>CAVWCL010000020.1:0-654257 GCA_963753485.1 uncultured Actinomycetota bacterium | reverse complement strand
AGCGGGACTCGAACCCGCGACCGAGGGATTATGAGTCCCCTGCTCTGACCGGCTGAGCTATCGCCCCCAACCGGCGCAAGCTTACCGATGAGGCCGGCCAGCCGGCCGACGGCCAGCCGTAAGGCGCGGCGGCGCGGGCGGCCTCCCGGCAGAGGCGGTCATCGCTAACGGCGGCGCGGTCGCCAGCTGCGGGAGAGAAGGATGAATCCCCACGGCCCGATGACCCAGATCGGCCAGAACCCGACCAGGTGGCCACGCTCTAGTGAGCTGGCGCCCCAGATGAACAGGCAGATCATCGCGGTGGGCAGCCACGCGCCCCACACCGGTGCATACCAGGCCCAGCGCCTACCCCGTACCGCTGGGGGGTTGGGTGCGGGAAGATCACGCAACAACGGACCGAGGTCGCCGACGAAGCGGGCCTGGGCGGCTGCGGCGGCGCGCTCCTCATACTCGGCCAGATCCAGGCGGCCGGCCACGAGGTGTTCTCCGAGACGGCTGATCGTCTCCTCGCGCTCCCGATCCGACGCGCGGATCGTCGCCCGGACGGGATCGGAACTCGATGCGCGGGCGGGCGTGGGGCGGCGGTCGCCGGCGACCGATCCCAGGTACGGTGCGTGCCGGTAGCTACTTCTGCACACGCTGCCCACCTTTCGTTAGCGAGCTCGCTCCTCGCGCTCACGAGCCGCCCTTTCGTTCGCGACTGCGGGGCTCGCTCCGCTCGCTCCTCGCGCTCACGAACCGCCCTTTCGTTCGCGACTGCGGGCGCTCGCTCGCTCCTCGCGCTCACGATGACGCCGTTGGGGGTGACGGCCACAGGGTACGTGGCCCAGTCCAGCATACCTCCCACATTGCTACGTCAGCGCGAAGCGAGCCGGGCGCACGTCATCGTGCGCAATATATCGACGAGATGCGATGCAAAACGGCGAGGATCAAGGCCGTGACCTCGGTGTTTGGCTCCCCCGCCGTGACTCGAACACGGAACCTGCCGGTTAACAGCCGGACGCTCTGCCAATTGAGCTACGGGGGACCGTGCCCCGAAAGAGTACAGGAACACCCCGGTTACGCGGCCAGTGGGCTGCGGTGGTTATGGTCCGCCTGGGCCGGGTATCCACCATGGAGCCGCTGACCCGACCCGCCGTCGTCGCAGCGGACCCAACGAGGCAGGATGGACAGCAGAAGCAGGAGGGAAGACGGATGCGCGGGAAACTGATGTTCATCACCGGCGTCGGTGTGGGGTATGTCCTCGGTACGCGGGCCGGGCGCCAGAAGTTCGACCAGATGATGGCCCAGGCCAGGCGGGTCTGGGAGAGTCCGACCGTCCAGGAGGCCGCGGGCGTCGTGCAGGCTCAGGCCACCCGCCTGTACGAGGAGGGCAAGCAGGCCGTCAACGACCAGGTGCATAGGCTGGGCAACAACGGGAAGAGCCCGCACGAGTCCGACGACGGTCGGACGCTGCCCGCGACCTCGTTCTGACGTAACCGGCACCGCCACCGGCCGGCACCAGCCGCCACTATCGGCGATCGGCCGCACCAGCCGACCGCCACGGACGCCTGCTCAGCGGCACAGGATTGTCGCCATCCGCCGGCCGGCGACCCACATGCCGGCACCGGCCAGTGCGGCCAGATAGGCCACATGGATCGCGATCGACCAGCTCGGCGCGCCGGTGGTCAGCGCGCGTACCAGCTCCACTCCGTGGTAGAGCGGGGTGAGTTCGACGAGCAGGCGTACCAGGATCGGGTACGAGTCCGCCGGCGCGAACGTGCCGGAGAAGAGGAACATCGCGAACTGCACGACGCCCACGTAGTCGAAGTCCTGCCAGGTACGCAGCAGGCTGGAGATGGCCATGCCGGCGCTGCCAAAGGCGAACCCGACCAGCGCAGACGCGAACATTGCCGCGATCGCCCACCCGACCGTCGTCAACCCCAGGACGACCATCAGGATCAGGAACGCGGCCGAGTACATCGCCCCGCGAAGCATGGCCCAGCCGAGTTCGCCGAGCGCGATCTCGAACGGCGTCAGGGGTGTCGAGACCATGCCGTCGTAGAGTTTTTGCCATTTCAGCCGCGCGTAGAAGTTGAGCGTGGTCTCCGCGAGCGCGCCGTTCATCGCCGACGACGCGAGCATCGCCGGGGCGACGAACGCGGCGTAGCTCACCACCCGGCCATCGGCCAGCGTGAACGTCTTGACCAGCCCGCCGACGCCGACCCCGATCGACAGCAGGTACAACACCGGCTCGAAGAAGCCCGAGGCAACGACGAGCCAGTAGGACGAGTGCCGGATCGCGACGAAGTTGCGGCCGGTCACGGCGCCTACCCGATCGGTCGGCCGCCAGGCCCGGGTCGCGAGCCGCGGAAGCGCCAGCGTGCTCACCATCGGCGCAACCGCCCCGACCGCGTGCCGGGTAGGACCATCCTGCTCACCATCGGCCGACCATCCCTACACCGCGAGCCGGCTGACGAAGCGCGAACGGGCACACGCGTACCCGGCGACAATCCACAGGCCGAGATAGCCGACGTGCAACCAGATCGGCGCGGCGGTCGCCGTGCCCAGGGTGGCGGCTCGGCACAGCTCGACCCCGTGCCAGAGCGGCGACGCGTAGGCCACCCCGCGGGCCACCGCCGGCATCGCGGCGACCGGGAAGAAGACTCCGGCGAACAGTGTCATTGGGATCACCGCGAACCGGTTGAGCAGGGCGAACATGTTATCCGTGCGGATCGACGCGGCGAACGCCAACACCGGCATGCTGGCGGCCGCCGAAAGCAGCAGGCTGGCCGGCACCGCGGCGAGCGTCCACCACGAATGCAGGGTGCCGAAGGCTGCCATCGCCACCAGGAAGCCGATCGCCGCCAGGCACGCCCGGGCCACGATGTACAACGCCTCGCCCCCGAGGATGTCGGCCGGGCGCAACGGCGTGGCCTGCATGGCGAAGAACCGGCGCTGCCACTCGAACGAGCCCAGGATCGGCCACGTCGATTGGTTGATCGCCACCTGCATCGTCGACGAGGCCAGCAGACCGGGCGCGATGAAGTCCAGATACCGCACTCCGAGCGTGCCGCTACGGTCGACATACGCGCCCAGTGACACGCCCAGACCCAGCAGGAACAGCACCGGCACCACGAACGTGGTCAGCACCGAACCCCGCCAGGTCCGCCGGTACGACACCAGGCAGTGCTCCAGCACCGGAAGGGGAGACGGGTACGAGCGCCGGGGCGCCATCACCAGGGTCATCGCTCACTCCTCCACCAGAGCGCGGCCGGTCAGGTGCAGGAACACGTCCTCCAAGGTGCTGCGACGCACCAGAACGCTGCTCGGCGCGAGCCGGCGGTCGTGTACCGCGTCGGCCGCGGTGTCACCGTCCTCGGCGTACAGGAGGATCCGGTCAGGCAGCACCTCGATCCGCTCGCCGATGCCGGCGAGCTTGCCCGGGTACCCCCCGAGCTGGTTCTCGCCGAAGCGCAACTCGACCACGTCGCGGGTCGAGTGCTGTTCGATCAGCGCCCGCGGCGATCCCTCCGCGACGATCTTGCCGCGGTCCATCACCACCAGGCGGTCGCAGAGCTGCTCCGCCTCATCCATGTAATGCGTGGTCAGCACGAGCGTGACCCCGCGCTGCTTGAGCCGGAACAGCCGTTCCCACACGAGGTGACGGGCCTGCGGATCCAGACCGGTCGTCGGCTCGTCCAGGAGCACGATGTCGGGCTCGTTCACCAGCGCCCGGGCGATCGTGAGCCGGCGCTTCATGCCGCCGGAGAGTGGCTCGACCTTGTCCGCGGCCCGGTCGCTGAGCTGGACGAAGTCGAGCAGCTCGGCCGCCCGCTCCCGGGCCACCCGCCACGAGATACCGAAGTACCGCGCATAGACGGTGATGTTCTCGGTCACCGTGATCTCGGGGTCCAGCGAGTCCTGCTGCGGGCAGACGCCCAGGCGGCCCCGGATCTGCGGGCCGTCTCGCACCGGGTCCAGCCCGAGAATGCGCAGCACACCGGCGGTCGGCGGGGAGATGCACCCGATCATCCGCATGGTCGACGACTTGCCAGCACCGTTGGGGCCGAGGAAGCCGAACGCCTCGCCCGGGTGGACATCGACGTCGATGCCATCGACCGCGGTGAAGTCGCCGAAGCGCTTCACCAGCCCGCGAGCGTGGATCAGGGATTCATCCGGCACAACGCGAGGCTAACCCGCGCCCCCGATACGTGGGCGACCCGATACCGCGCCGGGCGCACCACCCGTCCCGGCGCCCCGCCCGCGTGTTAGCAAGGGCACCCCATTAACGCATTGAGTTGTAAAGGGTGCCCTTGCTAACGCCCGGGCCACCCGGGCCGCGCGGGCCGCGCGGGCCAGGGCGTGCACGGGCGGCGACACGTGGGCTTGCGAATGCGGATCAGCTGGTCGACGCGGCCGTCACCAGCTCGTCGGTGGCCGAGACGACGTCCGGGTCGACCGGATCGGTGCCGTCGTCGTAGCGGACATCCCAGCGCAGCCCGTCAGCCCCGGGCACCCGCCGCCCGACCACCCGAACGCCGCCGCCCGGCACCGGGTGATGCGAGGTGTGCGCAACCGAGCGGGTGACCCGCGAACGGATCTCGGCCGGCACCGTGTCCGGATCGGCCAGCTCGACCGCCACCGGCACGTCGTCGGCGAGCACCCGGTATCCGGCGCGATCCTCGACCAGGGTCGAAGGGACCACGGTCAGCCGCGATCCCGACCAGCTCGCCTTGTGCACCTGGTCCCAACCGAGCCGGTCCCGGCCCGGCAGCCAGACACCGAGGGTGGTGACCACCACCGCGTCCGTCCGGCGGTGGGCGGTCGGGGCCCAGGCGACGATGCGCTCGTTGCGGGCCAGCGACGGTCGGGCTGACGACGGCAGTCGCCGCCGGCGCAGCAGTCCCATCTCAGATGCCTCCCGAGGTCTGCTCGCGCAGCGCGCGGGCATGCTGTTCCAACGACACCAGTTCGCCGAAGAGCTGGAAGTGCTCGTCCTGGTTGGTGACCGGGTTGACCCGCTGCAGCCGGGACTTCACCTCGGCGATCCGCCCGTTCACCGCGAAGAGCTGCAGCCGGGCCAGCTGGATGGCGAGGTAATGCGGATCCGGCTCGCCGTCCACCCGCAGCGGCTCGACCGCGAGCTCCCCCACCACCGCCTTCGCGGCCAGGTCGCCGCAGGCGTCCCGGACGGTCTCGATCCAGGTCGCGCCGCCGACCGCGGTGGCCGTGCCGCCGGCCTCGGCGATCGCTTCCCGGATCGCCGCGTGCACCGGATGCCGGTAGGCCGTCACATCCACCGCGTCGAAGAGCGGCCCGGCCAGCACCGGCTCCTGCAGCGCCAGCTTCAGCGTCTCACGCTCCACAAGGGAGCGAGGATCCTTGGCGTCGGGGGCAACCCGGGGCGGCGGCGCCAGTGTGGACCCGGCGCGCCCGGATGCCTGGGCGACCGCCCGGGTGACGACCTCCACCTCCATACCCAGATCGCCGGCGAGCTTGCGGGCATACTCCGGACGCAGCGCCCGGTCCTTGATTTTGGCGACCAGTGGCGCGGTCGCCCGCAGCGCCGCCACCCTGCCCTCGGCCAGGTTCAGGTCGAACCGCGCGAGGTGTGAGCGCAGCGCGAACGCGATGAGCGGCTCGCGCCGGGCGACCAGGTCGCGTACCGCGACATCGCCCTTGGCCAGGCGGAGCTCGCACGGATCCATGTTGTCCGGGCTGACCGCGATGAAGGTCTGCGCGACGAACCGTTGGTCGTCCTCGAAGGCCCGCAGCGCCGCCTTCTGGCCCGCCGCGTCCCCGTCGAACGTAAAGATGATCTCCCCGCCGTACGCATCGTTGTCCATGAGCAGCCGGCGCAGTACGCCGATGTGGTCGGCCCCGAACGCGGTGCCGCAGGTGGCCACCGCAGTGGGTACCCCGGCGAGGTGGCACGCCATCACGTCGGTATAGCCCTCGACGATCACCGCCCGCCCCTGCTTGGCGATCTCCCGTTTGGCGTGGTCGATGCCGTAGAGCACGTGCGACTTCTTGTACAGCGGCGTTTCGGGGGTGTTGAGGTACTTTGGCCCGTCATCGTCGTCGTACAGCTTGCGCGCCCCGAAGCCGATGACATCGCCGGTCAGCTCTCGGATCGGCCAGAGCAGCCGGCGCCGGAACCGGTCGATGAGGTTGCCGGACCGCGCCTCCTTCGCCAGGCCGGCGGTCACCAGCTCCTGGGCCGTATAACCCTTTTGTCGGAGGTACTTGGTCAAGCCGTCCCAGCCGTCCGGCGCATAACCGCAGCTGTAGGTCTCGGCCGCCGCTTTGTCGAAGCCGCGCTCGGCGAGAAACTCCCGCGCGGTACGCCCACCCGGGGTGCCCAGCTGCTCACCGTAGAACTCGACCGCGGCGGCGTGGGCCGCGCACAGCCGCTGGCGCAGGCCGGGCTGACCGCGTACCAGGGCCGGACCGGCCTCGACGTACCGGAGCTGGATGGCGGCCTTGGCCGCGAGCCGCTCCACCGCCTCGACGAAGCTCAGGTGCTCCTGGGTCATCACGAACGTGATCGCGTCGCCGCCGGCCCCGCAGCCGTAGCAGAAGTACACGCCCTTGGGCGCGGCGACCGTGAACGACGGGGTCTTCTCGTCGTGGAACGGGCACAGGCCCTTGACGTTGCCGCCGCCGGCCGGCTTGAGCGTCACATACTCGGAGACGACGTCCACGATCGAGGTGCGTTCCCGGACCAGCGCGATGTCCTCGTCCCGGATCCGTCCGGCCATGCCCACCCCCTTCGTGCCACCTCTCATCCTGCCTGACCGCGCCGGTGCGTCCGCGCTGCGCCACGGGCGTGGCGTCGGGTACGCGACCCGTACCCCGCCGGGCATCGGCAGATCATGCCACGCCGCCACGGTCATCACCATCGTCGCGGCCGCTCCCATACCGGCGGCCCGCTGCCGACGCTTTCATAAGTACGTGATATAAAAGGGTGATGGCGGTTCGAAGCCTCAGCCTTGGCGCGGCATCGGTGGCCGCCACGCTGGATCGCCTGTTCCGGCTCCTGCGCCGGCTGCAGCCCGCCGACCAGGTGAGCCTGACCGCCGCCTCCACGCTGCGCCGACTCGAGAATGGTGAGCAACGCCTCACCGACCTGGCGCTCCTGGAAGACGTGAGCCAGCCGGCGATGACCCAGCTCGTCTCCCGCCTCGAACGTGACCGCCTGGTCGAACGGGTCCGCGACCGGGGTGATGGTCGCGTCGTGCGGATCCGGATCACCGGCGAGGGGCGCGAGCTGCTGCGCCGTCGACGGACTGCTCGGGAGCGGCGCCTGGGTGAGCTGCTCGCCGCGCTGTCGCCGGCCGAACGGAAGACGATTCTCGCCGCGTTGCCGGCCCTGGACCGCCTCGTCGAGATGGGACATCCGGGATCGTGAGACCCACCGCCACCGACCGGGCGCTGCGGCCAACCGGCGCGACCCGGCGCTTCATGGCCCATCCCGACCACCCGCACTACAAGTGGGTGGCGCTGTCCAACACCACGCTCGGCATGCTCCTCGCAACGATCAACTCGTCGATCGTCCTGATCTCGCTGCCGGCCATCTTCAACGGGATCCACCTCGACCCGCTCACCCCGGGCAACGTGAGCTACCTGCTCTGGATGCTCATGGGCTACATGCTCGTCACCGCGGTGCTCGTGGTCACCCTCGGCCGGCTGGGCGACATGTACGGGCGGGTCCGCATCTACAACGCCGGCTTCCTCATCTTCACCGTCTGCTCGATCGCGCTCTCGCTGGATCCGTTCGCCGGCGCCCGGGGGGCGCTCTGGCTGATCGGCTGGCGGGTGCTGCAGGCGATCGGCGGTTCCATGCTGCTGGCCAACTCGGTGGCGATTCTCACCGACGTCTTCCCGGCGGCCGAGCGCGGCATGGCCCTGGGCATCAACGTGGTCGCCGGCATCGCCGGCTCCTTCATCGGCCTGGTCCTCGGCGGCGTCCTGGCCGAATGGAACTGGCGCTCCATCTTCTGGGTCAACGTTCCGGTCGGCCTGCTGGGCACCGTGTGGGCGTACCGATCGTTGCACGACACCGGCATCCGCCGCCGGGCCCGCATCGACTGGTGGGGCAACGCCACCTTCGCCCTCGGCCTCACCGCGCTGCTCGCCGCCATCACGTACGGCATCCAACCCTACGGCGGGCACACCATGGGCTGGACCAATCCCTTGGTCCTGAGTGGACTCATCGGCGGCCTGCTCCTGCTCGTCCTGTTCTGCGTCATCGAGCTGCGGGTAGCCGAGCCCATGTTCCCGCTCGCCTTATTCCGGGTGGCCGCGTTCAGCAGCGGCAACGTGGCCGGCCTGCTCGGCGCGATCGCGCGCGGTGGCCTGCAGTTCATGCTCATCATCTGGCTGCAGGGAATCTGGCTGCCGTTGCACGGGTACGACTATGCGGACACTCCACTGTGGGCCGGCATCTACCTGCTGCCGCTGACCGTGGGCTTCCTCGCCGCCGGTCCCTTGGCCGGCCGCCTCTCCGACCGGTACGGCGCCCGCTGGTTCGCGGCGGCGGGCCTGCTGGTCATGTCGGCCTCGTTCGCCGGCCTGCTGCTGATCCCGACGGACTTTGGCTATCCCGTCTTCGCCGTCCTGGTCTTCCTCAACGGCGCGGGCGGCGGGCTGTTCGTGGCGCCGAACACCGCACAGATCATGTCGAGCGTGCCGCCCCACCTGCGCGGAGCGGCGTCGGGCATGCGGGCGACCTTCATCAACGCCGGCATGGTGCTCTCGATCGGCGTGTTCTTCTCCCTCATGGTCGCCGGCTTGTCCCGCTCGCTGCCGACCTCGCTGGTGACCGGGCTCACCGCCCAGGGCGTACCAGCCGGCGCCGCGCAGTCGGTGGCCGGGCTGCCGCCGGTGGGCACCCTCTTCGCCGCCTTCCTGGGCTACAACCCGATCCGGGAACTGCTCGGTCCGGCCATTGTGGACCATCTACCGGCAGCCAACGCGGCCACGCTCACCGGACGCCAGTTCTTCCCGGACCTCATCTCGGCACCGTTCCACGACGGCCTGGCGGTGGTGTTCCTGCTCGCCATCGCGATCGGTCTCGTCGCCGCCGGCGCCAGCCTGGTCCGCGGACGCCCGTCCTCTCCCCCGTCGATCTAGGGCTTATGCACATGGTTCGATCTCCAATCGTGTGCGTACGCCCTAGATCGGCGAGAAGAAAGGCATCAGGTCCAGCCGTAGGCGGAACGCAGCCGCGCCGCGACCGCCTCGAAGCGGGCGCGGTCGAGCACGGCGCCCTCACGGCGGATCCCGTCCTCGGGGACGGTGAGCACCCGGTCCAGCCGGACCCAGCTCGGCCGTCTCTGTTTGTCCCACGCTCCCGGACCGAGCGCGAGCCAGTTGCTCTGGCCGTCGCGGGCCTGCTGGCTCGAGAGCATCAGTCCTAACAGGACGTTGCCGTCGCGCCCCACGACCAGTACCGGACGGTCCTTTCCCTGATGCGGTTCGTCCTCGTAGGCCACCCAGTACCACACGACCTCGCCCGGGTCGGCCCGCCCGTCGGGCTCGGGAGCGTAGACCAGGTGCCGTCCCCGCGGTACCTCGACCTGCGGGACGGCCGGCGACCGGGGGTGGGCGGCCGTCGGAGCAAGCCGCCGCAACCTCGCCGCGAGGTGGTGCAGGAAGCGTTTCACGCAGGCACCCTAGCGCCGACACCCGGCCGTGCGGCTCGGCCGTCCAGCTAACCAGCGCCACCCGCCGAGACGCGCCGATCTAGGGCGTACGCACACGATCGGAGATCGAACCGTGTGCGTACGCCCTAGATCGCGGAGAAGGTGGGGCGCCGGCTCAGCGCGGCTCGGCCCGCGGTCCGGCCCCGGTGAGCAGGAGGAACTCCGCCCGCGAGCGCGGGTCCTCGCGGAGTGCTCCGGCCAGCGCCGAGGTCAACGTGCGCGACCCGGCGGCCTGCACACCGCGCAGCGTCATGCAGAGGTGCTCGGCCTCGATGACCACACCCACGCCCCGGGGCTGCAGGTGCTCCTCGAGCCAGTCGGAGATCTGCTTGGTCAGCCGTTCCTGGACCTGCGGGCCATGCGCGAACAGCTCAGCCACCCGGGCGATCTTGGACAGCCCGAGGATGCGGGCGCCGGGCAGGTACCCCACGTGGGCGACGCCGACGAAGGGCAGCAGGTGGTGCTCACACATCGACCTGATCGGGATGTCGCGCACGAGCACCAGTTCGTCGTAGCCCTCATCGTTGGGGAAGGTGGTCGGCACGAAGCCGCGCGGCGTGAGCAGCTCGGCGTAGGCGGCCGCCATCCGCCGGGGCGAGTCCCGCATACTCTCCGAATCCAGTCGCAGACCGAGCGCGGTGAGGAACTCGGCGGCGGCGCGTTCGGCGGCGTCCAGGTCCCGACCGGGGTCCTCCCGGACGATGCGCAAGGGCGGCTCGTGGGTGCGCTCCGTACGGGTCTGCGCCATCGCGGTGACGGTCATGGCCGCCTCCTTCCTCCTTGCGGGCCCGCAGGGTGGGCCCGGTGCACTCCGGTTCCTGTGGAGCAGGGCCCGGCACTCCTGAGGCTCGGTACGATTTTCGCCAGTGAACACGTACGCCATTGGCATCCTGCCGCGCCCGATCCAGATTATCAACAGCAGTCGCTAGTGATATTCTGGTGGCGTGGTCGAGTCCCGTTGGCAGGCCGTTGCCGCACTCGTCGACCCGGTGCGGCGTGCGCTTTATGACCACGTACGCCGCCAGACCCATCCGGTCTCCCGCGACGAGGCAGCCGACGCGGTCGCCATTACGCGCAACCTCGCCGCCTTCCACCTGGACAAGCTCGTCGACGCGGGGCTGCTTCGGGCCCGCTACCAGGCCCCGGCCGGCCAGCCGCGGGGCCGTGGCCGTACCCCGAAGGTGTATGAGCTCGCCGGCAACGGGGTGGCGGTCACCATGCCGCAGCGCGAGTACGAGCGCGTGGCGGCGATCCTCGCCGAAGCGGTCGCGAAGGCGCCGACCGACGCGGCTCGCGCGGCTCTGCGGACCGCGGCCGCCCATGGGCGGCGGTTGGGCAGCCAGTACGCCATCGGCGATGAGCCCGACCCGCTCGGCCGGCTCGGCGCGGTCCTGACCGAGCTCGGGTACGAGCCCACCGGCGATCCGGTCGGCGGTCTGGTGCTGCGCAACTGCCCCTTCCACGCGCTCGCCAGTCACCATCCGGAGCTGGTCTGCGGTCTCAACCACGCCTTCATTACCGGGCTGCTCGCCGGGATGGGTCTGCCCGAACTCGTCGCCGACCTTCGACCCGAGGCCGGGCTCTGCTGCGTCGCGGTGCGCCCCGATGCCGGGCGGCGGTCCGGAGCGCGCGGACCGGATGACGGCTAAGGCGCGGACGACGTTCGCGTCGAGCCAGCTCAACCGAGGGGGCGACGCACCTCGGTGGAGACGCTCGTGGTGTGTTCGGCGGCCCGCTGGCGCAACTGGTGCTCCGCCAGGACCCCGACGAGACTGCCGTCGGCGAATGCGCGCCAGCTGCAGCCGGGCTCGGTGCAGCGGCCCATGAGGTAGGGCTTGACGTCGTCGGCCGGCTAGCCTGCGTCTGTGCGTGCCAGCGGCGCCCCGGAGTCCGGTGGCCGGCCGCCGGTCGCGGTGATCGGCCGGGAAGCCGAACGGGCCGCGATCGGCCGATGGCTGGCATCGGCGCGACCCGCCGCGCTGGTGGTCGCCGGCGAGCCGGGAATCGGCAAGAGCACATTGTGGAGGGACGCCCTTGACCATCGCGCAGGGTCTGACCTGGTACTGGCGTGGCGGGCCACCGCGGCCGAGCAGGAGATGGCGTTCGCCGTCGTCACGGCTCTGTTCGACGGCGAGCCCGGTCGGGCCGCCATGGCCTCGCTCGCCGAACCGCGACGCCTGGCGCTCGCGGCGGCGTTCGGTCGGGTCGTCACCGACCAGGCCGCGCCCGCCCCGCACCTGGTCGGCCTGGCCATCGCTGACCTGCTCCGGGAGATGGCCACCGGCCAGCCGGTCCTGCTCGCCGTCGACGATCTGCAATGGGTTGACGAACCGAGCGCCGCGGTGCTCGCCGTCGCGGCCCGGCGTCTGGGCGACGCACCCGTCGGTCTGCTCGCCACCGCCCGTACCGATCCGGACGGTGGCGCTCACGAGCGGGTGGACATCGCCTTCGCCCAGCACGCCACGCTGAGTGTCGGTCCGCTCTCCGCCGGGGCGTTGGGTCGGCTCATCCGCGACCACCTCGGCATCAGCCATCCGCGTCCGCTCCTGGTCCGCATTCACGAGGCGTGCGCCGGCAACGCCTTCCTGGCCCTCGAGATGAGCCGCATGCTGGCCGGGCGGGAGGCCCCGGCGCCGGGAGCGCCGTTCCCGGTGCCGCCAGAGACCGGAGCGCTGGTGCGCGCGCACCTGGCGACTCTCTCGCCGGCCGCGCGCCGGGCTCTCCTGCTGGTCGCGATGTCTCCGGCACCCAGCCCCGAATCGGTGCCGAGGCTGCTCGGTACGGGCGGCGCCGAGGCGGTCGACGAGGCGTTCCAGCTCGGTTTCCTCGTCGTGGACGGTGGACGGTTACGGGCGCAACACCCGCTCTATGCCGCCATCGCGTACGCCGATGCGCCGCCCGGCGAGCTTCGTCGCCTGCGGCGGAAGCTGGCCGACCAGGCAGACGACCCGGTCGAGCGGGCCGTGCACCTGTCCGCGATCGCCGAGCCCGGCGATGACCGCGCGGTCGCGGCTCTGGCCACCGCGGCGGACCTGGCCACGGCGCGCGGAGCGCCCGGGGTCGCGGCTTCCCTGCTCGAACGAGCGGCCGAGGTGACCGGGTCCCCGAGCCGCCGGCCGGCCCTGCTGCTCGACGCCGCGGACGCGGCCGGGGCGGCCGGTGATCCGGACCGGGCCGCCAGCAGCCTGCACCTGGTGCTCGACCTGGCGCCGGCCGGGCGCCTTCGGGCCCGGGCGCTGCTGGCGTTGGGCGAGCTGGCCTACGTCCAGCAGCCCACGCAGGCGCACCCTCTCCTCATCGCGGCGCTGGCGCACACCGACGGCGATCCGCTGCTGGAGGCGATGGTCCATTCACACATCGCGGCCATGGCGGACATGGATCCGCCGGCGGCCAATCTCAGCACCGAGCGGGCGGCGGATATCCTGCAACGCCCCGACCTGTCGCCGGATCCCGACCACCTGGCCTGCGCCCTGCTGGATCGCGCATTCCATTGCCTGCTCCGCGGCGAGCCCCCCGACCCCGCGGATGTCGAGCGCGGCCTGGCCCTGCGCACCGGAACCGGCACGTCGTTCGTCGCCCGGCGAGCGCAGGAGGTCGCCGAGCGAACACTGTTCCACTTAGGACGCTTGGCTGAGGCGAGGGCCTTGGACGAGGCCGAGTATCGCCGGTTGACCGACGCCGGACAGGTCGGCCTGTTGCCACCGCTGGTGCAGGCGCTGTCCGTGCTGACCCAGCTGAGCGGCGACTGGGCGGCCGCGCACCGGTACGCCCAGGAGTGTCTGGACCTGGTCGAGCAGGGCGAGCTGGCCTGGCGGGACCGGGCCATGCTGGCGATCGGCCGGGTCCAGGCGTGGGAAGGCGACCTCGACGGTGCGCGGTCCATCGCGGTGCCGGCGTTGGTCGCCCAGGAGGCGGCCGGGGACCGCTGGGAGGCGACCATCTTCTGTGCTCTGCTCGGGTTCGTCGAGCTGTCCGTGCCCGATGCGCCCCGCGCGCTGCACTACCTGACCGCGGCGATGAGACATGCCGACGCGATCAAGGTAGTGCTGCCGACCCAGTTCCGGTTCCTCGGCGATCTGGTCGAGGCGGCGGTGCTCGCCGGCGACCTGGGCCTGGCCGAGGAGGTCCTGGTGCGGCGCCTGGAACAGCCGGCGACCCGCCTTGCATTGCCGTGGACGGTTGCGATGGCCCGCCGTGGGCGGGGTCTGCTCACGGCTGCACAGGGGCAACTCGATGCCGGCATCTCCTGTCTGGACACCGCGATCGGCACGTTCGACAGCGAACTGCCGATGCCGTTCGAACTGGCCCGCACCCGCTACCTGCGCGGCAACCTGCAGCGCCACGCTGGCCACCGGCGGGCGGCCCGCGCGGATCTGCTCGCCGCGCAGGCAGATTTCGAGTCCCTCGGGGCCCGCGCGTGGGCGGCCCGGGCGGCACAGGAGCTGGGCCGCATCGGGGGTCGGGTCGCCACCGGGACCGCACTCACCGCCGCTGAGCGATACGTCGCCGAGCTGGCCGCCACCGGCCGATCGAACCGCGAGATCGCGGCCGAGTTGCTCGTCTCGACCCGGACCGTGGAAAGCCAACTCTCGTCGGTCTACCGCAAGCTCCAGGTGCGCTCCCGGGGCCAACTGGCGACCGCGTTGGCGCAGCTGCCGGCCGACCCGGCCAACCGTGCGTAGTTTCACGGATGCCCGACGGTCCCGCGGTGCCTAGCGTCTCATTGCGTGAGCGCGAGGAGCGAGCGGGTGCGAGCCCCGCAGCGCGAACGAAAAGCAAGCCCGGTGAGCGCGAGGAGCGAGCGGGTGCGAGCCCCGCAGCGCGAACGAAAAGCAAGCCCGGTGAGCGCGAGGAGCGAGCGGGTGCGAGCCCCGCAGCGCGAACGAAAGGCAAGCCCGGTGAGCGCGAGGAGCGAGCGGGTGCGAGCCCCGCAGCGCGAACGAAAAGCAAGCCCGGTGAGCGCGAGGAGCGAGCGGGTGCGAGCCCCGCAGCGCGAACGAAAGGCAAGCCCGTGAGCAGCCGCCCGCGATACTTCCTGGTCGAGCGGTACACCCCTGCGGTCAACGCCACCGCGGTGCAGGAGGCCGCGCAACGTCTCGCGGCGCTCGACGATGCCACGACCCGGCACGTCGGCACAGTTCTCGTCGCGGCCGAGGAGATCTGCCTGTCGGTATTCGAGGCGCCCGACGAGCAGGCCGTGCTCGCGGTCAACCAGCGGGCCAGCTTCCGTCTCGACCGCATCGTCGAGGTGCAGTGGTTCGACGGCGGGGCACCATGGTTCGGCGAGCCCCGCCCTTGAGGTGACAGCGGCGAACCGCCCGGCGAGGATGGCCGGATGAGACGCGCACTGTGGCCCGCGGCCGTGCTGACGCTGGGCGCCTGCGGCGGCAGTCCGCCAGCACCGGCCCAGTCCCCGGTGCCGTCTGCCGTCACCACCTTGACTGTGACCAGCGACGCGTTCGCCGATGGTGGGCCCATTCCGGTGGCGTACACCTGCGTGGGGCAGCGGCAGGTCCCGACCATCCGCTGGTCGGGCGAGCTGCGCGGCGCGACCGCGTTGGCGGTCATCGTCGATGACCCCGATGCCCCGCGCGGCACGTTCGTCCATCGGGTGGTGCTCGACCTGCCCACCAGCGCGGTGAGCCTCGGCGCCGACCCACCGCCCGGAGCGCACCAGGCGACCAACTCGGCCGGCACGCTCGGCTGGACGCCGCCGTGCCCACCCTCCGGCACCCACCACTACCGGTTCACCGTGTACGGGCTGAGCTCGCCGACCGGGCTGGCTGACGGGGTGGCGGCCACCGACGCCATCGGCGCCATCCAGTCGCGCGCGGTCGTGCAGGGCCGCCTCGTCGGGCTCGTCACGCATTGACGCCGGCTCATGCTCAGGCGGCGCGGGCTTCGTGGGCGCCCCGGACCCGCCGGATCGAGCGCTCGCGCCAGCGCCGGCCGCGGGCGGGCGCAGCGGTCCGGGCCGGGGCGAGGTGCTCCCTGAGGTCGTACCAATCATCGTTGCGGTCGAGAAAGTCCTGCAGCGCTGGACTGCGGTCGACAACATGCGTGACGTATCGTTTCCATCCCTGCTTCAGCTCGGGGGACATGTGCTCGATCTGCGTGGCCGCCATCATGAACTGATCGAGCAGCATCTCGGCGGTGGCGTCGATACGCTGCAGTTCCTTCTGTTCCTCCGCGCCGTCGAGATGACCGTAGAAATGCCGGCGCAGGTCAGGATGGTCGACAAAGAACTGGTCGATCCCGACCGCCGAGGTAAAGGTCTGCAGGTGAGCCGTGGCCTGAACCGCATCGGTACTCGCCTTTGTCTGGCGGGCCAGTGAGCGTAGCTGCCAGCCCACGAACGCCAACGAGGCCACGCTCGCGAAGTCCGCCGCGATGTTGGCTGCCATTGCCCATCCGCTACTCACGGATCCCTCCCCACGCAACTTCGACCACATCGAATAGTACGGATGGCAAGCAACATAGGTAACGGAGATTCTGGACCTGGCCAGCTCGGCGCGCGCCTGGCCACCTGACCGCGAAGGTCGACCTGGCACGATCGAACCGGTGGATCACGATGGCCAACCTCGAGTATTGGATTTCCGAAAGGAGACCGGAAATGGCGAATGGCGCCGGCACGAAGGATGACCCGTGGGTGCTGAAGACCCCGCCCGGCACATCCGATTACACGATGTTCCGCGATGAACACGGGCAGCCACCGGCGCTGGTCTGCCAGGTCGGCACAACGACGCTGACATATCACCTCAGCGCGATCGAGGACCTGCAGCGGTGGCTACGCGAGCGGGGCGACTGGGTGCCGCTGGGCGCCGCCGACGGGACCGTGGAAGCCGGGGGCCGTTCGGCCGGCAATCCGGTGGCCGGCTGGTACGGGCTCCGCTAGGACTACCGGGGCCGGTTCGGCCTGTACCTGCCGCCGCTGCTGGAAGCGCTCGGACTGGCCGAACTCACCCACGACGCCCACAACAATCGGATGCGCGCGCTCTGAGCCTGCATCATGGAGGAGTGTCGGCCGCCGCTCGCGGTTCAGTACGGCTGGCCGCACACCCGCCAGACACCGGCCTCCTGCTCGAGCAGGAACAGATGCCGATCGGTGCGGCCGTCGGAGTAATGCAGCTCCGCCGTCACTGACGCCGAGGCACGTCCGTTGACGTTCGAGACGTTGGCGCCGAGCATGGTGTGTTGCGTCGGCTTCGACTGATCGTTGACGATCTGGGCGAACTGCTCCCGGGTGAACTGGTCGCGGGCCCGACTGCACAAGCTGTCGTACGCCGCGTCGGTCTCGCCCGCCTCGAGGTGGGTGACGAATGTGTCGACGCTGGCCTGGGCCGGCTTGGCGGCGTTGCGGATCGAGGTGAAGACCAGGCCGCCGACCACGATGCCGCCGACGCAGCACACGGCCAGCACGATCCCCACGACGATCAACACCGTCCGGGTGGCGTTCTTCCGCGGTGGTTGCGGCGGTGGCTCGGGGTGGGCCATGCGGACAGGATAGCCAGAATGATGTTGTGGTGCCCCGCCCGCGACCGGCGGCACCGGTGGTTGCCTTCGTCGTCAGCGACCGTCTTCGTCAGCGCACCGTTCCATAGTGGACTCCGGTGGGCGGATATTGGCCCGCGACGGCTCAGGAGCTGGTTTGGTCGTCGACCGCGGCGTCCGGGGCATTGCGCCGTACCGAATCGATGCCGTTGGTAACGCCGGCCCTGGTCTCGTACGCCTCGCTGACGGCGATGATCTCACCGTTGCCGGCCTTGAGCCGGAACCGGAACTTGCCTGCCTTGTCGGTATAGATCTCGAACTTACCGGCCATGGTGAACCTCTTTTCTGCGACCTTTCTCGCCACCGTAGCGACAGCCGACCCGCACCGGCGGCCGGACCCCGCCATCCTGGCGAGCCCGCGCGTGGCTAACGCTTCGGCGGTAACGAGCGCGCGTAGGCAACACCACGGGCGACCCACCGCTGGAGTTCTCGTTTCGTCCTGACGCCGATCGGATCGACGCGCAGCCAGCCGTCCATCTCCCGGCCGCGCATCTCGAACCGCTGGGCGGCGGGATCGGTCAGCAGCGCTTGCGTCTCGGCGGGGTCTACCCGAAGTAGTACTCCACCTTGACCGCTCGCGCTGACCGCCATGTTGCCGTTGATCAAGAATGCGAGGCCGCCGAACATGCGCATCTCGCTGAGGCCATGCTCAGCCTGAACAAGTTCGCGGATCCGGTCGGCGAGCTCCTGGTCATACGCCATGTCGGCATTGTGGCACTCCACGGCGCACAGCCACCGGAGCTCAGCCGTATGAGGGCCGCTCGGTGCGTGCGACGATGACGCCTATGGGGGGTGGACCCGCCGCGATCCGCGTGATGTCGCTCAACGTGTGTGGTCTGCCGTCGCGGCTGGCTCCGCCGCCCGACCGCGCACCCCATTTCTGCCAGCTGGTCGACGAATCCGACATCGATGTCCTCAACCTCCAGGAGGTCTGGGGGCGTACGCTGTCGCGGATCCGCGCCGGGCTGCCGTCGTTCCCGTTCGTTGCCTGGCGACGCGGGTTGGCCGGCCAGCCAGCCGGCGGCCTCGTGACCTTCTCGCGCCGGCCCGCGACTTACCACGCTGCGTTCCTGCCACCGGGGCAGACCGGACGGCGGATCGACTATGTGGTGGTCTGCGGCGACCCAACCCGGTATCCGGTGCTCGACACCGAGGCGCTCTTCACCGAGCCGCTGCCGATGGCGGGCGGCGGCCACATGTACGTCTCCGACCACGTGGCGTTGACCGCTCGAATCGGACTGCCGGAACCGCCCTGAGCACGGTACTGCGTACACTCTCGCCATCGCCGGCCGGAGGCTGTCGGAAGGGGCTGCGTGTCCAACGACAAGAGGTACCAGGTCTTCATCAGCTCAACCTTTCTGGACCTCCAGGAAGAGCGGCACGCCGTCACTCTCGCGCTGCTCCAACTGGACTGTTTCCCATCGGGCATGGAGCTGTTCCCTGCCGCCAACGACGACACGCTGACACTCATCCAACGGGTGATCGCGGAGTGCGACTACTACCTGCTGGTCATCGGAGGGCGGTATGGATCGACCGACGAAACTGGCCTGAGCTACACCGAACGCGAGTACGACTACGCGCTGTCTCTCAAGAAGCCGATCATGGCCTTCCTTCACGGCCAGCCCGGAGCGATTCCGAGTGCCGGCAGCGACGTCTCCGCGAACGCCCGGGAGCGGCTACAGCGGTTCCGCGCCAAGGTTGAGTTCTCGCACGTGGTCAAGTACTGGAAGAACGCGGACGATCTCGCCGGCAAGGTCGCGCTCTCCTTCAGCCACTTCGTCCGCACGTACGAGGCGATCGGCTGGGTTCGCGCCGACGCCCAGGACTCCCGGGAGACCCTCGCCGAGCTGGACCGGCTCCGCCGCCACGTGGCCGAACTGGAAGCGGCGTCCTCCAATCCGCTGCCCGGCACCGACAGTCTCGCCCAAGGCGACGACGAGATCACACTCGATGTCTTGTACGCCACGAAGGCCTACCTCCCGCGCGTCGGATGGCAGGACATGACAGCGGTGCATGGGGTGCTTTCTGTGAGCTGCAACCAAATCCTTGCGGCCCTCGGGACGGCTATCATCGATCCGATTAACGAGCACGCGGTCAAGTCGCTACTTGAACAACGGCTTGCTGAGCATATTCCCGATGGCGCCAAAGCCGAGGTTCGAGCGGCGGCGGGGAAGCATTTCGGCGCAGAGGACCTTCAATACGGCACAGTTGGCTTGACAATGTCGGCAGCCACGCTTGACACGATTCTGGTTCATTTCATGACACTCGGAATCCTCGAGCGAGACAGATCCCCTACGGTGACTGTCTGGCGGCTCACCCCGCGCGGGGTGGACCAGCTCATGCGCGCCAAAGCTATTCGAAAGGACCCCTCCGGGCGGCCGGGGGAGTTGACATTCCACGACTGAGGTACGGGTCCGGCCAGCAGGGGCCGGCCACCGTGGCACCGTGGCACCGTCGGCGGTGATCTTCATATCCTGCCCTCTGGTTGAGCCGGACGGTCAACGACACGGTTGCCGTCGTGCGGTCCCCCGACACTTATACAAATAACCATATCAAGATATGACTATGTAAACGGCTGATCCCCTCACGGTAGGTTTTCGTCCCATTTGGTCGGCCTTTCACTCCCCTCGCAAGGGTTCTCCCTATTCCCTCGCATGGGTATCTGGGCCGAGCATTAGCTCCATGTGCGCTCATCGCCATCTCGCTGCCGATCGGACCCGGGCGGAGATCCGCGTCGCCGCGGGTCGCGTGGACGGCCACGGCCGACGGTCGATGAGATGCACGCCCTCAACCAGACTGGAGGAGGCATGACCATCAACCCCAGGCGCCTGACGCTCCTCGGCGCGGCCGCCGTGCTGGTCGGCGGCATGATCGCCGGCGTGGCAGGCAACTCAGGTGCAGCTGTCAGCAACGTCGCCGCGAGCGCTTCCGGGGCCAGTAACCTCGACTGCAACGGCTTCGGGGCTGGGCCGGCGGTTGCCAACCCGGTCAACTACGGCTGCACTGAAATCCGGCGTACCTCACCGGATGAACCAGCCGAGGTGAACGGCCACTATGTCGGCCATGATGAACCTCTGATCGGGTACTACTCGGACAAGCGCGGCTCCGGTAACGACCTACAGGTCCGGATGAAGTTGCCGGTCGAGCCTCCCCGGCCGCCGACTGGGAACCTGTCAGACCCGACATCGACCTTCATGCTGTACCCGGCGTTCTGGTTCTCCATGGTGCTGTGCGACACCGAGAGCTTCCCGGAGGGGACGAAGACCTGCAAGGCGAACAGCGACACCAACATCCAGGTGCCGTTCCAACCCACCCACGCTGGCGCGGCATTCCTGGAAATGCAGTTCTACCCACCAGGGTGGTCGCCATTTATCACGCAGTTCTCCTGCGACCAGAAGCACTGGTGCGCGTCGCTGCACATCAACAGCCTCCAGGGCGACTTCAACTTCAACGTGAACCCGAACTGCGTCGAGCCAACGGCGTTCTCCTTCATCCAGCGCGATGGTCGGCCAACCGGCCCGGCGGGTCCGGACAACTTCACCGACGCATCCTTCACGCCTAACCACCAGACGCTGTTGATGAACGGCGGAGACGAGCTTCGGGTCACCATTCGGGACACACCGAACGGCGTCCTGAATCAGATCGACGACCTGACCACCAGGCAGACCGGCTTCATGATCGCAAGCGCACACAATGGCTTCCGCCATATCCTCTGGGACCCGACCTTCGCAAGCTGCAACGGTGCACCGTACGACTACCACCCCATGTACGCCACCTCGCGGGCCCCCCAGGGCATCGAGCCGCTCACCTGGGCGGGTTGGACGGCGCACACGATCAACGTCTCGGCGTCGCTGGAGATCGGCCACTTCGAGACCCCCGATGCGAGCAGTGACCCCGACGGTGAGGAGACCCCCTGCTTCCCCGGTCCAACTATTCCCGGTTGTATCGGGACTGATCAGGACTTCGATGGATTCTCCTACCAGGTCGCCTACCCTGACGGCAGCCACAAACGGCCCACGCCCATCCTGTGGCAATCACCGCGGTTCCGCGATGACGGTCACGGGGCCTACCACAACACGTTTGCGCAGGTCAATTTCGAGACGGACCTGCCGGCCATCGAGGCCACCTGCAACGTCTTCACCGGCGCCGGTTGCTCGAACCCGCCGCCCGGCGCAACCTTCTACCCATTCCCCCATACGATGCATTCCGACATCGGGTGCCGCTGGACGGTCGGGGCAAACCACCCGGCGCAGATCTCGGACTTCGGCGGGAACCCAGCCGTGGCCTGGGGTCCGCTCGAGGTCACGGACTTCGGCGGCGGCTTCATCGCGGCGCTGAACTACGCCACCGGGCCCATCCGGAATCCTTGTCCATAGACGCGGCCCCAGCCGAGAAACATCAACTGCCCATAAGTTGACACCGCGGGTGGCGGAGATTCCTCCGCCACCCGCGACCCCTATTGGCTTCAGCCGTGATGTGCGGCGAGTGCGATAGCGGCGTCGGCGAGAGGGGGTCACCCCGAACACCACTGCGGCGTGGTCACCCCACCCCGGGGCCCCGCGGGACCAGGCCCGCTCCGATCCGGGTCTGCGCAGGGAATGCCCTGATACCCCGCAGAACACCCTGATCTCATTGATTCAGAGCTTGGCGGGGCGTAGTGTCCATCCTGGCATTGATCAATCTCTCTGTCCGGTGGAGGCGTCATGAGAGGCAGGGCAAGAGCTGTAGCGGCCGCCGCGTTGATCGGTGCGGCCATCCTGATCGGGCCGGGTGCGAGCCCGGCGATGGCGAGCGTCGCCGCGCCGCACTGCGACTCCAGCACGTCACACTTCACCTGCGACGCGGTTGGTGGGTGGACCAACCCTGTCACCTGGACCATCACGTCCACCAACTCCGGCGGCTCCACCACCACTCAGATCGTCACGACCACCGGTCACCTGTTTACGGCGTGCCACGCGCTCGACAGCGAGCAGGTGTTCTACAGCTTCTTCGACGGCACGCAGACCCAGGTCAGCGGTGCCGCGACCTTCCGCTGCAATCCTGCGGCGCCGGCCTAGGGCGGGTCCCACAGGTCGCATAGTGCTGCTGCCTGTCGGCGTGCCGGTGATCCCGGCGCTGATCTCAATCCCGTGCCGGAACGTCGGTCCCATCGTGTACGCGGGCCGGCTACAGGTCACGGTTGGACATCCGGGTAAGGCGGCGCAAGTGCAGCCACCGGAAGAGAAACCAGATGAACAGGGCGGACGCTGCGCCCGAGAGCACCAGGTTGATGCTGACGCCCACCACCGGGGCGAATCCCAGCGCGCGCAGGTCGACGGCCTTGCTTGACGCGATGCCGTTGACGAGCTCGGCGACCAGGCCCACCACTGCGCCGATCTGCCCCGCGCAGACCACCAGCGCCGTACCCGTCACCCATCGCACACCCCGGGCGACCGCGGTCGCCGCCATCGACAACACCACGGCGATGACCGCATAGATGAGCCCGTCGCGGGTTCCGACCCGTACGAACGCCAGCACGGAGGTGGTCGCGGCGAGCGTGGCTCCCACGCCGATCCAGCCGACCAGGGCGTTGCGTAGTCGACCGTGAAACGCTGCGGTCCGCATACCACCGATCGTATGGCGGCTGGTCGGGCACTCGGATATCGCCACCGCCCAGGGCGACGGCCCCGGCGGCCCCGGCGACCGGTGCGCTGCCGGGACCAGCCGGTCACCGGCACTCGGGGTCCGGGGAGGTCGAAGCGGCGTCGGCGTCCCCGGCGCTGCGCTGGTTGCCGTGGGACGGGTTTCCGCCGGCGTCCTTGAGCATCCGCGCCAGGTGCATCAGGTTCCAGGTCATGAATGTGGTCGTCCTGCACGTCCCAGATGTTGGCGTTCATGCCAGCGAGCACCCGACCCTCCCTCACCCAGAAGGCGAGGAACTCCGGCGCCTTGCCGTCCACAACGGAGGGATCACCGCGGAACACCACCGAGTCGTGGCCGCCAGGCGCGACGTACTCCATCCCCAGTCGTACTGGTCGGCGTGCGAATTGCGAAACGTGGCGGCCACCGCCATCAGACGACCAGCATCGGCACCTTGTAACGCCGGACTTCGGCGTCGCGGGTGACGAGGGTCAGACCGTTGATCAGGGCCTGAGCAATGAGCATCCGATCGAACGGATCGTTGTGAAGCCGCGGCAGACGGGCGGCGGCAAGGCTGTGCTCGATCGTGATGGGCAACTCGACCAGCCCGCTGTCGCGTACTCGTTCCGGGAGATCCTTCGGCCCCTTTAGCTTTCCAGTCGCCTGCTTGATGGCGATCTCCCAGGTCGTCGCCGCACTCACGAAGGCGTCCGGCTCATGGTCGAGCACATCCTTCACCTCCGCGGAGAGGGCTGGGTCGTCGAGTAACCACCACAACACGATGTGGGTGTCAACCAGCACCTTCACTCGGCCAACCCAAAGTCCCGAGCGATCGCCTCGTTGGTCTCCGCCGAGTCCCAGTCCTCCGAGAGCACCAGCTTGCCGCGCAGGGAGCCACGGGCCTTGCGCGCCACCGTACGCACCAAGGGAATCACCTTCGCGACCGGACGACCCGCACGACTGATGACGATCTCCTCACCGTGCTCGACCCGCTCGATGATCCGCGACAGGTTCGTCTTGGCATCGTGGATGTTGAACTGCGCGGCAGGCTCGGCCGACATCGGGACCTCCTTAGCTAGGAGATTAGTCCACCTGGTCGGCAAACGCCAACAGCCGAGCGGCGCGTCAGCCCAGTAGCTCTCCGAGCGGCACGGCCGAATCCGCCAGACGAGTCGGATCAACCCCCTTGCCGGCGTAGCCGGCGCGCACCAGCTTGACCAGATCGTTCTGCACGTCCCAGATGTTGGCGTTCATGCCAGCGAGCACCCGGCCCTCCTTCACCCAGAAGGCGAGGAACTCCGGCGCCTTGCCGTCCGCAACGGAGGGATCACCTCGGAACACCACGGAGTCGTAGCCGCCGGGCGCGACGTAGCCGGCGTACTCCATCCCCAGGTCGTACTGGTCGGAAAGGAGATATGATCTGGCGCTTGGTCAGCCGACGACGAGACGTTCATTGCCAAAGTCGGCAATGATCTCCATGCGGCCCCCGAGCGCGTTGATGTACGACGCGAGTGTCCGCAGCTCGCTCGTGTCCACCTTGGCCCGTTCGATGGCGGAGACGCGTTCCTGGCGCACCTGCATTCGTTCCGCAACCTCGGCCTGGGTCAGCCCGAGCCGCTTACGCATCTCTGCCAAGCGATGGGCCCGACTGATGTTGATGAGCGTATCCGCGCCGGCCTCCACCTCGGCCCGGTCAGCGGCGTCAGGAAAGTACTCCGACAAAAAGCTGTCCCGGTCATAGCCCTGAGTGCCGGTCATGTCCCCTCCCTCTCCTTGAGGTACGCGGCATAGCGCGCCTCGGCTGTCGGAATCGCGTTGCGGTACCACGACGTCCACTGCCCGGCCTTGTCCCCCGCCACCAGCAACACAGCATTGCGTTCCGGATCGAAGATGAACAGGATCCGCACCTCCGTCGGCCCCGCCGATCCCGGGCGAAGCTCCTTGAGGTTATGCAGTGCCGAGCCCTTGATTCGATCTACCAACGGTCGACCGAGACCCGGACCCTCCGCCAGAAGAGCGGTGATCGCCTGGCCGACCAGAATCGCGGTCACACGATCGGTCCGGCGCAGCTCATGAAGCCACGCCCGCACCTCCGCCACGATCCCCAGCCGGAAGCTCACCCACTCAGTCTATCACGGCCGAGTACATGAGCATACTATAGATCTTGAGCCCGCAGACGTGGGATGGCCACCACGCAGGACCGTCCCTTATGGATACCTATGCAGCGGGCTATCCCAGCAGGTCGCCAAGCGCCACAGACGAGTCAGCCAGCCGTGCGGGATCAACCGCCTTGCCGGCGTAGCCGGCGCGCACCAGCTTGACCAGGTCATCCTGCACGTCCCAGATGTTGGCGTTCATGCCCGCCAGCACCCGGCCCTCCTTCACCCAGAAGGCGAGGAACTCAGGCGCCTTGCCGTCCACAACGGAGGGATCACCCCGGAACACCACGGAGTCGTAGCCGCCGGGTGCGACGTAGCCGGCGTACTCCATCCCCAGGTCGTACTGGTCGGAGAAGAAGTACGGTCGACTGATTTCAGATCACGGCCCCGGGCGCGGCCACGGGCAGTCCCGCCGCGCTCGCCGCGCGGTAAAGGCGCTTGTCGTACGTCACAAAGCCCGACAACGGCTTGTCCGACGCCACAAGGTACTCCGCCGTCGCGAGGTGGATGGCGTCCAGTGTCCGTAGCGACGGATCCACGTACGCTGCCGCCGTGGCACGAACTGCGGCGTTGACGTCGACTCTGTTCACCCGCGCCAACGCGCCCGCCACACTGCCCAACCCGCCCGGCTGACTGCGGCGCAGTGCCCGAGGAACCTCAATTTCCACCAGTACCGACGCTGCCAGAGGCTCATCCTGGCGCTGGTTCAACCAACTGACCAACGGCACAGTCTCGGCCTCAATACGAATCAGCTTCACCAGCGCCGCCGAATCGAGATAGATCACCAGCGCTCCTCATCGCGCATCCGCGACAGCAGCTCGCCTGCATCCTCACCCGGCGGCGCATCAATGGTTGGTAGCGGGATCGGTCCCGTAACGGTGGCCGGCGTCACCACTCCCGCCGCGACGAGGTCGGCCAACGAATCCTCGGAGACCGGCACAATACGCGCGACTGGACGGCCACGGTTGGTGATCTCCACCGTCTCCCCGTGCTCGACCCGCGCCAAAACGCCAGCCGTGTCCTGGTTCAGCTCACGAATGGGTATCCGCTCCACCGACCCAGTGTACTACACAACGTACTACGTGACCGGCCGCCGAGTGCCGTGGTCAGCCCGAGTCATGGAACAGAACTGTCCCTTATAGACGATCAGCCCAGCAGGTCGCCCAACGGCACAGAGGAGTCAGCAAGGCGGACAGGGTCGACGGACCTGCCGGAATATCCGCCGCGTACGAGGTTGACCAGGTCGTCCTGCACGTCCCAGATGTTGGCGTTCATGCCCGCGAGCACCCGGCCCTCCTTCACCCAGAACGCGAGGAACTCTGGACTAGCATCAGACTTGATCGTCGGGTCACCGCGGAACACCACCTGGTCGTAGCCGCCTGGTGCGACGTAGCCGCAGTACTCCATGCCGATGCCGGGTCCCATGCCGGGTGAAGGATCGTACTGGTCGGAGTAGAAGTACGGCACGTGGTCGCCGTAGGTGGCGGCCTGCCCGAGCATGGAGCGCGCGGCGGCCTTGCCGCCCTCCTTGGCGTTCTCCCAGTGTTCGACCCGGATCCGGGTACCGACGAGGGTGCTCTGCCAGGAGGCCACGTCGCCGCAGGCAAAGATGTCGGGGTCCGATGTACACAGTGCGGCGTCGGTGACGACGCCGTTGTCGACGCTGAGCCCGGCCGCTTCGGCCAGTTCGGTCGCCGGCCGGATGCCCACGCCGACGATGGCGATATCGGCCGGCAGTTCGGTGCCGTCATTGAGTACGACGTGGCTCAGCTGGCCGCCGAGGTCGCCGAACTCCCGTACGCCGGCGGAGAAGTGGAACTCCACCCCGTGGCTGCGGTGCAGGTCGGCGTAGACGGTGGCCAGCTCGTCACCGAGCACCCGGCGCAGCGGCAGGTGCTCCATCTCGATCACCCGGACGCTGGCGCCGTGGGTCCGGGCGGCGGCCGCGGTCTCCAGCCCGATCCAGCCGGCACCGACGATGACGACGTTGGCCCCGGGGCGCAACCGGTCGAGCAGCGCGTCCGCCTCGCCGATCGAGCGCAGGTAGCGCACGCCGGCGGTGTCGCCGCCGGGCACCTCCAGCCGCCGGACCGTGGAGCCGGTCGCAAGCAGGAGCCGGTCGTAGCGCAGCGGCTCGAGCGCGTCCAGGGTGACCGTGTGGGCCTTCGGGTCGAGCGCGGTCGCCCGTACCCCGAGAATCAGGTCGATGCCGTTGGCGGGATACCACTCGGCGTCGTGCAGGAATGCCTTGTCGCGCGGGTCCTTGCCCTGCAGATACCCCTTCGACAAGGGTGGGCGCTCGTACGGGCGCACGGTCTCCGCCCCGACCAGGACGACACGCCCTTCGAAGCCCTCCTTGCGCAGCGTCTCGGCCGCCTTCGCGCCGGCCAGCGACGCACCGATGATCACGAAGGTCCGCTCGTCAGTCATGGTGACACCCTCTCGCATCCGCTCCCCGTCAACAAGCACAACGCCGGCAAACGGCGGACGGCTCAACCGACCAGGCTCCGGTGCCAGGCGATGGCGGCGGGATCGGTGAGCGAGGCGACCTGGTCGAGCACGACCCGCAGCCGCGCCGCGTCGTCCCCGGCCAGGTGCCACAGCGGGCCGAACATCGGATCGAGCGCGTCCGGGGCCCGGACCACCAGCGCGGCCACCAGCTCGCGCAGCAGCTCCCGCTCCTGGCCGTACCGTTGGACCGAGCCGGGGCGGCGCATGACGTAGCGCAGCGCCATCCCCTTGAGCAGGGCACATTTGGCCCGCATCGCCGGGGGGACCACGAGGTCGGCCTGGTAGCGGCGCAGGCCCTCGTGGCCGTACCGCTCGCGGGTCGCGTCCACGGCGGCGGTGACGAACCGTCCGATGAGGACACTGGAGAGTCGCTTGAGGGCGACGAACGACGCGCTGGCGCCGTCGAAGTCGCTCACCGCGGTCAGGGCCGGATCGGCGAGCAGCTCGGTGAGCCCGCCGGCCAGCGAATCCACCGGGTCGGACGAGTAGACCTCGGCCACGTCGGCGCAGAGGCCGGCGCGTTCGTCGGCATCCTTGAGCAGCAGATCCAGCCGCACGTAACCGGCGATGATCCCGTCCTCGACGTCGTGCACCGAGTAGGCCACGTCGTCGGCCCAGTCCATCACCTGCGCCTCCAGGCAGGGGCGCTCGTCGGAGCGGCCCTGCCGCAGCCAGGCGAAGAGCGCGCCGTCGTCGGCGTACACACCGAACTTGCGCTCGCCGTCCCGGCGCGGCCACGGGTACTTGCAGGAGGCGTCGAGACAAGCCCGGGTCAGGTTGAGTCCGGCCGGCGTGCCGTCGGGGCCGACCACCTTCGCCTCAAGCCGGGTGAGTACGCGCAGCGTCTGCGCGTTGCCCTCGAAGCCGCCACAGCCGCGAGCCGCCTCATCGAGGGCGGACTCGCCGTTGTGGCCGAACGGCGGATGGCCCAGGTCGTGGGCCAGGCCCGCGGTGTCGACCACATCGGGGTCGCAGCCCAGCGTCGCGCCCATCTCGCGAGCGATCTGGGCCACCTCGAGCGAGTGGGTCAGCCGCGTCCGCAGGACCCCGCCGCCTGCGGCGGTCCCGTCATGCGTCTGCGTGTGCACCTGGGTCTTCGCGGCCAGCCGGCGGAAAGCGACCGAGTGCAGCACCCGGGCCCGGTCCCGCGCGAACGGACTGCGGCCGGCGTCGGCGTGCCCGGTACGGCGGTCCTTGGCCGCCTCGTCGACGTAGCGGGCCTCCGGGTCGTCGGTGCCGGCGCGGGTGGTGCTGGTCACGCCGCGAGCCTAGTGCGGCGCCCGCAGGCGGAACTCGTTCCCCTCCGGGTCGGCCAGCACCACCACGCCGTCCGGATCCTGTCCACTCTCGACATACCGCGCACCCATGTCGACGAGGCGTTCCACCTCGGCGTCGCGATCGTCCGGGCCGAGATCCAGATGCAGCCGGTTGCGGCCAACCTTGGGCTCGTTGCACTGGGAGAACGACAGGACCGGGTGCCGATCCTGACCCGAGCCCACGATCACGGCCGAGCCTTCCTCGCCGATGATTCGCAGTCCCAACACCTCGGCCCACCACCGGGCCAGCCGGGGAGGATCGGCCGCGTCGACCACGACCGCATGCCAGCGGCTGCCCATGAAGACTCCCCAGGTGTGCTCCGGCCATCGCGTGAACTAGTACTGTACGCGCAATCCCGGCATCCGCCAGCGCAAAGATCAGCGCCCGCCGACTGCGGGTGATCGGCGGCGGTGAGGCGGCGTTGATGTGCCGGTTCGGACACGGTAATCAGCCCGCAATGGGTCGCGAGAACGAGGAGCCGACCCACGTGGATCTTCGCCGGGCCGCCGGCGGCGCCCGAATGGTCGCGCACGCCAATGGCGTAGCGGCGTGCGTGCCCTACGATGGCGCGGACGCCAAAAATCGACAGTGCCGCATACGCGCCGGCAGCGCCGCAGGGTGGACCGAAGGGCGGAACCGTGAGCAGCGACCCGAGCGGGAACCCGTACCAGGACGTGCTCGTTCATCTGCATGATCTGCGGGGCCGGCGCGCGGACATCGAGGGCAGCATCGTCGCCACCACCGACGGCATGGTGGTCGCCCACGACCTCAGCGCCGCCGAGACCTACGGTATCGAACCGGAGGGCGTGGCCGCCCTGTGCGCGGTCAATCTCGGCCTGAGCCAACGCATCGCCGACACCGCAAGCCATGGCGATCTGCAGGACACGGTGATCCGCGGAGCGTTCGGACAGGTCATCACATGCGGTGTCGGCGAGCGGGCGCTGCTCGCGGTGCTGGTGCGCTCGACCAGCGAGCTCGGTGACCTGGTTGACGACGCGCGGGCCGTGGCCGACCTGGTCGACGCGGTGCTTACCCAGGTGTGGCGAGACGACGACACCACCTGGGAAAGCCCCTGAGCCCGTCGATCTAGGGCGTATGCACGTACTTCGATCTCCATCCGTGTCCGTACGCCCTAGATCGACGAGAAAGCCGTGCCGATGGCGGCCGCCCGCTCAGCGTGAGTCCGAACCGCCGCCCGCCTCGAGCGCGGCCCGGCCCGCTTCCAGCCGCGCCACCGGAACCCGGAATGGCGAGCACGAGACGTAGTCCAGACCAACGTCGTGGAAGAAGTGCACCGAATCAGGATCGCCGCCATGCTCCCCACAGACACCGATCTTCAGGTCGGGTCGGGCCGCCCGGCCCTCCGCCACCGAAATCTGGATGAGCCGGCCGACGCCCTCACGATCGATGGACTCGAATGGTGAAACGCCGAAGATGCCCAGGTCCAGATAGTTCGAGAAGAACGAGCCTTCGACGTCGTCCCGGGAGAAACCCCAGCCCATCTGGGTGAGATCGTTGGTGCCGAACGAGAAGAACTGCGCGGCCTCGGCGATCTGGCCCGAGGTCAGCGCGGCCCGCGGCACTTCGATCATCGTGCCGATCAGCGTGGGTACCTCGACGCCGGTGCTGCGGGCCACGTCGGCGAGCACCGCGAGCGCCTCCGCCCGTACCGTCTCCAGCTCCTGCACGGCGCCGACCAGCGGCACCATGATCTCGGGCCGGGGGTCACCGCCCTCGGACTTCACGGTCGCCGCGGCTTCGGCGATCGCCCGCACCTGCATCGCGAACAAACCCGGAATCACCAGGCCCAGCCGCACACCGCGCAGGCCGAGCATGGGGTTCTGCTCATGCATCCGCCGTACCGCGGCCAACAGCACCCGGTCGCGGCCCGGATCCTGACCGGTGGCGTCGGCGACCGCGACCTTCGCGGCCAGATCGTCCAGCGACGGCAGGAATTCGTGCAGTGGTGGATCGATCAGCCGTACCGTCACCGGCAGGCCATCCATGGCGCGGAAGATGCCGATGAAGTCCTCCCGCTGCAACGGCATCAGCCCGTCGAGGGCCGCCTGCCGCTCATCGGCCGTGTTGGCCAGGATCAGACGCTCCACCAACTCGCGCCGGTCGCCGAGGAACATGTGCTCGGTGCGGCACAGGCCGATGCCAGCGGCGCCGAATCGGCGGGCCCGGGCCGCGTCATCCGGGGTGTCCGCGTTGGTGCGCACCCCGAGCCGCCGCCGGGAGTCGGCATGACTGATCAGCCGGTGCACCGCGGCCACCAGGTGATCGGACTCAGGGGCCAGCTCGCCCTCGAAGTAGCGCACCACCGAGGGTGGGTGCACCGCGACCTCCCCGAGGTAGATCCGGCCGCTGGTGCCGTCGATCGAGAGCAGATCGCCCTCCTTCACCGTGACACCGTCCACTGTGAAGCTCCGGCTGGTCAGGTTGACCTCGAGGCTCTCGGCGCCACAGACCGCGGTCTTGCCCATGCCGCGGGCGACCACCGCGGCGTGCGAGGTCTTGCCGCCGCGCGAGGTCAGGATGCCCTGGGCCGCGATCATCCCGGGCAGGTCATCGGGAGTGGTCTCGCGGCGCACCAGGATCACCTTCTCCCCCGCCGCTGCCTCCTGTGCGGCTCGGCGCGAGTCGAAGACGGCCTTGCCAACGGCCGCCCCGGGGGACGCCGCGATCCCCTGGGCGATCGGCTCGTGCGCCGACGACGTGTCGAACGTCGGGAACATCAGCTGGGCCAGCTGCGACCCGCTGACCCGCCGCACCGCCTCGTCGAGGTCGATCACGCCCTCGTCCACCAGCTGCGACGCGATGACGAAGGCCGCCGCCGCGGTCCGCTTGCCCACCCGGGTCTGCAGCATCCACAGCTTGCCGCGTTCAATGGTGAACTCGATGTCACACAGGTCCTTGTAGTGGCTCTCCAGCGTGGACATGTTCTGCATCAGCTGGTCAAAGCTGATCTTGTCCAGGCCCTCCAGCTGGTCCAGGCCGATCGTGTTGCGGATGCCGGCGACCACGTCCTCACCCTGTGCGTTGGACAGGTAGTCGCCGTAGACACCCTGCGCGCCGGTGCCCGGATCCCGGGTGAACGCGACCCCCGTGCCCGAGTCGGCGCCCAGGTTGCCGAAGACCATCACGACCACATTGACCGCGGTGCCCAGGTCGGCCGGAATCCGCTCCTGGCGGCGGTAGAGGATGGCGCGTTCGGCGTTCCACGAATCGAAGACCGCCCGGATCGCGAGGTCGAGCTGCTCACGCGGCTCCTGCGGGAAGTCGCGCCCGGTGTGGCCGGCGAAGATCTTTTTGTACTCGGCGACGACCGCCTGCAGGTCACTCGCGTCCAGGTCGAGGTCGTTGTGTGTATCCCGGCCCGACTTCACCGCTTCGAGTGCGTGCTCGAACGCCTCTCCCGGTACGCCGCAGACGGTCTTGCCGAACATCTGGATCAGGCGCCGGTACGAGTCCCAGGCGAACCGCTCGGCGGCCTGGTCGCCGCCGGCCTGGCGAACCAGACCATGCACGCTCGTGTCGTTCAGGCCGACGTTGAGGACCGTCTCCATCATGCCGGGCATCGAGAACTTCGCCCCTGACCGAACCGAGACCAGCAGCGGATCGGCGGCATCCCCGAGGCGCTTGCCCATTGTGGACTCGAGCCGGGCCAGATGCTCGTCGATCTCCGCCGAGAGTCCGGCCGTCATCGACCGGGTCGCCAGGTACGCCTGGCAGGCCTCGGTGGTGATGGTGAAGCCGGGCGGCACCGGCAGGCCGATGTTCGTCATCTCGGCCAGGTTGGCCCCCTTGCCGCCGAGCAGATCCTTGAGATCCCGGTTGCCCTCGGCAAAGTCGTACACGAACTTCTCTGCCCGCTGTGTCACGTCGCCTCCGTACTGGTGGATCGCTGACCTACTGATACGCCGCACCGGCGCGGCCCGCCGCCCTGCGGGCCCGTCCCCGTTCGTCTGCGCAATCTATGCGGCGAACCGGTCGAAAGGAAAGTTCGGCGCGCGCCGACACGCATCGCCTGCGCGGCCACGCCGCTCGACTCAGATGGGAACGCTCCCATGCTGCCGTGGTCCGACCTCGCCGTCGATGGGTGCGTCAGCCGGATCAGCACACCTCAGTCTGCGCCGCCAGCGGCTGCCGCGTCAGGCGAGCGGCGCGCCAGGCAGCTGCCTCGCCGCGTCCTGCCTCGCCGCGCGCTGCCTCGCCGCGTCCTGCCTCGCCGCGCGCTGCCCCGCCGCGTCCTGCCTCGCCGCGCGCTGCCCCGCCGCGTCCTGCCTCGGCGCGCCGGTCGGCTAGCGCCTCCGGACCTCAGGCAGCCGCGCTGATCGCGGCCAGCGTGGCCGCGCGCAGCGTGTCCAACGTCACGCCCGCCTCGACGATGGCTCTGGCCGCGAGACCCTGACCCTCGCGTACCAGGCCCAGCAGGATGTGCTCGGTGCCGATGTAGCCGTGGCGCAACCGGATCGCCTCGCGCAGGGCGAGTTCGATCACCTTCTTGGCCCGGGGCGCGAACGGCACCCGCCCCGACGACCCGACGGCGCCGAGCGCACCCGGTCCGAAAGTCTGCTCCAGCTTCGCCCGTACCGCATCGAGATCGATCCCGATCGCGCTCAGGGCCGCGGCGTCCTCGTCGCCGAGCAGGTCGCCCCCGAGCAGGCGCAGGATGTGACCCTGGACCTCGTCGTAGCTCAGACCCGTGCCACGCAGCACGGTACCGGCCACGCCGCTGTCCTGGTGCAGCAACGCCAGCAGCAGGTGCTCCGTTCCCACTGATCGATGGCCCAGCTGCCTCGCCTCGTCCTGGGCGTTGCTCACAACCTGCCTGGCCGTGATGGTGAACCGCTCGAACATCAAGCCTCCCGACGATTGCGTTCCGGCCACCGGCCGGCATGTTTCTTGTGTACGGCCTGCTTGCTCACATCGAGCGCGGCCGCTATCTCCTGCCACGACCAGCCCTGTCGCCGCGCGCTCGCGACCTGGACCGCCTCGAGGTGTTCGAGTAGCTTTCGCAGCGCCACCACAGCCCGCAGGCCGGTGCGCACATCGGTACTGGCGGCCGCCGCCGCGAGTTCCGTCGCCTCACTCATGCGTCAACCATAGTTGACCGTCACGGCACCGTCAACTCACGTTGACGCCACTCGCTCCCGACCGCTCCCGTCCCCGCCGGCTCTCGCCCGCCCCCGCCGCCAGCGCCGCCCCCGCTGCCCCCGCTCGTTAGGAAGGGCACCCCGTTAACGCTTTCCGTTGTAAAGGGTGCCCTTCCTAACCGGGCAGCGCCCGTAGCCTGCTCAGCTTCAGCCGTGCGCCGGTCAGCCGCCGGAGTCGTCGAGCTCGGCGCCGGCCGGCACCAGTTCGCTGTCGCGGTCGGCGAGCCAGCCCACGGGCAGGTGCACCCGGCCCGGCGAGTTGGTCCGCCCGCGCGGCTGGCCCAGGTTCGCTATCGGGTACGGCTGCGCCGCGTCCAGCTTACCGAGCAGGTCATCGAGCTCCGCAAGCGACGACGCCATCGCCATCGCCAGGCGCAACTCCGGGCCGACCGGGAAGCCCTTGAGGTACCAGGCGACGTGCTTGCGAAAGTCGGTGACCGCGGCGCGCTCGTCTCCCCACCAGGCGACCAGCAGTTCAGCATGGCGGCGCATGGTGGCAGCGACCTCGCCGAGGGCCGGAAGGGCCCGCTGCGGGCGGCCGGCGAACGCCGCGGCCAGGTCGGCGAAGAGCCATGGCCGGCCCAGACACCCCCGCCCGACCACGACGCCGTCGGCAGCGGTGTGCCTGATCATCCGGAGGGCGTCGTCGGCCTCCCAGATGTCGCCGTTGCCCAGCACCGGTACCGCGAGGTGCTGCTTGAGTGTCGCGATCGCATCCCAGTCCGCCACTCCCGAGTAGCGCTGGGCGGCCGTTCGCCCGTGCAGCGCGACCCAGGCCGCGCCGGCCTCCTCGGCGATCAAGCCGGCCTCGAGGTAGGTCAGATGCTCCCCGTCGATCCCGGTACGCATCTTAACCGTGACCGGGATCGCGGCGGTTGCCGCCGGCGCCACTGCGGCGCGCACGATCTGGCCGAAGAGGACCCGTTTCCAGGGCAACGCCGAGCCGCCGCCCTTGCGGGTCACCCGCGGCACCGGGCAGCCGAAGTTCAGATCGACGTGATCGGCCAGGTCCTCGTCCACGATGCGCTGAACCGCCCGCTGCACGGTGACCGGGTCCACGCCGTACAGCTGCAGGCTGCGGGGCCGCTCCGCCGGGCCGAATTTGATCATCCGTTCGGTCTTGGCGTTGCGCTCGACCAGCGCCCGGGTCATGACCATCTCGCCGACGTACAGCCCCGCCCCGTACCCGCGGCACAGGTCGCGGAACGCGACATTGGTGATGCCGGCCATAGGCGCCAGCACCACCGGCGGGTCGACCCGGTGCTGGCCCAGATGGAGCGCGGCGCTCACGCCTCCGAGGATCGCACACCGGACGCGGACCCCCTGGGGCGGCAAGCGCTCAGATGCGCTCGCGGACCGCGGTCAACTCGCCGCCGGCGTCCCCGGTGTTGACGATCTCACTGGGTTCGAAGAGCATGATCGAGCACTCCTCGCTGGCGACCGGCTGGTGGGGAGTCCCGCGAGGGACCACAAAGATCTCTCCCGGGCCGAGCACCACCTCGCCCGCGTCCATCCTGATCGTCAGTTCGCCATCGAGGACCAGAAAGAACTCGTCGGAGTCGGCGTGCGTGTGCCGGACGAACTCTCCCTTGACCTTGGCCAGCCGAACGTCGTAGTCGTTCACCGTGGCCACGGTCTTGGGGGACCAGTGCTCGACCACGTGCGCTAGCTTTTCTCTAAGATTGTCGCCACGCATGTGGTGAGGTTACCGGCGGACGTGGGGAGGATCAGCGCTGTGTCAGCACCGTCGCACCCGGACCCGAACTGCGCGATGGCCCATGGAGATGTCCCGCCCGAGGTCGGCCGTCGTACGCTGATCGCGGTCTTCGTCTCTCCGCTGACCGAGTTCCTGCTGCACTTCGCACGCGACCTCGGCTACCGCACGATCATGATGGACCCCGATGCCGGGCGCCTGCACTGGGCGGAATGGCGCTACGCCGACCAGGTCGCCACCGTGCCGACCGAGGAGTTCGTCGACCGGGAGACCGACGTCGTGTTGACCGATCACGATCGCCCGGAGCTTGGTCCGGTGCTGGAGTCCTTCCTTCGGCTGCCGGCCCGCTGGATCGGCGTCATGGGCAGCCCTCGGCACACCGCACCCCACGTCGAGGCCCTGCGCACACTGGGCGTGCCGGACGCCGTGATCGGGCGGATCCGCCGGCCGATCGGGCTGAACATCGGCTCGCATACCCCGGCCGAGATCGCCGTCTCCACGCTGGCCGGCCTGATCGCCGACCGCAATCGCCGCCCCGGCGGTTTCCAGTTCTGACGTGCGGCCCCACGGAGGCCGCCCGGCGGAGCGCGCCCCCCGGCCCCCCGGGCCCCCCGGCCCCCCGGCGCCGCGGCGTACACGCGTGCCCCGTGCCCGCGTACACACGTGTCCGCGTACCCCGTGCCCCCGTACCCCCGTACCCGCGTGTCCGCGTACCCCGTGCCCCCGTACCCGCGTGCCTGCGTACCCCGTGCCCCGTGTTAGCAAGGGCACCCCCTTAACGCTTTTAGTTGTAAAGGGTGCCCCTCCTAACGAGGGGCACGGGCGCTGCCGCTCGCATAGCACACCTCAGCCCGGTGATCATACTTTTCCACCGACCGGTGAGCTATCCACAGCCTGCGATCGGGCCCTTTCCGTACCGGCTTGCCGCCAGCACGCTCAAGGGCATGCCGCTACCACTGAACGAAGCGCCGCCGCCGTTGGCCGAGACGCTCGCAATCCAGGAGAACGTGGCCGCCCGCGCGCAACTGCTCGCGGCTGGCATGGACGACATGGCGATCTACCGGCACCTGCGGCGCGGCGATTGGCAACGGCTCCTTCCCGGTGTGTATCTGCTTGCCGTCGCCCCGATCGCGACCGAGCAACGCCGGATAGCCGCCTCGTTGTACTCGGGCGACAACGCTCAGCTGACCGGTCTGAGCGGCCTGCACTGGTACGGATTCAGGCACGCCCCGGGTACCGACAAGGTGCACATGCTCGTACGACACGAGACTCGCCGCCGCTCCACCGGTTTCGTCCTCGTCCAGCGAACGCACGCGCTCGATCGCGCAACTCGCGACCTGGGTCTGTACCGTGTGGTGTCGCCAGCCCGAGCCGTCGTCGACGCGTGCCGGGCCGCCGGTGATCTGCGAACGGTCCGCGCCATCATCACCGAGGCCGTTCAGCGCAACTTCGCCCCGCTGAATGTCATCGCCGACGAGGTCGCCCGGGCGAACCGAAGTCGCACAGCCATCGCGAGACAGGTCATCTCGGAGGTAAGCGACGGCGTCCGATCCTCACCAGAGGCCGAGCTTCGTGAGGCGCTGCTGGAGAGCCGGGTGATTCCGCTCATTCTGTGGAATCCCATGCTCCTCGCGCCGGACGGCTCCCTACTGCCGAGACCCGACGGCTACATCCCGGACGCGGCGGTCGCCTTGGAGGTCGACTCGCGCGAGCACCACTCCGACAACGACGACTGGGCCCGCACGCTGCATCGCCACAATCTGTTCAGCCAGTTCGGCGTTTTGGTTCTCCACTTTCTCCCAACCGAGATCCGCGCTGAGCCGACCCGGGTACGCCGGATCGTGGAAAGGGCGTACCTGAGCCGGATCGAGAACCCGACGGCGCCGTTAATAAGGGCACCCTCCTCTACCGAAACGGTTAAGGGGGTGCCCTTGCTAACACGCGAACCGTAGGCCAGCGCGCGCGGTCAGCAGGCGGGGAGCCGCTCGGACAAGTAGGTCTCGATGCCAGCGAGCGGGATGCGCTCCTGCGCCATGGTGTCGCGGTCCCGTACGGTCACCGCGTCGTCGGTGAGCGTGTCAAAGTCCACGGTCACGCAGTACGGCGTACCGATCTCGTCCTGGCGGCGGTAGCGCCGGCCGATCGCCTGGGCGTCGTCGAACTCAACCACCCAGCGTTTGCGTAGCGCCTGCGCCAACCCGCGGGCCTTCGGCGAGAGCTGCTCGTTGCGCGACAGTGGCAGCACCGCCACCTTGACCGGAGACAGCCGGCGGTCAAACCGCATGACGGTGCGCTTGTCCACGCCGCCCTTGGTGTTCGGCGCCTCGTCCTCGTCGTAGGCGTCGAGCAGGAAGGCGAGCACCGCCCGGGTGAGGCCGGCGGCCGGCTCAACCACGTAGGGCACCCACCGCTCGCCCTTCTCCTGGTCGAAGTAGGACAGGTCGACGCCGGCGTGCTTGGAGTGCGTACCCAGGTCGAAGTCGGTGCGGTTGGCGATGCCTTCGAGCTCGGAGAAATCGGTGCCGCCGAAGCCGAAGCGGTACTCGATGTCCACGGTGCGCTTGGAGTAGTGCGACAGTTTCTCCTGCGGGTGCTCGTAGTAGCGCAGGTTCTCCGGGCGCAGGCCCAGGTCCACGTACCAGTTCCAGCGCTCCTGCAACCAGTACTCGTGCCAGGTCTCGTCGGTGCCCGGCTGCACGAAGAACTCCATCTCCATCTGCTCGAACTCGCGGGTGCGGAAGATGAAGTTCCCGGGGGTGATCTCATTGCGGAAAGTCTTACCGACCTGCGCGATGCCGAACGGCGGCTTCTTGCGGGCCGCGGTGGCCACATTGTTGAAGTTGATGAAGATGCCCTGGGCCGTCTCCGGGCGCAGGTAATGCAGGCCCTCCTCGCTCTCCACCGGGCCGAGGAACGTCTTCACCAGGCCGTTGAACATGCGTGGCTCGCTGAAGGTGCCCCGGTTGCCGCAGTTGGGGCAGGTGAGGTCCGACAACGACGCCGGCAGCGTGCCATGCTTTTGCTGGTACGCCTCCTCCAGGTGGTCGGCCCGGAAGCGCTTGTGACAGGAGGCACACTCGGTGAGCGGATCGACGAATTCGCTGAGGTGGCCGGAGGCCGCCCATACCTCCTTGGCGAGGATGATTGCCGAGTCGATACCGACGATGTCGTCGCGTTCCTGCACCATCGAACGCCACCACTGGCGGCGGATGTTCTCTTTCAGCTCCACGCCGAGCGGGCCATAGTCCCACGCCGACCGGCTGCCTCCGTAGATCTCACTGGACGGGAAGACGAAGCCGCGCCGTTTGGCCAGGCTGACAATGGCATCGATTCGATCGGCAGGCATGCGACGGTTGATCCTCCAGGTTCGCCGCCGGCTGGCTGTCGGCGGATACGGCTACGCAGGTATCGAGCGTACGGTGATCGCGCGCGCCGCCGCACCCACATTAGCCCCTGCTGCCGCACACCTCGAACTGGCCGGTGGACGTGTCCTGCTCGAGGAGGTAGCTCAACCTCCGGGTCGCTCCGTTGTCGTAGTGCAGCGTCGCCGGCACCTCGACGTCATTCTCGATCACCGGCTGGTCCACCACGAACGAGAGGATCGCCGGCGACGAGTCGAACGACCGGGCGAACTGCTCCGGGTTCACGCGGGACTGCTCGGCGTCACAGAGCAGCTTGTACGCGGCCGGGTAGTCCTTGCGCTGCAGCGCGCCGACGTAATTGGTCACCGCGGTGCGGGCCTCGTCCACGATGGCCCGACCGCCCAGCACGACGATGCCGGCCAGGCCGCCCAGGCCGCCGACGCAGCACAGCAACGCGGCCGCGGCGGCCAGGCCGACGGCGAGCCACCGCCGCTGACGGGTGCCGTCGGTTGGCGGGGCGACAAACGGCGGCTGGACGCCCGGTCCCGGCGGCGGACCGGGAACCCCGGTCGCGCCGGGATGGGCCGGGTGCGCCTGGGGCGGGCCGGGATAAGCCTGAGGCGGGCCGGTCATGCTGGCGATGCTATCGGCCCGCGCCAGGCGTACCGGCGCATCCCAGCGTGACCGGGCCGCCAGCCGGCCCGCGGTAGCGTGGTCGGGCCTACCGACGGAGGTGCCATGTCCGACCCGTTGCCTCGGCTGGCCCGGATCAACCGCACGGCGGTCTTCCTGGGCACCCTGGCGGTCTTCCTGCTCGGCCTCTTCCTGCCGGGCGCCTGGGGCGCGTTCGTGCTCTACCTCATCGTCGCGGCGCTGGCCGCTGTGCTCCGCCGGACCTGGCCGGTGACCCCGCCACCGCTGCGAGTGTTCCGCCTCGGGGCGCTGGCCGTCATCGCGGTGGTGGCGACGGCGAAGCTGTTCTGAGGGGCAGTGCGGCCGCTGTCCGGGACTCAGTGCGCCGGCACCTCGTGGGTCGACTCGTACGCGGTGATCATGGCAATGCGGCGCTGGTGGCGCTCATCGTTCGAGAACGCGGTGTGCAGGAACGCGGTAACGATGCTCACCGCCTCCTCCATGGTGTGCAGCCGGGCGCCGATTCCCATCACGTTGGCGTCGTTGTGCTCGCGGGCCAGTCGCGCCGTCTCCTCGCTCCAGGCCAGCGCCGCGCGTACCCCGGGCACCTTGTTCGCCGAGATCTGCTCGCCGTTGCCGGAGCCGCCCACGACGACCCCGAGGCTGCCCGGATCGGCCGCCACCCGGGTGGCGGCGTCCAGGCAGTAGAGGGGGTAGTCGTCGGCATCCTCGAAGCTCGCCGCGCCGACGTCGACCACATCGTGGCCGGCGGTCAGCAGCCATTGCACGAGGTGCTGCTTGAGTTCGAACCCCGCATGATCCGATCCCAGGTAAACGCGCATGGCGACAGTGTGTCAGCCCTCCCCAGAAACCGTCTGTCAGCCCTCGGCCAGACAGCGGGTCAGTCCTCCGCCAGCAGGTCGGCGAGGACCAGCCCGGCGCGGGCCTTCGGAGTGAACCAGGTGCTCTTGCGCGGCATCTTCTGGCGGGCCAGATTCACCGCAACGAAATCGTCCACGGTGACCGGTGCAATGAGGATCGCGAGCTCCGCCCGGCCGGCGGCCACCTCCGCGGCCAGCCATCGCGGGGTGTGGTCGCCGCCGACGTAGGTGATCCGCTTGTCGCCCGGATCCAGGCCGAGGCCGTCCCGCAGCACCAGCCGCTCCACCAGCGCGTGGTCCATCGACTCCACCGATCCGGCGCCGCCCGCCGGCGGGGGCAGGCGGACCTGGTAGCTGCCGTCGCGCCCATGCAGCACGATTGTCCCCTGTGGAGGTATGGCCGGCGGGGCGCCGGTGGCGGTGACCACAGCTCCGGCGGCCCGCAGCTGGTCGAGCAGCTCAGGCAGGGTGAGCGGCGATTCGGTCAGCAGCCGGTGGTAGGGCTGGATGACCACGCTGTCCGGCGTGGTCACCACGGCGAGAAAACGCCGCAGCCGGCCGGTCTGGGCGGCCAGGCTGCGGTGGTTGCCGTCGGCGACCACGAGCTCACCCCCGCCGGCGAGGGTCAACAAGTCGTCGGTTGCCGGCCGGACCCAGACGGCGTGGGTCCGACCGGCGTGGTCCAGATCGGTCACCTCCGGCGTACCAGCGGCCTCGACCGCGCGCCGGAGGGCGGCGGTCAGCTCGGTCGTGGCCGCGGTCTGCAGCAACAGCACGGGAGAGAGCAGGTGCTGGGTGGCCTCGGCGAGCGCGACCCGTTCGCGTACCTTCTCCGGGAAGACATCCTCGTTGCGGATCACGAGACCGGGCTCGTCGGCGGCGGCGGAGATCTGATCGGTATCGACCATCGCGAAGACGCCGTGGGCCGCCTCGTCCGGACGGCCGGGCTCGGAGATCCGGTACAGCGCGATCACGTTCTCGGCCGGGGCATAGCTGCCGTCGGCCTTCTGCCGCGACAGCCGGGCGACGGCGTCCGGCAGGGCGGCGCGGAAGCTCTGGCCGAGGCTCAGCGGGGCGCGGTGCGGCATCTCGATGGCGAGTGCGCTGTCCGGGTTGGCCGCGACGATCTCCGTGATCTCGGCCTCGTCGGCGAACTCGTCGTAGTTGCGGGCGCCGGTGCCGCCGGTGGAGATCCAGGCCCGGGCGATCGGGTGCACCACACTCATAACGGGCACGCTAGCTCAGTCGAAGACCGGCTTGCGGTCGCGGGTGCGCTTGATTTCGAAGAACCCATCGGTGCCGGCGACCGCGAGCACGCCGTCCCACAGCCGCCCGGCCGCCGGCCCCCGCGGGATCGGCGTCACCACCGGGCCGAAGAAGGCGATCGGGGCACCGCCGGTCCCGGGTACGTGTACGACCGGCGTACCGACCTCCAGGCCCACCGGGGCCATGCCCCGGTCGTGGCTGGCCCGCAACGCCTCGTCGTACCCGGTCGAGTCCGCCGCCTCGACCAGGGCGGGGTCGAGCTTCAGGTCGGCCAGCGCGGCGGCGATCATGTCGGTGCCGGTGCCCTGCTGGCCCGGGTGGATCCGGGCGCCCATGGCGCCGTAGAGCGACCGGATGACCGACTCGCCGTAGCGCTGGCCGGCCGCGACGAGCACCCGGACCGGACCCCAGTTGCGCTCCAGCGCCTCCCGGTAGCGAGGGGACACCTCGCGGCCCTCGTTGAGCACGCTGAGGCTCATCACGTGAAAGCGCACCCGGATGGCACGCACCGCCTCCACCTCGAGCAGCCAGCGCGACGTGATCCAGGCCCACGGGCACGCCGGATCGACCCAGAGATCGATATTGAGCGACCGGCGCCGCCGACGAAGTAGTGGCACGGCTTTCCCTTCCGCGACAACGGTGGCGGGCGGTCGCGCCCACCAGGCTCCGCTCCATTGTGGGCCCGGCCGGGCCGCGAGCACGAGGCCAAGCCGTGACCTGGGCCGTTACATGATCCACAGGGGTGCGTGACAGACTCGGATGACCGCTGACCCGGCGGAACGACACCGGATGGAGACAAGACCTGTGGCCGGAGTGCGCAACCTCACCCAGATCGAGGCGGCCGAACGGGCCCGCCTGCTGACGGTGGGGGCCTACGACATCACCTTGGACCTGACCGACGGCACGGGCGGTGCCGGCGAACACACCTTCCGGTCGATCACCCGGGTGGAGTTCAGCTGCGTCGAGCCCGGCGCCACGACCTTCATCGAGGTGGCCGCCGACCGGCTGCGTTCGGTCCGGCTCAACGACGTCGTACTCGAAGCGCCCTCCTGGTCGGCGGAGACCGGGCTCATCCTCCCGGGGCTGGCCGCCCAGAACACGCTGATCGTTGACGCGGACTTTCGCTACTCCACCTCGGGTCAGGGGCTTCATCGCAGCGTCGATCCGGTGGACAAGGAGGTTTACCTCTACAGCCAGTTCGAGACCGCGGACGCGCAACGGGTCTTCGCCTGCTTCGACCAGCCCGACCTCAAGGGCGTCTACACCTGGCGGGCCACGGTGCCGGCCCACTGGCAGGTGGTCTCCAACTCGCCGGTCGAGCGGGTCGACGGCGGCGACGTCGAGGGTACCAAGACAGTCCACTTCGAACAGTCCGCCACCATGAGTACCTACGTGACCGCGCTCTGCGCCGGGCCCTACCACGAGATACGCGATCACCACGACGGAATCGATCTCGGCCTCTACGTACGCCAGTCGATGAAGGCCTACCTCGACGCCGACGACCTGTTCCTCATCACCAAGCAGGGCTTCGACTTCTTCAACCGGCAGTTCGGCATGCGCTACCCATTGCCCAAGTACGACCAGCTGTGGGTGCCCGACTTCAACGCCGGGGCGATGGAGAACTTCGGCTGCGTCGTACACGGCGAGGCGCACTACATCTTCCGCTCCCAGGTGACCGACTACGAGTTCGAGAACCGGGCGAACACGATCCTCCACGAGATGGCCCACATGTGGTTCGGCGACCTGGTCACGATGCGCTGGTGGGACGACATCTGGCTGAACGAGTCGTTCGCCGAGTGGGCGTCGCACTGGTGCAACGCGGAGGCGACCCGCTTCCGCGACGCCTGGACGACATTCCTGTCCATCCGCAAGAACTGGGGATACCGGCAGGACCAGCTCTCATCCACCCATCCGGTCTACTCGGCGATGCCCGACGTGAGCGCGGTAGAGGTGAACTTCGACGGGATCACGTACGCCAAGGGCGCCTCGGTCATCAAGCAGATCGTCGCCTACGTCGGGATCGACGCGTTCCTGTCCGGACTGCGGGCCTACTTCGACGCCCACGCGTGGGGCAACGCGACCTTCACCGACCTGCTCAGTGCGCTGGAACGGGCCTCGGGCAAGCCGCTGCGCGACTTCGCCGCCCAGTGGCTGGAGACCTGCCAGGTGAACACCCTGCGCCCACTGGTGAGCATCGGCACCGACGGCCGGTACGAGTCGGTCACCGTGGCCCAGGAAGCCCCGCCGGCATACCCCACGCTGCGCACCCACCGCATCGCGATCGGGCTCTATGATCGCGCCGGCGACCGCCTGGTACGCCGGCAGCGGGTCGACGCCGTGGTCACCGGTGCCCACACGCCGGTCCCCGAGCTCGCCGGCGTACCCGCGGCCGACGTGCTGCTGCTCAACGACGACGACCTCACCTACGCCAAGCTGCGCCTGGACGAGCGGTCGCTGGCCACCGTCGTCGACCACCTTGGCGGCATCGACTCCTCGTTGCCCCGAGCGCTGTGCTGGGCGGCGGCCTGGGACATGACCCGCGACGCCGAGTTGCCGGCGCGCGAGTACGTCCGGCTGGTCTGCGCCGCGCTACCCGCCGAGACCGACATCACCCTGGTCACCGCGACCCAGCGGCAGGTGCTCGGCGCCATCACCCAGTACGCCGACCCGGCCTGGGAGCCACTCGGCCTGCAACTGCTCGCGGACACCGCCCGGGCGGCGGTGACCACCAGCGAGCCGGGCAGCGGGTTCCAGCTCGCGTGGGCGCGCACGCTCGCCCAGGCGGCCCGCAGCGGCGCCGACCTGGACCTGCTGAGCAGCTGGCTCGCCGGCGAGAACGTGCCGAAGGGGCTGGCCGTCGACACCGAGCTGCGCTGGACGTTGCTGGAAACGTTGGTGGCCAACGGCGCGGCCGGGGCCACCGGGATCGAGGCCGAGTTCGACCGGGACCGAACCGCGACCGGGGAGCGGGCGGTCGCGACGGTCCGCGCGCTGGCCCCCACGGCCGCGTCGAAGGCGGAGACCTGGCGGCGGCTGACCACCGACGCCGAGCTGCCGAACTGGATGCTCCGCTCGCTGCTGCTCGGCTTCCACCACCCGGCCCAGCTCGCCCTGACGGCCCCGTATGTCACGGCCTACTTCGACGCGCTCGACGACGTATGGACTCGGCTGGACAGCGAACCGGCCCAGGAGTTCGTGGCCAACGCCTATCCGGCTCTGCACATCAGCCAGTCCACAGTGGAACTGACCGACGCCTGGCTGGCCGGGCCCGGCCACGCCGCGTCGTTGCGCCGGCTGGTCGCCGAGGGGCGCGACGGCGTGATGCGGGCACTGGCCGCCCGCACCCGCGACGCCGCCGCGGCCTGATCCCGAAGGTTCCGGGCCGCGTCGGCGCGCGGCGCTGTGGTCGAGCCGGGTCGGCGCGCGGCGCTGTGGTCGAGCCGGGTCGGCGCGCGGGGCGTCAGGGGCGGCGGCCCGCGCCGGGGCGGCCGGCGTGGTCGGCGAGCTGGGCGATCCCGGCGACAATGCCGCCGCCCAGGTCGCCGCCGGCAAAGGCGGCGCTCATCGACAGTGCGGCCAGCTTGGCGTCACGGTCGAGTACCCGCAGGCGGGCGGTGGTCCCGGTGACGATCTCCAGGACCCGCTGGTTGGGTGAGATGGCCAGCAGAATCGAACGGTCCGGGTCGGCCAGCCGGGAATGCAGATACTCCGCGTCTGCCCGTACCGGCGGGGCGAGATCACCGACGTAGACGCTGAACACCAGCCCGGTCGAGGCGTCGGCGAGGCGAAGCGCGTCGGCCAGCCGCAGCAGTGCGCGGGTACTCAGTGGACCGTCGAGAACCTCGGGATTCCAGCTCACCGCTCGCGGCGCGTCCGGCCGGTCGACGACCGCGTGCCGGCCGACCTCGTCCTCCCGTACGTCGGTGTCGCGGGGTTCGGGGTCGACCTCGACCGGGAGCGCCCTCGGCTCACCAGCTGTCACTGGCCCCTCCCGTCTGCTTGTGGCGGCGGGTTGGCGTCGCCGCCATCAGTTCCCGCCCCTGGACCAGGCCGGCCCGCGACTGTTCCAGCGGGGCGGAAAGGAACCACACCGGGACGAAGACGAACGGCCGCCCGGGCCGGTAGCGCCGCGTCCGGCGGGCACTGCCGGCGTAGACCAGGCCGGCGATGACGAGGTACACGGCGACCGCCACGCCCAGGAGCAGCAACAGCACAACAATGTCAAAGCTCAACGCCCGGCTCCCTGGCTCACGGAACCTGCTGCCTTTCGTTCGTGCTGCGGTGCTCGCACCCGCTCGCTCCTCGCACTCACGGGGCCTGCCTTTCGTTCGTGCTGCGGTGCTCGCACCCGCTCGCTCCTCGCACTCACGGGGCCTGCCTTTCGTTCGTGCTGCGGTGCTCGCACCCGCTCGCTCCTCGCACTCACGGTGACACCGTGGTTCACGGTAGCGGGCTCGGGCCGGCGCAGCGCATCCGGGTCGGGGGCAGCGCGGCGGGGGTCGGGGTCACGGGCGGCTGCGGTGGCATAGCGTGCTGGCGTGGACCAGCTTCGTGATCATGCTGTCGCCAGCGACGCCGCCGACCCGCTGCGCACGTTCCGGCGCCGTTTTGTCATCGCCGACCCGGATCTGATCTACCTCGACGGCAACTCGCTGGGCCGGCTGCCGGTCGCGACCCGGCGCCGGCTGCGCCAGGTGGTCGACAAGGAGTGGGGAACCGACCTGATCCGCGGATGGGCCACCTGGATGGACCTCAGCCGCCAGGCCGGCGACGCGCTCGCCGGGCGGATCCTGGAGGCCCAGCCGGGCGAGCTCATCGTCTCCGACTCCACCAGCGTCAACCTGTACAAGCTCGCCTCGGCCGCGCTGACCGCGCGCTCCGACCGGCGGGTGATCGTGACCGACGACGACAACTTCCCGACCGACCGCTACATCCTCGAGGGGTTGGCGGCCGAGCGTGGCTGCGAGCTACGGGTGCTGGCGAGTGACCCCAACCGCGGCGTCCAACTCGATGCGGTGGCGGCCGCGGTCGGCGCCGACACGGCACTGGTCGCCCTGTCGCACGTGGCGTACCGCTCGGGCGCGGTCGCGGACCTGCCGGGCATCACCGCGGTGGCCCACGCCGCCGGTGCGCTGGTCCTGTGGGACCTGTCCCACTCGGCCGGCGTGGTGCCGGTGCCGCTGAACTCCGCCGGGGTGGATCTGGCGGTCGGCTGCACCTACAAGCATCTCAACGGCGGGCCGGGCGCACCGGCCTTCCTGTTCGTGCGCGCCGACCTGCAGCGGCAGCTGCGCCAGCCGATCTGGGGCTGGTTTGCCCAGCGGGACCAGTTCGACATGGGACCGGCGTTTCAGCCAGTGGACTCGGTCGAGCGCTTCCTCGTCGGCACGCCCGGCGTGCTGGGCCTCTACGGCGCGCTGGAGGGAGTCAAGCTCAGCGCCGCCGCCGGCATCGACCGGATCTGGGCCAAGGTCCAGGCGTTGACCGGGTACGCGGTGCAGCTGTGCGACGCCTGGCTGGCGCCCCTCGGTTTCACCCTGGCCTCCCCACGGGATCCGGCCGGCCGCGGCGCCCACGTCACCCTGCACCACCCTCGGGCCTGGCCGGTGTGCCAGGCGCTCAAGGCGGCAGGTGTGATACCCGATTTCCGCACCCCTGATCGGCTGCGGCTGGGTTTCGCGCCGCTGTACACCCGCTTCGTCGACGTCTACGACGGGCTCGCCCGGCTGCGCGACCTCGTGGACGCCGGTGAGCACCTCGTCTACCCGGAGCAGCGGACCCGGGTGACCTGACCCGGGGCATGGATGAGCTCCTATTTTCCCTAGCTGGACCGCCCGCCGGGGGGACGATGGCGGGTACGCGGACGGTGATCCGGCCGCGCTGGGGATACGGGGGCGAGGATGCGGTCGGTTCGGGTGCTGCTCGGGGCGTTGGCCCTGCTGGCCAGCGCCAGCGCGTGTGGCGTCGCCTCGGCCAAGGAGGCGACCTCCACCACGGTGACCGGGGCCTGGATCCAGGTCAGCCCAGGCTCCGTCACCGCCGGCTCGTCGGTGGTGCTGCGCGCGAACTGTTTGGACAACACCACCTCGGCCACGGTCTCCTCGGCCGCGTTCGGCGCGGTCACCCTCGCCGCGCAACGCTCGACCCTCACCGGGCAGGTGACGGTACCGTCCCGGACCCGCTCCGGCACCTACGACGTCAAGCTGACCTGCCGCAGCGGCGCCACCGCGACCACAACGCTCTCGGTCCTCGGCGCCGGCACGGCACCGGCCACCGTGGGCCCGCACACCGGCGGCGGCTTCCTCGCCCGCGGGATGGACACGAACACGGCGGCGACGCTGTGGATCCTCGCCGGGTCGACCACCCTGGCCGGCGCGGTCGGGATGAGCATGCTGAGCGCCCGGCGGCGCCGGCGCGCGGCCGCGTCGCGATCCACCGACGGTCGCCCCTGAGCCGGTGATCGTGGGTCATGCCAGCCACCGCACCCCTGACACCACCGCCACCACCCGGCTCGCGGACCCGACTCAGCTCGCCGCCGCCCCGCTCTCGGATGCCGATCGCGGTGGGCGTCGCGCTGGTGGGGCTCTTCGCCACGGCGATCGGCGCGGGCCAGTTCGCGCGGGCGCGCCTGCCCAGCCTGGCCGACCTGCTCGGCGGGGGCGAGTCGACCCGGGCCGGCGCCCCGGTCCGGATCGAGATTCCCTCAGTCGACGTGCGGGCCCGGGTGGTCGGCGTCGGCCGGGCCGGCGACGGCAGCATTGCGGTGCCGGGTGGTGATCCGGTGCGCACCGCCGGCTGGTACGAGCTCGGGCCGAGCCCGGGCGACCGCGGCACCGCGGTGATCGTCGGCCACGTGGACACCACCTCGCGGCCGGCGGTCTTCGCCCGGGTGGGCGAGCTCTCCCCCGGAACCAAGATCGAGGTGACCCGCCGCGACCGGCGGGTGGCCCTGTTCACGGTGGACTCGGTGAGCTCCTACCCGAAGACCGCGTTCCCGACGGCGAAGGTCTTCAGCCCGACCGACCGGCCCCGGCTGGTGCTGGTCACCTGCGGTGGCCCATGGGTCGGTGGTGACCTGGGATACGCCGACAACGTGATCGTCTTCGCCACGCTGGCCCGCGGCTGACCCGGCGCACGCAGCCCGCGCGGGTCACCGCCCAAGCGTTAGGAAGGGCACCCTTTACAACGGAAAGCGTTAGCGGGGTGCCCTTGCAAACAAAAATAGCGGGCAGCGAGACGGCAGGCAGCGAAGCAGCGGGCGGGGGAGTCAGGCGGCCAGGTCGAGCCACTGCGCCCAGCGCGGATCCGGGGCCCGGTGGCCCAGTACCCGCCACGCCGCCCCTCGCGGGGCGCTGGGCAGCACATGCAGGCGCCAGCCGAGCTCCGCCGGCGTCCGGTCGCCCTTGGTGTGGTTGCACCGGGCGCATGCGGCCACCACGTTCTCCCACAGGTGCCCACCGCCGCGGCTGCGTGGCAGCACGTGATCGATGGTCTCGGCGGGGCCCTTGCAGTAGGCGCACCGGTTGCCGTCCCGAGCGAAGATGGCCCGGCGGGAGAGCCCGACGTACGGGCGGTAGGGCACCCGGACGAACCGGCTGAGCCGGACAACGAGTGGAACCGCCAGCGCCTGCCGCTCGCTGTGCAGCACGCCGTCGCCGTCGGCGAGGCAGATCGCCTTGGCGGAGAGGACGAGAATGGTGGCCCGGCGGACCGACACGACACCCAGCGGCTCGTACGTGGCGTTGAGTACCAACGCCGACGAGTTCGCTGCGCGTCGTATGTCAGGCATCGCCGTACCTCCCGGGCTCCGTGAGACCATGGTCCCTGACGAATAGCCTGATGGCGAGCACTAATTGGCCACATCGCCGGCCGGGGCGAGCATCGCGGCGACCCGGCGGTGCGGTACGAATACAGACGTGAGCCTCCTTCCATTGCTCGCCCCGGCGGGCCCGCTCGCGCCCTCGCCGGGCCCGAGTGTGGACGCCTCCACACCGAGCTGCCAGGCCGACTCGCTGTGCCAGCTCATCTACGACCGGACCGGTCTGGACTGGCTCGCCGAGGGCGGCTACTACCTGCTGGTCAAGCCGGTACGGATCGTGTTGATTCTGGCAATCGCGCTGGTGCTGCGCCACCTGGTGAACCGGATGGTGCGGCGGCTGACCCGCGGTGCCACCCATGGCCGCGCTCCCGGCCTGCTCCGGCCGCTGCGCGAACGGATGCCGGCGACCATGCAGGAGGTCACCGCCGGCCGCACCGAGCGGCGCCGCCAGCGGGCGGAGGCGCTCGGCTCCGTGCTGCGCAGCTTCGCCTCCATCACCATCTTCACGGTCGCCTTCATGCTGGTCCTCGGCGAGCTGGGCGTGAACCTGGCTCCGCTGGTCGCGAGCGCCGGCATCGCCGGGGTGGCGCTCGGCTTCGGCGCCCAGAACCTGGTCAAGGACTTCATCACCGGGCTGTTCATGCTCCTGGAGGATCAGTACGGCGTGGGCGACGTGGTGGACGTCGGCGAGGTCACCGGCACGGTGGAGGCGGTGGGCCTGCGTACGACCACGCTGCGGGACCCGCGGGGCGTGCTGTGGTACATCCGCAACGGCGAGATCGTGCGGGTCGGCAACCGGAGCCAGGGCTGGGCGGTGGTCGTGGTCGATGTTCCGGTGGGCTTCGCCGGCGTTGACGAGGCCACCGAGGTGCTGCGGGCCGCGGCCACCGCGATGACCGAGGACCCGGAGTTGGCCGGCGATCTGATCGAGGCCCCACAGGTCCTCGGCGTGGAGCAGATCACGGTCGACGGCGCGGTGGTCCGGACCACGGTCAAGACGCCGTCGGAGGCCCAGTGGCGCATCGGGCGGGAGCTGCGCCGCCGTTTGACCGAGGCCATCGAGGCCGCGGGCATCGCCCGACACATGTCCGCGACCAGGCTCTTTGTGCGACCGGCGCACCCCGAGCCGGGTGCCGGCGAGCAATCCGGCGGGAGTGGCCGGGCCGGCGGGAGTGGCCGGGCCGGCGGCGGTGTACCCGGGCCTATCTGAGCCATAGCCGAATGTCCATTGGACTGATAGACAGGTGTCGCCGGTCCGACATCGGGGTCGCGCGACGTACGGATATTTCGATATCGTCCCTTTGGTCGACAAGTCGTCAACGAAAGTCTGATAGCACACCTGGATCGGACGATCGGGGACACCGCCGGGGGTGGTGATCGGCGATGGTGGCGGGCGACGCGGGACCACAGGGTCACCGGCGACGCCGAGAGAGCGAGCAGCCACGGGAGGGGCATTGCTCAGCCGAAACGCGCGGGAGCAGGGCGCGCTGAACCAGCAGCCGACGCGTGAGCATGATGGGCGCCCGGCCCGGTTCGTGGATGCTCTCGCGGTCGCCGAGTTCCGAACCATCTACTCGGCCGGCATCCTCTCCTGGGTCGGCGACTACATCGCCCGCGCCGCGGTCACGGCTCTGGTCTTCCACGTCACCAACTCGGTGGTCGCCGCGGCCGCCGCGTTCGCCATCACGTACGCGCCGTGGCTGCTGGGTGGGTCGGTCCTCGTCTCGCTGGCCGAGCGCTACCCGTACCGGACGGTCATGATCACGTGCGACATCGCGCGCATGATCCTGATGGCCGCGGTCGCCATCCCGGTGCCGTGGCCCGTGGTGCTGGGCCTCCTGCTGGCCAGCGCGCTGTTCTCCCCGCCGTTCGACGCGGCCCGCTCGGCCACCCTGCCCATGGTGCTGCCGGGCGACCGGTACGTGGTCGGGGTGGCCCTGACCGCCGCCACCACCCAACCCGTGCAGGTCGCCGGCTACCTCACCGGCAGCGCGATCGCGGCGGTGAACCCGCGCCTGGCCCTGCTGATCAACGCGGGCACGTTCGGCGTCTCCGCCCTGCTGCTGCGCCTCGGGGTGCGCCGGCGGGAGCCGGCGCTGCGGCCCGAACGCCGCACCCACCTGCTGCGGGAGACGGTCGACGGCTTCCGTCTGGTCTTCGGCACGCCGGCGCTGCGGACTCTCATCTTGCTGGTCTTCAGCGGATCGATCTTCGCGATCGTGCCGGAAGGCCTGGGCGCGCCGTGGGCGGCTGAGATCAGCGGCCCGGACGACCGTGGTCTCACCCAAGGTTTGATCATGGCGGCGGTGCCGTTCGGCTCGATCCTGGGCGCGCTGACGATGAGCCGGCTGCTGCGTCCCGCGGTACGCCGGCGACTGCTCGGCCCGCTGGCGATCGCCACCCCGCTGGCGTTGGTCGGGGTGGTCCTCGATCCGCCGGCGGCGGCGATCGCGGTGCTCGCCGCCGCGTGTGGTTTCGCCTTCGGCGGCCTGCTCCCGGTGGCGAACGGCGAGTTTGTGAAGATCCTGCCGAATGAGTACCGGGCGCGTGCCTTCGGCGTGGTCTCCGGCGGGCTGCAACTGCTGCAAGGGGCCGCGGTGCTGATCACCGGTGCGCTGGCCCACCGGCTCTCGGTCTCCACGATCGTGGGCCTCTGGAGCATCGCCGGCGTCGTGCTCATGGTGAGCCTGGTCCGGCCCTGGGCCAGCACCGTGACCGGAGTGGTGACCGGCGCCATGCCGGCGGCGCGCGCACCGGTGCCTGGCACCGGCTCCTCAATGCCGGCAGCGGTGCCTGGCACGATGGAGCCGTGAGCGAGCAGACGTCCTTCTACGACGCCGTCGGCGGCGAGCCAACCTTCCGCAAGCTGGTCGGGGAGTTCTACGCCGGCGTCGCCCAGGATCCGGTGCTGCGACCCCTCTACCCCGACGCCGACCTCAGCGCCGCCGCCGAGCGGCTGCGAATGTTCCTTGAGCAGTACTGGGGCGGCCCGAACACCTACTCCCAGCAGCGCGGACATCCGCGGCTGCGGATGCGCCACGCCCCGTTCCCGGTGGGCCCGCGCGAGCGCGACGCATGGCTGCACCACATGCGCCACGCGGTCGACTCGCTCGACCTCGACCCGCCGTTGCGCACGACGCTCTGGGAGTACCTCGAGCACGCCGCGATGTTCATGGTCAACACGACCGGCGAGGAGTAGCCCCGACCTCGCCGGCTCAGCACCCGGTTACAGCAGCCCGCCCTCGTCGTGGAGCCAGTCGACGAATGCGCTGGTGACCGCGGCCGCGCAGTCGAGCACCTCGTCCAGGAGGGCATCGTGGGCGCCGGAGAGCAGGGGAACCTGGATCTCGGCGTAGATGGGCAGCTGGCCCCGTTCGGTGGGGTCGCCCACGTACGCCTTGCAGAACCGACGGGTGTGGTTCCACTCGTTGACCACCCGGTAGGACCGGTCGGCCCAGTCCGGCGGCACGGTGCCGTGCGGTCGCCCGCGCATCACCAGGATCTCGTCGTCGGGTCCCTCGAGGGCGAAGAGCAGCGCGTGGCGTTCCCACATCGCCAGCAGGCTGCCGTCGCCGTCGGTCAGGTATCGGATCTCCAGGCGGTCCAGGGCGTCCGCGATGCGACGCATCGTGACCGGCTTGGCCAGCGCATCCGGGCTTCGCTGGGCGGGAACGTCGAGGCGGGGAGCGGTCTCAACGGCCGCGCTCACCCCGTTCGAGCCCAGACCGCTTTGGCCGAGGCTGTTCAGGCCCACGGACAGACCGCCGAGGACGTCCGTCTCCTGCGCACTCGAGCGTCCACGCTGGGCGCCCCACAAAGGCCACCATGGCATCGCCAACGGACTTCCCCTCCCATGTCGTACCAAGATCAGGCACGTCCGACCCTGCGCGCCGAACCTACCCGCAATCTCTCGCATCCGGCAGATGCACCGGGGCTGGAGCGAGCTCTTCGTATGATCCGACATCATCTGAACGTGCAGGGTGCCACGTCAACCCCTTAGCTTAAATGCAGCTGGGAGATCGGGCGATACCACACAGACCCGTATGAACAGTCGAGTCCGATCCAAGTTGTCACGAGTCTGACAGTGACCGAAGTCTCACGGTGAGTTATACGTTCGTCGATGCCCTGCGGCACGAATCCCATCCGCACGGCCGCCTGGACGAGCCGCTGCGCGACCTCGACGACCCGCCCATCGGCGCAGGTCACGACGATGGGAACGTGGTCGAGCAAGGCCTCGCGGACCACCCTGCTGCCGACCCGCCGGCCGCCGACGCCCTCGGTCTCGGCGATGCGCAGGGTGCGCGAGGCCGCCGCCGCGACCCGCAGGATCTCGGCCGCCGGCACGGTCTCGACCACCCGGCTGAGCTCCGGCGGCAGCGCCCATCGCCAGGCCTCGTCCCGCACCGGTACGCCGGCCGATCGCTTCGCCGGCTCGGCCAGGGTCGCCAGCAGGGCGGCCGCCTCGACCGTTCGGTCGGTGTCGAGCCGGGAGGCGACCCGGCGGACGACCAGGACGCCGAAGGGCAGCATCGCCCACAGGTCGACCACGCCCGGGCCGGCCGGTCGCAGCCGCACCACCGCGCGGGGGTCGAGTTTCACCAGCCGGGCCAGATAGGCTCCCGCGTCCGCCCGGCCCGCGGCGGCGACCAGCGCCGTCACGGCGACCGCCACTGGGCCAGGAACTCCTGCTCGGCCCGGCTTACCCGGCGCGGGCGCTGCCGGCCGAGGTCGAACGGAACGCAGATCGAGCGGGCGGTCGAGGCGATGGCGTCCCCGTCGTGCAGCTCGTACGCGATCGTGATCCGGCTCGGTCGCACCTCCTCGACCCACATCTCAACGCGTACCGAGGCCGGCCGAGGCAGCCCGTCCGGGCCGGTGGCGAAGTCGACCGGCCGCAGGTAGTCGATCTCGTGGCGGGAGATGACGATGCCCTCCTCGAACGAGGTCAGGCCGGTCGCCCGGGCGCCGGTGAAGAACAGGTCGACCCGGGCCTCTTCGTACAACGTCAGGAACCGGGCGTTGTTCACGTGCCCGTAGACGTCCATATCGGACCAGCGCAGTGCGCAGGAGTAGACGTACCTCACCGGTCGGACATCCCTTCCCCGCGGGCCCGTTCGTCCGCGTCCAACGGTCGGGACCGCCGACAGGCTACCGTCTCGTCGCCGGCGTGGCCGGGTTCAGTCACGAGTCAGTTTGCGGTACGTCACCCGGTGCGGCCGGGCGGCGTCGGCCCCGAGCCGGTCCACCTTGTTCTTCTCGTACGCCTCGAAGTTGCCTTCGAACCAGAACCACCGGGCCGGATCGTCGTCGTCGCCCTCCCAGGCGAGGATGTGGGTGGCCACCCGGTCCAGGAACATCCGATCGTGCGAGATGACCACCGCGCAGCCCGGGAAGTCGAGCAACGCGTTCTCCAATGAGGACAGTGTCTCCACGTCCAGGTCGTTGGTCGGCTCATCCAGCAGCAGCACGTTGCCGCCGATCTTCAGGGTGAGCGCGAGGTTGAGCCGGTTGCGCTCCCCGCCGGAAAGCACCCCCGTGGGTTTCTGCTGGTCCGGCCCCTTGAAGCCGAAGGCGGCCAGGTACGCCCGCGACGGCATCTCCACCTTGCCGACCATGAGGTAATCCAGCCCGTCGGAGACCACCTCCCAGACCGACTTGGCCGGGTCGAGACCGGCCCGGGCCTGATCCACATAGGACAGCTGCACGGTCTCGCCCACCCGCACGGTCCCCGCGTCCGGCTGCTCCAGCCCCACGATGGTCTTGAACAGGGTCGTCTTGCCGATCCCGTTGGGCCCGATGATGCCGACGATCCCGTTGCGGGGCAGGGTGAACGAGAGATTGCGGATCAGCACCCGGTCGTCGAAGCCCTTGCGCAGACCGCTCACCTCAATCACGCTGTTGCCCAGCCGCGGACCCGGTGGGATCTGGATCTCCTCGAAGTCGAGCTTGCGGGTCTTCTCCGCCTCGGCCGCCATCTCGTCGTAGCGCTCCAGACGGGCCCGCGACTTGGTCTGCCGGGCGCGGGCGTTGGAGCGCACCCACTCCAACTCGTCGGTGAGGCGCTTTTGCATCTTGGCGTCCTTGCGGCCCTGCACCGCCAGCCGCTGCGCCTTCTTCTCCAGGTAGGTGGAGTAGTTCCCCTCGTACGGGTAGGCCCGGCCCCGGTCCAGCTCCAGGATCCATTGAGCCACGTTGTCGAGAAAATACCGGTCGTGGGTGATCGCGACCACGGTGCCCGGGTACTTGGCCAGGTGCTGCTCGAGCCAGAGCACGCTCTCCGCGTCGAGGTGGTTGGTCGGCTCGTCCAGCAGCAGCAGGTCGGGCTGTTCGAGCAACAGCTGGCAGAGCGCGACCCGGCGCCGCTCGCCGCCGGAGAGCAGCCGCACGTCGGCGTCCGGCGCCGGACAGCGCAAGGCGTCCATGGCCTGCTCGATGCGGGCGTCGAGGTCCCACGCCTCGGCATGGTCGAGCTCCTCCTGCAGCCGGCCCATCTCGGCCATCAGGTCGTCGGAGTAATCCGTCGCCATCAGCTCGGCGATCTCGTTGAAGCGAGCCAGCCTCGCCTTGGTCTCGCGCACCGCCTCCTCGATGTTGCCCAGCACATCCTTGCTCTCGTTCAGCGCTGGCTCCTGGGCCAGCATGCCGACGGTGTAACCGGGCATGAGCCGGGCCTCGCCGTTGCTGGGCCGATCCTGGCCCGCCATGATCCGCAGCAGGCTGGACTTGCCGGCACCGTTGGGCCCGACCACACCGATCTTGGCGCCGGGCAGGAACGAGAGCGTCACGTCGTCGAGGACGACCTTGTCGCCGTGCGCCTTTCGGGCCTTCTCGAGCGTGTAGATGTACTGGGCCACGGTGGGGCCACCCTCCCGAGCTCGCCGGATCGTGGGGCGCTCAGGCCGGCGCCCGTCTCGCCGCAATCCTCCCAGGTGGATCGGCCCGGCGCCCAATCAGGGCGGGTAGACCTTGACCACGGTGTAGTCCGTCACCCGGCCGGCCGGCTTGAGGATGGTACGGAGTCTGGTCCGGCTGACGTGGTACTCGGTGGTGTTGGCTCCGCTGGGATTGACGGCCAGGAACCCGTCGCCCTCGGTGGCCACCGACCCCTTGATGCCTTCGGCCAGCAGCAACGTGTTCTGGCCGTTGTCGGCCACGTCGAGGGCGGCCGACAGGACGTGCCCCTGATAGATCAACACGTCGTCGGTGTTGCGGCAGACCCAGATCTCGGCGTCGGCCTGGCCGGTCCGGCGCACCTGCACGTAGAGCAGGAGTTCCAAGCCACCGGCGAGACCGCCCGCGATCACCGCCGTCTCGGTGGCGTCGGGGCACTTGGTCGAGTCACCCGGCGGCACCTGCGCCGGCGTGGTCCTGGTCGGGCTGCTCGGGCCGTTGCCGGGAGTGTTGCCGGTGGAGGTCGACGTGCCGCCCGGAGTGGGCTGGGTCGGGTTCGCTCCGGCCGGCGGGCTCGTCCGCGAGCCCAGTGGCTCGTTCGCGGCGATGATCTGGCGGGCCCCGAAGTAGCCGACCGAACCGGCGGCGGCGGCGAGCACGACGAGGAAGGCGATCAGGGCGGGGCCGATCCGGCGACCGGGCTGCTCGTACACGCTGCCAGGGTGGCAGGCCGGCGCCAGCCACGCCATCCGCCGTCCATCCTGATCTTCCTCGACCCGGTACGGCCCCGGCCGGCCGTACTACGCTGTCCAGCGGAACGAGGGAGAGACACCGATGGACGTGCCGCTGCTACCGGTCCTGCCGGGGTACGACAACCCGCAGCTCATCGCGCACGGCACGACCGCCCTGGTGTTCCGCGCCCGCCAGACCCGGCTCAACCGGTTGGTGGCCATCAAGGTGATCACGGCTGACACCGGATCGGTGCCGGTGAACGCGGCCCGCGAACTCGCCACCACCGTCTCGTTGTCGAGCCAACCGCACATTGTCTCCATCATCGACACCGGCACGACCGCCGATGACCGGCCCTACATCGTGATGGAGTACTGCGAGGGCGGCTCGTACGCCCAGATCCTGCGCCGGGAAGGGCCCGTGCCGGTCGCCGACGTCATCGAGGTCGGAGTCAAGATTGGCGAGGCGCTGCACGCCGCCCACCAGGCGGGAATCGTGCACCGCGACGTCAAGCCGTCGAACATCCTGCGCTCACGCTTCGGACCGGCCCTGACGGACTTCGGCATCGCCCGCGCGCCCGACGAGCTGAGCGGGACGCTGACCCGGGAGATGATGACGCCGCACCACGCGTCCCCGGAGGCGTTGCTGCACCAGGCCCAGTCCGGACTCTCCGATGTCTACAGTCTCGCCTCGACACTGTGGACACTCCTCGTCGGGCACCCACCCTTCGTCGACCCGACCCAGCCCGCCCTGGACATGTATGCGTTCCGGGACAAGGTGTTGCACGACTCGGTGCCCCCGGTGCCGCGCGACGACGTGCCGGCGTGGCTGGGTGGCGAACTGATCCGCGGGATGGCCAAGCTGCCGGCGCACCGCCACGGCAGCGCCCTGGAGTTCGCCGAGGCATTGCGCCGCGGCGACCTCGGCCTGCCCTCGGCGGCGTCGCGGATCCCGGGCGACAGCCGGCCCACGCTGGTGCACCGGTCCGGGCTGCCGCCACAGGCCTGGCCGGTGACCACCCCGAGCGGCGCCGTTGCGCCGGCCGGTACGGCGACGCCGGCGGACGCGCCGGCCGCCCACGCCGAGGAGGATGCCGCCGTCTACATACCACCAGCCCGGGCGGCGTCCGGGGTGCGGATGGCGCCGTCGGGGGCGCCGTCACCGTCACCGGCGGCGGCCTCGCCGGCGGTCGCCGGGGCATCGCCACCCGCAGTCGGGTCAGCGCCACCGACGCGCTCGCCGGCGGTCGGGTCAACGGCCGCGGCGCGGTCGGCGGCGGGATCATCACCGGCGCGGTCTGCGGCGGTCGGGTCAGCCCCGGCGCGGTCTGCGGCGGTCGGGTCAGCGCCGGCGCGGTCGCCGGCGGTCGGGTCAGCGCCAGCGGCCCGGTTGACGGCGGTCGGGTCAGCGCCAGCGGCCTGGTTGGCGGCGCCACCCGCGCGGCCCTCGGCAGCCGACTGGCCGCCGGCGAGTTACTCCGCAGCCACCATCAGCCCGGCCGAGCCGGTGACGAGCCAACCGCACCCACCCCGCTTCGGCACCCAGCGCTTCGACGAGCACGACCTGATGCCACCCTCGCGCACCGGGACCCGCATTCTGATCGCGCTGGTCGGCGTGGCCGTGGCCGCGGTGGCGACCGCGGCCGCGATCACCCTCGCCCGGGAATCGCCCCAGCACGTCGCCGCGGCCCCCACCTCACCGGTGGCAACGAGCGCGGTCCTGGCCGCGGCCCCGCCACGCGATGTGAAGATCACCGATCGCGGCACGTCGCTCGTACTCAGCTGGTCCGATCCCAGTCACGGCAACGTCTCCTTCGTGGTGGTGACCGGCTCGCACGGACAGCCCTTGCCGGCCCGACAGGTCGAGCAGGGCGTCACCACCGTCAGCTACACCGGACTGGACGCGGCCAAGGCGTACTGCTTCCGGGTCGGCGCGATCTACTCGTACCGGGATGTCCAGGTGACCCCGGAGGTCTGCACCCACCGCCGCTGACCCCGCGACCGCTGCGGTGACGCCAATCCGTCTCAGCCGCGGCGGCGCCCGGAGCGGCGGCGCAGGGGGCGCGGATCGACGCTCCACAGTAGACGACGCCACCACGGCCGGCGGGCTCGCACCGCCCGCGCGTACGCCACCGCCTGGACCTTGGCGGTATGCGCGGCCAGGTCGGCAGTCGGCCCGATCTCCGGACGCGGACCGAAGCCGACCGCGTTGACCTTGACCGCCAGGTCCTCCAGCGGCGGCACCGCGGAACGCAGCCGCGCCCCGTGCCGCGGGCCGTGCCGGGCCTGGGCGACCGTCGCGGCGTGCGCGGCCACCCCGGTCGCCGAGAGGTGGGCCGGCGGCGGGCTGCCGGCGAGCAGCAGCGTGTCCAGCACGTCGTCCCAGGCCCGCAGCACCCGCTGCGGCGGGGGGCCGCGGTCGAGCCGGTACCGGCGTACCAGGGCTCGCAGCAGCACCACCACCAGCCCGAATCCGATCGCGAGCACCAGCAGGCTGCCACCGACGCCGCCGAGCACCACCCCGGTGGCGAGCAGGTCGGGCGGCGCGGTGGCGCTGCCTGCGGCCGTCGGCGAGCTCGGCGCGGACGTCTCCGAAGAGGGTTCGACAGTCTCCGGCGGCTCGGTGGGCGGGGTCGGCTTGGGTAGGAACTCGTCCTCCAGCGGCCGGGGCGGGGTGTCGGCCTGAGGCAACGGGTCGAACGGCACCCAGCCGACACCCTCGAAGAGCACTTCGGGCCAGGCCAGAGCGTCGCCGGCGGTGACATCGCCACCTCCGGCCGGGGTCCGGAAGCCGACCACGACCCGGGTCGGCAGGCCCATGAGCCGGCCGAGGGTGGCGAACGCGGTCGCGAACTGCTCGGAGCTGCCCCGCTGCCCACCGGCCCGCGGACTCTCGAACAGGAAGAAACGCAGATTCGGGTAGGCGTGCCCGCTGGGTGCGTCGGTGGCGAACCGGTAGTGCTCGGAGAGGAACGACTCGAGTGCGAGCGCGCGCAGGTAGGGCGAGCCCTGCCCGGTCGAGATCTGCCCGGCGAGGTAACCGAGGTCGGGCGGCACCGAGTCGCCGACGGCGAGCAGGTGGGCGACGGCCGGCCCCGAGGGCACATCCGCCGCCGGCAGCAGGTTGACGTCGACCGCCGCATTGGTGGAGGTCACCAGGTAGCTCACGCCGGAGGTCAGCGCGGTGGCCTCCAGCAGCGTGCCGCTGGACCGGTCGTAGGCCACCCGGACCCCGTCGACCCGCCGCGGTGCCGCCACCGCGGGCAGCAGGCGGCCGTCCAGCTGGTCGACTGTGATCCGTTCCTGGATGTCCAGCGGCGGGCCGGCGGAGTCACCGGCGCCGCCGGGTGGCGGTGCGACGGGTGGCAACACCCGGCCGGCCGAGCGGTAGTTGGCCTGGCAGTGCCAGGTCACCCCGTCCCACTCCGCCAGCACGGCCAGCCGCAGCCGGGTGTCGTACCCGGCGCCGGTGGCATCGGGCCCGTCACCCTCCTCGACGCTGGGTGTCGGGGTCGGGGCGACCGTCGCGCTCGGCCTGGCCCCGCGCAGGATCGTCACCTGAAACAGGCGCTGCTTCGGATCGGCCGCCCAGCCGGAGATGCGGATGAGCGGGTTCTCGTCGAGCACGTCGAGACTCGGCGGCGCCACCAGCGCCCGCGGATCGCCCGGGGTACGGGCGACCCGGCGCACCACCACCGGGGCCGAGACTGCGGCCAGGCCCAGCACCACGACGAGCGCGATGGCCAGGCCGGCGGCGGTATGCAGCCAGAGCGAGAACCGCTGCGGTGCCGGCAGGCCGCGCAGCGCCGTGCGGCGCGGCAGCGTCCCGCCGCCGGCGGTGAGGCCGAGCGCGGCGAGGCCGGCAAAGGCGACCGGCTGCCACCCGAGCACGGAAGCGTTCGGCCCGACCAGCACCAGCGCACCGGCGTAGAGCAGCGTGGGCGGCACCAGCGCCAGCGCCGGCCGGCGCGCCCGGGCCGCGAGTTCGGCTCCGGCGAAGCCGGCCAGCCAGGCGAGCACGACCGGCGCGAGCACCGTGTCCGGCTGCGGCTCGACCGGGATCAGGGCGGTCAGCAGCCGGGGCACCGCATTGGCGGCGGCGTCCAGCCCGAGGGAGCGCAGGTCGCCGGTGAGGCCGCCGGCCTGAGCCGACACCCGTACCGTGAACAGCCCGTACGCCGCGAGCAGCAGCACCGACACCGCGGCCACCAGCCACCCCGGCGCGCGCCGCAGACCCGCCGAGACCAGCACCGACGCCAGCGCGGCGCCGGCGACCAGCGCCACCAGCAACCGTCCATCGTAGACACGGTTGAGCGACAGCCCGGCCACCACGATCAGCGCGGCGATGACCAGCGGCAGCGACATCCGCCGCAACCCAGCGGCTACCACGCCCGGACTCCGTCCCAGGCGGCCGCGAAGTCGGCCCCGTCGGTGGCGGCGAGCAGGAGCAGGCCGGCGTCGGCCGTCAGTCCGGGTGCGACCGTCCCGAAGACGGCGGCGATGATCGACGGGTACGCCCCCCGCAGCCCGGCCAGCACCCCGAGGTCCTCCTGGTCGGCCGGGCCGGTCAGGTAGAGCAGGGTGTCGCCGACCCGGCGGATCCGCAGCCGCTCGGCGGCGACCGCCAGTGCGTCCGCGGCCGGCGCCGGCTCGAGGGTCGCCTCGGCGAGCAGGTCGAGCACCGGCCCCAGATCAGCGTGCGCACTCGCCGTCGGCCCGGTGACCAGTTGCACCTCGACGTGCACGTCTTCCCGGGCGGCGGCGACGAGGACCGATGCGGCGGCCTCGCAGGCGGCCTCGAATGTGGACTCTCCGTCGGGTCCGGTCGCGTGCGCCGGGGACCGGTCGTCCAGCAGCACCACGATGCGCGGCAGGGTCGTGTCCACATGCTCGCGCACCATCAGCTGGCCGACCCGGGCCGAGGTTCGCCAGTGGACATGGCGCAGGTCGTCGCCGACGACGTACTCGCGCAGCGCCGCGAAGGTGATGCTCCCGTGGGGCACCCGGTCCACCCGGCCGTCCATGCTGCGCGAGAGTCCCACCGGCACCGCGGCGATCGGGTGCACCCGCGGCCGTACCCAGACGGGGGCCTGGTCGCCGTAGCGGCGTACCACGCCGACCAGGGCCATCGGGTCGCGCCGGGTGATCTCCAGCGGACCGGTCAGGATCAGGCCCCGGCGCGCGGTCGGAACCAGGTAGCTGGCCTGGGTGGTGCCCTGCCGGCGTAGGTGGACCAGCGGTACGTTCACCCAGCCGGTTGGTCGCAGCCGGTCCCGGGCGACCAGGCTGGCCCCGAAGAGCCGGCTGGCGTTGGCGATGTCGAGCGTCACCTGCGCCGGCTCGCCCCGCATGACCCGGTCGGGCTCGGCCACCCGAGCAACGCTCAGCCGCGGCCGCCAACTGACGAAGCCGAACGCCCCGGCGACCGCGAGGAGTCCAGCGCTGCCCAGCACGGCCAACTCCGGGTACCCGAAGCCGAACCCGGCCGCGAGCAGGAGCCCACTCGCGACGAGCAGGCCGGCACCACGGCCGGTGAGGCGCACGGTCAGGCCCGGAAGGTGGCGGGTACCGGTGCCGGCACCGACTCCAGTACCGACCGGACCACCTCCCCGGCGCTGACTCCGCGCATGGCCGCTTCCGGAGCGAGCAGCAGGCGGTGGGCGAAGACCGGCTCGATCAGCGCCTGAAGGTCTTCCGGAACCACATGGTCGCGACCTCCGGTCAGCGCGTACGCCTGGGCCGCCCGGGTGAGCGCGATGACCCCGCGCGGGCTCACGCCGACCCGCACCTGCTTGTGCTCGCGAGTGGCGGTGGCCAGCCGCACCGCGTAGGTGTAGACCGCGTCCGCGACGAAGACCCGGTGGGCGATCCGGATGAGCTTGACCACGGTCTCGGTGTCGGTGACCGCGCCCAGGTAGTCCGGCGACCGCCCGGCCGCCGCGCCCCGCAGCACCTCGATCTCGACCGCCTCGGTCGGGTACCCGATGGACAGCTTCATGAGGAAGCGGTCGAGTTGCGCCTCGGGCAGCCGGTAGGTGCCGTCCATCTCCACCGGATTCTGCGTCGCCACCACGAGAAACGGCCGCGGTACGCCGTGGCGGTGCCCGTCAACGGTGACGTGGCGCTCCTCCATCACCTCCAGCAGGGCGGACTGGGTCTTCGGCGACGCTCGATTGATCTCGTCCGCGATGACGATGTTGGCGAAAACCGGTCCACCGTGGAACTCGAACTGCCGGTTGGCCTGGTTGAAGATCGTGACCCCGGAGACGTCGGAGGGCAGCAGATCCGGGGTGAACTGGATGCGCCGCCACTGCCCGCGGACCGAGGCCGCAATCGCCCGGGCCAGCGTGGTCTTGCCCACGCCGGGCACATCTTCCAGCAGCAGATGTCCCTCGGCGAAGAACCCGGCCACGGCGAACCGGACCACCTCGGCTTTGCCGAGGACGACCGAGGAGACGTTGGTCGCGAGCCGGCCGGCCACGTCGGCGAAGGCCTGCACCTCGTCGGCATTGAGAATCGGCGGGGTGTCGATCACAGTCGAACTCCAGACGGTCGGCGGCCTGCCGGCCCATCCTAGGCGGTCGCCCGGCGCCCGAGGAAGCCGCGCATGTACGGTCGTCGCTGGGTGCGATCACATGGGGTGACCGGCGAGGGCGTCCACCACCTCGCCGATGACCACGACCGCGGGCGAGCGAAGGCCGGGCACCGCGGTGCCGCTGGCGAGCAGACCGAGCGTGGTTCGCCGGGTGCGCTGGTCCCGGGTGGTGCCGTTCTGGACCACCGCCACCCGGGTGCCGGCTGGCCGGCCGTGCTCGACCAGCACCGCCGCGATCGCGGAGATGTTGGCCAGCCCCATGAGGACGCAGATGGTGCCACCGAGGCGGGCCACCGCCGACCAGTCCACAAGGGAGTGTGGATCGCCCGGCGGCAGGTGACCGGAGACCACGACGAGCGCGTGGGCGACGCCGCGATGGGTGACCGGGATACCGGCCGCCGCCGGCACGGCGACGGCGCTGGTCACGCCGGGGACGACGGTGACCGCCACCCCGGCCGCCGCGCAGGCGAGCAGCTCCTCTCCGCCCCGGCCGAAGAGGTACGGGTCGCCGCCCTTGAGCCGCACCACCCGACGACCGGCCCGCGCATGCTGGACCAGCAGGACGTTGATCTCCTCCTGGGCCCGCCCCGGGCCGTGGGGGATCTTCGACCCGTCGATCAGCTCGACCTCGGGGCGCAGCTCGTCGAGCAGCAGCCCCGGAGTGAGCCGGTCGGCGACCACCACATCAGCCTCGGCCAGTAGCCGCCGCCCCTTCACGGTGATCAGCTCGGGGTCGCCCGGGCCGGCGCCGACGAGATGCACCACGCCGCCCGGGGTGCCGGCGGCCGGCGCGGGGTCGGCCACCACCGCGGACCGGGCGAGCAGGTCGTGGATCGCATCCCGGACCGCCATCGCGCGGCGCGGATCCCCGCCGGCGCTCACCCCGACGGTGACCGGACCGTGTCGCGTCGTCGCCGGGGTCCAGGCACTCGCCGCGTGGCGGTCGTCGGCCCGGACGCAGAACACCCGGCGCGCGGCCGCGGCGGCGCTCACCGCCGCGGCCGCGGCCGGATCGTCGACCGCCACCTGGACCAGCCAGACGTCGTCCACATCGGAGGGTTGGAACCGGCGTGGCGTCCAGGTCAGGTGCTGCGAATCCGCCAATGCGCGCAGCGCCGGCGTGAGTCCGGGCGACACGACCGTGACCCGGGCGCCGGCCTCCAGCAGGGCCGGCATCCGGCGGGTCGCGACGCTGCCGCCGCCGACGACGAGCACCGCACGGTCCTGCAGGATCAGACCCAGCAGGTACACCGGCCTCATGTCCTGCTCGCTCATGTGCGCGAAACCCCGGCGGCGTCGAAGGTGGCCACCTCGTGCAGGACGCGGGCGGCGCCGGCCACCAGCGGCAGCGCGAGCAGCGCACCGGTGCCCTCACCCAGTCGCAGGCCCAGGTCGAGCAGCGCGGTGAGTCCCAGGTGGCCGAGCGCGATCGCGGCGCCCGGCTCCGCCGACCGGTGTCCGGCCACCATGGCGGCGACCGAGTCCGCAGCCATGGCCGCGGCCACCAGAGCGGCCGAGCAGGCGATGACGCCGTCGAGGATCACCGGTACGCGGTGGGCCGCGCCGGCGAGGATGAAACCGGCCAGGGCGGCGTGCTCCAGCCCGCCCACGGCGGCCAGGGCGCCGAGCGGATCAGCCGGCTCCGGCCGGTGCGCCGCCAGCGCGGCGGCCACGATCGCGGTCTTGCGGGCCAGGGTGGCGTCGTCGATCCCGGTCCCCCGACCGGTCACCTGCTCGGCCGAGGCGCCGGTGAAGACCGCGATCAGCGCCGCCGCCGGCGTGGTGTTCGCGATGCCCATGTCCCCGGTGAGCAGCAGGTCGTGGCCGGCGCCGGCGAGGTCGGCGGCTACGTCGATGCCGACCTGGACGGCCGCCGCGACCTCGTCGCGGGTCAGTGCCGGCTCGGTCGACAAGTCCCGGGTCCCGTCGCGTACCCGGCGACGCAGCACACCGACGGCCTCCCCGGATGGCGACGCGGGGCCGCCTGCCAGCCCGACGGCGTCGCCTGCCGGCGACGCACGGCCGACGCCGCCCGGCGGCGACGCGAGGCCGACATCGACGACGGTGACGTGCGCACCGACCTGGCGGGCGAAGGCGTTCACCACCGCGGTGCCGGCGGCGAAGTTCGCCACCATCTGCGCGGTCACCTCCTGCGGCCACGGCGACACCGCTTGAGCGTGTACGCCGTGGTCACCGGCGAAGATCGCCACCGCGGCCCGGGTCGGTACCGGCGGGGGGCACCGGCCGGCCAGCCCGCACAGGCGTACCGACAGTTCCTCCAGCTCGCCCAGGGACCCCGCGGGCTTGGTCAGCCGCGCTTGGTGGACCCGGGCGGCGGCCATCGCCTCCCTGTCGGCTGGGCGGATCGCCGCCAGCACGTCGTCGAGGTGCATCACGCCACCTCCTCCGCCGGGCGGCCACCGGACGCTGTCACCGAAAGGGTATGCGCGGCGGCAATCGACATCGTGGCGGGACGGCGGCTCGCAGACGTGCGGTGGGCGGGACGCACGGAGCACCGATGCGCAAACAGAGCACCGCCGCCGGCGGGCCCAGCCGCGCACGCGGCGGCCTCGGGGCGTCACACGAAACGGTACGGTCGCTCCGCGTTCCGTCATCTCTTATCCGGATAGTCGTTATCTATCCTACTTTTTAGAGGTGTCGCGGGCCTCCTCGTATCTCGCTCCCCTGTTCCGTACCGGCCTGATCTCCGGTGTCGTCGTCGCCGCCGCGACGTTTCCGGTCGCCGCCATGCTCGGCCTCGGCACTCTCGCCGTGACCGATGCCATTCACCACCTGCCCTCGGAGCTACGAACCACGCCGCCGGCCCAGGTGACCTATGTGTACGCCAACGACGGCAAGACGCTGATCACGCAGTTCTACGAGGAGTACCGCAAGTACGTGCCGCTCGGGGAGATCTCGCCGTACATGCTGAAGGCGATCGTGGCGAGCGAGGATTCGCGGTTCTACGAGCACCATGGGGTGGACGTGCGGGGTGTGCTGCGCGCCTTCGTCGCCAACAACCAGTCCGACGGCGTCTCCCAGGGTGCGTCCACCCTCACCATGCAGTACGTGCGCAATGTGCAACGGGACTCGGCCACCACCCCGCAGGAGGTCGCCGACGCCACCGCGCAGACGCCGGTGCGCAAGCTCAAGGAGATGCGTCTGGCGGTACAGCTGGAGAAGGAGTTGACGAAGGACCAGATCCTCGAGCGATACCTCAACGTCGCCTACTTCGGTCACCGGGCCTACGGCATCTACGCCGCCGCCGAGGTCTTCTTCTCCAAGGATCCGGCCCAGCTCACCATGCCCGAGGCGGCGACGCTCGCGGGGCTGGTGAAGGCTCCCTCGAGCTATGACCCGTCCGGGCCGAACAAGACCGCGGCGGTGCAGCGGCGCAACTACGTCATCGACCGCATGACCGACCTGGAGTACCTCACCCCGGCCACCGCGGCGGCGGCGAAGGCGATGCCGATCCAGCTGCACCTCACCTATCCACCCAACGACTGCATCTCGGTCAGCCGCCCGCACAACGACTGGGGCTATTTCTGCGACATGCTCAAGAACTGGTGGCGCCGCCAGCCCGCGTTCGGCGCCACGCCGGAGCAGCGCGATGAGAACCTGCGCCGCGGCGGCTACACCATCGTGACGTCGCTCGATCCGAACATGCAGCGGATCGCGTCCGACGAGGTCACCGCCCACGAGCCGATCGGGAGCTCGTACGCCCTGGGCCTGGTGGCGGTCGAGCCCGGCACCGGGCGGATCAAGGCGGCCGCGGTCAACCGGCGCTACAGCCTCGACCAGTCGCACAACGGGGAGAACTCCGACCACCAGAAGGCCCGACTCGACATTCCCGGCGGCTACCCCAACACCGTGGTGCCGCTGCTCGGCGGCGGCGACATGCCCGGCTACCAGGCCGGCTCGACCTTCAAGATCTTCACGATGACCGCCGCCCTGGAGCAGGGCATGCCGCTGGACACGAAGATCATGGCGCCGTTCACGGTGCGGACCGGATACCTCACCGGGCCTGGCGATCCCGGGCGCTGCGCTGGGTATTTCTGGTGCCCCCACAACGCCAGCGCGGCCATGACCGGCGTGCAGACGATGTGGTCGGGCTTCGGTAAGTCGGTCAACACCTACTTCGTCCAACTGGAGGAGCGGGTGGGCGCCGCCCGGGCGGTGCAGATGGCCCAGCGACTCGGGCTCACCTGGCACACCGACGTGGACCAGAAGATGGCGGAGCCCGAGCACGCCAACGGCTGGGGTTCGTTCACGCTCGGCGTCGCCGACACCACGCCGCTGGAGATGGCGAACGCGTACGCCACCCTCGCCGCGGACGGTGTGTACTGCGCGGCAACGCCGGTCAGCAGCATCACCGACCCCAGCGGACGCACCCTCGACATCGGCAACCCCCAATGCCATCAGGAGGTGCGGCCGCAGGTGGCGCGGGCAGCGGTCGACGCCACCCGCTGCGTGACCGGGTACGGCGCGGCCCGGGGCAGTTGCGGCGGCTGGTCGACCGCGCCCGGCGTCTACCGGGCCGTCGGCCGTCCGGTCGGCGGCAAGACCGGAACCACCGACGACACCCGCGCCGCCTGGTTCGTCGGGCTCACCCCGGGACTAGCCGCGGCGAGCTTCATTGCCGATCCGGACAGTCCGTTCCACTTCGCCGGCGACTGGAACTCCCAGAAGCCGGTGGACTCGGTCGCCGGTCTCCTGCGCCGCGGGCTGGCCGGCACCCCGTTGCGTAGCTTCACCCCACCCTCGTTCGCCGCTGCCCGCGTCGGCCCTTGAGCGGCGTGGGGTAGCCTGCGGGCGATGTACCGGTTCGTGCTGTCGCCCCGCTGGATCGGCCTTGGTCTGCTGATGACGCTCGCCGCGGTCGCCATGATCGGGCTGGGGGTCTGGCAGCTCGACCGGTTCCACTACCGGACCGCGATCAACGACCGCATCGACGCCGCCGCCGCGGCGGCCCCGGTACCCCTGGCGTCGGTGTTGCGCCCGCCCGCGGCCCGCGCCGGCGCGGTCGGACCCGACGCGCCCGGCGACGCGGCCTGGACCCGGGTCAGCGTCTCCGGCCGGTACGACCCGGCCCACCAGATCGTCGCGCACAGCCGCACGGTCGACGGCAATGTCGGCTTCGAGGTGCTGACGCCCCTGCTGCTCGGCGACGCCACGGCGATCCTGGTTGACCGCGGCTGGATCCCGCCGCCTCCCGATGGGGCGACCACCCCGACATCGGTGCCGCCGGCCCCGGCCGGCGAGGTGACCGTGCTCGGCCGGATCCACGCCGCCGAGAGCCGACCGGACTCGCCCCAGCCCGTGGGGACGTGGCTGACCGTGCGCCGGGTTGCCCCGGCGTCGATCGCGCCGGTACTGCCATACGGCGTCTACGGCGCCTACGTCACCCTCGACACCCAGCAGCCGGCCGCCGACCCCACCTTCGTGCCGGTCTCCCCGGACTACGAGAACGCCGCGATGAACGCGGGCTATGTCGCGCAGTGGTGGGTCTTCGCGCTGCTGACCCTGGCCGGATTCGGGTATCTCGTGGTCAAGGAGGCGCGGCTGCGGGCGCTCGCGGTCTCCGACCAGCCCGTCGACCTCGCCGCTGCGCATGTCCCGGCGGCCGCGATCCATGCCTCAAAAGTCTCGCCGATCTAGGGCGTATGCACGTGCTTTGATCTCTATCCGTGTGCCTTAGCCCTAGATCGGCGCGGGCTTTGACGCGTGGGCGGCGTGCGACAAAGCCTTCACCGCGGCCAGGGTGTCGGCCTCGGCGGCCGGCTTGTCTTCCCGGTAGCGCAGGACCCGGGCGAACCGTAGCGTGACCCCGCCCGGATAGCGGCTGCTCGCCTGTACGCCGTCGAAGGCGATCTCGACCACCAGCTCGGGGCGCACGGTGACCACCCAGTTGTCCTTGGCGACCGCGAGCTCCAGCAGCCGCTGGGTCTGCCAGGTGAGCATCGCGTCGGTCATCCCCTTGAAGGTCTTGCCGAGCATGACGAAGCCGCCGGCCGGCTCCCGCGCGCCCAGGTGCAGGTTGGACAGCCAGCCCCGCCGGCGGCCGTGGCCCCATTCGGCCGCCAGCACGACCAGGTCGAGCGTGTGTCGGGGTTTGACCTTGACCCACGCCGAGCCCCGCCGGCCGACGTCGTAGGCGGCGGTCACCGCCTTGACGACCACACCCTCCTGACCCTGCGCCAGAGCCGCCGCGAACGCTGCCTGAGCCAACTCGGGTGAGTCGACCGTGGCTCGGCTCACCCGCATCGAGACCGGCACGTTGGCGTCCAGGGCAGCCCAGCGCACCGCCCCGGCCTCGTCGACCAGGTCGACACCGTCGAGGTGAAGCACGTCGAAGAAGTACGGCGTCAGCGAGCCGGGCGCCAGTTGGGCGGCCCGCCCGGCCGTCTCCTGGAACGGGCGGGCCCGGCCGGTGGCGTCGACGGCGAGCGCCTCGCCGTCCAGCACCGCCCGGTCGACCGGCAGCTGCCGCGCGGCCGCCACGATCTCCGGCACCCGCGTCGTGAGGTCGTCGAGGCTACGGCTGAAGACGGCCACGTCGGTGCCGTCCCGATGCACCTGGATGCGGATGCCGTCGAGCTTCGCGTCCACCGCGGCGGGCACGCCGGTCGCGGTCAGCGCCTCGTCGATATTGCTGGCCGCCTGGGCCAGCATGGGCGCCAGCGGCCGCCCGACCGTGAGCCGGAACTCGCTCAGCGCCGCCTCGCCGCCGATGAGCGCCGCCACTGCGACGTGGCGCAGGTCGCCGGAGAGCAACAGCGAGCGCCGTACCGACGCGACCGGCACCGCGGCGGCCACCGCGATGGCCTCGGCGAGCAGGCCGGCCTGGGCGCCCTGGCGGACCTCGCCTGAGATGATCGCGCCCAGCAGCCGCTGCTCAGGTGCGGTGAGGGCGCCGAAGAGTTGGCCCACCAGGTCACGGCGGCGGGCCTGGGACCCGACCCCGGCAACCGTGCCCAGCTCGGCCAGGCGGGTGTCGATGTCGCCCACGGCGAGGGTCGCGATCTCGGCGGCCGCCGGACGATCGCGCAACGCGGCCCACCCGACGCCGATCTGGCGTTGGCGCATCTCGCCGGCAAGGTAGGCGGCGCCGGCCTCGATCTCGCGTGGATCACCGCCGGCGGCCAGCCCGCGCAGCGCCTCCGCGAGCAGCGCCACCTTGGCCCGGCGGCCGGAGACCGCACCGACGGCGGCCGAGGTCGCCGCTATCTCTGCGAACAGCACGCCATCATCATGGCGACCCGCTCCGACATCGTCACCCGCGACCGCCCCCGCCGGCGCCGGCGCCGGCCGCACTCGCCGACGGTCCGCATTCGCCGCCGGGCACGGTGGCGCCGGCCGCTAGGAGCGGATCAGGTCGTCGACCTCGAAGCCTGCCCATCGCAGTGTCGGATCGGCGACCCGGTCGCCCGAACGGAACAGTCCCGTCTCGAGATAGTGAGAACTGTCCCCGAGCCGGTAGGTGTGCACCGCGAGCGCCGGCAGCGTCTCGACGCGCCAGAAGTGCCCCACGTCCGCATCCGAGTACTCCAGCGGTTTGTGCTTGCGGTCGGTCGTCTCCGAGCCGGCGTCGACGACCTCGACCACGAGCAGCGCCTCCTCCGGCTGGACGTACCAGCGCTCCGCGTCGAGCGCCGACTCCGTCACGACCAGCACGTCGGGCCGGCGACGATGCACCTCGGCCAACCGAATCTCGACGTCGGTCGTCACCGCCAGTCCCCGCGGCGCAAGGCCGGCCAGGACTCGTCGTAATGCGCTCTTGACCTGTTGGTGAAGCGCTGACGGTGCGGTTCTCCCCCTGGCCACACCGTCGACGAGTTCCGCTCGGCCCGGATCGTTCTGGGCATCCCACTCGGACTCGCTCCACCGTCTCGCGTCTCCCACGTCGGCCTCCCCCCGAAGCGCGGGATCACCGCCTACGCGGCGACCACCTCCGACGGGACAAAGCTGCGCGACAGCACCGCGTTAGCGACCCGGGTGAGATGACGATCGAGTTGATGAAGGATGGCGACCAGCTGATCGATCTGGTCGGTCAGAGTTGACTCCGGGAGGGCGCGAACGTCCTCCTCTTCCAGCGCGACGATGGCGGCATGGAGCTGGTCCATGACATCTTTCGTACTCATGTACGATAGTTTATCCAGGCGCCCGTAGTCATGGCAAGACCCTAGCCGAACTATTGTTCGAGCGTGTCGCGACACGCCAGAGGTCGGGGCTACCCGACCGGGGCTACCAGTCGGCCCACCGCGACCAGCAGCAGCGACTCGGCGAGGCAGATCCGCTCGAAATCACCCAGGTGCAGGCTCTCGTTGGGTCCGTGCTGGCGTGAGTCCGGGTCGCCAATCCCGGTGACCAGAATCGTCGCGTCCGGGAAGAGGTTCTGGAAGGTGGCGATGAACGGGATCGAGCCACCGACACCCATCTCGACCGGGGCGGTGCCGTCCCAAGCGGCCGTGAACGCCTCGCGGGCGGCGTCGTACGCCGGACCGGTCGACTCGATCATGCACGGGTCGCCGTCGTGCTCCAGGCTCACACTGATCTGCGCGCCGAAGGGGGCGTGCCGTTCCAGGTGGGCACGCAGCGCGAGGAAGGCCGCCTTCGGGTCGTCGCCGGGCGCGATCCGCAGCGACAACTTGGCCCGGGCGACCGGAACCAGGGCGTTCGGTGCTCCGGTGGTGGGTGGCGCATCGATGCCGAGCACCGCGAGCGCCGGCTTGGTCCACAGCCGGTCGACCAGGCGGCCGGTGCCGATCAGCGTCACCCCGTCGGGCACCCCGACCTCGGTGCGGAACCGCTCCTGCGGGTACTCCAGCGGGGCCGCGGCCCGGCGTACCAGGCCTTCGACGGCCACGTCGCCGGCATCGTCGTGCAGGGTCGCGACCAACCGGCAGAGCGCGGTCGGCGCGTCCAGCACCGCGCCACCATACGCTCCACTGTGGACCGCGTGGTCGAGGGTGCGCACGTCCACGAAGATGTTGACGATGCCCCGCAGGGACGTGGTGAGCGCCGGCTGACCCACATCCCAGTTGCCCGAGTCCGCGATCACGATGACATCGGCGGCGAGCAGGTCGCGGTGGTCGCGCAGGAGGACGGGCAGGGAGTCGGAGCCGAACTCCTCCTCGCCCTCGACGAAGACGACGACGCCGACCGGCAGGTCGTCGCCGAGCGCGCGCAGAGCGGCGACGTGGGCCATCACCCCGGCCTTGTCATCGCAGACGCCGCGACCGAAGAGCCGGCCCGCCCGCTCCGTCGGCTCGAACGGCTCGGTCTCCCAGGCGGTACGGTCACCGATCGGCTGGACGTCGTGATGGGCGTAGAGCAGCACCGTCGGCGCACCGGGCGGCGCCGGCCGCCGACCGATCACTGCCGGCTGCCCACCCCGGCGGACCACCATGACCTCAGGCAGGCCGGCACCGCGCATGAGTTCGGCCACCGCCTCCGCGCTGCGATCCACCTGGGTGTGGTCGAACCCATCGAAGGAGATGCTCGGTATCCGGACCAGGTTCTCAAGATCAGCTCGTACGCCGGGCAGCTGTGCGGCCACGGCGGCGCGCACCTGGGATTCGGTGAGGCTCATAGCTGTCGAGGCTAGCGGTCCCCCCGAGGGCGGGCGGGGCCTCCCCCGCTCGGAGGCGGCGTAGCGGCGGTCGTGCGGGCCCAGCCTGCTCAACCGCGGTGCGGACCGCCCCACCTGGCATCGCGGCACAGCCGGACGAATTGCCGCTCGGGATCGTGCGGCGCCGACGGTGCGCCGTCGACCACCACATCGACCCGGTCCACCGTACGGTCCTGGGCGAAGTGCGCGTCTTCCAATGCCATCCACCGGATCCACTCGCCGCGCAGCGCCTCACCGTCGCGGCCGATCCCCCGGTCCAGCCGCAGGTCTCGGTCGGCGGTGACGTAGACCGCCAGGGTCAGCCAGGCAGCCGCGGCCGAGCGGGCGCTGCCGACGCCTTCCAGCACCAGGACGTCGGGCACCCCTTCGGGGCCCCCGACCGGGTGCCATTCGCCGGCGAAGCGGGCCCGATGCCAGTCATAGCGGCGGTAGCCGGCCGCGCGCCCCGACGCGAGCGGATCCAGGATCCACTCCGCGAAGCGCTGCCAGTAACCGGTCAGGTCGCTCCAGCCCTCGAGCAGATCGTCGACATGCACCTCAGCCACCCGCAGCGGTCCGCGCCGGCCCTCGCCGCGAGGCGCGGCCGCGGACGGCGGCCCAGCACCAACAGGCCCGGCGTCGCGGGGCGCCGCCGAGGGCGGCCCGGCCGCAGGCGGCGGCTGGCCGGGATGGGCGGCCAGCGCCCGCACGAGGCGCGCGGAGAAGGTTGTCTTCCCGGCGCCGGCCGGCCCGTCGACGGCCACGAACCGCACCGACCCGAGCCGAGCCGGTGCGGCCAGGATCTCGGCGGCGAGCGCGTCGAACGAGCCGAGGACGGCGGTCATCGCGGGCGATGGGCCCGCCGGCGCCGTCGACGAGACGACCGCCAGGGCCGAGCCAGGACATGACCCGCACAGAGTGCCAGCGCGGCCCAGCCGACCGCCTCGGAGAGCCGAACCGCGCGCCGGATGTCCTGCGGGGTCGGCGGGCGCCCGTCACCCAGCGTGGGCCGCTCCTCCACCCGGCCGGCGTATACGTTGCGCCCGCCGAGGCGCACACCGAGGGCGCCGGCCATCGCCGCCTCGCACTGGCCGGCGTTGGGGCTGGGGTGGCGGTGGCCGTCGCGGCACCACACCCACGCCGTCCGGAGCCACGAGCCGCCGACGAGCGGCGCACCGGCGGCGGTGAGCGCCGCGGTCAGCCGACTCGGCGCCAGGTTCAGCACATCATCGAGCCGGGCGGCCGCGGTGCCGAAGCGGACGTACCGGTCGTCACGGTGGCCGACCATCGCGTCGAGGGTGTTCGCGGCGCGGTAGCCGACCAGGCCGGGCAGGCCGGCGAGGGCCGCCCACACCAGCGGGCCGACGACAGCGTCAGAGGTGTTCTCCGCGATCGACTCGACCGTGGCCCGAGTGAGCTCACTGGTATCCAATGTGGACGGGTCGCGACCGCACAATCGTGGGAGCCGCCCGCGGGCCGCGGCCAGATCCCCGGCGTCCAGTTCGTCGGCCATCGCGAGCGCCTCCGATCGCAGCGACCGTCCGCCCAGCACGGTCCAGGCGGCGACGGCGGTGGCGACCGCCCGGGCGGCCGGCCAGCGCCGGGTGACCAGACCGAGCAGTGTCGCCAGGGCCACCGGTACCCCGACGGCGACAGCGGCGTAGCGGGTACCGGATGCCCGGTCCGGCGCGTACAGTCGCCGCTCCAACGAAGCGGACCAGCGGCCGTACCCGGCCACCGGATGCCAGCGCGCCGGGTCGCCGAGCACCGCGTCGGCCACATAGCCGGCGACCAGGCCGGCCGCAGCGCCGGCCGACCGGGCGCGGATGGCCTGCCGGCGGCGCACTGCGGCCCATTGTTGCCGCTGCCCTGCGCGGCCGGTCCGTCGACCAGGATTGCCGCGCAACGGGTTGGCGCGGAACGGGTCGTCGCGGAGCGGCTGGTCGCGGAACGGGTTGGCGCGGAACGGGTCGAGCCGAACGGTCATCGGCGCCTCCAGGACCGGTGGGATCGGTGGAGCTGCGCGCTGTCCCCCCGCGGGGCAGCCACCGTGGCCACCGGCAGCCTAGCCAGATCCGGGTTGCGGCGAAGGCGCGGGCTCCCCGGCTGCACCCGCGCCCCGCCAGGCGCAACCGGTCAGGCGGGCACGGGCTGGCGACCACGGCGCCGGGCGCCGCGCGCTGCCGCGGACTCCTCGGGCTCGGCGTCATCGTCGCCCTCACCCGGCCCGTCGCCGCCGAGACCGGCCTCACGCAGGATCGCGAGCGCGTCATCGTCGCCGGCCGGCGCGTCGCCGTACCCGAAATCGTCGAAGGCCGGGTCGACGCCGGCGTCGCCGCCCGCCGTTCGAACGGGTTCGCCACCGACCTGGGTCTCGGCGTCGGCGTCCTCGACCACGACACCAGGTTGCTCCGCCCGGTTCCGGGTGAACGTCGCCGTACCCCGGGCGAGGTCGTGACCCACCGACACGGCGTCGAGCTCGTACGCGATGCGCGCCTCGCCCTGCTCGTTGACCCAGTCCCGGGTCGAGATCCGGCCGTACACGACGACCGCGTCGCCGGTGAAGATCGAGCCGCAGACGTTCTCGGCGAGCCGGCGCCAGCAGGTGACCCGGATGCGCAGATTCGCGGCATCGACCCACTCCTGCGTCGAGCGGTCGAAGCGGCGGGCATGCGAGGCCACCCGGAAACTGGCGACCACTGCATTTGTCTTGGCGAGCACCCGCCTCTCTGGCGTGGTGAGCGCGGTGCCGACGACGGTGACATACGTATCGAACATGGTGTTCTCCTTGGATTCCACACTGGACACTGATCGGTCTGTCGCCAGCATGCCGCGTCGTGGGTGGCGCGTCAGGTCCGGGAACGTGAGCTGTGGAGAACTTCGGCTGCTGTGGATAACCCCGTGATCGCGACGATAGTGTGGTAGCTCGACTCGTGACCGCCGACGTACTTTCCTCCGCGGAGGCGGCGTCATGACCGCCGACGTACTTTCCTCCGCGGAGGCGGCGTCATGACCGTTCGCGATGGGGACCAGCGTGACCGACGATACCGAGGTCTGGCTGCCGGGCAACGTCTCCGGCGCGATGCGGGTCGGCGACACGGTGCACCGGGAGACCGGGGCGTGGACGCCGGCCGTGCACGCTCTCCTGCGCCACCTCGAGTCGCGGGTGCCACACATCCCGCGGGTACTCGGTCTGGACGACCGCGGTCGCGAGGTACTGAGCTACCTGCCGGGGCGGGTCATCGACACCAACGCCGAGCTGATGACGCACGGCCAGCTCGACGCGCTGGTGCGGTGGACCCGGACGTTTCACGACGCGGTCGCCGGCTTCACCCACCCCGGTCCCTGGCGGTACTTCGACATTGCCGACGCCACCCTCATCGGACACAACGACATCGCCGCCTACAACGCGTGCTTCGACGGCGACCGGCTCGTCGGGGTGTTCGACTGGGACATGTCCGGTCCGTCCACGCCCACGTACGAGCTGGCGTTCACGGCCTGGAACTGCGTACCACTCTGGCGGGACATCGGCGCCGGGCCGGCTGCACGCCGGTTGACGGTGATGGCCGACGGCTACGGCGGCGGCATCCGGCCGCGGGAGATCCTGGCCGCCGTGGTCCCGCGGATCCAGCTGGTGCTCGACGGCATCCCGGTGGCCGCGGCGGCCGGAGATCCGGGCATGGTCCGCCTGATGGCCCTGGGCGAACCCGATCGATCGAGGCGTTCACTGCTCGGTCTGATGGACCGCCTGCCCGCGATCGACCGGCTCCTGTAACCGGTCGCCCGGGGCTGGCCAGATCCGAAGGAACAGCGCTCCGGCCCGACAGGCGGTTTGCCACAACGGGCCGGACAGGTAGCGTCACAGTGTGGACACCGATGTGCTGGGCAGCCCGTACGAGCAGCGAAGACTCGCACTGACCGCGGATGACGAGGGCGAGCTGGTCGCGACGCTGGTGATGCGCCGGGCGTCGGCCCCGACCCGGCGGGCGGTGCTCTACCTGCACGGCTACGTGGACTACTTCTTCCAGACGCATCTGGCCGACTTCTATGTCGAGCGCGGGTACGACTTCTACGCCCTGGATCTGCACAAGCACGGGCGCAGCCTGCTGCCGCACCAGACCGCGAACTTCGCGGTCGACCTCGCCGAGTACTACCCCGAAATCGACGAGGCGATCCGGATCATCCGGGAGGAGGACGGCCATGACACCGTTCTCCTCAACGGCCACTCCACCGGCGGGCTCATCGCCGCGCTCTGGGCGGACCGGGTCCGCGGGCGGGGACTCGTGCAGGGCCTGTTCCTCAACAGCCCGTTCTTCGAGTTCAACGAGGCGTGGCTGGTGCGCAAGCTGCTCACACCGGCGATCGGTGCGCTCGGCGCCCGCCGGCCCAAGCGCCTGCTGCCGCAGCAGCTCGGTACCACCTACGGGCTGAGCCTGCACCGCAGCCACCACGGGGAGTGGGACTACAACCTGGAGTGGAAGCCACTCAACGGTTTCGGCATCTACGCCGGCTGGGTACGGGCGATCCGGCAGGCGCACCGACGGGTGCAGGCCGGGCTTGCCATCGACGTACCGGTGTTGGTGGCCTGCTCGTCGCGCAGCTACCGCGGCCGGTTCAAGGAGGCGGCGCACCATGCGGACTCGGTGCTCAACGTGGACCATATCGCCCGGTACTCATCCCGGCTCGGTCGCGACGTCACGGTGGTGCGCATCGATGGCGGCAAGCACGACCTGACGCTGTCACCACGCCCAGCCCGGGAACGGGTCTTCACGCTGCTGGACGCGTGGCTGGCCGCGACCCTCGGCGTCGGCGTCCGCTGACCCCATCTGCGGCGATCTTGGACGCCAGGCGATCTTGGACGCCAATGGCGGCCATGACCGCCATCAACGTCCATGATTGGGGAGTTGGGACTGCGGAGATCAGCGGGAGAAGCGGGCCCGCGGCCCGGTACGCCATTCGTGGCGCACGATCTCCGGCGTCGAGCCCCACATGCTGGGGTACGTGGGCCGGTCGGCGGGGTACTCCGGGTCGTTCGGGTCGTAGCCGGCCGAGTAGATGTCGTCGTGGTAGGGCGGCTTCGGCTGGGCGTACTGCTGTGGCGGCGCCGCCTGCGCACCGCGGGAGTGCAGGTAGTTCGCGGCCGGGCCGCCGTAGGGGGAGTACGGCGCGGCCGAGTACGGGGCCGCCGAGTACGGCACGGCGGAGTAGGGCACGCCCGAGTACGGCACGGACGAGTACGGCACCGCCGAGTACGGGGCGACACCGCCGGGGCCACCCGAGGGCGTGCGCGGCACCGGCACGACCGGCATGCTCCCCGTCCCGCCCGCGATCGGTGGGCGCATTCCGGCGCCGGCGCGGGGCGCACCCGACACCTGGGCATTAGCGGCCATGGGCCAGCTTCCGGTCTGGTGCAGCGGCATCGCCACCGGCATCGCGCCGGTGTGGTGCACCGGACGGCCGACGGGGACGCGTTCGGCCGGGCGCGCCACCGGGACACGCTCGCCGGGCCAGGAGGGATGTTCCTGGTACTGGCGCGGTGGGCCCTCCCCGCGATGCGCGGCGTGCGCCCGGTTGTGGCGAGCCGCCGCGGGACGGTCGAAGGGCTCCCAGCCGGGGCCGCGACGCACGAGCAGGGTCCGGCTGAGCAGGTGCTCGTCGCCGGCGAAGAAGACCCGCTCGACACACCGGCGCGCCTTCTCCAGCCCGGCCGAGGACTGCGAGCCGGTCACGATGACCACGTCACGGGCCGGTACGCCCACCACGAGCTCGCCCGGGACGGACCCGGCGAGCCGGCTCCAGAAATCGGTGGCGAGCAGCAGGCTGGATTCGAGACCCTCGAACGAGAGCATCAGGGCAGGTGGTTGCCCGTGGAATTCCGCCCGCCCGGCCAGCACCTCCAGGTGCTCGTGGGCGGCCCGGCGAAGAACGCGGGGGGGCATCTCGAGGTGCTCGAGGTCGGCATGGGTGACGACACGCCGACCAAACTGCGGCCCAAACGTGTAGACGACGTTAAGGTCGCCACAGAACTCCTCGCGGACCACGCCGGGGTCCAACCGGTCAGGTATGCCTGCCGCGAGGAGGGGGATGAACGTGGGCCGCGTCACCTGCACACGAGGAACCTAGCGGGTGCCACTCGTTACGAAAAGCCCCGGGTGAGCAATGTCTGCTTTGTCCGTGAACCTTTTTGCCACCTGGGATGTCATGTGCCGAGCCGAGGCCAGGCGCTCACGCTGAGACGGCTGGGCAACGCCGCACGGTAGTCTCGCCTCAACCCCGGCGCCCGTAGCTCAGCGGATAGAGCGACGGACTTCTAATCCGAAGGTCGCAGGTTCGAATCCTGCCGGGCGCACCTTTCGAAACCAGGCGAACTTTCCCACCCGTGCCCGTCCAGCCCTTTCGTGGACGGGCTGAATTCAGCGGCGCCAACATCGCCGGCGGCGGGCGAGAGTCGCGCGCGCGCCCAACAGGCAACGGCGTTACCGTGGGTGCCGGCTGGCGGCGTGGCGCGCCGCCGGCGCGGGCAGCCGCGAGGTCGCGGGCAACCGTACGGGAGGGCATGTGACGCGCTCGATTCGTCTCTACCTCGTCATCGGCGCGGCAGTGGTGGTCCTGCTGGGCGGCGGCATCGTGGTCGGGATCCAGCTGCTGCGCCATCGCATCGACCATGCCATCCCCCAGGCCGACCTGTTCGGTTCGAGCAGTCCGTCGGCGAGCGCCACCGGTCAGCCGTCGGCCAGCCCGACGCCGACCGGGCCGCCCGGGAAGGACATCTCGGGCCCGCTCAACGTGCTCATCGTCGGTGTGGACACGCGGACCGCGTCCAAGAACTGGCCGCCGCACGCCGACGCGGTCATGATGCTGCACGTCAACGCCGACCACACCAAGGCCTACCTGACCTCGCTGCCGCGCGACCTGGTCGTCAACATCCCGGCCTTCGCCCCGGCCCGCTTCGGGGGCGAGCGCTCCAAGCTGACCCATTCGATGACGTTCGGCGCGCGGGTGCCGGGTACGGCCAAGCCGAATCCGGTCCAGGGCTTCCAGCTCGTGGCCCGCACGGTCAGCAACTACACCGGCATCACCCGGTGGGACGCGGGCGCCGTGCTCCAGTTCAACGGCTTGAAGAGGGTCGTCGACGCGATCGGCGGGATCGACCTCTACGTCGACCAGAAGGTCGTGTCCATCCACCTGAACCCGGCGGGGCACGGGCGGCCGGTCTGCTCGTCGTGCGCCCACGGCTACGGCGGCCCGCAGGCGACCTACACCGTCGGCACGCATCACTTCGTCGGCTGGCAGGCGCTCGACTACTCGCGCCAGCGCTACCTGCCCGGCGGCGACTACACCCGCCAGCGCCACCAGCGCCAGGTGGTGAAGGCCATGATCAGCAAGATCATGACGACCAGCTTCGTGACCGATCCCCTGGCGATCGACCGGTTGTTCCGGGCGCTGGGCACCGCGCTCATCTTCGACGGCCGCGGGCACTCCCCGATCGATTTCGCGTTCACCCTGCGCACCCTGCGCTCCAGCGCGATCACGTCGGTCGGGCTGCCCGGTACGGGCGCGTACAGCGGCGGGCATTACATCGGTGAGAACCTCAACGCCATCGAGGCACCCTTCTTCGCCGCCTGGGGCAAGGACGCGCTGGACTCGTTCCTGGCCGCCCATCCCAGCCTGGTCAACGCCGACCGGCGGTGACCGCTCACGCCGGCGGCTTCGGGTGGGCGGCGAAGAAGCCCCAGATGGTGGCGGTGGCATTCAGCGCCTTCGAGGGCGGATCCAGGCCCAGGACGCGCTCCAGCACCGGCTTGTCCGGGGCGCCGGGCCACTGATGCCCGGCCCCGGCGACGCTGACCAGCTCCACCGACCGGCCGCTCGGGCAGATCGCGACTGAGGTGGTGACCACGCCGACGGTGGTACGCGACTCCGGCTGGCAGTCATCGACCCGCCGCCACGAGGCGACCACGTCCGGCACTGCCGGGCCGTTGATGTGGGCGTACCCGCTGCCCTGGCCACCCTGGTACGGGATGTTGTGGTCGGCGGTTCCGTGAATGTGCAGCACCGAGACGGGCGCCGGCGCCGGACAGGGCCCGAGCAGGGTCGCCGAATCCGGGCCGATCGCGGCGAACACCGTGGTATCGCAGGCCAACCGGTAGGCCATCATCCCGCCGTTGGAGATGCCGGTGGCGAACACCCGGGACGGGTCGACGGGCAGCGCCGCCGACACCTCGCGTACCAGGGCGGTGATGAAGGCGGTGTCGTCCACACCGGTACTGCCCGGCGTGCCGCAGCAACCGCCGCCGACCGCCCAGGCCCGGTTGAGCCCGTCCGGGTAGGCCACCAGGAACCGACCGGTGTCGGCCTGCGCGTCCCAGCCGTACGCCTCCTCGGCCTGGGCCCCGGTGCCGAAGCCGCCGTGCAGCATGACCACCAACGGCGCCGCGGCCGGCAGCGATGCCGGCCGGTACAGGTGATACGTCCGGCCCAGGCCGGCCACACTGAGGCTGTGGTCGGAGCGGCCGACCGGGATAGCCGCCGACGCGCCCGGCGCCGGCGACTGGTCCGGGCGGCAGCCCGCCAGCGCCAGCACCATCACAACCGTTCCCAGCACCGCCCGCGCTCGCATGGGGGCATCCTCGTCCACGACGGTGAACGTCGGGTAAGAGCGCCGCCAGACTCCGGTCAGGTGCCGGCGCGGAAGATCGCCACCTGGCTGAGGAGGCCTGGTACGGCGCGGGCGACCCGCCCGGCAAGGCGATGACCCCGCGGATCGCCTTGCCGGTGGGGAAACGGTTCTGCGGGTCGGTGTAAGGCGGCGCCACCAGCGTGCCGTCGCGGAAGACCGAGAACGTGCTGTCCTCGACCCGTACGCCGATCACCGCGTCGGTGCCGGGCGCGATGAGCATCTCGGCCAGCACCTGCGGCTGCTGCGGAAACGCGGTCGTGCGCTGGTGCCCCGGCGCCCCCGAGGCGAGCAACTCGCCGCCGCCGGTGAGCAGGCGGTCGAGCAGCTCCCGGGCGCTCGGGCGATCCGCCGGGTCCTTGGCGAGACTCCGCTCGATCAGGTCGCGCAGCGGTCCGCCCAGCCCGTCGAGGTCCGGCCGCTGCATCATGATGCGCATCGCCATCGCGGCCGGCAGCTCCGCCCGGAAGGGACTGTGCCCGGTCACCCCACCATCCCCGCCCGTGCCGTTGCGTCACGGCCCGGCGACAGCATGCCATCCGGCCGCGCGCACTCGCGTCCCCCGATCCTTCGCCCTTCGTAGACTGGCCGGATGCCGAGGGCGAACGAGACCGTGGCGGCGCTGCTCAACGAGTACGCCGACCTGCTCTCGATCACCGGTGGCGAGGCGTTCAAGGCCCGGGTCTACGAGAAGGCGGCGCGCGCGCTCGCCGGCCACCACGCCGACATCGCCTCCCTCGACCCGGCCGAACTCCAGCAGATCCCCTCGGTCGGCCGGTCGATCGCGGAGAAGGTCACCGAGTACCTCACCACCGGGCGGATCGCGGCCGTCGAGACCCTGCGCACGCGGATCCCGGCGGGGGTCCGGGCGATGACCGCGGTGCCCGGGTTGGGCCCGAAGAAGGCGATGCTGCTCTACACGGAGGTCGGCGTCGGATCGGTCGACGAGCTCGAGCGCGCCATCCGCGACGGGCGCCTGAGCGAGCTGCGGGGTTTCGGCGCCAAGACCGCGCAGAACCTGCTGGAGGGCATCGAGCGAGCGCGCGGTAGCCAGGGGCGGGTGCTCATCGACGTGGCGATGGGTGTCGCTGAGGAGATCGTCGCCGCGCTCTCGGCCATCCCCGGGTGCCGGCGCTGCACCTATGCGGGCTCGTTGCGCCGGATGAGGGAGACCATCGGCGATGTCGACATCCTCGTCGCGGCGAGCCGGTCCACGCCGCTCATGGCGGCGTTCGCCGGGCTGGGCCTGGTGGCCGAGGTGATCGTGCGGGGCGAGAAGAAGACCTCAATCCGCACCACCAACGGTCTGCAGGTGGACCTGCGGGTGGTGCCGCCCGAGTCCTGGGGGGCGGCGCTGCAGTACTTCACCGGTTCCAAGCAACACAACGTCCGGGTACGGGAGATCGCGGTCCGCCGGGGACTCAAACTCTCCGAGTACGGGCTGCACCGGGTCGACGACGGGTCGCTGGTGGCCGCCGCCACCGAGGAGGAGGTATACGCGCAGCTCGGGATGGCCTGGATCCCGCCGACACTGCGCGAGGACCAGGGCGAGGTCGACGCCGCGCTCACCGGCGAGCTGCCCGAGTTGGTGTCGCTCGAGGACATCCGCGGCGACCTGCACACGCACACCGACCTGACCGACGGAGTGTCCACGCTGGAGGATCTGGTGGCCGCGGCCGGCGGCCGCGGGCTGCGCTACCTCGTGGTGACCGACCATGCGAAGAACCTGCCGATGCAGCGCATGACCGACGAAAAGATGCTGGCCCAACGCGCCCGGGTGCGGGCGCTCGCGGCCGGCCGGCTGACCGTCCTGCACGGCACCGAACTCAACATCGACCCCGAGGGCGGGGTGGACTGGCCGCCGGAGTTCCTGGCCGGCTTCGACCTCTGCGTCGCGTCCGTGCACTCGCACTTCACCCAGTCCGGCGACGCGCTGACCCGGCGGTTCGTGCGGGCCTGCGAGAACCCGTACGTGAACGTCATCGGCCACCCGACGACCCGCCAGCTCGGCCGCCGGCCGCCGATCGAGCCCGACTGGGACGCGGTCTTCGCGGCCGCCGCCCGGACCGGCACGGCGATGGAGATAAACAGCCACCCGGACCGGCTCGATCTGCCCGACGAGCTCGTGCTGCGCGCGCGCCGGCACGGAGTGCGGTTCGCGATCAACACCGACGCGCATGCCACCACCCACCTGGCCAACCTGCGCTACGGGGTCGGCCTGGCGCAGCGCGCCTGGCTCATCGCCGAGGACGTGATCAACACCTGGCCGCTGAGCCGGCTGCGCGCCTTCGTTTCCGCCAAACGCCCCTGATCCCCTTTCTCGCCGATCTAGGGCGTATGCACAGGCTTTGATCTCTATCCGTGTGCGCAAGCCCTAGATCGACGAGAGAGTGCCCGGGGGCGAGGGGCCGCGCACCTCCTACCATGCGAGGTGGAGGTGTCGCGCATGTTCACTGCCGATGAGTACGCCGCCCGGATGGCGCAGGCGGTCCGGGCCGCCGCTGCGGAGGGCTTCGCCGGTCTGCTGGTCGCGCCCGGACCCGATCTGGCCTACCTGACCGGCTACACGCCGCCGGCCGCCACCGAACGCCTGACGCTGCTGCTCCTGCGCGCCGGCGAGCCGGCCGCACTCGTGGTGCCCCGCCTGGAGCGCGGCGATGCCGAGAAGGCGGCCGGTGCCGCGGCGCTGACCTTCGTCGACTGGACCGACGGCACGGACGCGCACCGCCACGCCGCCGGTCTGCTCGACGCCGCCGGCCGCTACGCCATCTCCGACAACGCCTGGGCGATGCACCTGCTGGGGTTGCAGCGCCACCTGCCGGCGGCCGGCTTCGTCAGCTTCTCCGACGGCCTGCCGATGCTCCGGGCGGTCAAGGACGCGTCCGAACTCGCCCGGCTGGTCGCGGCCGGAGCCGCCGCCGACGCCTCGTTCGAGGAGATCCTGTCGGTCCCGTTCGCCGGCCGCCGCGAGCAGGAGGTCGCCGACGACCTGGCCGGCCTGCTGCGCGCGCACGGACACTCCCAGGTGGACTTCACCATCGTGGGCTCCGGACCCAACGGCGCAGATCCCCATCACCAGGCGGGCGAGCGGGTGATCTGCCCAGGCGACCCGGTCGTGCTGGACTTCGGCGGGCTGTGCCAGGGCTACGGTTCGGACACCACGCGCACGGTGAGCGTGGGTGAGCCGACCGACGAGGTCCGATCCGTGTACGAGGTGGTGCGCCGGGCGCAGCAGGCGGCCTTCGAAGCGGTACGCCCGGGCGTCGAGTGCCAGGAGATCGATCGGGTGGCGCGGCGGGTCATCACGCAGGCCGGCTACGGCGAGTACTTCATCCACCGGGTCGGCCACGGCATCGGGGTGACCACCCACGAGCCACCGTACCTTGTGGAGGGTGAGGCCCGGCCGCTGGTGCCGGGCATGTGTTTCTCCATCGAGCCGGGCGTCTACCTGCCCGGCCGGTTCGGGATCCGCATCGAGGACATCGTCACGGTGACCGAGGATGGCGCCCGCCGGTTCAACAACACCACTCGCGAGCTGCAGGTGGTGCGGTAGCCGGTTCCACTCACCGGTGGGGCGGCCCGGTCCCCACCGGTGAGTGCCGCCGCTCAGAGACCGAGCTGGGCGGTGAGGAACGCGATCCGGTCGTCCTTGGCCGACTGGGTCAGGAAGTGGTCCGAGGGCGAGTAGAGCGTGACCGGTGCCGCCGGGTTGACGGCGGCGAACGCCGCCCGGGTGGCCGCCGGCACGAACGGATCCCGGTCACCCCACTGGAAGTAGAGGTGACGCCCGAGCCGGCCGACGTTCTCCACCGGGTCCAGGCCGGCGAAGACCGCCCGGTACGCGTCCTGGCGATCGCTGGGCAGCCCGAGCCAGTAGGTGTCGAACCAGTTGGCCCAGGTGGCATCGCCGGACATGAAGACCTCGGCGTGCACGCGGTGGTCCCGTTGCGCCAACAGGGCGCCGTACATCGCGCCATAGTCGTGCCCGACCACAGCGGTACGCGCCGGGTTGATCCCGGGCTGCTCGAGCAGCTCGGCGTACGCCTGGCGGACCGCGGCCAGCTGGGCGGTGACGGCATCGGCGTCGCGCTTGTCGCCGACCGGATCGACCTGCCACGGGAAACGCAGCTGCGGCAGCACGCAGACCACGCCGCGCTCGGCGAGCTGCACCGCCTCGGCCAGGAACTCGCTGCGGTTCTGCGACACCTGGCCGGGCTCGAACCAGTGCAGGAAGAGCACTCCGGCCGCGCCGTGGTGGGCCGGGTGGCCGGGGCGTACCAGGTATGCGGGGACCACCGGCTGCCCGGGTACGGGTATCTCGATGTCCTCGATCACGATGGTGTCGCCTCCCGAGTGGGCCGAGAGCGTGGCCGGTGCGCCCGACGCAGCGGCGGTACCGCCCAGCAGGATCGCTGCCAGGGCGGTACCGACCGCGAGGGAGAGGGTGCGGTGCATGAGGACCCCTTCGTCAGTTATTATCTTCTGTACTCAAGTGACGACGTTAGTCGCAGCGCGCCGCCGCGGTCAACCAGGCGAAGATGACGATTGGGCTACGGGAGACCGGACGGAGGGCTCGTGACGAAGGTCCCCACCGCGGACGCCGACCTCGCGCTGACGGTCGACTTCTGCAACACCTACGACCTGCTGAACGACCCGCCCGACCGGCTCACCCTCGACCTGGTGCGGCGGCTGGCCCGCCACCACGGCCGGGCCGAGCTGGTCTCCGGGCTGCGCGAGGCCGACCTGCCCAGCCTGCGGACCCTGCGCAGCTCGCTCTACGCCGTCTTCGCCGCCCCGGCCGGCGACCCCACGATCGGCGCGCTGAACCAGGTACTCGACGCCGCCTCGGCGCGCGCCCAGGTGCTGGCCGGCGCGCAGCCGCGGCTGGCCGCGATCGGTGGACCGGCGCCCCTGGATGCGCTGGCCGCGGCGATGGCGGATGCGCTCGCCCGCGCCGTCGTCGAGGGCGGCACCCAGCGGCTGCGGCTGTGCGCCGGCGACCCCTGCCGGTGCGTCTACGTGGACCGCACTCGCGCAAACCGCCAGCGCTACTGCTGCGAGCTGTGCAACGACCGGGTCGCCTCGGCCGCGTACCGCCGCCGCGCCGGATCCGGCGCGGCGCCCGGCCGACCCGCCGGTTAGCGCCGCCCGGCCGACCCGCCGGTTAGCGCCGCCCGGCCGACCCGCCGGTTAGCAGGGGCACCCCACTAACGCATTCCGTTGTAGAGGGTGCCCCTCCTAACGTCGGGGCGGCACGCTGAAGGCACGCGCGGGGCGGTCAGGCCGCGGTGCCGAAGGTCGGGTTGCTCGCGAGCCAGTCGCGGTACGCCGGCGCCTCCGCCACCACCTCGTCGTACGCGGTGGTCGCCACCGGCATCAGCGAGGCGGCGAGCGCCGCGCTACTCGGCTCGTCACGCCACACGATCGCGTGCACCCACCGCAGCGGCGCGCCGGCTATCGGGCGCACCTCGACCCCGCCCGCTCGCCGGGTCGGCAGGCAGAGGGTGACCGCGCGCCCGGTACGCGACATCTCGACACAGGTCGACGCATCGCTCTCATACCCCGTGCGCGGCGTGAACCCCTCCCGGACGCAGGCGGCCACGAAGCACTGGTGCAGGCAGCCATCGCCGGGCAGCCACGCCCAGTGCATGTCGGCCAGCGTCGCGAGCGGCACCTCGTCGTACCGGGTGGCCGGGTGCGTCTCGGGCAGCATGACGCAGACTGGTTCGACGGCCACCTTGCGCACGTCCAGGTCGGGGTCGGCGGGTAGGCCGTGCTCGCCGCAACAGCCGATCGCGGCGCAGTCGATCCGGTCGGCGCGCACCTGGTCGAGCAGCTCCAAGGCGCGGAACGAGGCCGAGGTGACCACCTCGGTGTCGGGTTCGGTCTTCTCCAGTAGCCGGACCATGCCCGCCAGGTACGGGCCGCCGGTGGTGCCGATGCGCAGCTGGGCCGCCTGACCGGCCGGGCTCCGCGCGGCCGCGGCCAGCTTGAGCGCGTCCTCGCGAAGCTCGCGGGCGGCGGGCAGCAGCACCCGCGCCCGAGCGAGCACGAGTTCGCCCAGCGCCGTGGGGGTAACCCCTTGCCGGCCCCGGTCAAACAGATCACCACCGAGCGACCGCTCGATACGGCGCAGCTGCGCGGTCACCGCCGGTTGGGCCAGGCCCAGAGAGGCCGCGGCCTTGGTGACGCTCCCCGCCTCCGCGACGGCGCAGACGATGCGCAGATGACGCAGCTCCAGGTCCATAACACGACGGTATGACCAAACGAGGATTATCGGGAAGACCCGTTGTTCGACAACTTTGAGGTGCAGGACCAATCCGCCCTGCCGGCAAATCCTCGCCTGGCCTACCAGGCCGGGCGAGGATGGGCGGCCGGTGGTTACGAGGCGTGTGGGCCGGCGCCCCCTATGCTTGCGCGGGAGGTACCCGCGTGCTCGTCGTCCATGCCCTGTGGCCGCCCTCTGGCGAGCTCATCATCTGGGGCGAAGACGCGAATCTCCAGGTCACCGCGGTACGACGCGGTCGGGTTCGCAGCGATCCGCCCGACGCCGTACCGGGCCACCCGTTCGCCGCCGAAGGGCAGACACTGGCCGGCGCGCTCGACCTGGACACCGCTACGGCCGGCGCGGTGTCAATCTGGCTGCCGACCCGCCAGGGTGTACCGGTCGACTCGCCGGAGCTGCTGCGCGAAGAGGTGCCCGAACGGACCCGCGGCCCGGTGACCCTGGCGCGGTGGCGAGTGCCCGCGCTGCATTGCGACGCCGACGACGCGTTCGCGCTGCTGGACCGCGTCGGACGCGAGCGGCACACCCAGGCCGGCCAGCCGATGGCGCTGAGCGCGAGCACCCGCCACCTGATCGAGGTGGCGGAGTTCGCCGCCGACCTGGTGGCCCGGGGTCGGGTGCTGCCCGCCATGGAGACGACCGGCGCGGGTGTACTGGCACTGTGGCGACCCGTGGTCACCGGCGCCGACGCGATCTGGGCCCAGGCGCTCACGCTGGCGCTGCCGCCGGCGGCCCGAGCCGATGGCCAGGCACCGGCGGCGGTCACCGCCGCGGCGATCGACGCGCTGGTCGATGCAGCCACCCGGGCGGCCCTGGCCCGCAGCACCCCCGTCGCCGGCCGACGATCCACGAAGGTGGCCATGCCGGCCTGGCGGGCCTGGCTGGCGGCGCTCACCGGCACCCGCCGCGTATTCGCGCCGCCAGCCGCCGAACTGGCGGCCGACTCCGCCACCGACTTCCCCCCCGACCTCGCCCCCGCCGAGCGCGAGCAGCTCGGCACACCCGCACCCGCCGAGCTCGAGCAGCTCGGTGCTGAACTCTCGCAATGGCACCGCGATGCCGTCGCCGGCCGGGTGCGCGGCTGCTTCCGGCTGGTCGAGCCGGCCGAAGAGGTCAGTGACGCCTGGCGGCTGGAGTTCCTGCTCCAGGCGAGTGACGAGCCGAGCCTCATGGTGGACGCGGCGACCGTGTGGCGCCCCCGGGGGGCCTTGCGGAAGCTGGCCCGCTACCTCGACTCGCCCCAGGAGACCCTGCTCACCGAGCTGGGTCGGGCGAGCCGCCTCTATCCCGAGCTGGACCAGGCGCTGAGCAGCGCCCGCCCGGCCGAGCTCGACCTGGACGGGGACGGCGCACACCATTTCCTCCGCGAAGGGGCACCGATGCTCGCCGGCGCCGGCTTCGGCGTCCTGCTGCCCGGCTGGTGGAGCCGGCCCCGGGCCCGTCTGGGAGCGCGCCTGACCGCCGGTTCGCCGACCGCGCCCGGGACGGTGGCGGCTCGCAGCGCGCTCGGCCTCGACTCGCTGGTCGACTACGAGTGGCAGGTGGCCCTGGGCGACGAGCCGCTCACCGAGGCCGAGCTGACCGCGCTCACCAAGCTGAAGACCCCACTGGTACGCCTGCGCGGGCAATGGGTGGAGCTGGACGCCAAACGGCTGGCGGCCGGGCTCAAGCTGTTCCGGACCGGCGGCCAGATGACCGTCGGCGACCTGCTACACGCTGGACTCTCCACACTGGATGGCCCGGGCGGGCTACCGGTGGTCTCCGTCGTCGCCGACGGGGCGCTCGGTGAGCTGCTGGCCGGCCAGGTCGACCGCCGGTTGGCTGCGGTGGCAATCCCGGCCGGATTCGTCGGCACGCTGCGCCCGTACCAGGAACGCGGCCTGGCCTGGCTCGCCTTCCTGGAGTCTCTCGGACTGGGTCCGATCCTGGCCGACTCCATGGGGTTGGGTAAGACGATCCAGCTGCTCGCGTTGCTCCAGCGCGACCACGAGGCCGAGGTCGAGGTTGGTCCGACTCTGCTCGTCTGTCCGATGTCGCTGGTCGGCAACTGGCAACGCGAGGCGGCCACGTTCACCCCGGAACTTCGGGTGCACGTGCACCACGGGGCGGAACGTGCTCGGGGGAAGGCCTTCGCCGACTCGGTGGCCAAGGCCGAACTGGTGATCACGACCTATACGCTGGCCGCCCGCGACGCCGACGCGCTGGGCGAGATCGGCTGGCACCGGGTCGTGGTGGACGAGGCCCAGGCGATCAAGAACGCGGCCACCCGGCAGGCGATCGCGGTACGGGCGTTGCCGGCGCGACACCGGATCGCGGTCACCGGCACGCCGGTGGAGAACCGCCTCGCCGACCTGTGGTCCATCATGGAGTTCGCCAACCCCGGTCTGTTGGGCAGCGCGGCGAGCTTCAAGGCCCGGTACGCCGAGCCGGTGGAACGCCGTGGCGACGAGGAGGCCGCGCTTCGGCTCAAACGGCTCACCGGTCCATTCATCCTGCGACGGGAGAAGACCGATCGGTCCATCATCTCGGACCTGCCGGAGAAGCTGGAGATGGAGGTTCTGTGCAACCTCACCGCTGAGCAGGCATCGCTCTACCAGGCGGTCGTCTCCGACATGCTGGCGCGGATCGAGGAGAGCGAGGGCATCGAGCGGCGAGGCCTGGTGCTCGCGACCATGACCAAGCTCAAGCAGGTGTGCAACCACCCGGCGCAACTGTTGCGCGACGGCACCCGGCTGGCCGGCCGCTCGGGCAAACTGGCCCGGCTGGAGGAGATCCTCGAGGAGGTGCTCGCGAACGACGAGCGGGCGTTGCTCTTCACCCAGTACGCCGAGTTCGGCGCCATGCTGCGCGCGCACCTGTCGGCCCGCTTCGGCCGCGAGGTGGCCTTCCTGCACGGCGGCGTGCCGAAGGCGGAACGCGACTCGATGGTGGCCCGGTTCCAGGCGGCGGACGCGTCCGCACCGCCGGTGTTCGTGCTTTCGCTCAAGGCGGGCGGCACCGGCCTGACGCTGACCGCGGCGAACCACGTCGTCCACGTTGACCGGTGGTGGAACCCGGCCGTCGAGGACCAGGCGACCGACCGGGCGTTCCGGATCGGGCAGCGGCGCAACGTCCAGGTGCGCAAGTTCGTCTGCGCCGGCACGGTCGAGGAGAAGATCGCCGACATGATCCGGGAGAAGCGTGGCCTGGCGGCGAAGATCGTCGGCACCGGCGAGGGCTGGATCACCGAGTTGTCCACATCGGATCTGCGCGAGCTGTTCGCCCTGGAGCAGGGGGCGGTGGTCGAGTGAGCTTCGCCGACTACGGACCGGCCCTGCGGGTCGAGGGCGGGCTCAAGGCGCAGAGCGCCCGCGGGGCCATCGGGGAGTCCTGGTGGTCGAAGCGGTTCATCGCGGTGCTGGAGGCTTTCGCGCTCGGCTCGCGCCTGACCCGCGGGCGAAGCTACGCCCGCCGGGGCCAGGTGCTCAGCCTCGAGGTCGCGCCGGGGTGGGTCACCGCCTCCGTCCAGGGCTCCCGGCCCGCACCGTACCGGGTGCGCATCGGGCTGGCCATTGTGGCCGAACCGACCTGGGTGGAGATCGAGGCGGCCCTGGCCGCGCAGGCCATCTTCACCGCCCGGCTGCTCGCCGGTGAGATGCCCGCACAGATCGAGGAGGTCTTCGACGCCGCCGGCGCGCCGCTCTTCCCGACCTTGGCCGGCCAGCTGAGCATGTCATGCTCGTGTCCGGACTCGACGGTGCCGTGCAAGCACATCGCGGCCACCTTCTACCTGCTGGCCGAGGCATTCGATGTCGACCCCTTCCAGATCCTGCACTGGCGGGGACGCGACCGGGCGACCCTGCTCGCCCACCTGCGGGCGCTGCGCGGGGAGACCAGAGCGCCTGCCGCGCGGGCATCTCGTGGCGGCACCCCGTCCGCCGCACGGGCGCCTCGTGGTGGCACCACGGGCACCCGGGCGAAGCGGGCGGCTGCCGGGTCGCCACCGCGGCCGGCAATCGGTGCCGCGGCTGCGCTCGGCGATCTGGCCGCGCCGGAGCTGGCCGGCACGGTCGAGCGCTTCTGGGTGCCGCCGCTGCCGCTGCCGGCGCGTCCGCCCACCATGGACACCGAGGCGGACCTGTTGCTGCGCCAGCTCGCCACGCCCGCCGCCGCGATCGGCGGCGTGGAGCTGGTGGCCCACCTCCGCCCGCTCTACGCCGCGCTGCGTCCACGGACGCCGGACGGCGGACCCCGCGGCTCAGGCTGACCGGCCGACCAAGGTCCCGCCGCCATCGAGAACGAGGGTCTGCCCGGTGATCCAGCTCGCGGCGTCGGAGAGCAGGAACGCCACTGCGGCGCCGACGTCCTCGGGCTCGCCCAGCCGCCCGAGCGGGTAGGCCGCCGCGACCTCATCCTCCCGGCCGGTGAAGAGCGAGGCCGCGAACCGGGTCTTCACCACCGCCGGGGCCACCGCGTTGACCCGGACCGCCGGCGCCAGCTCGAGGGCGAGCTGGCCGGTGAGGTAGCACAGGGCCGCCTTGCTCAGGCCGTAGATGCCCAGTCCGGGTGCGGGATGCAGGCCCGCGACCGAGGCGACGTTGACCACGCCACCGCCGTGCTCGGCCATCCACGCCCGGTGCACCCGCTGGGTCCACGAGAAGGCGGAGACCAGATTGATGTCGAGGATCTTGCGGACCAGGTCGGCCTCGAGGTCGAGCACCGGGCCGAAGACCGGATTGGTGCCGACGTTGTTGACCAGGTGGTCGATGCGGCCGAACGCGTCCAGCACGGCCCGAACTGTCTCCTCCTGGTGCTGCGGGTCGTGTGCCTTGCCGACGGAGTAGATGGTGTCGCCGCCGAGCTTGGCCGCCGCCTCGGCCAGCGGTTCGGCCTGCCGGCCGGTGATGCACACGCGTTCGCCGCGATCCACCAGTGCCTGCGCGATGGCCAGCCCGATCCCCCGGCTGGCGCCGGTGACGATCGCGGCCTTGGCCGGCTCGTCGTTCATCCTGCCTCCGTACCGCCCGGGTAATGTGCACTCCCGGTGCAATGTACGCGCGGGCCGGTCCCCCGCGGAAGGAGGCTACCCATGGCGTACGGACTCACGATTCCACTCTCCGGGCTCGGGCTCGCCGAGCAGCGCGACACCATCGCCGCCCTGCCCGACCTCGGTTTCACCGACGTGTGGTCCGCCGAGGCGGGCGGCCTGGACGCGTTCACCCCGCTCGCGCTGGCCAGCGTCTGGGCGCCGCGGCTGCGGCTGGGCACCGCGATCGTGCCCGCGTTCACCCGCGGCGCCGCGACCATCGCCCAGAGTGCGGCGGCCCTGGCCGACGCGGCGCCCGGCCGGTTCGTGCTCGGCATCGGGTCGTCCTCGGAGGTCATCGTCCGACGCTGGAACGGCATCCCGTTCGAGCAGCCGTACCAGCGGGTCCGCGATGTGGTCCAGTTCCTGCGCGAGGCGCTCACCGGCGCGAAGATCACCCGTGCCTACCCGACGTTCACCGTTGACGGCTTCCGGTTGCTCACCGTCCCAGCGGTGTCGCCGCCGATCCTGGTCGCGGCGCTGCGCCCCGGCATGCTCCGGCTGGCCGGCCGGGAGGCCGACGGCGCCATCCTCAACTGGCTCTCGGCCGACGACGTGCGCACGGTCATCCCGTACGTGCATCAGGGCGGGCCGGGCAAGGAGATCGTCGCCCGGATCTTCGTCGCACCGACCGCCGACGTCGAACTGGCCCGCCGGGTCGGCCGGGCCGCCATCGCAAGCTACCTGACCGTCGGCGTCTACCGGGCCTTCCACGAGTGGCTCGGGCGCGGGGAGGTACTGACTCCGATGTGGACGGCGTGGGCGGCCGGCGACCGGCCGGCGGCGGCCGCCGCCATCCCTGACCACGTGGTCGACGCTCTCGTGGTGCATGGCTCGCCGGATGAGTGCCGGGCGCATGTGCGGCGCTACGTGGACGCCGGCGTGAGCACGCCGGTGCTCGGGCTGCTACCGGTGGGCGGCGACATCCGGGAGATCGTGCGCACGTTGCCCGCCGCGCCCTGAAAGAATGAGGTCGGGTCCGCGTGAATGAGGTCAGGTCCGGCGTTGTCGGGTTCCGGCGTGGAGGTGGAGATGGGCGACGATCGTGCGGTGACGCTGACCAGCGGGGCGACGATGCCGCTGCTCGGGTTTGGCACGTGGCAGCTGCACGGGCGCACCGCCTATGACTCGGTGCGGTCGGCACTGGAGTCCGGCTACCGGCACCTCGACACGGCCACCATGTACGCGAATGAGGCCGAGGTGGGCCGCGCGGTCCGGGACAGCGGTGTGCCCCGCTCGGAGGTCTTCGTCACCACGAAGATGCAGCCGCAGCGGGCCGGCCACGAGGCGGAGACGCTGGCGGCGAGCCTGAACGCGCTGTCAATGTCGTATGTGGACCTGTGGCTGGTGCATGCGCCGCCGAGCCGCGGCGCGCTGGTCTCCGTCTGGCAGGCGTTCCTGGCCGCCCGCGACCGCGGCCTGGCTCACGACGTCGGGGTGAGCAACTACAGCCTGGACCAGATCGACGAGCTGATCGCGGCGACCGGCCAGCGCCCGGCCGTGAACCAGATTCCGTGGAGTCCGTGGGAGTACGACGCCGCCACCCTGGCCGGGCATCGTGAGCGGTCCATAGTGCTGGAGGGGTACAGCCCGTTCAAGCGCAGCAACCTGCGGGCGCCGGCGCTGCGCCGGATCGCGGCGGCCCACGGGGTCGACCCGGCGCAGGTGGTGCTGCGCTGGCACCTCGAGCACGGCATTGTGGTCATCCCCAAGTCGGCCACCCCGGCGCGCATCGCCGCCAACGCCGACATCTTCGGCTTCTCGCTCACCCCCGACGAGATGGCCACCCTCGACGCGCTCGCCGCCTGACCCGCGCCGCCTGACCCGCGCCGCCTGACCCGCGCCGCCTGACCCGCGCCGCCTGACCCGCGCCGCCTGACCCTCGCCGCCTGGCCCGCGCCGCCTGGCCCGCGCCCCGGCCCTGGGTGGCCCCATGGGCGCCACGCTGGGCCTGCGCGGCACGGCATGCCGGGCGTTAGGGCCCATCGGGTTCCCGGCACCGACGGCCCGAGGGCCGTTCAAGACCTCTGCTCGGTGGTGGGTGTCGCGGCACGCCGCAGCCGCCACGCGAAGCCGAGAGTGCCCAACCAGATCATGACGTTGCCTATCTGCGACAACACGACCTGCGAGGAGGCAATCTCGGCCATCACCAACAGGAGGCCGGCCAGCAGGAAGATCGCTGGCCAGCGCAGCGGACGGGCATCACGGATCATTCGTATGGCCACGATCGCGGTACCGATGAAGAAGCCCAGGCCGACGATGAGGATGGGCACCACCACGGACGACGAGAACAGCGCCTCCAGGAGCTTGGTGGTCGCGGCGGGATCCGTCGAACCGAGCCGTCCGGCCAGCATCTCGGCGGCGAAGATGGCCGTAAGTCCGGACGTTCCACACACGACGAGCAGACGGGCCGCAAGCCCGGCCCGAGGCCATCGGGCGACCGCCTCCCCGGTCAGGGTCAGCAGGCCCGGGATCAGGATGACGAAACCGATGAACAGCAGGACGTGCGCCAGATACCACCGATCGGGCTGTTCAGCAATGATGGCCGCCTGTCGAGCCGCGTCGGCCGACTCCTGTGGATGAAGGAGATCGCCCGTGGACATGATGAGCGGACCGATGACCAGACCGACGATCCCGACGAGCCTGAAGTGTTCGCGGGCCAGGGCCGGCGGTTTCGTCGTTGCCTGTGCTGCAACCATGAGCGCTCCTTGTGCGTCGGGTTGCCGCAACGATCCTGGATGGCCGGCCGGGCCCGCATCGACGGGATTCACCACCAGGGTATGAACCCGGCGATGGTCAATTCTGACCAGACGCCTGGACCACCAGCCCGTGCTCGTAGGCGTACGCGGTGGCGGCCGTGCGTGATGACAAGTCGAGCTTGGTGAAGATGTTCTGCAGGTGCCGGGCCACCGTGTGTTCGCTGATCAGCAGCTGGTCGGCGATCGCCCGGTTGCTGTTACCGGCCGCGACCAGGCCCAGTACCTGCAGTTCCCGAGCAGTCAGCGGGTGACCCGACCGCTCCACCGCCGATAGTCGTGCCCGCAGCCGCGCCAGGTCGGGTCCGGCCCCGAGCCGACGGTAACTCTGACCCGCGGCCTCAAACTCCAGCTCGGCCGTGACCGTGTCGTCGAGGGCCTCGTAGGCCCGGCCGAGGAGGGCGCGGGTTCGGGCAATCTCGTACGGGGCCTCGATCTGCTGCCAGATGTCGCATGCCCGTCGAAGTGCGGCCAGCGCCGGTCCGGGCTGACCTTCGGCCAGCAGCACCTCACCAGTGGCTTGGCCGGACACCGCCTCCAGTGGCGGCATCGACAGACTCGAAGCGATGTCGGACAGCTCATCGGCCGCCCGCCGCGCCGCCGCGACATCACCGGCAGCAAGCAACGTCTCTACGTAGGCGGCCAAGAGCCGGGGTCGGAACAGACGGTGGCCGGTCTGGTTCAGGCATACCCGCAGCGCCGCCTCGGCTGCCTCGATGTTTCCCTGAGCCACACACAGGAGGGCGAGGCCGGGCTGTGGCGAATGACCCAGGCGGGCAGCCTCGCGGTAGGCGCCGTCGGCCTTGGCGAAATCGCCACGCAACCGGTGAAGCTCGGCCCGCTGGTAATGGGCCAGGCCGAGTGCGGGCTGGCCTGCAGGCACGGCGAGCCGCTCGTGGGCCCGCCGAACCTCGTCCATCGCTTCCGGCCACGCGCCACTCAACTGCAGCAGTTGCGAACGATGCACGAGGCATTGCCCGCGATACGGCACGAGGTCCGGCTGCGTTTCGCACCACCGGCTCAGGGCGGCGGTCCACTCCCGTGCCCGACGAAGGTCGAAGAGGGCATAGCACTCCTGGATTACTCCACAGTAGACAATACCGGTGACGATCGCGGACACTTCACGGATCGAGATAGACACCATGGCCTCGTCGAACAGTGCCATCCCGGCGTCGGTCTCGCCAAGACGCAGCAAGGCTAGTCCCGCTCCGAATCTCGCCAACGAGACAAGGTCCGCGTCGCGGAACCGCTCGGCGAGCTTGGCGGCCTGATCAAACGCCGCGTACGAGTCCGCCAGATTCCCGCTGTCGAGGCTCTGCAGGCCCTGCGGCACCAGCAGGTATCCATACTCGACACAGTCGAGGTGATGGTCATCCAGGAGCCGACGGGCCCGTGCGATCCAGCCACCTCCCGGACCCAGCTCGCCACGGTTCAGCATGCTGAACGCTATCCAGAAGGCACAACGGGCGGCCGCTCGCACATCGTCGACCTCCAGCCAGTTCAGGTGCGCGCGGGCCAGGATCTCCTCACACTCGGCATCCCGGCCCAGCAGGTACGCGGCAACGGCGAGCCGTTGCAGGTCGTCGGCGGCCAACGACGCCCGACGGTCGGCGGCCAGGAGCCCGGCATGAGCCTCGCCCCAGCCAGCTCTTTCGAAGGCGTCACGTCCCCGGGCGAGCACGTCTTCGCCGGTCATGCCTGCCTCCCAGCTCCTACGTACCCGGTGCGACGGCGAACGCGGGTGTGCACGAAGCCTAACGGCGATGACGGAGCAGTGGTGCTGGCCTGACCGAGGTTGGCACCGACGGGAAGCCGCGCCACATCCCAGCGCTCCCGCGGCACACCTGACCGCGTGGACAGGAAAGCCTGGCCGTACAGGCATCGAAACTCTCGCTCGCGGGGCATCGTGGTCCGGGCCGGCCAGACCCGATAGTGGTCTGGTCGGACGAGGCAGGTCTGATCGCGTTGATCCGGCCGGTTGTCGAGAGGTGGTTCAGATGGACAAGGTGATGGACCAGGTGGCGCGGCTCGCGATACCGCTGCTCGCCGTCGCGGTGGCATGGACGGCGTCGGCCTGTGGAGCGCCTGGAGCGTCGGCGCCGCTGACCGCGGCCCAGGTCGACAAGTCGATCTGGCACAGCGGGTGGAAGGTCACGTTCGGTACCGCCCGAATTGTCCGGGGCGAGGCGAGCCCGGTCTCGACCGGCCCGGGGTCCACGGTCGTGACGATCGACGTGACGCTGATCAACCTGGGGACCCGGCAATGGTCGTTCCGGGCCTGCGGGCCAACGGATCTCCGCGACGGGTGTGCCGACACGGACCTCGTGCTCAGCTCGGGCGGGCGGCACTACTCGGACGCCGCGCCGCAGCAGGATCTGCCGAAGGTGCCCGGAAAGTCGAGTCAACACGGCACCATCGCCTTCGTTGTCGACGACAACTTCCGGCTCGACGACGCCATTCTCACGGTGGGCGATCCGGAGTTCCGCCAAGCGGTGGTCCCACTGACGGGAGCCGAGGGGTTGGTCGCGCTCGAGCCGAGGGTCGTGCCGGTGACCGGCACGGTCAAGGTCGACGACTTCGCCTTCGCGGTGCGCGGGGCCGAGGTGCGCGCGGACAGCCCGGAGCGCTACTGGGAGGCGAAGGCTGGCCGCGAGTTCATGCGCTTGTCGTACTCGGTGACCAACACCGGGCCCTGCGTAGTCTGTGGAGGTCAGCTCCGTCTGGAGGCCAATCACCTGCTGCGGACGCCGGACGGCTCGACGCTGAGCCCGTCCGACCGCTGCGGTGGCGCCGCATACCCGCAGCCTGGCAACATTCTGCGCGATCAGCTCCTGTGCTACGAGGTGCCCACGCCGACGAACGGCTCCTACACCTTCTTCTACAAGAATCGGCCGACCGAGGGCATCACCTTCGAGATCGGCGCGTAGGTCCGGCCCGGCCCCGGTCCGCCCGCGCACCGCCCAGCCGACGCCGCCCTTCCGTACAATCCGGGAGCAGGCCTATGACGCCTGACGCGGCGCGGATGGGCGGTGCGCGGTGCGCGATGTGGCGAGCACGACGGCGACACGATCGTCGACCGGGTCCAGCGGCGACGCCGGCGCCACCGAAGCGCGGCCACCCCTGGTGGCGCCACTGCTGTCGTCTGATCCGCGCGCCATCGGCCCGTACGAGATCCTTGGCCGATTGGGCCAGGGCGGCATGGGTACCGTGTACCTCGGATCGGACAGCGAACGGCGTCGGGTCGCTGTCAAGGTGATCCGGGCCGAGTACGCCGACGATGCCGGGTTCCGGGCCCGGTTCCACGACGAGGTCGCGGCGGCGCGCCGGGTCGCCCGGTTCTGTACGGCCCCGGTGCTCGACGCCGGCATCGAGGGTGGCCGGGCCTACGTGGTCACCGAGTATGTCGATGGCCCGAGCCTGGCCGGGGCGGTCACGACCGGCGGCCCACTGCACGGCTCAACGCTGGACGGCGTGGCGATCGGCGTTGCGGCGGCCCTGCACGGAATCCACACCGCCGGCATCGTGCACCGGGACCTCAAGCCGAGCAACGTCCTGCTTTCCCGGGTCGGGCCGAAAGTGATCGACTTCGGGATCGCCAAGGCGATCGGGGCGCTCGACGGGTCAACCCTGCCTGGTCTTGTCGTCGGTACGCCCGGGTACGTGGCGCCGGAAAGGTACACCGGTGAGCGGGCGACGCCCGCCGCCGACATCTTTGCGTGGGGGGCGGTCGTCGCTTATGCCGGTACGGGCAGGTGTCCGTTCGGTGACGGCCCCGACCTGGCCCGCCGGGTGATCGAGGACGAGCCGGACCTGCGCGGTCTCGACGCCAGCCTCCGCGACCTGGTTGTGGCCGCGCTGAGCAAGCATCCTCACGCCCGCCCGACCGCTCAGTCGCTGCTGCTCCGTCTGGTCGGCGGCGCTGACGACACCGCCGCGATCGCCGAGCACCGGCTCGCCGTCAGCTGGCCGTCCACCCTGCACGAGCGGATCTCGCGACGGGGACGCCGGCGGGTACGCACCGCTGCACTGGCTCTCCTCACACTCGTGATCGGAGCGCTGTTCACCGGCAGCGAGCAGATCCGGCGAGCTGCTTCCGTCGCCGGTACACCGCCGACGACCACACAACGGGTCGAGGTGGGCCAGCGCGTCCCCACCGACGGGACGACGGCCGTTGCCCCGCACGGCATCGACTCGTTCCGCTTCGAGATCCCCCCGGGGCACCACGTCTACCTCGAGGGTCTCGCCGAGAGCTGTTCCCACCTCGTCCCGTGGATGCTGACCTCGGCCGACGGGGCTCGCGTGGCGTCCGGACGGCTCTGCGGCAGCTACGGACCGATGGACCTCAGCCGAGGTGGGGAGTACGAGCTGCGCCTCGGTGGCGACCCGGCCGGCGGTCGCTACGCGTTCCGCTTGGTCTACGGATAACCTGCCATGCCGACCTACCTGGAGATGTGGTCCGCGGCCGGACCCCAACTCGTGCCGCTGACCGGCGAGCGCCTCACGTTGGGCAGCGACACGTCCAATGACCTGGCGATTCGCACGGATCGCACCGTATCCCGGCTGCACGCGGCTTTCGTCCGGTACCCGGGCGGCTGGTCGGTACGCGATCTCGGTTCCCGCAACGGCACGCACGTCAATGGACAGCGCCTCTGGCACGAGCAGGCGCTTCGCGATGGCGACGAGATTCGCACGGGCGCGGCGCGGTTCGTCTACCGGGTCGGTGAACCGAGCGCCGCGGTTCCGGCAACCGACGCTTCCGGATCACCGCTGCCTGAGCTCACGCGCCGCGAGCGTGCCGTGCTCGTCCAGTTGTGCCGCCCGATGCTCGAGGGTGACCCGTTCACCGAGCCGGCATCGACCCGAACCATCGCCGAAGCCCTGGTCGTCACCGAGGGAGCGGTGAAGCAACACCTGGTCAACCTCTATCACAAGTTCGGCATCAGCGAGGATGGCGAACGCCGCCGGCTGAGGCTCGCCAACGAGGCCGTCCGCCGCGAGGCGGTGACCTATGCCGACCTTCGCGCGGCCGACGGTTGAGACCGCACGCTCATCCCGACGTCACGCCGCCCTCGACCCGCCATTCCCCTGGCGGCGTGGGCGGGGTACTCGTCGCGCTGGGCCCCGCCAGGCATCGCGCTGGGCGTCGCGCCAGGCGTCGCGCCACTCGTCGCGCCGGGCGTTAGCAAGGGCACCCTGTTAACCGTTTCTGTCGTAAAGGGTGCCCCTCCTAACTCCGGGCGCTCGGGTCAGGGGGCGCTGGTGGGTCAGGGGGCGCTGGTGGGTCAGTGGGCGGCGGCGAGCAGGTCGGCGAGCCGGTCCACGGCCAGGTTGATCTCGGCTTCGGTGACTACGAGCGGTGGCGCGAGGCGGATCGTCGAGCCGTGCGTGTCCTTGGCCAGCACCCCGGCTACGGCCAGCCGCTCGCAAGCCTGGCGACCGGTCATCAGCTCCGGGTCGATGTCGACGCCGGCCCACAGCCCGCGACCGCGTACCGCGGTGATGCCGTGCCCGATCAGCTTATGCAGGCGCCGGTGCAGCACCGCACCCAGTTCGCGCGAGCGCTCCTGGAACTCGCCGGTGCGGAGCAGGTCGACCACGGCAGAGCCGACCGCGCAGGCGAGTGGGTTGCCGCCGAAGGTGGAGCCGTGCTCACCCGGGCGCAGCACACCGAGCACCTCCGAGCGGGACACCACCGCCGAGACCGGCACGATGCCGCCGCCGAGCGCCTTGCCGAGCACGAACATGTCCGGCACGACGCGCTCGTGGTCGCAGGCGAACGTGTCGCCGGTGCGGCCCAGGCCGGACTGGATCTCGTCGGCCACGAAGAGCACATTGGCGCGGGTGCACAGCTCGCGCACGCCGGGCAGGTAGCCCTCGGGAGGCACAAGCACACCGGCCTCGCCCTGGATCGGCTCGATCAGCACGGCGACGGTGGTGTCGTCGATCGCCGCGCGCATGGCGTCGAGGTCGCCATAGGGCACGATCCGGAAGCCGGGCGTGTACGGGCCGAAGTCCGCGCGAGCCGCCTCGTCGGTGGAGAAGCTGACGATGGTCACGGTACGGCCGTGGAAATTGCCGGCGGCGACGACGATCGTCGCCTGCCCATCGGGCACCCGCTTGACCTGGTAGCCCCACTTGCGGGCAACCTTGATCGCGGTTTCGACCGCCTCGGCTCCGGTGTTCATCGGCAGCACCAGGTCCATGCGGCACAGCTCGGCGAGGTCCCGGCAGAACGGCCCGAACTGGTCGTGGATGAAGGCCCGGCTGGTCAGCGTGACCCGGTCCAGCTGCTTGCGCGCGGCGTCGAGGATCCCCGGGTGGCGATGGCCGAAGTTCAGCGCCGAGTACCCGGCGAGGAAGTCGAGGTAGCGCCGACCGTCCACATCGGTCACCCAGGCGCCATCAGCGTCGGCGATCACCACCGGCAGCGGATGGTAGTTGTGGGCCGTCCAACGCTGCGCCTGCTCGATCGCGGGACCAGTTCGGTCGGTGTCCATCACACTCACGAGCTCGCCTTTCGTTCGCGCTGCGGGGCTCGCACCCGCTCGCTCCTCGCGCTCACCGGTCCCGCACCTCCAGGGTGCAGCACTTCGGACCGCCGCCGGCCTTGTGCAGCTCGGAGACGTCGACCCCGACCGGCTCGAACCCCTTCGCCGCGAGCTGGCGGGCCAGTCCGGTGGCCTGGGCCGGCAGCACCACCCGGCGCCCATCGCAGACGGCGTTGAGGCCGAGCACGGCGGCGTCCGCGGCGGTAGCGATCACCGCGTCCGGGAAGAGATGGGCGAGCACCCGCCGGCTGCCCTCGCTGAACGCCTCGGGCAGGTAGGCGATGTTGGCGCCGCCGAGCACGGTCAGCGCAGTGTCGAGGTGGTAGTAGCGCGGGTCGATCAGCTGCAGCGTGATCACCGGGCGGCCGAAGAGCTCCTGGGCCTCGCCGTGGGCGGCCTGCTCGGTGCGGAAGCCGGTGCCGGCGAGGACGTACCGGTCGGTGAGCAGCAGATCGCCCTCGCCCTCGTTGACCTCCTTGGCCGGGTACGTGTCGAACCCGTTGGTGACGAACCACTCCAGGTACGCCGGAGCCTCGGCGGCCCGCTCCGGGAAGCGGAACTGCGCGCCGTAGACGACGCCGTCCACGACGGTGGCCCCGTTGGCGGCGAACACCATGTCGGGCAGCCCGGGAATCGGCGCGATCTCGTGGACGGTGTGGCCAAGCGCCCGGTACGTGTCCCGCAGGACGGTCCACTGCGCCACGGCGAGGTCCACGTCCACCGGCGCGGTCGGGTCCATCCACGGGTTGATGGCGTAGTCGACCGCGAAGTACGTCGGGGGGCACATGAGGTAGCGTCGCGGCAGCATCGAGACCTCCCGGCGGACTCGGTGTACGAGGGGTGAGGACATGGCGGGCGGGCCCCCGCGGACCCGCCCAGGGGACAGACTAATCCGACATCCAGCCACGATCCATTGCCGGATCATGCGTGTCGGCGTTCAATCGTTGCGCGGAGCTGTCGGCTGGGGACCGATCGTTGTCCAGGCTACCGTCCGGACGCGGTTGGGCGACATGAGCTGGGTCACCCTGACGATCTCCCGTTCAGCGAGGAATAGTTGACAGCGCAACAACGCTGCAACGACGAGCGACTCTGCACACACTCTTGGGGGCGGCAGTGGGTATCCACCGGCTCAACCACGCGGTGCTCTACGTCCGGGACATCCGGCGCAGCGTGGCCTTCTATACCGACGTGCTCGGGTTCCGGGCGGTGAACATGACCCCGGACGGCTTCCGCGGGGCCGCGTTCCTGCAGGCGCCGGGTTCCACCAACGACCACGACCTGGGGCTGTTCGAGATCGGTACGGCGGCGGGGGCCAGCGGTGCCGGGCGTACCACGGTGGGTCTGTACCACCTGGCCTGGGAGGTCGACACCCTGGACGAACTGGAGCGGGTCGCCGGCCAACTGGCCGACGCCGGCGCGCTGGTCGGCAGCTCAGACCACGGGACGACGAAGAGCCTCTACGGCCACGACCCGGACGGCCTGGAGTTCGAAGTGGTCTGGCTGATCCCGGCCGATCTGCTCGACGAGGCGGCGCTCACCGCGCGCAAGCGGATCGGCGCGCTCGACCTGGCCAAGGAGAAGGCGCGCTACGGCGGCCAGACCCGCGGCGGGGTCGGCATCTCGGTCCCGGTCTGACCGAGCGGCCGGCGCGGTGCGAGGGAGCGGCCGGCGCCCATTGGCCGTTGCCTGGCCGACCGGATAGGCGAACATTGGGGGTATGCCCGCGCACACAGCCGTCAAGCACGAGCTCCTGGTGCGCTGCCTCGATGCCTGGGCGCCGGCGGCGCTGCACGGGCACAAGCGGATCTGCTACGTGTCCTGGGCCGGGGTCGAGTCGGCCATCACCGCGCTGCGGGTTTTCGCTGAGTTCGCCGACCTGCTCGAGCGGCACCGGCTGACCATGCTGGTGCCGACCGGCGTACTGGTACCGGAGGGCACGATCCCGGCCGGCGTCGAGGTGTCCACCGTGGCCGGTGCGCTGACCGCCCCGCCCAAGAACCAGCCGATGTTCGGGTGGTTCGACTCGGCGGTGGATGCCGCCGAGTTGGCGGCGGTGGCCCGGGCCAGCGGCGCACAGCTGCTCGTCGCCACCGCGCCGGGGGCCTCCCGGTCGGTCACCGCCACTCTCGCCACCGCCCGGGTGCCGCTGGTCTGCCGGGTCGAGCTCGTCGACGCGGCCGGCCAGTCCGAGCTGCTCATCTTCGGTACGTCGTCGGAGAAGGCGCTGGAGCAGTTCAAGGATGAGCTGTGGGCGCTGGACGAGTACGCCGGCATCCGGCTGCGCGACCCTTCCGATGTGGACGGAGCTCTGCTCGACATCTCAGCGGTGGCGCACCTCGGTCCGCTACGGCGGACGCTGCTGCGCCAGGTGCGCACGAGCGGTCAGGCCACGCTCGGCGAGCTGCGGGCCTGGACCCTGCATGAGACGATCTTCCGTTCGAGCGACGCGACCAGAGCCGTACACGCGATGGTGTCGGCGGGCACCGTCAGCCGCGAGCCGCTGGCCGGCCGGCTCTCGGCCGACACCGTCCTGCGCCCGGCCGCCAGCGATCCCAACAGCTGACCAACAGCATCCGGTCGTGAGGGGGTGTCCGGCAGCCGCGACGGCTGCCGGACACCCGGTCGTTCGGGGCCGGTCAGTGCATCACCTGGTCGGCCAGCACATCGGCGCTCTGCAGGGCGCGCACCAGTTGGGCGCGGTTGCGCACGCCCAGACGACGGTAGAGCCGGGTCAAGGTGGCTTCCACCGCCTTGACCGAGAGATAGCTCGCCCGGGCGATCTCTCCGTTGGTCGCCCCGGACATGACCAGCAGCACGATGCGGTGCTCCGCGTCGGAGAGCAGCATGCCGTGGCCACCGTCCACCCTGGAGAGTGCCGCCTCGGCGGCGAGGGCCCAGGGCACCGCCTGGGTGGCCAGGTAGCGCGCGTGCGCCTCGGCCAGAGCTGCCCGCGCGGCCGGCCGGCGATGGGCCCGCCGCCACAGCGAACCGAGCGTGTGCCAGGCCCGGGCGACCTCGAATGGGTAGGGATGGTCGGCCTGGGCGTCGATCGCCGACGCCAGATGCTCGGCCGCCGCCCGGGCGTCACCGCCGGACGCGATGATCATGGCCTCTGCCCGGTCGAGGCCGAGCATCACCACCCGCCGGCGCAGCCGCTCGGCGGTGTGCCGGATGTCGGCGAGCACCGCCGCCGCCTCGGTGCGGGCGCCGACCGCGGCGAGCGCCTCGACATGGTCCGCATGCCAGAGGAAGACGGCCGGGTCCACCCGCCCGAGCCGGCGTTCCAATGTGGACGCCTCCCGCAGGTGGCCGACGGCGGCCGCCGGATCGCCGCGGAACAGGTGCACCTGGCCGGCGATGGCCAGGGCCATGCAGAGCCAGTCCTCGTCGCTGGCGGCCCGGCAGGCGTCGATGGCCTGCTGGACAAGGATCCCGGCGCGGGCGGGTGAGCCGCCGAAGAGCTCGACGTTCGCACCGACCACGAGCCCGGGGCCGGCGGTCGCCTCCAGGTCGAGGATGAGGCGCAGGCACTCCCGCCCGGCGGTGAGGGCCGCGTCGCACCGGCCGGCCCGGAGGGCCACTGCGCTGACCGAGATGAGCAGGCCGGCGAACTCGCGGACCAGTCCGGAGCGTTCGACCTGCGGGCGCAGCTCGTCGAGCTGCTGGGTCGCCGCGTCCAGATCGCCGGTGAAGGCGCACGCCATCGCGGCCAACTGGCGGGCCCGGATGGTCTCGGTGGTCAGCGGCAGCGTACGGGCGAGCGCGGCCGCCCGCTGGAGCAGCTCGTCGGCGTCCGAGCCGTGCTGCGGTGCCTCGAAGGCGGCCCGGGTGGCCAGGATGTCGACGAGCACCATGTGGTCGCCGGCCTGGGTCGCGGCCTGCTCGGCCTGCTTCAGGTCGGCGATGGCCGCCTCGACGTCGCCGTCGTAGTACGCCTTCAGAGCCCGGTACACGGCCACCTTCGCGCCCAGGCGCTGATCGTCGCCGGCATCGGCCGCGGCCGCCTGCAGCAAGGGGTCCACACCGGACTGGTCCTGCCCGGCCACGTCCATCAGGAGCAGCCGTGCGCTCACCCGTACCGCAGGCTCGGCCGGACCGGTCAACGCGAGCTGCGCCGCGGTGATCGCGTCATCGGTCTGGCCGGCGGCGTAGGCGTGCTCGGCCATGGCCAGTCGGCGGGCGGCCAGCCCGGTCGAGCCGACCGGGGTACGGTCGGCGGCCAGGGCCACGAGCTCCGCCGCGATTGCCGGCGCCCCCCGCCGGCGGGCGACGTTGGCCGCCTCGACCAGTCGGACGGCCAGGTCCTCATCCGCGTACGGCCGAGCCAGCGCGAGGTGACGGGCGTGCTCGACCGGGTCGGTCAGCCGATCGGCGAGCAGTTGGTGCGCCGCCGTCCGGTCCGCCGGGCTCGCCTCGGCGTACACGATCTCCCGCAGCAGCGGGTGGGTGAAACGCACCGCACCGCCGGCGCCGACCGAGATCAGGCCGGCGGCGACGGCGCTGTCCAGAGCCGCCCGCTGCGGCGCGCCCTCGCCGATGACGGCCTGGTTGGGTCGGGCGGCCGCGGCGATCAACAGCAACGTCTGCGCGTCGGCGGCCGGTAGCGCGGCCACCCGGTCGGCGAGGAGCCGGCGCAGCCGTTCCGGCACCGGCAATGGCTCGGCCGGCGCGGTGCGGCCACCGGTCGGCAGCAGGGCCCGGCCCAGCTCGAGCGCGAAGAGCGGATTGCCCGCGCTCGCTTCGTGGATGCGGGCGATCGTCACCAGCGACAGCACCGGCCCGTACCGGTCGCGCAACAGGTCGGCGACATCGTACTCGGTGAGCGGGCCCAGCAGGATTTCCTCGCACGGCGGTGGGCACAGGTCGATGTGCGCCGGATCGCTGCCCGCACCCACCCGTTCCGCCGAGAGCATGCCGATGGCCGAGCCGCCGAGCCGGCGGGCCACGAAGCGCAGCACGTCAGCGCTGGAGGCGTCCACCCACTGCAGGTCGTCGATGACCATGAGCACCGGTTGGCTGGCGGCGAGCGAGCGGAGCAGTTCCAGCACGGCCAGCCGGACCGCGAGCGGATCGGGGGCGCCGGGCGGGTCCGCCCCGCGCAGCAGCGTGCCGTCGAGGGCGCCGCGCAGGTGGCGCGGCAGGCGGCTCATCTCCTGGCCGGTGACGCTGTCGAAGAGGTCCACCAGGGTGAGATAGGGCAGGCCCGACTCCGGCTCGGCGGCCGCCGCCCAGAGCACCCGCGCCACCGGCTCGGCACCCGGGCCCCGGGGCGGGGCTCCGTCGCCGGCCGCGTTCGCGGCCGCCGCGGCGAGCACGGTCGACTTGCCGATGCCCGCCGGCCCGAAGAGCGCGACGCCACCGCCCTGGCCCGGCCGATACCGGGCGAGCCGGTCGAGGATCTCGTCCCGGCCGACCGGCAGTGGCGACGGACTGGTCATCTCCGCAGTCTGCCTGCCCGACCAGCCGGAACAGAACCGCGTATCCAATTCGTAGATGTATTACCAATATTGTCGCCTTCATCGGTGGGCGGCCGGCCAGTGCGGACTGTCCACCGGGCCACGGTGAGGACGCCTGAGAATAACGATTTGGTAACGAGCGATGTGCGCATGCATCGATGTTCATTGATGCACTGAGTGGTGCGCTAACGCTTATCGATGCTGCCAGCGGACTCGGCGAGGGGTTCGCTGGCCGGGCCGCGGTGATCCAGCCGTGCCGGTGACCGGGCTTCGCGGGCGGCGATGGCATGTTTCGATCGGGCGATTGGATCGCTGACGGGGAGGGCGGCCAGGTGAAAAGTCCATTGTGGTCGGTTCGTTCGGTGGTGCGGGCGGCGGTTGTCGTCGTGCTTGCGACGGCGACGGTCGTCGTCACGGAGACCGGAGCGTCCGCCACCGATCGCCTGGTCTGTCCGGTGTCGGTGGCGGACGCCGCCGGGGCGGGTGCGGTGGCCGCACAGTGTGGCCGCGATGTCGCGATCGACTCGATGAGGTCCGAGACGCAGTCGGCCGTGGCCCGGCCGGACGGGCGGGTCACGGTGACGAAGTCGTTGGGCCAAGTGCGCTTCCGCAACGGCGCCGGCGCATGGACCGATGTGGACCTGACGCTGGTGCGCCGAGGGGACGGCACCGTCGCGCCGAGGGCACACCCGAACGGCCTGGTGCTCTCCGGTGGGGGGTGGACGAGGTCTACCTCTACCCGATCGCCCTGACCGATACGAAGATCTGCCAACTCGCCTCGGTCTGAGGCGCGGGCCATGGGCATCTCGACCGACGGTGATGACGTTCTATTCAGCGATTGATTAAGAACCGGCCTGCTCCCACGGGGAAGGACCAGGAGAATGCGCTCATCATGTGCATCGATGTCGTTTCGGGCCGGCGGCGGGCGGGAGCGCATGACCTCCGGGTTGGTCGCGCTGCTGGCTGCGGTTGTGACGGTCAGCCTGCTGGGTCAGCAACCGTCGGCCGCCGGCCCGGCCGGGCCCTGGGTTCCCCCGTCACCACACGACGTGGCCGGGGTGCGTGTCGGTACGGCCGTGGTGAACAAGGCGCGGCCGGTATGGTCGGCAGCTGCGTCAGCTGTGCGTGGTCCGGCGGCGTTCACCTGGCCGCGGGCGGGCTCGGCGGTGGTGAGCCTGGCAACGGCGGCCACTGCGGCGCGCACGAAGGTGGGCGCCCCGATCACGCAGGCAACCTCGGCGTTGCGCCGGGCCGGGAGCCTGCCGATCAGCGTCGGCTCCGACCTGTCCACAGCAGACCGGTCGGATGGCCTCTCCACAGTCTCGGTCACGGTGGCCGATCAGGGTGCAGCTGCGCAGGCCGGGCATGACGGCGTTGTGTTCAGCCTCATCGGGGCCGGCACCGGCCGCGCCCGGGTCTCGGTGGACTACACCGGGTTCGGCAAGGCGTTCGGCGGCGACTACGCCACCCGGCTGCGTCTGGCCAGGCTGCCCGCGTGCGCGCTGAGCACACCGACGGTGGCACAGTGCCGGACGACGACGCCAGTGGCGAGCACCAACAACCCGCAGGCGGGTACGGTGACGGGCTCGGTGGATCTGGGCCGGTCGCCGGTGGTGATGCTGCTGACCGCGGGCCCGTCGGGTGACAACGGCGACTACACGGCGACGAGTCTCTCCGAGGCCGGTACGTGGCGGGTCGGTACTCAGATGGGCGACTTCACCTGGTCGTATCCGATGAGCGTGCCGCCGGCCCCAGGTGGGCCAGCGCCAAGCGTCTCGCTGTCGTACGACTCGTCCAGTGTGGATGGGCTGACCGGGACCACGAACAACCAGGGCTCGTGGATCGGTGACGGATGGGCCGCCTGGCCCCGGCTACATCGAGCGGAAATACCAGTCCTGCAGCGATGACAACCCGTCCGACCCGACCGGGGACGAGTGCTGGGGTAGTGACAATGCGACGTTATCGCTCAGCGGTCACTCCGGAGAGCTGATCAACGCCGGCTCGTACTGGCGGCTCAAGAACGACGACGGCACCCGCATCGAGCGCCTCACCGATGCTGCCCGGGCCAACGGCGACAACGACAACGAGTACTGGAAGGTGACCACCGCCGACGGGGTGCAGTACTACTTCGGCTACCAGCGGCTGCCTGGCTGGGTCTCGGGCAACCCGGTGACGAACTCGGTGTGGACGGTGCCGGTCTACGGCGACGACGCGGCCGACCCGTGCCACGCCACGGGCTACTGCACCCAGGCCTGGCGGTGGAACCTCGACCACGTTGTCGATCCGCACAACAACTCGATGGCGTACTACTACCAGAAGGAGACCGGCGCTTACGGCCGGCACAATTCGCCCAGCCAGCGCACGACGTACGACCGCGGCGGTTGGCTCGACCACATCGACTATGGCCTGCGCAACGGCTCCGAGTACAGCCAGACCGCGCCGCTGCGAGTCGTGTTCAGCACCGCCGAACGCTGCCTCTCCGGCTGCTGGACCGGTACGGCATGGACGTCGGATCCGGTGGCGTCGGCGTGGCCGGACACACCGTGGAACCAGTACTGCACCGCGGCGCGCTGCGACGGCCAGCTCTCCCCGACCTTCTGGACCGCGCGCCGGCTGACCACCCTGACCACTCAACAGCGCAACGGTACCTCCACATACGCTGACGTGACGTCGTGGGCCTTACAGCAGGAGTTCGTCAACGCCGGCAACAACGAGGGCACGCCGATGTGGCTGCGCGGGATCACCCGTACCGGGAAAGTCACCACCGCCGGCGGGAGCCAGGTCTCCGATCCGCAGATCAGCTTCGACCCGGGCGCCGACCCGTTGCCGAACCGGGTTGACGGTCCGGACGTCGGGCGGACCGCGCTGAACCGGTGGCGCATCCGCACGGTGACCACCGAGACCGGCGGCCAGATCCAGGTCAGCTACTCGCCGACCACGGACTGCTCCCGATCCAGCCCACCCGATCCGGAGACCAACACCACTCGGTGCATGCCGTCGTACTACAACCCGTTCGGCACGCCGACCCTGGACTGGTTCCACAAGTATGTGGTCACCCGCGTCGATCTGACCGACGCGGCCACCGACCAGCTCGCCGACACCACCTTCTACGACTATCTCGACAACCCGGCGTGGCACTACACCACCGACGAGCTGACCAAGGACGCCTACCGCAGCTGGGGGGAGTGGCGTGGCTACGGCCGGGTCCAGATCCGCCACGGTGACCCGACCGGCACCGGCACGCAGACCGCGCTCGAGTTCCGCTATCTGCGTGGGATGGATGGCGACCACGCGCCGCACTCCCCCGGCGGGGTCCGTGACGTGTGGGTCGCGGACAGCTGGGGCGGCAGCATCGAGGATCAGGAAGCGTTGGCCGGGTTCGAGCGGGAACAGATCACGCTCGCCGGGGCCGGCGGGGCCGAGGTCTCCTCCACTCTGAACGACCCGTAGGTGAACGGACCGACCGCGACGCGCACCCACGCCGGCCTGACCACGAATGCGTGGATGGTCGAGACCGGGGTCACGCAGACCCGGACGGCGCTGGCCGCCGGCGGTACCGGACCACCAAGAGCACGACGAGCTTCAACACCGACGGTCTTCCGCTGACCGTGGACAGCGCCGGCGACCTCGCCATGTCCGGCGACGAGACCTGTCAGCGCACCAGCTACGCCCGCAACGACGCCACCGGGCTGATCGACCTGGTCGACCAGCAGGAGACGCTCTCGGTGCCGTGCGGCTCCGCCACGACCCCGGCCCAACCATCCACTGTGCTCAGCCGGGCGAGGAGGTTCTACGACACCTACGTCGACGACTCCTCGTTCGGGCTGGCCCCGATCCACGGGGACGCCGTCCGGGAGGAGACACTCGCCTCGTTCACCGGCTCGACCCCGAACTACGTGCCGTCCACGTGGAGCACGTTCGACGTCAACGGCCGCGCGCTCACGGTCCAGGACGCGCTGGGTCATACGACCACCAGCACCTACACCACGGCCAACGGCGGGCTGGTCACCCAGACCGCGGTGGCCAACGCGCTGGGCCAGACCACCACGACCACCTTCGAGCCGGCCTGGGGATCGGCCACCCACATCAGTGACCCGAACGGCATCGTCACCGACCTGACCTACGACGGGCTCGGCCGGCTCACGAATGTCTGGCTTCCCGGACGCAGCAAGGCGACCCAGACCGCCAGTGTCACCTTCGCCTACGTCGTCCACGGAGTCGGCGGTCCGGCCGCCGTCACCACCAAGAAGCTACTCCCCACCGGCAGCGGATACCGCACCTCAGCGACCCTCTACGACGGCTGGCTGCGGGTCCGGCAGACGCAGACCCAGGCCACCGGCGGCGGCCGCACCCTGACCGACACCTTCTACAACACCCTTGGCCAGGTCGCCACGGTCAACAACGCCTACTACGACCAGACCAACGCCGCCGTCTCCACCACCCTCGGGTACCCGCTCGGCGTCGTGCCGTCGGCCACCGGCTACACCTATGACGGCGCCGGCCGCACGACAGCGGAGATCCTCTACGCCAACGGCCCGGAGAAGTGGCGCACCACCACCGCCTACGGCGGCGACCGGACCCACACCACCCCGCCCGCGGGCGGGACCGCCACCACCACGATCACCGACGCCCGCGGAAACACCGTGGCGCTGCGCCAGTACCACAATCCGGCCGACGTCGGGTCGACCAACCCCGCGACCTACGACCAGACCAGCTACACCCACACGCTGCTCAACCAGCTCACCACCACCACCACAGACGCCGCCGGCCACATCTGGTCGAACGGCTACGACCTGCGCGGCAACGTCATCACACACGTCGATCCCGACTCCGGCACCCTCACCTCGACCTACGACGACGCCGGCAACCTGACCGGCCGCACCGCGCCGCTGGGCACCGGCACGGCGACCGTGGCGTACACCTACGACGCTCTCAACCGCAAGATCACCATGCGCGACGACACCAGCACCGGCACGATCCGGGCGCAATGGGTCTACGACACCCTCAGCCACGGCATCGGCAAGCTGACCTCGGCCACCCGCTACGTGAGCGGCAACGCGTATGTATCCAAGGTGGATGCATACGATACGTTCGGCCGGCCCACCTCCACCTCGGTTGTGCTGCCGGCCAGTGAGACGAGCCTGTGCGCCGCCGCGGCACCCAACACCTGTACCTACACCACGCCCGTGACGTACAAGACCAACAGCGAGCTCAGCACCGAGACCTTGCCGGCCGCGGCCGATCTGGCCAGCGAGAAGCTCACCTACGGCTACACCGCTGGCACCCTCTTCTCCGCCAGCCAGATCTACGTCGACTCTGTGCAGTACAACAAGCTCGACCTACTCACCCAGCGGGTGGTCGGCGACAGCAGCATCAACAAGCAGATCGCGGTCACCACCACGTACGACGAGCCCACCCGCCGAGTCAGCTCGACCAACGTGGTGCCGGCGCTGCAACCCGAGGCCGCGAACTGGTCCTACACCTACAACAACGCCGGCGCACCGACTCAGATCAGCGAAGCCCCCAGCGGTGGCAGCGCCGACATCCAGTGCTACAGCTACGACTACCTCGGCCGCCTCACCGACGCTTGGACCATCGCCGCCGGAGCGTGCGGCGCCATCCCCACCACCTGGTCCCAGGTCGGCGGTCCCGCCTCCTACTGGCAGACCTGGTCCCTCGACGTCAGCGGCAACCGGCAGTCCGAGGTGCGGCACGGATCCACCAACACCACATACACCTACGCCCACACCGACTGGGGCACCCCGCACGGCGCGACCCAGGTCGTCGCCAACGGCGGCTCATCCTGGACCCGCAATTACACCTACGACAACGCCGGCAACACCGCCACCCGACCCACCGCCGCCGGCGCCACCCAGACGCTGACCTAGGACCGGGAGGGCAAACTCACCACGGAGGTCGAAGGCAGCGCCACCACCAGCTACCTCCACGACCCCGACGGCAACCGCCTGATCCGCACCGACTCCACGGGCAAGACGCTCTACCTCCCCGGCGGCACCGAGGTCCGCTACACCACGGCAACCGGTGCGAAGAAGGCCACCCGCTACTACACCCACGCCGGCACCACGATCGCGATGCGCACCGCCACCGGCCTGAGCTGGCTCGTCGGCGACCAGCATCCAACCGCCGAGGTCGCCATCACCGCGACCACCCTGGCCGTCGCGAAACGCCGCACACTGCCCTACGGCGACACTCGGGGCAGCCTCTCCGGCAGCTGGCCCACCGGCATGGACAAGGGCTTCGTGGGCGGCACCAACGACCCCGCTGGGCTGATCCATCTCGGCGCCCGCGAAGACGACTCCTTCACCGGCACCTTCACCAGCGACGATCCCATCACCGACGTCAACAGCCCACAGCAGATCAACGGGTACACCTACGCCAACGGCTCGCCGACCGCCATGACCGACCCCAGTGGTCGCCGGCCGGCCTGCGACGACGACAGCGGCAACGGAGTCCACGCCTGCCAGACTGGAGAACAGGGATACACGCCCCTGTATGTGGTGTCGATTGCCAGGTGTCCAACCTGCTCTACCAGATGCAGGACACCAAGAATCAGATCGACAAACTGAAGGGCGACCTCAACGCGCTCGATAACCACCGGAAGAATCTCAGCTTCGGCACCCGACTCGCGGAGTGGTGGGTAGGCTCGCCGGACGGCGAGACGCTCGAGGACGTCATGGCAATCGCCGACGATCTGGACGCCGCCGAGAAGAAGCTGGCCGCGCTCAACGCCCAGATCGCGACGGTAATCACCCTCTTCCGCGGCACCCGCCTCATCGTAGAAAATCAGATATACAACCAGACCGGGATCATCATGAGCGAGTCGGCGCAGGAAGCATACATGCAGTCGGGATCGGTTGACGACGCGCTCGCAGCCTCCCGGGCGCAGACTGCCGCCTCGTCCGAGTTCTGGGGCTCACTGGACAACTACGTCCAAGCCCACGGCGAGTTCGGAGTCAGTGAGATGTCCGATATCGCCCCCCGGAGCCTCATCTCGTGGACGCAGAGTCTGAGCACCGCTCAGATGTTTGCCGGAGAGAATGGAACGGTATACACCATCGCGGTCGACTCCGACGTCGCGCTGGCCCAGACCCTTGCCACGTCGACCGAGCTGGAGTACGTTATTCAGGATATGGCGTTCGGCGCGGAAGTCGCCGCCATCGAAGATATCTTGCTGTTGGAAGAATGATAAAGAACATAGTTGTCGACGGCCGGCAGGTGACGTATGCGTCGCTCGGTGAAATGGACTACGACCGCCTCGACCGGGCGATCACGACCTATGCCGCGGACCGCCTGCGGCAATCCGCCAACCTGAGACACTGGCTGGTCCGCTTGTTCGAGGGCCAGGCGCCCGCTCATTACATACTTCGCTTCCCGTCCGCGGAAGAGGCGCAGGCGGCGGACGCACGGGTGGCGGATGGCGACTATTCAAACCAGACGTTCTCGACCGCGTTGCTGACCACTCCCGGCGAGGTTCTCTGTACTGAGTGCGGTTGGAGCGGCCCTGGCCTGACGATCGAAGTTGTCACTGTCACTCTGCACAAGGAGCTCAGGGAAAAGCTGCGTACAATGCCCAGCGAAAAAAGATGCCCCTCCTGCGGAGCAATTCTGCGAATTGGCGTAGCTCAATGGATTTGAGCGATCTCGGGCGGTTCCCTGAGCCGGCGGCGACGACAGGAGTCGGCCCATGACCGGATACCTGTTCACCTCCGAGTCGGCCTTCGAGGGCCACCCCGACAAGGTCTGCGATCTGGTCGCCGACACCGTGCTCGACGCCCACCTGGCGCAGGATCCGGACGCCCGCGTCGGGTGCGAGGTGCTCTACAAGGGCGACCTCATGGTGGTGGCCGGCGAGTTCACCTCGACGGCGCGGGTCGACGTCGAGGCGCTCGCCCGTGGTGTGCTGGCCGAGGTCGGATACACCGCGCCAACCAGCCGGCATAACGACCAGAGCGTCCAGATCACGACGCTGATCACCGAACAGTCCCGGGAGATCCGGGCGGCGACCGACCGGGCCTCGGACGCGCCCGCCACGAAGGGAGCCTCCGACCAGGGGATCATGTTCGGGATGGCGTGCACCGAGACCGACGAGTTGATGCCGCTGCCGATCAGCCTCGCCCACCGGGTCAGCCGCGAGATCTCCCGCCGCCGCCACGCCGGCGACCCGGACTGGCTGCGCCCCGACGGCAAGACCGCGGTTACCGTCCGGTACGAGGATGAGCGGCCCGCAGAGGTGACCCGGGTGCTGGTGGCCGCGCAGCACGCACCCGGGATCGACCACGCCACCGTGTCGGCGTGGGTCCGCCAGGAGGTGCTGCCGATGGCGCTGGGCGGCTGGCTCACGCCGGACACCACGGTCACGGTCAACCCCCTGGGTACGTTCACCCTGGGCGGCCCGGAGATCGACTGCGGGCTGACCGGGCGCAAGCTGGTGGTGGACACCTACGGCGGCATGGGCCGCATCGGCGGCGGCGCGCTCAGCGGCAAGGATCCGTCCAAGTTGGACCGAACCGGCGCCTACTACACCCGTTGGGTGGCCCGCAAGCTGGTCCAGGCCGGGCTCGCCGACAAGGCCGAGATCCAGGTCTCGTACGGCTTCGGCCTGTCCAAGCCGCTCTCGGTCCGGGTGGACACGTTCGGCACCGGTGACGTCGGCGACGCGAGTGCCTTCGTCGAGCAGTTCGACTTCTCCCCCGCTGCCATGATCGAGCTGCTCGACCTACGCCGGCCGATCTACCGGGCCACGGTGAACTACGGCCACTTCGGCAAGCCCGATCTGCCCTGGGAGCAGTGACCCGGTTGCGCGTGGGGTTGCCTCGGTTGGACTCTGGTCGCGCGGGATCTCGCCGGCGACACCCAGGACCGCAGCTTGTCCAACCTCACTCAGCCGCTTCCGGCTCTGCTCGGCGTCGTCGTGGGCGCGCTCGCGTCGTACGTCGTGCACGCGACCTCCGAGCGCGCCCGCTGGCGGCGTACCAGGAACGAGCGATGGGACGTGGCCCGGATGGAGGCGTACGTCCGGTACGGCAACGCCATCAAGGCGACCACGATGATCGCGACGCGCCTGGCGGGCGAACGCGGCTACGTCCCCACGGTGGAGCGAGTCCCGCTCGACGAAGGCCTGGCCGAGCTGGCCAAGGCGCAACTGGACCGGGCACTGCTCTGGGAGGAGGTGCAGCTGCTCGGCCATCCCGACACGATCAGGGCCGCCCGCGCCTCAACGTTCCCGGCGACCTGCCGGCGAGTTCATGGCCTCGCGACCCGTTGGTGGCGTCATCGGAGAGCCCCCCGGTCGACGCCGCGACCTGAGCGGGGTCAAGCCGGACAGCGGGCTATGGGAACGTTGGGCGGTGTCCACTGATGGTGAGCGGTCGGTCGATGTGCCGATCGTGATCGACTTGGGGGAGGACTGGTCGCGCGATATCCGGGCGCGGCGGGGCCGGCCGCCCTGGCTGCTGCGGTGGTGGTCGGTGCCTGTCGGAGTGGCGATCGCCGTCCTCACGCTCGGCGCGTCCGCGCCCCCGAGCCCACCGGAGTTGGAAGGGCCACTCTGGTCCACCGAGGCGGCGGTCGATTCGTGGCTGGGCAACGATGTCATCTATCTCGTGGATCCCCGGTCGCGCACGGTCACTGCGAACGACCCGGTCACCGGGGTGGCGCGCTGGCGGCGCACCTTTGATTCGCCGCCGAACCTCGGCGTCATGAGCGGCGGCCTCCTCGTGGTCACCAGTGGGTACCCGGAACCAGGTCATGACGCGGCCAAGGTGATCCTCATGGACGCCGCGACCGGCACCGTGTTGGGGGCGGCGCCGGGCGAACCGTTCGCCGATGCGGGCGATGGAGTCGGACTGTTCACGGCGATGCACGACGGGTGTGCGCCGGCGGGGGCCGACCCCGCCGGCCAATGCCGCGACCTCGTCGCGGTGAGCCTCCGAACCGGCGCGCAGGCCTGGCGCGTCCCCCACCCAGCCGATGCAGACATCATCCTCGACGGGGACAGCGGCCACGTGGATCGGCTGATAACGCTGGACTCCGGCGGTCACCTGATGACGCGTGATATCAGCACCGGTGCCGTCGAGGTCGACACGACACTGCCGGGCTGGCGGCTCGACGAACCCGACGACGGCGACCAGCCGCGCCGCATCGCGATGAGCATCGACGGCCTGCTGGTGACGACGGTGCGCGAGCCACCGGGATCGCCGGGCGCCACCGTGGCGGCCGCCACCGACCTGCGCACGGGACGGCTGCTGTGGTCGCGGTCGAGTCCCGTCGACGCCGATCCGCCGGCTGGACCCGTTCTGCCGGCCTTCTGCGGGACCGGGCTGATCTGCCTGAACGGCGACGACGCCACCGTGGTCTCCGCCGAGTCGGGAGTGGTGCGGTACACGGTGAGCGGCGCCGCCGTGTGGCTGGATCCCGCCTCGGGGCTGATGGTCGCCCAGCGCATCGACGGCCCGGACCTTTTCCGACTAAGTGTCGTCGATCCCGCCACCGGCGCGGACCGGTGGACCCTCGGCCAAGCGTCGATCGTGGCGCAGCGCGTTCCGGCGAACGGCAGCGCGCTGTTCCTCCGAACGGGGCGCGGAAGCAGCGACCTCATCCGTCTCGACGGCGCCGCCCAGCCGGAGACGCTCGGAACGATCGCCGGCGTCGACAACCTCTGCCAGGCGAACGGTCGGCTGCTGGCCTGCCAGAGCAAGGACGGAAGGCTGTCCATGTGGCGCTTGCGGGACCGACGGGTTCGCCCAGCAGTTTGAGGCTGCTCGACCCGGCGCCCATTCCGTCGTCATAGCCCGGGACCCGACCCAGGTCGAGTTGGCCCACCGCCACGCCGGTCGGGTCACGTTCACGCTGCGAGGTTGACCGGAGACCGGGGCCAACAAAACAGAGCGTCAGGTGTACAGGTCGTCCGCGGACCGGGGCTACGCCGTGCCGTTGAGGCTCTGTTCCACGTCGGCGTTCGGCGCCGCGCGTTCGCCAGTGCGACCCAGGACCCGCAGGGCGGCGATCAACGCGACAGCGACCCCGGCGAAGCCCGCGATGACGAACGTGAGGCGGGGGCCGAAAGCCGTGCCGAAGGCACCACCAAGCCCCAGAGCCGCCATCATGGCGACCTGAGCTGTTCCGTTGAGGAACGCTGACACTTTGCCCCGGTCCTGGTCGGCCGTGCGGCGGATCACCAGCGCGGCAAAGGCGGCATTTCGCGCCGCGTTGGCCACGCCGACCACGACGGCGAGGCACAGATAGACCGCGAAGTCAGGTGCCGCGCCTTCACCGGCCACGGCGGCGCCGACAACGGCGAAGCCGAACACGGCGACATACATCCGTCGGTGATCGATCTCGACCCGCGCCGCGACAACGGATCCGACGATCGACCCGACGGCGAACGCCACCTCCGACAGCCCGTACTGGGCTGCCGACGTATGCAGCGCCTCGCGGACAAAGAAGACGTCGACGACATTGACGCCACCGATGACGACGATGACCGCGCCCAGCGCCCGTCATCCGTCGCGACGCGATCATCTGGCCGATGATGGCCCCTCCTGCGGAGTATTCCTGCGAATCGGCGTCGCTCAATGGATTTGAGCCATGCCCCACCGGCTCGAACCCGAAGTGATCCTGGTCGCACCCGCGCCGTGCCGGTACGATCCGCCTCCAGAGAAGGAGGCCGGTGCGCACAGTCCACGACTACGTCGAAATCACCCCGGCCGCAGCCCGTGAACAATGGCGCGGGATCGAAGCGAGGTCGGCGCCCACGTCCGGGCGGCGGCAGGTCGACTTCGTCCCAGTCGAGACCGTGCTGTCGCTGGCCGCGAGCCTGCTCGTCAACCACCGCCAGTACGGCGGTAGCACAGCGCATCTGGCGCACGAGCCGGTCCCGACCCTGGCCCGGTTGTTCCGCCGACCCAACAGCAGCGTGCTGGCGAAGATGGCCAACCTGGATGGCAGCCGCCGCAACGGCGCCAAACACGAGGTGGAGGTGGCTGCGTGGCTGCTGGCCAGCCCGGGCGAACTGGGGCGGGTCTACCGCGTGATCCTGCACGCCGCCCGCAACGAGGGCATCGACGCGATCGCCTTGCCAGACTTCCTGGCCCTGGATGAGCACCCGGCCGACCTGTGGTTGCTGGGTCAGGAAGAGCTGGCGGAGGTCGAGATCGAGTCCGCCGTGCAGGATGCCTCCGCCCAATGGCTGGACCAACGCAGCGATCTCGAGGAACTCATCACCCAACGGCTGCTCGTAGCCGTCGCCAGGGTCGGCCAGCACCGCTTCGCCAGCGAGGTCCTGCGCAACCACCAACACCGCTGTGTTTTCTGCGGGCTGACCGTGAACATCGAGGGTGCCCGGGCCCGGCACATGCTCGTAGCGAGCCACATCAAGCCCTGGCGGGTCTGCACAGCCGGCGAACGCCTGGACGCCCGCAATGGTCTGACCGCCTGCCCCACTCACGACGTGGCGTTCGACATCGGTCTGCTCGCCGTCAACGGCGGCCTGCGCATCCACATCCTGCCGTCCCTGTCGCATGCCGCCCGATCCGACCCGGCCGCGCGCGCCGCGTTCGGTCGGCCGCCGCTGGCCGAGCGGCTCCTCCTGCCCGGCGGGGCGCCACCGCCGCGGGCGGAGTACCTGTCCTGGCACCACCGGCACGTGTTCAAGGACCCGGCCATGATCAGCGCCGTCGCCCGCCAGCGACCGGCCAGAGTAACCCCAACATGACAGGTAGTGACATTGCGCCCGATACATCGGGATTGTTGGGCTCAGTGATCATCGAGGAACCCGTTGGAAACGGCTCTTTCTGTTATGCTACGGTCGTTCCCGTTGCCGATCGAGCGCCGCTAGCTCAACTGGCAGAGCAGCGGACTCTTAATCCGCGGGTTCGGGGTTCGAGTCCCTGGCGGCGCACCCCTTCTGAGCTGCCCAAACGACCTGGCGGTGATCGGGCAGTTTCTATTTCTGGGTCCGGACTGGGTCCGGAGGTTATCGGCGAGGCCATTCCGTGGGAGCATCGGGGCGGGGCGGCCCGCGCCGAAGGTCGAGGTTGGTGCTAACAGCCTCGAACAGACAGCGCGGGCCTCCTCCCGGCTACTCCGCTTCCGGACCAGCCGTGATCGCGAGGCGCTCGTCGAAAGCCAGCGAGGCCACGAACTTCGCAACCCGCTCCGCCTCCTTGGCGGTGAGGTCGGCCGGGAGTTCGACATGCACCCGCACCCCGGGCCGAACCAGGAACGGGTACCTCACCATCTCGACCGGCGACCGCGTGTGCTCCGCCCCCGCCTCGTCCACCGCCGACGTCTGGGCCGGAACCGTGGCCGTCGGACGTGCCGCCTTGGCCTGGCCGCCGTTCCCCGACGTCGCCTTCGCACGCGGCGTCGCCTTGCGCGCAGCCGGACGCCACGACGGGTCGTCCGCCAACCACTTGGTGTACATCTCCAAGCTCTGGCGGAACCGGCGAGCGTAGTCCTCCCGGCTGCCGTCGCTGAGCTTCCCGCCCCGGTGCTTGTTGTGGAACCGGCGGATGACGTCGTCGACGTCCAGCTTCCGCATGTCGGCTTCGAACAGACTCTCGTCGGTCTCCAGGACGCGCCGGGCGCCCACCCGGAGCGCGACACCGCTGGCGCCGGGCAGTTCGCTCTTCTCGATGGCGTGGTCGAGGAAGGCAATGAGCCCCGCCCCCGTCCCGGTCCCCGCCACGCTCTCCGATGTCGGCTCGGACATGGTGTCCTACCACCTTCTTTCACTGCGTTGGTGTCGCCCACGGATCCGTGGGCATGTAGAGATGTAGCACATCCCGACGCCGGCTGTCCAGCTACATCGGAGCGCGGTCACACGCGAGGAATCCTCGCGTCTCGCGTCCTACATAGACCAGGGCGACCCGGCCACGTCCTACACCACGTCTGCGGCATGGCGCGGAGACGTACAGCTACGCGCTACGGCGTGTCGGCTTGACACGTCTCCGACCACTACGGCTGGCCGGACGCATATCCCGGGGGATACGACGACGCCCCCGGGAGGGTGGTCCCGGGGGCGCCTTGTCGGGGGTCGGGTCAGCGGTCGCGGAACGGGTCCAGTGCGTCGGCCATGAGCAGCCCGGCGAGGAACGCCCGAACCGCCATCTGCACTACCGGGGAGTCCTCCGCCAACGGCGTGGCGATCTCCCGGACCCGCTGGCCGGTGGCGGGCCGGAGTGCTCCCGGGGTGACGGTTGCTGCCGGAGCGGAGGCGCCGCCACCCAGGCCCAGCCAGGCACGCGGAACCCCAAGCCCGTCTGCGATCCGCTCCAAGACAGCGACGGAGGTCACCTGCCGGCCGGAGATGATCTCCGAGATCTCGCTCTGGCTTTGCCCGGTAAGCGCAGCGATCCGGCGCTGGCTCACGAACCGTTGGCCGAGCTTCACGTACACGGTGGCGATGTCCCGCTGGGCGAACGCCGCGCGCATGGCGGAGTCCCGGAGCAGGTCGGCCGGGATCGGCTCGAGACCGGGCTTGGCACGCCCGTTGACCGGGAAGCCTTGTACGCCCGGGGGCAGCGCCTCGCTGGTGGCGCTCACCGAACGGTCCGCGGCGTGGGCTCGATCTCCAACGCATCGAGGAGATCGGACGCGGCCGAGAGAGCATCGTGCACTCGCTCCAACGTGCTGCTGGCTCGTATGCCTTGGGCGGCCAGTAGCCGTTGCAGCTCGATGACGACGCGGGCGGGCGCGTAGCTGGGTCGGGGCGTTTCTCGACTGTCGCCCGGGGGCGGATCTACCATCATCGTCAGGGACTCCTCTCGTGAGTCCTCAGAGCCGGGGCCGGGTGTTAGCGCACCCGCCCGGCTCGCCTACTTGTTGTGCGGGTAACGGTAGTCCAATGTAGACCGTCGTGGGTAGCCTTCACCGCGAACCGCCCGCCTGGCGTAGGCGGCTACGCCAGGCGCCCCCGGAGCCTGTGAGACTCACGGGGGCGCCGGTTCGGGGCGGTCAGGGGCCAACGGTCTTGTCGGTGGCCGTGACGACCGGGGAACCCCAAGCCGCACCGTGCCATGCGATGTGGCGGGCGACGTGCTCGTAAGCCACGACGCACCCACACGTGCCGCACACCTGGTCGTAACCTCCGAGGTTGCCCCTGTCGGTGCGCGCAGTGATGGTGTTGACGGTGACTGCTGCCATGCTCTTCACCTCCTCTCTGGAGCTACTTCTGTTGTGCTACGTCTGCGAAGCGCAGGCGTCGGCGTGCCGGGCCTCGAAACCAAAGGCAACGACACAGCCACAGAAGCTGCAGACGTTGACGATCCGATCCTCGCGAGAGAATTGCTGGACGATGCCCGCGTCGTTCGGCGGCAGCCGGTCCGGCGTCGGCAATTCAGGCAATAGCATTTTCCGTCTCCTATCTTGTTGGCTGGATTTCGCGAATGCGGTCCTGGACGACCACAAGCAGCACCTCTACGGCACGGTTGTCCTGGTGCCGATCCGGCGCGATGAGCGGCTGCCCGCCCCGCAGGTGGGCGGTGATCCTGCTCTGCATCCACATCAGCGCTTCCACCTGCCCGGAGCGGAAGCTGTTGGCCGCTACCTCCGCGTTGGGCTCTTCAATCATTGCTGAACTCCTATCTCTCTTCCTCCGCCAAGTAGCGCAGGATCTCCCGCACGGCGTCGGCGCTGGTGCGGTAGTCGTAGGCGCCCCGGACGAGCTCCGCCCGGATGTGGTCCGCTATCTCCGCCCGCTCAACGGTTCGGCCACCTGCGAAGCCGGCAGCCCAGGCCTCTCTCTCACGCCACCGGGCGAACCGCCCTGCCAACCGCCGTGTCCGATCCCGCAACCGAGGCGCCCGGAACCTGGGCGCGCGGTGGGCCGTAGTGGTCGGAGATGGGTCGGGCGCCGGTCGGTAGGGCTCCGCCTGCCCTGGCCGGGTTGGCACCGGAGGGAACGTCGTAGCCACCGGGCGCACGGTGGCTTCCCGGGGCGCTACGCGGACTCGGGTCAGGTTCATGCCGACCGCCTCCGGCGTAGCGGGATCACGTTGGCCGGCTGCGAGTCCGGCTCAGGCGCGCGCCGCGCGGGTGGCGCGGCGAGGCTGGCCACCGCGTCGTCGAGGTGCTCCGGCCCGAGCCTTGGTGTAGGTGTCGGCGGTGAGCACGACGCTCGTGTGGCCGAGGAACTCCTGCACGGTCTTGAGGTCCGCGCCGGCGGCGTAACTGGTAGAGAGCGTTCTTCTGACCCTGCCGAATGCTCCCGAGTCCCGTCTGGTCCCCAGGAGGTATTCGTCATGGTTGGGGATCGTCGTCTTGGAGCAGTTCGGCGGCGTACCGGGTCCAGTCCGCTCCGGCCTCGTGCATCCAGCGCACGGCGGTGCCCGCTGAGACGTTGAGTAGGTCGGCGAGCACGGCGGCGGGCAGGTGCGCGGCGAGGTGGGTCATGGTGGAGCGCCGGCCGGAGAGTGCGCCGATGCCGAGCTTGCGGAGTCGGTGGCCGAGGTGTGACGCGCTGATCGGCTTGCCGGGCAGGCCACCGGGGAACAGCCACCGACTGGTGGGGGATCCGACGCCGGTGTGGGGGCGTCGGGTGCGGGCGAGTTCGAGGGCGGTCTGGCCGAGCTTGTCGGGCAGGTCGATCTCGTCGCGTCCGAAACGGATCACTACCGTGCCGCTGCGGTCGGTGAGCTGGTCGGTGGTTATGGCGGCGATGCGGGATAGTTGCTGGCCGTAGAGCAGTAGAAGGCACCCGGCGACCCGGTCGGTGAGGTCGATGCTCTGGTCGTGCAGCAGTCGGGTGATCTGTTCCCAGCGCTGTTCGGGCTGGGTTGCGGTGCCGTTGTTGCGTGGCGGCGGGGCGACGTGCAGGGCGCGGCAGTGTTTGTGCTCGGCGGACCAGAGGAGGAAGTCGCGCACGGAGCTGGCCGACGGTGCGGTCTCCAGCCAGAGGTCCACGTCGGACTGTCGGCAGTCGGCGAGGGCAAGGTTCTGATCGCCGAGCCAGGTGAGGAAGTCCACGGCGGCACGCAGACGCACGTGGGCGGCGGCGGTGTAGGTGCGCGGGCGGGGGCGGTGCGCGGCGCCTCGGCGCAGTCGCCGCAGGACCCGCCAGGTGCTGTAGGCCTTGGCCAGTCGCCGGTCCTGCGGCCGGGCGAGGGTCGCGATGAGGTTGGTGGCCCACCGTTCGGTGCGGGCCACACCCTCGTCGCGGGCGGGCAGAGCGCCGTTGGCGACCAGGACGTGGCGCAGGTAGTCGGCGGCGTGCGGTCGGGGGTGCGCGTCGAGGGCCTCGTGGGTCAGCGCGAGCCGCCCCGCGGCGACTTCGGCGAGCAGGGCGGCGCCGGCGCCCTTGCGTAGCCAGTTCAGCGCTGATCGTGGCGTCGGGGTGGTGACGATCGCGTCGTGGACGCCACGCAACTGCGCGGGGATCTCGTCTTTGTCGCCGCGCAGCAGTGCCGCGGTGCGGCGGCGCAGGCTGCAGGCGGCGCACCGGTCGCGTTCGTAGAGCTTGTCCTCGATGCCGCAGTCGGCGCAGATGTGGCTGGCCGGTAGGCCCGCGCAGTCGGCGCAGATGGTCGCGTCCGGTCCGGGCGGGGCGACGAGCCGGCGCAGGTTCCCGCAGTCCGCGCACCGGGCGCGAGAGCGGAGCGCGTTGGTGTAACAGGTGTCGCACAGCGGCCCCTCCGGCCAGCGCACCGACGGCGGCCGGTCACGCCCGCAACGGGCGCACGTGTCGGTGGAACGCGGGGCGCACGGCTTGCAGACCGGCTCGGCGGTGCTGGCGTAGTTGCAGGGGCGTGTGCGGCCGCAGCGGGAGCAGACCGCCTGGGGCAGGCGGTAGCAGTTGACGCACACGTCGGGATCGCCGTCGTGGCCACGCACCGCGATGGACGCGGTGTTGTCGCAGAGCCCGCAACGGCGGTGGCCCCACTCGTGGCGGCGACATCGCTCGCAGACCGGCTGGCGGTCCTCCGCGTAGCGGGCCACTGGTTTGGTTGCCCCACAACGGGTGCAGGGTGCCGCGTTGCGGCGGTAAGCGCACCGCGGGCACATAGCGCCGGCCCCGGTGACGGTCAACTTCCGATGGACACGGGTGCAGACGACGCAGGCGGGCGCAGTCAGCGCGGCGCCGCGGGCGATGAGCTCTGTCACTAGACGCGCGACGGTCGACGGCGCACCGACGGACAGCGCGGCCGAGTCGGCCACCAGCGCCGCGGCCAGGCTGCGTAGGACCTGCGGTCGGCCAGCCACAACGGCGTCGACCGCGTCGGCGACCAGCCGGCGCGGCAGCCTGATCCCGGCCGCCCTGACGTGGTCGATGACCTGGTCGCGACGGCAGCCGGGGCAGTGCCGCCCGGCGGCAGGCTTCGGGCGGTGCCGGCATCGCCCGGTGACAGCGACCGCGGTCACGACCCGGCTTGCGGCTTGATCCGGGCCCGGCGGGGCCGGGGCCGCTCCGCTGGTGCCGTGGTCGTGGCCCGCTTGGCGGCCGTCGTCGCGGTGAGCTCGATCAGATCGCCGGGCTGGCAGTCGAGGATGTCGCACAGGGCGGCCAGGGTGGCCAGGCTCAGCCGCTGCGGCACCCCGGTCACCAGCCGGTAGACCTGCTCCCGGGACAGCTTGACGCCGCGCTGTGCCAGCGGGGCGAGCAGGTCCGTGGTCGAGAACATGCCCCGCTCGGCCATCCGAGCCCGCAGATGCCAGCGATAACCCATGCGACTGATCACTGTGGACGGTCCCCTCCGTGGTAGACGCGCGCCAGCGCCGCGCGTAGCATCCGGTTCTTCGCGTCCGAGCCGACGGTGGTGTAGGTGGCCGTCGTGGACGCCCACGAGTGCCCGACCTGCTGCTGCACGAACAACGGATCCACCCCGTCCTCGATCAGATGCGACACGTAGGAATGTCGCAGGCAGTGCACCGACAGTTCAACCGGCAGCTCTGCCGCGGCGCGCAGCACGGCGAAACGTTCGTCGACCCGCCGCGGCGAGATCCGCCCACCGCGCTCAGTCAGCCACAGCGCCGGCTCCGCCTCGCACCCGTAGATCGGCCGTACCTCGGTCAGGAACTGCTCCAGCGCTTCGGCCGCCCACGCCATCACTGTGGCCACCGCGCGGCGCTTGGGCGGGCTGCCGCGCATCGCCTTGCCGTAGCCCACCTGGCACACCCCCAGCCGACCCAGGTGCGGGGCGGCCGGATTGGTCGTGAAATCCTCCGCATCCAGCATCACCGCCTCCCGGCGGCGCAGCCCCCACCCGTAGATCACCTTGAACAAGGTCGCGTCCCGGAACGCGGCCAGCCAGCCCTTGCGGCGCCGCGACTGCACCATGGCCACCCGTTCGTCGGCGACGTCAAAGAACGTCTGCAACTCCGCACGCGACAACGGTCGCCGCTGCGGGCGGCCCTCGTAGTCGGCCACGTGCGCTGCGGTGTTCTCCGCGAAGCAGACCTGGACAGGCACCGCGCCTACGCGCTGCTGGCACTCGACCAGCCAGCCGTAGCGCGGGTCGCACACATAGTCCAGGAACGTGGCCAGCGCCCCTTGGTAGGAGCGCACCGTCGAGTGCGCCCACTCGCCCGACGCCACCCACGAATCGACCTGTGCCGGACTCCACTGCCACGGCCACACGCCGGTGAACTCCCAGAACCGGCGCACCAGCCGCTCCCGGCCGTCGACCACCCCGGCACTGAGTCGTCGGGCCGCCTGTTGGCGCCGCCACCCGTCCAGCATCGCCTCGAACAGTGCCGGCTCCGGCCGCAGCGGCACCACGCCCTCGACCAGCACCAGCGCCGCCGACCCAGCGACCCGCAGACCCGCGCTCACCGCCACCTCCGCCACAATCGATGCATTCCATGAATCATTGCGGCATCAGCCGCAACAACAACGAACGCAACATCGTGGCACCGAACACAACCGAGGCCGCGGATCTCTTACGCCACGGCGTGTCGTGCCCGTCGGGGTACGCATACGGACCGGGTCGCGAACACCCAGGCTGTTACAGCACAACGATCCCAGGACCTGCCGAATGATGCATCTAACGCAACATCGCTCATTTGGGCCAACGTGGCTGCGCCGTGGCGCAGGTCGTGCAGGCGCACCGGCGGCAGGCCACTCGCATCGACTAATGTTTTGAACCGGCGGGTGAGGTAGTCCGGGTTGAGCGGGCGGCCGGCCTTGTCGGTGAACACGTACCTCGACGGCGCAACACCGGCAGCCCGGGCCTCAGCCTCCTGCCGACGCCGGTGCTCGCGCAGGATGGCTACGGTGGCACGGTCCAGGGCAATCGTGCGTCGGCTGGCCGCGGTCTTCGGCGGGCCGTCCTCGGTGATGCTGCCGTAGGTGATGCGCTGTTGGCTGATCATCACCACGGCGTTGTAGAGGTCGACGTCGACCCACCGCAGACCGGCCGCCTCACCCCGACGCAGTCCGCGCAACGCGATCAGCCACCACATCGCATACAGCCGGTCGCCCTCGACGAACCGCAGGAACGCTGCCACCTGCGCGACAGTCCACACCGCGACCGGGAACCGCTGCCCCGTGCTCCGCCACTCCCGTGTACGGTGCTCCGTCCACACCTGCGCCTGCGGCCGACGCGGCGTCGGCAGTTCCACGAACCGGGCCGGGTTGTCGTGGATCACCCCGTCGCGGATCGCGGCGTTGAGCGCCGCGCGCAACGTGGCCCGAATCCGGTGCAATGTGGACGGTGCCGGCCGCCGGCCCCACCGGTTGTCGCTGGCGGCCATCGTGGTGAATATGGCCGTCACGTCCCGCCCGGTCAACTCGCTCAGCCGGATCCGGCCCAGATACGGGACGAGATGGTTGTCGACGTGTTCGGCGTAGGAGCGCAGCGTGCTCGGCCGAATGCTGGTGCGCGTGGTCAGCCAATAGCGCAGCCACCGCTCCACCGTCCAGACCGCGGCGGTGGACTCCTCGCACGATCGGGACAGCAGCGCGTCTCGAGCAGCTTCGGCATCTGCCCGGGTGGCGAACCCGCCCCGCCGCACCCGCTCTCGCCGCCCGGACAAGGTGGTCACGTTGCAATGGAAGTACCAGCTGCCGTGGCCGCGTTCGGCCAGCCGTGCACAGTTGCCCTCCAGCAGCTGATGGGTGTGCGGGTCCCTGCACCCGCACCGCTTGAAGATCACGCCGCTGTTCGCCACCGTTTGCCTCCTCGTTGATCGTCAACCTGATCAACGAGACTCTGCCGGCTGATGTGCCCGGGGCTCCTGCCGCGTGTCAGGAATTCCTGAGGCCGGCGCGGTCGAGGCGTTCGAGTAGCGCGGGTCGGTTGGCGTAGCGCTGCCTCAACTCACGTACGCGGGCCGTGAACGGGCTGCGTTGGCCGTCGCGGTCGGCGACCTCGCGCAAGTCGGTCAGCAGGGCGGTGGCTTCGTCGTACTCGTTGGCCTTCCTCGCCTCGATAAGGGCGGTGACTCGCGTCCACACGCGGTCACCCTCGCGGGCCAGGGAGTCGAGACGACGTTGCCGCGCTTCGGCCGCGCCGCGTTCAGCCTTCGCTCGTTGACGTTCGCGTTCGGTGGCGGCCGCTCGGGCACGCGCTTCGCGTCGAACCTGGGCTGCCTCCAGGAGCTGACCCACCGTGCGGTCGCGGCCCGCATCGGCGGCGCGCTCGTTCCCTCCGTGGTAACGGCGCAGCAGCCGCGTGCCGACGTGGGGCTCCTCATCGCGCATCAGCCCGACCAGCAGCGCGTCCTTCTGGCTGGCCGGCAGCGCCCGCACCCTGGCGGTCAGGTGCGCCTTTGTCGGCTTGGCGGTGTTGCGACTGCGGCTGCCTTCGGTGGCGGCGTCGAGGAGATCCTGGTCGAGGCGGATGAAGTCGACGAGGCTGCGCTGCCCGGCGCTGAGCGAGCCCAGGTTCGCCGGTACGGGTGGCTCGATCTCGTCGTCGCCGAGTTCGCCCTCGGCGACCGAGTGCAGCCATGCCAGATACAGCGGCCGCAGATCACCTCCGGCCAGTTCAGCCCGAACGCTGATGATCGACCCGAGCAGGCCGTGGCCGTCCTCGTCGAAAAAGTCGTCATCGCCATCACCATCGCGACAGACGGCCACGATGACGTTGCCACCGCTGGTCCATGCGGTCGACGAATCGGTCAGGCAGTACGTGCCGACCGTGTCCTCGTCGAGCACGCTGATCGGCAGCCGCAGCATCACCTCACGGGTCCCCCAGTTGGTCAGGTACAGGTGCGCGTCGTAGTAGCGCTCCATCATGGTCCGCGGACTGCCGCGGAAATTGCCCCAGTGGTACACGTTCACGAAACTCGTCGGCGTGATATTCGCTCGGGTCGACGACGACCGGACCTCACCGAGCTGGCGGGAGTCCAGCGGGCGGTCCACGGCAAGGAACTCGTAGAACTGGTACTCGCTCAACCCGACTCTCCATCGACGACAGACCGCACAAATGCCGTCGCCAGGGCGGCGGTCCCTACAGCCACGACGGCCGCCACCCGACCGGCATGTCGCACGAGTTCGGGTCGAGGCCGAGCCAACGACGATAGGCAGCCTGCACCCACGCCGCGACCGTATCCGGCGGAAAGACTACATCGACCACCGCGAGATCCTGCTTTGGATCGTCACGCCGGCAATGGGCGACGACGCCTTGGCGCTCATCGCGGTAGTCGAAGCCGACCACCTCGACCGACATGCCCAGCAGGGTCGCCGAGATCGGCAGCGGCACATCCTGGTTGAACACCTCCGGGAACGCAGTCTGCGGCTCGTCGTCGCCGTACGCGTCGACCGTGATGTCAGCAACCAGCTCGTCGAGGTCGGCGAACGCGGTGAATTGCGGCGGGGCACCAGGGCAGCCTACGCACGGGTGAACCCGAGGGCACGGTAGCCGGGCATGCGTCGGGGCAGCGAAGCGGCCAGGATCGGGACCGCGTGGTCGTGGTAGTCGTGAACCTCGGCGGTGTCCTTACCCGAGGCGGCGCGTACGACCCGGCCGGCGCACTGGATGAGCAGTCCGTCGAAGGAGACCGGGGCGGCCAGGAACAGGGTGTCCAGCGCCGGCGCGTCGAAGCCCTCGCCGATGAATGGTGTGGTCCCGACGACGAGTACACCGTCACCGGCCTTGGCGTCAGCGAGACGATCCACTGCCGCCCGGCGGGCGCCAGCGCTCATGCCGCCCTGCAGCACGATGGCGTCGTGGCCACGTTCGGCCAGCATGGTGGCGAGGGTCTCGATGTGGGCGACCCGGCGGGTCAAGACGAGGCAGTTGCGGCCTCGGGCCAAGGCAGCGCTGATGTCTTGGACGATCTGACCGTTACGGCCGGGGTCGGCGACAAGTACGCGATGCGCCTCGGCGACAGCTCCCGGCTCCGCGACATCGAGAGCCTCATGACGGAATGCGGTTTCGTGGACATACAGAACGCGGCGTGGGCCGGCCGGCGCCAGCAGCGTGTCGGTGAGCGTCACCGGCTGGGCCAGGGTGTGTCGGATGGGTCCAAGCTGCCAGGTCACGAGTTCGCCGAGCCCGTCGCGTCGGGCTGGGGTGGCGGTGAGCCCGAGCCAGAACTGGGCACCGATCCGCTTGACGGAATGGTCGTAGGCAGCCGCCGCGAGATGGTGGCATTCGTCAATCACCACATGGCCGTAGCCGTGGGTGAGTTCTACTACGTCGTCGCGGCGAGCCAGGGTGGGAAGCATGGCGATGTCCACGACACCGGTGAGCTTGCGGCGCCCGCCGCCGACCTGGCCCGGCTTGATCCCCAACAGTCCGCCGAGCTGGGTGCGCCACTGTTCGGCCAGCGCCTTGCGGTCAACCAGGACGAGGGTGGATGTGGCCCGCTCGGCGATGATCGCGCAGGCCATGACGGTCTTGCCGGATCCGGGTGGCGCGACGAGTACCCCGTCGTCGTGGCTGAGCATCGCGCTGACCGCGATCGCCTGGTCCGGCTTGAGTTCCGCGGTAAACGCGACGTCGATCTCGACGCCCGGGTTCCTCACGTCGGCGAGGTTCAGCCGTGAGCCGGCCCGTTCAACGATGCTGGTGACGGTGTGCCGCAACCCTCGCGGCAGCACCAGGTGATCGTCGACGGTGATGTCGTAGCCACGGACGAATCGTGGGGTGTCCCAGGTGGACTTACGGAGCCGTTGCAGTTCGTAGAACTTCGGGTTGGCCATCGACGCCGCGTGCTTGAACGTCGACAACGCCGCCGGCGGCAATTCCGCCAAGGGGAGCCTCAGGCCGGCGCCCAAATCGGCATGCACCACAGTGGGCAGCGGCGGGTGGACCTTGGTCGCCTCCGACCGGCTCAAGGCAGCGACGTCGTTGCCGACCGTCGCCTGCTTCGCCCGTCGGGCGACTCGCTGCGCTTGCCCCGGGCTCAATCGATCCACTGTGGATAGAAATGCCCACTGATCCGGCCACGGCTCCAACGTCGCCAGATCGAGGAACACGGTCAGCCCGTTGTCCCGGCGACGGCCCTGCAACGGTGCGGCGATCAGGTTGCCGAACCCGCCCTCGGGCAGCACGTCCTGGTTGGGGAACAGCCGGTCGTACGAGCGCAGATCCATCGAACCGCGCAGCACCATCGCCTCATGCACCAGCACCGTGCCGACCGCCCGGGCCACCGCCGCGGGGATCTTGTCGGTGAAGAACACCCATACGTGCGCGCCTCGCCCCGACTGGGACAGCTCTAACGCGGCCGGCACACCGTTTGCCCGGGCCGCCTTCACGTACGCCAGGGCGTCGAGCATCGCCGCCTGGCCATCGAAGTCGGCCACCAGAAAACGGCACGTGTTGTCCCTCAACAGCGGATACAGGCCGATGAATACCTTGCCGCTCAGGTGTGCTTTGATCACCGCAGCGGTCAGCGGCAGATGGCTGGCATGGAGGCGATCCATTCCCTTACGCCACCCACCGGCCACCGCCGGCATCCAACCCGACACACCCGAACGGACGTTGTCCCAACGCACAGCGTGGACATCAGTGCGGGCGTGGAACCGGTCGGCGTACAACGCCAACTTGTCCCCCTCCGGCGAATTCATCGTGACCAACGTCGGCGCCGGCACCGCGAGCTGCTCATGGCCGGATGCGGTGTCGAGACCGCGCAGATCGAGCAGCCGCGTCAGCCGGGCGTTCTCCGCCCGAAGTCGATCTACCTCCCGCTGAAGCCGCCCGTTCTCAATGCTGGTAACCACGTCTGCTGAACCCACCGGCGCATCGTCCCACGCCCGATCAGACTTCGACCGGCTTGCTCGCGGCAGCGATACTCAGCCGACGGTGATGCGTTCGTCGCCGAACCTGGCCACGATCTCGACCTCGCCACCGAGCGCCTCCACGTAACCGCGCACGGTGGCGATCTCGGCCCGGTCGAGTTCGCCCCGCTCGATCCGGGAGATCCGCGACTGCGACACGCCGAGCCGCTCGGCTAGGGCACTCTGATCGAGCCCGTACGCCTGCCGGATCTCGGCCAACCGGTGGGCGCGCACCTCGGCCCGCAGCTTGGCCCGCAGCTCACTCACCTGGGCCTCGTCGATCAGGCCGGCCTCGACAGCCAGTGCCCGTACTTCCTTCCAGCTTCGCGCCATCACGCCGTCCTCTCCGTGCTGTATCCGCCGCCGAGCCAGCGTTCGTAGCGCTGCTCCGCGATCGGGATGTTCTCGTCGTACCACCGTTTCCACTGACCGGACTTGTCGCCGGCCACCAGCAGCACCGCCTGCCGAGACGGGTCGAACACGAATAAGATCCGCACTTCGGTGCCACCAGCCGACCCTGGCCGCAGTTCCTTCAAGTTGTGGATCTTCGAGTCCTCGATCCGATCCACCAGAGGACGACCCAGACTCGGCCCATCCACTTCAAGCTGATCGATAGCCGCGGCCACCAATTCGGCGGACTTGGAATCCGCGCGAGCCAGGGCCATGAACCAGTCGTCGACCTCGTCGACTAGGATCACGGACCACGCCACCCCACCAGTATGACTTTCAAGTTCTATGACGTCAAGGTTCTACGCTGCGGCCCCGCCTGCGCCCCGGAGTCCACGAGGGCTGCGAGTTCGCGATCGGGGCTGCCGTGGCCGCGATACAGCGGGCTGTACGGAGTGCGGGCCAGGCGCACCGCCAGCGCGCGCAGGTCGGGACGGATCTCGGTCCAGTAGGTGTCGGCGAGGAACGTGAAGTCATTCATGATCCCGACCACGCTGCGGTTGGCCGTCGCCGCGATCCGCCCCTGGCGCATGTGCTCTCGCTCGGCCCGGATCGTCGCCTCCGGCACTTCGTGCGCTTCAAGCACGGTAGCCACCTCATCGGCGAGCCTGGCCATCATCGTCGCAGCGGGCGCGAGCGGCATCAGTACCGGAAGCAGCGTGGCCTCGTTGACAAGCAGGGCAACCTGCGGCCGCCACGGCAGCGACGTGGCGTACCAGTCGCCCAGCAGTGTCGACGAGCGCTCGCCGTCTATCAAGGTCGGCGCACCGATGCGTTGGCGCAGCTTCTTCGTCGCCCGGACGATGACCATGCCGCCATCCTGCCCGTCCGAACCATCGGGGTGCACGACGTAGCCAGACGGCGGGCGTGTGATCCATGTGTGATCGACGGTTCCGACACAGGACGCCAACGGACGGCACCAACGGCCAAGATCACGACGTGGAAGCTTGGGCGAACCAGTATCAGACGACACGAATTGGCAGCGCCCAGCATTCATTGATATTGGTCAGTTTGCGCACTTAATCCGCGGGTTCGGGGTTCGAGTCCCTGGCGGCACACAATTGATCAAGGCTCTGACCTGGGACGACGTTCCGGATCGGAGCTATTTTCATGTCCATAGTGGACGACGGTGTGCTCGTGGTGTGCTCTGGAGCCGATGGACTGTTCGGCGCTGGGCGGACTGACCAACATCAGGCGGACCGGACTGGGTTCTGGAGGTTACCAGGCGGCGAGCGCGTCGTGTCCCGAGTGTGGCCGCACGCGGGCAAACCGCCGCTGCGGATCGCTCCGGCAAGGGGGCACCAGGCACGAAGTCGACGGAGATACGCCAGCTTTGTCGGTATCCGGGTGATCCCCGTAAGGTCGTAGAGCAGTAACGCTGCGACGCACCGCCTGAGTCACGGGATCGGTCGTTGTCCCCGACCTACGATGACGTCATTCCTCTCCCGCGCCCTGACGGAGGACCACCGAGTGCCGCCGACCCGCAAGTTGATCGAGGTTTCGCTTCCGCTTGAAGACATCAATCGGGAGTCGGCACGCGAGAAATCGGTCCGCCATGGGCACCCGTCGACGCTGCACCTATGGTGGGCACGTCGTCCGCTAGGAGACCACTGAATATCGCCGTCTGGTAGGGCCCTCACGCTGGTCGTCTGGCCGGCGCCCGGGCGGGTGGCCCGGCGGCCGGTGGTTGGGCGGCGTGGTCGGGGGTGTTGCTTCCGGCGTTGATTTGGGCCGGAGAGCGGGTCTTAGGGTCTGGTGACGGGCTTCTACGGCCCCTGATGCCTCCTCACGCGGTGGCGAGGACCCATCCTTGGGTGAAGTCGAGGCCCCGGTTGATGAGGTTGCGCAGGTTGAGGGCTGCGGTGCGGCGCTTGAGCCAGGCATTGTTGCGGTCGGTGCCCCGGTAGCGCAGTTTGAGGCGCCGTCCGCCCCGGCTGGCGAGCTGGGACACGACGCGTTCGACGTTGGGCCGGTGGCGCCGGTAACGCTCGGGCAGGTCGGGGTTGTTCTTCCAGTCGCGGCGGGCCTTGCGGAGCAGGTCATCGCGGTCGTGCAGGACGATCTTCCGACCGGTCTTGGACGTGGTGCACATCTCGCGCAGCGGACAGTCACGGCACAGGGCGCCGAACGTCGCGACCCGGGTGACGCTGATCGGCCGGCTATTGCCGTTGGGACAGGTGACCGTCTGGTTCTCTTCGTCCACGGTGAAGTCATCGACGGTGAACCCGCCCTCGACCGCCGATTGCAGCGGCTTGGGCTTGATCACGGCCTCATGGCCGGCATCGTCGACCGAGCCCCGCAGATCCCCGGTGCCGTAGGCCGAGTCGCCGTACCACTCACGCCGCGCCGGGTCGCCGCCGTCGGTGTCGCCGCCGCTGGCCTGCTCCTCGTCAGTGCTGTCGCTGCTGTTGAGGATGTCGGCGGCCAAGAAACGCTCGGCCACGGCCGGGTCGGAGTTCTCGGTCCCGGCGGCCTTGGTCAGTTCCTCGTCGGTGATGATGCCGGTGTCGGGCTCGGCGGCCAGGTGGGCCCGGTAGCCGTCGCGACGCGCCTCGGGCGACTTGCGGGTGTGCCGGGCCTCGGGGTCCACAGTGGAGATGACCCGGTCTTCGGCCACCTTGCGGGCGATACGCCACCGCCCGTCACTGCCATCCGAGCCCTCGGCCGGCTCCACGTCCTGCCCGGCCACCAACGCCAACAAGGCCAGCGTGGACTGGGCCTGCTCGTCCAGATCGGCCCCCGCCAACGCGGCGACCAGCGCGTTGGCGTCGTTGACCAGCGCTGAGACCATCGCGTCCTTGGCCGTTGGGTCGTCCCAGTCGATGTCCGGCTTGCCCGGCTGACTGTAGTCATGCCCGGTACACACCGCGGCGATCTGCTCCGCCGCGCCGGGCACCTGCCGCGCCACCCGCCGCACCGCCGCCACCAACTGGGTGATGGTGTCCTGCGTAGCCACCGCATCGGCCAGGATCGTGGAATCCACCGCCCGGCGGTGACGGCCCCGCAAGACCCCGGTCTCCTCCACCACCTTGCGCACCGCCTCGTTGATACGGTGCGGCCGCGCCGACTTCGCCAACCGACGCCGCCAATACGTCAACGTCGACGGGTGAAATCCCTTGTCGTCCAACGCCATCCCGGTGGCGACCTTCCACCGCAGATCACACCGGGCCGCCTCGGCCGCCTCCGCATCAGAGAGGTCCAGCAGCGTCTGCAACGTCAAAATCGTCGCCGCCACCGGCGCCGGCATCGACGGACGACCCAACCCCGACCGAAACAGATCCGTGAAGTCCCCGTCAGGAAACACCCGACCCCGATGCTCGGCCAGGAACGCGAACACACTGCCCTCAGCCACCAGGTGGCCCACCATCGCCGCAGCATCGAGCAGATCCCGGTCCGCACGCTCCACACCCTGCACCCGATGATGATCGAGCAAGATCACCAAGATCCACAGGAGCGACACGCCCGATTATTCAGTGGTCTCCTAGGGCTGATGATCGTTCGCCGGATGCTCGACCTGATGGGTCTTGGTCCCAGACCGGATGCGGACGCGGTGGAGATCGCGGTGCTTCGTCATCAGGTGGCGGTGCTGCGCCGGCAGGTGGCCCGACCGCGGTACACGCTGGCCGATCGAATGCTGCTGGCCGGCCTGGCGAAGCTGCTGCCCCGCCAGAGGTGGGCCGCCTTCCTGGTGACGCCGTCGACGCTGTTGCGCTGGCATCGGGAGCTCGTCGCCCGCCGCTGGACCTACCCCTGTACCCGCGTTGACCGGCCCAGGCTTGATCCGGCCATCGTCGAGGTGGTGCTGCGCCTGGCTCGGGAGAACCCGCGCTGGGGCTATCTACGCATCGTGGGCGTGTGCCGCACGCTGGGCATTCGGGTGTCGGCGTCGTCGGTGCAACGGATCCTTCGCCGGCACCGGATCGGCCCAGCACCCCGTCGGGGTGGACCGTCCTGGACCGAGTTCCTGCGCACCCAGGCCGGCGGCCTGCTCGCCTGTGACTTCTTCACCGTCGAAACGATCGGCCTGACCCGGCGGTACGTCCTGTTCGTCGTCGAGGTCCAACGCCGACGAGTTCACCTGGCCGGGATCACCGCCCACCCGACCGGGGTCTGGGTGACGCAGCAGGCCCGCAATCTGCTCCTGGACCTGGACGAACAGGTCAGCCGCTTCCGGTTTCTCATCCGGGACCGGGACACGAAGTTCACTGCCGCGTTCGACGCGGTCTTCGCCTCGGCGGGCATCGAGATCCTGAAGATCCCGCCTCGAGCGCCCCGAGCCAACGCCTACGCCGAGCGGTGGGTGCGCACCGTCCGGTCGGAGTGTCTGGACTGGACACTGATCTGGAACGGGCAACACCTGCGCCGCGTGCTCACCGAGTACCTGCATCACTACAACACCGCGCGGCCACACCGCAGCCTCGATCTTCAACCTCCGATTCGAGCACCCCAGCTCACGCTCGTACCGCCGCCGGCTGCGGACCGGCCAATCCAGCGCATCGACGTGCTCGACGGGCTCATCCACGAATACCGCCACGCCGCCTGACGAGTCGCCAGCCACCACGGCCGGCCGGGACAGACAGGCCAACGCCACGAGCTGACACCCTTCACGCAATGCAAGGATTTCCACATCCTTATCCCGGTCACCGCCTGGCACCAACCGCAGCAACGCGAACGCGTTCGAGATACCCAGGTACGCCAGTCGCAGCAGCACGAGGCGACATCATCGCGCAGCCATCCACGTGACGAACGGCGAGGACACGCCAACATCGACCCGCAGGCCGGACGCGACCCCTGGCCAGCAGGAACGTACTTCTGGGCAGGTACAGGGGCGGCCAGGGCCAGCGCGGCGCAGCCCGGTCACTTCACCCCGGCTCAGCCTGCGGGCTCGCCGCGGTCGTTGCCAGCTTGACCAGGATGCTGGCCGAGCCCGTCTCGCCCCGTACCGTCACCTGCCAACAGCCCGGCCCGGGAATGCTGACGCCCATCGGAACCGGTCCCGGGATGCCCTCCGACGTCGGGCGCAACTCGGCCGTGCCATCACCCGCGGTGCCGAGGATGCCGGCCACGGTGACCTGCGGCAGCGTCGACGTGCCGACCCAGATCGGAAGCTTCGCCGTGGCCGTGTCGCCTTGGCGGTCGAGCCGATCGCTCCACCGCGGGATCTCCGGATCGATGAACCAGACGTCGCCGATGCCGACGCCGCGGACGAGTCCGCTCTGCCGCATGGCGGCCGGCACGTCACCGCTGACCCGGACCGTGTCGTCGCACGTTTGGGGTGGCGGTTCCACGTTCCTGGCGGCACAGCCCCCGGCCATCAGCACGACGACGCCGGCCACAAGCCAGGTCCGCTCAACCCGCCACCAGCTCATGCAGCACCACCCCCAACGGCAACGTCGTCAACAATGCCACGCCAGCGAGTTGAGCTGCCTGAACGGCCCACCCACGGGGACGCGGCGCCCGGTCGGGATCGCCGATATTGACCGCGAGCAACAGGGGGATCCCGAAGAACGCACCGTAGACCAGTCCACTCCATTGTGGTGCGATGTTGAGCAGCGCGGCGAGCAGCATCACCCACGACGTGGCGGAGACCCGGAAGGTGCTCCAGATCAGCCCGGTGTCCAGACCCCAGAACAGGGCGGTCACCCACCACGGCCGGTTCGGGTCGTGCGCGAGTACCTTGGCCGTCTGCCGCTGCAGACCCACCGAGTAAATGCGACGGCGTACGGCCCGGACGTCCACCGGGATCACGACCAGCGCCGCGATCACGCAGACGGTCGCCGCGGCGGTCCGGGGCAGGTGTCCGGCGGCGACGGTACCGAGCTGGTAGACGGTGGCGAGCATGAATGCCGCCATCGCAATGTGCGCGATGACGAGGACCGCAGGGAAGCGCAGCGCTCTGCGGCGAGCGGACGAGTCCCCTCGCACGAAGGGGCGGACGACGCCGATGAAGGACTGGCCTCAAGGGCTGAACAGCTGGGCGAAGCCGGCGACGGCGGCCAACGCCACCGTCCAGGCGACCACAGCGTCCATTCTCGGCTGCTACCAGCGGAAGTAGATCGAGCACGCGTACGAGCCCGAATAGCAGGAGCTCGAGCTGGTGGAGCATTCGCCGCAACCCCAGGTGATGCCGGCCGAGGTGCAGGTCCAGAGGACCCGGTAGTAACCCGACGGGCAGGTGTAGCGGTCGTGGGACACCTGGTAGTCGCACAGGTTGCACCGGGCCAGGCTGCAGCACGGCGATCCCTGGCAGTCCGCCGCCGCGGGCTTGGCGTTGAGCAGGGTGGCCAGCCCGGCGATGACCGCCGAACCGAGGGTGAGCACCGCGAACCGTCGTCCGGTCCGGTGCGCGACCGTCTCCGACCCACCGCTGGGCTCGGTGATGCATTCGATGGCTGTCGTCATAGCTGGATCGTTCCTCTCGTGGCGAGCTTGACCGACGGGGGCAGTTTGCGCTGGGCGAAGAGCGGGGTGAGCTGACGAAACGACGGGATGCTCTGGGCGAGCAGCACCTCGCCGTCGCGGTAGACGACCGCCGACGGGATGACGCTCACGCCGAGCGCCGCCGCGATCTGGCCGTCCACGTCGACGGTCGCCCGGTCGACGGCCAGGCCCTCGTCGGTGAGCCAGCGGGTGCCCTCCTCGGTGGTACGGGCCTGTTGCAGCACCACCCAGACATCCGACGAGCGATGCTCCCGCAGGCCCGAAGCGATGGACCGGCAGGTGCTGCACGAGGTCGACAGGAACAGCGCCACCAGATGGGGGGTGGCGTCCAATACGGCGGGTAGACCGACCGCGGACGGGTTGGTCGCCCGACCCAGCGGAATCGGGATGGGATGGGGGGCATCCTCCAGTTCGAGCCGGGCCCGGATCACCTCGAGGGTGTGGTACTGATCGACCAGCGCGAGCAGGCAGACCGTGACCAGCAGGCTCAGCACGACCATTGCGATCCAGAGAAATGTCACGTCATCTCCTTGGCCTGGTATTTCGCTTGGGACTCGAGGACCGCGAGATAGCTGTGATTGCGCTGCGCCAGCGGCCGGAGCCGGACCGCCGCGACGGCCACGGCGACCGCGAGAACGGTCGCCGCCAACACCGGCGCGCCGGTCGGACCCGCGGCCGGCAGGAACAGGCCGGACCCGGCGACGGCCAGCCACAGCGGCCACGCGATCAGTTGGGATCGGCCAAGCTGGGCATCGCCCGACTGGCCGTAGCAGGCACACCGGATCCGTTCGCCCCGCACCAGGGTCAGCAGGCCCGCCGCGGCGAAGGCCGTGCCGACGCCGGCGACCAGCAGCGCGGTGACCACGGCATCGGGCGCGACGCCGAGGGCGACCGCGGCCCCGAGCTCCACAACCGGTACGACGGCGCCGATGACCCGCGGCCCGGGCATCCGTAGCGCAGTCAGGGTCTGTCGGAAGCTGCGCGGGGCAGCGAGCTTCCCGCACGCGGCATAGACGAGGAGGAGCGCTGCCGCGAACCGCGCGGCCGCGCCCAGCAGGGCGATCACGGCTAGATCGGGCGGGTCGCGAGAACCTGTGCGACGGGAAGTTCGGTGTCGAGCAGGCACACCGACATCCGGACGTTCTGGGCGCCGGTGAGTAGCGGCGAACCGGCAACCCGGGCGCCGTCGATGGAGAACTCACCGCCGGCCAGCGGCTTCGGCACGCCCGTCACCCAATGGCAGACCGGAATCGCAGCCAGGGCGACGCCCGGCCAGTCGTCGGTCACGGTGACGAGGTCGCCAACCCGCGGCACGACATGCTCGGGGAAGCCCACGAAGGGAACCGTCTGCGGAGCCCTCACCTTGCTGTTGTTCGCGGCCGCGGGGGATTCCACGACCAGCAGCGATCGGTCGGCGGTGGCGACCCGTCCAAGCTCAGCGCGCTTGCCCGAACCCCCGGTCGAGGCCGGTGCCGGGTCGGCCGAGGCGGGGTCCCCGATCGTGGCGACGGCGACGGCGCTTGCCGATACGACGGCGGCAACTCGCAGCACGTGGCGACGGGACAGCTTTCGATCACTGATCATTCGAACCCCCGTGAACTATCGAAGTTTTGCTATTCACCATCCTCCCGTCGTTGCCCGATTGCAAGGCGGTCCGGCACACCAATCAACTATCTATAGGTGATCGAGGGCGATCTGTTCGAGCTTCCCAACTCCATGTCCGCGACCACCAGCCCACCCGGCGGGTGACAGCAGGCCCTGCCGCATCTTGTCCGGCGAGGGTCCGATGCCCGGCACCATGTTGACCGGTTCGAACGCCGCCTGCTCGATCTCGGCGAAGCCATCCTCCGGGTGCGGTCAAGGCGCGGCGTCCCCACCGGTACCAGTGGACAGTCGCCGTACGGCCGGACCTTGATCAGCTGTCTAGACATCCGGCTAGACGATGACGCCCGACCCCCCCTCGGCTCGGACTGGACGCGCTCGCCTCCTGACAGCACGACGCAGCCGAAGGCGCGTGTCACGGTCCACATAGGATTTAGGTGTGCGCGTGGTGTGCTCGGACGCCACGGAACCATCCGGCACCAGACGGACGAGCCAGCACGAGGTTGTGCCAACCGCCCGGACGTCCTAGCATCAAACGGAACCGTTAGTACCATGTGGACACACCATCACCATCCACATCTCTTAATCCGCGGGTTCGGGGTTCGAGTCCCTGGCGGCGCACCCTTCCTGAGCTGGCCGTATTCTCATCGGTCGCTGCCTAACTGATCTTTGGGTGGCGGTTTGGGTGTCACGTGGGCGCGAGCCCTGTTCCGAGCTTTCCGGGTGCGGGATCGTTTGGGCCGCAACGGTTTCGGTCTCGTCGCAGCCGTAGGCGCGGCGGACTTCGGTGCGCCGGTCTTGCGGCGGCGGTAACGGCTACCGGGGTTCTTGGCGGCTGTGGCGAGCACGAGCCGCGCCGTCGCCTCCGCGACCTTGAAATGAAGGATCATCAGGACACTGGTGTACGTGTCGGCCGTGAGCACGATCGAGGTGTGGCCGAGCTGTTCCTGGAGGGTCTTGAGGTCCGCACCGGCGGCGTGGGCGAGCGTGGCCGCCCCGTGACGAAGGTCGTGCAGCCGGACTGGCGGCAAGCCGGACTGGCGGACCAGATAGCGGAACCGGCGGGTCAGGTAGTCCGGGTTCAGCGGCTCACCCTTCAGGTCGGTGAACACGTAGCCTGTCTCGACCCACAGCTCGCCCGCCTTGACCGCCTCCTCCATCTGCAGCCGGCGGTGAGCCCGCAGCACCCGCACGGTGGTCTTGTCTAGGCCTTCAGTAAGCGTGTCGGCTGGGTAGGTCCGGCCGGAGATAGATCAAGGGCCTTATCCTGCCGGGGTTTGCGACTCCAACGCAGCCCGGTAGGACAGGTCCCTTGTGGTGAAGAAGTTAACGCATGAGCAGAGCCGGCGGAACTCGGCACGCCGACGGCGCAGGGTTGAGGCGCGCCACCGGCAGGCCGGGCACTGGGGCGCGCGGTCGGAGCCGATGCTCACCTCTGGCAAGATCAGTTATGAGGTCGGCGGCAACGTCGAGGTGACTCCGTACGGCGGCATCTTCGCGATGCACCGGCTGGTGACTCGGTTGGGCCTGGCGAGGGCGATCGACGATGACCTCGAGCTGTTGAAGATGCATTTGCCGTATCACGAGTCCGATCACGTGCTCACGTTGGCCTACAGCGTCCTGACGGGCGGTACCCGCTTGGAGGACGTCGACCGGCTGCGCAACGACGTGCCGTTGATGAACGGGCTCGGCGCGAGGCTGTTGCCGGACCCGACCACGATAGGGGACTTCCTGCGCCGCTTCACCGAGGCCGACATCGTGGCGTTGATGGACGCGATCAACGCGGTACGCCCGGCAATGTGGCGCAGCCGCTGCGCGGATCTGCTCGGCGAGGTGGCCTATCTGGACGTGGACGGCACGATCGTGGCTACCACGGCCGAGCTCAAGCAGGGCATGGACATCTCCTACAAGGGGATCTGGGGCTACGCGCCGCTGCTGGTCACGCTGGCCAACACCCGCGAGGTGCTCTATCTGGTCAACCGGCCGGGCAACGCGCCCAGCCACCAGGACGCCGCGACGTGGATCGACAAGGCCATCAACTTGGTCGCCCCGTACGCCAAGCGGGTCTGTGTGCGCGGCGACACCGACTTCGCCCTGACTGCCCACTTCGACCAGTGGGCCGAGCAGGTGGATTTCGTGCTGGGCACGGACAACATCGCCGCGTTGCGCAACCGTGCCGAGGCACTCGATCCTTCGGCATGGCGATGCCTTGAGCGGCCGGCACCGTATGAGAACAAGACCGGCAAGACCCGCGCTCGCCGCCACAACCGCAAACAGGAAGTCGTCAAGCAGCGGGGGTTCGTCAACCTGCGGCTCAACTGCGAGGACGTCGCCGAGTTCACCTACCGGCCTGGCAAATGCCGGCGCGACTACCGGGTCGTGGTGCTGCGCAAGAACATCAGCCGCATGAAGGGCGAACAGGCCCTAATCGACGAGATCCGCTACTTCTTCTACTTCACCACCTACTCCGCCGACGCCCACACCTCGGCGCAGATCGTCGAGTTGGCCAACGAGCGCTGCGACCAGGAGAACATCCATGGCCAGCTCAAGTCCGGGCTCGGCGCCCTGCGCGCCCCGGTCGACGACCTGCACTCCAACTGGGCCTACATGCTCATCGCGGCCTTGGCATGGAACATCAAGTCCTGGCACGCGATCATGATGCACCGCAAGGACGACCGGACCGGCTTCGTGCGCATGGAGTTCAAACGGTTCCTCGACACTGTCATCCGCATCCCCGCCATGGTCCTCGTCCGGGCCCGGTCCATCGTTGTGCGACTGATCGCCTACACCGTCAACCTCGACCGGTTCTTCAGCGCATGGGCCACCACCGAACGCACCCGCTTCGGCTACGGCTGACCAAGCCCAGCAGCGTCACCCGGCCGACCGTCGCCACCGCGGCGGCGACCCGGCACGCCCAACATCGACAAACCACCATTTGAATCAGGCCGAAACGGACACCGGCACTACGGCTCGAAACCCGCCGACTGCGACGCCGGGACTGAAGCGCCGTCCACGGACGCCGCCGGCGCGCCCGGGACGCCCGACGACCCCTCTCAACAACCAGCCTCGCTTACTTGAGGTCTAGGGCGATAGTCCGACATGACGCGGCCGACTTGGGCGGGCCGACCGTGGTGGTGTGCCCGAACGTGATCCGCTGCTGGGAGATCATCACGACGTGCTCGTCCAGGTCGACGTCGACCCAGCGCAACCCGGCTGCTTCCCCGCGGCGCAACCCGCGCAGGGCGACCAGCCACCACATCGCGTACAACCGGTCCTCGGCCACGAAGCGGAGGAACTCGGCCAGCAGCTGCGCTGTCCATACGGCGACCGGGAAACGCTCCCCCGTCCTGCGCCACTCACGGGCCCGGTGCTCGGTCCACACCTGCGCCTGCGGCCGACGGGGAGTGGGTAGTTGGATGAACCGGGCCGGGTTGTCGCGGATCAGTCCTTCCCGGATCGCCGTGTTGAGGGCCGAACGCAGCGTGGCCCGGATCCGGTGCAACGTGGACGGAGACGGCAGGCGACCCGTCTTGTTCGGCGTCGTGGCGAGCATGTTGAACACCGCGGCGACCTGACGGCCGGTCAGTTCCCCGAGCCGAACCGTGCCCAAGTGTGGGACCAGGACGTTGTCGACGTGCCCGGCGTACGACCGCAGTGTGGAAGGACGGATGCTGGTCCGGGTCGACAGCCAGAACCGCAGCCACCTCGCGACCGTCCACAACTGTGCCGTGGTCTCCTCCTGCGACGAGGAAAACAAGGCGGCCCGGGCCCCGGTGGCTGCTGCTCTGGTCGGGTAGCCGCCCCGCCGGACGCGTTCGCGTCGACCGGCCATTGTGGACACCATGCACTCGAAATACCAGGAACCATGGCCGCGCTCACCCAGCCGCGGACACGACTTCTCCAGCCGCTTCTTCGACAACGAATCCCGACACCCGCACCGCTCGAACACCGCATCCACGACTGCCTCCCTGTCCACCGTCGGTGGTTCCAGGGTGAACCGCCATCGGAACTACCCGCGACGGAGCATTCTGCGACGTGATGGCGTCAATCAACTCGTCGCGAAGAGCGAGCCCGGCGGGCTCGCGGCGTGACACCAGGGCAGCCTAGCCTGAGTTTCCCCCCTATTTCGATCATGGAGGGTGTTTCCGCAGGTCAGGAGGTGTTTCCGGGCAGCCTGACTGTATTACCCAGGCATTCGTTGATTTCGCTGCTATCAGCTGCATCCGGCCGGCCCGGATCGTCTTCGGGCAAGACGATCTGGGTAATACGCCGGATGGGCCTGAAACCCAAGCGGTACAACGAGATCCGGGCGCCCTGGTCACGTAGGGGGGAAACTCCCGCTAGCGGTCAGTGGGGGCGCGCATGTGGGTCAGGCCCTGGTGAACCCGAGGGCCCGGTAGCCGGGCATACGTCGTTGCAGCGAAGTGGCCAGGATCGCGACAGCGTGGTCGTGGTAGTCATGGACCTCGGCGATGTCCTTGCCCGGGGCAGCGCGCACCACGCGTCCGGCGCATTGGACGAGTAGACCGTCGAAAGACACCGGCGCGGCCAGGAACAGCGTGTCAAGCGCCGGCGCGTCGAATCCTTCGCCGATAAACGGCGTCGTGCCGATCACGAGCACGCCGTCGCCGGCCTTCGTATCCGCGAGACGGTCGACGGCGGCGCGGCGGGCGGCGGTGGTCATGCCACCCTGCAACACCAGCGCTTGGTGTCGGCGTTCGGCGAGCATGGTCGCCAGCGCGTCGATGTGGGCGACCCGCCGGGTGAGAACGAGACAGTTGCGTCCTCTGGACAGCGCGGTACTGATGTCGGTGACGATCTGGGCGTTGCGCTCGCGGTCGGTGACGAGGACGCGGTGTACCTCCGCGAGTGCACCGGGCGCGGTCGGGTCGAGGTCGCTGTAACGGAAGGCGGTTTCGTGGATATGGAGAACTCGCCGTGGACCGGCTTGGTCCGCGAGTGTGTCCATCAGAGTGCCCGGTTCATCCTGGGCGAGGGTGTGCCGGACAGGTCCGAGTTGCCAGGTCACCAGTTCGCCGAGCCCGTCCCGACGATCCGGGGTGGCGGTGAGCCCGAGCCAGAACTGGGCGCCGATGCGTTTGACGGAGTGGTCGTACGCGGCGGCCGCGAGATGATGGCATTCGTCGATGACGACTTGTCCGTAGCTGTGGGTGAGTTCGGCGATGTTGTCGTGGCGGGCCAGCGTGGGCAGCATGGCGATGTCCACGACCCCGGTGAGCTTGTGCCGGCCGCCTCCGACCTGGCCCGGCTTGATGCCCAGGAAGTTGACGACCTGGGTACGCCACTGGTCGGCGAGGGCCTTGCGGTCGACGAGGACCAGGGTGGATGTGGCGCGTTCGGCGATGATCGCGCAGGCCATGACGGTCTTGCCCGATCCGGGCGGCGCGACAAGCACGCCGTCGTCGTGGGCGAGCAGTGCGCTGACCGCGAGGGCCTGCTCGGGCTTGAGGTCAGCAGCAAACGTGACGTCGATTTCCGTGCCCGGGTTCCGGACGTCGGTGACGGCCAGGTGCGATCCGGCCCGTTCAACGATGCCCGTGACGGCATCCCGCAGGCCACGCGGCAGCACGAGGCGGTCGTCAACGGTGATGTCGTACCCGCGAACGAATCGCGGAGTGTCCCAGGTGGACTTACGCAAGCGTTGCAACTCATAGAACTTCGGGTTGGCCATCGACGCCGCGTGCTTGAACGTCGCCACCGCCGCGGGAGGCAGTGTCGACAGGTCCAGGATCAGACCGGCGCCCAGCTCCGCGTGCACCACCGCAGGCAGGGTTGGCTGGATCTTGGTCGCCTCCGAGCGTCTCAGACTGGCAACATCGGCACCGACCGCCGTCCGTTTCGCCTGCCGGGCGACCCGCTGCGCATCGCCGAGGCTGAGTCGGTCGACTGTGGACAGGAAGACCCACTGGTCCTCAACGGCTCCAGGGTCGCCAGGTCGAGGAACACGGTCAGCCCGTCTCCACGTCGACGGCCCTGCAGCGGAGCGGCGATCAAGTTGCCAAAGCCTCCGTCTGGAAGTACATCCTGGTTAGGGAATAACTGGTCATAAGAGCGCAGGTCCATCGACCCGCGCAGCACCATCGCCTCATGCACGAGCACGGTCCCCACCGCCCGGGCGACGGCTGCAGCGATCTTGTCCGCGAAGAACACCCACACGTGCGCGCCACGTCCCGACTGCGACAGCTCCAACGCCGCCGGAACACCGTTCGCGCGCGCCGCCTTGACATACGCGAGCGCGTCGAGCATGGCCGCTTGACCGTCAAAGTCGGCCACCAGGAAGTGGCAGGTGTTGTCCTTCAACAACGGATACAGGCCGATGAACACGTCACCGACCAAGTGGGACCTGATCACCTGTCCCGTCAGCGGCAGATGGCTGGCACTTCGACGGTCCATGCCCTTGCGCCATCCGCCGGACACCGCCGGCATCCACCCCGACGCCCCGGTGCGGGAGTTGTCCCAGCGAACCGCGTGAACATCGCTACGGGCGCGGAACCGGTCAGCGTACAGAGCCAGCTTGTCCTGTGTCGGCGAGGCCATCGTCACCAGGGCCGGCGCCGGAACGGCGAGCTGCTCGTGCGCGGGCGAAGTGTCCTGGCCCCGCAAGTCGAGCAGCCGCGCCAGACGGGCATTCTCTGCCCGCAAATGAGGCTCCCCTGACGTGTCCGGGGGTCGCCGTTGAGGTGTGAGGTGGGCGCACGCCGTTGCCCTGACTAGGGTCTGGCTTGTCTACGGTCAGATCCACAGATCAGGAAACGGCGTGCGTACAGCAAGGGTATGGCAGCGGCTGCTGGGAGTCGAACGTACGGTCGTGGAGCGCTGGGACCTCGAGGAGGACGTGGACGGGGAGGTCCTGGTGGTTCACGTGCGGCCGCGTCGAGGGGCGCGGCAGCGCTGTGGCCGGTGTGGCCGGCGCGCCCCGTGGGAGGACAAGGGTGAGGGGCGGCGCCGGTGGCGGTCGCTGGACGCGGGCGTGTTGCGGGTGGAGTTGGAGGCCGACGCGCCGCGGGTGAATTGCCGGGTGCACGGGCCGACGGTGATCGCGGTGCCGTGGGCGCGGCACAAGGCGGGACACACCTACGCCTTCGACGACCAGGTGGCGTGGTTGGCGGTGCACACGTCGCGGACCGCGGTGGGCGAGCTGATGCGCGTCGCCTGGCGCACAGTCGGGGCGATCGTGACCCGGGTGAGCCGCGACGCCGAGCAGCTGGCCGACCGGTTCGCCGGCCTGCGCCGCATCGGTGTCGATGAGCTGTCGTACAAGAAGAACCACCGCTACATCACCTGCGTGGTCGATCACGACACCGGCCGGCTGGTGTGGGCCGCGCCGGGCCGGGACGAGGACACCCTGCACGCGTTCTTCGACCTGCTTGGGGCCGACCGGTGCGCGGCGATTACCCACGTGTCCGCCGACGCCGCGAGCTGGGTCGCCACTGTGGTGGCCAAGCGGTGCCCGAACGCGGTCCGCGGCGCCGACCCGTACCACGTGGTGGCCTGGGCCACCGAGGCGTTGGATGAGGTACGGCGGGAGGTGTGGAACGCGGCCCGTGGCGGCAAGGGCGGGCGTACCACGCAGTCCAAGACGCTCAAGGGTGCCCGCTGGGCGTTGTGGCGCAACCCTTCCGATCTGACCGTCAAGCAGCGGGCCATGCTGGACTGGATCGCCGCCACCCACCCCCGGCTGCATCGGGCTTGGTCGTTGAAGGAGGGTCTGCGTCTGGTGTTTCGGCTCTCCCGCGACGGGTACCCGTACGCGGCCAAGGTCGCCCTGGATCGGTGGATCTCCTGGGCGCGACGCTGCCGCATCCCCGCCTTCGTCACGCTAGCCCGCCGGGTCGTTAAGCACCGGGCCGCCATCGAGATCAGCATCGATCACCGGCTCTCGAACGCGTTGGTCGAAAGCGTCAATACGAAGCTGCGGCTATTGACCAGGCTCGCGTTTGGGTTCCGCGACCCGTACGCCCTGATCGGTCTGGCCATGCTCGCCCTCGGCGGGCTGTGCCCACCCCTGCCCGGCCGAACCCGGGCCACCTGACCGAGCCGACTCGGTGCGAGGGCTCCGCCCTCGCACTCCCGACCCTCCCTCGAAGATCAGCGGTGACCTTCCCGGACGGCCGCCACAAGGCGTATCGCGAACCTCGCCCACCGGCAAGGGGCCAAGCCGAGCTTCGCTCGGTCGCTACGCGACCCCTTGCCCGCGGGCGAGAACCACGATCCGGTCAGAGACCGCCCGACCGAGAAGATCACCCCACAGTGGACGCACGCCACCTAACGGCCATTCGATCATGAAAGACCACCCCCGGATGTGTCAGTAGGGCCGCAAATGATCCAGCTCCCGACGAAGCCGATCCATCTCACCGGTCGCCGCCACATCCGTCGAACCCACCGGCGAATCGTCCCACGACGCGCCTGCCCACCCCTGTCAACGCCCACCGGATCCCGACGAGCCATCGCTGGCTCAGTGTGGACGTTACGCCGTCACCAGCGCGACCACGCATCGCCGCGTATGCCGCCGCTCAGTCCACGTGAGCCGCCGCGTCCTCTTCGGGATCAGATGCGCGCAGTCGGCCGAGGTCGAGTTCGACCCGTCGTCCGTGGACGGTCACGACGATGCTCGCCGAGTCGGCGCCCGTGGCGGTCAGGTATTCGTACAGGGTGGACAGCAGCATGTCGCTACGGCGTTCGAGCCGGGAAACGACCCCCTGCCCGACACCCAGCTTGCGCGCCACCTCCACCTGGGTCATCTGCGCCGCCTTGCGGATCATCGCGAGGTTCATCGCGTAGAACCGATCCATCTCCTCGACCTCAGCGTCAGCGGCGGCTATGTCGTCGGCGATGAACGGGTCTGCCGCCAGCCTGTCGATGATGTCGTTGCCTTGCACAAACGTGGGCGGCGTCATGTCACGCTCGGTCATGGTCCCTCCTCGCTGGCCGTCTCACGCTTCCACTGATCGATCAGAGGGTCCGCCCGGGACGCGACCCCGTCATAGAACACATCACCGAGGTGCGCCTTGTCGGCGGCGAACAGGGCCACCACTACGGTGTTGGACTTGGGCGGAAACCAGCAGATCAGCCGTACGGCCACCCGCGGGTGATATGCGTGGGAGACCCGCCACAACTCGTACCGGCGGGACTGCCGACCCACCGGAGCCCAGCCGTCTCCTCGTCACGCAGCGGTGCCTCGCTCAGTCCCCGAAGGTGATTCAACCCTCGAACAACGAACACGAGCATCGATCGCGCATGATCGTCTCCCTCCCGCGCCCTAGCCTCCAGCCGATCGAGCCAAACGCCGAACTCCGCGGGAAAGTCCACGTCCACGAAACCACTATGCCACCGAAGCCATATGCTATGCAAGGCATATCGGGCCACCGCCAAGATCAAGCCACTACGCAAGAGACGGTGGTGACGTTGTACCTGCCGATAATGCCATCCGGGCAGGTCAGGCGGCGTGTTGGTACTCGTGGAGGATGCCGCCGAGACGGTCACGTCGGTGGATGTTCAGATGAGCCAGCCGATCTCGATCGGCGATCGGCTCCGGCAGCGGAACGAGTGGTCGAGCGTTCGCGATGCCTTGATGCGGTCGGTGGACGTTGTAGTACGCCTCGAATTCACGCAGGGCGTGCAGGAGATGTCGCTGGTTGTAGATCAACGCCCGGTCAAGTAGCTCGCGTCGGCAGGTCCGTACCCAACGCTCCATGATCGCGTTCATGCGAGGCATCCGAATGCCGCTGCGCACGACCGTGATACCGGCGTCGGCGAGGACCGCGTCGAACAGAGCCGGATACTTGGCGTCCCGGTCACGGATGAGGTACTTCACCCGGCATCCCGCATCCTCGAGGTCCATCACGAGATTGCGGGCGGCCTGGGCCACCCAGGCCGCGGTCGGATGCGCGGTCACACCGAGGACGCGGACCCGCCGAGTGGCGTGCTCGATGACGGCCAGGACATACAGGCGCGTGCCAGTTAGCCTGATCGTTTCGATGAAGTCGGCGGCGAGCAGCGCTTGGGCCTGTGAGCGCAGGAACTGCGGCCACGTTGTCGTGGCCCGATCCGGGGCCGGATCGATCCCGGCCTCGTGCAGGATCTCCCACACGGTCGACGCGGCGACCTTGATCCCAAGCGTGAGCAACTCCCCGTGCACCCGCCGGTAGCCCCACGATGGGTTCTCCCGGACCAGACGCAGCACCAACACCCGGACCGAGCGCACCGTGGGTGGCCGACCCCGCCGCCGCGGCCGCGACCTGGCCGCGTGACGGCGGGCGAGCAGATCACGCTGCCAGCGAAGAACCGTATCCGGCCGCACCAGCAACCGCAGCCGGCGTAAGGCGGGCCTGGGCAGATGATGCAGCAGCGCCGCCAACCAGGCCCGGTCGGCTGGTTCGAACCGGACCCGCTGGCCGTCGAGCTGCCGCTGCAGGACCGTGAGCTGGTGCCGAAGGGCGAGAATCTCGGCGTCCTTGTCCTGCAAGCTGCGCGGCAGCAGCCGCAGCAATGCGAACGCGTTCGTGATGCCCAGGTACGCCAACCGCAGCAACATGACCCGGCATCATCGCTCAATCACCAACACCGATGAGTGAGCAGCCACCCCCAGCCCAGACAAGGCCGAGGGACCGAGACCGAACAGATCGTGACCAGCGCGGACGTAATTATCGGCAGCTACAGGGCTGGTGGCCGCCTTCGCAACCAGTGCGTCTCCGATCGGCATGGCAAGCAGTTCGCGGGCGCTGGGTTCGGTGCCGCACCGTGTTGAACGGCGGAACGTGTGGCTGCCGCTGGTGCGGTCGACGCGTTCGTGGTGCTGGCGCAACAGGTCCAGACCGTGGTCGCCACCGTTGGGGGTACGCACGATGGTGTGAATGTGATGGGCGAGGGGGGCATTGTCGAACGTCACCCCGGCGTGGTGATCGAACTCGATCAGCACGACCGGGCTGGGCACCCGGTGGTAGAACGGCGTAGCTGCCGAGAATGGAATTCGGGCAGCTCAGTCGGCGTGTTCGTATTCGTGAAGGACACCGCCGAGGCGGTCATGTCGGTGGATGTTGAGCCGGGCGAGTTGGTCCGGGTCGGTGATCGGTTCGGGCAGCGGTTTCAGCGGCCGGACGTTCGCGGTTGGCCCGAGATGGAGGTTGAGATCTCCTTGTTTGTGCTGCTCAGGGCTGATTTGTTTGTCCTATGTGGTGCAACGATTGTGGTGCACGTTGGATAGAACAAGATGAGGCGGGAAACTCGCCGCGTCTGCCTACGGTAACGCTCGGAGGATCATCTCGCGGGATTCTCCCCAGCCGGATCTGAGCTCCGCCGCGCCGTCCTGGACCTCAAGGGCGCGCCGGGACTCCTTCCCGTAGACCGATGTGGCAATGCGCCGGCATCGCCCCGCACGTTTGGCGATCCCTGGATCGTCAATGTTGTCGCGGTGGCGACCCGCGTTCGCCCGGCCGCTACCCTGGCCGGCCCGTGGAGCCCCGTTCGTTCCGCGTGACTTGGGCCGGTACCGTGCACTGGGTGAGCGGGTACGTGTTCGTCAGCTACAGCCGCGCCGATCGCGGCTATGTGGACAAGCTCGCCTGTGGGGTGCCACTACACAGTCAGGGCCGTGACCAGCACATCTTCGCGATAGGCCCGACGCGGAATCTGAGGCGTTGAGCATATGGTCAATTGGGTTAACCGCTCTATCAATGGACGCTAAGCAGTCGCTCAATATCGTCAGACGAAGATCGCATTGCTAATGAGCTTCCGCAGCTCAGGCTGCGTGGCCGAGCATTGGCACCCTACAGGCTGGCGGCGTCGGCGTTGACCGTGCCGAGGGTGGAGGCGTACTTCGTGCAGCGCCGCACTGATGGGTATGTCAACGAGCGCACGCCTCGGGCGTTGGCGCCGTTGGTGACCTACTTGCAGGGGGCGTCGTGGTGCAGGACCTGTCGGCCACGCCGGCTGGCCCGGTGGAGGTGTTGTTGGCCCGGTTCCAGGATTACTTGCTGGTCGAGCGTGGTTGGCCGCGACGACGGCGGCGTTGAATGTGCGCCTGGCCCGACCGTTTCTTGCCGATCGGGTACGCGTGGATGGTCAGCTTGATCTTGCTGGGTTGCGGGCGGGTGAGGTCGCCCGCGTTCGTGTTGACCCGGACCCGTCAGCGGCCCAGGTCGGTCAAGTAGAACGCCGCCGCGATCTCACCTCGACGCAGCCCGATCAATGCGACCAGCCACCACAACACGAACAACGGATCGTTGCGGACATGGCCTAGGAACGTCGCCAGATGCTGGCGCGTCCACACCGCCACCGCGGGCCGCTGCCCCATCGCCCGCCACATTTCCTCACGGGTCGGCGTCCACACCACCGGCCGCACCCGTGGCGGCTTGGGCAACCGGACACGCGCCGCCGGGTTCACCTCGATCAACCCCCTGCCGCACCGCCTCGGCCATCGCCGACCGCAACGTCGCCCGAATCCGCTCCAAAGTGGACGACGCCAACAGCCGACCCGACCGGGTCCGCCCCGAAGCCACGATCCGCATGGCCGCCTGCACCTGGGCCGTGCGCAGCAACGCCAAACGGAACCGACCCAATAGCGGGATCAGATAGTGACGGACGTGCTCGCGGTAACCGCGAAGCGTCGAGGAACGCACCTGGTCACTCTGCTCGGCAAGCCACTGCTCCAACCAGCGCCGCACCGTCCACACGCGACCCGCTGAGATCGGGTCCGCCAACGTGAGGAATCCCTGTCGAGCACGCTCGGCGGCGATCTCGGTCGGAAAGCCTCCCCGCCGCACCCTCTCCCGACGCCCAACCAATGTCGAGACCTGCACGGCGAAGTACCACCGACCGTGACTTGGATCCGCCATCCGCCCACAGGCGCCGGTGACCTGCCGCCCGGTCACCCCGTCTCGGCAGCCGCAACGTCGGTACACCTTGCCCTCGTCAACCCCAATCACCCGGTACTCCATGATCTCGTTGACCGCCAACACCTTCCGGGCACGCCAACGAACGTGCGCGCACGAAGACGACGGGTTCAGCGGGAGACGGCCATCCAATTTCGCGATGTCGACCAGCCGGTTGCGCACGCAGGGGTTGCTGTGGCCCCGTGCGTCGGCGTCGCAGAGCAGGCCATAGGAGGCGAGCTGACACAGTCCTTCCTCGGCCATCCGTGGGATGGCCGGGAACGCCTGCCGACCGGAGCCGGACAAAGCTGGGTCAGACGCCGGCTGCCAAGACCCGCCGCGGGGTCAACTGGGTGGCGCGCAGACATTCCTTAGTTGCCTGTGGACATGCCTCCAGCCAACGCGCAGCGTAGTCGTTCCACGGCGTATGACGGCGCGAGACGTTCTTGTTCTAGTCGCAGGTGAGTCCCACGTCCTGTGGATAATGCGGCGACGGCGACGGCTTCAGCTTCGGTGAGATTCGGATCCGGCGGGTCGGCTCGCGTGACGTCGCGGACGGCGAGGGTCACGTGTTCGTTGAAGGTATCGAGGTCCATCATGACGGAGGTGAGCCGTGGCAACCGGGTACGGGCCCGTGACAACATGGTGAATCCCGCGCGGTCAAGGTCGCCCCAGTACAGGTACCGGGCGCTGTCGAGCCAGCGGATCTCGTCCAGGACGTTGAGGTTGTTTCCGAGCGAGTGGATGACCACGGTGCGGGGGTGGTCGGGCGCCAGGAGTGCGGATTCCTTGTTTTCGACGATCAGCACGGTGTCCGGGCGCACAGGTAGCGCGTCGATCTCCGGCAGGGGCGCGTTAACGTGCCGCAAACCGCCGACCCGGGCCCGATCAGCGGGATCGGCCAGAATCAGGTCGACGTACACCGGGAGTGCCCGGAGCCCGAGGGCATCGAGTTCGCCCTCTTCGAGGTCCTCGTCCGAGCCGGTGTCGTCCGTGTCGGCACGCTGGAGGACGTTGAGACAGGCCATGACGAGACGGCGGTTGCGGGCAAGCCATTTGGTGTGCATACCCGGGACCGGCACCTGGCGGATCGTCAGCCCAGAACGCCGATTCGCGAGGAACCATTCGGTGGCGCCGAGCAGGATCTCGAAGTCGGCGTCGTCCAGGTCGACGATCTGCTGCAGATACGGGCGTAGCGGTCCCTGGGCTGCGCCTCCGGGCGTGGTGCGCAGACGCGCCCACCGTGCGTTTGCCAGCGACCAGTGGACAGCGACGTCCTTGTCCAGGGCCACGAGGTCCCCGACCGAATGGACGTCCAGGTGCGTGAACACCTCGTGGTCGCCCACGATGGTTCGGCGAGGCGCGCGACGCAGACCAGCGGATGGGTGCCCTGCCGCCCACTCCCGCCAGGAACGCAGCCAGCGCCCGACAAGGTCGGACTCACGCGCGATGGCGTGCGCCGACGGCGCCGACAGGACGAACGAGAACGGGCCATCGCCCTGGTTCAGGAGCCAATCGCGCCAGGTCTTGCGGTACTTGGCGCGCACCTGGTCAAGGACATCGTCGGGGCTGCGCATCAGTCGTCCTCTTCCAGGCGCAACGCCTCCGCCATCGTCATCGGGTAGATGCGCACCCGACTAGGGTCATCGACATCGACGTTGATGTAGGCCACGGACTCGACATGGTCCTCGAAGGCGGTAGCCTTCTCCCGGGGTGCGCCAACGATGAGCTGGAAGCCGAGTTCGGTTAGCGCGGACAGGGCGCGACCGGTGTAGTCGCTGTCAGCCTTGACGAATCCCTCGTCCAGGATGATCGACGCGTAGCTCGGCGGGCCTTCGTGGCCTTCGCCCAGACGGAACCGCAGCGCCGCGCCGAGGATGAAAGCGATCAGCTCCTGTCCCTCGCCGCCGCTCATGCCGGACACGCCGTCGTGGATGACCTTGACCCCGTCCGGTCGGGTCTCGATTGCCTGGAACTCGACATGCTCGCGGGCGTCGAAAACACGCCTACGCCACGAGTCTCCCGCGCGCGACTGATCATCGAGCTTGGCCAGGTGCTTGCGCAGGCGGATGAACGACTTCTCGATCTGGTCGGCCTCCCGCTCGGCGTCCAGGCCGACGGTGTTGCTGGTGTACTTGGAGATGATCTGACGGAACTCCTTCAGGTCGCTGCTGGGGCGCTCGACCGACTCGATGCTCAGCGTGGCGTCCTGCCGAAACCGCACATGACTCAGCACCCCGTTGATCGGTTCCAACCCGCGTCTGATGGTTCGCGCGTCCTCATCGATCTGGACGAGCACCCCGCGAAGCTGGCGGTTCATGTCGTCGTCGACCTTGGCGAGCCATGCCCCCTTCGCGCGGGGTAGATCGTCTGCCACCAATTGGTGATAGATCGCCAGCAGGGCGGGAAGGGAGCCGATCGTTCCGTCGGTCTCCCGTGCGGTCCTCTCATCCAGGTTCCGGTAGGCGGAGATGTGGGCGACAATGGCGCTCTCGAGTTTCTCGCGGTCGTCCTTGTGCCGCTCGATCTGCCGCCGAACGTCTTCAACCGCGGCTGCGAGGCTGGCCGCGACGCCCTTCGGGTCGACGGGCTTGTCGAACCGGGTGAACATCAGCGCTGTGTGTTCCTCGTCGGTCAGCGGCGGTGCCGCCTTCAGCCTTCGCTTCGCGTCGTCTGATGCTGCGGTGAGCTCGCCGTACTCCCGATCGAGCCGTTTCTGTTCGTCTTCGAACCGTTTCGCCTCGCGGCTCGCCTCGATGGTCTTTTCGCGCTGCTCCTTCAGGAGCTTCTTCAGTTCCGTGACCTGCGGCGAACTGGCTTCGGCCAGGTCACGTTCGAGTTCGCCGATTCGTTCCAGGCTGGCGGACGCATCGATCTTGTCCCACTTTAGCTCCTTACGGAGCGCCCCGAGCTCACTCAGACGATCGCGCACCGAGTCGCGCAGCCGGCCGGCCTCGTCCGCCGCGGACCCGGCTGATTGGAGTTCCCGTTTGAGAGACTCAAGCTCGTCGGTCAGTTCCTTGAGCAGTCGCCGGGTGTCCCATCCGAGCCATGGATACCGGAGGCGGCGGTCATCCTTGGTGAACCGCCCTCTGGCCCCGGTTCGCATGCCGGCTGGGGTGATGCAGCCTCGCGCCCAGGTGGGCGGTCGGGTGTCCAGCTCGGCTTCGGTCTCGACGCACAGGTAGTTGACGGTCTCGTTCAGTTCGTTGGCGAGCCAGCCGCTGAACGGGTGGTCCGCGATGTCGAGCAGCATCGTCACCCCGCCCGCCATCGGCGGCTTTCCCTGGGCACCGGAAGCGGCGGCGGTGATGGTGATTGTCCCCTGCATGTCGTGGTCGTGGACATATCGGCGCACGAGGCCGAAGTCCCGGCTGTCAACCAGGAGGGTGCTCGACAAGGGCAGCAACAGTCCGACGACCGCCGTCTCCCAGCGACTGTGTTCGGGCTTGACCTGGAGTAGCTCGCCGGCATAGCGGATTCTGCCGGTTTCCAGGCCGAGGTCGGCGGCGATCCGGTTGCGGCGCGTATCGGCGTCCTCGGGAATCAGACTGCGCCGCTCCCGAACCCGGGTCAGCTCGCGCTCCTTTTCCTTGGCGTCGTTGCGGAGTTTCCACAGCCGACCGGAGGCTTGAGTGGCGGCCTCGTTCGCGTCCTTCAGGCCATCGGTCTCCCGGACCGCGAGTTCCTCCAGGCTGGCGTGGGTCAGTGTGACGTCACCCGAGGAGGTAGGCAGCCCAAGCCCGAAGACCGAAAGCCGGTTCGTGAACCGGTCCCGTTCCTCATTGATGCGGTTGAGCGTCTTGCGCTCTGAATCGAGTTTTGCCACGATGGCTTCCGACCGGTCACCTCCGGCGGCGGTGATCCGATCGATGGTGTCCTGCTCTCGCTGGTTCACCGCGTCGGCCTTCTTCGCCGCCGCGGCATGGTCCTCGTCGACCTGCGCCTTGGCGAGACAATTGTCTTCGACGGCCACTGCTGCCCACGCGACGACCTGTCCGGCGTGCCACACCTCGATCCGCGACGGGCTGTCGTCGTCACTGATCAGCATCCGGTGCTTGGTGCTGTAGTCGGCGGCGGCGGCCCGGTACTTCTCGGCGAGATCGGGAAGGGGCTTGAGCGTTTCGGTGCGCCGCCGCGCCGTCTCGAACTCGTCGTAGAGACGCGACGCCTCCCGGTACGCCTCGAGGGCGGTGTCCCAGCGCGTCAGGGCGAGCGGCTCGGTGAGCACGAACTCCTTGAAGAGCGCGTTTATGGAGAAGATGCCTTTGGATGCCTGGGCCCGCCGCAACAGTTGCATGGCCAGTCGCTGCGACTCGTCCGTGGCGCCCATGCCCATGACGGTGCGCATCTTCGCGTGCACCCGCGCCTGTGAGGGGTCCACGAGGTCGCCCCGCCGGGCGTCAGTGAGGCGTTCCAGCGACGTCTTCGAAAGGGGTGACGCGCCCTGGCGTACTGCGGTGATCCCGTTGAGCTGCGCCAGGTCGAAGCTGGCGTGGACGAATCCATAAACGGTGGCGGAGTTGATCGCTTCCGGGCCGTCGGCATCCGGACCGACCCACGCGAGCCGGAACGAGGTCGCCCTGCGGCCGTCTGCGGTCTCCCAGGTGATCGCCGCGCCGCTGGGGAAGCCCGGCCCGCCGGGTGGCCGCAGGTAGTTCGTCGTCGCCGAGCGACGGTTCTGGTCCTGCCGTTGGTCGGTGTGGCCGCGCGCGTACGAGTAGACGGTCCGTTCGCGTTTCCGACCGCGGTCGTCGCGGGCCGCCTGGTTGAACTCCTGCGGGTTCGGCAGGATCACCGAGGCCATGGCATCCAGCAGGGTGGACTTCCCCCGCCCCGACGGGCCGAGGATCGCGGTGCCTGATCGGGCCACGGCCACGGTCTGCAGGCCCGCGTACGCACCCCAGTTGAGGATCTGAATCTCACAGATGCGGAACTGCGCCGCGCTGTGCGCGTCCTCGTCGGCCGGACGGTGAGGATCCGCCTGCACCAGCACGGCACTCTCGTGGAGGCTGGTCATTCGGCGCCTCCACCCGTCTCTTCGCCATCGGGGTCGGCCGCCACCGTGGGGGCACCGCTGGCCGCCTGGACGAAGTAGCGCTCCATACGGGTCATCTCATCGGCGCCGATCAAGGGCACGACGGCGGGCGACACGGTGAACAGGTATTCGGCGTCAGGGTCGGGCGTGAGCAGCTTCAGCTCGGCCACGGCGCGGATCGCGGCGTCCACCCGCCGGTCGAACCTGGCCTCGTCGCCGTCGCCCTCCTCCCGGAACGGGCGCAGGAACTCGACCACCTGCGCCCGCGTGATGATGACCGGGTCGTCGGTCGCGTCGGTGTAGGTGTGCTCCTTGCGCAGGTGTATCAGGAGCAGGGACGCGTCGCGGGGCAGTGGCTTGTCGCGGCGGAGCAGTACAGGCGCGTCGTCTGCGGGATCCTGCCGTTTAAAGGCCACCTCATAGTCCTTGTCGACGACCAGCAGCAGGTACATGTCGGCGAGTCGCTCGCGGACCTCGCTCTCATACGTCAGCAGCGCGTCCCAGGCGGATCGGTTGCGCGACCGGGTGATGAACCGGTTGGTCAGCAGGGTCGTCAGCGCACGGCGCGCAGCCCCCGGTAGGCGCGACCCGGACCAGGCATCCGGCGCGTCGGCTTCGTCAAGGCCGCCCTCGTCGAGGTCGTCGTCCGAGGTCCAGTCCTCGTCAAGGTCGTCGATGCGGGCGGTCACGGCGTCTCCTTGGCTGGCACGGGCGTGTCGAAGCGCAGATGAGGCAGGCACGCTGTCAGCGCGACGGTGCGGTCACCGGACAGCCGCACTGTCTCAACCAGGTTGGCGTCGACCTTGCCGTGCAGGACGGCAAGGTCAAGCAGGCTTATCAGTGTGCCGAGACGCTGGAACTCGGCTGGGGTGGCGGCGAAGACCTCGGCAGCGGTTACAGCGATCTGCCCGGTCAGCAGCTTGTTGATCGTGCGTCCGACTGCACGCGGACTCGTGCCGGCGGCCAGCCGCAACGCCGCCCTGTCATCGTTGGGCAGCTCGCTGCGCCGCGCGGTGACCTCGACGACGACGTCCTGTGGGCCGTGATCTCGCCATAGTTGGGTCTGGCTGATGTCGGTGATGGCGAGGGGTCCCACGCCGAGCACTTCCTGCGGCAGGTGCTGCTGCCCGGGCGCGACCTTCACCCAGTTCGCGCCCGCGTAGAGGGCTTGGTCGGCCAGGCTCAGTAGTCGCTGATGCCGACCGTGCGCGACGCGGGTGAGGAAGCGACGCAACGATGCCGACCAGCGCACATAGCTGTTCTGAACGTCGAGTTCCGCGGTGAGCAGGGTGGCGAGCATGCTGTCGAGTTCTTCCCGCTGCGCGGCGGTCATGTGTTCGCGGGCGAAGTCCTGCGCGAGGATCTGGTCGATGTCGGCGCGAAGCTGATCCGTCTGCTTGGACGACAGCAGCCGGGAGAACCCGAGGTATGCCGTGCCCTGGCTCGTCCTGGCCAGCAGGTCGTTCTCCCGCAGATAGTCTTCGACCAGCTCTGCCTTGGGCGGCCCCTGCACCATGGCCCGTCGCGCGACCTCCTGGTGACGGTCCTCCACCATGGTCCGCAGCTGCCGGAAGTCGGCCGGCAGCGACCGCGTCATCGTGAGGACCTCGCGCAGCTGCTGCTGCATCTCCTCCAGCGTGGCCAGCCGCGCGCGTCCGGAGCCGACCTCGTCGCGTCTTCTGCGGAGGTCGGCGATCTGCTGGTCGATGCGCTGGACCTGGATGCGCCGGTCGGGGTTGGTCATGTCCGCGAGCAGTCGCACAGCGTGTGAGATGGAGCCGAGGCGGGCCCCGCTGACGGTGGTCTCCCCTTCGACGAGTTCGCGGACGAATTTCAACGCGCGAAGCGAATGAGGCGACAGGCGGTACCTCAAACGGCCATTGACGGTCTCGGTCTCCAGCCATCGCTTCTCAACCCAGCCCCGGCAGTGTTCGGCCGGCGTCACATCACCCGACCACTCGGCAAGCCGTTCGCGTGCGTCGGCGACGCGCTCATGAAACCACTCAGCCGACACCGACCCGTCGGCCTGCTCGAGATGATCGGCGAAGAGCGGCAGCACCCAGTCTCGTGAATACGCCTTGAGAAGCGTCAGAGTCGGGTTCGATTCCAGCGCTGCCCGCATCTGCTCACCCGTGATCACCATGACCACCTACCACGTCGCTCTCCGCATGAACGTCGCCGAGTGTGCCCGAACCCACCGACAACACGCCTGAAAGAGCGCTGGGCAGGCGGCTGCCGCGGAGCTGTTCCGTTGAAATCCGGCACTACCGCACCAGCCTGAGTGTCGGGCGCGTCTCCTGGATCCCGAGCAGTTCTCGCAGCCGGGGCAGGGGCCAGGCGAGTTCGTCGGCGAGTGCGACCAGCGACAGCCCGTGCTGTTGGGCAAGATCGAATGCGTTGCGCACGAGTATCGGCTGTTCTCCGACGAAGCCCTGGATGGGTTGTGCTCTGAACGCTCCCTGGCTGCGCAGCCCGTTCAGGCGCTGCCAGCTGCGGGCGGCGGTGGAGTCGGAAAAAAGCCCGACCTCGCGGCACCGGTAGAGCAGGCTGTCGACGGAGACGCCCCACACGTGCTGGAGGTCTGCCAGCACGGTGAGGTTCAGCCTCCGCGGCAGGTCGGGCAGGAGACTGTCGCGGGGGGTAAGGAACTCGGCGGCAAACGCGTCAGCCTCGCGTTCCTGCGCCGAGTCACCCGGCAACGTGTCGCCGTGCAGGACCAGATGTCCAAGTTCGTGGGCGGCCGTGAATCGGTGCCGGTACACGTCGTCGCTGCGGCCACGGGTGATGACGACGACCGGACGCGGAAGCCGTGACGTCGAAAACGCGTCGACGGTCGCGACATCACCGTCGGCCAGCGGGGCCAGCGCGACCACGATCCCGTGCGTCTCCATGAGGCGCACAAGGTGCGGCACCGGGCCGGTGCCGATGCCCCATACCGACCGCAGCGCCCGAGCTGCCTCGACCGGGTCGCGAGGAAGATCCACTCCCGGGTGGACCTCTCCACCGGAGAAGCCGGGCAAGTCGACAACCGGAAGCTGCACCCGCTTTTCCAACGCCCGCGTGAGCTCCCACAGCTGCTCCACAAACGCGGTCGCCTTGGCACGCTGGTAGGCGCGGGTCGACCGCAGATGACGAAAATGGGCGGCCGACGCGTCCAGACGGGCGTGCGGTCGGCCCGCGACAAAGAAATGAAGCGGCACTCCTAGGAAGTCGGCCATGGCTGGAATCAGTTCGGGGCGCGGGCGGCTGCCCGCCTCGTACTGCCCCACTGCTGCCGGAGTTACCCCGATGGCCTCCGCGACGTCCCTCTTCGTCTTCCCGGCGAGATGACGTGCCTGCGTCAGGCGGGCCGGATCGAATGCCTGCGCGACAGTCCGGGGCGACCAGCCGGGTCGCTCCGGGCCTAGCGTCTCGGTGACGGTATAGAGGTGGAGCTGCTCGTCCTCGCTCACTCCTCCGCGGCCTTCCCGTAGCGCGGCCCGCTGGCGTTGCGCGCGGTGATCTCCGGGGCGACCATCGGGGCATCATCAAACCGAGGCAGCGGCGAACCACCGCTCGCCACGATGCGGTTACCGTCGACCGGTGCCGGACGACCGCCCAGAGGCGACGATGGCTTCGGCAGCGGGAGCATCTCAGTGAACCTCCAGTCCAGCTCACCGCCCTCCACGGCGGCCGCCTCACCCCAGCCCAGGCTGAGCAGGCCCGCCTTCGCGTTGGCCGCGAAGAACACCAGGACCATGCCCTCTGGTCGTAGGTCGCCGAGCAGCCTCGCCCCGGGCGTCGTCGCGGAGATCGGAAACAATTCTTCGGTCACCCACTCCGGCGCTGCCCCGTACTCGGCAAGCAGCTCGCGGACGCTCTTGTTCAGCCGCTTGGTCGCGCGAGGCTCACGGTGCGAGGTGCCGAGATCATCTGCGTAGCGGAAGGGCACGAGCACCTGCCCGTTGACCACGGCCAACTTAAACGCCGCCCCGGCCGGCCTGACCACCTCGACGCCGCCGAGGCCTTCGAGGCGTTCCACCAACTCCTCGTACCGGGCCGGCCACGCCCCGCCGAACGCCTGCAGCGTTCTCAACCGGGAGGCCGCATGAGCATCCATCTGCCGTTCCACCGCGGCCCCCACCGCAGCCGGCACGAGTTCCCACAACGCCTCGGCGTGCTCGCCGAACTTTCCGATCGCCCACCGAGACGGGCCGACCTTGGTCGTCACGTCCACCCCACTGCCCTCTTCAGTCACAGACGATAGGCTAGCACCGAGACTTTAGTTCTTCTCATCAGACGGTCACTTCGGCGTGTCGAGCACCGGCGGCGGACTCTGAACTGAGTGCTGGAGGCGGGCATATGCGGCCATTGATGCCGGCCGCCCCGGGCTCGCACGCTGATTGCCGGCTTGGCGGCAAGCTATGCTTCCCGTGGTGCTAGTGCGAGGAGGTGGCAGCGGTGTTCGCAGCAGTCGAACCGGAACCCGTCCCACTCGCCGCGGACACCAACGGCGGGTGGCGCGTGGGCGGCACCCGAGTTCTCCTCGAGACCCTCGTGGCCGCGTTCCAGCGGGGAGACAGTCCTGAAGAGATCCGCGAACAGTACCCTTCCGTCTCCCTCGGCGACATCTATGCGGTGCTCACCTACTACATCCGCCACCAAAGCGACGTCGGCGCGTACCTCCGTGAACGTGAACGGACCGGTGCCGAGGTTCGGGCGAAGATCGAGGCACGGTTCCCGCCCGAGGGCCTGCGGGCCAGGTTGCTGGCTCGCCAGCAGTGACGGTGCACTTCGCCGCTGACGAGAACTTCAATCGTCGGATCGTTGTCGGCTTGCTGCGTCGCGCCGAACGCATCGATTTAGTGCGTGTCCAGGACAGCGGGTTGACCGCCGCCGACGACCCAGCCATCTTGCAGTGGGCCGCGGACGAGAACCGGGCGCTGCTGACTCACGATGTCGCGACGATGCCCGACTTCGCCTACGAACGGGTCGCTGCGGAGCTGCCCATGCGTGGCCTTCTCGTCGTAAGCGCGACGCTTCCGCTCGCCGAAGCGATCGACGAGCTGACACTCATTACTGAGGCCAGCGAGACCGAGGAGTGGGACGGCCTAGTCGTCTACCTGCCCCTCCGCTGATCGCTCCGTGCCTATGCCATCCGCCAGCCGGTACGACTACACACAGCTCGGCCGGCCCGATCATCGTCTAAATAGGATTCGTGATGTGCTCACGGTCACCCGGCGGTTACGGCAGGAGTGTCCACGCACCGGCCGGGATGCTGGCACGAACCTCGCCCCACGTTCCCGTGCGGGTCAGCTCTTCGCCGGTCTCGGCGTTGCGGAGTGTCCATGAGCCAGGCCCCCGCGGCGTGCGTCCGTGCTGGGCGCGGTACGGGGCGAGGTCGATCGTCGTCTTGAGCGCCACAGTCAGCACAGTGCCGTCGGGAGACGGGGCTTCAGTCGTCGCCAACGACTTACCCAGCAGGCGTCCGGCTGCCTGTGCCGCGCGGCGGTAACTGCCGACGGCCTCAGCGGGCGCCGACACTTCGAAACGGCCCGTCTGATTCAAGGCGTCGGCGATCAGCTGCGGAGCGAGCTCCCTGATCGCCTCGTCATCGTGGAACTCGAGCAACAGCCGAGTTCGCTGCGCGGCCAAGTCCTGCGCCGCGCGCTCCTGTTGGACACGGCGCCAATGAGGAGCAACCCACTCCGTATAGCCGGACACGTCGCGGATCTCGCGAACCGAGACGAAAAGATCAGTCAGGCCGCCAGCACGGGCATCCTCCCGCCACCGGAGCGCGACGCCCTCGGCCTCCTCGACTGCCTCGAAGACGCCGAACGATATGGCAACGTAGCCGTCGCGGACGGCGGTTACCTCAATGGTGAATTTCGCCGGTCCGGTCGGCTCACGAGGCCGAATAGGCTCATCGCCCTCCTCCGTCTTGGCCTGCTCGTTCAGCGCCTCGTGGTGCAGCTGCCACAGCCCATCGATCTCGGCGCGCTGCGCCTCACGAATGCGCTCACCCGATTCGTAGTCGTGGTAGCTCGAATACAACCGCGGTCTGCGCTGTTGACGGAGACGGTGGGCGATCAGCCCCGGTATACGGTCCGGGTGCTCCCGTAGCCAGTCCCGATGAGCCTCGCGGAAGCGTTCACCAGCCGCCTCGAACTCCCTCAACAACTGCTTGTCATCCATCTGATCGAGGAAGGCGCGCATCGCCTCGTCATCGGCGGCGGCCAGAGCGCGAAGCCCAGCCGGCCATCGGTCGTAGTCGAATTCCCTGGTCGCCATCGGCGTGACTCCAAGCGTGCGCCTGAACGTCGAGCACCGCCATTCTAGGTATGACGATCGTGGGCGGCGCTCAGGCCTCGCCGACGGATCAGCAAGGAATGTTTGCCCGCGCGACGTGGCTGAGTGACAGCACCCGGGCCGACGCCATCACCATGGTGCGCCACGCCAAGAACCTCATCAACGCCGCCGAGAACCTCCCCCGTCCGCACGACTCGAACCTTGCCGCCGACCTCGACCTGTGGATCCGACTCAAGCCCAGACTGACCTGACCACCGACAAGCCACAAGCGCGCGTGCGACTTCACCACTGTCCACATAGGAGTCATGTGTGCTCGTGGTGTGCTCGGACGCCACGGAACCACCGGCACCAGGCGGACCAGACGGTACGAGTTGTGCCCACAGCCCGGACGGACTAGCATCAGATGGAATGGCAGCACTATGTGGACAGTCCAACATGGACAGCAGCGGCTCTTAATCCGCGGGTTCGGGGTTCGAGTCCCTGGCGGCGCACAATTGATCAAGGCTCTGATCAGCCGAAACGTGGCCGCGGCCGCCTTGTTGATCGTCCTGTGTGGACTTTCGTGTGATCCACGTGTGATCTACCGCCAACACGAGTAGGTCGGGACGGATCTCGGTTCGGTAGGTGTCGGCGAGGAAGGTGAACTCGTTCATGATTTCGACCACGCTGCGGTTGGCCGTCGCCGCGATCCGGCACTGGTGCATCTGCTCCCGCTCGGCCTGGATCATCGCCTCCGGCACGCCGTGGGCGCCGAGTACGGTCGCCACCTCGTCGGCGAGCCTGGCCATCATGGTCGCGGCGGGCGCTAGCGGCATGAGCACCGGCAGCAGCGTGGCCTCGTTGACGAGCAGGGCAACCTGCGGCCGCCACGGCAGCGACGTCGCGTACCAGTCCCCCACCAGCGTCGACGACCGCTCGCCGTCCATCACGGTCGGCGCACCGATGCGTTGGCGCAGCTTCTTCGTCGCCCGCACGATGACCATGCCGCCATCATGCCCAGCGCCAGGCGCCACTGCACTCAGCTGCGCTGCGCGCGCTGAGGCCGGGGTGCGCGCAGCGCACGACCAGGCCGACGTGCGCGCGGGACGGCGGAGCGGTCGTGCGAGTCTGGTGAAACCCTCAGCCGTGCGCCTGTCGTCAAGACACCTGGCTCGCGCTGCCCGGGTGGGCCGAGGCGTCGTACCAGCGCAGCACCCGCAGCGCCCTCAGGGTGTTCCACCGGCTCGGCGTACGGTCGGGTTCCTCGAACCGGAAGTGGACCGCGCCTGGGTGGGTGTTCTCGAGCAGCCAACGCCCGTCGGCTTGGCGCTTGGCGCGGACGCGTTCAATCGCTTCCGCCAGTCGCGGATCCGCAGCGCCCCCACGTCGGACGAAGTACTCGGTGGCCTTGAGCAGGTCGTAGTGCCAGCGTGGAGGGTAGGAGAACAACGCCCACTGCGCGTTGACCACCTCACCCGTGCGAAGCGACCGGAAGAGGCTGCGCCGCAGTAGGTACTCCTCTCCCTTCCGGCGAGCCCGGCGGACCTCCTCAGATCCACCGGTATAGCGCTCCCACCTCAACAGAGCGTAGATCACGTCCAGGGTGCTTGCGAAAGATCCCGGCGTCGGACGCGTCTCGGCCCAGCAGTTCCAGCCACCATCCGGCATCTGGTCGGCCACCAGCCGCTGCACCACCGGGTTGACCTCGACGCCCAGGTAGGCACCGATCAGAATCGTGCCGGCGTTGATGCAGCAGTCCGCCTCGCCGGCGAAGAACGGCAGCCCGTCGTACTCCCAGCGACAGTTACGGGCCACCAGTTGTGCGGTCTCCTGCATCACCGGGCTGTCCGGTGGTATGCCCAGTTCGCACAGGTCGAGCAGGACCGGGTACGTCGCGGTCCACGGCTGGGCCGGCTCGGCGCCCGACCCATCGGGCGGCGCCTCGGCCGCTTCCGCGTCGGGCGACGGGAAAGGCGGCGGTGGCTCACCGGCAGCCAGAGCCCGCGCAGTAGCCGCCGCGAACGCCGAAGTACCGGGAAAGTAGGCCCCGTCCGCCCACAGGCCATCAGGAGCCCGGAGCGCCAGCAGCCGAGCACCCCAGCCCTCGTGCTCGACCCGCGCTCGCTCGGTCGCCACCTCGGTCTCCGAGGCGTTCACGAGGTCGCGAAGCACCTGCCAGCGGATGGCCGGATCGCCCTGCAGCAGCCACTGCACGACCGGATCGTCCTCGGCCATCGGCGGCGTTCGTGGCTGGTAAGGATCCTGGTTCTCCGACGGCTCCATACCCCGGAACCCTAATCGGAGGAGAACGCATCTGCCGCGGTACTCACGCGCAGTAAGACCGGCAAGGCGGCCACATCCGATCGCCGCGACCGCCGCCGACGCCCGGCGTGTCTCCACTGGCTCCGGGCTAAGCCACCTGCAACTCGGTCCGTACCTGGTCACCAAGAGCCCGGTCAGCTCTCCTCAATCGTGATCCCCAGCGCGCCGGCCAGGGCATGTGACAACGCGACCAGGTCCGTGGACGCTGACCGTGGCTCCCGTGAGACAGCTGACGCCACCGACGCCGGCGAGCTCGCAAACAGGTGAACCGGGCTCCCGCGCAGTCAGCTTGCGCGAACTGTGCGCCGCCGAGGTCACAGCACTGAACCGGGCACGCGGACAACGATGTCGCAGATACCGGTCAGGGCACAGGTCCAGCCACCCACGACCGCAGCCATGTTGCAGATTTTGCTGAGCCACAACGAGCAGGAAACTTGGACCGGCGGGCTCGGCATCGGGTGCCCGGCGACCGCCCGACCAACGGCGATCGACTCGTCCAGGTCCGCACGCCGGCCTCGGTGGTCGAAGGCCAACTCGAGCAGTCCGGTGAGGTTTGCTTGGTAGCCGAGGCCTCGCCTGTCCTCTGGCGAGGCGCGGGCCACGGCCGCGCGCAGTGCTCGCAGTGCCGGGTTCAGGTCGCGACCGTTGCGGAGGAGGGCAAAGCGGGTCGCCAACGCCGCACCGAGTCTAGCCGTTATGAGGTGCCGCTCCGGGTCGTCCGGGCGGCCGCGCGATCGGCACGCCGGGCGAGGCGTACCGCCTTGTGCAGATCGGCCTCGGCGCCGGTGAATTCAAAAACGTGTGAGCAGCGCGGCCGACAGGTACGCGAGCCGGGCGGGACGGCTCGGTGTGGCTGGGCGCCGGCTGGCGGCCGCGCGCTGGAAGAACTCAATTGCCTCGGCCAGCGCGGGTTCGTCCCCGTGCCGCTGCGCCCGTTCGAGGAGTTGGGCCCCACGGACGGTCAGTGACTCCGGCCGACGGGGCTTCGCGAGAGTTCATCGCTACCTGAGCGTCGACTCATCTTCGACACCGCCAAACGAAACACTGGTCTGGTGACTCTGGTATTGCAGCCCTCGCCCGGGAAGTCCCTGTTGTTCGGCCACCGAGGTGAAGACCTCGATCCGCGTTCCGTCGACGATGGCGGGCCAGCCGACAACATCCAATACCCCGGACGTCCTGGAACGTGTCGTCGGGGAAGAGCCGAAGTTCCATGAGCGTGACTGGATCGCGCAGCACGACCTTCGCCTCCTGACCCAGAGCCTTTACGGTTTACGGTCTCTGCGGCCAAGCGCAACTTCTCTAGCTTCTTGGCGTCCATGCCGGGCCCCCGACGTCCCCCGCGTCGACACGCAGCTGCGTCAAAATCCTTGCGTCCTCTCGAAGCTCGTGCTATCGGCGGGTCGACCCTTTGGCGGATCTTCCCCATCCGCTGGGCGGCGCGATCGAGCGCGCTCGAACCACGTCGTGCGATGGCCGGCTAAGGGCTCACCGAGGTATTAGTTGGTCCGTTATGTCCGGATCTGGTTGGTGGGCAAGGGATCTCGGTCCTGTCCAGAGTGGATGGTGTAGTTCCAGGCCCCGTGGAAGTCTTGCCTGGTCAACGGAATGGTCTTCATCTGGGCGTCGGTGTAGCGCTTGCCGGTGGGGTAGATGCCGGTGTCGAGGACCGCGTCGACGCTCAGCCCGGTATCGGTCGTGGTCGCGGCGATGGTCTCCACGACGATCTGGTAGTCGGCCAACGGTCGGCCGCGCCAGTTGATGGAGATGAAGGAGAACAGCCGGTGCTCGATCGTGTTCCATTTCGACGTGCCCGGCGGGCTCGCCCACGAGTTCCTTCTTCTTCGTGTCGACGCTGATCACCGGATCCCCCGCGGTCAGGAACTCAGGGGCTGTGGCGTTGATATGCCCGAACTGGGCGTCCCGATCCGGGTGCTGCGAGCCCTCTTTGGTCTTGAACACCGATTGCAACCGGTACCCAGCCTGCTTGAGCAGCCGGGCCACCGTCGTCTTACTCGCCCCAATAACCCCGCTCGGACAGTCCCTTCACCAACTGCGCCAACGACTTCGTCGTCCACCGCAACGGCGAACACGGATCACCACGCGTGGCCGGCGAAACCAACTCCTGCAACGCTTCCACCACACCAGGCTGAGCGTCCTCAATCGCCGGGCGCCCCGCCCCCGGTGCCCGCACCCGCCCATCCGGGCAGGCACCGGCCCGGATCTCGCTCACCCCGGTCTGGACCGTCGTGCGCGACGCACCCGACAGCCGGGCCACCAACGCGATCCCACCCCGCCCGATCGCCTGCGCCTCCACCCCAGCAGCAGCCTCCACTGCCGCTCGTCCAGGAACGGCCTCACCACCGCGAGCTTGTCAGCCAACGCTTCCTCAGCCATCACACCCAGACAACGACCGAATCCACAATGGAATTGCGGCCACGTAATTCCCCGGCGCGCCCTAACGTCCGTTGCTCTCGTATTCGTAGCCGAAGGCACAGACGCGCTGACGAAGTTCCATGAGCCGAGCCGCCTGCTTCTCAGTGGGAATCGCCGGATTCAGGCGTGTGACTAGGGCCAAGATCCTGGCGTCCGTGGGGCCGAGCAGCCGGTGTTCCTGCGCCAAGCGCCGAATTGACGCCCACTCGTCCCGGGAAATTGCCATGGCGGCAGCTTGGGCCTGGATCCCATCGTCGACTCGCTGCTGAACGCGAGCGGCCTTCGTCATCGACCGAACATGGTCGCCTAACACAAGCTCCTCGATGACGTCATCGGGCAGATCGATGGGCATAACTTGAACTGCCGTCCAACATTGCTCGCGCTTCGCCCATTCGGTGACGTTGGCGATGGGGCGCGGTTCCGACACGAGCACCTGTAGCACCTGTTCGGCGACCTTCAGCGCGAATCTCTCGGTCGGCTCTGATATGCCTTGGCGCTGCCATACGGCGTCGAAGTCGAACTCGCCCCGACCGGCCCTGGCGATGGTGTCAGAGACCTTCGCGATTGTGTAGGTGACGATGTTGGCGAGGTAGCCGCTTGATACCAAGGTTGCTTGGCGATTGCGCCGCGGATCGAGTTGTAGAGGATGGCCTGCCCGACCAAATGCTTGAAGTAGGTCTCGTTGAAGGACTCGCTGGATGCATCCCATTTCTGTGCAACTTCTTTGGCGAAGGCGACAAAGTTCTTCTGAGCACCTGCGCTCACGAGGTGTGGTTTGCGTGCCCACGACACCGTGTACTTGGCGGCGTCCGATTTGGTTATGACCTGTCCGCGTGGGAATGTGGCCGAAAACCTCTTCTCCTCTGCGGCGGTTGCCGACTTGGCCTTCTCATTCGCATACTGCCCTCGCGCACGCTCATAGAACCACTTGCTCTGGAATGTGATGCCAGGGCGTGGCGGAGTCAGGACACGTCGCGACATCTCTTCAAGGCGGACGTGGAAGGGGCTGTTGGAGAAAAAGTAGTCGGCCAGATCTTGGTAGCCGGTTTCGGTGTGCATGTATGAGCCGTCAGAGAGCTGCCTGTCGCCGGGCTCGGGCGCATTTTGCCCGAGTTGGCTTGGCGGGACTCGACTAACATCTCGAATTCCGAAGTAGGAGAAGGGAATCAGCGCAACCCGGCCGCTACTCCCTCGGCCACACTGGCATCCTCCGCTGACCTTTCGGCCACTTCGCCGCGATCATGAACCTATCGTCGTCATGATCGTGGCGATCATGGACGTCCAACCTCATGATCGGCGTCGGGATTCGCCAGGGGGACCGAGCCGGTGACCCGGTTGGGTTCGGCGCGCAACACTCCGCCGAGGGCGGCGACGCGGTCGGCGCTGGTCCGGGCCGAGAGGGCGTCGGCCGTTGGCGCGTCGTGCTCGACGGCGAAGGCGAGCGACCCGTTCTCGCGCCACAGCCGTACCGAGACCGTGCCCGCGCGCTGCCGCTCGGCGGCGTCGACCAGTTCCTGACAAGCCAGGTACACCGTTGTCTCCACTGGGGTCGGGAACCGGGCCTCCGCCAGGGACGGCTCAACCGACAGGGTGGCCCGGGCGTCGACCCGTCGGAGCAGGGCCCGGGCGGCCGCGGCGAGGCCGTGGTCGGCCAGGACCGGCGGCAGGACACCGCGCGACAGGGCGCGGACCTCGCTGACGACCCGGGTCGCGTGCACGGTGAGCTGCCGGCAGCCGGTATCGAGGTCCACGGCTCCCGACTCGACGTCGGCGAGGGCGGCCAGGAGGCCGGTCAGATCGGGTCCGACACGGGCCGCGACGGTCGCGGCAAGCTGATCGCGCTCCGCGCCCGCCGCGACGGCCAGCCGCTCCCGGGAGGCGGCGACCTCGATGTTCTGCCGGTTGATCTGCTCCCTCAGGGCCCGCACCTCGGCGTCGAGCCGGAGGTTTCGCAACGTCCCGGTCGCGATTGCGGCTATCTCTTTCAGGAGTTCCCGGTCCGTCGCCCGGCGCACGGCCGGCTCGACCTCGATCCCGCCGATGACCTCGCGATCGTCCACAATGGGCAATGGTCGGCCAGCGTCCGGATCATCGGCGCGGGGCCAGGTCGCCGTCGCCTCGCCGCCACCGGCCAGCGCCACGGTCACCCGGGCCGAGCGGGCCCGCACGGCCCGGCCGGCCGCCTCGGCGATCGCCGACAGCCGGTCGTCCGGAGCGGACGCCTCGGCCAGCTCGCGGTCAAGTCGGGCCATCAGCTCGTACGGGCGGGCCCGGGCGCCGAACACCAACCGGTCGGCCATGGCCTGCAACCGCGCCCGCAGCGCGTCGACCGCCAGCGCCACCGACGCGATAGCGGCCAGGCCGAGCAGCGTCGCCGATCCGGCCCAGCGACCCACGAGCTGCCCGCCGACGACCACGGCCGCCAGGTAGATCCCGCCTATGAAGACGGTCAGCCCGCCGAAGACGACGGTCCGGCTGATCAGCGTGTCGATGTCGTACAGGCGGTACCGGACGATGCCGAGCCCGATCGCGATCGGGATGAGGGCCAGGATGAGGGTGAACACCGCGTGGCCGACCAGGTCCGGGGGATCGTCGGGCACGGTCCCGCCGAACTGCTGGGAAAGACCCAACAGCAGGGTACCCATGGCCAACAAGCCAGCCAGCCCGAGCCACTTGATCTGCTGCCGTTCGTCGCCGGACGAGCGGCGCCAACGCCACCCGAGCGAGGTGATCGCGGCCACCACCAACAGCACGCCGACCGGCGACACGGCCGACGCGATCGGGACGAGCCAGCCGGGCCCGGTCCACCCGATCGGCAAGTGCGCGGGCCAGCCGCGTTCGTCGACCACCGCGATTGCCGTGAAGTCGTCGGCGCGGGGCCACGGTGCGAACGCGCAGACGAGCGCCGATGCGCCCGCATACACCGCGACCGCACGACCGAAGACCGCCCAGAACCGCGTGGGCGCCATGCCAGTCGGGAACAGCAGGAGCGCCGCCGCCAGCGCCGCGTAGGTCGCGCCGACCGTCAATGTCCAGGCCCACACCACCCAGTCCAGGCCCGGCGCGCGCCAGGCCGCGTACCCCTCGGTGAACACGGATTGGCCAGTCGTGGTGGCCACGGCCGTCAGCAGCCAGCCGACCGGATGGTCCCCACGTCGGAAGATGATCGCCGACCCGACGACCGCGAAGGCCAGTGCGAGCGGCGCCGTATAGAAGATCGGAACCACGACGTGGGTCGGCAGGTCACCCGGTCGGCGGGCCACGAACAAGGCCAGCAGCGCCGTCCCTACAACCGTCAGGGCCGGGCCGAGCGCGACGACCACGCATTTCATGCGGCAACCCCCAGATGAGCGACGACCTCGAGCTCGGCACCGTCCGGCGACGACCGCAAGGTCACCGTGCCGAGCCACGGTTCGAGGCGCTCGCGCAGGTTCCGCAGGCCGGTACCGCAATGGTCGACCTCCGGCCCCAGACCAGACCCGTCGTCGCGCACCGTGAGCAAGACTCGATCGTCCACATCAGATAGTCCGATGTGGATTTTTTGGGGGACCGCGTGCTTGACCGCGTTCTGGACCGCCTCCATCGCGCAGAAGTACAACGTCGCCTCCAGCTCCGGGGAGCACGCGCGGGTCCGGGCGTCCTTTATCCCGATCGTGACCGGGAGGCCGGCGAACTCGACGGAAAGGGCCGCGGCCATCCCCTCGGTGACGAGGTCCGCCGGTGCGGCCGCGGTCAACCGGTCGAGCCGCGACGCCAGGCGCTCCACATCGGCAGCCACCCGACTCAGCTCGACCCGGGCCGCGTCCGGACTCGTGTCGGCGAGCGCGCTGGCCAGCCCGATCCGCCCGGCGATGAGGGTGGCCTGTTGCTGGCAGCTGTCGTGGATGTCCCGCTCCAGCCGCCGGCGCTCGGCGTCCTGGACCTCGACCAGACTCCGCCGGGCCGCGAGCAACTGGCGGTGGTGGTCCCGCGCCGTCTCCAGGTCGCCCCGCAGGCTTTCCCGCAGGTACAGGGTCCGGGTGATCACCGCGGCGTGCCGGGCCAGGTCGCCGACCAGGCGCTCGGCGCGCGGACCCAACGCCTCGGCCCCCTCCATCACGATGACCCCGAGTTCCTCACCCTCGTGCCGGATCGACACCCGGCCAGCCGCAACCGCCAGCCCGGCGCCGCCGGTACCGACCGGACCGTCCGGTTCGCCCACACCGTCCGATCCGGACACAGCCCGGGCCGGAGCCGCGGCGACCGGGACCCACGCCCCGACGACCCGGAGCCAGATCACCACCGAGCCCGCCCCGGTACCGCTGCGGATGAGCCGAGCCACCTCGCCGAGCAGCTCGACCGGATCGCGGCCCCTGGCCACCCGGGCCGCCAACTGGCGGACCAGCTCGGCCGGCGACACCGGGCCGCCGTACACGATCCGGTGGACCAGCCGCCGTACGAAGCGGCGGGTCGGCGCGGCCGCGAACGCGACCAGGGCCGCGGCGACCACGCTCAGCACCACCGGCGCCGGCCGGTAGACGGCGGTGACCACGGCGCCGGACGCCACGAAGGCACCGCCGATCGCCGCGGCGAGCGCGAGGCGCTCGACGACCGCGACGGCGAGCGTGGATGTCCGTCGGTGCGCCATGGTCCGCCGCCCTCCCGATGACATCTTGCGGCACCGCGGCCGTTCGGGCCACGGTACCAACCGGCCGCCGGACACTCGTGCCAGCACGACGGTCGCCGGGCGGTCCCGGATGGGCTACCTTGCCGGTCATGGCGATTCGCCTCATCGTCGGCGAGGACGACTACCTGGTGGCGCAGGGCATCGAGCGCATCCTCGCGACCCAGGCCGACCTCGACGTGGTCGCGGTCTGCGGCGACTACGACACGTTGTGGGCGGCCATCGACCGCGAGCGCCCCGACGTGGTGCTGACCGACGTCCGGATGCCGCCGACCCTGTCCGACGAGGGCATCCGGCTCGCGACCGAACTGGCGTCTGCGTCCCCACGGACTGGCGTGGTTGTGCTCAGCCAGTACGACGAGCCGGAGTACGTGCTGGCCCTGCTGGCCGGCGGCGCGGCCGGCCGGTCGTACCTGTTGAAGGAGAAGATCTCCGACCTCGAGCAGCTCACCGCGGCGATCCGGGCGGTGGCCGCCGGCGGCTCGCTCATCGACGCGACCGTGGTCGAGCGGCTCGTGACGGCTCGCGCGCGGCGCACTCCGCTCGGCGTGCTGACGCCCCGCGAACGTGAGGTCCTGGCCGCGATGGCGCGCGGCCTCAGCAACGCCGCCGTGGCCGCCCAGCTCAACGTCGGCATCCGCGCGGTGGAGAAGCATATCAACGTCATCTTCACCAAGCTCGGCCTCGACGAGGACGACCAGACGCACCGCCGCGTGCTCGCCGTGCTCACCTTCCTCAGCGACGTGGGCTAACCCGGTCGTGGCAGCCCACCGGATCCGGTCGGCTGGCACGGTTCCACCGGTGCGCACGCGAACCTACGGTCGCAGCCATGACGACAACTCAACCCCGACGCGGCCGGGTCATCGCCCTACGGGTGGTCGCCGCGATCTTCGTCCTCATTGGAGTCATCGCCGTGAACGGCGCCGCTATCCTGCCGTGGCTCGCCTGGTTGCCCGAGAAGACACTCCTGTCGATTGGCCTGCCACCGCACGATGTGCCGTCCTGGCTCGTTTTGGGAACCGCCATCATTCTCACCACGACGGTGATGGTGGTGGCCGTCGCGCTGCAACTGCGTCGGCCGGCCGCCAACGTCGCGGCGCTCTGGCTCATCATTCTCATCCTCGGCGGCGATATGGTCCTCGACACGGTGCAGTGGGACATCGGCGACCCCATCTGGTTCGTGGTGTACGGGCTGTTCCTGGCGATCGTCGCGCTGCACCCGCGCCGGCTGCCCCCGATGGGGCCGATCGATCCGGCCGCGGCCGCGCTCGCCGCCATTGCGGCCGTCCCGCTGGCCTGGCTCGCCGTGGACCAGCTGCGGCAGCAGTTCGCGCCGGCGGACCCGCCCAACAACTTCCACTACGGGATGGCCCTGGCGGCCGCGGTCACCCTCCTCGGGGCGGCGCTCGGCGCGACCTCGGTGCCCGGACGGTGGATGGGGGTGGCCGCCGCCTGCGTGATGCCGGTCCTGGTCGGGGTCTCGTCGATCGCACACCCACCGGCGACCTCCGCCCTGCCGACCCCGTGGGCCTGGGCCGCGATCGCCTGGGGCCTCGCGGTGCTGGTCGTCGCCCTGCGCCGCCGGTTCGCCCCCCGCCCGGCCGCGGTCGTGGCCCAGGTCGAGGTGCCCAGCCGTGGCTGAGCGCGGCCCGGTGCCACTCGCGGCCGCCCTGTCGCTGCTGCTCCTGGTGGGCCTGGCTGCCTGCGGTCCCGACGCCGACCCCGCCGCGGGCCCTCCCGCGGCGGGCGGTTCCGGCCCCGGTCCGACCTGCGCCCTGGCACCGTCCACAGTGGTGAGTTCGGCGCTCGGTATTCCGATCGGCGAGCCCGTGCAGACCGTGAACAAGACCGTGACCCTGTGCGCCTATCCGTCGGCCGGCAGCGGCAGCGTGACCGTGCGGTTCGAGACCGGCGAGAGCGCGGCCGGTTTCGCGGTGGCGCGGGCGGGGTTCACCAACAGCGGCCAGCCCACGGTGGACGTGCCCGGGCTGTTCGACGAGGCTTTCTCCAGCACGCTCGGCCGCGGCGACATCGCCGTGAACACGGTCGTCGCGCGGCACGGGAGCGTGGACATCCTGATCACGTCCGGCGCGTCGGTCGACCGCGAGCGGGCCCTGATCACAACGCTTTTCGGGTCGCTCGGCTGATTCAGGAAACCCGGCGGTACTGGCGACGCCGGCGGCGGGCCCGGTGGCCCATCCACGCGGGCCGGGTCGGGTCACGCCGAGGCTTCGGTGGGTCCTTCGGCAGCGGCCAGCCGCCCGGCGGCGCCAGGAGGCCGACAATCCACCGGACGATCCAATACGGACGGGAGCCGCCGTCCGTCGTGCTGGGAACAGAGCACGCGGTGCCCCACCGGCACCGATCCCTATGAAGTCGCGGTGTATTCCCGTTCGGGCAGATGTGTGAAGTGCTCGAACATGCCCTCCACCGCGCCGAAGCGAGCACGTCGCCTGCGCCGATGGCCACGCCGTCCTATCCGCCGGAGAAATGACCTTCCGCCAGGACACCCACGGCTGTGCGTAGCCGAGGTCAGCAACCAGTCAACCGGCTACTGCCCTTCTCCCGACTCCTGGCCCGCGGTCGCCACCGCAGTGGACGGCATCGGCATCGGCCACCCACTCGACTTTACGTACAAGATCGTGTTTCGGGTGTGTGCCCGGGCTGCCGAGAACGCAACATCGTCCGCGACGACCACTACGTCTGCGCCCTCACTGGTGCCCATCGTCGATGGCGCGGATGGCGTCGGCCCCAGGTGCCACACGCCCTGTGAGGGGCTGGGGATACCGGCCACGATCATCGTGCCTCCGGCAGGTCGGGTGGTCGCCGTGCAACGATCTCAACCGCCGGTCCAGCGATCGCAACCGGCCCCAGCTGACCGTCGGCGACCTAGTCGAGAAGGCCGACGGTGCACGATGGCCGAGCTGACCGGAGGGTGAGTGGGATGGGTACGTACCGGCGGGTCGATCAGGCAGCGGCGTGGTCGCTGGTCGTCGTGCAGTTGGTGCTGCTGGCCGGGTTGGTGCGGTTCCCCGGCGAGCAGGTCTGGCCGGTGCCCGGCTGGCTGGTCGCGATCGCCGTCGTGATGATCGCGGTCGCGGCGGTGTTCGGGGTGGCCGGGGCGGTAGGCCTCGGGCCGGGGTTGACCGCCTCACCGCTGCCGTCCGCGGCCGCCCAACTGCGCACGACCGGGGTGTACGCGTGTGTGCGTCACCCGATCTATACCGGGCTGCTGCTCGGCGGGGCCGGGGTGGTGCTGCTCGGCGGTCGGTCGACCCGGGTCTGGGTATGGCTCGCGCTGCTCGCGTTGCTGTGGGGCAAGACCTGGTTGGAGGAGCGGACACTGGCGGCCCGGTTCCCCCGCTACGGTGACTACGCGGCCCGCACACCGCGCCTGGTACCGGACCCGCGCCGCTGCATAGCCTGGCAACGCCGCACCTGAACGGAGGAAGGGGCAAATCGTGGACAGTGCCGGCTGGGACAGCCGCTACCGGGCCAGTGACCTGGTGTGGGGTGGTGAGCCGAACCGGTTCGTCGCCGACGAGTTCACCGGAACGCCACCGGGCCGGGCGCTGGACCTCGGCGCGGGCGAGGGACGAAACGCTATCTGGCTGGCCGGGCTGGGCTGGCAGGTCACCGCAGTCGACTTCTCTGAAGTCGCCGTGGACCGGGCGCGGCGGCTGGCCGAACAACGCGGTGCGACGGTGGAATGGGTGGTCGCCGACCTGCGCACATACCAGCCGCCACCGGGGGTCTTCGACGCGGTGGTCGTGGCCTACCTGCACCTGCTATCGGTCGACCTGAACGTTGTGCTCGGCCGGGCGGCCGAGGCTCTCGCGCCCGGCGGCCGGATCCTGGTGGTCGGGCACGACGTCACCAACATCGAGCACGGGATCGGCGGCCCGCACGATCCCCGCGTCCTCCACACCCCGCAGGGAATCGTCGCCGATCTGCCAGGACTGACCGTGCGCCGCGCCGAACGGGTGCGACGCCCGGTTCAGACCGAGGACGGCGTGGTCGACGCCATCGACACGCTCGTCACCGCCGTTCGAGACTGAACTCACCTGGCGGGCTCATGCCGGCCAACCGGGCCGTTCGACCTCTGGCAGAGGCAGGTCTACTCGGTTCACTCGACCATGTCGAGCTGGCGCCCGGCCCGCGGGTGGTGGATCGCCGTACTGCTGCCAACGGTATCTGGTTCCCGACCTGACGAGGTGGGCCCGACCACCACCCCTTTGCCTACCATACCCCTGGGGGTATAGTGGCGCAGTCGTCGCGACACGTGAGAAGGAGAACCGCCTATGTGTCAGCCGGCCAGGTGCCGCACCTGCAAGAAGGCGACGTACCGCGGCTGCGGTATGCATGTCGACCAGGTGCTCGCCGGCGTCCCGAAATCCCAGCGGTGCAGCTGCGACCGTACCCAGATCTCAGCGTCTGGCGGTCTGCTGGCTTGGCTACGACGCCGCTAGATCAACGGACTCACCGGCCGCGCGCGTTCCTGCCTCATGGTTGGCCTCGATCTCGCACCAGGGAGCTGTCTGGTCGCTGTGGGCATCTCCCGAGGCACGTCCAGGATCGAGGAAACCTTCGCGTGCTGCTCATCGTGGATGCCGAAGCTCTCGATCCGGTCGAGGGCCGCGAGGCGCTGCATCTGCTCAACCACGGTCCCGCCGGTGCGGCTCGCCTACGAAGTCGCGGTCTACTCCTACGCCCCGCTGCTGCCCGAGCCTGATGCCTCAAAGGTCATCGCGGCTGCTGCCGGGATCGTGGGACGCCTTTGCGCAGGCGATGAGGCTTGCCACATACGTGGACGCGGGGGGCCGTCGACCGCGCTATCGTGGGCTGTGAAGCATACCCCAGGGGGTATATGACAGAGAGGCTTTGCCGATGCGTGAGGTTGACCAGACCGTATTCGTGGCCGCTCATCGAAACGGCGCGGTGGTGATCGACGTGCGGGAGCCGTCCGAGTATGTGGTGGGTCATGTGCCCAGGGCGGAACTGGTGCCGCTGAGCCGGCTGGGGTCGTCCTTTGGGGAGCTCCCGCGTGGGGTGCCGGTGTACGTGATCTGTGCCAGCGGCAACCGGAGCCTGGCCGCGGCCGACTTGCTCGCCCGGGCCGGCATCGACGCATGGTCGGTCGCCGGCGGGACGGGGGCCTGGCAGCGGGCTGGTCACCCGGTGGTTCGCGGAATTCGCGCCAACGTCTGAGTGAGGAGTGCGCCATGTCCCACATCCTGCCCATCGACACGCCAACCCTGGGCGACCGCAGCTACCTGGTCCACGACGGGCGGGTCGCCTTCGTGGTCGATCCGCAGCGCGACATTGACCGCGTCGTCGATCGTGCCACCGCCGAGGGCGTGCGCATCACGCACGTCTTCGAGACCCATATCCACAACGACTACGTCACCGGCGGGCACGCGCTGTCCGCAGCGACCGGGGCCGGGTACCACGTCAACGCCGACGACCCGGTGACCTTCGACCGCGTACCCGTCCGTGACGGCGACATCGTCCAGGTGGGGTCAGCGATGCGGGTGCGCGTGCTAGCCACCCCGGGCCACACGTTCACCCACCTGGCCTACGCCCTCGACGAGGACGGGCGCCCGGTCGGCGTGTTCACCGGTGGCTCGCTGCTGTACGGGTCAGTCGGGCGGCCCGATCTGCTCGGCCCCGCCCACACCCATGCCCTCGTGCGCCATCAGTACGCGTCCGCGCAGCGGCTGGCCTCCGAGCTGCCCGCCGCGGCGGGTGTCTACCCGACCCACGGGTTCGGCAGCTTCTGCTCGGCCACCCAGAGCGAGGCCAGCGTGTCCACACTGGCCGATGAGAAGCGGGGCAACCCCGTGCTGACCCGCGACGAGCAGTCCTTTGTGGACGATGTGTTGACCCGGCTGGATGCGTGGCCGGCTTACTACGCGCACATGGCCCCGGCCAACGCCGCCGGGCCGTGCGCGCCGGACCTGTCGCCACCGCGGCGGGCCGACGCCGACGAGATCCGCAAGCGCCTCGCCGACGGCGAGTGGGTGGTCGACCTGCGCAGCCGGCTGGCCTTCGCCGCCGATCACGTATCCGGCACGCTGAACTTCGGCCTCGACGGCTCCTTCGCCACCTACCTGGGCTGGCTCATCCCCTGGGGCACCCCGGTGACCCTGCTGGGCGCCACCGCCGAGCAGGTCGCCGAGGCTCAGCGCGAGCTGGTGCGCATCGGCATCGACCGGCCCGCCGCGTACGCCGTCGGCGGCCCGGCCGGCTGGGCCGAGCCCGGTGAGCGGGGCACGCTGCTGCGGGCCACCTTCGCCGACCTGGCCCAGGTACGCCACCACCGGCGGGTCGTCGTGCTCGACGTCCGTCGCAACCTCGAATGGGCGCAGGCCCACCTCGACGGCGCGACGCACATCCCGCTCCACGAACTGCGGTACCGCCTCGACGAGGTTCCCGACGGGGAGATCTGGGTCCATTGCGCCGCGGGCTACCGGGCCTTCATCGCGGCGTCCATCCTGGCCGCGGCCGGGCGGCGCAGCGTCGCGGTCGACGACGACTTCGACCGCGCCCACGCCCGCGCCGACGGGCAACTCCAGGGCCTGCTCGCATCATGAGCTTTGCCTTCGGAGTGACCATCGCCCTGGCCGTGGCCATCGGGGTCAGCCTCGGCCTGCTCGGCGCCGGCGGGTCGATCCTGGCCGTGCCGCTGCTGGTGTACGTGGCCGGACTGCCGGCGACCGAGGCGATCGCGATATCCCTGCTCGTGGTCGGCGTCACCAGCGCTGTCGGCCTGATCCCGCACGCCATGGCCACCCTCGTACTCGGCCAGCAGCTCCACGCCCTACTGCGGACCACCATGGTCGTGGCCATCGTGACCGCGATCATCCTCATCATCGGCCGGCGACGCCGCCACGGCGTCGGGGTGGACCGGCCGCTGCGGCTCGGCCGGGACGCCATACCCGCTGGCGTACCATCCTCACCAGCCGGTACCAGAGGAGCGAACAGATGAAAGTCGACGACCAAGCCGCCAACGACGTCGTCAAGCGACTGCGCCGCGCCGAAGGACAGATCCGGGGCGTCATCGCCATGCTGGAGAGCGGACGCGACTGCGCCGAGGTCGTGACCCAACTCGCCGCCGCCTCCCGCGCCCTCGACCGGGCCGGCTTCAAAATCATCGCCAGCGGTCTGCAGCAGTGCGTGACCGCCCAGGCCGAAGGCGACGACCGCAGCGTCGACCTCGAGCAGATGGAGAAGCTCTTCCTCTCCCTCGCCTGACGCGACGGTCCACCAGCGCGCCAAGGCCACGACTCGTCATCCGGGTGGGCCACGACCACCATTAGCCGGTGCACGTCACCGATCAGCGTCGGACGCCGGAGCCGGTGGCCGACGGCCGGATCGATCGGCTTACGCATGACAGGTTCACCTCTTCTACTCGAACCGGAGGCGCGCTCCCGCGATATACCAACGGGCTTATACCCCCATAGGGTATGCATGTCGGCAGCAGTGAGCCACGTGGCTGCCACTTCGAGGCCGGGAACTGATACCCCCCGGCGTATGTTGTGATACGTAGCACCGTACACCGATGGAGGATCCGGATGGCCACGCTGACGAAGGACACATTCACCGAAACCGTCGCCGGTGACGGCGTCGTGCTGGTCGACTGGTGGGCTGCCTGGTGCGGACCGTGCCGCGCATTCGTGCCGGTCTTCGACCGCGCCAGGCAAGCACCCCGACCTCGTCTTCGCGAAGGCGGACACCGAGGCCGAGTCGGCGCTCGCCGGAGCCGCCCGGATCAACTCCATCCCCACCCTGATGGTGTTCCGCGACGGCGTCCTCGTCTTCTCCCAGCCCGGCGCTCTACCGGCGGCCTCACTGGAGCAGGTCATCACGGCGGTCAGGGGACTGGACATGGACGAGGTCCGGCGCCAAGTCGCGGTCAAGACCGCCGCCTGAGTCGCGCCGGCAAGCAATGAGCCAGACGCCAGCGGGCGCCCGGCTCGTGCGCGCGGTCGGCAACGCAGCCGTCCAACCCGACCCGATTCCGCAACGGGCTCATCAGGACTGTACGCAGCCTAAGCTTGATCTTTGGGGTGGCGAGTGGTCCCCTTCGTACGCGGTCCCATCGGGTAGTTGGCTTCTAGCCATGCCAGGTCGGCCGTGTCCCATTCGCGTTGCTGGCGTTCACGGTCGAAGAGCGCGTCGGTGTTGGTGAGCGCCAGGGTGTACGGCCGCCCTTGACGGCGCGTGGCGTGGCGGACCGGCAGTTCGGCCACGTCGAGGGTGTGATGGACATGACGTCGACCGGGTTCCGCCAGTGGCCAGTCGAAGGACTTCCGGGCCGGGTCGTGCAGAAACGTCGCGAGGGTGGCGCACAGCTCGCAACCGCCGCCGCCGGGTGACGTGACCGACCAGTCGTTGGCGGCCCGGGCCGGCCGGGCGAGGCGCGCGGTCAGCCGGGTGGCACCGTGCCACGCCAGGGCGTCCAGGCCGGACCCGAGCCGTACCCGCGGGTCAAGCGCGCCGCCGGCCCGCAGCGCCGGCCGGCGGTACCACCGGTAAATCGTGTTGCCGTCGTTACCCATGTATCCCTCGTACTCCGAGGCGTAGGGCACCAGGTTCACCGACGGGGTCGCCGCACAGACCTTATCGTCGTCGATGCTCAACGAGGTCGGGGTCGCCGGCCCGTCCGGGTCGCTCAGCCAACGGTCGAGGCGGACCGTCGACTCGGCATCCGGCCGGGTGACCGCTCGACTGCCCTGTTCGCCCTGTGATCGGACCCACCGGTCGTTCTCCGGACATCAGGCCAGAACACGATGACGTGGTCGGGGCTCAGGGTGCTTTCATTTGGGCGCGTGGCGGCGGATCGTCTCGCCCTTGCTTGCTCCGCTTGGAGAGTCGTCTGCTTGCCGGGTTCCCCAGGTACTCGATGAAGATCCGGCCGACGCCTTCTACAGTCGGCTGCTCGGCCAGCTCAGCACGCACCAACTCCCGGTAGCTGTTCAGGTCGTCGGTCTGCAAGGCATCGCCGAACGCGAGTTCGAGCAGGTTGGCCAGTGCCGTCGTGAGGTGCCGCTCCCGGTCGAAGGGTAGATCCTCGTTCGGCCCCACGAGGAAGGAAGCCATATGCGCCGCGCCCTCACCCAGAGTTCGCCGTAGACCGCCGGGACCAGGACGGCCCGCCGCACGGGGTTGGTAGTGGTGCTCCAGCGGCGCGGGGGAACCGAGGAGGTCCGCGGTAATGATTTCGGCGATGGCCGGCGCTATCAGCACGCCGTTGCGGTAGGTGCCGGTCGCGATCAGCAAGCCAGGGACGTCGCACCGGCCGATCATTGGCGAACCGTCGGCGCATACCGGTCGGTGACCCCACAGGACCTGGGTCACCCTGGCGCCGGCGAGATCGAGCCGGAACTGGTTCAGCAGGCCGTGTAGCACGTTGAGCTGCTCGCCGGCCGTGACACCAGCGCGGTTTCTGTCCGTGAACCGGTTGGTCGCGCCCACGTAGAGGCCGCCAGGTCCTCGGGGAACCATGTGCAGACCACACGCGAAGTTCCGGTTGGGCGTGCGGACGACGACGGGTGGCTGGGCCGATTCGGAAACCTCAAGGAGCACGCTGACGCCCTTGGCGGCGAGGACGGCGGGCAACGGACCGGTCCGAGCGGCCAGGGGCGCGAGCAGGTCACCGGTGGCCGCGCCCGCAGCCAGCACAATGCTGTCTCCCGAGATGAGCCCGCCGTCATCCAGCACGACGCCGGTGGCACGCCCGTCCGACGAAAGCGAGACACTCAGCGCTTCGGCCCGCGTACGTTGTATGCGTCTGTGATTCCCGCACGCCGTGTCCAGTGCGGACATCAGGACCTGGGCGTCCACCCAGCCTTCCGACGGGCAGAGCAGGGCCGCGACCGCGGCGTGCCGTGGGGCCGGCCGCAGCCCGGGGATGTCCTGCGGCTCGAGATCCTCCACCGGCACCTCGAGCGTCTTGGCGGCAGCGCGGATGGCCCGCAGGTTGTCCCGGTCCGCAGTGTGGTCGAGGTTGGCGACGATCACCGTCGAGTCCCCAGTGGGCACTCGCGTTCGGGCGTGCTCGGCGAGCGAGTCGAGCCACCTCGGCCACCGCGATGCGGATTCATGCCGGAACCGCAGGTCGGCGAGGTTCCGCTCGGCCGCCGTGTGCTCACCCAGGACACCGAGCATCGCCCCTGCCGCGCGGCTTGCCGCGCCATCGGTATCGTAGCCTGGCCCGACCAGTCCGACGTTCAGGCCCGCTCCTGCCGCCGCCACCGCGATGGACATGCCCACGACGCCGGTGCCGACGACGACGACATCGTGCCCGCTCATGACGCTCCGTGCCGTGGCCGCGAGACCACCAGCGATACGACCTTCATTCCGTGTCTCCGAATCGATCGGTGATCTCGTGAAACGACCCGAGCAGCATCGGCCGCTCTGGCTTCAAATAATGAATGGCGGCACTTGTTCGCCCGACCCGGCGGCGACCACGGCGTAGGTCGCCCGGCGATCGTGCGAGAAGCCGATGTGCTGGCGAGCGGTCAAAACGTCACGCAAACACCGAGCGAGGAAGTGCGAGCGACGTGTCGACGCTCCTCCCGCCAGCCGGTGAGCGACGCCAACGGCTTCGACAGAAGAATCACACGCATGAATGCATGCCAGCAATACTCGTGCCTGCGTCGAGCGACTTACGGGTTGCCGCGCGCACGCCATGCGCCAAGCATCATCGAGCGCGGCCCGCAGTCCGGCCCGTGCCGCACGCACGGCGCTGTCAGCCGCAGCCCACTCGGCGATAGCTATCGGGCTCGCGGCGAGCGGACGATGATTTGGCTCAGGAGCGACGATCATTTCGCTGACCACATTGAGCGCGCCTCGCGCGATTCCAAGGACGGAGCTGGACATCCAGGAATGCAGCACCGTGAACACGGGAATCCGCCAGAGTGGCTCATCGGCCCAACCGGAATCACCGAACCGACAGGATCTCCGCGGATCTATCACAATCTGTTCGGCAGAGACGTCGTGGCTCCCGGTCGCCCGCAGGCCGGCCGTGTCCCACGTGCCGCGGTGAATCGTGAACTCGGCGGCCGGTGCGAAAACCAGCCGCGGCTCGGGCTCGACGGTGCCGCTTCGGTTCCGGACGATCGTGTTCACGGCGATCCAAGCCGCGTGCAGGCAGAACGTACCGTACGGCCAACGCCCAGTCAGTCGCCAGCGACCGTCCTGCCAGCTGAGCTCCCCTCGCGGGCCGAAAATACTGGCGTTACCTGTGTCTGGTTCCGCGAACACCTCCCCCGCTCCTTGCCGATCAAGGTAGCCGGCGAACAAGTTCGTGCCCGCACCGATCGCTACACACCAGCCGGTGCTACCGTCGACCGCTGAGATCTGCTCAACACGTGCGCAGAGGGTCCCAGGGGGTTCGCCATAACCGCCCAGTTCCTTAGGCAGCGCCGTGCGGTAGATGCCCGACCGGGCGAGCGCCTCGACCACGGCGTCCGCAAGGCGTCCTGCTTCCTCCGCGGCCGGTGCGTGAGCAGCGATGACATCGAGCACGCTGTCGAGATCCGTCGGGGTCGCCGCGGGATCGGGGCCAATGTTCATAGATAACGCCCCGGAGCTATTGCCGCGGATGGATCAAGGCAGGACTTAATACGCTCCAGAATAGAGACCGTGCTGGAGTCTGCGCATTCCCTCAGATCGGACCATGAGTGATCTATGTTCGAACGGTAAGGCGGTCGACCGGCACGAACAAACCGGCTAGTGGCTTCTTCACGCAATTGGTGTGCCCGTTTTGTGGCAGCCGAATCTCCGCGGTCGAAGAGTATCCCCGCCATACCGTTTGCCGTATGGGCGTAGTTCAGCCTCCAGTCGAGCGACAGCGCCGTTGAGTATTTGTCCGCCAACTGTTGAAATACCTGGATGTCGTGCCGCGCCTTGGCTGCTTGTAGCTGCAACGTCGGCAGGAACACCAGAAATCCATTGGTGCCGGTGTCGACCTCGTCGCAGCTAGTCACATTCAACACGCCCCGAACTATGCGGCAGGTAGGTATCCCTTGGGCGATGAGCGCATGGGCATACCGCACGTCGTTCGGCGCAATCGTGGCGGTATCAACAACGCTCACGTCTCCGATGTCATGCCTATCTTTGAGTGTCTGCCGAAGCAAGCGAGCACTGAGATCGACGGCTGCCGCTGAACCATACAATGGACCGGTCAACGTGCATCTTTCCGGGTCTGCTCCCGCAGGCAGGGTCCAGTCGCCACTCTCGGGCACCAGGCACAGTCCGTGGAGGCGGAGGGCGCCCGCCGGATTGCCTGACCGCGCGAACGCCGCTACGGTCTCCACCACGTCGGCGGCATCCGCATTGGTTACTTTCGCGCGCACAAGAGAAATCCGCTCGGGTCGCGGAATGAGTGACACCGCCATGGCCGTGACAATGCCAAGATTTGACTGTACGAACAGCTGGGTGAGATCCGGTCCAACGATCTGGCCACGATAGGAACGATCAGCGCCCAGGCCGCCCGTCCTGAGGACAGCCCCGTCGGCGAGAATGGCCTCGACACCCAGGACGTCGTCAGTGCGAGAACGGAGAGCACCGTCTCCGCGCTCGAGCGCATTGCCGATCACGGATGTGTCAGCGCATGCTGACGTGACGTTGAGCATCCAGCCGGTGCCGGCGAGCGCCTCGGACAACCGACGCTGCGTGCAACCAGGTTCAATGACCGCGACACCGCACTCCAGATCAACAGAGCAGATCCGGTCCAGCGAACTAAGGTCCACCACAACCGAGCCATCCACAACGGGCGAACGAGAACCCATACCCCAGTTTCTGCCGGTGCTTATGGGATAGATCGGCCTGCTAGAGAATGTTGCATTTTGCACAATGTCGATGACGTCATCCACCGTCGACGGTCGTAGTTCATCGCGCACACGGCGTGTCTTATGCGCGCCGACATCCACAGGAAACCTCGCGATCGTCCGAATTTATGCACTCGGCCATTGAAGACGATAATTGAATCTGAGTCTCAGCGACATGACCCTACGTTGCCAGCGCTATCAAACTGGTTGGGACCTGTAGGTTCCAGTTCAGCCAACCCGTTCAAGAGGCGGTTTATCAATTGGTCAGGCGCTTTAGGGTGATCACTGAGTGTGATGGATACCGAAGAACGGCGCGCGCCGCACAGTCGCGGCGCCAGGAAACACGCTCACTCTCCAGCTTTTGAATGTGGGGCAATGTCTGGCCAAGTCCGTGTCGTCGTTGGACTCATTGGTGATCGCTCATCCTCCTTAAACGCCACCGGGCGCGCTTCTTCTGTGGACACACTTCCCCCAATTCCCGTGGACTGCCTTCGCCACGAAGGCGTTCCATCCCGTTCCATCGTGGTCGGTGACACGGTTACGGGTGCCGGCAGAGTCTGTACGGTCTTCGGCACTGTCTCGCATTCGACGGTAGCTACGCGTCACCTCGTGTCACGGTGACGCGTGCTGAAGATCAACCCGACGACACCCGGCAGGTCGAGGCGGCCGGGAAGCGGCCGAGGCAACCGTGGGGCGGCCGAACCCGGTGGGGGCCGGGCCGGGTCGGCTCGCGGTCATGCCACATCTCCACCCGCGCCGACGCGCAAGCGAAGAACAGGCCGTCCGACCCCAGGCGAATGAGTACGTGCACTCACGCCGGCAACGCCTGCTTCCAGCCACGCTGGGGCTTGTGAGAGATCCGCGGCTATGTCTACCGGAGCCGCCCAAACACTCTGAAAGGGGGCTCTCCGTGAAAATCAGACGCTTCGCAGCCGTCAGTCTTCTTCTGGCCACCGGCCTCGGCTTGGCGGCGGCCTGCAGCACGAACAGCCAGCCAGGTTCGGCCGCCGCCACGACCGTCGCGCAGGTGTCGCCGGCCGACGCGCTGACCAACGCGTTGGCCACGCTCAAGACCACCGGATACGACGCGACGACCACCCTCCCGGCACAAGGCGCCACGGTCAAAACGTCGGTCGACTACGCCGACAAGGCAGCCACCCAGGCGGCCTCGATCAACCAGACGTTGTCCCTCGCGTTCACCGAGATCGGCAGCGACCTATGGGTCAAGGCGGACTTCGGTCCGCTGGCCCAGAATCTGAACATCGACAAGACCAAGTGGTACGCGGTCGACACATCGAAGATCAAGCCGGAGGCGATCCCGGTCGACCTCTTTGGCGACCAGCAGCCTCACCCGACGCGGCCGCTCGCCTGGCCGCTGGGCATCGGCGCGGTCTTCGCGAACGTCGCCAATGTGACCCGCACCGACGCGACCCACCTCGCCGGCGTGGTGGACCTCACCAAGGCGACCGGGCCGGAGGCGCCGGGAAGGTCCAGCGCGACCGATGCCGCGGTTCCGTTCACCGCTACCCTGGACGGCCAGGGACGGCTGACCGAGCTGAAGATCACCGGGGCGAACCAGGACATCAATCTCGACATCACCTTCTCCAACTACCGATCGCCGACCCCGATCGCGGCACCGGCGCCGGCCGACGTCCTGCCCGCACCGGACGGGCTGTACCAGGCCATCAACGAAACAAGCAGCTGAACCCCCCCTCGACTGATCAGCCGCTAGCCCCGCTTGCCCGGAACGAAGTTTCCGGTTGAGTCAAGTTCTCGGGTTAATGCGGCGGCCAGCCCGGCGGTGATGAACCGCTCGAGTTCGCGGTCGAAGCACGCCACGCGGTGGCGAGGGGATGTCGTTTGGCGATGTCAGCAGGCAGGTTGGGGTTCAAGGCGGTGAGTCCCGGGGCCAGCACTCGTCCGTAGGCCTTGGTGAACATCACGGCCAGACGGCGGCCCAGTGGGGTGAGCTGGTAGCGGTTGCTGTGCGGGAGACGTTCGATGATGTTCTTGCGCCGGAGGCGGCGCAGATCGTAGGTTGCCTGGCGGTTGGTGTAGGGCACGTCGAGCAGGCTGGCCATCAGGTCGGTGAGGGTGCGGTTGTCGAACCCGGCGACGAGGTGGCAGAAGCCGACGATGGCGGACATGAGGGCGGTCACCCCCAACCTGCGCTACGTGTTCGCCCAGTGGGTCGGGCCGGGCTCGCTGCACACGCGCATCGACCATTGGGACGCGCATGCTGGCGGCAGCTTCAGGTTCGTCTCGGTACGCGACGGCGTGGAGTTCGGGTTCCGCGGCTGCTTCCACGATGTGCGCCCGGATCGCATCGTGCAGACCTTCGCGTTCGAGGGCCAGCCCGACGGCGTAGCGCTGGAGACCCTGTGGTTCGAGGATCTCGGCGAGGCGCGCACCCGGTTGCATACGCGGTCCCTTGTGGACAGCTTCGAGGGCCGCGACGCGTGGCTGGCCAGCGGCATGCAGACCGGTGTCAACGAGGGGTACGCCAAACTCGATCGGATGCTTGCCGATGACGCTGTCTGATCGACCAGCCGAGCGGCACCGCCAGATCGGTCAGCTGTTCAGTCAGCGGGTGCGGGGCATCCAGGACTGGGGTGCGCCCTCCCCGGTCGCCGGCTGGCTGGCCGCGATGTGGTGCGCCATCTAACCCAGTGGTTGCCGAGCTTTCTTGAAGCTGGTGCCGGCGTGCGGTTGCCCCCCGGCCCGTCGGTGGACACCGACCCGGTCGCCGCCTGGCAGGTTCATTCCAGTTCCTGCCCGGGGATCAGCCGGGCACACCAGAACGGCCACGGAAAGCCGCCGGACGGACGGCCCATCAGCTCGGCTACGGGAACGGGCAAAGGTAGCCTGCCGGCAAGGCGGGGTAGCACCGCCAGCCAGTGGCATAGGCCTCGACCGCGGCCTGCCGCAGCGCCGGGAACTGCCCGCCGATCAGGGCCGCCGCCTGCGCTTGATCGATATCGTGCTCGGCCTCCCTTTCGCGCGCGACGGGGCGCGATGTGGGCGGCCGGTGCATGGTGAGCGAGCTTAGCTCCTGGGGCGCCGCCGCGGGCAGCGGGTGGCCTCCCCTACCGCTACGCCAGACCGGAACCCGAAACGGTGAGAGTGTGCCGACCCTCCGATGCTCGCCCACCGGGCCGCTGGTCAGGCGACCCAGGTGAAGTCGACGCGCAGCGGGAGGTGATCGGAGGGTTCGGTCAGCGACGGCAGTGCCGGTCCGGTGGTCAGGTCGGTTAGTGCGTGCGGGTGTGGTCGTAGTCGTCCGGCCGAGTACAACACGTAGTCCAGTGTGCGGGGGTGGCCGTTGACGACGGCGGTGTCTCGTGGCCGCTGGCCGCGGTTGGCGTCATCCATGCCCGACTGCAGCCCGACGGCGAGGACGGCGCTGTGCGGCGAGGCGTTGAAGTCGCCGGCGAAGATCCAGGTGTCGGTGCGGCCCACCCGGTCCCGGTAGGCCAGCAGCTGGAGCAGCTGGCGGCGGCCAAGGTGGTCTCGCTCGGGCGTGGGGTCAGGTTGCCAGGTCAGATGCGTGCAGCACACCCACAACGGTTGCCCGTGGAACCCTAGCCGGACAACAAGAGCGAGGTCGTCGTCGCCGGCGCGGTGCGCGTCGTAGTGCACCTCGTCGTGGCCACGCCAGTCAAAGCTCGACCGGCGGGCGAAGATTGCCACACCTTCGGGACGCTGACCGCGGCGAGCGTAGGCCCAGCCGTGGTTGGTGGCCAGCCGCGCCGACACGGCCTGGCACACATCGGGCTCCAGCTCCTGCAGGCACAGCAGGTCCGCGTCGGCCAGCGCTATCCGGCTGACCACCTGACGGCGCCGCCGGTCGGCATCGATGGCCTCGGCGGGTGAGCGGTGATAGCGCTCCTGGTACAGGTACGCCTGGGCCAGCACGTTGTAGGTCACCACGGAGAAGCCTTCCATCAGCGCATGGTACGAGCGTTCGGCGAGCATGTGACATACGGTCATCGATTGGCGGGCCACGCCGCCATCGCCGCCGGCGCAGTGAACGCGGGACTGCAGTGCCTGCGTCGGGCCGTGGCCGAGGCGACCCGCAGTCACGACGTCGCGCTGGCGGGCCGGGCGCTGGCCGCCCTCGGGGGCGCGCAGGTGCACGCGGCCCAGGGCCGGGACGAGGAAGGCGCCGTCGTCCTGCGCGAGGCGATCCAGCTCGCGGACCGCACGGGTGACCGGGCGACCGCTGTGACCGCCTACCGTGAGCTGGGCTTCATCGAGCTGCAGGCCGGGCGGCCGGTCACGGCCGAGGAATGGCTCGGCCGGGCCGGACGCTCGCCAAGACCGATGACGAGTTGGCCACCGTCCTGGCTTATCGCGGCGTCAACGCCCCGACCGCGCTCTCGTAGTCGATCGCGGTGTCCGACACGGATGCTCTCCTCGAAACGGGGCCGCGCCAGCGCGGCCCGACAGGACCATCGAATGCCGTGACCGTGTGACGGCCTGTGTGTGCCCTGAGTCCCGTACCGGTCAAAGCCGGCGCGCTCGTCACACGTGGTGTGCACCTGGGCGCTGCCGTCGTGCGGTCGTGCTTCCAGCCCGTGGTCGTACAGCCACTGTGGACTTACGAATCAGGGTCGCCAGCTCGGGGGCCGGCGACCCTGGTCGTCGTGATGTTGCGGATCAGGATGTGACGGTGAGGTCAGGGTTTGTCGCGATGGCGATGACCTGGTCGCGGGTCAGCAGCGGTGCGGTTGCGGACCCGTCCGGACCACCACGCTTGGTGTCACGCTCGATCCCCAGGTTGACCCGCGCGTTGGTCCAGGTCACGAAGACGTCATAGCGGAACGTCGGCTGACCGGCGCAGTCTACGCACCGGTCGGTCAACGTGACGACCGTCTGCCCAGCCGGCCCGACGCTCTCCTGGCAGTCCTGGACCACCCGGTGGCCGTCTACGAAGGCGTCGCCGGTCGACAGGTCGGTACACGAGGAAACCCAGGTGACGAAGGTCGGCGGCGCGGGCTGGCCCGAGGGCCAGTTGGTGGGTCCGGCGGGCACCGGTACCCGGCCGCCCGGCCACGACACGAGGAAGACCTCGCCCTGCCGGGTCGCCGTGGCGAGGACGGTGTCCGTGTTGTAGGGAGTGGGGTCCTGACCCTGGTCGAAGTACACCACCACGCCGGGGTGGCCGGTCGGTCCGTCGGACAGCCGCACCCCGGGCAGCGCGGCGGTCAGCCCGTCGGCCAGCGTGGCCGACAGCCGCTGGCTGGCCTGGTCCGCAGTCTCGCCGTCGCGAATGGGGGCGGCACCCGAAGCAGCCCCCGGGTGTGCCGCCTGCTGCCCCGGGCCGGGGGCCGGCGCGCCGGGTGCGGTGAGGGCCAACGCGGCGACGACCCCGGCCGCGACCATGGCGGTGCCACCCGCCGCGGCGGCCACCCGGCGCCGCAGACCACGGCGCCGCGCTCGGTCCACGATCTGATCCACGTTGACCGTGCTGACGGGTGCCGCACCCATCGCCTGGTCCAAGCTGTGACGCATTCTCACTCCTGAAATAGTTCGATGGCCGGGCCGCGCAACATATCCAGCCCGCGAGCGGTCTGGCTCTTCACGGTGCCGGAAGAGATGCCGAGAACCTCGGCGGTCTGCTCGACCGAAAGGTCGCAGTAGAAACGAAGGACAAGGCAGGCGCGCCGGCCGGCCGGCAGGCTCGCGAGCAGTCCCAGTAGGTCGGTGTCGCCGCCGCTGGACGCGGGCAGAATGTGGTCGGGCACATCCGGCACGGCATATTCCCGCCGCCACGGTCGACGTCGCTCGTCCAGCCACGCGTGGGAGAGGATGCCGTACACGTAGGCGTCCAGGCTGTCGGCCCGCTGGGCCCGCTGCCACGAGTGGTATAGCTTCTCCAGCGTCGTGCCGACAAGATCGTCGGCCGTGTGCCAGTCGCGGCAGTACAAGAAGGCCGTGCGCCGCAACCGGTCCATCCGGACGGCGACGTACTCCCGGAACTCCGTCTCCTCGGCCGCCCTCATGGGCTGTACCCCATGCCCCACCCTCCGATCGGTGATCCTGTGACGTACGCTCACCGGGATGTCGCGCCGACCGGCCGCTCAGGTTGCTTGGGCCATCAGGTTCAACCGTTGCACACCGCGGCCCGGGCACCAACGTTGATGGGACGAAGCTCGGGCCGCGGTCCGGGCTGTGGTCGCGCGGGCGGCCCCGCCACTAGGCAGGCACCCATCCTGAGGCTCCGGTGCGCACGTTATCCCAGCGCACAGCGTGTACGTCGGTGCGGGCCTGAAACCGGTCGGCGTACAAGGCCAACTTGTCCCGCTCCGGCGAGTTCATCGTGACCAACGTCGGGGCCGGCGCCGCGAGCTGCTCATGGCTCGGCGCGGTGTCCTGACCGCGCAGGTCGAGCAGCCGCGTCAGACGGGCGTTCTCTGCCCGCAGCCGGTCCAACTCCCGCTGCAGCCGCCCGATCTCACCGCTGGTGACCACGTCGGTTGAGCACACCAGCACATCGTCCCACGACCCGATCAGGGTTCGGCCCCGCGCTCGCGGTAGCCACGCTCAACCGAGCGTGATGCTTTCGTCGCCGAACTTGGCCACGATCTCGACCTCACCGCCGAGCGCTTCCACGTAACCGCGAACCGCAGCGATCTCTGCACGATCGAGCTCCCCCCGCTCGATCCGGGAGATCCTCGACTGCGACACGCCGAGCCGCTCGGCTAGGGCGTTCTGGTCGAGCCCGTAGGCCCTGCCGGATCTCGGCCAGCCGGTGGGCGCGCACCTCGGCCCGAAGCTTGGCCCGCAGCTCACTCACCCAGGCCTCGTCGATCCGACCGGCCTCGACGGCTGAGCCCGAACATCTTTCCAGCTTCGCGCCATCATGCCGTCCTCTCTGTGCTGTAATCGTCGCCGTCCATGCGGTCAGGCTCGTATGGGCAGCACCGGGGCATCCCCCGGAACGGGTCTCCGGTAGGGCGGCTGCCCGGTGAGGTGGCGCAACAGATCCTCGGCGCCGGCGACGGTGAGGTCGTTGACGATGTAGTGGTCGGCGGTGTGCGGCTGAAGGAACGAGGGAATCTCGGCTATCGAATGGCCCGGCAGGACGATCGGCATGATCCGCTTCGGCCAGTTATCCGGCTCGGAGTGGTAGAGCTCGGCGATGAGGTTTAGCTCGGAGCGCAACCCGCGGTTCTCGTCCGGCTCGTTCTCGCCGTCACCGACCAGCCGACAGCGGGGCGAGGCGATGACGAGAACGTAGTCGGCCCCGCGGATCTCCCGGGTGGCCCAGAGCTGCCAGTCGCGACGCTCGTGCAGGTTCCAGCTATCCAGATTGGCGTCGATGCCGTGACCAACTAGGAACTCGGCGAACTGGCGAACCAGGTCCTTGTGGTCGTTCGAGTCGTGTGCGTAGCAGATGAACACCCGCGGTCGTTCGCCGTCGGTCAGCCGACGGACCGGGCCGGGCGCGGGCGGGTCGTCCAACGCAGCGGAAACGAATGCGGCAAGCGCATCCGGGGCGACCGGTCGGTTGGATCGCAACGTGAACGTCCGCCCCGACCGCACGTCGGTCAGCTCGAGCACCGTCTGACCGGAACGCACCCGCAGCCAGTCGACAAAGGCGCGGATCCGGGTCGGGGCGTAATTCAACGTGACCACGGTCATCGCGCTAGACCCGACAGTGAGCAAAGCATCGAGGACCGAGTTCCGCAGACCTGGGAACTCGCCGACGAGGCCGGCCGCCACGAGGTCATCCACCAGGTCATCCGAGACAGCGATGAGCGCCGCTTCTGGCCGGTCATCCACCACGCCGCTCATTATGCTTGCCCGCATCGACCGATCGACGCGCCCACCCGAGGACAACTGTGCCGGCCCACCGGTAGACAGCGTGCGCCGGCGACCGCAGGTCGCCCCGCGACGCCGCCGCGTGGGACCGTTGCCAGGCCCAGAGCCCCTCGTGCGGGCCGTCGCGGCGGATCATCCCGATCAGATCCTCGTCGGCGTGGGTGGTGATCCGATCGTCGATGACCGGCCAGGTGGTGGTCACCACTGTCCGGGCTCCGGCCCAGATGAGCCCGGTCGCGATGCCAGTCCATTCGTTGCCGGTAGCCGCACCGGCGCCGTCGCATCCGAGCAGGATGCAGGTCCCGGGCACGGCGAGCGCGGCCAGGTCGGCGACCGTGATCACCGCAGTGACCGGCTCCTCGCCCGGCCCGGGCCGTAGGAGGATCGCGCTCGCGGCGGGGTCGGCCGGCTCGCCGGGACGGACGTGGCCGGCGAGGACGAGCATGCCGCAGCGAGCAGCGGCGGCGACAATCGCTTCTCGGCTGGCCGGCGGGTACCCTTCTCCGAGCCGCTCGACATCGGCCACGCGCAAGCGACGGGCGTGCGGGAGGTCGCCGCGGGGATCAGCGACGAGCAGCACCCCACCCGCGTCGGGGCCGTACCCAGTCACGGCGGCCGACAGCGAGGCCGGAAGAGCGATGACGAGATCGGCGACCTCGACCAGCCGGAGCGGCGGGCCCAGGTCCGGATCGGTGACCGGCAGGGCGGCCCACGGGATGCGACCGAGCAGCGGCGGCGGCGCCAAAACGAGCGGCCGGCGTGGTCCCACCGCCGCCACCTCATCCAGCAGGACGTCCCCGAGCAGCAGGCGGGACAGCGGCCACAACAGCGTCGCGTCGTCGAAATCATCCACAGCGGACTCAAGCAGTGTCGGCGGGATCACGACGGCGATCTGCCCGGCCAGCTGCGGATCGGCGACCAAGGGCCCGCGGGCCGCCCGCCACAAGGCGAGACGGTCGGCCAACGCATTGTTCTGACACCGCTCACGCTCAGCGTCGGTTGGTATTGGCAGGGCCTGAGCCAGGCGGGTCAACGCATCGCCGAGTGAGCGGATCTCCACCCGCACGTCGCTCTGGCCGCTCACTACCTGCACCAGATCCGTGTCGTCGGCCCACCAGCCGATCCAGCGAGCGCCGGGGCCAGCCAGCCGCTCGGCCTCCTCCGCCAGGTAGACGGGCGGACCCGAGCCGCCGACCGGCGGGTCGCCGGGTCGCGCCGCGATCGGCCGTGGTTCGAGGAAAGCCAGTTCCCCCGGGGTGGCCGGCAAGACCGGCTGCACCCGGGCCCGCTCGACCAGGCCGACCACCGTCGTCACCCGGTCGACGGCGAGCGCGGTCTCGATGGCGACTGGGAACAGGCCGGGATACACCGACCGTTCGAGAGCGATCCGGTCTCGGGCGGTCGGCAGGTCATGCCGGAACCGGTCGAGCGCGGAGACCGCGTCTGTCGCCCGCGTACTCGCCTCCACCCGCCACCGCGCCGCATCGTCGCCACCCCGCTCAGCCAGCTCGGTCAGGACCAGGGCGAGATTGTGGTCGAGTTGGCCGAGTTGCTGCCAACGCTGCATCGGTTCGACCATCTCCCGTGCGGCCAGCAATAACTGGTGCGCGCGCCCCAAGTCGCCCTGGCGACGGGCCAGCACCGCCCGGTTCGAGTCGATGGAGGCGACATCGGCTGGCCGCTCGAGCAGTTCGTACTGGGCCCGGGCTAGGACGTACAGGCGCTCCGCCCGGTCAGAGTCGCCCGCCCGGAGCACGATGTTGCCGAGATTGCGGGCCAGCTGACCCTTCTCGTTCGGTGGCAGGCCAGCCAGTCGCTCCTCAATCCCATCGATGTCGGCCGGGTCGATACGCTCGCCAAGCGACACCCGGGTCATGACCAGGCCTACCGCTGTGCGGGCCACGTCGATCACCGACCCGGCCGCCTCGAACAACCGCTCAGCCTGTTCATAGAGCGCGCGGGCCTCCGCGTAGCGGCCTGACCGGGCCAGCGTCGCAGCTTCGCCACGGATGGCGAACCCGAGATCGGCGGGGGATGCGCCACTGTCGCGGTAGCGGTCGGCCGCCTCCCTATACGCGGCCCGGGCCAACCGCAACTCGCCGATGGACGAATAGGCGACCGCTTGGTTGATGTGGATGGTGCCCAGGCGGACCGGGTCGTTCAGAGTCCGGACGTGGTCGGCCGCTTCGATGAGCAGATCCAGACCCTCGGCGGCCTGCCCCTGATCGATGAGGATCGCCGCCAAGGTGACCAGACCGGCGGCCAGGGTATCGACCGCCGGTCGGCTACCGGTCGCCGGTGGGTCGTCGATCTCGAGCCGGGTCCGACGCTGGGCGAGCACCGCGCGCATCAGGACGATTGCACGCTCGGCCAACCCCACCTCCCGCATAGCGGCAGCCAGATTGGTCAACGCCCCGAGCCGTACGTCGTCATCGTCGATGACCCGGTGCGCGGCCGCATCCGCCACCGGCGCTACGGCGCGGGCCTCGTCGATCCGGCCGGCCGCGACCAAGGCGCGGACCTGGCGCTCCCGGGCCGCCGCCACGTCGGGCCACCGGCCGACTTCCTCGGCTTGGTCGGCAGCCCAGGCGGCCAGGTCGGCGGCGAGCCCGGCATCCGGCCCGAGCAGCGCGTCACCCAGAGCCAACGCGGCACCGACATCAGCCGGGCCGCCGTCGGACAACACCGCGAGCGCCCGACTTCGAAGGGGATCGACGTCCACGAGCTGCACAGTATCAATGGGTCGACCGGGCGGGCGCAAGGGCGAAACGGGAAAGATTGGCGCTACGACTCGACCGCTGACCGAGCGGACGCGATCGCGTCCAGGACGATGCCGGCGATGGCCCAGCTTGGGAACGGCTCGGAATGGGCGGGCTGGCCGTTCACAACGTCGGACACCTCGGTCAGTGCCTGGACGGCACTCAGTCGACTGATTGCCTGGGCGCCGACAATAGCCGCCCGGACGATGCCGCGGGCCGGTTCGGAGGCGAGGACGGCATCGACTATCTCGGCGATGCGCGTGTTGATGTCGGTGCCGTCGGGCCTGCCGGGCCAGTCGCGCAATGCCGCTATCGCGTACGCTGCCGTCGGCAGCAAGAGGTGGCTCAGCTGGGCGCAGCTGCTCCAGTCACGAAGGTTCCACAGCGGGCGGTCAAGTCGATCGTCGAGTACATTGTGGACTGTCTCGGCGTCGATCTGCCGTGGTGATTCGTCCACGTCGGTCAGTGCCTGCATCAGCTCGGCACAGCCCAGCGTCGATGTATCGAGGTCGTCGAACCAGCGGGCGACCCGAGCGGCGATGATCGTTTGCCAGTGGACATCTGCCGGCGGATGGCTGGTCGGCTGGACGAGGAACATCGACTGCTCGTAGAGCCGCACAACGGTCAGGAACAGCTGGATGGCAATCAGCCGCAGCTCGACTATCCATGAGTCGGCTTCACCCGCGGTCAGCAGATCGTCGAACTGGAGCGTAACCGCCAGTTGGTCGGCTGTGGTCTCCTCGTCGTCGCGTCGGCCGAGCATCTGATTGGACCCGCCGATCACGCCGACGGTGGCCCGGTTGGTGTCGAAGTGGCTGAGCCTTCGCCGAGCAGGAATCAATCGGGTGGCGAGCGCTGCTCGACCTTCAGGCGGCCCGTGCCAACGGCTCGCTTACCGAACGGATCGCGGTTGCCACGATGGCGGCCCATCTCCTGCGTGGACGCTGACATGCTCCACGTGGACAGAAATGTTCCAGGGCGAGGGCGGCCGCGTAGGGCCGGACCAGTCGGTCGCTGTCGGCTCGGGTGGCGTTTCAGTCTCGTCGAGCGCGAGCGTCGGCCTGTCCCGCAAGTCGCTGGCGAGAAGAGCGATGTCGCCGTCGAACTGGCGGTAGCTCACCCGCCGGTACTGGCATTGGCTGAGGACGGCGATGCGGGCTGGGAGGTCGAGCGGGTCGGGTAGGCGCGTGTCGCTGAGTAGGACCGGCAGGACGCGTTTGCGTTGATGGAATGCGGTCGCGACTTCGCGGAAGACCCAGTCGGCTGGATCGTGCAGTGGTGACCGGCCGTCGTGGCCGGGATCGAGCCAGTGCCGGCCCATGACGACGAGCAGGGTGCGGCAGCGGTGGAGGGCCCGGGTGAGGGCGGTGACGTAGTCTTCCCCAGGTCGGACGGAGCTGCTGGAACGGAACAGCCGGTGTGGGCCGAGCCGATCGGCAAGGGCGCGGTGGATGAGTAGGGCGCCGTATGGTTCGTCGCTTCCGCGGAAGCTGATGAAGATCTCGGTCATGGTAGGCGCCAGATCTGGGTGGCGAGCCATTCGAATAGGTCGCCGCTCATCTCGTCGAGGACGTTGCTCGATGCAAAGCGAAGGAACCGCGTGGGCCGTCGGTGGGTTAGCCGAGCGGCACGGGCGGCGAGCTGTGCCGCGAGGATGTGTCTACCGATCGTCAGGAGCCGGTCGGAGAGGGCGATGAGGATGTCGCTATGGGTCATGAGAGCCTCCGTCGCATCGACGGCGGGGAACCGTCGCGCGTCGACAGTGGCGGAGGGACCTGGGCCGGCGGCTGGGGACGAAGCTGGGAATTGTTCTGAAAGTTCGATCGCCGTGGTCGGTCAGTGCCTATCGGTCAGTGCCCGAGCCGTTCGAGTAGGCGGGCCACGCCTGCGCGTTGGGCGGCACCGAGGCTCGTGTAGTCGGCCAGAGCCAGCGTCCATTGCCGGCCGGCCACATCATGGTCTCCGTCAGCTGCGGCGATCTGACCCAGCCGGTGGCGGGCCCTGGCCCGTTCGAAGATGCTGCCGGCACGATCGCTCGCGGCCAAGGCCAGGTGGTGTGCTTCGGCCGCCCGACCCCGGTCACCGAGTTGCAGATAGGCCTCACCAAGGCCGTTGTAGGCCATGGTCAGATCTAGCCGCAGGTCGAGCTGGTGGCATGCCTGCACCGCCTCGCGCAAGTGGGTGACCGCGTCGTCGTAGCGACCCAGCTCGGTCTCGGCCAATCCTATGCAGCGCAAAATGATGGCGGCGTTTCGGGGCGCGCCGTGCTCCCGATAGAAGCGATAGGACTCGTGACTCTCATCGATGAATTGCTGAAACTTGCCTTGGTAGAAGGGAATCCAGGCCCGGTTAGCCCGCGCGGTCGCCGCGCCGTGCTCGTCGCCCACCGCGGTGAACACCTCGAACGCCAGCAGATAGTACTCCTCGCCGAGATCGTGACGACCGCGCTCAAGATGGGCGAGGCCAAGGTTGTTCAGCATGAAACCCTCGGCTCGCCGGTCTTCGCCGGCCCGGGCGCTATGCAGGCCAGCCTCGTGCGTCGTGATCCAGTCCGCCCATTCCTTGGTGATGAAGTAGTACCCGCGCATCGAGTAAGCCAGTTGCCAGCATGCGGTGGCCGGGCCGATTGTGTCGGCGGCCAGGCAGACGTCGCGGATGTTGGCCCGCTCCTGGGTCAGCCAGGCCAGAGCGGCATCGTAGTCATCGTCGAACGCGCCCGCGACGGTTGGCGGGTAGCTCAGGTCCAGGGGCGGCCGATATCGGTGCGGGGTGATCGCGCGGTCGGCCCGTTCGGCGGCGACCTGGTAGTAGTCGACGAGTCGTCGCCAGGCGAGGCCTCGTTCGTTGTCAGTCAGGGTGACCGTCACGCGGCCCCGAACGAAGGCCCGGATGAGGTCGTGGAACTCATAGCGCCCGGTACGCGCCTCCATCAGAAGATGCCGGTCGACCAAGGATTCAAGCCGCCGTTGAGCGAGGGCCAGCGGTTGTCCGAACAGCGCAGCGGCGGTGACGAGATCGAGGTCGGGTCCGGGGTGGATAGCCAGCTGACCAAGGGTCGTTCGAGCGTCGTTACTCAGGTCGGCCACCGACAGCGCGAACGAGGTGGCGACGCCCCGCTCGCCGTCATCCAGTTCGATCATTAGTTTGTCGGCGTCGATGAGCCGGTCGCCGAACGCGGCCAGTGTGTGGCCGTCGCGGATGCGGTAGATCGCGGCGGCGATGCGGATGGCGAGGGGCAGGCGGCGACAGCTGGCGGCAATCCGCGCCAAGTGGTATTCGGCGTCGGGTTCGGCGGCGAGCATCGGATGCGGGCCAACGACCGAGCGGAACAGGTCGATCGCGTCGGGCTCCGGAAGGCCGGTAAGGGTCAGGATGGCCGCGTCGTCGAGGGCGGGTAGCCGTTGCCGGCTCGTGATCAAAGCGCCACAGCCGGCCGAGACCGGCACGAGTGGACGGACCTGCCCGACATCGTGGGCGTTGTCGATGATGACCAGAACCCGTCGCCGGGCTAAAACGGAGTGGTATACAGCCACCCGTTCGTCGAGCGAAACCGGAATAGCCGAGGCCGGAACACCCAGCCGGCGCAACAGCCAGTCCAGCCCTTCGGCGGCGCTCAGGGGTGAGCGGCCGGCGGTATGGGCGTGCAGGTCGATGAGGTAGCGCCCGTCCGGATAGTGGTCGGCTGCCGCTTGCGCCACGCGGGCGGCCAACGCGGTCTTGCCGACGCCGGCCATTCCGACGACGACGCAGATCGGGGCGGTCGTCGCCTGCAATGCGGAGGTCAGCCAAGCCACCTCGGTCGCCCGGCCGGTGAAGTGCGGATCGCGGCGGGGCAGGCCAGCCACGTCTGGCTGCCAACCGTTCGGTCCCGCGTCAGGCGGGCTTGGCGGGTAAGCGGCAATGGTGGGGTTGGCTGGTCGCGGGCGTTCTGGGCGTCGCGATTTCTGATAAGCGCGGGAAATCTCGTCCACGGAGTCGGCTCCGGCCCGCAGGTTACTGGCTTCGCAGGCGCGTCGGTAGATGGCGTCTGCCTCATCGGCGCGGCCGAGTGCAGACAGCGCCTGCAGCAGAAGGGTCGCCGACCGCGTCCGGCCCGGTTCGCGCAGCGACAGCTCCGAAAGCAGGTCGACGACCCGCTCGTACGAGCCTCGGGTTATTTCCAGGTCGGCGAGTTCCTCCTTCGCGGCATGTCCCCGCTCGGTCATCAGCTGCCGGTCCGCGCGCAGCCGATCGCCGATGCCGCCCAGCGGTGGACCGATGTGACACGCCAGCGCTGACTCGAGCAGCGCCACCGCCGGCCCGACCGCGCCGTCGCGACGCGCTTGCCGGGCGTCCAGAAGCAACTGCCCGAACCGCCGCCAGTCGACCGCAGCGTCGGCCACCTGAAGTCGATAGCCGGGCCGCATCGCTTGCAGTCTCGGCCCGTCAGTACCCAAGGACCGCCGTACTGCAGTCAAGCAGTGGTAGACGGTGTCGCGGGTAGCGCCGTTCGATCCCCAGACCGCGTTCGTCAGGTGTTCGGTATCGATGCCTGCGGGATTGAGCAGCAGAACCGCGAGGGCCGTCTGGGCGAGCGGGCCACCCGGATGGACCGGTTCACCATCCCGGAAGATCGTAATCGGGCCCAACAGTTGGAAGGTCCATGTCGCCATGCCGTCCCCCATTCCCTCGGGAGTGTACGGCTGGAGTATTGCGTCCGATCCGTTCACTGGGCGGCGATCTGGTCGGCCAGCTCAGCGATCCAGGATCGCAGCGCGGCCGCGACCATCGCCTCTGGATGATCAAGCCCGAGCACCTCGGCCAAGCCGAGGCCGCGATGATCTCCATCGCGGCCTCGACCTGCTGGCTGCATACCTCGTGGAGCCGGTGATAGATCGTGACGGCATCCGTGAACCGTCCCAGCTCGACGTAGGCGCGCCCAGTCTCATGGCTCGCGCACACCTCCGCCGACCCGTCTCCGGCGGCCAACTCTGTCACGTGGGGGAGGAGATCCTCGACCGGCACGTAACGCAGGGCTCCCCCGGCGTCCAACTCGTCGGTGACGACCTCGAGAAGTGCCGCGTGCATGTCCGTCCGCGCTGCCCGGGCCACGTCCACTAAGCGGACCGTACGGAGAATGCCGGAAGTGCACCTGCCACCGGGACATCAGACCCGAACTCAGCTGCCGGGCGAGGCTGGCCTGCGCCGACGCTTCCGCTCGCCGAGGCGATCGACGAGCTGGCGCTCATCACCGAGGCCAGCGGGACCGAGGAGTGGAACGGCCAGGTCATCTACCTTCCGCTCCGCTGATCGCCCACTACCTGTACCTTCCGCCACCGGCCGATGCGTCCTCCTGCATCGCCGGGATTAACCGAGATGTTCAGGGTCACGGCGATCTGCGAGTGTCCGAGGATGTCCATCGCGACTCGCGGTGACACCCCGCGCGGCCAGGAGCAGCGTCGCGCACGTGCGCCGAAGGTGGAACCGGATGCCCCGTACCCCGGCCCGACCCAGCAGGCGGGAGTAGGCGGTGCTGAGGTTGCGCGGCTCCGCGTGACGACCGCTCGACGTGGTTCCCGCAAGGCCGGCTGGTTCGGGAGAGCCTGGGGGCACGACGACCCGCGTGTGGACGTCGCACCGAAGAGATCGACTCATTCGATCGGACAGCCGGGCTACGGCTCCTGATCCGCCCGCAGCCGCGCGTGAACCTTAAGGACGCTTGAAGACCCACACGTAACAATGCCGACCGGCGAGTCACGACATCCGAGGAGGATCGACGGTGGGGATCGGTGCACGGCGGTATGCGCTTGTCACGGCCATGACCATGGTGGCGGCTCTCGGAGCTTGCAGCGGCGGCAATGACCCGGCCAGCGGCGGATCCGCCGGCGGCGGCGAGGCACTCGAGGTCGACAACTGCACGCTGCTCACCTCCGACGAGGTGAGTGCGCTCGCGGGAGAGCAGCTGAACGTCACCGAGGACGGTCCGCTGGGATGCGCCTACGTTCGTCCAGGAGAGGTCGTGGGCCAGTTCAGCATCCGGTCGTATCGACAGCCCGGCGACGCCGCCGCCGCGGCGTCGAAGCTCGCGCCATCGTTGCAGGTCATCCGCATAAATGGCGTCGGCGACGACGCTGTCGCGTTGGCCGACTCCGACGAGTCGGTGAACTTCCTCATCGCGCACAAAGGTGACCTGTTCGTCGAGCTGGTGATGACCTTCCTCGACATCACGCCGAATTCGCCGGCCCTGGCCAAGGCGGGTCAGCTCGCGTCGACCGCGCTCGCACGGTTGGCCGACGCGGCCTGACGGGTACGCACATCCTGCGGCATGGACCACCCCGCAAGACGTCGATTTTCTGATCATCGGCCCGGTAGAACATGGGGTATCGAAACCTGCGCAGACGGGCCCGCCGCGCGGGCTCGGACCCAACGACCAACGGCGCACTGAGCGGGAAAGCCTGCAGTCGGGCGAAAAGACGGTCGAGGTCCCCTCCAGCACGATCCATCGACGTTCGTCGACTAGTAGGGTTGATCACAGATCATTAGTACCTCGCGGTCAGCGCGACCCGCCGTAGCTCGCTCACCGTGACGTCCGGCTTGGCCGCGACCCGGGCCAGCACGGCCTGGAACCCGGCCGCCCAGCGCTCGGCCCGAACCGGCGCGAAAAGCGCGGCGTTGTACTCCAAGCCGCCGGCGAGGCCATCCGGTCGCTGGCGCAGCATCATGCTCACCTCGAACCGCCTTCCGATCGGACTGTAGAGCTCCATGATCGGCGTGAAGTCGCGGCCGGTGTCGTCGGTCATCACGGAGATCCGCAGTCCGGTCAGGCCTTCACGGCTCTGCGGGGCGTTCTGTATCGAGAAGTTCAGTGCCGCCGCGTTGGCGGGTACGCCGAGGTCGCGGATCAGCGACTCGAACGGCACCTGCTGGTGCGAAAACGCCGCAGCGGTCTCGGCGCGCAGCCGGGTCAGCAGATCCCCGATCCTGGAACCGGCATCGAGTCCGACGCGTACCAGGACCCGGTTGACGAAGTACCCGATCAGTGGCTCCCACTCCGTCCGCAGCCGGCCGGCGATGGGTGTGACCATGGCGATTTCATCCCATCCACCGTCGGCGGCCATCACCACCGACCACGCAGCGAGCGTCAACATGAACGGGGTGACGCCGTGCCGTCGCGCGGTGTCGAGGGCGGTTGCGCTCTCCTGCGCCGTCAGCCGCATGTTGCGCCACCCGATGACGAACGGGGCGCCCCGGGGGTGATCGGTGATCAGGGCCGGATGCGACCCGAGGCCGGTCAACTTCGACCGCCACCACGCCAACTCCACCGCGTACGCCGGACTCGTCACGTAGTCGCGTTGCGCGCGTACGAAGTCGCGGTAGTGGGCGGGCAGCGGTTCGAGCGCGGGTTGTCGCCGCGCGCACAGCGCGTTGTACGCGAGGAAGATCTCCTGCATCATCACCCCGATCGACCATCCGTCGGTGACGATGTGGTGCACGTTCCACTGGAGGACATGGTCGCGTTCGGCGAGGCGGTAGAGCGTTGCCCGCATCATCGGCCCACTGCGCAGGTCGAACGGGCGTTCGGCCTCCTGGCGGATCAGCCGGCGTACCGCCTGCTCGTCGGTGTCGACGAGGTCGAAGGGTATCGAGACCTGCCGGTGAAAAACCTGTTCGGTGGCGGTGAACGTGGCGCGCAGCGGTGCGTGCCGGTCAACGACAAGCTGGACCGCGCCACGCAGGGCGGCGAGGTCGAGGGTGCCCGTCAGGCGCAGAGCGAGCGGGGCGTGGTGGGCGGGATGGCCCGGCTCCATCTGGTCCAGGATCCACATTCGCTCCTGCGGGAAGGACAGCGGTGCCGGCGCGTCGACATCGTCGTCGGCCGGTCCGCCGGAAAGCAGCGACACCTGCTCCTGATCGCGCTGCCGCAGCGCGGCTTCGACCATCTGCGCGAGCCGCCGCGCGGTCGGGTCGGCGAAGAAGTCGGCGAGCGCGACCTCGACGGCGAACCGGTCCCGTACGCGGGACGTTACCTGGGTGGCCTGCAGTGAATTGCCGCCGAGGGCAAAGAAGTCGTCGCTCAGACCGACCGCCGCGACGCCGAGCAACGGTGCCACGATGTCCGTCACGATGGACCGTTCGATCGCGCTCGCCGGCTCTGACTCCACCGGCCGCGTGTCCGATACCGGAAGGGCGGCCAGTGCCCGCCGGTCGACCTTGCCGTGTGCGGTCAACGGCAAGCTGTCCAGGCGGGCCATGCGGGTAGGCAGCATGTAGTCCGGCAGGCGGTGTGCCGCGATGTCACGCAGCGCGGCGAGGTCCACCGCTTGTCTTGTCACCACGTAGGCGACCAGGTGCCGGACGCCGGATTCGTCGTCACGCGGCTCGACCACCACCTGGTCGATACGCGTGTCCGCGGCGAGGGCCGCTTCGATCTCACCCAGTTCGACGCGGAAGCCTCGTACCTTGACCTGCCGATCGACCCGGCCGAGGAACTCCAGCACCTGGTCACCGGTCCATCGGACCAGGTCACCGGTCCGGTACATCCGCTCACCCGGCGCTACGGCGAACGGATCCGGAACGAATCGTTCGGCGGTGATGCCGGCGCCGCCGAAATAGCCACGGGCCAGGCCGGTTCCCGAGACGCACAGCTCCCCGGGAACACCCGGAGGAACCAGCCGCAGCGCCTCGTCGACCACGTACACGCGGTGGTTGGTCATCGGCCTGCCGATCGGCGGGATCCGGCCGGCCGACGGCGTTTCGCACCGCATCAGGGTAACCGCGACGGTCGTCTCGGTCGGCCCGTAGCCGTTCCAGACCTGCCGGCCCGCCACCGCCCAGGTGTCGATCAGGGCCGCCGGCGGGGCCTCGCCGCCCACCGACACCAGGCGCAGGTCGGGCAGTCGGTGCTGGTGCAGCAGCGGCATCAGGCTCGGTGGCAGTTCCGCGACGTTGACGTGCTTGTCTTCGAGCAGCCGCTGGAGCTGATCCACCGACAGCCGCTCGTCATCGCTGGCGAGCACGAGAGTCGCGCCGGCGGTCAGCGCGGTCCAGATGTCGAACACCGAGATGTCGAAGGTGAGCGAGGCGAAGCCGAGCAGCCGGGTGGATCGGTCGATCGCGTAGGAGCGGGCGATGTTGCGGACGAAGTTGACCACCGAGCGGTGCTCCACGATCACGCCCTTGGGGCGTCCGGTGCTGCCGGAGGTGTACAGGACGTAGGCGGCCGCCCGGTCGTCGGCGCACGGCAGCGCGATGACCTGCCCATTCGGGACCGGTTCGGCGTTGGTCGGATCCGCGTCGACGGTCGCCACCGCCGCCACGGTCGCGAACTTCTCGCGCAGGGCGACGGTGGTGACCACCGCGACGATCCCCGCGTCACGGAGCAGGAAGTCGACCCGGTCCGGTGGCCAGGCCGGATCCACCGGTACGTACACTGCGGCCGCGGCGAGCACACCGAGCGCCGCCCAGACCATCGCGGTGCCGCGCGGTACGCACACCGCGACGCGGTCCTCCACCCCGACACCCCGCGCGGTCAGCCAGCAAGCCAGATGATGCGCGCGGCTGATCAGCTCGTGGTAGGTCAGGGTCCCGTCCGGGCCGTCCACCGCCATCGCGTCCGGATCCTGCGCGGTCCTGGCGGCGATCATCTCGTGGATGGTGGTGCTGCCGGCAATGGCACTGGCGCCGCCGTTCCCCCACGCCAGCACGGCGTCGCGCACGGAAGGGGTGACCGGATCCGCGTCCGCAACCGTTCGCGAGGGCTCCATGGACGCGTAAGCGTCGACCTCGGCCAGGATGGCCCGGATCGTCGCCGGATGCCACATTGACCGGTCGTAGCGGGCCGTCAGCGTCGTGGCGGCACCACAGTGGACATCGAGGGCGAGCGACACTCCGGCGTGTGGCGCTGTGCGGTCCAGCCCGTCGGTGTGGACCGCGACGGCGATCACGGGGTCCTCGGCGAGCAGCGGTCGCAGATCGGTCCACGCGACATCGGCGTTTCGGGACGCGATGGCCACCGCCTCGGCGACGACGGCACGAAGCACACCGACCGGTTGGCCCGCGTCGACCGGTGCGCGGACCGGCAGCATCCGGGCGAACGGGCCGGCCGTGGTCCGCAGCGATCCGTGCAGCTCGGGACGGATGAGGGCGCCGATCACCACGTCGTCGGCGCGGGCCCGCCGGGCGAGCACGGCCAGCACTGCCGCGATCCAGGTGACGGAATCGGGTGTCGGGCCGGTCACCGTACGGCGTTGCACCGCCGTGCCCACCGCCCCGGCGGGTACCCGGTCGCTCGGCAGTCCCAGTGCAACGGCACCGGCGAGGATGGTGCGCCACGTGTTCAGTTGCGCCTCTCGTTCCGCATGGCGTCGGGGGCCACGCTGCCACGCCGCGTAGTCGGCGTAGCTCAACGCGGGAGCCGGCGACAGCGGTCGGCCGGACAGCAGCGAGACGATCTCCGCCGCGATCGTCGCGGCCGTGTCCGCGTCGGCCACCCGCGCGTCGGCCGCGACGGTGATCCGGTGACCCCCGCCATCCGGGTCGGGGGCGGCGGTGGCGCGTATCCCGGTGAATCCGGCCGCGCCACCGCCCTCCGGCAGTGAATGCCGCGCCTCGACCTGCCGTAACGCGGCCGTGATCGCCTCGGCGCTCGGCGGTGCGGGTAGGTCTGTGTGCGCCTCGGCGACACCGCACAGCACACGCAGGGACAGCGCGTCCCATTGCTCCTGTTGGGCCGAGGGCCAGGCCTGCGCGTCGGCGTGTCTCGGGCGGGGTCCGCGATCGGCGATCGTCGCGATGGCGGCGAGGAATCTGGCGCGGCGCTCGGCGGGTAACGCCGCGAGCCGGTCACGCATGGGCGTTGGCCGGGATCGCTGCGGCACCGGTCCGTCGGCGACCAGGGCGGCCCGGTTGACGTGCCCTCGCGCGTCCAGTGGCAACGCGTCGACCAGTTCGAATCCGTCTGGCGCGAGCTCGGGTGGCACCAGGCGTCCGATGTGGATGGACACCTGGTCGACGGTCAGGCGGCTGCCGGGCCCGGGTACCACCCACGCCACCAGGGTGGCGTCGGGCTGCCGCACGACCACGGCGTCGACGATGTCCGGGTGCGAGGTGAGGGATCGGGCGAGCCAGGCCGACGTGTCGGCGGACCCGATGATGTCGACGTCTCCGTCGGCGCGCAGCCGCGCCGTGAGCCGCGTGCGGATCGGGCCGGCCGGTACGCCGATGACCAGCTCACCCTCGACACCGTCCGGCACGCGCCGGCCGTGCCGGTCGGCCACGTACCCGCGGCCGGCGGGCGCGACGCGGCCCGCGTCGCCCGATCCGGTCAGGCGCGCGATGGAACAGAATCCCGGCACCGTGAAGAGTCGCAACACCCCGGGAGCGTCAAGGGTTACGGCCGGGTCGTCCCCGGCGTACATCACGGTCCCGGGGCGGCTCGCCGCCGCCAGGCGGTGCACGATTCGAGGCGGCCCCACCAGGAGATCCACCTCGCCGACCGGTGACGTGTCGTCCGGCGGGCGCACGTGCGCGCGTACCCCCGCGTGACCGAGCGCGATCAGCAGCGGTGCCAGCGCGGGGTCGTCGTCGGCCAGCGCCAGCACGGCCCGGTCTCCGGGCCGCAGCGCCAGCCCGGCGCCGACCGCGGTGGCCGCCTCGCGCAGAGCGGCCGGGTCGAGACCGTTCCAGGGTCCGGCCGCCGTGGGCGGCAGTTGCCGGTCGGGGCGGGTCTGCGACCGGTCGTCCGCACGGTACGCGGGCGCGGGCGGCGGCTCGGTGGAAAGACGCAGCTCACCGAGCGGCGTGTCGCGCTGTTCCGCCAGGCAGGTCAGGATCGCCTCGACGAGGTCGAGGTAGTGCTCGACCATCGTCTCGGCCGCGGGCCGGTCGAGGCGGTCCGAGTCGTAGTCGAGCCGCACCCACAGGCCTTCGTCGGGTTGGGCGACCGCGACGGCGACCGGCACGCTGGTGCGTTCCACGCTACGAAGGACCCGCAGGCTGACCCCGTCGACCCTGCCGTGCTCGTCCATCCCGGCGTGCCAGTAGTTCTGGAAGGCCAGCACGGTTTCGTACAGCGGCCGGTTCGGGGGTACCGAACTGCATCGCCGGGCCACTGCCAGCGGCGTCTGCTCGTGGTCGCGCAACCGGCCCAGGTCACGCTGCACCGTACGCAACCATTCCGGCACGGTCGCCCCGTCCGGGCAGCACACCCGTAGCGGCAGCGTGTTGACGAACATCCCCACCCGCCGCTGGACGTCAGGCAGTTCGGCCGGGCGCCCGGCAACCGTGACACCGAAGGTGGCGTCCAGACCCTCGCTGTAGCGGGCGAGCAGTAGGCCCCATGCCGCGTGCACGATCGTGCTCGGCAGCAGCGCGTGGCGGCGGGCCTGGCCCGCGAGATTCGCGCCGGACGCCGTCGCGCGCAGCACCACCACCCGGCCGGTGGCCGACCCGCCGGCCGGCGGGGAGACCCGCCCGACCCGGTCGACGCCCAGCGGGGTGGGGGCGGTTACCGGGCCGAGGGTGTCTTTCCAGAACGGCTCACCGTCGTTGGCGTGCGTCTGGAGCCAGTGGATGAACTCGCCGAACGGTCGGGCCGGTGACAATGCCGCCGGACGCCCGTCCTGCCGGGCCCGGATCAGCTCGACGAGTTCGGCGTGGATGGTCGGCACGCTCCACCCGTCGAGCACGATGTGGTGGTGTGCGACCACCAGCAACCACTGACGCGCCTCGATGCGCAGCGCATGGATGCGTAGCAGCGGCGGGTGCCGGACGTCGAACGGCTCGCTCCGGTGCGCGGCGAGTACCCGCTCGACCAGAGTGTCGTGGTCGGGGTGCCCGCGCACGTCCTCGACGGTCAACGGCGTGGGCACGGTGGTGAAGACGACCTGCAATGGACGCTCGACGCCTTCCCAGACGAACCCGGTGCGGAGCGCGCCGTGCCGGCGGACCAGATTCTCGCAGGCGTCGGCCAGCTCCGGCGGTGTGGTACCGCGCAGTTCGAGCACGTACTGCTGGAGATACAGCGGGGTCCGCGGCGCGGACAGCGCATGGAAGAGCATGCCCTCCTGCATCGGCGAGAGCGGGTAGATGTCGTGTACGGTGCGGCGGTCCCGGGTCACGACGACTCACCCCGGCCGGCGCGACGTACCGGTGTGGTCAGTAGCACCAGCGGTGCCAGGAACATCCCCAGGACCGACACGAACATCGCGGCGCGCAGCCCGAGGTGGCTGCCGATGAATCCGCCGGCCAGCGCGCCCACCGGTGAGATGCCGAGCGCGAAGAAGCGGAACGACGCGTTGACCCGGCCCTGCAGCTCGTTCGGCGTGACGCTCTGCCGCAGCGTCAACACGTTGACGGCGCAGATCTGGCCGCCAGCGGCCATCAGGAAACCGGCCACCATCAGCATCGTGACCGCGAGCACCGTGTTCTCGACCGCCAGCGGTATGAGCTGCGCGGCGCAGGCGAAGATGGTCAGCCCGCCGATGATCGCGGTGGCTGGACCGAACCGGGTCCGGATCCAGCTGGCCAGTAGCGACCCGACGACCGCACCCGGGCCGGCGGCGGCCAGCGTGAGGCCGATGAGGGACGCGGTAAGGCCGACCGTGTTGACCAGGAAGATGAAGTACAGCGACAGTTCGGATGCCCACACCAGGTTGCTGATCGCGATCGCGATCAGCAACGGGCGCAGCAACTCGTGCCCGAAGATGTGTCGCAACCCGTCGCCGAGTTCGGCGAGGATTCCGCGTACCTTCAGGGATTCGCGCGTGGCCCGGGGTTCGGCGACGCGCATACGGCCGACGAACAGGGCCGACGCGCCGAACGACACCGCGTCGATGGCCACCGCGACCGGTGCGGTGAGCAGTTGCACCATGGCACCGCCGAGCGCCGGTCCGACGGCCTGCGCACCGGAGCGGCTGGTCTCCAGCCGGGTGTTGGCCGCCATCAGGTGTTCCCGGTCGACGAACGACGGCAGCAGGCTCATGTAGGCCGTCTCGAACCAGACGCTCAGCGTCATCGATGCGGTGATCACGACGGCGAGCAGCCACAGCGACAGCGTGTGGGTGATCCCGCCGATGACAAGGGACAGCAGCAAGGCCCCGCGGCCGATGTCGGTGGCGATCAGCACGGGCCGTCGCGCGGTGCGGTCCACCCACACGCCCGCGAAAAGGTAGAGCAGGAACGGCAGCCGGCTCAGGGCCTGCAGCAGCCCCATCCCCTGCGGGCCGACACCCAGTGTCTGGATGGCGATCAGGGGGATCGCCACCACACTGATCTGGGAGCCGATCTGCGAGACGCTCTGCGCCCACCACAGCCGAGCGAAGTCACGGTTGTCCCACAGCGCGCCGCTGAACCAGCGGCGTTTGACGGTCGGCGCGGCGGGGTCAGGGATCACCTCAACCATCGCGCACCGTCCGCGGCGATCCACCGGCCATCGGCCCGGGTACCGGTGTAGCAGCCACAGCGGTGCACACCATGTCATCGGCCATGCTCAGCTCCTCCAGGGGGGTCGGACGCGGCCTCCCGCCACAGCGCCCGAACCGGCCCGGCGAGTCCACAGGCGACCATGGCCGCGCGGTAGTGGCGTTGCGCCGGCGCGCGGTCGGTCATTCCGTACGCGCCGAAGACCTGCATCGCCTGGCGGCTCGCGTCGTAGGCCAGTTCACAGGCGGCGGCGAGGGTGCCGGCCGCCCGGCCCGCACCCGTACCGGGCGCGTCAAGCTCCGTGGCGCCGTTGGAGACCAGTAACCGCCCGGCGGACACGCGGGCGGCGAGCCGCGCCAACCCGAAGGCCACCGACTGGTTGTCGACCAGCACGCGGCCAAACTGCCGCCGGGTCCGTGCCCGGCGCACCATCTGGGTCAGCGCACCGCCGGCCAGTCCGACCAGCCACGCGGCACGCCGAATCCGATCGCGGCTGAGCAGCCAATCGACGTCGGTGGGCACCGTGCGACCGGCGTCTCCGGTCGGTTCGAGCACCCGCACCGGGGTGTCCGAACGGGTCGGCGTCGTCGCCGCGAACGTGGGTGGATGCCACGCGGGCACCGAATCGGCACCGACCAGCAGCACCGCGTCAACGCCGTCGACGCACAACACCACCGGAGTCTGTCCCGATCGCGCGTCAGCGAAGGCGTAGCGGCGACGGCCCGCCAGTGCCGCATCCAGTTCGCCCTGATCGGTGCCGACCAGGGCATCGACGGCGGTCAGGGTATCGAGTACGGCGGCGTCCAGCAGACCTCGGCCCAGTTCTTCGCACACCACGACGCTGGCGGGCAGGCCGAGCCCGAGGCCGCCGTGGTCCGCCGGTACCGCCAACGCGAACACGTCGAATTGGGCCAACTCCGCCCACCACGCGGCGATCTCGTCCCGCTCGTCGTAGCCGGACGTCACCGCCCGGATGGCCGTGCGGAGTTGACGGACCAACGGCTCCTCGTCGAATCCCGCGAGGTCGCCGTCCGGGGTCGGCAGGCCCGAACTGGACAGCAGTTCGAGCATCATCTCCGAGGTGCCCGCCGAGATCGTCAATCCGGGCGCCTCCCGGTAGGCCGCCTCGATCCGGCCGGCCCCGGGTGTCGCTATGCCCTCGGGCGCGTCATGACGCCACAGACCGGCCGGCCCCGACTCCTGCGTGCACCACCAGGCGACGTCGCGAGCCGTGTCGGCGCACCAGAGTTTGGCCGTGGCCGCGAGCACCGGGTCGACGTGACCGCCGGCCAACTGATCCAGGCACCAGTCGGCGAACAGGCGGGCCGCCGTCACGGCGGTGTCCAGCCTGCCGAGATCCACGAGCTGCCCGTGATCCGGACCGCCCGGCCGGCTGTCCGCGTACTCCCGCCACAGCGCCAGCCACCGTGCGGCCTTGGCGTGGTAATCCACGCCGGTGCGCTCCAGGGCCAGCGCACCGGTGATCAGTGGCCACGCTCCGCCGACCGGCCCGATGACCGCCGTCTGCGCAACCCACACGTCGGTCAGGATCACGTCCGCGAACTGCTCATCCGCGACGCTCCACAGTGGCCGCACGAGTATGCCCGGCGCGTTCAGTGGCACGCAGAACAGGGTGATGTCGTGGTACCGGCTCGACGTGGCGGACGCGCCGGCGGTCCGGGCGGCCACCAGCCCGAGGTCGGCGCAGGATGTCTTGACGCTGTATACCTTGCGTCCGCTCAGCCGCCAGCCGCCCTCCGGGTCGGCGACCGCCCGGGTGGTGAGCGCGGCCAGGTCGGAGCCGACGTCCGGTTCGGAGTAGAGCACGGCGCAGTACCTGCGGCCGGCGGCGAGATCGGGCAGCATGGTCGCCCGCTGCGCCCGGCTGCCCGCCGCCAGCAGGAAGTTGCCGCAGATCTGCACGGACAGCGTGTGCAGCGTCTCCGAGACGCCGACCTCGACGAGGGCGTCGACGACAGCCGCCTGGTGTCGGGGCGTCAACCCGCGGCCCCCGTAGGCCACCGGCCACGCCGGGGCGAGCAGTCCCCGGGCACCGAGCAGCCGGAAGAACGGACGCGGGTCCGGCTCTATGCCTTCACTGCGCTGCCGCCGGTAGTGCGCCCAGGCGGGCTCCGTTCGCGGTCCGGCGAGGATCGTCAGCGCCTCGTCGCGGACCTGTTCCACCCCGACCGGGTCAATCACGGGCGGGCCGGCCCCGCCCGGCGGCGCGGCCGGCCCGGTCAGGGTCCTCACGGCGACCGGTCCACGCCGAGGTTGGCCAGCAGCCGGTCCAGCTGGGTGGCGTCGAGGCCTGAGTCCGGGAAGTCCTCGACGGTATAGGTCTCGCCGTGGCGCGCGCAGTCGCGGGTCAGCGCAACCAACCGGTGCGCGACGGTGTCGGCGGGGCATGGTCCGCACACGGTCAGGTCCGCGTCGACCAGGCTCACCGTCAGCTGCCCGGGCGCCGCCGGAAGGTCAGTCAGGCCGACCGTGACGTCCGGCAGGCCGAGGGCGGCGATCTGCTCGTCGCCGCGCACGGTCAGCCATTCGTCGGCACGGGAAGCGGTCTCCCGGACGGCGGTCTTCGCCGCCCCGACCAGCCGGCCGGTGTCGCCGTCGGCCACCGTGACCACCACCGGAACCGGTGCCTGCGATTCGTCCTGGACGAGCACCGCCACCTCGACCAGGCCGGTCTGCTCGGCCAGCACGCCGGCGACCGCGGCAAGCAGCAGGTGGATCACGGTGGTGCCGTACGCGACATGTGCCGGCCCGGCGAGATCGGCGACGGTCTGCGGTGGCAGGAGGCGGGTTTGACGGGTTGACTCGACGGTGCCGGTCAGTCGGGGAATCACCGCAGCGGCGCCACCGAGCAGGGCTGACCACCACTGCCGAGCCTGCGCGCCGACGATGTCGCCGGACGCGCCGGCGCCGGTCTCGTCGAGCATCGCGGCCAGTGCCCGGACGCTCTGGCGTTCGAACACGTCGCGGACAGCTATCGGCAGCCCGACGCGGCGCGCCTCAGCGACGAGGTGGATGGCCCCGATCGAATCGCCGCCGAGGTCGAAGAACCGGTCGGTGACCGAGACGGTGTCCAGTCCGAGGACGCCGGCGTAGACCCCGGCGAGTGACGTCTCGGTCGGCGACGCCGGGGCGACCCACGTCACGGCGGTGGCGATGACCGGTTCGGGCAGCGCACCATAGTCGACCTTGCCGTTGGGTTTCTGAGGGACCACGTCCAACGTCACAACCATCGCCGGGACGTTGATCGCGGGCAACTCGGCGGCCACATGTGCGCGGAGGTCCGCCTCGTCGACCGTCGGTGTCCCGTCCGTCGTGGACAAGACGACATAGGCGATCAGCCGGCCGTCGCGCGCCACCACGACCGCCTGCCGTACCGCGCGATGCCTGGCCAGCACCGCTTCCACCGCGCCAGGCTCGACCCGGTGCCCGTTCAGCTTGATCTGCCGGTCGGCGCGTCCGAGAAACTCGAACGTGCCGTCGGGCAGTTCCCGTACCGTGTCACCGGTCCGGTACATGCGCGCACCCGGTGTGGTGGCGTACGGGTCGGGCACGAACCTCTCGGCGGTGCGGCCGCCACGGCCCGCGTACCCGCGGGCCACCAGGTCACCGCCCACGTACAACTCCGACGGACACCCTACGGGTACCGGATCGAGCCGGTCGTCGAGCAGGCACACGTGTACACCGGCCATCGGTGGCCCCAGCGGGGTGGTGATGCAGTGCGCGCCGGTGTCCGGACCGATCCGGTGGGCCAGCACACCGATCGTTGTCTCGGTAGGGCCGTAGTGACCCACCACCGGCCAGCCGCGAGCCGTGAGGCCGCGGACGAACTCGCGCGCGCAGCCCTCGCCGCCGACGATCAGGGCACGGCGTGGCCGCAGCCGATCGTCGCCGCCGGCCAACAGGGCGGACAGGTGTGACGGCACGATTTTCAGGTAGTCGATCGGGTGCCGGTCGCAGTAGTCGCCGAGGGCCACCGGGTCCCGCGCGGTGTCCTCGTCTACCAGGTGTAATACGCCGCCGCTCAGAAGTGCGCCGTAAATCTGTGTCCCGCACGAATCGAATGTCGGCGGCTGCACCATCAGGTAGGACGATCCGGCGGCGGCACCGATATGGTGTATGACCGCCCGCGCGTAGGCGACGAGCTGGCGGTGTTCCACCACGATGCCCTTGGGCACGCCGGTCGTGCCGGAGGTGTAGAGGATGTAGGCCGCGTTGGCCGGGTGGGTGCGGGCCACCGGGCATCCCGGGTCGGCGGTGGCGGCCAACGTGACCTCCACCGCCCTGACCCCGGCCGGCAGCGGTACCCGGGCACCCGCTGCCACCAGCGCGACACGTGCGCCGACCTCACCGGCCACGACCGCGAGGTGCCGGGCCGGCGCACCCGGATCGACGGGAACGTAGGCGCCGCCGGCCGCGAGGACACCCAGCATCCCGACGATCAACTCAGCCCGGCGCGGAATCGCCAGCACGACCAGCGTCTCCGGACCGACGCCCAGGCCGACCAGGTGGTGGGCCAGGGTGTGCGCGTTGGCTACCAGTTGCGCGTAACTCAACGCGCACCGCGGCGTCACGACCGCGGGCGCGTCCGGAGTCCGGGCGGCGTGGACGGCTACCAGTGCCGGCACGCACGACGAGTCACCGAGGGACGTGCCACCGCCGCGTACCGCGCCCTGCGGGTCCGGCAACGTCGAGACCGACCCCAGTGCGCGGGAGGAGTCGGCGGCGACCGCGGCGACCAGCCGCGCGAAGAGGTCCGCAACGCCCGCCGCGTCCTGCGGCGACACCACACCCTGGCGGTATTCGACCACGGTGGCGAGGCCGCCGGCGTCCGGGAACATGTCGAGGTTGAGATCGTGTCGCACGGTGCCGTTGCTGATGCGCCCGCTGAGTTCGGTCAGCGGCACCAGGTTGATGCCGACCTGGAACAGCGGGGTGAGACCGATCGTGCGCGCCGGCCGGACCGCGTCAATGACCTGCTCGAACGTCACGGATGTGTGGTCGAGGGCGTCGATGACCACGCCCCTGGTCCGCCGCATCAGCTCCCGGAAGGTCAACCGGCCGCTCGTGTCCACCCGCAGGACCACCCGGTCGACGAACAGCCCGACCAGGTCGGCGACGTCGGGAAGCGGGCGTCCAGCGATCGGTGTGCCCAACGGCACGTCCACGGTGCCGAACCACCGGCCCACCGCCTCGGCCCACAGGGTGGTCAGCGCCATGAACAGCGTCGCGCCATCGGCGGCCGCCGCCGCCCGCAGCGCCTCCACCCGCTCGCCCGGTATGGTCGCGGACACGACGGCGCCGTCATGGACCAGTCGGCCCGTGCGGGGCCGACCCCGGGTGAGATCGATCGTGGTCACGTCGGCCAGCTGTGCCCGCCAGTACGCCAGGTCGGCTTCGGCCTCGGCGGTCGTGCGACGCTGCTGCTGCCACGCGGTGAAGTCGGCGTACTGCACCGGTAGCGGTGGTAGGTCCGGCGGCGTGCCGTGCCGGCGTGCGCGGTATGCGGCGCCGAGGTCGCGCAGCAGCAGCGCGGACGACCACGCGTCGGTGACGGCATGATGCATGACGAGCACGATGTGGTGGCGCCCCGGCGCGACGCGGGCCACGTGCAGGAACAGCAACGGCCCGCGCGCCAGGTCGAAGATCCGCCGCGCTTCCCGCATCCGCAGCCGCTCCCACGCCATCTGTGGGTCGGGTTCGCCACTGAGGTCGCTCTGGGCGACCGGCAGGTCGGCCAGCCGCGCCAGGACGACCTGGTACAGCTCGCCAGCGTCCTCGCGGAACACGGTACGCAGCGACTCGTGCCGCTGCACCACGTCGCCGACGGCCCCGGTGAACAGGTCGATGTCGAGGTCCGGGCCGAGGTCGAACTCGACGTTGATGTTGTGCACCGGATGCCCCGGAGTCAGCTGCTCGATGAACCACAGGCGCTGCTGGGCACCCGAGGCCACGTGCTCAAGCACCACCTGATCGTCGCCACGATCGGTCACGTGATCAACTCCTGCGTCCCGGACGGGACCGGCGCCGGTAGCGCCAGCCGGTCGAGTTTCCCGCTGGGGGTGGTCGGCAACTCGCCGAGGACGACGTAGTCGGCGGGCACCAGATGGGCGGGCAGCACCTCATGCAGGCGCTGGGCGATGTCCGCCACGCTGGGACCGGGCGCGCATCGTGGCCCGCCGTTGTCGCGGTTTGCCGAGCGGGCCCGCACCAGGTAGGCGACGAGGCGCCGGCCGACGGCGTCGTCGCGGACCACCACGACCGCGCTACGGATACCGGGGTCCGCCGTCAGCGCCGCCTCGATCTCACCGGGCTCGATCCGGAAGCCACGAAGTTTGACCTGTTGGTCGATACGACCGAGGTACTCCACCTCGCCGTCGGGTAGCCAGCGGGCCAGGTCACCGGTGTGGTAGATCCGCGAACCGGGCTCGCCGTACGGGTCGGCGGTGAATCGTTCGGCGGTCAGCCCCGGCCGGTTCAGGTAACCGAGGGCGAGTTGCGCACCGCCGATGCACAGCTCGCCGGGGCCACCGATCGGAGCACGTTCGCCGCGGACATCGAGGATCTCGATGCGGGTGTTGGCCATCGGCCGCCCGATCGGCACGATCGCCTCCCCGGGTCGGCACTCGTGCCAGGTGACCTCCACGGCGGCCTCGGTGGGCCCGTACACGTTGTGCAACTCGACCCCGGGCAGCGCGGCCCGGAACCGGTCGGCCAGCGCGGGGCTGAGCGCCTCACCGGAACAGATCACCCGGCACAGCCGGCCCACCCGGGCGACCGCGGCGGGCTGGTCGAGGAACGCTTCGAGCATCGACGGGACGAAGTGGGTGGTGGTCACACCGTGGTCGTCGATGAGCGCGGCGAGGTGACCCGGGTCACGGTGCCCACCGGGATCGGCGACCACCAGCCCGGCTCCGGTCAGAAACGGCCAGAACAGTTCGGGTACCGACACGTCGAAGCTGAACGGCGTCTTATGCAGGACACGGTCCGCGGCGCCGATCGGGAACACCCGCTGCATCCACCGCAGCCGGTTGACGATCGCGGCGTGGGAGACCGCCACGCCCTTGGGGGCACCGGTGGAGCCGGACGTGTAGATGACGTACGCGGGTGCGCCGGATGGCGGGTCCCCGCCGGGTCTGGCCGGATCGAGCATGGCGATGCGCGCCGCATCCTCATCGAGACGGATCGCCTCGACACCGGGCAGGCGCCCGGCACCGGCCCGGTCGGTGACGACGAGCCGCGCCCCGGCATCGGCCGCCATGAACGCGAGTCGCGCGTCGGGATAGGCCGGTTCGAGGGGCAGGTACGCGGCGCCCGCGGCGACGATCGCATGTGCCGCGATCACCAGGTCTGCTCCCCGGTCCAGGCAGATGCCGACCACGTCACCGGTACGCGCGCCTCGGCCGCGCAGGTGCCGGGCGAGCCGGTTGACCCGGTCGGCGAAGCCGCGGTAGGTGAGCCACCGACCTCGAAAACACAGCGCGGGAGCCTCCGGCGACTCGGCGACCTGGTCGGCAGTGCCCGCCCCGAGCGTCGCCGGGCCGGTGAACGTCGTTGTGGTGGCGTTCCATCGCTCGATGCGTGCCGCGTCCGGTGCTGCCCCGGTCATGTGCCCGCCTGGTCCGCGCTGTCATCGCCGCGACGCGCCAGGCGCGGCACGACCGGTGCCGGCGCAGTGCCGTCGCCATCACCGGCGGCCTGCTCGGCTCGGCGCAACTCCTCGATCAGCGCCGCCGCTCCGGCGACCGTCGGTGCTTCGAAGATGCTGCGCATCGGCATCCGTACCCCGAGTTCCTTGCGCACGAGCGCGATGAGCTGCACGGCGATCAATGAGTTGCCGCCGATATCGAAGAAGTCGTCGTTCACGCCGATCTGGCCGCCGCCGAGTATGTCGCCCCAGATCCGGGCGATTGAGGTCTCCAGGTCGCTACGAGGGGCCACGAATCCGTCCATCGTGGTCCGTTCCGGGCCCGCGGTCAGGATGGCGCCGGCTGAGTCGATACTTCCCTCGATCGTCTCCTGGGTGAATCCCCGGCTGCTGGCGATGATCTCGTCGATCGGCATCACCGAAATGATCACCTGGGCACCGAGATCAGTGCCGATCACCCGCCGGAATGCCTCCGCGCCGTCCGCCGGGCGGATGCCCATCGACGCCGCGCCGCCGGTGAGCGTCTCACCGCTACCCGCCGGGGTGCCGGCGATGTTGCGGCCGGCCGTCTCGGTCGGGTGCAGCGACGCGGCGAGCGCGTCGACATCGACGTGGCGCAGGGTAAAGTCGGTGATCGACACCAGCTCCCGGCCCGCCTCGTCGAGCAGTGTCACGTCGGCGGTGTTGACCTCGTCGGTACCGGAGTCGCGGTGGCGCAGATGACTCCAGAATCGCGCCGGGATCGGGTGGCGCATCATGATCCGCCCGTAGCCCAGCGGCAGGTACCGCCCGTCGTTACTGGTCCGGCCGTACGCGGTCGCTTCGTCCAGCAGCGCTGGGTGCAGCCCCCAGCCGCTCATGTCGGCGGTGGTCGCTTCGCTCGCTTCGAACAGGGCGATCTCCTCGTCCTGTCCTTCGTGTATCCGGCGCAGGTTGCTCCAGTGCGGTCCGAAGGTGAGCATTCCGGCCGAGATGGTGATGTCCTCGCGCTCCCGTACAGCCAGTGTGCAGCGGTCCCGGATCGCTGCGATGTCGACAACCGGCGCGTCGCCCGGATCCACCCACCCGGCGACCCCCTGGGCGTGGATGCGCCGCAGGCCGCCGGTGAGGCTGACCACCTGGAAGTCGAATCCGTCGGTGCCCGGCGTGAGGATGACCCGCAGCTCCGCCGACGTGCCGTCGGGGACCGACATGGCCTCCACGAACGCGACATCCCGCAACTCGATCGCATGCCGGTGGGACGGGGCCGGGGCGATCGCCTCCACGGCCCGGCGGACGATCTCCAGATGACCGGTGCCCGGCAGGACCGGTATGCCGGCGATGCGGTGATCCCGCAGGATCCAGTGCGTCTCCGACGAAACGACCGCGCTGCACCAGCCGGCCAGGCCATCGTCGGTCGCATACTTGCGGGCGAGGAGCGGATGATCCACTGGGGTCATCCGGTCGCCGCGCTGCAGCGCCCGGAACGCGGCCGGGGCGGCCACTTCGGCGGACATGCCGACTTCGAGCCAACTCCCCCAGTTCGCCGAGACGATCGGCGCCCACCGGTGGTCGGTGGAGCCGGCGGCCCGCGCGAACGCGTCCAGGAAGTTGTTCGCCGCGCAGTAGTCGACCTGGCCGAATTCGCCGGACACCGCGTAGACCGACGAGCACAGCATGACGAAGTCGAGGTCGAGATCGCCGAACACGTCCCGCAGCGCCATCGCGCCGGCCAGCTTCGGCCGCATCACCTGTGCGGCCGCCGCGTGTTCTTTCACCTCGGCCATGCCACCACCGGGTACACCGGCCGCGTGCACGATGGCGTCGACCCGCTCGAACCGGTCCAGCACCTGGGCCCTGACCTCGGCGAGCTCGGCGGCGGAGGTGACGTCGGCGGCGAGAACGAGCACCTCGGCCCCGGACTCCTCCATCCGCCGGACCGCCGCGATCGCCCGCCCGGTCCGGTCGCCGGTGCCGTGCACGGCCAGGAAGGTATCCCACTCCGCGCGTGGCGGTAGACCGCTGCGGGTGAGCAGGACGAGACGGCCGTGAACGCGGCGGGCCAGCTCTTCGGCGATGGTGATCCCGATGCCGCCAAGCCCACCGGTGATCACGTAGACGCCGCGTTCCCGCAGCCCGCCACCGGCCGGCAGCCCGGCCAGGTCGACCGGGATCTCGACCGACTCGTAGCGGCGCTGCCACCGCCGCCCCGCGCGCAACGCCACCGTCGCGTCGGTCTCGGGTTCGGTGTGGATTTCGTCGACGAGCCGCCCGATCGTGTCCGGGTCGCCCGCCGCGGTGGCGTACGCCGGATCGAGGTCGATCTGGCGCACGCTGAGCCACGGCATCTCCAGCGGGATCACCTTCACGATCCCGGCGACGGTGGCGTGCTCCGGACGGGTCAGGCCGGTGCCGGTCACATCAAGCGTGCCCGCGGTCAGCACATCGAGATGCACGGCCGTGTCGGCTTGGGCGACCGCGAGCGCCTGCACCAGGTAGAGCAGGCTGAAGAATCCGCGGTCCTGCGCCTGCCAGGCCGCGTCGGCGTCCGGCGCCGACGTGCCGTCCAGTGCCCAGGCGTGCACGATCCGCGACGGCAGGCATCCGGCCGCGGTGAGCGCGGCCAGCAGCGCGTCGTAGTCTTCACGAGATGCCGGGCGTACGGTGTGGCCCTCACCATCATGGCCGAACGCGGCACCGGAGCGGACCCGTACGACGTCGGTGCCGGTCGCACGCAGGGCGTCGGCGAGCGGATCGGCGCCGGAGTCGGCGAACAGCAGGCACCGCTCAAGCGGCCAGGTCGAACGCCCCGGTGGGAGCTGTCGCCAGGTCGGTACGGCGAACCACTGCTCCAACGGTCGCGGACCGGCCCCGACTGCGCCCATGGCCTCATAGAAGTCACCCGAGCCGGGGTCCGGCTTGATCCAGCAGTACCGGCGTTCCCAGGGATAGGTCGGCAGCGGTACCCGGTAGCCGGGGGGGCCGAACGAATCGGCGTCCAGGCCGATCCCCGACGCCCACAGCCGACCCGCCGCCGAGTAGATGGTCTCCAGGTCCGACTTCTTGTCGCCGCCACGCGGCAGGCTCGGCAGCGCCGTTACCGGCTCGGCGCGCCGCTGCAGGCGAGCCAGTCCGCACAGCTGCCGGCCCGGCCCGCACTCCACGAGCAGCCACTCGCCCTCGCTCAGCAGCGTTGCCAGGCAGTCGCCGAAACGAACCGGCTCGCGGACGTGGCGGGTCCAGTACCAGGGATCGCTCGCTTCGGCCGGTGTGATCCACTGACCGGTCACATTGGAAAGGAACGGCAGCCGGGGCGCGCGGGGTCCGGCCGTGGCGACGACCGTGCGGAAGCCCGCGAGCATCGGCTCCATCATCGGGGAGTGGAAGGCGTGCGACGTGCGCAACGAGCGGCTTCCGATCCCGCCGGCCGCCAACGCGGCGGCGAATTCGGCCACCGGCCCTGCCGGCCCCGACACGACGCAGGCGCCGGACCCGTTGACCGCAGCGATCGACACGCCCTCGGGCAGCCGGGTTCTGAGCTCCGTCTCGTCGAGTTGGACGGCGAGCATCGACCCCGGCGCCATCGACTGCATCAGCCGACCCCGGGCCGCGACCACCCGCAGCGCGGCCGGTAGCTCGAACACGCCGGCGAGTGTTGCCGCGACGTATTCTCCGATGCTGTGCCCGGCCATCCCGGCGGGCTCCACTCCCCACGCCTGCCAGAGGCGGGCGAGCGCATACCCGATCACGAACAGTGCCGGCTGGGTGCACTCGGTCTGCTGCAACCGCTCCTCGGCGGCGGTGTCGTCGACGGCGAACATCAACTCCCGGATGTCTGAGCCGAGGTCTTCGCGCAGCAGATCCGCGCACTCGTCCACGACGTCGCGGAACACCGGCTCGGTGCGGTACAGCAACGCACCCATGCCCGCGTACTGTGCGCCCTGCCCGGAGAACATGAACGCCACCCCGGGATTCTGGCCCACCGCGGCACCGTTGATCCGGCGACGGGGATCGGCGAGCGCTTCGACGGCGTCCGCGGCGCTGGCGGCCACCACCGCGACCCGGCGACCGAATTCGCGGCGTCCCTTGCGCAGGGTGAACGCGACGTCGGCGAGGTCCGGCGGCACGCGATCGGGGCCGGCCGCCAGGTGCACCGCGAGTCGGTGCGCGGCGGCCGCGAGCGCGGTGTCCGTACGCGCACTGATCTGCAGCAGGTGCAGCGGGCGTGGATCGCGGTGGCGACGGTCGACCGCCGGTGCCTCCTGCAGGATGAGGTGCGCGTTGGTCCCACCCATGCCGAACGAACTCACCGCGGCGCGTCGCGGTGAGCCGTTGGCCGCCCAGACGGCCAGCGCCGCGTTGACGTAGAACGGGCTCTCCCCGAAATCGATCTTCGGGTTCGGCTTCTCGTAATGCAGCATCGGCGGTATGAGCCCGTGCTCGAAGGAGAGCACCGTCTTGATCACGCCGGCCACACCGGCGGCGTGACCCAGGTGTCCGATGTTGGGCTTCACCGTGCCGATGGCACACCAGCCGGTGTCCGCGGAGTCCTGGCGGTAGGCGGTGGCCAGCGCGGCTACCTCGATGGGATCGCCGAGCTGGGTCCCGGTGCCGTGCGCCTCGACGTAGCTGATCGTGCGGGCGTCCACATCGGCCGCGCCGAGTGCCTGCATGATGACGGCGGTCTGGCCCTCCTGGCTCGGGGCGGTGAAGCCGACCTTGGCGGCGCCGTCGTTGTTGATGGCGTTGCCGAGGACCGTGGCCCGGATGTTGTCGCCGTCAGCGAGGGCGTCCGTGAGGCGTTTCAGCACCACGACGCCGCCGCCGTTGCCCCAGATGGTCCCGGTCGCTTCCGAGTCGAACGCGCGGATGTGGCCGTCGCGGGAGTAGATGCCGTCTTCGACGTAGGTATACCCGCGAGCCGGCGGGAGGTCGATGCTGATGCCACCGACCAGCGCCATGTCGCATTCGCCGTTGCGCAGCGCCTCACACGCCAGATGCATCGCTACCAGCGAGGTCGAGCACGCCGTGTTCACACTCAAACTCGGCCCACGCAGATTGAGCTTGTACGACACCAGCGTGGACATGAAGTCGGCATGGCTGGACAGGGCGGTGGCCAGCACTCCCGCGGATCCGAAGATTTTCGGGTTGCGGCGGGTATTGTGCCACTCCCACCCGTTCTCCCCGCTGCCCGCGTAGACCCCGATGTCCCCGCGGTAGCGGGCCGGATCGTAACCACTGTCCTCCAGCGCGGTGTAGGACAGTTCGAGCAACAGCCGGTGCTGCGGGTCGCGCAACTCCGCCTCGCGGACCGACATCCCGAAGAAGGCGGCATCGAAGTACTCGTAGTCGTCCAGGATGGACGTCGCCGGCACGAAGTTCGGGTCGCGCAGTATCGCCTCCGGGACACCGCGCTCGGCCTGCTCCGCGAGGGTAGTCGCGCGGATCGACTCGACACCGTTGACAAGATTGCTCCAGAACTGCGCGGCGTCGCGTGCTCCCGGTAATCTGCAGGCGAGCCCGATTACCGCGATCGGCTCGGTGGCGGATGCCTGCCGGTCGTTCTCGTCGCCGGTTCTGGCCATGTCCGATCTCCTCTATCGGTGGTGTGGGTGCCGTCGCGGATCCGCGCACGCTGTCGTCGCTGCGCTACGCGGCGCGCCGCTCGGTCGAGTTCGTCGTCGCGCCCGGCACCGTCGAGATGGGCGGCGAGGGCACGGATGCTGGGGTAGCGGAACAGGGCGATCACCGGGACCGGGCGGTCCAACAGTGCGGTGAGCTTGGCCTGTATCGCGACGAGTGCGAGCGAATGCCCGCCCACGTCGAAGAAGTTGTCGGTCGCGCCGAGCCGGGGCAGGCCGAGGACCTCACACCAGACCCCGGCGATCACACGTTCGGTGCGGCCGACGAGTTCCTCGACCCGCCGCCGCGGCGGCAGCCCAAGCTTGCCCAGCGCGGCCCGGTCCACCTTGCCGTTGGGGGTGAGCGGCAGGACCGACAGGAGGATGATGTTGGCTGGGACGGCGTATTCGGGCAGGTGCGCGCGTAGGTGATCGTGCAGTTGTCGGGCGTGTACACCGGATCGGGCCGGGACCGCGTAGGCATGCAGCAGCCGCTCGCCGTTGTCGTCCGGCGCCGTGACGCAGGCCACCCGGATGTCGCGGTGGGCCATGAGCGCCGCCTCGACCTCACCGAGTTCGACGCGGAATCCACGGATCTTCACCTGATCGTCGGCGCGACCCGTCAGCACGACTGCGCCGTCGGGCAGGTAGCGGCCGAGATCACCGGTTCGGAACACGCGGTCGGACCCGATGGCGCCGGGAGCGGCGGTGAACCGCTGCCGGGTCAGCGCGGCATCGGCGTACCCGGTGGCCAGGTAGCGACTTCGGAGCGCTACCTCGCCGAATTCCCCGACCCCGGCGGGCCGGCCGGTCGCGTCGAGCACGAGAATCTGGGCGCCGTCGATGCCACGACCCACCGGCAGCGGCTGACCGCCCGGATCCGCTTCATCACCGTCGATGGTGACCTCGTGGTACGCCTGTGCCTGCGGCGTCTCGGTCGTACCGTAGAAGTTGACGATCCGGGCGCGCGGCGCCAGATCGCGCAGGGCCCGGGCGTCGGCGTACGACGCCCGGTCTCCGCCCAGCGCGATCAGCCGGAGGGCCGGTAGCGTGTTGCCCTGACCCGTCGCGGTGATCAGTCGGCCGAGTTGTGGCGTCAGGTGCACGACCGTGATCTGTTCTTCGCGCAGCCAGGTCAGCAGCCGTGCCGGGTCACGTAGCCAGGCCTGTTCGGGTACGTGCGACCGGGCCCCGAGGACCAGTGGCGTGAACAGGTCGCGGAGCAGCGGGTCATGGGCTAACCCGGCGAGCAGCGCGAATCGGTCCGCCGGGCCCAGCCCGAACGTCCGTGGGTACCAGTCCAGGAAGTGCGCCAGCGGCCGTTCCGGGGTGATGATCTGCTTGTGTGCGCCGGTCGTGCCCGACGTCAGCGAGAGGTAGCCACGGTCAGCGGGGGCCTCATACGGCACGGTGGGCTCGCCGGCGGCGAGATCGGTGACATCCAGCAGGGTGCGGCCCGACTGGCCGGGATCTGGGTCGGCAATGCCCGGGAAGCGGATGAGGATGCGCGCGTGCACCGCGGTCAACTGCCGGGCCAGGATCGCGGGCGGCCACGCCGGATCGAGGATCACCCAGCGACAACCCGTTGCCAGCACACCCAGCAGCACCGGCGCCAACCTGACATCACGTGCGGCGAGCACGGCCACGGGTCGGCCCGGCGCCGCGCCGGCGGCCCGGATCGCGTTCGCGGTGCCGGCGCAGATCCGCCGCACGTCGGCGTTGCCGAGTTCGCCGCCGGCCCCGGTGATGGCCATCGCGGCGGGGTCGGCCGCGAGGCGCTCATGGACGCGTTCCAGCAAGCCGGGCCCGTCCCAGTCCGGCAGCGGCGTATGCCAACCCGGCAGGTCGCTGTGCGCCGGTCGCAGCGACGCCGACCGGACAGGTCGGCCCGGCTCGGCGGTGAGTTCGTCGAGCAGGTTGCGGTAACCGGCCAGCATCGCCTCGACGCGGGCCTCGTCGTACAGGTCGGGGTTGTAGGTGACCTGCACGGCGATCTGCTCGTCGTGGTCGCTGACGTACAGCGTCAGGTCGAATAGGGATCCGGGCAGCCCGGGCGTCATCGGCTGCGCGGTAATGCCGGGCAGGTCCAGGTACGGCTCGGTGAAGTCATACATGTTGAACAGCACCTGGATCAACGGGCTGCGCGACAGGTCGCGTACCCCGGCGAGGTCTTCCATGATCCGTTCCAGCGGCAGGTCGGGGTGGGCCAGGGCGGCGGTGATCTGGGCATGGCAGCGCCCGACGTGTTCGCGGAAGTCGCCATCGTCAGTGACGCGCATCCGGACCGGGAGCACCTGCACGCAGAAGCCGACGAGCGGCGCGAACGCGACGTTGCCCCGGTCGGCGACGGGTATGCCGACGATGAAGTCGTGCTGTCCGGTGAGCCGGCGGAGCAACTGGCCGAAGATGGCGAGTAGCGCGGCGGCGGGTGTCGCTCTGGCCTGGGCCGCGACGGCCCGCAGGCGGGCGCTGGCCACCCGGTCGAAGACCGCGGAGCAGCGTGCTCCGCGGAACGTCTGCGGCACCGGCCGGGGCCGGTCCCTGGGCAGATCGAGCACTGTCGACGCGCGGTGCAGGTACCCGGTCCAGTGGGCGAGCTCCGCCGCGGCGGCGGACCGCCGGGCCAGCCAGGCGACGTAGTCGGCGAACGTGGCCGGCAGCGGCGGCGAGACGTGGTCCCGCCCGAGCATCGCGTCCTGGTAGGCGCGGGCCAGATCCTGGTAGAGCACCTTGCGCGACCAGCCGTCGAAGACGATGTGGTGGATGGTGATCGACAGCACGTGCCGGTCCGGAGCGAGGCGGATCAGCCGCACCCGCCACAGCGGCCCGGCGGCGAGATCGAAAGGCGTGCCGGTTTCCGCCTCGAGCAGTCCGATCAGCGCGGCGTCACGCTCCGCCGGCGGCCGGTCGGCGAGGTCGTCGACGGGCAGTGCAGCGTCGGCGGGCGGGTCCACCACCACGGCCGGGACGCCGCCGGACTGCGTTATCCGCCAGCGCAACGCCTCCTGCCGTTCGGCCACGTGGCCCAGTGCCGATCGCAGTGCGACGATATCGAGCCGGCCGCTGAGTTGTTCGACCATGGCGATGTTGTGCGCCGACATCCCCGGGGTCAGCTGTTCGACGAACCACAGCCGATGTTGCGCCGGGGACAACGCGGGGATCGCCGCGGTGGGCACCCCGTCGCCGTCGACAAGGTGTGGCGGGGCAAGGTCCACGCGCGCGGCCAGGCCCGTCGGGGTGCGCCCGGCGAAGACGTCCTCGACTGCGATCCGCCGACCGGTACGCTCGCTCAACGCCGCCACCATCCGCATGGCGAGCAGCGAATGACCGCCGACCAGGAGGAAGTCGTCATCGGGCCCGGGTTCCGCGGACTGGAAGGTCTGCGCCCAGACGGACGCGACGAGCCGTTCGGTCGCGCTCGCGGTCATCGGGGATCCGCCGGGGTGTGCGTCGAGGGGGGCAGTGGGTCGCGGATCTGCAGCCTGAGTTCGGAAACGTAGCGACGTCCTGCCGAGTCCGGTACCCACGCCTGATCGGTGTCGGGCAGCATCTCGGTCACCGACACCGCGACCCCGTTGCCGTGCGCCATGCGCGCGGAGCGAACCATCGAGGCGAACGTGTCGACATACAGCGGGCTGGACAGATCGAGGAACGTCGGCTTCGTCTCCGTACCGATCTTCGCGAAAACGCGTTCGGGGAGTCCGAGTTCCCTCCTCCAGCGGCGGCCGGCAAGGTAGCGTTCACGATCACCCAGCACCGTCGCCAGCGCGCACGCACCCACCGTGGTGCGCCACGTCCGCCGGGTGATCACCATCCGGTCCAGCGTGACCCGCGGGGTGTATCCGCCCGTACCGGCGAGTTTGAAGGCATCGACGGCGACTTCGGACAGTTGCCGGGTGAAGACCTCGACGAGCGGCCAACTCCGGCCGTCGAGCGCGGTGGCGATCAGCCGGCCCCGCGACGGCGAGATCGAGACAGCGCTGATCGGCAGGGTCCGGTCCGGGTCGGCACCGGGCGCCGGGGCGAAACCCAGCAACACGTCGCTCGGATCGGTCAGCGCGAACGCGAGTCGGGAGGAGTAGCGTGGCCAACCGGCCGGCAGCAACGGGCGCAGGCGGCCCGCTCCGACGTCGGCGACGTGCGCGTCGCGCAGGGCGCGGCGGTCGGGGTGCCCGGCGATGAAGACACCACAGCTGTTGGTGGCCCACGCGACGTGCAACTCGCCGAGGACCGCGGTGAACTGCCCGCGATTCAGTGCCGCGACGTTGTCCGCGCACAACTGCAGATCGGGGCTGTGCAGCCGGGCATCCGACCAGCCCGGCGGCCGCGACGGGAACAACCGGTCGAGGTGCGGAGCCAGTTCGGCGCAGGTGAGTGTCACGTCGGCGGTCCCGGCCGATGACAGGCCGAACAGTTCGGCCCAGCGGCGGGAGAATTCCGCCGCGACCGCGTCGGCCGGTCGCTCACCGGTGCCGTAGAACAGGCCCTGGGCGAGGTACCAGAGCTGCCCGAGCGGGACCTCACCGGTCCCGAGCTCGGTGGACAGGTCGTCGTAGATGCCACGCAGGGCCTGTAGGTACGCCTCGGCGAGCTCCGCGGACACCCAGCGCGCGGCACGAAGTGCGACCGACATCGGCGCGGCTAGCGCCTCGAGGACCGGGCCTCCGATCGTGATGTCGAGATCCCGGGTGGTCTCCTCCCAGCACAGGCTCCGCCCGGCGTACATCTGGCCCGCACGGCGACCCGGCTCGCGCCCGGTCACCGCGGTGAATTCGGTTTCGAGCGTGCTGAGGGCCGAAGCCAACGCGTCGGGGTCGCCGGCCGCGCCGGCGACCGTGTCGCGCGCGCGGGACAGCCGGTCGAGGCCCGCCACGACCTGGTCGTGTAGCGCGCTGTCACTGATCGTGTCGAGGCTCTCGCGCAGCACCTGCTCGCAGTGAAGGCTCACTGGCAGGTCGATGTTCCAGCGCAGCATGCCTCGCGCCACCATCTTCGCCAGCAGCACGTAGACGTCTTGTTCCGTGCGCAGTCCGGCGCTGCCGTCGGCGACCTCCTCGCCCGCGATCACCATTGCGGAACGCCGGCCGTCGCAGCGTCGCAGCACCGCCGCCTCGGCCCGGGACAGCGCGACCGGCGCCCGGTTCGGATCGAGCAGCCGGGAGCCGTCCAGGGTCAGGTGGGCCGGCAGCGCTGGTGGCAGGAAGCCACGGACCCGGGGGTCGGCGGAGATCTCGTCGGCGTAGGCGGTGAGTGCCCAGTCCTCCAGCAGTACCGCGCGGCTACGGACCAGCCCCGGCCCGGGACGCGCCACCACGGCCGGACCGGTCGGATCGATGTCGATCCAGCACACCGGGCCGAAGAAGCCGATCGTCTCGGTCTTTGCGCAGTAGCGCTGCCAGTACCGTGCGACGATCCGCTCACGCTCGCGATGTTTCCCGGTACGCCGTGGCTCGGGCCCCGACGAGCGGATACCGGTGAGCGCGGGCAGCACCGAACGGCTCTGCCAGGTAACGGCTTCCCGGAACAGCGGGTCACCGGCGATCCGGTAGACCTCATTCGCGCAGTGTGCCGTCGCCTCGTTGTAGCGTTTGTCGAACTGCTCCGGCCCGACCTGCCCATCGAGGTAGGCGTCGGCGGCCGTGGCGCAGTCGGCGGGGCAGAGCCGGTCGAGGTCCTCGGCGGGAAAGCCGGTCGTGCGTAGCACCGCCTGCCGCCAGAGCATCCATTCGGTTCCCGGCAGTGCCACGAGATGGCTTTGCGATCCATACCCGCCGCTCACCGGGATGCTCCCGGGGGGTCGCCGATCGATGGTGTGGTGGACAGATCCGCGGCGAACATGGCCGCCGGGCGTTCGGCGGCGCCACGGAGGAAGAAGTGGTCGCCCAGAATCCCTGGCAGGCGGATGCCCGCTACGCCCACCGCTGGCGCCAGGAACCGTGACCAGCTCTGGAACGCTGCCGCACCGCCACCGCGGTACGGCAAGCAGAACAGGAGCGACTCAGCGTCCCGACTATTCGGCCGGGCGAACCACGCGCCCACCCCGGTCACCGGAGTGGAGCTGATCGACATTGAGCCTCCCTGAGCACGTAGAACACGGCTCATGGTGGACGCGGATGGCAAACAACCGCTAGACATTAACACATTGGCTGCTTTAAATACAACTGTTAACGTTCGCGTCACGCTCGGATTGGACGATCATGACGGATACCCACCTGATCCGGATTCCGGACACCGAGTGGCATGTCTGGCGATGGGCGCTCCTGCGGTCCGCGGGCTTCCCCGCCGACGGCCTCGACCGGCTGTCGGCGCCCGAGTGCGCGCGGGCCGCCGACGCCTATCTGGCCGGCCGGACAGAGGGGTTCCAGACAGCCTTCGACAGCGCCGTCGCGGCGACCGCGCAGGCTGTCTACGACATCGCTGCCGACCCGGGCTTCCGGACCGCGGTGACGTGGCAGAATCCCGGTGCTGCGGTCGCCGCTGACAGTGTGCTGCGCGACGGACCAGTGGCGCCGCGCAACTCCCGGCGCCGCAGCCGCGAGGAGATCATCGCGAAGTACTGGCAGCGGTACTGCGCCAAGAACGACACGGTCGGTTTCTTTGGCCCCATCTGCTGGGTCGACCTCGATGCGGGCGCCACGCCGATGAGCGGTGGCCCCGGTCCGGCGCTCACCCGCCAGAGTGTCATCTTCTTCGAACGCTGGGCACTGGCCGCCGTCGCCGATCGGCTGGCCGGCGACCGGCGCATACGTCCCTGGCTGCCAGTCGGTCTCCAGCCGCACCTGACGCTTCGTGGCCGGAGCCTGTACCACCCACAGCGCCCGGCGATGGTGCTCTCGTCCGCGCAGGCCGATGCCCTGGCTGCCTGCGATGGCGTCCGTAGCGCACACGAGATCGCACTGTGCCTCGCCGCCGACCCGGGCACCGGATTCCGCACCGAGTCCGACGTCTACGCGTTGCTCGAGCAGTTGGCGGAGCGTGGAGTCCTCCGCTGGGGCGCCGACCTGCCGATGAACCTCGAGGCGGAGTCGGTGCTGCGCCAGCATCTGGCCGACATCGGCGACGACGCGGCGCGGCAGTGGGCCACCGCGGCGTTCAGCAGCCTGTGCGTCCGCCGTGATGCGCTCCTGTCGGCCGGTGACCCCGGCGAACTGACCACCGCCATGTCCGCCCTCGACGCCGAGTTCACCGAGCTCACCGGCGAGCAGCCGCGCCAGCGCTCCGGTCAGACCCAGGCCGGTCGCACCCTGTGCCACTTCGAAACCGTCCGCGATCTGGATCTGACCTTCGGTGGTGCGCTGCTTGACAAGCTCGGCTCGCTGGAGCCGCTGCTCATTTCCGGGCGTTGGCTTACCGCCGCGCTGGCCGAGGCGCACGAGGCCGCGTTGACCGACACCTACCGTGCCGCGGCGGCCGAGCTGAACAGCGCGGACGTACCCTTTGCCCACCTGTGGTTTCCGGCCCTCGACGCATTCGTCGGCAGGCAACCCCGGGCTGAGCGGGTGATCGAGGACTTTCTGGGCCGTTGGAACTCGATACTTGAGCTTGATGAGCGGGCCTGCCAGGCGTCGCGACTCGATCTCGACGGGCGTGAACTCCTCGCCAGGGCGTTGGAGGCCTTCCCCGCGACCCGACCGGGTTGGTCAAGCGCCCGGTTCCACAGCCCCGACCTCCACGTCTGCGCCGCGTCGATGGAGGCGGTCCGGCACGGCGACTTCACCATCGTCCTCGGTGAGCTGCACGTCAGCCTCGCGGCCTTCGACACCAACTTCTTCATGATTGGCCACGCCGACCCGGCGCAACTCATCGACGCGATGGGGCAGGACATCCCGGTGAGCCGGGTCGGCATAGCGATCCCGGACGATTGGCCGCGCACGACCGCGCGGGAGGCCGAATGGCTCACCGGTCCGGCCGACGTCCAGCTCGGGTTCACCGCCGCGCCGCCCGTTGACCGCCAACGGCTGCTTCCCATCACCTCGCTCACCGTCTCGCCAAGCGGCGACAAGCTCACCGTGCATGCTCCGGACGGGCGTTGCTGGCCGCTGATCGAGATGTTCACCGGCCTGCTGTGGATGCACGCCTTCGACACGTGGAAGCTCGCCGGTACCGGTCCGCACACACCCCGCATCGCCGTCGACGGCGTGGTTCTGGTCCGCGAGACGTGGCGGACGACTGTTGGCGCGACCATGCTCGCCGGCGTCATCGGCGAACGCGAACGCTACCTAGCCGTACGCCGGTGGCGCCAAGCCCTGGGCCTGCCCGAACGGGTCTTCACGCGGATCGGAACGGAGACGAAGCCCTGCTACTTCGACCTCACCAGCCCGCTATACGCGCGGGTCCTGTGCAACATGATGGGTGCCGCACAGCGTCAGGGGGGCACCGACACGACGGTTGCAGTCTCCGAGATGCTGCCTGGCCCCGACCAGGCGTGGCTTCGCGATGCCGAAGGCCGGCGCTACGCCTCGGAGCTACGTCTCCAACTCCGGGATCCGAACCAGGCGCTGCGATGAGTCCCCTGCCCCAATTTCGGGAACTATCAAGATGAGCCCTACCACTGGTATCGACCTTGAGCTCAACTCCATGATCAACCGATAGCGAGGTAACACGCACCGGATTCCGTGCGGGTCGTGCGCTGCCTGGCGTGCGCGCCGATCGGCGGAGGATCTACTGTGCTTTCCTGTCATGCGGCTTCGCCGCGCTGACCGGCGTCCGTGTCGCCGTTGGCCAGGCGGTTGGGTGTGAGCCGTCGAACTCCTTCGTCATAGAGGTGTGCGGCGCGTGCTTCGACGTGGTGGACGGTGTCTTGAACCCGTGGGTGCCCCCACGCACGACGCGCAGCGCCGGCGACCTTGTCATATGGGGCACGACCCAGGCGGGAACCCAGGGTCAGCCCGACGGCCAGACCGCCAGCGAAGCAGAGAATTCGGTTCATTACGCCTCCTTCCACGGCGGCGGGGCCGCCGGCGCCGCGGGGCCGCCGGCGCCGCGACGCCCCAGCGCCTGGCCGGCTCAACTCCGCCGACGCCCGCCGATGCGGAGCCTCGGAGCTTGCCGGATCCTGGCAGGGCGATCATTTTCCTCGCCCTGCTCTTGTGACTTCACCATGTAGCCTCATGCCGTTTGATGACGAAACCGGATCGATCCGACGACATTCCTGTGACGGTATGTCGTCTCGATGCGCGGGCAAACAGGCGGATCACGCAGCCATGGCGGATGATGGGCGGTATGAGTTCGCGCCTCCCGTCGGACGCGAACCGCGTACCGGCGACCCGCGACCCGCGGCAGGGAGCCGGTCCAGTCGCAAAGTCGCACTCGCAAACTTCTCGTCGCGACGCGACCGAAATGAACCGTGCAACTCCGGGCGCCTCGCACACACCGTGAAGTTCACAAGCCACGCACGGACCGAATGACGTTGGAGGCAGACGATGATCCGTAATTGGTGGATTGTCATCGCGGTGTCCGCATGTGCAGTCACGCTGAATGCGTGTTCCGTCGATTCGAACCGACCGAGGGTGGACGCGGTCAGTCCATCCTGGGGCAGCACACACACCCCACCATCACCGCCCTCGGCCGACGTTCATGCGAACGAAGGCACGATCGACGTGAAGGACGAGAAGGGGTTCAACTATCGGATCACCTATCGCTACCCCGTGGTTGGTGCGCCGGTGTACCGCGTCACCAACGCTACAGCCGGGCTCGGTTCGGTCGATGTCCCAGCAGTGGGTGGATCTCTCACGTTGACCAACACGGGCAACAAGGAGGCTCCGACGCATCGGACATTTGTCTTTGGGCTTCTCTTCAAGTCGACGCGCCCAGCTTGTCAAAACGCTTTTTCGTACATGGGCGACTTCCCGGCATTGATGTCGGCGACCTACGCTGGTATTACGTCGGATTATTGCGCGCTGTTCACCTCGGAGGTGGAAGACACTCAAGCCGCGACACCCTCTCTTCCGCCGAACGGCAGCGTGTCATTCGGCACACCCGTCGTTGCCCCGATTCCTCCTATCGGCTACGTGGGCCTCGCCGGGCACGATGTCACCGACATCCTCGCAGACTTCGCCACGGGCGAAGATGCGAGGTTTCTCGCATACGCGTCCCGGGAATCGACGGTGGAATTCCCCGGCCACCGCTGCGAATTTCGTGTCGATGGCGCGTTCTCGCATCTGGCCGTCTTAACGAGCCGACCTATCGAGTTCACCAGATGCACGGGGCTGTAGACCACCGGGGCACATGGTGCGTATGTTCGGGGTCAGCGCCGCGCGCACGGGCCGGGTGCTACGCCGGGTAGGGGAAACTTCCTCGGTGCGTACGTCCAATCTGGCCAAGCGTCTCACTCGCCTCCGGTGGCTGTCGTGGATCCGCCCGGGCAGCTCGTGCGCTACGGTCGGCGTCGTTGCCGCTACCGGGCCGTGTCATCACCATCTCCGCTATCGTGCGTCGGCTGGGCTGCCTGCGCGGCGTGTCCACCCTCACCGCGTTCGGCCTGGCGGTGGAGATCGGCGACTGGCACGGTTCACCGGGGCCACGATGCCCAGCGACGGTTGACGTGCCAGATCCTTTCCCAGCAAGTTGTTACATAGCTTGCCTCAAGACAATGTTTGGTCTTGCGTAGACATTGGCTATCACCAAGGATAGGTTGGTCCGCCGTTGTGGAAGTGACACAGTGCGGGAGCTCGTCGGGTTTGGCTCAGACGGCTTCTTCTGGGCGTGGACCGACGTCGGATTCGCGATCCATCGACGCACCCCGCCGATCTCGAGGAGGACCTTGTGCAGGCGCTGATCGTCGAGCCCGGACGGGCGAACTCGGCTCGGATCCATGAGGTTCCGGATCCGCGGCCTGCCGCTGACGAACTCCTCGTCGAGGGAGTTGCCCTCGGCCTGTGTGGCACCGACCGCGAGATTCTCAGCGGCCGCTACGGGTGGGCTCCACCGTCACGACCGCACCTCGTCATCGGCCACGAGTCGCTTGGTCGCGTTCGGCAAGCACCTGACCGCGCCGCCTTCACCGTGGACGATCTGGTCGTTGGAGTAGTCCGCCGGCCCGACCCGGTTCCGTGCGGGGCATGCGAGCGCGGCCAGTTCGACATGTGCCGCAACGGCCGTTACACCGAACGGGGAATCAAGGAGCTCGATGGCTACGGCAGCCAGTTCTGGACGCTCGAGACGGACTACGCGGTCAAGGTCGATGACCGGATCGGCGAAGTCGGCAACCTCATCGAGCCCGCCAGCGTGGTCGTCAAAGCCTGGGAGCAGGTCGACCGGGTCGGCGCGCGAGCCTGGTTCGAGCCGAAACGCGCACTCATCACCGGAGCGGGGACGATCGGGCTGCTCGCCGCGCTGATGGCGGTCAAGCGCGGACTTGACGTTCACGTCCTCGACGTGGTTCCGAACGGGCCCAAACCCCGGGCGGTCAAGGCGTTGGGCGCCGAGTACCACTGTACCGGCGTACGCGAGGTCACCTCCCGTACCAAGCCCGACGTCGTGATTGAAGCCACCGGCGCGTCGAGCCTCATCTTCGACGTCCTGGCCGGCACGGCCGCCTATGGCATCGTCTGCCTCACCGGCGTGTCACCGGCCGGCCGCCCTATCTCGGTCGACGCCGGCGCCACCGATCGCCAGCTAGTTCTCGAAAACGATGTCGTCATCGGTTCGGTCAACGCCAATCTCGAACACTATCGGGCCGCGGCTGCCACGCTGGCCGCGGCTGACCCGGACTGGCTGGCCGGTCTCATCACCCGGCGCGTCCCGCTGCGGCGTTTCGCCGAAGCACTCGACCCGCGTCCCGACGACATCAAGGTCGTGCTGACACTGCCCTGACCCAGACCCGAGGAGGTTGCTGATGCCTTCTGGCATCGAGGAATACGCCGTCGTTGGCGATCTCCATACTGCCGCCATGGTTGGCCGGGATGGATCGATCGACTGGCTGTGCCTGCCGCGTTTCGACGCACCCGCCTGTTTCGCGGCACTGTTGCACGACGAATCGGCTGGACACTGGCGAATCGGGCCGGCGGGGCACGGCCGGGCAACCCGGCGACGGTATCGCAATGACACGCTCATCCTCGAGACTGAATGGGACACGCCGGAGGGCTCGGTCCGCCTCGTCGACTTCATGCCGCCGCGCGACGAGGCCGCCGACATAGTACGCGTCGTCGAAGGAATCTCCGGGTCGGTACCGATGCAGATGAGCCTGGTCCTTCGGTTCGACTACGGATCAGTCGTGCCGTGGGTACGCCACGACCAAGGGTACCTGGCGGCTATCGCAGGACCGGACTCCATGTGGCTGAACACCGACGTCGCGCTGCGGGGGCAGGATCGGACGACCGTCGCCACGTTCACGGTGGGCGCCGGCGATCGGGTGCCGTTTGTGCTGACCCACCACCCCTCGCACCTTCCGCGACCGCGCCCCGTTGACCCCGAGATTGCTCTGGACCAGACGCAGAGGTTCTGGCAGGACTGGATCGGCCGGTGCCGGTACCGGGGCCGCTGGGGCGAGGCCGTCCGGCGCGCGCTCATCACCCTGAAAGCCCTCACCTACGCTCCGACCGGAGGCATCGTCGCCGCCGCGACCACATCGCTCCCCGAGCGGGCGGGCGGTTCCCGCAACTGGGACTACCGGTTCTGCTGGCTGCGAGATGCCACGTTCACCTTGCAGGCCCTGCTGGGCAGCGGCTACGTCACTGAAGCGAAGCAGTGGCGCGAGTGGTTACTCCGCGCGGCCGCGGGCGACCCGGCCGACCTGCAGATCATGTACGGACTCGACGGCACCCGCCGCCTGCCCGAGTACCAATTGGGCTGGCTGTCGGGGTACCAGGGTGCGAAACCGGTCAGGGTGGGCAACGCCGCCGTGAACCAGTTCCAGCTCGACGTCTGGGGGGAGGTACTCGACGGTCTCCATGTCAGCCGCAACGCCGGCATCGCCGCCACCGACGCCGCCTGGGATCTGCAATGCTGCCTGCTGGACTATCTGGAGGGCAACTGGCGCGATGCGGACAATGGCCTGTGGGAGGTTCGCGGTCCCCGTCGACACTTCGTCCATTCCAAGGTCATGGCGTGGGTCGGGTTCGATCGCGCAGTGTCCACAGTAGATGCGCATGGACTTGGCGGGCCGGTCGACCGCTGGCGGGCCGCCCGGGCCGAGGTACATGCCGAGGTGTGCGCCAAGGGATTCGACCCTGACCGCAACACGTTCACCCAGTTCTACGGCTCGCATCAGCTGGACGCCGCCCTGCTGCTCATTCCGCGCGTCGGGTTCCTGCCCTGGCACGATCCCAGAGTACTAGGCACGATCGATGCGGTCCGTCGAGACTTGAACCACCACGGATTTCTGCTGCGCTACCGCACCGACGCCAACGACGTCGACGGCCTGGCCGGGCCCGAAGGTGCGTTCCTCGCCTGCACGTTCTGGCTCGTCGATGCCCTACACGGCGTTGGCCGCGCCGCCGAGGCAACCGAACTCTTCGAGCAGTTGCTCAGCCTGCGCAACGATGTCGGCCTGCTGTCCGAACAATACGACCCGGTGGCACGGCGCCAACTCGGCAACACCCCGCAGGCGTTCAGCCTGGTCGGTCTAGTCAACTCAGCCCGTCGCCTCAACAGCGACCCCGCTCACCCCGCCGCCACCCAGCGCCGACCAGGGGCGACGGCCCAGACGTCGTCCCGCCGCTCCGTACCCTGAGCGCGATTTCCAGCAACTCAAAGAATCCGAGTCGCTTGGTACGCTCGCCGACTGGCGACCTGAGAAACAGACCGCGCGGCCCGGCGGCCGGTAGTGTCGCTACATGGTGCCTGACGGTGCCGGTTCGGCGGCCGGACAGCTGCGGACGGCTGAGGTGATCGGCACTTTGTGCCTGGCCACCGATCTCGGCATGGGATTCGCTTTCGAGCACGGCTTGCAGACGACCGTGATCGCGATGCGGTTGGCCGCTCGGCTCGGTGTCGACCGTCAGACCGCGGTGGAGACGTACTACGGCAGCCTGCTCTCGCACGCGGGCTGCACAACGGACGCGCATCTGGCTGCCGAAGTGTTCGGCGGTTCACTGACCGAACATCTCAACCCGGTGATGAATGCATCTGTCCGTGATGCCGCCCTCGGTTTGGTCCGGGCTATTCCCGACCCGAGCGCGTCGAGGCCCGTCCGCGCGTTGCAGATCGTACAGCGCTTGCCGCGGATGGTGCGGCTGTCCCGCCCAGCGATGGCGGCCAACTGCGAGGTGGCCGGGATGCTGGCCGAGCAGACCGGCGCCCCGCCAGGAGTCGCCGCAAGCCTCGCCTACCTATTCGACCGGTGGGACGGAAAGGGGCCGCTGCGGCGCGCGGCGAGGCACACGATTCCGTTGTCGATGCGGATCGTGCACGTCGCGATCGACGCGGCGTTGCAGCGCTGTCTGGCGGACGAGACGACGGCGGCTCGGGTGGTCAGTGAGCACGCGGGTCAGGGGCTTGATCCAGAAGTGGCCGAGTGCCTGGTCGCGGACGCTGCCGACGTCTTGAACTTTCCGGGCGGCTCGTCCGTTTGGGCGTCGACCCTCGCCGTCGAACCGCAGCCGTGGCTGACGCTGGTCGGCGAGGAGGTGGATCGCGCGCTCGCCGCGATGGGTCGCTTCGCCGATCTCATCTGCCCCTACCACTCGGGGCATTCGAGCGGGGTCGCCGAACTCGCGGCCGCGGCGGCGGCGCGCTGGGGCGTCGATCCTGCCGACATCCAGACTCTCCGGCGCGCCGGCCTGGTGCACGATCTGGGCCGGGTAGCGGTCGGCGCTGGCACCTGGAACAAGCCCGGCCCGCTGAGCTCCGACGAGTGGGAACAGGTGCGCCTACACCCGTACCGCACCGAGCGGGTGCTGTCGTGTTCGGCGTTCTTCGCCGGCCTTGCGCCCGTGGCGTGCGCTCACCACGAGCGTCTGGACCGGTCCGGCTACCACCGTGGCCTGCCCGCCACGGAGTTGACCTTGCCGGCCCGACTGCTCGGCGCGGCGGACATGTTCCATACCAAGCGCGAGCAACGCCCGCACCGGCCCGCTCTCTCGGCCGGACAGGCCGCCCGAGCACTCGCCGCCGAGGCGAATGCGGGTCGCCTCGATCCGGACGCCGTCGCCGCCGTGGTCGAGGCGGCCGGTCAACAGGTACCGCGCCTGGACCGCCCGAACGGTCTGACCAAACGCGAGAGTCAAGTGTTGACACTGCTGGCCCGTGGCCTGCAGACCAAGCAGGTAGCGGTGGCCCTCGGCATCTCGCCAAAGACCGCTGATCGGCACATCCAAAATCTCTACAGCAAGATCGGGGTGTCCTCCCGCGCCGCAGCGACCATGTTCGCCATGGAACACGGCCTGCTCGCATGGGGAGAACTCCCGATGGAGCGCCCTTCCGGGCGGTTCTAGCTTCGGAGGTACAGCCGGTGACCGGCCGATACCACCGGCCTGCGGCGACCCGAAGGAGAACCATGATGCCCACAGCCACGGTCAACGGGGTTGACCTCGCCTACACCGAGCAGGGGCACGGTGAGCCGGTGCTGTTCGTCCACGGCGGGAGCGGGGACTACCGCGCATGGGAGCAGCAGATGGACGTGTTCGGTGCCTGCCACCGGACGATCGCGCTCAGCTGCCGTGGGTCCTGGCCCAACGCGAAACTGCGTCCGGACGACACGCTTACGCTCGATACGTTTGTTGGCGATCTTGCCGGATTCATCTCGGCACTCGGCGCGGGTCCGGTCCATCTCATCGGTCATTCGTCGCCGGGCGGCTTTGGTGGTCTGCGTCTCGCGCGGCACCGGCCGGACCTGCTCCGCTCGATAGTTCTGCTCGAGCCGCCCGCATTTCCCATCCTGGGCGTCAATATTCCACCGCGCCCGGCGCAGGTCGTCCGACTGTTTCTGCGCAGCCCGCGGGCGGCTGCGGCCTTTGTCAGTTTCGGGGCCCGGGGCATCGCGCCGGCGATGAAGGCATTCTCACGGGGCGACGACGAGCAGGGGATGCGGGCATTCATCACCGCCAATGTCGGCGCGCACGCCTCCGCGGCAATGCCGGACGAGCAGTTCCAGCGCTTCGTCGACAACGCCGGTCCGGTCAAGGCGCAGCTGCGCGCCGGCTTCCCCGCGTTCGGCCCGGACGACGCGAGGGCGGTCGCGGTGCCCACCCTCCTGGTGTCGGGCACCAGCAGTCCACCTCACCTCACCGCCGTCGTCGACCGGCTGGAGGAGCTCATCCCCGACGTCGAACGGCTCGATATCGCGGGCGCCAGCCACGCCATGTTCGCCACGCATCCGGCCGAATTCAATACAGGTGTCCTGCGCTATCTACGCGCACACGCCACGCAACACCAGTAGCTGGCCGGATTTCTGGAGTGACCAAGCAGTGGCGGGGCAGGGGTGGCCACCACGCTGCGTCAAGTCTGTTTCTGTTTCGATGACTGATCTTCGGCGACCTGCACCGCGTCATCGCGGCCGGCTTGGTCGTGCTGAGCTCGACAGCCGCAACGGTGCACCTATCGGTGTCAACCCCGGCCTGAAAGGAACGTCCCGCGATCCCGTGGTCCGCGCACTGCGGCACCCACCCGCGGGGTCAGCCGAAGTAGTCCGGCAGCTCGAGATCGTCGCGGCGGTTCCGGCCCAGGAAGAAGCGCCCGACTCCAGGAATGCCCAGTAGCGTCGTCACCTGGTTTCGTACCCAGACTCCGGCAGCCGACGCCGGCACGAACGTCGAGGCCGACCTGGCCGCCGTTGCCTGCTTGCGCTCGAGATGCGGGCGGAGCCGCCGCTCGGGACGCGCCGGTCGACACGATCTGACGTGTACCCGACAGGCCGGCCGCCGATCGGCCCGCCGAAAAGCGTTGGTGCGCGCGGCGGTCCGTGACTCCCATCAGTATGCGAATGTCGAGATTGCTCGCCGCGAGTGTCGCGGCATGTGTCCCGGTCGCGGTCGCCTCATTGGTGGCCGCGGCGCCAGCGCGGGCCGACCTGCCCATCGCGCCGCCGGCGTTTCCGATCGACGGCTACGTCTGGGCATCCCAACCGGCCAACCCGAGTTACGTCGCCGCCACCGGCTACGAGCACAACTCGGCTGGTGGCATCATCACCGTCAGCCGGTCCGGCATCGGCATCTATCAGGTGCGTTTCGAAGGAATGTCCGGCTCTGGCGGAGTCGCTCACGCGAGCGCGTACGGCTCGAGCTCCATCTGCACCGTCGCGTCGTGGGTCCAGTCAGGCGGAGACGAACTGGTCAACGTGCGTTGCTTCACCGCCGCCGGGGCCCCCGCGGACAGCCGGTTCATCGCCCACGTGACCAACCGCACCGACGGCCTGTCTCGCGGCTATCTCTGGAACAGCGATCCCACCCCGCCGGCCGGCGGGTATGCGCCGCCGGCGCAATACGCATTCGACTCCACCGGCCAACAGATCATGGTCTTCCCGGACGGCGTCGGCGGATACGCGGTAGAGCTCAACGCGTTCGGACAGGACGCTGGCGGCGCGTGGACGTCCGGCGCTTTGCGGGTCACCGCTTACGGCACGGCCGCGGTGACCTGTCAGGCCTCTGATCCCGCACTGATCACCGATCCCGCCGTGCTGCGGGTGCACTGTTTCGACACGGCGGGTCACGCCGTCAACAGCCGGTTCGCCCTGTCGTACACTCGTGGAGTGGTGCAGGAATCGGCGACGGCGAGCGACTACACCATGGTCCCGACGATTGTCGGGTCGAGCGGCGCCGCCCCGACCGTGGTCGCGGTCGACCCCGATGGTGACTACGAGGTGACGTTCCCCGGCGCAGCCATAGCCGGCGGGCACGCGTTCGCTTCGATCATGGGTACGCCGCCCATGTACTGCAACATCCACTCTTGGACGGTTTCGTTCGGCGACGAGCGTCTGCGGGTGCGCTGCTACCAGCCCGGCAGTGGTCACCTGAATCCGGGCATGGTGGTGAACGTGGGCTTCTTCGTCTGACCACGGGCGACGGGGTAGCCATCCGCGACCTGACCGATGACGTACGTTCGCGTGTGGTCAGGTCGCGGGGGCGCCGCTCCCGGCCCGGCGGCAGCGAAACGCTGTGGGGGCGCGAAGACGGTGTCCGCGGAGATGCCCCACCGGTGCCGCCGCCGCGAATCGTCGTCCCCGCCCCGGTGCCGCGATCAGCCCGCCTGCCTACGATAGGTTGGCCGACCCTTGTGGACGACTGCGCCGACAGATGGGAGCACGCCGGTGGACTAAGCCGCCGCCTTGACCGGTCAGAATCGGCTGCTGGCCGATGTGCTCTTCACGGCTGACCCGGCGACGGCGGTTCCCACCCGTCCAGGTTGGACGTTGCTTCAGCTACTGCGTCACGTTGGCCGTGAAGACCGCTGGGCAGCTCAGATCATCCGCTGGCCCTCTTCGACACCAGCGCCGACGCTCAGGACGCGCTCAAGGTCGCCCGCAACCACACGTTGTCCGGTTTCATCGGGCGGGGCAACCACCGCTCAAACCGCTACCGCTACATCGTCCACTACCTCGCGGGCAGCTCGAACCTGCCCAAGGGCCCCGCACCCGTGTTCGACTGCACCACATACCAGGCGGCCAACGTGCTGTGATCGCGGCCGGGGCCGATGGATGGCGTCTGGTTGACGGAGGCCACGTGTTGCTCACCCTCGACATCGTGGCCGACGGCGAACGGGCCCGACTGGTGGCCTCGGCGCACACCCACCTCTGCCTCATCGGAGGCAATAACAGTCGATCAGATCGCGAGCGCTACATCTTCGAATACCGGCGTGGCTGACGCCCGGTAACGTAACGGGCATGAATGACGCCGCCCTGGTGGCCGCGATGGTCGCCGGTGACCCTCGCGGCCTCGAGGGCGCCTACCGGGCCTATTCGGCGCCGCTTCTGGCCTACTGCCGTTGGCTGCTGCCCGACGATGCCTCCGCGGCCGACGCTGTCCACGACACGTTCCTCCTGGCCGGCCAACGGGCCGGCCAACTGCGCGACCCGCAGCGACTGCGCGCCTGGCTCTACGCGATCGCTCACAACGAGTGCCGACGCCAGTTGCGCGGGCGAGCACGGTCTGTGTCGCTGGACAACGCGTCTGACGCGATGGCACCCGAAGCCGATCCCGATGCGGCCGTGCAGGGCGACCAGATCCGAGAGCTGGTGTGGTCGGCCGCGAACGCCCTCAACGACGGTGATCGGGAAGTGTTCGAGCTCATGGTGCGCCACGACCTGAGCCCGGCCGAGATCGGTGCGGTGCTTGGAGTGTCGGTCGATCACGCTCACGCCAGACTCTCCCGCGCCCGGGCCCAGCTGCGGCGCGCGCTCGGCGTGCTGCTCGTAGCACGGACCGGCCGTGCCGATTGTCCGGCGTTGGCCGGCCTGCTCTACGGCTGGAATGGCGTGCTGACGGCCCTGCTCCGCAAACGTATCGGTCGCCACATCGACGGATGTCCGAAGTGTGGCGCGCGGATGCGCTCCGAGCTGCGGCCGGCAGCACTGCTGGCCTCGTACGCCACCCTGCCCTTCTTGGCCGCGCCGTCCTACCTGTGGAGCCGCATCGAGTCGTCGCCGCTCGGCGGGGGGCCCGATATGGAGCTCGAGCCGACCACCGGCTTCCCCAAGCCGGACCGGGGCGACGTCAGGCGGGAGCGTTCGGGCGCGCTCACCGTCGCTCTCCTGGTAGCGGCGGTGCTGCTGGTGGGATCGGCGGTGGCGGTGCCGATCCTCACCAGACCCGAGGCCGACGACGTGGCGGCGTCCACCGGTCCGAGCGGGTCGGCGCCGATCGGCATCGGGTCGAGCAACCCGCCTCTGGTCCAACCAGGTTCGACCACACCGACGGCCGCCCCGCCGGCCGCCGACCCGACCGGAGACGACTCGAGCCAGCCCGCCTCTCCGACTTCGACCGGCCGGGGCCCGGTCGCCGAACCGTCGGTTACGGTCACCGCGACCGCCGTGGTGGTTGGCAACCCCTGCCCTCACTACCTGCTCGTCATCACCGCGGTCCAGACCGGCGGCGCGATGGGCACGGCGACCCTGCATTGGTCCACCGGCACGGGACCGGCCTACAGCGTCGGGATGTCGGTGACCGGAGACACCGCGAAGGGTGCCGTGGCCAACCTGGTTGCGCCAACGGTCACCTGGTGGGTCGTCGTGGTCACCGTCCGCGGAACGACCGTCGTCACCGCCCAACGGACGTCCATCCGACCCTGTTGAGGCCGCGGAAAGGGTGCGGGTCGCTCTTGTCCACCATGGACGGCAGCACCGGCGCCCTCCCCTGATGCCGTGCGCCGTCCGGCCCAGGCCGCGCGTGCTTGGCGGGCCGCCGAGCGCTCGCTGGCGTCGATTCTAATTCCTGGTATGCCCCCGTTTGCCGGTGAGCGTCCACGTTGCCTTCGACCGTGATAGGCGCCCGATCATCGAGCGGTGGGCCGCCGACCCCGGCTTGCGTACGTTGTAGTTCCACGTGCCCGCCCGTACTACAGCTCGGCATGCGCGGGCCCGGATCCTCGCCGACCGACCGAAACGACAAGGACATGCTCAGGTCGAGTGGCCGGGGAGTCGCCGTCTCTCAACCGGCCCGTCGGCCACCAACGCTAGCCGATAAATCCAGAAGCCGACAAAGGCCGCGGCTCGCTTGATGTTCTTCACACAGTCTGATGACAGTCGCGTGACTTCTTGCCAGATCGCTGGTCGACCTCGCACCGCCGAGCAACTGTGAACAATAGATCCGACGACGAGAAGGAGAGAGGCTGTGATTTCGCTAACTGATCAGGCCGCGTCCGCCATCCGGCGAATGACGAATACGGAGACCTATCCCGATGCCGGGCTGCGCATCAAATCAGAGGATGATCACCGTTTTGCCATGACGATCGTTCCGCGGCCACAAGCCGATGACGTGACGCTTCGCTCCCCTGGCGTGAACCTCTATCTCGACCACGACGCGGCCGGGGCGCTCAACCGCGCCGTCCTGGATGCCGCCGACGACACGACGCGAGCCGAAGAGTTTACCCTGGGGCGGTTGAACAACTGAGCTGTGGCGGCCGCGACCAACTCACCACCGACTCGCGACGCTCAGCAGCGCCACAACAGTCGGCTGAGCGGCGCCGGCGCCCCGACATCGACTGATGTCTATCGAAACTGATGGAAGTCGACTTCCAGAGGCAGTTGGGTCCAGAGGCCCTCGTCGCCGACCAGGGGCAACTGGAGCCGCTCCGCCACGGCGATGCAGAGCGAGTCGCCCAGCGACAGCTGTGCCTTGGCCTGTCGGTCCGCGAACAAGAGCAACTCGGCGGCGCGCGGCGCATCCACATCTAGAAGTGGCTCCACCGCCGCGCACGAAGCTTCCAGCCGCGAGTACAACTGGTCGCTGGTCATGCGATGGCCATGGCTGCGCGCGGTCCGGATGGACTCGGTCACGTTCGGCGCCGGCAACACCGCAAATTGCAGCAGCCGCCCCACCGTCGCCGCGCCCCGTTCGTTCAGGAGCCAGGCCACGATAGCCGAGGCGTCCATGACGACCCGCCGATCCGACATGTCACGCTCCGAACCGGGTCAGCAGTGTCGATCCGATCCGCTCGGACTCCTCCTCGCTGGTCTCGGCCTGGCGGGTCTTCGCGCGCCGCCGCTTCGCCTCGACCACCGCGTTGTCCGCGTCCCGCGCGGCACGCACGCTCACGGCGGTCCCGTTGGCTGGGGCCGCGGACCATACTTCGTCCTGGATCGCCATTCTGGTGGTCAGGACGATTCGACCCGGGCCTACCGCGATCACGATCATCTCATCGCCCTTGTTGACCCCAGCCTGATCACGCACCGAGGCGGGCAGGCGCAGCAGCCCTCGCTCACCCAACGTCGTCGTCACAGTCACGCGAGCCTCCCAGCCAGGACCACCGAATGGTTACCACCATACCCCCACGTGTGACCAAAGGCCCACATTTGGTAACCAACAACCGGCGCGGGTGGTCGGCCGCTACGGTGCCAACGGACGCATGCTCCGTCGACACGCCGCATGGGCCGCGGGGATCGGGGGGTGATGGCGGTAGCGTCGCCGGATGGTCACGGCGGAGTTGGTGCGGCGCTGCGGAGAGCTCAAGGGCGAGCTCGTGGCATTCACTCGAGCGTCACGCTTCGCCCGCCGCGTCGCGTGGAACGACATCAACCGCGTCGACCATTTCATCCTGCAGCAGCGGCTCCCCGACGGGCGCACAATGATCGACCTGTTCATTGCTTCCCGGCCGGATCTCAGCGAGAACGAGCGGCGAATCGTGCTGGGCTGGCGCGATGCCGTGGAAAACCTCATCGAAGTGCGCGGTCACCGGGACGACACGGTTGAAGGTGTCGGCGTGATCGATGAACTGCCATATCGTATCCACTCGACCGCGCCCTTGCAGCGGTTGGAGGTGGGGTCCTTCTTGATCACCCGGATCGTCCCAGTTGCGGCGGACTGGCTGTTCAGCGGAGTGAGCCAGTCCTTCCCCGCGAGCTCCCGGCGCGCAGTGCTCCGCATGGCGGCGCGGCTGGCGGTCGAGTTCCCGGCTTTGCTGTTCCGCAATCCGGACGTGCTCGCCCAGGCGTGGGAGCAGCAGGCCGCGGACCGGCGTCGGTTCATGGACTACTTCCGCTCCGACATGGTGGTCCTGCCCGGACGGAAGCTGAAGACCCAGATGAGCGCGTTCAACGAGTACCGGTACGCCGAGGCCACGGCCGCGGCGAAACACAGGCCCCAGCGTCGCCCCGCCCCGCCGATGGAACTCGCGGACGCCCTGCTCGAGTCAGAACTCGTCGCTGTCATCTACGACGAGGCCGAGGGCCTGCTGATGTTCCCACACTTCGACCCGCTCGACGAGCTCTTCCGCGACCCCGAGCTCATCCGCAACGGCTACCACCGGTCCACCCTCAACAACTGCCTACGCGACGAGACGGTCTCGCCGATCCTGTTCCGGCGGCTCGGACAACGCCATCCCGACACCGTCAGTGTCGTGTTCCGCAAGCTACTCGGGAAGCGGGCGTTCGACTGGAGCCGCGACGGTGAGGCCCTGCTCCGCAAGCACAAATCGGCCTACCTGGACCGGGCGCCGCTACCGATGGTCGCACCGCTGAGCGAGAAGTTGGTCGCGGCGGCCACCGGGCGACGGCCGCCGCGACCGCGCAGGCCGAGCCAGCCACGCGCAGGCAAGTTCTATCAGCCAGCCCTGCTCGACGACCCGCAACTCATCGGCGCCACCCGGTAGCGGTCAGGCCGGCGTAGACATGAGCTTTGACCTGGCGGTCTGGCATGAGACGGCCCGATCAGTGCAACCCGAGGCGCACGGACACGACACCGCCGAAGGCCGCCTCCCGAGGCATGGTAGAGCAACTGCAGTGGAACGTGCAGCGGCTGAAAGATGGGTCCGAGATCAGCGAGCGGAAACGCTAACCCGTAGGATGTCAGGCCATCCGGGCGAATCCGACGATGAGCTAGGCGCGGTACTGGGGGCGGGCCATGGTGCTGACTCGCTCCGCCCGCATCAGCAGGGCCGCCGACGGGGTCACACGTCCAGAAAGGTAGGTGGAGAGTCGGGTCCGGGAAGTACCGATCCGAACGGCGAACTCGGTCCGGGTCAGCCCGGACGCTCGGACGAGTTCTCGAAGCCGCGCCGCCACGGCCTCACGATCGGCCTGTTCCGCTGCTACCCGCGCCCGTGTGATCGCCGTCTCGAGCAACTCGGCCGTGCCGTACGGGCGCTCATAGGTCAACACCTGTTCTACCGCGCGGGCAACGGGACCCCAAGGATCGCGGCGAATGGCTGCCACTATTCGCCGCCAGTCCGACAGGCTGCCTCGGCTGATCGCGGTGGCCATAGCTTCGAGAGGCCACGTCTCGACCGGCGCGTCGGCATCGACATCGACATTGCGGAATACCAGCGCGCTTGCCATCAGCCGTCTCCTGCCACCTCGGCCATCGCGCTGGCGATCGCGGAAAGCACTCTTCGTACCTCGCGCCAATCCGTCCATTGTCGGTGCAATTTCCGGTACGAATGAAGCTGGCGAGTCACCGCGACGTCCTTGGGGTGCGGCTCCGCCAGCTGCCGCGCGAGCTGGGTGGCGACACCGTCGCCCGTACCTCGCTGGTCGGCATAGTAATCATCTATGTTGCTTAGTACGTCAGCTGAATGGTCAACGCCACCATGCTCGGCCAACGCCGCCACATCAAGATAGTCTCGCGTCTGGTTACGCCGCACCACCAGAAAACCCTTGATGCGCAATGTTTCGTCCTGGGTCGGGATTGCTAGCGTGGCGCCGGACGGAAGCCCTACCTCGGCTGTCTCCAGTGGCCGTCGGCGGATCATCTGCCGTACGCCAGACTCAATGCCGTCCAGGTTTCCGAGGATCACCTTGCCCGGGACGAGCCGGTTGGTCGCCCAGCCGTCATCCTCCTCCAGCGCCTCCAGCACCATCTCGAACCGGTCTGACAGGTCAGCCAGCACGTGGTCATGATCCAGAGACAGGCGATGGCCGGCGTAGAGAACCGCGGCCGACCCCCCGACCAGTACGGCGTCCGGAACCAGGCGCTGCAGATGGGCCGCCGACTCAAGGACCGCGAGAAACTCCGGGTCATCCGTCTTCACACTCTCGAGCGTATCATAAGTGATACCTTCCAGCTCGCGTTCCTCCCTCAGTCCGTGTCTTCTGGCACTTCGCGTCGCTCGTCTGCCGGCGATGGCGGCGGCGTACTCAGTCCGGCCTGCCCAAACAGGTGCATCAGTTCAGTCGCCGAGGGCTCACCTTGTGCTTGCGCGCTCAACAGAAGCTCGGCGTTGGCCGGAGACCCTGCTCCCGTTGACATCGCAAGAACGGCGAGGTCCGTGCGGGCCGTGCCAGCAACGGCAGGATCAGCCGAGGTGGCCAACTGTTCAAGGACAGCTCTCGCCTCGGCCAGGCGTCCTTGCCGTGCGGCCAGAGTGGCGAGTCCCAACGCCGCTTCGGCGGCGCGCGGCGATCCTGGCAGGCCACGCACCTGCTCGTATACCTCGACAGCGCCGTCCAAGTCATGGTTGCGGGTGCGCATCGCGGCGAGCACGATGCCAGCGTCTGCCGCCGCGTCGATCACTCCGCTGTCCATCACGTCCAGGTAGAGCGCCTCTGCGTCGGCTGAGTCGCCGGCCCGTTCACATGCTCGCGCTTGCCGCAGCGTCCGCCAGACCCCACTTTTGCCCGAGAACAACCGCAACCGACGCCTGCCACTCATGCACATCACTGTACTCAGAGCTGTTACCGGGGCCCACCGCCACGACTACTGATCGCCGGCAGAGGGAAACGATGAGATAGGCTGCCGGCCACCAACCGGACCCGGTGTCCCCTGACCATCAAGCCCAACGTCTACCAGGCGAAGGCGCCGATGCTCACCCTCCTCATCCCGGTGTGTCGGACACCGCCCCGATGGACGCAATCGTTCGGGCGCGCAAGAGGATGATGGCAAGCACGACCATCCACAGCAGGTAGGCCACCACGTTGATGCGCTCATACACGCCCTGCCAGGGCGTGGGCTCGTTCGTAGCGAGAGCGCCAGCCTGCACCGAGGCCGTCGCGCCGAACGCGACCAGCGTCAGGATCGTAGCGACGGAGTAGACCCGGAACCAGTTCCCAAACGCTGCGGCGCCGAAGGCCATAGCCAGTACGGAAAGCAGCGAGATCGCGATGGTGAGGGTTATGTGCATCGTGTCGCTGAACGTGCCCCCGCCCTGGGCGAGAGCCGCCCGCATGTGCATAGGAAAGAAGGGGCCGGCCTGATCGACGACTCCGATTGTGACCAGCGCCCAGCCGGTGACCCGCAGAGCGCGGCTGCGACCCCCTGACCACAGGACTCCGAACCCGAAGGCCAGCGCAAGAACGCCGCTGACGAACAGGAGGGAAACGACCAGCGGTCGAGAGGGAGCGTCGATGGCGAACAGCTCGCTGATCGTTTGGTTTGTTGAGCTGTAACCCTGCCACCGCACAGGTCCCAGCACGAGGGCGAGGACGTAGAACACGGAAGCGCCGATCCCGGCCGCGAGCAGTATCGGCCGGAGCACCTCTGGCCATTCCTTAGTCGGGATATCAGGTCGCGATTGCACCGGTGCCTGTCCGACGGTGGTCGACATAGTGGCCTCCTCGGAGCCCAAATGGCCCGCCACCCGACACTCCCCCGTGGCCGGAGGGGAGGTAGGGCCGATCGACCCCGGGGAGCGGGCCAAGGGGCCCGTTCCAGGGTGATCGCGCCGCTCAGGCCCGTCGGGTGGACCCGGACCGGTCGGTGTCGTTCGTGAGCCAGCGCCGGCGTGATCCTGACCACCACGGGTCTGCGTACATCGACATACAGCCAACCTCCGCACCGATGGTCTGCTGGCATCGACGAAGGAGGAGTTTTGAACACGGCAGATCATCTTCACGACCGCGGCGCCAACCCTCACCGAAACGCGGTCGTGCTCGGTGCGAGCATGGCGGGCCTACTCGCCGCCCGCGCACTCGGCGACACCTTCGACCATGTGATTGTGGTCGACCGCGACGATCTCACCGGCACCGGTGCGCGTAAGGGCGTCCCCCAGGGACACCACGCGCACGGTCTCCTGGCCAAGGGTCGGGAGATTCTGGAGGAGTTCTTCCCCGGCTTCACCGGTGATCTGACCGCTCTGGGCGCCACCGCGGTCGATCTGGTGAGTGACATCGCGTGGTTCCACGCCGGCCGCATGCTCAGCGCCGCGCCATCCGACCTGGTCGCCATCGCGGTCAGCCGGCCGACCCTCGAAGACTACGTTCGCACACGGGTCGGTCGACTCACCAATGTGGAGATTCGCGGCGGGTACGAGGCCTCCGGCCTGCGGACCGGGGACCACGGTCGCCGGGTGGACGGGGTGCAGCTGTTGCCAGCCGGCGGCGGCCCGCTCGAGGAGCTCGCCGCGGACCTCGTCGTGGACGCGACCGGGCGGGGCAACCGGAGTACGACGTGGTTGGCCGAGCTTGGTTACCCGCGACCAGCCGAGGAGACCATCGCGGCCCAGGTCGGCTACGCCAGCCGGCAGTACGTCCGGCGCGGGCCGCTGCCCAGCGGTTACGCCGGTGCGATCAACTCGCTCTCGCCCACGGACCCTCACAGCATGGTGCTCATCCCGATCGAGGGCGACCGGTGGATGCTCACGTTGATCGGGATCGGGCACGACATCCCGCCGACGGACCCGCAGGGCTTCGACGAGTTCGCCCACCGACTCCCGATCGCGGACCTGCACCACGTCGTCGACAACGCCGAACCGCTGACCGAGCCGCGACGCTTCCGGGCGCCGGCCAGCGTGCGCCGCCGCTTCGAGCGGCTCGGCCTGGTGCCGGACGGCTACCTCGTCATGGGCGACGCACTGTGTGCCTTCAACCCGGTCTACGGGCAGGGCATGACGGTGGCGGCGGCCGAGGCCGTGGCCCTGCGCGACTGCCTACGCGAGTCGCCCGCGGACCTGCCGCGCCGGTTCTACGCCCGGGCGGCCCGCGTCATTGACACCCCGTGGGAACTGGCCGCAGGCGGCGATCTGGCGGTTGCGACCACGGTCGGAAAACGGACCACGAAGATCCGTATGCTGAACGCCTACGTCGCCCGGCTGCTCGACGCGGCCAAGACCGATCCGGTCGTCGCCGTCGCATTCCACGAAACCATCAACCTCACCCGGCCGCCGCAGACCCTGTTCGCGCCCGCCATCCTGCGACGGGTCCTGTTCCCACGGCGGACCGTCCGGCCAGCCGTGAGCACGGACCTGCCCGCAGTCATGGCCGGCGCACACTGACCTGACCACCGCGCCGCGCCGCGGAGCGCACGAGCCCTGCCCGGTGCGCTCCGCGGCAACCCGCGCAGCCACGATCGCCAACTCTCCTCGTCCCGGTTGAGCGCGAAGACCGTCGCGGCCAGCGGCCCATCGTCCTCCTCGGCCCAGGGCAGTACGTCGACCAGGACACAGATCAGCCCGGGAACGGCGGCCCCCGTGATCGCCGAGCGACACCGCACCGGGGCGAGAAGACCCGGCGTACGCCATCTCGCCCGGCCATACGAACCCCGGCGGGTGAAAACGGTCGGCTGGCCAGCCATGAGGCCAGCACGGTGTCGGCGACCGCCTCGACCACCGGTACGTCGTCATAGGCCAGCGGGCGTACGTGGACATCGGCGTGCCCCGCGCGGGACATCGTGCTGAGCCCGCTGAGCGCATCGGGCCAGACGGATCACCCCGGGCCACCGTCCCATCATCACCGCAACGGCGGTCGCCACAGTCCATCCGGTCCAGCTCGTAGGCGAACCTCCTCGACCAGCTCGGGCGCCTCGTGGACGCGGGACACCACCGCCGCGTTCTCGAACCCGTACCTCACGGGGTCGCCCCGGGCGGTCCCACCGGGGTCTGGGCGGTCGGGTACCGCTTCCAACTGAACGCGTACGCGAACCGGACGCTGACAATCCTCGGGACGTGACGCGAGGAAGGGTTGGTACCGCTGCACCCTGAGGTTCGATCGGCCGGTGAGCCGGTTGCTCGGCAGCCCGACGGCGCTGCGAGCCAGCTGGCAACCATCCACATGGGAATTTCAGGGTGCAGTCGTAGCGTTGACCGCGATCCATGGCGAGCTCGCCGGTGAACACGTACGCTTCCACCACGGCGCGGTGCGGAAGGGGGCAAGGTGCAGCACACGGTTCACACCCCAGACGGCCGGACGCTGGCGGTCGAAGATTACGGCGATCCCGCTGGCCGGCCGGTCCTCGTCCACCACGGCACGCCGAGCTCGCGGCACCTTTATGGCCCGCATGTGCGCGATGCCGCCGGGCGCGGGCTGCGGCTCATCGGCTACGACAGACCCGGCTACGGGGACTCCTCGCCCCAGCCGGGTCGCACCGTCGCCGACTGCGCCGGCGATGTCCGCGCGATCTGCGCTGAGCTGGGCATCGATCGCTTGGCGACGTGGGGCATCTCGGGCGGCGGCCCGCACGTGCTGGCGTGCGCTGCGCTGCTCCCGGATCTGGTGACTGCTGCTGCCTCACTTGCCTCGCTGGCACCGTTTCACGCCGAGGACCTTGACTATTTCGCTGGCATGGGCCAGGGCAATGTCGATGACACCCGCCTGTTCTTCACCGATGAGCCCGCGGCCAGGAGGAAAATGGACGAGGACCGGGAAGACCTCCTGGCCGCATCGCCCGAGGATGCGGCGCGGGGGCTTGCGTCGATGGTCTCGCCGCCAGATGCGGCGGTCATGGGCGGCGAGCTGGACGCGTTCATGTTGTCCTGCGTGAAGGACGGGCTGGCGCCGGGCAACGAGGGATGGTGGGACGACAACTGCTTGCTCAGGCCGTGGGGATTTGACCTCGCGGACATCGCTGTCCCGGTCCTGCTACTGCACGGCCGGCAGGACATGTTCTCGCCGTTCGGCCACGGCGAATGGCTGGCCGGGCACATTCCCGGCGTCGAGGCCCGACTGCTCGACCACGATGGGCACATGACGCTGCTGCACAATCGCGTACCCGAAGTGCATGCGTGGCTGTCAGCACACCGGTAGCGCGCCAATCAGCCTTCAGGCGATGAGCAGGCGAAGACCAAGCTCAGCCGCGTCGAGGTCGACGAGGTCGCGGTTGCGTTCGGCCCACCGGCCAGAGGCGAGATCGTCACGGAGGCTGCGCATTGCCCTCTGCTCGGCGTCCGGCCCGACTTTGGCCCACACCGATACTCCGCGACGGACATTCTCGTCCAGGTACGCCTCGGGCCGACGCCAGTAGGCCTCGAAGAAGCCGTCGGCGCAGTCCCACGGAATGAGCACCGGCTCCATCCGCGCTCCGATCGCGCCGGCCAACTCGGTGAGCGAAGGACGGCCGACCAGGAGGTTCGCGACCTCAGGCAGGTAGTCGCGGGTGAGCCAGAACCGGCGAAGCCATCCGGTGTCACTGGTGTCGTGCGTGAACACCACCACGTGGCGAGCGACGCGCCGCATCTCGCGCAGGCCGGCGATCGGATCCGGCCAATGGTGGACGGTGGCAAAGGCCATCGCGGCGTCGAAGGACTGGTCGGCGAACGGAAGGCTCGCCGCGTCCGCAGCCACGCATGGCGCTGCGCCCATGGGACGCTGCGCACGCATGACCGCCGACGGTTCCACCGCCAGGACGCTACGGTCGGGGGGCTCGTAGGATCCGGTCCCCGCCCCGACATTCAGCACGGTCCGGGCATCGCCGAGAGCAGCCCAGACCTGCGCGGCGATGCGCGGTTCCGTGCGCCGGGTCACGGTGTAGGTGGCTCCGATGGTGTCGTACAACCGCGCGCTGGACATGACATTGCCTTTCTGCTCGGTCGCCGCAGGTGAGCACCATTTCACCACCCTGCTCCCCCCGCCTGACCCGCCCGCCCCAGCAAAGATCGCTGGGGCGGGTGTCGTGGCACGGCCACGCGGCTGGGTCAGAACGGCCAGTCCGCGTTCCGGCCCGCCTCGATCAGTGGGATCATCCGGAACGTCGCGTCGGTCAAGCCACCGAACTCGATCCGGTTGGGTGCCCCGGCGTTGAACGCGGTCCGCCGGTAGCCGCCGAGGTTGAACCCGTACAGCGGGGTGCTGCGCGGTACGACCTCGGTGACGGTGCCGGTGTGCGCACCGGGGGCGAAGGTCTGCATGTCGGAGATGACGAACACCCGGTCCTGGCCGCGCAGCGTCGCCTTGATCGACTCGGCGATGCGGGTACCGTGCCCGACCTCACCGACCCGGGCGATGAACCGGTCAATCTCCCGAATCACCGACGCACCCTTGGCCACCTGGTGGCGGAAGACACCGTCGGCGAATCCGTACAGATCCACCTGCTCGCCGCGGGCGGCGAGCGCGACCCCGAACACGGCGGCCGCCTTGACCGGGCTCATCGTCGAGCGGGCCGAGAACCCACCCGACGACATCGACGCCGACGTGTCGACCAGGATCAGCGACCCACCGGGCAGCGCCGGCAGGTTCGCCAGCGACAACTGCAGCGCGCGATCCAATGCGGGCCCCCACCGCAACGACCGCGCCTGCTCGTACGCGGCGAGGAACCGGTACGGGAACTGCCGCGACCGGGCGACCTCCGCCGGATCGGACAGCTTCGCCGCCACCTGCGTCGCCACCTCGTCGGAGACGCCGGCCTCGTCGAAGTTGCGCAGATTACGCAGCAGCGCCATGTAGCCCATGCTCGGGATCAGCGCGGTCCACAGCCGGGCCTTGTCCAGCGTCGAACCGGCCTGCGACAGCACGTCCTCCCACGTCATGCCGGCGGCGGCGAGCATCTCCGGGTCGAGCAGCACGCTCGGGTCGTCGGCCGTGGCGCGGCGCAGGGCCACATTGGCGGCCAGCATCCGCAGTGACGCTCGGACGTCGGTGTCGTGGCCGTGCCGGCGGTCGAGCGCGTGCGCGAACAGGTCACCCTGCCACGGCTTGTCTGCGGCCGGCACGGGGTGCACCAGGTCGATGACGTCGGCGAACCGGAAGCCGTGCGACGCGGTGTCGTACTTGAGCAGGGACCGCTGGGTGTACAGCCGGGCCACGGCGTCGGCGATGCCACGCTTGACCGGCTTGGGTACGGCCCGGCCGTACGTCGCCGTCCAGTAGGCGAGGGCCTCGCCGGGCTCGTCGGCACGCTGCAGCACCGAGTTGACAATCGGCCGGGCACCGGGAATGTCCGCGGCGAGCATGGCCTTCGCCGCCTCCAGTGCGCCGACCAGCGACGCCGAGCGCATGTTCGCGTCGGTGCGCAGCCAGCGCAGCAGCCGTCCGATCCACTGCGGATCCGTGGCGGCAACCGTGTGAACCAGGTCGGCGTAGCGGCGGTCGCGGACCGCGCCCTTCTCGTAGAAGGTGTTCTCCCCGACGACGTTGGCCACCGCGAGCAGGAACAGCTCGCCCTTGGCGTCGTGGGCGTAACCGGCGCCGCCCTCATGGGTACGACCGGACGGGGTCACGTCGGCGGCGACCGGGCCACGGCCGGCGGCCGGCCGGGCCGTACTGGTGTTGAACTTGCTCAACGGCGTTCTCCTTTCTAGCCGCCTGAAGTTGTGCTCCCCGAGATCTGATCGGCGACCGGCGCGTGGGACTTGAACCCACGGTCAGCTTGACAGGCTGATTCATGCCGAAGTAACCGTTCGCCTTCGCACCGGGAAGTGCGGGTTCAGTTGTGGGGCCCTCCGAGTTCGTTCCTGCGCCCGGGTCGGCGTCACATCACCAGAAGAAGTAGCCGACAAGGCTTCGCACCGGAGGGTTCCCGTCGCAGGCCCCGGTGTCGATCCGGACGCTCCGCCCTTATGAGGGGCGGCCGGGCCGCCAGCGCCCGCCTGCGCTGTGCACAGTGGATGGCGTCCGAAGCCGCAGCCGGACTCGAACCGGCGTGACCGGTGTTGCAGACCGGCTCCTGACCGCTCGGACATGCGGCTCTGCGCGCCCCCGGCTGGGATCGAACCAGCGGCCCCGACGCTCGGAACGTCGTGCTCTTTCCGCTGAGCTACGAGGGCATGGTGGGAGCCGGGGGATTCGAACCCCCTCAGCAAGGCACCTGCTTTACAGGCAGGTCCGACTCTCCAACGTCGGCGCACTCCCGTGGGGTGACTGCCCGGGGTCGAGCCGGGACCACCAGGGTCACAGCCTGGTATGCACGCCGGTACACCACAGCCACCATGCATTCGTGCGTACCCGCGGAGGGATTCGAACCCCCGACCTCCTGTTTGTAGGACAGGCACTCCACCAGATTGAGCTACACGGGCGTGGCTCCGACGCAGGGACTCGAACCCCGATCACCTGGTTAACAGCCAGGGGCCTTGCCGTTGGGCGACGTCGGAATGGTCACGCGTACGGGGCTCGAGCACGACCGGTGCTCCTGCCCGCAGTACGCCGCCAGGTTGTAGGGTGTGTTCGTGCGCGCTCCGAGCCCTGCTCTGGTCATGTCTGATGCTCAGCAGGAGATCCTGGAGAGCTTGACGAAGCGCCTTGGCCCGGGTCACCTCCCGATGAGCTGCCGCCTGGGACTCCGCCGCGGTGTCTTCAAGTCGGTGCCCGACCTGATCGCTGCGATCGAGGCATACCTCCAAGCCAACAACAACGATCCCAAGCCGTTCGTATGGACCGCCACGGCAGAGGAGATCCTCGCGAAAGTCAGCCGAGGCCGGGTCGCACTCGCATCAATCCCGGCTAATAACGCCTCTGACGAATAGGCTCGCGCTCATGACCGACGGCGACTGGAGGGATGGGGGGTTCAGGCAGCGACGGCCCTCCGTGGAGACTCTCGCCTGGGTTGCGGCGTCGATGGGTCGGGGCAGTCGCGTCGTTGGCTACCGCCGATTGACCGGTGGCGTCTGCTCCGCCGTGCATCGGCTGACTGTCGAGCGACGGGGAATGCGAACGTTCGTCGTCCTGCGGCAGTACCCGGGCGGGCTTGGCCTGCAGGGGAGCTTGGAGAAGGAGATCGCCAACCTTGGTGTGGTGGCGGGAAGCGGGCTCCCGGTTCCGAGCATCCTGGCTACTGATGTTGCTGGTGCTTCGATGGGGGACACGCCATCGTTGCTGATGACACGGTTGCCGGGGCATGTTCACCTCAATCCGGCGGAACCTCGGTCGTGGATGACGAGGATCGCGGAGATTGCTGTATTGCTGCATTCCCTCGATCTCCCCGCGAAGATGTTCAGACCTTGGACGGATTCTTGGATCGCTCCGCTGGACGGATTTCAGGTGCCGGTCGACGCACAGAAGCCGGCTGTGTGGAAGGCGGCGTTTGGTGTCATGGCGGCGCCGCCGCCGAAGGACACTGCCGTCTTTCTGCACTGCGATCTCCTGCCTGTCAACATGCTGTGGTCGCGCGGGAGGATCACTGGACTGACCGACTGGAACTCCATCCATCGAGGGTCGCGCGCGATTGACGTCGGGCACTGTCGGCGATACTTGGCGGCGCTCTACTCGCCCAAGTGGTCGGAGCAGCTTCGGTCGCTCTATGAGTCGATCTCGGGGGTGACTCTCGATCCGTGGTGGGACCTGTATGCCCTGCTGCACTATGACGATAGCGGGCCGAAGTGGATCGGTCGTCAGGTCGCTGGGCGCCGTCCCGTCGATGTGCCCGGCATGACTTCCCGGGTCGAGGTCGCCATCGAGACAGCGGTACGGCGCCTCGGATAACTGCGGGTTCCCTGCTGACGCCCTTCCGGTTCTGGCATGCCGCACAGACCCCCTGCCCGAAGGCCGGTCGCACTCGCAGCAATCACCAGCCAATAACGAGACGCCACACTAGCGGCGCTTGTCGCCTCACGCCCGGGACTCGAACCCGGATTGTCCACTTAGGAGACGGGTGCTCTGTCCGTTGAGCTAGCGTGAGATCGTCGCGATCTTTCGTGCGCGGAGACGGGGCGAGTCGAACGCCCACGGGTGTCACCCCCAACGGTTTTCGGGACCGCGGCCGGCGCCCATCGGCTGGCGTCTCCAGAGTCGGGCCCGGGCGGCCTCGGCTTCCACCGCAGCGCCGCGCCGCGTCCCGATGCGTACCCCGAGCAGGATTCGAACCTGCAGCCTCTTGGTTCGTAGCCAAGCACTCTGTTCCGTTGAGCTACCGGGGCGTGCGTCCCGTCGGCAGGAGTTGAACCTGCTGCCTCCGCCTTATCAGAGCGGCGCCCTTACCAGGCGGGCCACGACGGGGTGGCGGAGAAGGTGGGATTCGAACCCACGCCGGACCCGGCCGGTCTGCCTTAGCAGGGCAGTGCCATAGACCTCTCGGCCACCTCTCCACAGCGCCAGCGACGGGACTCGAACCCGCGGCCCCCAGGTTGACGGCCTGGTGCTCTGGCCTTCTGAGCTACGCCAGCGTGCGTACCCGGAGTCCGACTCGAACGGACACTGTCCGCGCTCTGGACGCGGTGCCTCCTGCCGTTGGGCTACCCGGGCATCGTGGACAACCGCGGTATCGAACCGCGCCCGCGCTGTTTGCAAGACAGCGCTGCACACCTGTGCGTCGCCCGTTGAGAGCCAACGGCGGGAGTCGAACCCGCACCGGCCGCTTACAAGGCGGCTACCCGACCGTCGTGCTGCGTTGGCGTCGGTACCCTCGGCCGGATTCGAACCGGCACTGCACGGCCCCTCAGACCGTTGCCTCCTGCCATTGGGCTACGAGGGTGTGTGGGCAGCAGGCGGTCCTCCTTCGATTGACTCGTGACGACATGGAGCGGCTGCGGGGAGTCGAACCCCAGTCTTCGCCATGGCAAGGCGACGCACATCCGTTGTGCTACAACCGCAGCGAGCCTCCGGCGGGACTCGAACCCGCTGCCGCCGGCCTACCATGCCGGTGCCCGACCTGTTGAGCTGCGAAGGCGTGGTACCGCGAGCAGGACTCGAACCCGCACCTGAACCGATCTTGATGGGCCACCGCGGCATGACTCCAGCTACAGCTCCGGGTGCAGGAATCGAACCTACGGGCTCCGCGTTCAGAGCGCGGCCACGGACGCCACCGCCGTACCCCGGAACAGAACCGTCGACGGGAGTCGAACCCGCTACTCCTGCTTGGAAGGCAGGCATGTCACCGTGGACACCCCAACGGCATGGCAGCGAGTAGGGGAGTCGAACCCCCGCTTCCTGGTTGAGAACCAGGTGGCCTGGCCGCTAGCCGAACTCGCCAAAGTACCCCTCGCCCGGATCGAACGGGCAACCTCCCGGGCTTCAACCGGGCGCTCTGCCTTCTGCGCTTGAAGGGCGCGGTGGAGCTGCGGGGAGTCGAACCCCAGGCCTCCGGTCTGCCGAACCGGCGCTCTGCCAGCTGAGCTACAACCCCATGCGTCGGGAACTGGGGAGTCGAACCCCACGCTTCCTGGTTCCAAACCAGGTCCGGTCACCGCGCCGGTCGCTCCCGTCTGGCCCGACCGGACGGCGACACGCCGTCGGCCGGGCCTTTGTATGCCATCCACTGTGCAGTTCTCAATTCACAACACCACCGGCATGCCGGGGCCGAGCAGGGGCGACAGGAGTCGAACCTGCAACCGCTGGTTTTGGAGGCCAGTGCTCTTCCTGCTGAGCTACACCCCTACATACGAAAATGCCGCCCATTCCGGGTTCCCGGGGGCGGCAGCGACGGCGCGCTGGGTGCGCGCTAGCTGGGCCACCGGCCCGGGTATGAAGATTCGGCGTTGCCGCGGCATATGGGCCGCCCGACGTTGGGCACGCCCAGCTGACCGCGCGGCGCCAGCCGCTGCGGTTTGCGGGTCTGCCACAAGCTCACGGGTCGGTCCCTTCAGATCGGTCGTTGTCCTTGCCATACACGGTACGACGGCTTCCGAAGTGTGGCAACGGATTTGCCGGCCGTCGTATTCCGGCCGTCCGGAGCCGGCCGGATCGCACGGTGACGCGCCGAGTTGGCCGTCGCACGTGTCGTCCCGGCGATCGGTAGCGTCACCTTGATGCTGCGTCGGCGTCGGAGCGGCGGTAGTGCCGAACGTCCCCGGCGCGCGAGGCTGAAAGCCTGTGCCGGCGCGGCCTTGGTGCCCGTTCGGTGGGAGTCGACGCGACTCGGGGGCCGCGCACGGCAGGCGCGACGACACCTACTGCATGGCGGCGGCCGACTTGGCGTGCAGGCAGGATCCGACGTAGGCGCCGGTGTTAGTGTTGATCACCTCGACATTGGACTCGACCGACGAGGCCCGGGCGAAGACGCCGCCGTAGCCTTTCGACGTCGTGAATGCGCCCCAGCAGACGATCCACGGGACGGGTTGCCCGGAGTCGGACGGGAACAGCTCGAACTGGGGCCGGATCCTGCGCTGCAGCACGTACGGTCCATCCACCGCGGCGCGGACCTGTTCGTCCCACGCTTGTTCGGTGGTCTCCCGCCCCCAGCCGAGCAGGACGCCCTGCCCGCCGTGCAGCAGGGTCGGCTTGAGCGCCAGGTCGTGCCGGTTGGCCAGGGCGTACTCAAGGAGATCCACTCGGCGGCCGTCCTCGAGGGTGACCGGCCCGGGCCGGACCATCCGGGTCCATGGGAGGATCCGGTCCAGGCTCGCGCGTTCCTGCGGATCGAAGATCGACCGGTTTGCCTCGTCGGAGAGCATGGCCAGCGCGCCCTTGCTGGAGAAGATTCCCGAATCCATGGGCGTATATATCTTCACCTCGCCCCGCGCCGCCGCGTCGAGAATCGGGTCCATGAGGGCCGCCGCCTCAGGGGACTCGAGGAGATCCTCAATCATGAAAAGTCGATCGATGATGTCGACCGCCCGGTCCCCCAACCAGACGCGGCCGTCGCGGACCTCGAGCTGGCCGATGTGGCAGGCGTGCTCGTCCAGGCCCATCTGCTGTACCCGGGCGTTGTAGGCGCGCATGTAGGGTTCCAGGGTCTGGTAGCTGCTGGGCCAGTCGGTGCAGGCCACCATCGGCCGAGCGGCCGGCGCGAACCCGCACTCGGTGTAGTAGTTGTCGACTTGGTCGACCATCGTGTCGACGTACTCCAGGTCGTGGGCATCCGCGAACTCCGCGAGCACCGGGTGCTCGAGCAGCGCCCGGCACATGTCCGCGTTGTCCATGCCACCCAGTGCGCTGCCCATGTTGAACTCCAGCAACCGGAAGCCGCCGCCCTCCTCGATGTACAGGTCCGCGCGGAGCTGCTTGGTCACGGCGGCACCGCGGCTGCGCATGATGGCCGACACCTGGACGTCGTTCGCGCCGACCGCGCGGGCGAAAGCGGCGAGATCCCCGCCGTAGAGCCGGTTGGGCAGGCTCACCAGCGCGGAGCGCAGGTTCACCAGGTCGGCGCTCAACTGCTCGCGTTCGCGGTCACCGAGGAACAGGGGGCGGGACAGGTAGCGGCCGCCGTAGAAGAAGTTGAGCGCCTCCGACTCCGGCAGTGTGCCCAGGAGCTCCTTGGCGGATATGTCGCGCCGGTTGACCTCGTCGAGGTATCGAGCGGTAAGCGTGGCCCGGTTCATCACGGACTCTTCCCTTCTAGCAGAGCACGCAGCCGGCTCCGTCCGGGGGCGCAGTGAGCGCAACACCCGGCTGTACGTGGCCTGTAGCTGCTCGCGCATTACGGATACGTGGTTCCATCGCCTGATCCGCCCGGGCAGCGTCTCGATCGCCCGGTCGATCAGTCCCACCAGGTCGCGCGCCTCCAGCAGGGCGGAGCAGTCCTCGCAGGTGACCCACCACTGTTCGCGCTCCTCGATGTCGACGCATTCATAGAGGTACGACGCCGCGGCGTCACAGAAGTCGCAGCAGCGGATGTCCGCGGGTGGCTCGGTCATGGCCGGTTCCATCGATGCAGCACCGCCGACACGGCTGCGGTCAGGTGCTACGCGAGGTCACGAAGGTGTCGTTGATGACGTACCCGTCGAGGCCGTGCTCCTCCCCGTACTGGATGAGGTCGCTGGTCCGGTTGATGAATCCCCGACCGTTGTTGTTCAGGGACGTGTTGCACAGCACGCTGTATCCGGTGAGGTCGCGGAATGCCGCCAACAGGTCGGCCACCCCCGGGTTCTGCTCGCGGGTCACGGTCTGGGTCCGGGCCGAGCCATCGACATGCGTGATGGCGCGGAGCTCGTCCGAGGTGACGCTGTTGAAGTAGAGCATGTACGGGTCCTGCACCGAACCGACGAACCACTTGTGCGCGTCGTGCTCCAGCGCGATGGGCGCGATCGGGCGGTAGCCCTCCCGCCGCTTGATCTTGTTCAGGCGGGTCGTGGTGTCGGCGGTGAACGGTGCGGCCAGGATCGAGCGGTTGCCCAGAGCCCGTGGTCCCATCTCGTAGCGGCCGCGGGCCCAACCGATGATGTTGCCGGCCTCGATGAAGAAGGCCACCTCGGCGACGTCCAGCGGGCGGACGACGTATGTCGCCGGATCGGGCACGACGTCCTCGACAAACCCCTCCCCCGCGTACACGTCCCAGTCGATGGCGGACTCACCGGTGTAGTACCACTGCGCATCGATGCCGGTACCGAGGGCCGAACCGGAGTCGTTGGGGCACGGTGGCACGAAGACCGCGGAGAACAGTCCGCTCTCCCGCCACTGGCGGTTCCAGTCGCAGTTGAGCCCGCAGCCGCCGGAGATGAGCAGGGGCAGCCCTTCGGTCATGTGCTCGGCGGCGTAGGCGTAGAACAGGTCGAAGATCGCCTGTGAATGTCGCGCGGCGGCGTTGCAGTACGCCGGAGACTCCACACCCGCGTTGTAGAGGTGCGACCACGACATCTCATCCTTGGACATGCCCAGGATGATCCCGTCGCGCTTGAGGATGTAGTCGATGGTCTCGCGCTCCTCCGCCGTCATCGGACCGGCCTGCGCGAAGGCGGTCAGAGCCATCTGCTTGCCCGCGTCGTTGAACCGGAACTTGCCCTTGCCCAGGGGGAAGCCGGGATCGGCCAAGGCGAACAGGAAGGCGTACTTGGCGCCCGGGTCGGTCAGGACGTGCTGCAGGTGGACGACCTCGCCCCGCTCGTCGACGCGGTAGAAGTCGCCGATATTGCCCTCCCACACCAGGGCGTACGTCGCCCGCCCGGCCGCGATCGATGCCGGCGCCATACCCAGGGATGTGTATATGTGGGAGCGTTCGTGGGTGGAGGAGAAGTAGCGCACGGACGTACCGAAGAACGTGCCCGGCTCGTCGGAGACCGAACCGGGGCCCACGCCGAAGTAGCCGGTCCGGGTCGGCGGCTCCACCGAGAACTCCCCCTTGACCCAGCCACCCAGAGCCACGACGTCGGGCGGCCGGTCCAGCAGACCGGCGGCCCGGGCCATGATCTCCCCGGAGAGCCGGTCATAGCGTGGGTAGTTGTCCTTCTCAGCCTCCAGCGCGAACAGCAGCCTGCCGTCCTCGATGGCGACGATCCCACCGTCGTGGCCCTCTTTCATCGACAAAATCAACATTCATGCCACCGCGTATCGTTTGTGGACCGGGGCTGCGCCGCGTGTCATTCAACTCACGGGCGCGATTGACCGGAAGGTTGCCGCGGGGCGAACAATCAACGTGGGTGCTGGCCGGCTCCACTCACGCGGCCGGGGCGGCGGTCATCCGCGCGGCGTCGCCCCGCAGGCTGGCCACGAACACGCCGACCATCGACGGCACGCGGTAGCGGCCGCCGACATTCGTCTTGGTCAACAAACCGGTGTCGACCAGGGACTCCAACACGTCGTCGGCGGCGTGGATCGTAGTTCCCGTCGCCGCGGCCAGGCCGATCGCCGTGGTCCAGCGCCCACCGCCCGAACCGAGGTGGTCGATGGCGCTGCGGGCGCCGGGCGAGAGCCGTTCGTAGGCGGAGGCGAACCGGTCGCGTACGTTGACGTCGCCCACGCAGAGACTGACCATGAGCCGGTCCCGGTCGGCCAGCAGCCCGGCCGTGTGCGCGACCGCCCACTCCGGCCGGGCCGCGATCATCCGGCCGATGATGTTCACCGCAAGCGGGAGGTCGCCGCAGAGCTCGGCGAGGCCGTCGATGGCCTCGTACTCGGCCTGCACGCGATCCGTCCCGACGAGCTGCCCGATCAACATCAGCGACTCGTTCCGGGTGAAGATGTCCAGGTCGACGCGGTGTGTGCCCTCCAGACCGAGCAGCCGGGCCCGGCTGGTCACGACGACCTGGCTGTGCGAAGCCCGGCTCAGGAATGGTCGTACCTGGCGCTCGTCCTGAACGTTCTCCAGCAGGACGAACAACCGGCGCTCGGCCAGGAGCGAGCGGCACAGGCCGACGCGCTGCGCCGTGTCGTCCGGCACCAGCGGCGCCGGCACTCCTAGCGCGCGCAGGAACCCCCGCACGATCCGCTGGGGCGACCGGCTCTCGTGGTCGCCGGCGTCCAGGTCGGCGCAGAGCTGGCCGTCGGGGAACTCGGCGGCCACCTCGTCGGCCAGGCGTAGGGCGAAGGTGGTCTTGCCGACCCCGATCGGCCCGCTCACGACGATCGGAACCTTCGCTGGACCGGACCGGCCGATGACCCGGGTCGCGTTGTGCAGGGCCCGGGTCCGCCCGACGAAGACGGGAGAGCCGATAGGAAGCTGCCGGGGACGCGGGAACGTCGCTGAGCGCCGTGACGCTCCTCGCGCGGGTTCGGTGCCGGCCGCGACCTCCGCCGCTACCTCGCGCCAGCGCTGTTCCCAGACCGCCCAGTCGTCCCCACAGGCGGCGACGAACGCGAGCGTGACCGGCAAGGTTGGCAGGCGGTAGCCACTGGCCGCGCCGGAGAGGACCGACGGGGCGAACAGCGCGGTGCGCGCCAGCTCACGATAGCTGGGATTGCCGGCACGCTTACGCAGGGCGCGTAGATCACAGGCGAACGCGGCGATCGGACCCTGGGCACCATTCAGCGGCCTCTCCGGTCGGCCCATGAAACCCCCTGGCTTTGGACACGGCGGATGAACGTTCGGACGGGGTCGGCAGGTGGGTCAGTCTCCGGTGGCGTATCTGAGACCGGACGGGTCGACCCGGCGTGGCCGCCCGGGTGGCGAGGTCCGCCACGCCGGATTCTCGGACTCGGCACTCCGAGGAAAACTGCCACAGGAGTAAGGATGCATAAGCGCAGCGTCAGCATCAAGTGATCACGGGATGTACGTCGGCCTATATGGGTTCTGCCCGATATGTTCGTGGCTCGGCTGACCCGCTACTCAACTTCGGGGTACCCGAAGAGGGAGCGCGAGGACTCATGGTCAGCCCGAGAAGTTCCATATGCCGATGAAGTCCGACATGCGGGACAGCCGGGTGCACGGGTGGCTGTCCGCGCCACCGACGACGAGCGCTACGGTGCCCCGCCCGGGATTGATTGTTCTCCGGGATCAAGGGTTCCGTTCAATCGGGTCGCAGGCTGTAGTTGCTGCCGAGACGAGACGTGAAGCGGGTTTCGGCCGTGGGAACGACGGCAGGGCCCCGGGCGACCGCGGAGCGACAATGGTGAACCTTGATGTCGAACTACTGGCTGTCGGCGCGGGACCGGCGAACCTCGCCCTCGCGGTGGCGCTGGAGGAACTCGCTCCCGACATCGCGTGTCAGTCGCTCGTCATCGAGCGGGACCAGGAGATCTCCTGGCAGCGAGGCATGCTGCTGCCGAGCGCCCTGTCGCAGGTCTCCTTCCTCAAGGACCTGGTCACACTTCGGAATCCGCGCAGCAAGTTCTCTTTCCTGAACTACCTGCACGAGGTCGGCCGGCTCGACGACTTCGTGAACATGGGCAGCTTCGTGCCGTACCGGATCGAGCTCGCCGGCTATCTCGAGTGGACGGCCGCGTCGCTGTCCCTGGTGCGCTTGCAACTCGGTCAGGAGTGTGTCGAGATCAGTCCGATCTGGACCGATGGGAACCTCACCGGGTGGCTCACCCAGGCCGCCGACGGTGAGACCATCCGCAGTCGGTACTTGGTGCTCGGTGTCGGGCGTGACATCCGGGTTCCGGAGCCGCTGCGCGGTGTCGCGAAGGAGCGGGTGATCCACAGCACCGAGTACCTGCAGCGGGTCGCGGATCTGCCCAAGGACCTGCCCCACCGCGTGGTCGTGATCGGTGCCGGCCAGAGCGCGGCCGAGCTTTTCTCCACGGTCCTGTCGGACCTGCCCGCGTGCCGGGCCACCATGGTGACCCGCTCGATCGGCCTGAACTACTACGAGACGAGCAAGTTCACCAACGAGTTGTACTTCCCGTCGTTCGTCGACGAGTTCTACGCGGCCCGCCCCGAGGCGCGCGAGCGGATCCTGGCTCAGATGCATCACACCAACTACGCGGGCTTGGCTCCCGGCATGATGGACTCGCTGTACCGGCAGTTCTACCTCGACCGGCTCTCCGGCCGCGGTCGCCTGCAGATCATCGCGATGCACGACATCACAGACGCTCGGGACGAGGGCGACGAGGTTGTCCTGGAGCTGACCGACTGGCGAACCGGAGTCACCCGGGAACTCACCGCCGACCTGGTCCTGCTCGGAACCGGGTTCCAGCCGGAGATGCCGGCACTGGTACGCAAGGTCGCCGCCTCGGTCGGCCAGCCCGAGCCCGCCGTGACCCGCGACTACCGCCTCATCACCAACCAACCGGGCTCGGCCGCCTGCTACCTGCAGGGCGTGAACGAGGCGACGCATGGCATCGCCGACTCGCTGCTCAGCGTGCTGGCGGCCCGGTCCAACGACATCCTCCAGGACATCCTCACCCATCGGGCCGCCCATGTGACCGATGCCGAGTTGATCCCGGCGCCCGCCGGGGCCGCGTGAGCCAGGAAAGGAACACCTGCCATGAACATACGGTCCCTGACCCGCGACGCGATGGTGCTCGAGAATGGCGCGTACGGGGAACGGCTGGTGCCGTGGCCCGTGCTCAACGCCCCGTTCGAAGGTGCGTGGGTGCTCGTGAAACCCGGCGCCGAGACGGGTGCCCACTCCCATCACGAGTACGAGATATTCATCGCCATGAAGGGCTCGGCCGAGGTCGAGTCCGACGGCGAGCGGCACCCGATCACGGCCGGGGACATCGCGCACTTCGTCCCCGGCACCGTGCACCGCGTGATCAATGCGAACCCGGAGGAGTTCGAGTTCTACGCGATCTGGTGGGACCCGGAAATGTCGCGTCGCTTCATCGACACGCACGAGGACATGCACCACGCCGCCGCGGAGGTCTGACGATCATGGGAGCAGGCGACGTCGGCCGGCCGCGCCGCAGCGTGATCATCGGTGGGCCGCCGACGTCCAACGGCGACCTGCATGTCGGTCACGTCGGCGGGCCGTATCTGGGCTCCGACGTGCACGCCCGGTATCTGCGTGCCGTTGGCCGGCCGGTGACTATCACGTCCTGCACCGACGACCATCAGACCTACGTGGTCACCACGGCGGCCCGCCTCGGCACGACACCGACGGACCTCGTCGCCCGGTGCACCCCGCTGATCGAAGGCACGTTCGAGTCGATGGGGATCGAGCTCGACGGTTTTTCGCCCACCGACGACGGATACCGTGCCCTGGTCTACGACTACGTGCATCGCCTGTACGACCTGGGCAAGTTCCGACTGCGAACCGTCCGGCTGCCCTACGGTGAGCGGTCCGGCGCGTTCCTGGTCGAGGGGTTCGTCGGCGGGGCCTGTCCCACCTGCCTGGACGACAGCCGCGGTGGGTTCTGCGAGACGTGCGGGCACCCGATCGACTTCGACGCTCTGATCGAGCCGTACTCCATCCTCGATCGGGACGAGCAGGTCAGCTACCGCGAAGCGGAGATTCTGGTCTTCCCGATGGAGGAGTACCGCGAGCGGCTCATCGCGTACCACGAGGAGCGCGCGGCCCGGTGGCGGCCGCATGCGGTCACCTTGATGCGAGAGGTGCTGGCCGGGCCGCTGCCCGACTACCCGATCACCTACCCGGTCGACTGGGGGCTACCGGCGAGGTTCCCGGAGACGCCCGGTCAGACGATCAACGCGTGGCTGGAGGGCATGCCCGCGTCCATCTACTGCTCGGGCTGGTCGCAGCGGCGCCAGGGCCTGCACCTGCACACCGACGATGATGCCTGGCGCGCCGAGCACAATGCCCGGGTCGTGGTCTTCATGGGCTTCGACCCGCTTTACGTGTGGGGCCTGGTGCACGTGGCCGAGCTCATGGCGCATGAGGGCCGCTACGTTCTGCCGGACACGCTGCTGACCAACGAGTTCTACGAGCTGGAGAACGAGAAGTTCTCCACCAGCAAAGGGCATGTGGTGTGGGCCCGCGAGCTCGTCACCGAGGTCCCGCGCGACGTTGTGCGGTTCTTCCTCTGCCTGAGCGCGCCCGAGCACGCACGGGCCAACTTCAGCCGGGCCCTGCTTGACATGATCGCGGGCCGGCGCCTCATCGACCCGTGGAACGAGCTCGCGGGCATCCTGGCCAAGCTGACCGCGGACACCGCCGGCGACGGCGAGCCGCTGCCGGTGTCGCCGGGTACACCGGCGCTGGCCGCGGCCATCGTGAACCGGTTCGCCACCTGCTACGAACTCGACAGCTTCAGCCTCAGCCGGGCCGCGGACCTGGTGGTACAGCACATCGAGCGGCTGCGCGGACTCGCGCGGCGGGCCCTCGACGAGGGCCTTGACCCGGACGTCCGACGGCTACGGGTCGGCGACATTTTCGTACAGCTCCGCGCGCTTATCAGCGGCGCGTCACCGATACTCATGGACGTGGCTGCGCGCGCGGCCCGCGCCGGCGACTTCGCCCTGTGCATGTCGCCCGACGCGTACGTCGTCGCGCGCACCACAACGTTCGCCGTGCCGGGCCTGGAGCTGCGAATGGCACCGGGCCGGTACGGCGATGTTCCCGTCGCTACGAGTACCGTGTGAGGCCGCAGGTGACGATCGATACTGCCGCTCCCGCCGATGACGCTACCGCCATTGCCCGATCGAAACGGTCTGAAAGGCTCCTGCTACCGGCCACCTTCATTACCAATGCCGGCAATGCATTCCAGCTCACCGCGGCAACCGTGCTGGTGTTCCGGGCCGGGAACACCACCCTGTCCGTGGGCTGGCTCTTCATTGCGGTGGCGATTCCGCAAGTGGCGTTCTCGGTGCTGTTCGGCCGCCTGGCCGACCGGTTGGACCGGCGCCTCCTGTCGGTGGCTGCCGACCTCATCAGTGCGGTGACGGCCTTCGCGCTGCCCGTCTGGCTGTGGTTGGACGGATCGGTCACCCTGGGCTCCTACGTCGCCAACTTCGTCCTGGCGGTCACCGCTGCGCTGTTCATGCCGGCCAGCAACGCGCTGATGAAGGAGCGGGTGTCGGACTCGCGGCTGGGCCTGTTCATCAGCCGGTTCGAGATCGCCAACAACGCCGCCGGGCTCATCGCGGCCGGCCTGGCCGGCGTCCTCGTCACCGCGCTCGGGGTCACCCCGCTGCTCGTCTTCAATGCCGGCACGTTCCTGGCGTCGGCGGTGCTCACCTACCTCATCGGCCCCAAGCCGGCGACCGTGACACCCGCCGCGGAACTCGAGGCGCCGCTGGCCGCCGCCGAGGAGACACCGGTACGGGTGGACCAGCCGATCCGGCGGCTCGCGTTGCTGTTCGCGAACTGGAACATCGGCATCCTGGTCGCCAACACCATCCTGGCCACGCTGATCCTGCACACCTTCCATAAGGGACCATGGCTGCTCGGCGTCAGCGACGCCGGTGCGTTCGTGGGCTTCCTGGTAGGTGCGGCCTGCTACCCGTGGATCAGCGCCCGCATCGGCGGCCTGAACCTCACCGCCCTCGGCATGATCGGCAATCTGGTCATGTTCTGTATACAACCGTTGCACTACATCGCACTGCTCATCTGCATACCGATCGCGGGGTTCTGTTTCGCCCAAGGGAAGATCGCCTCCCGCACCCTGCTCATGCGAGCCAGCCCAGCGGACCGGGTGGGCCGGATATTCGGTGGCACGAACGCGTTCGCGCTCGCCGTCGGCATCACCGCGAACCTCGCGCTGGCCACGCTGGCCGACCGCACCCAGGTGCCGTACGCGTTCTGGGCACTGGCTGCCATCCAGGCCGCCATCCTCGTCGGCGCCTATCTGAGTCTGGTAAGACCCCTGTCCGCGAAGGCGGAACCGGCCGAGATCCTCGAGGCCTCCGCCGCCTGATGCAACCTGTCGCCCGAGCTGAAGGTCACCATGGAGCTGAAGTCGAGGTACGACCCGGCGTCGACCGCCGAACGGATCGTTCGGGGCGGGGTCGTCACCTGGGCGTGTGCACCGGGGTTCCCGCCCGCGGTGATCTTCCCGTTCACTCCGGCCGAGCGGTTCGGCTCGCGCAACGTGTACGAGTTCCAGGCACTCATGTACCGGCCACTGTTCTGGCCGGGCCGCGACGGGCGACCCGAGATCGACTTCGAGCTGAGTCTCGGCGAGCCCCCGCGCTGGGAGGCGGACGGGCGCACCTGCACCGTACGGATCAAGCCGTGGGAGTGGTCCAACGGCGAAACAGTCCGCGCCGACAACGTCATGTTCTGGATGAACATGCTCGTCCGCAAGGGTGATCGGTTCGGCAACTACGTCAAGGGCTACTTCCCCGACAACCTGCGCTCGTACGCCAAGGTCGCCGACGACACGGTCAGCTTCACCTTCGACAAGCAGTACAGCAAGAACTGGGTCCTGATGAACCAGCTGACCATGGTGATCCCGATGCCGACGGCGTGGGATCGCACCGCTGACGGACCCGCGGACGCCACCCACGACATCGACCAGGCCGAGGCGGTCTACGACTTCCTCCTGGCCGAGAACGGCGACATGGTGGCCGAGGACAACGTGCACCGGGTAGCCTGGGCTGAAAGTCCAATCTGGAGTATTGTCAACGGCCCGTGGCGGCTGCGGAGCTACACCCTGGACGGCGTCGTCACGTTCGTCCCGAACGAGCACTACAGCGGGCCGAACCCGGCGCGTCTTGCCGAGTTCCGGCAGATCCCGACCGAATCCGAGGAGCAGGAGTACCAGCTTCTGCAGGCTGGTCCACACGGCCCGGACGCGGTCCAGGTCGGCTTTCTGCCGCTGAGCTACGGCCACCAACCCGACAACGTCCCGACCACGGGCGGCCCCAACCCGCTGGGCGAGGAGTACCGGATCGTGCCGCAGATCCTGTTCAACATCCGGATGATCCCGTTGAACTACCTCAACCCGACAGTGGCCGGCGCGATGATCCGCCAGCCGTACCTCCGCCAGGCGCTGCAGTGCTGCCTCGACCAGGACTTCGGGGCGCGCGAGGTCTATCAGGGGTACGGCTGGCACCAGAGTGGTCCGGTGCCGCTGCTGCCCCGCACCGACCTGGTGTCGCCCAAGCTCGCGGATGGGCGGGGGCCGTGGCCGTTCGACCCGGACCGGGCCCGGGCCCTGCTGGCTGAGCATGGTTGGGATGTGAGCGTGACGCCGGCGGTCTGCGTGCGAGCGGGGACCGGTCCGGGCGAGGCCGGCGACGGCATCCCCGCGGGCACGAGGCTCAGCCTTTCGCTGCGGTACGCCGAGGGGCGGCCGTCGTTCACCCGGTTCATGGAGCGGTACGAGAAGGACGCGGCCCGGGCCGGTATCGAACTGCGCCGCTCGCCGGTGTACGGCTCGGTGCTGGTCGCCGAGGACAGCCCCGGGCCGGTGCCGAAGACGTGGGAACTGTCCACGTGGAACGGTGGTTGGGTCTACTCATACCCGACCGGCGAGAACCTGTTCCACTCGGACGGGGCCAGCAACTTCTCCAACTACCACGATCCCCGTGCGGATGAGCTGATCGCGGCGAGCGTCGCCACCGACGACCTCGACGCGCTCTACGCCTACCAGGAGTACATCAGCGAGCGGGTGCCCGCCGTGTTCCTGCCGAACTGCGCCTGGCGGCTCTACGAGGTGGCGTCGAACCTGCGGGGGTTCACACCCATCAACCCCTGCGGCTTGATCAACCCGGAGAACTGGTACTACGTCGAGGAAGCGACCGGGTAACGGGCATGTCCATCGACATCGTCCGTGACCCCCGCGAGGTCGCGCGCCTGGAGGTCGTCGTCACGAGCCTCTCCTCGGACGCGCACAGCTGGAACCTCGTCTATCTCGAGCTCCTGCTGGAGGAGATCGGCTGCCACGTGGTCAACCTGGGGCCGTGCATACCGGATGAGACGATCGTGCGCGAATGTGCGACCAGGCACCCGGATCTCGTGGTGATCAGCAGCCTGAACGGTCACGCGCTGCACGACGGGATGCGCCTCATCCGCATGATCCGGAACAACCCCAACCTGACCCATACCCCCGTCGTGATCGGTGGGAACCTCGACGTGGCCGGCGGCGGGGACGGGCGCACCGCCGCCTTATTGCTCGAGGTCGGCTTCGACGCCGTGTTCCAGGGAGCCGCGGCGATCACCGCGTTCCGGTCACTGGTCAACTCCCTGGCGGCCGCGCCGGTGGCAGAGATCGGTGCCCCATGACGATGATCACCGCAGCGCGGGCTCGCCCCTTCGGCGACGTGGTCGCCGCCCACCGCGCTCGCGGCGAACTGGTGGTGCAGCCACGCATGGGTTTCACCGACCCGGCGACGATGCGGGCGGGGCTGCTCGCGACCCGGTCGGCCCGGGCCGCCACCGTGGGCACCATCACCCTGGACAGCTACACGAGGATGAACGACCACGAGGCGGTCCGGCACGCGCTGGCCGCCGGCGTCGAGCTCAACGGATACCCGATCGTCGACCACGACCCGGTTACCACCGCGGCCCTGCTCGACGACGTGCTCACCTCGCAGTTCCCGGTGCAGCTGCGCCATGGTTCGGCGGACGCCCGACGGATCGTGCGCACGCTGGTGGCCCATGGGCTCGACGCCACCGAGGGCGGACCGGTCTCGTACTGCCTGCCGTACAGCCGGATGCCGTTGGCCAGGGCGGTGGACCGCTGGCGGGAGTGCTGCGAGATCCTCGCCTCCGCCCGCGGTGGCGGCGGTGAGCCGCACCTGGAGACTTTCGGCGGCTGCATGATGGGCCAGCTCTGCCCGCCCGCGTTGCTCGTGGCGCTCAGCGTGCTGGAGGGCATGTTCTTCTGGCAGCACGGCCTGCGCTGCATCTCGTTCAGCTACGCGCAGCAAACCCACCCGGGCCAGGACGAGGAGGCGGTGGCCGCGCTGCGCGCACTGGTCGACCGCTACGTCCCGCATGCGCGGACCCACGTGGTGATCTACACATATATGGGCCTGTATCCCCGAACTCCCGGCGGCGCGCAGCGCCTGCTGACCGAGTCGGCCCGGCTGGCCGTGCGTTCCGGTGCGAGTCGGCTGATCGTCAAGACGACGGCCGAGGCGTACCGGCTGCCGACGATCGCCGAGAACGTGGCCGCCCTGGAGCACGCCGCGATGGTCGCGCGCGGGGCTACCCGCGGCGGGCAGGTGCCGGAGACCGGGGTCGCGGCCCAGGCTCAGGCGCTCATCGACAATGTGCTGGCCCTTGACGACGATCTCGGTCGGGCCCTGGTTACGGCGTTCGAACGCGGTCACCTCGACGTGCCGTACTGCCTGCACCCGGACAACGGCGGGCGGGCCCGCGGATACCTGGACCGGGACGGCCAACTGCGCTGGCAGCGGATCGGCTCGATGCCCATCGGTGACCTCGTCGACCTGCCGGACACCCCCCGGATGAACTCGGTCGACCTGCTCAACGCCCTGCGGTTCGTCCAGCGCAAGTTCGACGACCTCGCGACCGATCCCGGCGCGGTCGACCACGGCCGGGCGGACCTGGTGCTGGGCGCGGTAGGTAGCACAGACCGTTGAGACGCAAGGTTGGGAGCCTCGTATGTCGCAGACGCCGCTGCGGACCCGGATCACGCCCGGCCAGCTGCCACCAAGCCCACGCTGGCACCTGACCTCGCCGATCACCCAAGCGGCGTTACGCGTGCAGAACGCGATCGCGATGGCCAGCCGCGAGTTCTTGTACGCCAACGGTTTCATGGAGATGCAGCCATTGGTCATCGGGCCGGTCACCGATCCCGGTGTCCGCGGCGCCAAGCAGATCGACGTGGACTTCTACGGCCATCACTACAAGCTCATGACCAGCGTGATCCTCTACAAGCAGGCGTCGTTACTGGCCTTCGACAAGATCTTCTACATCGCGCCCAACGTACGGCTCGAGCCGCTGGAGACGGCGACCACCGGACGGCACCTGGTCGAGTTCACCCAGATCGATGTTGAGGTGCGCGACGCGCGCCGCGAGGATGTTCTGGATCTGTTGCAGCGCCTCGTGCGCCACCTCGTGGCCTACACACTTCGCGAGCGCGCGGCCGACCTGGAGGCGCTGGGCCGCGACCCCGACGAGTTCGATGCGCTGCTGAGCCATGACTTCGAGCGGATGAGCCACGCCGACGCGGTCGCCCGGCTGCGCGGCCTGTCGCACCGGCAGAACGCCGACGCCGAGATCGACTGGGCGGGTGAGAAGCTCATCTCCGAGCAGACCGACCGGCCGTTCTTCATCGTCGACTATCCGAAGGGCTCCCGGGGGTTCACCGACGGCGAGTCCCGCACCGAGCCGGGCATCCTGCGCAACTTCGATCTGATCGCGCCGGACGGCTTCGGCGAGCTGGCGAGCGGAGGAGAGCGGGAGTTCGAGTACCGGCGGCTGATCGAGCGGATGCGCGAGAGCGGGGAGAACCCGGCCAAGTACGCGTGGTACCTGGAGATCGCCCGGGACGGCCTGCCGTCCAGCGCCGGCTTCGGTCTTGGCCTGGAGCGGGTGGCCCGCTACCTGACCGGGCTGGACGCCGTATGGCAGGTCAGTGCCTACCCCAAGCTGCCCGGGATCCCGTCGCCGTGACCGCGATCCACGCCCCGCATCTGCCGGAGGGGGCCATCCGCACCCGCGCCCGGGTCGGCCCCCGGGCGGTCTTTCCGGATGTCGAGGGTTACGGACACATGCTCTTCGGTGGCCTACCCGCCGCCCCCGGGGCGGACGACCTCGACGCCGCCCGCATCGTGCCGCCGATCTTCGTACCCGGCCGGTTGGAGAAGATGTTCGACCTCGGCCGCGAGCCGATGTACGGCGACGTGGACCTCGCCGCCAGCGTCGGCGGGTTCGCGTCCCCGCTGCCGCTGTTCGTCTGCGCCTTCGGCTCGACCGAGGTCGCCGGCGGGGACCTCGGCATCGCCGCGAGTGCGCAGGCCGGGCGGCTGGGCATTCCGATGGTCATCGGGGAGAACGTGGTACCGATGCGCGGGTACGGGCGCCTGGACGACGCCCCCGCCGCGGGGCTGCTCGGCCGCATCAGGGCGTACGCCGAAGCGGCGGGCGACGGGCTCGGTGGGGTGGTGGTGCAGCAGAGCACCGAGGACGCCGACGCCGAGGTGTGGAACCTCGTCTACAGCGACCCGTTCGCCACCTCGCTGCTGGACAGCGGGCGGCTCGCCTTCGAACTCAAGATCGGCCAAGGGGCGAAGCCCGGGCTGGGTGGCATGACCGTCCTGTCCCGCCCGGCGGCCGAGGCGGTGTCCAACCGGTACCTGCTGGACGACGCGTTCGGCCGGGACGCCGCGGTCGTGCTGCGCTCCAGCAGCCCGGGCACATTCACCGAGGAGATCCTGCGCCACCAGGTCCGATTGATGCGCAACAACTACCCGCGGGCCAAGGTCTGGGTCAAGCTGCACCCGGGGCGTGACGTGGCGTACGCCGCTCACGTTGGTTGGTCGGCGGGGGCCGACGCGGTCACGGTGGACGGCGCCGAGGGCGGTACCGGCTGGGCCCCGACCGTCTTCCTCGACCAGGTGGGGTTGCCGTTGGCGCAGTGCCTGCGGCTGCTCGACGCGCACGGGAGCAGCCTGCTGGTCTCGGGCCGGGTGTGGGAGGGTGCGCGCACGCTCAAGTGCCTCGCCCTGGGTGCCTCGGCGGTCGGGCTCGGACGGGCCGTCCTGCTCGCCGTGGACGAGGACCCGGCCGAGGGGCTGGTACGCCTCGTGCGCTGCCTGGAACTGGAGCTGCGCCTACTGGTGAGCGCCCTCGGCCGCTACCAGGTGGCCGACCTCACCCCGGATGACGTCTGGTTCCACGGCGCCTGGCGGGAAGGTGCCCGCGCGGTGCCGGCCGACCCGGTGCTGGTAGTCGGACCCCGATGAGAGGAGTCACGCCATGGCCACCGACCAGGCTAGCGCCGTGAGGACGTTCGCCGAGATCGTTCTCGCCGACGAGACGCGCGACGCGATCGGCGCCGCGTTGCTCGAGTTCCCCAACCCGGTCACCGACATCGACAGGTCACTGGCGAGGCTCCGGGTGGTCTTCTGCCAACTGCCGATCGAAGCGCTGCAGGAGATCCTCGACTTCGGCCGCCACGTCGACACCCCCGGTGTTGCACTGGTGCGCAACCTGCCTACCGACCCGCAGCTGCCACCAACGCCCACCGATGGCGGACCGAGTCAGGACAAGCGCACGTTCGTGGCCGAGGCGGTGCTGATGGGCCTGAGCCAGCTGCTCGGTGAACCGGTCGGCTTCACCACGGAGAAGACGGGCCGGCTGGTGCACGACGTGGTACCGGTGGCGACCGGTGCCAGGACGCAGACCAACCAGAGCTCGGAGGTGTTCCTGAACTTCCACAACGACATCGTCCACGACGACGCCGGCCGCTACGACGTCGCCAACCCGGATTTCCTGGTGCTGTACTGCCTGCGCCAGGACCGCGACAAGCTGGCGCGCACCTACTACGCCGACGCCCGCGACGTGTCGCGACAGTTGGCGGCGAAGACTCTGCTGACCCTGCGCACACCGCTGTTCCGACTCAACGCGCCCGGCAGTTACGTGCGCGATGTCGCCGGCGGCGCCGACGTGCTCTCCGAGGAGCTCGCCGTGATCTCGGGACCCGACCATGCCCCGGAGGTCGTCGTCTCCGCCAACGGGGTGTGCGGGCTCACTCCGGAGGCCGAACAGGCGCTCAAGGATCTCCAGCAGGCCTGCACGGTCGTCGCCCACCAGGTGCTGCTCGAGCCCGGCACGGCCCTGCTCATCAACAACCGCAAGGGCCTGCACGCGCGGTCGGTCTTCGCGGCTCAGCACGACGGGTACGACCGCTGGCTGCAGCGCACCTACCTGCGCCGCAGTCTGTGGAGCATCCGGTACCGCGGCCGGCCCGGCGATCGCCGGGTCCATTAGCTCGCCGGAGATCCCATGATCAACTATGAGGGGCGACGGTTCCGGGCCACCCACCACGGCCCGGAGGGCTCCGTGACCACCTACCACCAGGACGGTGACCTGCTCTGGGCGGACTTCGCCGGCGACGGCGTCCGCCGTGGGTCGCTGTCCGGGCGCTGCGCCGACGACGGGGTGCTGGAGTTCGCGTACTCGATGGTGCTCGTCGATGGCCGCGTCGTGGCCGGACGCTGCCGCAGTACGCCCGAGCGCCTCGACGACGGTCGGGTGCGGCTGCACGAGACGTGGCAACGGTTCGCCCCGTACCCGGCCACCGGCGTGGCCGTCCTGGAGGAGGTGCCGTGACCGACCTGGCCGTCCTGGCCCTGGCGCCGGTCCCGGTGCCGCCGGTCGCCGCCAACACGTTGCTCGTGTTCCTCGTGCAGATCGGCGTCCTCCTGGCCCTCGCCGTGGTACTCGGCCGGCTCGCCGCGCGCGTCGGTCTGCCGGCCGTGGTGGGCGAGCTCGTTACCGGCCTGCTGCTGGGACCGTCGGTGCTGGGCCATGCCGCGCCCTCCGTGGCCCGCTGGCTCTTCCCACCGGTCGCCGGCCAGTTCGACATGCTGGACGCGGTCGGTCAGCTCGGCATGCTGCTGCTGGTTGGTCTCACCGGCATGTACCTCGACGTGGGCCTCCTGCGCCGGCAGGGGACACAGGCCGGCGTGGTCAGCCTCACCAGTCTGGTGGTACCGCTCGGTCTCGGGGTGGCGTGCGGCTTCGCGTTGCCGGCCGTCATCGCCCCCGCCACGACCAACCGCACGGTCTCGGCCGCGTTCCTGGGCGTGGCCTTGTGCGTGAGCGCGCTGCCTGTCATCGCGAAGATCCTCACCGACCTCGGCTTCCTGCACCGCGACATCGGCCAGCTCACCATCATCGCGGCCAGCGTTGACGACGCGGTGGGCTGGCTCATGCTCTCGGTCGTCGCGGCCATGGCGAGCAGGGGCATCCAGGCTGGCGCCGTGGTGACAAGCGTGGCCACGCTGGCAGCGATCCTCCTGGTCACCCTCTTCGTCCTCCGCCCGGTCGTGCGGGGCCTGTTACAGCTGTCGATGCGGTCGACGCGTGACCCGGCGGGTGGCGGCTCGCCGGTGGCCGTCATCGCGGTGCTCGTGCTGCTCGCCGCCGCGGCGACCCAGGCGCTGCGGATGGAGGCGCTGCTCGGCGCGTTCCTCTGCGGCGTCGTGGTCGGATCCACCGCCAGCGTCGGCCCGGCCCAGTTCGCCACCCTGCGCACCGTCGTGCTGAGTGTGCTGGCCCCGATCTTCTTCGCGACCGCGGGTCTGCGGATGGACCTGACGCTGCTGGCCCGGCCGGTCGTGGCGGTGACCGCCGTCGCCGTCGTCGCGGTGGCCGTGGTGGGCAAGTTCGCCGGCGCGTACACCGGGGCGCTCCTGATCCGGATGGATCGATGGCGCGCGCTCGCCCTCGGCGCCGGCCTCAACACCCGCGGCGTGGTGCAGATCGTCGTGGCCTCGGTCGGCCTGCGCCTGGGTGTCCTCAACACCGCCGGCTACACGATCGTGGTCCTGGTCGCGCTGGCCACGTCGGTCATGGCGCCACCGCTGTTGCGGGTCGCGCTCGGTCGCATCGAGACCACGGAGAACGAGAAGGTCCGGGAGGCCAGCTACGCCGTCACGGCGGGTGCGGGTTGACGGCCCCGCCGGCCGACATCGCATCGACAGGAGGCCGCGATATGGACCACGAGGGTGTCGTGCTGGTCATCGGCAGCGGCGGTCGACCCTACCGCGAGTACCTGCTCGCCTCGGCGTGCCGGCGCCGGCCGCTCTGGCTGCTCGACGCGGGCCCGTCGACCTGGCAGTCGCGGTACGTGCTGGGTACCACGGTGGTCGAGCTGGTCGACCAGCGCCGGATCATCCCGGACACCGACATGTTGGTGAAGGTGGCGCAGCAGATCGCCGCGGAGCGGCCGGTGGCGGGGGTGTTCTCCTACGACGAGGCGATGGTGATCAGCACGGCACAGGTGGCGGAGGCGCTCGGCCTGCCCGGTCTGACCGTGAACGGAGCCGACTCCTGCCGCAACAAGCATCGTACCCGCCAGGCGTTGACCGCAGCCGGGCTGGCGCAGCCGCGCTTCGCGTACGTGACGACCCTCGCCGACGCCTCGTCCGCGGCCGCGGAGTTCGGCTACCCGGTCGTGGTGAAGCCGCGCGGAGCGGGTGCCAGCATCGGTGTGGTCAAGGTGCACTCGCCCGGCGAGCTCGAGGCCGCGTTCACGATCGCGGAGACGGCGACGCACGGCGGGGCGCCCGCGTACGAGGGCGGCGTGCTGGTGGAGGAGTTCCTCGACGGCCCGGAGATCAGCATCGACGGTGCCGTCTTCCAGGGTGGGTACACACCCTTCGTGGTCGCACACAAGGCGATCGGCTTCCCGCCGTACTTCGAGGAGACCGGACACACGGTCACCGCCGACGATCCGCTGCGCTACGACCCGCGGGTGGGCCGGGTGCTCACCACCGCCCACCGCGCGGTCGGTGTGCGTGACGGCATCACCCATACCGAGATCAAACTCACCGGCCGGGGGCCAGTGGTCGTCGAGATCAACGCGAGGTTGGGTGGCGACCTCATCCCGTACGTGGGACTGCTCGCGACCGGCATCGATCCTGGGCACGTCGCGGTCGACCTGGCCGTCGGAGCACGCCCGGACCTCGACCGTGCCGGGGCTGGCACGGTGGGCATCCGGTTCTGCAACCCGCCGGTCGACGGCTACATCACCAGCATGCGGCTGCCCACGCCAGCCGACGTACCGGGTGTGGTGGAGGCCGGACCACTGGTGGCGCCGGGTACCTTGGTGCGCCTGCCGCCGCGGGGGTTCATGAGCCGGTTCGCCTACGTCATCTGCCGGGCCCCGACGCGGGACGCGTGCGACCTCGCGCTCGACGAGGCCGTCGCGGCCGTCGGCGTCGATGTCGAGCCGGCGTGAGCGGTCAGGCGGACCCGGATCGGGTGAACGTCGCAACCCAGTTCAGCTCCCAGGTCAGTCCGTCGTCGGTCGAGAACGCCTGAGTCCACTGAGGATGGTCCGGTTCGGTCGCGTCCCAGCGGTAGCGGACCCGGATCGGGGTACCCTCCCAGGTGTCGTCGCTGAAGAACTCGCCGACGCCGTCGGTGAACGAGCCGATCACCGGGATGTCGACGCCCAGGCCGGCGGCGATCCAGTAGACCGACCACTGGCGGGTGTCGGGGTCGAACACCCGAACGGTCACCCCGCCGGGCCGTCCGGGGATCGTGAGCTCATCGACGTTCATCAGGCCGCCCAGCAGCGGCCGGCAGGTCAGCGTCGTAGGAAACTCCTTCCACTCGTCCGAGCCGACCAGCCGCTTGGGCAGGGACCGATTGGTCGCCTGCCACGAGCCGTACAGGAAGTCGAAGTCGTGCCGGCCGTCGTCGGTCATGCCCACCACCCCTTCTGTGCGGATATGTATCCTCTGCCCGGACTGCCACCCATAGGCGCTGCCCAATATTACGGGTCGGCCGACCCGAGCGCGGCGGCTGAGTTGATTGTTCGGATCACGCGAATCTTCCGGTCAACCAGCCGCCCGACTTCAATGGCGACATCCCTGAATCGCATGCTGACAAGGGGTGCTGGGCCGTGCGGATACTCATGGTTGGCGGCGGTGTCATCGCGCTCCTGACCGCCGTCGAGGCCGTCCGCGCCGGGCATCAGGTGGTGATCGTCGATCAGGGCGGGATACCGAACGTCCGCGCCGCCTCATACGACCGGCATCGCGTCATCCGCGCCCTTCATCCCAGCGATCCGGCCCGCACCACGGCTGCCGTGCGGGCCCACCACCGCTGGGTCGAGCTGGAGGGTCTGCTCGGCGCCCGGTTCTATCGCCAGGTCGGCGCGCTTACCGTGCTCGCACCCGCGGACGTTCCCCGGGCAGTGGCGGAGCTGGCCGACGCGGGGTCACGAGCTCGAGCACTGACGCCGGCCGCGCTCGCGTCGCGGTATCCGCAGGTCAGCTTCCCCTCGGGTTCGGGTGCGGTGCGTGAGTCGTCGGCGGGGGTGCTGCTCGCCGACCGGATCCTTGGCGCCTGCGCCGCCTGGTTGCACCGGCACCCCGGTGCCGACCTGCGGCCCCACCGCAGGGCAGTCGGCCTCGATGCCACCGGCGCGGTGGAGTTCGCCGATGGCGAGATGCTGCGGGCCGATGCGGTTCTGTTGGCCATGGGGGCGTGGTCCCGCGACCTGCTCGCCGCGGATCTCGCGGACGAGCTCATCCTGTACCGGCAGAGCATGCTCTACTGCGACATCCCCCGGGCGGAGTCGGCCGCCTGGTCGACCACGCCGCCGATGCTGGCCCTCGGCTCGGACCGGGGGGCCTGGTTCGTGCCACCGGTGGTTGGCACGCCGCTCAAGCTGAGTGCGGCGAGCGCGTGCCGGAGCGTGGCCGAGGTCGGGGACGACGCGACGCCGCCGCGCTGGCGAGACCATCTGGTCGACACGTTCACCGCGGTGTTGCCGAGCTTTCGCGCCGACTGGGTGAGCGCCGCCCGGGACGCCTACTACCTGTCCCGGGCACCCTCGGGCGGCACCCTGCTCGTGGAGATGGCCCCTTCGGTCCTGTCCTTCGCTGCCTGCGGCGGCTCGTCGTTCAAGTTCGCTCCGCTCATCGCCGGGTCGCTGCTCGCCCGCCTCAGCGATGTCGACTCAACCGCCGGTCTGGCTCCGCTCGACCACGCCGTGGTCGGCCGACCGGTGAGCAGCGCCCGTCCCATGATTCGAGGTGCGTGATGAAGCTGTTGGGGCTGGAGGCCCGCCAGAACTCCTTTTACTACCTGTCGCGCTACCAGCAGATCGTGGACTTCGGCGCCGATCTCTACGTACTCAACGGCATCGGCAGCGACGACCTGTGGCGGGCCGATCGCTACCGCGTCGCAGGGTCGAAACACATCGACGAGCTGATCCGTCAGGCCAAGAACTGGCACGCGGAGGAGAACTTCGACGGTGTGCTGACCTTCTCGGAATCGGCCGTGGTGGCCGTGGCCGCCGTGGCCACGGCATTGGGGCTGCCGAGCATCGGCGTCGACGCGGCCCGGACCAGCCGGAACAAGCTGCACATGCGGCAGGCGCATGAGCGCGGGGGCGCCGCGCATCCGGCCTTCCGGTTCGTGGCCGACGTCGACGAGGCCCTCGCTACGGGTGCCGAGTTCGGCTACCCGGTGGTCCTCAAGCCAACGCTCGGCGCCGCGAGCAACTTCGTCTTCCGAGTCGACGACGCCGAACAGATGCGCGAACGGTACGGCCAGGCACGCGAAGGCATCGACCGGATGTCCTGGTACACCATGGAGGCCGACGGGATTGACATGGGTCCGCACGGCCTGCTGGTCGAGTCCTTCCTGGACGGTCACGAGCATCTCATCGAGGCATTGGTCTGGGACGACGAGGTGTTCCTCGGCTCGATCGTCGACCGCGTGACGATCGAGGGCGAAACGTTCGAGGACGATGTGCACCACGCACCGACGTCGCTGAGTCCGCACCAGGTGGCCGAGGTCCACGCCGTGGTGGCGGCCGGGGTGCGGGCGCAGGGACTTCACCGCAGCACCCTGCACGCCGAGGTGCGCTTCCACCATGGTCGCCCGTACCTGCTCGAGATCGCGGTCCGGCCCGGCGGCGGCGGTCTTGACCACATGGCCAGGCTCTCGGCCGGGTACGACCCGATCAAGGCGGTCATCGACGTGGCCCGCGGCGTTCGCCCGCAGGTCCAGCACTTCACCCCCACCGCGGTGCACACGGCGGCCATGGTGCTGCTCTGTGCGGCCGGCACGCTCGCATCGGTCGACGTACCGGTCGAAGTGGCGCAGTCGGAGAACCTGCTCCACCTCAAGATCATGGCGAAGCCCGGTGACGTGATCCGGCGGCCGCCGTACGGAAACGACATCCTCGGCGGCTTTGGCGTCATCGGGACGTCGTTCGACGACGCGATGCGCACTGCCAACGAGCTCGCGAGCAAGATCGAAGTGAAGCTGGTGGACCGGCCCGATCACGAGCAGCGGTCCGATCGCTGACTCGCCACATCCATGACTGGAGGTCGTATGCGGCGCACGGCCACGCGTCGGCACTACCTGATGATCGAACCGACCTTCTTCGATATCGAGTACTCCACCAACCCGCCCACCGACCCGCAGCGACCCACGAGCGCGAAGCTCGTGCTGGACCAGTGGGCGTGGCTGCGCAAGCTCTACCTCGACCTGGGTCACCAGGTGGAGCTGATCGACCCGCGATCCGGGCTGCCCGACATGGTCTTCGCGAGCAATGCCGCCATGGTGGTCAACGGCCAGGTGCTCGTGGCGCGGTTCCGGCATGCGCACCGGGCGACGGAATCGGCGGTCTACCTCGCGTGGTTCCGTTCGCGCGGGTACCGCCAGATCCGCCAGGCAAAGTGGATCAACGAAGGTGGGCGGGATCATCTGTACGCCGGCTCGCGCTTCCTGGCCGGGTCAGGGCTTCGCCCCGGCACCCACGCGCATGCCGAGATGCACGCTTACTTCGGCCTACCCGTGATCGGGCTCACCCTGGTCGACCCGTCCTACTACCACTTGGACACCGCGCTCGCCGTGCTCGACGAGACCACGGTCATGTACTACCCGGGCGCGTTCTCCCCGGAGAGCTGCCGACTGCTCGAGCAGTTGTATCCGGACGCCATCACGGTCGCTGACGAGGATGCCGCCCGGTTCGGCCTCAACGCCGTGTCGGACGGGCGGCACGTGGTGTTGCCGGAGGGTGCCACCGGTCTGAGCGCTCAGCTGCGCGGGCGTGGATTCGAACCCATCGGTGCCGATGTCTCCGAGCTGCTCGGTGCCGGCGGCGCCGTCAAGTCGTGCACCCTGGAGTTGCACGACGGGTGACCGCCTCGCCGACGGCTCACCTCGTCGACGAAGATCCGCACCAACGGATCGAGGCGGTAGCCGGACGGGCTCGCGCCCCGACGCAGCATGCCGCCGTCGATCAGCTCCTCGATCAGCTCGTCCTCGGTCAGCTCCTGCTCGACCGGGTAGGTGGACCGCTGCCGGGTCCCTTCGATCCACCCGACCGGCTCGTGCGCCGCCATGAGTACCAGGTGCGCGAGCAGTGTCCGAGCCGCATCGCCGAGCCGGCGGTACGCCGACGCCAATGACTTTCGCACGGACAGATCGCCGATCTGTAGCCAGCCCAACGCTGATCCGGGCTGAGCCAACCGCTGCGTGACCCAGCGCAGGGGGATGTCCGGGCGAACGGTCAGCCGGCGTACCGCGATGTCCAGGGCCAGGGGGAGGTCGCCGCACAACTCCGCGAGGCGTGCGCATGCGTCGGGGTCGGCGGCGGCGGCGCCAACCGCGGCCGCGATCATCGCGATCGAGTCGGCCCGGGACACCACACCCAGCGGCATCCGGCACACATCTCGCAGACCCAGCAGAGCCGCGCGGCTGACCACGATCGTGACGCTGCCTGGCGTCTCCGCCAACAGCGGCCGGACCTGTCCTTCGTCGCGCACGTTGTCCAGCAGCACCACCAGCCGGCGGTCCGCGAGCAGCGTACGGTAGAGCCCGGCCTGCTGATCCGCCGCGGCGGGCAGCTGGTGTGGGGGGACCCCGAGGGCGTTGAGGAATCCGCTGACCACCGCCTGGGCGCCCTTTCCACCCGACATCAGCGGCGCGAAGTCTCCGTACAGTTGGCCGTCGATCATGATCGGCGCGAGGCTGTGCGCATAATGCAGCGCGAACTCGCTCTTGCCGACCCCGAACGGACCATTGATCACCACGGGGGTGCCCGACGCCACGCCGAGCCGACGCAACTCGTCGGCGCGGGTCATGAACCCCCGCGGACGCGGCGGGAGCTGGGCCGGGCGGGGCGGGGCCGCGCGGGCCGCCGCCCGCTGGTCGGCGAGGCGGATCGACCGGGTGGCGTTCGCGTTCGCGGAGGCCTGCAGCCATCGGCGCCGCCAGCAATCGCGGTCGCCACCGCAGGCGGCCACAAACGCGAGGGTTACCTGCAACGTCGGCAGCCGGCGGCCGCTCGCGGCGCTGGACAGCACCGACGACGAGAACAACGCCGACCGCGCCAGGTCACGGTACGTGGGACTACCCGCCTGCCGACGCAGCCGTCGCAGGTCACTCGCGAAGGCCGCCGCCACCCCGCCGGAAGGATCAACGGGTATCTCGGGCCTCCCCATGGCACCCCCAGTTCCCGGCGCGACTGCGAAGCCGGCGACAGGAACCCACCCGAACGATGGCCGGCAGCCGGCACCTTGGCGGCGTGGTGTCGACGCTCATGGCCTCTCTTCCATCAGCGTGTCTCAATGTTTATACCACGATGAGACCGATTTCATGCGCGAAATCACCACCGCATGGCGGTTGATGCGCAGGGGGCGTGGATCCTGATCATTCGAGCGCGCTTGACCGATTGATTAATGGTTTTGAAAGACCGATCAAACCGACCGGTCGGTAATTGATGTCTTCCGCTGCCCGCCGGCGACCAACGTCATGACCGCCGCCCGCCGAGGGACGCGGGGCACTGCGCCAAGAGCGCGGTGGCGCCGGCTCTGCGACCGCCTGGTCTGCCCGCGTGGTACCGCTGAGTGCTTTCGACTGCCGTAATCAGGTATAATCCTCCTATGTCGGGCCCATGATCCACGTGGTGGGGTCGAACACGCCGGTGGGGATGCGCCCGGAAGGTAGTCTGTTGAGAGGCTGTCAGCCAACGCGGGAAGTGAGACGAGTGTATGAGCGTGGCCCTTCTGGAGCACACCGGTCCCTGGACCGAGGAGGACTACTTCGGCCTCGGCGAGACCGCAAGTCGCGTTGAGCTGCTCGACGGGAGTCTGCTGGTGAGCCCCGCCCCGACCACCCGGCATCAGCACCTGTCCCGCCGCCTCGCGAACGCCCTCGACGCAGCGGCCGAACACGCCGGACTCTGGGTCTTCGAGGCCGTCAACGTGCGCCTGCACGTGGGTCGCATTGTTATCCCCGATCTCGTGGTGACAAGGCTTGAGGACGAGACAACCGTCGACGCCAAGGACGTGACGCTGGTCGGCGAGGTCGTTTCGCCGGCGAGCGCCTCGGCTGATCGCTTGATGAAGCTTCAGCTGTACGCGGCCGCCGGGATCGCCTGGTACCTGCTCGCCGAGCAGGACCGGACGACCGTCACCCTGCGCCTGCTCGGCTTGGACGACATGCACTACGTCGAGCACGCAGTCGCCAAGACCGGCGAGAATCTACCGCTCCCGGCTCCCTTCACCGGACGGATCGACACCAGCGGCTTGCTGCGACGCTGAGCCCGCGAGCCTGACCTGCGAGCGCGGCGTCCCATGGTGCGCGCTGCCCGACCGGTCCGCTGCTGCTCGCTGCCCGACCGGTCCGCCGAGTCGGGTCATGGGTGCCCTAGGTTGGCGGTTTGCGGTCGACCGAGCCGGATCAGCTCGCGTTCTGGCACCTGGTCGCCTCGGGCTTCTGACGTGATGCCCGCGCCGACCAGCCGCGCCGCCTGCAGCACGGCCAGGTCGTCGCGGACCCCGGCGGCGAAGACGGCGAGGTCCGGGTGGGCGGCCCGGTCACCGATCGCGCCGATGTTGAACTGGCCGGCGTAGGACAGCGCGCCGACGCCGACGGACACATTCGCCATCAGCGGCAGCACCGGGAAGACCTCGAGCAGCCGCGCACCGGCCAGGTACAGCGGCTGCGTCGGCCCCGGCAGATCCGCGCTGGTGACGTTGACCGGCTGCCGGTCCAGCAGCTTGACCAGGATCCGGCGGACGAGCCGGCTGCGCAGGACGACACCCACCGATGTGTGTTGGGTCGCCTTGCGGACCGCGGTGTACGCGGAGATCTGAGCGAGGCGGTTCACGGGGTCGGCGACTCCGATGGGAACCGCCACGATCATCTGCCCGATCAGGTTCCCGCGGGCTTGGGTACGTGTCGCCGCCGCACGCAGGGTGATGGGGACGTCGATGCGGACCACGCGGTCGTCGACGGTCTCGCCCCGGCTGGTCAGCAGCGCCCGTACCCCGCCCGCCGCGATCGTGAGCAGCACGTCGTTGACGCTCGCGCCGTACCGGTGCGCGATCTCCGTCACCTCGTCCAGCGTGGTACGGATGAGCACGAGGATGCGATCGTCGCCGATGAGGCGGTTGAGCGACGTGGGGGGCGCCGGTTGGGCGCCGAGCAGTTCGCGCATCATCGGCCACCCGGCCCGCAGGCGACGGGCCATGGCCACCGGACGGGCGAGGGCATACAGGGTGCGGCCCACGCGATCGGCGCGTCGACGAAGGTTGTCGGAGAACAGCGCCAACTCCGTGGGTGCCGGAGAGGGCCGCCACGGTGGTGCCGGTACCGCCACCGGCGGCGATCCGGGAGCGGCATCGAGCAGCGCCCCGATGGTCGCGATGCCGGCGATCCCGTCGGCGACGGCGTGGTGGATCCGCACGAACAGGCCGATCCGCCTGTCATGCAGTCCGGGCAGCAGGCAGATCTGCCACAAAGGGCGGGACCGGTCCAGCCGGACGCGGCGCAGGCCCTCGACCGCGGTGAGCAACGCCTCCTCGTCCGCGGGTGCCGGCAGCGCCACCACCCGTACATGCTCGGCGATGTCGAAGTCGCTCGCGTCCACCCACAGTGGCCCACCCAGGCCGCGCCGGGGCGTGTGCAGCACCTGCCGGAACCGGGGAACCAGGTGCAGTCGCGAGGCGATCGCGGCCCGCACGAGTCCGATCCGAACCGCCCCGTTGCCGTCCAGAAGGCTGCGGCCGTCGAGCACGGCGATCGCACCGATCTCCTGCGGCCACCGGGCATCGGGCCACAACATGATCTGATCCTCGGTGCTCAGCCGTTCCACGGGACCACCTCCGAGCCAGCCTCCACCCGCACCCACAGGGCTGGAAGGGACTTCTGACCCGCCTCCCAGGTCGGTGGGCCCATGACCGTGCCGCTGAGGCGGGGCAGCATGGGAGTAGGCCGGAGGTGATCATGATGGCCGACATCGATCAGAAAGAGATCGAGGCTGTTGTCGCCGGGGTCGCCAACCGTTGGCCCGCCGTGGGGTTGGCGGTCGGCATGGTCGGCGAGCAGTCGGTGTTCGCCAGCCACGGCTACGCGGACATCGCCTCGGGCGCGCCCGTTACCGAGGACACCGTGTTCCGGATCGGCTCGATCACCAAGACATTCACCGCGATCGCCGTGATGCAGCTGTGGGAGCGTGGTCTGGTCGACCTGGACGCGCCGGCCAATGACTATCTGCGGGCCTACCGGCTGGTCGGCGCCCGTCCGGACTTCGCGCCGGCCACGCTGCGCCACCTGCTGACCCACACGGCCGGGATCCGCGAGGTACTGCACCCGTCCGGCCTGCTGCGGATGCGGGACCTGGGCGAGACCGTGCCCCGAGGACGGCCGGTACCGGCGTTGGCCGAGTACTACGGCGGTGGGCTGCGCATCGACGCCGAGCCGGGCCGCCAGTTCGGGTACACGAATCATGGCTTCGCCACCCTCGGCCAGATCGTCGCCGACGTAACCGGTCAGCCGTTGGCGGAGTATCTACGCGCGCATGTCCTCGATCCGCTCGGCATGGGGCACAGCGATCTGGACTGCTCCGACCGGGTCCGCGCGGGCCTGGCCACCGGATACGAGATCGGACGCCACGGCGCCGGCCCGGTCACGGACTACGACCTTGTCCCCGCGGGCGCCGGCGGGCTCTACTCCACCCCGCGTGACATGGCCCGCTACCTCACCGCCCTGCTGGGCGGCGGCGCCAACCAGCATGGCTCGGTACTCAAACCCGAGACCCTGGCCGCCATGTTCGAGCCCCAGTACCAACCGGATCCACGGGTTCCCGGCATCGGCCTGGCGTTCTTCCGGGCCGACTTCGGCGGTCACCTCGTGCTGGACCACGACGGCATCCTGCCCGGCTTCGACGCCCAGATCCTCGTGGCCCCCGACGACCAGGTGGCCGTAATGGCCTTCGCCAACGGTGCCAAGCGGGGAATGCACTGGTTGACCCCGCAGATGGGCGGCGTGCTGCGGCGGCTGCTCGGCGTCCCCGACGTTGGCCTGCGCGCCGACGTCCCGCAGCACCCCGACATCTGGGCCGATCTGTGCGGCTGGTACTACTTCCCCGCCGGCCGTACCGATCCGGCCCGGCTCGCGCTGGGCGTCGGGGCCGAGGTCTTCGTTCGACGGGGCCGGCTCATGCTGCGGTTCCTGGGCCCGATTCCCCGTCTGTACCACGGCATTGTGCTGCATCCCGACGACCCGCTCGACCCGTACGTATTCCGCGTCGAGCTGCCTTTGTTCGGTGTCGGCACCACCCGGGTCGTCTTCGGTCGTGAGCCGGCGGCGTTGCACCTCGACCTAGGGCCGCTGTCCTTCGCGAAACAGCCCGGCTGGACGAACCCCCGACGGTGGGCCATCAGCGGCCTCGCCGCCACCGCTGCGACGGTCACCGCCGCGGCCGTCACCCACCAACGAAGGAGGATGACGTGATGAAGCACGTACGCCGGGGCGTCTGCGGCCGTCTCCCGATTCGCGACACCGCGTTGTTCGTCGAGGTCCTGGGGGACGGATATCCGCTGGTGCTCATGCACGGTGGGCCCGGGGCCGACCACTGGACGCTGGCCCCGTTCCGGCGCTGCCGGGACGACTTCACGCTGGTCTTCTACGACCATCGTTGCAACGGACGCTCCACCGGCGCGCCGGTATCGTCGATGACATAGTGACCGCCCATCGGCCGGCCCGCTCGCGATTCAGCACGGCGTGCAGGACGTCGAGCAGCAGGAGCGAATCACCGATCGAACCGCCGTCGCGGTGATGCGGGGCCGTGGCCATCATGGCGGAATCCCCTCTCAGCCCCGCTTGCGACCACGGCCCATCTGTTCAGTCGGTCGGTCGTGTCCATCATCCGGTGTAAATGAGGCTCCCCTGACATGTCCGGGGGTCGACCGCTGAAGTAGTCAGGTGGATGCGCACGTCCTCAGCTGAGACCACTGTGGACAGCCAGTACCGCTCGACACCACGTCCAGCACCGCCACCGCGCACCGGCCGGCCACCGGGAAGTGGGTGAAGTCGTACATCCAGATCACCCCGGGGACCAGTTCGGCCCAGTCCGGCCACGGCCGGGCCGGGCGCGGTTCGCGCCGCGGCGGGGCCGGCAGCCGCATCCCCTCGGCCTCCAGCACCCGCAGGAACGTCGACTCGCTGACATAGACCACGCCCAGGCGGGAGCCGCGGTGGGCCAGCTTGCGGTGCGACCGGTCGATCTCGCCCCACTCCTCGGCCACCTTGACGATCGCGTCGCGTTCCCACGCCAGGATCGCGTGCACCGGAACCTCGAGGCCGGGCTTGGCGTCGTCGAGGCGGTCCATGGCGGCCCGGGCCGACCAGCGCAGCACCCGCACGTGGTCCAGCCCCAGGGCGGCCGCCGCGCCGCGCAGCGACCACCCCCCGACCGTGATGGCGTGCTCGACCAGAGCGAGCAGGCCGGCCTTGACGTGCGCGTCCACCCGGGGCGGGACCAGGCCGGCGGTCAGTCCCAAGGCGATTTTCCCTGATGCAGGTGCAACGCCACCGCCTGCTCGGTCACCGTGGCCCGCAGCCGCTCCAGCTCCGCCCGCGCCGCGGCCAGCTCGGCCGCCTCGGCCGACTGACCCGGCCGGCCCGGCACCGACGCCGCCAAAGCGTCCAAGGCACCCTGCTTGGCCACCCGGCACACGTGCACCACAGTGGACCGGTCAACGCCGAACTTCTCGGCCGCCTCCCGTTGGGTAGCCTGCCCAGTGAGGACCTGCACATAGATCTCGTACTTCTCCGACGGTGCCAGCCGCTTGCGGGGCCTGCGGGCCGGCGTCGGTCTCGGGTTGGACATGATCGATAACCTCCTGAAGGGTGATCAACTTACCCTCCGGATGGTTGGGTATTAAAACCCGATCATGGTTCACGAGGTCAGACGCAACAGGCCCGCCGCCGCGTCAAAGTGATCGGCCGGCTGCCGGGCGAGACCAGCTGCGTCTCCCTCGTCTGGGCCGTCCTAGACCGCGCCTCCCGCGGCTGGCGCGGCTTCACCATCACCACCGCCGGAACCCGGCTCCTACAAGACCTACGCCGCCAACTCCTCGACCCGCCCACCCCACTACGTCGACACGCCAAGCCGGTCCACCAACCCGCCGCCGTCGCGGCCTAACATCGACCACCACGGAGCCGCGCCACGTCGCCATTTACACCGCTCCTGGGACGCCACCTCGGTCGGGTGCGATCCGGTATCGCAGATGATCCGCGGGTCTGGCTCCTCTTCCGCCGGGAGCATCTGAAGTGCGGCGACGCTCGACATCGGTTCTCCTTCTTCTTTGTCTCGCTGCCTGCACAAGTGGGTCGCTTGCACACGTGCGTCCACTCGCAAGGCGTTCCAGCCCGTTCCGCGCCGTTCCATGGGCAGGGATCACGCTGACCCGAGCTGACGGACACCCCCTGACATCCCAGCCGTGGCGATGTGAGACCTACGTGGCTGCAATAACCTCGACGGCAGCCACCTCAAGTGGCCGAGCCGAGCCCTCGGTGGCGTGGTCGTCGAGGACCACATGGACGCCCGGCTCGAGCAACCGCACCGCCGTGTTCTTGAAGGTAGCGGAGTCGACCTTCGCCGGATCAGTACCTTCCAGACTGGCCACTTGCATCACCAGCACCCGACGAGGCTCAAACCCTAGGTGGCCTGCGTCCTCAATCTTCACCTCGATACAGGGTCCGTAGCGATGGCTGGTGGAGTCTCCCACCACCCAGAGCCGGATCACGGCTCCTTTCGTCGTCGTGATCTGCAGACCGGTGCCGGGTGGCAGCGACGTGAAGTCGATCGGTGCTGACATCCGCTTCTCCTTCGCTCGGTTGGGATTACTAGGTCGCAAGGCTAGGGTCGTGTAACGGTGGCTCGTTTACCTTGAATTGTTGGCAAGGAGTTTCTTGAAGTCCCGCTGGAGTATGGCCACCTTTTTCGATGATCTCTTCGGCGGTAGCGGTCCATTCGAACGGTTCGGCGTCGGCGTTCCAGTTCGTGACGTAGTCCCTGATCTTGAAGATGAGGTGGCGCAGGGAGGTGAAGTTGCCACGGCGGACGGCCTGACGGGTGATGATGCCCAGCCACGTCTCGACCATGTTCAGCCAGGAGCTTCCGGTGGGGGTGTAGTGCAGGGTCACGTTGGAGTGCTTGGCCAGCCACGCATCGACGTCTTCCCCGGAGTGGGTGGACAGGTTGTCCATGACGACGTGCAGCTCTTGGTCGGCCGGGTACGCGGCCGCGATCTGGTTCATGAAGGCGAGGAACTCCACCGTGCGCCGTCGGGGGAAGCAGTCGGCGTGGACCTGTCCGGAGTGGACCTCCAAGGCGGCGAACAGGTTGGTGGTGCCGTGTCGAACGTAGTCGTGGGTGCGTTTCTCGGACTTGCCGAAGTCGATCGGCAGCAGGGGTTGCGTGCGATTGAGAGCCTGTACCTGCGTCTTCTCGTCGAAGGACAGCACGACCGCGCCGTCGGGCGGGTCAAGGTAGAGGCCGACCACGTCGAAGACCTTCGCCTCGAACTTCGGATCTGTCGACAGGGCCACCTTGAACTTGCCGGTCCGATGCGGCTGCAGCCCGTTTTCCCGCCACAGCGCGGCGATGAAGTTGTGCGACACGTCGATGCCCTCGTACTGCTTGAGGTGGCGGGCCATCTCCCGCGACGACCAGTGCGACAACCCGGTCTGCGGCGGTGGACTCGTGCGGGTCAGGGCCAGGATCCTCGCCCGGACCCGGCCGGAGACCTGCGGCTGTCTGCCGGGCGCCGCGATGCTGTCCAAGCCGATCACTCCATACCTGGCGTAGCGTTCCACCCACTTGTACGGTGTCGGCCGGGATACCCCGGCCATCGCCGCGATCTGCGCCATCGGGTAGCCCTCGTCATGCCAGAGCACCATCCGAGCCCGCGACGCGACCAACGCGTTCTCGTCCGGGCTCAAAGCTATATCCCGCAGTTCCCGCCGCTGCACATCCGTTAACTCCACATTAGAATTATCACTTAAGCGATGTGGGTAAACAAATCACAATTACGCAACACTAGGTGGCTGAACGTCGTGCGCTGGGTGGTGGAAGGCGCTGGAGATGCCGTCGCTGGTGCCGTAGGACACCACGCTGCCGGACCCGGCGCGCCGAGCCCTGATCCATTCGCCCGCGTACCCCTGATCGGTGAAGAAGACGCCCCACACCGGCAGCCAGTCCTCGACCTCGCCGGTCTGCGGGTTGACCATCTGCTCGATCTGGGCGGCCACCGCGCGCTGCACGACGTGGGGGTCGGCCAGCCGGTCGGCCAGTGCCCGTTCCCATTCCCCGTCCGAGACATCACGCCCAACGACAGTGCCGCGCCCGCCGTGACGGGCGGCTGGCTTGACCACCATAGCTTCGCGGTGCACCCGGCAGTAACTGAGCAGGTCGACCGTCTCGCCGTCGACGTGGGTTGGCCCGTCGGTCAGCACCCGGGTCCATGGCAGCACCCGGTCGATGAGCGCCGCCTCGGTGGCATCGAACGAGTCCCGGTTGCTGGCGTCGGAAAGCAACGCGAGGTTCATCTTGCTGGTGAAGATGTTCGATTCAAGGCGGGTGAAGAAGACCGTACCGCCGGCCTCATGAGCCCGCATGACCGGATCGAGCAGCTCCTCCGCCCGCGGATCCGGACCAGCCTGGGTGTGGTCGAGGTAGCGCAGCACGATGTCGATCGGGCGGTCGTGCAGATAGAGCTTGCCGTCGCGATTCACCACCTGCTGCACCTCGGCCAGGTGGATCTCGATCCCGCGCGCGGCGATCGCCTCCTTGATCGAGCGTTGCAGGACCGACAGCTCCTGAAACCCGTCGGTCCACTCCAACAGGGCGACCACCGGGTCGCGCCCACCGGTGACCGGCTCGGCGACCCGGCGGAGCAGGGCCACGACCTCGCCAATAGTGTCCACGTAGGACAGCTGGTGGTCCTCAGCGAACTCCCGGAACGCGGCCACCTCGAGCAGGGCTCGGCTGGCCTCGCTGAGTTCAATGCCGCCGAGCTCGCTGCCGACGTTCACCTCGACCAGGCGGAATGCGGTGCCGTCGTGGATCAGGTCGGCTCGACCGTAGGTATCGGGCTCTCCGCCGCCCGCCCGCAGCGCCAGGCCGGCGTACCGTTCGTCGAACCCGACCGTGATTGCGTGGCGGCGCCGATCGCCGTCGAAGAGCCGATCGGGTAGCGACACGATGAGGTCGAAGATCGCGCGCACGTCGTTCGCGGCAGCGCGAACCGTCGCCTCATCGACAAAGAGCGGCCGGGGCAGCGGCATCGAACCGTACGCCTCGGCGAACGCCGGCCCGGTCACGGCGTGCGACCGGGCGTCGCGCAGCGCGTGGTTGGTCCGGCACTGCTCGAGGTAGCGTCGCGTGACCTGGCTGTCGGGCATCGAGGCGGGCCACCTCCAGGCTCGTCGGGCGGGCTGCTGACGAATTGTCCAGCAGGTCAGCGCCGCCTGCCACCCGACGGCCGCATCAAATTCTCGGCGCTGGCATCGTGCCGGGTCCAACCTCCGCCCCTTCGTGGGCTGGCGCGAGAGGTGCTGAGGTGTGCATGATCGAGCATCAGTACCACAGCTCATGCTCAGGTGGCGGCGAGACGTCCTCGACACGAGTGAAGGATCGAGAAGATGCGTTACCAACAGCGGATGTGGATCCTTGGACTGCTGGCGGCACTCAGCGTGGCCGTCGCCGGGTGCGCCAACTCACCGGCCGAGGCGCCGACCGGGCCGCCCAGCACGACGGCGGCGAGCCCAACGGCCGACCCCACCGTCCAGATCACCGCGAACTGGGAGGAATTCTTCGATTCCAAGACGTCGCTCGACCGCCGGGTTCAACTGCTGCAGAACGGTCCGGCGTTCACCGCCACGATTGCGGCGCAGGCCAGCAACCCGCTGGCGGCCACCGCGACGGTGCAGGTGTCGAAGGTGAATATGAACTCTCCCCAGCAGGCCTCGGTGACCTACTCGATCCTGGTCGGCGGGACGCCGGCGCTGGCGAACCAGAACGGCATCGCGGTACTGGAGGATGGCACCTGGAAGGTCAGCGCGGCCAGCTTCTGCGGCCTGCTGACGCTGGAGAACGGCGGGCCTTCCGGGCTGCCGGCGCCCTGTGCGCCCAGTCCCCAGACCACGTGATGGCGAACGTCGCGTCGGCCGATTCGGCTCTCGCCGTCCGCCGTGGCACCCGCCCGATCGCGCTGGCAACGCTGTGCACGTTGCTGTTCCTGACGTTCCTCGACAACACCGTCGTGAGCGTAGCGCTGGGCAGCATCCAGACCGAGTTCCAGGCGGGCGTCTCCACCCTCCAATGGATCGTCGGCGGCTACGCCCTGACCTTCGCCGGTGGCATGCTGGCCTGCGGAATGCTCGGCGACCGGCTCGGTCGTAAGACGGTGATGCTCGTCGGCGGCACGGTGTTCTGCGCCGGATCCGTGCTGGCCGCGGTGGCCCCGAACTCCGGTGTTCTCATCGCCGGACGGGTGGTGATGGGCCTGGGCGCCGCGGCCAGCGAACCGGGCACCTTGTCGATGCTGCGCCACCTCTACACCGAGGAGCGGGCCCGCAACCGGGCCATCGGCGTGTGGGCGGGAATCTCCGGGCTCGCCCTGGCCTGCGGGCCGGTCTTCGGCGGTGTACTGGTCGGACTCTGGGACTGGCGGGCCATCTTCTGGTTCAACCTGGTCTTCGGCCTGATCGCGATCGCGGCCGCCGCGATCGTGCTGCCGGAGAGCGCCGATCCCCGGGCCGGGCGGCTCGACATCGCCGGCACCCTGCTGGCCGCCGCCGCCCTGACCACACTGATCTTCGCGGTGATCACCGGGGAGTCCGCCGGCTTCGCCTCGCGGCTCGTGCTCACCCTGTTCGGGGTCAGTGTGGTCGCCGCGCTGGCCTTCGTCGGGTGGGAGTGGCGAGTCGCCCACCCGCTGCTCAGCCTGCGGCTGCTGCGCACCGCCCGCTTCACCACCGGCAACGTCGTCGCATTCTGCACGTACTTCGCCACGTTCGCGATCTTCTTCTTCACGGCGCTCTACCTCTACGAGATCGCGGGCTTCTCCGGCTATCAGATGGCGCGGCTGTTCATTCCGATGACCATCTTGATGATCCTTTCTTCCGTGCTGGCCGGCCGGTGGGTCACCGACGCCAGCGTGCGCTGGTGGACGGCTGGTGGCTGCATCGCGTTCGCCGGCGGGCTCCTGCTGACCGTCGCCGTGCTGAATCCGCAGGTCCGGTATGGCCCGCTGGCGGCGGCCCTTGCCCTGGCCGGCATCGGGATCGGTGTCACCGTGGTACCGGTCACCTCGTCGGTGCTCGGGGCCGCCCCGGCCCAGCAGTCCGGCATGGCGGCCTCGGCCGCCAACACCAGCCGGGAGATCGGCGCGGTCACCGGGGTCGCGGTCCTCGGTGCATTGGTCTATGCGCAACTGCAGGCCGACCTCACGGCTCGGCTGGACGAGCTCGGCGTGCCGGCACCCTTCCACGCGATCGTCATCACGGCGGTCGAGACCGGCGGCGTACCGTCCAACGGCAACACGACGGACAACCCGGCAGCCGCCGGCCAAGGAGCCATCGTCCAGCAGGTGATCTCGGCCGCGTACCACGCCTTCGAGACCGGGCTGCACGCTGCTCTGTACCTCTCGGCCGGACTGATGGTCGGCGCGGCCGTCCTGGCCGCCACGACCCTGCGCCGCCGTCGCCCATCAGGGTGAGATACGCGGTGGCCAGGCCGGCTCAGGGTCCGCGGGTGCCGGGCACGATCAGCCCGGACTCTTAGGCCAGCACCACGGCCTGACCCGGGCTTCCCCCACCGCCTGTGATCGCGAAGAGTTGGGGTAGCGCGAACGACACCAACCCTTCGCGATCACGGAGCAGGTGTCGCGCGAGGCCACGATGAGCCAAGAAAGGCTCCCCTGCAGCTGAGGCGAAGATAGGCCGCTCGCCGGTGTGGTGAGGACCGACGGCCCTGCCCGGAGCGAGCAAGCCCCGCCTAGCGTCAGGATGCGGCCCATGGCGGTCGCCGTCCTGCTGGCGGTACGCCATCAGCGCCGCCGCTCTCGCATCCTGGTGGGCCAGGGTTGACGGCGCCCGACTCCGGATGACCAGCCTGTTGGCCGGCTGTGCGGGTGCGGACTCAGATCAGGTCGATGGTGACCTCGGGCGGCGTGGTGAGGGTGTTGTGCACAGTGCACCGCGACACCACCGCCGCCAGGGCCGGCCAGCGTTGTGCCGGTAACCCGACCGGTACGCGCACCTCAAGCCGGATCCGGGTGACCCGGGCGGGCCGGTCATCGGCCATGTCGAAGCTGACCGAGACGTCGAGACCGTCGCGGTCGTACCCGTGTCGGGTCAGGTACCGCCCGGCGTAGAACGCCACACAGGTGGCCAGGGACGCCACGAACAACTCGGTCGGCGTCGGGGCAGTGTCACCGCCCCCGTCCTCGACCGGTTGGTCCACCAGGATCCGGTGTCCACGAACACTGACCTCGTACGACTCACCGCTGATGAACCGGACATCCATCGCGGAGGTGCCGTGGGTGGTCTGCACGGCAGTATCTTGAGACATGGCGGCCCTCTTCCCGGTCGACCTCCAACCATCCGACCTCGGCGCGGCTCGCGCCGTCAGGGCCGTTGGATCCAGCAGCGTCGGGTCATAAGGCCTTTGGGCACCACGACCGCTCCCGGGCTGGCGTGGCCGCCGATCATCCTGGTCGCGCGTCGCGCCACCGCCGCAACCAGGCCGCCAGCTCATCCCGGACGCCAGCGCCGAACCGGAAGCCGTGGAACAGGTAGTTGACCTCCTCCCCGGACAGACCGGTCAGGTCGGTGGGGGGCACGTTGAGCATGTGTTCGAGACCCGGATGGACGGCGATGGTGAAGGCAACGCCGGCGGCGGTGAGCGCGGCACGCAGACGCTGCTGCGAGATGCCGACCGGCACACTGGTGTCGTCCGCGCCGTACTGTAGGAACACCGGACACCGCAGCCGCCGGTAATCGGCGGCGGGATCGTGGCCGAGCTCCGGGTCGCGCGAGTCGCCGATCATGTTCAGCAGCTCGGTCACCGGAACCAGCGGCGGGATCGGCGAGAGCATCGGCTGCTCGCGCACGAAGTCCGGAATCTCGTAGCGGGCCAGGTCCGGCGCTGCTTCGAGCGCGGTCATGGCCTCGCCGAGCTGGGTGACCACCGACGGCGTCGGCCCCGCGGCCGCCACCGAGAACATGCTTCGCCAGGCCTGCGCCGCGGCGGCCACACTCGCCTCGCCCACCCCGGCGTCGCGCAGCACCTTCGTGCGTCGGTGCACTTCGGACTCGCCCATGGACACGCCCGGCGAACCGATGCCGACGACGAATGCGATATCGCCCCGCCGGGCGGCGATCTGCGGTACGGACCACATGCCGTTACTGAACCCGGCCAGCCCGACGCCCTCCGCGTCGATCTCCGGCATGGCGGCCAGAAGATCGACCCCGGCCGACGCGGCCTCGGCCTGATCGAAGATCGACGGGTCCGGGGAGCCACCGGAGAGACCGTGCCCCGGCTTGTCGTAGATCAGCACCGCCACCCCGGCCGCCAGGATCGGCCCGGCGAACAGCCGGCAGAAGTCGCGCTGACCGCCGGCCGCGCCTTGCACCAGCACGGCCGCGGGATGCGGACCGGGCCCGGCCGGCACGATCAGCGTGCCGGCGAGCCGGACGTCACCGGAGGTGAACGTGACCAGGCGTTCGCGCAGGCGCCGCGACCGGGGCAGCGTCCTCACGGTCGGCGCGGTGGTGAGCCGTAACGAGTCAGCCAGCACCTCGACGCGCGTTGCGTCGTCGGCGACCAGCTCCGCGTCGGCCAAGGGGTAAGCGCGCTGGACCCGATCGCCCTCGGCCAGAAGCACCATCGGCTCGCCGAAGTACGCCTCCGCAAACTGGGTCAGCAGGATCGGGTCGTCGTCGCCGTACCAGCCGACGGCGCCGGTGATGGTCGGCGACATGCCCACCATCGGGGCGAGCAGGTCGCCGTCCACCTCCGCGGCTCCATTGCGGACAGTCATCGGGTAGGACTGGCGGAACACACCGGCCCCCGGATGGTCCACCGCGAGGTGCTCACCGTCAACGTGCGGCCGGGCCACGACGGTGCCGGCCGCTGTCCGGCCGACCCACGCTGTCGCGGTCGGCGCTTGTCCCGGCTCTGATGCGTTACCGGTCATCGTCCGCTGTCGGGGCGACGTCCTCGGCGCGCGCGGTGTGCCGGTCAGCACTACCGGTGAACTCGGTGTAGGTGTACGGGTTGGGGATGCGCTCGGCCGGCGGCAGCTCCGGCGTCATCGCCTCGCGCCAGGCCTGCTCCCCCATCGTGGTCCGTGCATAGTCGACGGTGTTCGCCACGGCGTCCTTGGCTCCGCGCAGGTCCGCGCCGACGAGGGCGTGCGCGTGTTTGACCACGTGCCCGTTCACCAGCACGGTATGGACGTCGCCACGTCCAGCCTGGAACACGACCGTGCCGTACGGGTGCAGGATCGGGTACATCGCCGGCGCGTTCTCGTTCTTGAGCAACACCAGATCCGCACGCTTGCCCGGGGTCACCGAGCCGATCCGGTCGGCCAGGCCGAGCGCGGTGGCGCCGCCCATCGTGGCCCAGCGCACCACCTCCTCGGCCCGCAGCTTGTTGTGCACCACGGTCTCGCCCCGGGCATGCGCTTCAAGGTGTTCCCGCGACCGGTCGGCCGACAGCGTCGCCCGCATCGCCGCGAACAGGTCCGCACTCCACCACACACTGGTGTCCATCGACAGCGACACCGGGATCCCGTGCTTGCGCAGCTCCCAGGTGGGTGGGTAGCCCTGTCCGGCATTCTGCTCGCTCTCGGTGGACACCGAGGCCGTACCACCGGTGGCGGCGATGCGCTGGTACGAGTCCTCGGCGAGGGTGGCCGCGTGCACGTAGGTGACCTGGGGCGTCATGAAGCCGTGCTCCCACATCAAGCGGATGCTGTCGTCGTTGGTCGCGCCCCAGACACCGGCGTGCGTCGTGACCCTCAGGCCCAACTCGCGGGCCGCCTCGAAGGCCCCCTTCTCCGGGAACGCCGGGTCGGCGGTCACGTCGAAGGCGAGCTGGAGGCCCTGCATGTCGTCGGTCGGGGTGCGGGCGACGAACGAGCGGAAGTCCGCACTGTTGGTCCACTCCCACGGCGCGCCGAGCAGGTTGCCGTAGGCGAGCACGGACCGCCCGGGCGAGCGGCGCAACGCATCGAGCGCTGCCTCGCCGTGCGCGATGGTCTGCAGGCCATGCGACCAGTCCACTGTGGTCGTGACGCCGGCGTCGACCGCTTCGATCGCGGCGAGTCGGTTGCCCGCCGCGATGTCCTCCGGCCTGAATATCTTGCCCCAGTTCAGGTAGTAGAAGACGAAGTACTGGGTGAGGGTCCAGTCGGCGCCCAGCCCGCGCAGCGCGGTCTGCCACATGTGCCGGTGGGTGTCGACCATGCCGGGCATGAGAATGCCACCGCCGGCATCGACCTCGACCGTGCCGGCCGGCACCGCCAGGCCCGATCCCACCGCGGCGATGGTATCGCCGGTGACCAGAACGTCACCGGACTCGATGACGCCGCCATCGTCCATGGTGAGCACGGTCGCGTTGCGGAACACCACCGGTTGGCCGCCGTTGACGGTCGCGATCTCGTCCGGATTCATGAGGTGACCCCTTCGTCGTGAGGGCGAAGCGCCGCGCGGCGGCGCAGGAGCATCGGTACGGCGGCCAGCACACCGACCACCACCGCCGCCACCGACCAGCCGATGCCGGTGAGCGCGGAGAGACCAAGGGCGCGGTCGAGGCTGTACCGGCCAGGACCGGTGAAGGCCACCACGACGGCCAGGAACGCGTAGACGACGGGTAGCTCGTTGCCACCGCGGGCCGCCCACAGTCCATTGTGCGCCGCGGGTGTCGCCGCCACGATCATCGTACCGATCAAGACCGCGCAGCCGCCGACCGTGATCAGGCCGAGCGCGATCGAGGCCGACCCGACGAGCTCGCACAATCCAGCCACGACGGCGAGCGCCGGGCCCGGCCGGAATCCCCAGGTCTCGAAGTGCGCGCCGGACCCGGCCGGTCCCCCGCCGCGAAACCATCCGAACAGCTTCTGGGTCGAATGGCCGAACAGCAACCCGGCGAATCCGAGCCGGAGCACCAACAGACCGATGTCGACGCCGGTCATGTCGTGATGTCCGGGTAGGGCAGCGACCAGTGGGCGAGCTTGGCCGCATACTCGAGCTGCATCGCGAGAGGTTGGTCGTGGTCACGTTCGAACATCGCGATCCACAGGGTGAGCGTCAGGAAGGGATGCGCACCCAGTTCGAAGAGGGCCACGTGGTCGTGCGCCCGCAGGGCCGCGCGCTCCGGCTCGGTGAACGCGAGCCAGGTGGACGCCTCGCCGCCATGGCAGTTGAGGATCCGGTTGGCCTGCTCGGCCTCCCACCACGCGACGGTGCCGGCGGGATCGACCCGGTAGCGCTCGACCAGGCCGGGGTCCCGGTCGATGGTGAAGAGGAACTTGTTCACCAGGTACTTACTCATGTCGCCGCCTCGCTGCGCCTAATCATGCGAGCTCCTCCACGCCGTTGGGGTACCAGGTGAAGTACGCCTCCATCGTGTGGAACAGGTCGAGGTTGTCGGCGTAGTCAGCCTTGTGGTATCCAGCGACGCCCATCATCAGCATGAAGTCCATGAAACCGTGGGTGGCGTTGCCCGGCCGGTGCAGGCTGTCCAGCGTGACGTTGGCGAGGCAGCCGTCGATGTCGCCGTTGGAGATCCACTCGACGGCCCGCGCGTCGAACTCCGGGTCCGGGCCGTGCGGGCCGAACTGGCGAGGACCGCCCAGTTCCAGCGACAGGTGGCCGGTGCCGATGACCGCGACCCGCAGGTCCGAGGGCCACGCGTCAACGAGCTCACGGATCGTCTGCCCAAGCTTGACGAACCGCTCGGGGCGTGGCAGCGGGGGCGCGAAGATGTTCGTGTAGATGGGCACCACCGGCAGGTCGTTCTGCGGTCGCACGGTGATGATCGGGCAGGTGATCGAGTGGTCGACCCGCAACTCGTTGGAGAAGGCCAGGTCGAATCCCCGGTCGATGCCCTCCCGGAGAATGTAGGCGGACAGCTCCTCGTGGCCGGTGAGGAGCAGGCGTGGCAACCCGAACTCGCGCTCCTCGTTGTAGTAGTTCGCGTCGTAGAACGGGGCCTTGCCAACCAGGAACTGTGGCAAGTTGTCCAGCCACAGTTGATGGAAGTGATCGGAGCCGACCATGACGAGCACATCGGGCCGGGCGCGTGCCAGGGTCTCGCGGTACGCCGTCACCTTGCGTACCCATTCGGCCGCGAAGGGCGGCGCCTGGTCGGGCGGCAGCTGGCTCGTCTTGTAAAAGAACGGGTGATGGGTGGTGGCCAGGATCGCGACGAGTTTGGCCATGCGTTCATCCCTTCGCTCGGGGCCGGCCGAACAATCGCGTACAGTTGTCCGTCTAGTGGTCTGCCGTGACGATGCTCCCGTTGGCCGACGGGTGTCAAGAGGATCGGCACCCGTCGGGAGCGGGGTCAGGGAGGTACCGATGGCAGGACGCGGCACCGGTCCCGACTTCGTTGAGGCACTCGCTCGCGGGCTGGACGTACTGACCAGCTTCGGCGACACCCGGCCGTCGATGACACTCGCCGAGGTCGCCGCGGAGACCGGGCTGGCCCGACCAACGGCTCGTCGCCTGCTGCTCACCCTGGCCGAGTTGGGCTACGTACGCACCGAGGGCTCCGCGTTCACGCTCACCCCGAAGGTGCTGCGCCTGGGCATCGCGTACGCCGGCTCGCTCGGCCTGTGGGACATCGCGCGACCCCACCTGGCCGACCTCGTCGCGCAGACCCACGAGTCGTCGTCGATGGCGCAGTTGGACGGGTCGGACATCGTCTACGTCGCCCGGGTGGCGGTCCCGAAGATCATTGCTCTGCGGGTCTCGATCGGCACGCGCTTTCCGGCCCTGCAGACCTCCCAGGGCAAGGTGTTGCTGGCGGCACTGGACGCCGACGAGTTGATCGAGGCACTGCGCGAACCGAGCCGCTCCGGGCTGCCGCCGTTCGGGCCGCGGCGCCCGCCGGACATCACCAGGGAGCTGATGACGGTACGAGCCCGGGGCTGGGCGCTGGCCGACGAGGAGTTGGCGCCGGGCATCCGTTCGGTGGCCGTCCCGGTCCGGGATGGCACCGGCCGGGTGCGCGCGGCGATGAACGTGACCGTGCACGCAGCCGAGACCAGCGTCGACACGTTGGTCAACCGGCACCTGCCGCGACTGCTGCACGCGGCCGGCGAGATCAGCGCGGACTGGACGCTGTGGCTGGCGCGACCGCACATCGAGATCGCGCCGCCCGCCGAGCCGGCCGCCTGACCCGGCGCCACGGGTCGAGCAGTACGGCGGACAGATGTCCGTATGACGGCGAGAGGTAGGCAAATGACGGCAGGGGGTCCGCTCACCGGCATCGTGGTCGCCGACTTCAGTCGCGTGCTGGCCGGGCCGTACTGCACGATGCTCCTGGCCGACCTCGGCGCCGACGTCATCAAGGTTGAGGGTCCCACGGGCGACGACACCCGCCACTGGGTGCCGCCGACCCGTGGCGAGACCGGCACCTACTACCTCGCGATCAACCGGAACAAGCGCTCGATCATGCTCGACCTGACCGACGCCGACGACCTCGCCGTCGCCCACGCACTCAGCGCCCGGGCCGATGTCCTCATCCAGAACTTCAAACCCGGCGGCCTGGACCGCTTCGGCCTCGACTACGCCTCCGTGCGCTCCCGCCGGGACGACATCGTCTACTGCTCCATCAGCGGCTTCGGCACCGGCGCCGGCGCCGGCCTGCCCGGCTACGACCTGCTGGCCCAGGCCGTGTCCGGGCTGATGAGCCTCACCGGATCGCCCGACGGCCCGCCCTACCGCGCCGGCGTTGCGGTGTTCGACGTGATGACCGGACTGCACTCGGCGATCGGCATCCTCGCCGCGCTGCACCACCGCAGTGCCACCGGCCAGGGCCAGCACGTCGAGACGAACCTGCTCTCCACCGCCCTGTCCGCGCTGGTCAACCAGACCTCCGCGTACGTGGCCGGCGGCGTCGTACCGACCCGGATGGGAAACGCCCACCTGTCGCTGTTCCCGTACGAACCGCTGCCCACCGGCGACGGCGACCTCATCGTCATCGCCGGCAACGATGCCCAGTTCCGGCGGCTGGCCGGCCTGCTCGGCGTCGAGACGGTCGCCGACGACGAGCGGTTCGCCACCGTCGCCGGGCGCAACGCGAATCGGGCGGAGCTGCGGCCGATCCTGCTCGACCGGCTCGCGACCCGCTCAGCCCGCGAGTGGTTCGACGTGCTGAGCGCCGCCGGCATTCCGTGCGGTCCGATCAACGACGTCCGGGGTGGGATCGACCTCGCCACCGACCTTGGGCTCGAGCCGGTCGTCTGGGCGGGAGACGTGCCGAGCGTGCGCCATCCGATCGGCTTCTCCGCCACCGCGCCCCGCTACCCGCTCCCCCCGCCCGGGTTGGACGAGCATGGTGGCGAGATTCGTGCCTGGCTTGGCCATGCGGGCCAACCGGATGCCGACGAGTGAGGAGGTCGACGTGACGCAGTACCCGACGTCCCTGGGGGTGGCGACACCCGAGGGGATCTCACTCTTCGGCCTCAACCTCACCACGGACCTCATCGGCACAGTGAGCTTCGGCCACCTGGCCTACCGCCTCATCACCCTTCAGGAGCCGAGTCCCCAGCAGACCCGCGTCTTTGAGGCGGTGCTCGTCGCGCTGGCCGACCACGGCTTCACCCCGACCGCGATCGCGGCCCGGTTGACGTATCTCAGTGCGCCCGACACCATCCAGGGTGCGCTCGCCGCCGGCCTGTTGGGCGGCGGCTCGCGGTTCCTCGGTGCCAGCGAGGACACCGGTGCCTTCCTGGCCGCCGCCCTCGCCCAGGCGGCGACGCCGCCCGGCACCGAGGACGAGTACGACGCGCTGGCCCGCAGCGCGATCGCCGCCCGACGCGCGAGCGGCGGCACGGTGCCGGGGCTGGGCCACCACCTGCACAAGAACGGGGATCCGCGCACCGCGGTGCTCATCGCGATCGCCCGCGAAGAGGGTCAGTACGGCCCGCACCTCGCCCTGTTCGAGGCGGTCGGTCGGATGGCGCCCGAGGTACTCGGCCGGTCGCTTCCCCTCAACGGTGCCGGGACCTGCGGTGCGGTGCTGGCCGACCTCGGCCTGCCGCTGCCGATGCTGCGGGGTGTGGTTCTGCTGGCCCGGTGCGCGGGGCTGCTCGGCCACCTGTCCGAGGAGATCCGCCGGCCGCTTGCCGCCGACATCTTCCATGAGGTCGAGGCGAACGCCGTGTACGTCGACCCCGCCGGCCCGCAAGGCCCGTAAGGGCACCCCGCCGGCCCGCCAGGCCCGTAAGGGCACCCCGCCGGCCCGCCAGGCCCGTAAGGGCACCCCGCCGGCCCGCCAGGCCCGTAAGGGCACCCCGCCGGCCCGCCAGGTTAGCAAGGGCACCCCCTTAACGCATTCAGTGGTAAAGGGTGCCCCTGCTAACGCTCGGGCGGGCCGAAGCGCGGCGCGGGTGGATACGTGCGGCCCTTCCAGTCCGCGAATCGGCCCCGGTGGTGACGCCAGGCCGACTCCACCGTCATCGCCAGGTACAGCGAGGCGGTGAACGGAAGTGCGAACGCCGCCAGCACCGGCTCGCCGTAGTAGCGCATCATCGGCGCGTAGGTGCCGGCCATCACCACCAACGCCACTGCGCCGATGGCCGCGAGCACCGGATCGGCCGCCAGGCCGACCACTATGGACACCGGCGGCGCGAGGAAGACCACGGCCAGCCCGGCCACGGTACCGGCGAGCAGTAGCGGGCTGTACCGCAGCTGGGCGTAGGCACTGCGGGCCACCATGTGCCGCAGCGACGCGAGCGTCGGGTAGGCCCGCACCGACTCGATGGCATCGGAGAGGCCGAGAAAGACCCGCCCGCCACTGCGCTTGACGGCCCGGGCCAGCGCCACGTCGTCGATGACCGCCCCGCTGACCGCCGCCAGCCCGCCGGCCCGGGTCAGGGCGGTCCGGCGCAGCAGGTCACACCCGCCGGCGGCGGCCGCCGTGCCGGTGTGCGGCCGGTTGACCCACCGCATCGGGTAGAGCAGCGCGAAGAAGTAGACGAACGCGGGCACCAGCAGCCGCTCCCAGCCGGCGCGGGCCCGCAAGCGCGCCATCTGCGACACCAGGTCCAGCCGGCGCGCCTCGGCCAGGCACACCAGGCGGTAGAGCGAGTCGGGCGGGTGGATGATGTCAGCGTCGGTGAACAGCAGGTAGTCAACGGGCCCGGCCGCGGCCACCCCGGCCCGCAGCGCCCAGAGCTTGCCGGCCCAGCCGGGCGGCAAGGGCGCGGGCGTGACCACCCGCACCGCGGGCCACTCCCGGGCGACCAGCGCGCCGGTACCGTCGCTGGAGCCGTCATCGACCAGGATCACGGGTACCGAGCCCGGGTAGCGCTGGGCCAGCAGGCTCGGCATGGTACTCGGCACCACCTCCGCTTCGTCCCGGGCCGGAACCACTACCGCCACGGACGGCCATGACTCAGGCGGGGCCGCCGCCGGCAGCCGGATGTCGGTACGCCAGAACATGCCGCGCAGCAGGGCCAGCCACAGCCAGGCCAGCAGGCTGACCCCGGCCAGGACCCGCAGCGCTAGCACGTCCTCCGCCCCCTCGCGGCCGTGGGTCAGGTCGAGATCGGCCACAGTACGAAGACCTGGAACGCCTACGGCACCGTGCCCATCATCGCCGATCGGTCGGGGGGCAGGCGGACCCTATCCGATCCGCCTGCTCGCTTCGTACGCACAGAACTCACCCGCAGTTGGCCGCGAACGGCCGACGGAACGTACCTTTCGACGCTCATCGAGGCATCGATGCCGGCACTGGTCAATCAACCAGCTGGTGGTCGCGACTGGCGACTACCCCGCCCCTGGCCGGTTCGAGAAGGTCCTGGCGGGTCCGCGCATTCGGCCGACACCCGGCCACGACGATGCGACAGTTGAGGTGATGCGGCAGTTGACCTGAGAGCCGGCGGCCACCGGAACTATGCACCGAGCTGCTCGGCGTGCGTGGTTTGTCCGGTCGGCGTAGCCGGCGTGGCGAGAGTGATCCGGCCGTTCCCCGGCCGGAGGCAACGGGGGGTTGCATGGCCACCGCAGTAGGAATCGACCTCGGCACCACAAACTCCGTCATCGCCGGTATGGAAGGCCGAGAGCCGACCGTGGTGGTGAACAACGAGGGCGCCCGGACCACCCCGTCGGTGGTTGCGTTCACCGAGAGCGGCGAGCGGCTGGTCGGCCAGCTGGCTCGACGCCAGGCGATCCTCAACCCGAAGGGGACCATCTATTCGGCCAAGCGGTTCATCGGCCGTCGCTTCGCGGAGGTGACCGACGAGGCGCGCGCGGTCACGTTCGATGTCGTCGACGGGCCCGACGGGACAGCCCGGTTCGACGTCCGCGGGCGCCAGTACGCGCCGGAAGAAATCAGCGCGCAGGTGTTGCGCAAGCTGGCCGACGACGCCGGCCGGACCCTCGGTGAGAAGGTCACGCGAGCCGTGGTGACCGTGCCGGCGTACTTCAACGACGCCCAGCGCACCGCCACCAAGGATGCCGGGCGGATCGCCGGTCTCGACGTGCTGCGCATCATCAACGAGCCGACCGCCGCCGCGCTGGCGTACGGGCTGGACAAGAAGAACCACGAGACGGTGTTGGTGTTCGACCTCGGCGGTGGCACGTTCGACGTGAGCATCCTCGACGTCGGCAACGGCGTGGTCGAGGTCCGGTCCACCGCCGGCGACAGCCACCTGGGCGGGGACGATTTCGACCGGCGTCTGGTGGACTACCTGGCCGACGACTTCCACCGCTCACAGGGGATCGACCTGCGCACCGACCCGCAGGCGCTGCAGCGACTCTTCGAGGCCGCCGAGAAGGCGAAGACGGAGCTGAGCTCGGTCACCCAGACCCAGGTGAACCTGCCGTTCATCACCGCCGACACGACCGGGCCCAAGCACCTCACGGCCTCGGTCACCCGAGCCACCTTCGACGAGATCACCGCCGATCTGGTCCGCCGGTGCCTGGAGCCGGTAGAGCAGGCGATGGCCGATGCCAAGGTCTCCGACGCCGACCTCGACGAGGTCATCCTCGTCGGCGGCTCGACCCGTATCCCGGCCGTGCAGGCATTGGTACGCCGCCTCACCGGCGGCAAAGAGCCCAACATGAGCGTCAACCCGGACGAGGTGGTCGCCCTCGGCGCCGCCGTGCAGGCAGCCGTGTTGACCGGGGAGGGTCCCGACGTACTCCTGCTCGACGTCATCCCGCTCTCACTCGGGCTGGAGACGCTGGGCGGCGTGATGACGAAGGTCATCGAGCGCAACACCACGATCCCGGTACGCCGGGCCGAGGTCTTCTCGACCGCCGAGGACAACCAACCGGCCGTCGATGTGGTGGTGCTGCAGGGCGAACGGGAGCGGGCCGGCGACAACCGCGTGCTCGGCCGCTTCCGGCTGGAGAACGTCCGTCCAGCCCCCCGAGGCGGGCCGCAGATCGAGGTCACCTTCGACGTGGACGCCAACGGCATTCTCAGCGTGTCGGCCAAGGACAAGGACACCGGTGCCCAGCAGGCCATCACCATCAGCGGTACGGGCAACCTCGAATCGTCCGAAGTGGACCTTATGGTCGCCGACGCGGAGAGTCATCGCGACGAGGACGCCCGGGTCCGGACCATGGTCGACGCCCGCAATGAGCTGGAAGCCGCCAGTTATCAGATCACCCGGCGGCTGCAGGAGCTGGGCGAGCGCGCGCCGCAGCACGAGCGCGCGCGGGCCGAGATGCTCATCGCCGACGCCGGGCAGGCGCTGAAGGACGAGTCGCCGTTGGACCGGGTCCGCCAACTCACCGGTGAGCTCCGGCAGGCCTACCAGAGCCTCATGGTAGCCGGTGCCGGCGGAGGCGCCGGCTCGGCCGGACCCGACCCGGCCCACCGCGGCGACCAGGACCCGGGCGACGACGTCATCGACGCCGACTTCACACCCCAGTAGGTGTAACCGTGTCCACACAGGATAATGAGCAGGACACCGGGCCCGTCACCGCCGAGCAGCTGGCTGAGGTCGAGGACCGATGGCGCCGTGCGGTCGCCGAGCTGGAGAACGTCCGCCGCCGGTGTGCCCAGCAGGTGGCCGATGAGCGGCGCTCCGAACGCATGCGGGTGGCCGCGGCCTGGCTACCCGTGGTGGACAACCTCGAACTGGCCCTCGAGCACGCGCCCGGCGACGCGGATCCGGTCATCGACGGTGTGCGGGCGGTGCGGGACCAGGCGGTGGAGGTCCTTGCCCGCCTCGGCTTCCCCCGCCACGCCGAGACCGCGGTACCGTTCGACCCGTTCCGGCACGAGGCCGTCGGGGTGGTGGCGGACCCGCACGCGGCCGCGGGCTCGGTGGTGAGCGTGGTACGTCCCGGCTACGGCATCGGCGACCAGCTGCTCCGACCGGCCACGGTGGTGGTCGCCGGCGAGCGGGACTGACGCCGGCGTGGCCCGGGACTACTACGAGGTGCTCGGCGTGCCGCGCTCCGCTAGCGCGGAGGAGCTGCAGCGGGCCTATCGCACGCTCGCCCGGCGCAACCATCCGGACGTCAACAAGGACCCCACTGCGGAGGAGCGGTTCAAGGAGATCAACGAGGCGTACCACGTGCTGTCGGACCCGGCGCTGCGCCAGCGCTACGACCGGTACGGTCCGCAGTTTCGCAGCGTCCCCGAGGATCTGGACGAGCGCTACCAGCGAGCCGGAGCCGGGCGCCGAGGGGCCGCGGGTACCGGGGGCGCCGGAGCCGGGCGAAGGGCCGCGGGTACCGGGGGCGCCGGGGGTTTCCGCCGCGAGCCGTACCCGGGCGGGGCGGTCGACCTCGAGGAGCTCTTCGGCGACCTGTTCGGCGCGGCCCGGGGACCGGCCGGTGCCGCGGACCGGCTCGCCGGCGCCGACCAGGAGGCGGAGCTGGTGCTGGCGCTCGAGGAGGCGTACCGGGGCGGCCGGCACCCCATCAACCTCGGCGGGCGCAGGTACGACGTCACGATCCCGGCCGGTGTCCGCGACGGTCAACGGATCCGGTTGGCCGGCCAGGGTGGGCGCGGACGGGGCGGCGGTGAGCCGGGAGATCTCCACCTCGTCGTGCGCATCGCGCCGCACCGCACCTTCCGGCTCAGCGGCGGCGATGTCACCGTGGAGCTGCCGGTGGCGCCGTGGGAAGCCGCCCTCGGCGCCAGTGTCCCGGTGCTGACGCCCGGCGGCAGCGCGACGGTCACCGTTCCCGCCCACTCGTCGTCCGGACGGCGGCTGCGCCTGCGGGGCCAGGGCATGCCCAACCCGCGAGGCCAGCCCGGCGACCTCTACGCGGAGGTGAAGATCATGACACCGGCCCGGCTCTCGGCACGCGAGCGGGAACTCTTCGAAGAGCTGGCCCGGGTGTCGCCCTTCGACCCCCGGAGTGCGTCGTGACCGCCGACGCACTTCCCTCCGCGGAGGCGGCATCATGACCGCCGACGCACTTCCCTCCGCGGAGGCGGCATCATGACTACCACCTATGGCTACCCGTTGGTGCGGGTGAACCGGTACGGCCTGGAGGCCTTCGCGGCCCGCAGCGGCGTGCACCCCGACCTGCTGCACCATTTCGTGGCCCTCGGTCTGCTCGACGTCGAGCGGGACGCCGCCGGCCGGCTGTGGTTCGCCCCGGCCCAGCTCGCGACGGTGGCCCGGATCCGCCGCCTGCGCTCTGAGCTGCCGGTGAACTACGCCGCCCTCGGCCTCATCCTCGACCTGCTCGACCAGATCGAGGAATTGCGCGCCCACGCCGGCCGGCCATCCAGCTGATCCACAGTGGACGTCAACCGCCGGCCAGCCTGGACTTGGCCGATGAGGCGGCTCGGCGTGACCGCCGCCCGGCCGAGCTGCCCAAGCTCGACCTCGTAGACTGGCAACATAACCGTCGGGCGGAGAGCGACACCGACATGCGCGGTCTGCTGATCGGGCTGGCCGCGGCGGTGGTGGCCGCCGCCGCCGGCTGGGCCGCGCTCATCGTTCTGGCCCGTCGCCTACCCTCGGGACTCGCGCGCGACCTCGCGGCGTTCATCCCGGACTGTGTCACCACCGTCCGTCGGCTGCGCCACGATCCACGGGTGCCTCGACGAGCCAAGGTCGCGATCGTGATTGCCGGAGTGTGGGTCGCCAGCCCGATCGACCTGATCCCCGATTTTCTGCCGATCATCGGGCCCCTCGATGACATCATCGTGGTCGCCGTTGCCCTGCGCTACGCCGCCCGGCAGGTTCCCCGCGATGTGCTCCTGGCGGCCTGGCCGGGCGAGCCGCGCCTCCTCGAGCGACTCCTCGGTCGCCCCTGACCGGCCGAACACCGTAAGCGCGGTCAGGTCAGCAGGCGCCGCAAGGCAGATCCGGTGATCGCCGACGTGGTCGCGGCCATCAGCGCGCCACCACCGGCTCCGACGAGGACGATCAGCGCCACCGGCTGCCCGGGCTGCCACAGCGGCATCGCGAACCCGAGGAACGCGCCAAGGCCCAGCAGCCAGGCCGCGGCCGTGCTGGCGATCCACCACCCGGCCCGGGCGACCCGCCGACGCAGCACAAGCCATTGCGCGGCGCCGACGGACATCAGCAAGGCCGGTCCGAGCACGGCGGCGGCGACGATGACGAGCGCCGCCGGCCACGCTCCGATCGATCCGGCGCTGAGCGCACCCACGAGAGCCGGGACGGCGAAGCCGAGAAACTCGGCGATGGTGACCGTCCAGAACCAGGTCCGCACGAGCGGCCCGCCGCGCAGTGCCACCACGGGCGGTGCCACGGCCGGCCCCGGCAGCGTCATCACCACGAAGGTGGCGTCGGCCGGCAGCCGCACGCCCGGAAATGCCCGGCGGTACGTGCTGGCGGCCGCGCTGTCGGCGCCGGTGACCACGCGCCCCGTACCGGCGCACCACCGCCCGTCGATGAGAACCTCGACCGGGGCGGCGGCCCGGAAATGGCGCCACCACTGCTTGCGGGCGGCGTTGGCGGCCAGCACCACGACCCGGTCGCCGTCGAAGCCAGCCTGCACCGGGAGCGCGACCTGCGCCCCGGAGCGCGCCTGATAACGGACCGCAACGATCCGGCCCCCGGTGATGTGACGAAGGTTTGCTGCCAGCAGGCGCAGCATGAGCCGGTTGGCCGGGGAGCGCCGAGGCGCCGCGGACGGCGGCCAGTTCGGCCCGGTACCGGTAATCGTCGTCATGCCTTCATGGTCGGCCGCCGGGATCTGGAGCAGACAGTGCCGAAGTTCTTGCCACCCCGGGGACCTTCGACCCTGGCCGGCCAACGGTCGGGCGCCGATGCTCGCCGTGACGGTCGCGTGCGGATGCTCGGCGTGTTTGCCAGCTCGCGCGCAGATGATGGCGTGCCGGCGAACCCGCCCGCAGATCGGATGGTGAGCGGTGATGAAATGGAGACTTGGTGTCGCGGCGGTTGTCGTCGCGCTGATCGGTGGCTTCGTGTTCTCGCTCTACCTGCCGTGGCTGACCCAGTGGAACTCGACCGATGCCGAACGCTCCGCGCCGATGGCCGGAGACTCACAGGTGGCCGAGGGTCGGCAGTGGACCCGCGCGATCACGATCGACGCGCCGCCCGAACGGGTCTGGCCCTGGTTGGTCCAGATCGGCGTGGACAAGGCTGGCTTCTACACGTTCGACTGGGCCGAGAACCTGTTCGGGGATCCGGTCCACAATGCCGACCGCATCCACCCCGAGTGGCAGGGCCTGCGTCCGGGGGACCCGGTGCGGCCGAGCCCGAGGGGAGACCCGTGGATCGCTCAGACCGTTGCGGCGCCCCGCCTTCTCGTGCTCACCGGCGACCACGGCAACTGGAGCTGGAGCACCGACCTGCGGCCGATGCCGGGCGGGCGTACCCGGGTGGTGACCCGGATGCGCAGCACCGGTCACGGGCAACTCGGTTTCTTCCTCGACCCGGCTGACCTGATTGTCTTTCCCCGTCTGCTGGTGGGTCTTCAGCAGCGCGCCGAAGGCACCCTTCCCGGCCTGAGCGGCACCCCGGTCGGCTCGCCACTACCGGGCTCCCGGCTGCCGGTCGTGTGGTGGGCGGCGCTGGCCTGGCTGGCTGGACTCGCTGCCTTCGGCGCCGCGGCCGCCCGGACACTCGGCTTCGGTGAATTCGGACGCCGGCGGCCCCACCCGGGCATCCTTACCGGCGTGGGCTTCGTCGCCGGCGCCGCCTACATGATCATGTCGGATACGCCCCCGGCCCAGTTCCTGTCCCGCAACTGGGGACTCGGCCTGGGAGTGGCCGCCGCGTTGGGGGTGGCCGCGGGTCAGCTGGTACGGGCGGCCGAGCCGGCTGGTCGGCGATTCCTCGTCGGTCGCGCGCTGCAGGCGGTGACCGAGGCCGGGCTCTGGTTGGTGCTACCGGTGACCGCCGTATGGCAGGCGGCGACCCGTCTCGGCTGGACCGACCCGGTGGCCGGCCATTCCGCCACCGTCATCGTGGCCGGGGTCGCCACGGCCGCGGTGGCCGGCACCGCCTGGTGGCGGGCCCAGCGCCAGCGCGGCGTCGTGCTCGCGGCGATCCTGGCCGTGGCGTACGCGCTGTCCGGATCGGCTCTCGCGGTGCTCGCCGCCGCGGTCGTCATGGAGGTCGTCGCCGGGTGGACCGCGCCCAGCAGTGGCCAGCCTTCCGACCGGCCAGATCTCGTGAACGCCGGGTCGGGCCGCCCGTCGTAAGGTCGAGGGCATGGTCGAGATCCACCTGCGCGGGCGGGTGCTCCCGGACGGCCGCCGCGACCTGCTGCGGTTCCTCGTCGACGCGATACCGTTCTACGAGGCACCCGGCGGGATCCACGTCCGTCTGCTGTGGAACACCACCGAGCCGGAGCGGTTCATCGAGGTCATCGGCTACGATTCCCGGTCCGCCTACGAGGCGGACCGGGCCCGCGTCGCGAGCGACCCGACGATGATGGCGTACCTGGACCGCTGGCGGGCGCTGCTGGCCGAGCCGCCGATCGTCGAGACCTACGCGGTCGACCCGCAGCCCGACCAGGGCGCGGAGTAGCCGGCTCAGCGGCTGGCCGCGCCCTGCTCGCGCGAGCACCACCACGTCGTCCGGCCGCCGACCGTGCCGCGCATCATGGGGGCACCGCAGCGCGGGCACTGCCCGCCCGGGGTGCGTGCCGCCACCAGCGACAGCGCGTGCACACCGCCGCCCGCGACCGCCGACTCGACGCCGTCGCGCAGCGCGCGGTAGAGCCGGTCGATCTGCGGGCGGGACAGCTCGTCGACGGTGAGCGCCGGATTGACCCGGGCCTGCCACAGGACCTGGTCGGCCAGCAGGTTCCCGACGCCGGCGATCGCCTGCTGGTCGAGCAGGCGGCCCTTCACCGGCGCCGTACCGCGGGCGAGCATCGTACGGAACTGCGCCGGGGTGATCTCGCCGGCGTCGGGACCCAACCGCTGCACCGGCGGGTCGAGACGGACCCGGCCGAGCCGGCGAGGGTCGACCAGGAGGAGGTATCCGGCATCGGCGAAGCTCAGCGAGAACCGGGTGAACCGGTGGTCGCGCGGCGCCCGGCCGCGTCGCCAGTAATCGCCGCCGTCGACCTCGCGTCCGGGACCGTCGGCGACCACGATCCGGCCGGACATGCCCAGATGGATACCGAGGATCGGTCCGGGTTGCCGGGACCGGCGAACGCCCGACGTCTCGCACCACATGCTCTTACCGCGCCGATGAGCGGCGGTGAGCCGACGACCGACCAGTGCCGCCCGGATCTCACCCGGTCGGTGCGGACGGCAGACGTACATGTCGGAGTCGTCGACCTCGACAATGCCGCGGCCGAGGGCCAGCCGCTCGAGCACCGCCCGCGCGGACTCCACCTCCGGTAATTCCGGCATGACCAGTCAGGCTACCGCCGCGGGTCGCGGTCACCGCCGACCGCCGGCGCCACCGGGCCGGATCGAGCGCCGGCCGCCTCACCGGCGCCAACCCAGCCATGGCACGACGCATCAGTCTCCATCACTAGCCTTCCAGACCATCACCGTGATGGGGTCTCCGGTCAGACCGGGCCGGCGGTCAACACCTGAGTACTGTCCTGCGCGGGAGGGATCCGGACGGTTTCAATGAGGTGCGGGCGTAGCCGCCGCCGTGGCCGGAACCACGGCACGTACGCCTCGGCCTTCGGCTGTGCCCGCCAGTGCCAGCGCACGAAGCTCGGGCCGATCCGCCGCACCCGGCGTACCCCGATCGAGTAGATGGTGAGTGAGCCGTCCCGGGCGATGTGCATGCGCAGGAAACCCTTGTAGCCTTCGATGCGCTGGCTCGCGTAGAGCTCGTTGAAGTTCAGGCCGAACAGGCTGGCGACGATGAGGTAGACCGCGACCACGACGGCCGACAGGATGCCGGCCAGCAGGCCATAGGCCAGGTACTGCACGACATCGTGCCCCACCGTGAGCACGGTGCGGGTCATCGTGAACACGCTGCGTTCCAGGTCGCTCGACGGCTTCCAGAATGACAGGTCGAGACCGGGAAAGCGGTTCCACAGCGGCAGCACGACCCGGCCGATCTCCACCTGCGCGATGGTATGCAGCACGGTCAGCACACCGATCCGGATCCACGGCTTTCGCCCCGTGCTCAGGCCGGCGGCGAGGAACAGGGCCAGCAGGAAGAGGATGCCGGCCATGATGACCTCGCCGACGCCGATCACCCGAGGTTCGCGCCGCTCGGCGTAGAGGAGCAGGCCCTGCAACAGTCCTAAGAGGAGGACGAACGTGGGGTTGCGCAGCGGAAGCCGGACCAGGGCCCCGAGCCCGAGCCAGACCGACCGCCAGAACGACGGGAACCGCTTGCGTAGCCGGTACCGGCGCTCCTCACTGGACTTGGGCGGGCGCATGTTGGGCGGCGGTACCGTCATCGAGCGGGGCAACCGGTTGGTGCCGTAGAGGTAGGCGCCGCCGCCCCCGCTCGTGATGAGCTGGCGGGGCTCACCAATCGTGTCGCTGCTCTGATAACGGCAGTAGTGGTGCCAGTCGCCCGAGAGCATCAGCGGAACCGCCACCCGCTTGGGTTCGAGACCGGTATCCGGGTGCTTCTTCGTCAGCCACTGCTGCTGGCCCTCCGCATCGATGACCTTGCGTAGGAAGTAGTCGACCGCCGAGTACTCGTTGTCGTTGCGCTGACCCTCCACCCAGGCCGGTTCGGGCGTACAGAGGATGATCCGGTCATCGTGCTCCATCTGCTCCGCGATGACCGAGTGGAAGTACTCCAGCTGGGGGTCGTCGATGTGCGCGCCCTGCTGCGCGTCCAGGCCGAACAGCCACCATTTCTGCGGCAGCTTGATGGCGAAGTAGCTGCGCTGTTGGCGGGTGTCCCAGCCGCCGACGGTGGTGGCCAGTCCGGCGAAGATCCGGAAGAACGCGGTCAGGCCGTCGTACCAGTCATGGTTGCCCGGCAGCGCGTAGAGTGTCGGCCGTGGCTCCCCCGGCTCGACATCGGGCAGGGCGGCTCGAAACGGCCCCCGTAGCCGGTCGTCGTACGCCTCCCCACTGGGAATGGGGTAGACCTGGTCACCACCCATGACGAGCACCTGGGCCCGGGGCAATGCCGCGGTGCCCTTCACCGCCAACTGGCGCTGCCCGAGCAGGTACGCGATCGCATACGTCGCGTGGAAGCCGTCGCCGGTGTCCGCGACGTAGTCCAACCACAGCCCGTCACGGCCCCCTGGCTCCTCGAGCGGCGGCTGCTCGAAGAGCTGCTGCAGCTCACGTTTGTCCAGGTAGGCGCCCAAGCGATCGGCCAGGCCGACCTGCAGGCCGGTGGTGAGCAACTGCACCGGTGCCAGCCAGCTGACCGGGCGCTTCGGCCGGAAGAAACAGAAGCCGACGTCCTTGCGGCGCAGACTTCTCGGTCGATCCGGACACGGCGACGGTGACATCTCACGGTTGGCCACAGCAGGACCGTAGTGCACGCCCCGGGCCAAGCTGAACCCGCCGAGCGGCCAGCCGAGCACCGACCGTCGGGCCGGGGTGGGGTCGTCCGATGTCCGCCGACCGCTGTTCGGCATATCCTGCTGGTCGTGAGCCTCGCGGTCCGGTCGGCATCGCCGGGCGCCGCGGCGAGCCCCGACCCGCCGGCGCCGCCGCAGCGCGACCGGGTCGTCGGCCTGGACGGCATCCGTGGGTTGGCCGCGCTGTTCGTGGTGGTGAACCACGCCTTCCTGCGCTCGTTCCCCGGCTACCCCGTCGACACGGCACCGTTCTGGGCCGGCTGGCTCATCTACGGCCGGTTCGCGGTCGTCGTTTTCATCGTGCTCTCGGGCTTCTCGCTGGCGGTCTCGGCCGCCCGGTCCGGTTGGCGGCTCGGTGGGGTCGCCTGGTTCGCTCAGCGCCGCGCATGGCGGATCCTGCCGCCGTACTGGGCGGCGCTGGCCTACAGCCTGGTCGTGGCCTGGTTGATCATGCCGCAGCCCGGGCAGGCGATGCCCAACGCCGGGTCGGTCGTCGTCAACGGCCTGCTGCTGCAGGACGTGCTCACCGCGCCCAGTCCCAATCGGGCCTTCTGGACGATCGCCATTGAAGCCCAGCTGTACGTCGTATTCCCGGTGCTGCTGCTCGTCGCCCGCCGGGTGAACGCCCTGGTGATGCTCGCCGCAGTCACGCTCCTGGTGGCCACCGTCGGCGTGCTCGCCCCGCCGGCCATCTTCCCGACCGTCGCACCCGACTTCGCCGCGCTCTTCGCGACCGGTGTGCTGGCCGCCGGCATCCTCTCGGCCAGCCAGCGGGTGCGGTCGTGGCCCTGGCCGTGGCTCGCGCTCGCCGCCGCCGTCCCCGTGCTCGCGACCATCGCCTGGCAGGGCTCGGTCTGGACGATCGGCCACCTGTTCTGGGTCGACCTCGCGTTCGGCCCGGCGATCGGGTGCCTGCTCGCCGCGGTGGCCACCGGCCGGCCACGATCCCTGGTCCGCGGGCTGCAGGCCCGGCCGCTGCGCAGCCTCGGCTCGTTCTCCTACAGCCTCTACCTGACCCACGCGCCACTCGTGGTCATCCTGTACGAGGGGGTGGTCGCCGGCCGGGTCCCCCGCGGCGTGCCCTCGTTCCTGCTCTCGCTCGTCATCATCGTGCCGGCGACCATCGTCTTCGCCCGGCTCTTCGCGGCCGGGTTCGAACGGCCCTTCCAGCGTTACCGCAGCTGGGCCGAGGTGCGCGGCGCACTGTCGAACCGGGTCGCCGCCGTCGCCGGGTTCGCGGCCCGGGTGCGGACCACCCGATCTTCGTGTTAGCGCCGATTCGGCGTTAGCAAGGGCACCCTCTTAACGCTTTCGGTTGTAGAGGGTGCCCTTCCTAACGCGGGAGGTCGGCGTCTGTGCCGTTGCAGGCGGACAGATCGGCCCGGTTGCCGGCTGCGGCAGCGCAAGCACTGCCGCGGCCACCGATCCCGGCTTCGCCGGGCACTGGTCGAGCACCCAGTGGGGCGAGCACTACATCCTCGTGCAGGCTCGACGGTCAAGGTGATCTACGCACATGACGACGGCCGTACGGTCGGCACCACCTCCGGGTCGACGATGACCGGCTGGTGGAACCAGGCGCCCAGCCGGCAGCCCACGGCCGACGCCGGCACAGTGGAGTTCACCCTCACCGGCACCGGGGACAAGCGCACGATCGACGGGAAGTGGCGCTACGGGCCCGACGGGACGCTGCGCGAGAACTGGGACCTGGTCTGGGTGGACGACGTCATCCCGGCCGACATCGCGGCGAAGTTCAACGACGCCGCGCTCTTCATCGCGCACCCGTAACGGGTTCCCGCGGGCCAGCACCACCCCAGCTGAGCGTCCAGGGCCGGCCGGCCCAGCAGCACAGGTCGAGTGGCCGTACCAGACGCGGGCGCCGGGTGCAATGTGAAGTCATGGATACTCCTGTTCTCACTGGTCCGCGGAGCGCGGACCTCGACTCGCCCGGCGCGGCGGTCACGCCGGGCCCGCAGCTGGTCAAGGCGCGTCCAGCCGATGTACGCACCGCCGCCATGCGTCCAGCCGACGCACGCACCGTTGAGTCGCGTCCAGCCACCGTGTGGACAGCCGAGCCGCGTATGGCCGAGCCGCGTATGGCCGACGCGCGACCCGCTGAGCCACGCCCAACCGAACCGCTCGCGGACGGGCTGAGCCCCGCCCGGCATCCGGCGGCCGGGTTGCGGATGGCTTATCTGCTCTCGGCAGCCGCGGCGCTGCTGATGGCGGCCGCGTCAGCGGCCGGGGTATGGGTCGCGGGACTCTACCCCGACATTCCCTGGGCGGGCCAGGCCCTGCGCGGTGGCGACCTGGTCACCCTGGCAGTGGTCGTACCGGTGCTCGTACTCGCCCTGCTGGCCTCGGCGGCCGGTTCCCAACGGGCTCAGCTGGTCTGGGCCGGCGCCCTCGGCTACGCCATCTACAACTACGCGTACGTCGTCTTCGGCGCCGACTTCAACGACTGGTTCCTCGCCCACATCGCCATCCTGATCATGTCCATCTGGGCGCTGATCTCCCTACTGTCCAACCTGGACCGGGACCCCATCGTGGCGCGGTTCGGTCCGCGTACTCCGGCCCGGTCGGTGGCGGTCCTGTTCGGCATGGTGACCCTCGGCCTGGCCGGCCTGTGGGGATACTTCATCCTGCGCCAGGTCATCACCGGTCAGTTGCCTGGCGGCGCCGCTCCCCCGACCGCCCTGCACCTGATCTACTCCACCGACCTGGTCATCTTCGTCTCACCGCTCGCGGTCGCGGCCGTGCTGCTGTGGCGGCGGACCCCGTGGGGCTACCTGCTCGGCGCGGTGATGGCGGTCACCGGGGCCACCTACCTGATCAACCTCATGTCGGCGGCGGTGTTCCAGGCCAGTGCCCACGTCGAGGGCGTGGCCGCGTTCTCCCCGTTCTCCCTTGTCCTGGATCTCACCTTCGTCGCCGCGGCCATCGCCATGCTGGCCACCATGACCGGCCGGGTGCCGAGTCGTCGGCGCTGACCGTGCGGCGCGCGGTGGCCGGCGTGCGGCCCGGCCACCGCGATATGACCACCTGACCCCCACCAGCACCCGGCGTACCGCGCAAAGCAGACGCGACACACCCGCGCGGTCCAGACCGGTACGGGCCGCTCGCGGGTGCGAAAATGCCGCGGTGAGAAAGTTCGTGGCGCTCGCCGCGGCCGTGGTCCTGCTCGCCGGCACGGCCGCGGGCTGCGCCCTCCGGTCGACCGCCGCCACCACCACCTCCCGGGAGTTCGGGGTGGCGCTGGACCCATGGCGGATCGAGGAGTGGGCCAACGCGGTCGGTGCCACTCCGACGATGGTGATGGAGTTCGAGTCCTGGAACCGGGCTCGGACGCTGGACGCCCATTTCGCCCAGGCGCACGCGGCCGGCCTGCAGTCATTCATGGTCACCTGGGAACCATGGTCCCCAGTGGACACCTCGGCCACTGGCGCGGCACAGGCCGCGGTCCAGCCGGCGTACAGCAACGACGCCATCGCGGCCGGGCGCCAGGACAGCTACATCCACGCGTTCGCGCGTTCGGTCGCCGCGGCGCCGCTGACCGTCCACATCCGGTTCGGGCACGAGATGAACGGCACCTGGTACCCGTGGACGCACGATCCGGCCCGCTACATCGCCGCCTGGCGGCACATCGTCGACATCTTCCGGCAGGACGGCGCGCAGAATGCTCGGTTCGTCTTCTCACTGAACCCGCAGATGTACCAGACGGACGGCGTCTTCACCGCGGCCGCGCGCTCCTACTGGCCCGGCGCCGGGTACGTCGACGACCTCGGCTCATCAATGATCAACTTTGGCGGCTCGATGCAGCACAGCGTGGCGTCGTTCGCCGACCGCATCCGGCTCATGCACGCGACATTCGGCAAGCCACTACTGCTGACCGAGGTGAACACGGCGGCGGAGAACCGGGTCGCCTGGCTCACCGACCTGCGTTCGTGGCTGAGTTCCGACGCCGGCTGGCTCAAGGGTGTCGTGCTGTCGCAGGGTCAGTCCCGCGGCAAGGTGTCCCTCGGTGACGAGGTCGGCACCGTCGACTGGGACGTCACCACGGACGCCAGGGCGCGACCGGTGGTCCGGGCGATCATCGCGGACATCCGGCGCTCGTAAGAGGCGCCCTTAAGCTGCGCCCTTGAGCGGCGCTCGTAAGAGGCGCTCGTAAGAGGCGCTCGTAAGAGGCGCTCGTAAGAGGCGCTCGTAGGACGCGCTCGCGAGCACCACCTGTCACCCGGATCACCGCGTACCGGCGGCCGGTGGCGCCGCCGGGGCGACGTGCGCCGGCGGGCCGGCGAGCTGCACGGTCGCGATGGCTTGACGGAAGGCCGCCGTCGAGGCGCTCGTCTCGGTGAACCGCCAGTCTCCGGATGCCCCCTGGTCCCGGCTGTACTCGAACCAGACGAAGCCGACCACGTCGGGATGCTTGCCCAGCCAGGAGAAGAAGTCCCTGATCCAGCCCGGCTTCTTCGGTCCACTCTGGACACCGGTCTCGGTGATGATGATCGGCAGCTTGGAGAATGCCCGGATCTGCTTGATGGTGGGTTCGAAGACCGGCGCGGCCATCGACTCGTGTACGGCGTAGCCGACCATGCCGATCCAGTCCACGTAGGCGTCACCGGGGTAGAGCGCCCTGATGTTTACGCCCGGGACCGGCCGGATGATGTTCGGGCTCCACACCCAGATCACGTTGGTCGCCCCGACCTCGGTGAAGATGTCGTGCACATGCCGCCAGGCCTTGACGTACTCCCCCTTGGGATTGCCCGGACACCGCTCCGACCACGGATACCAGTTGCCATTCATCTCGTGGGCGAACCGGATCGCGATCGGCAGCTGCTGCGCCGCGACCGCCTTGGCGAACCGGGTGATGTATGGGTCGAACGAACCCTTGACGATCCTGGGCAACGTGTAGGCCGACTGGCATGGCCCGCTCTTCACGCCCGCCCACGGCTCCCACGAGACCATCGGCAGCGCCTTCTGGCCGTAGCTCAGGGTGATCGCGTCGGGACGGAAGTCCTCGGTCCACTTGGTGAAGAACTGCAGCAACGTCGGGTGGACACCGGCCGCGCTCGCGGCCGCGTTGATCTCCTTTGTCGACCACGGCGTGCTCGGTGTGCTCAGGCCGAACCGGGGCAGCTTCGCCGCGAGTACATCGGCCTTGGTCGGCAGCGACACCACCGAGCGGGCGGCGTCGATCGGCTTGTCACTCTGGCCGGAGGCGATCTCGTCGGCGCCGGTGCTGTTGGACGAGCTGGGCCAGAGCACCCAGACGGCGATCACCGCGAGGATGGCCGCGTTCACCGCCATCCAGAGCCGGATCGTCCTCATCGACCGGCCATCGCGGCTAAACACTGATCATCACCGCCGCCGCGAGCATCGACCCGCCGAGCAGGTACGGGATGACCAGCGCCGGATTGCGCGTGCGCTCACCGACGAAGGCACCCAGCCGGGTGCCCCAGCCGGCATTGTGGGCCATCCGGAAGAAGCCGAACACCCGGATGGGCATCAGCGCGAACGTGTTGATCACCATGAAGACCGGCAGATAGACGAGATCGCGCGGCCGGTACGCGAAGTGCCGCCCGAACCGGATCGCCAGCGATCCAACGGTGGCCAGCGCGGTCAGGCCGAGGATCATCGCGACCGCCTGCCACTGGGCCGCCGGCAGTGGCAGCTCGCGGTATATCTCGGCCTTGGCGCCGGTCACCACCGCGAATCCCCAGGACAGGTACGAACCGACGAGGACGAACGGAATGACGATGTCGGCGGTGTAGAACATGGCCAGCACCGGGGTCTGGCGCAGCATCCAGGAGAGCATGCGCAGGGTGTTGTACTGGGAGCCGCGGGCCCACCGGTACTGCTGGCGGGCGAGTTTGCGCAGGGCGGTCGGGGCGTCGGTGTAGACCAGCGCGGTGGACTGGAACACCGTCCGGTAGCCGGCCATCAAGGTGTAGTTGGTGAGCGTCCGGTCGTCGCTCACTTCGAGGAGCACGCCGAGGAACCGCTCGGTGAGAAAGCGGTTCATGTGCCGCACCAGGATGGCCCGCCGGAATGCGATGGTCCGGCCGGGCAGGCAGCCGACCGTACCCAGCACGCTCATGGCCGGCATCGAGTACTCGTTGCGCACGCTCTCCAGCCAGTCCGCCCAGCGGGTGAAGATCGACCGTTCCGGCGCGATGATCCGTTGACGGCTCGTCACCCCGCCCACCCTCGGGTCGCGGAACGGCTTCACCAGTTCGCTGAGCGTCGACTCGGTCCACATGGTGTCCGAGTCGACCAGGACCGCGATCTCACCGGTGGCCAGCCCGATGCCCACCTGCAGCGCGTTGCGTTTGCCCGGAGTCTCGGTCCACACCCACCGGACCCCGCACTGCGCGCTCGCCTTCTCCAGGGGTTCGTTGCGGGGCCCGTTGATGACCACGATCACTTCCGTGGGGTGTTGCGCCGTTATCCGCTCGAGAACCTCCCGGAACAGCGCCTCGGGCTCGTCCACCACAGGGATGATCACCGATGTCGTGGTGTGGAACGGCTCCCGCCACGGGCGGTAGAAGCTGCCCAGCGCGATCCGGATCAGCCACAGTATCCAGATCACCAACATGAAGACGGCGAACAGGAAGAACCTCCCGCTCTCCGTCCACGCCTTGGTCTGTAGGAGGAACGCCAGCACCTCATCCCCCGATCGGCCGTGATTGAGCCCTACTCCCCACGCTCGCCTCAGCGCGCCGCGAGCGAGACCGGGTCCGGCTTGACGATGAACAGCGCCAAGGTCAGACCCTGGAACGTCCAGGTCTGGAACAGGTTGTAGCGAGCGCGCAGCAGCCGCTCCTTGTCGAAACCGAGTCCGGCGATCGGATCGGAGACGGTGCCGCTGCGTATCGTCCACAAGCGCGGGGCGCCGGCCAGACAGGTGTCCAGCGCGGAACACTCCCCGGCCAGCAGATGACCCTCGGAACGCGGGGGCCGGACCAGGAACACGTCGCGGGGCCGCCGATCCGCCGGCACGTAGTGGGCAACGAGGTCTCGCGCGACCCAGCCGCCACCCGGCTCGGACTGCGCGTAGACGATGCCGTCGCCGGGTTGTTCGTTCGCCGCCAGAATGGCGGCGGCGGCACTGGTGCCCTGACCGTGCCCGGCCGCCGTCCGGTCCTGGATCTGAGCCGGTGCTCCAATGAGCGCGATCGCTGTCACCAGCACCACCCCGCGCACCAGTGGTGTGCGGTTCAGCGCAGTCGCCGCCAGCAGCGCCCACGCCGGCAGCGTGAACAGCAGATAGCGCGGCAACCACAGCGACGTCACCTGGGAGACCGCGAAGAGCAGCACCGCAGGCACCAGCGCCCATGCGGTGAAGACCGCGACCGGCCGCCGCAACGAGGATCCGAGCACGGCCAGCACCAGCAGGATGCCGCCGAGGACCTCGACGCCGAAGAACTGGCCGGGCATCGCCACGAGTGAGGCGAAGCTCGCCGCCGGGATCCAGGAGATCTGGCCGCTCTGGTGGGCGGCGAGGTAGGCCACCGGAAGCACCGGCACGATGGCGGCCGCGCTCGCCGCCAGCCAGCGTCCGGGCAGCCGGCGCTGGCCGGCGTACACGGTGACCGCGTGAGCCGCGATGACCAGGAGCGCGACCACGTGGGCCAACCCGACGAAGGCGAGCGCGGCGGCGTACCCGCCGTAGCGCCGCCAGGTCGGCACCTCCAATGCCCGCAGGAGCAGCAGGGTGGCCAGCGCCGCGGCGCAGAGCGTGAGCGCGTAGGGCCGGGCCTCCTGCGCGTACCGCGACGTCGTCGGCAGGACCGCCAGGATCAGGCCGGCGAGCAGCCCGGCCCGCGGCCCGACGAGCCGGGTGCCGATCATCGCCACGATCGCCGCCGCGGCCGCCATCGCCACCGTCGAGGGCAGTCGCAGCACCAGGTCCGACGCGCCGAAGACGTCCGTGATGGCGTGCATGAGGACGTAGTACGGCGCGATGGCGGCATCCACGTGACCGAGCACCGGCCACATCCGACCCCACGGCGTGCTGGCCATCCCCCAGGTGGCCAACTCGTCGCCCCACAAGCCGGGCCACGTGATCCGGATCAGGCTCAGCGCCAGCGTCAGCAGCGCGGGGACCAACCAGGCCAGCCGGGCCAGGGCCGGATCGCGCCCGGCCAGTGGCTCGGGCGGCGTGGCCGCGGCCGAGCCGACGTCGTCGACATTCGCGGCCAGCCACGCCGGCTCGTCAGGCACGTCAACGATCGCCACGCGAGGAAGCAGCATGGTGTCGCGGTCGTTCACGGCGCGCCTTAGGGCCGGAGGGAGTGTGCAGTCGACGTCGTTCCGTAGGGACCCTAGCGCGCAACTCGCCGCGGACCGTGCACGCCATCTGGGACCAAACGGGCTTCTTTGCCCGGCGGCCCGTGCCGATGACGGCCGCCCGCGCGTGCCGCCATCGGCTGTCAGAAACCGGACCGCGCCGGTGCTCGGCCCGGCCCGCCCGGTGTGTCGTGATGGAAGAGCCGCACGGGGCCTGAGCCGCCGGACGGGACCGTGGGGCTTTTTGGCATGCCCGCCGGCGGCGCACGCTGCACTGTGGACGGATCGGGCGGCGGCCGTCTCCGGTGACGTCACGTGGGCAACCGCCGACCGCCCTCCCGGCCCGAAATTGCCGCCAGCCACCGTGCCGGTCGGCCGGCCGCCACGGGACTTCCGCCCGGGGACAGTCGCCCGCCGAGGGGCCAGAATCGGGCCCGGAGGCGAGCGTGTCCAGACAGACGGCACTGGCCAGCGGGCCGGCGATGATGCGGCTCTCGGCGATCGACGTGACCAATCTGGCGGTCGAGGCGCCGGATACGCCGATGCATGTGGGTGTGCTCGTGGTGCTCGACGGCGCCGCCCTGTATGACCGTGAGGGATCGTTGCGACTGTCGCAGTTGCGGACCCTGCTCGATCGGCGCCTTGACGCGGTGCCGATACTCCGCCAGCGCCTTCACCGCCCGGGACCTCTGGCCGGTCGACCGCTGTGGGTCGACGATCCGGGCTTTCGCATCGAGCGGCACGTGGCGCAGGTCACGGTCCCGGCGCCGGCCGACGAGCCGGCCCTGCTCATGCTGGCCGAGGAGCTGCTCGCCCCGGTCCTGGACCGGGCGCATCCGTTATGGCGCATCTGGTTCCTCACCGGCCTGCCCGACCAGCGCGTCGCCGTCCTGATGGCGTTGCACCATGCGATCGCCGACGGCCTCGCCGCGCTGCACCTGCTCGCCACCGTGCTCGGCGAGCCTCCGGTCGCGGTCGAGGGCGGCCGTGGGCCGTGGATCCCCGAGCCGCCACCGGGTTGGGGCGCGCTGGTACTGGCGAACCTGCGGGCGGGTCGGGGCGCGCTGCGGCGATGGCGACCCAGGCCCGCCCGGTGGGGCGGGTCGGTACGGGCCGGCTGGCGCTCGCTGCTCGCCGCCTGGGGGGCGCCGCGGACGTCGCTGAACGGACCGATCGGGCGCCACCGCCGGCTGGCTGTGGTCCGCCTCGACCTGGAGGAAGCCCGCGCGGCCGCGCACGAACGTAGCGCGACCATCAACGACCTGGTCCTCAACCTGGTGGCCGGTGGCCTACGGGCGCTGCTGCTGGCCCGCGGCGAGTCCATCGTCGACATCACGCCGCACGCCGCCGTTGCGGTCGCCCAGCGCACCCCGGACCAGGCGGCCGACGGCGGCAACCGAGCCGGCATCATCGTGGTCCGGCTCCCCCTGTCGGCGGCCGATCCGATGTCGCGGCTAGCGGCCGTACGGACGCAGACGGTGACCGCGAAGGACAGCCAACACCCGACCACCGAACAGGGGGTACTGGTCTGGCTGGCCCGTTCCCGGCTCATGCGGTACGCCACCCGGCACCAGCACCTGACCAACGTCGTGGTGAGCGACGTTGTCGGCCCGGCGGATCCGGTGAACCTGCTCGGAGCGCCGGTGCTCGAGCTGATCCCGCTCGGAGCGCTCGCCGGCAACCTTGCGCTGTCGTTCCTCGCCTTCTCCTACGCCGGCCACCTGACCATCACCGTCCGGGCCGACGCCGACCGCTATCCGGACCTGGAGATCCTGGTACGGGCGATGACGGCTGACGCCCGTTGCCTGACCGGCCGGCCGGTACACCGGGCGCGCCGGTGAGGCGCGAGGAGCGAGCGGGTGCGAGCACCGCAGCGCGAACGAACGGCGGGAGGCTGAGCGCGATCCGTGCGACGATCCGTGCGTGACCAAGCGCGTGTCCGACGACGCAGCGTGTTCGTTCTGCGGTAAGGGTCCGGCAGAGGTGGCCCGGCTGGTCGCCGGCCCGAACGTCTGGATCTGCGACGGCTGCGTGCGGGTCTGCTACGAGATCATCACCCGCCTCGACCAGCCGGCGAGCCCCGAGCCGTACCAGGCTGATCCGGTACACCGGGCCGGTCCGGCCGACGCTGCCGGTCCGGTCGACGGTGCCGACCCGATCATGGATCTCATCATCGCGGCGCAGAGCCAGGCCCTGCATGGCGAACGGGTGCACGCCCGGGAGGCGTTCGACCGCGCGTGGGCGCAGGTCGGCGATGACGGCGATGCCCTGCATCGGGTGATGCTGGCCCACTATGTGGCCGATCTCCAGGACGATCCCAGCGACGAGTTGGCCTGGGACCGCAGGGCGCTGGCCGCCGCGTCCGAGCTCACCGACGAGCGCGCGCAGAAGTTCCACCCGGCGTTGACCGTGCGTGGCCTCTACGCTTCACTGCACCTGAATCTCGCGGCCGACCACGAGAAACTGGGCCAGATCGAGGAGTCCCGCAGCCAGCTCGCCGCGGCCGAGGCGTCGATTCCCGACCTGCCGGCCGACGGCTACGGCGACCTCATCCGCTCGGGGATCGACGCGCTGCGCGCCCGCCTGGACACCGCCTGAGCGCAGTGGCCGACCGGCGGGCGGCGGAGGCGGTCAGCCGAGACCGGCGTGGGCGAGACTGCGGGCAACGGCGACGTCCAGCTCCGCCGGGGCCGGGTCGGTCAGGATCGCCGCGATGTGTGCGTCCGGCCGGAGTACCCAGACCTCGTTCGAGGCCATATTCAGCGTCGCGGCGAGCATGCCGTCACTGTCCAGATCGGACAGCTGGTACTGGGCAACCGGGGCCTCGCGGTGCACCGGCGGGCCCGGCGCCAGCACGCAGACTCCGCGACGGGCCAGCTCACGTAGTCGCCGGGCGCCAGCGGCGGCGGGCGCATCGAGCGGGCAGTCCGGCACCAACACCCCGGGCACCGGTGGGTGGACTCGGCCGCGTGGCGGCCGGCCGGTGAACGGGCGGGCCGGATTCGGCGTGGTGAGCGGGGAGTCGTGGTACCAGAAGGGCTCGGCCAGCCGGCCGGAGTCGACCATGGCACCGGCCTGCGGATCGGTTCCGGCCCGCGCCAGCACATCCAGGCGCCGCCGACGCTCGAGCTCCGTGCGGGGGACAAGGAACCGCATGGTCGCCGAGGTCACGTCGAGGTTCTCCAGCGCGGCCGCGTGCCGCTCGTCGTGGTAGGTCTCCAGCAGCGTCGGCGGCGCCCAGCCGCGCAGGACGAAGGCCAGTTTCCAGGCGGCGTTCTCGGCATCGAGGACCCCGGAGTTCAACCCACGGGCGCCGAACGGCGACATCAGATGGGCGCTGTCCCCGGCCAGCAGAACCCGGCCCACCCGCATGCGTGGCACCACCCGGGACTGGAATCGGTAGACCGAGCGCCATACGACCTGGTACGGGCGGTCACCGACGATCTGGCGGATCCGCCGGTCCAGCCCGCCCGAGGCCTCCTCGGCGGCCAGGTCGAAGTCGGGCGCCACCTGCCAATCGATGCGGAACGTGCTGCCCGGACACGGGTGCACCAGGACCTGCCGGCCGGGGTTCCACACCGGGTCGAAGTAGAACCGCCGCTCGTACTCCCACCCCGGCAGCTGCGTACGGATGTCGCAGATGAGGAACTGGTCGTCGAAGGTCTCGCCGTCGAACGAGAGACCCAGGCCCGCGCGCAGGTCGTCACAGCGCCCGCCGGCACACACCACGACGTAGCGCGCGCTGAGTTCGCGGGTCGGCCCGGCACAGGTCACCCGGACGCCGTCGGCGTCCGGGACGATCGCGGTGACCCGGTGGTCCCAGCGGAGCTCGACCTGTGGCTCGCGCGCGATCCGCGCGTCCAGGACCGCCTCGGTCCGTGCCTGGGACACGTTGACGAAGGGCGGGAACGGGGAGTGGCCACGGTCGGCGAACTCCACCGCGAAGAGTTCGCGATCACGGTAGTAGGTGCGCGCGGTACGCCAGGTGATGCCCTCCGCGGCGATCGGTGAACCGGCGCCAACCGCATCCCACACGTCGATGACGTCACGTTGCTGGACGATCGAGCGCGAGCCGATCTCGTCCCGGGCGGGCCGGGCATCCAGCAGCAGGGTGCGGATGCCCCAGCGGGCCAGCAGCAGCGCGGTGCTCTGCCCGACCGGCCCCGCGCCCACCACGATCACCGGGACCCGCTCCGTCATCCCGCCTCCTCCGCTGAGGCAAGCGCGTCGTCGGTCATCCCGCCTCCTCCGCTGAGGCAAGCGCGTCGTCGGTCATCCCGCCTCCTCCGCTGAGGCAAGCGCGTCGTCGGTCATCCCGCCTCCTCCGCTGAGGCAAGCGCGTCGTCGGTCATCCCGCCTCCTCCGCTGAGGCAAGCGCGTCGTCGGTCATCCGCGCACCGTCCCGTGGCGTACCAGGGTCATCCCTGCAGCGCTGCCCACACCTCGCGGTCCCGGGCGGCGGTCCAGATGCGTGGCCAGTCGATCCCGTCGAGCTCGTCCCACAGCCGCTGCACGTTGAACGGCAGGCAGTGCTCGAAGATCGGCCAGCTGCCGAAGGTGGGCGCCAGCGCCTCGTGCACGGCCGCGAACGCGTCGCGGACGGTGCCACCCCCCTCGTGGAGCGCGCTGGTCAGATCGATCATCACGGTGAGGAACGAGCGGGTCTGCGCGATCGCCGCGCCGACGGCACCGCCGCCGCGAACGACCGGTCCACGCCCGCCCACGAGGATCTCGGCATCCAGCGCGGCGAGCCGGTCCAGGGTGGTCGTGGACCAGTCGCAATGAAACGCGTCGCCGGTGTAGAGCGCGGCCTGCGCCTCCACCAGGTCGCCGGCGAAGAGCACGCGTGCGCGCGGCAACCAGGCGACGATGTCGCCGGCGGTGTGTCCGCGACCGCAGTACTGCAGGATGAGCTGCCCGCGCTCGCCGCCGAGGTCGATCGTGAGCCGATCGGTGAACGTCAGGTCGGGCCAGGTGAGCCCGGAGATGGTCTCGTGACCGGTGAAGAGCCTCGGCATCCGGGCCTGCTCCGAGGCCCAGTCGGCGGCCCCCCGCTCCGCGATCAGGGCGCGCGTCTGCTCGTGCGCGACCACGGTACGGGCGTCGAATGCGGCGGCACCGAGGGTGCGCACCGCGTGGTAGTGGCTGAGCACCAGGTAGCGCACGGGTTTCGTGGTGTGCTGGCGCAGCTGGTCGAGCCACCGCCGGGCCATCAGCGGGGTCGCCCGGGCCTCGAACGCCACCAGGAAGTCCTCGCCCTCGACCGCGCCCACATTCGGGTCGCCCTCGGCGGTCAGGCCGTACACCCCCGGCGCGATGATCTCGAACGTCTCCGTCTTCTCGGCCAGATCCGCGGAGGAGGCGAACGGCTTGACCATCAGCGCACTATAGCCGTCGATCTAGGGCTAAAGCACACGATTGGAGATCGAACCATGTGCATAGGCCCTAGATCGACAGGGAAGGGGGCGGGCGGGGAAGGGGGCGGGCGGAGAGGGGCCGGGCGCGGGGGGTGTCCGGGTTAGATCGGGTTAGAGTATTCCTGCGATTTGCCCCAGACCCCGCAGCATGCGGCTGCGAATGCGTGAGCACCAAGGGAGTATGTATGTCTAATGTCGCTATTGTCGGTTTCGGGCGTATCGGTCGCTCGGTCGTCAAGGCCGGCCTGACCGCGGGTCTGTTCGAACCGGCCTACATCTGCGACATCGCTCCGGCCGAGTCGTTCGCCGCTTTGTTCGAGGTCGACACCAACTACGGCCGGTGGCGCGAGCCGGTCTCGGCGGATGCAACGGCGATCGTCATCGGCTCCCGTCGCATCGGTTACCTGGACGGCCGCGACGGCACGCCCGACTGGGCCGCCCTCGGGGTCGAGCTCGTCGTCGACTGCACCGGCCGGGCCACCACCCGGGCCGGCGCCCAGCAGCATCTCGACCGCGGCGCCGCGCGGGTGCTGGTCAGCGCGCCCAGCAAGTCCCTCGACGACTGCGACGCCGTGTTGCTGCCGGGTATCAACATGGACAGCTACGACCCTGACCGACACCGGATCATCAGCATGGCGAGCTGTACCACCAACGCCCTGGCCCCGGTGATCAAGGTCCTGCGGGACGCCGTCGGCGTCCGGGACGGCTTCTTCTCCACCGTGCACGCCTATACGAACACCCAGTCGCTGACCGACCAGCCGATGAAGGACCGGCGCGACTCGTGGGCCGCCGCGGAAAACCTCATCCCGTCATCGTCCGGCGCCACCAAGGCACTGAAGTTCATCTGGCCCGATCTCAACGTGACCGGCAAGGCGTACCGGATCCCGGTCCGCACGGGCAGCATCGTGGAGCTCACCGTACGGGTCAACCGCAAGACGACGGCGGCGGAGCTGAACGACGCGTTCCTCGCCGCCGCGGACAGCGCGCCGCTGAAGGGGATCTTCGGGGTACTGCGCGACGAGTGGGCCTCCTCGCGCATCGTCGGCGACACCGCGTCGTCGATCCTGGACGCCCCGCTCACCGCTGTGCAGGACGGCGATCTGGTCTCGGTGGCCGCTTGGTACGACAACGAATCCGGCTACGCGATGCGGCTCGCGGAGGCGGTTGCCGCCCTCGCCGGCTGATCCGCGAACGGGCACGTTTGGCGGTGGCTGTGACCCGCCCACTGGTTTGGAGGGGCACCCTGCTCGACTGAATCCGTTAAGAGGGTGCCCTTGCTAACACTCGAGCGCCATCAATCGTCGCGGCCGGCGGCGGTGAGGACGGCGGCGAGCACGGTCGGGTCGTCCTCGGGCGGCACCGTGCGCAGGTCGAGCAGGCAGCGGTCGCCGTCAACCCGTCCGACCACCGGAGGTTCGCCGCGGCGCAGCGCCGCGGCGAGCGCCACCGGAAGGCTGACCGCCGCGCTGGGTAGGTTCACCCCCGGTGCGGCGCCACCCCCGACCACCGCGACCGAGTCCACCGCCTGCGCGTCGACGCCGGCGGCGCGCAGGCGGTCGGCGACCCGCTCCGCCCGGGCGGCGAGCGCCGCCACCGGCGCCTCCAGGGCGACGCGCACCGGGGTTGGCGGTCCGACGAGCGTCGCCTCCAGAGCGGCCAGGGTGAGCTTGTCGACCCGTACCGCACGCGCGGCCGGGAAGCGGCGCAGCCGCTCGACCAGGTCGCGCCGGCCCAGGATGAGCCCGGCCTGGGCCGCGCCGAGCAGCTTGTCGGCGCTCGCGGTGACCAGTGCGGCGCCCGCCCGCAGCGCGGTGACCGCATCCGGCTCGTCGGGCAGCAGCGGATGCGGAGCGAGCAGGCCGGACCCGATGTCCACCACGACCGGCGGTCCGAGGCTGGCCAGCTCGGCCACTCCCACCGCGGCGGTGAAACCCGATACGACGAAGTTCGATGGATGCACCTTGAGGATGAAACCGGTACGCGGGCCGATGACGTCGGCGTAGTCGCCCAGGGTGCACCGGTTGGTCGCGCCCACCTCGCGCACCCGCGCGCCGGTGCTGGCCAGCAGCTCCGGGATGCGGAAGCCGTCGCCGATCTCGACGAGCTCGCCGCGGCTCAGCACGATCTCCCGGCCGCGGGCCAGGGCCAGGGCACACAACAGCAGCGCGGCCGCGTTGTTGTTGACCACGTGTGCAGCCTGCGCCCCCGGCACCGCGGCCGCGAGCGCGGCCAGTGTGCCCCGCCCCCGGCCGCCCCGCTCGCCGGTCTCCAGGTCGAACTCCACGTCGGTGGCACCGGCGGCGGCACCCAGCGCCGCCCGCGCCGCCCGCGAGAGCGGCGCCCGGCCGAGGTTGGTGTGGATGATCACTCCGGTCGCGTTCACCACCGCCCGGAGACTGGTCGCGTACGCGGGGAGGGCGTCGCGCGCGGCGCCGAGGACCTCCTCTGGTCCAATCTCGCCGCGCCGGGCGCGCTGCTGGGCGGCGGTGATCACGCCCTTCACCACCCGACGGCCCACTCGGTCGCAGGCCGCCGCCAAGTCGGGGTCGGCGAGCAGCGTCTCGGTGGCCGGGATCCGCCGGCGCCGGTCGGCGCCGGGGCGCGCTGATGACAACTCCCCGTCGCCATCGAAGAATGAGCCCATGGGCATGTCCCCCGGCACCTCCCACGGCAGTTCCAGTCAGCTGACCCGAGTTCGATTGACGCAGTATGCCCACGGCGGCGGATGTGCGTGCAAGATCCCGCCGGGGGAACTGGACCGCCTGCTGGCCGGCGTCCCCATCGACGCCGCGCTGGCCGATGAGTACGGTCCGCTCCTGGTCGGGCTCGATCCCGGTGACGACGCCGCCGTGCTGGGGATGCCCGACGGCGCCCCGGCCATCGTGCTGACCACCGACTTCTTCACCCCGGTCGTCGACGACCCGTACGACTGGGGCCGGATCGCGGCCACGAACGCGCTCTCCGACATCTATGCGATGGGCGGCCGCCCGGTCCTGGCGGTGAACCTGCTCGGCTGGCCGCGCGACGCGCTGCCGATCGAGTTGGCCGCGCAGGTGCTGCGCGGTGGGCTCGCGGTCACCGCGGCCGCCGGCTGCCACCTCGCCGGCGGGCACAGTGTCGATGACCCGGAACCGAAGTACGGGCTGGCGGTGACCGGCGTGGTCGCTCCCGACCGGATGCTGCGCACCGACGCCGGGCGGGCCGGGCAGCCGCTGTCGCTGACGAAACCGCTGGGTCTCGGCGTCCTCAACGCCCGGCACAAGGCGACCGGCGAGGTCTTCGAGCAGGCGGTCGCCGTGATGACGACCCTCAATCGGGCGGCGGCGCAGGCCGCGCTGGCGGCCGGCTGCCGCTGCGCGACCGACGTGACCGGGTTCGGGCTGCTCGGGCACGCGCTGAAGCTGGCCCGAGCGAGCGGGGTGACGGTCGTCCTGGATCCCGCCGCCATCAGCTACGTCGACGGGGCGCGGGCGGCCGCCGCCGACGGCTACATCAGCGGCGGCACCCGGCGCAACCTCGACTGGGTTCGACCACACACGTCCTTCGGCGGCGTGGCCGAGCTCGACGCGCTGCTGCTGGCCGATGCCCAGACCTCCGGCGGACTGTTGATCGCCGGCGAGATCCCCGGGGCCCCGGTCATCGGCGAGTTGGTGGCCGCGGGCGAGTTCCCGGTCGTCCTCGGCTGACCCGGGCCGGTCACGGATGAACAGATCGCGGTACCGTCCTCGCGGAGGTGTTTGTCGGCTGGTGCCGGCCGCGGCCTTCAAAGCCGTGGGACGTGTGACGAACGCGTCGGCGGGTTCGATTCCCGTCCGCCTCCGCCACCCCAGGTACGGCCGGAGTTGGTACGGCGAGGACAGCCATGCACGTGATCGCGACCGCTGGGCACGTGGACCACGGCAAGTCGGCTCTGCTGCGTGCGCTGACCGGGATGGAGCCCGACCGGTGGGCAGAGGAGCGCCGCCGGGGCCTCACCATCGACCTGGGCTTCGTCTGGACCGACACCGCGAACGCGCCATTGGCCTTTGTGGACGTTCCCGGGCACGAACGCTTCGTCGCCAACATGCTCGCGGGTGTCGGGCCGGTGCCCGGCGTGCTCTTCGTGGTCGCGGCGGACGAGGGCTGGATGCCACAGTCGGCCGAGCACCTGCTGGCACTGCACGCCCTTGAGGTGCGCCACGCGGTGCTCGCGGTCACCAAGACCGACCTGATGGAGCCCGAACTCGCCGCCGAAGAGGCCCTCGAGCAGATCCGGCCGACCAGCCTCGGCGACATCGCGTGGATCGGGGTGAGCGCCCGGTCGGGACACGGCCTGCCCCAGTTGCGGGCGGCACTCGATGACCTCATCGCCCGGCTGCCGGCCACTGACCCGGCGGCACCGGTCCGGCTCTGGGTCGATCGCCGGTTCACCATCCGCGGCGCCGGCCTGGTCGTCACCGGCACCCTCACGGCCGGGACGGTACGCACCGGCGACGTTCTCGAGCTGGCTCGAAGCGGCGCGAGGGTCACGGTTCGCGAGATCCAAACCCTCAACCAGCACGTGGACCAGGTCAGCGGCGTGGCCCGGGTGGCCCTGAACCTGCGCGCCCCGGGCCGGGTCGACATCGTCCGGGGTGACGCCCTCATGACGCCGCACAGCTACCGCGGGACGGCGGTAACGGATGTGCGTACCCGGCTGTGCCGGCCCGGGGATCTGCCGCCGGACCTGCTCGTCCACGTCGGCACCGCCACCGTGCCGACCAGGCTGCGCCCGATCGGACCCGACACCGCCCGCCTCACCCTCGCCGAGCCGTTGCCGCTGCGGGTCGGCGACCGGGTCGTGCTCCGCACCGACCGGGGGGTGGCCGGTGGCGCGATCCTGCTCGATCTCGACCCGCCGCCGCTGCGGCGCCGCACGTTCCACCAGCGCCGGGCGAGCGAGCTGGCGACCTATCCGGACACCCCGGACGGCCGCGATGAACTGCGCCGCCGGGGCATCGTCCGGCAGGGCACGCTGCACGAAATCGGGATCGAGTCGCCGGTGCCGGCGCTGGCTGGCGATTGGCTCGTGGATCCGGATCTGGCCCGAGGGCTGCGGGCCCGGCTGAAGGCGATGGTGGCCGGCCGGGCCGACGACCCGACGGCCGCTCCCCTTGCGGTCGACGAGGTGCGCAAGGCGCTCGACCTGCCCGACGTCCGGCTGGTCCCGGCGCTGCTGACGGCGCCGTTGACCGTCCGCAACGGAGTGATTGTGCACGCCGAGGCTCCGGATGCGCTGGCGCCGGCGGTCCGGGACGCGCTGTCGGCGCTGGAAGGACGGCTGCGCGGAGCATTCGCCGCATTGGCCGACGAGGAACTCGCCGCGTCCGGTCTGCGGGCCGCCGAGGTCGCGGCGGCGGTGCGCGCCCGCCGGTTGCTACGGCTGGCACCGGGTGTGGTGGTGCTGCCGGACGCGGTGCCGATGGCCGCCGGTGTCCTCGCCGGACTCGACCAGCCGTTCACGGCGGGCGAGGCCCGGGCCGCGCTGGACACCTCCCGCAAGGTCATCGTCCCGTTGCTGGAACACCTCGCCGCCACCGGCCGGACCCGGCGGGACCCGGACGGCCGGCACCGGATCACTGCGCGCTGAAGATTACCGCGGCCCGCAGGGCCAGAGTTCCCACCAGTACCAGGATCGAGATCCAGGCGACCCCGCGCGAGCTCACCGCGACGGCGCCACCACTGCTCACCGCGCGGGGTACGCCGACCCGGCCGGTCAGGCCGGGCACCAGGCCCGCGACCGCGACCAGCCACAGCAGGTACCACGGATACGCGAACGCCTGTGCGATGGTTCCCGGCCCGATCAGCAGCGCCACGAAGAGGCCGAGCAGTAGGAGCTCGAGCCAGGGGAAGAACCGCTCGAACCGAGCGAAGATCCGCACGCTGCCCCGGGCGTCGGCCCGGTGGTGGACCAACCAACCGACCAGTGCGGCCGAGCCGGTGAGCCCCGAGGCGAGGAAGAGGCCGCCCAGCGCCCAGCTGTCGCTCCAGATCGGCTGGTTCGACACCGCGAGCAACACGCCGGTGTAGCCGGCGACGAAGAGACCGACGAGGCCACCCAGCGCCATCCAGAGCTTGCCGAGCCCACCGTCGAGCATCCGCGCCAGCAGCCGCAGCCGGATCACCCGATCGCGCACCAACGCATCCACAAAGGACACGGTCACAAATATCGCGAACACGAGCAGGGCCCAGGCCCCGACCGACATTGGCGACCAGTACCTGAAGATGGGCGCGACTTCGCCAGGCGTGGTGTTCACCAGCATGTGCCAGAACCGCAGCGGCTGGCCGAGGTCGAGTGTCAGCAGCACCGGGCAGAGGACCAGGGCCGGAAACGCCACGTAGATGGCGACCCGGGCGGCCGGCTCATCCGCCGGATCGCCGTGCAGGCGCAGCAGCGCCGCGATCACGTACGAGCCGCCGGAGAGGCCGGCGAAGAAGAAGTAGAACAGGATGTACCAGGTCCAGTCGGGGGCCCGGACGAAGTGCTCCGCGTCGGCGAGCCACCTCACGGCACACCCGCCCCGGTCAGCGGGGTGTCGGTGGTCTCCGCGCTCGGGGCCGGCGGCTCCCGCCGTCGTCGCAGGGCGATCAAGCCGCCGATCACGCCGACGACGGCGGTGGCCAGCGTGGCCAGGTAGCCGAGCGCGTTGTTGCGACTGGGCAGCACCGCGTTCGCGGCATCCGGCAACCCGTACGCCTCCGGCTCGTCCATGAGCAGGAAGAACGCGTTGAGTCCACCGTAGATGGAGTCGTCCGCGCCGTAGAGGCGGGCCTCGGTCACGCCCTGCCCGTGCAGGTCCTGCACCCGCTGCTGCGCCCGCTGGCGCAGCTCGGTCACCGGCCCGAACTGGATCGACTCGGTCGGGCAGGCCTTGGCGCACGCCGGCTCCAAGCCGCCCTGCAGGCGGTCGTAGCACAGCGTGCACTTCTGCGCGACGTTGGTGTTCTGGTCCAGCTCGATGACCCCGTACGGGCAGGCCGAGATGCAGTCGCGGCAGCCGTTGCAGACCGATGGCTGGATGAAGACGGTGTCGAACTCGGTCCTGATGATGGCGCCGGTAGGGCAGACCTCCAGGCAGCTCGCGTGGGTGCAATGCTTGCACACGTCGGACATCATCAGCCAGGCCCGTCCCTGACCCGCGCCGACCGGCTTGTCGGGCACCCGGTCCAGGAACTGCACGTGCCGCCAGTTCTGGGCGTCGAGGCTGCCGGTGTTGTCGAAGCCGTCGCCGAAGGTCGGCTCGTTGCCCGGAAGCTGGTTCCACTCCTTGCAGGCGACCTCACAGGCCTTGCATCCGATGCAGACGCTGGTGTCGGTGAAGAAGCCATAGGCCTGGCCCGGCGTGATCTGCGCCATCACAACCCCATCAGATTCAGCGAGAGCTTGGTGAAGCCCTGGTCGGCGGCGTACAGAGCCAATGGCAATGCCGCCAGTTCGTCCACCTCGGGCACCGCCTGGCCATCGCGGCCCAGGTCGACGTCGATGAGGTAGTGCCGGCAGCTCCCGCACGCCTCGAGGCGAAGGTGCGCAAACGTGGGTCCGTCGGACCCGCTCGCGGCCTCGGCCTCCTCGACCGCCTCGGTGCCGGCGATGATCGGGCCCTCGCGGTGCTCGGCGTAGATGGTTCGTGCGGATGCTTGGGTATCTGCGCAGGATGGGCAGGCGCTGGCCGAGTAGCTCCAGCTGTGTCCGCACCGCGAGCAGCCGAGGTGACGCGCGCCGCTGACCAGTCGCTCGCCCGCCGCACTGCGGTAGCTCACCTGTGGTAGGCCACCACAGCGTGGGCAACGCCGGTCACCGCGCGGCGACGGATCGGCCGCGCAGGCCGCACCGGCATCGGCCGCCAGCGCGGCCAGGGGAGCGCACAGGCTCGCCCGGGCCAGGTAGCGCTCGGCCGGGGTCAGCTCGAGCCCGGCCAACCAGCCGGCGAGGGGCGCCTCAGGATCGGCCTCGGCGAGTGCGCTGACCGCGGTGGCCAGCGGCGGCGGGCCGGCGGCCTCGGTCACCTTGAGCACGACCGGAACCGCCTGCTCGGCCGCCCACCGGGAGAGCTGGGCCGGCTCCGGCCGCTGCGCCGTGGCGACCTCCCACAGCTCTGTCCAAACCTCGACCAGGGCCAGATAGAGAGTCAGCACCTGGTCGGCGAACGGGTACCGGTCGCGTAGCTGCTCGGCCCGCGCCCGTTGGCTCACCCACGGGCTGGCGCCGGCGTGCAGGTGCGGGGCGGCCATCCGGTCACATCTTCTCGAGGTTGACGAGGAATGCCTTGAACTCCGGCGTCCGGGAGCTGGCGTCACCGACGAACGGCGTCAGCGCGTTGGCCAGCCAATGCTGGCCGGTGTTGATGCCGACGAAGCCCCAGTGGATCGGGATGCCGATCTGGTAGATCTTCTTTCCGTCCACCTGCAACGGTCCCAGGCGCTTGGTCACCACCGCCCGCACCTCGAGCTTGCCCCGCTTCGACGAGACCCGCACCCGGTCGCCGGTCGCGATGCCCTTCTCCTGGGCCAGCTCGGCCGGGATCTCCACGAAGGCTTCGGGTTGCAGCTGCACGAGGTGTTCGATGTGCTGGGTGACGTAATGCTCGTGCTCGGTCAGCCGGTACGAGGTGGCGACGTACGGGAACTCGTCCACCCGGCCGAACCGGTTGGCGCGGCCGGCCAGCGCGTCGTAGAGGAACGCGACCGGGGTGGTCGAGACCGCGGGGTGCAGCGGATTGTCGATCGGCGACTCGACCGGCTCGTAGTGCTCGGGGAACGGTCCGTCGGCGACCCCGTTGCTGAACAGCCGTCCGGTGCCCTCGCCGGTCATGATGAACGGCAGCGGCGATTCGGGCTTCGCCGGATCCGCGGTCGGCGGGTAATCGGGCACGTCGCCCTTCCACAGGCCGGCGGTGGCGTCCCACTGGATCCCGGGCCGGGTCGGATCCCACGGATGACCGGCCGGATCGGCCGAGGCACGGTTGTAGAGCACCCGGCGGTTCAGCGGCCAACTCCACGCCCAGTTGGGGTAGAAATCCATCCCGGTCGGGTCGTTGCGCTGCGGATCCTGCACGCCGTCGCGGCGGCGGGTCAGGTTCCCGCTTTCGGGGTAGTGGCCGGTGTAGATCCAGTCACCGGCGGTCGTGGTGCCGTCATCCTTCAACGCGCCGAAGGTGGCCAGCCGAAGACCGGTCGTCAGGTCCCGGCCGTTGATCTCCTGGGCGATCTCGTCGAGCTCCGGCTTGCGCGGATCCCGGTACGGCAGGGTGAGCGCGAGGACCGGATCGGCAAACTTGCCACCCTGCTGGCGATACTGGTCGCGCACCCGCTGGAAGACCTCGGCCATGATCCAGTGATCGTGACGGGACTCACCCTGTGGGGGCAGCACCGCGTCTTTCCATTGGGCCCACCGGCCGCTGTTGGTGAATGACCCGTCCTTCTCGATCCAGTGCGTGGTGGGCAGCAGGAGCACCTCGGTCTGTACGGTGCTCGCGTCGACGCCCGGAGCGTGCCAGAACTCCGAGCTCGTGGTCGGGAAGGCGTCCATGACGCAGAGCCACTTGAGCTTGGACAGTGCCTGCAGGATCTGATTGGAGTCGGGGCCGATGCTGGTCGCGGTCATCCCGGAGAGCATGACGCCCTCCATCTTGCCCCGCAGCGCCTGGTCGAAAATGGACAGCCAGGATGCGTTGCTGGCCGGCTTGGGCAGGTAGTCGAAGGCGAACTCGTTCGCCGCCGTGGCGGCGTCGCCGTACCAACCCTTGAGCAGGCTCACCATGAACTTGCGGTAGTTGGTGCCGAAGAAGTTGAGCGAGTTGGGCAGCAGTTTCTTGCTCGCGCTCTGGGTCACGTAGTCGGCGATCGTCCGCTGTCCCGGTGCCGGAGTCTTCAGGTACCCGGGCAGGATGTCCCAGGAGATGGCGTGATCGGTGTTGCCCTGGATGTTGGCGTGGCCGCGTTCGGCGTTCATCCCGCCGCCGGGCCGGCCCATGTTGCCCAGCAGGAGCTGCAGCAGCGCGCCCGACCGGATGAGCTGGACGCCGGTGGTGTGGTGGGTGAGCCCGACCGCGTACACGATCGTCATCACCTTGTCCGGCTTGCCCATCTGGCCCACCAACTGGGCGACCTGCAGGAAGTCGGCGCGGGGAATCCCGGTGATGCGTTCGACCATCTCCGGGGTGTAGCGGCTGTAGTGCGCGCGCATGAGGTTGAGCACCGAGCGAGGGTGCTCGAGGTTCACCGTCGCGAACCCGTCCGGGCCCAGCTCGTAGGCCCACGCCGTGGTGTCGTACACCTTCTTGGTCGGATCGAAGCCGTTGAACAGACCGTCGGTGAAGGCGTAGCCCTCCTTCACCACGAAGCCGGCGTTCGTAGCGAACTGCACGTACTCCTTGTGGTAGAGCTCGTTCTGCAGGACATAGTTGATCAGGCCACCGAAGTAGGCGACATCGGTGCCGGTGCGGATGCGCAGGTGCTTGTCGGCCACCGCGGACGTGCGGGTGAACCGGGGGTCGACGTGGATCAGCGTGGCCCCGCGGTCGCGCTTGGCCCGCATGACCCACTGGAAGCCGACCGGATGTGCCTCGGCCGGATTGGCGCCGTTGATCATGACCAGGTCCGCGTGCCTGATGTCACGCCAGTGGTTGGTCATGGCTCCGCGGCCAAACGAGGCGGCCAAACTGACCACCGTGGGACCGTGTCAAACGCGGGCCTGTTGCTCCAGATAGATCACCCCGAGGGCTCGCATCACCTTGGTGGCGAAGTAGCCCTCCTCGGAGCTGAACGCGGCGCCGCCCGCGAAGGCGATGCCTTCGCAGCGGTTCACCACGTTGCCGGCGGCGTCGGTGGCGACGAAGGTGCGGTCCCGGGACGCCTTCACATTGCGGGCGAGCACGTCCAGCGCGAAGTCCCAGGAGACCTGGGACCACTGCGTCGCGCCGGGCTTGCGGTAGAGCGGGCTGGTGATCCGGCGGCCGGAGACGGCCAGCTGCATCGCGCTCGCGCCCTTCGGACACAGCCGGCCCTCGTTCACCGGGCTGTCCGGGTCACCCTCGATCTGGAGCAGTTCGACCTTGCCGCTCGGCGTCTTCTTCGTGTACGCGAGCAGGGCACAGCCCACGGCGCAGTACGGGCAGACGGAATGGGAGACGGTCGCGCCCTCGATGCGCAGCGTGGTCTTCACCCGGCTCGCCGGCACCAGGTCGAATCCGAGGACCGAGACGCCCACCACACCGGCCGAACCGAGCCGGAGAAACTCGCGCCGGGTGACCTCCACGTCGGTCTCCTACTCCGGACCGGCAGCGACGCGGGCCCCTGGCAAGGAACGCCTGCAGATAGAGAAATGCTAAACCTTCGCCGAGAGCCGTCAAGTGCAACGATCTACGGCGGCTCAGCCCACCGTGAGCTGCAGGTCCCGGCGGTCGCCGTCGTCCGGGTTGCGCAGAATATCGAGAAGGCGGCCGCCGGCCGGCACCAGCAGGCCCGGCGTCCCCCGCTCGAGCGCATCGGCCACCGTGGTCCGCCAGGCGATCCGGCCATCCGGCGATGGTGCCGGCGTCCAGCTTTGGCGTTCGGCCTCGGTGACCACCCGTACCCGTCCGCGGCCCAGCCGGTCGAGGGTGGCAAGCGTGTCGGGGCCCAGGCCCGGGGGCAACTGGGCGAGGATCTGCGCCCGGAAGGTGACCACCGCGAGCGCTGCCGCCAACACCACCGGATCGAGCCGGCGCCCGGGCGACAGTTCCAGCCACAGTGCATCGACACCCGCGGCGTCGTAGGCCGCGGCGTCGGCGAGCCACTCGACCAGATCGGCGGGCACCGGGCCGAGGACAACCCCGACCTGGGGCCGCGGCACGCCCTCGGCCTGCGTCACGCGGCCAGCGTACGTCAGCCGGCCAGCAGCGCGCCGACCTCGGCCAGCTCGGGTGCCCCGATCTCCTCGAAGATCTGGGCCGCCGCGCGCAGGCAGGAGTTGGCGCGCCGGCCCCCGCCCGCGTCCTGCAGCGCCTGCCCCGGATCGTTGCCTTGACGGCCTCCCGCTCCGCCTCCAACCAGCCCCCGCGGGGTCAGGCTGGCGAGAGCAGGTGCGGGGAGGTCAGGTCGTAGTAGGTGGCGTCGGCGAACATCGCACCCATCTCCTCGTCCATCGGGGTGGGCTCCCGGCCGGCCTCGTTCTGCTCGCCGGCCCGGGCGGCCGCCTCCGAGCTGAAGTAGACCACCTGGGTGAAGCCGCCGTCTGGGTGCACGGCGACGGTGCCGCCCAGGACATCGGGACGAGCGCGGCGAAGCTCCTCCCCAGCCTGCGTCAACATCTGCCGCATCCGCTCGGTATCGCCCACCCGTCCCTGGATGATCTGTACGAAGCCGGCGTCGTCGGTACCACCGTCCAGGAAGGTGAACGTCTGGGTGCAGTCGTGGAAAGTGGCGTCGCCGGTGAAGTAGCCGCGCGTCCGCTCCCACCACTGCTGCTGTGCGGGCAGCTCGCTGCTGCGTTGGGCAGCCTCCGGCGACTCGAACCGGACCACCGCGATGGCCCGGCCGTCGGCGGTGGTGCCGCTGGTCGTGCCGAGCCACCCGGTCACCTGCGGCGCGATCTCGGCGTGCCACCGCCGGACCGCCTCGGCGAGGCCGTCCGGATCGGCGGTGGTGCCCTGGATGACCTGGATGAACATGCGTCTTTCCTTCCTACGCGGGACCGCAACCCCGGGGCCGGAGCGCCTGCGGCGATCGTTGCATAGTGGGCGGATGGACTCAGGTCGGCCCGCCGATGCGTTGCGCGAACTGGAGCAGGAGTTCTGGGGCTGGCGGTCCGTCACCGCCCCCGACACCTCCGACGACCTTCCACGGCTGCACCGCCCCCCGGGCTGGGCACCGGACTGGTCGGCTGCGGCGATCCAGTCCCGCCGGGCGGCCGCCGGCCGTTTCCTGCGCCGCCACCAAGGTCTGGACGTTTCCGACCAACCGGTCGGCGTCCAGGTCGACGCACGCCTGCTGCGCTGCGCGCTGGCCCGGGTCACCTGGGAGCTCGAGCTCACCCGGGGCTGGCAGACCAACCCGGGCTTCTACCTCGATCAGAGCCTGGGCGCGCTCTTCACCGTCCTGCTGGCGCCGCCGCCGTTCGACGAGGAGCGGACCGCCGCGATCGGGCAACGGTTGGCGGCCGTACCGGAGATCCTGGCGCAGGCTCGGGAGAACCTGGCCGATGAGCTGGCCGCGCCGTTCGCCGCCGATGCCGGGCGGCACCTGGCGCACGCACCGGCGGATCTGACCGAGGCGATGACTGCGCTGGCCCCGCTGCTGCCGGCGGCCCGGCGATCCATACTGGAGAATGCCACCACGGCCGCGGCGGCCGCGCTGGTGGGGTACCGGGACTGGCTCGCGGCGGCCCGGCCCGGGGCCCGCCCGGACACCGCGGTCGGGGCCGCCGCCTTTGGGTACTTCCTGCACGACGTTGCCCTCCTGCCGTATCCGGCGGCCGAGATCGCGGCGATGGGCCGCCAGGAGTGGCAGCGCGCGGCGGCGACCGAGGCTATCCTGGCCGCCCGGTGCCACCACCGGCCGGCGCCGCCGTTGCCGGCCGACACCGACACGCAGGTCGCCCAGGAACTCCGGGACGAGCAGGCGGTCCGGGACTTCTACGTCGAGCGCGCCATCCTGAGCCAGGCGCCAACGCTTCGGCACTACCGGTTCGCGCCGATGCCGGCGTACCTGCGCCCGTTGAGCTGGCTCGGGGTGACCGACGACCTCGGGTCGCCGGCGACCGCCGGAGCCGACGCGGTGCGCTACGTCCCGCCGCCGGCACCGGATCTGGCCTACTTCGCCCACGCGGCGGCGGTCGACCCCCGGCTGGCCATCATCCACGAGGGCGTGCACGCGCAGCAGTTGGCGCTCTCCTGGGCCCATCCGGTGCCGGCCCGGCGGCACTACTACGACTCAGCGCCCAACGAGGGCATCGCCTTCTACAACGAGGAGCTGATGCTGCTCTGCGGACTCTTCGACGACTACCCGCACAGCGCCCGGGTGGTGGCGAACTTCCTGCGGCTGCGCGCGCTGCGGGTCGAGGTCGACGTCGCCCTGGCCGTCGGCGAGCTGAACATCGACGAGGCGACCGCGCGCCTGGCGGCGGCGGTGCCGATGGACGAGGCGACCGCGCGCGAGGAGGCCGTGTTCTTCGCCGCCAACCCCGGCCAGGCGATGAGCTACCTCGTCGGCAAGCACCAGATCCTCGCGTTGCTGGCGGCCGCGGCCACCCGCGACGGCTTCACGCTGACCGGATTCCACGACCGGCTCTGGCGGGAGGGCAACGTACCGCTGGTGCTGCAGCGCTGGGAACTGCTCGGGCTTCGTGACCACCTGGACCGGGCCGACGAGCTCGCCGAGCTGGGCCGCACCGCCCGGATGGCGGCGGGCTGACCCGAGACCGTCCCGCCGTCCGCTATGCCGCCAGGGAGCCACCCAGGCGTCGGCCTCACAGCCGCCGAGCCGGGTCGAACGATCGCATGTGCCCATGATTGCCGGCGCCGGACCCGCGGTCGAGCACCGTTGGTCCACGGGTGCGTGGTGCGTCTGGGCACCCCGCGCTCAACGACGCCCGCGGGGCTGGGCGCCGCCGGCTATCCGGTACGGGCGAGCCGATCGGCGACCAGGCGGGTGAACCGGGCCGGGTCGCCGAGCTCGCCGCCCTCGGCGAGCAGCGCCAGGTCGTAGAGCAACTCCGCGGTCTCGGTGAGCCGATCGGTGCTCCCCTGACCGCTCGTACTCCTTCTTGAGCCCGGCCACCAGCGGGTGGGTGGGATTGATCTCCAGAATCCGCTTGACCGGCGGGACATCCTGGCCCATCGCCCGGAACATCTTTTCCAGCGTGGGGGTGATGTCGCGGGCGTCCCCGACGACACACGCCGGCGACTCGGTCAACCGGACCGAGAGCCGGACCTCCCTGACCTGCTCCGCCAGCGCCTGCTGCAGCCAGGTGAGCAGCGCGGCGAAGTCCTTGCGCCGCTGTTCACGCTCGGGCTCGGCCTCCTTCTTCTCCTCCTCCGTGTCCAGGTCGACCTGCCCCTTGGCGATCGACTGCAGGCGGTGGCCGTCGAAATCGGGGACCGAGTCGACCCACACCTCATCGACCGAATCGGTGAGCAGCAGCACCTCGTATCCCTTGGCACGGAACGCCTCCATGTGCGGTGAATTCTCGATGGTGGCGCGGGACTCACCCGTGGCGTAGTAGATCTCCTCCTGCCCGTCCTTCATCCGCTCGACGTACCCGCGCAGGGTGGTGAGCTCCTCGGGATCACGGGTCGAGGCGGACGAGGTCACCTCGAGGATCGCCGCCCGGTTGTCGGGATCGCTGTATAGCCCTTCCTTGAGGGCCCGACCGAACTCGTGCCAGAACGTGTGGTACCGCTGTGCATCGTCGACCATCATCGACGTCACCGTCGAGAGCACCTTGCGCACCAGGCGCCGGCGCATGAGCTGGATATGGCGATCCTGCTGGAGGATTTCCCGGGAAATGTTCAACGAGAGGTCATGGGCATCCACGACGCCTTTGACGAAACGCAGGTATTCCGGGACCAGCGCCTCGCACTCGTCCATGATGAATACCCGCTTGACGTAGAGTTGCACGCCACGCCGGCTACCACGCATGAAGAGGTCAAACGGCGCCCGGGCCGGAATGAAGAGCAGCATCTCGTATTCGAATGTGCCCTCGGCCTTCATGTGAATGGTGGCCAGCGGATCGGTCCAGTCGTGACTGACATGCCGGTAGAACTCGTGATACTCCTGCTCGCTGACGTCATCCTTGGCCCGCGCCCACAGCGCCTTCATCGAGTTGAGCGGCTCGTCGGCACCGGCCAGCCGGATCGGCCAGGCGATGAAGTCGGAGTAGCGCTTGACGATCTCCCGGAGCTTCCACTCGGCGGTGTAGTCGAAGAGCTGGTCCTCCGGATCCTCCGGCTTGAGATGCAGGGTGACCGCGGTCCCTTGGGGTGCGTCCGGCACGGCTTCGATGGTGTAGGTCGCCTCGCCGCCAGATTCCCATCGGGTACCGGTGTCCTCGCCGGCCCGCCGGGTCAGCAGGATGACCCGGTCGGCCACCATGAAGCTGGCGTAGAAGCCAACGCCGAACTGCCCGATGAGATCCGGCGAGGCGGCCGCCGCGTTCTTCGCATCCTTCAGCTTCTGCAGGAGCTCGGCCGTTCCGGACTTGGCGATCGTTCCGATCAGGCGCACGACCTCATCGCGCGACATCCCGATGCCATTGTCACGCACGGTGAGGGTGCGCTGTTCGGCGTCGACCTCGAGGTCGATATGCAGATCCGTGGCGTCGACGTCGAGGTCGGAGTTGATGAGCGACTCCAGTCGCAATTTGTCCAATGCGTCCGAAGCGTTGGAGATCAGCTCGCGCAGGAACGTGTCCCGGTTCGAGTAGATCGAGTGGACGACCAGGTGCAGGAGCGCTCGCGCCTCCGCCTGGAACTCGAGCGTTTCGATCTCGGCACTCATGACGATCCCCTCCGTCGCGCTGCCCTCCACCATAGTGGCGGTCGTGGCCGCCCCGAGCGGGGGCGCCAGACGCGCGTCCATGGCCCCGGCGTCCGGTCGGCCGATGTCGGCACCCCGCGGGAGCCGTACCCTGCCGATGTGATCGGCACAACCCCGGCCGGTCCAAGGATTCCCGAAGGGCGTGCCGCAGATGCCTCCTGACAATGCCGGCCCGGACGATGACACGCAGTACGTCCTCATCACGCAGTGCCTGCAGAACGACCTGTTCCTCAACCTCGACTGCCAGCTCTGCCTGCCCGAGTCCGCGTCGGCGAAGCTGCTGCTCAACGTCGAGGACGGCGAGGGCTTCCAGACCGTCCAGCACCGCCGCGTCCTCTCCGACGCCTCCCGCGAGCGGTCCCCGCTGGCCCAGTTCCTGGCGGCGGTGGTAGGCGGGCGGATCGAGGGGAAGGAGCGTCGGCCGCTGCACCTGATCAACATCCGGGACTGGCACGTTCCCGGCGAACACTACGACCGCGAACGCAGCCAGTACGGCGCACACTGCGAAGCGGGCACCTGGGGTGCGCAGTACCTGGAGGGCTTCGAGCAGTACCTCGACCCGGGGCGCACCGCCGACGGTGGCGGTGGTGGGCGGCGCCCGGACTGGGCGGACCGGCTACACGTGCACCACGTCTACTCCGACACGCTCTTCGACTTCCAATACGCACACGGCGAGACCCCGCAGATCCGCCAGGATGCGCCGCTGACCACGGTCCTCGACGACATCCTGGCGCGCACCCCGAACACCCGGGTGGCGGTCATCGGCGTGCTCACCGACATCAAGATCCTGCTGCTTCTCGTCGGCCTGCGCTCGCGCTACAACCTGCGCCAGCTCATCGTCTCCGACTCGCTGACCGCTACCCGTACGCTGGACCGCCACCTGACCGCATTGGACTTCGCCCAGCGGGTGCTCTGGGTCGAGGTCGCCGACAACCTGGTCGAGCTCGCCCGATTCCTCGGGGTCCGGCCGGGACGCGACCAGTTGACCGCGCGCGGCTCTTCGGTGGAGTTCTCCAAGTACTCCTCATACGTCGCCGACAAGCAGGGCATCCTGTCCTATGAGGACGCGCGGCTGCGGGACTACCGCATACAGACCTCGCAACGGCTGCGCAAGACCGGGCAGGCGGTCACCCTGGCGGCCCGCTTCCTTATGTGGTGGGGCATCGCGTTCATGTCGGTCGCAATCGTGCTCTCCGTGCTGGCGGTCGTCTACCCCGGCCGGATCGCCTGGCAGATGCCGGCCTTCGTGGGCGGGGCCGGTCTGGTCCAGCTCGTCACGGTGTTCTTCGTCCGCCCGGTCAGGATGCTGCAGGACTCACTCGGCGCGGACACCATCTTCCGGATGATCCTGGAGAGCCGCAGCCTCAAGGTCGCGCTCGCGCGATATCACGTGACCACGGCCGAGTCACTGGGCGACGACGACAAGTCAGGCAACCAACTCTCGCTGCTCGAGCGCGAGCTGCAGGTGCTTGATGGCATTGACGAGGGTGACTTCAGGCGCATCCGCGAGCTGGGTGTCGTCTCGCCGACCAAAGCCAACCGCGCCGCCGGAGCCCGCCCGACCTGAGGGGCTCCGCGGCGCGGCCGGCATCACACCTCGATGGGGATCTCGTACACCTCGGCCGTCGGGTGACCCGCCCGCTCGTGGATGCGCATCACCGCCTCCTTGCTCGGGCCGGTCGACAGGCAGAACACCTTGCCCGACTCCGGGTCGAGCCACGCGCGCTCGAAGTGCACCCCCTCTTCCCCTTCGATCGCCAGGTCGGCTTCGTGTGCCGCCTTCAGCTGGTCGTCGGTCACCCCGACGAAGCCACTGTGCACGTCCATGAAACGCGACATCGTCGCTCCTCTCGCCATTGGTGGCGAGGGTTGCCGAAGCAGGCTCGGCGGCGCATCGGTCAAAGCACCGATCAAGGGGTGCGGCGCCGACCTACCGCGAACGCTCGTCCGGGTCGCCTACAGTCACCCCATGCACCCGCCCGCTGGCGGCGCACCGCTCTGCCCGGTGCTGATCGGGCGCGCCGAGCTGCTCGCGCTGGCCGAGCGGCGGCTGGCCGCGGCCGCGACCGGCACCGGGCAGCTGCTGCTGTTCGCCGGCGAGGCCGGCATCGGCAAGACCCGGCTGCTGACCGAGGTGTGTGCGCGGGCCGGCGCCCACGGTGCCACGGTGCTGCGGATCGGTGCCTATCCCCGCGACAGCGAGGTGGCCGGCGGGCTCCTCGCCGATCTGGCCGCCACGCTGCGCCGACAACCCGGTACGACCATGCCCGGCACCCGGATGGCGGCCCGGCTGCGCGAGGGCGCCGACCGGGTAGGCGACGCCTACCGGCAGCGCCGGATGCTCGTCACCGACCTCGCCGAACAGGTGCTCGCCCTCGGCGCGCAGGACGGGCCGGTGCTGCTGGCCATGGAGGACCTGCACTGGGCCGACGAGCTGACCCTCGAGGTGCTCGACCGGGCGGCCCGCCGGCTCGCCTCGGCGCCGATGCTGGTCATCGGCACCTACCGCAGTGACGAACTGTTTCCCCGCGTGCCGATGCGGGCGTGGCGAACACGTCTGCTGACGCAGCGCCTCGCCGAGGAGGCCAAGGTCCCCCGGCTGACCGAGGCCGAAACTGCCGCCATGGCGGCGGCCATCGTGGACGGCACCCCGGCGGCTGCCGTCTGCCGAGCCGTGTTCGAGCGCAGCGACGGTATCCCGCTGCACATCGAGGAGTTCCTCGACGTCGTCTCCGGTTACGACCGGGCTGATCCGGGCGCGGACCGCCCGGGCGTCCCGGACACGTTGGCCGACGCCGTGCTCGCCCGCGCCCAGTCGTTGAGCAGGTCGGCGCGGGCCGTCGCGGACGCCGCGTCCGTCATCGGCCGCTCCTTCGACCTCGACCTGCTGACCGCGGTCGCGCACGCGCTCCCGGTTGCCGTCGACCGCGCCCTACGGGAGTTGGCGCAGCGCTTTGTCGTCCAGCCGAGCCGGGACGGGCCCACGTACGACTTCCGCCACGCGCTCATCCGCGACGCCCTCTACGCCGACCTGGCCCCGCACCGCCGCCGGGATCTGCACGCCCGGGTGGCCGAGGCGGCGAACGCCGCCGGGTTCGGCAACGCCTTCGTCAGCGATCAGTACGAGCGGGCGCATCAGCCGGCGCCGGCGTACCAGCATGCTCTGGCGGCCGCGCGGGAAGCGGCCGCGCTCTCCGCCCACCAGGAGGCGGTCGAGCTCTACCGGCGGGCTCAGCGCACGACACCAGCGCAGACCGCCCCGGCCGAGAGGGCCGAGCTGCTCACCGCGCTCGCGGCCGAGCTGGCCGCCGTCGACGACAACGCCGCGGCGGTGAGTGCCTACACCGACGCGTACGGGATCTGGCGGGACCTGGGCGACGACCGCGCGGCCGCGGCCCTGGTGCCCGCACTGGTCGCGGCCCGCCACCTGCTCGGCGCGGACCTCGCTGAGCGGGTGCGCCGGCTGACCGACGCCCTCGCGCTGATCGGGCCGGCCACCGACTCGTCCACTCAGGACACCCGCACCAGTATCCAGGCCGCCCTCGCCGCCGCCTACATGCTCGACCGGCGGTTGGAAGAGTCGATCGAGTTCGGTGAGAAGGCGCGCTCGCGCGCCGCTGACGTCGGCGACCGGGCCATCCGGCTCAACACCGATGCCACGCTGGGCTCGGCGCTCATCTTCGCCGGCCGGATGGACGAGGGGTGGCGGCTGCTGGAGGCGGCGATCGCCGAGGCCCGGGCGGCGCACCTGGAGGCCGAGGCGGCTCGGGGCTACCGGATGCTCGGTTCGTCGGCGTCGGTCCTGGTGGAGTACGAGCGGGCCCGGCACTGGCTGGCCGACGGCATCGACTATGCCGAGCGGACCGAACGCTTCAACGACCGCCACTACATGACCGCGCACCTGGCCCATGTCCTCTGGGCGACCGGCGACTGGCCGGCCGCCACGCTCGCCGCCCGGCAGGCCCTCGCCGACGGCCGGGGCGGGGTCACCACCCGCATCACGGCGCTGCATGTGCTCGGCTACCTCGCGCTGGGGCGGGCGGAGTGGCTGGCCGCCGGCGAGTACCTACAGGAGGCCCGCGAGCTCGGTGAGCGCATGGGCGAGCTGCAGCGGCTCTCCCCCGCGCTGTGGGGGCTCGCCGAGATGGCGCTGCACCGCGGGGAGAACGGCGAGGCGGTGCGGTGGTGCGAGCAAGGGCTGGCCGCGTCGGCGCAGGTGGACGATGCCGCGTATCTGTTCCCGTTTCTGGTCACCGGCGTCCGCGCCCGGCTCGCCGGCGCCGACCTGGCCGCCGCGAGCGAGTGGTTCGGCCGGTGTGCGCGACTGCTGCACCACCGGGCGATTCCCGGCACGCTGCCGGCTCTGGACCACGCATCGGGTCTGCTTCAGCTCGCCGCGGGCCACCCGGGGCTGGCCCGCGACGCATTCTTTCGGGCCCGCGCTGGCTGGGCCGAGCGGGGCCGGTTCTGGGAGGGCACCCAGGTGCTGCTCGACGGCGCCCGGGCCGCGCGGCGCGGCCGCCGGCCCGCCGAAGCGGCCGCTCTCGGCGCCGAGGCCGGCACCCGGGCCGGGGCCGCCGGTGCCGTCACTCTGCTGCTCGGCGCCGATCCCCGGATCACCGGTGCGCTCGACGAGTCCGGCCCGGCATCCCCATCGGGGCTCACGGCCCGCGAGGTCGAGGTCGCCCGGCTGATCGCGACCGGGGCGACCAATCGCCAGATCGCGGCCACCCTGCACATCTCCCCCAAGACGGTCGGCGCGCACGTGGAACACATCCTGACCAAACTCGGCGCCGCTCGCCGTACCGAGATCGCCGCCTGGGCGAGCACCCGTGCGCCCACCTGAGCGCCCGACCCTACGAGTGCACGGCGTCCTGAGTGGACTTCCGGCCGGCGGTACGGGCGGTGCTGGCGGTCACCAGGCCACGTACCATGGCGAGCACCGCCAGGATCTCCACCAGGAGGCGGATGCCGCCGGTGTTGAGCCGCTCCGAAAAGACGGTCACACCGATGATCAGGCTGACCGCCGGATCGGTGAGCGCGATCGCGATCAGCGGGGCGGCCAGCCGGCCGGCCTGGAAAGCGTTCTGGTTCAGCGCGATGGCCCACACGCCGACCAGGATCAGCGTGTACGCCCGCCAGTCCACCAGCAGGCCCCAGGGATCCACCTCGAACCGGGCGACGCACGCCTTCGCCAGCGCGGCGACGAAGCCGTAGAGCAGGCCGGTCGCCACCCCGAGCAACCCGGCCCGGACCTCCGCGGTACGGCGGCGGGCCAGCACCAGCAGGACGCTCACGGCCAGCGCGATGCCCACCGTGACCGTGGCGAGCGCGGGCGTTGAGGGCTCCGGGTCACCCGGCATCGGGTCGGCAACGATGACGAAGATGGCCAGCCCGGCGCCGCTGAGCACCACTGCGGCGAGGTCGCGCGGCTGGGGGCGGCGTCGATCCATGGCGGCCTCGAGCGGGATGGCCAGCACCAGGCCGCTCACGAGCAGCGGCTGCACCAGCGACAGCGGGCCGAAGGCCAGCGCCGAGGCGTGCAGGCCGGCCCCGGCGATGTCGGCCGCACCGCCGGCGAGCCAGATCGGCCGTCGCAGCAGCCGCGCCAGCAGCCGCGGGTCGAGCGTCGACTGTGGACGCTCGCGGCGGGCGGCGAGGTGCTGCAGCGTCGACGCGAACGCGTAGCAGCAGGCAGCCGCGAGCGCGATGACGACGGCAGTCGCGGTCATCCCGACACTGTCGCACGTCCGCTCACCCTCTTCCCCGTCGATCTAGGGCGTAGGCACATGGTTCGATCTCCAATCATGTGCGCAAGCCCTAGATCGACGGGAAGGGCGACGGGAAGGGCGCGTCAGCGGCTGGTCCGGCGCGGGCGGCCGCGGCGGGACAGGGTCATCGCGACCAGTGCGCCGAGCCCGGCACCGGCCCAGAGCGCGGCGACCCGCCGGTTGCGCGGACCCGACCGCAGCGGCGGCGCGACCCGGCGCGGCATGGCCGGTCGGGGAACCGAACTGGCCGCCACGATCTGGGCGATCGCCTCCGCGGCGTCCGCACCGAAGAGCAGGCCGGCGGCGCGACGTTGCCGGTCGCCGGGGCTCGCATCGGCCAGCTCGCGGATCGCCGCGCCGAGAGCGGCGGCCGAGCGGGCCCAGGTCGCCACCCCGGCCCGGTCCAGCGCGCCGGCGTTGTCGGTGCCGTGGCCCGGGATGGGCCGGTAGGTCAGCACGGCCAGCCCGCACGCCATCGCCTCGACCGCGGTCAGCCCGCCGGCGTTCTCGACCAGGACGTCGACGGCCCGCATCAGGGTGGGCATGTCGTCCACCCAGCCGAGGGCGTAGCGGACCCCCCCGTCCCGCAGCCGCTGGCGCAGGGCCGTGTTGGCACCGCAGACCACGACCGGCGTGGCCACCCCGAGCCGGGTGATGTCGGCGACCGTCTGCTCCACCTCACCAACCCCCCACGAACCGGCCACCACGAGGGCGAGTCGCCCCGCCGGCAGCCCACAGCGCTCGCGGGCCTCCTGCTTGTCGAGTGAGGTTCGGCGGTAGGCGGGCGACACCAGCGGGCCGGCGACCCGGATGCCGCCGCCGCCGAGCGCCAGCGCCGCAGCCGCGGCCTGGTGGTGGGGTGCGATGTGGGCGTCCACCCCCGGCGCGATCCAGTGCCGGTGGATCGCGAAATCGGTCAGGACCGTGATCGCCGGTGCCGAGAGCCGCCCGGTGCGGCGCAGCGGCCCGAGAACCTGGCTGGCGAGCGGGAATGTCGAGACCACGGCGCGCTCCTCGCCGGTGAGCACGCCGAGCAGTCGTCGGCGGACCGGGTAGAGCAGGGCCCGCGTGATCGGCGCGGTGACCGCGAACCGCCGGCCGATGGCGAACAACCCACCGTAGACCCAGGGCGCCCGGCGCAGGACGATGTTGTGCGCGCTGATGGCGCGCGCGCCCAGGCGCCCCGGCAGCATGGCCATGAAGTCGTACTGATCGACCGCGAACCCCCGGGCGCGCAACCGGCGTGCGAGTTCACTGGTGGCGCCGTCATGGCCGGCGCCGACACTGGCCGAGAGCGCGACCACCCGGCCGCGGACCCGCCCGACCCGGGACCTCGCCGGCTGACACCCCGCACCTGTGGGCACACGCCTCACCTCACGTCAGGTCGCACCCGGTTGGTGCTGGTCGTCGGTGACCATTGTGGTATCCCCCGCAGCGCCGGGCCGGTGATTGCCGAGATTCCGCCATGCCCGCGTGGCGGGCCGCCGGCCCCCGGTGTCGGGTGCGCCGGCTGGGCCGCCGGCGGATCGAGCCGGACGGCCGTTGACGCCAGCCTGGACCGCACCAATCATGATCACATCACGTCCACGCGCACTCGGAGGTGCCATGGCAGCGCAACGACGGCCGGGATTCTGGCTACCCAGCCTGTACTACTACCTGGCGGCCGCCATCGGGCTGGTCATCGCCCTGGTCGGGGTGATCGGTGGTCTGCGCGGGCTGGTTACCGCGGCGCTCCCGCAGATCGCCAGCGAGGTGCGCTACGCCGGCTACCCCGGCACCACCGGGCCGACCGGCGCGCCGCTGACGCCGCAGGAACGCGACCAGGCCCGCGCCGACGCGATCGCTGCGGCGCGGGTCGGCGGGTACGCCGACGCGCTCTACGGGACGGTCGCGGTCATCGTCGGTACGCCGGTGTTCGTGTGGCATCTGCGTCAGGCGCGCCGGCGCGAACCGGAGCTGCTGGCGCAGGAAGCGGGACCGCAGAGCGGCGTCGGCGACTGAGCCGATCGTCAGGCCGCGGTCTCCGGCTCGGGCTGCGGATGGATCACGCGGTCCAACCGGATCGCCGCGTACCCGAGGGTCGCCGCCCCGGCGGCCACCAGCAGGTCCAGCGGCGCGAGTGGCTCGGTGCCGAGCAGGTCCCGCAGCGGCGGCAGGTAGACCGCACCCACCTGCAGGCCCAGCGCGCCCGCGACGGCGATGAGCAGCATCGGGTTCGCCGAGGTGCCCGGGCGGGCCCGGGACCCGATGGCGACGGCGAGCTGGGTCGCGCCCAGGGCGAAGAACGCCATGCTCTGCCAGGGCCGGCCGGTGCTCTGAGCCCACACCGCCAATCCCAACGTGACCGCGGCGATGACCACGCCCACCCGACCGATACGGAGCCACAGCCCGGCGCCGAGCACGCTCTCGGCCGGGGGTCGGGGAGGTTGGCGCATGACCGAGGGGTCCACCGGCTCGCCGCCCAGCGCGACCCCGGGCAGGCCATGGGTCATCAGGTTCACCCAGAGGATCTGGGCCGGCAGCAGCGGCAGGGGCAACCCCAGGAACGGCCCGATGAGCATCACCAGGATCTCGGCGGTGCCGCCGGAGAGGGCGTAGAGCAGGAACCGGCGGATGTTGGCGTAGACCCGCCGCCCCTCCTCGGCCGCGGCCACGACGGTGCCCAGCTCATCGTCGGCGAGCACCAGGTCGGCCGCCTGCCGGGCCACCTCAGTGCCCCGCCGGCCCATCGCCACTCCGATGTCGGCGCGCCGCAGGGCCGGGCCGTCGTTGACCCCGTCGCCGGTCATCGCGACCACGTCACCGCGCTCCCGCCGGGCCTGGATGATGTCCAGCTTCTGCGCGGGGGTGGCCCGGGCGAACACCCGGGCGGTGCCCAGCCGCGGATCGCCCGGGAGCAGCTCACGGCAGTCGACGACGGGCTGCCCGGGCTCGATGATGCCGACCGTCACCGCGACGGCCCGGGCGGTTGCCGGATGGTCACCGGTGATGAGCACCGGGGTGATACCAGCCGACCGGCACGCCGCGATGGTGGTCGCGGCCGCGGCCCGAACCGGGTCAGCCAGCGCGATCAGCCCGAGCAGCTCGAGGTCGTGCTCCGGCTCGTCGTCGGAGTGGTTCGCCGGCGCGGCCCGGTCGGCGGCGGCGACCGCCAGCACCCGGTAGCCCTCGCGGGCCAGCTCAGCCGCCCGACCCACGGCGGTTTCGACCACGGCGGTGTCGGTCACCAGCACCTGCCGGCTCAGCACCGCCTCGGGTGCGCCCTTGCAGAGGATCCGCAGGCCACCGTCGGGCAACCGGTGCAGTGTGGTCATCCGCTTGCGCACGCTGTCGAAGGGCAACTCGGCGATGCGTGGCAGCTCCCGGACGAGCCGGAGCGGGTCCAGGCCCGCCTTGCCGCCCACGGCGAGCAGCGCCGCCTCGGTCGGGTCGCCGACCACCCCCCACTCGTCACCGTCACCGGTGGGCGGGCGGAGGGTGGCGTCGTTGCACAGCACCACCGCGGCGAGCAGCCGCATCACATCGGTCGCCGCAGCCAACGACACGGGCTGGCCCAACTCGTGCAGCGCCCCGTCGGGGGTGTACCCGTGGCCGGAGACCGCGACCGCCCGGGCCGGAGTCCACAGGTGCGCGGCGAACATCGAGCCTTCGGTGAGCGTCCCGGTCTTGTCGGTGGCCAGCACGGTCACGGAGCCGAGTGTCTCGACCGCGGGGAGGCGGCGCACCAACGCATGCCGCGCCGCCATCCGCCGGGCGCCGAGAGCGAGCGCGAGCGTGACCACGGCCGGCAGGGACTCGGGCACCGCGGCCACCACGAGGCTGATCGCCGCGACCACCATCAGCTCAACCGGTTCGCCACGGGCCAGGCCGAGCACGAGCACGACCGCGCAGAGGAGCACCGCCGCCGCGGCGAGCGCCCGGCCGACCCCGACGAGTCGGCGCTGCAACGGCGTCAGCGCCGGCACCATCGTCATCATCGCGGCGACCTGACCCATCGCGCTGGCCAGACCGGTTGCGGTGACCCGGGCCTGGCCACGGCCGCGGACCACGACGGTGCCGGCGCTGACCACGTCGGCGGGATGCTCATCGCCGGCCGCCGCCGCCGCCTTGTCCACCGGCACCGACTCTCCGGTCAGGGCGGCCTCGTCGACCAACAGCGCGGCCGACTCGACCACGGTCGCGTCGGCCGGCACGATGTCGCCTTCGGCCAGCACGAGCAGATCGCCGACGACGACCTCGGCCGCCGGCACCAGGCGCTGGGCACCGTCGCGCATGACCCGCGCCTCCGGCGCCGTCATCGCCGAGAGGGCGGTGATCGCGCGGTCCGCCTTGACCTCCTGGGCCACGCCGACGGTGGTGTTGACCGCGACGACCAGGGCGATGACCGCGGCGTCCGCCCAGTCACCGGTGATGATGGTCAACGCCGCGGCGACCAGCAGCACCAGCACCAGCGGGTCCCGCAGCTGCAGCAGGACCCGGCGCCAGATCGCGACGCGGTGCTGCGCCGGTAGTACGTTGGCGCCGTCGGTGGCCAGCCGGCCAGCCGCCTCGGCCTCGGTCAGGCCGCCGTCGTCGAGCACGGCCACGCTCACCTGGTCCACGCGCACCTCGCTTCGTCCGCTCCCACGCTGCCGGCCGGCCGGCACATTCGCCAGGGTCACAAGGCCCTCCCCGCCGGGCGGGCCCCAGGTCACAGGGCCCGCCCTCCGGGCGCCGGCCCCTCGCCACCGCCGCGGCAGATCACCCGCAGCGGGTGACGCGTTCGACGACCCGGCCGGCCGGGATCGGCGAGCGTGACAGGCGGCCGGGTGGCGAGCGGAGATCGAGGCGGTGCGGGCGTGGTGGCGAAGCTCAGGCCCGGCGCGGGCCGGCACCCGGACGCCGAGCCCGCCAAACCCGACGCCACCGAGCCCGACACCACCGAGCCCGACACCACCGAGCCCGACGCCGCCCAGGCCGACGCCGCTGAGCCCGACGCCGCCCAGCCCGACGCCACCGAGGTTGCGGAGGGGACCTCACCCCTGCGGCGGCTGGCCCGGCTGGCCCGGCGCTGGCCGCGGGTCGCTCGCGAACGGACGACCCGCCGCATGTGGGTGGGCAACGGTCGCGCCCACATCGAGCTTCGCGGGGCCCACCTGCCCGACTCCGACATGTACTTCCGCCACCTCGTCGATCGGCTGCGCGCGACCCCCGGCATGGACGTCGCCGACGTCAACGCCGTCGTCGGTCGGGTGGTGGTCGCATTCGACGGCGACGAGACCGATCCGGCGGCCATCCTCGACGTCATCGAGGCGGTGGAGGAGGCGCACGGCCGGCATACCGAAGGATTCCCGCACGACCGGCCGGAGCATCCGGCCGACGTGGAACCGCTGCGCCGCCAGCTCATCGCGGTCGGCGCCGACCTGGCGGGGGCGGCGGTGACGACGCTGCGCCGGGCCCTGCGCCTGCCGGGCATCCCGCCCGACATCGCACCGATCCTGTCGCTGGTGGACGCCACGCCGCGGATCCGGCACGAGGTTGAGTCGCGGCTGGGACCGGCCGCGGCCGACCTCACCCTCGCCCTGGCCGGAGCGGCCGCCCAGGCACTGTCCCAGGGACCGTTGGGACTGCTCGTTGACGCGGCCCAACGAGCCGGCCAGGCGGCCGAGCTCGCCGCCCGCCGTGATGCCTGGCTCCGACGCGAACCGGAGCTGCACGAGCGGCGCGGACCCAGCGCCGCCGCCGCGGTCGCGACCACGCCGCGGGTGCGACCGCTGCCGCCGGGGCCGGCTGACCGGTACGCCGATCGGGCCGGCATCGCCTCGCTGATCGCCTCGGTGGCCACGCTGGCGCTCTCCGGCGATGCCCGCAGCGCCATCACTGTGGTCGCCGACGGCGCACCGAAGGCCGCGCTCGCCGGCCGCGAGGCGTTCGCGTCCTGGTTGGGGGTGAGCCTGAGCCGGCGCGGCGTGGTCGCCATGGACACCTCGGCGCTGCGCCACCTCGACCGCGTCGACACCGTCGTCATCGACGCTGGTGTGCTCATCACCGGCCCGTACGAGCTGCTCGAGCTCACCGGTCCGGACGGCGAGCCGCTGGCCCCGGCCGCGACCCGGTCGGCCCGCGCGCAGGCGACGAGACTGCTGGACCCGCGGCGCCCGGCGCCACGGGAACGGGCAGTCTGGCGGATCGGCCCGCTGGCCGCCGTGGACGCCGGGCGACCGGCCGCCCGCCAGCTCGGCCGCCGGGCCCGCCGGCCGGGGGCGGTGGTGCTCGGATTGAGCCGCGGCGAACGGCTGGTGGCGATCGCCAGCGCGGCACCGCAGCTGGACCCGCTCGCGGAAGAACTCATCGAGGCGGGGCGCCGGATCGGCCAGCTCGCGATCGCCGGTGTCGGCAGCGGGCTGGATCGCCGCTTCGCCGTCGACGCCACCGTCGCCGGCGGCAGCCACCTCGCCACCTCCCTGCGGGCGCTGCAGCAGGACGGCCGGGTGGTGGCGCTGGTCGCCGGCAAGGGCGACGCCGCCCTGCGCACCGCCGACTGCGGCATCGGCGTCATCGCCGACGGCCACCCGGTGCCCTGGGGCGCCCACCTGCTCTGCGGCCCGGGCCTGGCCCAGGCGGTGCGCATCCTCGACGCGGTCACCGCGGCCCGCACCGTGTCCCGCCGGGGCAGCCTCATCTCGGTCTGGGGATCGGGCGCCGGTGCTCTGCTCGCGCTGGCCGGGCCGGCCCGGACCGCGACCAGCCGGGCGCTGTTGGCGGTCAACACCGCCGCCGGTGCGGCGGTCGCGGCCGGCGGGTTGGCCAGCCTGAGGCTGGCCCGGCGGCCCGATCCGGTGGGCCGGGACCGGCGGGACTGGCACGCGATGGCCGCCGGCGAGGCCCTGGACGCGCTCGGTGCGGCCCCCGGCGGCCTGGCCCAGAGCCAGGCCCAGGCGCGCCTGGCCGAGCAGCCGGTGCCGGCCCGTTTCGACGATGTGGGCCTGGCCCGGGCCACCCTCGATGAGCTCGCCAACCCGCTGACCCCGGCCCTGGCCACCGGCGCCGCCATGTCGGCGGCGAGCGGCTCGGTGACCGATGCGGCCCTCATCGCGTCGGTGGTGGCCACCAACGCGCTGCTCGGCGGGGTCCAGCGGGTCGGCGCCGGGCGCGCGCTGCGGCGCCTGTTCCGGGCCAGCGCCACCCGTGCCCGGGTCCAGCGCAACGGCGTGGAGGCCGAAGTCGATGCCGACCAGGTCGTGCCGGGCGACATCGTCCACTTCGGAGCGGGTGACGCGGTGGTCGGTGACTGTCGCATCCTGGCGGCGGCCGATCTCGAAATGGACGAGTCGAGCCTGACCGGTGAGTCCCAGCTCGTCGCCAAGGGGGCCGACCCGGTACCGGCGACGAACGTCGCCGAGCGCAGCAGCATGCTCTACGAGGGCACGGTCGTTGGTGCCGGTCGGGCCACCGCCGTCGTGGTGGCGACCGGCGGCGGCACCGAGGTCGGCCACAGCCTGCACGCGAGCCGGGCCGGGGCGCCCGAAGGCGGTGTGCGCAACCGGCTACGGGTGTTGACCAGGGCCACCGTTCCGGTGGCCCTGGGTGCCGGCGCCGCGCTCATCGGCACCGGTCTGCTGCGCGGACGCGGGATCAGGGAGTCGCTCGGCACCGGGGTCGGGCTCGCGGTGGCCGCGGTGCCCGAGGGTCTTCCCCTGGTGGCCACGGTGGCCCAGCTCGCCGCCGCCCGGCGCCTGTCCCGGCACAACGTGCTCGTCCGCAACCCGGCCACGATGGAGGCACTCGGGCGGGTGGACGTGCTCTGCTTCGACAAGACCGGCACCCTGACTGAGGGAGAGGTGCGGCTGGGACGGGTCTCGGATGGACGCGACGACACCACAGTGGACCGCCTGGACCACACGTACCGGCTCGTCCTGGCCGCCGGTCTGCGCGCGTCGCCGCCGAGCGGCGGCGAGCTGCCACACCCGACCGACCGCGCGGTGGTCGCCGCCGGACAGGCCGCCGACGTCGGATCCGACGAGGGTCGCCCGGGCTGGCGGCTGGTAGACGAGGTGCCCTTCGAGTCGGCCCGCGGCTACCACGCGACCCTCGGCGCCACCCACGCCGGCCAGGTCCTCTCGGTGAAGGGGGCGCCCGAGGTGGTGCTGCCACTGTGCCGGACCTGGCTGCGGGATGGCGCCAGCCAGCCCCTGGACCGAGCGGCCCGGGCCGGCATCGACGCCGAGATCGACCGGCTCGCCGCACAGGGCTACCGGCTGCTCGCGGTCGCCGAGCGGGCCGCGTCGACCCGGGCCGAGCTCGACCAGACCCGGGTGGTGCGGCTGGACTTCCTCGGCCTGCTCGCCTTCGCCGATCCGGTCCGTCCGACCTCGGCCCAGGCGATCGCCGGCCTGCGCGCGGCCGGCGTCCGAGTGATCATGGCGACCGGAGACCACCCCAGCACGGCCGAGTCGATCGCCGCCGAGCTGGGCATCCTGGCCGACGGACGCGTGGTCACCGGGGCGGAACTGGACCGCATCGACGACCAGACGCTGGCCGAGCGGTCACCGATGATCTCGGTCTTCGCCCGGGTCACCCCGACCCACAAGGTACGCATCGTGCGGGCGCTGCGTCAGGCCGGCCACACGGTGGCGATGACCGGCGACGGCGCCAACGACGCCGCCGCGATCCGCCTCGCCGATGTCGGCGTGGCGCTAGGCGACCGCGGCACCGACGCCGCTCGGGAAGCGGCCGACCTGGTCGTGATCGACGACGGCATCGAATCGATCATCGAGGCGATGGTCGAGGGGCGCGCGATGTGGGCCGCGGTGCGAGACGCAGTCTCGGTGCTCGTCGGCGGCAATCTCGGCGAGATCGCCTTCACGCTCGGCACCGGGCTCTTCTCCGCGACGGGCTCTCCGCTGCACGCCCGCCAGCTGCTCCTGATCAACCTGCTCACCGACATGCTGCCGTCCCTCGCGCTCGCCGTCGGCGCGCGCGCCCGGCCGGACCCGGCCGACCTGCTCGAGGAGGGACCGGACGCGTCGTTGGGCGCGGCCCTCACCCGCGAGGTCGCGGTCCGGGCGGCGGCCACCGCGGCGTCGGCCACCGGGGCATGGTTGGTCGCCCGGGCCACCACCGCTACCCCGGCCTACGCCGGCACGGTCGCGCTCGGCGCGATGGTCGGCACGCAGCTGGGGCAGACGGTGGCCGCCGGCTACCGCAGCCCGCTCGTCCTGGGCGCGAGCGCGGTCTCGGCGGCCGCGCTCACCGCCATCATCCAAACGCCCGGCGTGAGCCATTTCTTCGGCTGCCGCCCGCTCGGGCCGTTGGGCTGGGCCACCGTGCTCACCGCGAGTGCGGCCGGCACCGGTGCCTCGGTGCTGGCCTCGTCGGCGCTGACCGCCACCGCGCGCCGGCGGCGGCCGGTCGCGGCCGGCGCCGGTTTGGCGGAACTCGTTCATCCGGCGCCGGCCGGTCGTACGCTCGCGTAGGCACGGTCTTTCCGCGCCCCGCGCACCGCGCGGGGCGTCGCCGTCCTGGCCGCCCGGCCACGTCGATCCGGGGGAATCGATGCAGCCCAATCAGTATCCCGTGCAGTTCTTTGTGGACTATCCCGACCGCGCACTCGACCGGGTGACGTCGTTCTTCCGGCTGATCACGGTGATCCCGATCGCGATCGTGCTGGCGACCGTGGCCGGCGGCACCTGGCAGAGCGGGTACGACGGTGCCCGGGTCGTGGCGGTCGCCGGTGGTGGTCTGCTGTTCTTCGGCCCGTTCCTGATGATCTTGTTTCGGCGGAAGTACCCGCGCTGGTGGTTCGACTGGAACCTGGAGCTGTTGCGGTTCGGCAACCGGGTCAGCGCTTACCTCGCGCTCATGGACGACCGGTACCCGTCGACCGACGAGGGCCAGTCGGTCCGGTTGGCCTACCCGTACCCGGACGCCCAACGGGAGCTGAACCGGTGGCTGCCGTTGGTCAAGTGGTTCCTGGCGATCCCGCACTACGTGGTGCTGTTCTTCCTGGACATCGCGGTGGTGGTCGTGGTGATCGTCGCCTGGTTCGCGATCCTGTTCACCGGACGGTATCCGCGCGGGCTCTTCGGCTTCGTCGAGAGCGTGCTCCGCTGGCACAACCGGGTCATCGCCTACGCCCTCGTGCTGGTGACCGACGAGTATCCGCCGTTCCGGTTGCGGGCGTGAAGCGCGAGGAGTGGCTACCTGGCCACCCCCGGCCCGCGTCGGCGAGCCGACCGGCCCGGGATGAGGGGACCTACGACCCGGGCGCCGCCCAACCGCCGGGAGGAGGCTGGACCAACAGGGGGTGCACGGCATGGCTGACGCACCGGTCGATTCGACCACGGCACTGGCGAACGCCGCCCGCCTGGCCGGGCTCGCTCCGTCAATCCTGAACACCCAACCATGGCGCTGGCGGATCCGGCCCGGGGTCGCGGAACTCTACGCGGACCGCTCCCGCCAGCTCGCCGTCATCGACGCGTCAGGCCGGCTGCTGACCGTGAGTTGCGGCGCTGCCCTGCACCACGCCCGGGTCGCGCTCGCCATCGCCGGGCACCAGGCCGCGGTGGCCCGGCTGCCCGCCCCGGCCTGTCCTGACCTGCTCGCCCGAGTGAAGGTCGCCGGCAGCCGGCCGGTGCACATCGATGACCTCGCTCAGGGCCGGGCGATGCGCCACCGCCGCACCGACCGCCGACCGTTCGTGGCCACCCAGCCGGTCCCCGACCAGACGCTACGGGCGATGCGGCTCGCCGCCGAGGCTGAGGGCGCCCGGCTGCAGGTCGTGCGCGCCGATCAGGTGGAGCCGCTGGCCGCGGCCACCCGCCTGGCCCAAGCCCACCAGGCCGCCGACGACGCCTACCTGGCCGAGCTTCGCCGGTGGACGCCTCACAGCCACGCCACCGGCGCGGGCGTCGGCCGGGAGACCATCGTCGCCGGCACCGAACGACCGGTGCCGGTGCGCGACCTCGCGCCCGAGGGCGAGATCATGCTCCACCCAGGACCGGGCGACGACCGCTTCGCGAGCTACCTCATCCTGGCGACCGCCGGCGACGCCCAGGCGGACTGGCTCAGCGCCGGTGAGGCGCTGAGCGCGGCCTGGCTCACGGCGGCCACGCATGGTCTCGCGGTCTCCCCGATAAGCGACGCCGTCGAGGTCGACGCGGCCCGCGCCGGCGTCGGTGCGCTGCTGGAGTGCCCGGGTCATCCGCAGCTGGTCCTGCGGATCGGGCTCGACCTGCAGCCGGTTCCGCCGCCAGCCAGTCCTCGCCGCCGGCCCGACGACGTCGTGGAGATGCCACCGGCCCAAGGAGGTCAGGCACCGGCGGCCGGCAGCTGAGGTCCGATAGCCGTCCCCGGCGGGCCCACCGGCCCTGTGCACCTGCTCACCGTGATAGCAGCGTGTGCGGTGCGACCCGATGCGTCGCCCACTCGGAGAACCGCGGGTCACCACTGCCACGAGGGAGGTTGGCCATGAGAGGGATCAGGCGTTGGACGGTGGAGGTGTTCGTCGGCGAGGAGGACGGGCAGACCTACGCCGAGGCCGCGTTGCACGACGACATCGGCAACCACGTGCTCGGCACCGGTCGGGCCCGGCTCAACCCCGTCGACCCGGACGTGCCGGAGATCGGCGACGAGATCGCGGTGGCTCGGGCGCTCAACAGCCTGGGGCACCGGCTGCTGACCACCGCCGCCGGCGACCTCGAGTCCGTCACCCACGAACACGTCGCGCTGCCGCGGTGACGGCACCGTGTGCGCGCGAGGAGCGAGCGGGTGCGAGCACCGCAGCGCGAACGACCGGGCCATCAGGACGCGAACGACGCGGCGATGCGTAAGGCCTCGGTCTCCGTCTTGACGCCCTCGATCCGGTAGCCGACGATCCCGTCCTGCCACAACAGGGTTGGCCCGGCGAGCCGGCTGGTGGCCGGATGGCGCAGACCGCCCCGGTCCACGTAGGTCACCAGGTGCGGACCGGCAAGCCAGAGCGCGGTGCTCCCGCGCACCTCGGTCCAGGTGACGCCGTCTGCGATCTTGGCAAACATGAGGTCGAACGAGCCGTCGAACTCGTCCACCCGGACCGCGCCGCCGCGAAACACCAACGAGACCACCCGCGGCGTACCGTCGGCGGCCTGATCCGCGACCCAGACCTCGTCTGGTTGGCCCAGCTCGGCCGGCACCCCGACCGGGAACGCGGCCACCCGGCGAGCCTCGGCCAGGCTCACCGGGTGATCCGACGGAATCGGCCGCGGGGAGACCGGGATCACGACCCGCACCGCGCCGCCTGGCGCCCGACCGGTGTCCTGGACCTCCACGCCGGCGAAGCGCAGCACCCGGGCAACCGCGTGGGCCACCGCCGACCGGGCCGGCGGCACGGCCACCACGGCGGCGACGGCGACCGCCACGCCGATCGCGATGCCGAGCCGGGTACGCAGTTTCGCCAGCGCGCGCGAGGTCCGTGACTTGACCGTGCCCACCGGCCAGTCCAGCAATGCGGCGGTCTCCGCCTCGCTGCGGTCGAGCAGGAATCGATAGGCGAGCACGTCGCGATCGGCCGGGGCCAGCCCCCGCACGGCGGCGACCAGCTCGCGGCGCTCCTCCGCGGCCAGGGTCGAGGTCACCGAGGTGTCCGCCGGCGCGGCTGGGCTGGCCAGCGCGGCCCGCTGGCCGGCCTCGTCGCGGCGGCGCCGGGAGCGGTGCAGGTTGCGGGTCTCGTTGGCGACGATGGCGAGCAGCCAGGACCGGAAGGACGACTCGCCGCGGTACTCGGGCAGCCGGCGGTACGCCTTGACGAAGGCGTCCTGCACCATGTCGTCGGCGTCCGCACCGGCGCCCAGCTGGCGGGCGGTACGGGCGGCCGCCTCCGTGTGCCGGGCGACCAGTTCGCCGAAGGCGTCGCGGTCGCCATCGCGGGCCCGGGACACCAGATCGGCGTCGTCGACCACGTGACCTCCATCCTCACCCGGTTGACACCGCCGGAACCGATGCCGTTCCCGCGGTGTCCTTCGGGCATGACGACTCGACGCAACCTTCTCACCGCGGCCGGCGCCGGCGCACTCCTGACCGTGGTGGGCTGCGGTCGCGGCAACCGGGCGGCCCCGGTGACCACGTCGGCTGCACCCGATGTGGTCCTGCTCGATGCCCGCGGCGGGGCGGCGGCGCTGCGCGGCGGGCGGATCGACCCACTCGGCATCGCGGTCGCCGCGCCCAGCGGGGGGACGATCTACACGGTACGGCGGGTGGGCGCGGACACCGACCTGGTCGCGGTGGCTACCCGGTCGGGGCAGGTCACCGGCACGACCCACCTCCGCGGCGCCTGGGTGCCCGCGGTGGTCGGTTCCTCCGGGTCGACGGTCGCGCTGCTGCCGGCCGGATCGGACGAGGCCGGGCCGGCGAACCAGGATCAGGGTGGCTACGGGGGCGCGGTGGCCGCTCGCGCCCGCACCAGCGTGCTCGTCGTCGGTGCCGGGCCGGCGCCGCAGCGCCTCGACCTGGCCGGAAACTACGTGCCGGACGCGTTCTCCAGTGAAGACCAGGGGCTCTACGTGCTGGACTGGCAGCCGGCGACGGCGCCGGACCACTACCGGGTGCGGGAGATCACCATCGCCAGCGGCGCGGCCAGCCCGCTGTTGGGACGCGACAAGCAACCCATCCCGGTCGACGCCGAGGAGCAGATGCGCGGCGAACGCCGTACCGCGGTTTTCTCGCCCGGCTGTGACGTGCTCTACACCCTCTACACCCACCAACCGGGGTCGGCCGGGTGGAGCGGGGACGACAGCGCGTTCATCCACACGCTGCACCTCACCCAGCACTGGGCCTACTGCATAGACCTGCCAGCGCCGTTCGGCCGCGACCCGCACCTGGGCCATGCGCTCACGATCGCTCCGGACGGCACCCGCCTCTACGTCGTCGACGCAGCCGGCGGCCGGCTGGCGGCGGTCGACACCGAGGGGCTCACGGTGCTGCGAAGCGTCGCCCTCGCGGCCATGCTCGAAACGGCGTACGCGGTCACCACCGGCACTGATGTCGTCGTCGGTGTCGGTAACCAGCTCCGGTTGGTCGACCGGGACAGCCTGGCGGTGCGGGCCCACGTCACGCTGCCGGCACCGCTGCGCGGCCTGGTCGCCAGCCCCGACGGCGCCCGGATCTACCTCGGTCTGCCCGGCGCGGTGCAGTGGCGCGACGCGGCCAGTCTCGCCCTGCTCGGCACGGCGGCCGTGGCGGGGCTCACGGGGCTGCGCGCCGCCCTCTGAGGCCTGGCACCAGGCCCACGGCTGTGCGAACATACGTTCGTGTCCGAGGGGCCGATCCTGCACGCCGACCTGGACGCCTTCTATGCGTCGGTCGAGCAACGCGACGACCCGCGGTTGCGCGGCCGGCCGGTGATCGTCGGGGCCGGTGTGGTGCTCGCGGCCAGCTACGAGGCGAAGGCGTGCGGCGTCCAGTCCGCCATGGGCGGGCGGACCGCCCGGCGGCTGTGCCCGGACGCGATCGTGGTGCCCCCGCGAATGTCGGCCTACTCCGAGGCGAGCCGCGCGGTCTTCGAGGTGTTCCGCAACACGACCCCGCTGGTCGAGGGGCTCTCGATCGACGAGGCCTTCCTCGATGTCGGCGGCTTGCGGCGGGTCTCCGGAACGCCGACGCAGATCGCCATCCGGTTGCGCCGTGAGGTCCTCACCGAGGTCGGGCTGCCGGTGACGGTAGGGGTGGCCCGCACCAAGTTCCTGGCCAAGGTGGCCAGCGGTGTGGCCAAGCCGGACGGGCTGCTGGTGGTGCCGTCCGATCGGGAGCTGGCGTTCCTGCACCCGCTGGCGGTCGAGCGCCTGTGGGGCGTGGGGCCGGTGACCGCGGCGAAGTTGCGCGAGCGCCGGATCACCACGGTCGGCGCGGTGGCCGACCTCGGCGAGCACGCCCTCGTCTCCATCCTGGGACCGGCCGCCGGCCGGCACCTGCACGCGCTCGCCCACAACCGCGATCCCCGGTCGGTACGGCCCGGTCGGCGGCGCCAGTCGATCGGATCCCAGCACGCGCTCGGCCGCAGCCAGCCGAGCGCCGACGCAATCGACGCGGTCGTCGCCGGTCTGGTCGACCGGGTCGCCCGGCGGCTGCGGGCGGGTGGGCGGATCGGCCGGACCGTCGTCTTGCGGTTGCGCTTCGACGACTACTCGCGGGCCACCCGCTCGCGGACGCTGCCCTGGCCGACCGCCCGTACGCAGACCATCCTCGACACGGTCCGCGGCCTGCTCGCCGCGACCGCGGCGACCATCGACCGCCGCGGCCTCACGCTGGTCGGGGTGGCCGTGGCCAACCTGGTCGACGACGCCGCGATCCAGCTCGAACTGCCCCTGGGCGCGCCCGACCGGGGCGATCTCGACACCGCGCTCGATGCGGTGCGCCAACGGTTCGGCTCGGCCGCGGTAACCCGGGCGGTCCTGCTCGGTCGCGACGAGATGGAGTCCGTCCCGCTGCTGCCCGACTGACGTGGCTAGCGCCGGTCCAGGCGCACGTCATCGACCGGCGGGCTCAACGCCTGGTGCAGGAAGTCGCACTCCAACCGGAGAAGATTCGCGCCGCTGTCGTCGGTCGGCGCCAGGTGGGTGGCGCCGACCAGTGGCAGCACCCGGTGGTCGCGACCCGCCGCCAGCAAGGCGTGTGAGAGCCGCAGCGTGTGCGCCACCACCACATTGTCGTCGGCCAGCCCGTGCACGAGCAGCAGCGGCCGCGACAGCGTGGGCGCGTCGCCGAGCAGGGCGTTGCGGGCGTAGATCTCCGGGTGCTCGGCCGGGTGGCCCAGGTAACGCTCCATCCAGTGGGTGTCGTAGAGCAGCGGGTCGGTCACCGCGGCCACCGCGACCGCGGCGTGGAAGACATCGGGGCGGCGCAGCACCGCCCCCGCGGCCAGATACCCGCCATAGGAGGCGCCGCGGATGCCGACCCGGCTCAGATCCAGGTCCGGGTAGCGCTCGGCGGTGGCGTGCAAGGCGTCGACCTGGTCCTGCAGGGCCACGGTCAGCTTGTCGCCCAGGACCGCATGCTCCCAGGTGAGCCCGCGCGCCGGAGTGCCGCGCCCATCGGCCACCAGGACGGCAAACCCCTGATCGGCGAACCACTGCGCAACCGAGAAGAGGTTGCGGATGCGCAGCACGACCTGACTGTGCGGCCCACCGTAGGGGTCGAGCAACACCGGCAGGCGCTCGCCGGGGACGTGGCCGGTCGGGAACAGAATGGCGCTGCGCAGCGCCCGCTCCCCCAGCCGGAGCAGGGTCGGGCGGATCTCCAGGGGCGGGGTCTGGGCACCGGAGGCGAGGGTCGCGACCACCGCCCCGGCGACCAGGACGGTGGTGCGCTCGCCATTGAAGTCCAGCGACCGGGACATCACCACGGTCGTGCCGCCGGCGCGCCGACCGGCGTGCACACCGCTGGTCCGGGTGACCCGTCGCGCACCCTCGGCCGCACTCCAGGTCCACAGGTGCCGCTCGGTCGGCTCCTCGGACGCGTTGAACAGGACAACATCGCCGTCCACATCGGACACTTCGAAGACCTGCAACCCCGCGAGCGTTACCGGCACCCCATCCACGACAAGCCGCCAGGTGTCCTGCGACGCAGCGATCCAGACCAATGCACCGGCGTCGGTGTACACCGGTACCCCGTGGACCACCTCGACCCAGTCGTCGGCGATCTCCTCGCCCAGCACCGTGGTGGCCCCGGTGTCGGGGTCGGCCCGCAGCACCCGTACCCGGCGCTGGTCGCGGCTCTGCACGACCAGCAGCAGGCCCGCCGCGCTCCACCGGACCGAGACCAGATACTCGTAGGTAACCCGGTCCCACCGCACCGCCACCGGATCGGAGCCGTCCAGCCGGTACACCCACAGCGAAACGTCGGCGTTGGGAGTGCCGGCCGCCGGGTAGGCCACCGGGGTGGGCGGGTTGCCCGGGTTCGCGGGATCGGCGAGATACCAGCGCTGCACGGCGGCCGTGTCCACCCGGGACACCGCGATCCGGTCACCCTCGGGCGCCCACCAGTAGCCGTGGTAGCGGTACATCGACTCGGCGGCCACATGCTCGGCCAGCCCGTAGGTGACGTCGTCCTGCTCCGGCTGGGCGATCGGCCGGTCGAGCTCGGTATCGACATCGATCACCCGCAGCGCGCCAGCCACGACGTAGGCGACCCGGGCGCCGGTCGGGTCGAGGCGGGCCTGCATGGCCGGGGACGGCGTCGGCAACCGCACCGGTGCCGGCGCGGTCGTGCTCGCGATCCAGGGCACCTCGAGGAGCCAGGGCACGCCACCGAGAAGGAAGACGGCCCGCCGGGCCCGCCGGTCGGTGGCGTAGCCGATGATGCCGCCAGCCTGCTCACGCATCCGCTGGCGTAGCGCGCGCTCGGCGGCGGAGAGATCCTCAGCGCCGGCGGAGCACGACCGCGGGTCGGCGATCAGCTGCTCCTCGCCCGATGCCACATCGAGCTGCCAGAGACAGGTCATGGGATCGTCGCCGGCGACCGAGCGCAGGAAGAGGATCCTGGCGCCGTCGGGTGCGATGGTGACGTCGCGCGGCAGCCCGAGCCGGAACCGGTGGGTGCGCGCGGATGCGGTGGGCAGATCGGCAACGACCATGCCGCCCACCCTGCCACAGCCGCCCCGGCCCCCCGCCGCTGCCGTCGCGGTACGTCCATCCACAATAGAACTGGATCGAGGGTGGCGTCCGGGTGCCACCAGGGGTCGCACCCTGACGCATTGATGCCTATGCGTCCAAAGTGCCCGGGCCGACCTCCGGGTGGCTGTCCACACTGGATGCTTCCCAACCGATGTCGTGATGTGCCGCCCTCACACGGCGAAACCGGGTCGACTCGCCCGCCCGCACGCCTACTCGCCGGTGGGCCGGAGCTGGCCGGCCAGCTCGGCCGCGAGCGCGAGCAGGGTGGCCTCGCGGCCCGGCGCGGCCACGAGTTGGACGGCACCGGGTGCGCCGCCGCCCACCGGTACCGGCAGGCTCAACGCGGGGAAGCCGGAGACGTTCCAGGCCTGGGTATAGGGCGTGCCGCGGGCGCCGTTGAGGTACGCCCGCAGGTAGCTGGTGCGGATCCCCCAGCCCATCGGCGGGGCTGGCCGGGCGACCACCGGGCTCAGGAGCACGTGGTACCCGCCCAGCCAGGCAGTGGCCCGGGCCGTCCAAGCCAACGCCTGGCCCGGGGTCGGTCGGCCGCGCCGGCGCAGCCGCTGGCCGCGGGCGAGCATGCTGCGGGTGCGTGGTTCCAGTTCGGCGGCGACCAATCCGAGGCGCTGGACGTCCTCGGCGATCCCCGCGAGCCAGCAGCGGCCCCAGACCGAGGCGAGCGCTGTGGGGTACGGCGGGTCGGCCCGCACGACGGTGTGCCCGGCCGCGGTCGCCGCCGCCGCAGCTGCCCGTAGCGCGGCGCGGGACGCCGCGTCCGGGCGGCCGATCGGGGACGGTGAGCGCAGCGACACCGCAATGGTCATCGACGCGGGGGCCGACCCCGCCCGCCAGGAGGCGCCGCCGGCGAGCACGTCCATGGCGAGCACGACATCGTCGACGCTGTTCGCGATCGGGCCGGAGACACTGCACCCGTACCAGTGCTCAGCAAGGCCATCGGGGAGTGGCAGCACGTCGCGGGCCGGTTTGAACCCGACGACACCGCAGTTCGCCGCCGGGATACGCAATGAGCCACCGCCGTCGGAGCCGAGCGCGATCGCCACCATGCCCGCGGCCACCGCCGCCGCCCCGCCACCGGTCGAGCCACCGGCGTTGCGGGCGGGATCGCGCGGGTTGCGGGTGCCGCCGTGCGCGATGGACTCGGTGAAGCCCCAGATGGCGAGCTCGGGCAGGCGGGTCTTGCCGACCACGATCGCGCCCGCGGCCCGCAACCGCCGCACGAGTTCGTCGTCCGTGACCGCCGGCGTTTCCGGCGTCGCCGCGGACCCGTGTCGGGTCGGCAGCCCGGCCACCGCCACGTTGTCTTTGATGGCCACCGGTACGCCGGCCAGCGCCAACTGGGCCAGATCGGTGCGCTGGGCGAGCTCGAGCGCGGCCGAGCGGGCCCGCTGCGCGTCCAGGACCTGGAACGCGCCGATTCGCCCGTCGGCGGCGGCGATGCGGGCCAAGCAGGCGTCGAGGACCTCGACCGGGGTGCGGCGCCCGGCGCGCACGTCGCCAGCGATCTGACCGGCCGACAGCCCCGCCTCACCCTCATGCATGCACCGACGCTACGGTGCCGGCCACCCCCGGGCCAGGTACCGTGGGCGCCAGGCCACTGAAATGGGACCCGCATGGATCATGATCGGACCGTGGACGCGGAGCCGCTGGCCGCCACAGGCACTCCGCACGCGCAGTCACCAGGCGCCACAGGGACCACGGATGCCATCGGTCAGATGGCGTTCCCGAGGGCGGCCCGGCTCGAGCTCGACGAGCTGCTGGAGCAGCTGGTGTCGCGAGCCCGCGATGTGCAGCAGTCACAGGGACGGCTGCGTGGCCTGCTGGCGGCGTACCTGAAGGTGGCCGGGGCGGTCGATCTCGAGGAAGTCCTGCGCCACATCGTGTCGGCCGCCCGCGATCTGGTCAGCGCCCGCTATGCGGCCCTTGGCGTGGTCCGGGACGGACGGTTGGTGCGCTTCCTGCACCTCGGCATGCCGGCCGATGAGGTCGAGCGCATCGGCGCGCTGCCCGAGGGCAAGGGTCTGCTGGGACGCCTGATGGACTACCCGCAGCCGCTGCGGCTGGCCGACATCGGCACCCACCTCTCCTCGGTGGGCTTCCCGCCCAACCATCCGCCGATGCGCTCATTCCTCGGCGTGCCGATCCAGGTGGGTGGCCGCGTCTTCGGCAACCTCTACCTGACCGAGAAGCAGGGTGCGGCCGAGTTCAGCGCCGACGACGAGGAGCTCGTCCGGGCGTTGGCGGCCGCGGCCGCGCTGGCGATCGACAACGCGACCCTCTTCGACCAGGTACGGCGCGGCCAGGGCTGGCAAGCCGCCCTGGTGGAGATCACCACGGAGCTGGTCCGGGGCACGGATGCGGAGAGCGTCCTGCGCGACCTCGTCCGCCACGCCGTCGCCGGCGCCCGGGCGACCGGCGCCGGCGTCTCGGTGCCCACCGACGACGGCCAGGAGATCCACGTCACCGTCGCGGTGGGTACCTACGAGGGCTGGCTGGGCACCCGTACCCGCATCGACGGATCGATCGCGGGTCTGGCCCTCGCCGCCGGCACGGCGATCCTGATCCCGGACGCGACCACCGATCCGCGCACCGCCGACCGGGTCGGGCCGGGCGGCGGCATCGGGCCGACGCTCGCCGTCCCGATCACCGGCGACGACGAACCGCTCGGCGTGCTCAGCGTCTCCCGCAGCCCCGGCGACGAGCCGTTCGACCGGGCCGACCAGGAACTGATCGCGGTCTTCGCCAACCGGGCCGCACTCGCCATGCGCCTGGCAGCGGCTCGCCACCGCGCCGAGGCGGTCGACCGCATCGAGGACCGCGGCCACATCGCCGATCAGCTCCGCGAGGGCGTCATCTCCCGCCTGTACGGGGCTGGCCTGTCGGTGCAGGCGCTGCTGCCGCGGGTCACCAGCGCGGCGGTCCGGGAGTCCCTGGTCCGCCACATCGACGAGCTCGACGCGGTCATCGCCGACATCCGCACCGCGGTCTTCACCCTGCGCGAGCGCGACCGCTGAGCACCCCCGACCACGCGGGCGCTCAGCCGATCGCGACGGCGTCAGCCTCTCGCCGCAGCTCACGCTCGAGCGAACGGGACCGGCGCCGGCCCGCCATCGCCGGTGGCGGCACCACGACGACGACGCAGCCGGCGGCCCGCGTGCAGCAGCGATCGACCGCCAGCACAGGTAGCCAATGGGTGTCGGACCGGCCGACGACCAGCAGGTCGTCGTCGCGGTTGGCGTAGGAGACGAGGGCCGGCCCGGTCGGCGCCTCGGCGATCACCATTGAGACCGCGACATCGTCCGGTACGCCGCCCATCGCCAGATCGAATGCGCTGCGCACGGTGGCCTCGGCGGTCGCGGCGAGATCCTCCCGGCCCATGTACGCGTCGTACCCGCGCCACGGCGAGGCGAACTGCCAGGCTCGTACCGCGTGCAGAACCGCTCCCCGGCGGCGGACCTCGGCCACCGCGTACCGCAGCGCCTGCAAGCCGGCCAATGACTCGGACACCCCGACGATGACCCGGCTCGTCTCGTTCTGGTTCACCGTGCCCACCTCCTTCACGCGGGACAGGGTCTGCTTCGCGAGGATCTGCTTCGGGAGACAGCGTCGCCGGCGGCGGGCAGCGGCCGGCAGGGTCTTCGGTCCGCCGCCGGTGGGCCAGGGGGCCCGTTGGCGCCGGCCGTCACCAGTGCGTCATCGGCGCGGGGCGGGCGCCGCCGAACGTCCTTCGAGCGGGGGGAACCCGGCCCTGGCCGAACGCGCGCCAACGGACACAGTGGAGGGTGTCAGGGAGGTGCATGATGTCAGAACCGATGGGACCTGTGGTCGTCGGCATCGACGGGTCCGCGAGTCTGGGCGCGCTGGATCTCGCCGCCGAGGAAGCCGCGGGCCGGGTCACCCCGCTGCTCGTGGTGCACGCGTACGATCCCACCGCGGTCCGGCCGGAGACGGTGGCCGAGATCCTGGCGACCGCGGTCGGCCGGGTCCAGGCCGAGCACCCGGCGCTCGCGGTCGAGGCCGACCCGGTCGCCGGTTCGCCGGTCGCGGTCCTGCTGGACCGGGCGCGGGAGGCCTGCCTGCTCGTCGTCGGGCATCACGGTCGGGCCCGACCCGGCCCGTCGGCGCTCGGCTCGGTCGCCCTCGCGCTGGTGCAGCGCTCGCCGGTACCGGTGATCGTGCACCGTCCGATCGACACCGCCGGTCAGGTGGACCTGCCCCGGCCGGTGCTGCTCGGGCTGGCCGCCGACGAGCCCTCCGACATCCTGGTCGAGTTCGCCTTCGCCGAAGCCGCCCTGCGGGGCGCCGCGCTGCACGCCATGTACGTGTGGTCGCAGGCGCGTGACTGGGACAGCCCCGACCTGCACGGCATGGTGCCCGGCTCGCCGTTGGCGCAGGCCGAGGCGGAGCGGCTGCTCGACGAGGCGCTCGCCGGCTGGGCGGCCAAGTACCCCGGGGTGCCGGTACGCCAGAGCGTGCGGCACAGCCTCGACGCCTCGATCGCCTTGGCGGCCGCGTCCCGCTCGGCCCAGCTCGTGGTCGTCGGATCGGCCCGCCGGGCGGGCGGCGGGCGGGGGTTCGCCGGCTCCGTCGGGACCGCGCTGATCCACCGCTGCGGCTGCTCGGTCGCGGTCGTCGACCCCACCGCGGTCTGACCCGGCCCCCTCTTTGCGCGTCGATCTAGGGCGTAGGCACGTGGTTCGATCTCTAACCACGTGCCTACGCCCTAGATCGACGAGAATCAGCGGGCGGCGAAGAGGTGGCGGTTCGGCTTGAGGCCGTCGGCGTAGTGGTACGTCAGGTGGTCAACCACCTCGGTGACGCCGCCGACGCCCTCGACCAGGCTCACCACGAGCGGGATCGTGCTGCTGCGGTCCACCGTACCGGCGAGGGTCACGACACCACTGTGGACGGTGACGGTCAACGCGTCGTTGGCGATCCACAACGTGCGGCGCAGCACCTCGTGGAGAATCTCGTCGCGGATCGCGTCGTCGTCACGCAGGTAGACCCGCAGCAGGTCACGGCGGGACACGATGCCGACGAGCTGACCGGCGCCGTCGACGACCGGAAGGCGTTTGACCATCTCCGCATCCATGATCTTGGCGGCACCGGCGAGCGGGACAGCGGGGCGCACGACGATCGGCGGTGAGCTCATCAGATCCGCCGCGATCTCGCCGGTGGCCTTCGCCCGACCGCTGCGGCGCCACCGGCGCTCGAGCAGCGGCGCCTGCTCGCCGGCGAACTCCACCTTGTGGATGAGGTCAGCCTCGGAGACCACGCCGACCACCCGACCGTCCGCGTCCACGACCGGTACCGCGCTGACACCGTGGGCGGCCAGCTTCTGGACTATCTCCTTGTAATGCGTCGCTTCGCCGACCGTGACCACCTCGGTGGTCATCACGTCGCGCACCGTCCACCGCTTCATCGCTGACCTCCGTTGTCGGGCCTGCCCGTGTCCACATCCACGGTCGCCCGCCGGCGACGCTCGCCAGCAGGGCCGAAGGTCCCCACCGCGCGGGCGTGAGGTCAGGCTGGTACGGCGTCGGTGCGCCACGGCACCGACCACCGCAGCGGCGGCGTACCGTGCACGACCGCGACCGGGCAGGGCGCCCGGTGGATCAGGGTGTGGCCGACCGACCCGAGCGTCGCTCCGGCGATCGCGCCGCGACCCCGGGAGCCAACCACGACCATGCGCGCGGTCTCGGCCAGGGCGAGCAGGGCGGTGGCGGCGTGGCGCTCGGGCACCACGAGTGGGCGCAGGTCCATGTCCGGGTGGACCCGAGCGGCCGGCTGGATCCAGCTGGCGAGCCGGTCCTGCACGGCCGGAGACTCCGCCGGCTCACCGGCGACCTGATAGACCGCGTCGATCCCGGCGCCCCGGTGCTCGGCCCAACCGCAGGCGAACATCAGCGCGTTCGCGGAGCTGTCCGTGCCGTCGACCCCGACCACGACCCGACCGGTGGCCGGGTGCCGCCGGCCCGGGGCAACGATGACCGGGCAGTGGGCGTGCGCGGCGACGTTCTCCGCGACCGGGCCGGCCAGCAGGCCGGCCACCCCGCGCACGCCGTGATCGCCGAGCACCACGAGCGATGCCCGGGCGGACTCGTCGACCAGGACCACGCTGCCCGGTCCGGCCCGGACGACGGGTCGGGCCACCAGACCCGGATGGGCCGCCTCCAGGCGGCGCGCCAGCGCGTCGACTGCGGCGCCGACCTCGCGAGCCGGCGTCCACTCGTCGGGCTGGAACGGTATCCCGGCCAGGGACGCGTAGAACAGCGGCCACACGTAGGCGTACACGATACGCAGCTCCACCCCGAGACCCAACGCCTCCTGTGCGGCCAGGTCGGCCGCGGCCAGAGCCGAGGAAGAACTGTCGAAGCCCAGCACCACCGGCGCACCCAGGTTCTCGCTCATGCCGTCCACGCTGCTCGGGCCGCTGGCCCGGACACAGAGCAGGAAGGCACATCGGCGCGGGCACTGGGGCCCGCGCGCCCGGTGGCGACGCGCAGGCAATAGGGCCTGTCCCGGTGGCCAGCGGCCGGACCGGGCCGAAGGTCCCGAATCGACCGGGACCCGGGCGCCGTTGGGGTCGGGACTTCGTTCTCTGTGCGCGCCCCGGCCGCGCCCCGCACGATCTCCACATTGACAAGCCGAGCTCAAGCCCCCCGGGGCGAGGCTCCACACCCGACGGAGTGGTTCACATGCAGCGCAAGACCCTCGACATCCTGTTCAGTATCGGCGGCGTGCTCATCGCCGGCCTCCTGCTGGTCGCCGGCATCGTCCTGAGCTCCAACGCGAGCTTCGCCAACAACTACGTGCACGACCAGCTGAGCCAGCAGAAGATCACCTTCAAGACCGCGGCCACGCTGACCGCGGAGGAGAAGGAGCAGGCGTGCCTGGTCACCTACGCCGGACAGGCGCTGACCACCGGCAAGCAGGCCGAGTGCTACGCGAACAACTTCATCGCCCTGCACCTCAAGGGGATCGCCGGCGGCAAGACCTATGCCGAGCTGGGCGCGCCGCAGAGTGCACTGCAGGCGCAGGTCACCCAGGCCCAGACGGACAACGCCGCCAACCTGGCCGACCTGCAGCAGCAGCTGGCCACCATCAGCGGTCAGCGCGACACGGTCTTCAAGGGTGAGACGCTGCGTGGTCTGCTGCTCACCTCCTACGGCTTCAGCGAGTTCGGCACCAAGGCCGGCCAGGCCGCGGTGGTGGCCTTCCTGGCCGCCGGCCTCTTGGCTCTGCTCTCCATCGCCGGTTTCGTGCACGCCCTGGTGACCCCGAAGAGCAAGGGCTTCGCGGTGCCCGCGCAGGCCGCCGTGAAGGAGGCGGTCAAAGCCTGACCAAGAGCGTTGCACCCGCAAGCTCCGCGGATCGCACCAGCGGTCCGCGGAGCTGCTGTCTGTCGGGGACCCAGCCGGCCGGGCCGGCCGGCGCTACGGTTCGGCGGCCGGGCCCGCCGGCGCTACGGTTCGCCGGCCGCGGTCGCCAGCACGACGATGCCGAACAGGCCCAACGCGGCCAGGTGCACGACCGTGCACCACAGGCACACGGCGTCAACCACGAACAGCTCGACCCAGACCAGGTAGAGCACCGAGACCGCGCCGACGGCGGCCAGCGCGAGCCGCCCCCGGCGAACCGCGGTCGCCGGGGAACTCCAGGCCACCGGCAGTCCCGCCAGGAGCGCGGCGGTGAAGAAGACCACGCCGAGCACCGCCACCGGAATGCCGAGCACGACCGACTGGGCACTGGTGGTGACCCGCTGACAGTTCACCGCACCGGTCTCGGGGCAGGCGAGCGTCGTCGACGCGGTGAAATGCTCGACGGTCAGGTAGACCGACACAGCCAGCCCAACGGCGGCGACGGCCAGGGTGGCCGGCGAGCTCCAGCGCGGCGGCCGCCAGACGTCAGCCATTCGCCAGCTCAGGGAACGCGCGCACGGCGGCGCTGGTGCACACCGCCGCCGGCTGCCCCCCGGTGAGCCGGCACAGTACGGCCGTGAGGGCGTTGGCGCCGCCCAGGATCGCCCGCCCAACCGGGCTCGCCGGGTCGGAAACTGCGGCCACGATCTGCTCCCGGGACAGGCCCTGCAGGATGGCAGGGTCGACGGTCGAGCCCACCATCACAAAGCGGTTGCCGAAATCGAGGAACGGTATCGCATTCGCCGAGGCGGCGTCCACGTAGGGCGCGGCGTCGTAGGTGCGCATCAGCGCGGCCTGCGCCGCCGTCGGCTGCTGCAGCGCCACGTACTGCCCGCCGCGCTGCTCGTTGGTGGCGGTCTCGACGCTCTGGAAGCTCAGGTACGAGCTCGTGTAGGTGCTGCCGTAGAACGAGAGGGTCGCCGTGTCTGGGTAGACGTCGGTGTGCGAGGAGAAGGCGGTGCGCAGGCCGGCGAAGGTGCCGAAACGCGACAGCGCGATCACCAGGGGCCACCGCTGACCGGCGCAGAACGGGCAGTACTCCGCTCCGATGTAGACGACGAGCGGTCGGCCGCCGTCGGTCAGGGCGGGCTGACCGGTCAGCCGGCGGGGCAGGGCGGAGACGCCGCCCCGACCGGCCTGGTCGAGCGCCGTCGCGGCGGGCTTGGGCGCGCTGATGGAGGTGGCCGCCGGCGCCCCCTCGGCGCTGGTATCGCCCGGCATGGCCACGCGGAAGATAACCATGACCACAAGCAGCAGGAGCACCGCACCGATGCTGCCGCCGGCCAGGCGCATCCGCTGCCGGCGCTGCCGGGCCCGGCGGGCGATCTCTTCCTGGCGGCGCTGGTGAGCAAGCCGGCGCTGGTGCGTGCGCCGGCCGGATGTGGGCATGGTCGCCTCCTCACGCGCCGGGGCCTCCATCTGAGCACGGCCGCCCCGGGGGCGCCAAACCGGGGCCGTTGTACCCGCACGGTGGGGACAAGCGGCACTGAACGCCGGCCGGCATCCACGGTGAACTGAGCGGGTCAGAAACGGTACACGCCACAAGCACACGGAAGGGTCACCACCATGACCACGCTGCAAGACCGCCCCACCCCGGTCTTCAACCACACCGTCGTCGACCGCCCGGTTCTCGACCGCCCGTACACCGCGAAGGCCGAGCCCCCCATCATGCGTCCGGCTGCGCGCTACGTCATCGCCGCGCTGCGCATCGGGCTAGGTTTCATCTTCCTCTGGGCCTTCGCCGACAAGCTCTGGGGCTTCGGCCACGAGACCACCACCCAGGCCGCTTGGATCAACGGTGGCAACCCGACCAAGGGCTTCCTGGCCAATAGCGCTGAGGGCCCGTTCGCGAGCTTCTACCACAACATCGCCGGCGCCGGCATCACGAACTGGCTGTTCATGCTCGCGCTGCTCGGCCTCGGTGTCGCTCTCATGGCCGGCATCGGCATGCGGATCGCCGCGGTCGCCGGCGCCCTGCTCACCCTGATGATGTGGAGCGTTGTGCTTCCCCCGGCGAACAACGTCTTCATGGACGACCACCTGATCTACGCCGGTCTGTTCGTCGCCCTCGCGCTGGTCAGCGCGGGCGACACCGTGGGCTTCGGCAAGATCTGGGCAAAGACCGCGCTGGTCCGCCGGGCTCCGTGGCTGAAGTAATCCACGGCCCCGTCGACGTGGCTGAAGGAGGTCACGCCGCCCCGTCGATCAGCGCCAGACCGGGCGCCGCGCACGCACAGCGCGGCGTCCGGTCGCTGTCAGGTGCCGGCCGGACGTTGTCCGGTCGCGTCGGCTTGAGCCGGCCGGGCCGGATACCGTGATCGCATGCAGCCGGACAGCTCCGCGGTCTTTGTGGTCAACGCCGGCTCGTCGTCGCTGAAGTACGCGCTGGTCGAGGCGGACGAGCATCTCGGCGGCGGCCTGGTCGAACGCATCGGCGAGCCGGACGGGCAGGCGGCCGACCACACGGCCGCGATCGGGCTGGCCGTGCGGTGGCTGGAGGCGACCGGGCACCGGGTCGCCGCGGTCGGCCACCGGGTGGTGCACGGCGGCAGCCGGTTCCGCGAGCCGGTCCAGCTCGATGACGCCGTGGTGTCGGCGATCGCCGAGCTGACCCCGCTGGCCCCGTTGCACAATCCAGCCAACCTCGACGGGATCCGGGCGGCCCGCAGCGCCCTGCCGGGTGTGCCTCAGGTGGCCGTCTTCGACACGGCGTTTCACGCGACTCTGCCACCGGCGGCGGCGACCTACGCCATCGATGCCGGGATCGCGGCCCGCTACGGCATCCGCCGCTACGGCTTTCACGGCATCTCGGTGCGGTACGTGCTCGCCGGCACCGCCCGGCTGTTGGGGCGGGATCCGGCCCAGCTGAACCTCATCGTCCTGCACCTGGGCAACGGCGCCAGCGCGACCGCGGTCGCACACGGTCGCAGCGTGGACACCTCGATGGGGCTGACCCCGTTGGCCGGTCTGGTGATGGGAACCCGGCCCGGTGACCTCGATCCGGCGGTGTCGCTGTACCTGGGCCGGGTCGCCGACCTGGGCCCCGACGAGATTGCGGACCTCCTCCAACACCACAGTGGCCTGCTCGGGCTGTGCGGCGACAACGACCTGCGGGCGGTACACCGTCGGGCCGACGCCGGCGATCCCCAGGCGGCGCTGGCCCTGGACGTGTACTGCCACCGGATCCGCCATTACGTCGGCGCGTACCAGGCGATCCTCGGCCGGCTCGACGCGATCGCCTTCACCGCCGGCGTGGGCGAGCACAGCCACGTCGTACGGGCGAAGGCGTTGGCCGGCCTGGACAGCCTGGGTATCGCGGTGGACGACGCCCGCAACGGCGCCGGTGAACCGGCCCGGGTGATCTCACCGCCCGGATCCCCGGTGACGGTGTGCGTGGTGCCGACCGACGAGGAGCGGGCCATCGCGCGGGAGACCCGGGAACTGCTCGACCTGCCCGCCGCCCGGTAGGAAATCGCATGTCCGTCGCCCACCTGGCCGCCGGTGCCGGCGACGCCACGCCCGCGGCGATGGACAGGACGATGAACGTCACGGTGGCGGCCAGCCGGTCCGGCGACGAGGTGTTGGCACACCTGGGTGTCGAGCCGACCGGGCTCGCCACCGACGAGGCCGCAGCGAGGCTGGCCCGCCACGGGCCCAACGCGGTCGCCACCCACCGGGTGCGTTTCCTGCTGGTGTTCTGGCACCAGGTGCACTCGGCACTGCTGTTCCTCCTGCTCGCCGCCGCGCTCGCGGCGTACCTGGTCGGGGATCGCAGCGACGCCGTGATCATCGCGGTCATCGTCGGGCTCTCGGTCGGGCTCGGCTTCGCCAACGAGTACCGGGCCGAGCGGACGGCCGCCGCGCTGCATTCGCAGATCCGCCATCTCGCGGTGGTGCGCCGCGACGGGCGTCCGACGGAGGTCGACGTCACCCATCTGGTGCCCGGCGATCTCGTGGAGCTGGTCCTCGGCGCGATCGTGCCGGCCGACATCCGGCTACTGGAGGTCGCCGACCTTGCGTGTGACGAGTCCACCCTGACCGGCGAGTCCGTTCCGGTGGAGAAGGGGACGGGGGCGGTGCCGGCCGGTACGCCGCTGGCGGAGCTCTCCGGCTGCGCTCTGATGGGAACCGTGGTGCACGCGGGGGCCGCGCGTGGTGTGGTGGTCGCGACCGGCGCCGGCACGGAGTTCGGCCGGATCGCGAGCGGACTGGGCAGCCAGCAGACCCAGACGGAGTTCCAGATCGGCCTGCGCCGCTTCTCGGTGCTGCTGGTCTACGTCGCCGGCGCGCTGACGACCTCGATCTTCGTCATCAACGTGGTGCTGCACAAACCGATCCTGCAGGCGCTGCTCTTCTCGCTCGCCATCGCGGTCGGCATCACCCCGCAGCTGTTGCCGGCGGTCGTCTCGATCAGCCTCGCCACCGGCTCCCGCCGGCTGGCTCGCCGCCGGGTCCTCGTCAAGCGGATGGTCTGCATCGAGGATCTCGGGGACATCACCGTGCTGTTCACCGACAAGACCGGCACCCTGACCCAGGGGCGGATCAGCTTCATGCGCGCGATCGCCGCGGGTGCCGGGTCAGCCGACGAGGTGATGCGGTGGGGACTGCTGTGCACGGAGGGCGATCTCCGCGACGGTGTCCCGGTCGCCACCAACCCGCTCGACCTGGCCCTGTGGGAGTCGCCGGCGGCCCGGGGCCAGCACGACGAACTGGCCGGGTACCGCCGGCTCGCCACGCTGCCCTTCGACCACGAGCGACGCCTGGTGTCGGTGCTGGTGGCCGCCGAGGGCGGCGCCCGTACGGTGATCACCAAAGGAGCACCCGAGACGGTCCTGGAGCATTGCCGGGAGGTGCCCGCGGCGGCCCGCTCCGCCCTGGCCGCGGAGTTCGCGGCCGGCAACCGGGTGGTGGCGGTGGCGAGCCGGCCGGCGCCCGGACTCGACCGGCTCGCCGCCGACGCCGAGACCGACCTGCGTCTGCTGGGTTTCCTGGTCTTTCTCGACCCGCCCAAGGACGGCGCCGCCGAGGCGCTGCAGCGACTGGCCCGCCTCGGCATCACGGTGAAGGTCATCACCGGCGACAACCCGGCGGTCGCGACCAAGGTCTGCGCCGATCTGGGCCTCGCCGCCGGCGACGTGCTCACCGGCCGCGACATCGACGCTCTTGACGATCGGGCGCTGGCCGCCGCGATCGCCCGTACCGGTGTCTTCGCCCGGGTCACGCCCGAGCACAAGGCGCGCGTCGTGCGGGTGCAGCGCCTCACCGGAGCCGGCGTGGCCTTCCTCGGCGACGGGGTCAACGACGCCCTCGCCCTGCACGCGGCCGATGTCGGCGTCTCGGTGGATTCGGCCACCGACGTGGCCAAGGACGCGGCCGACGTGATCCTGCTCGACAAGGACCTGGACGTGCTGGCCGACGGGGTCGTCGAGGGACGGCGGATCTTCGCCAACACCATCAAGTACGTGCTGATGGGCACGTCGAGCAACTTCGGCAACATGTTCAGCGCCGCCGGGGCGTCGATCTTCCTCAGCTTCCTGCCGATGCTGCCCTCGCAGATCCTGCTGAACAACCTGCTCTACGACACCAGCCAGCTCGCCATCCCGAGCGACAATGTGGACGAAGAGCAGCTGCGCCGCCCGTCGCACTGGGACATCGCCTTCATCCGCCGGTTCATGCTCTACTTCGGACCGTTCAGCTCGCTCTTCGACTTCGCCACCTTCGCGATCATGCTGTTGGTGTTTCACGCCGGCCCGGCCCAGTTCCGCTCCGGTTGGTTCGTCGAGTCGCTGGCCACCCAGACCCTGGTCATCTTCGCCATCCGCACCCGGCGGATTCCGTTCTTCCGCAGCACGCCCAGCCTGTCGCTGACCCTCGCCGTCCTCGGCGTGGTCGGCGTCGGCGCCGCGCTGCCAGCGACCCCTTTCGCTGCGGCGCTCGGATTCCAACCGCTTCCGCCCGGCTACTTCGGCGCCCTCGGCGGCCTGGTGCTCTGCTATCTGGCCCTGGTCGAGGTCGGCAAACGCCGGTTCTACCTGCGGGCACCGGTCGCGCCGGCGCTCAGCGCGCCCCCGCCGGTCGGAGCGCCGGCGCAGGCCCGGCGCCGGCGCCTGCGCCGGCGGGCGGCCCGCTTCAGCAGCGGCCACCGGCACCGCAACCTTAAGCCGACCTGAAGTCCTCGGTAAGAACGGCGTAACCCGTTCCCTATTGGCTGACCGGCTTGGTAGGACTGTGACCGTGACGCGATCGGGACGACCGCCCATGCCACCGTGGGCCGGTGGCGGCGAGGTAACCCCAGCGGGAACCGTCGCGGCGTGGCCCGGACCCGAGGTGCTCGCAGCGACCGGCCAGATTCCCCTCGCCGATCCCCGCGCGCTGCACCCGTCGGGTCCGCCGGTGCGGATGCCCCGGGCGGTCCGCCCGATGGCCCGGGGAGGGGCGACCCGACGGCTGCTGAAACTCGCGTTCTGGGCCGGGCTCTTCGCCAGCGTTGGCCTGTGGTGGCTCGACACTCCGATCGGTTCGGTGGACAGCCTCGGTGCCGGGCTGATCGAGGCCGGGCGGATCACCGGCATGATCGCCGGCTATGTCCTGCTCGTCCAGATCCTGCTCATGACCCGGGTGCGCTGGCTCGACCAGCGGGTGAGCGCCAACGACCTGGTGTTGCTGCACCGCGACCTCGGCGGCCTGCTCGTGGTCACGGTGCTCGCCCATGCCGCGCTGCTCATCGTCGGCTACGCCAGGCTCGACGGCACCACCCTGTGGGGCGAGACGACCACCGTCCTCACCACGTTCCAGGACATGATCAGCGCGTTCGTGGCCACCGGCATCCTGGTCGGCGTGGGCCTGCTGGCGCTGCGGGCGGTGCGCGCGCTGCTCCCCTACGAGCTGTGGTACTACCTGCACCTGACCTCGTACGCGGTGCTCCTGCTGGGGTACGGGCACCAGTTCGCGGTCGGCCGGGACCTGGTCGAGCCGGGGCTCGGCCGCGGCTTCTGGATCGGGCTCTACGTCTTCGTCATGCTCTGCTGGTTCTGGGGCCGGGTGATGGCGCCGATCCGGCTGAACCTGCGCCACCGGCTGCGCGTCGCGCAGGTGGTGCACGAGGGCCAGGACATGTTCTCCCTCTACGTCCAGGGTCGCCGCCTCGATGAACTGCAGGCCCGCGCCGGCCAGTTCTTCCGCTGGCGCTTCCTGGCCCGTGGCTGCTGGCCCCAGGCCCACCCCTTCTCGCTCTCGGCCGCCCCCAACGGTCGATGGCTGCGGCTGACGATCAAGGCGGTCGGTCACCACACCGAGCAGTTGAAGTGGCTCGATCCCGGCGTACGGGTGCTGGTCGAGGGCCCGTCGGGAGTCTTCACCGCCGAACGGCGCACCCGCCACCGGGCGCTGCTCATCGCCGGCGGCAGCGGCATCGCGCCGATCCGGGCGCTGTTGGAGGACCTCCCGCGCGGCACGATCGTGATCTACCGCGCCAGCTCGCCGGACGACCTGATCTTCCGGGAGGAACTGGACTGGCTCGCCGAGGCCCGAGACACGCAGATCCACTACGTCATCGGGTCACGCGACGACCCGGGCCCCCGGTCGGTGATGACGCCCAAGGGGATCCGCCGGCTGGTGCCCGACACCAGCCGGCGCGATGTATACCTGTGCGGCCCCGAGGGTCTGGTCACCGCCAGCGTGGCGATCCTCAAGCGGCTGCGGGTGCCGCGACGCCAGATCCACCTGGACCCGTTCGAGTTCTGACCCGGACCGCACCTGAAGGGCGACCGCATGCGACGTGTCACGTTGGGCCTGCTCGGCACCGTCATCGGCACCACGCTGCTGGTCGGCCTGAAGACCCAGAGCTTCGCGACGCCACTCGGCCTGACGGTCACCGGCCCGGCCGACCCCGCCGACGGTGCCACCGCGAGCGACCCGGCCGCGCCGGGCGGGCCCACCGGGCCCGACGGAGTGCCGGCGCCGCAGGCCACGCCCGGGCGAACGGCTACCACCGGCGCCCCCCGGCCGTCCGGCTCCACCACGAGGCCGACCGGCCCGGCGAGCACGACCACCACCACGGCGCCGCCGACCACGACTACCGTCAAGGGCATGGCGGTCGCGGTGCGCACGGCTCAGTCGCCGACGAACAAGTCCAACCCGTGCGGCGAATGTCACAACTACTCGATCTCGGTAACCATCACCGTGACCGGCGGACGGGTGACGAGCGCCAGCGCCTCCTACAACACGTCACCCGGCGCCAGCCAGTCCTACGCGAGCCGGGCGAACAGCTCGTTGAGCCAGAAGATCCTGTCGTCGCAGACGTGGCAGCTCGGCCGGGTATCGGGTGCGACGTACTCGGGCAACGCCTGGGAGCTCTCGGTCAAGGACGCGATGAGCAAGGCCGGCCTGCCTGTATGACGGCCGAACCACCCCGTCTGCATCGCCGCGAGCTCGTCATGGGTACGGTCGCCACCGTCGAGCTGTACGACCCGGTTCCCCGCGCCGATGTCCTCGACGAGGTGTTCGCCTGGCTGCACGAGGTCGACCGGCGCTTCAGCACCTACCGCGACGACAGCGAGGTCAATTGTCTCGACCGGGGTGAGCTGGACATCGAGGACTGTTCGGACGACCTACGCTTCGTGATCGGAGAGTGCAGCCGCCTGTGGCAGGCGACCGATGGCTACTTCGACGTGTACGCGACCGGGCGGCTGGACCCGTCCGGATATGTCAAGGGCTGGTCGGTCGAGGTGGCGTCGCAGCGCCTGTCAGCCGCCGGCGCGCCCAATCACCTCGTCGACGCCGGTGGTGACATCCAGACGCGAGGCCGGCCCGGCCCGGGTCAGCAGTGGCAGCTCGGCATCCGCCATCCGTGGGAGCGCACCAAGGTGTGCTGGGTGCTCACCGGCACCGACCTCGCCGTGGCCACGTCCGGCACCTACGAGCGGGGCCTGCATGTGGTCAACCCGCTCACCGGCGCCCTCGCGGCCGACCTGCGCTCGGTCACGATCGTCGGCCGCGACCTGGCTGTGGCCGACGCATACGCGACAGCCGCGGTGGCCCGCGGGCGCTCGGCCCTGCCCTGGCTGGCCCGGCTGCCCGGTCACGAGGTCGCGGTCGTCTGTGCCGACGGCACCTGTTACGTGTCGGACGGTCTGCCGGTGCTCGAGCCGGTCGACTCCGACCAGCCGCTCGCGAACGCGCCGCCTTAAGCACGTCTTGAGCTGGCCATAGGGACTGGCTAGCCGGGCCACCGCAACCATCTCCGGCATAGGACCGGTGACGCCGTCGAGCGCCGCCGCGAGGTGAGGAGTAGCCAGCGGTGCAACAGCCAAAGTCCAAGGCCGGCGCGACCATCGGCCTGATCGTCGGGATCATCGTCATCGCCGGCTCCGCGATCGGCGGGATCGCGCTGGCGACCGACCGCGGTCGCAGTCACGCTCCGGGCAGCGGGGATTCCGCGGTGACCGTCGGCGACCAGAGCAACCAGGGCGACCCGGGAGCGGGGCCGGCCAGCAGCTCTCGTCCGATGCCACCCGGCGTGGCCGGCGGCGCCGACCAGACCGGCGATGGCGACCACTCCCCGGCCGGGCCAGCCCTGAGCACCGGTCCACACGCGTCACCCGCACCCTGCGAGCCGGACGATGACCTGACCGCCACTGCTTCCCCGGACCCCGGCGACCCGGCCGACGACTGCGGCGACGACGGGCTCCACGACGCGGTGATCCCCTGACCGCGGTGACCGGGGGTCAGGGGATCACCGGCAGATCGCGGTGGCTGCGCACCACCGGCGGCAACGGCGGGCCGAGGTCGATCACGACCTCGGCCCCACCCGTCGATGCACGCCCGAGCTGGACTGCGCCGCCGGAGCGGGCCGCGGTCCGGGCGACGATGTCCAGCCCGAGGCCGGTGGAGCCGCCAAGGCTCACTCCTCTTTCCAGCGTCGGAGCGGCTGGCCAGCCCTCCCCCTGGTCGGCCACGACGAGGCGGCCGCCGCCACCGGGGACGGCGGTGAGGGCGACCCGGAACGCCGTCCCTTCCCGGGTATGCGCGAAGACGTTGCCGATGAGGGCGTCGACGCAGGCCGACAGATCCTCGACGCTCAACCGGACGGGAACCGGCCGATCCGGCAGCGCCAGCTCGAACCGCCGACCCTCCTCCTCGGCCAGCACGGACCAGAACCGCACCCGCTCGTGCACCACGACGGTCGCGTCGCAGGAGACCGCCACCCCTTCCCGTACCGGGCGATCTGCCTCCCGGATGACGTCGTCGACGGTCCGCTCGACGGCATCGAGGTCGGCGATGAGACGAGCCCGGGTCGCCGGCTCCGCGGTCGACTCGACATCGATGCGTAGCGCGGTCAACGGGGTGCGCAGCCGGTGCGACAGGTCGGCCACCGTGGCCCGCTCCTGAGCCAGCAGCTCGGTGATCCGTCCAGCCAACAGATTGAGCCCGGCGCTGACCTGGCGCACCTCCGGCGGCCCCTCATCCGCTGCCCGCGCACCCAGGCTGCCCCGGGCCAGCCGGTACGACACGTTCGCCACCGAGGTGAGTGGCCGGATGAGGCTGCGGGCCAGCCGATCGGCGACCAGCAGGCTCACGCCGAGCAGGCCGAGACCGAGCAGCCCGAGCACCAGCCACGAGCGCGCCACCCCGGCCCGCAGCTCGGTCTCCGGCACGAAGGTACGGATCACGGCGGTGCCATCCGGCAGGCCGCCGACCGCGACCACGACCTCACGGCCACCGGGCACGTCGGCGGTCAAGCTCTGCCCAGCCGAGGCCTGGTTCACCGCGGCTGAGACGCCGGCCGGTGCCCCGAGCACCCGGCCATCGGGCAGGAACACGGTCATCGGATGGAACGCGGTCGCGTTCGTGGCCGCAACCACTTGATCCAGCGAGGCCGGATCCGCGGTGGCCACCGCGGGTGCGAGCGCCTGCACTTCCACGATCGCCGAGGTCACCGCGCGGTCAGCGGCCGCCGACCGGACGAGCAGGGCGAGCGGGATGAGAAATGCGACCAGGACGAGCGAGGTCGTCGCCCCCACCAGCAGAATGAGCCGGGCTCTCATCGCTCGGCCGGGCCGGCGCCGTCAGCCGGCGCGACCAGCTTGACCCCGACCCCACGGATCGTGTGCAGGTAGCGGGGTTGCTGCGCGGTCTCCCCGAGCTTGCGGCGCAGCCACGACAGGTGCACGTCGACGGTGTCGTCGGGCCCGCCGTAGGGCTGGCGCCACACCTGGGTCAGCAGCTCGCGGCGGGACACCACCGAGCCGACCCGCGAGGCGAGGTAGCTGAGCAGGTCGAACTCCCGCGGAGTCAGGTCGACCGGCAGGCCGTGCAGGGTGACCTCGCGGGCCGCCTGGTCCAGCCGCAGCTCACCGATGACCAACGGTGGTGGTGGACCGGTACCGGCCGCGCTGCGGCGTAGCACCGCCTTGATGCGCGCGTCCAACTGGGCCGGGCCGAACGGCTTGATCACGTAGTCGTCGGCTCCGTTCTCCAGCACGGTCACGATGGCCGCCTCATCACCGCGGGCCGTGGCGACCACGATCGGTACCGGGCTCACCGAGCGGATCATCCGGACGAGGTCCGCGCCGTCGACGTCCGGCAACCCCAGGTCGAGCACCACCAGGTCGGGCGGGCCATCCACGATCGCCTGCAGGCCGGCCATTGCGCTGGCCGCGCTGGAGACCACATGTCCGAGGCCGGAGAGGGCCCGGATCAAGGCACGACGGATCTCCGCGTCGTCCTCCACCAGGAGGAGTTCGGCCACCGCGACACGGTAGCGCACGGCGGTTCCGCCCCGCGATCACGTGGCGTTGAGGCCGGCTTAAGGCTGCGTTAGTACAGGCTCCGCCAACATGGTCGCCGTGGTGGGCGTTCGACCCGTGGTGACGAGCGTGGTCGCGTGGACCGTCGGCGCGGCCACCGCGATCGCGGTCGGGGTGATCGCCTTGTCGCTCATCGGCTCCGGTCTCACCGCGGGCCCGATCCCACCGCTCGCACCGAACGCGGTGACCCAGCCGGCCCCGTCCTCCTCGCCCACCACGCCGGCAGCACCCGCCACCACCGGCGCGCACCCGCCGACACCACCGGCGCCGACCCGAACGGACCCGCCGACCGCGAGTGACCGGACGGTGACCACCCACGGCGGCACCGTCATCGCCCGCTGCCGGCCAACCGGTGCCTACCTCGTCGCCTGGAGCCCGGCGCCGGGGTATCGGGTCGACGACGTGCAGCGCGGGCCCGCTCCGAGCGCCTGGGTCACGTTCGAGAGCCGCGACAACGAGGTCAAGGTCAGCATCGCCTGCCCGGGCGGGGTGCCCGAGCCGAGCATCACCGGCGAGGGTCCGGGAGGCGACTACCACTAGCGACCGGTACACCCAGCGACGCCAGGCCACGGCGGTCGACGCCCGGTGCGAGTGACGGAACTAGTCGTCGATCACCTCGGCCGGCGGGCGCCGAGCGGTGACGGCGCCGTGCTGGCCGTAGCCGATGCGCAGAACCATCTGCGGCGCGCTGTGGCGCCCCAACGCGATGCGCAGCTGTTCGCGGGCGGCCGGCACCTCGATCGGTTGCGAGAGCATGGACGCGGCCAGCCCCAGATCGGTGATGGTGAGCAGAACCCGCTGCAGCGCATGGCCGGCGGCCAACTGGTCGATCGGCAGGTCGCCGGCGGTCCCCAGGATGCCGACCAGCGGCTCCGGCTCGTAGTCGCGCCCGGGCGCCCGCTCGGAGGTCCCGAACGGCCGTTGCGGCAGCAGGTCCTGCGGCTCCGGACTCGGTCCGGCGGCCGAGGCCGGCACGCCGTCGAGCGAATCGTCGGCCGACCGGGTCCAGGCGGCCAGCTCGGTCCGGTAGTTCTCGTCCCGGTTCAGAACCCGGTTGGCCGCCTGCGCGATCTCGGCCACCAGACTCACCGGCACCATCCCGGTCACCAGCTCGAGCCAGGCTGATTCGCTGCGGGCGGCCTCGATAAGCTGGGTCCGCACGTCGGCCGGCACCGGCTGGGGCCAGAACGGTGCCCGGTTGCTGTGCCGGCGCGGGATCGCGTCGTGCAGCCGCTCCTCGATCGGGGTCGGCGGTCGCGGCGCCGCGGGTACCAGCTGGGCCATGAGAGCCTGGTCGGCCGGGTCCGGCCGCCACGTCACCTCGACCGGCACGTGCATGATCGCGAGGGCCAGGCGCAGGTTGTAGGTGGCCGCGCCACAGGCGATCCGGACACCCCAACCACTCGGATCCGCCGACGGCAGGCGGCGTTGCGCATCGGCCAGCACCTCGACCCGGTCGCCGCGCAGCCGGAAGCGCCACGGTTGGCTGTTGTGCAGGGACGGCGCGCGCACCGCTGCCGCTGCCGCGGTCTGCAGCATCTCGGCATCGATACGGGCTACCCGCAACGAGTTCCCGGCCATGACCACTCACCTCCGACAATCGCCACGGGTCCTGACGCCCAGCGCCGGATACGGTTCGAGGACCGCTGGGCCATACGCTCGACCCTGGGCCACCCGGGACAGGTCGGACAGGGCCGTTGGTCCCCATCGGCGGTGGCCTCCGCCCTGGTCGGCCACGAGCGGTGGCGCAGGCGCGACCGGCGTGGCCTAGGTCCCGGGCACCGAAGGACCTATGGCCTGTGCATGTCGCGGCGTCGATCGGGTAGAAATAGCGCATGATTCGGGTCTTCCTGCTCGACGACCACGAGGTGGTTCGTGCGGGCCTCCGCGACCTTCTGCAGCACGACGGTGACATCGAGGTCGTGGGTGAGTCCGGATCGGCGGTCGAGGCCACCCACCGCATCCCGGCGCTGCGCCCGGACGTGGCCGTCCTCGACGCCCGGCTGCCCGATGGCAACGGCATCGACGTCTGCCGCGATGTCCGCTCGATCGATCCGAGCATCAAAGGGTTGATCCTCACGTCGTACGAGGACGACGAGGCGCTCTTCGCGGCGATCATGGCCGGAGCCGCGGGCTACGTGCTCAAGCAGATCCGGGGTACCGATCTGGTCGACGCGGTCCGCCGGGTGGCGGCCGGACAGTCCATGCTCGACCCGTCGGTCACCCAGCGCGTGCTGGAGCGGATCCGCCACGGCGTCGAGGAACCGCACGAGCTCAAGTCGCTGACCGAGCAGGAGCGCCGCATCCTGGTCTACGTGGCCGAGGGGCTGACCAACCGGGAGATCGCCGGCAAGATGTTCCTGGCCGAGAAGACGGTGAAGAACTACGTCTCCAGCCTGCTCGCCAAGCTGGGCCTGGAGCGGCGCACCCAGGCGGCCGTGCTCGCCACCCGCCTGCTCGGCGACCGCCACTGAATCGCCGCCGGCGGCCGGCTGCTCAGAGCGGGACGCTCCACTCCACGCTGGTCCCGGTCGGCTCGCGCCGGCGTACCTCGCAGATGCCGCCGTGACGGCCGGCTCGCTCCAGCATGTTCGCCAGTCCACTGTGAACGACTTCGTCACCGATGCCGACGCCGTCGTCGTGCACGCTGAGCTCGAGCCGGCCCCGGGCCACCCGCACGGCGACCGACACACTGGTCGCCGAGGCGTGCTTGACCACATTGGAGAGCGCTTCGCGCAGGACGGCGAGCAGGTCGGCCCGCAGCTCCGGCGAGGCGGCGCTGTCGACCGGCCCGGCCAGCTCCAGCCCCGGGCGGAAGCCGAGCGGGTCCGCGGCCGCGTCGACGAGCGCTCGCACCTCTGCGCGCAGCTCACCGCTGACCGGCGTGCGCAGCTCGAAGATGGCCGATCGGATGTCGCGGATCGTAGCGTCCAGGTCGTCGACGGCGGCGTTGAGCCGCTCCGCCAACTCCGGCCGGACGGCGAGCTTGCCGACGGTCTGCAGCTGCAACCCGGTCGCGAAGAGCCGCTGGATCACCACGTCGTGCAGATCCCGGGCGATGCGCTCGCGATCCTCCAGGATCGCGAACAGCTCCCGCTCCTCCTGCGCCACCGCCCGCTCGAGGGCGAGCGCCGCCTGGCCGGCGAAGGTGGTGAGCATGGCCAGGTCCTCAACGCGATCCCGCCGTTCGGTCGGCGGGTCCACCACGATGAGCAGTCCGTGGAGCGCGTCGCCGGTGGCCAGCGGTACCACGGTCGCCGGCCGGTCGGTGAGCTCCGACGGCCAGGCCGCGGAGGATCCCAGGTTCACGGTGAGCACCTGGCGGCCGTGGATCGCCTCGGCGAACTCGGTCTCTGCGGCGGCGAGCGTGGCGCCGACCAGGCCTTCCGGCGCTTCGGCGTCGGCCATCGAGGCGACTTCGACCGTGAGCAGGTCCGTCTCGTCGTCATGCAGCAGCACCATGGCCAGTGGCGCCTCGGCGACCTGGCGCGCCCGGTTGGCGACCAGATCAAGGGCCGCGGTCCGGTGCACCCGGCCGAGCAGCAGCGTGGTCAGCTCGGCCGCGGCCGCGAACCAACGCTCCCGCCGCTGGGCGATCGCGTAGAGCCGGGCATTGTCGATGGCCACCCCGGCCGCGCCGGCCAGGGCCACCGCGATCTGCTCGTCGTCCTCACTGAACTCCGCAGCGCCCAGCTTTTCGGCCAGGTACAGGTTGCCGTAGACGGTATCCCGGATCCGCACCGGAACGCCCAGGAAGCTGCGCATGGGCGGGTGGTTGGGCGGGAAGCCGTACGAGCGCGGGTGTTGGGTGATGTCCGGCATGCGGACCGGGCGGGGGTCGTCGATGAGCAGGCCGAGCACACCGCGTCCGGTCGGCAGGTCGCCGATCGCCGCGTGCTCGGCCGCGGTCACCCCGTGGGTGATGAACTCGACCAGGCGGCCGTCGTCGCCGATCACCCCGACCGCGCCGTAACGGGCGCCGACAAGTTGGCAGGCGGCGATGACGATGCGCTCCAGGGTGCTGCCCAGATTCAGGTCGGTGCTGATCGCCACGACCGCACCCAGCAGGGAGCGCAACCGCTCCCGGCTCGTGAGGATGTCGGCGACCCGGTCGAGGACTTCCTGGAGCAGCTCATCGAGGCGCACCCGGGACAGCGGCGTGAGGCCCAGCTCGGGCGCGTCACCGAGCCCGTGGTCCTCCGGCCCGGGAGGCGTCGTCATCCCCGCATGCTACCGACCCCAGGGTACGCGCCCGGAGCCGATGCCGGCCGGTACCCGGGCACGCAGCCGGAGAGTCTGCGCGCCGAGGTCGGGGGGACCTACGATCGCGAACAGGCCCACCACTGCTGAGGAGCCATCATGGACATCGTGTCGGGCCGCCCCCTGAGCGCGGACGAGCTGAGCCGGATCGACGGCTACTGGCGGGCGGCCAACTACCTGTCGGTGGGGCAGATCTACCTCATGGGCAACCCATTGCTGCGCGAACCCCTGCGGCCGGAGCAGGTCAAGCCCCGGCTGCTCGGGCACTGGGGCACGACTCCTGGGCTCAACCTGCTCTACGCACACCTCAACCGGGTGATCCGCGGCCGCGAGCAGGAGGTCATCTTCGTCACCGGCCCCGGCCACGGGGGCCCGGGAGTGGTCGCCAACGTGTGGCTGGAGGGCACCTACTCGGAGGTCTACCCCGAGGTGGGCCTGGACGAGCCCGGCATGGCCCGGTTGTTCCGCCAGTTCTCGTTCCCGGGCGGAATACCGAGCCACGTCGCCCCGCAGACGCCGGGCTCCATCCACGAGGGCGGCGAGCTGGGCTACTCGCTCGCCCACGCGTACGGCGCCGCCCTGGACAACCCCGACCTGGTGGTGGCGTGCGTGATCGGCGACGGCGAGGCGGAGACGGGCCCGCTCGCCGCCGCCTGGCACTCCAACAAATACCTCGACCCGGTCGGCGACGGTGCGGTGCTGCCCATCCTGCACCTGAACGGCTACAAGATCGCCAATCCGACGCTGCTCGCCCGGATCGGCGACGAGGAGCTGACCGCACTGCTGACCGGATACGGGCATCGCCCGTACCTGGTCGACGGCCACGACCCGGAGCTGGTGCATCAGGCGCTGGCGGCGACCCTGGACACCGCCTTCGACCAGATCGCCGCGATCCAGCGCGCCGCCCGGGTCGACGGGTCGGTCGTGCGTCCACAGTGGCCGATGGTGGTGCTGCGCACACCAAAGGGCTGGACCGGTCCGCGGACGGTCGACGGCCGCCAGGTCGAGGGCACCTGGCGGGCCCACCAGGTTCCGCTACCGGCTGCCCGCGACGATGTCGCGCACCTGGCCCAGCTGGAGACGTGGCTGCGCTCGTACCGGCCGGACGAGCTCTTCGACGCCGCCGGTGCGCCGGTGGCCGCCATCGTCGACTGGTTGCCCCGCGGCGACCTGCGCATGGGCGCGAACCCGCAGGCCAACGGAGGCCGGCAGCCACGCCCGCTCGAGCTGCCCGACTTCCACGACTACGCGGTCAAGGTCACCGAACCCGGGGCGGGCACGGCCGAGCCGACCCGGGTGCTCGGCGGCTGGCTGCGCGACGTGCTGACCGCCAACGAGCGCTACCACAACGTGCGCATCGTCGGGCCGGACGAGACCGAGTCCAACCGGCTGGGCGCCGTCCTCGAGGTGACCGACAAGGTCTGGCGGGCCCGCATCGACCCGGTCGACGAGCACCTGGCGCGGACCGGGCGGGTCATGGAGATCCTCTCCGAGCACACCTGCCAGGGTTGGCTCGAGGGGTACCTGCTCACCGGCCGGCACGGCATCTTCTCGTGCTACGAGGCGTTCGTGCAGATCGTCGACTCGATGGTGAACCAGCATGCGAAGTGGCTCAAGGTGAGCCGCGAGCTGCCCTGGCGCCGCCCGATCCCGTCGCTGAACTACCTGCTCACCTCGCATGTGTGGCGCCAGGACCACAACGGCTTCTCCCACCAGGACCCCGGGTTCATCGACCACCTGGTCAACAAGAAGGGCGGGGTGGTCCGGGTGTACCTGCCCCCGGACGCGAACACCCTCCTCTCGGTGATGGACCACTGCCTGCGCAGCCGCGACTACATCAACGTCGTGGTCGCCGGCAAACAACCCGCACCGACCTGGCTCGATCCGGAGGCCGCCAGCCGGCACTGCGCCCGCGGCCTGGGCATCTGGGAGTGGGCCAGCACCGATGCCGGCGACCCCGACGTGGTGCTGGCCTGCGCCGGCGACGTGCCAACCCTGGAGATCCTGGCCGCGGCCGACCTGCTCCGCCGCTACCTGCCCGAGCTGCGGGTACGGGTGGTGAACGTGGTCGACCTCATGCGCCTGCAGCCAGCGGCGGAACATCCGCACGGTCTCGCCGACCCGGAGTACGACGCCATCTTCACCACCGACCGGCCCGTCATCTTCGCCTACCACGGCTACCCATGGCTCATCCACCGCCTCACCTACCGCCGCCATGGCCACGACAACCTGCACGTGCGTGGCTACACCGAGGAGGGCACGACCACCACGCCGTTCGACATGGTCGTGATGAACAATGTGGACCGTTTCCATCTGGTCATCGACGTCATCGACCGGGTCCCGGGGTTGGCGCGCAGCGCCGCCTCGGTCCGGCAGGCGCTGGTGGACAAGCGCGCCGAGCACCACGACTACATCCGCGCGACCGGCGCTGACCTGCCCGAGGTGAGCGAGTGGAGCTGGCCGGCGGCCGACCGGAAGGACCTACGATGAGCACCATGACCGACGCCGAGGCCGCCGCGGCACCGTCCGCCCTGGCGGAGGCGGCCCGGATGGCCGGGCTGGCGCCGTCCATCCACAACACCCAGCCGTGGCATTGGCGGGTCGTCGGGTCGAATCTGGAGCTGCTCGCCCGGCGTGAGCGCCAGCTCGAGGTCACCGACCCGACCGGCCGGCTGCTCACCGTGAGCTGCGGCGCCGCGCTGCACCACGTGACCACCGCCCTGGCCGCCGAGGGCTGGGCGGCGCAGGTTCACCGGGTACCCGATCCGGCCCGGCCGGACCTGCTCGCAGTGGTGACGCTCACCGGGCGCATCGACGTGAACCCGCGGGCCATGCGCGACCTGCAGATGCTGCGGGTACGCCACACCGACCGCCGGCCGGTCTCGGATGTCGCCCCGACCCCGGCGGCGATCGAGGACATCGCCGCCGCAGCCGGCGCGGCCGGCGCCCAGCTGCACCGGCTCCGCCCCGATGACGTGATCGGCCTCGCCGCGGCGGCCGCGCGCGCCCAGCGGGTCGAGACCGGGGATCCGGCCTGGCAGGCCGAGCTGGCGTACTGGGCCGGCGGCACCCGGGCCGACGGTCTCGGCGTCCCCGACGACGTCATTCCCCACGACCCGCCGCAGACCACCGTGCCCGGGCGCTACTTCGGCCATGAGGGCCGGCTCGCCGTGGGCGCCGGCCACGACGGCGCCGCGGTCTACCTCATCCTCTACGGCGACCACGACACGCCGGCCGGTTGGCTGCGCGGCGGGGAGGCACTCAGCGCAGCCTGGGTCTGCGCGCTGGAGCACGGGCTCACGCTGCTCCCGCTCAGCGGCGTTGTCGAGGTCGCCTCGACCCGGCAGGAGCTTCGCCGCCTGCTCTCCGGCATCGGCGAGCCCTACCTGGTGCTGCGCTTGGGCGCCCCCGACCCGGACGAGGCCGGGCCACCGCACACCCCGCGGCTGCCGGCCGATCAGATCGTCGAAATCGTCCGCCCCTGAGCCCGTCGATCTAGGGCTTATGCACATGGTTCGATCTTTGACCACGCGCATACGCCCTAGATCGGCAACGGTAGGGTGGCCGCCATGACCGAGTTGGCGAGCCGCCACGGGGTTGACGCGCTCACCGCGGACGGCCGGATAGTCCGGATCCGGCCGACCACCGCGGCGGACGCGGCGGGGCTGCAGGCGCTCTACGCGGGCGGCTCGCCGGACAGCCTCTACCGCCGGTTCTTCACCGGTGGTCGGCCGAATGTTGACGAGGAGGTCGCCCGGCTGACCCGGCCGGACTCGTCCGACCATGCCGGCCTGCTCGCCGAGCACGCCGGTCAGATCGTCGCAGTGGCCTCGTGGGAACGTCTCGGCGAGACGAGCGAGGCCGAGTTCGCCGTCTTCGTCGCCGACGCGCACCACGGGCGGGGCATCGGCACGCTGCTGCTGGAGTACCTGGCCGCGGCGGCCCGTCAGGTCGGGGTCACCGAACTCATGGGTGAGGTGCTGCCGGGAAACGCCCCCATGGTGAGGGTCGCGGCCGACCTCGGCGCGGGTCTCCGGCTGACCCACGAAGAGGGGTTGGTCGTGGTCCGGATGCCGACCGACGGCGCGGACACGACCGCGCTGGATGCGCGCGACCGCCACGCCGCCCGCCTCTCCCTCACCCCACTACTGGCCCCGCGCTCGGTTGCCGTGATCGGCGCGGGCCGCCAGCCCGGCGGGGTCGGCCACGCCGTACTCGCCAACCTGGTCGCCGGTGGCTTCACCGGAACGGTGTACCCGGTCAACCCGCTGGCCACCACGATCGCCGGGGTCACCGCGTACCCGTCCATCGCGGCCGTGCCGGAGCCGGTCGACCTCGTCGTGATCGCCGTACCGGCACCCGCCGTGGCGGCAGTGCTCGAGGAGTGCGGGGCGCGCGGCGTGCGGGCCGCCGTGGTCCTGACCGCCGGCTTCGGCGAAGAGGGAGAGGCCGGGCGGGCGGCGCAAACGGAGCTGGTGCACATCGCGCGACGCCACGGCCTACGGATGGTCGGGCCGAACTGCCTCGGGGTCCTCAACACCGATCCGCAGGTACGCCTTCAGGCGACATTCGCCGCCGTCGACCCACAGCCCGGCGGGCTGGCGGTCGCATCCCAGTCCGGCGCCGTCGCGATCAGCATCCTGGAGCACGCCCGCCGAGCCGGAACGGGGTTGTCCAGCTTCGTCTCGCTGGGCAACAAGGCGGATGTCAGCGGCAACGACCTGCTCTCGTACTGGTACGACGATCCGGCGACCACGGCGGTGGCGCTGTACCTGGAGTCTGTCGGCAACCCCCGCCGGTTCGCCCACGTCGCCCGAGCACTCGCCCGGCGCAAGCCGGTGCTGGCGGTCAAGAGCGGCCGGTCAGCCGCCGGAGCGCGGGCGGGCGCCTCACACACCGCCGCGGCGGCCGCCCCGGACGCGACCGTCGCCGCGCTCTTCGCGCAGGCCGGGGTGGTGCGCTGCGACACTCTCGGCGAACTCTTCGACGCTGCCCGGCTCTTCGTCGCGCAGCCGCTGCCGGCCGGCTCGCGGCTCGGCGTCGTCGGCAACGCCGGCGGCGTGAACGTCATGGTCGTCGATGCCGCCGATGCCTACCGGCTGAGAGTCCCCACGCTCGCCGCCCCGATGCAGGCGCGGATCGCGGCCGGTGCGCCCAAGGCGGCGACGGTGGCCAATCCGATCGATCTCGGTGCCGCGGCGACGCCCGAGACGTTCACCGCAACCATCCACGAGCTCGCCGCCAGCGGCACCGTGGACGCGCTGCTCGTCGTGTTCGCGGTCACCGGCGCCAACGATGTGCCCGGCACCGTCGCGGCCATCTCGGCCGCGGTCGACCAGTCCGCGATCCCGGTCGCCGCCGTGCTGCTCGGGGTGCCGGACGCGCCGACCTCGCTGGGCTCGCGGCACGCGCCCGTGTACGACCTGCCCGAGCAGGCCGTGGTCGCGCTCGGCCACGCCGCCGGGTACGCGCGCTGGCGGGCGACGCCGACGGGTCGACGCCCCGACTTCGCCGACATCGACCGGGCCGCGGCACGCACGATCGTCGCCGACGCGCTGGCGGCCGGCGGTGGCTGGCAACCGGCCGACGTGGCCGCCTCGCTGCTGCGCTGCTACGGCGTACCGGTCCTGCCCGGCGCCGTCGTCACCGGGGTCGACGCGGCCGTCAAGGCGGCCGGCGAGTTCGGCTGCCCGGTCGCCCTCAAGGCCGCCGACCCAACCCTCGTGCACAAGAGCGACCTGGGCGCGGTCCAGTTAGGACTGTCGACGCCGGATGAGGTCCGGGACGCGTACCGCCGGATCGCCGCGGCGGTGGCCGGTTCGGCACCGACGGTGCTGGTCCAACCGATGGCGGCGCCGGGGGTCGAGCTCGTCGCCGGGGTCATCCACGACAGCGTCTTCGGCTCACTTGTGATGATCGGGCTCGGCGGCGTGCACACCGAGATCTTCGGCGACCGGGCGCTGCGGCTGCTGCCCGTCACCGACGTGGACGCCGCCGCGATGTGGCGCTCCCTGCGGGCGGCTGCACTGCTCACCGGCTACCGGGGCCAGCCACCGGTGGACACCGCCGCGGTCGAGGAGCTCGAGCTGCGCCTCGGCCGGTTGGCCGAGGACCTACCCGAGATCGCCGAACTGGACCTCAACCCCGTCATCGCCGGTACGTCCGGCGTGGTCGCTGTCGACGTCAAGCTGCGCCTGGCGGCGATCGGCGACGAGCCCGACGCCGCGGTCCGCGCGCTCCGCGAGCCCCACTGACCTCGCGTCCATGACTCTCGTCGATCTAGGGCGTATGCGCACGGTTTGATCTCCAATCACGCGCCTATGCCCTAGATCGACGGGGGTTTACGTCGACGCGACGGATACCGTGGTGCGTAACGCGTTGACGACCGCGGCCAGCTCGGCGAGGAGCCCGCTCACCGTGGTGGCCTGCGTACCCCCGATGGTCACCGCGCGCAGCTCGTCGGGCTTGGGAAGCTTCGCCACGATCTCCGGCAGCGCCTTGATGAGCTTGGCCTGGATGGCCTCGGCGGTCTGCTCATTGTCCAATGTGGCCTTGATTCGGTCCCGCTCCAGGCGCAGCAGATCGGCGGCGTGGGACGCCTCGATCCGGGCCCGCGCGGCGGCCAGCTCCCCCTCGATCGCGAGCCCGCGCAGCTCGTTTTCCCGGTTGAGCCGCAGCCGTCCGACGTCGAGCTCTTCGGCGTCGCGGGCGCGCTCGAGCGCCAACGCCTGCAGCGCCGTCTCGCTCTGCAGTTCGGCCAGGCGCCGAGCGTCCTCCTGCTCGCGGACGGCTCGGCGGGCGGACTCGTCCGCTTCCCGGTCGAACGCGGCCGAGTCGTTGGTGGCCCGCTTGTCGGCCAGATCGCGGTCGTTCTCCAGCCGTTGCGTCTGCTGGGTCCGGGCCGCGTTCAACTCCCGGGTGACCACGACATCCTGCGCGTCCAGTTCGGCCAGCCGGGCGATGCGGCCCTGCTCGGCGCGGAACGGCTTCTGCAGGTTCTCCCACAGACTCTGCGAACTGACCACGGCCTCCTTGATCTGGACCGTGACGATGCGCAGGCCCAGGCCGCGATCTGCGCCGGACTCCTCGCCCTCGGCCACCGCCCGCAACCGCGCCGTCAGCTCCTCGACGATGGGCTGCTTGTCGCTGAGCACCTCGTGCACGCCCATGGTGGCGACCTTGTCCTTGATCGCCGCCTCCGCCTGCTCCTTGAGCTGGAGGTTGACCAGCCGCATCGGGTCCTCGGCGTCGCTGAAGTCCAGCTTGCGGTAGGCCGAATCGAAATCCTCAATGATCCATTGCACGTACGCCTGCACCAGCACACCCTGCAGCTCACGGCAGATGCAGTACGCGCTGATCAGGACGGTCTGCATCGCGCCCGGCACCACCAGGTACGAGTCGGTCGCCGGATTGAAGCGGAAGCTGACCCCGAGCCCGATATGGCGGGGGCGATCCTCGCCGCGACGGGTGTGGACCACGAACGCGTTCGGCGGCACCAGCACGGTCTTCCAACGCCAGACCCCACTGATGCGTACGTCGGCGACGACCGGGGCCGGCCCAGCGGCGATCACCACCGGCCGCGGGGCCGAAGCGGCCTGGCTGGGCAGCTCGGGCTCCCGGCGGGCCCGCGCCGCCGGCATCGGCGGGGGCGCGAACGACTGCGGGCTGGACCGCTTGGTGCGCAGATCCTGCTCCAGCTGTTCCTGCTGCGCGACCACCTGGTCGAGGTACGCGTTGCGGTTCTCCCCAGCCATTCCGCCTCCTCACGCGTCGGGCACGTCCACTATGGCCGACCTGTCAAGCCAGGATGACCGCCTCCTGGACCCCCGGCCTGGCTCGGTGACAGGCCGGCGCCATCATGGCGGGGTGGCATGGGTAGGGACGGTCACCACGGCATTTGTCGGTATTGCCGGAATCCTCGCGGCGGTGTGGGTGAGCCGTCACATACGCCCGCAGGGCCGCCTCATCCGAACCGGTCACGCCACCTCCTGGCCAGACTGAGACTCTCCGCCTGCCCCAACCGTTGAGATGAACCCGGTCATGATCGGCCAGTACTCGTCGGGGCGGTCCAGCCACGGAAAATGGCCAGCTCCGGCGATCACGCTGAGCTGGCGGCACTCCGGCGGCAGCGCCTCGATCATTTCCTCGGCCGCCGGCACCGGCGTGACCGCATCCAGCTCGCCCACGCACACCAGCGTCGGGCAGGTGATCCGGCCGAGGCTGGCGACTGTGTCGAGCTGGCGCACCAGGTCCATCCCGACGCCGGCCACCGCGGGATTCTGCACGCACCGAGCCAACTCGTCCGGCCCGGGTACCCGCGGTCCAAACGCGGCGAAGACCTGGGTCGACTCCTCGTCGGTCACCGGCTCCCCGGCATAGTCGCGGCGTGCGAGTTCGGCCACCTCGTCGCCGGCCGCGTGGCGGAAGCCGTCGACCAGCCGGTCCAGATCGAATCGCGCCATTGTGGACTGAAGGATCAGTCCGCCCGCCCGTCCCGGATGGCGGGCACCGAAGAGTATGGCGATGAAGCCGCCCAGGGAGTGGCCCAGAACGATCGGCGCCTGCAGGCCGAGCGCATCACAGAACGCGCGCAGGTCGTCGGCGCACAGCTCGAAGCTCCACTGTGCGGGGTCGTGGCGGGCCGAGCGACCGTGGTCACGCAGATCGACGTAGACGACCTGGGCGTGCTCGGCCAGGCGCGCGAAGTGCGGCTTGAGGTACGAGTGGTCGTACCCACCCGGCCCACCATGGACCAGCACCAGCGTGGCCCGCTGACGCATCCGGGAGCCGTCGGGTACGAGTGCCGGGCCGTCGACGTCGAACCACAGCCGGGTCCCGTTGACCTTGATGTGCATACCGCCTCCCCGCCTCGCCCGCCCGCTGCTGCGTTGTTAGCAGGGGCACCCTATACATCAGAATCCGTTAACGGGGTGCCCTTGCTAACAATGCAGCAGCGGGGCGCACCTCCGGGGGCCGGGTCACGACGTGGTCCGGGCCGGTGGTCCGGTGCGCCAGACCGCGCTGACCACCTCGGCGCCCTGGCCCTGCAGCCAGCCAACGAGGGCCCGGGCCGCCTCGCTGGCGTACCCATGACCCTGCCAGGCCACCCCGAGGACCCAGGCGACCTCGGCGCGCCAGCTCCGGTCATCGCCGGTGACCGTGGCCTGCACGGTGCCGACCGGGACCCCGCCGGCTCGCGTGCGGAGGATCCAGTTCAGCCAGATCTCGCTGGCGCGCGGCGAACCCGCGGCGAGCTGGGCGTACCGCTCACGAAGCTGGGCCAGGTCCAACGGACGCCCGCCGACGAAGTCGTGCAACCGCTCGTCGTCGAGCACGCCGACCATCTCGTCCGCGTCCTGAGCACGCAGCGGCGTGAGCCGTAGCCGCTCGGTCTCGATGACCGCCGCCCCGAAGTGCATGGCCCAATCTTGGCCCGCGGCCCCGGGAACCGCTGGCACCGCCCCTACTGGGCCGCGAGCCAGTCCAGCGCGCGGTCGGCGACCTGCTCCCAGCCCGGCTGGTTGCAGATCAGGTGGGAGCGGCCGGTGAACTCCTCGAAGTCCAGCACGCCGGTTGACCGCCGGTAGGCGCGCACGTTGCGACGGATCATCGTCACCGGCGTGAGGTGGTCCCGGTCACCTGCGAGGAACAGCAGCGGCACGTGAGCCGCCCGAAAGTCGATGCGCGCCTGGGTGGTCAGCGTGCTGCGGGGCACGTTGCGACTCTCCGGCACGACGTACTCCTCGAACGCGGCGTCGCTCGCGGCCCGGGTCATCGTGTTGGCGAACGTGTAGTGGAACCGCTGCGGCGTCATCCGCACCGGTCGGTTGCCGGCCAACGGGTTGACATGCGGGAAGTTGGCCCGCCAGAAATGGTGGTCGAAGGAGAGCACGCCCAGCGGGGGCGCCGAGCTGATCGAAACACCGGCGGCGGCGTACCCCTTATTGACCAGGCGCTGCACGAGCAGGCCGCCGATCGAGTGTCCGATGAGGACCGGACGGGTGGGCAGCGCGTCGATGACGGTCTTCAGATAGCGGGTGACGGCGCCGAACGTCAGCGAGCCGAGCCGAGGATCGATCTGGGAACGCAGGTGCGCGGGCTCACCGTCGTGGTACGGCCACGAGGGTGCCTGGCAGACATGACCGCGCGCCGACGCCCGGGCCACCCACGGCGCCCAGCTGGTGCCGTTCATGTACATGCCATGGATGAACACGATCGTCGACGAGTCCAGCACGATTCGGACCGTACTCTGCCGCCCCGGACGGGCGCCAATCCGGGCGCTACCATCGGTGGGTGGCGGCCGACGACGGCGTCCGACGTGTCTCATGTGGAGGTATGGACGTGGATCGCTCAGGCGGTATCGCCGCGATCGGCCAGACGCCGGTCGTCAAGCTGGGTCGCCTCGCCGGTGACGAATGCGCCGAGGTTTGGGTCAAGCTGGAGGCGGCCAACCCGACCGGTTCGTACAAGGACCGGATGGCGCTGACGATGATCGAGGGGGCCGAGGCGGACGGCCGGCTACAGCCGGGCCAGTTGGTGGTTGAGTACACCGGTGGCAGCACCGGGTCGTCGCTGGCGTTCGTCTGTGCCGTCAAGGGCTATCCGTTGCGGATCGTCTCCTCCGACGCGTTCTCCGAGGAGAAGATCCGCACGATGCGCGCCTTCGGCGCCGAGGTCGAGCTGCTGCCCAGCCCGGCCGGCATCACCCCCGAGCTGATACCCGCGATGATGCGCCGGGCCGCCGAGATCGCCGCCGAGACCGGCGCCTTCGCCACCGACCAGTTCAACAACCTCGACATGGTGGCGGGGTATCGCCAGCTCGGGGTCGAGCTCGCCGAGCAGCTGCCCGGCCCGCCGGCGATCGCGGCGTTCTGCAGCTACGTCGGCACCGCCGGCTGCTTCCTCGGTACCACGCGGGCGCTGCGCGAACGCCTGCCGGCTCTGCACCGGGTCGTGGTCGAGCCGGCCGAGTCGGCGGTGCTCTCCGGCCGCCCGGCCGGCACCCACCACATCGAGGGGGGCGGCACCGGGCGGCGGCCGCCGCAGCTGCACGAGAGCGACTATGACGAGGTGATCGCAGTGCCGGAGGCGGAGGCGTTCGCGATGGCCCGCGACGCCGCCCGCGCCGAGGGGGTCTTCTCGGGTCCGTCCACCGGCGCCAACCTCGTCAGCGCTCTCCAGCTGGCTCGCCGGCTCGGTCCGGGCCACCGCGTCGTCACCGTGCAGGTCGACAGCGGCCTGAAGTACCTCTCCGGCACCCTCTACAGCTGATCAGGCGACGACACCCCGCTGCGATTGATCAGGCGACGCCGATCGGCCGGAACTGGACGCTGACCCGGGGACCGACGGCGCGGGCCGTCTTGGGTACGGCGTGCTCCCAGGTGCGCTGGCAGGAGCCGCCCATCACCAGCAGGTCGCCGTGGCCGAGCGGGAAGCGCAGGCTCGGCCCGCCCCCGCGCGGACGCAACAGCAGCGGCCGAGGCTCGCCGAAGGAGACGATGGCGACCAGGGTGTCCTCGCGCGACGACCGGCCCATGGTGTCGCCGTGCCAGGCCACGCTGTCGCGCCCGTCGCGGTAGAGGCACATCCCGGCGGTCACGAACGGCTCGCCCAACTCGGCCGCGTAGTGCTCGGTCAGCCGCCGGCGGGCCTCGGCGAGCACCGGATGCGGCAGCGGCTCGTCGCCGTCGTACCACCGCAACAGCCGCGGCACGTCGACCTGGCGGTCGTACATCTCCCGGCGTTCGGCCCGCCAGTCGACCTCGTGCAGCAACGTCTCCAGCACCAGCTCCGACCCCGCGACCCAGCCCGGCCGGTGGTCGACCCAGGCGCCCCGGGTCAGCAACCGGCGCCGGGCGCCGGCGAGCGGGCGCAGCGTCGCCACCTCGGCCAGGTCGAGCATCGAGGGTTGGTGCGGCATGGCGTTCAGCATACCCCGATACGAACACGGGTGCTAACCTCTCAGTTCAGTAGCAGGTCGAGCGGCACCGCGGCCGCCAGCGCCTGCAACCCGTCGTCGTTGGGGTGGATATGATCACCACTGTCCCACTCCGGGCGGAGCTGAGCCGGCTGGGCCGGATCCCGCAGTGCCTCGTCGGCGTCCACGACCGCATCGTAGTCCTTTGTGGAGCGTAGATAGTCGTTGACGCGGAGCCGGGTCGCCTCGAGCGGCTGGGTCCAGGCGGTGTAGCCCTTCCACGGCATGAGTGTGCAGATGAGGACACGTAGGCCCGCCGCGTGGGACCGGAGGGCGACCTGGCGCATCTGCGCGATGATCACGTTTGGACCGTCCTTGTAGATCCAGATGTCGTTGATGCCGAGCTCGACAATGACCGCCCGCACGCCGGTCTGCGAGAAGACATCCCGGTCGAGCCGGGCGAGCGCGCTCACCCCGGTGTTCGGGAACTTGATGGACCCGCCGTCGTGGCTGTAGGCGTTGCCGGTGAGGCTCAGATTGAGCACGCCCGGCGCCGCCCGGCTCTCCGGGAGCACCGCCAGGCGCTGAGCCAGATCGTCCGGGAAGCGGTGGTTCGCGTTGATCTTCGCTCCGAAGCCATCGCTGATCGAGTCGCCGAACACCACCACGCTGCCGCGGGCGTGGCGGGTCAACACGTCGACACCGCAGAGGTAGAACCACGACGCGACGGTGTCGTGCAGCGCCGACGGCGACTCGTCGGCGGCGTGGTCCCCCGCACCCAGGTACGTCGTCTCCCGGGCGGTGGAGTGATAGGTGGCCGGGCCGGAGTCGAGCGGGATCCACAGGCTCACCGCCAGGTCCACCATCGCCGGTAGATCCATGACAACCGGGTCGCTCAGCATCTCCACGCCGCGCGGGATGGTCACGCTCGCCTGCCGGTTGAACATGATCTCGCGACCGCTGCCCGCCCGGATGGCGGCGCCGCCGGCCGGCCGGCCGATCGTCGCGTGGCCGATGGTGAGGCTCCTGGTGCCGAACACGTTGGAGAGCCGGATCCGCACCTGCTCCCCCGCGACCGAGGTGTGCACGATCATCCGCAGCGTCTGGTTGGCGAACCCGTTGGCGGCCGGCCCATGCAGGGCGGCGGCGGTCTGCGCGGCGGCCCAGGTGCCAACCCATCGGGCCGGCGGCGCCACCTTCGCCTGGCCGCCCGTGTTCGCGATGAACAGCGTGGCGGCGACCGCCACCGCGGCGGCCAGCGCCAGCAGCGGCTGGCGCCTCAACGAACGGTTCATGCGCGGACCTCCACAGCGGCGCGCCCTGCTCTCGCCGGAGCTGGCCGGGTTCACCTCACCGCGCCCCGACCGGGTGACTAGATGAGAACCCAGACCCCTCGGTCCGTCAATCGCAGGGCGATCCACACCAGGTTCGGCGGCCGTGAGGCCCGCTCACCCACCGAAGTGGACGGTCGCCAGCGCGGCCTGCAGTGACTCACGGTAGCCGTCGGTGGTGACCGTCGCCCCGCTGACGCCGTTGATGGTGGCGCTCTGCGCCTGGAGCACCTGCGCCCGCAGCAGCGGCAGCGCGTAATCGTTGATCTCCTGATCGCGGCGGTTGCCGTCCGGCTGTTGCAGCACCACGACGTCGGTGATCTGGTTGCCCGCGATCTTCACCTTCACCTGCACCTGCACCGGTCCCCACTGGGTCTGGGCGACGGTGCCGTTGACGACCGTGGTCGCGTCGCCGGAGCCGGTGGCGGCGGTGTCCGGTCCGGAGACGATGCCCGCCACGCCGGCCGCGGCCGGTGTCGACCGGCTCGGGCCGGCGGTGCTGGTCCGGTAGGTGAAGAGCAGCACCACGCCGACGACAGTGGCGGCGATCCACGTCGCGATCCGACGCATCCCAACCCCTACCAGTCGAACCGCTCGACGTGGATGTGCTCGGGCGGGGTGCCCAGGCGCCGGGCCGAGGCGACCGCCGCCTGCATCCACTCGGCCGGCCCGCAGACGAAGACGTCCTGGTCGGCGATGTCGGCCACGATAGTGTGCAGCAGCGCGTCGTCGCCGCCGGTGCCGGCCGGCGCCCACCGGTGCGCGCCGGCTCGGGGGCCGGGCAGATACACCGTACGGACGCCCCGGTGGGCCGCGAGGGCCGACAGCTCGGACCGGAACGCGAAGTCCTGGTCGGTGCGCGCCCGGTAGATCAGGGTCGCCTCACCCCGGGCGTACGGCAGCTCCTCCAGCAGGGCCCGCAGCGGGGTGATCCCGATGCCGGAGGCCAGCATGGTGAGCTTCGGCCGGAGTCGAACCGCCTCGGTCAGCCCCCCGTAGGGGCCCTCGAAGAGCACCCGGGTCCCCGGGCGCAGCCGGGACACGAGTTCGCTGCCGTCGCCCAGCTCCTTGACCGTGATGCGCAACCGGTCAGGCCGGGGGGCCGCCGAGAGCGAGTACGGGTGGGCCCGGGTCCAGCCGGGAACGCCGAGGAACCGCCAATGGAAGAACTGCCCCGCCCGGACCGGCAACTCATGCAGGCGTTGCCCGCGCAGCCAGACCGAGACCACTCCCGGCGCCTCCGGCACCACGGCCTCGACCTCGATGCGGTGGTAGAGGCTGCGCCCCAGCGGGATCCCGATCCGGAACAGCAGCACGCAGCCCGCGGCGACGGCGTAGAGCGTCCACCAGTAGGCGGTCGCCACGCTCGAGGAGAGGAAGTCGGTGCCGGTCCACAACTCGTGCGGGATGGCCAGACCGACTCCCAGGTACGCGTACAGGTGCAGCAGATGCCAGGACTCGTAGCGCAGCCGTCGCCGGGCCGCCCGTACCGAGGTGACGGCCACCAGACCCAGCAGGCCGGCCGCCGCGGTCGCCAGCAACATTCCCGGGTACGTCGTGACCAGATCCCAGGCCTGCCTGAGCAGGTCGACGTGGCTGGTGCCGGCATACCCGATGGTGATGGCCACGATGTGGGCCAGCAGGAGATTCACCGACCAGAAGCCGACGCTGCGATGCCAATGAGCCAACTGATCCTGGCCGAAGGCCCGCTCCACCCAGGGCACCCGGGCCATCAGTATCACCTGGATGAGCAGCAGGTCGGCGCTGAGCAGGCCGGTCAGCCGCCCGAGCGAGGTCAGCCCGGACGCCGGTTGAGCCAGGCCGGCCAGGCCACCGTGGCCAAGCCATAGACCGATGACGACGACCATGCTGGCCGCCGCGGCCAGGCCGACCCACACCCCGGATGCGGCGCGCGGATCCGTACGGGGCGGGGGCAACCGGGTCGCGACCGTCGTCATGCGACCATGATGGGGGGTAGCGCTGAGTACTTGCTTGGCCCGAGCTGTGCCCATCCTGTGCAGCCGGCCCTCACCGGAGGTCCGTCTACTATGGAACGCGATCGCGATACCGCCGGCCGGCCGCGCAATGCCCGCGCCCGCGACGAGCTGGGCCGACCGTTGGCCCGCGGCGCGCCTGGCCCCGGACCGGTCGCCGACGAGCCCGTGCGAGCGCCCGACGAGGCACTGGCGCAGGCGCAGCAGTTGCTCGATGCCGGCCGCGCTTTCCGGGCCCACGAGGTGCTGGAGGCCGCTTGGAAGGCCGCCCCGGCCCCCGAGCGGGAGCTGTGGCGAGGGCTGGCCCAACTCGCGGTCGGTCTGACCCACGGGCAGCGGGGCAATCCCGCCGGTGCCGCCGCCCTGCTGCGCCGGGCGGCGCGGCGGCTGAGCGGGTACGCCACCCAGCCGCCGCACGGGGTCGACGCCGCCGGGCTGGCCGCGCGGGCCCAGGACCTCGCCGATGAACTCGACCGGGGCGGCGCCCCGGCCACGTGGACGCCGCGGCTGCGAGGATAGCCACGGTATTTGCCGGCCGGCGCCGGCTGCGCTATCGTGGTCGTATCTACCCTGAGTCGAGCGGCCGCTGAACGGCCCCCCAGGGACATCAACTGGACTGGCAGCCGCCAGTCGTTCCGCTCGCCGCCGTATCCGGCAACCCGCTGATCGCCCGTCGAACCCGACCGCATCAGGCGACCCGGTAGTCGCTGGTCGACCAGCCCGGTCGCCGAGCGCCCCGGGCTCTCAGCACCCCCTCAAGACCACACCTGTCAGCCCAGACCTCTGGAGAACACATGACCGACGAAACGACCCTGGCCACCGAACGCCCCCGACGGCGCACGGCTGGCCAACCCCGGCCCAACCGGCCGGCCAACCAGCCCGCCCGCGGCCCGAGCGCCGGATCCGAACCCCGGCGGCGCAGCCGCGCCAACCCGCCTGAGCCGGCGCCCGCAGCCGCCGAGAACGGCCCACTGCTCGACGTGTCCGGCATCGTGGATGTGTTGGACAACTACGCGTTCGTGCGCACGTCGGGGTATCTGGCGGGGTCGAATGACGTGTATGTGTCGATGTCGCAGATCAAGAAGTACGGGTTGCGCCGTGGCGATGCGGTGACCGGTGCGGTGCGGGCGCCGCGTGATGGTGAGCAGCGTCGCGATAAGTACAACCCGTTGGTGCGCCTGGACACGATCAATGGGATGGATCCGGAGGAGGCGCGGCGGCGGCCGGAGTTTTACAAGTTGACGCCGGTGTATCCGCAGGAGCGGTTGCGGTTGGAGACCGAGGCGCATGTGTTGACCACCCGGGTCATCGATTTGGTGATGCCGATCGGGAAGGGTCAGCGGGCGTTGATCGTGTCGCCGCCCAAGGCGGGTAAGACGATGATCCAGCAGGCGATCGCGAACGCGATCGCGGCGAACAACCCGGAGTGCCATCTGATGGTGGTGCTGGTCGATGAGCGCCCCGAAGAGGTCACCGACATGCAGCGCTCGGTCAAGGGTGAGGTGATCGCGTCGACGTTTGACCGCCCGCCGCAAGATCACACCACGGTGGCTGAGTTGGCCATCGAGCGGGCCAAGCGGCTGGTCGAGTTGGGTCATGACGTGGTGGTGCTGCTGGACTCGATCACCCGCCTGGGTCGCGCCTACAACCTGGCCGCCCCGGCCTCGGGGCGCATCCTGTCCGGGGGGATCGACTCCACCGCCCTGTACCCGCCCAAACGGTTCTTGGGCGCCGCCCGCAACATCGAAAACGGCGGCTCGTTGACCATCATCGCCAACGCCCTGGTCGAGACCGGCTCCATGATGGACACGGTCATCTTCGAGGAGTTCAAGGGCACCGGCAACGCCGAGCTGAAACTCGACCGCAAGATCGCCGACAAGCGGGTGTTCCCGGCCATCGACATCGACCCCTCCGGCACCCGCAAGGAGGAGATCCTGCTCGCCCCCGACGAGTACGGCATCATCATCAAACTCCGCAAGGTCCTGCACTCCCTGGACTCCCAGGCCGCCCTGGACCTCCTGCTGGACAAACTCCAGCAGACCCGCACCAACACCGAGTTCCTCCTGCAGATCGCCTCGAATACTCCCGGTAGCTGAGCGCCGCCACTCGCCGGCCGAGAAGTCGGACAGTTGACCAAGGCGCGCGCAGCCGCGGTAGGGTCGGCTGGTGGCGACCCGCGAGACCCGGTATGCCGCCCACGAGCGGGCGGTCGCCGCGCTGACCGACTCGTACGCCGAGCTCGCCGACGGCGGTGCCGTGCGCCTGGCCAAGCGGACCTCGAACCTGTTCCGATTCTCGCCCTCGCCCGCAGCGCGCCGGCTCGACGTCAGCGGGTTCGACCAGGTGCTCGACGTCGACCCGGGCACCCGTACCGCGGACGTGCAGGGCATGGTGACCTACGAGCGGCTGGTGGCCGCGACCCTGCCGCACGCCTTGATGCCGCTTGTGGTGCCCCAGCTGAAGACCATCACGCTGGGCGGCGCGGTGGCTGGACTCGGCATCGAGTCGTCCTCGTTCCGCAACGGGCTGCCGCACGAGTCCGTGCTGGAGATGGAGGTCCTCACCGGCGACGGTCGGGTGGTGCTCGCCCGCCCCGACAACGAGCACGCCGAGCTCTACCGCGGCTTCCCGAACTCGTACGGCACCCTCGGCTACACCCTGCGGCTGCGCATCGAGCTGGAGCCGGTGCAGCCGTATGTGCGCCTGCGGCACGTGCAGTTCGACACCGCGCAGGAGTGTCTGGAGGTGATGGCGCAGGTCTGCGCCGAGCGGACCTATCAGGACGAGCGGGTGGACTTCGTCGACGGCACCGTATTCGGCCCGGCTGAGCAGTACCTCACCCTCGCCACCTTCACCGACACCGCGCCCGCGGTGAGCGACTACACCGGGCAGGCGGTCTACTACCGCTCAATCCAGCACCGCAGCGTCGACCACCTCACGGTGCACGACTACCTGTGGCGGTGGGACACCGACTGGTTCTGGTGCTCGCGCGCGTTCGGCGTCCAGCGGCCAGTGATCCGGCGGCTGTGGCCCAAGCGCTACCGTCGCTCCGATGTGTACCGGCGCCTGGTCGCCTTCGACCGCCGCCATCAGCTCAGCGCCCGGGTCGGCCGGCTGCGGGGTCGCCCGCCCGAGGAGGCCGTGGTCCAGGACGTCGAGATCCCGGTCGACCGCACCGCGAAGTTCCTCGACGTATTCCACCGCGATGTCGGCATCGAGCCGATCTGGCTGTGCCCGCTGCGATTGCGGGGTGACCGGTCGTGGCCGCTCTACCCCCTGGCACCGGGCGAGCTCTACGTCAACGTGGGCTTCTGGTCGAGCGTGGCGCGCCAACCCGGCCAGCCGGCCGATTTCCACAACCGCCTGATCGAGGATACCGTCAGCGCCCTGGACGGGCACAAATCGCTCTACTCCACGGTGCACTACCCGGCCGGGGAGTTCTGGCGGCGCTACAACGGTTCGGCGTACCAGGCGGTGAAACGGGTCTACGACCCGGCCGGCCGGCTGCCCGACCTTTATCACAAGGTCTGTGCCACGATGGACGATCCCGAGACGAAGGAGTGAAGGTGGGTCGCGCACAAGCACTCGAACAGGTCTTCGGCGGAGGCCTCGACGGCGTGGCGGTGCGGATGTTCGACGGCAGCCAGGCCGGGCCACCCGACGCCGCGCTCACCATCGACGTACGCTCGCCCCAGGCGCTGGCCTACCTGGCCACCGGCCGCGGCGACATCGGGCTGGCCCGCGCCTATGTCACCGGCCAGATGGACGTCGAGGGCGACCTTTACACCGCGATCGCCCGACTGTCGCGGTTGGACCTTGAGATGCCAATCCGGGAACGACTGCGCCTGCTGCGCGAGCTCGGTGGCCTCCGGTTGCTGCGCCGCCCGCCGTTGCCGCCGCAGGAGGTACGGCTGCGCGGCCGGCTGCACTCACGCGCGCGCGACCAGCAGGCGATCTCGCACCACTACGACGTCTCCAACCGGTTCTACGAGTGGCTGCTCGGACCCTCGATGGCCTACACGTGCGCGGTCTACCCGACGGCTGACTCCACGTTGGAGCAGGCGCAGTTCACCAAGCACGACCTGGTCGCCCGCAAACTCGACCTGAAGCCCGGGATGCGGCTGCTCGATGTCGGGTGTGGCTGGGGTGGCATGGTGATGCACGCCGCCCGCGAGTACGGCGTGCGGGCGCTGGGGGTCACCCTGTCCCGGCGCCAGGCCGAATGGGCGCAGAAGGCGATCGCCGAGGCCGGACTGAGCGAGCTGGCCGAGGTCCGCCACCTCGACTACCGGGACGTGACCGAATCCGAGTTCGACGCGGTCAGCTCGATCGGGCTCACCGAGCACATCGGACTCGACGGCCTGCCGGCGTACTTCCAGTTCCTCTACGACCGGTTGCGCCCAGGTGGGCGCCTGCTCAACCACTGCATCACCGAGCCGAACAACCGGCTCAACGTCCGGAAGGGCTGGTTCATCAGCCGGTACGTGTTCCCCGACGGCGACCTCACCGGCGTCGGACGCCTCATCTCGCACATGCACGACACCGGTTTCGAGGTCTGCCACGAGGAGAACCTGCGCGACCACTACGCCAAGACCACCGGGGCCTGGTCGGCTAACCTCGACCGGCACTGGGACGAGGCGGTGGCCGAGGTCGGCATCGGCACCGCCCGGGTGTGGCGGCTCTACCTGGCCGGGGTACGGCTGGGCTTCGAGCAGAACCGCATCCAGCTCCACCAGGTGCTCGGGGTCAAGCTGCACGCCGACGGCCGTTCCGACATGCCCCTGCGCCCCACCTGGACCTGACCCGCCCACCGGCCACCCGGGGGCCGTCCGGGGCCCGCTTGTTAGCAAGGGCACCCCGTTAACGCTTTCAGTTGTAAAGGGTGCCCTTGCTAACAAGCGGGCGGCTAGAGCGCGATGTCTCGCACACCGGTGATCCGCTCCGGGCGCAGCCGGCACAGCAGCTCACCCGGTACGGCGTTGCGCCGGCCGTACTCCTCCGCCCGGCCGGCGGGCACGTAGCGCTCGGCGATGCGGGTGCACCACGCCTGCAGGTCGGGCGCCTCGTCCTCGATGGCCACCGGGCCGCGGACCACGACGAAGTCGTAGGGGTACTCCGACACGTCGGCGCAGAGCCCGGCTCGCGGGTTCGCCCGCAGGTTGCGTCCCTTCACCGTGCCGGCGCCGGTGGTGAAGACCAGCTCATCGCCGGCGACCACGAACCAGATCGGCGCCACGTGCGGGGCTCCGGTGATCGAGGCGGTGGCCAGCTTGCCGGTCCGGGTTCCCTCGCCCAGGAACGTCAGCGCCTGCGCGGGTGTCATGTCTCCCATCCGGTAAGCATGCCCCGCGCCGATGCCGGCGGGCCGGCCGGCCCGTTCACGGCGCGGCTCGGCCGGCCCGTTCACGGCGCGGCTCGGCCGGTCGGCTCAGTGGCGCTGCCCGGCCCGTACGTCGGCGAAGAACGCGGCGAGGTCCGCAGCGACCAACTCCGGCTCCTCGGCCGGCGCGAAATGGCCACCCCGCGGCATCGGCGTCCACCGCCACACGTCGTAGAGCCGCTCCGCCCACTCCCGCGGCGCCTCGCCCTCGGGCACGAACTCGTGGTGGAACAGGGCCACCGCGGTCGGCACCCGTACCCGGGCATCCGCGGTCAGGGGCGCGCCGTGGAACCGGTTGTCCACATAGTCGCGCATGGACGAGGTGATGGTCTGGGTTGCCCAGTAGATGGTGAGGATGGTGAGCAGAAAGTCGCGGCCGAACCGGTGGTCGAGGTCGCCGGCGCTGTCGGTCCAGGACCGCCACTTCTCCAGGATCCAGGCGGCCAGGCCGGCCGGCGAGTCGTTGAGCCCGTAGCCGACCGTCTGCGCCTTCGTGGATTGGATGGCGCTGTAACCACGCTCCACATCGGACCATTGCCCGTTGCGGTCCAGGAAGGTCTGCTCGGCCGGGGAGAGGGCGCGCGCGCCGGCGTCCCGCTCGGGCCACAACTCCAGGTTCGTCAGGTGCAGACCGAGCATCCGCTCCGGTTCGTCGAGCGCCATGTACGAGGCGATCCCGGCTCCGAAGTCACCGCCACCGGCGGCGTACCGCTCGTACCCGAGGCCCTGCATCAGGTGGTGGCACCGCTGGGCGAGGTAGCGGTAGTTCACTCCGGTCATCGCCGGCCGGGGCGAGAAGCCGTACCCGGGCAGCGACGGGATCACCACGTCGAAGGCCGGCCCGTCGATGCCGTGCGCCTGCGGGTCGGTGAGCAGCGGCACCAGGCCGAGCAGCTCGACGAAGCAGCTCGGCCAGCCGTGCAACAGCAGCAGAGGCGTGGCGTCGCCCGTGCGCGCCCGTTCGTGTACGACGTGCAGCCGCAGGTCGTCGACCTCGACCCGGTAGTGGTGCCACCGGTTGAGCTCACGCTCCCGGGCCGGCCAGTCGAAACCGTCAGCCCAGTACTCCAGCAACGGCCGCAGGTAGGCGGGGTCGACGCCCTGTGCCCAGCCGACCCCCGGCACCGCGTCCGGCCACCGGGTGGCTCGGATCCGCGCTCGCAGGTCAGCCAGCACCTCCTCGCCGATGGCGACGGTGAACGGTTCGGATCGCAGCTGACTTCCCACTCCGGGAGCATACGGATCGGCTGCCTATCATGGGAGACCATGACCGCCCGTCCCGGCGCCGTGCGCCCGATCACCGCGTACGGCGAAGCTGTCCTGCACACCCCGTGCCGACCGGTCACCGCGTTCGACGACGAGCTCGCCGTACTGGTTGACGACATGTTCGCCTCCATGTACGCGGCGGACGGGATCGGGCTCGCGGCCAACCAGATCGGTGTCGGCCTGCGGGTGTTCGTGTACGACTGCCCGGACGAGAGCGACGACGAACGGTTCACCGGTCACGTGGTCAACCCGACCCTCGCCTGCCCCAAGGGCCGCCGCTACCGCGATCAGGACCGCGAAGGTTGCCTCTCGCTGCCCGGGCTGCGCGGGACCGTGGCCCGGGCCAATCTCGCCACGATCACCGGCCACGACCGTACGGGCGCGCCGGTGCAGGTGCGGGCCACCGGCCTGCTGGCGCACTGCTTCCAGCACGAGGTCGACCACCTCGACGGCATCGTCTACGTCGACCGGCTGCCCCGACGCCAACGTGACACAATCCTCGCCACGGTGGGGCGCCGCTAGGACAGGGCGCTGCCCTTCTGCCAGTCGTCCCAGGAGAGCACCCAGTCGCCCAACCCGTTGCGCAGGGCGAGATGGCGCGCGGTGCCGGTGACGTCCACGATGTCTCCGGCGCCGAACATGTTGTAGAACCAGTAGATGTAGTCGACGCCGACGTTGATGCAGCCGTGCGAGGTGTTCATCTTGCCGATCTGCCACACGGCCCAGTCGCGCAGGTGCACGAACTCGCCGTCGCCGGTGATCCGGATCGACTTGCGGATGTCGATCGCGTAGTAGTTGAGTGAGTGCGGGTCGGTGATCCCGAAGCTGGACGAGGTCATGTGGTACACCTCGTACTTCAGCGTGACCACGTGCGGGCCGCTGTTGGTGGTGAAGTCGACCACCCCGTGCGCGGTGCGCTCGCTGCCCCCCTTGCCCATGCTGATCGGGATGCCGGCGGTCACGTCCTTGCCGTTGATCCGGGTGACCAGTTTGCCGTCGAGGTAGACCTTCATCCGGTGGGTCTTGGAGTCGGCGATCGCCACCTTGGACCGGCCGATAGTGAACGACGCGGAACGGTCGGCCTGGCCGTAGAGCCCACCGCCAAGATCCTGCCCGTAGACCGCTGCGGTGACCGTGACCTTTGCCCCGGCCGGCCAGTAGTCGCGGGGGCGCCAGTGCACCTCGTGGCTGTCCATCCAGTACCAGCCGCCGACGACGGTGCTCGGGTCTGTGGTCACGGTGAGCGCCCGCTCGGCCGCCGCCTTGTTCTTGATCGGCTCGTCGAACCAGACCACGATGGGCTGGCCCACGCCGAAGGTGCCGCCGTCGAGCAACGTGCCCTCGTTGGCTCGCAGGTAGGGCAGCGTCAGGTTGCGCGGGCGCACCGTGGTGAACGTGCGGGCGATCTGGTACGCCTTGCCGTCCGCGCCGCTACCGGTGACGGTGAGCCGGTAGGTCTTGCCGTAGCCGAGCGGCTGCGAGTTCCGCCACGAGCCTCGGGCCGGGTCGAAGCTGCCGGTGACCGGCTGACCGGCGGCGTTGGTCAAGGTGACCGCGGAGAGCGTGCCGCCGGTCATGGTCACGGTGACCGGGGCCGCAGGGGAGACATTCTTCGCATTGGCCCCGGGTGCGATAGCCAGGGAGGAGGCCACCGGTCCGAGGGTGGGGCCGGGATCGCCGGTGGGCGCGGCGCCGACCTCGTGCCGGCGGATCTGGGCACCGGTGCATCCGGTGCTCGCCAGAACGGCGACGACCAGCGCGCCGGCCAGCGCCCACCGGGCGGCGGCCCGACGGCCGGTCAACGGCGCCAACCTCATCGATGCTCCCCTCATCGCCCGGTGCGCCACCCGCGCCCATCGTCGTCTGTGAAGACGCATCACGAGACGGTTCGGTCTGGGGTCCTGGACGGGGCGGACGGCGATACTGTAGCCCGCCACCGCCATCGCCCGCGCACCGCTCACGGCACCGGCGCCCCGGCCGGACCCGGCTCCGGCGCCCGGACCGGCCCGTACCGGGGAGGTCCACATCGGAGTCCTGGGCGCCCGTCGTTAGGAGGGGCACCCTTTTCGTCAGAATCCGTTAACAAGGTGCCCTTGCTAACGAGCGGGCGGCGGACCTCAGCCGGCGGTACTGGCCCGGTGCGGCCGGCGCAGCGGCAGCAGGGCCGGCACCCGGGAGGCGTACTCGTCGTAGCCGCGGCGCCGCTGTGCGCATCGCCGGTCCATCATGGGCACACTGGCGCCGACGAAGAGCGCGACCATCACCAGCGGGCCGATGGCCGTCCACCACCAGGTGGGCGCGGCGGCCAGGCCGAACAACCACAGCCCCCACCAGAAGCCGATCTCGCCGAGATAGTTGGGATGGCGCGACCAGCGCCACAAGCCGACATCGGCGACCAGGCCGTCGTGGGCCGGATCCCGGGCGAAGCGCCGCCGCTGCAGGTCGGCCACGGTCTCGACGGTGATGGCGGCCCCGGTCACCGCGACCGCGAGCAGGTCGAGCGGGCCGAGCGGCCGGCTGCCGGCCAGCGCCGGCCACACCGAGAGCAGACCCGCGAAGACGACCACGGTCGGCATGAGCTGGATGCCGGTGAGGTTCAGCAGCCACCAGGGCAGCCGCCCGCGGGTACGCCGGCGCAGGTCGACGTAGCGCCAGTCCTCATGCGACAGTCCGGCCCATCCGGTGGCCCAGTTGGCGGTCAGCCGGATCGCCCACAGCCACACCAGGGTGAGCACGAGCAGCTGGCGCGCCGCCACGCCGGTGCCGGCGGAGAGCAGCCAGCCGACCGCGATCACGGGCGGGGCCACGCTCCAGTACGGATCGTAGAAACTGGCGTTGCCCACCGCGACCGAGAGCGCGAAGATCACCAATGTCCCGGCGAGGTCGCCCCACCAGGCCGAGGTGACGGGGTGGCGCCCGATGACGGCGGCGACGGTGATGCCGGCCAGCCCCGCGAGCAGGTAGCCGCCGGCGACCACGGCGAGCGCCGCCGGCCGCCCCAGCCCGGCCAGGCCACGGCCGGTCGGGTAGCTCTCCTCGGTCACACTCACGGTGCCAGCCTTTCGTTCGCGCTGCGGGGCTCGCACCCGCTCGCTCCTCGCGCTCACCGTGCCAGCCTTTCGTTCGCGCTGCGGGGCTCGCACCCGCTCGCTCCTCGCGCTCACCGTGCCAGCCTTTCGTTCGCGCTGCGGGGCTCGCACCCGCTCGCTCCTCGCGCTCACCGTGCCAGCCTTTCGTTCGCGCTGCGGGGCTCGCACCCGCTCGCTCCTCGCGCTCACCGTGCCAGCCTTTCGTTCGCGCTGCGGGGCTCGCACCCGCTCGCTCCTCGCGCTCACCGTGCCAGCCTTTCGTTCGCGCTGCGGGGCTCGCACCCGCTCGCTCCTCGCGCTCACTGGTCCCGGATGGTATCCCAGCCCCGGCATAGACTGACGCCGTCGGATGTGGCAGCCGCTCCGCGCGGCGGAGCGGAGGGCGTTCTTGACCGGTGCATCCCTGCGGGTTGCCCTGCTCACCTACCGGGGCAACCCGTTCTCTGGCGGGCAGGGCATATACGTGCGCCACCTCAGCCGCGAGCTAGTCCGCCTCGGACACCAGGTCGATGTCTACTCCGGTCAGCCCTACCCGGTGCTGGACCCCGGGGTGCGGTTGGTCGCGGTGCCGAGCCTGGACCTCTACCGGGCCGGCGACCCGTTCCGGATGCCGCGCCGGCACGAGTACCGGGACTGGATCGACGTGCTCGAGGTGGCGACCATGATGACCGCCGGCTTCCCGGAGCCGATGACGTTCGCGTTGCGGGCCCGGCGGCTGCTGTGGGCGCGCCGGCACCACTACGACGTCGTGCACGACAATCAGACCCTCGGCTACGGACTGCTCGGCCTGCACCGGTGGGGGCTGCCGCTGGTGACGACGGTGCACCACCCGGTGCAGATCGACCGGGAGATCGAGCTGGCCGCCGCGACCGGGGCCCGGCGACTCTCGCTGCGCCGCTGGTACGGCTTCACCCGTACGCAACGCCGCGTCGCCGCCCACCTGCGCCACGTCATCACGGTCTCCGGCTCGTCCCGGGACCAGATCGTCGAGCACCTCGGTGTCGAACGCGACCGAATCGACGTCGTTCCGATCGGTGTGGAGATCGAGCGCTTCGCCCCGGATCCGACGCACCGCCGGGTTGCCGGGCGGTTGGTCACCACGGCGAGTGCCGACGTGCCGCTCAAGGGTCTGCTGCCGCTCGTCGAGGCGGTCGCCAAACTGCGCACTGAGCGCGCGGTCGAGCTGGTCGTCGTCGGTTCGGCCCGGCCGCGCGGACCGGTGGCCGACGCGATCGAGCGGTACGGCCTGGCCGGCGCGGTCCAGTTCACCGGGCGGCTCAGTGAGGCCGAGCTGGTGGGCCACCTGCGCTCGGCCGAGCTGGCCGTGGTGCCCTCGCTCTTCGAGGGCTTTTCCTTGCCTCTCGTCGAGGCGATGGCGTGCGCGACCCCGGTCGTCGCGACCACCGGTGGCGCGCTGCCGGAGGTCGCCGGCCCGGACGGGGAGGCGGCGCTGCTGGTGGCACCGGGAGACCCGCAAGCGCTGGCGGTGGCGATCGGGACCGCACTGGACGACCCGGCGTTGCGGGCGCGCCTGGGCGCCGCCGGGCGGGACCGGGTGGTCCGGCGCTTCACCTGGCCGGCGACCGCCCGGCGCACGGCACTGGTCTACCACCGGGCGATCGCGAGCCGGGACGGGCGATGACGCGGTGCTGACCGTCGACTTCGGCCGGCTCCGGGTCGGCCCCGGTGACCGGGTGCTCGACCTGGGTTGCGGCGCCGGCCGGCACGCGTTCGAGTGCTACCGCCGCGGGGCCCGGGTGGTGGCGCTCGACCGGCACGCCGGCGACCTGGCCGGCGTGGCCGCGATGTTCGCCGCCATGCACGCGGCCGGCGAGGCACCGGTGGGCGCGGGTGCACTCGCGGTCCGGGCCGACGCGTACCGGCTGCCCTTCGCCGAGGGCGCCTTCGATGTGGTCATCGCGGCCGAGATCCTGGAGCACGTGCCCGACGACGTACGGGCCATCGCCGAGGCCGCCCGGGTGTTGCGCCCCGGGGGCACGTTGGCGGTCACAGTGCCGCGCTGGTGGCCGGAGCGGGTCTGCTGGGCGCTCTCGGACGCGTACCACGAGGTCGAGGGGGGCCACGTGCGCATCTACCGCCGCCGCGACCTGGAATCCCGGCTCCGTTCGGCCGCGCTGGTCGCCCGGGCGCGCCACCACGCCCACGCGCTGCACTCGCCGTACTGGTGGCTGCAGTGTGCGCTCGGCGAGCGGGCCCGCATTCCCCAGCTCTACCACCGGTTCCTGGTGTACGACCTCACCCACCGTCCATGGTGGACACAGGCGACCGAGCGGGTGCTGAACCCGCTGGTCGGCAAGAGCCTGGTGGTCTACCTGGAGAAGCCGGGGGGCCGGCCGTGACCGCGCTCTCCGCGATCCTGTCGCCGACCGACGTGGACGCGACGGCGGCGAGCATCGTCTCGGCCCAACTGCGCACCGGCCAGATCGCGTGGTTTCGCGGCGGCCTGACCGACCCGTGGGACCATGTCGAGGCCGCGATGGCCCTCGATGTCGCCGGCTGGCACGACCACGCGCGGGCGGCCTACGACTGGCTGCGCCGGACCCAGAACCCGGATGGATCCTGGTGCCGGGGTTACCACGGCGACCAGGTGAGCGACCCCGTCCGCGAGTCGAACTTCAGCGCGTACCTCGCGGTCGGCCTGCTGCACCACATCCGGACCACCGGCGACACCGCCTTCCTCGACCGGATGTGGCCGACGCTGACCGCGGCGATCGCGTTCGTGCTCGGCCTGCAACGGGCGCACGGTGAGATCGCCTGGGCCCTCTCGCCCGACGGCACCCCGGCCGCCGAAGCCCTGCTCACCGGCTGCTCGAGCATGTACCACAGCCTGCGGTGCGCGCTCGAGCTGGCCCGCCGGCGCGGCGAACCCCAGCCGGACTGGGAGCTGGCCGCCTCCTCGCTCGGGCATGTGGTGGCCAGCCATCCGGAGCAATTCTCGCCGCGCGAGCGCTACTCGATGGACTGGTACTACCCGATCCTCGGCGGCGCCCTGCGCGGACCGGCGGCGCAGGCCCGGCTGGCCCAGGGCTGGGACCGCTTCGTCGTACCCGGCCTGGGCCTACGCTGCGTGAGCGACCGGCCGTGGGTCACCGGCGCGGAGACCTGCGAACTGGTGCTCGCGCTCTGCGCGACCGGCGACCGGGTGCGGGCGGCCGAACTCTTCGCCTCGGTACAGCACCTGCGCCACGATGACGGTTCGTACTGGACCGGCTACGTCTTTCCCGACGACGCCCATTGGCCGGTCGAACGGACCACCTGGACATCGGGGGTCGTGCTGCTCGCCTGGGCGGTGCTCACCGGCGAGCCGGTCACCAGCGCCGTCTTCGGTGGCGACGGCCTACCCGTCGGCCCTGCTGAGCTGCGCGCCGGCTGCTACCTCGATGTCTGTGCGGCGTAGCACCCGCAGCGAGCCGGTGACGCTGCTCAGTCGAAACGCCCCACTGTCCAGTGCCCGCCGGTAGATGTGGTACGGCGCCTGCCCGCCGTCGGCCGGATCTGGAAACACGTCGTGGATCGCGAGCAGCCCGCCGGCCATGACATGCGGCGCCCAGCCTTCGTAGTCCGCGTTGGCCGCCTCGTCGGTATGCCCGCCGTCGATGAACACCATCGCCAGTGGCGTGGCCCACAGCCGGGCCACCGTTGCCGACCGGCCCACCACCGCCACCACGGCGTCCTCCACGCCGGCCGCGTGCAGCGTGCGCCGCATCGTGGGCAGGGTGTCCAGCCGGCCCGCGACCGGATCCACCAGCGCCCGGTCGTGGTACTCCCAACCCGGTTGGTGTTCCTCCGATCCCCGGTGGTGGTCGACCGTGACCACCACACCACCATGGCGTCGTACCGCGGCCGCGAGGTAGATGGTCGACTTGCCGCAGTACGTGCCCACCTCCAGCACCAATCCGTTGCCGGCGACCTGCACGGCGGCGGCGTACAGGGCCAGCCCTTCGGCCGGCGGCATGAAGCCGGGGGCGGCCTCGGCCGCGGCGCGCAGTTCCGGATCCATCGCGGACCCCTCATTCTTCGGGCTCAGGAGGGCGACCGCGGGCCATCGACGAACGTGCCGTCCGGGGCGAACGGGTACGCATTGGGCCGGCAACCGGCCAGGTTGATGGTCTCCTGCTGCATCACCGGGGCCAGCTGACCGGCCCCGGGGCAGAGCATGTGCTTGAACCCGAGCCGGTGGCCCATCTCGTGGTTGATCACCATCGTGTGGTAGCCGGTGAGGCTCATCGCGAAGCCGGGCGCCCCCGTGAGCCATCGGCGCAGGTTGATGATGACGTTCGTGCCGTACCGGCAGGAGTACACACCTCCGGTCTGCAGCCCCACCGACCCGCACAGCGCGTCGGTCGTGTTCGGCGAGGCCAGCCGGATGCGCACGGAGTAGCTCGAACCGCTCACCCGCTGAAACGACCAGGAGGCGTTGGTCATGTTCTGCGCCGGGTCGGTCACCGGGGTGGTGCCGGAGGCGATCCAGCCCTGAGGGTCGGCGATGATGCCGTCCACGCTGGCGGCGAAGCTGTCGGCCGTCCACACCGGATTGCTGCCCCAGCTGATGCCGTTCTCCACCTCCACCCGGTAGCTGACCAGGGTGGTGCCGGTGCCGACGATCCCGGTGGCGCCGCCGGCGACGGCGAACGTCTTGTTGCCACTGGTCGGCACGCCGTCAGAGGGCGGCTTCGGCGCGGCGCCGGCGGGCTTGTCGCTGCCGGGCGGGGTGGACTTCTTCAGGGTCGGCTTCGGTTTCGGCTTGGGCGTGGGTTTCGGCGTCGGCATGACGGTCGGGGCCGTGGTCGCCGTCGGCGAGGGCGTCAGGGCCGTGGTTACCGCCCGCGGTCGCACCGGGGAGGCGATCGCTCGCGGCCCCGCGCAGCCGGCCAGGCCGATCACGGCGATCACGGCCACCAGACCCGGTGCCGGTTTCATCGACCCTCCCGTGCCCGCACCCCCGGTGGCGCGCCCCGGCGAGACTATCGGACGGGCGGGCTACGCGGGATAGGCCCGGGTCTCGGTCGCCTTGATCGAGGCCCAGACCGGCTCGCCGGGGCCGACCCGGAGCTGGACCGCGGCCGCCGGGGTGATGTCGGCCGCCACCACCACCGGCCCGGCCAGCTGGATGCGCAGGTTGTCCCCGTGCCGCTGGACCCCGGTGACGACCGCGGGCCAGGTGTTGCGCGGGCTGCCGGCTGGCTCGTCCCGGTACAGGGCGACCGCGCTCGGTGCGAAGGCGACGAAGGCGTCGCCCTCGACCGCGTCGGTCACCGTCAGGACCAGCCCCGAGGCGAGCGTGACCAGGTGCCCACTGGCCCGGCCGCGATAGAGGTTCAGGCCCACCAGACGGGCCACGTACTCGGTGCGCGGCTGGGCGGTGATGGTGGCGGCGTCGCCCTCCTGAACCACCTGCCCGCCCTCGACGATCACCAGCCGGTCGGCCAGGACCAGCGCGTCGAGCGGGTCGTGGGTGACCAGCAGCGTCGCCCCGGGGTGCCCGGACAGGTGCCGGTGCAGGTCGGCTCGGGTGTCCAGGCGGGTCCGGGCGTCGAGGGCGGCGAGCGGTTCGTCGAGCAGCAGCAGCGCCGGCTCCACCGCGAGCGCCCGGGCCAGGGCCACCAGCTGCGCCTGGCCGCCGGAGAGTTGGCGCGGGCGGCGCTGCGCCAGGTCGGCCAGGCCGACCGCGTCCAGCCAGCGGACCGCGACCCGGCGCGCCTGGTCGCGCCCCAGGCCCCGGCAGCGCGGACCGAAGGCCACGTTCTCGGCCGCACTGAGGTGGGGGAAGAGCAAGTAGTCCTGGAACACCACGCCGATCGCCCGCCGCTGCGGGGACACGAAGACACCCGTCCGCGGGTCGTCGACCGGCCGGCCGCCGAGGCTGACGTGCCCATCGGTGAGCGGCAGCAGACCGGCCAGCGCCCGGACCGCGGTGGACTTTCCGGCACCGTTGGGGCCCAGGATCGCCACCACCTCGCCGGCGGCCACGGTGAGCGGCAGGTCGAGGCGGAAGCCGCCCCGCTCGACCGTGACTTCCGCGTCCAGGATCGCGGTCATGGCGTGGTGAGCCAGCGGTCGCGCAGGCTCACCAGGATCGCGACCGAGACGACCAGCAGGACGAGGCTCAGCACCAGGGCCGCATCCAGGTCGGACTCGAGGGCGAGGTAGACCGCGAGCGGCATGGTCTGGGTGCGGCCCGGATAGTTGCCGGCGAAGGTGATGGTCGCGCCGAACTCGCCCAGCGCGCGGGCCCAGCACAACACCGCGCCGGCGGCCACGCCCGGGGCCACCAGCGGGAGCGTCACCCGACGAAACGCGGTCCAGCGCCCGGCGCCCAGGGTCGCGGCCGCGTCCTCGTACCGGGCATCGGCCGCCCGCAGCGCGCCCTCGACCGCGATGACCAGGAACGGCATCGCCACGAACGACTCGGCGACCACGACGCCGGCGGTGCTGAACGGCAGCGTGACGCCGAACGCGGAGTCCAGCCAGGATCCGACCAGTCCGCGGCGGCCGAGCACGAGCAGCAACGCAACGCCACCGACCACCGGCGGCAGCACCAGCGGCACCGTGACCAGGGCGCGCACGAACCGCCGGCCCGGCCACTGGACCCGGGCGAGCAGCCAGGCCAGCGGCACCCCGAGCACGATGCAGACGGCGGTGGCGATGGTCGCGGTCTCCAGGGACAACCGCAGCGCGGTGAGCACACCCGGCGCAGCCAGCCGCCGGGGCAGGCTCGACCAGGGCGCCCGCACCAGCAGCCCAACCAGCGGCAGGGTGAGAAAGGCCAAGCCGAGCGCCGCCGGAACGAGCAATCCCGGCGGCAACCCCGGCCGGGTACGCCGGCGCCCGGGTCGCGCGGTACCGGCGGGTGCCGTCGTCATGGCGAGCGGGCGGGGCCGCCGGTGCCGGCCCGGGCCCGGCCCGCCGGAGCCTGGTCGGCCAGCTCCACCACGACCGTCGTCGACTTGATCACCGCGACCGCGACCGACCCGACCTGCAGCCCCAGGTCATCCACGGCCTCCCGGCTCATCAGCGAGACCAGTCGGAACGGCCCGGCCTGGATGTCGACCTGCGCCATCACGGTGTCCTTGACGATGTTGGTGACGATGCCGCGCAGCCGGTTACGCGCCGAGGACTGGTCCGAGCGGTGCTCGGCCTCTCCACCGGTGGCGTGGGCAAAGGCCGCCAGGTCAGCCCCGGCGACGGTGCGGTGGCCGTGCTCGTCCCGGCTCGCGGTCAGCCGCCCGGCGTCGATCCACCGGCGCACGGTGTCCCCGCTCACGCCGAGCAGTTCGGCCGCCTCGCCGATCCGGAACACGCTCACCGAGTCTGCCCTTCGTTCGCGCTGCGGGGCTCGCACCTACTCGCTCCTCGCGCTCACCGAGTCTGCCTTTCGTTCGCGCTGCGGGGCTCGCACCTGCTCGCTCCTCGCGCTCACCGAGTCTGCCTTTCGTTCGCGCTGCGGGGCTCGCACCCGCTCGCCCCTCGCGCTCACCGAGTCTGCCTTTCGTTCGCGCTGCGGGGCTCGCACCTGCTCGCTCCTCGCGCTCACCGAGAAACCAGCCGTACGATCGCGCCAACTGCCGGCCCGTCATGGCAACGCGGATGCGGGGAGCCCCCACGGTACGCCCTTGCCGCTGCGTGCTGGCAAGCGAGTGCTTACTGGTAGGTGCGAGGGGTTGGTGCCACCGGCCCCCGTTTCCGGACGATGATCACAGCCGGCGCTCGCCCGGCCCCTCCTCGGGCGCCTCGTGACGCGGCCGGAGTGGGACCACCTCCGGCCGGCTCGCACGCCGGTACGCCATCAGAGCGATCCCGAGCCCGATGAGGCCGAACGCGAATCCCAGCAGTCCCAGCAGGCCGCCACCGGCGGTCGGGTCGGAGGTCGCGGTGCCGGACGCCGCGTCCGGGGGCGACAGGGCCAGCACCGGCGCCGGATGCTCGGGCTCGGCACCGCTCGCCGTCGGCTCGTCGATCCAACGCACGATGTCACCGTCGGAGTAGGTCTGCAGGACCTTGAAGATCACCTGATCCGTCTTCGGCAGCGGACCGAGCGAGACCTCGAAGTCCTGGTATTCGCCGGCCTTGATGCCCCCGCCCTTGGCCGCCTTCCACGTGATCTTCGTCACCGCCTCGGTGACCGGGCCGTCATCGCCCGCGATCGGGGTGGCGAGCTTGGTCGTCGTGGTCTGCGCCGTCCACCCCGGTACTGGCCGGAGTGTGACCTCGGCGATCGGGGTGGCGGTCGGGAGGTTCACCTCGACCGCCACCGTGGACGCGTCGTCCTTCTCGTTCGGCACCCGGAACGCGACCTTCGCGAACTCACCCTGGGTCGCCGAGCCAGGATCGACGGTGACGTGGGCGGCCGCCGGTGCGGCGAACAGGAGGACAGCGGCGCTGGCACCGGCGGCGAGGATGCCGGTACGTACCGCGACAGTGCGGCGACTCACGCCGGCTCCCATCATGGTCGACAGCCGCGGTGCCGGGCGGCACGCGGCTACGGGCAGTTGGTCGCTGCCCTGGCCGGAAAAGTTCCCCACCCCCGCTCCCCTTGTGTTGATCTAGGGCTTAGGCACACGATAGGAGATCAATCCGTGTGCATACGCCCTAGATCAACGAGAAGGTGGCGCGTGAGCGTGCCCTGGGCGTCAGTGCAACGAGCGCGAAGAGTGGAGCGGGACCATGCGAGTACGGCCGTTGCTGCGCGTCGCCTGCGTGGGCGCCGCCCTGACCATCGTCCTCGCCGCGGCCGGGGCGGCCGGGGCCAACCCCACCGAGGCGACAATGGCCGGCACCGTGCCCGGCGACCAGCCGCTGCCCGGCTACACGATCATCAACCCGCCGCTTGTGCCGGCCATCGTCGACGGCTCGCCGACCCAGGTGCTCCAGGGGGTGCACGCCCATGCGGCGTACACGCTCGAGGTGCCGCCGCACTGGAACGGCAACCTGGTGGTCTGGGCGCACGGGTATCGCGGCCAGGGATTCGTGCTCAGTGTGGACACCCCCGCCTTCGGACTGCGCCAGAAGCTGCTCGACGAGGGGTTCGCCTGGGCCGCATCGTCGTACTACGACAACGGGTTCGACATCCGAGCCGGCGTTCTGAGCAGTAAGGATCTCGCCGACCTCTTCGGCCGGCTGGTCCATCGTCCACATAAGACATACATCGCCGGCGTCTCCATGGGCGGCTACATCATCGGCCGCTCGGTCGAGCAGTACCCGGATTTCTACGCCGGCGCGCTGCCGATGTGCGGCGTGCTCGGCGACCAGTCGCTGCTGGACTTCTTCCTCGACTACAACCTGGTCGCCCAGGACCTCGCCGGCATCCCGGCGTACCCGGTGCCCGCGGACTATCTGACCAACGCGGTGCCTCGCATGGAGGTCGCCCTCGGCCTCGCCGGCCTTTCCCCGGTCGGGCCGGACACCACGAACGACCTCGGCAAGCAGCTGCGCGCGATCACCATCAACCGCTCCGGCGGTAACCGGCCGGGCGCCACCGCGTCGTTCGCCGTCTGGAAGGACTTCCTCTTCGGCATCGCGGTGCCCCAGTCCACCGGCACCACCGTGGCCGAGAATCCGAGCCAGATCGCCCAGAACCTGTTCACCCGGTATGAGCCCAACGCACCGGTCGACGTGAACCACACGGTGCTGCGGGTACCTCCGCAGAACCTGGCGGCGCGGCTCTCCCCGTTCCTCACCCAGGTACCGAAGATCTTCGGGGTGCCCTCCGCGCCGGTGCTGTCGCTGCACGGCCTGGGCGACCTGTTCGTGCCGTTCGCCAACGAACAGCAGTACCTCGTCGACGCCCAGCACACCGGCCACACCGCTCTGGTGGTGCAGCGGGCCATCCGGACCACACAGCACTGTGAGTACTCCGACACGGAGGTCGGCACCGCCTGGGACGACCTGGTGCACTGGGTGCGCACCGGGGCCCGGCCGGCCGGTGACGACGTGACGAACCCGGCGACCGTGGCCGACCCGGCGTTCGGCTGCCAGTTCAGCGACCCGGCCGCGTACGCCGCCGGGACCGGAACCCGACGCCTCTACCCCGCCTGCCCGTAACTCCGACCAGCCCGCGTGCCCGTAACTCCGACCAGCCCGCCGGTCCGGTAGCTCCGACCAGCCCGCCGCTCCGGTAGCTCCGACCGGCCCATCTGCCCGGCTCCGACCCGGTCCAGCCTCCGGTCAGTCCACCGGAGCCATGGCTTCGGCGAACTGGGCCGCGTACAGCCGGGCGTAGGCGCCGCCGGCGGCGAGCAGCTCCTCGTGCGTGCCCTGCTCGACGATCTGGCCGGACTCCATGACCAGGATGACGTCGGCATCGCGGATGGTGGAGAGCCGGTGCGCGATGACGAAGCTCGTCCGGCCGGCCCGCAGCGTGTTCATGGCCCGCTGGATGAGGACCTCCGTGCGGGTGTCGACGGAACTGGTCGCCTCGTCCAGGATGAGGATGATCGGCTCGGCCAGGAACGCCCGGGCGATCGTGATGAGCTGCTTCTCGCCCGCGCTGACGTTCGAGCCCTCCTCGTCGATGACGGTCTCGTACCCGTCGGGCAGGGTGCGCACGAAGCGGTCGACATGGGCGGCCTGGGCTGCCGCGACGACCATTTCCTGGGTGGCGTCGTCGGCGCCGTACGCGATGTTCTGGGCGATGGTCCCGCCGAAGAGCCAGGTGTCCTGCAGCACCATCCCGATGGTCTCGCGCAGCTCCTCGCGCGCCATCGTCGCGATGTTGACCCCGTCCAGCGTGATGCGCCCGCCGCTCACCTCGTAGAAGCGCATGATGAGGTTCACCAGCGTGGTCTTGCCGGCGCCGGTGGGGCCGACGATGGCCACCGTTTGTCCAGGTTGGACAGATAGCGACAGGTCGTCGATGAGCGGCTGGTCGGGCAGGTAACGGAAGGACACGTGCTCGAACGCGACCGCCCCCCGTACCGGCGCCGGGTGGGCCGGCTCGGCCGGCTCCGGTGACTGCTCGTCCTCGTCGAGCAGTTGGAAGACCCGCTCGGCGGACGCCACCCCCGACTGCAGCAGGTTGGCCATGCTGGCGACCTGGGTGATGGGCTGGCTGAACTGCCGCGAGTACTGGATGAACGCCTGCACGTCCCCGAGCGAGATGGCGCCGGCGGCGATGCGCAGCCCGCCGACGACGGCGACCAGCACGTAGTTCAGATTGCCGATGAACATCATCGCCGGCTGGATGATGCCGGAGATGAACTGCGCCCGGTACGACGAGGCGAAGAGCTTCTCATTGTGCTCGGTGAAGGTGTCGATCGCCTCCTGCTGGCGACCGAAGACCTTGACCACGGAGTGGCCGGTGTACATCTCCTCGATGTGCCCATTCAGCTTGCCGGTCGTGGCCCATTGCCGGATGAACTGAGGCTGGGCCCGCTTGCCGATGGCCGCGACGATGACGATGGATACCGGCACGGTCACGATCGCGATGACGGCGAGCAGCGGCGAGATCCAGAACATCATGCCGAGCACCCCGATGATCATCAACACTGAGGTGACGATCTGGCTCAGCGTCTGCTGCAGCGTCTGCGCGATGTTGTCGGTGTCGTTGGTGGCCCGGCTGAGCACCTCGCCCCGCTGCTGCTGGTCGAAGTAGCTCAACGGCAGCCGGGACAGCTTCGCCTCCACCTGCTCGCGCATGCGCAGGACTGAGCGCTGTACGACCACTGTGGTCAGTCGGCCCTGGAACAGAGCGAGCACGGAGGCGGCAACGTAGAGGAGGAGCACGATCAGCAGCACCCGGCCGACCGCCGCGAAGTCGATGCCGTGACCGGGCACGACGTCGGTGGTGGAGACCACGTCCGCCAGCGTGCCCTGCCCACGCGCCCGCAACGCCTGCACCGCCTGGTCCTTGGTGGTGCCGGCGGGCAGCATCCGGCCGAACACCCCGGAGAAGATCAGGTTGGTCGCGTGCCCGAGAATCTTCGGCCCGATGACCGAGAGCGTGACGCTGGCAACCCCGAACGAGAGCACCGCCGCGATGACCTTCCGCTCGGGGCGCAGCATGCGCAGCAGGCGAAGGCTCGAATTGCGGAAGTCCAGCGACTTCTCGGTCGGTACGCCGGCCATCATCCAGCGGGCCGGACCCTGCTGCGCGGGTACCGGTCCCCGGGCGGGGGCGGCGGTCTGCGGGCGGGTCATGCGGCGGCCTCCTGCTCGGTGAGCTGCGACAGCACGATCTCCCGGTAGGTCTCGTTGTCGGACATCAGCTCGCGGTGGGTGCCGGTGCCGACCACGCGGCCCTCGTCGAGCACGACGATGCGGTCGGCGTCGCGGATGGTGCCCACCCGCTGGGCCACGATGACCACGGTCGCGTCGGCGATCTCGCGGGCCAGGGCGGCTCGAAGCGCGGCATCGGTGGCGTAGTCCAGCGCCGAGAACGAATCGTCGAAGAGGAAGATCTCGGGTTGGTGCACGAGCACCCGGGCGATCGCGAGGCGCTGGCGCTGGCCACCGGAGACGTTGCTACCGCCCTGCGCGATGGGCGCGGCGAGGCCCTCGGGCATCTTCGCCACGAAGTCGCGCGCCTGGGCCACCTCCAGCGCCCGCCACAGCTCCTCGTCGGTGGCCTCGGGACGGCCGTAGCGCAGGTTCGACGCCACCGTTCCGGAGAAGAGGTACGGCTTCTGCGGCACCAGACCAACCACCCGGGCCAGCGTGACCGGGTCGAGGTCGCGCACGTCGACACCGTCCACCATGGTCCGTCCGCCGGTCACGTCGAAGAGCCGGGGGATGAGGTTGACCAGCGTGGTCTTGCCACTGCCGGTGCTGCCGATGACCGCGGTGGTCTCGCCCGGGCGGGCGATCAGGTTCACCTCCCGCAGCACCGCCGCTTCGGCCCCGGGGTAGTGGAAGTCGACGTTGCTGAGCTCCAGCAGTCCGTGGCTGGTCAGCCGGGTCACTGCCCGTACCGGCGGCACCACACTCGACGACGTACCCAGCACCTCTTGGATGCGGTCGGCGCACACCTCGGCGCGCGGCAGCATGACGAACATGAACGTCGCCATCATCACCGACATCAGGATCTGCATCAGGTAGGCGAGAAACGCGGTCAGCGCACCGATCTGCATGCCGCCGCTGTCGATGCGGTGAGCACCGAACCACAGCACCGCGACACTGGTCGCGTTGATGATGAGCATGACCGTCGGGAACATGAACGCCATCAGCTTGCCGACCTGCATCGAGACCGACATCAGGTCGTCGTTGGCCCCGGCGAAGCGGCGCTGCTCGTGCTCGTCGCGTACGAACGCCCGGATGACGCGGATGCCGCTGATCTGCTCGCGCAGCACCCGGTTGACGGTGTCGATGCGCACCTGCATCGAGCGGAACAGCGGGCGCATCCGCACGATGATCGCGGCGACCGAGCCGATGAGCGCCGGCAGCACGACCAGCAGCAGGCCCGAGAGCGGTACGTCCTGGCGCAGCGCCATGATGATGCCGCCGACGCACATGATCGGGGCGGCCACCATGAGGGTAAATGTGAGCAGTACCAGCATCTGTACCTGCTGCACGTCGTTCGTGGTGCGGGTGATCAGCGAAGGCGCCCCGAACTGCCCGACCTCGCGAGCGGAGAAGGTCTGTACCCGGCTGAAGATGGAGGAGCGGACGTCGCGGCCGAGAGCCATCGCGGTACGGGCACCGAAGAAGACCGCTACGCCGGAGCACACGATCTGCACCAGGGTCACCAGCACCATGACGCCACCGGTATGCCAGATGTAGTCGGTGTCTCCGCGCACCACACCGTTGTCGATGATGTCGGCGTTGAGCGTGGGCAGGTACAGGGTGGCGATCGTCTGCAGGAACTGGAACAGGACCACCAAGCCGATGTCACGCCGGTACGGCTGCAGGTGCGCGCGCAGGAGTCGGATCAGCACGAAGTTTCTCCCGGGGGTTCGGTGGGGCGGACCAGGAGCCCGTCGAGAAGCAGGGACACCAGGTCGGCACTGTCGAGCGTCTCGAGCGGGCCCAGGCCGACCCGGGACGCGAAGACCATGAACAACAACAGTTGGGCGGCGATTGCCGGGCTGCGCCGCAGCAGCTCGTGGTCCGGCTCGATGGCAGCCTGCACCGCGGCCCGGATCTCGTCCCGGGACCGGTGGATGGCGGCCAGCAGGTCGTCATCGTCCGCGCTGCCGGCCGAGCCACGCACCGCCGCGAGCAGCGGGGCGTTGGCGGCCATGCCAGCACTGAGCAGCTCGACGACCGTCTCCAGGCGATCGCGCAGATCGGTGATCAGGGCCATCGAACGGACGATCTCGACCGCGGGCGCCGGGTCGAAGGCCTGCACCACCGCCGCGCGTACCAGCGAGGCCTTGTCGGGGAAGACGCCGAAGATCGTTCCCTCGGCGACCCCGGCGGCATCCGCGATCTGGCGGGTGGTGACCAGGAGCCCGTGCTCGCGCAGCAGCGGGATGGTTGCCTGGATCAACGCGGCCCGCCGATCCTCCGGCGCCAGGGCGGCCACCCGCTGTCGACGGGGCGGGTGGTGGGGCGTGGCGGTCGCGGTCACGCCGGATACGTTATCTGAGCGAGCGCTCACTCATCCACCCCGTTTCCGGTCCCCTCCCCCTCGCGCCGCCCCTCCCTTCTCGTCGATCTAGGGCTAATGCACATGGTTCGATCTCCAATCGTGGGCATACGCCCTAGATCGACGGGGGAACGGCGGGGCGGCCGTACACTCGGCAGCGACACCTACCCGTCCTGCCTGCGGAGACCTCCCGTGATCCAGGCCACCGGCGCCACCCGCAACACCCGCCAACGCGGCGAGGTGCTCGCGCTGCTGGAGGAGACCGACGACTTCCGCACCGCGCAGCAGCTGCACAGCGACCTGCGCGACCGCGGGGCCAAGGTGGGGCTGACGACCGTGTACCGCACCCTGCAACTGCTGGTGGACGCCGGCGAGGTGGACACCATGCGCCTACCCAGCGGTGAGCAGCTCTACCGCCGCTGCGGGCGCTCGCACCACCATCACCTGATCTGCCGGGCCTGCGGCACGACCGTGGAGGTCGAGGGTCCGGCCGTGGAGCGGTGGGCGGACAAGCTCGCCGCCGAGCATGGCTTCACCGAGGTGAGCCACACGCTGGAGATCTTCGGCACCTGCCCCCGCTGCGGGCGCGGCACGCCGGCCTAGCGCGGTCCCGTCACCAGCCGCCCGCGCGGCCCGCGCCGGGACCGTTCGCCGGCGCCGGCCCAGCCCGGGCCCGGCGCCGTACCGGGGCTCAGTTCTCGGCCACCACGATCACGCTGTCACGGGCGCCCAGAGTGAGGCTCGCGTCCTTCGGCGGGTTCAGCACCACCCCGTAGCTCGGCGGCGCCTCGCGCCCGACCGAGCGCCGGTATCCGATCGCGATCTCGCCGTGGCCACGGGCCGCCTGCACCACGGTGGCGAAGTTCACCGGCACGTCGGGGTTGACGTAGCGGGCGGCCGGCTTGAGGTGGATCTCCGAACCGGACGGGTCGAAGAGCTCCCGGAACACGCCCTGCAGGTGCCGGTTCTCGGCGAGCTGGGTCATCAACAGGCTGATCAGACGGTTGCTCACGATGAAGTCGTCGGCCGCCGCGACCTGGGCGACCTCCCGGTTGGCGTCGTCGTTCATCTCGGTCACGATCGAGTACGCCTCGCCGAACGGCTCCTCGAAGTCGCGCAGGTGCAGCAGCGTGACCAGGGCCCGGTCGTCGGCGTGGGCGGCGTCGACGGTGTCATCCGAGAGCACGATCACATGCCGGTACCCGGTCAGCTCCAGCTCCTCCAGCGAACGCCGGCTCGTCGAGTCGCACGGCTTATGGCCGACGGTGAGGTTGGCGCGAGCGCCCATCGGGTACGCCGGCGGCGGCGAGGTGGCGATGTCCACAAGGGATCCCGGCTCGACGAGCTCGTCGAGCAGCTCGATGATGCGCGGTGCGCGGGCGTTCCAGCCGATGAGCAGGGTCCGGTCGGGCCCGCGGTCCTCGTCCACATTGGCGGCGATGCCGGCATCGACCACGTCGATGGGCGTGCCCGACGGTCGCGCGTGCGGGCCGTCCTCGGCGACCACGATGACCTGGTCGGTACGCGAGAGCTGGGTGTGCATCGGCGGGTTGAGCGCGATCCGGTCATCGGCGTGGTAAAGGCCGATCGGGCAGGCATGGTGGAACATGGTGAGGACGTCCCCGAACGCGCGGCCGGCCAGCGGGGCCGCCGGGGTCATGTAGATCTCGTTGCCGGAGAAGTCCAGCAGGTCGGTGCAGACGGTCGAGAGACCGGACTGCCGGTGTGACTGGACGACCAGGCGTACCGCGATGTCATCGGCATCGATGATCTGCGTGTGATCGCCGCCGGCGAGGCGAGCCGCGGCCAGGTTGTACGAATCCTGGACCGCCGCCACGACGTGTGGTCGCGCGGTTGCCGCCCACGGGTGGTACTTCAGCAGCAGCAGAGCCTTGATGACCTGAATGTCGGCGTCGTCGCCGGCCGGCGAGAGCACCATGATCGATCGCGCCGTGTCCAGGCTGAGCAGGTCGAGGTCGTTGCGTTTGAGCGGGCTGCCGTGGCGGCAGATCACCCGGGTCCGGCCGAGGTCGGTGACCCGGGCGTGGATCTGATCCTCCATCGCCACCTTGTCCTCGTCGGCGAGGATCACCACGTGCGAACGCTTGCCGTTGGCCGCCTTCGCGAGTTCGGAGACGACCGTGAACACCTGCTCCGACCAGCCGAGGATCACCGCGTGTCCGCGCACGATGACCGGCGAGCGCCCCTTGCGCAGCTCGACCAGCCGGTTGCTCAGTCCGGTCGTCAGCAGGCCGATCAGCGAGCTCACCACGAAGATGCCGCCGACGGTGGCGAGGAGCATGAGGAGCCGGAACGTATGGCCGCCGTTCTCGCCGCCGATCGTGCCGGGATCGATCGTGTTGAGGAAGCTGGTCCAGGCCACATGCAGCCAGGAGCCGCCGGAGTCAGACCGGGCGAGGAGCTCGACCAGTCCGGTGATGAACAGGATCAGGACGGCCGACGCCACCATCAACCACATGATCAGTGCTGGGGTGCCCCGGTCCATCGTGCGGTCGAAACGTGACCGCATCCGGGTTCGCAGGCCCACCCGCCGGCGACCCGGCGCGGTTCGCGCCGTGGCGTCATCCGCCTCCGATCGGGATCGCCCCGGTCCCGTCTTCTTCGCCGCCGTCGTCGCCACAGCCACTCCCGTCCCGCGCCGGCACCCTTGCGTCTTGCGCGCGCTCCCCAGAGGGACACCGACGATCGGAACCTAGCAGCTAGCGCCGGTGCGAGAGCCACGGCCGAGCCGGGGCGTCGGGCGAGGGGCGAACAGCTGGCCCTAAAACCCGGAGAAACCGTCCGCCTCAGGACAGCGAGGCGGTGGCCAACCGTACGCCGAAGCCGATGAAGAGCGCGGCGATGCCGGCCGAGAGCGCCGCGGCGAGTCGGCGGCGCCGGCGGAACTGGCTGGCGAGGTAGCTGCCGGCGAAGATCAGTGTGGTCAGGTAGCAGAAGCTGACCAGTTGCAGGATCACCGCCAGGATCGCGAACGAGAGCAACGGGTACGGGTACCGCGGATCGACGAACTGGATGAAGAACGAGATGATGAACAGGATCGCCTTCGGGTTGACCAGGCTCACGACGAACGCGCGCCGCAACGGCCGACGCGGAGTCGGCTCGGCCGGTGCCGCCACCGGGTCGCAGCGGCGCCGCCAGCGGCGGACCGCGGCGGCGGCCATGCCGACGCCGATGTAGGCCAGGTAGGCGGCGCCGGCGTACTTGATCGCCACGAACACCGGTGGGTACGCACGCAGGAGCGACGCGACCCCGGCCGCGGCGCCCATCATGAGCACCCAGTCACCCAGGAAGACACCGGCCGCGGCCCGGTAGCCGGCCCGCACGCCGTAACGGGCCGCCGTGCTCAGCACGAACATCGAGTTCGGGCCGGGCAGGACGATGATCGCCACGGTGCCGAGGACGTACGTCAGCGGGTCGGTGATCCCGAGCATGCCGCCATCCTCGCTCAACCCGGACCGCGGGGGAAGGCCCCCGTCAGTACACAGTGGACATGCGGCCGGACGGCTAGCGGGACGGCGACGTGCAAGACTGGCCGGCGTGTGCGCTGAGGTAGGGCCGTCGACAGCCAGCGTGATCCCACCGGCCGCAGCGGTGGCGCCGCCGGTGCGGCGGGCCCGCGGGCGGATCTCGGCGGTCTTCGCCATCCACGGCGCCGTCTTCGGCACCTTGGCTACCCGGATCCCGTGGCTCGCCGAGCATGTGCACGCCGGATCGGGCTCGCTCGGCGTCGCCCTGATCGCCCCGGCGGTCGGCGCCCTGATCGCGATGCCCATGGCCGCCCGGCTCGTGCAGCGTTACCGAAGCACGCCGGTGTTGCGTACATTGCTCATCGCGTGGTGCCTGTCGCTCGTGCCACCGGCGCTGGCGCCCAACGTGACACTGCTCTTCGGCACCCTTCTGATCCACGGCGCCGCCGCCGGCATGGCCGATGTGGCCATGAACGCACAGGGTGTGGTGGTGGAGCAGCGCTACGGCCGCTCCGTCATGTCCGGGCTGCATGGGCTGTGGAGTGCCGGCGGGTTGGCCGCGTCGGCCGCGGGCGCGTTGGCCGCGCACGCCGACGTCGACGGCCGGACACATTTCGCGGTGGCCGCCGCCGGACTGTCAGTGCTCGCCTGGTTCGCCTGCTCCGGGCTGCTCGAGGCCCGGCGGAGCGGAGCTGAGACGCCGCTGTTCGCCCGACCGTCGCGGTCCGTCCTGCTGATCGGGTTGGTCGCGTTCTGTGCGGTGTTCGTCGAGGGTGGCAGCGGTGACTGGTCGGCGGTGTACCTGACCACCGTCACCAGCGCCGAGCCGGGCGTAGCCGCCACCGCGTTCACCGCGTTCGCGCTCACGATGACGGCCGGCCGGCTAGCCGGCGATCGGGTGGTGCGCCGGCTCGGACCGGTCCGCACGGTCCGCACCGGCGGGCTCGTCGCTACCGCCGGCGGTGTGCTCGTTCTCCTCGCGCCGGCACCGCCGGTCGCGGTCGCCGGTTTCGCGTTGCTGGGGCTCGGAGTCGCAACCGTGGTGCCGCTGGGGTTCGCGGCGGCCGGACGGGTCGGTGCCAACCCGGCGGCGGCCATCGCCGGGGTCGCCACGGTCGCCTACGGGTCCGGGCTGGCGGCGCCCGGCATCATCGGTGGCGTCGCTCAGGCGTCGTCGTTGACCGCGTCCTTCGGTATCGTCACTGCGCTCTGCCTGGGGATGGTGGCCGGCGCGGGCGCGCTGAGATCTCCGCCCCGCGTCCAGGTTGGGGCACCGGATTGAGCCGTTCCGGTTGACGCGGCGGATGGTTCGCGCGACCGTGGAGTCGGAAGTCCGCCCGCCGTGTGGGCCCGAATGAGGCTGTGAGCGGTGGGCGCCGGCCACCCCCGAGGTGGGGTTTGTCCAGCGGGCCGGGACCGCACCGGCGCGGTTGTTCGCATCCGGCGGGACTCGTGCCGCGACCGAATCAGAGGAGTACAGAAACCATGCTTGCTGTGACCGACAACGCTGCCAACGCGATCCGGGACATCACCTCCGCACAGGAGGCCCCGGACGGCGCTGGTCTGCGCATCGCGGCCGACCAGTCGGCCGCTGGATCGCTGACGCTGAGCGTCGTCACCGAGCCCTCGCTCGGGGACCAGATCGTGGACGCGTCGGGGGCTCGGGTCTTCCTCGACACGGAGGCCGCCGAGATGCTCGACGACAAGGAACTCGACGCCGGTGTGGACTCGACCGGCGCGGTCCAGTTCGCGGTGGCTGAGCAGTTCGCCTAGCCCTCGCCCACGCCTAGCCCAGCGCGACGAGTCCGCTCGGCGCTGGGCGAGGCGTGCGTACTCTCGCGGCCACTCCGCTGGGCGAGGCGGGCTCGCCCTCGCCTGGCCGTGCTTCCGCCTTGTGAGACAGGCTTCCTGTCATGTGAGAAGCTGCGCTAGCGTCCGGGTATGGCGGTACCGGCCGGCACGATCAGGGCCAGCTATACCCACGGCGAGCACGAGAGTGTCCGGCGCTCGCATCGCTGGCGCACCGCCGAGAACTCGGCCGGGTACCTGCTGGCGCGGCTGCGCCCGGGCAATGCGCTGCTTGACGTCGGTTGCGGGCCGGGCACGATCACGGCCGGGCTCGCCCGCGCGGTGGCGCCCGGTCGGGTGAGCGCGGTTGACATCTCCCCGGACGCGATCGCCGAGACCGGCTCGACGCTCGGTGCCGGCGGGAGCACGGAGCTCGTCGTCGCCGACGCCCATCAGTTGCCGTTTCCGGACGGGTCGTTCGATGTCGTGCACGCCCACCAGGTGCTGCAGCACGTGGCCGACCCGGTGGGGGTTCTGCGCGAGATGCGCCGAGTGTGCCGCCCCGAGGGCCTGGTGGCCGTGCGTGACGCGGATTACGGCGCGATGGTGTGGTATCCGGACGTGCCCGAACTGCACGAATGGCGCGCACTGTACCAGCGGATCGCCCGTAGCAACGGTGGCGAGCCCGACGCCGGCCGCCGCCTGGTCGCCTGGGCCCGGGCCGCCGGCTTCGGCCAGCTCACCCCCAGCGCGGCCACCTGGTGCTTCGCCAGTACGGCGGAACGGTCCTTCTGGGGAGGGATGTGGGCCGATCGCATCGTCGACTCGGCCATCGCCGAGCAGGCCGTCGCCGAGGGGCACGCGACCTCGCACGATCTGCGGCGCATCTCAGCCGGCTGGCGGGCCTGGGCCGGGAGTCCGGACGGCTGGCTCGTCGTGCTCCACGGCGAGCTCATCGCGCAGTCATAACGCCTACCGCGGCGCCGGCCGACCCAGCACGGCGGCGTCGACCCGCCGGCCGACGGTCCATTGAACGATCGTGTCCCGCACCGCCGCTTTGGTGACGCCGGCGGCGACGGCCAGACCGAGCGCGTCGGCGAGGGCCCGCAACTGGGCCGCCGACAGTCGCAGGCCGTCGAGGTAGCGTTCGGCCGAGGCGCGATCGTCCACAGCGGAGAGTGCCACGCGCACGTCGGCGGCGGCCACCGGCGATGCCGGCAGCCGGGGTGGCGGGATTGGTCGTGGCACCAGGGCGAGGGTGGTTTCGCCGCGCGCAAGCGATTCGAGCTGGTCGGGCGGCAGCCGGCGGACGAAGTCGGCGACCCGCCGGAACACCGCCTGGGTCAGCTCACCGGCCGCGGTACTCATCGGGCTTCGCCGGCGAGCGCGAGCACAGGCGCGACGGCTGGGGCGGAGGCAGGGGCGGCGGCCAAGCGGGCCAGGAACTCGTCGGCCAGCAGTCGCATCTCGGCGAGCACGTTCGGGTTCCCCCCGGCGAGCAGGACCGCCGGGATGCCGCGCTCCCCCGCGGTGGCGAAGGTGGTCTTGCTCTCCCGGACCATCTGCCGGAAGACGGGCACGGCGTACTGACCGGTCTGGGTGACGTAGTTGCGCACGGCCAGGATCGGCGCCTCGCCAGAGAACTGAATCATGGTGAACACGACGCCGAGGATCTGCGGGCTGATCATCGACTCACCGGCCGCCTCGTTCACGTCGTGGACGAGCCGCGCCACGTTGTGGCGCAGGTAGTCGATGCCGAGCGTGGACAGGTAGTCCGCCTTCGCCGGGATGAGCACGTGATCGCTCGCCACCACCGCGGTACGGGTGAGCATGCCGAAGTTCGGTGCGCAGTCGATGAGCACCACGTCGTACCCGGCGAACGCGGTCTCCTCGAGCGCGTCCGCGACCAGCCGGTGCACGCACAGGTAGCCGGCGGCAGATCCGGCTCGCCGCGACCCGCCGAGGTACGCCGCCAGGTCGAGGTCCACGTCGATGAGGCCGAGATGGGAGGCGACGAGATCGAGGCGGCCGCCACCGCCTCGAATCAGGTCGTTGACCCGGGGCGGCGTGAGCACATGGGCACCCAGCCCATACGCGAGCTGCCGGTCGAGGAAGGCCCGGAACCAGTCGAGGATCGTCCAGCCGTTCGCGAGGTCCCGATCGAACTCGTCCGCACGGTAGAACGACAGGGTCAGGCTCGCCTGCGGGTCCATGTCGACGAGCAGCACCCGCTGCCCGCGGGCCGCCAGCTCGGCGCCGAGATTGGCGGTGAGCGTGGTCTTGCCTACACCGCCCTTGTAGTTGAGGACGGAGACGACGACCACCCGCCGACGGTACCGCGCCGGTGGGGGGCACCCCGGCAACGACGCGCCCGGGCAGAATGCCGACCTTGGACACTGGTGGTGGTCGGGGCAACCATCAATGTCCACGATCCACGACGCTCGGCGCTCACGGCTGGCGGGCTCAGGTGACGGTCAGGGTGGTACCGCTACGGGTCACGGTCTTCGCCGGCAGCGGGCTGGTGGCCGGACCGTTGAGCACCGAGCCGTCGGAAGTCGAGAACGTGCTGCCGTGGCACGGACAGATGATTCTGGTCGCGTCGACGGTGCCGACCGTGCAGCCCTGGTGGGTGCAGACCGCGCTGAACGCCCGGAAGACGCCGGCGCGGGGCTGGGTCACCACCACCGGGCCGTCCGGGACGATCTTCCCACCGCCTACCGGTACGTCGGCGGCCGCGAGGGTGACCGGTCCGGAGCTGGCGGCTGAACCGCTGCCGCCCGAGGATCCGCACGCGACCAGCGCTCCGGTGGCGCCGACGGCCGCGGCACCCGCGAGGAGCGTTCGCCGGCGCACGCCGGCCGGAGATGAGTTCGTCATGGCCACATCGTTACGAAGATCCCTGATCGGTGACTGGGCAGTCGCTGTACTTCGCCTGTGAGACACTCACAGCCGGTTCACAGCAATCGCTCAGTGCGGCCATAGCCGCCCAACCCAGGATAGGTGGCATGGCGGCGACGGACTCGCGATCGGCTCACCTGCGCCGGCCGGACGGCGACCCGGTGCGCATCCTCGTGGTGGACGACGAGCCCAGCCTGACCGAGCTGCTCTGTCTCGCGCTGCGCTACGAAGGATGCGACGTGCGCGCCGCAATCACCGGGCACGCCGCCATCCGGTCGGCTCGTGAGTTCCGGCCCGACGCGGTGGTGCTCGACGTCATGCTGCCGGACGTGGACGGCTTCGAGGTTCTCCGCAAGCTGCGCGGGCACAACCCGGACGTACCGGTGCTGTTCCTCACGGCGCGCGACGCCGTGGAGGACCGGATCGCCGGCCTGACCGCCGGCGGGGACGACTACGTGACGAAGCCGTTCTCGCTGGAGGAGGTGATCGCGCGGCTGCGAGCGCTGTTGCGCCGGGCCGGGCTGGCCGCGGCGGCCCGCGAGGATGCCACGCTCGTCGTCGGGGACCTCACCCTGGACGAGGACAGCCATGAGGTACGCCGGGCCGGCGAGGCGGTGATGCTCACCGCGACCGAGTTCGAGCTGCTGCGCTTTCTAATGCGCAATCCCCGTCGCGTGCTGAGCAAGGCGCAGATCCTCGACCGGGTCTGGAACTACGATTTCGGCGGCCAGGCCAACGTCGTCGAGCTCTACATCTCGTACCTCCGCAAGAAGATCGACTCGGGCCGGGCGCCGATGATCCACACCCTGCGCGGAGCCGGCTATGTCCTCAAGCCCGGCGACTGACTACCCGGTCGCGCGTGCGCGGCGGCCGGGCCGGCTCGCCGGCATGCCCCTGCGCGCCCGCTTGATCGCGGCGATCCTCGCCCTCATGGGCATCGTCTGTGCGGTCATCGGCGTAGTCACCACCGTCCTCATGCGACAGCGCCTCGTCGGGCAGCTCGACGTCCAGCTCGCCGCGGCCGCCGACCGCTCGGTGCACGCCGGCGGGCGCGACGACGGCGGCCCCGGCCCGGGGCCCGAGTTCCCGATGGCCCCCGGGCAGGGGCCGGGCACGCTCGGGGCGCACGTGGTGGCCGGGGTGGTCAACCAGTCGGCGGTGATCGACCAGAGCGGCGGGCTGCACCAGATCTCGGCCACCCAGGCCAGGACCCTGGTCGGGGTTCCGGCCGACGGCCGGCCGTACACGGTGGACCTGGGCCAACTGGGCGACTACCGGGTGATCGCCGCGATCCAGCGCGACGGCGACGTGCTCGTGACCGGCCTGCCGCTGGCCGACGTGCAGGAGGCCGTGGCAACCCTGGTCGTGGTGGAGGTCGCGGTCACCCTCGCCGGGCTCCTCCTCGCCGGCGCCGCCGGAACCGCCATCGTACGGCTGAATCTTCGTCCACTGAGGAGGGTTGCGGCGACCGCCGGCCGGGTGGCCGAACTGCCCCTGTCCCGGGGGGAGGTCGACCTCTCGGTCCGGGTCCCGGACGGCGACGCCGATCCGCGTACCGAGGTCGGCCAGGTCGCCGCCGCACTCAACCGCCTGCTGGGCCATGTCGGCGACGCGCTGGCGATCCGGCAGGCCAGCGAGACCCGGGTCCGCAAGTTCGTCGCCGACGCCAGTCACGAGTTGCGCACCCCATTGGCGGCGATCCGTGGGTACGCCGAGCTCGCCCGCCGCAGCCCGGAGCCGGTACCGGCCGACGTGGCGCGGGCGCTGGCCCGGGTGGAGTCGGCGAGCGCCCGGATGACCACGCTCGTCGACGACCTTCTGTTGCTGGCCCGGCTGGATTCCGGCCGCCCGCTGGCGCGCGAGCAGGTTGACCTCTCGCGCCTGACCGTCGACGTGATCGCGGATGCGCATGTAGCCGGACCCGACCATCGATGGCTGCTCGACCTGCCCGACGGTCCGGTCTGCGTGCCGGGCGACGCCGCCCGGCTACACCAGGTGCTGGCGAACCTGCTCGCCAACGCGCGCATCCACACCCCACCCGGCACCCGCGTCACCACCGGCCTGCGCCGCAATGGCGACGCCGCCGTGCTCACCGTGACCGACGACGGTCCCGGTATTCCGGCGGACCTGCAACCGGAGATCTTCGAGCGGTTCAGCCGCGCCGATACCTCCCGGTTCCGGGCCGCCGGGAGCACCGGGCTCGGGTTGGCGATCGTGGCCGCGGTCGTTGAGGCACATGGCGGTCGGGTCGCGGTGGCGAGCCACCCCGGGTGCACCGAGGTGACGGTGCGGCTCCCCGCGGCGGTGCGGGCCGCGGCTGGCGACGGGACCGAGTCCACAGGTGACACACAGCCCGCGCAAGGCATCGGCTAAGTCGCGGTCGCCACGCTGATCTGGCATTCGTGACGTCGATAGGAGACCGGCATGACCGACGACGAGCTTCCCTCCGCGGAGGCGGCATCATGACCGACGACGTACTTTCCTCCGCGGAGGCGGCGTCATGACCGCCGACGCGCTTCCCTCCGCGGAGGCGGCATCGTGACCGCGACCTACGCCCCGCCCGCCGCCCCAGCGGCCGCCTCGCCCGGCTCGACGCCGGTCGGGCGCTGGCGACGCCTACTGCACCCCGGTGACCAACCCCGGTGGGCTCGACCGGCCCTGCTCGCTCTGCTGCTCGCCACCGCTCTGCTCTACCTGTGGGGCCTGGGTGCCTCCGGTTGGGCGAACTCGTTCTACTCCGCGGCGGCCCAGGCCGGCTCGCAGAGCTGGAAGGCGTTCTTCTTCGGCTCGTCGGATGCCGGCAACTCCATCACCGTCGACAAGACTCCGGGCTCGCTGTGGGCCATGGGCCTCTCCGTCCGGCTGTTCGGGCTGAACCCCTGGTCGGTCCTGGTGCCGCAGGCACTCATGGGAGTGGCCACGGTGGGCCTGCTCTACGCCGGAGTCCGGCGCTGGTGCGGCGCTGGTGCGGCTCTGGTCGCCGGCGCCGTGATGGCGCTCACGCCGGTCGCGGTGCTGATGTTCCGCTTCAACAACCCCGACGCGCTGCTGGTGCTGCTGCTGGTGGCGTCGGCGTACGCCGGCTTGCGGGCGCTGGAGACGGCAAGTACCCGGTGGCTTGCCCTCGCCGGCGCGCTGGTCGGCTTCGGTTTCCTCACGAAGATGCTGCAGGCCCTGCTGGTGGTGCCCGGGCTGGCGCTGGCCTACCTGGTCGCGGCACCCACCGGGCTGCGCCGGCGCATCTGGCAGCTCCTGCTCGCCGGTGGCTCGATGGTGATCGCCGGCGGCTGGTGGGTGGCGATCGTCGAGCTGATCCCAGGCTCCGCCCGGCCCTACATCGGCGGGTCGCAGACGAACAGCGTGCTGGAGCTGGCTCTGGGGTACAACGGTTTCGGCCGGCTCACCGGCGACGAGGTGGGCAGTGTCGGCGGTGCTCCGGCCGGCGGGCCGGGCGGGATGTGGGGAGAGACCGGACTGCTGCGGCTGTTCGGGGCGGACAACGGCGGTCAGATCTCGTGGCTGCTGCCCGCGGCCCTCATCCTGCTCGGGGCCGGGCTGGCCTACACCTGGCGGGCGCCGCGGGTCGACCGGGTGCGCGCGGCGCTCCTGCTCTGGGGTGGCTGGCTCGTTGTCACCGCGCTCACCTTCAGTCTTATGGCCGGCATCTTCCACGCCTACTACGACGTCGCGCTGGCCCCGGCGATCGGTGCCCTGGTCGGCATCGTCGGCGCCCTCCTCTGGCGCCGGCGGGACCTGGGCGCCCGGATCGTGCTCGCCGGCGCGCTGGTGGCCACCGCGGTCTGGTCGTCGATTCTGCTCGGACGCAGCCCGGACTTCGTGTCCTGGCTGGGTGCACTCGTCGTGGTCGTCGCTCTGCTCGCCGCGGCCGGACTGCTCGCCCAGCAGTTCCTGCCCGCCTCGACCGCCACGTCGGCCCGCGCGGTGGCGCTGCTCGGCGCGATCGCGCTCGGCGCCGGTCTCGGGGCCGCTCTGGCCGGACCGGCGGCCTACGCCCTGCAGACGGCGGCCACGCCGCACGGCGGCGCGATCCCGACCGCCGGCCCGGCCATCGCCGGCGCCGGTGGCGGCCCGGGTGGCCCCGGCGGCCGGCTGGCCCCGCACGGCGGCGCGGGGTTCGGCCCGCCCGGCGGCGGGTCGCCCGGCGGCGGGTTCGGCCCGCCCGGCGGCGCGGGGTTCGGCCCGCCAGGATTCGGCGGTCCGGCCCAGGGTGTGCCCGGATTCGGCGGGCCGGGACCCCGCGGCGGCACCGGCGGGTTCGCACTGCCCGGCCGCGGCGGCGCCGGCGGTGCTGGCGGCCTGCTCGACGCGGGCACCCCGGCGCCGGCCGTGGTGGCTGCTCTGCGCGCGGACGCGAGCCGGTACACCTGGGTGGCGGCGGCCATCGGGTCGAACTCGGCGGCTGGTTTCCAGCTCGCCGCCGGCGAGCCGGTCATGCCGATCGGGGGCTTCAACGGCAGTGATCCGTCACCGACGCTGGGGCAGTTCCAACAGTACGTCCAGAGTGGACAGATACACTACTTCATCGGCAACGGGGGCTTGCGGGCCAACGGCGGCAGCCGGGCCAGCCAGGAGATCGCCAGCTGGGTGACGCAGAACTTCACCGCGACCACGGTCAGCGGCCTCACCCTCTATGACCTGACCCAGGCGACGTCGTGATGCTCACCTTGACACCCTCCGATGCGCCGGCGTTGCTCGACCTGGTGGTCCCGGTCTACAACGAGGAGGTCGACCTCGAGCCATCCCTGCGGCGGCTGCACCGCTACCTGAGCGCGTCGTTCCCCTACACCTTCCAGATCACCGTCGCCGACAACGCCAGCACGGACGCCACGCTGGCCGTGGCCCACGCGGTCGCCGCAGAGCTGCCCGGCATCCGCGTCGTGCACCTGGCGGAGAAGGGTCGCGGCCGGGCTCTGCGCAGTGTGTGGCTGGCGTCGCGCTCGCCGGTGCTCGGATACCTGGATGCCGACCTCTCCACCGACAGCCGGGTCGAGATCGTCGCGACGGCGTGCGCCGACCTGGCCGGCATCGCCCGGCTCGGCCGGAGCCTCGCGACCAGGTCGTTGCCGCTGGCCGGGCTACGCCAGGAGCTCGGGCGGGGCCCACTCTCCACTCGGGACAGTTTGGTTGGGCGGCAGGCGGTGCGCTTCGCCGCCATCGGAGTGGCGAGCACCGTGGCATACCTGGCCCTGTTCGCGCTGCTGCGCCCGGCCATCGGCGCCCAGGCCGCGAACGCGCTCGCGCTGCTCGCCACCGCGGTTGCCAACACGGCGACCAACCGGCGGGTCACCTTCGGCATCAGTGGCCGCCGCCATGTGCTGCGCCACCAGGCGCAGGGTCTCGTGGTCTTCGGCCTGGGCCTCGGCCTCACCAGCGGAGCTCTGGCTGCACTGCACGCGGCGGCGCCGGCCGCCACCGCCGGCGCCGAGCTCGCCGTCGTCGTGACCGCGAACCTGGCGGCGACCGGGCTGCGCTTCGTCCTGCTCCGACTCTGGCTCTACGGCAGCCATCGCGTCGGTATCACCGTGGAGACGCTTCAGAGCGGTTAGCAAGGGCACCTTGTTAACGCATTCAGTGGTAAAGGGTGCCCTTCCTAACTTGGGGAACGTGGTCGCGCGCGGGCGGCGACCGCGCGGGCGGCCAGCTCAGCCGAGGGCACCCAGCGCGGCGACGGCCGCCCCGCGAGCGCCGGCCATGTCGAGGTCGGGGACGAGCGCGAAGCTGGCCACGCGCTCCTGTTCGGCCCGCAGTACCGTGTGGCCGCGCACGCTCGTGAGGAACCAGTCGCGGAACTCAGGTGCCGCCTCGACGACACCGCCGCCGACGAAGTACACGTTGGGGTCGGCGAAGTTGGCCGCGATGGTGAACAGCCGCCCGAGGGCGATCGCCTGCTGTTCGAAGATCTTCAAGGCCATCGGATCGCCGACCTCGCCGTACCCGCGGACCAGTTTCGCCGCTCGGGCCAGCGACGGGCTCACGTTCAGCTCGTGGTCGGGGAACTGGGTGAGCCAGTATGGCAGCAGGTTGTTCTCGATGCCGGTGAGGGAGGCCACGCTCTCGGCGTCTGCGGTGAAGCCGCAGTTGCAGACCGGCCGGGGCTGGTCGGGGGCGAGCAGGCCCTCCATCGGGATGAAAATGTGGCCGAGCTCACCGGCCATGCCGGCGGCGCCCTTGACGACGGCGCCCGACTCGATAACGCCACCGCCCAGGCCGGTGCCGACAATCGCCGAGACGGACGAGTGGTAGCGCGCGTCGGCCCCGTACCGGGCGAAATGCGCGTAGAGCGCGGCCGCGTTGCCGTCGTTGTTGTACACGACCGGGACATCGAGGCGAGCCTCGAGGGCGCCGCGCACGTCGAACCCGTACCAGGCCTCGGCGACGAAGTTGGTGGAGCCCTTCGACGAGATGACGCCGTCCGCACTGGCCGGACCCGGGGTATCCAGGCCGACCCCGAGCACGACATTGCGACGAACGCCGGCCACCTCGAGCACCCGGTCCAGCGCCTGCACAAGGGCGTCGACCGCGATCTGCGGACCCTCGGTGACCCGGCTCGGCACCTCGACCAGGCGATCGACGAGGAAGCGGCCGGCCAGGTCCAGCACGGTCGCGTTGTTGGCGGTGCCGCCGTTGTCCAGACCGACGACCACGCCCCCGCCGACGACGGCCCCGCCGAAAGTGCCTCCGGCAACGACCCCGCTCGCGCCCACCATGGCGGTCACTCCCCTTCGTCGCCTCCCGGCCGGCCGACCCAGGCCGGTAGTCTACGCGGTCCCAACCGTCCGCTTCGGACGGTCGCCGGACCGGCCCTCGGTCCGGCGACCGGCGGCCGGTGCGGCGGGCGGTTAGAGTGCGGGCGTGGAAGCGACGCTGACTCCCCTCACCGACGCCGAGGCCGACTGGATCCGCTCCCAGCTCGACGCGGCGATGCAGTTCCTCGCCGATTACGGTTCGGCCCGCACCGGCGGCGGCCTCGACGGGCTCGACCACGCCTGGAGTTCCTGGCTGGACCGGCAGAGCGTCGATCCGGAAGATCCCGAACCGGTCCTCAACGCGGTCGCGGTCTACCTCGGCCAGGCGGTCGTGGAGGCGATGCCCGATTTCGGGTGGGTGGTGGCCACCGACGCGGACGGCTCCGACCTGGCCGTCCACGGCCTTCCTGACACCGCCGACGTGCTGATCTACCCGGCCGACCTGGTCGCGCAGCGCTACGCCAGCCGGATGCCGACGTTCCTGCGCGCGGTCGTCGATGAGATCGTGCGGGACGCTGCGACCGCCCGCCGGGCATCGGGGTGATCAGACACCGATGGGGTACCACGCGGTGCGTGGTACCCCATTTCGGCTCTGCGCCGGTCGCTCAGATGACGCGAACGGACTCCGCCTGCGGGCCCTTCGGGCCGCGAGCGACCTCAAACTCGACCCGCTGGTTCTCTTCGAGCGAACGGTATCCGTCCGACTGGATAGCGCTGAAGTGGACGAAGACGTCGTCGCCTCCGTTGTCCGTGCTGATGAAGCCGTAGCCCTTCTCAGCGTTGAACCACTTCACCGTTCCCTGCGCCATAACCTCTCCTCATTGGTTCTCACGCGAACACGCACCCTGCGCGTCCGGGGGCATGCTCGATCGCGCCCCCGGTCCATCCCAACGGGAGAGAACACGGACTGCGGCGAATGTCGTTCACCGCATGAGGTCACACACACATGCACCAAACCGCCGCAAGTATACACGGCGGGGTCATTGGGCCAAGCCGAAGCTGGGTTGGAAAAGGCGCACCAGCCCCTGCTCCGACGGCCAGGCATAGTCGGTGCTCAACCAGCACAGTTGGTACACCTGGCCGGCGCTGCGCTGCATCAAGGTCATCCCGTGCATGCCCAGGCCATGGCCGCCCTTGTAGGTGTACTCGAGCTCGGCGCCGTCGTCGCCGACCATTCGTTTGCGCAGACCGATTTGTTGGTAATCAACCAGTTTGGCGGCCTGTTCCCAGCCCGGCACGGTCGAGTTCAACAGGTCGTAGGCGCTTCCGCTCAGCGCGCCGTTCGAGATGACCGCGGCCGCCCGAAGGCTCAGCGGATCGCGGAAGCAGAGCAGGGCACCGTCCCGCCAGGTTCGCCACCCCGTGGGCACGGCAATGAAAAATCCGGACGAGTCGGTGTAAACCGTCCAGCCTTCCAGGACTTGCCAGGGCGCCTTTGACGGCTTGGCCACGCCAAGGACTGGCTGGCCAGCGTTATCCGGTGCGGCCGCGCAGGCCTGGACGCCGGCGGCCGGGGTGAGCGGGGACGGTTCCCGGCTCGGCGTGGGCTGGGCGCCCGCGCCGACCACGGGCCGGTCCCGCGACGTGAGCGCGACCGTGCCGGCGGCGATGCCGAGCGCGGCGATCGTCGCCGCGACCAGCCACAGCCAGCGCTTCGAGCCCCGCCGGCGATAGCGGGCGGTCTCCTCGGTGACGGTGCGCAGATGGCCGGCCGGCTGCCGGTTGAGCACCAGGGCCTGGGCCACCCGGCCCGGCGGCACCTCGGCGCCGAGCCAGTGGGCGGCCGGCACCTCGGCCAGGTCGTCCGGGGCCTCGCGCGGCCGTGGCGCCCGCCCGCGGGGCTTGACCTCGCCGGCCACCACCCGGCGCAGCATCTTCTCGGTCTCGGCCCCGTTGAAGCGGTGTTTGGGGTTCTTGCGCAGCAGGCCGATGAGCACACCGCGCAGCGGCCCGGCCCGTCGCGGTGTGTCCGGCGGGGCGGTGGCGAGCGCGGTCAGCGTCTGCATCGAGGTCTCGCGCGCGTACGGCGAGCGCCCCTCGACCGCGGCGTAGAGGGTGGCACCGAGTGACCACATGTCGGACGCGGGTCCAGAGGCGCCGTCGCGGGCCCGCTCCGGCGAGATGTACTGGGCCGAGCCGAGAATGAGCCCCGACCGGGTGGCGCTGTCGTCGCCCTGGAACGCGGCCAACCCGAAGTCGGTGAGCACGACCCGGCCATCGGTGGCCAGCAGGACGTTGCCCGGCTTGACATCGCGGTGCCACACGCCCGCCCGGTGCGCGGCCTGCAGCGCGGCCAGCACGTGCAGGCCGATCTCGGCCACCCGCTTCGGTGGTAGCGGACCGTCTTCGCGGATCACCTGGTAGAGCGAGCGCGACGGGACGAACTCCATGACGATCCAGGGGCGGTCCTGGTAGGTCACCACGTCGTAGATGGCGACCACGTTCGGGTGGCTGAGCCGCCCGGCCGCCCGGGCCTCCCGCAGCGTGCGCTCGACCAGCTCGGCGCGCTCGGCGTCGGTGAGGCCGACGGGCAGCACGACTTCCTTGATCGCCACGTCCCGGTGCAGCATCTCATCGCGGGCGAGCCACACCCGGCCCATCCCGCCGCTACCGATCTGGCTCATCAGCCGATATCGCTCGGCGACCAGCCTGCGTGAATCAGACATTGACCCCCCAGCAGCCGCCCAAAACCCAAGATAGTGCAGGACGGCAACGAGGGCGACGGGGAAGCTGGGGCCAGCCGGGCGGGGACAGTTTCGACCTATCCTTGCGGTGGGTACCCTTCATCCGGTTCGGGAGGGGAGGATGTCCGGGTGGATGCCGAGAACACGTCCCACCTGGTAGAGATCGTCGCCGGCCTGAAGGAGATCACCGCGCTGATCACGTCGGCGACCAGCCTGGCCGAGGCCGTTGACGGCATGGCCAAGGCGATGGCCGACCTGCTCCCCGCCCACGTGCGCTGCGGGATCGCGATCGTCGCCGAGGGCGAGCCGGCCACCTTCGCCTCGGACGGAATGCCGTCGGAGGTGCTCGACGAGATCCAACACTGTGACGGTGACGGCCCCTGCATGGGGGCCATCCGCGCCCGCGACATCGTGGTCAGCCAGGATCTGCGGGCCGAGCCGCGGTGGCCGCTGTGGACCGCCGCCGCCGGGCGGCACGGCGTCAACGGTGTCCTCTCCTACCCCTTCGACATCGACACCCTCACCCTCGGCGCGGTCAACCTGTACGCCGACCGTCCGCACGCGCTGACCGACCATGTGCCGATCATCGCCATGCTGGTGGCCGACCACTCGAGCCTGCTGCTACGGGTACGCCGCGAGCAGTTCAGCCATGCGAACCTGCTCGCGCAGGCGTTCGACGCGCCGCGCGACGCGACCGTCGAGCGGGCCATCGGCATTGTCATGGCGCAGCGGGGCTGCCCGCCGGAGCAGGCGCTGCGCCACCTGCACGACGCCGCCACCCACCTCGGCGTGGGCTTGCCGGCGGTCGCCGAACGGCTGGTCCAGACCGTGGGCGACCGGGGAACGCCGGGCTGATAGCGATCACCTGCGCAACGCCCAACGGGGCGTTGCCGATCACCTGCGCAACGCCCAACGGGGCGTTGCCGATCACCTGCGCAACGCCCAACGGGGCGTTGCCGATCACCTGCGCAACGCCCAACGGGGCGTTGCCGATCACCTGCGCAACGCCCAACGGGGCGTTGCCGATCACTCTCGCAATGCCACCGCGTCGCTGTGGCCCCACCGGCCCGGCAGACCCCGCACGATCAACCGGCTCACCTCGACCGGCAGGTATGGCCGCACGGTCAGCGCGGTCGCCGTCGGCTCCAGGCCGAGCATGAGCCGCAACAACAGCAACGGCGCCCCGGCCGACCAGGCCTGGGGCGAGCACGCGGTCGGATAGGGCACCGGCACCCGGGTCGCCGCCCGGTCGTAGCCGGCGAAGGCCTCCGGCAGCCGGTAGGCGAAGTGGCTCGCCGCGTCCATCAGCGCCACCGCGAGCCGGTTCGCGTCCTGGCGGCGCCCATAGCGGGCCAGGCCGGCGGCGATCAGAGCGGTGTCATGCGGCCACACGGTCCCGTTGTGGTACTCGATCGGGTTGTACGCCGGCTGCCCGTCGGCGAGCGTGCGGATGCCCCACCCGGAGAACATCCGCTCGTCGGCGAGGTGACCGACCACGGCCTCCACCCGCTCGTCGGCGACGATGCCGCTCCAGAGCAGATGGCCGATGTTCGAGGTGAGCGTCGGCACCGGCTTCTTGTCCCCGTCCAGCGCCAGCGCGTAGAACCCGGCCTCCGGCAGCCAGAAGTCCCGGTCGAACGACTCCTTCAGCCGGGCCGCGTCGCGCTCGAGGCGCTCCGCCAGGGCCTCGTCGGCCCACACCTCGCGGGCCAGCCGGGCGGTGCGCAGCCGGGCGTCGTACGCGTAACCCTGGATCTCGCAGGTGGCCCGCGGCAGCGACGCGATCCGCCCGTCGGGGTGCACGATCGAGTTCCACGAGTCCTTCCAGCACTGGTTCTCCAGGCCGGTCTTGTGGTTGCGGGTCTGGTATTCGATGTAGCCGTCGCCGTCCGCGTCGCCATAGCGCTCCAGCCAGCCCAGCGCGGCCCGGGCGGCCCCTTCGAGCTCGCGGACCGTCTCCGCGTCGGCGGTCCAGCGTTCGTACTCGTCGAGCACGATGAGAAACAGCGGCGTCGCATCGGCCGAGCCGAAGTACGGCGAGTGCGGGCGTTCGCCGAAGTAGGCCAGTTCCCCGTGGCGCAGCTCGTGCAGGATCTTTCCGGGCTCGGCATCGCGGAAGTCGTCCCATGCGGTGGCCTGGTGGGCGCCGAGCGTGAGCAACGTGGTGCGGGCCAGTTCGGGCACGAACGGAAGCGTCTGGTAGCTGGTGAGCAGGCTGTCCCGGCCGAACAGCGCCATGAACCACGGCAGGCCGGCCGCCGGCAGCGAACACTGCGGCATGCTCTCGGGATAGAAACGCAGCGCGGCGAGGTCCACAAGCGAGCGACGGTAGATCTGGCGCAGCTCGTGCCAGTCGGTGTCCACTTTGGGGGCTGCCGCCAGCCAGTCGTCCAGGCTGGCGGGCATCTCGGGCCGGTGCATCCGTTGCGGCAGCGGTTCGTCGCGGGCGGTGCCGACGGTGACCACGATTGTCGCCGACCACACCTCGCGGGGTTCCAGCGAGACCCGGAAGGTCAACGACTGCTCGGTGAAGAATGCCTCGCGGGCGTGGATATAGGTCTCCCGGCGGAAGTCGGCGCGCCGCGGACCATCCAAGCCGATGCCGTCACGGTGGTAGCCCAGGGTGGCGCCCTGCTGGTCGCGGTGCCGGTAGAGGTGGCCGGTCTTGGCCAGCTCATCCTTGACCTCGAACAGGTCGGCGAAGTCGGCGTCGAAGAGGATGGACAGCTCGACCTCGACCCGACGTGTGCTGTGGTTGTAGAGCTCCAGGTGCTCGCGCATACCGTCGGCCACCGTGCGACGGCGGACCAGGGACATGGGCGGGTTGCGATAAATGGTGCCGGTGGGCTCGACGAGGAAGAAGACCGCGTCGTCGTACTCCAGCGTCTCCGCCGAGAGCACGTCGAGCGTGCGGCCGTTGAGTCGCAGCTGCCACCGAGAGAGGTGGCGCATGTCGCGGTAGAATAAGCCGTTGGGGTTGCCGGTCGCGCTGGTGATGTCACCGAGGAGATCACTGACGACAAAGGCAGATCCACTGAGAATGCTGATCTGGCGATCGGGCACGCCGCTCCTCTCCGCCCGGCTGCGGGGCCGGGGATACCGGCTCGGGCCTGACTGTTACCGGGGCGTTTTGCTACCTCGTACGTTGCCGTACCGGATCACAGCGCCGGGCACTGCCCCGCCCCGGGTGCCCACCCGATCAATTAGTGTAATAACACCCTATGTCAGCACAGACCTGGGTCATGATGAAGGCGACGGGCCGGATAGCCGGTCCGCCGGCCTGCAGAGGTGAAGCATGGAGTCCACTAACGGACACAAAGGTCACTCGGCAAGCGATCACTTAGGCAGCACCATATCGGCGCCCCACCTGCGGATAGCGATGATCATGCCACCGTGGTACGAGGTGCCGCCAGCCGGCTACGGCGGCTTGGAGAAGGTCTGCGCCAGCCTCATCGACGGTCTCATCCAACGCGGGCACGCGGTCACCCTCTTCGGCACCGGCGAGCGCACCGGCACGCTGGCCGATTTCGTGAGCACCAATGCCGACCTGCAGTTCCCGCGCCTGCTCGAGTCGATGCCCGAGCTGGTCCATGTGACCCAGGTGAACGAGATCCTGGACCGGGAGAAGTTCGACGTCGTGCACGACCACACCACGGTCGGCCCGGTCACCGCCGGTCGGCGGCGGGCCCCCTCGGTCGTGACCGTCCACGGCCGGCCAACCGGCGAGCTCAACGACTATCTGTCCAGAGTGGATGATGTCGTGGCGCTGGTGGCGATCTCGCACTCCCAACGGCGCATCGCGTCCAACCTGAACTGGACCGCGACCGTCCATCATGGAATTGAGCCATACGGTACGCCGAAGACGGAGCCGTCCACCGGTCCGGTGCTCTGGCTGGGTCGATTCGACCCGGACAAGGGCCCCGACCTGGCCATCGAGGCCTGCCGCAAGGCCGATCTGCCGCTGGTTCTGGCCGGCAAGTGCAACCAGCGCGACGAGTGGCAGTACCTGGACGAGGTCATCGCACCGATGCTCGGCTCCGATGTGGAGCTCGTGCTCAACGCCGACCGCCGACGCACCGACGCGCTGCTCGCCTCGGCTCGGGCGCTGCTCATGCCGATCCGGTGGGAGGAGCCGTTCGGCATGGTGATGATCGAGGCGATGTCAGCCGGCACGCCGGTGGTCGCACTGCGGCGCGGCTCGGTGCCCGAGATCGTCCTGCACGGCCGGACCGGCTTCATCTGCGTCGACGAGACCGAACTGCCCGAGGCGCTGCACGAGGTGACCGATCTGCACCCGGCCGAGTGCGTGTCCCACGTGCAGACGTCGTTCTCGGTTGACCTGATGGCTCACCGGTACGAGCGCGTATACCGCAAGCTCATCACCGACCGCGAGCGGCGGCGCACCGCCGTGGCCGCCACCAGCTACCTGGCCGCCGGCTAGGGCCGCGCCCGCTACCTCGCCGCCGGCCAGGGCCGCGCCCGCTACCTCGCCACCGGATAGGGCAGCACCCGCGGTCCGAGTACCCGGGCCCCGAGGGCGGTCACTCGCTCGCGCAGGGCCCGGTCGGCGGTGACGACGACCGGGGCGGCGTCCGGGCCGGCCGCGCGGACCAGGGCCACGATCTCGTCATCGCCGGTGCCCGGGGCCGAGCGCACCTCGACCGGCCCGGCGCTGGACAGCCCGCGGGCGGCACCCTCGACCACGAGCACGACCGCGAGCGGACCGACCAGATCGGCCACCCCCCGCTCGGCGACCGGCGCCAGGGCGTCGCGTAGCCGGCGAGCCGCACCGGCGCGATCGCGCCACCAACCGTCGGGGACCGACCCGACCACGTTGGCTCCATCGACGATCAGCAATGGCCACGGCGCCGGTCGGCTCACGTCCGCACCGCGCCCAGGGTCGGCATCGTCAGCACGCCGAAGACCGCCACCAGCACCGCCATGCAGGCGACCAGTCCACGGTGGCACCGACTCAACCTGGTCAGCCTGGACATCAGCGGGGTACCCCCTGCTCGGCGACGGGGTGTGCGGCGAACAGTCTGCCCTACCCGAGCGGCTCACCCAGCGTGAGGTTGCGTCGAACCGGCCGCGGCTCGCCGGTGGCCGCCGCGTCTGGCCTGACCAGCCAGCCAACCCGGACAAAGCCGAACGTGTCATCGAGGATGTCGGGTCGGGGCATTACAATCCGGTGGTCCGTCGGCGTGCTGGACCCTGGACGAGGTGTGATGCGTACCCGACACTGGTCGATTCGGGCGAAGATCATTTCGCTTCTGCTGGTCCCGCTGGTCACCCTCGTCGTGATGTGGGGCCTGGCGACCGCGGTGACCCTCGGCCCCGGACTCGACCTGCTGGACGCCCAGAGCAATCTCGACAGCATCGGCCGGCCGGTCACCGCACTCATCGGCGAGCTGCAGGCCGAGCGAAAGCTCACGGTGGTCTATCTCGCCAGCGGCCGACCCGACGCCACCGCGTTGGCCGCGCAGCGGGCCCGGACCGACGCGGCGGCCGCGCACTTCCGCCAGCTCGCCGGCGGCCAGGACGCGCAGGACGCGGCGACCGATCTCGTGCGGGCCCGGGTCGGCACCGTGCTCGCGCAGATCGACTCCCTCGCCGCGACCCGGGAGTCGGTCGACCGCGGGGCGCTCGACCGCACCGCGGCCGGGCAGGCCTACACCGCCGTGGCCGATGCCGGTTTCCTGCTCAGCGAGTCGCTCGTGCGCATCGCCGACGAGGACATCTCCCGGCAGGCCCGGGCTCTGGTCGGCCTCGGTCGCGCCCGGGACCTGCTGGCCCGCGAGGACGTGGTGCTCAGCGGGGCCTACGCGGCCGGCTCGCTGAACGCCGCCGACCTCAGCGAAGTGGTCCAGCTCATCGGCGCCCAGCGGTTCGTCATCGCCGACACCGTGCCGGCCCTGTTGGACCGGGACCGCGACCTTTGGAACGTGCTCGCCAGCACGGGCGACTTCCAGCGGTTGACGGCCCTGGAGAACAGCGTGCTGGCCCAGGGGCGGGCTGGTGCCCCGGTGCCGGTGCCCGCGACCATCTGGCGGGGCGTCTACGCCGAGGTGGCGAACCAGGCGGCCCAGTTCACCAGCTCGGCCACCGACCGCCTGCTCGCCATCAGCACGCCGTCGAACCTGGCCATCTTCGGCAACATCGCGCTGACCGGCCTGCTCGGCCTGGTCACCGTGGTGGTCACGCTCTACGCGATGATCCGGATCGCCCGCAGCCTCATCAAGCGGCTCGCCGGGCTGCGCCAGGCCGCCCAGGAGCTCGCGGTCGACCGCCTGCCCGGGGTGGTGGCCCGGCTACGCCGGGGCGAGCTGGTCGACGTGGCCCAGGAGGCCCCCGCACTCCCGTACGGCGACGACGAGATCGGCCAGGTCGGCCGCGCGTTCAACGAACTGCAGCGCACCGCGGTGAACTCGGCGGTCGACGAGGCGAACCTCCGCCAAGGGCTCAACGAGGTCTTCCTCAACATCGCCCGGCGCAGCCAGACCCTGCTGCACCGCCAACTGTCCATCCTGGACCGGATGGAGCGCCGGGTGGACGACCCGACCGAGCTGGAGGACCTGTTCCGGGTCGACCATCTCGCCACCAGGATGCGCCGCCACGCCGAGGACCTGGTGATCCTCGCTGGGGCCGCGCCCGGCCGCGGCTGGCGCAACCCGGTCCCGCTCGTGGACGTGCTGCGTGGCGCCGTCTCCGAGGTCGAGGACTATGCCCGGGTCTCGATCCGGCCGATGCCGGAGCTCGCCATCGCCGGCCGGGCCGTCGGTGACCTCATCCACCTGCTGGCCGAGCTGATCGAGAACGCCACCTCGTTCTCGCCCCCGCACACCCGGGTCAACGTCGGCGGCGAGGTGGTCGCCCACGGCTTCGCCATCGAGATCGAGGACCGCGGACTCGGGATGAGCCCGGCCGATCTCGACGCCGGCAACGCCCGGCTCGACCAGCCGCCGGACTTCGACCCGGCCAACAGCGCACAACTCGGGCTCTTCGTGGTTGCCCGGCTGGCCGCCCGGCACGGCGTGAAGGTCCAGTTGCGCTCGTCGGCGTACGGCGGCATCACTGCGGTGGCGCTGCTGCCGGCCGATCTGATCGTGGCCGACCACCGGGAGGTGCTGGCACTTGTGCCCGGGGCCAACGGGACCGCGAACGGCAGCCTGTACCGAGAGATCACGACGGGCCAGCGGCCGGCGATCGCGGCGCCCCGCGGGCCGGAGGTCGCCCCACCGCGACCGGGCGCGGGAGAGGCACCGGTCACGGACGCCTACACGCCACCCAGGCACGCCCGGCAGGAGATCATCGAGGCGCCCGCCTCGGCCGGACCCGACGCGCTGCCGCGCCGGGTCCGCCAGACCAGTCTCGTCCCGCAACTGCGCGATGACGTCACCGACACCATCACGGCCGACACGGCGACACTGAGCGCCACCGCGCGCACGCCGGAACAGCTTCGGGCGATGATGAGTTCGTTCCAGTCGGGCATGGACCGGGGGCGCCGCGACGCGGAGGCCATCCCGGGCGACGACGGCGCGGAGAGGGATCCCCGATGACCAACAGCGGCGACGGCGGCCTCGGCTGGCTGCTCGACGATCTCGTCGAGCGGGTGCCGTCCGCCACGAAGGCCGTGGTGCTCTCGGTGGACGGTCTGCTCATGGGGGCCACCCGCAACCTGGCCCGCGAGGATGCCGAGCACATGTCGGCCATAGCCGCCGGGTTCCAGAGCCTGGCCCGGGGCGCCACCCGGCACTTCAGCGCCGGTCCGGTCCGCCAGACCATCGTCGAGATGGAGTCGGCGTTCCTCTTCGTCAGCGCCGCCGGCCACGGCGCCTGCCTCGCCGTGCTCGCGAACGCCGACTCCGATATCGGCCTGATCGCCTACGAGATGGCCATGCTGGTCAAGCGGGTCGGCCAGACCCTCTCCTCGCCGCTGCGGCCGGCCGCCGCCCCGAGCGATGTGGGATGACCTGCCGGTCGAGGCCGGCGACGGTCACGACTGGCTCGACCGCGAGGCTGGTCCGGTGGTGCGGCCGTACACCATGACCGGCGGCCGGGCCAGTCCGCGCACCGGCGGGCTCGACCTACTCACCTACGTCGAAGCGCTCTACGCACCCGAGGCCGACCTCGTCCACCTCCAACCGGAGCACCGCACCATCCTCGCCATCACCCGCACCGCCCACTCCGTCGCTGAGATCGCCGCCCAGCTCGATCTGCCCCTCGGCGTGGTCCGCGTCCTCATCGGTGACCTCGTGCAGGAAAGCCTGGTCTCCACGTTCGACTCGAGCGCCGGCGTGCACCCGCCCGACGAGAACATCCTCCAGGCGGTGATCGATGGACTTCGTTCGCTCTGACGATGACCGCCGCCCGGGCCTGGTTCCGATGGCGCTCAAGATCCTCGTCGCCGGTGGCTTCGGCGTCGGCAAGACCACCTTGGTCGGCTCGGTCAGCGAGATCATGCCGCTGCAGACCGAGGAGGTGCTCACCGACGCCAGCATCGGCACCGACGACCTCGTGGGTGTCGAGGCGAAGCGCACCACCACGGTCGCGATGGACTTCGGCCGGATCACCGTCGGCGAACGCCTGGTGCTGTACCTCTTCGGCACGCCGGGCCAGGACCGGTTCTGGTTCCTCTGGGACGAGCTCGCCCTCGGGGCGCTCGGCGCCGTCGTGGTCGCGGACACCCGCCGGCTGGCCGACTGCTTCCCGTCGATCGACTACTTCGAGCGGCGGGGCACCCCGTTCCTGGTCGCGGTGAACTGTTTCTACGGTGAACGCCGCCACAGCGCGGATCTGGTGCGGGAGGCGCTCGACCTCGACAGCGACGTGCCGGTGGTCTTCTGCGACGCGCGGGACCGGGAGTCCAGCAAGGCGGTCTTCGTCGCCCTCGTCGAGCACGTCATGGTCCGCACCCGGCGGCGCCCCACCCTGGCCTGACCCAACCCCCCGTCGATCTAGGGCGTATGCACATGGATGGATCTCCTTTCGTGTGCCTAACCCCTAGATCGACGGGCTTCAGGCGAGGCGGGTGATCTCGACGGTGACGCCGAGACCGGACCCGGGCGCGCCGTGGTACACGCCCTTGAGCGGCGTCACGTCGTCGTAGTCGCGCCCACGGGCGACCAGGACGTGACCGGGACCTGCTGGAACCCCGTTGGTGGGGTCGAAGCCGGCCCAGCCGCCGCACCACCACTCCACCCAGGCGTGCGACTGGCCCTCGACGGTCTGCCCGACCGCCCCGTCCGCCTTCGGGTAGAGGTAGCCCGAGACGTACCGGGCCGGGATGCCCACCGCCCGCAGCAGCGCGATGCTGAGGTGGGCGATGTCCTGGCACACCCCCTGGCGCAGCGACCACGCCTCCTGGGCACTGGTACGCACGCCAGTCGTGCCGGGCTGGTACTCGACGGCGCCCCGGACCCAGTCCGCGAGGGCTCGGGCCGCCGCCGCCGGCGGCTGGTCTGCGGCCAGCTGCTGCGCCATCGCCACCAGCTCACTATCCACAGTGGTGAGATCGGTGAGGGCGAGCAGCTCGGCGTACTCGTCCCGAGTGGACTCCGCGTGCAGGCGCGCCCATTCGGCGTCACCGGACGGCGCGCTCCGCTCGGCGGTCTCCACCAGGCTGGTGGCGGTGACCCGCAGCTGCTGGTGCGGGCGCTGCAGGTCGAAGACGGTGACCTGGGTGCCCCAGTAGTCGCGGTACCGCCAGGTCGCCGCGGCCGGCACGCACTCGACCTGGCTGAACAGGGTCGTCTGGCCGGTCACCGTCATCGGCGTCATCCGGGCCTCGTTGTACGACGCGTGCGCAGTCCCCGCGTACGTGAAACCCGTCACATGCCGGATCCGCAGCCGCCAGCCCACGTCACACGCCCTCGTGCGCCCAGGTGACCGGCGTCGTCTGGTCGAAGTACCGGGCGGTGACCGCCGCGCTCGCCGCCGCACAGGCCCGCTGCAGCGCCCGCAGGTGTGCCGGCAGGTCATCGAGGAGGATGGCGGCGTCGGCGTACTCGAGCCGGGTGCGGGCCTGCCCGACCGGGCGGCGGGCGGCATCGGCCATGCCGGCCCGCTCGGTCGCCGGGGCCAGCGCCTGCAGGCACTCCTCCGCCTCGGTGAGCGCATGCAATGCGGAGCGCGGGAAGAGCCGGTCCAGCAGGAGGAACTCGGCCACCCGCTGCGGGCGCACCTGCCCGCCGTGGGTTCGCAGGAACGACTCGTCGGCGCCGCAGGCCCGCAGCACCGTGCGCCACTGCTGCACCGGCGGCGCCACGAGGAGGGACGGCTGGGCCGACTCGACGGTGAGCGCCTGGATGGTGAGCAGGCGCGCGGTCATGTCGACCCGTTCGAGGTTGCGCCCGAGCACCAGGAAGCGCCAGCCGTCGTCGCGGCTCATGGTCGACTCGGCCAGTCCGGTGAACATGGCGGCGCGTTCCCGCACGAAGCTGAGGTAGAGCGCCGGCCCGAGATGCTCGGCCGCGAGCCGCCGCGAGGCCAGCGCGTGCCAGGTGACATTGAGGCACTCCCACATCTCGCTGGAGATCGTCTCCCGGGCGCCGCGGGCATTCTCCCGCGCGGCGGCCAACGCACCCCCGATCGAGTTGGGGTTGGCCAGATCGAACCCCATCAGCTCCAGCACGTCCCCGGTGGTCAACCGGCCGCCGTGCGGCGGCGGGCAGCCGAGGATGGCCAGCAATGAACGGCAGGCGAGGTCCTCGTCCACCCACGGGTCTTCCAGGATTCGGGCGAGGAAGGCGTCGAGAATGCGAGCGGTGTCGTCGGCCCGTTCGACATAGCGGCCGATCCAGAACAGCGACTCGGCGATCCGGCTGAGCATGCCCGCGTTTCTCATTGCTGCTGCTGCCCGGCCGGGCCGGCGGAGCCCGGGTTCACGTCGTGCGGGATCAGGGCCGGCGGCGGACGCTCGGAGCGCGGCGCCGACGAGCCCGCCGCCGGCAAGTCCCCGCGGTTGTCCCCGGCCGGCTCCCGGGCGAGCACCCAGGTGTCCTTGGAGCCACCGCCCTGGCTGGAGTTCACCACCAGTGCCCCCTCCGGCAGCGCCACCCGGGTCAGACCGCCCGGCACCAGCCAGACGTCGCTGCCGTCGTTGACCGCGTACGGGCGCAGGTCGATGTGGCGTGGGGCCACCCGGTCGCCGATCAGCGTCGGCGAGGTGGACAGCGCCACCGGTCGCTGGGCGATCCAGCCGCGAGGATCTGCCGCCACGGTCTGGCGCAGGGCGGTGAGGATGTCCTCGTCGGCCTGCGGCCCGATCACAATGCCCTGGCCGCCGGCGCCGTCGACCGGCTTGAGGACCAGCGCGTCGAGATGCTCCAGCACCTCGGCCAGCACGTCGGCGTCATCGAGCCGGTGAGTCTCCACATTGGAGATGAGTGGCTCCTCGTGCAGGTAGTAGCGGATCAGCTCCGGCACGTAGGTGTAGAGCAGTTTGTCGTCGGCGACACCGTTGCCGATGGCGTTGGCCAGGGTGACGTGTCCCGCCCGGGCCGCGTTGACGATGCCGGGGCACCCGATGAACGAGTCCGGCCGGAAGTGCAGCGGGTCCAGGAACTCGTCGTCGACGCGCCGGTAGACCACATGCACTCCCCGCTCGCCCTGGGTGGTGCGCATCCACACCCGGTTGCCGATGCACACCAGGTCGCGCCCCTCCACCAGCTCGACGCCCATGAGCCGGGCGAGCAGCGCGTGCTCGAAGTACGCGGCGTTGTAGACGCCGGGCGTCAGCACGACCACGCACGGGTCGGCCACCGCGTCGGGGGCGGCGGCGCGCAGGGCGGCGAGCAGCCGAGCCGGGTAGTCGTCGACCGGGTGGACCCGCGCTTCGGCGAAGAGGCTGGGCAGGGTCTGCGACAGCGCCCGCCGGTTCTCGATGACGTAGCTCACTCCGGACGGGATCCGCAGGTTGTCCTCCAGTACCCGGAACTGGCCGGCCTCGTCGCGGATCAGGTCCACCCCGCTGACGTGGATGCGCACCCCGTTGGGCGGCTCGATCCCGGCCGCCGCCCGGTGGAAATGCGCGCTGGTCAACACGAGCCGGCGGGGCACGACGCCGTCGGCGAGCACCTCGCCGGCGCCGTACACGTCGGCCAGGAAGCACTCCAGCGCCCGCACCCGCTGGCGGACCGCCCGGGTGATCAGGTCCCACTCGACGGCGTCGAGGATGCGCGGGACCAGGTCGAGCGGGAAGGGCCGGTCCTCACCGGCGTAGGAGAAGGTGACCCCGCGGTCGGTGAAGACCCGGGCCAGCTGGTCGGCCCGGGCGCGCAGGTCGGCAACCGACCACGGTTGCAGGGCGGCGTGCAGCGACCGGTACGCCGAGCGCGGCTGGCCGGGACGCTCGAACATCTCGTCCCAGGCGCCCGCGACGGCGTACTGATCGAATACGTCCGCCATGGCGGGATCTTAGGTGCCGCCGCTGGCCAGCGCACTACCTGCAGGAGGGCGGCCCAGCCGGCGCGGCTATCCTCGCTGGCGTGACCCCGGCTGCGGTGACCGGCGCGAGGCGAGTGTTGACGCCCCGGTGGCTCGCCGTGCATCTGGGCGCGGTCGCACTCGTGGTCGGCTTCCTGCTGCTGGGCTGGTGGCAGATCAACCGTTTTCGGGGTGGCAATCCACTCTCTTTCGGGTACGCGATCGAGTGGCCGGCCTTCGCCGCGTTCGTGGTCTACGTCTGGATCAAGGAGATCCGCCAGGTGCTGCGAGCGCCGGCGGATCAGGCCGCCCACCGCGATCGGATCCGCCCGGTACGGGGGAGTCAGCATACCGGTCCGGCCTACGACGACAGCGGAGACGACGAGCTGGCCGCATACAACCGGTACCTCGCCTGGCTGAATGCGAATCCGCAGGCGTCACCGTCGAAGTACCCCGGCTGACCAACCGAAGGAGACAGATGTCCGGCGCACTGCTGCGGTTCCGGGTGATGGCGTACGTGGTGGGTAGTTTCCTGCTGGTGCTCGTCTTCGTCGCGATGCCGCTGAAGTACTTCGCCGGCGAGCCCACGATGGTGGCGATCGTCGGCCCGATCCACGGCTTCCTCTACATGGTCTACCTGGTGGCCGCGTTCGACCTCGCGGTGCGGGCCCGGTGGCCGTTCGTCCGCACGCTGCTGATGTTGCTGGCCGGCACGGTACCGGTCATGTCGTTCGTCGCTGAGCGGAAGGCGACGTCCTGGCTCCGCGGGCGTACCGAGGCGGTTGCCGCCCGGACCTGAGCCGTCGCCACCAAGGTGGCGCAAACGCCCACCCCGGACCCATCCGGTGCGCGAGGATGAGCACCGAACGCAAGCGCGTACGGGGGTGCGGCGATGGCGGGATCCGGGCACGGCTGGCGCCGGCTGGTGTGGTGCGGCTTGCTCACGATGGCGGTGGGCGTCGCCGGGAGCGGCTGCGGACTCTTCTCGCGGACCGGTACCGCGAACCAGGGTCCGCCGACCCCACCGCCACCGCCGCTCTCCCTGGCCATCACGCCGGCCGCCGGCGCCGCCCACGTGCCGGTCTCGACGGAGATCGGGCTGAGCGTCGGCCACGGCCAGGTTTCCTCGGTCACCGTGACGAAGGCGGGCAGCGCCACCCCGCTCGCCGGCGCCACCCGGTCCGATGGCAGCTCGTGGGTGCCGGCCGCACCGCTCGCCTACGCCAGCAGCTACACCGCGACGGTCATCGCCACCAGCCCCGACCGCCGGCAGCGCCAGACCCGAACCACGACGTTTCGCACCATGGCCGAACCGGCGCGACAGACCGGCACCGGCATGTACCTGTTCTCCGGCCAGACCTACGGCGTGGGCATGCCCGTCGTGATCGAGTTCGATCCGCCGGTGCCCGAGTCCGCCCGCGCCGGGGTGCAGCAGCGCCTCTTCGTCACCAGCACCCCGTCGCAGCCGGGGGTGTGGCACTGGGCCAGCGGGAGCCAGGTCTGGTACCGGCCGCCGGTGTACTGGATCCCCGGCACCACGATCAGCGTGCGGGCGGCGCTCAAGGGCGTACCGATGGGCGGCGGGTCCTACGGCGACCAGGACCGCTCGGCCACGGTGTCGATCGGGCCCAAGGTGGTCATGCTCGTGGACAACGCGACCAAGTCGATGAGCGTCTACCGCGACGACGTGTTCCTGCGCACCATGCCGGTGAGCCTCGGCAAGCCGAGCACCCCGTCCTCCAGCGGGAACATGGTCGTGATGAGCCACGACTACTCGACCATCTTCGACACCACCCGGGAGGGGCCCGGTGGTTACCGGGTCCAGGTGAACTACGCGATGCGGTTGACCTGGGGCGGGGAGTTCATCCACGCCGCCCCGTGGTCGGTCGGCGAGCAGGGCCATGTCAACGTCTCCCACGGCTGTGTGAACATGTCCTGGGAGAACTCGAAGTGGCTGTTCGGCTTCACCCACATCGGCGACCCGGTCACGGTGCGCGGCACCGAGGTGAAACTCGTCGACGGCAACGGCTGGACGGCCTGGAACCAGTCGTGGGCGCGCTACCTCCAGGGCTCCGCCCTGCCGGTCCCACCGGCGCTGGCGAACTGGACTCCCGCACCCCCGGTCACCCCGAAGCCCAGCGCGTCCTCGAACGCACCCGCGGCACAGCCCTCACCGACCGGCTGACGACGTGATCTCGAGGGCTTACCCGTATCTGTGGGGTGACTGAGGGGACTCGAACCCCCGACACCCGGGACCACAACCCGGTGCTCTACCAGCTGAGCTACAGCCACCATGCGACCTGCGCCCGACCATGATAGCCGGCTCCCGGCCGGCCGGGGCGAACGGGTTTCGCGGCGAGCTACCCCACCGGGAAGTCCTCGGCCACCGTCAGCGCGACCGCCCGCGCGCTGTCGACGTCCGGACCGGGGCGCGGCACGAAGACGGTGCGCCGGTAGTACTCCAACTCGCGGATGCTCTCCCGGATGTCGGCGAGCGCCCGGTGGGCCAGTCCCTTGGCCGGCTGGCCGAAGTAGGTGCGGGGGTACCAGCGTCGGCAGAGCTCCTTGATCGACGAGACGTCGATCATGCGGTAGTGCAGGTAGGTGTCGAAGCGCGGCATGTCCCGGGCGAGGAAGGCCCGGTCGGTAGCGATCGAGTTGCCGCACAGCGGCGCGGTGCGCGGTTCGGTGACGAAGCTGGTCACGTATGACATCACCATGTCCTCGGCCTGGCCGAGGGAGACCGCGGACGCCCGGACCGCATCGGTGAGCCCGGACTTGTCGTGCATCTCGCGCACGATCTCGACCATGCCGCCGAGCTGGCTCTCGTCCACGTGGATGACCACATCGACGCCGTCGCCGAGCACGGTCAGCTCGGGGTCGGTGACCAGGGCGGCCACCTCGACGAGAGCGTCCCGGCCGAGGTCCAGCCCGGTCATCTCGCAGTCGACCCAGACGAGAAGATCGCTCATCCGTGCACCCTTCACTCAGCGCCGCGCGCCGCCGCGTGCACGCTTCCCGCCGGCCAGCCTATCCGCCCGCCCGTGCGATCTTGGACAATGGTGGTGGCGAGGACGAGGCGGCGATACCGGGTCGCGATGGTGGCCGCGGTTGTCCACGATCTACGTGGGGAGAGTCGGCGGTGCGGGTGCTCAGCGGTGCGCGGCGGGGCGGTACCGCGCGGCTGGCCGGTCTGCTCGTCCTGGTCACCGTCGCCGCCACCGCCGCGCATGTCTGGTACGGCAATCGCCATCACTTCTACGACCTGAGCATCTACCGGGCCGCGATGCAGTGGTGGGCCGGCGGCCATCCGCTCTACGACTTCGCCCAGCCGGACGCCACCCAGGGGCACCTGGAGTTCACCTATCCACCATTCGCGGCGCTGGTCCTGCGCCCGCTCGCCTGGCTCAGCTGGAACCAGACCATGGCCGTCTACACAGTGGTCGCGGCGGCCGCCTTCGCCGTCTCGATGTGGTGGCTGGTGCGGCCGGTGGCCGACCGGCACGGCTGGCCGCGGTGGTTCGCGGTCGGGTTCGCCACGGTGCTCGCGACGACCCTGGAGCCGGTCCGGGAGGCGTTCACCCTCGGCCAGGTCAACTTCGTGCTGTGGGCGCTGATCTTGCTGGATCTGCTGGTCCTGCTGCCCGCGGACTCGGCCCGCACGCGCGCCTTCGCCGGCGTCGGCATCGGGTTCGCCACCGCGATCAAGCTCATACCCGGCATCTTCATCCTCTACCTGCTGGTCACCCGGCGGTGGCGGGCGGCGGGCGTGGCCGCGGCGACCGCGATGGCGGCCACCGCGCTGGCCGCCGCGGTGGCTCCCCAGGACACCTGGACCTACCTGACCCGGGAGGTCTTCGACGCCGGCGGCGTCGGGCAGCTGGCGTACCCGTTCAACCAGTCGCTGCTGGGCCTGCTGGCGCGGCTGGCGCTGCCCGGCGAGCCCGACGGGCGGGTGTGGCTGCTGCTCGCGCTGGCCGCGCTCGGGTACGGGATGTGGCGCGCGGCCCGCGCCGGGATCGCCGGTGACGAGGTCGCCGGCCTCAGTCTGACCGGGCTCGCCGGCAGCCTGATCAGCCCGATCACCTGGACGCATCACATCTTCTGGTTCGTGCCCGCCCTGGTGGTGCTGCTCGACACCGGGCTGGCACCCGCCGGCGCGGCCGGACCGGTCGTCGACGGCCTGCGCGGTCGCCGGTCCTCGCTCCTGCTCGCTGGCGTGGTCTACCTGACCGCGGCCCTCAGCCTGCTCTCGCTCTGGGCCTTCGACCTGCACCAACCGGGCGGCCTGGTCGGGTTCGTGCTGAGCAACTGGCAGCTCTGGCTGATGCTCGTCGTGCTGGTGTTGCTGCCGATCCGCCGCGGCACGCCGGTCGCGGCCGGCGCTCCGGTCGCGGGCACTGCGGCTCAGGTGGCGGTGTGAATGTAGGGCGACTCGCCGGTGGGTTCGTCGGCCCATGAGGGCGGCGGTTGCGGTGCCGGGTGGTGCTGGCGCAGCCACTCCCGCCAGTGGCCGGGCCGCGGTGGGCCGGGTGGCCCGTCCTCGTCCGGCTCCGCCCGTACCGGGACGATCTCCCCGGTCAGGTCGAGCCCTCGGGTCCGCCGGATCACCGCCAACGACCGCCCGGGTTGGATGCCGCCGAGCCGTTCGGCGATCCGGTCGGCGAACTCCACCATCCGGTGCGCCTCGACCACCAGCACCGGCTCGGCCATCCGGAACAGCACGGCCAGCCCGCCGACGAACATGGCCGCGCCGGCGAGCAGTAACGCCCAGGTCGCCCGGGTCAGCCAGTCGGGATAGCGGGCGACCGCGACGGTCACGTCGATGCCCGCCCGGCCGTCGGAGCGCAGCAGCACCAACCCGACCAGGCCCGGCGCCGGCCGGTCCCAGTCCACGCTCTGCATGCTGGTCGCGGCGCTCCAGAACGACTTCTGTGCCGGTGGCGCGGGTAGCGCCGCGCCCGTGATCGGGGCCAGGGTGACCGGTTGGCTGCCGGCCGCGAAGCCGACCGACCGGACCTCGGTCCGGGCGACCCCGGACAGGTAGCGCTGCAGATCGGCGATCGGGGCCAGGGCGAGCACGAGCGGCTGCCCGGATTCCCGGATCGACACCCGCAGCCCGGCCGAACCGAACGCCGCCGCGATGCCGAAGCCGCGCGCCGCCGCGCCCAGGTCGGGCACCACCACCGCGTACCCATCGCTGTGGATGGGCGCGAGCACCGCGGTGAAGCCGCCATCGGCGTCCCGGTGGCTCAGCGCGGCGGCGCAGACGCCGCCGGTCAGCAGGGCCGGTCCGCTGAGGAGGACGAGGACGATGCCGGCGAGGGTCCGCAGGGCACGCATGTTATGGGATGATATGTACGGTTTAGAGCTAATCGGACGCGCCACGCAGGCTCCGCGCCGGAGTCAGCCCGCGATCGCGAAGACCGTGGTCACCGTCGACTCGTCGATCTCGGTCGTGCGCACCGTGAAGCTGAACGTCCAGGCGCCCGCCGTCGGCAGGGTGACCTGCCCGATGGCATGGTCGGGGGTGATCTGTAGCACTGCCACGTCGATCGGCTCGATGCCCTCGGCCGGCAGCGCCGCGGTGATCCGCCACTCCTGGACGTCGGCCGGCAGGCCGTCGGGAGTGGTGACGAAGACGTGCAGTTCGTTGATGCCGGTCTTCGCCGGCGAGTCGTCGACGGTCAGCGTGAAGAGCTTGTCGGACAGGACCGCGGACTGGATCGACGGCACGGCATTGCTGGCCGGTACGGTGCGCGCCGGCGTCGTCTGGACCAGCACCGAGGTGACCCCGATGATGATCGCGGCGCCGGCCGCCTCGGCCGCGACCACGGCACGCAGGCGGGCCGCCGCCCCCGTGACCCGCGCGCTGATCGGGCCGACCAGCCGGCGGGAGAAGGAGGCCACGACGAGCACCGCGCCGAGCAGGCCGATCTTGGCCAGCACCAGCCACCCGTACGTCGTGGTGAACAGCGGGCCGATGCTGCCGATCTCCACCAGCGCCTGGACGGTGCCGGTGACCACGAGCGCACCGACCGCGTAGGTGGCCCACTGCGACCACACCGGCACGATCGCGCCCAGCTCGGTGGCGTTGGCCCGGGGCAGCAGGAAGACGATGAGCATCACCAGCCCGCCGATCCAGACGCTCATCGAGGCGACGTGGATCATGTCGGCGACGATGGTGACCGTCGGTGCCGCCGTGGTGCTCGGGTGCCCGCCGACCGACCAGGTCGCCACCCCGATGGTGCCGAGGACCGCGAGCAGCACCCGGTCGGCGCCCCAGCCCCGGCCCGCCACGATCGGGCGCAGCAGCACCAGGGCTGCGCCCAGCACCCCCAGCCGGATCAGGTGGGCCGCGCCGAACTGGCTGGCGAACACCTCCCGCACGTCCGAGCCGCGGATCTCGCCGAAAGAGCCGGCGACATTGGGCACCTGCAGCGCCAGCTCGGCCACGGTCGACGCGGCGACCAGGCCGGCGCCGAGCCAGATCACCGAGATCGGACCGGACCGGCTCAGCCGCTGCGGCCAGAGCAGCGCCAGCACCAGCACCGATCCGACCAGCAGGAGCAGGCCCAGGTACCCGGTCCAGCGCACGATCGGGAAGAGCACGTTGACCAGCGGGCTGGTGGCGCCGCTGTTCCCGGCCTCGGTGGGCACCGTCGACGTGGTCACCACCGAGTAGGTGAACGCCCCGCCGACCGGGTGGCTGTCGGCCGAGATCACCCGGAAGCTGACCAGGTAGGTGCCGTGCCCGCCGCTCGGCTTCAGCGGAATGATCACCTGATCCCCCGAGACCCGCGGGTCGCCGGCGTCGGCGCGTGAGTTGTCCGGGGCGATCACGTGCACCTTCCCGGCGACCGGGGCGACCCGTTCGGAGAAGGAGAGCACGACCTGCGGCGGCGCCTGGGGCACGGTCGTGCCCTGCGCCGGGTTGGTCGAGACGAGGATCGCATGCGCACTCGCCGGGGCGGCCACGGCGAGGACCGCGAAGAGTCCCAGCAGCAGACCGAGCAGGGCCGGGCGGATCCTGGCGGTACGCCGCGCGTCGGTCACGCCGGCCATCATGCCCACGCCGCCTGTCACGGCGGTGACCGGGCGCCGGTTCAGGTCACGCCCTGGCCGGCGGCTCACGCGGTGGCCAGGCGACGGCCGTTGCTGCGGGCGAGGGACCACACCAGCGCCGCCTGCACCGCGGCCAGTGCATGCACCGCCAACCGGGACGGGGTCACCACCCCGGCCAGCAGATCCAGCGTGCCGATCGCGGCGAAGCAGACAATCAAGGTGGCCACCACGGGCACGAAGATCCGCGCGTACTCGGGGTAGAGCGCGGTGAGCAGCAAGCCGACCGAGAGGGCGGTGTCCAGCGCCGCCACCTCCCGGCCGGCATGCGCGTCGTGGCCGGCCTGACCGAGCAGGCTGGCCACCGCGATCATGAGTTGGATCACGGTCAAGGCACCGAGCGCGAGCTGAGCCTGCATCCGCCAGCCCCGCTGGCCGCGGCCGGCCAGCGCGCCGTCGGCCCGGACCGCGGCCAGGATGCGCGCGGTCAGGTCGGGCACCGCCACCGGCTGCACCCGGATCGCCCGGGTCACCCGCTGTGCGCCCTCGAGCCAGGCGCGACACATCGCACACCCGCCGAGATGGGCTTCCAGCACCGCGGCCGGCAGGCCGGCTGGCTCCCGGTCAAGCTGGGCCGACAGGCCCAGGCGGATGTCGTTGCACTGCGGGTTCAGCATGTACGGATAGTCGGCGCGCGCACTTGCCCGGTTCCACCCTCACCGCGGTCTCACCATCACCCGGTACGCTCGGGCGCCGTGGAATCCGAACCGGCGCAGCGCGAGCTGGACGAGGCGACCGCGTGGGCACTCTCGGCTCGCGACGGCGACCCGGCCGAGCTGGACGAGGCGACCGCGTGGGCACTCTCGGCTCGCGACGGCGACCCGGCGGCCGCGGCGGCGTTCATCCGGACCACCCAGGCCGAGGTGTGGCGGTTCGTCGCCGCGCTCGTCGAGCCGGCCGCGGCCGACGATGTCACCCAGGACACGTACCTGCGCGCGTTCCGGGCGCTGCCCTCGTTCCAGGCCCGCTCCAGCGCCCGGACCTGGCTCTTCGGCATCGCCCGCCGGGCCTGCGCCGACCACATCCGGGCCGCGGTACGCCGGCGCCGGCTGGTCTCCCGAGCGGTCGCCTTCGAACCGGAGGCAGCCGGCGCGCCGGACCCGGCCGGCACGGTGACCGCCGCCCATCTGCTGCGCCGGCTCAACCCCGAGCAGCGGGAGGCGTTCGTACTCACCCAGATGCTGGGCCTGTCCTACCGGGAGGCGGCCGAATCGATCGGCGTGCCGATCGGCACGATCCGCTCGCGGGTGGCCCGAGCACGCACCGAACTGGTCGCCGTGGTGCACCGCGCCCTCGCCGTCTGATCCCGCCCGCCCCGCCGCCTCTCATGCGATCGTGGACGCCGGTGGTGGCTATCGCCACCGCTAGTTTCCATGATCTGCGCAGGTCACGGCCCCCGGCGGGCGGTTGGCGGCCAGACTGGCCAGGTGCGGTGGCGCCAGCTCCTGCCGTGGCTCGGTACCGGAGCCCGGCTGATCCTCGGCGGCGTCTGGCTGGCCGCCGGTGCGGCGAAGGTCGGTGACCTGGCGGCGAGCGGGCGGGCCGTGGCCGCGTACCGGCTGCTGCCGTACGAGAGCGCCACGGTGGCCGGCGCGGTCCTGCCGTTCGTCGAGATCGCAATCGGCGTGCTGCTGATCGTCGGGCTGGCGACCCGGGTGGCCGCGATCGCGGCCGGGCTGCTGCTGCTGGCGTACCTCGGCGGGGTGACGTCGGTCTGGGTGCGCGGGCTGCGCATCGACTGCGGCTGTTTCGGCGGTGGTGGTGACCTTACGGGTGAGCAGCGGCCGCAGTACGCGGGGGAGATAGTTCGTGACATAGCGTTGTTTGTCATGGCGGCGCTGCTTACCTATCGTCCCCGGACGCGCCTGTCCGCGGACGCGAAGCTACTGCGTCAGGACGCCATCGGCGAGCACCGTGGGGCGGGGTCGTGAGCCGGCGCGCCGATACCAAGGCATCGCGGGTCGTCCGGGAGCAGCTGGCCAAGGAGCAGCGCCGCCGGCGCAGTAGGTGGATCACCGTCGGCGCGCTCGCGCTGCTGCTGGTCGCCGGCCTGATCGGATGGGTGGTCTACGCCTCGCAGCATCGCAACACGATTGCCGTGCCGGCCGGCACCACCGACCTCGGCGGCGAGCACGCCGGGCTGGTCATCGCCGGCGACGGCCCGGTCTCGGTCGAGGTCTACCTCGACTTCCTCTGCCCGAACTGCCGCGCGTTCTCCACCGCGGTCACGCCCACCCTGGATCAGCTCCTGGCCACCCACAAGATCAGGCTGAGCTGGCATCCGCTGAACTTTCTCGACCGCAGCTCGACCACCAGCTACTCCAGCCGGGCCGCCTCCTCGGCCGGGTGCGCCTCGGACGCGAGTGCGGCGAAGCTGAAGAAATACGGCGAGGCGCTCTTCGCCAACCAGCCGGCCGAAGGTAGCGCCGGGCTGAGCGACGATCAGCTCATCGACATCGGCGGCACGGTGGGTTTGAACGCACCGGCGTTCAGCAAGTGTGTGCGGGAGCAGTGGTACCGGGGCTGGGTCGACCAGGTCACCGCCCAGGCGACCCAGCGCGGGGTGGGCGGCACGCCGACCGTCTACGTCAACGGCCAGGTCGTACCGAACCCGACCGCGACGGCGGTCAAGGCCGCCGTCGCGGCGGCCTCGTAGCCGAGCCCGGACCAGATCGAGCCCGGACCGCGCCGCCCCCGCCCGCACGGCCCCTCGGTCGGGCCCCGGCTATGGTGCGATGATGACCGACGACGCGCTTCTCTCCGCGGAGGAGGCGGCATGACCGTTTCGCCCCGGCTCGAGGCCGGCGACACCGCGCCCGACTTCACCCTGAGCACAGACGACGGCCGGACCCTGTCCCTTTCGGACTACCGGGGCCGGAAGGTGGTCCTCTACGCGTACCCGGCCGCCATGACGCCGGGCTGCACCACGCAGGCGTGCGACTTCCGGGACTCGCTCTCCTCGCTGAACGCCGCCGGCATCGACGTCATCGGCATCTCGCCCGACTCGCCGGCGACGCTCGCCGCGTTCCGCGCCCGCGACGGGCTCACCTTTCCGCTCGTCTCCGACCCGGACACGACGGTGCTGACCGCGTACGGCGCGTACGGGGAGAAGCAGAACTACGGCCGCACGATTCAGGGCGTGATCCGGTCGACGTTCGTCATCGATGGCGACGGGAAGATCGAGAAGGCGATGTACAACGTCAAGGCCACCGGCCACGTGACAAAGCTGCGCCGCGAACTCGGCCTCGACGGATGAGCATGCGCCGGCCGGATGTGCCGGCCGGCCAGACCGGTGGCGCCGGCCGGATGGCGCAGCCGGCTAGACTGGCCGCGGCGGGGCCGTAGCCCAATTGGCAGGAGGCCCGCGGTTTAGGTCCGCGACAGTGTGAGTTCGAATCTCACCGGCCCCACCCGTCGCCCATCCGCTGAGGCCGCTCCAGCTCGACCGTGCCCCGGCGGCCGCGGACCGACGTGGCGGCGACCGCGCGCCGTGCGTTGCAATCGGAGTGCAATGGCGATCGGGACGGTGTCGCTAGGAGGCGGATCGATGAGAGCGTGCTACCCGGATCACACGGGGTTCGTGAGTCGGGGCGGCGTAAAGGTCGCCTACGAGGTGTTCGGCTCAGGCGAACCGGCGGTGGTGTTCACTCCGGTCGACGCCATCGTGCAGTCGCTGGCCTGGAAGGCCCAAGTGCCCTACCTGGCCCGTACCCATCGCGTGGTCACCATCGACCCGCGCGGCAACGGACGGTCCGACCGGCCGGACGACCCGTCCGCGTACGGCGACGCCGTCGATGTCGCGGACACGATCGCGGTGATGGACGAGACGGGCATCGACCGCGCGGTCCTCATCGGTATCTGCACCTCTGCGTGGCGGGCGCTGCTCACCGCCGCCCTCCATCCGGACCGGGTTCTCGGCGTCGTGTCGGTCGGCACCCAGGCGCCGTACCTGACGCCACCGATGCGCCAGTCCAACTTCGACACGCCGCGGGACAGCTACTCCGGCTGGGAGATGAACAACCGGCACTACTGGCGGCAGGACTGGCCCGGCTTCGCGGAGTTCTTCTTCCACCAACTGCTGCCCGAACCGCACTCCACCAAGCAGTGGGAGGACTGCGTCGGCTGGGCGTTGGACATCGGTGCGGAGACGTTGCTCAAGGCCGAAGACGGCCCACTGCTCACCAGCAGCCACGACGAGACCGAGGCGCTGCTGCGCCGGGTACGGTGTCCGGTGCTGGCCATCCACGGCGACGCTGACCAGTGCCAATCGCCGACCCGCAGCGAGCTTCTGGCCGACCTGACCGGTGGCGAGCTGTTGGTGCTGGCCGGGGCCGGGCACCTCCCCCAGGCCCGCCAACCGGTCGTCGTCAACCAGGCCATCGGCACATTCCTGAGCCGCTTCGAACCACCCAAGCCGCGGCGCTGGATCAGGCCGCTGGATCGTCCGCGCCGGGTGTTGTACCTGTCCTCGCCGATCGGACTGGGACACTCCCGCCGGGACATCGCCATCGCCGACGAGCTGCGGCGGTTGCGACCCGGCGTTCAGGTCGACTGGCTGACGCAGCAGCCACTGACCGACCTGCTGGAGCGGCGGGGCGAGCAGGTGCACCCGGCGTCGCCGCACCTGGCCAGCGAGGTCGCCCACATCGACTCGGAGTCGGCCGAACACGACCTGCATGCCTTCCAGGCCATCCGGCGGATGGACGAGATCCTGGTCAACAACTTCATGGTCTTCGCCGACCTCGTCGACGAGCACGACTACGACGCGTGGATCGCCGACGAAGCCTGGGAACTGGACTACTTCCTGCACGAGAACCCGCGGCTCAAGCGAGCGCCCTACGTCTGGCTCACCGATTTCGTCGGCTGGCTGCCGATGCCCGACGGCGGAGACGCGGAGGCCGCGCTGGCGGCCGACTACAACGCCGAGATGGTGGAGCAGATCGCCCGGCTGCCCGCCCTGCGCGACCGGGCGCTGTTCGTCGGGAACATCGACGACGCGATGCCGGATCGGATGGGCCCGCAACTGCCCGGTATCCGGGAGTGGACCGAACAGCACTTCGACTTCATAGGGTACGTGTCCGGCTTCGACCAGGCCGACGTGGCTGACCGGGCCGGGCTGCGGGCCTGCCTCGGCTACCGCGAGGACGAGAAGATCTGCGTGGTCACCGTCGGCGGCTCCGGTGTCGGCGGCCACCTGCTACGCCGGGCCATCGACGCGTTCCCCCTGGCCGCCCGACTCGTGCCCGGGTTGCGCATGGTTGTCGTGGCCGGTCCCCGGATCGACATTGCCGCCCTGCCGACGCCGGCCGGCGTCGAGGTCCACGGCTTCGTCCCCGACCTGTACCGCCATCTGGCCGCATGCGATATCGCGATAGTCCACGGTGGACTCACCACGACCATGGAGCTCACCGCGACCCGGCGCCCCTTCCTGTACGTGCCGTTGCGCCACCACTTCGAGCAGAACTTCCACGTGCGGCACCGGCTGGCCCGCTACCGCGCTGGCCGGTGCCTCGAGTATGACGAAACCGACCCGGAGCAGTTGGCGGCGGCGATCGCGGCCGAGATCGACCGACCGGTGAGCTACCGTCCGGTCGAGACCGACGGCGCCTACCGGGCGGCCCAGCGCATCGCCGAACTGATCTGACGCTGGCGGACCCGGCCGTCCCACCGGCGTCGACGCAGGCGACGCCGCCCCCGGCACGAGACCGGTCAGAGCCCGGACGGCGCGCTGGGTGACCCGCCCTCGGTCCGGTCGAGTCCGCGCCGCCGTCCTCGACCAGGAAGAGCCGGGACGCGACATGCTTGGCCCGGGACTCGCATGTCGACAGGCGCGCCGGCACGATGATGGCGTGCCCGCACACCATCACCACGACCATCCGGACCACGACCACGACCACGAAGCCATGCGCATGAAGGCGGCGGGGTTCCCGGCTGGTTTCGCCACCTCGTGGCGCCGCACTCGCACGACCCCGCCGGCGCCGTCGATGCCGAGCTGGAGACCAGCCGCGACGGTGTCCGGGCGTTGTGGCTGTCGTTGCTCATCCTCGGCCTCACGGCGGCCGCGCAGGCCCTGGTCGCCGCGTGGTCCGGCTCCGTCGGTCTGCTCGGCGACACCCTGCACAACGTCGCCGACGCGCTGACCGCGGTGCCGCTGGGTCTGGCCTTCCTCGTCGGCCGGCGGGCGCCGACCCGCCGCTACACCTACGGGTACGGCCGGGCCGAGGACCTCGCCGGCATCGTCATCGTCACGGTCATCGCGGTCTCCGCGTTCGCCGCCGGCTGGGCCGCGGTGCAGCGGCTACTGCACCCCCAGCCGGTGTCGCATCTCCTCGCCGTCGCGGGGGCGGCCGTCCTCGGCTTCGCCGGCAACGAAGCCGTCGCCCAGGTGCGCATCCGGGTCGGCCGGCGGATCGGGTCGGCCGCGCTGGTCGCCGACGGCCTGCACGCGCGCACCGACGGGTTCACCTCACTCGCCGTCCTGCTCGGCGCCGGCGGGGTGGCGATCGGTTGGGCGTGGGCCGACCCGGTGGTGGGACTCGTCATCACGCTCGCCATCCTGGTCGTGCTACGGGATGCGGCCCGGGAAGTCTACCGCAGGTTGATGGATGCCGTCGATCCGAGCATTGTGGACACTGTCGAACGAACGCTTCGGGACACGGTCGGGGTCGAGGAGGTCGGTGCGGTCCGGCTGCGATGGATCGGGCACAAGCTGCGCGCCGAATGCGACATCAGTGTCGACGAGAACCTCACCGTGGTGGCCGCGCACCGGATCGCCGTCGACGCCGAGCACCGGCTGATCCACGCCATCCCGCGCCTCACCGCGGCCATCGTGCACGCCGATCCGTCCTCATCGGACGGTACCGACCACCACGCCGACCTCTCCGACCACCGCTGACCCGCCGGTCGACCCGCCACCAACGCCGCCGGCACCCGTTGCCGGCGGCGTTAGCAGGGGCACCCTGCTAACCCATTCAGTTGTAAAGGGTGCCCCTGCTAACCCGTGGGGGCTAGGCCCGTGGGGGCTAACCAGTGGGGGCCAGGCCCGTGGGGGCTAACCCGTGGGGGCCAGGCCCGTGGGGGCCAGGATGTCCTCGGGGGTGAGCACGCCCCGCAGTGAGCCGTCCGGCTCCCGTACCGCGACCATCCGGGTACCGCCGTCGAGCAGCGCCGCCAGAGCGTCGCGCAGGCTGGCGCCGGCCTCGACCGTCGGCGAGCCGTTCACGCCCCCGGGCGGCACCGGGCGCAGCGCAGCCGGGATCGCGGTCACTCCCAACCGCTTGATGCCCCGGTCGCGGCCGACGAACTCGGCCACGAACTCGTTGGCCGGGCGGGCCAGCAGGTCGGCCGGCGGGTCGTACTGCTCCAGCGTGCCGCCGTCGGAGAAGACCGCGATCCGGTCGCCCAGGCGTACCGCTTCGTCCACGTCGTGGGTCACGAAGATGATGGTCTTGCCGACCGTCGCCTGTAGTCGCAGGAACTCCTCCTGCAGCCTGGCCCGGGCGATCGGGTCGACGGCCGAGAACGGCTCGTCCATGAGCAGCAGCACTGGATCGGCGGCGAGCGCGCGGGCCACCCCGACCCGCTGGCGCTGGCCGCCGGAGAGTTCACTGGGATAGCGGCGGGCGTAGCGGTCCGACTCCAGACCGACGAGGTCGAGCAGCTCCGCCACCCGCTCGTCGATCCGCCGGCGGGGCCAGCCGAGCAGGCGCGGCACCGTGGCCACGTTGTCACGCACGGTCTGGTGCGGGAAGAGGCCAACGTTCTGGATGACATAGCCCATTCGCCGGCGCAGCTGCACCGGGTCGACATGGGTCACGTCCTCGTCGCCGAGCAGGATCCGGCCGCCGGTCGGCTCGACCAACCGGTTCACCATGCGCAGGATGGTCGACTTGCCGCACCCGGACGGGCCGACCAGCACGACCAGTTCGCCGGTGGGAACGTCGAGGCTGAGACCGCCGACGGCCACCGTCCCGTCGGGATACACCTTGCGCACACCGTCGAGTCGGATCTCCGCGGCAGCGGTAGCGTTCACCTATGCCCCCTCTGGTCGGCTGGGCCGTACCGTTGGACGACCCGCGTAACCCGTGGTTCTCGTGGGAGTACATCCGGCAGAACATCGACTCGCTGACCGAAGCTCTCCAGCAGCATGTCGCCTTGACCCTAACCGCGGTCGGCATCGCCGCGCTGCTCGGAATCCCGCTCGCGGTGCTGGCGTACAAGGTGCGCTGGCTCACCGGGTCGATCCTGGGCTTCTCCGGCATTCTCTACACGATCCCGTCGCTGGCGCTGTTCGCGATGCTGGCGCCGACCCTCGGCCTGACCTTCACCACCGTCCTGGTGGGACTCGTGCTCTACGCGCTGCTCGCGGTCATCCGCAACGCCGTGACCGGATTGCGCCAGGTCCCGGCCGACGTCCTCGACGCCGCCCGTGGGATGGGGTACGGACGTACCGCGCTGCTCTGGCGCATCGAGCTGCCGTTGGCCCTGCCGGGCATCCTCACCGGGGTACGCATCGCGACCGTCTCCACGGTCGCCCTGGTCACCGTCGGGTACGTGGCGAGTTACGGCGGTTTCGGCAATCTGATCCTGACCGGCTTCAACAACAACTTCTACAAGCCGCAGATCATGGCCGGCACCCTGGGATGCATCGGGCTGGCCCTCATCCTGGACGTGATGCTGCTCGGCCTGGGCCGGCTGGTGATGCCGTGGGCCCGGCGAAGGGCAGGCGCGTCATGAACCTGTTGCGGCAGGCGTTTATCTGGCTCAACGACCCGCTGAACTGGACCAATCCGGACGGCATCCTCGTGCGGACCCAGGAGCATCTGTTCATCTCCGCGATGGCGGTGCTCATCGGCTGCGTCGTCGCCTGGCCGGTCGGGATCTGGCTCGGCCACACCGGCCGCGGCGGCGCCTTCGTGGTGGCGGTCGCGAACGTCACCCGGGCCATCCCGACCGTCGCGCTGCTCACCATCTTCCCGCTCACCGTCATCGGAGCCGGCCAGCTGCCGATCATCCTGGCGCTGGCCATCTTCGCCATCCCGCCGTTGCTCGCCAACGCGTACCTGGGTCTGCGCGAGGTCGACCCAGAGGTCCGTGAGGCGGCCCGCGGCATGGGCCTCTCCGGTGGCCAGATGATCGGCCGGGTCGAGCTCCCGCTCGCGGTGCCCTACCTCGCCGCCGGCCTGCGCACGGCCGCCGTCCAGGTCGTCGCGACCGCGACCCTGGCCGCGCTGGTCAACGGTGGTGGGCTCGGCTCCATCATCAGTCGCGGCTTCGGCCTGGGCCTGGCGGCCGGTGGTGACCGGGTGCTCGCCGGCGGCCTGCTCGTGATCACGTTATGCCTGCTGGTGGAGGGTGCGCTGGCGCTGCTGCAGTGGGCGGTCACGCCTCGAGCCATGCGCCGGGCCGGCCGAGCGCCGACCAGTTCCGCCGCCGACGCCGCGCTGCCACCGGCCGGGTGATCCAGCCACCAGGTCGCGGAAAGATAACGGCGAATGTCGCCATAGCGTAACCAGACGGTAATCCCGCTCGGCGCCGTAGCGGTTGTCATGATCTGTTCGACGGGGTTGAGTGGATCCCGCGGGCCGGGCGCATCCTGCCCGTCGGACACGCGGCGTCGTACGCGCCGGGACACGAAAGGCGGGCAGACGCATGTTTGCGCGTACCCGGAAGTTGTCATTGGTCATACTCACCGGCACACTGGCGGCCACCTTCGGCATGGCCGCGTGCGGCAAGTCGGGATCCTCGGGCACCCAGGCACCACCGACCGGGGCGTCCGGCGTGGGGTGTGCGCCGATCGCCGGGGATACCCTGGTGCTGCTCACCGATGACAAGCACCTGCAGAACTCGGACAACATCGTGGCGGTGGCAAACAAGTCGGTCGGCCAGGCCGCGCTGACCGCCGCGGACAAGGTCGCGGACGCGCTCGACCAACCCAAGCTGCTGGCGCTGAACAAGGCGGTCGATGTCGACCGCAAGACCCCGCAGCAGGCGGCGCAGGACTTCGCCACCACTGCGGGCCTGGCCGCCACCGGATCCGGAGGCAGCGGTCCAATCGTCGTCGGCGCGGCCGGGTTCGCCGAGAGCCAGACCCTTGCCGAGTTGTACAAGATCGTCCTAAACGCGACCGGCTTCCAGGCGTCGGTGAAGCAGAGCACCAACCGCGAGCTCTACGAGCCGGCCCTCGAGCGCGGCGAGATCGGGATATTCCCCGAGTACGCGGCGACCATGACGGAGTTCCTCAATACCAAGGCCAACGGCAAGAACGCCGCGCCGAAGGCGAGTGGTGACATCAGCACCACGATGGCCGCGCTGAAGGACCTGGCCGACAAGTACGGGCTGGCGGTCGGCACGCCGTCGGACGCCTCGGACCAGAACGCGTTCGCGGTGACCAAGCAGGTGGCGGACAAGTACCACCTCAAGACGCTCACGGACTTCGCGGCCACGTGCAGCGGAGCGGCCTCGATCCTCGGCGGTCCGGCGGAGTGCCCGGAGCGCCCGTTCTGCCAGGTCGGCCTGCAGAACACCTACCACATCACGTTCGGCCGGTTCTTCGAGGCGGACGCCGGCGGGCCGCGTAGCAAGACCGCACTGCGCAACGGCTCGGCGACGCTCAGCCTGGTCTTCTCCTCCGACAGCTCGCTGACACCCGCGTAGCTCGCGGGGCGAACCCGAGCTGACCCCCGGCGGCCTCGCCGGCAGCCGACTAGGCTGCTGGCGAGGCCGCCGCCGTTGGGCGGCCAGTGGACAATTCTGTCAACCGCGATGGCCGTCTCCTCCGATGATCGAGACCGCGGAGGCCATGGCCGTCACCGGCGATGGCGGTCGAAGGAGACAGCCGTGACCCCAGTGCGGGCCCCCCGTGGTACCACCCTGACCGCCGTCGCGTGGCCGCAGGAAGCCGCGCTGCGGATGCTGATGAACAACCTGGACCCGGATGTCGCCGAGCGTCCCGACGACCTGGTCGTCTACGGCGGCACCGGCAAAGCCGCCCGTGACTGGCCGTCGTTTCACGCCCTCGTCCGTACCTTGACCACCCTGCGCAACGACGAGACCATGCTCGTCCAGTCGGGCCGGCCGGTGGGCGTCATGCGCACCCACGAGTGGGCCCCCCGGGTGCTGCTGGCCAACTCCAATCTGGTCGGTGACTGGGCCACCTGGCCGGAGTTTCGCCGACTCGAGGCCCTGGGGCTCACCATGTACGGACAGATGACCGCGGGCTCGTGGATCTACATTGGAACGCAGGGCATCCTGCAGGGCACCTACGAGACCTTCGCCGCGGTCGCCGCGAAGCGGTTCAACGGCACCCTCGCCGGCACCCTCACCCTCACCGCCGGCTGTGGAGGCATGGGTGGCGCCCAGCCGTTGGCGGTCACCATGAACGACGGCGCCTGCCTGATCATCGATGTCGACCCGGCCCGGCTGCAGCGGCGTGTGCACACCCGTTACCTGGACACGGTCGCGCCCAGCCTGGACGACGCGGTGGCCGAGGCGGTGCACGCGCGGACCCAGCGCCGGGCCCACTCGGTCGGGGTCGTCGGCAACGCGGCCACCCTCGTGCCGGAGCTGCTGCGCCGGGGCGTACCGATCGACATCGTGACCGACCAGACCTCGGCCCACGACCCGCTGAGCTACGTACCCGAGGGCGTCGACCCGGGCGACGCGCCCGACTATGCGGCCGCCAAACCGGAGGAGTTCACCGACCGGGCGCGGGCGTCGATGGCGAAACACGTCGCGGCGATGGTGGGCTTCCTCGACGGGGGCGCCGAGGTCTTCGACTACGGCAACTCGATCCGGGGCGAGGCCCAGCTGGGCGGGTACGAGCGGGCGTTCGCGTTCCCAGGTTTCGTGCCCGCGTACATCCGGCCACTCTTCTGTCAGGGCAAGGGCCCCTTCCGGTGGGCCGCCCTCTCCGGCGACCCGGCCGACATCGCCGCCACCGACCGGGCCATCCTGGAACTGTTCCCGCACAACGACTCCCTGGCGCGCTGGCTGCGGCTGGCCGGCGAGCGAGTGGCGTTTCAGGGCCTGCCGGCGCGCATCTGCTGGCTCGGGTACGGCGAGCGGGACGTGGCCGGTGTGCGGTTCAACGAGATGGTGGCCCGCGGCGAGCTGGCCGCTCCGATCGTCATCGGGCGCGACCATCTGGACTGCGGCTCGGTCGCGTCGCCGTACCGGGAGACCGAGGGCATGCTCGACGGCTCCGACGCGATCGCCGACTGGCCACTGCTCAACGCGCTGGTGAACACGGCCAGCGGCGCCTCCTGGGTCTCCATCCACCATGGCGGCGGCGTCGGGATCGGCCGCTCCATCCACGCCGGACAGGTCAGCGTCGCCGACGGTACGGCGTTGGCGGCTCAGAAGATCGAGCGGGTGCTCACCAATGACCCCGGCCTGGGCGTGATCCGCCACGTCGATGCCGGGTACGAGTTGGCCGAACAGGTTGCCGGCGAGCACGGCGTGCGCATTCCGATGCGGGAGTCCTGAGTGGACCCGGAACGGTTCCGTTCGCTGTGGCGCTCCGTCGAGGCGATCGGCCGTGATCCGGCCACCGGTGGTTACCTGCGCTACGCCTGGTCGGAGGCGGAGCTCGCCTGCCGGGAGTGGTTCGCCGAGGAGGCGACCGACCGCGATCTGATGGTCGAGACCGACGGCAACGGCAACTGCTGGGCCTGGTGGGGCGACCCGGCTCAGGGTGGCGCGGTGGTCACCGGCAGCCATTTCGACTCGGTGCCCCACGGCGGCGGCTACGACGGTCCACTGGGGATAGTCTCTGGCTTCCTCGCCCTGGACCTGCTGCGCGAGCAGGCGGCGCAGCCGGTGCGACCGGTCGGCATCGTCGCTTTCGCCGAGGAGGAGGGGTCCCGATTCGGGGTGGCCTGCCTCGGCTCGCGACTGCTGACCGGGGCGCTCGATCCGGACCGGGCCCGCTCGCTGGTCGACCGCGACGGGCTACGGCTGGAGCAGGTACTCGCAACCGCCGGCGTCGACCCGGCGGCGGTCGGGGCGGATGGCGTGCGGGTGGGCGCTCTGGCCGCCTTCGTCGAGCTGCACATCGAGCAGGGCCGCTGGCTGGCCCGGCAGGACCAGCCCGTCGGCGTCGCGACCGCCATCTGGCCGCACGGCCGCTGGCGCCTGGAGTTCACCGGGGAGGCGAACCACGCCGGCACCACCGCGATGGACGACCGGCGCGACCCGATGCTCACCTTCGCCGACGCCGTGCTCGCCGCCGACGAGCAGGCGCGGCTCGCCGGGGGCCGGGCGACCGTCGGCCGGATCGCGGTCGAGCCCAACGCCACCAACGCGATCGCCGCCACCGTGACCGCATGGCTCGACGCCCGCGGTCCGGACGAGGAGACGCTCAACCAGATCGTCGATGCCCTCACCGCCCGGATGACCGCCCGGTCCGGCCAGGACGGCACCACCCTGGCGGTGACGTCCGAGTCGCGTACGCCGGTCACCGAGTTCGACCGGGGGTTGCGGGACCGCGTGTGCGCGGTTCTTCCGGACGCCCCGCTGCTGCCCACCGGTGCCGGCCACGACGCCGGGGTGCTCGCCAACGCGGGCGTACCGACGGCTATGATCTTCGTACGGAACCCGACCGGAGTGTCACACGCCCCGGCCGAGCGAGCGACCGATGTGGACTGTGCCGCCGGCGTCGTCGCGCTCGCCGGCGTGCTGGCCGAGCTGGCGTGCCGGCGGTGAGGTACTGGGCCGAGTACGCGTGGCTGGGCACCGGCGCACCGGGCCCGCAGCGGGGCGTGCTCATCGAGGTCGACGGGGGCCGCTTCGGCGCCGTCACCGCCGGCATGACCGAGCCACCCGCCGGTGCCCAGCGGCTACCCGGCTTCACCCTCCCGGGACTGGCCAATGTGCACTCCCATGCGTTCCATCGGGCGCTGCGCGGGCGTACCCACCTCGGCAAGGGCACATTTTGGACCTGGCGCGAGCGCATGTACGAGCTGGCCGGCCGGCTCGATCCCGACCGCTACCATGCCCTGGCCCGAGCGACGTTCGCCGAGATGGCGATGGCCGGGGTGAGCGCGGTCGGCGAGTTCCACTACCTGCACCACGCTCCGGACGGCACCCGGTACGAGGATCCGAACGAGATGGGCCACCGCCTGCTCGCAGCGGCGGGCGAGGCTGGTATCCGGATCACCCTGCTCGACACCCTCTACCTCGTCGCCGGCCTGGACGGCCAGCCGTTGCACGGCGTCCAGCGGCGCTTCGGCGACGGAGACGTTGACCGGTGGTCCGACCGGGTCGCCGGCATCCGGTTGCCGGCGCACGCCCGGCTCGGCGCGGCGGCCCACTCGGTGCGGGCGGTGCCGCCCGGCGCACTCGGCGCCTTCGGCGAACGGACCGCCGACCGCCCGGTGCACGTGCACCTCTCCGAGCAGCGCGCCGAGAACGAGGACTGCCTGGCCGCCCACGGCTGCACCCCGACCGCGCTGCTCGACGCGCACGCTCTGGTGGATCCCCGGACCACCATGGTGCACGCCACCCACCTCACCGACGACGACCGGGCAATCCTGGGCGACAACCGGGCCCGGGTCTGCCTGTGCCCGACCACGGAACGCGATCTGGCCGACGGGCTGCCCGCCGCGCGGGCGCTGGTCGACGCCGGAGCGGTGCTCTGCCTCGGCTCGGACAGCCACGCGGTCATCGACCTCCTCGACGAGGCGCGCGCGGTCGAGCTCGATGAACGCCTACGCGACGAGCACCGTGGGCACTTCGATGTCGACGAGCTGCTCACCGCGGCCACCGCGGCCGGGCACGCCGCGCTCGGCTGGGAGGATGCCGGCACCATTACGCCCGGGGCCCGGGCCGACCTGGTCACGGTCCGGCTGGACAGCGTGCGGACCGCGGGCTTCGATCCGAGCTCACCGGCGGCCGCGGTCCTCTTCGGCGCCACCGCGGCCGACGTGGCCGACGTGGTCGTGGACGGCCGGGCGGTGGTCCGCGACGGCCGGCACCTGCTCGTGGACGACGTGGCCGGGGCGCTGGCCGGCGCGATCGCCGCGGTGTGGTCATGACCCTGCTCATCCGCGGCATCGCCGAGCTGGTGACCAACGATCCCGCCCAGGGAGACGGGTCGGCCCTGGGCGTGCTGCGCGACGCCGCCCTGGTCGTCGTCGACGGCCACGTCGCCTGGGTCGGGCCGGGTGCGAAGGCACCGGAGGCCGACCGGATGGTCGACGCCGAGGACGGCGCCGTCGTGCCCGGCTTCGTCGACAGCCACGCGCACCTGGTCTTCGCGGCTGACCGGGCGGCCGAGTTCGCCGCCCGGATGGCCGGCGAGCCGTACACCGGCGGCGGGATCCGCACCACCGTGCGGGCGACCCGGGCGGCCAGCGACGACGAGCTGCGGGCGAACATCGCCCGGCTCCGGGACGAGGCGCGGCGGCAGGGCACCACCACGATCGAGATCAAGAGCGGCTACGGACTCTCCACTGTGGAAGAGGTTCGCGCGCTGCGGTTGGCTCGCGAGTTCACCGACGACACCACCTTCCTCGGCGCCCATGTGGTACCGCCGGAGTACGAGGGCCGCACGGACGACTACGTCGACCTGGTCCGGGGTGAGATGCTCACCGCCGCCGCCCCGCACGCGCGCTGGGTAGACGCCTTCTGCGAGCGGGGCGCCTTCGACGCCGACCAGGCCCGAGCCATTCTCGAGGCGGGCCTCGCGGCCGGGCTCGCCGCTCGGCTGCACGCCAACCAGCTCGGCGACGGCCCCGGCGTCCAGCTAGCGGTCCAGCTCGGTGCGGCGAGTGCGGACCACTGCACCCATCTCTGCCCGGCCGACGTCGACGCCCTGGCCGGTTCGCCGACGGTCGCCACCCTGCTGCCGGGGGCCGAGTTCTCCACCCGGTCGCGGTACCCGGACGCCCGGCGGCTGCTGGCGGCCGGCGCCACCGTTGCGTTGGCCACCGACTGCAACCCCGGCTCGTCGTACACCACCTCGATGCCGTTCTGCCTGGCGCTGGCCGTCCGGGAGATGCGGATGACACCGGCCGAGGCGCTGTGGGCGGCCACCGCCGGCGGCGCCCGGGCTCTTCGCCGGGACGACGTGGGTCACCTCGGCGTCGGCGCGGTGGCGAACCTGGCCCTGCTCGACGCACCCTCCTATGTGCACCTGGCGTACCGTCCTGGGGTGCCCCTGGTCAGAAGTGTCGTGCTCAACGGAGAACCGACATGATCACTACCGCGACTGTCGTCATCGGCTCGACCGGCGTCTCGGCGGCGGACGTGCTCGCCGTCGCCCGGGGCCCGGCCCGGGTCGAGATCTCCGGCGAGGCGGTGGCCGCCATGGCCGCCAGCCGGTCCATCGTGGACGCGATCGAGCGCGATGAGCGGCCGGTCTACGGCGTCTCGACCGGCTTCGGGGCGCTGGCCGGCACGTTCGTCGCGCCCCAGCGGCGCGCCGAGCTGCAACACGCCCTGCTGCGCTCGCATGCCGCCGGGGTCGGCGCCCCGATGCCGCGCGAGGTCGTGCGGGCGATGATGCTGCTGCGGGTACGCTCGCTCGCCCTCGGGCACTCCGGGGTCCGCCCGGCGGTACCGGCAGCCATGGTGGATCTGCTCAACCACGACATCACCCCGTGGGTGCCCGAGCACGGATCGCTGGGCGCCTCCGGCGACCTGGCGCCACTGGCCCATTGCGCGCTGCCCCTGCTCGGCGAGGGTTGGGTCCTGGCCGCCGACGGATCGCGGGTCGACGGCGCCCGCGCGTTGGCCGAGGCCGACCTGCGCCCGATCGACCTGGCCGCGAAGGAGGGCCTGGCCCTCATCAACGGCACCGACGGCATGCTCGGCATGCTGCTGCTCGCCATCCACGACGCCCGCCACCTGCTCGCGATGGCCGACCTCACCGCCGCCCTGTCGATCGAGGCGATGCTCGGCTCGGACCGGCCCTTCCTACCCGAGCTGCACGCGATCCGGCCGCATCCGGGGCAGAGCGCGTCGGCCGCGAACATCCTCCGGTTGCTGCAGGACTCGGCCATCATGGACTCCCATCGGGACAACCTCGCGCACGCGGTCCAGGACGCGTACTCGATGCGCTGCGCCCCCCAGGTCGCCGGCGCCGCCCGGGACACGCTCGACTTCGCCGCCACGGTCGCCGACCGCGAACTCGCCTCGGTGGTGGACAACCCGGTGGTGCTGGCCGACGGCCGGGTGCTCTCGACCGGCAACTTCCACGGGGCGCCGCTGGGCTTCGCGGCGGATTTCCTGGCCATCGCCGCGGCCGAGGTCGGCGCCATCTCCGAACGGCGGGTCGACCGGCTGCTCGATGTCTGCCGCTCGCGTGAGCTGCCGGCGTTCCTGACCCCCGACCCGGGGGTGAACTCGGGCCTCATGATCGCCCAGTACACCGCGGCCGGCATCGTCGCCGAGAACCGCCGGCTGGCCGCGCCCGCCTCGGTCGACTCGCTGCCGACCTCCGGTATGCAGGAGGACCACGTCTCGATGGGCTGGGCCGCGACGGTCAAGCTCCGTCGGGTCCTGGACAACCTCACCAGCCTGCTCGCGGTCGAACTGGTCGCCGCGGTGCGCGGGCTGCAGCTGCGGGCGCCGACCCGCCCCTCCCCGGCCGGCGGGATCGCGGTCGAGGCCCTCGCCCCGATCGCCGGCGAACCCGGCCCCGACATCTTCCTCGCGCCGGTGCTCGAGGCGGCCCGAGGCCTGATCGCCGGCCACGGGCTGCGCGCCCGCATCGAGGCGGCGACCGGCCCGCTGCGCTAGCCCGGGGGCGGTACCGCCGCGGGACCGGCCCGCTAGCGTGGACGCGCCCACTCGGGGCGGCGGAGGAGGTGCGGGGTGCAGGTTGACACCATCGTCGGGCTGGGCTCGGCCGGCCTGGCCATCATCGCGGCGCTCGTCTCCGGCCTGGTCGCCAACCGCACCAACCGGCAGGCCCACGACCTGGAGCGACAGCGCCGGATCGAGACCGCGGCCGAGAAGGCGGAACGGATCCTCAGCGAGTACCGCGATCCGCTGCTCGACGCCGCCCAAGCGCTGCAGAGCCGCCTCTACAACGTCGTCAACCAGGACTACTTCGGCCGGTTCCTGCACTGCGGCGACCCTCGCGAGGAGCGCTACGCCCGCGACTACACCGTGTACGTGCTCGCCGAGTACCTGTGTTGGGTCGAGATCATCCGCCGGGAGCTGCGCTTCCTCGACCTCGGTGACGTCGAACGCAACCGAACCCTGCTGGCTCACCTCGTGCAGACGCAGTACACCGTCCAGACCACCACCATGGCCTTGCCGCTGCGGGTCTTCCGCGGCCCACAGCGCGCGATCGCGGAGGTCATGATGATCGCGACCAACGCGACCGAGGGCCCGCGCACCGAGGCCCTGGGCTACGCGGCCTTCTGCCATCGGCTGGACACCGACAGCGAGTTCGCCGGCTGGTTCGACCGCCTGCGCACCCAGGACATCGACGCGGTGGCGGCGCACGAGTCGGGCGCCGATACCCGGCTCATCATGTTGCAGCACGATCTGGTCGACCTGATGGACTTCCTCGACCCGAAGGCCATCCGGATCCCGCAGCGGTTCCGCGGCCGGCTGCCCAACCCCCGCCCGGAGCTGCCGAGCCAACCCGCCGCACGGTGACTGGTCCGGTCCGGCCGGGGGTGAGGAGTGCTCCGGTCAGGCCGGGGCGAGGTGGATCGCGACGATCTCGGCCAGCGCGCGGAACGCCCGGCCACGGTGGCTGATCGCGTCCTTCGCCGCCGGCGTCAACTCAGCGTTGGTGGCCGACTCCCCGGCCGCCACGAAGATCGGGTCATAGCCGAAGCCGCCGCTGCCCCGCGGCGAGCGCACCAGGTGCCCGCGCATCTCGCCCTCGGCCGTGAACTCGCGGCCATCCGGCAGCACCAGCGCGGCCACGCAGACGAACGCCGCGCCCCGGTGCTCGTCGGCGACATCGGCGACCTGTGCCAGCACGAGGTCGAGGTTGGCGCGGTCGTCACCGTGGCGGCCCGACCACCGGGCGCTGAACACACCGGGCAGGCCGTTCAGCGCGTCCACCGCCAGTCCGGAGTCGTCGGCGACCGTCGGCAACCCGGTGCAGGTGGCTCCGGCCCGCGCCTTGATCAGGGCGTTCTCGGCGAAAGTCAACCCGGTCTCGGGCAGCTCCGGGTAGGTCGGCACATCGTCGAGATCGACCAGCGCGATCGAGCCGGCACCGAGGGCGCCGTCCATGATGCGTTGCAGCTCGGCGAGCTTGGCCCGGTTACGGGTCGCGAGCAGCAACCGGGTCATGCCGACAGCGCCGCGCGCTGGTAGCCCGCGAGCTGCCCGCAGCCGCCGACCCCGAGGTCGAGCAGGGTGTCCAGATCGGCACGGGAGAAGACCCCGGCCTCGCCGGTGCCCTGCACCTCGACAAAGTCGCCGGCCCCGGTGCAGACCACGTTCATGTCCACCTCGGCCTTGACGTCCTCGTCGTAGCACAGGTCCAGCCGCGCCTCGCCGTCGATGATGCCCACGCTCACCGCGGCCACCGACCGGGGTACCGCTTGCTCGGGCGTACCGGTGAGCCGCTTCGCCGAGGCCAGCCAGGCCACCGCGTCGCACAGCGCCACGTACGCCCCGGTGATCGCCGCGGTACGGGTGCCGCCGTCGGCCTGCAGCACGTCGCAGTCGAGCACCACCGAGTTCTCGCCCAGCGCCTTCAGGTCGATGCAGGCCCGCAGGCTGCGCCCGATGAGGCGGGAGATCTCGTGGGTGCGCCCGCCGATGCGGCCCCTCACCGACTCCCGGTCCGAGCGGGTGTTGGTCGAGCGCGGCAGCATCGCGTACTCGCAGGTCACCCAGCCCAGGCCGGAGCCCTTGCGCCAGCGCGGGACGCCCTCGGTGACGCTGGCGGTGCACAGCACCCGGGTCGCCCCGAACTCCACCAGCACGGAGCCTTCGGCATGGATGCTCCAGTGGCGGGTGATCGATACCGGACGAAGGTGGTCGGGTGCGCGCCCGTCGGGTCGAGGCATGCGAACAGGGTAGGGGTGCGCCGGCGTGCGGTCCGCCGCGCCCCGCCGGCCAGGTTGTCCTCGATCCGGTCGGCGAGTTTGCGCCGGGCCGCCTCGGTGCTGTCCCGACCGGGGGACCCGCCGGGGGTACCGGTGTCGAGCCGGTACGCGGTCATGTAGGAGGAAACCGTGGAACCCATGCCCCACATACCCTCCATGTTCGTCGCCACCGCGGTGGCGGACTCGAGGTCGCCGGAGACGCCGGAGGAGCTGTCGCCGTCGAAGAACATCCGCTCGCCGGCCAGCGACGCCAACGACACGAAGATGTCCGCCTCGTACTCCGTGCGCCACCGGGTTGAACTGGTCCTCGGGTGGGATCGCGGCCACCATGCCGAGGTAGTCGCTGCCCTTCTCGATGGTGGCGATGTCGATCTGCATGTGCCGGCGGGTGTGGAACGCGATCACCGCGTGGCACGCCTCGTGAACCGCGACCGCGTGCCGCTCGCGCTCGATGTACTCCACATCGTCGGGCGGTCCCAGTTCCTTGAGCTGCTTGGCCTTGATGACGTCGCGCATCGTGATGACCTCGCGGCCGTCGCGGATCGCGGTGATGAGCGCCCAGCTCACGGTATTCTGACACGCTGGATCCGACCGTGCGCCCCGGTTGTCGATGCACCCTCGCGGATGGACGACCGTCCCGGATGGACGGTCGTCCCGGATGGACGGTCGCCTCAGACCTCGTATCTGGTGCCGGCGCGCGCTATCTCGACCGGGCCCTCGAAGACCGACGCAGCCGATTCGAACGCGTTCGCCTCGCTCCCCCACGCCGAGACGAGGTGGGTCAGCACCAGCCGGGTGGCCCCGGCCTTCATCGCCGCCTCTCCGGCATCGCGGCCGGTGAGGTGCAGATCGGGCGGGTTGTCCTCGCCGTGCACGTAGCTCGCTTCGCAGAGGAAGAGGTCGGCGTCCTGGGCGAGGCGGGTGAGCGCCTCGCACGGTGCCGTGTCGGCCGAGTAGGCGAGCACCCGACCGTCGTGCTCGACCCGCACCCCGTACGTCTCGACCGGATGGTTGACCCGGTCGACGGTGACCGAGAGTGGTCCGATCGTGAACGTGCCGGGCTTGAGGTCCACGAACGTGTACACGTCGTCGAGCGGGCCCTCGCCGTTGCCGTAGGCCCCGGCGAGGCGTTCGCGCGCACCCATCGGCCCGTAGAGCGGGATCGGCGGGTACGGGCCGTCGGGCGCGTACCGGCGGACCACGACGTAGCCGCACGCGTCCAGGACGTGGTCGGCGTGCAGGTGGCTGAGCAGGATCGCGTCGACGGCGGTGAGGGTGGCGTACCGCTGGAGAGCGGAGAGCGATCCGGTGCCGAAGTCCAGCAGGAGCCGGAATCCGTCCGCCTCGACCAGGTAGGACGAACATGCCGAGTCGGGTCCGGGGAAGCTGCCGGCACACCCGAGGATCGTCATCCTCATCGAGGTGCTCCGGCGACCGCGTCGGCCGCGGTCCGGCCCGAAGGGCTGGCGAGACGTCCGGTCGGTACGGCGCGGCCCAGGAACCGCTGCGCGAGCCGGGCGAAGGGCGCCTGGTCGCCGGTGGCCAGGAACCGGTGGCGGGGGGCGGGCGCATCCGGCCCACGCAACAGGTTCCGCTCGGTGAGCACCCGGTACACGTCGCGGGCGCACTCGTCGGCGCTGGAGACCAGGGTGACGCCGTCACCCATGACCAACCCGATGAGTCCGGCCAGCATCGGGTAGTGGGTGCAGCCGAGGACCAGTGTGTCCACTTCGACCCGGCGAAGCGGCTCCAGATAGGACTGCGCCAGCCCGAGCAGGGTCGCGCCGGAGGTGACGCCGCGCTCCACGAATTCCACGAACTGCGGGCACGCGGCGCCGCTCACCTGTACCTGCGGGGCGGCGGCGAACGCGTCGACATAGGCCTGGCTGGTGATGGTCGCCGTGGTGCCGACCACCCCGACCCGACCGTTGCGGGTGGTGGCCGCGGCCCGCCGTACCGCCGGGCGGATCACCTCGACGACCGGCACCCGGTAGCGCTCGCGGGCATCGTGCAGGCAGGCGGCCGAGGCGCTGTTGCACGCGATGACGAGCAGCTTCACCCCCTGGTCGACGAGCTGGTCCAGGCAGTGCAGGGCGTAGCGGCGCACCTGCGCGATCGGCTTCGGACCGTAGGGGACGTTGGCCGTGTCGCCGACGTACACGATCTCCTCGCCGGGAAGTTGGTCGAGAATGACCCGCGCCACCGTCAGGCCTCCGACGCCGGAGTCAAAGATCCCGATGGGCGCGTCCGTCACGGTGCGGAGCCTACGCCGGGACATGCCGTTTCCTGGACCGGTCAAGCGGAAGATGTCGCCAAGGTGACACCGCCCAGGTCGACAGGTAAAGGGATGGTTTCGCCCGGAAGAGGGGAACCGTGACACTGCGTTACTTCGTGCGTTGCGCGTACGGAGATGGCTGCCTATTCTCAGCACTCGACGGCTTGCCTGTCCGGAGGTTCTCGCATCCACGCCGAGCGGGAGGTCCGCACGGCTTGGCACCAGCGACAGGAGACGATGTGCGCGTAGAGACGGGCACCACACCAGCTGCGGGGGGAACCACCGTCACCGGTACGGCCACCAGGAGTGTGCCAGCGCCAGCCAACCCCCAGGGTGGGCCGACGAGCTGGATCATGAGCACCGCCCGGCCGTCCTCGCCCCGGCTCGCGATGGGTCCGGAGCCGCGCCTGCGCCAGCTCATGGGTGTCTGCGCCTGGGCCGCGCTGCTCGGCGGCGTCGGGCTCGTCGTCGGCATCCGGGGCCTGGTCGGGTTCATCACGGCGCAACCGCCGGACTGGTATGAGCCGGCTGTGGTCACCGTCGGACTGTGCGGCATCGCGCTGACGGTCGGCGCGTTCCTGAGCGTGCAGCGGGCGCGGCTGCCCTGGGCACTGCTGAGCGGGTCGACGGCGTTCCTCGTCGCCGCGCTCACCCTCACCGCCAACGCCTTCTAGCCCCGTGCCGCCCTTTTCCCCGTCGATCTAGGGCTTAGACACATGGTTTGATCTCTATTCGTGTGCCTAAGCCCTAGATCGACGGGCTTTGGGTCAGGCCCAGAGTTGGCCGTCGAGGGCACCCTCGGCGTCGGCGACCGTACCGGCATATGCGCCGGTCGACAGGTACTTCCAGCCGCCGTCGGCCACCACGAAGGCGACGTCGGCCTGGCGGCCGGCGGTGACCGCCTCGTGCGCGACCGCGAGCGCGGCGTGCAGCACGGCCCCGGTGGAGAAGCCCACGAAGAGGCCCTCAACCTCGACCAGTTGCCGGGTACGCAGCACCGCGTCCCGGGTGCCGACACTGAACCGCCGGGTGAGCACGGTCGCGTCGTAGAGCTCCGGCACGTACCCCTCGTCGATGTTGCGCAGCCCGTAGACCAGTTCCCCGTACCGGGGCTCGGCCGCGATGATCTCGATCTGGTCGAGTTTGTCGCGCAGATACCGGCCAACGCCCATGAGCGTGCCGGTGGTACCCAGGCCGGCTACGAAATGGGTGATCGTGGGCAGGTCGCGCAGCAGCTCCGGGCCGGTCGACTCGAAGTGCGCGCGCGCGTTCGCCGCGTTGGCGTACTGGTTGAGCATGATCCAGTCGGGGTGCTCGACGGCGATCTGGCGGGCCATCGCCACGGCCGCGTTGGAGCCGCCGGCGGCCGGGGAGAACAGGATCTCCGCGCCGTACATGCGCAGCAGTTGCACGCGTTCGCTGGAGACGTTCTCCGGCATCACGCAGACCAGCCGGTAGCCGCGCAGCTTGGCCACCATGGCCAGGGCGATGCCGGTGTTGCCGCTGGTCGGCTCCAGGATCGTGTCGCCCGGGCGCAGCCGGCCGTCGCTCTCTGCGGCCCGGATCATCCACAGCGCCGGGCGGTCCTTGACCGAACCGGTCGGGTTGCGGTCCTCCAGCTTCGCCCACAGCCGGACCTGGGCGGACGGGGAGAGGCGGGGCAGGCCGACCAGCGGGGTGCCGCCACACGCGTCGAGCAGGCTCTCGTAGCGGGCCATTGCGATCAGCCCCCAGCGACGGCCGGCAGGATCGTCACGGTGTCGCCGTCGGCGAGCTTCGCCTCCAATGCGCCGAGGAACCGCACATCCTCGTCGTTGACGTAGACGTTGACGAAGCGGTGCAGCCCGCCCTCCTCGGTGATCAGGCGGGCGCGCAGGCCGGGATGGCGGGTGTCGAGGTCGGTGAGCAGGTCGGCGAGGTTGTCGCCGGTGCCCTGGACGGAACGCTGCCCGTCGGTGTAGGAACGCAGGATCGTGGGGACGCGAACATCGATGGCCATGGTGGTCTACTCCCTGATTCGGGCTGGGCGGACGGGTCGGGCGGCGCGGTCAGCGACGACACTCGTACTCGATCGACGCCGGGCTCTGCCCGAACATGTACGACTGCACCGCGTCCACGGCTGCGTTCACCAGCCGCACCGGCTCCTCGGTCACCACCTGGTCGACGATGCGGAACGAGCGGACCTCGGTCACCTCCGGCTCTCGGGTGGAGACCAGCAGGTAATGGGCGTCCGGCCAGCCCGCGAGGCTGGCGTCGGAGCGGGACGGGTAGGCCTCGGTCGCGGTGTGCGAGTGGTAGATGACGACCGGCTCCTCGTCGCGTTCGTCCAGCTCGCGCCAGAGTCGCAGGTACTCCTGCGAGTCGAACTCGTAGAACGTCATCGACCGGGCCGCATTGGTCATCGCGACGTGCCGGCGGGGCTCATCCGAGCCGGCCGGACCGGCGAGGATGCCGCAGGCCTCGTCGGGGTGGTCGCGGCGGGCGTGCGCGACGATCGCCTCGAGCAGCGCGGCGTCGATGGTGAGCACTGCTCCACGATACCGGTGCTCAGTTCGTCTCGCCGACGACGCTGAACGAGCGGAGCCGGTCGACGGCGAGCAGGGTGGACCCGGTGACCACGATGAAGGTCATCGCGAGTGAGACCGGCAGGGAGACCGTGGTGTTCAGCAGGTCCGAGTGGGCCACCCGGTCGGCGACCGCGATCACGTACTGCTGGATGGAGAGCACCTTGGTGCCGGACAGAATGTTGCCGAGCAGGCCTTCCCAGACCAGCACGTAGATCAGGCCGAGCAGCACCGGCAGCCGGGTGAGCAGGCTCAGTGCCACGAACAGCGCCGAGTAGGAGAGGCCGCCGAGCGCGGCGCCCACGGCCAGGCCGACGGCGAGCTGCGTCGACCCGGCGATCAGCCCGGTGATGAAAAGCGGTACGCCGGCGGTGAGCGTGCTCACTGCGACCGCGACCGCGAGCTTCGACAAGATGATCTCCCGGCGCGGCAGCGGGGTGGCCAGGATGTGGGCGAGCGTGCCGTCGTCGATCTCCGAGCCGAGCACCCCGGTGCCGATCACGAGCGCGACCACCGGGAGCACCACGACCAGCCCCAGACCGACGATCACCGGCGGGCCCCAGTCGGCCGGCCGGGCGCCCAGCGACTCGGCCAGCACGGCCAGGCCGACGAGCAGCACCGGCAACGGCAGCAGGAGCAGGAAGCGCCGACGGCCGAAGAGCGCGCGGGCGGTGATGCGGGCGACCGTCAGGTTCATGCCAGGTCCTTCTCGCTTGTGCCGGTCCGATCGATCGTGGCAGCCCGGTCGATCGTGGCGGCCCGGGTCATGACGCCACCAGGTAGGAGAAGACGCTCTCCAGCGACTCGTCGGCCGGCAGCAGGCGCTCGACCCGGATACCCTCGCGCCGGGCGATCCCGGCGAAGACCCGGGTGAAGGTGCCGTAGTCGCCCGCGCGCACGGTCAGGCCGGTCGCCGGGTCCAGCTCCACCGCGGCGACCGAGGTCTCGGCAATGAGCGCCACCGCCAGCCGCCGGTCGTCGTTGGAGCGGATGGTGAACACGTGTGGCCGGTTGGTCATGAGCCGCCGGATCGTGCGGTAGTCGCCGGAGGCGGCCAGGCGCCCGGCCACGATCACCTGGACGGTGCCCGAGACCTGCTCGACCTCCTCCAGGATGTGCGAGCTGAACAGGATCGTGCGGCCCTGCGCGCCCATCGCGTGCAGCAGATCCATCATCTGCATCCGCTGGCGGGGATCCAGGCCGTTGAAAGGCTCGTCAAGCAGCAGTACGGACGGCTCGTGCACCAGCGCCGCGGCCACCCGGGCCCGCTGGCGCATGCCCTTGGAGTAGGTCTGCATCCGCCGGTGCTGAGCCTCGCCCAGGTCGACCAGGTCCAGCGCCCGCCGGGCCGCGGCCGGCGGGTCGGGAAGCCGGTGCAGCTTCGCGCTGGCCAGCACGAACTCCCAGCCGCTGAGGAATCCGTGCACCGCCTCGCGCTCACTGACGATGCCGAGTCCGGTGTAGACGGACGGGTTGCGCCAGGCCGGCTGAGCGTGCACCAGGACCTCGCCGCGGGAGGGCGCGAGGAACCCGGCCATCATGTGCAGCACGGTCGTCTTGCCAGCACCGTTGGGTCCGAGCAGCCCGGTGACGCCGGGCCCGAGCGACATCGTGATGTCGTTCACCGCCACCACGTTGCCGTACCACTTGGACACCCCGCGCAGCTCGACGGCGAAGGCCGAGACAGCGGCCACCGGTTGCGCGGACACCTGCGCTGTCATCGGGCCACCTTCCGGTATCGCAGCAGGAGCAGGCCGGCACAGACCACCACGAGGGCGGCCGCCACGCTCGCGTAGAGCGGCCCGTACTCACCGATCGGGCGATCCGGGTCGAACCACCACCCGGCAATACCGCCGACCAGCGTCATCGGGCTCACCACTCCGGCCCACTGCGACATCGCCAGCGCCGAACCGGTGAGGTTGCCATCCGGCGAGTCCCGGTACGCCAGGCCGACGAGCACGCCGTAGACGGGGGTGGTGATGAGGAACAGGGCGACGGTCATCGCCGCCGCCACCGCCCGCCGGCCGGCGAGGCTGGCGACCAGGAGCGCCAGCGTGCCGAAGACGATCGCGTAGACGGCGGCGACGGCAAGCCCCTGGGCGTAGTGACCCAGCTCGGTCCAGACCTCGTCCATACCGTCCACAGTGAACACTCCACCGAGGAACATCAGGGTCTCCGGCCCCGCCAGCAACAGCCAGAGCGCGCTGACCAGCGCGGCCAGCTTGGCCAGCGCGTAGTCCGACCGGGTCAGCGGGCGGGAGAAGTACAGCGGCAGCACGCCGCCGCGCAGGTCCCGCGAGACGAGCTCCGGAGCCACCACGGCACAGAACAGGATCGGCAGGATCACCACCGGCCGGGGGAACTGCCAGTAGGTGAGCGCGATCGTTCCGGTCTGCGCCCGCACCGCGGTGAGCACCACCGCGACCAGGAAGACCAGCCCGGCCACCGACCAGGGGAACACCTTGGACTTGGCGCTGCGACCCAGCCCGAACGCGGTACGCAGGCCGTGGCTGTAGAGCGAGCGGACGGCGTACCCCCGGCCCAGGCGCGGCCCTTGGTAGCGCTGGTACCCGATGTCATGGATGACGCTCTCAGCGGACACGGTTCGCCTCCTGCTCGGCGCCCGGGGTGGTCACGGTGAACAGCTCGGCCACCCGGTGGCGGCGCTGATCCAACCGGTGCAGCGGCAGCTCCAGGTCGGCCACGGTGCCCAGAATCTGGTCATAGGTCCCCTCATCGGCCAGCGGCACCAGCAGCGCGGCGCCGTCGCGCCCCACGGTGAGCCCGAGCGCCGCCAGCCGGGCCATCAGGTCGTCGGTGCCCTCGGCCACCTCGACCACGAGCACATCGCGGGCCTCGGTCATCGACGAGATCCGGTCGGCGCGCAGCAACCGGCCGGCATCGATCGCGACCAGCGAGTCGCAGATCCGCTCCACCTCGCCGAGCAGGTGGGAACAGACCACGACCGAGATGCCGAACTCGGTGCCGATGCGCTGGATCAGCGCCAGCATCGACTCCCTCCCGGCCGGATCGAGCCCGTTGGTCGGCTCGTCGAGCAGCAGCAGGTCCGGATCGTGGACCAGGGCCTGGGCCAGCTTCACCCGCTGCTTCATACCGGTGGAGTAGCCGCCGATCTGGCGGTAGCGCTCCTCGTAGAGACCGACGTGGCGCAGCGCTTCGGAGGCCCGTTCCCGGGCGGCCGCGCGGGGCAGGCCGCTGATGCGGGCCAGGTGGGTCACGAACTCGGCCGCGGCCACGTCGGGGGGCAGGCAGTCGTGCTCGGGCATGTACCCGACCCGCGCCCGCACAGCCTCCGCCTCGGTCACCGGATCGAGCCCGAGCACCCGCGTGCGGCCGGCCGTCGGCGGCAGCAGACCGAGGAGAATCTTGATAAGCGTCGACTTGCCGGCGCCGTTGGCGCCGACGAGCCCCACGATCCCCGGCTCCACCTCGACGGTCAGCTCCGAGAGCGCGGTAACCCCGTTCGAGTACTGCTTGGTCAGCGACTCGGTGGCAATCATCGTCACCGGTCCACCGTACGGACCGGTGTCGAGCCACTCCATCCGGACTGACCCCCAGATACGACCCGGAGCACCTCGGGGTGTGCCCCCGGGTCAGCCGGGGCCGGCTCGGCCCCGCGTCAGGCGGGCCCGGCTTGTCCCGGGGTTTGCAAGGGCACCCTTTACAACCGAAACCGTTAAGCGGGTGCCCTTCCTAACACCCCGCGGCGGGGGCCAGACACCCCGCGGCGGGGGGCCCGGTGGGTGAGCGGCACGGCAGGGGTCAGTTGGTCAGTGCGCCCACCAGGGATTCCTGAAGAAAGCTCAGGTATGCGTAGACGGAGAGCTGACCTACCCGCGGTGAGGTGGGGTTCTTGCCGACGGCGGCGTCCAGCTCGGCCTGGATGTCGGTGTCGTCCGCCACTCCGAGCCGGGTACCGAGGATCAGCCGTACGTCGGTCAGCGCCCGCAGCCAGACGTCGGCGGCCTCCTCGTCCAGACGGACCTCGCCGCCGGTCGCGACCAGCCGGTCCAGCACCGCCCGCGCCTGGTCCAGCTTCGCCGTCTTCAGGTCGGACTCGGTGAACCGCCGGAACTCGGCCGCCTCCGCCGGGTCCTCGGGGTACACGTCCGGGAAGAGTCGCTCCACCGCCGGGTCGTCGCGGTCCGGCTCGTCGGCGAGCAGCGCCGCCATCTCGGCCAGGCATTGGCGCAAGACCTGTGCCTCCTGGCGCTGGAATTTGGCCACAATCTGAGCGCCCTTGCGCCGGAACATGGTCATGGTTGGTCGACCGTCGCCCACAATCCGTAGCCGTGCAGTCGGGTGGCGTCGTACTCCATCCGCTCCCGGGCCCCGCTGGAGACGATCGCCTTGCCCTTGTGGTGCACGTCGAGCATGAGCTGTTCGGCCCGTTCCCGGCTGTAGCCGAAGAGCTTCTGGAAGACCCAGGTCACATACGACATGAGGTTCACCGGGTCGTTCCAGACCACCGTGACCCAGCCGCGGTCCAGTTCGGGCACCTCGTCGACATCGGGCACCTCGACGGGCACGGTCTGTGGCGACGCCATGTCCCCATCGTGCCACCTCAGCAGCCCAGGGACACACCCGCTGGCCACGGCGGCCGCATCGACGGGCGTGGTCAGCCCTCGGGCGCCGGCTGCGCGCACAGCGCGCGGATGCGCCGAGCCACCTCGTCGGCGCCGGGCCGGCTCAACGCCGGCCCCAGACATTCGCGGACCAGCCCACGCACCGGCTCGCTGAGCTCGGCGGCGAGCTCCGGATAGCCCGACGCGACCATCCGGAGCGCGGCCGGGCCGTCGGTCGGCAGCTGCGGGTAGACTCCGGCACCGGACCCCACCCGGTGCAGGAGTACGCCGAGCGACCAGATGTCGTGCTGGGCGGCGGCCGGCTCGCCCAGCAGCCGTGCCGGGTCGACGTACTCCAGCCAGCTCGTCGAACCCTGCCCGGTCAGCAGGACCCCGGGAAGGAAGATCTCGCTCAGTTCCAACGGGCCCAGCTTGGCCCCCGTGCCGGCCGGCAGCACATCGCTGGCACTGACGCCGCGATGGATCAGCCCGACACCGTGCAGATCGGCGACCGCCTGCGCGGCGTCCGCAACCGCGACCAGGTCGCCACGGCCGGTGGTCACCAGCGAACCGCCGGCGAGGTACTCCATCGCGTAGTAGAACCGACCGTCCTGCTGCCCGGCGTCGTACACCGGGACCAGGTGCGGCGAGCGGGCCGCGGTGTAGCGGCGCAGCGCCCGGATCGCCCGGCGGAACGTGTCGGTGCTCGACCGGCCGTGCAGGACCTTGACCGCCACGTACGGCACCTCGAGCGCGAGCCGAGCGGCCGGTTGGGCCAGGAACACCTGGCCGTGCGCCCCGGGCTCCAGCGCCTCGGCGAACTCGTAGTCGGCGATCCCTCGCATGCGCTCAGGCGGTGCGGGGGGACTCGAACCGGAACCAGCGCCGCCCCATGGTCACCAGCGTTCCCAGCCGTACCACCGCCGGGGTGTTGGCCGCGAGCTGGACCCGCTCCGGCGAGCCCGGTGGCTGCAGGAACGTGCCGTTGGCCGAGCCGAGGTCGATCACCTCGATGTCCCAGCCGACCAGCGCGATCCGCAGGTGCCGGCGCGAGACCACGCCCTCGGCGTCGACGACCTTCAGCGGGCGGGCGAGGCCGGCGACCACATCCGGGTCGTGCTGCGGCTCCCGGCCCAGCACGTAGTCGGCATCGAGCGAGTACGCCGAGCCGTCGTCGAACAGCATCATGCCCAGGGGCGGGCGGGGTCCCTCCTGGGCGACCGCGGTCAGCTCGGCGAGGGAGGCTCCGCAGACCAGGCAGTGTGACTGCGCCGGGTCGGTGAAGTGACCCTTCGGGCAGTAGATCCCGAGGACCCGGGAGCGGACGTCCTCGCCGGGCAGCGGATCGGCGCGCACGGTGGTGTCGCCATCCGGCGCGGCGGCGAGCAGGACGGCGACGAACTCGCCCGCCGGCGCGGCGTTCTCACCCGCCGGCTCGGCGCTCACGGCGCCGGGTGCCGCGGCGTCCGGCTCGGAGAGCGGGGCCGCGTCGGGTTCCGGGAAGGAGGCGCCGGGCGCCGCCGGCGCCGGGGGCGTCCAGGACGGGGGCGGCGGCAGGTCGGGCGGCGGCATCGTCACCGGGAACGCCACCGCAACGTACTCCTCGGCCGGCGGCGCAACGGGCGGCACCGGCGGCGGCGTACCAGGCGCGATCGGCGGCGGCGTCGGCCAGTCAGCCCGTCCCGGCGAACGGTCTACTGTGGAGTGATGGCCGTCCTCGGCGTAGCGGAGGCCGGCCGCCGCGACCACACCGGCATCCAGCCGGGAGCGGGGCTCCGGTTCGCCGGCACCGGGCAGGCGCAGCCGGATAGTGGCGACCGGCCCGCTCACCATCCGGGTCACCGGGGTGATCGCATCGGCGGCCGAGAGCTCGAGCGGTCCCTCCGCGCCGGTGATGTCGGCCACCGCGGTGCCATAGACGAGCACGGCGAGCCGACCGTCGGAGGCCGGCCCGCACACCGCGCACGCCGGGAACCGGCCCTCGAAGTCGTTGGCGAGCAGGGCCGCGATGCGCCGGACCAGCACCGCGCCGTCGCCCCCGGAACCGCTCACCTCGGTGAGCACTGCGAGCAGGTCGTCGACGCTCGATCCGCCGTCGGCGCAGACGAGCATCAGATCACCCGTCCGGGCCACCACGCCCGGTCCGGGAAGCGGCCGTGCATAGCGATTCACGTACGTCGTCCCTCCCACGCCGGTCAGCAGAAGACCCTGCCGGCGATGAAGCGTACCCGCTGTGCGCACGTGTGACGGGTATCCGACTCACCCGCCGACGCGGGTGAGTCGACGGCCGCCTGAGCCGGTCAGACCAGCAGCAGGTCGTGATCGAGCCCCTCACTGACCAGATCGACCACGGCCAGTCGCAGGTTGCGGAACTGCCCGGCGAGCTCCCGCGCCAGCTCGGCCTCGACCGCGGTCACGGCCCGCGCGATCCACGCCCGCAACCAGGTACGGCGATGCGCCCCGGCCGCCGAGATCATGGGATGACAGTGGACGGTCAGGCCGATGCCGAGTGGCGGCAGCACGATGCCGGCCTCGTCCTGGTGGGCGGCGAGCACCGCGACCGGCTCGGGCGAGGACGAGAGCGCCGCCGCGCCGGAGCCGGTGATCCGCAGGATTCGAAAGCAGGTGGATCTTTCGCAGCAGCGCTGCGAGAGATCCTGACGCAGAGCTCGGCGCACCCGCGCCAGCGCCGGTGGATCCAACGGATGGGCGAGCACCCGGCTCAGCACGGCATCGAGCACTCCGTCCACGCCGCGACGCAGTTCCGCGGCGAGCATCACGGAGAGCGCTTGCAGGCCGATCTCGAGACGCTCGGCCACGCCGACGCCGGGCGCAGCGGCGCCGGGCGCGGCGGCGTCGCTGGTCGCCTGATCGAGACGGTCCCGAAGCCGGGGCAACTCATGCCCGGCCGTATCGAGCACCCGCCGGTGGGCGGCGTCGATGCCGGCGCACAGCTGCTGGTACCACGCCGACGCGGCGGCGTCGACGGCGAGCCGGATCACGGGCAGCTTCCGCCAGCGGTCCGCGTGCTCGCGGTGCTCGCCCGCCCACGCGGCGATCGCCCGGCGCAGGTCGGCCACGCCGGCACCGGTACGGGTCAGCGGATACCACGAGTGCAGCGCCAGGTCAGGGGCCCGGCGCACCAGTTTGGCCTGGTTGGCGCAGACCACCTGGGGCCAGGTCGCGTGCTCGTCCACGTGGGTCAGCGCCACGAAGACCGCGAGCCCCCGGGCGTGGGCCGCCTGCACCAGGTCGACCTCGGCCGGCTCGAACGGATAGCGGCCGTCACTGACCAGCACCAGGCAGCCGCTGCGCTCGAGCAGCTCGTGGGAGAGGCGTCGCTGGGATGGGTCGCGGCGGAAGTGGGCCCGGGTGGCGAGCACGACCAACCCGTCGAGCAGCGGGTCGGCGAGCACGGCGTCCACGCGCTGGGGCGGCCGGTCGGCGCCACCGGAGCCGCCCAGGCAGCCCAAGGCCACTGGCGGCGCCCGGTGACCGGCCGGCGGGCTGCCACTGGCCCCAGTCGGGCCGGCACCGTCCGCGGCCGAGCCACGTAGGACGACGTACGTGTCCCAGGGCGCGTGCAGGAGCCGTTGCTGCGCCCCGAAGAGCGCGTACAGCAGCCGGTGCACTGATGCGGCTCGGGCCCCGCAGACGAGCACAACCGGGTCGTCCGGCGCCGGTGAGCCCGTGGACAGGTGCGGCGATCGCCGCGCGGTGAGCGCGACCATGCCGAGACGCTACGTGACCGCCCGCTCACGCCACCACGTTCGACCTGCTCAATGCCGTCACTCCGAGCTACTCAACAACAACGCCGAACGGTAGCAGCGCAGAGTTAGTTGCTTCTATACGCTGCGTGGGTGGCATCGTGGCACTTCGTCGGGCGCAACGCCGAGCTGAACCAGTTGCGGGCGGCCGCCGCCGGCCAGACCGGGCGTGGCCTCGTCGTCGGCGGAGTCGCCGGGGTGGGCAAGAGTCGGCTGCTGCGGGAGGGCACCACGTCCCTGGACGGTGAGCGCTACGCGATCTGGACCGCGTCGGCGCACGCGGCCACCGGCGGGCTGCCGTTCGGCAGCTTCGCCCACGCCCTGCCCACCGACCAGCCGGCCGGCCTCTCCCCGGCCGGTCTGCTGCGCTGGGCAGTCGACGCGCTGCACCACCAGGCGGCCGGCCGGCCGATTGTCTTCGCGGTCGACGACATCCAGTTCCTCGACCCGCTCTCGGCTGCGCTGATCTATGGCATCGCCCGGTCGGAGCACGCGACCGTGCTCGCCACGCTCCGCAACGGCGAACCCGTACTCGACCCGGTCACGGCGCTGTGGAAGGACGATCTGGTCGACCGCGTCGAGCTGGCGCCGTTCTCCGACGCCGAGATCGCCGAACTGCTGGGGCACGTGCTCGGCGGGCCGGTGGACGCGACCACAACGGAGCGGCTGCACCGGCTCTCCCAGGGCAACGCGCTGCTGCTGCGCGAGCTGGTCCTGGCCGCGGCGGCCGGGGGCGACTTCGCCGAGACCTACGGGCTGTGGCGGTGGACCGGCCGGCTGGAGCTCGCGCCGAGCCTGGTGGAGGTGATCGACGCCCGCATCGGTCAGCTCAGCGACCGGGTGCGCACCGTCGTCGAGTTGGTCGCGCTCGGTGAACCGCTGGGCCTCCCGCTGCTCAGCGCGGCCACCGACACCGGCGCCGTCGAGGTCGCCGAGGAGCGCCAGCTCATCCGGATCGAACGCGACGACCGGCGCACGATGGTCCGGCTGGCCCACCCGCTCTACGGCGAGGTGGTCCGCCGGCGCTGCCCGGTGACCCGCACCCGGCGCCTGCTCGCCCGCCTGGCCGAGCTGGTCGAGGGCACCGGCCAGCGCCGCCGTGACGACGCACTGCGGGTGGCGGTGTGGCGGCTGGAGTCGCATACCGCCGACGACCCGGCACAGCTGTTGCACGCGGGCCGGCTCGCCTTCGCCGCCTTCGACATCCCCCTTGCCGCCCGACTGGTGAGCGCGTCCCTGGACGCCGGGGGCGGCTTCGACGCGGCCGAGCTGCTCGCCACCATCCTCATGTTCGCCGACCAGCCGGCGCAGGCGCTGGCGGTGCTCGACGGGGTACGCGAGGACGCGACCACCGACGGGCGGCTGTCGCGCTGGTACACCGCCCGGAGCCTGGTCCGCTACTATGGACTGTCCCTTGAGGACGCTCGCGACGAGCTGAACGCCGCGGCCGAGGCGCTCGCCGACCCCGGCGACCGGGCCTGGATCATGTCGTTCGAGTCCATCACCCGGCTGCACCACATGGAGTGCGCCGAATCGCTGCGGCTGGCCCGCGCGGTGCTCGACCGGCCGGCCGCGTCGGCCAGCGCCCGGGCGGTCGCCCGCAGTGCCATCGCCCACCTGCTCGCGCTGCGCGGAGCTGGCGCCCAGGCCGCCCGTACGGTGGCGGCGATCGAGGCTGACGGCGGGCAGTGGCGGTCCGAGACGCCACACATCCAGATCGCACTGGAGCTAGCCCGCGGCACCGGCCTGATCCTGGCCGCCGGCTTCGCCGGCGTGGACGCGATCGCCGCGACCGAGTTCGCCGACCTCTCCGACGCCGGCAACTTCCGGCTCGGCTCGGGCTACCTGTCGGTCATCCTCGGTCAGGCGGCCCGGCTGCGCGGCCGGCTCGGTGCGGCCATGCGGTTCCAGCGCAAGGCGTGCAGCGAGCTCGCCACCAGTCGCATCTTCGCCGGCCTGGCCAACGCCGAGCGGGCGCACGTCGCGGCGCTGTCCGGCAACGCGGCCGAGGCTGTGCTGGCCATGGCCGAGGCCGACCGGGTGCACGAGCCCACCGTCGCGATCCTCTATCCGTGGCTCGAGCACGCCCGCTGCTGGGTGCTGGCCGGCTCCGGCGAGCTCGACGGCGCGGTCCGGCTGGCCCGGGCGCTCGCCGAGCGGACCCACGCCGACGCGTTCCACGCGCACGAGGCGATCGCGCTGCATGACCTGGTTCGCCTGGGCCGCCCCGAGGAGGCGGTGCAGCGGCTGCACCGGCTCGCCGCCGAGGTCGACACGCCGCTCGTCCCGGTGATGGCGGCCCACGCCCGCGCGGCCGCCGACCGCGACGCCGCCGGCCTGCTGCTGGTGGCGGAGCGCTTCGCGGCGCTCGGGACGAACCTGCTCGCCGCCGAGGCCGCCGCCGGCGCCTTCAACCGGATGCACCAGACCCGCTCGACCCGCATCGTCGAGGCGGCCCGCCTCTACGCCACCCTGCTGGAGGCGTGTGAGGGCGCCCGAACCCCCGCCCTCACCGTGCACCGGCCGACCTTGAGCCTGCGCGAACACCAGATCGCCCGGCTCGCTGCCAGCGGGGTGACCAGCAAAGACATCGCCGACCAGCTGTACCTCTCAGCCCGTACCGTGGACAACCACCTGCGCCGGGTCTACGCCAAGCTCGGGGTGGCCGGCCGGGGCGAGCTGCAGCCGGCGCTGCGGGCGATGACCAAGGACCCCTGACCGGCGGGTCCGGATCGTAGGCTGGAGGCCGTGACCACCGGCCTCTTCACCGACCACTACGAGCTCACCATGGTCTCGGCCGCGCTCAAGGACGGTACCGCCGGGCGCCGGTGCGTGTTCGAGGTGTTCGCCCGGCGGCTGCCGCGGGGCCGCCGGTACGGGGTGGTGGCCGGCACCGGGCGGCTGATCGAAGCACTGGAGTCCTACCGGTTCGGCCCGGCCGAGCTGGCCTACCTCCGCCAGGCCGGGGTGGGCGACGCCGCCATGGCCGACTGGCTGTCCGGCTACCGGTTCGGCGGCGACATCGACGGCTACGCCGAGGGCGAGCTGTACTTCCCCGGCTCGCCGATTCTCACCGTCGCCGGCACCTTCGCGGAGTGCGTGGTGCTCGAGACGCTCGTGCTCTCGGTGCTCAACCACGACTGCGCCGTGGCCGCCGCGGCCGCGCGCATGGTCACCGCCGCCCGCGGCCGGTCGCTGATCGAGATGGGCTCCCGGCGTACCCATGAGGACGCCGCGATCGCCGCCGCCCGGGCGGCCTATCTGGCCGGGTTCTCGCACACCTCCAACCTCGAAGCCGGCCGCCGGTACGCGGTGCCGACCACCGGCACCGCGGCGCACGCGTTCACCCTGCTGCACGACGACGAGTCCACCGCGTTCGCCGCCCAGGTGGCCGCGCTGGGCAAGCAGACGACGTTGCTGGTCGACACGTACGACATCAGCCAGGGCATCCGTAACGCGATCGCGATCGCCGGACCGGGGCTGCGGGCCATCCGGATCGACTCCGGTGACCTGTCGGTGCTGGCGGCGCAGTCGCGTAACCTGCTCGACTCGCTCGGCGCGGTCGACACGAAGATCGTGGTCTCCGGCGATCTGGACGAGTACTCGATTGCCGCGCTCGCGGCCGAACCAGTCGACGCCTACGGTGCCGGCACCGCCGTGGTCAGCGGCTCCGGCGCGCCCACCGCGGACCTCATCTACAAACTGGTCGAAGTGGACGGTCGGCCGGTGGTGAAGCGTTCCGAGCACAAGGCGACCATCGGCGGCCGCAAGACCGCGGTACGCCGGCACAAGCCCACCGGCACCGCGGTCGAGGAGGTCATCGTGTCCCAGGGCACGCCGTCCTCGGCAGCGCACGACCGAGCGCTACAGCGACCGTACGTCCGGGCCGGCGTCGCGGTCGACCGGCCGTCCCTCGAGGAGTCCCGCGAACACCTGCGACAGTGCCTGATCTCCATCCCGTGGGAGGGCCTGAAGCTCTCCGCCGGCGATCCGGCGATCCCCGTCGTCATCCAAGGAGCACCATGAGCCGAGCGCTGATCATCACCGACGTGCAGAACGACTTCTGCGAGGGCGGCTCGCTCGCCGTCAAGGGCGGCGCGGCGGTGGCCGCCGGGATCTCGGCCCTGCTCGCCGAGGAGCCGCAGCACTGGGATCACGTGGTGGCCACTCAGGACCACCACATCGAGCCGGGCGACCACTTCGGCGACCAGCCCGACTTCGTCACCTCCTGGCCGGTCCATTGTGTCGCCGGCACCCCAGGGGCCGACTTCCACCCGGCGCTGGACACCGACCGGATCGACGCCATCTTCCGCAAGGGTGAGCATGCCGCCGCGTACTCGGGTTTCGAGGGACGCGCCGGTGGCATCGGCCTGGCCGCCTGGCTGCGCATGCGCGATGTGTCCGACGTGGACGTCGTCGGCATCGCGACCGACTACTGCGTGCGGGCGACCGCGCTCGACGCAGTCAAGGCCGGCTTCGACACCACGGTGCTGCTCGACCTGACCGCCGCCGTGGCCCCGCAGATGGCCGCGTCGATCATGGCCGAACTGCGGGAGGCCGGCGTGCACCTGGTCGGCACCCCGGTCACCGCCTGATCGCCCGCGCGCTCCTGCTCGCAGCGTTGGAGAAGCCCGCGCGTCCGCAAGGCGCGGGAGAACCTGTCCGCAGGGCAGTGGAGAACCGGGCTCAGCGGCCCGCGCCGACCTCCTGCCGGCGCTCCGGCGGTGACGTGTCCACGGCGAGCTGCGGGAACTTCGCGTCGAAGGCCGGGCGCTCGGAGCGGATGCGCGGCATGCGGTCGAAGTTGCGCAGCGGAGGCGGGCAGCTGGTCGCCCACTCCAGCGACTGGCCGTGGCCCCACGGGTCGTCGACCTCGACGATCGGCCCGGCCCGGTAGGACTTCCACACGTTGTAGAGGAACGGCAGGGTGGAGATGCCGATGATGAACGCCCCGATGGTGGAGATGGTGTTGAGCAGGGTCCAGCCGTCCTGGGGCAGGTAGTCGAAGTAGCGCCGCGGCATGCCCTCCGCGCCCAGCCAGTGCTGCACCAGGAAGGTCACGTTGAAGCCGATGATGGTGAGCCAGAAGTGGATCTTTCCGAGCCGCTCGTCCATCATCCGCCCGGTCATCTTCGGGAACCAGAAGTAGACCCCGCCGTAGACCGCGAAGACGATCGTGCCGAAGAGCACGTAGTGGAAGTGCGCGACCACGAAGTACGTGTCGGAGACGTGGAAGTCGATCGGCGGCGAGGCGAGCATCACCCCCGACAGCCCGCCGAGCAGGAACGTGACCAGGAAGCCGATGGCGAACAGCATCGGGGTCTCGAAGCTGATCTGGCCGCGCCACATGGTGCCGATCCAGTTGAAGAACTTGATCCCGGTCGGCACCGCGATGAGGAACGACAGGAACGAGAAGAACGGCAGCAGTACCTGGCCGGTGACGAACATGTGGTGCGCCCACACGCTCATCGAGAGGGCGGCGATGCCGATGGTGGCGGCGACCAGTCCCTTGTAGCCGAAGATGGGCTTGCGGCTGAAGACCGGGATGATCTCGGAGATGATGCCGAAGAACGGCAACGCGACGATGTACACCTCAGGATGGCCGAAGAACCAGAACAGGTGCTGCCACAGCAGGGGACCGCCGGTGGCGCTGTCGAAGACGTGTGCGCCGAGATGTCGGTCGGCCAGCACCGCCAGCAGCGCCGCGGCCAGGATCGGGAAGACCATGAGCACGAGCAGCGCGGTCACCATGATGTTCCAGGTGAAGATCGGCATCCGGAACATGGTCATCCCGGGGGCGCGCAGGGTCAGCACCGTGGTGATCATGTTGACCGCGCCGAGGATGGTGCCGAGTCCGGAGATCACCAGGCCGACGATCCACATGTCCGCACCGACGCCGGGCGAGTTCGCCGCGTTCGCCAAGGGCTGGTAGGCGAACCAGCCGAAGTCGGCGGCGCCGCCCGGGGTGAGGAAGCCGAGCACGACCATGGTCCCGCCGAACGCGTAGAGCCAGTACGCGAACGCGTTGAGTCGCGGGAAGCTCACGTCCGGTGCGCCGATCTGCAGCGGCACGATGTAGTTGGCGAACGCGAACAGGATCGGGGTGGCGAAGAGCAGCAGCATGATCGTGCCGTGCATGGTGAAGAGCTGGTTGTACTGCTCCGCGGAGAGGAACTGTGGGCCCGGGCGGGCCAGCTCGGCGCGCATGAGCAGCGCCATGAAGCCGCCGATGATGAAGAAAATGAACGAGGTGACCATGTACATGACGCCGATCTGCTTGGCGTCGGTCTGCCGCAGCAGCGCCGCGATCGCCGAACCCCGGGTCTGCTGGCGTACGGGCCATGGCCGGGTCACGATCGGCTTCGGTGCGACGGTGGTCACTCAGGCCTCCAGCGGCAGCGGGTCCGGGCTGCCTGTCCGGTACGCCGCAACCCAGGTCCGCAGAATAATCCTCGCCGGTCACGGGGGTCCCCGGGGGTCACGAACACGCCGGGGCCACCGGCGGCGGGCGGCGGGTCCCGTTCAGGTGCCGGCGGTGGCGCTCGCCGAGAGGGTGACCGCGCCGGCGGCGACCGCGCTCAGCGCGAGCAGGACGACCCCCCACATGATCAGGCGGTCGGGCGAGGGCATCCGGCTCACCGCGTCCACCGCCCGCTCCCGGCGGGTCCGCTCCACGTCGGCGGCGTCGCCCGTGGCGTCGCCGGCCAGCCGCGGCCGGGTCAGGGCGGCCGCCCAGAGCGCCGCGGCGCCGCTGAGGACCAGGATGGTGCCGAGTACCGCCATGATGATCGCGATTGCACTGCGCACGAAGCTCACGTCCTCCCCATGAGTGAACGACCAGGCTAGTGGCTGCACGGCGGCCGGCAAAGATGGCGGTGTGCGGCGCTGGTCGCCCGGGGCCCGTGGGCATGCTGGAGGGGTGATGAGCGATCTGGCGGTGACCGGCTCGATCGTCATCCCGGCGACCGAACTGGCCTGGCACTTCAGCCGGGCCGGCGGGCCCGGTGGGCAGGGGGTCAACACCGCCGACTCCAGAGCGGAACTGCGCTTCGACCTGGCCGCCAGCAATGCCATCCCGGAGCCCCTCAAATCGCGCGCGCTGGCCCGGCTGGCCCCGCGGCTGGTCGACGGCACGCTCGTGGTGACCGCCTCCGAGCACCGCTCTCAGCTGGACAACCGGCGCGCCGCCCGGACCCGGATGCTCGCCCTGCTCGCCTGGGCCATCGCCACGCCGGGCCGACCCCGCCGGCCGACGGCGCCGTCGCGGGCCGCTGTCCAGCGCCGGCTGGATGCCAAACGCCGCCGCGGCGACCTCAAGCGCGGCCGCCGCCCGCCCGAGGGCTGACCGGCGCTCCGCGCAGGCCGCGTGTCGATACCCTCGCAGCGTGCAGGCTGAGAACGAGCCGGGAATCGGTGCCGGCGAACCCGACCCGGCCGCCGCCGAGCATCGGCGGTTCGTGGTCTGCGGCGACAACCCGATGGCGTACCGGCTGATCGAGGAGCTCGCCACCCGCTACGACCTGCAGGTGACCGCGATCGTGCCGCCCCAGCCGAGCCGGTGGGGGCTGCGGATTCGCGAGGTGCCCGAGGTCGAGGTCATCGAGGCCGAGCAGCTCGATGTGGACGCGTTCACCCGGGCACGGCTCGACGGCGTGGACGCCGTCGGACTGCTCGACCAGGACGACGCCGGCAACGTCGATGCCGCGCTCGTGGCTCAGGAGCTCAACCCGGACATTCGCCTGGTCGTACGGATGTTCAACCTGACCCTCGGAGCACGCATCGCGGACCTGCTCAACGACTGCGTCGCGCTCTCGGCCGCCGAGATCGCCGCGCCGGCGTTCGTGGCCGCCGCGCTGGACGACTCGGCCACCCCGCCCATGCGGGTGGCCGACCGGACCCTGGTGGCGATCCGTCGGACCAGCGCCAGGCCCGACGATGTGCTGCTCGGCCTCGCGTTCACCGACGGCCGCAGCGACCCGGTCGTGCTGCCGCCACCACCGGGAGACTCGGGTGCCGACCTGGTGCTGGCCCGGACCAAGCCAGTGCCGGAGCCGGCCCCCCGCCCGCCGCAGCGCCGCCGGGTCAGTGCGATGGCGGTCCTGCTCGGTGCCCGCCTGCGCCTCGTGGTCACCGTGCTCGTGGGCGTCTTCGTGGCCGGTACCGCCGCCCTGACCTGGGCGACCGGCAACTTCTTCCAATCCGCGTACGTCACCGTGATCAGCGAGCTGACCGGGGCGAACGCCGACCCCCGCGCCGACGCGCTGCAGAAGGTGACGCTGACCGCGCTCACCGTGGTGAGCATCGCGCTGATCCCCGCGATCACGGCGGCGATCGTCGACTCGACGGTGAAGGCCCGGCTGCGCAGCGAGCGGGGCGACCTGCCGACCACGCTGCGCGAGCACGTCGTGGTGATCGGCCTTGGCCACGTCGGCACCCGGGTGGTGCGCCGCCTGCACGCGGCGGGCGTCGAGGTGGTGGCGATCGAGCGCAGCCCGGACGCCTACGGCATCGTGCCCGCCCGGGAGCTCGGCATCCCGGTGATCATAGGCGATGCGAGCCGCAACCCGGTCCTCACCTCGGCCGGAGTGGCCACCTGTCGCGCGCTGGTCGTGGTCTCGACCGACGACGTGACCAACCTGGAGATCTCCCTGCTCGGCCGGGCCGCGCAACCGAACCTGCGGGTGGTGCTGCGCCTCTTCGACGCCGACTTCGCCCGCCGGGTGCAGAAGGCGTTCGCCATCAACATCTCCCGCAGCGTCTCCTACCTCGCGGCACCCGCGTTCGCCGCCGCCATGCTCGGCCGCCAGGTGATCGCGACCATCCCGGTACGCCGCCGCGTGCTGCTCGTTGCCGAGCTGCCGGTGCAGGCTGGCTCGGCACTGGAGTACGCCCCGGCCGCGACCGTCCATCGGGCGCAGGAGGTGCGGCTGCTCGCCATCCGTACCGGGCGCGAGGAGCACGTGCTCTGGCTGCCCCCTGACGGGCGGCGCATCGCCCGTACCGACAGCCTGATCGTGATCGCAACCCGCGCCGGCCTCGGCCGTCTGCTAGTCGACACCCGCGCGGTCCCCGGGGCCGACCCGAGCGGGCGCGCCGGGCCGCTCAAGCAGTGGGAGACACCCCGGCCCCCGGCCCGAGCTGGCCAAACGTCGCCCGTGGCGAGCGACTCCCCGGCACCCATGCCAGCCGAGCGGCCCACAGACACGGGCTCGACACACCCGGCATGATGGGGGCCGTGGGGACGAACGATCAACCAGGCACCGCCACCGTCGCACCGGTCGCCACCTTCGACGAGACCGGGACTATCCGGATTGGCCGGGACGCCGACAACGACATCGTGCTGAGCGACCTGTGGGTCTCGCGCAAACACGCCGAGGTCCGCAAGGTCGGCTCCGAGCACCACATCGTGGACCTCGGCAGCAGCAACGGCCTGCACCACAACGGCCGGCGGGCGCCGCGTGGGGTGCTGTCGCCCGGTGACACGTTCACCATCGGGCGGCACGAGTTCCTCTTCGACGGGGTCAACATCTACCAGCACGATGACCAGGGTCCGACCTCGATCATCGCGGACGACATCACGGTCGAGGTCAAGGCGCAGGTGCTGCTCGACGACGTCAGCTTCGCGCTGCGACACGGCACCCTGCTCGGCATCATCGGCCCGAGTGGCTGCGGCAAGTCGACCCTGCTCAAGGCGATGACCGGCATCCGGCCGGCCACCCATGGCAGCCTGCACTACGACGGCAAGGATCTCTACCGGCACTACTCCGAGCTGCGGTACCGCATCGGCATGGTCCCCCAGGACGACGTGGTGCACGGCCAGCTCACGGTACGGCGGGCGCTGCGGTTCGCCGCCTCGCTGCGGTTCTCCCAGGACGTGCCCCGCAGCCAGCGCTCGAAGCGGGTCACCGAGGTGCTGGAGCTGCTCGGCTTGACGGACAAGGCCAGGCAGCGCATCGACACCCTTTCCGGCGGTCAGCGCAAGCGCACCTCGGTCGCGCTTGAGCTGCTGACCGAGCCATCCTTGCTGGCTCTTGACGAGCCGACCTCCGGCCTGGATCCGGCCCTGGACAAGGAGGTCATGCGGGAGCTGCGCCTGCTCGCCGACCGCGGCCGTACCGTCGTCGTGGTCACCCACAGCGTGCTGCACCTCGACCTGTGCGACCACGTGCTGGTGATGTGCCAGGGCGGCCGGATGGGCTTCTTCGGCCCGCCGGACCAGGTGCTCCCCTTCTTCGAGGCCGAGGATTACGCCGACGTCTTCGACAAGGTCACCAACGACGCCCGGCGGTGGGCGCAGATCTACCGCAACTCTGACACCTATCGCAAATACGTGGGCGAGGTCGCGCTCGAGCTGGCTCGCCAGCCGCCCCAGCTGACCCTGCCCGAGTTCGCCCCGACCCCCCGGCCGGCCCCGCCGCCGGTGGAGCCGGCCGCCGTTGGGGTGCCCGCCGGCGCCGTGACCGAGACCGAGACCGCGGCCCCCGGCCCAGTCATCCCGGCTCCGGCCCCCGGCGCAGAGTTCGCCGCTGGGGCTGGTTCCCCGGCCGCCGCGACGGCCACGGTCGATCCGCCGGTCGCGCAGGCGAGCGCCCCGGCACTGGCCACGCCGGCCGGGGTCGATCCGCCGGTCGCGCAGGCGAGCGCCCCGGCACTGGCCACGCCGGCCACGCCGCCTATACCGAGCCCGCCACCGGCACCGGCCGCCGCGCCGGCACCGGCGCCCGCCGCGGTCCCCGCGCCAAGCCAAAAGTCGGCCCCCCGCAGGATCTTCGCCGATGCCAAGCCGGGCGCGAAGCCGGGCCCGGCCGCCGGTGTGCAGGACATGTCCCTGACCCATCGGGCGCTGCACCCGGTGGTCCCGCTGCGCCAGTTCCTCACCCTGTGCCTGCGCATGATCACCGTGATCGTCTCCGACCGCGGGTACACCATCTTCCTCGTCGGGCTGCCGCTGGCGCTGGCCGGCTTGAGCCACACCGTGCCGGGCAGCCACGGGCTGAGCCCCGACCCCGGCGGCTACAGCCTGGAGGCGCAACGGCTGCTCGTCGTCTTCGTGATCGGCGCGGCGTTCATGGGCGTGGCGGTCGCGATCAGGGAGATCATCAACGAGTCGGCGATCTACCGCCGGGAGCGGGCGATCGGCCTCTCCCCCACCGCGTACCTCGCCTCCAAGGTCGTCGTCTTCATCATCATCGATGTGATCCAGGTCATCATCTTCGTCTACCTCTCCCTGCTGGGGCGGGGTGCGCCGAAGGCCGGCCTGGTTCTGCACAACCCGACCGCCGAGATCATGGTCGCAATCTCTCTGGTCGCGATCGCGTCGACCGCGATCGGGTTGCTCGCCAGTGCGCTTGTGCGCACGACCGAGCAGACGACGCCGATCCTTGTAGTGAGCGTGATGGCCCAACTCGTCCTCTCCGGCGGGCTGTTCCAGATCAGCGGTCAGAAAGGACTGGAGGTTGCGTCCTGGGTCGACCCATCCCGGTGGGGTTTCGCCGCCAGCGCGGCGACCACGAACCTGCTGCGCTTCCCGTTCCCGGATCCGTTGTGGAACCACGTGGCCTTCAACTGGTGGCGGGCCGCGCTGATCCTGGTCCTGCAGATCGGCGTCCTGGTGGCGGCCACCCGCTTCGCCCTGCGCCGCTACGAACCCGGCCGCGGCTGAGCCCGTCGATCTAGGGCTTGTGCACGTGCTTTGATCTCTATCCGTGTGCCTATGCCCTAGATCGACGGGGATCGCCAGGGGTCGCCCCAGCGGGCGTCGCGGGCGGCCCGGTAGGTCGCACCCTGGCGCCGGGAGACGGTCTGGCGCACCAGCGCGCCCTGGTCGGGGCCGGACGCCGGCGTACAGAGGTAGAGCGAGACCAGCCCCCTGGCCCGCCGTGGCTGGCGCAGGATCCGCGCGACCGGCGCCGCCGACAGCGTAGGCGCCGGCGAGCGCGCACCGGCGACATAGGCGAACTTCTCGTCCTCATAGGACAGTTCGGCGTCCTTGAGCCGCCGGTGCCCGGCCGAGCGGTTGATCCGGATCGAGAAATGGCACCAGTCGCGACCCGGGATCATCGGGCAGGCCGCCTGGTGCGGGCACGGGGCGATCACGGACAGTCCACTCGCGAGCATCGCGTCGCGGGCGGTGAGCACGCGGCGGTAGCCCGCCGGTGTGCCCGGCTCGACCACGACCAGCAGGCGGGCCGCGGCGGCGGCCCGGCGCACCAGGTCGAGCTGGGCATCCTCGGCCAGCTCACCGAGCACATAGGAGATGGTCACCAGCTCCGCCGGCGGCACCGGATCGGCGTCGATGCGCGCGGGCAGCCACGTTGCCGGTAGGCCGCCGGCGGCGAGGCGCTGGCCCAGCGACAGCGCCGCCGGCACCTGGTCAACCACCGTGATGCCGGCGAGACCGGGGAGGACAAGACCGGGGAACGCGTCGGCCGCGGCCCAGGCGGCCGCGCCGGTGCCGCCGCCGAGGTCGAGCTGGCTCGCCGGAGCGAATCCGGGGAGCACGATCGCGACCTGCGCCAGCGCCGCCCGTACCGCCGCGTAGGTGGCCGGCATGCGGTAGCCCGCGTAGGCGAGCGCGTCCGCGGCCGAGGCCAGGATCGGCTCCGCCGGCACCCGGCCGGACCGGTAGCGCTCGATCAGCCGATCCACCCGATCGCTCAGGTCACGCAGCGGCTGCGCGGCGACCGCCGCGTCCAGCGCCTCGCGCAGCCGAGCCGGTAGGTCCACCGCCGCATCCTGTCAGGCTCAGGACGTCAGCAGACCGACCACCCAGATAACCGCGATGATCATGCCGGCGAAGATCTCGATGAGGATCGACAATCCGACCGCCTTGAGTGCGGCCACAGTGGACCGCCAGGCCAGACGCCAGTCGGGTTGGCGGACCCGCTCGGCGATGAGGATGCCGAGCACGAAGCCGAGGGGCAGGCCGACAACCGGGATCACGAAGAAGCCGATGATGCCGAGCACGCCGCCCACGATGATCGAGCGCGTCGGTACGCTGGCGCGGCGCAGGTTGCGGCCCGGCAGGGCGTACTTGGCCATGGCGCCGAAGAGCGCCGCGATGGTGGCGCCGACGAACACGACCCAGCCGGCGGTGCCGCCGCCTCCGAAGATCGCCCAGACCACGGCGCCCACCCAGGCGAGAAGCAAGCCGGGGACCATCGGGATGAAGACCCCGATGATCCCGAATCCGATGAGGACTCCGGCGAGCACGGTGAACGCGAGGTGCGTGTCGGACGGGCTCACCACTGGCCTTTCGCCGAAGGGTCGAGGGCAACTCCTTGATACCAGCCTCGCGCCAACCTAAACCGGACGCGGTGGCAAGCTCACCGTCGCGCCGGCCGGGACCCGCCGGCGTGGCCCGTCGCCGAGCAGCCAGGCCGAGCCGCGGCCGTGGACGGTGAACTCGACCGGCCCGCCGACCAGTGCCGTGTTCTCGTCCACGCCGACCAGGCTGACCCCGGCCGGCGGTCGCAGGAACGGGCGGGTCAGCAGGTCGGGAATGCGCCCGACCATCGCGTCGAAGTGCGGCAGCACCCGGATGTGCGGCAGCAGTCCCAGGCCTTCGCGGTCACCGCCGGCCGGGTGGCGCAGATCGGGCACCCGGTCGGAGAGCGCCATCGCGCCGGCGCTGCAGCCGGCGAGCGCGGCGCCGCCCTCCCAGGCCGCCACGATCGCGCGCCACACCGCGGTCCCCCGCAACGTGTCGGCCAGGTACGCCGGACTGCCGCCGGAGAGGTAGATCAGGCCGGCACCGGCGATCTGGTCGGCGATCGCGGCGTCGTCGGCCTCGCTCCGATCGAGGATGAGCAACGGTACGGCGGCCACCCCGAGGCGGTCGGCCTGGGCCTGGCCGAGCTTCACCCAGTACGCCAGCCGCGCGTCGCCTTCGCGGGCGGCCGCGGTGGGGATCTGCACGTACCGGGGCGGCCGGCCGGCGATGAGCTCGCGTTCCACCGCCAGCATCGCGGTCGTGTACTCCCCGGACCCGACCAGTGCCAATGGACCAGGCAACCCGTACCTCCTACAACTGTCCGACGTCGGTGATCCGGACCACGGCCGCGCCGGCCCGGTCGGACTCGGCGAGGTCTATCTCGGCGCTGATCCCCCAGTCATGGTCGCTGGCCGGGTCGTCGAAGATCTGGCGGACGCGCCACCGCTCGCTCCCGGTGTCGATGATGAGCATCGCCGGCCCCCGGGCCTGCGCACCGGTGCCCAGCTCGCCGTGCTGCTCGAAGTAGCCCGCCATCGCCTCCGCCCAGGCGTTGGCGTCCCATCCGTCCTCGCCGTCGAGCTCGCCGAGCTCGTGGTAGCGGTGGAGGGCGGCGAGCGACACCCGGCGGAACAACGCGTTGCGGACCAGCACCCGGAATGCGCGGACGTTGCCGGTCACTGCGGGCGGCGTGTCGTCCATCCTGGACGATGGCTCGTCGACCGGGTTGGCCAGCCGCTCCCACTCGTCGATGAGGCTCGAGTCGACCTGCCGGACGAGCTCGCCGAGCCACTCGGTCAGGTCGGCCAGCTCCTCGGTACGCGCCTCGTCGGGCACCGTCTGACGCAGCGCCTTGTACGCGTCGGCCAGGTAGCGCAGCACCAGCCCCTCCGAGCGGGCCAGCGAGTAGAACGCCACGTACTCGACGAACGTCATCGCCCGCTCGTACATGTCCCGGACCACGGACTTCGGCGCCAGTTGGTAGTCGGCCACCCACGGATGGCCGCGGCGGTACATCTCGTACGCGTCGTCGAGCAGATCGGCGAGCGGCTTCGGATGGGTCACCGAATCCAGCAGCTCCAGCCGCGCCTCGTACTCGATGCCATCGGCCTTCATCTGGGCCACCGCTTCGCCGCGGGCCTTGAACTGCTGGGCCGCCAGCACCGTTCGTGGGTTCTCCAATGTGGACTCGATGACCGAGACCGCGTCGAGCGCGTAGGTCGGCGAGTCCCGGTCGAGCAGCTCCAGTGCGGCCAGGGCGAACGGCGAGAGCGGCTGGTTGAGCGCGAAGTCCAGCTGCAGCTCCACCGTCAGCCGAGCCAGCCGCCCATCCGGATCGGCCTGCGCCAACCGCTCCACGACCCCGCCGGCGACCAGCGCCCGGTAGATCGCGATCGCCCGGCGGATGTGGCGACGCTGGGCCGCGCGGTCCTCGTGGTTGTCGGTGAGCAGGTGTCGCAGCGCGCCGAAGGTGTCACCGGGCCGGCTGATCACGTTCAGCAGCATCGCGTGGCTGACGGTGAAGCTGGACGTCAGCGGTTCCGGCTCGGCCGCCACCAGCCGCTCGAAGGTCGGCTGGCCCCACCCGATCGAACCCTCCGGCGGCTTGCGGCGCACCACCTTACGCCGCTTGCGCGGGTCGTCGCCGGCCTTGGCGAGCGCCCGTTCGTTCTCGATGACGTGCTCCGGTGCCTGCACCACCACGGTGCCCAGGGTGTCGTAGCCGGCCCGGCCCGCCCGCCCGGCGATCTGGTGGAACTCGCGGGCCTTGAGCAGCCGGTTGCGGGAACCGTCGAACTTGGACAGACCGGTGAAGAGGACGGTCCGGATGGGCACGTTGATGCCAACGCCGAGGGTGTCGGTGCCGCAGACCACCTTCAGCAGCCCGGCCTGGGCGAGCGTCTCGACGAGCCGCCGGTAGCGGGGCAGCATGCCGGCATGGTGGACGCCGATCCCGTGCCGGACGAGGCGGGACAGCGTGCGCCCGAAGCCGGCGGCGAACCGGAAACTGCCGATCTTGCGGGCGATGGCGTCCTTCTCCTCCCGGCTGCACACGTTGATGCTGGTCAGCGCCTGCGCGCGCTCGAGCGCCTCGGCCTGGGTGAAGTGGACAATGTAGACCGGCGTCTGGCGGGTGCTGAGCAACTCCTCGATCGTCTCGTGCAGCGGCGTCATCGCGTACGAGAAGAGCAGCGGCACCGGCCGCTCGGCGTTGGTGACGACCGCGGTCGGTCGCCCGGTCCGCCGGGTCAGGTCGTCGGCGAACCGGCTGACCTCGCCGAGGGTCGCCGACATCAGCAGGAACTGGGCCTGCGGCAGCTCGAGCAGCGGCACCTGCCACGCCCAGCCACGGTCCGGCTCGGCGTAGAAGTGGAACTCGTCCATCACCACCTGGCCCACGTCGGCCCGGTCGCCGCCGCGCAGAGCGATGTTGGCCAGGATCTCGGCCGTGCAGCAAATGATCGGCGCCCCCGCGTTGACGCTGGCGTCGCCGGTCACCATGCCCACGTCCTCGGGGGTGAAGATGTCGCAGAGCGCGAAGAACTTCTCCGACACCAACGCCTTGATCGGGGCGGTGTAGTAGCTGCGGTCACCGCGGGCCAGCGCAACAAAATGGGCGCCGGTGGCGACCAGGCTCTTGCCCGAGCCGGTCGGGGTGCCCAGGATCACGTTCGCGCCGGAGACCACCTCGATCAGCGCCTCCTCCTGATGCGGGTAGAGGCGCAGCCCACCCTCCTGCGCCCAACCGGCGAAGGCGTCGAAGAGGGAGTCCGGATCTCCTGACGCGGGAATCCGGGCGGCGAGCGTCACAATCGGCAAACCTACCCGGGCCCGGCGTGCTGGCGCGGCTCTGCCACACTCACAGCCGCAGCTGGCCACTGACCGGGCACCGCACCGCGGCCGCTGGACCACCGATGGGGAGGAATCGTGGACGTCGCCACCTTGCAGACGCAATCGACCCTCGTGGTGCGCCAGCGCCTCACACTGATGGTCAACCGGTACGAGGTCTGGGCCGCGGATCCGTCCGGTGCGCTGGTGAGCCTGGTCGGGCTGGCCCAGCAGAAGCGCCTGGCGATGAAGGAGCAGGTGACCATCTACACAGACGAGTCGAAGTCCGGCGTGCTGGCGGGCTTCCGGGCGCGCAGCGTGCTCGACCTCGGCGCGACCTACGACGTCACCGACCACGCCGGCGCGCCGATCGGCCAGTTCCGCAAGGATTTCGCCCGCTCGCTGCTGCGCTCGACCTGGCACGTGCAACCGGTCGGCGCGGCCGAGCTGACCGGGCAGGAGCGCAGCCCGCTGGTCGCCGTCCTGCGCCGCTTCTCCGACCTCAGCTTCCTGCCGTACCACTTCGACTTCGGTCCGCCGACGGCGCCGGCGTTCTCGGTGGAGAAGAAGTGGGGCATCCGGGACACGTACCTGGTCCGCATCACCGAGCCGCGGCTGGACCGCCGACTGGTCATCGCGGTCGCGATCGCCCTCGACGCCCTACAGAGCCGCTGACCGCCGGCGGCCGGTCCGACAACCGGGCGCACCGCGCTCCGCCGATCCCGTCGCTGCGCACGCCGGGCGGTTCCGTACGCTCTGCGGTGAACCGCGGCCGCGGGAGGACGTGCGCCGCCGGCAGCGACCGAAGGGCAGAACAGAGCAGTGGCCAGTGTGGAACGGACCCTCGTCGTCCTCAAGCCCGACGCCGTGGCGCGCGGCCTGGTCGGACGCCTCATCCAGCGCTTCGAGGACGCCGGACTCAAGATCGTCGGCACGAAGATGGCGGTGATGGACGCCGAGTTCACCCGTCGGCACTACTTCGACCTGGAGCAGCGCCTCGGTCGGGCCGTCTACGATGCCACCGCGGCGGCGATGCAGCGCGGACCGGTGATCGCGCTGGTGCTGGAGGGCGTCGAGGCGGTGGCGAACGTACGGCGGCTGGTCGGCGGCACCTACCCGAACGAGGCCCCGCCGGGCACCATCCGCGGGGACTTCGCCCACCAGTCCCGGGAGTACTGCATCGGCCAGGACAAGGCGGTGGCGAATCTGGTCCACGCCTCCGGCAATCCGGCCGAGGCCGAGCAGGAGCTGGCGCTGTGGTTCAGCGGCGCGGAGCTGCACGAGTACCGCACGCTCGCGCAGACCTACACCATCTGACTCACGAGAAGGTCATCGCCGACCAGCTGGTCCCGTCCCTGGTCAGCCCGAACACGTTGACGTGGTCGCGGTCGGACCCCTGGATGCCGACCCCGACCACGCGCCCGTCCCCGAGCGGGATGACGAAGCGCCCGTACGGGGTGTGCACCTCACGGGGGGTCGCATCCGATGGCCGCAGCCGGAACAGATGCCCGCCTGTGGTGAGCAGCAGCCCACCGTCGGCCAGCGGCGCCATGGAGAAGAACGTGTCGACCCCCTCGCCACCGAGCGACGAGTAGCCGTTGAGCTGCATGGTCAGGGTGTCCAGGTCGGCACCGGCGCCCGCGTGTGGGAGGCTCACCCGGCCCCAGGACCGGCCGCCGTCCAGGCTGCGGAACAGGGTCGTTGTGATCGGGGCGAAGCCCTCGGCATATCCGTCCGCGTAGTACAGCACCCGGCCGTCCGCGGTCGCCAGGTGGCTGTCGGCGGTGTACCCGGCGGACCCGGTCTGGTGCACCACGGGTGCGGCGATCCGCTGCCAGGTGTGGCCGCGATCGTGACTGACGTAAATATCGGCCTCGGTCGTCCCGGTGCCGGAGTCGCCGGGGTCGAAGGTGTCGCGGCGTCCGGCGAGGAAGATGTCGCCGGCCGCGGTGGTGGTGACCTCGCCGAGGTCCGGCTGGGCCGGCAACGGCGTGAGGGCGGCACTGCCTCCGTCGGGACGGACCACGATGACCTCGGGGCCGTGCTCGGACCAGGCCACCGCGACCTGTGCGCCGGCGGGCACCTCGTGCGTCTCGGCGATGGTCACCACGCGGACCTCGCGCCAGCTCTGCCCGGCGTCGGTGCTGACGAAGCGCCGGTCGGGCAACTCCAGGTGGCCGGTCTCGGTGCGGGAGTAGACGACCGTACGGGCGTCGACGGCGAAGATGGTATCGATCGACATGTCTCCGGGCTGGGCCGGCAGCGGCCGGCCGACCCAGCTCCGGCCGCCGTCGGCGGTCACCTCGAGCTGGGCGTTGCAGGGCAGGTACCGCGACTCGACGGTGCCGCACCGCATCGCCAGCAGGAAGCCGTGCTGCGGGTCGGCGAACGACCCCACGATCGGCGAGACCGGGGTGCCGCTCACCGCGCCCATCCAGTCCATCGTGGACTTCTCCGGTGTCGGGGGCCGGGTCACGGTCGGGCTCACGCCCGGTGCCGGCGGCACCGCCTGGCGCACGGCGACCAGCGAGGTGCCGGTGACTCCGGCCGCCACGACGGCCCCGACGGCGATGGCCGAGGTGACCAGCCGGCGGCGGCGCTGGCGGCTGGCCACGCCGGCGAGCACGAGCTCGTCGTCCACCCGGGGCTCGGCCTCCAGGCTGGTCAGTTCGGCGACCAGGAGGCGTTCGACGGTGTCCATGCGGCTGGGCTCCTCGCTCGTCAGTTGGTGCTCGTCATTCGGTGCTCGTCAGTCGGTGCTCGTCAGTCGGTGCTCGTCAGTTCAGAGGTGGAACGGGGTGGCGACCGGCGCCGGGGCCGCGTTCGGGGCGACCCCCAGCGCCGAACGGACGGCGATCAGCCCGCGCCGGCGCAGCGAACGGACCGTCGACGGGGTCCGGCCGATCAGCTCGGCGATCCGTTCGTCGTCGGCGTCATCCAGGTACGTCGCGACCAGGACGGCTCGCTGCAACCGGGGCAACCCGGTCAACGCGTCCCGGACCACCAGCCGCGCCTCGACGGCGGCGTAGGCGTCGCCGGCGGCCGGGCGATCGACGAGCTCCAGCGGCTGGTCCCCGTGGCGACGCAGCCGCCGCCAGCTCACATACGTGCGGAACAGCGCGGTCTTGGTGTACGCGAGGGGATTCCCGTCCGTTCGGACCCGCCGCCAGGCGGCGGCCACCTTGACCAGGGTTGCCTGGACCAGGTCGTCGGCCGCGTGCACGTCACCGGTGAGCGCCCGAGCGTACCGGGTGAGCACCGGCAACGAGTCCCGGACGAATTGTTCGAATGACCCGTCCCGCACGTCGGTCACCTCCCATCACACGTACGCGCCAGCGGGTCTCCGCGTTGCAGGCCGGCGACGGAGCCGGCCGGCGACGGAGCGGATGAGTGAGGAAGGGCACCCTCTTAACGCTTTCGGTGGTAAAGGGTGCCCCTCCTAACCAGAGGGCTGAGCGATTCACGCATCCACATCATCTGACGAAGGGAACTCCCATGCTCAAACGGGTACTCTTCGCGGTCGCGTTCGCCGCCGGCGCGCTACTGGTCGCGGTCACGCCGGCGCAGGCGGCGGTGCCGACGATCCAGCCGGGTGACAACCTGGTGGTTGCCTACTTCTCCGATTCGACCAAGCACACCCTGGTCGGGCAGCAATGGCACCGGTGCAACCAGCCATCGGGAGCTGGGGCGTGACCTCGCCGTACCGGACGCTCTACCTCACTGCCTGCCGACCGCGGCGCCCCTGACCGAGGCCTGACCATCCGGGCTCGACCCGATCTAGGCTGGTTCGAGGACAAACGGGAGGCTGGCGGCCACGGGGGGCGGCGGTGGGTATCGGTCTGGTCAGAACGGCGTACATGGTGACGGTCACGGTCGCCGCGGTGCTGTTCTGCCTGCTGTCGAGCGCACGCCCGGTAGCGATCGTCTTCGCCGGCGCCGCCAGCCTCCTGGCGATCGGCTACGGGGTCCGGGCCTTCCGCCCGGCCCGGTGGCAGGCGTGGCTGCTGGTGGCGGTGAGCGTCGTGCTCATCACGATCGCCGAGGCGATCTTCACCAGAACCGCACTCGACCGAGCCGGGCCGGTGCCGTTCCCCTCGACAGCGGACTACTACGTGCTCGCGGCGTACCTGCCGTTGACCCTGTGGCTGCTGTGGCTGGGGCGACCCAGGGCCCGTTCCCACGACTGGTTCCTGGTCATCGACACGACGGCCTTCACGCTCGCCGGGTCTCTGCTGGTGTGGACGGTCTTCGGCCGGGACGCCGTGACCAACCTGGACGTCACCGGGGTGCCCAAGGTGGTGGCGATCGCCGGGTCGGTGGGTTTCGTCGCCGTCCTGGCATCCTCGGTACGGTGGATCCTCGGCTGGCGCACCAATGCGGCGTCGACGATGCTGGCGGTCGCCGTGGTCTCCTTCCTGACCGCCGACTTCCTCAACGGCGAGGCGACGGCCGAGGGTCAGCGGGCCCCGCGCTACGCCGCCGGCCTGTGCGCGCTGGCGTTCGCCGCCTTCTGCGGCGCCGCCGCGCTGTCACGCTCGATGGGCCACATCGCCGCCCGGCCGAACAGCCTGACCCGGCTCGGCTTCGGGCGTCTGGCCGTGCTCGCGGTCGGCCTTCTCGTCGCGCCGTCGGCCCTGCTGGTGGAGGCGACCCGGGGCCCGGTCACCGAGGGGGTCGCGATTGCCCTGGTCTCGGCCGCGGTCGGCCTGCTCATCCTGATCCGGGCCGCCTTCTCGGTACGGACCTACCAGCGCCGCGTCTTCGAGGAGCACGCGCTGCGCGGGGCGCTGCATGCGCTGGTGATCGCCACCACGCGGGCCGAGGTGGTCGCGGCGCTCGACGGCGCGCTGGCGGCGCTGACTCCCGTGGGATCGCCCGCGGTGCGCGTCGAGCAACGAGCACCGCCGTACCCGGCGGACCCGGTGCCGATGGGCGCGAACGATCCGCGCGCCCCGGCCGAGCTGACCGTACGCTGCCCGCCGGCGAGCTCCGAGGTGGCTGGGGACCAGCACACCGTCTTCGTCTTCACCGCCCGGTTGGGCGCGTTGACCGAGCTCGCCCCCGGCCTGCGGGCGCTCGGGGAGCAGGCCGGAGCGGCGCTGGACCGGATCGGCCTGATGAGCCGGGTACGGGCGGAGGAGCGGGAGCGCTACTTCGGCACCCTGGTGCGGACGAGCTCGGACGCCACCCTGATCAGCCGGGTCGGCCGGATCGAGTACGCGAGCCCGGCCGCCTTCTCGATGTTCGGCCGGGACGTGCGGGGCGAACGCTTCGACGACCTCGTCGGGCGGGTCGGCGACGCCACCCACGGGTGGTCAGAGTCCGAGGACGGCGCTGAGGGTGTGATCCGGCACCCGGGAACCGGGACCCGCAGTGTGCTCGTGGTCCGGCGAGATCTGCGCCGCGACCACAGCGTCAACGGTGTAGTGACCACGATGCGCGACATCACCGCCGAACGCCGTCTCCAACGTGACCTGGCCTACCGGGCCAGCCATGACGCCTTGACCGGGTTGGTGAACGCCCAGCACTTCCGCGACCAGCTGCGCCGCGGCGACGCCGGCTCGGCCACCGGGACCGCGGCCCTCTTCGTCGACCTGGACGACTTCAAGGCCGTCAACGACGCCTACGGCCATGAGATCGGCGACGAGATGCTGGTGAGCGCGGCCGTACGCATCCAGTCGTTCCTGGGCGGGACCGATCTGGCCGCGCGCCTCGGTGGCGACGAGTTCGCCGTGCTGCTGCGCGACCTGCCCGACGAGGACGCCGCCCGGGCCGCAACGGAAGGCATCGCCGCCGCGCTGGCGCGGCCGGTCGTGGTCCGAGGCATCACAGTGGACGGTGGCGCCAGCATCGGCCTGGCTTACCGCAGCGCCGGACGCGGTCAGGCGGCCTTGCTGGCCGAGGCCGACAATGCGCTCTACGCCGCGAAGGCACAGGGCAAGGGTCACTGGCGCCAGTACCGTCCGGGCATGTCGACCCCGACCCGCCGGCGACTGGAGATCCGCCACCGGCTCGAGCGCGCCATGGCCGCCAACCGGCTGCGCCCGGGCTACCAACCGATCGTCGACCTTCGGACCGGCGAGACGGTCGGCTTCGACGCGTCGGCCAACCTCGGCGACGGCGGCCCGCCAATGCCGGCCACGGATGTTGCCGCGGCCGCGCAGGCCACCGGTGGGCTGACCGGGCTGGAGGACTGGATCCTGCACCATGCCTTGGCCGACCTGGCCACCCTCAACCCACCGGGATCGGCGCGGTCACGCTACGTCAGTGTCAACCTCGCCGAACAGATGATCGGCCAGCCCGAGTTCGTGACGACCGTTCGGGGCCACCTCGACGACACCGGCGCCGACGCCCACCTGCTCGTCATCGAGATCTCGGAGTCCATGTTGCTGGCCGAGGACGGACCCGGCTGGTCGGCCCTGTCGGCCCTGCGCCGCCAAGGCGTGCGGGTAGCGGTCGACCGGTACGGCGCCGGATCGGCATCGCTTCGCGCGTTGAGCCGGGCCGGCGTCGACCTCGTCCGGTTCGATCCGGCCTTCGCCGCCGATCTCGGCTCGCCCCGAGGTCGCAGGGTGCTGCGCGCGGTGACCGTGCTCTGCCGCGAACTCGGGCTGGACCAGGTCATGGACGGCGTCTCCGACGCGCACCGGCACGAGGCGCTCCTCGGTCTTGGTTGCCGCTACGGTCAGGGTGAGCTCTTCGGCTCACCGGTTCCGATCGACACGGCCGCGCAGCGCGGCCGTGGTGCCGCCTGATACTCAGGTTAGCGACAGACCCAGCTCGCGGGCGGCGGTACGCAGGTGTTCGCGCGCGTCCGGATGCGCCGCGTGCTCGAGGATCTGGTGGGCCTGACCGATAGCGTCGTGGCCCCAGATGGTCGCCGTGCCCTGCTCGGTCACGATGTAGCTGTGCTGGAAGGACGTGACCGGTCCGGAGATGAGCGGCAACACGGTGGAGGTTTCCGCCTTGGATTGCCAGGAGCGCAGCGCGATGACCGCGTGGCCGCCCGGTGAATGCATCGCGCCGACGATGAAATCGGTCTGACCGCCGAACCCCGAGTACACCCGCGAGCCGAGCCGGCTCGCGTTCGCCTGCGCGAACAGGTCGACCTGCAGCGCGCCGTTGATGGACATCAGCCGAGGGTGCGCGGCGATGAGGCCGGGATCATTGGTCTTCTCGGTGCGTAGCATGCGCACGCGGGGATTGCGGTCGACCCAGTCGTAGAGCTCCGGGGAGCCGAAACAGAACGATGCGGTGAGCGGCACCGCGGCGTCGAGCCGGCCGGCCTTCTCCAGGGCCAGCACGCCGTCGCTGAACATCTCCGACCACACCCGCAGGTTGCGATGGCTCTGCAGGGCCCGCAGCATCGCGTCCGGGATGAAGCGCTCCCGGCCCGATCGGGTAGGCGGGGTGCCCGGGGGGGTCCGGGGGGTCGTCAGCCGGCGAGTGCGATGAGCCGAGGCGTGACGAGGGCGGCGACGGCCTTCGCCTCGTCGAGCGTGGGGGCCCGGTATTCAATGGCCGGATCGTGGTCGGCCCCGACCGCGACAACCACGTCGGCGTAGGTTGTCGAGCTGCCGGGCGCGGCGCCGAGAGCCGGATGTCCGTTGACGTTGAACGACGACGGCTTGAGCAGTTGGGTGATCGCCGCTGCCCCCTTCCAGTCAATCGCGGTCGAAATCCCGACGTACAGCTCGTCGTCGCTGCTGCCGTCGACCTTCCACTCACAGATCACGCCCAAGCCGAGGGTGTTTCCGAACTCGCCGGCCTGGGTGGACTTTCCGATGACGCCGGATGCTTCGCTGGTGCTCATGGCGCCGCATAGCTGAACCTTGGTGAGCTTGGTCAGGCCGAAGTACCTCGAGTCCTGGATTTTGTCCGGCCCTCCCGCGCTGGCTGGCCCGCCACTGTTCGAGGACTGGTTGCCGGTGCCACCGGTGGACCCTGTCGGCGAAGACGACGAACAAGCAGCCACGGTGAGGATGCCCGCGATCGCGACGAGTGCGGCGAGCGCTGCCCTGGCGCGCGATCCGTTTGGGCTGTCTGACATGCGTACCATCCTGTCGTAGTAGTCGCGGTTCGTTATGAGCGACTGGCATGGTCGCGGGACGCTGGCCAGATCCAGGCTCCGATCGCGTCATTGTGGGCGCGCCACTCGTCGTGTCCAATCAACTGTCGTAAACTAAACTGGTCACCAAGATCGATGTCAGCCGGGCGACCGGAAGTCGACGAACGCAACCGGCGTCTGGCCACAATCGACCGGCTGCGCTTGGGCTATCACCGATCGTCGACCTGCGCACCGGCGACGTGTCGGCTTCGACGCGTCGACCCGGCCGTGGTGCCGCCTGATACTCAGGTTAGCGACAGACCCAGCTCGCGGGCGGCGGTACGCAGGTGTTCGCGCGCGTCCGGATGCGCCGCGTGCTCGAGGATCTGGTGGGCCTGACCGATAGCGTCGTGGCCCCAGATGGTCGCCGTGCCCTGCTCGGTCACGATGTAGCTGTGCTGGAAGGACGTGACCGGTCCGGAGATGAGCGGCAACACGGTGGAGGTTTCCGCCTTGGATTGCCAGGAGCGCAGCGCGATGACCGCGTGGCCGCCCGGTGAATGCATCGCGCCGACGATGAAATCGGTCTGACCGCCGAACCCCGAGTACACCCGCGAGCCGAGCCGGCTCGCGTTCGCCTGCGCGAACAGGTCGACCTGCAGCGCGCCGTTGATGGACATCAGCCGAGGGTGCGCGGCGATGAGGCCGGGATCATTGGTCTTCTCGGTGCGTAGCATGCGCACGCGGGGATTGCGGTCGACCCAGTCGTAGAGCTCCGGGGAGCCGAAACAGAACGATGCGGTGAGCGGCACCGCGGCGTCGAGCCGGCCGGCCTTCTCCAGGGCCAGCACGCCGTCGCTGAACATCTCCGACCACACCCGCAGGTTGCGATGGCTCTGCAGGGCCCGCAGCGTCGCGTCCGGGATGGCGCCGATGCCCAGTTGCAGGGTCGCGTCGTCGGGCACCAATGCCGCCACCCGCTCACCGATGTGGTTGGCGATGTCGTCGGCCGGGGGGACCGGATGCACCGGCAGCGGCTCGTCCACTTCGAACAGATAGTCGATGTCCTCGACCGGCAGGGCCGAATCGCCCGTGGTGGCCGGCATCTGCCGGTTGGCCTGCGCGACGACGATCCCGCCGCGACTGCGGACCGCCTCGATCGCCGCCGGCAGCACGTTCACCTCAACCCCCAGGCTGATCGTGCCGTCCACCGGCAGGCAGGTGTGCACCAGCACGACATCGGGCAGGAGCACCTGGCGCAACAGGTAGGGCACCAGCGAGAGCCGGCACGGGTAGTAGGACAGCCGCGGATGCTCCCGCATGCCCGGGCCGACGAACGCGGTCTCGTAGCTCACCCCGGGCCGGTCCGGAATACCGCGCTGGGCGTTGAGGATGTTCAGCCGGTACTCCGCCACCACCCGATCGAGGATCCCGAGCGCTCGCAAGGGCGTCGCGTAGTTGCCACTCGCCACCACCCGGGGGCACTCCGGCAGCCGACCGAGGACCTCGGCGAGGCCGTCGTCGGTCACCTCCCGCATGCCGCCATCCCTTCCCGCACAGCGGATCCGCGGACCTCCTCCGCCGGACCGGTCGCGCCACGGTACCTCGCGGCCCAACCCGCGGGGTAGAGCGCGCACGACGGTCACGCTCGCCGGCGGCTACCGCTATGCTGAACCGCGCCGAGATCAACCGGGCAACGCCGAGGATGGTGTGATGGCTTCCAGTCAGGACTCCGCCGCCGGTGTGCTGCCGGCGCCGGCCGTGGTCATCGACGCCAGCGAGCTGGGGGCGCTCGTCGAGGCGCTGCAGCGGCGCGGCTACGCCGTGTTCGGTCCCACCGTGCGTGACAGCGCGATCGTGCTGGCCGAGCTGGGGTCGGCCGACGAGCTGCCCTACGGCTGGGGGGTGGAGACCGAGGCGGGCCGGTACCGGTTGCGCCGGCGAACCGACACCGCCGCGTTCGGGCACTCCGCCGGTCCCCAGTCGTGGAAGAGCGTGCTGCACCCGGCGCGGGCCCGGCTCTGGTCGGCCGACCGCGCCACCGGTACGGTCACCGCCGACGTCCCGGAGCCGGCGCGACGCTACGCGTTGCTCGGTGTCCGGCCGTGTGACGTGCGCGCCATCGCCACCCTGGATCGGGTGCTCAGCCACGGCCAGCACGCCGACCCGGTCTACACCGCCCGGCGGGACGGGAACTTCGTCATCGCGGTCGAGTGCACCGAGCCGGGGGCAACGTGCTTCTGCACCTCGATGGGGTGCGGGCCCGGGGCCGACGGCGGCTACGACCTCGCCATGACCGAGCTCGTTGACGAGGGCGGCCACCGCTTCGTGGCCCGGGCGGGCACACCCGCGGGGGCGCAGGTGCTCGCGGAGCTGACCAGCCGGCCCGCCGATGACGCCACGCTCGTGCAGGCGCGCGCCGAGGTGGCCCTGGCGGCCACCCGGATGGGTCGCTCGATGCCGACGTCGGGCCTGGCCGACCTGCTCGCCGCCAGCCGGGAATCACCACACTGGGAGGACGTCGCGTCGCGCTGTCTGACCTGTGGCAACTGCACCATGGTCTGCCCGACCTGCTTCTGCACCACCACCGAGGACGTCACCGACCTGTCCGGTGAGCACGCCGAGCGGTGGCGGCTCTGGGACTCGTGCTACGCGCTGGACTTCTCCTACCTGCACGGCGGCGGCGTGCGTACCAGCGGGGAGAGCCGGTACCGGCAATGGATCTCGCACAAGCTGGGCACCTGGTACGACCAGTTCGGCTCCTCGGGTTGCGTGGGCTGTGGCCGGTGCATCGTGTGGTGTCCGACCGGGATCGACATCACCCAGGAGGTGGCCGCCCTCGCCGCTCGCCAGCCGGGCATCGCCGATCCCGGACCGGGAGCCGGCGACGTCAGCAGGGATGGGGTGCCATCGTGAGCCTCCCGGTCGCCGCGCGGGTCGCGGCCCATCCGTTCTTCGCCGCGCTCACCGGCGAACAGCATGCGCTGCTGGCCGAGTGCGCGGTCCCGGCCGTCTTCGAAGCCGGCACCCGCATCTTCTCCGAAGGCGGCGCCGCCGACCGGTTCTGGCTCATCGAGGACGGCGGCGTGGCGCTGGATATGCGGGTGCCGGGCCGCGGCGACCAGGTGGTCGAGACCCTGGCCGCGGGTACCGTACTGGGCTGGTCCTGGCTGCACGCACCATTTCGGTGGCACTTCGGAGCGCTCGCCCGGTTGCGGAGCGTGGCCATCGAGTTCGACGCCGCGCAGGTGCGAGCCCGCTGCGACGCCGACGCCGCGTTCGGGTACGCGGTGTTGCGCTCGTTCACCCCGGTCATCACCGAACGGCTGCAGGCGACCCGGCTCCGGCTGCTGGATCTCTACGCCGCCCCGGCGCAGGCGCCGTCTCTCGACCACCCGGTCGACACCCGGCCGGCCGAAAGCCGGCCGTGACCGCCGACGTGCTCCCCTGCGCGGAGGCGGCATCGTGACCGCCGCGGCCGCGGTGACCTTCGCCGACCCGGCGCTGCCCCGCCCGTACCGGGTGGCCTCCCGCCGGGAGGAGACGGCGGACACGGTCACCCTGGAGCTCACCGGGGACGACGGTACGGTGCCGGCGTTCGCCCCGGGCCAGTTCGCCATGCTGACCGCGTTCGGCATCGGCGAGGTGCCGATCTCGGTGAGCGGACTCGGGCAGAGCGCCGGCGGGCAAGCGGTCCGCCTGGAGCACACCCTGCGCGCGGTCGGCGCGGTCACCCGTGCGCTGCACGCGGCCCAGCCCGGCCACCACATCGGGATCCGCGGTCCGTTCGGCACCAGCTGGGAGGTCGCCACCGCGGCCGACCGTGACGTGGTGGTGGTTGCCGGCGGCATCGGCCTGGCCCCGCTGCGCCCGGTCGTGCTCGCCGCCCTGTCGCAGCGGCCCCGGTACCGGCGCATCGTGCTGCTCGTCGGTGCGCGCACGCCGGCCGACCTGCTCTACCTCGACGAGCTGGACCGGTGGCGCGCCGACGGCGTCCACGTCGCCATCACCGTCGACCGGCCCGACCCGGGCTGGAGCGGCGAGGTGGGGCTGGTGACCGCGCTCATCGGGCCGGCCGAGTTCGACCCGGACAACTCGGTGGCGTTCGTGTGCGGTCCGGATGTCATGATGCGGTTCACCGCCGAGGCACTGGTCAACGCCGGCATCCCGGCACCGCGGGTACGGGTGTCGCTGGAACGCAATATGCGGTGCGGCGTCGGCTGGTGCGGGCATTGCCAGCTCGGGCCCCTGCTGTTGTGCCGCGACGGCCCCGTGGTCAGCTATGACCACGCGGCCGCCCTGATGAGGGTACGGGAGCTGTGATGGGCACACCCACGTTGGCGGTCTGGAAGTTCGCCTCCTGTGACGGCTGCCAGCTCACCCTGCTCGACTGCGAGGACGAGCTGCTCGCCATCGCCGGCCAGGTCACGATCGCCCATTTCCTGGAGGCGTCTGGCCAGACCCAGCCCGGACCGTACGACGTCTCGCTCGTGGAGGGGTCGGTGACCACGCTCGAGGACGTGGAGCGGATCCGCCGGATCCGGGAGATGTCACGCACCCTGGTGACCATCGGGGCCTGCGCCACCGCCGGCGGGGTTCAAGCGCTGCGCAACTTCGCCGATGTGGCCGAGTTCACCTCGGTGGTCTACGCCCGGCCGGAGTACGTCTCCACCTTGGCCACCTCGACCCCGATCGCCGCGCACGTCGATGTCGACTTCGAGCTGCACGGCTGCCCGATCGACCGGCGCCAACTGCTCGAGGTCATCACCGCGTTGCTGGTCGGGCGCAAGCCGAACATCCCCACCCACAGCGTGTGCTTCGAGTGCAAGCAGCGCGGCAACGTCTGTGTGGTGGTCGCCGACGGCACCCCCTGCCTCGGCCCGGTGACGCACGCCGGCTGCGGCGCTCTCTGCCCGGCCCACCACCGGGGCTGCTACGGCTGTTTCGGCCCGATGGAGACCCCGAACGCGGGCGCGCAGGTGGGCCTGTTGCGGGCGGCCGGCCTGAACGAGGCCGACGTGGTGCGCGTGTTCCGCACCTTCAACAGCGGCTCCCCGGTCTTCATCGAGCTCTCCCAGGTCACCGTCGGTCCGCCACCGGCGGCCGGCCCACGCGCGCTGGAGCGTGAGGCATGAGTCATCGCTCCGACCGCACGCTCGACGTTCGGGCCCTGGCCCGGGTCGAGGGCGAGGGCGCCATGCACGTGCGGGTGCGCGGCGGTGCCGTCGAGGACGTGCGCCTGGAGATCTACGAGCCGCCCCGGTTCTTCGAGGCCTTCCTGCGGGGCCGGCGCCACACCGAGCCCCCGGACATCACCGCCCGCATCTGCGGCATCTGCCCGGTGGCCTACCAGATGAGCGCGTGCCTCGCCGTCGAGGCGGCCTGCGGGGTCGAGGTGACCGGGTCGATCGCGGACCTGCGCCGATTGCTCTACTGTGGAGAGTGGATCGAGAGCCACACGCTACACCTCTACCTGCTGCACGCGCCAGACTTCCTGGGCTTCCCCGGCGCCCTCGAGCTCGCTCAGCAACGGCGGGACCTGGTCGAGCGCGGGTTGGCGCTGAAGAAGGTCGGCAACGAGATCATGGAGCTGATCGGGGGACGGGCGATCCACCCGATCAACGTGCGGGTTGGCGGCTTCTACCGGGCGCCCACCCGCGGTGAGCTCACCGCCATGACCGAGCGGCTGCGGATCGCCCTCGACCAGGCGCTGGAGACCGTGCGCTGGGTCGCCGGGTTCGAGTTCCCGGACTTCCACCACGACCACGAGATGGTGGCTTTGGTCGCCCCCGACCGCTACGCCATCGAGGGCGGCAGCGTCGCCTCCACCAACGGACTCGCCTTCGAGGTGGCCGACTTCGAAGACCACGTCATCGAGGAACAGGTGCCCCACTCCACCGCGCTGCACGCCCACCTCGCCGGCCGGGGCCGTTACCTGACCGGGCCGGCTGCGCGGTACACCCTCAACCGGCGATGGCTCACGCCGCTGGCCCGGCAGGCCGCTGACGAGGCCGGCCTGGGCGAGCACTGCCGCAACCCGTACCGCAGCATCGTCGTCCGCGCGGTCGAGGTCGTGCTGGCCGTGGAGGAGGCGCTGCGCCTCATCGAGGCGTACGAGCCGCCGGCCCGCCCGTTCGTGGATGTGCCGGCCCGGGCCGGCGTCGGCCACGGTGCCACCGAAGCACCGCGGGGTGTGCTCTTCCACCGCTACGGCCTCGATGCCGACGGGCTCATCACCTCCGCTCGCATCGTGCCGCCCACATCACAGAACCAGGCCAGCATCGAGGACGACCTGCGCCGCTTCGTGGCCGACCGGCTCGACCTCGACGACGAGCGGCTCACCCGCCAGTGCGAGCAGGCGATCCGCAACTACGACCCATGCATCTCCTGCGCGACCCACTTCCTCGAGCTCACGGTGGACCGCGGGTGACCGCTGCCGGGGCCGGCGACGGGCCACCGCCGCGCCGGGTGGTGATCGGTGTCGGCAACGACTTCCGCCGCGACGACGGCCTCGGACCGGCGGTCGTGGACCGGCTCCGCAAGCGGCAACCGGTCGACCCGGAGCTGGCCACGGTGACGCTGGCCACCAGTGACGGCGAGCCGAGCCGGATGATCGATCTCTGGAGCGGCGCCGACCTGGCGGTGGTGATCGACGCCGTCCATGACACCCGGGTACCGGCCGGGCACCGCTATGAGCTCAGCGTCGATGCGCTCCCCGGGGCGGCGGGGGCGAGCACCAGTTCGCACTCGATCGGGCTGGGCGAGACCGTCACGCTGGCCCGCGCCCTCGGCCGGATGCCGGTACGGCTGCTCGTGTTCGCCGTGGCCGGCCGCGACTTCGGCTACGGGGTCGGGCTGACCGATCCGGTGGCCGCCGCCGTCGACCCGTTGGTCGAACGGGTGCGCACCTCGCTGCGGTAAGCACCGGCCCAGACCGCCCCGCCGGACGGGAGGCGCGGCCTAGACCGCCCCGCCGGGCGGTTATCGGGACGGCCGACCGACCCCGCAGTCGGTGACCAATGGCCCTGAGCCTCGGGTCAGGGCCGCCCTAACGTCGGTCTCAGATGATCGACGACGCCGGGAGGGCATCGTGAAACGGTTACTGGTGCTCGGTGGTGGCACGGCAGGCACGATGGTCGCCAACAAGCTGCACCGCCGGCTGAACCCGGCGGATTGGCAGATCACCGTCGTCGACCAGGACGACTCGCACCTCTACCAACCCGGCCTGCTGTTCGTACCGTTCGGCCAGTACCGGCCGGCCGACCTCGTCAAGCCACGCCGGCGGTTCCTGCACGACGGCGTGGACCTGATCACCGACGGCATCGACCGGGTGGATCCGACCCGCAACACGGTGACCCTCACCAGCGGGGCCGAGGTGGGCTACGAGTACCTCGTCATCGCGACCGGCACCACGCCGCGACCGGACCAGACTCCGGGCCTGCTCGGTCCACTATGGCGGTCGAGCATCTTCGACTTCTACACGCTAGCGGGCGCGACCGCTCTGGCCCGGGCGCTGGAGACCTTCGACCGCGGCCGGCTGGTCGTGCACATCGTCGACCTGCCGATCAAGTGCCCGGTCGCGCCGCTGGAGTTCACCTTCCTCGCCGAGGCGTACCTGCGCCGTCGCGGCGTCCGCGACTCTGTCGAGATCGTCTTCGCCACGCCGTTGCCCGGCGCGTTCACCAAGCCGGTCGCGGCCGCCCAGCTCGGCTCGATGCTCGACGAACGAAAGATCCTGCTCGAGCCGGACTTCCTCGTCGAGCGCGTCGACAACGACGGCTCCTGCCTGGTCTCCTACGACGAGCGGCAGATCCCGTTCGACCTCCTGGTCACGGTGCCGCTCAACATGGGTGCCGAGTACGTCGCCCGGTCCGGCCTGGGCGACGAGCTGAACTACGTCCCGGTGGACAAGCACACCCTGCAGTCCACGGCCTACGACAACATCTTCGCCATCGGCGATGCCAGCAACATCCCGACCTCGAAGGCCGGTTCGGTCGCGCACTTCTCGGTCGAGGTGTTCACCGAGAACTTCTGCCGTCTCATCGCCGGCGAGCCGATGACCGCCAGCTTCGACGGGCATGCGAACTGCTTCGTCGAGTCGGGCGACGGTAAGGGTCTGCTCATCGACTTCAACTACGACACCGAACCGTTGACCGGGACCTACCCCCTGCCGGTGCTCGGTCCATTCGATCTGCTCGCCGAGAGTTCCCGCAATCACTGGGGCAAGCTGGCGTTCCGCTGGATGTACTGGCATCTCCTGCTCCCCGGCCACCCACTGCCCCTGCCGGCGCACATGACCATGGCCGGCAAGCACCGTCCCCAGCACGAGGAGGCACAGAGATGACCATCACGAGCATCGGCACGAGTCCGGTCCACGTCGACGCCGAAGGCTTCATGACCGACTTCGAGGAGTGGGACGAGGCCCTAGCCAAGCAACTCGCCGCGGCGATCGACGTCGAGCTGACCGACGTCTCCTGGCAGGCGATCCGGTTCCTGCGCGCGGACTACCTCAGCCAGGGCGAGACCGCCACTCTGCGCCGGGTGTCGACCTTGACCGGCATTCCGGTCAAGGACCTGTTCCAGCTGTTCCCCGGCAAGCCGGCCAAGAAGATGGCCTACATCGCCGGACTGCCCAAGCCGCACGGTTGCGTGTGACCCCACCGCATCACAAGGAGAACCTGGCCATGACCACCGCTGCCATAGCGCGAACAGAAACCACGCGAACCAGTCCCGCGATCGTGCCGGACTTCGGCGACAGCGTGCCCACGGCGCGCAAGCTCGCCATCATCTGCTCCAAGGGCAACCTCGACATGGCGTACCCGGGCCTCATCCTGGCCAACGCCGCGCTCGGGGAAGGGGTGGAGACCCACCTGTTCTTCACCTTCTGGGGCTTCGACATGATCACCAAGTCCCGGATGGGTGAGCTGAAGTTCACCATGCTGGGCAACACCGCCACCCACATGCCGCAAGGGCTGGGCGGCCTACCCGGGATGACCACGCTCGCCACCCACGCGATGCGTAAGCAGATCAAGGACATCGGCGTTCCGGACGTACCCCAGCTGCTGGCCCAGATCGTCGACTCCGGCGGTCACCTGTGGGCCTGCCGGATGTCCGCCGACATGATGCACCTGGACGAGTCCGACCTCTACGAGGCGGTTGAGGGCATCATCAGCGCCACCGACTTCATCGAGAAGACCGACGGCGCCCAGCTGCTGTTCATCTGACGGCTAGGCAGCCGGGCCGGGGTCCGCGACGGCCCCGGCCAGCTGTCCACCATGGATAGTGGCTAGGATTTCGGCTCGACCGCGGCCGGGCCCGCCACCGCGCCGACCTTGCCATCGAGTTCGGCGGGTACGCCCGGCGCCGGCGGGCCACCGAGCCTGGCCAGCAGCGCGCCCAGGTCGATCCCGGTGAGGTCGGTGCCGAGCTGCAGCCCCTGGGCCACGTTGGCCGCCACCGACTTCGTCAATGCCGATGCCCCCTCGGTCGAGATGACCGTCATCTTGTCGATGGCGCCCAACGGCGCGGCGGCCGCCCCGACCACCTGCGGTAGCACCCGGACCAACAGGTCGAGCACCGCCGCCTCGCCGTACTGGGCGAACGCGTCGGCCTTGGCTCGCATCGCTGAGGCCTCGGCCCCGCCCCGGGCGAGGATCGCGGCCGCCTCGGCGGCACCCTCGCGCTCAACGGCATCCGCGATCGCCGAACAACCGAGCGTAGCCCGGCCGGTCAAGGGCGCCGGGGACGGCTCAGGCGGCCCGGTCGTGGGGGTGCAGCGCGGCTAAACGGACCGGCGATGTGCGCAGCGACGTCTCCAGGACCCGCTGGCGGCGGGCCGGATCCATGAGATTCGCGCCCATCGCCTCGAGGTCCTCCGCACCCGGGGTCAGCAAGGTCACCGCCGCGCCGCTGGCCCGGACCCGGTTCACCTCCTGTGCCAGTCCGCGGTTGATCCATTGCCGGACCAGGCGCTCCGCCCGGACCGCGGGGTGGTGCGGGTTGTCGTTCTCGTGGCTCGCCATCGGTGCCAGCACGAACACCTCGTCGAGCTCGGCGCGGGCCAGCAGATCGAGCGACGTGGTCGAGCGCACCCCGCCATCGACGTAGCGGCGCTGGTCGATCAGCTTCGGCTCGTACCAGCCGGGGATCGAGCAGGAGGCGACGACGGCGTCGGGGAGTGAGACCTCGGGGGCGCCCGGCCGGCCGAACGCCACCCGCCGGCCCGTGTCGTAGTCGACCGCGACGATCCAGGTACGCCCGGGCGACCAGGTGTGCTCGGCCGGGGCGGAGCCGCCGTGGCGGTGAGCGACGAGCGCGTGGATGAGCTTGTGCAGCGACGTGTGCCGAGCGCGTCCCGGTGGCACCAGTGCGCTCGCGGCGACGAACGGATGCACGCGGTGCGGCGCCCGGGCGGTGGTCGCGATGAGCCGGGGCGACCCGAGGCGCAGTCGTGGCCAGGGCGGCAGCCGTCCCGAGTCGCGGTCGATGTCGGCCAGGTCGGGCAGGGCCACCGGGTCGACGCCCCGCTGATGGGCGACGATCGTGTCGACCCCCACCCCGCAATGCAGGGCGGCGGCGAGCACGCTGCCCGCACTGGTACCGACGACGATCTCCAGGTCGTACAGCGCGCGACCGAGGCAATCCTGCAGCGCGGCGAGGGCACCGGCGAGCCAGGCTGCGCCCAGCACGCCGCCGGCACCGAGCACGAGGCCCCGCCGGATACGCCGGCGGCCGGAGCCGCGGCGCGCGAACCGGTTCGGGTCGGGCACCGGCCCTCGCGACATCGCGGCCTCCACTGGGTCCACCACACCGGTCGGCGCTGTGACACTGCCAGCCGGGCGTTACCTCAGAATGACACGCGCAGTGGCGCCTTGCCGAGACCGGCGCGGTGCCAACCCTTGCCAGGTGGCGGCGCCGGACGGGTCGTTCGACCCTGGCCGGGCGCCGCCGGTCGGGCGACCGTGGGCTAGCAGCCGAATACCCGCGCCCGTGCGCAAAAGTGGTAAAGGGCACGGTGGCCAGGGGAGGAACAATGGAACGCCTCAGCCCGCTCGACGCCGCCTTCCTCGACGCCGAGGACGAAGACCGGCACGCGTCGCTCGCGATCGCCTCTGTAGCGATCATGGACGGTACGCCGCCGACGCAGGAAGAGTTCGCCGAGGCGGTGCGCGGCCGGCTGCCGTTGGTGCCGCGATACCGCCAGAAGGTGCGCCAGATCCCGCTGGATCTCGGCCAGCCGGTCTGGGTCGACGACGCGCACTTCGACCTCGGCTACCACCTGCGCCGGACCGCGCTGGTGAAGCCAGGCGACGACGCGGCGCTGTCCCGGCTGGTCGCGCGCATCATGTCGCAACGCCTCGACCGGGATCGCCCGCTTTGGGAGTGCTGGGTGATTGAGGGGCTACCCAGGGGCCGATGGGCAGTATTGTCCAAAGTGCACCATTGCCTGGCTGATGGAATTTCGGGCAACGAGCTCTACCGGGTCCTCTTCGACGAGTCACCGGAGCCCGGAACCGCGGTCGAGGACCACTGGCAGCCCGAGCCCGAGCCGGGCACCGCGAGCCTGCTGCTCGACGCCGTCGCCGACCTCGTGGCGAGTCCGGTGGAGCAGGCGCGGATGGCGATCAGCGGCCTGCGCTCACCGGCCCGGCTGGCCCGCCGCATCGCGGACACCGCCAGCGGGCTGGCAAAGCTCGCCGGGGCGTTGGTGCCGGTCACGAAGACCTCGCTCGCCGGCCCGATCGGCCAGCAGCGCCGCTACGGCGTGGCCCGCGCCGACCTGCACGACATCGTCGAGGTGGCGAAGGCCTGCCACGTCACGGTCAACGATGTCGTGCTCGCCGCGATCGCCGGCGCCTTCCGGTCGTTGCTCCTGCACCAGTCCGCTGGTCCGGATCCGCGCGCCGTACGCAGCCTGGTACCCGTCTCGGTGCGCGCCCGTGGCGACGAGGGCCGGATGGACAACCGCATCTCGCTCATGCTGCCGCTGCTGCCGGTCGAGGTGGCCGAGCCATTGACGCGGTTGGCCGAGGTGCACCGGCGGCTGGCGATTCTGAAGTGGAGCAAGGAGGCCGAGGCGGGCGAGGCGATGACGACGCTCGCGCGGCACGAGCCGTTCGCGCCGATCTCGTGGGGCATCCGGCTCGCCGCCCACATCCCGCAGCGCAACATCGTGACGGTCACGACGAACGTGCCCGGGCCGCGCCAACCGCTGTACATACTCGGCCGCCGGATCGTGGAGATCCTGCCGTACGTGCCGATCGCGGTCCGCCTGCGTACCGGTATCGCGATGCTGACCTATGGCGACCAGATGGCCGTCGGCGTCACCAGCGACTACGACACCGGACCCGATCCCGCCGCCCTGGCCGACGCGATCAGCGATGGCATCGCGGAACTCGTCGCCGCGGTGCGCGACCTCGGGGACGTGCACGCCCGGCCCGGCCGGCGCCGCGCCCCCAAGCCCGACGCTGCCCCCCGCCCGACCAGGCGACCAGCGGCCCGCCGGGCAGCGCCCACGCCCGCCCGACCACGAGCCGCCCGGGGCCGGTGACCGCGCCACCAGGCCTCGCCGATGCGGCCTGCCCGCCCGCTTGTTTGCAAGGGCACCCTGCTATCGCTTATGCGATAGCAGGGTGCCCCTCCTAACCGGCGGACACGCACCGCGGACGCCGGCCCGCGCTCGTCGATAATGGTCGGCATGACCACCCGGTACGACGAGGTGCTCGGCCCGTTGCGTGAGGCGTACGACGCGCGCGCGGCCTGGCGTGACGCGCTGAGCAAGGAGCCGTGGAAGCTGGCGGAACGGCAGGCATTCCGGGACCGACTGGCGCCGGGCGCGGGGCTGCTGGAGATCGGCGCCGGTACCGGCCACGACAGCGCCTACTTCCAGGCGGAGGGCTTCGCCGTCGTCGCCGCCGACCTCTCGGCGGAGATGGTCGAGCACTGCCGGGCGAAGGGCGTCGAGGCACACGTCATGGACTTCCTGCACCTGAACTTTCCGGTCGCCTCGTTCGACGCGGTGTTCGCGATGAATTGTCTGCTGCACGTGCCCAACCACGACCTGCCGGCGGTGCTGGCGGCGGTTCAGATGGTCCTGCGCCCGGGCGGCCTGTTCTTCGTCGGTGTGTACGGCGGGACCAAAAGTGCCGAGGGCCCGATCGAGGGCGACGAGCACGTACCACCGCGCTTCTTCTCATGGCGCACCGACGAGCAGTTGCTCGGCTTCGCCACCGACGCGCGGTTCGATGTCGTGGACTTCCACCCCCTCACCCCCAGCGGCGACCACCGGTTCCAGTCGCTGACGCTGCGCCGGCCTGACGCTGCCGGCAACTTGTGGGCGGTGCCGGCCGGCGGCATCGAGCTGGACGAGTCGGTTCGCCAGTGCGCGATTCGCGCTCGCGGCGCGGTCGGCCGGTTAGGAGGGGCACCCTGCTAACCCATTCAGTGGTAAAGGGTGCCCCTCCTAACCGCAGGCCATCAGCGTGAGCGTCTGCGCTGCATTGCACACCGCCCGGCCCGCGGCGGTCGGCCATCGGCCGGGCGCGACAATGAGCGTATGGACCTGCCCGTGATGCCGCCGGTCGCGCCGATGTTGGCCAAGCCCATCGGCGACATCCCGCCCGGCCAGCTCTACGAGCCGAAATGGGACGGCTTCCGGTCGATCATCTTCCGGGACGGCGACGAGGTGGAGATCGGCAGCCGCAACGAGCGCCCGATGACGCGCTACTTCCCCGAGATCGTCACGGCGGTGCGGGCGAACTTCCCGACCCGCGCGGTCATCGACGGTGAGATCGTGCTGGTCGACGCCGAGCACAACCGGATCGACTTCGAGGCGTTGCAGCAGCGCATTCATCCGGCCGCCAGTCGGGTGAACATGCTCGCGGAGACCACCCCGGCCAGCTTCGTCGCGTTCGACCTGCTCGCCATCGACGACGACGACCTGTGCTCGGTACCGCTGATCCAGCGCCGGGAGCGGCTCGAGCAGGCCCTGGCCGCCGCGCAGCCGCCGGTGTACGTGACGCCGGCGACCCTCGATCTTCAGACCGCGCGGCAGTGGTTCTCGCAGTTCGAAGGCGCCGGCCTGGACGGCCTGATCGCGAAGAAGCTGGACCTGCCGTACCAGCCGGACAAGCGGGTCATGAGCAAGATCAAGCACGAACGCACCGCGGACTGCGTGGTCGCCGGCTACCGCACCCACAAGACCGATGAGGAGGCGATCGGCTCGCTCCTGCTGGGGCTCTACGACGAGCGGGGCGTGCTCGCGTCGGTCGGGGTCATCGGCGCTTTCCCGATGGCGACCCGCCGGGAACTCTTCGTGGAACTGCAGCCGCTGGTCACCACGTTCGACGGGCACCCGTGGGACTGGGCCGCGCTGGCCCAGGGCGAGCGCACCCCCCGCAAGAACGAGACCAGCCGATGGAACGCCGGCAAGGACCTCTCGTTCATCCCCTTGCGGCCGGAGCGGGTGGTGGAGGTGCGCTACGACTACATGGAAGGTCCGCGTTTTCGGCACACCACCCAGTTCGTACGCTGGCGCCCCGATCGGACCCCGCAGTCGTGCACCTACGACCAGCTCGACCAGCCGGTGAGCTTCCGCATCGAGGACGTTCTCGCCGGCCGTTGACCCCTGGGACGCTACCGTACGGCGGTGGAGACCATCGTCGGACCGTTCACCGGCCTCGCGCTGGGCGAGCTCGCCGCCCGGCTGCGCGACGGGCAGGCCGACCCGGTCGACCTCACCCGCCGGTCGCTGGCGGCGATCGCGGACGTCCAGCCGACCCTCAACGCGTTCGTCACTGTCGACGCCGAGGGCGCGTTACGCGCCGCGGCACAGGCCCGCGACGAGCTCTCGGCCGGCCTGGACCGGGGGCCGCTGCACGGGTTGCCGGTGGCCGTCAAGGACCTCATCGATACCGCCGGCCTGGTGACCACCATGGGCTCGCGCCACTTCGCCGGTCACCGGCCCGATCGTGACGCCGAAGTGGTGCGCCGGTTGCGGGCGGCCGGCGCGGTGGTCGTCGGCAAGACCACCACGCACGAGTTCGCCTACGGTCCGACCGGGGACCGCTCGGCCAACGGCCCGGGCGCGAACCCGCACGACCCGACCAGGATGGCTGGCGGCTCCAGCGCCGGGTCAGCCGCTGCCGTCGCGGCCGGCCTGGTGCCACTCGCCCTCGGTACGGATACCGGTGGCTCGGTCCGGATCCCGGCCGCACTCTGCGGAGTTGTCGGCCTGCGGCCCTCGTACGGGCGGCTGCCAACCGCGGGTGTCTTCCCGCTCGCGCCGTCGCTGGACTGCGTCGGCCCGCTCGCCGGCGATGTCGCGAGCACCGCGGTGGGCTGGAGTGTGCTCGCTGGATTGCCATCGCCCCTCGCCTTCGACGGTGGCGATGGGGTCGCCGGCCTGCGGCTCGGACTGGTCACCGGCGGCTGGTGCGAACGGCTCGACGACACTGTCCACAGCGCACTGGACGCGCTGGTGCGGCGGCTGGCGGAGGCGGGCGCGCGAGTGGTGCCGGTCGCCGTCGCCGACGCGGAGGAGCTGCAAGCGCTCTATCGGACCGTGCAGTCGGTCGAGGCGGTCCGGATCCACCGCGAGCGGATGACCCGGGCCCCGGAGCTCTTCGACCAGGAGGTGCTGCAGCGGCTACAAGCCGCCGCCGAGATACCGGCGGGTGATGCCGACACCGCCGGGCGGCGGCTGGTCGGCTTGCGTGCCACCGCCGAGGACCGGCTCGCCGGCGTCGACGCCCTCTTGCTGGCGACGGTACCCGTGACCGCACCGCCACTGGGGGCCCGGGATGGCGACATCGGTGGCGGCTGGACCTCTCCGCGCGAGGCCCTGCTGGCCCACAACACACCGTGGAGCGTGCTGGGACTGCCGGCGATCTCGGTACCGGTGCCGGCGCCGGGCCGACTGCCGGTCGGCGCGCAGCTCATCGGCCATCCGGGCGGGGACGAACGGCTGTTGGCGGTGGCGTACGCCGTGGAGCAGCTGGTGGGCCAGGGTGCGCAGCCACCGGCGGGTGCGCGCGGTACGCCGTTACCCTGACCCCCAGCCTGGCCGGCTCCCTCGTGGTCATTGGCGCTGGCGCTGGTCGCAGGCGCGGCGCCATCGGCGTACGCCGAACCCGACGAGTCGACGGGCCGGACCACACCGCGGGGTGAGCCGGCCGCCGGTCCCACCGGACCGGGTACTTCTGCCCTACCACCGACCCGGCCGCTGGGTCGACTGTGGACGCCTCAGGTCCCGATGGCGACGGGAGGCAGGCATGGCGCAGGCGACGGTCCACGCTCTCCGGCGGGAATGGGACTGGCAGTCCCTGGGCTGGTGCGGCAACGAGACGGTCGGGCAGTTCTTCCACCCCGACGGTGAGAACAGCCGGTACGGCCGGCTGCGGCGCGAGGCCTTGGCCCGACGCATCTGCCAAGGATGTCCGGTACGGGCCGAATGCGCCGGCCACGCCTTGGCCGCCGGCGAGGAGTACGGCGTCTGGGGTGGGCTGACCGAGGGGGACCGCGCCCGGCTGCAGACCATGGGCTGGCGCGACGCCTGGGATCCGGTTACCGGCCGGGTCGACGTGCGCCGGCTGGAGCACCGGCTGAACCGGGCCAGCACCCAACGCGACCAAAGTCCGGTACGGGCGAGGTAGCCCGGCTGGCCTGAGGTCCGCCCGCGGACCCGTGCTGGCCCGGTGCGGTCTACTACCCAGCGGGTCGAACGTGTACCTCCGGTAGATCAACCACTCCTCGCCGGAACCGCCCGGAGTCCGACGCTGGAGTGATTGACGCCATTGACAGCCGTCGGCACTGCGGCGCACGGTTCCCGTTCTCCGCGGGCGCAGCGAGGTCGTTGCCATGGTGGTAGCGCCGGAGAGCGCCACCATTTCCTCAGGTGCAGTACGGTGGTTCAACTCATGGTCCAGGTCACCAGTCGAAGGGGCAGCGGTGATGCGAACGAAGGCTGGGCTTTTGCTGCTGTCGGCCGCGCTGGTGCTGGCCGGTTGCCAGCCTGGGTCGCCCGCGGCGCCAACCACCGGTCCGACGACAGGAGGGACGTCCACGACCCCGACCCCGACCACGACCCCGACCCCGTCTCCGACGGCCCCGGCCGAACCGCAGACGTCCGCGGATCTCATCGCCTATGTTCAGGCGGGCAGCCCGGCCAGCATCGCCTCGTACACCACCAACGGTGCAGCATCCTTCAGCACGCCGAGCGGCAACATCTCGTGCGGACTATTCAGCCTGGGCGGCGCCACGGTCCTCTGCTTCGTCGAGGAGAACTCGTGGCCGCCGGTCGCGGCGCAGGCCTGCAATGACGCCGGAGACTTCACCGACCGCTCGGTCGCGGCCTCCCTTGAAGGCGTCCGGCGTGGAGGCTGCTTCAGTGAGGCGCCCTTCCCCATGCCTGGCAAGGTTCTCCCCTACGGCAGCACGATCTCCAACGGACCGGTCGCGTGCCGTAGCGAATCTGGGTTCCTCGCCTGCGCCCACCTAGCCACCGGCAACGGGTTCGTCATCTCGAGGGCCATCTTCCACACGTACGGAACAATCCTTCCGCCCCGAGGGAACTAGCGCGGCATAGACCTTTGCCGGAGCGGCTGTGCCCCGCGCAGGAGCTGGACGAGTTCGACTGCAGCCTTCGACGCACGCCGATGCGGCAGTGCCTGAGCAAGCTGTGAGCAGCCGCTCACACGGCGCCGACCAGGGATCGCTGCGAGCGGTCACTGCTCCAGAGCCTGCGGCTATGTGCCGTAAATGATCTTACGCACCGCTCGGAGGCTGTCGTCGAACCGGCCGTTTCGGTTCTCGATGACATGATCGGAGATCGCCGCCGCCTCCTCGCCACGCCGCGCGTTCTCCAGCCGCTCGGCGATCGCGTCGGGCGCATGCGCCCGCTCACCTCGCGCCTTCATGCGCCCCTCCAGCTGGTCGAGCGGGGCGGTGACCAGGATCGTCGTGGCATCCGGTACGAAACGCTGGATGTGCCGGCTGTTCCCGAGGTTCACCAGCGCGTACCCGGCTCTGATCCCGGGCCGGTCCAGGGCCGATGCCACGTCCGACCAGGCGAGCCCGTAGCCCATGGTGAACTTGAACTCGCGGTACTCGAGGAACTCGCCCCGGATCGCGGCCTGGCGGAAACTGTCGATGTCGATATGGACGTACTCGTCGGCGGTGAGATCGTCGGGCCGCGGTGGGCGGGTGCTGCGCCGGGGCACATACCGGTAACCCGGGGCGGCTTCGTCGCGCAGGGCTCGGGCCACAGTGGACTTACCTGCCCCCGACGGACCGTCGATGAGAAAGAGCCGGCGGTCCAGGTCGCCAAGACGACGCCGCCACTGCTCGGCGCTGCGCACGATGTTGCGCAGCTGCCCGTACGACCACGGGATGACATCGAGATGGCCGACGCCGAGCAGTCGTCGCAACTGTTCGGCTGTCTCGGCCGCGGGCGACGCGTCGGCGCCGGCCGCGAACGGCACCTCGACCGCCACGAAGTCGAAGCCATTCAACCGGTTCACGCTCACCGTCCAGCCCGGGCCGGCGAATCGCGCCGGCCGGGGGAGGTCGCCGTCATCGGCCGCCGGCCAGGCCGGTTCCGGCTCCTCGTCGTGGGGCGCGACGCCGACCGTGCGGAACTGACCGATGAGGCTCGCCTCGCGAGGGGTCTCCCGGTACGCCGGTAGCGGCTCGCCCGCCGCCGGCGGTTGCGACAGCACCGGATGGGCGCCCGCGGCTCGGACGGCGAGCTCGACCGTCGCCCGGTCCAGACAATGGGCTTTGAAGGCTACCTTCGGCATTTCGGCGAAACCCATGCGTGACCTGTCATGCCAAGGGCAGAAAGGCTGAAGTCTGCGCTCCTCACGTGCCTGACGCCCCTTCGCGACTGTGGCGGCCCACCGGTACCGAGAACGAGATCTTACGCCGCCGGGCCTCACCGCGACCGCGTGGTGGAGCCCACCGGGTAGCGATAGGTGCGTCACTTGACACGTGAGTTCTTACGCACCTATAGTCTCAGCCGTGGACGACGTGTTCCGGGCGCTGGCCGATGCCAGCCGCCGGCGGCTGCTGGACAGCCTGGCCGAACGCGACGGCCAGACATTGACCGAGTTGGAGATGGTGCTGCCGGCGTTGACCCGATTCGGCGTGATGAACCATCTCCGGGTGCTGGACGAGGTCAACCTGATCACCACACACAAGGTCGGGCGGTTCAAGTACCACTACCTCAACCCGGTGCCCATCCAGCTCCTGGCCGATCGGTGGATCTCGCGGTACGCGGCGCCGTGGGCCCGGGCGTTGGGCGATGTCAAACGCAGCGTCGAGGAGGCGGCCATGGCGGCCCAGGAACCACCCACGCACGTCTACACCGTGCTCATCCGGGCCACGCCGGAACAGGTCTGGCAGGGCCTGACCGATCCGGCGTTCACCCGGCAGTACTACTTCGGCACCTCGGTGCGCAGCGACTGGCAGGTGGGCGCCCCGTTCACCTACACCCAGGACGACGGCACCGTCGTCATCGAGGGCACCATTCTGGAGATCGACCCGCCATGGCGCCTCGTGACCACATTCTCCGCGAAGTGGGACGAGGCGACGGCCGAGGACCCGCCCTCGCGCGTCACCTACCTCCTCGAGGCGATGGGCCAGGTCACCAAGCTCACCATCACCCATGACGGCTTCGGCGCAGCGACGACGACGTTCCAGCAGGTCGGCGGCGGCGTCCCGCTGATCGCCAGCAGCCTGAAGACCCTGCTCGAAACCGGCCGGCCACTGCCGGTCGGCTGAACTCCCCACATAGGAGCATCCACTATGGATAACACGGCACTCGAGCACGCGTACAAGGAGTTCCTCGATGTGGCGACGGCCCAGCCGTTCGCCCCGCCGGTTACCGGTTGGGACGCCGATCATGTGCTGGCCCACGTGGCCGCGGTCGACACTGCGATCGCCGCGACGATGCTCGCCGTCCGCTCCGGGCAGCGCACCGCCTACGACAACCGGGTCTCGCTGGATCCGGTCAACCTCAACCGTTTGATCGCGCAGGCTGGCGGGCTGGGCGAGCTGGTCGAGTTGGTGCGGGCGCAGGGCCAGCTCGTCTGCGCCATCGCCGCACGGGCCCACGACGACGAGATGGACGTGCAGATTCCGGTGTTCATCGTCTCCAACGACGAACTCGTGGTCGATCGCGTCGTGCCCGTGCGCTCGCTCGTCGACGGACTGGCCAGCACCCATCTCCCCCGCCACGGCCAGCAGCTGCGCGAGCTGTATCGAGCGGGCAGCTTGACCTAGCCGACGACGACCTCGGTCCACTCGCGACGTGGCGTCGCCCGCGCCGGCGTCGTCGGGTAGCCGACGCGCAGCACGGTCTGCACCACCTGTCCGGTCGCCGAGTCGGTGAGCAGGTCGCGCAGCGGGACGATCTCGGTCAGCTGGCTCAGCGGTGTGGCGGCGAGTCCGCGTACCGTTGCGGTCAACAGCAGCCGCTGCAGGGCGACGCCGGCGCGCAGCCAGTCAGCCGGCTGGTCACCACTGGTGAAGAGCGCCAGGATGGTCGGGTCCGGTTCGAACTCGACCTCCACGGCCGGTGCGCCGTTACCCACCCCGAGGTCTCGCAGCGGCAGAGCCGCATCGGTGTCGCGGGGTCCGAACGCCTCCCGTGGTACGCCGTCGCGGCGGCCGATCCCGGGTGGGGTCGTCCAGGCGGCCAGCTCAGCCCGGTAGCTGGGGTTGGCCCGCATCCGGTTCTCCGCGGTACGGGTGAGGCTCAGCACGCCGTCGCGCAGCGGGGTGTCTGCGACCACCAGTGCCGCTCCTTCGTTGGCGACGGCGATGGCGAGTTCGGCCAGCACCTCGTCGGGCACCGGACGGTCGACGAACGGGCGGCGGTTGGTGTGCCGGTGCGGGATGGCGGCCGCCAGGGCCCGGACCGACGAGGTCACCGCGGCCGGCCGGCCGATGGTGACCCGGGCCGCGAGGTCGGGGTCGGCCGGGTCTGGGGTCAGCCGGACCACGGCCTCGCGCCCGTGGGCGCGCAGCGCGACCTTGAGGTTGAACACCGCCGCGCCCACGCTGACGAACATCTCCCGGCCGTGTGGATCGAGCATGGTCAGCTGCCGCCTGCGGTCGACGTAGACGTCGATGTGCTCGTCGCCCAGCCGGAACAGCCAGGGCTGGGTGTTGTGCACCGATGGCGCGGCGGTCGCGGCCGTTACACATTCGCGCAGCAAGGAGGCGGGCCCACCGGCGCCGGCGACTCCGCTATCGGTTCCCGACATGTCATCAGCCTGCCCGGCCGGGCGAGGACCACCCAGACCGTTTTGGCCCGACCGCGCGGGACTTTGTGCCCCTGGGTGTGCGCGGCGTCCCGGGTTCCCGGAGCCGACCGGGCGGCGCTGGGGGCGGCTTCCGGGTTTGCGATCATCGTCGGCGTGACCCCTCGTGCCTTCCGCGCCTCCGACCGGAACGTCCTCCTCGCCGGTGCCGCCGCTGTTGTCGTGGCCGGTCTCGCCCGGTACGCCGGCTGGCCACCTGTCCTCGCGTTCGTGCTCGCCGGAATCGCGGTGGCTCTGCTGGCCTCATTGGTCGCCCGCAGCGTCGAGCACCTGGGCGACCGGTTCGGCTCCGGCGCCATCGGTGTGCTGCAGAGCGCGCTGGGCAACCTGCCGGAGCTGTTCATCGGCTTCTTCGCGCTGAAGGCCGGGTTGATCGCTGTCGTCCAGGCGGCGATCATCGGTTCAATCCTGTCCAACGTGCTGCTCGTCCTCGGCCTGGCCTTCCTCGTCGGCGGCCTGCGCAACGGGGTCCAGCGGTTCAGCTCGCAGCGGGCCCGTACCTCGACGGTGCTCATGGTGCTGGCGACGGCGGCACTGGTCCTGCCCAGCCTCGCCGCGTATGTCCACGCGCCGGCAGCCCAGCACGAAGGCACACTCTCGCTCATCGTCTCGATCGTCCTGCTCGGCGTCTTCGCGCTGTCGCTGCCCTCGGCGCTGCAGCGCACCGACGGCGACGCGGCGACGTCCGTGCCCGCGCGACCGCACCGGCCGACCTGGCCACTGTGGCTCGCCGTCGGGCTGTTGGCTGGCGCAAGCGTGGCGGCCGCGCTGGTGTCGGACTGGTTCGTGGTCGCATTGCAACCGGCGATCGAGGCGCTCGGCATCTCGCAGGCCTTCGCCGGCCTGGTGATCGTCGCGATCGCCGGGAACGCGATCGAGAACCTTGTCGGCATCCAGCTGGCGTACCGCAACCAAGCAGACTTCGCCTTGAGCGTGATCATTCAAAGTCCGCTGCAGATCGCGCTCGTGCTGGCGCCGGCGCTGGTTCTGCTGAGCTTCCTCACCACGACCACGTTGACCCTGGTCTTCGCACCCATGCTGGTCGTGGCGGTCGCGGTCACGGTGATCGCGGTCGCGTTCATCGTCTTCGACGGCGAGTCGACCTGGCTGGAGGGCGTGACCCTGATCGCGGCGTACGCGATCATCGCGACCACCTTCTGGTGGGGCTGATCGGTTCCTCGGGCCGGCGCCGGGCCGCGGCGGCGCGCTTGTGCGCCTACCGGTGTCGGGTAGCGCCGGCGGCGGTCGGCCGATCCGCCACCGGGCGCGGCGGGCGTACCGGCGGCGACGCACCGCCGCGTCGTGGGCTGTCCTTGCGGGGTTGCGCCTGGGCGGCCTGGCCGGCGCCTCGACCAGCGACGGCCTTCAGTCCGGCCAGCAAGCCGATCACGATCATGGGCGACCTTCGCGTCTCGTCATGAACCGCGTTTCGTCCGGAACGCCTCAAAGACCATCCCAACCGGCACGCTCGTGGCGGTGGCGGCTGGCGATGGGGCACAGCACTGAATCCGAGCATCATCGAGCCTCGTCGACGTTCCCGCAACTCGAACCGGGAAACCGAATCCGCCTCGGGAGCATCATGGCTCGGCGGCGATCCGGGTTGGCCGGCGCGATCTCAGACGTCGCGTCGAGTACGAGGCGCGCCCGACGTCCACTGTGGCTGATGCGGCCCGCGGCCGTGAATTCAGTGGGTTCCGTCGGCCGGGCCGGAGCGTGGCGGAGCGGCAGCGGCCGGCTGCAACGACTCCGGGTCGATCGCCAGCGTATTCAGCAGCGAGGCGTTGGCCACGGTGTCGACGATGTCGGGCAAGGTGCGCTCAGCCCAGTCGGCCCGGGCGTCCAGGCCACGAAGTCGAAGTATCGAAACGATCTGAGCCTTGTCGACGTTCATCGGGCACCAACTCGCCTCCGTCGTGCCGAGGAAGGCTTGGTCCAGGGCGCGGCCTCATCCTACGCCGCGCCGGCGGCGCACCGCACCCGGTCGCCGGGGCAGCCACATCCCACCGTCGCCGCACCCCGGCGGCCTCAAGATCGCATTGCCACGCCGCACTGTCGTACACTGGGTACGCTGCCCCAGCCCCCGGTGGCGGAGTCCGCCTCGGCGGGCGCCTGCGACGAGCCGGTCCGCCAACCGTCGGGTACCCAGTATCAGCCGCACACCTGCGCCGCAGCGTGAAACGGTGAGGCTTTGGTCGTACCGGACGGATGAGTCTGGGTCGTGCGGGCTGATCGGGCATCGGTTGGGCGGTATACAGGGCTTGCGGAGCCGCCTTCGGTCAGGTGTTGCCGCGCACCGGAGCCACCTGATTGGCATGTGACATGACACTCGTTGACCTCGCCGCGCCACCGCCCGCGGCTGGCAAGCCGCTCCTGGGCCGGCCGGCGTCCAGGTCCACCATGGTGGTGCTCGCGATCGGGGTCGTCGTACCGTTGCTTGCGCTGTTGGTCGCCATACCCGTTGCCTGGGGTTGGGGACTGTCCTGGTTGGACATCGTGATCGCGACCGTGCTCTACTTCGTGAGCGGGTTCGGGGTGACGGTCGGCTTCCACCGATACTTCACGCATGGCGCGTTCAAGGCCAAGCGTTGGCTGCGTATCGCGTTGGCCGTGGCTGGCTCGCTCTCGCTGGAGGGCAGCCTGATCCAGTGGGTCGCCGACCATCGGCGTCACCACGCGTTTGCCGATCGCGAAGGTGACCCGCACTCCCCCTGGCGCTACGGCGCCAGCGTGGCCGGCCTGGCCAAGGGGCTGTTCTTCGCCCACTGCGGCTGGCTGTTCCACCGTCAGTCCACGAACCGGGAGCGCTTCGCCCCGGACCTGATTGACGACCGCGACACCTACCGGGTGAACCGGTATTTCCCGGTGCTCGCCCTGGTGTCGGTGCTCGGACCCCCGGTCCTGGGTGGCCTGCTGACGATGTCGTGGTCCGGCGCGCTGACCGCATTCTTCTGGGCGAGCCTGGTCCGCATCGCCTTGTTGCACCACGTCACCTGGTCGATCAACTCGATCTGCCACGTCTACGGGGAGCGCCCGTTCGCGACTCGTGGACCCGATCGGGCGGCGAACTTCTGGCCGCTGGCGATCATCTCGATGGGGGAAAGCTGGCACAACTCCCACCACGTCGATCCGACCTGCGCCCGTCATGGCGTCCTGCGCGGCCAGATCGACCCGTCCGCACGGGTCATCTGGCTGCTGGCGAGGGCCGGCTGGGTGTACGACGTGCGGTGGCCGGTCGCGGAACGTTTCGAATCCCGGCGTCTCGTCCGCGACTGAGTCCGCCCAGCGGGTGGCCGACCGGTTCGCGGCCGGCCGCTCACTGCGGCCTGTCGCGACACCCACCTCGATCAGATGATCACCTCGCCGCCGAGGCTGGGGCGGCACCGCCGTGGAACTGGTTGGAACGCCTCACGGTCCGAAGGCACCCGCCACCTGCAGCGGTGCCCGCCTTCGCCCGATTCCGGAGGGAGGTGATTGGCATGGAGATCGTGATCGTGGAGTCGGAGGCCGACCGCATCGACCCCGAGCTGGTCCGGCACGTCCCGTAGCCGGTCGGGCCCGGGGGCCGCGACGAACTCCGCCCACCCCGGGCCCTTGCCCGCCTACCAAGACCGTCCACCCAGGAACGTCAACGCAGAAACGTCAACCAGAAACCAGGAGAGTCATGGGTACGCATACCCCGACCTTCGCGGAGCTCGTCGGCGACGAGGACGAGTTCTTCGCCAGCTACCACACCCGACGCACGCTGTTGCGACGTGGCGCCATCTCCGGGGACCCGCGGGAGATTCTCTCCGTCACCGACATGGACGACATCGTGCACCAGGAGGGTGTGCGCCCGTCGCTGTTCCGCATGCTCGGACAGGGCACCGGGGTCGCGGGCCCCTCGCTGACGCGGCGGCTCGAGCTGCGCCGCGAGGGCAAGGCCTTCGACGACGCGCTCGCCCCCGACAAGGTGTACGCCCACTTTCGGGCGGGCAAGACCCTGATCCACGCGGGGCTGAACCATACCCGCCCCAACCTGCGCCGGCTCTGCGCGATCCTCACCGAGAAGTTCGCGGCGCCGAGCGAGGCGGTGGCCTATCTCACCCCGGCCGGGCAGCAGGGGGCCCGGGCGCACAGTGACCCGAGCGACGTGTACGTCATCCACCTGGGAGGCACCAAGCACTGGCGGGTCTGGGCCACGCCCGAGACTCGCCGCCTGGGCGTCGACCGCGACTACGACCTCGCCGACCTGGGCCAGCCATTGCTGGACGTCTCCCTGCGCCCCGGCGACGTGCTCTACGTCCCGTACGGCACCCCGCATGTGGCCGCCGCCGAGGACCAGGTGTCCCTGCACCTGACCGTGGTTGCGCTGGCGCGTACCTGGTCGCAACTTCTGCTTCCTATGCTGGAGCAGGTTCTCGACGCGCATGCGGAGTTCTGGCCGGCACCGTACGCCGGGGACGATCCGGCCACGCTCGCCACCGCACTGCACGATCGGGTCGACGCGCTCGTCGACCATCTGAAGAACCTGGACCTCGCCACTGCGCTCGATCGTCGCTTCGCCGCCGGCCGCGGGTACCAAGGGGTCGCCCAGCGGCGGTTCTTCACGCAGACGGCCGCGGTGGACACGATCGACGAGCAGACATTGGTGGCCGGTGTGCCCGGCGCATCGACCGTCCACGGGATCGACAATGGCACCGCCCTCGTCACGATCCACGACAACAAGCTCAGGATGCCGGAGAGCATCGCGACCGCGCTGGCCAGTGCGGTCAACGCACAGCCGTTACCGGCCGGTGCCTTCCTGCCCGACGACAGCGCCGACCGGTCGCTGGCCACCGTCAAGCAGCTGATCCGACTCGGTGCACTGCACATCGCCGCCGGCGCCAGGCCGGACGACACGGTACCGGTGGTGACGACGGGGTCCGGTGCGCATGACTGACCTGCGGCGGCCCGACCGGACCGGTAGGGAAGGGACCTTTGGCCCTAGGTCCACGCCGGCGTGTGGGTGAATCTGTCGTTGGCACCCGCCGACGAGGAGACGGAGCTGGGCAGGCGGAACGTGAACCGTGGTTCTTGTGGCCACAAGACTCACCATCGCCAAGATGGGCGCCGCCGCCTCTGCTCCTGACAACACACCGGCCGACGGGTGCCCTACCGCACGCCGGCAGGCGCCGTTTCGTACCGGCACATCCCGCGGTGTTGGGAGGTTCCGGTGGCTCTCGCTGATCGGGACGCGGTTGTCCGCGCCGGCACGCTGGCCCTCCCCGGCCACCTGAGGGTGCCGGAGGGTGCCGCCGGAATCGTGGTGTTCGTACACGGTAGTGGCAGCAGCAGGCACAGTCCGCGCAACCGGTACGTGGCCTCGGTGCTCAACCGGGCTGGCCTGGGCACACTGTTGTTCGACCTGCTCACCGCCGACGAGGAGGCCGACCGGGCCAACGTGTTCGACATCGACCTGCTCGCCGGCCGGCTCCTGATGGTCACCGCTTGGCTGCGCGAGCAGGCTTGGGCGGTGCCTGCGCGCATCGGCTGGTTCGGCGCCAGCACGGGCGCCGCCGCAGCGTTGTGGGCGGCTGCCGAACCCGACACCGACGTCTCGGCTGTCGTTTCCCGCGGCGGGCGGCCGGACCTGGCCGGCCCGCGGCTGGCCTCAGTTCGGGCGCCCACCCTGTTCATCGTCGGCGGGCTGGACACTGTCGTCCTGGATCTGAACCGGGCCGCCAAGGCCCAGCTGCGCTGCCCAAGCGAACTCGCGGTGGTTGCCGACGCCACCCACTTGTTCGAGGAGCCCGGGACTCTCGCGGTGGCGGCCGGCCTGGCCCGCGACTGGTTCCGCCGACACCTGCTCCCCGCCACCCAGGGCGGCCGGCGTTGACCAGGGCACAGTCTCCTCCGGAATCTGTGCGACACCTGGTATCGATGAGACGGCGCGTGAGCACGCTGGCACCTGGGCTATTGGCCGAGATCGTGGGTCCTCCGGCCCTACCCGCTGGCACCGGCGCGATCGACGGTTGGCCGGTGGGATCGGAGCCGATTCGCACGAGCGGCAGTGCACCAGGAGGTGCCCGATGAAACGATCTGCAATCGACGTCGCCGCCGACGTCGAGGTGATCACGCGCGGAGACCTGCCCGAGGGCCTGTCCGAGTACGCGCGAAACAAGATCATCAAGATCGGTGAGGTTGTCGGTCAGCCCATCCTGCACGCCCGGATCCGGCTCACTCGCCAAGCCGATCCCGCGGTGGCGTGTCCGGTGCTGGCCCAGGCCAACCTTGACGTCAACGGGCGCCCGGCCAGAGCACAGGCCGCCGGAGTCACTGGCCACCAAGCCGTCGACCTGCTTGCCCACCGGTTGCGGAACCGGATGGTCGGGCTGGCCGGTCATTGGGAGTCGCTACGAGGCGGTCGGCCGGCGGACGAACCACACGAGTGGCGTCACAGTAGCGAGCCGGCGCATCGCCCGCCGTACTACCCTCGTCCGGCCGCCGAGCGACAGATCATCCGGCACAAGTCGTTTACGTCGCCTCAGATCACGCCCGGGCAGGCCGCACGCCAGATGGACCGGATGGACTACGACTTTCATCTGTTCACTGAGGCCGGCACTGGCGCCGATGCGGTGGTGTACCGGGGCGGTCCGACGGGATACCGGCTGGCCCGGGTCGCCGTACCCGGTTGGCTGTCGTTACAGGAGCTGCCGATGACGCTGAGCCCGCTGCCCGCTCCGGTGCTGACAGTGGCCCAGGCGAGGGCGCGGCTGGAGCTGACCGGATGGCCATTTGTCTTCTTCGCCGACGCCGCTACCAAGCGCGGCAACCTGCTCTACCACCGTTACGACGGTCACTACGGACTGATCACGCCCGCCAGCTAGCCCGGCGGAGGATCTGGTGGACGGGCGCCTGCCTGACCCACGCGGCTCACGGGCCCGGTGCCCCGCGAGCGGCACGCATCGCCGGCACACACGCGGCGAGCACGCTGACCGGCAGCGTGGCGCAGCCTGCAAGGAGCACCACGACCGCGGCCGCGGTGAGCCCGAGCAGAGCAAGGATGGCCCCGACGACCACCAGGCTGATGGCAATCAGTGCACCGGTCCGCAACCACGAGGCGGCGGCGTGATGCGCGGCCCGCCAAGCCTCGTCCGACCGCATCGTGGACGGCAACCGGATGCCGACCCAGCCCTGGCGCGGCAACCGTCCTTGCGCGGCCAGCCGCGCGACCGCGACGACCGCCGCGGTGCCGACCACAGCCACCAGACCGGCCACGAGCTCACCGACAACAAGGTCCACTCCCTGCTCCTTCGTCCGCGCCCACGCAGTCGTGGCGTTGCCGGTCGGCAACGTGGCCGGATTGATTATGTGCTCTGCTCCGGGGTGATCACCAACGCTGGCACGTGCGACAGGTCAGCGGCAGGCGGGACCTTGGGCCCTGTCGGATGCGTCACGGCGACGGGACCGTCGAGGCATGGCGTGGGAGTCGATCGTGAAGACGCCGGTGCAGCGCGCGGCGGCGAACCTGTCCAACTATGCGCAGACGCGGCGGGACTTCACCTGGGCGGAGGCCCGCAGGTTACTGTCCGGGCTACCTGGCGGTGGGCTCAACATCGGGTACGAAGCGATCGACCGCCACGCCGCGGGTGACCGGCGCGACAAGGTGGCCCTGCGTTGCCTCGACCGCGACGGCGTCACCGACCTGACCTACGGCGATCTACTGATCCGCACCAACCGCTTCGCGAACATGCTGGACGAACTGGGCGTCGGCCGCGGCGAGCGGGTGTTCTCCTTGCTCGGTCGGGGACCCGACCTGTATGTCACGGCGCTAGGCACCTTGCGCCATGCCAGCGTCTACTCGCCGCTGTTCTCGGCGTTCGGCCCGGAGCCGATCCGGGAACGCCTGAGCCGCGGCGACGCCGCCGCGCTGGTGACCACGGCCGAGTTCTACCAGCGGAAGGTGGCGCCCATCCGGGAACGGCTGCCCGGCCTGCGGCAGGTTCTGGTCACCGGCGACGGCCCGCCGCCGCCCGGCACCCGCAGCCTGGCCGATGCGCTCCAACAAGCGGGCGAGCAGTTCACGGTGCCGGAGACCAGACCAGATGAGATGGCTCTGGTGCACTTCACCAGTGGCACGACGGGCCAGCCCAAGGGCGCGGTTCACGTCCACGAGGCGGTGGTGGCGCACCACGTCACCGCCGCCTGGGCGCTGGACCTGCACGCCGACGACATCTTCTGGTGTACGGCCGATCCCGGCTGGGTCACCGGCACCTCGTATGGGATCATCGCGCCGCTCACCCACGGCCTGACCGTGATCGTGGACGCCGGCGAGTTCGAGGCCAAGCGGTGGTATGCAAACCTCGCCGACCAGCGGGTGACCGTCTGGTACACGGCGCCGACCGCGCTGCGGATGTTGATGCGGCATGGCCAGGAACTGGCCCGCCGGTATGACCTATCGGCACTGCGCCACATCGCCTCGGTTGGGGAACCGCTCAACCCGGAAGCGGTGGTGTGGGGTCAGGAGGCGTTGGATCATCCGATCCACGACAACTGGTGGCAGACCGAGACCGGCGCCATCATGATCAGCAATTTCCCGGGGGTGGACGTCCGGCCAGGGTCGATGGGACTGCCGATGCCGGGCGTCGAGGTCGGGTTGATGGAACGCGGTGAGGACGGCCGGGCCAGGGTGATCGACGGTGCGCTGACCCAGGTCGGCGGCACCGACGTGATCGGGGAGCTGGCCCTGCGCCGGGGCTGGCCGTCCATGTTCCGCGGGTACCTGCACGATGAGAAGCGGTACGACAGCTGCTTCGTCGGGGACTGGTACCTGACCGGCGACCTGGCGCGCCGCGATGGCGACGGCTACCTCTGGTTCGTCGGCCGGGCCGACGACGTGATCAAGTCCGCCGGACATCTGATCGGCCCGTTCGAGGTCGAGAGCGTCCTCATGGAACACCCGGCCGTGGCCGAGGCCGGTGTCATCGGCAAGCCGGACCCGGTCGCGGGTGAGGTGGTCAAGGCGTTCGTGACGGTGAAGCCGGGCTGCGATCCCACCGACGAGTTGCGCCTCGAGTTGCTCGCCTTTGGCCGGCGCCACCTTGGCGGCATGGCACCCAGGGAGATTGCGTTCGACCAGGACCTGCCGCACACGCGCAGCGGTAAGGTCATGCGCCGCCTGCTGAAAGCCCGGGAGCTGGGCCTGCCCGAAGGCGATCTGTCTACACTGGAGAGTGCAAGATGACCCGTACCCCACCGACGAAGGGGCCCGGCACCGCCGAGACTGCTCCGGCCGCACCGTACCCGGTCGACCTGCTCCGGCAGATGATCCGGATCAGGCGCTTCGAGGAGCGCTGTGTCGAGCTTTACAGCGCCGCTGTCATCCGCGGTTTTCTGCACCTGTATATCGGCGAGGAGGCCGTTGCCGCCGGGGTGATGACCGCCCTGACACCCGACGACGCCATCGTCTCCACCTACCGGGAGCACGGACACGCGCTGGCCCGCGGTGTGTCCATGGATTCGGTGATGGCCGAGATGTACGGGCGCTCCACCGGGTGCAGTCGGGGCCGTGGGGGCTCGATGCACCTGTTCGACGCCGCCCACCGGTTCTACGGCGGTAACGCGATCGTCGGCGGCGGTCTGCCGCTGGCGATCGGCCTGGCGCTCGCCGACCGGATGCGCGAACGGCCGGTCGTCACCGCGTGCTTCTTCGGCGACGGTGCCGCCGCCGAAGGCGAGTTCCACGAATGCCTCAACCTCGCCGCTCTGTGGCACCTACCGGTGCTCTTCTGTTGCGAAAACAACCTGTACGCGATGGGCACCCGCCTCGACCGTGCGCACGCCGCGACCGACCTGGCCGCCCGGGCCGCCAGCTATGGGATGGCGGCCCACGCCGTCGACGGAATGGATGTGCTCGACGTGGTGGCCGCGGCGGGCGACGCGGCGGCCGCCGTCCGCGCCGGGGACGGGCCACGGTTCCTGGAGCTTCGCACCTACCGCTTCCGGGCCCACTCGATGTATGACCCCGACCGCTACCGGGACAAGGCGGAGATCGCGCAGTGGCAGCGGCGTGACCCGATCGACGGCCTGGTCCGCCGCCTCGTCGCCGACAAGGCGATCGGCGACGACACCGTGGCCGCCATCGAGTCGGACGTGGCGAAGGAGATCGAGTCCGCCGTGAGCGCCGCCGAGCAGGCGCCACCCGAGCCGGTCGAGGACCTCACCCGCTTCGTTTACAGCGATCTCACCGGGTACGGGAGGGCGCGATGAGCAAGACCACCTACCGCGAGGCGTTGCGGGAAGCCATCCGCGACGCGATGCGTCGCGACGAGCGGGTGTTCCTCATGGGCGAGGACGTCGGCCTCTACGGCGGCGCGTTCGGTGTGAGCCTCGGTTTGCTGGAGGAGTTCGGACCCGAACGCATCCGCGACACCCCGCTGTCGGAGTCCGCGTTCGTCGGCGCCGGAATCGGCGCGGCCCTGGGCGGCCTGCGACCGATCGTCGAGGTGATGACCGTGAACTTCAGCATGCTGGCGCTCGACCAGATCCTGAACAACGCCGCCACAATGCTGCACATGTCAGGCGGGCAGTTCAATGTACCGATCGTGATCCGCATGACGACCGGCGCCGGCCGCCAGCTCGCCGCCCAGCACTCACACAGCCTGGAGGGCTGGTACGCACACATCCCCGGCCTTCGGATACTCGCCCCAGCCACTGTGGCCGACGCGCGGGGCATGCTGTGGCCGGCGCTGGCCTGCCCCGACCCTGTCCTCATCTTCGAACACGGTGGGCTCTACAACGTCGATGCCGAGCTGGACGGCCCCTGCGAGGTGGACATCAGTACGGCAGAGATACGCCGGCCCGGTCGCGACATCTCGCTGATCACGTACGGCGGCACGCTCGCCACCACGCTGGAGGCCGCCGGTCGGCTCGCCGACGACGGTGTCGAGGCGGAGGTACTCGATCTGCGGACGTTGCGGCCGCTCGATGACGCCACGATCCTCGACTCGGTCGCGCGGACCCACCGCGCGGTCATCGTCGACGAGGGCTGGCGTTCGGGCAGCCTCGCGGCCGAGATCAGCGCCCGGATCACCGAGCACGTCTTCTACGATCTGGACGCGCCGGTGGCCCGGGTCTGCTCCGCGGAGGTGCCCATTCCCTACGCCCGACACCTGGAACAAGCGGCTGTCCCCCAGGTCGACGGCATCGTCGCGGCGGCGCGGGCGGCGGTGAGATAGGCCGTGGCCGAGTTCCGGATGCCATCGCTCGGCGCCGACATGGAGTCGGGCGTGCTGCTCGAATGGTTGGTGCGCGCGGGCGACCAGGTCCGCAAGGGCGACATCATCGCCGTCGTCGACACCGCCAAGGCCGCCGTCGAGGTCGAGTGTTTCGACAACGGAGTGGTCGAGCAGCTGCTCGTCCAACCCGGCACCCGGGTGGCCGTCGGCACCCCATTGGCCACCATCGCGACCGACGGTCGCGCGAGCACGACAACGCCGCCGCCTACCACGCCCGCCGCACCTGCGGCGCCCGCGACGCCCGCACCCGCCGGGTCCCTCGTCACCTCTCCGCTGGTGCGCCATCTCGCCGAGGAGAGGCACATAGATACCGCCTCCGTACACGGCAGCGGGTTCGCGGGCCGAATCACGCACGCCGACATCCTCGTCGCGGCCGAGCGCGCGACTCAGCCCGCGCCGGCGCCTGACCGGGTACGGGCCTCACCGCTGGCCCGGCGGCTCGCGGATGAGCTCGGGGTGGACCTGGTCACGGTCACGGGCACAGGGCGGGGCGGCGTGGTCGAGGCCGACGACGTCCGCGGTGCCGCAGCGGCCGCCGCACCCTCCGCCGCGGTGGCCGGCCCCAGCGAGCCCGACCGGACGGACGCCATGCGCGAGGCCATCGCCACGCTCATGGCTCGATCCAAACGGGAGATTCCGCATTACTACCTGACCGAGACCGTCGATCTCGGGCCCGCCATGCAGTGGCTGCATGCGCGAAACCGCGACCTACCCGTACCCCAGCGCCTGGTGCCGGCGGCGTTACTGCTCAAGGCGGCCGCCCGGGCCGCGCGCACGGTGCCGGCGCTCAATGGGTTCTTTGTGGACGGTCGGCCCGCACCCGCCGACCGCGTGCACCTCGGGGTGGCCATCTCCCTGCGCGGCGGTGGTCTCGTCGCACCGGCCATCCACGACGCCGACCAACTGGACCTCACTGAACTGATGGCGCGGCTCAAGGACCTCGTGGTCCGTACCCGGGCCGGGCGGCTGCGCCGCGCTGAGCTGTCCGATCCGACGATCACCGTGTCGAACCTGGGTGAGCAAGGCGTCGAGTCGATCCTCGGCGTCATCTACCCACCGCAGGTGGCGCTGGTCGGGTTCGGCCGCGTCGTCAAGCGGCCGTGGGCCGTCGGCGAGCTCATCGGCGTGCGCCCGCTGGTCACCGTAAGCCTCGCGGCCGACCACCGGGTCACCGACGGCGCCACCGGTGCCAGGTACCTGACCATCGTGAATCAGCAACTGCAGCGCCCGGAGGAGCTATGACCCCCACCGACACAGAGCGTATCGTTCGCACGTCACTGCACGAGGTCGCGCCCGACGCCGACATGACCACGCTGGCGCCCGACGCCAGCATTCGCGATGCTCTCGGCCTCGACTCGCTCGACTTCCTGCAGTTTGTCCAGCTTCTCAGCGAGCGTACCGGCCACCGCATCGACGAAGATGACTACCCACGACTGGAGACACTCGCGGACACGGTCGCCTTTCTGGCCTCGCCCGTCTGAGTTCGGGGGTGTCCCAGCTCGGCGGGACGCGTGGGTGACCTGACGGCGCCTGGCCGACTGCTCGCGAAGCCCGATTTAGGGCAACCGGAAGATCGCTGGCGACGATCGGGGCATGCAGCTGTTCTCGAAGCCGCCGCCGGCTGGCGCGGCTGGGCATGATCGGCTCGATGGCGGTGGCGGTGCTGGCCCTCGGCGCGGTCACCGCCGGACCCGCCTACGCCGCCACCGCCGGAACCATCTCGATGGCCAACGGTGTTCTGTACCACGTTGCCGCGCCGGGGGTTGCCAACCACCTCGAGGTCAGCCTGAACTTCGGCGTCGGCACGCCGAACACCTACGTCCTCGATGACGTCGCCACCATTGTGTTTCCCAACCTGCGTGGCTTTCCCTGCCGATATCCGGTGGCCTCTGGTACCGGCATGCCGCCGGCCTGGCGTACCTGCGCGGTGGTCCGGGCAACGACGGTATCGAGACCAACAGCTACGCGACGACCACGACATATGTCTCCGGCGGCACCGGAAACGACGGGATCCTTTCCCTGGCCAGTCACGACCTCATCGATGGCGGCACCGGCTCGGACGTCATCGATTATTACGGCAGTGGCCCGGTGACCGCGTCGTTGCTGACCAACTCCGGTGGGCCGGCCAGGCAGGGCGATAGCTACCTCAACATTGAGGGCCTGTCCGGTGGCGCCGGCACCGACCAGTGCTTCGCCATGCCGGACGACGAGAGGGTCGACTGCGAGTTCGCCTACTGAAAGAGGCGCGCGGTCTCGTCCGGCGCCACCGCGTCCCATACCACCGGGCCGACCCGGAACCGATCGGGGCGATGTGGACGACGCCCGGGCTGCCGCTGACGCGCTGACCAACCCTGGCCAGCGCGCTCGGGCTCACCGACCATCGTGCTGCCCGCCCCACTCTCGGCCTCGTCGTCGGTGCGCTGGCCGGCGTCTACCCCGCCATCCGGGCGGCCCGCATCGAGCCGCTGGCGGCGCTACGCCGGTAGCGTGCGACGCCACCTGCACTATCTCGCCTCGGGCACCTTGTCCGTGACCTCCTCATAGCCGACCTTGGCCGGTGCCTCGGTCGGGGAGTAGATCACGCGGATCACGCCGGTCGGAAACGCCTCGGTCGCGATCACCTTCAGGTGGTACGGCGCGTCGCCCTGGTCGAACAGCTGGCGGCCCTTGCGCGCGGCGACCGGATGCACCAGGAGGCGGATCTCGTCGACCAGCCCGGCGGCGAGCAGTTGCTGTACCACCGAGATCGAGCCCGGGATGATGATGCCTCTGACGTCATCATCGGCCTTGAGCGCAATGACGGCATCGAGAAGCTCGCCACTGATCAGCTCCGAGTTGCGCCAGGAGAAGTCGAGCACCTGGCGCGAGACGACCACCTTGCGCAGGTCCCCAAGATGCTTGGCCATCGGCGCGTCGTCCCCACCCGCAGTCTCGCGATCGGGCCAGGCTCCGGCGAAGCTGTCGTACGTCTTTCGGCCGATGAGCAGCACGTTGCCGGTGTCGTAATCCTCGACAACGGTGCGGCCCATGTTCTCGTCGAAGTACGGGAAATGCCAATCGGGGTCGATCTCGGCCACACCGTCGGCCGAGATGAACAGCGTGGAGATGACCTTTGCCATCGCGGTGGTCCCTTCCAGTCGCGGGTGTCGGCCGGCAGCAAAGCGGGTGGCCCGGTCGCGTCTCGAACGTTCACATTACGCGGCGGCTCGCTGCGGCTGGATCAAGCCCGTTGTCATCCCCCGCCGGCGACGGGACCCAGCGATGCCATCCGCCGGCGTACCTCAGCGCAGTCGGGATGGTGCAACCGGTCGAGAGTGGCCGCGGCCGTCCGCCACACGCCGGCGGCCGCGCGCAGGTCGCCGACGGCCAGGTACGCGTCGCCGAGGCGGGCCAGCGTCATCGCCTCCAGGTAGGTCTCCCCCAGCGTCTGCTTGATCTCGGCGCTGGACCGGCGGAGTCGTCAACAAGGTCAAGACGGCCTGGTTCGCGGGTAATTGTGCCACCGCAGCTGGCCGAGCCCCACTGCGGAATCGTGTAGGTAGTGCCAATCGGTCGTGAACGCGGCGCCGAACGCGTACGGCGTTTGCCGTATGTCGCCCGGCGCCGCCCGTCGTTAGCCTGGAACCCGAAGGAGGGCACCATGAACGACGAAACCCTGCGCCGGCTCATTGACCTGGTCGACCCGGCGGCCCATGGCGGCGCTGGTGAGCACGTGCCGTGGTCGTTGCTGAACGCCTTGGCGGCAGTCGTCGGCTGTGACTTCCTCAGTTTCCAGGTGATGGACCCGGCCGCCCACCATGTCTCCACCCAGGCTCTGGCTCCGGCGCCATCGCCGGAGCATGCCTCACCGCTGGCCGGACAAGACGACGACGACGTCGACCTCTTCTGGGACGGCCTCTGGGATTGCGCAGCGTGCTCGTATCCGCTGCGCAGCGGCGACCACCACACGGTGACCCGGCTGTCGGACTTCTACACCCAGCGCGAGTTCCGGAGCACCACCATGGGTGCCTACGCCGCCCGGGCCGGGTTCAGTCGGGAGATCATGCTGCCGCTGCCGCCGGACGGTGCGAACGATCGCCGTCTCCTGCTGTTCCGTAAGGCCGGATCGGACTTCACCGATCGGGATGCGCTCCTGCTCACCCTGTTGCGACCCCACATCTACTCGCTGCACCTCCGCCAGCAGTACCGCAACCGCGGCTTGCCCGCACTGACCGCCCGCCAGACGGAGATCCTGCGCATGGTCGCCGCCGGCCTCAGCAACGGCCAGATCGCCCGAGTCCTGTACGTCTCTGAGGCGACCGTCGGCAAACACCTGGAGAACATCTTCAGCCGCCTCAACGTCACCAACCGGGCCGCCGCGGCCATCACCTGGACCCACCTCGACGACCACGCGGACGAGACCGTTCGGCCGGCCGGCCGAAGTCGACGTTCGCGGACCGACAGAGGTCACCTTCGAGCGGCCCACCGATCCACGGACCGCCGACCACATCCGCGGCCTGGCAACGACCGCACTGCACCGTCTCACCAGCCGTAGCACTGGAACCACGGAGCAGGCCGTCCTCAGCGCAAGCCAGGACACGTGACAGATTGAATGCCGCAGTGGTCACCCGGTAGGTTCACGGCCGAGGTGAAACATGAGCGAGCAGGGATGGCGCGACTTCCTGGCCGCACACGATGATGGCGCGGATTGGGTGGTGCTGCACGGCGGATCGACGGTCTGGATGCAGGAGCTGGACCCCGCCAAACCCTTGCGACACGCGATGCACGTCGATGTCTCGGTCGCGCGTGACCAGGCCGAGCATCGCCCTGCCGCCGCGCTGGCGGCCGGCGGTCGCATCGTTGACGATTCCGGCGCTCCGGGCTACTGGATCCTCGCCGACCGCGCCGGCAACCGCGTCTGCATCGCCGCCTGGCCCGACGGCGCCTCTCCGTGAGCCGGTTGCCCGCCACCTGACTGCTCGTGGCCACGCCGTACCACAGCTCACAACGGACGATCACGGTCCCGCGGCAGGCCCGGCGCCCGGCAGCGGCCACTCATGCACCGGGATGTTGCTGTGCATGCGTTCCCGATAATCGGTGAGCATGGCTCGCAGCGCCGCGCGCGGCCGCAGGCCGCCCGGGCGGGAGTCGAGGTGTCGCGTGGCCCCGACCTGCCATTCGGCACCGTTGCGGCCGCTGACGCAGCGGCCCTCGATGATGGCGAGCAGTTGGTCACGATCGGGTGGGTCGACGCCCCAGCGATCCAGGCCGGAGGCGGCCATCGGTAGCAGGCGGCGCAGCACCAGCTCGGTCACCGGGGCGGTGCCCACCCCGGGCCAGAACAGCGACGCGGCGATGCCGTGCCGAGCGCCGCTGTGGAAGTTCTCCTCGGCCGCGTTGAACGACATCTGTGTCCAGATCGGACGATCCTGCTCGGCCAAGGTGCGCACCAGGCCGAAGTAGAAGGCGGCGTTGGCCATGGTGTCCGCGACCGTCGGGCCGGCCGGCAGCACGCGGTTCTCCACCCGCAGGTGCGGCCGGCCGTTGACGACGGCATAGATCGGTCGGTTCCACCGGTAGATCGTGCCGTTGTGCAGGGTCAGCTCGGGCAGCCCGGGGGCACGGCCTTGCTCGAGCATCGCAGCCGGATCCTCGTCGTCGCAGATCGGCAGCAGCGCTGGGAAGTAGCTGACGTTCTCCTCGAACAGATCGAATATCGAGGTGATCCAACGCTCGCCGAACCAGACCCGCGGCCGTACTCCTTGGGCCTTGAGCTCGTCCGCCCGGGTGTCGGTGGCCTGCTCGAACAGCGGAATCCGGGTTTCGCGCCACAGCTCGTGGCCGAACAGAAACGGGGCGTTCGCGCCCAGCGCGACTTGGACACCGGCCATGGCCTGCGACGCGTTCCAGTAGGCGGCGAAGGTTTCCGGCGCCACCTGGATGTGCAGCTGGGCGCTCGTGCACGCCGCCTCCGGCGCGATCGAGTCGCATTGCATCCGCAGCTGGTCCGCGCCCGAGATCTCGATCGTCAGGTCCTCGCCGCGGGCGGCGAAGATCTGGTCGTTGATCAGCGTGTAACGAGGATCCGCCGAAAGGGTCTCCTCGGTCAGGTGCTCGCTCCGAAGCGTGGGCAGGATGCCGATCATGACCAGGTGAGCGCCAATGGTGGCGGCGCGCGCCTCGGCGGCGTTAAGGCTGGCCCGGATCCGCGACTCGAAGGCGTTGAGCCCGTCCCCCCGCAGCTCGCGGGGCGGCACGTTGATCTCGATGTTGAATTGGCCCAGCTCGGTGACGAAGTCCGGATTGGCGATCGCGGCGAGCACCGTCGCGTTGCGCATGACCGGATCACCGAGTTCGTCGACCAGGTTGAGCTCGATCTCCAGGCCGGTCATGGGCGCGCTGGCCTCGAATCTGGCGTCCGACAGCATCCGGCCGAGCACATCGAGATTGGCCCGGATCTTGTCCCGATACCGGGTGCGGTCCGCTCGGCTGAACGTCTGTAGCTGCACATGCCGGCCCATGGCGGTCCTGCCTTCGCTAAGCGCGCTCGGCGGGGGCGATCAGCACCGGCTGGCGCCGGTGCCCATACCGGGTGAGCTCGTCCGCGCCGCAGACCGCCGGCGAGGGTAGCCACCGGGGGCGCCCGTCCACCAAGTCATCTTGCGCCCGGAACGATCACCGGTCCATACCGCGCCCCGTCCGGGGCGCAAAGCTCTCCGTTTCCGCGCCAGGGCCCCGTGGGTCGAGGAACCAACGGCGCGCGATCGGACCGGTAGATTTGTGAGGTGGCGGGGCGATGGGTCTTCTGGGACTTCGACGGCACGCTGGCCACGCGGGACCGGACGTGGAGCGGAACGCTCCTGGACGCACTTGCCGCCGTGGACCCGGATCACGGACTGACCGTCGAGACGCTCCGTGCGCAGCTGGCGTCCAGGCTTCCCTGGCACGCCGCAGCAATGGCGCACCCGCACCTGAACGACGCCGATGACTGGTGGGCGGCGATGCGGCAGTTGTTCCTAGGCGCCTACCTGCGGGCCGGCGTCGCCGAGGGGCCGGCCCGCCGCGCGGCCGGCGGATTCCGGGACCACTACCTTGATCCTGCGCACTGGTCGGTCTTCCCCCATTCGGCCACGGCGCTGGACGGATTGTCGGCCGCCGGGTACCAGCACATGATCGTCAGCAATCACGTCCCGGAACTGCGCCGGCTCATCTCGGCGCTCGGGTTGGCCGACCACTTCGACGAGGTACTGACCTCTGCGTCCGTAGGCTTCGAGAAGCCCCACCCCGGGATCTTCCGGTGCGCGTTGGAGCGTGCCGGATCGCCGCAGACCGCGCACATGGTCGGCGACAATCCCGTCGCCGACGTCCAGGGCGCGCTAGCGGTCGGGTTACCGGCGATCCTGGTCCGTGGACCGAACGGGGTCGGTCTGGCCGACGCCGCGACCGAGATCCTCGGCTGCGGGGAAGCGGCCTCCCGCTGTCACGCGCGCCACCTACCGTGGCGACCTCGCTGAGTCCCAACTGGTGGCAGTCACTGCTCGTATCCGAATTGTCGATCAAGGTAACGAGCGATTCCCGGTAATGCGTGGCCTTCGGCGCGCCGCTCCCGACGGCGACCGGCCAGTACTCGCATGCCTTGCGTTTGGGTACTCGTTGTGGCCCCGACGATGCAGAATGCGAAATTCACCATAACGGTGCACGGACCGCCACTCCTGGCCCGTTTCGCCAGGTCCCTGGCTGCAGTAGTAGGTACCCGCGGTAGCGCAACGCGACGGGCACCGCGTTAGCGGCGGCGATGGCGGCGCATGCCGTCGACTTTGGCGGCAAACTCCCGGGGACGCAGGATCGGCGTTCCCCGCCACGGTGACATCGACGTGAGGTCGGTGTCCTCCGATACGACAAGCAACGCACCGACCTCAGCCGCGAGGTCCAGAATGCGGTTGTCCTCGTGGTCGCGACAATCGTGAACGGTGACCGGCGGTTCGATGATGCCGCCGCCACTGTGGTCAGTCACCTCCGCCAGTACGCCGAGGTAGAGCTCGACCTTGTCCTCGGCCCACTTGAGACCCTCGGTCAGCACTCGGGCCGTGTTGTCCAGGAGGTGAGGCGACAGCCACAATCCGAACTCGGCGGCATCGACGACGATTCCGAGACAGTCGGCGTAGGCGTTCCCAGACGTCGGTGGGGGCGACGGCCACGACCGGAACGGGCTGTTGCCGCCGGCGGCGGCGCCAACCAGAACGTTGACGTCGAAGACGACCGGAATCGGTGCCATGGCTCGCGTCAGGACCGACCCTTGAGGACTCGACGGGTCACATCCGCGATGTCGTCGACAGTCAGACCTTGCGCAGCCAGCGTGCTCTGACCGTACGTCTGCAGCTCCCGCAGTTCCTCGGCGAGTTTGACGGACCGCATGACCTTGAGCGTGGCCCGAAGATAGGCCGAGCGGTTGCCGTTGCCGAAGTACGCCACGAGCTCGTCCAGGACCGACCGATCCTCATCAGCGACTGCGAACCCCAGGGTCGATGTACTCATGGCTCCTCCTTTTCTAGTGTCCGGCTTCGCCCGACCACGTAGAGAATACGTCGGCTGCACTTGACATGCAATCTACCGCATCTGGCCTGCACCGTTCAGCCTGTGAAGCGGTGCTTGAGCCACGTGAGGTCTGCCGCCTCCCGGCGACGCTGGTCCCGCTCTCGTTCGAAGAGCGCGTGGTCTTGGTCAGAACCAAGGTGTACGGACTGCCCCGGCGGCGGGTCTCGTGCCGAACGGGCAGCTCGCCGAACTCCGGCGGAACGCGGTCACGAAGGCAGAGGTTGATCCGTACCGGACGCGAGGGCGGTGTCCGGTCACCGAGTATCCGTTGCCGAGGTAGTCCCCAGCCCAATGGTCAGCTGCTCGACGAACTGCGTGCCGCGGATTGGGTGTGTCACTCCGAATGCACCTTCGAGTAGCACGACCTGGCATGACGTGCTTGTGTGGTATTTGTCGGCTGTCAGGGGACACGTTTCCAGTAGGAGTCTTTCCGACGAATACGCCCATCCGGGGCGAGGTCAAACAAGTCGCAACCGTTCACGCGTATGTGCTCACCGGACACCGTAGTCCCGGTCAGCAGCCACCGGGAGACGGCATGGTCGCCGCTACGCCAATGCTGGTCCTGGCTGTAGTGCACGTCTGGGATGCCTTCGAACCGCTGGCCGAGGCCGGCGCGCACGGCGGCCCTGCCCTCGTAGCGTGTGCCCCATGGCTCGGTGCCGTGGGGCGTCTCCAGGACACAGTCGTCGGTGAAGAACGCCATGATCTGTTCCAGGTCGTGGGCGTTGAACGCTTCGAGGAGTTCCTCAAGTCTTCGCTCGTGGGCCATAGGGATGATCCTGTCGAGCCGGGCGGGTGGCTGCAATGATTTCACTTCAGCGACTGGCCGGATGGGAGGAATAGTTGCTCGTGTGACAGCCCGGAGCACCTGATCCCGATCACCGGTCGAGTTCGAGACGAACCACCGGCAGGCTGGCGCTGTTGGCCCGCTCGCCGAGTGTGTTATCGAGCACCGGCGCCAGACGCGCCCAGGCGCGGGGATGCTCAGTCGCATATCGCGCCAGCACCGATGCCGCCTCGTGGCCCGCAACTCTATGGGCGGTTGCCGGGACCTCGGCCCGTGCGCCGATCCAGACCCGTACCCGCGGCTGGGCCTCGACGTTGCGCAGCCAGTCCGCCTTGCGGCCGAATCCGGCCGCGACCACGTACCAGCCCGGGCCGTGATCGATGACCTCGAGCACGACGTAGCGCCGCTGTCCGCTCTTTCGGCCGATGTGCTCGAGCATGAGCAGCCGCTGGCCGAACAGGACACCCAGCCGTGCCCGGTATAGGCCGATGGGTGCACGCACAATCCAGCGGGTCCGCAGCAGTCCAGCGCCAACGCGCGCGGTGATTGACCGGTCCGGCGCGGTCACTCTGACCGCCGCGGAGTGTCATGAGTGGACGGTTGAACGCCCAGCTCGGCAGCGAGGTCAGCTGCACGCTGAGGACCGCGTGAGGCCAGGACGATCAGTGTCCGGTACTGGGACAAAGCAACGCCGGTCCCGTCATCGTTGAGCGAGCGCGCGGTCATCGCGACGACAGCTCGGCTCAACGCCATCAAGGCATCGACCACCGCGGAATGGTGCAAGGCCGGGGCGGATCGCGAGAAGCGTGCCACCTGGCAACAATAGCAAGCTTACATGTATCTGGTCGAGCCGGAACGTGGTGGCGATTCGTGAGGCGCCGCCAGCCTCCGGCTATCGGCAAGATCACCGGTCTTCGGCGTGGCCCGGGGCGGACTTTGCCGTTCGCGCCGCACGATTCGCAGTGATGTCGTGCGACACGAGGAGGGCAAGCCTCATGGCGGTTGACCCGAAGTGCCCGGACCTGGCGGCGTTCCTGGAGGCTGATCCGGACGGGCCGGTGGTGATGCTGAAATCTGTTGCGGTTCGCCGAAGGCGGGCGGCAGCTGTATGGCCAGTACTCAGCGGCGTTTCGTGAGACGTTCGCTCCCCGGTACGGCGTCGAGGTCATCTACGCTGGCGACGGCGACGATGCGCTTGTCGCGGAGGATGGCCAGCAGTGGGATGCGGTCCTTCTGGTGTGCTACCCGAACCGGCGAACCTTCAGCCGGATGATTGCCGATCGCGATCGCGATCGCGATCGCGTCGTGGTGGTCGGGTCGGTCGGTGTTCCAGGCCAACTCGCGCAGCAGTTGGAGCAGTCTGGCGGCGATGGCGGGTTCGGTTGCTCCGTGCGCAGTAGTTGGCAGACGACCAGGTCGAGGAGCATCGCGAGGTTCGGCCGCGGCTGTACTACGCGCAGGTGGCCGCGGTCGTCGTGCAGGTACAGGGGGTCGAGGTCCCGGCTGGCCGCCTCGCAGAGGAGCGCCGAGAGGTGTCCGAGCGTGTGGACGGCAGTGGTGGGGTCGTTGATGCCCGGCGAAAGGGCGCGCAGAGTCAGGTCCACCTGCTGGCGGAAGCCGAAGGAGGTGTCCTGGGCGGCGGTCGGTTCGAATCCGGTGTCGATCGCGCCGTTGATCTGCTGCGTCAGGTCGGACAGCGCTCCCGGCGTCAGCGAGGCGGCGGGGTCGCCGGCGTTCGAGGCGGTGGCGACAGGTGTGCCAGCGATGACACTGTCCCCGGGCATGACGCTTAGGACGAGCAGCGCGTCGACCGACTCGGCCGCCGCCAGCAGCCCGGCTTCGTCGATGGAGGTGATAAAGCCAGATGAACCAAGGCACACCGTCGCCGTAGGCCCGGATGGCGGCATCGGCTGACCGGCTACGGCGGTGGGGTGGTCGCTCGTTACCCGCCGTATGGTCGCGGATGTCTCGGCATGGACGTCGCGGATGACTGCCTCGACCCGGATCTGGCGGGCGAGGTGGGCCAGGAACAGTACCAGCGCAATCACGCTCGCCAGGGCGAGCAGATAGGCCACGGTCACGGACAGGCGAGGCACGACCTCGGGGCCGCCGTTCACCGAGGCCCGGACCGTGCGCAAGATGGTCAGGGCATAGACGAACGTGGCGACCATCAGGGCCAGGGTGACGTGGACGACCGTGTCGCGGGTAAAGGTTCGCAGGATGCGCGGCGAGTACTGACTGCTGGCCAGCTGCAACGTGACGACGGTGTGCGAGAACGTCAGTGCGGTCACGGTGATGATGGAGCTGGCCACGGCGGCGACGACCGAGCCGGCGGCGTCGGCTCCGCCGCTGAACAACCAGCCACCGAACCAGGTCGGCAGGCGTTCGTCGAGCCACCGGTCGAGCTGGGGCAGACCGATCCCGGCACCGAGAGCGGCAATGATCGCGAGCGCCGGAAGCGGCCAGAGTTGCACGGACAGCCCATCGCGAATGACGCTCCACCGGTCGCCGGCGCCGCGATGGCGCACCCGGTCACCGCTCACAGGACGGGACTCCAGTTCTCACAGACGACACGCCGGAAGCAGGCATGACGTCGCGGCGCGCAAGCCGTCGGGTAGGAAGTGTTCGCATGACGAGGTCTACCCGCCCCGGCGGCGGGTACACCAGAATCATGTTTACCGAACGGTCGCGGACGCCATGACTACCGAGTTCCCGCCACACGTCTTGCGCGACTACGCGTTGCTGGCCGATGGCTGCCGCGGAGTTCGTCACCATGTCCGGGTTGGGCGGCCGGGCCACCAGAACGGCCCACCAGGTAGTGGTAACCGGACTGCCTAGTCCCAAACCCGTCAGCCCACAAAGCCACATCCCACGACGAGCACTCACCCGCCACCCTAGGACCGAGCGAGCCAGTATCGGGCCGCGTTCGCCGCGCTGACTCGGTCCGAGACGCGTCCCCACCCCTCCAGTGCCCAGCGCCACCGAGGACGACTGCGGCCCAAGTCTCGCCCCGTCGGGTCGAGACGACGCGAAGGGCGCGAGGCCGTCACATACTGAAGTGGTGAGGATGACCAAAGCCAAGCTTCAGGCCGCGCTCCACGCCCGCGGCGACGACGACCGGCCATTCCTGGCCCAGTTCCTACCCGGCGAGTTCGACACCGACGACTACCCCAACCTCCTGCCCGACCTCGGCCGCACCGAATCTGGCCTACAGGGCGAACACGCCGAACAAGCCCAGCAGCGCGCTCGGCTCGCGGGCCCGGCCCGGCACCATGGCCAATCCGTCGCTGCTGGTCGCCGTCGCCGGTGCGCTGCTGCTCCAACTCGCCGGCGTCTACCTGCCACTGCTGCAAGACCTGCTCGGCACCCAACCGTTGGCGCTGCTGGATCTGCTCCTCGTCGGCGCCGCCGCGAGCCTTGGCTACGCGGCCATCCGCCTCGACCGGATCATCCACCCGTCCAAACACCCCATGCCGGCTCAGTCGGCCACACTCGACGGAGCATCGAGATGACAAGCGCACCAGTCCTGGTCGGCGTCGACGGCTCCGACGCCAGCCTGTCCGCCGTCGACCTCGCCCTCCGCGAAGCGGCCCTGCGCGGCTGCCCGGTGCGCATCGTCTACGCCGACCCGTGGGCCAACCATCCGGCCCGGGCACACAACCAACCCGACGGGGCGTCGACGGCACGCCCACCAACCAAACCGCCATCGGGTTCGCCTTTGCCGAAGCCGCCCTGCGCGGCACGCCCCTGCACGCGATTCACGCCTGGGCCCCACCCTCACCGGACCCTCCGACATCCTACTCAGCGACTTCACCGCCGAACGCGCCGAACAACCCAACTCCTGATCGACGCGTTGTCCTCGTGGAGACAACAATTCCCCACCGTTGCAGTCAGCCACGGCATCGCCAGCGGCCGGCCCGGCCATGCGCTGGTCGCCACCGCGCTGCACCGCCACGCCCAACTGCTCGTCCTCGGCCCGCACACGCACGAAGTGCTACCCGGGACCCGGCTAGGCTCAGTCGGCCACACTGTGCCGTACCACGCCCCCTGCCCCGTCGCCATCGCGCGTTGATCGGGTCCTTCCACCCGGGATGCACGACTGCGCGGGTCGTCACCGTGGTGTCGTTGCCTGTCGAACGAAAGCAGCGGTCATGGACGGAAACGGCATGCAAGTGGTGCTAGTGCTGGCGTTGGTGGCGCTCAACGCCGCGTTCGCCGGCACCGAGATGGCACTGGTCTCGCTGCGCGAAAGCCAGGTGCGACGACTGGCCCGCACCTCACACCGCGGTCAGGCTTTGGCCCGACTGGTCCGGGAGCCGAACCGGTACCTGGGCACCGTCCAGATCGGCATCACCCTGGCTGGCTTCCTCGCCTCGGCCACCGCAGCCGTGTCGTTGGCTGAACCCCTGGTGGGTCCGCTGGGATTCCTCGGTTCCGCGGCCGCGCCCGCGGCTATCGTGCTCGTTACGACAATGCTGACGTTGGTCACCTTGGCGCTGGGCGAATTGGCGCCCAAACGGGTTGCGATGCAACAGGCCGAGCGTTGGGCGCTCATTGCCGCCCGCCCGCTCAACCTGCTCGCCACCGTCTCGCGACCCGCCGTGTGGCTGCTCAGCAGGACCGCGAACGTGGCCGTCCGGATCGCCGGCAGCGACCCGGATACAGCCCGCGCGGAGGTCGGCACCGAAGAGATCCGAGACATGATCGCCGCCAAGGTCGGGTTCACCGCCCAGCAGCGCACCGTCATCAGCGGCGCGTTCGAGATCGCCGACCGGACCCTACGCGAGATCGTCGTGCCGCGCCGCGACGTGGTCGCGTTGCCGGCGGACCTATCAGCAGGGGATGGCGTGCAAAGGCTCGTTGCATGCGCGCATTCCCGCGCCCCGGTCACCGGGCCGCTTGGACTCGACGACGTACTCGGCATCGTGCAGTTGCGGGACCTGGTCCACGCCGAGGGTCCAGTCGGCGGGCACACCCGCCCCGCGCTGCTGCTGCCCGAGACGCTGCGGGTTTCCGAGGCACTGCGCGAGATGCGTCATCAACATCAGCAATTCGCGCTCGTGATTGACGAACTGGGTGAGGTCGACGGCATCGTGACTCTGGAGGACCTCGTTGAGGAGATCGTCGGCGACATCTACGACGAGGCTGATCACGACGTACAGGCAGTCGTCCACGAGCCGAACAACACGATGCTCGTCTCCGGAGCCTTCCCTATCCATGACCTGCCCAACATCGGCGTCGACCTCGACGACCCGGGCGATCAACACCACGGCGGCTTCGTCACGCTCGCCGGACTGATCCTCGCCCGGCTCGGCCACATCCCGACTCGCCCCGGCGAGCGCGTCGACATCGGCCGGCACACCGCTGAGGTGATCGACGTGGCTGGTCATGCGATCACCAGAGTCCGCATACACCCCAACCCCGATCCGGGCGGGCGCCCAACCGAGAGCTAAACAGCGGGCCAGTCGGCCCTACTGGCCATCGTCAACCCGTTGCAGGCTGGTGCTGATGAGGGAGGTCGTGCTGACTTCGTCTGACAAGCGCAGCCCCGGCGGCGTTGTCGTTGGCGCGGATGGCACCACTGAAAGCCTTGCCGCTGTCGACCTCGCGGCGCGAGAGGCCACCCTGCGTAGTCGACCGCTGCAGGTCGTGCATGGCATGGTGCAGCCTTATCTAGCAGTCATCGCGGATCCCTCGCCCGACCGGCCGCCCGAGAGCGAACTGCACCAGCACGCCGAGCGCATCGTCGCCGATGCCGTCGCCCGCGCCCGCAGCGCGGCGCCGACCGTCGAGGTCATCGGGGAGGTCATCATGGCCTCAGGCGCGCACGCACTGATCAGCCGCTCACACGGCGCGTCCCTCGTCGTGGTCGGCGACCGCGGTCTGGGCGCCTTCACCGGCATGCTGCTCGGCTCGGTCGCCATCCACGTCGCCTCCCACGCCAGGTGTCCCGTTGCTGATCGCCCGCGGGACCACGGACACGGCACTGCCAGTACTGCTGGCCGCCGACGGTTCGCCGGCCAACGACCCGGCCGTTCCGCCACTGCTTTGCCCTGGCCCGTACCTCCTTGCGCGTTGCCTCGGCTGCGCCGGCGAGCCGGGACAGCCGTACCGGGTCCACCGCTGCCAGGTCGCCGACGGTGGCAACGTGCAGCGGTTCGAGCGGCGAGACGGCCGGCCGCTGCGGCGAGCGGTGTGGCAGCCGTGGCTGCGGCGGCGGCGCGGGTTAGCGTCCGTCATCGCGGCACAGTCGGAGGTTCGCCCGAAGGATCATGAAACCACCACGAGACGACTGTGCAGGTCGGAGTGCGGTCATCACACCGTCGCCAGTTCTCGGCGGGCCAGCTTGGGGAAGGCGGGAATGCCGAAACACCATCCACAAGCGTTCATTCAATGCCCACGCCCGATGCGGCCGGGGGTGAGTGACGGCGATCCAGTCCAACCTGGCTCGCTGCTTGACGCTCAGGTCGGAAGGGTTGCGCCACAACGCCCACGACCGGCTCGGGCTCCACCGACGGGACCTCCGAGAGGCGGGGAACCGGTGAGGCGAGCAGCGGTACCAGCGATGCGAGCAGGCCGAGCCCGGCCACCAGCAGCGCCGTTCGCGAGCCGAACGCCCGCCCCAGCAGGCCGGCGGCCAACGACCCGGCCGGCACCGTGCCGTAGAGCAGCATCAGCATGCTCGCATTCATCCGGCCGAGCAGTCCAGCCGGGGTGATGGCCTGCCGCAGGCTTACTGAGAGCACGTTGACGGTCGCCACGCCGGCGGCCATCACGAGGTACACGGCCGCCAGCACACACCTGACCGTGAGGGTGGCGGGGCCGGTGACGGCCGGGATGAGGATCGCGGGAGCGCACGCGACGCCCGCCGCGGCCACCAGCAGGGTCCCGAACCGGATCCGCCGGGCGAGGACCGGCGCGAGCAGCGCTCCGGCCAGGCCGCCGATCGCGCCCGAGGAGAGGACGAGCCCGAACTGGCCCGCGCTCAGACCGAGGTCGCGCACCGCGTACAGGAGGAACAGCACCACGATGAACTGGAGAAAGAAATTGTACAGGCCCGCCTGCGTCGCCGTCGCCCGCAGCAGCGGGGTGCCGACGACAAACCGCAGGCCGTCGCGGGCATCGGCGAACAGGCCGCGCCGCGGCTCCGCGCCCGAGGGGTTCGTGCCGGGGGTCGGCGGCGTTGGGGTCGGCGATGCCTCACGGGCGCGGATGAGCGCGAGCGACATCAGCGACGCGAGGTACGACACCGCGTCGAGCACCAGCGCGACCGGCGCGGTGACCAGTTGAACCAGCGCGCCGGCCAGACCGGGCCCGGCCACGTGCACCGCCGCGGAGCTGGTCGCCATCATGCCGTTGGCCCGGACCAGATCGTCGCGGCCTGTCACGGTCGGCAGGTACGACATGCGGCACAGGTCGAACAGGACGGTCAACCCACCCATGACCACGGCGATCGCGTAGAGCCGCGGCACGTCGAGCAGTCCGGCCAGGGCGAGCACCGGCACCAGGCCGATCAGCGCACCCCGGCCCGCATCGGCGCCGATCATCATGGGGCGCCGGTGCCGCCGGTCGACCCACACGCCGAAGACGAGTGGGAGCAGCACCCAGGGCAGCGTCTGGACCGTCCGCAACAGCCCTAGCTGACCGGCGTCGGCCCTGAGCAGCACGACCGCCATCAGCGGCAGCGCGACCGAGGTGACGCTGCTGCCGACGACCGACACGGTCTGGCCGACCCAGAACTTCGCGAAGTCGCCGTTGGACCCCGGCAGCCGCCGCCGGCCACCCTCGTTCACTTGCGGGCCAGCGCGACGAGCCGGCGGGCGGACTGGTCGTACGGTTCATAGGCCAACCCGCCATGGATCGCGACCGACGCGAACCCGCACGCCGTGAGCAGGCTCGTCAGCTCGGCCCCGGAATACATCCGGAAGGTACGGTCGAACTCGCGGCGGCCGGCGTTGTCCACAATGGTCCAGCGCTCGTTCACGTGGCTCCACCCGTCGGCGACCGAGCGTTCGACCAGTACCAACGCGTCGGCGGTCCGGCGCCAGTCGCGCCGGACGAACTCGCGGGCCCGGATCTCCTTGCCAACCATGTCCATGACGAGCAGGCCGTCGCTGACCAGGGTCCGGTAGGCTCCGGCGACCACGCGGACGTCGTCCTCTGCGAGGGCGAAGAAGCCGAACGACGTCTCAAGGTTGATGACCGCGTCGAACGGGCCGGACAGTCCGTGGGACCGCGCATCGGCCTCGACGAACTCGACCCGCACCCCGAGCGCGGCGGCCCGTCGCCTCCCTTCGGCCAGGTACAGGGGCGTGCGGTCCACCCCGGTAACCAAGAAGCCGAGGGCGGCGAGCGCGACCGCGTGCCGGCCCTCGCCGCAGCACAGATCGAGGACGCGGGCGCCGGCCGGCAGTAGCGCCGCCAGCCTTCCGGCGTCGATGCGGGCACGTTCCCACGCAGACTCTCCACCGGAGATTCTCGGTGACAGGTCGGTCCAGAACGCGGGATCCTCATGCCACGCCACGTCACTCACCGAGCATCGCCTCCAGCACCGAGTGGAACCACGCGCCGTCCGTGTCCGGGGTCGCCTTCGCGAGCACCATGACGACCCGCCCGCCGCGGCGGGTGACCGCCTCGTGCTGGCCGACGCCCGGGTCGCCGTAGGCATGGTGGACCGGCCGCCCGGCCAGCTCCACGACCTGCGACTGGCAGGGCTGCCGGTCAAGCCGGGGTGGGTACGGCGCCTTCTCGCCGTGAAGGTCCCAGGTCAGCACCCGCAGCCCGCCGTGGCGCGAGAACCGGTCGCGGTAGACCCAGTCTGTCTCCCGTGGACGGTCCGGCGCTCCGAAGTAGACCATCGAGTCGAGCACGAAGTCCGACGGTGGCGGCGGCACCTCCCACAGGCTCAGCCAGCCGGGCACCTCGTCGGCTCGCAGCGCCGTGGTGCCCGCCGGACCGCGCCGGTGCGTCCAGTACCCCATCGGGACGGTGATGATCACGTCGGGGTGGCGGCGCTGGTAGAACCGCTCGGTCAGACCGGTGGCGAGGACGGCGGCGCGGCCTGCGTCGCTGACCGGCCGCAGCCCGACAGCCAGTCGGCTCAGCTCGTCGTCGGAGAACGATCCCCGCAGGACCGCGATCTCGACCATCGTCTGGTCCAGCTCGACACAGGCGGCCGGGCGGCCGTGGAAGTCCTGGCCGACCCAGCCCACCACGCCGTCGCGCACGAACGGGCGGGTCGGGTTCAGCCACATGCTAGGGAAGCCGAAGGCCGGAGGGCCCAGGTCGTAGCAGAACTGCTTAACGCGCAGAGCCCGATCGCGGCCGTGGACCTCGAACCGGTACGAGGCGCGGTTGGAGATTCCATGCTCGAACCGGCCGCTGAGGTCCAGCCCAGGCGGGCGACCGGGCGGCGCCTCCGGCCGGATCGTTCCGGTGGCGCATCGGGTGCCCGGCGGCAGCTCATCCGGGCGCAGCAGCACGAAGTTGCACCAGTCCTGCGCCTCGTCCCAGTCCATCGGCCGCAGCCGCGCGGAGTCCGAGTCGACCGACGGTGCTATCCGGTGGGCACAGGTGGACGTGGGAAGTACGCTCATCGAGCAGCTCCGATCAACTCACGCCCCGAGCGGATCACCTGCTCGAAGGCGGCCTCGAACCAGGTCCGGTCCAGCCGGACCCCGGTCGTGCTCAACAGCTTGGCCTGCACACCCGTTACCGGGTCGTGCCACACCGCGTCGAACGGGCCATACCGCTCGTCGACATAGGCCAGATAGACCTCGACATCGGCGACCGGCACTACCGTGGTGGTACAGGGGTGCTTGTCCACAGCGGGCGGAGTCTCGATCCGGCCCATGCCCTCGAACTGCGCGATGAGGCGCAGCTCATGTCCCCGGTCGGGTGGCGCGGTGTACAGCGCCTCGATCTCCCCACGGCCCGCGCCGATGGTGAACTCGGCGACGCCGTCGATCAGGAAGCCGCTCAGCTCGCCAGGCAGCCCGAGCGGGCCGAGGAGAGCCTGCGCGGCGTCGGGCCCGACCGTCCACGCCCCCCGGTCGTCGCGCCGGCCGCGGCGGAAGGTCCACATGCCCACCGGCACGCTCACCACCGTCCCCCGGTACCGCGCGGGGTAGCTGAGGGCGGCGAACGGTGTGTCGTTCACGCGCCCCGCTACCGGCGTGGACGCGGGGCGCATCGCCCGGTAGAGCGCGACGATCTCATCATCGGCGAACTCACCGTCCGATATAGACAGCTCTATAAGGGTGCGGCCCAGCCGCGCGCTGGCACCGCGCCGCTGGGCGTAGTCGGTTCCGAGCCACAGCACGTACCGGTCGTCCAGTGGCACCGCGTAGGTGCGGCTCTCCCACAGGCACGGGTGATCGAGGGCGGGGAAGGCCAGGTCGTACAGGAACTGCTTGACGCGCAGGCGCCGGCCGGCCCCGGCGACCTCGTACCGGTAGGCGGCCGGGTTGTTGTCGCTCCACGGCGTGCGGCCCGAGACCTCGCCCCCGCCCCGGCCCGGTGGCGCCTCCTTGCGCAGGGTGCCGGTGAGCAGGCGGCAGCCGTGGGGTAGCGCGGTCGGCTCCCAGACAGTGAAGCCGCACCAGTCCTGCGCCGCGGCCGGTGACATGGCAACCGGGGCCGGCTCCAATCGCGCTGGATCGTCCACAATGCGCCACTGCCAATGAGTGTCGGTCACGGCGACTCCTCCAGGGCGTCGGCGAGGGCCAGCTCGACATGGCGCACGTAGTACGACGGCTGGTGGAACACCGAGGAAAGCAGATTCTCGTTGCTCGTCCAGAGCCCGTACGAGCTGCCGATCAGCAGGCGCGCGTCGAGCAACGACTGCAACGTCGACCCGGCAATGTCGGTGCGACCGATGGCCGGTTCGTCGACGGCGCCAGGGCGGGGCCCCGGAAGCACCCAGCCGCGTCCGGGGTCGATGACATAGCCGCGGACCGCGCCGTTGTCCTCGAAGACCCGTAGCAGGTGGCTGGTGCCGGTCTCCACCGACCGGGTCCAGTAGTCGGTGCCGACCATCGCCTCGGCCAGCCGTCCAGTCAGCGCGTCGCTCGGGTCGCGCTGGGTGCCGTACCGCTCCACCTCCGGGTCGAACGGCGGCACCTGCACCGTCGGGTTGAACGTGACCGCTTCGTAGATCTCGTTGAAGTCGTGGGGCTTGTCCAGCCACGGCCCGTCCGACAGCTCCGCCTCGCCGCCGGCGACCGTCACCTCCTGTCCGGGGCCCCATGCCGTCGCCAACCGGCCGAGGGCGTGAAGCCGCTGGACCGCCTGGACCGGCGTCAGCGGGAAGAGGGCCGAGTTGCACCACGAGTAGTCCACCCCAGCATCGCCCCGCACCCGCCAGCCGAACGAGGAGGGGATGGTGACCGTCGCGTTGAGCGTCGTCGTGTACCGCTCGAGGTTGGTCCGCGCCGTCTCCCGCAGCGTGTCCGGATCCGCGATCTGGCGGCGCTCGGTCAGCACCCCCGGCGGGGCGACGCTGTGCGCGGGGACGAACGCGACGTCGACCCGCGGGGCTGCGGGCGACGCGAACATCTCCTCCGTGGCGGACGACAGCATCGAGTCTCCACACAGGAGGACTGAGCCGTCCGGGGCCTGGATCAGTACGCTCATCTCGGGGAACGGCACCTGCGAGACGAACGTGCGCACCGTGGTCTGTCCTATCTGGAAGCTGTCGCCGGGGCGGATCGGTGACAGCCGCCTGAACCCCAGCCGCCGCAGGGTCCATCCGATGGCCTGGTGTCCGAGTCCGGATCCGGTGAACCGGGGTGGGGTTCGGCCGACAGGATAGACGCAGAGCACGTCCTCGCGGCGGGTCAACGGCTCATCGAAGTCCGCGTCGGCCCGGTCGCCCAGCCGGCGCAGGCTGGGGAAGTGGTGGTGGTCGTAGTGGTGGTGGCTCAGAATCACACAGTCGACATCGGACAGTTCTGACAACAACCCCGGGGGCAGATCGGGGGAGCGGACCCAGAAGCGGTCCAGACGTGCCGTCAGCCACGGATCGACCAGGATGCGTTCGCTGCCGGTGTCGACGAGCACCGCCGCGTGACCGAAGGAGACCAGCCGCATCAGGGCTCCTCAAGCGGGTACACACAACGAAATCCGACCTCGTTGTGCTTGTCCGTCAGCAGGTCCTTGCCGCGGTAGTAGGTCGTCAGGCACACCGGCGGCGAGGTCCAGGTGCCGCCCCGCAGCACATGGAACGCGTCCTTGCGGTTCATGTACTCCACCGGCCGGCGGCCCCGGAAGAACGGGTCCATGTCCGCCCGGGTGAAGAAGTTCGTCCGCGTCATCTCCCACACGTTGCCGGCCATGTGCAACAGCCCGTACGGGCTGGCCCCGCCGGGCAGGCTGTCGGCGGCCATCACCGGATCGACCGGCCAGTCGCGGCCGTCGGCGCTGACCAGCAACTCCTCCAACTCGGCCAGGTCGCGCACCGGGCGGCCGAACGCCCGACCGACGTCGTTGGCCCGGTCTGGATGCCACTCGTTGCCCCACGGGAAGACGCGAGCGTCGACGCCGCGCGCCGCCTTCTCCCACTCGTCCTCGCTGGGCAGCCGCCCGCCGGCCCACCGGGCGAACGCGTAGGCGTCGTACCAGTCGATGCCGACAACGGGATGGCCTGCAGCGTTGAAGCGGCGGTCATGAAGGTGCGCCGGCTGGTGGTCCCGACCAGGCTCGGAGTCTGGATGGTCGAACTCGGTGCTACCGCAGGTCTCGCGCAGGAAGCGCTCGTAGCGCGCGTTGGTCACGGTCGTGCGGTCGATGAGGAACCCGGGCAGGTCGACCACGCGAAGCGGGTTGTCGGTGGAGTCCATCCGGAACGGGCTGATCTCAGTGACCGTGGCGCCCGCGATGAACGGTCCGGCGGGAACGGTCACGACATCGTCATGGTCCCGGCGGCCCTGACGCGGAGCGCCGCTCGCGGCGCGCAGCCGCGCAAAGTAGTCGTCCTCCAGGGTGCGCAGCGTGGCCGGGTCGGTACTTCCGAAGATCGCCAGCAGCGCCCGCTTGGTGAACGCCGCGCCGCAGCCGACCGGCTTGCGGAGGAACTCCGGACGGGTGAAGTGGCTCGGCCAGCCAGAGATCTTGATCAGATCGACGACAGCCGGTTCGATCCGGCGCTCGCCGATGGTCCGAATCGCGGTGAACGCCACCCAGTCGACCACGTCGTGCGTGGCGGCGCGGATCGCCTCGACCACCGCGGGACTCTCGCATCGCGAACCCAGCAGCCGCACCGCCGCCGCGCGGACCGGCCACTCTGGATGCTCGGCCGACACCGCGATCAGCGTAGCCACGCCGGCGTCGGCGGACAGGCCCTCCTCGAGCACGCTCACTAGATGGTCGATGCAGTGCCAGTAGGCGTCATCCGACCCGTGTTCGGCGGTCCCCAGCTCCCACTCGGGGCCCAAGTTCGTATGCACGTCAGTCTCTCTTTCAACGCGGGCGGTCTGGGGTGCTGCCCACCGCAGTGGGCAGCACCGGCGCAAGCGTCAACTACCACTTAGCGACAACGTCGTCCAGGTCGCGCGAATCGATGAGCACGGAGTCCATGTGTTCACCCCCTTCCCGTTCCGTCGGGGCATGCGATCGCGAGCGTCCGGGGGTGCCTCGCCCGCGGCAGCGATCTGGCGTCTGGGGTCGGCGCTTTGTCGCTGCGGCGACTTTAGGGCGATGCGGTATACGGCCAATGGAGCGCCGCTTGAGAACCTGTCGGCGATCGGCGCAGGTAACCGGTAGGAAACTGAGAACCACGGCCGGGGTGGCCCGCTGTGATCTCGCGTCCCCGCCGGTCCAGGCCCGCGTCGGATCAAGACGGCAGTCTGCCCGTCGCGCTCGGGCAGGCGGACATCGCCGCGATCCGGCCGAACGGGCGTAGACGGACGTTGACGGCGTCGACTGCGTCCACCAAGTCGGGCGCCGCGTACGTGTGGGTCAACAAATCCGACGGCGAGCGTGACCGTAAATGGGTTTACGGTCCCAACGCGAGAAGGCGTCCACGAGAAATGGGTCAAACTGCACGCTCGCGCGTTAGCCGGACCGGTGCCAACGAAGACTCCCAGCGTTGCTGATTACCTGGCGTACTGGCTGCGTGAGGTGGTCGAACCCAACCTCGCTCCGCTCACACACTCCACGTACGACACGCTGACTCGCCTCTTCATCGTTCCCGGCGTCGGTGGCAAACGCATCGACCGGCTCCAGGTCCGCGACGTCCAGACCTCGGCGAGCCATCTCGTCGACACCTACGAACGCGCACGTTCCCTCGCCGAGTTCAGCGCTCTCGACCTGGCCGACGCATTGGATGTCACCGCGCAGAACATCAACAACCGGCTCCGTCGGCTGGTCGCGGCCGGCGCGCTGCTCCGACGCCGGCTCCCCTCTGATCACGGCGGCAAGGAGTTCAGCTATCGGACCGAACCACCGCACGAGGCGGCAGATGAGAGCAGTGCTGCCGCAGCGGGCGACCCAGCCGCACGACGTCACCGGGCCCTCAGCATCGCTGACTCGACGGAACCTACGACGGCCCGGAGACCATGACCACATTCTCGCTGCGGTCACGCCTGCGCGTGACCCTGCCAGCCCGCGGCTGCGCCAACGACGTCCGCGACGCCTTCGGCCAACTCAGCCAAGCACTCGAGCTGGTCGCCATCGACGCCAGCGCGCTGCAGTTCGTCACGCCGGAAGACATCTGCGGGCTGCGTGCGCTGATCGAGCTCGCCGCCACGATCGCCGATCGCGTCACCGTCGTCTGCCCCGAGGACGACAACGTACACCGCTACCTAGCGCGCATGAACTTCTACGCCGACCGGCCCCCATCCGTCCGCTACAGCCGCAGCGTGCCATGGCTGCGAAGGCGAGACCGCAGCCACGACCTCGTTGAACTCGCCATGATCCAGACGCCAACCGATGTCGGCCAGCAGTATGAGCGCGTCATGCGCATCGGCGCCGGCCAATTCGGCGCGAATTCGCCGATGACGACGGCCTTCGCCACGGCGGTTGCAGTAGCCGCCGAGAACTCCGTGGAACACGCCTCGGCCCCCTTGCCGGCAATGATGGCGGCGCAACGGTACGGCCAATCCACCCTCAAGCTCGCCGTCGTCGACTTGGGCGTGAGCATCCCGACCACCCTGCGCCGCAACCCACTTCACCGCGACCTAGATGACGCTGCGGCCATCGTGCGCTCGCTCGACGACGGCGTCTCATCCATCATCGAACGTGGCCGCGGAGCGGGGCTCGCTGACATGATGCGCAAGATCAGCCGGGTTGGCAGCGCGCACCTCAAGATCATATCGAACGCCACCGAAGTCCGTCAGACTTGAGCAGGCTCCGTCAACGCCACACATTCGCGTGAACTCCCGGTACCCGCCCCAGGGACCTGGCTCGCGATGCAACTCGACGCCGCGTAGACGTCCTCGCCTGCCTGCGCTCGACCATTTTGGCGACTCATCTGACGCACAACGTTGGGGTGGCCAAATCAGCGGGCGCAGCCAATCGCGACTCGGGCTCTCCCCCGTCGGCGGATCGCATTGTGTGCGGGTTGAGATCGCTCGCAGGGGTTCCTGTGCCCCCAGCGTGCCCCCAAGAGAGAAACGCCTCGACTCTCGTCAATGAGAGCGAGTCGTTCCTCCTGCTCAACGAGGTGGGGCGGACGCGTCGCCGCGCGAACCACGGCTGCTGATCGCTGGTGATCCGCTGTCGATCGAAGTGCGCAAACGAGGTACACGAGATCTTGGACGTTCTACCGCCGGGTGAACCAACCCGGCGGCGCCGCGATGCGTGCCACACGACCGCACGCTCAGCCACGCCTGACGCAGAACTCGTTCTGCGGGATCCGACCTCGGCGGCTGCGTCGGCTGCGCACAGGTCGAGATGGACCCGGTTCTTGACCTGCTTGCCCTCCGGGGCAGATGGGCGTTGTTGGGTAAGGCGATGCGTCGTCAGGTGGCGGGCGAAGTCTGGGCCATTTTCTGGAATGGTCAGGAATATTGGGAATGTCACGGACCGCGGGTCGGTTCCCCCGAGACCGCCCACTGGCTCGCCAGTGCGACCCGCGAGCGGACGCCGAGTTTGCGATAGATGCGCGTGAGATTCACTTCGACCGTCTTGGGGCTGATAAAGGCGCGATCGGCGATCTCGCGATTCGTCAGGCCCTCGACGACGAGCCGGGCGATGGTCTGTTCGGTGGGTGAAAGGCTGTCATCGTTGCGCCGCAAGGGAATCCGTGCGAGTTCGGCGCGGGAACGCTCGGCCCACACCGGTGCCGGCAAACCGTCGAACACCTCCAACGCCGCCGTAAGTGCTTGGCGGGCAAGGAGTTTATCTCGCCGACGACGGTGGATCTGCCCGGCCACCAGGAGCGTCCGGCCGCGCTCGAACGGCATCGGCAGGCCCTCGGCAAGCGATAGCGCCATCTGTACCGACAGGAGCGCCTCGTCGAGCCGGCCGTGTGCCGCGTGCAGGATGGCACCGCAGCGGGCCGCGACGACCAGCGACCACTGTCCGGCCGAACTGGCGGCCTCGGACTCGAGCCGGGCCAACACCTCGGCCGCCTCCCCGAGCTCACCCGCGCCGGCCAATGCCTCGATCAGCTCGCTGGCGTGCGCGCATAGCCGCGGCTCGCGGATCCCGGCGTCGCGCTTGACCCGGTCAACCCGGCGCAGGTAGTCGGCCGCGGCCAAGAAATCGCCCCGGGACAGTGCCACTATGCCCAATGCCAGGCACGCCGGCACCGCGTCTTGATCCACCGTCAGATCGGCCTCGGCCCGGGTGAGTACGGGGGACGCCACGGTTTCGGCTTGATCGAGGCGGCCGAGTAGCGCCAGAGCCACGCCGTGGAAGCCCACCTCATACGGGTTGCCGACGGTACCCCCGATCTGTTCCGCATGCTCGATGGCCTCGCGCGTGAGCTCGGCCGCGCGGTGGAAGCGGCCGGCCATGATCTCGGCTTCGGCCATCCAGCCGAGTATGACGGGTACGAGCGAGATGTCCTCTACGGCCGCGCGGTCACATATCCCCTGCAGGACCCGCAGGCCCTCGTCGATACGGCCGTCGTAGGCCAAGAGCCGGCCGATCAGATCCTCTCGTGCCACGGCGGTGCGTACCGGCGGGAAGCGCGATCCGACCGGCGAGGGCAGGCCGTCGAGGCGTTCGAGGTGGATACCCAGTCCGGCGTAGAACTCGGCCTCGATCAGAGCCGCGTGCGCGTGGAAGAGCACGTACGGGTCGGGCTCGTGGACCCGCTCGATCGCCTCGATCCCCTTGCGTGCGGCGTCGAGCTTGCGTTCGATGTCGTTGCCGGAGATGCGGGACAGCAGTGCGTAAACCTCGGCTTGAAACACCGGATCGCCGACGGCCTCGGTTGCCGCCCGCAACCCGTAGTCGATCGCCGTGCCGGGCGGGCCCGACACGCGCGTGATGTACATGAGGTGGAACAGAGCACGGGCACGCACGACCCCTGCGGGCACGGTCGCCACGAGGGACTGCAGTTGCGCGATGGCGCCGGCGGCATCGCCCGCGCTGTAGAGGATGCGGCCATATGCTATGCGCCGCAACGCAAGTGTGTCGGCCTGATCGCGCGGGGTACGCAAGCAGGCCATCCGGAGCAGGTCGGCGGCCGTGGTCGGCGCACCCCGCCGCCAAGCCACCTCCGCCGCCTCGGCCAGCGCGAGGGCCACCTCCGGGTCGGGATCCGCACTGGCGCGCGCGAGGTGCTGGGCACGTTCCTCCACATCGGCCGAGAGCGCGGCGACCGCCCGGTGCAGGCGCCGCCTGTGCGGCATCGGAATTGAGCCGTACACGGCGGCGGCCAGGATCGGATGCGAGAACCGCACCCGCTCACCATCGATGGTCACGATGCCCCGACGCTCCGCATCGGACAGTGCCGCATCCAGATCGATGGCGGTGGGACAGAGCTGCCGCAACCGATCCAGCGTCGGCGCGTGGGGAATCGCGGCGATCTCGACCGCCGTGCGCACCTGCGGCGCGAGCTTGGCGATGCGCGATCGCGCCAGCTCCACCACGCTGTCGGGAAGGGATCCGTCGAGGTCGACGCCCTCGCGGACGCTGCCCACCGCCCGGGCAAGCTCCAGCGCGTGCAGCGGGTTGCCCCCGGACAGCTCGGCGATCCGCACGGTTCTCGGCCACACCGGTGCCCAGCCGAGTACCCGCCGGAGCACCCGTGACAGGTCCCGCGGCCCGATCGGGGCCAGAAGAACCTCGTCAACCCGGTTGCCGTGGATCGACCGGGTGAGATCGCCGATCCAATCGGTCACCTCGCCGGTGCGCCGCACGATCGCGATGCGGGTCGCCGTACCGGCCAGCCGGCGCACGACGAAGACGAGCGTTCGCGCACTCGGGTGATCCAGCCATTGCGCGTCATCGATGGCAATCAGCACGGATCCAAGCGCCGCAAGGGAACGGACGGTGGCAGCGACCGCGAGGTACAGGGAGAGGCGATCGAACTGGCCGTCCGGCTCCTCTCGCCGCAGGATCATCCTGATCACCTTGGCTTGCGGGCCGGGCAGCGCCTCGATCACCCCGTCGGCCGAGCCGATCAACAATTCGATCAGGCCGACGTAGGACAGGTCCATCTCCGAATGGGACGGCCGGCAGGCCAACACGACCGTGCCCCGCTGCGCCGCCGTGTCGAGAAGATCGTCGAGCAGAGTCGACTTCCCGATCCCTGCCTCGCCTTCGATCAGCAGCACACGGGGTTCGGCCAGCGCATCGCCCATGAATCGATCGAGGACCGCCCGCTCTCCGGTCCTGCCGACGATCGAATGCGCCAACGCGGCCTCATCTCGCCCATGCCAACGCGATGAGCATGACACATGCGCCACACCAGGGAGTTACTTGATCACGACGACAGGATTGAACTGGCGCCAGTCAGTCAGCTGGCCGCCGGCAAACCGGACAACCCTACGGCAACTGGTCGGGGCGCCCGATCATGAACATCCGCATCGTCTACCGGATCGTCGTATTCCCCCGCTCACGGGTCCGTCGAGGGCCCCTCGCTCTTTCGCACTTGGCTGGCCCACTCGCTCGGAATGATCGGACTGAACGGCGGCCATTGGGGTCGGTGCGGATGGGTTGTTGACGAACACGACGTCTTACCGTACGGTAATGCATTACTGTGTGGTAATACGTTAATTGAGGAGGCTGGCATGCCCGAGGTTGTGCGTTCCATCGACATCCCCGCACCGCCGAGCAGCGTATGGCGGTGGCTGTCCACACAGGAGGGTCTACGTTGCTGGCTCGCGCCCGACGTCGAGATCGACCTGCAGGTCGGCGGCGCCTACCGGATGCTCGGCGCGGATGGACAGACACGGATCACTGGCGAGGTGCTGGAGCTGGTTCCGGAGGGCCGGCTGGTCCTGTCGTGGCTGGAGGAGGAGTCCGGGTGGGTCCACCCTGCTCGCCTGGTAGTGACGTTGCAACCGACGGCGTCCGGCACCCGGGTCGGGCTCGTCCACGACGGCTTCGCAGGGATCGGCAAGCCGGGCTGGGTTGGGACGTTGGATGCATACGAGCGCGGCGCCGACAAGCACCAGGTGCTGCAAAAGCTTGCGGAGGCGGTGGCGACCGGCAGTGCCTGACGACGCTGTGCGCCACAACACGGTGGCAGATACCAGCGGCAACCTGTTTCGGGCGCTGGCTGACCCGACGCGCCGGCGCATCCTCGACCTGCTGGCCGAGCACGGCTCGCTGACCGTCAGCGAACTAGCCGCGCAGTTCCCCGACCTTGTGGCCTCAGGCATCTCCAAGCATCTGATGGCGCTGCGGGCGGCAGGCCTGGTCACCGCGACGCGCCAAGGTCGCAACCAGCTCTACGCCATCGACGCGGATACGATGTCGCGGGCGCTGGCACCGTGGTTGGCCAGGTACGAGGCCTACTGGGCCGGGGCGCTCACCCGACTGGCGGCGATGGCCACCGACCCGGACGGTGGGGCCGCCGGAACGGCGTGAGTGTATGGAAGATCGGCGCCTACGGCTACGGCGGGCTCCCGCACGGCGTCGAGCGCACTCATGTGAGCCCGAAACATGGCCGGCGCTCAATCGGTTCGCGCAATGTCGAACAACGTCCGGAGAAACGCCTGGTGGCGGTGGGTCGTGGGCCGGACGCGTCGCCGCGCGAACCGTGTCGGTTGCTCCCCGGTGACCCGCTGCCGGTACGTTTGAGCAGGTCACGAACCAACCGCGAGGCCGTAACGGGCTGCCGACCAGACGCGTAGACGATCTGTAGACAGATCCGTAGACTGAAGGTGTGACGACGACACCAACCACGACGATTCGCGTGAGCCGCGCAACCCGGGATCGGCTCATGCGTACTCGCGAACAGGACTTCGGCGACGCTCCCATCGACGACGTGATCCTTCGTCTACTCGACGAGCACGCCGAGGTCGCCTTGCGAGCGAGAATGCGCGCCGACGCCGAAGCGGCCCGCAGCAACCCCGACGACCTTGAAGAAGTTCGACGCGTCCAAGCAGAGCTGGACGAGCTCAGTGCGTGGTGACGTCTACCGCCTGCGCGCCGCCCGCGACGCCGTCGGACACGAGCAGCAGGGACCCCGGTACGCCGTCGTCCTCCAGTCCGACGATCTGAATCTGTCGACCGCCATCGTCGCGCCGACATCCACGCGCGCACATCCCTACGTCTTCCGGCCCGAAGTGACCGTCCGCGGCACACCGACCCGACTCATGCTGGACCAACTGCGGGCAGTCGACCGCGAAAAGGCCATCGGGGATCGAGTTGGACGGCTTAGCCCGGACGAGATGCTCGAGATCAACCGCTTGCTACGCGCTGTCCTCGACATCCAATAGCGCTCGCAATCGACGACATCGACGACCTGGTTCGCGCAATGCTCAAGTCAACATCGCGGAAGCCCAGGTCAACGCTGGTCGTGGGCCGGACGCGTCGCCGCGCGAACCGCGTGTGTTGATCGCGGGCAACCCGCTGCCGGTGCGTTTGACCAGGTCATCGGCCCGGAGAGGTTGATCTGCCCGCCCCCCGAACCGCCAGTTAGTCGGAGGCAAGCCTGACTTGCCTCGCGAACGTTGCGCCTCGCGCAGCAGTAACCTAACCCCATTGAGCACGTGCATGGATCGCCCTTCACGTTGATCAATGCTGGCCCGGAAAGCGACATAAGTTCCGAGCACCAGAGTCCGACCATCCGGTATCGCGGTCACCCGCGGGGCCACCGCTTGCTCGGGAGCAATGATCTTCGCGCTCGCCTCTGGTCACGGTTTGGCTCGGATGATCAGCTGTCGTCAATGGGCCCTGTTGGGACACCTTTGCTCCTTTTGGCGCGGCCCGGGCGCCGCTCAGGCGATGCTCCGCGGCAGTCGCGCTGGCTACAGTTGGCCGCTGCTCGTTACTGAATGGTGAGGATGGCCGTGCCGACGTATCGATTCAACCCCCCGCCGGGGTGGCCGGTGCCGCCACCTGGGTGGACGCCCCCGGAGGGCTGGCGCCCGGATTCCTCGCTGCCTGCCGCCCCGTCCGGGTGGCAGTGGTGGGTTCCGGAGGTCGAGTCGAACGGCTCCGGCATAACGGTGCCGCTCGCGGCACCTGCATCTGTACCGGCGCCAGCGCCCGTATCTGTGCCGATCGCGCCGGTCCCAGCTGCCCCGCCGCCGATCCCGACAGCCGCACCCGCGGTGGCCACGGCAACGGTGCCAGCTGTACCGATCGCCGCTGCGCCGTCGCGGGCAGGGCACGGCTTCTTCGGCGGCAAGAAGCGCCTGGAGGAGGAGAACGACGATCTGCGGCGGCAGCTCACCCGTTTGTCGGGGCTGGAGCAGGAGAACGGCGACCTACGGCGGCAGCTCACCCGGGTGTTGGGGCTGGACCCGGCGGCTGTGGTCGCCGAGACGGCCGAGCTGCGCGCGCAACTCGAGGCGGCGCGCACCGAGTTGTCGTCGCTGGGCTCCGAGCTCGCGGTGGCGCAGGCTCAGCTGGTCCGCACGACCGAGCAGGCGGAGCTGCAGGAGGTGGGTATCTACCAATACCAGCACCCGCTCGCCGACGCCGTGGCGTACCGGGCGAAGCTGGAGGACCTGACCGACCGCATCAAGGTCATGGCCAAGGGCGGCTCGGCCGTACTGGCGAACACTGGCTGGACTGTGAACGGCTCCGCCGCGCAGGGCCGCAAGATGGTGACCGAGTACTCCAAGCTGATGCTGCGTGCGTACAACGCCGAAGCGGATAGCTGCGTGGCAAGAGTGCAGCCCCACCGTGTCCACACCACCATCGACCGGCTGGACAAGGTCGCGGCAGCCATCGCCAAGCTCGGTCAGACGATGGGCATCCGGATCGGCCCGGACTACCACAACTTGCGGACGCAGGAGATCACCCTGACCGCCGACTACCGCGGGAAGGTCGAGGAAGAGAAGGAGCGGGTCCGCGAGGAGCGCGAGCGGCAGCGCGAGGAGCGGGCCGCGCTGGTCGAGTTCGAGCGAGAGAAGGCCCGGCTGGCGAAGGAGCAGTCGCACTACCAGGCCGCGCTGGCGAAGGTGCTCGCCAAGGGCGACACCGTGGGCGCGGCCGACCTGGAGTCGCGTCTTACGCAGATCGAGGAGGCGATCGCCGGTGTGGAGGCCCGCGAGGCGAACATCCGTGCGGGATACGTCTACGTCATTTCCAACATCGGCGCGTTCGGACCAGGCATGGTCAAGATCGGTATGACCCGCCGGCTCGAGCCGGACGACCGGATCCGCGAGCTCGGCGATGCCTCGGTGCCGTTCCGCTTCGACACCCACGCGCTGATCTTCAGCGAGGATGCCGTGGCGCTGGAGGGCAAGCTCCACACCGCCCTGGAGAGCCAGCGAGTCAACCGGGTCAACGCCCGCCGGGAGTTCTTCTATGCCGACCCGTCCCAAGTGCGCGACATCTTGGAGCAGCTGGCCGGCGAGCACCTGCTGGAATACCGCGACGTTCCGGAGGCCCTGGAGTGGCGTGCCAGCGGCGCCCGCACCCAGCCGACCCCAGCACCGTCCGATGTGGAGCCGGACCCGGCGTAACAGGCGCGACGCAACCAAGGACTACTTAAAGCCTGCCCGAATAACCTCGGCAATGACTAATTTTTCCTCAGGCTTAAGACCGGTGGGGCTTTAGAAGCCTTTGCAACGCCTCCTCAGGCGACAGCCTACGAAGGTAGTCGTAAGTGGCAACTGGCTCGTCAGACCAACCGAAGGCCGTCCCCTTCAGAGCCACATGGCGATGGACTTTGATCGCCAGCTTCTCTCTATCCCACGATGCCTTCGCGACTTCAGGGTCGACGCCCATATCGACGACGGCCTTCTGAGCCTTAACAGCGGTCATGGGCGTTCCGAACTCCCGGAGCACGGTCACGAAGACGCCAACTGGGTCGACACGAAGCTGTTCATCAAGTACTTCAGGATCAAGCAGCCACCGCAGCCGCTCCGACCCCTCTGGCGCAACCCGAATTGCGCGATCACGTGGAGATACCACCTCCTCGCGACCATCCTGCCATCGCACGGTGAACTTGGCGGCGGCCGTTGCCCCTTTCTTGATCACGACTCCAGTTTGGCGCTCCTCGCCCGGCGGATACCACACCGCGATCTCCGTTGCCACGCCATCACCCTACGGCCAGCCTGATCCGCGGACCATCGATCAAACGTATCGGGCCAGTACCGGACATACCGACTAGCACGCGCAGACCGGACTTCGTCGCGTCGGCGTCGAGCAAGCGAGGACCGAACGGACAATCTCGATTGGTCATTGCGCTGGATACCCTTTTGACAGCGAAGCTGGCCGTCCCAGGAGCCCTCGAGGTGATCATGAATAACCTGCACGTACGTCATGTTCGTGACGCGCTCGAGCGCCAGTTTCGTGGGCTGATCGATCTCACCGACCTCACGCAAAAGACCGAGGCGGAGCAAGGGCAGGCTTTCCTATCACGCGCACTCACCGCCCTCGCCGCCAGGTACGTCAGCGGTTGCGACGCCGCAAAGGCGGCCTCATGCGTCATTGACGGCTTCGATGACGGTGGCATTGACGCTGTGGTTGCCGATGAGGACGCCGCTCGGTTGTGGCTAATCCAGGCCAAGTGGAGCGATCGCGGAACCGCCGGCCTCGGAGAGGACGGGGCCGGCAAAATGCGCGACGCGCTCGACTACATTCTGAACAGTCGCTTCGATCGGTTCAACAAGCGTTTCCAGAAGATGGCAAGCGAAGTAGACGACGTCATTAGCAATCCCAATGTTCGGATTACGCTCGTAGTCGCATTGCTCGGCGCATCGAAGCTAAGCGACACGGTCCAAAGCATCTTTGATAGAATTCGCAGGGACGCCAACGGCGCTCAAGAGATGGTTGACCTGGTAATCCTCGGCGTGCCCGACTTCCACAACATCGTACGGTCGGGCATGGCTCCCCCCGACATTGATCTCGATATCACCTTAGATAGCGCCGGGTTCAGCGTCGAGCCATACCTGGCTTACCAGAGAATAGTTGCCGCCGCCGATGTTGCATCCTGGTACGAGCAATACAAGGACGGCCTCTTCGATCAGAACATCCGTAAGGCGCTTGGCGTCACAGTTGTCAATCGCGGCATAATCGAGACACTGACGCGTCAACCAACGCACTTTCTGTATTTCAACAATGGTATCACCGTTCTATCTGGAGTTTCGCAGTTTCCAGTTGTGATCATGGTCGGCTGGGACACGCCGAGGGTTTGATCGTTGACCACATAGGACAGTAACGGAAGCATCAGCGGTGTCTGTTTCACCCCGTTTCCGAGAGTGATCCGCTGATGCTTCCTGGTTTGAGCGTACCGGCCTCGTTGGCTGGCCTGTTGTCACGGTTCGCGGTGTGTTTCACCGCGCCGACGTTTCGCACCTTCACCGCGATGGTCATAGGGCTGGTCGGGCGGACCTCGCGCCGTACGGTGTGCGGGATGTGGATCGCTGCCGGACTGTCGGCGGCGGTACATCATGGGCGGGCGCATCGGTTCCTCTCCCACGCTCGCTGGTCGCCCGACCGGCTCGGTGTGGTCCTCGCGGCGCTGATCGTCGAGCGGTTCCTGCCCGGGGGCGTGGCGGTGGAGGCGGTGGTGGATGACACCCTGTTTCACCGCTACGGCCGCAAGGTCCACGCCGCCGCCTGGCAGCACGACGGCTCGGCGCAGGGCCAACGCAAGATCGGGTTCGGGAACAACTGGGTCATCGTCGGGATCGTGGTCACGGTGCCGATCCTGTCCCGCCCGTTGTGCCTGCCGGTCCTGTTCCGCCTGTGGCGACCCAAGTCTGCCGCCACCAAAGTGGACTACGCAGTCGAGCTGGTGAAGCTGCTCGCCACTGCCTGTGGCGACCGCACGGTGCACGTGACCGGGGATGCCGCCTACCACGGGCCGGCGTGCAAGACTCTGCCAGCCAACGTGACCTGGACGTGCCGGCTACAACGCAACGCTGTCCTGTTCGACCTGGCCCCGCCACGCACCGGCCGACGCGGACGTCCCGCGCTGAAAGGCAAACGCCTGGGCACCCCCGCCGACCTGGCCGCCACCGCCACCTGGCGCAAGACCACCGTGACCCGCTACGGGCGTACCGACACGGTGTACCTGGCCACCGTGGCCTGCCTATGGTACGGCGCGTTCGGCACCCGCGAGGTCCGCGTCATCCTCGTCCGCGAGCCGGGCACCATCACCGGCTACGACCTCGCCCTGGTCACCACCGACCTGCTCAGCGCCCGCGCCCTCGTCATCACGCGCTACGCGGCCCGGTGGAGTATCGAGGTAATCAACCTGGAAGCGAAGCATGTCCTGGGCGTTGGGCAGGCCCGTAACCGGGTCAAGAGAGCAGTCGAACGCACCGTCCCCTTCGGACTGCTCACCATGAGCATCGTGACCGTGTGGTACGTCGAGCACGGGCACCACCCCGCCGACGTTACCGAGCGCCGCATCGAGTCACCGTGGTATGCCAGCAAGACCGAACCATCCTTTGAGGACATGCTCGTCAAGCTCCGACGAGTACTCATCGCTGCCCGATTTTCACCTATTCGCCCAGCTCAACCCACCCCCGAGGAAACCCTCGCCGTCCAACAAGCCTGGGCCGCAGCCGCCGCCTAAACTGCGAAACTCCAGGTTCTATGCGACACGATCCGAAAAACTGCTAGGAAGGGCATGAATGTCGGAGCTCCTGTTGGGCTTCACCTCGAGGGCGTTAAGGTTGTTAATGGCGCACAGACCGTTGCTAGCATTTATGAGGCGATGTGCACCGAGCCCGAACAGGCTGGGCAAGCCAGCGTCTGGCTTAGACTCATCTCTCTAGAGAACGCGCCCGATGGGTTTGCGAAAGAGATTACGGTCAAAACCAATACACAGAACCGCGTGGATGCGGTTGACTTTGTCTCCCTCGACGAGGTGCAGCCACGACTCCGAGATGAGTTCGCGCTTTCATTACACAAGACCTATGTAATTAAGCGTGGCGACACAGAGCCCGGCGCCGGCCAGGGTTGTACGGTGGCCGAAGCAGCGATCGCTCTTGCTTGCCTCTATGGCGATCCGGGCCTGGTCGCCCGAGCCAAGCAGAACCCGGACGTGCTATATGAGCTCCAACCGCGAGGGGCTTATCACTCCTTGTTCACCAAGGAGACCAACGCTTACCGCGTGTGGAGGTCGGTACTGTTGTTGCGTGCGGTCCGCAGTACCCTAAACGACCTTGGCGAGGAGATGGACGGTCGAGGAGCGCAGATTGCGGTGCATGGTGATCTCGCGATCGTTCACCTGGTGGGTCATCGCATGAACCTGAAGGATCTTGACAATCCGGACCTTAAGTGGGGAGGAGACAATCCTTCCCCAGTCTCGGGCTTGGAGCGTCGAAGCCTTGAGCCGCCTCATTCATGCGACCGACGCCCAATATCCTCAAGCGTACGTACAAACGGTCTTCAAGAATGAAGAGAGGGTTCGGGACCTGATCTCAGCAGTCCAGAAGCACCGGACCCAGAATCTCCCGCAGCCAAACTCCGGCTATCGCAAGTCGAGTGAGGTCGACATCATCGTTGATGACCGACTTTTAGATGACGGCGCGCCTGTGATCTTTAAGCCTGCCGGCGGGACGCAAAAGAAGCTACTGACTCAGTGGTTGGCAGACGACGATCGAAGAAGCCGGGCCACGTGGATAAACGATCGGTCCGGGCCCCTCGTTTGGGCCGTTGATGGAAGGCAGTACTCGCCGACTGGTCTTATCAAGCACATGCTCTCTTTTGTCACGGATACACCGCAACGTGTCGCTCACGCAGGCCAACGGTGGTTCGTGGAGACTCGCGGCTCACTGGCTGAGCTTTCGAAGGAGATCCGTGCCAAAGATTCTCCCGAGTAAGCGACTGTACGGCGTGCCGTATCGGACACCCCCGCGGCGGAAGGTTCGATCGCCGTTGGCCGTGTTGATGTCGGTGTGGGGCGTCGGTGCCCATCAGTGAGCCCTCCGCATGGACAATGTGTCGATGATCAGGGCGGTGTTCTTCGATGTGGGCGAGACGTTGGTGGACGAGTCTCGGGAGTACGGGACGTGGGCGGACTGGTTGGGGGTGCCGAGGCATACGTTCTCGGCGGTCTTCGGGGCGGTGATCGCTCGGAGCTTGGACTACCGGCAGACGTTTCAGGTCTTTCGTCCCGGCTTCAACCTGGCCGTGGAGCGTGAGCGGCGAGCGAAGGCCGGCCAGCCTGAGGGCTTCGGCGAGGAGAACCTCTACCCCGATGCCCGCCCGTGCCTGACCGCGCTGCGCGAGCAGGGCCTGCGGGTTGGCATCGCCGGCAACCAGACCGCCCGCGCCGAGACGATCCTGCGGGCGCTGAACTTCGACGTCGATGTGATCGGCACCTCGGACGGCTGGGGTGTGGAGAAGCCGTCGGCCGGGTTCTTCGATCGCATCGTCGTGGAGGCCGGCTGCCCGGCCGACCAGGTGCTCTACGTCGGCGACCGGCTCGACAACGACATCCGCCCCGCCCAAGAGATGGGCATCGCGACGGCCCTGATCAGGCGCGGTCCGTGGGGGTACATCCTCGATGACCCGGCCATCTCAGCGCGCTGCCTGTTCCGCCTCGACTCGCTGGCTGAGCTGCCGGGCCTGGTGCGCAAACACAACGAGGTGGATGGCTGAGGTTAAGGGAGAGCGCGGTCCGTGAGGCGGTGAGGGCAGCGATCTGCTGGTCGAGCTGTGCGCCGTGGTGGCTGTCGGCCAGGACCGAGCGAACCGTACGAATGCGATCAAAGCCGGTGCTGTACCAGTCGGACTGCATGGCGGAGAGCGCCTGGTTGAGGTAGTCGGCCGCCTGGTCACCGTCTCTGCCGTGGGCGGCGGCCAGGTCGGCGAGGACGACGCTGCGCTGCTTGGCTCCGTCGGGCCCGAGGGTGTCCAGCGCTCGCATGAGGTGGTCGGCGGCAGCGGCTGTGTCGCCAGCGGCCAGGCAGGCATAGCCGGCGAATGAGTGCAGGCGGGCGGCGCAGTAGAAGTCGAGCCATGCGGGTGTCGGGTCGTCCGAGCTGATCGCGGTGGTGGCGAGGTCGATCTCGTGGCGGCTGGCTGCTCCGTCACCGGCGCGCCCTTCGACTTCGGAGGCGACGCAGTGCAGCCATGACCGTACGAGCGGGCTGACGCCGTACCAGGTGTGCTGGAGGGCCGCGGCGAGCAGGGACCGCGCCTGGTCTGGTCGGTGCCCGAACGCTGGCGCGAAGGCCATGTGGCCGAGCACCGCGGCGGCAAGGGAATGGTCACCGGCCTCCCGGGTCGCGGCGAGTGCTGCATCGAAGCACCGGTCGGCCACCGCGGCCTGGCCGAGATCGAAGAACGCCAACCGGGCCGTGAGCAACGCCGACTCCGCGACGGCCCCGGCGAGCCGGACGCGATGGGTGGCGTCGGCGCCGCGGAGGATCTCGACGCCCAGTTGGGTATGAGCGTAGGCCGCCTCGTACAGGGAACGGGCCGGTGTGGTCCAGTAGAGCCGCTGGTGACACCGCGCGATGGTGGCGTACGAGTCGGGGTCCGTGGCCGGCCGCTGGCTGATCGTGGCCTGCGCCTCCGGGTCCAGGGACACCAGCGGAGCCAGGAACGGCATCGCTCCGAGTCCGATGAGTCCACGTAGGACACTCGCGCGGTCGACGCCATCGGCTCCGAACATGCTCAACAGCCTCCTCAGCTCCTCGATCATGGTCGTATCCGGGCAGACCGACATCTCGTCGCGGGTGAGCAGGCCCAGTTCGCTGGCTGGCTTGCCGAAGACGGTGACGAGGTGTTTGCGGTAGCGCGGTTCAGGCCAGCGCTCGCCCGTCTCCCATCGGCGGACCGTGTTGGCGGTCAGGCCGGTGTCGGTCTCACCGCACTGGCTCATCTGCGCCCGTACTCGCTCGGTGACCTCTTCGTAGGACCAGCCGCGCTGGAGGCGTTCCCAGGCCAGGAGTCGGTTCGGCGGGTGGCGTCGGCTGCCCATCGCGATACTCCCATCCGTCGCCGTCCCGATCACGGTAGCCCGCGTAGTGACGCGTCGTCACGACATGGCTGCGCATGGATAGGCCGCGGACGGTACCGACCAGCGCTGCCAGTCGGTTGGCTGTTCCCCGACCGACGCATCACCGCGCGTCGGTTACCGAGGGCCTCGCCGCCGTACCGCCCTGCAGGCTGCGGCGGCGAGTGCCGGATGTGATGCACGGCCGGTACTGGACCGCCGGCCGCGCGTCCCATCCTCCCACTGTGGAGGGAACATGACTGACCACCCCAAGCCGCCGGATGTCGACGCCGCGGCCGAGCTGCTCAAGACCCATGTCGCTGACGACGGCTGGTGTCGTGGTTGCCGCCAGCAATGGAGCCGCCTCGTGCCGTACCCGTGCACGCAGGCCGAGTGGGCGCGCCACGTCGACGAGGCCAGCGAGGACCTCCGATAGTGGCGACTTACCTCGGCGGCGCGGCCCAGGCCGAGATCGCCGCCGCACACGCCGAGTTCGATGCCCACGTGCCGTCCAGTGGGGACGGTCGTTGCGTGACGTGCGCCGGGGCGCCGTGCCGTGGCCAGGTCAATGCGCTACGCGTCCTTGCTGGCTACGGCCAGCTGCCCCGGCGCCGACCGGGCGCCACTCAGCCGGAACGCATCGGGCTGCGGCGAGTCTCGCCACGGTAATGGACTCAGGCGCCCAGCCATCGCAGAAGCTTGCTGCGCACGTCGTGAACGTCGCCTGAGGTCAGTTTGTACTGAACCGGTGTGCCGCCCTGGTCGGCGAAGGCTTGGCAGTTGTCGCTGCGGTCGTCGACAAGGGCGGCGTCGGCGAAGTCCAGCCCGTAGCGGGTCAGGAACTCGCCGAAGAACCCGATCGGGTCCTCGGCCTTGAGCGCGCCCACCTCGCTGGAGCAGACGATGTCGTCGCACACGATTGCCCAGTCCGCCAACGTCTGCGAGCCCGGCGTGGGCCGGCGGCTGCGTCGGCGTACGCGCACGAAGGTCTGCTGAAAGCAGTCCATGTTGTCGGTCGCCAGCACGATCATCGCGGTCGACTTGAGCTGTCTGAGCACCTGAAACAGCTCGACGTTGACGCGCATCTTGCCGCAGTCGACGAGCAGGCGCTGGGCGAGGAAGTCGTCTCGGAAGCGGCGGTCCAGGCGTACGTCCATCGCGTCGATGACCTGCTCGGAGGAGAGCAGTCCCTTCATCCAGTCGTTGGCGATGTTGGTTTCGGGCGAGAAGACGTGAGCGAGGTTCGCGTCGAGCTGGCCGCGCAGCGGGTGGGTGCTGCTCTCGCGGATGGAAACCCAAAACGGATCCCGTGAGAGCACGCCGTGCCAGTCGACGAAGACGACTCGACCGGACAGCGGTATCTGGCGCATGGCGTTAATCCCTGCCGGCTAGCAGGGCACGGATCTGGCTGTCGGCGAGATCGCGCAGTTTGTCCCCGTCGAGTTCGGCGTCGAGCCAGACCACCCTGCGATCGCCCTGGGCGGCCAGCGACTCGTAGTAGCCGCGGATGCCGGCATTGAAGCGGGCATCGATGAAGATGCTGTCGGCCGAGAACTTGCCCTGGTTGCGATCGTCCACCGCTCGCTGAGGCACGTCCAGGAATATTACGAGATCCGGCCAGCCCGGCCCAGACGACAGGCTGAGCGTCTTCACGGCAGGTTCGTAGCAGGGCAGTCCGGTGAGCCCCTCAACGGCATACCGGTGGGCGAGCAGTGTGTGGACGCTGCGATCCAGGATCGCAAGGTCAAACTGGCCGGAACGGACGGGCGCCAGTCGCTCCGCCTCGATTTCGAGCAGTACGCCAAGGCCGGCTTGGTCCTCGGTGAGCGATCTGGGAACGGCCGGCGGCAGGAACCGGCCGCCGCCCACGTGATCGGCGTAGCACGGCACGTAGGCGACGGCCAGGTCGGCGAAGCCATCGACCAGTGCTCTCGCGAGGGTGGTCTTGCCTGCGCAACACGGTCCTTCGATCGCGATGAATCGGGTTGTCATCAAGCGTGCCGGCGCTCGGTCTTGCCGATGCCGGACCCTCCTCCCACCAGCCGAATAGCGCCGATCACGCCGCCGACCCCGAACAGTGTTGTAGCCAGCGGGCAGGCGACAATCCTGGCCAGGCGCCGCCCAAGCCGATCACGCCGGCCGACGGCTGCCTCTGTGATCGCAAGCTGCGCCGCGTACAGCACGACCAGTGCGTCGGCCGCCGCCCTGAAGAATCCGTCAGCCATGACGATGGCAACAACCGTGAGGGCGGGCAGCACTGCACAGGCCAACCACTCGCCCGCCGAGCCCAGAGCCGACGCGGCCAGTACCTGGGCGCGCCACCCAGGCTGGATCGCCGGGTCACGCAGGTACCTCAGCGCTCGACCAGGGCCGAAGAACCACCGACCCGCCTGGCGGATTTGATCGCCTGGTCGGTCTGGGACTTCAGCGATATCGAGGCTGGGGACGGCAATGATCGAGATGTCGCGCGTGCCGAGCTGGAAGCTCCAGTGCATGTCCTCCAGCGGCGAGCGCTCAGGCAACGGCATCTCACGTAGCAGCGACAGCCGTACGCACAATCCGTGGCCAGTGACGTGCGCGTACACGTAGGAGGAGGCCCAGCGCTTCCATCGCGACGCGGCCGATCCCCGGTTACGCAGCCGAGGGATCTCGAAGCCGGTGACGAACCGGTTGGCCCGCAATGCGCCGCCGTCGCAAATCCACCAACCCGGCGATGGCCGATGGCGGCGCAGCTCGAAGGCCGCCGACTGGTGAAACACGCTCACCTCGGGGTTGGCTTCGATGACGAGCTCGAACGCGGCCAGCGAGTCCACGGGTGGCCGCGAGTCAGCGTCGTACACGACCACGAAGGCGTCATCACTGGCCAGGAGGGTCGTCGCGCAGTAGTCAGCCGCGTAGTTGACCTGGTCGGCCTTTATCCCAGCGGGGTCGGGGTAGTGCAGATGAACGATCTTGCCCTCGGCCGCCAGCGACTCGACCAGGTCAGCCGTCGTGGTGCCAGCGGCGCCTTCAACGGACTCTCGGGCCGTGGTCACGACGATGATCTGGGCGTCGTGTCCGTCGGTCATCGCCTGGAGGTGGCCTACCGTGTCGGCGATGACGGCTGTCTCGCGCAGCACAGGCACCACGACGAAGAAGGAATGGCCGAGCCCATCGTCCGCTGCCCGCGCCACCCGCTGGCCCGTACGCAGGAACCTCGCCGACCGGATCACCGCGGCGAGCACGACGCATTGCCGGATCACGACCGCCAGCGCGAGCCCTGCCGCGATGGTCACGGCCGATGCCGAGGGCGCGTCACGCCGGCCCGGCCGTCGTCGCCCATCGGCAGCCGAGTGCCGGCGAGTACCCCGGGCGGCGCCTCGGTGCTGGGAGTCAGCTCCGGCTGCTGGGCGTATGTGATCTTCGCCTGGTTGCCCACGAAGTGGCACGGATCAGTGACCGCCGGTCCGGCGTATGGTGTGGCCTCCCTGCCGCCCCACCGGGCGACGTACTGCGGGTGGAACCCGTCGCACACCGCGCGCAGCGCGCAGCCGGAACAGGCGGGTACATGGACATACCCGTGACGGTTCTGCTGGTGCGCGCTGGCTTCGAGATACCAGGCCGGTGGTGGGGGGCCCGCGTGGCCGGTGTCGTACCAGGAGTTGTAGTCCCACTCATGCGGGTCGTACGGCAGCTGGTAGCCGGTGTAGACGTGCTTCTCGCGCCCGGGCAGCTGGCAGGGTGGCATGTAGCGGACGTTGACCTCGATCCCCAGCTCGGTGCACCGGTCGATCGCCTTGGCCAGGTGCGGCGCGATCTCGGAGTGGCGGGCCTGGAAGTCGATCTCGGGCCGGTCGGCCCATTCGAAGTACGGGTTGAAGGTCAGGAAGTTCACCACCCGGGCGCCCTTGTCTCCCGCCAGGCTGGCGATCGCCTCCAGCTCCTCGAGGTTGTCGCGGATCATCGTGACGTTGAACCGGAACGGGATACCGAGCTCCTGAAGGTTGTCCAAGGCGGCCATCTGGCGGGCGAAGTTGTCGCGTCCGCGGCCGTGGATGCCGGCAACCGTATCGCCGATGCCGTGGATGGAGACGAGGAAGTCGTGGATCCCCGCGTCGGCGTAGGCCTGCGCGCGTCGCTTGTCGGCCAGGTGCATGCCGTGCGTGATGATCGTGGGTCGCAGGCCGATCCCGGCGGCGTGCGCGACGATGTCGACGGCGGCTGGGTGCAGCGTCGGTTCACCGCCCATGAGGTCGACGAAGTCGTTGCGGTAGAAGTACCGGAACTTGTCGAGTGCGGTCGTCACGTCCGCGAGCGGCATCCACGCCTTGTTGTTGCTGGCGACCAGCTCGTCGTAGCAGAACTTGCAGCGCACGTCGCAGGTCAGCCCGAGCCACAGCACTCCGCGGCGGGTGGGCTGGCGCTGGGTGGACCACACGATCTGCAACTGGGATCCCATCCGGACTCCTTCGGGCTTACAGGTAGACCTGCCGGAAACGAACGGCTCCTTCGAGTTCCCCGGCGAGCACAGCGACCGCCTCCACGAGCTGGAGGACGGCCCGTTGGGCCGGGGCGGCATCGCCGCGGAGCAGGTCGAATATCGCCTGAGGTGCGGTGCGAGCGGCTTGCCAGACGCGCCGGAAGGGGTAGCTGTCCACGACGGCCTTCCGGCCAGAAGCGTTGCGGTATTTGGCGAACAGCAGCACTTGGTAGATGGCGTAGAACCGGAACCGGCGAAAATGGGCATCGAGAGTGGCACGGTCCTCGTGCCGGACGACGGCCGCCGGCGCCAGGCCGACCCGGTACCCGTGGAGGCCCAGCTTGTAGCAGGCGTCGACATCGTTGCCCGATCGCAGGTCCTCGTCGAAGCCGCCGACCTCGCGAAGCCGTTCGGTGTGGAAGCCCGCGTTGGCGCCGGCCACGTACGGCAGCGGCATCGCCGGCAGGTAGTTGAGGCTGTTCTGCCCGTTGACGATCGTGATGGCGCCCCGCTGGACCCAGGTGCGTGGTTGGTACGGGACGATGCGCCCGCCGACCGCCGCGAACTGGCCGGTTGACAGCGCGTCGCACATGGTCTGGACCCAGTCGGGGTCGACCACGCAGTCGGCGTCGGTCAGCAGCAGCAACCGGCCCCGCGCCGCTCGCAGCCCGATGTTGCGGGCCGTTGCCGAGTTGGCCTGCGATGCGTGCTGATACCGCACCAGGCCATAGAGTCCGTCCACATCGGACAGATCGTGACTGCCGTTCTCGACCACGATGACCTCGAAGCGGCTAGCCCCCAGGGTCTGACGCCCCAAGGAGTCCAGGAGCCGCCGGACCCGCTGATCGGCGCGGACCACGACGACCACCGACGCGAACAGCTCGGCGTCAATCACGGAACTGCCTGCACATCTTGGGGATCAGCCCGAGCGTCATGTTGCGAGGTGACGAACACCGCCGACAGAACGGGATTCGATCCTGCCGGAACGCCTCGAACCGCTCCCCGGCCCACACCTCGGCCAGCGGCTCGTGCATGACGTTGCCGACCTCGCCCTGATGCGAGATCTCCACCAGGCAGCACGGCAACACGCGGCCATCCGGCTCGATCAGCGTGTAGAACTCGGGCACACGGCACGCCTGCTTCACCGAGGCCGCGTCGGGCCAGTACACGCCCTGGGCGTAGTTCTCGTCCGGGTTCTCGCGTGAGAAGAAGGTGCCCAGCACGTAGCGGGCGTTGCTCCGCACGATGTCGGGCGCGCCCTTCTCCGCGAGCACCTCGTGGATCTCGGGCACGACCACGTCGCGGAACTCGACGAGCTCCGGCACCGTGAGCAATGAGGCACCGGTGGTGTCCCCGTAGACGTTCATCAGGTAGATCGAGGCGATCCCGGTGTCGAGGCAATGGGCAACCAGTTGCGGGATCTCGCGGAAGTTCTCTCGGGTGATCACGGTCATGTAGTTCATCCGGAAGTCGGGATCGTGTGCGCCGGCCGTCCGGACCGTTTGAATGGCGGTCATGATTGTCGATAGGGCATTACGAACGCCGCGCAGCTTTTCGTACCTCACCGGGTCGAGCGTGTCGACGGAGAAGTTCCAGGCGCCGAGTCCAGCGTCGATGATGGCCCTTGCCTTGTCGACGGTCACGCCCGTGCCGACCGAGTTCATCAGGACGAACACTCCAGGATGGCGTTTGGCAGCGGAGATGACATCCAGCAGATGTGGGTATAGCAAGGGATCACCGCCACTGAGCTGAAGCTCCTCCATGCCGAGAGCGGCGGCCTCGTCGATCGTTCGCAACGCAAGGTCCAGCGGCATATGCCCCGGGTTCGGCGGCCGGGTTGGCCCGGACGCCTCGATCCGCAGAGCCTTCTTTCGGTCGATGACCATGGCCTGGTAATAGTCCTGACGGAGGTCGCAATACGGGCACCGATGAAAACAGAAGACGGTGGGCTTCAAAACAAATTGCTTCAGACGACGGAACGGCGCGCCCATGGCAACTCCTCAACCGAGCAGGCAAACCCACGATCCGGCACGGAAAAGATCCACTCAACTCATTTACCGAGACGATTGCGCTCAGCTTTCAGAACCTATGCGGCACCGTCATTGCATTGGTATCAGCCACATCACGTCCATCGAGAACCAATCGACCGTGCTCGCTCGCCGCGACAGGCACGGGTGCGGGTCGGAGCCGGCGAGCTACGGTCGCCCGTGGGAGGTTACGAGCAGTGCGGGACGGCGGGCCGGCGCAGCGGGCGCGTCACGTGCTGGGCCTAGTGGGCGAGCACGGCGTTCTCGACACGCAGCAGGTCGCGACGCTGCTGGGCATAAGCCGACCGACCGCGCATCGGCTGCTGGACAGTCTCGTTCGAGCTGACCTGTTGCAGCGCCGACGTGCCGCGTGGGGACGCGACCATCGCTGGCTGTTTCAGCTGTCGTGGTCGGGCGGTCAGCTCGTCACGGAGGAGCGACGACGCGCCAAGCAACCAGCGCTGCGCGGACTGTTCAAGCGCGCCGGCGTCGGGGACAGACAACATCTGATCAACGGCTTCTTCGTCGATCTCGTCAGCCACGGCGCCGGCACGGATGGACGGGCTGGGCTGGTGTCGTGGCGGCACGGCGTCGACGCGCGCCGGTGGCTGGCCGAGCATGGAGCCGCCCGCCTGGACTGTGACGGGTCCGGGATCTGGGTCGAGGATGGCTCGACGGTGCGGTTCGTACTGCTGTGGTTAGCCGGCCGGGAGCTGGACCCTGCCGCGGTAAGCCGGACCCAACTTGATCAGGCACCGGTTGATGTGGTGCTCGTGGTGACCTCGCGGACGGACGACGAACTCGCGGTGCTTGTTCGAGCCGGCGCTCACCCCACAAGGGCGCGGTTGGCGGGTACGACCGTAGCGGCGCTCGCTGACGCTGGTCCCGCCGGCGCGATCTGGGCAACCCGGCCCCACGGCGGAAATCGTCATCGCTTGGCCGACTTCGGCCCAATCGCAGGTGGCAAAGGCCCGTCGAGCTCGTCCGTTCGGACGAGATTGTGAACAGCGATGTCGCAAATCGGCTTGTTGATCAGCATTGGTAGGTGTGACGGATTCTCTTGCACTCTTCGCCCCGCTGGCTCGGCCTCGACCGGCTCCACCGCCTGTCGTAAGTCCGGCTACCACCGACGCCCCCGATTGCCCGATCGCAACCGGAGAGCATTGGCCGACGTCTGTCCTCAATAGACACCGGTATCGTCGCTTTCACACGGACCTGGGGGCGGCTCGTACGCGAAAGCGGCGACGATACCTCGATAGCTGGCCAAGCCTCAAGGTTGTGCGCGGCCGAAGACCTGTCACCGCCTTACACTGCGGCCGGAGCCGAACCTGTCACGGCGAGCGACTCGTGTGCGTGGCTGTTGCCCGACCCACGGCGCGGGTGCCCGAGCAGGGGTCGGTGTCGATGTCCTCATTGGGGTCCGTGTTGATCCGGACCCCCATATCTACCGGCCAGCTACCTAACACAGCAGGTCAGCGGCTGTGTTAGGTACAAACAGCATGCCCCGACAGACCCTTTCTGGGTCTCCCCCAAGGGCGCCGTATGCGCCGTAGCGATGATGCGCTGCTCCGGGTGCAGGCAAGCCTGACCAACCGGGACATGATCCTGCTGGACTGGCTGTACGACCACGCCGTCCTGACCACCGATCAGATCGCCACCGCATTGTTCCCGTCGCTGGACTTCGCCCACCGACGCCTGCTCCGCCTCACCCGGCTTGGCGTAGTGGATCGGTTCCGGCCGCAGCGGTGGGAGGGCGGCTCCCATCCGTATCACTACCTACTCGGCCAGCTCGGCTACGAAATCGTGGCCGGGCAGCGGCTGGAGGATCTGCCCCGCCGTGATCACGCTCGCCGTCGCCGGGCGCACCTGACCTCGCGGGCCAACCTGCCCCACCGGTTGGGCACCAACCAGTTCTTCGTCGACCTGGCCGGCCACGCCCGCGTGCATGCCAACGCGACGCTGGCATGGCCATCGACCGCGCCGTACCGGACCGCGAGCGGGTTCGTCCACAGCCGACAGGATTCGTCCGAAGTGATGCTCATCAAGGGCGTACCCCGACCCGACGGGTGGGGGACCTGGAGCGAGGAGGGGCAGACGGTGCCGTTCTTCGTCGAGTGGGACTCCGGCGACGAAGTCCTGGAGGTCCTGGTACGCAAGGTGGCGGGCTACGACACCGTCGCCGTCTTCACCCGGTGGCGGTGGCCCGTCCTGTTCGTGCTGCCATCGCTGCGCCGGGAGACCAACCTGCACCTGGAACTCAACGAATGGAAGGCGGCCGGCTCGACACCGGTGGCAACCGTCGCACGGGACTTCCTCGCCGCGACCCGTCACGGTCCCGCCGAGGCCGTGTGGCGACTGCGCGGCCACGACGGGCCACGGCTGCGCCTGGCCGAGTTGCCCTACACCGACGACGATCCCGACACCTTCGACGCCACCCGACCCGCACACCACGACGCGCAACGAGGCGCGTCGGACCCAACAAAGGCCCGACTGTAAATCACAAGAAGAAGCAAGGAAAGGAGCGCACCAGATGTCAAACGCCATCACGGCCGCAGAAATCATCGACACCAATTCCGGAGGGAAATGGCACCATCACCCGACGACACACATCCATCATCCAGGTACAATCAAACATCGCCATCGATACGATCGGCGCGGGTACCGCGCCAGCGTCGTCGGCCCGGGCCGACGACGATCTCCGAGGTCCGGGTAGTCAGTGTCGAGACGGTTACCATGACCGCCGGCGAGGAGACGGAGGCCGTCTCTGCGCTGGCCGTCCTGCTGGCCCGGTACTGGCACGAACACCCCGACCACGCCGCCTGACCCGTGATGGTGGGACGCCGCACCGGTGTCCCACCATCACGGACCCCTCCCGAAAGGATCCGCCGTATGGCAGCGATCACCACGAAACCCAGGCGCGGCAAGCGGAGTCGGGCCGCCGAGCTCGGTAGCGAACCCGGCCCGCGCCGCATCGGTATCTACACCCGACGCTCGACCGACGACGAGCATCAGCCGTTCTCCATCGATGCCCAGCTCGCCGCCCTGCGCAACTACATCAAGTCCCAGCCCGGCTGGACACTGGTCGCCGAGTTCACCGACGACGCGTCCGGCGCCACCACCGACCGACCAGACCTGCACCGCGCCCTACGCGCCGCGAAAGCCGGTCGCTACGACGTCCTTCTTGTCTACCGGGTCGACCGGTTCTCCCGACGACTCTCCGATCTCCTCGATCTACTGCACGAACTCGACGATTGCGGAGTCGCATTCTGCTCCGCCACCGAACCATTCGACACGTCCACACCCATCGGGCGAATGCTCGTCCAACTATTGGGCGTATTCGCGGAATTCGAACGCGAAACCATCATCGACCGCGTCATCCACGGAATGAGCATGAAAGCCAGTAAAGGCAAATGGGTTGGCGGCACCCGCCCCTACGGCTACCGGGTCGAGCGCGACAGCCAACGACTCGTATCCCACCACGACGAAGCTCCCATACTGCGCGAGATCTTCCGCCTCTACACCCAGGAACGGGTCGGCACCCGGGGCATCGCCACCGAGCTCAACCAGCGCGGCGTACGCAACCGCACCGGCAAGCCCTGGTCGGGCTACACGATCGCCCGCATCCTCGACAACCCCGCCTACGTCGGCGACATCGCCTACCGCGACGTCTACGTCGCCGACGCCCACGAAGCCCTCGTCGACCGCGACACGTTCAACCAGGCCCGCGACATCGCCGAAGCCCGTGGCGACGCGCACACCCAGCGGGCCGTGTCGGCCAGCGAGTACCACCTCACCGGCCTGATCACATGTCCGGACTGCGGCCACAAGTACATCGGCACCGCCGCCACCGGCCGCTCGAAGCAGTACCGCTACTACACCTGCTTCAGCCGCAACCGCTACGGCGCCGCCGGCTGCCAAGCCGCCCGCCTCGCCGCCGACGCCACCGACCAAGCCGTCCTGCAAGCATTGTTCGACTTCTACACCAACGCCGAACCGATCCTCGCCAAAGCCGTCGCCGCAGCCCAGGCCGAGTTCCACGACAGCCACACCGACCGGCTCGCCGAACGCGACGCCATCAGCGGCCAGATCGCCGCCGTCCAAGCCAAGATCGACCGGTATCACCAGGCGTTCGAGAACGGGACCATGGACGACGAGACCGCCGGCCCCCGCATCAAGGAGCTACGCCGCGAGACTGAGCAGCTCAAGGCCCGTCTCGACGACCTGGCCAACGGCCTCGACCAACAGCCCGAGCCGCCATCGCCGGCCGTCATCACTCAGCTCCGCACCTATCTCGCTGACACGATCGCGACCGGAACCTCCGGCGAGCGCAAGCGGGCCATCGAAGCTCTCGTCGCCGAAGTGCGGATCACCGAGGAGGGACTCATCCCCGTCTTCAAGATCCCAGGACCACGCGGCATCGCCGCGGATATGACCACCACCAGCACCAGCGACGACGGTTCGCGCAATGGTGCGGTTGGTGGAGCCGAGGGGACTCGAACCCCTGACCCCCACACTGCCAGTTCGCACAGTGCGCATGCCGCCGACCAGGGCGGTTGGGCGTTTCCCCTGATAACACAACGCATCCAGTGGCAGCTTCGTACAGCGAATGGCAGCTTGAGGGCGTGTCGGTGCCCCCATGGGGGCACGTGTTCTACGTACCATCCGAGCATGGCATCGATCACCCCTCGGTCCGGCTCTTACCGAATTGAGTGGCGGCTCGGCGGCCGGGGCGGGCGCAAGCAATCCGTCACGGTTCCGGAACTGAAGCTCGCGAACGCCGCCAAGGCCCTCGCCGAAGCGCACAAGCACAGGATCACCGATGACGAGGTCTACGAGGCCGTACTCGGTCTCGATCAACCAACGATGGAGCCGTCGCTTACCCCTACGCTCGCCGAGTGGATCAGGGACTGGGGCGAGCGGAAGGTCGACGTCGCCGCCTCGACCTTGAAGGAGTACAAGCGACTCCTCCGAAGCCGGCGTAGTCCCGCGTCTCGGGGACCGCCGCTTGGCAGACATCACCGAGGATGACATCACCGACTTCGTCGCGTGGCTCTCGAAGGAGCTCATGCCCGCCGGCGTGCGCAAAGTGCATGTCGTCCTGCATCAAGTTCTCCAGAGCGCTGTGCCAAGGCACATTCCAGTCAACCCCGCGGCTAAGCCGGCAGGTCAGCGCAAGGGAAAGTTGCCCAAGATCAAGCGCTACCGTGCGTGCTTCCTGACGCCCGAGGAGGCCGACATTGTCGTCCGTGTCGCCGCACCGCAGGTCGTGGACCTCATCCGCACGGCTCTCGGCACCGGTCTCCGGCTCGGCGAACTCCTCGGGCTGCGCGTACAGGACGTCGACCTCGATGCGAAGACTCCAGTCATTCGGGTAGAGCAGTCCCTCAAGCGTGACGGCTCATTCGGGGCGCCAAAATCCGAAAAGTCCGAACGTTCGGTGACGATCTCCAGATCGCTTGTCGAGATCCTCCGGCGGCGGATCGAGGGTAAGCGGCCCGGGGACCTGGTCTTCCCGGCGCCCGAGGGTGGCCCCTGGAACGCCAACAACCTGCGCAACCGCTACTGGCGGACTGCCATCGCGGCCGGCGGCAGATGCGCGGAGCACCCACCGGCCCCCGTCAAGTGCGGCCGAGGCGGAAAGCAGGAGAAGATCGATCCGCTTTCTGTGTCGACCTGCGCGTGCAAGACCCGGCTTCACCAGAAGCCACGGATCCACGACACCCGCCACTCGCATGTGGGCTGGCTCATCGACGCTGGCTGGGATCTCTACGCGATCCAGCAGCGAATCGGGCATGAGTCGATTAAGACCACGTTCGACGTATATGGACACCGTCTCTCGCACGGCGACACCGCCAAGCTTGACGCACTCGACAAGATGCTTGACCGAGCGCCGGACGAAGAAACGAGAGTGTCGGATCCCGGCAGTAGATCAGGATCAGGGAAACGGCCTGCACCGCGCCGCATAGTTTGGACTTCAGCCAGCGCACAGCCTGGGGCGCACCAGATTAGAGAACGAGAGGATCGGTCCATTCGGGACGAAGAGGTCGTGGGTTCGAATCCCGCCACCCCGACAGAGAAGTACCAGGCCAACGGCCTGCTTGCCGATCACGGCGAGCAGGCCGTTGATCGTTTGTAGGCGATTCGTTGGCGGGACCTGGCGTCACCCGGCGACCCGAGGCAACACCACCGGAGGCGCCGCGACCCGCAGGACGTGGGTTGCCTAGCTCGAGCAAGGGACAATCGCAACGTGACGGCACGCCGTCCACAACGATCCGCAGCCGGCCGATCCGTGCCGGCCATGTCGGACGTCCCTGCGGAGCTCGTGGTCATCGGCGACGAAGACGACGGAACGATGCGGCCTACCACGGCCGCCGGCATCCACATCCTCGTCAGCACGCTCACTACCGCTACGTCAGCGCCCGCCTACTGACGGCTTCGACCCCACAGAACCCGCCTCGTTATACACCCCTCACTCCGGCCTGACGGATCCGACTGCAGTGGTGTCCAGGTCAGCGCCAAACGACCAGCGCGGTGGAGACCAACTGGGCGGTTGCGCGGCCCGCTGGTGCGGCGCCGGTCGGCGGAGTCAATCACCAGGATTCGCTCCGAGGACCTCTGCCAGGCAGTCCAGCAGGAACCTGGGCTCAACCCGCCGCTGCCAGATTGGCTGCAATCGCCCCAAGTGTGGCGATTACGAACATTCCACCAAACCTCAGCAGCTTCATCAGCAACCACCTCCTCTCTGTCGCGAGATCCTTAAATCGGTCAAGACCGACGTAGCACCACGTGAAGAGCCAAGTAGCAATCGTCAACAGCAGCGTTGGGCCCGCCAACAGCGGGTTCAACCCAGGTTCCTGTCACGTCAAATGTAGCGCGGTGATGATCCGGTACCCAACCTGCGCCACGGCACGAGCGGACTGCCAGCCTGGGAATCGCAAGACGCAGTGGTTGGCTAGATGATCGCTGCTCGACAAGGCTATGTCTGGCTGGTGGCTGTGGCGTCACAGTTGGACCAAACCGGCGGACGATTTGCACGCTGTCGGCGCGTAACCCTAGCGCGGATCTCGGCGTACAGCACGACGGGGCGTTTGTCGGCACCGGCGGCCAGCCGGGTTGCAGCTGGGTGTAGCCGTCGAGCACGCTGTCCTAGACGTCGTGGCTGCAGGGCGAAGTGGCGCACTGGGGCATCATCGGCACACCGACCGGCGGCGGCGGATCCGATCAAAACCGACGCCCGTGACGCGTTGCTGGCCCGGTTGCTACGCCTGGACGAGCTCGCGATGCCACCGCAGATGTGTGGCCGGGTGACCAGGAAGACTGGCCACCGTTCGCGCGGCGGGCGTGTCAGATGGTCTGTGTAACAAGATCAGCGTGAGCTGAGGAGTACACAGGTGACCGTGACTGATGATCGTTCGTTGGGTCCGCTGGGTGTGTCCGGATCGGGTTCGCCGGCGCGGGAGGCGGTCAACGCCATGCTCGAGGCGGGGCTGCTCGATGAGGTGATGCGTCGGGCGGATGCCGACGATTGGCGTTGACGGGCGCGGGCGGGTTCCTGCCGGAGATGCTCAAGGCGGTGTTGGAGCGGGGTTTGCAGGCTGAGCTGACCGAGCATCTGGGCTATGAGAAAGGCGATCCGAGCGAGCAGCCCACCCCCGTCGACCGGCAGCGCGGTGATAGCGACCGTGTCGACACCGGCGCACGGCCACCCGCTGCCCGGCCCGGATCGCCTTCGCCGGCACCGGGTAGAGGCTGGCCCCGAACGAGACCAGGCAGTCCTTGCCGACCCGGCGCAGATGCTGCTCGGCCACCAGATACGGCACCTCGGGCAGCGCCTTGAGCGCGGCCCGGTCGAGCACCGCGCGTTCACCGATCACCTCACCATGGGTGCGGTGGACCTGGCCGTGGCGGATCGGCACCCACGCGGCGAACGCGGCGTCCATCTCGGCCAGGCGCTCGAAGCGACGCCCGGCCAGCACATGCTCGCGGCCGATGTCCACCTGCCGCTCTACCCGCCCCTTCCCGGTGGCCCGATACGCCGCCAGGACGTCGATGGTGAAGCCGTAGTGATCGGCGAACGCCGCCGCCTCCGGATGCAGCGGCACCGCCACCCCCGGCCTGACATGCCGCTTCACCACCGTCTTGGTCCGGTCGTAGACCAGCGTGGCGGGCACACCTCCCGTAGTGGGCGAAACCGCGACGGTGGCAGTCGAAGAACGTCACCAGATCCGCGCTGGTCGTGTAGCAGATGAACGGATCCCGCGACCACGACAGCACCATGTGGAACGAGTAGACCTTGCCGATCCCGGCCTGGGCCAGGATCTCGCCCTCGTCTCCCCAGTCCACCTGCGCCTGCGCACCCGGACTCACCTCAAACCGCCGGTGCAACCCGCAAGCGGATCCTCCCGCTCGCCCAACTCGGCGGCCATGCGCGGCCGGACCTCAGCCACGTACAACTTCACCCGCTGATAGGTGTGGGCGAACCCGTGCTCGGCCACCAGCCGCTCATGGATCACCGCCGCCGGAATCCTGACATCGCGACGCAACATCGCCTCGATCACCGCGGTGAACGGGTCGATCACCCGCGGCTGGGTGCCCCTGCGTGACGACGCCGCCGGCGACGCGCCGGCCGGCAGCTGCAAATACTTCTTCGCGGTACGCCAGTCCACCCCACACGCAGCGGCGATCTCGGCATACGACGACACCCCGCTCAAACAGGGCGCGGAACCTCCATACATTCATCCATGACTCCGCGTCAAGGATCATAGAGATGGTCATCCTTCGGGTTGTCCGCTGGCAGGCCGAACGCCCGAAGGATGATCAACTCAGTGGCGAGGAGCTACTCAACTCGCCGAAGACGACCTACACATCAGGTCGTACGGAGCCCTACACGTGAGGTCGTACGCGGACAGCGCCCGTCGACCTGACTCTCGACCCAGTGGAGTGGCGTCCGTCAGGAATGTCTGGCGGGATGCCCGCGCGTCGGCGTCGGTCCAGGGCGGCAGCCACCACCTGAAACAGGGCAACGCCTGCCCCGAGGACAGTGGCCACCGCAGCCACGACCATCGAGCCAACCCACGTCGCCATGGTTGCGGAAGTACTGTCCGTCGGGGGGCCTTTCGCGCGGAACGCCAACCCAAAGAGGTTGACGTTGGGCTCGGCCCCAAACCGATTCAGGGGTGCTATTTCGCAACCGCACCGACTACTAGGCGGCCGCCGGGTCGTAGCGGAGCAAGGCCAGACTCTGCTCAGCTAAGGAACATCAGCCGGGTCATGAGCGTCGGGCAACATCTCCAAGAGCTCGTCAACGCTGCCGGGGCGGTTGGCGGGATCGTCGTCTGTTGCGGCCTGAACGGCGGGTCGCCACGGCCCGTCCGGTGGCACCAGAGCGCGGTTGGCTCGTGGCAACGACTGGGTTAGTGCCCAGCCGATGATCTGACCGATGCTGTAAATGTCAGCCTGAGGCCCGCTAGCGTGGGCATCGACGGATAACTCAGGGGCAGCGAATCCTTCCGTTCCGAACGACCTGCCTACCGGCGTACGTCCCGGCGCCGTCGTTTGCCCGCGCGGGCCTCGTACCAGACCCCAGTCGGCCACCACCCATCGCTCGCCGAGCCAGAGCACATTGTCGGGCTTGAGGTCGCGGTGAGCCCAGCCGAGCTCATGCGGCTCACGTAACGCCTCGCAAATCGCATTGACCAGAGCGTGAAGATTCTCGTGATCGAGGAAGTCGGCCGCTTTGTGATCGGCCGAATAGTCGGCCAAGGGCATGACGAGCCACTCATGGTCAGGGCTGTGGTCGAGGATGGGCATGACGTGCCGATGGCCGCCGAACCTCCGGCCGGCATCGACCTCACGCCTCAGCCGAGCCTGGGGGTCCTCACCGGTTTGTGTTAGCCGTTTGAAGGCCACACGGATCCCCGTCGACTTGTGTACCGCTCCGAAGACGTCGGCTTGGCCGCCTTGGCCGAGCGGGCGGGGGTCCATCCGATAGTCCTTCTTCTGTCCGCGAGCTTCAACCTGCACAGCATCGAAGAACTCTGTTGCGCGCTGGAGGGTCCGCGTGTTGGCGCTCGCGGTCGGCGCTTGCTCGTCGCGCACCGTTTCGTCTGGGCGCGGCCGTGCAACGGCGGTGCGTCCGTATTCGGGCGCTGACTGCCCGGTCGCGACCTGCGACGCAAGGCCAACGGTCAAGATTAGAGGGAAGGGGTCTCGACTGTTTCCGCGAACATCGCCCAACACGAACAGCAAGCCGTCCGGCCCAAGTGCCAAGCCGTTGACACGGTTCAGAGTGAGCTTCGCGATGAGCGCACTCGTACGGGCATACGGATCAGCGCACCAAATGCTAGCGGAAACGCCTCCGCCGTCGGACGAGCCCATGATCACCTGCTGCGGTCCGGCGATAGCGATGCACGTCGGTCTGACAGGCGTCCGAATCCAGTCTTCCCTTCGAACCATGTTGGTGAAGGCAAGATCCAGGACTGCAGAGTGGCCGTCCGCAGCGAGGAAGAACTTGAGATCGCCGATCCAGCCTGCGTTGAGCACGTTGGCGTCAAAGAGGATCGGATGCCGCATCTGTTCGCCGACCGCCGACCCGAACTTGACCAGCGCAAGCGAACCGGTGTCACCATTGAGCGTCCGGGCACCGTGGCCGCACAGAGCCCAGACCGAGCCGTGCGGGCCCGCGAACAGACAACGTGTGTCGGCAAGGTCGCCGGCCACCGCTCGGATGACCCCGTCCTTCCACGCCAGAATCGCCGATCCGCGACGAACGAGAAGACTTCCGTCCGGAAGTAGGAGTGGATCGCCGGCGCAGCCTGGCAGAGGCAGGAGCCAACTCGTCGTACCTCGAACTCGGTCGACCTCGACGACGCCACTGTCGGTCGAAATCAGCCACCTGTTGTCAGGGGCGGCGAACCCGAGTGGCTCCGGCCAGCCGGCGTCGCCTGAGAAGAGGTGACGCACTGACGCCTCGTCGTGCTTGTCGGGCGCCAGATCCCACGGGGCAGGAAGCCGCATGGGGGGAAGGAACGCGGGAGACTGCCGATCAGGAGGCTTGGGTCCGAGCATCAGATTGGTCAGCGACGTGTACTCCGTACCGTTGAAGACCGCGCCGCGCCCCGCAGTCGTCACCAGCTCTTCGAGGCTCACGAGGCCGCATAGCGCTGCCTCGAGATGAGTCCGATCCAGCAACACGAGCGGTGGACCCAGCGGGGCATTCGCTTCAAACGCGGCATGCTCGAACCCCGACATTGACAATACGATGATTTGCAGGTGGGGCTTCTCGGCGGCGGCCTGGCGCCACAGTAGAAGATCTTGGGCAGTCATAGGTACGTCGTGCCACGTCAAGCCGAGCGTCGCCCTCGCGCCGTCAAGTTTGAGCCCCACCATCGGCACTGCGTCAACAAGCGGCGCAGCCTGCCAGGGCGACGCTCCAGAGGAGGCAAGCAAGCTCTCGACGATCGGCCACAACCGGCGGACACGGCCGTCCGGGTCCAGCGCGTCCGGATCCAACTGTCCGTAGACGCTGACGGCTGGGACATCATCCTCCGTACCGTTCACTCTGCTCTGCCCCCTCACCTTTGTCGCCTCCGTGGTGTCGAAGGTGCCCCACACGGGAGGCGCGACGGATCCGCGCGACACTCATCTGAGACACGTTCGTCGTTGCAGAGATTGAACTCGGGCAGGCCTCGACGACGGCTCACGTGGCACGGCAGCAGGTAGTGAGCCGACCGCAATAGGGCTATGGTTCATCGCCGCTGGTCTCGCCCCTCCTCACCGTCGTCCTCGATTTCGTCATCTCGCGCATTCCGCACGACTTCGTCTTCAGTCAAGGGTCGGCCATGATAACTGAGACACAAAGGCGTACTTAGCTTGGTAAACGCCTGCTCGTCAGCTGCGAGATAGAACTCGCCGACGGATAGCCGACCAACGTCCTGCGCATTGCCACCTTTGGCTCTCGCCATCTCCTGAACGGTAGCGATCTGCACAGGGGCATTGAGACGCCCGTAGAACTGGGTCGCCGCGTTGCCCGGTATGTGGTTGTGCAAACCCTTCGGCTGTTGAGTCGCGAAGACCATGCCGAATCCATACTTTCGGGCTTGTGCCACGAGTGCCAGGGTGCTTGCCGTGCTTGGGGTCGCGCCCGCGCTTGGCGCGAAGTTTTGGGCTTCGTCCATGACGAGTAGACCGCTAAGTGGTCGATCGTCCGCTGGATGCCGCTTAATCCAGGCGAACAATCCCATCTCCAGCTGATTCACGAAGCTCTGTTTCTGTTCATTCGTCGTTAGCCCGACCAGGCTGATTACCGATACCCGAGCTCGTTTGCCGTGTCTCGGCGTTAGCAAGAGGCCGGGATCGACCGGGTCGCCCCGCCCTCCGAACAAAGGATCATTGATGACAGCTGCGCGCAAGGCTTGGGCGAGGCCCAGGGCCACTCGGCCGTTGGGGTCAAGGTCCGTCACGTCGCCCGGTAGGTCTGCCAACAGGTCCAGGAAGTCCTTCAGGCTCCCGCCACCCTGTTGGGCAGCGAAGCGTCGCAGTGACTCGCGCAGCACAGCCTCGGCGACCCGTGCGCGGTTGGCCGCGCCCAGGCTTACGCGTGAGGCCAGGGTCGCCGTCGCAGAATCGATCGCGGCGTCCATCTCGTCGGCGTTGTCGCGCACGGCTCCGAAGTCAGGCAACGGCTGAAAACTGAGCGGCCGGCCGCCGGCTCGCCGTGGCGTCCATATCACGACGTCGGTCTTGGCGATGTACTCAGCGGCGAGCTTGGCGTCGCCAGGCTGCCACCCGGCCGGCGACTCCGGCCAGGCCTCGCCTAGCCGTGCAAGGTCGTTGTTCGGGTCGAGAACGATCGACGAAACACCGCGTAGCGCACACTCTTCGACCAGGCGGCGGATGAGGACGGTCTTGCCAGAGCCAGAGCCAGCGAAGATCACCGTATGGCGCCGGAGGGACTCCAGCGAGATCATGGCGCTTGTACCGGTGTCGACCTCAGCCCCCACTCGAATCATCGAGGCCCTGCCAGCTTTGGGAGGAGTTCCCGTCCCTCCAAGCGGCTGCGGACCCTTAACCGCCTGCTGTTCTTTGACGCCGAATACAGCCTTGAGCGTGGTAGTGCTTCCGGCTGGGCTGCGAGCTACCAACCATTCCTGAAGGAACGCCGGCGCCTCGGTTAACAAGCTCGCGAGAGCCGCAAAACGCTTGAGGTCGTCCTCGATGATCGTCAGGCGACGGCCGCCGGCGGCCTCGAAACGCTCCACCGCCTCTCGAGTTCTGGGTGAGTCGTTCCAGTCCGGGGTGCGCAGGATGAAAAGGCGCCGCCGCCCACTGGGGTCCTCCACGTCGGCCTCCTCGCACGCCGCCTTAAGGCGGTACAGGGCTGCCTGCGGCACGAGGCTTGAAATAGCACGGAGCGACCAGCTCAACTCCTCCCCTGTTTCTTCGTTAAGGGAGCGTACAAGTCGAGCGTGGAGGTCCGGTTTCGGGCCAGGGGGCGGGTCCAGGTCGAACTGGTCGCTATCAGCACCTTGTTCCCGAATCCAGGCCTCTAGCGCGGCGTTAAGTAGGGGAGGCATGGCAAGATTCTCCAAATCCCCGTCGAGTGCATCCTTTACCGCAGCGTCAGAGCGCAGTGCTTCGAACCTGTCGTCGAGCGCCTTCAGCTCCTGATCAAGGTCAGTGACCTTGCCTCCGGACTTGCCAATCGGCACGGTACGCAGGCTGTCGTCAGAGTTTAGCCCGACGATCTCCGCGAACTCGCCGGTCGCAAGACAGCGGTTGACATGCTCGTCGACGCGCTGCAATAGACGGCGCGGTGTCAACGGAGCAAAGTCTTTGAACGCCTCGCGTCGGACAGGCCACGTTGGGTATGGCCGCGGAAAGCCGGCCCGCGCGAGCGGCTCATCGAAGCGCCTCGCCAGAAGATCCGCCGCGAGTTCTGCGGAATCGATACCACCAATCTCGATGGGTAACCGGAATCGATCAACGACCGGAGCAATCGACTGCGTCTCCAGTGCCGTCCAGGTCTGGCTGAGACACGAAAGAAGCGTCAACGTGCGTGAGCTGGTGCTGTAGATCGTTACCAGCCCATCGGCGACCTGATCGAGCAACGAGTCACGCGTTGCGTTCATATCATCGACATCGTCAGTGCCGAGTTCCGCTGTTACCGAATCAATCTGGTCGAATGCAACAACGCTTGGGCCGGTAACCGCGAGCAAATGGGTGGTTTCGCTCACTACTTCTGGGGGCGCGGGAACCGTGTTTCGAATGCCCCACTTTCCGCGTTCGCCCGCTTCGAGCTCGGCGCCACATAGCAGGTAGCCCTTTCCGATGTTCTCAACCTTACCGACCGGCGAGTTGTGCAGGATTAGCGCGCGCAATGTGTCTTGGCAGGTGGATGCCAGCTCACGGTCGTAGGACCGTACATAGCCTACGAAGTCGTCCAACAGTTCGCTTGTGAGCGTGGCTCTCCCAAGAATCGCGTCCGCGACAGCCTTTGGGGCATCCACTTTGTCGGAAAGCCGTGCGAGAAAGAGGACCAGCTGCGGTTCGCCTTGACTCGTCTGCCTGAGCAGGCCGCGGCGAAATGCCGATGAAACCGCCTTCCAAAACGTTGATCCTGAGAGAGGACCAACGAGGAAGAAGTAGCCGAGGGCTTCGTGTGTGCGCTCCCTGGTCCAACCTACCAAGTGGGTTTTGCCCGACCCGCGATGACCATGGATGGCGACGCCAATCGGGTTGGTGTCGACCGTATTCATGACGTCCTGGATACCGGCTCGGATGGCGTCGGACGCCGTCTGGTGAAGGCCTTCGACGTGGGTTGGCGAGTCGCGCCAAACGTCTTGCACCCCGAGGGTTGGGTTGAGTCGCAGCGCGGAGAACGCGGATCGTAGGTCTGCGGTCACGTCGCCTCGATCGAGAGCAGGTGGTTGGTCCGATCACCGAACCGTACCGCTGCCTCACGATCGGGACGCTTGACATTTTTCTGATCATCATTGGGAGCGAGCCTGATCCGACCAGCGTCGGCGAGCCGAAGCAATGCCTCGTCTACCTCGCCTTTTGCAAATCCTCCTAGCTGTGCCCGCAGCGCTGCCAATCGAACCTGCGCACCTCGCCGTCGAGCCAGGCGTCGGTACTCGATCACGATCGACTCTTCAATGCTCGCCACCGGTTGGGCGAAGACGTCCGCGAGGCTCAGCCGCGTTCGCTGCAAGTATCTATCGAGACTCGTCAGGACGGCATACAAGGCAATGTTCGACCGAGGTGGGCGCGCCACGGTCAGTTCCTCTCGACATCGCGCCCACCCCGCGTCGAGCAGTTCGTGGTGATACGTCCGGCCGACCTTTCGACTAGCGACCATCTTGAGCTCGTTGAGCCGCTCCCGTGCCTTGCCGTGAAGAGACACCCCATATATAGCTTTTAGATCGACATTGGCGATCTCTTTCGTTTCGGCCATCAACGCGAGAATTGCGTTCTTTTCGTTAGTTGTGAGCACCTCGCCGCTCATGTCCCTACTCCACCTTGTCTTCGACGCGTCAGGAACCGCTCGAGCACCGTTAGCGCTGCTGCGAGATCATGATAGATCTGCTCATTCGTGAAGCGAAGGACCGCGAACCCGGCGAGCTGGAGTCGGATGTCCCGACGACGGTCGGCAGCGTAGTGGGCACGTCGCCGATGCTCGTCGCCATCGATCTCCACAATGCAGCGCTCCTCAGCCCACACGAGGTCCGCCCGGACCGCCCTTGAGAGCGGTCCAAGATCGATGACCTGGTTCCATGCCCGGCCGCCAGCCCACAGTCGCGGTCGAAGCGCCCGTTCTAGCGCCTGCTCGGCCCGGCTACCTGGGTGAGGAATCCCGGCGATTGCAGGAAACACAAGATCAGCATGCTGCGCCGGCGCCTCCGGTTCTCTCTCATCCACGTCCTCGATCGGCTGGTCGATCGACACCACGCGGAGTCGGTCGATCGAACGAAGTGAGCCAACCAGCCATACGCCTGAAAGCGCATAGGTCGAGAGCCACTCCGCGGCCGCGGCGAACTCCCCTTCCTCCGCCGGTGTCAGGTCCAGCGGAAGGCTGATCACCAACGCCAATGATCCACGCTGATAGGTCCGCTCCAGCAAACGAGCCAGTCCGTTCAACCGCAGTTCGTCGAGAACCTCGACCCCTGTCGTACGCCCTGTGAGGGCACGGTCCGCGAGGTCGGCCAAGAAGTTGGCGAAGTCATGCGCCTCTTGAGCCTGTCGCATAGCAAGCGCTCGAAGGAGTGCCCGCGCCGCTGGTCCATGCGATTCGATGGCCTCGGCCCCCGGCAGCCAGGCTGGGTACAGCTTCACGACAGCCGAGTCCAGACGCTCAATGACCTGGTTGATGATCGCCCGCTTCGACCCCCGGACATCCGAGAGGAACACGATGATCGGAGCCGTTGGCGGTAGTGGATCTACCGACCGCTCAAAGTAGTCTAGGTGGCCCCCGACGAGACTCACTGCTCGATCGGTCGGCAGTCCGATCCACCAGCCGGCCATCCTCCGCGCCTCTCCAGCGTGCCTCGCTCGACAAACCACAGGCTACGCAGGGCAAACCCAAGGAGTCGGGGACCCGCCCGAATTCGGCGGGCGTTGTCATCTTCTGTGGGCCGCCACTCGACGGCTACTCAACTGCGGCGAGCGGGACTCGACCGTATAGGTACAAGACGCCGAGACTGACTGCGAGCGCGGCTCCGGTGCTCCTCTTCGTAGGCTGTTTCGGAAAGCGCGACTTGGCAGCGGCGCGTGCCGTATGGCTCTAGGCGCTCGATGTCAAGGAGTGGGGTGTTACAACGGTCTGGGCTCACGTCGTCGAGACATCCGGAGATCTGATCGAAGCAGAGAAAATTCTGGTGCACGGCGCCGCCGCGGGCGACTACGACGCAACGTACCGGGCCGCGTGGAACCTCCAAAACAAGGGTCGCTGGGAGGACGCCGAGAGGCTGTGGCGTCAGTCAGTCGATCGAGGCGACAGTCCCGATCTGTTCAGCTGGTACGAGACCGGGGACGCCCACGATCACCTCGTGCGTGCACTCATGAAGCTGGACCGTGTCGAGGAAGCGATTCTTGTGCGCCGGCAGCAGGTCGACGAGGCGCCGTCCCGCAGTTCCCTTGAAGCGCTGGCCGGACCGCTTATCAGGGCGGAACGGCTCGCCGAGGCGGCACACATCAAGGAACGGCTCCTGGTCGAGCACTCGAGTGGATCGTGGTGGGCCTTGATCGACTTCGTGGAGGAGCACGGTATGGCGGAGAGTTCCCAGCGGATCCGGGCCACCGCTGCGGCCTTGGGGTTCGAGGTCGACGATCGCAAGCCGACCGGGAACCGCACCGAGCCCGTTCGCGACGAGGCGCAGCTACGGCGGTCGGCGCTGGGTGGCTCCCCGGCCTATGTCCGGCCGGGACTCCGCTTCGATGATTTGACCGCGTACCGCGAGCGGACGGGCCGGAACGAGGAAGCCCATGCTGTGTCCTTGGCGGGCTTGAATCCGGACGGCACGACCGGCCTGCCATGGTGGCCAGCCTGACTCTCCTACAAACTCCTATGGTGGCGTCAGGCAGCGGACACGACGAAGCGGTCCGCTGCCGTCCATATCGTTGCGATGCCCGAGCAGCACAGGCTGTAGCAATGAGCAGAACGGCACTTGAGTGTTGGGTACTTCATTGCTGCAGTGGGGTGGTGCAGTGGTTCAACCCATTGGGCTCGGACCTCAGCTTCTCATGCCGCGTGTGCTGTAGTTGATCACAGCTGGTTTGGTAGCGAGACCATAGCCAGTTCCGCTTCGGCGTCGGTCGCAGCCGCCTGGAGTACGGCCGACACGTCGGGCCAAGCCAGACCGGCCCGGCTTAGCGGCGTCGGTCGAGGGCCTCGAGCGCCTCAGCGAAGGGGCGTTCCAGCCAGGCTAGGTGGTCGGACTCGCCGTGGTGGTGCGTGGTGAGAGTGTCGTCTCGGCGGACCGCGGTGTGCCGAACGTACTCCCGTGCCCCCTGTACGAGCGTCCGGATGTAGTGCAACCCTTCCGGGTCCGCCATCGCCCACGGTCCGCGGCATGCCACGAACACCGGCGATGTGTGTGCGAAGACCGGCCGAGCCCATTCGTCGAGGTGGTTGTCGACGCCGAACGCGCGCACCGCGAGCCACGCGCTGCCGTCGATCCGCACCTGCTCGGAGAGCCTGAGCTCCCGCGCGCCGACCTGTGATGCCTGCGCGATGACCTCACCGTTGCAGACCAGCTCGAGCGATCGCAGCGGGAACACGCTGGTCACCGACGCCTGCGCCGTCACTGTGCCCGGTCCGGCCAGCTCGATGGTGTCGCCGACCACCTGGCCGTCGACGGTGAACGAGAGCAGCGGACCGCCGGACACGAACGTGCGCCCGCGGCGAACCGCTCGGCACCAGTTCTCGTACGTGAGCTCCTCGTCGGCAGCGAGCTGGGCGTATGTGCGGTAGAGGCCGACCGGCACCGTCGCTGGACATCTTGTCGGTGCCGCCGACCAGCGGCAGGCGGTAGCCGCAGTTGAGGTAGCGGTAGTACTCGGCGAGGCCGTCCGGACTGGCCGCGAGCATCTCGACCGCGTCCGCCCGGCCGGTGGCGATCGAGCGCGGCGGGTTCGCCGTTCGGGTTCGGGAATGTGCGGCAGACGACCGTGCCGCCCTGCGCGTGGCACGCGTCGGCCCAGTCGCGACAGCGTCATGTCGAGCGTCGCCGCCCAGTTCGGCCTCGCCCGGGCCGTCGCTGCACCAGGGCATCACCGGCGCTTCATGCCCCAGCAGCGTCAGGTGGCCCAGGACGTGCTGGCGGTTCTCCTGGCGACGTAGACGATAGTGCCGCCGCCGTCGATGACGGCCGGTTCGCCGCGTGAACTCCTCGGTGTTGGTGAACAGCGTGGCCCCACTGCGCCTGCAGCAGGTTGACCACGTTCAGGTCCTCGCCGGCTGCCTCGAGCTGCGCGCCGCTGTGGACAGGAAGTGGACGTGCGTGTCGCCGCTGAATACCAGCCTGCGGCGTTCGAGATCTACGTCCAGCGCTCGCAGGCGCAGGGTCAGCTCGCGCTGGCCGGGCTCGATCCGGACCGTCTGGCGCAGCGGTTCGTACTCGAAGCCCCGCGCCACGTCGACCAGCACCTCGCCGCGCGGCAGCCAGCCCTGGCAGGTGCCGTCGATGTAGGCGTATGTGATCTGCCCCGAGGCGCACGTCGCCGCCGACGTCCAGGTGCCAGCTGCCGAGGTTCGGTTGACGTGCTCGTGGTGGCCGTGCGGCTGGTACGGCACGCCCGCGGGGAGCGGAAGTGCACGCGGCACGGCACCGGCTTGCCGGTGGCGTCGTCGAGCACCGTGACGTGCACCCAGTTGCGGCCGGGTTCGACGAGCTCGACGCGGACCCGGTCGGTGCTGGCGTGTCCGTCGCGTTCCACGTCGCTCCATCGGACGGCGCCGAGCTCGGTGCCGTCGTGACTGACTCGGACAGTCGCGGACGGCAGGGCCGCGACGGAGGCGTAGGCCGGACTCGGGCCGTCGGGGCGCGGCGTTCCCCAGCCGATGCGTTCGCCGCCGTCCGCGACGGCCTGCGGGTACGTCGCGACGCCACGGTCGACGTGGAGCTCGAGCACACCCGTCTTCGGCTGCGCGGTCGAGTCTGTGACTGTCAGCCGGACGGGCCGTGCTGGCGTGCGGACGAACGGATGCTCGTCCAGGGTGCTCAGCGTGACGCCGGCGACGAGGATCCGGTGCTCGGTGGGCCGGATCTCGAAGCGTTCCAGAGCGATGTCGGGGTCGGGGTTCTCCCAGCACCACAGGAAGAAGTCCTTGGGCCAACCGAGGGAGTGCTCGGCGAGCCGTTCGCCGGCACGGTCCCAGCGGCCCTCGAAGCGGTCCATCTTGTGGTCGAGGGTGTCGCTCACCGCGAGGAACGGGAAGCGTCCCCACTCGGGTTGGACGATCTGGATCTCGAACCGCTCGCGAATCGAGACCGTATGGGAGGTGCCGTTGGCGAGGTGGAACACGTACTCCGCCACTGCCGTACCGATGCCGTGACCGGCTGGCTTGGTGGGGGCGAGCAGGCGATGGGCGACGACCACGTGCCGCGCCTGCTTGTCGATGTCAAGGGAAACGGCCTCGCTCGGGATGAGAAAGCAGTCGCCCTGCTTGCCGTCAGTGCCGATGAGGAACGGGAGCCCGCGGAGCTCGACGCGTCCTCGAGCGGGCAGCGGTTGGCCTGCTTCGGCCGGGAGAACGTCGGCGCCAGCGTTGCAGAGATCCTGGAAGTTAAGGGCTTCGTAGCTCGGGTCACCAGGCATTGACCGATCGTAGCTCCGCGTTCTCCCTTGGCCACCAGCCTGCGCGCAGGACGTCGGGCCCCAGGTGCGGTGCTCGCGACTGTCAGAGAACGCAACAGGCCCGAGGTAGTGCCCTTCGGATTCGTCGGTCTGCGTATAGCGGGGAGTCCAAACCGTCCGTTCGCCGCCGCCCCAGGCGGCACCTGCTGTAGCCCTGTCGCCTTCGACGAGGGCGTCTCGCGCCGAGTATGGGCTGGAAGGCGTCCTCACCGCAGACCACGATCTCGGGCGATCTGGTGGCCACGAGGCGCTCCCAAGCGACGTACAACCCGGATTCGCGTATCGCGTCGGCTACACCGGCAGCGGTCATTCCGCTGTCGACACCAATCGCGGAAGACGACCATACGTGGGCCAAGGGTGCGAAGATCCCACTGTGACCTGGAACCTATCCAAGCAAGAGACACTGGCGTTGCCTATTGACGCTCTCGCATTGTTGATCCTCAAGGACTACCACGGCGGCCAGGGATGGAACTGGCAGAACTGGAGCGGCCGAGCCGGCAAATGAGCGCAACCGGGCCAGCGTCGTCGAGGCTGTTGAAGCGACGCGCGTTTCGCAAGATCAATACGGGATCTAGCCGCGAGTCGCGCGTTGCGCAGCAGACTTTCAAGACCGTCAGAATGTACCCCGGTCAGGACTCTCTCGTCCCGGACTGGCAGGTTTGACCACGTCAAGCCTGGTACGGGGTCCCGTCCCGTTCCGGCTGAGCCCTGCTGGTGCCTCGCCGTCTATGTCCATCGTGTGTCCATGGCGAGGCTGGTTGACAGCGGCGTCGTGGTCCATCGATGTCCTCACTGAACTGTGCGCGCCATACGCGCGACCGTCGCGACACCAAGGACCTTCAACGGCCAGGTCGCCGCCATTGGAGAGGTCGCAGCGACGCGATCACGAACCCAGCGCACCTTCACCAACCATCCGCTCGCGCCGAGCGCAAGCCCATTCCGCGACGATCTCAGCGATCGATGATGGCGAGCTTCGTGGCCGACCGACTCCGCCGAATAGCGGACGTTGCCGATCGATCACGTCTATCGATAACCATTGACGCTGGCACGACCGACATTGCCCAGTTGAGCGCGTTCAGCGTTGATCTCCAAGGCGACCTGCGATCGCACGACCTCGCCGAGTTACGGGCTCGACTGCCCGCCGGGACGTTTAGACCTGAGTCCCAACCCGGATCAAATAACCCAGCGTAATGGGTTCACAACTCGCCGCTAGTCGGCTCGTAAGCAGTCATCTCGACCGCGTTCAGCAGAGCGGGTACCCGCCCGGCGCCACACTCTTCGTGCCAGTTATCTTGTCAAGTAAGCCACGCCCACCAGCCAGCAAAAAGAATGACTGATACCACCAATGACGTTTAAGGCTCGCTAAACCGGGGGATTCGCAGAACTCTCGGCCAGTACCCGCTGCCGGTACCCTGACCAATAGGCGGTCCTCCTCTCTCAACATTACGATCCACCGGTCGTCCTCACTTAACACATAACCAATAACGAGGGGCGACGACGCCGGCTTCACTCTTTCCAATGGCAGTACCTCTGCCGCACCTGCTGATGTCACGACTCCGCCGGCCACGAATCCCAACAGCACGAACATCACGATCGTTAGGCGAGCTGGCCCGAGCCGGTAGAATACCGGTGTCAGAAGCCTCCACGTCGCCCAGAGCACAAGCAAAGACGCCAGTATTAATGCAAAAGGCAGAATCGCGACCGTATACATTGCTATACCGAATGAGATCCCTGCAAGTATCAGCTCCCACGGTGCCGGCACGTTCGTTGCCACCTTTAGGCCGGTAGGCACATCAGAGTTTGGAAGCCATAGGCCGCTATCCGTGGCTCTGCTACCGCCGGAGGTCGCCCCAATAATGACCGGATCGACACTTATCCGGTCATTACTAATCCGCTCGCCGCTCCTGATAGGCGTAATGTACGCACGCACCACTCGCATCAGCAGAATGAGTGCGGTATACGCACTGACCGCCGGCAGCCACGATACCAAGAAGGCAAGTGCAATTTGTGCGGCCCCATAATATCGCACGATGGCGATAGCTGTAGTTGAGTGATAACCCGCCAGCACGAAGAGCCGAAGGGTGCCGATCGCAAACGACAGGACGGTCAGCGCAAATGCGGGCTGATCGCGAAGGAGCCCCATTCTCAATCCGCCGAACGCGTGCATCAACGACCTACGCCGAGAACGCGCGGTTTGTTGCCGTTGTTGCCACTTTGTTCGGAATTTTCGTACCGACGACACGAATGTCGTCGATGCCTTAGGTGACTGCACAACGGCACAGCCTAAGACGGACCGGCGGAGGCGTGAAACCCTCCCCCGCATTACTTAGCGCAATGACGTATGTGAGGGGCCCCGGGCGCGCCTTTTGTAGTCACGTGGCCGACGGGTGTGCACGAACGCCAATGCGGCCGGACCATTCGGCCCAGCAGCGATGGCTGATCATCGCCTATGGTCACGACCCTTGGCTTGGTTCAAGCCCAGGTCGCGCGGGGCGGCGCGGAGGGGTAGCGATCGGCAGTCGGATTCCGGACCCGTCCGACTTTGCCGGTGTGCGGGAGATCAAACTCGACCGACGCCAGCTCCCATGTGCGTCGAGCAGACTTCCTCAACGCCGCGTGGCGCGCGCCACAAGTCCCTGCACCGCAGGAGACGGGCCAGCGCTGCGAGTCCGTCCATAGGAGGGCAGCGCGACCCGTTGTCCGACTTCGCCGCGAGGCGCGTACGATTCCTGGGTTCAAGACCGTCAAGGTCTGCGTCTGGTCATCCCGCCTCGCCCCCAGGCCTGCCGGTGTGGCGCGGCCGGCGCGTCGGCGTCGATCAACTTCTCGTATGAGTACGGCCAGTCCGGCAACCTACTCGCGGGCGGCTACGTGGGGCTGCTCAGCGTGCTGGGCATGGTGATGTTCTACGACTTCCTGAGGCAGTTCGAAGACGGGGCGGACAACCGGATCAGGCGGGAAAACCCGAAGTTCGGGCGGGGGTCGTGGTGTGGACACGGACCGGGCCGAGCGCACCAGCCCACCTCCTGCAGTTGAGCGAAGCGCGAGTCCGCCCGGGCGACGCCCGGCTTGCCGGCGGCGGTGCGGGTTGACAGACCGGTACCCGTCGGGCGCCGATCAGTTGGGCGGGTGGCGCCGGGCCGGCGTTGCGGCAGCACACCATGCGGACCCTGCTGGGCGAAGGTACGCAACGCGATCACCCGCAGCCAACACACCCGTCTGTGTCGCAGCGCAAGCATCGGCCCATTGGCGCGCTGATCGGATGGTCCTCAAGGACTCGCTGCGCGTCCGCCGTGGTCGGCGGAATGTCGGTGCGGTAACCGTCACCCCGGCCCGTCCCACAGTCGAGGCACGGCGATGCGAGCCGCGGGCCGCTCGGTGGCCGAGACGGTGACCAGCGTCAGGTCGAAGTCCGGATGTCCGGTCAGTGCCGCGGCGAGCTCGGCGGCCGTGTCCTGCGCCCCGTTCAGAGTGGTGGCCGTCAGGGTGAGCTGCAGTTCGAACCGGCGATCGCCGATCAGATCGGCCCACCGGTGTTGTCCGTTGCCCGGGTGGGTGGCGGCGGCGTGGAGCGCCTCGGCGAAGCGCACCAGCCCACTCGCATCGACCCGGGCCAGGGCGGTGTCTAGGGCGGCCTGATTCACCGGCCGTAGGACGATGTTGGCGCCGCCAGCCTCCCATTTGACACCACGCGGTCGCTGACGCCGAGGTAGCGGGCGAAATCGCGCACGCTGAGCCGCAACGCGCGCACCTGCACCCTGGTCCACCGGTACACCACCGGCCGCTGACCGGCGCGTTCGAGACGTAACGTGCCCAGCGGAGTCCGCAATGCCGAGCGTGAGGCTGCGGACGTGGTCGGTACGACGGTGGTCACAGTGCACGCACCTCCGGCGGTGGAGGGGGCGCGGCGACCGCTGTTCGGCCACCACGCCCCGGGCACCCAGCACCGTGGACAACGATGATCCGCACGGCACCGGGGCTCTGTGACGCAACGCTACGAACGGATGACGCACCCGGTGGTGCGAGTACGCACCACCAACTCAGTCAGCCACGCCGAGACGCTCGCACACGCCGCGCAGCGCCGTGGACGGCGAACGCGACCGGTGCAGCATCGACCGTGCCGTCTCCCTGGCCGCCGCCGACGACCGGGTGTGCTGCGAACCGGCGCGTTCGGCGGCGAGGAGCATTTTCTCTGCCTCGCTGTCGTTGCCCACATCGGACAGACCCCGGGCCATGTCCAGGTAGAAGTACACCTGACGCACGGATGGCAGGCCGGACACTCACCTACCACGCCGGCTGGCGGCGTGGCGGATGGACCATTTGCGCAACTGCCGACGGGCACCGATTCGCTCACCGATCGAGGGATCAGGCGGTACGGTGCGGCGGGCCACCCTCGGTTCACCATCCCTTGGTAGCAGTCAAGGGCGGCGGCGCATCGGCCGCTCCAACCGGCGCGCCGCCAGATCCGACGCTACCCCATGAACCACCGCTGAACCCGTGCCGCAGGTCAGCCCTGTGCACCAGCCCCAGAGGTGCGCGGGCCTCGGCGTACCACCAGCCGGCGCCGGAGGTGGGTTCGACCGCGTATCCGTCGACGGTGCGGGTCAGCGCCCGGACGGCGCAGTCGCTGCCAGACCCACTCCTCAAGATCGCCAAGGGTGCCGAGCTGGTGTACTGCTCGGAGCCGACGGGTGCGGACGCTCGTCGCGGCCGCCGAGCTACCTACCGGCCGTATCGGACGTGCCGCACGCGTCTGGGAGTCCGACCCGGCGGCTACGCAACGCCGGTCACAGTGAAGCTGCACGCATTCTCGCTGGCAGAACCCTTGCACATCGCGAGCGTCGCCCCGGGCGGTCCGCCAGACTGTCGCAAGTCGCGACTGAGGGCAGGCGAATGGTGCGGCCGGCGCACCTGGCGCAGCATTCCGGCCCCTTGTCGCGAACCCCCGACGTACGCGTGTCACAGCCGTTTTCGGTTGAGAATCAGTTGCGGCTGAGGGTGGGCAGGGGCGCTGGCTGGCATGGATTGATGTAGGCGGGGTTGGCCACGATGGTGTGCCATTGCTGCTGGTCGGGGTGGCTAAGTTCGCAGGCGGCCGGCACCGGGTTGTTGATGATGTTGAGGATCGGGTCGAGGTTCCAGATCGTGAGGGTGTTGGAGGAGTCGATGGTGAGTTCGGTGCGGCCGTCGGCACCGACCATCGCCGGTGTGTTCGTCGCGTCGGCGCGGGGAAGCTCGATGAGCTGCCGCGGGTGCTGCCGGTCGATGAGTGACCACAGGGTCGTTGGGCCGTTGCCGGTGGCGATCATGGCGAGCTGGGCATCGGGGCTGATCCATACCCGGTGCCGACCAGGGGCCGTGGTCGCCGTGCCTGCCGGGTCGCTGCGGTGGGTGGTGAGATCCCATACGGCGATAGTGCCGTCAGTGTGGGTGGCCAGCGTGGTGGTGGCGTTGGCGCTGATGGCCACATCGTCGATGGGGTTGGGCGAGCTGGTGAGGCTTCGGGTGCTCGCCTGGGTTCCAGCCAGATTGATAGCATCGATGGTGAGGCTCCCGTCGGCGTAGCCGGCGACGATTGTGTCCGATGTGGGTGCGAAGGTGAGCGCCGTCGTGGGCTGGTCGTAGGGCAGGCTCGCCGTCGGCGTGGGTGATTCGATCAGGTCGAGCGTCCATATAGTCGCAGTGCGATCGGCGACGAGGACAGCGGTACGTCCGTCCGACGACAGGGCGACGGCATCCGCCACGGGACCGAGGGCGCCGGCGGTGGTGGCGGCGGCCGCGTTGGTGGCCAACCATTGCTTGACCCCGTCGGGCCCGGCGGTGAGCAGTGTGGTGGTCAGCAGCGTTCCCGTACCGGTGGCGGCGTGAACGGGCTGGTCCAACTCGCGGGCGAGGTGTAGCAGCGGGGTGGGTGTGAGCCACCGGGTTTGCCAGATCTGCGCCCTGTTGGCACCGCTGACGATCATGAATGAGGCATCCGCGCTGATGGTGGCGAACGTGATCGGCTCACCGAGGTCGATGTGGGTGCGGATGAGCCGCTGCGGCTGGGTCGCCGCGGCGGCTGGGTTGGTGGCCGAGGTCGCGGCGGCCAGGACCGCGGCGGCTAGGTCGATGCGGTGCCGCGCATTGTCCGGGTCGACGACCGCGGCCGCGATGAGCGTTTGCAAGGCTCGGTTGGGGTCGGTTGGTGCCAACCGGCCGGCTTGGTCAGCCAGCTGGTCGGCCAGTCGGGGGTCGCCGCGCGGGAGGGTCGTGGGAGTCACGCTCTGATCAGGCTGCTCGGACGACGGGTTCAGCGGTCCGACGATGGCCACCGCAACGATCAGCGCAGCGCTGAGGACACCAGCCAACACCACCACCAACCGGGTGCTGGCTCGGCGGGGCAACCCGCTCGCCTGCGGGCGGCCACGGGTAACCCAGGCCAGCACCGACGCCACAGCAGCTGGCACCTGCGAGCTGGTTGCAGCGGGGTCTGACTCCTCGACGATCGTTGATGCCAGACCGTCCTCATGCTCCTGGTCGGGTGGCCGCTCATCAGCATTCATCTGGTTCACCCCCGAAACGACCGTGTCGACACCGTTGCCCGTTGATCGGTGACCGCCGATCGGCTCGGCGAGCCCGGCGCGCATCAGATTGTCGATGGGTCAGCGGCGGTTCAGCAACGATCACACGATCGACGCGGAGTAACAAACAGGTAACTGTTCCGATGTTTGCCGGTGCGGTCCGCGCCGCCGCATTGCATGCGCGGCTATGGTGCCCAGGCGTAGGTGCGACACGGGAGGGCGCGGTGGGCGGCGCGCTTGTCGGTTTGGACTGCACGGGTCCGGTCACGGTTGCGGTGCTGCGGTGTGAGGACGGGCGAGTCGTTGCGGTGCTGGGTGAGGACGGTTCGCCGTTGGCGTCCGGGGTGTTCGCCGCAGCCGATGGCACAGTGATCGCCGGCCGGGCCGGGGTGGACGCCGCCGTGTCGACCCAAGGGCGTTACGTGGCCATACCCGCGCTGCAGCTGGCCGTGTCCTCGGATGGCGCGGTCGACGGCCACGCTGCGGTCGATCTGGTGGCGGCCAGCCTCCGTCTTGTCCGGGCCCGAGCCAGCACCCTCGCCGGTGGCGCGGTCACCCGTACCGCTCTCGTCGTACCCGCGGTGTGGGGTCCGCAGCGTCGAAACGCTCTGCGCAGCGCGGCGTGGCGGGCCGGGTTCACCGACATCGAGCTGGTCACCGACACCACCGCCATGATCAGCCGCCACCCCGCCAATGATCGGGATGCCACCCTCGTGCTGGTCTACCGGGTGCTCGGCTCCTGGTGCGAGGCCGCCGTGCTACGTGCAGGCGGCCAGGGCTGGACGAGCCTGGGCGCCGTCGAGGCGGACCTGTCCGACGACCAACCCGTCGCCGAGCAGATGGTGGCCACGATCACCCGGGCACTGCACGCGGCGGACGTACCCGCCCACCAGATCAGCGTCGTGTACGGGCAGGCCACGCCGGCGCAGCTGACCGGCATCACCGCGGGCCTTCGGGGCCTTGGTGTGCAGGCTCGGGTACGCGCCAACGCCGAGACGGACACCGCCCACGCCGCGCTCGCCATCGCCTACGGCCAGACGCTGTCCGCACCCGCACCGGTACGGGTGGCCCCGCACGCCGTGCAGATCGGCGTCGGCCTGGTCGCCGCACCGGTGCTGCTGTGGCTGCTGCTGCACAGCGGGACCCTGCAGGTGCCCTCAGGTAGCCTGCCTGACACCTACCGGGCCCCGCTGTACCTGTACACGGTGTGGCCGACGTGGGCCATGGTCGCCATCCTCGCCCTGCACGGATCCGTCGGCATCGTGCTGCTCCGCGCCGACCTGCGCCTCCCCGCCGCCGCCACTGCCGCGGACGAGGGTGAGCTGCGCCGGCTGCTGGCGCGAGGGCTGCGCCTGGCCGCGGCCGTCGGCGTCGGCGTCGGACTCTTCACCGCGATGCAGGGCGCCATCACCTATCCGATGGCCCCCCTGTGGCTGCTGCTGCTCGTCGCCCTCGCACCGGTGCTGCTGGCGGCCACCGCGCTGGGCGTGATCACCCTGCTCATCCAACACGGCCGCCTCGCGGCCCGCGACTGGCAGCTATGGCTACGCTTCCCGGCCACCGCCACGGTGCTCACTGCGGCCGGCCTCATCGCGATAGAGACCTATCTCTATCAGACCGCCACCGACTACTCCTACCTGTACTACCCGCAGCCACCCCAACGCCTGGCCCGGCTCGGCTTCATCGCGGTATGCCTCGCGGTCAGCGCGGTGTTGATCCGCCGCATCACCCACCAGGTGATCATGTCACCGGTGATCATCACTGTGGCGTTGTTCATCTTCGACTACACCACCGTCATGATCACCGTCGGTGTGCTGCTGGCTGCGGTGCTGGCATGGTGGTTGACCCGGATTTCGCCGGCATCGCGTTCGGCACCGGTCCTCGCATCAAGGCGCAGCTCGACTCCGCCGACAGTTGGTGATTCCACAGGTGATGGTCGGCCGGGCAGAATCACGGCGCCCACCATTGACCACAGCCGGGCCACCGGACAACCTGACATCTAGATGCATCGTTGAGGATGTGGAGGCAATCATGGCGGGATCTGCTCAGCTGACGGGTGGCACCGCCGCGTCGGTGGGTGACGCGCTGATGCGGCTGCTGCACACCGGTCTGGCCGACCCGCCCGCGCCGGTGCTCAACACCAACGGCATCGTCGACTTCATCGCCACCAAGATCGCACCGATCCTGCTGGCCCTCCTCGGGGTGGTGTTCATCAGCCGTGCCGGGCGGGGCGAGATGTCCAAGATGCTGACCTCCTCCGCGATCGCGATCATCGGTTTGGCGTTCATCGCCGGAGGCGCGGTGTGGTTCCTGTTCGGTAAACGTCTCGTCGACCTGATCTTCGGATGACCGCACGAGGTAGCGCCAATAGCAGGGTCTCGCCTCATGTTCCTCGTGTATCCATGCCATAACCGCCGCCCCCGCGAGGCGATGGTGCTGTGGCGCCGGGCCACATCGCAGGTCTGGCCAAGGGTCTGGCGGCTGCGGCGGCGACCGGGTCCAAGGATCTGCGGGTGCTGTCCGAGTCGGTGCGCCGCCAGCGGGCGGCGTACTGCCGCGAGCACGGCTGCTGGCGCTACCACGGGGTCAAACACGTACCCGCCGGCATGGGCCGATGAGTGCTTGATCGACTGAGGTTGACTGAGCGGCTCCTGCACGGAGAGCCTCACCACCCTGGCCAGCGATTGGGCGCCCGCCTGGGCAGCCGGGTCACGCCTCGGAACGGATCGAACGCGTGTACGATCGCATCATGGCCGGGGGCTGGTGGGCGAGGGCGTACCCGTGGATCCCGGCCGTCGACGAGCGCGGTCACCCGCTCGGCCCGGGTGCGGTGAACCTCTCGTTCATCGCCTGCCTGGGTTGCCCCGCCACCACGGACGAGCGCGGGCACCCTGTTGCCCGATGCCGGGTCATCGGCTGCGACGCCCCGCCGATCTTCCCACCCGGGCACGTCGGCGAGGTGCCCAGGCAGCGGTGAGCGTCTGTGCGCGCCGGGTTCGCCCCCTCCCCTGGCGAGCGTCAATGGCGGCGCCGTTGTAGCGGGCCGGCGCCCGCCCTGACCGCTACCAGGGGTGAGCATGCCCCGCCGCATCGTGCCGCCCGACCCGAGCATGAGGAACGCGATCCGCGTGCGGTCGACAGTTGCAGCGCCGGTCGATCCGCCATGCCGCCAGGCGGCCGGCGATTGCGCACACCACCTGGTCGCGCATTGAGCGGGTCGACGCGCTCCGACCGTACACGATCGCGACCTCGCGCGGCGCTGGAGTGCGCGGTCACGGCCCTCACGGGCAGCCGTACGCGCCGGCCGACCGCCCCCTGGAGGCAGCGCACATCCACGCCGAGCGGGTCTGGCGCGCCATGCTGGCTCATCCGCTGACCGAGCCCGCGGCATCCGCGGGTGCACCGGTTGACGTACTCGTGGCGGAGCTCGGCACTGGTGCGCGACCTGTACGGCCGCTGCGACTACGCCGTCGCACTGGCCCGGCTGGTCCATCGGTCGCCGGCCCTGCATGCCGGTGCCCAGGGCCGAGACGCGCGTACCGCGTGGGAGCTGATGGTGGCGGTGTACGGGTGCGCCATGGGCTCGTTGATCAACGTGGGCTACCCGGCTCATGCGTGGCTGGCCGCGGAACGGTGCACCGAGGCGGCGCAGCACCTCCACGATGCGGTGGCGATGGCCGTGGCCGCGACCAACCGGGCCCGGGTGTTGGCGTACTCGGGCGCCTACGGCCCTGCCCGCACCCTCTGCGAGCGGGCCGACGGCGACCTACAGCACGACCTGGACGCGCCGCATGCACTGGACGTGTCCGGCTTCCTGCACCTGGCCCGCGCCCTGCAGACGGCCGGTCTGCACGACGTCGCGGCAGCCGAGGCCCACCTCGGCGAAGCGGCCAGGATCGCGGCCTACACCGGGGAGAGCGCCGCCTGGGATCTGGTGTGGGGACCGCGCAACGTGGCCCTGTGGACGATGGCGTTCTACCTCGACACCGGCCGGCCGGCAGAGGCGCTGCACGCCGCCGCCGGGGTCGGGATCGACGATCTTCCGCCGGTGCGACAGGTGTACTTCTACCTGGACATGGCCCGTGGGCTTTGCGACGTGGGCCGTGACGGCGACGCTGAACGGATGCTGCTCGCCGCCGAGCGCACCGGGGCGCAGCACACCCGCTCGTCCGTCGCGGCCAGGGAGACCGCCCGGTCAATGCTGCACCGCTCCCGCGAACCATCCTCGGCGCTGCGCGGCCTGTGTGAGCGCCTGGGCGTGGCCGACTGATCCGCTGGTGCGTACCCGCACCACCGAAGTGTGATCGGCCAATAGCGTCGCGTCACAGAGCCCCGGTGCCGTGCCTGACCCTCGTTGTTCCACGGTTCTGGGTGCCGGGACGCGACGGGCCGCCAGCTGCCCAACGGCTCGCCGCGTCCCCTCCACCGACGAAGGGAGCCACCGTGCCCGTGACCGCCGCGCCCGCCATCACCGACGCCGGCTCGGCGCTGCGTTCGCTGCTTAGCACCCTGCGCCAGATCCGGTGCGCCGGGCCACCGGCAGCGGTGCATCGCTGGACCGGTGTGGAGGTCCGCGCGCTTCGCCTGGCGACGCATCACAGCGTGCGCAGCTTCGCCGCCTACCTCGGTGTGAGCGATCGCATGGTGTCCAAATGGGAACGGGGTGGAGCCATGATCACGCCGCGCCCGGTCAACCAGGCCGCGCTGTCCACGGCGCTGAGCTTCGCCGCCGCCCAGCCCGGCATCCTGTGCCGCTTCGCCCACGAGCTGCACGCCACCGCGACCGATCCGGCGAGCACCCGGAACCGGTGGGCCGACCTGGTCGGCGAACGCCGCTTCGCGGTCCACGTGCCGCTCGCCGTGACCGCGTTGGAGGAGGCGCTGGACGTGGCCGCCGAGCTGGCCGTCGCCCTGGCCGGGCATCTCGACATCGACGCGGCCGACATCACCGTGTCGAGCACGGAGCAGCCGACCGTGCGCCACGCCGTCGCGTCACCGTGGCGGCCGGCGTGAGCGTGTACCGCGCCCAGACGCCACCAACCCCGGGCGATGCGCAACGGGTACTGGACGCGCACCCGGTCGGCGCCGCGGACGGGCACTGCACGCGCTGCGAACGGCCCGGCCCATGTCACCTGCGGGTGGTGGCCCTGCACACCCTCGCCGCACACAGTTTGCTGCCCCGCCGCCGCCCGGGTGCCACGCGTCCAGAGCTGGTCGGCGCGCGGCGGGTTCGCTGAGGCCCCCCGGCGTCGGGGCAGCCGGGCGCCGTACACGCGGACGTACCAGGCGATGAACGCGCGCAGCAGACTCGCCCGGTCGGTGCCGGCCGCCCGGGCTGCATTCGCCGAAGCGCTGCACACCCGGGCTCGTGACGGACAACGGAGGTCCGCCCATGTGCACCGTATCGACTCCCCGTGACCACACCGGGGCGAACCCGCGCGTCGCGGCCGCCGTCGTCGCGTTGGTGGCGTTCGGGGACCTGACCCGCCGGCAGGCCGCCACCGTGCTGCCAAAGTGGCGTCATGCCGCGCAGCTGGGCGCCGAGGACACCGAGGCCGTGCTGCGCCGCCTGGGCGGCACCACGCCGAGCGCACCGATCCTGGACGACGGTGGATGGCTTGGCGGGTCGTGCATCCGATGAGCGGCCCCAACGCGCACCCCATCTGGTGCCACGTGGCGGCCTTTGAGAGCGACCGGGCGGGCATGCACCGCAGCCGCCGCGCGTGGTTGGTCGAGGACTCTCGGCGGCGCATCGAGGCGTTCGTGCAGGCGGGCACCGGAGCGCCCATCGTCGTCATGGAGGTCTTCCCGCCCGGCTGCACGGCTCCGGCGACGGTGCTGGTGTTGCGTCCCCGCGCCGAGCACGCCCTGGCCGCCGCGGCGTGCGACCTGCTCGCCGTGATCGACGAGGACTGACCTGACGCCGCTGCGGTACGTGGAGACGACGAAGGCCGGCCGGTTCCCCCGGGCAGGGCCTCGCTCATTCAGCCTGTCGTACGGTCGGGGCCTGGCAGGTGACTGGTCCTGCGCAGCTGGGCCGCTGCCTGGCGGACGGCCATCGGCGGCCATGCCGGCGCAGGGGTAGCAACGGGGCAGCCGAGCTGGTGGCCGCTGACCCTCACGTCCATGAGCCCGCCTCTCGACACCTCACGTACGCCCGGCGACCGGCACGCGGCGGGCGCCGATGAGTTCCGGGCGGGTGGCGCCCGGGCGGCGTCGGGGCAGCTGGCGGTGCTGGGCGAAGGTGCGCAACGCCACCACGCGGAGCCAGCATTCGCCCTCGGTGTCGCAGCGCAGACACCGCCCCGACGCGGCGCTGAGCGGATGCGCGTCGAGGACCCGCTGCGCGTCCGCCGGTGTGGGCGGAGCCTGCGCGGCCCGGTACACGCTCACGCCGGCACCCACGGCGCGGGCACGGCGTGGCGCATCGTCGGCTGGTCTGTTCTGGACACGGTGAGCATTGTCGGGTCGTGGTCGGGGTGACCGGTCAGCGCGGCGGCGAGTTCGGCGGCCACGTCCAGCGCCTCCTGAAGCGTCGAGCCGGTCAACGGCAGGTGCACCTCGTAGCGGGGTGCGCCGGTCAGGTCGGCCCACCGCTGGCGGGCGGTGACAGCGTCGACCGCGGCCGCGTGCAGCAGCGCGGCGAATCGGTACAGGGCGGCTGGGTCGGCCCGGGCGAGCGTAACGTCCAGAGCGGCCTGGTTCACCGGCCGGGGCGTGATCATGGATCCACGAGCCTCCCATTTGGACACCATGCGGTCGCTGACCCCCAGGTAGTCGGCGAAGCCGCGCACCCCGTAGCGGAGGGCGACGCGCAGGCCGCGTACTTCAACGCCGGTCCACCGGGTGACGGTGGGTGGTTGGTGGCAGCGCACGCCTCGCACTGTGCCGAGCAGGGTACGCAGCGCCGATCGGGCATTGAGCATGCTGCTGTCGCGATCGGTCACGCCACCTCCCGTGGTCAGCTGGTGGAGGGGGACGCGGCGGTCGTTTGGGCGGCCGACCGCGTCCCCAACACCCCGCACCGCGGGCAACGAGGAAACCGGCACGGCGCAGGGGTCTGCCGAACAGCCTGAAAGGTGGCATCGAGGGTGCAACAGACCTGGGCCGTGTGCGGACGTTCGCACTTGTCCGCGGACACGGGTTGGCCCCATGGGCCGCCGGCTCGGCTCAGGGAGCGAGATCAAGCACCAGCTGGTCCAACAGCGCAAGCGTGGGGCCGTGCCTGGCCACGCCGACCTGTCGCCATCCCCAGTGAGCGTAGATCGCTCGAGCGGGAGCGTCGGGCTGGGCGGTGAGGACGGCATAGGGCTCATGACGGCCGCCAAGCAGCTCGCCGAGCAGACGCCGCCCGAGTCCCAGACCGCGATGGTCCTGGCGGACGACGAGCTCGATGACGGCGAACTTCTCACCCGCCATGATCTCTGCCGGTGGCGGTGTCGCCTCGCCCTTCCACCAGCCGCCCGCGGGAAAGGTGAAGCCGAACGCGAATCCGACCAGGGTTTGGTCGGCCATCACCCACACGATGCTGAACCCGGGGCGCTGGGTCTGGCGCAGGGTTCGTTCGACGAAGCTTTCGCAGTCCTGCACGGTGCCACCCAGGTACGGTGCCTCGGCATAGACCTGGGCGTACAGGTCCGTCATGGCGGGCAGCATGGCAGCCACCTCCGAGCCCTCGTGCCGCTCGACGACGAGGTCAGACACGCGTCACCTTTGCCTCGGCGGCGCTCATCGTCAGGAAGTCGTCGTAGTCCAGCACATTGTGCCGTCCTCGCTCGGCCAGGGGCACGGCCCGCAGGACGGACTCACCCACGGCCAGGACCAGGCGGCCACGCTTGTCGCTGGGCAGCTGCTCCAAGGCATCTCTGGCAGCGGCCACCCCATCATCGACGGCACCATCACGCACGAGCCGGGCGCAGCGGTGCAGATGCAGTTGGCACCTGCTGATCACACGCGTGGCTGGGGTCGCCGACAGTGCCCTGTCCGTGGACTCCGCAGCATCGTCGGAGGTTCCGATGACGGTCCGGGCGAACGCCTCACCGTGCTGGAGGCGATGCTCCGGCAAGCCGGAAATCGACTCGGGTTGAGAGATCAGCGAGTCGGGCAGCGCATCGTAGGAACGCTTCATGTCGACCACAGTGGTCGCCGCCTCGGCGGCACGGCCCATCCAGGCAAGCGTCTGGGCGCGGGCCGCAAACAGCAGTGTTCGCCCGCCCAGCTTGTCGGCATCGCCGAGACCCAGACCGTCATCGGCAATGCGCAGCAGCACCGGCAACGGGCGCGACGTGTACAAACCCAGGGTGGCCTCCTGCGCGCGTACCCACGCCTGGCAATCCGCGGAGCCGGCCTCGTTGGCCAGGCCCCGAGCCAGCCGCCATGCGCCCCGCGCCTCCGAGATGTGGTCAAGGTCGGTGCAGGCCATCGCGGTCAGCGCAGCCAGGCGCGCACCCGCGTGGCACAGCGCTGCCCGCTTGGGATCGACCGCCTGATCAATGAGCAGCTGAAGCGCGGTCAGGTCGACGACGATATCGGCCAGCAGATCGGCACGAGGCTGACTCTGATAAGCGAAGCCAAACTCGGCGACGAGCTCATCCCAATCATCCGGCGTGGTGTAGGTGGACGCGTGGCTGGCCAGCGAAGCGACGGCCTGGCGAAGCGTGGTGGGGTCGACCAGCGACGGGCTCAGTCCGGCTGCCGCGACCGCGGCGATGACAGTACGGCGAGGTATCCCTCGTCGGTCAGCGGTCATAACAACGTCCCTGTCGGTGGCGGCAAGGGTTCGGAGTTCGCCATCAGCTGCGAGTGCGTCATCGATGCGTTGCGCACTCTCCACGGTCGGGCGCCGACGACCGCTGGCGAGATCATGAAGGTAGCTGGGTGAATAGCGCGTGCGGGCAGCCAGACCGCGGTACGTGATTCGACTCTCCGTGATCAGCTGCCGCAGACGCTCATGGAACAGCAGATCGGCGGCGTCGCTGTCCTCGCTCGGCATGGCTCTCCCAGGTCGTGGTCTGGGGACGCCGGACACGACACCGGCACCACGCTGACCATACTCGATCGGTTGCCTTCCACTTTCAAAGATGTCGGGCTTGTGCACCGGCGTCGAGGAGCAGCTTGCGCGCTTCGGCGTACCACCAACCGTCACCGGTGTCGGGCTCGACGGCATACAGATCGGCGGCGCGGGTAAGCGCATGGACGCCCCGGTCGCTGTCAGGCGTCACCTTCGCCGTGGCCATAGTCTGGGCGATCTCGGCGAGGGCCTCGCTACGGGTGCAGCGGCCCACCTGGGCGAAGCCGGCGGCGATGCCCGACAGTTGAGCGGCCAGAACCAGGTCCGGATCCGTACGACGGCCCACAAACAGGGATAGTACGCCCGTTCGAGAGAACGGGGGCGCAGGGGTCGCCCGCCCTGACGACGGGTCGTAGACGTGGATGCCTCGGACGACCGCTGGGAGAGCCGAGTCGGGACCATCGTCAGCCGGTACCGGTTGGCCTTGCAGCCCCCCGTGTTCAGCAGCAATGCCGTTGGGAGTAGCGAAAGGGGTAGCAACCGGTCGGCACTCTCGGTGGGCATGCAATGCCGGTGGGCGGCCCACCTCGGGAGGTCACGTGGACGCGTGGGTCCAGGTCGTCGGCTTCTTCGCCCAGGTACCGGCTGGGGTCTGGGTGGCCGCGATGACGGCGAACCTAGTTCTCACGATCGCGACGTGGTCGGTGGCCCAGCGCCGGCTGCGCCGGGCCGGGGAGCGGATCGCGCACCCTGAGCTGCTGACAGGTGCCCGCCGGACGCGCGACACCGCGCTCACGGTGGCGGCGCTGGTGCCGGCCGCCCTGTTCCTGATGATGGTGATCGCGGGATCGATGCACGGCCTGGTCGCCTTCGGCCGCACTGTGCTCGGCTGGCGCGATGGCTGGGAGTATCTGGTCCCCGCCACTCTGGACGGGGTGTCGGTCGCGTTCGCGTTCCTGGCGTTCCGGGCAGTGCGGCGAGGTAAGGCACCGGACCGCTGCTACCGGGTCGTCTGGGGTGCCGCCAGTGCCAGCGCATCGATCAACTTCAGCTACGAGTACGACCAGAGTGCCAATGTGCTCGCCGGCGGCTATGTCGGGCTGCTCAGCGTCCTCGGAATGGTGATGTTCCACGAGTTCCTGTCGCAGTTCGAAGACGGCGTGGACAACCACATCAAGCGGGAGAACCCCAAGTTCGGGCTGCGGTGGCTGACCTGGCCGACCAACACCCTGCTGGCGGCGACCGCTTGGCGCAACCACCCACCGCCAGACGGTACGCCGGGAACAGTCGCAGCGGCGGTGGCCAACCTCAACCGAGTACGGGACATGAAACGGGAAGCCAAGGGACCAGCTCGTCCGCCCCAGGTCACAGTTGTACGTCCCGTACGGCCGGCCGATGGCACAGCACTGGCATCACCGCAGGTGAACACACAGCGGACGGCGCAACCGCAGGCACAACGGGCGGCGGAACGACGCCGACCCGGTCCGCGATCTCCGCGGCAGGCGGAGACGGACGCAGGCGAGATCCGGGTCCCGACAACGGCGGCCACCGTTCGGGCCTGGGTCGACACCTGGGTAGGCATGTCCGCCGACGAGGAGCTGCTGTCCGGTCCGCTCACCGACGACGCGCTCGCCCGAGCCCACTACGGCCGCAGCGCCCGCCAACTGCGCCGCCTACGCCGGGCGGTCCTGTCCGGCGCGCTGCGCCAACAAGCCGAGCGGCTCGGGGTCGAACTGCCGCACACATTCATTGACCTGCCTACACTGACCACAATCGACCCTGCGACGGCGAGTGACAAACACGCAGATGGACAAGCCTCCGTCATTCATCGTACCCGCGACGTAGACGGTCCAAAAGGGTAGACCGACGACCCACGCTGCACCGCACGGAGGTGTGCGAGTCCGGGTAATGGTTGACGTCCTGTCACTTCTCAATCCAGTAGGTCGGTCCGCCAGTTCGTCTGTTGGATCAAGGTGTCCAGTTCGCGCGGCTGTCGGGCGAGGTCGTCGGCCTGGTCGCGCAGCTGCGCCACCGACACCGCTAGAAAATGCCTTCGGTTTGGAGCGAAGTCGTCGGTACCCATGCTGCCGTTCGCCGGTCGCGCGGCGTTGGCCGCGGCTGCAGCTACCGTGTGCAGCCGACGAGCACGTCGCGGCGGGCCAGCGCGTCGGTGAGTGTGCCGTCGCCGATCGTCGGTGAACCTGGCCTTCGACGGTGGGTCGTGACGGCACGGCCGAGGCTGGTCCGTTCGTGATCGCGTCTGCTGGCTACGCTACGGGCCTCGGACGATTCGCGAAGGTTGTTGATCATCGTGATGCCTGTCGGGCGACGCCGCGCACTGGTGATCGGTGTGGGCGAGTTCGACGCGGCTGTGTTGCGGGAAGAGCCCGATCTGGATGGCGACCGCTTCGACGATCTCGACTTCGCTGTTGGCGCGGCTGCGGATATCGCGGCGTCGTTGTCGGGCTATCGCGACGGGGGTTTCGAGGTCTCCGTGCTGGAAAACCCGGACCGCACCGAGATCGCCGACGGTGTGCAGGCGGTATTGGACGATACCGCCGCCACGGCCAGGGTCATTCATGTGATCTCTCATGGCCGGTACAGCGGCCAGGCTGATCGCGTCGAGGTTGTGGGCCGTTGCCGGAAGCCAGGTAACAACGTTCGCGAATGGGTATCCTCCGCGCAGGATCGGGGAATACCGACACTGTTCCTGGTCGACCTGTGCGGCGCCGGGCGGGCCGTGAATCTCAACTTCGTGGTACAGCCTGACGCCGGCGAGCAGATGGCCTGGGTGATCGCTGCAGCCCTGGGCGATCAGAACGCCTACGACGGGGCGTTCAGCACCGTGGTGGCGCGGGTACTGGCCGAGTGTGGCCGCACCGGTCTCGGGGTGGGCGCATGGCACCGGTTCGTCCCGCTGCGGGAGTTCGCCCGGCGCATCGACAACGATTTGCAGCGTCACCGAGGACAACGGCTGTCCGCCACAAGCGTGCCCCTGCACGATGAGCCTGACCTGCCGTTCCTGCCCAATCCGCGGTGGCGGCCGGATCCGTTGGCGGACCCGGCGGCGGCGCTGGACGCGCCGCTTCGCCCGTTCCTGGATGATGCGGTGGCTGACGCCAACCATTTCCGCCAGCGGGCGGGCGCGTACTTCTCCGGTCGGCAGGCCGAGCTGGATCGGCTGGTCCCATGGATGGACGGCGCTGGCGAGGGTGGCGTGTGGCTGGTTACCGGTGCCGCTGGGGCGGGTAAGTCGGCGCTGTTGGGGGCGTTGGTGTGCGCCGCCCACCCTCAGCTCGCATCTCTGGTCCCTCACGTACGAAGGCTGTTGGACAACCCGCCCGCGATCAACAACTGTCTGGCGGCGGTGCACGCTCGGCAGCGGACGCTGGACGAGATCGTGGCGTCGATCGCCCGTCAACTCGGGCTTGACCTGCAAGCCGCGGATCGCACGGCGGCAGCCCTCATCGCGGCGATCGCGGCGATGCCCACGCCACCGGTGCTCGCGGTGGACGCCTTGGATGAATGCCCCGATGCCAGTGCGGTCCAGACCCTGCTGCTGCTGCGCCTCGGCTCAACTCGGCGAGCCGATGGCATGGCGGCGGCGCGGCTTCTGGTCGGGGCGCGGCCGTGGGAGCAGTTCAAGGCGCTGCGCGCACCGGCCGAAGCGTCCCGACGGCTGAGCGACCTGGACCGCGTCGACCCCGAGCAGCTACAGCGGGACCTGCGCCGCTTCCTGCTGCGCGTCTTCGACGGCGACTGGTACGCCGACGACCTGGCCACCGCCGTGGCGGCCCGACTCGCGGCCGATCACGCTGCCCGGCGGGAGGAGCCCGCCACCCAGCGTTGGGGACACTTCCTGGTCGCCGACCGATACGCCCAATACGTCCAGCAACATCCTCCTCGCAGCGACGCCGAATGTGATCGCCTGGCCGCCGAGGTACCGACCGAACTCCCCCAGGTACTTGAGCTGGAGCTGGTGGAGCACCCGCACGCGAGATCGATGCGAACCGCCCTGGCCGCGTTGGCCCACGCCAAGGGCGACGGTATGCCCGTGGAGCTGCTCAAGGTTGTGGCGCCGCTGATCGGCCCGATTGAGGACGACGAGTTCAACTCCACCGACATTCGCGTTTATCTGCGTCACAGCGAAGACGGCAACGGGGTCAGCCTGCTACGCCTCTACCACCAAGGACTGGCCGACTACCTCCAAACCCACCCGACCGACGCCGATCACGAACAAAACCTCACCGTCGATGTCTACGACGCGCTGCGCAGCAGCCAACGCACCCAAGCCGGCGGAACCTCCTGGGCACACGCCCCGCTCTACCTGCGCAGTCACGTCATCCACCATGCCGCCGACGCCGGCACCGTCGATGAACTTCTCGCCGATCTGGAATTCCTCGTCTACGCCGACCCGGCCACGCTGCTGCCCGAACTCGACCGCGCCACCACCACGGCTGGCCGGCTCGGAGCGGCGATGTACCGATCCGTCCATCACCTGCTCGATGAAGACCCGGACCAGCGGCGACGGCTTCTGACCCTCGCTGCACTGCGCTACCGGCCCACCACCGCAATCGCCGCCAGACCCGAGCCTCCATGGTGATCCAACCTCGGTGGGCTACCGGTGGGCAGCTCTCTCCTTCCTTGCGCGGGACCATCACCGGTCACAGCGGATCGGTGCGGGCGGTGGCGTGCACCGGGCTGGACGGGCGGCCCGTCGCGGTCACCGGCAGCGATGATGCCACGGTGCGGGTGTGGGACCTGAGCACCGGCCAACCCGTTGGCCAACCCCTGACCGGCCACACCGACCCGGTGCGGGCGGTGGCCTGCACCGGGCTGGACGGGCGGCCCGTCGCGATCACCGGCAGCGAGGATGCCACCGTGCGGGTGTGGGACCTGAGCACCGGCCAACCCGTTGGCCAACCCCTGACCGGCCACACCAACTCGGTGTGTGGCGGTGGCCTGCACCGTGCTGGACGGGCGACCCGGTCGCGGTCACCGCCAGCGACGATGCCACGGTGCGGGTGTGGGACCTGAGCACCGGCCAACCCGTCGGCCAACCCCTGACCGGCCACACCGGCCCGGTGCGGGCGGTGGCCTGCACCGGGCTGGACGGGCGACCCGTCGCGGTCACCGGCAGCGATGATGCCACGGTGCGGGTGTGGGACCTGAGCACCGGCCAACCCGTCGGCCACCCCCTGACCGGCCACACCGACTCGGTGTTGGCGGTGGCCTGCACCGTGCTGGACGGGCGACCGGTCGCGGTCACCGGCAGCGCCGATGCCACGGTGCGGGTGTGGGACCTGAGCACCGGCCAACCCGTCGGCCACCCCTGACCGGCCACACCGACCGGGTGTGGGCGGTGGCCTGCACCGGGCTGGACGGGCGGCCCGTCGCGGTCACCGGCAGCGGTGATGCCACGGTGCGGGTGTGGGACCTGAGCACCGGCCAACCCGTCGGCCAACCCCTGACCGGCCACACCGGCCCGGTGCGGGCGGTGGCGTGCACCGGGCCGGACGGGCGGCCCGTCGCGGTCACCGGCAGCGCCGATGACACGGTGCGGGTGTGGGACCTGAGCACCGGCCAACCCGTCGGCCAACCCCTGACCGGCCACACCGGCCGGGTGTGGGCGGTGGCGTGCACCGTGCTGGACGGGCGACCGGTCGCGGTCACCGGCAGCGACGATGCCACGGTGCGGGTGTGGGACCTGAGCACCGGCCAACCCGTCGGCCAACCCCTGACCGGCCACACCGGCTCGGTGGGGGCGGTGGCGTGCACCGGGCCGGACGGGCGGCCCGTCGCGGTCACCGCCAGCGGGGATGCCACGGTGCGGGTGTGGGACCTGAGCACCGGCCAACCCGTCGGCCAACCCCTGACCGGCCACACCGGCCCGGTGTGGGCGGTGGCGTGCACCGTGCTGGACGGGCGGCCCGTCGCGGTCACCGGCAGCGCCGATGCCACGGTGCGGGTGTGGGACCTGAGCACCGGCAACCCGTCGGCCAACCCCTGACCGGCCACACCGACTCGGTGTGGGCGGTGGCGTGCACCGTGCTGGACGGGCGGCCCGTCGCGGTCACCGGCAGCGACGATGCGCACCGTGCGGGTGTGGGACCTGAGCACCGGCCAACCCGTTCGGCGCAACCCCTGACCGGCCACACCAGCTCGGTGTGGGCGGTGGCGTGCACCGTGCTGGACGGGCGGCCCGTCGCGGTCACCGGCAGCGACGATGCCACGGTGCGGGTGTGGGACCTGAGCACCGGCCAACCCGTTGGCCAACCCCTGACCGGCCACACCGACTCGGTGCGGGCGGTGGCGTGCACCGTGCTGGACGGGCGGCCCGTCGCGGTCACCGGCAGCGATGATGCGCACGGTGCGGGTGTGGGACCTGAGCACCGGCCGCTGCGTGGACAAGTGGCCACTGTGGGACAGCGTGCTAACTCTGGCCATCGAGCCCACGAGCCGGTACATCATCGCCGCCGCCGGCTGGGACCTCGTCGCCTTCACTATCGACGCCGCCGATGAGTAACACGATCAGAATGCCACCACGACTCTCGTCACCGGCGACCAGGCGTACCCCGTCACTGGTGCAGCGGGGCGGGTCCGAATGGTGATCCAACCTCGGTGGGCTACCGGTGGGCAGCTCTCTCCTTCCTTGCGCGGGACCATCACCGGTCACACCGGCCCGGTGTTAGCGGTGGCGTGCACCGTGCTGGACGGGCGGCCCGTCGCGGTCACCGGCAGCGCCGATGCCACGGTGCGGGTGTGGGACCTGAGCACCGGCCAACCCGTTGGCCAACCCCTGACCGGCCACACCGGCTCGGTGTTAGCGGTGGCGTGCACCGTGCTGGACGGGCGGCCCGTCGCGGTCACCGCCAGCGCCGATGCCACGGTGCGGGTGTGGGACCTGAGCACCGGCCAACCCGTTGGCCAACCCCTGACCGGCCACACCGGCCCGGTGTGGGCGGTGGCGTGCACCGGGCTGGACGGGCGGCCCGTCGCGGTCACCGCCAGCGCCGATGCCACGGTGCGGGTGTGGGACCTGAGCACCGGCCAACCCGTTGGCCAACCCCTGACCGGCCACACCGACTCGGTGTGGGCGGTGGCGTGCACCGGGCTGGACGGGCGGCCCGTCGCGGTCACCGCCAGCGATGATGCCACGGTGCGGGTGTGGGACCCGAGCACCGGCCACCCCGTTGGCCAACCCCTGACCGGCCACACCAACTCGGTGTGGGCGGTGGCGTGCTCCGGCCGGACGGGCGGCCCGTCGCGGTCACCGGCAGCGCCGATGCCACGGTGCGGGTGTGGGACCTGAGCACCGGCCAACCCGTTGGCCACCCCCTGACCGGCCACACCGACTGGGTGTTGGCGGTGGCGTGCACCGTGCTGGACGGGCGGCCCGTCGCGTCACCGGCAGCGATGATGCCACGGTGCGGGTGTGGGACCTGAGCACCGGCCAACCCGTCGGCCAACCCCTGACCGGCCACACCAGCTGGGTGTCGGCGGTGGCCTGCACCGTGCTGGACGGGCGGCCCGTCGCGATCACCGCCAGCGAGGATGACACGGTGCGGGTGTGGGACCTGACCACCGGCCACCCGTTCGGCCAACCCCTGACCGGCCACACCGGCTCGGTGTGGGCGGTGGCGTGCACCGGGCTGGACGGGCGGCCCGTCGCGGTCACCGGCAGCGCCGATGCCACGGTGCGGGTGTGGGACCTGAGCACCGGCCAACCCGTTGGCCAACCCCTGACCGGCCACACCGCGCTCGGTGTGGGCGGTGGCGCTGCACCGTGCTGGACGGCGGCCCGGTCGCGGTCACCGGCAGCGATGATGCCACGGTGCGGGTGTGGGACCTGAGCACCGGCCAACCCGTTGGCCACCCCCTGACCGGCCACACCGACTCGGTGCGGGCGGTGGCCTGCACCGTGCTGGACGGGACGGCCCGTCGCGGTCACCGCCAGCGAGGATACCACGGTGCGGGTGTGGGACCTGAGCACCGGCCACCCGTGGCCAACCCCTGACCGGCCACACCAATCGGTGTAGGCGGTGGCCTGCACCGTGCTGGACGGCCGGCCCGTCGCGGTCACCGCCAGCGGCGATGCCACGGTGCGGGTGTGGGACCTGGGCACCGGCCAACCGTGGCGAACCCCTGACCGGCCACACCGACTCGGTGTTGGCGGTGGCGTGCACCGTGCTGGACGGGCGGCCCGTCGCGGTCACCGCCAGCGGCGATGCCACGGTGCGGGTGTGGGACCTGAGCACCGGCCAACCCGTCGGCGAACCCCTGACCGGCCACACCGACTCGGTGTTGGCGGTGGCCTGCACCGTGCTGGACGGGCGGCCCGTCGCGATCACCGGCAGCGAGGATGCCACGGTGCGGGTGTGGGAGCTGAGCACCGGCCGCTGCGTGGACAAGTGGCCACTGTGGGACAGCGTGCTGACTCTGGCCATCGAGCCCACGAGCCGGTACATCATCGCCGCCGCCGGCTGGGACCTCG
>CAVWCL010000019.1:0-157806 GCA_963753485.1 uncultured Actinomycetota bacterium | reverse complement strand
TGGGCAGCTGCTCGACCCGGCCCGAAGGGCACCAGAGGCAACCAGAACGACAGCCGCCAACGAAAAGCACGCCCCGGAATCACGCTCGCGGCGGTCCCGGGGCCTGACGGACTCGTCTAGCCGAGTACCGGCCCGGGGGCGGGACCAGGAACGAAGAACTCCTCGGCCCAGTCGTCGCGGCTATGGTCGTCCAACTTGACCCGCCAGGCGTATCGCTGCCCGACCTGGATCGGAAGGCCCGTAGGGAACGCGAAAACGAACTGCGTTCTCGACTGCATCTCGTGGCGCGGCACGCCAGGCGGCAGTTTCGGCTCCTCGAACCGGACGACCTGGCCGATGCGCATGATCTGCGACTGCCCTGTCGGCGTTGGCAGACCCACCGGCGTGCCGCTCGAGTCCTCCAATACGATCTCGACCGCGCAGTCTGCGTTGTAGTGCTTCGGCGGCACGCTAACCCATACCACCAGGGCAAACGCTGACGTGGTGTTCATCTGGTAGCCGATGATCGTCAGGCCGCCGCCGATCACGTTGAGTTTACCGGCCGCGTCTGTAGCGGCGTAGTCGGCGATCATGAGCCGTACAGCCGCATCGTTTGCTACGTCACTCACGCCGTTGAGACTAGCCCCGCATACTCGTTGGTCACCCACCGCTGCACGGCGCCGCCCGAAGGCCCGGCCGACGCGTGTATCGCCCGAGCGTCGGACACCTGGAGCGTGTAGTACTCCTCGACCCTGCCACGCAGCTGGGCTCGGGCTTCATACCCGACCACCAAGACCGGCTGGCCGGCAGACCACCCGACGTCGAACTCGTCCTCGGTAAGGTCATCGACGCCCTCGCGCCCATCCTGGGCTGCGTCGCCGGTGCCGATGTCCTCGCTCTCGCTCATACCTGCATGATGCCCTTCATGGTCGTGTCGCGACAATGGCTGTGCGCAATCTCCAGGTACCATCCGCCTCGTCCAGGGGTTGCAAAACGATCTTCAGCCGTCGCCCACCCGACGTAGTGAAGATGATGTATAGACGCCGCCCTCGCACGGGATCGTCATGCCAACGCCCAGGAACGATCTTGGTATACAGTTCGCGGACCTCGTCCGGCGTGACCCCGTGCTTTGACTGGATCTTCACGGCTATGGCCGGGTCAATCACTATCTCGCCGACATAGACGTTGACCACCGGTGAAGCATGGCAGATCGAGCGTGCTGGCCGCCGAGACGCGAACAGCCGTATCGCTCGTCGTGCCCCCCACGTGCCCGACAGCTCAGCGAGGCGGGGGCGGTCGCCCACATCGACCGAGAGACAAGGCTCGCCGCGACACGTTCCAAGCCGTTACCCAGCCACATGGGACACTTGATCACGTGATCGACAACGAGAAGACGCGGATTTATACCGCGGGTATCTGACCCAGTGGTGGTACAACGTTCGAGACATGCGTACTCAGATCCTGCTCGGGTCCTGCTGCGGCCGTTGGGCGGGATCGCGGCGCGGCCGACGCCGATGGGCGGACTGTCGATCGCCGCGGACTCCCCGGCGGTGCACGACGACCTGCCCGACGCGTTGGCCCTTGCCTGCTCGGGCGTTGGGTCGCATGGTTCAGTACGCCCGCGTTGGCTTGGCTCCGACGGCGCCGGAGCGCATCGAATGGTTGCAGACGCCGTCCGGGCGGATGTGCCGGGTGTTGGCGCAGGCCCGCGGCGGGATGTCGTCGGGGCGCGGGGCGCTGACCCGGTTCTTCAGCGAACTGGCGTCGTCGCAGCTGGCTCGCCCGCGCCCACGCGAGGGGCACTGGTGACCGGCGAGCGTAGGTGGCTGCTCAATCGAGCTCGTGCGAACCGAGCCGTCGAGGACGATAGCCGTGCCGTTCGGCCACAGCGGGGGGCGCGACGGGCCCCGTGTCTGTGGGCGATCGAGGATCGCGCGTCAGATGGCTTTCACGATGAGGGGTTGACGGTCCGGTCGCCGTTCATGGACGCAGCGCCCCTGGATGCCGAGGGCGGCACAACCGGTCTCCCAGTTTGCCAGCCAGATGCCAGGTGCCACCGGGGCGTAAAAGCGCGACGGGGCGATGGCGATGAAGTCGACCCGCCGGACCGGGCCGTCCTCGGCCCCGAGCACGGCCCGGGTGGTCTGCCCGTTGTACGACGACGGTGACCATTGGCACGCCTCGTAGGTCCTGCCGAACTCTGCGTAGGGCACCCGGGTCGTGGGTGGCGGGACGGTAAGGCTGGGATCGGTGAAGAACAACCGGTCGAGCGGCAGGCGCTGGTGCATGTGGTGGTTCATCAGTCGGATCATGGTCGGGAGGAACCGCGACCGGTAGCCAACGGCGCACACGCATGCCACGTGGTCCCGACCGGGGTCGAAGCGGTCGGCCGGTACCGCTGCGACGCTGGGCTGATCCGCCCCTGGGCCGATCCAGCAGGTGCATATGCCACGCCGGGCGGCCTTGGTAACGACACGCTGCAGGGCGCGCTGGCGTGGGATCACACTCGACGCGACCTCGCGCACGTGCGCGAGCGTGTCCTCGACCTGACGCACCAGGCCCGCCTACACCTGGCCGACGGAGAGGACGAGGCCGCGACCGTCGCGGGCGGCGCTGCACTCGACCTGGCCGGCGGGCTGCATTCCCACCGGGTCGCGTACCAGCTGCAACGGCTGCGGGTGACGCTGGCGGGGGATCGAGTGCCCGGCGACCCGGCGGATCGGTTGGCCGACTACCTCGCTCGGGTTGGTGTTGCAGAAGAATTCGCTATTTGGCACTACCGATGCAGATAGCAAAAGCATATAGCTCAATATTGAAATCTGTATCATTAACGAACTCGACCAGCCAAGAACGGTCCTGGTAGGGCGCGTTGACGTACACCTTGTCCTGGTGTCCGACGCTGGCGACGGTGTAGCCGCCGCCGGTCAGGATTTCGTCTGGGTCGCATGAGGCCTGCACCTGGCTGGTGTTGTGAGCCGGGCCTGTGACGTGCGCCTCTACGGTGCGCTGCGTCAAGCCGGTAACGCCCTTCGACTTGGCCGACGCGGTCGTGGTGACGGTGAGCGTGATGACCAGGGCCAGGCCAAGGACGGCGCCGAAGGTTGCGAGCAGTCGCTTACTCATGGTGTCTCCTCACTGATTCGTGGCGCCGCCCGTGGATGCAGACAGCGGCGGTGGTCCAACGACCAGCCTCCACCGGGAGTAGCAAGATCACCATACGAGCGAGCCGTAGCTGCCGGGAGAGGACGACCACGTTCGATGTGGCCGGCGCCGTCGATGACGCAGCCCGCATTGAGCTGGGTTGTAGAGCTGGCTCGCGATCGTGGATCGGGCCTAATGGCTAAAAGGTCAGCCTGATGTTCCGGTGGCCCACAGCGGGTGATCATTGGGGTCGTAGAGTACGAGGTTGCCGTCGTCCTGCAGTGCTAGCCGGGAGAGCGGGTGGCCCGACGTCGAGGTGTTCCAGACTACGTGGGTGGCGGCGTCGAGGGCGACGACGTTGCCGTCGGACCTGACCTCGAGGGTGGCCGCCTTCTTGCCTGCCAGTGGTGCCGTCCAGAGAATCTTCGCGGCAGCAGCGAGAACGATCGCGCCGGTCGGCTGGACGGTGAGGGTGAAGCGGCCGTTGCAGGAGCTGATGGAGCGGCCGGAGCGCAGCGGCTGCTCGGCGTTGATGACAGCGCACCCGGTGGGGGGCGAGCCTGGTTCGTACACACCGAGCAGGTAGGTCAGGTTCGCCCTGGTGTATCCAGGCTGCAGGCTGCTGTTCGATACCACCTGGTACTGGAATCCGCCTGGCTTCGACGGCAGTCCACCACATCCGGATCCGGGCAGCTCACTGTGGTGGGCTTTGTCGACATTCCCGCGCACCGTCCAGTCGCGTACCCCATTGACCGGGAAGCTGTAGCCAACGTCACCCTCGACCGTGTTGTCGGCGACCGTCGCGCCGACGTTCGTGCCCGTTTTGCAGAACCAGACCTGCGCGCCCATAGCGATGCCTACTTTAATCAACGCGCCCTGACCGTCGATGAGGTTGCCCGTGACCGTCGTGCCTTGGTAGTTGCCGGCGAACGGCTCAAAGTCGACCATGTTGATGCCGCCGAGCAGCGTTCGGCTGGCGGCGATCACAGTGTTGTCCGCGATGGTGGAGCCGGCCGCGCCGAAAATGACAATCGCGCCGTCGGTGGCGTCGCGGATCACGTTGTGGCGTACGACGCTGGTCTGGCAGGCGAGTGAGATCCCGTCGGCCCAGTCGCCACCCGGGTCTCCGGCCGGACCGAAGGTGCTGTCGGACACGTTTGCTCGTTGGCAACCCGCCCGCCCCGCGGTGATCGCGCCCTCACCGAAATGCAGGGTCGACCAGCTGCGGGTGTCGCCGGCGGCGATGTCGCGTACGGTCTGGTCGGTTCCGTTGCCGCCGAGCTCCAGCAACGCATCGCCGGCCAGCGCACCCAACCGCCCGCGGCCGCCGTCAACACGAACCGACTCGACCCTGATCCCCGACTGGTCAACGCCATTGATGGCACCCGTCAGCCCGGGCGAGTCGACCCGAAGCAGGGCCCGGTCATCGCCGGTCGGCAGACCTCGAGTCCGCAGGACCTGCCGGGGTGCGCTGAACCGTACGGCTTGGTGCAAAATGAACACGGCTCCTGGGCATAGTTCGACGACCGCGCCGGCGCCCCGCAACGCCGCGTTGATCTCCAGTTCGGTCCCCGACGACAAACACGACGCCGAGGGCGTCGTCGTGGAAACCGCCACGGCCGGCGAACCACCGGTGCAACTCGTCAAGGTCGCGATAAGGAGGACACCAGCGACCGCGCCGCACCTGCACCTCATGCCACTCTCCCGCCGACGCACCTGTGCCACATGCTCCTACCGCCGATTCATGAACTCAACCCCCGCACGATCAACTCGGACGCAACCACCGCCGAATGATGACCGTTCCAGTCAGGCAGGCGACGAGGGCGGTCGCCGCCCGCGCCAGCGCGTGACTTCCTCATCGCGACCCGCGGCTCCAGCCAGTTGGACGGTGGGTCAGGCCCGGAACGGCACCGCCTGTGCCTGTGCCTGTGCCGTGGTGGGGAAGAACGCGACCGGGATCCTCACCAGGTCACGGTTGAGTGTGCCGAGTGTGTTCCCGGCCGCGCGGGTGTTGAACCGTGTCACGTAGACGAATGCGGTCTGGCCGGTCGTGCTGAAGTTCCGGTCGGGGCTGGCCGGATCCAACAAGGATGGGTAGAGATACACGTTGGCGTCGCCTGGCTGATACGTCCACGGCAGCTCGGCCTCGAAGAGCAACCGGCGTGGCTGCCAGTGAATGAGATCGTCGGACAGGGCGTACAGCACTCCCCACGCGTCCCGGCCGCCGGCATGTACGGCCGTGGTGCCGACCAGGACGTACTGGTTGAGATAGGTGTTGAACGTAACGCTGCCCGCCATCACACCGAGATGGTCGGGATCGATCGGTGCGCACAGCACCGTGCTCACCGGCGCCTGACGGTATGGGTCGATGAAGGCAGCGGTGAAGTCGTCGCCGTCGTAGGCGCGCCAGGATGACGGGTCGGCCAGCGAGGCGGTCCGCATCAGGCAGATGCGCTGCTGGTCGGAGTTGGCCTCGTCGATGCGGACAAAGGCGTAGTAGAGGCCGTCGCGACCCTTGATGATGTTGCTGGGTTCGAACACACCCGAGGGCCCGGCGCCGGCAGCGTAGCGCTGGGGCAGTGTGGCCACCAGATGCCCTGGCGGCGCCGCGACCGGCCCATACGTCGCGCCGCGATCATGGGACACCGCCAGGGTGACCGAGTTGTACCAGCAGGGGAAGTAATCGGCCTGCGGGCACATGCCAGGATGCTCGTGACCGTGATACTCGTTGTGGACGAGCGCGTAGATCGTCTGACCGTCCTCAGTGTACGGTGAGGCGAGCCACGACCGGTCGGCGTAGTGGGCTGGATTCGGGTCGCTTGCCGAGGACATTACGACGCGACAGTCCCGTTTGATTCCGCCGAGATCGGCTCCGACGAAGCGTCGACTGGTGTCGCTGGTGGCGATGACCTGCACGGTGCCCGAAGCATCACGGAACGCCCGCGCCGGCAGATCCGGTATGTCACCCTCGTCGCAACGGTCGCGGGACCAGTCGAAGACCACCTCGGTGGGACCCACGAGCGCCATCGCGGCATCCGGATACCCGACCCGTGTTGACGTCGTGGTTGCCGAAGCGCTCGTTTGCGTGGGCGGCACGCTGGGGCCGACACCCTCGCTCCCGCACGCGGTGAGCAGCACGGACGACGACAACGCGGCAACGACGAGTCGTAACGAGCGGAACACGGACGTCCTCCTGATGATGAGTGGCGACGCGAGCACGTTCCCGGCCAGCATTCACCGCGACGACCCCAGCCGCCAAGCGCCGCGGTGGTGCCACACGGCCTCGGCCAGTAGCCGCCGGGCGCGTTGGGCGAGGCCGCGCGGATGCGGCGCCCTACTACCAGCGTTGTGCCCGTCGCTAGGTCCTACGGTAGATACAACGGCGCCCGCCTACGGCCGTCGAGGCCCCGGGCCGGGAGTGGCTGCTCCCGCCGGGGCCGACCTATCTCCCGGCGAGCGGCCGGAAGCTGTGGGCGGTACCGTGCCTGCCATGGTGATCGGCGGCGCGGTGGTGGTACTGCTCCTGATCGTCGTGCTGGGCGTGTACGCGGTCACCCACAAGGACTGACTGGCCAGCCTCAGGACCGGCCCCCGCTCCCAGTGCGTACCGCGCCCGCGCCGGGACCAGTGCCTTCCCGCCACCGGAGCCGTACCCGCAGCGGACACGCGCCACCCGTGTGGCGCCGGCGCGACCTCGACGACTGGACGGCTAACCGTCCCGGCAGAGGCGCACCAGGCCAGAGCCGGCGCACACGGAGTCAGGCTGGCTGATCGACCGGTCGGTCCGAACTGACGGTGCGGGTTCGATTCCCGTCGCCGCTCGCGTTTGCGTAGATCACAGCGGAGACGGGCCCTGGATTCCATCGATTGTTGGCTATGCAGTACCCTTCTGCTGGAGATCTTGTTACGGAACGCCCCACGCCGACTGGTGTGGACGTCTCCCGAGTTGGCTCAAGACCGTGCCGCACGAGCACGAGCACGAGCACGAGCACATCCGCAGCCGCCAACCCGGCGGCGCCGCCAAACAACCAACGGGGAAAAGGCCAATGAGCCGTAGGCGCCCTGGCTTCTCGCACGGTCCGCGGCAGAGTAGTGCGTTCGCGGTCTGAGCCTCGTCCGGCGATGGCGGAGCTTCTACGTGCTGGACCCCTGATGTGCGTGGTGGCAGAGGGTGCGCCACGATTCGGCGGTGTCGGTGGAGTCCTCGTGCGGGTGGCGGAACAACTGCACGAACTCAGAGATGTCCGCGAGTGCCCACCACAGCGTGAACAGTTCAAGAGCCGCAGGCTTCGGTGTTACCGGCCCCGCGGTCCGCTGATAAGCCGCCAGGACCTCGGCGGAACCGTCGAGAATGTGAACGAGATCCCGCTCCCGCGGCGCCACGGCCACCGTGTCCACCGTGTCCCAGTCGATCAGGGTGCATGGATCCACCCCGGGTACGGATGACGTTCGCGCTGCCCGGCTCGCCGTGCGTGACAACCCACGCATCCGCCGACGCCACCAGCTCCGCGGCCAAAGCGTCGTACCGGTCGCGGCGGGCGCGGATCGAATGCTGGGTATCGGTCAGCAGTATGCGGGAACGCTCCGCGTACGGTCCACCGGTCCACGGGCGGGCCAGGTCATCCAGCGCGCCCGTCAACGCGGACCAGCACGGAATGACGAACGTCCACCGCGGCACGCCCGAGGGCACAGCCGCGGCATGCAGCCGCCCCACCACGGCCGCGATCCGCGTCCGCTCCTTCGGGTCCTGCCACGACCCGTCCGCGGTGCTCCAACCCTGCAGGTAGCGAAACACCTGCATCGCCCAGCCAGGCAACACCCGCCGGACCAGGACACCTGCCTGGTCCGGCACCGCGGCGACCGCGAAGCCGAAGCCCTGTGCGGCCAACGCCCGGGTCGGGCCCGCCGCAGCGCTCAACGTGTCGAACGCGGCATCCGGATCGGAGCCCAGCCAGTTGCCCTCCGGATCGAGGTGGTTGACGGTCACGAACCAACGGCCGCCGTGGTCGTCCATGCTCACCCAGTGGTAGCCGCCGAACCCCACCGGCGCGTAGCTGACTTCGACCGGTACCACTGTCCAGTGCCGACGCAACCACCCGGCCACCAGATCGCACGACAGCTCCGCTGGCTCATCCCGCACGTCAGGGACTGTAACGGCAGGGCAGAAGCGATGCAGACGATTGTCGCCATACGCTGGCGTCGCGGCCGTCGACCGTCGGCGGATGTGACGGGATCCTAACCGCCGGCCAGGATCGCGACCACCCGGTCGAGCGCCAGTAGCGGGGTGCGACGATTGACTCCGATCTTCGAAGGCGAAATCCCGCGCGCCAGCCGGCGCGCACCAAGGCGGCCGGAGGAGCAACACCCGTGCAGCTCCCGTTCATCGTCGCGACCATGACCCGACGGGGGCTGATCAGGCCGGGCCGCCCCGACCGGATCCTCGGCCAACTGGCCAACCTACGGGCGTGGGGCTACACCCTCACCGGCGAGCTGCGAGCCTCCGCCGCCCGGTTCCCGCAGCGGATCGCGCTGGTCGACGAGCGGGGCGGCATCACGTACCAATCCCTGGTCCAGCGCACCGATCGGCTCGCCTACACGTTGGCGAGTGCCGCCGGCATTCACCCGGCCGACCGCGTGGGCGTGTTGTGCCGCAACCATGCCGGCATCGTCGAGCTGATGGTGGCCCTGAGCACGCTCGGCAGCGACCCCGTACTGATCAACACTGGCCTCAGCCGGCCGCAGCTCGCGTCGGTGGCGAGCCAGCAACGACTGCGCGCGGTCTGCTATGACGACGATGCTGTCGACGCCGTGGTCGACCTGGCGCCGGCCGTGCTGCGGCTGCCCTGGTCCATGCTGGACGAACTCGTCAGTACGACGCCACCGGGCTCGGCCCCACGGCCGGGCCGGGAGGGTCGCGTGATCGTACTGACCTCGGGCACCACCGGGACGCCGAAGGGCGCCCAGCGACCGACCCCGTCGGGACTCGGCGCGCTCGCCTCGATCCTCTCCCGGATCCCGCTCGACGTCGGCGAGCGCATGTTCATCTCAACCCCGCTGTTCCACACCTGGGGGCTGGCCGCGTTGCAGATGTCCTTCGCACTCTCCGCGACCACGATTCTGCAGCGTCGCTTCGATCCCTCGGCGACGTTGGCGGCGATCGTCCAGACGGGCGCGACCGCGCTGTTTGCGGTGCCGGTCATGCTTCAGCGGCTACTTGACGACGTGGAGCCGGTGCCGACCTCGTTGCGGGTGGTGGCGACTAGTGGCTCCGCGCTGCCGGGCCCGCTGGCCATCCGGTTCATGGACGCGTACGGCGACGTGCTCTACAACCTGTACGGGTCCACCGAGGTCTCCTGGGCCAGTATCGCGACCCCGCAGGAGCTGCGGACCGCACCCGGTACGGCCGGACGGCCACCGCGCGGGACCCGGGTCGCCATCCTCGACGCCGACGGTGCGCCGGTACCGGTCGGCCAGGTCGGCCGGATCTTCGTAGCCAACTCGATGCTCTTCGACGGGTACACCGGCGACGCGCTACGCGACGTCCACGACGGCCAGCTGGACACCGGCGATCTCGGCCACCTGGACGAGCACGGTCTCCTCTTCGTCGACGGGCGCGCGGACGACATGATCGTCTCGGGTGGTGAGAACGTCTTCCCGCTCGAGGTGGAACACCTGCTCGCCGCGCTGCCCGAGGTCCGCGAGGTGGCGGTGGTCGGTGTGCCGGACTCGCAGTTCGGGCAACGGCTGGCCGCGTACCTGGTGCTCACCGACGGCGCAGTGCTTGACGCCAACGCCGTTCGCCGTCACGTGCGCGACCACCTGGCCCGCTACAGCGTGCCGCGCGACGTACATTTCGTCGCCGAGCTTCCGCGCAACGCCACCGGCAAGGTCGTCGCGCGCGAACTCCCCCGCAACTGAGGACGGCTGGCCGCTCACTCGCCAAGCCCGGGCCTTCGCGTGTTAGGAGGGGCACCCTTTGCAACTGAATGCGTTAATGGGGTGCCCTTGCTAACGGTCAAGTCAAGCCAGTCAAGCCAGTCAAGCCGGCGGCCCGCGCCCTACGGGAGGCGCGCGGCGGCGCGGATGGCGTCTCGGATGACGGCCCGGTCCGGGACACCGCTGCGCCCCGACGCGGTTGCATACACCCGACACGCCAACCCCGGCCGGGCATCCGGCTCCGGGCACGGATCCGTACCGTCGACCAGGACGGTGGGCGAGCCCACGAAACCCCGCCGCTGGGCGTCGTGGTCGCTGGTGACCACCGTCCGGCGCACCGGGGCAACCACCCCGAGCTCGGCCAGCACCTCGCGAATCAGCCGCAGCGTCGCCGGCTCGTTCGCGCAGCCCGCCACGACCAGCACCTCGAGCTCCACCCTCCCATCATCCCGGCCTGCACCTCCAGTCAGCCGCCGGGGGTGGGACGACCGCGAACGGCCGACGGAAGGCCGAGCGTGCGTGCCGGCTCAGGCGAACCGGTCGATCCAGCCTCCGGCGACCTCTCGCAGCCGCGCCGTGTCGAGGCGGTAGACGCGCTCGCGCCCGCGCAGTTCGACGCCGACGAGTCCGGCCTGCTCGAGCACCCGCAAATGCTGTGATGTGGTGGGCCAGGCGCAGTCGAAACGGGCCGCGATCGCCCCGGAGGTCATCTCCCCGCCCCGCGCGTGCAGCACCGACAGGATGGTGCGTCGGCTCCGGCTGGCGAGCGCGCCGAAGACCGCGTCGAACGCGTCGAGGTCGGCCAGCCCTCGGGGTCGCGGGCTCATGCCGTCAACGACACCCGCTGGAAGTGCGGGAAATCCCAGCGGGGCAGCCCGTCGCGCTCCTCCAGGAGCGGTTCCATCGGCTCCCAGATGGCCACCACATCGGGATGCTCGTGCGCCTGGTCGAAGCCGCCCTCCACCCAGGTGAACACCTCGACGTAGGTCAGGCCACCGTCGAGACCGCGGAACACGAGCGACTCGTCGTCGGTCACGAAGCCCAGGTCGTGCAGGGTACGCCAGTGCCGGCGCAACAGATCCAGGAAGCTCTCTTCGGCCTCCGGCCGGACCCGGTACGTGCAGATCACCGTTTCATGAGCCACGCACCTAATACTTAGGTTTTTACCTTAGCTTGTCAAGTGGACTCCAGCGGCCCCGGCAAAAAGCCGCGCCCGGTCGCGGTGGCTGAGAGTCCACTGTGCTTATACCAGGTCGACGGCTGGCGACAGGTCGAAGGTGGCGTGGATCCGGCCGTCGCGCTCCACCAGGGCCGCACCGCAGCGCGCCAGCGTCGCCCGCGCCGCCGCGTTGTCGGGGCCGGTGTGCGCCACCATGACGCGGCCGCCGCCCTGCGCGGCCCGAGCCAGCACCAGGCGAACGGCGACGACGGCGAGCCCGCGACCGCGGAACTCGCGGGTCAGCCACATGCCCATCTCCAGCTCGCCCGGCTCCTCGCGGCGAGAGATCCGGATCATGCCGGCGACCTCCCCGTCCGCGACGATGGTGTACGCCGCCGTGCGCAGCTCGTTGTCGAGCCCGCCCGTCCGGTCGGCGAGGAATGAGCGGCAGAACTCGATCCGCTCCGGCGTCCAGCCAGGTGGGCCATCGAGCGGCGGGATGACCTCATCGGGCTCTGCTCCGGCCACCGCGGCGGCCACCAGGCCGGCCACGTCCTCGGCCGTCTCGAGTGGGCGCAGTTCGACCGTCACCGGGCGAGCATGCCGGACACCGGCGGCGCCCGGCGACCCGATTACGCCGCCGGTTCAGGCGCTCTGGCCGGCCGTACCCCCGCGGGCGCCGGGGCCCGCGACCCAGCGCGTCGATCTAGGGCTTGCGCACACGATTGGAGATCAATCCACGTGCATAAGCCCTAGATCGGCGAGGGTTGGCGGCACGGGCGGGGCGGCCTGGTCGTCAGGCGACGCCGGTGGTGTCCCGGCCGCGACGCCACCACGGGGCGTTCTCCTCGGTCGGCGGCATCTCCTTGGTGGGGTGCAGCAGCGGACGCAGTGTGGGCATCGCCTGGGTGGGTTCGAGGATGCCGGTCCCCTCGTCGTCGAGCGAGTCGCCCAAATGCTCCTCGGACGGGTATGCCTCGGACGGGTACTCCGCGACCGGGGCCGCGATGCCGCTCACCACCTCGTCGAGCGTGGCCTCGACCGCGGCCAGCCGCTCCTCGAACTGGCGCGAGGCGGCCTGCACCTCGGCCGCCGCCTCTTCGGCCGCACGGGCGACGGCAATGAGTCGCTGGACCCGCTGGCGGGTGGCGAGGTTGGTGGAGGCGGCGATCTGCGTCAGCGTCTGGCCGCGGGCGACGAGGTCGGCCAGTGCCCGGCCGCGCTCGCGCTTGATAGCGGCGACGAGCGCGTCATAGAGGACCTGTTCGCGGGTGAGGACGTTGTAGCGAAACAGCGGATCCGGCTCGGCCAGGTGGTAGCCGCACAGGTTGTGCAGGACCGCCTCGACCTCCTCCGGTTCCGCGGTAACCCCCAATGTGGTCTTGTCGATCATCGCCACTCCTCCACCGCGCGACCTCCGCTGGCGCCCCCCATGGGGGCAGTGTGCGCGGGGCCGACGCCACCCGACCACCAGCGACACGTGCGACTTTTCGTACCGGGCGAAATCCTCGATGGCTACCGCTGTGCCCATTGGTCGCGCACCCACGCTACGGCATCGACCAGCCAGGCGGAGTTGGCCAGGTACCCGAGTCCGACGGCGGTGAGGAAGAGGCCGGTCAGGAAGTGAGACCACCGGGCGTGCGGCCGGGGCCGGCGCATGATCCGCTCCAGCACGACCTGGCTCAGCAGGCGTAGGGCGGCGAAGACCATTGCCGCGACCGCGACCGTGATCAGAAGTCCGAAGATCGCCGGTACGCCTCCGCCGGTACGTGCGACCGCCCACAGCCCCCAGCCGCAGAAGAGCACGATCATTCCGGTCGCGGTGAATCCCCAGCCGTCGAAGAGGGTCCGGCGGGCCGCGGTGCTCGCCTTCTGCCACGACACCGCCGGTATCGGCCGGTCGGCGTGGTGGCCGGGGGCGACCGGGCCGGCCAAGACCCGGCGGCGGGATCCCCGCCCCGCCCGGGGCGGTTGCGGCAGGGTGGGGTCCAGCACCCAGAACTCCGCGGTGTTCGGATCCCGTGGTCGCGGCGGTACCGGCACCGCGGCGCGATCGTAACGCGGTGGCTGTGGTGCGGTCGGATCGTTCGGCGACCCCCACGGGTCGACCGGCGGGTGCATGGGCCGCTCCCTGGTCGGTGACACCCCCGAGGGTAGCCATGGCATTCACGCCCTGCCCACCGCCGCGCAATTCACTCGCATCCGTGCCGTGAGCGGGGTAGGACAGAACCCGTGACTGACGAGATCGCCATCGAGGTACCGACCGAGGACGACTGGCCGGCGATCTTCGCCACCATGGCCACGGCCTTCAACGACGAGGCCGAGGAGGCGTCATCGGCCGCCGAGCGCACTGTCTACGAGCCGCAACGGTGCCTGGTCGCCCGGCGCGACGGCCAGATCGTCGGCACCGCCGGCATCTTCACCCGCCAGCTCAGCGTGCCGGGCGCGATGGTACCCACCGGCCACGTGACCTTCGTGTCGGTCCGGCCGACCGCCCGCCGGCGCGGCATTCTCACCCGCTTCATCCACCGGCAGTTCGACGACATGCGGGCCATTGGCGAGCCGGTCGCCGCGCTGTGGGCGAGCGAGGGCCGCATCTACCAGCGATTCGGGTACGGCCTGGCCACCCGACGAGTCTCGATCGAGGCGGAGAACCGGGAGATCACCTTGAGCGCGGTCGCCGGCGGTGGCCGGCTGCGTGAAGGCAGCCCGGACGAGCTGCGCGACATCCTGGTCAAGGTGTACGACCAGACGTACGCCAGCCGGCCGGGCTGGTCGGAGCGCGCCTCCCGGCACTGGGACTACCGCCTCGCCGATCCGGAGTCCTGGCGGCGCGGCGCGACGCCGCTGCGGATCCTGGTACATGAGGGCGAACACGGTGCCGACGGCTATGTCCTGTGGCGGGTGCACAGCAAGTGGACCGACTCCGGGCCCGCCGGCGAGGTACGGGTGCTCGAGCAGGTCGCCACGAACCCGCAGGCATACGCCGCGCTCTGGCGCTTCCTGCTCACCGTCGATCTCACCCGGACCACCCAGTGCTGGGCCCTCGCCGTCGACGAGCCGCTCCAGTTCATGGTCAACGAGCCGCGCCGGCTGAATATGCGCATGACCGACGGGCTGTGGGTCCGCCTGGTGGACGTGCCGGCGGCCCTCGCAGCCCGCCGGTACGCCGCGCCGATCGACGTGGTCATCGAGGTGAAGGATCCCTTGATCGGCAGCAACGCCGGCCGGTGGCGCCTGTCCGGCTCACCCGACACCGCGAGTTGCCGGCCCACCGCCGACGAGCCGGACCTGGTCTGCGACGTCAAAGCACTCGGAGCCGGTTACCTGGGCGGCACGCCGCTGACCGCGTTGGCCCAGGACGGGCTTGTGGTCGAACGGCGCCCGGGTGCGCTCGCGACGGCCACGGTCGCCTTCGGCTGGCACCGGGCGCCGTCGACCACCGAGGTGTTCTAACCGCCTTTCGCTCGCGACTGCGGAGCTCGCTCCGCTCGCTCCCCGCGCTCGGTATCCTCGGGGGTATGCAGGAGCAGGGCCGCCGCCGGCGGCGGGTCCGGCATCCGGCGCCAGCGCCGCCGCCCGCGCTGGCGTTCACGGTCGACATCGCCGACCAGGCCGGCGACACCGACCCGGCCGCAATCCACCCGGACGCTGCCCACCTGGCGGGTGACCCGGCGGCGGCCCCGGCCCTCGACCTGGCTGGTGACCCGGCCACCGACCTGGCCGCTGACCCGGCGAGTGATCCGGCCACCTCCGACCGCGGACTGCGGGGGCTCGTCGGCAGCGGTGCCTCGCAGGTCAAGCCGACCGCTGCGCTGCGCGCCCGGGACGCGGCCCGGCCCCGCGACGACGACCTCGCGCGGGCCGAGGCGGAGCTGGTCGTCGTCCGTCGCAACTGGACACCCCGTGACTGAGCAGCGGCTCAGCTCAAGGGAGCGAGCAGGTCGCCGTACTCGGCGACCCGGGCGAGCACCTGCTCGGGCCCGAGCGGGGTGACCGTACCGGCCTCGACCTCGGCCCAGGTCACTGGCGCGGACACGTGCGGCACCGAGCTCGCCCGCAGGGAGTACGCCGACACCGTGGTCTTCGCGGCCGCGTTCTGGCTCCAGTCGAGGAACACCTTCCCCGGGCGCAGACTCTTGGTCATCTTCGCTGTGACCAGCTCGGGCAGCGCCGCCTCGAGGTCGTCCGCGACCCGGTGCGCGTACGCCGTGACCTCGTCCGAGGACTGCTCGCCGGGCAACCGGCACAGCATCTGCATGCCCTTCTTGCCCGAGGTCTTCGGGAACGCGTCCAGCCCGTCCAGCTCCAGGCGGTGTCGCACCGCGACCGCGACAAGACAGCACTCGGCCAGACCCGCCGGCGGGCCCGGGTCGAGGTCGATCACCAGCAGGTCGGGTGGCACCGGGTCGGCACCGTGCAGCCGCCACTGCGGTGTGTGCAGCTCGATAGCGGCCAGGTTCGCCAGCCAGGCCAACGTGGCCAGGTCGTCGACCACGATGAAGTCCAGCGTCTCCCGTCCGGATGCCGACCCCGGTACGGGCAGCCGCTCCCGGCGCACCCACGCCGGCGTGCCACCCGGCGCGTTCTTTTCGAAGAAGCTCGGTGCGTTGACGCCGTTCGGAAACCGGATCCGGGTCAATGGCCGGTCGCGCAGGTGCGGCAGCAGCACCGGCGCGATCCGGACGTAGTAGTCGATGATCTCGCCCTTGGTGAACCCGGTACCGGGGTAGAGCACCTTGTCCAGATTGGACAGCTCCAGCTCGCGGCCGGCGATGTGGACCAGGACCCGCTCAGTCATCGGCGGTCTCCGCCGGCGTCTTGTCCGGCCGCAGCCGGACGAACCGGGGAAAGCGCAGCCGCCCGTCCGGGGTGATGTTGCCGTAGCGGACCTCGACGACGAGCTCCGGCGACACGTAGTGGGCTCCCCTCGCGTCCTCGCGGGGCAACGGCGCCACGAACGGCGACTCGCCGGCTCGGCGGGTCGCGAGCCGGCTGAGCAGGTCGCGTTCGTTCGCCGCCGAGATGCCACCACCGACTCGGCCCCGGTAGCGCAGGCCACCGGCGACCGGCGTACCCACGAGAAGGGCGCCGAGATCGCGCCGGCCGGGTCGCCAGCCGCCGATCACGTAGTCGCCGGTGCTGTCGCGCTTCAGTTTCACCCACTCGGGCGAGCGCACACCCGCACGGTACGGCGAGGCCAGCCGCTTGGCGACCACGCCCTCCAGGGACAGGTCTGTAGCCGCCGCCAGCGTGGCCAGCCCGTCGGTGAAGCTCGGCGGCACCAGCCACCGCCCGGACGCGGCAAGGTGGGGCGCCAGCGAGTCGAGCAGCTGGCGGCGCTGGTCGTAGGGCACCGCGGCGATGTCGTTGCCGTTGGCGGCCAGCACATCGAAGATCATGTAGGTGGCCGGCAGCGCGGCCGCCAGCTGCCGGGCCCGACCCACCTCCCGCACGTGCATCCGTTCGGCCAACGCGCTGAACGAGGGCCGCCCCTGCTCGTCCAGCACCACGATCTCGCCATCCAGTACGGCCTCGACGAACCCGGCGTCGGCGAGCACCCCGCCGAGCCCGGCCAGCTCGGGGTACGCCTTGGTGATCTCCGCCCCGGAACGCGCGTACCAGCGCAGGTCGTTTCGCCGCTGAACAACCAACGCGCGTACTCCGTCCCATTTGAACTCATACGCCCACCCCGGGCCCACCGGCAACTCCCCGGTGGTCGCCAGCATGGGACGCGGCGGATGGGGCATCCATCAACCGTACGGGGCCGATCGCATACCGCCGTGACAGGTGGGATGCTGGTAGTTACGGCGTGGGTATTACGACGCGGGGTGGACCCCGGCGGGAGGAGCTGAGGATGCGAGCGATCTGGAAGGGCGCGGTCTCGTTCGGGCTCGTGTCCATCGGCGTCAAACTGTTCTCCGCGACCGAGGAGAAGGACATCCACTTCAATCAGGTCCACCGCGCCGACGGCGGGCGGATCAAGTACAAGCGGACCTGCTCGGTCTGCGGCGAAGAGGTCAGCTACGACGACATCGCCAAGGGATTCGACCTGGGCGGCGGTGAGATGGTCATCCTCACCGACGAGGACTTCGCCGACCTGCCGCTGTCCACCAGCCACGCTATCGACGTGCTCGAGTTCGTGCCGGCCGAGCAGGTCGACCCGATCCTCTACAACAAGGCGTACTACCTCGAGCCCGACGGCGTCGGGACCAAGCCGTACCTGTTGCTGCGCGACGCCCTGACCGACTCCGAACGGGTGGCCATCGTCAAGGTGGCCCTGCGCCAACGCGAGCAGCTGGCCACCCTACGGGTACGCGAGGGCGTCCTGGTGCTCAACACGATGCTGTGGCCGGATGAGGTCCGCGCGGCCGAGTTCGACTTCCTCGACGAGGACATCACCATCCGCCCGCAGGAGCTGGCCATGGCCTCCTCCCTGATCGACTCGATGGCCAACGACTTCAAGCCGGAGGAGTTCACCGACAACTACCGGGCCGCGCTGCAGCAGGTCATCGACGCGAAGGTCAGCGGCAAGGAGATCGTGGCGCCACCCGAGGCCGAGGAGGCGCCCAGCGGTGCCATCGACCTGATGGCCGCCCTGCGGGCATCGGTGGAGCGGGCAAAGGCCGCCCGGGAGGCGGGTGGCGCCGCACCTGAGGTCGAGCGCGAGCTGGTACCGCCGACCCCGATCACCACCGCCCGGTCGGCGAAGACCGCGAAGAAGGCGGCCCCGGCGAAGAAGGCGACCGAGGCCCCGGCGGCCAAGAAGACCACCGCGAAGAAGGCGCCGGCGAAGAAGGCGGCCGAGGCCCCGGCGGCCAAGAAGACCACCGCGAAGAAGGCGGCCCCGGCCAAGAGCCGCCGCTCCGCCTAGCTCGTCCCGCCTAGTAGCTCGTCGATCTAGGGCGTACGCACACGGATTGATCTCCAATCGTGTGCGTATGCCCTAGATCGACGGGAAGAAAGGGTCAGATCGAGGAGACCGTCAAATCGCCCTCGGCGTACTGGGCCCGTACCCGCTTCTTGTCGAACTTGCCGACCGAGGTCTTCGGCACCGCCTGGATGAACGCCCAACGCTCCGGCAGCTGCCAGCGGGCCACCGAGGTGGCGAGGTAGTCGCGCAGCTCGGCGGCGGTCGCGGTGGCCCCCTCCCGCAGCACGACCGTCGCGAGTGGACGCTCGCCCCAACGGTCGTCGGGCACTCCGACCACGCAGGCCTCCAGCACCGCCGGGTGAGCCATGAGCGCGTTCTCCAGGTCGACCGAGCTGATCCACTCGCCACCCGACTTGATGACGTCCTTGGCTCGGTCGCTCAGGGTCAGGTACCCGTCCGGCGAGAGCACGCCGACGTCGCCGGTACGCAGCCAGCCGTCGTGGAACTTCTCCGGGTCGGGTTCGGCGTCACCCAGATACGACTGGGTGATCCACGGCCCGCGAACCTCCAGCTCGCCGACGGACTTGCCATCGGCCGGCATGACCGAGCCGTCCGGACCGACGATCCGGGCGTCGACGCTCGCCGGTACCCGGCCCTGGGTGTAGCGGTAGGCCCAGGCGTCCGGACCGGTGAGGCCGGCCGGCGGCCGCGAGACCGAACCCAGCGGCGACATCTCGGTCATTCCCCAGGCGTGGATGATCTCGATGCCGTGCCGCTCGGAGAAGGCGTGCATGAGCGCCGGCGGGCAGGCCGAGCCACCCACGATCACCTCGGTCATGGAGGAGACGTCGGTCGGGTTCGCGTCGAGGTAGGCGAGCAGATCAGTCCAGATCGTGGGCACCGCGCCGGCCAGCGTGGGCCGTTCCGACCCGATCATCGTCGCCAACGGGGCCGCCTGCAGGAACCGGTCCGGCATCAGCAGGGAGGCGCCGGAGAGGAACGCCGCGTACGGCAGCCCCCAGGCCATCGCGTGGAACATCGGCACCACGGCGAGCACCTTCGCGTGCGGGCCGAGGCCGAACGCCTCCATCGAGCAGACCTGCATCGAGTGCAGATAGATGGAGCGGTGGCTGTACGCGACGCCCTTCGGGTTGCCGGTGGTGCCGGAGGTGTAGCAGAGCGCCGCCGCATCCCGCTCGTCGACCACCGGCCAGGTGAAGCGGTCGGACCGGCCGCGCAGCAACTCCTCCCACCGGTGGATGGCCACCCGGCCGCCGGCCGCGGCGGCCAGCGGGGCGATATCGCCGCCGCCGACCACGATGATGTGGCGCAGCGGACCCAGGTGCGACAGGACGCCGGCGAGCAACGGGATCAGCGTCGAGTCGACAATGATCACCCGGTCCTCGGCGTGGTTCACGACGTAGATCAACTGCTCCGGGAACAGGCGCAGGTTCAGGGTGTGCAGCACCGCACCCATGCTCGGTACGGCCAGGTAGGCGGCCAGATGCTCGGCGTTGTTCCACATCAGGGTGCCGACCCGTTGGTCCCCGGTGATGCCCAGCTCGTCGCGCAGGGCGTTGGCGAGGCGAGCGGCGATGGCGCCGATCTCCGCGTACGACGTGCGACGGGGGCCGTCGGTTGTCCAGGTGACGACCTCGGCCGTACCGTGCACCGTGCTTCCGTGCTCCAGCAGTCGGGAGACCTGGAGCGGCGTGTCCATCATCGTGCTGCGCATGGGACGAACGTTAAGGGTTGAGGCGGGGTCCCGTACAGGCTCGACGGCCTGGATCGCCCACCGATCCCGGGGTGGACAGACCATCCTGGCCAGCGCGACCGAGACGAACAGGTGAGGCACATGATTGGTCGGGCTCGGTTACGAGGTCGGGGTCCTCAGCCGAGGTCCGTCACGACCGGGCGGCGGCGATGGACAGGCCTGGTAGCCGCGGCGGTCCTGCTCGCCGCGGGCGGCTGCGGCCTCGTTCCCTACCGGGGATCCTGACCCGGCGCCGACCATCTCACCACCACCGCAGCAGACGGTGACCGTCATCGTCATCGACGACTTCGATGCGCAGCCGCTCGCACAACCCGGCCAGGCTCGTCGACAACGACCACTGCGTCCACCTGGCACGCGGCGCGAACCGATCGGGCTCGGGGGGCGTCAGCGGGGGAGATCTCCCGGCCGGGTTGTCCCACGGCACCGCGGTCCACGAGGTCGTGGCGGCCCAGCTCACGACAAACGTCGACGGCACCGCCAAGCACGGCCCGCAGGAGGCGCTGCACCTACTCGACGACGGCAGCGCCACGTGTGTGGATATGCCTGCGCCGGGTTATCCGAATGTCGACGACAGCGGGGGGCGTCGTGGGTCGAACCGGCCCTTCCAGCAGGTCACGTCGCACTGCACAACCCGTTCCCGAACGGCGGCCACTCGCTGATCGCGACCAGGTTTGTCGCCGGGGTCGCCGACACCTTTGGCGTGAACCTGCCCGCACCAGGTCTTCGTCGGCCCGACGTTCGCGGAACTCGCCGAGGTCATCTCCGCCGACCCGGACTACGGGCAGGCAGCGAGCTCGTCCCGGCACGCCGACCGGACGCGCTCAGCAACGAGGACCTCGACGAGCTCCGCGGGCCGCGCTCGCCCAGCGCAACCGCCCCTAGCCTGAGCTTCCCCCTTATTTTGATCTTGGCTGTGTTTGTGCAGGTCAGGCGCGTGTTCGCCCCGGTTGGGTGTATTACCTAACCGGGGTGGCGGGACCTGGTTGGTCAGCGGGTTGGCGCGAACTTGTTGATGGCGAACAGTTCGGCGAGGCGTTGCTGGGTGGGGTCCATGTCGGTGAGCATGCGTCGGGCGCGGGGGCGGCCTTTGCCACCGTCGTGGTAGAGCAGCACGGTCTCGCCGATGCTGGCGAGGGTGCTGAGCAATTCGCGGACGGACATGTGCAGGCCGGCGTTGTCGGCTGCCGAGAGCTGGTCCTTGGCGTATCGCAACTCACCGATGAGTTATTCGTAATGACGTGCGCCCTTGAGGGCTCTCCCGATGAGTTCCCATGGATCATTCGGCACAGGCTGCTCCGAATTCACGTAGGTGTTCTCTATGGAACCGAGGAGAGCTCCAAGTGCCTCGAGATAACGCCGAAGAGAGTCGTTCTCCCATTCGGTGCCGCTATCAAGCTCGGTGCACAACTCACCGAGTATATTAACCACCGCGTCGCGGCCCGCGAGGCCTTCCAGGTCGCTCATTCCGTGCTCCACCAGCCTAAACCTCGGATTCTTATGCTCCTGCCGCCGTCAACGTACGTCATGTCCCGGGCCGCTATTTCGGCCGGCGTGGCCATTCTGTAGGGAAGCTCAACGCCAGCATATTGGCCCGCGAATACTCTTCGGTTGTCGAGAGAGAAGAGTTCGCCATCTTGTTCGAACACCCTTACCGTCGGCAAGCTGCGCGGGTTTACACTGCCGTCGGCGAGACCGTTGGCAAGGTCGGCTACGGAACGGCCATCCCTGAATGTATTACCCGCACTGTCCTGGAGTGAAACGCAGCCTATTTGCATCAATAGTTCCCCGAAGGTCTGTCGCCACCCCGTCATTGCCGACCGCGAATCGCGCGTCGCCGCAGTTGTGTACGAGGACGGGTGTGTCCCCGGCTACCACATAGTACGTGTGTCCATTGACCGCTGGGTGGCCCGCCCCAGCAAACCCGCCCACGAGGAGCAGTTCGCCTACATCGCCGCCCAACGCGTACCCGGTCCCGGTCGACCTCTCCGGTGAGCAGCTACGGCCCGCGCGCACGCGCCCACGCAACGAGATGCACGCACCAACACGCACTCCGATGCACGGCGGAGCCAGAAGAACACTCTCGGTGAGCTCATAGGCGCACCAAGTACGGCGGCAGACACGCGCATTCTCAACGTCACTCAGACAGCCACTCAGCCAGTTTCGTGATCGCCGAATCAACATCTTGGGCGACGAATTGACTATCGGCCGACTCCAATACAAATGGCGGCCCTCCACTGGGCTTCGCATCCATCTGGAGCTCAATATCACGCTGCGGTAGCCGTAGATACCACAGGTTATCATCATCGTTTGGGTTGCGCACTCTGAGTCGCTCAATTGTCAATTCGTGAAATCTGTGCCGTAAAGCCCTAAGGACCTGGTCAATTGGACCGCCCGTTAGTGCTCCCGGCTCCCATTGAAGATCACCCACAAGAATTCCCCTCTGATCAGCAGCGCGGTGCGCCAAGGTGGTCGGGAAGCTGCCGATTCTTCGCGCCGGCGATCGGGTTCGGCATCTGCTCGCTAAAGGGGTTTGGCCCCTCCCCGAGCGTAACGTTTGCGTGGTTGTAGTTGATCCGCGGGTCGCCGACGGCTACTGGCTCGGGCGCATAAGTCACCGTTCCGCCAGCACCCGAATTTGTCCCGCGGTTGTATAACTCACCGTGCCGTAACGATTCGCTGCGCTTGCACTGACATCAACCTCAGCGCACGTCGCCGGTGACCCACGCCACACCATCGACAACACCCGATTTACTGATAATCGTTGTCGATGGGCGGGGTTCGGAGTTCGTCGGCCCAGCGGGTGAAGTCGGCGGCGAGGCGGCCGATGTCTGTGTCGGTGAGGCCGTAGGCGTGGTAGTCCTCGGGGTCTTGTTGGCCTGCGGCGGCGAGGTCGGCGGCGAACTCTTCGGCGGTGAGTACGGGCCGCAGGTTGTCCCGCAGCGCGGCGAACAGCCGGGCCGGGCTCCAGCCGGGTTGGGTGAACAGGGCGTGCAGGTCGAGGTAGTCGCGGACGGCTCGGCGGTCGTTGAGGGCTCGGGCTTTGGAGGCGGCGGCGTCGGGCAGGTCGATGACCGGCCCGAGGCCGGTGATGAGGATGGGCGGGTGTTGGCGGTAGTCCTGGCCGAGGTCGAGCAGCACCTGCTCCCCGGTGGCGGGGTCGGTGACGATGATCTGCCGTAGCCACGTGTCGGAGTGCCCGACCTCGGCCCGGTAGCCAAGCTGGCGCATCGCGCCGAGGACGGCGGTTTCGGCGCGGTCGAAGAGGTCTTGGTCGAAGCGGGTGACGTAGAAGTCCAGGTCGAGGGATAGCCGGTCACCCAGGCCGTGGGCGTGTAGCGCTTGGCCGCCGCCGAGGGCGAAGCCGAGGGCGGCGATCGCGTCGAGGGTGTGTTGGGCGATGAGGCGCTGGAACGGCGTGAACGACACGAACCCGCCCTGGCTCAGCCGGCCAGGGCGGGATGCCGGGCTTCCCAGAACTCCCGCACAGCTCGCGGCAGGGTCAGCGACGACCACAGCCGGCGCAGCAGCTCGGCATCGAGGTAGGTTTCGATCTCCGCCTCGGTGTGGGCTTCTCGCAACACGACCTGGTAGAGCGATCGGGCCGCGGTCTCGGTACCGAGGTCGTAGCGGGTCCGGGGAGTCCAGTTCAGGGTGATCGGTAGCGTCACCACGCCGGTCGAGGGGCCGTGCAGGCGCGCCAGATCGTCCACGACGACGACCGGCCGGCTCGCAGTGCGATCCAGTACCGGGGTGTTGGTGACGTAGTTACGCGACATGATCGGCAACCTCCCTCCACCGGGCAGTCTACCGGCCGCCACCCGTTCGAAGCTGCCTCCGACGCCTCGCGCGGCCTTCGAGATGGCGTCCCGCCACGCCGGGGGGCGAACGGTGGCGGGACGCCTCAATGTGGCCGGTTCAGGCGGGGACGAGGATCGGTGGGTCGTCGGGCTCCTCATCGTCGCGACCCTCGTCGTCCCCATCGTCTTGGTTGTCGTCGCGGAGGGCGGCGCCCATGGCTTCGATCGCCTGGCGTTGCAGGCGGAGTCGGACGTGTAACGGCACCGTCGGATATCAGAACCGTCTGAATGCCTCGGCTGTGAGTCTGCGTTGAGGCCTGGCCTGTCCTCCGGCCGACGATGTCGTCGGTCCGGTCATGGAGTTCGATCGAGTCTCGCCGTCTGAGGTGGGCGGCGGCTGATGTCCGCGGCGTAGGTCATCCAGTCGCCGGCGGAAGCGCGCTGCCAGGCGACGGCGACGCCGATGTGGATGCCGAGCATGCGGGCGAGGATGGCGGCGGGGAGTTCGGTGGCGAGTTGGAACAGTGCGGTGGAGCGTGCTGGGCCGGGTTGGATGCCGAGGTGTTTGAGTCGTTGCCCGAGGTGGGTGGCGCTGATCGGACGGCCAGGTTGACCACCGGGGAACAGCCAGGGTGAGGGGTGGCTGGCGCCGGTGGTGGCGCCGGATCTGGACACCGGGGGTGCCGAGGATCAGTTGGGCGATCTGCCCGTCGTAGTGATAGGAGGTGTCGGCCAGGTAGGTTTGCGTTCCGGCCAACCCGATCGGCTGGCCGACCGTGTTGTAGCTGTAGGTCAACGTTTCCGCGGGCAGCCCACCGACGGCGGCACCGGAGCGGGTGGTGCTGGTCGCGGTGGCGGGGGTGCCGTTGGTGTTGTAGGTGTAGTCGGTGGTGTAGGCCCCGGCGAGGGCGCCTTCGGCGGCGGGAATGCTCAGGGTGGTGTGGGTGGGCCGGTAGGCGTTGTCGTAGCCGGTGACCGACTGGGTGTAGGCGGAGCCGGCGGCGCCGACGCGTCAAACCGAGCCACCCGTGACCTCCAACAACAATCGGGACGCGCCGCACTGTAACCGCCAACCAGCCACCATGGACAGAACTGGCAACGGGCAACCATCGATATGGGGCACATGTCGCGATCTTCGTAGACGTTGAGGCAGTGACCGGCGCCCCACGCCGCCTAGGAAATCCGGTCGACACGCCCGACGAATCCCGGGAAGATCCCGGCACGTGGCCGACGCCGGGCGGCGCTGGGGCATCGACCTGTCCCCGCTGCGCACCTCGCGGGACTTCGCGCTCGTGTTCACCGGCGCGGGCGTCTCGATGTTGGGCTCGTTCCTGACCTACGTCTCCATCCCGTACCAGGTGTTCCTGCTCACCGCCGATCCGCTCATGGTCGGCCTGATCGGCGTCTGCGAGCTGGTCCCGCTGCTGCTGATGGCATTCGTCGGGGGGGCGATGGCCGACTACCTCGATCGCCGCCGCCTCGTCATCGCCGGCGAGCTGGCGTTCACCCTGCTGACCGTGATCCTGCTCGTCAATGCGCTGCTCGGTCGGCCGCAGCTATGGCTGCTCTTCGTGGTCGCGGCGCTCTCCACCGCGGTCGACGGCGTGCAGCGCCCAGCCCTCGAGGCGACTATCCCCCGGCTGGTCCGGCCCGACCAGATTCCGGCGACCAGCGCGCTGAACTCGCTGCGGATGAACGCGGCGGCCCTGGCCGGACCGGCGATCGCCGGCATCCTCCTGGCCAGCGTCGGGGTCGCCTGGGTCTACGCGATCGACATCGCCACCTTTGCGGTCAGCCTGGCCTGCCTTGCCTTCATGCGTCCGGTGCCGCCGCCGCCGGCTGCGCCGCGCCCGTCGTTGGGCTCGGTCGTCACCGGCCTGCGGTACGCGGGCAGCCGGCCGGAGCTTCTGGGGACCTACCTGGTCGACATCAACGCCATGTTCTTCGGCATGCCCGAGGCGCTCTACCCGTTCGTGGCCGCGGGCCTGGGCGGGCCGGCAGTGCTCGGCCTGCTCTACGCGGCGCCGTCGGCCGGCTCGCTGCTCGCCACACTCACGTCGCGCTGGTCCGGCCGGATTCATCGGCACGGTCTCGCGGTGGTACTCGCCGCCGGCGGCTGGGGGATCGCGGTCATCGGCTTCGGGCTGTCGCACACGCTCTGGCTCGCGCTGGCCTGCCTCGCCATCGCCGGCGGCGCGGATATGGTCTCCGGGTTGTTCCGCAGCACCATCTGGAACCAGACCATCCCGGACCGGCTACGCGGGCGCCTCGCCGGCGTGGAGATGCTCTCGTACTCCACCGGCCCGACCCTGGGCAACCTGGAGTCCGGGGTCGCTGCGCGCCTGGTCGGCGTCGGCGGTTCGATCGTGTGGGGTGGGGCGCTCTGCTTCCTGGGTACGGTCGCGCTCGCCGCCGCGCTGCCATCGTTCCTCCGCTACGACGGGCGGGACGGGCTCTCCCGCAAGATCGCTGAAGACGAGGCGTGGGCGCAGGCCGCCAGCCGGCCGCCGATCGCGGACCCCACGCCGGCCGCCAACAGCGCGTCGATCTAGGGCGTAGGCCCACGGTTCGATCTCTATCCGTGTGCCTACGCCCTAGATCAACGCAAAGGGGCGGCGGCCAGATCGACGCGGGGCGGCTAGACCGGTGAGCGGGGCGGCGGCGGGCTGAGGCGTACCAGTGGCAGCTGCAGGGTCTGCAGCGAAAGTGCGGCGACGACTGCAGGCGGTGGCTCCGGGCGGTACACCGGTGCCGGCGCGCGACGCGGCAATCCGCGCCCGACCGTCAGCCCACGGGCGAGCCAGGCACCGGCGATGCCGGCGGCCAGCGCGAGCACCTCGATGGCGAACAGGCCGCCGCTGGCGCGCCCGTCGAGGCGGACCGACCACACCGTGGTGAACGCGACCACCATCGCGGCGAACGCGACGCAGATCACCCCGAGCACCTGGCGGGCCATCGTGCCCGGAGTCGCCGTGATCAGGTCGACCAGCAGCGCGCACAGGGCGAGTACGCCGGCGAGTAGGCCCGGCACCATGTCGGCGTGGGCCAGGGTGCCGAAGAGCCGGACGCCGCTGACCAGCGCGGCCAGGTCGGCGAAGACGGCGCTGCTGAGGATGCCCAGCGGCAACATCGTCAGCACCGGATTGAGCGGTTGACCGAGAACTTTCGCGTGACTGTGCACGCCGAAACACCTCCCCAGGTGGCTGAGTCCTTGCGGTGGAGCCGCCTCCGGGAATCGAACCCGGGACCTACGCATTACGAGTGCGTCGCTCTGGCCGACTGAGCTAAGGCGGCGGTGTGTCCAGTGTACGGGAAACCGGCGGCGCTACGCGCTCGGGTTGGTGGCCACGGGCAGCGGGCCACTGTCCAGTGTGGTGGCTGGGACCCGATGAGGGAAGTGACGCCCTATGACCGGTAGACGTAACGACGGTTGTCGATGTTGACGACAGTCAGGGTGCGAGATGCGTCGTCGATGCGGTAGATGATCCGGTAGGTGCCGCGCCGGGCGGTGAACCGGTCGTCCAACGCAGGCATGAGTTGTCTGCCCACCCGATTAGGGTTCACGCACGAGCGGGCCCGTGATGAACTCGTACGCCGCGACCGCCACCGCCTCGGGCAGGCGCTCGCCAAGCGACCGGCGGGCGGTCGGAGTCGTGCGGAGCGAGTACGGCTCGTGCTCGAGCTCAGTCACGCCGCGGAACGTCGGCGCCGCATGGTCTCGGCCAGCTCCTCGGCGGTGACCACCTCACCCCGGGCGAGTTCCGCGTCGGACTCGGCGAGCCTGCGCAGGGTCGCCGGATCGCTGAGGATCTCCAGTGTCTCTTCCAGTCGCTCCAGATCTTCGACGGCGACGAGTACGGCCGAGGCGCGGCCGTGCACCGTCACGGTGATCCGCTCGTGGTGGTCGTGCACTCGACCAACGAGTTCCGACAGGTGTGCCTTGACCTCGCCGAGCGGCATCGTCGCCATGGTCATAAGTATGACCAAAGAGGGTGCGGCTGTCCACGACAACCGGGCCGCTGTGTCCGGCCGGGCTACCGGGCCTCGTAGCTTCGCCGCGATCCGCAGACCTCCGCGAGGCCGCACCGGGCCACCCGCCCGTCGCCCTCCATCTTGACGGATACGGACTCGCTGGGCGGGTGCCGCGAGATGACCCGGCCCGCGCCATCGGGGGTCTCGACCCGGGCGCCGGTGGACGGGTAGCTGCTGCCCGCCGCATAGAGCGGATGTTCGTACTTCAGGCAGCACATCAGTCGCCCACAGGCGCCCGAGATGCGCATTGGGTTGAGCGGCAACTCTTGATCCTTGGCCATCCGGATGGTGACCGGCTCGAAGTCGGTGAGAAAGGTGGCGCAGCACAGGTCCCGGCCGCAGGAACCGATACCGCCCTGGACGCGGGCGGAGTCGCGGGCCGAGAGCTGACGCAGCTCGACCCGGCAGCGCAGGGTGGCGCCCAGGTCGCGCACGAGGGCGCGGAAGTCGACCCGGTGTGGCGCGGTGAAGTAGACCGTCGTGCGGGGCCCGGCACCGGTCTGGGCCGAGGCGAGCACGTGGTCGACCGCGACCACTTTCATCGGCAGCTCGTGCTCGCGGATCAGGCGCTTGGCCGCCACCTTCGCGTCGGCCTTGCCCCGCCGGATCTGCTCGTCGCGGTGCAGATCGTCGGCGCCCGCCAGGCCGGCCAGGCGAGGGAAGCCGGTGGTGTCGACATCGACCCACTCCGGCGCCCAGACACACTCGGCCACCTGGTCACCGTCGTCGGTGGGCACCAGCACGAGGTCACCGACGGCCGGGCGCAGATCACCCGGGTCAAGGTAGAAGAGCCGGCCGTAGCGGTTGAAGCTCACCGCACAGAGCTGGCCCATCCAGCCACCCTACGCCCGGCGCCGGGCGGCGGCCCGTCAGCCGTGACGCACGTCGATCGGGGATTCGTGGCTCGGTGGCGGTTCGCCGGCGGGCGCGAAGGTGACCTCGTCGAGCCGATGCGCCCACCGGCGGTACACCTCATCGCCCTCGGCCAGCGTGTCGGCGGCAACCTCGAGCAGGTACGCACCGATATCGGCGGCCGCGACCGTGGCCCCCGGTGCGCCCGCGCGGACCCGGACGACCTGCGCCGAACCTAGGACCGCGGCCAGCGCCCGGGCCACCGCATCCCGCGAGTCCTGGTACCAGTGCGCCACCGCCTGCGCGTACGCCGCGGTCGCGGTGAGCTGCTCGGCCATCGAGCCGGGCCCGCCGAGGTGGTCGGCGAATGCGCCGGCGCGCTGGCGGTACTCGTCGGCCGCGCGGCCCTGCCAGCCGACGGTCACCGGGATCTGCACCGCCCGGTAGGCCCGCGCCTGCTCGTCGAGGGCGGCACCGGCCGCCGCCAGCACAGCCGGATCACGGCCGGCCCAGAACGCGACGATGTCGGCGGGCGAGGCACCGACCGCGCGCAGTGCGGCCCACACCCGGTGTCCGGGTGGCGCCCCGAGAGTGGCCAGCGCCCGATCCACCTCGGCCAGCACCGGGCGGGCCAGCGACTCCAGCCGGCTCAACGCGTCCGGCGCCATCATGAGCCCCGCTCACCGCGGCGGGACGCCGCATCAGAGTCACCGCGGCGGGTAGCCGTGGCCTCGGCATCGGCGTACCCGGCCGCAGCCTGGGCCTCGGCATCGGCGTACCCGGCCGCAGCCTGGGCCAGGGCGTCGGCGGCCTGGTCGAGGCGGACCCCGTGGGCAACCGCCTCCCGCGCGCGAGCATCGAGCGAGCGCCGCCACAGCCGGTAGAGCTGCATGCCGAGCGCCCCATGGCGCCCCGGCCCGTCGCTGCCGAATGCTGGGCCGCCGGGATCGTCGGCCACGACCCGGGTGCCGGCCCGGGCCAGGGTCTGCGCGCCGGCGCGCAGGACCGCCGCCGCGCCCGCCAGCGACTCGGTCATAATGCCGCCTCCGCGGAGGAAAGCACGTCGGCGGTCACCATGCCGCCTCCGCGGAGGAAAGCACGTCGGCGGTCACCATGCCGCCTCCGCGGAGGAAAGCACGTCGGCGGTCACCATGCCGCCTCCGCGGAGGCGACCCGTGATCGCGAAGAGTCCGGGTCGCGCGAACGACCACAACTCTTCGCGATCACGCAAACCCGGCCGGGACGAAGACCTGGGGTTGACCGAGGATGTCTCACGGCTGGCGCCCTCCCCGCTCCCCGCCGAGCTCGGGGAAGTCCCCGAACACGTCCTGGTGCAGCTTGGCCCGGGCCCAGCGGGCCGCGTCCGCGGCCGAAGTCACCGCCGCCTGAACCGATGTCGACAGCTCGCGCACGTCCCGCCCCTGGGCGGCGTCGCTGATCGCCACGTCGCGGATCACTCCGTCGGCGCCGACAACGACCTCGACCAGCCCGTCCGGCGAGCGCACGGTGACATCGACCCGGGCCGCCGCCCGCTCGAACTCCGCGAGCAGGCCATCCAGGCGCCGGTAGCGCTCGATCGCCGTCTCGATCCACGCTTCATCGATCTCCCGCGCCACCCGTACACCTCATCGACCGCTGACCGCCCGACGCCATCCGACCACGCCGGGCCGACCGCCCGCGCAGTCGGGAGGCTACCGCGCCGTTGCCCCGGCGCGGCACCCCTGCATCGCAACCTGTGGATAACTCGATATCAGCCGCGCCAGAGCGCGACCATCATCGCCTCGACGGCGATCTGCGGTTTGACGTTCGCCTCGATGGCGGCGCGGCAGCCGAGGACCGCCTCCAGCCGGCTCAACGTGCTCTCCGCGGTCCACCGCCGAGCCGCCGCAGCGGTGTCATCAGCGGCGTCGACGTGCACCGGCGCGACCGAGGCGCCCAACCGCTGCGCGAGCACATCCCGGTAGAACCCGGCCAGGTCGACCAGGGCTCGGTCGAGCGCGTCCCGGCGGGCCCGGGTGGCGCGCGACTTCTGCTTGCGCTCCAGCTCCTTCAGCGCGCCGGTGGCTCCGCGCAGGGCGGCGGCGGTGCCCCGCCCGGTCCCCCCGCCGCCGAGCGCGACCTCCAGCTCCGCCCGCTCCTTGGCGTCCACACCGGAGACGTTCGCGGCTGCCTCGGCCTCGGTGGCGGCGATCAGCGTGGCCGCCTCGTCGAAACAGGCGCCGACGCCCCGCAGCCGGCGGGGCACCGCGAGCACCGCTTCCCGCCGCTGCCGCGCCTGCTGGTCGTGCGCGAGCCGGCGCGCCCGGCCGACATGTCCCTGGGACGCGGCCGCCGCCCAGGTCGCGGCGGCCGGATCGGCGCCGTCGTCACGGATCAGCATCGCCGCGATCGCGGCCGCGCTCGGGGTGCGCAGCGCCACCGTGCGGCAGCGCGAGCGGATAGTCAGCGACACGTCGTCCGGATGGGTGGACGGCGTGCAGAGCAGGAACACCGTTCGCGGCGACGGCTCCTCCACCGCCTTGAGCAGCGCGTTACCCGCGGCCTCGGTGAGCCGGTCGGCGTCCTCGATGAGCACCACCTGCCACCGCCCGCCGGTCGGCGCGCTGGCCGCCCGCATCACCAGGGAGCGCATCTCGTTCACCGCGATCGACAGGCCTTCGGGCACCACCAGCCGAACGTCGGCATGGGTGCCGGCCAGCGTGGTGTGGCACTGCGCGCAGTGACCACAGCCGCCCTCGGGGCACTGCAATGCGGCCGCGAAGGCGCGGGCGGCGACCGAGCGCCCGGAGCCGGGTGGCCCGGTGAACAGCCACGCGTGCGTCATCGCGCCGGCCGCCACCGGCTCGCGGTCGACGATCGCCGCCGCCGCGGCCGCGGCGGCGGCGAGAATGCCGACCGCGTCGTCCTGCCCGACCAGCCGGGCGAAGACCGGCGGTACCACCGCAGTGGTCACGGCGTACCGTCCATGTTGGACAGTGCCGATCTCACCGCGTCGCGGCGAGCCCCGCCGGCCCCGTTACCGGCCTGGCCGCTCTGGCCTTCCGGGGTGAACGGCTCGAGTTGATCCTGTGGAGCCACGTCCGGGACCGGAGGAGGCTCGGGCACCTCGTCGTCGAGCGCGGCCAGCGGTCCGTCCGGGCCGCTGGCCGCACCCGGGCGCGCAGGGAGCAGCCCACGCACCCGTTCGGTCACCGCGGCGGCGATCGCGTCGGGTGCGGCGGTACCGTCGAGCACAAGGTAGCGCCGCGGATCGGCTGCGGCCAGGTCGAGGAATGCGTAACGAACCCGCTCGTGGAAGGCGTTCGACTCCCCCTCCAGTCGGTCGCGGGCGCCACGATCGGTGACCCGGGCGATGCCGACGCTCGGGTCGATGTCGAGCAGCACGACCAGATCCGGCCGCAGACCGCCGGTGGCCCAGGCCGAGAGCCACGAGACCTCGTTGAGCGGCAGCGTACGGCCAACCCCCTGGTAAGCCAGGGACGAGTCGATGTACCGGTCGCTGATCACCACGGAGCCGTCGGCGAGGGCCGGGCGGACAACGTTGGCGACGTGGTCGGCGCGGTCCGCGGCGTAGAGCAGCGCCTCCGCACGGGGCGCGATGGGCCCGGCCACCCCCTCGCCGTCGCGGTCGAGCAGCAGGCTGCGGATGCGCTCGCCGACCCCGGTGGCGCCGGGTTCGCGGGTGACCGCGACCCGCCGGCCCTGGGTCGTGAGCCAGCGGGCGAGCAGCTCGGCCTGAGTGGTCTTGCCCGACCCTTCGCCGCCCTCGAAGACGATGAACGCGCCTCGCCCGGTCACCGGCTCGGGGATGCCCAGGGGGCGACCGCGCAGCGAGCCGATCAGGTCGGCGAAGACCGGCACCCCCTTCTTGTCGTCCATCTGCCGGAAGGCGGCAACCCCTGCCGCCACCCCGACCAGACCGGCGGCGAGCAACAGGATCCGGGTGGTGGAGACCGCGACCGAGATCGGCCCGAGGTTGACCGACCGGTCACGGCCCAGCCCGACCAGCACGCTGGAGAGCGCGATGGCCAGCATGAGGATGACCCGGGTCGCCATGTTCACGAAGCCGAAGACGCGCCCGCGCAGCTCATTGGGGACCTCACCGCCGAGCAGCGTGGTGCCGGAGAGGAAGGCCATCCCGGCGGCGATGCCGACCACGAGCACGAAGGCGACGGCGATCGTCAGGTGCCAGGCGAAGCCCATGAGCCCGACCGCGACCCCGGCGAGCACGATCGACAGCCCGAACCACCGGCGCCGGGACAGCGCGCCGATCAGGCGCGGGCCGCCGGCGATCCCGATCGCCAGCCCGACGAAGATCATCGCGAACAGGACATAGAACGTCGAGTCGCCACCGCCCAGTGAGCGCGCATAGAACTGCGCGCTGCCGACAACCATCCCACCGGCGCCGAACGCGGCCAGGATGCCGAAGACCAGGCCGCGCACGAGCGGCGTGCGCCCCACGTACGACCAGCCGGCGACGAACTCCCGGAACACGCTGGGCTGGCCGCCCCGCCGACCACCACGCCCGCTGATCTCCTTGATACCGAAGAAGACCACGAACGCGGTGACCAACCGGGTGACCGCAAGGAAGTACAGCGAGAACGTGGTCGGGTCCAGGTAGCTACGACCGGTCGAGGCGTAGACCGACGAGAGCGCCGAGGTCAGCCCGGCCAGCAAGAGGGCGGCCGCGACCGGCGTGAGCCCGTAGGTGGTGGCCAGGGTGAGCTGGTTCGCCGTCTCCAGTCGGCCCCGCGGCAGCAGGTTGGGCACGGCGGCGTCCTTGGCCGGCAGCCAGGCCATCGTGATCGCCTCGACCAGGAAGGTCGCGATCGCGGTCCAGCCAATGACGGCGGCGCTGTTCTCGGTGACCAGCGCGGCCGCCGGTATCGAGGCGAAGAGCACGAACCGGGCCAGGTCGCAGGCGACCATGGTCAGCCGCCGGTCGAACCGGTCGGCGATCACACCTGCGATCGGACCCAGCAGCAACGCCGGTAGCAGGCGGACCGCGATGACGCCGCCGAAGGCGACCCCCTTCGCGGTCGGGTTCTGCACCTGCTGGGCCGCGAAGATCGAGGTGGCGAGCAGGCCGAGCCAGTCGCCGAGCGACGCGATCCCCAGCACGATCCAGAGGCGGCGGAAGGGGCGGATGTGCAGGATGCTCCGCAATGCGCCGAGCCCGGAAGGATCAGCCCGCACGGCGGCGGCGCGCTCCGTGTCCGAGACCGCCCGAGCGAGGTCGGCCGCCGCTGCCTCCGCATGCTCGCGGGACTCTCGTGCGATGGCGGCACCTCCGCGTCGGCCATGGCGGTCGAGGAATACCGGCCCGCGCTCCGCCGCCAGGACACGATGCCGCAGGTCGTCCAAGCGAAAAAGCACGGCTATCCCCGGCCGCTTGAACTCCACTCTAGTCCGACGTTTGATCATGCGCTTCCCCCGACGCTTCTGACCAGCCCGGAGATCTCCCCGAGCCGGTCCCCTCGGGGGCATCACCCAGCCGATAACGCGAGTGGTCTTCGCATTCATGGCCACAGACGATACGGTGCAGGCGTGCCAGCAGAGCATAACCGGGAGGAAACGGAAAAAAGCCGTACGACATCAGCGAACGACGAGCGCCCCCAGGACCGGCGTTCCCGCTTCGACCAAGCCACCGCCCGGCTCGATCCACCCTTCGCAGTTCTGGATTCCGATGCCTTCGACGAGAATGCGGCCGCCCTGGTACGCCGGGCTGCCGGCAAACCGATCCGGGTGGCCACCAAGTCGGTACGCTGCCGGACCCTGCTCGCCGAGGTCGTGCGCCGGCCGGGCTGGCGAGGGGTCATGGCGTTCACCCTCGCCGAGGCGCTCTGGCTGCACCGTACCGGCGTATCCGACGACATCCTGCTGGGCTATCCGACCGCGAACCGGGCCGCGCTGACCGAGCTGGCCGCCTCGCCGGCGGCCGCCGCCGCGATCACGTTGATGGTGGACAGCACCGAGCAGTTGGACTTCGTCGACCAGGTCGTGCCGCCGCGCCGGCGCCCACCACTTCGGCTCTGCCTGGATCTCGATGCCTCCTGGCGGCCGGTCGCCGGTGCGCATGTCGGCACCCGCCGCTCACCACTACATGCGCCGGCCGACGCCGGCGCGCTCGCCGCCGACATTGCCGGGCGGGTCGGGTTCGTCGTGGTCGGGCTCATGTCGTACGAGGCCCACATCGCCGGGCTCGGCGACAATCCGACCGGCCGGCCGCTCTACGGGGCGCTGGTACGCACCATGCAACGGCACTCCTTCGCCGACATCCGCCGCCGCCGGGCGGCCGCGGTCGCGGCCGTACAGGCCGTCGCCGAGCTGGAGTTCGTCAACGGCGGCGGCACCGGCAGCATCGCGGCGAGCGCCAATGACCCGTCGGTCACCGAGGTCACCGCCGGCTCGGGCCTCTACGGTCCAGCACTCTTCGACGAGTACCGGGCGTGGACGCCGACCCCGGCCGCATTCTTCGCCACCTCGGTGGTGCGCCGGCCGGCCCGGCACCTGGTCACCGTCCACGGTGGTGGGTGGATCGCGTCGGGGCCGGCGGACCGCAGCCGGCTGCCGGTGCCGGTGTTGCCGGCCGGGCTGGAACTGCTCCCCGCCGAGGGCGCCGGCGAGGTGCAGACGCCACTGGTCGGCGCGGTGGCCGACCAGCTCGCCGTCGGCGACCGGGTGTGGTTCCGCCACGCCAAGGCGGGCGAGCTCTGCGAGCACGTGGACGAGCTGCACCTGGTACGCGGTGACCGGCTGCACGGATCGGTGGCCACCTACCGCGGCGACCGGGTACCGGCCTTCCTGTAGGGTGGCCGGCTCAGCTCAGCTGGCGGTAGAGGTAGTCGCGCACGATCTCCTTCGCCTCTCCCAGGATCGCGCCGTCACCCTCGGGATGGCGCCGGAACGCGAGCTTGATGAGCGCATCGGCGATCTCCACCGCGATCGACAGGGACGAGTGCAGGATGGGCGTGTCCGCGAGCCCGTACGCGCGCACCAGCAGGGTGCCCATCTGCTCGGCGATCACGGTGTCGTTGTCCCGCTCGTCGTCGAGCAGGTGCCGGTCGACCACATCCCCGAAGTGCAGCGTGCGGAAACCCGGTGTGGTGCGGTGCATGTCGATGTACTCGTCGATGGCGGCGTCGACCGCGTCCCACCACTTCATCATCGTTTGCGATGCGATGCGCCGGGAGACCCGCTCCACGTACGCGTCCACGTTGCGCAGCGTCAGCGCCTGGACGATCGCCCGCTTGTCCGGGAAGAACTGGTACACCGAGCCGATCGCCACCCCGGCCCGCTCGGCCAGCAGCGTGGTGGTCAGGCCCTCGTAGCCCACCTCGTCGACCAGCTCGGCACAGGCGTCCAGCATCCGGTTCACCCGGGCGACGCTGCGTCCCTGTACGGGCACGCGCCGCAGTGGGCCAACCGGCGACGGACTGGCCTGCGTCACCACAAGTTGAACCTCCGGGGTCATTTGGTAGCGCTACGGTCGCTCATTCTGCCCTACGCTCGGCAAACGGCGGTTGACGCCGCGCATATATGAGGAGTATTCACGTCATATGGCACAGGCCTCCAGCGTCCTCGCCTGGCGTAACTGGGCCGGCAACCAGAGCTCGGTCGCGACCGCCGTCATCGCACCCCGCTCGACCGACGAGGTCGCCCAGGCGGTACGCGCGGCGGCGGCGCGCGCCAGCACCGTCAAGCCGGTCGGCACCGGCCATTCGTTCACCGCCGCGGCCGCGACCACCGGGGTCCGGCTGGACCTGTCAGGGCTGAGCGGGCTCGTCTCGGTCGACCGGCCGACCGGCCTGGTCCGGGTCCGGGGCGGCACGCCGCTGTCGGCGCTCAACGCCCAGCTGGCCGCCGAGGGGCTCGCCCTGCCGAACCTGGGCGACATCGACGTACAGACCGTGACCGGCGCGCTCGCCACCGGCACCCACGGCACCGGCGCCGGGTACGGCTGCCTGTCGACCTTCGTCGAGGAGCTGGAGCTGGTCACCGGCGACGGCACCGTCGTGCGCTGCTCGGCCAGGCAGCGTCCGGAACTCTTCCAGGCCGCCCGGGTCGGTGTCGGTGCGCTCGGCGTCATCACCGAAGTCACGTTGCGTTGCGTCGACGCGTTCATCCTGCACGCGAACGAACGCCCCGAGCGCCTGGCCGACGTACTCGCCAACGTGGACGAGCGGGTCGCCACCAATGATCATTTTGAGTTCTACTGGATGCCCTACACCGACCGCACGCTGACCAAGTCGAACAATCGGGTGGCCGCCGACCACAAGCCCCGCTCCCGCTTCGCCGCCTGGTTCAACGACGACCTGTTGGAGAACACAGTCATCGGCGGGGTATGCCGCGTCTGCCGGGCGGTCCCCCGCTGGACGCCCACCCTGCTGCGCACGACAGCCCGATTCTTCTCGGCCCGGGACTACACGGAACGCTCCGACCTGGTCTTCACCTCACCGCGGCGGGTGCGCTTCGTCGAGATGGAGTACGGCCTGCCCCGGGCCGCGCTGCCGGACGCGCTGGCCGGCCTGCGCCGGCTCCTGGCCGACCTGCCGATCCGGGTCGCGCTCCCGGTCGAGGTGCGGTTCACCGCGGCCGACGACATCTGGCTCTCCCACGGGTACGGCCGGGAGAACGCGTACGTCGCCATCCACCAGTTCGTCGGCATGCCTTACGAGCGGTACCTGCGCTCGTTCGAGGAGATTTGTGTCGACCTCGGCGGTCGCCCGCACTGGGGCAAGATGCACTACCGGGACGTGGCGTCATTGCGCCGCGCCTACCCCCGCTTCGACGAGTTCCTCGCGGTCCGGGACCTCACCGACCCCGCCCGGGTCTTCGCCAACGAGTACACGGCCCAGGTCTTCGGCCCATAGCGTTCGGCCCGCAGCGGATCGACCCAGGGCGGTTCAGATCCGCTTCTGGGCCTTGGTCGCCTTCGTGGCCTTGGTCGCCTTCGTGGCCTTGGTCGCCTTCTTCGCGGGTGCCGCCTTCTTCGCTGCGGCCTTGGTCGCCCTCTTGCGCGGCGTGGCCGGGTTGGCCCGGCGCTCGGCGAGCATCTCGCTCGCCTGCTCCAGCGACAGCCCCTCGATCGTCTGCCCGCGGCGCAGCGACGCGTTCGTCTCGCCGTCGGTCACGTACGGGCCGAACCGGCCGTCCTTGATGACCAGGGCCTTCTCGGTGACCGGGTCGGGACCCAGCTCACGCAGTGGCGGCGCGGCGGCCCGCCGCTGGCGGGTCTTCGGAGCGGCCAGCAGCGCGAGCGCCTCGTCCAGGCTCACCGTGAACATCTGCTCCTCGGTCTCGAGCGAGCGGTACTCGTCGCCGCGGCGGACGTACGGGCCGTACCGCCCGGCCCCGGCGAACACCTCCGCACCCGCCGGATCGGCCCCGAGCACTCGGGGCAGGGTGAGCAGCCGGAGCGCGTCGGCCAGGGTCACCGTCTCCGGGGTCTGCGAGCGCAGCAACGACGCGTTGCGCTCGCCGGTCGACACATACGGGCCGTAGCGGCCGGACTTGAGCAGGATCGGCTCGCCGGTCTGGGGATGCTCGCCGAGCTTGCGCTCACCGCCACCACCGAGGAAGAGCTCGCCGACCTTCTCCGGGGTGAGCTCGTCGGGGGCCAGGCCATCCGGCAGCGACACCCGGTCGCCGGTCTGGCCGTCCGCGCTCTCGTCGCTGGTCGCCGGCTGCGCGCCGGCCACGCCACGCTGCAGGTAGGGCCCGTACCGTCCGACCCGGACCACGACATCGCGGCCGGCGTCGTCGCGGAAGAGTGGGATGGAGTTGATCCCGCGGGCGTCGATCTCGCCGAGATTCTCGGTGACCATCTTCTTCAGCCCACCGCCCCCGGCGATGGTGCCGAGCTTGGCCGCGGTGTCGCCGAAGTAGAACGCGCGCAGGAAGTCCAGGGCCGCCATCTCACCACCGGCGATGTCGTCCAACTCGTTCTCCATGGCGGCGGTGAAGTCGAAGTCCACCAGGCGTGGGAAGTGCCCCTCGAGCAGCCCCACCACGGCGAAGGCGAGGAAGGACGGGATGAGCGCCTGGCCCCGCTTGAACACGTAACCCCGGTCCTGGATCGTCTGCATGATCGAGGAGTAGGTGGACGGCCGCCCGATGCCCAGCTCCTCCATCGCCTTGACCAGGGACGCCTCGGTGTACCGTGCCGGCGGCTGGGTGCTGTGGTCCATGGCCTCGATCTGCTCCGCGGTCAGCGGCTGGCCCTTGGCCAGGGTGGGCAGGCGATGTTCCACATCCTCGGCCTCGACCTCGAGGTCGTCCGAGGACTCGACGTACGCCTTGAGGAAGCCCGGATCGGTGATGGTCTTGCCGCTGGCCCCGAAGTCGCACTCTTCGCCGGCGCTGGAGACGGCTCGCACCCGCACCGACACCGAGGAGCCGACCGCGTCGGTCATCTGCGAGGCGATCGTGCGCCGCCAGATCAGCTCGTAGAGCTTGAACTCCTCTGTGGAGAGTTCACCCGCCACTTCGCCCGGCGTGCGGAAGGAGTCACCGGCGGGGCGGATCGCCTCGTGCGCCTCCTGAGCATTCTTGACCTTGCCGGTGTACCGGCGCGGCTGCGGCGGCACGAACCGGTCACCGAAGAGCTGGCCGATCTGGGTACGGGCGGCCGCGACCGCCAGCTCCGACAGGTTGACCGAGTCGGTGCGCATGTAGGTGATGTAGCCGTTCTCGTACAGCCGCTGGGCGGTCCGCATCGTCTGCGCCGAGGAGTAGCGAAGCTTGCGCGCCGCCTCCTGTTGCAGGGTCGAGGTGATGAACGGCGCATACGGCCGGCGCCGGTACGGCTTCTCCTCGACCCGGACGACCTCGAACGGGCGCCCGGACAGCCGCGCGGCGAGCCCGCGGGCCCCGTCACCGTCGAGGTGCACCACCGGGGTGTCCGGTCGTACCGCACCGGTGGTCGGTTCGAAGTCCTTGCCGATGGCGACGCGATCACCGTCGAGAGAGACCAGCGTCGCCGGGAACGTACGCGGGCCCTCACCGGCCGCCGCGACCGCGAGCACGGCCCGCACGTCCCAGTACTCGGCGGTACGGAACCGCATCCGCTCCCGCTCGCGCTGCACGACGATGCGGGTGGCCACGGACTGCACCCGGCCGGCGGAGAGCGCCCGACCGTCGGGGCCCTTCGGCATTACCTTCTTCCACAGCACCGGGGAGACCTCGTAGCCGTAGAGCCGGTCCAGGATCCGGCGGGCTTCCTGAGCGTCCACCAGGGACTGATCGATCTCGCGCGGGTTCGCCACCGCCTGCTCGATCGCCGGGCGGGTGATCTCGTGGAAGACCATGCGCTTGACCGGAACCTTGGGCTTGAGCGTCTCCACCAGGTGCCAGGCGATCGCCTCACCTTCACGGTCCTCATCGGTGGCCAGGAGCAGCTCGTCAGACTCCTTGAGCAGGCTCCGCAGCCGGGTCACCTGCTTCGTGCGGTCCGGACTGATCACGTACAGGGCGGCGAAGTTGTGGTCGACGTCGACGCCCAGGCTCGCCCAGGACTCGCCCTTGTAGCGGGCCGGCACGTCGGCAGCGTTGCGCGGCAGGTCACGAACGTGGCCGTAACTGGCCTCCACCACGTAGCCGGGGCCAAGGTAACCCGAGATCGTCTTCGCCTTGGCGGGCGACTCGACGATCACCAGGCGCTGCGTCTTGGCGTTCGCCACCCGTACTCCTCACGCTCCACATCGACGTCCGTCGCACACCACGCGCGGCATCGACGGCTGACGGTTGTCAAACGGTACACGTCCGGTCAAGGACGACCCATGACGTCCGCGAGATCGGCTCCGCCGCACATCATCACATTGGCCCCAAAGGCCGCTCATTGCCGCACGAGCCGGCTGTCCTGACGAGAGGCTAGCTCGGCCAGCTGCCGGCGGGGGCCTGCTTCGGTGGATCTCCGACCAGCTCGAGCAGGCGCAGCAGCCGCCGTTTACCCACAATACGGTACGAAGCGCCACCACCCTGGCGCGCCACCGCGAGCTGGGCCGGGACGCCGGCGGCGGCCAGCGCCGCCCCGATGCAGTCCCGGTCGACCTCGTCGCCGACACCGACCGGCAGGATGTACGAGCCAACCCCTCGCCGGCCCTCGGCCTCCACCCATAACCGCAGCATCTGGCCGTCCAGGACAAGGTCGCGCGGCACCCGTGGGGTCTCCCCCGTACCGGCGCCGGCGGACGCCTCGGCCCCGACGGACCACGCCCGGGCCAGCGGCACCAGGAGCGGCGAGTGGGCGGTGCGGACCGAGATGCGGTCCTGGGTGGTCGCCAGGCACGTGGCCGCGATCCCTCGCCGGGCGCACTCGGTGACCAGCGCCGCGGCCCGCCACGGGTGATCAACCAGCACCGATACCGCCGCGGTCTCGCCGTCCAGCACCATCCGCCCGGCCCCGACCAGCAGACCGGCGAGGTCGTCCGGGCGGGGCGGGATGACGTCGGCCCCGAAGAGGGACATCTGTCGGGTTATCGACACTGGGGCAACCCATCGAAGGCGGCTCGCAGCTCAGGCGAGTCCAGCGAGGTGGTGTCGACCGCACCGCGGTCATACTCCCGGGTCAACGAGTCGAGCACCGTGGTCACCCGATCGTAGAAGCTGCCGGCGTCTGCCGTGGCCAGCGCGCGGACGGCGCTCGCGGCGCGCCGGTAGGAGTCCCGAACCGCCGTCAACGACGAGACGAACCGGGCGGCGATCTCAGCGCCGCCCGGCACATCGGGTGCGCCGGCCGCGATCAGCGCGGCCCGGGCGGTCTCGGTGGCTGATGCGGCGTCGGTGAGCAGCCGCAGCAGGTCCTGCTTGGCCTCGTCCGGGGTCCGGGCGACGGAGAGCTCGTGCTGTGCCCGCGCGTTGAGACCGGCGATCCCGCTCCGCCACGGCCCGAGGGTGTCGCAGACCTGCCCGGCCCACTCGCGCGCCGGCAGCGCCGAGGTGCAGCCGGCCAACAGAGCCGCGCAGGCGAACCCGACGAGCAGGGTGCGCGCCGGGCCGGTCATCGCCCGCCCTAGGACCGTCGGCACAGCAGATAGCTGCGCCGGCTCTGCAGCTCGACCTCGGGCCACGGTTCCCGGTCGGTTCGCGACATGACGGTGAAGCCGGCGCCGGCCAGGCCGGCCGCGACCTCAGCCGGATCGAGGAGGTAGAAGTCCAGGTCGACCTGCTCGCCCCACCACTGGTCGGCGTGCATGATCTCGCCCGACTCGTGGCCGGGCCGGCTCACGTGAAACCCGATCAGCAGCCAACCGCCGGACCGGATCACCCGGGCCATCTCCCCGTACGCGGTCGGCCGGTGCTCGGGCACCAGGTGCAGGATCGAGTAGAAGGCGACCGCACCGGCGAGCTCCTCGTCGGTCGCCGGCAGCGCGAGCAGGGTGCCGACCCGGAACGGCACCTGCGGGTAGCGGGCCCGACCGACCTCGACCATCGCCGGCGAGATGTCGATGCCGACGGTCGGTAGCCCCAGCCCGGTCAGATAGGCGGCCACATGTCCGGGGCCGCAGCCGAGGTCGGCGACCTGCACCGCGGTGCCCGTCGGCCCCGGCTCCAGCGCCGGGCTCACGAGCTCAGTGAGGCAGCTCAGCAGCGCCCGGTCCACCGGCTTGGCGGCCAGCTCACCGCCGATCTCGTCGGCGTAACGCTGCGCAACCCGGTCGTAACTGTCCCGAACCCGCTCGTACACCGGGTCACGGTAGCCTGCGGCGCCGAGATCGATCATCCTCCCTCGGGTCGGTTGTCGCGGCGCGCCGAGCCTGCGTACCGTGGCGAGGAACCCTATCGTCATCACGGTCAGTCCCGCCCCTCGGACCAGAGGTAGTCATGCCAGCCACCCCGACGACCCGCCGCGCCGCTACTGCGATCGCCGCCGCCGCCGTCGCCGTGTTCGCTTCCCTGGCCGTGGCCGCACCGGCCCGGGCCGACGGCGAGGTCAAGGTTTCTCTGCAGGGGCTGGCCTCATCGATGACCGCGGGCGGGCGCGGCGACGGCTTCTCCGTCCGCTTGGAGAACAACACCGACCAACCCCTGCTGAACGTGCGACGGGTCATCGCCGTCCGGTTGGCCGGCCTCACCGGCGACGGGGTGCACATCACCCGCGGCTCCTTCGAGCTGCAGAAGTCGGCGACCGGCCCTGGGGAGATCATCTTCTCAGAGGCCGGCGACAGCCTCGAGCCGAACGGCCGGGCGCAGACGCGCAACTACCAGCTCACCTTCACCGCTTCGGCACCCGCGGGCCGGGCTCAGGTGACCGCGTACGCCCTCGCCGGCGGCAGCCAGAAACAGCTCGGGTCGGACAGTGACGGGGTCGAGGTGAAGGGCGCCAACGGGCCGACCAAGAACCCGGAGCACACCCCGACCCAGACGCCGTCGCCGGCGGCGACCGTCCCGCCCCCGACCAACACGGGCCCGCCGGTCACCATCGAACCGCTCGACGCCAACGGAATCGCCGGCTCCCCCAACTCCGGCGGCGGCGTGCCGGTGATCCTCTACATCCTCGGCGGGGTCCTGGTCGCCATCGGAGGCGCGATCCTCTGGCTGCTGTTCCGCAGTCCCCGGCCGGCCCTGGTCGACGACGGGTACGCCCCCGGCTACGAGCCCGTGCGCCCGCCGAGCCTCGGTTACCCCGCCCCCGGTTACCCGCCGGCCGGACCACGACCCGCCGGGCCGCCGACCGCAGTGCTTCCGGTGGTACCCGAGGGGCGCACCTTGCCCCCGGGCGTCGACCCGTGGGCCCAGGGCGGCAGGCCCGGCCCCCACGGCCCCCGCTGACCTTCGCGCCCCATTTCTCGTCGATCTAGGGCGTATGCACATGGATTGATCTCCATCCGCGTGCGTATGCCCTAGATCGACGGACCCGATGGGGTCGGTCAGCGCTTCGCGGCGGTCCGGGTACGGCTCGACGGACCGGGCTTGGCTGACGGCGCCGGCGCACCCTCCGCCATCGGACGGCGCTTGCTCAACGTGACCGCACCGGCGACCGCGAGCGCAGCGACGACCGCAATGGTGATCCGCAGCCCGGTATTCATGCTGGTACCGGTGCTGTAGAGGACAACTGCCGGCGCGATCAGCAGCGAGACCAGGTTCATCACCTTGAGCAGCGGGTTGATCGCCGGCCCGGCGGTGTCCTTGAAGGGATCGCCGACGGTGTCGCCGATCACGGTCGCGGCGTGTGGGTCCGAGCCCTTGCCGCCATGGGCGCCGTCCTCGACCATCTTCTTCGCGTTGTCCCACGCGCCGCCGGAGTTGGCCAGGAAGACCGCCATCAGGGTGCCGGTGCCGATCGCCCCGGCCAGGAACGCGGCGAGCGCGCCGGCGCCGAGGCCGAACCCGACCGCGATCGGCGCCATCACCGCGAGCAGGCCCGGGGTGAGCAGCTCCCGCTGGGCGTCGCGGGTGCAGATGTCGACCACCTTGCCGTACTCGGGCCGCTGGGTGCCGTCCATGATGCCCGGCAGGTCGGTGAACTGGCGGCGGACCTCGAACACCACCGCCATGGCGGCCCGGGACACCGCACTGATGGCGAGGCCGGAGAAGAGGAAAACCACGGCGGAACCGACCAGCAGGCCGACCAGGTTGCGGGGCTCGGACACGTTGAGCAACGACTCCAGGCGCAGCCCCGACCGGGCCGACGCCAGCGCGCTGGAGACGGTGTCCGTGTAGGACCCGAAGAGCGCGGTGGCGGCGAGCACCGCGGTCGCGATCGCGATGCCCTTGGTGATCGCCTTGGTCGTGTTGCCGACCGCGTCGAGGTCGGTGAGGACCCGGGCACCGTCCTTGTCGATGTCACCGGACATCTCCGCGATGCCCTGGGCGTTGTCTGAGATCGGGCCGAAGGTGTCCATGGCCACGATGACGCCGACCGTCGTCAGCAGGCCGGTGCCGGCGAGCGCCACCGCGAACAGCGCGATCGAGCCGCCGATCAGGTAGGCACCGAAGACGCCGGCCCCGATCACCAGCGCCGAGTAGACCGCGGACTCGAACCCGACGCTGATGCCGGCCAGGATGACGGTCGCCGCGCCGGTCTCCGAGCTCTTGCCGATGTCGCGCACCGGGCGCCGGCCGGTCTCGGTGAAGTACCCGGTCAGCGCCTGGATGATGGCGGCGAGCACGATGCCGATGACCACGGCGCCGATGGCGATCCAGCGCGGATTGCCGGCCGTGGCGGCGAACTCCGGGCCGAAGCCGGCGAATGTGGCCGGCAGGAAAACGAACGACATGACCGCGACCAGTACCGCGGAGACCCCCGCGGCGATAAAGAACGCCCGGTTGATCGCGGTCATGCCGGAGCGGTCCGAGGGGCGCAGCCGGGTGATGAAGACGCCGACGATCGCCACCACCACGCCGATACTGCCCACGATGAGCGGGAAGATCAGACCGTCGACTCCCCAGGCCGCCCGACCGAGGATCAGTGACGCGACCAGGGTGACCGCGTAGGACTCGAACAGGTCGGCGGCCATACCGGCGCAGTCGCCGACGTTGTCACCGACGTTGTCGGCGATGGTCGCCGCGTTGCGCGGGTCGTCCTCGGGAATGCCCTGCTCAACCTTGCCGACCAGGTCGGCGCCGACATCGGCCGCCTTGGTGAAGATGCCGCCGCCGACCCGCATGAACATGGCGAGCAGGGCGGCGCCGAAGCCGAAGCCCTCGAGGACCACGGGGGCGTTGCCCTTGTAGATGAGCACCACGATGGTGGCGCCCATCAGGCCGAGACCGACCGTGAGGAAGCCGACCACGCCGCCCGTGCGGAACGCGATCTGCATGGCCTTCTCCCGGCCACCGGCCTTGCGGGCAGCCGCGGCCACCCGCAGGTTTGCGCGGGTCGCCAACGACATGCCCGAGCCGCCGATGAACGCGCTGAAGAGTGCGCCCACGATGAAGAAGAGGGACCGGCCGATCTTGACGCTGACCACGCTGCCGCTGACGTCGCTCACCGGCAGCAGGAAGAGCAGCACGACCGCGATCACGACGAAGATGCTCAGGGTCTTGAACTGGCGGAACAGGTACGCCTGCGCGCCCTCCTGCACCGCACCGGCGATCTCCTGCATCTTCTTGGTGCCCTGCCCGGTGGCGAGTACGGCCCTGACCAGAGCACCGGCGAAGCCGAGCGCCACCAGTGCGATGACCGCGGCGACCAAGGCAAAAGTCAGGTTCGAACCGGTAAGGGAGAGCTCACCGACCGCGGCGAGTTCGGTCCCGGACATTCGTTGTCCTCCTGTACAAATTCAACGACCGGCCGCCGACGGCAGCCGGCACAGAAAGTGACCCCAGAGGGGTAGCCGGCACGTGGCGATCCGAGGGCATCGCGTTTCACGTGACTGGCGTACTGTAGCGGCCCGTCGTGGCCGTGGTCACATCGCGGTACCCGGCAGGCCGCCGCTCACCCGGCAGTGGATCGGCCCACCGCGGTGGATCGGCTCACCGCGGTGGATCGGCCCACCGCGGTGGATCGGCTCACCGCGGTGGATCGGCTCACCGCGGTGGATCGGCTCACCGCGGTGGATCGGCTCACCGGCGATGGATCGGCCAGGACATCCGGACCTCGGTGCCCTGCCCGTCCGGGGCGGCGGCCACCGTGAGGTCGTGGACCAGGCCGGTCAGCAGGGCAAGGCCGACACCCGCGGTCACCGCGTCCTCGTCGACGGCGACCCGGCCGGTCTCGACCGCGACCTGGACCATGATCGCGCCGGTCGTCTCGCCCGGGTCGGCGCTGGCGAGCTCGGCCGGACCACGGTCGGTGACCCGCACGACAAACCGCCCACCGTCACTCATCGCCACGTCGATGAGGTCGCCCAGGCCATGCCGGCGGTGCATCGCCACGGCCCGGGTACACGCTTCACCGATGGCGAGGCGCACCTCGTCGAGGAGTTCGTCGGGAACGCCCGCGCGTCGGGCCACGGCCGCTGCGACCAGCCGGATGGTGCGCACGTAGGCCGGATCGGGGGAGAAGGCGAGGTGCACGGTGGACATCGCCGGAGGGGTGGGGTTCACGGGGTGTCGTCGTCGTCTAGTTGTCCGACGCCCGGGTGGCGGTGGCGTCCTCGACGGAGCCATATATGTCGAACACCGAGTCGAGCCCGGTGATCCGGAAGATCTTCAGTAGCCGCTCGTGGGGGCACACCAGCCCCAATGACCCCTTCGTCGCCTGCAACCGGCGGTGCACGCCGACGAGGACGCCGAGGCCGGTGGAGTCGAGGAACTCCACCCGTCCGAGGTCCACGACGATGTGCTGCTGCCCGGAACCGGCCACTTCGTTGAGGCGTTCGCGCAGGCGCGGGGCGGTGTAGACGTCGATCTCGCCGCCGACCTCCAATACGGCGTGCGCGGAGACGACACGGGTAGCCACCGACAACTCCATGCGCGCTCCCTTCCCTGGACTGCATCTTGCCACCGCCGCGATGCCCGGCGCGACGGTCGCCGGCCAAAGATGCCAGAGTGCAGGCGTGACCCACAGCCTTGTGCGGGCGCCGGCGTGACCGTGGTCAGACTCGAGCCGGCCGAGCTGCTGCAGCGGTTGCTGCGCGGTCGCGAGGGCCCGCTGGTGCACGTGGAGCGGGTCGCGGCCCGGCCCGGACAGGCCGTGCAGTGGCCGGCCTGGGTGCGCCCAGACCTGCGGGCCAGCCTGGCGGTACGCGGAATCGACGCGCCGTGGCGGCATCAGGTGGAGGCGGCCGAGTCAGTACGCGCGGGGGAGAACGTGGTGGTGTGCACCGGAACCGCCTCCGGCAAGTCACTGGCGTATCTGCTGCCGGTGTTGTCCCGGCTGGCCGAGGACCCCCGAGCAACCGCGCTCTACCTGGCGCCGACCAAGGCGTTGGCGGCCGACCAACTACGGTCGGTGGCGGAGCTCGAGGTGGCCGACGTGCGCGCGAGCGCATACGACGGGGACACGCCGCTTGACGAGCGGGAATGGGTACGTGCCCATGCCCGCCTGGTTTTCAGCAACCCCGACATGCTGCACCGGTCGATCCTGCCCCGCCATCCCCAGTGGAGTACGTTCCTGCGGCGACTCTCCTTTGTGGTCATCGACGAGTGCCACGTGTACCGCGGTGTCTTCGGCTCGCATGTCGCGGCGGTGCTGCGCCGGCTGCGCCGGGTCCTGGCCCGCTACCGACCGGCGACGCCGGTCTTCATCCTCGCCTCGGCGACTGCCGGCGACCCCGCGACGGCGGCGGTGCGGTTGACCGGCCTACCGGTGCGCGCGGTAACCGGGGATGCCTCGCCTCGCGCGGGGGTGACCTTCGGGTTGTGGGAGCCGCCACTGCTGCCGGGCGTCGCCGAATCCGGCGACGCGGCCCCGATCCGGCGGTCCGCGTTGATGGAGACGGCCGACCTGCTCGCCGACGCGGTGAGCGCCGGCACCCGCACTCTCGCCTTCGTACGGTCCCGGCGGGGAGCGGAGGTGGTGGCGACCGCAGCCCGGCGCGCGCTGGCCGAGGTGGCGCCGGAGCTGAGCCGGCGGGTGGCCGCCTACCGGGCCGGGTACCTGCGGGAGGAGCGACGGGAGCTGGAGCGGGCCCTGCTCGACGGCTCGCTGCTCGGCCTGGCCGCGACGAACGCCCTTGAACTCGGCATCGACGTTGCCGGGCTGGACGCCGTCATCCTCGCCGGCTACCCGGGGACGCTGGCGTCGCTGTGGCAGCAGGCCGGCCGGGCCGGTCGGGCCGCCGACGAAGCTCTGTGCGTGCTGGTCGCCCGCGACGACCCCCTGGACACCTACCTGGTGCACCACCCCGAGGCCCTCTTCGGCCGCGCGGTAGAGGCGGTGGTTCTCGACCCCACCAACCCCTACGTGCTCGCTCCCCACCTGTGCTGCGCCGCCGCGGAGCTCCCACTCGCCGAGGACGACCTGGAGCTCTTCGGTGGTGACTCCGTCCGGCCGGTGCTGGCCGCCCTGGTTGCGGCCGGCTCGCTGCGCCAGCGGCCCACCGGGTGGTACTGGACCGGGCCCGGCCGTCCCGACGTGGACCTGCGGGGCTCCGGCGGAACGCCGGTCTCCGTTGTGGAGGCCGCCACCGGCCGACTGCTGGGCACGGTCGACGCCGGGTCGTCGCATGTGCAGGTCCACGACGGGGCCGTCTACCTCCACCAGGGAAAGTCCTATGTGGTCGATCGACTGGACCTCTCGGACGCCTGTGCGCTGGTGCACGCCGAGGAACCCGACTGGACCACCCACCCGCGCGACGTGACGGCGCTGGACGTGCTCGAGGTCCGGTCGTACGTCGATGCCGGGCCGGTGGGCCTGTTTCTCGGCGATGTCGAGGTGACGAATCAGGTGGTCGGCTACCAGCGGCGCCGACTGGCGACCCGGGAGGTGATCGACACCCGCCCGCTGGACCTGCCACCACGAAACCTGCGCACCGTCGCCGTCTGGTGGACGGTCTCGGCCCCCGCATTGGCGAGCGCCGGCGTCGGCGCCTGGGAGATTCCCGGGGCCCTGCACGCCGCCGAGCACGCATCGATCGGCCTGCTGCCCCTGGTGGCCACGTGCGACCGGTGGGACATCGGCGGCCTCTCCACCAACCTGCACCCGGATACCGGGGTGCCGACCGTGTTCGTCTACGACGGCCACCCCGGCGGTGCCGGGTTCGCCGAACGGGCGTATGGCGCGGCGATCGAGTGGCTGACCGCGACCCGCACCGCGATCGCGGAGTGCGGCTGCGAGCGTGGGTGCCCGTCCTGCGTGCACTCGCCGAAGTGCGGAAACGGCAACGATCCGCTGGACAAGGCCGGTGCGGTGGCCGCGTTGGGCGTGGTGCTGGAGGCCCTGCGAGCGCGAGGAGCGAGCGGGTGCGAGCACCGCAGCACGAGCGAAAAGTAGGCCCTGCGAGCGCGAGGAGCGAGCGGGTGCGAGCACCGCAGCACGAGCGAAAGATAGGCCCTGCGAGCGCGAGGAGCGAGCGGGTGCGAGCACCGCAGCACGAGCGAAAAGTAGGCCCTGCGAGCGCGAGGAGCGAGCGGGTGCGAGCACCGCAGCACGAGCGAAAGATAGGCCCTGCGCGCCGCGCGGCGATAAGGACGGGTCCGCCGGTCCGGCCCGGGCGCAGGCGCGGGCCGGACCGAACGAGGAGGCGACTCCCGTCGGGCGGACCGCCACGCACACCACGAGATCCCAGCCGTCGAGCTGACACGTCGTCACCGTGGCGTTGTTGTCGCGGGCAACATCCGCGGTGACGGTGCAGGCGATCGCGGCTCCCTCGACCGCGCGCCCGGCACCCGCGAACGCGGCCAGGTCGGCCGCGCTGCGGGCCCGGTGGCGCGCCAGCACCGCCGCCCCGGCGGCCGCGCTGGCCGCCGCGATGCCGATGGCGAGCAGCCCGGCCGCGAGAACCCAGATCGTCGCCGATCCCCGATCGGTCCCGGCCCCGTACCGTCCAGATCGGAGGGTCACGGCGCACCCGGGATCTCGCCGGGTTCCAGCCGGGTCACCGCGGCGGTGCTCAATTGGAAGCCGGGTAGGTTGCCGCCGAGCGGATCGACGTGCACCGCGACGCTCGCCCGTACCGTGGTGCCCTCGAACGCTATCGACACCTGTGCGCCCGGCGGCGCCAGCTCCTGGCCGGCGGCCAACCCGTCCTCGCCCCGGGCCGCGGCGAGGACGGCCCCGCGCGCGGCGTCGACGCACTCGACCTGTAGCCGCACCGCGGTCACCGCCGTGATCGCCGCGAACATCAGCAGCACCAGCGCGGGCAACGACACCGCCAGCTCGACGGTCGCACTGCCCCGGTCGCATCGGCACCGGCCCGGTGTGGGCCCGCGGACAGCCCGGCGGGTGGCCCTGTGGATGACATCGTGCGACCCAGCCGTCGCCCGACCCGGGGGTGCAGCGGTGGGCCGCCCGGCCCACCGCTGCCTGCGCTTACAGATCACTTCAGCGCCCGTTGGATGATGGCGGACAACGCGCTCTGGACCGTCGGTGACGTCAGTACCTTGAGCAGCAGCCCGGCGAACGCCACCGCTGCCAAGGTTCCGACCGCGTACTCGGCGGTGTTCATCCCGTCGTCGCCGCGTAGCCGGGTCAGCAGCCTGTGCATGGAGGACTCCTTCCGTCAGGGGGACAGCACGTCGCCGAGGACGGCGACGATCACCGGCACCAGGCCGGCGAGCACGAAGGCGGGCAGGAAACACAGGCCGAGCGGGAGCACGATGAGTACCCCGGCCCGGCGGCCCGCGGCGTCGGCGGCGATGAGCTGCTCGGCGCGCAGATCATCGGCGACCCGCTGCAAGGAACCCGCGAAGGCCGCTCCACTGTGCTGGCTGTGCACCGCCGCCCGGAACACGCGCTGGGCGGCGGCGGACTCGGCAAGGTAGGACCACGCCTCCTCCGCGGGCGCGCCCAGCCCGAGCGCCCGGTCGACCAGCAGCAGTCGTTCGCCGAGCGGGCCGCCGAGGGCCCGGCCGGCGCAGCGGGCGGCGATGTCCGGCGCCGCACCGGCCCGCAGCGCGGCGGCGAGCAGATCGGCGGCGAACGGGAGATCGGCCGCCATCCGCCGGTCGTGCGCCGCCTGAGCGGGCGAGGGCAGCCGGCGCAGCCACCGGTGCAGCGCCATGGCCGCAAGCGGGCCGGCCACCAGGCCCACCCAGCCGCCGACGACCACCGCGGCAGCGAGTCCGGCCAGGCAGCTCACCGCGAGCCGGCGAGCACCGTCGACCCGCTGCGGGGCTCGCACCCGCTCGCCCCTCATACCGTCACCTCCACCCGGCTGAGCCGCCCCGACCAGGCCAGGCCGGTGAGTTGCAGCACGACGGCGGCACCGAGGCAGGCCGCGCCGAGTCGGGTGTGCAGCAGCACGTGGACCGCGTCGACACCCACCAGGAAGCCCAGCCCGGCACCGGCGAGCGGGAGCACCGCCAGCAGGGCGGCACTCGCCCGGGCGCCGGCGGCCTGGGCATCGGCCAACGCCTGAGCCCGGTCCACCGCGCGCACGTGGGCGTCGAACCGTTCGAGCAGATCGGCCAGCGGTGCGCCGCTCGATTCGGCGACCTCCACAACGGCAGCCAACCGCGCAGCCACCTCGTTCGCCCGCGGACCGACGGCAGAGCGCACCTGTTCCCGGGCCGATCGCAGCGCAGCCACCGCCGGCACACCCGCTCGCAGCTCGGCCGCGAGGCTTGACACGGCATCGGCCGCGGCCGCGGCGGCCTGCGCGGCGGCCTGCCGCTGCCGGCGGCGCACGATCAGGTGCAGGCCCGCGCCCGCGTAGCCGGCGAGCACCGCGGCGGCCATCGGTCCGCCCAGGATCAGCCCCACGAGCGCGGCAGCGACGCCCACGCATGCGGCGGCGCGGGCGCGCCGGTGCGGCGCGGCGAGCTCGGCGACCAGCGCACGCCCCCGACGCGTCCAGCGCGCCTGCCAGTTCGGAGCCGGGCCCGCCACTGCGCCGGTCAAAACGCGGCGCCAGCGCGCCCGCCGGCGCAGAGCCGGCGCCACCGTGGCTGATCCGGCGACCGCGACGGCCAGCGCCACGCTCCACCCGGTCATGCGGCCACCCGCAATCCAGCGGGCGGCGCAACGTCGCGCCGTTGGAGCAGGCGAACCAGCCCGGTGGCGGCCGGGCCCGGGCCAGTCTCGCGTCGCCATGCGGTCACCGCGGTGACCATCCGGTCGGCCCCGTCGGCCAGCAGCAGACAGACCTCGTCGAGCACGCGCACGCCCCCGTTTCGGCCCAGGTGCAGCACGACGTGCAGGCCGGCGGCGAGCTGCGCGTGCACGGCCGCCCGCGACACGCCGCCGACGAGGCCGAGCGCCTCGAGCCGGGCCGGAACGTCGGCGGCACTGTTGGCGTGCAGGGTGCCGGCGCCGCCCTCGTGGCCGGTGTTGAGAGCGGCCAGGAGGTCGACGACCTCGGCGCCGCGACACTCGCCCACCACCAGCCGGTCGGGGCGCATCCGCAGGGCCTGCCGGACAAGGTCGCGCAGCGTGATGGCTCCGACGCCCTCTACATTGGACTGGCGTGCCTGCAGCCGGACCACGTGCGGGTGCGCCGGCCGCAGCTCGCTCGCATCCTCGACGATGACGATCCGCTCGCGCCCCGGCACCAGCCCCAGCAGCGTCGAGAGCAGGGTCGTCTTTCCCGAGCCGGTGCCGCCAGTGACCAGGTAGGCCAGGCGCGCGCCGACCACCGCGGTGACGATCGAGGCCGACTGCGCGGTCATCGTGCCGGCCGCGATGAGATCCTCCACTGTGTAGGCACGTTGCCGGAACGTGCGCAGTGAGAGGTACGGACCGGCGACCGCCACCGGAGCCAGCACCGCGTGCAGCCGGGTTCCGTCGGGCAGGTGAGCGTCCACGTACGGGCAGGCGTCGTCCAGGCGCCGCTCGCACGAGGCGGCCAGGCGCTGCGCCAGCCGGCGCACGGCTTCGGCGTCGGCAAAGGTCACCGGCGCGCGGACCATGCCCGCACCTCGGTCGACCCAGACCTCGTGCGGGCCGTTGACCACGATGTCGGTGACCGCGGGATCGGTGAGCAGCACGCCGAGCGGCCCGGCGCCGGCGATCTCGTCGTATAGCCGCTCGCCGAGGCGGAGCAGGGTGCGCCCGCCCAACGGAGCCTGTGCCGGCTCGGCCCGCACCGCGTCGATCACCGCCACCCGGGTCGCCGGGGTCGCCGAGTCGGCCAGCCGCCGGCGTACCCGGCCGATGAGATCCCGGTCGGTCCCGGCCGGGGTCGGCCGCGCACCCGGCCCGCCGCCGATCAGAGCGCTCACCGCAGCACCGCCCGGTGTCCCCGGGGGCGGATGTCGGCGAGCAGTCGGCGGCACAGCTCAGCCAGCGGGCCGCGACCGCTGGCTGCGGGCGGCTCACCGCTCGCGGCCCGCAAGAGGCGGTGCTCGGGCCGCAGCACCCCGACCAGTGGCAGCCCGAGCGCGTCGGCGATGCTCTCGGCCGCGATGCCAGGGGGAACCGGACCTCGAACGATCAGCGCCAGCTCAGGGGAGTGCGCCGATGCCCGGCCGGCGATCTGGCGGGCCGCCGCGCAGGAGCGCAGATCGGCCGGAACCACGAGGTAGGCGCGGTCCGCCGCGGTGAGCGCCATCTGGGAAGCATCGTCCAGGCGGCGAGGCAGGTCGACGACGACGAGATCGCGGCCACGGCGCCCGGCGTCGAGAGCCGCCGCCATCGCCTCAGCCGGGACACTGTCCAAACCGGACCGGTCGAACGACAGCACGGCCAGGCTGGCGACGCCCGGCAGAGCGCCGACGAGCGCGGGCGGGTTGACCCGACCCCGTGCATCGACCAGCTCCGGCCAGCGCAGGCCGCGCATCCGCTCCCAGCCGAGCACCAGATCGACGCCGCCGCCGAACGGGTCGGCGTCGACCAGCAGCGTATCCAGGCCTCGCCGACGGGCGGTGACGGCCAGGGCGGTGGCGAGCACGCTCGCCCCGGCCCCGCCGCAGCCGCCGAGCAGACCGACGATCCGTCCCCGATCAGGGCTGCCGCCGGTCCGCTCCGCGAAGCGATCGACGATCCACGCCTCGGCCGCGGGCAGCACCACGACCTGCTCCGCCCGCAGCGCGGCGGCGTGGTGCCAGGGCGGCTCGGTGCAAGCGCGGGCGACGATGACCACGCCGCGTCGCGCTGGCAGCCCGGCGCGGGCGCAGCTGGCGACGGCGTCCGCGCCCACGAGCACGAACGGGGCGCCCACCCACTCGGACCGGGCGGCGACGGCGTCCGGCGCGAGCCGCACCTCGCAACTGCTTGCCGCGGCCAGGCGTACCAGGTCATCGAGAAGAGTCGAATCACCGGTGACGACGAGCGGGTGGCGCTCGTGGCCGACCTGACTGGTTGGCGCCGGCATGCACACTCCACATCGGACGGGGCAACCCGGGTGGGCACCGCTCGATTGCCGAGCGTCGTCCGGGGCGATGACGCCCGCCAGATGTCGGTGCGAATCTGTGGATAACGCGAACCGTTGTGGACGAAGGTCGCTGGCCGCGCGCGCACCCCGGCCAGCATCGACATGCTGAGCGACGGCTCAACGCAGCACCCAGACCTCGGACCGGTCGGGAAAAGGACGACCCCCGTCCGGGGGGTGACGGGGGTCGTCGGGGGGAGCGGCTCCGGGGGGGTCGAGCCGTTCCCACTCAGCAGTTGCGGGGGGGTGCAACCGCCGAGGGCTGTCGTGATGTCCCGCTCTGAACGTCACCGCCCCGAGCGGCATCGCGCGCATCTTCAGGTCGCTCGACAAACGCGTATCCGGAAAACAAACGCCGGTGCCGCTGCCAAGCATGCCTGACGTACTGGCATGCGTCGAGTGGTCTGCGCCTCAACACGCCGGGGAGTGTCGGCGCCTTGACACTGTCGTACGGCCCACGGTGGCGCGGCCGGCACCGCCGTCGCCCGCGTTGCCGATCCGCGACCGGCGGGAGCGCTCCCAAAACGCAACTCCCGCCTACGGCCACGATCGTCGGGAGCGCGGTCGGGTGCGGGCAGCAAGTCGGATCTTGAGGGCTTCTCGGGCCGGGGCACCGGTGGCGGCTAGACTTTCGCGCCGTGGGCCGAAGCGCGGCTTTCTTTGATCTTGATAAGACCGTCATCGCCAAGTCCAGCGCACTCGCCTTCGGGCGCCCCTTCTACCGGGACGGCCTGATCACGCGGCGCGACATGGTGAAGGCGGCCTATGCCCAGCTGGTCTTCCGGCTGGGCGGGGCCGACGAGGCCCAGATGGCTCGCATCCGCGACCACGTGGCCGCATTGTGCCGGGGCTGGCGGATCGAGCAGGTCAGCCAGATCGTCAACGAAACCCTGCACGAGCTGATCAACCCGTACGTGTACGCCGAGGCCGCGGCCCTCATCGACGAACACCGGTTGGCCGGTCGCGATGTCGTCGTGGTCTCGACCTCGGGCGAGGAGATGGTCCGCCCGATCGCCGCGCAACTGGGCATTGACGACGTGATCGCCACCCGCATGGTGGTCGACGACGGGCGGTACACCGGCGAGGTCGCGTTCTACGCCGCCGGTTCCACCAAGGCCGACGCCGCCCGAATGCTGGCCAAGGATCGCGACTACGACCTGTCCTCGTCGTACGCGTACTCGGACTCGGTCTCCGACATCCCGCTCCTGGAGGCCGTCGGCCACCCCACCGCGGTCAACCCGGACCGCGGACTGCGCCGGACCGCGGCCGAGCGGGGCTGGCCGGTGCTGGAGTTCCGCCACCCGGTGCCGCTGTCGCGGCGGCTGCGCGACCGCCCCGCGGTGCCGGTCGCCGCGGCCGCCCTCGGGCTGGTGGTCGGCCTCGCGATCGGTTTCGCTCTCTACGGACGCCACCGCCGGGCGCGGGCCGCGAGCACCCGCGTGAGCTGACCACGTCACATCGGAAACGGCCGCCGGCGGCCACCTGAGCCATCCAGGCACATCGTCCTGAGCTGACCGGGCACATGGTCCTGAGCTGACCAGTCACAGGGTCCTGAGCTGACCAGTCACAGGGTGACGTGTGGCCACAGATTCGCCCCGGGAACTAGCGCCGGCGGCAAAAGCAGCGTAGAACGGGAAGTGCGGACTTCGGTTTTACCGGGCTCCGCGCACGGCCGCCGGGCACCCACGCGCGACCAGCCGCGAGGAGGCACGTTGACCGTGAACCGCACGGTCCACGGTCGACGATGTGAATGCACGCTTGCTAACCCGGCAGGACGTGGAGTAGGCGGCGCTCCCACGGGAGCGCCGTCCGCCTGTCCGCCCACCTTCGGGCCAGCGCCCAGCCGGCGGCTGTCCGCCTGACACTTCCGCGGATCCCCCGCCGGACCACATGGATGAGCGGTTATCCATCCATGCGCATATTGGCAGCCCGCAGTGTGGGTCATCACGACTGCGCGACCGCAACGAGCTCCGCCGCGGCCACCTCGGCCGAGCGGGCGCAGTGACGAAGCCACGCCCGGACCCCATCCACGGTGCCGGTGGCGAACGCGGTGGCGGCGCCGACGTACTCGGGCTCCCGGGCCAGGTGGCCGAGCTCCGGCGCGATCAGCGCGGACGGGTCCAGCCCGCTGGCGAGCAACGCGAGCCGGGCCGCCGCTCGGGCGACCACTCCGTTCGGCCCGGCGAAGGCGTGCACCGCGAGAAGTTCACCGTGCACCACGGCGGCGCCCAGCAACCCCGGCGTCCCGTCCCCGAGCGCGGCCATGACCACGCAGAGCGTCTCGAGACGGGCGAGTGTCGCGGCCGAACCGCTGGGGCGGCCGAGCACGGCGTCCGACACCTCCGGGCAGCCGCGCGCGGCGAGCACATGCAGCCGGGCCAACGCCTGGCGGGGAGCGACCGCCCAGGTCGACGCCAGACCGGGCAGGGCCGCACCGCAGCGCAGCGCGCCCTGCACCACCGGATCGGCGACCGCCCCGGCGCGGACCTCTTCCAGGTCGTAGCGATGACCCTCCAGCGCCGCGCTGGCCACCGCGGCCCGCAGCCCTATTTCCGGGGCCAGCCGGCCCGGATGGCGCAGCGCGCGGTGCCGCAGCGCGGTGTCCACCTCGGCTCGAGCCGCGGTCATCGCCGATGCCACCTCGGGCAGATCGAGCAGCGCCGCCAGCGCCCCGCCGGTCATCGCCGAACGGTAGCTGTTGCACTCGCCGGCCGACCTGACGGCCCTGCCCGTGGCCGCTGCCGGAACGCGCCGTTACCCTGCACACGGGAACAACCTGGCCGTGACCATCACGGGAGCAACCTGGCCGTGACCATCACGGGAGCAACCTGGCCGTGACCATCACGGGAGCAACCTGGCCGTGACCATCACGGGAGCGACCTGGCCGTGACAACGAGGAGCGTGCCCGAATGAGTGAGACGCTGGCCAACCTGTTGCAGGAGAGCCGCCAGTTCCCGCCGCCACCGGCGCTGACCCAGGCCGCGAACGTGACCGCGGGCGCGTACCAGGCCGCGGCCGAGGACCGTTTGCGGTTCTGGGCCGAGCAGGCCGACCGGCTGCACTGGCACCGGCGCTGGGACGAGGTCCTCGACTGGTCCCGACCACCGTTCGCCCAGTGGTTCGTCGGCGGGCAGATCAACGCCGCCTACAACTGCCTTGACCGGCACCTGGCGGCGGGCAACGGCGACCGGGTCGCGATCCATTGGGAGGGCGAGCCGGGCGACACCCGCACCATCACCTACGCGCAGCTGCACCGGTCGGTCTGCCAGGCCGCCAACGCGCTCACGGCGCTGGGTGTGCGCCCCCGCGACCGGGTGACCATCTACCTGCCGATGATTCCCGAGGCCGCGGTCGCGATGCTGGCCTGCGCCCGCCTCGGCGCCACCCACTCCGTAGTCTTCGGGGGATTCTCCGTCGACGCGCTCTCCGGCCGCATCCAGGACCAGGACGCCTCGCTCGTGATCACCGCCGACGGTGGCTACCGCCGGGGCACCGCGTCGCCGCTCAAGCAGACGGTGGACGACGCGGTCGCCCGCTGCCCCAGCGTCCGCAACGTCCTGGTGGTCCGGCGCACCGGGCAGGACGTGGCGTGGAACCCCGCGGTCGACCGGTGGTGGCACGACGTCGTGGAGACGGCGAGCCCGGACCACACGGCGGCGCCATTCGACGCCGAGCACCCGCTGTTCATCCTCTACACCTCGGGTACCACAGCCAAGCCGAAGGGGATCCTGCACACTACCGGCGGCTACCTGACCCAGGTGGCGTGGACGCATCATGCCGTCTTCGACCTCAAGCCGGAGACCGACGTCTACTGGTGCACCGCCGACATCGGCTGGGTCACCGGGCACAGCTACATCGTGTACGGGCCGCTGGCCAACGGCGCCACCCAGCTCATGTACGAGGGCACCCCGGACACCCCGCACCGGGGCCGGTTCTGGGAGCTGGTCGAGAAGTACGGCGTGAGCATCCTCTACACCGCGCCGACCGCGATCCGTACCTTCGCCAAGTGGGGCGACGACATCCCCGCGCAGTTCAACCTGGCGTCGCTGCGCCTGCTCGGCTCGGTCGGCGAGCCGATCAACCCGGAGGCGTGGATGTGGTACCGCCGCCACATCGGCGGGGATCGCTGCCCGGTCGTGGACACCTGGTGGCAGACCGAGACCGGCAGCATCATGATCTCCCCGCTGCCGGGGGTCACCGCGACCAAGCCCGGCTCGGCGATGCGCCCGTTGCCCGGTGTCACCGCCGATGTGGTCGACGACACCGGAGCCTCGGTGCCTGACGGTGGCGGCGGCTATCTCGTGCTGCGCGAGCCGTGGCCGAGCATGCTGCGCACAATCTGGGGTGACGATCAACGCTTCATCGACACCTACTGGGCCCGGTTCCCGGGCATGTACTTTCCCGGCGACGGTGCCAAGCGCGACGACGACGGCGACCTGTGGCTGCTCGGCCGCGTCGACGACGTGATGCTGATCTCTGGCCACAACATCTCCACGACCGAGGTGGAGTCGGCCCTGGTCTCCCACCCGAAGGTGGCCGAGTCGGCGGTGGTGGGCGCCACCGATCCGACCACCGGGCAGGCGATCGTGGCCTTCGTGATCCTGCGCGGCAGCAGCTCGGACGGCGGTGCGGACGGTGAGGCGCTCGTGCGCGAGCTGCGCGAGCATGTGGCGAAGACACTGGGGCCGATCGCCAAGCCTCGCCAGATCATGCTCGTGGCGGAGCTCCCCAAGACCCGGTCCGGGAAGATCATGCGGCGGCTCCTGCGGGACGTGGCGGAGAAACGAGCCCTCGGCGACGTGACCACCTTGCAGGACTCGACCGTGATGGACATGATCTCGGCCGGCCTCGCCGCCGCTCCGACCGGCGAGGACTGAACGCTCAGTCCTTGGCCCAGCGCACGATCTCGCCGCTGACCAGGTCGGGCGCCTCGCGGTGCGGGAAGTGACCGACCCCGTCGATCAAGCCCCATTCGTACGGGCCGGCGACGTAGAGTCCGGAGCCCCGGGCTGTGGCCGGCGCCACCACCGGATCGAGGGCACCGTGCAGGTGCAGGGTGGCCGCGCGCACCGGCGAGCGCAGCTGGCGCCGGAACCGGTAACCATGCGGCCGCAGCAGGCTGCGCACACCCCAGCGGAAGGCCTCCAGCGCGCAGAAGGCGCCCTGGGGAATCTGGAACGACCACCGGCAGGCCCGCTCGTAGGCGGCGAAGTCGGCGGTGCCCACCCAACCCGGCCCTGACCAGCGGCGCAGGTACTCACCGACCAGGGCGGCGTCCTGGCGGGTCAACTGGTGCTCGTAGCGGGGCAGCTGGAACTTCAGCACCGCACCCGCGGTGGCGAGCTGGCCACGCAGATCGGCGAAGGCGGCCGCGCGCAGCCGCAGCGGATGCGGCGCCGACACCACCACCAGGCGGCGCACCGCCTGCGGATGCATGGCCGCGACCGACCACGCGAGCATCCCGCCGATCCCGGTGCCGACCAGCACCGCATCCCGCTCCCCCAACGCCCGGATGAGCCCGGTGACGTCGGCGGCCATGGTGTAGCCGTCGTACCCGCGGGGCGGCTTGTCGCTGGCCCCGTACCCGCGCAGGTCCATCGCCACCGCCCGCAACCCGGCCCCGGCCAGCGCGGTCAGCTGGTGCTGCCAGGCGCCCCAAAACTCCGGGAAGCCATGCAACAGCAGCACCAGCGGGCCGGTGCCGGCATCCGCGATGTGAAACCGGCTGCCGTTGGCGGAGATGAAGCGATGGGTCCACTCGCCCTCGAGCAGGACGCGGGAGGAGTCCACCGGGGTCGGGGCCACCATGCGGTCAGCGTACGGTGTGATCCGCGCCGCGCATGGCGGGTGGCTCAGGCCCGGTACTCCCGCAGGTTCGCAACGTCGGCGACCGGCGCCCAACCCTGGTACACGCCGAAGTCGAACTCCTCCAGCCCGAGCGTTCGGGCCACCGGCGCCTTGCCACCGGTGTACTCCACCCGCAACCAACCGTCGACCTCGCCGAGCACGATGAAGGGCTCACCCTGCCAGGTACAGGTTGTACGGATATAGCAGAAATCCCGGACATCGTCGGCCGGCACCACCAGAACGAAGCGGCCAGGCCGGACCTGGACGAAACCCTCCTCGGGCTCGCTCGTGTAGAGGCGGATCTCGGTGCCGTCCGGGCTCACCTCGAACTCCCGGCCCCGCCAGTGGCCGAAATACCCGTCACGCATGCGCGCCCGCCCCGCCGGATTGTGCGCTGACCCAGCGCGCGAGGTCGGCGTCGAACGTCGCGACCAGGGTCTCGGTGCCGTCTTTGGCCAGCCGCCAGATCTGGGCGCCATGCGGCAGCCGGATGCTGTCGACCTTGAACTCGGCGACCACGTCGACCTCGCCCGGCGCGAAGCCGTTGCCCCGGAACGGTGCCCGCTCGACAACCCACCCCTGCATGGCCCGCATGCCGGCCTCGTGCTGGCCGCCGTAGGGCAGCCGGTAGAGGTCGGAGCGGTGGGCCATCCAGCGCACCACGTGGACCTCCGCATCGTCCTCGGCGAACGGAGAGCCGGCGTAGACCAGACCGAGCGCGCGGTAGAGCACCCGGGGCGAGGTGAGGTGCGCGACCTCGCTGGCCCGGTTGACGAAGCCGGAGACCCGGTCGTAGCCGCGCTCCAGGTAGAACGGCACTTGGGCGGGCGGGATCGTGCGCTGCATGACCGTGGCCCGGTCGGCCCCGTTCGCCGGCGCGCCCGCGACCCCGACGACCGGGGTGGACTCATGCTTCTTCGCCGCCATGACCATGTCGGCCGACGGCTCATCGCGCAGGCCGACCTCGGCCGCCCAGCTGGCCAGCGCCACGATCTGCGAGCCCGGCAGCGTCGCGCCCACCGGCGTGCCGGGGTTCACCGCGAACGAGACCTCCGCGTCCGGCCATGCGCCGATCAGCTGCACGAAGCGCAGGCTCACCGACGAAACGTCACCCGGGCGGGACCCCCGGTGTTCGCGCAGGCGCTCCGGCGAGGTGAAGACCGGGATGAACCGCTGCCCGTCACTCGACTCGACCTGCCACGGGAAGTCGCGGTCGCGCGGCCGGGCCCCGGTCGGCGTGCCGGCCGGCACCGGCAGGATCACCCGGGCCAGCAGCAGGGTGGAGAGGAAGGCGTCGGTGTTGTTCTCGTCGGCGGCGGCGAGCAGGTTGGACTCGGTCTCGTTCGCGGGCGCGAAGCCGGCCGCCCAGGAGCTCTGCGGCGGCACGATCTCAGCGTCATGGGTGTCCCGGCTCACGCCGGCCCGCCGGCCGGCCGGCATCTGACTCGTCTCGTCGAGGTCGTGCGGATCGGTCAGCCGGGGCACGAAACCGCCGGCGGCCCCGAACCCCCCGGTGGTGCTGAAGTCGCGGCGGAACCGCTCCGGCGCCGGCTGCCGGGCAAAGCTCGCCGCCACGCCGGTGCCAGCCGGCACGTCCTCGGCCCGCGGCCCGTAGACCCGCGCCGAGCCACTCGCCGGCGGATAGTCGATGATCTCCGCCTCCACCGTCTCGACCGCGTCATTGGTCGTGCCGTACGTGGCCGCGGTGGCCAGGTGCGGCGGCGGCTCGGCCGTGGCGGTCGGGTTGCCGGTGGCCCGCGCCCGGCCGGTCAGTGCCGAGGCGAGGTCGCTCTGCGCCATCCGCGCGCGGGCGCCCAGGGTACGCCCGGGCAACCGGACATCACCGCGAGTGAGCTGGGAGACGAACCACGATGGCAGATAGGACTCGATCGGCAGGCCCGGGTTGACCGCCAGCCACCACTCGTAGTTGGGCCAGTCGGCGGCAAGATTGTTGAAGGAGATCGTGCGGTAGCTGCCACCGGGCTCGTTGAGACAGGCGAAGAGCGACTCGGGTGAGGTGAAGGCGAGCACGTGCGTCCGGTTGCCGGTGGTCCAGGTCCCCCAGCCCATCGGGGCCCGACCGGCGAGCGCCTCCGCGGAGACCGGCAGCAGCAACTCCATCCGGGCGAGCACGCGAAAGTAGAGCTCCTGGTCGGAGCCGGCCAGCGCGTCGCGCATCGCGGCCTCGGCCTCGGTGGCCGGGACCCATTCGCTCATCGGCCACCCCCACTCGTGCGCTCGCTGACCGCTGCCCCCCACGGCGGCCGCCCCAAGGCCGCCTGCAGGACAACTTACAAGGATCCGGCCAGCGGTCACCATACGTGCTCAATCCCCGGCCCGGGAGACTGCGGGTCAGCCTGCCTTTCGTTCGCGCTGCGGTGCTCGCACCCGCTCGCTCCTCGCGCTCACCGGGCCTGCCTTTCGTTCGCGCTGCGGGGCTCGCACCCGCTCGCTCCTCGCGCTCACCGGGCCTGCCTTTCGTTCGCGCTGCGGTGCTCGCACCCGCTCGCTCCTCGCGCTCACCGGGCCTGCCTTTCGTTCGCGCTGCGGTGCTCGCACCCGCTCGCTCCTCGCGCTCACCGGGCCAGCCTTTCGTTCGCGCTGCGGTGCTCGCACCCGCTCGCTCCTCGCGCTCACACTTGATGGAGCGCCGTGGTGGTGAATCACATCACGACGCCGACCGGGTGGGGCCGGCCGCCGGCACGTCACCGGCCCCACGTCCAGTTCGGCGCCACCGCCGATCAGCGGAACAGGCTTGCGTTGCGCTGCTCGGTGCTCTGGTAGTCGGCGATCGACTCGTCCAGGGCCCGTTTGATCTGGGCCAGCACGCCGACCAGGTCGGCCGAGGCGCGCCGCCAGGTGGCCTGGCGCTCCTGGTACGCCTCGCGGGCCTGGCCGGTCCAGGTCGACACGAGCGGCGCGGCGTCGGACTCCAGCTGGGACAGCTGCGACTCCAGCCCGGTCACGGTGGCCCGAATGTGCTCGCTCGTCTCACGCAACCGGGCGAAGTTCACCACCAGCGCCGTCTCGTCAAAGGTGTCCATCTCTCACTCCTCCTCGTCTCACCCGGCGTCGGGCCTACAGCGGCAGCGGCGCCACGCCGCCACCGATGCGCCCCGCCGCCTGCTCGTCGGTGGCCGCGTATACCTGCCCCGCGGTGCGGATCGCCTGGGCCGTCTCGGCCAGGGCCTGCAGCAGCCGACGCTGGTCCTCGGCCCAGGCCAGGCTCACCCGCTCGAAGGTTGCCCCGCCGCGACCCTGCCAGTCCTGCTTCACCGACTCGACCTCGCGCAGCAACGACGAGAGCATCGTCTGCAGCCGCTGGTGCGCGTCGTCGAACCGGGCCGCCACCTGTGCCATCACGGCGGCCTGCGCCTGTGTCATGGACACCTTCCGCTTACCTCCTCGTCCTCGTACACCCGCCAGATGCCTGCACACCCATCGCTGCATGGGCATCCTTCACCATCCGTCGCCGACGGTAGCGAGCCGGCGTACGGTCGGCTACCCCCGAGCTCAGCCTGTGGATAACAACCGGCATATCGCCCAGCGCTCAGCCCGCCCCGGCCACCGTCGGATCGAGCGGGTTGGCGATCGGGAGCAGGGCGAGCAGGGCGGCCGGTAAGCGCTGCGGGCGCACCCCGGCGTACCCCAGCGTCGCCAACACCCCGGCGGCGGGGACCGGGAAGAGCAGGCCGCGGTCGGAGACGATCCCGAGAGCACCCGCGGACTCGACCACCGCGCCGCGGCCGGGCGGGACCGCGACCCAGTCCGCGCCCGCCCCGGCGACCCGGGTCTGGCCGGGAGCCGACGGGGCCGGGTCGGCAACGGCGAGCGACGGTGCCGTCACATCGTCCACTATGGAGGCGCATACCGCGGCCCGGGGGCCGGGATGCGCGAGGACCGGTGTCGCCGCCGGCGGCGCGCCATCCCCGGCGGGCACCATCGACGGCGCCGAGGGCGTGTCGGCGTAATCGGCCGCGCTGATGGCGACCGGCCCGGCCACGCCGGCGTTGACCGGATCCGCCAGCAACAGATCCGCCTGAAGCTGGGTGATGGCGGCGAGGCCACCGGAGAGCGCCACGCCGTACTGGCGGGCACCGCTCTGGCTGGTCACCACGACGACGGTGCCCACCCGCCGGCCGCCGAGGGCAGATGCCCGCCCCAGATCCGCAAGGTGGATCGGGGCCAGGTCGGCGCCGGCCGGGATCGCGCTGAGGAAACCGGCGGCCACCGGCGTCGACTGCTGGCCCTGCCAGCCGAGCCCGGTCAGCACGATGCCGGGCTGGCTGACCCGATGGCGGTGGCCGTGCCAGAGCACGGTCAGGCGGCCGGTCGGATCGGTGACCAGGACCGCCCGGTCGGCCACCGGCGCGCCGCGGGTCACCACACCAACCGCGAGCAGCGTCTGCGCGGCGCCACCCGCAGCGGCCGGCCGCGAGCAGAGCGTCCACGCACCGCGGAGGAGGCTCGGCACCGCCGGCAACGGATCCGGCGCCTCGGCGATGCCCAGCGGCGGGCCCAGCGGCACGCCGGCGAGCGCGGAGCGGGCAACGAGCACCCGGGCCGGCTGGGCTGAGCCGAGAATCAGCTGAGCCGAGACGTAGTTGAGCACGGGATGTAGCACCCCGTCGCGGTAGAGGTAGCGGGCACCGGTGTCGCTGTCGATGACCAGCGCGTGCCCGTCCCGCCACGAGCTGTCGCCGGCCGGGCGGAGCACGCCGTAGCCGGCCGCGGCGGCCAGAGCGAGCAGGGCCACCAGGGCACCGGCAAGCAGGGCGCCCGCACGACGGTGCGCGGTCGCCGTCGAGTCCGGATCCCGCAGCGCCAAGGCGGCGCTCACCCGCTGCCGTACGAACTGGTGTGAGTGCACCTGGTCCGAGCGCGTAGCCATCGACCCTCCCGGATGTGTTGCCCGCGGGAGGAGCGTACGGGGAAACGGGGTAGTGCGCGGGGTCCCCGGCTGTGAAACGATCGCGGCCATGTTGGGCATCGTCCTGAGACTGGTGTTCTCGGCTGCGGCTCTGTGGCTGTGCACCGTCATCTTCAGCGGCATCACAATCAACGCCCAGTCGACCTGGGGCACCATCGGCACCCTCGTGCTGGTCGCGCTGATCTTCGGCGTGGTGAACGCCGTGATCAAGCCGATCGTCAAGGTGGTCGGCTGTGGCCTGTACATCCTCACCCTCGGCCTCATCGCCCTGGTCGTGAACGGCTTGCTGTTCCTGCTGGTCAGCTGGATCGCCGGGGGATTGAGCATCCCGTTCCACGTAGCTCATTTCTGGCCGGACGCGGTCCTGGGCGCGCTGCTCATCAGCATCGTCTCCTGGGGTCTCGGCATGTTGATCAAGGATCGTGGCGAGAGCTGACCGGCCCCCGTACCTGCCATGCTCACCACCCGCGACGGCTACGACATCGACACCGCCCGGCCGCGGCTCGATCTCACCCGGATCCACCGCTGGCTCACCACCGACGCGTACTGGGCGCTGGGCCGCACGGCCGCGGTGACCGAGCGCGCGGTCGACGGCTCGCTCTGCTTCGGCGTCTACGCACCCGGTGGCGCCCAGGTCGGCTTCGCCCGCGCGGTCACCGATCGGGCCACCTTCGCGTGGCTCTGCGACGTCTACATCGATCCGGCCCACCGGGGTCGAGGGCTCGGGACCTGGCTCGCCGAGGTCGCGACCCGGCACCTGATCGAGGAGGGCGTCCGGAGGGTGGTGCTGGCGACCCGGGACGCCCACGGAATCTACGAGAAGGTCGGCTTCACGCCGCTGGTGACCCCGCACAGCTGGATGGAGGTGCGGCCGGCCCCCTGAAAGTGTCGGCTTCCGGACTCTGCAGCCAGCGCCCGGTCAGCCTCGGCCGGGAACTCCCCGGTCGGCCACCACCGACGAAAACATGAGGAAACGTCAGACACCGCCGTTGACGTGCGCGTGCCCCTAGGGTTGAGTGGCTGCAGGCGGCCGTCGTCAGTGTGCGGCGGGGTTGGCTGAAGGGAGTGCCCGACGGTGGCGGCGCGGCATCCACACGGCGAACCGTCCGACCTCATTCGCAGCGTGTCCCGAGCGCTGCGGGTGCTGGAGGCGGTCGGCCAGACGCCACGTGGCCTGACGGTCAAGCAGATCGCCCGCCGGTGCGAGCTGACCACGGCCACCACGTACCACCTGATCCGGACGCTGGCCTACGAGGGCTACGTGGCCCGGCGGGAGGACGGAACCTACGTCGTCGGCATGGAGATCGCGGATCGCTTCCGTGAGTTGGTCGCGGCGTTCCAGGGTCCGCCGAGCGTCGGCGAGGCGCTGCGCCGGGTGGCCAACGGCTCGGGTTTCAGCCACTACCTCGGCACCTTCGTCGGCGGGCAGGTCGTGCTCGCCGGCGCCGCCGAGGGCCCGCAATCGCCGCACCTGGAGGAGCTGATCCCCGGCTTCGACGACGGTGCTCACGCGACCGCGCTCGGCAAGGCCCTGCTCGCCACCCTCACCCACGACCAGCGCCTGCGCTATCTCAAGGACTGGGGGATGCGGGCGTACACCGCCTCGACGCTGACCCAGCCGGAGGCGCTGGAGGCCGATCTCGTGGTGGGGGAACGCCGCGGTATGCAGACCGAGGTCTCCCAGTACCGCCCGGGGGTGGCCTGCGCCGCGGTGATCGTCCGGGCCGACCGCGATCCCGAGCGGCGCTACGTGCTCGCCTGCGCGATGGCGGCCGACCGTCTGGTCGACTCGGTCCAGGAGATCCGGGCGCACCTGGTCGGCGCGGCCCGGACCGTGGCGGCCGCGATGACCGGTCCCGACGGTGCCCTGACGATGTGAGGCCTGAACCGCTCGGCGCAGGCTCACGTGAGTCTGGGCGGGAGCGACACGGCGTAAGGGGCAACGTGCCGGACGAGGATGACGAACTGATCCGAGCGTTGCAGGCGGAGCATGGCGACGCGCTCTTCGCGCATGCACTGCGGCTCTGCGACGGCGACCGGCAACGGGCCGAGGACCTGGTTCAGGAGATCCTGCTGCGGGCGTGGCGGCACCCGGAGGCGCTCGATCCCGAACGCGGCTCGGCCCGGGCGTGGCTGTTCACCACCGCCCGGCACTTGGCCATCGATGCCTGGCGGCGACGGGAGGCGCGCGTGGGTGAGGTCTTCACCGACTCACCGCCGGAGCCGCGCAGCGGTCTCGACGAAGCCGACCGGGCGGTCGAGGCGTGGACCATCGAGGAGGCTCTCGGGCAGCTCTCGCCGGCCCACCGCGACGTGCTGGTGGAGTGCTTCTACCGCGGCCGGTCGGTGGCTGAGGCGGCCGCGGCACTGGGCATCCCGGCCGGCACCGTGAAGTCCCGCACTCACTATGCGATGCGGGCGCTGAGGCTGGTTCTGGAGGAAATGGGGGTGACCCGATGACGTGTGACTTCGCGCAGGACGACGGCGCATACGTGCTCGGTGCGCTCTCGCCCGCGGAGCGATCGGCGTTCGAGCGGCACATGTCGACGTGCGCGACCTGCCGCGAGGCGGTCGCGAGCCTGGCGGTGCTTCCCGGCCTGCTCGGCCGGCTCGACCCGGCGACGGCGCTGGCGCTCGCCGGCGGCCACCCGGATCCCGAGCCGGCGCCGCCGACGCTGCTGCCGCGGATCCTCGCCGCGGCGGCCCAGCAGCGGCGCTTCGAACGCCGCCGCCAGCAGCGCCGACGCGTCGGCTACCTCGCGGCCACGGCGGCGACCCTGGTGTTGTTCGTCGTTGGGGCGAGTATCGGCATGCACCTCGCCGACACCCGCGCGGCGCCGGCCGTGCCGATGACCGCAATGCGCCCGGCCCAGCAGGCCTGGACGCCGGTGAGCGCCGACATCGGCATCGCGGCCACCGATGGCGGCACCCGCTTGGTGATGACGTGCTGGTACGGCAGCGGGTACGACGACGCGTGGGTCGTGCGGCTGGTCGTCTTCCCGCGTGCTGGTGGCAACGCCGAGCAGGTGGGCACGTGGACGGCGGACTCCGGCGACACCGTGCAGCTGAGCGCGCTCACCCACCTCAAGCCGTCGGAGATCGCCCGGGTCGAACTTCAGCGCGCCGACAACGTCACGCTGCTGTGGTGGACTCCCACCTGACGTTCACGCGGTGCGCTCGGCGACGAAGTCGGCCAGCGACTCCAGGGCCGCCCGGGCCGGGTTGCTCGGCACCGCGGTGAGCAGGTTGCGGGCTCGCTCGGCGTAGCCGCGCACGGTCTCCCGAGCACGTTTCAACGCGGCCGACTCCCGCAGCAACTCGAGCGCCTCGGTCACCTCGGCGGCGTCGCTGATCGCCCCCTGGCTGAGGATCTGGCGGAGGCGGGGCGCACTCTGCTCGTCCGCGATGGCATAGAGCACGGGCAACGTCGACACCCCCTCACGCAGATCGGTGCCGGGTGTCTTGCCCGACTCGGCCGAGTCGGAGGCGATGTCGAGCAGATCGTCCGAGAGCTGGAACGCCACCCCGATCGTGTCCCCGTACGCTGCCAGTGCCTCCACAGTGGAGTGTGACGCGCCACTGAACATGGCGCCGAACCGGGCCGAGGTGCCGATGAGGGAACCGGTCTTGTCGGTGACCACCCGCAGGTGGTGCTCGATCGGGTCGCCCCGGCCGGGGCCCGAGGTCTCGGCGATCTGCCCGTGCACCAGCCGGGAGAAGGTACGGGCCTGGATCCGCACCGCCTCCGGGCCCAGCTCGGCGGCGACGTCGGCGGCCCGGGCGAACAGGTAGTCGCCGGTGAGGATCGCGATGGAGTTCCCCCAGCGCGCGTTGGCCGAGGGGCCACCGCGGCGCACGAGCGCCTCGTCCATCACATCGTCGTGGTAGAGGGTGGCCAGATGGGTCAGCTCGACCACCACCGCCGAGCTCGCCACCTCGGGCCGCTGCGCCGCACCGAACTGCGCCGCCAGCGCGACCAGCAACGGGCGGAACCGCTTTCCACCGGCGTCGACAAGGTACCGGGCCACCTCGGTCAGGACCGGATCCGCGGCGGCCACTGCGTGCTGCAGCTGCCGCTCGACGGCATCCAGCGTGGAGCGCAGCGCCGCCTCGAGGTCGGCGTCGGCGAAGGTGATGCCGACCCCTCCCGAAATCAGCGGGGGTATCGAGACACCGGCGCCCGCACCCGAACGGGTGTCGATGCCATCGGCGGTGCGGGGGGCGCGGCTCACCACATCCTCCACCATGCCACACCGCCCCGGGCGGGAGCCCGGTGCCCGTCCGGGGTCAGCGGATGAAGCCGACCGCGCGCTCGGCCAGATCGAGCACCGGCGACGGGTATACGCCGAGCAGGAGCGTCGCCAGCACACCGAGCATGAGTGCGGCCGAGGTGAAGGCGCCGGGGATGGCGACCGTCGGCCCCTGCTCGGACGGCTCGGAGAGCCACATCATGACCACCACCCGCAGGTACGGGAAGGCGAGGACCATACTGGTCACCACGCCCGCGATCACGGCCGCGATCTGCCAGCCGCCGCCGTTGCCGAGAGCCGCGCTGAACACCGCGAACTTGCTGGTGAAGCCGCTGGTCAGCGGGATGCCGGTGAACGCGAGCAGGATGAACGTGAAGACCCCGGCGACCAGCGGGGACCGCTTGCCCAAGCCGGCCCAGCGGGAGAGGTGGGTCGCCTCGCCCTCCTCGTCGCGCACCAGGGTCACCACGGCGAAGGCGGCGATCACGCTGAAGCCGTAGGCGACCAGGTAGAACATCGACCGGGAGAGCCCTTCGGCGTCGAAGGCCAGCACCCCGACGAGCAGGTAGCCGGCGTTCGCGATCGACGAGTAGGCGAGCAGCCGCTTGATGTCGGTCTGGGTCACCGCCAGGACCGCCCCGACGAGCATGGTGAGCACCGCGATGACCCCGATCACCGGCTGGATGTCCCACTGGGCCCGGTCGAAGGCGACGTAGAGCACCCGCAGCAGACCACCGAACGCGGCCACCTTGGTGCCGGCCGCCATCAGCGCGGTCACCGGCGTCGGCGCGCCCTGGTACACGTCGGGCGTCCACACGTGGAACGGCACCGCCGCCACCTTGAACAGCAGGCCGACCGCGACCAGGGCGATGCCGCTGAAGAGCAGGATCGGGTTGGTCCGGGCGTCCAGGACCGCGGCGTGGATGCCGGCGAAGGTGACGGTGCCGGCGAACCCGTAGAGCAGGGCCATGCCGAACAGGAAGAAGGCCGAGGCGTACGCGCCGAGGAGGAAGTACTTCAGCGCGGCCTCCTGGCTCACCAGGCGGCGCCGGCGCGCCATCGCACAGAGCAGGTAGAGCGGCAGCGAGAAGACCTCGAGGCCCACGAACATGGTCAGCAGGTCGTTGGCCGCGACGAAGAGCATCATGCCGCCGAGCGCGAACAGGCCCAGCGGGAACACTTCGGTAGCGCCGGCCTGATGCGTCTGGCGCCGATCCGCGTCGCCGCCGACCGGCACCGCGGCCTGAGCCACGAACGGGCCACCGCGCTCGACCTGCCGTTCCGCCATCAGCAGTAGCGCGACGATGCCGAGCACCGCCAGGGTCGCCTGCAGGAACAGCGTCGGACCGTCGACGGCGAGGGCCGTGCTCGCGGTGAGCGCCCGCCGGCCGCTCGACGCCACCCGGGCCACCGCGACGATCGCCGCCACCAGCGCGAGGAACGAGAGCGTGAACTGGGTCAGGTGTCGGGCCCGGCGGGGCACGAATGCCTCCACCAGGACGCCGACACAGGCGGCACCGAACAGGATCAGCATCGGTGCCATCGCCGCGTAGTCCAGCGCGGGCCGGGTCAGGTCGGCGGCGAGCGCCGACACCGGCAACGAGACCACGTGACTCATCGACCAGCCTCCTGATTCGCGCCGGTCCCGGGATCGGTGGCGCCGACATCGTGCAGGGTGAAGGCGACCGCCGGGTTGATGACGTCGAGCAACGGCTTGGGATAGAACCCGAACAGCACCAGCAACGCGATGAGCGGCGCGACCACCACCACCTCGCGGACCGAGATGTCCTTGCGCATCGCCCGCACGCCGGCAAGCTCGGGGTTGGGCGTGCCCTGGGTCGTGCGTTGCACCAGCCACAGCACGTAAGCCGCGGCCAGGATGATCCCGACCGTGGCCACCACCGCCACCGTCTGGTTCACCGTGAAGGTGCCGACCAGTACCAGGAACTCGCTCACGAAGGGCGCCGTGCCCGGCAGCGACAGCGACGCGAGACCGGCGAAGAGCAGGACGCCGGCGAGCACCGGCACCATCTTGCCGGCACCGCCGAAGTCGCCGACGAGGGCAGAGCGGCGCCGCGCCACCAGCATGCCGACGACGAGGAAGAGCAGCCCGGTGGCGAGGCCGTGGTTGAACATGTACAGCACCGCCCCCGAGCCGGCCTGGGTGGTGAACGCGAAGATGCCGATCCCGATGAAGCCGAAGTGCGCGATCGAGGTGTAGGAGACCAGCCGCTTCAGGTCGTTCTGGCCGACCGCGAGCAGGGCGGCATAGATGATGCCGACCAGGGCCAGGGCCAGACCGAGCGGCGCGAAGTACCGGGAGGCGTCCGGGAACAGCGGCAGGCAGTAGCGCAGGATGCCGAAGGTACCCACCTTGTCCAGCACGCCGACGAGCAATGCGGCGGCGCCCGTCGGCGCCGCGGTACCGGCGTCGGGAAGCCAGGTGTGGAACGGGAAGAAGGGTGCCTTGATGGCGAACGCGAGGAAGAAGCCGAGGAAGAGCCAGCGCTGGGCGCCTTGCGAGAAGTCGACGGCCGCCAACTTCGTCCAGTCGAACGTGTGCCCGCCCAGCACCCACAGGCCGATCACGGCGGCGAGCATGAACAGCCCGCCGACGAGGGAGTACAGGAAGAACTTCACCGCCGCGTACTCCCGCCGGACGCCGCCGTACGAGCCGATGAGGAAGTACATCGGGACGAGCATGACCTCGAAGAAGACATAGAAGAGGAACACGTCCTGGGCCGCGAACACCCCGATCATCGTGCTCTCCAGGGCGAGGATGAGCGCGAAGAACACCGGCACCGAGCGCTTCGCGGGTAGCCCCTCCTCGCCCTCGGCCTCCTGCCAGGAGTGGATGATGACCAGCGGTACCACGATCGCGATGAGGGCCAGCATCACCAGCGAGATGCCGTCGACGGCGAACGTGAACCGCGCATCCCAGGTCGGGATCCACGAGTACGACTCGTGCAGCTGGAAGCGCGCCCCGCTGGCCTGGAAGGCGACCCAGGCCGCGATCGTGAGCCCGAGCACCGCGAGTGAGACCAGCAGCGCCAACTGCTTGGCCACCCGCGGGCGGCTGCGCGGAACGAGCCCGACCACGAGCGCGCCGACCAGCGGCAGCGCCACCAGCACGCTCAGGTACGGGAAACCGGCGTCAGTCACCGAACACGCATCCCTTCGCCGCGGGCCGGGGGCCGCCGCACACCGCCGTCATCCGAGCCTCACCAACAAGAACGCCAGCGCCACCAGCAACGCGCCGCCGAGCATCGACAGCGCATACGAGCGCACGAAGCCGGTCTGGCCCCGGCGCAACCGCCCGGAGAGCCCACCAACGCCGGCCGCGAGCCCGTTGACCAGACCGTCGATGCCGCGGCTGTCGAAGAAGACCAGAGCGCGCGTCAGGTAGGTCCCCGGCTTCTCGAAGACGGTCTCGTTGAGCGCGTCGCCGTAGAGATTCTTGCGGGCCGCGGTCACCACCGGGCCGGCGGGCTGCTCGACCAGGGCCGTGCCGGCCCGGAACAGCGCCCACGCCGCGAACACCCCGAACAGGGTCACCCCGATGGAGAGCCAGGTGACCGCCGCGTGGGAGAGGTGGCCGGCCACCTCCACCGGCCGGCCGAAGACCGGGGTCAGCCAGTCCACCACCGACGTCGACATGAGGAAACCGGCAACCACCGAGCCCAGTGCGAGCAGGATGAGCGGGACCGTCATCACCGGGGGCGACTCGTGCGGATGCTCGATCTCCTCGGTCCAGCGGGCCGGGCCGTGGAAGGTGAGCACGAACAGGCGCGTCATGTAGAAGCCGGTGAGCCCGGCGCCGACGAGCGCCGCCGTCCCGAAGAGCCAGCCGGTCCACCCGGGACGCTCGAACGCGGCCGCGATGATGGGCTCCTTGGTGAAGAAGCCGGACAGCGGCGGGATGCCGATGATGGCGAGCCAGCCGAGGCCGAAGGTGACCCAGGTGATCCTCATGAACCGCCACAGGCCGCCGAAGCGCCGGATGTCGACCTGGTCCTTCATTCCGTGCATGACCGAGCCGGCGCCGAGGAACAGGTCGGCCTTGAAGAACCCGTGCGCGAGCAGGTGGATGATGGCCAGCGCGTAGGCGGCGCCGCCGAGGCCCACCCCGAGGAACATGTAGCCGATCTGGGACACCGTCGACCACGCGAGGACCCGCTTGATGTCGTCCTTCGCGCCCCCGACGATGCAGCCGATCAGCAGGGTCACCACGCCGACGCAGACCACCACGGTCTGGGCGGTGGCGCTCGCGTTGAAGATGGGGTTGGACCGGGCGATGAGGTAGACGCCGGCGGTGACCATGGTGGCGGCATGGATGAGCGCCGAGACCGGGGTCGGGCCCTCCATGGCGTCGGGCAGCCAGGCCTGCAGCGGGAACTGGCCCGACTTTCCGCACGCCCCGAGCAGCAGGAGCAGGCCGAGCATGAGGGTGGTGGTCGCCGAGAGCTGGCCGATCCCGGCGAAGACGCCGGCGTAGCTGACCGTGCCCAGGTTGGCGAAGAGGACGAAGATCGCGATGACCAGCCCGGCGTCGCCGACCCGGTTCATGATGAACGCCTTCTTGCCGGCGGTGGTCGCGCTCGGCCGGGTGTACCAGAACGAGATGAGCAGGTAGGAGGCGAGCCCGACGCCCTCCCAGCCGAAGTACAGCATCACGTAGTTGTTGCCCAGCACGAGCAGCAGCATCGCGGCGACGAAGATGTTGAAGTAGCCGAAGAAGGTCCGCCGGCGCGCGTCGCCGGCCATGTATCCCACGGCGTAGACATGGATGAGGAAGCCCACCCCGGTGATCAGCAGGACGAAGACCGCCGCCAACGGGTCGAAGAGCAGCCCGAAGTCCACTGTGAACGATCCGACGTGGATGAACGGGAACAGGTTCAGCTCAGCCGCCCGAGCGCCGCTGAGCCCGCGCAGCTGGAGGAAGTAGATCACCCCGAGCACGAACGAGGCGCCCACGCTGGCGCAGCCGAGGAGGTGACCCCACCGGTCGGCCCACCGCCCCAGCACCAGCAACAGGCCGCCGCTCACGAGCGGGATCGCGATCAGCAGCCAGCAGGAGGCGAGCGTGCCGGTCGCGGCGGTGTACTCCAACGCGTGCATCTGTCCCTCAGTACTTCAGCAGGTTCGCGTCGTCGACGCTCGCGGAGCGCCGCGTACGGAAGATCGACATGATGATGGCGAGGCCGATGACGACCTCGGCGGCGGCGACGACCATGACGAAGAAGGCCATGATCTGACCGTCCAGGGTGCCGTTGATGCGACTGAACGTGACCAGCGCGAGATTGGCCGCGTTGAGCATCAGCTCGATGCACATGAACAGCACGATCGCGTTTCGCCGGATCAGCACGCCGACCGCACCGATGGTGAACAGCGCCGCGGCGAGGACGATGTAGTACCCGGGTTGCATCGGTGGCTACCTTCCGTCCGTGCTCTTGGGAGCCGCCTCGGCCTCGGTGAGTTCCCGGGTCGGCAGGATGGGCGACATCGAACGCTCGGACTCGCGGCCGTCGGGCAGCCTGGCCGGCGTGGCCACCGAGGTGGAGGTCGCGTAGACGCCCGGGCCGGCCTTCGGCCCGGGGTAGTTCCCGGGCGCGAAGCGGGCCCGCATCCGGTCAGGCTGGCTTCGCCGCTCGTCCCGACGGCGCTCGATGTGGGCGAGCAGCATCGCGCCGACCGCGGCCGAGATGAGCAGCGCCGAGGTGACCTCGAAGGCGAAGATGTACCGGGTGAACAGTGCCTCGGCGATGCCCTGGACGTTGCCGTTCTTGTTCGCGTCGGTGAGCCCGACCGCCTCGGTGTCGCGCAGGGCGCGGTAGAACGCGGTGCCGACCAGGGCGGCGAATCCCGCGCCGACGAGCGCCGCGGCCACCCGCTGGCCGCGCAGCACCTCGATCAGGGAGTCGGAGGCGTCCCGCCCGACCAGCATCAGCACGAATAGGAAGAGCATCATGATGGCGCCGGTGTAGACGATCACCTGGGCCAGCCCGAGGAACGGACCGGACTGGATGACGTAGAAGAGGCTGATGCAGAGCATCACCAGGACCAGCCACAAAGCCGAGTGGACCGCGTTGCGGGCCAGCACCATGGCGAGCGCGGCGATGACCGCCAGCGGGGCGAGGATCCAGAACGCGACGGTCTCCCCACCGCTGATCACCTCGGTGGCCGCGGTGAGGATCATGTCCGCCGCCCTTTCCGGTGCGTACCGGCCGGCGCCGGCTCGGTGGTGCTCGATGGTGCCTGCTCGGCCCCGGCCGAGCTCCCGGGATTGTCCACCGCGCCCACGTAGTAGTCCTTCTCCGAGTCACCGAGCCACATCGGATGCGGCGGGAGCTCCATGCCTGGGAGCAGCGGCGCCAGCAGCTGCTCCTTGGTGAAGATGAGGTCCTGGCGGCTGTCGCGGGCCAACTCGTACTCATTGCTCATGGTCAGCGACCGCGTCGGGCAGGCCTCGATGCAGAGTCCACAGAAGATACAGCGGGCATAGTTGATCTGGTAGTTCGCGGCGTACCGCTCGCCGGGAGAGAACCGGTTGTCCTCGGTGTTCGTCGCACCCTCGACGTAGATGGCGTCGGCCGGGCAGGCCCAGGCGCACAGCTCGCACCCGATGCATTTCTCCAGCCCGTCCGGATGGCGGTTGAGGATGTGCCGGCCGTGGTAGCGAGGCGCCGCGACCGGGTGCTCGAACGGGTACTTCGTGGTGACCACCTTGCGGAACAGATGGGCGAAGGTCACGCCGAACCCCTTCACCGAGTCGGTGATCGAACCCATGTCAGGCCTCCATCTCGCCGGCATCGGCGGGCGGGTCGCCGTCCGCGCCGGCGCCCACATTGGCCGGCTGGCGCTCGGCCACTCCCCGCACGGCCCGCGGACTCGGCGGCACCTGCAGATCCAGCGGCGGCAGCGGGAAGCTCCCGGTCGGCCGGGCCGACACCTGCTGTTCCAGGCTGCGCACCTCGACCACCTTCGTCGACGGCCACACCAGCGCGACCAGCAGCACCGCCACCACCGCGCCGCCGATGACCAGCCACTGGCGGTTGCCGCTGAGGTGCTGAACCTGCATGACGCGCAGGCCGCCGAGCAACAGGATCCAGGCCAGATTGACCGGCAGCAGGATCTTCCAGCCCAGCCGCATGAACTGGTCGTAGCGCAGCCGCGGCAGCGTCGCCCGGACCCAGACGAAGACGAAGAGCAGCGCCACCACCTTCCCGATGAACCACAGCAGCGGCCACCAGCCCTGATTGGCCCCCGACCACAGTGTGATCGGCCACGGTGCCCGCCAGCCACCGAGGAACATGGTCACGATCGCCGACGACATCGAGACGATGGCGACGTACTCGGAGAGCATGTACAGCAGGAACTTGATCGAGCTGTACTCGGTCATGTAACCGGCGACCAGCTCGGTCTCCGCCTCGGGCAGGTCGAACGGGGCCCGGTTCGTCTCCCCGAACGCGGCCACGAAGAAGATGAGGAAACTCGGGATGAGCAGGATGGCGTACCAGGACGGCACCGTCGGGTGCCAGCCACCGATGGTCCAGGACACCGTGGAACCGCCGGCCTGGGCGGCCACGATGCCGGAGGTCGACATGGTGCCGGCGGTCATGAAGACGGCCACGATGGACAGACCCATGGCGACCTCGTACGAGATCATCTGGGCCGACGAGCGAAGGCCGCCGAGCAGCGGGTAGGTCGAGCCCGACGCCCACCCCCCGAGCACGATCCCGTACACCCCCATGGACGAGCAGGCCAGAATCACCAGGACCGCGACCGGTACGTCGGTGAGCTGCAGGGCGGTCTGGTGGCCGAAGATGCTCACCAGCGGTCCAAAGGGGACGATCGACAATGCGGTGAGGGCGCAGATGGCCGATACCGTCGGGGCGAAGAAGAAGACCACCTTGTCCGCGGTCCGGGGCAGCAGATCCTCCTTGAGCATCCCCTTGACACCGTCGGCCAGAGTCTGCAGCAGGCCGAACGGGCCGACCTGGTTAAGCCCGGGGCGCACCGCCATCCGCGCCACGACCCGCCGCTCGAACCACACCCCGAGCAGGATCATGCTCAGGCCGAACGCGAAGACGGCGACCACCTTGATGAGGATCAACCACCACGGGTCGTGGCCGAAGTCGGCCAGGGTCGGGTCCTGGGTTAAGATCATCCGGCCCCTCCTCGAGCACTCGTTGCCGCACTGATGGTCACGATCGCACCCGCGGTCACCCCGAGACTGCGGTTGACCGTGCTGCCCGGCGAGTTGGTCGGCAGCCAGACAACCCCGTCCGGCATCTCCACGACCCGCACCGGCAGGGTGATCGTCCCGTGTGCGGTGGCGACGGTCAGGTCGTCGCCGTCATCGACACCGACCGCGGCGGCACTCGCCTTGGCCAGCCGGGCCCGCGGCGGCCGGGCGGTGCCGGCCAGCGCGCCGTCGCCGTCGAGCAGGCGGCCGAGGTCGATGAGGTGATGCCAGGTCGCCAGCACCGCCGCGCCCGCGCCGGGCGTGGGCGCGGCACCCGGTGCCACCCGCGGGGCCGGCAGCCGGGTGGCGTGGCTCATCGGCAGCGAGCCGAGCTCGCGCCGGATCGCGACCACGTCCGGGCAGCGCAGCTCGACCCCGAGCTCGCGAGCGAGCGCGTCGAGGATACGGGCGTCGGTCATCGCGGTGGTCTCCAGCACCGTCGCGAAGGGACGAAGCTTGCCCTCCCAGTCCAAGTAGGTGCCGGCCTTCTCGGCGGCCGGGGCGACCGGGAAGACGACATCGGCCCGCGCCACCACCGGCGAGTGGCGGATCTCGAACGACACCAGGAAGTCGACCGCGTCCAGGGCCCGCTCGGCCAGCTCCGGGTCGGCCAGGTCGGCCGGGTCCACACCGGCCACGATCAGCGCACCGATCTTGCCGGCCGCCGCGGCGGCGAGGATGGCGTCGGTGTCCCGACCGACCGAGCCCGGAATGGTACCGGTCTTCAGCCGCCAGGCGTCGCCCAACTCGGCCCGGGCGGCGGCGTCGATGACCGGACGCCCGCCGGGCAGGAGGTTGGGCAGGCAGCCGGTGTCGACCGCCCCCCGGTCACCGGCCCGGCGCGGCACCCAGGCGAGCTTGGCGCCGGTGGCGCCGGCGAGAGCGGCCGCGGCCGAGAACCCGCCGGGCACCGTGGCCAGCCGCTCGCCGACGAAGAGGATCGCCCCCGGCTGGCTCAGCGCCGCCCGCAGGTCGGCAGCGGACGAGAGCACGCCCGCCTCGTCGCCGGGGACGGTCGCCAGCACGGTCGCGTCCAGCTTGGACAGTCCCGGCGAGGCGAACGGCGCCAGCGCGGCCACCGCGAGGCGCCGCTTCCTGACCGCCTTGCGCAGCCGCAGGAAGAGGATCGGGCACTCCTCCTCCGGCTCCAACCCGGCGAGGACCACCGCTGGCGCCTGGTCGACGTCGGAGTAGGTCACGTCCGTGGTACCGGCGACGGCCGAGCCCAGGAAGTCCGCCTCCTCGGCCGAGAGCGGGCGGGCCCGGAAGTCGATGTCGTTGGTGTGCAGCACCGCGCGGGTGAACTTCGAGTACGCGTACGCGTCCTCGACCATGAGCCGGCCGCCGGTGAGCACGCCGGCGCCGTAGGCGCCATCCCGCGCCCGGCGCAGGCCCTCGGCCGCCACTGCCAGCGCCTCCGGCCAGCTCGCCTCGCGCAGCTCGCCGGTGCGGTGGTCGCGCACCAGCGGCGTGGTCAGCCGGTCGGACGCGGTCGCGTACTGGAATCCCCAGCGGCCCTTGTCGCAGTTCCACTCTTCGTTGATGGCCGGGTCCGCGCCGGCGAGGCGGCGCATCACCGTGCCCCGGCGGTGGTCGGTACGCAGATCGCACCCGGCTGCGCAGTGCTCGCACGCGCTCGGCGACGAGACCAGGTCGAACGGGCGGGCCCGGAACCGGTACTGGGCGCCGGTCAGCGCCCCCACCGGGCAGATCTGCACCGTGTTGCCGGAGAAGTAGGAGTTGAACGGGGTGTCCGGGTCGACGCCGATCTGCTCCTGGGCGGAGCGTTCCATCAGGTCGATGAACGGGTCACCGGCGATCTCCTCGGAGAAGCGGGTGCAGCGCTGGCACAGCACGCAACGCTCCCGGTCGAGCAGCACCTGGCTGGAGATCGCGATCGGCTTCTCGAACTCCCGCTTGGACTCCCGGAAACGCGTCTCCGCGCGACCAGTCGACATGGCCTGGTTCTGCAGTGGACACTCGCCACCCTTGTCGCACATGGGGCAGTCCAGCGGATGGTTCACCAGGAGGAGCTCCATGATCCCCTCCTGGGCCTTCTTCGCCACCGCCGAGGTGCGCTGGGTGCGCACCACCATGCCGTCGTAGACCGGCTGCGTGCAGGAGGCGATCGGCTTGGGCTGGCCCTCGACCTCGACCAGGCACTGCCGGCAGGCGCCGGCCGGCTCCAGCAGCGGATGGTCGCAGAAGCGCGGGATCTCGATGCCGTTCTGCTCCGCCACCCGGATGAGCAGCGTGCCCTTGGCCGCGGTGACCTCGGCCGCGTCGATGGTGAGGGTGACGGTGTCGTCCGCCTTGGCGATCTCGGATGTCATCAGTGCGCTCCCGCCAGCTGCTTGCCGGTGAGTTTCGGCGGCACCGTGCCGTGGATATAGGCGAGGTAGTCGTCCTTGAAGTACTGCAGCGACGAGGTCACCGGGCTGGTCGCCCCGTCGCCCAGCGCGCAGAAGGACCGGAACAGGACGTGGTCACACGTGTCCAGCAGCGTATCCAGGTCCTCGGGCGTGCCCTGGCCGGAAAGGATGCGCCGGTAGGTGCGCACCATCCAGTAGTTGCCCTCCCGGCACGGGGTGCACTTACCGCACGACTCGTGCTCGTAGAACTCCAGCCACCGGTAGGTCGCGTAGACCGGGCAGTCGCTGTCGGAGAAGACCTGGATCGCGGTGGTGCCGAGGATGGAGCCGGCGTTGCGCACACCGTCCAGGTCCAGCGGCACGTCGAGGTGCTCGGCGGTCAGGAGCGGCGTGGACGACCCGCCGGGCGTCCAGAACTTGAGTTGGTGCCCCGGCAGCATGCCGCCGGTGAGCTCGATCAGCTCCCGCAGCGTGATCCCGGTGGAGCACTCGTACTGACCCGGCTCGACGATCCGCCCGGAGAGGCAGTAGATCATCGGTCCGGTGACGCTCTCGGTCCCCATGCGCCGCCACCATTGCGCGCCGCCGAGCACGATGTGGCCGACGCTGGCGATGGTGCCGACGTTGTTCACCGCCGTCGGGCTCTCGTACAGCCCGCTGACCGGGGGGTACGGCGGGCGCAGCCGCGGCTGGCCGCGGCGCCCCTCGAGCGAGTCGAGCAGGGCCGTCTCCTCGCCGCAGATGTAGGCGCCGGCGCCATTGTGGATGACGATGTCGAGGTCGAAGCCGGAGCCCAGGATGTCCTGGCCGAGATAGCCGGCGGCGTACGCCTCGGCGACCGCGTGGTGCAGCCGGCGGGCCGCGTTGACCGCCTCGCCGCGTACATAGATGAAGGCCTGGTGGCAGCCGATCGCATACGACGCGATGATCGCGCCCTCGATGAGGGAGTGCGGGTCGTGGGTCATCAGCGGGAGGTCCTTGCAGGTGCCCGGCTCGCCCTCGTCGGCGTTGACCACCAGATAGCGCGGCTCGCGATCCTTGGGCAGCAGCCCCCATTTGATACCGGTGCCGAAGCCGGCACCGCCGCGGCCGCGCAGCCCGGAGTCCTTGATCATTTGGATCAGGTCCTCCGGCTCGGCCGCCAGGGCCTTGCGCAGCGCGCGGTACCCGTCGAGGCGTTCGTAGGTCTCCAGGCGCCAAGCATCGGGCGTGCCCCACCGTTTGGTGAGCACGGGGGTGAGCTTGGCGAGCACCGCCGGCGACGGTGCGGTCATCGGGCCTCCTCCGGGGTGTCGCCCTCGTCGGGCTTCACGATGGGGGTGTCGGGGTCGAAGTCGGGCGCCGACACGCCGTACTCCTCGGCCAGCCGGGTGGTGCGCACGGTGGGGTCACCGGCCTGGCCGTCTGCGACCGCCCCGGCGCGCGGGTCGCCGAAGCCGGCCAGTTGGGTGGAGATCTCCTTGAACGTGCAGAGCCGGGCGCCCCGAGACGGCCGCGGCCGCTCGCCGGCCTGCAGCTGGGTGACGATGCCCAGCGCGCTCTCCACGTCGACCCGGTCGAAGAACTCGTAGTTGACCGTCAGCACCGGTCCGTAGTCGCAGGCGGCCAGGCACTCCGCGTGCTCCAGCGTGATCCGGCCGTCGGCGGTGGTCTCGTCGTGGCCGACGTCGAGGTACTCCGAGAGCATCTCGTAGACCCGGCGCCCGCCGAGCACGTCGCACATCGTGTTGGTGCACACACTGACCAGCCAGTCACCGGTCGGGCGGCGCTTGAACATGGTGTAGAAGGTGACCACCGCGCCCACCTCGGCCCGGGTCAGGCCGAGGGTACGGGCGCAGAAGCCGATCCCTTCGGGCGTGACGTACCCGTCCTGCGACTGCACCAGGTGCAGCAGCGGCAGCAGCGCGGAGCGGGACCGGTCGTCCGGGAAGCGCGCGATGATCTCTTGTGCGCGCCGCTGGACCTCCTCCGGGTACTCCTTGACCGGGCCGACATCCTCGACCCCCCGCGGCCGCCCGGGCAGGCCGATCATCACCTCTGACATCTAGCGATCACATCCACCCATGACCGGGTCCAACGACGCGCCACCGGCGATGACGTCGGCGATCAGGCCGCCCTCCGCCATCGCCGGGATGGCTTGCAGGTTGACGAAGCTCGGTTCCCGGAAATGCACCCGGTACGGGCGGGTGCCGCCATCGGAGACCGCGTGCACGCCCAGCTCGCCGCGGGGTCCCTCGATGGCCACGTACACCTGCCCAGGCGGCACCCGGAAGCCCTCGGTGACCAGCTTGAAGTGGTGGATCAGCGCCTCCATCGACCGTCCCATGATGTCGGCGACGTAGTTCAACGAGTTGCCCAGGCCGTCGGCGCCGATGGCGAGCTGCGCCGGCCAGGCGATCTTCTTGTTCGCCACCATCACCGCGCCAGGGCGCAGCTTGTCCAGGCACTGCTCGATGATCTTCAACGACTCACGCATCTCGGCCAGCCGCACAAGGTAGCGGCCCCACACATCGGCACTGTCCTGTGTGGGCACATCGAACTCGTAGTCGGGGTAGCCGCAGTACGGCAGCTGCTTGCGCAGATCCCACCCGAGGCCGGCCGACCGGAGCACCGGACCGGTGATCCCCAGTGCGACGCAGCCGGTGACGTCCAGGAGGGCCACCCCCTTGGTCCGCTCGATCCAGATCGGCTGGCCGGAGAGCAGGGCCTCGTACTCGCGCAGCTTCTTCGGCATGAGCACCAGGAACTCACGGATCTTCCGGACCGCCTCGGGCGGCAGGTCACCGGCGACTCCGCCAGGGCGCACGTACGCCATGTTCATGCGCAGTCCGGTGATCATCTCGAAGATCTCCAGGATGTACTCGCGCTCCCGGAACCCGTAGAGCATCATCGAGATCGCCCCGAGCTCGAGCCCGGTCGTCCCGAGCCAGACCAGGTGGGAGGCGATCCGGTTGAGCTCCATCATGAGCACCCGGATCTGGGTGGCCCGCTGCGGGATCTCGTCGGTGATCCCCAGCAGCTTCTCCACCGCCAGGCTGTACGCGGTCTCGTTGAAGATGGGTGCCAGGTAGTCCATCCGGGTCACGAACGTCGAACCCTGAACCCAGGTGCGGAACTCGAGGTTCTTCTCGATGCCGGTGTGCAGGTAGCCGACGACGAGCCGGGCGTCGGTGACCGTCTCGCCCTCGAGCTCGAGAACCATCCGGAGCACACCGTGCGTCGACGGGTGCTGCGGGCCCATGTTGACCACGATGCGCTCGTCGTGCAGCGGGTCGGTGCCGCCGACCACGGTGTCCCAGTCGCCGCCGGTGACCGTAAAGACCTTGCCCTCGCTGGTTTCGCGCTCGGTCGCGTACGTCATTGGTAGGACCTCCTCCGGTCCGGCGGCGGGATCTGTGCGCCCTTGTACTCCACCGGGACGCCGCCGAGCGGGTAGTCCTTGCGCTGGGGGTGGCCCTCCCAGTCATCGGGCATCAGGATCCGGGTGAGGTTCGGGTGCCCCTCGAAGACCACGCCGAACATGTCGTAGGTCTCCCGTTCATGCCAGTCCGCGGTCGGGTACACGCTGGTGACGCTGGGCAGCCGCGGGTCGGTGGCCGAGACCGCGACCTCCAGACGCACCTGTCGCCGGTAGGTCATGGAGGTGAGCTGGTACACCACGTGCAGTCGGCGCTCGTCACCGCCGAGATAGTCCACTCCGGACACCGACGAGCAGAGCTCGAACCGCAGGGCCTCGTCGTCGCGCATCGCCCGGCACACCTCGGCGATCTTCTCCGGCCGGATGTGCAGGGTCAGCTCACCGAGGTCGACCACGACCTTCTCGATCGCCTCGTCCAGGCCCGGGAACGCCTCGGTCAGGGCGTCGAAGACCTCGTCGAAGTAGCCCCCGTACGGCGGTTTCGAGCCCACCACCTCGATCCGGCGGCGGACCAGGCCGCCGAAGCCGGACGTGTCGCCGGTGCCGTGGATGCCGAACATCCCGCGACCGGCCGGGCTCGCCGGCGGCATTTCCGCCGGCGCCCCGCTGGTCGCCCCGACCGGGGGCGCCACCACCGGCACGCCGGGGGTGTCCTCGGCGACCGCGGCCGGCGTCGGGTCCGGCGCGGCCGCGCTCTGGTCGGGGCCGGCTGCGCTCACCATCGACCCCCGCCCTGCAAGTGCCGGCCGTCCTTCATCCAGTTCTCGATCCGCAACTGCTCCTCGCGCCCCTCGCGGACGGCCTTCTCCCACTCCCGGCGCCGCTGCGAGTCCGACCGGTACGACGAGGGCATCGCACCCGGGGCCACCACCGGCGTCTGGCCCCGCTCACGCCGGGCCTCGAGCATCTTGCGCCCGTTGGCGCCGAGCGGTTCGTGCAGGATCTTCTCGCGCAGCTTGAGGATCGCGTCGATGAGCATCTCGGGCCGCGGCGGGCATCCGGGCAGGTACATGTCGACCGGCACGACGTGGTCGACCCCTTGCACGATGGCGTAGTTGTTGAACATGCCGCCGCTGGAGGCGCAGACGCCCATGGAGAGAACCCACTTCGGGTCGGCCATCTGGTCGTAGATCTGGCGCAGCACCGGGGCCATCTTCTGGCTCACCCGGCCCGCCACGATCATCAGGTCGGCCTGGCGGGGTGAGGCCCGGAACACCTCCATGCCCCAGCGGCCCAGGTCGTAATGGGGCGCGCCGGCCGCCATCATCTCGATCGCGCAGCAGGCAAGGCCGAAGGTCGCCCCCCAGGTCGAGGACTTGCGGGCCCAGTTGATGACCCGCTCGACAGTGGTCAGCAGTACCCCGCTGGGCAGCCGCTCCTCTAGTCCCATGGCCTCAGTCCCAGTCGAGTCCGCCGCGCCGCCAGACGTAGGCGTACGCGATGAAGACAGTGACGATGAACAGGATCATTTCGAGCAGCGCGAACGTCCCCAGCCCCGACAGCAGCCCGGTGAAGTCCACCGCCCATGGGTACAGGAAGATGATCTCGATATCGAAGATGATGAAGAGCATCGCGGTCAGGTAGAACTTCACCGGGAAGCGGCCACCGCCGACCGGCTCAGGCGTCGGTTCGATGCCGCACTCGTACGCCTCGAACTTGGCCCGGTTGTAGCGCTTTGGACCCACGAGTTGGGACACGCCCACCGAGCCCAGCGTGAACAGCGACGCCAGCGCGAACAGGGCGAGAATCGGTACATACGCGGAGAGCGACATCCGCCTGCCTCGTCCTTCCGGTCGATCTTCTCGTTCCCACACTATGAGTAACGCCGCAGGTGGCCACGCGCGGGGTGGCCGGCGGTCACACCGCGGGGACCACCTTGGTCATCGCATTGATCACCCGATCCATGGCGTCGCCGCCGCGCGCCTCGGTCAGGTTCGCCAGCAGCTTGAACACGAATCGCATCACGGTCGGGTGGGGCATGCCGTGCTTGGCCGCGAACCGCATCAGTTCCGGCCGGCCGATGATCTTCACGAACCAGCCGCCGAGCCGGTAGTACCCACCGTAACGAGCCTTCAACTCGGTCGGGTACTGCCGCAACGCCCGCTCCCGCCGGTACGCGTCCCCGGCGGCGAGCGCCTGCACCACCACCTCGGCCGCGAGCGCGCCCGACTCCATCGCGTACGCGATGCCCTCGCCGTTGAACGGGTTCACCATCCCGCCCGCGTCGCCGACGAGCAGCACGCCCCGGGCGTAGTGCGGCACCCGGTTGAAGCCCATCGGCAGCGCGGCGCCCATGATCGGTCCGTCCGCTGTGGACTCGTTCATCTCCCACTCGGACGGACTTCCGGCCATCCAGTCGACCAACATGTCCCGGTAGTTCGTCTTGCCGAAGTCGACCGACGAGTTGAGCACCCCCAGCCCGACATTGACCCGGCCGTCGCCCATGCCGAAGATCCATCCGTACCCCGGCAGCAGGGTGTCGCGATCGCGGCCATGCAGCTCCAGCCACGACTCCAGGTACTCGTCGTCGTGGCGCGGGCTGCGGTAGTACCGCCGCACGGCCACGCCGATCGGCCGGTCGGTGCGCTTGCTGAGCCCGAGCGCGAGCGGGAACCGGGCCGACACCCCGTCGGCGGCCAGCACGATCGGCGCCCGGTAGGCCACCGGTTCCTTCTCGGGCCCCACCATAGCGGTCACGCCGACCACCCGGCGGCTGTCGTGGCCGCTCCCGTCACCGCTCCCGTGACTACTCTCGGAACCGTTCTTGTGTCCGGTCTTGTGTCCGATCTTGTCGCCGGCGTAGACCGGGCCGGTCACCGTCGTACCGGTCTGCAGCCGCGCGCCGGCGTCCCGGGCGGCCGCCGCCAGCAACTCGTCGAAGTCCAGCCGGGTACGGGTCAGCCCGAAGTCGGGGAAGCTGGACAGATCCGGCCAGTCGAGCTCCATCCGCACCCCGCCGCCGATCACGCGCAGGCCCTTGTTGCGGGCCCAACCCTCGCCATCGACATCGATGCCCATCGCCACGAGCTGCTTGACCGCCCGCGGCGTGAGCCCGTCCCCACACACCTTCTCCCGGGGAAAGTCGGACTTCTCCAGCAGCAGGACCTGGACCCCATGCCGGGCCAGATGGTGGGCCGCGGTGGAGCCGGCCGGTCCGGCACCGACGACGATCACGTCGGCATCGTTGCCCGGTTGGCCCATGCCCACCTCCTCGCCGCCGCTCGTGAAACTCTTCACAAGCGGCATCCGGCCAGCAGTCTAGAACCGGCCACCGGCCCCAGCCCCGGTTAGGCAACCCTTAGTACAGCCCCACTCCCCCGTGGGTGCCGGCCCGCTTCCCCGCGGGCGCCGTTCGTCCCGGCGTTCGCCGGCCCGCTTGCCCGCGGGTGCCGTTCATCCCGGAGATCGGCACCAGGCGCGCCGGAACGCAGCGACACTGCGCGCACGCGCGTATGACTCCGATCTCCACCGGCGCACCCACCCCGGCCGACCCGGCGACGCCATCAACCGCCACCGACCGCGGCGGCCCGAGGGCGGCGATCAGCAGCCGCTCGGCCGGGGACCGGGAGCCGTCGCTCGCGCGCCGGAGTACGCGTACGAGCTGACCCATGCCCGGCCGGCCCAGGTGGTGCCGGACCCGTTCGACCAGTTCAGCCAAGGTGATCCAGCGCCGGCTCAACGCCTGGTCGAGGAGCCGAATGGCGGCCGCCTCGTCGAGGAGCCAGAGGCAGTCGAAGGCCGTGCGCCCGCGCCAGGTGACCCGGGCGCCATCGGCCGTTCCGACATCCCAGGGATCCAGGCTCGGGCGGTCACGCACTGCCACTCGCCGGCGTTGCACCGCCGGCGGATCTGGTACCCGGAGAACCCGCACCCGCGCGCCTGCGCCCAGGTGAAGAGCTCGGCGTTACGTGCGGCGATGCGCCGCAGCTGTCCGCTGTCCACACCGGACGAGCATGACGGGTCGACCGACCGGTAAACCGGTTATCCACAGGGCGGGTTCGGGCGGCGACCGCGCAGGAACACAACCGGGCAGGGTCAGGGGCGGGTGGCTCGGTGGAGGGCGGCGACGCCCCCGGTGAGGTTGCGCCAGCCCACCGCGCTCCAGCCGGCCCGGCCGATGACGGTGGCAAGACCGCGCTGGTCGGGCCAGGCCCGGATCGACTCGGCGAGGTAGATGTACGCGTCCGGGTTGGAGGAGACGCGTCGTGCGATCGCGGGCAGGGCCCGCATGAGGTAGCCGAGGTACACCCGGCGCACGGCCGGGTTGACCGGTGCGCTGAACTCGCAGATCACCAACCGCCCACCCGGCCGGGTGACCCGGGCCAGCTCCCTCAGTGCAGCCGGCACATCGACCAGATTGCGCAGTCCAAAGGAGATGGTGACCGCGTCGAACGCCGCGTCGGCGAAGGGCAGGGTGAGCGCGTCGCCGGCACACAGCGGCAGTGCGGGCCGGACCCGCCGGCCCACCGCCAGCATGCCCAGCGACAGGTCGACGCCCACGGTGAAGGCGCCCGAGCGGGCCAGTTCGGCGGTGGAGACCCCGGTGCCGGCGGCCAGGTCGAGGCAGCGCTCGCCCGTACCCAGGCCGAGCGCGGCTCGGGTGGCGCGTCGCCAGGCCCGGTCCTGGCCGCCGGAGAGGATGGTGTTGGTCCGGTCGTAGCGCGCCGCCACGCCGTCGAACATGGCGGCGACCTCGCGGGGCTCTTTCTCCAGGGACGCCCGGCTCACGCCAACCACCGGGACTCAGCGCGAGGTGACGAAACGCGAGGCGACGAGCGGCAGCGCCGACGCGGTCGAGGAGACGTGCGAGCGCACCCGCGGGTCGGTCGGATCATCGGCGGGCGTCCAGTGCACCGCCAGGTGCCGGTACAGCGTGTCCCGCTGGGCCGGAATGCGGCCGGCCGACCTGATCAGCCAGACCAGGTCGCGCAGGTTCGACCGGTGCCGGGCGCCGGCCGAGGAGATGACGTTCTCCTCCAACATGATCGAGCCGAGGTCGTCCACGCCCATGTGCAGGGAGAGCTGGCCGACATCCTTCCCGGTGGTGAGCCAGGACGACTGCAGGTGCGCGACGTTGTCGAAGAACAGCCGGGCCACCGCGATGAAGCGCAGGTACTCCAGTGAGGTGGCCTGGGTGCGTCCCTTGAGGTGGTTGTTCTCCGGCTGGTAGGTCCACGGAATGAACGACCGGAAGCCGCCGGTACGGTCCTGCACGTCACGGATCATCCGGATGTGTTCGATGCGCTCGGCGTTGGTCTCGCCGGTGCCCATCATCATGGTGGCGGTCGACTCGATACCCAACCCGTGGGCGGTCTCCATCACCTCCAGCCAGCGCTCGCCCGACTCCTTGAGTGGCGCGATCGCCTGCCGCGGCCGTCGGGGCAGCATCTCGGCGCCGGCTCCGGCGATCGAGTCGAGTCCGGCCGCCTGGATCCGCCGCAGAGCGTCCGCAATGGACACACCGGAGACCGTCGCCATGTGCAGGACCTCGCTCGGCCCGATCGAGTGGATGACCAGGCTGGGATAGGCCGCCTTGACCGCGGCGAAGAGTGACTCGTAGTACTCCACCCCGTACCCGGGGTGGTGTCCACCTTGGAGCATGACCTGGGTCGCGCCGAGGTCGACCGCCTCACCACAGCGGCGCAGGATCTCCTCGGTGGAGTGGCTCCAGCCCTCCTCGTGGCGCGGCGCCCGGTAGAAGGCGCAGAACTTGCACGCGGTCACACAGACGTTGGTGTAGTTGATGTTGCGATCGATGATGTAGGTGACAATCCCGTCGGGGTAGCGCCGACGCCGGACCGTGTCCGCCGCCTCGCCGAGGGCGTGCAGCGGAGCTTCGGTGTAGAGCAGCAGCGCCTCCTCTGGGGTGATCCGGCCGCCGCCGGCGCCCCGGTGCAGGATCTCGTCGATGCTCGCGGAGGCAGTCACATCTGAAGGGTACGGGGCGACCGACAGCAGACCGCAGATGGATAGTGGTACTGTCCATTTCAGGGGCACGCGTGAAGATCGCCGAGCTGAGCAGCCGCAGTGGGACCAGTGTGGCCTCGATCAAGTTTTACCTGCGGGAGAACCTGCTGCCGGCGGGTACTCCGACCGGTCGCAACCAGGCGGAGTACGGCGAGGAGCACCTGCACCGGCTGCGGCTGATCCGCGCACTCGTCGATGTCGGTGGCCTCTCCATCTCGGCCGCCCGCGACGTCCTCGCCGCCGTCGACACGGCTGACCTGCCTGATCACGCGGTACTGGGGGCGGCGCACCACCCGCTCGCCCGGCCAGGCCGCCACGCCCCGCAGGACGGCGTCTGGCAGCGGGCCCGGGCCGAGGTCACGGCGCTCGTCGGCCGGCGCGGGTGGCACGTGAATGACACGTCCGCCGGTCTCGACCAGGCGGCCGACGCCATCGCCGCGATGCGCCAGCTGGGCCAGGACGACCTGCTCGGCTGCCTCGAGACGTATGCCGACGCGGCGCAGACCGTCGCCGCGCAGGAGGTCGCCACCGTTGTCGCCCGCGGCGACCGGGTCCGGATGGTGGAGGGCGCCGTGGTCGGGACGATCCTCGGCGAGGCGCTCTTCAACGCCATCCGGCGGCTGGCCCAGCAGGACGCTTCGGCCCGGTTGCTGCTCTCGGCCGACCAGCGGGCCGCCCTGTCCGAACCGTCGGAGGGGTTTGCGCGCCGATCCGGATAGTGACACTATCTACTTCTAGATAGCACCACTATCCACTTGGAGGCGCACACCATGGCGACCACGGTTCCGGCCATCGCGCGGGCAGGCCTGGTGCGGCGCGGCTGGCTGGCGAACAAGCCGCTCACCGCCGTCGGTGTCGGCATGCTGGCGGTACTCGGCGTCAGCATCGTCGGACTGCTGATCGACCCGACCGTCATCACCGGCGCGCCGGCCTGGCTCAAGCCGGCCAAGTTCGCCCTCTCGATCGCGATCTACTCATTCACGTTCCTCTGGCTGCTGACCTACGTCGACGGCCACCCGCGGTTGGTACGGGCCGCGGCCTGGACCACCGCGGTCGCGTTCGGGATCGAGATGGTGCTCATCGCCGGCGCGGCGATGCAGGGAACAACCAGCCACTTCAACGTCAGCACGCCGGTGCACGCCGCGATCTGGTCGGTGATGGGCAGCGCCATCGTGGCCGCCTGGGTGGCCAACCTCGCCGTCCTGGTCCTGCTGCTGCGCCAGCGCTTCGCCGACGCCGCGTTCGCCTGGTCGCTGCGGCTCGGCGTACTGGTCTCGGCGGTCGGCATGGGGGTCGCCTTCCTCATGACCTCGCCCAGCGCGCAGCAGCTCGCCCAGGCCCGGGCCGGCGCGGGCATGCCGATCGTCGGCGCGCACGCGGTCGGCGTCCCGGACGGCGGTCCCGGTCTCCCGATCGTCGGGTGGAGCACGGTCGGTGGCGACCTGCGGGTGCCGCACTTCGCCGGATTGCATGCGCTGCAGGTGCTGCCCCTGCTCGGGGTGCTGCTCACCCGGTTCGCCCCACGGTGGCTCACCATCCGCGACCGGCTCGCGCTGATCTGGACCGCCGGCCTGACCTACCTGTCGGCACTGGCCATCCTGACCTGGCAGGCGCTGCGCGGGCAGCCGCTGATCCGGCCGGACCGGGCGACGCTCGAGGTGGCCGCACTCGCCGCCGCCGCCGCCATCGCCGCGACCGTGACCGTGCTGGTACGCGCCCGCCGGCGCACGGGAGGCTGACCTCATCACGGCGGCTAGAGTCGGCGAACATGGCAGACATGCGCAGGCGGCGCCTCGGCGACTCCGGCCTCACCGTCTCAGTGGTTGGCCTGGGATGCAACAACTTCGGCCGGCGGGTCGACGCGGCCGGCGCCCGGGCGGTCGTCGACGCCGCCATCGACAGCGGCATTACCCTGTTCGATACCGCGGACGTGTACGGCACGCCGAGCGGCACCTCCGAGGAGCATCTCGGTGCGGCCCTGGCCGCCAATGGCCGCCGCGACGACGTGGTGGTGGCCACCAAGTTCGGCGCTCCGATGCACGGCGCCAACGGGCCGGCCTGGGACGCCCGCGCCTCCCGCCGTTACCTCCACCGCGCCGTCGAAGGCTCGCTGCGCCGGCTCGGTACCGATCGCATCGACCTTTACCAACTCCACCAGCCCGACGAGCTGACGCCGATCGAGGAGACGCTGCGGGCCCTGGACGACCTGGTACGGGCGGGGAAGGTGCGCTACGTCGGCTCGTCCAACTTCGCCGGCTGGCAGGTCGCCGATGCCGCCTGGGTCGCCCGGACCGGCCACCTGACTCCGTTCATCAGCGCCCAGAACGAGTACTCCTGGCTCGATCGGGGGGTGGAGGCAGAGCTGGTCCCGGCCTGCACCCGGTTCGGCATCGGCATGCTGCCGTACTTCCCGCTCGCCTCCGGCCTGCTGACCGGCAAGTACCGCCGCGGCCAGGCGCCGCCGGCGGGCACCCGGCTGGCCGACGAACGGTACGCCGGACGGCTCGAAGCCGCGCGATGGGACGTGATCGAGGGCCTTGAGACCTACGCCCGCCAGCGGTCGCTCACCATGCTCCAGGTCGCGATCGGCGGTCTGGCCGCGAAACCGGCCGTGGCCTCGGTGATCGCCGGCGCCACCTCGGCCGACCAGGTGCGAGCCAACGTCGCGGCCGGCGAGTGGCAGCCCAGCCCGGACGACCTCGCCGAGCTCGACCGCATCACCGCCTGACCCCGCCGGCGGGCCGCCAGCGGTCTCCCCGGCCACCGATGCCTTCCCGAAGATCGGCACCAGGCGCGCCGGAACGTAGCGGGACTGCACGCACGCGCGTACGGCTCCGATCTCCAACGGCCCACTCACCGCCGCACTCGCGCGGCCGGCGGTGGGGCGTCAGGTCAGCCGTACCCACCGGGCTTGCCTTTCGTTCGCGCTGCGGTGCTCGCACCCGCTCGCTCCTCGCGCTCACCGGGCTTGCCTTTCGTTCGCGCTGCGGTGCTCGCACCCGCTCGCTCCTCGCGCTCACCGGGCTTGCCTTTCGTTCGCGCTGCGGTGCTCGCACCCGCTCGCTCCTCGCGCTCACCGGGCTTGCCTTTCGTTCGCGCTGCGGGGCTCGCACCCGCCCGCTCCTCGCGCTCACCGGGCTTGCCTTTCGTTCGCGCTGCGGGGCTCGCACCCGCTCGCTCCTCGCGCTCACCGGGCTTGCCTTTCGTTCGCGCTGCGGGGCTCGCACCCGCTCGCTCCTCGCGCTCACCGGGCTTGCCTTTCGTTCGCGCTGCGGGGCTCGCACCCGCTCGCTCCTCGCGCTCACCGGGCTGCTCGCAGGGTGATTCGGACCCGGGAACGGCCGGGATGGGTGGCGCCGCGCGTCGCGATCCTACCGCCGGCAGCGCTCACGCGTCGTAGTCGACGACCAGGCGTTCGGTGACCGGTGTGGACTGACAGGTCAACACATACCCGGCGGCCACCTCGTCGGGCTCGAGGGCATAGTTGCGGGCCATGGTGACCTCGCCCGCCACCAGCCGGGCCCGGCAGGTCGAGCAGACGCCGCCCTTGCACGCGTACGGCAGCTCGCTGCGCACCCGCAGGGCGGCGTCGAGCACCCGTTCCCCGGGCGCCATCGTGACCGTCGACTCGCGGCCATCCAGCAACACCGTCAACGTCGCGGCCGCGCCATCGGCGGTCGCGACCCCGGTACGCGCGGGCGGTGGCTCACTCTCCACATGGAACAGTTCGGTGTGCACGGACCGGCCGGTGAACCCGCGCTCGGCGAGCACCCCCTGGGCGTCCACGACCAGTCCGTACGGGCCGCACAGGAACCACTCGTCGACCGAGTCGGCGTCCACAAGCGACGAGTCGAGGATCGCCCGGAGCCGGTCGGCGTCGAGCCGACCGGAGAGCAGGGCGGAGAGCTGCGGCTCGCGAGAGAGCACATGCACGATCTGCAGCCGGCCCGGGAACCGGTTCTTGAGGTCTGCCAGCTCCTCGGCGAACATCACCGACGCCGCCCCGCGGTTGCCGTAGAGGAGGGTGAACCGGCTCGCCGGCTCAGTGGCCAGCCCGGTGGTCAGCAACGAGAGCACCGGCGTGATCCCGGAGCCGGCGGCGATGGCGGCGTAGTGGCGGACCCGGGCCGGGTCCAGCTCGGTGGTGAAGTGGCCCAGGGGCGGTAGCACCTCGACCAGGTCGCCGGCGTGCAGCTCGCGGGTGGCCTGGTCGGAGAAGGCGCCACCCGGGATGCGGCGTACCCCGATGGAAATGACCCCACGCTCCGCCAGCTCGGCCGGGGTCGAGCAGATCGAATAGGACCGGCGCACCTCACCGGCCGGGTCCGCCCGGCGCACCGTCAGGTGCTGGCCCGGCGAGAACGCGTACGCCGACCGCAGCTGCTCGGGGACGTCGAGGCTCACCATGACGGAGTCCTCGGTGAGCTCGTCGACCGCCCGTACCGAGAGCGGATGGAACACCGGCCGGCGTCGCTGCGGTCGGCGGACCGTGACGGTGACCTCGGCCGATCCCATCAGAACGCCTTCACGTGCTCGAACGGCTCCTGGCACGCGGTGCAGCGCCACAGCGCCTTGCACGCGGTCGAGCCGAAGCGGGAGAGCTCCTCGGTCGCGGGTGAACCGCAGCGTGGGCAGGCCACCGACAGGGCCAGCGGGACCACCGCGGGCCGGGTGCCGGGCGGCGGCGCGATACCGGCGGCGGCGAGCTTCGCCCGGCCGCTCTCGCTGATCATGTCGGTCGACCAGGCGGGGCTCAGGACCGTGCGCACCTCGGGCTCGACGTACCCGGCCGAGGTCAGCGCCGTACGAATGTCGCGGCGGATCACGTCCATGGCGGGGCAGCCGGAGTAGGTCGGCGTGATGGTGACCCGTACCTGGCCGTCGTCGCCGCACTCGACATCGCGCAGGATGCCGAGCTCGTCGATGGTGACCACGCGCAGCTCCGGATCGACCACCCGGGCGACCAGGTCCCGCGCGCTGGCACCGCGCCCGCTCACCAGGACGCTCCCGGGTGGGCGCGATGCAGCACCTGCATCTCGGCGAGCAGGTACGACAGGTGCTCGGTATGCCGGCCGGTGCGCCCGCCGGCCGGGGCCCAGCCGTCGGCCGGGCGGCTCAGAGTAGCGGCCTGGAGCGCCGACTCGAGCATCTGCGACCACTGTGGACGCAACGAGCTGGGCGCCGGTGCCACGCCCGCTCCGGACAGCCGGGTGGTCAGCTCATCATCGAGAAAGAGCTCATGCGTGTACGGCCAGATCTCGTCGATCGCCCGCTGCATGCGCTGGTGCGACTCGTCGGTGCCATCGCCGAGCCGCAGCGTCCACTGGGTCGCGTGGTCGACGTGGTAGCGGGACTCCTTGCGCGCCTTGGCGGCCACGTCGGCCAGGTACGCGTCGGCGGAGTCGACCAACCTCTCGTAAGTGAGCAGCTGCGCGGTGCCGAGGCAGAGCAGCTTGGCCATGGTGACGCCGAAGTCGCCGGGTGAGCCGGGGGGACTCGCCGGGCCGGCGTTGGGCAGCTCGGCCAGCAGGCAGTTGCGAAACTCCCCGTCGGCGCGCAGGTAGGCGAGGTCGTCCTCGGTCCGCCCCGAGCTCTCGCCGGCGTACGAGAGCATCAGCCGGGCGACGCCGAGCTGGTCGAGGGCGATGTTGGTGAGCGCGACATCTTCCTCCATCTCCGGCGCCTTGGCCGACCACTCGGCCAGCCGCTGCGCCGCGATCAGCGCGTCGTCGCCGACGCGCAGCGCGTACTCGGCGATGTCGGCGTTCATAGGTGCTTGACGCCCTCGGGTACGACATAGAAGGTCGGGTGCCGGTACACCTTGTCGGCGGCGGTGTCGAAGAAGGCGTCCTTCTCGTCCGGGCTCGAGGCGGTGATGGCGCCGGCCGGCACCACCCAGATGGAGACACCCTCCTGCCGCCGGGTGTAGACGTCGCGCGCGTTGCGCAACGCCATCGCGGCGTCCGGCGCATGGATCGAGCCGACGTGGGTGTGGGCCAGACCGCGGCGCGGCCGGACGAAGACCTCCCACAGGGGCGTGTCGGACATCTAGCGCGCACTCCCCGCCCGGGCGGCGTGAGCGGCCGCCGCCTGGCGTACCCAGGCGCCGTCGGTGTAGGCCCGCTGCCGGTGCGCCATCCGCTGGCGGTTGCACGGGCCGTCGCCCTTGATGACCGCCATCAGCTCGCCGAAGTCGGGTGCCGTGTAGTCGTAGTGGCCCCGCTCGTCGTCGTAGCGCAGGTCCGGGTCCGGCAGGCTCAAGCCGAGCACCTCGGCCTGACCGACACACATGTCGACGAAGCGCTGGCGCAGGTCGTCGTTGCTGAATCGCTTGATACCCCACGCCATCGATTGGGTGGAGTGGGTCGACTCGGTGTCCGGCGGGCCGAACATGGCCAGCGACGGGTACCACCACCGGTTGACCGAATCCTGGGCCATCGCCTTCTGCTCCGCGGTGCCGTGGGCGAGGGTGTAGAGGATCTCGTACCCCTGGCGCTGGTGGAACGACTCTTCCTTGCAAATGCGGATCATGGCTCGCGCGTACGGCCCGTAAGAGCAGCGGCACAACGGCACCTGGTTCACAATCGCGGCGCCGTCCACGAGCCAGCCGATCGAACCCATGTCGGCCCAGGTCAACGTCGGGTAGTTGAAGATGGAGGAGTACTTCTGCCGGCCGTCGAGGAGCCGGTCGACGAGGTCGTCGCGGGAGACCCCGAGCGTCTCGGCGGCGGCGTACAGGTACAGGCCGTGACCAGCCTCGTCCTGCACCTTGGCCAGCAGGATCGCCTTGCGGCGCAGCGAGGGCGCCCGGGTGATCCAGTTGCCCTCGGGCTGCATGCCAATGACCTCGGAGTGGGCGTGCTGGGCGATCTGACGGATGAGCGTGCGGCGGTACTCCTCCGGCATCCAGTCGCGCGGTTCGACCTTCTGGTCGGCCCCGATGACCGCGTCGAAATGCTCCTGGGGCTCGACACCGTGGGCCCGCTCACCGTGCGCCGCCGCGATCAGGGCCCGCTCGGCCTCGTCCACCTGATCGAGCAGGCTGTCGTCGACGAAGTCGCTGCCGTACACCAGCCAAGTGTTACAGCCAGGTGCCACAACGGCAAGGCGGTGTAACACATCGCGCACCCGCGGGTGTTCTCGCGCGACCCGATACGATCGGGCGGCGGGCGCGTGGCGCGCCCGCGCCGAACCACCGCAAAACCCGGCGCCGCCCGCGCCGAACCACCCGCCCAACCCGGCGCCGCCCGCGCCGAACCACCCGCCCAACCCGGCGCCGCCCGCGCCGAACCACCCGCCCAACCCGGCGCCGCCCCCCGGCTCCTGAACCCGCGAGGTACCACGTTGCCGACCGACGACCGGTGGCCGAGCACGCCACCGCGCCAAGACGCCCGCGCGCACCCGGGTCCCGCCGATCCGGGTCGCCCGGTGCCGGCCGGCGCCGGGCCGCGGCCACGCTCAGGCACCGGCCAGGTCTACGGGACGCCGCGAACGGGCGGTTACGGACCACCTACCACCGTCCGCCAGCCGCCACCGACCGGGTTCGGCGGGCCACCGAAGGGCGTGCGGTCCCGGCCCATCCGCGGCCACGGCCGGCGCAAGCGCCGGCTACCGGTCTGGGGGCTGGTGATCGTCCTGGTTGGGTTGGCCGCGCTCGGCGTGGGGCTGCGGTTCCTGCCCGGCTCGTCGTTCGTGCCCCATCCGGGCTCGCAGGCCGGCGGCCAGGACGACCCCACCCCGACGCCGACCCCGACCCCCGCTCCGCTGCCCTTCCACGTCGCCACGGTGACAGTGCCCGATCTCGGCAAGAAGAGCTTCGTCAGCTGGGCCCTCATGGACCGTCGCAGCGGCGAGATCTGGGGCTCGCCCACCATGGATCAGACCACCTGGACCGCCTCGATGATCAAGGGCTGGCTGGCCGCCGACTACCTGCGCCGCCAGACCGAGGCCGGCCGGACACCGTCCAGCTCATGGCTGCACACCCTGGAGACCATGATCCGCGACAGCGACAACGCGGCCGGCACCAGGACGTACAACGCCGACGGCAAGACCGCCTCGATCAAACGCCTGATCACTATCTGCAAGTTGGCCGACTCCTCGGCGAGCACCGAGGGCTGGGGGTTCACCAGCGTTTCGGCCCGGGACACGGTGAAGATGGCCGACTGCATCGCCAATGGCACCGCCGCCGGGCCGACCTGGACGCCGACGCTGCTCGGCTGGATGCGGACCGTGCGCGGCCAGGGCGACTTCGGCATCCGACATGCGCTGCCGCCGGCCCAGGCTGCCCAGGTCTCGATCAAGAACGGCTGGCTGCCGTTCACCGACGACCACCTGTGGCACATCAACTGCATGGCGGTCGGCGACACCTGGGCGATGGCGGTGCTGCTGCGCTATCCGAGCGCGCACTACCCGGGCGAGGGCGACTGGAACGTCGAGCTGCCCAAGGGCGAGCAACTGTGTCAGCAGGTCGCGACGGAGCTGCTCAACCCGGCCGCCCAGTAGCCCGTCGCGCCTAGTACCCCGTCGCGCCTAGTAGCCCGTCGCGCCTAGTACCCGTCGATCTAGGGCTAATGCACATGGTTTGATCTCTATCCGGGCGCATAAGCCCTAGATCGCCGAGAGGGTGGTCGCGGCGAAGAACTCGGGGCCACTCGAGGGCAGGGGCGGCACCTCGTCGAGGGCAGCCGCGCGGGCCGCGAACTCCCGCAGCCCGGCGATCTGGCGCTCGCCGAGGGAGAAGTCCAGCGCCTGGAAGTACTCGGCCAGCGTCTGCGCGGAGAACGGCTCCCAGCGGGCCGCCGCCGCGGCCGCAGTGTCGAGCTCGGTCAGGCACAGCTCGCGCGAGGTGAGGAACGCCTCATGCACCTCCTTCACCAGGCCCGGGTACGCCTGCGCGAAGTCTCGCCGGACCGCCCAGACCGCGAAGACCATGGGCAGGCCGGTCCACTCCCGCCAGGCCTCGCCCAGGTCGGTGACGCGCAACCCCAGCGAAGGCGCGGTATGGCGGGCCCGCAGGGCGACGTCCCCGATGAGTACCGCGGCGTCGGCCTCGCGCAGCATCTCACCGAGATCCGGCGGGCAGCGGAAGTACGACGGCTGTACGCCGTACCGCGAGCGCAACAGCATCTGGGCGAGCAGCACGCCGGTGCGCGACGTGGAGCCGAGGGCGACGCGGCGGCCGGCCAACTCGCCCAGCTCGACCGTGGAGACCAGGTTCACCGAGAACACCGGCCCGTCGCTGCCGACCGCGAGGTCCGGCAGGAGCAGCAGGTCATCGGTATGGCGCAGATACTCCACCAGCGAGATCGGGCCGATGTCCAACGTCCCGGTGATCAATGCGGCGTTGAGCAGGTCGGGGGTGTCCTTGTGCAGTTCCACGCCGAGCAGTGCCCCGGAGCGCATGAGCCCCCAGTAGATCGGCAGGCAGTTGAGGAACTGGATGTGCCCGACCCGCGGTCGCCGGGCCACCTCGGCGTGATCTGCGCTCACGCCCGGCACGCTAGCTCACGCCTGATAATGCGTGGCTCATGGGCATCGCGGCGGCGTACAGTTGCTGCTCCGTGCGCCCGGAAGAGGCGCAAAAGAGGGCACAGCCGGCACCGCGCCACGACCACGATCATCGCGCGGAGCGCCGGGCGGCCGCACGTCGCCGGGAGCGTCGAATGACCCTGCCCACGCCCGCCACGACACAGTCCCCCGACCACCCCGTTCCGGCCGATCGGTTGACCACCGAGATCGCCGCCGAACGGACCCACCTGACCCGCTCGCGCGAGGCCCTGCGCCGGATGCGCGAACACGCCGAGCGGCTCTTCGCCACCGGCGACACCGTCGCCGGCGACGCGTACAGCGCCGAGACGCTGGGGCGGACACTCGCCCGGCGGGTGGCCGAGCTCGCCGACAACCCCGACACTCCGCTCTTCTTCGGCAAGCTGGAGTTCGCCGCCGCGCCCGGGCCGGACGCCGCCGCAGCCGGGCAAGACGCCGCCGTAGCCGGGCCGGGCGCCGTAGCATCCGAGTCGGGCGCCCGCGCATTAGAGCCGGTCGCCGCCGATCATGCCGGGCACACGTACCACATTGGACGCCGGCACGTGACCGACGACGCCGGCGAGCCGATGGTGTTGGACTGGCGAGCCCCGGTGTCGCGCATCTTCTACCGGGCCAGCGCCCGCGATCCCCAAGGGGTGGCGGTTCGGCGGCGCTTCGGATTCTCCGCCGGCACGCTGACCGGCTTCGAGGACGAGCACCTCGACCGAGGCGAGGAGCTGGGCACCGCGTCGCGCATCCTCACCGCCGAGATCGAACGTCCACGGGTCGGCCCGATGCGCGACATCGTCGCCACCATCCAGCCCGAGCAGGACGAGCTGGTGCGGGCCGATCTGGACGAGACGATCTGCGTGCAGGGTGCGCCCGGGACCGGTAAGACCGCGGTCGGCCTGCACCGCGCCGCCTTCCTGCTCTATCTGCACCGCACCCGGCTGCGCCGCTCGGGGGTTCTGGTCGTCGGCCCCAACCGGTCGTTTCTGACCTACATCGCCGCGGTGCTGCCGGCCCTCGGCGAGATCGACGTCGAGCAGGCCGTGGTCGAGGACCTGCTCACCCGGGTCCTCGTGCGTGGTACCGACGCCCCCGCGGTGGCCGCGCTCAAGCACGAGGCCCGGCTCGCCGAGGTCCTCGCCCGGCGGGTGGCGAGCTTCATCGGTCGGCCCGACGACGGGCTCGCGGTCATCGACGGCTCTTGGCGCTGGCGCATCTCGGCCGAAGCGCTGCGGCGCATTGTGGACGACGTCCGCCGCGAGCGGCCTCCGTACGCGGTCGGCCGCGAGCGGGTGCGCGCCCGTACGGTCGCAATGGTGCAACGCCAGGCCGAGGCCCGCCGCGGCGATTCGCCGGGCGAGGCGTGGCTGCGCCGCATCGGCCGACGGCCGGAGGTGACCGCCTTCCTCGACCAGGTGTGGCCGAGCATCACCGCCGAACAGATCGTCTTCTCGCTGCTCTCCGATCCGGAGGCGCTGCGCAGCGCGGCCGCCGGCGTGCTCTCCGAGGCCGAGCAGGCCATGCTTGTCTGGGAGCGTCCACCTCGGACGGTGAAGGCGGCCTACTGGTCACCCGCGGACGCGGTCCTCATCGACGAGGTGGCCGGCCTCATCGACCGGCTGCCCAGCTACGGGCACGTCGTCCTGGACGAGGCCCAGGATCTCTCGCCGATGCAGTGCCGGGCCATCGCCCGGCGCAGTGAGCACGGCTCGATCACGTTGCTCGGCGATCTGGCGCAGGGCACCGCGCCGTGGGCCGCGCGCGACTGGCGCGAGACTCTCGCCCACCTCGGCAAGCCGCAAGCCCCCGTGGTCGCGTTGACTACCGGCTTCCGGGTGCCGGCCGACGTCATCGAGTTCGCCAACCGCCTGCTGCCGGCCCTGGACGTCACGGTGGCCCCCGCGGTGTCGCTGCGCCATGACGGCTGGCTTGCGATCTGCCCGACCGACGATCTGGACTCGAGCACGCTGGCCCAGGTCAGGACGGCCCTCGAGCACGAGGGTTCGGTCGCGGTGATCGCCGCTGACGCGATGGTCGACCGGCTCTCCCGCGTTCTTGAGGAGGCGGGCATCGCCGCTGGTTCGCCGCAGGCCGAGCAACGGGTGACCGTCCTGCCGGCCACGCTGGCCAAGGGCCTCGAATACGACCACGTGATCGTGGTGGAACCGGCCGCGATCGTCGCCGCCGAGCAGCGCGGCCTGCATCGGCTGTACGTGGTACTCACCCGGGCGGTGTCCCGGCTCGCCGTGGTGCACGCCCGCGCCCTGCCGCCGCCCCTACCGGCGACCTGGCCGCCGCCGGTCCCCGGGGCCGCCGGGAACGGTTAGCGCCGATTCTCGCAGCCGACGCGAGAATCGGCGTTAGGAGGGGCACCCTCCTAACGCCTAGGCGATGGGAGGGTGCCCCTCCTAACCCGCGCGATCCAGCCCCACCCGCGCGAGCCCGCGCGAGCCGGCCCACCGGCGCGATCCGGCTCACACGGCCTATCTGGCCAGCCGGGCCGCGATGATGCGGGCTGCGCGGTTCAGGGTCCGGCGATCCCGCTCGCTCAAGCCGTCGAGAAGACCGGCGATCGCACGAACCCGGGCCGCCCTTCCCCGCTCCAGCAGAGCCCGACCCCGGGCCGTGGCCCGCACCACGACGATCCGGCGATCGTGCCCGGCGCGCACGCGTTGCACCAGTCCGTCCGCCTCAAGGGAGGCGACCGTCTTCGTGATCGCCGGCGGTGACACCTGCTCGGCCCCGGCCAGCCGTCCGATCGGCAGCGGCCCACCGAAGACGACGACCGAGAGGGCCGATGCCCGCGGTCCGTCCAGGTCCATCTCGCCATCCGCGGTACGGGCGCGCCGGAGCAGTCTGAGCGCCGCAGAGTGAACGGCGTTGGCGACAACGTGTGTCTCGTCGGCCGGCACCCCTCGCGGCAGGGCCGGCAGGGAGATATCCTTCACCTTGGTTAACCTTTCGCTCAGGTGAAGCATAGGAGGCATGATGGCGCTGGGACCACTCGGCCAGGTCCACATCTCGGTGACCGACCTCGACCGTTCGGTCGCGTTCTACCGGGACGTGCTGGGCATCGCGCACCTGTTCACCGTGGCGGGACAGCCAATGGCGTTCTTCGCCAGCGGAGAGGTCCGGCTCTACCTTGGTGTGCCGACCTCGCCCGAGTACACCAGCCGGTGCGTGCTCTACTTTCGAGTCGACGACCTCGACGCCGAGGTGGCCCGGCTCGACGGCCTCGGGGCCGTGGTCGGTGACCGACCGCACCTGGTGCACCGCGACGGCAGCGACGAGCTGTGGATGGCCGGGCTCACCGACCCGGACGGGCACCACATCATCCTCATGCACGAGCGGCCAACCCAGAGCTGACGGCTCAGCGCCGGCCATGCCCCCGAAGCCCAGCTCAACGCCGGGCGATGCCCCGAGGCCCGGCTCAACGCCGGGCGCTGCGCATCGGTATCACCAGCGGCCCGTGCTCACCGTCGACCACCCGTACCCGGGCGCCGTAGTGGCGAGCGAGCAGCGCCTCGGTCAGCACCTCGCGAGGTGCTCCCTCGGCCACCGTGACGCCGCCGGCGAGCAGGACCATGCGGTCGGCGTACTCGCCCGCGATCGACAGGTCATGCATCGTCGCCAGTACCGTCAGCGCCCGATCGGCCCGCAACTCGTCGACCAGGTCGAGCACGTCCTGCTGGTGGCCGATATCCAGCGCCGACGTGGGTTCGTCGAGCAGCAGCAGCGAGGCACCCTGGGCCAGCGCGCGCGCCAGGAAGACCCGCTGGCGCTCACCCCCCGAGAGTGTCTCCAATGGACGCCCGGCCAGGCCGGCCAGGTCGAGACGGCCCAGCACCGCCTCGACCGCGACCAGGTCGGCACGCGACTCCCGGGCGAGCGGACGCACATACGGGGTGCGTCCGAGCAGCACGTAGTCGAGCACCGCCATCCCCGGCGGGATGACCGGGTCCTGCGGCACCGTGGCGACCACCCGGGCCCGGTCGCGCCGGCGCAGCCGGCCCAACGGTGTGCCGTAGAGCGAGATCGTGCCCTGGAACGGCAGCAGCCCGCCGACAGCGCGCAACAGCGTCGACTTGCCGGCACCGTTGGGGCCGATCACCGTGACCCACTCGCCCGGCGCGACCTCCAGCGCGACATCGCGCAGGACCGCCAACCCGCCCAGCGACACGCCGAGCCCGCCGACCGAGACCGCGTTCATGAGCCGGCCTTTCGTTCCCGCTGCGGGGCTCGCACCCGCTCGCTCCTCGCACTCACAGCGCCGGCCTTTCGTTCGCGCTGCGGGGCTCGCACCCGCTCGCTCCTCGCACTCACAGCGCCGGCCTTTCGTTCGCGCTGCGGGGCTCGCACCCGCTCGCTCCTCGCACTCACAGGCCCACCCGGCGGGCGGTGCGCAGCACCAGTACGAAGAACGGCGCGCCCAGGAACGCGGTCACCACGCCGATCGGGATCTCGCTCGGCGCCAGCACAGTCCGGGCGGCCAGGTCGGAGAGGGCGAGGAAGGCACCGCCGAAGAGCATCGACAGCGGCAGGATGGCCCGGTAGCTCGTGCCGACCAGCAGCCGGATCACGTGCGGCACGATGATGCCGACGAACCCGATCAACCCGGAGACCGCCACCGCGGCGGCGGTGCCGAGCGACGCGGCGGCCACCAGGATGATGCGCGAGCGCTGCGGGTGCAGACCGAGGCTGGCGGCCTCGTCGTCGCCGACCGAGAGCACGTCGAGTTCGCGCCGGTGCACCAGCACCACCACGGCGGCCACCGCCGCGTACGGCAGCAGCAGCACGACCTCGCCCCAACCGTCGGTGGCGAGGCTGCCCAGTAGCCAGGAGTAGACCTCCCGGATCGTCTCGGTGTGCTGCTGCAGCAGGTAGGTCTGGATCGCGGTGAGGAACGCGGCCACCGCCACGCCGGCGAGAATCAGCACCGCGGGTGTGCGCACCCGACTGCCGGTGATGCCGAGCCCATAGGTGAAGGCGACCGCCAGCAACGCGCCCGCAAACGCGAACGCCGGCACCAGGCCCCCTGACTGCACTCCGGGGTCGACGCCCCGGGAGACGCCGACCACGACCGCCGCGGTCGCACCGAGGCCGGCCCCGGCGGCCACGCCGAGCAGGTACGGGTCGGCCAGCGGATTGCGGAACACGCCCTGATAGCACCCCCCGGCCAGGGCCAGCATCCCGCCGACGAGCAGACCCAGGACCACCCGCGGCAACCGCAACTGGAGCACGATCGCCGCCTCGGCTCCGCTCAGTCCGGTGTGGATGCGCACGCCTGGCAGCAGGTCGAGCAGTTGGGCGCCGACGCCGAGCGGGTTGACGCTGACCGGTCCGACGGTGAGCCCGGCCAGCGTCGTCACGGCGACCGCACCGATCCCGGCCGCCAGCCATCCGCCCGGCAGCCTGGCCCGCCGCACACTCACCGTGCCGCCTTTTCGTTCGCGCTGCGGTGCTCGCACCCGCTCGCTCCTCGCGCTCACCCCTGCACCTCCTCTCTCCCCGTCCGCTCGCCCTGCCCCCCTTCTCGTCGATCTAGGGCTTAGGCATGCGATCGGAGATCGAATCATGTGCATAAGCCCTAGATCGACGGAAGAGGCGGAAGGAGGGGGCGGCGGGTCAGCGGGCGGCGGTGACCGCGTCGGTGATGGCGCGAAGCAGGTCCACCACCCGCGGGCCCCACCGGGACGCGATGTCGTCGTCGAGCGCGATCACCTGGCCGGTGCGGACCGCCGCGATGCCCGACCAGCCGGCCCGCCGGGCGACCGTGTCGGCGGACTGCGCGCAGCACGTGGTGTCGGCGAGGAAGATCAGGTCAGGGTTGCGGGCGACGATGACCTCCGCCGACAGCTGCGGGTAGGCGTTCGTGGCGGTGCCCGACGGGTCGGCGATGTTGGTCAGCCCCGCCATGGCGAACAACGACCCGATGAAGGTGGCCGAGGTGACCGAGTAGTAGGTCTGGTCGAGTTCGTAGTAGTAGCTCAGTGCCCGGTGCGCCGGCATATCCTTGACCAGCTTGGCGATGTCCGCCCGCATCCGGGCGACCACGGCGGTCGCCTGGGCGGTGTGCCCGGTGAGTCTGCCCAGATCGGTGATTTCGGCGTACGAGTTGTCGAGGGTCTTCGCGGCCGGCGCCAGGTACGCGGGAATCTTGAGCGTGGCCAGCTGCGACACGATCTTGTTGGTGTCATCGGAGACGACCACCAGGTCGGGGCGGTAGCTGGCGATCGCCTCGACGTTGGGCTTGTACCCCGACAGGTTGGTCTTCGGTGCGTTCGCCGGATAGTTGGAGAAGTCGTCGACGGCGACGACCTGCGTACCGGCATCCACGGCGAAGAGCATCTCGGTGGTGGTCGGGGCGAGCGAGACGATGCGCTGGGGCCGCGCCGCCAGCGTGACCGATCCCACGGTGACCGGGAACGCGGCCCCGGTCGAGGATGGCGCCGGCCCATTGTCCGACGTGGACGCGCAGGCCGACATCGCGGCCGCGGCGAGCAGGGCCGGCAGCAGGGTCGGCAGCTGGGCCGGCAGCAGTTTGCGGAAACGTCTCATCAGTCCTCCTGTCGGTCGAGGGCTGCTTCGCCGACAGGAGCCACCGGGCGCATGTCCGCGAGGCACTCTTCCTCGAGAGCGCTTGTTCGCGACCGCTCCGCAGGCGACCTGGCTCATCCCGGTACGGGATTCACAGTTGCGGGACAGCGTCGGAGTCACACCGACTTCGCTGCGGGGTGGTCGAACGAACGCTACCGCACCGGGCCGCCGTCGGGTCAGTCGGAGCCGTCCTCCCGGGGCTGCGCATCGGCTGGTTCCTCGTCGCCGGCGAGCGCGGCCCGCAACCGCCGGCGGGCGGCCCCGCGCCGGCGGGCGGTGGCCGACATGGAGTCGGCCACCTCGTCGCGCCAGCGCCGCAGCAGGAAGAACGACAGGATCGCCGAGGCTACCAGCGCGATGATGAGCTTGAGGAATCCGTTGAGCTCGCTGGGCAGCAGGAACAGGGCCGGCACCGCGCAGGCCACGAAGATGCCGACCCGGCCGAGCGAGTACTTCAGCGCCGGGCTCACTGCGGCCCCGTTCTAGGGCGGGTTCGACCCACCGCTTACGCCCAGACCTGCTGCGGCTGCGCCCGTCGCTGCGCGAGCGTCGGCGGCGAGTCGTACTCCCGGACGACCTGATAGCGGGTGTTCCGCTCGACCGGCCGGAACCCGGCGTCCCAGATCAGCGTGAGCAGGTCCTCGCGGTGCATCGTCGCCGGCGTACCGTAGGCGTCCGCGTCATGCGTGATCTTGTACTCGACCACGGAGCCGTCGAGGTCGTCCACGCCGAAGTTGAGCGACAGCTGGGCCAGCGACAGCCCGTGCATCACCCAGAAACACTTGACATGCGCCACGTTGTCCCAGAGCAGCCGGGAGACGGCGAAGGTCTTCAACGACTCGGCCGGCGACGCCATGGTGGTGCTCGCCTGTAGCCGGTTGCGCACGACTCCGTCGGCCGAGTCGACGAAGTCGTGCTGGTAGCGCAGCGGAATGAAGACCACGAACCCACCGGTCTCGTCCTGCAGCTCGCGCAGGCGCAAGACATGGTCGACCCGGTGGCGGGGCTCCTCGATGTGCCCGTAGAGCATGGTGGCCGGCGTGCGCAGGCCCTTGGCGTGCGCGAGCCGGTGAATGCGCGACCAGTCCTCCCAGTGGGTGGCGTGGTCGACGATCTGCTGGCGGATCTCCCAGTCGAAGATCTCCGCGCCGCCACCGGTGAGCGAGTCGAGCCCGGCGTCGATGAGCTCATCGAGGATCTCGTCGGCCGGCCGGCCGGAGATCTTCTCGAACCAGTGCACCTCGGTGGCGGTGAAGCACTTGAGCGACACCCCCGGCAGGGCGGCCTTCAACTCGCGCAGCACCCGGGGGTAGTAGCGCCAGGGTAGCGTCGGATGCAGGCCGTTGACGATGTGCAGCTCGGTGAGCTGCTCACCTTCCATCTCCTTCGCCTTCGCCACCGCCTCCTGCACCCGCATCGTGTACGCCGCCTTCTCGCCGGGCTTGCGCTGGAAGGAGCAGTACGCGCAGGAGGCGCTGCACACGTTGGTCAGGTTCAGATGCCGGTTGATGTTGAACATCACCCGGTCGCCGTTGAGCTCGGTGCGGCGGTTATGGGCGAGCCGGCCCAGGAAGGACAGGTCGTCACAGGCGTAGAGGGCCTCACCGTCGGCGCGGGTGAGACGTTCGCCGCCGAACACCTTCGCCTCGATCTCGCGCTGCCAACCCAGGTCCGCCATCGATTCCACCCTCCCGCCGAGCACCGGCGCACTGTGCCATCGAGCCTACGTCGGCCAGATATCCCCTCGGCGGTGGGAATCGGGTCATCGACGAAGCTCACCGCGGCCGCGTACGCAGATTGTTGTCGTACAGGGTCGACATCGGCGGCGTCGATGAGGTACGACCGATAAGGGCGCCAGGAGCGGACGCGGACGGCGCGCCTGGCTGGCGAGGAACGAGGCAAACGTGTACAAGTTGGCACGGCGCTCGCGCCTGGGTCGGCGCTGGCGGTTGCGCTGGATCACCCACGCGGCCGCCGCGGCCACCATCGCCATCGGCATCGTCGCTGCTGGCTCGCAGTCCGCCGCGGCGGGCCCGGCGACCCGGGTGCCCGCGAAGGCGCCGGACTCGGGCGCCACCCCGGTGCCGGACGCCCCCCTGACCATGCCGCCGGTGGCGCAGCCCGTCACGCCGGCACCGAGCGATGTCGTGGGGCCCTTGGCCGCCGAGATCTTCGCCGCCTCGAGCGACACCGAGCGCCTCGGCGAGCAACTCAAAGACTTCAATGATCAACTGAATGCGGCCAGGGCGATCACCGACAACGCCCGCACGCAATGGGTGTCCGCCTCGGCCGACCTGGATGCGGTGAAGGCACAGGCCGCGGCGATCGCGACCAAGGTGTATCAGGACGCCGCCGCGCTCGGCCCGTTCGACGGCTACGCCGACGACCTGCAGCAGCTCAGCCTCATCGCGCCGGCGTTGCCCGGCCAGCTCAGCCCGGCTTCGCGGCCGGCGGGGCGCGACACGGTGCTGCATGACCTGCGGGCCGCCGAGGCGGCCGAGCAGTCGACCCACGCGGCGCTGGACGCGGCGCAGGCGGCGCAGGACGAGCTGCAGAGCCGCCGGGACATCGTCGCCGAGCAGTTCCGGCTGCGTACCACCGCGCTCGCCATCCTGCAGAGCCGCAACGCCAGCCTGCTCAGCGCGGCCGAGGCGGCTCGCGACGCCTACGAGTCCAGCCTCTCGACGAGCCGGGGACTGGCCACGGCGGTCAACGGGGCGGTGGCGGCGCCGGCCGCCCAGGCCGCCGTCTCGTTCGCCCTCAGCCAGCTGGGTAAGCCGTACGAGTGGGCGGCCGAGGGCCCGAACTCGTACGACTGCTCAGGTTTGGCGCTTGCCGCCTACCGCTCGGTCGGGGTACACCTGCCCCGGATCTCGCGCGACCAGTACGGCGCCGGCATACCGGTGCTGGTGAGCCAGCTGCTCCCCGGAGATCTGCTCTTCTTCAGCACCGACCGGTCGGACTGGCACCAGATCCATCACGTGGCCATTTACATCGGCAACGGTCGGATGGTGCACGCGCCGACCTTCGGCGAGCGGGTCAAGGTGTCGCCGATCTGGTGGACCGAGTACTTCGGCGCCACCCGGGTCGTGCCAGCGGTGGCGGTGCCGGTCGTGCCGACCCCGACCCCGACCCCATCCCCGACCCCGACCCCAACCCCGACGCCGACCGCGACCCCCACCCCGACGCCGACCGCCACGGCGACCCCCGAGCCCACCGCCACGGCGACCCCCGAGCCCACCGCCACGGCGACCCCCGAGCCGACCGCGACCGCGACGCCGGACCCTGAGGCGACGCCGACCCCGGCCCCGACGGACACACCCGAGCCGACCGCGACACCGAGCGCGAGCCCGGCCGCTGCCGCGGTCGCCAACGACACCGTGAGGACGACCGGGGCCACGGACTCGAGCGGCACCGTGACCCCGACTCCGACCCCGACCGGCACGGCGGACCCGACCAAGATCGATCCGACTGGTAGCGCCGCCCCGCTGCCGTCGGCGGTGCTGGCGACGCTGCCGAGCGTCGCCGGCCGACGGCGCCGGCGGCTGCCGTGGCGGCGCCGCTGATCCGGCGCTCGCCGATCCGGCGGAGGCTGCTTCGGCCGATCCGCGTTTCGGCCGACCCGGCAGACCATGCTGGCCGACGGTATCGACCAGGCCGCCGGTGTGTCGGGTTCAGTGGTGCGTTGGGTGCTCTGCACTGGTTTGAGGCTGCGGCGACGTGCTCACATATGGCACGGTAGGGCGACGGTCGTAGGGCGGGCCGATCAGGGAGGCGGCGATGGAGAACGGCAGCGACCACCGGTGCGCGGTCTGCGGGTCGGTGGTGGGCGCGGAGGTCACCCGATGCGGCACCTGCGGTGCGGAGATCGGCGCGGAGCGGCCGACCGGCACCGAGCAGCCGGAGGATCCGACCACCGTGCTGCGCGGTCCGCACTCACCGCCGCTGACCGCCGCTGGACTACCCACCCGGCGGCCGGCGACGACCAGCGACCCGGACGTTTTATGGGAGGCGTTCGCGCGGTCGTGGGAGGCACCGCGGCCCGACGGCGACACGGCAGCTGAGCCGACCCCGTTCCGGCGCCCCCGGGTGGACGCGTTCATCCGGGGCTCGGCCGCGGCCAGGGCCGACGCCAACGGCGCCGAGCCGGCACTGTCGTCCGAACCACCGTCAGCTGAACTACCGTCAACCGAGCCGGCCCCCGCCGGGCCGCCACCTCCGGCGGAGCCACCGCCGCCCGTCGAGCCGCGGCCCCCGGTCGAACCACCCCAGCCGGTCGAACCACCCCAGCCGGTCGAACCACCCCAGCCGGTCGAACCCCCGAAGCCGGAACCACCCAAGCCCCCCGAGCCGATGCCGGCGCCGGTACCGACCCCACCGGTCCCAGTGCCACCCCCGCCCGCCCCGCCGTCACCGGTACCGACTCCGGTGCCACCGCCACCCATGCCTCCGCTGCCACCCTCGCCCATCCCGACCCCACCGCCGCCGCTGCCGGAGCCACCGCCGCCGGTGCCGACCCCACCCGTGATCGCGCCGCCGCTGGTGGTGGAGACCCCCACCGTGCCGGTCGTGCCCGGGGTCGGCGGGGTCTACTGGAGCGGCGGGTACCAGGAAGCCGAGCCGACCCTGGCCAACACCGCGCTCGCCGCGACGCCGGTGGCCCTGCCCCACCAGAGCACCCACGGTACTGTCTACGGTGGACAGACAGGGTTGCCGACGAGCGCGAACTCCGAGGCGCCCATCGAGCTCTCCGGCTCGCTGACCGGACTCATCCTCTCCCGTGGACAGTCCGGCCACGAACCACGCCCGCCGCGCCGGGACTGGGTCACCCGGACGCTCGTGATCGCAATCTCGGTGCTCGCCTTCATCGGGATCATCGGGCTCGTGGTGGATCTGCTCGCCGGCGACTTCCTCAAGGCGCTGTTCGGCTTCATCGGTAACCAGTAGGTGGTGCCGGTCACTCGACGCCGGGCGCTGCACGGCTGACGTGTATCGTTACGGTCGGCGCACGGACAACGAGCCTCGCCGGCCGCCCATCCCCCTGCACGTGTCACCGCGGCTCGCCGTGACCGGGGCCGAGAAGGTCCCATGGAAAGGTCCGCCACCATGACGTTGCGCGAAGCCGCTCGTCCGATTCCGTCCATCCTCGACCTGGACCGGGAGCCAGACGACGCGGCGGCAGCCTTTGCCTCGCTCGGCCTTCCCCGCGCGCTTGTCCGCACCCTCGGACGGGCCGGGATCACCGTCGCCTTCCCGATCCAGGCAGCCACCATCCCCGACGCCCTGGCCGGCCGGGACGTGCTCGGCCGCGGCCGGACCGGATCGGGCAAGACACTGGCATTCGGACTGCCGATGCTCACCCGCATCGCCGCCGAGGGCCGCGGCACGGCCCGCCGCCCGCGGGGCCTCGTACTCGTACCGACCCGGGAGTTGGCGATGCAGGTCAACGACGCCTTGGCGCCGTTCGCCAGCGCGTTGGGACTGGTCACGAAGACCGCGTTCGGGGGGTCGGCCTACCGACCGCAGATCTCAGCACTTCAGCGTGGCGTGGACGTTCTGGTGGCAACACCGGGTCGCCTGGCCGATCTGATCGACAAGGGATACTGCTCGCTCGATGCGGTGGCGGTCACGGTGCTCGACGAGGCGGACCAGATGGCCGACATGGGGTTCCTGCCGGAGGTGACGGCGCTGCTGGGCCAGACACCGGCTCGGGCGCAGCGCCTGCTCTTCTCGGCGACCTTGGATCGCGACGTCGACTCGCTGGTGGACCGGTTCATGCACAATCCGGTGACCCATGAGACCGACGCCGCGGTGGCCACTGTGGATACCATGGCCCATCACGCGTTGCTGATCGTGCCCCACGAGAAGTTTGACGTCCTCGCCGCCATCGCCAACCGTCGCGGCCGCACCATCATGTTCGTCAAGACCCAGGCCGCCGTCGACCAGTTGGTCGAGCGGCTGGCCCGGGTCGGGGTACGGGCCGGCGCTCTGCACGGCGGCAAGACCCAGCGACTGCGCACCCATACACTGATCGAGTTCCGCACGGGGCGGGTGGACGTGCTGGTGGCGACGAACGTCGCCGCCCGCGGTATCCACGTCGACGCCGTGAGCCTGGTCGTACACGTCGACCCGCCAAAGCACGCCAAGGACTACCTGCACCGGGCCGGCCGCACGGCCCGCGCCGGCGATTTCGGCACGGTCGTGACCTTGGTGCTCCCTCGCGAGCGGCGGGCAACCTTCACCATGCTGGAACGGGCCGGCGTAGATCCGGTGCGGACACAGACCTCGGCCGCCGCCACCACATTGGCCGAGGTGACCGGTGCCCGCCGACCGAGCGGGGTCCCGTTGCCACCGCCCAGGTACCAGCCGCGCGACCGGCCCGTCCACCGGTACCGGGACGACCGCACCGGCCCGCTACGGACCTCGCCTTCGCGCCGGGCCTAGCAACGATGGGGCCTACGCGGTGGCGGGGTGCGACCGGAGCGCCCACGGGCTGAGCAGCGCGTAGACGGCGGTGGTGGCCGGCACTGGTATGCCGTGGCGGCCGGCGAGCCGGATGACCGTGCCATGCAGCGCGTCCAGCTCCATCCGGTGGCCGGTGACGAGGTCGTGATACAGCGACGATCGCCCCTGAGGCTCGAGCGCCGCGGTCGCCCGCAGGTGGGCGTCGACCAGTTGCGCCGGCAGCGCGACGCCCTCGGCCCGGCCCACCGCGACGACCTCTTCGACGAGCGCGCGGAACATGGCCCAGGCCGGCTCGCAGTCGCGGATGTCCCCGATCGGCAGCCTGGTGGTCGCCGTCATCCCGGCCTGGGCACAGATGAAGGCGAACTTGGCCCAGAGCACCACCGTGATGTCGTCGGGAATGTCGGCCGGGACGCCGGCGCCGACACAGGCCTCGGCGAGCGCGAGCACCCGGTCGGACCGGTTGCCGTCCAGTTCGCCGAAGGCGAGACTGGCGGGCCCACCGGTGTGGTCGATCACGCCGGGCTCGGCCATAGTGGCGAAGATGAACGAGGCCCCGCCGACCACGTGATCCCGGCCGATCGCATCGGCGATCTTGTCTTCGTTGTCGACCCCGTTCTGCAGCGACACCACGGCGGTACCCGGGCGGAGCAACGGGCCGAGGCCCCGGGTGGCATCGACGGTGTCGTAGGACTTGACACAGAAGAACACCGCGTCACACGCCCCGATCTCATGCGGATCGTCGGTCGCGGGCACGTGCGCCTCGAGGTCCCCGAGTCCACTTCGGACTCGCAGGCCATGCGTGCGGATGGCCTGCAGGTGCTCGCCCCGGGCGACCAGATGGATCTCGTGTCCGGCGGCGGCCAACCGGGCACCGTAGTACCCGCCGACGCCGCCGGCACCGAACATGGCCATCTTCATGAGGTGCCTCCACTCCGGTCGCGCACCCGTCTCGCCTGCCGCTGTTGGCCAGCCCGGCCGGTGGCCACGATGACGTTGGCCAGTCGGACGCTGGCCCGCGGAAACATATCGAAGATCCGCACCTGCAGTCCACGCCAGCGCGGCAGCGAGACCACCGGGCGGGGATGCGCGGCCAGCCGCACCACCCGCCGGCCCACCCGGGCCGGGCTGAGCAGCGTGCCGGTGAACGAGATGGCGGCGCCGGCGTCATCCAGCCGGCCATGCAGCATCGGTGTCCAGATCCCGTCCGGGCAGAGGCAGGAGACGTGCACCCGGCGCTCGCCGGCCAGCCGGAGTTCGGCCAGGGCGGCCACACTGAATGCGATCACCGCGTGCTTGCTGGCGGCGTAGACCGCCTCGCCCGGCGCCGGGACCAGGCCGGCCAGTGACACGACATTGACCACGTGGCCACGACCGCGGCCGCGCATCACCTCGAGCGCTGCCAGCGTGCCGTTCATCGTCCCGAGCGTGTTGACCTCGACCAGCCGGCGGCGGGTCCCCTCGTCGTGGGTCCACGATGGACCGGTGGCGAGAACACCGGCGTTGTTGACCCAGAGCGCCAAGCCGCCCAGGTGCTCGGCCGCCCGGTGGGCCACGACCCGGCAGGCCGCCTCATAGCGCACATCCAGCTTCGCCGACCAACCGCTCAGCGGTCGGGCCGCGGCCTGCGCCGCCTCCTCATCGACATCGGTCAGGTACACCGCGTAACCGGCCCGATGCAGCGCGGTGGCGATGGCCAGCCCGAGCCCGCGTGCGGCTCCGGTCACGACGGCCGCGCCGCGACGGGTCGAAGGGGACGGTCCCACCGGATCACTATGGTCGCCGAACCTCGCCGGCGACACCCCATTCGGCTCTCGTCGATCAATGCGTCGGCGCGGTCAGGACGGTGGGAGCGCCGGTGGTCGAGCCTCCCACTTGGTCGACAAGGCGATCGTGGTGCGGGTGGCCGCGACCCCGGCGATCCGGTTGAGCCGGACGATCAGGTGCTCCAGGTCGGCGATCGCCGGCACCCGGACCTTGAGCAGGAAGGACTCGGCGCCGGCGAGGAAGTAGCACGAGTCGACCTCGGGGAACTGGGAGACGCAGGCGACGATGTCGTCGATCTCGCTGTCGGGCGCCTGGACGATACCGATGAACGCGGTCACGCCGAGCCCCACCGACTCCGGGTCGAGCTGAGCCCGGTAGGCTCTGATCACCCCGGTCGCCTCCAGCTTGGCCACCCGCTCATGCGTGGCCGGCCCGGAGAGCCCGACCTGGCGTGCCAGCTCGGCGTAGGAGATCCGGCCGTTGGCGGCCAGCAGTCCGACGATGCGGCGATCGGTGGCATCCACGTGCGCTTCCCTCCAGGTACGCGTTCTGGTCAGCATGCCGGATGGGCCGATCATCGGCGCCGCCATTCTCCCCGCAGAACCCGCCCATGAACGTTGAATCATCGTTTGTCGGACATGGCGGTCCCGCGATGCTGTAATGGGCTTTACGTCATACCGAAGGCACTTCGCCGTGCGGCGTAGTGCCCTCGTCGACGCAAGGAGGGGGCTGTGGACACTGGGGATCGTCTGCTCACGCCCGGCGAGGTGGCGGCGCTGTTTCGCGTCGACCCGAAAACGGTCACGCGCTGGGCGGCGGCCGGACGAATCAGCAGCATACGGACTCCGGGCGGCCACCGCAGGTTTCGCGAGTCGGAGGTACGGGCGCTGCTCGAGGGAGAGGAAGGGCTGGCGGAGCCGTCTGAGCAGGTAGCCGGGCGCTGACCCAACACTCAGCGCCCGGCGCCGGGCTGGGACCGGAATCGGGATCAGGTCAGGATCGGGGGCGGCCATGGCCGCCGGCCCACCGGCTGAACAAGGTGTGCGCCACCCCCAATGCGTCGAGCACCTTGCCGGCGACGAAGTCGACGAGCTGCTCGGCGCTGGCGGCCGCGCCGGCGGCGTAGAAACCCGGGCTGGCCGGCAGCACGATCGCGCCGGCGTCATGCAGGGCCAGCAGGTGCTCCAGATGGCTGCGGGTGACCGGGGTTTCGCGCGGCACGACCACGACCCGGCGGCGCTCCTTGAGCGCCACCTCCGCCGCGCGCTGCAGCAGATCCTTGGAGAGACCGATCGCGATGCCGGCGCAGGCAGCGGTGCTGGCCGGCACCACCACCATCCCCGATGAGCGGTACGAACCCGAGCTCGGCCCGGCCCCCAGGTCGCCGGCTGGCCAGTAGACCAGGTCTGCCGTGGCCAGGTCAGGGGTCCGGTCGGCCGGGTCCAGCTCGGTCACCGGGCCGAGCCACGCGGCGAGGTCGTCCTTCCAGTGGGCGTCCCGGAACGGGTGGCCGGTCTCCTCCAGGATGGTCAGCCGGGCGGATCGGGAGACCACGAGGTCGACGGCCTCACCAGCGGCGAGCAGCCCGCGTAGCACTGCGGCCGCATACGGCGTGCCGGAGGCCCCGGAGACCCCCACCACCCACGGCGCACGCATGTCCCGACCGTACCCGGCTCAGCCCAGGCCCAGGCGCAGCACCAGATCGGCCAGGGCGAACACGAAGAGCACGATGCCGACGAAGCCGTTGGCAGTGAAGAACGCCCGGTTGACCCGGGACAGGTCGGTCGGCTTCACGATCGCGTGCTCGTAGGCGAATGCGACCGCGGCCAACGCCAGCCCGATCCACCACAGCCAGCCCAGTCCCACCAGCGCGCCGAACCACACGAACAACCCGAACGTCACCACGTGCACCGCGGCCGAGAGCCGCAGGGCGGCCGCCACCCCGTAACGGGCCGGCACGCTGCGCACCCCGATCTGCCGGTCGACCTCGGCGTCCTGACACGCATAGATGAGATCGAAGCCGCCGATCCAGAGCCCGACCGCGACGCCGAGCACCCAGGCCGGACCCGAGCCGGCGAAGGTCCCCCGCACCGCGAGCCACGCCCCGACCGGGCCGATCAGTTGCGCCACCGCGAGCAGGGCGTGCGGCCAGGTGGTGAACCGCTTGCCGTAGGGGTAGACGACCAGGGCCACCAACGCGAGCGGGGCGAGCACGAGGCAGAGCGGGTTCAGCGCCGCCGCGGCGACCAGGAAGACGGCGAGCGCGACCACGGCGCCGGTCCAGGCACTGCGCAGCGTCAGCGCACCGGTGACCAGCTCACGGGCGGCGGTGCGCGGATTACGCGCGTCGATGTGTCGATCAATGATCCGGTTGGCGGCCATCGCGAAGGTGCGGGCGCCGACCATCGCGACGGTGATGAACGCCAGGTCCCACCAGGCAATGCGGCCGCCGTAGCGGGCCATCGCGGTCAATGCGGCCAGGTACGCGAATGGCAGCGCGAAGACCGAGTGTTCGATGGCGACCAGCCGCAGGAAGGCGCGCGCTCGTCGCGGGCCGGATTCCGGCCGGGCGGCGCCGGTCAACCCGGGGGCGACGGATGCCGGTTCAGCCATGCAGCCCGTACTCCTTCCAGCGACGGTCCACTGTCGCGGCGACGTCGGCGGACATCACGGCCGGCTCCGGCCAACCGCGGGTGTAGCCCTCGGTCGGCAGCTTGCGGGTGGCGTCGATGCCCGCCTTGCCGCCCCAGAACTGCTGGTAGGACGCGTGGTCGAGGTGGTCGACCGGGCCCTCGGTGAGCACCAGGTCGTGCGCGTAGTCCACATTGCCGAACGCCCGGAACGCGACCTCGTGGTGGTCGGCGGGATCGCAGTCGGCGTCCACCACCACGATCAGCTTGGTCAACGCGAGCAGGTGCGCGCCCCAGATCGCGTGCATCACCTTCTGCGCGTGCTTGGGGTACCGCTTGTCGATCGAGACAATCAGGCAGTTGTGGAAGACCCCCGGCTCCGGCAGCGACATGTCCACGATGTCCGGCACCAGCAGGCGGATCAGCGGCAGGAAGATGCGTTCGGTCGCATGCCCGATCGGGCCGTCCTCCTGCGGCGGCTTGGAGGTGATGATCGAGTGGTATACCGGTTCGCGCTGCGTGGTCATGCACTGCACGTGCAGCACGGGGAACGGCTCCACCGGCGTGTAGAAGCCGGTGTGGTCGCCGAAGGGGCCCTCGGGCTCCCGCTCACCCGGCTCGACGTACCCCTCGAGCACGATCTGTGCGGTCGCCGGCACGCGCAGCGGCACGGTGAGGCAATCGACCAACTCAACCCGATCGCCACGCAGGAAACCCGCGAAGAGGTACTCGTCCAGGTCACCGGGGAGCGGCGCCGAGGCGGCGTAGGAGACCACCGGGTCGCACCCGATCGCGACCGCGACCGGCAGCCGCTCGCCCCGGCGCTCGGCGACCGCATGGTGGGCGGTCGAGTCCTTGTGGATCTGCCAGTGCATACCAAGGGTGGTGCTGGAGTGCTGCTGCAGCCGGTACAGGCCCAGGTTCCGCTTGCCGGTCACCGGGTGGCGGGTGTGGGTGAGGCCGAAATTGTGGAACACGCCGCCGTCGCCGGGCCAGGTCTGCAGGCCCGGCAGGCGGTCGAGATCGACGTCTGTTCCCTTGTAGACAATCTCCTGGCATGGGGCCGACCGCACCCGCTTGGGCGGCACCGTGCTCAGCTGCCGAAGTTTGCCCAGTCCTTCCCAGATGCCGGCGAGTCCCACCGGCAGCTCCGGCTTGACCAGCTCGCCGATGCGGGCGCCGATCTCGTCGACGTCGGCGACACCGAGCGCCATCGCCATCCGGCGGCGGGTGCCGAAGAGGTTGACCACCGCCGGCATCTCGCCCCGGGTCGGGTGCTCGAAGAGCAGCGCCGGACCGTGGGCGCGCACGGTGCGGGTCACGATCTCGCTTATCTCCAGGGTCGGATCGACCGGTACCCGGACCCGGTGGAGTTCGCCGGCGTGCTCGAGGGCGGCCAGGAACTCCCGCACGTCGGCGTACGGGAACCGCGGCGAGGCCATGCCGACCAGTCTGTCCCATCGCCACCACCGCCACCCCGCCGGCCCGGCGGGTGCTCAGGCCCGGCGGACGAACAGGACGTAGCCGTTGTCCAGATCGACCCGGTCGAAGAGCTTGGGCGTGAACTGGGCGGCCGAGAAGACCACGTCCGGCCGCCACCGCAGATCGTTGGCGCGCGCGGCGGAGCCGCGACGCAACACGAAGACGTCGATCGGCCCGAAGGCGGTGCCGGCCGCGAGGTCGGCGAAGCGCGCCGGATCCTTCTCCGCGGCCAGGCGCAACACCTCGCCGGTGCGCTCCGGCGACCGGGACAAGGGGGAGGCGGTGGTGGCGTCGATCGCCAGGTACCGGTACCACGGCAGCACGGCGAAGAGCCGCTCGTCCGCGCTGAGGCATACCGGTACGAACGCCTGGCCCCGCCGGCCGCTGACCTCCTGCTGGATCCGGGTGATCGGCACCGCGTCGGGATCCGCGACGGTTGGCGCGAACCGGGACCGGGTCAGGTCGGGCAACGGCTCCGCCTGCGCGAGATCGGCCGGCCGGGCCGCAGCCGGCGCGACCCGGGGATTCGGCCCGGCAACCGGCGTAGGCATCCACGCCCGCCATAGGCCGACCGAGGTCCACACCAGCAGGGCGACCGCGAGCACCGCGGCCACCCGCCGGCCCGCCGCGAGGAGCCGGTTCCGCGCGAGCAGGCCGAAGGCATCGACAACTGTGAAGACACCGGCCGCGACCAGGACGGCGGTGAGCACGCCGGACACGTCGTCGCCCAGGCTGGCTTGACCGGTGAGCACGAACCGCAGCAACGCCAGCAGGTACCACACGTAGACACCGGCCGCCAGGGCGGCGAAGGCTCGGGCCCACCACGACCGGCCGGCGCCGAGCACCAGGCCGACGACTCCCACCAGCTGCAGCACACCGATCGGCGACAGCTCCAGGAACGGCAGCGGCGGGTCGCCCGGTGGCGCCGGCTGGTCCAGCACGGTGCCGGCTGGCAGCCCGGCGCCGACGACGGCGAGCAGGTATGGCACCAGGTACCACGACGCGAGCGCGAGGGCGGTGACGACCACGCCGGCCACGTGAGCGAGGTAGGCCCGGCGGTCGGTGGTGGACCGCCAGCTCCACCACGCGATCAGGACGATGCCGGGCAACAGCGGGGCCAGGTGGGCCGGGTAGGTGAGCATGATCAGACCACCGACGAGCCCGCCGGGCAGCCAGTGCAGCCGCCCCCGGGGTGGGTCGCCGAAGGTGGCCAGCGCCCACGGGACCGCCGCCGCCAGGGCCAGCGCCGCGTGCGGGCTGACCGGCGAGCTGCCGGCGACGAACGCGAGCAGAGCGACGACGGCGGCCACCGGGGCGGAGACCAGCCGCCGCCACAGGATGAACGCGATCACGACCACGCCGGAGAGCCAGAGCACCTCAGCGTTCTGCTGCAGCTGCCAGGCGGGCACCCCGATGACGTGGGCGACCCGGCCGGTCAGCCACGGATACAGCGGCGGGTCGGCCGCCGGCAGGTTCGGCAGGTAGGCGTCGGCGGATCCCCAGGAGGAGGTGTACCGGGTGGCGGCGGCCGCGAGCCGACCGGCCCCGTCGTGCAGGCCGCCGTACCCCATCCGGGTGCCGTGAAGCGCGGCCTTGGTGACCAACGCGACCCAGGCCGCGTACCCCCCGACGAGCACGCCGAAGGCCGACTCGGCGAAGCGGGCGCCGCGCCGCAACAGGTAGACCAGGATCGCGACGAAGGCCAGCGCGCCGAGCGTGACCGGCAGCAGCGCGCCCCGGGCCGCGACCGGATCCGCCTTCGCGACGCGTACCACCATGACCGCGATCGCCGCCCCGGCGAGCCAGGTGAGCACCGCGACGACCCGGCTGTCGCGCCACCACGGCCCGTCAGGTCTCGGTGGCCGACCGATATGGGCGGGCGGGGTTTCCACCGGCGACGGCGCGCGCCGCTGGCGCGGCAGCTCCTCGTCATCGTCGCGGGCCGCGTGGCGCGGCCCCCTGCGGCGGTGGCCCGGCCCGGGCGACACATCGATCGTGGCCATCGCGGCGCGACTCCGAAATCTGTCGAGCGACTGTGATCAGGCGGAGCGGCGGGGACGACCGGCCCGCGTTCGACAACGTATGGTAGCCGACCGGCAACGACCGGCTCCATCCGTACGCGTGGATGGCGGCGGTCAGCTCCCGACGTGGGCGTAGGTGTGCAGGCCCACCGCGACGAAGTTGATGACGTACAGGTTCACCAGCATCGTCACCCAGGCCGCCACCGCGAACCAGGTGGCGCTGGTGCGCTTCATGCTCGGCGTCGCCCGGGCGTGCAGGTACGCGGCGTAGGCCACCCAGGAGATGAACGACCACACCTCCTTGGGGTCCCAGCCCCAGTAGCGACCCCAGGCGGACTCGGCCCAGATCGCCCCGCAGATGATGGCGAAGGTCCAGATCGGGAACGCAAACGTGTGCAGCCGGAAGGTCAGCCGCTCCAGCACGTCGGCGGCCGGCAGGCGACGCCCGATGGTGTACGGGAAGCTCCGCTTGCCCTCGTCCCAACCGGAGCGGACCAGGAACAGCGCCGCCGGCACGAACGCGACCAGCAACAGCCCCGAGGCGAGCGCGGCCGCGCTGACGTGGATCTTCAGCCAGTACGAGTTGAGCGCCGGCACCAGCGGGGCTGCCTTCGTATAGAGCACCATGCCGGCGAAGCCCAGAATGAGGACCAACGCCGCGGTGACGAAGAGTCCGATCAGGCGCAGGGCCGGCCGGCGTACGAGCAGGAACAGCCAGGTCAGCGCACCGACGAGGCTCAGCGCGACCACGAACTCGTACATGTTGCCCCAGGGCACCCGGCCGGCGGCCAGGCCCCGGGTCACCAGCACACCGGCGTGGGTGGCGGCCGCGACCACGGTGATCGCGACCGCCAGCCGACCGAAGATCTCCGCCCGCCCGGGCGCTGGCCGCGGGCCGGCGGTCGGCGCCGGAGAGACCGGCGAGGAGCTGGGCCCGATGACGGCTAAACCACCGGCGATGACCAGCTCCCGCTCCCGGTCGACCCGGGCGGCGGTCCGGGCGACCGCGCCCTGGCGCCCGAACGAGTACTCCGCGAGGTGGCACACCATCGCGGCCAGGTAGGCCAGCACCGCCACCGGCAGTAGCTGGTTCGACAGCTCGGCCATGAACTCCCCTCCGGTCAATGGCTCTTCTCGGCGAGCACCGCCGGCCGCCCGTCGTCGGGCACCCGGTCCGCGAGCTCAGCGGCGAGCACGACCACCCGGGCGAACTCGTCGGCGAAGGCCGGGGTCTCGGCGCGGGCGAGCCCGCCGAGCGAGATCAGGCTACGCCCGCCGGCCGCCGGCATGACCCGCGCCCAGATCCGGCGGCGCTTGCCGCCGACCGAGATCAGCAGCCCGATCAGCAACGCGGCGGCCCCGGCCAGCACCACCGGTTGGCCGGGGTCGTGGCGCACCGACACCGTGATCCACGCTCGGGTGCCGAGGAACTCCACCCGCGAGCCGTCGGGCAGCACGAGCGAGTCGCCCGGACGCATCGCCGGGCTCGCCGCCACCTGCTTGAGCTGACCGTTGTCGATCTGGCGCTGGTCGAGCTGGTAGACCGACTGGGTCTCACCGCTGCCCAGGCCCAGGTTTCCCTGGTACGCGATGAGCTGCAGGCGCGGGTTGCGTTCGGCCGGGAAGATGGAGAGGGAGCCGTCGGCCTTCCCGCCCATGGTGGGCAGGTAGACGCCGGCGAAGCCGACCTGCGCGGCGCGCTCGCGCGGCTTGGCCGGATCGATGTTGACGTCCGGGAACTTGGCCACCCCGCTACTGGTGAGCATCTCGTCGTCGGGCAGGAACGGCACCACCGCGGTCTGGGTCACGCCGTACCGGTCGGTGTAGCGCAACACCGGCGCGTACCCGTGCCCGAGCAGGTAGACGCTCGCGCCCGGCAGCCGCAGCGGGTCGTTGACCTCCAGCTGCCACGACTGGGGGCGGCCGGCTGGACTATCCACATAGGAGACGTGCGCCGCATACTGCACCGGCTGGCCGTCGTCGAGGTAGTTCGCCTGGAACTGGTCGAGGGTGAGGCAGAACGGCGGCAGGTCGGCCCCGCCGGTGCGGGCCCCGAGGCTCACCTCGTCGTACTGCTGCAGGGTGTCGCAGAAGCCGTACTCGTCGCCGGCCACCACGAGCCGGTTGCCGTGCCAGCCGTACCAGGACCCCACCGCCACCCCGGTCAGCAGGGCAAGCAGGGCGAGATGGAAGAGCAGGTTGCCGCTCTCCTTGACGTAGCCCTTCTCGGCCGCGACCGTGACCGAGCCGTCGGAGTGCGCGCGCATGGCGGTCCGCCAGCGTTGCCGCCGCAGCCCGGTGGCCAGGCCGTCGGCCACCTCGCCGGGCGGCTCGGCGGCGTCGAACCCGGTCACCGAGCGCGGCAGGCGGTCGAGGCGGGCCGGCGCGTCGGGCGGCCGGGCCACCAGGTTGGCCAGGTGGTGGCGCAGGCGAGGGACGAAGCAGCCCACCAGCGAGACAAAGAGCAGCAGGTAGATGGCGGCGAACCAGGGGGAGGAGTAGACCTCGAAGAACCACAGCCGATCCAGCCATCCCCCGCTGCTGGGATGGGCCGCGACGAAGCTGGCGACCCGCTCGATGTTGACGCTCTTCTGCGGCAGCAATGAGCCGGGCACCGCGGCGATCGCCAGCAGCAGCAGCAGGATCAGGGCGGTGCGCATGCTGGTGAGCCAGCGCCAGAAGCCGCGCGCGGTACGCATCAGATGCCCACCGCGCCCGGCCCGGTGAGCGCCCGCAGCCAGGTGATGAAGTCGCCCCACAGCCCGGTGGCGAGTCCCAAACCGACCAGGATGAGCATCGCGCCGCCGGCGCAGGTGACCCAGCGGCTGTGCCGGCGGACCAGTCGCTGCAAACCGATGATCTTGCGAAACGCCAGCCCGAACACCAGGAACGGCAGCCCCAACCCGAGGCAGTAGGCGACGGTGAGGGTCACCGCCCGGGCCGAGGATCCGTCCACCAGGGCCAGGGTGAGCACCGCGCCCAGGGTGGGGCCGATGCACGGCGTCCAGGACAGCGCAAAGACCGCGCCCAGCAGCGGCGCACTGGCCAGGCCAGCCGCGGGCAGCCGGTGCACCCGCCACTCGCGCTGCAGCCACGGCACCAGGCCGATGAAGGCCAGGCCCAGCACGATCACCAGTACACCGCCGGCGATCTCGAGCACCCGGGCGTTGATCAGCAACGCCCGGCCCAGGTCGGCGGCGAGCACCCCGCAGAGGGTGAAGACCGCGGTGAAGCCGGCGATGAAGCCGGCGGTGCCGAGCACGATCCGACCGCGGGCGCGATGGGTCGGGTGGGCCAGCGCGTCGTTGAGGTCGGCGCCCGCGAGTCCGGTCACATAGGACAGATAGCCGGGCACCAGCGGGAGCACGCAGGGGGAGAGGAAGCTCACCAGTCCGGCGAGCGCCGCCACCGCGACCGCGACGAGCAGGGGACCGGTGCTGGCGATACCGGCGAACGTCTCACCCATGCGCACCCGGCCCCGGCGGTGGCGACTCCGCAGCCACCTGGTCGACCACCGGCTCGAGCGTGTCGCGCAGCACGTACCCGAAGGTCGCCGCGGCCACCCGGCCCTGACGGTCAATCACGATCGTGGACGGGATGCCGGCCGGCGGGACCGCGAAGCCCAACGCGATCGTGCCGCTGGGGTCGAAGAGACTGGGGTAGGTCGCGGTCCCGACCACGAACGCCTTCGCGGCATCCCGCGCGTCGCGGGTGTTCACCCCGACGAACGCGACCCCGGCCGGCTTGGTCGCCTGGTACGTGTTCTCCAGGTCGTCCGCCTCGGCCACACAGGGGGCGCACCAACTGGCCCAGAAGTTCACCACCAACACCTGGCCGGTGTATTGGCTCTCGTCGAAGGGCCCGCCGGTGAGCAGCTCGCCGACCAGGTGCGGGGCCGGCTTGCGCTGGTCCACCGGGTAGCGCATGAAGCCGGCCGCCGCTGGCGGCGCGGTCGGCCCGGAGCAGGCGGCGAGCGCCGCGAACAGTGCGGCGGCCAGCAACGCGCCCAGGCCGCGGGTTCGCATCACGCGCCCCTGGCGGCAGCGGAGCGGGGCGCGTGGGCGATGAGGTGCGCGGCCGGCTCGCGATAGCCGATGCCGACCAGGGCGGCGCCCTCGAAATGGAAGCTGGTCAGGCTGGCCAGGCCGCATTGCCGGCGGCGCGGGTCGTGCCAGAGGCGCCGGCGCTCCAGGTGCCGGCGCAGCGTCCAGATCGGCAGCTGGTGCGAGACGCAGACCGCCTCGTGTCCCTCGACGGCGGCCCGGGTGGCCTGCAGCACGGCGTACATCCGGCGGGCCACGCTGGCATAGTTCTCGCCCCACGAGGGGCTGAACGGGTCGCGCAGAACCCACCAGTTGCGCGGGTCGCGCAGCACCCCGTCGGTGAGGCTGACCCGCTGCCCCTCGAAGAAGTTCGAACTCTCCACGAGGCGGTCGTCGAGCTGCACCGGCAGGCCGAACTGGTCGGCGAACGGCTGGGCGGTCTCCTGCGCCCGCTCCAGTGGGCTGCTCACGATGCGGGTGACGGTCCGACCCGCCAGCGCCTGCGCGGCCGCCTTCGCCATCTGCTCGCCGAGGCTGGACAGGTGAAAGCCGGGCAGCCGCCCGTAGAGGATCCTGGTCGGATTCGCCACCTCGCCGTGGCGCAACAGGTGCACGACGGTCGGCGTCGCGGTCGGGGTCACAATGCCGCCACCGTCGTCGCAGACCGGGCCGCTGCCTGCGCCGCCGCCGGCAGGGCGGCGGCGATGAGCTCCATCGCGGCCGAGTCGATGGCGGCCGAGACGAACCATGCCTCGAACGCGGACGGCGGCAGGTATACCCCGCGGGCGAGCATGGCGTGGAAGAACGCCCGGTACGCCGCCGTGTCCTGGGACTGTGCGCCCTGGTAGTCGACGACATCGGCGTCGACGAAGAAGATCGAGAACAGGTTGCCCGCCCGCTGCAGCCGGTGGGCGACGCCGGCGCCGCTGAGTTCGGCCGAGGCGAGCGCGCCGATGGTGGCCGCGGTCTCGTCGAGGGTGGCGTAGACCTGTTCGCTGCCGGCACGCAGGGTGGCCAGACCGGCCGCGCACGCGATCGGGTTGCCGGAGAGCGTGCCCGCCTGGTACACCGGCCCGACCGGCGCGAGCAACCTCATGAGCTCGGCCCGACCACCGAATGCGGCGGCCGGCAGGCCGCCGCCCATCACCTTGCCGTAGGTGTAGAGGTCCGCGTCCACCGGCTCGCCACCCCGCGCGCTCAGCTCGGCCCAGCCGCCCCGGGCGACCCGGAACCCGGTCATCACCTCGTCCAGGATGAGCAGGGCGCCGTGGCGATGGACGATCTCGGCCAGCCCCGCGTTGAACCCCGGGCGCGGCGCCACCACGCCCATGTTCCCGCAGGCCGCCTCGGTGATCACGGCCGCGATCTGGTCATCGGCCGCGGCGAAGGCGGCCTGCACCGCCGTCAGGTCGTTGTAGGGCAGCACGATGGTCTCGCCCGCCACCGCCGCGGTGACCCCGGGCGAGTCGGGCAGAGCGAGGGTGGCCACGCCCGAGCCGGCCGCGGCCAGCAGGCCGTCGGCGTGGCCGTGGTAGCACCCGGCGAACTTCACCAGCTTGCTCCGCCCGGTTGCGGCCCGGGCCAGGCGGATCGCGCTCATCGTCGCCTCGGTGCCCGAGCTGACCAGGCGAAGCTGCTCCACCGGCGTCCGGGCGACGATCTCGGCGGCCAGGTCGACCTCGGTCGGGGTCGGGGTACCGAAGCTCGTGCCGCGCAGGGCGGCGGCGGTGACGGCGGTCACGACGGCAGGGTGGGCATGCCCCAGGATCAGCGGACCCCAGGAGGAGACCAGGTCCACGTACCGGCGACCGTCCGCGTCGAACAGGTAGGCGCCCTCGCCGCGCACCATGAACCGTGGGCTGCCGCCCACCGCCCGAAATGCCCGCACCGGTGAGTTCACACCACCGGGCATGATCGCCTGGGCGCGCTCGAACAGCTCCTGAGAGCGGGGAGCGTCGGCTGGGTACCGCGGGTCTTCGATCACGACGGGGCCATTCTGCCAGCCAGCGCCGGCCGGCCGGCGCACGCCCCCAGGTAGCGTTGCCAGTCATGACGACACCGCCGGTGGCGAAGACTGTTCCAGCCGAGCGCACGAGGCACGGCGACACCGTGATCGACGAGTACGCCTGGTTGCGCGACCGCAGCGATCCGGACACCCTCGCCTACCTCACGGCCGAGAACGAGTACACCCAGGCGCACACCGCCGACCAGGAGGGCCTGCGGGAGACGATCTTCACCGAGATCAAGGCGCGGACCAAGGAGACCGACCTGAGTCTCCCCGCTCGCAAGGGGGGGTACTGGTACTACGACCGCACGGTCGCCGGCCAGCAGTACGCGATCCACTGCCGCCGCCCGGTGCACGCCGGCGAGACCGCGCCACCCTCCACTGCGGACGGCTCCCCGCTCGCGGGCGAGGAGGTGCTTCTGGACGGCAACGTCGAGGCCGGTGACTCGAAGTTCTTCGCCCTCGGCGCCCTCACCGTCAGCCCGGATGCGCGCTGGCTCGCTTACTCGGTCGACCTCGCCGGCGACGAGCGCTTCACCCTGCGCATCAAGGATCTGAGCACCGGCGAGGTGCTCCCCGACACGATCGAAAATGTCTTCTATGGCGCCGCCTGGTCCGCCGACGGCTCGGTGATCTTCTACCAGACGGTGGACGCCGCCTGGCGGCCGCACCGGGTGTGGCGACACCGCGTCGGTGCTCCGACCACCGAGGACGTGCTCGTCTTCGACGAGCCGGACGAGCGCTTCTGGGTCGGCGTCGGGCTGAGCCGGTCCGAGGCATACCTCATGATCGAAGTGAGCAGCAAGGTGACGAGCGAGGTGCACGTCATCCCGGCCGGCGACCCGGCCCGCCCGCCGCAGGTCATCGCGCCCCGCCGGCAGGGCGTCGAGTACTCGGTCGACCACGACCCGGATGGCGACCGGTTCCTCGTCCTGCACAACCACGACGCGCAGGACTTCGCGCTGGCCTGGACCCCGGCCGAGGCTCCCGGCGAGTGGCACCCACTGATCCCGCACACCCCCGGCGACCGGCTGCTCGCGGTCGACGCGTTCGCCGGCCACCTGGTGGTCTCGCTACGCCGCGACGGCCTCACCGCGGTCCGGGTGCTGCCGGCCGCGGCCGACGCCTACCACATCGAGTTCCCGGAGCCGCTCTACAGCGTGGGGCTGGACAACAATCCTGAGTACCGGACCGGGTCGCTGCGGCTGCACTTCGCCTCTCTGATCACCCCGGACAGTGTCTACGACCACGACCTGGCCACCCGCGAGCTGGTGCTCCGCAAGCAGCAGCCGGTCCTCGGCGGATACGACCCGCAGGCGTACGAGCAGCATCGCGAGTGGGCGACGGCGCCGGACGGCGCGCTGGTACCGATCTCGATCGTGTGCCGGCGGGGCACCGCCCGCGATGGCTCGGCCCCGGCGGTGCTGTATGGCTACGGCTCGTACGAGATCAGCATCGACCCCTGGTTCTCGATCCCCCGACTGTCGCTTGTGGACCGGGGCTTCACGTTCGCGATCGCCCACGTCCGCGGTGGCGGCGAGATGGGCCGGCGCTGGTACGACGAGGGCAAGCTGTTGACCAAGCGGAACACCTTCACCGACTTCGTGGCCTGCGCCGAGCACCTGGTCAAGACCGGCTGGACGACGCCGACCCGGCTGGTGGCCCGGGGCGGCTCGGCGGGCGGGCTGCTCATGGGCGCGGTGGTCAACCTGGCGCCGCAGGCGTTGCGCGGCGTGGTCGCCGAGGTGCCGTTCGTCGACGCGCTGAACACCATCCTCGACCCGTCGCTGCCGCTCACGGTCATCGAGTGGGAGGAGTGGGGCAACCCGGTCGAGTCGGCCGAGGTCTACGCGTACATGAAGTCGTACACGCCCTACGAGAACGTCACCGCGGGCGAACGATATCCGGCCATCCTCGCGGTGACGAGCCTGAACGACACCCGGGTGTTGTTCCACGAGCCGGCGAAGTGGATCGCCCGCCTGCGGGCGGTCGCGGCGAGCGGCGAGTACCTGCTCAAGACCGAGATGGGCGCGGGGCATGGCGGCCGCAGCGGCCGCTACGACTCGTGGCGGGAGGAGGCGTTCGTCCTGGCGTGGGTGATCACGCTGGTGGGCGGGCCCGCCGAGCCCGGTGATGGGGGTCCGGGCTAGTGCCGGGCCCCGATCACCGCACGCCAGTCAGGACGGACGACGTCCGGCCGGAACGCGCTTGGGCGCCGGGTCCATCTGAGTCAGCGCGGGCGCGTCGTCGGGGTTGAGCCACCGGAACGCGTACGCGGCGATAGCGCCACCGAGGAAGGTGGCGACCAGGTAGATCCAGAGCGCCGACCAGCCGACAATGCCGGCCACGATGATCCCGAGCCCGACCGCCGGGTTGAAGGCACCGCCGGAGACGGCACCGACGGCAACCGCGCCGGCCAGGATGGTGAAGCCGATCGCCAGCCCGTAGAACGAGTTGTTCGGGTGGTCCTTGCTGGTGGCCACGTTGAGCACCACGTAGGCGAGGGCGAACGTGAACAGCAGCTCCACCACGAAGGCGGCGCCGATGTGCCGGCCTCCGCTCGGGGTGGAGGCGATCGGGTGAATGTCGATCGCGAACCGGGCGACGCCCGCGGCCGCGAGGCCGGCCAGGAACTGGGCGGCCATGTACGGGCCGACGTCGCTCAGGGCCAGCTTGCCTCGTAGGTATACGGCGAGGGTGACGGCCGGGTTGTAATACCCGCCGGATATGTGCCCGCCGGCGAAGACCATGACCATGAGCACCGCGCCGATGGCGATAGGAGCCAGCGCTCCCCCGGACAGCACGGCACAGCAGACCGTGAAGACGAGGAAGAAGGTGCCGATGAACTCTGTGACATACCTGCGCATAACGGTATCTCCCGGGGCTGATCTGGTTTCGAGTGAAGCCAGTTTGGTGGGTTAGTGCCCTGAGCGCCACCCGGCCGGCCGATGAGATCAGGAGAGTGTGGGATTCGCGCTCGTTGCGTACCCCAATGGACCGCTCAGCGCAGTGCCGAGCTTCCGTTCGGTGTCGGCTCCAATGGCATGCGTCGAGTCCACCAGGTAGGTCGTGTCGACCGACCCGGAGGCCCGCTCGAGCCACTCCTGCACCGCCGGGTTCAGGCCGGCCTTGCCGTCGACGACGAGAACGGTGGCATCCATCCCGCTGGCGATGCCACCCGCCACCGCGAGATCGGTCAACGAGGACCGGTCCACGATCACCAGGGTACCCGTGTCGCCCCGCAGCGCGTGCAGAACCGCGCCGGCATCCAGTAGCGGCGTGACCTTGAGCGAGGAGGGTTTGCCCGACCAGGAGGAGGCCAGCGCGTTGCGGGCGCCGGTGTCCAACGCGTAAACGTTCGCGTCGGGCTCCAGCGTGCCGAGGAACGCTCGGACATCGGTCGGCAGGAAGGAGCCGTTGCTGAGCAGCGTGGTACCGCGACCGGCGGCCAGGATGTTGGTGCTGTCGTCGGCCGAGACGATGAACACCTGCCCGAGATCGTCGCCGGACACGCTCTCGGTGCCGGTCAGCACGCGCTGGGTCTCGAAGCCGAGGTCCCGCACCGCCTGCTCGGTCGCGGCCGAGATCACGTCGGTGCCGCCGACCAGCCGGATCCGCGGTGGGTAGCCACCCGCGGCCGCCGCCACGATGTTCCCGAAGATCCGCTTGAGCTCCGCCTTGACCCGCGGGTCGAGCTTGGCGGCACCGGTGATCAGGACCGGACCGTGCACAAACTGGGTGGTGCCGGCGACCTGGCGCGCGGTGACCCCGGTGCCGGCCAGGATCGCGCCGTCCGCGGGCAGCCGCGCCTCGGAGGGCTGGTACTCGGCCACCGTCGGCCAGCGCATCTGCGACTCGGCGATGGACAGTGCCACCGGATCGGCCCCGGTGATCCGGACCAGCTGGTCGCGGGCGGGCGCCAGGAACGTGGCCACCCCGCTCGCGGTGGCCAGCCGGGTCGTGGCGTTGCTGGTGGCGCCGGACTTCGTCGTCGCAGCCACCGACTCGACACCGGCCGCGGTGGAGAAGGCCACCTGGGCGCCGTCGGGCAGCCAGGTCGGCCGGACCGGCGCGGCGACCCCGAAGGTGATCTGGATCGGCTTCGCGGTGCTCTCCGGGTCGGTGCTGGCCACCGTGATCTGCCCGTTGGTGGCCACGTAGGCCACCTTCGTACCGTCCGGTGACAGCCCCGGTTGCGAACCGTCGGCGACCTTCTGGCTCCACGGCGTACGTCCATTCAGGTCGGCCACCCACACCTCGGCACCCTTGGATCCCTTGCGTTGGAAAGCAAGCTCCCGCCCGTCCCCGGTGCCCGCGCTCGTGCTGGGCGCGGAGTCGGCCGGGTGCTCGTCCCCCTCGAAACCGGCGTAGCCGACCTCGAACTCGCCGGTGACGAACGGCGCCAGGCTGCCGTTGGCATAGACCGCCATGAGCTGCCCGGGGACGTTCGCCTTGCGTTCCTCGAAGATGATGTCGGGGCTCTGCCAGGCCGGCCGCGCCCGGACCACACCCGCGGCGGCCTTGGTGAGCACGATCAGGCCGGTGCCGTCCGGTCGAGCGGTGGCGATGTTCGCGTCGCCGTCGACGAACGCAATCCGGCTACCGTCCGGTGACCACGCGGCATCGGACACCTTCGTCGGGAACGTGACCGGCACATCGCCGATGAGGACGGTCTCGGTGCCGTTGGAGATCAGCACCATACCGGGGTGATAGGAGATCTTCGCGCCGCCCGGCGCCGGTCCCGGGGTGCCTTGCGGGTTCGTCGCCTGGTGCTGCGGGGCGCAGGCGGCCACCAGCGCGACCGACGCGGCCGCGGCGGCGACCCGGACCAGGTGTTGCCGAACGATCATCGTACGCATGGGTGAGCCGCTTCCTCTGTGGAGGGATGCTCAGGCGAGCGGGCCATCACGGTAAGCGGCAAACCGCCGATCGGCCTCGTCTTCGTCGCTCATCAGATACGCCGGCGCCACTGGCGGCGGCGGTTCGCCGGCTTCGGCGTTTACCGCCGCGCGCAACTCGTCGAGCTGCTCCTCGCCGAGATCGTGGCGGCGAAACTCGCACAGCCCGGCGAAGCGGAAGAGCATGACGTCGCCGAAGTGGTAGTCGACCTGCCGGAACCCGGCCACCGCACCGCCCAGCCCCCGGCTGTCACCGCGCACCGGCGCGGCCCCGGGCAGCGCGGCGTCCTCGCCGCGCCGGGCGGTCGGCCGGGACAGGTACGGACAGATCACGGCGGCGTAGAGCATGCAGCTGCGATGCCCGGGCGCCTCGACCGTGGCCGCCCGGTTGCGGTAGTGGTGGCCCTGCGCGAGCGCCGCCTCGATCGCATCCGCCTCGGGACCGCTGACCACCCGCCAGACCGGTCCCGGCGCCATCGGGGTGCCGCAGACCGAACAGCGCCGCTCCACCGCACAGATGTAGGTGCGGGCGGTTCCGGTGGCGGCGAACTTCGGCACCCCGCCGTCCCAGGGCGTGATGGCGAGCACGGGATAGCCCCGCTCATCGCGCGGGCGGGCGGCCACCGCCGCCGGCATCGGAACCTCCGCCACCCGCACCAGCCGTGTGTACGGCAGCCGTCCCGCCCCCGTCAACGCATGGCCTCTTTCTACGAAGCGTCCAGGCCTCGCTGTCCAGGGCTCGCAAAGCCGCCCGCGCCGGCGTACCTGGCTACGCTCTGGCCATGCACCCGCCCGACGGACACCTGATCCGGGCGCCCACGCCGGACGATATCGGTGCGGTGGCCGCGGTCGTCATCGCCAACGAGCTCGCCACCGCCGCCCAGAGCACGCTGGGCGCGGACTTCATCAACGAGGAGTGGAGCCGGCCGGACCTCGATCTCGCCACCGACGCCTGGGTGGTGCTCGACGGTTCCGGGGAGATCGTCGCGTACGGGCAGGCCGTGTGCGAGGAGCCGACGGTCGTCGAGTCCTGGGGCGTCGTCCACCCGGCGCAGCGGGGCTCAGGTATCGGCGCGGCGTTGTTCCACCGGATCGAGCTGCGGGCGACCAGCCTGCTGGCGGGAGTTGTGTCGGGCCGGTTCCGGCACACACTCGACGCCGCCGACCTGGCCGGCGCAGCGCTGCTTTCAGCCCGCGGGCTGCGACCAGTCCGTCATTTCTGGCACCTGCAGATCGAGCTCACCGCGATGCCGGCCCCGCCACCAGCGCCGCCCGGCGTCGAGATCACCACCATCAATCCGGCCGAGGATCTCGCGGCGGTCCAAGACGTTCTCGACGACGCGCTCGCCGGCCACTGGGGCTACCACGCCGAGCCGTTCGAGCGATGGGTCGAGACGGAGACCAGTAGCCCGAGCTACGACCCCACCCTCTGGTTGCTGGCCACGCAGCGGGGCATGCCGATCGGTGCCCTCACCGGGAGCGTCGGGGAGGATCGGGGTTGGATCGACTACCTCGGCGTCCGGGAGGCCAACCGGGGACGTGGGCTCGCGGTCGCTCTCCTGCACCGCTCGTTCGCCACGTTCGCCGATCGAGGGATCAGACGCGTGCTGGTGAGCGTGGATGCGCAGAACCGGACGGGCGCGACGAGGCTCTACGAACGCGTGGGCATGCGGCCCGTCAAGGCCTGGGACGTGTGGGAGCGGTCGGCCGGATGACCGGGCCGACTTGCGCGGGCGTATCCCCGGTCAGCCCGACCCGACCGGCGGCAATTGCAGCTCGGGCAACGAGGCGACCAGGTACGTCCTGCCGGCGATGATGCTGTCCGGCGCCGGCGCCACCGTCTGATCGTCGGCCGGCAGGCACACGTCGGCCTCGAAGCCGGTGCAGCGCACCCGGGCTGCGACGAACCGCTGCCCCGTCGCGGTCACCGTACGGACGGTCGCGCTGAGCACGACACCGTTGAGTCGCGCATAGGCCTGCGTTGACTCGCCGGCATCGAAGACGCCGTACGAGATGAACGACTCGGTGGCCGTCCGGGGTGGCCACGGCCAGCCGTTGGCAACGAAGTGTGGCGGCGGCTCGCCGGGGTCCCCGGAGCCGGACAACAGGCTCGCGTCGGACGCCGCGAACGCCTCGGCAGTTGCGTGCACCGTCACGTCGACGCCGAGCGCGACGAGGCTGGCCCGGCCCTCGACGGGACCGGTTGGGAACATCCGCCGCTGCTCGAACTCCGCCGCCAGCCGGGTGACCAGCTCGCCATCGTCCTGGATGACGTCGGCGACCGCCACGTCGTCATTGACCGCGCGGACGTCGGTGAGTCGGGCTCCCGGCTCTCCCGCGAACGACGGCAGGACGTCGACGATCCGGTTCCCCTCGGTCGCCATCAGCAGCCGCGCCCCGCTCACGTCCTGCCACCGGTAGAGGACCCAGTCGTCGCGCCGGCCGACCGACTCAGCCGTGTCCAGGGCTGTGCTGATCAACCGGCGCAGCGCGTCGTCGTCCAGCACGGCCAACCCGACGCAGGCGAGGTTCGACAGCCTCGGCGGGCCAGCCGATCGCCGAGCCGACGAAAGGCGTCCTCGATCGCCGCCCGGTCGAGGAGGGGACCATCAGTGCTCACGCGACCTCCAACTCCTGGGCCGCCAGGTACACACCGCGTCGGCGGAACGCCGCTGGCGCGTGGACCACGGCGTCCGCCCGAGCGGCCGGCGTATTGAACGGAAACCATAGCCGCCGCAGCGACCTGGCCTCGGTCCACGACGGAGCCGCGCGCCCGTCGCGTGCTGCAAGATGCTCGGCCAGCCCAGCCAGAAAGACGTCCCAGTGTCGATCGCCAGTCCCAGCTGGCTCGTCCACCAACAGCCCCAGCCGCCTCTCGGGTGACTCCCAGCGAAACTCCTCCAGGAACTCGGCGATCAGCCGCCACCGGTGCGACTCATCTGTCCCAGACAGCAGAGCGCCCAGGCGGGCCACGCTCAGCGGCTGGTACCCGGATTCACGATCACGGTCCACAGCTACGACACTAATACCGCCGATCCGCGGTGAGGCGGCGACAGCCACCACCGAACCGCAACCGGCTCGGCCCGGCACGAGAAGGTGGTGGCCTCGTCGTCCAGCCAGAAGGCGCGGATCGCCGCGTGCCCGATCCTGGCCTCCTCGTACGAGGATGGGCGGTAACGGGCGTCCTCAGTGAACAGCTCGGCGACCGCGGCCAGGTCTCCGTCGCGCCAGGCTCGTTCGTATCCGGCCACCCACCGCATCACCTCGTCGCGGCCCACAGTTGCACCGTGCCATACCAGGCGCAGCGGCACCCGCCGAAGACTTGCCGCGGACGATCGCGAGCGGAGATCGGAACCGTACGCGCGAATGCGCAGTGTCGCTACGTTCCGGCGCGCCTCGTGCCGATCTCCAGGGGACGATACGGCTCCCACGGCGGTCTGTGCTTGGATGATGGCTCGCCGGACGCGAGTGACAGGAGACCGGGATGTCTGCCCCCGTTCTGATGCACACGGCTCTCGACGCCACCGACTGCCGCGGTCTCGCGGAGTTCTATCGGCAATTCCTCGGTCTCAGGTATCGCCCGGGCGATGAGATGCCCACGGACGGAAGCGACGACGACTCGGACTGGCTGGTACTTCTGGACTCGACGGGGCGCCGGGTGTTCGCGTTCCAGCAGGTTCCGACTCTCGCGCGACCGACCTGGCCCACCCACGACGTACCGAAGCAGATGCATCACGACTTCCGCGTGCCGACCGTCGAAGACCTGCAGCGCCACCGACAGCGCGCCGAGGCGCTCGGGGCCGCCGTGCTGTACGACCGCACTGACGACGACGGGGAGCCGTTGTACGTACTCGCCGACCCGGCGGGACATCCCTTCTGCATTCTCGTCGCCGCCGAGTAGTCCTGCCGCCCGACGTCCGCACTGGTCATCGGTAATCGGCACGGGCCGAGAAACGGTGGACCGTCGGCATGCACATGCCTCCAGTCATCACGCTCGACGACCTCGCCGCCGGCGGCTACCAGTGCCGGATGGACCTCGCCATCCCCAAGATTCACGATTTCCCATTGCAGCGACGACTCTCACCGGAGCGATCTCAGCCGGTCCAAGACATCGGCGGAGTCGGGTGCGCCGACCTCCAGGAATCGGCATAGAGCCTCCTCCCAGCACGCCCGGGCCTGCTCCGGCCGGCCGAGGTCGGACAGCACGGCGCCCAGATGCCGTAACGCGTCGCCCTCGCCCCACGGGTCCCCCATCTCTCGCCCGAGCGCCAGGCCCGCTTCGCAGGCAGCGAGCGCGGCGTCGAGCCGGCCGGCGCGGCGGTGGGCCTCACCGGCGACCACCGACAGATACGCCTGGCCGTGCCGGTCACCGAGCTCGCGCGCGGTAGTGAGCGCTCGGTCGTACCAGGCGACAGCCTCGTCCAGGCGGCCCGCGTCGGAGAGTATGTCCCCGGCGTTGGCCGTGGCCTTCGCCTCGCGGTGCCGGTCGCCCAGCTCGCTGAGGATAGCGATGCTCTGATCGCAGCACGACAAGGCTTGCTCGGTACACCCGGTCCTACGGAAGATTACGGCCAGGTTGTTGAGGCTGGCCGCCTCGCCAGCCCGGTCGCCCGTGACGCGCTGCAGGTCCAGGCTCCGTCGCAGGTACGTGATCGCCTCGTCGTACCGGTGCCCGTCGAAGTGGACCATGCCGAGGGCGTTCAGCGACTGGGCGAGGCCACGCTGGTCGCCCAGCCGTTCGTGGATGCGCACGCTGTCCGCGAGCGCCGCGGCCGCCTCGTCGAGCCGGAACTGCTTGCGGCGGACCACGCCGAGGTTGCCGAGCAGGAGCGCCTCGGTAGGTAGGTCGCCGAGCCGGCGCGCCACCCCGAGCGCGAGCTCGTCGAGCCGGGCCCAGTCGGACCAGTGCGGGCGTACCAGAAAGTACCGGTAGAGCGCGGCGGCGAGCTGCGGTACGCGCGCCGCGGTGTCAGTGGGCGCACCCGCGGCCCGGTCGGCTGCGGCAAGGAAGCCTGTGCGCTCGGCGTCGAGCTCCGCCAGTACCAGTCCGAGTTCATGCGAGCCCGCGCCAACCAGCCGCGCGGCGCGCTCGGCCGTCGCGACAAAATGTCGCATCAGGCGGTCAAGCGCGGCTTGGCGGTCGACCGCGGTCTCGTCCCGTGCTGCCTGCTCCCGGGCGAACAGCCTTACCAGGTCGTGGAACCGGAACCGCCCGGGCGCCGGCTCGTCCAGCAGGTTCTCGGCGGCCAGCCGCGCCAGGAGCGTGTCGGCGGCCGAGAGGTCCAGGTCGAGCTGGGCGGCCGCGACGCCCAGCCCGACGTCGGGACCGTCAACAAGGGACAGTAGCCGGCACGCCCGCCGAAGGTCGGGAGTCAGCGAGCGGTAGCTGAGTTGAAGGCTGGCCCGGACCGCGAGGTCGCCCAGCCGCAGCTCGTCCAGCCGGTGGTGCGCGACGTCGAGGCGGTCAGCGAGCACGCGGGCGGTGAGCGCCGGCCGACTGGCCAGCCGACCGGCGGCGATACGCAGCGCCAGCGGCAGGTAGCCGCACGCCCGGGCGAGGCGGGCGGCGGCCTCATGCGCCGCGGTGAGCCGGTCGCCAGCGCACCGCTCGAGCAGCGCGGTTGCCGTCTCCGGCGGGAGGATGTCCAGGTGCAAGCGGTGCGCCCCGTCCAGATCATCGAGCGGCACGCGGCTGGTGATCAGGACGGCACAGCGGGCACCGCCGGGTATCAGCGCCCGGACCTGTCGGCTGTCGCGGGCGTTGTCGAGCACGACGAGCATCCGCCGCCGGGCCAGCAGCGACCGGTATCGGGCAGCCGCCTCCTCGGTCGTGGCCGGAGTCGGGCGGTCCGCGTCCTCGAGCGCGCGAAGGAAACGGCCGAGGATATCCAGTGGGTCGGCCGGCGCGAGACCGTCGGCATACCCGTGCAGGCTCGCGAACAGCTGCCCGTCCGGGAAGCGATCGGCCACCCGGTGCGCCGCGAGCACGGCCAGCGCGGACTTGCCCACGCCACCGATGCCGTGGATGACCGCGATCCGCGGTGGCGCCGCCGCAGCGGGATCAAGCCGCGTACGAAGCCAGCCCAGTTCGGTCTCGCGGCCGGTGAACGTAGCGACGGTTGCGGGTAGTTCGGCCGGCTCCCGTCGCGGCGAACGGCGCAGGGCAGATGCGACCGCACGCCACTGGCTCGTCCACTCGGCTTGCTCGCCACCGCAGGCCGCCACGTACGCCAGGGTGACCGGCAGCGTCGGCAGCCGGATACCGCCGGCCGCCTCCGCCAGGACCGCGGCCGAGTAGTTCGCGCCGCGGGACAGCTCACGGTAGGGCGGACTGCCCGCCCGCCGACGAAGCTCGCGGAGCTCGAACGCGAACCGTTGTAGTGGCCCGGCTCCGGGATCGACAGGGCGCTCAGGGCGCGGCACAGCCAATTGTATTTGTCGATGACGGCGATGTCGAACCGGATGATCGGGCGATTGTCTCCTCTCGATCCCGACATTCCGGAGGGCCACAAGATGCGCGGTCGTCATAGGCAGAGATCAAGTGGCTTACCCTGCCCGTCGGGCGAGGTGCGCCTGGCCGAGCTGTCGCCGATGGACGGCGGTGACGTTCCGAGGTGGCCCGGTGTTGTCTTGATTTGCTTGCCGGACAATGCGGACAACGTGACGATGGTCGCGTCCGGCGCGCCCACGTCCGAGTCCCCAGCGGCACCGGAAGGTGGCATAGGGCTGGTGGCATAACCCCTTGTTCCGTGCCGGATCTCGTCGTGGGTCGGTCGGCCCACCGGTCAGAGCACCCCGGTACCGCGTGTCGCATCGAAATGACGAGAAACCATCGTCGGTAGGAGGAGATCATGAAACATTGGTTCGCCCGGCGTCGACTCGCGACGATCGGCGTTGGGCTGATCCTGGCGCTGACGGGCGTCGTAGCTGTCGACTCACCAGCTCAAGCGGCTTGCGTCGTCACGGACGAGGACTACGGACACAACGAGGTCGCGGGCAGCTACATCCACGCGTGGCACTATCTCACCTGTTCAAACGGCAAGGAGCTTCGAGGCAATGTGAAGATCGACCGGAACCTCTCTCCAGGTGTATGGCAGACGGTAGCCAACGGTCTAGGCGATGTCACCTACAACTGCAACGGAAGTAACGGCAACTTCTACCGGACGACGCTCATGCCACAGTTCTGGATTCTGTGTGGATGATTGGTTGTGCCTGCGCCCGAATACTCGGCTGGCAATCCGGGCGTAGAATGCTCATCCCGCCGCGGCGTGCTCGGCGAGCACCTGGGCGCCGAGCACGACGCCGGGGCCGTCAGACCCGGGCGTGGACCCCGCTTCTGGCCCTTGGTCATGTGCGCGACGGAGCACACCCGTCTCGAACCAGACTCTTCCGGCACAGGCGCGCCAACCTGTTACTCGCCTGCCGCCCCGCAGGTCCCCGCGTTTGAGTACTCGGTTTTGCGTGGGCCGCCAGGGATTCGAACCCTGAAGATACGGATTACCCGGGCGGTCCGGCCAGAACCGTGGGGACGTACTCGAGGAGCTGGGTCCGACCGTCGAAGGTGCGGCTGCTCACCATGTCGAGGGAGACGTCGGGGTACCCGTCGTAGATCCGGTCCCGACCGGTGTTTCCGGTAATGACGGGGAAGACGACGACTCGGAAGCGGTCCACGAGTCCCGCGCTCAGGAGCGAGCGGCACAGTGCCAGGCTGCCCAGGGTACGCATGGATGTGGTGCCCCTCTCCTTCATCCCGCGAACGGTCTCGACCGCATCCTCGTTGACAAGTTGGGTGTTCGGCCACGACAGCGGCGACGTCAAGGTGCTCGAGAACACGACCTTCGACATGTTCGCCAGGGGCTCCGTACCCGGCTCACCCTCGCTGGCGAAACCGGACATGAGCCGATAGGTGTTTGCGCCCATCAGGATGGTGTATCGCGCTTCAGGTTGGTCTCCCAGCCAGGCGAGGTACTCGGGACCCTCCAGGCCCCACCAGCCGGGCCAGCCATCGGCGGCGCCGTAGCCGTCGAGCGAGGTGATGAAGTCGACGAGCAGTTCTGGCATCCGTGGGCTCCATTCAGTGTGACGGTCAGTGACCGCGTTCAGCAGGTCCGGCCGTGTTGCCAGCCACAGACATGGCTACCATGCCGCGTTGGAGGCGGACATGAGCAACCAGGGATGGCAGGACTTCCTCGCCGCGGAGGATGTCACCGACTGGGTGGTGTTGCACGGCGGGGCGATGGCAGTGTTCCGCGTCCCGTCGATGGCCGAGGCCGTCCGGCTGGCTGGGGCGATGGCCCACGTCTCCGGCCTCGAAGGTACGGGGGTCCTGATGACGGTCGCCGACGATCAGCTCACCGTACGGTTGACCCGCGACATGTGGCAGCTGGAGCAGCGGCACCTCGACCTTGCTCGAGCGGTCTCGGCGGAGGCGCGGGCGCACGACGCCGCCGCCGACCGCACGCGTGCGCAAGAGGTGCAGCTCGCCATCTCCGGGCAGCCGGACACGGTCGATGTCGGCTTCTGGCGCACTGTTCTCGGCTATGCCGGGATGGCCGACGAAAACGCCGGGGTGCCCGATGACAACGGCGTCGACCGGCTAGGCCACGGATCGACGGTCTGGATGCAGGAACTTGACCCGGCGAAGCCGCTGCGCCACGCGATGCACATCGACGTGTCACTGGCCCGCGAGCAGATTGAGCAACGCCTGGCGGCGGCGCTCGCCGCCGGCGGCCGGATCGTCGACGAATCCCCACAGCATTGGACGCTCGCCGACCGGGCCGGCAACCGGGTAGACCTCGCCGCGTGGCCCGACGGCTTCTCCCGCCCGGCCGCCACCGGGCCGGAGGGTGCGTCGGGCTAGCCGATGGTGGCCCTGGTCGACCGGTCCGGCTCCGGTGATCGACCGATGTGCTAAATCGTCACTGACTAGTGTGCTATCGTGCCTGTCAGACCTGTGCTAAAACGTCGCTGACAGGAGCCGCGTGACCGCATATGTGCCGCGGCTCCTGGACTCGGAGCTCGCCGAGGTGCTGGCCGCCCATCCGGCCGTTCTCGTCGTCGGGCCGCGGGCATGCGGTAAGACCACCACCACCCGTCGCCTGTGCCGATCGGCCCTGCGCCTCGACATACCCGCCCAGGCCACGGTCGTCCGGGCTGACCCTGACGCCGCGCTGCGCGGACTCGACGAGCCAGTTCTGATCGACGAATGGCAGCTGGTTCCTGAGATCCTCGGCGCGGTCAAGCGGGCGGTTGACGACGACCCCCGGCCCGGGCGGTTCGTCCTCACCGGATCGTCCCAGGCCGACCTCACCGCATCGGGCTGGCCGGCGACCGGCCGAATCGTCCGGCTCACGATGTACCCGCTGGTGGGTCGAGAGCGCCATGGCGACCCCACGTCACGATCGCTGATCGATCGGGTCCTCGATGACGGCGCCGACGCCTTCGGCCCCGACCCGATCACTGGGTGGGACTTGCACAGCTACGTCACCGAGGCGCTCGCCAGCGGCTGGCCAGAAGCGTTGCGCGCATCGACCGACCGCGCCCGCGACCGGTGGTTGACCTCCTACGTCGACCATCTCGTGACCCGGGAAGCCCCCGCGCTCGGTGTGGCTCGGGACCCCATCCGGATGCGCAAATACCTTCAAGTGATCGCGGCCAACACCGCCGGCGCGCCGACACACAAACTCCTCTACGACGCTGCCGACATCGGCCGGCTCACCGCCGCAAGCTACGACGACCTTCTGGACACGCTGTTGATCACCGATCGGGTGCCCGCGTGGGCCGGTAACCGCATGGACCGCGCCGTCCGACTGCCCAAGCGGTACCTCATCGATCCCGGTCTCATGGCACCGCTGCTCCGCGTCGACAACCGGCACGTGAGCCGCGACGGCGACCTGCTCGGGCGGATCATCGACACGTTCGTTGCCGCCCAGCTGCGCGCGGAGTGCGCCCTGAGCGTTGTCGGCGCCGACATGTTCCACCTTCGCGACGCCAACGGCCGCCGCGAAATCGACCTGCTCATCGAAGCGCGAGACGGCCGGGTCATCGGCATCGAAGTCAAGGCCACCGCCGCCCCTACCGCTGCCGATGCCCGCCACCTCGAATGGCTACAGACCACCCTAGGGCCCAGGCTCGCCGCCAGCCTCCTGATCCACACCGGACCCCGCGTGTTCAAGCTGAGTAAAAACGTCCTGGCCGTACCCATCGCCGGCCTCTGGTCGCAAACCTGAAACGGTGCTCGCGGCCCGACGGCTCGGCCAGACGCGTGGCCTAGGCTCGGTTCGCGCGGTGCCGCAATCGTGGGCCTGACGATGCAGAATGCGAAACCGGCCGTCACGGCCATGGGCGGCCCGCTTCCGATCACCGTCGCCAGGTCACGGCCGCGAGCTGGACTCGACAGCCGACTTGTCGGACCCCAGCGATAGTGTGCGACCAGTGAGTATCGCGGAGGGAGCCAGCAGATCTCCATGGATCGATTTCATCCGCCCAAGCCACCGGCCCGCCGGGACCTGACTTGCCTGGCCAGGTCATAGGTCAGATGGTTCCGCGTCCTCCCGCACGAACGCTCAGTGGGTGCCCGGCTCGACGGATGGCGCTAGACTGCGACTTTTCTGCTACTCTTTGGAGGGAGGGGGCATGAGCGCCGAGACCACTAGGGCCAGAACTCGGGACGACGAGTGGGACCGACCCCTTGGCGGGCTTGGTGGGCTTGCCCGGGTTCGTCTCGAGCGCACCCATCTTGAAGCGGCCGTTGCCGAGGTTCGGTTCATTGGCGCACGTTCGGAGTTGCCCGAACGGGAGGCGATCTCGATTTGGGAAGGCTTGGGCAAAGAGGCGTTCCCAATATTTGAGAAACATGTACAGAACATCGTGAGCCTGACCGTCAGCCCAACGGGTGCGTCCCAGTCAACTGAGGTCCAGCAGGGATGGGTGCTGGCCAACTCAGATCGGACCACCTGGATCACGCTGCTACCGACCACCGTGGTCGTCCAAACGAGTTCATACGACCGTTACAGCACGAGCCTTGGCGACCCCTTACGCAAAGTGCTGTCGCTGTTTACGAACACCGCGGAAGCATCGGTGGTGCAGCGGCTTGGGCTCCGGTTCATCAACAGGCTCGTACACCAAGATGCTGCCTCACCACAATTCTGGCGGCAGCATATCCGCGAAGACTTTGCCGGTCCACTCGCGGGCGACCTTGGCGATCTTGTTGCTGGTCAACTCCAGCAGGTACAGCTGCAGTTCGAGGCATCCGCCGCTGCTCGCATCCAATGCGGCGTATTTCCAGAGGCGGAAGGGTCTCGGTACGGCTTCTTAGTGGACATCGATGTCTTCCGCGACTACTCCTTTAGCTACGACGAAGACCACTGCGCGAACCTGGTTCGGCAGCTCAACCGGACAGCGCTTTCACTGTTCGCGCGAGTGCTGTCCGACGATTATCTAGCCGACCTAGGGCCTGTAACCCTGGAAGCGGAGGAAGCGCAATGAACGCCTTGACTCCTTCGGCAACGGCAGACATCTTCGGTATCGCTGCCGGGTTCGGAAGGTTGTTCCGGAGTTTCTCCCAGACCAGTGTGAACGTCGATGCCGTGCCGCGTGACGTGGGCAGGATAATCACTCAATGGGACAACGCGCTCGCGGACATGCCGGGAGCCACCACCACACAGGACGTGCCTTTCCCAACGGATCCCGTCAACGCGGTGGAGCACATAGCTCGGCTGCTTGCGCTTCCCCACGAACGAGTAATCGCGGCCATGCGTGTCGCGCCACGAACCTACTACGGTTGGAAGACCGAGGGGCGCCATGCCCGCCCGCAAAGCTTGGGCCAGCTTTGGCCGATGACCCAGGCGATCCACTACATGGCACGAGCGCACCCGAACCTCGCAGCATGGTTCAATACCAGCCGTGAGGCGCAAGCGCTCTTCGATGCAGGCGATGTCGACAGATTGGTGCAGCTTGAGCTCGACTGGGCTATCCGCACATACCCGCGGCGCAAAGCTATTTCTGCAGAGTTCGAAGACGCCGGTGTCGCAGTCGGGTCCCTCCACGATGGCGTCGAAAGGCCAACCCATGCATCGCCCACTGAGAGCCACCCACGCGCTCGGAAGGCACTCCACACCGACGATGTTGCCGAGGTGAAACTTACTCCTGGCACTGGGCTATCGTGATCGAATCCATGCCGGAGCCGAACGAAGTGAGCGACGCTGCAACACCGAATATGCCTGTCGCCGACGGGTCAGCCGAGCCAACGGGTTCAGGCGGGGAGCCGCGGCCTCCGGTTTCGGTGTCAGGGGCCTTGGCCGAAATTCAGCCCGCAGACGCTGAGAGTAAACCTGCCGACGAGTCCAAAGTCTGGTCGGTTTACGACGTTGTGCCAGCTGACTGGTCGCAACACCAACACTCATTGGCGCAGTGGAAGCAAGGTGATCTAGTTCTTGACATGCCGGTCAGTTGGCTGACTGCGCCCGGGCTGGATGCGGTCACGGAAGTCATGAATGACCGGGACGAGATTCGACCGCTGTTCGACCGCGATCTTCGCATGACCGCCATCATCTGCTCGCAGACCTGCGACATTGGCGCGACTCCCCCAGGTAACGCACATCCGTTCGTTCTTTTGGCGCCCGTCATCAGGGACTCAAGTATTCCCACACCTGCAGATACGAAACTCGCTCGAGTCGGCAAGATCGGCTATCTGGTACGAACATTGCCACCGCCATCTCAAACAGGCGACGTGCACAACGGCGGCGAAGTGCAGGACGGAGGGCAGCCGTCCGACGACACCTACGATGAGCCGGCCCGGAAACTGCCGTCACCAGGAACGGAGCCGCAGGAGGCATGGTTTGCCGATCTGCGGCTAATCTTCCCGGCGTCCAAGGCGATCTTGCTGAGTAGGGAGCCGATACCGGGGTTCGCAGACGAATCGGCGAGTCTCGCCTTCGCCGAAACTATCGCCTTGAAATTCAGACGTGCGGCGCTTAACGAGGTCCTGTCGGAGGCCTTACCGCAATTGCTCCGAAAGTTTGTGCATGAGAACGGTCACCGTAAGCAGGAGTTTGCGAAGGTCGAACAGGTCCGCGTTTTGATTCTCAACGGGGACCGTTTGCGTCCAGCCCGCGCCAATCTCTACGTTCTTACGGATGGCGTGTCGCTCACCGACGAAGAGCGCGAGACATGGACGCGGTTTCAGCAGACTGCTGAGACTCTATTTGCGCCGCATTCCATCGCGTTGGCCCCGATGGTACATGCCGATGTGAATACGCTGTCGGCCGCCAAGTACCGGGAGTCGGTACCAGTGCGGTGCGACTTGCTGGGGCCGGTCTACTGGCGGTTCCCCGCTAGATCGTGTGGGTAACCCACAGTGACGGTCTGGGTAGTTTTGCCGCGATGAGATAGATGATGGTGATCATGTATTTCTTGTTGCGGTAGCCGCGGGCTCGGGCCTTCGCGGCTTGGATGAGGGAGTTGGTGCCTTCGAGGAGTGCGGTGGTGAGATGGCTTTGGTGCCAGGCGAGGATCCCGGCCCAGTGGCGCTTAACCATGGCGACGAAGTCCTTGACTGGTTGCAGGCGGCTACGCATCGCGCCGGCGCACCAGCGGGTCAGGTAGGCCTCGGCCTGGTCGGCCGGCTGGTCGTAGAAGCCCTGGAAGTCCTCTCGCCAGCGGTGGGCCCGGGCGGTAGCGAGTTGCAGCGAGGGGCGGGTCAGCCACACCAGCGCGCGTTGCTGGTTCGGGGACAGATTCTGCCGGTTGGTCAGCCACAGCCAGCGGGTGCGCTTCAGCAGCAGCGGGCGGTGCTTGGCCTCGCCGCGGCGGACCTCGTCGACGGCTTCGCCGAGCTTTTTCATGATGTGGAACCGGTCGAAGGTGATGTCCGCATTGGACAGATGTGCCGTGACGCCGGAGATGAACGCTGGGCTCATGTCGCAGGTGACGTTGCCGATGAACTCGGGATAGCCGCCGTGGGCTTTGAGGTCCTCAGCGAACGCCTTGACGGTGTCGCCATCGCGGCCGGGGGTGACGAACAGCACGCGGTGGACGTCGGCATCCATGAACACGTAGTCCTGACCACGGGCCGCGGCGGTCTCGTCCACGCCGACCCGCTCCACCGTGGAGAAGTCCAGCTCGGCCCGCTCGGTGGCCACGTAGTGCTCGAGCACCCGCCAGATGCGGGTGTCGTGCTCGCCGGTGAACTTTGCGACCTGCTTGACCGGCATCGCGGAGGCGAATGTGATCAGCAGCGCCTCGAACAGCAGCGTGAACCCAGAACCCGGCCGGGCCCAGCTCACCGTCACCTGGCGAACGCCATGCACCGCACAGCGCACCCTGGGCAGCTTGGCGTGCAGGCGAGCCTGGTACTGGAAGAAGTCCAGGTGCCGCCACGCCTTGTCCTCCGTGTCGTGCACCGGGCACTCCCGCTCAGCGCATCCCGGCTGCGGGCACGCGAACCTCGAACCGCGGGGGAACCCCAGATACAGGTCCAGCCGACCAGCCTGGGCGTCGAACTCCGACCGCTCCACCCGCCACGGTGCCACCAAACCCAACGCCGCGCTGAACAGCTCCTGCTCCACTCCTGAACTACCCTTCGATCCGCTCACTGACAGTGAGTACACTATGGACTCAGCGTGGGTACCGAGAGTGCCCCAGAGGATCAAACCCACTCACGACAGCGAGGAGCCCGGAACAGGAACCCATAGATCGAGCTGGTCGGCAACGACTCGTCACAGAACCGAGTCACCGGATCCAACAGGTCCAGCTGCCTCGGCGCCTCACCCAACGACACCCGATCACTATCACAGACCAACAGCCATCGATGCCCGCCGCCTCGCCGCGCCGGACACCGATTTACACCAGCTACCTAGGACCTGATCATGTTTCTTGAGGCGCCGTTGAACGCCGTCCCAGGCCGCCGTGGCGTCCGAACGGTCAACACCGTCCTTCACCAGGCCGTCGAGGATCTGGGCCTTGGTCATGCCACCGTCAGAGTGCTGCAGGATCGACAGCGCCGCCTCGAACACCTCGACGGCGCCAGACCTCACCACACGGTCCGCCGGTCGGATCATGACCGCACTCTAACGCCGCAAGCGCCGCCATCGAAGCCGGCCAGCCACCGGCACCGGCCAACCCGGCGCCGCTCCGACCCGTGCCCCTCAGTCAGTCTTGCCACCGCGGCGTCCGCAAGCCGTGGCACTACAGCCGCGACCATGCCACGCTGCGGACTCACTCTGAAACGCCCAGTAGCGGAAGTAAGATCGTGCAATCTGACATCGGATAGGGCACCATGCTCGACAGGGCAACTTATTACTGACCGTCTCGTTGTCCGACAGGAAGCTGCACTGCAAGCAGTATGCAGTGTCCCCGAGCGGAGATCAATGCTGGCTGGCTGGAATAAGGTTCAGCACGGCGAGTACCCGCTCGGCGCTACACTCTTCGTGCCAGTTATCTTGTCATGTAGGCCGCGTCCACCAGCCAGCAAGAAGAATGACTGATACCACCAATGATGTTTAAGGCTCGCCAAACCAGGGGACTCGCAGAACTCTCGGCCCGTACCCGGTGTCGGTACCCTGACCAATAGGCGGTCCTCCTCTCTCAACATTACGATCCACCGGTCGTCCTCACTTAACGCGTAACCAATAACGAGGGGCGACGACGCCGGCCTCACCCTTTCCAATGGCAGTACCTCTCCTGCGCCTGCTGAGGTCACCACTCCGCCGGCCATGAACCCCAACAGTAAGAGCATCACAATTGTCAGGCGAGCCGGCCCGAGCCGGTAAAATACCGGTGTCAGGAGTCGCCACGTCGCCCAGAGCACAAGTAAGGACGCGAATATCAGTGCAAATGGCAGAATGGCGACCGTATACACCGCTATAGCCAATGAAACTCCTGCAAGAATCAGCTCCCACGGTGCCGGCACGTTTGTTTCTACCTTTTGGTCGGTTGGCACGTCAGAGCCTGGAAGCCATAGGCCGCTATTCGTGGACCTGCCACTGCCGGAGATCGCCTCAATACGGACCGGATCGACATTTATCCTCTCATTACCAATCCGCTCGCCGCTTTTGACAGACGTAATGTACGCACGCACCACTCGCATCAGCAGAGAGCGCGAAGAGCCGAAGCGTTCCGATCGCAAACGACAGGCCGGTTAGCGCAAATGCGGGCTGATTGCGAAGGAGCCCCATTCTCAATCCGCTGAACGCGTGTATCAACGACCTACGCCGAAAACGCGCAATTTGTTGACGTTGTCGCCACTCTGTCCGGGCTTTCCGTGCCGACGACACGAATGTGGTCGATGCCTTTGGTGCCTGCACAGCGGTACAGCCTAAGACGGACCGGCGCAGGCGTGAACCCTCCCCGGCATTACTTAGCGCAATGACGTAATGTGGGGGACTCGCGGCGCACCTTTTGTAGTCGCGTGGCTGACGGGTGTGCACGAAAGCCAATGCGGCCTGACCATTCGGCCCAGCAGCGACGGCTGATCATCGACTATGGTCTACGATCGTTGGCTTGGTTCAAGCCCAGGTCGCGGGGCGGCGCGGAGGTCACCGATCGGCAGTCGCGATTTCCGGACTGGACCCGTCCGACTAACGCGGATTTCCACGCAGGGGGTTGGGGGCAAGGGTTAGGCGTACTCGAAGCGGAGGGTGCGGTTGCCCCACCAGGGGACGGGGGTGGCGGTGGGGAGTGTTGCTTGGCGTAGGACGGGGGTGTAGGCGCGTCGGTCGAGTCGGACGGTGATGGTGTCGCTGGTGGTGATGATCTCTCCTGGTGTTTCGATGAAGCGGCGTTGCAGGGTGTCGGGGGTGACGTTGGCGTAGCCGGGTAGGCGGGCGGCGAGGGCGGCGAGTATGGCTTGGGCGAGGACGCAGAGCATGATGTCGAGGTCGACGTTGAGGTTGACGGCGGAGGACAGGGCGTCGGCGTGGAACGCGCGGATGATCTCGGCGAGGCGTTGTTCGATGCCCATGCGCCGGGCGTAGCGCTCGATGAGTTGCTTGGCGGTGCTGGTGAAGTCGTTGGTGATGATGACGGTGGGGGCCTCACGGCCCAGGCCGGTGACGACGAGTTGGCGGACGGTGCCGGGGTAGTCCTTGAGTTTGACACCGGTTGATTCGTGCACACGGGGTTTGGTGTGGCGGCCGGCGCGGTCAAGGGTGATCGTTTTGTAGTCGGCCGGGGTGAGGCTGTTGATGTGGGCGATCAGGGACGGTGAGCGCATGCGCAGGGTGAGGAATTTGATGCCGCGCTCGTCGAGTTCGCCGAGTACAGCGTGGGTGGTGACCTTCTGGTCCATGACGAGGGTGTGCGGGTCGGTGCCGGTCACGGCGCGCCAGTGGTCGCAAAACGCGATGGCTTCTCGGCTCTGGGTGGCCTTGGAGATGTCGGCGTTGGCGTAGACGAGGTTGTGGGTGCCGCTGTCTTGGGCGAAGAAGGTGAGCACGGAGCGGGCGCGTTGGGAGCGGGTGGGCACATAGTGGCGCTCTAGCACGATCGGCGGCCGGAGGCATCAGCCGGCTACCGGCCCCTGCGTCAACAGGCTACTCAGTCATTGTCGATGACTTAGCCAGTCGACATGCGGGCTCGTTCCAACACCTCTTCGGTTGTCAATGGGCTGCTCGGGTGATGCGACAAGCAGAGGGGCGTCCGTGTCTTGGTGAATGACGCGCCTTCCAGCGCCACGTAGAATTGTCCGGACTTGAGGAGGGAGATATCCGGCACATCGCTTCCCTTCGCTTGCGCCATTTCACGCGCCGCGGCGATCTGAACCGGCGCGTTGAGGAGGCCGAAGAATTGGGTCGCTGTGTTGCCCGGGATACGGTTGTGTAATCCTTTGGGCGCCTGCGTCGCGAACACAAGGCCGAGTCCGTACTTTCTTGCCTGCGATACCAGCGCCAGTGTGCTTTGCGTGCAAGCGGTCATTGCGCCGGAAGGTGCCAATGTCTGGGCTTCGTCCATCACGAAGAGACCCCCGAGGGGTCTATCTCCAGCCGGGTTCTTCTTGATCCACGCGAACAGGGCCATCTGGAGCTGATTGACGAAACTCTGGCGCTCAGCCTCAGACGGCAGGCCCACCAGGCTTATGACTGAAACACGGGCGTGTTTCCCGGCTGTAGGGGTGAAGAGCAGGCCTGGGTCTATGGGCGTGCCAGCACCGCCGAATAGTGGATCGTTGACCATTGAAGCAGTGAGTGTCTGTGCCAGCTCGGCGCCAAGCTTTGCCGAGTCCTGCAGCGGGCTGACGTCGTCGGGTAGAGCTCCTAGGAGGTCGATCAGACCTTCCAGGCGGTTGCCGCCAGATCGTCCGTAGTGTTGCACGGCGTTGCGAAGCACTGCGCGCTGCAGATGTGCCTTGGCTGCTCGGCCCTCCAAGTTCGCCCGCGGAATGATCGACGCCACGGCGGCCTCGACCGCCTCGTTGAACTCATCTGGGTCGTCTCGAATGCTGCGAAAGTCGGGCAGCGGTTGGAAGGTGAGCGGACGCCCAGTCTCCCGCCGTGGCGTCCAGACGACGACCTCAGTATTGGCCAAGTACTGTTCCGCCTTGGCCGCATCCTCGGCCGCCCATGCGTCGGGCGCCGCGGGCCAACGGTCGCCGAGCCTGGCGAGGTCGTTGTTGGGATCTAGCACGATTGTGGAGACGCCTTCGAGCGCACACTCCTCGATAAGCCGCCGGATGAGCACTGTTTTCCCCGAGCCGGACCCAGCAAAGATAGTGGTGTGCTTGCGAAGCGACTCCAAATCGATCCTCAGTGGCTCGTCGCGTGCCTCCGACCTTCCGAGCACAATCGACGGACGTTCTACGGCGGCGGTTGTTGTTGCCGCTCGGGCAGGAACCTTACGTGGCAATGGATCTTCGATAGTCACTGGCACGCCCTCTGAATCGGCGAAGGCCTGCCGGAAGATGTCCACGTCGTCGGCGGGTCGGCGTGTGGTCAGCCAGGTCTGCAGATTGGGGTGATCCTCTTCCACCATTCGCTTGATCGCCCACAGGCGTTTGAGGTCGTCTATGGACACGGGAACGTCCAAACCACCCGCCTGGCGAAATGCCTCCAACGCTTCCTGCGTCTTCGGACCACCGTTCCACGGTTTGTTGCGCAAAAGGATGAGCTTCCGCTTTGGTTCACCGCTGACGAGCCCGGCCTCGGCCGCCGCCTTACGGATCCGGTTCAGCGCCGCGACGGGTTGCTGGGCCGCGATTGCACGAAAGCCCCACCTCACCTGATCTTCGAGCCGCTCGTCCAACGTAAGGCGCAGCCTGGCATGTAGCGCAGGCTTCTGGCCCGGCTGCGGATCGACCTGGTAGGCGTGCCCGGCTTGCCCTCGACCGATGACCCACGCCTTTAGACCGGCACCAAGGAGAGACGGCATCTCGATATCCTCGTGCCCCTCCTCGAGCGCGGCGTCGACCGTCGCTTCCTCCATAAGCTTCTCGAAGGCTTCATCGAAGCTTCGCGACTCCGCTCTTGAAATAGCTTCGATACCCGTATGGAATTCTGTGAACTCGGTCACTACGGCATCGCCAAAGGTCTCCAACTCCTCCACGACGCCTTGCTCCACACATTTATCGATGTGCGAGTAAATCACCATGAGTAGACCACGGGGAGTAAAGCCCTTGGCGGATGCAAAAGCGGACGGTTTGACCGGCCAGGTGTCGTATTCGGGGCGAAACCCGATGCGTTCGAACCGTGGTTTGAAGCGGCTCGCGATAATTCGATGAGCCACAGAGCCATCGATGATAGTCATCAGATGCTTCGACGGACGGAACCGATCCTCAGCCGGATTCACGGCCCGCTTCCTGATTAGCACCCACGAGTCCGGAATGCACGCAACAATCGTCAGCGTCCGACGTGTCCGTTCCCGGAGCATCATGAGCCCACCAGCCACACGTTCCACTAGGAGGTCCTGACCGGCATCAAGCGTTCCGCGCTCATCGAGTTCCTTGACGGACTGCGCCACCAGTGCGTCGATCTGATCCACGGCGATGACCGTAGGCCCTGTGATGGCCATCAGCCACGAGAGGTCCTGAACGATAAGCTCGGGGCTGCGCGACTGCCGCCTCATTCCCCATTCGACCCGGTCCCCGTGCTCGTCCTCTCCGGCTTGCAGATAGGTTTCACCGATCTCTTGCGAATGCGAGCTCTGCGACGCGAGAAGGGCGAGTGCACGGGCCGTGTCGGCGCACTCGCGGCCGACGAGTTCATCGTTCTCGCGTATGAGCTGAATGAACTCGTCCAGGATCGACCGTGACATCGTAGTCTCCCCCAGGATGGCACGACGTACACGCCGCGGCGCCAGAAGCACATCGCCTAGACGCCGCATCAGGAGCCGCAGTTGCGTCTCCGATTCTCCTCCCCTTCGGCTGAGGCCCTGATTCATCGAGTGGAGAACGCTAGTCCAAAAACTGCGCCCTTCCAGGAGGCTCACCAAGAAGAAGTAGCCGCCCTGGGCGTGCATCAACTGCCGGGTCCAGCCCAGTATGTGGGTTTTGCCGGTGCCCTTCTGCCCCTGCAGCGCGATGCCGATAGGAGCCGAACCGATGTCGCCGTCCGCATCCGCAATGCCATGGCGGATGGCACGCTCGATCTCCGGGTGCAGTCCCTCGGCGCCCCGCGCCGAAGAGCGCGCACTGCGAGATCTCCCGCGAAGGTACTGGCTCCGCCAAAGTGCTTGCGCGCGAGGGCACGGACGGCCGCCTCACCAGCACCGGCCGCGCTTTTGATGTGCTCGGCTCCAGGCAGCCATGCGGGGTAAAGCCGCAGCGCGGTGGCTTCAATCGCGTCGAGCGCGTCGCTCGCCACGGCAGCGAGAGACTTGGCCGATTGTGGACGGTATGTGACGATAGCCGGGCCGTCGTCGGGGATTGGATTGAGCATGAGGGCGAGGGCCGCCGGGCTAACGCCGGACAGCCGCACAGCACGACCAAGCGGTAGATCCCCCCAGCCCCACGTCACGGAGAACCTCCAACCTGCATGCGAACGCGGCCGATTGTTCCAATACCGACGAACGCGGGCAACCGCCTTCCACTCACGAACATGAACGACAGGCGAGCGCAACCAAAGGGTGCTAAACGATGCACAAGTAGTGACTTTGCTGCGCCCGCAACTCAACCCGAGGTCACTAGCAGCCCGCGGACACGGCGACGATCTTTCCTGCTTGTGTTCCAATACCGGACCATTGGGCGGTTAAGGTCCATTTCCGTTGGTTTCTTGACATCAGCGTGTTCTGTTGCGCCACACGCCAGCATCGCGGTTGTTTCGTCGTCGAAGGCCAGCCCTACCCACCCGCGAGGAAGTTGAGCGCCTTCGGCAAGTCGATCCAGCACGGCATAGCCCAGAACTCGGCGGCGGCCGCAGATGATCTCTGAGACCTCGGATTGGGCGATGCCGGTGAGTGCGGCGATCTCTCGTTGTGCGAGGCCGTGTCGCTGCATGATCCGGAAGACGGTGCCAATATCGTGGCGCGCGAGAGCGATTCGCATTTCGGTCAAGGTCCACATGCGGTTGCGGCTCATGACGATCGCCCAGGCCAGATCTTGACGGCGTTGGGCTCAATGCCGGCGGCGCGCATGAGCACGGCGGCAGCAACCAACTCGGGCGTGTGCTCGCGTGGCTTGGTCAGGAGTCGTTTGTCAGGTTCTACGCCGAGCCAGTGGAGCAGGTCGGTGCTGGCCTCGATGGCGTCGTGCAGGTTGTCGTGGGCTTCCGACACAGCGATGCCCTGTCCCTGGAGCAGGTGGACGACGTCCAGGACGAGGACGACTGGCGAGTACCGAGGCAGCGGTTCGAGAGCCTCACTGGCCTTAGACCGTGATCGCGGTCGACCGGCCGGGCGGGTCGCCGCTGCTTGGCGAGCCTCGGGCTCGTGGGCTGGAGTTGGATCGACAGAGTGCGCTTCGTCGCGAGACGATTCCATGGGCGGACCTCCTACGTCCGTCAAGGCCCCCGGTCAGCGTTGGCGCGCTGCCGGGGGCCGCCTGGTGCGGCTGATCGCCCACTGAAACACCAGCCCAGACCGATTGACAAGCGTCTCCTCGGGCCAACGACGGCGGCTCGTGCCGGGTCGGCGCACTGGGCAGATCGTCGTCCGGCGGCGTCATGCGGGTCGGTTGCGCGCTTGACCCAGCAGCCGGTGCGACGGACTATGAGGTGACTTGCGCCCCGGCTGCTCTCGGCACAGCCGCCGCGCTCGGTGAGGAAGGCCTCCCCGACTCTGCCGTCACCCGGTTTCCACACGCTCCCTTAGCTTGATTTTTAACCTTTGCGATGGTCTGCGGTTGTCCGTCCGGTCCGGCGTTCCTGGGGGCAGCGCCGGCGCAGGGCGGGCGACTAGGGATGACTACCCATTGTGGACTGACGAGGAACGCGTAACGGCTACTGCCAGCCCTCGGTCTTCGCAATGATGTCCAGGGAGAGAGTCTCGAGCTCGGCGAGTAGCTGCCGGGCTTTCCGTGCGTTGTCGAACCAGTCGCGGTAGCGGTCGGTCTGCTCGCTGGACAGTAGTCGGGTCACGGTCTTGCCGTCGACCTTGCGGGTCCACTGGTAGTAGGGGCCGTGCAGGGTCGGCGGGTCTTGTTTGCACCGGCAGTTCGGTTTGCCGCAACGGTTGTAGCGCTGCAGGAACGTTCCAGGCAGGACGAATCCGGTCTTGGACAGCGCTTTGGTCAGCTCGGCCTGGCGGCGTCGCTGTGCTGCGGTAGGCCCGGGCATGGCGTCCTCCCTTGTACTGCCTGATCTGCGAAGCATGCCACGCCCCTCGGCGTGGCGCCGTGATCATCATGGCCTACAGCCTAATACTGTAGGCCATGATGGGAGTCGATCAGACTGGGTGTGTCGACGAGACGGTGGCCAGGCAGGCGTTGGCGGACTTCCGGGCGGACCTCTACCACAGCCTGCGCCGGCGGGCCGACGCGATGTTCGAGTTGTGTGACGCGGTGCTGTGCGCATCGGGGCCGGTGACGTCATTGCCGGAGTTGACGCTGGACCCGGTGCACCGGCGCGGTCACGGGGCGATGTACGACGCGCTGGCCGCCGGCGAGATTGACGTGCTGTCGTTGCGTATGTCGCTGTCTGGCCTGGTGCTGCCCCGAAGCTCGCAGGGCCAGCTGCGCCTGGCCGTGGATGTCACGCCGTGGCCGCGCCCGGATGCCGAGTGCCCTGCGCAGCGCAGCCACTGCCACCGGCCCTGCCGCTGCGACGGGGTGCGCCAGACCATCCCGGGCTGGCCGTACTCGATCGTCGCCGCGCTGGAGTCGGGGCGCTCATCGTGGACCGCGCCGCTGGACGCGATGAGGCTACGCCCCGACGACGACGCGACCGAGGTCACCGCCGCCCAGATCCGCGACCTGACCGGCCGGCTACGATCCGCCGGGCACCTACATGACGGCGACCCGCCCGTGCTCGTGGTCGTCGACTCCGGCTACGACGTGATCCGTCTGGCCTACCTGCTGGCCGACCTGCCCGTCGATCTGGTCGGCCGGCTGCGCTCCGACCGCGTCTTCTATGGCCCCACCCCAGCCCCCACCCGAAGGCGCGGGCGTCCCACCCGCCACGGCGACGAAGTCAGACTCCCCGACCCCGCGACCCATCCCGATACCGACGCCCAGCACGAGGGCACCCACGACCGCTACGGCGCCTACACGCTGCGCGCCTACGCTCGCCTGCACCCGCGGCTGGGCCGCCGGGGCGGCTGGACCGACCACGCAGGTCCGCTGCCGGTCATCGAGGGCACCGCCATCCATGTACAGGTCGAGCGCCTGCCCGGCGACCGTAAGCCCAAACCCATGTGGCTGTGGCACTCCAACCCCAACTCCGCCCAGCTCGACCTGCCCCGCGTCTTCGCCGCGTTCCTGCGCCGCTTCGACCTTGAGCACACCTTCCGGTTCCTCAAGCAGACCCTGGGCTGGACCCGCCCCCGCGTGCGCACCCCGGAGCAGGCCGACCGGTGGACCTGGATCGTCCTGGCCGCCTACGCCCAGCTTCGCCTCGCCCGCGCCATCGCCGAGGACCTGCGCCGCCCCTGGGAGAAGCCCCTCAGCCCCGGCCAACTCACCCCGGCACGGGTCCGCCGCGGATTTCCCCGCATTCGCCGGAACACCGCGCATCCCGCGGCCGCGCCGAAAACCACCCGACCCGGACCAGGACGCCCGAGGGGATCGGCCAACAAGCAGCGCGCCCCGCGCTACCCAGTCGGGAAACACACCAAAGTGGACACTGCTAAAGCCTGAGCAGCCCCGCCAACGGGGTTAAAGATCAAGCTTAGCCGCGTGAAGACCAATCTCCCCGTTCTCCGCCTGCCTGTGAGCAAGGCGATGAGCAAGCCTGTCCTACTTGAAAGGGACGGGCTTGAGCACTCGCCATGCACCTCACAGCGCAGGTCAGGCGGGCTCTTTCATCTGACAGGCCGGTCCGGAAGAACCTTCGGGTTCTCCGTTGGGGCCAGCGCTTAAGTCCTTTGTGGAGGCTGTATGTCACGAACTTCAACCGACTCGGTGCTGCGCGTGCGGCACCAACTCACCGACCGAGACTGGCGGCTGCTCGGCTGGCTCTACGACCATCGAGTGCTGACCTCGTTCCAGATCGCGAAGGCATTGTTCCCGTCGCTCAACTTCGCCCAGCGCCGCCTGGGCATCCTCACCGACCTCGGCGTGCTGGCCCGGTTCCGGCCACTACGGCTGGCCGGCGGCACCTACCCGTACCACTACGTCCTCGCCCACACCGGCGCGCTGCTCGTCGCGGGCACGAGGGGCGAGCGGCCGCCGCGCCCGTCGGAGACGACGGTGCGGTTGCAGCGCATCGCGGCCAGCCGCAACCTGGACCACCGGCTTGGCATCAACGAGTTCTTCGTCGACCTCGCCGCTCACGAACGAACCAATCCCGGCGCCGTTCTCCATGCGTGGTGGCCGGACACGAGGCTGGTCGCGTTCAGCCCGCCGGGCTCGATCGCGTATGCCACGGTCCGGGCCGACGCCCTCGGCCTGTGGACCGAGGACGGCCGGACGGTCGCGTTCTACCTCGAGCACGACACCGGCACGGAGAACCTGACCGTGCTTACCGACAAGCTGGCCGGTTACCGCGACCTCGTCCGGCGCGGCGGCCCGGTATGGCCGGTGCTGTTCTGGCTGCACTCCGCGACCCGCGAAGTCCACCTCCACAACCGCCTCACCGACACCGCCGACGCGAGCTGGGTCCCGGTCGCGACGGCCGCCTGCGACCGCCTCCACGACCGAGGCCCGGCCGAGACGGTCTGGCAGTTGCACGGACACGGCCCGCCACGGCGGTTGGCCGAGCTACCGATGCGCGATCCCGTCGACCCTGATGTCTTCAGCGACTCGTGCGAGACCGGCGTGTAGGACGGCCTCGACCGCGCTTGACACCGATCGAGTATCGAGCGTTCATCGAACCAAACGCATCGCCACGAACGGACGAAAGGAGCGCCCAGTGACCGCGACCCGCCTGCCCACTGGAGCCGCATGTCCACGCCCGACCCAGAACCCAACAACACCAACAAACGCCGGTCGCGGGACCGTCACGGTCGCCGCGACCTGCCGACCGCCACCGGGTCCGACCGGACCGGGCCGCGTGGCCGGTCGGACGCCAAACGACCGCCGCGACTGCTCGGTCCGGCTCGCATCGTGCCGATGACCGCCGATGAATACGACCGAGCCGTCCGCGCCTGGACGGCGTTGATCGCCACGTGGTGGACCGAGCACCCACCCGAACAGTGAACACCCTGCTGCGGCCGGACGAGTCTCGCCCGGCCGCAGAACCATCATGGGGAGGCACAGTCATGACAGCCAAGCGCAGCATCAGAACCCGCCGCGAAGCCATCACGCCCGAGACCGTCCTGCGGGTCGCGACGTACACCCGTCGGTCCACCGACGACGAGCACCAGCCGTACACGATCGAGGCCCAGACGCAGCGCCTGTCCGCCTACGTCGACTCTCAACCCGGCTGGCGCATCACCGCCGCCTTCACCGATGACGCCTCTGGCGCCACCCTCGAACGGCCCGGACTCACCAAGGCGCTGGCCGCGGCCCGAGCCCGGCAGTACGACCTGTTGCTCGTCTATCGGCTCGACCGGTTCAGTCGTCGCATCCGCGACCTCGCCACGTTGATGGACGACCTCGACGTCGCCGGCGTGCACTTCCGCTCGGCCACCGAACCGTTCGACACCACCAGCGCAGCGGGACGGCTCTTCGTGCAGATGCTCGGCGCGTTCGCGGAATTCGAACGCGAAGTCATCATCGACCGCGTCATCAACGGCATGGAACGCAAGGCCGCCAACGGAGAATGGACCCACGGTCCTCGCCCGTACGGCTACCTACTGGACCGGGAGACACATCGGCTCGTTCCGCATCCCGAGGAGCAGCACGTGGTGCGGGACATCTTCACGCTCTACGCGAGTACACGGGTCGGTACCCGCGCCATCGCCGAGCAACTCAACGCTCAGGGCAAGCGGACCCGCAAGAACAAGCCCTGGTCTGGACTCACCATCGGCCGCATGCTCGTCAACCGGCTCTACCTCGGCGAGGTCGGCTTCCGCGACGTCACCGCCACCAACGCCCACCCCGCCCTTATCGAAGACAAGCTATTCGAGGAATGCCAACGGATCCTTCGAGCCCGCGGTGAAGTCCACTCCGCGCGAGCAGCGTCCAACAGCGACTACCACCTCACCGGACTCATCACCTGCCCCCACTGCGGCAACAAGTACGTCGGCACCTCAGCGACCGGCAAGCTGCGGCGGTACCGCTACTACACCTGCTTCTCCCGCACCCGCTACGGCTCCGCCGGCTGCACCGCCGCCCGCATCGACGCCGACCTCCTCGACCAAGCCGTCCAAGAAGCGCTGATCGACTTCTACGGCCAGACCGACCTGATCGACACCGCCATCGCTGCCGAGCGAGCGCACCGCATGGAGGGCGGCCGCCGTCACGACGAAGAGT
>CAVWCL010000018.1:0-200096 GCA_963753485.1 uncultured Actinomycetota bacterium | reverse complement strand
ATGGGCGTGTCGGCGCAGGGCGGCGATGAGCTGCGGCATTTGCTTGTAGCCCTTGACCCGCCGGAACGAACGCTGCGCGTTGAGCATGCCGGCGGCGGTCCAGCGCAGCACCATCTGCCCGTCACGCCAGCGGCTGACGTTACGGTTCGTGGTCCGAGCGATGGAGATCATCGACTCGATGGGGTTGCTGCTGGTCAGCGTGGCCGCCAGCGTGCCGGTGATGCCCAGCCGCGCCACGGTGAACAGCTCGGGCAGCCCCTCGCGCAGCGACGCGGCCGCACCCGGGTGCTTGCGCTCCAACGCGGTCGCCAGCGCCTTGGCATCACGTAGCCCGGCCGCCGCGTCCGGGTTGCTCAACGCCCGAACCAGCTTGAGATCGACCCACTCCCGCTCCGACTCGGGCAGATGCTCCTTCACATTCCGTCTCTTGTGGACAGTACAGCGTTCGATGGCGGCGTTGGCGCCGAACACCGACGTCACCGCCGCCGACAACGCCTTGGCCCCGTCGATGACCACCAGCAGCCCGTCCTCGGCGTCCAGGCCACGGCCGACCAGGTCGGCCAGCAGATGCTTGGCCACCGTCTTGTTCTCCGTCGACCCTTCCCACAGCCCGACCGGCACCTTGGTGCCATCGGCGGTGATGGCCAACGCCACCACGCAGCAGTGCTCGGCGATGTGCTCCCCGTCGATCATCAGCACCCTGATGTCCAACGGCGCCAAGTCCCGGGCCAGCAACTCGGCCAGGGCGGTCTTGGTCTGGGCCACGAACCGGCGCGAGATCGCCGACCGGCTCGTGGCCGATGCTGCCTCCTCCACCGCGGCGCCGACCGGCTCGGCCGCCGCCGGATGCCGGCGGGTGGCCAGCCCAGCCAGCATCCGCTCCATCACCACCGCCGACAGCTGGTCCTCGCCGGCGAACAGGCTGTACGCCGACAGCGGTACCTCATGGCCGTCCATGGTCCGGGCCCGCGGCCGGGTCACCGGTACCCGCCGGCCACCCAGCACCACCGACCCCTTCTCCCGGCCGTGCCGAACCGCGGTCCGGTCGGCGTCGTGGCGGCCCTTCGGCCCGCACACCACCCCGATCTCGGCGTCGAAGATCGTCTGCATCACCGCCATCCCGGCGGCCACGCTCATCGCCAGCAGCCCCTCCCGAGCCACCGCCCCAATGTCGGCCAGCGTCAACTGAATCTCGGCCGGCAGCTCGACACCCAACTGCCTGGCCTGCTCGGCGGTGTCGGTCGTCGACACCACCCGCAGAGTCGGTACGGTTTTCACAGCGGTCCCCTTCCTTGCGTGATCCTTGGCGGGTTCACCGGAGACCTACCACTCGGAAGGCCTCAGGTGGGGGACCGCCACTCAACTTCTACGAGGATCGGGACACGCTCTGGCGAGTAGCTGGAACAGGTTGTACGTGTAGGAGTCGTAGTTGTCGACGAGCAGAGTCCGCATGGTTCCTCGAGATGTCGTGGCCGAACGACGCGACTCTACTGGCATCGGGCGGCGGCGTCCGGTTGCTCCGTGGCATGGAAGCTCGTTCGCGCCGGGCAACCCTCGTCGGCCACGTTGCGGTCGAGCGGGAACGGGTCGCGCCGGATGACGTGCCTCACCACACGTCACCCACCACAACCGGGAACATCCGACTGATTCCATCAGAGCCTTCGATCGTGAGGCATGTCAATCCCCAGAAAGCGTGGAGACTCGATAATGCGGCTTGAAGCCTCCTGGTCGCAGCCATAAATCGCTCGTAGCCGATGGGTGAAGAGCCGCCGCACGCGCCCTGCCTTCGTCGGACGTCTTGCTGCGGCGTGTACCTACGAACAGGACTGAACGCGTCCCTGTCTGTCTATGTGTCCTATGTTCAGCCGGAACCTTCCTGTGCCAGGGCACAACACAGGGCAGGCAGAGTTTGGACCTCGCGACGACGCGCGGTAGACCGTTGATCTGCGACGCTGAGGCGGTGTCCGATGAGACGAGCTGGCCCCGGCCCCGCACGCCGCCGCTTTCGGCGCGCGCCGGCTATCGGGTCCCGCCCTACATCGCGCCCAGACCCGTGCTGAGGCGGTTCGCATCCTTGCTGGAGCGTCATCCGGTCGCATGGCGGCTGTTCACAGCCGGCGCTGAAACCCTCAAGGAGCGCTAAATGTCATCGGACTTCAAGGTCGCGGATCTCTCTCTTGCCGCGTTCGGCCGCAAGGAGATTCAACTGGCCGAGCACGAGATGCCGGGCCTGATGGCGCTGCGCAACGAGCACGGCGAATCGCAGCCATTGCGGGGCGCGCGGATCACCGGTTCGCTGCATATGACGATCCAGACGGCGGTACTTATCGAGACGCTAGTGACGCTGGGCGCGCAGATCCGGTGGGCTTCGTGCAACATCTTCTCGACTCAGGACCACGCGGCGGCCGCGGTCGCCGTTGGTCCACAGGGGACAGTGGACGCCCCGTCCGGGATTCCGGTCTATGCCTGGAGGGGCGAGACGCTGCCCGAGTACTGGTGGTGCACCGAGCAGGTGTTGCTCTGGCCCGACGGCGGTGGCCCAAACATGATTCTCGACGACGGCGGCGACGCCACGCTGCTCGTTCACAAGGGCGTCCAGTTCGAGACGGCGGGCGCCGTCTCGGCGACCGACCCCGCCGACTCCGCGGAGTACGCAGTCATCCTCGACGTGCTGCGCCGCTCGCTCGGCGAGGACGCGCAGCGTTGGACTCGCATCGCGGCGGGCATCAAGGGTGTCACCGAGGAGACCACGACCGGCGTGCACCGGCTCTACGAGATGGCGCGAACCGACACTTTGCTGTTCCCGGCGATCAACGTCAACGACTCCGTGACCAAGTCCAAGTTCGACAACAAGTACGGCTGCCGGCACTCCCTTATCGACGGCATCAACCGGGCCACGGACGTGCTCATCGGCGGCAAGGTTGCAGTGGTCTTCGGCTACGGTGACGTCGGCAAGGGTTGCGCGGAGTCGCTTCGCGGCCAGGGTGCCCGGGTCATCGTGACCGAGGTCGACCCGATCTGCGCGCTGCAAGCCGCCATGGACGGCTACCAAGTGACCACTTTTGACGATGTGGTGACCACGGCCGACATCTTCGTCACCGCCACCGGATGCTTCAACGTGATCACCTCCGACCACATGGCCAAGATGAAGCACCAGGCGATCGTGGGCAACATCGGTCACTTCGACAACGAGATCGACATGGAGGGTCTGGCCCGGCGGAGCGACGTACGGAAGGTGAACGTCAAGCCGCAGGTCGACGAGTGGGTCTTCGACGACGGCCACGCGATCATCGTGCTCTCCGAGGGGCGTCTGCTCAATCTCGGCAACGCCACCGGCCATCCCTCGTTCGTGATGTCCAACTCCTTCAGTAACCAGACCATTGCCCAGATTGAGCTTTTCACTAAGACCGACCAGTACCCGATCGGCGTCCACACCTTGCCCAAGCACCTTGACGAGAAAGTCGCGCGCCTCCACCTCGACGCGCTCGGTGTCAAGCTCACTGAGCTCACCAAGGCGCAGGCCGACTACCTTGGCATTCCGGCGGAAGGCCCCTTCAAGGGCGACCACTACCGTTACTAGGTATATCGGCTCATGACCTTGGCGACACGCGGCTGATCGGGGGACCTCGGGCCTGTGGATCTAACGGTGTTACCGGCTGACGCACCTGCCGTATGGTCTGGGTGGGAGATGCGTCGGGTAACCGCATCACCGGCTCAATTCCCCGCCTACGAGACGAGGTACCACTATGCCGAGAGGCATGACACCGAGGAATAGGCGGCGCAAACCGCACGTCCGTCTGTTTGTTTGCCGTAGCTGTGCAAGGCTCACGCCATGACTGGGCGCTCGGACGGTCAGTCCATCGTCACTAGGAGAGACATCGGTGAAGGTAACGATTCTGGACGACTACTTCGACACACTTCGCACCTTGCCGTGCTTCGACAAGCTGGACGGCCATGAGGTGACGATCAGGAACGATCATGTCCAGGACATCAACGTGCTGGCCGACCGCCTGAAGGACACTGAAGTTCTGGTACTTATCCGGGAGCGCACGAAGATCACCGATGAGCTCGTCGGACGTCTTCCACGACTCAAGCTGATCAGCCAACGCAGCGTCTATACACACATCGACATCGACGCGTGTACCCGGCATGGCGTTGTGGTCTCGTCACACCAGCACCCTGGCACCCCATCCTACGCTGCTGCCGAGCTCACCTGGGGGTTGATATTGGCAGCCGCACGGCAGATCCCCCAACAAATGGCCTCGCTTAGGGCCGGCGCGTGGCAGACGGGCGTCGGCAGCACGCTTCGCGGAAAAACATTGGGCATCTTCGGCTACGGCCGTATAGGCGAAACTGTCGCCGGCTATGGCAAAGCGTTCGGGATGCATGTGCTGGCATGGTCGCGGCCGGCATCGCTCGAGCGTGCGCGCGCCGATGGGTACGACACAGCCCCGGACAAGCAGACCTTCTTCGCGGCGTGCGACGTCGTGTCGCTGCACCTGCGACTGGTTGACGCGACCATGGGTGTCGTTACCGCTAACGAACTGGCCCGTATGAAACCAACCGCCATGCTTGTTAATACCAGCCGCGCCGGCCTGATTGAGCCCGGCGTGCTGGCGCCGGCGCTGAGGATGAAACGCCCAGGCATGGCCGCGGTCGACGTCTATGAGCACGAACCGTTACGCGATCCCCAAGATCCGCTACTGGCGCTGGACAACGTGATATGCACACCTCACATCGGATACGTCACGCGCGAGGAATACGACCTACAATTCGCGGACGTGTTCGACCAGATCGTCGCCTTCGCCGCCGATACACCTATCAACGTCGTCAATCCCGAGGTACTCCGCAGGCAAGCATAGCTTCGATTGGCACTCTCAGCAGTTGACGTGGGAAGTGGGACGCAACCATAGTACGGCAGTGTCAATTCGTTATAGATCAACACGGTGGCATGGCGAGTCGGCGGCGGTAGTGGGAGGCTCTGGCTTGGTCTTGGTGGGTTAGTCGCCAGGTTGACCAGTGCCGTAGGTCGTTGAGCAGCCAGCAGCCAGCAGCCAGCAGCCAGTGGCCTTCGTGGCCAGGTTGATGGCGACGATAAGGTAGCGGGCTTCGTTCACCGTCACGGCGATTAGTCCACTGTGGTGGGTCAGTTCATGGCGGGTGACAGCGGGTTCGGGCTGCTCGTCTCGGATGGCGAGCACGGTCGGCGCGAACAAGATCATGGTCAGGGTGGCGTGTCGGTACCAGCCGTGCCAGGAGCGGACCTGTGTTTCGGATCACCAAGGATCAGGTCGGCCCCGATGGCGCCCTGCCACGGCGACCAGTTCGGACAAGGACGCGGGTTGGGTGTGCCAGGTCAGGTAGTAGGCCAGTGTGCCGGTCTCTGGATCGGCGGATGAGCAGGCTGTGGTGACCTGTCCCGGTGGCCTCGATGCTCAGCCGGGCCCACCGGTACTCGCGCGGTCCCTTCGATCCGAGCCCGCACGAGTACCGCTGCCACGCCGACGGTGCGATCTTCGCGGCGATGTTGTGGCACAAGACGCGATGGCGTTGCCGGGCTACCGACTGTCCACAGAAGACGTTCAACGACCAGGTGCCGTCGATCGCGCAGGGAGCGCGGACCACGACCCGGCTGCGCCATGCAGCGACGGGGGCGGTGGGCGAACCAGTCGGTGGCCGAGGTCGCCGTTCGCGTCGGATGTCGTGGCCGACGGTGCAACGCGCCTCCCAAGGCTGTGCGCGGTCGCCTGGGCGAACATCGGATACGGCGCTTTAGGCATCGACGAGACCTGGTCGGCCGACCCCGCTGGCGCCGCGACCAGGACGGACGGTGGATTCTGGTCGAGCCGTGGGAGACCGGCTTTGCCGAACTCACTGGCCGGGCTGCTCGGCCAGGTCGACGAGCGGAACAGCACTGCGGTGCGCGGTTGGCTGGCCGACCGCAGCCAGGCGTTGCGGGATGCGGGGTGAACCGAGTGTGTTGGCCAAGATGGTACGCAACGTGTAGCATTTGAAGTGAGCAAAGCGTACTAGTTGAGGCGACGTTTGCGCCCCTTCGAGGAGTCCGGGTGAGACAGGGAGCGACCACTATCAACCGCTACCTGTCAACAACGTTCCTCGCGTTGAGCTCCCGGAACTACCGATTGTTCGCTGGTGGTCAGGCCGTCTCGATCAGCGGCGTTTGGATGCAAAAGCTGGCGCAGGCATGGCTGGTACTCGTGCTGACCGACTCGAGCTTGATGCTGGGTGTCACGGTCGCCCTCCAACAGATCCCGACGCTCGTTCTCACGGCGGCCGGTGGCGCTATGGCCGATCGATTCGACCGCCGTCGCATCCTGATCGCCACGAACCTGTGCAGCATTGTCCCGGCGCTGGCCCTCGGCGTATTGGCCTCCCTCGACAGGGTTGACCTGTGGATGGTGATGGTGGCTGCCCTCACTGAGGGCCTGGTCGATGCTCTGGAGAAGCCGACGCGGATGTCGTTCGTGAATGACATCGTCAGTCCCCGACTGCTCATAAACGCGGTCACGCTTAATCACATCATTCAGCAATCAGGCAAGCTTATCGGCCCGGCCTTCGCTGGCTTCCTCATAGGGACGGTGGGTGCGCCGGCGGCCTTCTTCGCCAACGCCCTCTCGTTTGTACCGGTCGTGATCGGACTAACGATGATCCGTACGTCCGGTGCCGACGAGCGCGTAGAACGTCGGCACGGAAGTCTCCGTGACACACTGCATTACGTCGCGCACCGCCGCGAGCTCGCCGTCGCCCTATCACTCACTGCGGTTCTCGGAGTGTTCGGCTACAACTTCCAGACGTTGATACCTGTGACGTTCCGGGACGTATTCGGCGGGGATGCGAAGGCCGTCGGATACGGATTCGCTTCTATGGGGCTGGGCGGCGTGCTCGGCGGGTTGGCCGTCGCAAGCAAGATCAGGGCCACTGGGCGGTTTCACCAGCTAAGCGCAATGGCGTTTGGCGTGGCTTTGGCCGTCCTGGGGCTCGCTCCCACATTGTGGTTCGCCTATTTCGCCACGTTACTGGTGGGAATGGCCAGCGTGATTTTCGCATCTACTGCGGGCGCTCATGTCCAGCTCGCCGCCGACCGCGAGATGCGCGGCAGGATGATGGGCCTCTATGTAATGGCGATGGCCGGTTCAAGTCCGATCGGTGGGCCGATGATGGGTGGCATCGCGCAGGTGACGAATGCTCGTGTGGCCTTCCTCGCCGCGGCCGGACTCATCTTCCTCGCGTGCGTGGCGGCCTTCCGCTACAGCCGTGCCGGGCGCGACGACGATTTGTCGATTCAGCCGGCACCGGTCGCAACGACGCAGTTTATTGGCGCGGCGCGACGAGTGCCTGGAGCGCCGGCAATGCCTCTAGGAGCGCAGCTCGATGTTGCTCGGAAAGTCGCTCCACTTCACCGGCCAGAAACTCGTTGGCGCGGCGGTGGGATGCGGCGAGGAGCTCGTGACCATGTTCCGTGATAGTGACCATGAAGGATCTGCCGTCGGTCGGGTCGACGCCGCGCAGGAGGTAGCCCATGCCCTCCAGCTTCGCGATGAGGCGGGTAACCGAGGACTTGCTGATCTGCTCACGTCGCGCAAGGTCACCCACCCGTATCGCGCCAACACGCTCGAGCGTCGACAGGGCCGACATTTGCGACAGCGTCAGCTCGGTCTCCGAATGCTTGCGGATGCGCCGAATCAACAGCAAGCTCGCTTCCCGCAGGGGCGCGATTTGGCTCGGGCGGACCCTCGTCACTATCTCTTGTGGCCTTGCCGTCATCCGTCAAGACTAGAGCGGCTCTCGGTACTTGAGCGGGGCCCTCCCGCTGGTCAAGATCACTGAGCGGCAACACGGAGGTCGGGGTCGCGGTAGAGCAGGCTGCGGGAGACCGCTGCGGCGGTGGCCGCGGCTACGAAGTTGATGGGGCTCCCGGAACGGTCGAGGTGTCGGATCGCGGCTTGGGTCTGCTTGCGCGCGCCGCATGCGTGTCGCTGAGCGGCCTGGGTGAGGGCTTCGGCGTTGTCGGGCATGGCTAGGCGACCTCGCTCTCCAGGGCTTCCACTGCGGTGCTGACTTTCTCGAGCTTGGCCGCGACGTGCCGGTGGTTGGCGGCCAGCCTTGTGTCGCCGCCGCGTTCGGCGAGTTCGATCAGTTGATGGGTATGGTCGTGCTGGCGACGGTGCAGCGGCAGGAACTGTGGTGTGGTCTGGAAGTCCGGGCAGGTCAGGATGGTTATCATTCGCCCCGGTATGTCAGATTCTGCGTTTCAGCCTGCCGGGGGAGGGGGCCTGCCGACGAGGTCATTGAATGTGGGAATGCCGAGTTCGACCACGTCGGTTCGTCGCTGGACGGTCGTGTCGATCTGGGCGAGCTTGTCCTGGGCGCTGGCGAGGCTGACTTTGAGGCCTTCGACCTCGCCGAGCCAGCCTTCGCGTTTGGCTTCGGCGATGCGCGCGCGGAAGTTGTCGCGGATCTCCTCCAGCCGCGGCCGCTGCGTCGGATCTGGCGTAGGAGCGCGCATCTTACGCAGGCTTAACCGAACTGATCTTGGTCTGAGTCAGTGGCCTGCGCAATGCTTCGTGGTTACCCAAAGTCACAGTGGGTTCTTGGCTGGGCATGATGGCCGGCGTGTCGCGGCGCTCGCGCAGGTTGCGCGCCGATCGCGGCGGTGCCCACGGTGAGCGGCGCCGAAGCCGCGGAAACCCCGGCCGGAGTCGAGGGCCCAGTGCCACATGACTTTCAAGGTCAAGCGTCCGGACTGGACCGTCCGGCTGAGCGGCGTATGTCGGGCATGCCGAGGTTCACGGCGGTCGTCCCGCGGGCGGTGGCGCCGCGCATGGTCTCCAGCTTCTGTGCGGCGGCGGCCAAGATTTCTCGATCGCGGCGACCTCGCCGAGCCATCCTTGGTCCTTGGCCTCTTGGAGCCGGTCGGTGAGGTTGGCTTGTATGGTTTCCAGGCGCGGGATCTCGGCTCGGTCAACCCCGGAGCAGGGGGGATCTAACGCAGGCCGCAGGATCCGAGGGCGACCTTTCGCAGCTCGAATTGGGCGAGAAATTCGTTCCACTCCTCGTCGGTGAGGTTGCGGTACTCTTCGCTGGCCGGTCAGTGCTGCGGCGGGCGATGAACGCTCGATGGTGGGAGATTACGTCTTCGGGGCAGATCGCAGCGTAGCCCATCGTGGCTCTACAGTAGAGTGACCTCAGATCTTGGCGGCGACGTGCGGGGGAAGCCCGAAGCGAATGGCGTCGGCGCCAGGTCTGTTCGAAGACGTCGTAGGCGCAGACCAGTGGCAGGGCTGCGTTTCCTGCCCGGACTCGGGAGATGATTGCCGTAGACATCGCCGAGTTCCGGGGAGACGAGCAGCTGCTGCTCCGCGTCTTGGACGGCGCAACATGCAGCATCGGCACGACTTCGCCGGTGTGGGCAGAGTGTAGGTGACGAAGCTGTGATGAGTGAGTTCCAGCAACTCCTCAATCCGGATGCCGGTCGCGCGAAGTACTTCCACAATCGATGCCGGGGTGGTGGGTCTCCAGATCCCGCCAGAACAGCCGGCAAAGGTTACCGTCGGGCGGCCTACCGAAAGAGCAGGGTTAAGCACACGCCATCCCTTCCAGTACCACCGTGGAGACGGCGGGTGTGGCCTATACGGCCGGATTCGTACGGCGCGGAAAGCTCAGTGCGAGCACGCTGGCGCCTTCGTCGCCCGCCGTGAGCGCGAGCGGCGGTTCGTCCGGCCGCACGAAGATCAATGATCGGTTGGTATGCAACCGGTCCTGGTACAGCAGCCGACCCGCCACAACCATGAAGTGTTGACCGTTGCTGGCCGATGGGTCAGGTCCAACAAGAGACTGACGTGGCGGCAAGTCCAGCCGCTGGACGGCTAGGCCATCATCATCATGCCGCAGTGTTTGCAGGAGCGCTTCTTGGATGGACGTAGGTTCGGGCACTGGCACATGCAACACAAAGCTACGCCCGGCTTTCATTCCCGCTTGGCGCATCAGCGGACGCGACTCTGGCATGTAGTGACCGCCGTCCGGGTCGGGCGTCGCGCGGATCGTCATGAAATGGAATCCGCGCGGTCCTGCCACGATTGGCCCGTACGTCGAGTAGTAGTCCGCATACTGGACGTCGAGTGGCTGCAACAAGTGCTTCCCGAACCATCCGTCGCCGTCGGTGAAGATCTGGAACTGGTCCACGACGTGGAAGTGCGGCGGGATTGTTGCGCCTTCCTCCATCGACTCAATCCAATGCGCTTGAGGTCCAGTCAAGTCGGTCGACTTCTCGAAGTAGTGCTGCGACTTGCAGCTCCATTTGACAATCTTCGTTGGACGCTCGTCGAGCGCTGATGCTACTAGTGGCATGGTCTCTCCATTTGCGTACGCGTTTGGCTTCCTGTGCTCGGAACGAAAGTGCATCAATCCATACTCACAACTCCAAGGCCCTTCTGAATATCCACCGTAGTGCCGAACGCGGCTGACAAGCGTTGCACGCGCTCCAGCGCTTGCTCGGCGTATGTCCCGTTGACCAGCATGGGCCGCCCCGACTGTGAGCGCGGTTGGCCAAACCCCAACTCGATCGGGTGCAGCGTTAGCCGACGGAGACGCCGGGCCTCGAAGTCAAGCACGGGGACCACGCCCCACCAGCCAGGACCTGGCTGCGCAGCCGCCTGCCCGCGCAGCTCAAAGAGCTCGGCTACAGAACTCTCGTGGTTCAGCCCGAACATCTGCATTAGGTCGTGCGGTTGTCGGCTTGTCGTGTGGGTCTGAGTGATGAAGGCACCGAGGCTGTAGAGGATTGGCTTACCGTGGTACATCTCGATGCCACGGTCGCTATGGGGGCCGTGGCCAACGACGACATCGGCTCCGGCATCGATCACGGCGTGTGCCAGCGTCTGGATGTGGCCAGCCGGCTCGTCACGTGACGCTCCATACTCGTGATTGTGGATGCTGAAGATCACCCAGTCAGCCATCCGGCGCGCTTCGCTGACGGCCTGCAGGTTGCGGCGCAGGTCTTCGGTGTGCAGCCGAGTGAGGCGCTCGAAGTCGGTACCGAGCACGAAGCGCGCCGCGGTGTCCTCGCTGAAGACGCTGGTCACGCCGAGGATGTTCCGATCCTCGAAGTACACGGCCTGCTCGGGGGTGGGCATGGCATTTTCGTAGGCGTGCCACCAGCGGGGAGTGTTCTGGCTCCAGCCGAAGCCATGCGCCACGTGCTGCAGGGTCGCGAAGGTCGCGGCATCCACGCGCCAGTCATTGGTCCAGCGAATGAGATTGACGCCGGGGCGACCCTGCAAGTCGCGACGCTGCTCGCCCGCGCGCGAGCTGACCGGCGCGGAGGTTGTCCCACATACTAAACCTACGCGGCCGCGCGCGGTGTCGAGGTACCCAGGGGCGAGTGCTTCGGCGAGGTTGGCGCCCGAACCGGCGTGCACCAGGCCGGCTGCATCCAGGTTACGGATATTGGTCAGCAGCCCACCCTCGCCATAGTCGTAGGCGTGGTTGTTGGCGCAGGATAGCAAATTGATCCCGAACCACTGCAAATCTTTGATCAGTCTCGGATCACAACGGACGTACATGCCACAGGGATACCCGGGCGGGTGCTCATAGTCGTGGAAAAGCACCTCACCGTTGGTGAAGCCGACGTCAGCCCCGCGGAGCAGCTCCCGCAGGCCGAGAAATGCTTCCTCCTTGAAGGGCATGAGCGGGCGGGTTATCAGCGCGTCGCCTGACAGCGCAATAGTTATGGCGCCTGTCTCAGAGTCGTACAAAGTTCAATCTCCCTCGATGGACTGGGAGTAGCGGACTTACGGTTGTTGGGCTCGAACAGGATCGGTGGCGCCTGAACCCGGTAGATCGCCTTGAACACACCATCGGCCCGCAACCCGGCGTCATAACCGCCCGCCACACCCGCTGCGTGCTGTTGCTCGCCGTATTGCGACCGAGCGACCAGGGCGGGGTCGGACTCGGGCCAAGCCCGGGCTGAGCCCCCACACGACCGAGCGATCAGGCAAGTCAGGCGCTCAAGCTGTACATCGGGCCCCAGAAGGCGATCTGGCCGTAGTACGTCAGCTCCACGCCACGGAACTTGCGAGCGTCGTACGCGAAGCCATAGTTGCCGCGCCAGGCCGGAACGAAGGGAAGCTGGTCGACGATCTCCTGCTGAATGATGTTCCAGGCCTTCCGCTGCTGGTTCTGGTCTGTCGACCCCTGGATCGTGTCGAGCGCAACCTTCGGATCGCTGCACATGCCCCAGTTGACACTCCCGCCCGTCTTGAAGTTGGTAAAAACGCCAGGTATCAGGCTAGTTAGCTCCCAGAGGTCATCTGGAAATTGCCCGTAGCCTGGTCCTGCTGGTGCTGCGTGCGCGGAAGGGCCTTGATTGTTACCGACTGCCACCCCGTCAGACCCCACTCGCGTCCACTGCGCGCTGCTCTCTCAATCAGCTCGGTCGTATGGTGCGGGCCCGGGCTTGGCCCGCACCATACGACCGAGCGACCAGCGTGGGCCAGGGTCAGGTGCTCTTGATGTAGATCCCGCCGAACAACGGGGCCTGGCCGTAGTACGTCAGCTCCAAGCCACCGAACTTCTTTGCGTCGTAGGCGAAGCCATAGTTGCCGCGCCAGGCCGGAACGAAGGGAACCTGGTCGATGATCTCCTGCTGAATGGTGTTCCAGGCCTTCTTTAGCGTGCCCTGGTCGGTCGAGCTCTGGATCGTGGCGAGCGCATCATCAACCTTCGGATCGCTCCACATGCCCCAGTTGACACCCCCGCCGGTCTTGAAGTTGTCAAATGCGCCGGGTATCAGACTATTTATGCTTCCAGAGGTCATCTGGAAATTGCCCGTAGCCTGGTCCTGTTTGTACTGTGTGCGCGGGAGGGATTTTTCTGTTGCCGTCACGTTCTTGAATTTGGAGAGCACGCCTGGGACGTAGGCTGCGACGTTGCCGGCGGCACCGACTTCCGGCCACGTTACCGCGAACTCCACCCGCTTGCCCTCGGCGGCGAGCTCATCGAAGAGGCGCTGCGCCTCGGCGGCGTTGGCCTTCGGGAAGTCGTACTGCTGACTGTAGAACGGTCCCCCTGGGCTGAACAGGTTCATCGCGGTCGAGTTCCCCGCCAGCCAGACGTTGGTAACAGCCTCCCGGTCGAGCGCGAGGTAGACGGCCTTGCGTGCACGCACGTCGTCGAACGGCGGTCGGGTCGTGTTGAACGTCAGGTAGCCCATCGCTGGTTGCGGGTAGTCGCCCACGGTCAGACCGATCTTGCGGGACTGGTCGATGCTCTGCCCGTTCACCGCCCTCCAGGTATCGCCTTGTCCCGCCTGAATGGCCGCCAGGCTGGATTCATTCGACTCAGAGCGGACGATCTTGACCCCGTCGAGATACGGCTGGCCTGGAGCAAACAACTCGTAGTTGGGGTTGCGCTCAAAGGTCCACGAGACGCCATAGTCGTAGCTCTTGACCTTGAACGGCCCCGGCCCGACCGGCTTGGCGCCGAAATCCTTGCCGGCGGCCCGGATGGCGGTCGGCGAGGCGACGAACGCGAAGTTCTGCGCCATGATCGTCGGAAACTGCGCGTTACTTGGATTGGAGGTGATCTCCAGCGTCGTCGCGTCGATCACCTTCGTGCTCAGCTGCTTCGCCGCGGCCTGCATTGGCGAGCCGGTCGCCGGGTCCGCGGCACGAGCGAGGTTGAACGCGACCGCCGCCGCGTCGAAGGCCGTGTCATCGCTGAACTTGAGACCTGTGCGCAGCTTCAGGGTCCAGACGTGTCCGTTGTCCCCAGTCGTCAACGACTCCGCGAAACCCATCTTCACTTCGCCGGTCTTGGAATCGGTGTACACCAGACCGGGCCCGTAGATCGCCTCGAGCTCCGCCAGAGTCGTGTCCATGAATTGGTTCAGCGCGGGGTCGATGGTCGGAGCAATATCCTTCTCCAATTGAACCAGGGTCCCGCCACGGGTCGGGGTATCGTCTCCCGAAGTTCCGGGAGAGTTTGATGAGCTGCAACTCGCCGATGCGAGGCCTACCACGATGACTGCGAGTCCGACCGTTGCCTTTCGCCGAGTCGACTGCAGCCGCCGGCTGGCAATGCCACTGATCAACATTGCGGACATGTGCCGCTCCTTTGTTACACAACCCTCCGCGAGGGATGCGAACGATAACTTGGTGGCCTGACTAGGTTGGCCAGGACTGAAACGCCACCTCGTCAGACACGACTCGGGTGCAGTGCGCGAAGCACTGCTCTAAATCAGCTCGCCGCTGGTGCCGCCGCTTGCCGCAACCAGGACGGCGCAGGTCGTAAACAGCTCGGATGGTTTAGCTGGCCTCCGGGGTCTTCCGGACCTGGGCTGACTCTAGAGTGGCCCGCCCACGGATGTCAACAGTTTGGTTGACCGTCTCGTCGCCCGAGACGCGGCGGCGTGCCATTATTTCAGGCAAAAGCCTTCGGGAATGACAAGGTCGTCGGGGTTCAGCTGTTGAACCGACGAATGTCCAAGGTGGACTAGCGCGTTGTCGAGGCCACGACGGAGGAGGTTGAGGACATCCAGAACGCCCCGTCCTCCACAGGCAGCGAGACCGTAGACCCACGCGCGACCGATGAGCACGGCCCGGGCGCCGAGGGCCAGCGCCTTGGCGACGTCGTTGCCTCGTCGAACTCCCCCATCGAGCAGCACCTCGACCTGGTCGCCGACGGCGTCGACGACGGCCGGCAGGGCTCGTATAGTCGCGACCGCGCCGTCGATGACGTTGCCGCCGTGGTTGGACACCGAGATTGCTGTCGCGCCGATATCCACCGCTCTCCGAGCGTCGTCCGGAGTGAGAATGCCCTTGAGCATGAAGTGGCCGCCCCAGAGCTCGCGAAGCCAGGCCAGGTCCTTCCAGGTCGGCATCGGCGTCTCGGCCCGGTTCCGAACGGCCTCCGCCAGCCGCGGGCCTTTGCCTGACCCGGCCGACATGTTTGGAACCCTCATCTCCGGAAACCCGCCGTGACGCAGAAAGTCGAGCAGCCAACGCGGATGAGCCAGCGCCGTGGGCGCGTAGGTTATCGCCGTCTTGAGATCAATGCGCGTCGGGATCACGGGCGCCCCCCAGTCGGACCCGTGATATGCGGCGGGAGCAGAGTCCGCGGTGTAGATGAGAGCCTTGGCACCGGCCCTCTTCATCCGCTCGACGCGCTCGGCGATGTCTTCACGGGTGCCAGCCCAGAAGAGCTGGAAGAAAGCTGACGGGTTGGCGGCTGCCACCTCCTCGAACGGTGAGTTTGCGAAGTTGCTCTGGCTGATCGCGATCCCCGCCTTCGCCGCCGCCCGGGCGACCGGCAGCTCGCCGTCTGGCACCACGGCATGCGCGCCGACCGGCGCGATGATCACCGGCATGGACACGTCCTGGCCCAGAACGGTCGTATTTAGCTCGCGGGCTGGTGGCAGGCCCACGACGACGCGGGCACGGAAGCCCAGCTCATCGAAGGAAGCGACGTTCAGGTCGCGGGTGCGACCATTTTCCCGCCCTCCCACAAGCGACATGAACACCGGCTCGGGAACTCGCTTCCTGGCGAGTCGTTCCGCCTCGGCGACCGACTCAAGCTTACCTTTCACGCAGCTCTTCGCCTCTCTCGGGAGCAGCAATGGTTCCCGATGGTGGTGGCGCGACCCGGGTGGGACGACGCGCGGCTGCTCCGGGGGAGTCATCCAGAGAGCGGAATCTCCGCAGCGGCCCTGTTTCGGACGTGTCAATGGTGACCCGTGGCCTCGCCAGATGTCAACAGTCTCGTTGGCGATCGCGGGCCACCGACGGATGACCTCGCGCCTGCCTCAGTTTCCGCTAAGAGATGAGACCCAGTGTTCCACCGTCAGCACGTCGGCCTGACGCGGAAAGACCCGGTTCATCAGGAGGTCATGTACCTCTTCATCGAAGTCTTGACATCCATTGCTCAAAACAGTCAGGCGGAAGTCCAGATCAGCGGCCTGCCGCACTGTCGAGAGTACGACCCCAGAGGTCGCGAGGCCGGTGAGGACGAGGTGGTCCACGTCCAGCGACCGAAGCACGATGTCGAGATCGCCACCCGAGAACGCGGACGTTCGCCGCTTCGTAACAACGACCTCTGTGGACAGTGGCGCCACACTCGGGTGAATCGCCCTCGCCTCGTCGTTCTCCCCCCCGCGACCGCCGGGGAGCCGATCATGGCCCCGAACGCCTTGTTCCGTCGGCTGATCTCCGGGCCGCCAACGCGGAACGCCGAGCGCACGAAGACGACCGGGACACCAGCCTTCCGAGCGGCCTCGATCGCCTGCGCCAGCCTCGCGAGCAGCTTCTCAGCGTTCGGAAAACGCGCGACGATTCCGACCTGGGTATCACCAACAATCAGTGCAGTATTCATGCCGATGATCATAGCCCAAGAAAGGTTTCGCGCGCCACATCCGCCATCATTGAGATTTTGGGCAGCTGTCGTAGGCTTAACGGGAGTGATTCCCGTGACGCCGCCATGACGCCTTATCGTCCACTATGGATACAACAACCGAGGCCGGCCGCGTCAGCTCGCCTCTGGCGACTCGTCCTCGTAGGCGACGCCGAGCTTGGCCAGCAGGTCGCGCAGGCCATAGATGTCGACCCCGAGCTCCCCGGCGGCAAGGCGCCGACGCTTCTCCACCTCGCTCGCCTCACGGGCAGCCGCCGCAGCCGCCACCTGCTTTCCGTTCTCGCGGCGCACCACGACGACGCCGTCGTCGTCGGCGACGACGAGGTCGCCCGGGCGCACGATCCTCCCGCCCACCACGACGTCGATGTTTACGGATCCCGGCGTCGCCTTCACCGTGCCTTGGGCACAGACCGCGCGGGCCCACACCGGGAAGTCCATCGCACGAAGCGCCGAGACGTCGCGCACTCCGGCATCGCAGATCAATGCGACGGCTCCGCGGGCCCGGGCCGAGGTTGCTAGGAGGTCACCGAATGCGCCGTCGGTCGAGACCGATGTCGTGGCGAAGACCAGTACGTCGCCCTCCTCGCACATCTCGATCGCCGCGTGGAGCATGAGGTTGTCGCCCGGATGTGACAGGACCGTGACCGCCCGCCCGGCGATGCATCGCTCGGGATAGATCGGCCGAAGGTAGGGGGCCATCAGCCCTGTGCGGCCTTGAGCCTCGTGCACCGTCGCCACGCCGTGCCGGCGTAGGTCGTCGGCCACGTTGCGGTCGAGCGGAATCGGGTTGCGCCGGATGACGTGGCTCACCACAAATCACCCACCACGACCGGAAACATCCGCTCGTAGGCTTCGGCGTGCCGGATTGTGCTCGGGCCGCCATTGCGCCGCGCCTGGGCGGCTCGTCGCCCGGCCAGCTCCGCGTAATAGCCGACCAGATGTCCCTGGGCGTCCTCCATGACCTGCATTGCCTTGAGCTTAAGGTCGAAGACGCTCGTGATGTCGAGCAGGACGTTCGGATGGAAGGCGCACTGCTCCGGCTGATGCGGTTCGAATTGAAGGATCTGCGCCGCTCCGAGCGGTCGCGTCGAGCGGTCGTGCCCAGCTGCCTGAGCGATCATCCGCGCGCGGATCACGATCTCATTGGTCAACGCGTGGTCGGGGTTGTAGGGGTCGTGCTGGACGTGAGTCATGATGACGTCAGGGTGAACCGCCCGCATGGCGGCCACGACCTGGTCATAGACGCCGTCGGTGGCCCGGAGGGGGTAGTCGCCAGCGTCGGCGAACTCGATCGTCGCCCCGAGCATGCCCGCCGCCTGCAGACATTGCTCGTGGCGTCGGGCCTTGACGAACGCCTCGTCGGCGTCGGGATTGGCCCATAGTCCCTGCGACTCGCCGCGCTCACCGTAGGTGAGGCACAGGATGTGGGCCCTGCCTCCGTTCTGTGTGATCGTCGCGATGCCGCCGGCTGCCCGCCACACAAAGTCGGCCGCGTGGGCGCTGACGATGAGTGCTGTCGAACTCTCCGAACCTGTTTGCACGTGCCCTCCATGGGACTGGGCTGATGCCGGCCGCCGCGATGGCGGACCGCCCGCCCTCAGCGGTTGCAAGCCATAGCCGGCTGAGCCACCAGAACCGCCGCCCGGTCACCTAGTCGCCCGCCGACCAATAGATTATCAACAATCTTGCCTCCACGCCCGGGACGGTCATGGCAGCATCGGCTCACCAACATTCGCGGTGGACGATCTCGTCGAAGGGGAGCCGGTGGAGTTTGGTGGTCAGATCCAGCGGCCCGTCAGCCGGGTAGCCGAACGCGAGGACGTGCAGGCATCGCTGGTCGGCGGGCAGGCCGAGAACCTTCCGCAGCTCCTGGCCGTCGCCGATCTCCGCCGGAGCGCTCCCGATCCCGAGGCTCACTGCAGCGATGGCCATGAGCATCGTCGCCTGGCCGGCATCGTAGGAATACTGAACGATCATCGTGTCATCGTCCGGAACGACGAAGGCGACTGCCGCCGCCGAGTCCCGCACATGTCCGGCCCGGGCCGAAACCGTAGCGAGTTCAGCGAGTCGGTCGCGATCGGTTACCACGACGAAGGCGCGCGCCTGTTTGTTCGACCACGACGGTGCGACCCGGCCGGCCTCGAGGATCTGATCGAGATCGGCGAGCGGGATCGGCCGCTGCTGGTATTTACGGACGTGCCGCCGCGTCCGAATCGCTTCCCACGTCTCCATCGCAGTCAGCCCCTTCTGGTCGTGCGAACCTTATCGGCCAGCGGCGACCGCACGGCCCCAGGTCCAGGCGTGCCCGCACACACGAGCACACGCCCCTGGGACCGCGCCGGCCGACACTACGCCAAGAACTAACCCGGCATTACCCCAACAATTTTCCGATATATGAAGTTCGGATTGACATGGACGCGCCGCTCTTTCGGGTACCTGGCGCTGAGCTTCCCACTCGAGTGGACATTCAGCTTGTCAAGCTCTGGGTGAGCAAAGACCAACCGCCAGAGGCCAGCCTTCTCGGGGCCTGAATCGATAACGGTGTGCATATACACGGTGCCGAGATAAACCCTGTCACCCACGGCGATCTCGGACGCCTTTACCCACGCGAGTTTCGGCCCACCCGGCTTCATCGGGTGAATGGTCCCGAAGTTGGGATCGCCCTCGCCGAAATTGGGGTCTTGACTAGTCATGTTTTCATCTCCCTCGATAGCCGCAATCGACGGCGGCCTGGCGAATCCGCGAAGCGTGTCTCACTCTCGCGACGGTTGACGACCTGATTATTCACTGACGAGGTGCCGCGAGCGAGTGTCCACTGTGGGCACCTTTCCGGCGTCCACGCGTCGGCGCCGATGAGGCTTCTGCCCGGTGTGCCCGGGAGAAGCTGAACCACGCGGCCACCGCTGCGTCCGCATGGGTGAGGATCTCGGGCCACTCGTCAGTCTCCTCGAGCCATAGGACCGACGGTGTGACGAGCTCCGTATCCCCAGCGACGAGCGAACCACGCAGCGCCACGAGGTAGCCCGGGCCGCAGTCGCTGCGCCCGACCGGCTCGGGCATGACCGTACCGGCGGCGAGGCAGATCGCCTCGACCAGACCGCCATCACCGTTGTCCAGACTCTGTTGCCACGCGTTCTCGACACGTCCAGTCATCACGGCCTCGCTGCTGCCGAAACCATGTCGGCCCGGCCTGCGCGAACGGCATTGCCTCGCCTCGGGCATGTACTGCGCCTCGACATCGACCCCGATGTCGCCTCTCGGCCGCAGCACGACGTAGTGGATGCCGCCGGGATCCGAGACGATCGGGCCATAGGTTGTCGCACGATCGGTGTAGTGGAAGTAGCCGGGCCCGACCTTGATGTTTCCGATGCGCCCGGAGCCGGCGGTCACCACCTGGTATTGGTCGATCTCATGGTAGTGAGGCCGCTGCACGATGTGGGCGGGCTGCTCGACCACCTGCGCATGCGGTATCTCGGCCACGGTCTCCTTCCGACCAACCAGCGCGCGGACGGTAAGCCCCCGCGCGTTCACCATCCAAGGGCAGGTTGAGACGTCTCCTACTAACACGGTCACTCTCCTTTCTGAGTTCCTAGCCGATGGCCCGTCTCATTGACCGGCTGCGAATCGGTGGAGTCAACGACCGGCTCACTGCGGCCCGTCCCGCCATCGGTGGCCGAGTCCGCACTACGCGCCGGCTGTGCGCCAGCCGCTCTGGTACTCCAGCCGGGCGGTTACCGAATAGGGCACGGGGCTGACGATCGCCCGAATGGCCAGCTGCTCGTGCGGCTGCACCGTAGTCTTGCCGCTGCCGCCATTCGGCTCTCCCCACATCAGCGTGAGCTCCGTACCGATCTCGATGGCCGGGTCGACGGTGCCGAGCGAGAGGGCGCACTTCTCGTTGGCGCTGTAGCCGCTGAACATCGACAGGCCAACCGTCTTGCCGTCCCGATCAAGCAGAGTGTCGTAGTTGGACGAGCCGTAGTTGGCCGTCGGCAGCTCGAACATCTGGTAGCCGGTGCTGCCCACATCGAATAATGACGCGTAGATTCGTGAGACATCTTCGGCGTTCCAGGCCAGCGTGACCTTCTTCCGCTGGGCGGCCGCGTCGAGCTTCTTCAGCGCCTCGGCGCCGATGAAGTCGTGGTCGAACTTCACGAACGGGCCGTAGCCGAGCTCCCACGGGTTGAGGTAGTAGTCCTCGATGTTGTCCGAGACGAAGCTGCCGGCTAGGGCGTTGGTTGCCTCGTAGCTCGTGATGCCGAGCCACTGCCGGTAGCCGCGTAGCTCCTCGCCGGTGTAGATGGCCGGCAGCGGCGACGGGATCCAGCCCGACTCGAGTGTGTTCGAGCCATACGCCCGGGAACCCACCGGCTCGATGCCGAACTCCTGCCCGGACTCGAGGATCGCGTTGCGAACCTTCTCGTATGTTTCATAGCGACCCCACAACTCGAGTCCCGGCGCCCCGGCCATCCCGTGACGAAGGGTGCGGACCCGCTCGCCAGCGACATCCATATACGACATGTGGAAGAACTTCAGTTGCTCGACCGGGCCGCCGTTGACCTTTGTGATCACGCTCCACGCGTTAGGACCTTGGATCTGGAAACGCCAGTATTTCCGGGTCACCGCATGGCCGTACGGACGCGATGGCGACCGATCGTCCTTGACGATCTCCACGTCGTAACCGCCGGTCTCGCCGTGGAACTGCAGCCAGTTGGCGGCCGGCGCCCGACCCACGAAGACGTAGTGGTCCGCCTCCTCATGGAACAGGATGCCGTCGCCGACGACGTGACCGGCCGGAGTGGTTGGGACGTACTGCTTGGCCCGGTCAACGGGGAAGTTGGCCGTGCTGTTGATCGCCGTGTCGGTGATCAACTTCAGCGCATCAGGGCCCTTGACGAAAAGGTTGACCATATGGTGCGACTGGTCGAAGAGCACCGCGGAGTCCCGCCACGCACTCTGCTCCCGTCGCCAGTTCGTGAACTCCGACGGCACGACGGGGTAGATGTAGGCACCCAGCTGCGAGTTGCGCAACAGTTCGACGACATTGCCGCTCTCGTCGAGCAGCTCCTGCAGGTTGGTCGCGCTCATATGTTCTTACCTTCCGCGGTCCAAGTTGCTGGTGGATGTCCGCCAGGGCTGCGGTCAGTGTGCTTCGCGCCCGCTGCCGAGACGTCGACGGGAGGGGTGCCATGAGTGTGGAAGCTATCGATCGTCTTGAGCCCCCACGCCTGGCCCTTCGCTCGTTCCGCCGCCGTCCAGGAGATTGGCCTCCAGTCGGGCGCGTACAGGATTCGCGCGCCGGCGTTGCACAGCTCCACGCGGTTTCCCGCCGGCTCGTAGAGGTACAGGAAGAACGTCTGTTGGATCGCGTGCTTGTGCGGACCGGTCTCGATATGAATGCCATTCTCCAGCGCGACGTCGGCGGCCCGGAGGATGTCCTCGCGTTGGTCCGTGGCGAAGGCGACGTGGTGCAGACGGCCCTGGCTGCCGGTCCAGTCTTCGGTGTAAACAAGATCGTACGACTTGTCGCTCACGTGATACCACACCGCGGCCGGCTCGCCGCTGTCCTTGACGATCTGCTCAGAGAGCCGGGCCCCAAGCACGTCGGGCATGAACCGAGCAACTCCGGGAATGTCGCGGGCCAGGAAGTTGACGTGGTCCAACCGTCGGACGTTGGCGCCACGCCCCGGGAACCTGTCGGCCTGGTTTTTCAGCGCGGGAGCCTGGCCATCGGCCGCGGTGAACCATTCGCTCTCGAAGTAGATGCCGTACTCGTGCCCGTCCGGGTCCAGGAAGCAGTAGGTGGGACCGATGCCGTTCTCACCCTCGATCCAGCCCTTGCCGAGACCGGCCGCCTCGATGGCATCGACCCGCCGCTGCAACGCGTTCGGCCCCGCGGCCCTGATCCAGGTACGGCCCAGGCCGGGCTGGGCCGACTCGGTGACCTTGACAGTGAACTTCTCATAGTCGTCCCAGGCATGGACGTAGACCGAGCTGCCGGATCGCCCGACCTCGGTCAGGCCGAGGATGCGGACGAAGAATGCGACGGTCTCCTCGGGGCGCGGACTCAGCAGCTCCACGGCACCGACATGGGCGATGTCGCGACATCGTTCTTCGTGCATCTCTATATGCCCTTCTCTCGGACGGGTGCGACCAGTCGACCAGCCGCGCGGGAAGCCCTAGGTGGCTGGTGTAGATCGATTTACACCAGCCACCTAGGCCGACGGCGGCGCGCGGTGGGTTGCTCGACGGCGGTGGACGTCCTCCCGGAGTTGACCCGGCGGCAGTAGCCTAGTCATTGGCGACGATTTTGTCGATGATTCCGCGTCAACTGGATCGCCTGGCGACCAAGGAGGCGACGAGCTGCGGGCGCTACGATAGGCGTCGTTGTGTACCACGCTCGCGCGTCAGCCGAATCGTGCTCCCGCGCCGGCCGAACAGATGTGGCCTGACGCAGCGGGACTTCGTGGTGAAGCGCCGGCATCCGGCCGGGTTCGTCGCGGTAACGGGCTACGCGGGATCGGGGGGATGGTTTTCAGCCAGGAGCTGTCGCAGCCACAGTTCGCTCGCCCGGGCGATGCGTGGCTCGACGCCCAGCTCGGTGAGCAGTTCGGCCGAGGCGGCCATCTCCTCGATGCGCCGACGGGCGTGCCGGACGCTGCCCTCGACGAGGCGGTCGACCGTGGCCGTCGATGCTTGCGCGAGTTCCTTGGCGAGGTTCTGGCGGAGCCAGTCCTCGCAACCGGCCGCTCGACCGGCCCGCAGGGCCTCGACTACGGCTGCCGCAAGACCCTTGTAGAAAACGCTCCTGACGAGCTTGCGCGTTGCCGCCGTTCCCGGGGGGCCGGCGACGATCTCGATCGATGCGCCGAGCGGTCGGAGGAACCCGGCGAATCGCTCGCTGGCCGGGCCGCTGACAAGCATCGGCGTGCCTAGGCCCATGCCCGGAACCGGCGCCATGAGTGCTACGTCGACGAAACCCACGCCGGCATCGTAGGCCAGCCTGGCCAGCTCTTTCTTGAGCCCGGCCGAGGCGGTGTTGAGGTCGGCGTAGATCGTTCCGCGACGAATCCCGGGAAGCGCCTGGACGAGTGTCTCCTTCGCCTCGTGGGCGCTGGTCAGGGCCAGGGTGAGGCCGGCCGCGCCAGCGGCTGCGGCGTCGCTGTCATGGCCGGTCACACCAGGGTGCGACGCGACCTTGGGGTCGAAGCCGTGCACCTCGACGCCAGCGGCGACAAGGTCACGAGCAAACTCCGAGCCCGCCTCGCCCAACCCCAGGAGAGCGACCGACAAACCGTCACTCACGACTGCGACCCGGCGGCGAGCGCCTGGAACGCTTCGAGCACGCTTTCCAGATGTCGGTGCATCGCCAGCTCTGCCGCGTCGGGGTTTTTGGCCGTCACCGCGACGACGATGGCCTCGTGCTGCGGAAGCGAGACATTGGCCCGCCCCGGCAGCAGGGCGAGGGAGAACGAGTGCCGGATGGTCTGGTCGCGCAACTGGCGCAGCAGGCGCGCGCACGTCTCGTTGCCCGCGATGTCGCGGACCATGCCGTGCAGCTTGTGGTTCAGGTCGCTGTAGCGCAAGGGATCGGCGGCCGCGACGGCCGCGCGCATGTCCTTCACGATGGCCCGCAGTTCCTTCGTCTGCTCATTGTTGACCCGCCGCGCCGCTTGCGCGGCCTCGTATCCCTCCAGGAGCCGGCGAACCTGGGTGATCTCGATCGCCTCGGCCAAGGAGATCTCCCGGACCCGCGCACCCCGATTTCGCTGGAACTCCACCAGACCGTCTGCATGCAACTCTTGGAGCGCCGTACGGGCGATGAAGCGGGACGTGTTGAACCGTTCGCAGAGCTCGATCTCCACTAGCCGCTGTCGCGGGGCATACTCACCACGGATGATGGCGGTCCGAAGTGCTGCGACGACTGCGGCCTTCGGCTCACCCGCCCCTATGCTCATGCTCTGTCCTCGTCCCTAAGCGGCGGACTCTACTAACAATCGTGACCACAGCATAGTGGGCGACGCTGACGAATGGACGCCGCGCGTGCGTGTCTCGCACGTTGCCGCTCGATCCTTCTTCACCCAACGCCCTGGCGGGCGGGGGCGCGGGCATCGGCACGACTTGCGTCAAACCGGACATTGTGTGGGCAATAACGTTGACAATCTGGGACGGCCCTCGTAGAGTCGCGCCTATTCACATAGAAACTATGTTGTGTATGAGCCGGCTGAGTCCATCACAGCCTTCGATGGTGAGGACGGAGCTACGAAGGACGTAACCCTCTTGGTCGGCCCGCACCGCCATCTGGACTCCCTGCGGGCAGACCGCGCGCGACTCGCCCGATGCCGCGTGCGGTTAGTGGCGCCGCGTGGCGCGATCTCCGTCGAGTTTCCCGCAATGGTCCGCGAGCAGCCGTATGACTTCTCCGAAATGGCAATCGCGACGTACCTCCAAGCGAGGGCCGCCGGACACGCCCTCGCCCTACTTCCGGTCGTCCTGCTCGCCCGTTCGCAACACGAGGCGCTGACATACGCGCCGGCAAATGGTTGGGTAACCGCGGCCGACCTTTCGGGCAGCCGGATCGCGATCCGCTCCTATGCCCAGACCACCGGCGTGTGGCTGCGCGGCATGCTGGCGGAGCGGTTCGGTGTCACCGATGCGGAGCTGACGTGGCTGACGACCGGCCCATCGCACGTCCCGGGAGCGCCCGACCCGGCGAACGCCATCCGGATCTCGGACGGACGGCGCCCGGTGGCGGTGCTGCGCGATGGAACGGCGACGGCCGCGGTGCTCGGCCCTGAGGACGCTGCGCCCGACCTGGCGTGCGTTTTCGAGGACCCGGTGGCCGCCGACCGCGATTGGGTCCGTGACCACGGTTTCGTCCCGATCAACCACGTGCTCGTCGCCCGGGATGACCCCGCGGTCCTGGACCGCGCGGTCGACATCGTCGAACTGGTCACGCAGGCCAGGGCCGAGAGCCGCGCGAGCGAGACGCCCGAACGCGACGCCTGGTTGGGCGACGAGGGCTTCGATCCGTGGCCCATCGGCTTTCCCGCGATGCTGCCCGCCCTCGAGTTGCTCCACGGCTACGCGTTGGAGCAGGGACTGGTCGGTGCGGAGACGCGCCTGGACGAGCTGCTGGGGCCGCTGGCCGAGCTGCGGCTCTGACGCATCGAGAACCCTCACCGCCGGTAAGCGCGCAACGATAGACCTGATATGTAGGGCAGTTCTGTCAAGGGGCAGGGTGTAGCGGCGTCCGGGCCGGTGGGTCCGGGCGCCGTTTCGGGCTTCTGGGGCAGGCGGTGGGGTCGGTCGTGAGCGTGTCTTGGCGGCGCGCGGTCAGACTGATATGCGCGGGTTGGTTACCAGCAGTACGGGCTGTTCGGCTGGAGCGTCTCGCTGGTCTTGGGAACGAGCGTGGCGCCGCCGAAGCGTTGCTGCTCATAGTTCAGCCGCGGGTCGCTCCACGCGCTGCCACGTCCGGCCGTCACCGCCTGGCTGCTCATGGGTGGCTGGTTCGACGGTCAGTCGTCGAGGACCGCCAGCGACCAGCACCAGCCGGCCAGCTCGCGGGCGACGGCGACGTTGGCGATGACCGGTTTCTTGATGCGGGCCACGAACGTCTGCCAACGCTGGTGCGGCCGGTGGTTACCGGCGTGACCACGGGCGTCGCGGCCGGGGTGGCGAGTCTCCCTCGGGCCCGCATGGTCGCGCTCGGGGTGCGGTAGGTGCGGTGGTGGTGCCAGGCCGCCTCGACCAGCAGCCGGCGGCAGTGGGTGTTGCCGGCCTTGGTGATCGAGCCTTGCGACCGCTGCCGCCCGGAGGACGATTCGGTAGGGACCAGGCCGAGGTAGGCGCCGATCGTGGCGCCGGTGAAACGGTGCCAGTCGCCGACCGCGACCGCCAACCCGAACGCGGTCAGCGTGGATACCCCGCGCAGGCAGCTCAACCGCCGCACCAGGGCGGTGTACTCGCTGTCCCCGGCCATCTCGGTGACGGCTGTGTCCAGGCGGTCCCGGCGGTCGACCGCGAGCAGCATGGCCTCGAGGTCGGCGTCGAAGGCGAGCTGGATGCCGCGGTCGCCGAACTGCTGCCCCGCGCAGCCACGTCTCGTGGGCGCTGGTCCATGCCGTCCCGCCGGAGGAGACGATGCCGTGGCGCAGCAACAGCTTGGACAACCCGTGCCGGCACCGCATCAGATCACCCCGGACATCGTCGCGGGCGCGGACCAAGTCCCGTGCGGCTTCCTGCTCCACGCCCGGAACCCGGACCTCGACGATCTGCTCCATCCGCAGCAACCGGGCCAGATGCAACGCATCCGGGCATCGGTCTTGATCCGATCCGCCGCCGGTCGCTGCAGCTTCGACGGCGCCGCGATCACACACCGCACCCCGCCAGCGGTCAGCTGCCGGGGTGAGTCGAAACCGGTCGGACCGGCCTCGTAGGCGACCGCGACGGGTGCGGCAGCTCGCGCAGCCAGTCCAACACCGCCTCTGCCGACGGAACGAGCGCCGCTGCGTGATCCGCCCCGTCACCGTGTCCAACCCGCAGCCCACGATCGACCGTGCGTGCACATCCAGACCAACACTCGTACGCTCACTGAACCCTCAGGGGCCTCCGGCAAATGTGGTGCCGACGAGGCCAACTCCTCGCCGGCAATCCACGTCAACTTACGAGCGAGGCCCCGGCCTCGTCAACCAGGACCCTCATACCGTCTAGGGGACAATCTCCGTCGATGGCGCCGATCGCATGCCAATCGTGACGTTCCTCGGTGACGATCACCCCCAGCGTCTGTTGCTGATAAACAGCGTTGCTTGGGCCGCCGATGGCCGCATATTCGAGACCAACCGGCGAGGTCCTGGCCGTGTGGCCGCGTGGTTCACAACCGCTCGCCGAGAGCTACCAGTCGTCAACGAAACTGTTGACATCGGTAGCGAACCGACTTATGGTTCAGCCCAAGGAAGGGCAGACCCGAGGGTCATCTGTACCGTCCCAAGCTGTCAGGATGCGCGCATACCGTCCTAGCCGAACAACTTCTATCACCATCAATGTCGCCCTGGAGTCAGGGTCGTACCGGTCACCGAAGTGGGCTAACTCGATGTCACCGACGCCACCAGCACCGATGTCGATGGCACTCGACGCCCCCCAGAGGATCCACAGCAGAGGTATAGCCAACCTCACGCCGACGTTGCGGCGGAGAAGCTGCAGGGAGTCCTCTATGCAGCACGGCGAGCCATCGCACGCGCAGGCTCGTGGACAAGAACCATGACCGCACGAGGAGAGTTATGAACGGCAGCACCGACCGGATTCTGACCACTCATTCCGGAAGCCTCGTTCGTACGTTGGCGCTCATCGAAGCCATGAGGGACCGGACTCTGGGCAAGCCGATGGACGAGGAGAAGTTCCAGGAGACCGTCACCTCCGGCATCGCCGAGGTCGTCCGGCGTCAGGCAGAGGCGGGGGTTGACATCCCGAACGATGGCGAGTACTCGCGCCACGACTTCCGGACGTATATCGGCGAACGGATCGTCGGGCTCGAACGCTACGAAATCAAGAAGGGGGAGGAGAACCCATTCGACGGGTTCCGCGGACCCAAGGGCGAGTGGGAGCAGTTCCCCGGCTTCTACTCTCAGTACTACGCCGCGGCCCAGTTCTCGTGGTTGCCGGTCGAGGTCGACATGAGCGAGATCGCGGCGCTGCGGAGCAAGCGAGGCTTCAACAAGGTCGTGGTCTACAAGCTCGTCGGACCCATCTCGTACGACGACACCGCGGTCAAGCGCGACATCGCCAACCTGCGCGCCGCCCTCAACGGGCTCGACGTGGCGGATGCGTTCATCTCCGCGGTCACGCCCACGAACATGACGCGGGCCGACCTCAACGTGCTCGAATTTTACCCGAGCACGGAGGCTTACCAGTATGCCCTGGCGGACGTGATGCGGGAGGAGTACAAGGCAATCACGGAGGCCGGCTTCATCCTGCAGCTCGACCGTCCCGCGCAGGACCCCGCCTACCAGCTGGTGGACGACGCCGAGATCATCAGGGCGCTCGACGCCGCGATCGAGATCGAGAACTACGCGCTGCGCGACATCCCTCCGGAGCGGGTACGCCTGCATTGGTGTGGCGGGAGCAGCAACCGACCGCACATCAACAACACCCCCATGGGCAAAGTGGCTAAGTCCATGCTGAAGCTCAACGTCGGGGCCTACGGCTTCGAGGCAGCCAGCCCTCGCCACGAGCACGAGTTCCAGATCTGGAAGGACATCAAACTTCCGGAGGGCAAGGTCATTGTTCCGGGACTGATCACCCAGTCGACGAACGTCGTCGAGCACCCTGAGCTTGTCGCCTGGAGAATCAAGAACTTCACTCAGTACGTTGGGCGCGAGAACGTGATCGCTGGGGTGGACTGCGGGTTCTCCCAAGGCTGGGACCACCCGCGCACGCACTCCGATGTCCAGTGGGCGAAGCTCCGCGCGCTCGGAGAGGGCGCTGCGATCGCCAGCGCCGACCTATGGAAGAGGCCGTCCGTTGCGGCAGCCGCCAAAGCGGCGAGCTGATTGAGAGCGGTGCTTCGCGCGCACACGGGTGATATCTGACGAGGTGGCGATCAGACCCGCGCATATGTCGGCAAGCCACGAAGTTGTCGTTCGCGTCCCTCGCCGGAGCGCTATGCAACATTGAGGAGCGGCACATGCCCGCAACGTTGATCCGTAGCAGTGGAGGCCGGCGGCGGCCCTGGTCGATTCTGGTCAAGGCTACGGTCGGATTTGCGGTGATTGTGGCAGCCGTCGAATCGGTAAGTTACGGCTCGGGTCTACCCCTGTGTCTTCCGAGCCAAGGCGCTGAGAGGAACGGCTGATGTCTGAGGACTTGATCGAGTATGTCTCGGATGAGACCTACACCGCCGAAGTCAGTGCTGCAACAGGACCGATCTTGCTGGATTTTACGGCCGAGTGGTGTGAGCCATGTAAGGCGATGGATCCAGCGCTCGAGCAATGTCGGACAAAATACGCTGGGAGGTTGCGCATCTTGAAGGTAGACCTCGACGACAGTCCAGACCTCTGCGAAGAGCTTGGGGTATTCAGCATTCCCACCTTGATACTCGTCGCCGACGGGCAGCCGAAACACCGTTTGGGCGGTGCCCGCAGCTACGACCAGCTCGTGCAGGACATTGACTCGTTCTTGGATCGCTAGTCGGTGCGGTGATGCTTCTACGCTTCGTTGCCCGCCGGGTCGGCATGATCGTCCTGGTGATGCTGCTCGTGACGTTCTTCACGACGCTGCTTGTGAATCTGATCCCGGGGTCGCCGGCGTTCGCTGTATATGGTGACGTCCCGCTTGATTTCGCCAACGCTTGGGATAAGTCCCACGGCCTGAACGACCCCATATGGATCCAGTACTGGAACTGGCTCTCGCAGGCGCTCCACGGCAACCTGGGGGGGTCCTGGGCGAACGAAGGGGGAGCGACCGTTGGCGAGCTAATCGCCAGTCGCGTTCCGGTGACAGCCGAGATCGCGATCGTGGCGCTGATCGTGGCGCTGGTTGTCGCAATCGTCCTGGCGATGGTTTCGGCCGGCCGCCCCGGTGGAGTGGTCGACCGATTCATTACTTTCCTGGCATCGGTCGCCCACGCCACGCCGCCGTTTGTGAGCGCCGTGTTCCTGTTGCTGATCTTCGCGGTCAACCTGTCCTGGCTTCCGGCGCTGGGTTACGTCCCGATCGAGAGAGGGCTGGGCGAGAACCTTAGGAGCATCACGCTTCCCGTCGTCGCCCTCGTCCTTCACCTCGCTCCGACGCTCCTCAGAGTGCTCCGGGGTGACCTCGTGAGCCTTCTGAATGAGGACTTCGTCAACGCAGCGCGCAGTCGGGGGCTCCCGGAGTGGTACGTCATGACGCGGCATGTACTTCGTCCGGCATCCGCCTCCCTCATCACTGTCGCGGGCATTTCGTTCGGCAATCTCCTCGGTGGATCGATCATCGTCGAGATCTTCTTTGGTGTCCCGGGTCTCGGAAACCTCGTGTACCGGGCGGTCCAGTTGAAGGACATACCCGTCGTCACCGGTGCCGTCGTTTGTATCGCGCTGTTCTTTGCCGTAGTGAACACCGCCGTCGACCTCTCGTATCGCGTTCTCGATCCCAGAGTGCGGAGCGTGTTGTGATGGCCATTGTCGGGCAACAAACGAAGCAGGAGGCAGACCAGCGAGAACTGGGCACGTCGACCTTCGACGCGCGAAAGCGTCATCGCGGCGCCTTCCGCCTTCCTGGGTTCGGTGCACCCCTCTACTCGCGACGGGTACGTCCGCGGAACAGGCTGGCTCTCATCCTTGCCGCGGCCTGGGTTACCTTCGTGCTGTTGCTGGCGATAACAGCAAATCTGCTGCCACTCCAGGACATAGTCCTCCCAATCGGCCGTCCCAACACGCCTCCGCACTGGGGCAGCGAGTTCTTGGGGCTCGATGCCGTCGGGCGCAGCATGCTCTCGCGCCTCGTCTTCGGTGCACGGACATCTTACCTGATCGCGGTCTGTGCGACGGCTCTCTCGTTGTTCATTGGTTGTGCGGTCGGTCTGCTGGCCGTGTACTACCGGGGAGCCGTCGACTTTCTCGTCAACCTCTTATGCAACGTGATCCTGTCGCTCCCCGGAGTGCTGCTGCTCCTTACGCTTGCCGTGGTCTTCACGCCGAGTTATTTCGAGGTCATCTGGGCGATCGCGCTGGTGAAGCTCCCCGGATTCATTCGCGTGGTCCAGGCCATCGGTCGAACCGAAATCGAGAAGTCATACATCGTGGCCGCTCGAGGCATGGCGGCCTCGGGAGCACGGATCATTTGGCGTGAGTTGCTCCCGAGCACGCTGGTGTCGATCGTCACCTACGCCGGTGTCGTGTTGCCCACCGTCATGCTCACCGAAGGCGCCCTGAGCTACCTGGGTTTCGGTGTGCCGTCGCCAGTGTCGAGTTGGGGCCAGATGATCGCCCAAGGCCAGCGCTCCGTCAGCGTGGCCCCCTGGCAAGCGACCATCCCGGCGATCCTGTTTGCAATCAATATCCTGGCGCTCTACACCATCGCCGACTGGTTACGGGTGAAGGTCGGTGTGAAGAGCGTGGACAGAACGCTCTGAACGATGTCGATTTCCGTCAGTTCTGGCCTTGGGAGGCTCGGTCGGTGAACAACGACGTCTTGCGGAACAAGGTAGCCATCGTCGGCATCGGCTCCGTCAACTTCGGCGAGATGTATCGCAACCGCGACGAGTCCCGGACCGCGGAGGACCTCGGAGCGAGGGCGCTCAAAGGGGCGCTCGAGGACGCGGGTCTAGCGAAGGACGCGATCGACGGGCTGTGCATCCACCGGGTGCCCTCCTACCAGTACTTCAGCACGGTCCTCGGCATGAAGGCCGGGCAACTGCGCCACATCACGCAGTACGCCGGCTCGGGGCGCTTCTCAGGCGTCGCAGTCCAGGCGGCGGCGATGGCTATCGCCTGCGGAATGGCCGAGACGATCGCATGCATCTACGGCAACAACGGCCGGTCGGCCGGTGCGACCTACGGTGGTGAGGACTCGGGGGAGACAGCCTCCTTCGAAAACGTCTACGGTATGACATCCCCGGGGGCCGCCGTCGCTCACGCCTACAGCCGCTACATGAAGACGTTCAATGTTCCCGACGGTGCGCTGGCTCCGCTGGCGTTGAACAACCGGAAGAATGCAATGAATAATCCGCTCGCTGTCATGCGCGCCGAGCTGACGGCCGAGGCCTACATGAGCTCGCGGTTCATCGCCGAGCCGCTGCGGCTTTTTGACTACTGCCTGATCAACGACGGAGCTGTCGCGGTCATCCTCACCACCCCGGAGCGGGCGCGCGACCTGAACAAACCGAGCGTCCTTATCACCGCGACGGAGGCATCCGCGACGCTCGCCACCACCTACCAGGTCCCCGACAACTTCTGGCAATCCGCGGTCGAGGTTTCGAACCGTCTCTGGTCAGGTTCGGGCCTGCGGTCCAGCGACATCGACGTCGCCTCCATCTATGACAACTTCACCCCGACCATCCTATTCTCCCTCGAAGCCTTCGGGTACTGCGGGCGCGGCGAAGCGTGGGAGTGGGTGCAGGACGGCCGCATTGAACCCGGCGGCGAGCTGCCACTGAATACGAGCGGCGGGCACACCTCGGAGAGCTATATGCAGGGGTGGAATCACATCGCCGAGCTAGTTCGGCAGATTCGCGGCGAGTCGGTGAACCAAGTGCCGGATTGCGAGCTTGCGCACTACGTCTGCTACAGCCCGATCACCTCGAGCGTCGTCTTTTCGAAGGGATGAATGGACAACCATGAGTACCGAGAAGAGCCTCGCCGCGTACACGAAGCCGCTACCGCGGCCCCGTAGGGTCGACGAGCCGTACTGGGAGGCGACCCGCGGCGGCGAGCTGCGCATCCAGCACTGCCTCGACTGCGGCGAGTGGTGGTTCCCGCCGAGCGAGTTCTGCCCCAACTGCCTTGGCCACGCGATCGAGTGGGCGAAGGTTTCGGGCTCCGGCACGATCTGGAGCAGGATCTTCATGCACCAGCCCTACTTCCGGGCGTTCGCCGACGACCTGCCCTACAACATTGTCTGGGTCAAGCTCGACGAGGGGCCGATGATGACCGCCAATGTCGTGGGAACGAAGAACGAGCTGATCGACGTCGGAGAACGGGTTCAGGTGACCTTCGACGCGGTCACCGACGAGGTGACGCTGCCGCGATTTCGCATCGTGGACCGGACATGAGCGTCGGGATCGAAGAACAGGGTTCGGTGGCAGGCACACACCTGCTGTCCGGTGTCCGGGTCGTCGAGATCGCTGACGAGCGCGCGGAGTACGCCGGCCTCGTGCTCGCCGGTCTCGGTGCGGATGTCATCAAAGTCGAACCGCCGGGTGGCTCACCGACCCGGTCGATCGGGCCGTTCTACGAAGACGTCCCTGGTCCCGAACGGTCACTGTTCTACTGGAACTACAACCGCGGCAAGCGCTCCATCTGCCTTGACCTCACCGCCTCCGCCGACGTCGATGTCGTCAAGCAGCTCCTCGATCGGACCGATATCCTCCTCGACGGCACCGACCGGGAGGTCCTCGGATCGATCGGCCTCGACCGGATCGACCTTCTGGCGACGTCGCCGCGCCTCGTCATCGCGCGAATGACCGACTTCGGCGACGACGGGCCATGGGCGGATTACAAGGCGTCCGACCTCATCCACCTGGCACTCGGTGGCCAGATGATGAACTCGGGATACAGCCCCCGACCGGACGGCAGCTACGATCTTCCACCAATGGCCGGGCAGGTGTGGCATTCCTACCATATCGCGGGCGAGCAAGTCGCACTCGCGGCGGTCGCGGCCCTCTACTATCGCGATGTCTCGGGGGCCGGGCAATTGGTCTCGTGCGCGATCCATGAAGCGGCGGCGAAAAATACTGAACTCGATGTCATGAACTGGGTCTTCCGCCGGATCGCTGTCAAGCGTCAAACGAGCCGGCACGCCGGCGAGCATGTCGCGACGGTGCCACCGATAGTGCACACGAAGGACGGGCGCTGGTTCATGCTCACGATCCAAAGCGAACAGTCCACACTCATCCGCTTTCTCCAGCGCTACGGGGTGGCCACGAACGTCTCTGCCGAGGGGGAAGAGCGAGCGGCCGGTTCGAGGCACATACCGGGAAGCTCGGAGATGACAGAGCAGCAGGTCGTGATGGTCGAGTTGCTGCAGCGCCTGGTCGGCAGGTTCACCTACGACGAGGTGCCCTGGAAGGAGGCCCAGGAGGCGGGACTCATGTTCGCCCCGGTGCGACGCCCCGAGGAAAATCTGGTCGACGAGCATTGGATCGCGAGGGGCACCTTCTCCGAGATCGAGCACCCCGAGCTAGGCAAGGCCTTCACCTACGTCACGAGCAAATGGCTCTCCACCGAGACGTCCTGGAAGAGCGGGCGACGGGCGCCACTGCTCGACGAGGACCGTACATCGATCCTGGCGGAGCTGGTGATGCTACCTCCCATGGCAGCGACGCCCGCCACCGCGACAGCGGCTTCCACGAAGCTTTCCCGTCGGGGGAAGCCCTTCGCCCTCGACGGCATCCGCGTCTTCGACTTCTCGTGGTTCCTGGCGTCCGCGGGTGGCACGCGCTTTCTCAACGCTCTCGGCGCGGAGGTCATCAAGGTGGAGTGGGCGGCAAACCCTGACACGCGCACCGGCGTCATGGCGCCGATCGGTGGCAGAGCCGCCCGCGACGCGGCGACTGGGCCGCTGCCGGGCGTGACCGATCCCGATATGGGGGGTCAGTTCAACAACAAGAACGCTGGCAAGCGGTGCATATCCCTCAACATGCGGCACCCCGAAGGCCGTTCGATTGCGCGGCGCCTCGTTCAGATCTCCGACGTGGTCGCCGAGGGTTTCTCTCCGGGCGTGCTTGACCGCTGGGGGCTCGGCTACGAGCAGGCGCGCGAGCTGAATCCCCAGATTATTTACGCCCAGCAGTCCGGCATGGGCTCACACGGCCTCTACGGTCGGTTTCGGGCCGTCGGGCCGATCGCAGCGTCGCTGGCGGGAACCACCGAGATGTGCGGTCTTCCCGAGCCGGCGGTGCCCGCCGGTTGGGGCTACTCCTACCTCGACTGGATCGGGGCCTACAGCTTCGGTCTCGCCATCGTCGGCGCGCTCCGCTACCGGCAGCGGACCGGAAAAGGCCAATGGATCGATGCATCCCAGACCGAGACTGGGATCTTCCTCTCCGGTGTGCCGTTGCTCGACTACTCGGTCAACCGGCGGACGTGGCACCGTATCGGGAATCGCTCGCCGTGGAAGCAGGCCGCTCCTCACGGCGCGTTCCCATGCCAAGGCGACGACAACTGGCTGGCTATCGCATGTTTCGAGGAAGATCAATGGCGGGCTCTGTGCAACGTGTCCGGCCACGAGGAATGGCTCACCGACGACCGCTTCGCGTCCCTCGACCGCCGACTCGAGAACGAGGATGCGCTCGAGTCGCTTGTCCGGTCCTGGACGGTCGAGCACGATCGCTACGTATTGATGCGCCGCCTGCAGACCGCGGGAGTTGCCGCTGGTGTCTGCCAGACCGGGGGCGACAAGGTGGACAACGATCCGCAGCTTGCGCACCTCGAGTGGCTTACCGAGGTGACGGGAACGAAGATCGGGACCTGGCCGGTTGGCGAGCTGCCCGTGAAGATGAGCGCGACGCCGCCCTATATCGGCGGAAGCGTCGACCGCGGTGCTCCCTGTTACGGAGAGGACAACGAGTACGTACTCGGTGAACTGCTCGGTTACGACACGAAGGCCATCGCGAAGCTCGCCGAGGATGGCGCGATATAGGCGCGATGGCCGCTAACTCATGCTGCCCGGCGCGAACGACGACGAGTCCACCGATGAGCCAGATTAAGGAGGTGTCATGGAGTATCGGCGAGTGTTGGAAGAACGGGTGGTCGGTCGGCCCCCGCAGCGCGTCCTCACGTACGGCTTCTTCAACGACGTCGACGAGGGCCTGAGGAGCTTCTTCGCGGCCGGGGTGTCCGCGATGGGGTGGGTCAAGGGTGACGACCTCGTCAACATGAGGTGCAGAGTGTGCGGGACAGTCGTGTATCGCGACACGGTTGGCATCGTCTCTGGGACGGCAGCCGGCGGCATCTCGAAGCCCAAGGACAACCTTTACGCGATGCCACTGTGCCCAACCGAGAACTGCACGGGGCTCGGCTGGACGTCTTTCGAGCCGACGTAGATGATCAGGTCTGAGCCACCGAGTCGTCAACGAAACTGTTGACATCTGCGATTCGGCGGCTCTAGGGTTGATGCCTAGGCCGGTCCCCCCCGGTCGAGCAGTCGCTGGGCCTCTCATCCACCACTCCCTCACGGACAGTAGGACCAACGAAAGGAGTTGACCGTGGCACAGGCTGTTGACACCGAGCTCTATGAGGGTGAGGCCAAGAACGCCTTCGCGCGGACGCTTTCTCGCGAGCACACCCTCGTCATCGAATACTGCGTGCCATGTAACTACCACAATCTTGCTATCAAGCTTATCGACGATGTGCTCGCCGGCTGGGCCCCGTTATTCAAGCACGTCGAGCTTCTGCCGACGTCGTGGGGCACGTTCGAAGTGGAGCTCGATGGCGAGCTGATCTTCTCGAAATACGCACTCGACCGCCATGCCAAGCCGGGTGAAATCCGGAAGGCCATAGAAGACCGGCTCGGACCGTCGTTCGACTACGCGGATCACGCTCCGACACAGGTCGACGAGCGCGGGATGCCGTCGCACGCCTAGGTGAGTCGGCGCCCCCAGTGGTGCCGTCGGCCGATCGTGCTGGGCCGCGGCTGAACGTCGAAGCCCGCTCGAATCAACACGAAGGACTGGCCGTGGCCTCTGCTCGTAACGTCGTCATCATCGGTTCGGGACCAGCGGGACTGACGGCGGCGATCTACTGCGCCAGGGCGGAACTCTCGCCACTGCTCATCGAGGGCGAAGCGGTTTCGAACACCGACATGCCGGGTGGCCAGCTCATGATTACCACCGAGGTGGAGAACTACCCGGGTTTCGCGGACGGGATTCTCGGGCCGAAACTCATGGGAGAGATGCGGGCACAAGCGTCACGGGTCGGCACTGAGATCATCACACGCCGAGTCAGCAGCGTGAACTTCCAGGAAAGACCATTTCACGTCAGTCTCGGCTCCGACGACTACAAGTCCAGGGCCGTGATCGTGGCGACCGGCGCTCGGGCAAGAATGCTGGGACTTCCGTCCGAGGGTCTGCTGCTCGGACGTGGTGTGTCGACGTGTGCGACCTGCGACGGATTCTTTTTCAAGGGCAAGAACGTCGTCGTGGTCGGTGGCGGGGACACGGCTCTCGAGGAAGCGCTGTACCTCGCGAATATCGTCGCTTCCGTTACCATCGTCCATCGCCGGGGTGAGCTGCGTGCATCGCGAATCTTGCAGGAACGAGCCTTCCGGCGACCCAACCTCCAGATCCGGTGGAACTCAGTCGTAGCCGACATACTTGGCGACCGCCGCGTCACCGGAGTGAAGCTCGAAGGCACCCTGTCGGGCGACAGCGACATCCTGCCATGTGATGCAGTCTTTGTTGCCATTGGCCACATCCCGGCAACGCAGTTGTTCGAAGGCCAGCTGAAGCTCAATGAGGCGGGCTACGTCGTCACCGGAGATGGCACAGCGTCAAGCGTCGACGGTGTCTTCGCGTGTGGCGACGTACAGGACGAGAAATACCGGCAGGCCGTCACCGCCGCCGGATCAGGCTGCATGGCGGCGATCGATGTTGAACGGTGGCTTCAAGGATCGCGCGAGTGATGGGTGCGGAACCGCCGTTGATCCGCGCGGGCCGGGCGAGAGAGAGGCAGGCATGGAGGGCGAGTTCGATTTTCGAGGCAAGACAATGTTGGTCACGGGCTCGGGTCGGAACATCGGCCGGGCCATCGTGCTCGAATTCGCCGCCCGCGGCGCGAACGTGATGATCAATACGAAGTCCAACGTGGAGGAAGCCCGCTCCGTTGAGAAGGAGGCTCAGCGGTTAGGCGCGGCCACGGCCGTGGTCATGGGTGACGCCGGCGACCTCCCGGTCGTTGAGGAGCTCAAGGCCGTCGCGCAGGAACGCTTCGGGCGGGTGGACATGTATGTGAGCAACGCCGCTCGGCGCCTGTACCGCAGCTTCTTCGAGACCACCAACGAGGATTGGCACTACTACCTCAACCAACAGCTAACCGCTTCGTGGTACCTCGCTAAGGCGTTCGTACCGGGAATGCGGGAGGCCGGCTGGGGGCGCATTATCCACATGAACGGTCCCGACGGCTGGGTGGGTGGCTGGACCCGCGCTCCGCACTCGTCGGCGAAGGGCGCACTGCGGACACTGACGAAGTCACTCGCCGCCGGTCTGGGTGAGTTCGGGATCACGGTGAATGACATCAATCCGGGCCACACCGAGACGATCCGCGATCTGGAGACGCATCCGACCGACACGCCCGAGAACGAGGCCGCTTTCGCCGCCACACTTCCGATGCGCAAGATGCCGCAGCCGGAGGACATTGCGTGGGCGTGTGTGTACCTCTGCTCGCCCCGGTCGCAGGCGGTGACTGGCTCCGTCGTCCATGTCGACGGTGGCCGGCACATGTTTGGGTAGCAGCTATGCATCGCACCTAACATCGCGGGAGATGAGGCGGCAGGTTTCGACATGACAACATATCGCCAGGACATAATGTCTGCTGCGGTCGCGCCGGAGGCAGGTGTGCGGGGGCCCGCGACCGCCGAGGCACTAGTGGTCGAGGGGCTTACCTGCGAAATCGAGACCCCGTTGGGGCGCATTCGGCCGGTCGAAAACGTCTCGTTGACGCTGGGGTACGGCAAGTCGCTCGGTATCGTCGGTGAGTCAGGGTCGGGAAAGTCCATGCTGGTCCGCGCACTCATGGGTATCAGCCCGAGCACGGCGACGGTGACGGGCACGGTTCTGCTCGAGGGTGTCGACATCCGCCAACTGCCCATGAAGGAGCGCCGGCGCAAGCTAGGGGCTGGCATCTCCCTGATCTTCCAGGACCCAATGTCGTCGCTCAACCCGGTCGTTCCAATCGGTCGGCAGATCACCGAGGGCATCCGTTTCCACCATGGCCTAAACCGCGACGACGCTAATGCCCGGGCGATCGACCTCCTCAGGCAGGTGGGCATCTCGGAACCGGAGAAGCGACTTCGCCAGCACCCGCACCAACTGTCCGGAGGCATGCGGCAGCGGGTCATGATCGCTGCAGCGCTCGGCTGCGACCCCAAAGTCCTGATCGCGGACGAGGCGACGACGGCGCTCGACGTGACCGTTCAGAAACAGATCCTCGACCTCCTCAAGGAGATCCAGGAAGCTCGGAAGATGTCGGTGATCATTATCTCTCACGACCTGGGCGTAGTGGCAGGCAGGACCGACGATCTCGTGGTGATGTATGCGGGTCAGGTGGTCGAGCAAGGCCCGACCAAGGTCCTGTTCAAGAACCATAGGCATCGGTACACGGCCGCACTTCTCCAGGCCATGCCCGACCTCGCCGGAGAGCCGCACGCGAAGCTGTACACCATTGCGGGGTCACCACCGCGGCTGACCAAACTTGGTACCGGATGTCGGTTCGCGCGACGTTGCAGCGCGGCGACAGACGAATGCCGTGCGGCGGTGCCGTCGCTGCTGTCGGACGATCCCCATAGCGACATCCATCTGTATCGGTGCATCTGGCCGGTGGAGCACTTGAATGAGTCAGGAGCGGCCGACATGAATTCGTCCGACGGCGGCCAGACCATACGCGTAGGTCAACAATGACGACGACCGTCGAGCCGCCCGTGCGGGACGAGCCCCTGTTGAGCGTGCGACATCTCGTCCAGCGGTTCCGGCTTCCGCGGGCAACCCTGGAAGCGGTGTCGGACATCTCCTTCGACGTCGCGCGCGGAGAGGTTCTTGGGCTCGTGGGGGAGTCCGGATGCGGTAAGTCCACCACCGGCCGCGCGATCCTCCAGCTGCTTCCCCCCACGTCCGGCACCATCCACTTCGCCGGTCGGGAGATCACCGGCATGCCGCGGGGGGAGTTCCGCAAGGTACGCCTGCGCATGCAGATGATCTTCCAGGATCCCGTCTCGGCCCTGAACCCACGCCGCAAGGTCCGCAACATCGTCGCCGAGGGCTTGGTGATCTCCGGCGAGACGAGGCAGACGATCGACGAACGAGTGGAGGAGGTGTTCGACCTCGTCGGCCTCGACATGGAGGTCGTGGGCGATCGACGTGCGCATGAGCTCTCCGGTGGCCAATGCCAGCGGGTGGCGATCGCGCGGGCGCTGGTTCTGCGCCCGCAGCTGATCGTCTGCGACGAGCCGGTGGCGTCGCTGGATGTCTCGATCCAGGGACAGGTGCTCAACCTGCTCGAAGACATGCGGACCCGTTTCGGACTATCGATGGTCTTCATCTCCCACGATCTATCTGTGGTGTACAACGTCAGCGACCGGATCGCCGTGATGTACCTTGGCAAGATCGTCGAGCTGGGCAGCTCGAACGCGGTCACGAAACGGCCAGCTCACCCGTATTCACGTGCGCTGCTGGACGCGGTGCCGGTAGCCGATCCTGATGCCCCGTTGACGAGAAGCGCTCTGCGGGGCGAGATTCCCTCGCCGATTTCACCGCCTTCGGGTTGCCGGTTCCGCACCCGATGCGCCTTCGCCCAAGCGAGATGCGCCGACGAGGTACCAATCCTTCGCGATATCGGGGAAGGGCAATTCGTGGCCTGTCACTTCCCGCTGCACGGCAAGGTCGCCGACGCGTCGCAGTCCCAACCGGTCGTCGCCGCCATCTAGCCTCGCTTCTTCGCGCGGTTGGGCGAGGTGGGCCGCGCGATCGCAGCACGTCCCACGCAGACGCGACGGATCGGAGGAAACGAGTACGTGAAGACTGACATGGCTCATTCTCTGCGCTATTTGGCCAACTGTTCGCTACTATTCACGGAGCGGCCGGCACTGGACCGGCCCGCGGCCGCGCGCGCTGCCGGATTCCGGGCGATCGAGTACTGGTGGCCGTTTGCGGAGGCGGTTCCAGACGACGCGGCGGTGGACCGGTTTGTCTCCTCGGTCACCGACTCGGGCGTACGGCTGGTGGGGCTCAACTTCTTCGCCGGGGATCTGGCCGGCCCGGACTGCGGGGTGCTGTCGATCCCGTCCCGCCGGGCGGAGTTCCGCGACAACATCGACGTCGCGGTCGGCATCGGTGAGCGATTGGGTGTGCAGGCATTCAACGCGCTCTACGGCAATCGTGTCGAGCGGGTCAATGCCGCCGAGCAGGACGAGGTCGGCACCGAGAACCTTGTGCTGGCGGCGCGGGCCGCCGCCAAAATCGGAGCCAACATCCTCGTGGAGGCGGTCAGCGGCACCAAACCGTACCCGCTGCGCACCGCGGCCCAGGCCGTCGCCGTGGTCGACCGGGTCCGCACGGGCGGCGCCGAGAATGTCGGCTTCCTGTGTGACCTCTACCATCTGGCCGAAAACGGCGACGACATCAGTTCCGCCATCGCCAAGTATGCGGGCAAGACGGCACATGTGCAGATTGCTGACTCGCCCGGTCGCGGTGAGCCCGGATCCGGCCGGCTCGAGCTGGACCGGTACCTGGGCGAGTTGCAGGCACACGGCTACGCGGGCTGGGTGAGCCTGGAATACCGACCGACCTCGAGCACCGAGGCAAGCCTGGGCTGGCTGCCTCCTGAGCGCCGTGCCGCGGCGCACGAAGGAGACCACCGATGAAGAGGATAGGATTCATTGGCCTTGGCATTATGGGCGGACCCATGTCCACCAACCTGGTCAAGGCCGGGTTCGAGGTCGCTGGCTACAACCGCAGCCGACCCAAGGTCGACCGCCTCGTCGCCGCGGGTGGGCACGCCGCGCAGAGCATTGCTGAGGCAGTCCGTGGTGCCGACGTGGTGGCGACGATGGTCCCCGACTCACCGGACGTGCGTGCGGTGTTGGCTGGAGACAACGGCGTGTTCGCCAATGCGGCCCCCGGTACTCTCGTGATCGACTTCTCCACGATCCGTCCGGATGCGGCGGCGGAGCTGGCGGCGACCGCCGAGCAGGCCGGCCTCCGGATGCTTGACGCGCCGGTCTCCGGTGGTGAGCCGGGCGCGATCGACGCAGTGCTGTCGATTATGGTCGGCGGTCGCGCGGAGGATTTCGACGCCGCCAGACCGGTGCTGGATGCGGTCGGCAAGACCGTCGTACATGTGGGCCCGTCCGGGTCCGGGCAGACGGTCAAGGCGGCCAACCAGCTCATGGTCGCCGGAATCATCGAGCTGGTCGCCGAAGCGATCGTCTTCCTCGATGCTTACGGGGTCGACCTGAACGCGGCGTTGAACGTACTCGGCGGCGGGCTGGCCGGCAGCACCGTCCTGGCGCGCAAGGGGCCCGGCATGCTCAGGCGAGACTTTGCGCCCGGTTTCCGGATCGAGCTGCACGACAAGGACATGGGGATCGTCATGGCTGCCGCCCGAGAGGCCGGGGTCGTAATCCCGCTTGGTGCACAGGTCGCCCAACTTGTCGCCGCCCTCAAGGCGCGCGGCGACGGTGGGTTGGACCACTCCGCGCTGCTCAAGCTCGTCGAGGAGCTGTCCGGACGTCGATCTTGACGAGTTGAGGGTGCTGCAGCACCGACATCCCTTGCACGGCAGGAGAATCCGAGTTGTCGAGAAACCGGCTCTGGCGGTCAGGAACGGCATCTGGCGATGCCACCAGCTCACGTTGGTCCGGTTTGCGACTGGTACTCGGTGTGCTCGAGCCGGGCAACCGAGCGATGATCGTGTACGCGGTCGTCGCGGCAGAGACCAGCAAGTGAGTCGATGGCTCGGCCAACCCACACCCCGGAGTCAGTAGGAGAAGAACACCAACCACGCCGGCGGCTCGTATTCATCGTAGTCTCGCTCGCTCTGCTGATGAGCTCGGTCGACCAGACGATCGTCGCCGCCGCGCTGCCCGACATCGAGACCGACCTGCACACCACGGTCAACTGGGCCGCCTGGACCCTGACGGTCGCCAACCTTGGCCGCGTGCTCGTACTCCCGATCGCCGGCCGAATCAGTGATCTCTACGGACGACGCCGGATCTTTCTGTTGGCCATCGGCCTCTTCGTCGCGTCCTCGTTGTGCTGCTCATTGGCCCAGAGCATAGGCCAGCTTGTCGTGCTCCGCGCCATCCAGGCCATCGGCGCCGCCGCGTTCATTCCGTCGGCCTCGGGGCTGGTCGCGGACCAGTTCGGCTCCGACCGCGACCGCGCAGTCGGTCTCTTCACCAGCATCAACCCGATCGGCGGCATCGCCGGACCGGTGCTCGGTGGCCTGATCACAGAGGCATGGTCATGGCGGGGGATATTCCTCGTCAATGTTCCCTACGGGATCCTGGTTCTGGGTCTGGCCGTGTGGCTGATTCCGCGAGACTCTCAGGAGTCAAAGCCAACTCGCCTCAACATTGATGGCGCCGCGATCCTCGGGGTCGGCTCGTTGAGCCTGATGGTCGGGATCACCCTTCTCGGCAACCCCGGCACGCATCTCACCTCATGGTCGGTCTGGCTGCCGATCAGTTTCGGTACCTTGGTGTTGTGGCTGTTCCTGCACACCAACAATCGGGCTGACAACCCGTTCCTCGCGCCGAAGCTGTTGCGGGGACGGGGGTTCGCTGTCCTCAACTTGATCAATTTCCTCTATGGTTGCGCAGCACTGGGCTTCGGCGCGCTGGTTCCGTTCTACGCGATCCACCGGTACGGGCTGAGTACGGTTCAGTCGGGCACGCTGCTCGCAGCGCGGGCCGTCGGCATCATGCTGATCGCGGGATTGGCCGCCTACACGTTGCGCTGGACCGGCTATCGCTGGCCGATGGTGTTCGGCTTCGTCATCACGGCCGCGGGTCTGCTCGTAATGGCCTCGATCCCGGTCGACCTGTCACCGTATGTCTGGCTTTCGATTGCCGGTGGTATCACCGGCTTCGGCATGGGGCTGGCCGCGCCGGCGTCGAATGTCGCTTCGATGAGCATCGTGCCTGGAGACGTCGCGGCGGTCACCGGGTTGCGGGGAATGTTCCGGCAGGCCGGGGCGATCATCTCGGTCTCGGTGGCCACCGCCGTGCTCGCGCGCAGCTCGGATCCGGGCCTCACGCTCGGCCACATCTTCATCCTTTTCGCCGTAATTATGGTCGCCGTGCTTCCGCTGGTCTACTTCGTTCCTGAGCATCGCGGCTCGTGGTTGGCCCAGGCCGATGCTCAGCCATGATTGTTGACAATGTTATCGAGGATCCGGTATCCTTGCGTCGGCGTCAGACTGACCACTACGGGATCGCTGCATATTCATTGGCCGAACGTTGCCATCGCGAAGGTGACCGATGCGCTCCGGATCTCACGCGGCTCTACCCGGGGGTTCCAGCGTCCCAATCCGAGCGCAACGCAGCGGCGAGCAACGTGGCCGTCAAGGCCTGCCGCAGGCTCAGGGAAGAAACGGCCGCGCACCTACGGTGCCTGTCGCGGCCTCCGCTACCGAGCGTGTGGCGGCCCCCGTGATCGCGGATGGTCGGCGGCCGCGGGACGAGCCGGCGCATCTGCAGCGGGTCGTCCGGACATGTGGCTACCTGTCGACGCTCGGAACCCAGCCCACCGACCTGGCGGCGATCGCGCAGATGCTGTTCGAGTCGATCGGGACGAGTGTGGTCGTGCTCGACCGGGGACTCGAGATCACAGCGTCGGCGGGGGTGGCGTCGCCGGAGGACCTGCTCACGCGCCTGCGTGACCAGACCGGGCGATCGGGTCTCAACACCCTTCTCGCGGCGGCGGCGCGCAGCCGCAGGGTCCTCACCGTGCCGGACCCCGATTCCGCACTCGGCTGGGTGGTGCTCGCTCCGATCAGCGTGGGTGATGGCGTCGCCGCCTACCTGATCACCATGGGTGCCCTCGAGCATGAGATCAGCGAGAACCTGCGCCTGATGGTGATCGAACACGCCGCGATGATCTGCGGCGTCGTGCTGGGCCGGGGCCTCGTTGTCGAGGCCGCGGCGAGCCGCGCCCGGCAGCAGCTGTTCGAGGGCCTGCTGCACCCCGCAGGCGCCGACGAGGACGAGCTTCAGGTGTGGGCCCGGCACCTCGGGCTCGAGCCCGGAGGGACCCATTTCGTCATGAGTCTCGTCGCAACCGACCCCGAGGGGCTCGCGTCGCTCGCCGCAGTCGCGACCCGCACCATGCCGAACGCCGTCGTGATGGCGAGGGCCGACGAGGTCGTCGCCGTCCTCTCGGTCGGCGACGGCATCGACACGCTCCGGGTGCTCGCCGACGCGTGCATCACCGCCGCCGATCGGCGCCGCGTCCATACGGTCGCCGTAGGGATCGGCGGTCCGTGCCGCGGCGCGGCGGAGATCGCCCGGTCCTATCAGGAGGCCCGGCTCGCGCTCGCCGCGAGCGAGCGGACTGGGCGGGCCGGTGCGGTGACCGCCTTCGGTGAGCTCGGCGTCGAGCGGCTCTTCCTGAGGGTGCCCGACGTGCGGGACCTGCGGGCGTTCGCCACTGAGGTCTTGGGCCGACTGCTGGACGGACCGGGCGGCGCGGGAGCCGAGTTCCTGTCGACGCTCGCCGCGTACTTTGAGGAGAGCGGCAGCCCGCAGCGTGCGGCCAAGCGCCTACACATACATCCGAATACGGTGACTTATCGTCTCCGGCGCATCGAGGAAATCACAGGGCTGTCGCTGGACGCCCACCGGGAGCGGCTGATGGCGGAGGTCGCCGTGGAGATTCTCGCGGCGCTGGGGGAGCTATGACCCCGCTCATCGAACGGCTGAACTCCGGCGTCCTGGTCTGCGACGGGGCGATGGGAACCATGCTGCACGCCGCCGGGATGGCGTTGGACCAGGCGCTGCCCGGCCTCAACCTGACCAGGCCAGAACTCGTCCGAGACATCCACATAAGCTATGTGGAAGCCGGCGTGGACATGATCCAGACGAACACGTTCGCCGGCAGCCGGCTTCGCCTGGCCGAGCGCGGGCTGGAATCTCAATGGGAGGAGGTCAACCGGGCCGCCGTCCGCATCGCCCGCGAGGCCTCGTCCGCACGCCGGGCCATTCTGGTCGCCGGTTCGGTGTCGCCGGCCGTCAGCGTGCATCAGCGTCCACAGGTCGGCGCGAGGGAACGCGCCGAGGCGGTGGCGGACCAGGTGCGCGTGCTCTCTGACGGGGGGGTCGACCTCATCCTGCTGGAGACATTCGGAGACCTGGATGAGTTGGTCGAGGCCGTAGATGCCGCTGCGGCTGTAGCCCGCATTCCCATCGTCGCGCAGGCCGCGTTCGGCCCGGACGCGCGTACGCTCTCGGGCCACACGCCCCAGGAAGTCGCGATGGCGCTGGCGCGGTCCCCGGTCGCCGCCCTGGGCGTCAACTGCGTGATCGGGCCGCACCGGTCGCTTCAAGTCGTGCGAGAGCTTCGCCGCCATACCGATCGGCCGCTGTCGGCCCAACCCAACGCTGGACTGCCACGGCGGGTCGCGCCTGCTCGATTCCAGTACGACGCCGACACCGACTACTTCGCCCGCTACGTAACTCAGCTCGTCGACGCCGGTGTGAGCCTGGTCGGAGGCTGCTGTGGGACCGCTCCGGCGACCCTGGCCGCCGCCGTCGAGGCGGTCGAGCAGACCCGCCGCCAGCGTGGAGGCGCCGTGGTCAGCCTGCCGGCCGCCCCGCCCGAGCCACCCGCGACTCCGGTCCAGCGCGTCGCCCGGGCGGGGCGCCTCCTCGCGGTCCAGATGGTCGCTCCGCCGGTGGACGGTCTTGCCGAGTACGTCCGGACCGTGGCCGAGGTTGCGGCCCTCGGGGTCGACCTCATCTCCGTCGTGCCGTCCTACAGCGTCCGGCCTCGGGTCAAGCCGATCGACGTCGCCCTGCACCTGCATGAACGTCTCGAGGTCGAGACGATGGCGGCTGTCACGACGTGGGACCGGGCAGGTGTGGTGCTGCAGGCAGACCTGTTGGGAGCCCACGCGCTCGGCTTGCGGCGCGTCGTCTGCGAGACCGGCTCGCCGCCGCTGCGCGGTGACTATCCCCACATCGACGGAGTTTGGGATCTCGACTCGATCGGCCTGGTCGGGCTCCTGAGCGGTCTCAACTCCGGTCGCGACCACTACGGACTCCCGGTGCCGGCGAAGACCGAGTTCGAGATCGGAGCCCGGATGAACCCGGGTAGTCACGACCCCGACCACGAACAGGCCCGGACCCTGGCCAAGCTCGAACGCGGCGTGAATTTCCTCGTGACCCGCCCGGTGTATGAGGCCGACGGGCTCCGGCGCCTGGTCGACGCGGTCGGCGGGCGGGCGCCGGTCTACGCCACCGTCGCGCCCCTGACCGACTTCGACCGGGCGGACTACCTCGCGCACGAGGTGCCGGACGTTATCATCCCGGACTCGACCATGGCGACCCTGCATGGGGCTCGCGGCGCCGCCGACCGGATCGGGCTCGATCTGGCCGTCCATCTCGTGGCCGAGATCCAGCCCTTGGTCAGTGGAGTCATCATCGCGCCTCGTGCTTCGGCGACGAGCGCGTCCGGCGAGGTGGTGGTGACGGTGCGCGCGCTGCTCGAGGCATTCAGCGTTTGACCGGTGCCGCTGACTGTTCTGCGCGACAACGAAGACCTGTGCCGGCTTGTTCCCCAGCACCACACCGCCTTCGGCCGCCGGACACTAGCCTGGAGTCGAATAGACGCCGCGACGCTGGAGGTTACGCGTGTCCGCCCCGGAAACGAACTCGGAGCGCTCGCCGCTGTCAGCGCTCGCGCGTGACATCGAACGAATCGCGGACGCGGGGCGAGTGGCGACATCCTGCCCGAACCACCCCGAGGTCGAGCAGTTGCAGCGCGAGATAGCGCTGCTGCGCGAGACCGTCGCGTACCTACGGAGCAACTTCTCGGTGACGGACCGGCTGGCGCCCGTGGTCGAGCGTGCGCTCGCCGCGGTGCGTACCTACAAACAAGACTGACCGCGTCCCACTCTGTCCATTGTGTCCTGTACTCGGTCGGGACATCCGCTGTGCCCAGACACAACAGCACGCGTCAGAGTTTGGATGTCGCGACGACGCGCGGCGGGCCATGGACCTGCGACGCTGAGGTCGTGTCCGATGAGACGAGCTGGCCCCGACCCCGCACGCCGTGGCTTTCGGCCCGCGCAAGCTACCGGGTCGCGCCCCATATCGCCCCCCGACCCGTGCTGCGGTGGTTCGCGTCCTTTCTGGAACGCCATCCGGTCGCACGGCGTCTGTTCACGGCCGGCGAGCGGCGGAGCAAGGAGAGTCTCTTCGGGTGCCGGATGTGCGGCCAGTGCGCCCTGCCGGCAACCGGTTACGCCTGCCCGATGACCTGTCCCAAGCAACTGCGCAACGGGCCGTGCGGCGGCGTCGGCGCCAGCGGCGAGTGCGAGGTGTTTCCCGATCGCCCCTGCGTGTGGGTGACCGGCGCCCGCCGCGCCCAGGCGGGCGGGCACGCCGACGACTTGACGCGCCTGCAGCGCCCGATCGACCAGCGTCTGCAGGGCACGAGTTCGTGGGTCAACTACTGGCAGGGCCGCGACGATCTACTGTGGACAGAGCCGGAGCCAAGGCGCCCGCGCCTGCTCCCCCTGCTGGTGAAGGACGATTCGCGATGACCTCCCCCGGGTTGCGAGCCACGCTCGGCGCCGGCCGGTTCGCGGTGACGGCAGAGGTCTCGATTCCGCACGGTGCCGACGCGCCCGCGCTCGAGGGCAGGGTCGCGCTCGTCCGCGACTGGGTCGACGCGGTCAACCTCACCGACAATCCCAGCGCCAGGGTGGCGATGTCGAGCTTCGCCGCGAGCGTCATCGCCATGCGGGCCGGTGTCGAGCCGGTCCTCCAGTTGACCTGTCGTGACCGTAACCGGATCGCGTTACAGTCCGACCTCATCGGTGCCGGGGCGCTGGGCATCCCCAACGTGCTGCTGCTCACCGGCGACCATCCCCGTTTCGGCGACCATCCTGAGGCGAAACCCGTCTTCGACCTGGACAGCGTGCAGCTCGCGTGGCTGGCGCGCACAATGCGTGACGACGGCAGACTGCTCTCCGGCCGCGCGCTGGCCGGCGCCCCGTCCTGGTTCATCGGTGGCGTGGAGAACCCGTTCGCGCCCCCGACCGACCTGCGCGCCGCCCGGCTCGCCAAGAAGGCCGCCGCCGGCATCGACTTCGTCCAGACGCAGTTCGTCTTCGACGTGCCAGCGTTCGAGCGGTGGATGGCCGACGTCCGCGACCTCGGCGTCGACCGGGACGTCCGGGTCCTGGCGGGCGTCGGTCCGATCCGGTCGTTGCGGGCGCTGGAGTTCATGCGCACCGGCCTGCCGGGTGTGCACATCCCAGCCGATGTGGAGAAGCGGCTCCGCTCGGTGACGCCGGAGCGGGTCGCCGCCGAGGGCATCCGCCTCTGCGTCGAGACGATCGACGCGCTGAGCGCCGTGCCCGGTGTCGCCGGAATCCATCTCATGGCACTCGGTTTCGAGCGGGGCATGCCGGAACTCATCCACAGCAGTGCCGCCGGCCGCCTGCGCTCGGTTCCGAACGCTGCGCCCCACTCCAGAGAGGACGGCCGTCATGCTCGTTGATGTGCGACCGGTGGACCGGCTCCGCGGGGCCAAGGCCGTCACCGTGACCACGACCATCGGCGCCGTGCTCGACGCCCTGGCCGAGACCGACATCGACCTGCGGATGGTGCGGGTCGTGTGCGACTGGATCCAGTACAAGTCCAACTTCCGGTCGCCGATCGACCTCCGCCAGATTGTCGGCGACCTGGACGAGAGCGTCCCGGGAGCTGTCGAGGTCGCCGTCGACCTTCGGCGGGCGGTCGCGCTCGACCCGGACGAGTGGCGGTCGATGGCCCGATCCGCGATCGACCGCTACCGCTCGGGGCCGTGCGAGGACGTGTTCCTCGAGGACTGGGTGCCGACGAGTCGCAGCTGCGTGTGGGACTTCAACGCGCTCTACTGGCGAGCGCTCGAGCAGTGGGAGAAGGCGACCGGCCGTCTCTATGAGCAGGCCCTGCCGGGGGGAGAGAGCGACGCGCGCAACGTGGAAGCCGTGCGGGAGCTGATCGGCGACCTCTTCCGGGTGTGGGACGGCCTGACCGAGCTCAGCGCGCTGCCCGACGAGCTGTTCGTGGTGGAGCTCGGCGTCGGCAACGGTCACCAGGCCAAGGTGTGGCTGGACGAGTTCCGGGCCATGGACGCCGAGCGAGGGAGCGACTACTACCGTCGGCTGCATTACCTGATGTGCGACTACTCCCCCCATGTGCTGGAGTTGGCCCGGGCCACCGTGAGCGACCACGCCGTGCGGGTGTCCGCCTTCGCGCTCGACGCGACGCGGCCCGGCGTGGCTCTGGGGTTCCTGGCCGTCAAGGTGTTCCTGGTCTATGTGTCCAATGTGTACGATAACTTGCCCAGCGACGAGGTGGCTCGCGTCGGCGGGGCCGCCCACCTCATCGAGTCCCGCGCGCACCTGCCCGCCGCGGCCGCCACCGCGCTCGCCGACGAGTTCGGCATTCCCCGCGAGACGCTTGCTCGGCAGATCCACCGTCTGGTGCGGCTGGGGCCCGAGCTGCTGGCGGAGGCGTCTGCCGACGTCTTCGAGTCGGTCGAGAACGTCGTGCAGTTCTGGCAGCGCGTGTGGGGGGAGCTGCGACTGGCCGAGAGGTATGTTCCCCTGCGCGGCCTCGACCTCTACGAGGTGGCGCCGGGCGTCAGCGGCGAAGCCCTGCGTCCCATGCTTGAGGCCGGCGATGACATCCGGCTGCATGTCAATAACGGCGCAGTAGCCAGCTTCGTCGACACGCTCCGCATGCTGCATCCCTACGGGACCCTGGTCGCGCACGACTTGTTCGTGACGGACGTCGACGCCTACCGCTCCGCCTACCGCGGTCCGGGCAAGTACGAAGGATCGGTGGTGAATTGGAACAACGGACCGCTCCTGGCAGCCATCGGCCGCCGAAGCGGCTTCGATGTAGCCTACCGGCCGTTCCCCTATCGAAGCGGCACCAACATCGTGACGCTCACGGCGCAGGCACGGGACTGACATGATCGCATCGGTGCCGCTCCTGCCGACCACGGTAATCGGGTCCTACTCCGTTCCGGACTGGCTGGACCGGCTCAAGACCGACTACTACCGCAACCGCATCAGCGCGGCGCAGCTGCGGTCGATTCACGATGTCTGCATCAAGGCGGCGCTCAAGGACCAGGAGGTCGCCGGCATCGACATTGTCAGCGACGGCGAGCTGCGGCGTGACAACGACATCGACTACTTGCTCAGCCGGCTGCCGGGGGTGCAGATCGCGCCCAACACCAAGGACGTGGCCTACGACTATTTCGAGGCCTATGTGGACGGTCCGCTGCCGGAGGAGACCACGCCGGGGCTGGGACTGGCCGAGGACTACGCGTTCACGGTCCGACACACCGACCGGCCGGTGAAGTTCTCGTTCACGGGGCCGTTCTCACTCTCCCGGCGCATCCGCAACGAGTGCTACCGCGACAGCGCGGACCTGGTGCGGGCCATCGCCCGGATGCTCAACGCCGAGGCGCAGGCGCTGGTGGCGGCCGGGGCGACGACCCTGCAGATCGACGAGCCCTATCTCGCGGGCTACCCGGAGCAGGCTGGTTTGGCCGTCGAGGCGGTCAACATCGTCACCGCCGGGGTGGACGCGCACTGGGGACTGCACGTCTGTTACGGCAACCGCTATGCCCGCCCGTCGTGGGAGGGGCATTACGACTTCCTGTGGCCGGCCGTGCACAAGGCCGAGATCGACCAGTTGGTGCTGGAGTTCGCCCGCAAGGGCTACGAGGACCTCGACCTCATCGCCCGCAGCGGCTGGGAACGCGAGATCGGGCTCGGGGTCGTCGATGTCAAGACCCACCAGATCGAGTCGACCGACCTCATCGCGCAGCGAATCCATCGTGCGCTCCAGCTGGTGCCCGCCCACCGCATGCAGGTCAACCCCGACTGCGGCCTCCGGCACCTTCCGCCGGAGATCGCCCAGGCCAAGCTGCACGCGATGGTTGCTGCCACCCGCACCATCCGCGGCGAGCTCGGCACGGCCGTCGCCGAGCCGCCGGTCAGCCACCCGACCGAGGAGAACCAATGACCCAGCTCGATACCAACGACTACTTGTTCACGTCAGAGTCGGTGACAGAGGGTCACCCCGACAAGATCGCCGACCAGATCTCCGACGCGGTGCTCGACGCCGTGCTGTCGGCCGACCCGACCGGCCGGGTCGCTTGCGAGACCCTGATCACGACTGGCCTGGTCGTGCTCGCCGGCGAGATCAGCACGTCGGCCTCGGTCGACTACGCCCAGGTGGCCCGGGACACCATCTGCGAGATCGGCTACGACCGGCCCGAGCTCGGCTTCGACGGACACAGCTGCGGCGTGCTGGTCGTGCTCGACCGGCAGTCCCCAGATATCGCGCAGGGCGTCGACCACTCGGCCGAGAGCCGGGCCACGGCCGCCGGCGACGACTTCGACCGGGCCGGCGCCGGGGACCAGGGCATGATGTTCGGCTACGCTACCAACGAGACGCCCGAGCTGATGCCGATGCCGATTGCGCTGGCGCACCGGCTGTCACGCCGCTTGGCCGAGGTGCGGCGGGACGGGACGCTTCCCTACCTGCGGCCCGACGGCAAGACCCAGGTGACGGTTCGTTACCGTGACAGCGTACCGGTCGCGATCGAGAAGGTCGTCATCTCGACCCAGCATGCCGAGACCGTCGAGCGGGACCAGATCGAGGCCGACCTCTGGGAGCACGTTGTCGGGACCGCGCTGCCAGCGGAGCTGTACTCCGCCGCCGCGCTGCGGGAGAACCTCTACGTCAACCCGACCGGACGGTTTGTCATCGGCGGCCCGGTCGGCGACGCCGGGCTCACCGGACGAAAGATCATCGTCGACACGTACGGCGGCTATGCCCGGCACGGCGGCGGCGCGTTCAGTGGCAAGGATCCGTCCAAGGTGGACCGGTGCGCCGCCTACGCCGCCCGCTACGTGGCGAAGAACGTCGTCTCCGCCGGCCTGGCCGACCGAGTCGAGGTGCAGGTCGCTTACGCCATCGGCGTGGCCCGCCCGCTGTCTGTCCTCATCGAGACGTTCGGTACCGAGCACGTTTCCCGCTCGGCCATCGAGAAGCTCGTGCACGAGCACTTCGACCTACGTCCGGCCGCGTTCCGGCGCTACCTGCACCTCGACCGGCCCATCTACCGCGCCACCGCCGCCTACGGCCACTTCGGCCGGGTCGGGTTCAGCTGGGAGCAGACCGACAAGGCGAACGGCCTGCGTGCTGCCGCGGGGCTGAGCGCGTGAGCATCGTCGTGACCGGGTCGGTCGCCACCGACTACCTTATGGACTTCCCTGGCAGCTTCACCGACCAGCTGCTGCCCGAGCAGCTTGAGTCCCTGTCGCTGTCGTTCCTCGTCGACGACCTGCATATTCACCGCGGCGGGATCGGGGCGAACATCGCGTTCCACCTCGGCGCGCTGGGGTTGCGCCCCGTGCTCGTCGCCGCGGTCGGCGTGGACTTCGCCGACTACGACGCCTGGCTGCGCCGCCACGGCGTGGACACCGCGTTCATGCACACCTCGGAGACCAAGCTCACGGCCCGCTTCATCTGCACCACCGACAACGCGCAGAAGCAGCTCGCGTCATTCTACAGTGGAGCGATGGCCGAGGCCCGGCTGATCGAGCTGGAGCCAGCTGTTCGGCACGTCGGCGGCGACCCGCTCGTCGTCATCGCGCCGAACGACCCCGTGGCAATGGTGCGCCACACCGACGAGTGCCGCCAGCGCGGTTTCCGGTTTGCCGCCGACCCTTCCCAGCAACTGGCCAGAATGGAGGGTGATGATATCCGCCAGCTAATCGACGGAGCCGAGTATCTGTTCGCCAACGAGTACGAGCTCGGCCTGCTCGAGCACAAGACCAAGCTGTCCGGCTCCGATCTCGCCGCCCGGGTCAACGTCGTTGTGACCACCCTCGGCGCCCAGGGCGTGCGACTTCGTCGCCGGGGCCGCCCCGAGGTCCGCGTCGCGGCGGTGCCACCACGTGCTGTCGCCGACCCGACCGGCGTAGGCGACGCGTTCCGGTCTGGCTACCTCGCCGGCACCGAGTGGGGCGTCGGCGACGAGTACGCGGCGCAGCTTGGGTGCACACTGGCCACGATCGTGCTGGAGACGGTCGGCACACAGGAGCACGACACCAATCCGCGTGTGCTGCTGGATCGGTTCGCCGAGGCCTATGGCGGCGCCGCCGTCGCCGCTATCGCCCCACACTTGCCGGCCGACCGACTGGCTACGTTGGCATGACCGCGCACACTCTCGCGACAGTCGAGCCGCGCACTGCTCGTCTGCTGGTCACCTGCGCCGACCGCCCCGGCATCGTCGCGGCCGTCTCGGGTTTCCTCTATCGGCAGGGGGCCAACGTCGTCCAGTCGGACCAATACTCCACGGACGCCGAGGCCGGCCGGTTCTTCATGCGGGTCGTCTTCTCCCACCCTGACCTCGACAGCCGGCTTGACCTGCTGCGGCTGCGCTTCGCCTATGACGTTGCCGACGCGTTCGACATGTGGTTCCAGCTTCGTAGCGCGAACGCCCGACCCCGACTAGCGGTCTTCGTATCCCGCCAGGACCACTGCCTGCTCGAGCTGCTGTGGCGCTGGCAGCGCGGTGAGCTGCCGGCAGACATCGGCCTCGTCGTGTCCAACCACGCCGACCTGCGCAAGACGGTGGAGGCCTTCGGCGTGCCGTTCGAGCATGTGCCCGTACGCCCCGGTCAGAAGGCGGATGCGGAGCAGCGCCAGCTCGAGTTGGTCCAGGGACGCTTCGACCTGGTGGTGCTTGCCCGCTACATGCAGGTGCTCTCCGGTGAAATGCTCGACAGCCTTGGCATGCCCGCGGTCAACATCCACCACTCGTTCCTGCCCGCCTTCACCGGAGCACGACCGTATGAGCAGGCCAAACACCGTGGGGTCAAGCTCATCGGCGCGACCGCCCACTACGTCAACCAAGACCTCGACGAGGGCCCGATCATCGAGCAGGACACGATCCGAGTCAACCATCGGGCCAGCGTCGCCGACATCACCCGGCTCGGCGCCGACATCGAGCGCGCCGTCCTGGCCCGGGCAGTGGACTGGCACTGCACCGACCGGGTCCTCCTCAACGGCAACACGACGGTCATCTTCTAGGATAGACGTACGTCGCCCGTCTCATAACCCAGAGGTCCCAGGTTCAAATCCTGGCCCCGCTACGAAGGAATCCCAGGTCAAGGGCCCTTGCATTCAAGCGCGAGTGCAAGGGCCCTTGGCCGGGCGGAAGAGGGGATCGGAGAGCCCGCAACCGTCTCGGCTGCCGCTGCGGCCTTGGCCGAGGACCTCATTACCGCTGTTGGTTGATCTTGCCAAGACTAGCTCCGCTGTCGGACCGCGACAGGCAAACTCAACACCTGATACTGAGGAACATCTGCTGACACCTGATGGCATCCGCTCATAACCCCAGAGGTCCCAGGTCCAAATCCTGGCCCCCGCTACAAAGAAGTACCTGGTCAAGGCCCTGTCCGCGGATTTTTGCGGGGAGGGCCTTGATCGTTTGACCCTAGTTTGACCCTGGGACTGAGGCCCACGAACTGGCAGTGGGGTTCAGTCCCTCTCAGCTCCACCCGCGTAGCAGACGTGGGGGCCAGGCGGCGGCCCGCTTGCCGCTCGGCGGGGCGGTTGCTTGACGCCGACCCCGGTAAGTTGTAACTTTCGTTAGTGGCAGCTTACCAAGCTCGGGATGGCTGGGAAGCGTTGGGAGATCCCAGCCGGCTGGCGATCGTGACGGCCTTGGCGGTGCGCCCTCAGGCGGTGGGGGAGTTGGCTGAGGGGTTGCCGATCACTCGCGCCGCGGTGTCACAGCATCTGAAGGTGCTCAAAGTCGCCGGGCTGGTGACGGACCGCGCGGTGGGTAATCGCCGGGTTTATCGGTTGAACCCGGCGGGGATCTCCGCCTTGCGTGATCAGCTGGAGACGTTCTGGAACCGCGCGTTGGACGGATACCAGGACGTTGTCGAACGACAGACCGAGGAGAGGGCATGACACAGGCAGCGGCTGCTGTGGTCCGGCAGCAGATCGTCGTCCAAGCGCCGATCGAGCGGGCCTTCGCGGTGTTCACCGATCGGTTTGGTGACTTCAAGCCGCCGGAACACAATCTCCTGCGGGTGCCGATCGCCGAGACTGTGTTCGAGCCGAAGGTAGGCGGTCACATCTACGACAGGGGGACTGACGGGACCGAATGTCGGTGGGCGCGCATCCTCGCGTACGAACCACCGATGCGGGTCGTGTTCAGTTGGGACATCAGTCCACAGTGGACGATCGAGACGGAGCCAGGCAACACCAGCGAGGTTGAGGTGAAATTCATCGCCGAAACGCCCGACCGGACGCTGGTCGAGCTGGAACACCGCCACATTGACCGGCACGGGCCGGGCTGGGCGTCGGTCAGCGAAGGCGTTGCGAACGACCAGGGTTGGCCGCTGTACCTGCAGCGCTACGCGGACCTGTTCGGTGAGGAGAGGTAGATGGCAGCGATAGTCACCAGTATCGACGTAGACCGCGGTGCCGACGACGTGTTCGCGTACGCCACCGACCCGACCCGCTTCCACGAATGGCAGAAGGGCGTCGTAACCGGTCGCTTGGAGCGCCTCGATGAGCCGGGCGTCGGTACGCGGTGCTTCACGACGCGGCGTATCGGTGGCGCCGACCGTGCCAGTACGTCCGAGATCACTCACATCAGCCCGCCCAGGACGTGGGGGGTGCGTGGTGTTGATGGACCGATCAGAGCCGTTGTCGATCTGACCGTCGAGCCGCTGGGGGACACTCGATCGCGGCTGACCATCGGCGTGGACTTCACCGGCCACGGGATCGGCAAGGTCCTCGTCCCGCTCGTCATCCGGCGCGAGGCCGCCAAAGAGATGCCCACGAACCTGGCGACACTCAAGCAGCGACTCGAACGCAGCTGACCGCCATCCGTGGTTCCGCCGCGTCGCGACGGACGGCTCCAGCCAGACGAGCGCCTCGAATGGTCGTATGGACTGCGTAGAAGGGGGCCGCGCGCCGGACGCGCGGCCCCCTTGCGGAGCGTCGCGTCAGTTCTCGAATGCCAACACGATCTCTGGGAGTTCCTTGGTTACTCCTGATGGGTTGGTGTACGTGTCTACTGTGGAGTCGGTGTAGATGATGGCGGCTTTACCCGATACCGGGTCTTCGGCGACCTCGAACAGGTCGAGAAGCTCGCGGTCGGTGTTGTTGGCGCACCCGGAGCCCTCGAGGCAGATGCGGCCCACGCGGTTGGGCGTGTTGCTGACGGTCTTGACTGTCCAGGCGCCGTTGCGGAACTGTGAGTCGTAGACGTTCCACACTGCGTTCGGGTCGTCGGTGGATGCGGCTGAGGAGCCGTAGTAGACGAGGTCGACCTTGCCGCCGCGGGCGGCGAGCCAGGGCATGACGGTCGTGGTGGCCGTCGACACGGTCAGCGGTGCTGACCAGGTGCTGCCGCCGTCCGTTGAGCTCGACACCGCGACGCCGTGTTGGTCGGTCCACGCGGCATGTACGGCGTGGGTGATCGGGTCGACCGCGAGGGATGGCCAGAAGTTGTTCAACCGGGTGAACGGAGCGGTGTGGAATACCAGCGTCGAGGTCCAGTGCTTTCCGCCATCGGTGGACCGGGAGACGTAGATGTTGTTGTAGTCGCCGCTGGTCGACTTGGTCTGCGGTTCGCCGGCTGCGTATGACTCGTACAGCGCACCGGCGGTGGGATCGGCCACGATGGGTCCGATCGAGTTGTTGAAGGTGGCGTCACCGGTAGCGTTGCCCTGACCGGGGATCGGCGACCCGACCGGCTGCCAGGTCTGGCCATCGTCGGTTGAGCGCTTGACCCGGATGAGCGTGCTGTTGCCGGAGTCGTGGTAGGCGATCCAGGCGGTCGTTCCGGACGTGGTGATCCACTCCCGGTCCGCGCCCGCCGTGTCGAGGAAGATGTGCGTGCAAGCAGACGGCCCTGTGCCGCCTCGCGGGCATCGGGTCACGTTGACGCCGAGCTGGGCTGCGTTGCCGTTCTTGTTGACGATCAGGTCGAGGTCGGCGAGCAGCAGGGTGCCTGCCGAGGTGAACTCGACGTCGGCGTCCTCGTCGCCGAGCGTGGTCCGTCCCTGCCCGACGTTGTTCAGGTCGGTGTCCATAGCGCCGAAGTACGCCGGGGTGACGCCGAAGCTACCGGTCCAAAGGTTGACCTGGAAGGGGAGCCATCCCAAACCGTCGACGGCCATCCGGCCGTCGTGGGCGAAGGCGATGGCCGGCTCGCTGTTGCCGGAAGAGTTGGCGTGCGGAGACGAGGTGAAACCGGCCGGTGTGCCGGGCGAGATGAGCAGCGTGTTCGAGAACGCCGGCGGCGACGCTGATGCCGGTAACGGTGCGGCGGTTGCCTGGCTGAGCACGACGCCCGCCGCGACGACGGCCGCGGCCATGGCGATGGCCAGACCGATCTTGGTTCGCATAGCGCTGATGCCCCTTCTGGGATTGATCAGGAATCTCATCGGCGGCCGCAGCGCGAACCGCCGCTATATCGATCAGCGCCGTCTCTTGACCAGGCGTCACCTTGCGCACCGCTAACCTTCGAACGTTGACATCATCGGCCAACGCCCTCTGGCCAACGAGCGCCTCCGACGGCCCCTCGATGCGTTCTGGTCTCGAGACCTACGCCACCGCGCCACCAGTTGCACGCTCAGATGAGCACCGAGTTCATTCGTCGGCTCACCCGAGCCCTAACGGGTAGGCCAGCCGCAACCGAGCTAGCGACTCCGCAGTCGACGACGACGAGAATGACCCCGTCGACAGATTGTCGAGTCGGCCGTCCGGCACGGCGGTGAGGTCGCCTGCTGCGGGCACCTGTATGGACGCGCGAGGTATCACCGAGGCCATGTTGACCAAGGGTGCTAGACACTCCACCTTGGACGAGCTGGCGGCGTGGACACTCTGGGCCGAGCAGGTCGTTACGTTCTAGCAACGCTCGCGGATGGGCCCGTCAGCGTGGTCGGGATTGCCGTAGTTATGCCGGGGCCGCGGGGAGCGCAGCTGCTGGTTGGCGTTGGCGGGTCTCGTACATGCGGACCGCGACGACGAGTCCGGAGACGCCGGTGATGGCAGCGACGAGCCAGATCGCGGCGCGGACGCCGAAGGCGTCCGCGGTGATGCCGGCGACCAGCGCACCGACGGCGTAGCCGAGATCGCGCCAGAGTCGGTAGACGCCAACGGCTCGGGCTCGCCACGCGGGGTGGGCGACATCGCCGATGACGGCGAGCAACGTGGGGTAGACCATCGCTGTACCCGCCCCCATGAGCACCGCCGCGATCGCCCACACCGTGAAGGTGGCGCCCACGGCGACCACGGCGATGCCCAGGGCCTGCAGAAGCATGCCGGAGGCGATGAGCCATTTGCGGCCCCACCGATCGGACAGCGCGCCGGTGAGCAGCTGCCCGATGCTCCACACGAGGGGGTAGATGGCAACGAGGACGCCGATGCGGGCCACACCGAGCCCGGAGGTGGCGAACAGGATCGGGAACAGGCCCCAAGCGAGGCCGTCGTTGAGGTTGTTGACCAGTCCGGCCTGGCTGGCCGCCGAGAGCGCCTTCTCCTTGAAGCTCGTCAAGTTGAAGATCTCCCGGCCGGTGAGGCTGTCACCATGTGACCCATGCGTCGGAATGTGGGTACGAGCCTCGTGCCGGGCATGGTGGTGCGTCTCACGAACGACCACCGTGGACAATCCGAGACCGAGGGCGGCGAAGACGATACCGAGCAGGAACGGGGCAGGGCGCAGCCCGTACTGGGCGGCCAAGTATCCGGTGACCAGCCCGGTGGCGGAGACGGCCAGGTATCCGGCCGCCTCGTTGAACCCCATCGCGAGCCCGCGCCTAGCCGGCCCGACCAGGTCGATCTTCATGACGATGGTGGTGGACCACGTCAAGCCCTGATTGACGCCGAGTAGCACGTTTGCCGCGATGATCCAACCCCATGACGGCGCCCAGATGAGCAGCAGCGGCACCAGTAGCCCGATGAGCCATCCGGCCACCAGCATCGGCTTGCGCCCGTAGCGATCGGACAGGGTGCCGGCGACCAAATTCGTCAGTGCCTTGGTGAGTCCGAAGGCGACGATGAACGCCAGCGACGCGGTGAACGCGCCGACCGCGAACACCTGCGTTGCCAGCAGCGGGAGGACCGTGCGCTCCTGGCCGACCATGCCGCCGACCAGAGCGTTGACCGCGACCAGGATGATGAACTGAGCCACGTTGGCCCGCAGGCCTAGCCGAATGGGGATCGGGGTCTTCGTGGTGGTCATCGTCCGGTCACGAGCGCTCGGCCGGTGGCGTGGGCCCACTCGTCCGGGCCGCCGACAAGGATGGTTGGGTCGCCGTGGCCAGCCCGCTCAAGCAGGCTCGCCCCGGTCGCGGCGCGCTCGCCGTGCCCGCACATCACTGTGACCGGCCCGTTCGGCAGGTTGGCGGCGCCGCGGCTGAGGTCCCCGAGTTCGACCAGGTACGCGCCGGGGAGGTGCCCCTCGGCGTACTCGCCTGGCTGGCGAATGTCCAGCACGACCGGTGTGTCTACTTTGGAGGGACCAACCATGGGTGTGATGGCGAGATGGCCACCGCGGCGGATCCAGGGGCCGATGCCGCCGGCCAGCTCGCCGGCGATGCTGGTATAGCCGACCGCGAGTGCGGGCCACAGGATGTCGGCGGGATCCTGGTCCGGGTTGCGGACGATGACGATCGCCACGTCCGGGTCGATCAGCCAGCCCAGCCAGGTCGCGTACTGGGGGCGCAAGGGGATCGCCACCGACCCGGGGATGTGCCCGCCCGCGTAGTCGACGACGGGCCGCACGTCGACCACGACCGCCCCGTCGGCGAGCAGCCGGTGCACGTCGGACGGTTCGAGCGGAGCCAGTTGCGGCGCGGCCGTGACCAGTGGGCCGAGCCGGTTGAGCTCGCCGAGCCGGGCGAAGTAGGCCGGATAGCTTCCGAGGCTGCCCAGCAGCAGGTTGACAAACCGGTCCTCGTCGGCCGCGTCCAGTAGCGGATTGGCGAACTTCTCCGCGCCGATCGTGGATATACGCTGCACCCCGGGCGGCGCGGAGCAGAAGGACCCGGCGCCGTGGGTGGGCCACACCGCGGTAGTGTCCGGTAATTCCGCCAGCCGGCGCATCGAACGGTACTGGGCGCGAGCCAGCTCCTGGGTGCGGTCGGTTCCGGCCAGGTCGGTCCGGGCGGCGGCCCCGACGATCAGCGAGCCGCCGGTGAACACGCCGACCTCACGGGACCCGTCCAGGATCAGGAACGACAGGTGCTCCGGTGTGTGCCCGGGGGTGGCCAGCGCGCGCAGCGTGAGCCCGCCCAGGTCGACCTCATGGCCGTCATCGAGTCGTGTGTGGTCGAATGTCCGGATGCCGGCCGCGCTGGCCAGCACGCGGGCACCGTGGTCCAAGGACAGCTGACGGGCGGCGGAGAGGAAGTCGGCGTGCAGGTGGGTCTCCGCCGCGAACGCGACGCGCAAGCCCCGGGCCTTGGCGGCGCGGTTCACCGCGCGTAGGTCCAGCGACGGATCCACCGCCAGCGCCCGACCGTCGCCAAGATCGAGCAGGTACGCGCTGTTGCCCAACCCCTCATCGACCACCGGGACAAGCCCGTCCATTACGTCCTCCATCCGTGTGGCACCCACCCGCCAATTACTCGTACACTATTCCACGGAACTTTGGAGGATGGCCAGTGGGCAACCGAGACCACAAGACCGCGTTGTACGAACAGTTCGCCCGGGTAGGCAAGGCCCTGGCGTCAGGCAAGCGGCTGGAACTGCTCGACCTGCTCGCGCAAGGAGAGCGCGACGTGGCATCCCTCGCCGCGGCCGCCGACCTCGGCTTGACCACGGCGTCGGCGCATCTGCAGACCCTGCGCCAAGCCAACCTGGTGACCACCCGCCGCGACGGCACCCGCATCCTGTACCGCCTGGCCGGCCCGGACGTGGCCCAGCTATACGCCCGAATGCGCGACGTCGCCCAGTCCCACCTACCGGACGTGGAGGCGGCGCGGGTCGCCTATCTCGGGGCCGACGGCGGCGAACCCGTCACCCGCGAACAACTCCAGAAGCTGGCGCGAAGGCGGTCGGTGACTGTCCTGGACGTACGACCGACCGAGGAGTACGAGGGTGGGCACATCCCCGGCGCGGTCAGCATCCCCCTCGACGAGCTCGCCAACCGACTGGCCGAGCTGCCCGATGATGGGCAGATCGTCGCGTACTGCCGCGGCGCGTACTGCGTGCTCGCCCACGACGCGGTCGCACTGTTGCGCCGAAGGGGCCGTCGGGCGCAGCGGTTGGCTGACGGGATGCTCGAATGGCGACTTGCCGGTCTGCCGGTCGCCAACTGAGCCTCAAGGCGTCCGGGGCCTGCGGGCGGCGATGCGCTCCACGGTGCCGGCCTTGAGCCGCTGCGTCTCGACGATCTCGAATCCGGCCGCGCGAACCAGCGGCAGTTGCCGGCGCGTCATGTACTCGCCGGCCGAGCGGATCGTGAACTGCTCGATGAGCCGTTGCACCGCCCAGATCGGCGGCCACGTGCTGCCGATATGGTCGAGCAACAGCATCAGTCCACCTGGGCGCAGCACCCGCCGCATCTCGGCGATAGCGGCGGCCGGGTCCGGGATCGTGCACAGCGACAAGGTGCACACGGTGGTGTCGAAGCTCGCGTCGTCGAATGGCAGGGCCTGGGCGTCGCCTTCCCGCAGCTCGACGTCGAGACCGTGTTCGGTGGTTCGCTGGCGGGCCAGCGCGAGCATCGCCGGGCTCAGCTCGACCCCGGACAGCCTGACCGTCGGCGGGTACAGGGGTAGGTTGAGGCCGGTACCTACGGCGACCTCCAGCACCTGGCCTTGGACGCGGGCGGCTACCCATTCCCGGCCGCCACCGAATTGCACTCGCTCCCAGAACCGGATGTCCTTGTCGTAGCGGGGCGCCATCTGCTCGTATACCCGCAGGACCTTGGCGGTCTGGTGGCCGGTTGTGGTCACGATCTCCTCCTTCGTGCGGGGGCGGGTGGTGGGTTGGTCGGTGGCAGTCCGTCCAGGTTGGACGGTGCCGCGGTGGCAGCGGTGACGACCCCGGCGATGACGTGCCGGACCCGGTGCGCCGCGACATCTGGGTCGGGTTGACCGGTGTCGAGCCAGGCGATGATCGCCTCGATCGCGGCCGACGGGGCGAGTTCGGCCGCCCACCGGGCCCAACCGGAGTCGGCGACGACCGCCGAGATCTGGATGTGCGCGGCTTCGGTGATCTCGCGGCGGAACTGCTCGGCCATCGGCTTGAATTCCGGCTCCCGGGCGGCGTGCTGGAACAGCAGGCGGAATCCGGCCGGTTCGGCAATCGCCGCTCGCAGCAGGCCGTCGATGCTGGCGTCGGTGAACCCGCCCACCGGTTCGGCGACGTTGGCGGACAGGATGGCGCAGAACCGGTCGAGGACCGCCTGGTACAGGTCGGTCTTGGAGTCGAAGTGCCGGTAGAGGATCACCCGGGTGACGCCGGTCTCAACCGCGATGTCGTCCAATCCGGTGGCGGCGAACCCACTGCGCGCGAACGCCTTGGTCGCCGCGGCCAGGATCTGCTCGCGCCGCTGCAGTCGGGGCAGCCGCCGAATGGGCGCTGCCGCTGCCATGTTCTGCATGTCCGTTGGGCTCCGATCGATTCTGTTGACTTCGGAGTGTACTTACGCTTATGTTGACCTGCAAGTTCACTTCGGCTCCTGGATCGGCGGTGAACGGACATGAATGGGATGACGCTGCTCGGTCAGGGCCGGGAAGCCGAGGTCTTCGCGCGACCGGACGCCTCCGTGCTCAAGCTCCTGCGCGAGCCGGGCCAATCGGCCGACCGTGAGATCGCCGCGCTGGACGCGGTCGCCAACGGCGACGCAATCGCGCCCAGGGTGCTTGGCCGGACCACGGTCGGCGGTCGTCCAGGCATCCTGCTCGAGCGGGTGCACGGGCCGGACCTGCTCTCCCTCGTCGGCTCCCGCCCCTGGCTGCTGCGGCGAGCGGGCCGGGTCATGGCGGAGGTCCACGCAAGGCTGCACGCAGTGGCCGCACCGACCGTGCTGCCCGACCTCCGCACGGAGCTGGCGCAACGCATCCGATCCGTCACGAGCCTGCCGGCCGACCTCGCGTCCCACGCACTGTCCATTCTGGACGGGCTGCCGGATGGGGACCGGCTCTGCCATGGCGACTTTCACCTGGGCAACATCCTCGGCGGTCTCGACCATCCGGTGGTCATCGACTGGGGCGAGGCCACGATCGGCGATGCGATCGCCGATGTGGCCAACACATGGCTGCTGCATCGGATGGGCCAGCCACCACCGGGCGCGCCGCTGCACATGCGGGTCGCCATTCCGCTCGCCCGCGGTGTCGTCGTATCCCGGTACCTGAGCAGCTACCGCCGAGCGCACCCCTTCGACCTCGACCTATACCGGCGGTGGCAGATCGTCCGCGTCGCCGCGCGGTTCTACGCCGGCATCGACGAGGAGGTCGAGCCGCTCACCGCCTGGCTCCGAGCGCACCGTCCTGCGTAGCCTCAGCCCTCCGAGGGCGAGCGCAGCAGTCGTCACCACAGTCGCATGTGGACGCAGCCACGGCAGCCGGCACTGGCGGGCAGCAGGCCCCGCCGCGCCAGGCCTGCACCCCCTCGCGAACGGCGATCGCGGCGATGACCAGGCCGGCGGCCGGATCGGCCCACCACCGGCCCAGCCACGCGTTCAATTCCAGACCGACCAGCAGGAGCGCCGACAGGTAGGTAGCGATTCCACGTCGCCCAGGTCAGTCCGGCAGGGGTTGCCCACTACACGCAGTTCGCGGTCATGGTCGGCGAGGACCCGCGGGTGGCCGAGGGCTGGGTACGGGGCAAGCATGAGTAGGTCGCGTCCGGCCAAGTTGCCTGGTCCTCGCCACGTCGGTGGTGAGGATCGCGCTGAGCATGTTCTTCACGTTCGTGATGGTCTTCGGTCCGACTTGGTTCCCGGTCTGGAGGTGCGTGATCCACTGGCGTACATGGCCGGGCAGAATGTCGATCATCCGCATCGGGCCGAACCATGGCAGGAGGTGCTTCCGGATCGAGTACTCGTAGCCCTCTCGCGTCGTGATCTCCATCACGTGGTGGGGCATCCATGTGTCCTCTACGTACCGCTCGAACGTCGGCCGACCTCGTCGAGGATCGTTCGCTCGGCCCTCGGCGACGCGGGCTTCGGCGCGCTGCCAGGCCCGATCTGCATCCCGGCGTGTCCCGAACGTTCCGGCCGAGTGGCGAACCCCTCGAAGATCTTCGTAGTACGCGGTGTACCGCGGCTTGCCGTCACGTCCCGCGCGCCTTCAGGCGTGGCCCATGTCTGTCCTCCGGCAGGTGATCTTTGACCCTCGTTTGACCCTCTGACCCCGCAACACGAAGCCATATCGAGCCCTACGGTTCAGCACGATATTTGGCTTCTTACAAGGAGTTTAGCGAATCTGGCAGCGGTTGGATGCTCTGTACGTGAACGCTTGTTGGCAGACCGTTGGCCAGTCCGCTGCGCAGCCTGGCCGAGGCGAGGCAGCGCCGGGCGCTTCCTCAGCGGAGTGTGACCACGCCCTCGGTATCGGTGCCGTCTGCGTCCCAGTCACCGATGACTGGCAGGTGTCGGGTGCCGGTATACGTGATCGACACGCCGGCCGGGCTCCCGCCGGCCGCGGATTCGCCGGCGAACCAGAATGTGTTGGTGAAGGACCGGAAAACTCCAATGTCATCGACGCCGTCGCCGTTCCAGTCGCCCACGATGGGCGTGTCGTTGACGGCGCCGAACGCCCGGGTACGCACGGAGCCGTCGGGTAGCAGCAGGGAGAAGGTCCGGCTTGCGGGTGTGTAGCTGCCGATGTCATCGATGCCGTCGCCGTTCCAGTCGCCGATGATCGGGAGATCGCCGGCCACGCCGAATAGCTGTGCCGGTCGCGCCTCGGCCCCGGAGCGCGTGAAGAAGGAGAACCGGCGGGCCAGAGGCTCGTAGACTCCGATCTCGTCGTGGCCGGTTGCGTCCCAGTCGCCGGCGAACGGGATGGCTCCAAACGGCCCGATCGCCGGCGTGGTGGTAGCCGGTGCCCCGGTGGCGAGCGCGGACCACAGGGTGAACCGACGACTGGCGGCGTCGTAGGCGCCGACCGTGTCGCGGCCGTCACCATCCCAGTCTCCGGCCAGTGGTCGCACCGCGCCCTCGCCCAGGGCGAAGGGAGTGGCCGATACGGTGCGCAGCAGCCACCGCAGCGGTCCGCGCTCGGTCCACCAACTGGTCCGCTGCGCGGCGCCCGCCACCGAGAACGAGAAGTGGACGTGGGTGTCGTGCGGGTCGCTGGTACCGGTGTACGGGGTCCAGTGCGCATCGTCGCTGCCGACCCGGTAGTAACGGTGATTCCAGATGATGTACGTGATGCCGATCCTGCGTGCTATCGCATTGCGGTGGCCACGCTCGTCGGTTCGGAGTAGCCAGTCGAGCGCCCGGTCGACCACGGCTCGGTCGGTCGGGCGGCGAGCGTTCATGAGCCAGTCCCAGGCCCGGCCGTCGGCATGATCGGAAAGGGTCCCCGATCCGTTGGCGATCTCCTTGCATACAGACAGCCCGCCGTCGCGGCCACCGAGCTGGGCCAGGATCATCGCCCGGAACGCGGCGACGCCCGGACGATCCCTGAGCGGGTCTGCACAGGCCTTGATGGGCGTACGCGCCGGGTAGGCATCGATGTCGACAGCCGCGATTGCCGCCATCGGACGATGAACACCAGACAACCCGAGCGTGAATCCGCTCAACAACAGAAACACCACGCTCAACGCGATCCACACTCGAGATCGTTTTCGAGCTCCCAACCACTCCTCCTGGGACTGTCCGGCCCGCCGCCGCACCCAGCGAAGCGTACCTACCGGATCCGTCCCCGTGGTCCGGGTGCGCCGAGCCAGGCGACGGCGAGACTCGGCGACGTCACTCTCCACAGTAGACTATCCCGCGTCGCCGAGCCCCTGCGCCGGCCGCTACGCCGCTGGGGTGAGCGATGACACCGCTGTACTGCGCCTGATCGGCCGGGTCGAATCGCCGCTGCGGCGGCGTGAGGACGCGCTGAAGGAACGTCGTCGAACCGGGGACTGGCGGACAGTCACGAATCGACCTGAGTGTTAGTCGGTAAGGGTCTCTATCACTTGGCCGGTGATGGCGGCGATGAGGGCGAAATCTTTGTCGGCGGCCAGAACGGTCAGTCCAGCCTTCTCGGCGGTGGCCGCGATGAGTAGGTCGGGGATCGAGGCGGCCCGGTGCTGGCCGCGGTCGGCCAGCAGTAGCTGCACCTCCAATGCCCGGTCCTCGATGGCCGGGGTGAGGTGTTCGACCGGCATCAGGGACAGGGGCGGGACGGCGAACTGTTGACGGCCGGCTTCGCCGGAACGTGCTGAGTAGCCGAGCTCGAGCCGGGTGATCGTGGAGAGCCGGACCAGTCCGCGGCCGATGCGTTCGCTCCATTGGTGACGGTCGGGTGCCTGGCCGAGTTGGAGGCGGACGTAGGCGGACTTGTCGATCAGCCAAGTCGTCGCCGCCACGCGGCCTCCATGATTGCGGGGTCGCCGAGGTCGGCGAACACTTCTGCCGAGCGCTGCCAGTCCTCGGCCGTAACGTTCCGCCTGCCGCTGGCCGGGACGTTCTCCTCGAACTTGCGGCGCAGGTACTCGTTGCGCGATACGCCGAGGTTGGCGGCCGCGGCGTCGATGCGGTCGACGGCCTCCTGGCTGAGGTCGCGGATCAGGATGTTCGGCATGGGCCACCTCCACAAGCCGGGCTATGATATCACGATAGCACGGCGGGCGGGCCAACACGTTTCATCTGATCTCGGCATGCCCGCGGGGTGCCCGCGGCGATGAGGCTGCGGGCGAGGCGGCGTTCGAAGTGGAGACTGGCCGCCGATCGAGGTGAGCTGACTGGTCAGTCGCAGTGGTCCCAGAACTGGAACGTTCCCACCTTGTACAGCTCAAGGTAGGTGCTGCCGTTGCACCAGTACCTGGTCTCGCCGGTGCCGCTGGCCACGGTCGTCCAGACGCCGGGTGAGACGTAGCGCTGAATGCTGACGGCGAGCGGGATGTCGCCGTTCTCGCAGGGGTAGTAGTGGGTTCCGGTGATGCTGTGCGTGTCCGCCCCGCAGCCCCAGACCGCCGGCGAGCACCCGGGAGGGAGCGCTTGCGCGGGCGACCCGATCGCCAGGACGGCCCCAACCGTCATGAACGTGAGTGTCCCGGCGAGTGCCATACGACCGACGATACGAGACGAGAAGCGCCGCATAGCTTGCTCCTCACTCAGCACCTGATGAGTCAACACCTGATCGACATAGTCCAACTCATCGATTGAATCTTTCGAACCAATCCTCGTCAACGATCAGCGAGGAGGACGTCGCCCGGATCGGTCACGCCGCCCTGGACCTCGTGGGAGAGATCGACTCGGCGTGGGACAGCGCAGCTGAGTTATTTGGGAAACTTGTTCCTATTGGCCGTGACCAGGACCCAGTCGCGACCACCGAAACGCTCGACCCGTGAGCGCTCGACCCACTGGTACCGGCTGGCGCCGAGTATCCCTGCCCGACCGGTCAGCGGGGTCCTGATCAATATCGCACTGCCCACTCGGTATCGCCGGTACGCCGGGTTGCCCGACCGGCGGTTGCACGACCCGCCTACCGCGGACGCCTCGCGAGCCGTAGTGAGGCGTCCCACCGCCCCGGTCGATCCGGTGCGTCAGCCGCACCGACACCTCCGGCCGATGGACCGTATGAAGCCTCCTGGTGGTGAGTGCCGGTCGGCCAGCCCGACGATTGGCGGGAGTGGACGGCCCCGGTACAGTGACGTCTGCACTGATGCTCCGGTCACGTGGCCTTCGATCGTCATCGCGAATGGCTGATGATGTTGTAGTATTAGTTGCATGGGCAAAGACCACACCCCACGCTCTTTGCTTCTGGGCGTGTGATCGTCATCCGTCAGCCGGAGACCGATCGCCACACACCCACTACAGCGGTCAGTGACGACCATGTCACCGAGACTGTCCAGGAGGACGGAACAAACCCATGAGCCGATACGTCATCACCATCACCCGGCTCGATGCCGGTGGTGGCTCCGACGGCGGTACCCCACAGGCCATCATCCGGGTCAAGACCGACGATGGCCAGGCGTACCTGGAGGAGGTCACCATGCGGGCCTCGGAGGGCGCGGCGCTCGCGCCTGGCCAGGTGCCGCCGGTCGATCTCACGATGCTGGTACGCGCGTTCGCGCACCGGCCCGACCTGGCGCCGGCCATCGAGGCGGACGCCCTCGTCGCCCGGCCAGTTGCGCCGATCCGGATCCGCCGCACCACCACTGACCGGCGCACCAAGCGGAGCCGAATTCCGGCCACCGGCGTGGACTGGAACTCCTCAGGCGGCGCCGCCTCGATGGACCGCGCGTACCGGAGAATGCCGGATGTGGCGACGCTGCGGGCGGTGTACGCACAGACGCACACCATTACCGGGCTCGCCGCGCACTTCGGCGTACCCAGGCATACCGCACAGGGATGGGTGACCCGGTTGCGGAACAAGGGCATCGCGCTCGCCGACAGCTGATCCCGCGCCGGGCAGCGTCAACCAGCGCGGCCGGCGTCTGGCGCTCAGCCCGGCGGTGATCCGCCGGGGGGGCCGAGTCGCGAGGCGATGGTGCGCGCGCCGCGTCGGGGCCGGTCTCGCGGTCCCCGGTCGTCGGCTCCCGGCGGCGCCATCACCGAGACGACCGGGCGGGCCCGCTCGCCGCGCCGGGGGGAATCCTGATGGGAGTCCTTCTCGCCCGGGTACGCACCCGAGACCCGCAGAGTGGCGCAGCGTCGCGGTGTGTTCGGTCGCACCGAACGGTACGGCTGACACGTCGCCCTGATCTCCACGGCGTCGTCGCCGTGTACCCGCAACGTCAGGCTCGTCACCCGGGCCTGCTCCAGCAGGCCGGCGACGATGCGCTGCATGGCCGGCAGTCCGGGCGCGACCGACGACTGCGCGTCGGGCAACCGGCCACCACAGAATGTGTCGATAATCAGTTGTCCTAAGGCCGCTGGCTCAAGGCCGCGGCCGGCCGAATGTGTGTGGAACACCACACGAAGTCCCACCATGCCTCCCCAGCAGGCCGACGATTCAACGGTCGTTGACACCGCACCTGGGGGCCGGCAGGGACATCACCGGGGGCCGGGCACCACGCGAGGCTCGACACGCACACGCCGCCCCCAAACGGGGACTGAGCCATCCAAACTATTTGCGGCGGGCGAGTAAACCGATCGTTGACTGTGCAGTCTTTCTGTGGGGCGTTGTGTGTCTCGCCTTGCACGGTGGTAGCGCCAACTCTGACAATGGTAGTCGATACCAGGTACTTCGCCACTGGGAGGCGACAAAGGTCGTGTTGGCCGCAGGCGCCACCGCCCCGCTCGATCCTCATCAATTGCTGGTCTACCTGCGGCAACTCGCGCTGCTGCTGGTGCTCGCGCTCGCTCTCGGCCGGCTGGCGACGTGGTTCGGCGCCTCCGCCGTGGTGGGCGAGTTGCTCGCCGGCGTGCTGTTGGGGCCGTCCGTGCTCGGCCATCTGGCCCCGGCGGTGTCGAGCTGGTTGCTGCCCCAGCGGCCCGAGCCGGCTCACCTGCTCGATGCTTGTGGCGCAGTTGGGAGCGCTCCTGTTGGTCGGCGTGTCCGGGTTGGAACTCGACCTCGGTCTGGTCCGCCGACTCGGTGGCACCGGGACCCGGGTCAGCGTGGCTGGGCTGGTTCTGCCGTTCGGGCTCGGTCTCTGGCTGGGGCCGGCGCCGGACTGCGGCTGGATCTGCTCGCCCTGCGCGGCCCCGGGATCCTGCTCGCGGCGGCTGCCTTACCCGTCGCCGTGGTCGGCAAGACCCTCGAGTCGGCGTGCTCGATGTTGGCTCGTACACGATCGTGGTGTGGGTGGCCGTGGCGACCTCGCTGATGACGCCGGTGCTGCTACGCGAGGCGATGCGCCGGGTCGACCGGTACCCGAACGGACGGCTCTGGGCGGCCCGCGAAGCCGCGTCCGCCGACCCGGAGCGTGGTAGCGCGGTCGGAGAGCGGTCACCGGGCGACCTCCTCCCGCCGGGCCACGGCTGGGTCGCGCAGTGATGCGTGTGACGTGTGTAGGCTTTATGCTGTCTGCGAGGCTGGACTGGCGCTATGACGCGTGCCGACGGTGCGGCGCCGAGGAGGCTACATAGTGCACACAGGAGTAGATGCGATCGCGGCCGGACTGGGCGTCACCGCCACTGTGGACACGCACCTGACCTGGGACTACGACCGGTCGACGGCCAGCCTGGCCAGCCTGTACGAGCGGGGCAAGCGGGCGCAGTGGGACGCCAGTAGGGACCTCGACTGGTCGGTGCCGGTGCCGTACGGCGAGCCGCTCGCCGACGACTCGGCATTCGCACTTGCCGCGTTCACCGCTTCGCCGCTGGCCCGCTTCGGCCGCCCGATGTGGGACGCGTTCCGCTGGGAGTTCCAGTCCTGGATGGTCAGCCAGTTCCTGCACGGTGAACAGGGTGCCCTGGTCGCCGCCGCGCGGCTGGTCCAAGCGGTGCCCGACCTCGACGCCAAGTACTGTGCGGCGAGTCAGGTCGGCGACGAGGCCCGCCACGTCGACGCCTTCTCCCGGTACCTGCGGGAGAAGCTGCCCAGCGGGTACCCGGTGTCGCCACCGTTGGCGGCGCTGGTGCGGGACGCACTCGGCGACCGGCGCTGGGACCTGACCTCGCTCGGCATACAGATCATGGTGGAGGCGTTGGCGATGGCCGCGTTCCGGCTCGCCGACCGGACGTTCCACGACGACCTGATCCGCCAGATCTGCCGGCTGGTCGCTCGCGACGAGGCCCGGCACGTGTCGTTCGGCGTGCTGTCACTGGCGCAGGTCTATCGCGAGCTGACCACGGCCGAGCGGCGTGAGCGCGAGGAGTTCGTGCTGGCGGCAGCCCAGCTGATGAGCCGCCGGTTCCTGCTGGACGAGGTGTGGCAGCGCCTGGATGTCGACCGCCGCGAAGGCACCGAGTTCGCCCGGTCGAACCCGTTGATGATCAGCTACCGGAAGGCCATCTTCGCCAAGGTGTGCTCATCGCTCGAGCGGATCGGACTGATGACCGACCGGGTCCGGGCTGGCCTCGACCAGCTCGATCTGCTCGGCTTCGCCGCCCGGGCGTCCCTGACCGGTCCGCGCGCCAGCTAAGGAGGCGGCAATGGATGTGTTGACGGGCGGCTTCCCCCCGGAGCTCGCCGAGCAGTACCGGCGCGACGGTTACTGGCGGGGCGAGGTCCTCGGCGATGTCCTGGGCGACTGGCCGGCGCGCGATGGCGCGCGCACCGCCCTGGTGACCTCGCAGCGCCGGTGGAGCTACCGCGACCTGGACGCCCGGGCCGACCGGGTAGCGGCCGGGCTGCTCGAGCTGGGGTTGCGCCGCCACGACCGGGTGGTGGTGCAGCTGCCGAACGTCGCGGCGTTCCCGGTGGTGAGCATCGCCCTGTTCCGGATGGGCGCAATCCCTGTGTTCGCCCTGCCCAACCACCGTCGGGCGGAAGTGGCCTACCTGTGCGAGCACTCTGGCGCGGTGGCCTACATCGGCGCCGACACCCACCAGGGATTCGACTACCGCACCTTGGCCAAGGAGGTTCGCGACGCGGTGCCGGCGCTGCGCCACATCGTCATCGCTGGGGACGCCGATGGCTTCGTCCCGCTCGATGCGATCGAGGCGCCGGCCCGCACGCTGCCGGCGCCCAGTCCCGAGGAAGTGGCGTTCTTCCTGCTCTCCGGCGGCACCACCGGGATGCCCAAGCTGATCCCGCGAACCCATGACGACTACGCCTACCAGCTGCGTGCCTGTGCCGAGGGGCTGCGGGTCGACGAGCACGGCGTGTACCTGGCCGTCCTGCCGGTTGCGCACAACGCCGCGCTCGGCTGCCCCGGCCTGCTCGGTACGCTGCGCGCCGGCGGGACGGTGGTGCTGCCGGCCAGCGCCAGCCCGGACGACACGATCCCCTTGGTGGCCACCGAGGCCGTCACCCTGACCACGCTGATGCCACCGCTGGTGTTGCTGTGGCTGGAGTCCGCTGAGCTGTTCGACGTGGACTTCTCCCGGCTCACCGTCCAGGTCGGCAGCGCCCGGTTCGCGCCCGAGCTGGCCCGGCGAGTGCTGCACGAGCTGGGTGCCGGCCTCACCCACTGGTTCGGCATGGCGGAGGGCCTGCTCACCTACACCCGGCTGGACGACCCGGAGGAGGTCATCGTCCACACGCAGGGCCGGCCGCTGTGCCCGGCGGACGAGCTGCGGGTCGTCGACGAACAGGACCGGGACGTGGCGCCGGGCGCGACCGGTGAGCTGCTCACCCGCGGCCCCTACACGCTGCGCGGGTACTTTCGCGCCGATGACCACAACCGGCAGGCGTTCACCGCGGACGGGTTCCTGCGCACCGGCGATCTCGTGCGGCTCACCGGCGGCGGCGACCTGGTGGTCGAGGGCCGGCGCAAGGACGTCATCAACCGCGGCGGCGAGAAGGTCTCGGCCGGGGAGCTCGAAGACCACCTGACCGAACACCCGGCGGTGCGCGAGGTCTCCGTGGTGGCGATGCCGGACGAGGTGCTCGGAGAGAAGGTCTGCGCCTTCGTGGTGGCCCGCGGTGCCCCGCCGGAACTGGCCGAGCTGCAGCGCTTCCTGCGCGCACGCGGGCTGGCCGATTACAAGCTGCCCGAGCGGGTGCTGGTGATCGACACGCTGCCCCGGACCAAGGTCGGAAAGATCGACAAGGGTGCGCTGCGCGCGCTGGTGGCGCAGCCGGTGGCCGGAGCCGCCGTCCGCTGACCGCCGGCTCGCGGTGTCGTGTGTGTTGTGTTGACTGTAGGGTGGCGTATCATGAGTCGACTGGTGAAGGGTGTGGTCGTTGATGGCTGAGGTGGTGACCGGCCGGGCCGGAACCCGGTCCGCGGCGCAGGTACAGGCGGTGATCCGGCAACTGGTCGCGGAGCTGGCCCCGGGCGATGCCGGTGGGCTGTCGGTGGGTTCCCGGCTCGTGGATGACCTGGGCTACCACTCGTTGGCCCTGCTGGAGTTGGCGTTCACCGTCGAGGACGAGTTCGACCTGGAGCCGATCGACGAGCAGACCGCCCAGGGCATCGTCACCGTCGGCGACGTCGAGACCTACGTGGTCGACCGGCTGCGCGAGCGCGGCGTTCTCGCCGACGCCCCGGCGCCCGCCGCGGCCCGGTCACAGGTGGGAGGCTGATCGTGGTTAAGCGTTCCGGGACGAGTTTCGCGGCCATAGGCCGGGTCGCCGAGCTGGCTGACTACACGGTCGCGTTCGCGATCCGCGCGGTGTGCCGGCTGGGTATCGCCGACCACCTGGCCGCGGGGGAGCGGGAGCTGGCCGACCTGGCGGCGGCGAGCGGTACCCACGCCGACTCGCTGCTGCGGGTCATGCGTGCGCTGGTGGCCAAGGGGGTGTTCGCCGAGCCGCGCCCCGGCCGGTTCGGCTTGACGCCGGTCGGCGACCTGTTGCGCACCGATCACCCGCTGTCGATGCGCTGGGCGTTCCGGCTGGAGCCGGACGTGCGCGCGATGGCCGGGCTGGAGTACAGCGTGCGGACCGGCGAACCGGCGTTCGAGGATGTCTTCGGCGAAGAGTACTTCGCCTACCTGGCCGCCCGGCCGGACCTGCTGGCCGAGTTCCGCGAGTCTCAGGCGGCACTGTCCAGGCTCGAGCAGCTCAGCCTCCTGCGCGCCTACGACTGGTCGCAGGTCGGATCGCTGGTCGATGTCGGCGGCAACGACGGCACCTTCCTGTCCGCCCTGCTCTCGCGCAACCCGGGGCTGCGCGGAGTGCTGTTCGACCTGCCCGACACCGTGGCGCCGGCGTCGAAGGTGCTGGCCGAGGCCGGGGTGGCCGACCGGTGCGACATCGTGGCCGGCAACCTGTTCACCGACCCGGTGCCGGCCGGCGCCGACGCCTACCTCATCAAGCGGGTCATTGTCGGCTACGACGACGAGGCGGCGACGACGCTGCTGCGGGCGATCCGCGCCAGCATGAAGGATGACAGTCGGCTGCTCCTCTTCGAGCCCACGATGCGCCCGGAGGACGACCTGAGCACCACGCTGGACGTGCGGATGCTGGTGCTCGTGCACGGCCGGGTCCGCACCGTCGCCGAGCACGAGCGCAATCTCACCGCCGCCGGCCTGACCCTGAGCCGGGTCATCACGGCGACCCGCCCGTCGTCGATCCTGGAGGCCCGGCCGGCGTGAGCCAACCGGTGGTGGCCGTACCGCCGGCGGTCGATGACGCGGCAGATCTCGACCTGGCCTGGCGGCTGTGGCGGCTCGGCGACGATACGCCCGCGTTCGCGTTGCGGGCGGCCTGCCGGCTGGGCATCGCCGACCATGTCGGTGGTGAGGCCCGGCCGGTCGGCGATCTCGCCACCGCCACCGGCACCGACACCGGTGCGCTGGGCCGGCTGCTGCGCGTGCTCGCGGTGCACGGCGTGGTCGAGGCCGTGCCGCCCGATCGGTACCGGCTGACCGCGGTCGGGGAGCTGCTCACCCACGACCATCCACTCTCGATGGTCGAGGCGTACCAGCCGCCGGGCTTGGAGCTCGCCGCCTGGGCAGCGCTCGATCACAGCATCCGTACCGGCGAGGCGGCCTTCGAACACGTCTACGGGGTCAGTCATCGCCGCTACCGCGCTGAACATCCGGACGAGGACGCCCGGATGGACCGCGCGCACCGCGCCGGTACCCGGGTCGAGGTGCTCACCATTGTGCGCATGTACGACTGGTCGACGGTGCACACGGTGATCGACGTCGGCGGCGGCACCGGCGCGTTCCTGGCCGGGCTGCTCAGACGCTTCCGGCATCTGAACGGAGTGCTGTTCGACCTGCCGCAGATGCTGTCCAACGCCGATGAAGTCCTCGCCGACGCGGGCATCAGCGACCGCTGCTCGGTCGTACCCGGCGACTTCTTCGTCGAGGTACCGGGCGGTGCTGACGTGTACGTGCTGAAGGCCGTGATCGGCGGCTGGGACGACGCCTCGGCGACGTCGATCCTGCGCACTGTGCGCCATGCCATGCGGCCGGAGAGCCGGTTGCTCATCATCGAGCCGGTGCTGCAGTACGGGCCGGACTTCCTGGTGGGCAGCATCGTGCACCTGCAGTCGCTGGTGCTCTACGGCGGGCCTGACCGCACGCGCGAGGAGTATGAGCGGCTCTTCGCCGCGGCCGGGCTGCGGCTGCTGCGGATCATTGCCCGGCCGACGCTGCCGATCCTGGAGCTGACGGCTGGCGAAGCCCCCCGCTAGCCTCCGCCCCGGCCAGTCGACCGTCCACATAGGCCTGCCACAGCTGGCGACGGCGCACCTTACCGCTCGTGGTCCGCGCGATGCCGCCCCGGGCCACGACCACCAACACGGTCCGCGCGCCTTCGGTGCGCCGGTGGGCGGCCGCTTGCGCGGCGCGGAGCTGAGCGTCGTCCGCCTCCTCCAGCACGATCACAGCCGTCGCCAGGTCACGGTGGCGGCCCAGCGCCACCGCGACCCGGCCGGCCGGAATCCCGGCGGCGGCGATCGTCGCCTCGACATCCTCGGCGAACACGGCCCGCCCGCGCAGCTTCAGGCTGTCACCGAGCCGGCCGAGTACGAACAGCTGGCCGTCATCGAGGAAGCCGGCGTCGCCGGTGCGCAGCCGCCCGCCGGCGAACCTGGTCAGCCCGCGGTCGGCCCCGTCGACATATCCCGACGCCACCGAGTCTCCGCTCACCTCGACCTCGCCGACCCGACGGTCGGGCAACGGCTGCCGATCCTCATCCACAATAGACACATGTAGACCGTGCAGCGGCCGACCACAGCCGACCACCAGTGCGCCGTCACTCCCGTCGCCCGGCATCCGTACCGGCTCGCCCGGGCTGAGGCTCGCCGGGTCGACGGGGACGGCCCGCCACTGCTCCGGCAGGGGCAGCCCGGTCACCGCGAGGGTCGCCTCGGCGAGGCCGTACGCGGGCAGGAGCGCGCGCCGGTCCAGCCCGAACGGAGCCAGCAAGGTGTGGAACCGGTCGAACCAGCCGGCGTCGAGGTGCTCCGCGCCGACGATGGCCGCGCGCCACCCGCTGAAGTCGAGCCCGCGGAGCTGGTCCGGGGAGACCCTGCGCACGATATGGGCCAGGCCGAACATCGGCATCGCGGTGAGCCGCGCGTCGAGCGCGCCGAAACACCGCAGGTAGCGCAGTGGCCGGTGCAGGAACTCCTCGGGCGGCAGCAGCCACAGGTCCGACCCGCTGACGACCGGCGTGACCAGGCAACCGATGAGACCCATGTCGTGGTGCACCGGCAACCAGGAGGCCACCGGGTCGCGGCTGGTCCAGCGCAGCCACCGGCGAATGGCGGTGACGTTGGCGCGCAGCGCCGCGGCGGGTACCCGCACACCGCGCGCCCGACCGCTGGAGCCGGAGGTGAACTGCAGCAGCGCCAGCGCGCCCGGGTCGAGGGCGACGTCGGCCGGGTCCGGGGCCGCTGGACGGGCCACATCGGACACGGTCACGGCTCGGTCGCCCGCGTCCGACCCCCGCACCCGATCGACGAGGTCCGGTTCGGTGAGCACGAGGTGGGGTCGGGCGGCGCGCAGCAGCCCGGTGAGGTGCTCGCGGTAGCGGGCCGCGTCCTGGAAGGCCATCGGCGGCGCGATCGGCGCCGGCGCGCCGCCGGCGAGCAGAGTACCGAAGAACCCGGCCACAAACTGCGGACTCGACCGCTGCACCAGCGCGACGACCCGGCCGGGCGGCAGGCCGCGTTCGCGCAACCCGGCCGCCACCTGCCGGGTCAGCTCGGCCAGGCGCTGGTACGGCCAGAAGTCCCACTCGCCGTCGGCACGGGCGAAGTGGATGCCGCGGTCGGTGGACGGGCGGACCAGCCAGCCGAGCAGTTCGTGTGCCGCGGGCGTCACCGTGCCACCGGGCGAGCCGACCGCTGGGTCCGTCGTCGCGAGTGCCGTCGACCCGTCGGTCATGCCTTCAGCATAAAGCCAACAGCAGACACACGACAGCGGTGGCGGCAAAGCCGACACCCGACGATACTGGTCGGGTGGCGACTGGTCAGGTGGCGCGATCCAACGCCGAGCTGCTGCCGCCACGCTTTGACGCGTTCGACCTGGGGCTGTTGGCCGACCCGTACCCGGCCTACGCACGCCTGCGGGCGGCCGGCGCGCTCTGCCGCGGCGGGCCCGGCCAGTGGCTGGTGCCGCGCTACGCGCAGGTGCATGCGTTGCTGCGGGACCAGAGGCTCGGCCAGTTCCAGTTCCCGGACGCGTACCGGCTGTTCCCGGCGGCATCGCTGCGCAACACTCTGGGCGACGGCCCGGCAAGTACGTTCACCCAGCGCATCGTCGCCGGCCGGGACCGGCCGGAACACACCCAGCTGCGCCGGCTGCTCGGCCAGGTGTTCAGTCCGTCGCTGGTGGAGGGTCTGCGCGGCCGGGTGGGGGAGTGGACCGACCAGCTCCTTGCCCCCGCCATCGACCGCGGGCATCTGGACGGGTTCGCAGATCTGGCGTTCCCGCTCCCGCTGCTGCTGCTGGGCGAGCTGCTGGGGCTGCCGGCCGCCGACCGCGACGAGGTCGGCCGGCGGGTGCTGCGGCTGACGAAGATCTTCGCGCCGACGGTGGCGGAGGACGGCCGCGCGGCGGCCGACGACGCGGTGCACTGGCTGCGCGGATATGTCGACGGGCTGCTGCGCGCCCGCCTCCGCGCGCCCCGCGAGGACCTGCTGTCGAAGCTGGCCGCGGCCGCACGCGCTGGCCAGCTTGGCCGCGAGGAGACCGTCGACAACGCCATCTTCCTCGTGTTCGCCGGCTTCGAGACGTCGCTGAACCTCATCGCCACCGGTTGCGTGCTGCTCTCACGCCATCCAGGTGAGTTCGATCGCCTGCGCGCGGAGCCGGGCCTCGCGCCGAGGGCGGTGGAGGAGTTCCTGCGCTTCGACGCGCCGACCCAACTGACCGGCCGGATCGTGCTCGAGCGGCTGGAGATCGCCGACCACCCGGTCCGCAAGGGCCGCGTCGTTCTGCTGTTGCTCGGCTCGGCCAACCACGACGACCGCCAGTTCGCTGAACCCGACCGCCTCGACGTCGGCCGGGACCCCAACCCGCACGTCAGCTTCGGCGGTGGCATCCATTACTGCCTCGGCGCCGCCCTCGCGCGGCTGGAGGGCGCGGTGGTCTTCGAGCGACTCGCCCGCCGGTTGCGGACCATCGAGCCGGCTGGCGAACCGGTCCGCGAGCACAGCGCCACCCTGCGGGCGTATGCGCAGGTACCGCTGCGGGTCGCTGTGTAGTGTCGGCACCGCGCGGCGAAAGGCAGGACCGGTGGCGAAACACCACACCATTGAATAGTGTTTGTGTGTGACGTCTGTCGACAGTAACTACGACACGGTGGTGGTCGGCGCTGGTGCGGCCGGGGCGGCCCTGGCTGCGGCGCTCTCAGCCGACCAGTCCCGCCGGGTGCTCGTGCTCGAGGCGGGCCCGGACTACCGGTCCGCCGAGACGCCAGCCGAGATCCGCGGCGCCAACTTCGGTGCGGTGCTCCGGCTCGGGCGCTACCACTGGACGGACCTTAAGGCCCAGGTGACCGCCGGCGCCGAGCCGACCCTGTACCTGCAGGGCCGGGGTGTGGGTGGCAGCTCAGCCATCAACGGTCAGGGCGCAGTGCGGCCGCTGCCCGGAGACCTCGACCGGTGGGCGGCGGCCGGCTGCAAGGGGTGGTCGTGGAGCGACGTGCTCCCCACGTTCGCGACCATCGAGGACGACGGCGATTTCGGCGATCGCCCATACCACGGTCGCGGGGGGCCGATCCCGATCAGCCGCAGCGCCGACCGGGCCGGTCCGGTCAGTCGAGCACTGCGCGGGGCGGCGCTCGCCGCCGGGTACCCGCAGAGCCCGGATGTCAACGCGCCCGACAGCTCCGGCCTGGCACCGGCCGCCTGGCACCGCGACGCACGCGGCCGGGTCTCCAGCAACGATGCATTCCTCGAACCCGTACGGGCCAGGCCGAATCTGCAGGTGCGTGGCGACGCGCCGGTCAGCCGGGTGTATTTCGCCGGCGGCCGGGTGAGCGGGGTCGGGGTCACGACCGGGCCCGGCGAGGAGATCGTCAGGGCGGACGAGGTGTACCTGTGTGCGGGCGCCCTGCAGACACCGGCCATCCTGCTGCGCTCGGGTATCGGGCCGCCGGCCGACCTGCGCCGCCTCGGCGTGGATGTGGTGGCCGATCTGCCTGGCGTCGGGCATGGCCTGCAGGACCACCCGATGATGTGGCTGCGCTTCCCACTGCGCGCGGACGCGGTGGTCACCGATCCGGACGCGCTACCCGGCCACTACGTGCTGCGGTTCTCGTCGGGCTGGCCCGGCGCGCTCGAGCACGACCTGGAGATCCTGCCGCTGGACCGCAGTACGTTCCGGCCGGACGAGGGCGGGCTCATGGTCTCGCTCATGCAGCCGACCTCCTGCGGCCAGGTCAGCCTCGTCTCGCCGGATCCAGGCACGCCCCCGCACGTCGAGCTGGGCCTGCTCGGGCGCGCGGACGACGTGCGCCGGCTGCGCCGCGGAGTACGGGTCGCCGCGCAGCTGAGCCGGGCCCCGGCGCTCGCCGAGGTGCTGGCCGACCGCCTCGCGATCGGCAAGTACCCGGTCGACGACCTCGGCGACGACGAGCTGGACCTGCGGGTGCGCACCGGCTGCCGGGAGTACTACCACGCCGCCGGGTCCTGCCGGATGGGCGATCCGGGCGACCCGGCCACGGTCGTGGATCCCGAGTGCCGGGTGCTCGGTGTCGACGGGCTGCGAGTGGTCGACGCGTCGATCCTCCCCGACCTGCCGCGCGCACCCACGTATCTGACCACAGTCGCCTTCGCCACCCACCTGGCTCACCGGCCCTGAATCCTGGCGCGTACCCGCCCGCCCGCCGGTTAGGAGGGGCACCCTTTACAACCGAAAGCGTTAGGAGGGTGCCCTTGCTAACACGTCACCGCCGGCGAGCCGGCCTAAGAGCCGGCCGGCAGTGCCTCCACGACCGGGAACAGGAAGGTCGGCTGCACCCGGGCCAGGCGCAGGCCGGCGGCGGCGAAGAGGTCACCGAGCTCGGTGCGATCGCGGACCCGGCCGGCGCCGATACCGAGCATGAGGAGGTCCAGCAGCTTGGCGTAGCGCGAATCGTCGTCGGCCCCGCCGACCGGTTCGATGAGCAGCAGACGGCTGTCGGGGCGCATCGCCGCGCGCAGCACGCGCAGGATGGTCAGCGCCTGGTCATCGCCCCAGCTGTACAGGATCCGCTTGAGTACGTAAGCGTCCGCGCCACCCGGTGCGCTCTCGAAGAAGCTGCCGCCGACCACGTCACACCGGTCGGCGACGCCGGCCTGGGCGAGCACACCGGGGGCGCCGGCGACCACGTGCGGTAGGTCGTACACGGTGCCACGCATGCGCGGGTGGCGGCGCAGGACGCCGGCGAGGAAGGCGCCGTTGCCGCCGCCGACATCGACCACGCTGCCCACGCCCGCCCAGTCGTAGGCGCCGAGGGCGGCCCGCACCTCGAAGGTCGTCAGCCCCGACATGAAGTCGTCGAAGCGGGCGCCGTCGGTCTCGTGCCGGGCGAGGTACTCCCACAGGGTGCAGCCGTGCACGTAGTCGAAGGCCGACTCGCCGGTACGCAGGGTGTGGTCGACGCGCGCCCACGCCTCGATCCCGGCCGGGAAGAGGCGACACTGGCTGTGCAGGGAGAGCGGGTGGTCGCTGCGCAGCAGGTCGGCCAGCGGCGTCAGCGCGAACACGCCCGGCTCCACCTCGGCGAAGATCTCCTTGGCGCTCAGCGCGCGCAGCGCACGGCGCAGCGACGGCGCATGGGCGCCGGTCGCCGCCGCGAGCTTCTCCACCGGGCACGGGCCGTTGGCGAGTTGATCGGCCACGCCGAGATCACTCACCGCGCGGATCGTGGTCGGGATCATCACGTCGGCCAGCTCCTGCATCCGGGAGATCGACTCCAGCAGGCTGGGTTTCGTGGCGGCCATCCTCGACTCCTTCTCCACTGTGGACGCTGGTGCGCCGTTCAGCCGGTCCGGGCGCCGGCCAGCGCGCGGTCGCGCGGGTTCGGCGGCAGCGGGGCCCGGGTACGCCGGGCCATCCGGGCCAGCTGCGCGTCGAGCGCGTGGCGCAGCACCGCCACCTGTTCCTCGACCGCTCGCTGGGAGATCGCGGCGGTGCGCACCACGAGGTCGAAGGCGTGGAAGGTGCCGGCGAAGTGGTGCAGTTCGGTCGGTACGCCGGCCCGGATCAGCCGGAGCGCATACTCGATGCCCTCGTCGCGCAGGCAGTCGTACTCATTCGTGGACACGTAGGCCGGCGGCAGGCCGGTGAGGTCGTCGGCCCGGGCCGGCGCGGCGTAGGGCGAAACCGTCTGCGGCGCGTCGCCCAGGTAGTAGCGCCATTTGTGCACGCCACCGGCCCGGCCGGCCTCCATCGCCGCGGGCTCGGCGAACTCGGCCATCGACGGGGTGTCCAACCGGTCGTCGAGCGCGGGCTGCAGCAGCATCTGGAAGGCCAGCTTCGGACCGCCACGATCCCGCGCCATCAGCACGACCGCGGCGGCCAGGGTCGCCCCGGTGCTGCAGCCGGCCACCGCAATCCGGTCCGGGTCGAGGCCGAGCTCTGCGGTGTTCGTCGCGACCCACCGGGTGGCCGCGTAGGAGTCCTCGACGCCGGCCGGAAAGCGGTGCTCCGGGGCCAGCCGGTAGTCCACCGAGACGACAACGCACCCGGCGCCGGCGGCGAACCGGAGGCAGCGGGCATGATCCATGTTCAGCGTGCCGAAGAACAGCCCGGGGTGGAAGTACACCACGGCGGCCAGTGGTGCGTCGCCGGCGTGCGTGGGCCGGTACACCCGTACGCCGACGTCGGGTGCGCCCGGCGGCCCGGGTACGGTCCGATCGACAAAGGTCACGTCCTGGTCGGCGGCCGAGACCGGGATCTGTGTCGCCTCGTTGAGGGCGCGCAGCTTCGTGATGTCGCTCAGGTCGAGCACAGGCATCCGGGCGATGACGCGGGCAAGTTGTGGGTCCACGGCGAGCGTCCTCCAGCGTGGTCGGCTACGGTGGCGCCGCTGTCTCGACGGCCCACGCTGGTGCGCGTGGTCGAAAGACAACACTCAACATACAACATTGACCCGTCGGGCGCCCGGCCACAGAACGCTCCCGTTGTCGATACGCCCACCAACAGTCGATACTGTGTCGTATGACGTCTGTTGCCGCCGGCCTGACACCGCGCTTCGACGTGTTTGATCCGGCCCTGCTCGACGACCCGTACCCGACCTACGCCGAAGTGCGCCGTCGTAGCGCCGTCTGCCGGGCCGGACCGGCGACGTTCGCGGTCACCCGGTACGCCGAGGTCGCCGCGCTGCTGCGCGATCCCCGCCTTGGCCACCGGTTGCCCGGACGGGACGCTCTGGTGGCCCGGCTGCCCGACAGCACCCGGCTCAACGGCGAGCTGTCCCGGATCGTGTCCGGCCTCGACCCGCCCGAGCACGGCCGGGTGCGCCGGCTGCTGGCGAAGGCGGTCAGCCCGAGCGTGGTGAGTCAGGCGCGCGCACCGATGGTGGCGGCGGTTGACCGGATACTGGCCGCCGCGGTCGACCGCGGCCGGGTCGACGCGGTCACCGACGTGGCGCTGCCACTGCAGACAGCGGTCGCCTGTGACCTGCTGGGCGTTCCGCTGCCGGACCGGGAAACCGTGTCGGAGCAGGCGATGCGGCTCGGACGGGCGATCATCCTGGTCCCGTTCGTCACGCCCGAGCGGGGCAACGGCGAGACCGAGGCGCGGTGGCTGCGCGGATACGTACGCGGCCTGGTGGCGGCGCGCCGCCGGGCACCCGGTGACGATCTCATCTCGCGGTTGGTCGCCGCCCGCCACGGTGAGGAACGGCTCACCGAGGACGAGCTGGTTGACAACGCGGTGTTCCTGTTCTTCGCCGGGTTTGAATCGTCGGTGCACCTGGTGGCGGGCGGCTGCGTCGCCCTGGCTGGGGCGCCCGAGCAGTTCGACCGCCTGCGGGCCGACCCGGCCCTGGCACCGCTCGCGGTGGAGGAGATTCTGCGCTACGACGCGCCGTTACAGTGGATCTCACGGATGACCGCGGAGCCGGTCACGGCCGGCGATCATCAGATCAAGGCTGGTCGGGTCGTGCTGTTGCTGCTCGGGTCGGCTAACCGGGACGAGCGTCAGTTCACCGATCCGGATCGGCTCGACATCGGCCGCCATCCCAACCCGCACCTGGCCTTCGGCGGCGGCGTCCATCACTGTCTCGGCCTCAACCTGGCGCGCGCCCTCGGCGGCATCGTGTTCAGCCGGCTGCCGGCCTCGTGCCGGGGGATTGCCATGGCCGGCCCGGTGGTACGGCGCCGGCATCCGAACCTGCGCGGGTACGCCAGCGCCCCGATCGTGCTCTCCTGACGTGAGCCGATTCGGGGACTGGCCGATCCGGCGAGGCCGATCGGGGTGCCTGTCCTATCTGGACATACGCAGGTCGGCGATCGGCGCGAGTGGCTCGGCCGCGACTGCGGCCGCGGTTTGGGCGTAGCCGGCGATGAAGTCGGCCGCCCAGCCGGGGCTGAGCCGGTCGGCGGTGTAGTAGAGCTTGGCGGCGTACCCGTCGCCGCGCGGCATCAGCGCGAGTTCCAGGTCGAAGCGGCCGACCACATCCGGCACCACGCCCTGGAACTGGACGCCGCCGGCAGCGACCGTCACGTCGATCGGCTCGGCGAGCATCTGGAACACCAGGTCGTCGGGGCGTAGGCCGCCGGCCCGCTCGGTGCGCCGGGCCAGCAGGTGGTAGGGCAGCTCCTGGTGCGCGAACGCGTCGATGACGGTCTGCCGGCTGCGGCGTACCACGTCGACGAAGGTGGCCCGCGGCGGGAGCTGCGCGCGCAGCACCACCATGTTGGCCAGGAATCCGACCGTGCGCTGCAGCTCCGGGCGGGTCCGGTTGGCGAACAGCGTGGCCACGGCGAGGTCGTCGGCCGCGGTCAGCCGGTGCAGCAGGGTGTAGTACCCGGCGAGCAGCACGGTGAACGGGGTGGTCCGCTCGGCCCGGGCCAGCTCACGCAGCGCCCGGCCGACGGCCGGGTCCACGGCCGCGTGCTCGACCGCCCGCCGCCCGCCGCCATCGCCAGCCGGTGACACCGGTATGCCCGGCGGGCGCACCCCGGCCAACTGCTGTTCCCAGTAGTCGCGGTGCCGCTGACCCGCCGGCCCGCGCAGCTGGCGTTCCTGCCAGGCGGCGAACTGGGTCGGTTGCCAGCCGGTCGCCGGCTGCCCGTCCCCGCCCGGATCGGCGCCACCGGCCGGGCGCACGGCCCGTTCGTAGGCCGCCGCCAACTCGGTGAAGAGCACATCGCACGACCAGGTGTCGGTGACCAGGTGATGCATGGTGAGCGCGAGGACCCGATCGTCTTCGCCGACCCGCCATCCGGTCACGCGCAGCGGCGCCCGGCGCGGGTCCACCCGGGTGCGCAGGTCGGTGGCGATCGCGGCCCGCAGCGCGGCTTCGGGGTCGGGCTCGGCCCGCAGGTCGACCGTGGTGACCGGCACCGGTGCCGGTTCGTGGATCACCTGGCGCAGCTCGCGGCCGCCGCCGGCGAATGTCGTGCGCAGCGAATCGTGGCGGGCGGCCAGGTCGTCGACCGCGGCCCGCAGCGCCGTCTCGTCGGCCCGACCGTGGACGCGGCAGATCATCGGGCAGTTCAGCGCACCGGTCTGGCCGCGGTACCGGTCGAGGAACCACAGCAGCCGTTGACCAACCGAGGCGGGCGCCTCCCGCGCGGTCACGGTGCACCCGAGCGCTGCGCGCCGGCCGGAGCCGGTCCGGATCGCGGCTGCGGCAGCGCGATGGCGGTGAGCACCAGGCCATCGCAGACCAGGAACCGCCCGCTCAGCTCGGCCAGCGGCCGGCCGGCCAAGCACAGCCCCGGCACCAGAATCCGGGCGCGAAACGTTGCCCGCTCGACATCGACGCGCACGCTCGCATCGGTGAAGCCCAGCCAGCGTCGGGTCAGCGGGTACCACACCTTGTAGACGCTCTCCTTCGCACACCACAGCACGCGGTCCCAATGCACCCCGCCGGCCGCGCGGTGCAGCCAGCGCAATTCCTCCGGCCGGGCCACGCGCGCCACCAGTGCGCCGGGCAGCGGGGCGTGCGGCTCGGCATCGAGACCGACCCCGGCGTACCCGCGCCGGTAGGCGACCGCGGCTGCGCTGTACCCCGGGCAGTGCGTGATGCTGCCGACCAGGCCAGCCGGCCAGCGGGGCGCGCGGTCGCGCCCCGGCAGGATGGGTTCCGCTCGGGCGCCGAGACGCAGCAGGGCCCACCGGGCGCAGGCGCGGCCGGCGGCGAAGTCCCGGTGCCTGGTCCCGGCGACCGGGCCCAGCGCCGCCCCCTCGCCCGGCAGCAGCGGTGGGACCGGCGCCGAGCCGACGACGGCGCCGCTGGCCACATCGGCCGGCAGAATCCGCTCGATCACGGCGGGACCGCCACGGGCGTCACGTCGATCGGTACCTGCGCGTACGTGCGAAACGCGCTCTCCGGCTGGCGGATCGCCGCCCCGGCCGGCGCCAGCCGGCTGAACCGGCGCACCAGCCGGTCGAACACGATCTCACCCTCCAGGTCGGCCAGGTACGCGCCCAGGCAGTAGTGGATGCCGCCGCCGAAACTGAGATGCGGGTTGGGAGAGCGTGCGAGGTCGAGCCGGTCGGGATCGGCGAAATGGCGCTCGTCCCGGTTGGCCGAGCCGATGAGCAGCAGCAGCAGGCGGCCCGGCCGGATCGTCCGGCCACCGATCTCGATCGGCTCCCGCACCAACCGCAGCCGGCTCTGGATCGGTGCGTCGTAACGCAGGAACTCGTGCACCGCGCTGGCCGCGAGCGCCGGGTCCGCGCAGAGCCGGGCCAGCTCGCCCGGATGCTCCAGCAGCGCCGCGCAGCCGGTGGCGATCATGCTGGTGGTGGTCTCGAAGCCGGCGAAGAACAGGAAGACCGCGTTGTCCACGATCTCTTCGTGATTCAGCCGCTCGCCGCCCTCCTCGGCCGCGAGCATCTGCGAGAGCAGGTCGTCGCCGGGCCGGCGGCGGCGGTGTTCGAGCAGGGCGCCGAGGTACTCGCGCATCCACGAGACCGCCTGATCGGCGGCCGTTCGGCCGGCCGGGTCGACGCTGGTCGCGAAGGCGCGACCCAGGTCGAATGCCCGCGGTCGCACCTCGTCCCGGTCGTCGGCCGGGATGCCGGTGAGCTCGCACACCACCATCACCGGTAGCGGAAACGCGAGGTCGGCCACGGCCTCCAGGCGTCCCGTCTCGACTGCTGGGGCCAGCAGAGCGTCGACCAGCGTCTCGACCCGCGGCCGCAACCGCCGGATCGCCGGCGGGGTGAAGGCGCGAGCCAGCAGCCGGCGCAGCCGGGCGTGGTGGGGCCGGTCCTGGTGCAGCACGATCCGGCGCAGGAAGTCCGCGGCCGGGCCGTCGCCGACCGAGAACCGGTGGTACTCCGGCGGGAACGCGTTGCCCAGCCGCTGGTCGGCCAGGAGCGCGGACACTTCGGCGTACCGGGTCACCGCCCACTGTCCGGGGCCGCCCCGGCACAGCGGGCCCGCCGCCCGCAGCCGCGCGTAGATCGGGTACGGGTCGAGCCGCACCGCGGGATCGGAGCCGTCGAACCGCGGCGGTAGCGTCTGTAGTGTCTGCGCCACAAACAACACTATCGAGCTGAAACCGACAGACGGCAACTGATGAAGTGTTTCCTTCGCTCGACCAGCACACTCACCATTGCTATTCTCGCCAGAGACTACAGACAACACTCGGCCGGCGCGGTGATCGGAAGGGGTGCTCGTGAAGGGTGAGTCTCCCCGGAGCCTGGACGAGCTGCGGGCCACGGTGGCCGACCTGGTCGACCGTAGCGCCGACAGTCTCGGCGACGACCAGGACCTGATCGGCCAGGGCGTCGACTCGATCCGCATCATGCGGGTGGCGAATGCGCTGCGCCGCGGCGGCCTCGACGTCCGGTTCGCCGACCTGATCGAGCGACCGACGCTGTCCGCGTGGTGGGCGCTCACCGCGGATCGAACCACGCCAGCCGCCGAGCCGACCGCCCAAGCCGCCGGGCCAACCGTGCCGGGCGCCACGCCGACCCCGCAGAAAGCCGAGCCGACCCCGCAGAAAGCCGAGCCGACCGGGCCGTTCGAGCTGGCGCCGATGCAGCAGGCCTACTGGGTCGGCCGGGCCGATGAGCAGGTGCTCGGCGGCGTCAGCGCGCACTACTACACCGAGTTCGACGGGTTCGGGGTGGCGCCGCAAGGCCTCGAGGCCGCGGTGCGCGCACTGCTGCGGCGGCACGGCATGCTGCGCGCCCGGTTCAACCCGGACGGCCGCCAGCAGATCCTGCCGGAAAGCTCTTGGCCCGGGCTGACCGTGTACGACCTGCGCGCCGACCCGGACCCGGCCGCCCAGCTCGACCGGGTGCGCCGGGAGGAGTCGGCGCGCCGGCTCGCGGTCGACCGGGGCGAGGTATTCGACGTGCGGCTCTCGTTGCTGCCCGGCGGGGCGACCCGGATCCACGTGAACATCGACATGTTGGTCTGCGATGCGCAGAGCTTCCAGATCATCCTCGCGGAGCTGGCCGCGCGCTACCGTGACCCCGAGGTCGAGCTGGCATCGATCGACACCACCTTCCCGCGCTACCTGGCCGAGCTCGCGCAGCGGCGCAGCGCCGCCCACGAGCGGGCGCAGGCGTACTGGCGGCAGGCCGTCGCGCAGCTGCCCGGCCCGCCCCAGCTGCCGCTCGCGATCGAGCCGGAGCGGGTGGGTGAGCGCGGCATCGGCCGCCGGTACCACCAGGTCGACCGGGCGCTCAAGGCACGCCTCGCCGAGCGGTCGGCGCGGCGCGGGCTGACCGTGGCGGCGGCCGTGGCCACCGCGTTCGCTGAGGTGCTGGCGGCGTGGAGCGGCGAGCCCCGGTTTCTGCTGAACCTGCCGCTCTTCGACCGCGATCTGAGCGGCGCCGAGGTGGGTGGCCTGGTCGGCGACTTCACCAACCTGGTGGTGCTCGCCGTCGACCTGTCGGCCGCGGTCCCCTTCACCGAACAGGCCCGCCGGCTGCAGGCACAGCTGCGCTCGGACATCAGCCACGCCGAGTACTCCGGGCTGGAGGTGCTGCGCGACGTCGCGCGCCTGCGTCCGGGGCAGCCGATGGCCGCGCCGGTCGTGTTCACCAGCGCGATCGGGCTGGGCGAGCTGTTCGGCCCGCAGGTGCGTGAGTGCCTCGGTACGCCGGTGTGGACCAGCTCGCAGACCCCGCAGGTCTGGCTGGACCACCAGGTGATCGAGCAGGACGGTGGCCTGCTGCTCAACTGGGACGTGGTCGAGGAGCTGTTCCCCGCCGGTGTTGTCGATGCCATGTTCGCGGCGTATCTCGACCTGGTCGGCCGGCTCACCGCGGACGGGACCGAGCAGGCCTGGGACGAGCCGGTGCCGGCGCTCGTGCCACCGGCCGCCGCGGCGGTGCGGGCTCGGGTCAATGACACCGCGGGCGCGGTCGCGCGGCTGCCGTTGCATGCGCCCTTCTTCGCGCGAGCCGCCGCCGAACCGGACCGGGTCGCGCTGCTCGGCAGCGGCGGGCCGGTGAGCTACGGCGAGCTGGCCGCCCGCGCGCTGAGCATCGCGCATCGCCTGCGTACCGGCGGGTCGGCGGGGCTGCCGACCGGGCTGCGCACCGGTGATCTGGTCGCCGTCACGCTGCCGCGTGGCCCCGACCAGGTGGCTGCGGTCCTCGGGGTGCTGGCCGCCGGTGGCACCTACGTCCCGGTCGGGGTGGACTGCCCGCCGGCCCGCCGCCAGCAGATCTACGCCGACGCCGGGGTGGTCGGCGTCCTCGACGCACCGGCGCTGGCCGTCGACACCGGGGCGCCCGAAGCGGGCGCGCTCGCTACCCCGGTACCGGTCGGGCTGGAGGCACTCGCGTACGTCATTTACACCTCCGGCTCCACCGGGGTACCGAAGGGCGTGGAGATCACCCACGCCGCGGCCGCGAACACCGTCGAGGACCTCAATGCGCGCTTCGGCATCGGGCCCGACGACCGGGTGCTGGCCGTCTCGGCCCTCGATTTCGACCTGTCGGTGTATGACATCTTCGGTCTGCTCGGCGCCGGCGGCGCGGTGGTCCTGGTCGGCGAGGCCGACCGGCGTGAGGCGCGGCGCTGGGCGGCGCTCGTCGCCGAGCATCGGGTCACCGTCTGGAACTCGGTGCCGGCGCTGCTGGACATGCTGGTGTCGGCGGCCGACGGCGCTGACCTGAGCAGCCTGCGGCTGGTGATGGTGTCCGGCGACTGGGTCGCCCCGACGCTGCCCGGCCGACTGGCCGCGGCCGGCATCCCTCGGCCGGCCGCGGGCCCCAACGGCCGGCCGGGCACGGTCCCCGACGATGGGCCGGCCGCGGGCCTCAACGACCGGCCGGCCGTTGCCAGGAACGGCCCGGCCCGGTTCGTGGCGCTGGGCGGTGCTACCGAGGCAGCGATCTGGTCCAATGCCTACGAGGTAGCTGAGGCGTCTGCGCACTGGCGCTCGGTGCCTTATGGCTACCCATTGCGCAACCAGCGGTTCCGGGTGGTCGATCCGCGCGGGCGGGACTGCCCGGACTGGGTGGCTGGCGAGCTGTGGATCGGCGGCGCCGGGGTGGCCCGGGGCTACCGGGGTGACCCGGAGCGCACCGCCCGGCAGTTCGTCGACCATGGGGGCCTGCGCTGGTACCGCACCGGCGATGTCGGCCGCTACTGGCCCGACGGCACGCTGGAGTTCCTTGGCCGCCGCGACCATCAGGTGAAGATCCGCGGGCATCGCATCGAGCTCGGCGAGATCGAGGCCGCCCTGCTCGCTCAGCCCGAGGTGGCCGCCGCGATCGCCACCGTCGACGATGGACGGCTGGCCGCCGCCGTGCTCATCCGGCCCGGCGAGACGGTTGGCGAGGCGGTGGGCGAGGCGGGGCGCGGGGAGGCGTTACGCACGGCCCTCGCCGACCGGCTGCCCAGTTACATGGTGCCGGCCGGGGTCCTCGTGCTCGACCAGTTCCCGCTGACCGCCAATGGCAAGGTGGATCGGGCGGCGCTCGCCGGCCTGGTGGCCGCGTCCGATCCGACCGAGGCACCGCAGCCACCGACCGGCGAGCTCGAGTCGGCCCTGGCCGAGTTGTGGGCCAAGCTGCTCGGGATCGGCCTCGTCGGCCGCCGGGAGAGCTTCTTTGCGCTCGGCGGTGACAGCCTCGTCGCGACCCGGATGGTCGAGGAGCTGCGCCGCCGCTTCGGCGCGGAGGTGCCCCTGCGCGAATTCTTCGCCGGCCCGACCGTCGCCGAGCTGGCGGCGGTCGTCGCCGGCCAGGTCGACGCCGGCGTACCGCAGGAGGAGGGCGCGATATGACGATCCTCGACCCGGGCGTGGGGGAGCTCGTCGAACGGCTGGAGGCGGAGGGCGCCAGGTTCTGGGCGGAGGCCGGGCAACTGCGGTTCCGGGCCCCGCGCGGGGTGCTCACCGACGAGCGCCGCCGCGCACTGCGGGCGGAGCGCGAGGCGGTGCTGGCGTACCTGGATCACCGCTGCGACGCCGGGCAGGTACGGCCGGACCCGTCCGCCCGCCATGAGCCGTTCCCGCTCACCGAGGTGCAGTCGGCCTACCTGCTGGGCCGCCGGGACGCGTTCGCCTATGGCGGTGTCGCCTGCCACGGGTACGGCGAGATCCCGCTGCCCGATGTGGACCCCGCGGTCGTCCAGGCGGCCTGGCAGCGCCTGGTCCGCCGGCACGACATGCTGCGTGCGGTCATCGCCGGCGACGGCACCCAGCGGGTGCTCGCCACCGTGCCTGAGTACGAGGTCACCGTGCTCGACCTGCGCGGCGCCGAGGACGCCCGGATCGACGCCGCGGTGGATGAGATCCGGGCCGAGCTGAGCCACCGGGTGTACGACCCGGGCCGCTGGCCGCTGTTCGAGCTGCGGCTCACCCGTACCGGCGGCGCGTTGACCCTGCACCTGTCCATCGATTTCCTGATCTCGGATCTGGTCAGTACCCAACTGCTCTTCACCGAGCTGCATCGTCTGGTAACTGAGCCGGGTCGGCCACTGCCCACAGTGGACATCACCTTCCGGGATTACCTGTTGGCCGAGGAGGCCACCCGCACCGGACCGCGGTACGAGCGGGATCGGGCCTACTGGAGTGGTCGATGCGATGACCTGCCACCCGCGCCGGAGCTGCCGGTGCTCGACGCCCGCGGTGGCGGCGACGGGCCGGTCCGGTTCGAGCGGTACCGGACCACAGTGGACGCCCGAGCCTGGTCCGGGCTGCGGGACCGGGCCGGCCGCCACGGGGTCACCGCGTCGGTCGCGGTGCTCGCCGCCTACGCCGAGGTGGTCGCCCGGTGGAGCCGGCAGCGGCGGTTCACGCTCGACCTCACCCTGCAGAACCGGCAACCGTTGCACCCGCAGGTGAACCAACTGGTCGGCGACTTCACCGCGGTCGGGCTGCTCGCGGTGGACCGGCGACCGGAGCACACGGTCGCCGCCCAGGCGCAGGCGCTGCAGGCGCAACTGTGGGCCGATCTCGACCACCGGCTCTACTCCGGCCTGCGGGTGGCCCGCGACGTCGCCCGCCGCCGCGGCCCGGGCACCGGTCTCTTCCCGATCGTGTACACCAGCGCGATCGGGGTCACCGGCGCCGACGGCGACCAGTACCGACTGGCCGACATGGGGTACGGCATCACCCAGACTCCGCAGGTCTGGATCGACTGTCAGGCCCTGGAGACCAGCGATGCGTTGGTGGTCAACTGGGACGTGCGGACGGGGGTGTTCCCGCCCGGACTCGTGGCCGAGATGTTCGCTGCGTTCGCCCGGCTGCTGCACGACATGGCCGGCGACGACTCGGTGTGGGCGGGCACCGACCCGGTCCCGCTCCCGGACGACCAGCGGCGCCGGCGGGAGGCGGTGAACGCGACCGCGGCGCCGGTGCCCACCGGCCGGCTGCAGGACGCCCTCGTGGCCCGCGCGCTGCGCGACCCGTCCCGGCCGGCCGTCGTGGCGGGTGAACGCGCACTCTCCTACGGCGACCTGCTCGGCCGGGCCACCGCAGTCGCGCACGCGCTGCGCGCCGCCGGCCTGCGACCGGGCAGCTTCGTCGCGGTCGCCATGGACAAGGGCTGGGAACAGGTCGTGGGCGTGCTGGGCGTGCTGCAGGCCGGCGGCGGATATCTGCCACTCGACACCGGCCAGCCACCGGCCCGCCGCGACCAGATCCTCGCCGATGCCGGGGTGCGCCACGTGCTGGTGCAGCCGCACCTGCTCGATGCCGCCTGGCCGGCGGGCTGCCGCCCCATCGACGTGACCAGCTGCGCCCCGGTGCCGGTCGAGGCCGCGCCGGCGCCGCCGGCGGACCCGGAGCAGCTGGCCTACGTCATCTACACCTCCGGCTCGAGCGGCGTACCGAAGGGCGTGATGATCAGCCACCGCAGTGCGCTGAACACGGTCGAGGAGATCAACCGCCGGTTCGGGATCGGCTCGTCCGATCGCGTGCTCGGGCTGGCCAGCCTCGGCTTCGACCTGTCGGTGTACGACATCTTCGGCGTGCTCGGCGCCGGCGGGCTGCTGGTGCTGCCCGAGCCGGCCCGCCGCAGCGACCCGTCGCACTGGGCCGAGCTGCTGGCGCGCCACGGCATCACCCTGTGGAACTCCGTCCCAGCCCAGTTGCAGATGCTCGCCGACTACCTGGCCACCGGGGCGACGCCGGCGGCGACGCTCTCCGCCTTGCGCCTGGCGTTGCTCTCCGGTGACTGGATCCCGGTCACGCTGCCCGAGCGGGTGTGGGACCTGCTGCCCGGGGTGCAACTGGTGAGCCTCGGCGGCGCGACCGAGGCGGCGATCTGGTCGAACTACTACCCGATCGAGGAGGTCGACCCGGGCTGGCCAAGCATCCCGTACGGCTGGCCTCTGGCCAACCAGACGTTCCAGGTCTTCGACGAGCACCTGCGGCCGTGCCCCGACCTCGTCGTCGGCGAACTGCACATCGGCGGGGTCGGCCTCGCCGCCGGGTATCTGGGCGACGCGGCGAAGACCGCTGAGCGGTTCATCCACCATCCGGTCACCGGCGAGCGTTGGTACCGCACCGGCGATCTGGGTCGCTACCGGCGCGACGGCAGCCTCGAGCTGCTCGGGCGGGAGGACCGCCAGGTGAAGATCCGCGGCCACCGGATCGAGCTGGCCGAGGTCGAGCACGTGCTCGGGATGCATCCGGCGGTGGGTGGCGCGGCGGTGATCGTCGACGGGGACCAGCCGTTGAGCCGCCGGCTGGTGGCGTTCGTCGAGCCGGCCCACCACCCGGGCGCGCCGGCGACGGTGCCCGATGCGGTGACGGCGGCCGCGGCCGGGGCCGCCGGTGAGCTCACCGGCGCGTTGGACCGGGAGCGGCACGCAGCCTACCGCCGCCGCCTGGATGCGTTCGCGCTGTGGGCCATGAATGACGCCCTGCACCGGCTCGGCGGGTTGGGCGGGCGCCCGGCCGCCCTCGACGACGTACTCGCTCCGGTCGCGCCGCGCCACCACCGGCTGGTCCGTCGTTGGCTTCGAGCGCTGGCCGAGCACGGCCTTATCGACCGGACGGCGGATGGCCGGTACGCCGGCACGGTGGCGGACGGGCAGCTTCCGTTCGACGCCCGTTGGGCCGGCGTGGCCGAGCTCGCCGACGGCGTCGAGGATCCCGCGGTCCTGGCCTACTACCGGGTCAGCCTCGCCCGGCTGCCGGAGTTGCTCACCGCCGTACAGGATCCGCTGGCGCTGCTCTTCCCGGGCGGCGAGCTGGACCGTTCGGCCGCGGTCTTCGGCGGATCCGTGGAGACCCGCGCCGCCAACCAGGCGGTGGCCGCGGCGGTGGCTGGCATCGCCGCCGAGCGGCCCGACCGGGCGCTGCGCGTGCTCGAGGTGGGCGCCGGCACCGGGGCGACCACCGAGGCCGTCTTCGGGGCCCTGGGCGACCGCGAGGTCGAGTACCTGTTCACCGACGTGTCGCCGGCTTTCCTCGCCGCTGCCCGGCAACGCTTCAGTGAGCGGCCGGGCCTGCGCTTCGCCGCGTTCGACGTGGACGAGCAGGCGCGGGCGCAGGAGCTGACCCCGAACGCGTTCGACGTGGTCGTCGCGGCCGACGTGCTGCACGCGAGCGTCGACATCGCCGCCGCGTTGCGGCGGCTGGTCTGGCTGTTGGCGCCCGGCGGTTACCTGGTGGCCAGCGAGATGACCCGCGACCACCTGCCGGTGCTCGCTTCGTTGGAGCTGTTGGTCCGGCTGGACACCGAGACCGGTGACTTCCGCGACCGCCGCCAGGGCCGCGACCAGACGTTCCTCTCCGAGCCCCAGTGGCGCGAGGAACTCGCCGCCGCCGGGCTGACCTCGGTGGTGTGGCCGGCCCGGGATGACCCGACGCTGTACACCGCCGGGTTGCGGGTGCTGGTGGCCCGGGCGAAGACCGACCGTGCCCCGGTGGCCCCGGCCGAGCTCGGCGCCCACCTGGCCTCGTGGCTGCCGGCCCACATGGTGCCCACGCAGATCCAGGTGGTGGACGCGTTACCGCTGACCGGGAATGCGAAGATCGATCACGCGACCCTGCGGTCCTGGATACCGGCGAACCGCTCCGGCCGGCCGGAGTCGACCGCCGCGGCGCCCGCCGGTGATCTGGAGCAGCGGCTCGCGGTCCGGTGGGCGGACGCGTTCGGCGTCGACCGGATCGGTCGCGACGAGACCTTCCTGGACCTCGGTGGCGACTCGCTGATCGCCGCCCGCCTCGCCGGCGCGTTGCGCGAGGAGGTACCGGAGGCCGCCGCGCTCTTCTTCGACGACCTGCTGCGGCTGATCCTCGAGGGTACGAGCGTCGCCGCGCTGGCCGCGGCGTTGACCGGCGCGCCCGGCGGCGAGGCCGGTGCTCCCGTCGACCAGGAGACATGCGGCGTCGCGGGCGCGTCGCGGGCCGGACCGGCGATGCGACGCCTCGGCGGCCGTGGCGAACCGGTGCGGGTCCTGGTCCACGACGACACGCTGCGCCGGTACCGGGCCGACCTCGATTCGCTCACGGCTGCGGGCGAGGTGCTCAGCCTCACAGTGTCCGATGTGGACGACTACCTTCGGCTCGACCCGGCCGAGCTGGTGGACCGGGTGGTCGACGAGTACGCCCAGGCGTTGGTGGCGGCCGGGATGACCCGGCTGCACCTGATCGGTGCCGGCCCGGCTGGCGTCCTCGCCGTCGAGGTCGCCCGCCGGGTGGCCGACGCGGGGGTGGACGTGGCGAGCCTGACCGTTGCCCCGGGCGAAGCGGTCGACGGCCGCGAGCCCGACGACCCGGCCGGCGCGCACACTGCGCACGGGGTGGACGGGTACCGGCCGAGCGCATACGCCGGCGATGTGACGCTCGCCTGGCCGGCGTCGATGCCCGGGCGTGAGGCCGCGCTGGCCTTCTGGCGCGAGGTCTGCCTCGGCGACGTGATCCTGAGCGAGGAGGTGGTGGGCGCATGAACCGGCCGCTGAGCGCGATCGTCTGCGGCACCGGGTTCGGCCAGGTCTACCTGGAGGCGTTCCGAACGCCCGAGCTACCGGTGCGCCTGGCGGGGATCCTGGCGCGCGGCAGCGACCGGTCGCGGGCCTGTGCCGAGCACTACCAGGTGCCGCTGTACACCGATCCCGACGAGGTGCCGGCCGACGTCGACCTGGCCTGTGTCGTGGTCCGGGGCGGCCTGCTCGGCGGGCACGGCAGCGACCTGGCCTGCCGGTTGATGGCCCACGGCCTGCACGTGCTGCAGGAGCACCCGGTACACCACGACGAGCTGGCGCAGTGCCTGCGGGCCGCCCGAGCGCACCGGGTGGCGTACCGGCTCACCGCGTTCTACCCGCACCTGGAGCCGGTGCGCCGGTTCCTCGGCGCCGCGCGGGAGCTGCTCGACCGGCGCCGGGCCACCTACCTCGACGCGACCTGCGGGTTCCAGGTCGGGTACGCACTACTTGACATCCTCGCCACCGCGGTCGGCCGGATCCAGCCGGCCAGTCTGGTGACCGGGCCGGATGGTGATAGTCCATTCAGGACGCTCACCGGCGTCGTCGGCGGGGTACCGGCGACAGTGCGCATCCAGCACCAGCTCGACCCGGCCGACCCGGACGGCGGCGCACTGCTGCTGCACCGGATCACCCTCGGCAGTGACGCCGGTGACCTTACCCTGGTGAGCACCACCGGTCCGCTGGTGTTCGCGGCCAGACCCCGGATACCCAGCCAGGCCCGGGCACCATCGGCCGAGCCGTTGTTCGCGAGCTGGATCGGCGACCGGCACGAGACGCCATACTGGACGCTGCTCGGTCCACTGTGCGGGCCGGAGCACGCGACCGTCTTCGGCTCGCTCTGGCCGCGGGCGGCGGCCTACACGGTGGCCCAGTTCGCCGACGAGATCGCGACCGGCGCCGACCCGCTGCGCGCCGGAGCGCACCATCTCGAGTTGTGCAAGCTCTGGCAGGCGATGGCGGCTGCGTTGGGCACGCCGGCAGCGGTGGGCCGCGATGTCTGGCAGCCACTCTCCGCCCGCGACCACGAAGCGCTCGCCGCCGCGGTCGCGGCATGAGCTCCGACCCGGCCGGTGCCTGGTTGCGCCGCCCGCGCCCGCTGCGGGCCCCCCGCGCGCGGCTGGCCTGCTTTCCGCACGCCGGCGGCACGGCGGGCTTCTTCCGCTCCTGGGCCGCCGCGCTGCCCGATGACATCGAGCTGATCGCCGTGCAGTACCCGGGCCGCGAGGATCGACTGCGCGAGCCGCCAGTGGCCGACATGGACCGGATGGCCACCGAGATCGTCGACGCGCTGCGACCCATGCTCGACCTGCCACTGGCCCTGTTCGGGCACAGTCTCGGCGCCGCGGTCGCCTACGAGGTGGCGCACCGGCTGTGCGCGCGCTACCCGGGCGTGCCGGCCGGCCTGGTGGTCTCCGGGCGCCCGGCGCCGAGCCGCGACCGCGGCGGGAGCGTGCACCGCGGCTCGGACGAGGAGCTCTGCGCCGAGCTGCGCCGGCTGGGCCGTACCCAGGCGGCCGTGCTCGACCACCCGGAGCTGCTCCGGCTCGTCCTGCCCATGGTGCGCAGCGACTACCGGCTCAGTGAGACCTATCGACCGCGACCGGCGCCGGCGCTGCCCTGCCCGGTGCTGGCCTGTCTGGGAGCCGATGACCCCGAGGTGACCGAGGACGAAGCCCGAGCGTGGAGCGAGGTCACGTCCGATTCGTTCGTCTGTCAGGTCTTTGCCGGGCAGCACTTCTACCTGGTGGCTCACCGGGAAGCGGTGCTGAGTGCGGCGCTGGCGACGGCGTTACCGGTGGCGGGCCAGCGCAGCACCGCACCGGGCGACCACCGTGGTGCATACTCCCGCGGTTAGCGCTCGCGGGCGCGCCGCTCGCGCCCCCCGGTGGCCGGGCGCACCTCAGCCGCCGGCGGACCATTGCGCCCGGCCGCCCCCCGCCGCCCGCGATTGGGCCGGGCGCGCAGCCACCGACCCGGCTGCCAGGTCGTGTCTCGAGCGCTGGCCAGGTCGGCCAGATCGGCGTCGTCGTCGGGCAGCCCGGCGTCGTGCTCGCCGATGCGGCGCAGCAGATACTCCACCCCGGTCGTGCCACCGGTGCCGGGCAGCGCGCCGATGAAGTGCTGGGCGATCTCGGCGTGCAGCCGGCGCCAGGTCGACACGCCGGCGACGAGAGCGTCCAGAGCGCCGGCGGCGGCGCACTCCTCGTGCGCGCACTCACCCGGCCGGTGCGGCCCGCTCGGCGCCACCCGAGGCAGAGCGTCGCAGAGTTCGGCCGTGACCGCGCGCACCAACGGGTGCCGGGCGCCGCGCAGCAGGTCGGCGAACTGGCGCGACTGGGCGCCGCTGGCTCCGTCGAGCGCGCCCCGGAACGCGAGGAAGTCCTCGACCGGCAGGTGCAGGAAGTCGACCAAGGTGCGCTGGAGCAGCAGCACCGAGGCGGCGGCCCGGGTGAGACAGACGCGGGCGCCGGCCCACTCACCTCGCTGCGCTGACCGGGCCGCCTCAGCCAGGTCGGCGAAGACCTGCGACGCCAACAACTCGCTCACCTGGTGAGAAACGATGAAGAACCGTTCCGCGGTCCGGATACCCGGGTTGGCGCGCGGGGTGAGCGGTTGTTGCAGCGAGAGCAGCCGGTCCAGCAGCAGGTATGAGGCGTAGGACAGGACGCGCACGCTCATCTGGCTAGACCTCGCTTCGTGGGCTGGTGCCGTCGCGATTGCCGTGGGTGGTCATCACCGGGCGTTGAGGTAGGACGTGAGCCGCCGGATGCCTTCGAGGGTGAGCTCGCGCTCCTGGCACAGGGTGAGCCGGACCAGCCGGCGACCCAGGTCCCGACCGGCCGGCAGGAACCCGTACCCGGGGGCCAGCGCAACCCCGGTGGCGTCGAGCAGATCGCGGCAGAGCACCCCGGTGTCCGCGGTGTACGCCGAGAGGTCCAGCAACGCATACCAGCCACCAGCCGGCACCGTCCATAGTAGATCACCCAGCTCGTCGGCGACCGCGTCCCGGGTGGCCCGCACGTACCGGTGGTGCACCGCCAGGTGCGTGGAGTCAGTGAGCGCGCCCAGCCCAGCGTGCTGGACCGGGGTGCTGGGTGAGACCAGCGTGGCCTCCTGAACCCGGCCGAGCCGGTCGGCCGTCGCCGCCGTGGGCGCGGCCACATAGCCCAGCCGGCACCCGGTCATCGAGTATCCCTTGGAGAACGTGTGCACCGAGAAGACGACCCGTTGCGCGGCCGGCAGCCCGGCGTCGAAGGCGGCGGTCCGCGGCGGTTCCCCCTCGTAGACGAAGTCCTCGTACGCCTCGTCGCTGACCAGGAACACCCGGTGGCGTACCGCCCAGGCGTGGATCTCCGCGACCAGCGAGCGGTCGAGGACGACGCCGGACGGGTTGGCCGGTGAGTTGAGGATCAGCACGCGTACCGATGGCTCGTGGGCCGCCGCCAGCGCCGACAGCACCGCCGCCGGCTCGCCGGTCATCGCCACGAACCGCGGCGTGAAGCCGGCGAGCAGCACCTGTTGCAGGTGCATCGGCCAGTGCACCTCGGGCAGGATCGCGGTCGCGCCTGGCGCCGCGACCGACTGCAGGACCGCGGCGATGGCCTGGCACGAGCCGGGCGTGACAAACAGCCGCTCCGGCGGCGGCGCGCCGTTGTCGGCGAGGTTCTCGGCGAGCGCGGCCCGCAGGTCGAGCAGCCCGGGCGCGTCGGTGTAGCGCGTGTGCCCGTCCTGGATGGCCCGCACGAACGCTTCCCGGGCCACCGCCGGCATCCGCAGGTGCGGCTCGCCGACGTGCAGGCCGACGGTATCCCCGCCGCGCCGCTCCACCAGCCGGTGGATGGCGTGCAGCGACGAGGCGGGGATCGCGTCGATGCCGTCCGCGACGGTCGTCATCGGGCCGGTCCGGTTGAGCCGTTCGGGCGGGCTCCGGCCGGGCGGGCTCTGGTCGGGCGGACCACGTACACGACGAAGCTGCGCAGGCTCGGCTCGCGGTCGCCGATCACCCGCTTGTCGACCACCTGGAACCCGTTGAGCACCAGCTCGCGTTCGAGGAGGTACGGCGAGGTCTTGTGCTCGTCCTCGAACTCGGTGATGAGGTCGTCGCGGGCGATGCCGAGCTCAGCGATGAGCACCGGCCAGTGGCCCTTCGCCACCGCGTAGTCCCCGACGAACTTGTACCAGGTCCACAGCGCCCGCCGCCGCGCCTCCTCGACCCGGGCGCACCACTGCGGCAGGACCCCTCGCTCGCGGTAGGCGGCGGCGTCGTTGGAGTTGTCGAAGATGTATCCGTCGACGATGTCGATCGTGGTGGCCCGGTCCAACCGGCGTTGGTCGGCCGGCCCGAGGTACTCGGGACAGAACTCGTCGCCGACCAGCAGCAGCCCGTCCGGGCTGAGCACCTCGCGCACGTGGGTCAGGTAGTCGTGGCTGAGGTGGTGGTGCGAGCCCCAGGAGATGACCACGTCGGCCCGGCCGGGCCAGCGCTCGAACGGCTGGTCGTAGACGGACGCGCGGGGGAAGGCAGCGAGCTTCTGCTTGGCCTGCGCAACCGGGTTCGGCTCGATGTCGTTCGCGATGACGTCGCACTCGGGCAAGGCTTGGGCGAGCAGCAGGCTCAGGTCGCCCGATCCCGAGCCGACGTCGATGATGCGCAACGGGCGGCCCAGTTTTTCGTGTAACTGGCGCACCGTGGCGACGATGAACTCGTCGCCCTCGGCGATGTCTGGATGCCCGTCGCGCATGATCGCGCCCACGTCGATGTCGCGGAACTTCGGGTTGGCGTAGACGGTGTCCTTCGCGTGCATCGTTGTCACCGAAACTGTCCCTTCTCGATCAGGATGTGTTGCCCGGCTGGCCGTTGCGGTCCCGGTCCGCCGGCCGGGTCAGCAGGACCGTCCACCGTCCACGACCAGCAGGGTGCCGGTCATCCAGGTGCCCGCCGGGCCGAGCATCAGCTCGATCCAGGGCACGACATCCGCCGTCGTGCCCAGCCGGCCCAGGGGAGTCGTGCGGACCAGGTCGGCCCGCAGCGCCTCGACCTCGGGCGGCGCCAGCCCGAGGTCGTCGTACATCTCGGTGTCGACCGCGCCCGGCACGATCGCGTTGACCCGCACCTGCGGGGCCAACTCGCGAGCGAGCGAGCGGGTGAGGTGGTGCAGCGCCGCCTTGCTCGCGCCGTACAGCGCCCGGCCCGGCAGGGCGAGCCGGCCGCCGATGGAGCCGATGTTGACCACCACGCCGTTGCTGCGCCGCAGAGCCGGCAGCGCCTGCCGGATGAGCCGGACCGGCGCGATCAGCTGGGTGCCGAGCATCTGCTCCAGATCGACCAGATCGGCCTGCTCGAGTGGGGCGAACCGGGCCACCGCCGCGTTGTTCACCAGCGCGTCGATGCGGCCGAACGCCTGCAGCGCCTCGGCCACGATCTGCTCGGCCGCGCCGAGCTCGGTCACGTCGACCGGCAGCACGAGCACGTCACCGCCGGCCGCGCCCCGCTGAAGGCAGGTCTGGTATGTGTCCAGCAGCCGCTCCTTGCGCCGACCGACCAGCACCAACCGCCGGCCCTGGGTCGCCTGGGCGCGGGCGAGCGCGCGACCGAGACCAGAGCCGGCACCGGTCACCACCGTGACGAGGCTTTCCGGCATGTCGACTCCTTAGTGGTCTTTCTTGCATGCTCCACTTGTGAAGGGTGTAGCGTCAAGCGGAGTACGCACTGTCGGCTATGTCGACTGTAGTATGTGAGTGACGGTTGCGGCAGCGACCCGGGCGGAGTGGGGATGAGCGGCGAGGCACCCGACGGTGGCGTGCTCTGCGGGGCCGACCACACGCAGCTGCGCCGGCAGATCGACGAGCTGGATCGGGAGATCATCCGGCGGTGCCTGGAGCGGTTGCGACTCTCCCGCGAGATCGTGCGGGCCCGGTGTGACGCCGGTGGGCCGCCGATTGACCCGGATCGCGAGCAGGCCATCGTCAGCCGGTACCGCGCTGCGCTCGGCGGGGACGGCGCGCAGCTGGCCATGCTGCTGCTGCGCGCGGGTCGGGGCCCCGGCTAGTGTGTGCTGTGTGTGTTGTGTTGACTGTAGGGTGGCGTATCATGAGTCGACTGGTGAAGGGTGTGGTCGTTGATGGCTGAGGTGGTGACCGGCCGGGCCGGAACCCGGTCCGCGGCGCAGGTACAGGCGGTGATCCGGCAACTGGTCGCGGAGCTGGCCCCGGGCGATGCCGGTGGGCTGTCGGTGGGTTCCCGGCTCGTGGATGACCTGGGCTACCACTCGTTGGCCCTGCTGGAGTTGGCGTTCACGGTCGAGGACGAGTTCGACCTGGAGCCGATCGACGAGCAGACCGCCCAGGGCATCGTCACCGTCGGCGACGTCGAGACCTACGTGGTCGACCGGCTGCGCGAGCGTGGCGCCCTGGCCACGGGTGAGGAGTGAGGACAATGAGTCAGGAAGCCGAGCGCTTCGACGTGATCGTGGTCGGCGGCGGACCGGCCGGCTCCTGCACGGCCGGTCTGCTCGCCCAGGCCGGCCGCAAGGTCCTGCTCCTCGAGCGGGAGAAGTTCCCCCGCTACCACATCGGGGAGTCCCTGATCACCGGCGTCTGGCCGACGTTGGACCGGTTGGGGGTGCGGGAGGAGCTCGACCACCTCGGCTTCCCCCGCAAGTACGGCGCGAACGTCCTGTGGGGCGGCGACAACGAGTTCTGGGGCTTCCAGTTCCGCGAGACCGGCGAGTACGAGTACACGTACCAGGTGCGGCGGGCGGAGTTCGACACGTTGCTGCTCGGCCGCGCCCGGGAACTCGGCGTCACGGTGATCGAGGATGCCGCGGTCAAGGAGGCGGTGCGCGACGGCGAGCGCATGCTCGGGGTGCGCTACCAGGTGCGCGGGCTGGACGATCAGATCGAGGCGCGGGCGCCGATGACCATCGATGCGTCCGGCCAGCAGCACTGGCTCGGCCGCGAGCTGGGCCTCATCGAGTGGCATGAGGACCTGAAGAACATGGCGATCTGGGCGTACTTCCAGCGGTGCCAACGCTGGGACGGCGAGCGGGCCGGATACACGCTGGTGGAGAACATGCCCGGCGAGGGCGGCTGGTTCTGGTTCATCCCGGTGGGCCACGACACCACCAGCGTCGGCTACGTGACCCCCACGTCGATCCTCGCCAGCACCGGCCTCACCGCCGAGCAGCTGTTCGAGCAGCGGGTCGCCGGCTCCCGCGAAGTGAGCACGATGGTCGCCGGCGCCACCCGGGTCAGTGGGTACCGGACGATCCGCGACTGGTCCTACACCTGCCGGCGCTTCCACGGCGACGGGTGGCTGCTGGTCGGCGACTCGGCCGCGTTCGTGGACCCGCTGCTCTCCACCGGGGTGGCGCTGGCCGTGCGGGCGGCCCGGATCGCCGCCGAGGCGGTGGACTTCGCGCTGGATCATCCGACCGACGAGTCGGCCGCGCTGCAGGCGTACGAGGACAACTGCCGGGTCTATCTCGACACCATCCTGGGATTCGTCCGGTACTTCTACGACGCGACCAAGACCCGGTACGAGTACTACCACGGTGCCCAGCAGCTCATCGACCCGCAGCAGCGCAAGGCGCCCGACTTCGACTTCGTCAAGCTGGTCTCCGGTCTGGCCCGCGACGAGCCGCTGGTGCTGCCGCAGCCGGCCGGCGCCCACTGAACGGCGCCGCCGTACGGCGCCCGGAGCCCGCGTATTGCGCAACGCCGCGGTCGGGGAGCGGAGAGTCAGTCCTCGTCGACCGCGGCGAGGGCACCCCACTGCGGGGCCGGCACATCGCGCATGTGCTGGGAGAACTCCCACATGTGCCCTTCGAGGTCGCGGACCTCGTACTGGCGCAGGCCCCACGGCTTGTCGGCGGGAGCGGACTCCACCGGCACGCCGGTGGCGAGCACCCGCTCGTAGTGGGCGTCGACGTCATCGACGAAGACGATGATGAGGGCGTACGGGCCGGCGTCGCCCGGGCCGTGATAGTCGCCCCGTCCTTTGTCGATCATCACGATGCCGCCGTCGAGCTCCAGGTCCGCGTGGCCGACGCCGTCCTCGTCGGCCCAGCGCAGCAGCTCCCGGTAGCCGAAGACGCGGCACAGCCAGGCCAGCGCGGCGTCGGCGTCGCGGTAGCGCAGGGCGGGCACCACCCGCGGGAACCCCTTGTCCGGGTTGTAGTACACCGTTCGCCCCCCTCTAGTCGGCGATGAGCCGGGCCAGCAGGGCGCGCAGCCGCGGGGTGTCGCGCAACGCCTTACGCAGGCCCTCGACGTCATCTGGACCGATCACCAGCGGCGAGCGTTGGAACGCTCCGCGCTGGCTGTAGAAGCAGAATCGCACGTGCTCCTCACCCTCGTGCTCGCCACCCTCGGGCACCAGCAGCTGGATCACGGGCTCGTAGTACTCGTTCGGGGCCGCCGCCTCTTCGACGATCTGGCCGGAACCCCACTCGTAGGAAAAGCTTCGGGGCAGGGTACGGGTCACGCCTTCCTCCTCTCCGGCCGCTTCTCCGGTCGCGTGGTGGACTTCTTCGCCGGCCGCGCCGGCCGCGCCGGTCGTGCCCGCGTGGACTGGCGAGCCGGCTTGCCGGTCGGGGCGAGCTCGACCAGGGTGCTGCTCCCGGCCGGGTGCCGCGCACAGACCCGCAGCCCGGCGGTCCCGGCGAGCGCGGTGAGCTCAGCGAGCGAGCGGTCCCGGCCGGCGCAGTACACCAGCATGCGCAGATCCATCTCGGTGCTGGCGTTGCTGTCCTGGCTGGCGAAACCCTCCTCCAGCACCAGCACCCGGCCACGCTCGCCAGCGGCCGCGGCGCACCGTCGCAGGATCGCGACCACGTGCTCGTCGTCCCAGTCGCCGAGCACCCGGGACAACACGTAGACCTGGGCACCCGCCGGAATGGGGTCGAAGAAGCTTCCTGAGACCACGGTAACCCGGTCGGCCACGCCGGCGGCGCGGAACGTCTGCGCCGCCGCCTGGGCTGGACCGGGCCGCTCGACCAGCGTGCCGCGCAGGTGCGGCTGCGCGGCCAGCAACGCGGCGAGCAGCGTGCCATCGCCGCCACCCACATCGGCGACCTGCTCGACCGGGGACCAGTCGTAGCCGTCGAGGACATCCGCCACCGCCGGATGCTCGCCCATGAGCGCGTCGAACGAGGCGGAGAGCGCGGGGTTGGCGTCGAGGTCGTCCCAGAAGCCGGTGCCGAAGATCTTCGGGTACGCGGCCGCGCCGGTGCGCACGCTGTCGAGCAATCCGAAGAACGCGAGGTCGGCATGGCCGATCGCGCCATCGAGGTCGAGCCAGGACCGGATCCCGGCCGGGTGCGCGTCGATCAGTTGCGCGCCCAGGTCGGTCAGCCGGTACCGGCCACGGGAGGTCGGCGAGACCACGCCGGCGTCGGCGAGATGGTCGAGCAGCCGGGTCAGCGCGCGCGGGTCGGTGTCGGTACGGCTGGCCAGCTCAGCCGGGTCGGTCGCGCCGTTGGCCAGGTGATCGGCGAGGTGCAGCGTGGCCGCGACCCGGATCGCCATCGGGGTGGCGAGGTCGGCCATGGCCCAGAGGTCCACGGTCGACACGATACCACCGGTGGTGTCGTGTGTTGCCGGCTGGACGCGTTGCGGCCGGCCAGACTATCGTGGAGTATGTTGACTGTTGCCCGGAAGTCTTCATCAGACTCGTCACCGAAGTGAGCAGCGATGACAAACACGACACCCATCACGACGGCCCAGGACCCGGTCGAGGAGTTCCTCATCCAGCTCATCGGCTTCTACACCGGCGGCCTGCTGACTCTGATGATCGACCTGGGCAACCGGGTGGGTCTCTTCGCCGCCGCGGCCGAGGGCCCGGCCACCGGAGCCGAGCTGGCCAAGCGGGCCGACCTGCACGAGCGCTATGTGCGCGAGTGGCTCGGCGCGATGGTCACCGGCGGGATCATCGAATACGACGCCGACACCGAGACCTACCGGCTTCCGCCGGAACGTGCCGCCTGCCTCACCGGCGCCGGCCAGTCGAACCTGGCCCACCTGTCGGGGATCATCCGGTTCCTCGGCAAGAACGTGCCGGACGTGGCGCGAGCCTTCCGCGACGGCGGTGGCGTGGCCTACGACAAGTACTTCCCGGCGTTCTCAGACTTCGCCGATGCGGTGTCCCGGGGCACCTACGAGGAGCTGCTGGTCGATGCCTGGCTTCCGCTCGCGCCGGGGCTCACCGAGCGGCTGGCGGCCGGTGCCCGGGTGGCCGATCTCGGCTGCGGCACCGGAGCCAGCACCACGGCACTGGCCCGCGCGTTCCCGAACTCCTCATTCACCGGCTTCGACATCATCTCCGACTTCATCCAGCGTGGCCGGGCCGAAGCGACCGAACGCGGGCTGTCCAACGTCGCGTTCGAGGGGCGCGACGCCGCCGAGCTGCCGATCGAGCCGCCGTACGACGTGGTCTTCGCGCTGGACGCCATCCACGATCTGCCCGACCCGGCCGGGGTGCTGCGCCGGGTGCGCGAGGCCCTGGTCCCGGGCGGCACCTTCGTCATGGTTGAGCCGGCCAACTCCAGCCGGCTGGCGGAGAACCTGGTCAACCCGATCGCGCCGCTGATGTACACGGCCAGCACGCTGCATTGTGTACCCGTCTCCCTGGCCCACGGCGGCCCCGGCCTGGGCCTGGTGTGGGGCGAGGAGAGCGCCCGCGCACTGTTGGCCGAGACCGGCTTCGCCGAGGTCGAGATGCACCCGGCGCCCGGAGACCCGTTCAACGCGGTCTACGTTGCCCGGCGGCCGACCGACCGGGCCGACCGCACGGCGGCCGGTGCGCCGAGATGATCAGCGAGCTGGTGGCCGCGCTCGTCGCCCAGGAGAACCGCGCCGACCCGTACCCGATCTACGAGCAGATCCGAGCGGAGGGCGTGGTCGCGCTGCCTGATCGACCGGTGGTCTTCGTCAGCTCGTTCGCCGACTGCGAGGCGGTGCTGCGCAGCCCGGCAGGCAGCGCCAACCGCAGTGAGCAGACCAGCGGCGGCGGGCGGGCCAGCATCCTGGCCGCCGCTGGTCCTGACCTGCCCTCGGCCATGCGCGGGCTGCCCATCACCATGCTCGACCCGCCCGAGCACACCCGGCAGCGGGCTCTGGTCAGCAAGGCGTTCACCCCCAAGGTGGTCGCCACGCTGCGCCCGACGGTCATGACCGCGGTGGACGACTTCCTCGATGAAGCAGCCGAGAAGGCCGCCGGCGGCGGGCTGATCGACGTGGTCTCCGGATACGCGCTCCCGCTTCCCTTCACGGTGATCTGCCACCTGCTCGGCTTCCCAGCCGCCGACATCGGCCAGCTGTCCAGTTGGTCGGACGCACTGCTGCGCTCGATCGACCCGATGCTGGCGATCATGGGGAACCGCCGGGACGCGAGCCAGGCGGCCAAGGGGATCGTCGCGCTGCACCGCTATGTGGAAGGGGTCGTCGACCGCCGCGAGGCCGCGCCGGGCGCGGACCTGATCACCGCGTTGCTCCGGGCCGAGAACGCCGGCGTCGCCTCCGATCGGGATGAGGTGGTCCGGTTCTGCGTCGTGCTGCTGGTCTCCGGGTACGAGACCCTGGTCAACCTGATCACCAACGGGATCCTGGCGCTGCTGCGCCACCCGGACCAGCTCGCGGCGTTGCGGGCCGACCCGTCCCGGGTGTCCACAGTGGTCGACGAGGTGCTCCGGTATGACCCGCCGGTCCAGCTGATCGTGCGTACCGCACGGGAGCCGATCCAGATCGACGGTCAGGCAATCGAACCCGGGACGACGATCGTGAGCCTGACCGCGGCGGCGAACCGGGATCCCGGCAAGTTCACCGACCCGTCGCAGTTCCAGCCCGACCGCAGCGACCAGGACCACCTGGCGTTCGGGCTCGGGCACCACTACTGCCTCGGTGCCCGGCTGGCTCAACTGGAGGGGGGTCTGGCGCTGACCAGGTTCGCGCAGCGGGTCGTGGGCCCCACCCTCACCGACCAGCCGTTGCGCTATCGCCGCGGGATCACGATCCGCGGTCTGGAGGAGTTGCCCATCCGGGTGGCCGGGGTGGCGCCGCGCAGTACGCCATGGCCGGCGACCTTCGACGACACCACGACAGGGGCGTGACCTCATGGGCCAACCGCGTGCCGACGCGTCGACCTTCCCCTTCTGGTTCGGCTCGGCCCCGATGAGCTACGTCCTCGGCAGGGCCGGACCCGACGAGATGTTCGTCCGCGGCGAGGGCTGCTGGCTGATCGACCGGACGGGCCGCCGCTTCCTCGATGGACGGTCGGGCATCGGCAACATGGTCCTGGGCTATGACCGGGCCGACATCGCCGGGGCCATGCACAAGCAGGCATTGGCGCTGCCGTTCGTCTGCACGTTGCGCTACGAGCGGCCGGCCCCGGTCCAGGCCGAGTACGCGGCCGCCCTGGTCGACCTGGCTCCCCGAAACCTGACCCGGGTCAGGTTCACCCACACCGGCAGCTCGGCGGTCGAGTCCGCGATGCTGATGGCGCGCCGCTATCACGCCAACCTCGGGCAGCCGGACCGCACGAACATCGTCGCGCTGGCGGACGGCTTCCATGGCAGCACTCTGATGACGATGGCCGCCGGTGGTCAGCTGATGTTGCACGAGGCGTTCGCACCGATGCCGCCCGGCTTCCATCGGGTCCCACTGCCCGACCGGTCGGCCTGCACCCACTGCCAGGACGACGCGGCCGACGCTGTCGTACCGGCAAACGGTGTGGGGCGAGCCGGGAACGGCGCGGTCGGTGCGCGGGCGAGCAGCGCCTGTGCCGCCGACCTGGTGGACAAGGTCCTAGAGCTCGATTCCGATCAGGTGGCCGCGGTCATCGTCGAACCGATCACTGGGCTGAGCGGGATCCCCTTGCCCGGGCATTACCTGCGTACCGTTCGTGAGTTCTGCACCCGCAACGGCATCCTGCTCATCTTCGACGAGGTGTTCAGCGGACTCGGCCGGATGGGCCGCACGTTCGCGGCCGAGATCTCCGGGGTATGCCCGGACATCATGTGCCTGTCCAAGGCCCTCACCGCGGGGTACGCGCCGCTCGGCGCGGTGCTCGCCACCGATCAGGTCTACCGCGCCTTCGACGAGCCGGGGCCGTACTTCGCCCACGGTTCCAGTACCGACGGGCATCTGGTCGCCTGCGCGGCCGGCCTGGCCACGCTGCAGGCGCTGACCACCGAAGGCGGCATCCGGCAGGGTGCCGAGATGGGGGACCGGGTCGGCGCGGCCCTCACCACCGACCTGAAGGACTGCCAGCTGGTGACCGGCGTACGCCACTACGGGCCGTACATCGCGATCGATACCGGGGCCGGAGCCGACCTGCGGGCGCGGATGACGATCCGGCGCCACGTGCAGGCGCAGTGCGAGCGGCGCGGTGTCCTGATCGACTACACACCCTACGCGGTCCTGCTGGTGCCACCGTACGTTCTCCCGGCCGCCGAGGCGGAGCTACTGGTGGAGACGGTCGGCACGGTCTTCAACGAGTTCCGCGAGGAGGATGTGGACCCGGCTCGGCTACGACCGCCGAGCCTGAGCGGCCGCCGATGACGACCGGCCGGGTGACCGCCCGACGGGCTTCGATGTCGGGTTCAGGCGCGAAACGCGATATAGTTCCCGTCGCCTCCTGGGAGGTGTGGCGTGTCCAGTCAGCAGCCGGTTGACGGTGCCGACCCGAGGCGCTGGCGAGCGCTCGCGGTGCTGGCCACCGTGCAGTTCCTGCTCGTGCTCGACCTGACCGTGGTCAATGTCGCGTTGCCGCATGTGAAGCATGACCTGCACTTCACCGACGCGTCGCTGCCCTGGGTCGTGAATGGCTACACCCTGATGGCGGGTGGCCTGCTGTTGTTGGGCGGGCGGCTGGGTGACCTCCTCGGCCATCGCCGGGTGTTCCTCACCGGCGTCGCCATCTTCGCCGCCGCGTCGATGGCGTGCGGCGCCGCCCCCGGAGCCGGCGTGCTGGTGGCCGGCCGGTTCGTGCAGGGGATCGGCGAGGCGCTCGGCGCACCCTGCGGTCTGGCCCTCGTGATCATGCTGTTCCGCGACACCGGCGAGCGGAACAAGGCGATCGGGCTGTGGGCCAGTCTGGCGGCGGTCGGCGGCACCCTCGGCACCGTCCTGTCCGGAGTACTGAACGACCTGACCACCTGGCGGTGGATCTTCTATCTGAACGTCCCGGTCGCCGCCGTCGCACTGCTCCTGGTACCCCGACTGGTGCGGCCCGACCGCACCGCGGGCGCCCGGGGGGCCCGCCCCGACGTCCTCGGCGGCCTGCTGGTCACCGGCGGGATGGTGGCCCTGGTGTACGCCGCCCTGCAGGCGGCCGGGCGGCCGTGGGGTTCGACCCAGGTGGCGGTGCCGTTCGTCGCCGGCGTGCTGTTGCTGGCCACCTTCGTGCTGGTGGAGGCGCGGCTCCCGGACCCCCTGGTCCCGCTGCGGTTCTTCGCCGACCGCACCCGGATGACTGCGATCGCCACAAACCTGCTCTTCGCCAGTGCCTTCTACGCCACGTTTTTCCTGCTGACCCTCTACATGCAGGACGCCCTCGGTTGGTCGCCGCTGCAGACCGGCTTGGCGTACCTGCCGTACGGCCTGCTCATCATCGCCGGCGGCATCCTGGGCAGCATTCTGCTCTCCCGGCTGGGAGCCCGGGTGGTCCTCGCCGCCGGCTGCGCGGTGGCCGCGATCGGCCTGTTCGCGCTGGCCCAGATTTCGGCCGAGGGCAGCTACCTGTCCGACCTCCTGCCCGGTTCGCTGGCGTTGGGGCTGGGGGCCGGGCTCGCATTCCCGGCGCTCGGCATCGCCGCGCTGCACAAGGTCTCCGGCCCGGAGTCCGGGCTGGCCTCGGGTGCGCGCAACACCGCGTACCAGGCGGGTGGGTCCCTGGGCCTCGCCGTCCTGGCCACGCTCGCGGTGCGGCGCAGCCACGCCGTGGCCGCCACCGGCGCAGCCGGTCCGGTCGCGGCGACGGCCGGCTACCGGCTTTCGCTGGCGGTGGGTGGGGTGCTGATGCTGGCGGGTGCCGCGCTGGTCGCGCTGGTGATGGAGTCCGGTGTCGCCCGCAAGGCTTCGAACGGTTCGAGCGCCCCCGGGGCGAGCGGACCGGACGTCGCCGCCCGCCCGACGGTCGAGTCGTCGCTGGAGCACAGCGGTTCAGCCGCCCACTCGAGCACAGCGGCCCAGCCGCCCAGGAGCCGCGGCTGAGCCTGGCTAAGCCTTGGCTAAGCCGCCCAAGAGCCCAGCGGCTGAGCCGCCCCGGCGTCGCCGGCGAGCAGCTCGGCGAGGAGAAAGGCCAGATCCACCGACTGGCTGCGGTTCAGCCTGGGATCGCAGGTTGTCTCGTAGCGCTGGCCGAGGTCGGACTCGCGGATCGCCTCGCCGCCGCCGACGCACTCGGTGACGTCCGCGGCGGTGAACTCGATGTGGATACCACCGGGGTGACTGCCCAGCTCCCGGTGTACCTCGAAGAAACCGACCACCTCGGCCAGAATCTCGTCGAAGCGTCGGGTCTTGTGCCGCCCGTCGGCACTGTGGACGGTGTTGCCGTGCATCGGGTCGCACATCCACACCACGGGCGTCCCCGTCGTCGCGACCGCCGTCACCAACGCCGGCAGTACCTGGCGGACCTGCCCCGCCCCCATCCGGGTGATCAGGGTGAGGCGGCCGGGGTCATGCTCCGGGTTCAGCCGGCCCACCAGAGCCACCACCTGCGCCGCCGTCGCCGACGGACCGAGTTTGACCGCCACCGGGTTGCGCACCTGGCTCAGCAGGGCCACGTGCGCCCCGTCGAGGTCCCGGGTCCGCTCACCGATCCAGAGGAGGTGGCCGGAGGTGCCGTAGGGCTCACCGGTTCGAGTGTCCACTCTGGTCAAAGCCCGCTCGTACTCCAGGATCAGCGCCTCATGACTGGTGTAGATGTCGGCGATGCGGAACTCGGGCGGCTGCGCCCCGCACGCGGCCACGAAGGCCAGCGCCCGGTCGATGTCCGAGGCGAGCCGCTCGTAACGTTTCCCGGCCGGGCTGTCCGCGACGAAGTCGGCATTCCAGGTGTGCACCTGGCGCAGGTCGGCGAACCCCCGCCGGGTGTACTCGTGGCACAGGTGCACGGTGGCGGCCGAATGGTGATACGCCCGGATGAGCCGGCGCGGCTCGGGAGTACGCGCCGCCGGGGTGAAGGCGAAGTCGTTGACCGCGTCGCCCCGGTACGCCGGTAGGCTCACCCCGTCGTGCACCTCGATCGGGCTCGAGCGGGGCTTGCCGTACTGGCCGGCCATCCGGCCGATCTTCACGACCGGCACCCCGGCGGCGTACGCGAGCACCGCGGCCATCTGCAGCAGCGTCTTCACCCGGTTGCGGACCCCGTCGGCCGAGTGCTCGGCGAATGTCTCGGCGCAGTCGCCGCCCTGCAGCACGAAGGCCTCGCCCCGGGCCGCGGCCGCCAGCTGGCCGCGCAACCGGTCGCACTCGCCGGGGAAGACCAATGGCGGCAACGTGTGCAACTCCTCGACCACCGCGCGCAGCGCGGCCGGGTCGGGCCAGTCCGGCTGCTGTTGCGCCGGCCGGTCGCGCCACGCGTCCAACCCGGTGTCGTCGGTCACGCCACCGCCGCCGCGCTGCGTGCGCCCGCGTCGCCGGTCATGCCGCGGTCCGTTTCATACCTTCACGGCGAGGTAGGCCGCGAAGTTGTACCACTGGAAGACGGGTTCGGCGATGGTGAAGCCGACATCGCGGAGCAGGGTGAGGTTCTCGCCAGTGGTGAACGGGATCAGTACGTTCTCCAGCGCTTCCCGCTTGCGGAGGATCTCGGTGCTGCTGTAGCCCAGCCGTCGCTTGTAGTCGTGGTAGAGGTCGATGAACACCCGCCGCAGGTCGGTCTCCTCGGCCAGGATCTTCTCGGCCAGGATGAGGGCGCCGCGTGGCTGCAGCGAGTCGTAGCACATCTGCAGGACCTTGGGCCGCATGATCGGTCGGATGAACTGCATGGTGTACAGCATCGTGATGACCCGGGCGTCGGGCAGCGCTGCGATCTCCTCCACACCCTCGGGCCGGATCTCCACCCGGTCCGGGCGGACCGTGTCGGCCAGCTTCTTCTCCGCCTGCTCGCGCATCGCTGGTGAGGGCTCGAGCCCGACCAGGCGGATCTGCCGGTCCGGGTCGATCGCGGCGGAGATGCCGAGCAACGTGTTGCCAGTCGAGCAGCCGATGTCGTAGACGGCGCCGTCGTCGTCCAGGAAGTGCGCGGCCAGCTCGACCACCATCCGCTGCACCTCGCCGTAGAACGGCACGCTGCGTTCGAGCATGTCGTCGAAGACGGTGGCGACGTTGTCGTCGAAGATGAAGTCGTGGATGCGCTCGTCGTTGGCGAACAGCTCATCGCGCATCAGAAATCTGGCCTTTCTCGGTAAGCCCGTGTAGCGTGTGTTGGCTTTAGGTGGGCCGACCCCACAACACGTCACCCGCCATACTGCCAGTCTCCCCGAGCTGGCGGCAAAGTCAAGCGAGAGTGTCGTCTGTTGCGTATGGTGTGTGTGGTGTATGACGCGGACCGCGAGCTGGTGCTGTGGGCGGGCACGCTACGCCGAACGACACTCCTGGAACGGCTGAGCATCGCAGCGGCGGCGGGCTTCACCGCGATCTCGCTGCTGCCGACCGAGTACGAGGCGGCCCGGGCCGCCGGGTACCGCGACGCCGACCTGCGGGCGGCCGCGGCCGCCACCGGCGTCGGGTTCGCCGCCGTCGACCCGTTGCTGTGCTGGTTGCCGCAACGGCTCCCGGCAGTAGCCGTCGCCGCGCACCGGCGGTTCGCCCGCTACCGCCCGGCGGACCTGGTCCGGATCGCCGCCGCCATTGGCGCGCGGTCGATCGGCCTCTTCGACCCGGGGGAGGACCCGGTCGACGTCGACCGGGCGGCCGAGGCGTTTGCCGAGGTCTGTGACCTCGCGGCCCGGGCCGGCCTGCGGGTGACGCTCGAGTTCCAGGTCTACTCAGGCATTGCCGACCTGGCCGCGGCGGCGGCGGTCGTCGACCGGGCCGGGCGACCCAACGGTGGGCTCTGCATCGACTCCTGGCACCTGCACCGGTCGGGCACCCCGCTGTCGGTCGCGCTCGTCGACGACGTGGTGGCCCGGCGGGTGTTCACGGTCCAGCTCGCCGATGCCGGTCCGGCGCCGGCCGGGGTTGGGTGCCGGGCCAGCCCCGCCACCGCGAACGCCCTGCGCGAGGAGAGCCTGCACCGGCGCCGGCTGCCCGGCGGCGGCGAGGCAGATCTCGTCGGTCTCGTCCGCCGGCTCGACGAGCTCGGCGCCCGCCCGGTCTACGGCGCCGAGGTCTTCTCCGACGAGCTGGACGAGGCACCGGCGCTGGACTCGGCCGGACGCGCCGGGGAGAGCCTGCGTGACCTGCTGCGCGCCGCCGTCGCGGGTGACCGCGCAGATCCTGGCGGACCTGGTAGGAAGGACCCATGTACCAGGTCGACATCGCCGCCGCCGCCCGATCCAACGATGCTTTCCGCCGGGTCCTGCACACCACCGGCCACATCCAGCTCGTGGTCATGACATTGGCGCCGGGCGAGGAGATCGGCGCCGAGGTCCACGAGCACAACGATCAGGTCCTCACGTGTGCCGACGGTGCTCTGCGGGTCGAGGTCGCGGGCGAGACCGCGGACATCGCAGCCGGCGACATGGTGATCGTCGCGGCCGGGACCCGGCACAACGTCACCAACATCGGCGCCGGCCCGGCGCGCCTGTACACCCTCTACGGTCCGCCCGACCACGCCCCCGATACGGTGCACCTGACCAAGGCCGATGCGGACGCCGCGGAACGGCAGCACAGCGACGTGGCCCCGGCCGAGCACGACTAGAGCGGGCGGTCAGCGACCGGCGCAGGCGGCCTCGACCAGGACCCGGGCGGCCGCCTTCGTGGCCGCGGCGACGCTGGGATCGGCGTCGAGTACCCCGGCGGCCAGGCCGCCGTCGATAAGCAGCGTGAGTTCGCGGGCCAGCAGATCGGGATCGGCGGCGTGGGCGCGCCGGGCCAGGTCGGTCACCCAGGCGCGTACCAGGTTCTTGTGCTCGACCGTGCGCGCGTGTACGTCACCGCCGGCATGGCTCTCGGCGGCGGTGTTGATGAACGCACAGCCGTGGTATCCGTCGCGCCGGCCGGCCGACGCCAACGCGTCGAACATACCGATCATCTGCTGGCGGGGGTCGTCGCCGGCCGAGCGGGCGGCCGCGCGCAGCTGCCCGAACCACACCTGGTCGACCTTGTCCAGGTAGGCCAGAACCAGGTCGTCCTTGCTTGGGAAGTGCTTGTACAGGGTCGCCTTCGCCACCCCGGACACGGCGACGACGGTGTCGACGCCGACCCCGCGGGGGCCGTGGGCGTAGAACAGCCGGAACGCGGTGTCCAGGATGCGCTCCCGCGCAGGCTGGTTCATCGGACCTCCGTAAGGCTGGGCGCAAGGTCAATAGTACAGACAAGTCTGTCCGCTCAACAGATCGCAGCGCGCGTCAGACCCAAATAGTCAGGACGGTTGTGTGCAGACAGACCCGTCTGTTAGTTTGGACCCCGCCCGCAGTCGGTGAGCTACCCGAGGAGTACCGCCATGAAGATCGCAGTTCTGGGCACGGGGACGGTCGGTCAGGCCCTGGCCGGCCGGCTGGCCGAACTGGGCCATGAGGTGACCGTCGGCACCCGCGATGTCGAGGCGACCCTGGCCAAGACGACCCCGGACGGTATGGGTAACCCGCCCTACCCGACCTGGGCGGCTGAGCACCCCCAGGTGCGGCTGACCACCCTCGCCGAGGCCGCGGCCGGGGCGGAGCTGCTCGTCAACGCCACCTCCGGAACCGTGTCGATCGCCGCGCTGCAAGCCGCCGGAGCCGACAACCTAGCCGACAAGGTCCTGATCGACATCGCCAACCCACTCGATTTCTCCAAGGGCTTCCCGCCGACGCTGTCCATCAAGGACACCGACAGCCTCGGTGAGCAGATTCAGGCCGCGTTCCCGCGACTGCGCGTGGTCAAGGCGCTCAATACATTGACCGCATCGCTGATGGTCAACCCAGCCGACCTCGCCGCCGGTGACCACACCGTGTTCGTGTGCGGCAACGACGCCGAGGCGAAGCAGACGGTGACGGGCATCCTGGAGTCGTTCGGTCACACCGACGTCATCGACCTCGGAGACATCAGCGCGGCCCGCGGCACCGAGATGGTCCTGCCGTTGTGGTTGCGCCTCATGGGCGCGCTGAGAACCCCGATGTTCAACCTCAAGGTCGTGCGCTGACCGCACTCGGAGGCGGGCCGCCCGAGCGGTCGCCAGCTCACCCCTCGTCACCTGGGAGTCGGAGATGACAAGCACCAGCTCGATGGCCGGCAAGACCGTCCTGATCACCGGTGGCACCGGCGGCATCGGCCGGGCCACCGCCGAGGGCCTGGCCCGGCTGGGCGCCCGCGTCGCCGTCACCGGGCGCGACCTCGCCCGTACCCGAGCCGCCGCCGCGCAGATCGCAGCCACCACGGGCAATTCGGCGGTCGACGGGTACGCGGCCGACCTGTCTTCCCAGGCTGAGGTCCGCCGCCTGGCCGGTGAGATCCTCGACGCCTACCCGCGGCTGGATGTTCTGGTGAACAACGTCGGCGGCTTCTGGGCCACCCGGCGGGTCACCGCCGACGGCCTCGAGCACACCTTCGCGGTCAACCACCTCGCCGGATTCCTGCTCACCAACCTGCTCCTCGACCGGCTCAAGGCCAGCGCTCCGGCCCGGATCGTGACGGTCTCCTCGGGCGCCCAGGCCATGGGCCGCCTTGACTTCGAGGACCTGCAGGGCGAGCGGCACTACTCCGGCCAGCAGGCGTACAACGCCTCGAAGCTGGCCAACGTCATGTTCACCTACGAGCTCTCCCGCCGGCTACAGGGCTCCGGCGTCACCGCGACCGTGCTGCACCCCGGGGTGGTCCGTACCGCCTTCGCCGCGGAGGACCCCTCTCCTCTCTGGCGTGTCATGATTCCGCTGGCAAAGCCGTTCATGAAGAGTCCGAAACGAGGGGCGGCGACCTCCATCTACCTGGCCTCCTCACCCGACGTTGACGGCGTCAGCGGCGGGTATTTCGTCAACTGCAAACCAAAGACCTCCAACAAGGCCTCCTATGACACCGCCGCCGCGGCCCGGCTGTGGCAGGTCAGCGAGCAGCTCGTCGCCAGCACCTCGAGCCGCTGAACCCGGCCGGACCAGTCCCGGCACCTGGCTCCGACGACCTCCACAGAACAGGGCGAACATCCATGAGAATCGGAATACACCTGGTCAACTTCGACGTCCCGGGCGGACCGGCGGCGATCGGCGCGACCCTGGCCCGGGTCGGCGACGCCGCTGAGTCGGCCGGGATGGCAAACCTGTCGCTGATGGACCACTACCTGCAGCTCGCCGGAATGGGGATGGGCGACGTCCACGCGCCCATGCTGGAGGGCTACACCACCCTGGGATACCTGGCCGCCCACACCCGAACGGTCGAGCTGCAGCTGCTGGTCACCGGGGTCACCTACCGGAACCCGGCGCTCCTGGCCAAGATCGTGTCCACTCTGGACGTCCTCTCCGGCGGGCGGGCCGTCCTCGGCCTGGGTGCGGCCTGGTACGAACGTGAGCACGCCGCGTACGGCGTTGCCTTCCCGCCGGTGGCCGAACGGTTCGAGCGTCTCGAAGAGACGCTGCAGATCGTGCACCAGATGTGGAGCGACGACGAGGCCCCGTACCGCGGCCGGCACTACCAGCTCGCCGAGACCATCAACTCGCCGCAACCGCTGCACCGACCACTCATCATGATCGGTGGATCGGGTGAGAAGAAGACGCTGCGGCTGGTCGCCCGGTACGCCGACGCCACCAACCTGTTCGTGGGTCCGGACAGCGAACCCGACCAGATCCGCGCGAAACTCGACGTTCTCGCCGAGCACTGCTCCCGTGAAGGCACGGACTACGACCGCATCCGCAAGACCGTGCTCTGGACCGCGCCGGTAGCCACCGACGCCGACGCAGCGTTGACGTTCGCCGAGCAGCTTGCCGGTCTCGCCCGCGTCGGCATCGAGGAGGTCCACGTCATGCCTTTGACCGGCGAGCCCGTCGCCTTCATCAAGGAGTTCGGCGAACGTGTCGCTCCCCGACTGGCGCAGCTGTAGCCCGGTTGTGGCCCGGGCAACGCCCGGCGGTGGTTGACTCGGGGGCAGGACCGGTTCGTGCGGCACCCGCACGACCGGCGTCGGCAACTCGACGTGTGCCCGGTGCGGAGGAGGCGGACCATGACGGCCGTGACGGATCGGGCCGCGGCCTCCTCGGTTGCCGGCCATCGGACAAGCGCCGAGCACCGCAGTCGCGCCGACCGGGTCGCGGATGGCAAGAGGGCCCGGGCGCTGACCCCGCTCGAGTCGCAGCGCGAGTTCCAGCCGGCGCGCTCGCGAGACCCGGTCGGGCTGCTGGCGGATCAGGCGAAGACCCGGGTGCCCGAGTTGGTACCGATCCGTCATGGCCGGATGCTGGTGTCGTCGTTCGCGTACTACCGGGGCGCCGCATTGCCGATGGCCGCGGATCTGGCGGTGACCCCCACATCCGGGCTGCGGGTGCAGGTGTGCGGCGACGCCCACCTGGCGAACTTCGGCGCGTTCGCCTCGCCCGAACGGCGCCTGGTGTTCGACATCAACGACTTCGACGAGACCCTGCCCGGACCGTTCGAGTGGGATGTCAAGCGGCTGGCCGCGAGCCTGTCGGTCGCGGCCCGGGTGAGCGGGTTCGGGGGCAAGCTCCGCCGCCAGATCACCGGCGCCGCCACGCGCAGCTACCGTACGGCGATCCGCGCGTTCGCCCAGCAGACAATGATGCAGGTCTGGTACGCCCACCTGGACCTCGACGAGGTTCTCCCGCGGTTCCGCTCCCAGATCAGTGCGAAGCGGTACAAGGTGATCGAGGCACTGATGGCCGGGGCCCGGCGCCGCGACAGCATGCAGGCGCTGGGCAAGCTCACCACGGTGGTCGATGGAGAGCGGCGCATCGTCAGCGACCCGCCGACGGTCGTGCCGGTCGAGGAGGTCTTCAGTGACGTCCAGGCCGACGCGATCTACCAGTTCATCGCGACCGTACTCGGCCGCTACCGGCGCAGTCTGCAGTCCGACCGCCGGCGCCTGCTCGAACAGTTCACGTTGGTGCAGGTCGCTCGTAAGATCGTGGGCGTCGGCAGCGTCGGACAGCGTGCCTGGATCGTGCTCATGGACGCCGGCGACGGTGACGAGCCGCTGTTCCTCCAGGCCAAGGAGGCGCAGCCATCCGTTCTGGCTGACTACTGTGGACACAGCCGCTACGCCAACCAGGGCGAGCGCGTCGTCGCCGGGCAACACCTCATGCAGGCCGAGAGCGACATCTTCCTCGGTTGGACTCACAGTCACGGCCCCGATGGGGTGGACCGCGACTTCTACGTACGTCAACTGCGCGACTGGAAACTGGCGTTACCCATCGAACGGATGAACCCCAGCGGCATGGCGATGTACGCCGGCATGTGTGGGTGGACGCTCGCCCGGGCCCACGCCCGTTCCGGTGACCGGATAGCGCTGGCCGCCTACCTCGGTGGCTCGACCAGGTTCGACGACGCCATTGCCGAGTTTGCCGAGACATACGCCGACCAGAACGAACGCGACTACGCGACCTTCGCCGAGGCCGTCAAGCACGGGCAGTTGGACGCGGTCGACGGGGTGTAGGCGGCACGGCGCCCGCCGCGCCTCGAGGTCACGCGACGCGTACCGGAGATGGGGCTGCGCCGTCACGTTGTCGGTGGACCGGACAGCGCCGATGATGACGGTCAGGCAGTAGAAGCCTTCCACGTACCCGACGAACGGGGCGGTCGGCGGCGACGTGTCAGCGCTCGACGCCGACGCGCCGCCCGACCAGCCGCGGGGCCGGGGCCGCACGCCCAAGATGTACGAGCTGGCCAGTTCCGGGGTGGCGGTAACCATCCCCGAGCTCCGCTACGAAATGATCGCCGAGATTCTCGCCGACGCGATCGCCGAAGAACCGGCGGACGCCCAACGGGCCGCGCTCGACCTGGCACACCGGCGAGGCCGGCAGCTCGGCTCCCGGCTACCCGAGGAGGGCCGCGACCTGGTCAGCGCCATCGAGCGCCTCGGGTTCGAGCCGGAACCGGACGCGGATGGCAACATCCTGCTGCACAATTGCCCCTTCCATATCCTCGCCGTACGCCAAACCGACCTGGTCTGCGGGCTGAACCACGCGTTCATCGCCGGCATCATCGAGGGACTGGGCGACACCCCGGTCGAGGCCAGGCTCCCTCCCAGACCCGGCGCGTGCTGTGTGCAACTGGCCCGGACGCGCTCGCCGGGATAAATGACCCACCCGGTCCGGCCGGCATCTGTTCACCTTCGAGCGCCCGGTCGACAACGAGGTGCCGGCACGCAGGATTACCGTGTGGCCTGCCGTACCAACGGATCCGGAGGTCTCGAGATGGCCACGCCGACGCCGAAATACGAGTCCCCGAGCCGGCACCGCACGCATTGCCGCGCGGCGGACGCCTGGATGCGCAGCTCATACATCATCGACGGCGTCCTCGTGCACGTTGACGATGTCGAGGCCCATTACGCCCGCGCGAAGCAGGGTGGCGCGACCATTCTCTCGGAGATCGAGGACGCTCCGCCGGGGCGGCTCTACCGGGTCGAGGACGCTGAGGGCCACCGCTGGATGTTTCTGCAGCCACGATGAACGCCGCCGCTTTCCTGACCTTCCCGCACGTCGCGCCGGGCGCGCATCGCGGAGCGTGATCTCAAGTGGACAGACCAGCGGGGAGTGTCACGCGATGACGGCCGCACGTGCGCTCCTGGCCCAACGCTATCTGCCGACAGCGGCTCGTCGCGCAGCATCAGCAGGATCTCCCGCCGAACCGGGTGGCGGGCAATCTCCGCATATCAGGGTACTAGTCCCGCGCGCTCGGCCGTGTGCGGCGATCCTTGACGTGTGCGCATGTATGCCGATCGAGCGGGAAGGGGCCTCCGCCAGTTCGTCACCGACGTGATCGTGGTCGCATGGCTCGCTTTCTGGGTGTGGGCCTCGATCTGGGTCTACGACAAAGTCTCCGCCCTGGCCGTGCCCGGGCAGAAGATCGAGAACGCCGGTATCGGTATGGCGAGTGGACTCTCCGATGCCGGCAACAAGGTCGGCGGCGTGCCCGCCGTCGGAGACTCACTCTCGGCTCCGTTTGACAAGGCCGCCGGCGCCGCGAACGCCTTGGCCGACGCCGGCCGGGCTCAACAGTCCGCGGTGCACAACCTGGCCATCGCCCTGATCGTCCTGGTGCTCGTGGTCCCGGTCGGGCTTGTCCTGCTCGGTTATCTGCCGCTGCGCGTGCGCTGGATGCGCCGGGCCGCTCTGGCGATCGCCCTGCGTCAGCAGGCCACCGGCCGCGATCTCCTGGCACTGCGCGCGCTGACCCGCCAACCGCTGCGCCGGCTGCTCGCGATCCACCCCGACCCGGCCACCGCCTGGCGCGACCACGACACGAAAGCGTTGAACTCCTTGGCCGCCCTCGAGCTGCGCACTCTCGGCCTGCGCGGTTGGCCACCCGACGCGGACGCCGCCGCGGCCGCCGCCGTCCGCACCGCCAGCTGATTTGCCCACAAGGGACTCACCGGCGAGCATCGCCGTCGCCTCGCCGATCGACATGGTTCCTGAGGGCGGCCTGACCGCCGTTGGACGCAATGGCTGGCGCCCGCCTCGCTGGTAGCGGCGTCCTGGGTTGTCGACGACTCAGCAGGATCTGCCGCAACGAGTGCCAGCGCAGCCTCTGCCGGTCAGCCCACCTCCTCGAAGCAGACCAGCCAGCGCACCCCGTACCGGTTGTCCGCGTTCGACCTGACGTGTCGGTTGGCGTACAACCCTGATACCTCATCGGTGTTGCGATCCGTCTTGATCGGGTCGGCGGCGTTGATAATTGTCGATTGACCAGTGGTCGGGCCGGGTTCGAGCCACCGTTGCGATGCATCAGGCTGGCCAGCTCGTCGGTGTTATCGATCCAAACACCCCAACGAGGTCGATGACAACTGTAAGCAGCGGCGACGAGCCAACCAGAGCCGCGCTCGCCGGATCCCGAGGTCGACGCAGGGTCACCGCCTCGCCGCGCCAACGTCGCCCGTGGCCAAGATCAGAACTGGGTCGGCCGAACAAGTACAGGCGGTGTTGCGGCGAATCATTGCCGTGGAATCGGTTCGGAGCACCTGGACGATCGTCGTGCTGGAGTCGTTCTTCGAGGGGCAGGCTGAACCTGGTGCGGTCGATCCGGACGCGCGTCCGACAATCGCCGGCGGGAGGCGCAGTATCATCCCCGCAACGCACCACGGCCGGGCGCCGGCGTGGCGGCTCGCTCGATTCATTCCAGGATGGGAGGGGCAGCGATGGCCGGGGAGCAGGGGAGCAGGCAGGTCCCGACGTTCTGCGCATTGTGCGTCGCGCGGTGCGGCGCGAAGGCGACGATCACGGACGGCGCGTTCGTGGCCCTGCACCCCGATCCGTCGCACCCGACCGGCCAGGCGCTGTGCGTCAAGGGCAAGGCCGGGCCCGAGCTGGTGAACCATTCCGAGCGGCTGCTGCATCCGCTGCGCCGCACCCGGCCCAAGGGCGCCGCCGATCCTGGGTGGCAGCGCATCACCTGGGACGAGGCGCTGGACACGGTTTCCGCGCGCCTGCTCGCCCTCGCCAGTGAGCATGGGGCGGAGTCGGTCGTGTTCTCCAACGCCTCGCCGTCGACGTCCGCGATCTCCGACGTGGTGGACTGGGTGACCCGGCTGCGGCGCGCCTTCGGCAGCCCTAACCACTGCATGTACTTGGAGCTGTGCGCGTGGGGGCGCATGCTCGCGCCGATGTTCACCTTCGGTGCCGCCGTGCCCGGCGAATACCTGCCGGACCTGGAGCACGCCGGCTGCATCCTGTACTGGGGCTACAACCCGTCCGTGGCGCGATTGACGCACGCGACCGCCACGGTGGCGGCGCTTGCCCGCGGTGCCCGTCTCGTCGTCGTCGACCCGCGCCGGGTCGGGCTCGCCGCGAAGGCGGACCACTGGCTGCCGGTGCGCCCCGGCACGGACGCGGCGTTGGCGCTTTCGCTCGCGCACGTGATGATCGAGCGCGGCTGGTTCGATGCGGACTTCATCCGCCGCTGGACCAATGCGCCGTTGCTCGTGCGCCGCGACACCGGCCGCCTGCTGCGCGCGCACGAGGTCTTGCCGGACGGCGACCCAGCGCACTACGTCGCGTGGGACGAGGTCGGCGGGGAGGTGGTGGCCTACGACCCCGCCACGGGTCGGTACCAGGTGGGCGAGGAGCGGCTTGCGCTGGGGAGCGAGCAGACGATAGCGACGCAGCGCGGGGTCGTGCTGTGCCGGCCCGTGTTCGGCCTCGTCGTTGAGGAGTGCCGGCGGATGACGCCAGCGGCGGCGGAGGAGATCACCGGGGTGCCTGCGGCCGAGATCGAGCGAACGGCGCGCACGCTGTGGGAGGCACGGCCGGTCGCGTTTTACACCTGGAGCGGGCTGGAACAGCACTCCGGTACGACACAGATCGTCCGCGCGATCGGCCAGCTGTACGCATTGACCGGCAGCCTAGACACACGCGGTGGCAATGTGCTGTTCCCGAGTGTGCCGACCAATCGGGTCGACGGGTTGGAGTTGCTGGCACCCAGTCAGCGCGCCAGGACCATCGGCCTGGCGACGCGGCCGCTGGGCGGAGCGCGGTTCGAGTACGTCACCGGTGAGGACTTGTTCACCGCGGCGCTGGACGGCGACCCGTACCGGGCGCGCGGACTGGTGAACTTCGGCGCCAACCTGGTGATGGCCCATGGCGACAGCGCCCGGGGGCGGGACGCCCTTGCGGCGCTTGACTTTTTCGTCCACGCCGACCTGTTCCTGAACCCGACTGCGGAGCTCGCCGACATTGTGCTTCCGGTAGCCAGCGCATTCGAAACCGAGGGCCTGAGAATCGGGTTCGAGATCAGCGAAGCGGCGCAGTCGCTGGTACAGCTGCGGTCCCCACTGGCGGCACCGCGTGGCGAGTCACGCTCGGATCTTGAGATCATCTTCGCGCTCGCGACCCGCCTCGGTCTGGCTGAGCATTTCTGGCACGGAGACATCGATGCCGCGTGGCGACACCAGCTCGCCCCGAGCGGCGTGACGCTGGAGCAGTTGCGCGCCGAGCCGGCCGGAATCCGGGTGCCGCTGTCCACCCACTATCGCAAGTACGCCGAGCCCGACGGCGACGGGCCGCGCGGATTCCGTACACCGTCGCGCAAGGTGGAGCTTTACTCGGAGCTCCTGGCCGACCACGGCTATCCACCGCTGCCCGAGTTCGACGAGCCGCCGACGAGCCCGAGGTCGCAGCCAGACCTGGCGCGGCGTTACCCGCTGATCCTCACCTGCGCCAAGTCGCTGCGGTTCTGCGAAAGCCAGCACCGCAATGTGGCGAGCCTGCGCCGAGCCGCACCGTATCCGCAGATCGAGCTGCACCCTGATACCGCACTGGCCAGAGCCATCGCCGCTGGGGACTGGGTGCGCATCGACACGCCACACGGCGGCGTTCGCGCGCGCGCCCGACTCAACGGCGGCCTCGACCCCGGCGTGGTGTGTGCCCAGCACGGGTGGTGGCAGGCCTGCGCTGAGCTCAGCCTGCCGGGCTACCCGCCGTACGGACCGGGCAGCGCCAACCTGAACCTCATCCTGCGCCAGGGGCCGAGCGACCCGGTCGGCGGCAACTCGCCGCTGCGCTCGTCGGTGTGTGAGGTCACGCCGCTGCCCCTCGACGAGCGGACGTCGGCCTGACCGGCGGCTGCGGCGATGCCTGGCGCCCCGGGAAACCCGACGTGTTGATAGCCGCTCCCCGCGACCTGGTGTTCGGCCTGCGATCCCGGAGGCCTCGGTGAGCAACGACGGGGTGATCTTCGTCCTCGGTCAGCCGGTGCTCACCATCGATGTCGTGGCCTCGACGGTCACCTGATGTACGCCCGCCGCAGCGTCGGGGTGCCCCGCCACCACTCCCCGCTGCGGTAGCGCTCGGTTCGGTCTGGCCGGCTACTTCACTACCGTGCCATCGCCGTCACCAGCATGCGCCTCGGCCGCCACGACCTGACCCGCTGGCGCGGGGGTGTGACCGGCCCAGGCTCCGGCTGCGAAGCCGAGAGCCGCCAGGACCGCGACCGAGACGGCAGCGAGAAGCTTGATTCGCATGGAAACTCCCCGGGGGTGAGAGTTACGAGCTACGCCAACGTTTCATATAATGACATCACTGTGATGCACAGGCAAGGGAGACCTAATTCGATCTTTATGCCCGCATCAACGGTGGTGCGCCGCCGCGCCGCACGGCGGCCCCGGCTGGCTGGTCAGGCCTGCGGGCCGACACGCCCGACTGCCTGAGACGCCGGTCGCCCCGAGGGAGCAGCCGCTCAGTGCCGAAGCCAGCGGCTACGAATTGTTGATTGCGGAGCTCGGGATCTTGTACCCACGTGGTCGCGGTCGCGAATTGGAGCGATGAGAACTTGTCCGAATAAGCGGTCTCTAACACCATCAGTACGACGTCCGCGCGCTCTGCGCAAGCATCGCGACAAGGATTCTCCAATCAGGTCTCAGATGTCGCAAGCCTCATCATGGTGTGATATTGGAGGTCCACCGATGGGGCGTTACGGTCACCTACGGTCACTGGTCAACAACATCCCGTAAACTACGAAAAAGTCCAACACGCCCAGGGGCCTGATCGGCAAGAGTAAATAGAGTAGTGAATGGATCCCTTGATCGGTAGCGGTCATCGGCCCAGCGTTCGTGGATGTTCGGATGACATAGATCAAGGTCGTCCCGCCACATACTGCAAAAGACCTTGTTGTGACGCGCATCACCCGATCATGGCGCCCGGTCCTCCGTGGCCAGGTGGACGAAGAGGGGCCGTCTGCATGAAGATCTCCAAGCTGAAGATCCCCACGATCTACTACGGCGTTGCGCTCCTCACCCTCGGCATCGTAGCGCCCTCGGTATTACCGAAACCACCAGCCGCCCCGGCGGGCGCGGTTGGAATGGAACACGAGAAGTTTAGTGCGGAGACCGTGACGGTTCCGCGCGGTGGAATGCTCACATTCTTCAACAGTTCCGGGTGGCTTCACGTGATAGGGCCGGGTGACAAAGGCCTTCTTCGCACTGAAAATGGCGCTCCTCAGCTCGGTGGCCGGGGAGTGTTTCTGTCGGAGACCGGCGACTCATTTGTCTCCGGGCCATGGAATACCCCGGGCACCTATCATGTCACCTGCCAGCTGCACCCAGAGATGAACATCACGGTGATCGTCACCCCTTAACGCCCTGACCCCGGCCTGGGACCACCGGCGCCGGCACGACGAGACAGGCGAGGGGAGGTATGCAAATGTCAACGGTTACTGCCAGCCTCAAGCACGTACGGTACGTGCTCGGATCGATGTCAGCGGTGCTGTTCGCGGCATGCTCGGGCGCTTCCTGACGCCACGCGCGCTGAGGGCACGGGGGCAGTCGCGGAGGTCGCCGTCTGAGTGAGGGAGGTTTCGTTGTTCGAGACGGGCATACGCCAGGTGCGCCTCGCCCTGTCAATGCTGGGCGGCAGGCCGATTCAGCCGAAGGTGTTGACTGGGCTGATCGACGACGCCCTCGCCACCCTTGCCGAGTTCGGCAAGCCCGGCGACGACGTCGGGCAACTCGTTGACGGACCCTTCGCCGATCCGGCGATCAGGCGCGATTTCACTGATCGCGCCCTTCGCCGTACCGCGCGGCGGCTCGTGCGCCGCTCTCCCTTTTACGAAACGCGGTTCGCCGCCGCGGGCATCGACCCGCGGCGGCTGACCGTCGAATCCGTGCGGGACCTGCCGGTGACCGTCAAGGACGATCTGATCGCTGCGCCAGACAGCTTCGTGTGCGAAGGATCCACGCCGGCGATCTCCACTCGGACCACTGGATCAACGGGACAGCCGGTCGAGATCTGGCTGTCGCGCTACGAGGCGGAGGTGTGGCCGGCCTTCGCCGCGCTGGCCGGACTCTTGCGCGATGAGATCCGCCCGACCGACATCATGCAGGTGTGCATCAGCTCGCGGGCCACGGCGGCCGTGCAGCAGGACATCGCGGTGTGCCGGCTCGCCGGGGCCCATGCCGACGTCGTCGGCGTGGTGCCGCCCGAGGAGGCCCTCGACGTGCTGGTCAACAGTCCGACGCTGCTCGCCACGTACCCGTCGTACCTGGCCGAGTTGGTGAAGGCGGCGACCCGGCGCGGGCTCGGCCCCTCGGACTTCAGGCTGCGGCGCATCGACGTCGGTGGTGAGGTGCTTTCGCCGTCCCTGGCCGCGGCCGCCCGCGAGTGCTTCGGCGTATCGCTGGTCAACGACACCTTCGGCATGACCGAGGCGCTGCCGGTCAGCGGCCGGATGTGCAGCCTGGGCCACCTGCACCACGACCTCAACATGGGATTCGTCGAGGTGATCTCGCTGGCCAGCGGCGAGCCGGCCGAACCCGGTGAGCTCGGCAACGTCGTGATCACCCCGTACTTCCCGTACCGCGAGTGCATGCCGGTCTTCCGGTACGCCACCGGAGACCTCGTCCGGGTGCTTCCTGAAGGCCCGCTGGACTGCGAGTTCTCCGCGATACCAGCCACATCGGCGATTATGTCCAAGATGGACGGACCGGAACCGCCGGCGATAACGACCCGCGAACTGGTCGAGGCCTTGGAGTCGCTGCCATCGCGCCCCTGGCCGGCGCGTTTCCGCCTCGACCGTACGGACGACGGCTTCGTGCTGTCGGTTCCAGAGTCCACGGTCGCCGGTATCGGCGTCGCCGCGGTCACCGGCCACCTGGCCGATCGTGGCTTGGAGCTCACCGTTCGCACCGTTCCGAACAGTGAGGCGCTGGCCCTTCGGCGCGTACGTGCCGACCTCATCGAGACCACGTTCGTCGCACCGGCACGCTGATCCAGGCGGGAGATCCTGATGCTCGACATAGTTGTTCCTCAAACGGTCTTCGGAGTCATCGTCACCGTGTGCGGCACGATGCTGGTGTGCCTGGCGGCGCTGGCGTACGTGAAGCGCGTCCGGCTGGAGCGTCCTCCGGTCGGTGTCTTCAACGGTCGTGACATTGCCATCCTCTACGTCTTCATCATCGTCCTGCCGGCCCTTTACATCGTGCTGCCACCGTGGGCCCTCACGTCGTTCCTCGTCCTCACCCTGGGTTCGGCGCTGGCGATCGGATACCGGCCGGTCGTCCCGCAGAAGTACCTGTGGCCCGCCATCGGTGGGCTACTCGGCTTCAACATCTTCACGGCCCGCACCCTGCTGGGCAGCGTGGTCGGCTGGCAGGTGCTGTGGGCCGAGACGAGTCTCGTCGTCCTGCTGGCCGCGGTGGCGGTGGCCAACCTCTACGTACAGGGCGGCATGCACCTGAAGCACATTGCGATCTTCGCACTGCTGCTGGGCTTCTACGACGTCACGTTCAGCATCGTGATCCCGTTCGTGGCGGAGCTGGCTGACGCGTTCATCGGCCATCCGCTCAACCCGGCCATGGGCATGCGAAACGGAATCTACAATGTCGACATTGGACTCGGCGATCTGCTTGTGTACGCGTTGTTCGTCGCCGGGGCGCTGAAGGCGTACGGCCGCACCGCGGCCCGCATCGCGATCGGCGTGGTGGTGGTGTTCGGTGCGACCGCGCCGGCGACCGCTCCCCTCGTCGTCGACGTGGTGACCCGGGGCACCGGCAACGCAGTCATTCCCGCGCAGATCTTCTTCGGGCTGCCGGCGCTCGTGACCTACCTGCTCCTCAAGCGGCACTATGGGCCGGAGCGCACGTTCGGCCAGTTCGCGGCGGATCCATCGGGTTCGGTGCCGGCGATCCGTCGGGTGGCGACCGCGGCCGACCACCCGGTGTCTCCAGCGGGTCCCATCACGCCCGCCGACGCCACGGACGTCCCGGTCTCCGCGGTGCCCTGATCTGCCCCGACCCGAGGACCCAAGGCCATCGCCCGAACCAGGCGACCGGCCCACGTATCCAGTCTGGTCATCGGAGATCGGGTTAGACTCCGGCCGTGCCCGGCCCCGACCTTTACCACCTGCTCGTGCTGGTCGAGCTGGCCTTGGCGGGACTCACGGCGATCGGCCTACGGTTCGTCACGGCGCCGTACGGGCGGTACGGGCGCACCGGGTGGGGACCCACTGTGCCGGCGCGGATCGGTTGGCTGGTCATGGAGAGTCCAGCCTCGCTGTGGTTCCTCGCCGTATACCTGGCCGGTACCCACCGCGGCGAGCTGGTGCCGCTGGTGTTCCTCGGGCTGTGGCAGGTGCACTATGGCCAGCGGGTCTTCGTCTACCCGTTCCTCATCCGGGCCGGGACCCCGGTGCCGGTCACCATCATGGCGATGGCGATCGCCTTCAACCTGCTCAACGGCTACCTCAACGCCCGGTGGGTGTCGCAATGGGGCAGCTACCGGCCCGAATGGCTGGTCGACCCGCGGTTCGTGGCCGGGCTGGCGCTGATGGGCATCGGCTTCGTCGTGAACCTGCGTGCCGACCGCACGCTGCGCCGGCTCCGCGCGCCGGGCCAGAGCGGCTACCGGGTTCCGTATGGCGGCCTCTTCCGCCGGGTGTCCTGCCCCAACTACCTCGGCGAGATCGTCGAGTGGGTGGGTTGGGCCCTGGCCACCTGGTCATTGGCCGGCCTGGCCTTTGCCGTGTACACCGCCGCGAACCTGGCGCCCCGGGCGCTGGACCACCACCGCTGGTATCGCACGACCTTCGCCGACTATCCGGCGAGCCGGCGGGCCCTCATCCCGTATGTCCTCTGAGGAGGGCCGATGCGCATCCTGCTGACCGGCCCGTTCGGCAACGTGGGCTCGCACACGGCCGGCCCAGATACCGCGCAGCCATTGCCATTCGCGTTCGGGGCTGTCGGCGTAGAACGAGATCGGGTCGTCGAACGGCCACGGCTCGACGTCGGCGACCCCGGCCCGCACCAGCGGCCCGAGACGTTCCAGCAGTTCGTCGGAGGCGCCGGCCAGCGTCAGCCGCGGTGTGCGGACTTCGACGTTCAGCGGGGGATGGGTGTGGGCCACGCCCGGACGGTAGCCAGCGCGCCCGGCCAGCGCATCCGGTTTCCCCGGCCGACTCGGCGGGACGCGGCCCTGGCCGTCAGTCCTGGTCCGGGGTGAAGCGGTAGCCGAGCCCGGGATCGGTGCGCAGGTAGCGGGGGCGGCTGGGGTCCGGTTCCAGTTTGCGGCGCAGGTTGGCGATGTGGACGCGCAGGTAGTTCGTCTCGGTCTCATAGCGTGGTCCCCACACCTCGTGCAACAGCTGTTGGTGGGTGATCAGCCGGCCGGGGTGGCGGATCAGGACCTCGAGCAGGTGCCACTCGGTCGGGGTGAGCCGGACCTGCGCGCCCGACGTGAGGACGACGCGCTTGGCCGCCACGTCCGCCGTGAACGCTTCGGTCGTGATGGCCGGGGACTGATCGGCTGGGGTGATGCGGCGCAGGGCCGCCCTGATCCGGGCCAGCAGCTCGCCCATACCAAAGGGTTTGGTGACGTAGTCGTCGGCCCCGGCGTCCAGAGCGTTGATCTTCGATTGCTCGGTCAGTCGGGCGGAGAGCACGATGATCGGTGCGGTGAACCAGCCGCGCAGGGCCTGGACGACACTGACACCGTCCATATCGGGCAGTCCGAGGTCGACGATGGCGAGGTCGAGTGGTGCCCGCTCAGCGGCGGCCAAGCCGTCGGTGCCGGTGCGGGCGAGCGTGACCTCGTGGCCGCGGGCCGAGAGCGCGATGCGCAGCGCGCGGAGCAACTGGTGGTCGTCGTCGATGACGAGGATGCGGCTCATGACGCCGCCTCGCTGCGCTCACCGGCGTCATGAGGCACGGCGGCCCTGTGCCTGATGGTTCGCTCGCGACGCTCGCTCACGGCTTTGTCGGTAGGTCGAGGGTCATGGTGAGCCCGCCGCCCGGTGTCTCGGTCGGGGTCAGGGCGCCGCCCATGGCTTCGGTGAATCCGCGGGCGATGGCGAGCCCCAGACCAAGGCCCCCGGTGGCGGTGTGGTCGTCGAGGCGCTGGAACGGACCGAAGACCCGTTCGCGGTCGGCCGGCGGGATACCGGGCCCGTGATCGATGATCTGCAGCTCGAGCCGGTCGCCCCTGGCGCGGGCGGCGATCCGGATGGGACGGTCGGCATCGTGAGCGCCAGCCTGGTGGGCGTTGGCGAGCAGGTTGGCGATGACCCGTTCCAGTAGGCCCGGGTCGGCCTGGCTGAGCGGAAGGTCGTCGGGCACCTCAACCTCGGCGTGGAGGTCGTCGGGTTGGTGCAGCAGAGCGGCGGCGACCACTTCGTCGAGGGCCACCGGGCGAGCTTGCACGCTCAGTGCGCCGGCCTGCAGGCGACTCATGGCCAGCAGGTTCTCCACCAGGTCGGCCATGCGATCGGCCGACTCCTCGATGGTGGCGAGCAGTTCGGCCTGCTGGTCGATGGTCAGGTCGAGGTCGGCATCGCGCAGGCTGGATGCGCCCGCCTTGATGCCGGCGAGCGGCGTGCGCAGGTCGTGGCCGACCGCGGCCAGCAACGCGGAGCGCAGACGGTCGACCTCGACCAGTTCGCGCGCGTGCGCGGCCTGCGCGGCCAGGCGCTCGGCCTGCAACGTGCGCGCGGCCGCCTTTGCGACGCGGGCCAGAAACCAGGGATCCGGCGCGAAGACCGGCGGTCCTTCGAGCACCAGAACGAGGCCGTCGTCGGCGGGTATGGTCCGGGTCGCGCCACCGGTGAGGGCCGGACCGGCGATGGCGACGACGGCGCCGTCGCCGGTCTCGAGCAGGGCCGCGGTCTGCATGTGCAGGACGCGACGGACCTGCGCAAGCAACGCCGTGACGGAACCTTCCCGCACCGGTTCGGCGCTGATCCGAGCCAGCAGTTCGGCCTCTATGCCGGTACGGACCGCTGCGGCTCGCTGCTGGGCGGCCACATCCATCGCGAGACTGACCGCCATCGCGACGACGATGTAGACGACCAGCGTGATGACGTGGTCGCGACTCTCGACCGCGAGGGTGTGGTACGGGGGAACGAAGAAGAAGTTGACCGCCAGATCGGAGGCGACCGCCGCGGCCAGCGACGGCGTCGGCCCGCCGATCACGGCTGTCGCGATCACCACGAAGAGGTAGAGCAGGACCACGCTCGCCAACGACAGGCTCGCCCGCATCGGCACCAGAACGGCGGTCAGGCCAGCGAGTCCGCTGGCAGCCACCACGGCGGCGGCGAGCAGGCGGCGGGCTCGCCGCCGAAGCAGATCGCCGGTATCGCCCGGCCCGCTGACCACACGGTCAAGCTAGCGGGTACGGCCGGCGTGCATCTGCGGGTGGGTGGCCTCAGCGGGTTCCTCCGGCGCGGGCGCAAGCTGCCAGGGCACGTTCGTCACCACGACGCCGCGTTGGAAGAGCAGCCGGGCCTTGAGCCGGAGCGCGGACTGGTTGTGCAGAAGGTGTTCCCACCAGCGGCCGAGCACGTACTCCGGGATGTAGACCACGACGAGGTCGCGGGGGTGCGCGCGATGCATCTCAGCGACGTAGCTCAGTACCGAGCCGGTGATGTCCCGGTACGGTGAGTCGAGGATCTTCAGCGGCACGGGAATGTCGTGCTCGTCCCATTCAGCCTCCAGGTACCGGACGTCGTCCGGGCTGATGGCGACGGTGAGCGCGGTCAGCGTGTCCGGCCGGGTGGCCCGGGCGTACGCCAGCGCGCGGATGGTGGGTCGGTGCAGGCGGGACACCAGTACCACGGCGTGGATGCGACTGGGCAGCACCATGCCGCCAGGCTCCGGGACCAGGTCGGCGGCGACACGCTCGTAGTGGCTGCGGATGCCCCGCATCAGGAACAGCAGCGCGGGGACGGCGATCACCACGAGGTACGCGCCGTGGGTGAACTTGGTGATCGTCACAATCGCCAGGACCAGTCCGGTGAGCCCGGCGCCGAAGGCGTTGATCCACCGGGAGCGGTGCATTCGCCGCCGCGCGGCCCGATCCCGTGCCACCCGCAACAGCCGGTTCCAATGCCGCACCATGCCGGTCTGGGACAGGGTGAACGAGGTGAACACACCGAGGATGTAGAGCTGGATGAGGCCGGTGACGGAGCCCTTGTACGCGTAGATCAGCGCACCGGCGATGGTCGCGAGCAACACGATCCCGTTGGAGAAGGCCAGCCGGTCGCCTCGGGTGTGCAGCTGACGGGGCAGGTACCGGTGTTCGGCCAGGATGGAGCCGAGCAGGGGGAAGCCGTTGAACGCCGTGTTCGCGGCGAGGATGAGGATGAGTGCGGTCGCGGCCTGGATGTAGAAGAACATCGGCGAGCTGGTCCCGCCGAACACGGCCGCGGCGAGCTGGGCGATCACCGTCCGTTGCGCGTCGGTGGCGCAGTTGCCGGCGAAGCCGACGAGGTCACACGTGTTCTCGGTGTATCGGACCTTCGCGAGCAGGGCCAGGGCGGTGATGCCGGCGAACATCGTGATGGACAAGATGCCCATGGCGGCCAGGGTGCGGGCCGCGTTCTCACCCTTGGGCGGCTTGAAGGCGGGTACACCGTTGGAGATCGCCTCCGCCCCGGTGAGTGCGGTACAGCCCGAGGAGAAGGCGCGCAGGGCGAGGAAGACGAGGGCGACTCCGGTCAATCCGACGTGGCCGGGCTCGGGGACGACGGTCCAGCCGGCACTCTCCGCGGCTGGGGTGTGGCCGAGAGCCATCTCGAGGAACCCGGTGGCGACCAGGGCGAGCACGCCGAGCACGAACAGGTACGTCGGTACGGCGAAGACCCGACCGGACTCGCGGACGCCGCGCAGGTTCATCGCCGCCAGCACCACGACGAAGCCGAGGTTTATCACGACCCGGTACGGGTTGAGGCCGGGGAAGGCGGAGATGATGTTGTCGACTCCGGCCGCGACCGACACCGCGACGGTGAGGATGTAGTCGACCAGCAGCGCGGCCGCGACCACCAGCCCGGCGGTGGCGCCGAGGTTCGTGGTGGCGGCCTCGTAGGAGCCGCCACCGCTGGGATAGGCCCGCACCACCTGCCGATAGGAGAGCACGACGACGGTGAGCAGGATGATGACGCCCAGGCCGACCCAGGGTGCCAGGTAGAGGTAGGCCAGCCCGCCCAGGGTCAGCACCACGAGGACTTCCTGGGTGGCGTAGGCAACCGAGGACAGTGGGTCGCTGGCGAAGACCGGCAGGGCGAGGCGCTTGGGCAGCAGCTGCTCGCCGAGCCGGTCGTTGCGCAGCGGCCGCCCGACCACGAGGCGCTTCACTGGTCCCAGCACGCCTTCAGTGAACTGGCGATCGACCGCCAGCTAGGTGATCTTGATACTCTCTTAACGCTCCGACCGACGATCTTGACGTTCTCTTGGCACGCGCTCCGCGGTCCTCGAGTCGGGGCGTTAACGAATCGTCAAGATTGCTCCGCCGGCCGTCAAGAAAGCGTCAGTTCCTCTGGGTGGGTGCCCCGGTCGGAGCTTGACTCGTGAGGTGACATCGAACTGGGCTGCGCACACCGCCGGCGGTGCCGGCCGTTCCCGGCAGTTGCCCACGGGCATCCTGTTGGGCTTCGGCTCATTCGCCGTCGTCGTGGCGGGATTCGTCGCCTCGGCGGTGCCGACCGAGGAGTCCGGCATCCGCTACGGCGTGCTCGTCGGCACCGTACTCATCTTTACCGCCCTGGTGAACGAGTGGGCGGCCGCGAGCGCGGCCGCGGTCGTCGGCTTCCTGGTCTTCGACGGGTTCCTGGTCAACCAGCTGGGTGAGCTCTCGTGGCACGGCTCAGCCGACCTCAGCCGCCTGTTGGCGCTCGCCGCGGCGGTGACCTTCGGCCGCCTGCTCGGCGACGGGTACCGCTCATACCGGCTGGTTCGCGGGTCGAAGCCGCGCGCAGCGGCGGCGCCGGTGGCGTCCCATCAGGAGATCGAGCGCCATGCCTGACCGGCCCGGCGCCGATCGTTGAGAACAGTGTCCTGGGCATCCCTGTCATGAGGAGGAAGCGCCCCCGATGGCCGATCTGGCGTACGTGTTGCTGACCGTGGTGCTCTTCGGCGCCCTGGTCTATGCGGTGAAGGCGGTAGAGCGACTGTGAGCGCGAGGAGCGAGCGGGTGCGAGCACCGCAGCGCGAACGGAAGGCGGCAACATGAGCGCGGCGAACGTGGCCGGCATGATCCTCGCGGCCGCCTTGACGGTGTTCCTGGTTGCGGCTCTCTTGTTCCCGGAACGGTTCTGATGAATAACACCACGGCGGGCGTCCTGTTCATCCTCGCCCTCATGCTTGCCCTGGCGCTGGCGTACAAGCCGCTCGGCGACTACATGTACCGGGTCGTCAGCGCGACCAGGCATCTGCGGGTGGAGCGGTTCATCTACCGGGCCATCGGCGTCAACCCCGACGCCGAGCAGTCGTGGGGCGTGTACGCCCGCAGCGTGCTCGCCTTCTCCGTCGTCTCGATCCTTTTGCTGTACGCCTTCATGCGGCTGCAGAACTACCTGTGGCTGTCGCTGGGTTTCCCCGCTGTCTTCCCCTCCGGGGCGTGGAACACCGCGGTGAGCTTCGTGACGAACACGAACTGGCAGTGGTACTCCGGCGAGTCGACCATGGGACATCTGGTGCAGATGGCCGGGCTGGCGGTGCAGAACTTCGCCTCCGCAGCAGTCGGCATCGCGGTGGCGGTGGCGTTGGTGCGCGGGTTCGCCCGCAAGCAGACCACCCAGCTCGGCAACTTCTGGGTCGACCTGGTCCGGATCACGGTCCGCATTCTGCTGCCGATCTCAGCCGTCGCCGCGATCGTGCTCATCGCCGCCGGCGCGATCCAGAACCTCGCCGCGGGTACGGACGTGCACACGCTGGCCGGTGCCACCCAGCACATCACCGGGGGCCCGGTCGCCAGCCAGGAGGCCATCAAGGACCTGGGCACCAACGGCGGTGGCTTCTACAACGCCAACAGCGCCCACCCGTTCGAGAACCCCACCACCTGGACGAACTTCATCGAAGTCTTCCTCCTCCTGGTCATCTCGTTCAGCCTTCCCCGCACCTTCGGCCGGATGGTCGCCAGCAACAAGCAGGGGTACGCGATCGTCGCGGCCATGGCCATCATGGCGATCGGCAGCATCACGGTGATCAACGTGCTGCAGGGTCTGCACGGCGGCACCGTGCCGACGGCCGTCGGTGCCGCGACGGAGGGGACCGAACAGCGGTTCGGGGTGCTCAACTCGGCCGTGTTCGCCAGCTCCACCACATTGACCTCGACCGGCTCGGTGGACTCGTTCCACGACTCGTACACCGCCCTCGGCGGCGGTATCATCATCGTCAACATGATGCTGGGCGAGGTCGCGCCCGGCGGCACCGGGTCGGGCCTGTACGGCATCCTCATTCTTGCCGTGCTGACGGTCTTCATCGCCGGCCTCATGGTCGGACGGACGCCGGAGTACCTGGGCAAGAAGATCGGCGCACGAGAGGTGAAGCTCGCCTCGTTGTACTTCCTCACCATGCCGACCCTGGTACTCATCGGCACCGGACTGGCGATGGCGTTCCCGGCCCAACGGGCCGGGATGGCGAACCCGAACAGCGCGCATGGCCTTTCCGAGGTGCTCTATGCGTTCACCTCCGCCACCAACAACAACGGATCCGCTTTCGCCGGCCTGACCGTGAGCAGTACCTGGTACAACACGGCTCTCGGCTTGTGCATGCTGATCGGCCGGTTCCTGCCGATGGTGTTCGTGCTCGGGTTGGCCGGCTCACTGGCCAAACAGAAGACCGTGCCTGAGTCGGCCGGCACGCTGCGCACGTATCAGCCCCTCTTCGTCGGCATGCTCGTCGGGGTCACCCTCATCCTGGTGGCGCTGACGTTCCTGCCCGCTCTTGCTCTCGGCCCGCTCGCCGAGGGCGTCCACTGACGACGCCGGCGCGACGCCTGATGAAGGACACATAGATGACAATCGGTACCATCAAGAGGCCGGCGACGGCCGGGCGGGCGGGCGACGGCCGGCGCCGGGTGGGAGGCGGCCTGCTCGATCCGCAACAGCTCTGGAAATCCACTCCGGACGCTCTGCGCAAGCTCAACCCGATGGCGCTGTGGCGCAACCCGGTGATGTTCATCGTGGAGATCGGTTCGGTCTTCACCACTATCCTCGCCATCGCCAACCCGACGGTCTTCGCCTGGCTGATCACCGTCTGGCTGTGGCTCACGGTGGTCTTCGCGAACCTGGCCGAGGCGGTCGCCGAGGGCCGCGGCAAGGCCCAGGCGGCGGCCCTGCGCCGGGCGAAGACCGACACGGTGGCCCGGCGGCTCATCGGCTGGCAGCCGGGCGCGGTCAACCCCCGGGAGGAAGCGGTCCCGGCCACCCAGCTCCGCCTCGACGACATCGTGGTGGTCGAGGCCGGCCAGACCATCCCCGGTGACGGCGACGTGATCGAAGGCATCGCCAGCGTCGACGAATCGGCTATCACCGGCGAGTCGGCCCCGGTGATCCGGGAGTCCGGTGGTGACCGGTCGGCCGTCACCGGCGGTACGAAGGTGCTCTCCGACCGGATCGTGGTGCGCGTCACCCAGAAGCCGGGGGAGAGCTTCATCGACCGGATGATCGCGCTGGTCGAGGGGGCCAATCGGCAGAAGACGCCGAACGAGATCGCGCTGAACATCCTGCTCGCCGCGCTGACCATCATCTTCGTGCTGGCGGTGGCGACGTTGCAGCCACTGGCCATCTTCTCCAAGGCGGTGCAGGCTTTCGCGGCGGACAGCCAGGCGCTGGACGCCAACGGTGTCACCGGCATCGTGCTCGTGTCGCTCCTGGTGTGCCTGATCCCGACCACGATCGGCGCGCTGCTCTCCGCCATCGGTATCGCCGGGATGGACCGCCTGGTCCAGCGCAACGTGCTGGCGACGAGCGGCCGGGCGGTGGAGGCGGCCGGCGACGTGGACACCTTGCTGCTGGACAAGACCGGCACGATCACCCTGGGCAACCGCCAGGCCAGTGAGTTCCTGCCCGTCGACGGGGTGCAGCCGACCGAGCTGGCCGACGCGGCGCAACTGTCCAGTTTGGCCGATGAGACGCCCGAGGGCCGTTCGATCGTCGTGTTCGCGAAGACGACCTACGGGCTGCGTGAGCGCCAGCCGGGCGAGCTGACGCACGCCACCTGGGTCGCGTTCAGCGCGGAGACCCGGATGTCCGGCGTGGACGTGACCGACAACGGGGTGACCAGGCGGGTGCGCAAGGGCGCGGCCACCGCCGTGATGAAATGGGTCCGCGACAATGGTGGCCATCCGACTGAGGAGGTCGGTCCAATCGTCGACGGCATCTCCGGCTCCGGCGGTACGCCGCTGGTGGTCGCCGAGCATGTCCAGGGCCAACCGGCGCGGCCACTGGGCGTGATCCAGCTCAAGGACATCGTCAAACAGGGCATGCGGCAGCGCTTCGACGAGATGCGCCGGATGGGCATCCGTACCGTGATGATCACGGGGGACAATCCGCTGACCGCGCGGGCCATCGCCCAGGAGGCCGGCGTGGACGACTTCCTCGCCGAGGCGAAGCCCGAGGACAAGCTTGCTCTCATCCGCCGGGAGCAGGAGGGCGGTCGCCTCGTCGCGATGACCGGCGACGGCACCAACGACGCGCCGGCGTTAGCCCAGGCCGACGTCGGGGTGGCGATGAACACCGGCACCTCGGCGGCGAAAGAGGCCGGCAACATGGTCGACCTCGACTCCGACCCGACCAAGCTGATCGAAATCGTGGAGATCGGCAAACAGCTGCTCATCACTCGCGGAGCGCTGACCACGTTCTCCATCGCCAACGACATCGCCAAGTACTTCGCAATCATTCCGGCGATGTTCGCGGCGATCTACCCCGGCCTGGACCGGTTGAACATCATGGGCTTGCACAGTCCGGTCTCGGCGATCCTGTCCGCAGTGATCTTCAACGCGATCATCATCGTGATACTGATTCCGCTGGCCTTGCGGGGCGTGCGGTACAAGCCATCCAGCGCGGCCGACATGCTGCGTCGCAACCTGTGGGTCTACGGGCTCGGCGGCATCATCGCCCCGTTCATCGGCATCAAAGTCATCGACCTGCTCATCCAGTTCGTCCCGGGGATCTCGTGATGCGTCTACCATCGTGGCTTGTCCAGCACCTCGCGGCGCTGCGGGCGCTGCTCGTGTTGACCGTGCTGACCGGCATCGCCTACCCGTTGGCGATCACCCTGGTCGCCCAGATACCCGGCCTGCGCGACCATGCGAACGGCTCGTTGATCAAGGTCGGCGACGCGACCGTCGCCTCCGGCATCATCGGGCAGGGCTTCGTCGACGGCGACGGAAACCCGCTCAAGCAGTACTTCCAGTCCCGACCGTCGAAGGCGGGCGATGGCTACGATCCGGACGCGACCGCGGCCTCGAACCTGGGCCCGGAGAACGTAGTGGACACCTTGCCCGACCCGGCCAACTCCGACGACACCGGTACGCCGAGCCTGTTGACCCAGGTCTGCTCCCGCAGCGTGGCCATCGGCGCGCTCGAAGGCGTGGACGGGTCCCGGCCGTACTGCACGCCCGGTGGGGCCGGCGCCGTGCTCGCCGTCTTCTACCGCGACGGATCCAGTAGCCCGGTCACCCGCGTGGTCAGCCTCAACGAGGCCTGCCCGGCCACCCCGTTCCTCGCCACCTACCAGGGCGTGCCGGTGCAGTGCGCCACGTTCGGTGCGGACTACAGCCACGGCGTGATCACGCCGATCCGGGGCGACGCACCGGGCAACCCGGCGGTGCCCGCGGATGCCGTCACCGCCAGCGGCTCGGGTCTCGATCCGCAGATCAGTGTCGCGTACGCGCGCCTGCAGGCCCCCCGGGTCGCGCTGGCGCGCGGCATTGATGTGGCGGCGGTGAACGCCCTCGTCGATCGGTACACCACTGGACGCGCGCTGGGCTTCATCGGCCAGGCCGCGGTCAACGTCGTGCGACTCAATGTCGCCCTCGATCAGGCGTACCCGGTAATGACGAAGTGACCGCCGGCGCGACGGCGGCCGGCGAGAGGATGTAGCCATGCCGACCGGACAGCTACGGGTCTACCTCGGCGCCGCCCCCGGCGTCGGCAAGACGTACAAGATGCTGGAGGAGGGCCGTCGGCGCAAGGAGCGCGGCACCGATGTGGTCGTCGGTTTCGTGGAGAGCCACGGGCGCAAGCACACCGAGGCCATGATCGGCGACCTGGAGGTGGTCCCCCGCAAGAACGTCACCTACCGGGGCGCCGCCTTCACCGAGATGGACGTGGCGGCGATCCTGGCCCGGGCGCCGGAGGTCGTGCTCGTGGATGAGCTGGCGCACACCAACGTGCCCGGCTCCGGCTTCGCGAAGCGATGGCAGGACATTCAGGAGCTGCTCGACGCCGGCATCGTGGTGATCACCACACTCAATATCCAGCACCTGGAGTCGATCAACGACGTGGTACAGGAGATCACCGGTATCGCCCAGCGGGAGACGGTCCCGGACGAGATCGTGCGCCGCGCCGAGCAGATCGAACTGGTCGACATGACGCCGGAGGCACTGCGCCGACGGATGGTCCACGGCAACATCTACCTGCCGGAGAAGGTCGATGCCGCGCTGGGCAACTATTTCCGGGTCGGCAACCTCACCGCATTGCGCGAACTTGCGTTGCTCTGGCTGGCCGACAAGGTGGACCAGCAGCTCGACCGGTACCGGAGCGAGCATGACATCTCGGCCACCTGGGAGGCCCGGGAGCGAGTGGTGGTCGCGCTGACCGGCGGGCCGGAAGGCGACACGCTGATCCGCCGGGCCGCCCGCATCGCCGCGCGCACGAAGGGAGCCGACGTGCTGGCCGTGCACGTGGCCCGCAACGACGGGCTCACCGGCGGCGCCGACCCGGTTCATCTCGCCCGGCAACGAGCCCTGGTCGAGGATCTCGGCGGCACCTACCACCAGGTGGTCGGCACCGACATCCCGGCCGCCCTGCTGGACTTCGCGCGCGGTGTCAACGCCACCCAGTTGGTGCTCGGAGCGAGCCGCCGTGGCCGCCTGGCCCAGCTCTTCTCACCCGGGGTGGGCGTGAACACCACGGCCGAGTCCGGCGGTATCGACGTCCACCTGGTCACGCACGAAGAGGTGAAGCGCGGTCGCGGTCGGACCACGGTCACGACCGCACTGAGCCTGCGGCGTCAACTGGTCGGCTTCGGCCTGGCCGCCTTCGGCCTCCCCCTGCTGACGGCGATTCTGGCGCAGACCCGCAACAGTCTCACCCTGCCCAGCGACATCTTGATCTTCCTCGGCTGGGTTGTCGTGGTGGCCCTGGTCGGCGGCCTCTACCCGGCGCTGGGCGGCGCCCTGGCCGGCTTCGGATTGCTCAACTACTTCTTCGTGCCACCGATCCACCGGTTCACCATCGCCGACCGGGAGAACATCCTCGCCCTCATGGTGTTCCTGGCGGTCGCGGTCGCGGTCAGTGTCGCCGTCGACCTGGCGGCCCGCCGTACCCGGGACGCGGCGAGCGCCCACGCCGAGGCCGAGACGCTATCCACATTGGCCGGTAGTATCCTGCGCGGCTCGCGGCCGCTGCCGGCACTGTTGGACCAGCTGCGCGAGACGTTCGGTTTCAGCGGCGTCACCCTGCTGCAACGACGCCCGGACGCCACCGCGGCGGCCCAGCACAATGACCCGGCGACGTGGGATGTGGCCGCGGCGGTGGGCGACCGGTTGAGCCTCAGCCCCGGACAGGGTGACGTCGAGATCCCCATTGACGCCGCGCTCACCCTGGTCCTTCGTGGACAGAGCCTGGCCGCCGCCGATCGTCGGGTGGTCGAGGCGTTCGCCGCTCAGGCCGCGGTCGCCCTGCGCCAGGAGCACCTGGCCGAACAGGCCGCCGCCGCCCAGCTCATCGCCGAGGCCGACCGTCTGCGGACCGCGCTGCTCTCGGCGGTGAGTCATGACCTGCGTACACCGCTCGCCTCGGCCAAGGCCGCCATCACCAGCCTGCGCAGCGATGACGTCCAATTCACCGAAGATGATCGCGGCGAGCTGCTCGCGACCGCCGACGAGTCCCTCGACCGGCTCATCCGGTTGGTCGAGAACCTGCTGGACATGAGCCGGCTGCAGGCCGGGGTCATCGGCACGTCGCCGCAACCGATCGGGGTCGCTGAGGCCGTGGCCAAAGCGGTCGACCTGTTCGGGCCGGCCGGAGAGGAGATCGGGATTCAGATCCCGGACGAGCTCGCCGAGATCATGGTCGATCCGGCACTGCTCGCGCAGATCCTGGCCAACGTGCTCTCCAACGCGCTGCGCCACACTCCGCCCGGGCGGCCACCACTGGTGACCGCAAGCGAACACGCCGGCGACGTGGAGATCCGGATCATCGACCACGGCCCGGGTATCGCCGACGAGGACCGGCAACGGGTGTTCCAGCCGTTCCAGCGCCTCGGCGACCGGGACAACGAGACCGGCGTCGGCTTGGGGCTGGCCCTGTCCCGGGGACTCGCCGAGGCGATGGGCGGCAGCCTCAACCCCGACACCACGCCTGGCGGGGGGCTGACGATGATGCTCCGGTTGCCGGTGGCCGACGAGTATCGCGGCTATCCGCTCGAGGGCGGCGAGGCGGCCGACGCGGCCGCGGTGGAGCGCATCGACACCGGGCGGCTGCACGTCAACCCATCGGCCCGCCCGGACGAAGACGCCCCGCCGCCCGATGAAGCCAACCTTCGCGATGAGACTGGGCACCGCGACGGGGGCCCGGCGTGACCCGTGTGCTCATCGTGGATGACGAACCACAGATCCTGCGGGCATTGCGGATCAACCTCACCGCCCGCCAGTTCGAAGTGGTCACGGCCGGCGACGGCAACCAGGCACTGGCGTCGGCCCGGGCCGAGCATCCGGACATCGTGGTGCTCGACCTCGGCCTGCCCGATGTCGACGGCGTCGATGTCATCCGGCGACTGCGCACCTGGACGCCGGTACCGATCGTCGTCCTTTCGGGACGGGTCGGCAGCCACGACAAGGTGGCCGCGCTCGACGCCGGTGCCGACGACTACGTCACCAAGCCGTTCAGCGTCGACGAGCTGCTCGCCCGCATCCGGGCGGTCACCCGCCGGATGACCTCGCCGGAATCCCCGGTACGGGCGCGCATCGGCCGCTACGACGTGAACCTCGCCGAACACAGTGTGCGCCGCCACGACGACCCGGCCGAGACCGTGCACCTCACCCGTACCGAGTGGCAGATCATCGAGATGCTCGTCCGTAACCCCGGCTCACTGATCAGCCAGCGCCAGCTGCTGCAGGAGGTCTGGGGGCCGACCTACCTCAACGAGACCCAGTACCTGCGCCAGTACCTCACCCAGCTGCGCCGCAAGCTGGAGCAGGACCCGGCCCGGCCCCGGCACCTGATCACCGAGCCGGGCATGGGCTACCGCTTCCAGCCGTAACCGCCAGCCGTGGCCGGTGCCGTAAGCAGGGCGGGGCCCGCACCCTCCGTGCCACCTCGCACGCCGGCGCTCGTTGCGATGTTAGGAAGGGCACCCCCTTAACGGTTTCCGTTGTAGAGGGTGCCCTTCCTAACACGGGGCGACGGGCGGGCGACGGGGGGGCGCCCCGCGTACCGGGGGCGCCCCGCGTACCGTGGGCGCCCCGGGTACCGGGGGCTCAGGTGACGTCGCGGCGGCGCAGCCCGCTCAGCCCGGCCACGGCGAGCAGTACCGCGATCGCGGTCAGCCACACCAGCGGCATGGTCGTGAATGCGCTGCCAGGCAACTTCGGTACGTGGGCGAAGGGTGAGGCGTCCACCAGCCACTGGCTCAGGCCGAGTAGCGCGCCCAACTCCAGCAGCAGCACGCACGCGGTGAGCCCGGCCCAGGTGAGCGCGGCGGCCACCCGGGGGATGAGGCCGAACAGGGCCATGCCGAGCCCAGCGAGCACCCAGGCCGCCGGCAGTTGCACGATCGCGGCGGCGAGCAGGCGCGGCAGCTGGCCACCGACGTCATGGGTCTGCATGCCGTACACCAGGCCCGCGCACACTCCGGTCACGGCCAGCAGGACGGCCGTGCCGAGGAAGGCGAAGAGCAGGTGGCTCAGCGCCCAGCGAACCCGCCCGACCTTGGTGGCGAGCACCGGCTCGGCCCGCCCGGTGGACTCCTCGGCGTGCAGCCGAAGGGTGGCCTGCACCGTGTAGGCGGCGACCACCACGCCGACGATGCCGAAGACCGCGGCCAGGTAGGCGTCGGCGACCCCCTTGCGGCCACCCAGCCGGGCCAGGTAGTCGAGGAGCTGCTGGTTGGTGGTGGTGACATTGGACAGACTGTTCGCGGGTCCGCCGAGGACCGCGCCGGTCACCGCCAGGCCGATCAGCCAGCCGATGAGCACGCCCCGGTGCAGTCGCCAGGCGAGCGCGACCGGGCTGCGCAGCGCCGGGGCCGCGCCGGCCGGTGCCGCCCGCTCCGGTAGCAGGCCGGCGCCGACGTCACGCCGGGCGACCAGCGTGTACGCCACCGCGCAGGACACCACCACGAGAGCAAGGGCGAGGCCCAGCACCCACCATTGCTCGCCGGCGAATGCCCGTACCTGCATGCCCCAGCCGATGGGTGACGCCCAGGTCAGCCCGGCGACTTCGGTGTCTCCCACGGCCCGCAGCAGGTAGGCCGCGCCCAGGACCGCGATCGCGATCCCGGTCGCGGCGCGCGCGCTCTCGGTGAGCTGGACCGCCACCGCCGCCACCGCCGCGAACACCAGGCCGGTGAGGCCGATCGCCAGGCCCAGCGCCACCGAGCCCGCGGCCGGCAGGCCGACGCCGATCAGGCCCAGGGCGACGAGCACCGCGATCACCAGGTTGGCCAGGCCCGCGGTGAGCACGGCCGCGGTGAGCGGGGCATAGCGGCCGAGCACGGTCGCGCCGACCAGTTCCAGCCGGCCGGTCTCCTCCTCGGTCCGGGTGTGCCGGACCACCGTGAGCACGCTCATCAGGGCGGCGAGGATGAGCTCGGTGGCTCCGATCTTCCACGCGGTGAGCCCGCCGATGGACACGCCGAGCAGCGGCCCGTTCAGGGCGACCAGGGACGGGTTGGAGATGACGTCGCGCACCCCGTCCAGCGACTGCGGGGTCGGGTAGAGCTTCTGGTACTGGGCCGCGGTCACCGCCGGCGTGATGGCGATGAGCAGGACCCAGACGCTCAGCCGGACCCGGTCCAGGCGCAGCAGCAGCCGCATCAGTGTCGCGGTGCCGGTGAGGCCGCTCATCGGGACGCCGCCCGCTGGCCCTCGACCACCGGGGTGCTGTAGTGGCGCAGGAAGAGCTCCTCCAGCGTCGGCGGCTGGCTGACCAGGCTGCGCACGCCGGCGTCGGTGAGGCGGCGCAGCACCGCACCCAGCGCGGCGGTGTCCACATCGAAGCTGACGTGACTGTTCTCTACCCGCAGGTCGTGCACTCCCTCCATGGTGGAGAGTCCGTCGGCCGGCCCGGTCAGCTCCGCCCGGATCGAGGTACGGGTGAGGTGCCGCAGATCGGCCAAGGTACCGGTCTCGACGGCACGGCCGTCGCGGATGATGGTGACCCGGTCGCACAGCGCCTCGATCTCGGCCAGGATGTGGCTGGAGAGCAGCACGGTGCGGCCGATCTCGCGCTGGTCGGACCGGATGACCTCCCGGAACACCTCCTCCATCAGCGGGTCGAGCCCAGAGGTCGGCTCATCGAGCAGCAGCAGCTCCACATTGGAGGCAAGTGCGGCCACCAGAGCGACCTTCTGCCGGTTGCCTTTGGAGTAGGCCCGGCCCTTCTTGCGCGGGTCGAGGTCGAACCGCTCGAGCAGGTCGGCCCGCCGGCGCGGGTCCAGCCCACCCCGCAGCCGCCCCAGCAGGTCGATGACCTCGCCGCCGGAGAGGTTGGGCCAGAGCGTGACGTCGCCCGGCACGTACGCCAGCCGGCGGTGCAGCTCGGTGGCGTCGCGCCACGGATCGCCGCCGAGCAGCGCAGCCGTGCCGGCGTCGGCCCGCATCAGCCCGAGCAGGATCCGGATGGTCGTGGTCTTGCCGGAACCGTTCGGGCCGAGAAAGCCGTGCACCTCCCCGGTACGGATGGTGAGGTCGAGACCGTCCAGCGCGCGGACCGGTCCGAACGTCTTCACCAGTCCGGCCACGGAAATCGCATCGGTCATGGGGTGGCTCCTTGCAGGTTGAGGTGGGTGGGCGACCCGCGGGGCGGGGGTCACGGGGAAGGGGCCAGCGCGTCGAGCCCGGCCCGTGCGGTGGCGGCGAGCTGCGGGCTCACCAAGGCGTGTGAATAGAGGTCGAGCAGCGCCAGCGCGACCCGCCGGTCGCCCTCGGGGGAGAGCGTGTCCACGCCGAGCACCCGCGACAGGTGCTCGTGCAGCAACGGCACGCCAAGGACCATGGCGGTGAACACGGCGGCCCGGGTCCGGCGGTCGGCGAACGGCGGATCGGTCCGCTCGTTGTCGGCCAGTGCAATCCACTGCTCGGTCGGCTCGACGAGGGAGTCGAAGAGCGTGGCGATGGTGGTCGATCCGTCCATGAGTGCCCGGGCCAGATAGCCCTGGAACGGCCGGATCGCCTGCCGGGAGAGCGCCGACGGACCCAGGTCGCCTCGCGCACTGTCGGTGGCGACCTCGTCATTGAGCCGCCGGATCTCCTGGACGACATGGTGGTCGACCGCCTCGCGCAGGGCCTGCTTCGAGCCGAAATGGTGCCGGACGAGACCGGGCGAGACGCCGGCCGCCGCGGCGATGCCCCGGATCGTCGCCCGCTCGTACCCGTGCTCGGCGAACTGCGCCAGCGCCGCCTGCCTGATCCGGGCCCGGGCGGTGAGGTCATCGTGGGCGAACGCAGTGATCACTTCACTCCTATCCAGCTGTACAGTACACCATACGTGCGTATAGCCGCGAGTCGAGGCGGATGCCCAGCGTCCGAACGAGGCGGCGGGATAGTATGTGGGTTAATGTCGGTAACAGTCAGAGGGGCGTGTTGTGTCAGTTTTCGTGATCCTTCGGGTGCCGGGCGATCCGGCCGCGTTCGAGCAGTACGCCAGCGCCAACGGCGAGCTGATGCGGCGCGTCGCCGCTGACGGCCAGGCCGCCGGCGCGACCCGGCACGCGTTCGCCGCCGGCGACGGCGAGATCCTGGTGATCGACGAGTGGCCGACCGCCGAGGCCTTCCAGCAGTTCTTCGACAGCCAGACAGAAGTCCCCCGAATCATGCGGGAGGGCGGAGCCCAGGGCGCCCCCGAGATCATGTTCTACCGGAAGCTGGCCACCCTGGACGAGTTCTGATCCGCGCTCAGTCCAGTGCCGGCTGGTCGACCGGTCCGCCCGCGCGCAGACCGGTCGACCAGCGCTGCTCGATGCGGCCGAACTTCCACACCGCGAGTGCGGTGCCCCAGACCACGATGAACAGGGCCACGATCCCGTACCCGATGGTGTTCAGGTCGAGGCGGCCGACGACATCCCACACCCCGCCCCGCAGGCCCAGCTTGTCGGCGAGGATGGCGAGCAGCTCCGCGGTGCCGACCAGCAGGGCCACCGCCACCGAGAGCCCGGTGATGGTGATGTTGTAGTAGACCTTGCGAACGGGTTTGGAGAAGGCCCAGCCGTACGCGAAGTTCATGAACGACCCGTCGATGGTGTCCAGCAGGCACATGCCGGCCGCGAACAGGATCGGCAGGCACATGATGGCGTACCAGGGCAGGCCCGCGGCGACGCTGGTGCCGGCGAGCACGAGCAGCGTTACCTCGGTGACCGTGTCGAAGCCGAGCCCGAACAACACGCCGACCGGGTAGATCTGCCAGGGCGAGCGGATCGCCCGCATGGTACGACCGAGGATCCGGTTCATGAAGCCCCGCTTGTTGAGCTGTTCCTCCAGGCTCTCTTCGTCGAAGTGGCCGCGGCGCATCTCCCGGAACACCTTGACGATGCCGAGCAGGATGACCAGGTTGATGATGCCGAGCAGGTAGAGGAAGGTGCCCGAGACCACGGTCCCGATCAGCCCGCCGTAGTTGTGCAGGGCCGACGAATCGTCGCTGAGTTCGGTGCCGACCGTCTTGAGGCCGAGCGCGAGCAGCGCGGTCATCGTGACCACGATGGTCGAATGCCCGAGGGAGAAGAAGAACCCGACCGACAGCGGGCGTTTGCCCTCGGCCATGAGCTTGCGGGTGGTGTTGTCGATCGCGGCGATGTGGTCGGCGTCGAATGCGTGTCGCAGGCCCAGTGTGTACGCGGTGATGCCGGTGCCGAGGCCGAACAAGCCGGTGCCGACCTGGTAGTGCGCGGGCACCACCAAGAAGATCAAGATACCAAAGCCGGCCAGATGCAGGGCGGCGATCAGGGCACCCATGCCACCGACCCGCGACCACTCCCGCCGGGTCAGCGGAGCCTGCCGGCTGGTCGGCCCGGCCGGCCTGGGAGTGGCGGTGGTGACGATCGCCATGTCAGAACCTCCATCCGTACGCCGGTCGGCGCGCGACAGCCGCCGTGGGGCCGCCCTGTAGCCCATCCTAAGCTATTGCCATACCTTTGCAATAGCGGTGAAGTGGCTGGATGCCCCGGAGCGGGGGAGCGGGGCTTACGGGGATGGTCAGTGCAGCGCCGGCAGTCGCTGAGCGCCGCCGAGCACGGCCCGGAAGAGGTCGCCCTTCTCCGCGATCCGGGCCAGCACGGTCCTGATGGTGAAGGCGTCCGGCGCCAGCGCCGGGTCGTCGAGCTCATCCCAGGCGATCGGTGCCGAGACGGGAGCACCGGGTGCGGCGCGGGGGCTGTACGGTGCGACCAGCGTCCGGTCGATCGCGTTCGGCGAGCAGTCCAGCCGGGCCAGGCCACCCCGCTCAGGGCTCAAGCTGACCAGATCGGGGAGTACCGCCCCGACCATCCGGGACAACTGCTCGACCCAGGCCCGGGTGGCGTCGAAGTCGGGCCCGCGGGCGATCGGCACCCAGATCTCGATGCCGCGCCCGCCGGTGACCTTGGGGCACGCGATGAGGCCCAGGTGGTCGAAGGCGTCCCGGTGCAGCCGGGCCAGCGCCAACACGTCGGCCCAGGTGGTCTTCTCGCCGGGATCGATGTCGATCAGTGCGTAGGTCGGCTGCTGTGGTCGGTCCACCTGGGACGTCCAGGCCCGCCACTCCAGCGCGCCCGCATTCGCCGCCCAGACCAGGGCCGCCGGCTCGTCGACGACCAGGTGGGTGCGGCCGGTCTCCGGGTTGTCCCAGCGGGGCAGCCACTCCGGCGCGCGCACCGGCAGCGCGCCTGGTGCCCCGGACGAAGAGTGGTGCACGTTCAGCGGGCGGCGTTGCAGGTAGGGCAGCAGCACCGGCGCGATCTGGGCCGAGTAGCGCAGCAGGTCGCGCTTGGTGAGCGGCGCCCCGCCCGTATCCGCCGGGAACCGCACCTTGTCCAGATTGGTCACTCGCACCGGGCGGCCGAAGACGTGCCAGGTTCCGGCGGTGGCCAGCGCGTCGAGCTCGGCCAGCTCATCGGGGTCGGCCGGAGTCGGCTTGAGCGCCTGCGAGGCCTGGGCGGCCGGCAGGTCCGAGCGCCACAGCCGGTCCGGGTCGTGCTTCACCTCGTCGTTGGTCCGGCCGCTGCGCACCGAGCGCGGATGGTCCTCGGCGTTCCAACCGTCGACCGCGAAGTCGTCGTGCTTGTGCAGGAGCAGCCACTGTTCCTTGCCGGAGCCGTCGGTGCCCGTGCGCACCAGGACGAAGCGCCCGCGCAGCTTCTCGCCGTACATGTCCAGGTGCAGTTCGCCGCCGGCGACCGCCCGGCCGGGGTCCGGCGGGTCGCCGGTGTCGTGCGGCTCCCAGGTGCCGGCATCCCACACGATGACGTCGCCGCCGCCGTACTCGCGGGCCGGGATGACCCCCTCGAAGTCGATGTACTCCATGGGGTGGTCCTCGACATGGAAGGCACCCCGACGCACCCCGGGATCCAGCGTCGGTCCTTTGGGGACGGCCCAGCTGGCCAGGACGCCGTCGATCTCGAGCCGGAAGTCGTAGTGCAGCCGGCGGGCCCGGTGTCGCTGCACCACGAAGCGGCGGGCGCCGGTGGCGGGGCCGGCGGGTGGATGCCCGGATGGCTCCGGGGTCCGGGAGAAGTCCCGCTTGCCCCGGTACGGCGCGAGCTGGTCGCCCGAGGAGGACCGGGTACGCGAGGACGCCACGATTCCAGTCAAGCCCCGGCGCCTACCGGCCGCAACGGATTCGCCGACGCGTGATGGCAGCGGTAGCGCCGACGACCGTGCCGGGCGTGCCTCAGGAGCCTTCCTGGACCCGGAAGATGTGGTCGGCGACGAGACCGTGGGCCTCGCGGTGCACCGTCGCCGCCGCATCCGGCGACGGTGCCTCGACCAGACAGAAGACCTTGCCCTCCGCCTCGTCGACCCAGTAGCGCAGGTAGCGCACGTCGTGGCGGCCCTGGGTCTGCAGGTCGGCCATATGTGCCTTGGCGACGTCGTCGACGCTCACGCCGCCGGTGATGGTGTGGATGTCCATGTACAGGGGCACGTTCGCTCCTCGGTCGGTCGGGTTGGACCAGGCGAACCTATGGCGCCGGCACCGGCCGCCGGATCGGTAGCCGTTCCCCAACTTTGGGATCCGAGTTCCCTAGGTTTCGGCCACACCCACCAGGCCGAGCCGGACCGCGGCCGCCGGCGCCGAGGCTCTGGAACAGGTCCAGTGCCCGACGCAGGGCCGCAAGAGCTCAGCCCGGCGCCCGCACCATCGCCCGGCGGTAGGCGCCCGGTGCCGAGCCGATCGTGCGCTTGAAGGCCTTGCTGAACGCGGCCACCGAGTCGTAGCCGGCCGACGCCGCCACCTCGGGCAGGTTGCGGGCGCCGGCGCCCCGCAGCGCGACCGCCGCCTCGTGCAGCCGCCAGCGCTGCAGGTAGCGCATGGGCGGTTCGCCGACGAGTTGGCTGAAGCGGGCGGCGAACGCCGATCGGGACATGCCGACGGCGGCGGCGATGCTCGCCACCGTCCACGGTTTGCCCGGATCCTGGTGGATCAGGTGCAGTGCGGCGCCGATCTGCGGGTCGGCCAGGCCCTGCAGCAGGCTCGAGTCCTGAGCCGGAAGAGCGGCGAGGTATCCGCGCAGGAGGTAGACGAAGAGCGCGTCGCAGAGCCGGTTGACCACTGTCGTCGTACCGGGTCGTTCCGCGGTCGCCTCGGCGGCGAGCAGCTCGACCGTCTGCGCCAACCAGGGGCTGCCCGCGGTCGTGCCCGCCTTCGCGTGGATCAACGCCGGCAGGGCGGCGAGGAGCCGGGCGCCGCGCTCGTCCTGGAAGTGGAAGCAGCCGCAGATGAGGTCGGTCGTGGCCGGGCCATCGCCGTCGGACGCCGCCACCGACCCGGTGCCGTCCGGGGCCGTCCGGGGCCGTCGCCGGCCGGCCGAACGCACCGCTGGTGATCAGCTCGACCAGGTCCTGACGTCCATCCCGTCTCCCGTGGACGATTGGACAAGATTCGCGGATCGTAGCGCATAGACACTCCATCCTTCGAGGGGCAACGATGGACCGGTGGACCTGACTCTGCGCGGCCGGCTGGCCGTGGTCACCGGCGCGACCAGCGGCATCGGCAAAGAGGTCGCCCGCGGGCTGGCCCGGATGGGCGCCCATGTGGTGATCACCGCCCGGGATCCGGACCGGGGCGAGGCAACCCGCCGCGAACTCGCCACCGAGCCCGGCGAGGTCACCGTCGCGGCCCTGGACGTGGCCGACCAGTCGTCCATCCGGGCGTTCGCGGCGTCGTTCACCCGCGCGCACCCCAGCGTCCACATCCTGGTGAACAACGCCGGTGCCTGGTTCACCCAGCGCCGGCAGAGCCCGGACGGCTGCGAGTTGACCTTCGCCACCAACGTCCTGGGTCCGCACCTGCTCACCGAGCTGCTCCTGGCACCGCTGCGGGCCTCCGGGCAGGGCCGGGTGGTCAACGTGGTGTCGTCGATCACCGGGAACTACGACGCCACCGACCTGCAGTTCGAACGCCGGCCGTACGAGGGATTCAAGGCGTACGGGCAGTCCAAGCAGGCCTTGATCATGCTGACGCTGGGCCTGGCCCGGCGGGCCGCCGGCTCCGGTGTCACCGCGAACGCCGCCGCCCCCGGCTTCGTCCGTACCGGGTTCAACCGCAATGCGCACGGCCTGCGGGCCGCGATGATCGGGTTCTCGGCCCGGCTCTTCGCGGTGGGTGCCGCGAAGGGGGCGGACACGCCGCTGTGGGTGGCGAGCGCGCCCGAGCTGGACGGGGTCACCGGTCGGATCTACACCAACCGCAAGCAACGGCCGGCGCAGTTCACCGATGAGGCCGCCATCGCCGACCTGGAGGCGCGCTGCCAGGAGTTGGTGCGCGCCGCCGCATAACCGGGTTTGACGCGAGGGCCGCCGGAGCCTGCAGTTGGCGTGACCGGCTGCGTGGGCCCGGGGTAGGAGCGGGCGGCCGTGTGGCTGAGCCCGCCGCCCGCTCGGCCCGGGGCGACGCCGTGCGGCTACGGCGCCTGGAAGCCGGCCCGGGTCAGTACGGCCCGACCCTTGTCGGAGAGGATGTAGCGCAGCAGCGCCTGCGCCGCAGCCCTGTGTGGTGCCGCCATGAGCAGCACGATCGGGTAGTCGTTGATGGCGCCGGCCGACGCCGGGAACTCGATACCGTCCACATCGGATGATGGCGCCTTGACGTCGGTGCGGTAGACCAGCGCGGCGTCGACCTCGCCGAGCTTCACCTTGGCCAGCGCGGCCTTGACGTTCTGCTCAAGGGTGACCGGCGTGAGCGCGACGCCGGCGGCGTCCAGCGCCTTCTTGGCGGCGGCGCCGCAGGGCACCTCGACCGCGCAGAGCGCGACCTTCACGCCGGGCTTGGTCAGATCGCTCAGGCCGGTCACGCCGTGCGGGTTGTTCTTCGGCACCGCGATCACCAGCTGGTTCCGCACGAACGTGGTCGGCGTGCCGTCGCCGTTGCCGGCGTCGGTCACCGTCTTCATGGTCGCCGGGCTCGCCGCGGCGAAGATGTCGGCCGGGGCACCCTGGTTGATCTGGGTGGCCAGGGCCGAGCTGCCGGCGAAGTTGAAGATCACCTTCGATCCGGGGTTGGCCGCCTCGAAGTCCTTGCCGATCTGCGTGAACGACTCGGTCAGCGACGCCGCCGCGAAGACCGTGGTGGCGCCGGTCACCCCGCTGGCGCTGTTCGCCGGCGCGGGTGTGCCCCCGCCACAGCCGGCCATCGCCAGCATCGCCGCCGCCGCGAACGCGGCCAGCAGACAGCGAACTCCTCGTCGGTTCACGCCCTGCTCCTCCCTCGGTGTTGCTCAGGCGGCGGTCACCGCCATCGGCTGACGCATCACCTTAACCTTGCAGAAGCGGGGAAAGACAGTCTGATTTCCTGGCGGCCGCACCAGAAAATCGGCCTATTGGGCCGCATTTGCTGGATGGCGCAAGTACCCTGCCCGGATCGTCAGCTGGCGCCATCCTCGCGACCCGGCCCGGCCCGGCCGCGGGCCCGGACCAGAGCGGTCGCGGCCGCCGGATCGAGCGGGCGGGCGAGCAGGTAGCCCTGCCCGGAGGTGCAGCCGAGCTGGACCAGCGCGTCGCGATGGGCCGAGGTCTCGATGCCCTCCGCGATCACGCCGAGGCGCAGCGAGTCCGCGATCGCCAGGATGGCCCGCACGATGCCCCGGTCGGCCTCGCGCTGGAGCATGCCGGCGACGAAGGACCGGTCGATCTTGAGGCACTCGACCGGAAACCGCTGCAGGTCGCTGAGGCTCGAGTACGACATGCCGAAGTCGTCGAGAGCGAAGTGGACACCCGCCGCCCGCAGCCGCCGAGCCGGCTCGATGCTCTCGTCGCTGATGTGGCCGCGTTCGGTGACCTCGAGCCAGACGTCGTCGGGCTCGACGCCGGTGCCGGCGATCGTGTCGAGGGTGCGGCCGACCAGGTCGGGTTGGGCGAGCTGAATCGCCGACATGTTGACCCACATGGTGAGCTCGCCACCGCCGGGCAGGCGCCGCCACTGCGCGAGCTGGCGGCAAGCCTGCTGCAGCGTCCAGGTGCCGATCGGGACGATCGCGTCGGTGTCCTCGGCGAGCGGGATGAACACGTCCGGGGGGATGAGACCCCGGCTCGGGTGGTGCCACCGCAGCAGGGCTTCGAAGCCGGTCACCGTCTCCTCCCCGAGGGCGAAGATCGGTTGGAAGCGGACCGAGAGCTCGCCGCGGTCCAGCGCGTGCGGCAGGTCGGAGCGCAGGTCCAACCGGTTGAGCGAACGGTGCGAGGCATCCTCGTCGAAGACCTCCACCCGGCCCGGGCCCTTGCTCTTCGCCGCGTACATGGCGGCATCGGCGTCGCGCAGCAGCGAGCTCGCCGTCGCCTGACCGCGGATGCCCTGTACCCCGCCGATGCTGGCCGAGATCTGCACCCGTTCGCCCCGGAGCAGGAACGGGTCGGCCAGCGCGGTCTGGATCCGGCGCCCGACTTCGGTGATCTCGGCGAGGTCGTGCACGCCGTCGAGCACGAAGACGAACTCGTCGCCGCCGAAGCGGGCCAGCAGATCGGTCGGGCGGGTGCAGTGGCGCATCCGCTGCGCCACGTGCTGGATGAGCTCGTCGCCGGCCTCGTGCCCCATCCGGTCGTTGACCTCCTTGAAGTTGTCCAGATCGCAGAAGATCAGCCCGACCGCGCCCGAGCGCGGTCGGGCCAGCGCCTCGTCGATGCGTTGGCCGGCGAGGACCCGGTTGGCCAGCCCGGTCAGCGGATCGCGGGTCACCCGGCGGCGCAGTTCCCGTTCCCGCTGCGCGAGAGCACGGTAGAGCTCCTCGTTGCGCAGCGCGACCGCGAGGTGGTTGGCGAGGATCGTGGTCACCTCGATCAGGGTCTTGCCGAACGCGTGCGGCCGGGTGCCGCTCACGCAGAGCAGCGCGACCGGGGAGCCGTCGGCGACGACCGGCACGCACAGGGCCGGTCGTCGCACACCGGTGTCGTCGGTCGCTCCCAGGTACGGCTCACCCGACCGGGCCGCCGGCCAGGCCGCGAGCTCGACCACCGGGCGGGGCCAGGAGCTGGTCGCCCGGTCGTCCAGGCCGACCTGTGCGCGCAGGTTCGCCACCTCGCCGTCGACAGTTACGATCCAGGCCGCCTCGGCGTTGGTGAGCGCGGTTAGCACGCCGACGGCCTCATCGAGTAGAGCCCGCAGGTCGAGGTGACGGGCCAGGTTGTGTCCGCTCTGGGCGAGCCACTCGATCGCGACCCCGCGCTCGCGGGCCTCGATCGCCGAAGACATGCGGTACCCGACCGACGTCAGTACCTGCAGGTCGGCGGCGGTGAACCGGTCAGGCCGGCGCCGGAACAGCACCAGCAGTTCGGTGCCGGCGTTCCCGCCGGTGGCCAGCGGCACCCAGGCTGCGTGGCTCATGCCCAGCTCGCGCAGCGACGGCGGAACGTCGTCGGGGTCGCTGACCGCGCCGGCCACCGCGTGCCCGCCGTGAAGCGCCCGTCGGGCCGACGGCCCGATCGCCCACGCGCCGGCGAACGCGTCGTCGCCCTCGGGCAGTCCACAGGACCCGGTGACGAGCAGTGCATCCTCGACCGGTTCGGCCACGCAGGTGATGTCGGCCGAGAACACCTCGGAGAGCACGTTGAGGGCATGCCCCACCAGCTCCTCCGGCCGCGACGGGGTGCCGATGACGGTCAGCAGCCGGATCAGGCGGGTCGTGTCCCGGTACGCATCCCGGGCCGATGCCTCGGCCTCGGCCAGCGACGTGCGCAACTGGTCGGGCGAGAGCGTGTCCTTGCTTACCTCGGCGGGCGAGGTGATAGCCAGCCTCACAGGGCCACCGCGGCGATGGTCGCGTTGTGGTAGCCGGCCACGCTGGTCGTGCGGGCGAACTCGCCATAGGTGTACATGCCGAACGTCGGTACCGTGCCGGCGGCGTGCTGCAGCCGGCGGGCGTCCTCGTCGCCGTACTCGGCCAGGATGTCGAGGCGGGCCACACAGTCGAAGGCGAGCACCACGCCGGCGTCGGTACCGTCGAGCGCGGCCCGCACCGTCTGCTCGCCCACGGCGAGCAGGTCGTCCGGGTGACTGGAGACCACCTGGACCGCGGCGTACGCCGGCAACGGGGTGAAGGTGCGCAGCTCGCCGACCCCGTCGACGAAGGCACCCCGGATCAGCAGGGTGCCGTCGGGCTCGATCAGTCCGAACGCGTGCGCCGAGTGGTATCCGCCCGCCCGCTCGGTGCGTACCTCGTCCGCGGGGTTGTCGTGGCGGAAGTTCTCCCGGTACACCGCGAGCGCGGGGCGGCCGGCGATCTCGCGGACGATCGGACCGTCCACCGCGGTCACCAGCAGCGGCCGCCCGGTGGGCTGCCAACCCTGGCCGTACACCACGGTCAACGGGTGGTCGGATCCGATCCACACCGCCACGGCCGCGTCGGTGAGCACCTCGTCGCCGCAGAAGACGAAGGTCCGGTCCAGCCGGCGGTCGTCGCCGGCGGCGCCGCCGACCACCGGTACCGCAAACCCGGTCACCCGGTAGATGCCATTGAGCAGCGCCTGCTGGTTGCCCGAGAGACCGTCGGAGAGCACGAGCATCGCCTCGTGCCCCGTGCGCTCGGGTCCGGCGGCCCGCATCGCCGCACGGGCCAACTCCCGTCCGGCGCCGACGCCGTCCCCGCCGACGCCGGTGACCCGGGCGACGCCGAACCGGTACCCGCCGCCGGCGAGCGCGAGCACCGACAGGCCGGTTCCCGGCTCGACCAGGTGCCCGTCGAACAGGTGGCCACTGCTGGTGGCACCGGCCAGTGGCGCACCACCGGTCACCTCGTTCACGGCCCGTATCGCGGCCGGCAGGTCGTAGCGCACCGAGGCGTAGACCAGCACGAGAGCCGGCCGATCCTGGCCGAGCGCGCGCAGCGCGGCCTCGGCGGCGGCGTGGGCGGCGGCACCGGAATCGGCGAGCGCGCTCGAACCGATGCCGGTGCGCAGGCGGGTCGGCGATGCGGTGGGTGGCAGCGTCACGGTAATCACCCACTTCGTCGGGAACTCGGCCGGCGAGTTCACAGACAGGGCACCCCTCTTATTGTAACGACCCGCTCACCGCGCGTTGACATTCGGCCGAGCGGTCGAGGTCGGCACCGTTGGCGGGTCAGCGCGGGACCACCGGTTCGGGACACAATGCGCGACATGGTCGACGCTCCCCCCGGGCTGTGGCGCAACCGAAACTGGCGCCTGATGTTCGCCGGTCAGGCGATCTCGATGTTGGGCGACAACATCTTCGACGTCACGATCGTGCTCTGGATAGCGACCCGGATCGCCGCCGGCCAGACCTGGGCACCGCTCGCGGTCGGTGGCGCCCTCATCGCGGTGGCCGCGCCGGTGATGCTGGTCGGTCCGTTCGCCGGCGTCTTCGTCGACCGGTGGGACCGGCGGCGCACCATGCTGACGACCGACCTGATCCGCGCCGGCCTCATCGCCACCCTGCTCGTGCTCCCGGCCATGTCCGGTCGCCTCTCCGTCGGCGCCCAGCTCATCTGTGTCTACGCCGTCGTCGCCCTGGCCAGTGCCGCCGCGCAGTTCTTCAACGGCGCACGCTTCGGCCTGTCGGTGAGCATTCTCGCGCCGGCCGACCAGCCGCGCGCCAGTGGCATCAGCCAGACCATCGTCGCCGTCACCGGTATCGTCGGCCCACCGCTCGCCGCGCCGCTGCTCTTCTCCATCGGCGTCTCCTGGGCGCTGGCCGCCAACGCCGTGTCGTTCGCCGCGTCGTTCCTTCTGGTCCTGGCCATGCGCGTGCCGCCGCGGTCGCAGGCCGAGACGGCGGCGGCACCCAGCTTCCGGCGCGAGTTCGCCGAAGGCGGCCGCTTCTTCCTCCGCAGCCGCGTACTGCGCAGCCTCATGATCTCGGTGGTGGTGGCGACCCTCGGCGTCGGGGCGATCAACGCGCTCGACGTCTTCTTCATCACCGACAACCTGCACGCACCGGCCGCGGCGCTCGGCACGTTGGGCGCGGCGTTCGGCCTCGGCTCGGTGGCCGGCGCCCTGATCGCGACCGCGATCGGCTCCCGCATCCGGGCCGATCGTCTCTTCTGGACGATGTTGTCGCTCGGCGGCGTCGCCATCATCGCGTACTCCCGCGCCGGCAGCCTGGCCGCCGGGTTCATCATCCTGCTGCTGGCTGGTGTGCCGATCGCCATGGTCAACTCAGTGGCCGGACCGATCCTCATGCGCTCGGCCCCGCAACACCTGCTCGGCCGGGTCATCGCGGTCTTCAACCCGATCCAGCAGGTCGCGGCCATCGGCGGCATGGCCGTGGTCACCTATCTGGCCAGTACCTCGCTGCGCGGACTCGACGTTCGCCTGGCTGGCGTCCACTTCGGACGCATCGACGCCATCTTCTTCGTCGCCGGGCTCCTGGTCGTCGCCGCCGGCGTATGGGTCGCGTTCCCGCTGCGGACCAGCCTGCCGGCGCTGACCGAGCCGGCCGCGCCCGCCGAGCCGGCCGCGCCCGCCGAGGCCGCCGAGCCAGCCGAGCCGGCCGAGCCGGCCGCGCCCGCCGAGGCCGCCGAGCCAGCCGAGCCGGCCGAGCCGGCGGGGACGCGTTAGCAAGGGCACCCTCCTAACGCTTTCGGTTGTAGCGGGTGCCCTTGCTAACGCGCAGCCGGCTGATCGGCTGGCCGGCGCAGTTCAGTCGAGACAGACGACCGCGATCTCCTGAGCGGCGTTGTTCGCGAAGCCGCCGCGGTTCCACGCCTGGTCGGTCGGCTGCACCTCACCGTCGGCGGTGCCGGCCCGGGCGGTGAGGGTGTACCGGCCCGGCGCCACCCGCCACGGGTGGGTCCAGCGCCGCCACGCCCACCGGTGGGCTCCGGCCGGCGCCAGCTCGGCGCGGGCCCAGCTGCGCCCACCATCCGTGCTCACCTCGACCCATTCCACCGGCGCGCGGCCGGACCAGGCCCGCCCGGCCAGCAGGATCGCTCCGGCCGCCACGATCCGGGTCCGGGACATGAAGTCGGGGAACCCGGGCGGGATGACCAGCGCCCGCGGGCCGATGCGGGTCACCGGCTCGCCGGGGTCGTCGGGCTGCTGACGCAGGCGGTACGCCACCGCCTGTTGGTAACCGGTGAAGGCCTCGCCGACCAGCTCGATCCCGGTCAACCACTTCACCTGCGCCATGCCGTACCACCCGGGCACGACGAGGCGTAGCGGGAAGCCGTGCTGCACCGGCAGGGCCAGCCCGTTCATCTCGTAGGCGAGCAGGACGTCCGGCGCGAGCGCCTCGGCGATCGGCAGGCTGCGTTGGTAGTCCTGCTCGACGCCGCGCTCGACGCCGTGGTCGGCCCCGGTGAAGACGGCCTCGACCGCGTCCGCGCCAACCCCGGCCCGGGTGAGCAGGTCGCGCAGCCGTACCCCGGTCCACTCTGCGGTGCCGACCGCCTCGACCAGCCACGGCTGGCTGATCGGTCGCGGCAGCAGGCGCGCCCGCCCGTTGCCGGCGCACTCCATGGTCACCCGCACGGTGTGCCGCGGCAGGTCCCGAAGCGCGGCCAGATCCAGCTCGAGCGCCCGCTCGACGAGGCCGTGCAGGCGCAGACTCCACTCGGCGACGTCGATCGCCGGCATGTCGTAGTGGGTGAGCAGGTAGTGCAGCCCGGCCGGGGTCACGTCGAATTGCAGCGCCTCCAGCGGCATGGCGTGGTTCCGCCCGGCCAGCGCGAGCTCCTGCGCGGTGATGTCCTCGCCCGGGTCCGCGATCCGGCTGGGACGGCTGATCTCCTCGAGCGTCATCGCCCACCTCCACCGGGTCGAACCAATCAGGCCGGGGTGTCTGACCGGTCACCGCGGAACCTACGCCGGTCGGCGGGGCGAGGAGGGGGCGCACCGGCGAGCTTACCGGCGGGCGCAGCGTTAAGTCCGCCGAATACCATCATATTACTCTTGTCTGTTTTGTGACTATTCATCCGCAGTTCACCGTCGTTGACCAAGCAAGTCGGCTGACCACGGTGGGACTCGTGCCGTCCCGGTGTGACACGACGCCACGAACCAACTCTGCCGCGGATCGGCGCCGATCCGCTGCCATACGCATGGGGGTACGTCAATGCCACAGACCGCGCAGCCGCAGCCGACCGACTCGCCCGGCCTCGACACACCGCTCGCCGCCGACCTCGATGCCCTGGTCTACGGTGCGTCGGTCCCGGTCCGCTCGGTGCTGCGCGATCCGGCGCCCGGCACCCCCGCGCGGGTGAGCGCGATCGTGCCGACCCGCAACGAGTCGGAGAACGTCGGGCCGCTGCTACGCCGCCTCGGCCCCGCCCTGGTGCCGCTGCTCGGCGAAATCATCGTGGTCGATGACAGCGACGACGACACCCCGACCGCGCTGGGCCGGCACGCCGCAGACTGCCCGGTTCCGGTTGCGCTGGTGCACCGCGGCGCCGGTCGGCGCGACGGCGGCCTGGGGGGCGCGGTGGTCGAGGGCGTCCGGCACGCGGCCGGCGAGTGGGTCCTGGTCCTCGACGCCGACCTGCAGCACCCGCCCGAGGTCGCGGTCGGCCTGGTCACGGTGGCCATGCGCCACGACGTCGACGTGGTGGTGGGCACCCGGTACGCCAGCAGCGGTACCACCCAGGGACTGGACGGCGTCGCCCGGGTGGCTGCCTCATCCTGGGCGACCCGGCTGACCAAGACCCTGTTCCCCCGCCGCCTCGCCACCGTCAGCGACCCGATGAGCGGATTGTTCGCCTTCCGCCGCAGCGCGGTCGAGGTCGATGCCCTGGCCCCGATCGGTTTCAAGATTCTCCTGGAGCTCCTGGTCCGCCACGCCAGCCTGCGGGTGGCCGAGGTGGCCTACCAGATGGCGCCGCGGCACGCCGGCGAGTCGAAGGCGTCGCTGCGCGAGGGCCTCTCCTTCCTGCGCCATCTGGCCCGGCTGCGCGGACACCGGCTCGCCGGCCAGATGCGAGCCGCTCCGGCCGGTCCGACCGAGCGGTGGCGCGAAGCCACCCGGATGGCGGTCTTCGGTCTCGTCGGACTCTCCGGCATCGTGGTCAACACCGCCGCGCTCTGGTCGCTGCACACCGGGCTCGGCGTCCACCACCTTCTCAGTGCGGCCCTGGCGACCCAGGTTTCGACGACCTACAACTTCGTGCTCATCGACGCCGTCATCTATCGCCGCTCCCGGCGTGGGGGCGCGGCCGGGCGGGCGGGCCGGTTCCTGCTCATGAACAATGCCCTGCTGCTGCTCCGCCTACCCGCGCTGCAGCTGCTGGTGTGGGCCGGCATCGGCGTCCTGGTCGCCAACGCCCTCACCTTGGTCGCGCTGTTCCTGGTGCGCTTCTTCGTCAGCGACCGGGTGATCTATGGGGCGGCGGGCCCGGCCACCCCCGCCGGCCTGGCCACTCCGGCCATTCCGGCCGGCCGCGATCCCGTGCACCGCCTGGTGGATCCGACCGCCGTCGAGGTCGCCGGGCCACCGTCGCGCAAGCGCTTCCAGTACCTGACCTACCGCTACGACATCGCCGGCGTGGTGCGGATCGGATCGCAGATTCTGCTGCCGGAGCTGGAGTTCTTCCGGGCCCAATGGCTCAGCGACGCCGACGTCGACATCACCGTCCGGGTCGGCGACGTGGGGCGGCGCGGCCCGCGCCACCGGGCCGCGATGACCGAGTACGCCGACCGCCCGACCCTGCGCTACGAGGAGCACCTCGGGCGGATCGGCGCGAACTTCCGCATCGATCTGGGCGAGCCGATCGCGATCGAGGTCGGGCCGTTGCTGGCCCGCTCGCCGCACGTGGTCTACACCAACGTCATCGAGGCTCTGCTCCGTTTCGTCATGGTGACCCGCGGTCGCATGCTGCTGCACTCGGCCTGCGTGAGCCTGGACGGGGTCGGGGTGATGCTCTCCGCGCTCACCGACACCGGCAAGACCGCCACCATTCTGCGGTTACTGCGCGACCACGGCGGGATCTTCCTCTCCGACGACATGACCATCGTCGAGGCCGACGGCACCGCGACCTGCTTCCCCAAGCCGCTCACGATCAGCGCGCACACCTTGCGGGCCGTGCAGGCCCGCGATCTCACTCCCGGCGAGTGGCGTCGGCTGCAGGTGCAGAGCCGGCTGCACTCCCGGGGCGGGAGATCGATGGCCCTCGTGCTGAGCCGCTTCAACGTGCCCATCATGGGCATCAATGCGATCGTGCAGGCGCTGATACCCCCGCCGAAGTACACAGTGGACCGTCTGGTGCCCTGCCGGATCGGCCGGTCGACGCGGGTCGAGGAGCTGTTCGTCATCGAGCGGGGCGCGCCGCGGGTGGCCGAGCTGGAACACGGCGAGGCGGTCCGCCGGATGATCCAGAACACCGACGACGCGTACGGCTTCCCGCCGTTCCGCTATCTCGCCCCCGCCATCACCATGGCCGGTCTCGGCTACGCCGAACTGCGTGAGCGGGAGCGCCAGATCCTGACCGGGTTCCTCGGCACGGTGCGCGGGCGGGTGGTGGCGTCCAACACCTTCGGCTGGGCGGACGAGATCCCCAAGCTGCTGGCCGGTGCCCGGCTTGGCGATCCGAGCGTGCTCGCGTGACGAGCCAGGTTGCCTCGCCCCCGGTCGGGCCGGGTCTGGTCCGCGGCGCCGAGGCCCGCCGGGGGTCCCGGCGCTCCGGCCGGGCGGTGCTGAGCTGGCTGCCGGTCGTGCTCGTCGGCGTGCTGGCGGTGGTGATGCGGTTCTGGCAGCTGGACCGGCTGGGTTTCAACAGCGATGAGGCGGTCTATGCCGGCACGGCGGCCTCGATCGCCGGCGATCCTGATCTGCGCGGACTCTTCCCGGTGTTCCGGGCGCATCCGGTGCTGTTCCAGGCCCTGGTCTCGCTCGCCCTGCACGGTGGCGTCAGCGACTTCGCGGCCCGGGCGTGCGCGGCCGGCATCGGCGTCGGCACGGTCGCGCTGACGTTCCTGCTCGCCCGCCGGCTCTACGGACACACCGCCGGCGTGCTCGCCGCGTTCCTGCTCGCCGTCATGCCGTACCACGTCGTGGTGAGCCGGCAGGTTCTCCTGGACGGGCTGCTCTGCCTGGGTGCCACCGCGACCCTGTACTGCGTCGCCCGCTACGCCGAGTCCTCCGCGTTCGCGTGGCTGCTGGCGACCGGCGCCATGATGGGCCTCACCGTGCTGGCCAAGGAGACCGGCATCATCCTGCTCGGCGGGTTGTACGTCTTCTTCGCGCTGACCCCGCTGGCCCGCCTGCGCCGCTCCCACGTCGCCGCCGCGGTGCTCGTGATGTGTGCGGTGGCGGCGGTCTCGCCGGCGGTGCTGGCCGGCGCCGGCGGCGGCGGCAGCGGCGGGCAGTACCTGCTGTGGCAGCTGTTCCGCCGGCCCAACCACGAGTTGGCCTTCTACGCCACCGTGGTGCCGCCGGCGGTGGGGTTCGCGGTCCTCGCGGCCGCGGTCGCGGGGTTGATCTGGCTACGCCGGGAGTCGACCTGGCGTGAACGGCTGCTGCTGGCCTGGCTTGTGGTGCCGGTGATCTTCTTCACGCTCTGGCCGGTCAAGGGGTACCAGTACCTGCTGCCGGCCGCCCCCGTGGTGGCCGTGCTCGCCGGCCGCGCGCTGGCCCGGGTCGTGGAACTCGCCCGGCGGCCGCATCGCCGCGGCCTGGCGCCGCGGGTCGCGGTCCCGCTCGCGCTCGCCCTGTCCCTGGCCGTCGGGGCGAGTATCGCGGTGCCGGCCTGGGCCAGCATCAATCCCGCGCCCTCCGAAGCCTTCCTCGCCGGCGCCGGTGGCCTGCCGGGCGGCCGGGCGGCCGGCCAGTGGATCGCGGCCAAGGTGCCGGCGGGCTCGGGTCTGCTGGCGATCGGCCCGTCGATGGCCAACGTGCTCCAGTTCTACAGTGGCCGCCGGGTGCAGGCGTTGTCGGTGAGCCCGAATCCGTTGACCCGCAACCCGTCCTACCAACCGGTGGTCAACCCCGACCGGGCGTTGCGTGACGGCGCGTTCCAGTACCTCATCTGGGATGCCTACTCGGCCAGCCGATCGCCGTTCTTCGCCGCGAAGCTGCGTCAACTCGTCGATCGGTATCACGGGGTAGCGGTATATACGGGGACGATTGTCGTAAATGGGACGTATGCCGTCCGCCCCCTTATCGTGGTGTACCACGTTAGGTTCGCATGAGGATGACGCAGCGCTGGGTGGCGGCGGTCACCGCGCTCCTTGTGGGCGCCATCGCCGCACCCGCGCCGGCGCGGGCAGACACCGCGACCTTGACCCCGATCGAGCACTTCGTCTACCTCATGCAGGGTGAGCGGTCGTTCGACAACTACTTCGGCACCTTTCCCGGCGCCGACGGTCCGCCCCCGCGCACCTGCCTGAAGCTCTCGCTCACCCGCCCGGGCAGCCGATGTGTGCGGCCGTTCGCGTTGCACGGGACCCCGGCCGGTTCGCTGGCCGCGAGCCAGAGCGTGCTGACCCGTCAGATCGACAACGGCCGCATGGATGGCTTCGTCTCCGCGTTCCAGCGGCAGGGGCGCGACGGCGCCTGGGCGATGGGGTACTACGACGAGCGCGATCTCGGCTTCTACTGGGCGCTGGCGCACCAGTACGTGCTCTTCGACCGGTTCTTCGCCTCGGCCTCCTACGGCATCCGGCTGAACCGCTCGTACTGGGTGGCGGCCGCGCCGCCGCCGGGACGGGCCGGCGGCGACACCATCTTCGACCGGCTGCAGGCGGCCGGCGTCAGCTGGAAGTTCTACGTGCAGGCCTACGATCCGCGGGCCACCTTCCGGGCCGGCCCGCCGGGCGCGCCACCGGCCCAGACCGCCCGTGTCCCGCTGCTCAACTACGCCCGCTTCATCGACGATCCGGCATTGCGCAGCCACATCGTCGACCTGGACGAGTACTACCAGGACCTGCAGCGCGGCACCCTACCGGCGGTGTCCTATGTGGCCACGTCGGGCTGGAGCGAACGGGCCGCGCGGTCGATCCCGGCCGGCCAGCGACTGGTCCGTTCGATGATCACGCAGCTGATGGCGAGCAGTGCCTGGTCCCGCTCGGCGTTCCTGTGGTCCTACGACGGCACCGGCGGCTGGTACGACCACGTGGCGCCACCCGTGATCGACGGGCAGCCGGCCGGCCTTCGGGTGCCGGCCCTGCTGATCAGCCCTTACGCGCGTCGCGGTGTGGTCGAGCACACCCAGCTCGACTACACCGGTGCCCTGCGCTTCATCGAGGAGAACTGGGGCCTGACCGCGCTGACCAGCCGGGATGCCCAGGCGGGACGGATCTCCGGCGCGTTCGACTTCGCCAGCCGCGCCCGCGCGGCCCGGATCGTGCCCGCGGCCGACACCGGCAGCGTGCCGCCGGTCGACATCCGGGTCATCTACGTCGGCTACGGCGCCGCTTTGTTGCTCGGCCTGGGCTTGATCGCCCATGCCGTCGCCGGTGCCAGGCGGGCCGGCCGGCGGCCCCGTCCCGGCGTGGAGGTCGGGCGGTCATGAAGGCTCGGGTCCGCCGGGCGGTGGCGTCCGGTGTCTGGATGGCGTCGCTGACCCTGGCCGCGCTGACCCTGGCCGCGCTGACGGTGGCCGTCGGGCTGGCCGGGCTGCCGGCCGTCGCCGCCCCCCGGCTGGCCAGCTGGCCGGTCACGGTCACGCTGCAGACGGTGCCCCCGCTGGCCGACGTGCTGTTCACCGTCGACGGGCACCGGGTGCGCACCGGACGCAGCGGCCAGGCGAGCTACACCGGCCAGCACGACTACCGGTGGCACACGGTTGCCCTGCTCGACACCGAGATCGCCACCACCGGCCGCCGGTACGCGTTCGTGCGCTGGGCCGGGCAGCGCGATCCCGACCAGGCGTACCGGCCGGTCGTGACCGGCCTGCCGCTGCGTGCGAGCTACACGATCACCGCCGGCTTCCGGGTGCGGTTTCCGGTACGGGCCAGCTTCGTCGACCAGTTCGGGCAACCGCTGCCGGCCGGCCGGATCACCGCCGCGTCCGTGCGCAGCGACGAGGGCGACGTGGTGGCGGTGCCGCTGGACGCCGGCGTGATGTGGCTCGAGGGCGCCACCCCGGTCTACCGCAACAGCATGCTCACCTTGTCCGAGGTCTGGTACGGCTTGAACAGCGTGACCATCGGCGGCGCCAACGCGATCGAGCCCGGGCGCAACCGTTTCCGGCCCAGCCGCGAGGGCCACCTCGCGGTCACTGTGATGCTGCATGAGCTGACCGTCGGCGCCCGCGACGCGCTGTTCGGATCGGCCACCGGCCGGTCGATCCGGGTGACCGGCGCCGACGGGATCGCCCAGACGGCGACGCTGCGAGCCGACGGCACCGCCACGGTTTCCGGTCTGCCTCGCGGGGTGTACACAGTGGAGGTTCTGGGGGCGCCCGGGGTCGTGCCCACCAGCCGGTTCACGCTCTCCGGGAACCGGACCGTCGCCATCCGGGTGATCGGCTGGCTCGATCTCGGTCTCGGTGCCCTGGCCGTGCTCCTCGCCGGGGCCGGCGTGCTGCTCGCCGGTCGCGCGCCCTGGCGGCGCCTGCTCCGTTCGATCCTGCGCCGGCTGACCCCCTCCGGCCGCCGCCAAGTGAGTCCAGTGTGGTCGAAGCGATGAGGGGCCGCCTGCTGCGTTGTGGCGTGGCCTGCGCTGCGGCCGCGCTGCTGTGCACGTTGTTGACCTCGGCCGCCCCGGCGGCCGGACCGGCCGCGGGCGACCCGACGCCGGCCGTCTCGGCGCCAACCAACCCCGTTGCGCTGCTCGCGTACTACTACATCTGGTTCGACACCACCTCGTGGGACCGGGCCAAGCTCGACTATCCGAGCCTGGGCCGTTACAGCAGCGGTGACGTCACGGTGATCCGCCAGCAGGTGGCCTGGGCCAAGTCGGCCGGCATCAACGGCTTCCTGGTCAGCTGGAAGAACACGCCGACCAACAACCGCCGGCTGCGGCTGCTCATGCAGGTCGCGCGCGAGCAGCAGTTCAAGCTGGCCATGATTTACCAGGGACTCGACTTCTCCCGGCGGGCGCAGCCGGTCGCCCGGGTCGCCGCCGACTTCGTCGTCTTCCGCGACTCGTTCGCCGCTGACCCGGTCTTCCTGCGCCTGGGTGGCAAACCGCTGACTGTCTTCAGCGGCACCTGGGCATTCTCGCCGGCCGCGGTCGCCACGGTCACCGGACCCGTGCGGGGCGCCCTGCAGGTGCTGGCGACCGAGAAGAGCGCCGCCGGCTTCCGACGCCTCGCCACTGTGACCGATGGCGACGCCTACTACTGGTCGTCGGTCAACCCCGACACCTACCCCGACTTCGGCGCCAAGCTCGCCAACATGAGCGCCGCCATCCACCAGGACGGCAAGTACTGGGTGGCGCCGTTCGCCCCCGGCTTCGACGCCCGGATGGTCGGCGGTGCGCTGCGGGTCGACCGCAAAGACGGCCAGACCCTGCAACGGCAGTACGCCGCCGCGGTGAGCTCGTCGCCCGACGTGCTCGGGCTGATCAGCTGGAACGAGTTCAGCGAGAACTCCTATGTGGAGCCATCGCAGCGCTACGGCACCCGCTACCTCGACGTGCTCCGTGCGCTCACCCACGCGAGCGTCCCGGTGCCGGCGTCGGCGGCCGACTCCAGTGAGGCCGCTCCCCCGGGACCCGGCCGGCCGTGGGGGAACCTCGTGCTCCTGGCCGGCTTCCCGGCCATCCTGGCCGCCGGCGTCGGCGCGCTCGCCGTGGTGCGCCGCCGGTTGCGCCCGATCTATCCCCGTCCCCCGCACAAAGGAGTCCTGTGAACACCTCGATGCGCCGACAGCGGCGTCACTATCCCGCCGTCCTCATCACCGCCGCGTTGTTGGTGCTACTGGTGTGGGCCACCGCGGCCCAGGCGGCCCTGGCCGGGGCGAGCGCGCTGCTCACCCGGGCGCCGTACCTGACCGACGTGAGCCAGACGTCGGTGCAGGTCACCTGGGTGACCACGACGCAGAGCCGGGGCACCGTGCGCTACGGGCCGCCGGGCGCCTGCACCGCGAACACGGTCAGCTCGGTCCGGCTCGGCAACCCCATCACGATAGGGGGGGTGCGCGAGTACCAGAACACCGTCACCGTGACCGGTCTGAGCGCCAGCACGGCCTACTGCTACCGCGTCCTGACCGGCGGCAGCCAACCCGTGGATCTGCTCGGCAGCAACCCAGCCCCGGTCTTCACCACACTCGACCCGCCGGCTGGCAGCGCGCCATTCACCTTCGTGGTCTTCGGTGACTGGGGCGACACCACCAACAGTGGCGTGAACGACGGCAGCCTGAACGTGAACCAGGCCGGCGTGGACGCCCAGATCGCGGCGAGCGGTGCCCGCTTCGCGCTCTCCACCGGCGATATCGCCTACCCGGGCGGCACCCAGACCAGCTACGGCGACCTGAACCAGACCGGCGTGAACGTCAGCAGCGTCTTCGCCACGCGCTACTGGATGGCTCCCGGCCAGACCACACCGCTCTTCGGCGTCACCGGCAACCACGGCCGCACCGCGACCTTCACCGGCATCTGGCCGGAGCCGACGGTGGTCGCCGCCTCCGGCGGCACCTACGGCATGGTCGACTACCCGTCCATCAACGGCTCCCGGGCCGCGAAGTACCCGACGTCCTACTACGCTTTCTCCACCGGCGGCGTGCGCTTCTACATCCTGGACGCGTCCTGGTCGGAGACGAACGCCGGCGACGCCACCGGTGGTGCCTGCGGCTCGCCGTGCAAGGCGTACGAGGTTGACTACGCGGCCCACTGGACCGCAACCTCAGCCGAGTACCAGTGGCTGGCCAAGGACCTCACCGCCCACCCGGGTGGGCTGAAGATGGCGGTGTTCCATTATCCGCTGCGCTCGGACGACTCGACCGAGCCGAACGACGCGTACCTGCAGAACAGCGCGGGCAGCACCGGCACCCTGGAGCAGCTGCTGCACGACCACGGGGTGAACCTGGTCTTCAACGGGCACGCCCACGTGTATCAGCGCAACGTGGCCCCGCCCGGTGGGGTGATCAGCTATGTGACCGGTGGCGGCGGCGCGCGGGTCGTCGCCATGGGTGGCCACGGCTGCGCCGCCACCGACGCCTACGCCATCGGCTGGTCCTACGCCAACAAGAAGGGCTCCCGCTGTGGGGCGGCGGCGGCGCCGACGAGCGACGCGCAGGTCTTCCACCTGCTGCGGGTCCGGGTGAGCGGTACCGCCGTCACGGTGACCCCGGTGGACTCCACCGGGCGGGTCTTCGACCCGATGACCTACGACTTCCGCGCGGATCCGGTGCCGCCATCGGCGGTCGGCTCGCTCACCGCCGCCACCACCGCGACCTCGGTGGTGCTGAGGTGGTCGCCGGCGAGCGACAACGTCCGGCTGAGCGGGTACGACATCTACCGCGGCGGGACCTACCTGGCCACAGTGCCCCCCGGGGCCACTGGGTACACCGATGTCGCGTCGGGGTTGCGCAGCCAGTCCGGCTACGAGGTACGCGCCCGTGACCTGGCCGGCAACAGCACCTCCGTAGCCGTCACCTCCGCCCCATGACCCGCCCCGCCTGTCTCCCGTCGATCTAGGGCTTACGCACACGGATGGAGATCAAACCACGTGCCTACGCCCTAGATCGACGGGGAGTGAGGGGGCGGGGGAGACGTCGAGCGGGACGGCCGGGGAGCGCACGAGTCCCAGTTGGACAGTCTGGCGGGGTAGCAGGGCGTCGAGCAGCCAGTCGGTGACCGTGCGGATCCGGTTGCCGGGCAGGGAGAGCAGGTGGTAACCGCGGGTCACCACCTTCGCGGGCAGCCCGGCGAGCGGGATGCGCAGCGGGTTGGCGGCGGCCTGGATGCCGCCGAGGTCGACCACGAAGCCGAGATCGTGGTGCTTGTACGGGCGGCGCTGCCCACGCCCGTACCCGGCGGCGATGTTCTGCGCGACCCGCCGGCCCTGGCGTTGGGCGTGCTGGGCGGTCATCGGCGTGGCCTGGCCGGGACGGGTGAGGTCGGGCACCGCGGCGGCGTCGCCGCACGCGTACACCTCGGGGTGACCGGGCACGCTCAGGTACTCGTCGACGACGAGCCGGCCCCGCTCGGTGGGCAGGCCGAGGTCGGCGACGAGCGGATCGGGGCGAACCCCGACGCACCAGATGAGCGAGCGGGTCGCGATGGTGGTGCCATCGCTGAGGCGCACCCCGTCGGCGGTCGCCTGGACCACCGAGGTCCCCATCCGCAGATCCACGCCGCAGCTCCGCAGCACCCGGGTGGCGGTGCGGGACAGGCGCACCGACAGCTCCGGTAACACCCGGTCGGCGATGTCCACGAGAATCCACTGTGGCCGATCGGGCCCGAGCCGCGGGTGGCGGCGGTACAGCACGTCGGTGTAGCGCACGCCGTGGGCGGCCACCTCGGTGCCGGTGTACCCGGCGCCGACGACCACGAAGGTGCTGCGGGCCCGACGTTGCGGCACATCGTTGGTGGCGTCGGCCAGCTCGATCTGGCGGGTCATGTGATCGCGCAGGTACAGCGCCTCGGGGATGCCCCGGAAGCCGTGCGCATGTTCGGCCACCCCCGGTATCGGCAGCAGCTTGTTGACGCTGCCGGCCGCGAGCACCAGCCGGTCGTAGCGCACCTCGCCACTCATGTCCTCGGCGTCGCAGTAGTGCAGGGTGCGAGCGGCGAGGTCGATCCGATCCACTTCACCGAGGATCAGGCGTACCCCGGGCAGGGTCGCCGGCAGCGAGACCGAGACCCGCCGCGGATCGAGCAGCCCGGCCGCCACCTCGGGCAACAGCGGGAGGTAGAGGAAGTAGTCGGTCGGGTTCACCACCGTGATCTCAGCCCGGTCGCCGGCGAGCCGGGACAGGGTGGCGGCACAGTGGAAGCCGGCGAAGCCGGCACCGACGATCACGATCCTCGCCCGACTCACCAGCGCACCCCCATCCCGCGCGTACCGTGTCAGCCCCAGCTTGGTCCCTAACCCGGCTGGCCGGGGGGCAAACGCCGGTAGTGCAGCGGGTCAGCCGACCGGCAGGCCGGCGAGGGCCGCGATGAGACCCAGGCCGGCCCCGCCCAGCAGCGCGCTGACCACGCCACGGCGCCCGACGAAGATCCAGGCGGCCGCGGCGGCGAGCACCCCGAGCTGCCACAGGTGCGAGATCTCCAGGCCGAGCAGGATGGCTGAGCCGCCGATGGCCCCGATCGCGGCCGCCCCGGCGCCGGCCAGAAAGGACTGGGCGGTGGGGTTGGCCCGCAGCGCATCGAAGTGCCGGCCACCGGCGAGCACGAAAAGGAATGAGGGCAGGAACGCGATCGCGGCGGCGAGCAGCGCGCCGCCGAGGCCGGCGGCCGCATAGCCGACAACGGCCACCGTATGGACCACCGGGCCCGGGGTGATCTGGCCGAGCACGACCGCGTCCAGGAACTGGCTCCCGCTCATCCAGTGGTAGCGCTGAACCGCGTCGGACTGCATGAGCGGGATGATGACGAAACCCCCGCCGTAGGACAGGGCGCCGACCTTCAGCGCGGTCCAGCTCAGCGCGATCAGCCCACCCGTCGCGGTGGCGCCCGGCAGCGCCAGTGCTGCGCCGGTACGGCGCCGGCCGGGGCCGGTGCGGGTCAGGCTCTCCACCGCGCCGGCGAGCAGGATCACCGCGGCCACCCAGGCGCCGAGCAGCACGGTGGCGAGCGCGCCGGCGGCCAGGTAGGCGAGCCAGCGCAGTCGGCCAGAGCGATCGCCGCCGGCCCGCCGCCAGCTCGCCGGAATCAGGCCGGAAGCCGCGTGCAGCGCCACCGCCGCGACGGCGGCGCCGGCGCCGGCCGCCGCGCCCAGGACCGGCGTCGGCGGCCGCCCGGCGAGCAGTACCGCCGAGAGGGCCAGGATCGCGAGCAGGCCCGGCGTGATGAAGCAGACCCCGGCCGTGATCGCGCCGGCCGCGCCCCGCAGCCGCCAGCCGCAGTAGATGGCGAGCTGGGTCGAGGCGGGACCGGGCAGCAGCGCGGTCGCCGCCACCCCGTCCTCGAACTCCTCTGCGGTGATCCAGCCCTGGCGGTGCACGCAGAGCTCGCGCAGCAGCGCGATGTGCGCGGGCGGGCCGCCGAAGCCGATGGCGCCGATGCGGGTCCACTGCCGCGCTACCGTCCACAGTGGCAGTCTCACATCAGGCAAACTCTCACCTCAGGCAACTCTCACCAGGGGCTCACGCCGACAGTGACGCGCCGATGCGGCGCCCGGCGCAGGCGATCTGCTCGTCGGTGGCCGGGGGCAGCTGGTCCTCCCACAGCATGAGCATCTCGCGGGTGGCCTCCATCATGCCGAGCGGGCGCGGCACGAACCACACATGGAAATGGGCGACCCCGTCCCCCCAGCGGTAGACATGCACCCGGCCCACGTCCCCCAGGGCGAGGATGGCCCGCTCGATCCGCCCGACCAGCGGCCCGAAGCTGGTCGCGAGGTGCTCCGGAAGATCGGCGAAGCTGTCGTGGTGATCCCAGCTCGACAGCCAGACGGTGCCCGGCAGGCTGGTGCGGCCCGGATTGCGTAGCACCCAGTTGTCGTCGGCCCAGATGCCGCGATCACCTGTGCGGTCGGTACAGATGCGGCACGGCTCGCCGCCCGGGTCGCCGGGGCGCGGCGGTTCCGGGATCACCCGTGGACCGGGTTGGAGTGGGGTCAGCGGCGGGGCGAAGGGGAGTGTCACGGTCGCGTTCCTCTCTTGAAACGGCTTCTTTACCCGTATGCAACATGACTGTTGCACACAAGCAAAGGACAGGCAACCCCGGCCGCGGCACCACCTTGCTACGGTCGGTGCATGAAGGTCGGCATTCTCGGGGCGACCGGGCAGGTCGGCGGCGTCATGCGCCGGATCCTGGCCGAGCGCGCGTTCCCGGTGGCGCAGCTTCGTCTCTTCGCCTCGGCCCGCTCCGCGGGGCGCACGCTGGACTGGCTCGGCCAGCCCGTGGTCGTCGAGGACGCCGCCACGGCCGACTACTGCGGGCTGGACATCGTGCTCGTCTCCGCCGGCAAGTACGCATCGAAGGAGTTCGCGCCCCGGATAGCCGCGGCCGGCGCAGTGGTGATCGACAATTCCTCGGCCTGGCGGCTGGATCCCGACGTACCGCTGGTGGTCGCCGAGGTGAATCCGCACGCCATGGCTCGCCGGCCCAAGGGGATCATCGCCAACCCGAACTGCACCACGATGGCGGCGATGCCGGTGCTGGCGCCCCTGCACGCCGAGGCCGGACTTGTCGGCCTGGTCGCCGCGACGTACCAGGCGGTCTCCGGCGCCGGATCGGCCGGCGCGGACGAATTGCGCGACCAGATCTTCAAGGGCGCGGACCGGTGCCGCGAGCTGACCTTCGACGGCTCGGCGGTGCCGGTGCCGGCGCCGGTGACCTTCGCCCGCCCGATCGCGTTCAACGTCCTGCCGCTGGCCGGCTCGATCGTGGCCGACGGCTCCGGCGAGACCGACGAGGAGCAGAAGCTGCGCGCCGAAAGTCGCAAGATCCTGGGGATTCCCGATCTGCGGGTCAGCGGTACCTGCGTGCGGGTGCCGGTCTTCACCGGGCACTCGCTGCAGCTCAATGCCCGCTTCTCCCGGCCGATCACGGTGACGCGGGCGCGCGAGCTGCTCGCGCTCGCGCCCGGCGTCACCCTCGACGACGTGCCCACCCCGCTGCTCGCGGCCGGTCGGGATGCCACCTACGTCGGCCGGATCCGGGTCGACGACACGGTCGAGCACGGCCTCGCGCTCTTCTGCAGCAGCGACAACCTACGTAAAGGGGCTGCGCTCAACGCGGTGCAGATCGCGGAACTGATCGCCGGCTGAGCCCGAAAAGTGACCGCGCACGCATCGAATGTGATGCATGATCGAGCGATGTACCCTGCCGCTGAGCGCCTCGAGCTGGTCGACGACTTGTACGGCAACGCCGTGCCCGACCCGTACCGGTGGCTCGAGGACGCGACCGATCCGGCGACCCAGGTCTGGTCGGCCGCGCAGGATGAGCTGGTTGACGAGGCCCGGGAGACCTGGCCGCTGCGCCCGGCCCTGCACGAGGCGCTGACCGCGCTGCACGGCGCGGGCGACGTGGCCTCGCCGATCTGGCGGCGCGGCCGTCCGTTCGAATGGCGCCGCGAGGCCGGCGCGGAGCACGGCGCCCTGGTGACCACCGACCCGGACGGCTCCGAGCGGGTGCTGGTCGACCCGATTGTGCTGGATCCCAGTGGCCTGACCACGCTCGACTACTGGCAACCCTCGCCCGGCGGTGACCTGCTCGCCTACCAGCTCTCCACCGGCGGGACCGAGCTGTCCCGGCTCTGGGTCCTCGACGTGCACACGGGTGCGGTCGTCGACGGTCCCATCGACCGGGTCCGGTTTTCCCCGGTGGCCTGGCTCGAGCCGGAGCCGGCCTTCTACTACGTGCGCCATCTCGCGGCTGGCTCGGTCAATGACGCCGACGGTGACGCCCGCGATGACCCGGTACTGCTGCGCCGGGTGCACCTGCACCGGCTGGGCGTCGACCCGGAGGCCGACCCGGTCGTCTTCGGCGCCGGTTCGGCCCGGGGCACCTACTTCGGTGCGCAGGTCAGCGCCGACGGGCGTTGGCTGACGATCACCGCCAACCTCGGCACCGACCCGCGCAACGATGCCTGGCTCGCCGATCTGAGCCGGTCCACACCGGACCGGCCGGAGCTACGCGAGCTGCAGATCGGCGTCGATGCCCGGCTCCACCCGTACGTTCGCGACGGCGTCGTGTACCTGCTCACCGACCGGGATGCGCCGCGCGGGCGGCTCTGCGTCACCCGGCCGGATCGCCTGGAGTACCAGGCGTGGCGTGAGCTGGTGGCCGAGGACCCGGTGGCCGTGCTGGAGGACTACGTCGTGCTGGACGGGGCCGAGATGGCCCGTCCCCTGCTGGTGGTCTCCCGCCGCCGCCACGCCGTCAGCGAGCTGAGCCGCCACGACCTCGCCGACGGCACCCGACTCGGCGCGGTCGAGCTGCCCGGCCTGGGCAGCGTCATCGGGCTGACCGCGCATCCGGTCGGCGGCCGCGAGGCCTGGTTCACCTACACCGACTTCGTCACGCCGTCCACTGTGTACCAGCTCGACGGCCGTACCGGGGATCGGGGTATGTGGCGCAGCGCGCCGGCGGCCCAGCCGGCCACCGGGATCACCACCCGGCAGGTGGTCTACGAGTCCCTCGACGGCACCCCGGTACGCCTGTTCCTGATCACGGAGTCCGAGCCGGGCCCCGACGCCCCGCGCCCGACGATCCTGTACGGGTACGGCGGGTTCGGCATCTCGCCGGTGCCGGTCTTCGATCCGGTCATCGTCGCCTGGGTACGGGCGGGCGGTGCCTACGCGGTGGCGAACCTGCGCGGCGGCGGCGAGGAGGGCGAGCAGTGGCACCGGGCGGGAATGCTCGGGGCCAAGCAGAACGTGTTCGACGACTTCGAGGCGGCGGCCCGGTGGCTGGTGGCGAACCAGGTCACCGACGCGGGGACGCTGGCCATCCGGGGCGGCTCCAACGGCGGTCTGCTGGTGGCGGCGGCGATGACCCAGCACCCGGAGGAGTTCGCCGCGGTGGTCTGTTCGAAGCCGCTGCTGGACATGGTGCGTTACGAGCACTTCGGGCTCGGGGCCACGTGGGCCGGCGAGTACGGCAGTGCCGGCGACCCGGACGAGCTGGGCTGGCTGCTCAGCTACTCGCCGTACCACCACGTGCGCCCCGGTGTCGGGTACCCGGCGGTCCTGTTCACGGTCTTCGACGGCGACACCCGGGTCGATCCGCTGCACGCCCGCAAGATGACCGCCGCGCTGCAGTACGCCTCGGCCGGACCCGGTCCGGTGCTGCTGCGCCGGGAGTCGGACGTGGGCCACGCCGGGCGCGCGGTGAGCCGGGCGGTCAACCTGGTCGCCGACGAGCTCGCGTTCCTGGGTGCGCAGCTGGGGCTGGCGCCGCCGGCATAGGCGCCACCGGCAGAGGCGCCACCGGCCGTGGCGCCAGCCAGGCCGTGGCGCCCAGGCAGGCAGAGGCGCCCAGGCCGGCAGAGCTGCTACCAGCGCACCGTCGCTCGCCGGGGCCCGCTGCGGGTGTGGTAACCGACGAGGTCGTTCTGGCGGTGCCGGCCGGCGATTTCATGGTGGTGCTGTGGCTCCGCGAAGAAGGTCAGGCCGATCACCGAGCCGAGGGTGACCAGGAAGCCGAGTCCGGCCAGCCAACCCAGCCCGGGCGCGATCCCGTCACCGAGAAAGAGCAGGCCGACGATGGCGGCGGGGACCGCGGCGGCGGCGTCCATGGCGGCCACCGCCGCCGTTGTCGAGCCGCGCTGCATGGCCATGCCCAGAAGCAGCTGCCCGACCACCGAGTTCGCGATCAGCAGGTACAGCAGCGGGTCCATGATGAACTTGTCCAGCGAGTGGATGTTCGCCAGTGGTCGGGAGGCGACCGCGGCCGCGCCGAACGCGATGCCGGCGAGCGAGCCGAGCAGCACCGAGCCGGGCACCCCGTGGAACCGGGCGGCGAAGAAGCCGGCCACCGAGAGCGCACCGAGCACGATGACCAGACCGAGCACGCCCGCCGGTCCCAACTGGCGGGACGGGTGCGGCTGCGCGGCGACGACCAGGCCGGCGAGTCCGGCGCAGAGCACCACGAGCAGCCCGATCTCGGTCTTGGGCAGGCGCCACTTGAGCACCACGACGCCGAGCACCGCGGTGACGCCGAGGCCGGCCGCCACCGCCGCCTGCACCAGGAACAGGGGCAGGTCGCGGCGGGCCAGGAAGGCCAGAATGAAGCCCAGCATCTGGCACAGCAGTCCCACGAGATAGACACGGTGGCGCACCAGGCGGACCAGGAGCTTGGGGTCCAGCGCCTCGCCGGCGGTGGTGTGGGCCGCGGCGTGGGACTGCAGCAGGTTCGCCACGCCGTACATGCCAATCATGGCGGCGAGGAAGAGCCAACCCGCGGACATCACGCGGCGAGAATAGACGGCGCGACGGGGTGTTGCTTGCTCACGTTGTCCGGCTTGAGGGTGTGGCGCGGTGAATATCCCCAAATGAGCATGTCAGCCGCTCAGCCGCTCGAGGATCTCCTGGTGCAGTTTGCCGTTGGTCGCGATCGCGCTGCCCCCGGCCGGGCCCGGCCGGCCACCGAGGTCGGTGAAGGTGCCGCCGGCCTCGGTCACGATGGGCACCAGCGCGGCCAGGTCCCACAGCGACAGCTCCGGTTCCACCATGATGTCGACCGCCCCCTCCGCGACCAGCATGTGCCCGTAGAAGTCACCGTAGGCCCGACTGCGCCACACCCGCCGGCTGATGTCCAGGATCGCCTCCAGCCGGCCCGCCTGCTCCCAGCCGACCAGGGAGGAGTAGCAGAAGGACGCGTCGGCCAACCGGCTGATGCCGGAGACGTGGATCGCGGTCGCCGCGGCGGTGTGCCGACCCGCGTAGGCGCCCAGTCCCTTCGCCGCCCACCACCGGCGGCTCAGCGCCGGGGCCGAGACGAGTCCGACCACCGGCTCGCTGCCGTCCATGAGCGCCACCAGGGTGCCCCAGATCGGCACACCGCGCACGAAGTTCTTCGTCCCGTCGATCGGGTCGATCACCCACTGCCGCTGGCTCGGGCCCGCCGCGGCCACGCTGGCTCCGTACTCCTCGCCCAGGACGCCGTCGCGGGGCCGGGTGCGGGCCAAGGTGCCCCGAAGGGCCTTCTCGACCGCAGTGTCCGCATCGGAGACCGGGGTGAGGTCCGGTTTGGCGCTCACGCGCAGGTCCTGCGCGCGGAAGCGGGCCATCGCGATCGCGTCGGCGGTGTCGGCCAGCACGTGCGCGAGCGCCAGATCGTCGGCGTAGCGGGTCACGAGCGGAAACCTACCGGGCTTCGGTCCCGGATACGAGCTACGGTCCTCGACATGCCTGGTTCGGATGCCGTCGCGGGACTGCTCGCCGACGCCCGCCGGCTGCGGGTCTTCGCCGCCGTGGTGCTCGGCGCCGGGACTCTGGACGAGGTCGGCGCCGCCACCGGCCTGACCGTGCGCGAGGTGGCGACGGCGTTGCGGCGCCTGGTCGACGGTGGCCTGGTGGCCACCGTGGACGGTCGGCTCACGGTCGCGACCGGACTGATCGAGGGGCCGCTGCCCGGTCAGCTCCGCGGCGGCGGCGCGGTCCGCGACGCGAGTAGGCGCCGCAACGAGGCGAGCCGGCCGGCGTCCCCTCCGCCCGCCCGCACCAGGGCGTCCAGGCCGCAGTCGCCGGAGGCTCCGCTGTGGTCACAGTTGGGCGGGCAGTTCGCCGACGCGGCGACCAGCTCCGGGAAGCCGTGCAGCACGTTGTCCGGGTCGACGTGGGCGATGCCGAAGGAGCGCACGCCCGGAGTGTCCACGATCCAGCCGCCACCGGGCAGTGCCAGCGCGACCGCACTCGTCGAGGTGTGCCGCCCCTTTCCGATCGCGCTCACCACCCCGACCGCCCGGGCGGCGTCCGGAACCAGGCGGTTGACCAGAGTCGACTTGCCCACCCCGGAGTGGCCGACGAAGACCGAGAGCCTATCGGCCAGGCCGGTCACCAGGTCGCTCAACGGCCGGTCGGGCTGGCAGAGCACGTGGGGCAGGTCGAGCTCGGCGTAGTAGGCCAACACCTCGGCCGGGCCGGCCAGGTCGGCCTTGGTCAGACAGAGCAACGGTTCGATCTCCGCGTCGTAGGCGGCGACGAGGCACCGGTCGATGAAGCCGGTCCGCGGCGGCGGATCCGCCAGCGCCGACACGATGACCATCTGGTCGGCGTTCGCCACGATCACCCGCTCCGGGCGACCCTCGGTCGCGGTGTCATCGTCATCGGCCGAGCGGCGCAGCACCGAGGTGCGCTCGTCGATGCGGATGATGCGGGCCAGCGCCCCCTCCTCGCCCGAGGTGTCGCCGACGAGCCCGACCCGGTCGCCGACCACGACCCCCCGCCGGCCCAGCTCGCGGGCGCGCATCGCGGTGATGAACCGGTGCTCGGCCGCGCAGGTGTAGCGGCCGCGATCCACCGCCACCACGAATCCGTCCTCGGCCCGCTCGTGGCGCGGTCGGGTGCGCGTGCGCGGGCGCGATGACGGACGGGGGCGGACCCGGATGTCGTCCTCGTCGTAGTCGCGCTGCCGCTTCAGCTCGCGCCTCCCGTGGGGGTCTCGGCGACCACCGGGTCGACCAGCTCCCGCCAGCGCTGCGCGAACCCCGGCATCGTCTTGGCGGCGCAGGCCACGTCGCTGAGCACCACGCCCGGAACCACCAGGCCGATGACCGCCGCCGCATGGGCCATCCGGTGGTCGGCGTAGGTCTGCACCACGCCCGCCCGCAGCGGGCGCGGGCGGATCTCCAACCCGTCGTCGCGGGCCACCACGTCCGCGCCCAGCCGGCTCAGCTCGGTGGCGAGCGCGGCGAGCCGATCGGTTTCGTGGGCGCGGATATGGCCGACGCCGCGCAGCCGCGACGGCTGGTCGGCCAGGGCGGCCAGGGCGGCCAGCACCGGGGTCAGCTCGCCCACCTGGGACAGGTCGGTGTCGAGCCCGTGCACCCGGCCGGTGCCGTGCACGGTGAGCCCGTCCGGACCCGGCACGACCCGGGCCCCCATCTCGGTCAGCAGGGTCCGGAGCTGGTCGCCGGGTTGGCTCGTGGTGGCCGGCCAGTCGGGCACGGTGACGCTGCCGCCGGTGACCACCGCCGCGGCGAGGAACGGTGCCGCCCCGGAGAGGTCGGGCTCGATGCCCCATTCGCGTCCGCGCAGCGGGCCCGGCGCAACCAGCCAGCGGTCCGGCTCCGTGTCGTCGACGACGGCGCCGGCCGCGCGCAGCATCTGCACCGTCATCCGCAGGTGCGGCGCACTCGGCACCGGCGGCCCGACGTGGTCTACGCGCACTCCGTGGCGGTACGACGGCGCGGCCAGCAGCAGCCCGGAGATGAGCTGGCTGGAGGTGGAGGCGTCGATCGTCACGGCACCGCCGCTCACCCGACCGCGCCCGTGCACGGCGAGCGGCAGGCCGCCGGTCGGGCCAGCCTCGAGGCGGACGCCGAGGTCGGCCAGGGCGCGCAGCAACGGCGCCAGGGGTCGCTCGCGGGCCCGCTCGTCCCCGTCGAAGGTGACCGGGCCTTCGGCCAGGCCGGCCACCGGCGGCAGGAAGCGCATCACGGTTCCGGCCAGGCCGACATCGACGTGGGCGGGCCCGCGCAGCGGGCGCGGCCGCACCGTCCAGCCGAGGTCGTCCACAGTGGAGATCTCGGCACCCATGGCGGTCAGGCCGGTCGCCATCAGCTCGGTGTCCCGGGCCCGCAACGGGTGGCGCAGCGCCCCGGCCCCGGTGGCGGTGGCGGCCAGCACCAACGCCCGCGCCGTCATCGACTTCGAGCCGGGCAGCCGGACTGTGCCCCGCACCGCGGTACGGGCGGTCGGCGCGGTCCAGCCGTGCTCGGGCGAGTTCACCTGACCATTGTGCCGGGTAGCGTTGCCGGCATGTGTGGGCGTTACGCGTCGACGCGCAGCGCGGCCGACCTGGCCGCACTCTTCGACGCCCTGGACGAGACGGGCGCCGACGACCTGCTGCCCGACTACAACGTGGCCCCGACCGACCCGGTACCGATCGTGCGCCGCTCCAGCCGGACACCGGGCCCGGTCCTCTCGGTCGCCCGCTGGGGCCTGGTGCCCGGCCGGGCCCCGGACCTCCGGGGCGCGGCCCGCATGATCAACGCACGGGTGGAGACGGTCGCCACCTCGCCGGCATTCGCCCGCCCGTTCGCGCACCGTCGCTGCCTGGTCCCGGCCGATGGTTGGTACGAGTGGCGCCGCATTGACGGGCGCAAGCAGCCCTACTTCATGACCCGACGCGACGGCGACTGCCTCGCCTTCGCCGGTATCTGGACGCCGTCACAGGTGCAGGGTGCTCGAATGTTGACGTTCAGTATTCTGACCTTGGCGGCCCACGGGGAATTGGCCCTGGTTCATGACCGGATGCCGCTGATCCTGCCGCCGGCGGCCTGGACGCCCTGGTTGACGGCGGCCGATGCCACCGCGCTGTTGGCGGTGCCTGCCGACGCCACCTCGCTGTTGGCGGTGCCTCCCGACGGCTATCTGGCCGGGATCGAGCTTCGTCCGGTCTCCGTCGCCGTCGGCGACGTGCGCAACGACGGCCCGGACCTGATCCGCGCGGTGCCTGCTTCGTCCACTGTGGAGCCGACGGGTCTGACGCTCTTTTGAGCGTTTAGGGCGTTTGGTCATCTCGACTTTTGTGTCAATCGCTTCCTACCTCTTGTCCGCCGGGCGGGAAATGCGGTAGAACACAACGCCGGCATGGTCATCGCAGAGCTGCCTTGACGCCCGGTTTCGCGCGCCGCGAGCGGGACGAATGTCACCGCGATGCGGCCCGGGGGAACCGCGGTCGTCACGATCTCGCGAGGTGCCCCGCTGGCGCTTTTCGTTCTCCGCGGCAGGGTCCAGGCCGCGGAACAACCCACGGGGGAGGTGGGGATATGACTCGGGCGCGGATGCCTCGCCCGCACGAGGTCGCGGCTGCGCGCCGCGACCCGCGCCTACTCCGGGCGCTGCGCGAGCGTGACCAGGATCTGACCTGGCGTACCCGCGGGCTGTGCCGCAGCGTCGATCCGGAGGTGTTCTTCCCAGCCCCCAGCGAGCCGGCCGACGCGGCGGTGGCGCTGTGCCGCACGTGCGACGTGCAGGGTGCGTGCCTGGCCTGGGCGCTCGAGGTCGGCGACTGCCACGGGGTCTGGGGTGCGACCACGCCGCGCGAGCGCCGGGCCATGCTGATCGCGTGGCACGATGACGACCCGGCCGGCCAGGAGGTCTTGCGCGATGCCTTCGCCGAAGCGTCGGCGCTGCGCGTGCCCACCCTGGCGCCGGCCCTCACCCCGTCGATCTGAGCCGGGCTGAGGTGCCTGGGGCCGCGGTCGGCCAGGATGGTGACGTGGAGTTTGCGGTAGCGACACCGCGCGGCGAGGCCCGGGTCGCACTCGACCGGCCGGCCCGACCGGTGGCCCTGCTGGTTCTCGGCCACGGCGCCGGTGGCGGGGTGGACGCCGTCGACCTGCTCGCGGTCCGCGACGCCGCGCTGAGCGCCAGGATCGCGGTCGCCCGGGTGACCCAGCCGTACCGGGTCGCCGGTCGCGCGGCGCCGCCCGCGCCGGCGGTGCTCGACGAGGCATTCACCGCCGTGGTGTCCCAGTTGCGCACGCGGCTGCCGGCAACCCTGCCACTGGTCGTGGGCGGCCGGTCGTCGGGGGCCCGGGTGGCCTGCCGGACCGCACGGGCCTTGGGCGCGGTGGGTGTGCTCGCCCTCGCCTTCCCCCTGCACCCACCTGGACGGCCGCAGGTCAGCCGGGCCGGCGAGCTGGATCCCGGGGTACCAACGCTCGTGGTCAACGGCGACCGCGATCCGTTCGGCGTACCGGAGCCAGTCGGCCTGGTCCGGGTGCAGGTGCGCCCGGGCGACCGTCACGATCTGCGGCGCGACCCGGCGGGCCTGGGCACGCTGTGCGGGCAGTGGCTCCGTGACCTGGCCGGCGGGGCCTCGTTGAAAAGGACGAACCCGGCATAGAGCCGCGGGCGGAGGATCTCTCCGCACACGCCTTCCCAGGCCCTTCCTGGTACCCGACGTACCGTCGCCCGCCAACCCGGTGGCCGACGGACCGCGCCGGACGTACCCGGCACCCGGTGGCCCCGGCGTCCGACGTTGCCAGCGTCGCGGTCGCCGGGGCCGGTGCCCCACCCGCCCAACGTTGTGCTCGGCGGCCGGAGGCATGCTCCCCCCGGTGCTCTGGACCACCAACCACTGCCAGCTCGGAATTCGTTGCGCCGGCCACGGCGTTATGCCGCCGAAGGGCCTTAAGACGTACGGCCGGGGTCCCGGGTTCAGCGAGGAAGGGGAGATTCGTGGCGGTGGCGCTGCACCCACCACGATCGCGAATCGCCGGCGTGCCGGCTCGGTCGCTCGGCGTATTCTCACCCGGACGAGAGAGGATCATCCGGGTGGCCGAGGATCTCGCGGAGCAGCAGAGTCGCTTCGAACGGGACGCGCTGCCCTTCCTCGACCAGCTGTATGCGGCCGCGATGCGCATGACGCGCAACCCCGCCGACGCCGAGGATCTGGTCCAGGAGACCTTTCTGAAGGCGTTCGCAGCGTTCCACCAGTTCGAAGAGGGAACGAACCTCAAGGCCTGGCTCTACCGGATCCTCACCAACACGTACATCAACTCCTACCGTCGCCGGCAGCGCCAACCCGTGCAGGCCCCGACGGAAGAGATCACCGACTGGCAGCTGGCCGAGGCCGAGTCGCACACGTCGAGCGGACTGCGCAGTGCCGAGACCGAGGCGCTGGACAAGTTGGCCGACAGCGACGTCAAGGAGGCGCTGCAGTCGCTGCCAGAGGAGTTCCGGCTGGCCGTCTATCTCGCGGACGTCGAAGGCTTCTCCTACAAGGAGATCGCCGACATCATGGGCACGCCGATCGGCACCGTGATGTCGCGCCTGCACCGCGGCCGGCGCAACCTGCGCACGTTGCTGGAGGACTATGCCGTCGAGCACGGCCTGTCCGGGCGCAACGGCGCGCGCATACCACCGCACGACGACACGGCCGCCCCGGCGGGCCAGGAGGTGTGACACGGTGAGCGTGAGCGACCCGTACCAGATCGGTTGCGATCAGATCTTGACTGAGGTCTACCTGTACCTGGATCTCGAGTGCTCCGACGATCGGCGGACCCTCATCCAGACCCACCTCGACCAGTGCCGGGACTGCCTGCGCCAGTTCGGCATCGAGCACGAGGTGAAGCTGCTGGTCGCCCGGTGCTGCGGCAGTGACCGCGCCCCGCAGGAGTTCCGGGAGCGGCTCCGGTCGAAGATCGCCGCTCTGGTGCAGACGCAGGCCAGCCGCGAGCCGGGCTGACGATCAGGAGTTGGGCCGCTTGCCGTGGTTGGCGGCGCTCTTCTTCCGGGCCTTCTTCTTGCGCGACTTTTTCGCCATGACCGCCTCGCTGTTGTTGTCGGATCCCGTGATCCTATGACTTCGCCGCAGCGTCGTCGGCACCACCACTGGCCCGTACACTGCTGGCAGATCTTGGCGCGGCGATGGTTGCCAACCGCGCACGCCGGCGGCCAGGATCGGCGAGTACGCCGACAGGGAGGTCTGCGATGGCCGAGGAGATCCGCGCCGAGATGGTCGCCAACGTCTGGAAGGTGATGAAGGCGGTCGGCGACGAGATCGCCGAAGGCGACACCCTCGTGATCCTCGAGTCGATGAAGATGGAGATCCCGGTGATTGCGGAGGTCGACGGCACGCTGTCGCAACTCGCCGTCAACGAAGGCGACGTGATCCAGGAGGGCGACCTGATCGCGGTCATCGAATAGGGGGCTACTCCACCAGCTCGAGCGCCACCTCGAGGGCGGCTTCGCGCCGCTCGTCATCCCCGACGGCCGGATCCCGGACGATGAACCAGGTCGAGTGCAGCGCGAAGATCGCCATCGAGCGCCGAACCTGTTGGGTGAGCGGCGAATCGGGTTCGGTGATTGCGTCGAGCATCGCCATCATCCGCTCCCGCATGGTGGCGCCGGCCTTGAGCTGACCCATCGAGGACTGGTTGCGCTCGAAGAAGCGCATCAGCTGGTGGTGGTCCTGCTCGTGCAGCAGCTCGGAGTAACGGCGCAGGAGCTCGCGGCGGGTTTCCACGGTACGAGGTTGGCCCTTCACCCAGTCGACCAGCTCACCGATCTTCTCGATCCGGGCGTCGATCAGGCTCTCGATGATCTCGTCCTTGGTCCGGAAGTGATAGTAGAGCGCGGCCTTGGTCACGCCCAGGTGCTCGGCGATCTCGCGGAGCGAGGTCGCCTCGTAGCCGTTCTCGGTGAAGAGCTCCAGCGCCACGTGCTGGATGCGCGACCGGGTGCCGCCGTCGCTCGCTCGTACCTCCGGCTCGTCGCGACGCTGCTGACGAGCGGCCGCCTGGAGGCGCTGGCGGGCGTCCCGGTTGCGGTCGCGCACCGCCCGGCGAGCCTCCCGGATCGCCTCGCGGCCCTCGTCGCGGACCTGACGAAGGACCTCACGCCCGCCGGCGATGGCCGCCGCGTCCTGCTGGTCGCGGTCCTGCTGTGGCATGTGACGCTCCCCACGCTCCGCCGCCGCCACGATCGGGCAAACTTACTTGACGGCCGGCTAGTGCGAGCCTACCGTAGTTTTCGGTCGTCAGCTAGCCGGTCGGCAGGTAGGTGCCACCGGGACTTTGTAGGGGGATTGTCGTGTCAACCGAGACCATGTCAACGCCCGACACCGAGATCGTGCCCGGTCGCCGGCGCGAAGTCATGATCGTCCTGCCCGGGCTGATGCTCGCCATCATGCTCGCGATGCTCGACAACATGATCGTCGGCACCGCCATGCCGCACATCGTCGGTGAGTTGGGCGGGCTCGACCGGCTCTCCTGGGTGGTAACCGGGTACGTGCTCGGCACCACCGTCTCGACCCCGCTCTGGGGCAAGATCGGCGACCTCTACGGGCGGAAGAACATCTTCATCACCGCCATCGTCATCTTCCTGGTCGGATCGGCCCTGTCCGGAATGTCGACCTCGATGAACGAGCTGATCGGGTTCCGGGCACTGCAGGGTCTCGGCGCCGGTGGGCTGATCGTCGGTGCCATGGCGATCATCGGTGACCTGGTTCCGCCCCGCGAGCGGGGTCGCTACCAGGGCCTGATGGCCGGCGTGATGGCGCTGGCGATGATCGCGGGCCCGCTGGCCGGCGGCTTCATCACCGACAACCTGAACTGGCGCTGGGCCTTCTACGTCAACCTGCCGCTCGGCGGCGTCGCGCTGGTCTGGCTCATCGCCCGGCTGCACCTGCCGAAGTACCGCACCGAGCACCGCATCGACTGGCTCGGGGCCGCCCTGCTCTCCGTCGGGATCACCGCGCTCGTGCTGATCACGACCTGGGGTGGCGGGCAGTACGCGTGGGGCTCGTGGCCGATCCTCAGCCTGGCGGTGACCGCGGCGGTGACGTTGGTGCTGTTCGCGTTCGTGGAGCGCCGGGTCGCCGAGCCGATCCTTTCCCTGGACCTGTTCCGCAACCGCAACTTCACCCTGGTCTCGGCGATCGGCTTCCTGCTCGGCTTCGCCATGTTCGGGGCCATCAACTTCCTGCCGCTGTTCCAGCAGACCGTGCAGGGCTCCTCGGCCACCAACAGCGGCCTGCTCCTGCTGCCGATGATGCTGACCATGATGGTCGTGTCGATCTTCGTGGGCCAGGTCATCACCCGCAGCGGGAAGTACAAGGTCTTCCCGGTCATCGGCGGGTTGGGCATGACCGCCGGCATGGTGCTGCTCTCACTGCTGGACATGCACACGACCAAGTTCCAGCTCGCGGTGTTCATGTCCGTGCTGGGTCTTGGCATGGGCTTCCTCATGCAGACCACCATGCTCATCGCCCAGAACAGCGTGGCCCAGAAGGACCTCGGCGTGGCCAGCAGCGCGGCGACCTTCTTCCGCTCGATCGGTGGCTCGTTCGGCGTCTCGCTCTTCGGCGCGATCTTCGTACGGCGGCTGCACGACGACATCGCCGCGTCGCCGCTCGGCGCCGCCGGGGCGGACCGGCTCACCAGCGGTGGCGGCCAGGTCGACCCGAGCAGGTTGCGGCTGCTGCCGGCGTCGGCGACCGAGGCGCTCTTCCACGGCATCGCCACCGCGCTCTCGTCGGTCTTTGTATGGGCGATCCCGTTCGCGGCGATCATCGCGCTACTGGCCTTCTTCATCAAGGAGATCCCGCTGCGCGGCGCCATCCAAAAGGTCGAGGTGACCGAGGACGCCGAGCCGCCCAGCCTGGTCGCCGCCCTCGACTGACCGCGAGCCGCTCCCGGCGCCGAGTCCTGGCGAGGGGGCGGTGCGCGTTTGTTTGCGAACCGGCGCGCGAGCGTGCAAGGGTGTGCACCGCTGAGCAGCACGACGTGACCCGGGAGGGAGGCCGATGGCGCCGGCCGGGCAGGGGATGGCGGCCGACATCGCCGAGCAGCCTGCGGTGTTCGCCCGCCTGCTCGACGAACACGCCGCGATCACCGAGGTGGCGGCCCGGATCGCGGCCCGCCGGCCCCGGTACGTGATCTTCACGGCACGGGGGACCTCCGACCACGCCGCGCTCTACGGGGCGTACCTGGCCGAGATCCGCCTCGGCCTGCCGGCCGGGCTTGCCTCCCCATCCGCGATCACGGTGTACGGCGCCCGCCCCGACCTGCGCGAGTGCCTCGTGATCGGGGTGTCGCAGAGTGGCGAGTCGCCCGACCTGACCGAGGTGGTGCGGGTCGCCCGGGAGCAGGGTGCGCTCACCGTCGCGGTGACCAACGCCGCCGGCTCGCCGCTCGCGCAGGCGGCCGAGCTGGCGGTGCAGATCGCGGCCGGCACCGAGCGGGCGGTGGCCGCGACCAAGACCTACACCGCCGAACTGCTCGCCCTGCTCATCCTCTTCGAACAGGTACGCGGGGCCGACCTCACGGAGCTGGCCGACCTGCCCCGGCTGGCTCAGCGGACCCTCGACGATCCGGCCGCGGTCGAGCTGGCGCAGCGGTACCGCTTCGCCACCCAGGTGGTCACGACCGGGCGCGGATACGCGTACCCCACCGCCCGGGAGGCGGCGCTCAAGCTGATGGAGACGTCGTACCTGGCCGCGCTCGCCTTCTCCGGCGCGGACCTGCTACACGGGCCGCTGGCTCTGGCCGACCCCGACGTACCGGTGCTTGCCGTGCTCGGCGACGGACCCGGTGGCCGGTCGATGCACGAGGTGCTCAGCCGGCTCGGTGGTCGCGGGGCTGACCTCGTGGTCGTCGGACCCGGCGGCGGGGACCTCAGCGAGGGCTCGCGGCGGGTGCTGCGCATCCCCACCCCGGCGGTGGACGAGCGGGTCGCGCCGTTGCTGGACATCCTGCCGCTGCAACGCCTCGCCTGGTCGCTGGCCCTGGCACGGGGCGAGGACCCGGACGCGCCCCGGGGGCTGAACAAGGTGACCGCGACGCTCTGAACCGTGCCGGCCGGCCGATCGCAGCCCGGCGCGCGGCCTGCTCGCCCACCGCCTGGGTCACGCCGGCGAACTGTGTCACGCTGGCCCTGTGTCCACGCTGCGTGACCTGCTCGAGGAGCACACCGGACTCGGCCCGGTCGAGATCGAGCACCTGCAGCGCCTCGCCGGTGACTGGCAGCTGATCGCGGACCTCTCCTTCGCCGACCTGCTGCTCTGGGCTGCGGTCGATCGCCCGCGTCCGGGCGGGGCGGGAAGCGGGGAGCGGGAGTTCGTCTGCGTGGCCCAGGTCCGGCCGACCACGGCGCCCACCGCGTACCAGGACGACAGCGTCGGTCGGATCGCGGCCGGACCGGAGGTCGAGCATCTGGCGATCGCCCAGACGCAGGGCCGGATCTGGCGAGAGGGCGACCCGGTGTGGTACGGCGACACCCCGGCGCGGCACGAGGCGATCCCGGTGCGCCGCCGAGCCGAGGTCGACGTGATCGCCGTGGTCGGACGGGACACGAACCTCTCCACCGCCCGTACCCCGAGCCAGCTGGAGATGAACTATCTGACCGCGGCGGACGACCTGGCGCAGATGGTCGCCGACGGCAGCTTCCCGACGCCGCGCCAGCCGGAGGAGACCACCTCGGCGCCACGGGTCGGCGACGGGCTGATCCGCATCGACGTGAGCGGAAAGGTCTCCTACGCCAGCCCGAACGCGCAGTCGGCCTATCGACGGCTGGGACTCTCGGCGCACCTCGTGGGGGAGGACCTCGCCGCGGTGACCAGCCGGCTCGCCGACGACCCGCTGGAGGGCGGCGACGCGGCCGAGCGCATCGAGTCGGCGCTGCGTGGCCAGGCGCCCGCGCGCAAGGAGATCTCGGCCCGTGGTGCCACGATGCTGCAGCGCGCACTGCCGTTGCTGCCGGCCGGAGTCCCGATCGGCGCACTGGTGCTGGTGCGTGACATCACCGAGGTACGCCGGCGCGACCGGGAACTCATCACCAAGGACGCCACCATCCGGGAGATCCACCACCGGGTGAAGAACAACCTGCAGACGGTGGCGGCGCTGCTGCGGCTGCAGGCCCGACGGGTCGGCTCGGCCGATGCCCGGGCGGCGCTGGAGGAGTCGGTGCGGCGGGTGGCGTCGATCGCGATCGTGCACGAGACGCTCTCGATGTCGGCCGGGGAGGCGGTGGAGTTCGACACGATCGTCGACCGGGTGGCCGCCGCCGCCGTCGAAGTGGCTGCCCCCGAGACGAAGGTGCACCTGCGCCGGGACTCCTCCTTCGGGGTGTTGCCGGCCGAGGTGGCCACCCCGCTGGCGATGGTCCTCAACGAGCTGCTCCTCAACGCGGTCGAGCACGGCTTCGCCGGCGGTAGCGACGGCGAGGTCGTCATCTCGGCCCACCGGGTGCGCCGGCAGTTGCACGTGAGCGTCGCGGATACCGGGCGTGGCCTGCCGGACGACTTCGACCTCGATGCCGCCGACCGGCTGGGGCTGCAGATCGTCCGGACCCTGGCTCGCGGTGAGCTGCGCGGCTCGATCGAGATGCGGGGGCGCCCCGGCGGTGGTACCGAGGCGGTCGTGGTGGTGCCACTCGCCGCCCGCCGCTGACGCCGCCCGTGTGTTAGGAAGGGCACCCCACTAACGCATTCAGTGGTAAAGGGTGCCCTTGCAAACACGCGGGGTCGGGATCTGGCGTGGCTGACACGCGAGGGTGGCGGGCGTCACTCTCGCGGCCTGCCCGGCACTGTGGGACCATCGATGGGTGACCTCCGCTGTCGTGCGCCGCTTCGTGGCTCGCCGCCACGTCGACTACGGCCGAGTACGCAGCGCGATCTGTCCGGCGGACTGCTGACGCTCCCGCCCGTTTCCCCGCGTCTACGGACGCGACCTCGCCGGACCGGTCCTGTCTGTACGTCCTGACCCTCGGTGGCTGTTCGCGTCCGTCTCCTTAGGAGGACGTCGATGTCGGTCACCAGTGCGCCCCCGGCCCGCCCCGATCGCCGGCCGCGCGGCGAGGGACAGTGGGCCCTCGGCCACCGCGAGCCGCTCAACCCCAACGAGCGCACCAAGAAGGACGACGATGGGCTGCACGTGCGGGCCCGCATCGAGTCTGTCTACGCCCACCGCGGGTTCGCCAGCATCGATCCGGCGGATCTGCGGGGTCGGATGCGGTGGTGGGGGCTGTACACCCAGCGCCGGCCGGGCATCGACGGCGGCCGGACGGCGGTGCTGGAGCCGCATGAGCTCGACGACGAGTACTTCATGCTGCGGGTACGGGTGGACGGCGGCCAGCTCGACCTCGCGCAGCTGCGCGCGATCGCGTTGGTTTCGACCCGGTACGCCCGGGACACGGCCGACCTCACCGACCGGCAGAACGTCCAGCTGCACTGGGTGCGGATCGAAGATGTGCCGGCGATCTGGCGGGAGCTGGAGGCGGTCGGACTGACCACCGCCGAGGCGTGCGGTGACACCCCGCGGGTGGTGCTCGGCAGCCCGGTCGCCGGGATCGCGGCCGACGAGGTGCTCGACGCGACGCCGGCGATCCACGCGATCGTCGAGCGGTACCTCGGCGACGAGTCGATGTCGAATCTGCCACGCAAGTTCAAGTCGGTCGTCGCCTGGCTGCCCGATGTGCCGTACCAGGCCAACGATCTCGCCTTCCTCGGCGTGGTGCACCCCGAGCTCGGGCCGGGGTTCGACGTGTGGGTCGGCGGTGGGCTGTCCACCAACCCGATGCTCGCCCAGCGCCTCGGCGCCTGGGTGCCGCTGGCCGACGTGGACGCGGTCTGGGCCGGCGTGGTCGGCCTGTTCCGGGACTACGGCTACCGGCGCCTGCGCAACCGGGCCCGGCTGAAGTTCCTGGTGGCCGACTGGGGCGTGCGCCGCTTCCGCGACGTGCTGGAGGGCGAGTACCTGCACCGCGTACTGCCCGACGGCCCGCCGCCCCGGCTGCCGGCGAACCCGGTCGACCACGTCGGCGTGCACCGCCAGCGCGACGGGCGGCGGTATCTGGGTGTCGCCCCGGTGGCCGGACGGGTGAGCGGGTCGACCCTGGCCCGGGTGGCCGACACCGCCGAGGCCCACGGTAGTGCGCGGGTGCGCCTCACGCCGTACCAGAAGCTGCTGGTGCTCGACCTGGAACCGTCCAGGGTGGACTCGGCCGCGGCCGCGCTGCACGCGGCGGGCCTGCAGTCGAGGCCGTCGACCTGGCGCCGGTCCACGATGGCCTGCACCGGCATCGAGTTCTGCAAGCTCGCGATCGTGGAGACGAAGGCACGGGCGGCGCAGGTCGTGGCTCACCTCGAGGCGACGCTGGCCGACCTCGCCGTCGAGATCACCATCAATGTCAACGGCTGTCCCAACGCCTGTGCCCGCACCCAGGTGGCCGACATCGGGCTCAAGGGTCAACTGGTGCCGGGCCCGGACGGCGCCCTGGTCGAGGGCTTCCAGATCCATCTGGGCGGCGGGCTCGCCCTCGCCGCCGGCCAGGATGCCGGCTTCGGGCGAAAGCTGCGCGGCCTCAGGACCACCGCCGAGGACCTGCCCGGGTACGTGGAGCGGGTGGCCCGCAACTACCTCGGCGGCCGGGCCGGCGGCGAGTCGTTCGCGCAGTGGGTGCTGCACGCGGACGAGGGGCTGCTGCGATGACCGAGCCGACATCGCGCACGGTGGTCTACCACTGCCCGTACTGCGCGGGTGAGGACCTGCGCCCGTTCGAGGACCAGCACGGGGCGTGGGAGTGCCGGGAGTGCACCCGTGTCTTCGCGGTGAAGCTGCTCGGGCTGCGCTCGGGCCCGCGACGGGAGGAGAGTCGATGAGTACGTTGCTGCGCAGTCCGGTGACGTTGGCGACGCCGGTGGATGAGCTCGCCGAGATCGCATTGGCGGCACAGTCCACCCTGGATGGTGCCCGGGCTGAGGCCGTGATCGAGTGGGCAGCCGACCGGTTCGGATCCCGGTTCTGCGTCACCAGCTCGATGGCGGACGGGGTGCTGGCCCATCTCGCCTCCCGGGTGGCGCCCGGCGTCGACGTGGTGTTCCTCGACACCGGCCTGCACTTCGACCAGACCCTGCGGGTACGCGAGCAGGTGGCCGCCCTGCCGGTACGGGTGCTCTCGATCCGACCACTGCGGACGGTGGGCCAGCAGGACGGAGATCACGGCCCGCGGCTCTTTTCCCGGGATCCGGACGCCTGCTGCGCGATGCGCAAGGTGGAGCCCTTGGACCGGGCGCTGGCCGGCTACGACGCCTGGGCGGCCGGGGTGCGCCGGGGGGAGACCGCAGCCCGCGCCGGCGTCCGCGAGGTCGATGTCGACCGGGTCCGCGGCAAGGTCAAGCTCGCCCCGCTGGCGCGCTGGAGCGACGCCGACGTGGCCGCTTATGTCGAGCGCTGGCGGGTACCGGTGAACGAGCTGCTGCACGAGGGTTACGGCTCGGTGGGCTGCTGGCCGTGCACCCGCCGGGTGACGCCGGGCGAGGATCCGCGCGCCGGGCGGTGGGCGGGGTTCGACAAGACCGAGTGCGGCTTGCACGGATGAGGCACGTGCCGATCGTGCTGGTCGCCCACGGCAGCCGCGACCCGCGCTCGGGGGCGGCGATCCGGCGGCTGGCCGCCGCGGTCGGCCGGCGCTGGCCGGGCGGGGCCGAGCCGGCCTTCCTCGATCTCACCGCGCCCTCGGTGGCCGAGGTGCTGCACCGGGTGGGCCCGGCGATCGTCGTGCCGGCTCTGCTCACGCACGCCTACCACAGCCGGGTGGACCTGCCGCGCCGGCTGGCCGAGATCGGCGTTCCGGTCCGGCTGGCCCGGGTGCTGGGGCCCGGCGAGCCCACCGAGGCGGCCGAGCCGCTGCTGATCCGGGCGCTGGCCCGCCGGTTGTCCGAACTGGACGGCCCGGTGGACGGGGTCGTGCTGATGGCGGCCGGCAGCTCCTATGCCCCGGCGAACGTCACCGTGCAGGCCGTAGCGGCGCGGTTGGCGTCCACAGTGCACGCTGCGGCCACAGTCGGCTATCTGGGTGCCGGGATGGTCGGGGTGGCCAACGCGGTGATGCGGTTGCGGGAGCGGGGAGCCGGCCGGATCGCGGCCTCGTCGTATTTCCTCGCCCCCGGCCGGCTCTCCGACGCGGCCGGCGCGGCCGCCCGCGGCGCCGGTGCCGTCGGGGTGGCTGCCCCGCTGGCGCCGGCCGAGGATCTGGTCGCGCTGCTGCTGCGCCGGGCGGCGCAGGCGAACGAGCCCAGCCTGCGCGTCGCGGCGCAGGCGAACGAGCCCAGCCTGCGCGTCGCGGCGCAGGCGATGCACGAAATAGCCCCGTCGGATCCGGGTCCGATCGGGGCGATCTCGGTGGTTCAGGGGTCTACAGCGAGTGAGCGCGAACCCGCAGACCTCCGCGCCGCTTGACGGCGCGCCGCTCTTCTTCGCTCATCCCGCCCCAGACCCCGGCATCCTGGCCGGTGTCGAGCGCCCACTGAAGGCACTCGTTGACGGCCGTACAGCGCCTGCAGACCGACTTGGCCTGCTCCACTTGGAGCAGAGCCGGACCGGATGTCCCAATCGGGAAGAACAACTCCGGGTCCTCGTCTCGGCAGGCGGCACGGTGACGCCAGTCCATGGCGGCAACAACTCCTCGGTTCGTGGCTTGGTGGCGATGCCTGCTAGCTCCATGGTTCACGCTGGTCGCTTTGCCGGTGCAGCGCTGTTTGCGGCTCCGGCGGCGCCTCTGCGGCTGGCAAGCTCGCCTCGTACTCGGTTCGCTTGTGAATGGTTTCACGAACTAACGCAATGTCAAGGGGGAGCTTAGGCAAAAATCCCGGCCCGTGAGCGACCTCACGTATCTTTTGCCCGGTAGTGCCGTATTCTCCACACCTCACACTACAACAATTCGTCACCACTCTAGTACCGTCCGTAGCGCTGCGTTGGGAGTTCACTGTCGTGTCACCGGCCGATTTCGGCCGGCGACACGGCGCACATCGTGATTCTCGTCACGTTGGGTGTTTTCGCTGTCAGCAGAAGACCGGCTGTCAGCAGAAGACCCGCAGCGCCTGGCGGACGGAGGCGAAGGTCACCGCATCCCGCTCGCCCAGATAGTCACCGTCCACCTGGAACGCCAGCGGCCGCTGTGCCCGCAGCCGGAACTCGTCCAGGTCGTGCAGGCAGAGCAGGTGCCGCCCGTGCGGGCGCAGGCGCTTGGCGAGGATCTGGGTCGCCACCCGGGCGGTGCCCGGCAGGTGCAACGCCCGCACACCCAGGATGTCCAGGCCATCGTCGAAAGAGGCTTCGGGACACGCGTTCACCGGCCGGTCGCCCAGGAACGTCCAGGGTGCGGTGTTCTGGACGATCACCATGGCGAGGCTCTCCGCCGGTGGTTCGTCCGGGCGCTCGAGTGTGATCACCGGATTCCCGCGCTCCGGGTCGAACAGGAACTGCAGCACGGTTGAGCGGACGTAGAGCGCCGGCGTCGACACCCGGCCCCGCAGGCGGGCGCGCTCGACCTTGCGGACCACGTCGGCGTCGAGGCCGAGGCCGGCGCAGAAGGTGAAGTACCGGCCGTCGGCCCGGCCGAGTCCGATCGTGCGGGTCCGGCCACGGTGCAACGCCTCGAGAATGACCCCGGTGCCTTCGGTCCAGTCCCTGGGCAGGCCGATGGCGCGGGCGAAGACGTTGGTCGACCCGCCGGGCACCACGGCGAGGCCCGGCACCTTCTCTCCGGGGCCGTCCCGGAGCAGGCCGTTGACCACCTCGTTGACGGTGCCGTCGCCGCCGAGGGTGACCACGGCGTCCATCCGCTCCTCGGCCGCCCGATGGGCGAGATCGGCCGCGTGGCCACGGCGGCGGGTGTACTCCACCGTCAGATCCACCTCCGAGCGCAGCGCCCGGACCAGGATGTCGCGGCCCCGCTCGCTGGTCGTGGTCGCCTTGGGGTTGACCACAAGGAGCGCGCGCATGCGCGGACTGTATACCGGCCGGGTCCTCCGTTCGGGCGAAGGTAGGGTGGCGTCATGCCTGAGCAGGAGCCGAAACCGGCGCTGCGGGAGGGCGCCCGACGCATCCGCCTGGACGGCCTGCCGGCTCCGTTGCGGTGGGCGATCTGGCTGCTGGCAGCGGAGTCGGCCGGGCTGGTGGCCGTGGTGGCGATCCTGTTCTACGACGATCTCGCGGCACCGGTTCAGAGCGTGGTGAGCGCGGTGGCCCTCACGGTCGCGGCCGCGCTGCTCGCCGCGATCCTGGCCGGGCTCGCCTGGGCGCTGACCCGCAAGCGCGCCTGGGCCCGGGGCCCGGCCATCGTCCTGCAGCTGCTGCTGCTGCCGATCGGGTACACGATGATCACCGGCGGGTTGCCGGTGCTCGGGGTCCCGGTGATCGTGATCGGACTCGTCGGGGCGGGCACACTGCTGGCGCCGGCCACCCGCGCGGCGCTCGGGATGGAGTAGCCGCGGGGCCTAGAGTTGGTCACCGTGAGTATTGACACGCGGACGCCGGCGTACCAGGCCCTCGCCGACGACCTGCGCGCCCGCATCACATCAGGCCAGCTCCAGCCGGGTGACCGGCTGCCGACCGAGCCGCAGCTCTGCCAAAGTTCGGGCGTGAGCCGCAGCACGGTCCGTGAGGCCCTGCGCCTTCTGGCCAGCCAGAACCTGATCGTCACCACCCGGGGCGTCGCCGGGGGCAGCTTCGTTGTGCACCCCAGCCCGGCCCAGATCTCCGACGCCATCTGCACCGGGGTGCAGCTGCTGTGGGCCAGTTCGCTGGTCAGCCCGGAGGAGCTGCTGGAGGTGCGGACGATGGTGGAGGTGCCGGTGGCCGGCCTGGCCGCCCGCCGGCGGACCGCGGAGCAGCTGGCCGCGTTGCGGGACACGCTCTTCGATCCGATCACCGCCGACGTGGCGCAGATGATCTCGGTCCATCCGCGGTTCCACACCGCGCTCGCCGCGGCCTGCGGCAACCCCGTGCTCGAACTGATCGCCCTGCCGCTGCAGGCGGTGTCGAACCTCCTGCTGCTCGCCGATGAGCTCGACCGGGCGGGTTGGACGCGGGTCGACGCCGACCATCGGGCGATCGTCGCCGCGATCGAGCGGCAGGATCCAGCCGCCGCCGAAGTGGCCGCCGCCCGGCACCTCGACTTCCTGCGCGGCCACGGCGCCGAGCTGCACCGCGACGGCAACCGGGTCAGCGCCGCCGCCGACGTTTATGCAGGTTGATCGTGGCCAGACCGCCGGTGGCGTGACCGGTCACGTTCGCCGCGTGGGCGGTCAGCACCTGCCACGCGAACGACTGCTCGGCCGGCAGCGCGGCCCGCTCGGCGACCGCGGCCGAGATCGTGACCGCCAGCGCCTCCTGGCTCACCTGGAACCGGCAGGTGAGCGTCGGCTCATCCGGTAATGCCGGGCCGGGCAGGCTGAGCAGCATCACGCACGCCTCGTCCACGGCGATCCGCAGATCCTCGATCTCGTCCAAGGTGAAGCTCAGCCGGGCGGCGAGACCCGCGGTCGCGGTGCGCACCACGGCGAGGTAGCCGGTGAGCGCGGGCACGGTCAGCTCGATGATGTCGCTGTCCGCCCCGTCCAACTCGGACAGGGCCTGGCTAACCGGGGCCTGGTTCGGCACGCCCAACGTCTGTCCGGGGTAGCCATGCTGCCTCGACTCCATGATGCCTTGACTCTAGGGCCTGGGGGCGGCCGGAGGATACGTCTGCCGGTGCCGCGGGGCGCCATCGCGGCGGCGGCCGGCGGATGCGTCTGACCGTCCGGCGGGGGCCATCGCGGCGGCGGCCGGCACGCCATGGGCCTACCGGCCGGATCGCGGGGCCAGGGCGGCTCAGCCCTGCTTGGTCTCCCAGAAGATCTTGGAGATTTCATCGATCTTGGCGAGCAGCTGATCGGCCACGGCCGGGTCCGCGGAGCCCTTGGCGCCCGACGCGCCGGCGAGCTTGGTCGCGTCGTTGAAGAGCTGGTGCAGGTGCGGGTACTTCGCGAAGTGCGGCGGCTTGAAGTAGTCGGTCCAGAGCACCCAGAGATGATGCTTCACCAGTTCGGCGCGCTGCTCCTTGATGATGAGCGCGCGAGTGCGGAAGTCGGCGTCCGGATTCGTCTGGTACTTCTCGCAGATGGCCTTGACCGATTCGGCCTCGATCCGGGCTTGAGCCGGGTCGTAGACGCCGCAAGGCAGGTCGCAATGCGCATGCGCCACCATTCGCGGTGTCAGCAGGCGTGGCAGTCGCATCATCGGCTCCTTCTCTTCGCACGAGTTGACATTTGCGATGATCCTCCCAACCGACCCTACTCCCAGGAGCGCGCCCATGCCGGCACCGCCCGTCGCCGTCCCGGTCCGAGCCGTCCTGATCCGAGGCCCGTCGATGGTGCCGACGCTGCGCGACGGCGATGCCGTGCTGGCCCGCCGCGGCGGACGCCCACCGCGCCCGGGCGACGTGGTGCTGGCCCGGTTCCGCTCCCGGCCGGATCTGTTGGTGGTGAAGCGGATCGTCCGGGCCGACGGGTCGGGCTGGTGGGTCCAGGGCGACAACGACCTCGGTACCGATGACTCCCGGGTCTACGGCGTCGCCGATATCGAGGCCCGGGTCGTGCTGCGCTACTGGCCGCGCCCGCGCCGCCTCTGACCAGGTCGTGCGCTAGCGTCCCCGGCATGAGAGCCGCGTACGCCCAGGCCATCGACCCCGACGACCCGCTGCGCGGACTCGCCATCGGTGAGGTCGCCGACCCGGTGCCCGAGGCTGATGACTGGGCCACCGTTGCGGTCCGGGCGAGCTCGCTCAACCATCACGACATCTGGTCCCTGCGCGGCGTCGGCCTGCCGGCCGAGCGGCTGCCGATGATCCTCGGCTGCGACGCGGCCGGGGTCGACGAGGAGGGCCACGAGGTCGTGGTCTACCCGGTGGTCGCAGACCCGGCCGATCCGAGGGGCTTCACGCTGCTCTCCGAGCGGCTCCCGGGCACCTTGGCCGACCGGGTCGTGGTACCCCGGGTGAATCTGGTGGCGAAGCCGGCGTCGGTCTCGTTCCTGGATGCCGCCTGCCTGCCGACGGCGTGGCTCACCGCGTACCACATGCTCACCGCGAAGGGTCGGGTGGCCGAGGCGGCGGCGGTCCTGGTTCAGGGCGCCGGCGGGGGCGTTGCGACCGCGGCCGTGGTGCTCGCGCTCGGCCTGGGCCAGCGGGTCTACGCCACCAGCCGCGATCCGGCCAAGCGGGAGCGCATCGCCGCGCTCGGCGCCACCGCGGTCGAGCCCGGCGCCCGGCTCCCGGAGCGCGTCGACGTGGTGATCGAGACGGTCGGCGCGGCCACGTTCGACCACTCGCTGAAGTGCTCGGCTCCCGGGGCCCGCATCGTCGTCTCCGGCACCACCGCCGGCCATCTGGCCACAGTGGACCTGCGCCGGGTCTTCGCGCTGCAGCTGGAGATCCTCGGCTCGTCGATGGGTACCGCCGCCGACCTGGTCGAGCTGCTCGAGCTGGTCGCCCGGGGCGTGCGGCCCGTCGTGGACTCGGTGTTCGGGTTCAGCGAGGTCCGGGCGGCGTTTGAGCGGCTGTACGCGGGCGACGTGTTCGGCAAGGTCGTCCTCGACCACAGCCGCTGAGCCCCAGACCGCGATCCCGCGGGGTCAGTCTTCGTCGTCGTCGAGACGGGCGAGCCAGGTGGCGAGCCGTTCGACCGGTGTCTCGAACTCCGGGTTGGCGTCGATGAACTCGCGCAACCGCTCAGCCAGCCACTCCAGGGTGACCGTCTCACCGCCCCGGCGTTCGGCGAGCTCCTCCAGTCCCCGGTCGGTGAAGTACACGCCGGCCTCCCTCCTCACCTCTCACCTCTCACCTCTCGCCGATCGCCTCTCACCTCTCGCCGATCTAGGGCGTACGCACACGATTGGAGATCAATCCATGGGTCTACGCCCTAGATCGGCGAGGGAGGGGACGCCGGGGAGGGTGAGGGAGCGGCGGGCGGGAAGGCGGCGTCGAGGATCCGGGACTGTTGATAATCGTGCACCTTCACCGAACCCGCCGCCGGGGCCGCCGCCGACGGTCGGGAGACCCGCCGCAGGCGTACCCCGTCCAGCTGCTCCAGCAGGTTGAGCGCGATGAACGACCAGGCGCCCTGGTTGGCCGGCTCCTCCTGGACCCAGACCACGTCCGCGGCCGCCGGGTACCCGGCCAGGGCCGCCTTCACCTCGGTCACCGGCAGCGGGTAGAGCTGCTCCAGCCGGACGATGGCGGTGTCGGTGACCCCGCGGTCCCGGCGAGCCAGGGCGAGGTCGTAGTAGACCTTGCCGGAGCAGAGCAGGACGCGCTTCACCGCGGCCGGATCGATCCCGCTCGGGTC
>CAVWCL010000017.1:0-243189 GCA_963753485.1 uncultured Actinomycetota bacterium | reverse complement strand
AAGATGATCGTCGCCGTGGGCATGGATGTGGTGCTGGTGGAGCGGTTCGTGCGGGCGATCCAGCGCACGCCGATGCTCGCCGAGCGGCTCTTTACCGACGCCGAGCGGTTCACCAGTTCGGGCAACCCGCGCCCGCCGGACTCGCTCGCGGCCCGGTTCGCCGGCAAGGAGGCGGTCGCGAAGGCGTTGGGTGCGCCGACCGGCCTGCACTGGCACGACTGCGAGATAGTCACCGACGGCGACGGCCGGCCCTGGCTCACCGTCTCGGGAACCGTGGCCGCGGCGGCCGCCGAGCGCGGCGTGATGCGCTGGCATCTCTCGCTCTCCCACGACGGGGGGATCGCCTCGGCGATGGTGGTGGCCGAGCGGGACTGACGGGGGCACCGGAAAGGCGGGAGGGGATCGGGATGCGGGCGGCCTGGCGGGCGGCGGAGATCCGGGCGGCTGAGCGGCTGCTGATGGCCTCGGTGAGCGAGCACACGCTCATGGCGCGGGCCGCGGCCGGGGTGGCGCGGCGCTGCGCCGCGCTGCTGGCCGGCCGCGGTCGCGTCTACGGCAGCCGGGTGCTGCTGCTGGTGGGTGCGGGCAACAACGGCGGCGACGCGCTCTTCGCCGGGGCGCTGCTGGCGCGCCGAGGGGCGGTGGTCTCGGCGCTCCTGCTCGACCCGTCCCGGGCCCACCCGGCCGGCCTGGCCGCCCTGCGGGGGGCGCGCGGCGCGGTGATCCAGGCGCTTCCGGACGTCATCGACCTGGTCATCGACGGCATCGTCGGGATCGGCGCCCATGGTGGGCTCCGCGGTGCGGCGGCCGACGCCGTCGCCGGCCTCGAGGGGATCACCGACGGTGCCGGCGGCCGGCCACTGGTGGTCAGCGTCGATGTGCCCAGCGGCGTCGCGGTGGATTCGGGGGCGGTGGAGGGGCCGGCAATCCGGGCCGATGTGACGGTCACCTTCGGTTGCCTCAAGCCGGCGCTGGTGGTCGGCCCGGCGGCGGTGCTGGCCGGGCTCGTCGACGTCGTCGACATCGGGCTGCCCTGGCTGGATGCGCCGCCCGCGGTCCTGGTCGCGGATGCCGTTGACATCCGCGACTGGTGGCCCCGGCCGGCCGCGACCTCCGACAAGTACACCCGTGGGGTTGCCGGCCTGGCCACCGGATCGGCGCTCTTCCCCGGCGCGGCGTTGCTCTCGGTGGCGGGGGCGCTCACCGGCCCGGCCGGGATGGTCCGCTACGCCGGCGCGATCGCCGACGATGTCGCCCGGGCGCACCCATCCGTGATCGTCTCCCGGCGGGTGGCCGATACCGGCCGGGTGCAGGGGTGGCTCTGCGGCTGCGGCCTGGGTTCGGATGAGCGTGCGCAGGACGAGCTGCGCGCGGTGCTCGGTTCGTCGGTGCCGGCGGTCATCGACGCCGATGCCCTGACCATGCTGAGCGACCACGGGCTGGCGGGCTGGCTACGCCGGCGCGTCGCGCCGACGGTCCTCACGCCGCACGATCGGGAGTACGCCCGGGTCGCCGGTGAGCAGGTCGGACCCGACCGGGTCGAGGCGGCGCGCCGACTCGCGGCCCGCCTGGGTGTCGTGGTCCTGCTCAAGGGCGATCGGACGGTGGTGGCGACCCCGGACGGTACGGCCTGGGCGAACCCGACCGGGACCGCGGCGCTGGCCACCGCCGGGAGCGGGGATGTGTTGGCCGGACTGCTCGTCTCGCTGCTCGCCGCCGGCCTGCCGGCCGACCGGGCGGCGGTGGCGGCCGCGTTCGTCCATGGTCTGGCCGGGCGGCACGCGGCCGCGGCACTCGGTGATGGCCCGGCGTCGATTACCGCGTCGGCGGTCGCGGCCGCGTTGCCGGTCACCATCGGCGAGCTGGGCACCAGCGGCCCCGGGGGCTGAAGATCAGCGTCGTACGCGCAGCGGTGCAGTCGCACTGCGCTCGGGCGCGCCGCGCGCCGATCTCCAACCGTCGACGGCACCGGCAACCGATCATGACAGCCCGTCATTACCCGCCAGTTAGGCTTGGTTCATGTGGCAGGCGGAGGTCAGGGTCGACCTGGACGCGATCCGCGCCAATGTCCGTCGGCTCGGGCAGGCGACATCCGCCGAGGTCATGGCCGTGGTCAAGGCCGACGGATACGGGCACGGGTTGGTCGCCGCCGCGCGGGCCGCGGTTGACGGCGGTGCGACCTGGCTCGGTGTGTGCACCCTCGACGAGGCGTTGACGCTGCGCCAGGCCGGTCTCACCGAGCCCGTGCTGGCCTGGTTGCTCGCCCCGGGACTGCCCCTGCACCGGGCGGTCGCTGCCGATGTGGACCTCTCCGCGGGCTCGCTGGGCCTGCTCGGCGAGATCGAGGTGGCCGCCCGCCTGGCCGGACGTACCGCTCGCATCCATCTCAAACTGGACACGGGCCTCGGCCGAGGCGGGGCCACCGCGTCCGAGTGGTCGCAGCTGTGTGAGGCGGCGGCGAAAGCGCAGGCCGACCGGAGCGTGGAGGTCGTCGGCGTCTGGAGCCACATGGTCTACGCCGACGTGCCTGAGCATGCGACGACCGATGCGCAGCTCGCCGCGTTCATCGATGGTCTGGCGGTGGCCGACCGGTTCGGGCTGCGCCCGGCCTACCGGCACCTGGCCAACTCGGCCGCCACACTCACCCGGCCGGACACCCATTTCGACCTGGTCCGTCCGGGGATCGCGGTCTATGGGCTGTCCCCCCTGCCGGGGCGTGACTTCGACCTCCGCCCGGCCATGACCGTGCGCGCCCGGGTCGTGTTGACCAAGCGGGTGCCGGCTGGCCAGGGCGTCTCCTACGGCCATACGTACACGACCGCGCGGCCCACGACGTTGGCGCTGGTGCCGGTGGGTTACGCGGACGGGTTGCCGTGGGCTGCGGGCAACGCGGCGCCGATCCGGCTCGCCGGCGCCAACCGGGTCATCGCCGGCCGGGTCTGTATGGACCAGGTGGTGCTCGACTGCGGCGACGATCCGGTCGCCGCCGGTGACGTGGCTGTCCTGTTCGGACCGGGCGACGACGGTGAGCCCACGGCCGGAGACTGGGCGGCCGCGACCGGCACCATCAATTACGAGATCGTGACCCGGATGGGCAGCGTGCGGGTGCCGCGGCGGTACGACGGCGCCGCACCGCAGCGCGAACGACGGCAGCACCCGTGAGCGCCTCGACGGAGGCGTCCGCGGCCGCGCGGGGGCGCACCCGCGGGTCGCGGGCCGGGGTCGTGGGCACGCTCGTCGGCGCGGCCGCGGCCGGCGTGGCCGCCGGGGTGGCCGCGGAGCGGCTGCTGCGCCGCCGGCGGCGGGTGACCGATCGGGACACCTACCACGACCCGTATCAGGGAGAACCGTTCGGCGAGCTGACTTCCGACGAGTACCGCACGGTCATGACCGGCGAGGGCATCGCGCTGCACGTTGAGATCAACGGTCCTGGTCAGGCCCCGCTGACCGCCGTGCTCGTGCACGGGTTCTGCCTGGACCAGGGCACCTTCTATTTCCAGCGACAAGCACTGCTCGAGCTGGGTGATGTCCGGGTGGTCAGCTACGACCAGCCCGGCCACGGCCGGTCCGGGCGGCTGGACCGGGCTGAGTACACCCTCGAAATGCTCGGCGCGGCCCTGCACACGGTCCTGGAGGAGACAACCCCGACCGGCCGCGTCGTGCTGGTCGGTCACTCCATGGGCGGCATGGCGATCATGGCGCTCGCCGATGCGTATCCGGAGCTGTTCAAGCCCGAGGGGCGGGTCGCCGGCGTGGTGCTGATCTCGACCTCGGCCGGCGAGCTGAGCGGGGTGACCTTCGGCCTGCCGGAGTTGCTGGTGCGGTTCCGCAAGCCCTTGCTGCCGCTGGTGAGCGGGGCCGGCTGGGTAACCGCGGGCATGCTGGACCGGGCGCGGGAGGCGTCGACCGACCTCGCCCGGCTGCTCACCCGCCGCTACGGGTTCGGGTCCGGCCGGGTCAGCCCGTCATTGGTCGGCTACGTGGAGCGGATGAACTCGGCCACCCGCACCGAGTCGGTCGCCCGTTACCTGCGCGCGCTCTACCTGCACGACAAGACGATGGCGCTGGGCGCCATGACCGACATCCCGGTGCTCGTGATCTGCGGAGACGAGGACCTGCTCACGCCGGTCGAGCACTCGCAGGCCATCTGCGCGGCGCTGCCCAACGCCGAGTTGGTGATCGTGCCGGGGGCCGGACACGTCGTGCTGCTGGAGCACCACGAGGCGGTCAACGCCGTCATCGTCGGCCTCGTGCGCGCACTGGTCTCCGGTTCGTGACGCCCGTGCGGGTGGAACTCGCCACTGTGGACGACACGGTCGCGTTCGGCCGCCGGCTGGCGAGCGTGCTGCGCGCCGGCGACCTGGTCATCCTGGACGGACCGCTCGGGGCCGGGAAGACCGCACTGGCCCGCGGGGTCGGTGCCGGGCTGGGCGTGCGGGGCGAGGTGACGTCACCGACGTTCGTGATCGCGCGGGTCCACCGCCCGGACCCGGTCAAGGGCGGTCGGTTGCCGTTGGTCCACGTGGACGCGTACCGGTTGGGCGGCGTGTCCGAAGTGGATGATCTCGATCTCGATGCCGGCCTGGCCGAGTCGGTCACGCTGGTCGAGTGGGGTGGCGGCAAGGTCGAGCATCTCGCCGACGCCCACCTGGTCGTCGGCATCGAGCGCCGCGACGACGAGACCCGGGTGATCCGGCTCGAGGGGCGGGGCGCTGACTGGGTGGCCCGGCTGGCCGCGTTCGCGGCCTGATCATCGCTGGCCGACGACTGGGACCTGTAGACAACGGGCCCGGTCGTGGCAAGATCCCGGCGAGGGCTGATGGTGGTGACCGCCGCCTGGCCCAGGGGAGGGGTGACCGGTGAGCGGTGAGCATTTCATTCCGTTCCGCAAGACCGATGTCGTCGCCATGTGCGCCGGCGAGTTGTCCGATCCGGGCGAGCGCGAGCTGTTCCTCGGGCTGGCCAGGATGCTCTCCAGCCTGTTGCACCAGCGGTTTTACGTGCACATCGAGGCGCTCAAGGACGCGTACCACCCACTCAATCCGGAGGCCGACACCCGGATCATGGCGAGCCTGGACCGCGATGCCCGGCAGGCGGCCCGGCGACGCCTGGAGGAGGAGCTCACCACGCTGGCCCTGGCGGCGAACTTCACCCCGATCGACCCCGGCGACTTCAACCGGGCGTTGCGTGGGCACTCGCTGCTGAAGGTTCGCCTGACCGTCGACTCGAGCGCCATCGAGAAGGTCCTGTTCTTCCGCCGGGGCGAATCGATCCGCGCCCGCGACGTGCCGACCTGGTTCGGGCTGCGTCGCAAGAGGGTCACCTTCACCAACTACGCCCGGGTGCTCGTCTACGCCACCTTCAAGGACCACGAGCACTTCGACGGCGCCGAGGTCGACCGGCTGGCGTTCCAACCGGGATCCACCATCGTCAAGCTGTTCCAGAATGTTCCACGCGACGACCTCGAGATGGTCTTCCCCCACGTGCGGGTACGGATGCGTCCCATCGACACGGTTCTGATCGGGGTACCGGCCTTCTTCTCCGGGGTCTTCGTGATCGTCACCAAGCTCTTCGCCGCGCTGGCCCTGCTGCTGTTGCTGCTCGCCTTCTGGCTCGGAATCCGTGACCAGCCCCCGGCGACGCTCAGCCAGGCCGCCCTGCTCTCGGCCGCGGCCGGTGTGATCGCCTTCGGCGGCTACCTGATGCGCCAGGTGACCAAGTTCAAGAACCGGAAGATCCAGTTCATGAAGGCGCTCTCCGAGAACCTCTACTTCCGCAACCTCGACAACGACGCCGGCGTGTTCCACAACCTTCTCGACGCGGCGGAGGAGGCCGAGGTCATCGAGGCTGTCCTCGCCTACCACCTGCTGCGTACCGCCGGACGGCCGCTGACCGCCGCGGAGTTGGACCGCCGGGTCGAGGAGTGGTTCGCCCGGCGATGGGACGCCACAGTCGACTTCGAGGTCGACGACGGGATCCGCAAGCTGCGCGAACTCTCGCTGATCACCGAGGACGCGCAGGCGCGGCTGAGTGTCGTCGCCCTCCCGGAGGCCCGGCGACACCTCGATGCCGCCTGGGACCGGTTCGCCACCGACGACCATCCGGCCCCCGACCGGTGGACATCGGTGTGAGCAGCCCCTACGGTACCCGTCGTGGCCAGGCTCACGAGCGTGCGAGGCATGCTGCGCCGCTACGGCGTCGACGTGGTGCGCTACCACGCCGTACCGGTCGATCTGACCCCGCTGGAGCGGCGCCTCGTCGAGCAGGTGCGACCCTTCACCATGACCACTCCGGAGCGGGTGGTGGCGCTGGCCAATGCGGTGCGGTGGCTCGTCGACAGCAAGATCGCCGGCGATGTCGTCGAGTGCGGTGTCTGGCGCGGCGGGAGCATGATGGCGGTAGCGGCGACGCTGCTCGACTGCGGTGTCGACGACCGCGACCTCTTCCTGTTCGACACGTACACGGGCATGACCGAACCCACCGCGGAGGATCGCGACCACTCGGGGCGCTCGGCGGCGGTGCGCTACCAGCAGAGCCTCGACGGCGACCAGTCGGACTGGTGCCGGGCCGGCATCGCCGAGGTTCGCCGCAACCTGGCTCGCACCGGATACCCGGATGCCCGCCTGCACTTCGTACCGGGGCGGGTCGAGGAGACGATTCCCGGGTCGGCACCGGAGCGGATCGCGCTGCTGCGACTGGACACCGACTGGTACGCCTCGACCCGGCACGAGCTGATCCACCTGTGGCCCCGGCTGGTGAGCGGCGGCGTCTGCATCATCGATGACTACGGCCATTGGGCCGGCAGCCGCCAGGCGGTCGACGAGTACCTGCAGGAGCAGGGTTTGCGGGTGCTGATGCACCGCATCGACTACACCGGACGCCTCATCGTCAAGCCCTGAGGTCGTCGCCGTCGCGGGCCAGGACGTGATCGGCGAGGAGCGGGTTGTGTCCGCGCCAATGCATCACCCGGCCCGAGCGCATCATGCGCTGGGCCAGCTGCCGGGCGGCGAAACCGATCCGCTCGTCGGCGAGCGCGCGCGCCAGCTGCGCCCATGGACCCCTGATCAGCATCTGGTCCGTTCCGGCCCCGTGGAAGTCGGAGTCGGTGAACAGCAGTCGCGGATAGCGGCGGTTGGCCTGGGCGCGGCTGCCGAAGCCGCCTTCCAGCGCCGACCGTTCGACGATCATGAGTGCCTCGACCGGCGCGGGCTGGACCGGTGCGGGCTGGGCCGGCGCGGTCCCCCGGGCCGGCGCGGTGTCCTTGGCCGGCGCGGTGTCCCTGGCCGGCTCGGGGGACGCGCGGTAGATCACCAGCATGTCGGTGATCCGCATGGTCAGGGCCGAGAGCCGGCGCGGTGTCGTTGTCGGCAGGCAGGACAGCGCCCAGTACTCGCCCTCGGTCGCGGTCGGGTCGGCGCCGTCGGCCGGCACGATCGCGGCCTGGACATAGGCCCGCGCGACCGCCACCACGGGCGTGAAGTAGGGCCCGCGGGCCAGGGTCTCGTACTTGCGGTGTTTGGCGGGATCGGCCCGCAGGCGGCCTTGGTTGCCGGTCATCGCGATCGGCGGCGCAGGTACTCGTCGGCGAGTGCCGTTGGGGCACAGGCGAGCCAGCCGTCGACAAGCGCGTCGCGCACCGCCTTCGTCGAGGCCTTCCGAAGCTGGATCAGGACGGCCGCGTACCCGTCGAAGTGCGCAATCGTGAAGAAGGCGCGCGGCTGTGCGGCCAGCACCGCCTCCTTCTCGCCCAGGTCCTCGACCCGGACGGCGAGGATAGGTCCGTCGGGCGGGATCTGGTCGCCGAACCGCCGGAGGTCGGCCTTGGTGAACGGCCGCTCCCAGGCGAAACCCTTGCCGGCGACGACCCAGGTCCGGTTGCCGTGCCGCTCGCCTTCGCTCACCCCCGGCAGTTGCGAGGCCAGCGCAGCCACATCGTCGACGGTCGCCACCCCCCCACCGTAGGCGGTCGCGATCGGGCCGCGTCTAGGGTCTGGTCCCATGACGCGCACATTGATCGCCGGTGGCCAGGTCTTCGACGGCACCGGCGCGCCGATCGCCCCGGCCGACGTGGTTGTCGAGGACGGCCGGATCGTCGCGGTGGGCCCGGGTCTGGACGGCGACGAGGTCGTCGATGCCGCCGGCGCGAGCGTGGTGCCGGGGCTGTTCGACTGCCACACCCATGTGATGGTGTCCGGGGTCGACCTCCTGAAGTTCCTCAGTACGCCGTTCTCGCTGCGGTTCTTCGAAGCGATGGCGAACCTGCGGACAACGGTTCAGTGCGGGATCACGTCGGTGCGCGACGCCGGCGGCGCGGACCTCGGCGTGGCTGAGGCGGTGCGGCGCGGCCTTGTGCTCGGTCCCCGGATGCAGATCTCGATCACGGCGCTGTCGCAGACCGGTGGGCACGGGGACGGCTGGATGGCGTGTGGACTCGCGCTCGACCTCGACTACCCGGGCAAGCCGTCGGGGATCGTCGACGGCCCGGACGAGGTGCGCCGACGGATGCGAGAGGTGATCCGGGCCGGCGCCGATGTGATAAAGATCATGACATCGGGCGGGGTGCTGTCGTCCCGCGACGATCCGCGCCACGGGCACTTCCGCGACGACGAGATCGCGGTGATGGTCGCCGAGGCGGCCGCCGCCGGCCTGCACGTGATGTCCCATGCCCAGGCGGCCGCCGGGATCAAGGCCGCGGTACGCAACGGCGTGCGCTCCATCGAGCACGGGGTCTACCTCGACGACGAGGGGATCGAGTTGATGCTGGACCGGGGCGCCTGGCTGGTGCCGACGCTCATCGCGCCGCGCGCCGTGCTGAGCATGGCCGACGCGGGGGCCGGGCTGCCGCCGGAGATGGTGGCTAAGGCCCGCATGGTGGTCGATGTGCACACCGAGGCGGTTCGCGGGGCCGTGGCCGCGGGGGTGAAGATCGCGATGGGTACCGACTCCGGGGTCGGGCCGCACGGCAACAACCTCGACGAGCTGCGCCTGATGGTCGAATGCGGAATGTCGCCGCTGGCCGCGCTGCACGCCGCCACCGGATCGGCCGCCGAGCTCTGCGGCGTCGCGGCCGAGCTCGGCACCATCGAGGTGGGCAAGCGCGCCGACCTGACCATGTTCGGCGGCGATGTCTGCGATCTCATCGCTGGCGGCGGCCAGGCCATGCGCTCGGCGGTCCGGCAGGTCTGGATCGACGGGCAGCCGGTGTACGACGCGCCGGGGTGACCCGACCCTGCGCCGGCGGCCGGCGAGCCGCTGCTGGTTAGGGTTCGGGAGTGCTCGTTCTCGTGCTGGACACCTCGACCCCGGCGGTGACGGCGGCGGTGGCGGTGGTGGTGGCGCCGGCCTCCGTCCACGTGCTGGCCCAGCGCTCGCCGGTCGACGCGCGGGCGCACGGCGAGCTGCTCGCCCCAGGCATCCGCGCGGTGTTGGCCGAAGCCGGCGCGAACGCGCGGCACCTGGGCGCGATCGTCGCCGGGCTGGGCCCGGGACCGTTCACCGGCCTGCGGGTGGGGCTGGTCACCGCGGCCGCCTTGAGCCAGGCCCTGGACGTGCCGAGCTACGGAGTCTGTTCGCTCGACGCGATCGGTGGGCCGGCCGCCGGGCCCGGCGACGGCCAGATCCTCGCGGTGACCGATGCCCGCCGCCGGGAGATCTACTGGGCCGTCTACCAGGACCGGCGCCGGTTGACCGGGCCGGCCGTCGACCGCCCCGAGGAGGTACCCACGCGGCTGCGCGCGGCTGGCCTGCATCCGGTCGCCGCGGTCGGCGACGGCGCCCCCCACTACGGCGACCGCCTGCCGGTCCGGCCCGAGCCGCGCTACCCCGACCCGGCCGCCCTGGCCGAGTTGGCGGCCGACCGCATCCTGCGCGCCGAACCGTCGCCGCCATTGGTCCCGCTCTACCTGCGCCGCCCGGACGCCGCGGTGCCCGGGTCCCGGAAGCTGGTCCTGCGGTGACGCTGGCCAACATCACGCTGGAGCCGTTGCGCTGGTGGCACATCGAGGAGGTGCTCGCGCTCGAGGCCGACCTGTTCGGGGCCGAGCAGTGGAGCGCCGCCATGTTCTGGAACGAGCTCGCCAGTGCGCACTGGTATCTCGCCGCGTTCGACCAGGGGCAGGTGGTCGGGTACGGCGGGTTGGCGATCAGCGGGCCGGACGAGGCGTGGGTCAACAACCTCGCGGTACGGCGTGATCATCAGCGCCTCGGCATCGCCCGACGGCTGCTGGACGCCCTGCTCGCGCACGCCCGCCGCAACGGGGCCCGTTCGGTCCTGCTGGAGGTGGCCGCCGACAACGCGCCGGCCCGGGCGCTCTACGACGGGTACGGCTTCGCCGTCGTCGGCCTGCGGCGCGGGTACTACCAGCCGAGCAACACCGATGCGCTGGTGATGCGCCGGGATGAGCCAGCGACGACGCGCTTTCCTCCGCGGAGGAGCCGCAATGACAGCGACGACGCGCTTTCCTCCGCGGAGGAGCCGGTATGAGCGACGACGCGCTTTCCTCCGCGGAGGAGCAGGTATGAGCAGCGACGAGCCGCTCGTCCTGGGCATCGAGACCTCGTGCGACGAGACCGGCATCGGCATCGTGCGCGGCACCGCCCTGCTCGCCAACGAGGTGGCCTCCAGTGTGGACGATCACGCCAGGTTCGGCGGCGTGGTCCCCGAGGTCGCCAGCCGGGCGCACCTGGAGGCGATGGTGCCGACGATGCGCCGAGCCCTGAGCACCGCTGGGATCTCGCTCTCCGATGTGGACGCGATCGCGGTCACCGCCGGCCCCGGACTCGTGGGTGCGCTCCTGGTCGGCGTCGCGGCGGCGAAGGCGTACGCGATCGCCGCCGACCGGCCGCTCTACGGTGTCAACCACCTCAGCGCCCACGTGGCGGTCGACACGCTGGAACATGGAGCCCTCGCCGAACCCGCGGTTGCCCTGCTCGTCTCCGGTGGACACTCGTCGCTGCTGCGCATCGATGACCTGGCTGGCCAGGTGCGACCGCTCGGGGCCACCATCGACGACGCGGCGGGTGAGGCGTACGACAAGGTGGCCCGGCTGCTGGGCCTGCCGTTTCCCGGGGGTCCCCCGATCGACCGGGCCGCCGGTGACGGCGATCCAGCCGCGATCGCCTTTCCGCGCGGGCTTACCGGAGCGCGCGACCAGGACGCGCACCGCTTCGACTTCTCCTTCTCCGGGCTCAAGACGGCGGTGGCGCGCTGGGTGGAGGCGCGCGAGCGGGCCGGCGAGACGGTGCCGGTCGCGGACGTCGCCGCCAGTTTCCAGGAGGCGGTGTGCGACGTGCTCACCGCGAAGGCCGTGCGGGCCTGCCAGGATCAGGGTGTGCGCACCCTCGTCGTCGGCGGCGGCGTGGCCGCCAACTCGCGGCTGCGGGCGCTGGCCGCCCAGCGGTGCGAGCGGGCCGGCCTCACGCTGCGGGTGCCCCGCCCGGGTCTGTGCACCGACAACGGCGCCATGGTCGCCGCCCTCGGGGTGCATCTGGTCGCCGCCGGGGTGAGCGGCAGCGCCCTCGACCTGCCGGCCGACTCCACCCTCGCCATCACTACAGTCTCGGTGTAGCAACCGGTCGAGCCGGCAGGAGGTGAGCGCGGCGGTGATCGTACGGATGTGGGAGGTTCGGGCCCAGCAGCGCACCTTCACCGAGCTGCTCACCTGGGTCTGTGAGGTCGCGGTGCCGGCGATCGAGCAGAGCCCGCTGCACGTGTCGAGCGAGGTCTACTCCTCGCCGGACTTCCGGCTCGTGGTCATCTCGAAGTGGCGCAGCAACCCCGAGTCGTTCCGGGAGCCGCCGGCGCACCTGCTCACCCGCCCGGCGCACTCGTGGGACTTTTCGCCGGTGGACCGGTAGAAATTCGGGGGCGTGCCTGGCCGCCACGGCCGTAGGGTCACGGATACCATGCGCGAACTCCCCGTCCCCGATCCCGGGACACCCGACCATCGCTCGGCCGCCCACTACCTGTGGTGGGTGGCCCGCCAGCAGTGGACCACGGTGAGCTTCGGCATCGCAATGGGCGTCGTCTGGATGGTCGCCCAGGCTTTCATGCCGGCGGCGATCGGGGCGGCGATCGAGGCCGGGGTCGGTTCCCGGGACACCGCGGCGTTGCTGCGCTGGGCCGCGGTGCTGTTCGCCCTCGGCGTGATCCAGGCGGTCGCCGGCATCCTCCGGCACCGGTGCGCGGTGGTGAACTGGCTTTCGGCGGCGTACCGGACGATGCAGCTGACGGTCCGCCATGCCGGTCATCTCGGCGCGACGCTGCCGAAGCGGCTGGCTACCGGCGAGGTGGTGAACATCGGCACCGCCGACATCAGCCACATCGGCAACGCGATCGACATCTCCGCCCGCGGAACCGGCGCGGTGGTCTCGATCGTGACCGTCGCCGTCATCCTGTTGCACGCCTCGCTGCCCCTGGGCCTGGTGGTCGTGCTCGGCGTGCCGGTGCTGCTCGCCGTCGTCGCCGTGCTCATCCGGCCGCTGCACCACCGTCAGCAGGCCTACCGGGAACAGACCGGGGCCCTGACCACACGGGCCGCCGACATCGTCACCGGGCTGCGGGTGCTGCGCGGCATTGGCGGCGAGGCCATGTTCGCCCGCCGCTACGCCGCCGAGTCGCAGCGGGTACGGGCGGCCGGCGTCCAGGTGGCCCGGGTGGAGTCGCTGCTCGACGCGGCGCAGATCCTGTTGCCGGGCATCTTCATCGCGCTGGTGACCTGGTTGGGGGCCCGCTTCGCGGTCGCCGGCGAGATCAGCATCGGTGGCCTGGTCGCCTTCTATGGCTACGCCGTGTTCCTGCTCTCGCCGCTGCGCACGCTGACCGAGACGGCCGACAAGCTCACCCGTGGGCACGTCGCCGCCCGTCGGGTGGTCCGGCTGCTCTCGCTGGAGCCGGAGGCGCTCGATCCGCAGCAGCCGGCGCCGCCGCCGGATCCGACGACGTCGAACCTCGTGGATCCCGAGTCCGGCGTGATCATCCGGCCGGGGCAGCTCACCGCGATCTCCGCCGCCCGGCCTGAGGACGCGGTGGCCATCGCCGACCGGATCGGTCGCTATACCGAGAGCCTCGCGCGCCTCGACGGCGTCGCCCTGGCCGAGCTGACCCGGGCCAGCGTCCGCCGGCTGATCCTGATCGCCGACAACGACGCTCGGCTCTTCTCCGGCCGGTTGCGCGACGAGCTGAGCGGCGGTGGGGCGGCCTCGACCCAGCGGCTCTGGGCCGCGCTCGCCGCGGCCGGCGCCGTCGACATCATCGAGGCGCTGCCGGGCGGGCTCGACGAGCCGATCGCCGAGCGCGGCCGCGAGTTCTCCGGTGGCCAGCAGCAGCGGCTCCGGCTGGCCCGCGCATTGCTCGCCGACCCGCCGGTGATGGTGCTGATCGAGCCGACCAGCGCGGTCGACGCGCACACCGAGGCCCGCATCGCCGCCCGGCTCGGGGCCGAGCGGTCCGGGCGGACGACGGTGGTCTGCACCACCAGCCCGCTCGTGCTGGATCAGGCCGACCACGTGATCTATGTGGAGACCGGTCGCGTGGTCGCCGAGGGCACCCACCGTGACCTGCTCGACCGGGAGCCGCGCTACGCGGCGACCGTGACCAGAGGCGAGGATTGAACACAATGAGCGCGAGGGTGATGCTGCCGGTGGCCGCGCCGGCTGACGTGCGCCGCTACGCCGGCCAGCTGCTGCGCCGCCATCCGCGCTCCTGGGCCGGGTCGCTGTCGTTGCACGCCGTCGCCGCGATCGCCGGCCTCGCCACCCCGTGGCTCATCGGGCAGCTGGTGGAAGCGATCCGGCACGGCACCACGGTGGCCACCGTCGACCGGGTCGCGCTCGCCATCGTCGGCTTCGTCGTGGTGCAGGCCGTGCTCACCCGCTACGGCAAGCTCGCCGCCTCCCGACTGGGTGAGCGGATGCTGGCCGACCTGCGGGAGGACTTCGTCGAGCGGACACTGGCCATCCCGCTGTCCACAGTAGAGCGCGCGGGCACCGGAGATCTGCTGACCCGTACCTCGCGGGACGTGGATGCGCTCTCCCACAGCGTCCGCTTCGCGGTGCCGGAGATTCTCATCGCGATCGTCACCGCCCTGTTCGGCGTCGGCGCTCTGGTGCTGGTCGGGCCGATCCTGGCGCTGCCGTGCCTGCTGGGCGTGCCGCTGCTGTTTGCCGGCACCCGGTGGTATCTGCGCCGCGCGCCCCAGGGGTACCTGCGTGAGAGCGCCGCCTACTCCGACCTCACCGACGGGCTGGCCGAGACGGTCGAGGGCGCCCGGACCGTGGAGGCGTTGCGGGCCCACCGGCGGCGCCGGGACCGCACCGACGAGGACATCCGGCGTTCGTACGCGGCGGAGCGGTACACGCTGTTCCTGCGTACTGTGTACTTCCCGGTCGCCGAGATCGGCTACCTGCTGCCGGTGGTGGCCACGCTGATCATCGGTGGCTGGTACTTCAGCCAGGGCTGGGCGACCCTCGGCCAGGTGACCGCGGCGACCCTCTACGTACAGCAGCTCATCGACCCGATCGACCGGCTGCTCTCCTGGCTCGACGAGCTGCAGGTGGGACAGGCGTCGCTGGCCCGCCTGCTCGGGGTGTCCCAGATCGCCGACGACCGGAGGCCGACCGGCCGGCGCCCGGACGGCGAACAGCTCGACGCCACCGACGTCCGGTTCTCCTATGTGGAGGGACGCGACGTGCTGCATGGCATCACGTTGCGACTGGCGCCCGGTGAGCGGCTTGCGATGGTCGGGCCGTCGGGGGCTGGAAAGTCGACGTTGGGCCGGCTGCTCGCCGGCATCCACCCGCCCCGTACCGGCACGGTCGCGGTCGGTGGTACCCCGCTGGTCGAGCTGGCCCTGCCCGAGCTGCGCCGCCAGGTCGCCCTGGTCACCCAGGAGCACCATGTCTTCCTCGGCACCCTGCGGGACAACGTCGCGCTGGCCCGCCCGACCGCCGGCGACGAGGAGATCCGCGCGGCCCTGGCGGCGGTCGACGCCTGGCCGTGGGCGAGCGCCTTGGCGGATGGACTGGACACCGAGCTGGGTTCCGGCGCGACCTCGCTCTCGCCGGCCCAGGCCCAGCAGCTCGCCCTGGCCCGGCTGGTCATCGCCGACCCGCACACGCTGGTGCTCGACGAGGCCACCTCACTGCTCGACCCGCGGGCCGCCCGTCACCTGGAGCGCTCGCTCGCCGCCGTCCTGCACGGCCGCACCGTCATCGCGATCGCGCACCGGCTCTTCTCGGCCCACGACGCCGACCGGGTCGCCGTCATCGAAGACGGGCGGGTCGCCGAGCTCGGCTCCCACGAGCAGCTCGTCGCGGCCGGTGGCGCCTACGCCGCGCTGTGGCGCTCCTGGCACGGCGAGCGCACCGCCGCCGCGAAGCCGGCGGTGCCGCCGCGGGCGAGCCAGCCGGTGGGCGTCGACGCCATACCGGCCGGCTCGCACTGACGCCGCCCTTTCTGCCGATCTAGGGCATAGGCACATGATCGGAGATCAAAGTATGCACATACGCCCTAGATCGACGCGGAGGAGGAGAGCGCCGGTCAGCCGAGCACGGATCGGTCCAGGCTGATGATGCGGTCGTCGTCGGCGACCGGCGATCCGCGACCGTCGCGGTTGGAGGTGAGCACCCAGGCAGACCCGTCGGGCGCGACGGCGACCGCGCGCAACCGGCCGAACTCGCCGTCCAGCAACACGGCGGGGTCGGTCCCCCGCAGGGTCACCCGGTACAGCTTCGTACCGTGCAGGCAGGCGATGTACACGTGATCACCGATGATCGCGATCCCGCTCGGTGAGGCGTCGGAGGGCACCCAGGTCACCAACGGATTGACGAAGGCCGGGTCGTCGCCCATGCCCTCCACGATCGGCCAGCCGTAGTCCGCCCCGGCCTGGATACGGTTGAGCTCGTCGTAGCGGTTCTGGCCGAACTCGGAGGCGTAGAGCTGGCCAGTCGAATCCCAGGCGAGCCCCTCTACGTTGCGATGCCCGTACGAGTAGACCGGCGAGCCGGGGAACGGGTTGCCCGGTGCCGGCGCCCCTTCCGGGGTCAGTCGCAGGATCTTTCCGCCGAGGTAGCCGCGCTCCTGCGCCCGCTCGCGGGTGCCGGCATCGCCGGTGCCGGCGTAGAGCATCCCGTCGGGTCCGAAGGCGATCCGGCCGCCGTTGTGGTTACCGAACTTGGGGATGCCGGTGAAGATCGGCTGGGGGGCGCTGCCGAGGTGCAGCCGGGCGATCCGGTTGTCCTCTGCCGCGGTGTAGTACACGTACACCCACTGGTCGGTGCCGTAGTTGGGGGAGATCGCGATCCCGAGCAGGCCGCCCTCCCCGGCCGGGCGCACCTCGGTGAGCGTCTGGACCACCCGTACCGTGCCGTCGGCCTGCACCGAGAGAATGTGGGCGGTGTTGCGCTCGGTCACCAGCGCGGAACCGTCGGGCAGGAACGCGATCCCCCACGGGATCTCCAGCTTGCTGGCGATCACGCGAACCGCGGCCGAGGGCACCGGCGGGCGGGCGCCACCGCGCACCGTCGGGTGCTCGAAGAAGAGACCGGTGTACCACGCGGCCCAGCCACCGGCGAGTCCGAGGACCACACCGGCGGCGACGACGATGGCGAACCCGCGACGGGTCATGGTTGATCTACGGCGCCGCGGGAGGGCGCTCGCTCACGCAGGCAGGCTACCGGTCGCGGCCAGGCGCGGGCCGGCCGGTGCGACGCCCGGGATGCGCCGCCCGGCTGGACAGTGTCGCCGCGGTGAACTAATAAGGCGGATATGGCGAAAGCGTGGGACCGCGGCCTTCTGGTCATCGGGCTCGCTTTGATGGCGATCGCGGTCCCGGTGGGAATCGTGCTCGCCGCCCATCCTGGGGCCGGCGGCCGCCCAGTCGTGGGCTGGGCTGGCCCGGCCGGCACCGGCAGCGCTGCCGGACCGTCGACGTCGGCGAACCGCAGCCCGACGCCCACCCCGACAGCGCTGGCGAGCACGACCCGGCCGCCGGTGCCGGTCCCGCCGAAGCGGACCAGCGGCAAGCCCGGTGGGTCGAACACCGGTGTACCGGCCGGGGTCGCGCTGACGGTGGTCACCGGCGACCAGACCTACTCGCGGGCCGGCCAGGTGGTCAACGGCCTGGATGTGCACGGCTTCGTCCGGATCACCGCGCACAACGTCGTGATCAAGAACTCGATCATCCGGGGTGGCACGCCCCGCTGCAACTCCGCGGTGCTGTTCATCACCGACTCCGGCAGTGCCACCGTCGAAGACTCCGAGATCGCACCAAGCCATCCCAGCCCGTGCCTGGACGGCGTCTGGGCCACGAATACGACGTTGCTGCGCATGGACATCCACGGCGCGGTCGACGGGGTCAAGGCGTTCGACCACGTCACCCTGCAGGACTCCTACATCCACGACCTGAGCCGCTTCGCCAGCGACCCCAACCAGGGCGGCGGCCCGACGCACAACGACGCGGTCCAGACATACGAGGGAAACCAGCACATCTTTCTGCGCCACAACAACCTGACCGTCGGCTCGCAGGCCAACGCCGCGTACCAGGTCTCGCAGGACGGCGGCCAGCCGATGAGCGACGTCCACATCGAGAACAACTGGCTCGACGGCGGCGGCTGCACGCTCAACTTCGCCCACAAGACGCTGGCCTCGATGACCGGGATCTACGTCGTCGGCAACCGGTTCGGACGCCACTCGTTCTTCGGCTGCCCGATCCTGGTGAGCACCAAGACGACCCTCAGCCAGAACAGCGGCAATGTCTGGGACGACACCGGAGCACCGATCCCGCCACCCGACCGCCACGACTGAGCTACCTACCCCAGACCAGCATCGTGCAACAGGCGCCACAGCCCGGCGCCGTCCGGGGCGTAGAGCCACGGCTGCCCACCGGGGCCGGCGGTGGCCTTGTCGGCGGCCGGGCCGGGCATCGTGCCGGCGAGCATCGACTGGGTCGGCGACAGGTGGCGGATCGCCACCGCGGCCACCTGGTCGGGGTGCGCCCCGGCGAAGTCGGCGTAGATCTCCTGGTCGTGCTGGCCGTCGTCGCCGACGAGCACCCAGCGCACGGTGGGGAACTCCCGCGCAAGCCGAGCCAGGGTGGCCCGCTTGTGCTCGCGCCCGCTGCGAAACCACCGGTCTGTCGTCGGCCCCCAGCTGGTCAGCAGCAGCGGCCCGGCCGGATAGAGGTGGCGGGACAGGAACCGGGTCAGCGCCGGGGCCACGTTCCACGCCCCGGTGGACAGGTACATCACCGGGGCTCCCGGGTGCGCGTTCACCAACCGTTCAAACAGGACAGCCATGCCGGGTACGGCCATCCGGGCGTGTTCGTCGAGCACGAAGGTGTTCCAGGCCGCGAGCAGCGGGCGGGGCAGCGCGGTCACCATGACGGTGTCGTCGACATCGGAGATGATGCCCAGGCTGACGGCCGGGTCGAGGATGCGCACCGGCGCCTGGACCGGATCGGCGTCGTCGGCCCGTAGGTCGACTACGCCCCAGCCCGGCGTCAGCTCGGCCTCGACCACGCAGTCGATGAAGCCGTTGCGGTCGGTCACCGCTTCGTGGGTACGCCCGCCGCCGGCGTCGATCACCACTCGCGCCTGCTTGACCGGCACCGTGGTGAAGCCGCGCCAACCGCGCAGCTTCGCCGGCCGCTTGCGCGGGGCCTCCCGGGTCACCAGCAGCCGGGCCATCACCCGCACCCAGCTCGGCGATCCGTAGCCGGCGTGCGGCACGATCTCGGCGTGCCAGCCGCGGCGGCGCAGCCGCGGCTCGACCGCCCGGTGCAGGGCGTCCTCCACCCGCGCGGCGCGGTGTACGCGCGGCTTGACCGGTGCCTTGCGGGTGCGGGCCACACCGACACCATGCCACCGCCGCCCAGCCGCCGCGGGGCCCGGTCGCGGTCACGGGTTGGTCGCGGGCGTCGCTCACCCGGAGGTCGTCGCGGGCAGGGCCGGCCGGCACAGCAGGGCGGTCGGGGTGGTCCCGAGCCGGGCCAGCACCAGGTTCGCCTGGCCCGGGCCGGCGAGACCAAGGTCGCGGCGTAGCCGGTCCGGGTCGACCGCCAGCCCCCGGCTGCGGATCTCCAGCACGCCGATCCCACGGTCGCGCAACGCGGCCCGCAACCGCTTGCGGGCAAACGGAAGCGGCTCGACGACCTCCAGGCACCGACCCAGCGGCGTGTGGACCGGTTCGTCGGCGAACACGTATGCGATGTGCGGATCGGCGAGGACGCCACCGACCTCGGCGGCGAACTCGGCGACCAGATGCGAGCGCACCACCGCCGGGTCCGGGTCGAACAGGTACGCCCGGATGGCCCCGACCGGGGCCGCGAGCCGACCGGACCCGGTCAGCTCGTGGACCGTGCCCCGCCGCAGGACGGTGGCCCGGCGCGCGACCCTCCGCAGTGGACCGAACCAGAGTGCGGCCTCGACCAGATCGCCGTCGACGCTGACCCACTCCGCCTCCGCGGCCGGCGGGATCAGCGCATGGTCCAGGCCCGGCGCCAGCTTGAGGACGGTCGCGGGCACCTGCTGGGCGAGTCCGGCGACGAAGGACCACGGCGGCGAGTACCGGGCCGGATCGGTGAGCCGGCGGCCGCGGGCCGGGTCGCGGCGGGCTGGATCACAGAAGACGGCGTCCAGCTGGGACAGATCAACGGCGGTGGCGTCGCCCTGGTGCACCAGCACCACCTCGGACAGCCCGAGTGCGGCCACGTTCGCCGCCGCCACCAGGGCGGTCGGCGGATCCGACTCGACCGCAAGCACCCGCAGCCCGGCCCGGCCGAACGCGATCGCGTCCGCGCCGATGCCGCAGCCCAGATCGGCCAGCCGGGTGACCCCGGTGGCGGCGAGCCGCTCCGCGCGCCGCCGGGCCACCTCGTGGCGGGTTGCCTGCTCCAGCCCCGCGCGGGTGTAGAAGAGTCGCACCGCGTCGGCGCCGAACTTGCCGGCCGCCCGCCGCCGCAGCTCGACCTGGGTCAGGGCGACCCCGGCCAGGTCGGCCGGCACGCCGGCGGCCCGCAACCCCTGCGCCGCCGCCAACGGGTCACCGGCGTCCATCCGTCCAGCCAGGGCCAGTGCCTGTTCGCCCGCGGGTGAGGTCAGGCGCCGCAGCGCGTCCGCGTCCACCCGCCCCGGCCGGTCAGCTGCACACGATGTCCGAGACGGTCTTGATCGCGTTCGCCTTGCCACCGGGCTGGTTGAGGATGGTGAAGGTGTAGCTCTTGGCGTAGTCCGGGCTGCCGCCGTTGCCGCCGTGGCCGTTGTAGCTCACGGTCGTATAGGGATTGCCGGGCGTGACGTCGGTGTGGCTGCCGACCTGGATGCTGCACCGCAGCTTGCTCTTCACGGTGCTGTTCGACAGGCGCAGTACCCGCTGCATGTTCCCGTTCGCGTAGGCGCCCATCATGTCGCTCACATATTCGCCCGGGTCAGCCGGATACTGCGTGCGGTCAAGCATCGCCGACTGCTCCGCCAGCGGGTGGCCCAGCAGCGAGATGGTCATGGCCATGTCCACCTGGTCGCCGTGGGAGTTGCGATAGATGCAGCTGGTCGTGGCCGGATCCTGAGCGGGGGCGCAGCTGATGTACGTCCAGTGCGAGTCGGGCAGGCCAGTGAACGTGATGCTGTCCTTGATCTGCGCCACCCCGGAACCGTTGGCGAGGGTGGCCAGCCGGTCGTAGTCCTTGTTCATCCACGCTTTGAGCACCTCGAGGCCGTACGACTTGGCGTCCTTGGGATAGAGCGGCGACGCGGTGCCACCTCCGCCGCCGCCACCTCCCGTGGTGGGCGGGGCGGTCGTGGGCGGGGCAGTGCCGAGCGCGGAGTCAGGGCTCGAGGTGCTGCCGTCGGGACCAGCCCCGGGGGTCTTCGAGCCGCAGGCGGCCAGGCCCAGGGCGCAGACCACGAGGGCGACCGCGATCGTGGGCCGGCGCAGTGCGGGACGGCGCCCGGAGCGAACCGGCGGGGCGCCCGGCGCCCAGGTGCTACCCGACATGAGAACCTCCTCGGCGAGCGGTCCGCGACGGCGGCCGTGAGCCGACGCTATGGCGCTGAGTGTGGCAAGGATCGGCGTGGGTCGGAAAGTCGACCGGGGCCAACGGAGCCCGGCGAGTGGACCGAGGTGGCACACCGGATTCGTGGTCAACCCGAGAGATCGGCCAGCCTACGCTTCGCCCTAGTGATGCCGGCAGGCAATGACTTCGATGTCGTCGCCCTTGATCCAGTACACCAGCCGGTGCTCGCGGTCGATGCGCCTGGACCAGAAGCCCGACAACTCCCCCCGAAGCGGCTCGGGTTTGCCGATGCCCTCGTATCCGTTCCGCATGACGTTCGCGATCAGGTCGTTGATGCGTTTGACCAGCCTGCGGTCGGTGTGGCCGAGGTACGCTGTCGGACCCGTACCAGCTGGGACTGATCACGTACGAATGGCTGGCCGGGCGTCCCCGTTCGTGGCGGATGACCCACTCGAGGTCGCCATGATGCAGATCCGGCAGGAACCTTCGCCGCTTCCGGACGAGGTGCCCGCCACCGTACGGGCCGTTGTCGCGCGGTGCCTGGCCAGGTCGCCAACTGCGTGTTTTCCGGACGCCGCGACTCTGGCTGGCGTCGCCGCCGAGGCCACCCGAACCGAGCCGGCCGGCGAAGGGCTGTGCCCCGCGACGCCCCGACGGCGTCCGAGCCGAAGCTGGACTCCGGTCCGGACGCCGTAGCTCGGGTCAGCCCACGAGTCCGACACGGTGACCCGGTTGGCACTCTCCTTGACGGACTGCTAACCGCCGGCATAGTCTCGCGTTAGCACTCTCCCATCGAGGGTGCCAGCCGGGCGGTGCCGGCACCCGCGACGACGGAGCCGCCGGGCGAGCAGACCACCATCGCCTGCCGCGTTCGCGCGCAGGCGTGCGACATGACGAGACGAATACCCCAGGAGGGTATGCCAGTGACTACCGCGACCAAGGTTGCGATCAAGCCGCTCGAGGACCGGATTCTGGTCCAGGCAAACGAAGCGGAGACCACCACGGCGTCTGGCCTGGTCATTCCGGACACGGCCAAGGAGAAGCCGCAGGAGGGCACCGTCATCGCTGTGGGCCCCGGCCGCATCGACGACAAGGGCAACCGGGTGCCGATCGACGTCAAGGTGGGTGACACCGTCATCTACTCGAAGTATGGCGGCACGGAGGTCAAGTACTCCGGCGAGGAGTACCTCGTGCTGTCCGCCCGCGATGTCCTTGCGGTCATCGAGAAGTAACCACTGACCACCGACTAGTGGCTGCCGCCCCGGACCGGTTCGCCGGGCCGGGGCGGTAGCGTGCGAAGGGATAACACACACATGGCGAAGATCCTGAGCTTCTCGGACGACGCCCGCCATCAGCTCGAGCATGGTGTCAACGCACTCGCGGACACGGTCCGCGTGACGCTCGGCCCCCGCGGTCGCAACGTCGTGCTGGACAAGAAGTTCGGCGCCCCGGTCATCACCAACGACGGCGTCACGATCGCCAAGGAGATCGAGCTGGCCAACCCGTACGAGAATCTCGGCGCGCAGCTGGTCAAGGAGGTGGCGACGAAGACGAACGACGTCGCCGGCGACGGCACCACGACCGCGACGGTGCTCGCCCAGGCCATGGTCCGCGAGGGCCTGCGCAACGTCGCCGCCGGCGCGAACCCCGGCTCACTCAAGCGGGGCATCGACGCCGCGGTCGCGGCGATCGACAGCGCGCTGCTGGCGAAGGCGGTCGCGGTCAAGACCCGCGACGATGTCGCCCACGTGGCCACGATCTCGGCCCAGGACACCGCGATCGGCGACCTGATCGCGGAGGCGATGGAGCAGGTCGGGCGCGACGGCGTGATCACGGTCGAGGAGGGCTCGACGCTCGCCACCGAGCTCGAGGTCACCGAGGGCATGCAGTTCGACAAGGGGTTCATCTCGCCCCACTTCGTCACCGACCCGGAGGCGGGCGAGGCCGTCCTCGAGGACACCTACGTGCTGGTCACCACCCAGAAGATCAGCGCGATCGAGGAGCTGCTGCCGCTGCTGGAGCTGGTGCTGAAGGAGAGCAAGCCGCTGCTGGTCATCGCCGAGGACGTGGACGGGCAGGCGCTGTCCACCCTCGTGGTCAATGCGATCCGCAAGACGTTCAAGGCGGTCGCGGTCAAGGCGCCCGGATTCGGCGACCGGCGCAAGGCGATGCTGCAGGACATCGCGGTGCTCACCGGTGGCGAAGTGGTCGCCGCTGAGCTCGGCTACAAGCTCGACTCGGTCGGCCTGGAAGTGCTCGGCACCGCCCGGCGGGTCGTGGTCACCAAGGACGACACCACCATCGTCGACGGTGGCGGGAAGAAGGCCGAGGTCACGGCCCGGGTCGACCAGATCCGCCGGGAGATCGAGGACAGCGACTCCGACTGGGACAAGGAGAAGCTCAACGAGCGGCTCGCGAAGCTCTCCGGCGGCGTCGCCGTGATCAAGGTCGGCGCAGCCACCGAGGTCGAGATGAAGGAGCGCAAGCACCGCATCGAGGACGCCATCTCGGCCACCAAGGCCGCGGTCGAGGAGGGGGTCATCCCCGGCGGCGGCGCCGCCCTCACCCAACTCGCCTCGGTGCTCGCCAAGGGCCTCGACCGCAACGGGGACGAGGCGACCGGCGTCTCGATCGTGCGCAAGGCGCTGGACGAGCCGCTGCGGTGGATCGCGGAGAACGCCGGGCTCGACGGGTACGTCGTGGTCGCCAAGGTGCGCGGCTCGAAGTTCGGCCAGGGGCTGGACGCGTCGAAGGGTACCTACGTCGACATGGCCAAGGCCGGCATCGTCGACCCGGTCAAGGTCACCCGCAGCGCAGTCGCGAACGCCGGCTCGATCGTGGGTCTGCTGCTCACCACGGAGACCCTGATCGTGGAGAAGCCCAAGGCGCCGGAGCCCGCCGGTGCCGGTCACGGTCACGGCCACCAGCACGGCCCCGGCTTCTGACCTCGACCTCCCGCACCACCCCGTCGATCTAGGGCCTATGCACGTGGTTTGATCTCCTGCCGCGTGCGCAAGCCCTAGATCGACGGGTGGGAGTGCGGCGGGCTCGGGCGGGTGGGAGTGCGGGGGAGGCTGGGAACGGGCTTAAGGTTCCATGACGGATAGGCGTGGGATCTTGGTGCCCGTCGCTGCAGACAGCAGACTGGCGGCTGTGACGAAGAGGTTTGCGGCGTTGGCCGGGGTCGCCGCGGCGGCGGTCGCACTCGGTATCGGCGAGGTGGTGGCGCTCGCGGTCTCGGCCCGATCGACCCCGCTCGTGGTCGTCGGTGGGTTGGTGATCGACCGGGTTCCGGAGGGTGGCAAGGACCTCGCGATCCGGCTCTTCGGCACCCATGACAAGCTGGCGTTGCAGGTCGGCACGGTGGTGCTGCTCCTCGCGGTCGCGGCCGGGATCGGGGTGCTGGCCTCGCGGTGGCTGTGGTGGGGTCTGGCCGGCATCGGTGTCTTCGCGCTCGTCGGCATGATCGCCGCACTCACCCGTACCGGGGCGAACGGCTTCTGGTTGGTCCCGTCGCTCGTCGGCGGCGTCGCCGGTGGGGCGACCCTGTGGTTCCTGCTCCGGCTGGCCGAGCGCGCGGCGGTGCAGCCCCCGGTGACCGGTGAGGAGCGGCGCCGTTTCCTGGCCGCGGCCGGGCTGGCGATCGGCGGGGCGGCCATCGTCGGGTACGTCGGCCGCCTGCTCGGCCAGGGCTCTGAGGTCAACGGCGCCCGGGACGCGCTGGTGTTGCCGACGCCCTCGAGTCCTCAGGCGGTCGCGCCGGCGCAGGCCGACGTCGCCGGGTTGAGCTACGTCACCAGCAATGCCGACTTCTACCGGATCGACACCGCGATCATCACGCCGCGGGTGGATCCGGCCGGCTGGAGTCTCACCATCCACGGCCGGGTGGGCCATCCCTTCAGTCTCACCTTCGACGAACTCCTGCGGCGCCCGATGATCGAGCGGTACGTGACCCTGGCCTGCGTCTCCAACGAGGTCGGCGGCGATCTCATCGGCAACGCCCGTTGGCTCGGGGTACCGGTCAAGGACCTGCTCCTGCAGGCGCAGCCCGACCCGGCCGCCGACCAGGTCGTCAGCCACTCGATCGACGGGTTCACCGCCGGCACCCCGACCAAGGCTCTCCTGGATGGCCGCGACGCGATGATCGCGATCGGCATGAACGGCGAGCCGCTGCCGATCGACCACGGCTTCCCGGCCCGGATGGTGGTGCCTGGCCTGTACGGGTACGTGTCAGCGACCAAGTGGCTCACCGAGCTGGAGCTGACCACGTTCGCCGCCTACGACGCGTACTGGGTTCCCCGGGGTTGGGCGCAGATGGCGCCGATCAAGACCGAGTCGCGCATCGATCGGCCGCGCGAGGGCGCGACCGTCGGTGCGGGACAGGTGGTGGTGGCCGGGGTCGCCTGGGCTCAGCACCGCGGTATCTCGGCGGTCGAGGTGCGGGTGGACGAGGGCGCCTGGCGGCCGGCCACGCTGGCCGCGGTGACCTCGATCGACACCTGGCGGCTGTGGTCGCTGACCTGGGACGCAACCCCGGGCCGGCACACCCTGCGGGTACGGGCGACCGACAACGCCGGTGAGGTGCAGACGCCGAACCTCGCGCCACCGGCCCCGGACGGGGCGACCGGGTGGCACACGATCACGGTGACGGTCGGCTGAGCGTACCGGTCAGATCAGGAGAGTCGAACCGGCAGCGGAGAGCGCCGCTGGGTCGGCAGCCGCCGGATGCCGAGCCGGGCTTCCAGTCGGGAGACGTCCACCCGGCCGCGGACCTCGTCGGAGAGGTCCTCCCAGTTCGTGGCCAGGAGCCGGACGCGCTCACCTTCGGTGAAGCCGCCCCACACCCCGTACGGCTCGCGGGCGACAAGGGCGTGGGCGGCACATTCAGCCCGTACCGGACAGACACGACATACCGCCTTCGCGGCGATCTCCCGGCGGGTCCGGGAAGCACCGCGCTCGCCGTCCGGGTGAAAGAACTGGGCGCTGTCCCGGCCCCGGCACGCGCCGTAGCGCTGCCAGTCCCAGACGTCGGCCGAGGGGCCGGGCAGCCTGCTCACATTAGACATCCGTTCGTCTCCCGTGTGGAGGCGCAGGCGCACAACGTAGACGAACCTACCGCGACATCGACAACAACGGAACGACCAACTCCGGCAAAGTGCATGTTGACCGGCGGTTGTCATGGTTCCCTTTTCGTATAGAAAAGGGGGCTAGAGTGCGATCACTCCTGGTTTGTGTGCGAACACCGACGGCGGCTCACGTGATCTCGACCGCGGCCGCCCGGCTCGGGCTGGGGGAGCACATCTCGACCGCCGTGAACGGGGCCGACGCCCTGGCTCGGGTCGCCGCGGCGCCGGTGGATGTGCTCCTTGTGGACACCGCGTCGGTACGCCCGGACACCGTGGACTTTACCCGGCGGGTGCTCGCGCACGCGCCGCAGACCGTGGTGGTCTTCTTCGGGCCGGAGGAGTCGGTGGTGGCCCAAGGTGCGGTGGCCGCCGGCGCCCGCGGGCTGATCAGGGGGGGCGAGCGGGAGGACCTGGTCACCACGGTGGCGAAGGCGCTCATGCTGTTGCTGCGGCCCTCGGCACCAGTGCAGGGGGTGCCGGCGCAGCGGGCCGAGATCGACGGCGAGGAGGGCGAGGCACCGCCGGACGCCGGCACCGAGCTCGCCGACACCGGGGCGGGGACGGCCGCGGCCGGTGTGGTGGTCGGGGTGAGCGAGACCCGCCGGATCAGCCTCACCGAACGGGAGCTGCAGGTGTTGCGGGGAATGGCCGAGGGGCGCAGCAACGCCGAGATCGGGCGGGAGCTCTTCGTCTCCGAGGACACCGTGAAGACCCACGCCCGTCGGCTGTTCCGCAAGCTGGGCGCGCGCGACCGGGCGCACGCGGTCGCGGCCGCGTTCCGGGCCGGGATCGTGCAGTAGCGATCGTGGCAGGGCGCCTCAGCCGTCCCCGGTGTCGTCGTCGTGTTCGAGCAGGGTGTCGTGCACGCCGTCGGAGTAGCCGCGGGCGTACTCCCAGGTGACGTAGTGCTCCGGATCCGGGTCGAACGCGGGTTCGTGCACCCGCGGGCGGCCGGAGTCGAGCAGGTGGCGCAGGTTGGAGCGCAGCAGGTCCCAGTCGAAGAAATGCGGCTCGTGGCAGTCCTCGCAGTCGATGACGAGCCCCCGGATGCCGGCCGGCGCCAGCAGTGCCTCGAAGACCTCCAGGTCGGAGAGGTCCTCTTCGACGTCGGTCCGCTCGTCGTCGGTCAACGGCTCCTGCGAGTCCTCGGACTCCTCAAGGTCGGTGCTCGGGTCGACCGGGTCGTCGCGGAACGGGTCCAGCGGCTCATCATGCACGCTTCCACCGTATCGCCAGCGCTGGGTCACCGGGCAGCCGCACGCGGGCCGCGCTGGCGCGGACTCCCGCTGCCGGCGCGCCCGCTCCCCGGCCGGTCGCGTGCCGACCGGCTGCGCGCCGGTCCTCGACTAGGATGCCGGACAACCGGACAAACCTGAGCAGCCGCCGTAGCCGGCTCGACGATCGGGGACTCGCGATGGACCTGCCAATGGGCCTTACCTTCGACGACGTCCTGCTGCTGCCGGCCGAATCCGACGTGGTCCCGGGTGAGGTGGAGACCTCGGCGCGGTTGTCGCGGCGGATCTCGCTGCGGGTGCCGCTGGTCTCCAGCGCGATGGACACGGTCACCGAGGCTCGGATGGCGATCGCGATGGCCCGCCACGGGGGCATCGGCGTGCTGCACCGCAACCTCTCCATCGAGGACCAGGCCCAGCAGGCGGATCTGGTGAAGCGGTCCGAGGCCGGCATGGTGACCAACCCGGTGACCTGCTCGCCCGAGGACACCGTGCGCCACGTGGACGGGCTGTGTGCCCGCTACCGCATCTCCGGCGTGCCGGTGGTGGACGCGAGCGGTCTGCTCGTCGGGATCGTCACCAACCGCGACATCCGCTTCGTCACCGACACCGCGATAGCGGTCCGCGAGGTGATGACGCCCATGCCACTGGTCACCGCGCCGGTCGGGGTGTCACCCGCCGATGCCCTCGCGCTGCTGCGCCGGCACAAGGTGGAGAAGCTGCCACTGGTCGACGACACCGGACGGCTGGCCGGTCTCATCACCGTGAAGGACTTCGCCAAGAGCGAACAGTATCCGCACGCCACCAAGGATCCGGCCGGTCGCCTGCGGGTGGCCGCCGCGGTCGGGGTCGGCGAGGACGCGTACAAGCGGGCCCGCACACTGGTCGACGTCGGCGTGGACGCGTTGGTCGTCGACTCCGCGCACGGTCACAGCCGCAACGTGCTGGAGATGGTGACCCGGCTCAAGTCCGACGTGCCCGACGTCGACGTGATCGGCGGCAACATCGCCACCTACGACGGGGCGGCCGCGCTGATCGCGGCCGGCGCCGACGCGGTGAAGGTCGGCGTCGGCCCAGGCTCGATCTGCACCACCCGGGTGGTCGCCGGCGTCGGGGTGCCGCAGGTGACCGCGATCATGGACGCCACCCGGGCCTGCCGTCGGGCCGGCGTACCGGTGATCGGCGACGGGGGCATGCAGTACTCCGGCGACATCGCCAAGGCGATCGTGGCCGGGGCCGACACCGTGATGCTCGGGTCCCTGCTCGCCGGCTGCGAGGAGAGCCCCGGCGAACTGATCTTCATCAACGGCAAGCAGTACAAGTCGTACCGCGGCATGGGATCGCTCGCCGCCATGCAGTCGCGCGGGCAGGCCCGTTCCTACTCCAAGGACCGCTACTTCCAGGACGATGTGTTCTCCGACGACAAGCTCGTGCCACAGGGGATCGAGGGCCAGGTGCCCTACCGCGGGCCGCTCGGCGCGGTGGCCTACCAGCTCGTCGGCGGGCTGCGGGCGGCGATGGGGTTCGTCGGCGCGCACACGATCGAGGAGCTGCAGGCCCGCGGTCAGTTGGTGCGCATCACCGCGGCCGGGTTGAAGGAGAGCCACCCGCACGACATCCAGATGACCGTGGAGGCTCCCAACTACCACTCCCGCTAACCCACAGAAGAGGAGCGCTGCCGTGCGCGACGTGGTTGAGATCGGCATCGGGAAGGTGGCCCAACGGGGGTATCACCTCGACGACATCGCGATCGTCCCGAGCCGTCGAACCCGTGACGTCGACGACGTCTCCACGACCTGGCAGCTGGACGCCTACCCGTTCCGGATCCCGTGCGTCGCGCATCCGAGCGACGCCACCATGAGCCCGACCACCGCCGTCGCCCTGGGCCGTCTCGGCGGGCTCGGTGTGCTCAACGTCGAGGGCATGTGGTGCCGGTACGAGGATCCGACCAAGGTTCTCGAGACGCTGGCCGCGCTGGACGACGGCGACGTCGAGGCCACCCGCCAGCTGCAGGAGGTCTACGCCGAGCCGATCAAACCGGAGCTCATCGCCGACCGGGTGCGGGCCATCCGGGAAGGTGGCGTCACCGTCGCGGTACGCGTCTCCCCGCAGCACACGCTCTCCCTCGCCCCGGTCATCCTGGACGCCGGCGTGGACATCCTGGTCATCCAGGGCACCATCGTCTCGGCCGAGCACGTGTCCACACAGGACGAGCCGCTCAACCTGAAGGAGTTCATCGCCGACCTCGATCTGCCGGTCATCGTCGGTGGCTGCACCGACTACAAGACCGCCCTGCACCTGATGCGGACCGGGGCGGCCGGAGTCATCGTGGGGATCGGGGCCGACGAGTGGTCCACAACGGACATGGTGCTCGGGATCCGGGTGCCGATGGCGACGGCCATCGCCGACGCCGCCGCCGCCCGGCGGGACTATCTCGACGAGACCGGCGGGCGCTACGTGCACCTGGTCGCCGACGGCGACATCCAGACCAGCGGTGACATCGCCAAGGCCCTGGGGTGCGGTGCCGACGCGGTGATGCTCGGCGAGCCGCTGTCGCGCTCCGAGGGGGCCCCGGCCCGGGGCGCCTGGTGGCATCCGGCGGCCAGCCATCCGAACCTGCCCCGTGGGTGCTTCGGTACCGCGGAGGAGCCACTGGGCCCGCTGGAACAGATCCTCTACGGGCCGAGCGACGATCCGGACGGCACGCTCAACCTCTTCGGCGGGCTCCGGCGCGCCATGGCCAAGTGTGGTTACCGCGACATCAAGGAGTTCCAGAAGGTCGGTCTCGTCCTCGATCGCTGACCCCCCGCCCCCCGCCCCGTCGCTCCGCCCCCGCCCCCGCCCCGTCGATCTAGGGCATACGCACACGATTGGAGATCAAACCATGTGCCTACGCCCTAGATCGACGGTGATGGTGGCGATCGCAGTGGTCGCCGTCGTCGCCTCCCTGGCGGCGTGCACATCGCCGACGCCGCCGCCCGCCACTATCCCGACCACCTCGCCGGCCGGTCCGACCGTGGTGGCCCAGGTCGGCGCGAGCGATCTGGGCGATCCGTACGCGCCCGGGGCCGGCAACGGCGGCTACGACGTGGCCCACTATGACCTGAAGCTGCGCTACGAACCGGCGACCAAGCAGCTCTCCGGCTCCGCGACGATCACCGCGACCGCGACCGCCGCGCTGGCCCGCTTCGACCTCGACTTCCGGGCCCTCAAAGCCTCCGCGGTCACAGTGAACGGCACACCGGCCACGACCGCGGTCACCGGCGACGAACTGGTGATCACGCCGGCCACCCCGCTCGCCGCCGGTGCCTCGTTCACGGTCGCGGTCACCTACGCCGGCGTGCCGAAGGCATACAGCGAGCCCGGCCTCGGGCAGGTCGGCTTCCTGTCCACACCGGACGGCGCTATCGCCATCGGCGAGCCGGAGGTGGCCGCGTCCTGGTTCCCGGCCAACGACCACCCCCGGGACAAGGCCAGCTACACCATCACGATCGCGGCGCCGCAGGAGCTGGCCGCCCTGTCCAACGGGGTGCTCACCTCGAAGGTCTCCGCCGGCGGCTTCACCACCTGGACCTGGACCGAGTCCGCGCCGATGGCGTCCTATCTGGCCACCGTCGTCATCGGCCGCTACCGGGTGCACCAGAGCACCCACGACGGCAAGCCGGTGGTGACCGCGGTGGCCGACTCGCTGCCGACGACAATCGACGACTACCTCGCCCGGACCCCGGAGGTCGTCGACTTCCTCGCCACCACGTTCGGGCCGTACCCGTTCGACGCGATGGGCGGGATAGCCATCTCCGACAGCCGGATCCGTTTCGCGCTGGAGAACCAGACCCGGCCGATCTACGCCAACACGTTCTTCACCAACCCGACCCGTGGGGTCTCGGTCATCGCGCACGAGCTGGCCCACCAGTGGTTCGGCGACAGCGTGTCGGTGCACGACTGGACCGACGTCTGGCTCAACGAGGGGTTCGCCACGTACGCCCAGTGGCTGTGGGCGGCCGCACACGGCGGGATGAGCGTGCAGCAGGCGTTCGACGACACCTACGACCGCAGCCCGCCGCTGCTGTGGCAGACCCCGCCCGGGGTGCCGCCGAAGGACGACCTGTTCACCGACCGGAGCGGTTCGGTGTACGACCGCGGGGCGATGACCCTGCACGCGCTGCGGATCACCGTGGGTGACGCGGCGTTCTTCACCATCGTGCGCGACTGGGCCACCCAACGGGCCGGGGGCACCGGGACCACCGCCCAGCTGCTCGCGCTGGCCGAGCAGGTCTCCGGCCGCCAGCTGGACCGGCTCTTCGCCGACTGGCTCTACGGGAGCGTGCGTCCGCCCCGGCCGGCGCCGGCCTGACCGCAGGCCGGAAGTCATTTCGGCTCCTTCGCGGGGGAAAGTGCGTCGTCGCTGCTTCCCCCGGGGTTACCCGCGAGTCACCATGGTGGCGTGCGATATGACGTGGTGGTCATCGGGTCCGGCTTCGGCGGCAGCGTCGCCGCGCTCCGCCTGGTCGAGAAGGGGTACTCGGTCGCCGTGGTGGAGGCGGGCCGCCGGTTCGCCGACAACGAGTTCCCGGAGACGTCCTGGAGGATCCGGCGCTTCATCTGGGCCCCCCGGCTGGGTTGCTTCGGCATCCAGCGCCTCGACCTGCTCCCCGGCCGCCGCGGGGAGGCCGGCCGTGACCCGACCCGCGGGGAGGCCGGCCGTGACCTGACCCGCGGGGAGGCCCGCCGTGACCTGACCCGCGGCGAGGGCGCTGGGCCGGCGCCGGCCCAGCGCGACCGGGCCGGTGGTGTGCTGGTGCTGTCGGGTGCCGGCGTCGGGGGTGGCAGCCTGGTCTACGCGAACACCCTCTACGAGCCCCTGGACGACTTCTTCGCCGACCCGCAGTGGAGCGATATCACCGACTGGCGCGATGAGCTCGCCCCGCATTACGCCCAGGCCAAGCGGATGTTGGGGGTGGCGACCTATCCGCGGATGACCGCGGCGGACACGGCCATGCGGGCGGTGGCCGGCCGGATGGGGGTGGCCGAGAGCTTCCACCCGACGCCGGTGGGGGTCTTCCTCGGTGAGCCGGGTCGGCGGGTGAGCGACCCGTTCTTCGGCGGAGCCGGCCCCGAGCGCACCGGATGTCTCCACTGTGGAAGCTGCATGACCGGCTGCCGGCACGGGGCGAAGAACACGCTGGTCAAGAACTACCTCTACCTGGCCGAGCGGGCTGGCGCGACAGTACTGGAGCGGACCACGGTGACCGCGGTGCGCCCGGCGGCCCGCGGCGGTGGCTACCTGGTGGAGACCGGGCGCACGGGCGCCCTGGTCCGGCGGGGCCGGCGGACCCTCGAGGCCGACCAGGTCATCTTCGCGGCCGGAGCGCTCGGCACCCAGCGCCTGCTGCACCGGATGCGGGTGACCGGGCAGCTGCCCGAACTGTCGGCCCGGCTCGGTGCGCTCACCCGGACCAACTCGGAGTCGATCCTCGGCGCCTCGGTGCCGCGCCCGGCGGCGCGGCGGCGCAAGCTCGACCTCACCGATGGTGTGGCCATCACGAGCTCGTTCCACCCGAACGCGAATACGCACGTGGAGCCGGTCCGTTACGGCCGGGGCTCCAACAGCATGGGTCTGCTGCAGACGGTGCTGACCGACGGTGGGCCGCGGCGCGTGCGGCGTTGGCTCGCCACCATGGTGCGCCACCCGGTCCGTACCGCCCGGGTCGTGTCGGTGCGTGGCTGGTCGGAGCGCACCGTGATCGCACTGGTGATGCAGTCGCTGGACAACTCGCTCACGCTGATCCCCCGGCGAACCTGGTACGGCCGGCGCCGGCTGGTGGCCACGCCCGGCCACGGAGCGCTGAACCCGGCCTCGATCCCCGCCGGGAATGAAGCGGTCCGGCTGCTCGCCCAGGAGCTCGACGGGGTGCCGGGCGGATCGGTCACGGAGGTCTTCGACATCCCGGTGACCGCCCACATCCTCGGCGGCGCCGTCATCGGCGAGAGCCCCGAGCAGGGCGTGGTCGACCCCTACCACCGGGTGTTCGGCCACCACGGGCTGCATGTGGTCGACGGCGCGGCGGTGAGCGCCAACCTCGGCGTGAACCCGGCCCTGACCATCACCGCACAAGCGGAGCGGGCGATGGCATTCTGGCCCAACCGGGGTGAGCCCGATCCCCGCCCCGAGCTGGGCTCCGGCTACCGGCGGGTGGCCGCGGTCCGGCCGCACACACCGGCGGTGCCGTCGGACGCCCCGGCGGCGTTGCCGGTCGGCTGAGCTTCTCATCGACCTCTCACCATCGCCTCACGCCGGCCTCACCCGCCCGCTGCAGCGTGGCGTCATGACACCCGACGATGCGCTGGTACGCGCGGGCGGTGCCGCCGAGGTGGTGCGTGTGCTCTGCCAGGTCCAGGTCGCCTTCCTGGTCCTCGCCGGCTTCGGCGAGGTGCTGCTGATGGGCGGCAACCCGCTCTACCTCGGCCTGCCGCTGGCCAAGTCGGTGCTGCTGCTGGTCGTCGCGGCCGCCGTGGTCAGGCACCGCAGGTGGGCTCTGATCACGATGATCGTGTTGCAGGGCCTGACCCTGTTCGGGTTCGAGGCGCAGGTCGCGCTGGCGCTGGTGCCGGCACTCGCGTTCACCGCGAACCTGGTCGGCCTGACCACCAACCTGGTGCTGCCGGCGGTGGTGCTCGTCCTTTGCGGACAGATCCTGGCCCGGCGAGCTCCGGCCCGCCCGGCCTACCCGCCGGCTCAGGATCCCTACCTGCCGGCACCGCTGGTCACCAGCGCCACCGGCACCGTCGTCCTGCCGGTCGCCGTCAGCGCGGGGGAGGACCGGCCATGAACCCGGTCGCCGCCTTTGCGGTCGGCATCGCCGCCGACCACATTCCCGCGCTCATCGCGGCCCTGCTGCTGCCCATGTTCGTGAACGCGGCCCGTCGCCTGCGCTCGCCCGCCGGGCTCGGTCAGACGGGCTGGCGACGGGTGGCCGGCGGCCCGCCGGCCACGACCGTGCAGCGATGGGCGGCCTGGCTGCTCGGCATCGCCGCGATCGTGCACCTCGCGCTGCCGCTCGGCCACCACGACGAGCCGCTGCTGACGATCGGTTTCCTCGCTAGCGGAGCCGTGTACGCCTGGCTCGCGGTGCGCGCCGTCGAGGGGCGTACCTGGCGGTTGTGGTCGGCGCTGTTGCTGGTCGGCACGCTGGTCGCGTACCTGATCGTGGTCGGCTCCGGCCAGGAGGAGCCCGACCAGGTCGGCATCGTCACCGCGCTGGTGGAGCTGGTCGCCTTCGGCCTGTGCCTGGTGCCCGACCCCCGGCCCGGGCGGCGGCGGTGGTTCGCCCGGGTCGCCGGCTCGACCGGCACGGTGCTCACCACGTTCGGAGTCGGCGCGATCATCTGGATCGGCACGTTCCTGGCCCACAACGCGTCGAACACGGACGCGCCGTCGGTCGCCGGCGGTCCGGCGGTCGCGGTGGCGCAACCGGCCACCCACGACCACGGCGGGCATGACCACGCCCGGGCCGCCCGGGCCCAGGCGGGCGTGGTGATGCGGCCCGCCGCCGAGTCGGTCGCGACCCCGCCACAGCAACTGGCGGCCGAGCGCCTGGCCGCCGTCACCCGGGCGGCGCTGCAGCGCTACGCCAACCTCGACGCCGCCCTGGCCGCCGGGTACCAGCTACCGATGGTCTCCGAGGGTGCCGCGGTGCACCTGGAGAACAAGGCCTACAAGTCCGACGGCCGGGTGCTCGACCCCGATCGACCGGAGACTCTGGTCTATGCGATCTCCGGCGGGCGGGCCACGCTGCTCGGCGCGCTCTTCGTGATGGAACGCGCCGGAGTGCCCGGGCCGGAGCCGGGCGGTCCGATCACCCGCTGGCACGCCCACAACATCTGCCTGACCTTGCTTCCGCCCGGGTTCGGCATCGTCTCCCCGTTCGGCAGCTGCCCGGCGCTGTCGATCGCGGTCACCACGCCCGAGATGATGCACGTCTGGATCGTCGACAACCCGGGCGGCGCGTTCGCCGACGGGCTCGACGACACCTGGGTCCGCGCATACCACGCGAAGCACGGTCTGCCGTACCCGCCTCGGTAGGCTTCGGGCCATGACGGCTACCCCGGGGCCCGTGCTGGTGGTCGACTACGGCGCGCAGTACGCCCAGTTGATCGCCCGGCGGGTGCGGGAAGCGCAGGTGTACTCCGAGATCGTGCCGCACTCGCTGACCGTCGCCGAGCTGCTCGCTCGCCGCCCGGCCGCGATCATCCTCTCCGGCGGCCCGGCGAGCGTGTACGAGCCCGGCGCCCCCCAGGTCGATCCGGCCCTCTTCGACGCCGGCGTGCCGGTTCTCGGGATCTGCTACGGGTTCCAGGCGATGGCGCTGATTCTCGGCGGCGCGGTCGCGCACACCGGCCAGCGGGAGTTCGGCGGCACCCCGCTCACCGTGGCCGACCGACCCGGGGCGCTCCTGGCCGACCTGCCCACCCAGCAGGTCGTCTGGATGAGCCACGGCGACTGTGTCACCGCGGCGCCGGACGGCTTCACGGTCACCGCGAGCAGTCCGCGGGCGCCGGTGGCCGCCTTCGAGGATCTGGCGCACCGGCGGGCCGGGGTCCAGTTCCACCCCGAGGTCGCCCACACCGAGTACGGCGAGCAGGTGCTGGCCCGGTTCCTGCATGAGATCGCCGGGATCCCGCCCTCCTGGACCCCGGCCGGGATCATCGCCGAGCAGGTGGCCGCGATCCGCGACCAGATCGGCCCGGGCCGGGTCATCTGCGGTCTGTCCGGCGGGGTGGACTCGGCGGTGGCCGCGGCGCTCGTCCACCGGGCCGTCGGCGACCAGCTGATCTGTGTCTTCGTCGACCATGGCCTGCTGCGGGCGGGCGAGGCCGGGCAGGTGGAGAAGGACTACGTCGCGGCCACCGGCATCCGGCTCACCGTCGTCGACGCGGCGGAGCGGTTCCTGGCCGAGCTCGACGGCATCACCGACCCGGAGCGCAAACGCAAGATCATTGGTCGCGAGTTCATCCGGGTCTTCGAGTCGGCGGCCCGCGCGATCGAAGTCGAGGGGCACGTCGAGTTCCTGGTGCAGGGCACCCTCTACCCGGATGTGGTGGAGTCCGGCGGTGGTGCCGGCACCGCGAACATCAAGTCGCACCACAACGTCGGCGGGCTCCCCGACGACCTCGCGTTCACCTTGGTCGAGCCGCTGCGGGCACTCTTCAAGGACGAGGTGCGCGCGCTCGGGTCGGCGCTCGGCCTGCCCGAGGCGATGGTCTGGCGCCATCCCTTCCCCGGTCCCGGGCTGGCTATCCGGATCATCGGGGCGGTGACCCGGGACCGCCTGGACGTGCTGCGCGCGGCCGACGCGATCGCCCGGGAGGAGCTGACCGCGGCCGGCCTCGACCGCGACGTCTGGCAGTTCCCGGTCGTCCTGCTCGCCGACGTGCGCAGCGTGGGCGTGCAGGGTGACGGGCGCAGCTACGGCCATCCGGTGGTGCTGCGCCCGGTCGCCAGCGAGGACGCGATGACCGCCGACTGGTCCCGGTTGCCGTACGAGCTGATCGGCCGGATCTCCACCCGGATAACCAACGAAGTGCCGGAGATCAACCGGGTTGTGCTCGACGTGACGAGCAAGCCACCCGGCACCATCGAGTGGGAGTAAGGCCCCCGTAGGCTGCCCGCGTGGCAGCGCTCGCGGTGGGGCTGTCGGCCGCCGGCGGGCTGGTGGCCGGCGCCTTCGTACCGCTGCCGGCCCACCGGCTCTCGGTCGCCTTCGATCAGCCGGTACGCAACGCTTGCCTCCAATGTGGACACGGCTGGCCGGCCGGGGTGCCGGGCTGGCTGCGACTCCCGCCGCGATGCCCGTCCTGTGCGGCGTCCGCCGGCCCGCCGGCGTGGGCGACCGCCTTGATCACCGGCGCGGTCACCGCGCTGCTCGCCGCGGCTCTGGGTCCGGTGCCCGCGTTGCCGCTCTACGCCGCGCTCGCGGTACTGGGTGTCCTGCTCGGCGTGGTCGATATCGCCTGCCGCCGGCTGCCCCGCCAGCTGGTGGTGCCGGCGATCTGGATCAGCCTCGTCCTCTTCACCGGGCTGGCGCTGATCACCGGCGAGTGGGCGGACCTGGGCCGGGCGGTGCTCGGCGCCGCCGGACTGGGTCTGGTCTTCCTCCTGCTCTATCTGCTGCCGGGTCGGGGGATCGGCTTCGGTGATGTCAATCTCGCCGTGCTGCTCGGGCTCTACCTGGGCTGGCTCGGCTGGCGCGCGGTGGTCCTCGGTGGGCTGTTGCCGTGGTTGGTGAACGCTCCGGTGGTCATCGGCCTATTGCTGGCCGGTCGAGTCGACCGGCGCGGATCGCTGCCGTTCGGGCCAGCTATGCTCACCGGTGCGTTGGTCGCCATCCTCGTGTCGGGATGGGTGGATGTGTTCGGTCGGACGTGATTGCCCTGGCCGAACGGTTTCTTTGTCAGGAACTTGACAGCGCGGGTGATATGACTGGTGAAGTGTTGCGCGGGTTCGCGTGGAGCAGCCGAACACCGTCTGCGTGGGCGGACGACGGTCAACAAAGGAGAATCAGCCCGTGATGAAGCTTCTTGGCAAGCTACGTACCTTGGGTAGGCGGCGCGACGACGGTGCCTCGGCCGTCGAGTACGGCCTGTTGGTGGCGCTGATCGCAGTGGTCATCGCGGGCACCGTGTTGATCCTCGGCAACGCGTTGAGCGACAAGTTCAAGAGCGCCTGCGAGAAGGTCTCGAGCTCGGCCGAGTGCGCTCCGTCGCCCTGATCGCAGGGCTACGCCCCGCCCGCCCGCCGGACCGGCTGGCGGGCGTTGGGCGCGTGCGCCGCCAACCGTGGGTCGCGAGCGCACTGCGTCGCGGGGGACCGACGTCGCGGGGACTCACAGGTCGCGGTGATAGACAGGTCGCCTTGACATAGGAGGAGAGGACACCCCATGCGCAGACCGGCCCGGGATCGTGGCGCGGTGTCCGTGGAGTACACCCTGCTCGCGCTTTTCATCGCGGTTGCGGCGGTCATTGGCATCACGGTTTTCGGGGGCGCCGTCCACCACCTGTTCGAGCAGGGCACAAACGTGGTTCCGAGCAGCCCGGGACATTAGAACATGGCCTGGCCGGGGAGGCGCGCGAAACGCGGGGAGGCAGGAGCAGCGGCGGTCGAGTTCGCCCTGGTGTTGCCGGTGCTGCTGCTCGTCATCTTCGGCATCATCGACTTCGGCCGGATGCTGCACGCCAAGATCACACTGGCCCAGGCCGCCCGGGAGGGGGCCCGGGCCACCGCGCTGGTCGACGAGTCCACCGGTCGTAGCCAGGTCACCAAGGCCACCACCGGCATCGACACCTCGGGCGGCGCGCTCGCCGTCGAGGTCACCCCCTGCGCCACGCCCCCGGACCCGGACACCGACGCGACGGTGACCCTGACCTACCAGTTCTCCCTGGTGACCCCGCTCTCGCTGCTCGCCGGCCTGGGTGACGGCGATGGTCAGATCGAATTGCAGTCGACGAGCGTCATGCCATGCCTGGGCTGAACACCGGGTCAACGGGCCGCGACGCGCTCGGCTGGCGCCCGGGCCGGGGCGGGGTGCTGGACCGGCTGGTCGGTCGGGCCGCGGCGGGCGGCGGGCGGCGGCGACGACCGCCGGATCGCGGTGCGGTCGCGGTGGTCGTGGCGATCCTGCTCGCCGGCGGGGTCCTGCTCGGCTTTCTCGCGCTCGTGGTCGACGTGGGCCAGATCTACGTCGAGCGGGAGGTCCTGCAGAGTGGTGCGGACGCGGCCGCGCTCGCGGCCGCGCGGGCCTGCGCCACCGACGCCGCGGGCTGCGCGTCCACGACCGCTATCGAGACCCTGGCCGGCCGGTACGCCGACCTCAATGCCGACGACGGACTCTCCCATGTGGCGCAGGTCTGCGGCTTCCTGCCGGGAAAGCTCTCCCCGTGTGGGCCCGTGGCCGGGAACCTGACCGACTGCCTGGGCAGCGCGCCGACCGGGACCACGCCATATGTCGAGGTCCGGCTCACGACCGAGGTGCCCGACGGCCGTTTCGCGCTACCGCCGGTGTTCGCCCAGACGATGTCGGGCAACGAGGGCTACGCCGGCTCGGACGTCGGTGCCTGCGCCCGCGCGACCTGGCAGAGTGGTGCCGCGCTCAGCATCCTGGCGATGACCATATCCATCTGCGAGTTCAACGCGGACACGGCGGACAACACCTTGTTCCCGCCCGACCTCACCCATCCGCGGGAGGTCGACGAGCGCACCATCAACTACTGGGAAGGCGCCTTCGACGGGCCCTGCGACAACCCGGACGGCCCGTTCGAGGCGCCCGGTCGCGCCGGCTTCCTCGACGGTGGCGGAAGCCAGTGCGAGCGGTCCATCCCAACCGACGGCGACGTCCTCGGCGCCTACGTTCCGCACATCGACTTCACCCTGCTTCCGCAGAGTTGCGAGGACCGGGTCCGCCAGGCACGCGCCAACCAGGAGATCGTGTACCTTCCGGTGCACGACGGGATCGAGGACCAGCCCGAGGACAAGGAGCTCTTCCACCACCGGTGGCTGGCGCCGTTCCTGGTCACCGGCTTCCAGTTCGGGCCACCGTTCTCACCACCGGGAGAGGACCTCAGCGGCCACGACGAGCCGTCAACCATCACCGCACACGACCCCTGCCTGGACATCTACGAGCGCTGCCTCTCCGGCCTGTTCACCGGCCCTCTGGTCGAGCTGTCCAACGTCGTGGCGGGGGGTGACGCCATCGTCAAGCTCATCGGGTGACCACCGCCCACCAGACCGCCGCACCCCACAACGCCCGCCGCCCAGAACGCGCATCGGAACGCCCGCCCCCCAGAACGCGCATCGGACACCTGCATACGGCCCGACCGGACCCACCCTTCAACGACCGGGATTGCTCACCATGACTCGTCGCATCGCCGCCATCACCGTCGCGATCGTGCTCGCCGCCCTCGGCGCCGCGGGCGGCCTGTTCCTCATCGTCACCGCGGACCAGCGGGCTCAGGACCGGATCGAGACTCCGGTCACCGTCGCCATCGCCACCAAACGGCTGGCGGCCGGCACCTCCGGCGCTCGGATGCGTGACCAGAAACTGGTGCGTTTCGAGCGGGTGCCCCGGGCGCTGGCCCCGGCGGACGTCCTGTCCGCTATCGGGCCGGAGTTTGACAAGCAGGTACTCACCTCGAACATCGCCGCCGGGCAGATGCTGCTCAAGGCGAACTTTGGCGCGCCCAGTGGGGTGACCAGCGGCCTGCCGATCGAGGACGGCAAGATCGCGGTGACGGTACAGACCGGAGTACCGGAGCAGGTTGCCGGCTTCGTCCAGGTTGGTGCGCAGATCGCGATCTTCCTCACCTACAACGTGGTGGACAAGGACGGCACCCGGACCGGGCTCGAGCGGACCCGGGTGCTCCTGCCCCGAGTGGAGGTGCTGGCGATCGGGACCTACCAGGTGAGCGCCTCGGCGACAAGTACCTCGCGATCGGGCGCGCTGATGATTACGGTTGCGGTGACCCAGGCGGACGCCGAGCGCCTGATCGAGGGGCTCAACCACGGCACGCTCTACCTGGGCCTGTTGACGGACTCAGCCGACGTCCGCAGCGGTCCCGGGGTCGACGACCGGGACTCCGCGAACACCTCGCTCCCGCTGTTCAAATAACCGGCGATACAACAACTGGTCGAACCGACGGAGACATTGAGATGACGATCCTGTACGAGCCGCACCGGCGCGACGCGCAACAGTTCGCGGTGCTGCTCGGCAGCGACGTTCACACCGCTGCCTCCGCGCCCGACCTCGCCTCGCTGCTCAGCCAGTTCCCGGCCGAGACGCTCGCGGTGCTGGGTCCGGGGGTCGACCTCGGCGAGGCGCTGGCGATCGCGGCTGAGTACCGGGTGAAGCGGCCCGGGCTTGGCGTCGTGCTCATCCGCGACCGGCTTGACGTCGGCCTGCTCGGCGAGGCGATCCGGGCCGGCATGCGTGAGGTGGTCGCGGCGAACGACCCGGCCGGCCTGCTCGCCGCGTGTGCCCGCTCGGTCGAGGTCTCCCGCCAGATGGGCCCGACCGTGCCCCGCCGGGTGGCCCTGCCCGGGGTGGCGGAGTTCGAAGCCCGCATCGTCACCGTGTTCGCGGCCAAGGGCGGCTGCGGCAAGACGACGCTGGCCACCAATATCGCCTGCGCGCTCGCCGCCGGTGGCGCCCGCAAGGTCGGCCTGCTCGACCTCGACCTGGCCTTCGGCGACGTCGCGATCATGTTGCAGCTGGTTCCCGAGCGCAGCCTCGCGGACGCGGTCGGGCTCGGCGACCAACTCGACGAGATGGCGGTGCGGGCTCTGGTCACGCCGTACGCGCCGGGCCTGGACACGCTGCTGGCACCGGCCGGCCCGGCCGAGGCCGAGCGGGTCACTCAAGGCCTGGTGGCTGACATCTTCCGGATCGCCCGGGGAATGTTCGACTTCCTGATCGTGGACACACCGCCGCAATTCACCGACCATGTCCTTACCGCGCTCGACGCGTCGCACGTTCACGTCCTGTTGACCACGCCGGACATCCCGGCCCTGAAGAACCTCCGCATCACCCTGGACACCTTCGATCTGCTTGACCTGCCGAAGGAGAACCGACTTGTCGTGCTCAACCGCTCCGACGCGAAGGTGGGGCTGACCGCCACCGACATCGAACGGGTCATCCGGGTGCCGATCTCGGCCCACGTCCCGTCCAGCCGGGACGTGCCGGTCTCGATCAACCGAGGTGTCCCGATCATGGTGGACAATCCGCAGCATCCGGTGAGCAAGGCGATCCGCGACTTCGCCGCCGGCCGACTCACCAGCCCGAACGTGGGCGAACCGGCCGCCCGCGGCCTGCGTGGCCTGCTCAACCGCAACAGATGAGGTGACCCATGAGTCTCGCCGAACGCCTCGCCCAGCGGCGCGGACCCGAGCCCGACCGTGGCCGCGGTCCGGCCGGCGTGGTCGCCCGGGTCACCGGCCCGCTCGCCGACATCCGCCGGCGCGTGCACCGCGAGCTGCAGGAGATCCTCGGGCCGCAGCTGTACAACGAACGCTCCGCCGAGGTGCTGGAGCAGCGCGTCCGGGACACCCTGCAGGACGTGCTGAGCCGGGAGGAGACCCCGCTCACGGCGGCCGACCGGAGCCGGATCACCGGCGAGATCTGCGACGAGATCCTCGGCCACGGCCCGCTCGAGCCGCTGCTGCGGGACCCGGATGTCAGCGAGATCATGGTCAACGGTCCGGAGCGCATCTACGTCGAGCGGTTCGGACGGATCATGCCGGTTGATGCGGCCTTCGTGGACGAGGAGCACCTGCGCCGGATCATCGACAAGATCGTGGCGCGGGTGGGGCGGCGGGTGGACGAGGGCAGCCCGATGGTGGACGCCCGCCTGCCCGACGGCAGCCGGATCAACGCGGTGCTGCCCCCCATCTCGATCGACGGCGCCGTGCTCACCATCCGCAAGTTCGCCGCCGACCCGTATGGCATGGACGACCTCATCGGGTTCGGCACGCTGACCAAGCCGGTGGCCGACCTGCTCGCCGCGTGTATCCGGGGCCGGCTCGACATGCTGATCACCGGGGGTACCGGCACCGGCAAGACCACGACGCTCAATGTGCTCTCCCAGTTCCTGCCGGCGGACGAGCGCATCGTCACCATCGAGGACGCGGCCGAGCTCCAGCTGCACCAGGAGCACGTGCTGCGCCTGGAGTCGCGGCCGCCGAACATCGAGGGCCGCGGCCAGGTGACCGTGCGGGATCTGGTCCGCAACTCGCTGCGCATGCGCCCCGACCGCATCGTCATCGGTGAGGTCCGCGACGGCGCCGCCCTCGACATGCTCCAGGCTATGAACACCGGTCATGACGGCTCGATGACCACGGTGCACGCGAACTCGCCCCGCGACTCGCTGGCCCGCATCGAGACCATGGTTCTCATGGCCGGCATCGAGTTGCCGGTCCGGGCGATCCGGGAGCAGACAGCGGCCGCCATCGACCTGATCATCCACCAGACCAGGCTCAAGGACGGCAGCCGCCGGATCACCCACATCACCGAGGTCGTCGGCCTCGACGGTGAGGGCGGCATCGCGTTGCAGGACATCTTCCTCTTCGACTTCCGGGCCGGGCTCGACGAGTACGGCCGCTACCGCGGCACCCTGCAGCCGACGGGCAACCGGCCGCGCTTCCTGGAACGGCTGGGTGATGTCGGGATCATCATCCCGGCCGACTGGTTCGAGGCGACGGCGCCGCCGCCGGCACCGCCCCGGCCCCCGGTCGGTGTCAATGGCAACGTGTACGGGCACGCGACCGTCACCCCGGCCTCCGGCCCCGGGGCCTGGAGCCCGGACCAGCCACCCGCCTGGAGCCCGGACCAGCCGCCGGTCTGGAGTCCGGACCAGCCACCCGGGCCGCCCTGGCAGCCGGCCGCGCCCCAGCCGCCGTGGGGCGGCTCGTGAGGTCGGTGCTGCGCGCGGCCTCCCTGCTCGCCGCGGCGCTCGTCGCTGCCCTACTCGTGCTCGCCCCGGCAACGCCGGCGGCCGCTCGCCCGGCCCCGGGCGTCGTGGTGACCGCGTTGACCGCGGCGGATGGCGCCGTCCACTTCGTCCTGACGCCGCGCGATGTCACCGTGGCGCTGCCGCCGTCGGCGGTCACCGTGAAGGTCGGCGATCGCGAGCTCAGCACGACGACCGCCCCCGCGGTTAAGGACATCGCGCCGCGCGCAATGATCGTCGTCCTCGGCGAGACGGCGTCCGCCGCCGGCTTCGCCGCGGCGCAGGACGCGGCCTCGGCGATCGCGGCCGGCCTGCCGGCCGATGCGGCCGTCGGGCTCGCCGTGCTCGGCGTCGTCCCGCCGGTTGTGCTCGCGCCGACCCCGGACCGCGACGCGCTCGGCGCCGCGCTCGCCGCCCTGACCCGGCCCACCGGTACGGCCGCGCTCGGCGAGCTCGCCGCGACGTTGCCGGCGGCCTTCGACGGCGCCGGGTTCCCTTCAGCCACCGCGGAGCGCCGGGTCGTCGTTCTCGGCGCCGAACCCGGGGGGTCAACGGGCGACCCCGGGCCCGCGGCGGCCGCCCTCGCCGCCGCGGGCATCATCGTGGACGCCCTCGGCCCGGCGCCGAGCGCACCGCCGAGCGAGGCCCAGACCCTGGTCCAGCAGACCGGCGGGCGCCTGGTGCCGGCGGCCGACGACACGGCGCTCACCGACGCGGCCGAGGCCGAGAGCGCGGTCTTCCCGCCGGCGACTGCGGTGACCGCCCTGGTGCCGTCCGTGCTCGCCGGCTCGAAGTCGAGCCTGGACATCGTGCTCGAGGGCACCGGCCTCGCGGTGTCGGCACCGGTGACCTTCCCGCCGACCACCCCGGTGGCCGACCAGGCCGGGCCGACGCTCACCTGGGTGCCGTCCTGGCTGGGCCGGGTCTTCGTCGGCCTGCTCTTCGTCGCCGTGGTGGCCGCGGTGCTCGCGCTGATGTGGCCGCGCAGCGTGAAGCAGGACCGCATCAAGCAGATCGAGCACTTTGGACCAACCCGACCGGCGCCGGCGCCGAAGACCACCCCCGAGGCCAACGCCGGCAGTGTCATCGCCCGGACCGCACTCGCCGCCACCGCGTCCGTGGTGCGCTCCGGGCGGATGGAGGAGCGCATCTCGCACCGCCTCGAGCGCGCCGGCATGCGGATGCGGGCGCATGAGTGGGTGCTGCTGCGGGTGTGTATCACGATCACTGCGGGCGCCCTCCTGTTCATCGTCGCCCGGGTGCCGGGCGGGATCATCGGACTGCTGATCGGCTGGCTGGCCACCGTGCTGTACCAGTCGATCCGGGTGGACCACCGGGAGACCCAGTTCGCCGAGCAGCTGCCGGACGCGCTGCAGCTCGTCATCGGCTCGCTCAAGTCGGGCTTCTCGCTGCCCCAGGCATTCGACTCGTTGGTGCGCGAGTCCCCCGAGCCGGTGTCGCTGGAGTTCGGGCGCGCGGTCTCGGAGCACCGCCTGGGCGCGGACATCTCGGACGCGTTGGAGCGGGTGGCCCAGCGCGCGCAGAGTGACGACCTCGGCTGGGCCGTCATGTCGGTGCGCATCCAGCGCGAGGTCGGCGGCAACCTCGCCGAGGTCCTTCAGACCACTGTGGACACCATGCGCGAGCGCAGCCGCCTGCGTCGCCACGTGCGCTCACTCTCAGCCGAGGGGCGGTTGTCCGCGTACGTCCTCATCGGACTCCCGCTGGTGCTCGGACTCTTCATGTTCATCTACCGCCGGGCGTACATGAAGCCGCTGATCACCGACCCGCTCGGGATCACGATGCTGGCCGGCGGCGGCCTGCTCTTCATCATCGGCATCTTCTGGATGACCCGTGTGATCAAGGTGGAGGCCTGAGCATGAGCGTGGTCTATGTCGGGCTGACCGCCGCCGCCGTGCTCGCCTTCTTCGTCGGCATCGCGGTGGTCGTGGCCAACATCGCCAATGCCACCTTTGGTCGCGCCGGCGTGAACCGGGGCCTGTCCGCGATCGACACCGTGTACGGGGCCGGCCGCGGTGACGGCTCGGGCGAGCGGGGCGGGCTGCCGCCGGTCAGCAACCGGATGTCGCAGCTCGGTCGCGCGGCCACCCCGGGTACCGCGCTGGCCCGACTGCGCCGCTGGCTGGACTACGCGGGCAATCCGCCGTACTGGACCGTCGACCGCGTCTTCGAGATCAAGGGCCTGGGCCTGGTCGCGCTGGGCATCCTCGGCACCCCTATCGGGCTGGCCCTCGGCGGCGGCGTGGGCGCGGTCTTCGGTGGTCTGATCGGCGCCGCCGTCGGCTTCTTCATCCCGGACCTGGTCATCTACCAGCTCTCGCACAACCGGCAGGCCACCATCCGGGTCAGCCTGCCCGACATCCTCGACATGCTCACGGTGAGCGTGGAGGCCGGCCTCGGCTTCGACGCGTCCCTCTCCCAGATCACCCGGTACGGGCGCGGCCCGGTGGCCGGCGAGTTCGCCCGGGTGCTGCAGGAAATGCAGATCGGCCGGTCCCGGGTGGACGCGTTGCGCGCACTCGGCCAGCGGTCCAGCGTGGTGGAGCTGAAGTCGTTCTGCGCGATCGTGGTCCAAGCCAGTGAACTGGGCGTACCGATCGCCAACGTGCTGCGCGAGCAGGCCCGGGAGATGCGGGTTCGGCGGCGCCAGCGGGCGGAGGAGCTGGCCCAGAAGGTCCCGATCAAGATCTTGTTCCCGCTGATCTTCTGCCTCTTCCCGGCCATCTTCATCGTCATCCTGGGACCAGGAATGATCAACATTCTGGCAGCCTTCGCTCGCCGGTGAACCGCCCGGTTACGCTGTGTCTCCGGCCACAGCCGGGCGGGAACGCGACGTCGAGCAGTGACAATGGAATTGGCTCGGTTTCGGCTACGCATGGTAATGTGACGTGCGACGGGCTTTGCCAGTTATTGCGCGGTTACGCCCGAACATTATGTCGCGCTGGCCGTCGCGAAGACGTGCGTGGGTATGCGATCGTGTAGTGCGCCACGGTGGTTCATCCGGACGCCATCTCGGCGCCATCACCCGGCAAGGTCGCCGAGCCGGTGTTCTCCAGGAGGTCAAGCTTTGGCGAGAGTCTGGCGCCGCCGCCGGAGTATGGACAGTCCCCGCCCCGCCGGCCGCCGGTGGGCCCGGCTGCGGCGAAGCGGCTCCCGCGCCACCGCTGTCCTCACCCGCCGCCGCCGCCGCGAGAGCGCGCTCTCCGGCACCCAGGTCGTTTTCCCGCCGCCTGAGCGCTCCTGGCGCCGGCGTCGCTCAGCCACCGACAACGCCCTCGCCGCTGCCGGCCGGGCCCCGATCGCGGCCGCCGAGCTGGCTCCGATGCCCGCGGCCGGTCCGGTCCCGGGTCCGGCCGACCCGCGCACGCCGGACGTGGTGCATCTGCGCGCCGTCGGGCCGGTGTCGATTCCGCTCCTGCCCGGCGAGCGCACGCCGGTCCGACGACTCAAGTTCGCGCTCGCCAACGGCTGCACCATCGCCAGCCTGCTGTTGGGTATGAGTGCCGCGTTCCTCGCGATCGCCGGCGAGTTCCGGCTCGCCGCGATCACGCTGCTGGCCTGTGTCGCCTTCGACGGCTTCGACGGCGGTCTGGCCCGCCGCTTCGGGGTTTGCAGCCCGTTCGGCGCCCAACTGGACTCCATGGCCGACCTGAGTTCGTTCGGCGTCGCCACCGGTGTCGTGGTCTACGAGTGGCTGCTCGACCGTGGCGCCAGCCCGGCGCTGGCCGGTCCGGCCTGCGCGCTGGTCGCGGTATGTGCCGCCGTCCGCCTCGCCCGGTTCAACGTCTCACCCAAGGACGGGCGGTTCTTCTCCGGCGTGCCGACGACGATGACCGCGGCCGTTCTCGCTCTGGACATCCTGCTCGGCCCCCACCTGCCGGCCGATGTTCAGGTCGTCGCGGTCGCCGTGTACGCCCTCGCGATGGTCACGTCGTTCCCCTACGTCAAGCTCGGCCAGGTGCTCCGGCTGCCGATGTGGCTCTGGGTGCTGCCGGCGATCTGCGCCATGATCACGGTGCCCTGGACCTTCACCGCGATCGTCGGTGGCTACCTGGTCACCGGCCCACTGCTGTGGCTCTACCACACCCGGCGCCCGGTCGAACTGATCGCGAGCTAGCCACCCGGACACTTCTGTTGATCTAGGGCGTAGGCATACGGTTTGATCTCCAATCCTGTGCCTACGCCCTAGATCAACTAGGGAGGGTCCAGGTGGCGATCACGGTCTCGCCGCCGCGGACCCGGTCACCCGCCGCCACCCGGGCGGTCACCCCGGTGGCCGGCAGGTAGACGTCGACGCGGGAGCCGAAGCGGATCAGCCCGAACCGCTCGCCGCGGGCGAGCAGGGCGCCGACCGGGGCGCGCTGCACGATGCGCCGCGCGATCAGACCGGTGCGCTGGGCCACCGCCACCGTCCCGTGCACGGTGTCCAGCACCGTGTATGCGGCCACGTTGTGCTCGGCCTCCGGCCGCATCGCCGCCGCATAACCGCCTTCGGTGACGAAGTGGTCGGTCACCCGGCCGGCGACCGGCGCCCGGTTGACGTGCACATCCAGCACGGACAGGAAGACCGCGATCCGCAGGAACTCATCGGCGCCGAGCCGGGCGTCGGCCACCGTCTCGACCGCGAGCACCTTGCCGTCCCCGGCGGAGACGACGGCCGCCGGATCCGCCGGGGGGGTCCGCTCGGGATCGCGGAAGAAGGCCGCCACCGGGACGGCCGCGAGCGCCGGGGCCAGCCACAGCCGGGATCGCGTACGCCGTAACAGTGCCGCCGCGCCGAGCAGGATCGCCGCTGCGGCCACCCCGTTGGAGTCCAGGTGCACCCCCCGGGTGAGCTGGACGCTGCTGGTGCGCACGAGCGGGGCGAGCCGTTCGGCCAGGGCGGGGTCAGCCGCGGTGAACCGGAGCCGGTGCACCCGCAGCGGCGGGATGTTGCGCAGCACCAGGTCGCTGCCGACGCCGTGCCGGGCCGCCAGCCGGTCCAGTTCGGCCGCGGCGGCGCCGGCCATGATCGGCCGGGCCGGCGTCGCCAGGCTCACCGTGCCGCCCGGGTTGAGGTGCTTGGCCAAGGTCTGCATTCTGGCGCCGACCTCGTCCGGGTCGCCGGTCACCAGGTCCGCCAAGATCAGCGCGTCGGCCGGCTCAGCGTCGGCCAGGTTCGCCACCACCTGGACCCGTTCCTCCACCCACGAGCCGGCCAGCTCGACCTGGGTACGCACACTCTCGGCGGCCGGGCCGGCGACCACGGTCAAGCGGTCGTCGGGCTGCAGCGCGTCGACGGCGGCGACCAGCACCGCCGAGCCGTCGGCCGTCCCGACCAGCAGTCCGTGCTTGGGACCCGGGTGCCGAGCCAGGTCCGCGGCGAGGGCCTTCGCGGCGGCTGTCCCGATGTGGGCGTCGAGGATCGGGTCAGCACCGCGCGTGGGCGTCTCGGTCACCAGGGCTCCTCTCCTGCGGTGCCAGCGTCGTCGTTCGCAGACGGCACACTCTGCCCGCTCCGGGGACAAAGGCCAGCATAGGCGTACAGCACCGGGGCCGGTCCGATCGGACCGGCCCCGGCCTGCCCCCTGGCAGCCCGCCCCCGCTACCGGTCCTGCTCCCGCGTGGTCTCATCGGCGCCGGGTGCCGGCGTGGCCCCGTACGGCGTGGGCGCATCGCCGTAGGGCGCAGGTGCCTCGCCGTACGGTGCCGGTGCTTCGCCGTAGGGCGCAGGTGTTTCGCTGCGCACAGGTACGTCGCCGTAGGGCGCAGGTGCCTCGCCGTAGGACGGGGTGGTCAGGGTCGCCGGCGCAACCAGGGCCGGCTCCTCGGCGGGCTGCGCGCCGAGGCTCACCGGCCGGACGTCCTCGTCGCGGCGCAGGCTCCCGACCACTCCCAGCAGCCCGAGGACGATCAGCGCGCCGGCGATGAACCAGCCGCCGTTGGGCACGTTGAGCCGCAGGTCCAGGTAGCGGGCCACGAACCACCAGCCGGCGGCGCCGACGAACAGCAGCCCGAAGACCAGTGACACCACATCGGTGCTGTGCCTCTTCATCGGTGAACCTCCAGGTTGCCCAGGTCGACGTTGGCGTTGATGTGCAGCTCCCCGCCACCCTTACCGTCCGGGCCGAGGTCGGTGACGGTACGCGACGCCGGATCCATGCCGCCCCACTGGTCGGAGAAGACGTCGGCGTTACCGGCGTTGACCTTTGCGGTCACGGTGACGTCCACGTTGGACGGAACGATGACTTCGAGATTGCCCAGGTTGACCTCGACATCGACAACGACCGGGCTGGTCGTCGAGCTGAAGTCCACGCCGGTCAGGTCGAGGGTGCCGTTGCCCAGCTCATGCTGGTAGGAGCTGTCCATCTGCGACACACTCGTCGGCGCCCAGGTAATGGTGCCGCCGTGGACCGCGCGGGAGGCGATGGAGATCGAACCGAAGATCGCCAGCGCCAGCGTCAGCACCACGCCCGGGGCGATGAGGCTGCGGGCCCGCCCGTACCAGGCGCCGGCCACCAGGCCGAGGCCGACGACGGCGAGGCCGACCGCGAGGTAGGTCGGCGCCGGCACCGACATCCCGGCCAGATCGGCCAGCGCGACCAGACCCAGCACGATCAACGCCACCGAGAAGGTGAGCCGACCCAGCCGTGACCGCGGTCGGGGCGGTGGCGGCGCGGGGGGTGGCGGCGGCGGTGCCGACGCCGGCACGAAGGGACCGTAGGGTGCGAACGGCGGCACCGGGTTCGTCGGTGTGCTTGACATCGTGACTCCGGACATGGTTGGCGCCCCCGCCGGTGTCGAACCGACGGACGCGATGGGTGGAAGCTGCGGGTACGCCGGCCCGGGGTGGGCGGCGGACGGAGAAGGAGTGGCATTCGCCGTGGCGCTGAGGACCGCGGATCCGGCGTCGGCCGGGCGACCGCTGCGACGGTCGCGCAGCAGCAGCACGATCGCGCCAACGACCAGGACCAGCCCCCACGGTCCGGGGCGGAACGGCTCGGAGAAGAGCACACCGAAGGAGAGCAGCACGATAATGCCGCCGATCACGGTGAGCACCGCGGAGGTGGCCGACCGGCCCCGGCCGAGCACGGCCTCAACCGGCGAAGCGGTGTCGCCGTCGGCCGGCAGGAGCAGCCAGCCCAGGAGGTAGATGAGGACGCCAACGCCGCCGAACAGACTCAGCACCGCGATGATCACGCGCCACAGCACCGGATCGGTGTTGGTGGCCCGGGCGAACGCGCCGCAGACGCCGGCGAACAGCCGCCCCTTGGCCGGTCTCACCAGGCTATGGCGCCAGGCGAACGCGGTCATCGGCGGCGGGCCGTCAGCCGGTGGTGGCCCGGCCGCCGGTTGGCCCGCAGAGTGGGTGGTCATGCTTGGAATGGTGCCGCGGTGGCGCCGGCACCGCCTCGGGTGTTCACCCTGACCCGACCCTGGCTTCGCCGGCCCACGCGGATCGGGGTTGCTCCCCTGGTCGGGCCGGTCATCGCGTGTGACGATCGAGATCCCAGCCGCCCCGGGCAGCCGAGACCGGGACCGGGCCGAGCCAGCGACCGTGAATCCGAAGCGACCGTGAATCCGAAGCGACCGTGAATCCGAGATGACGTCGACGAACCAGACCACCGCGGTGGCCCCGGACCAGCAGGACGGTCCGCGGGTCAGCTACCAGGTGCGCCGGCTCTTCCGCGATCCGGCGAACCGGATCCTCGGCGGGGTCGCCGCCGGCCTGGCCGAGCACCTGCGGCTGCCGATCGTGGTGGTGCGGGTGGCGTTCGTCGCGTTGCTGGCGGCGAACGGGCTCGGGGCCCTGCTCTACGTGGCCTTCTGGGGGGTCCTCCCGACGCCGCCGAGCGCCGCCGGCCGCACCGGTCGGCGGCGCGGCAACCCGCTACAGGGCGCGGGGCTGCTCGTGCTCGCCCTCGGGATCGTCGTGCTGGAGATCCAGGTTGGCGGCTTCACCCTGGATGCCACCCTGGTCGCGCTGGTCGCCCTCATCGCCCTCGGCGCCGGCATCATCTGGCATCAGGCGGAACCCCAGCGCCGCCGCCGCGCCCTCGACCAACCGCCGGACGTCACCGTGGTGGCGTCGCTGCGCCGCGCGGAGGGTGACGGGGACGGTGAGCGCAACTGGTTCCTGCTGCGCCTCATCGGCGGCGGGGTGCTGGTCGTCATCGGGATCATCGGCATCCTGTCGTTCCTCGCCCCGCTCGGGCAGTCGGCCGACTTCGGCGCCACCATCACCGGCCTGCTCTTCGCGTTGCTCGCGCTGGCCGGGCTGGTGCTGGCGATGGCCCCCGTGCTCTACCGGGTGTTCGGGCAGTTGCGGGAGGAGCGGGTGGCCCGCATCCGCGAGCAGGAGCGGGCCGAGGTGGCCGCGATGGTGCACGACCAGGTGCTGCATACGCTCGCGCTGATCCAGCGCCGGGCCGGCGACTCGACCTCGGTCCTGCGCCTGGCCCGGGGGCAGGAGCGCACCCTGCGCAACTGGCTCTACAAGCCGTCCACCTCACCGGCCGAGCGGTTCGCGGCGGCCCTGGAGCAGACCGCGGCCGAGGTCGAGGACACGTACGGGATCGGCGTGGAGACCGTGGTCGTGGGCGACGCGGACACCGATGAGCAGGTAACTGCGCTGGTCGCGGCGGTCCGGGAGGCGCTGGTCAACGCGGCCAGGCATGCGAAGGTCGCGTCGGTCTCGCTCTACGCCGAGGTGGAGGAGGACCGGCTGAGCGTCTACGTGCGCGATCGGGGCGCCGGCTTTGACATGTCCACTGTGGATAATGATCGGCACGGTGTGCGGGGGTCGATCATCGGCCGGATGCGCCGCCACGGCGGTCACGCCGAGATCCGTACCGCGCTGGGTGAGGGCACCGAGGTCGAGTTGACCATGCCGCGGGCACGAGCGAAGGAGAAGCCCCATGAGTGAGCCGGCGCGCGCGTTGCGGGTCTTTCTCGTCGACGACCATGCCATGTTCCGGGCCGGCGTGCGCGCCGAGCTGGGCGCCTATGTCGACGTGGTCGGCGAGGCGAGCACGGTGCCCGAGGCGGTCGCCGCGATCGCCGCCAGCCAGCCGGACGTGGTCCTGCTGGACGTGCATATGCCGGACGGCGGCGGCCGGGCCGTGCTGGAGGCGCTGCGGCGTACCCAGCCGGCGGTGCGGTTCCTGGCCCTGTCGGTCTCAGACGCGGCCGAGGACGTGATCGGGTTGATCCGGGCCGGCGCACGCGGCTACGTCACCAAGACGATCTCGCCCGAGCAGCTCGCCGACGCGGTGCGGCGAGTGGCGGACGGAGACGCGGTGTTCAGCCCCCGGTTGGCCGGCTTCGTCCTGGACGCCTTCGCCGCCCGCCCGGACGTCCCGGTCGCCGATCCGGAGCTGGACCAGCTCACCAACCGCGAACGGGAGGTGCTGCGACTGCTCGCGCGCGGCTACGCGTACAAGGAGATCGCGAAGGAGCTATACATCTCCATCAAGACGGTGGAGACGCACGTCTCCAACGTGCTGCGCAAGCTGCAGATGTCCAACCGGTACGAGCTGTCCCGGTGGGCGGCCGACCGCCGGCTGGTGTGAAACCCGGCGACACCGTGCGCAGCACCAAGCGCTCCACCGTGCGCAGCACTCACCGCTACTCCGTGCGCAGCACTCACCGCTACTCCGTGCGCAGCACTCACCGCTACTCCGTGCGCAGCACTCACCGCTACTCCGTGCGCAGCACGGTGAATGGCTCCGCCAGTCGGCCCTCCGGCAGCCCGGCGGCCTTGGCGGCCAGGCTCAGCCGTTCCCGGACGAACGGCTCGACATCGACGTGGCTGGTCTGTGTCGTGTGCGCAGCCAGTGCCGCCATCTTGGCCGGGAAGGTCTCGGTGACGTCGACCATGTGGTCGGGATCTGGGCCGCCCTGGTACCACACCTCGCGCACCACCCACGGCTCCAGCCCGTCGGCGAGCAGTTCCGGGAAGGCGAACCGGTTGCGCGCGTCCGGATAGATGGCGCAGGTGGTCGCCTCGCCGGCGGCCAGGTGGTCGGGGTGGCTCGGGCCGGCGAGCCGGTCCCAGCGGCGCAGCGGTGAGCTCGTCAGCACCCGGTCGGGGCGGAAGCGGCGGAGGTGGCGGGTGATGTCGCGGCGCAGCTCGATCGTCGGGGTGAGCCGGCCGTCGGCGTACCCGTCGAGAAATGTCACGTCGTGGACCCCGAGGACGGCGGCGGCGGCCCGCTGCTCGGCCTCTCGCAGCCGCGGCATGTGCTCGCGCGGGGTCTCGTCGAAGCCGCCCGCGTCACCCCGGGTGATCAACACGTAGCCGACCTCGATGCCGGCGGCGACCCAGGTGGCGATGGTGCCGGCCGAGCCGAAGTCGACGTCGTCGGGGTGGGCGAAGACGGCGAGCACGCGGGAGATGTCGGGCAGCGGCTGGGCCGAGGGCGGGAAGCTCACGACGGTGGATCATACGGCCGTGCTCAGGCCAGCGGTCCCCGGCCGGCCCGCAGCAGCAGCATCGCCAGCTCGGTGCCGTCGGCGCCGAGCGCGTCCCGGAACCGGGACATGACCTCCTGCTCGCGGGAGAGGACCAGGCGAGTGCCGCCGGCGGCCACCCGGGTCGCTCCGACCTGCTTGGAGATGGTGGCCCGTTCCAGCCACAGCCGGATGATGGCGGCGTCGATCTCGTCGATGCGCTGGCGCAGCTCGGCGATCTGGCGCTCGGCGGTCTCCGGGGCCGGCGTGGGCTGGGTGGTGCTGGGCTTCATCGTGCGCTCCTCGGGTGTCATGTCGGTCCCGGTGGTGAGGTGCCGCCGGCCCTGGGCGCAGCCAAACGCCCCGGGCTCAGGCGAGCCCGGGGCGTTTCGCGGGTCTGGCTCAGACGCGACCCACGGCGGCCGGACTCCCGGTGCCGTCATAGCTAAATCGCGTCGGGCGAATCATGGCGTCGAGTATGCCATGCGCCGGGGCGCGCGGAATACGCAACCGTGAATCACCCGACCTTCGTGATCCGGTTGCCCGGGCCTGGCGACACGGTGCCCTGGGCGCCGAAGTACGCGACCAGAGCGTCGATGTCGAAACCGGGCGCGGTCTGCCGGTTGAGTCCGCCGGTCAAGGTGGTGAAGCCATCCCCGCCATTGGCCAGGAAGTCGTTCGTGGTCACCTGGTACGTGGCGGCGGGGTCGATGGCCACCCCGTTCAGGGCCATGTTGGAGATCCGGCTGCCCAGCGGCAGCGTGGTGTCGTAGCTGTAGGTGAAGCCGGCGGACACCTGCAGGATCCGGGTGGATGTCTGCGGCGGCGTCTGGGTCCCCGGGAACTGCTGCTCCAGGGTGGCCTTGATCTGGGCTCCGGTCAGGTCCTGGGTGACCACCAGGTTGTTGAACGGTTGGACGGCGAAGCACTCGCCGTAGGTCACCTGGCCGGGCGCCTCACCGCCGGCCGACGCCGACGCGATCAACGAGGTCCGGATGCCACCGGGGTTCATGAACGCGATCTGCGCCGACTGGGTCTGGGTGTAGGCGAGCTGCGCATCGGCAATCACATCACCGAGCCGGCTCTCGCCGCTGGGCAGCGCGGCGTTGGTGATGTCGGCGGTGATCGAGCCGACCACCCGGTTCTGCAGCGGGGCGACCGCGGTGCGGTACTTGTCAGCGATCGCCTTGGCCTGCGGGTCGACCTTGGCGGGGTCACGGATGAAGTTACCGGCGGCGTCCTTCTGCCAGGTGCCGTCGGGGTTGCGGATGCCGTTCTCGGCGATCACGTTCTGAGCGGAGATCGCGGTGAACCGGTTGGTCCTCTTGTCGACGGTGATCGAGATGTTCGTGACCAGGCGGCCGAATGAGCCGGCGCTGGTGACCACCGAGAGAGCGCCGGAGGAGTTCGGCAGTGTGCAGCTGTACCACTGGTGGGTGTGTCCCGAGACCACCACGCCGTACTCCGGGCGCAGGCCGGCCACGATGCCGGTGATGTCTCCGGCGAAGTTGGCGCAACCGGACGGGTCGGGCACCGCCGGCGGGGTGGCCTGCTGGCTGCCCCCCTGGTGGATCACGAGGACGAGCGAGTGGATGCCGAACAGGCCTAGGACCTGCGCGTAGCCGTTGGCGGTCTGCACCTCGTCCCGGAAGTCGACACTCGCCACTCCGGCCGGGTTGACGATGGTCGGGGTGGCTTTGAGCGTCATGCCCACGAACGCCACCGGAACGGTGCCGATGAACTTGATGTCCAGCGGGAGCAGGATCGGCAGTTTGGTCTTCTTGTCGGTGACGTTCGCGGCCAGGTAGGGGAAGGATGCGCCGGCGAAGCCGTCGCCGTCCTGGCAGCCGTCGACCGGGTGGCAGCCGCCGAACTGCATCCGTTTGAGCTCGGTAACCCCCTCGTCGAACTCGTGGTTGCCGACCGAGCTGAGATCGGTGCCGAACGCGTTGAGCTCCTCGATCGCGGGCTCGTCGTGGAAGGCGGCGCTCACCAGCGGCGAGGCGCCGATGTTGTCGCCGGCCGAGACGGTGTAGACGAACGGCGTGCTCTGCTTGTCCTGCGCCCGCAGCTGTTTGATCCAGTAGGCGAGATACTCGACGCCACCGGCCGGAGTTCCGTTGACCACTCCGCTGCTGCCGGTCGGCGGGTCGATGTTGCCGTGGAGGTCGTTGAACGCCAACAGGTTGCCGGTCGCGGTTCGGGCCAAGGGAGCCTGGTCGTAGACCACGCTCGCCGGCGACATGGGCGTCCACCGGGGCGTCGAGCTGCGGGCCAGGTTTGCGGCCGGCGACAGGGGCACCAGAGCCACCGCGGCCACCACCAGCGCGGGCACGGCCAAGGTCCGGGCCATCCGCCGCCAGGCGGGTCCTTCTCGGGTCACAGCTCCTCCTCGCATCGACAGGTTCTGCCGTGTGGATACCGCCCAGCCTGCCGTACCCGGCCGGTGTGCGCGATATCGGGAGGGTGAGCGCCGGGTGACCGGTTGGCGGAGATCGGCGGACGTGGCCCCGTCGCCGCCGTCACACCAGGCCCCGCCGGTCACCCGCCGCGCCGTCCGCGTGCGCCGGGGCGCGTCGGTGCCCCGGCATAGACTCGCGGGTGCGATGCATGCCCTCTTCGACCTACCCGCGGTCCCGGTCACGCAGCCAGCGGCACCCGTGGCCGCGGCCGACCCGACCCACCTGCTCGCCGGCCTGAACGAGGCCCAGCGGGCCGCGGTGACGCATTTCGGCACCCCGCTGCTGATCGTCGCCGGTGCCGGCTCCGGCAAGACGAAGGTGCTGACCAACCGCATCGCATACCTGCTCGCCGCCCGGGATGTGCATCCGGGGGAGATCATCGCGATCACCTTCACCAACAAGGCCGCCGGCGAGATGAAGGAGCGGGTAGCGAACCTGGTCGGCAACCGGGCCCGAATGATGTGGGTGAGTACGTTCCACTCCGCCTGCGTGCGGATCCTGCGGGCCGAACACGAGCACGCCGGCCTCAAGTCGACGTTCTCCATCTATGACGCCGATGACTCCCGCCGGCTCATGCAGCTGGTGATCCGCGAGCTGGACGTCGACCCCAAGCGGCATCCGGCGCGCCGGCTGGCCGCCAAGGTCTCCACGCTCAAGAACGAGCTGATCGACGCGGAGGCCGCGACCGCCGGCGCGAAGGGGCCCGACCAGCGGATGGTGGCCGAGGCGTACGCGCTCTACCAGCGCCGGCTGCGGGAGGCCCACGCGCTCGACTTCGACGACCTGATCATGGCGACGGTGCACCTGTTCCAGTCGCACACCGAGGTGGCCGAGCATTACCGGCGCCGGTTCCGCCACGTGCTGGTCGATGAGTACCAGGACACGAACCATGCCCAGTACGCCCTGGTCAAGGCGCTGGTCGGGCAGACCGGCGAGCTGTGCGTCGTCGGCGACGCCGATCAGTCGATCTACGCGTTCCGCGGCGCCACGATCCGCAACATCCTGGAGTTCGAGCGCGACTACCCGGACGCCCGCACGATCATGCTGGAGCAGAACTACCGCTCGACGCAGACGATCCTCGACGCCGCCAACGCCGTCATCAACCGCAACACCGAACGCCGGCCGAAGAACCTGTGGAGCCAGCACGGCCAGGGCGAGCTGATCGTCGGCTACGTGGCCGACACCGGGCACGCCGAGGCCGACTGGGTGGCCCGCGAGATCGACCGGCTGGCCGACGCCGGCCAGGCACGCCCCGGCGACGTCGCGGTGTTCTACCGCACCAACGCGCAGTCGCGGGTGTTCGAGGAGATCTTCATAAGGCTGGGCCTGCCGTACAAGGTGGTCGGGGGGGTGCGGTTCTACGAGCGGCGGGAGGTGCGCGACGCGCTGGCGTACCTACGCGCGATCGACAACCCCGACGACACGGTCAGCGTGCGCCGGATCCTGAACACGCCCCGTCGGGGGATCGGGGACCGGGCCGTCGGCTGCCTGGAGGCGCACGCCTCGCGCGAGCGGATCTCGTTCGGCGCGGCGTTGCGGGTGGCGGCCGAGGCGCCCGGGATGCCACCGCGGGCCGCGGCCGCGATCGCCGACTTCGTCGCGCTCATGGACGAGCTGCGCGAGATGAGCGTGGTCGCGCCACCCGAGGAGGTGCTTGACGTGCTGCTGCACCGCACCGGCTACCTGGACGAGCTGGAGCAGAGCACCGACCCGCAGGACGAGGGCCGGGTCGACAACCTCATGGAGCTGGTCAGCGTCGCCCGCGAGTACACCGAACGGGCTGAGCTGCTCGCCGGCGCGGCCGAGGCGGCCCGCGACGAGGCCGGCCCGGTCGGCGGCGCCGAGGCAGCGGACGGCGCCGGGGGGCCGGGTGGGCCGGTCGCCCCGGGCCCGTCGCTGGCCGGGTTCCTCGAGCAGGTCTCCCTGGTGGCCGACGCCGACCAGGTGCCCTCCGACGATCCCGACCACGCCGGTGTGGTCACCTTGATGACCCTGCACACCGCGAAGGGGCTGGAGTTCCCGGTCGTCTTCCTCACCGGTCTGGAGGACGGGGTCTTCCCGCACCTGCGTTCGCTGGGCGACAAGCGGGAGCTGGAGGAGGAGCGGCGGCTCGCCTACGTCGGCATCACCCGGGCCCGCCAGCGCCTGTACCTGTCCCGCGCGGTGACCCGGTCGGCCTGGGGGGCGGCGTCGTACAACCCGGCCTCCCGCTTCCTCGAAGAGGTGCCGGCGACCACGGTGCGCTGGGAGCGGACCGAGGCGGCGTACACGACCTGGTCCGGACGCACGCCGCAGGACCGCGGCGGCATCGGCAACCGCGCCACCCCGGTCGAGTCGCGGTTCGTCGGCGGCACCCCCAAGGCGACCCAGCTCGCCTCCCGGCTCGGCCTGGACGCCTCGAAGCTGTCCACCGCGAGCGAGCTCGCCCGGGTCGAGGTGCCCAGCCTGGCCGCTGGCGACCGGGTCAACCACCAGCGGTGGGGCCTCGGTCGGGTGCTCGCGGTCGAGGGGCACGGGGTCCGGGCCCAGGCTCAGATCGACTTCGGCGATCAGGTGATGTGGATCGTGCTGCGCCACGCCGCCATCGAAAAGCTCTGACCCTCTTCTTCGTCGATCTAGGGCGTGTGCGCACGTTTTGCGATCAAATAACGTGCACAAGCCCTAGATCGACGAGGAAAAGGGCGAGCTACATGATGACCATGCCGCCGCTGGCTGCCTCCAGATGGCGGGGGATGTCGCATCCGCGCGCCATCATGAACGGGATCGGGTCGGTCGGCAGGCCGTTGACGTGAATCTCGTAGTGCAGGTGGTTGCCGGTGGAGAAGCCGGTGCTGCCGACGAGCCCGAGCAGCTGGCCGGCCTCGACGTGCTGGCCCTCGGAGACGAGCAGCTTGGAGGCGTGGCCGTAGATCGTCTCGATGCCGTTGCCGTTGTCGATGACGATCCCGTTGCCGAGGCCGCCGTACCAGCGGGCCACGGTCACGGTCCCGGCATGGGCCGCGTAGTACGGCGTGCCGTACGGGCAGGCCAGGTCGACCCCGTAGTGGAACTCGCCCCACCGCATCGCGTAGAAGGTGGTGATCTCATAGCTGCAGTGCAGCGGCAGCAACCACAGGTCCGGGGCGCCCTGGTCGATCGGGGCCGCCGGGCCCGGCCGGGCGCCGGAACGGTTCGCCTTGTCGACTGCGCTCAGCCGGTCCTCCACGCTCATGCCCTGAATCGACGGGTCCCCACTGCCACCGAAGCCGTTCGCGGCCGAATCGGGGACCACGGCCCCGGCCGCAAGGGCGACCACCGCCGCCCCGATGACCGCGGTGATGACGACCGCGGCGTAGCGCGCACTGGGCAGCTTGGGCAGACGCCGGCGACCGCGGTAACGGCCGACTGGCTGCTTGGGCACGCGCATCCTCCGCTGTTGGGCTTCCCGCGCAAGGCAACCACCCGACTCCGGCCGGGGTCGGGCGTGAGTGGCGGGCCGGCTGCGCACCGGTGAGGGCGATGCCTGCGGCACCGACGAACTGGACGCCACCGTATCGAACCGCGACCCGGCCCCACAAGCGGGCGCGCGTAGTCTGCCGCCTGCGCTGCGTAGGGGCCGGATGCCCGTCCTGGCTTCCGGCCTACGATGGGTCGCGGTAGTTTGCCACCTGGCGGTGGATCGCCAAAGCGAAGGAGCGCCGAGCGGTCATGAGTGGACGCATCCGGGTGGTCGTCGCCAAGCCGGGCCTGGACGGGCACGATCGGGGCGCGAAGGTCGTGGCGCGGGCGCTGCGCGACGGCGGTATGGAGGTCATCTACACCGGCCTGCACCAGACCCCGGAGCAGATCGTCGAGACGGCGATCCAGGAGGACGCGGACGCGGTCGGCCTCTCGGTGCTCTCCGGCGCGCACATGACGCTCTTCCAGCGGGTACTCGAGCTGCTGGCCCAGCGGGGCGCCACCGACATCGTCGTCTTCGGCGGCGGCATCATCCCGGAGGCCGATATCCCGGAGTTGGAGCGGCTAGGGGTAGCGAAGATCTTCACGCCGGGCGCGACCACCCATTCCATCGTGGATTGGGTACGGGCCAACGTGGCCACGTCCGTGAGTTGAGACGGCCGCACGAGCGCGGAGTGAATGGCCGGACGACCGCCACCGCCCCGGCTCTCGTCCGGGGCGTCTCATTTCGCGCCGCCACGACGACGCTGTGTGGCCAACGGGCCCACCGCCGTACCATCGGCGGCCCTCGACACGCCCGAGGAGGAGTCGCACGGGGACGGCGACCAGGAGGCACGGCGACCACCAGGACCCGGGTTGGGGGGCCCCGAGCGCGAATCTCCGCGCAATCGTTGCCGCGCATTTGCCGCAGCCACCGGGCATCGCCGGACATCACCGGGTAGCGCAGTGACCGGCGCGGTACGGTCCCTGACCGCATCTTCCCTAGTCGGGGCTGTTCTCACAGGTGACGGCAGGCGGCCGGTCGATGCTGGAGCACGCAGAGTGAGAGGCCGGACGCACCCCTCACACGCCCGGCCTCTCTATGCACGATGCCCCGCCGCCACCCCTCGACCGACAGGGCATCGGCCGTCTTTTGTTGTGGTCTGCGCCGGTTTCCCCGGGGCTGACACCTCAATAAACGACGACCCCACGCACCGGTTACGCCACCGCTGGGTGGATCTTCCAGCCGGCGGCTCGGCATCGCGCCCGGGACGCCGTCTCGGCCCGGTTGAGCGCTGCGCCGCGATGAATCGTTAGGCTGCGGGGCGTCAGTCCCGGGTCGGCTGAGACCGGGGCGGCACCGAGGAGACCGACGGCCGAAGAGGGTTAAGCGTGGACCTGTATGAGTACCAGGGGCGGGAGCTGTTCGCCCGGCACGGCTTGCCGGTGCTGGGCGGGGGCGTCGCCGAGACGCCGGAGCAAGCCCGCGCGATCGCCGAGGCACAGGGTGGCCGGGTGGTGGTCAAGGCCCAGGTGAAGGTCGGCGGCCGTGGTAAGGCGGGCGGGGTGCGACTGGCTGACTCGGTCGACGAGGCCCAGACGCTGGCGGGCGACATCCTCGGCATGGACATCAAGGGCCACCTGGTGCACAAGGTCATGGTCACCCAGACGGCCGACATCGACGAGGAGTACTACTTCTCGTACCTGCTGGACCGCGCCGACCGCACGTTCCTGTGCATCGCCAGCGTGGCCGGTGGTATGGAGATCGAGCAGGTCGCACACGAGGCGCCGGGGAAGGTGGCCCGGGTACCGGTGGATGCGCTCACCGGCGTCGACGAGGAGTTGGCCCGCGACATCGTGGCCCGCGCGGGTTTCCCGGCCGAGGTGGCTGACCAGGTCGCCGACATCGCGGTGAAACTGTGGCGGGCCTTCGTGGCCGAGGACGCCACCCTGGTCGAGGTGAACCCATTGGCCCGTACGCCGCAGGGCCGGGTGCTCTGCCTGGACGCCAAGGTGACGCTGGACACGAACGCGAACTTCCGCCACCCGGAGAACGCCGGCTGGGCCGACACCGAGGCGGAGGATCCGCTGGAGCGGGCGGCCAAGGCGAAGCACCTCAACTACGTCAAGCTCGACGGCCAGGTCGGCATCATCGGCAACGGGGCCGGTCTGGTGATGTCCACACTGGACGTGGTCGCCGGGGCGGGGGAACGGCACCGTGGCGTCAAGCCGGCGAATTTCCTCGACATCGGCGGTGGTGCCTCGGCCGAGGTGATGGCGAACGGCTTGGAGATCGTGCTCTCCGATCCCTCGGTACGCAGTGTCCTGGTCAACGTCTTCGGCGGCATCACCTCGTGCGACGCGGTCGCCGACGGGATCGTCTCGGCGCTCGCGCTGCTCAGCGAGCGCGGCGAGGAGCTGACCAAGCCCCTGGTGGTACGCCTCGACGGCAACAACGCCGAGAAGGGTCGCCAGATCCTCGACTCGGCCGCCAACCCGATGGTGATCCGAGTGGACACAATGGACGGTGCCGCGGACCGCGCGGCCGAGCTGGCGGCGGCGGGGGTCTGACGAGATGGCGATTCTGGCTCACCAAGGAGTCGAAGGTCATCGTTCAGGGGATGACCGGTTCCGAAGGCTCGAAACACACCACGCGGATGCTGCGGGCGGGCACCACCGTCGTCGGCGGCGTCACCCCCGGCAAGGGCGGCCAGACAGCCAGGTTCGACGACCGCGAGCTGCCGGTCTTCGACTCGGTGGCGGCGGCGGTCGCGGCGACCGGGGCCGACGTGAGCGTGGTCTTCGTACCGCCGCGGTTCGCCAAGGCCGCGGTGGTGGAGGCGATCGACGCCGCCATCCCGCTGGCCGTGCTGATCACCGAAGGGATACCGGTGCACGACACCGCCGAGTTCTGGGCGCACAACGTCGCCGGTGGCCAGCGGACCCGCATCATCGGCCCGAACTGTCCGGGCATCGCCAGCCCGGGTCAGTCCAATGCCGGCATCATCCCGGCCGACATCGCCGACGCCGGTCGCATCGGCCTGGTCTCGAAGTCGGGCACGCTGACCTACCAGATGATGTACGAGCTGCGCGATGTCGGCTTCTCCACCGCGGTCGGCATAGGCGGGGACCCGATCATCGGCACCACCCACATCGACGCTCTCGCGGCCTTCCAGGACGACCCCGAGACCGAGGCGGTCGTGATGATCGGGGAGATCGGTGGTGACGCCGAGGAGCGGGCGGCGGAGTTCGTCCGCTCGCACGTCACCAAGCCGGTGGTCGGCTACATCGCCGGGTTCACCGCGCCGCCGGGCAAGACCATGGGGCATGCCGGCGCCATCATCTCCGGCTCTTCGGGCACCGCCGAGGCGAAGAAGGTCGCGCTCGAGGCGGCCGGGGTCCGCGTCGGCAAGACGCCGAGCGAAACCGCCCGTCTGATGCGCGAGATCATGCGCGGCTAGGCCGCCCGCCGGGTTGTGGGCGGGGTCCGCGTCGGCTGGCACAACCGCAAGATCGCGACTAGGGAGCCGTCCGGCCCGGTACCCGGGCGGTTGACCGACACACCGGAGCCGACCGGCCGATGATCCCGGCCGGTCGGCTCCGCCTTTGGCACAGTGGGACCGATGGCCAGCACCCCGGGATCCGGCGTGACGGCGGCGACCGCCGCCCGGGCCCACCCCGCGCCGCTGGCCGACCACGCGGTCCGACCCGACCTGGCCCGGCCGGCCCGGCTGCCGATGGCCGCCGCGGTGGCCGCACTCGTGGCCGCCGCCACGTCCTACGCGCCGGTGCTGGTGCTGGCACTGCTCGCCACCGCCGGCTCTGGGTCGGCCCCGGCCGCCGTCGCCCGCACGTCCGGCGCCGCCTGGCTGCTCGGGCAGGGGGTGCCGGTACGCATCGGCGGTGATCCGGTCAGCCTGGCCCCGCTCGCGATCGGTCTGCTCGCGCTCTGGCGGGTGGTGCGGGCCGGCGTCCATGCCAGCCGGGCCGGAAACGGGCGCCGCACGCCGGACCTGCGGATTCCGCTGTTGGCCGGGGCCGCGGTGGCGGTGGCGTACGCAGTCATCGCGGCATCGGTGGCCGCGATCGTCTCCGCCGGCGTCCCGATCGGCCGCGCGCTGGCGCTGGGTCTGCTGGCGTGGCCGGCGGCGACCGCCGGCGCGCTGGTGAACGGCCTCGCCGGGCGCCGGTTGATCCGACGGGTCCCGATCCTGCTGCGCCGGGCCACCCGCACCGGGCTCGCGGCGGCCGCGCTGGTGCTGGCCACCGGGGCGGCCACCGCCGGCGCCGCGGTCGCAGTCAACGGCGGCGACGCGGCCGAGATGCTCGGCTCGTACCGGGCGGGCATCGTCGGGCAGGCCGGGCTGACCCTGGTCGGGGTCGGGTACGCGCCCACGATGGCGGTCTGGGCGACCAGTTACCTGCTCGGCCCGGGCTTCGCCGTGGGCGCCGGCACGGTGGTGAGCCCGGGACTGGTGGTGCTCGGGCCGGTGCCCGCGGCGCCGGCCTTGGCCGGGCTGCCGGCTACCCCGCTGTCGGGCCTGGGTCTGGCGCTGCTGGGTCTTCCCCTGGTCGCCGCGATGATCGCCGGCCACCTGGCCGCGCGGCGCCCGGCGTACCCGGGTTGGTGGCCGGCGTTGGCCTCGGCCGCGCTCGCGGGGCCGGTCGGCGGCGCCGCCCTACAGCTGGCCGGTGCGGCCGCCGCCGGTTCGCTCGGTTCCGGCCGGCTCTCCGAGCTGGGACCGTCCGGATGGGGCATGGGTCTGTGGGGTACCGCGGTGATCTCCGCCGGGGCACTGCTCGGCGTGGCCGCCACCCGCGGCCTGCGGCGCCCGGCGGCCACCTAGTGAATGGGCACCCGCACGGCCAACCGTGCGGGTGCCCATCCGGTTACGCATCACGTCGAACACGTCCGGCGACGGTCAGCGACTCATCCTCCACCCGGAGGCCTCCGTTGCCGGAGCCGCGGCCTTCGTGGAGCCGGAGCCGCGCCGGAGTGCGGCGTCAGCGCCCGAAGTTCGGCAGGAAGGCGAGGGACGCGCCGAAGGCGAACCAGCCGATACCGAGGATCACGGCGACCGCTCCGCAGATGATGCCGGCCATCGCCTGTCCGCGGTTGTTCGCCTCGCCCTTGTCGGCCTTCTGCTTGCCGAGGAAGCCAAGGACGATGCCGGCGATGCCGACGAGCGTGCCGAGCCCGAAGCAGCACGCGAGCGGGATCGCCACGATGCCACAGATCATTCCAATGAGGCCCAGGGTGTTGTTCGGTGCGGCGCCGGGCCCTGGGGCCGCTGCCGGCGGCGGGTATGGTGCGGACACTCTTTTCCTCCCCTATCCGTGCGCGGCCGGCAACCGATAGCCGACCGGGTTCCCGATCCAGGGCGGATCAGGAACGCGTGTGAGGCCCCTTCGAATGAAGAGCGGCGAACGGCACAGTAGCGGTTCCGGTCGCTCATGCACAGCAGCAGAAGGGCTGATGGTCACCGGCGTGTCGGATCTTCGTCAGCGTGTCGTCCCGATTCGGCAGGGCGTGGGCCATCCGGCGGGTTGCGTCCGAGGGTGCAGCGGCGGCGCCGATAGGGTCGGGGCGTGTTGCGCAGCGATCGCGGCGGCCCGGCCCGCATCGTGGTGCTGGTCTCCGGCTCCGGTACCAACCTGCAGGCGCTGCTCGACGCGTGCCTGGATCCGGCGTACGGGGCCGCGGTGGTCGCGGTCGGTGCCGACCGGGACGCCATCGCCGGGTTGACCCGCGCCCAGGCCGCCGGCGTGCCCACATTCGTGTGCCGGGTCGGCGACCACCCGACCCGGGCCGGCTGGGACGCCCACCTGACCGCGCTGACCGTTGACTACGCCCCGGACCTGGTGATCTCCGCGGGCTTCCTGAAGTTGGTCGGCCCGGCCTTCCTCGACCGGTTCGGCGACCGGTACCTCAACACCCACAACGCGCTGCTGCCGAGCTTCCCGGGCCTGCACGGACCACGCGACGCGCTCGCGCACGGTGTCAAGATCAGCGGAGCGACACTCTTCTTCGTCGACGCCGGAGTCGACACCGGGCCGATCGTCGCCCAGGTGGCGGTGCCGGTGTACGACGCGGACACCGAGGAGAGCCTGAGCGAGCGGATCAAGGAGGCGGAGCGACGACAGCTGGTTGACGCCGTCGGCCGCCTGGTCCGCGACGGCTGGACGATCCACGACCGGAAGGTGACGATTCCATGAGCCAGCGCAGCGAGGCGGCGTCATGAGCGCGCGCAGCGAGCAAACCATCGGCGTCGATCCCGACGCGGTGGCGCCGGACCGCCGGCCGATCCGGCGGGCTCTGCTGAGCGTCTCGGACAAGACCGGGTTGGCCGACCTCGCCCGGGCCCTGGCCGGCGCCGATGTCGCGATCGTCGCCACCGGCAGTACCGCGGACGCGGTGGCCGCCCTCGGCGTACCGGTGACCCGGGTGGAGGAGCTCACCGGCTTCCCCGAGTGTCTGGACGGTCGGGTGAAGACCCTGCACCCGGCGGTGCACGCGGGTCTGCTCGCCGACGTCAGCCAACCCAGGCACGCCGCCGAGCTGGCGTCGCTCGGCATCGAGGCGTTCGACCTGCTGGTCAGCAACCTGTACCCGTTCGCCTCGGCGGTCGCGGCCGGCGCCGAGGTGGCCGAGTGCCTTGAGCAGATCGACATCGGCGGGCCGGCCATGGTACGGGCGGCGGCCAAGAACCACGCGAGCGTGGCGGTGGTGACCTCGCCGGCGGCGTACCCGCGGGTGCTCGCGGCCCTGGCGGCGGGCGGGTTCACCCAGGCCCAACGGCGCGCGCTCGCGGCTGCGGCCTTCGCCGAGATCGCCGGGTACGACGTGGCGGTGGCCCGCTGGTGCGCGAGCGTGCTGGCGCCGGCCGAGGGCGACTGGCCCGACCTGACCACGCTCGCTCTGCGCAGGTCCGCCACCCTGCGCTACGGCGAGAACCCGCACCAGCGTGCCGCGCTCTACCTCGATCCCGACGCGGCACCCGGCCTGGCCCAGGCCGAGCAGCTCGGCGGCAAGGAGATGTCGTACAACAACTATGTGGACGCCGACGCGGCCTGGCGGTCGTGCCACGACTTCGCCGAGCCGACGGTGGCCATCGTCAAGCACGCCAACCCGTGCGGCATCGCGGTCGCGGGGGACATCGCGGAGGCGTACCGGCGGGCGCACGCCGGCGACCCGGTCTCCGCGTTCGGCGGGGTGGTGGCGGCGAACCGTCCGGTCAGCCTCGCCATGGCGGCCCGGATCGCCGAGGTGTTCACCGAGGTGGTGGTCGCTCCCTCCTATGAGGAGGGTGTGGTCGAGCTGCTGACGGCGAAGAAGAACCTGCGCGTGCTGTGCGCCGGGCCATGGCGGCCGGCCCCGACCGAGCTGCGTCAGGTCTGCGGCGGTGTGCTGATGCAGACCAGCGACCGGCTCGACGCCGACGGCGACGATCCCGAGCAGTGGCGGTTGGCCGCCGGCACCGCGCCGGCCCCGGAGGTTGTGGCCGACCTCGCGTTCGCCTGGCGGGCGGTGCGGTCGGTGAAATCCAATGCGATCCTGCTCGCCGCCGACCGGGCCGCGGTGGGTGTCGGGATGGGTCAGGTCAACCGGGTCGACGCGGCCCGGCTGGCCGTCGCCCGGGCCGGCGAGCGGGCCAAGGGCTCGGTGGCCGCCTCCGACGCCTACTTCCCGTTCGCGGACGGGCTGCAGGTTCTGCTCGACGCCGGGGTGGTCGCGGTGGTCGAGCCGGGCGGCTCGATGCGCGACGACGAGGTGGTCGCGGCCGCGGCGGCGGCCGGGGTGGCGCTCTACTTCACCGGTACCCGGCACTTCTTCCACTGAGGAGCGCTGCCGGCCGTGAACGCGATGGCCGCGGTCGGCCGGCCCGCCCTGCGGCGGCTGCGCGGCTGCGGCCACGCGTGGCAGGATCACAGCCATGGCGGCGACCATTCTGGACGGCCGGGCGACCCTGGCGGCGATCAAAGAGGAACTCCGGGCCCGGGTCAAGGCGCTCACCGACTCCGGCCGTACGCCGGGGCTGGGCACCGTCCTCGTCGGCGACGACCCGGGGTCGCATACGTATGTGGCCGGGAAGCATGGCGACTGCGCCGAGGTCGGCATCGTCTCGATCCGCCACGACCTGCCCGCCACGGCGACCCAGGCGGAGGTCGAAGCGGCCGTTGACGAGCTGAACGCGGACCCGGCCTGCACCGGCTTCCTGGTCCAGCTGCCGCTGCCGGCCGGGCTGGACGAGCAGCGGGTGCTGGAGCGGGTCGACCCGGCCAAGGACTGCGATGGCCTGCACCCGATGAGCCTCGGCCGCCTCGTGCTGAACGCACCGACCCCGCTGCCGTGCACTCCGCGCGGGGTGGTCGAGCTGCTGCGCCGCTACGAGGTGCCGCTGGCCGGCCAGGATGTCGTGGTGGTCGGCCGGGGCACCACGGTCGGGCGCCCGCTGGGCCTGCTGCTCACCCGCCGGAGCGAGAACGCCACGGTCACGGTCTGCCACACCGGGACCCGCGACCTGGCCCGGCATACCCGGGCGGCCGACATCGTGGTCGCCGCGGCGGGCGTACCGCATATGATCACGGTCGACCATGTCCGCCCCGGTGCGGCCGTCGTGGACGTGGGCATCACCAGAGTCGTCGGTGCCGACGGCCGGAGCCGGATCGTCGGGGATGTGGATCCGGCCGTGGCCGAGATCGCCGGATATCTGTCGCCGGTGCCCGGCGGGGTGGGGCTGATGACCCGGGCCATGCTGCTGACCAACGTGGTCGAGCTGGCGGAGCAGGCCGCGGCGAGGCGATAGGGTGCGGATGTCAACCGTCCAATCCGGGGAGTCAGTTTCTGATGGGTAAGAAGGTCACCGTCGTCGGCGCCGGTTTCTACGGGTCGACCACGGCGCAGCGTCTCGCCGAGTCCGACGTGTTCTCGACCGTGGTACTGACCGACATCATCGAGGGACGCCCGGAGGGGCTCGCCCTCGATCTCAATCAGTCGCGCCCGATCGAGGGCTTCGAGACGAAGGTGGTCGGCGTGACCACCACCGCCGCAGGCGACGGGTACGAGGCGATCGCCGGCTCGGATGTCGTCGTGGTCACGGCTGGCCTGCCCCGCAAGCCCGGGATGAGCCGGATGGACCTGCTCGAGGTGAACGCCAAGATCGTGCGTGGGGTGTCGGAGAACATCGCCAAGCACGCCCCGAACGCGGTCGTGATCGTGGTCTCCAACCCGCTGGATGAGATGACGGCGCTGGCCCAGGTGGCCACCGGCTTCCCGCACCAACGCGTGCTCGGTCAGGCCGGCGTGCTGGACACCGCCCGGTTCACCCATTTCGTGGCCGAGGAGCTCGGCGTGGCGGTCCGCGCGGTCCACACGCTCACCCTCGGCTCGCACGGCGACACCATGGTGCCGGTACCCTCGCAGTGCACCGTCGACGGGATGCCGCTCGCCGACCGCCTGAGCGCGGAGAAGATCGAGGAGCTGGTGACCCGTACCCGCAACGGCGGCGCCGAGGTGGTCGCCCTGCTCAAGACCGGTTCGGCGTTCTACGCCCCGTCGGCCGCCGCGGCCCGGATGGCGCTCGCGATCGCCCAGGACACCGGCGAGGTCTGGCCGGTGTGCGCCTGGGTCACCGGCGAGTACGGCATCTCCGGCGTGTACCTCGGGGTGCAGGCCGAGCTGGGCGCGACCGGGATCCGCCGGGTGGTCGAGACCCCGCTGACCGACAGCGAGCTGGCCGCGTTGCGGCAGGCCGCCGACGCCGTCCGGTCCAAGCAGGCCGACATCGCCTCCCTCTAGCGAGCGCGAGGAGCGAGCGGGTGCGAGCCCCGCAGTCGCGAGCGAAAGACGGGCCTAGCGAGCGCGAGGAGCGAGCGGGTGCGAGCCCCGCAGTCGCGAGCGAAAGACGGGCCTAGCGAGCGCGAGGAGCGAGCGGGTGCGAGCCCCGCAGTCGCGAGCGAAAGACGGGCCCAGCGCGCCGGCTTCCGCCCGGCGATTCAGGCGGCCACCGGGGTGTCCGGGTAGAATGCGTTGCAGGCCTCCGCCCCACCCCGGAAGCCCGTGTTGAAGGCGCGGGCGCGTTCGCCGGCCGTACCGTGGTCGCGTTGCGGGCCCTCGGCCGAGCCGATGATCGGGAAGAGCGCGTCGATGTCCTCCAGGTCATCGGGGTATTCGAGCAGGCCCACCTGGTCGGTGTACTGGGTCCACGCGCCGGCCAGGCAGTCGGCCTGGTCCTCGTGGCGGATGCTCTCCGCCGCGGTCCCGGGCTCCGGCACGCCGGTCTCGTCTTGGATGTAGTGGCCGAACTCATGCGCCAGGCCGACCGCCGGGCCGGCGTCCCCGGTTTCGGTATAGAACTCCCACAGCAGGTCCTGCCCGAGATAGATCACCTGGTCGGCCCCGCAGTACTCGTACGACGACGAGGTGTAGCGGCCGGCCGAGCCGTCGGGTTCGGCACACCCCTCCGGCCCGGAGGCGCCGCGGGGGACGTAGACGACCTGGCGCGGGCGGGGCAGCTGCCGCCAGGTGCGGTCGGCCCAATCGGTGATCATCGGATAGACCGCGTTCACGTAGGAGTCCATCTGGTCGTACGTGAAGGCGCCCTCCAAAGAGTGCTGCTCGCCGCTCGGTACCGGGGCCGACGGTTCCGGCGGGTTGTCGGCCGGCAGGCGCAGGCAGCCGGCGACGGCGACGGCGAGCGCGCACCACCCGATGGTGAGCGCGGTACGGCGGTGCGGGGCGGATCGCATCGGAGCCCTCCAGTGCCGGGGGAAAGCACAGTGTGCCCACCCGTGCCATGCCCGTCCACGCCGTAGTGCACACATGCGGGCCACTGGGGGCCGGGTGGGCCCGCGCCGGACAGTTGCAGTACGCTCGTACTGTTTGCGGATGGCAGGAGAGGAGCGCCAGGACATGGCGAAGATCAAGGTCAAGAAGCCGGTCGTCGAACTGGACGGCGACGAGATGACCCGGATCATCTGGAAGCAGATCCGGGAGCAGTTGGTCAAGCCGTACCTCGATATCGAGCTGGCGTACTACGACCTTGGCATCGAGAACCGCGACGCCACCGACGACCAGGTGACCGTCGACGCGGCCAACGCGATCAAGAAGCACGGCGTGGGCGTCAAATGCGCCACCATCACCCCGGACGAGGCGCGGGTGAAGGAGTTCGGGCTCAAGCGGATGTGGAAGTCGCCCAACGGCACCATCCGCAACATCCTCGGTGGCGTGCTGTTCCGCGAGCCGATCATCATGCGCAACGTGCCCCGGCTGGTGCCCGGCTGGACCAAGCCCATCGTCATCGGCCGTCACGCCCACGGCGACCAGTACAAGGCGACCGACTTCGTGGTCCCCGGCCCCGGCACGGTCACGATCACCTACCGTCCGGACGACAGCGGCGCCCCGGTGGAGTTCGAGGTGGCCCGCTTCGACGGTGGCGGCGTCGCGATGGGCATGTACAACTTCGACGACTCGATCCGCGACTTCGCCCGGGCGTCCATGCGCTACGGCCTCAGCCGCCACTACCCCGTGTACCTGTCGACCAAGAACACCATTCTCAAGGCGTACGACGGCCGGTTCAAGGACCTCTTCGCCGAGGTGTACGAGTCAGAGTTCGCTGATGAGTTCGCCGCCGCCGGCCTCACCTACGAGCACCGTCTGATCGACGACATGGTCGCGGCGGCGCTGAAGTGGGAGGGCGGCTTCGTCTGGGCGTGCAAGAACTACGACGGCGATGTCCAGTCCGACACCGTGGCCCAGGGCTTCGGCTCGCTCGGTCTGATGACCTCGGTACTGCTCACGCCGGACGGGAAGACCGTGGAGGCCGAAGCCGCCCACGGCACCGTGACCAGGCACTACCGGCAGTGGCAGCAGGGCCAGAAGACGTCCACGAACCCGGTCGCCTCCATCTTCGCGTGGACCCGGGGCCTGGCCCATCGGGGCACAGTGGACGCCACCGCGGCCGTGGTGGACTTCGCCAACACGCTGGAGCGGGTCTGTGTCGCCACTGTCGAGAGTGGACAGATGACGAAGGATCTGGCGTTGCTCATCGCGCCGGACGCGCCGTGGCTGACCACCGACGAGTTCATGAACGCGCTGGACCACAACCTCGCCGCGGAGCTGACCAAGGCCGCCTGACCGAACTAATACTATGACTTTTCCGGACAAGCGTCACTATTTGCCGCAGCTGAGCGTTGATTCAGATGCGAGCGTGACTCCGAGTCACAATCGTCCGGGTAGTTCAGAAGGCGGTCCCAGCTGGCCTCTGCGGTACCCGGTGTTGGGCTAACAGCCTGCCGTCCCTTCCCGGTGTGGCCGGGCCGTTCGCGGCCCGGCCACGCTTTTTCGGGTACATCAGGCTCTTTCCGTACGGGCCGGTTGCGCATTTCCCGGTACCGGCGAGTCACGCTTTCAGGCGAGGTGCCATTCAACCCCTTGCGCGGTGTCGCGGACCTCCACGCCAGCCCCCGCCAGCAGGTCCCGCACCCGGTCGGAGGTGGCGAAGTCCTTGGCCGCCCGGGCCTGCGCACGCAGCTCGAGCAGGCCGTCGACGTACGGGCCGACCACCTCTCGCGGGTCGCGAGCGCCGATCGTGGCCAGCTCGCCGAGCCGGACCACCATCGAGCGGAGCACCGCCCGGGCGTGATCACCCTCATCGGAGGAGAGGGTGTCGGCCGACCAGTCGAGCAACGCCTGCTCGAGGGCGAGCACCGCCTCCACGCACCCGTCGACGTCGCGCCGGTCGAGCGCATCGTCGAAGCGGGCGCCGATCTGGTCGGCGTCGCCTCGCAGCGACGCCGCCGGGCCGGGTTTGTCCGATGTGGATACGGTGCCGGTTGCGCCGGCACTCGGCCCAGCGCCATCGTTCGGCGCGGCGTGAGGGCGGGCGACCGTGTTCGTCGTCGCCGAGGTCAGCGCCTCGAACTCCACGGTGGCGCCGGCCGGGTGCACCACGCTACGTCCGGCCCGGCGGATCGTCATGGTTCCGTTGCCCACCACGGTCGCCGTCCGGGCGTCGGGATCGAGCACCACCGCCGTGTGCTCGTCCACCCCGAGCACGAAGGCGGTCGCCGGGAGTTCGCTCTCGAGCCGGGCCAGCCGGTCCTCGCCGAGGTAGCAGAACCGGGTGTCATGGTGCCCGCCCTCGGCATTGTCGTAATGCGGGATCACCACCGCGCTCAGCCCGCACGCCGCCTCGACCAGGTTCAGGCCGGGCACCCAGTGCGGTTCGATGCCGGCCTTGTAGATCTCGTACACGGGCACGGTGTGCGAGCCGAGGGTGAGCGCGGCCGCACTCGCCAGCACGACCGCGCCGTCGCGGGCGAGCACGTCCGCGAAGGCCGCCGGCACCGGGCTGTCCCGCCACTGGCGCAGCGCGTACGTCGGCGATCCGGGACCGGCGAAGAGCCAGCCGGCGGTACGCAGGTCGGCGGTGGCCCGCTCCCGGGCCAGTCCCGGGGGCAACGCGGTCCGCCAGGAGATGACGCCGACGCCGCGCCCGACGCTGGCGGCGAAGTAGGACACCGCCCGGGCCGAGATGTCGTCCGCATTGGACTGGAAGCCGTACGGGGTGTCCAGCAACATCGCGGGACGGTCGCCGAGCCGTTCGAAGATCGCCCGATGAGGCTTCACCATGGTGGGTGCGGTCTCGCCGGATCCCATGATCACGAGTTGACCGGGCATCTAGACCTCGCCGACCAGGGTGAGCAGGTCCGTGGCGATCTCGGCCGGGTGCTGGGCGTGCAGGTCGTGGTCGGCCCCCGGGTACTCACGCACCGTGGCCCGAACCAGCGCGGCGGCCGCCTTCTCCACCGCGGAACGCTGCCGGCTCGCTGCGTCCGCGTCGGGCGGAACCGCCGGCGCCAGCGCCGGCTCGACGGGCACCGCCGGCAGCAGCAGCGCCGGCACCGTGATCAGCGGGTAGTCCCGCCACGGCGGGTCGTCCCACATGCTGCGCACGATGCGCATGTGCTGATCGATCGGCAACCGGCGGGCCAGGAAGCCGTCGGCGGTGACCCGCAGGTTGGCCAGGGTCGCCTCGATCGCCTCCGCGGACCAGTCCGGGTGGGCGCCGACGAGATGGCGGCGCAGTTGCTCGGGGCGCAGGTTGTCGATGTCCGGGGGGCGCAGGGCCGCGGCGCACTCCGCCCAGGTGGCGAACTGGGTCGACAGGTCGATCCAGCCACCGTCGATCAGCGCCAGCCCGGCGACCAGCCCAGGATGGCGGGCCGCGAGGCGAACGGCCACGTTCCCGCCCCACGACTGGCCGGCCACGATCGCCGCCGCCAGCCCGAGCGCGGTCGCGACCGCGGCGACGTCTTCGGCGGCCGTGGCAGTGTCATATCCGGCCAGCGGCGCATCCGATTCGCCGTGGGCGCGCAGGTCCACCGCGAAGCACGGGTGCCCGGCGGCGGCGATCCGCGCGGCCACGCCGTCCCACAGCCGGGCATTGGAGGCGAGGCCGTGCACCAGCAGGAACGGCGTCCCGGCGGCGGCCGGCCAGCCTCGCACGTGTAGGCGGATCCGGCCCGGGATCTCGACCGTGGTCGACTCCATCCGCCGAATTTAGCGCGCACCCCCGACGCCATCCGGCGCCGTGATCGCCGCTGGCCGCTGCGTAAGGCTGGGCTCAAGGGCAGCCGGCCGCGGCCGGCTGCTGGTGCTCAAGGGCAGCCGGCCGCGGCCGGCTGCTGGTGCTCAAGGCAACCGGCGGCGGCGTAACGCCGCCAGCAGCGGTCGTCCGCGCAGCAGTCCGGCGGTGGCCAGGGCGGCGAGTCCGGCCCGCGGGTGGTACCAGCAGGCGCGCACGGCTTGGCGGGTGGCGGCCCACGCGGTAGCCGGGTCGCCGGCCAGGGCCGCCCAGCCGGCGATGTCGGCGTGCAGCGCCGCGGCGGCCCGGCTCTGGCCGAGCTCGGGGTGGCGGCCGAGCAGCCAGCGCAGGCGCTGGATCTCGGCGGTGAAGCTACCGGAGTCGTTGGGCTCGTGCCGCCACAGCACCCGGACCAGGGGGAGGTCGATGTGCAGAATCGGCGCCCGGCGGGCGGCCCGTAGGAGCAGGTCCCAGTCCTGCGCCTCGGCTGGTGCATCCTCGGCCAGCAACCCGATCCCGCCGCGGCTCGGCGCGGTCGCCAGCGCGGACTGGCGGGCGACGAAGCCCGATCGGGCGAGGGCGCCCACCCGCTCGGCGGTGAGCTGGCCGGCGGCGACCTCGAGCAGGCCGGTCAGCCTGGGGGTGCGCCGCCCGTTGTACTCGACCTCGGCGGCACAGGTGGCGAAGTGCGTGCCCGGCCGGCGGCGCATCGCGGCCACCTGGGTGGTGAGCTTGGTCTCGAGCCAGACATCGTCGTCGTCACAGAACGCGACCAGTTCGCAGTCGCCGACCGCGAGGATGCCCGCGTTGCGGGCCCCGGCCGGCCCCTTGGTCCGCCAGTTCTCCAGGACCAGCACCGGCCGCTCACGGCCACCGCCCAGGCGCCAGTCGGGACGGACACCGTCGAAGACCACCACGATCCGGATCTCGCCCGGGTAGTCCTGCTTGGATACCGAGGCCAGCGCCCGGCGCAGCAGGTTGGGCCGGTTGCGGGTGGCCAGGACCACGCCGACGCTGGGCCACTCGGCGCGTCGTGGCGCGGGAATGAGCCGGGTCGTGGGGAGCACGCGTACCACAGACACCCCCACGGTCGTTTCTCAAGGCATAACGAGGCGTGAATCGGTCGGAGACGGACTCAACGGACGGAGACCACAAATGCCGCCCTTCGCAGGGGACCTCCCGCCCCGCTCCGTCATCGGGTCGGTGGCGTTTGATCCGCTGACCCGGATGCAGGCGGCGACCCACGTGCGCGACTGTCTCGCCCGCGGCGAGGGCGGCCGGCTGGTCATCGTCTCCCAGGATCAGCTGCGCCACGTCGACGAGCGGCCGCGACTGCGGCGCATGCTGGCCGACGCCTCGCTGGTGCTTGCCGGCTCGGCCACCGCGGTCTTGGCCAGCCGCCTGGCCGGAACGCCGCTCCCCGAGCGGATCACCGCTCCCGCGATGGCCGAAGCGCTCTTCGCCGGCTGCCTGGCCGATGGTCGGCGGATCTATCTGATCGGTGGCGCACCAGGTGGATCCGCGCTGCCGGCCGGCGCCCAACGGGCGGCCGCCATCCTCGGCCTGCGCCACCCCGGCCTGCGGGTGGCCGGGTGCGCCTCGCCGAGCTCGGGCGACCGGGCCGCGCTCGCGGCAGTGGTGGCCGACGCGGTGGAGGCCAAGCCCGACCTCGTGCTGATCTCCGTGGAGAGCGACCCGTTCGAGGAGTCGCTGGTTGCCGCGGTCCGGGCCGAGCTGGTGTCCGCGTGGTTCTTCGGCGGCCGGTCCCTGATCGACAACCTCGTGGGTGACGGCACCCATCGCAGTCGGCGCGGCACCGTCTCCTACTCAGCCCGGCTGCTGGCTCGGGCCGCGGCGGCCAGGATGTCCCGGCACTGAGTGCGGCCTGGCCGCGGCGGCCAGGATGTCCCGGCGCTGAGTGCGGCCCGGCCGCGCCGAAAACATCGGCCGGGCTCAAGCGTCCGCGCGTCGGGCCGGCGGCACCTCCTCAGGTACGCCGGTGCCGCCGTCGACCCCCAACCAGCCCGGCGCGGATGGGCGCTCGGCGGCCGCGCGCGGCCGGGCGCCGCCGGCGCCCCGCCGGCCGGTCAGTGAGACGATCGCGGCGAGACTGTCCGATTCGGACTCGTCGGCCGGACGGGCCGCGATCCGCGGCACCACGACGGCACCGAGGAGCCGGGTACCGACCAGCTCCATCTGCACCACCGCGTCGGTCACCTCGGCCAGCCGGGAGCGACCGGTCTCGGCCACCAGGATGGCGGCATCGGCGAGACCGGCAAGGCTCTGCGCGTCCGCGCCGGCCGCCGCCGACGGGGCGTCGATCAGCACGAACCGGGCCTGCCCGCGCAGCGAGGAGACCGCGGCCCGAGCGGCCTGCGACTGCAGCAGACCGGTCGCACTCGCCGTACCTCCCGGGGTCACCACCCGCAGGCGGGGCACCCGCGGCGGGCTCTGCAGCGCCACGGTGAGCGACGTCCGACCGGTGAGGACGTCGGTGAGGCCGGGCACGTCGGCGATGTCGAACAGGCCGGAGAGCAGCACGGTGGTGCTGCCGAGGTCGGGTGCGTTCGCCCCGACGAGGATGACCTCGTGGCCGACCCGGGCCAGGGCGGCGGCCAGGTTGGCGGCCACCACGGTCGAGGCGCCGCCGCTGCTCGCCGACGTCACCAGCAGGACCCGGTCGGTGGCGCCCAGGGCCGCTACGACCTCGTTGCGCAACCGGTGGAACGCCCGGCCGCCGGGCTGCTGGGGAGTGCGCAGGTCGGCGTCGTTCTCGGGCAGGTCGGCGAGGACCGGGACGGCGGCGCGGTCACGCACGTCGGCGCCGTCGCGCACGTGCTGGGCCAGCTGTTCGCGGCCCAACGCGGCCACCACCCCGACGGCGGATCCCACCCAGGCGCCCAGCGTCAGGTAGAGCCAGGGACCCGGGCGCATCGGCGCGGTGGGCAGGTCGGCGTCGCGAATCACCCGGCCGGGCGAGACGCTGATGGTCGCCAGCTCGTTCATGCGCCCGGAGAGCGCGGTGAGCTGGCCGGCCAAGGTGGACCGATCGCTGCGCAGGGTGGCCAGGCGGGCCGACCCGGAGCGCAGGCCGGCGATCTGGTCATCCACCGCGGTCAGCTCGGCATCGATCTCCTTGATTTTGTTCGTCAACACCGTGGTCTGCTCGGTCAGCGCCGCCTGCGCCGCTTCGGCCCGGCTGCCCAGGTACGCGTCGGCGACCGCCCGCGCGCCGGCCTGGGCCGCACCGGGGGTGGTGGCTCGGTAGCGCAGCAGCAGCACCGAGGTGTCCGCGACCGCCTCGACCGAGACCGCGTCGACCACCGCCGACGGCGCCACCGACGAGCCCAGCAGAGCGGCCGCCCGGGATGCGGTCACCGTCGACCTCGCCAGCTGAGCCTCGGTCGGCAGGTTCACCGGTGCGGGGGCGGCGGACGTGGCGAGCAGCGCCGGCGTCGGCACCGGTTCGACCAGAACCGCGGTCGACGCGGAGTAGACCGGGCTCGGCGCGAGCAGCGCCACGGCGCCGGCGGCCACCCCGGCCAGGGTCAGCGCGCCGATCAACCACCCGTGGCGGCGGATCCGCCGGGCGATTGTGGTCAGGTACGGGTGGCGCGCACGCGCCGCATTCATCTGTGTGCCCCTCGGAGTCTCCCGTGTGCCTCGAAACGGGCTGATGCCCCGCATACTCAACGGCAGGTCCGGCGGCCGGTAACGTCTTTGGGCCGGCTAGGGGCGGTCGAGCCAGCCCTCGACCACGAGGTGCTCGATGACCGCGTCGACGGCGTCATCGATCGACCGGTCCGAGGTGTCGATCACAAGGTCGGCGTCTTCGGGGGCCTCGTACGGAGCGTCCACGCCGGTCAAGCCGGTGAGCCGGCCCTCCCGGGCCCGGGCGTAGTGGCCCTTGCGGTCGCGCTCCTCACACACCTGCAACGGAGTGGAGAGGTAGACGAGGATGAAGCCGGCGCCGGCCAGCCACGCGAGGCTACGGGCCGCCGACCGGGCGCCGGCGTACGGGGCGATCGGGCAGCACAGCGCGAGGCCGCCGTGGCGGCCGGCCTCGGCGGCCACGAAGCCGATCCGGCGGACGTTCTCATCGCGGTCCTCTTTGGAGAAACCGAGCCCGGCGGTGAGGAACCGGCGCGCGACATCGCCATCGATCAGAGTCACCGACCGTTCGCCCGTCTCGGCCAGCTCATCGGCGACGCCGCGGGCGATGGTCGACTTGCCGGATCCGGAGAGGCCGGTGAAGAAGATCACCAGTCCGCGGACCCGCCGGGGCGGGCGGGCCCGGGCCAGCTCGCGGGCGACCGCCGGCGGCGTGTGCCACTCCGGCAGCGGCACGCCCCGGTCGAGCAGACCGTCGATCTCGGCCGTGCTGAGCGCGACCCGCCGGTGCCGGGGCGGGATGTCGTCGGCGCCGCGCCACTGCCCGTCCCGCCCGTCGTAGGCGAGCTCGCGCGGCAGCAGTGCACGCGGCCCCCCGCCGGACATCTCGTCGCCGGCAGTGAGCAGGTGGGTCGCGCCGTAAGCGGCGGCGAGCCGCGCCCGCAGCAACGCGTCGGTGATCTCGTCGCCCCGGCGAGCGAGCGGCACGGCCACGATGGTGGCCGGTGGCATCCGGTCCCGGGCAGCGAAGATCGTTCGCACCAGGGCCTCCGGGGCCAGACCGTCCGGACCCGGCCCGGCCACCGGAACCAGGACCAGGACGTGGCCGGCGATGGTCCGGGCCGCGTAGGCGATCTGAGCCAGCTGCGGCCGGTGCAGCGGGCGGTCGGCGAGCACGCCGAGGACCCGCCCAGGCGGCAGCATCGGCTTGATCTCGGCTGGGCTGAGCCGCAGCCGGCGAAACGAACCGTGGGTGCTCTCGCCGATGCGGCGGACCTGGCCGCCCACCCCAGCCCAACCGTCGCGGACCGGCCACACGTCAACCGCGTCCACCGCGGCCAGCGGGACCCCCTCCGGGTCGGTGAGCACCAGCGCCCGCTTGAGCGGGTTGGCCGTGTCGAGGCCGGCGACGAGTGCTGCGGGCGCCTCCAGCGTGATCTTCACCGGCCAGGGCGTGCCATCGGCGAGCCGTCCCGACCGGGTCACCGCCTCGAGGTCGGCCCGGGTGTGAAAGCCGGTCAGCGGGGCGAGCGCGCCAGCCAGCAGGAGCTCGAGATCGGCGAGTTCCCGGGCGCGGGGCGCATAGCTCGGGGCGTCGCGCAACACCTCGTCAGGCAGCACCCAGCTGGTCATCACACGCCTCTCACCGGACAGGTCCACAGTCTCGCAGCCGGCGGTGGAGGTGGGCGAGTTCAACACAGACGGTGACTCTATGCCACCACACTGACACGCACGGTTGAGTTTCCGATTCCCGGGTAGGCGTCCGTGGCGGCCGCCGCAGGTGCCCCCGTACGCTGGTCCCGATCGCGTCCGTCCTGGGAGGTGCCCGTGCCGCGCTACGACTACCGCTGCCGCGCTTGTGGCGACACCTTCGAGGTCACTCGGTCGCTGACGGCGACCACCACCGCGGTGCACTGCCCGCAGGGCCACGATGACACGGTCAAGCTGCTCTCCACGATCTCCCTCACCGGCCGCGGTGGCGCCGCGGCGGCACCGGCGTCGGCGCCCCGGGTGGGCGGCGGCTGCTGCGGAGGCGCCTGCGGCTGCTGACCGCGACCTCTCCCGCCGATCTAGGCCGTACGCGCATGGATTGATCTCCAATCGCGTACCTAAGCCCTAGATCGACGCAAGTTCGACGAAGCTGGTAGGTCAACCGGTGTTGCGCAGGCCGGCGGCGATCCCGTTGACCGTGATCAGCAATGCTCGTTCCAGCCGGTCGTCAGCGTCCCCCGGAGCCAGCCGGCGGTGTTGCGAGAGCAGCGCCACCTGCACGTGGTGCAGCGGCTCGAGATAGCGGTCCCGGATGGCCAGCGTGCGCGCGAGCGCCGGCTGCGCCTGCAGCAGGGTCGCCTCGCCGGTGATGGCCAGGACCTCGGCCACGCTGCGCCGGTACTCCTGGCCGATCGCGGTGAAGAGACGCCGCAGGTGGGCCGGCACCAGCGCGTGCACGTACCGTTCCGCGATGGCCAGGTCGGTCTTGGCTAGGGTCATTTCCACATTGGAGACAAAGGTACGGAAGAAGTGCCACCGCTCGTACATCGCCTGTAGATCATCGCCGTGTCCGGCCGCTCGGGCCGCGGCCAGTCCACTGCCGACCCCGAACCAACCCGGCACGATCTGGCGGGTCTGGGTCCAGCCGAAGACCCACGGGATGGCCCGCAGGCTGTCCAGGCCGGCGCCGGCGTCCGGCCGGCGCGCGGGCCGGGAACCGATGTTGAGGGCCGAGAGCAACTCGGTCGGCGTGGCCGCCCAGTAGTAGGACGGCAACTCCGGATCGTCCACCAGGCCGCGATAGGCGTCCTGTGCACGCGCGGACACGGTGTCCATGATGGAGTCCCACCGGGCCAGATCGCCGGGCTGCACCCGGGAGGTGGTGTGCAACAGCGCACTCTGCAGCACCGCCGCCACGGTGAGCTCGAGGTTCTCCCGGGCCAACGCCGGCAGCGTGTACTTGTCCGAGATCACCTCGCCCTGCTCGGTGACCTTGATAGCGCCATCCAGGGTTCCGTACGGCTGGGCCAGGATCGCGTCGTGGGTCGGTCCGCCACCGCGACCGACGGTGCCGCCGCGACCGTGGAAGAGGCGCAGGCGTACGCCATGGGCGGCGGCGGTGTCGCGCAGCGCTCGCTGGGCCCGATGGATGGACCACTGTGAGGTCGTGATGCCCGCCTCCTTGTTGGAGTCGGAGTAACCCAGCATCACCTCCTGCACGTCGCCCCGGGCGGCCACCAGCGCCCGGTACTCCGATGTGGACAGCAGGGTGTCGAGCAGCTCGCCGCTGGCGGCCAGCTCCGCGCCGGACTCGAGCAGGGGCACGAACCCGATCCGGGCCACCCCGGCGGCCAGATCGACCAGGCCGGCCTCCCTGGCCAGGATCACCGCGGCGAGCACGTCATCGGCGCCGCGGGTCATCGAGACGATGTAGGACTCGATGACCTCCGGGCCGAAGCGCTGCTGGGCGTCCTCGATCGTGGTGAACACCTCGAATACCCGCTGGTTGGCCGGGGTCAGCCGGGTCGCGGGACCGGAGAGTGGGCGGCGGGCCGCCAGCTCACCGGCGAGCAGCTCGGCCCGGGCCGGCCGGCTCAGCCCCGGGTAGTCGTCCACCTCGCCCACCAGCGCGTAGAGCTGGGCCAGCACCGCATGGTGCGCGTCGGCGTGCTCGCGCACGTCCATCGTGGCCAGCTGCAGGCCGAACGCCGACACCACCCGGATGATCTCGGCCAGGCGGCCGGCCGCGGCCAGCGCGCCGTTGTTGCGCAGCAGCGACGAGCGCATCAGCTCGAGGTCGGCGACCAGCTCGGCGCGGCCGCGATAGTCGTGGCCGGGGCGGTGCGCGCTCCCGGCGGCGAGTCGCTGCCGGGTGTTGCGCAGCTTCGCCTGCATGCAGCGCACCTTGAGCCGGTACGGCTCCTCGGCGTTGACCTGGCGCAGCCGTGCTTCGACCGCGGGGCCGAGGATCTGCAGATCGGTGGCGACGCTCGCGGCCAGGTCGATGCAGACACCGCGCAGCCGGCGCGACACCGACAGCTCCACCAGCAGCGCCTCCAGCAGCGCCTCGGCCGAGCGGATCCCGTACTCGTGCTGCAGCAGCAGGACATCGCGGGTCACCGTCGGGGTCACGTAGGGGTTGCCGTCGCGGTCCCCGCCGATCCAGGTGCCGAACGTGAGCGGTCGCTCGCCCGCGGCCGGCGGGGCGCCCAATGACCGCAGCGTCGCCTCCAGGTCGGTCAGGACCTCAGCGGCGGCGTCGGCCTCGAGCTCGGTGAGGTAGTAGACCGCGTTGCGGGCCTCGTCGCGGGGATCCGGCCGGGTCAGGCGCAGCTCGTCGGTCTGCCAGAGCAGGTCGACGATCTCGGCCAGCCGGGCATCGGTGCGTTCGGTGTCGGCCGGATCGGGGCCGAAGCACGCGGCCCGGGCTCCCTCCGTGTCCAGCTCGTCGGCGATCGCGCGCACCTTGGTGAGGATGGAGCGGCGGGCCGCCTCGGTGGGATGCGCGGTGAAGACCGGCCGGACCGCGAGCCGGCGAGCCGCGGCGGCCAGCTCGGCCGGCCCGACGCCGCTGGCGCGGATCTGCTGGGCCGCCCGGTCGAGCCAGCCCCCGTGGGTGGCCCGCTGGCGGCGCAGCTCCCGGGCCCGGTGCACCTGTTCGGTGATGTTGGCCAGGTGAAAGTAGGTGGAGAAGGCCCGGGCGAGCTGGGTGGCGGTGGTGAGGTCGACGCCGGCGAGCAGCCGGGCGGCGCCCGCGCCGTCGGTGCGCACCAGTCCACGTACCGTCTCGACCAGCTCCAGCAGGCCCGGGCCCTCCTGCCGGGCGAGGGTCTGTCCGAGCAGCCCGCCGAGGCGGCGGATGTCGGCGCGTAGCTCGGCGTCCGGGCCGGAGACGGTCTGCGTGCGCACGCGGCGGTCCTTCCCGGTGATGGGGGACGGCACTGTCCGGACAGCCGTGATGCTATCCGGCGGCGAGCCGACCGCGCTCAGAGATCGGCCCGGTGCAGCCGGCCGAGGCTCAGGGATCGGCGCGACGCAGCCGGCCAGGCCACCAGATCCGCCGGCCCAGGTCGAGGGTGAGCGCCGGAACCAGCAGCGAGCGGACCACGAACGTGTCGAGCAGGACGCCGAAGGAGACCGCGAACGCCAGCTCGGCCAGGTACACCAGGGGAATGACGGACAGCGATGCGAACGTCGCCGCGAGCACCAGCCCGGCCGAGGTGATCACGCCGCCGGTCACCACCAACCCGCGCAGGGTGCCGGCCCGGTGGCCCAGGTGCGCCGTCTCCTCCCGTACCCGGGTCATCAGGAAGATGTTGTAGTCGACGCCGAGCGCGACCAGGAAGACGAAGGCGAACAGGGGGAAAGACGTTTCGGCGCCGGCGTAGTGCAGCACGTGCTGGAAGACCACGCCGCACACGCCCAGAGTCGCCGCGAACGACAGGATCACGGTGGCGATCAGCAGCACCGGCGCGACGATCGCCCGCAGTAGCAGCGCGAGCACGCCGAAGACGACGAGCAACACCAGCGGGATCACGACCAGGCGGTCGGTGCGGGCGGCATCCTGGCCGTCGACGGTGCCCGCCGTGTAGCCGCCGACCACGGCGTCCGCGCCGGCAACCCCGTGCACCGTGGTCCGCAGCGCCCGCAGGGTCGCCGCGGCCGCGGGCGAGTCGGCCGCCGCCGCCAGCGTCACCCGGACCTGACCGCGACCGTCCACATCGGCCGGAGCCGGGGCCGGCGTGCCCTTGGTCTGGTGGTCGTAGTCGAGCAGGGGATCGACGTAGTAGGTCGCCTCGCTTACCCCGGGGACGCGCTGCGCAGCCTGCCGCACCGCCGCGAGCTCCGAGGACCGGGCGATGATCACTACCGGGCTTCCGCTGGCCGCCGGATAGTGCGCGCTCAGGATCTCCTGGGCGGTGACCGAGTCCGCCTGGGTCCGGAAGCCGGCGGTCCGCGGCACGCCGTCGGCCTGCAGCTGGGTGATGCCGACCGCCAACAGGCCGAGCACGGCCGCGGTGAGCAGCCAGATCAGCCGGGGGCGCCGGCCGACACCCGCGGCCACCCGGGGCCACCAGCGGCCGGCCGCCGGCTGAGCACCGGCGGCTGGTGACCGGAACGGCCAGAACGCGGCCCGGCCGAGCAGCAGGAGGATGGCCGGCAGCAGCACCAGCATCGACAGCAGCGCGAAGAAGATTCCCAGTGCCGCGACCGGTCCCAGCCCCCGGGTCGCCGGCAGGTCGGAGACGGTCAGGCAGAGCAGCCCCAGGATGACCGTGCCGCCGCTGGCGAGCATCGGCGCGGCGGCGGCCCGCAGCGCGGCCCGCAGGGCATTCGCCCGGTCGCTGTGGTGGCGCAGCTCCTCCCGGAACCGGGAGACCAGCAACAGCGCATAGTCGGTGCCGGCGCCGAGGACGAGAACGTCGAGGATTCCCTGCACCTGTCCTGAGATCGCGATCACGCCCGACCGGCCCAGCAGGTAGGCCGCCCCGTTGGCGAGCTCCAGCGCGACTCCGGCCACCGCCAGCACGGCGAATGGCAGGATCGGGCTGCGGTAGACCAGGATCAGGATGAGCAGCACGGCCGCGCCGGTCACCAGCAACAGCATCCCGTCGATGGTCCCGTACACCTCGAGCAGATCGGTGGTGGCGGCCGCCGGTCCGGCGACATGTGCCTGCAGGCCGTCGATCTCGACCATCCCGTTGCGCAGGGTGTCGACATAGGTACGCAGGACCCCGGTGTCGGTGCCCGCGAACTGCAGGACGAGTTCGGCGGCCCTGCCGTCGTCGGAGACGATCGGGCCGGCCGGCGGGCTGGCCAGGGTGGTGTTCATCAGGCTGACGATGCGCAGCGCGACGAGGACGACCTGAACCCGGTCGGCCGGGGTGATATCCCGCCCGGACGCAGCGGTGTAGACCACGATCGCGGTGGTGGACTCCAGCGGGGTGAAGCGCTTCGCCTCCTCCAGCACCCGGGTCGTCTCGGAGCTGGTCGGCAGGTAGACCGCGGCGTCGTTGCGTTGAATGCTGGACAGCTTGCCGCCGAGACTGGTCAGTGGGGCGCCGACGGCGAGGTAGGCAACGATGAGTGCCAGCGGCATCACCCAACGCCAGCGCCGGCTGGCCGGCGTGCCCGGTTGGGTTGCCGCGCGCTCGTCCAGGTTCGTTGCCATGCCGGTCCCTCCCCTGCGGATCACGTCGACGCTACACCCGGCATTTGTCATGGTCGATGCTCAGCGCGATCGATCGCGAGCCGCTGCGCGGGCGGACCCGGCGTGCGCCCCGCCGCGGGCAGCGGCGCGTTAGGCTGGACGGGTACTCCACCCGCCCCCTGTCGTTGCCGGCAGGGGGTATTGGCGCGTGCTCGGACACCGGTTGGGAGATGTCGTGAACCTGGCAGGCCTGCTCACCGCCGCCCTGGACGACCGGGCCTTGGCCACGGTTCGCGACCTCGCGGCCGAGGCCGGCGACGCCGACCAGGTCGACATCACCGCGCCGGCCGCCCTCCGACCCGTCGTCGCGGCCGCGCTCGCCGCCGCCGTGGAGCGCGGTGGTGCCGGCCGGCCGGTGCTGGCGGTCACCGCCACCAGCCGCGAGGCGGACGACCTGGCGGCCGCGGTCGGCGACCTGGTTCCGGCCGGACAGGTCGCGGTCTATCCGGCCTGGGAGACGCTGCCGCACGAGCGCCTCTCGCCGCGCAGCGACACGGTCGGCCGGCGGCTCGCGGTGTTGCGCCGGCTGGCTCATCCGGGCGAGCACGCCGGCGACCTGCGGGTGGTGGTCGCGCCGGTACGTTCGGTGCTGCAACCTCAGCTCAAGGGACTTGGCGAGCTGAGCCCGGTCGAGTTGCGCACCGGCGAGACCACTGAGTTGGACACCGTGGTGCGTCGCCTGGTCGACATCGCGTACGCCCGGACCGACCTGGTCACCAACCGCGGCGAGTTCGCCGTGCGGGGCGGCATCCTCGACGTCTTCCCACCCACCGAGGAGCATCCGCTGCGGGTGGAGTTCTGGGCCGACGAGATCGAGGAGATCCGGACCTTCGCCGTCGCCGACCAGCGCACGCTGGAGAAGGTCGACCGGATGTGGGCGCCGCCGTGCCGGGAGCTACTGCTCACCGACGACGTGCGGGCGCGCGCCGCCGAGCTGGCGCAGCGGCATCCGGAGCTGTCGGAGATGCTCGACAAGCTGGCCGCCGGCATCCCGGTGGAGGGGATGGAGTCGCTGGCCCCGGCGCTGCTCGACGGAGCCGACTCGCTGGAGCTGGTGCTCGACTGCATGCCGGCGGGCACCGTGGTGCTGCTCTGCGACCCGGAGCGGATCCGCACCCGCGCCCACGACCTGGTGCGCACCAGCGCCGAGTTCCTGCAGGCGAGTTGGGCGGCTGCGGCCGCCGGCGGCAAGGCCCCGGTCGACCTTGGCTCCGCGGCGTTCATGTCGCTGGGCGAGGTGCGCCGCCAGGCGGCCCACCGGGGCCAGCCATGGTGGTCGGTGAGTCCCTTCGGGGTCGCCGAGAAGCGCCGTTCCCCCGAACCGGACGAGCCGTGGCGCGAGCCCGAGCCCGACGTGCTGGCGGCGATCGGCCCGGACACCGGGCGGCTGCTCGCCCTGTCGGCGCAGGCCGTGCCGCTCTACCACGGCGAGGCCGGCCGGGTCACCGATGACCTGAAGCGATGGGTCGGCGAGGGCTGGCGGGTGCTGCTCATCTTCGAGGGGCACGGTCCGGCCAAGCGGGCCGCCGAGGTCCTCCACGACGCCGGCCTCGGCGTCCAGGTCGTGCAGACGCTGGACCAGCCGCCGGCCGACGGAGCGATTGTGGTCACCACCGGCAACCTCGAGCACGGCTTCCTCGACGAGGCCAGCCGGCTCGCGGTCGTGACCGGGGCGGATATCAGCGGCGGCCGTGGAGCATCCACAAAGGACATGCGGCGGATGCCGAGCCGGCGGCGCAACACCATCGATCCGCTGGAGCTGCGCTCGGGCGACTACGTTGTGCACGAGCAGCACGGCATCGGCCGGTACGTGGAGATGGTGCAGCGCACGGTCAACGGCGCCGACCGGGAGTACCTCGTCATCGAGTACGCGCCCAGCAAGCGCGGCCAGCCCGGCGACCGGCTCTTCGTCCCGACCGACTCGCTGGACCTGCTCTCCCGCTACGTCGGCGGGGAGAACCCGACCGTGCACAAGATGGGCGGGTCGGAGTGGAAGAACGCCAAGGCCCGCGCCCGCCGGGCGGTGCGCGAGATCGCGGCGGCGCTCATTCAGCTCTACGCGGCCCGGCAGCACTCGCGGGGGCACGCCTTCGCCGCCGACACCCCGTGGCAGCGGGAGCTGGAGGACGCGTTCCCGTTCACCGAGACGCCGGACCAGCTGGCGGCGATCACCGACGTCAAGGCCGACATGGAACAGCCGATCCCGATGGACCGGCTGATCTGTGGCGACGTGGGCTACGGCAAAACCGAGATCGCGGTACGGGCGGCCTTCAAGGCGGTGCAGGACGGCAAGCAGGTCGCGGTGCTGGTGCCCACGACGCTGCTGGCTCAGCAGCATTTCGCCACCTTCACCGAGCGGATGAGCCAGTTCCCGGTGGAGATCCGCCACCTGTCGCGGTTCTCCACGCCCAAGGAATCGGAGCTCACGCTGGAGCGGATCCGAACCGGTGGCGCCGACATCGTCATCGGTACCCACCGGCTGTTGCAGGCGACGACCCGATTCGCCGACCTCGGCCTGGTCGTCGTGGATGAGGAGCAGCGCTTCGGCGTGGAGCACAAGGAGCACCTCAAGACCCTGCGGGCGCACGTCGACGTGTTGAGCATGTCGGCGACGCCGATCCCGCGGACGCTGGAGATGGCGATCACCGGGATCCGCGAGATGTCGACGATCGCGACCCCGCCGGAGGAGCGCCACCCCGTGCTCACCTTCGTCGGAGCCCAGGACGACCGCCAGGTCGCCGCCGCCCTGCACCGCGAGCTCCTCCGCGACGGGCAGGTCTTCTACCTGCACAACCGGGTCGAGTCGATCGAGCGGGCCGCGCGCCGGTTGAGGGAGCTCGTGCCGGAGGCGCGCATCGCGGTCGCGCACGGCCAGATGGGTGAGGACGCCCTGGAGAAGGTGATGGTCTCGTTCTGGGAGAAGGAGTTCGACGTCCTGGTCTGTACCACGATCGTGGAGTCGGGCATCGACATCCCGAACGCCAACACCCTCATCGTCGAGCGCGCCGACCTGCTCGGTCTGGCGCAGCTGCACCAGATCCGGGGCCGGGTCGGTCGCGGACGGGAGCGGGCATACGCATACTTCCTGTTCCCGCCCGAGCGCCCGCTGACCGAGCAGGCGCACGAGCGGCTCGCCACCATCGCCCAGCACAGCGAGCTGGGGGCGGGCATGTACGTGGCGATGAAGGACCTCGAGATCCGGGGCGCCGGTAACCTGCTCGGCGGCGAGCAGTCCGGTCACATCGAGGGCGTTGGCTTCGACCTGTACGTCCGGATGGTGGGCGAGGCGGTGGCGCACTTCAAGGGCGAGGTCGCGGTGGAGGTCGTCGACGTGAAGGTCGATCTGCCGGTCGACGCTCACCTGCCGCTGGAGTACGTCGGGGTCGAGCGGCTGCGGCTGGAGATGTACCGCAAGATCGCCGAGGCGAAGACGGCAGACCGGCTGGCCGAGGTCGAGGCGGAGCTGCGCGACCGCTACGGCCAGCCGCCGCCGCCGGTGGCGAACCTCTTCGCGGTGGCCCGCTTCCGCGTGCTCGCCCGGGCGGCCGGTCTCACCGACGTGTCGCTGCAGGGCCGCCACGTGCGCTTCGCTCCGCTGCCGCTGCCCGACTCCAAGCAGGTACGACTCAAGCGGTACTACCCGGAGGCCGTGTACAAGGCGGCGGCGGAGCAGGTCTCGGTGCCGCGGCCGGTCACCAAACGGGTCGGCGGGCAGCCGCTGCGCGACGTCGAGCTGCTGGCCTGGTGCGAGGCGCTGGTGACCACGCTGCGCGACCCGGCGAGCCCGTAACCGCCCATCGCACCCGGTCGTCAGCCAGCGCGGTCAGAAGGGCACCACCCCGCGGCGCTGGCGCAGCGCGGCGAGCGCGCCCCAGCCGAGCGCCAGGATGGCCGCCGCGGCCGGGGCCGACCAGTACGAGATCGGTGGAGCCACGAGCACGGCGGCCTGCAGCGCCGCCGCGAGGTAGACCGCGGCCGTGGCGAGCGCGGCACCGGCGACCGCCTCGGCCGGCCACGGCAGGTCGGCCAGGAGCACGACGTCGACCGCCACGCCGGCCGCGAGCAGGAGGAACGGCACGGTCGAGTGCGGGAAATGGCTCAACGCCAGCAGCGGCCAGAGTACGCACCGCCAACCGACGTAGGCGGCCGCGACCGCGGTCGCGGTCCACCGCCGCCCGACGCTGCGGCGCGCGGCCAGCAGGGTGAGTACCACCGCAGTTGTGATCCACACGGGATAGACCCAGCTCGGGATCGGCAACGCGAAGTGGTGGAAGACCGTCGCGTCGAGTTGGCTCACCTTGGCCTGGCGCCGGGCGAAGTCGAGCAGGCTCGGCTCGGCGGTCGGATGGCCGGCATCGAAGGCGCGGATGGCCAGGGTGCCGTACTCCTGCTGCTCGTTCGGGAAGAACACGTTCTCCAGGAACAGGAACCAGAACGCCCCGAGCATCGGGGTGCGCGCCGGCACGCCGGCGGCGTGCCGGCGCCAGCCGCGGATCACGCCCGCGATGAGGATGCCCGTGCCGGTGTACAGGCCGAAGTGGGTCACGCTCCACGACGTGATGTCCAGTCCGTTGATGCGATGGTTGATCACATCGATCGGGGCCGACCCGACGAAAAGGACGGCGCCCCCGATCATCAGCCGTAGGGCGAGCCGGTCCACTCCGAACCGGGTGTACCAGTGCCAGACCACCAAGGCGATGGCGATCCCGTCGCCGATCAGGTTGACGTTGTGCGGTGGCGCGAAGTCATCGCGTAGCCAGCGGAAATGCCAGGCCACGTCCCAGCCCGAGCCGAGCGCCTTGAGCAGGAGGGCGACCAACCAGACCCGGTAGACCAGGAGCAGCGTCGCGGCCGACTCGGCCGGGTTCAGCGCTCCGGCACGGACGCGCTCCAACCAACCCCGCACCTGTCGTGGGGCCAGCGAGTCCAGCCCGGCCGAGGTGAGGCCGGCCCGGGTCCGCAGCCGCCGGTCGGCCGCCGTGGGGGTCATGGCACCTGCTCCTGCCCATCTCGGCCGCGGCGTGATCGTTGTCGCAGCTCGGTCCTCGTTCCGGCCCGGTCGGATCATGTTGCCTGGTCTCGCCCCGCGACGTCCAGTGGCGGCTCCGGGCCGCGCCCACCCCGCCGCACCGCTACGGCGGGGTGGGTGAGAGAGTGGCGCCCATGCAGCGGGTCCGGCCGATCAGCCTGCGCCACCTTGTGCTCGTCGCGGTCCTCGGGCTCGGTGTCGCGCTGCTCACGTCGGGCTGCCAGACCCAGCCGGGCACCGCCGCGTACGTCGGCAACACCCGGTTCACCGACGACCAGATCGACGCGATGGCGGCCAGCGTCGAGGCGGATGTGGTGACGGCCCAGCCCGATGCGAAGGGCCAACTGCAGTACGGCACGCTGCGCCAGACCCTGGTGCGGCTGGCGGTCTTCAACGAACTGGCCAAGCGGTACGCCGAGGAGAATGCGCTCACCGTGCCGGCCCGTGACTACGCGGCCGCGGCCCAGCAGATCGGGCTGCCGGCGAGCGATCCGTACACCCGGCTGACCACCGACGCCCAGGCGTACCAGACCGCGCTGACGGCGAGCGTCGCGCCGGCCAGGCCGACCGAGAGCGACCTGCACGCGGCGTACGACAAGATCGTGGCGGCCGGGCTGGAGGTCGGCTCGTTCGACGAGGTCAAGGCGCAGATCGCCGCGGTGCCGTCGCTGGGGCCTGGGCTCAGCCTGCGCGCCGACCTCATCGAGGCCAGCCAGCGCTACGGCGTCGGGGTCAGCCCGCGCTACCTGCCACTGGAGATGCCGCTCGCCTCGGTCTCGACCGGCTCGGGGCAAACGGTGGCGATCGTGACGCTGCCGCTGGGGTCACCGACCGGGTCGCCGGCCGTACGCGATCTCGCCTGAGAGCCCGTGGCCCGGATCGTTGTGCTGGTCACCTCGCCGCGGCTGCCGGCCGGGCTGCTGACCGCGGCCGCGTGGGACCTGCTGCGCGGCTCTCCGATATTCGCCTCGTCCCCGAACCCGCTCACCGAGGTGCTCGGCGATCTGGACATCGCCGTCGAGATCGTCGATGACCGACCCACCGGTGCCGTGGTGCCGGCGCTCGAGCGGCTGCTCGCCGTGGCGCTGGACCGGGGCACTGCGGTCTGGCTCGCCGGTCCGAGCGGGGACTCCGACCTCGCCGGGGTACTGGCCCTGCGGCTGGCGCGCGAGCCCGGCGTCGCCGAGCTGGAGGTGTGCTACGGCTCCTGGGACCCGCCCGGGGCCCGGCTGCTCGATGTGGTCACGGTGATGGACCGACTGGTCTCGCCGGGCGGCGACCCGTGGCGCAGTGAACAAACCCACCAGACGCTGGCGCGGTTCCTGCTGGAGGAGGCGTACGAGGCGTACGACGCGATCGGCGCGCACGACCTGGATGCCCTGCGGGAGGAGCTCGGCGACCTGCTGCTCCAGGTGACCCTGCACGCGCGGATGGCCGAGGACGCCGAGCCCCCCTGGTCGGTCGATGACGTCGCCGGTCTGCTCGTGGAGAAGCTGGTGCGCCGCAACCCGCACGTCTTCGGCTCCACCGACGTGGTCGACATCGACGAGATCACCGCGAACTGGGAACGGATCAAACGCGAGGAGAAGGCCCGCGACTCGGCGCTGGACGGCATCGTGCTGGCCCAGCCCGCGCTCGCGCTGGCCGCGAAGGTGCTCTCCCGGGCCGCCCGGGCCGGCGTGCGGGTGCCGCTCGGGTCTGCGCCGGCCGAGATCCGCACCGAGGCCGACCTCGGCGCGGCCCTGCTCGCCCTCGTCGAGGAGGCCGAGAGCCGGGGACTGGATGCCGAGGGCGCTCTGCGCCGGGCGGCGCTGGCCCGCATTGACGCGCTCCGGGCCGCCGAGTCACGCTGACCACACCGCTTGTGCCGGCAGGCGATCGGCTATTTTGCCGGTATGCCAGCATCTGGATTCGGGCCGCTGGCCGAGCGGCTCATCGACGAAGTGCTCGCGACCGATCCGGTGCTCGCGAGCAGCCTTGGTGATCACCGGTTCGACGACCGCCTGCCCGACCTGTCGGCCGACGCGGCCGCGGCCCGGGTCGGCATGCTCCGCGACGCCTCCCAGGCACTGTCCGGTGTGGACACCGACGACCTGGGCCAGGCCGAGCGGGTGGACCACGAACAGTTGCTCGCGCTCGTCGAACGGTCGCTGTTCAGCCTGGCCGAGCTGCGAGAGCACGAGTGGAACCCGTTGCTGCACAACCCCGGCGGCCTGCTGCACGCGCTGATCTCGCGCCCGTTCGCCCCGCCGGCCGAGCGCCTGGAGCTGCTGGTCGCCCGGTTGGGCGCGGTCCCCGATGCGCTGGCCACCGCGCGCGCGATCCTGGCCGACCCACCCCAGATCCACTGTGAGACCGGCACCGGGCAGTTCCGGGGCGTGGCCGCGATGCTGCGCCAGGAGCTGCCGGCACTGGTCGCGCAGGTGCCGTCGCAGGCCGCGACGGTCGAGCCGGTGGCCGCCGCCGCGGTCGAACACCTGGAGGCGTTCGCCGACTGGTTGCATGGCCGCCTCAGCCCGGCCGGGGAACGTCGCGATCCCCGGCTGGGCCGGCGCCTGTGGGAGGCGAAGCTCTGGCACACCCTCGACACCGAGCTGACCGCGGCCGACGTCCTGGGACGTGCGCGCGAGCACCTGGACCGGACCACGGACGAGATCCGGGCGGCCGCGGTCGAGCTGGTCGGTGGTCGCGCCGACGATGAGACGGTACGGGCGGCCCTGAACCGGCTGGCCGAAGAGCATCCCACGAATGAGTCCATCGTGGAGCTTGCGCGCGCCACGATGGCCGAGACCACCGCGTTCGTCGAGGCGAGCAACCTGGTCTCGCTGGTCGACGATCCGTGCGTGATCCGGGCGATGCCCGAGTTCGCCCGCGGCGTCGCGGTGGCCAGCTGCGAGTCGCCGGGCCCGTTCGACCCGCCGGCGATGCCGACGTTCTACAACATCGCGCCCACTCCGGCCGACTGGTCGCCGGCGCGGGTGGAGTCGTTCTATCGCGAGTACAACAACCACCTGGTCCGCAACCTCACGGTGCACGAGGCGATGCCCGGACACTACCTACAGATGGCGCACTCCCGCCGTTACCGCGGCTCGACCCGGGCCCGCGCGGTGGCCCGCTCGGGCAGCTTCGCGGAAGGCTGGGCCGTCTATGCCGAGCAGGTCATGATCGAGCACGGGTTCGGCGGCCCGGCCGTCCGGCTGCAGCAGCTCAAGATGGCGCTGCGCACCACCATCAACGCGATCCTGGACCAGCAGATCCACTGCGAGGGCCTGACCGAGGGTGAGGGCATGGCACTGATGACCCAGCGGGGCTTCCAGGAGGAGGGCGAGGCGGCCGGGAAGTGGCGCCGGGCGCTGCTCACCTCGACCCAGCTCTCCACGTACTTCGTGGGGCACACCGAGGTGGCGGCGATCGCGGCCGCCCGCCCGGCGGGGATCACCATCGGCGGGTGGCACGACCGGATGCTCAGCCACGGCACACCCTCCCCCCGCCACGTGCGCACCCTGCTCCTCCCCTCGTCCCGCCGCGCCGATCTAGGGCGTAGGCCCATGGTTTGATCTCGGATCGCGTCCGCAAGCCCTAGATCGACGGGAAGTCCCGGGTCGGCGGGTGCGCACGCCCGCCGACGCCGACGCTGGCGGGTCCACGCCCGAACCACAACCGCCCGGAGATAGGCTGCCGCACAGGCGGGTCGTACCGGACGGCCGTCCGGCGCCCTTATGCCCTGCCCCGATTGAGGAGTGACACGACGTGGCCACCATCGAGGGATTCGTCGCCCGGGAGATCCTGGATTCTCGGGGCAACCCGACGGTCGAGGTCGAGATCGGTCTCGACGATGGCACCATCGCCCGGGCGGCGGTGCCATCGGGCGCGTCCACCGGGCAGTTCGAGGCGATGGAGCTGCGCGACGGTGATGCCAAGCGCTACGGCGGCAAGGGTGTGCTGGATGCGGTGACGAACGTGGGCGACCGGATCGCCGAGGAGCTGGTCGGCTACGAGGCCAGCGACCAGCGTGCGATCGACCAGCGGTTGATCGATCTGGACGGCACCCCGGACAAGTCCAGCCTGGGCGCGAACGCCATCCTGGGCGTCTCCCTGGCGGTGGCGAAGGCGGCCGCGGCATCCGCGGAGCTGAGTCTGTACCGTTATCTCGGCGGCCCGAACGCGCACCTTCTGCCGGTGCCAAAGTTCAACATCCTCAACGGCGGCGCACACGCGGACTCCAACGTGGACGTCCAGGAGTTCATGATCGCGCCGATCGGTGCACCCACCTACCGGGACGCGCTGCGCAGCGGCGCCGAGGTGTACCACGCGCTCAAGGCGGTGCTCAAGAAGAAGGGCCTCGCCACCGGTCTCGGTGACGAGGGCGGCTTCGCCCCTAACCTGCCGGCGAACGCGGCCGCGCTGGAGCTCATCGCCGAGGCGGTGCAGGCGGCCGGCTACGCGCTCGGCTCGGACGTGGTGCTCGCCCTCGATGTGGCCGCCAGCGAGTTCTTCGCGGACGGGTCGTACGTGTTCGAAGGCGCGCCGAAGTCGGCCGACGAGATGGTTGCCTACTACCGGCGGCTGGTCGACGACTACCCGATCGTGTCGATCGAGGATCCGCTCGCTGAGGATGACTGGTCCGGCTGGAAGGCGCTCACGCTGGCGCTGGGCGACCGGATCCAGATCGTCGGTGACGACCTGTTCGTGACCAATCCGCAGCGGATCGAACGTGGCATCGCGAACGGCACGGCGAACGCGGTGCTCATCAAGGTCAACCAGATCGGCACGTTGACTGAGACCTTCGATGCCGTCGAGTTGGCCCACCGGGCCGGCTACCACTGCGTGATGAGCCACCGCTCCGGCGAGACCGAGGACACCACCATCGCCGATCTCGCGGTGGCCACCGGATGCGGCCAGCTCAAGACGGGCGCGCCGGCGCGCTCCGAGCGGGTGGCGAAGTACAACCAGCTCCTGCGTATCGAGGAGGAGCTCGACGACGCGGCGCGCTACGCCGGCGCCGGCGCGTTTCCCCGCTACCGTAAGCCCTGACCGGCCATGGCTGGCGGTAACTCCGACCGCCCACAGCAGGCGTGGCCGCAGGAGGAGGCACGATGACCGAGCGGCGCGCGCCGACCGGGCAGGGCCCAGCTCGGGGCTTGGCCACGGGCGTCGGATCGCGTCCGGGCCGGCGTCCGGCCCGCCGCGCGGTGCAGCGGAGGGCGACGTCGTTCCGCTCCGCCGGTGACACCCCGGGCCCGACCCGGCTGCCTGCCCGCGCGCCCGCGCTGGGCCCGGGCGGCACGCCCGCCGGCAGCCGCCGCGGGGTCGGCCCGGCTCGGCGTACCAAGGCACCACGCGCGCCCCGCCGGGTCTCCGGTCGAGCGGCCGCGATCGGCCTGCTCCTGGTCGCGTTCACGCTGGCCTACGCGTACCCGGTCCGGATCTATTTGTCCCAGCAGGCCGAGATCGGCCGGCTCGAGGTTTCCCAGACCCAGCAGCGCCAACGCATCGCCGACCTGCAGGCGCGGATCGCCCGGTGGGACGATCCCGACTACGTGATCACTCAGGCCCGATCGCGGCTGCAGCTGGTGCGCAAAGGCGAGTTGATCTATGTCGTGAAGACCGAACCGGACCCGCCCGGCGCACCGGGTGCGGCGCCGGACAGCTCCTGGTTCACGCAGCTGTGGTCCACTGTGCAGGGTGCCGACAACCCGGATGGTTCGTGAGCGTGAGGAGCGAGCGGGTGGGAGCACCGCAGCGCGAACGAAAGGCAAGCGTGAGCGTGAGGAGCGAGCGGGTGGGAGCACCGCAGCGCGAACGAAAGGCAAGCGCCTGACCGCGGACGAACCTGGCCCGCTGGCGGCCGCCGACCGCGCCGCCGTCACCGCCCAACTGGGCCGGGCGCCGCGGGGCGCCCGGGCGGTCGCCCACCGCTGCCCGTGCGGGCTGCCCGACGTCGTGGAGACTTCCCCCCGGCTGGCCGACGGTACGCCGTTCCCGACCCTGTACTACCTCACCTGCCCACGGGCGGTGGGCGCGGTCAGCACCCTGGAATCGGCCGGCGCGATGCGGGAGATGAACGCCCGGCTGGCGCAGGAGCCGGACCTGGCCCAGCGCTACCGTCGGGCCCACGACCGGTATCTGGCCCGCCGGGACGGTATCGAGCACGTGGCGGAGATCGACGGCGTCTCGGCCGGGGGGATGCCAACCCGGCTCAAGTGCCTGCACGTGCAGCTCGCCCACCGGCTGGCCGAAGGGCCGGGGGTCAACCCGTTCGGCGACGAGACCTTCGACCGAGTCGCTCCATGGTGGACAGACGGCCCGTGCGTCCCGTCGGCCTAGGGCGCGTACACTGCGACCCCGCCGTCAGGTCCGTTGATCTAGGGCGTAGGCCCATGGTTGGAGATCAAACCACGTGCCTACGCCCTAGATCAACAGTCAGAGGCCGCGGTCAGGAGGGCTGGATCTGGGTGACGTCAACGACCTTGGCGCCCTCCGGTGGGGCGAACGCACTCGGGTCCGCCGTGGTGGCGTAGTTGGTCAACTCGATCGACGCCTGTTGGCCATCGACCGTGGTGCCGCTGAAGGACGAGAGGACACCGGAATCGGTCACACAGACGGTGAAGTCGCGGGGCGCCTCCTTGTCGCCGGGGCTGGCCGCCTTGTCCAGCCCGCTGGCGGTGGCACAGAGCGAGCTCTGGCCGGCGATGGTCCGGGAGGACTGCGACACGGTCGCGCCGGGGACCAGGATCGCGGCGGCGATGAGTCCGATGGCCAGCTCCGGCGTGACGAAGCCGGGGCCGGCGATCCCGGCGATGAACCCGGCATCGGTGGTGTCCGCCGTCGATGCCGAGTTGGGCTCCTTCTGGCAGGTCATGACGGTCTTCTCGGTACTGCAGAAGTAGAGGAAGTCGCTGGTGACAATGAACCGCCCGGTCGGGCTGATGAAGGCTGAGTTGGGCGGTTGGTGCACCAGGGTGACCGTCGGCGGGTCGCCCGTCTCGCCCCCGGTCACCTTGTACTCGCCGGTGTAGGTCAGCGTGGCCGCCTTGCCCAGTCGGTCGGAGAAGTCGCTGAGCACCTTCGCCGTATCGGCAATGTCCTTGGCTTTGGAAAGCAGTCCGCAGCCGAACGTGCCGGCGGCGAGAGCGGTCGCGAGGGTGACGACCGCGACGTGAGTGATCCGGGATCTCATGCCACGAATGTGATGCCCGCGACACCGTCGGGCAACGCTGTGTCGGGCGTCTGACACGGCGCTGGCTACCCTCGGTCCATGGAGATCACGATTCGCCGGGCTCGTACCAGCGACGTGCCGACGATCCGGCGCCTGGTCGACACCTACGCCGCGGATCGCGTGCTGCTCTCCAAGGCGACCGTGGCGCTCTTCGAGGATGTGCCCGACTTCTGGGTCGCCGTCACCGATGCCGGCGACCCGATCGCCGCCGACCGGGCTGGCGGCGGCCAGGTGGTCGGCTGCGGGGCGGTGCATGTCATGTGGGAGGACCTCGCCGAGATCCGCACGGTGGCGGTCGACCCGGCGTGGCGGCGGCGCTCGGTCGGTCGCGCGCTGGTCGGCGCGCTCCTCGACGCCGCCCGCGATCTGGGGGTTCGCCGGGTCTTCGTGCTCACCTTCGAGACGGCGTTCTTCGGGTCGTTCGGCTTCATGCCGCTGCACGGCACGCCGGTGCCGCACGAGGTATACGAGGAGTTGTTGCGCTCGTACGACGAAGGGGTCGCCGAGTTTCTCGACCTGGAGCGGGTCAAGCCCAACACCCTGGGCAACACCCGGATGTTGCTGCACCTCTAAGCTGAAGGCGTGTCGAGGGTGGCGGCGATCGACTGTGGTACCAACTCCTTGCGCCTGCTCATCGCCGACCTGCCCGCCGACGCGCACGCGCCCCTGGTCGACGTGACCCGGCGGATGGAGATCGTCCGGCTCGGGGCCGGCGTCGACCGCACCGGCCGGCTCGCCCCGGACGCCATCGAGCGCACCCGGGTGACGCTCGCCGAGTACGCCACCGCGATCGCCGACGCCGGCGTCGAGCGGGTTCGGATGGCGGCCACCAGCGCCACCCGCGACGCGGCGAATGCCGCCGACTTTCAGGACATGGTCGCGCGGATCCTCGGTACGCCGGCCGAGGTGCTCACCGGCGGCGAGGAGGCGAGCCTGTCGTTCGCCGGGGCGGTGCGGGGCCTGCCGACCTCGCTTGCCGGGCCGTACCTGGTGCTGGACATCGGCGGTGGCTCGACCGAGTTCGTCCGGGGCGAGGAGAAGGTGGACGCGGCCACCAGTGTGGACATCGGGTGTGTCCGGATGACCGAGCGGCACCTGACCGGCGATCCCCCCACACCGGCGCAGATCGCGGCGGCCCGGGCCGAAATCGCGGCGGCCGCCGAACGAGCGGTGGCCGCGGTCTCCGGTCGCTGCGCCCGCACTCTGGTCGGCCTGGCGGGTTCGGTGACGACCGTGACCGCGCTCGCGCTCAGACTGGGCTCGTACGATCCGCAGCGGATCCATCATGCGCGGGTGAGCTTGTCCCAGGTCCGCGACGTCACCGACACGCTGCTGGCGATGAGCCACCGGCAGCGGCTGGCGCTGCCGGCGATGCATCCCGGCCGGGCCGACGTGATCGGTGCGGGGGCGCTCATCCTTCGCGTGATCATGGAGACCGTGGGCACCGACTCGGTGGTCGCCAGCGAGCACGACATCCTCGACGGCATCGCCTGGAGCCTTGCCAGCCCAGTGACGTAGCTGATCGTCCTGCGTGTCGCCGGTGTGATGTCGGTCTGCTGAGCCAAATGGCGGCGGCCGCCGGCATCGCGCGACGCCTGGACCTGGCGGCGGACCTGGCGTCGGTGCCGCGCGGCCGTTCAGGCTGACATGATGCCAGCGTGGCTGGTCACGTTTTCGTCACCTACAGTGCGGTCGATGCCGCCAGCCCTTACGTCCGCCACCTGGTCGGATACCTGATCTCGGTCGGCCTGAGCGTGCACGCCCAGCAGGAGAGCCAGGCCGAGGCGCTGACCTCGGCGACCTCGCAGCTCATCGACGCCTGTGCCGTGGTCGTACCGGTGATCACCCCGCCGGTCTGGCACTCCACCCGGGTGCGGGCCGAGACCGAGTACGCCGGGCAGCAGGGCAAGCCGGTACGGCCGGTGGTACTCGCGGGCGGGCTCCCGCCCTGGCTCGCGACCAGCTCGGCGGAGAACGTGCACGGCGCCCGGATGCCGTCGGTGGCCTTCGTTGAGGAGTTACGCGCCCTTGCGACCGGCATCCCGGCCGAGCCAGCGAGCCATCCACCGCAGGCCATGGCGAGCCCACCGCAACATCCGGGCCCACCGCAACATCCGGGCCCACCGCAACATCCGCCGGGCCCACCGCAACATCCGGGCCCACCGCAACATCTGAACCCATCGCAGTATCCGGGCCCACCGCAACATCCGGGCCCACCGCAACATCCGGGCCCACCGAAACATCCGCCGGGCCCACCGAACCGACCGCCGGGTCCGTCGAATCACCCACCGGGTCCAGCCCGTCACCCACCGGCGGCGCCCGGCCGACCGCCGGGTCCGCCGGGCCACCCGCCGCCCGGGCGCCCGCCCGCCGGATCCAGCAGACCGGCTCCGGGTCCGGTTCGGCCCCGCCGGCGTTTCCGGGTCGGGGCACTGGTTGCGAGCGTCGCCGGCCTTGTCGTCCTCGGTGGCCTCGCGGCCGCGGTCGCGTATCTGCTGGCCCGCTAGTCACGATTGGCCGGCCGCTCCAGCGTGCGCCGATCGTGGCCGGTTCTCTCGGTGGCGCGCCAGCCCCGGGGCGACTACGGTGGCTCCCCTGCGCCACCCATCGAAACTGACCCATTGGAAAGGGAGCATTCGTCGTGAAGCAGGACGACCAGGACTCGACCGTCCCGGCCCGGCCCGCCGAGACGTTTGGCAGCGCGCCGACGCCGACGCAGTCCATGGGCTCGGCGCCGGATGAGTCCATGACGCCGCAGTCGTCGCGGCCGGGATCACACCCGGGCCCGGCCGGCGGCGGCAGCCAGACCTTCGGGACCGCCCCCGAGCCCACCCAGAGCATGGGCGGGGCGCCGGCGTCGGGCGGGCGTAACCTCCCGCTGCTGCTGGGCGGCGGGGTTGCGCTGCTCGTGGTCCTCGCCGTGATCATCGGCCTCATCGCCCGCTGACGTCCGCCCCACTGGATGGCGGTGCCCCGCGCCGCCCGGCGACCGGCTACCGTAATCGCCGTCATCCCCCACGCGGAGCCGCCGTCTTCACCCCTCGGAGCCGTTCACCCACCCCGGAAAGGAACGAACGTGTCGGAACAGATTCCCTCCGCCGAGGTGCCACAACCCCCTCAGCAGTCGTTCGGGACGGCGCCGCCGCCGCAGGAGTCCTTCGGGTCCGCGCCGTCGGGCCAGCAGACCTTCGGCTCGGCGCCGCCGGCGGAACCGCCCCCCGGCGCACCCGCGGCCGCGGACGGGCCCCCGGCGGCGCCGGTCGAGGCGGCCCCGCCGAAGAAGAAGGGCATCGGCGTCGTCGGCGGCGTCGTGATCATCGTTCTGCTGCTCGCCGGCGTCGGCGTCTTCCTCTTCCTGCAGCGCGACAAGGCGACCAACGCCAACGTCGGTGACTGCCTGGCCGGCACCACCGCCGCCGAACTGGACGCGAACAAGCTCTCGGTGGTCGACTGCGGCGGTTCGGACGCCGGGTTCAAGGTCGTCCAGCGGGTCGAGGACAAGCTCTTCGGCGAGGCCGACGCGGCCTGCACCGACGCCTCCACCCAGTTCGTCTTCTGGAGCGGCAACGACGGCGAGAAGGGCACCGTGCTCTGCCTGACCGCGGTGACGAAGTAGCCCGACCGACCATCATCGACGAGGTCGCCCGGTCGGCCGGCGCCGCCGGCGACCTCAGCCAGCTCGACGCGGCCGTGACCGGATGCCGGGCGTGCCCGCGCCTGGTCGCCTGGCGGGAGGAGGTCGCCCGGACCCGCCGGGCGGCCTTTGCCGACCAGGTCTACTGGGGACAACCACTGCCGGGATTCGGTCCGTCCGACGCGCGGATCATGATTCTCGGGCTGGCTCCCGCCGCCCACGGGGGCAACCGGACCGGCCGCATCTTCACCGGCGACCGCTCCGGCGATGTGCTCTTCGCGGCGTTGCACCGCGCGGGTCTGGCCAACCAGCCGACCAGTGTCGCCCGCGGCGACGGGTTGGCGCTGCGCCACACCCGCATCGTCGCCGCGGTGCGGTGCGCGCCCCCGGCGAACGCCCCGACCCCGCTCGAGCGCGACACCTGCGCACCGTGGTGGCATCGCGAGCTGTCCCTGCTGCGATCGACGGTACGGGTGGTGGTGGCGCTCGGCGCGTTCGCCTGGGAGGCCTGGTGGCCGGCGGTCCGCGCGGTCTACCAGATCGAGCCCCCGCGACCTCGTCCCCGGTTCGCGCACGGCGCCCGCGTTGACCTGTCCGAGGCCCCCTCGCTACTGGGTTGTTACCACGTCAGCCAGCAGAACACCTTTACCGGCCGGCTCACCCCGGCAATGCTGGACGGCGTACTGGCCACTGCGCGCTCGGTCGCCGGGTTGGCCGAACCGTGACGTTGCGGTGGGGGTGATACGTGTCGGGGGTCAGGCGGTGGCTGCCGCTCGGCGCGATCCTCGCCCTGCTCGGCGCGGCCATGTTCGCCACCCTGTACGCCAATCCGGTACTGGACCAGCACCCGTTCCTCGTGGTGCCGCCGGGCGGCGGGGAGCCGGTGGCGCGCGAGACCATCCCCCGGCTGACGGCGACCGTGACGCCGGGGGCGGCGTCGCGACCGCAGGCCGCGCCGCTGCCAGAGTGGATCACGTTATTGGCGACCGTCGCATGCGCGGCCGCGGTCGTCGCGGTGCTGGTCTGGCTGGCCTGGTTCTCGCTGCGCGACCGCCGAATCCTGCGCCGCGCAGCGATGCTGGCACCGCCCGGCTCGCCGCCGTCGCTGGCCAAGGTGCAGCAGGAGGTTCAGGACGCCATCGACGCCGGCCTCGCCGATCTGGACGACGATGGCACCGATCCCCGGTGGGCCGTGATCGCCTGCTGGGCCCGGCTGGAGCGGGCCGCGGAGGTGGCCGGCACCCGCAGGGAGCCCAGCGACACCTCGACCGACCTGGTCGCTCGGCTGCTCGCCTCGCATGTCGTCGCCGGCGCCGAGGTGCTCTCGGGCCTGGCCACGGCGTACCGGGAGGCCCGCTTCGCCACCCATCCGGTGACCGCGGCGACCCGGGACCGAGCCCGGGCGGCGCTGCGGCGCCTGCGCGACGAGCTGGCCCGCGGGTCGGTCCGGCAACCGCGGCCGGTCGTGGGAGCCCCCCAATGAGCCGGCGCTCGGATCGCGCCGGGGCCATCAAGGCCGGGTATACGCCGGATTACAGTCGGGTGGATACCGGTCTGGAGGAATTATTCCGGTTCGAGGAGATCCAGCCGCGCGAGGAGCCGCGATCCCGGCGTTGGCTGCCCCGCGCGGCGCGCAACACGTTCATCGCCTCGATCGTGGTCTTCTTCGGCGCCCACCTGTTCGGCTACTCGCCGCCCTACCTGTTCATCCTGGCCGTCTGTGCGGGCACGACCGCGGTGCGGCGGGCGGTCGCCTTCCTGGCCGAGCCGTCCTGGCGCCGGATCAGCGACTACGTCCGCCGGCTCGGCCCCGCCGAGCGGGCGCGGGCCGGCGGCGGCTGGTACGAGAGTGGCGACGGGATGCTGGCCGCGGTCCGCCGCTGGGATCGACGCCTGGAGTGGGGAGCGACCTCGGCGGTGCGCTACGCCCACTCGGTGGCCGGTCAGGTCACCGAACTGGTCGACGAGCGGCTGCGCCAGCGCCACGGGTTCACCATGGCGACCGATCCGGCCCGGGCCCGGCGGCTGCTCGGCGAGTCGGTCTGGCGCGCGCTGCATCCTGGCCCGGACGAGATACCCACCGCCGCTCAGCTGGCGGCGGTCACCGACAAGCTGGACGCGATATGAGCCGTCAACCGGAAGGGCCAACCATGGCTGAGCACGAGGCGCGACCCCTGACGCCGGCGGAGGCCGGCGAGCTTTCGGCCACGGTCCTGGACGCCGTCGAGACGGTGATGGTCGGTAAGCGGGACGCGCTGCGCCTGGTGCTCGCGGGCATCCTCGCCGGTGGCCACGTGTTGTTGGAGGACCTTCCGGGGCTGGGCAAGACGCTGACCGCGCGGTGTTTCGCCCAAGCTCTCGGGCTGAGCTTCCGCCGGCTCCAGTTCACCCCGGACCTGCTCCCCGCGGACGTCACCGGGTCGTTCCTCTACGACCAGCGCACCCACGACTTCACCTTCCGGGCGGGGCCGATCTTCACCAACCTGCTGCTCGCAGACGAGATCAACCGCACGCCGCCGAAGACTCAGGCGGCCCTGCTGGAGGCGATGCAGGAGCGGCAGGTGTCGGTCGAGGGCACGACCTATCCCCTGCACGCGCCGTTTCACGTGCTCGCGACGGCCAACCCGATCGAGCACGAGGGCACCTACCCGCTGCCGGAGGCGCAGCTCGACCGCTTCCTCATGCGGGTCTCGTTCGGGTACCCGAGCCCGGACGAGGAGTGGGATGTGCTGCGCCGGCGGATGGCCCGCCGCCAGGAGGAGGTCGTGCTGGCGCCGGTGGTGGGTCCGCCGATGCTGGTGGCGATGCAGCAGGCCATGGAGGACGTGACCATCGAGGACTCGGTCGGCCACTACATCGTGGCGCTCACGACGGCGACCCGGGAACACCCGCAGGTGCTGGTGGGGGCGTCACCCCGGGGCTCGCTGGCGCTGCTGTTGCTCGCCCGGGCGGTCGCCGCCCTCTCCGGCCGCGATTTCGTGATCCCTGAGGACGTCAAGGCGGTCGCGGTCACCGCGCTGGCCCACCGGATCACGCTGCGGCCGGAGATGTGGCTGCGCCGGGTCGACTCGGCCTCCATCGTGACCGCGCTCCTCGGCCAGGTGCCGGCGCCGGCCACCGCCGAGCTGCCGCACCACGGCGTCGCCGCGGCGTCGAGCGTCAAAGCGCTGCGGGGCTGAGGTGCCGGCGAGATCGCGGTCCCGGCCGGCGCGGGAACCGCTGGCCGAGGGCTCCTGGGCGGCCGGCCTTTTCGCTGCCGGAGCCTGGGCGCCGACCCGAGCGCTCGGCCGGGCGGTCCTGGTCGTCGGCGCCTGCGTGCTTCTCGGGGTCGTCCTCGGACGGCTGGAGCTCGTCGTCTTCGCCTGCCCGTTCGCGGTCGGGGTCGCGTGGGGGCTTCGCCGACGCCCGGAGTACGAGCCGGCGGCCGCGTTGCGCCCGCGGGCGGAGGCGGCCGCCGAAGGCACCCAGGTCCGCTTCGCGCTCGTGGTGGCGAACCCCAACCCGGTTCGGCTCGATCTTGTCGTGGTGCGGTTCACCCATTCGCGGTGGCTCGAAGTGCGCCACGGCGACCGGCCGTTCGCGACCGACCTGGCCGGCGAGCAGCAGACCGAGGTGGAGCTCACGGCGACCGCCCTGCGGTGGGGCCTGCAACACCTCGGCCCGGCCGTCGCGTACGCCGTGGCCTGCGACGGTCTACTGCTCAGTGGTCGCACGACGGCCGACGGCGTGGACGTGCGCGTGCACCCGCAGCGACCGCCATTCCGGGCCGAGGAGGTCATGCCGCGGGCGTCCGTGCTCGTCGGGGTGCACCGGTCGCGGCGTCCCGGCGAGGGTGGCGAGCTCGCCGGCGTGCGCCGGTACGGCCCGGGCGACCGGCTGCGGCGAGTGGACTGGCGGGTGACGCTGCGCACCGGCGAGCTGCATGTCGCCCAGACCCTCTCCGACCGCGACGCCGAGGTGGTCGTCCTGCTCGATGTGCTCTACGAAGCCGGCCGCTCCGGGGGGATCCGCGGACTGGCGTCCGTTGTGGACACCACGGTCCGGGCCGCGGCCGCGATCACCGAGCACTACCTGCGTCAGGGTGACCGGGTGGCGTTGCTGGAGTATTCCGGGCACCCGCGCCATCTGCGGGCGGCCAGCGGCCGTCAGCAACTGCACACGGCCGAGGAGTGGCTGCTCAGTACCCGCGCCACCGCGGGCGCCGGGGACCCGCCGGCATTCGGTCTCGACCCGCACCTGGTGCCGTCGGCGGCACTCGTCGTTGTGCTGAGCCCGTTGCTGGGCCCGCGCAGCACCGAGATGATCGCGATGCTCTCGCGCGCCGGCCGGGTGGTGATCGTGGTTGACACCCTGGGCGACATGGCCCGTCAGCCGGTGGTGTCAACACAATGGACAGCCGTGGCCCAGCGGCTGTGGCGGCTGGAGCGGGAGGGGCTGATCGAGACGTTGCGCGAGGCCGGGGTGCCGGTCGCCACCTGGGCCGGACCGGGCACGCTTGACCAGATGCTGCATGACATGACCCGGATGGCGGCTGCCCCGAGAGTCGTGGTGCGATGACCGCCTTCGTCGGTGACATCCGGTCGTTCTGGCAGGGTATCCGCTACCGTGCGGTCCAGGTGCTGCGGCACATTCGCCGGACCCGTCCCGGACCGGCGGTGGTCCGGCTCATCGCGATGAGCGCCGCGGCGTCGGCGCTGGCGCTGGCCGCACCGCACTCGGTGCTGACCTCGTCACAGGCCGGGCTGCTGGTGCCCTTCGCGCTCGGCGTGGGGCTGTTCCCCCGAACCGGGTGGGTCAGCGTCACCCTGCTCATCGCGGTCGCGCTGTGGATGCTCGACACGATCGTGCAGGCGACCGAGGAGCCATTGTGGCGGGTAGGCCTGCTGGCCGCGTCCTTGTATGTCGCGCACGCCGCCGCCGCACTGGCCGCCGCGCTGCCCTACGACGCGGCGGCCGGTTCGGCGATGCTGGTCCGGTGGTGTGCCCGGCTGGCCGCTGTCACCACGATCAGCGTGGGCCTGGGGCTGGCCGGGATGGCGGTGCTGACCCGGCTGCCGGCCGAGCGCGGCATCATCGGCCCGATCGTCGGCTCGGCCGTTGCGGCCGGGCTGGTCGGCGTGCTCGCCTGGCAGCTGCGCCGACGCTGAGCCGCGCAGTTTGTGCCGCGCGGAGTGTCGGCCGTGCGTAGTGTGGGCGGCATGACACGTGAGCCCGGCGACAGCCGCCACCACCGGCGGGCGCCGCGAGTAGCGTGGATATCGTGAGACCTCAACGGATTCTCGTTGTCGGAGCCGGGCACGTTGGTCTCTATGCGGCGCTTCGGCTCTCCCGCCGGCTGCGCCCGAGCGAGGCCGAGGTGCTGGTCGTCGACCCGCAGCCGCACATGACCTACCAGCCGTTCCTGCCCGAGGCGGCCGCCGGCAGCATCTCGCCCCGCCACACCGTGGTGCCACTGCGGCGCGAGCTGCGCCGCTGCCGGGTCCTGTCGGGCGAGGTGGTCCGCATCGAACACGCCCGCCGGGTGGCCACCGTCCAGCCGATCATCGGTCCGCCGGTCAGCGTCGAGTACGACCAGGTGGTTCTCGCCCCCGGCTCGGTCTCGCGGACGCTGCCGGTTCCGGGACTGAGCGAGAATGCGGTGGGCTTCAAGACCATCGGTGAGGCGATCTGGCTGCGCAACCACATTCTGGACCAGCTCGACGTGGCGGCGACCACTGTGGATCCCGCCACGCGTCGGCGGGCACTGACGGTCGTCGTCGTCGGCGGCGGCTACGCCGGCATCGAGGCACTGGCCGAGATGGAGGACATGGCCCGCGACGCCCTGCGGTACTACCGCGAGCTCGATGTCTCCGAGATGCACTGGGTGCTGGTCGAGGCCACTCAACGGGTACTGCCCGAGGTCGGCCGGGACATGGGTGCCTACACGGTGGCCCAGCTGCGCCGTCGGGGCATGGACATCCGGCTCGGTACCCGCCTGGAGTCCTGTGTCGACGGCCTGGTCCGGCTCTCCGATGGCGACGCCTTCGCGGCGGACACCATCGTGTGGACGGCCGGGGTCAAGCCGTCGCCGATGCTGGCGCACACCGACCTGCCGCGCGATGACCGCGGCCGGGTGACCTGCCGGGCCACGCTGCAGGTCGTGGCCGCGGACGGGTCCATCGTGGACGGTGCCTGGAGCGCGGGCGACTGTGCCGCGGTGCCCGACCTCAGCTCGTCCGAGCCGGGCGCCCTGTGCTCACCCAGCGCGCAGCACGCGGTCCGCCAGGCCCGCCGGCTGGCCGGCAACATCCGGGCGGTGATCCGCGGTACGCCGGTGAAGGACTACTCCCACCGTCACGTGGGCTCGGTGGCGAGCCTCGGCCTGCACAAGGGGGTCGCCCAGGTGTACGGCGTCAAACTGCATGGCGTGGTGGCCTGGTTCATGCACCGGACCTATCACATGAGCCGGATCCCCAGCCTCAACCGCAAGATCCGCGTTGTGGTCGACTGGACACTCGCGCTCTTCCTCAAGCGGGAGGTGGTCTCGCTCGGCGAGCTGCACCGCCCGCGCGAGCCGTTCACCGACGTGACGCCCCCGGTCGCGCTGGCGGCATCCGCAGGCCCGGCACCGGACCGGATCACCGGCTGACCTTCCAGGTCCAGGTGCCGTCGATCGACGTACCCGGCCCGAGCAGCTGGTCGAGAGTGGTGTGCAGCGCGTCCTGGTTCGCCACGTCGGCCAGCGCGACGCAGTCGGCCCTCCAGTAGTCCAGGTCGGCCCGGGCCTGGGCGCGCGCGGCGTCGTCGATGGGCGGCACGACGGCGGTGCGGGACACCTCGGCGAGCAGCAATGAGGTGGGCCGTGGGTAGATGCCGAGCGAAGAACGCCCTTGCGGCCCGTACGGACCGATGAAGAAGCCCTCGGGGATGGCGAACGCGTCGTTGGCCGCGGCCGGCCAACGCATCAGATCCGGCATCTGCGGGGTCGGTAACGGAACCGGCGCGATCACCCCGCCCTCGGGCGCGCACTGCCGCCACGCTCCGGAGGCGATGAAATCGGGTACCGGCTGGCGCTGGGTCGCGGCGAGGGGAAGGGGCGCCATCGGCAGCAGCGCGGCAGCGACGACGATCGGCACCGCGACCCGGGCGAAGCCGGCCGACGCGGCCGCGGCGTCGAGGGCTCCGGCCACCAGCACCCCGATCAGCGGAATGAGGGCCAGGGCGTAGCGGGTCGGCAGCGCCGCGTTGACCACCGGGATGTGGCCCAGCGCGGCATAGAGGCTCGGCCAACCGGTCCGGGTGCCGTTGACGGTGACATTCGGGCCGAACGAGAGCAGCGTCATCACGATCGCGGTGACCGCGATCGCCACCGTCACCGGCGATCGCCGGCGCCAGATGACAATCGCGACCACCACCAGCAGGATGGGCACGCCCAGGTACGCGTTGTACTCCGTTGGACTGGTGGCCAGCCGCCCGGCCCCGGCCGACCCGGCGACCGAGAGCGGGGAGAAGGCCAGGTAGCTCAACACGTCGGCGTAGAAGAACTCGGCTCCGAACGGGGCGTTGGGGGTGTGCTGGGGGCCCCGGAACTGCATCCAGAGCGGGTAGGCGAGCAGCACGCCGGCGACCACGCCCGCGACCGCGGCCCCGGTCAGGAACCGCGCAGCCACCTCCCGCGCCCAGGCCCGGCGGCGCAGCGCGTAGACCGCGCAGAACAGGGCCAGGGTCAGCGCGGTCAGGAAGAGGACCTCTTCGCCCAGTAACGCCTGGGCGAAGAGCACCACCCCCAGGGCTACGCCGGTGCGCGCCGCGGTGGCCCGGGTCGTGGCCCGGGCGAGCCGGATGACGCCGTACACGAGGAGCGGCACCAGCCACTGCGCCGTCATGTGCAGGTGGCTGTTGGACTGCGAGATCATCCCGGGCGCGAACCCGCTGAACGCCCCACCCACGAACGCGGCCGATCGGCGGAGCCGCAGGGCCCGCGCAAGCAGCAGGTACCACCCGGCCGCGGTGGCGGCCAGGTTCTGCGCGACCAGGAGCGCAAAGGAGACCGGCGCCCCGAACGCCGCGACGACCGGTGCCATGATCACGCCGTGCAGGATGAGTGACGTGTTGCTCATGAGGTTCACGCCGTCGGGCGCGTTGAGCAGGTCGGTGACCAGGGAGAGATCGCCCTGCCAGAACCGCACCCCGTGGGCCAGGAACCACTCCATCAACGCTTGGTCGTTGACGTTGTCGGCGATCGCCCGGGTGGCCGGGTGCGGCCAGAGTCCGCGGGTGAGCCAGAACGCGAACACCAGGTAGCCGAGGCAGATCGCTAGATCGATGCCGGCCGTCGTGCGCGACCAGCGGCCGACCGTGCGGGCGAGGTGAGCCATCCGATCGCGGGTCGAGGTCGGGGTCGTCGCGGCCGGCGCGGTGGCGAGTGGCGGGCGGGCTGCGCTGGTCACGAGCGATACCGTATCTCCCGCCGTACCGCGTCCGGAGGCAGGTCGGCCGCGGGCGGACATGCGGGCACCGCGGCCGAGCCGCTAACGTTGGCGGTGCTGTCCGGGTGGTGGAACAGGCATACACGGCCGCCTTAAAAGCGGCTGCCGCGAGGCATGCGGGTTCGAGCCCCGCCCCGGACACTCGGCCGAGCCCGAGTCGCGAGCACGGCGGGACTCGGGCGAGTCCGGTAGCGAGCACGGCGGGACTCGGGCGAGTCCCGTAGTGAGCACGGGCGGTACGCTGGATGCCAGTCGAGTCCGCGGACACCTGTGGAGGCACGCCGTGCGCAGTAACAACCCGGTGCTCACCCGCCTGGTTCCCCCCGGGTACGGCCGGGGCGCCGCCGGGTACGCACCCCAGCCCAGCCCCGGGACGAGCTACCCGTCGCCGGTCATCCCGACCACCACCGACCGTATGACCGTCGACGACGTGGTGGTGCGCACCGTCGGCCTGCTCGCGTTGACGATCGTGAGTGCGGCCGCGGCGTGGATCATGGTTCCCGACCGCTACCTCGGCACGGTCTGGATCGGCAGCGCGATCGTCGGGGTCGTCATCGGTCTGGCCATCGCGTTCGCGCGGCTGACCAATCCGGTGGTGCTCGCCCTGTACGCCGTGGTCGAGGGCGTCTTCCTGGGCGTGGTGAGCAAGGCGTACGAGTCCTTGTACGGCGGCATCGTGCTGCAGGCGGTGCTCGGCACCGTCGGCGTCTTCTTCGTGATGTCCATGTTGTACAAGTCCCGGGCGATCCGGGCGACGCCACGGTTCAACCGCATCGTCACCGGCTGCCTGGTCGGCGCGAGTGTCGTGGTGCTCGGCAACTTCGCGCTCTACCTGTTCGGCGTGAACACCGTGCTCAACGGCAACGGCCCGATCGCGCTGGTGTTCGTGCTCGGTCTGATCGTCCTCGGCGCGTTGAGCTTCGTGCAGGACTTCGACCAGATCGAGCGCGGCGTGCAGGCCGGCCTGCCCAAGCAGTACGCCTGGACCTGCGCCTTCGGCCTGCTCGTCGGGCTGATCTGGATGTACATCTGGATCCTGCGCTTCCTCGGGATCATGCGGAGCAACTGATCCGGACCCAGCCCCGGTCGACGGCCGCGCTGCGCGTGGCCGTCGACCGTTTGGTGAACCGGGTGAGCCATTGGAGTCCGACCCGCTGGTCGCAGCCGGCCCGGCCGGGGCTGCCGGTGCGCTCCGACCTCGTCTTCGCCCTGGTGCAGAACCTGGCCGACCTGGCCGCCGACGCCGACGGGCACCCCCGCCGCCCGGTGCCCCGGCTGGCCAGCGACCTCGCGCTGCCCGACCAGGTGCGGGTGATGCTCGCCGACCTGCTCGCGCAACCGCGGACCGATGAGCTCCTGGAATCGGCCCGGGTGCTGATTCGCGACACCGCCGGTGCCCTCGACGGCTGAGGGCCGCCAGCGTCCGGGGTGGCCGTTCTCAGGCGAGTCGCTCGACCACCATGGCCATCCCCTGACCGCCGCCGACGCACATGGTCTCCAGGCCGATCGTCTTGTCGTGCCAGCTCAAGGCGTTCAGCAGGGTGCCGGTGATGCGGGCACCCGACATGCCGAACGGGTGCCCGACCGCGATCGCCCCGCCCATGACGTTGAGCTTCTCCAGCGGGATGCCGAGCTGCTGGTACGACGGGATGACCTGGGCCGCGAAGGCCTCGTTGATCTCGACCAGGTCGACGTCGTCCATGCTCATGCCGGCCCGGGCCAACGCCTGCCGGGACGCCTCGACCGGACCCAGCCCCATGATCTCGGGGGAGAGGGCGGTGACGCCGGTGGAGATGATCCGCGCCAGCGGGGGGATGCCCAACTGGTCCGCCTTCCGCGCGCTCATCACGATCACCGCCGCGGCGCCGTCGTTGAGGGGACAGCAGTTTCCGGCGGTGATCCGGCCGTCCGGACGGAACACGGGCTTCAGCGCCGCCACTGCGGCCAGCGTCACCCCGGGCCGCGGTCCGTCGTCAGCCGAGATGACCGTCCCGTCCGGCAGCGTGACCGGTGTGATCTCACGGGCCCAGAACCCGTCCGCGATCGCCTTCTCGGCCAGGTTCTGCGAGCGGACCCCGAACTCGTCCATCTCCTCCCGGCTCACCCCGTAGACCTGAGCCAGGTTCTCCGCGGTCTGGCCCATGGCCAGGTACACGTCGGGCAGGTCGCCGGCGCCGCGGGGGTCGGTCCAGACCGGCGCCTGCTCGCCGGCGCGCTCCTGTGAACGGGCCCGGGCCTCGGCGAAGAGCGGGTTCTGCCAGCCACCGCCGACCAGGGCCTGCGCCTCCTCGGGCAGAGCGTCGGAGTTGCCGCGCACGTAGCGGGAGACCGTCTCCACCCCGGCCGAGATGAACACGTCGCCCTCGCCCGCCCGGATCGCGTGGAACGCCATCCGGGTCGTCTGCAGCGACGAGGCGCAGTACCGGGTCAGGGTCGCGCCGGGCAGGTGGTCGTAGCCCAGCAGGATGGTTACCACCCGGGCCATGTTGAAGCCCTGCTCGCCACCGGGTAGGCCACAGCCGAGGTAGAGATCGGCGATGTCGCGCGGGTCCAGCGTCGGCACCTTTGCCAGCGCCGCCCGGACGATGGCGGCCGTGAGGTCGTCCGGTCGTAGCGTGCCGAGGGTTCCCTTGAATGCTCGCCCGATGGGCGAACGAGCGGTGGCGACGATGACGGCGTCGGTGGGCAGGAGAGCGGCCATGGCATGACGCTACCGCCGGGTCCCGGGCGCGGGCAGCGCAGGCCCGCGGTGAGCTTGCCCTCAGCCGGGGTCCAGCAGGGCCCGCACCCGGTCGGCGCCAACGGCGAGCAGCAGCGTCGGCAACCGCGGCCCGGTGTCCCGCCCGACCAGCAGTCGGTAGAGCAGCGCGAAGAACACCCGTTGGGCGAGCTTCAGTTCGGCCGTGGGTTTCGCGTCGGGTGGCAGCCCCGCCTGCACCTTGGGGACGCTGTAGACGAGCGTGGTCAGCCCGTCCAACGACCAGTGGGCGTCCAGCCCGGCCAGGAGCAGACGCAGGCCGTCGCGTTCCCGGTCGTCGAGCGCGTCGAGCAGGGCCTTGTCCGGCTCCTCGCGGACCCGGGTGCGTTGCTCGGTTGGGACGTAGGTGGCGATCCACCGCTGAGCCAGGTCGAGCCGCGGCCGCACCTGCTCGAGCGAGTCGATCGGGTTCGTCGGGTCAAGCTCGCGCAGGATCCGCAGCATCTGATCTTCGTGCCCGGTGGTGACGTCGGCGATCGAGCCGAGCGTGCGGTAGGGCACCGGTCGTGGGGTAGTGGGCAGCGCTCCGGCGGCGGTGCGGCTCGCGCGGGCGTAGGCGGCGGCGTCGCCGGGCGAACCGCCTCCGGCGGTCACCCGACGCACCAGCGAGTCCCATTCGTCGTGGATGCGGGAGATCTCCTGGTCGAAGGAGACCGTGAACGACTGGTTGGGCTGGCGGCGGGCGTAGAGCCAGCGCAGCACCGGGGCCTCCATGACCGCCAACGCGTCGAGCGGGATCGGCACACTCCCCCGGGAGCTGCTCATCTTCGCCATGCCACTGATGCCGACGAAGGCGTACCGGGGACCGATCGGCGGCGGCGCGCCGAAGATCTCACGCACGATCTGGCTGCCCACCACGAACGAGGAGCCGGGCGAGGTATGGTCCACACCAGACGGTTCGAAGTGGACGTCCTCGAAGGCCCAGCGCATCGGCCAATCGACCTTCCACACCAGCTTGCCCCGGTTGAACTCGGAGAGCCGGACCGTCTCGGTGTGTCCGCACGCACACCCGTACGTCAGTTGAGTGGTCTCGTCGTCGTAGGCGGTGACGGTGGTCAGATCCCGCTCGCAGACCGAGCAGTACGGCCGGTACGGGAAGTAGCCCGGGGCGGCCAAGCCGTCGTCCTCACTGGCGGCGCCGGAGCCCGCCGCCGCCACCGCGGCGGCGTCATCGGGATCAACGTCGGCCGGCGGCCCGGCCGCCGGCCGGCCCTTGGTCCGGTAGCGCTCGAGGATGGCGTCGATGCGCGCGCGTTCGCGCATCGCCTGCAGGATCTGCACCCGGTAGGTGCCGGTGGTGTAGTGCTCGGTCTGGCTGATCGGCTCGACCTCGATGCCCAACCGGTCGAGCGCGGTGCGCATGGGCGCGATGAAGTGCTCGGCCCAGTTGGGGTACCGGCTGCCCCGGGGCGCCGGCACCGACGTCAGCGGCTTGCCGATGTGCTCGGCCCAGGAGGCGTCGACGCCCGCCGGCACCTTGCGGAAGCGGTCGTAGTCGTCCCACGACAGCAGGTGCACGCACGCCAGCCCACGACGGCGGATTTCATCGGCGACCAGGTGCGGCGTTATCACCTCGCGCAGGTTGCCGAGGTGGATCGGGCCTGACGGGCTCAGCCCGGAGGCGCAGACGATCCTGCTCGACCCCCGCCGCTCGGCCTCAGCGACGACCTCGTCGGCATACCGGGCGACCCACTCCGCCTCGACCGGCAACGCATCAGTCCTTGATCGCGCTGGGCAGGTTCGCGGCCGCGGCCAGCTCCGGGTAGAGCGCGTACGCCATCACCCGGTACCCGTCCGCGGAGGGATGGAAGCCGTCCTGGCAGAGCATGCCGGCGTCGGCCCGGAACACCGGCCCGATCTGGGTGGCCAGGTTGACCACCGTGGCCCCGGCCGACCGGGCCGCGCTCGCCTGGGCGCGCGCCACCCGCCGGCCGTACCAGCCGGCCAGTTGGCGCAGGGGTGGGGCGATCGCGCGGACCGCGCCGAGATCCGGACAGGTGCCGACGACGACCGCGGTGCCGGCGTCGCAGAGGCGGCGCACCGCGGTGGCCAGGTTCGCCGCCGCCTCACCCGGCCGGACCAGGTGGGTCGCGTCGTTCGTCCCGACCAGCACGACGGCGACGTCCGGACGCGGCCCCAGCTGAGCTCGGGCCACCTGGGTGCCGAGATCGGCGCACCGGGCCCCGGCGACGGCAACCGTGGCCAGGGTGACCCGGGCGCCGGCGTCGGCGAGCATCTGGGCCAGCTGGCCGCCGACCGTCTCGGAGACCGTGCCCACGCCGACCCCCAGCGCGGTCGAGTCGCCCAGCAGCGTGACCCGCACCGACGCCCGCCCCTGGGCACCCAGGCTCGCCCGCATTGCCAGTCCCAGATCCGGCTTGGCGTAGCGCCGCGACCGGGCGGCGAGCGCCTCGGCGGCGAGCAGCGCGGCCCCGCCGACAGTTCCGGCGATGAGCGCGATGCCGGCCGTCCGGGCCGCTCGCCTGATGATGCGGGACGCGTTCACGCCGACTCCAAGTCCACGCCTGGCGACCCTGACGGCCCAGGTCCTGCGAGCGAGGGTACGGCCTGCGGGCGCGGCCCGGCAGCCGCTACCCGGCGGGCCCCGTCGCGGCGCCGGGCCCGCACCCGGCGGGTGACGCTGAGGCCGGCCGAGCTCACCTCAGTGCCGGGGCGCTGGACCGCGTGGGCGGCCACATCGGTCAGCGATCCGACCAACCCGGCCGGCTCGAGCCTGGGGCCGAGACCCATGGCGGCCAACGCCGAGGGCAGCACCACCGCCGCGGCGGCCTGGTAGCCCTCCGCCGACGGGTGGTAGCGGTCGGCGCCGAACATCCGTTCCGGCGCCGCGTCGAACTGCGGTCCGAGCAGGTCTGCGAGGGAGACGGTGCGCGCCCCCGCCCGGACCGCCGCCACCGTCTGCGCGGCCGCGACCTGGCGGCTCCACCGCCGGGCCAGCCAGCGCAGGGGCCGCCGGATCGGCCGGATGGTCCCGAGATCCGGACAGGTGGCCACGACCACCTCGGCGCCGGCGCCGCGCAGCGCACGGACCGCATCCGCCAGGTGGCGAACCCCGCGGTCGCGAGCGCCGCTGGTGACGTCGTTGGCGCCGATGAAGATAACGGCCAGATCCACCCCAGCGGCCAGCACGGTCTCCACCTGACCGTCCAGCCACGCCGACACCGCGCCGACGACGGCCGGGCAGGTCAGCCGGACCGGCCGCCGGGCCGCCTCGGCGAGCCAGGTGGCGAGCAGGGCGCCCGGGGTCTGTGCCCGGGTCTGGGTGCCGTACCCGGCCGCGGTCGAGTCGCCCAGCACGGCCAGGCGCAGCGCCGGCGCCGGGACGAAGCCGAGGCCGTAGTCACCGCTCGAGCGTGGCGGCGGCGCCTCCGCGCCGGGGATCGTCCTGCGGGCCAGCACGACCTGACCGGCGAGGACAGCGGCGGCGAGGGCGCCGGCCGCGGTGAGCCCACCGCCCACGTATCCGGCCGTGGCCGCGATGCGCAGGTCCCGACGGGAGCGGGGGTGTTGCTCACTCACGGGATGCCTCCTCACATCACGTGCGGCCCGAACGGCCGCATCCAAATCTACCCGTGCCGGTCGGGACCAACCCGGCTCATGCTCACCCGCACCATCACCCGCCGGTCGCGCACCATCGCGGCCCGGTAGTCGTCCTTGAACTCGCGGGCGGTCTGAAGATCCATGCCGCCAATCCTCCCCTGTCGGTTTGTTTGCTCCTGGCGTACGGCGGTTATCTTTATCGCATGCCTGCCCGCTTGCGCCGGCGAAACGCCCTGATCGCCTTCGCGCGCGCGTTCAAACCCGGTTCGCCCGGCGTCGGGCGGCGCCTGGCCGCTCTGCCGCGCATGATCAAAGCCACCATCAAGGGTGAGTACGACGGTGGCCTCCGGTTGGCGCTGATGGTGCTCGCCTCGCTCTACATCATCTCCCCGCTGGACGCGCTGCCCGAGATGTTCTTCCTGGTGTTCGGGTTGATCGACGATGCGTTCGTGGTCACCTGGCTCACCGGCATGATCCTGTCTGAGACCGAGCGCTTCCTGGAGTGGGAGAAGGCGAAGGGGCGTGGCCCGTCGGTGATCCAGGCTGCTCCGGTGCGCCGCTGACGGCCGGGCCGGCGGCGCTAGGCTTCCGCCATGCGCTACGTCGACAACGTCGTCGAGTTGATCGGAAACACCCCCCTTGTCCGCCTGCACAGCGTGACCCGGGGACTCGCGCCGGTCGTACTGGCGAAGGTGGAGTACCTCAACCCGGGCGGCAGCGTCAAGGACCGCATCGCCGTCCGGATGGTCGCCGAGGCGGAGGCGTCCGGCCGTCTGCAGCCTGGCGCCACCATCGTCGAACCGACCAGCGGCAACACCGGTGTCGGGCTGGCCCTGGTGGCCCAGCGCAAGGGCTACCGGTGCGTGTTCGTCTGTCCGGACAAGGTGAGCGAGGACAAGCGCAACGTCCTCAAGGCCTACGGCGCGGAGGTCGAGGTCTGCCCGACCAACGTGCTGCCCGAGGATCCCAGGTCGTATTACCAGGTCTCCGACCGGCTGGCCCGGGAGATCCCTGGCGCGTGGAAGCCTGACCAGTACGCCAATCCGAACAACCCGCGCTCCCACTACGAGACCACCGGCCCGGAGCTGTGGCAGCAGACCGACGGCCGGATCACGCACTTCGTGGCCGGCGTCGGGACCGGCGGCACGATCTCCGGCACCGGGCAGTACCTCAAGGAGGTCTCCGGCGGCGCGGTCCGGGTCATCGGCGCGGATCCGGAAGGCTCTGTCTACTCAGGAGGCACCGGCCGGCCGTACCTGGTCGAGGGGGTCGGCGAGGACTTCTGGCCGACCACGTATGACCGCACCATCTGCGACGAGATCGTCGAGGTCTCCGACAAGAACTCGTTCGAGCTGACCCGCCGGCTCGCCCGCGAGGAGGGGCTGCTGGTCGGCGGCTCCTGCGGGATGGCTGTGGCGGCGGCGCTCGACGTTGCCCGGCGGGCCGGTCCGGACGACGTCGTCGTGGTCCTGCTGCCCGACGGTGGGCGCGGCTACCTGTCGAAGATCTTCAACGACGACTGGATGGCCCGGTACGGTTTCCTGCGCTCCGGCTCGGCCGAGTCCACTGTGGTCGATGTGCTCGCGCGCAAGTCGGGCCGGATGCCGGAGATGGTGCACGTGCACCCCAACGAGACGGTGCGCGACGCGATTGACTACATGCGCGAGTACGGGGTGTCGCAGCTGCCGGTGCTGAAGGCGGAGCCGCCGGTGGTCACCGGCGAGATCGCCGGCTCACTGGCTGAGAAGGATCTGCTGGACGCGCTCTTCACCGGCCATGCCCACCTGCACGACTCGGTGGAGAAGCACGTCGGCCCGCCGCTGCCGATGATCGGTGGTGGTCAGCCGGTGAGCGAGGCGGTCGCCCTGCTGGAGAAGGCCGACGCCGCGATCATCCTCATCGACGGTAAGCCGGCCGGTGTACTGACCCGCCAGGACCTGCTGGCCCACTTGATCTAATCCAGCCCGCCCTCGTCTTGTCTCGTGTCAGCAAGGGCACCCCGTTAACGCAATCAGTGGTAAAGGGTGCCCCTGCTAACACTGGGGAGGTCAGCGCTCCAGCGGGGCGGGTACCGCGACCACGTCGACGAAGGCCCCGCGGCGCAGTGCGCTGATCTGCAGCCGGGAGCCGATCGCGGACCCGAGCATGAGGCGCTGGAGATCCTGTACGCCCTGGACCGGCTTACCGCCGGCGCTCACGATGATGTCGCCCAGGTAGAGGCCGGCCTTGGCGGCCGGGCCACCTGGCACCACCTCCATCAGCCGCAGGCCGCGCCGTTGACCGAGCTTCGTCGCGATCGGCGGTGGCAGCGGAGCGGGGGCACCGGCGACGCCGAGGAACGCCCGCCGCACCCGACCCGTGGACATCAGCTCGGAGATGATCGTGCGTGTGGTGGAGTTGATCGGTACGGCCAGGCCGACCCCGATACCGGCGACCGCGGTGTTGATGCCGACGACGTGGGCGGACGAGTCGGCCAGCGCGCCGCCGGAGTTGCCCGGGTTGAGCGCGGCGTCGGTCTGGATCACGTCGTCGATGAGGCGCATCCGTCGCCCGTCGCCGACCGGGAGCGAGCGGCCCAGCGCGCTGACCACGCCGGCGGTCACCGATCCGGCCAGCCCGAGGGGGTTGCCGACGGCCACCACCAGTTGACCGATGCGCAGCTTGTCGGCGTCCCCCAGGGTCGCGGTGTGCGCGGCGCCCTCCCGTACCCGCAGCACCGCCAGGTCGGCGAGGGGATCCGAGCCGACGACGTCGAACCGCGCCTGGGTGCCGTCGTTGAACTCGGCGGAGCCCCCGGACGCGCCGGCGACCACGTGCGCGCTGGTCAACATGAACCCGTCCGCGGTGAAGGCGACGCCGGAACCGGCGCCGTCGCCGCGACTGGTCCGCACCACGAGGCTGGCCACCGTCGGCAACAGCTTCGCGGCGACCGTCGACACCACATGCGAGTACGCGTCGAGTGCGTCCTGGTCCTTGGCCATGCTCCTCACAACACCCGGCTCGGCGGATCAATGCCCAGATACCCGTTCGCCGGCGGCAAAAACACGGGTGGACAAATGAGGATGGTTCAGGATGGGGCCAGGCAAACATCGGGCAGGTCGAACCATCGCAGCTCCTCGACCGCCGCGGTGAGCCGGCCGTTGCCGGCCGCGTGGCCGTCGGGGGGCGCCGCGGGCTGGTCGGGAGCCTCGGCGAGGCGGGTGAAGAGGTCGCGCGCCAACGCCAGGTACTCCTCGAGTGCGCCCTCGCCGGCCCGCTCGTGCCGCGACGGGTAACGCAGCCGGCCCTGGGCGTCGTAGCGCAGCTGGGCCAGGCGCAGCGGAGGTTCGACCAGTCCGCCCCGGTGGCGCCACAGCCCGCTGTGTGGGTCGAAGCGGTACTCGGGCAGCATCAGCCAGCCGTACCGGGCGACCAGGTTCACCGCCTCCACGATGTAGCGGAAGGTCTCGTCGGCGATGAAGTAGTTGAAGCTCACCCGTACCCAGCCGGGTTTGATCCCTTCGCAGCCGGCGGCGATCTCCCGCTGGAACCGGTGCGAGCGGTCCAGGTCGATGCCGAGCAGGCGATGGCCGTACGGGCCGGCGCACGAGCAGCCGCCCCGGGACTGGACGCCGAACAGGTCGCTGAGCAACGAGACCACGAAGTTGTGATGCAGGTAGCGCCCACCCGGGCGGCGGACGACGAACGAGAGGATGGACAGCCGCTCCGCCGCCACGTTGCCCAGGATCTGGATGTTCTCGTTGCCGCTCCAGGCCTGCACCGCCCGGCGCAGGAACTGCTCCTCGTGGGCGTGAATCACGTCGGTGCCGACCGCCTGCTTGAGCTGGAACACCAGGCCGGCCCGGATCGACTCGATGATCGCCGGGGTGCCGCCCTCCTCCCGCAGCGCCGGGTCGGCGAGGTACTGGTGCTCCCGCTCGTTGACGTACTCCACCGTGCCGCCGCCGGGCACCGTTGGCACCCGGTTGCGGAGCAGCTCCCGGCGGACCACCAGGACACCCGGCGTGCCGGGGCCGCCGACGAACTTGTGCGGGGAGAGGAACACCGCATCCTTGTACGCCTCGGGATGGCGGGTACATCGGCCGTACATCTCGATCTCGACGTACGGGCCGGCCGCCGCGAAGTCCCAGAACGACAGCGCGTCGTAGCGATGCAGCAGGTCGGAGATCGCGTGGGTGTCGCTGACGATGCCGGTGACGTTGGAGGCGGCCGAGAACGAGCCGATCCTCAGTGGACGGTCGCGGTGCGCCGCCAGTTCGGCCTCGAGCCGGGCCGCGTCGATGTGCCCGTCGTGGTCCTCCGGGATGACCACGATGTCGGCGATCGTCTCCCGCCACGGCAGTTCGTTGGAGTGGTGTTCGAACGGTCCGATGAAGACCACCGGGCGCTGCTGCGCCGGGATCTGGGCACTGAACTGGTACGTGTCGTCCAGCTCAGCCGGGATCCGGATGCCCAGGATCCGGATGAGCTTGTCGATCGCCCCGGTCGCCCCGGAACCGGTGAAGATGACCACGGTCTGGTCGTCACCGCCGACCGCGTCCCGGATGATCTGGCGAGCGTCTTCGCGCAGCCGGGTGGTCTGCAGGCCGGTGCCCGAGGATTCGGTGTGGGTGTTGGCGTACCGGGGGAGAACCTCGTCCCGGATGAAGTCCTCGATGAAGGTAAGGCTCCGACCGGACGCGGTGTAGTCGGCATAGGTCACGCACCGCGGCCCGAACGGTCCCCACATCACCTGATCGTCGCCGATGACGGACTCCCGGATGCGGCGCAGCAGCGGGCTCTCGGCCTGGGTGGCGGGCATAGCTCATTATGTGGGAGACGGGCTGGCCTGCGATAACGCCGCCGGTCCGCGCACACCGTGTCCGACGGTCGGGCGGGCTCCGCTCGTAACTTTTCTGGGGACCTATCCGGCTAGACGTTGGTTCGCCACACCGCGTGACACAAGTCCAAAACGTCACTCGCGGACACGGAACCGTCGCCACGCCACAGCGGGCCGTATCCGCACGACCCGCTCGCCGGGCCGGCAAGCCTCCGCCGGCCGGCACCTCCGGCCAGGTGCATCGAGCCGAGCGGGCCTGGAGGGTGAGGGTACGCGGCCGCCGGTTTCCCCCGCATGGATCGCGGTCGCGTACCCTCACCCCCCGCCAGCGGCTACCGTGAGGGCATGGCTGAGCTTCTCTCCGCCGACGAGGTCGCGGCCGCGCTGGGCGAGCTCGACGACTGGTCGGGCGATACCGGCGGGATCACGCGATCCGCGGCGCTGCCGAGCTTCCCGGTCGCGATCTCCGTCGTCGATCGGGTCGCCAGCATCGCGGAGCAGATGAACCACCACCCCGACATCGATATCCGGTGGCGCACCGTCACGTTCGTCTGCGCCACTCATTCGGCCGGCGGGGTGACCGCGAAGGACATCGACCTGGCCCGCCAGATCGACCGCGTGATCGCCGCCGCCTTGTGACGGCCGCGTGCTTGTCCTCGGCTCTGCTCACGGCTGCTGGAAGTCCGGCGTCTCCCAGATGCGCTGGTTGAGGTAGTCGCGTACCCGGTCGATGTACCCCTCGGCCGCCGACGTGTGCCACCGTCCGCTGAACCAGCGCCCGATACAGCCCCAGGTATCGCCGGCGGCATAGTCGCGCCCACGCTCGACCGTGTTCAGCCACCCCTCGTACCCTTCGAAGCAGGTGCGCCAGATCCCGTACGCGAGGTCGGCGTTCATCGCGGTCGAGTTCGCGATGCCCGGCCACGCCGACTGCTCGTACGGGTAGCGGTTCTGCAGGATGCCGTAGCTCTCGGCGCACTGGCCGGGTTTGCCGTCGGCGCCGAGTCCCCGCCCGGGTGCACAGCGGGACGCGTCGGTGGTCCAGTCGCCGAGGGTGTCCTGGCGCCACCAGCTCTCGATCGCCGCCTGGGCGTAGACGAGATCCTCATCGATGCCCCACTTGCAGGCCGCCCAGCGCAGGATCTGGTGCGTGGTACCGGTGAACTGGCCGTCCACCCGGGGAGCGATCCTTGTGTTGGCCCGGGCGTCGTCGCCGCTGAAGAAATCGGCGCCGACATGGTGACCGGTCTTGCGGTTCGCGGTCGCGTTGGTGCCTTTGTTCTCCCGGTACGCCCGCGCCCGCACCCAGGTCGCGCACTGGGTCCCGGAAGGCAGGGCGGCGCCGGCCGGCTTGGTGGTGAAGTGCGCCGGCGCCGGCGGTACCGGCGGTCGGGTCGCTGTCCGGGTGGTGGCGCTCGGGTGGGGTGCCGTCGAGGTGGGCTCGGCTGGATTCGTCGTCGGCGTCGTCGTACCGGCGGGGTCGGTGGTACCGGTTGGATCGGGTGGCGCTCCGGCCGCGGTCACACTCGTGCATCCACCGCTCGCCAGTGCGGCCAGGGCGGCGAGGCAGATCAGCGTGCGACGCAGCATCACGGCACCGAACGTAGGGGCGCCTGCTCCCCTGGTCAAACGCCGGGCATCGCTGCGCCCGGGTCAGTCACGGGTGGCGTAAAGATAGACCGTGATGGTCGCCGGGTCGTCGAGGTCGAGCATGAGCGACCGGTAGGTCCCGTCGGTCGTTGGCTGCTGTTCGACGATTCCGGAGACCGACGCGGCCGTCTCGGGACGCCAGAGGTTGCCCCCGCCGACGTTGTGTTCGTCGGTGATCGCGCGCCGGCCGGGCGTGAGCGTCGCGGTGAACCCGCCGCTGGTCAGGAACGCGTCGAGCTCGCCGCGGGGGATCCGGAATGTTGCCGACAGGCGCGTCTGCAGGCCGTTGCTGTACGCCGCCGCGAGGAACACGGTTCCCGGCGGCAGGGTGACGTGGGCGACGGCTTCCACCTGCGAGGCGGTGGCCAGTTCCGGCTTCGACTGGGTCGGCAGCAGGTCGCCGGCGCCGCGGGCCACGACCAGCGCGACCAGGCCACAGGAGACCACCGAGAGGAGCAGGCTGGCGCTCGCCACGACGAGCGCCAGGGTGCCCGGGCGGCCCGGCCCGGGACGCGACGGCGTGTCGGTCACCGGCACACTCTACGACCCCGGCGCACCTGCGTGCACTGTGGACACTTGTCGCGGTCAGGCCGCCGGGCCGGCCACCGGCGGGTTGCGCTGGGCGATGGGCCGGGGGATCGGGCAGGTCGGCGAGCAGCTGGGCGAGTCGCTCCGGCCCGGTCGGGTTGGGACCGCAGGACCTGATCAGGCTCCAGCGGAGGTGAGGCGATCCAGCGCCCGCTGGGCCGCGCTGCGTACCCGAGGCACCGGATCGTCGCGACGCTCGGCCACCGCGGCGAATGCCGCACTCACCAGGTGCCGGGCCACCACCTTCGCGGCCATCTCCCGTACCCGCCAGGACTCGTCACCCAGGGCGCCGCACACCACCTCGCCGGCGCTCGGGTCCCATGCCCAGAGCAGTCCCCGCAGCGCCCACACCCGGAACCAGTACGTGTCGTGGTGTTCGGCCCCGTCGAAGTACTTGTCGGCGCCCGGTCCGGCCAGGGACCGGGTCAGGTGCGGGTCGATCGCCCCGCGCAGCAGCGCGATGCAGTCAGCGACGACGGCGTCCTTGCCTCGCCGGGCGCATTCGGCCTCGATCCGTTCGCGCGGAGTGATGCCGGCGATCGCGCGTCGTGGCATGCGCCAACTATCCCAGCCGGCCTTCTGGTCGCATGTTTGGATCCGTGATCGGGAGCGCTTCTCGTGATCGCGAAAAGCTGATGCACCCCGGACGACCACAACTCTTCGCGATCACAGGTCGCCAACGCTTCGACCTATCGGGAGCCTCGCCCGGCAGGGAACTCTCGCCGTAGAGTGTGACCGGTAGCGCACTCGATGATGGCCTCCGCCATCGGGGTGAGGTGTCTGGACCGGAGACAAGAGAGACTGCGGTGACTCAGCGCACAGAGGGAGCGACCATTCGCTTCAAAGCCACCCTGTCCACGATCGACGCGTCGACGGTGTTGCGGTTGCCTGAGGCGGCGAGCGCCGACCTGCCCTCGCGGGGGCAGGTGGCCGTCCTCGGCACGATCAACGGCGTGGAGTTCCAGACGGTGCTCGAACCGGACGGAGAGTCTGGCCATTGGATGCGGGTCGATGACACGCTGCAACACGCGGCCGGCGTCAGCGCGGGTGCCATGGCGACGCTCGACATCGAGGTGACCAAGGATTGGCCAGAGCCGAGTGTGCCTGAGGATCTGGCGGCGGCTCTGCGGGTTGCCCCACAGAAGATCCAGAACCTGTGGCACGAGATCACCCCGATGGCGCGTTGGGAATGGGTGCGGTGGGTCAACGCAACGAAGAACCCGGACACGCGCAGACGACGGGTCGATGTGAGCATCTCGAAGATGCAGAGCGGAAAGAGACGGCCCTGCTGTTTCAACCTCTCCGCATGCACCGATCCGGACCTGTCGAAGAACGGCAGACTCCGCGAGCCAGGCGACGACCGCCCGTGATCGACAACCGGCGAGCAGGGTCCTGGGACGCCGCGCGCGGATCGGCGCTCCGGCCCCGGGCCTGCCGGCGGTTCACAGGCTGCGCAGCAGCCCTTTGACGAGCTCACCGACCCGGGTCGCTTTCCTGGGCCCCGTCGGCCTTCGGCCCGCACCCGAGAAGTACGGCGGCGACCAGAGCTATTCCGATGCAAACGCGAAACACGAACCTAACCTCCTCGGACCCTGGCGTGGCTCGACGCTAGGCCCGGCGCCGCACAGTCGCATCCGATGCCCGTCAAGTCGTGCGCCCTCCCGGGCGACAGCTCAGTCGTGAACTCCGGCGAACGGTGTGGTACTCCATACGCCATCCTGGGTGGGTCACTCGTAGTGGTACCGGCACTGTGCGATCTGTACGGTGTCGTCGATGATGCGATAGACGAGACGGTGCTCCTGATCAATGCGCCGGGACCAGAAGCCTGACCAGTTGCCGCGGAGTTGCTCCGGCTTGCCGATGCCCTCATGGCCGCTGCGTCGGATGTCCTCGATGAGAGTGTTCACCCGCCTCAGCATCTGGCGATCTTGTTGCCAGGTCAGGTAATCCTCCCAGCCACGGTCGGCGAACTGGACCTTCACGCGGCTGGTATCTCATCCGCATCGGGATCGATCAGTTCATGTATCGCTCCGTCGCCGCTACGCAGCTGCTCGATCGCCTCGTTCAGACGACGTGCGTTCGCAGGGCTGGCCATCAGGTAGGCCGTCTCCTTCAGCGACTCGTACTCGCGTAGCGAGATGATCACAGCGGCCTCCCGGCCGGATCGGGTGACGACGACTTCCTCGGCGTCATCCACGACGTGGTCCAGCATCTTCGCGAGATTCTGACGGACCTCTGAGTAAGGGACAGTGCGCACGGTGCCTCCCTGAGCGATGTACAAGAAATTGTACAACATGCCGCCAACCTTGGCACCGTCGGCTGGTGGCTTTGACCAAGGCGTCGACGTCACATCGGAGTCGACCAGTGGCCAACCCGCGAACACCGCAGCGGCGCTGAGCGTCCTCCTTCAGCCCGCGCCACGCCGACCGGGCAGGTCAGGCCGTTAGGGCCGTGGTTGCAGTACCCGTTTGGGGTTCTTGGACTCTGGCGCAGGGTGTAGTGCTTCCCAGCTCGGACTGCTGACCCCACTCAACTCGTCACCGGGTTGCGGGCCGCGCCCCGAACCGTCGGACCTCCTGGGGCCAGCCGCATGCTTCCGCGATCTTGCCGGCCCACATCCGGGCCGTTTGCTCGTCGGCGACGTCCACCACGGTCAGCCCGCCCAGCCACTCCTTGGTTTCGACGTATGGCCCGTCGGTGAACATCAATGTGCCGCTCGTGGCGTCGGCACTGAAGATGGGGCCATCTTCCCCCAGTCCCCCGGCGAACACGTACGCCCCGGCTGCCTTGATCTCGTCCACCACCGCCATGGCGAGTGGCCCGCGCCGGCGAAACCACTCCTCGGTGTGGTCACCCACCCACTGCTGGTTGAAGTAGATGAGGTACTCGGCCATGTCTGCTCCCTCGTCTCGGGCGGACCTGTGTTGCCTCCATCTTCGCTACGAACGGCGCCGGGCCGATACGACACCTCAGGCCGGAGATTTCACGTCGATGTTGGCGTGGCGTCCAAGAGACCCATGAAGGTCGCACGGCACCCGGGCGACGCCGACGGGGCCAGGTCAGGCAGTTGGCTCCTCAGCAGGTCGCCGACGCGTCAGTGCGCTCCGCTCACCCGCGCAACCCCAACCGGACACGTAAGGCCGTTCGGGCCGTGGTTGCAATAACCGTTCGGGTTCTTCTGACTTGAAAGGTACTGCTGGTGGTAGTCCTCGGCGTAGTAGAACGGGCCGGCGGTCACGATCTCGGTGGTGATGTCGCCCAGGCCTGCCGCGTGTACCGCGGGCTCGAACGCGTCCCGCGAGGCGGTCGCGGTGGCGTACTGCTCGGGGGTGGTCGTATAGATCGCCGAGCGGTACTGGGTGCCGACGTCGTTGCCCTGGCGCATGCCCTGGGTGGGGTCGTGGTTCTCCCAGAACACCTTCAGCAGGTCCTCATAGGACACCTTGGCCGGGTCGTAGACGACCTGGACCGCCTCGGTGTGCCCGGTACGGCCGGTGCAGGTCTCCTCGTAGGTCGGGTTCGGGGTGAAGCCGCCCTGGTAGCCGACCGCGGTCGAGTAGACCCCGGGGAGCTGCCAGAACAGGCGCTCGGCTCCCCAGAAGCAGCCCATGCCGAAGTATGCGACCCGCAAGCCCTCGGGCCACGGGCCGCGCAACGGGGTACCGAGGACGGTGTGGCGGTTGGCCAGCGGCATGTCGGCGTCCCGGCCGGGCAACGCGTCGGCCAACGTGATCATTTCGGTCTTCCGGCGCAGTAGCATGCTTCAAGCATGCCTGGCGACGGGCCGGGCAACCATGACGGTATGCGAACGTCCCCGGCCGGATTGGGAAGGCACCGAACGCGGCGAATCCTGAGAATCGACCCCGAAAGCCGACAAACGCCCAGCTATGCCAGGGCGCCGGCGATGCGGGCCGCGTACTCGGCCGCCTCGCCGGCTGAGTCGTACCGGGTCCGCGGCCAGAAGAATCCACGCAGGCCGTCACCCTTGGTGCGGGGCACGACGTGGGTGTGTAGGTGGGGCACCGACTGGCTCACCTTGTTGTTCAGTGCCACGAAGGTGCCGCCGGCGCCGAGCCCGGTCTCGACCGCGAGTGCGAGGCGCCGAACCGCCGCGAAGTACGGTCCCACGTCGTCCGCCGCCAGCTCGGCCAGGGCCGGGACGTGGGCCCGCGGTACCACGAGCACGTGTCCCTTGAAGACGGGTCGGTGATCAAGGAAGGCCAGCACCGCGCGGCTCGACCAGACCTCGGCCACCGGCAGCGATCCCGCCACCGCGGCACAGAAGAGACACTCGGGCACGGCCCCGACCGTACAACGGCTAGCCTCAGCGGATGACCTTCGGCTTCGAGACCTTGAGCATCCACGCCGGGCAGGAACCCGATCCCCGGACCGGAGCCGTGGTGCCGCCGATCTACCAGACCTCGACCTACGCGCAGGACGCGGTCGGCGCTCCACGGCTCGGGTATGAGTACTCCCGGACGGCGAACCCGACCCGCGACGCGCTCCAGCAGTGCCTCGCGGCATTGGAGGGGGGGCGGGTCGGTCTGGTCTTCGCGAGCGGGCTCGGGGCCGAGGACACGCTGATCCGTACCGTGTGCCGGCCGGGCGACCACGTGGTCATCCCCGATGACGCGTACGGCGGCACGTTCCGCCTCTTCGCGAAGGTCGCCCAGCGATGGGGGCTGGAGTGGAGCGCGGTACGCATCTCCGACGCCGACGCGGTGCGCGCGGCGCTTACGCCGCGTACGAAGATGATCTGGGCCGAGACACCGACCAACCCGCTGCTCGGGATCGCCGACATCTCGGCCCTGGCCGCGTTGGCCCACGACCGCGGCGCGTTGCTCGTCGTCGACAACACCTTCGCCAGCCCGTACCTGCAACAGCCGCTGCAGTTCGGGGCCGATGTTGTGGTCCACTCGACGACCAAGTACCTCGGCGGGCACTCCGACGTGGTGGGCGGCGCGCTCGTCGTCGACGACGAGGCGCTCGGCCGGGAGCTCGCCTTCCACCAGAACGCCATGGGTGCGGTGAGCGGCGCCTTTGACTCGTGGCTCACGTTGCGGGGGATACGGACGTTGGGTGTGCGGATGGACCGGCACTGCGCCAATGCCGAGCGGATCGTCGAGTACCTGTGCGGGCACCGGGCCGTGGCCCAGGTGCTCTATCCGGGGCTGCCGGACCACCCGGGGCATGAGACCGCGGCCAAGCAGATGCGCCGCTTCGGTGGCATGGTGAGCTTCCGGGCGGCCGGCGGGGAGGCCCACGCGGTGGCGATCTGCAACCGGGCCCGGCTCTTCCTGTTGGCCGAATCGCTCGGTGGCGTGGAGTCGCTGATCGAGCACCCGGCCCGGATGACCCATGCGAGCGCGGCCGGCTCTCCGTTGGAGGTGCCGGGCGACCTGGTGCGCCTCTCGGTCGGCATCGAAACCGTCGATGACCTCATCGCCGACCTTGGGCAGGCGCTCGACGCGGACTGACCCGCGCGAACCCCGCGCCCCGCCCGGCCGCGCGCTCGTTGGGCGACAGGGGAGGACGCGATGCTGGGGAGGAACTGGGTCGGTGCGACCGCGGCCGAGATCGCCCGCGCGGTGCGGCGCGGCGACGCCGCCGCCACCGGTGTCATCGCCGACCACGTGGAACATGCTCGGGTCGCCGACCGGGTTCTCGGTGCCCTCCGCGCGCTGCGCGACGCCGCGGCGCTGGCCGAGGCTGAACAGGTCGAGGACCTGCCCGACCTGGCCAACCTGCCACTCGCCGGGGTGCCGGTACTGGTCAGCGAGGACACCCCGGTGGCCGGGCAGCCGGTCTGGTCTGGCGACCAGGTCGCCGGGTCGCTGGTCGCCGAGCGGGACCACGAGGTGGTGCGACGGTTGCGTGGCGCCGGCGCCGTGGTGCTCGGTGCGGCCCGCCGCTCGGAGCTGGACCTGTGGCCCACGACCGACGACGGCACGGTCACCCGCAATCCCTGGCGCAGCGACCGTATGGCCGGGGGTGCCGGCGGCGGATCGGCCGCCGCCGTCGCGGCCGGCCTGGTTCCGGTCGCGCTGGGTACGGACGGGCTGGGCGGCGTCCGCATCCCGGCGGCCTGCTGCGGGCTGATCGGCTTCAAGCCCGGCCGGGGCGTGGTTCCGGCGGACATTTCTGCGGCCGACTGGTTCGGCCTGGCCGAACACGGGGTGCTGGCCACCACGGTCGCCGACGCCGCCAGCGCGTTTGCGGTGATGGCCGGCCGGGAACCAGGCGGGCCGGTGCCGCCGGGTCGCCTGCGGATCGCGATCTCGCTGCGCGGCCCGGTGCCAGCGGCCCGGCCGGACCGCGATGTGCGCCGTGCGGTTGCGCGCGCGGCCCGGGTGTTGGCCGCGCAGGGTCACGATGGTGTGTGGGCCGATCCGCCGTACCCGGTCCGGCTGCCGATCATGATCGCGGCCACCTGGTGTGCGATCGCCCACCAGCGGGCCGAGCAGTTCCCCGCCATCGTCAAACCGCCGCGGACCTGGCGCCAGGCCGCTCTCGGCGCCTACGCGCTGCGTCGAAACCTGGTACGCGCCGGCGAGCGGGCCGACTGGCGGGAGCGCTGCACCTCGTGGTTCGCCGAGCACCGGTTCGACCTGCTGCTCATGCCATCGCTGGCCGGGCCGCCACCACCGAGCCTGCCGTGGTCGGCCCGGTCCTGGCGATCGAACGTGATCACCGCACTGCGGTGCCTGCCGTACACCGCGCCCTGGAATCTGGCCGGCCTGCCCTCGATCGCCGTGCCCATGGGCCTGCGCGGCGACGGTCTGCCCGCGTCGGCGCAGCTGGTCGGGCCGCCGGGGGCCGAGTCGGTGCTGCTCGCCGCGGCCGCTGAGCTGGCGACCATGGCCGGCTGGCGCCGACACGCACCAACCTGGCCCCGCCTCGCCGCGCCGGTTCGCGGGTCGGCGCCGGCCACCCGATCGCCGGTAGGGTAGCGATCCGGCGGCTCCGCCCCGGGGGCCGCAGGAGGTGTCTGCCGCGATGGTATGTCCGGCTTGCGGCCTTCTGATCACCCGGGCTCTCGCCCGGTGCGATCGATGTGGTGCCGTTCTGGTTCCTCCAGCCGGGATCCGGTTGGCCCCCGGCGTGCCGGAGCCGCGTACCGGCGAGCCCCCATCGGCCCCGGCAGCACCGTTGGGGCCGCCGGTGAACCTGGTGTTTGCGCCCGCGGCGACCATGCGTCTGGTCGACGGCATCGCCCAGCTGAGCATCGCTGCGACCTGGCTGTCCTTCCTGGCCGACCTCGCCTTTGTGGCGATCACGGCGCGCACCTTCGCCGACGTCGTGATCGGCGTCACCACCCCCGCGGCCGGCGTCGGAGCGATCCTGGTCGCGGCCATGGTGGCCGGCGTGGTCGAGCTGGTGGCCTTTCTCATCCTCGTGGTGTGGATGTTCAACGTCAGCGCCAACCTGGATGCGGTCGCCGAGGCGACCGCCGGCTGGCGCCCGGCCTGGGCGATCGCCGGCTGGTTCATCCCGCTGGCCAACCTCGTCATCCCGCCGCTCGTGCTCGCCGACATCGCCCGCAACAGCGCGGACGAGATCGGCGGCGCCGAAGGGAGCCGCCAGGTGCGGCGAATCTGGGTGTGGTGGTGGGTGTGCCAGGTCGGTGGCGCGCCGATCGCCGTGCTCGGCTACGTCGGTGTTGTGCAGGTGGCGGCGGAGATCGCCCGTGCGATCAGCTTCGATCCCACGACCGTGCTCACCGTCATCGCCCCGGCGCCCGCGATCGTGGTGGCCGTGATGCGGGCGGTGCTCGGTGCGCGCGTCATCGGCGGGATCACGCGGGAGCAGCGGCTGCGCGCCCAACGCCTGTCGGTCGGCACCGGCGTGATCGGCACCGGCGCCTGCGCTGGTCACAGCCCGGTCGCCGGCGCCTCACCCGGAGAACGGGGTGAACTCCACGATGGTGACCTTGATATCGGAGCCGCTGGGAGCGGTATACGTGATGGTCTGGCCAGCAGCCCCGCCCAGGATCGCCTGCCCTAGCGCCGACTCCGGGCTGTACACGGTGATATCGGTTGATGAAGCCATCTCCCGGGAGCCGAGCAGGAAGGTCTCGTTGTCCTCGGTGTCGTCGTCGAAGAAGACGGTCACCACCACCCCCGGGCCGATCGCCGTGCTCGAGGGCGGCTCGCCCACCTGGGCGGTGCGCAGCAGATCGTGCAGGTACCGGATGCGCGCCTCCATCTTGCCCTGCTCCTCGCGGGCGGCGTGGTATCCGCCGTTTTCGCGCAGGTCGCCCTCCTCGCGGCGGGCGTTGATCTCGGCAGCGATGGTGGGCCGTTCGGCGATCAGGTGGTCGAGCTCAGCCTTGAGCCGATCGTGCGCGTCCTGCGAGAGCCAGGTGGCAGAGGCATCAGAGCCGGTGGTGGACACGAGATCTCCTCGGCGGTACGACACACGTCGTTCCCTGTGGGTGAGGCGTTGTACGGATGGTCAGACTCTCCAAGGTACCAAAGACCTGCCGGACAGTTCACGGCCGAAAGCGAATGAGCACAGGTCAGGGCGCCCGGCGGAACCGTCGGGCGACCGGGGTTAGCCCCGCCCGGGCCGGCGGGGACGGCGGGCGCCACCTGTGGTCGGGGGCGTCGGCTAGCGTTGACATCCGGGCGACACATCACCGGACAGCCAGAGGAGGCCCGTGGTGAGCGAGGCTCTACGCCTGATGGCAGTGCATGCCCATCCCGACGACGAGTCGAGCAAGGGCGCCGCGGCGATGGCGCGCTACGTCGCCGAAGGCGTCGACGTGTTGGTCGTGACCTGCACTGGCGGTGAGCGCGGCAGCGTGCTCAACCCCAAGCTCGACCGGCCGGAGATCTGGGAGAACATCACCGAGATCCGTCGGGCCGAGATGGAGCGGGCGCGCGAGATCCTGGGTGTCCGCCAGGCTTGGCTGGGTTTCATGGACTCGGGTCTGCCCGAGGGTGACCCGCTGCCACCCCTGCCCGAGGGTTGCTTCGGCCTGCTCGACGTGCTGACCGCGGCGGAGCCGCTGGTACGCGTGATCCGCGAGTTCCGCCCGCACGTGATCACGACCTACGACGAGAACGGCGGCTACCCGCACCCGGACCACGTCATGTGCCACAAGGTCGGCGTGGCGGCGTTCGACGCCGCCGGCGACCCGGATCAGTACGCCGATGCGGGCGAACCGTGGCAGCCGCTGAAGCTGTACTACAACATGAACTTCTCCAAGGAGAAGTGGATCGCGATGCACGAGGCGATGCTCGCCGCCGGCCTGGACTCGCCGTACAAGGAGTGGCTGGACAAGTGGACCGAGAGCGACGACGAGCGCCTGCGGGGCAACCGGGTGACCACCCGGGTCGTCTGTGATGCCTACTTCCCGGTACGGGATGCGGCGCTGCTCGCCCACGCGACCCAGGTGGATCCCGAAGGGTTCTGGTTCCGGGTGCCGATGGAGGTTCAACGGGCCGCGTGGCCGACCGACGACTTCGAGTTGGCCCGGTCGCTGGTCGACACCACGTTGCCCGAGGATGATCTGTTCGCCGGCGTCCGTGAGACGCTGACCCGTGGCGAACCGGTACGCGGGGCGTGAACCCGGCGCCCGGCCCCGCAGAGGAGCACCCGTGCTGATCGACTTTCTGGCCGACAACAACTTCGGCGACACCCGCTCCGGCGGCCTCGCCGGGCCGACCGGGTTGGTGGTCATCCTGCTGCTCGCGGTCGGCACGATCCTGCTGATCCGCAGCATGAACGCGCGGCTTCGACGGCTGCCCGAACGCTTTCCCCAAGGCGATCCCACCGAAGGCGAAGCCGGGACCGACCGGCCGGGCGAAGCCGGGCAGCCGTCGGACGACCCGCCGGCACGCACCAACGGCCCGTAGCTCCAGTATCTACAGTGGATTTGGCGGCGGGCCGGCGGGCCGGAGTGTTAGCAAGGGCACCCTCTTATCGCTTTCTGTATAGGAGGGTGCCCCTGCTCACGCCGGCCGCGCGAGAATCGGGACCCCGTCCAGGGGGTGGGGCGTTCCGCTGCACCGGCCCGCGATGGCGTGGCAGAGTGCTGGTGTGAATCGGCTCGGTGACGCGACCTCGCCGTACCTGCGCCAGCACGCCGGCAACCCGGTCGACTGGTGGCCATGGTGTGCGGAGGCGTTCGCCGAGGCTCGCCGGCGGGACGTGCCGCTGCTGATCTCCGTGGGTTACGCGGCCTGCCACTGGTGCCACGTGATGGCGCACGAGTCGTTCGAGGACGCCGCGGTCGCCGCCGCGGTCAACGCCGACCTGGTCGCGATCAAAGTCGACCGGGAGGAGCGCCCGGACGTCGACGCCGTGTACATGACGGCGACGCAGGCGATGACCGGTCAGGGTGGCTGGCCGATGACCGTCTTCGCCACCCCGACCGGCGAGCCGTTCTTCGCCGGCACGTACTACCCGAAGTCGGCCTTCCTGCGTCTGGTGACCGGCGTCACCCAGGCGTGGCGGGACCAGCGGGCGGCGGTCCTCAGCCAGGGCGCCGCGGTGGTCGAGGCGATCGCGAGCGCGCAGGGCGGTCCGCCGGCGACCGCGGCGCAGGACGTGACCGTGGAGCTGCTCGACGGCGCGGCGGCCCGGCTGCGGGCCGACCACGACCCGGTGCATGGCGGCTTCGGCGGCGCCCCGAAGTTTCCGCCCCACCTGGCGATGCTCTTCCTGCTGCGCCAGTACCAGCGCAGCGGCGATCCGTCCTCGTTGGAGGTGGTGCGGCACACCGCGGAGGCGATGGCCCGGGGTGGCATCTACGACCAGGTCGCCGGCGGGTTCGCCCGATACTCGGTTGACGACCGGTGGCTGGTCCCGCACTTCGAGAAGATGCTCTACGACAACGCGCTCCTGCTGCGGGTCTACACGCTGCTGTGGCGGCTGACCGGGGACGACCTGCCCCGACGGGTGGCCACCGAGACGGCCACCTTCCTGGCCCGCGACCTGCACCGCGCCGGCGACGGGTTCGCCTCCTCGCTCGACGCCGACACCGGCGGCGTGGAGGGCGCCACCTATGTGTGGACCCCGGATCAGCTGCGGGCCGCGCTCGGGGACGCCGACGGTGCCTGGGCGGCCGACCTGTTCGACGTGACCGGCACCGGCACGTTCGAGCATGGCACCTCGGTGCTGCGCCTGGCCCGCGACGTCGACGGTGCCGGCGAGGAACTGGTCGCCCGCTGGCGATCGGTGTGCGATCGCCTGCTCGAGCACCGCTCGCGCCGGGCGCAGCCCGCCCGCGACGACAAGGTGGTGGCGGCCTGGAACGGTCTCGCGGTGACCGCCCTGACGGAGTTCGAGACCACCGCGGCCGGCGCCGGCCACCCGGTGCCGGCAGCGGCGGCGACCGCGGCCCGGGAGGCGGCTGAGCATCTGGCCGCCCGGCACCTCGTCGACGGCCGGCTGCGGCGGGTGTCCCGCGACGGCACCGTCGGCGAGCCGGCGGGTGTCCTGGACGACTACGGTTGCGTGGCGGAGGCGTTCGCCGCCCGCCACCAGCTGACCGCCGAGGGCCGCTGGCTCGAGCTCGCCGGCCAGCTGCTCGACACCGCGCTGGCGCACTTCGCCGACGGCGCGGGCGGGTTCCACGACACCGCCGACGACGCGGAGAAGCTGGTGGCCCGCCCGGCCGACCCGACCGACAACGCAACGCCATCGGGACTCTCGGCGGTAGTGGCCGCGCTCATCAGCTATGCCGCGCTCACCGGCGAAACCCGTTACCGCGACGCCGCCGAGCAGGCGCTGCAGAGCACCGGCCGACTCATCGGGGAACACCCGCGGTTCGCCGGGTATGCGGCCGCCGCCGCGGAGGCGCTGTGCGCCGGGCCGTACGAAATCGCGATCGCCACCGAGGATCCGGACGATCCGCTGGTCCACCAAGCGCGCCGGCTCGCACCACCGGGCGCCGTGGTGGTGGTCGGCGCCCCGGATGCGCCCGGCGTGCCGCTGTTGGCCGGCCGCCGCCTGCTCGAGGGTGTGGCGACCGCGTACGTGTGTCGGCAGCATGTTTGCGACGCGCCGGTGAACACGCTCGACGATCTCGCCGCGCAGCTGCGCGCCGGATAGGCACTCCGGCTCGTTGGCCACGGTGACGCACCCTCAGCCGACGCGTCGACCGGGCGGACGTGGCCGATTGTCCGCGGGTCGATGAGGAGAAGGTCCCCCATGGCCGGTATCGCTGCCACGCTCAATGTTCCCGGCGCCGTCGAGGCGCTCGCCGTCGCCCTCGCTCCGCGTGGGCCGGACGGCACGGTCTGCCGCCTCGCCGGGCCGCACGGCGTTCGCCTGGAGATCGCCGTCCGGGCCGTCATTCCCAGCATCGCCCGGGTCATCGGCGCGGCGAGCCCCGACCCTGAGGAGACCACGGTGGCGGCGATCGCGGTCGACGGGGTCGCCTCCATCTCCGCTCTCGACGCCGGGTACGCCGACCGGGGTCCCCGAGGCCTGATCGGCGGGGGCGGCGAGCCGTATGCGGTCGTCTTCGCCGACGCCGAGCGCGAGGTGCTCGCCCTGGCCCGCAGCGGGGACGGGCCGGGGCTGTACTACACGGTGCATGGCGCCGGGTGGTTGGTGGCCTCGGAGCCGGCCGCTCTGCTCCCGGCCGGCGTCGCGGCGTCACCCGATGACGACGTCATCGCCCGGTTCATCGCGACCGGGGCCTGCGATGACTCGCCGGCCACATTCCTGCGCGGCGTCAGCCGGGTGCTGCCGGACGAGGTGGTGGTGCTCAGCCGGGACGCCGGCGTGTCGATCAGCGGGCCACCCGAGCCCCGGCCGGCACCCTCGGTCGCCGGATCACTCGCCGACGCGGTGGCGCGGGGGCGGATCGGGGTGCTGCTGGGGCCGGGCCCGCTCGGCGCGGCAGTGCTGGGCGCGGCTTTGTCCCGCAACGACCGGCCACGACCGCTGCCGGTGCACACCGCGACCGTCGACGACCTCGCCGGCGGCGCCTCGCATACGCCCGGCGTCCTCGTTCCGCTGCCCTACGGTGCCGTCCGCCACCTCGCGCACACGTTCCACCTGGCCGACCTGGATCTGGACGGCTTTCTGCGCGACGCCGGCGAGCCCGTGCCCGACCTGGCCCTGGTTCTCGCCTGGGCGGTCGCCCGCCGGGCGACCGGCGGCCTGGACACCCTCATCGACACCTCGCGTGGCCAACCGGAGCCGGTGGCGCGGCTCCGCGACCGGATCCTGGCCCGCTACGGGGTGGCTTTGGCCTGCCCGCTGCGGGCCGCGGCGAACGACAGCGCGGACGAGGACCTGCTGGCGTTGCTCGGTCGGACGTTGCCGGCCGATATGGCCCGCCATGCGGCCCAGGACTCCGCCCAGCCGGTGAGCGCCGCCGAGGTCGTGCGGCTGCTGCGCGACCGCGTAGCCGCGGCGCTCGCGGTCCCGCAACCGTGGTTGGATCCGGCGACCTCGATGGCGGCCTTGCACCGGGTTGTCGCCGGCGAGTCGGCCGGCGCCGACCTGCTGCTGCGGGCGTTCCTCGTGCAGCGGTGGTTGTACACGCTGGACCTGGCGCCGGCCACCGACCAGCCGGCACCGGACGACCTCGTCCTGGACGGCACCGCCTGGACCCGCTGGCCGGTGCGCACCGAGACCGTGACGCCCGGCACCGACCTGCCCCGGCTGGCCGCCTGGTACGTCGAGGCCGAGCTGCGCGGCTTGTGCGCCGAACGGGCGTACCGGGACGCGCTACGCGGGCCCTGGTTTGTGGTCGTGTCAGCCAAGGCGCTCGCGGTGGCGCAGCGCCGAATAACTCCACTGTGGAAGGTTCAGCCCGGGCTCGCGGCCCGGGTGCTCGCCCGGCTGGCCGGCCGCCGACTTCCCCGGCTGGGCGCCGCCTGGAGCATGCAGGTGGCTCTCGACGAGGCCGGATTCCTGCGGGTGGCGGTGGCGGCACTGGCGGCCGGGCTCGGCCGCCAGGCGTGGGCGTTGCGCTGGCTGCCCGAGCGGGCCATGGTGTACGCCCCGCGCGAGGACGCCGTCGCGCCCGCGGACTGCGCGGTGGTGCGAGCCCCGGTCGACACCGACGAGGCAGCCGGCGCCATCGTGTCGGCATTGCGCTACGTGCTCGCGCCGGAGCTGGTCGAGTCGCTGGCTGGCTGCGCCATCGCGAGCGCCGACGAGACGGGTTCGCGGGTGCACGGGTTCGCGGACGGTCCGTTCGCCGATGCCGTCCCGCACGCGGAGGACCTGCTTGCCCGCTCGTGCGTCGACAACCCGGCCGGGCAATCCGCTCAGCGCACGCCGCTGGTGCTGGTCTTCCCGGCACCGGTCCGGGCTCGGCGCGAGCGAGCCGGCCGCGATCCCCGCGAGCTGGATGTGAAGGCGAGCGCCGCCCGGCGCTCACACATTCCATAGTGGACCTACATGCTTTCGCGCAGGGTCCTGTCCTTCAGCTCGACCGTGCGCCGCATTTCGTCCTGGAATGCCTCCATCCGCTCCCGCAGGGCTGCGTCCGCACTGGCCAGGATGCGGATCGCCAGCAGCCCGGCGTTGCGGGCGCCGGCGACGGAGACGGTCGCCACCGGTACGCCAGCCGGCATCTGCACGATCGAGAGCAGGGAGTCCAGCCCGTCGAGGTGGGCCAGCGGCACCGGCACGCCGATCACCGGCAGCGCGGTGGCGGCGGCCACCATCCCCGGCAGGTGCGCGGCGCCACCGGCGCCGGCGACGATCACCTTCAGCCCACGACCCGCCGCCGCCCGGGCGTAGCTGAGCATCGCTTCGGGGGTGCGGTGGGCCGAGAGCACCCGTACCTCGTACGCCACGGCGAACTCGGCCAGCGCCTGCGCCGCGGCCTGCATGGTCGGCCAGTCGGAGTCGCTGCCCATGATGACGCCGACCACCGGGTCAGCCACCGGTACCCTCCCTCAGCCAGCGCGCCGCTGCCCGGGCCCGCGCCCGCGCCGAACCCATTTCGTCGGCGAGAACGGTGACATGGCCGATCTTGCGGCCGGGGCGCACCTGCTTGCCATAGAGGTGGACCCGGGCGCCGGGGTCGCTGGCGAAGAGATGGTGCAGCCGCTCGTCCAATCCCATGCCGCCCGGCGGTCCACCCAGGACATTGGCCATCGCCACCGCGGGCGCGGTCAGTGCGGTCTCGCCCAACGGATAGTCGAGCACGGCGCGCAGGTGCTGCTCGAACTGTGACGTAGCGGCGCCCTCGATCGTCCAGTGCCCCGAGTTGTGCGGCCGCATGGCCAACTCGTTGACGACCAGGGTGGCGTCGTCCACCTCGAAGAGTTCGACCGCCAGCACGCCGACGACGTCCAGGTCGACAGCGATCATGCTGGCGAGTTCCTGCGCAGCGACGGCGAGCTGCGGATCCAGCCCGGGCGCCGGCGCCAGCACCTCCACGCAGATGCCGTCCTGCTGGACGGTCTGCACCACCGGGTAGGTGGCGAGCTGCCCCCACGGCGAGCGGGCGAGCACCGCGGCCAGTTCCCGGCGCAGCGGGATCCGTTCCTCCACGATCAGGTCCATACCGTGGCCGAAGAGTGGCTCCGCCTGCTCCGCGGTCTCGATCGGCCACACACCGCGCCCGTCGTACCCACCGGTCGCGGCCTTCACCACCACGCCGGCCGGGTGGTCGGCGGCGAAGGCCATGACGTCGGCGAGGCTGCCGGCGGTCCGCCACGCCGGCACCGGCAGGCCGAGCGAGGCGAGCCGGGCCCGCATGGCCCGCTTGTCCTGGGCGTACCGCAGGGCGGCCGGGTCCGGGCGCAGGATGACGCCGTCCGCGGCCAGCGCGGCCAGGTGCTGCGGCGGCACGTGCTCGTGGTCGAAGGTCACCACGTCGCACTCCTTGGCGAACTCGCGCAGGGCGTCGAGATCGGCGTGATGGCCGACGACGGTGTCGGCGGCCACCAGCGCCGCGCCGTCCTGGGGTGACGTGGCCAGCACGCGCAGCGACTGGCCGAGGGCGATGGCGGCCTGATGCGTCATCCTGGCGAGTTGACCGCCGCCCACCATGCCGACGACCGGCAGACCGGTCCGGGAGTCCATCGCCGCCAGCCTACTGACCCGCCGGGTGCCCGGGTTGGCGGGCGGCGTCAGGACATCCGGCGAACCGCGCCGCGCAGCCGCCGCTCGGAGAGCGCGCCGAAGGCGACCAGTACGCCGCCGGCCGCCGCGACCAGGATCGCCCCGGCGAGCTGCCCCCGGGCCAGGAGTTTGATCATTTCCACCAGGGCCACGATGACCGCGACCGCGGCGCCGGTGACGACCGGCGCACGCCGGCGTCGCCATGAGCCGATCACCACGGTGGCGATGGCCGCCCCGAAGAGGGTGACCCACCGCCACAGCGGATCGGCCCCGACGAGCACCAGGACCACGCTCGGCCCGAACCCGCCGACCAGGGCCGGGCCGTAGGCGATCCAGGAGGACAGATCGCGGCGGCGGCGAAGCTCCAGCGCCCCGGCGAGCAGGGTGACGGCGGCGAACGGCAACGTGTACGCCTCGGGCAGGCCGACCTCGACCGAGTAGAGCAGCAGCCAGCAGGCGCCGACCTCGGCCGCCATGGCCGCCCGGACCAGCCAGTGGCGGCGGGACGCGGACCGATCCCGCCGCAGGGCGGCGGCGCCCAGCAGCAGACCCCAGATAGTGAGCACCGCGGCCGCGTTCCGAGCGGAGCTGAGTGTCAGCAGCAAGGCGAAGGTGGCGCCGATGGCGGCGCACAGTTCCACCACCGCCGCCTCGGCCCGGCGCAGCGAAATGCGCGCGAGCCACCAGGCCGCGGTGACCAGTCCGGCGCAGATCGCCAGGACGGCGAAGGCGGCCGGGCGGACGTCGCGGCCGGCCGCGGCGAGAACCACCACCGGGAGGGCGAAGCTGGCCGCCGCGGCGACGAACCACGCCACCATCCGTACGCCCGAGTCGCGGCCGGCAGTGGCGGCGATGCCGGCCGCGAGGACAACGAGACCGAGGGCGGCGAGTGTGCTCGCCCGGGTGGCGAGGCTGCCGGCGAAACCAGCGCCGCCGGCCACCGCGCAGACCAGCCCGGCGGTGCCCCGCAGCATCCGGGCCGCGGCCGGCAGGGTGGGTGGCGACAGGGCGGCCCCGAGCCCGGTGACCAGGGCGACGGCGAGAGCCACCCACGGCGTGACCGCCGGGGTGGCCCCGAGCGCGGCCGGCACGACGAGGGCGGCGGCCGCGAGCGGTGGCAGGATCGCGGCGAGCAGGTAGCGCGGGCCGCCAAGGCTCAGCGCCACCACCCCGGCGACGAGCGTGAGCAGGAGCAACGTCGCCAAAGCGGCCGGTGCGCCCACCGGGTGAGGGGCGCTGGCATAGCCCGCCCACACCTGCCGCAGTGTCCGATATGGACCGACCAGGGTGGCGAGCCAGGCGGGCGCACTGGCGATCGCGGCGAGCGCACCCGTCGGGAGCACTGTGACCGCGATGACCGCGGCTGACTCACGCCGGGTCCGCAGCCCGGCCGCGGCGCCGGCCGCGACGAGGGCCGCTGCCGCCGCCCAGACCTGGGCATCGCCGAGGCTCGGCAACGCCCGTACCGCGGCAGCCGCGATGATCAGGGCGGCGACGCCGACACCGAAGCCGGGGCCGGAACCCCACCGCGCCCCGGACGAGCGCAGCGCCCACGCCACCGGGACTCCGAACGCCGCGACGATCAGCGCGGACCCGAGCACGCCGGCCGCGGCCGCGCCACTCGAGGCGGCGACAGTTGCGGCCGCGCCCGGCGCGGCCGCCAGCGCGGTCGCGGTGGCCGTGCCGGCGACGACGGGCAGCGCGGCGCGCAGGTTGGCGATGGCGGCGACCAGCACCCCGGCGGCGACCAGCCCGCTGAGCAGAGCACCGGTGGCGGCCGGGGTGGCACCGGAGGCAGCGGCCGCATACAGCCCGAGCAGCAGCGCCAGCCCGAGTCGGCGGTGCACCGCCGGGCTGGCCGGGTCGTCGCGGCGCATTCCCGGCGGGCCGAGCGTGGCCGCGCCGAGCCCCGCCACCACGGCCAGCCCGCCCATGATGAGGATGGGCGACCACCAGGCCAGGCCGAGGGTCGCCGGCGCCGACAGGCCGGCCAGCGCGAGGGTGACGAAGGCGAGGTCGCCACCGGCCGGTGCCGGCAGCAGAACCCAGGCGGCGACGGCGCCGAGCAGCAGGGTCGCCGGCACCTGCCAGCCGTACGGCGTCCAGGCCGCGACCCGGCCCGGCCACCCCGTCAGATCCGCTGCCCAGAACGGAGTGCTGGCGGCGAGGGTACGGGCGCCCTCGGCGATCGCCACCGCGGTGGTGATCAGCCCGATGGCGCCGCCGACGACGGTGGCGCCCAGGCGGGGACCACGGCGCCACCGTTCCGGCAGCGTTCGCAGTCCCAGCGCCGTGAGCAGCACCATCGCCATCGTGGTCACCAGGCCGATGCCCGGCACCGCGGCCGCGAGCAGGCGGGCCAGGGCGAGCACGAGGCAGGCGGCGGCCAGCGCCGCGCCCAGGATCGTCGAGTTGACCCGGGGCACCCTCGGGGTACGCCGCTCCGGCCGGTCGGTCTCACCCTCAACCGCGTCCACCAGCGCGCCGACGGCGGCCGGGACCGATTCGACGCCCTCGACGAGGCCACCGGCGGATACCTCGAAGGCCCGGGAGGCCGCGGTAGCGACGGTCGCCCCGAGCAGGAGTACCGAGAGCCCAATATCCGCAGCGGCCGCGCCGGGCAGCTGGATGCTGAGCAGCAGGCACCCGACGGCCGCCGCCAGGGCGCCGCCGGCGCTGGCGGTGCGCGGCTCCCGGGCGGCCACCTGGGAGATGGCGGCGCCGAGCGCCCCGGCTGCGGTGGCGAGCAACGTGATCGGCACCAGTACCGCCGATGGGGCGTGCGCCATCCAGGCGTAGGTGCCGGCCGCGATCGGCAGGGTGAACGCCGCCGCGCCGCCAGCCGAGTCGGCCACGCGATCGCCGTACGGACCGAACCGGTGCGGCCAGCCGGCGATGAGTGCGATCGTCGCCGCCGCGACCAGCGCCAGGACGGCGGCGACCGCGGCGGTGAGCGCGGGCCGGGCGAGGCTGGTGGCGACGGCATCGAGTCCGAGCAGGCCGGCGGTCCCGGAACGGATCAACGCCTCCCGGCCCCGGGTCGCGTAGAGCGAGGTCGTGGTCGCGGCCGTCGACGCGAGCACGCCGAGCACCGCCACCGCCCACCATTCGACCCCACCGGTGCCGGGTGCCGCCAGGACCACCACGGCGCCGCCCAGCACCAGCGCGTCCACGCGCCAGCTGGCCGGGGACGCGGCCGCGGCGACGATCGCCAGCAACAGCGCGGTCACCGGCACCTGCCAGTCCGGTGACTGAACCCGCTGGGTGAACTCGGCGAGGTCGGCCGCCCACACCCGAGGTGTGGTCGCGGCCCGGATCGTCGCCGCCACCGTGGCCGCGGTGCCGGCGAGCACCACCATCGCCGCGAACGCGGCCCCGACCAGGCTGCCCCACCGCGGGCCCGCCCGTACCGCCTCGGGCAGGAACCCGGCGCCGATCGCGACCGCCGCGGCGACCGCAGCCGTGAGGACCAATGTGTAGTGCGGCAGCGCCAGAAAGTTCACCCGGGCCAGGGCGCCGATGATGGCGAGCGTGGCGGCACCCCCGGCCAGCAGGCGCATCCGTTCCCGCCCGGAGATCTGGCCGGCGGCGACACCGACGGCGGCGGCCAGGACGACGGCGAGGAACGGGGGCATCGCGTGGGCGAGCGTGCGGGCCCCGGCCAGCCGGGCGACGGCGAGGCCGGCGGAGGCGGCCAGGGTCGCGCCGAACAGAAACCAGGCCAGCTCCCGCAACATCCCCGGCCAGCCGGTGCCGGTACCCGCCGGCGCCAGGCTGCGCCCGGCCAACCGCAGCCGGCCGGCGGCCAGCAGCCGGATCTCAGTGCCGAAGAGTACGACCGCGCCCAGGTTGAACGCGGCGACCACCGCGAAGACGGCGGCGAAGCCGTCCCGGTCGAGCGCGAAGTTCACCGCCAGCAGCGGCAGCAGCGGTTGCACGGCCAGCAGCGCCGCGAACTGGGGCGCGCGCAGGTGGGTGGCGAACCGGTACGCCCCGGCGACGCCGGTCACCAGCGCGAACAGGATGGCGGCGTAGAGAGCCGGCGGCACGGCGCGGATCCTGGCCAGGTCGGCGCTGTAGGCCGTGTACCCGTCCAGCAGCAGGAGCAGCAGGCCGATGGCGGCGATGGTCTCGGCGGTCGCGGTGAGTCGGCCGCGCGCCAGCAGTACCGGCATGCCGAGGAAGAGCGTGGTCGCGATGCCGAGGATGACCGCCCGGCCACCGGTCGCGGTGGTGGTGTAGTAGACCCCGGCCACCACCACGGCGGCGATGCCCAGAAGCACTCCGCCCAGCGTCAGCAACGTGTTCTGCGCCGACCGCGGTGAGGTCTCCGGCAGTTGGACGTGAGGCGGCAGCGGGGGCGGGGCACAGCGCTGGCCGGGGACCCGCCGCCGCGGTGGGGCAGCGCCGGCGGTCGTCGATGTGGTGACCCTGGTGCCCTGCCGTTCGTCGGTCAGGCGGCGGGTGATCGCGGTGGTGAGCGCGGCTCGTTCGGCCTGTAGCCGGGCCCGCCGCTGGCGCAACTCGCGTTGGTCCTCGTCGAGTTGGCGGGACTCGTCGGCCAGCCCGGCCATGGCCTGGTTGACCCGGGCCAGGGCGGCGGCGACCGGGTCGTGCTCGCGTCCGCATCCCTGGCACCCGTCGGTCGGGGTGGCGACGCCACCACAGGCGGGGCACGGGTAGGTGTCCACGACAGACACTCTCCCACAGGTGTCGACGGCTCCCGATGGCCTGCGAACGCCCGAAGGGCGCTTGCGTCACGACGTGACCGGGCGCCCCATCCCGCGGAACTCCCATCCGGCCGCGGTCCACAACGGCTGGTCGAGGCAGTTAAGACCGTCGATGACCCGGCGGCCGGCGACCAGCTCGGCGAGCGCCACCGGGTCGGCGTAGCGGAACTCCTCCCACGCCGTGAGCACGCACACCAGATCGGCGCCGCGCACCACGGCCGTCATGCTCTCGCCGTACTCGACCTCGGGTAGCGCCACCATGGCGTTCTGCATGCCCTCGGGGTCGTAGACGGCCACCTTGGCGCCGGTACGGGTGAGCATGCGCGCCACCGCGAGGGCGGGGGAGTCGCGGACATCGTCGGTACCCGGCTTGAAGGTGGCGCCCAGCACCGCGATCCGCAGGCCGCTCAGGTCGGGACCGGCCGGCCCGGACGGGCGGTCGAGCAACTCGGCGGCGAGCTGTACCACTTTGCCCCGGCGCCGCTGGTTGATCAGATCCACCTCGTGCAGGAACCGCAGCGCCTCGCCGGCCCCGATCTCCTGGGCGCGGGCCTGGAACGCGCGGATGTCCTTCGGCAGGCAGGCGCCGCCGAAGCCGACGCCGGCCCGGAGGAACTTCTTGCCGATCCGGTCGTCGTACCCGATCGCGCGGGCGAGCTGGCTCACGTCGGCCCCGGACGCCTCGCACACCTCGGCCATGGCATTGATGAATGAGATCTTGGTGGCCAGGAACGCGTTCGCGGCCGCCTTGACCAGTTCGGCGGTGGCGAAGTCGGTCACCACGACCGGCACCTCGCGGTCCTCGTTCACGGCCAGGTCGAACACGCCCTTGTGGGCGGCGAACAGCATCGAGTGCGCCCATGCGCTCTTCACGCCCAGCACCAGGCGGTTGGGGCGCAGGACATCCTCGACCGCGTAACCCTCCTGAAGGAACTCCGGGCTCCAGGCGACCTCGACGCCGAGGTCCGCCGGCGCGTGTTTGCTGACGAGTTGCTCGACCCACTCGGCCGTGCCGACCGGGACGGTCGACTTACCGACAATGAGCGACTTGCGGGTCAGCAGCGGCGCCAGTGAGGTGATCGCGGTCTCGACGTAGCTCAGGTCGGCGCCAATGTCGTCGTTGCGCTGCGGCGTACCGACGCAGATGAAATGCACATCGCCGAAGGCGGCCACCTCGGCGTAGTCGGTGGTGAACCGCAGCCGTCCGGAGGCGAGATTGCGCCGTAGGAACTCGTCCAGGCCGGGTTCGTGGATCGGCACCTGGCCGGCCGCCAGCTTGGCGATCTTGGCTTCGTCCACGTCGAAGCCGAGCACCTCGTACCCGAGCTCGGCGAAGCAGATCGCATACGTCGCACCGAGATACCCGGTGCCGACGAACGTGAGCCGGGGCCGCTGGGCGCCCGACGGGATCGCGACCGGTGTCGGCTGCTGCGCCTGGGGTGGGGGGTACGCCTGCGTGGGGGAGTAGGGAAAGCTCACGCACATCTCCGCTCGTCGCGCGCTGCTGTGCTCGGGTGGCCTGTGCGCCTGGTACCGCGGACTCGAGGTGCCGCCTCGTCCGCGTGGCGCCAGCACCGGCACGCCGGGGGCTGGCGTACCCGGGGAGGATAGTAGCTGCCACGTCCCCACCGTAAGGGCCCCACCCACGAATCGCCCCGTTACCCGCCGCTACTGTCGGGTAACACACGACCGGCCGACGCGAAGGAGGCGCCGTGACCTTCGATGTGTACCTGTTGCCCGAGGAACATCAGGCGGTCCGGGAAGCGGTCCGCGCCATCTGCGTCGACAAGGTCGCGCCCAACGCGGCCGCCGCCGACGAGACGGGCCAGTTCCCGCAGGCCTCCTACGACGCGCTGCGGGCAGCGGACTTCCACGCGCCGCACATCCCGGCTGAGTACGGCGGTGCCGGTGCCGACGCACTGGCCACCGCGATCGTCATCGAGGAGGTCGCCCGGGCCTGCGCCTCGACCTCGCTGATTCCGGCGGTGAACAAGCTCGGCACGCTGCCGCTGCTGCTGGCCGGGTCCGCCGAGATCCAGCACCGCTACCTGGAGCCGGTGGCCCGTGGGGACGGCATGTTCTCCTACTGCCTCTCGGAACCGGAGGCGGGCAGCGACGCCGGAGCGATGAAGACCAGGGCCGATCGCGACGGCGACGGCTGGGTGCTCAACGGCGCCAAGCGCTGGATCACCAATGCCGGGGTGTCGGATTTCTACACCGTGTTCGCGGTCACCGGGTCGGCCGGCGGCAGGCCGGCCATCTCCGCCTTCGTCGTCGAGCGCGACGATGCCGGGGTGAGCTTCGGCGCACCGGAGAAGAAGCTCGGCATCAAAGGGTCGCCGACCCGTGAGGTGTACCTCGACCAGGTCCGGGTGGGGCCGGAGCGCATGATCGGCGCCGAGGGCACCGGCTTCGCGACCGCCATGCGGACCCTCGACCACACCCGGGTGACGATCGCGGCTCAGGCGGTCGGCATCGCCGCGGGTGCCCTGGACGTGGCCGTCGGCTACGTGCGCGAGCGACACCAGTTCGGCCAGCCGGTCGCCGAGTTCCAGGGCGTCCAGTTCATGCTCGCGGACATGGGCATGCAGATCGAGGCCGCCCGCCAGCTCACCTATGCCGCCGCGGCCCGCTCCGAGCGGGGCGACGCTGACCTGGGCTTCTTCGGCGCGGCCGCGAAGTGCTTCGCCTCGGACGTGGCCATGCAGGTCACCACGGACGCCGTCCAGCTGCTGGGCGGCTACGGGTACACCCGTGACTACCCGGTCGAGCGGATGATGCGCGACGCGAAGATCACGCAGATCTACGAGGGCACGAACCAGGTGCAGCGCATCGTGATGGCCCGCCACCTGCTGCGCGAGCGGTGACGGATCGCCCACCGCTCAGCTGAGGGTCGGCTCCTCGCTGGTGGAGCCGACCGGCGCGCCTTGAGCCTCGGTCACCGGCTCGGCCGGCGCCGGGTGGTAGACCGGCGGCTGGTACGGCGTCGGGGTCAGCGTGGTGTCCTCGTAGGCCGGGGCGGCCGAGGGCACCGTCGTCGGGTAGGCCGGCGCCGCCTGGTAGGCCGTCGGGCCCGGCTCGGCCGACCGGCGCCAGCGCCGCGGGCTGAAGATGGTGAACAGCAGCGGAACCGCGAGCAGCAGGGTGCCGGCGCCGACCGGGGCGAGCAGCACGTTGTCGACGCCGAGCAGGCGGTCGGGCATGACGCTGGCGAACCCGCTGGCGTCGAGCAGGGCCCACAGGGTCAGGCCAAGGTAGATCAGGCCGGCGACCACCGGTCCGAACGGGGAGAGCCGGGCCATCACCAGGACGGCGTAGAGGGCGCCGGCGATCAAACCGGCGACGACGCCGAGGGCGGCGGCACCCCAGTCGATGCCGGCGGCCGCGTGGGCCGCGTCCACCTTCACCGCCGAGTATCCGGCGGCAATGTAGATCAACGGAGCCAGGATGATCGACAAGACGAGACTGACGAGGTGGCGCATGTGAACTCTCACTTCCTCGCAACCGATGACGTCGACTGGCACCGTAGCGGACCTTGTCGCTGCCTGGACCTCCCACGAACGGTCGACTCGCCGGCGGGGCGGGGTCGACCGCAGGGCCGGTCACCGGCCGACCCGCGCCGCTGCGCCGGCGGCCACTGACCGGCGGGCCCGCCATCGGGCAGGATGGGAGCGCCGGCGACCGGGTGCCGCCAGCCGTCGGCGTCGCGAGAAGGGATGTCGATGACCGCGGGTGAGCTGCTCTGGTCGCCACCGCCGGACATCCTCGACCGGTGCCGGCTGGGCGAGTTCATGCGATTCGTCACCCGCACCCGGGGGTTGACCTTCGCCGGCTACCCCGACCTGTGGCACTGGTCGACCGATGACCTGGACGGGTTCTGGCGCAGTGTCTGGGACTTCTTCGAGATCATCGGGTACGCCGAGCCGGAGCGGGTGCTCACCGGCACCACCATGCCCGGAGTGCACTGGTTTGCCGGATCGATGATCAACTACGCCGAGCACGTCCTGCGGATGCCCGGTATCGGCGCCGACGAGCCGGTCGTCCTGGCCTCCTCGCAGAGCCGGCCCGATGTCGTGCTCAGCGCGGCGCAGCTGCGCGATGAGGTCCGCCGGGTCCGGGCCGGGCTGCACCGGCTCGGGGTGCGCTCGGGTGACCGGGTGGCCGCCTACGCCCCGAACGTGCCGGAGACGTACGTGCTGATGCTCGCGGCGGCCAGCCTCGGCGCGGTCTTCTCCAGCTGCGCACCGGAGTTCGGCACCCGCTCGGTGGTGGACCGCTGGCAGCAGATCGGGCCGAGCGTGCTGCTCGCCGTCGACGGCTACCGGTATGGCGACCGCCCGGTCGACCGGCGGGCCGAGGTCGCCGAGATCCGGGCCGCCCTGCCTTCGGTGGTCCACGTGGTCTCACTGTCCTACCTGGACCCGTCGGCGCCGGCGCTGCCGGAGGCGATCAGCTGGCCGGAGCTCGCGGCGCCCACCGACGAGCCCCTCGCCTTCGAGCCGGTGCCCTTCGAGCATCCGCTGTACATCCTCTACTCCTCCGGAACGACCGGCCTGCCCAAGCCGATCGTGCACGGGCATGGCGGCATCCTGGTGGAGCACCTCAAGGCGCTCGGCCTGCACGCCGACCTCGGTCCGGGTGACCGGTTCTTCTGGTTCAGCACGACCGGCTGGATGATGTGGAACTTCCTCGTCTCCGCCCCGGCCGTCGGTGCCGCCGTGGTCATGTTCGACGGCAACCCGGCGTACCCGGACCTGGGTGAGCTCTGGCGGCTCGCCGAGCGCTCGAGCATGACCTACTTCGGCACCTCCGCGCCCTTTCTGCTCGCCTGCCGCAAGGCCGGCATCGCCGCCGGCGAGCGGGCCGACCTGGCGCGCCTGCGGGCGGTCGGCTCGACCGGCGCGCCGCTGCCGGCCGAGGGTTTCGAATGGGTCTACCAGGCGGTGAGCCCGAGCGTGCAGCTGCAGTCCATCTCCGGCGGCACCGACATGTGCACCGGTTTCGTCGGCGCCGTGCCGACGCTGCCGGTGTACTCCGGCGAGATCGCCTGCCGCTGCCTGGGCGCCAAGGTCGAGGCGTTCGACCCGGCCGGGCGTCCGGTGATCGGCCAGGTCGGCGAACTGGTCATCACCGCACCGATGCCCTCGATGCCGGTGGGCTTCTGGGGCGACACCGACGGCAGCCGGTACCGGGAGGCGTACTTCGACCTCTTTCCCGGAGTGTGGCGCCACGGCGACTGGATCACGATCACCGAGCGCGGCTCGTGCATCATCAGCGGCCGCTCGGACGCGACCCTGAACCGCGGCGGCGTGCGCCTGGGCACCAGCGAGTTCTACTCCGTCGTCGAGGGGCTGGACGCGGTGCTCGACTCGGTCGTGGTGCACCTGGAGGATCCCGCCGGCGGACCGGGCGAGCTGCTGCTCTTCGTGGTACTCGCGGACGGGTACCGCCTCGACGACGACCTGCGCGCCCGCATCGCCGGCGCACTGCGAACCGGGCTGTCGCCCCGCCACGTACCGGATGAGATCTTCCAGGTGGCTGCGGTGCCGCGCACCCTGTCGAACAAGAAGCTGGAGATCCCGGTGAAGCGGATCCTCACCGGCACCCCGGCCGAGGTGGCGGCCGCGAAGGGCGCACTGGCGAACCCGGAGGCGCTGGCCGCCTTCGAGAAGCTGGCCACCACCCGTCCCCCGGCACCGTAAGCCGCCCCCAAAGCCCGACGCGGGTGCGGCCCGCGGCTGGCGTGTTTGCAAGGGCACCCCACTAACGGTTTCGGTGGTAAAGGGTGCCCCTCCTAACCGAGCAGCGTGGCCCGCTCGGCCGTGAGGCGGTCCGCGACACGGGCGTGGTCCAGGTGGGCGCAGAGCACCACCGAGCCGCCGGCGAGCAGCGGCGCGACCAGCCAGTCGACCGGATCAGGCCCGGCCTGTGCGTCGACCAGCAGCCGGACACCCGGCGGCAGCTCCCGCGCCCGGGCGACCAGGGCCGCGTGGGTGGTGCCGTCGGCCAACGCGGGTGAGTCCGCCCTCGGCGGCACGGCCGGGGTGAAGTGGTCGCCGTGCGGTCGAACCTCGATCACGTAGTCGAGGGTCCCCGACGGCGGTGCCGGTCGAAACGGCGCCGCCAGCGGGGCCAGGGCGAGCGCGTACACCTCGCCCGCGCGGATGGCGTCGGGATCACCGGCGACGAAGGCGACCGCGGCCGGCGGCCCGGCCGGCACCCCCGGCTGGTCCAGGTCGACGCGCAGGCCGGCCCACCAGCAGCCGAGCAGGACGGCCGCGGTCTGCCAGTGCGGGGGCAGGCGGAGTGCGGCGATCTCGCCCGCTTCGAGTCCGGCGCCGTCCACGAGCAGGTTCGCCGTCTTGGCCACCCAGTTCGCCAGGGTCGCCCCGGAGAGCTCGGTCCGCTCGCCGGTGGCGTCGTCGTAGAAGGTGATCAGCGGTCTGGCCGCATCGGTGCCGGTCAGGGTCGCGAATGCGTCCATAACGGTCGGCAGGCGGCCCCCGCTCATGGCGCCGCCTCGCTGCGCTCAGCGGTGCCCTGAGGCACGAGCGCGCTGGGCCTGATGATTCGCTCGCTGCGCTCGCTCATGTCAGTACCACGATAGTCGCGGCGTTGAGAAGAACTCGCCGCGAACTGTACGGTGGCCGGCGGCGTGGGCGCCCTCCCCACGTCGGGCGGGCGTAGGCTTGCCGATTGGTTGCCCGGCCACGGGCGACCGTACCTGTGCGTCCGTTGAGGAGATCGTTGTGACCACCGGCCGTTCGCCCCGTGTGCTGGTTGACGCCACCAGTGTGCCGGCCGACCGGGGCGGTGTCGGGCGCTACGTGGACGGACTGCTGGGTGCCCTCAGCCGGCGCGACGACGTGGATCTCGCCGTGGTGTGCCAGCGCACCGACGCCGAGCGGTACGAGCGGCAGCTGCCGCAGGCGCAGGTCTTCGCCGCCCCGGCCGCGGTGAGCCACCGGCCCGCCCGGCTGGCCTGGGAGCAGACCGGCCTGCCGCTGCTCGCCCAGCAGGTCGGGGCGAAGGTGCTGCACTCGCCGTTCTACACCTGCCCACTGCGAGCGAGCTGTCCGGTGACCGTGACCGTGCACGATGCCACCTTCTTCACCGAGCCCGAGCACTACGACAAGTCCCGGCGCACGTTCTTCCGCTCCGCCATCAAGACCTCGCTGCGGCGGGCTGAACGGGTCATCGTGCCGAGCAAGGCCACCCGCGACGAGCTGATCCGCCTGCTCGACGCCGATCCGACCTGCATCGACGTCGCCTACCACGGGGTCGACCCCGCGGCTTTCCATGCCCCGTCCGCCGATGAGAAGGCCCGGGTACGGGCTCGCCTGGGCCTCGGTGAGCTCGCCTACGTCGCGTTCCTGGGTGCGAAGGAGCCGCGCAAGAACGTACCCAACCTCATTCGCGGGTGGGCCAAGGCGGTCCGGGAGCGTCCGCAGCCGCCGGCGTTGGTGCTCGCCGGCGGGCAGGGGCACGACGACGAGATCGACCAGGCGGTCGCCGCCATCCCCTCCCACCTGCGCCTGCTCCGCCCCGGCTACCTGCGCTTCGCCGACCTGCCCGGCTACCTGGGTGGCGCATTGGTGGCCGCCTATCCCTCCTACGGCGAGGGTTTCGGGTTGCCGGTGCTCGAGGCGATGGCGTGTGGCGCGCCGGTGTTGACCACGCCGCGACTCTCGCTGCCGGAGGTCGGCGGCGAGGCGGTCGCGTACACCGGACCGGAGCCGGACGACATCGCCCGCGACCTCGGCCGGCTCCTCGACGACGAGCCGCGCCGCCTCGCCCTGGCCGCCGCCGGCCTGGCCCGGGCTCGGGAGTTCAGTTGGGACTCCAGTGCCGAGGTGCACCTCGGCTCGTGGGCCCGGGCCTCGGCGGCGTACCAATCCTGACCACCGGTTGGGTCGACCGGTGGTTCGCCGTATCGGGCCATTCCGGCATCGGGCATGATGTGCTAATGCCCGGCCAGATGTACTCCGTCATCCCTGCTGGTGGCAGCGGGACTCGGCTCTGGCCGCTGTCGCGGCAGGGACATCCGAAGTTCCTGCACGCGCTGACCGGCACCCCGGCGAGCCTGCTGCAGAGCACGCTCGCCCGGCTGGGCCGGCTCTCGCCACCAGACCGGATGTTCGTGGTCACGGGCGCGGCGCACGCGGCCGCGGTGGCCCGCCAGCTGCCCGAGCTGCCGGCGGAGAACCTGTTCGTGGAGCCGTCGCCGCGGGATTCGTGCGCCGCCATCGGGTTGGCGGCCACCATCATCGCCGGCCGCGACCCGGACGCGGTGATGGGCTCGTTCGCCGCCGACCACGTGGTCCGCCGGCAAGCACCGTTCGAGCGGGCCATCCGCGCCGCCATCGCGGGGGCGGGCGCCGGCCGGCTGATGACCGTCGGCATCACGCCCACCCACGCCGAGACCGGCTACGGGTACCTGCGCTGCGGCGAGCCGATCGCGCCCAGCCGGCGCAGCCTGGCCAAGGTCCGGGCAGTCGCCGAGTTCAAGGAGAAGCCGACACCCGAGCTGGCTCAGGCGTACGTGGCCGGCGGTGACTACCTGTGGAACGCCAGCATGTTTGTGTGGCGGGTCCAGGTCTTCCTGGCCGAGCTGCGCCGCCAGCAACCGGCGCTCGCCGACGGGTTGGCGGTGATCGCCGATGCCTGGGGCACCGACGAGCACGACCGGGTGCTCGGTGCGGTGTGGCCGCGGCTGCCGAAGATCTCCGTGGATCACGCGGTGATGGAGGGCGCCGCCGCGGCCGGACTGGTAGCGACCGTTCCCGGCGACTTCGGGTGGACCGACGTCGGCGACTTCGACACCCTGGGCGGCGTCCTGGCCGCGCCGGCGGCCCACGGTACCGACGGCGCCGGCAACGTCGTTGTCTACGACGCGACCGAGATACCGGCGCTGCTGCTGGACACCGCAGACTCGGTGGTGGTGGCCCACTCCGGCCGGCTCATCGCCACCCTCGGGGTCCATGGCGTGATCGTCGTCGACACACCGGACGCCGTGCTGGTCTGCGATCGCAAACGGGCCCAGGACCTCAAGATCGTGGTGGACGCGCTGACCGGGCGCGGCGACGGCCGGTACCTCTAACGGGCGAGCGCCGGCCCACCCACCGCGAGCACTCCACCGGTGGCGGTCGGCCGCCAGGCCGTGTCCAGGCCGAGGGCGGCCAGCGCGCAGCGCACCCGGTGCACCTGCATCCCCAGGTTGACAGCGGCCGCCGGGTCCGTGACCACGGGGAAGGCCACGACCACCGACGTGCCCGGCGGCACCGGATACCCAGCCGGGTCGCTCACCGTCAACCCGCTCGCCGGCGCCGCCGCGGCGACCGCCCGTGCGACCGCGGCCGCGTCCACCGTCCCGTCCCCGAAAGCGACCGCATCACCCAAGGTGGCCGCCTCATGCAGCCCGCCGGCGCGCGCCTCCGCGCTCCCCAGCGGGAACAGGTCGTGGTCCGGATCGCGGATCATGACGACCGCCCCCGGGCCATCGGGGCCCACGGGTCTGCCGGCCGGTAAATGGCCGCGGACCACCGCCACCGGCACCTGGTCACACTTGCCCTTGACCAGCTCGGCGGCGCTGCTGAGCTCGTCGGCGACCGCCACCTGGGTGATCAGCAGCTCGTTGCCGTACGGGTCGGTCTCGCCCCGGTAGTCGCGGATCGGCACCAGCCCGGCCACGCCGAGCGCGACGTCGGTGAGCCCGGTGCGCCAGGGCCGCCCCATGGTGTCGGAGACGATCACCGCAACATCAACACCGAGCAGGTCGGCGAGGCCGGCGCGTAGGGCCCGGGCGGAGGCATCCGGATCCTTCGGCAGCAGGACCAGCCGGGTGCGCTCCACATTGGAGGCGTCGATCCCAGCCGAGGCCATGACGAAGCCGTGGTGGGTCCGCACGATGCGGGTGCCGCCGCGGCGGGCAACCGGGTGGGCGGACTCCGCGGTCACCAGCGCCTCCCGCGCCGCCTCGCGTTCCGGCCCACCCACCGGCACGTCGGCGAGCCGGCCCTCCGCCTTCGACACGATCTTGCTGGTCACCACGAGGACGTCGCCGTCGCGCAGCCAGGGGGCGGCGGTGGCAATGACCCGGGCCACGTCGGTGCCGGCAGCGATGTCCCCGATCCCGGACACCGGCAGGATCTCCAGCCGCTCAGCCATGGCCGGCCACCCGGATCGCGTCAGCCACGATCGCCTCCGTCGCGTGTTCGTCGGTCATCCACAGTGGAGTGGCGTGGACCTGGACTCCGGCAACCGTCGTGCCGGCATCGCAGGTGTCGACCAGCCAGGCATCCAGGAGCCCGCCCTCGGCGCGACTTCCGTAGAGCGCACCGACGCCTTCCGCGCTGCACTCCACCGCGAGGGTGGCCAGGCACCGGTCGGCCATGCCGCGCACCGGCGCGCCGCCGATGATCGGCGAAACTCCGACCACCGGCACCGCCGCCGCCGTCACCGCGTCCCGCAGGCCGGGTACGGCGACGATCGGCGCGATGCTGACCACCGGGTTGCTCGGCGCGAGCAGCAGCAGATCACTGGCGGCCACCGCGTCGAGCACGCCGGCGGCCGGCTTCGCCTCCTCCGCGCCGACGAAGACGAAGCGGCGGGCGGTGAGCGTCCCATGATGGCGCACCCACCACTCCTGGAAGTGGATGGCGGTCTCGCCGCCCTGGCCGCCCGGGACCACGACGTGGGTCTCGACCCGGTCGTCCGTGGCCGGCAGGATCCGCACCCCGGGCCGCCAGCGGGCGCACAGCGCCTCGGTGACCGCGGAGAGCGGGTACCCGGCGTCGAGCATCCGGGTGCGCACGAGGTGGGTCGCGAGGTCCTTGTCACCTAGGCCGAACCAGGTCGGCTCGGCGCCGTAGGCGGCGAGCTCCTCCTTCACCGTCCAGCTCTCGCCGGTGCGCCCCCAGCCCCGCCCGGCGTCGGCCCCGCCGCCGAGGGTGTACATCACGCTGTCCAGGTCGGGGCAGATCCGCAGCCCGTGCAGGGTCACGTCATCGCCGACGTTGACCACGGCGGTGACGCTCCCGCCGTGCCGGCGGACCCACGAGCGGACCCCGATCAGGAAGCGAGCCCCGCCGATGCCACCGGCGAGCACCGTGATGCGCATGGCCCCATCCTGGCGGGCGGCCCGGGAAGCGCCGCGCCCGGGATGCCACTAGGCTCGGCCATGTGACGCTCCAGCCCACCTCCTATTCGGAACTGTCGAGCCCTGTCACCGCGGTCGGCACCGGCGGCACGCCGGCGCGCCAGCTCACCGAGCCGTTTCGCGAGCTGGCCTCGCTCGCGCTGCTCGCCGGCAACGCCGTGTTTCTCCTGCTCGGCATCGGTGGTCTGCTCTTCGTCATCGATGGCTGGGCCGACCAGTTCGGCCAGCGATGCGCCGCGCTCTTCGGCGACTTCGTCGGGCTGGTGCCGCTCGGCCTGCCGATGGTGGCGCTCGTGCTCGCCACCCACGTCGCGCCGATGGTGCTGCGGGCCCGCCTGATCGCGATCGCGGTGCTGATCGAGTTCGGGGTGAGCGCCCTGTTCGGCGCGATCACCTTCCTGGGGGCGTTCGCCCACGACCTGACCTCAACCCGGGCGACCATCGACGGTCTGCTCGAGCGCGGCGTATGGCTCACCTTCCTGGTGCTCGCCTGTGTGCTCGCGGCCCGGGTGTGGCTCGGCCTGTTCGCGGCCCCCCGCCGGGGGGCGTACGCGCCGATCGGCCAACCGTCCTACGGGCGGCCCTACCCGGGTCAGCCCGTCTACCCACCCGCGTCCTACGCCCCCGGGATCGCGCGGGCCGCCGGCGCGCAGGACACCCCGATCACCGCAATGCCGTCGGTACCCGCCGTGGGCGGCACCACGCGGGGTGCGCCGACCATAGCGCCGCCGGCGTTCGGTATTCCGACGATCGCCCTGCCCGCGGTGGGGGTACCGGCGACGAGGCCGGCGGAGACCGGCTCGCCGGCGGCCCCGGCCGCCAGCGCCCCACACTCGCCGGCGGCCCCGGCCGCCAGCGCCCCACACTCGCCGGCGGCCAATGCAACCGCGAGCTCCGGTACGGGCTGGCCGGCGGTCCCGCCGCCACCGATGCCGGCGCCGCTGATTTTGGACGCGGATCCCACCACGCGGATCCCGGTCGAGCCGCGCACGGCCGAGCAGCCGGCGGTCCGGCCGGCGCAGCCGGGCGGAGCGCGGCCGAGCTCGGCGTACCGGGCGACCGACCACCTCGACCGTGATGCGATCGAGGACGCCACCCAGGTCATCTCGGTGCGCCGGGACGGGTCGGCCGCGGGGTAGATCCGTCCGCGCCGGGCGCCCTCGGTGCGGGGCGTACGCTTCGCTGGTGTCGGACGGCTCGCACAGTGCCACCCCCACCGCCCTGAGGCGGGCATTGCGGCGGGCGGCCGATGGCCGCCCGCTCGATGTCACCGAAGCCACCGTTCTGCTCGCCGCCCGCGGTGACGCGCTGGTTGAGCTGATGGCGGCGGCGGCGGCGGTTCGCGACGCCGGACTCGTCTCCGCACACCGCCCGGCAGTGGTGACCTACTCCCGCAAGGTGTTCATCCCGCTCACGCGGTTGTGCCGGGACCGGTGCCACTACTGCACCTTCGCCACCGCGCCGCACCGGGTGCCGGCCGCCTACCTCGACCGCGACGAGGTGCTCGCCATCGCCCGGGCCGGGGTCGCCAACGGATGCAAGGAGGCCCTGTTCACCCTGGGCGATCGGCCGGAGGAGCGCTGGAGCGCGGCCCGCGAGTGGCTCGCTCACCGTGGCTACGACTCCACAGTGGATTATCTGCGTGCGAGCGCCGTCGCCGTCCTGGAGGAGACCGGCCTACTGCCGCATCTGAATGCCGGCGTGCTCTCCTGGGCCGAGCTGCAACGGCTGCGGCCGGTGGCGCCGAGCATGGGAATGATGCTGGAGACCACGTCGTCGCGGCTGTGGTCGACTCCGGGCGAGGCCCACTACGGCTCGCCGGACAAGGAGCCGGCGGTCCGCCTGCGGGTGCTCGAAGACGCCGGGCGGGTGGGGGTCGCCTTCACCACCGGCATCCTCATCGGGATCGGTGAGACGCTCACCGAGCGGGCCGAGTCCCTGCACGCCATCCGTCGCATCGCCCGGCAGTACGGTCACATCCAAGAGGTGATCGTGCAGAATTTCCGGGCCAAGCCGGACACCGCCATGCGGGGGGCGCCCGACGCGGATCTGGCCGACCTGGCCGCGACCGTCGCGGTTGCTCGGCTCGTGCTCGGCCCGACCACGCGGATCCAGGCCCCGCCCAACCTGGTCGGACCACGCGGCGAGCCCGGCGCGGAGGAGATCGGTCTCCTGCTGCGGGCCGGCATCGACGACTGGGGTGGCGTGTCTCCGGTCACACCCGATCACGTGAACCCCGAGCGCCCGTGGCCGCAGATCGACGCGCTCGCCGCTCACTCCCGCCAGGCCGGGTACGAGCTGCGCGAACGCCTCACCATCTACCCCGAGTACCTGCGGCGCTGGCTGAGCCAGGGCGAGCCCTGGATCGATCCGCGGCTGGCGCCGCACGTGCGCGCCCTGGCCGACCCGGAGACCGGGCTCGCGCTGCCCGCCGCCCGCCCGACCGGCCAGCCCTGGCAGGAACCCGACGGCGGGCTGACCGAACCAGACGGGTCGGGCCGCACCGACCTGCACGCGAGCATCGACACGACCGGCCGCTCGGCGCAGCGGCGCACCGACTTCGACACGGTCTACGGCGACTGGGCCGGCGTCGCCGCCCATGCAAGCACCACCGGCGCCACGGCGTACCCAGCCACCCGCCGGCACGAGCGCGACCTTCGGTCCGGCCTGCGCCTGGCCGCCACGAACCCCGCGGCCCTGCTCGAAGCGGCTCATCAGGACGTCGCCCTGGCTCTGTTCGCCGCCCCGGAGTCCGCAGTGGACACGGTGGCCGGCCTCGCCGACGACCTGCGCCGCGAGGCGGTCGGCGACGAGGTGACCTATGTCGTGAATCGCAACATCAACTTCACCAACGTCTGCTACGTGGGGTGCCGGTTCTGCGCCTTTGCCCAGCGCGAACGCGACGCCGACGCCTACCGCCTCTCCCTCGACCAGGTCGCCGACCGGGCCGAGCAGGCCTGGTCGAGCGGGGCCACCGAGGTCTGCATGCAGGGCGGCATCGACCCCGCGCTGCCGCGCACGGCGTACGCGGATCTGGTCCGAGCCGTGAAGGCCCGGGTCCCGGGCATCCACGTGCACGCGTTTTCACCCATGGAGATCGTCACCGGGGCGGCCCGGGCCGGCGCCAGCATCCGCGACTTCCTGGTCGAGCTGCGCGAGGCCGGATTGGACACGATTCCGGGCACCGCGGCTGAGATCCTCGACGACGACGTGCGCTGGGTGCTCACCAAAGGCAAGCTGCCCGCCGCCACCTGGGTCGAGGTGGTGCGCACCGCCCATTCGCTCGGCATCCGGTCCAGCTCGACGATGATGTACGGCCATGTGGATCACCCGCGGCAGTGGCTGGCCCATTTCCGGGTACTGGCCGGCCTGCAGGACGAGACCGGCGGGTTCACCGAGTTCGTCGCGCTGCCGTTCGTACACCACAATGCGCCGATCTACCTCGCCGGGATCGCCCGGCCCGGGCCGACCACGCGGGACAACCGCGTGGTGCACGCGATGGCCCGGCTGCTGTTGCACGGCCGGATCCCCAACATCCAGTGCTCCTGGGTGAAGCTGGGCGACGAGGCGACGCTGGCCATGCTGGCCGGCGGCGCCAACGACCTCGGGGGCACGTTGATGGAGGAGACGATCTCGCGGATGGCCGGCTCGGAGCACGGCTCGGCGCGCACGGTTGCCCAACTGGAGGCGCTCGCCACCCGGGCCGGTCGACCAGCCCGGGAGCGCACCACCACCTACGCGGCCGTCGCCCGCTGAGCCCGACCGCCGCGACGATGTTGTCACCGGCCGGCGCACCCTATGGTGAGCAGGTGGTGGACGAGTGCGGACCCACCGCCTTCGTGTTGGGCGGGGGCGGCCTGCTGGGGGCGACCGAGGTCGGCATGCTGGCGGCGCTCGCCGACGCCGGGATCCGGCCCGATCTCGTGCTCGGCACCTCGATCGGCGCCATCAACGGCGTCTTCGTCGCCGCTGATCCGCAGGGGGCCGCGTCGCGGCTGGAGGCGGTCTGGCGTTCCGACGTCATCCGGACCGCGTTTCGGGGCTCCATCATCGGACGGCTCAACACCCTGGCGCGCTCGGGCACCCACCTGCACGCCAACCTGCCGCTGCGCCGCCTCATCGAAGAGCACCTGCCGGTGCTGGAGTTCGAGGACCTGGCCGTGCCGTTCCAATGCGTCGCGGCCTGCGTCGAGCGGGCGGCCGCCCACTGGTTCCACACTGGACCCATCGTGCCGGCGGTGCTGGCCTCGGCCGCGGTGCCCGGGCTGCTGCCGCCGGTACGCATCGACGATGAGCACTTCTTCGACGGGGGACTGGTGCACAGCATTCCGGTCGGGCGGGCGGTGCGGCTCGGGGCCCGCCGGGTGTTCGTCCTGCATGTGGGGCGCATCGAGCAACCCCTTCGGGTTCCCCGGCGTCCGTGGGAGGTGGGCCTGGTCGCCTTCGAGATCGCCCGCCGGCACCGGTTCGTCGAGGAGATGGCGTCACTGCCGGCGGAGGTCACCGTGCACGTCCTGCCGGCCGGGGTGAACGGGCGGGCCCGGGCGGACCTGTCGCAGCTGCGCTACCGCGATCATTCCCGGGTCGAGGCCTATCTCGACCAGGCCCGGGCCGCCACCGGCCGGTACCTGGCCGCGAATCTGCCCGCCTGAGCCTGGAGGAGGTGGCTCGTGCTTCCGCCCCGCGTCGTTCGTCGCCTGGTGTTGGCCCCGCTGGTGATTCTGATCACGGTCGCGATGGTGCTGCTGGCTCCGCTCTTTCTCCTGCTGGCGCTGGTGGTCAGTCCGTCCCGGCCGGCGCGCCGGCGGGCGCTTCGCCTGATGCGGTTCGGCCTGGCCTGGTTGCTCATGGAGTCCGCCGCCCTCTTCGCCTGTCTGGGACTCTGGCTCGGCAGTGGACTCGGTGGCCGGGTGGGCAGCGAGGCGTCCTTGGCTCGGCATTACGCCCTCGTGCGGTGGTTCCTCGCCGCCCTCTTCACCCGGGCGATCCGGGCCTTCCGGCTGCGGGTGGAGATCGAGGAGCCGGAGTCGACCCCGGAGGAACTGGCGGCCCGGCTGACCCGACCGGTGATCGTGCTGAGCCGTCACGCCGGTCCCGGCGACTCGTTCCTGCTCATCCACCAGCTGCTGAGCCGCTACGACCGGCGGCCGCACATCGTCATGAAGGCCGCTCTGCAGTTCGATCCGAGCCTCGATGTCGTCATCAACCGGCTCCCGCATGCCTTCGTCCATCCACATAGGTCGAAGACGCCCGCGGGCGCCGGATCGCCGGTCGCGGTCGCGGTCGCCCCGGATGGTGCCGGCGGTGCGAGCGGCGGGCCGGGGGCACCGGACGCGGGTCCGGCCGAGGGTGCCGTCGCGCACGAGATCCGGCGGCTGGCCGCCGGCCTCGGTCCGACCGGCGCTCTGGTGATCTTCCCCGAGGGCGGCAACTTCACCCCGAACCGGCGGCGCCGCGGTATCCGCCAGCTCGAGGAGCGCCGGCGCTTCGCCGAGGCCCGGCGCGCGCGGGCGATGGCGAACCTGCTGCCCCCGCGCGCCGGTGGCGCGTTCGCCGCGATCGACGCGGCCCCGACGGCCGACGTGATCTTCGTGGCGCACACCGGCCTGGACGACCTGGTCACGGTCGGCGACATCTGGCGCGCGCTGCCGATGGAGCAGGTCATCAAGGCCCGATGGTGGCGGGTGCCCGCGGCCGAGGTTCCGCGGCAGCGCGACGAGGTCGTCGCGTGGCTCTATGACTGGTGGGAACGCATCGACGCCTGGATCGGGGAGAACCGACCGGGTCGCGAGGAGGCGGCGACCGCCCGACCCTGAGCACGCGAAAGCTCCGCCATTTCGGCGTGTCGCGGTAGTTTCGCCCGTTACCAGTGGCCGGGGTCATTCGATAGAGAGGCAGCACGCGCCCACCGGGAGCCCGTCGGATCAGGACGCCGGAGTGTGCGGGCCACCCAGTGGGTTTGTCTAGTCTGCACCATATTGGCGCTCAGATCGTGGCCGCCACGCCGATCCAAAGGGGACATTTAGCAGCTTCGGCTTGACGGAGCACGCATGACACGCGTGTAATTCCACCGGGGAAGTTTTCGAGGGCGGGTCCGTACCACGGGTTCGCGACAGGTTCCGACACGTGCGTCTTCGCGTGGGGGGTTGTGCCGGCCGGGCCGGCACACAGCAAGGAGGCAGGACATGGAGAGCGGCCAACTGGTCGTGATGGACCTTCTGGGGAACGCGCCGGAGTGGCAGGAGCGGGCCTTGTGCTCGCAGACCGATCCCGAGGCCTTCTTCCCGGAGAAGGGCGGTTCGACCCGGGAAGCGAAGCGGATCTGCTCGCGCTGCGAGGTCAAGGGCGAGTGCCTCGAGTACGCCCTCGGCCACGACGAGCGGTTCGGCATCTGGGGAGGACTATCGGAGCGGGAGCGACGCCGGCTCAAGCGTCGGGTCGCCTGACCCGCGCCTGGCCTCGGCTCACTCGGCCTGAATGTCGTCCGGGTCGACGCCGAGCAGATTGGCCACCTGCTCGATGATCACATCGTGCACCAGGTCGGCCAGGTCGTCCCGGTCCGCCGCCCGGAATTCCAGCGGCCGCCGGTAGAGGACGATCCGGGGGGGAACGTCCGAACGACCCGGCCGGCCCGGCAGGAGGCGGGCCAGCGGCACCTCGCCGTCCTCGAGGACGTCCGTGTCGTAGACGTTCAGGTCCGGCGGCACCTCCTCGACCGCGAACTCGACGCCGGCCAGCTCCCGGGAGTAGCGCTGTTCGAGTGACTCGACGGTGTCCAGGACGAGATCGTCGAAGATCTCCGCCCGGGTTCGTGCGAGCGGGAGTGAGGCGGGCACGAGGCGACCGCGCACGCCTCGCCCATGGCGGTCACGCCGCGGGCGCCGGGCGGGTCCGAGCAGGCTCTTCTCCCGCCGGCGGCGGGCCTCGGGCTCCTGCGTCACCGGGCCAGCGTAGCGCCCCGGCCGCGATCATCCGCGCGCGTCGCGCGGCGCGCCGCGCGCCCCGACGACGGCCGCGGCGATACCTTTCTCGTGGCCGTGCGGCGCCCCTCCGCCGTCGCGAGCGAAAGGCAGGTTCCGTGAGGTCCCCCCGGCGCTGTTCCCGAAACGGATGCCCCAAATCGGCCGTCGCGACGCTGACCTACGTCTATGCGGACTCGACTGCCGTGGTCGGCCCCCTCGCCGCCTACGCCGAGCCCCACTCCTACGACCTGTGCGAACGCCACGCCCGCGGGCTGACCGCGCCGCGCGGCTGGGTCCTGGTCCGCCATGAGGGGGAGTTCGACCCGCCACCGCCGAGCACCGACGACCTTGTCGCGCTGGCCGAGGCGGTTCGGGAGGCGTCCCGGCCCGCGCCGCGCGCGGACGAGCCGGTGGGCCGGATGCCCCCGCGGGCCGCGACGCCGATCGGCCGCCGCGGTCACCTGCGGGTGATCCCGCCACCCGCCCGCTGACCTCCATACTCCCCCTTTCCCCGTTGATCTAGGGCTTAGGCACATGGTTCGATCTCTAGTCACGTGCCTAAGCCCTAGATCAACGGGAAAAGGGGCCAGGCGAGGGGTCAGTCGCCGAGGAGGCGGGCGACGGCGGCGGCTCGGCGGGCCGGGCGTCCGGAGCGCCGCTCCACGGCGTCGGCCGACGCGGTCAGGCGCAAGCCGACGTTGATGCCGAGCCAGCGCAGTGGCTCCGGGGTCCAGCGCGGCGAGCGGTGATTCACCCAGGGCAGCGCGGTGAGCTCGGTCTGGCGGCCCAGGATGAGGTCGGCCAGCGTCCGGCCGGCAAGATTCGTAGTCGATACCCCGTCGCCGACATAGCCACCGGCCCAGGCGAGGCCGTTGGCGTGGTCGAGGCCGACCGAGGGGTGCCAGTCGCGGGTGATGCCGAGCGGGCCGCCCCAGGTGTGGGTGATGCGGGCCGACCCCAGCGCCGGAAAGAGCCGCCTCAGCGTGCCGGCGAGGGCGGCGTGCACCCGCGGCACGCGGTCGTACCCCGGCCGGATCGCCGAGCCGAAATGGTACGGCGCGCCCCGCCCACCGAAGGCGAGCCGGTCGTCGGCGGTGCGCTGGCCGTAGATGATCAGGTGGCGGTGGTCTCCGAACGTCTCCCGGCGGGCCAGCCCGGCGGTGGCCCAGAACGCGGCCGGCAGCGGCTCGGTCGCGATCATCAGCGAGTAGACCGGCACGACCGCGCGCCGGTATCCGGGCAGCGCCGCGGTGAAGCCCTCGGTCGCCCGGACGGTCACCGCGGCCCGCACCCGGCCGTGTCCGGTATGGACGGTGCCCGGTTCGATGGCGGTCACCCGGGTCTGCTCGAGCACGGTGACGCCCCGCCGCTCTACCGCGCGGGCCAGTCCGCGTACCAGTCGGGCCGGGTGGATCGCGGCGCAGTGCGGCGTGTAGGTGCCGCCCAGCACCTTGGTCGCGCCGCAGTGCGCGCTCGCCTCGTCCGCGCCGAGCAGGGCCAGGTCGCGCTCGGCGAAGCCGTAGGCCCGGGCCTGGTCGACCTCGGCCATCGCGCGGGTCCACTGTGCCCGGTTGCGGGCGAGCACGATGGTGCCGCCCTTGGCGAAGTGGCAGTCGATGGCTTCGGCGGCGGCGACCCGGCCGACCTCGTCCACGCTGGCCTGCATGGCCCGGTAGAGGGCCACCGCCGGATCACGGCCGTGCTCGCGGGCCAACGCGGCCACCGACCGGGGGAAGAGTGCGGAGCACCAGCCGCCGTTGCGCCCGGAGGCGCCGAACCCGGCGATCTCCGCCTCGATCACCGCGATCCGCAGCGACGGGTCGGCGATGGCGAGGTAGTACGCCGTCCACAGCCCGGTGAAGCCGGCGCCCACGATGGCGACATCGACGTCGCGGTCACCCGACAATGCCGGTCGAGGCGATAGATCATCCTCCACACTGGACATCCAGTAGGACATGTCAGATGCGGGTCCACGCCTCGCTGAGAACGACCCGCAGCACCTGCTCCATCTCGGCGAAGTGGGACTCGTCGCAGATGAGTGGCGGAGCGAGCTGGACCACCGGGTCGCCCCGGTCGTCGGCCCGGCAGTAGAGCCCGGCGTCGAAGAGAGCCTTGGAGAGGAACCCGCGCAACAGGCGTTCGCACTCGTCGTCGTCGAAGGTTTCGCGGGTTGCCTTGTCCTTGACCAGCTCGATGCCGTAGAAGTAGCCGTCTCCGCGTACGTCGCCCACGATCGGCAGGTCGAGCAGACGCTCCAGATAGGACCGGAACAAGGCCTCGTGGGCCCGTACGTGCCCGTTGAGGTCTTCCCGGGCGAAGATGTCGAGGTTGGCCAGCGCGACGGCGCTCGCCACCGGATGCCCGCCGAACGTCGCGCCATGGGCGAACCAGTTGGTGTCCTTGAGGAACGGCGCGGCCAGGCGGTCCGAGGCGATCATTGCGCCGAGCGGCACGTAGCCGCTGGTGAGGCCCTTCGCGGTGGTGATGATGTCCGGCTGGTAGCCGTAGCGGCTGGCCCCGAAGTACTCGCCGAGCCGCCCGAACGCGCAGATCACCTCGTCCGAGACGAGCAGCACGTCGTAGGCGTCGCAGATCTCGCGGACCCGCTGGAAGTACCCGGGCGGCGGCGGGAAGCAGCCGCCGGAGTTCTGCACGGGCTCCAGGAACACCGCGGCGACCGTCTCCGGTCCCTCGAACTCGATCGCCTCTTCGATCCGGTCGGCCGCCCACCGGCCGAATGCCTCGGCGTCGGTGCCGTCGGGCCCGGCGGTGCCGGCCGGTGCGCGGTAGAGGTTCGTGTTCGGCACCCGTACGCCGCCGGGCAGCAGCGGCTCGAAGTCGGACTTGATGGCCGGCAGCCCGGTGATCGCCAGCGCACCCATCGAGGCGCCGTGGTACGCGATGTGCCGCGAGATCATCTTGTACTTGCCGGGCGCGCCCGTCCGCTTGAAGTACGAACGGGCCAGCTTCAGGGCTGCCTCGACCGCCTCCGACCCGCCGGTGGTGAAGAAGATCCGGTTGAGGTCGGCGGGTGCCAGATCGGCCAGTCGGTCGGCCAGCTCGACCGCCTTCGGGTGCGCGTACGACCAGAGCGGGAAGAACGCGAGCTCGGCTGCTTGTTTGGCGGCGGCGTCGGCGAGCTCGTGGCGCCCGTGCCCAGCCTGGACGACGAACAGCCCGGACAGACCGTCGAGGTAGCGCTTGCCGTTGACGTCGAACACGTACGGGCCCTCGCCGCGCACGATCATCGGAACCTGATTCTTGGCGTAGGCCGACAGCCGGGTGAAGTGCATCCACAGGTGGTCGCGGGCGGCGGCGTTGAGGCTCTTCTTATTCATCGGGTTCCCCATGCGTAGGTCTGCTTCGCCAACTTGAGGTAGACGAAGGTCTCCGTCCCGGTGACCCCGGGGATCGCGCGTATCTTGTCGTTGAGCAGCGCCAGGAGGTGATCGTCGTTGGTGCACACGAGTTCGGCCAGCAGGTCGTACGCGCCGGCGCAGATCACCACGTAATCCACCTCCGGGATGGCCGCCAGCGCGGTCGCGACCGGCCGCATGTCGCCCTCGACCTTGAGGCCGACCATGACCTGCCGGGCGAAGCCGAGGGTCAACGGATCGGTGACCGCGACGATCTGCATGACGCCGCCGTCGAGCAGACGCTGCACCCGCTGGCGGACAGCCGCCTCGGAGAGGCCGACCACCTTCGCCAGCCCGGCGTAGGACGTGCGACCGTCGCGTTGCAGCAGCTCGATAATCTGCTTGTTCACGTCATCGAGGATTGCTTCGGTCACGCTAGGGATCCTGACTCATCCCCGCGCCTTTGGCAACAGAATCCGTTGAATAGTACGCCACATACGCAGGATTCCGTATGTCGCCTCGCGTGTGACTCACGTCTCGCCGGCCGGCTTGACCTCACCGGTCTCGGTGACGGCGGTGGTCTCGCGCATGGTGGCGCCGGTGAAGTAGGCCGGCGCGACCACGTTCCAGATCACCATGACGACCACGCCCAGCAGGATCGAGCCCACCCCCAGCAGGAACACCCCGCCGAGGCCGTGCCAGGACGTGTTGCCGTACGACGGGTCCTTGTAGGTCATCACCGCCTTGACAAACGCGACCAGCAGGATGAGCCCGCCGAGCAGGGGTAGCAGGAACTTCTCCAGGAAGCTGCGCCGGCCGGCGAACCATTCGTGGCGGAAATAGACCACCGACGCGAAGCCAGTCAGTCCATAGTAGAACGCAATGAGCAGTCCGAGCGACGCGATCAGATCTCCGAGCGCGTTCGGCGCCCAGACGAGCAACGCGGCGTAGAACGCGATCGAGGCGATCCCCATCGCCCAGGTGGAGACGGTCGGCGTCAGATGGGTGGGATGCACCCGGGCGAAGGCGCGGGGCAGGGCCCGGTACGCCGCCATCGACAGGGTCGTACGCGCGGTCGGCAGGATGGTCGTCTGGGTGGACGCCGCGGCCGACGTGAGCACCGCGAGGAAGAGCGCCTTGGCTCCCCAGCCACCGAGCACCGCCGTACCCAGGCCGGAGAGGATGTCGTCCTGTCGGTCCGGGTTGGCCAGGCCGAGCTCGGTGTCGCCGGTGCCGGCATACGCCTGCGCGCCGACCGTGACGAGCACGTAGACCGCCAGCAGGATCACGGTTGAGAGCACCGCCGCGCGCCCGGGCGTCAACCGGGAATCCTTGGTCTCCTCGTTCACCGTGACCGCGGAGTCCCAACCCCAGTAGATGAAGACGGCCAGCAGCAGCCCGGCCGAGAAGGCGGTGACGTCGAAGCCGCCGCTGGCCGGGTTGAACCAGCTCCACGACACGTGAAGCGACATCGGCGTGGCTTGCCCGGCGTAGACGCGCACCAGCGCGGTCACCGCGAACGCGACCAGGATGAGCAGTTCGAGGCAGAGCAGGATCACCTGGGTGCGGGCGGAGAGCTCGATGCCGATCCAGGTGATCACCGTCATGATGAGGATCCAGGCGCCGCCCGCGAGCATCAGCGCGGCGGTGTTGTCGACCAATCCGTCCGCGCCGACGATGAGAAAGCCGTACACCGCGGCGATCTGGGCCAGGTTCGCCATCACGATGATGTCGGCGGCCACGATCACCCAGCCGGTGAGCCACCCGGTATGGCGGCCCAACGCCCGCGCGACCCAGGTGAAGCTGGTGCCACAGTCCGGGTCGACCTGGTTGAGCGACTTGTAGGCGTACGCGATGAAGAGCATCGGGACGAAGGCGAGCAGCATGGTGACAGGGGCCCGCTCGGCCACGCTCTGGGAGACGAAGCCGAGGGTGGCGGCGAGGCTGTACGCCGGCGCGGTCGACGCCACTCCGATGACCACCGCCGAGACCAGTCCGAGCGTTGCGGCCCGCAGGCCCTTGCGGGCGACCTGCGGGACCTCGTCACCCGGCCGCGCATCCGCGGGTACGGAGCCAGCCATGGATGGTCCTTTCATCCGTCCGACGCTTACCGTCGCCGACGTGGCGACCGGCAACGCTTTCCTTCGCTGAGGCGTGATGCCAGAGTGGTTTCCGTGAAGTGGGCGGCAACCGCTCGACTTCCGCCAGACTGTCACAAAACATATTTTTGTGCGCTAATTACGACGAACGAAAGGCTGCGCCGTCATGCGCGTACTCATCGTCGGAGCCGGCGGAGTCGGCTCCGCGGCGGTAGCCATCGCCGCTCGCCGCGAGTTCTTCGAGCACTGTGTGGTCGCCGACTACGACCCGGCGCGGGCCCAGCGCGCGGTCGCCGGCCACGAGGCGAGCGGCCGCTTCACCGCGGCGCAGGTTGACGCCTCCTCGGCCGAGGCAGTGGCCGCGCTGTGCCGCGGGCACCGGGTGACCCATGTGCTCAATGCGGTCGATCCGCGCTTCGTCATGCCGATCTTCGAGGGCGCCGGCAGCGCGGGTGTGGACTACCTGGACATGGCGATGTCCTTGTCCCGCCCGCATCCGCAGCACCCCCACGAGGAGGTCGGCGTCAAACTCGGCGACGAGCAGTTCGCCCAGGCGCCGGCCTGGGAGTCCGCCGGCCGGCTCGCCGTGGTCGGCATCGGGGTCGAGCCCGGGCTCTCCGACGTCTTCGCCCGCTATGCCGCCGACCACCTCTTCACCAGCATCGACGAGATCGGTGTCCGCGACGGGGCCGACCTGGTCGTGGACGGGTACGACTTCGCACCGTCGTTCAGCATCTGGACCACCATCGAGGAGTGCCTCAACCCGCCCGTCGTCTGGGAGGAGGGTCGCGGCTGGTTCACCACGGCGCCGTTCTCGGAGCCGGAGCTGTTCGACTTTCCCGAGGGCATCGGACCGGTCGAGTGCGTGAATGTGGAGCACGAGGAGGTGCTGCTGATCCCGCGCTGGGTCAAGGCCCGACGGGTGACGTTCAAGTACGGGCTCGGCGACGAGTTCATCGACGTCCTCAAGACACTGCACAAGCTCGGCCTGGACCGCACCGACAAGGTCCGGGTCGGCGCGGTCACCGTGTCCCCCCGCGACGTCGTCGCCGCCTGCCTGCCCGATCCGGCCGGTCTCGGCGACCGGATGCGCGGGCGGACCTGTGCGGGCACCTGGGTACGGGGGAGCGGGGTCGACGGGCAACCCCGCGAGGTGTACCTCTACCACGTCGTCGACAACGAGTGGTCGATGGCCGAGTACGGCTCGCAGGCGGTCGTCTGGCAGACCGCGATCAACCCGGTCGTCGCCCTGGAACTGCTCGCCGACGGCACCTGGTCCGGAGCCGGCGTGCTGGGGCCGGAGGCGTTCGACCCGCAACCGTTCCTGGACCTGCTCACCGAGTACGGCTCGCCGTGGGGGATGAGGGAGCAGTGACCGAGCGCGGGCCGATGTACGGACCAGATCTCACCTTCCTCGGCGTTGACCGGTGTCATCTGTCCGATGAGGACTCGTACGCCGGGGCCGATGTGGTCATCCTCGGGGCACCGTTCGACGGCGGCACCACCCACCGTCCCGGTACCCGGTTCGGCCCGTCGGCCATGCGGCAGGCGTGCTATCTGCCGCAGGTCGGCTCCCGGCCCTCGCTCGCCCTTCGGGTCGACGCCCTGGTCGACCTGAAGGTGCTCGACGCCGGCGATGTGGAGATGTACTCCGGCGACGTGACCGCCGCCATCACGGCCCTGGAGGAGGCGGTGTACCTGATCGCGTCCTCCGGTGCGATCCCGGTCGTGCTCGGCGGTGACCACACGATCGCGCTGCCCGACGCGACCGGGGTGGCCCGGGAGTATGGCTTCGGCCGGATCTCGATGGTCCACTTTGATGCGCACGCGGACACCGGCGACGTGACCTTCGGCTCGCTCTACGGGCATGGCCAGCCGATGCGCCGGCTGATCGAGTCGCAGGCGTTACGCGGCGACCGGTTCCTGCAGATCGGGCTGCGCGGGTACTGGCCCGGCCCGTCCACATTGGAGTGGATGGCCGGTCAACGGATGCGCTCGTACGAGATGACCGAGGTGGTCAGTCGCGGCCTGGACGAGTGCCTCACCGAGGCCTTCGCCATCGCGGTCGACGAGTGTGACGGCGTGTTCCTCTCGGTCGACATCGACGTGGTCGACCCGGGTATGGCGCCCGGCACGGGCACGCCGGAACCGGGCGGGCTCACCGCCCGGCAGCTGCTCGACGCGGTCCGCCGGTGCGGCTACGAGCTGCCGATCGTCGGTGTCGACGTGGTCGAGGTGGCGCCGCCCTACGACCAGAGCGAGGTGACCGCGTACCTGGGCAACCGGGTCGTGCTCGAGGTGCTCTCGGCGATCGCCCGGCGCCGCCGCGACGCCGCCGACGGTACCCGCTGGGACCCGCGACGGCCGCTGCTCGACGGCCGGTAGCCGGCGTGGAGTGGCCCCCGATGTCCGCCGGCGCCACTAGGCTGAACCGGACACCGTCTCAATGACCGAGGAGATCCGATGCCCTCTCGTCTCAACCCCTACATCAGCTTCCGGGGCAACGCGCGTCAAGCCATGGAGTTCTACCAGGAGGTCTTCGGCGGCGACCTGTCGCTGCGGACGTTCGGGGAGTTCGGGGCGCGCGAACCCGAGCAGGCTGACAAGATCATGCATGGCACGCTGGAGACCGATCACGGGTTCACGTTGATGGCGTCGGACAGCCCGCCCGAGATGGCGTACAACCCGGGGGACAACATCTCGGTGAGCCTCAGTGGCGATGACGACGACGACCTGCGCGAGTACTTCGGGAAGCTCTGCGCCGGCGGCTCCGTCGCGGTCCCGCTGGAGAAGCAGATGTGGGGCGATGAGTTCGGTGCCTGCGTCGACCAGTTCGGCATCAACTGGATGGTCAACATCGGCCCGGCGCAGTAGCCGCTGCCGAACGCCGCCGGCACGGCGGTTGCCTTCCCGACGATCGTCGATATATCCTCAGCGTGTTCTCGATATCACGGGAGGGGCGATGGCGAAGACGCTGGTCGATGTGGACGACGATGCGCTGGCCGCCGCGATGGCGGAGTACGGCACGACGACCAAGGTCGAGACGATCAACCGTGCGCTTCGGGAGACCGCGGCCCGCCGCCGCGCAAAGGCGGACGACTTCATGGCGACCGCCCTGTTGATCTCGGACCGGCTGGCGGAGTGTGACGTCCGGGCGCTTGCGTGGCGGTGATCTACCTCGTCGACAAGTCGGCATGGGAACAGCTGCGCTACAGCGACTACGCCCGCCATCGTTTGACCTCGCTGAGCGTGGCCAGCCATCTGGCGACCTGTCCGGTGATCGCCGGCGAGCTGCTCTACTCCGCCCGCGACCACGAGGACCTGGTCGGTATCCGCGGTTGGCTGGAGCGGCTGATGTGGCTGGAGACGAGCGACGACGCGTCGGACCGGATGCTCGCGGTCCAGTCTGAACTCGCCCGGCGCGGGCAACACCGGGGGGTCGGCATCGTGGACCTCATCATCGCCGCCACGGCCGAGGCGCACTGGGCGACCGTGTTGCACTACGACAGCGACTACGAGCGCATTGCCGACGTCACCGGGCAGCCGCACGAGTGGATCGTCCCTCGCGGCACCGGCCACGGCCGGCGCCGTCGGGTCGGCGCCGCGCCGCGCGTTGGCGCCAGCGCCGACCAGTTCGGCATCAACCGGATGGTCAACGTCGGCCCGGCGCAGTAGCGGTAGCCGACCGGGCAGCGTGCCCCTCGTCGTCTGCGACGCCAGTGGAAACAGCAGGCGGCGCGCTCTGTGCCACCCTCGCGGCGATCAGGCAACCGAACGGACTCCGTGGGATGATGCCCCGGGCGCTGGCATGAACGATAGACCGCGGTGTGTCGCAGGGCCGGCCTAGCGTCTGCCGCCATGGAGATTGACTGGAACCACGAGCTGTTCGACCAGCTCGACTGGCATTGGCACAACCAGGCCCGGCGGCGCCTGGACGGCTTGACCACCCCCGAGTACTTCTGGGAACCGGCCGCGGACGCGTGGAACATCCGGCCCCGGGGCGAGGGTTCAGCGCCGGCCGTGGGTGCCGGCGAGTACACGATGGACCTGGTCTTTCCCGGGCCGGATCCGGCGCCGGTGACCACGATCGCCTGGCGGCTCGCGCACGTCATCGTCGGCGTGTTCGGCCATCGCAACGCCTCCCATTTCGGCGGGCCGGCGACAGAGTTCACGTCGTTCCGCTACGCCGGCACGCCGGACGGGGCCCTGCGCCAGCTCGACGAGGTCTACGCGCAGTGGACGCGAGGCGTGCGCGAGCTGGGCCAGGACGGGCTCGGCCGGCCGTGCGGACCCGCGGAAGGCCCGTTCGCCGACTTCCCGTTGGGCACGCTCGTCCTGCACATCAACCGTGAGGCGATCCACCACCTGGCCGAGGTCGCGCTGCTGCGCGACCTGCACCTGCGGCTGGGCTGACGTCGTTCAGGCGAGCGGGTGCCGGCCCGCTCAGGTCGCGCGCAACGCACTGGCGAGCAGGTCGAGGCCGCGGTTGAGGGTGTCGGTCGGCATCACCAGCGGGGGTAGGAAGCGAAGCACGTTGCCGTAGGTGCCGCAGGTCAGCACGAGCAGGCCGGCGTCGTGGCAGGCCTTCGCCACCGCCGCGGCGGCGGCCGCGGCGGGCGGTCGACCACCGGCGGGCGACTCACCGCCCGGTTCGACGAACTCCACCGCGAGCATCGCGCCGCGCCCGCGGACCTCACCGATGCCGGGGTGCGAGTGGGCCAGCTCGAGCAGGCGCGGTCGCATCACCGACTCGATCTGCCGGGCCGCCTCGCACAGATCCAACTCGTGCATGGTCTCGATGGCGGCGAGGGCCGCCGCGCAGGCGACCGGGTTGCCGCCGTAGGTGCCACCGAGCCCGCTGGGGTGGATCGCGTCCATGATGTCGGTGCGCCCGGTCACTCCGGCCAGGGGCAGTCCGCCGGCGATCCCCTTCGCGGTGGCGATCAGGTCCGGCACCACGGACTCGTGCTCGCAGGCGAACCAGTCCCCGGTACGGCAGAAGCCGGTCTGGATCTCATCGGCGATGAGGAGCGCGCCGTGTTCGCGCGACCAGGCGGACAGGGCCGGCAGGAACCCCGGCGCCGGCACCACGAAGCCACCCTCGCCCTGGATGGGCTCGATCAGGACGGCGGCCACATTCGCGCCGCCGACCTGCTTCTCCACCAGGTCCAGGGCCCGGGCGGCCGCCTCGGCGCCGGAGAGACCACCGTCGCGCAGCGGGTAGGACATCGGCACCCGGTAGATCTCGCCGGCGAACGGGCCGAACCGGTGCTTGTACGGCATGTTCTTCGCGGTCAGGGCCATGGTGAGGTTGGTCCGCCCGTGGTACGCGTGGTCGAAGACCACGATCGCGGACCGTCCGGTGGTGTGTCTGGCGATCTTCACCGCGTTCTCCACCGCCTCGGCGCCGGAGTTGAACAGCGCCGACCGCTTGTCGTGCTCGCCCGGGGTCAACGCGTTGAGCTGTTCGCAGACGGCGACGTACGACTCGTACGGGGCGACCATGAAGCAGGTGTGGGTGAACCGTTGCACCTGCTCGCGGACCGCGGTGACCACCCGCGGTGCGGCGTTGCCGACGCTGGTGACCGCGATGCCGGAGCCGAAGTCGATCCACTCCCGACCGTCCACATCGGTCAACGTTCCCCCCGACGCGTGGTCGACATAGGACCCGAGCATGCTGCTCACACCCTTGGAGACGGCGGCCTGGCGGCGCTTGTGCAGTTCCTCCGAGCTCGACATGGTGCTCACACCTCGATGTTGTGCATCACGTGCTTGACCCTGGTGTAGTCCTCCAGGCCATACATGGACAGGTCCTTGCCGTACCCGGAGTGCTTGAAGCCACCGTGCGGCATCTCGGCGACGAGCGGGATGTGGGTGTTCACCCAGACGCAGCCGAAGTCCAGCCGGCGCGACACCCGCATGGCGCGGCCGTGGTCACGGGTCCAGACCGACGAGGCCAGGCCGTACTGCACGTCGTTGGCCCACCGGATCGCCTCTTCCTCGTCGCTGAAGTGCTGGATCGTGATCACCGGGCCGAAGACCTCGTCCTGGATGATCTCGTCCAGCTGGTGCAGTCCGGCGACCACGGTCGGGGCGTAGAAGTACCCGCGCTCGCCCACCCGGGCGCCGCCGGTCACCACGTTGGCATGGTCAGGTAGCCGCTCCACGAATCCGCTGACCCGGGTGAGCTGGTTGGCGTTGTTGAGCGGTCCATAGAGGACATCGTCGTCCTGCGGCCCGCCGGTGCGGGTGTTGCGGGCCTGCTCGGCCAGCGCGGCCACGAAGTCGTCGTGGGCCCCCCGGCCGGTCAGCACCCGGGTGGCGGCGGTGCAGTCCTGGCCGGCGTTGAAGTATCCCGCCACCGCGATCGCCTCCGCCGCCGCCGCGATGTCGGCGTCGTCGAAGACGATGACCGGCGCCTTGCCGCCGAGTTCCAGGTGGGTTCGCTTCAGGTCGGGCGCGGCCGCCGCGGCGACCTCGGCCCCGGCCCGGGTCGAGCCGGTGATCGAGACCAGGCGCGGGGTCGGATGCGAGACCAGGGCGCGGCCGGTGTTGCGGTCGCCGACCACCACGTTGAACACGCCCGGCGGCAGGAACTCGGCCGCGATCTCGGCCAGCAGCAGGGTGCTGACCGGGGTCGTGTCGGACGGCTTGAGGACCACGGTGTTGCCCGCCGCGATCGCCGGCGCGAACTTCCAGACCGCCATCATCATCGGGTAGTTCCAGGGCGTGACCTGAGCGCAGACGCCGATCGGTTCCCGCCGGACGTAGGAGGTGTGGTTGGCCAGGTACTCGCCGGCGGACCGTCCTTCGAGGACCCGGGCGGCGCCGGCGAAGAACCGGATCTGGTCGAGCATCGGCGGCAGCTCTTCACTCGCGGTCAGGCCACGCGGCTTGCCGGTGTTGCGGCATTCGGCATCGAGCAGGTCGTCGGCGCGGGCCTCCAGCGCATCGGCGATCTTGAGCAACGCCCGCTGGCGTTCGGCCGGGGTGGTGTCGCGCCAGGACTCGAACGCGGTGGCCGCGCAGCGCATGGCCGCGTCGACATCGGCCGGACCCGAGACCGGCGCGCTGGCGAACGCCTCACCGCTGCTCGGGTCGATCAGCTCGGCATAGCCGCCGTCGGCCGGCTCGGTGTAGCCGCCGTTGACGAAGTTGCGCAGAAACTGCATGTCCATCTCCCGGTGAGCCAGTGGCTTTCCGCCATCCTTGCGACTGATTCCGTCGTGAGCAAGCCCCGCAGCTGCTGTTTCCGTGCCGCCAGCGGTTCAGGCCCGCAGCGCGGCCGCGACGATCTCACCGGCCTCCTGCTGGATCTGGGCGAGGTGCTCGGGGCCGCGGAAGGACTCAGCGTAGATCTTGTAGACGTCCTCGGTGCCCGAGGGGCGGGCGGCGAACCAGCCCGACGCGGTGACCACCTTGAGCCCACCGATCGCGGCGCCGTTGCCCGGCGCGTGGGTGAGCTTGGCGGTGATCGGTTCACCGGCGAGCTTCTCGGCGCTGACCTGCTCGGCGGTCAACTGACCGAGAACCACCTTCTCCGCGCGGGTCGCCGGGGCGTCGATGCGGGCGTACGCCGGATCCCCGAACCGCTCGACGAGGCCGGCGTAGGCGGTGCTCGGCGAGCGGCCGGTGACCGCGGCCATCTCGGAGGCGAGCAGGCAGAGCGCGATGCCGTCCTTGTCGGTGGTCCAGACGGTACCGTCGCAGCGCAGCAGGGTCGCGCCGGCGCTCTCCTCCCCGCCGAAGCCGATCGAGCCGTCGCCGAGCCCGTCGACGAACCACTTGAAGCCGACCGGCATCTCGAGCAGGCGCCGGCCGAGGTCGGCCGCCACCAAGTCGATCATCGACGAGGAGACCAGCGTCTTGCCGACGGCGGCGCTCGCCGGCCACCCGTCGCGATGGCGGAACAGGTAGTCGATGGCGACGGCGAGGAAGTGGTTGGGGTTCATCAGGCCGGCATCCGGGGTGACGATCCCGTGCCGGTCGGCGTCCGCGTCGTTGCCGGTGGCGATCTGGTAGTCGGCCCGGCGGCCGATCAGCGACGCCATCGCGTAGGGCGAGGAGCAGTCCATCCGGATCGCGCCGTCCCAGTCCAGCGTCATGAACCGCCAGGTCGGATCGACGATCGGGTTGACGACGGTCAGGTCGAGGCGGTATCGGGTGCCGATCTCGCCCCAGTAGGCGACGCTCGCGCCGCCGAGCGGATCGGCGCCGATGTGGACGGTGGCCGCCCCGATCGCCGCCATGTCGATCACGTTCGGCAGGTCGCCGACGTAGGAGTCCAGGAAGTCATGGCGGCCGGTGGTGTCGGCGGTCCGCGCCCGCGCGGCCGGCATCCGGCGTACCCCGGTCAGCCCCTCGGCGAGCAGGGCGTTCGCCCGGTCCTGCACCGGCCCGGTGACCTCACCACCGGCCGGCCCACCGTGGGGTGGGTTGTACTTGTACCCGCCGTCGCCGGGCGGGTTGTGCGAGGGGGAGATCACCACACCGTCCGCCAGCGCGCTGGTCCGGCCGCGATTGTGGGTGAGGATCGCGTGCGAGAGTACCGGCGTCGGCGTGAAGCCGTCGCGACTGTCGAGAAGCACCCGCACCCCGTTGGCCGCGAACACCTCCAGCGCGCTGATCATCGCCGGTTCGGAGAGCGCGTGGGGGTCGCGCGCCAGGAAGAGCGGACCGTCGATGCCGGCCCCCGCGCGGTGCTCGCAGATCGCCTGGCTGATCGCGACCACGTGGTCGTCGTTGAACCCCGACCGCAGGCTCGAACCACGGTGGCCAGAGGTGCCGAACGCGACCCGCTGCTCCTCGATCCGCGGATCGGGGTGCTCCGTGTAGTACGCCGTCACCAGTGCGGCGATGTCGATCAGGTCGCCCGGCCCGGCGGGTTGGCCGCTGCGCGGATGGGTCCGGTCGATCGATGCCACGCGAGGTCCTCCGCTCGCCAGGTCGGCCCAGGCCGGCGGCTCGGCCCGCCCGCCCGGTCCTGGATCCGACAGTAGTGGACCTCGGGCCGTGGCGATGCTCGACGCGGCAGCTCGCCGCGACCGCCAGCGGCTACCCTGACCAGGTCCCCCACCTTGTCACCGGAGGTGCCTCGTGTCCGGCCGCGTTCGCGTGCTGACCTTCGACCTGGACGACACGCTCGCCGTCTCCAAGTCGCCGATCGACCCTCGCATGGCGCGGCTGCTCGCTCGCCTGCTGGACCGGCTGGACGTGTGCATCATCTCCGGCGGGCGGTTCGAGCAGTTCGACCGCCAGGTGCTCGACCACCTCCAGCTCAGCCCGGCGGCGTGCGAGCGGCTGCACCTCATGCCGACCTGCGGCACCCGGTACTACCGCTGGGTGGACGGCGACTGGCGCCTGGTCTACGCCGAGGATCTCAGCGAGGAGGAGAAGCGTCGCATCATCGGCGTGCTCACCGAGGCCGCCAAGGCGCTCGACCTCTGGGAAAAGGATCCGTGGGGGGAGATCATCGAAGACCGGGGCAGCCAGGTCACCTTCTCCGCCCTGGGCCAGGCGGCGCCGCCGGAGGCGAAGTACGCCTGGGACCCGGATGGGTCGAAGAAGCGCGCGCTGCGTGAGTACGCGGCCCGGTGGCTGCCCGACCTCGAGGTCCGCGGGGGCGGCTCGACCTCGGTCGACGTGACCCGCAAGGGCATCGACAAGGCGTACGGCCTGCGCAAGCTGATGCAGCGGCTGGAGCTCGCCACCGACGAGGTGCTCTTCATTGGCGACCGCCTGGACGAGGGGGGCAACGACTACCCGGTCCGGGCGATGGGTGTGCCGTGCGTTGCGGTCGCCCGCTGGCAGGAGACGGCGGCCTGGGCCGAGGCCTTCCTGAGCGCCGGGGACAGCGGCGTCGAGCCGGGCGAAGCCGAGCCAAACCCGTAAGCTGCGGAGGTCGGCGACCCACTCGGCGGAGGTGAACGGGTGTCTCTGGACCCGCAGTTACTGGACATTCTGGCCTGCCCGGATACGCATCACGCCCCGCTGACGTACGACGAAGCGGAGCAGACGCTGACCTGCACCGAGTGCGGGCGCATCTTCGAGATCCGCGACGGCCTGCCGGTGCTCCTGCTGGAGGAGGCGCGCCCGCCCCGATCGGCGCCGGCGTGACGCCGCTGGACGGCACCGCCGGGCTACGTGGGCACCGCCACGTCGATGAGGCTCTGCTCAACAGCCCGGAGCGCATCCAGGCGGCCGACCCGTCGTTGATGCTGCGGGCCCTGGCCTCGGCCGGGGCCCAGGTACGCGAGTCGGCCGCGCTGGCCGCCGAGGCGAACCTGGGCGCGCTGACCGAGGAGGGGCGACCGCGGGCGGTCGTGGTCGCCGGCGTGGGCACCGCGGCCCGTACCGGTGATCTGCTCGAGACGGTCGCCGGCCCGCGCTGCCCGGTGCCGGTGGTCGGGCACCGCAGCGCCGGAATCCCGGGCTGGGTGGGCGCCGCCGACGCGGTGATCGCGGTCTCCGCCTCGGGACGCAGTCCGGAGGCGCTCGCCGCGGCCGAGGCCGCCGGCCGGCGCGGCGCCCGGCTGGTCGCCATCGGGCCGCCCGACTCCGAGCTGCAGATCCTGGCCGAGCGGGCCCGGGCGCCATTCGTCCCGGTACCCCGCCGGGCGCCCGCCCGGGTGAGCCTGTGGGCGTTGACCGTACCGGTGCTGCTCGCCGCCCGGGCGCTGGGCTTGTTGCACATCGCCGAGGCCGACTTCGCCGAGACCGCGGTCCGCCTCGACGAGGATGCCGAGCGCTGCCGGCCCGATGCCGACTCCTTCGTCAACCCGGGCAAGGCGCTGGCGCTGGAGATCGCCAACTCCATCCCCATCGTCTGGGGCTCCTCGCCGCTGGCCACCGTGGCCGCCCGACGGGTGGGTGACATGCTCTCGGCGAACGCCCGCTACCCCGTCGTCGCCGGGTCGCTCGGCGAGGCCGGTCGTGGCCGGGTCGGCCTCATCGACGGTGTCTACGGTGGACTCGCCGAGTCCGAGCGCGACATCTTCGCCGACCCACCGGCCGGCGAGGGACCGCCGCGGCTGCGGGTGCTGCTGTTGCGCGACGGGGGCCTCGCCGATGACGAGAGCCGGCCCGGCGAGCCGTCGCTCCTGGAGGAGCGCCGCGCCGACGCGGTGATGGAGCTGGCCGCGCGACGCGGGGTCCGCTGTGGCGAGATCCGGGCCGAGGGTGCCTCGCCGCTGGAGCGGCTCGCCTCGCTCATCTCGGTGCCGGACTTCGCGTCGGTGTACCTGGCGCTCGCCCATGGGCTCGATCCGACGGCCGTGCCGGCCGTCGACGAGATGAAGGAGTTCACCCGCCGATGATGGCGACGGCTGGTACCCGGCGGTGAGCGCCGCCGGCGGCACCCGGGCGATCCTGGCGGCGCTCGCCGCCAATCTGGGCATCGCGGTGACGAAGCTGGCGGCGTTCCTGCTCACCGGATCGTCGTCCATGCTGGCCGAGTCGATCCACTCGGTGGCCGACTCGGGCAACCAGGGCCTGTTGCTGCTCGGCAGCGCCCGGGCCCGGCGGGAGGCCGACGAGCGCCATCCCTTCGGCTACGGGCGCGAGCGGTATGTGTACGCGTTCATTGTGTCGATCGTTTTGTTCAGTGTGGGTGGCCTGGTCGCCCTCTTCGAGGGCTACGAGAAACTGCTCGATCCGCACGGCATCGAGCGCTGGCAATGGGTGCCGATTGCGGTGCTGGTCATCGCCGCCGGGCTGGAGAGCTACTCGTTCCGGACCGCCATCCAGGAGACGAACCGGATCCGCGGCGGTTTGTCCTGGGTCGGCTTCGTCCGCCACTCGCGGGTACCGGAGCTGCCGGTGGTGCTTCTGGAGGACGCGGCCGCGCTGGTCGGTCTGCTCCTCGCGCTGCTCGGCGTCGGGCTGACCCTGCTCACCGGCAACGGCGTCTTCGACGGCCTCGGCACCCTCGGCATCGGAGTCCTGCTCGTCACCGTGGCGATCGTGCTGGCGATCGAGATGAAGAGTCTGCTGATCGGGGAGTCGGCGACCCACGACCAGGTGTCGGAGATCGAGCGGGCGGTGGTCGACGGCGCCGGGATCGAGCGCATCATCCACATGCGCACCCTCCACCTTGGACCCGAGGAGCTGCTGGTGGCGGCGAAGGTCGGGGTGATCCGGGGAGCCAGCGCGACCGATGTGGCGCAGGCCATCGACGCCGCCGAGGCCCGCATCCGCTCGGCCGTGCCGATCGCCCGCGTCATCTACCTGGAACCGGACATCTACCGGCCCAGCGCGCCGTGAGGCGGCTGGTCAACCCCATCCGCCCGTACGCCTGGGGCTCGCGCACCGCGATCGCGACTCTGCAGGGTCGCCCGGCGCCCGCGCCCGGACCGGAGGCGGAGCTCTGGCTCGGGGCGCATCCCAGCGCGCCGTCCGCGGTGGCCCTCGACGACGGCGACCTGGTCGACCTGACCGAGGTGATCGCGGCCGACCCCGGTGTGCTCGGCGCGGCCAGCATCGAGCGGTTCGGTCCCCGCCTGCCCTACCTCGTGAAGGTGCTGGCCGCCGTGCAACCGTTGTCGTTGCAGGCCCATCCGGACGTTGAACTGGCCCGGGCCGGCTTCGCCGCCGACGCCGCGAAGCCCGCCGCCCAGCGCACCTACGTCGACCCGTACCACAAGCCGGAGCTCCTGGTGGCGCTCACCGACTTCCGCGCGCTCTGCGGGTTTCGCGACCCGGACGCGAGCGCCGCCGAGCTCGCCTCGTTGCGGGTCGCCGAGCTGGCGCCGGTGATCGGGGCGCTGCGCTCCGGCCCGGTGCGCCATCGGCTGCGCAGTGCGGTCGAGATGCTGCTGCGCTGGCCGGCGGCCGAGCGGGCGCACCTGGTGGGCGCGGCCGTCGCCGCTGTCGCGGACGACCCCGGCGCGCTCATCGCCGAACTGGGCCGCCGGTACCCCACCGACCCCGGTGTGCTGGTCGCCGTGCTGCTCAACCAGGTCCGGCTGCGCCCGGACGAGGGCGTGTACCTGGCGGCCGGCAACCTGCACGCGTACCTGGACGGCACCGGCATCGAGGTGATGGCCGCGAGCGACAACGTGTTGCGGGGTGGTCTCACGCCCAAGCCGGTCGACGTGGCCGAGCTGCTGCGGGTGCTGCGGTTCGAGGTGCTCGCCGATCCAGTGCGCCGACCGGTTCCGCTCGGGGCCGGCCTGCTGACGTGGCCGGTCGAGGTCGACGACTTCACGCTCGTCAAGGCGGTGGTGGGCAAGCCGGTGACGTTGCCGGGGCGGGGGCCGCGCATCCTCGTGTGCACGGCCGGCGAGGCCGTCGTCGGTGCGCCGGCTGAGCGCCTGGCGCTGCGCTGCGGGGAGTCGGTCTTCGTCGGCGCGCCGGAGCCGGCGGTCCGGCTGGCAGCGCCCGAGGGCGCGGAGGTCTTTCAGTGCTGCCCAGGCGTCTGATTCGCGGCTTTTCTGGCATTCTCCTTGACAGGATAATTGCACAGAGTAGTCTTATGAGTACGCAGCGTTATCAAGGCCTAGGGCCCGAGTGACGCGCGGGGGAACCAAACCGGGGGGAAGCACGGGGTGGTTGGCCCTGGGTGGATAGAGCGCCCACGGCCACCACCCCGTGCGTTATGTCTCCGCGTAAGGTGGGAGGTCGGTCCACCGCCCCATGAACTGGAGAGAGCTACATGACCAGCACGCTGCCCGCCCCCGCCTCCGCGTCGCCGGCGAGTCCGGCCCGGCCGCTCAGCGTCGCCGCCGGTGACTTCAAGGTCGCCGACCTGTCTCTGGCCGCGTTCGGTCGTAAGGAGATCCAGCTCGCCGAGCACGAGATGCCCGGCCTGATGGCGGTGCGGCGGGAGTACGCCGAGGCCCAGCCGCTACGGGGCGCGCGGATCTCCGGATCGCTGCACATGACCGTGCAGACCGCCGTACTCATCGAGACCCTGCTCGCGCTCGGGGCCCAGGTGCGGTGGGCGTCGTGCAACATCTTCTCCACCCAGGATCACGCGGCCGCCGCGGTCGCTGTCGGTCCACAGGGGACGGCCGAGGCCCCGGCCGGGATCGCGGTCTACGCGTGGAAGGGCGAGACGCTGCCCGAGTACTGGTGGTGCACCGAACAGGCCCTGCTCTGGCCCGATGGCGGCGGCCCGAACATGATCCTCGACGACGGCGGCGACGCCACCCTGCTGGTGCACAAGGGCCGCCAGTTCGAGGTGGCCGGCGCGGTCCCGGCGACCACCGAGGCCGACTCCGAGGAGTACGGCGTGATCCTCGATGTGCTGCGCCGTTGTATGGGCGAGGATCGCCAGCGGTGGACCCGGCTGGCGGCCGGGATCAAGGGAGTCACCGAGGAGACCACCACCGGCGTGCACCGTCTCTATGAGATGAGCCAGGCCGGCACGCTGCTCTTCCCGGCCATCAACGTCAACGACTCGGTCACCAAGTCCAAGTTCGACAACAAGTACGGCTGCCGGCATTCACTCATCGACGGCATCAACCGGGCCACCGACGTGCTGATCGGCGGCAAGGTCGCGGTCGTCTTCGGCTACGGCGACGTGGGCAAGGGCTGTGCCGAGTCGCTGCGGGGCCAGGGCGCCCGGGTGATCATCGCCGAGATCGACCCGATCTGCGCGCTGCAGGCGGCGATGGACGGCTACCAGGTGTCAACACTGGACGACGTGGTCTGCACCGCCGACATCTTCATCACCGCGACCGGCTGCCTCAACGTCATCACCGCCGACCACATGGCCCGGATGAAGCACCAGGCGATCGTGGGCAACATCGGCCACTTCGACAACGAGATCGACATGGCCGGGCTGGCCAAGCGGGCCGACGTACACCGGGTGACCGTGAAGCCCCAGGTCGACGAGTGGGTCTTCGCCGACGGCCACTCGATCATCGTTCTCTCCGAGGGCCGACTGTTGAACCTCGGCAACGCCACCGGCCACCCCTCGTTTGTGATGTCCAACAGCTTCACCAACCAGGTGATCGCCCAGATCGAGCTGTTCACCAAGACCGAGCAGTACCCGCTGGGTGTGCACACCCTGCCCAAGCACCTCGACGAGAAGGTGGCCCGGCTGCACCTGGCCGCCCTCGGGGTCAAGCTCACCGAGCTGACCAAGGACCAGGCCGCCTACCTCGGCGTCCCGGTCGAGGGCCCCTACAAGCCCGACCACTACCGCTACTGAAGTCCCCGTCTTTCCCGCCGATCTAGGGCGTATGCACATGGATGGATCTCCAAACGCGCGCGCAAGCCCTAGATCGGCGAAGAACAGGGGGTGTGCAAGTGCGGAAGGGTTGACGGGCTTCGGCACCGGCAGTATAAGGTATGGCTGACCTAAGTTAGGGTTGGCTCACCAACTGTCGGAGGTTTCGTCGTGAGCGGAGCGCTGCTCGGGAACTACCTCATCGGCCTTCGCGAGGGCTTGGAGGCGACGCTCGTCGTCACCATTCTCGTGGCGTTCCTGGTGAAGTCCGGCCGGCGCGAACGCCTGGGTCAGGTCTGGATCGGCGTGGTCACGGCGGTGCTGATCTCGGTCGGTTTCGGAGCGATGCTCACCTATGTGTCGCGGGACCTGCTCAACTTCCGGCAGCAGGAGCTGTTCGAGGCGACCACGTCGATTCTCGCGGTGACCTTCGTCACCTGGATGATCTTCTGGATGCGCCGGTTCGCCCGCAGCCTCGCCACCGACCTGCGAGGCCGGCTGGAGCAGGCGATCGGCCTCGGCTCGCTCGCGGTGATGGTGATGGCGTTCCTCGCGGTTGCCCGCGAGGGCCTGGAGACCGCCCTGCTCTTCTACGCCGCGGCGCAGGGGGCGACCACGTCCAGCGGCCCGCTCGTCGGTATCAGCCTCGGCGTACTCACCGCGGTCGGGCTTGGTTTGTTCCTCTACGCCGGCGCCATCCGGATCAACCTGACCACCTTCTTCCGGTGGACCGGTCTGGCGCTGATCGTGGTGGCCGCCGGCATCTTCAAGTACGGCGTGCACGACCTGCAGGAGTCCGGTCTCGTGCCCGGACTGAGCAGCTATGCCTTCGACATCTCCGCGGTCTACGACGGCAGCAGCTGGTACGCGGCGCTGCTCGGCGGAATGATCAACTTCACGCCGACGCCGACCGTGCTGGAGACCGTGGCCTGGGTGGCCTACCTCGTGCCGGTCCTGGTGCTCTTCCTGACGCCACCCCGCCGCATTGCCCAGCCGGCGCCGGCCGGCAGTGTCACCCAGTCGAGCTCGGCGGGCACCGCCACCCAGCCGGACGCCCCCGGCGGTGTCACCAAGCCGGCTTCGCCCGGCGGTGTCACCAAGCCGGCTTCGCCCGGCGGTGTCACCCAGCAGCCGGCCTCGGCCAGCGCCATGGCCCCGCCCGCGAGCGCCTGATCCCGGCCAGCACCCGCCCCAGCCCGAACCCGCAAGGAGTAGCCTCGTGCGCCCTGTTCACGTGTTCGGCATCCTCGCCGCCGGCGCCCTCGTCGCCGTGTCCGGGTGTGGCTCGCCGGCCCCGCCGGCCGGCGCCAAGGTCACGGTCGCGGCCAATGACAGCGGGTGCCTGCTCGGCCGCACCGACATGGCCGCGGGCGTGACCACCTTCGTGGTCACCAACACCGGGACGAAGATCACCGAGTTCTACGTCTTCAAGGGTGACAAGGCGCTCGGCGAGGTGGAGAACGTCAGCCCCGGCACGTCCCGCGAGCTGTCGGTGGAGCTCACCGCCGGCTCCTACGTCGGCGTCTGCAAGCCGGGGATGGCCGGCAACGGCATCCGCAGCGCGTTCACCGTCACCGGCAGCGCGGCTGCCCGGTCGCAGGACCAGGCTCTCGCCCAGGCGGTCACGACCTACCAGGGCTATGTGAAGACCCAGGTGACGGCGCTGGTCGCGGGCACCAAGGAGTTCACCGACGCCGTCCGCGCCGGCGACCTGGCCCGGGCGAAGTCGCTCTACGCGCAGGCCCGGGTCTTCTACGAGCGGGTCGAGCCGGTGGCGGAGAGCTTTGGCGACCTCGACCCGGCCATCGACGCGCGCGAGGGCGATGTCGACCCGGGCGCCGAGTGGACCGGCTTTCACGTGCTGGAGAAGCACCTCTGGGCGGACGGGAAGGTGGACCAGGACACCGCGCTCGCCGACCGGCTGGACGCCGACGTGAACCGGCTGGCCGCGAAGGTGGCCACGCTCCAGCTGACCCCGTTGGAGATCGCGAACGGCGCGAAGGAGCTGCTCGACGAGGTGGCCACCAGCAAGATCACTGGTGAGGAGGACCGCTACTCGCACACCGACCTGTGGGACTTCGCGGCCAATGTGGACGGTGTCAAGGCCGCGGTCGACGCGCTGCGACCCGCGCTCGCCCAACGCGACGCGGCCCTGCTCGCCACCGTGGACGACGCGTACGGGCGGGTCGAGGCGGCCCTCGCGCGGCACCGGGCCGGCAGCGGCTGGGTGCTCTACACCACGCTCGGCCCCGCGGACACCAAAGCCCTCTCCGACGCGGTCAGCGGACTGGCGGAGCCGGTGAGCCGGCTGACCGCCACCGTCGCCGGCCCGGCCCCGGCCGCGAGCTGATCGGCGATCCGATGCCAGCGGCGATGAAGGGACCCCTCGGGCGGCGCAGGCTTCTGGGGCTCGCCGGGGCCGGCGCGGTCGGACTCGTGGCCGCGGGTGCGGCCGGAGCCGCCCTGCGCGGGGCCGCCGCACCCGCGGGTGAGGATCCGACCGGTGCGGTGCCCTTCTACGGCCCGCATCAGGCCGGCATCGTGACGCCGGCGCAGGACCGGCTGCACTTTGTCGCCTTCGACGTGGTCACACCACGCCGTGCCGAGCTGGTTCGGTTGCTGCACGAATGGACCGCGGCCGCCGCCCGGATGACCGCCGGGCGGGATGCCGGGCCGATCGGCGCCGTCGCCGGCATCGCGCAGGCGCCGCCGGACGACACCGGGGAGGCGATCGGGCTGCCCCCCGCGCAGCTGACCCTGACCGTCGGCTTCGGCGCCAGCCTGTTCCGCGACGCCGCCGGGGTGGACCGGTTCGACCTGGCTGAACGGATGCCGCCCGCGTTGGCTGGGCTGCCGCCGTTTCGGGGGGAGGCGATCGACCCGGCGATCTCCGGGGGCGACCTGTGCGTGCAGGCTTGTGCCAACGATCCGCAGGTGGCCGTGCACGCGATCCGCAACCTCGCGCGGATCGGGTTCGGTGTGGTCGCCGTGCGCTGGTCGCAGCTCGGGTACGGGCGGACGTCGTCGACCTCGACGAGCCAGCAGACGCAGCGCAACCTGATGGGTTTCAAGGATGGGACGCTCAACCTCAAGGCCGAGGACACCGACGCGCTACGCGAACACCTCTGGGTCGCGCCCGGCGACGGTCCGTCCTGGTTGGCGGGCGGCGCCTACCTGGTCACCCGCAAGATACGGATGATGATCGAGACCTGGGACCGCACGCCGCTCGGTGAGCAGGAGTCGATCATCGGCCGGACCAAGGGCGAAGGGGCGCCCCTGGGTCGCACGGCCGAGTTCGACGCCCCGGACCTGCAGGCGCGCGACGCGGCCGGTGAGCCGGTGATCCCGGTGGATGCGCATGTCCGGCTGGCGCACCCGGACGTCAACGGCGGCGTCCGGCTGCTGCGGCGTGGCTACAACTTCGTCGACGGCTCCGACGGGCTCGGCCGGCTCGCCGCGGGCCTGTTCTTCATGGCGTACCAGCGCGACCCCCACCGGCAGTTCGTCACCGTGCAGCGCCGGCTCGCGTCGGCCGACGCGCTCAACGAGTATCTCCGCCATGTCTCCAGTGGACTCTTCGCGTGCCCACCGGGCGTGCTGGCGCCCGGCGACAGCTGGGGCGCCCGCCTCTTCACCTGAGAGCGCGAGGAGCGAGCGGGTGCGAGCCCCGCAGCGCGAACGAAAGGCAGGCCTGAGCCGATCAGGCGGGCGGTGCCGGCGGACGGAGGGTGAGACCCGACCCGGAGCCGGCTGGCTCTGGGATTACTGCCGCCGGCTCGGCAGGCGCCGGTGACGCGGGAACGGGTGACGCGGGAACAGGTGACGCGGGAACAGGTGACGCGGGAACAGGTGGCGCCGGCGGGGTGGGGCTCGATCCGGGCGGCGTTCGATACGGGGCGACCAGGGCGCCGGGTGGGCTCGGGATCGCCATCGCGGTGGCCAGGTCCGGCCAGATCGCCGCCGCCCGGCTGCGTACCACGTGCAGTTGCCGGACGGCGCGGCGGTGCCGCTCGGCGTGGACCGCGGCCAGGTAGGCCCACCCGGGCGTCTGTGCGGGCGGGGGCGGATTCGTGACCGCCGCCACCTCCTGGGCCAGCCGCTGGCCGAGCTGGCTGCGGGCGGGTTCGCGGATCTGCCGGTTGCGGGCGAGGAACTGGCGCACGGCGAGCGCCAGGTCGTCGTCGAGCCCGGCCAGGTCGAGGGTGCTCGCCCAGATGGCGAGGCCGGGAGGCATCGTGGGCGCCCAGCCCCACGCCGCGGGTGTTCGTTCGTGAATGACGACGGTGCCGGCGACCTGGTCGCCGATGCGTTTGCTCTGCGGGTTGACGATCATGGTCCACAACGTGACCACCCAGGTAATGGGTGCCCCGATGATCCCAGGGAACTCGATCGCCGTCCCGACCAGGCCTCGCACCAGGGCCTGCCGGAACGCGATCGGACCGCCGTCGTCGCGGACAACCCGCAGGCCGAGCACGAGCTTGCCCATGGTTCGTCCGCGGGTGAGCGTCTCGAGCACCACCGGGTAGCCGACAAACGTGACCACCTCGGTGATGATGATCGTGATACCGGTGAGCGCCCCGTCCAACTCGACCACGCCGGCACTGCCGGCGAGCACCAGCAGGATGCTGATCGCGAGCGTGACGACCTGCGCCAGGACGACCTGGACGACCAGGTCGATGAGGCGGGCCAGCACCCGGGAGCCGACCCGCGCAATGCGGACATCCAGGTGCACCGCCTCGCCGGTGAGGAAGCGCGCCTGGCCGCTGTCGCCGGCTGCGGTCGGGTCGGTGGTCACCTCGACAGTCTCCACGACCGGTAGGCTCGGCGTCGTCCTGGCCGGTGACGGGCGTAACGATGGCGGTACGGGCGGGGAGTCCAGTGGATCTTGATGCCTTCGTGACCGAACACGGGGCGGAGTGGAACCGGCTGCAGGTGCTCGCCACCAAGCGCCGGCGCAAGCTCACGGCGGCGGAGATCGACGAGCTGGTGACGCTCTACCGGCGCAGCGCGACGCACCTGTCGGTGGTCCGCAGCCGCTCCGGTGATCCGACCCTGGTGGCCTGGCTGTCCCGGCTCGTGCTACAGGCACGGGCCGCGATCACGCCGTCGTCGGGGTTGTCCACCGCGACCGTGGTGCACTTCCTCACCATCGCCTTCCCACTCGAGGTCTATCGCGGGGCCCGCTGGTGGCTCGGCACGGCCGCCGGGTTCGTCGGCATCAGTGCGGTGCTCATGACCATCGTGGCCCGCGACGACCAGGTCGCCCTGGCGTTCTTCAGCGAGGGCGAGATCAACGACTTGGTGAACCGGTCGTTCGAGAGCTACTACTCGACCTACGCGCCGCAGAACTTCGCCGCCCTGGTCTGGACCAACAACACCTTCATCAGCGCGATCGCGCTCGCCGGCGGCGTGCTCATCCTGCCGACGCTCTATCTGTTGTGGACGAACGCACTCAACGTCGGACTGATCGGCGGGCTGATGATCGGTCACGGCCGGGCCGACCTGTTCTTCGGGCTCATCCTCATCCACGGCCTGCTCGAGCTCACCTGTGTTTTCATCGCCTGCGGCGTCGGTCTGCGCATCGGATGGGCCTGGATCGCGCCCGGGCGCTACCTCAGCCGCAGCCAGGCGCTGGCGCAGGCGGGGCGCTCCGGAGTCGTCGTGGCCCTGGGCCTCGCAGCTCCGCTGTTGCTCAGCGGGATGGTGGAGGCATTCGTCACGCCGGCGCCGGTGCCAGTCCCGATCAAGCTCGCCGTCGGCGCGGCGGTGTGGCTCGTGGTCCTGGCGTACCTGGTCATCCTCGGTGCCCGGGCGGCCGCGTTGGGCGAGAGCAGCGATGTGGCGGCGCATGAACGAGCGGCGCTCGCACCCACGGTCTGACCGCGGCTATAGTCGGCCGGCGGCTTTAAGGTCGAGGTACTTGTCGGCAACCGCCGACGCGAACGTCTCCGCCGGCGCGTCCACCACCTGGACACCGGCCCGGATGAGGGCGGCGCGCACCCGGCTCAGCTCGGCCAGCCCGCGCTCGGCCGCCGCAGCCGTGTGCAGTTGGGCCGCTCCGCCCCGGGCCGCGGCGAGCACGTCCAGGGCCGGGTCGTGCACCGCGGCCACCATCACCGTGTGCCGGGAGACCAGCATCGGCAGCACCGGCAGCAGGCCCTCGCCCAGCGCTCCCGGGTCGAGGGTGGTGAAGAGCACCACCAGGGCCCGCTTGCGCTCGATCGCGAGCACCTCGCTCACCACCCGCCCGAAGTCGGTCTCGACCAGCGCCGGCTGAAGCGTTGCCAGGGCGTCGAGGAACTTCGGCAGGGACCGCTTCGACGAGGTGGAGACACTGGCGTGCGTCTGGGTGTCCAGCGCGAGCAGGTCGACCCGGTCGCCGGCGTGCGCGGCCAGGGTGGCGAGCAGCAGTGCGGCGTCGATCGCGAGGTCCAGCCGCGGCTCGCCGGCCACGTCGGCGGCCAGCGGTGCCGCGGCGGTGCCGATCCGGCCGGCGCTGGTCCGGCCGGTGTCCAGCACACAGAGCACCCGCCGGTCCCGTTCCGGGCGCCACTGCTTGACCACCACGTGTTCGCGACGGGCGCTGCCGCGCCAGTCGATCGCCCGCGGATCGTCGCCGAGGACGTAGTCGCGCAGCGAGTCGAACTCGGTGCCCTGGCCCCGGCCGCGGGTGACCACCTGCCCGTCGATGACGCGGAGCCGGGACAACTTCTCCGGCAGGAACCGCCGCGACCGGAACTCGGGTAGCGTGCGCACTGTCCATGGTGGAGTGATCTGGTCGGCGTACCGGCGCTTTGTCTGGCGGTAGGCGAGCCCGAGCGGCCCGTACGAACGCACGCTCACCCGGACCGCGCGCCGGTCGCCGCGCCGGGTCGGGGTGAGCTCGGTGTCGATCGTCGCCGTCTCGCCGGGATCGATATCCAGCAGATGGGCGTAGGGACCCTGGGCGCCGGCCGAGGGTACCCAGGCGTCGCGGACCAGCGCCCGCATCGTGCGCACCGACTCGTTGGTGACCGCGAGCTGGACACTCACGGTGTCGCCGAGGCGGACCTTTACCGGCCCCGACCGGCTCAGGGTGATCTCGCGTACCGGGGCCGCGACCACCCAGTCGAGCAGGCTCACCAGCGCGGCCAGCCCCAGCACGGCGGCCAACGCCAGCCACGGGTTGGGCGCCCACCACAGGGTCAGCGCGCTGAGCGCGGCGACCACGGCCGGCAGCCGCCAAGTGATCATGTGTGGCTACCGCGGCGCGGGCACGGTCGCGAGCAGCGAGTCGAGCACCGCGTCGGCGGTGACACCCTCCAGCTCGGCCTCGTGGCGCAGCCGGACCCGGTGGCGCAGCGCCGGCCGGGCCACCGCCTTGACGTCGTCGGGCGTGACGTAGCCGCGCCCGGTCAGCCAGGCGAACGCCTTGGCCGCCTTGAGCAGAGCGGTCGCCCCCCGGGGCGAGGCGCCCAGCTCCAGCGATGGCGCCGTGCGGGTGGCCCGGCACACGTCGACGATGTAGGCGAGCACGACGTCGGCGACCTGAACCTGCAGGGTCGCCCGCCGGGCGGCGGCGAGGTCGGCCGCGGTGGCCACCTGGGTGATCCCGGCCGCGCGCAGGTCGCGGGGGTCGAAGCCGCGGTGGTGGGCGTGCAGCACGCCCAGCTCCTCGTCACGGCTGGGCAGCGGCACGGCCAACTTGAACAGGAACCGGTCGAGCTGAGCTTCGGGCAGCGGATAGGTGCCTTCGTACTCGATCGGGTTCTGGGTCGCCGCGACCAGGAACGGATCCGGCAGCGGCCGGGGCCGGCCATCGACCGAGACCTGGCGCTCCTCCATCACCTCGAGCAGCGAGGCCTGGGTCTTCGGCGGCGTCCGGTTGATCTCGTCGGCGAGCAGCAGGTTGGTGAACGCCGGGCCCTCCCGGAACTCGAACGCGGCGTTGCGCTGGTCATAGACGAGCGACCCGGTGACGTCGCTCGGCATCAGATCGGGCGTGAACTGCATCCGCTTGCTGTCCAGCGCCAGCGACTCGGCCAGGCTTCGCACCAGGAGCGTCTTCGCCACCCCCGGAACCCCTTCGAGGAGCACGTGGCCCCGGCAGAGCAGAGCGATGACCAGCCCGGTGACGGCGGCGTCCTGGCCCACGACCGCCTTGGCGATCTCGGCCCGCAGCCGGGCGAGCGCCGCGCGGGCGGTGACGCCGTCGCCCGGCAGGCCGTCGCTCTGGTCGGCCACCACCGGCTCGGCCGGCTGGCCAGCTCCGAGCGTGGTCTCGGTCACGGTGTTCCTCCAGGAGTGGTTGCGGGTGGGGGCAGCCCGGCGCGTCCGTGCCGGACGGCGTCGACCAGGCGGTCGAGATCGGCGGCGGCGGCCAGCATCGCGTCGTCGTCGGGGGGCGCCGGTCCATAGAGGATCGTGCGCACGCGTTGCTCGGCGACGCCGGTGCGAACGGAGATCTGGGCGACGAAGACGCCGGCGCCGGGCGGTGTCGTGCCGGCCGGATCCGGCATCAGGTCGCGCCCGGCCGAGGCGGCGCCGAACGGGTTGAGGATGTCGTTGAGGCGCCGGATCGCCGCGGCGCGCAGCGTGCTCAGAGTGGCCGCGCGGGCCCCGACCCGTTCATAGAGTCGGCCGCGACCGGTCACCGCCTCGGCCGCCGGGACGAGCACCGGCAACGGTTCGGCGACGGGTGGTCCGAGCCGGCGGGCCCGGGCGACGGCGAACAGCAGGGCAACCGCGGCCAGGCTGGCCAAACCGACCCAGAGCAGCCGGGGAAACGCGTCGATGGTCGGGTTGCCGGTCGCGGTGCGGTCCTGCTCGCCGCGGTGGTACGACGGCAGCCGCAGCGGCGGCAACTGCTCGGCCGGCACCGGCTCCGCCTCGTGCAGGTCCAGCCAGATGACCGGGCCGGCGCTGTCGAGCAGGCCGGTGGCGAGGGTGGCGTTGCCCACCTCGCCGATGCGGTCGTTGCGGAACGGGTCCGTCGCCCCGACCGCGATGATCTCGGCGGAACCCTGACGGTAGCCGACCAGTCCGCCGCCGTAGCAGCGCATGGTCGCGGTTGTGGAGTCGGCCTCATAGAGCACCTTGCGCACCGCCGCCCGCCCGGCGGCCACGGCGACCGGTGCCGAGCAGTCCGGCGCGCCGATGCCGGTGGCCCATCTGGTCTGCACGGCGGCAACGGCGAACGGGGTGAACAGGCCCGGCTCGAGCAGGACCAGGCGGTGCTGGCCGCGCAGCGCGCGGAACAGCGACGCGAAGGTGGGGCTGACGAAGGCGGGGGCCGGCACGAAGATGGTGGCCCGGCCGAGGCGGTCGGCCGCCGTCAGCGCCTGCTGGCTCGTGGTCACGACGCCGATCTCCACCCCTTCGGCCCGCAGCCGATCGGCCAGCTGGCTGGCACCGAACTCGCCGGTGCCAGCCGGTGAGAGCGTGCCCGGATCGCCAAGGTCGGGGGTCTGCCGGGCATGGGCGATGAACGTGACCGCCCAGAACGCGGTGAAGATGGCGAAGGGGATCGCCCACCGGTGCCACCGCCGGCGCCGGGGCGTGGCCGTTGGGGTGGCCGGTGCCCGCGCCAGGGTGGTCATCGGCCACCGCTGACCGGGGTGGCCAGGGTACGGGTGACCGCCGCCGCCTGCTCGCGCATGACCGCGTCATCGTCCACTGTGGCCGGTTGAAGGCCGTACCAGATGCCGGCGAAGACCTCGCCGGCCCGGCCGAGCGGGGGCCCCAACGGCGGCTGGATCCGCGTGGCCGCGGCGGCCAGCTCGGTCACGGTCCAACCGGGGAAGTACGGGATCACCTCCCGTTCGATGAGCTCGCGGACGATGGCGCGCAGCCTTTCCCGTACCGCTTCGGCGTAGCGACCGGCCGCGGCCAGCTCGTCGGCGGTCAGCGCCAGCACCGCGGCCGGAAGGTCGGGCAGCTGATCGGGGGGCAGCTCGTCCAGCATCGACGCCCGCCGCTGGCCCCGGCGGTGCCGGCGCCACCGCAACCGCCAGCGCAGCGCGCCCAGCCGGAACCGTCGCCGGGGCCCGGTGCCTCGCTCCCGGGCCGAGGACCGCCGAGCACCGGCGCGCCAGCTCCAGTTCGTCGGCAGCCAGGCCGGCCAGAAGTACCAGGCCAGCGCGGTGAGGGTGGTGACGAGTAGCGAGATGAGGATGAGCAGCGGCACCGGCACGATGTCGGCGATCCCCGCGATCGCCTCGTTCCACGCCCTCATCGCGGTACCGCCAGCGCCCGGTCGGCCAGGACCCCGCGGCGCACGGTGCGGCTCAGCGCGATATCCAGGCCCTCGGTGCGCATCCGGGTGTCCAGGTGCAGCGCGACGTCCAGGCAGCCGAGCATCGGGTACGCGAGGGCGTTCACGAAGAACCAGGCGACGCCCACGATTACCTCGTCGACGAGGTTGGAGGGCGAGTCGAAGACGATGGCTACCAAGGCGATCGTGCCGAGCCCGAGCCCGATCCGGATGAACAGCCAGGCGGTGTAGCCCAGAACCCGGATCCAGCTCGCCCGCATGCCGTTGCGCGACGCCAGCCGGATTGAGCGCAGCAACGCCCGGGCGGGACCGCGCTCGTCGATGACCGCGGCCGGCGCGGCCAAGCCGACCAGGCCGTACCCGAACGGCCAGGCCAGGGCGGTGAACAGGTACGCCAGGAGCAGGCCGAACACCTGCAGCGGCACCGGCAGCACCAGGAAGCTCCAGCCGGTCGCGGCGACCAGCATGCCGGCCAGCAGGACCACCACCAGGACAGCGCCGCCGCGCCACCGGGCCGGCCCCGGCGCCGACGAGCCGAGCAGCGCGCGGGGCGCCAGGCTCGCGGCCGCCCCACCGAGCCAGCCGATGCAGAACGTCTCGGTGAAGAGACCGACGATGACGAGAATCCCGTACTGGTAGAGCTGGGTGTCGCCGGGCAGGAAGCTCGAGTCGATGTCGGCCGCCCGGCGCAGCGGGAAAAGCACCGCCTGTTCGGCGCCGGCGAGCACGGCCCCCAGCGTGATCATCCAACGGCCGCGGGTGCGCAGCAGCACCACGGCGGCGTCGAGCAGCTCGCCCGTGGTGAGGGGCCGCAGCGGGAGATCACCCGGCTGGGTGTGGTCGCGCAACACATCGCTCCCGGTGTCGATGGGGCCTCATCCTGTCACGCGGTGTGGCGTTGGTCCCAGTCGTGATCCGGGTCATTGCGCCGGCGCCGGAACTGTGCGTCCGTCGACCGGACCCGCGCTCGCGGGCGAATCGCCGGAAGCCTGGCCATTCATCCGCTCTTGCCAGAGTCGCCAGGACCACAGGTGTGGCCGAACGGAGGTACGGTGGCGTTCCCAGATCCACACCACGAGATGGAATATTGGACGGCATGCGAGCACGAGTCCTGGTGGTCGACGACGACCCCGCGCTAGCCGAGATGCTCGGCATCGTGCTGCGTAGTGAGGGTTTCCTGCCGTCGTTCGTCGCCGACGGCGAACGGGCGCTGGCGGCGTTCCGCGAAGCCAGGCCAGACATCGTGCTGCTCGACCTCATGTTGCCTGGGATGAGCGGGATCGACGTGTGCCGGGCGATCCGGGCCGAGGCCGGGGTGCCCATTGTCATGCTCACCGCGAAGAGCGACACCGTTGATGTCGTGCTCGGTCTCGAGTCCGGGGCGGACGACTACGTGGTCAAGCCGTTCAAGCCGAAGGAGCTGGTCGCGCGCATGCGGGCCCGGCTGCGCCGGGGCGAGGACGTGGCCCCGGAGATGCTCACGATCGGCCCGGGCGGCAATCAGATCACGATTGACGTGCCCGCGCACACCGTGCTGCGCAACGGTGACGAGGTCAAGCTGACCCCGCTCGAGTTCGATCTGCTCGTCGCGCTGGCCCGCAAGCCCCGCCAGGTCTTCACCCGCGAGGTCCTGCTCGAGCAGGTGTGGGGGTACCGGCACGCGGCCGACACCCGGTTGGTCAACGTGCACGTCCAGCGGTTGCGGGCGAAGATCGAGCCGGATCCGGAGCGGCCGGAGGTGATCCTCACGGTGCGTGGGGTCGGATACAAGGCGGGGACGGCCTAGCGGCCGACCACCATGGTGCGCTCCTCCCGCCCCGCCCGCCTCGCCGTTGCCTTGACGGCGCGCGCCCAGCAGGCCTGGCGGCGCTCGCTGCAGCTGCGCGTGATCACCATCACGCTGGTCTGCTCGGGTGCCCTGGTTGCCACGTTCGGCCTGCTGCTGAGCCGGCGGATCACCGACGGTCTGGTCACGGCCAAGGAGAACGCGGCGGTGGCCATCGTGCGAAGTGACACCCCCAAAGCGTCGGACCAGCTCAACAGTCTCATCTCCGATCCGAACGACACGGTCGCGGCGGCGAACGTGGCGTCGGTGCTCAACCCGCTGCGCGACCGCAGCGGCGCCGATGTCGAGATCGTGGCCGAGGACAACCGGGCCCGCCAGCTCAACACGGTCTCCAGCCTCGCCGTGCCGGCGGACCTGATCGCCGCGGTGAGCAAGGACGAGTTCGTCGACCAGCGGGTCACGCTGGATCTCGGCCACGGGTCGCGGCTGTACCTCGTCGTCGGCCGCAAGCTGGTGCAGAAGTGGGGCAACCTGCAGATCTTCTACTTCTTCCCGATGGAGGGGGAAGTGGCCCTGGCCAACGAGTTCGGCAACATCATCACGATCACCGGCCTCGCCCTCGTCATCATGCTCACGCTGGTCGTCTCGCTGGTGACCCGGATGGTGGTGAGCCCGGTACGGGTGGCCGCCCGGACCGCGCAACGCCTCTCCAACGGACTGCTCGACCAGCGCATGGAGGTAACCGGCGAGGATGACCTGGCCGCGCTGGCCGCCTCGTTCAACCAGATGGCCGAGAACCTGCAACGGCACATCCTGCGGCTGGAGGAGATGTCCCGGCTGCAGCGGCGGTTCACCTCCGACGTCTCGCACGAGCTGCGCACGCCGCTCACCACCGTGCGGATGGCCGCCGACCTCATCTTCAGCGAACGCGAGGGCTTCGCGGCCCCGGTCGCCCGCAGCGCGGAACTGCTCCAGGCCGAACTCGACCGATTCGAGAACCTGCTCGCCGAGTTGCTGGAGATCAGCCGGTTCGACGCCGGATTCGCCGCCCTGGATGCCGAGCCGGCCGACCTGGGCCCGCTCGTGATGCGGGTCGTTGTCCGGCTCAGGCCGGTGGCCGAACGGGCGGGTGTGGTGGTCGACGTCGACCTGCCGGCCGACCCGGTGGTGGCCGAGGTCGACGTCCGGCGGGTGGAACGGATCCTGCGCAACCTCATCGGCAACGCGATCGAGCACGCCGACCGCCGGCCCGTCAAGGTGCGGCTGGCGGCCCGTGAGGGCGCGGCCGCGGTGACCGTGCGCGACCACGGGGTGGGGCTCAAGTCGGGCGAGGAGAAGCTGGTCTTCAACCGGTTCTGGCGGGCCGACCCGTCGCGGGCCCGGCACACCGGCGGCACCGGGCTGGGACTCTCCATCAGCAGCGAGGATGCCCGCCTGCACGGCGGCTGGCTCGAAGCGTGGGGCGCTCCCGGTCAGGGCGCGCAGTTCCGGCTCACGCTGCCGACGCGAGCCGGCGACCGGCTGGTCTCCTCGCCGCTTCGCCTGGTGCCGACCGACCTCCGCCCGCCGGTGGACTTCGTCCTGACCGACCACAGCGCCTGGCCGGAGGACGTCGCACCGCTCGCCCCGGCGGCATCTGCTCCGGCGGCATCTGGTGATGCCGCACCGGCCGGCACGGCGGCGTCCGCTGATGCCGCACCGGCCGGCACGGCGGCGTCCGTTGATACCGCGGTTGAGCCGGCACCGGTGGCCGAGGCGCCCAGCGACGGCGAGCGGCCGGCGGCGGTCATTCCGTCCCCCGCACCCGCGCTCGACGCCGCTGCGCCGGTACGCCCGGGGACCCACCGATGAACCGTCCGCTGGCGCTTCGAGGGCTCGCCGCCGCCACGCTGGTGGTGATCGCCCTTGCCGGTGGGGCCTGCGGTGTGACCCGCGACGGTCCGCAGGATCTGGGCGACGCGTACGCGCCGGCGGCGCAGGCCGATGGCCCGTTGCCGCTGCCGGCGCCGACCTCCTCCTCCGCCGACCGTCTGGTTCTGGACTTCCTCGACGCGGCATCGGGTGGGGGTGAGCTCGCGGTCCGCCAGGTCACCAGCTTCCTCACCGATGCGGCGAGGTCGCGCTGGCGGCCGCCGGACAAGGACTCCACCGGAATCACCATTATCCGGCTCCTGGGTGCGCCGTCGATGGGTGGCGAGCAGCTGGGCAAGGGCGTGCCGGTTGGCATCCAGTACCAGGTGGTCGGCACGCTCAATGAGGATGGTCGGGTGGCCACCCTGGCCGCTCCGACCACGCAGTCGATGCGGTTCTGGGTGGTGCGGGCCGAGGACCAGCCGAACCAGCTGCGCATCGACGCGATCGACGGCGGACTGCCGGGGTTGGTCCTCAGCGATCAGGCGTTGGCCGACCAGTACTACCGCCAGCAGCCGATCTACTTCTGGGACGCGGCGAACAAGGTGCTGGTGCCGGACCTGCGCTATGTGCCGAACACGATCGCCCCGGAGAAGCGCGCCAACCTGATGGTGGGCTGGCTCATCGGGGGCCCGTCGCCACTGCTCGGTGCGGTGAAACGGCTGCCGGCGAACACCGCCCTGCAGGGTGGCGTGGTCAGCCGCGGCTCGACCCTGGTGGTCAAGCTCACACCCCAGGCCGGTGGCACCGGGCCGCCCGACGTACAGCGGCTGATCTACCAGCTGCAGTCCTCGCTGCGCCCGGCGACCGACCGGGATGTCGAGGTGTGGATCGGCAACACGGCCGTGACCGCGTCGAGTCCGTCGGCGTACCAGCAGTACGACCTGTCGTGGACGCTCAAGTCCACCCCGCAGAAGTTCGACATCGTCGACGGGCAGGTCAAGACGAGCGTGAGCGAGGGCAGCGCACCGGCGCCGGTGCTGCCGCTGCTCTCGGCGCGGGAGAACCGCAACGTGCTCCTCGCCGCCATCAACCGGGACGCGACCATGGCCGCGTTCGTCCGCCGGATCGGCACGGTCACCTCGCTGACCATGGTGCGCCGCGCCGGTCCCGTGCACGTCGCCCCGCTGCCGAACCGCGCAGACGTTGGCCGTCCGGTGTGGATACCCGGCACCGACGCGATTCTCGTCGCGTGGGGCGGCGAGCTGTACCGGGTCGGCGGCGACGGGCGGCCGACCAGGATCACCCCGGCCGGGGTCGGCCCGATCTCGGCCGTGGCGATCTCGCCCGACGGACGGCGGGTGAGCCTGATCGCCAACCGGCGGGTGCTGGTGGCGCAGCTCAGCGTCGACGCCTCGTCGGCCTGCATCTGCGGGCAGCTGCTGGAGATCGTGCTGGACCGGGCGCTGGTGCCCGCCGGCGTGGCCTGGCGCAGCGAAGAGCAGATCTACGTGGCCGGCGCCAGTGGCGGCACCCCGGCGCTCTGGTTGGTCACTGCGGACGGGGTGGTCGCCACCAACAAGTCGGCCAGCCTGCGCAACGTCCTGCCGACCGATGTGGTGGCCTATCCCATGAGCGCGTTCGCCAGTACCAGCGAGGCAGTAGTCCAGTCGGAGGTCGGGCCCTACCGCATCGGCGAGCCCGCGGTCTCACCGGACTCGGCGAAGCGGCCGTTCTTCATCAACTGAGCATCCACAGGCCCAGCCCGTTGTCCACAGGGGAGGCTCGCGGGGTGGCCAGCCCCCACCGTGGTCGGCGACGCTGGCGAGCATGGCATCGATGCTGGCGGTCGCCCGCAGCGTGACGGCCGAGTTGGTGGACCTGGTGCTCGCGGCGGAGTGCGCCGGCTGCGGTGACCGGTCCGATCGCGACGGTCTGTGCGGCGGTTGCTCGGGCGCCCTGCGGGCCGCGCCGGCGCCGGCGCGCCCGAGCCCGGCACCGCCGGGACTGCCACCCTGCCTGAGCGCCGGGGCGTACCAGGCAGTCCTGCGCGAGCTTGTGCTGGCGTACAAGGAGCGCGGCGAGCGCCGACTCGCCCTGCCGCTGGGCGCCGCTATGGCGCGGGTGGTCCTCGCCGGCCTGCCCGGGGTCGGCCGGCGGACCCCGCTGCTGCTGGTCCCGGTGCCGGCCACCGCGGCCGCGGTCCGCGCGCGCCACGTCGACCACATGCTGGCGCTGGCCCGGCGGGCGGCGATTTGCCTGCGCCTGGAAGGTTGGGCGGTCGAGGTGATCCGGCCCTTGCGTGCGCTGCCCCGGGCCGACTCGGCACACCTGGACGCGGCGTCGCGGGCCGAGGCCGCCCGGACCGCGTTCGCGCCGCACCGGCGGCGGGCGGCGGCGCTGCCCGCGGCGGCGGCCGATGCTCTGGTGGTTGTCCTGGACGACGTCCTGACCACGGGTGCCACCCTGGCCGCCGTCTCCGGGCTGCTCGCCCGTAGCGGCGCGCCGGTCGCCTTCGGCGCGGTGCTGGCGGCGACCCGCCGCCACGGTGACGTGCCACATTCCCGCCCAGGCAGATCATGGGATAGTGATGACGGAGCGGCACGGAAGGGCTAGCGTCGAACAACACGGGCAGATGTTCACCCGTCGCGGACGGAAGGTTCACCTGCCCGGCCGAGCTGCCGAATCTTGGAGGCAGGCGTGGACATTGTCGTGAAGGGTCGCAACGTCGAGGTTCCCGACCACTACCGTCTGCACGTCGCGGAGAAGCTGCAGAAGGTGGCGCGGTACGACCACAAGATGATTGAGGTCAGCGTCGAGCTCTCCCACGAGCGCAACCGGCGACAGTCCGACCATTGCCAGCGCGTTGAGATCACATGTGTGTCCCGGGGACCCGTGGTCCGCGCCGAGGCGCGGGCGGCCGACTTCTACAGCGCCCTCGACCTCGCCATCGGCAAGCTGGACACCAGGCTGCGCCGGTCGGCCGACCGACGCCGCATCCACCGGGGCCGGCACGCCCCGGTGTCGGTCGCGGCGGCCACCGCCGGCCTGGCCGAACTCACCAGAGCCTTCACCCAACCGAACGGCGCGGTCGCGGTCGCGGAGCGCGAGGACGAGGACGAGCGCGCGGACGGCACCGTCGACGGTAACCCGTTGGGGCGCGTGGTGCGGACGAAGGAACACCCGAGCGAACCGATGACCGTCGATGACGCCCTGTTTCAGATGGAGCTCGTCGGGCACGACTTCTACTTGTTCCAGGACAAGGACTCCGGCCGCCCCAGCGTGGTCTACCGCCGCCGGGGATACGACTACGGCGTGATCTGGCTCGCCAGCTGAGCCTGCGGGGAGACCCGCGCATAGAGCACATCGTCGATGCGCCGGCCACCCGGTCCGGGCAGCCGCAGTCGCTGGTAGCCCTCGCGGACGAAGCCCGCCCGCTCCAGGACCCGCTGGGAGGCGACGTTCTCCGGCGCCGTGCCGGCGATCACCCGGACCACGCCGACCTGCTCGAAGGCCCACTCGCAGACCAGCCGGGCGGCCCGGGTGGCGTATCCCCGGCCCCGCCAACCGGGGGTGAGGCTGTAGCCGATCATCGCCTGCTGGGTTGGCGGTTCCCAGTAGTAGAGGCCGATCTCCCCGGCGTAGGCGCCGGTCGGTGCGTCCCGGATCGCCAACACGGCCCGCTCGCCGGCCAGCCAGGACCCGTCGGCCCGCGCGATCATCCGTTCGATCGCGGTCCGGTCGGGAGCCTGCGGCGGCACCGAGGTGGCCACCACGTCATCGAGAATCCGCAGCTGGTAGGTCTCCTCGACATCGTCGGCCGTGACCGGGCGCAGCGCGACCACACCGTCGGAGAGCTGTCCGCCGTCCCGGCCGGTACGGCCTGGTAGGTCGGGCAGCAGCCGCGGGGTTGGCCGGTCGGGATCTCCGGCCAGGCGGGCCCAGACGATCAGGTCGACCCGGTCACCGGCACGGCCGGGCGCGGCGCCCCGCGCGACGCCTTCGCGGCTGAACCCGGCGGCGAGGGCCACCCGTTGGCTGGCCGCGTTCTCCGGCTGGGTGCGCACGACCAGCCGGCGCATCCCTTGGGCGAGCGCATGGGCGGCGACGGTCCGTAGGGCGGCGGCGGCGACCCCGCGACCCCGGGCCCACGGCGCCACCCAGTAGCCGATCTCAGCGCTGTCGAAGTACTGACGGCTCAGACCGACCGCACCCAGCAGCCGGTCGGTCCGGGGATCCACGACCGCCCACGCGCCACCGCCGGCGGCGAAAGCGGCCGGGCTGCCCTCACTGATCCACCAACGGGCGTCGGCGAGGGTGTACGGGTCGGGCAGCATCGCCAGGAACCGCTGGCTCAGCGGGTCGGCGCAGGCCGCGGCGACGTCGTCGGCGTCCTGGTCGCGGTAGCGGCGCACGGTGACGCCGTCGCCGCGAAGAAGGTCATCCATGCGTCCTCCCCTCGCTCGATGGGTCGGTAGCCAGGATCGCCCCGGTCCAGGCGTCGCGGTGCTCGCCCCGCTGCCCGCAGCCCGCTCGGGCCAGCCCCTCCAGCTGGAACCCGGCCCGAAGCGCCGTCCGCCGGGAGATGTCGTTACCGACGTAGGCCCGCCACTCGATGCGGTGCAGACCCAGGGCGGCGAATCCCCAGCGGCACAGCTCGGCGAGCGCCGTCGACGCGTAGCCACGCCCGCGGGCCCAGGGCGCCACCAGGTACCCGACGTCGCCGACGCCTGGCGCGACCAGGCGCAGCTCTGCCGAGCCGGCGTACCCGCCGTCGGGGCCGGCGATGGCGAAGACGGCGCCGTCGCCGCGGGCCCACAGGAGCGGGGCGTGGTGATCGACGAAGAACTGGGCGTCCTGCGGTCGATAGGGCGACGGCACTGTGGTCCATCGCTGCGAGTACGGGTCCTGGCAGGCGGCCACGATCGCGTCGAGGTCGGCCTCGACCAGCGGCCGCAGGGTGATCTCCTCACCACCCGGGCTGTGGACCACCAGGCGCGGCGGCCCGCTCGCGAACGTGGCCAGCTGCCGCTCGACCCGGGGCGGCGCGAGCGCGTCCGGCTCGGCCAACTCCCCGGGCAGCAGGGACGCGACCCAGCAGTCGACGGGTGGCCCGCTGGCGCGACGCCCACTGCTGCGCAGAACCCCCTCGAGCTGGAAGCCCAGGCGCTCGGCGACCAGACGGGAGGCGTAGTTGCCGATCTCGGCTCGCCAGTCGATGCGGCGCACGCCCAGCGTGTGCAGGCACCAGGTGGCCACGGCGTGGGTCGCCCGGGTGGCAACCCGGCGCCGGCGGGCCCACGGGGCGATCCAGTACCCGATCTCGCCTGTTCCCCGGCCGAGACTCACCAGGCCATGGGAGCCCAGCAGCTCACCGGTGCCGGGGTCGAAGATCCCCAGCGGCGCCGAGCTGCCATCGGTCCAGGCCCGGCGGGTGTGCTCAGTGACGAAGGTCTCCGCGTGCTCGGGCCGGTACGGGTCGGGCAGGCTGGTCCACCGCAGGATCTCGGGATCCTGGCACGCGCGGAGCACCTCGGCCGCGTCCCCGGCCCGCCAGGGCCGCAGCAGCAGGCCGTTGGCGCGGATCTCGATTTCGTCCATGACGGTCGATCCTGCCCGACGTCGGCCCGGCGGCGACGACCTGGTCGGCCCTGCGCACTATGCTCCCCTTTGTTCGGGCTCCCTGTCCCGGTCGAGCCCGCTCGCCGGTGGCCTGGGGGGCCAGTCGGTCCCTGGCAGCGCCTACGATGGGTCGCGGCAGCAATTGGTAGGGAGCGCTGAACTGTGTCCTTCTTCGAAAGAATCCTCCGTGCCGGTGAAGGCCGGACACTTCGCCGCCTGAAGGCGATCTCGGACGCGGTGAACTCCATCGAGGAGAACTACACCGAGCTCTCCGACGCCGAGCTGCGGGCGCTCACCGACACGTACCGGGAGCGCTACGCCGACGGTGAGGCCCTCGACGACCTGCTCCCGGAGGCCTTCGCCACCGCCCGCGAGGCGGCCCGCCGGGTGCTCGGGCAGCGCCCCTTCGACGTCCAGGTGCAGGGCGCCGCCGCGTTGCACTTCGGCAATATCGCCGAGATGCGCACCGGCGAGGGTAAGACGCTGACCTGCGTGCTGCCGGCGTATCTCAACGCGCTGGCTGGTCGGGGTGTGCACGTGGTCACGGTCAACGACTACCTGGCCCGCCGGGACGCCGAGTGGATGGGTCAGATCCACCAGTTCCTGGGTCTGAGCGTTGGCGTGATCCTGCCCAACCGGCCCTCGGTCGAGCACCGGACCGCGTACGCGGCCGACATCACCTACGGCACCAACAACGAGTTCGGCTTCGACTACCTGCGCGACAACATGGCGCTCGCCCACGACGAGCTGGTCCAACGTGGACACTTCTTCGCCATCGTCGACGAGGTCGACTCGATCCTCATCGACGAGGCCCGGACACCGTTGATCATCTCTGGGCCGGCCGAGCAGGCGGCCCGCTGGTACACCGAGTTCGCCCGGGTGGTGAACCGGCTGCAGGCGGGCGAGGGCGAGGACTACGAGGTCGACCTGGCCAAGCGCACCGTCGCGGTGACCGAGCGCGGCGTCGCCCGGGTCGAGGACTGGCTGGGCATCGACAATCTGTACGAGTCGCTGAACACCCCGCTGGTGGGCTACCTCAACAACGCGCTGAAGGCCAAGGAGCTCTACAAGCGGGACAAGGACTACATCGTCAACGACGGTGAGGTGCTCATCGTGGACGAGTTCACCGGCCGCATCCTCTACGGGCGGCGCTACAACGAGGGCATGCACCAGGCGATCGAGGCCAAGGAGAGCGTCGAGATCAAGCAGGAGAACCAGACGCTCGCCACCATCACCCTGCAGAACTACTTTCGCCTCTACGACAAGCTCTCCGGCATGACCGGCACCGCCCAGACCGAGGCGGCCGAGTTCAACAAGGTCTACAACGTCGGCGTGGTCTCCATTCCGACGCACCGCCCGATGATCCGCGACGACCGCTCCGACGTCATCTACAAGAGCGAGAAGGCGAAGTTCAACGCCGTGGTCGAGGACATCGTCGAGCGCCACCACAAGGGGCAGCCGGTGCTGGTCGGCACGGTCAGCGTGGAGAACTCGGAGATCCTCTCGCAAATGCTGCGCCGGCGCGGCATCCCGCATTCGGTGCTCAACGCGAAGTACCACGCGAAGGAGGCGGAGATCATCGCCCAGGCTGGCCGGCGGAGCGGGGTCACCGTGGCCACCAACATGGCCGGCCGGGGTACGGACATCGTGCTCGGCGGCAACCCGGAGTTCCTCGCCGCGTCCGAGCTGCGCAACCGCGGGCTTGACCCGGCCGAGCAGCCCGACGAGTACGAGGCGGGCCTGGTCGACGCGATCGCCCGCTGGAAGAAGCAGTGCGACGAGGAGGCCGAGGAGGTCATCGAGGCCGGCGGGCTCTACGTGCTCGGCACCGAGCGGCACGACTCGCGGCGTATCGACAACCAGCTGCGCGGCCGGTCGGGTCGCCAGGGTGACCCCGGTGAGTCCCGGTTCTACCTCTCGCTGCAGGACGAGTTGATGCGCCGGTTCCGCGCCGGCGCGGTTGAGGCCGTGATGGACCGCCTCAACATCCCCGAGGACGTGCCGATCGAGTCCAAAATGGTTACACGCCAGATCAAGAGTGCCCAGACCCAGATCGAGGCGCAGAACGGCGAGATCCGCAAGGACGTGCTCAAGTACGACGAGGTGCTCAACAAGCAGCGCCAGGTCATCTACGCGGAGCGACGGCGGGTGCTCGACGGCGAGGATCTGCACGACCAGGTCTCGCACATGATCGACGATGTGGTCACGGCCTACGTCACCGGCGCCACCGCGGAGGGCTACGCCGAGGACTGGGACCTTGACCAGCTATGGACCAACCTGCGCCAGCTCTACCCGGTCAGTATCACCGTCGACGAGCTCGAGGAGGACGCCGGTACCCGCGCAGCCATCGACGTCGACTACCTCAGCGCCCGGCTGATCGAGGATGCCCACGCCGCCTACGAGGCGCGGGAGGAGCAGCTCAGCGCCGACATCCTGCGCGAGCTGGAGCGCCGGGTGCTGCTCGAGGTGATCGACCGCAAGTGGCGTGAGCACCTCTACGAGATGGACTACCTCAAGGACGGCGTCTTCCTGCGTGCGTACGCCCAGCGCGACCCCCTGGTCGAGTACCAGCGCGAGGGGTTCGACATGTTCTCGCAGATGCTCGACGGCGTCAAGGAGGAGGCGGTCGGCTACCTGTTCAACCTGGAGGTGCAGATCCAGGAGGCGGACGAGGTCGCCGGGGTCGGCGAGGCACCGATCGCGATCCGCGCGAAGGGGCTCAGCCGGGCCGCCCAGCGGGCCCAGCAACTGCTCTATTCGGCACCGACGATCGATGGCGAAGCCGGCAGTGGCGGCGCCGTGATGGTCCAGGAGTCGGCACCGGCGCTGGGCATCGGGTCGCCCAACGGGGCGGCGAAGAAGGCCGGCGGCGCCCGTGGTGGTCCGCGCGCCGCGGCGGCACGGGGGCCCGCGGTTTCGCCGCCGGCGCCCGCCGCCGCGCCGCCGAAGGGCGTCTCATTGGGCAGCGCCTCCGGCCTGGCCGGCGACCCGCTGGCCGGCGGCTCCTCACCCGGCGCGCAGGCCGCCAACCGGCGGCCAGCCCCCGGCCAGGCAGTCGGATCCGGCCCGGCTCGCAACGGACCGTGCCCGTGCGGTTCGGGGAAGAAGTACAAGCGCTGCCACGGGGCGCCCGAAGGGGGTGCCTGACCGCCCGGTGCTTGGGGCGGCCCGGTGCTTGGGGCGGCCCGGTGCTTGTGGAGGCCCGGAGCGCCCACCGGCCCCTCTCGCCACGATGGGCGCTCCGGGTGCTGATGGGGGCCTAGACGATCTCCAAGTGTGCGCAGAGCCACCGGTCGACCGTCTGCTCCATCCGTAGCGCCATCGCCGCGCTGGCCCCGCGCCGGCTGACCACGACCACGACCTCGGCGGCTTGGCGGCTCACCTGGCAGATCTGCACCCGGCGCACGGTCAGCCGGTCACCTGGCCCGCGCTGGGCCATCCGCGGTGCCCGCGGCGGCGCCCCGGTCGGCGTCCGCCCGACCACGACCAGCCGGCCCGCGTGGGCCGCCGCGCCGCGCATCGGCGGCCCGGAGGTGCCGGCGCCGCCGGTGAGGTGGGCGCAGATGTCGTCGAACCGGTCGGCCCGGCAGAACCGCCGCAGGTGAGCCAGCGGCCGGAAGCCGCCGGTGACCTCCAGGAACGTGCCGAGGAACCGCATCGTGGCCTCCCGCACCGCCGATGGTCGCGGGGTGCGGACCGGTCCCGGTACGGGGGCCGACCCGACGGGGTGGGCCGGCACCCGTACCGGAGCATGGCGGTCGGACAACAGCGTCCGGACGGTCTCGGCGGGCCCGTCGCCGGTGGGCTCACCGACTGGTTGTCCGGCCACGACCGCTGACCAGATCCCGACCCGATGCCCGCGACAGAGCTCGCGGCAGAGCTCGTCGTCGGTCGGCGGCTCGGACCGGGGCACCGGCAGCACCCGGACCACCGGCGGCGCCACGCCGGGGAGGCAGAGATCGAGCGATCCGGGCACACCGACCTCCCACAGATCCTGTGTTTGCCTTCGTTTGCCGTTGGCAACCTTTGTACGCGATCGGCTGAGGTGATCGCAAGAGTTTTGGGTTTACTTTCGTTTGCCTTCGACAGCCGGTGGCCCGCCGCCGCGTCGGGCCTCGCCGGAGCAGGGACTCAGGAGTCGTGGTCGATGAGCGGGTTGGTGCGCACGAACTCAGCGGTCTCCCGATACTTCTGGGCGATGTACTCCTCCAGCCGGGCGCGCTCGATGCGCCACTGGCCGCGGCCACCTATCTTGATCGCGGGCAGCTCTCCGCTGCGGACCATGTGGTAGACCTGGGACACCGTGACCGCCAGTTCCTCCGCCACGTCCTGCATGGTCAGGAACCGGGCCGCCATGGCGCGAGGGTACCCCAGTCGTTTGGTTTGCCTGCGACTGCCTGCGCGTGGCGGTTTGCCGGACGTCGACCGCGGGTGTACCACCTACCCGGAAGGTCCGCGGAAAGGTGACGGTTGCCCATGCGCAGCGAGCTGACCAGGGTCTACCTGCCGGCGACGATTCCTGTGCTGGCGCGGCTACATGCCGATGGCCGGCTGAGCCTGCCGGCCGGCACGATGGCGCACGCGGTCACCCCCGGGCTGCGGGAGTGGTACGCCGCGGGCGATGACGAGGAGCTGGAGTACGTCGCCTTCGTGCGAGCCGCGCAGGACGCGCTCCACCTGCTGCGCCATGATCCCCTGGCCCCGCGCCGGCGGGTCGTCATCGCCCTGGATCTGGCCGACGTCTCGGCCGCCGACCCGGCTCTCGGCTCGAGTGTGGTGCGGGTCGCGTCCTCGCTCACGCTGAGCCAGGTCGCCGCCGTCCATGTCGACGGGCCGGGCGCGCAAGGCGATGTTGCGGCCGCGGCGGAGGTGGTCGAACTGGCCGCCGCCGGCGATGAGGAGGCGCAGTTCACCGTGGACAGCGTCGAGGATCACGACCTCGAGTGGTACGACGTGACCGAGCTCAACGCCCTGTTCGCCTAGCCGGCCGGCTCCGCCGACTGGGCCGTACCCGGTCCGGTCCGGGGCGCCGGCGCCGGGCCGGCGTCCTCCTCGACCGGGCGCCGCATGGTCCGACCCACCCCGATCATGGCGACGATCGCGCCGATGAAGCCGACCGTGAGGGCCTGGTTGATGCGGGCCCCGTCCAGGTAGGCCAGGGTCGCCCGATCGTTCTCCGAGAGTCGGCTCACGACATCGAACAGGCGCGAGCCGCCGAGCAGGGTCAGGCCCTCGGCGACCAGGAGCATCAGTCCGGGGGTGGCGCCGGCAATCGGGTACCCGGGCCACCGCAGGCCGGGGCCGCGCCGGCGCAGGTACAGGTAGGCGATGACGCCGGCGACCAGCCCGCTGGCGGCCGCTGTGGTGGCCGAGAGCCAGGAGGCGGCATCCGCCTGCGACGCGAGCGTGTCGCCCGCGCCGAAGAGGGACTTGAGCGGGGATTGGAAGGCGCTGGCGAGCACCCCGGTCAGGAAGACGCAGAGGGTCGAGGTGATGCCGGCGGCCAGCACCGGCCGGCGCAGCGCGGCCGCGCCGCCGCCGATCACCGCGGCCACCCCGACCGTCGCGGCGAGGGTGGTCAGCGACGATCCGCCTCCGTAGGTGAGCAGGATCAGCCCGGCGACGGGCACTGCGCAGGCGGCGCCGGCGCCGGCGCCGACGAGCCCCCGGCGCAGTGCGGCCGACCGGCCGTGCTGGCCTTTCGTTCGCGCTGCGGGGCTCGCACCCGCTCGCTCCTCGCGCTCACCGGTGGCGACCTCGGCGCGGGCCAGCCGCAGTCCGGTCGCGGCAAGTCCGGCCGCGGCTCCGGCGAGCAAGCTGGCGGTGACCACGACCGGCAGCGCGAGCGCGGCGGCGCTGGCGACCACGGCCGGGTCGGCCGCGTTGCTGGCGATGGTCGCGTGTGCGGTCCACAGCGTGGCCGCCAACCACAGCAGTCCGAGCAGGAGCAGGACGCCGGTGTCGATCGGACGCAGGCCGCCGGCCGGCGGCACGGCCTGGTCGGGCATCTCCAGCGCCGGGGGTCGCGACGTCTTCTCAGCCAAATTTGCGTATCCATCTCGTGGGGGTGCGCGAGCGTCGCGGGTGCGGCGGCCGGACCCAGACTACGCGGGCGGGCGGTCACGCCCGGGCCCGCCCGGGCGTGGAAAGATGGGTGCCAGACTCGTCAGCGCCGTCGAGACCACAGGCAGGAGCAGCACATGGACGCCGTCTTCACCGTGCCCGAACCGCGCAACGAACCGGTCCGGTCGTACGCCCCCGATACGGCCGAGCGCACCAGCTTGCAGCGGCGCATCGGTGAGCTGACCGGGGAACGGGTCGAGATCCCGATGACCATCGGTGGGCAGCGCCGGATGGCCGGCGCCGAGGCGATCGATGTCGTCGCACCGCACCGGCACCGTCATGTGCTGGGCGTCACCCACAATGCGACCAACGAGGATGCGGCGGCGGCGGTCGCGGCCGCGAAACAAGCGGCGCCGATGTGGCGGGCGATGCCGTTCGAGGAGCGCGCCGCGATCTTCCTGCGCGCCGCTGAGCTGCTCGCCGGCGGGTGGCGGGACACGCTCAACGCGGCCACCATGCTGGGCCAGTCGAAGTCGGTGCAGCAGGCAGAGATCGACTCGGCCTGCGAGCTGATCGACTTCCTCCGCTTCAACGTCCACTTCGGACGCAAGCTGCTCGCCGACCAACCCAACTCGTCACCGGGGGTCTGGAACCGGTTCGACCACCGGCCGCTGGAGGGCTTCGTCGTCGCCATCACCCCGTTCAACTTCACCGCGATCGCCGGAAACCTGCCGACGGCGCCGGCCATCATGGGCAACACCGTGGTGTGGAAGCCGTCGGTGACCCAGCTGTTGGCGGCGTACTACACGATGCGCATGCTCGAGGTCGCCGGACTGCCGCCCGGTGTCATCAACATGATGACCGGACACGGTCGGGTCGTCAGCGAGGTCGCGTTGGCCGACCCGGACTTCGGTGGATTGCACTTTACCGGATCGACCGCGACCTTCCATCAGCTGTGGCGCACCATGGCCGGCCAGCTCGACCGCTACCGGTCCTACCCGCGCATTGTCGGCGAGACCGGGGGCAAGGACTTCGTGGTCGCGCACTCGAGCGCGGACGTCGACGCGCTGCACACCGCGCTGATCCGGGGCGCCTTCGAGTACCAGGGCCAGAAGTGCTCGGCCGCGTCGCGCGCGTACGTGCCCCGCTCGCTCTGGGAGGGCGGTGGCTTGCGCGACCGGCTGGCCGCGACCACGGACGGACTGTCCTACGGCGACGTGGCGGACTTTGCGAACTTCGGCGGTGCGGTCATCGACCGGCGCGCCTTCACGAAGCTGGCCGGCGCCCTCGACCGGATCAAGAACTCGGCGTCGTGCCGGGTCCTCGCCGGAGGCACCGTGGACGACGCCGAGGGCTTCTTCGTCCGCCCGACCGTGGTCGAGTGCGACGACCCGGCTCACGAGGTGTTCGTGACCGAGTACTTCGGGCCGATCCTCGGGGTCCACGTCTTCGACGACGCCCGCTTCGACGACGTGGTGCGCCAGGCGGAGAGCGCGTCACCGTATGCGCTGACCGGATCTATCTTCGCCACCGACCGCACGGTGATCGACCGGGCGGGCGCGATGCTGCGCTATGCCGCCGGCAACTTCTACATCAACGACAAGCCGACCGGCGCCGTCGTCGGCCAGCAGCCCTTCGGCGGCGCGCGAGCGAGTGGCACCAACGACAAGGCCGGCTCGTGGCACAACCTCATCCGCTGGACCTCGCCCCGTTCGATCAAAGAGGCGCTCGTGCCCCCGACCGATCACACCTACCCACATATGAGCTGAGAGTCAGGCCCCACAACGCTTCCGGCGCTGTCCGACGTGGACAGTCATGCTCGGCGGTGGTAGGCTGGTCGGGCGTGTGCCGGCGAATGCGCCCGCTTCATGGGAAAATCGCCGCCAATGCCCGCGTCGGGCGGCCGCCGCCAGGCGTTACCGTCGTACGGGCAAAGCCGCCGCAGCCATAGGCCGACCCTTCGGGAGGGGAAACGTGTCGTCGACCCGCGCCAGCGACCGGGAGCTGGTCGCCACGACCAGCAACCTGGTCGAGTTCCTGCGCGATGTCGCGCTGGCCCGCCGGCGGCGCATCACCGAGGTCAACGAGTACGACAGCGTGCTCTGGCTCGACGCGCTGCCGGCCGAGGTCAACGTCAACGTGGCCGCCGGCCCGGGTGAAACCCTGCTCGCCGTGCCGCGACTGCGCGCCGAGGTCCCGCCGGAGCCGCCGGCGGTGTTGACCAACTGGCTGGACAAGCAGGCACTCGCCGACTCGTCGGCCGGGTCGCCGGTGCTGCGCGAGAAGGGCCCGGCCTGGGTCGTGGTCTCCGACGGCAACGGCGGCACGGGCATGACGGCCAAGGTGCTCCCGTTGGACCAGGCACCCGATGTCGGTCACGCCTTCGAGGCGTGGCTGCCGGTGTGGCAGGCGTGGGCGGCCCGCGACCGGCGCTCCGCGCCGTTCCGGCAGTGGTACACCACGCTAGCCTCCGCGGCGCATCTGGTGAGCCAGCAGGAGGACGAGTACGAGGTGGTGCTCGGTACCGGCCTGCTCGGCTGGCTCTCGCCGGCCGGCACGAGCGTGCGCAACCACATCCTGGCCACCCGGTTGATCGCGGTGGTCGACAGCGAGCGCGACGAGGTTCGCGTGGTGGTCGACCCCGAGGGCGTGACCCGGGCGCAGGACCGGGAATTCCTCGACGGCGAAGACGGCTACGACCCGGCCCGGGTGGAGAGCGTGCACGACCAGGTGCGCGACGGCGCGGTGGTGGCGCCGCTGGTGGACTGCGAGCGCCTGGTCAAGGTGTGGGCCGACCGGGCCCTCGACGTGCAGACGCCGTTCGAGGTCGACAGCGCGCCGATGACCCGGGTGCAGGCGGGGGCCGAGGTCCGGCTGGCACCGGCGGTCATTCTGCGCCGCCGCGAGCGGGCCAGCCTGATCGGGTACTACGACGCGATGCTGCAGGCGCTGCGGGGTCCGACGGCCCGGGCGCCGCTCGGGCTGGCTCAGCTGGTGACCGCGATGGAGGCCGACGAGCGGCTGGCCTGGCTCTCGGCCGAGGGCGCCGCGTCGGGCGAGATGCTCGGTGCGGATCCGCTCTTCCCGCTGCCGGCCAACCCGGAGCAGATGCGCATCATGGAGCGGCTGCGTGCCAACAACGGCGTCGTCGTGCAGGGCCCGCCCGGCACCGGGAAGACGCACACCATCGCCAATCTCATCTCCGCCCTGCTCGCTTCGGGCCAGCGGGTACTGGTGACGAGCCAGAAGGCGCAGGCGTTGCGGGTGCTGCGGGACAAGTTGCCAGCCGAGGTGGCCAAGCTCTGCGTCTCCGTGACCGATCTGGAGCGGGGCGGCTCGGCCGAGCTCGAAGGCAGCGTCAAGGCGATGTCGAACCGGTACTCGACCTTCGACCCGGCCGCCCACGACGACGAGGTCAGCCGCAGCGCCAGCCACCGCGATGAGCTGTCCGCCCGGGTCGAGGCGCTGATCGACCAGGTGCGCGCGCTGCGCGAGGCGGAGACGGCGGTCCACGACGATGTCGCCCCCGGCTACCAGGGCACCCTCGGCGAGATCGCCCGCCGGTTGCGCACCGGCGCGGCTGCGCACAACTGGCTGCCCGTACCGGTGCCAGCGGCGACGGCGCAGGCGCCGCTGACCGCGGCCGAGGCCGGGGAGTTGCTGCGCCTGCTCGCCACCGCCACCCCCGAGCGGGCGGCCCGCCTGCACCAGCACCAGGTCGAGCTGGCGTCGTTGCCGGCGGCGGCGGAGGTCGCGAGTCTGGTCGCGGCCGAGCAGGCGGCGCTGGCGGCGGCGAACCACGGTTCGACCGAGGTGTCGCGCACGTTGGACGGCTGCGACGCCGACGTGCTCAGTGGACTCCGACGCACGGTCGAGGACGTGCGCCAGACCGCCTCACTGCTCGGCCTCGCGGTTGACGCCACCGCCTGGTCGACCACGGACTGGGCGGTACAAGCCATTGTGGACGGTCTGGCCGGCCACAACGCCACCATCTGGGCCCAGCTCGCCGCGGCGCGGGATCAGGTCGCCGCCGCCCAGCAGGCGGTCGGCGCGCTCGGCTTCCATCAGGTCGTGATCGGCGGGGCCGCCCACGGTACGCCGACCGCCCGACTGGCGCGGGTAGCGCCGCTCGTCGAGCACCTGGCCGAGGGCGGCAAGCTGCGCGGTGCCTTCAAGTCGGGCGCGCAGCGCGACGCCGACGAGGTGCTCGAGCACGCCAGCGTCGACGGGATGCCGATCACCACGGCCGAGCAGGTCGACCTTGTGGTCGCGCTACTACGGGCTCAGTCCATTGTGGAGGCACTCGGGCGGGGCTGGGCGATGGTCGGGGTGAACCTGGTCGCCAACCCGCACGAGGCGCCGGCCCAGTCGGTCGCCCGGCTGGTGGACGCGTACGCCCGGCTGAACCTGGTACAGCGCATCCTGGCCGCCGTCGGGCAGGTGCGCCGGAGCCTGGCCACCACTCAGGCCTGGCTGCCGCTCACCGATCTGGCCGGCTGGCAGGCGCTGGTCGACGCGCTCGACGCCGTCCAGTTGCGCCTCGACGCGGAGCAGGCCACCGAACGGCTCACGACGCTGGCCCAGCGGTTGGCCGGGCAGGCCCAGACGCTCCAGGCACCGCCCGAGCTGGCCGACGCGGCGACCGCGGTCGCCGCCCGTGACGCCGACGGCTACGAGGAGGCGCTGGCCGAGCTGGGTGCCGCCGCCGATCAGCGCGAGGACCAGATCACCAGTGATGCCCTGCTCGAGCGCCTCCGGGGCGCGCACCCGGGGCTGGCCGCCCTGATGGAATCCACCGCGACGGCCGGCGTTTGGCCGGTCCGGCTCGCCGACTGGTCCGCCGCCTGGGCCTGGGCGCGGGCGAACACGTACTTCATGGACCAGCGCCAGCCCGGTCGCGAGCAGCAGTTGGAGGCGGAGCTCGCGGACACGGTCGCCCGGCTGCGCCAGGAGACCGCCCATCTCGCGGCGAGCCAGGCCTGGGGCCACTGCCTGCGGCGGATGACCGCCCACCAGGCGCAGGCGCTGCACTCGTACGAGCAGCACATGCGCTCGCTCGGTAAGGGCACCGGTCGGTACGCCGGCAAGTACCGCGGGCTGGCCCGCGACGCCATGCGTGAGGCCCGCGGCGCGGTGCCGGCCTGGATCATGCCGTTGGACGTGGTGCTGGAGACGCTGGCCCCGGTGCGCGACTCGTTCGACGTGGTGATCGTGGACGAGGCGAGCCAGGCCAGCCTGGAGGACCTGTTCCTCCTCTGGTTGGCGCCCCGGGTCATCGTCGTCGGCGATGACAAGCAGTGCGCGCCGTCGCAGGTGCGTCTGGGTGAGCTCGAACCGATCTTCGCCAAGCTGACCTCGTACCTGCCGGACCTGCCCGCGTACCTGCGCGACGCGTTCACGCCCCGCTCCAGCCTGTTCGACCTGTTGCGGGCCCGGTTCGGTGCGGTGATCCCGCTGCGCGAGCACTTCCGCTGCATGCCCGAGATCATCGAGTACTCGTCGCGCCAGTTCTACGGTGACGAGCCCCTGGTGCCGCTGCGCCAGTTCGGCGGCGACCGGCTGGTGCCGCTGCGCGCGGTACGGGTTGCCGGCGCCGCCACCGAGGGCGAGTCGACCCGGGTGCGCAACCCGGTGGAGGCCGAAGCGGTGGTCGCCCAGATCGAACGTTGCCTCGCCGATCCGGCGTACGCCGAGCGCACCATCGGCGTCGTGGTGCTGCAGGGCACCGGACAGGTTCAGCTGCTGCACCAGATGTTGCTGGAGCGGGTGGAGCCGAAGGAGTGGGAGCGCCGTCGCCTACGCGTGGGCACGCCGCCGGACTTCCAGGGCGACGAACGCGATGTCGTGTTCGTCTCGATGGTGATCGCGGAGAAGCGCACGGCGCTGACCACGATGGAGTGGCAGCGGCGTTTCAACGTGGCCGCCTCCCGGGCCAAGGACCAGATGTGGCTGTTCCACTCGGTCGGTCCGGAGGAGCTGTCCACCAGCGACCTGCGGGCCTCGCTCCTGTCCTATGTGCTCAACCCGCCGCCCGCGCTGTCGCCGACGGTGCTCACCGATGTCTCGGCCGACGAGCCGCACCCGGCGTTCACCGGCCTGTTCGACCAGCGGGTGTTCCTGCGCATCTCCGACCGCGGCTACCACGTGACGCCCGGGGTCGACGTGAACGGCCGCAGCATCGACCTCGTGGTCACCGGCGCCCGGGGCCGACTCGCCGTCGGCTGCGACGGCCAGGACTGGCCCGGCACCGAGCAGCAGCGGGAGGCCGACCTCGCCCGGGAAAGGGAGCTGAAGCGGGCCGGGTGGCGGTTCTGGCGGGTGCGCGAGAGCGAGTTCGACTACGACCCGGACGCCGCGCTGGCGACCCTGTGGGAGACCCTGGACCGCCTCGACATCTCTCCCCTCCTCTCCCCGTCGATCTAGGGCTTATGCACACGGATCGATCTCCTTCCGTGCGCATAAGCCCTAGATCGACGGGAGGTAGCGTGGGGCGATGACGTCCTTCGGCGAACAGGGCGGCCAGCTGACCTACGGCACCTACCTGCGCGTGCCCGAGCTGCTGGCCCAACAGGTGCCGGGCTCCGACCCGCCGGCCCACGACGAGCTGCTCTTCATCACCATCCACCAGGTGTACGAGCTGTGGTTCAAGCTGCTACTCGCTGAGCTCACCGATGCGCGTGACCGCATGCTCGCCGGCGAGGTCTACACCCCCCGGGTACGCCTGGAGCGGTGCCTGACCATCGAGCGGGTGCTGGTGGGCCAGGTGGATGTGATCGACTCGATGACGCCCCAGGACTTCCTCGCCTTCCGGACCAGGTTGGCGCCCGCCTCGGGCTTCCAGTCGGCTCAGTTCCGGGAGATCGAGTTCCTCTCCGGGTTGAAGGACGACGATTACCTCGACCGGTTCCGCGGGCTGACCCCGGCCGAGCGGGACGGCTTGCGCCGCCGCCTGGAGGAGCCGAGCCTCTGGGACGGCTACCTGGCACTGCTTGCGAAGGCCGGCTTCGCCGTCTCCACACTGGACGAACGCTTCGCCGCATACCGGGCGGTCGCCCACGACCGCGACCGCTACGGCCGGCTGTGGGACCTGGCTGAGGCACTCATTGCCCATGATCAGGCGTGGGCGCTGTGGCGGGCCCGGCATGTGCTCATGGCGGAACGCCAGATCGGGACCAAGCCGGGTACGGGTGGCTCCGCCGGCGGCGCGTACCTGCGCTCGCGGGTCGAGTTGCGCTTCTACCCCGAGCTGTGGCAACTGCGCAGCATCCTCTGATCCCGCGGTCGCGCAACGGCGGCCAGTCGGGGCGTTCGCTGATGGCGGATTGGTGCGGGCTTGTAGCGGTGTAATGATGTAATCGTCGCTACAAGGTAAGAGGAGCGCACGATGTATGAGCATAAGAGGGGACACTGGGGCGGCCGGGGTGAGCCACCGCCCGCCGACGACGTCACCGCCTGGCTGGCCGGGGCGCTGCCCGACGGCTGGTTCACCGGTCCGGCCGAGGTCGTGGTCGATCGGGACGAGATCCTGGTCGTCGGGACGCTGGCGGCACCGACGGTGGAGGCGGCCAACGATGCCGAGCGGGCCACCGCCGAACAGGGCCGGATCTCCACCTTCCGGGAGGAGACGCGGGAGCGCCGGATCCGGATCGCGCAGCAGATCGAGCACCGCTACCGCCGCAAGGTGGCCTGGGGTGTGGTGTGCGGGTCGACCCGGGAGCTGTTCACCGCGCTCGCCGCGCCGGTGATGACCCGGCTGCGCCAGCCCGAGCGCCAGGTGCTCGACACCCTGGTCGACTCGGGTGTCGCCCGGTCCCGGTCGGAGGCGTTGGCCTGGTGCGTACACCTGGTCGGCGAGCATGCCGACACCTGGTTGACCGACCTGCGCTCGGCCATGGGCGCCGTGGACGAGCTGCGCCGGCGCGGCCCGGACGCGGTCTGAGCCCAGCCGAGCGCGAGCCCGCTCGGCCGGCGGCCTGGCCGGGACGGCCCACTCGGCCGGCGGCCTAGCCTAGCCGAGGGCTGCTCGCAGCGCCTGGTGCGCGGCCGGGCTCGCGCCGATGGCGTCCAACGACGACAGTGCGGCACCGAGGACCGGCGGCGACCCGACGATGCTCACCGTGGCCTTCGGTGCCGCCGCCAGGATGCCCTCGGTGACCGGGTCCATCAGGAGCCGGTGTCCGGCCCGCAGGACGCCGCCGCCGAGGACCACGACGAAGGGCAGGTCGAGCAGGTCGAGCCGGCCCGCGGCCACGGTCGTCATCGCCACGATCTCCTCGCCCTGACGCCGCACCACCTTGGCCGCCACCGGGTCGCCGGCGGCGGCCGAGGTGAACAGGACCGGCGTCAGCTCGGCCAGCCGGGCCCGGTCGATCGTGCCCAGATGCATCGCCGCGCTCACCTCCTCGGCGCGGGAGACTCCAAAGTGGTCGGCGACCGCCTCCGAGAGCAGGGTAGTCGGCCCGCGCCCATCCTCGCCGCGGACCGCGTGCCAGAGCACGAGGGTGGCCAGCTGCCCACCACCGCCCCAGTCGCCACTGAGCGGGCCGAGCGACGGGAACCGGGCCCGGCGCCCGTCGGCGCTGCGGCCGACACAGTTGATCCCGGCGCCGCAGACCACGGCGATGGCGTCGGCGGCGTCGGTGCCGGCGCGCAGGAGGGCGAACGTGTCGTTCTCCACGTGCAGCTCACCGGCCCACCGCTGCCGGCCGATCGCGGCGGTGAGGAGATCGACCTCGGCCGGCAGGTCGGCCCCGGCGAGGAAGACGTCGGCGCGCTCGAGCCGCGCGCCCGGCTGCAGGCCGGCCTCGGCCCGGGCCCGGGCGACCAGCGCGCGCAGCCGGAGAATGGTCTGCTCCAGGCCGATGTTCTGGTGGCAGGTGCCCGGGCCCCGGGCGTACGCGAGCACCTCGCCGGCGTCGGTGCCGATCACGGCGTCGGTCTTTGAGTTACCGCCGTCGATGGCGAGGTACCGGGTCATCGCGCCCAGGCCAGGTGGGTCGCATTGGCGGCCAGCAACAGATCGGTGAGCCGCTCAGCCCGGGCGTGCTGGCCGACCAGCGGGTGGGCCAGCAGCGCCCGATAGACCAGCGTCCGGCCACCGCGCAGCGCGGCCTGCGCGGCCAGGCGCTCGTAGCCGGTCAGGTGACCGACCAGCCCGGCGAGGTCGGGCGGCAGCGCGGCGGCCGCTCGCGGCACCGGACCCTGCTCGGAGACCTCGCAGGTCACCTCGATCACGTCGTCGTCGTCCAGGAATGGCAAGGTGCCGGCGTTGCGGACGTTCGCGGAGTGGGCCGCCGGGGCATCGCCCAGCAGCGACGCGATCAGGCCGACCGCCGCCTCGGAGTAGAACGCGCCGCCACGCTGGCGCAGCTGCGCGGGCTTGGTGGTCAGCTGCGGATCGGCGTAGCGGGCCAGCAGCTCGGCCTCGATCGCGGCCACCTGCGCGCCCCTGGTCGGCGCGCCACGCTGCTGCGCCACCACCTCGTCGTGGGCGTAGAAGTAGCGCAGGTAGTACGAGGGCACGCAGCCGAGCCGGGCCAGCACCTCGGGCGGGAGACCGACATCGCCGGCGAGCTCAGCCAGGTGGTTGGCGAGCAGCTTCGGCAACACATCCACACCGCCCACATAGGCGGCCCGCTCCCAGGTGAGGTGGTTGAGTCCGATGTGGTCGAGCACGACCTCGTCCGGGCGCACCCCGAGCAGGCCGGCAAAGCGGCGCTGGAAACCGATCGCGACGTTGCACAGACCGATCGCCCGGTGACCCGCGTCGAGCAACGCCCGGGTCACGATGCCGACGGGGTTGGTGAAGTCGACCACCCAAGCGCCGGGAGCCGCCCGCCGCAGCGCCCGGGCGGCCACGTCGAGCACGACCGGGACCGTTCGCAGTGCCTTGGCCAGCCCGCCAGCCCCGGTGGTCTCCTGCCCGACGCAGCCACACTCGAGCGGGAATGTCTCGTCCCCCATGCGGGCCGCCTGGCCGCCCACCCGTAGCTGGATCAGAATGACCGCGGCGCCGTCCGCACCCTCGTCCAAATTGGACGTCCAGGTGACCCGGCCCGGATGGCCGTGGTGGGCGAAGAGGCGCGCGCAGAACGCTCCGACCACGGCCAGCCGGTCGGCGGCCGGGTCGATCAGGCACAGCTCCTGCACCCCCAGCGCGGTGCCCAGCCGGGCCACGCCGTCGGCCAACTCGGGCGTGTACGTCGAGCCACCGCCGACCACGGCGATCTTCATGGTGGCGTTTATCCCTTCACTCCGGTGAGCGTGACGCCCTGCACGAATGCCTTCTGGGCGAAGAAGAAGATGACGACGATGGGCACCAGGGAGAGCATGGTGGCCGCGTAGACGAGGTTCCAGTCCACGTGGTGCAGGCTACGGAACGAGGCCAGCCCCAGGGAGAGCGTCCACGAGCTCTCGTTCTCGCTGGTATAGAGCAGCGGGCCGTAGTAATCGTTCCAAGAGTAGAAGAATTGGAACATGGCGGTCGCCGCGATGCCCGGCCGAGCCATCGGGATCACGACGCGCAGCAGCGTGCGCCATTCGCCGCAGCCGTCGACCCGCGCCGCGTCCAGGTACTCATCCGGGATCGTCACCAGGAACTGGCGCAACAGGAAGATCGAGAACGCGTCGCCGAAGAGCATCGGGGCGATCAGCGGCACGAGTGTCCCGGTCAGACCGAGATTGGCCCACATGAGATACAGGGGCACGGTGGTGACCTGGGGCGGCAGCATCATCATGCAGATGATCACGAGGAGGACCAGGTTGCGGCCGCGCCAGGTGAGCTTTGCCAGGCCGTACGCGGCCGGAATGCTCGACAACAGCATGAAGCCGGTGGCCAGCACCGAGTAGATCACGGTGTTGAGCAGGTACTTCGGCAGTGGCGTCGAGGAGAAGACGTGCAGGTAGTTGTCCGGATGCCAGACGTCGGGTACCAGGTCGGCGGTGAGGGCCTGGTTGCTGGACATGAACGAGGTCAGAGTCAGGAACACGACCGGAGCGAGGAACATGATGCAGAGCGCGATCGCGACGCTGTGCCGGGCGACCCAGCCGAGCCAGATCCCCGGACGGCGGGCGCGGCGGCGGGGGGCGACGAGCGGCCCCGGCGCCCGCACCGGCCGGGTAGCCTCCTGCACCGAGGTCATCGGAGATCACCTCCCGTGAAGACCCGCGCGCGGCGCAGCAGGATCAGGGTGACCGCGAACGACACGACGAAGAGCACGACGGCGAGCGTGTTGGCGTACCCCATGGCGTAGTAGCGGAATCCGACGACGTAGAGCCAGAGCGGGTACGTGAAGGTCGAGCCCTCCGGATAGCCGAACGTGGACGAGATGCCGCCGCCGGTGGTGGCCTGGTTGGAGGCGACGCTCGCGGCCACCGCGGCCTGGGTGAAGTACTGCAGCGTGAAGATCACGGTGGTGATGGCGGCGAAGAGGATGACCGGCGAGATCGTCGGCAGGGTCACCGAGCGGAACCGCTGCCACGCGTTGGCCCCGTCGAGCTGGGCCGCCTCGTGTTGCTCGACTGGTACGTCGAGTAACGCCGCGAGGAAGATCACCATGAGATCACCGATGCCCCAGAGAGCGAGCAGGACCAAGGAGGGCTTGGCCCAGGTCGGGGAGTTGAACCACAGTGGACCCTCGATGCCGAAACGCCCGAGCATCGTGTTGACCGGGCCGGTGCCCGGCTTGAAGAGGAAGACGAAGGCGATGGTGGCGGCCACCGGGGGCACCAGCGCGGGCAGGTAGAAGATCGTCCGGTAGATGCCGGCTCCCCGCTTGATGTGGCTCAGCAGAACGCCGGTGACCAGCGCGGTGATGACCCGGGCGGGCACCAGCACCACGACGAACCACAGCGTGTTCTCGGCCGCCGTGACCAGGTTGTCGTCATGGGCCAGCCGGCGGTAGTTGTCCAACCCGACCCACGTCGGTGGCGAGAGCAGGTCGAATTTGGTGAAGGAGAAGTAGACCGCGGCGAGCAGCGGGTAGACGAAGAAGATCGCAATGCCGAGCATCGCCGGGGCCATGAATGAAGCCACGGTGAGCCGGCGCCGGAGCCGGCGGCTGGGCCGCCGGCTCCGGATCGGGGTCTGACCAGAGCCGAGTCCGCTCAGGGCGGTCGAGGCCGCGGTGGGCATGTCAGGTCAGCCGGCGAGCTCGAGCACGTTGTTCACCTGTGTGTCCACACCGGCCAGCCCCGCGGTGAGGTTCGGCACCTTGCCGGACTGCCACTTGTCCAGGAACTGCTGGAACGTCTCCTGGTACGCCGGGCCGGCCGAGGAGGCTGGCGTCGTGGAGCTCGCCGGGTTGTTGAAGATGTCGAGGAACACCTGGAACTGCGGGTCGATCTGCAGATCCGGTGCGTGCAGGGCGTCGGTCGTCGTGGGCACGTTCTTGATGCCGTTGGCCAGCTTGACCAGTGCCTTGGTGTCGGTGGTCAGGTACTTCAGCAGAGCCCAGGCCGCCTCGGGGTTGCGGGAGTTGCGGGAGATGCCGGCGACGTTGCCGGTCACGTAGCCCGCGCCGTACCGGCTGCCGTCGGCGGTCGGCACCGGGGCCGTGCCGAACTGCAGGTTCGGGGCCTGGTCCTTGACGAATGCGATGCGGTACTCGCCGTCGATGTTGATGGCCACTTTCCCCTTCTGGAAGGCGTTGTCCGCCGAGAACTCGTCACCGAGGCTGGCCCGGAACTTCTCCAACTTGGCGTACCCGAAGTAGTCGACGAGCTGCTTCTGCCAGGCGAGGAATGTGGGCCAGCCGGCATCGGTGCCGATCGCGGATTTGCCGTCGGCGGTGAGCCACTTGGCGTCCACCATCGGTGCCACGTGAGCCGGCGAGTTCTCGTAGAAGTTGAACAGGGGCAGGAAGCCGGCCACGTCGATGCTGCCGTCCGGCTTGAGCTTGGTGAGCCGCTTCGCGTCGTCGGCGAGCTCGGCGAGCGTCTTCGGCGGACCGGAGATGTTGGCGGCGGCGAACATGGTCTTGTTGTAGTACAGGCCGTACGTGTCGGCCAGGAACGGCATGGTGCACTGCTTGTTCTCGAACTTCGTGTACGCCTGTACGCTCGGCGGGATCTTCGACATGTCGACGGAGTCCCGGGCGATGTAGGGCGCCAGATCGAGCCAGGCGCCGGAATGGCAGAACTTGCCGACGATGTCGGTCGAGTAGGACAGGCCGAGGTCGGGCCCCTGTCCGGCGGAGATCGCTTGAGTCATCTTGGCGTCGTCCTGCCCGTCCTTGATGACGACGTGGATCTTCGGGTGGGTGGCCTCGAAGTCCTGGACGACGCCGGCGATCGCGGCCGCCTCCCGGTCGGTGAAGAAGTGCCAGAACTCCACCGTGCCCTCGGGCTGCGCCGTTGGCGAGCCGACCGGCGCCGGAGCCTTCCCCGGGGTGCAGGCGGCGGCGAGGAGAGCGGCGATGAGCGCGGCACCGGTGACGGAGCCCACGCGCAGGCGGCGATTCATCTCGTGCTCCTTCGATGGGTGGGTCAATCGGGTGAGGGTTGCGCCAATGAGCTGATGAGTGCCTCGCGCAGCGCTGCGAGGCCGGCGTCGAGCGCGCCGAGCAGTACCGCGTCGTCGTCGACCGCGGTCACCGCGATCTCGACGCTGTGCCCGTCGGTACTGGCCCGTGGGTAGGCGGCGAGGGCGCCCGCGACCGCGTCGCGAAGCTGGACGCCGCCGGCCTGGGCGACCGCGCCGGCGAGGACGACGAGTGGGGGGTCGAGGATCGCGATGACGCTCGCCAGCGCGAACGCGACCCGGTTGGCCAACTGGTCGAGGAAGTCGCCCGGCTGGAGCAGGGCGGCCGCTACCGCGGCTCCCGGGGTGCTCGCGGTCACCCCGGCCGCCCGGGCGAGCTCGATGACCGCCGGACCGCCGACGAGGTCCTGAAGTTCGGCCGGCGGCCCGCCGGTCGCCAACCCACCGCCGCCGGCGGGCGGTCGGGTTTCCCGCGGTCGGGTGGCTAGCGGTCGGGTGGCTAGCGGGAGGTACCCGATCTCGCCGGCACCGCCGCGCGCACCCTGCAGCAGGCTGTCGCCCAGGTCAACGGCGAGACCGAGGCCGTGGTCGAGCCAGAGCATGGCGAAGCTGTCGGGGCCGGCGATACCGCGGTGGCGTTCGGCAATGGCGGCGAGGTTGACGTCGTTCTCGATGGCGACATCGATCGGCGCCGGACCCCGGTCGACGGTGGCCAGTCGGGCCCGGATCGCCGCGGCGACTCCCGGTGCGTCCCAGCCGGGCACGTCGACGTGGTGGATGCGGTCGGCTCGGGCGTCGTACGACCCGGCGACCCCGATCTGGACGCGGCGCACCCGGCCGGGGTCGGTTCCCGCCCCGGCGCAGGCGGCCTGGAGCGCGCCGACGATGGCGTCGGCCGGAGCCACCGCGGCGAAGTCGATCCAGTCGTCGCTGCGGTAGCGGATCTCGCCGGCGAGATCACCCAGGGCGACCCCGAGGCCGGGCCGGTCCTCTCCGATCGTGTCGCGCACCGAGATGGCCACGACGTGGGCCGCGTCCGGATTGGGGGCGTAGATCTCCGCGGTCGGGCCGGGGCCGCCCGCCGTGCGGCCGGCGACCATGGCGAGCCCGGCGTCGGTCAGCAGTCGCAGCATCTCTGAGCTGGTCGGTTTGGACAGCCCGGTCCGGTCACGCAGTTCCGCCCGGGTGAGGCGGCCGGACTGGAGCAGGTGTGACAGGGTCGCGCTCGAGTTGATCGCCCGGAGCAGCTTGGCGGAGCCGGCGGGGCGGATCATGATTTTCGCGCTCCGTTCGAAAGGAAGGTTGACTAACTAACTGGCTGCGTACGGTAGGGCGCTGGAGCGAGCCTGTCAATCCCCCCGGCCGGGCACTGGTGATCTTGCCGACGTCCGGTTGGGCCGGCCGCCGGCGAGGGCTCGGCCGGGCTCCGGCGTCCGGTCGGGACCGTCCCGAGGGGACGGTCCCGACCGGACAGTGCACTGTGGATTAGATTTGCCGAAATCCTGGACAGCGAGCCGGGAAGGTGGCAGGTTGTGGGGATGGCAGATGGAGTGAACGCGACTGCCGCAGCTCTCCTTGGGCTGCTGCACGATAGTCCGATGACGGGCGGACAGTTGATGGCCGCCGCCGAACGGCGGCTCGGGCCGTACTGGTCGATGACGCGCAGCCAGGTCTACCGGGAGCTGCCGGCCCTGGCCGAGATGGGCTTCGTCAAGTTGGGCAAACCGGGCCCCCGGGCGAGCCAGCCGTACTCGATCACCCCCGCCGGCAAGCGCGCCTTTGCCCGATGGCTCGCCGAAGAGCCGGGCACCGAGTCGCTGCGCAACCCGGTGGCGCTGCGGGTGGCGTTCGGTGCCCACCATGGCGCCAGCGCACTCAAAGATCTCTACGCGCAGGCGACCGAGGCCCACAACAACGCCCTCGCCGAGATCCGCGAACAGGCCAAACAGGCGAAGGCGGATGGCGACAACTACGGCGCGGCCGCGCTCGAATTCGCGGTCGGCTACCACAAGGCCGCGCTCGCCTGGCTCAAGGCGGCGCCGGTCAAGTAACGAAGCGCCGGTCAGATAGGCTTGATAGTCGTGACGGCCGCCGATCTCGCTGAACAGCTCAAGGCGCTGGACGCAACCCTGCACACCATCGAAGCCGTGCTCGATCTTGACCGGATGCGCCGGGATCGGGCGGAGCTGGAGACTGCGGCGTCCGTACCGGATCTGTGGGACGACCCGGCGGCGGCTCAGAAGATCACATCGCGCCTCTCCCACCTCCAGGGGGAGATCGCAAAGGTGGAGCGGCTACGGTCCCGGGTCGACGACGCCGGCGTGCTGCTGGAGCTCGCGGAGTCCGAGAGCGACCCGGCCGCGCTGGCCGAGGCGGCGGCGGAGATCGCGCAGCTGCGCACGGCGATCGACGAGCTGGAGGTGCGCACCCTGCTCTCCGGCGAGTACGACGAGCGGGAGGCGCTGGTCAGCATCCGCTCGGGCGCGGGCGGAGTGGACGCGGCCGACTTCGCCGAGATGTTGCTGCGGATGTACCTGCGGTGGGCCGAGCGCCACGGATACCCCACCGAGGTGTACGACACCTCGTACGCGGAGGAGGCGGGCATCAAGTCCGCCACCTTCGCGGTCAGGGCGCCCTATACGTACGGCACGCTCTCGGTCGAGGCGGGCACGCACCGGCTGGTGCGGATCAGCCCGTTCGACAACCAGGGCCGCCGTCAGACCTCGTTCGCCGCCGTCGAGGTGGTGCCGGTGGTCGAGCAGTCCGACCAGATCGACATCCCCGACGACGAGCTGCGGGTGGACGTCTACCGCTCCTCCGGGCCGGGCGGGCAGGGGGTGAACACCACCGACTCGGCGGTGCGCCTGACCCACCTACCCACCGGGATCGTGGTGAGCTGCCAGAACGAGCGTTCGCAGCTGCAGAACAAGGCGACCGCGATGGCCGTGCTGAAGGCGAAGCTGCTGGACCGGCGGCGGGCCGAGGAGGCGGCCAAGATGGACATCCTGCGGGGCGACGTCGCGGGCTCCTGGGGCGACCAGATGCGCTCGTACGTGCTGCACCCGTACCAGATGGTCAAAGACCTGCGCACGGAGTACGAGACCGGCAACCCGACCGCGGTCTTCGACGGCGAGATCGACGCGTTCATCGAGGCCGGGATCCGGTGGCGCCGGCGGCGTGAACGCAGCGCCGGATCACCCTGAGTCCGGCTCCTTCGCGGCGTTTGCCGGCCCTGCCCACCTGTGGCGGGCTGTGCGGCACTGTGGCCGGCTGTAGAACGCTGTGGGCGGCCGTGGAACTTTTCCGGCAATACACGCCCACGGACCGCCTCGACTTGGCGTCGGGGTAACACCGCGTAGACTTCCCACCCGTGATTGCGCTCGAGCACGTGACGAAGACCTACCCGAAGGCGCAGCGGCCGTCGCTCAACGACGTATCGGTGGCGATCGACAAGGGCGAGTTCGTCTTCTTCATCGGCCCGTCGGGTTCGGGGAAGTCCACGATCGTCAAGTTGCTGCTGCGGGAGATCCAGCCGACCAAGGGCAAGATCACCGTGAACAGCCGGGACGTCGGACACATGCGCTCCTGGCGCATCTCGAACTTCCGCCGCTCCATCGGCTGCGTGTTCCAGGACTTCCGGCTGCTGCCCAACCGCACCGCGTACGAGAACGTCGCCTTCGCGCTGGAGGTGATCGGCAAGACCCAGGCGGTCGCCCGCCGGGTCGTGCCCGAGGTGCTCGAACTGGTCGGCCTCGGCGGCAAGGAGCACCGCTACCCCCAGGAGCTCTCCGGCGGTGAGCAGCAGCGGGTCGCCGTCGCCCGCGCCTTCGTCAACCGTCCGCTGATCCTGCTGGCGGACGAGCCCACCGGGAACCTCGACCCGGACACCTCGATCGAGATCATGCGGCTGCTCGACCGGATCAACCGGACCGGCACCACCGTCGTCATGGTCACCCACGACTCGAACATCGTGAACCAGATGCGCCGCCGGGTGGTTGAGATCGAGGGCGGCAAGATTGTCCGGGACCAGCCGCGGGGGGTCTACGGCTGACCATGTCGGCCGGACCCGCCGCGTCGCCCGACCGCGGTCGTAGCCTCGAAGCTCCTGGGAAGGAAGCCAGAACCCGATGCGTCTGAAGTACGTACTGTCCGAGGTCGCGGTCGGCCTGTGGCGCAACGTCACCATGACGATTGCCATGATCATCACGATGACCGTCTCGCTCACCCTGCTCGGCGCGAGCGTGCTGCTCTACCTCCAGGTGGACCAGATGCGCAAGGTCTACTACCAGCAGGTCGAGGTCAGCGTCTTCCTCAAGACCCAGGGCACCACCCAGAGCCAGAAGGACGCCCTGCAGAACGCCATCTCCAGCGACGATCTCGTGCTGAACTGGACCTACGAGAACAAGGACGAGGCGTACGAGCGGTTCAAGTCGATCTACGCGAACGCGCCCGAGCTGGTCCAGCAGACCAAGCCTGAGTCCCTGCCCGAGTCGTTCCGGGTCAAGCTGAAGGACCCGAACACCTTCGACCAGTTCAAGGCGAAGTACGCCACCATGGACGGGGTCGACACGATCATCGACCAGAAGCAGCTGGTCGAGAAGGTCTTCTCGGTGCTCGCCTCGCTGCAGACACTCGCTCTGATCATCGCGATCGTGCAGGGGGTCGCCGCCCTCATGCTCGTGATCAACACGATCCAGGTGGCTGCCTACAGCAAGCGACGAGAGGTCGCCGTGATGAAGCTGGTCGGCGCATCCAACTGGTTCATCCAGGCACCGTTCGTGCTCGAGGCGGTCGCGGCCGGCTTCATCGGCGCGGTGTTCGCCTACGGCACCCTGGTCCTCGCCAAGATCTACGTGTTCGACGGTGCGCTGGCACCGCTCGCCGCCGTCCTGACGCCGGTCCCCTGGGCCAACGTCAACTGGATGCTGCCACTGCTCGCCACGGCCGGTGCCCTGGTCAGCTCGGTGACCGGCTGGATCGCGCTGCGCTTCTATATCAAGGTGTGACCCTTCACCCCCTCGCCCCTCGCTGATTTGTCTGCAAGGGCACCCCACTAACGCTTTCTGTATAAGAGGGGCACCCTACTAACCAGTAGCCCGAGACCAGTGAGCTGGGCGTGGCAGTGCAGTAGCCCGAGACCAGTGAGCTGGGCGTGGCAGTGCAGTGGGCCGGGGCGGGTGGGGAAACCACCGGCCCCGGCTTCTCGTTCTGGTTAATGTTCGGCGTTTACCTGGCTGTGACCTGTGTGAAGGCAGATACTGGCCGGAGCCCCGCGTCCGGCGGGGTGGAAGGGACAGCACACGGGTGAAGCGGATCGTGGCGGTTGGGTTGCCCGCCGCCCTCGCCACCTTGATCGTTCTGCTCACGGGTGCCCCGGCCGCGGCTGACCCGCATGGCGACCAGGTACGGGTGGACCGCCAACTGGTCCGTACCCGCGCGGCCCTGGAATCGGCCTCGGTACGGGTGGTCGCCGCCGCGGCCGCCCTGGACGACGCGAATCGTAGGTTGCCGCCCGCCCAGCGGGAGCTGGCCGAGGCCGAGGGCGTGCTGGCCGGCGCTCATGCCCGCGCCGACACGGCCGCGCGTACGGTGCACGCCGCTCAGGTGAATCTGGCCGCCGCCGATCGGGCGCTCACGCTCGCCAGCCGGCGGGTGGACCAGACCCGGACGGCGATCGGTGCCTACGCCACCCGCGCGTACGAGACCGGCGATGTGGCCGGGGTCAGCGCGCTGCTCAGCGTCACCAGCCCGGCCGACTTCGTCGCCGGCCTGAGCTATCTCGAGCATGTGGCCCAGGCCCAGCAGCAGGCGCTGCAGGCGAACACGCTCGCCCGGGCCGAGCAGAAGAACCGGCAGAACACCCTGGCTGGGCGCCGGCGCGACGCGGTCGCGGCCGCCAAGGAAGCGGCCGATGCGGTCGACCGGGCGGCGGCCGCGCAGGCCACCGCCGCGGCGCGCCACCAGGCGGTCGCCGGGCTGGTCGCCCAGCGCACGGCGGCGCTCGGGGTCGCCCAGGCGGACCGGGCCGCGACCCTCAAGCAGTACCAGGAGCTGCAGGCCGAAAGCGCCCGGATCGCCGCCGAGATCCGCGGTCTGGCGAAGTCGGGCGGTCCGGTCCTGCGGCGCGGGGCCCGGCTGCCGATGCCGGTCGTCGGCTGGAAGTCGAGCGACTTCGGCATGCGCTACGACCCGTTCTACCGGGTCTGGCAACTGCACGCCGGGGTGGACTTCGCCGCCCCGCAGGGCACGCCGATCTGGGCGGCCGCGGCCGGCCGGGTGGTCCGCGCCGGCTGGGACGGCGGCTACGGCAACTACACCTGCCTGTATCACGGCACATACCAGGGCAAAGCTTTTGCGACCTGTTACGCCCATCAATCGGCGATCCTGGTACGAGTGGGCCAGCAGGTCCGCGCGGGCCAGGTGATCGGCCGGGTCGGTACCACCGGCGCGTCGACCGGCGACCACCTCCATTTCGAGGTCCGCCTCGACGGCACGCCGGTGAATCCGGTCTCCTGGCTGCCCGCTTGCCTCTGCTGAGCAATCGACCCGCCCACCGATGCTCCGGTAGGATTGCCGCCCGGTGGGCCGCAACGCCGGACCGCCGGGCGCTGTGGTGGCGGCGCGACGTGGGCCGGACCAGGGGGTTGGGAGGTGGGGCGCGGTGCCACGCGAAAAGGGGCGCAAGCTCGTCGCCTCCAACCGCAAGGCGCGCCACGACTACGCGATCCTCGACACCGTTGAGGCCGGCATCGCGCTCTTCGGCACCGAGGTCAAGTCGTTGCGGGCCGGCCGGGCGTCTCTTGTGGACTCGTTCGCGCAGGAGAAGGACGGCGAGATCTACCTGCACGGCATGCACGTGCCCGAGTACGCGATGGGCACCTGGACCAACCACGAACCCCGCCGGGTGCGCAAACTGCTGCTCAATCGCGGCGAGATCACCCGGTTGATCAGCAAGACCCGGGAGAGCGGGCTCACGCTGGTGCCGCTCTCGCTCTACTTCTCCGACGGCTGGGCGAAGGTGGAGCTGGGCCTTGCCCGTGGCAAGCGCTCCTACGACAAGCGGCAGGACCTGGCCAAGCGCGACGCCGATCGGGAGATCAACCGGGCCATGGGTCGGCGTCACAAGGGCATGGGATAGCCGGCATGAGCGGGGTTCGGCTCGATGTCGACCTCGGGGTGCCCCCGGAGCGGGCCTGGCGCGCCTTGACCGATCGCGATCAGCTGATCAGCTGGTTGATGGAGACCGACTTCTCGGCCGAGGTCGGTCACCGCTTCATGCTCTGGCCCGGCACCCTGCCCGGCTTCGACGGGCCGATCAGCGCGGTCGTGCTGGAGCTGATCCCGCAGCGCAAGCTGGTCATGGGTTGGCAGAGCCCACACACCCAGACGACGATGACCTGGAGCCTGCAGCCGACCCGGGATGGGTGTCGGCTGCGGGTGACCGAAACGGGACACGTCGGAGAGTTGGCCGGGGTCCGGGAGCGGACACTGCAGCGGCTCTTCGCCGAGTCGCTACCCGCGGTCGCCGCGGTCGCCGCACCGGCCGCCGCGGGCGCGGTCGCACCGAGCAGCGCGGTCCTGCCGGTACTGGTCGGGTTCGAGGCCACCGGCGCCAGCCATCCGGTGGCGGAGCCAGCCACGCCGCGTGATCCGGTACCACCGCCGGCGCCGCGTCGTCGGGGCGTCTCCTGGGCGACGCTCGCCGCCCTGTTGCTCGTCGTGGCCGTCGGGATCTGGCTGCTGAACTCAGGTCCGAGGGTCGCTGATCAGCCGGACACAGCGCCCGGCCAGGGCGGGCTGGGCCCGGCGCCCGGCAGTCAGACCGTGCCGACGGCCTCGATCCGGCCACAGGTCGGCTCGACCGCGGGTCTACCGCCGGCCACCGCCGGTCCCGGTGCGCCCACGCCGGCCGATGGTGCGCACCTGACCGCGACGTACCAGATCGTCAACCAGGGAGCGCTCGGGCAGACGGTGCGGGTCGGGGTGCACAACCCCAGCCCGGTCGCGGGTCGGTGGCGAGCGGTGTCGGTGCACATCTCCGTGCTCGGGCTGATAGTCGAGAGCCAGGATCGGCGCGTGATCCACCAACCACACGGCCTCGTGCACTGTTTCTACTCGACCCCATCCGTCGCGGTGGTGGCGGCCGGCAGCGTCTTCGAGTTCACCTTCACGGTGACCGGAGTGGCCACAGTCGACGGCCCGGCGGTCGACCCGCCGGCCTGCCCGTAGCCCGGGGGATGAATCCGGCTGCCCTGAGCGTTACCCTGAAGGGACGCCACATGGTGTGGTGTACCGCCGGATGTCTCCGGTGCAGGGGGTGACAGGTTTCGACTGCGGACGTTGAGGCAGGGGAAGCGAGCCGAGGAAGCCGACGTCGTCTCGTGAATCGTCGTCGGAAACTATAAGCGCCAACGCTAAGCGCGCTACCTTCGCTCTCGCCGCCTAGGCGACCAGCGAGGTTGTCGGACTGGGAGGGCCCACGGCCCAGACCCCGGCATCAGCTAGTGGGCTGGCCAACTCAGTCTCGTCGCGGGGCTGACACGGTGAGACCAATCGCGACTGGGCCCGCCACACCGACTCGCTCACATGATCGGAGGGGCCGAGTAGAGGCAGAGTGAGCTGCGCTCGGAGAAGCCCTGGCAAGACTCCGGAGGACCCGGGTTCGATTCCCGGCACCTCCACCGGATGAGCGGTGAGTTCCCCTTGGGACCCACCGCTCCTTCGTGTACGGGAAGCACGTGGCTTCTCTTACGGTCCGCGGACCGTCGCCGCCCGTTCGGGCCAGGTCGACCAGCGGCGCCGTACCCTCGGCCCATGGGGCAGCGGGTGCTGGTCGTCGATGACGATCCGACCGTCAGCGACGTGGTGCGCCGCTACCTGGAGCGGGCCGACTACACGGTCATCCTGGCGGCCGACGGCCGGACCGCGCTCGCGTGCGTCGCCGACCAGCGGCCGGATCTGGTCGTCCTCGACCTCATGCTGCCCGGGATCGACGGGCTCGAGGTATGCCGGCGGCTGCGCTCGGCCGACCCCGACCTGCCCGTGATCATGTTGACCGCGCGCGGTGACGAGGGCGACCGGCTGGCCGGGCTGTCGCTGGGCGCGGACGACTACGTGACTAAGCCGTTCTCGCCCCGCGAACTGGTCCTGCGCGTGCAGTCGGTGCTGCGGCGGGCAGCGCGCGCGCCGGAGCCCGGCGCGCCGGCAGTGCTGCGTGATGGCGGCCTGGTGCTGGATGTCGCCCGGCGGGTGGCCCGGCTCGACGGTGCCGATCTGGCTCTCACCGTCCGCGAGTTCGACCTGCTCGGGTACTTCATGCGCCACCCCGGCCGGGCCCTGCGCCGGGCTGAGCTGCTCGAAGCGGTGTGGGGCTGGACCTTCGGTGACCAGTCCACTGTGACCGTCCACGTGCGACGGCTGCGGGAGAAGATCGAGGAGGACTCGACCACACCCCGCCGGATCGTGACCGTATGGGGGGTTGGCTACCGGTACGAGCCGGTGGATCCGCATGCGTGAGCTCAGCCTCATCTTCGCGGTCTCGTTCGCCGGCGCGGTGGCGGTCGCGCTCCCCGGCTGGCTCATCCTGCGCATGCTGCGCAACCGGTCAATCACCGTGCACATCTGCATACTGCTCGCGGTGACCGTCCTGGCCATGCTGGCCGGCGTCATCGCGGTGGCCCGGGGGATGTTCATATCGCGGCACGACCTCAACGTGCTCCTCGTCGTGCTCGGCATCGCCGGCGCGGTCAGCCTCGCCATGGGGGTGTGGCTGGGGCGCCGGCTGGCGGCCGAGGCGATGTGGGCCGCCGAGCTGCGCGAGCGGGAACGGCAGTTGGAGGCGAGCCGGCGCGAGCTGGTGGCCTGGGTGTCGCACGACCTGCGCACGCCGCTGGCCGGCCTGCGGGCCATGGCGGAGGCGCTCGAGGACGGCGTGGTCAGTGACCCGGAGACGATCGCCGACTACCACACCCGGATCCGGATGGAGACCGACCGGATGGCGAGCCTGGTTGACGACCTCTTCGAGCTGTCCCGCATCAACGCCGGTGCGCTGCAGCTCACCCTGGAGGCGGTCGCGCTCGGCGACGTCGTCTCCGACGCGGTCGCGGCGGCCGCTCCGGTCGCGGCTGCCCGCGGCGTGCGCCTGCGCGCGGCCGAGTCGACCTGGCCGAGCGTACGGGGCAGCGTCCCGGAGCTGTCGCGGGTGGTGGCGAACCTGCTGCGTAATGCGATCCGGCACACCCCGTCGGACGGCACCGTGACGGTCAGCGGCGGCCAGGACGCCGACAGCGGGTGGCTCGCGGTGACCGATGCCTGTGGTGGCATCCCCGATGCCGACCTGCCGCGGGTCTTCGACGTGGCGTTCCGAGGGGCAAGTGCGCGCACCCCCCAATCGCCAGCCGAGCGGGATGGCGGCGGTGGCGGGCTGGGCCTGGCCATCGTGCGCGGCCTGGTCGAGGCCCAGCGTGGCGGCGTCGAGGTGGTCAACGTCGGGGATGGCTGCCGGTTCCTGGTACGCCTGCCGCTGCCGGCGTGAGGCGCAGCCGGTCAAGCGATGCCCGGTCTGGCGGCCCGGCTACGGCGTCATCGGAGTGGGGTCGAGACCGTCGAGTGCGTGCTGGCACGGGCAGTCGGCGTCGGCCGGGAGCGCGGCGCAGACGTCGAGCAGGAGGCCCCGCAGGCGGTCGGTGTTCTCTCCGAACACCCGGAAGACCTCCTCCTGGGTGACCCCATGCTCGCCCTCTACCCCGGCGTCGAGGTCGGTGACGAGCGCGATCGTGGTGTAGCAGAGCGCCAGCTCGCGGGCGAGCACCGCCTCCGGATGCCCGGTCATGTTCACTACCGTCCCGCCGATGCCGGCATACCAGCGCGACTCGGCCCGGGTCGAGAAGCGGGGGCCCTCGATGACCACCATGGTGCCGCCGTCGACGACGTCGAAAGCGGTACGGCCGGCGACCGCCCGTACCGTGGCCCGCCCGCGCGGGCAGTAGGGGTCGGCGAAGCTCACATGTACCGCGCCGGTGTCGTAGAAGGACTGCACCCGGCCGGACGTGCGATCGATGAGCTGGTCGGGCAGGACGAACGTGCCCGGCCCCAACTCGGGACGCAGTCCACCGACCGCGCAGGGCGCCACCACCTGCCGCACGCCGAGCTCACGCAGGGCCCAGAGGTTCGCCCGGTACGGGATCTGGTGGGGCGGGAAGCGATGGTCGCGACCGTGGCGGGGCAGGAATGCCACCGCGCGGCCGCCAACGTCGGCCACGGTGAGCGGGTCGGATGCCGGACCGTACGGAGTCGGCACCACATGCTCTTGCGCGCCGGCCAGCAGGGAGTAGAGGCCGGATCCCCCGATGACGCCGACATCGGCCCGTACTGTCACGCGCAGACTCTAACCGTGGGGCAGGGCGCAGGCTATGGTGCGAGTCATGACGATCGACTGGGCAGCCGGCGCCGGCGCGGGTCGCCCGCTCGCGTCCCGCGGGCTTACCTGCGGCCGTTCGCGGCCCACGGTTGCATGGGTGCCGCCGTTGCGGCGGTTGGCGTCAGGCTGAGAGCGGGGCACGGCGGTGCAGCCGGATCCGGGCATGGCGAGCGAGCCAGAGGTGACGAAGGGGCGGGCGATGGAGTCGCTGGTCGGGCATCTGCTCGTGGCGACTCCGGGCCTGCGTGACCCCAACTTCGAGCGCACCGTCGTGCTGCTCGTGGCCCATGAGGGCGGCGGCGCCCTCGGCGTGGTGCTCAACCGCCCGACCGAGGTGCCGGTCGGTGAGGTGCTCGGCTCGTGGGGCGGCATCGCGAGCGAGCCCGGCGTCGTCTTCGAAGGCGGACCGGTGCAGCCGGAGGCGGCGATCTGCCTGGCCCGGGTGCTGTCCCAATCGGGCGACACGCGCGGGTTCAGCCGGGTCGAGGGCACGCTGGGCACGGTCGACCTCTCGGCCGACCCCGACGGCATGCGCGAAGACCTGATCGAGGTCCGGGTCTTCGCTGGGTACGCCGGATGGGGCGCCGGCCAGCTCGAGGGAGAGATCACCGGCGGCTCCTGGTTGACCTTCAAGGCCCTGCCGAGCGACCCGTTCACCGACCGGCCGGACGACCTGTGGCCCATGGTGCTGCGGCGCCAGGGCGGCATGTACGCGGCGATCGCCCAGTACCCGGCCGACCCGACCCTGAACTGAGCGGCTGCGGGGCTCCGGAGCGTCGTCCGGGTTGGCCCGGCGTTGGCCCCGTTGGCCCTCGGTGGCCCGATGGCTCGGCGCTGGCCCGGCGTGGCGTTGGCCCGGCGGCAAGGCGGGCGGTGGCTCGGCGCTGGCGTGGCGCTGGGCCGGCGTGGCGCTGGGCCGGCGTGGCGCTGGGCCGGCGTGGCGCTGGGCCGGCGTGGCGCTGGGCCGGCGTGGCCTGCGGGAGATCGCGACTGTACGCGCGTGTGTGCAGCGAGACTACGCTTCGCCGCGCTGGACGCCGATCTCCGATCGGGTGTCGTTGGGCGCGACGTGCGGCCGGCGCCCGTCCGGGAAATGCCGATGTCACCGGCTCCCGAGCGGTGTGTAAAATGGCGCGAGTGCTCGCCTCGCGCTGGCACGCGGGGCCGTGGCGCAGCTGGTAGCGCACCACACTGGCAGTGTGGGGGTCAGGGGTTCGAGTCCCCTCGGCTCCACCCGCATTGAGCAGGGAAGATAGGCCGTTACCGATGATCTTGTGGTCACGGTCGTGGTCACAGAGGTCCACTATGCTGGTTTCACCAGACGTGCTCTGTGACCACGGAGGCCACTCGTGACAGTCGCGTTCGACCCCAAGCGCGGGTCGTGGATGTTCGTCATCGACCTTCCACCCGGACCGGACGGGCGCCGCCGGCAGATGCGCCGCCGCGGGTTCACCACCGACAAGCTGGCCCAGCGCGCCGAGGAGGCCGCCAAGCAGCAATTCGGTAGTACCGATCTGGCCGCCGACGGTTCGGTTGCCGCTGAGCTGATCCAGTGGCTCGGCGAGCGGGAACTCGACCTCGCCGCCACCACGCTGTCCAACTACCGCAATGCCGTGCAGAAGTACATCGTCCCCTTTCTCGGCAGGCGGCAGTTGTACACATTGGACAAGCGCCCCATCCATGACCTGTATCGCCATCTCATCGCGCGTGGCGGTCGCAATGGCCAGCCGCTGTCTGCAGAGACTGTCCGCCACGTCCATCGGACGCTGATGAAGGCGCTCAAGGACCTCGGCGTGGTTATCGACGGGGTTCGCCAGCCGCGTGCAGCCGACCGCGCCGAGAAGGGCCGCAAAGGTGTGTGGACCGCGACGCAGTGCCGCGCCTTTCTCGTCGCCGCTGCGGGAGACCGCCTGTACGTGGCGTGGGTACTCGCGATTGTCTGCGGCATGCGGCGGGGTGAACTCGCTGGCCTCAAATGGTCCAAAATGGACCTCGACACGGGTGTCGTTCATGTGCACTGGCAGCGAGCCGTGGCGAGCGGTGCCGTCGAGGGCGGCGTCATCGAGAAGGAGCCGAAGGGCAAGAGCCGTCGCTCCATTGCCATTGGACCCGTCCTGATTGCGCTGCTTCGGGAGCACCTGGGGCGCCAGCTCGTGGAGCAGGAGCGGGCAGGCGTCGCTTATCGGCGAGGTCAGTACCTTTTCTGTAAGGAAGATGGCACGCCATACCACCCGAAGTTCTTCACCGACCGCTTCCGTGAGCTGTGCATCGCGGCCAAGGCTCCTGTGATTGTCCTGCACGACGCTCGGCACAGTTCAGCGACCGTTGGAGCCGACCATGGCGTGCCGCAGCATGCGATGCAGCGACGGCTCGGACACGCCCAGTCGCGCACCACGCAGGACGTTTACACGCACGTCTTGCCTGAGGCCGAACGACGCGCAGCCGAGATCATGGAGTCGACCATCCTTGATGCGGCGGCGTAGTCATTTCGAGCGGTGGGCTCATAACCCAGACGTCCTTGGTTCAGGTCCTAGTGTCCTGCGCCCGAAATTCGTGAGATATATCTGCTGAGCGAGGTCAGGATCTCCTCGGCGGTCTTCTTCCAGACGAACGGCTTGGGGTCCTCGTTCCACAGTTTGATCCAGTTTCGGATGTCTTTCTCCAGGGCTTGGACGTTCTTGTACACGCCGCGTTGGAGCAGATCGGTTGTCAGGTATGAAAACCAGCGCTCTACCTGGTTGATCCAGGAGCTTCCGGTCGGGGTGAAGTGGACGTGGAAGCGCGGGTGGCGGGCCAGCCATGCCCGGATCGCGGGAGTCTTGTGGGTGGACAGGTTGTCGCAGACGATATGCACGTCGAGCTCGGCGGGCACGGCCTTGTCGATCGCGGTCAGGAACTGGCGGTACTCCACGGCCCGGTGCCGGCGGCGGATCTCGGTGAGCACGGTGCCGTCGGCGATGTTAAACGCGGCGAAGAGGCTGGTGATGCCGTTGCGCACGTAGTCATGGGTACGCCGCTCGGGCATGCCGGGCATCATCGGTAACACCGGCGAAGACCGATCTAAAGCTTGAATCTGGCTCTTCTCATCGACGCAGAACACGACCGCATTCTCGGGCGGGTTGTGGTACAGGCCAACCACATCGACGACTTTCTCCACAAACAGAGGGTCGCTGGTTATCTAAAGCTTCGTGGACGATCATGACTTTGACCTGGGCGGCCACGTTGAGGACGGTGTTGTCCACGTGGCCGCCCGACGTTGTTGATCTTCTAGTGACAGGGTCCGATCGTTACCGAAGAGCGACCCTTCCGGACGAGTTCAGGCTTCGGGGAGTCGGCTCCACGAGTGTCGGCGTGGCGTTGCTCTCCGAGCGCGTGGGCGAGCTGGCGGCGCAGCCGCTGGTTGTCCTCGGCGAGTACCCGGTTGCGGTCGAGGGCGGCGTCCAGCCGGGCTGTGCTGACGCCTGGGAGGTGCGTTGGTTGGTCGGGACGGGTGCGGAAGGGGCGGGTCGGGTCACGGCCCGGAGCCGTTCGATCTCGGCGCGGATATCGGGCTGGGCGTAGAGCCAGGACCGGGAGACCCCGGCCGCGCGGGCGACGGCCTCGAAGGTGACGGGCGTGCCGGCCCGGTCGAGTTCGCGCAGCGCCCGGATGGCTTTGGCGCGGGTCAGCTCGTGGCGCCGGCGGGCGGCGGCGATGATCGGGCGGTGTGGTCAGGAGGCATCGGCGACCTGCTCCTGGTGTCCGCTGTCCGCCTCCGAGCGACGGTGATGATTTTCTCGTAGGTTGTCGGCGACCTGCCGGTTCATCTCCACCATGCGGGTCTGGCCGCGGGCCTCGGCCGTGGAGATGATCTGCAGGGTCTGCTGATGGTGCTGCCGGTGCTGGGGCAGGAACTCGGCGGTGGTGAGGAACATCGGGCAGGTCAGGCACGAGTTGGCGTGCGGGCAGGTCTGCACCAGCGGCAGTCCACAGTAGCCGTTGGGCAGCGCCTGGGTGGCCCGGGAGAGGCGCTGTTTGGCCCAGGCGGCCTCGGCCAGCGGCCCGTCGGGGTCGAGGGTGACGGTCTCGCCGGTGGCGTTGACCTTGCGGGCCTGTTCCCAGTGCCGGCGGACGGTGGTGTCGGACAGCCGGGCGTAGTGGGCGGTCATCTGCGGGCGAGTCGTGGTCGAGGATCCGCCGGACCACCTCCTGGGGAACATCCAGGTTGATCAACCGGGTGCCCAGGGTGTGGCGCCATTGGTGTGGGGTGAGATGGACCGGTCGGCCGTGCTCGTCGCGGATGTCGCAGCGTCGCAGCCAGCGGTCCAGCGCCTGCCGGTAGGTGCACGGAAGCGTGGGCGCGCTTGCGCCGTCGAGGTTCGCCGTGGACCGGGGGAACAGCATCGGGGCTTCCACCGCGCCAGCGGCGCAGGACCCGGCCGCTGCTGTTCGGTGATTTAGCTTCCGAGTTCCTCGTCGATGGGGACCAGTGCCTCGCGTTTCATCTTGTGGTTGCGGTAGCGCAGGTAGGGGGCGCCGTCGGCGTCGAGGACGACGCAGTCGAGGGCAGCCGCAGGCGTCGGTCGACCCGCAGGCCGCAGCGGATGAGGATGAGGGTGATCAGCCGGCGGGCGGGGTCGTGCCACTGGTCGAGGTTGGCCGGGTCCTCCAGCTGGGCCATGACGTGCTCGGCCAGCGCCCGGGGCAGCGGCTGCGGCGGCGTGGGGTAGTCCTCGGGGAGAACATCGCGTCCGCGGGCAGGGAGCTGTCGTCCCATCCGTGCTGGCGGACCGCCTGCAGAAAGGCGTTGAGCTGGCCGATGCGTATCGCCGTGGACTTCCGGCCGGCCATCTCGGTGTGCAGGTCGGCGAGGTAGCGCTCCAGCAGGGCCCGGTCCACCTGCGCGAGCCGGTCGACACCGCGTGACGGGCGAGGCGAGGAACGCGCCGAAGCGGGTGAGCGCGCGCACGCCCTGGCCGCGGAGCCGGCGCTGAGGCCACGCTCAGCCGCCAGCGGATCCACCGCTTGGCCAGGTCCTTGCAGCCAGGGCTGGGGGATCCGGTCGAACCGCGACGGTGGCGACCGCCCGCGTGGCGATGCCCAGGTTGCGCAGCCGCCAGACGTCGCGGGGGTACTCGACGTCCCAGCCGCGGCCGAGGCCAGCTCCTCGACCGTGCGGTGCGCGTCGAGCAGCAGAGCCGCCCAGTCCGTGGTTGTCACCGCCACGGGCCGGCCGAAACAGGCTGCCAGACCTCCTCCGGCTGGTCCAGCAGGGAGGTCACGCCGCTGCCGGCCAGAAGCGTTGATCAGATCGCTGCACCATCGCCGGGCAGCGATCTTCGCGTTCGTCCCTCGTCGTGGCGGCATTGCAGGGCGTACTGCGACTCCAGGCGCAGCTGGGCCGCCAGGCCGCGTAGGTCGATGTGCTCGTGTCCGCGCCGTGGCCGTCGTCCTCGCAGGCGCCGGCGAACTCGTCCGACGTCCGGGCGGCCCGCCGCGCTCCAGCGGCCGCCGTGGGCTCGGCAGAACGGCAGGTCCCGTGCACCCACAGCTCGCAGTAGGCGATCCGGCAGCTTCGCCGGCGGGTGCGGGCGGCGCGCGGGCGGCGCTGCGGCCACCGCCACGCGTCCAGCTCGGGCCGTCCCGCGCGTCCAGGCTGAGTGGTGGCGGGGGCACAGCCACGGCTGTGCCGCCCGCAGCGGCAGCCGGCAACCCGGCACGACAGCAGCGGGCTGTGCCCGCACCCAGCCGGGCCTCGCGTGGTGGCGAAGACGGCCAGTTCCGGCCTGCCCGCATCGCCACCGGTGGTCGGTGGCCCAGCACAGTGCCCGCACGCGTGCCCGGCGCGGGCGCATCCGGACACCGCGCACCCCGGCCCGCCGAACACCGGATCCCGCGGGTCGAAGACGAGCACGTCGGCGCGGAACTCCGGCCGCACCGCGGCCATCAGCTTGGCCAACAGCCCTCGGGCCGCGCGCCCGGCCGCCGGCTCGGGCGCCGTCCGCGCCCGTCGCCGCGGCACCACCCGCTTCGGCTCCTCGTCGCAGACGGTGGCGGCCAGCCTGACCCGGACCCGGTTGCGGCGGCCGCCGCGCGCAGGTAGGTCGACCCCCGGCCGCAGTGGTGCCTCGCGTGCTCGCCGAGCCCCAGCGCCACCCGCCAGGCGGCGAACCGGCCCGCACCTGCGCCGCCGGGCCAGCCCGCCGATCTGGCCGGTCAGCGTGGCCCCGGCCGGCGCCACGGTCCAGGCGATCACCGGCAGGTCCCGGTGGGCGGCCAGGAGCCGCGCGAGCTCGGCGGCGGCGCGGCGCTGCCAGCCGGCCCGTTCGGCATGGGTGATCTCGAAGGCGGTCACAGGCTCACCTCGCTCGCCGGTGAACCAGCCCGCCGCCTCCAGCGCCCGCCGGGCGTCCTCCGCGGTCAGGTGCCCATAGACGGCCAGCGTGGTGGTGACCGAGGCGTGGCCGAGCAACGTGGAAACCACCTCGATCGGCACCCCGTCGCGCAGCATGCGGGTGGCCGCACGGTGCCGGCACCAGTGCGGGTCGAAGTCGATCCCAGTGCGCCGCCGCAGCCTCTTCACCAGGTCATAGACGGCCGGGTAGGACAGCGCCCGCCCGCGCGGTTCGGCGAACAGGTTGACGAACACGTAGTCGGAGTCGATGTCGCCGTACTCGCCGTGCAGGTAGTCGCGCGTACAGGCGGACCAGCCCGGCGCTGACCGGGATGCGTGCGCTGCTCGCCGCGACTTCGACCGGGCGCCGTTGTCGTTGACCCGCGGCACGACGCGTGACCTCGCGCGCGGCCGCGGCGATATCGGCGTGCCGCAGCCCCAACGCCTCACCCACCCGCATGCCGCTGTCGTAGAGCAACGGCGAACAGGAAGCGGTCCCGCAGCCGGGTGCAGGCGTCCAGGATAGCCTGCACCTCGGCCACCGTCAGGACCCGGGGCAGCTTCTTCGGCGCCTTCAACGTGATCGCCCGCCGGGGCTGCGGCTTGCCCTTGCTGATATGGTGCAGGAACGGCTTCCACCCGCCGCGGCGGCCCGGCGGCCCCCACGTGGTCAGCAGCTCGCCCACGTCCACGCCGTGCCGCGCCTGGTGCGCGTAGAACGCGGCCAGCGCCGACAGCTTCCGGTTGACCGTCGACGCCGCCGACGTGCGGCTCGACCGAGGGCAGCACCGCCACCCGCCCGTCCCGGCCGGCCGGCGGCAGCCGCAGCCAGGCCACGAACTCGCCGATGTCCTCCAGCCGCACCTCCCGCCAGTCCAGGCCCCGGTCGCCGCAGGAAGACCCAGTAGTCCTTCAGGTCATGCGCGTACGCCTTGACCGTGTTCGGGGACCGCTCGATGTCGGTCAGGTAGGCCAGGTACCGCTCGATCGGCTCGACCGGGGCGTCGTCGTCGCCCAAGACGGTCCACGACTCCACCCGCGAGCTCGGGTAGTGCCACCCGCTGCACGTGCATAGCTCCTCCACGTCGTCCACGTGCTGGACGAGGGGGAGATAACCATGTCCACGACGCAGATCCCAGCCGCTCAGGAGCCCGTGCTGGACGTGGAAGACAAGCGCTGGAGACCTTCAGATAACGCTGGACAGCTTGAACCCGTCGGTAAGGTGCGGCTTGAGTTCGAAGTCACGCCAGATCCGCCCGATCGTCGAGCGCGACAGCCCCGACTTCTTGGCCATCGACGCCCGGGACCAGTGGGTGGCGTTGGCGGGCTTGGACTCCAGCGTGGCCACCAGCACCTCCTCGACCTTCTCCAGCGCGATCGAGGGCGGCCGGCCCGGTCGATCCTCGTCCATCAACCCGTCAAGGCGTGACTCCACGAACCGGCGACGCCATTTGCCGACCGTGGCTTGCGTGACATGAAGCGTCGCCGCGACATCCTTGTTCGTCGCACCAGACTCCGCGCACGCCAACACAATCCGCGCCCGCAACGCCAACGCCTGAGCGGACTTCGCCCGCCGCGACCAACGGGTCAGCGTCGCACGTTCCTCGTCAGACAACACCAGTTCCGCCTTCGGGCGACCACGTTCAGCCATGCATGCGAGCACATCGCCCGAAGGTCACAGCCCCGGAACGCCATCACCACGTTTATGTAACGAATTTGAGGCGCAGGACACTAGCCCCGCTACGAAGAAACACCAGGTCAAGGGCCGGTTCTCGGATCACTGAGAACCGGCCCTAGATCTTTTGACCCTCATTAATGTGGCGTCACGGGTGAACAGTGATCGGCACCAGCGGGAAATGGGAGCCCCTCTGGTCACGCGCCGAGGAGGACGAGGAGGGCGTTGGTGGGTACGAGGTAGCGGCGGCCGACGCGCAGGATGGTCACCGGGAAGTCGCCGGTCTTGGCCAGCTCGTACGCCTTGCTGCGCCCGATGCCGAGGATGGCGCCTGCGGTGGCGACGTCGGTGGTGAGGCCGAGGTGGCGCACCGCGTCTGGCGTCCAGGCGAAGTCGGTGGCGATGGGTGTCGTGGTCATGGTGGCTGTACTCCTTGGTGTCGAGGGGTGCCCGCCACTCTGGTCCGGCCGCGATGGCCTCAACGATTGCCACGCGATCGCCTCCTGAGTTGTCGCCGGCGGCGTGGGCCGGCTCCGACACCTTCAGCCATGCCGTGCCGCCGATGGCTTGGCCGAAGCGCTGAGCCAGGAAACAGCAGCTCAGCCCGGCCGTGCGGGAGTAGGCGATCGCGAGGCAATCGCGATCGCCTTTCCAGCCCTGGCGATCCGGATCGGGTTCTCGTCCCGCCGCCCGGCCGAGGACGACGGCGACTCCGACCAGGCGCGCCAGCACAGATGGCCCGGCCTACGTCCGACCGCCGTCCCCGACAACCAGACCGCGCGCCGGCACAATCCGAAGCCGGCACATCCGTACCGACGCCACGCTGACCCCCTGGCACAGCCGGGTCCGGCACAGCGAGGCTGGCATAGCGGTCCGGCACGGCGCGGCTGGCACAGCGGTCCGGCACAGCGTGGCTGCCACAGGAGTCCGGCACCGGGGGCGTGGCGGGCGCAGGGGTCCGGCACGGTGGCACAGCGGCCCTGCACAGCGGTCGGCACTGGGCTGCGGGCGCGCTTGGCCAGGATTCCCCGGCACAACTCGGCACTCAGGTCGAGCTGCCCACACTCGGCGAGCGCGGAGGTCCGGCGCGAGGTTCGGCTGGAACCGCCCGACGCGCGTAGTCCTGGCACAGCATCGGGCTGGCACAGCGCCGCTGGCACAGCCCCGCTGGCACAAGCCCGGCACAGCGCCGCTGGTGCAAGCCTGGCACAGCGGCTCGCTCTGGCACATCGCGGTCTAGCACGAGCGCCGGCACAGCGACCGCGGGGAGGGAAGGGGACCAGGTCCGCTGTGCCGGGACGATCAGGGACGGGTGCGACGCTGTACCGCGGGTGAAGCCGGGCTCCACCGTCGTGACCGGGCTAGCGTCGGTGTAGGTGCGGTTGGCCGACCGGCGTGCCCAAGGAGGCGAGGGCGGTAACCAACGTGCCGGCGGTTCCAGAACGCGGTCGACCGCGATCGCCTCTCTCAGCAGCGTTACGAACGCCGCGCTGGGTGGGGTCGGCCCGGTCAGTTTGCCAGGGAGCCGGGCTCTGCCCAGTACTGGCAGCAGCTCACCGCTCGCGGGGGGTCGACGCCGAGGCACGGTCGGGCCGCCAGGTGCCTACACGGACCGGCCGTTGCGCCGGGGCGGCACTCTACATCGGCCTACGGTCGTGCCAGGAGGCACGTCGTTCGTCTGCGTCCTGCCTGGTCCGTTGACAAACCGTGTTCGTTCGGTATGGTCCTGGATGGACGGTGCCCGATCCCGTTGAGTAGCGTCGAGTTTCCGGTCGATCCGGGCTACAACCGTTGGCAGCAAACGAAGCCGAGCGCTACCAGCAAGA
>CAVWCL010000016.1:0-57333 GCA_963753485.1 uncultured Actinomycetota bacterium | reverse complement strand
CGTCACTGGAAGTCGTTGAGTGCCTGCGTGAACGCGATGACAACGACGACCAGGAAGACCAGGCCGAGCACGGTCGCGATCCAGCCGACGATGATGCCGGCCAATGCCATCCCGGCACCGCCCTCACTCCGCTCGCGCAGCTGCCGGCGGGCGACGTGGCCAAGGATCGCGCCGACGGCGCCGATCAGGGCGCCGAGCCCGTAGCAGATGAGAAACACCACGCTGCAGATCGAGACGACCATCGACGCGATCGCCAGCGGGTTGGTCCGCGGCGCCGGGGCGTAGGCCACGCCGTAGGGGTAGGCCGGGGGCGAGTAGCCGTAGCCGCCGTACGCGCCGTACGCCGGTTGGGCCGGCACCGCGGTCACCGGATAGCCGGTGGCCGGGTTCACCATGGCTTGGTAGTCGGGTGCCTGGTTGCCCAGCGGCGGGTACGCCGCCGGCGGGTAGGCCGGGGTCGGGTACGGACCAGCCACGGGTGGTTGGTACGGGTCCGCCGCCGGTGGCGCCGGGGCATAGCCGGCGTCCGGCGCCGCGAATCCCGCTCCCGGGCTGGGATCAACGGGCGGGCCGGGCGGTCGTCCCCACATCGAGTCCGGGGTCGGGTCGGCCGGGGCCGGGTCGGCGGGGGTGGGCGGCGGCGACTCGGGCGTACTCAGGTCGCCGCCTCGCGGCGACTCGGGCGTACTCATGTCGCCGCCCCGCTACGCTCGCCGGCGCGCCGAGGCGCCACCGCGCTGAGCTCCATGGTCGCCTCGCTCACGTGGCCTCCCGTACCGGGGTCGCGGCCGCGCCGGTCATGGGCTGGTGACCGTCGCCGAGCCCAGCATCAGTCCGAACAGACCGAGGTAGACCGCGCAGCCGCAGACGGAGAGGCCGGTGATGACCCAGCCGACGATGATGCCGGCGAGCGCGAGCCCGTCGCCCTGCTCACCGGTCTGCTTGATCTGCCGGCGGGCGACGTGCCCCAGTACCGCGCCGACCGGGGCGGAGATGATCGTGAGCAGGCCGACCAGGGAACAGATCAGCGAGGCGACCGCGAGCCCATTGGTCGGCGCGGCCGCCACCTGGCCGTACGCGGCCTGCCCGTAGCCGGACGGGCTGTAGGGCGCCGGACTGTACTGGGCCGCCGGGTACTGCGCCGGATACTCCGGGGCGTACTGCGTCGGTGGGTACTGCGGGGGCGAGTAATCCGTCGGTGGGTACTGCGTGGGGCTGTACTGCGCGGGAGGCGTCGGGTACGAGACGGTGGGGTTCGCGGCGTAGTCCGGCGGCGCATAGCCCGGTGGCGGCGGTGGCGTGGGCGGGGGGTAGGCAGGCGGGTTGGGCACCGGCGGACTGGGCGCCGTCGGGTCCGACCACTCGCTGGGGTTCTGAGGGCTGGTCATGGGCCTTTCTCCGGGTCGATGCGGTCGGAGCCCTGCTGGAGCGCCGGACGCCCGCTACGGTGCCAACCTGGGTACTTCCTGGGTGGCCAGGCCAGGGTAGCCGGCTGGGGCACACCCCGATGTCCACCCATCGTCTGGTCCGCGCGGCAGTTTGCCCGGACGGCCCGGTACGGCAGGATCGGCCCATGGGGTTTGACGCTGACCGGCTGGACGGCCGGGTCGCGCTGGTCACCGGCGCCGGCAGTGCCGACGGCATCGGCTACGCCACGGCTGCGCGCCTGGTCGGGCTCGGTGCCAGCGTCGCGATTGTGTCGACCACGCGGCGCATCCATGACCGGGCAGCGGAGTTGGGCGTCACCGGGTTCGTGGCCGACCTCACCGACGAGGCCGAGGTGGGAGCCCTGGCCGACGCGGTGGCCGAGCAGCTCGGCGACCTGAACATCCTGGTCAACAATGCCGGCCTGGCCAGCAAGGCCAGCCCCGAGGTGCTGCGTCCGGTTGCGCAGCTGACCTACGACGAGTGGCGCAACGAGATCGATCGCAACCTGACGACGGCGTTTCTGTCCAGTCGGGCATTCGTGGCCGGCATGGCGGAGCGGGGCTGGGGACGAATCGTCAACCTCGCCGCCACCGCGGGGCCGGTCAACGCCCTGCCCACCGAGGCGGCCTACGCGGCCGCGAAGGCGGGCGTGCTCGGCCTGACCAGGGCGCTGGCGATGGAGGTGGTGGCCGACGGGGTCACCGTGAACGCGGTCGCCCCCGGGATCATCCACACCGGCAGCTCGACCGTCTCGGAACTCAAGTACGGCCTGGACACGCCGATGGGGCGCCCCGGCGTACCGGACGAGGTCGCCGCGGCGATCGCGTTCCTCTGCACCCCGGCCGCCTCGTACATCACCGGCCAGCTGCTCGTGGTTGATGGCGGCAACAGCGTGCGCGAGGTGCAGTACCGCTGAGCGCGGCGGTGACTTTCGGCACACGGACCCCCGGCGTAGCGGCCACGGACCGACCTACTCCGCGATACTGATCAGTAACTCATCGGTCACCGGCGCCCGGCCGGCCACCGCCAGGGAGGCAGCAATGGCACGTCTGGCCCAGACGCCCGGGCTCAGCGAGATCCAGCGCGACATCCTCGCCACCGTCCGGGCCTTCGTCGAGAAGGAGATCCTGCCGACGGCCCAGCGGCTCGAGCACGCGGACGAGTACCCGGAGGCGATCGTCGACGGGATGCGGGAGATGGGCCTGTTCGGGTTGACCATCCCAACCGAGTACGGCGGGCTGGGGGAGTCGCTGCTGACCTACGCGCTGGTGGTCGAGGAGCTCTCCCGCGGCTGGATGTCGATCTCGGGCATCGTGAACACCCACTTCATCGTCGCCTATCTGGTGTCCCAACACGGTTCGGCCGACCAGAAGGCCACCCTGCTGCCCCGGATGGCCACCGGCGAGCTGCGCGGCGCGTTCTCGATGTCCGAGCCGGGCCTCGGCTCGGACGTGGCCGCGATCCGGACCCGGGCCGACCGCGACGGCGACTCATTCATCCTCAATGGACAGAAGATGTGGCTGACCAACGGCGCCTACTCGTCGGTGGTGGCCACCCTGGTCCGGACCGAGCTCGGCGCGCCCTCGGGGTACGGGAACATGACCACGTTCCTGCTGGAGAAGAAGCCTGGCTTCGGCGAGACGGCGCCCGGGCTGACGATCCCGGGCAAGATCGAGAAGATGGGGTACAAGGGCGTCGAGACGACCGAGATGGTCCTCGATGCCCACCGGGTGCCGGCAGGCTGCGTCCTGGGCGGGCCGGATGCCGGCCTTGGGCGGGGCTTCTACCAGATGATGGACGGCATCGAGGTGGGGCGGGTCAACGTCGCCGCCCGCGCGTGTGGCATCGCGATCCGGGCCTTCGAGCTCGCCATCGGGTACGCCCAGCAGCGCTCGACCTTCGGCCGCCCCATCGCCCAGCACCAGGCGGTCGCGTTCAAGCTCGCCGAGATGGGTACGAAGATCGAGGCGGCCCACGCACTGATGGTGAACGCGGCCCGGCTCAAGGATGCCGGCCAGCGCAACGATGTCGAGGCCGGCATGGCCAAGCTGCTCGCCTCGGAGTACTGCGTGGAGGTGGTCCAGGAGTCGTTCCGGATCCACGGCGGCTACGGCTTCTCGAAGGAGTACGAGATCGAACGGCTGATGCGGGAGGCGCCGTTCCTGCTCATCGGCGAGGGCACCTCGGAGATTCAGAAAATGATCATCTCGCGGGGACTCCTCAAGGAGTACGGCACCTGACCCCCTGCTCAGCAGTGCGGGCGCCCGCGTGTGCGCGGACTCGCGCCCGTGTGAGGAGGGGCACCCTCTTAACGCTTTGCGTTGTAGAGGGTGCCCCTCCTAACACCGGGCGGGCGGGATGGAGCGCGGGGTCAGGCGCGGGTACCGGTGAGCCGGCCGAGTGCCCGTTCCACGGCGATGCAGCGGTCCTCGACGTAGTCGACACCGGCCGCCTCGGCGATGCGGCGACCCTCGGCCGAGGTGATGCCGAGCTGGAGCCAGATCGCGCCGGCGCCGATCGCGACCGCGTCCTCGACCACGGCGGCCGCCTGGGCCGAGGGCCGGAACACGTTGACGAGATCGATGTGCTCGCCGATGTCGGCCAACTGGCGGTAGCACCGTTCGCCCCAGATCTCGTCGGCATACGGGTTGACCGGGATCACCCGCCAGCCGTGCCGGCGGATCTGCAGCGGCACCGCGTGGGCTTCCTTCTCCGGGTCGCGGGAGGCGCCGACCACCGCGATCGTCACGGCGTCCCTGAGGATCTCGTATGGAGTGCGCACGGGCCGACCCTAGCTCGGCGATCGATGGTGGTGCGCCCCTGGTCAGAGCAGGCTCAACTGCTCGGCCTGCGCCTCGCGGGTCGGCCCGGGGTCGGGCGTGCGGTGCTCCGCCGGCTGCGCCCGGTTGAGCCCGTACCGGCGAGCGGCGGCGTTCACCCGGGCGCTGAGCTCGCGCTGGATGGCCTTGGGCGCGTACGAGCGGTCACGGTAGATCTCTCGGTACCGGGTCACCAACTCGGGGCGGCTGCGGGCCAGCCAGGCCCCGTACCACTCCCGTGCGCCCGGGCGCAGGTGCAGGAAGAGCGGCACCACGCTGGCCGCGCCGGCGGCGGCGATGGCGGCCACGGTGGTCTCGATCGAGTCGTCGGTGTCGGTAAGGCCGGGCAACACCGGGGCCATGAGGACGGTGACCGGGAAGCCGGCGTCGGCGAAGTGGCGCACCGCGTCCAGGCGGCGTCGGGGGCTGGGCGTACCCGGCTCCACTTCGCGCCAGATGGCCTCGTCGACGAAGCCGACCGAGAAGCTGACGCGGACGCTGGTCACCGCCGCCGCTTGCTGCAGCAGGTCCAGGTCTCGGGTGATCAGCGTGCCCTTGGTGAGGATGGAGAACGGGTTGGCCCAGTCGCGCAGGGCGGCGATGATGCCGCGCATCAGCTGGTACCGACCCTCGGCGCGCTGGTAACAGTCCACATTGGTGCCCATGGCGATCGGCGCCGGGTCCCAGCCGGGCGCGGCCAGTTCGCGGCGGAGCAGGTCGGGCGCGTTCACCTTGACGACGACCTTGGTGTCGAAGTCGTGTCCCGGGTCGAGGTCGAGGTAGGTGTGGGTGTGCCGGGCGAAGCAGTAGACGCAGGCGTGGCCGCAACCCCGGTACGGGTTGATGGTCCAGTCGAAGGGCACGGCCGACGTCCGGGGCACCTTGCTGATGATCGACCTGGCCCGGATCTCGAAGAAGGTCATGTCCGCGAATCCGGGGGTGTCGAAGGTGCGTACCACTGCGCCGGCCGGGCCGAGCGGGAGCAGGGCCTGGGGGCCGGCGCCGGCCGGCGTGATGCTCAGGTTGTCCCAACGCATGTTCTAATACGAACACACGTACGGCGACGTGTCCAGCCAACCCGGCGGGCCGGCGTTCGCACCCCCGGCTACGCGGCCGAGGCGCGCGCGCGGACGTCCGTCATGTCCAGCGCCCGCACCTGGGTGATCAGCGACTCCAGTGCCTGCTCCGGCAGGGAGCCGGCCTGCTGGAACACGATCACGCCGTCGCGGACCGCCATGATCGTCGGAATCGACTGGATGCCGAACTGCATCGACAGCGCCTGCTCGGCCTCGGTGTCGACCTTCGCGAAGACGATGTCGGGATGCTTCGCGGAGACGCGCTCATAGACCGGGGCGAACCTGAGGCACGGCCCGCACCACTCTGCCCAGAAATCAACCAGCACGATGCCTTCGCGCTCGGTGACCTCGGCGAAATCAGCCTGGGTCAGATTCCTGATCGCCATCTCAGAAGCTCCATTCCGGTCGCTGCACGGTTACGCCCCGCACGTCCGGTACAACCGAGGTGCCGGGTGGCCTCATTCCCCGACCCGCGTCCACCGGACTGTGCCCCTGCTCACCCGGCCCGCCAGCCCCATCCCGCCCGCCGGCGGTCGGTGCCACGATGGCCTGATGGCAGCGTATCTGCTCTACGACGGCGACTGTGGCTTCTGTACGGCCGCCGCGAGGTTCATCGAGCGGCACGTGCCGACGCCCGCGCGGGTGCAGGCGTGGCAGGACACCGATCTGGGCGCCCTGGGGCTGACGGCACAGCAGTGCCGCCAGGCCGTGCGCTGGGTCGAGCTGGAGACGAGCGGAGGGCGTACCTCGGCCGCGGGGGCGGCCGCGATCGCCGCGCTGCTGGTGAGCTCGAGCCGCTGGCGGTGGGCCGGCCGGGTACTGGGCCGGCGACCGGTGCTCGCCGTGGCGGAGCCGGGGTACCGATGGGTTGCCCGCCACCGTCACCGGCTGCCCGGTGGGAGCCGGCCCGCTGGTGCGACGGTGGCCTGCGGGGTCGCCGCCAAGCCGGCCGGCGACCGACCCCCGCGCGGACCGTCGCGGGACCACTCTCCGTAACGATCTTCACTCCACGTGGTCATCGATCTTCACAGTTTGATAACTGTGACCGAACTCTCGACTGCGGCCCTAGGCACCGCCAAGGTCGGGACGGCACACTCATCGCATTAGAGCGTGGGCGGCGGGCGCCGGGGAGGGCCCCGCCGTTCACTGCGTCCGGGGTCGGTCATGATGGACCTGCCTCGCCGGGCCGCCAGGAGCCTCTGACGAGGGAAGCTCGCCGGAGGATGGCATGCAGTTCGGGCGGTATTTCGAGGAGTTCGAGGTCGGCGCCGTGTACCGGCACTGGCCGGGCAAGACCGTAACGGAGAGTGACGATCACCTCTTCTGCCTGATCACGATGAATCACCATCCATTGCACCTGGACGCGCACTACGCGCAGACCGCCACCCAGTTCGGGCGAAACGTCGTCGTCGGCAACCTCATCTACTCGCTGCTGCTGGGCATGTCGGTGCCGGATGTCTCCGGCCGGGCGATCGCCAACCTCGAGGTGGAGTCGCTGCGCCATGTCGCGCCGACGTTTCACGGCGACACCATCTACGGCGAGACCACGGTGCTGGACGCGAAGGAGTCCGAGTCGAAGCCGGACCGGGGCGTGGTGACCGTCGAGACCCGCGGCTACAAGCAGGACGGCACGCTCGTCTGCGTCTTCCGCCGGCGGGTGCTGGTGCCCAAGCGGGAGTACGCCGGGCCGGCGTACCCGAGCTTCCCCGAGCCCGCGGGCTGACCCGGCGGCGAAGCGACCCGGCGTGCCGACCCGACGATGACGCCAACCGGTGGTAACGCGTGGGGTTCCCGGCCGGGTCCCCGTCTGACAGACTCGCTGGCGTTGCGTCACCACCCTGCGGAGGAGCGCATGAGCGAGCGCAGCGAGCGAATCATTGGGCTCAGTGCCGTGGTGCCTCATGACGCCGCCGAGCGCAGCGAGGCGGGGTCATGAGCGGGCGCAGCGAGCGAATCATTGGGCTCAGTGCCGTGGTGCCTCATGACGCCGCCGAGCGCAGCGAGGCGGGGTCATGAGCGGGCGCAGCGAGCGAATCATTGGGCTCAGTGCCGTGGTGCCTCATGACGCCGCCGAGCGCAGCGAGGCGGGGTCATGAGCGGGCGCAGCGAGCGAATCATTGGGCTCAGTGCCGTGGTGCCTCATGACGCCGCCGAGCGCAGCGAGGCGGGGTCATGAGCTTCTTCGGACGCCTGCTCGGCCGGCACCGGCCACGCTGGGCCGAGACCTGGCAGATGTTCCCCGGCCTGCTCGGCGACACCCCGGCTCAGTGGACGGTCGATCTCGGTGCGGTCGCCGCCGCCCCGGTGTCGGGTCTGCCGGTACGCATGGACGTGCAGGCGCCCTACCACAGCGGGGCCGACGGCCTGCCGGTCGATCCGGCCGACATCGCCCAGATCGAGGACGCGGTACGGGCGAGCGCCGCCAGCCTCGGCGGCGAGTACGTCGGGCGGGTGGTCGGCGGCGGAGTCTGCCGGCTCACCGCCCATCTGCCGGCCGAGCCCCCGACCGCTCCGGTGATCGCCGGCGTCGCCGGGGCCGTGGTGGCGACCGCATTCGACCCGCACTGGGCGTACGTTCGCGACACCCTGGCCCCGGACGAGCGCCAGCAACAGATGCTCGCCGACCTCGCCGCCGTCGGCCTGCTCTCCGGAGTGGACGATGCCCTGGCGACGCCGCGGGTGGTGACCCACCTGGCCTACTTCGCCGCGCTGGAGCCGGCCGAGGCCGCCGGGGTCGAGCTGCGCGTGGCCGGCTTCCACGCCGCGGTGCAGCGCGACGATGAGGGCGGGTTCGCCCTCACCGCGGCGCGCCGCGATCCGGTCGCCCCGCCGGCCGTGCACGAGCTGAGCTGGCTGGTGCGGGAGACGGTGGAGCGCCAGGGCGGCGGCTACGACGGGTGGAGCTGCGACCCGGCCCGGGCCGGGTCGCCTGATCACCCCTGACCAGGACCACCACACGTTGCGGCGCGCGGCAGAACCAGCCGTTCGGTGCGGCCTGCGCGGCGCGGTCCGGGCATATGCTGGCGGCGGGAGGTCGCCACCATGTCCCACCAGACCCGTCGTCAGCCCATTGCCCTCTCCTTCGACCGCGACGAATGGGAGCTGCTCGTCACCCTCCCGCGCCGGGTCCTCATCGCCGCCGTCTCCGCCGAACCGCCCGACGGGCGGGGGGCGGCCGAGGGCATTGCCGGCATCGAAGCCATCGCCTCCGGGCTCGCGTCGCCTAGCGCTCTCGTGCGCGAGGTGGTGGCATCGATCTACTCCGAATCCCACCAGGAGCCGGCCGAGCTGCTCGGCGACCCCGACAGCGACGTCCTACGGACCCTGGCCGCCTGCCGGTACGCCTCCGAGGTGCTCACCGCGCATGGCGACCCGGACGACGCCCGGGCGTACCGGGGCTGGCTGCACCACATCGCGGCCGTGGTCTCGGGCATCGCCCAGGGCGCTGCCGGCGGTGATCGGGCCGGCCGGGTGGGCCTGGTGGAGAGTCGCTTCCTCTACGCGCTCGACGGCGTGCTGCGCGCGTAGCCTACGACTGATCACTGTGGACGGGCCGGCGGGCTAGGCTGCGCAGCTGTGGACGATGACCCGGTCGCCGATGATGTCGGCGTCGGACCCTGGCCGGGACCGTGGCCGAGCGATCCGCGCTACGACCCGCGACTGCTGGCCGAAGGCGACCGCCGCAACGTCGTCGACCGGTACCGCTATTGGCGCCACGACGCGGTGGTGGCCGACCTCGACGCCCGCCGCCACGACTTCCACGTGGCGATCGAGAACTGGCGGCACGATCTGAACATCGGCACCGTGGTACGCACGGCCAACGCCTTCCTCGCCCGGGCGGTTCACATCGTGGGACGTCGGCGGTGGAACCGCCGCGGCGCCATGGTGACCGACCGGTACCAGCAGGTGTATCACCACGAGACCGTCGAGGCGCTGGCCACCTGGGCCGCCGGCGAAGGGCTGGTCATCGTCGGGGTGGACAACCTGCCCGGCTCGGTGCCGATCGAGACGGTGCGGCTGCCGGTGCGCTGCGTGTTGCTCTTCGGCCAGGAGGGACCGGGGCTCTCCGCCGGCGCCCGGGCGGCGGCGAGCCTGGTGTGCTCGATCGCCCAGTACGGATCGACCCGCTCCATCAACGCCGGCGTCGCCAGCGGCATCGCGATGCACACCTGGATCCGCCAGCACGCCGCCCCGCCGGGCGCCACCACGGGCACAATAAAACCCATGAGCGCGAGGAGCGAGCGGGGCGAGCCGTGAGCGTGAGCTGCCCGCGCTGCGGGGGCGAGGTCCGAGCGCCGGACCTGGTCCACCCGGACTGGCGGTGCGACCGGTGTGGCCCGGTCGCTCCCCTGCACGTCGCGGGTGGCATCTCGGCCGACGTCGTCGGTGCGGTCGGACTGCGCATCCTGGCCGGAGCGGGCCGTCCGGTGCCGCTGTGGTGCGCCTGGCCGCTGCTGCCCGGCTGGATGGTGACCGGGGTGGCCTGGGCCGGCGACGAGCGGGACGGTCCACGTGCGACAGCGCTGGCGTTGACCGGGCCGGCGCCGCTGGGGGACGGCCCGGCCGACGTGGTCTTCGTGGCCGAGGAGCCCGGGGTTGGCTACGGCACCGCGCTGGGCGGGGTGGCCGGGATCGATCCTGGCCGGTACCTGCCGGCCGGCGAGCCGGGGGCGAAAGTCCGGGCCGGTGGCCATCCGACTCCACTGTGGGCGGTGCCCTCACCGGCCGACCGCAGCACGTACGTGGGGGAGGCGCGGGCGATGTGGCTCTACGCCATCACCTGGCCGGCCGAGGCGGGCTATGTGCTGGCCGAAGTCCTTGTGCTGCACGATCTCGCGGACGGCGTACCGGCCGAGCTGATCTTCGGCGCGCCGTCGCGTCGCCTGTATCCGCATCCGGCCGAGGAGTAGTCTCAGCGCACAGCCGGCGGGGCAACTGCGTTCCCGCGAACGGATTAACTACGAGGCAGCTAACTGATACCGTGTGTAGAGGTTCCGCCCAGGAAGCCTGCGGTCGATCATGGCCGCGGGAGAGAGGATAGCCCGGGATGGTCAAGAAGGTCCTTACCTGGGGCTTGGTAGCTTTCCTCATCTTCTTCATCGCCTTCAGGCCAACGGAAGCTGCCGCCGTTTTCACGTCCATCGGACACAGCATGTTGGACATCGCGACCGGGTTCGGCGACTTCTTCAGCAACCTCGTCGCCTGACGGCCGTGGATGGCCAACCAGGACCCCCGCTCCGGGGATGACGACGAAACCCGCCGGCAGCCTCGTGAGTGGGATACCGAGCCGATCCCCCGCTATGCGGAGGACGATGATGCGTTGCCATTCGATGACGTCGATGTTGCGGCGCTGAGTGCGAACCAGGCGGGAGTCGGCTTCGACCGGGTCGATCTCATTGCGACCCGGGAACCGAGCGATCTGGTGCGGCGCTACTTGTTCCCGACCGAGAAGTTCCGGGGCGAGTGGCGCCGTCACTGGATTCAGCTGGTGAAGCGGCTGAGCATCGGGGTCGTCGCGACGCTGCTGCTGGGGTACCTGGCGGGCTACTTCGCCAGCAAGCAGCAGCCGACCGCGTTGACCATTCTCGTGATCGTGTGGATCGCGGTGATGGGCTGGGTTCTGTGGGATGTCGCCGAGTGGTACTACGACCGGTTCATCCTCACGAACAAGCGGGTGATGCTCGTCGAGGGGATCATCTCCCGCAATGTGGCGATGATGCCGCTGTCCCGGGTGACCGACATGAAGTACACCCAGTCCCCGCTCGGGCGGGTGCTCGGATACGGCACCTTCGAGCTGGAGTCTGCCGGGCAGGAACAGGCGCTGCGCAACGTGCCGAACCTGCCGAACCCGACCGACCTCTATCTGCAGGTGGTCGAGGAGATGTACGAACCGGAGGCCTCCGAGGCGCGTCGCCGCCCGGCCCAGGTCGACGACGGCATCTGACCTTTTGCCCGGCCGGGTCGAGGACGACAGCTGACCTTGCCCGGCCGGCGGCCGGCCGGCGCCGGCCCGGTATTCTCGGCGGGCGATGCGGATCGACCTGCACACCCACTCCACCGTCTCGGACGGCACCCTGACCCCGGCCGAGGTGATCGCGGCCGCCGCGGCCGCGGGCCTGGACGTGGTCGCGCTGACCGACCATGACGCCATCGACGGCTGGCCGTCGGCCCAGGCGGAGGCGACCGGGGCCGGGCTGCAGTTCGTGCCCGGCGTGGAACTCTCCTGCCGCTGGTACGGCGTGGACCCGGCCATCGCGCTGCACCTGCTCGCGTACTATGTGGACCCCGCCAATGCGGAGCTGGCCGCGGAGATGGCGCGGGTCCGCGGGGGCCGGGAGCGCCGGGCGGAGACGATCGTCGAGCTCATGCGGGCCGACGGCATCGACGTCACCTGGGAAGAGGTCCGCTCGTACGCGGGCGGCGCCAGCGTCGGACGACCCCACCTGGCGCAGGCGCTGATCCGGCGTGGACTGGTGGCCACGGTCTCCGAGGCGTTCGCCCCGGCCATGCTCGGCCAGCGATGGCGGGTGCCGAAGCCGGACACGGACGTCTTCGAGGCGCTGCGACTCGTACTCGGCGCCGGCGGCGTGCCGGTCTTCGCCCACCCGCGGGCCACCGCACGGGGGCGGGTCGTGCCGGACGAGCTCATCGTGGCCATGGCCGAGGCCGGGCTGTTCGGCGTCGAGGCCGACCACCAGGACCACACGCCGGTCCAGCGGGCGCAGGTGCGCGCGCTGGCAAGCCGGTTGGATCTGGTGGTGACCGGTTCCAGCGACTTCCACGGGGCCAACAAGACCGTGGCCCTGGGCGCCTTCACCACGAGCCCGGCGGTGCTCGAGCGGATCCGGGCCGCCGCGCGGTCCTGACCGCCTGCGCCGGCTCACCGGCCGGCGGCCATGATGGGCGCGTGGATCCGAAGCTCTTCGGCGAGGTCTTCGTCACCATCCTGGTCATCCTCGACCCGCCCGGGATGGTGCCGATCTTCATCGCGCTCACCGGTGACCTGCCGGCCCGGGAGCGCCATCGTGCCGGGGCCGAGGCGGTCGCGCTCGCCGCCGGGGTCATCGTGACCTTCGCCGTCGCCGGCCAGCAGATCCTGCGCTACCTCGGTATCGAGCTCCCGGCCCTACAGGCCGCCGGCGGCCTGCTCCTGCTCCTGGTCGCCCTGGAGCTGCTGACCGGACACTCGACCGACCCCAGCCGTCAGGTGACCGCGAACGTCGCGCTGGTGCCGCTCGGTACGCCGCTGCTGGCCGGGCCCGGTGCGATCGTGGCGACCATGCTCTTTGTGCAGCGCGCCGCGGGACTGCCCGGATACCTCTCCATCGCGCTCGGCATCTTCCTCGCCCTGGTGGCGGTCTGGCTCACCCTGCGCTTCTGCGGTCTCATCGTGCTGGTGCTGCGACCGGCCGGCATCGAGGTCCTCACCCGGATCGCGGGACTGCTGCTCGCGGCGATCGCGGTTCAGCTCATCGCGGACGCGGTAGCCGCCATCGTGCACGTGTACCAGCCCTGACTCACGCGTCCCGACGTGGGTGCTGGGCGGGGGTGTCCGGCGGTGCTCCCTCGGGCTGGGTCGGCGTGGGCACCGGCGCCCGCCGGATCACCGCGACGCCGCGTTCCAGGTCCACGCCGGTACCCGTACCGGTGTCGGCCTGGCGACGGGAGGCCTCGTCGATGTGCTCGGTCTGCTTGTGGCGGGTGGGCTGGAACAGCCCCGCGATCTCGGCCAGCCCGGCCGACATCATCGCGGCCGAGGTCGACTTCTCGTCGTCGTCCCCGCGGATCCAGCGAAGCAGGCCCACGCGCATCCTTCCGCCGTCGTGTCGTTCCACTGTCGCACGCGGGTGACAGGATCAGCACGTGTCCGAGACCGGCCCGGCGACGAGATCCGACATTCCCCAGCAGATGGGCCTGTTCGAGGAGCCCCGTCGCCTGTTCGTCTGTACGCCGAGCCGGCTGGCCGCGTTCGAGGACTGCCCCCGCCGGTACCGGTTCACCTACCTCGACCGCCCCACCCCGCCCAAGGGACCACCGTGGGCGCACAACTCGCTCGGGGCGAGCGTGCACACCGCGCTGCGGGCATGGTTCGACGTGCCGCCGGCCCGCCGCCAGCCGGAGATCCTCGCCACCCTCCTGCGGGCGACCTGGGTACGCGACGGCTACCGCGACGAGGACCAGGAGCAGGACGCCTTCGAGCAGGCGTTGGGCTGGCTGGACGCGTACGTGGCGGAGCTGGCCGACGGCTTCGAGCCGCTGGCGGTGGAGCGGACGGTCGGCGCCAAGACCCCGACGCTGGCCTTCTCCGGCCGGGTCGACCGGATCGACGAGGTCGCCGGTGAGCTCGTCATCGTGGACTACAAGACCGGCCGGCACGGCCTCGATCCCGACGATGCCCGCGGATCCCGCGCGCTCGCGCTGTACGCGTTCGCGACCGCGCGGATGTTCCGCCGGCCCTGCCGTCGGGTCGAGCTGCATCACCTGCCCAGCGGTACGGTCGCCGCCCACGAGCACACCGAGGAGTCGATCGCGCGCCACGTCCGGCGGGCGGAGCAGACCGCGGCGGACATCGTCGAGGCGGAGCGCGACCTCGCCGGGGGCACCGACCCCGACGACGCGTTCCCGACGACCCCGGGGGCGATCTGTGGCTGGTGCGACTTTCGGCGCAGCTGTCCCAGCGGCGTCGCGCGACCGGGCCACGAGCCCTGGGCGTCGGTCGATCGGGGACTGGTCGCCGAAGACGCGCCGCCGGCCTGGGACTGACGCCCGGCCCACCTGCTGGCCAGCCCTGACGGTTGCTCATATGCCGGGCCGGATTGCAGCGTCGCATCGGGCGGAGGAAGATCCGGCCCAAACATGAACAGCACTCATTTCGGAGGCCAGATGTGACGAGTGGCGACCAGGCCGCGAGCGCGGCCGCGGTCCGGCCGGCGGTGTCCGCGCGCGACCGTCGGGCGCGGATCGCGGCATCGGCGGTCTTCGCGGTCCAGGGCCTGTGTTTCGCGGTCGTCATCGCCCGGGTGCCCGCGCTGCGGGACAAGTTCCACCTCGGCGACCTCGAGCTGACCGCGGTGCTCGCCGCGGTACCGCTCATCGCCGGCCTGGGGAGCATCGCCGCCGGCATCGCCGCCCCGCGCATCGGCAGCGCCGCGGTCCTGCGGGTGGCCAGCATCGGGGTTCCGCTGTTCACGATCGCGATCGGGCTCGCCGGCACCAAGGTGCTCCTCGACGTCGTGGTCGGCTTCTTCGGGTTCTTCATTGGCGCGGTCGACGCCTCGATGAACATGCAGGGCGTCGCCATCCAGCGCCGGTACGGGCGGAGCATCCTCGCGTCGTGCCACGCCTGGTGGAGCGTGGCCGGTATCAGCGGCGCCCTCGCGGCGTCACAGGCGCACCAGGCGTCACTGGCGGTTTTTCTGGGCACGGCTGGTGTCGTCGGGCTGATCCTCGCCCTCTCGGCCGGCCCGTCGCTGCTCACCCACGCGGTCGAGGACGTGGCCGCGAGTGAGCCGAACCCGGTCGTCGCGCCGCCGGTCGACCCGAAGGTGAGCGGCGCCGGCAAGATTGTCTTCGCGGTCGGCGTGGCGGTGATGATCATGTTTATCGGCGACTCCGCCTCGACCACGTGGAGCGCGATCTACCTCAAGGACGAGCTGGTCGCCAGCGACCGGCTGGTGCCGCTCGGTCTCGCCGCCTACCTCGGGTTCCAGCTTCTCGGTCGCACCCTGGCCGACCGGGTCATCGGCCGGTTCGGGGCGCTGGCCACCCTGGTGGCGGGCAGCCTGGTGGCGATGGCCGGCTTCGTCGCGGTCGCGAGCGCCCCCGGGGTCGCGATCGCGGTGGCCGGATTCGCCCTCGTCGGCCTCGGCTTGTCGGTGGTGGTCCCGCTCGCCTTCTCGGCCGCGGACGCGCTCGACCCGGCCGGTACCGGGGCGGTGATCGCGAAGGTGAACCTGTTCAACTACGCCGGGGTGGTCCTCGGCGCCGCCTCGATCGGGCTCATCAACGACGCCGTCGGTCTGCGGGTGGCCTTCGCCGTGCCGGCGGGCCTGGTGGTCGTCATCTGTGCGGTCGCGCCGGCGTTCCGGTCGGCCGACGCCGCCCGCGCCCGTTCCATCGCCGCCCGGTAGAGCGGGCCCTCGAGCACTGCGGTGGGCAGCCACCGGATGGCGGTACGCATGGTCCGGGCCGTCAGCGTGACCCCCAGGTCGGTCGCCGGCAGTCCCGGCAGCCCGTACATCCGCCTCGCCCACGGCGGCAGCAGGCTGAGCCCGTAGCCGGCCACGCCGATCCACAGTGGACGGACGGGGGTCCAGCCCAGCCCCCACGGGAACGTCGGCAGGGCCAGGAACAGGGCGGTCTGACGGGTGTCGGGCCCGGCGACCAGTCCCGGACGCTGGGCCGCGTAGTACGCCTCGACCTGCTCCGCCGAGGCCGGCACGGTGTCGGGGTCGAGGCCGACCAGGTCTGCGACCACCCGCTGTTCGTCGTAGTACCGGTCGAGCTCGGCCGGGCTCAGCCCGAGCCCGGCCCGTTGGGCGGTGTGCCCGAACGACTCGGTGGCGGTGACGTGCACCCACCGCAAAAGCTCTGGCTCGTCCACCCGGAACCGCTCCCCGGTGCTCGGGTCCACGGCGGACATTCGAGAGTGGATCTTCCGTAGGCGCGCACCAGCCGCCCGCGCCTGCTCACCGCGGCCGTAGACGACCTCGCCGTAGAAGCGCGCCGTGCGCAGCAGGCGCCCCCACGGGTCGTCGCGGAAGTTCGAGTTCTGCAAAACGCCGGCGAGCGCCCGGGGGTGCAGCATCTGCAGCAGCAAGGCCCGGAACCCGGCCAGCCACAGGATGGGCTCGGCGTGCACCCGCCAGGTCACACTCGACGGCCCGAACAGGCCAAGCCCCTCCCTCGTCGATCTAGGGCTTGCGCACACGATTGGAGATCGAACCATGTGCGTACGCCCTAGATCGACGAGGGAGGGGCTTGGCAGGTCGGGCAGAGGCCCCAGAAGGTCACCTCGGCCTCGTCGATCACGAAACCGGCGGCCGCCGACGGCTCGAGGCAGGGTGCCTCGCCGACCACACAGTCCACATCGGCGATCGCGCCACAGCCCCGACAGACCACGTGGTGATGGTTGTCACCGGCGCGCTGCTCGTACAGCGCCGAGCTGCCGGCCGGCTCGATCCGCCGGGCGAGCCCGACCCTCGCCAGCGCGCCCAGCACGTCGTAGACGGCCTGAGTGGAGACCGAGTCGAGTTTCCCGCGCACTCGGCGGGCGATCTGCTCCACCTCGAGGTGGCCACCCTCGGCGAGGATCTCCAGCACGGCGGTGCGCGGTCGGGTCACGCGCAGGCCGTGAGTGCGCAGCAGGAGCTCTGGGGACATGATGGGGACATCACATCATGCGTGCGGTGCCGGCTCAACAGGGCTTGCCGGCCGGCACCGGGCCGGTACGGTGCGGTGAACGGACCGGGCGTGCGACGCGTGTCTTCTTCGGTAACGTGCGTCGATCTTGCATGGAGGAGGTAGCTCGTGTTCGAGCAGTTCCTGGGCGTCCCGGCGCATCCGCTGATCGTGCATGCCGCAGTGGTGTTCATCCCGCTGCAGATCGCCGCCGCGATCGTCTACGCGTTCCTGCCGTCGCAGCGGGCCCGGATCACCTGGGCGATGTTGTCGCTGGCGGTGATCGCGCCGGCCGCCGGCTGGGCCGCGAGGCTCTCCGGAAACGCGTTCCAGGCGCGGCTCGTGCGCAACGGCTTCAACAACAAGGAGATCCTCGGCAAGATCGCGACGCACCAGTCTTATGGCAATGTCACCTCCTACCTGACGCTCGCGCTCTCGGTCCTCATGGTCGGACTGTGGCTGCTGATCCGCTCGGCTGGGCGGGCCGGTGCCGACGCCGGCCGGGCGAAGATGCTCAGCCTGGTGTTCGGCATCGCCATGGTGGTGCTCGGCGCGGTGACCGGCTACTACGTCTTCCGCACCGGTGACCTGGGCGCCCACATCGTCTGGCAGGGCCTCTGACGACGAGCGGCCGACGGGCTCAGAACAGGGTTCGTCCGCAGAGCGCGCAGAGCAGGATGAGCAGGATCGCGGCGACCACGGCGCCGATGCCGTAGGTCAGCGTGCGCGCCTGTGCCTCGTCGGCGTCGATCGCCGGGTGGTCCTGCACCGGTAGCGGCCGCGGCGGGGCCGGTTCGAGCACGCGCGCCGGCCGCCACTCGTACGGCGGCGGTGCGGTGGGCGGCGGACCGGAGTATCCGGCCGCGCCGACGATGGGCGGCGAGGTCGGGATCGGGTTGGCCGGCGCGTCGCCGCCAACCCCTTCGGACGGCTCGCCGGCGCCCCGCCAGTACAGATCGTCCCGCGGCACGAGCGTGACGCTACCGCACCACAGTCGTGGGCCGGGCCGGATCAACCGCCGGCTGCGCTCCCGCGGTACCTACTGCGCGACCGGCGCGCCCGGTCCGCGACCGCCACGGCGCCGCCGGCGGGCCCGTGGGGCGTCGCCACCCTCGGCGGTGGTACCGGCCTCGGCCGCCGCCGGGAGCCGCGGGGCCGGCCCGGGGGCGGCCGTCGTCGGCGAGTCGGGCGACACCGGCTGGCCACCCCGGCTGCGCCGGCGCGCGCGGGCGGGAGTGTCTGCTGTGGAGCGTGCCGGCTCGCGGCCGGCGGGGGCGGCGTCGGCGCGGCGTGAGCGGCCGCGCTGGGTCCGGCCGGCCGGCTCGGTCCGGCCACGACTGCGGCCACCGAGGTCCTCTTCCACCTCGGCGGTGAGCCCGGCGCGGGTCCGGTCGGCTGTCGGCAGGGTACTGGTGACATCCTCCGCAATGGACAGATCCGCGAACAGGTGCGCGGAGGTGTGGTAGGTCTCCGGTGGCTCGGGCATGTCCAGGCCGAGGGTCTTGTCGATGATGCGCCAGCGGGGCATGTCCTCCCAGTCGACGAACGTCACCGCGACGCCGGTCGCACCGGCCCGACCGGTGCGACCGACCCGGTGGGTGTAGGTGTCCGGGTCCTCGGGGCAGTCGTAGTTGATCACGTGGGTGACCCCGGAGACGTCCAGCCCCCGGGCGGCCACGTCGGTGGCGACCAGAACGTCGATCTTGCCATTGCGAAACGCCCGCAGTGCCCGTTCCCGGGCGCCCTGGCCGAGATCGCCGTGCACCGCCGCCACCGCGAAGCCACGGAAGTCGAGGTCCGCGGCGGCCCGGTCGGCGGCCCGCTTGGTCCGCGTGAAGATCATCGTGAGCCCGCGCCCCTGCGCCTGCAGGATCCGGGAGACCACCTCGACCTTGTTCAGCGGGTGCGTGCGGTACGCGAACTGCTTGGTCAATGGCGCCGCGGCGACATCGTGGCGGGCGTGGATGGTGACCGGCTGGCGCAGGAAGCGGCGGGCCAGGGTGACGATCGGGTCGGGCATGGTGGCTGAGAAGAGCATGGTCTGGCGGTCGGTCGGCAACATCGCCAGGATCTTCTCGACGTCGTCGAGGAAGCCCAGGTCGAGCATGCGGTCGGCCTCGTCGAGCACCAGTGCCCGGATCTGGTCGAGGCGCACGTGCGGCTGGCCTGCCCCCCGCTGCGGCCGGGCCAGGTCCAGCAGGCGGCCGGGCGTACCGACGATGATCTCGACCCCGCGCTGGAGTGCCTCGATCTGCGGCTCGTACGCGACCCCGCCGTAGACCGGTAACACCCGAACCCCACGGGTGCTACCCGCGGCGGCGAGGTCGCGGGCGACCTGGAGGCCGAGTTCCCGGGTGGGAACCACCACCAGGGCCTGCGGTACGCCGCCGGCGCCCTCACCGGGAGCGATCAGCCGGTCGAGCAGCGGTACGCCGAAACCGAGCGTCTTGCCGGTGCCGGTGGGCGCCTGGCCAATCAGGTCGGTGCCGCGTAGGGCGATGGGCAGCGCGTACTCCTGGATCGCAAACGCTCGGGTGATGCCGGCGGCGGTCAGTGCGGCCACCGTCTCCGCGCGCGCGCCAAGGTCGGCGAATGTCGGTGAGTCAGGACGAACCGGTGCCCGTGCGGCCAGCGGTCGTTCGGACATCTCTTCAGGTTCTGTCAACGGGGTGTCCCTGCTTGTGTCGGGAGCGCCCCGCAGGCGCCGGGTGCGCTCGTTCTTCGGGCGCGGGCTCGTTCACGACGACGGTGGGAAAAGGGGCCGCCGCGGGCCTCCGCGCGACCGCGGACGGTGCTCGCCACTCCTCGGTGGCGCCGTCCCCGGGCTACACCTATCGTACGGCCTGGTCGGCTGGGCGGCGAACGTGGGCCTGGCCAGCCGGCGTGGTGCCGATCACCGGTCGGTCAGCTCGCGGTGAAGCCGACCTTGCGCACCACTGCGTTGTCGATCTCCACGTAGGCGAGCTTCCCCACCGGAACGATGACCTGGCGACCCTTGTCGTCGGTGAGTGTCAGCACACCCGACTCGTCGCCGAGTGCCTTGGTCACGGCAGCGGCCACCTCGTCGGCGGTCTGATCGGTCTCGACGACCAGCTCGCGGGGGGCGTGCTGCACGCCGATCTTGACCTCCACGGACGTCCTCCTCGCCAACATCTGAAAACCCTGCTGAGGACTCTGCTGACGGGCTCGGTCCACGGGTGACCCTCGAAGGCTAGCCGATCGGTGGCGGCCGCCGGGCGATCCCGCCGTTCAGCCGGCCGGGTCACCGCCGTGCAGCGGGAAGCTGGAGATGCCGCGCCAGTTCAGGGCGGCCACCAGTGCCTCCGCGTCGGATTTGGGCAGCTGCCGGCCGCCGGTGAGCCAGAACCGGGCCGCGATCTCGGCCGCCCCGCACAAGCCGGCCGCCAGCAACTCGGCCCGGGCCCGGGCGACGCCCGTGTCCGCCATGATCGTCTCAGTGATCGCCTCGACGCATCCCCGCTCCACCCGCTCGACCCGCTCCCGGACCGCCGGGTCGTTGCGCAGGTCGGACTCGAAGACCAGCCGGAACGCCTCGCTCTCGTGATCGACGAAGTCGAAGTAGGCACTCATCGCGCCGGCCACCCGCTGCTTGTTCTCGGTACTGGCCGACATGGCCGCCCGGACCTTCTCGACGATGGCGTCGCAGTGGGTGTCGAGCAGTGCCAGGTAAAGGTCAAGCTTGCCGGGAAAGTGCTGGTACAGCACCGGCTTCGACACCCCGGCCCGCTCGGCGATGTCGTCCATCGCGGCCGCGTGGTAACCCTGCGCGACGAAGACCTCCTGCGCCGCCGCGAGCAGCTGCTTGCGCCGGGCCGACCGTGGCAGGCGCATCGGACGGTCAGCCGTGTGCGCGTCACTCACCGACGACATGCGTGCCTCCTGCTGTGAGCGGCCCTATCTGAGCACGTCCGATATCTGCATTCCAGCACGCGGGGCCGGAGTGTGTCGGTTGGCGGCGTGTCCCGGGTCCGGGCCGGACCGTTCGCGGGCTGCCGGCATCGGTCCGGCGGGGCTGCCGGCCCGGGTCCACGGGTTGCCCGCAGGCCGCCAAACCGGGCGGTGGTCCGGCCATTCTCGTCGATTTGTGTGACGACGTTCACTGTCCGAACACGGTAGCCTCACCCCCAGGCGAGGAGGAGCGCGGTGGACGAGAGCACGGGCTACCTGGGCCTGGCCGACGAGGTGGCGTCGGCCGACCCGTCGCGCTCCGGGCCGGAGTGGGGCGCCGGACCGGGCAATGGGGTCAGCCTCGCCGCCGCGACCGCTGCGATCATTACCGCCCGCTGGCACACGTCGACCGCCCATGCCTGGGTGCCGCCGTCGCCGACCGGATACATCGAGCCGGGCGAGTACGCCGGCAACGGTCACGACCGCGACCGCCACACCGGCAACGGGCATGGCGGGAACGGCCGCACCGGCAACGTGTACACCAGTGGCAGCTACCCGGCCGTCCCCCCGGTCCGCCCGAGCGATCCCCGCATCGACACCATGCCCCAGCCGCCGCCGGGGTACTGGTCCGACGAGCCGCCCAGCCGGCCGGCCTACGAGCCGCCGAGCTACCCGGCCGACGGGTCGCCCGGCTATCCGCCGCCGGAACGGCCGAGCTATCCGTCCTACGAGCCGCCCGGCTATCCGCCGCCGGAACCGTCGAGCTATCCGTCCTACGAGCCGCCCGGCTATCCGCCGCCGGAACCGTCGAGCTATCCGTCCTACGAGCCGCCGGCCGAGCCCACCGGAACGCCGGCGCCGTCGACGGTTCCCGGCCAGCGCGCGGCGTCGGTGGCGGAGTCCTTCACCACCCAGGACGACTTCCACAGTCCGATCCTGTCCGACCTGCCGTTCCCGGCGCCGTTCGAGCCGGAGCCGTACGAACCATACGACCCGTGGCCGCGGGCGGCCGGCGACGGACCCGAGCTTGCCTGGCGGCCCGGCGACGGACCGGAGCTACCACAGCGCGTGCCGAGCGTGCCGGACCTGCCGGAGGCGCTGCTGCCGACGGGCGACCCAGGAGCCGAGCCGGCCGAACTGTCGCGGATCGCCACGTTCCTGCGCGACGACGACCGGGCCGGGCCACCCGCCGGCCCGCGCCCCGACGGCTTCGACCTTGCCTCGGTGCTCGAGGCGGTCCGCAGCGTCGCCGATGTGAGCGACGCCCAGCTGCGGTGGAACTCCGGATCGGGGCACACCCTGCGCATCGAGTTCCGCGACGGCGTCGACGAGGCGGAGGTCACCCGCCAGGTGGCCCGGCTGCTGCGCGAGACCATGGGATTGACGGCCCAACCCAGCGCCTCCTGGCTCGGCCACCTGGAACCGCCGCGGCTGAGCACCACTCGGACCGTGCCGGCGCCGCGGGCCTCGCGTGACCCGGACCCAACCGGCGGCGCCCGACCGTTACCCCCGCCCCGGCGCAGCGACGGCACGCTCGCCGACGTCGCCCGGGTGGTGCTCGACCATGTTCAGGTCACCACGCTCGGTGTGGACGCGACCGTCGAGGTCCGCCTGTCGGTCTCCCGCCGGGGCGCCCGGCTGGCCGCGTCGGTTGGTCGGGGCCGCGGGCCGGCGGTAGACGCCTACCTCCTGCGCCTGGCCGGCGTCGCCGCCGGTGACGCCGTCGACCAGCTGCTCGCCGACCCGTCCGGCCGGTCGGAGCCGCGCGGGCGGTGCTTCCCGGAGCACGTCGCGGTGGTGCCGTTCGCCGGAGTCGACGTCGCGGTGGTCGTGCTGCTCCTCGTGAGCGGGTCGGCACCCGAGCAGCTGTGCGGGTCGGCTGTGGTCACCGGCGACCCGGTCCAGGCCGTGGTCCGGGCCACCCTCTCGGCCCTGAACCGGCGTCTGGAGTCGCTGCTGTCGTAGCACCGCCGCTGTCGTGGCAGAGTCGCGGCATAGCAGACTGGTCGGATGAAACGCGCCACCCTCGCCCCCGACGATTCGCTGCCGCCGTTACCCGGAGTGATCTCGCCCTGGCCCGGCCGCAGCACCGCCATCGACGGCTCGGCCACCTTCGTGCGCCGTACCCCGGCATGGTCGCCGACCTGTGAGCCGGCGCTCTATGTCCACGGGCTGGGTGGTTCGTCGCTGAACTGGACGGATCTCTCCTTCCTGCTCGCCGGCCGGCTCGACGGCGAGGCGATCGACCTGCCCGGCTTCGGCTTCAGCGACCCGGGCCGCCGCTATGGCCTGCCGGCGGCGGCGGCGCGCGTGATCCGGTGGATCGAGCACGGTGGACGCGGCCCGGTGCACCTGTTCGGCAACTCGCTCGGTGGGGCGATCACGGTCCGGGTGGCCGGGCTGCGGCCGGACCTGGTCCGCACGCTGACCCTGATCTCGCCGGCGATGCCGTTCATGGACCCGCGTCGCTCGCTGCAGTCACGGCTGCTTCCGGTGCTCTTCCTGCCGGGCGGGGAACGGCTGGTGGCCCGGCGGCTCTCTACGATCTCGCCGGAGGCGCTGGCGGCGCAGGTGATTGCGGCGTGCTTCGCGGAACCGGACCGGGTGCCGCCCCAGCGGGTGGCCGAGGCGGTCGAGGAGATCCGGCGGCGCTATGACGCGCCCTGGTACGTCTCGGCCTACCTGCGCACATTGCGCGGCCTGGTGAACAGCTTCTTCCGGGCGTACCTGCCCGGAGACAACTCGATGTGGCGCCTCGCCGCCCGGGTGGCGGCGCCGACCCTGGTCGTCGCCGGCCGCCAGGACCGGCTGGTCGACGTTCGGGTCGCGCCGTCGGTCGCGAAGGTCATCCCTGACAGCCGGCTGATCATGCTCGACCGCGTCGGCCACGTGGCGCAGATCGAGCAGCCGCGCCTTGTCGCCCGGGCCTTCGCCGCCATGCACGACGAGATCTCCGCCACCACCGATGCCAGCGCCGGTGCCGTTACCGATGGCGCCACCGGTGCAGCCACCGATGCCGGGACAGCCGATGTCGAGGCTCGGCTCCGGCTCGACACGCCGCGCGGCGCGGGGTCTGCTTCGACGGGATCCGTGCGACTCTAGAACGGATGCCCGGTTCATCCCCTTCATACCGCTCGGCCGTTGCGACGACCGCGACGCTGCCCGCCCCCCGCCGGTCGAGGACCAGGACGGACCGCCCCGCCGGTGGCCCACCCCACTACCGCCGGCGCTGGCTCCGGACCGGCCTGCTGGTCGTGATCGCGCTCGCCGCGCTGGCCGTCGCCGTTGACCGGGGCATCCGTAGCGGGGCGCCGGGGCGACCCGAGCCCGCCGCGAGCCCCACGGTGCCCGTCGACGCGGCTCCGGCCCGGGTCCAGACCCCGCCGAGCCCGATCGCGGTCGTCCAACGCGGGCCCGGGACGTTCAGCTTCGCCACCGGACCCGGTCGGGTGATCGGGCGGGCCGGCGCTGTGCGCCGGTACCGGGTCGCGGTGGAGGACGGCATCGGCGTGCCGGCCGCCGAGTTCGCCACCGCCGTGCAGGCGATCCTCGCCGACCCGCGCAGCTGGATCGCCGGCCGCTCGGTGCGGCTGCAGCAAGTGGCGCCCACTGCGCCGGCCGAGTTCACGATCTACCTGGCGACCCCGGCCACGTCGGAGCGGATCTGCCGGGAACAATGGCTGGAGACCCACCAGTACACGAACTGCCGGCTCAGCACGGGCAAGGTCGTGATCAACTCGGCCCGCTGGCTGACCGCGGTGCCCGGGTACGGCGCGCCGCTGCCGGTCTACCAGGCGTACGCGATCAACCACGAGGTCGGTCACCAACTGGGCCAGGGGCACGAGCTCTGCCCCGGGCCGGGGGAGGTGGCCCCGGTGATGGCGCAGCAGACCCTCGGCTTGCGTGGCTGCGTGGCCAACCCATGGCCGTACCCGGACGGTGTCCGCTACCGCGGTCCGCCCGCGCCCGACTAGCCTGACCGACGTGTCCGGACATGGGTCGCGCCGCCGGGGAGGGTTGGCCGCGGTGTCGCTGATCGCCGGCCTGGTGCTCCTGCTGGGCACCGGCGTCGGCGGGTACCTCTACCTGCGCCCGCGTGGAACGGTCGCGGCGTCCTCGCCCCAGCTGACTCCGACCGCCACCGCCAGCGCCACCCCGACGCCGGCGGCCACACCGACCCCGACCGCGATCCCGAGCTACGCGAAGAACGGCCCGGGTACGTACGTCTATGCTGCCGGCACCAGCGCGGTCTTCGGCTCCGCCGGCACTCTGAAGAAGTTCCGGGTCGCGATCGAGACCGGCACGCCGGTTCCGGTCGCCGACTTCGCCGCGATGGTCGACACCACCCTGTCCGACCCGCGCAGCTGGATCGCCGGCGGCAACGTGCGGCTGCAACGGGTGCCCGGCACCGCCAGCGCCAACTTCACCGTGTACCTCACCACCCCCGGTACCGCGCAGAAGGTCTGCGGCGCCGGCGGGTTCGACATCTTCTGGCACGGCGAGCCGTACACGTCCTGCCGGGTGGGGGCCAAGGTGGTCATCAACCTCAGCCGTTACCTCAAGGCGGTGCCGGACTACGGCGCCCCGCTGCTCGCCTACCAGCAGTACGCCATCAACCACGAGGTCGGCCACGCGCTCGGCCATGACCACGAGCTGTGTCCGGGTCGGGGCAAGCCGGCACCCGTCATGCAGCAGCAGACCTTCTCGCTGCAGGGCTGCGTCGCCTACAGCTGGCCGTACCTCAACGGCAAGCGGTACGCCGGCCCGCCCGGGCGGATCGTGCCGCCGAACTGAGGCGGTGCGGTGATCGTGTCGCACCTCACGGCGGCCCCAGGTAGTGGCGAGCAAGAATGGACGGGTCGCCATGACCACAGAGGGAGGCCGTCGTGTCCCTGCCACCGCTCGTCGAACCCGCCGCTGAGCTCACGGTCGATGAGATCCGCCGGTACTCACGCCACCTGATCATCCCCGACGTCGCGGTCACCGGACAGAAGCGGCTCAAGAACGCCCGGGTGCTCTGCGTCGGCGCTGGCGGCCTCGGCTCACCCGCGCTGATGTATCTCGCCGCCGCCGGCGTCGGCACCCTCGGCGTCATCGACTTCGACACCGTCGACGAGTCCAACCTGCAGCGGCAGGTGATTCACGGCCAGAGCGACATCGGCCGGTCCAAGGCGCAGTCCGCGGCCGACTCCGTGCGCGAGATCAACCCGTACGTGCGGGTGGTGATCCACGAGACCGCGCTCGACAACGACAACGTCTTCGACATCTTCGGCCAGTACGACCTCATCGTCGACGGCACCGACAACTTCGCCACCCGCTATCTGGTCAACGATGCCTGCGTCCTGCTGAACAAGCCGTACGTGTGGGGTTCGATCTTCCGCTTCGACGGCCAGGCGGCGGTGTTCTGGGCCGAACACGGCCCCTGCTACCGCTGCCTCTACCCCGAGCCGCCGCCGCCGGGCATGGTGCCCTCCTGCGCCGAGGGTGGGGTCCTCGGCGTCCTCTGCGCCAGCGTCGGGTCGATCCAGGTCACCGAGGCGATCAAGCTGCTGACCGGGATCGGCGAGCCGCTCGTGGGCGGGCTGATGGTCTACGACGCGCTGGAGATGTCGTACCGCAAGATCCGGGTACGCAAGGACCCGAACTGCGCGGTCTGCGGCGAGCACCCGAGCATCACCGAGCTCATCGACTACGAGGACTTCTGCGGCGTGGTCTCGGCGGAGGCCTCGGCCGCCGCGGCCGGCTCGACCATCTCGGTGAACGAGCTCGACGAGTGGCTCACCTCCGGCAAGTCCATCCACCTGGTCGACGTGCGGGAACCGGCCGAGTACGAGATCGTGCGCATCCCCGGCTCGGTGCTGGTGCCCAAGGGTGACATCCTCTCCGGCCAGGCGCTCGCGTCGCTGCCGCAGGACCGCCAGATCGTGCTCTACTGCAAGACCGGCGTACGCAGCGCGGAGGCGCTGGCCGCGGTGAAAGCGGCCGGCTTCCGCGACGCCGTCCACGTGCACGGCGGGGTGTCCGCCTGGGTGCGCCAGGTCGACCCCTCCCTCCCCGCCTACTGACCCCCCCTTTCTCGTCGACCCCCTTTCTCGCCGATCTAGGGCGTATGCACATGGATTGATCTCCAACCGTGTGCCCAAGCCCTAGATCGACGGAGGGGAGACGGGACCGACCAGGAGGGGGATGGGTCGCGTCACCGGGAAGGTAGGTTGCCTACCGTGGTCGACATCGACGCGGCGGTGGGGTTCGTCGTCGCCCGCGGGGACGCGGTGGACCGGGCGCGGCTGTCCTGGCTGCGGACCGGGACGCCGCCCGCCGCCGACGTCTTCGGCAACGTCGAGATGGGCCAGACGGCGGGCGGCGGCTGGCCGGCGCAGTGGGCCGCCGATGTCGCCTCGATCGACGCGACCTGCTTCCGCCTGGCGGAGCTGGACGACCTCGGCGGTCTGGGCCGGCCCTCGGCCGCGCGGGCGCTGGCCTGGCTGGCCGGACGGCAGCGTCCGGACGGGGCCTGGGAGGAGGACTGGACCCTGGCCGACACGGCGCCGCCGTGGGCGAAGCCCGGCGATCCCGAAGCCCGGTTCTACCTGACCGCGAACGCCGCGTTCTGGCTCGCGATCGCCGCCGGCGACGCCGCAGCCGGTACGGACGGAGCGGGCGAGGTCGCCGCCCGGCCCACGCCGGCGCTCGAACGGGCGGCCACCGCGCTGCTCACCGCGATCGGGGATGACGGCACCTGGCCGGGGTTCCTGGTGTCGGGCTGGTTGGCCGCCGCGACCCTGCACCGGTGTGCGCACTTCTACGAGGCGGCCCGGATGTTCGTCACCCTGACTGAACGGGCGCCGGCGATGTCGGCCGCGGACGCGGCGTGGATGGCGGCCGCCCTGCGCCGAGCCGGAGTATCCACTGAGGACGCACTTCTGGTGGCGGCCCGGCGGCGGCTCACCGAGACGCAGCGCTCCGACGGTGCCTGGCCCAGCGACGACAGCCCCGCGTTCGACGTCCACACGACCCTCACCGCGCTGCGCGCCCTGCGTTGACCGGTGGTCGGTGTGGTGAGCCGTGGCTACGACCCGGCCGAGTACGTCGAGGCGGTGCTGGCGACCGTGGAACGCATTCCGCCCGGTCGGGTGATGTCCTACGGCGCCATCGCGGAGTACCTCTACGACCGCTTCGGTCGCGGCTCGCCCCGGCGGGTCGGCACCATCATGGCCCAGTTCGGCGGCGGCGTCCCCTGGCATCGTGTGGTCAGCGGCGGTGGCCGGTTGCCGCCGGGCCACGAGGCCACCGCCCGCGCGCGGTTGCTTAGGGAGGGGGTGCCGTTTCGCGGCAACCGGGTGCTGATGGCCGGATGTTCCTGGTGGCCACCGTGACGCGTGGCCATGGTGACGGGTGGCCACCGTGACGAGTGGCCATGGTGACGGGTGGCCACCGTGACCGGCGGTCACCGGGCCCGCCGGTCACCACCGCGGCTGCCGTGGCCTGCGGGGTCCAGGCGCGGTGGGCCGGCGCATCGGCTCCCGGGGCTACCATCCGCGAATATGCCCACCGTGTCACCCGCGCAGCGCACAGCCGGGCCGGCCCCGGCCGGGCACCTCACCCGGCGGGTGCGCATCGGCTACGCCGCCGGCTCGTTGGTGACCGGCTCCTTCGGCACGGTGCCCGGGCTGTTGCTGCTGCCGTACCTCACCGACACGCTCGGCGTCGCCGCCGGCGTCGGCGGCCTGCTGGTGCTCCTGCCCAAGGCGTGGGACGTGGTGGTCAACCCGTTGGCCGGGCGGCTCTCCGACCGCACCCGCACCCGGTGGGGCGCCCGCCGCCCATACCTGCTCGCCGCCGGCCTGTCGCTGGCCGTCCTGTTTGCGCTGATCTTTGCCGGCGTCTTCACCGGCAGCGCCGGGGCGGCCTGGGTCTGCGTGGCGTTCCTGGCCACCGCGACGGCGTTCGCGTTCTTCCAGGTGCCCTACGTGGCCATGCCGGCCGACATGACCGAGGCGGCTGGTCTGACCGACGTCGGCGGTGAGCGCACCCGGATGATGACCTGGCGGGTGGCCACGCTCGCGCTCACGATTCTGGTCTCCGGGGCACTCGCCCCGGTCGTGGTCGGGCGCTTGGGCCCCGGCATTCCCGGCTACCGGGCGATGGGGATCTTCATCGCCGCGATCATCGTGGTCGGCAGCGTGGTCGTGTTCTCGCTCACCCGGGACGCGCCGACCGGCACCGTCGAGAGCGAGCCGACCCTGCGGGCCCAGCTACGGGTCGCCGCCCGCAACCGCCCGTTCCGGGTCCTGGTGGCCTGCTTCGTGGTCCAGGCGGCGGGGGTGGCGGCGATGCTCGCGGGCGTGCAGTACTTCGCCGACCAGGTGCTGCACAACCACAACGCGGTCACCCTGCTCTTCATCTGCGTGGTCGGGCCGGCCATCCTGGTGATGCCGATCTGGAACCGCATCGGCGCCCGCGTGGGCAAGCTGCAGGGGTATGTGGCGGCATCGCTGCTGATCACGCTCGGCACGCTGGCGCTGGTGTCGGCGCCGTTGCTGCCCACCTGGGCGGTGTACGTCATGGTCGGCCTGATCGGCTGCGGGTACGCCGGCCAGCAGCTCTTCGGTCTGGCTATGCTCCCGGACTGCATCGCCTACGACACCATCCGCACCGGCAAACGGCAGGCCGGCGTCTTCACCGGATTGTGGACCGCGGGCGAGACCCTGGGCCTCGCGCTGGGTCCGTACCTGTTCGGTCAGACCATCCAGCTCTTCGGCTACGTACCCAGCAGCAGCGGGGAGGCGGCGACGCAGAGCTCCACCGCCGCGCTCGGTGTCCTGCTGGGATTCACCGTGATGCCGGGCATCGTGGTCGGCTTCGCCCTGCTCTTCCTGCGCGCGTACGACCTGGGCACCGAGCCGCTGGTGGCCGGCCGCAAGCCGGTCGCGCCGCCGGTACCGGGCAGCTGACCGGCACCGGCGCTCGCATTAGGACACCGGCACCGCGGCGTTCGCGATCGCCGCCGGTTCGCCGTTGACCTCAACGGCCGGACGGCGGCGCGAGCGCGGCACGCTCTGGCGGGCCGGGGTGATGCCGAACCAGTACGAGCCGAACCCCGGCAGCGTGAGCAGGTACGGGCGCAGGCCGATGTTCGGGAACGAGGTGCCACCGGTGAGCTCGACCGGCACGTTGTTGTGGAAGCGCCGGGAGAGGTTGAGCTGCACCGGTTGCGGATGCCGGGACAGGTTGTGGACACAGAGGACGGTCTCCCCGTTGCCCTTGTCGTCGACAAACTCGCGCAGGAAGGAGAGGACCGCCGGGTTGGAGCCCTTGAGATCCTCGAACGTGCCCTCGGCCAGCGCCCGGTACCGCTTGCGGATCTCGACCATGCGCCGGGTCCACTGCAGCAGCGAGTCCGGCTGGTCGATCTGCCGCTCGACGTTGACCGCCTGGTACCCGTACACCCAGCCGGAGTTGGCCGGCAGGTAGAGCTTGTTCGGGTCGGCGCGGGAGAAGCCGCCGTTGCGGTCGACCGACCACTGCATCGGGGTGCGTACCCCGTCGCGGTCGCCGAGCCAGATGTTGTCGCCCATGCCGATCTCGTCGCCGTAGTAGAGCATCGGCGAGCCCGGCAGCGAGAGCAGCAGCGCGGTGAAGAGCTTGATCTGGCCCCGGTCGCTGGAGAGCAGCGGCGCCAGCCGGCGGCGGATGCCGGCGTTGATCCGCGCGCGCGGATCCTCGGCGTAGTGCTGGTACATGTAGTCGCGCTCCTCGCCGGTGACCATCTCCAGGGTCAGCTCGTCGTGGTTGCGCAGGAAGGTCCCCCACTGGCAGTGGCGGGGGATCAGGGGCGTGTCCCGCATGATCTCCGACACCGGTTCGCGGGACTCGCGCCGCACCGCCATGAAGATGCGCGGCATGAGCGGGAAGTGGAACGCCATGTGGCACTCGTCGCCGCCCACACCGACATCGCCGAAGTAGTCGACCAACTCGGTCGGCCAGAGGTTCGCCTCGGCCAGCAGCACCCGGCCCGGGTACTCGGTGTCGATCATCGAGCGGATCCGCTTGAGATATGCATGGGTCTCCGGGAGGTTCGCGCACTCGGTGCCCTCCCGCTCGAACAGGTAGGTGACCGCGTCCAGCCGGAAGCCGTCGATGCCCAGATCCAGCCAGAACCGGACCACGTCGAGCATCGCCGTCTGCACGTCGGGATTGTCGTAGTTGAGGTCCGGCTGGTGGTGGAAGAACCGGTGCCAGTAGAACTGCTGGCGCACCGGGTCGAAGGTCCAGTTCGACGGCTCGGTGTCGCTGAAGATGACCCGTACCCCGGCGTAGTCGGTGTCGGTGTCCCGCCAGACGTAGTAGTCCCCGTACGGACCGGTGGGGTCGTGGCGAGACTCCTGGAACCACTGGTGGGTGTCCGAGGTGTGGTTGAGCACCAGGTCGGTGACGACCCGCATCCCGCGTGCGTGCGCCTCGTCGAGCAGCAGGACGAAGTCGTCGAGAGTGCCGTACTCCGGTGCGATCTGGCAGTAGTCGCGGATGTCGTAGCCGCCGTCGCGCCGTGGGGAGTCGTAGAACGGCGGCAGCCACAGGCAGTCGACGCCGAGCCACTGCAGGTAGTCCAGCTTCGCGGTGAGCCCCCGCAGGTCGCCGTACCCGTCATCGTTGGAGTCGAAGAAGGCCTGGACGAGCACTTCGTAGAAGACCGCACGCTTGTACCAGTCAACGTCGACGGGCAGCGGGTGAGCACGGCGGGCGGGCGCGCTCGAATGGTGGAGCAGGTCGGTCACAGTGGTGCACTCCTCAGATTCGGGAGAGGACGGCGCGGGCGGGCGGCAGGGGCGGGTAAGCCTTTCAAGGCGTTAGCCATCATTACGGCCCACCGAACCGTCCATGCTCACGGACGAACGGACATAGTTGCGCCACGGTCGGCCGAGCATCCCAAGCTGATTGTGCGCTTGAGTTTCCGCCTGCCACGGAACCACGCTGGGTAACGAGGCATAGTGAGAATTCCTCATGTTTTGTCCTCACTGGCCCACCGCCGAGCGGTCGCACGATGTGTCCGTGGCGTCCGGCTCTCGCCGAGTTCCGCGGACCCACGCGCGAGCGGCGCCCAGCCCGACGGCGCAGCTCCTACGAGAGCGCGGTACCCGTAACCGCCGACCCGGCAAACGCCCGCCGGCGGGGGGCGGCGGAGTGGGGTGAGTCGTTGCGGGCATCTGTAGGCACCCCGTGGTTGCATGGCGTCCGTGCCCCCCAACGACGCGCTCTTCGCCCCGGAGCAGGCACCGTCGCGGTCACCGAGGGCGCCGGCCCCCCGGACGTTCAGCGCGCGCACGCCGCCCACCAGGTACCGGTTGGTCCGCCGGTCCGCCCCGCCCGCGGCGGCGCTCGACCTGGATCCGGCGCAGCGCGCCGTGGTGGCGCACACCGGCGGTCCGTTGCTGGTGATCGGCGGTCCCGGCACCGGCAAGACGACCACCCTCGTGGAGGCGGTGGCGGCCCGGGTGGCGCAGGGGGTGCCACCGGACCAGATCCTCGTGCTGACCTTCGGGCGGCGGGCGGCCAACGCGTTGCGCGACCGGATCGAGGCCCGGATCGGGTCGGCGGTGGGCCGGGCCACCATGGCCGAACCGGTGGTCCGCACGTTCCCGGCGTACGCGTTCGGCCTGTTGCGCCTGGCCGCGGCCGAATGCGGCGAGCCGGCGCCCCGCCTGCTCACCGGCCCCGAGCAGGACGCGGTCATCCGCGATCTGCTCGCCGCGCCCGACGCGCCGGCGCGCTGGCCGGCGGCGCTGGGCCAGGCGGTGCCGACCCGCGCGTTCTCGGCGGAGCTACGTGATCTGCTGCTGCGCGCCGCCGAGCGGGGCATCGGGGCCCGGATGCTGGCCGATCTCGGCCGCACCCACGCCCGCCCGGACTGGGTCGCGGCCGCCGACTTCATGCGGGAGTACCTGCAGGTGCTCTCGCTGCGCGATGCCAGCACCCGCGACAGCGTCGCCTACGACCAGGCCGAGCTGGTACGGGCGGCGGCCGCACTGCTGGTCGAGGAGCCCGGCCTGCTCGCCGCCGAACGGGACCGGTGCCGCCACGTCTACGTTGACGAGCTGGTGGACACCGACCCGGCACAGATCGACCTGCTCGGCCTGGTCGCGGCCGGCGGGCACATCGTCGGCCTGGCCGACCCCGACTCCTCGACCTTCGCCTTCCGCGGCGCCGACCCGACCGGCGTGCGCGACTTCGCCGAGCGGTTCCCGACCCCCGGTGGCGACGAGGCCCCGCGGATCACCTTGACCGCCGGCCACCGGTCGGCGCCGGAGCTGGTCGCGGCGACCCGGCGGGTCGCGGCCCGCCTGCGGGGCCCGGCCCGACACCGGGCGATCGTCCCGGCCGCGGGCGACCCCCGCCCGGCCCGACCCGCACTCGAGGTGTGCACGCTGCGGTCGGCCACGAGCGAGGCCGCCTACGTGGCCCACCGGCTGCGCGAGGCGCACCTGCGCGACGGCGTGCCGTGGTCGGGGATGGCGGTCATCGTCCGCTCGCTCCGAGCGCACCACGCCGCCCTGCGCCGCTCGCTCACCCAGGCCGGCGTACCGGTGACGACCGGCGCCGAGGACACCGCGCTGGCGACCCAGCCGGCCGTGGCCCCGCTGCTGCTCCTGCTCCGCTGCGCCTTCGGTGAGTCCACATTGGACGAGGAGGCGGCGGTCTCGCTGCTGCATTCGCCGCTGGGTGGCGCGGATCCGTTCTCGGAGCGGCGACTGCGTCAGGGTCTGCGCGACATCGCCGCCGCGGTCGGCGATCACCGGCCCTCCGGCGAGCTCCTGGTCGAGGCGCTGCTGGACGAGGCGGAGCTGGCGGTGATCGACGAGCGCTGGGCCCGCCCGGCCCGGGCCATCGCCGGTCTCATGGCGACCGCCCGCCGGGTCGCGGCGAGGCCGACCGCGACCGCCGAGGACGTGCTGTGGCAGGTCTGGCGGGCCAGCGGCCTGGGCGACCGCTGGGCGGGAGTCAGTGCCGCCGGCGGCCGTCGGGGGGCCACGGCCGATCGCGATCTGGACGCGGTGCTGGTGCTCTTCGACGCGGCCGCGCGCTTCACCGACCGGTTGCCCGGCGCCCGGATCGAGGCCTTTCTCGACCACCTGCTCGATCAGCAGCTGCCCGGCGACACCCTGGCTCCGAGCGCCGACCGGGGCGAGGCGGTGCGGATACTGACCGCGCACGCGGCGAAGGGTCTCGAGTGGGATGTGGTGGTGGTCGCCGGCGTGCAGGAGGGCGTCTGGCCGGACCTGCGCCTGCGCGGCAGCGTGCTCGGCTCCGAGCTGCTGGTCGACATCGCGGCCGGCCGGGCCGCCCAGCCCGACCAGGCGGCGATGGCTCAGGTGACCGCGCTGCTGGATGAGGAGCGCCGGCTCTTCTACGTGGCCGCGACCCGGGCCCGGCACCGGCTGGTGGTGACCGCGGTCGACCCCAGTACCACTGGCAGCGGCGGCGACGAGCAGCCCAGCCGGTTCCTGGCCGAGCTGGCGCCGGCGCCGCCGGTAGCGGGTGGGATGTCCCCGACGGAGCTCGACGGTGCCGCGACGGGTGCGCCGGCCGGCGGCGACGGGGTTCAGGTCGGGCAGTTGGGCCGCCCGCTCACACTGCCTGCGCTCGTGGCCGAGCTGCGCACCGCGGTGACCGATCCGGCCCGCCCGGCCGCGCTCCGCTCGGCCGCCGCCAGCCAGCTGGCCCGGCTCGCCGCCGCTGGCGTCTGCGGTGCCGACCCGGACGACTGGTGGGGGCTGCGTCCACTCTCCGACGAGGGCGCGCTGGCCGCACCCGGCGAACCGGTACGGGTGTCCCCATCCACTGTGGAGAGTGTGCTGCGCTGCGGGCTGCGCTGGTTGCTGGAGCGCAACGGGGGCAGCGACCCGCCGTCGGCGAAGCAGGGGATCGGCAACCTGGTGCACGCTGCCGCCATGCTGGTCGAGCAGGCGCCCAATGAGCAGGCCGTGCGGGCGTACGTGGCGGCCCGGTTCGACCAGATCGAGCTGCCGGCACTCTGGCTCAGCCAGCGGGAGCGGGACCGGGCCGACCGGATGGTCGACAAGCTGCTCGGCTGGCTGGCCGCGAACCCGCGCGAGCAGCTCGCCATCGAGGAGGCCTTCGACCACACCCTTGACCCGGTCGCCGGCGCGCCGGCGATCCGGCTGCGCGGTCGGGTGGACCGGCTCGAGCGCGACGAGCGGGGTCGCCTGGTGGTGGTCGACCTCAAGACCGGGGCGAGCGCGCCCAGCGCCGAGGATGCCGCCGTCCATCCGCAGCTCGCCGCGTACCAGGTCGCGGTCGAGGCCGGCGCCTTCGACCAGGGAGCGGTCGCCGGTGGCGCCGAGATCGTGGCGGTGGGTACGCCGAGTGCGAAGGCGGCCGTACGGGTGCAGCCGCCGCTGGCCGAGGCACCCGACCCGGGCTGGGCCGCGGCCCTGGTCCGGCACGCGGCCACCGAGATGGCGGCGTCGACGTTCCGGGCGGTGGTCAACGACTCCTGCCCCTACTGCGCGGTGCGCACCTCCTGCCCGATCTCCGGCAAGGGACGGCAGGTGACCGGATGACGACGCCGATGATCGGGCCCCGCTTCACCGCGGACGAGCTGCGCCGCCGGCTCGGACTGGGTTACGAGTTCAGCGACGAGCAGCTCGACGTCATCGCTGCGCCACCCACCGAGCCGCTGCTCGTGGTGGCCGGGGCCGGCTCAGGCAAGACCGAGCTGATGGCGCTGCGGGTGATCTGGCTGATCGCCAACGCGCACGTGCGCCCCGATCAGGTGCTCGGACTGACCTTCACCCGCAAGGCGGCCGGCGAGCTCTCCCACCGCATCCGCCTCTACCTTGGTCGGGCCAAGGCGCTGCTCGGCCAGGACGCGCAGCTCATGGGCGAGCCCACGGTCTGCACGTACCACTCGTTCGCGGCCCGGATCGTGCGGGAGCACGGCATGCGGGCCGGGTACGAGCCGAGCGTGCGGCTGCTCACCGAGGCGGCGTGCTGGCAGCTTGCCGACGCCGCGGTGCGCCAGCACGACAGCCCGCAGATGCGCGCGTACCCGCTGGGCCAGGCGAGTGCCACCGCCGCGGTCCTCGACCTCGCCGGGGAGCTGGCCGAGCATCTGCGCGATCCGGACGACATCGCGCAGTACACCGTCGCGCTGACCGCGGCGATGCAGGTCGCCGGCGAGGGCAAGGTGCTCAAGCCGGTGCAGGAGGTGCTGGACCGCCAGCGCGGCCGGCTCGCGTTACTGCCACTGGTCCGCCGGTACGCCCAGCGCAAGGCGGCACTGGAGGCGATGGACTTCGGTGACCAGCTGCGCCGCGCGGCGATCGTGGCCCGGGATCACCCGGAGGTCGCACAGGCCGAGCGCAGCCGGTACCGGGTGGTGCTGCTCGACGAGTACCAGGACACGTCGCAGGCGCAGGTGGTCCTGCTCGCCTCGCTCTTCGGCGCCGGGCATCCGGTGACCGCCGTCGGTGATCCGTGCCAGTCCATCTACGGCTGGCGCGGCGCCAGCGCCGGCACCCTCGACCGGTTCCCGGCCACCTTCCCGCGCGGTGCCGGCACCCCGGCCGGCCTGCGCTGGCTCACCGTGAGCTGGCGTAACGCGCCGGCCATCCTCTCGGTGGCGAACCGCCTCTCGGATCCGTTGCGCGAGCACGGTGCGCCGGTACGACCGCTGCGAGCGGCCAGCACCTACCTGCCGCGGCTGGCCGGGGCCACGGTTCGGGCGGCCTTCACCGACACCTACCTGGACGAGGCCGGCTGGATCTCCGACCAGCTCGCATCGGCCTGGCAGGAGTGGGAGCACCGCCATGCCAGCCGCCCCACCACCGCGGTGCTGGTGCGGGCCCGATCCCAGATCGCGGCGCTGGAGGTGGCGCTGCGCGCCCGCGGTCTGCCGGTCGAGGTGGTCGGCCTGGGCGGCCTGCTGGACACCCCGGAGGTCCGCGACGTCGTCTGCACGCTGCAGGTCCTGGCCGACCCGACGGCCGGCGCCTCGCTGCTGCGACTGCTGACCGGCGCCCGGTGGCGGCTCGGCCCCCGCGATGTGGTGGCGCTCTACCGCCGCGCCCGCTGGATCGCGCTGGATCGCCGCCGGCCGGCCGGGGCGGGCACCGGGGCGCCGTCGGACGCCGAGGAGCCGGAGCTGGGTGGCGAGCGGCTCGACGACGCGGTCCTGGCCGAGGCACTGGACGATCTGGGCCAGCCGGACCGTTACTCACCCGAGGGCTGGCGGCGGCTGGGCCTGCTCCGCGACGAACTGAGGGCGCTGCGCGGGCGCCTGGACCAGAGCCTGCCCGACCTGGTCGCCGATGTCGCGCAGACCATCGGGCTCGATGTGGAGGTTGCCGTCCGCGGGGCCGCGAGCAGCGCGGCCGGGCTGGCCCGGGCCCACCTGGACGCGATCGGGGATGTCGCCGCCCGGTTCGCCGCCGAGACCGAGGGCGGGACGCTCTCGGCCCTGCTCGCCTACCTCGCCGCCGCCGAGGAGGAGGAGCGCGGACTGGAGCCCGGCGAGGTCGAGGTCGTCGACGGCGCGGTGCAGATCCTCACCGTGCACGCCGCGAAGGGCCTCGAATGGGACGTGGTCGCGGTGGCCGGGCTCTGCGCCGATGCGTTCCCGGCGAAGCCGAAGGCGAGCGACCACTGGCTCAAGGGGATGGGAGTGCTGCCGTTCCCGCTGCGCGGCGACCGCGACGGGCTGCCCGTGCTCGAGCTGCCGGTCGCCGGCGAGGCACGCGATGTCCGCACCGCGGTGGCGGAGTTCGACGACGCCTGGCGGGCCCATCAGGAGCGCGAGGAGCGGCGGTTGGCCTACGTGGCGGTGACCCGGCCGCGCCATCTTCTGCTCTGCAGCGGATTCCGATGGGGCAACGGCCTGACCGAACCGCGGGCGGCGTCACCGTTCCTGACCGAGATCGCGCAGGTGTGCCAGGAGGGTGCCGGGTCGGTGCCGGTCTGGGCCCCGCCCGAGGTCGACGCCGCCGGGAACCCGACGCTCGCCGAGCAGGTCGCCGCGCAGTGGCCATTCGACCCGCTCGGTGCCCGTCGGGCGGCGGTCCTCGAGGGCGCCGCCATGGTCCGCGCGGCCGCCGCGGACACGGCGGGCAGGGTCCGCGCGGCCGCCGCGGACACGGCGGGCAGGGTCCGCGCGGCCGCCGCGGACACGGCGGGCATGGTCCGCGCGGCCGCCGCGGACACGGCGGGCATGGTCCGCGCGGCCGCCGCGGACACGGCGGGCATGGTCCGCGCGGCCGGGGAGAGCCGGCGGGCCGCGGCGTCTACCGGTGACGAGGCCGCCCGCTGGGCGGTCGAGGTCGAGCTGCTGCTCGCCGAGCGCGACCGGATGCTGGCCGGCGCCACCGTGGACGTGGTGCTGCCCGACCATCTCTCGGTCTCCCAGCTCGTCGCGCTGCAACGGGACCCGCAGCGGCTGGCCCGCCGGTTGCGCCGGCCGCTGCCGGAGGCGCCCGACCCGCAGGCCCGCCGGGGCACCGCGTTTCACCTGTGGCTGGAGCGCCGGTTCGGCGGCGCTGCCCTGCTCGACCTGGACGACCTGCCCGGCTCGGGCGATGCCGGGGCCGCGCCCGACGACGAGCTGACCCAGCTGCAGCAGGCCTTTCTGGACAGCGAGTGGGCCGACCGGGTGCCGTACCGGGTCGAGGTTCCATTCGCGACCGTGGTCGCGGGCGTCGTGGTGCGCGGCCGGATGGATGCCGTGTTCCGGGCGGAGGAGGCCGGGGAGCCGGCCTACGACGTGATCGACTGGAAGACCGGTCAACGTCCGACCGGCGCCGACGCCCGCGCGGCCGCGGTCCAGCTCGCGGCGTACCGGCTCGCCTGGGCCGAGCTCGTCGGCCTGCCGGTCACCGCGGTGAGCGCCGGCTTCCACTATGTACGCGACCGGGTCACCGTGCGGCCGGCCGATCTGCTCGACGCCGACGCCCTCGTCGAGCTTGTCGCCGGCGTACCACGAACCGGTCAGGCCCTCGCGCCGCAACCCGCGCAGCCGTAGCCTCGAAGCGATGTCCCTGCCATCGCCCGGCGGGTCGTTCCCGGCCGGCCCGGTCATCCTCGACGCCACGGCGGAGGAGTACGTCTGGCCCGCTTCGGCGTCCGAGCGCCCCGCCGCGCCGCTTCGCGGGCGCAGCGCGCTCGTCTGGTACGGCGGCACCGCCGGCGCGGTGCTTGTGGTCGGGCTGACGGTGGTGCTGGCGTTGCTGCTGACCGGGCAGCTCGGATCGCACCGGGGGCCGCTCGGCGGGCCGGTGGCCGCCCCGGCCGACCTGCGGCCGCCGCTGGCCAGGCTGTGCCCGGGGCCCGGACCCTCAGCCGTCCAGGAGCCGCCGCCCGCGCCGGCCCCGCCGATCCCCGCGGGCCCGCGGATCTCCGACGAGCTCGCCGGCATCTCCTACCGCGCGTACAGCGAGCCGTGGCATACCTGGCCGTTCCGCTGGACCATGGGCACCCTCGAGGTCCCCTATCTGATCGGGGAGTACTTCGTCACCGAGCGGTACCGCGGCGGGAAGTACCTCGCGTCGATCCTCTCCGCGGCGGTGCCGGCGACGGTCAACGACAGCACCACGATCGACATCGAGTGCACCGGTCACCAGGTCGCCGCCGACGTGCGCGCCTCCTACTACCCACAGCCGAACACGATGGACGTCATGCGGGCCGGGCGCACCACCCTCGGTGGCCGGCCAGCCTGGGCCACGGTCTTCCGGCTGCACTTCCACGAGCCCGGGCTGAAGGCCACCGACGAGCTGGTCGGGGTGGCGTTGATCGACGTGGGTCGCCCGACCGCGGCGGTGCTCTACGTGTCAATACCCGGCACCCATCGGCAGTGGGATCACGTGGTGAACGAGGTGCTGGACTCGGTGCGACCCAGCTGAACCGGACCCGCTGGACGCTGGGCGAGGGCCCGGCCGACCAGTGCGGCATTCGCGTCCAGTTCGGCCCGGTCCCGCAGGCCCCAGTCGGCCTGCATGGTGAAGCCGTCGCCGACATAGCGGGGGAAGACGTGCAGGTGCACGTGGAAGACCTCCTGGAAGGCGGCCGCGCCATCGGCGAGGAACAGGTTCACCCCCTCCGCCCGCAGGCCGCTGCGGGGCAGGGCCTTGGCGATCTGGTGGGCCATCCGCCAGACCTGGATGCCGCGCTCCTCGTCCAGATCGGCGAGCGAACTCGCGTGCTCGCGCGGTATCACCAGGATGTGCCCGGGGTTCACCGGACGGATGTCCATGAACGCGACCACGCCGTCGTCGGCATGGACCAGGCTCGCCTCCGCCTGCCCGGCCACGATCGCGCAGAACACACAGTCGGGGGTCATGGCGGTGAAGCTACGGCATCCGGCGCCGGCTCGACACCGTCGTCCGGGCCGGGTCGACCACCGTGGTCCACGCCGGCTCGACCACCATCGCGCGGGCCGGCTCGACCACCGTGGCCCAGGCCGGACCGGCTAGCCTTCAGGGCGTGTCGGGTCACGATCGGGCCGGTTCGGCCGCTGTCACGTCCATCCAGCGCCTCACTCTCCCCAACGGCCTGAGGGTGGTGGTGGCGCCGGACCGCTCGGCTCCGGTCATCGGCTTGGCGGTCGTCTACGACGTGGGCATCCGGTCCGAACCGCAGGGCCGCACCGGCTTCGCGCACCTGTTCGAGCACCTCATGTTCCTGGGCTCGGCGAACCTGGAAAAGCTCGCCCACTTCCGTCTGGTCCAGGGCTCCGGCGGCAGTTTCAACGGATCGACCCGTCTCGACTACACCGTGTACTTCGAGATACTGCCGAGCAATGCGCTGGAACGGGCGTTGTTCCTGGAGGCCGACCGGATGCGGGGTCCGCGGCTGACCGAGGAGAATCTGCGAAACCAGGTCGACGTGGTGAAGGAAGAGATCCGGGTCAACACCCTCAACCGCCCGTACGGAGGCTTTCCCTGGTTGAAGCTGCCGCCGGTCATGTTCGACACGTTCGCCAATGCGCACGACGGCTACGGTTCCTTCGCCGATCTGGAGTCGGCGACGGTGGCCGACGCCGCCAGCTTCTTCGAGCGGTACTACGCGGCCGGCAACGCCGTGGTCTCCGTCTGTGGCGACTTCGACGCCGACGTGGCGGTTCACTTGGTCCAGCGCCACTTCGGCGATGTGCCGGCGCGGCCGGCGCCGCCCCGGCCCGACTTCGCCGAACCGGATCTCGACGGCGAGCGCCAGCACCGCTATTCCGACCGGCTCGCCCCGCTGTCCGCGCTCGCCGCGTCCTGGCGGGTGCCCGACCCGATCGGTGACCTCACGGCCTACCTGCCGTACGTGGTGCTGGCCGAGGTGCTCACCGACGGCGATGCGTCGCGCCTCGTGCAGCGGCTCGTACTGCGTGACCGCAGCGTCACCAGCGTGGCCGGGTACGTCGGGTTCATGGGCGATCCGCTCGACGTGCGCGACCCGACCGCCCTGGTGCTGCAAGCTCACCTGCCGCCCGGCGGTGAGGTGGCGGCGGTGCTCGCCGTGGTGGCCGAGGAAACGGACCGGGTGGCCCAGGACGGACTCGCCCGCGGTGAGCTGGCCCGGATCGTCGCGCGGATCACCACCCACCTGATGCGCGACGCCGACACCGTGCTCCAGCGTGCGCTGGGCCACGCCATCCTCGAGCAGCAACGCGGTGACGCGGCGATCGCCGAGCAGATCCCGCGGCTGCTGGCCGAGGTGACCGAGGACCAGATACGGGCGGCCGCGGCGCGGCTGACCCCCCGGCGGCGGGCCAGCGTCGAGGTGGTTCCCGGGGCCGGCCAGGAGGACCGATGACCACCGTGGCACCGCGGGCGCTGCCCGCGCTGGAACCCAACCGGCCGCTGGTGCTGCCACCCAGCCAGGAGCGGACCCTGCCCACCGGCTTGACCGTCATCGCGATCGAACGCCGGTCGGTACCCCTGGTGGAGATCCGGCTGCGGATTCCGGTCGAGCGCACCGTGCTCGACCCGGTCTTCGTGGCCACCTCGGCACTGCTCGCGCAGACCCTATTCGCCGGCACCGCCCACATGTCCACAGTGGAGATAGCCGCCGCCCTGCAGGAGGTCGGGGGCGCGCTCTCGGCCGGCGTCGACGCCGACCGCCTGCTGGTCTCGGGCAACGGGCTGGCCGCCGGCCTCGAGCGGATGCTGGGCATTCTTTCGGACGTCATGCACGGCGCCACCTACCCCGACGGCGAGGTGGCCACCGAACGGGCCCGCCTCATCGACCGGATCCAGGTCGCCCAGAGCCAACCGGCCCACCTGGCCTGGGTCGCGTTGCTGCGCCGCGTCTACGGCGCCCACCCGTACGCGGTGCAGACGCCGGCCGCCGCCGACGTGGTCGAGCTGACCACACCGGACCTCGCCGCGCTGCACGCGGCCCGGGTACGGCCGGTGGGAGCCACCCTGGTCATCGCGGGGGATATCGATGCCGCCGCCACGCTGGATCTCGCCGAGGCCGCCCTCGGCGGCTGGACCGGCCCCGCCGGACCCGACCGGGTGCCGCCGGCCCCGCCGTTGGTGACCGGCCCGCTCGTGCTCGCCGACCGGCCGGGGTCGGTCCAGTCATCCGTGCGGATCGCGCTGCCCGCGGTGGGCCGGACCCACCCCGACCACACCGCGCTGCAGCTGGCCAACCTGATCTTCGGTGGGTACTTCTCCTCCCGGTGGGTGGAGAACATCCGGGAGGACAAGGGCTACACCTACAGCCCGCACTCCACAGTGGACCATTCGGTGGCCGGCTCGACGCTGATCCTCTCGGCCGACGTCGCCACCGAGGTGACCGCGCCGGCGTTGCTGGAGACCTGGTACGAACTCGGCCGGCTGGCCACGGTGGCGCCCAAGGCCGAAGAGGTGGAGCAGGCTCGCCAGTACGCCCTCGGCTCGCTCCTGCTCGGCATGTCCACCCAGGCCGGGCTGGCCGGACTGGCGAGCACCTACGCGAGCTTCGGCCTGCGGCTGGACTACCTGGCCGCGCACGCCGTCCGGCTGGCCGCCGCGTCCCGCGACGAGGTGGCCGCGGCGGCGGCGATGTATCTGGCGCCGGCGAAGGCGGTGACCGTCGTGCTCGGCGACGCCAGCCGGGTAGCCGGTCCGCTCGCCGCCCTCGGCGCGGTGGAGCCGTCCGGTGCCTGACGGCGCCGGTCGGCGCCGGCGGGCCCCCGCGCTGTCACGCTCCACACTGGACCGTGCCGCTGCTCTACGGGCGGATCCGGTGTGGCTGGACGAGGCGTGGCAACGCTCGCAGGTCCTCGTGATCGACCGCGGAAAGGCGCTCGTCGCCGGTGACCACCTGGTGCTGGTGCGCCCGGACGAGGCGCCCGAGGGCGATCGGCTCTTCCTCGGCGTCGACCCGTCTGGCATGCCGTACTTCGCCGTGGCCGCCACCCTGCCACCGACCCGGGCCAACGACCTCGCTCGCCCATACGGGATCCGCGAGGTCGGCCACGTGCTCTCCGACCTGGACGCGGGTCTGCTGATGACCGCGGTGTCGCTGGCGAACTGGCACGAGCGGCACCGGTTCTCGCCGGTGAATGGGCACCCGACGAGCATGCGACAGGCGGGCTGGGTGCGTGCCGACGACGCCGGGGCCGAGATGTGGCCGCGCACCGATCCGGCCGTCATCGTGCTGATCCACGACGGTGAGCCGGGAGAGGAGGGCCTGTGCCTGCTCGGCACCAACGTGGCCTGGAGCCGGGGCGGCGCCGGCGCCCAGCCGCGGTACTCGTGCCTGGCCGGGTTCGTCGAACCGGGCGAGTCGGCGGAGCAGACACTGGTCCGCGAGGTCGCCGAGGAGGTCGGCATCCGGGTCCGCCAGCTGCGCTATCTGGCCAGCCAACCCTGGCCGTACCCGGGTTCGCTGATGTTAGGGTTCCACGCGCTGGGTGACCCGGACGATCAGTTGCAACCCGACCCGGCGGAGATCGCCGACGCTCGTTGGTTCACCCGCGGGCAGGTGCGCGCGGCCGAGTCCGGCGACCCCGACGCCGGCTTCGGGGTCGCGAACCCGTCCTCGATCGCCCACTTTCTGATCATGAAGTGGCTTGACGACGACCCCTCGCGTTAGCAAGGGCACCCTTTACAACGGAAAGCGTTAAGCGGGTGCCCTTCCTAACAAGAGGGGGGCGGGGGCGTGGCGGCGGCGTACGGGTTACCTGTGGGCCGGCCGTTCCCTGTCGGCCGTCGCCACCGGGCCGACCGGGCCCGGTGCCGCGATCCCGGCTCAGCCGGACGCGGCGGCACCGCCAGCCGACGTCGTAGCGGAGTGAGATGATGCCTGACTGTGGCGGGAAGCTCGGCGCAACCGGTTAGCGGTGTTCTCGCCGGCCTCGATGCCGAACAGCGCGCCGCGGTGACCGCGCCCCCCGGGCCGGTCTGCATCCTGGCCGGCGCGGGTACCGGTAAGACCCGCGCGATCACCCACCGGATCGCCCACCGCGTGCTCACCGACGAGATCCAGGCCCGGCACGTGCTCGCGGTCACCTTCACCGCCCGGGCGGCGGCGCAGATGCGCAGCCGGCTGGCCGACCTCGGGGTGCCGTCGGTCGCGGCGCGGACGTTCCACGCCGCCGCGCTGCGCCAGCTGCGCTACTTCGCTCCCCGGCTGCTCGGCGGCCGGCCGTTGCCCGACGTGGTCGAGAGCAAGGCCCGGCTGGTCGCGCTGGCCGCCGCCCGCAGTGGGGTCCGCACCGACCGCACCGGGGCCCGCGACCTCGCCGGCGAGATCGAGTGGGCCAAGTCGAGTCTCATCGAACCGGACGACTACCCCGTGGCCGCGGCCAGGGCCGGCCGGGAGCCGCCCCACGACCCGGCCACCGTCGCCGCCGTCTACACCGCGTACGAGCTGGTCAAGCGGTCATCGGGGGTGATCGACTTCGAGGACCTGCTGCGGGCCGCGGTCTGGGGCATTGAGGAACATCCTGATGTCGCCGATCAGGTCCGGGCGCAGTACCGCCACTTCGTCGTCGACGAGTACCAGGACGTGAACCCGGCGCAGCAGCGGCTGCTGCGGGCCTGGCTGGGCGAGCGCGACGACCTCACCGTTGTCGGCGACGCCAGCCAGACGATCTATTCGTTCACCGGCGCCACCTCGACCTACCTGGTCGACTTCGCCCGCCGCTGCCGGGGCGGCTCGAGCGGCACGCTGGTCCAACTGGTCCGGGACTACCGATCGACCCCGCAGGTGGTCGGCCTGGCCAACCAGATCATCCGGCTGGCCCGGGGCGACGAGTCCCGGCTGCGGTTGGAGCTGGTCGGTCAGCGCCCCGCCGGGCCGGAGCCGGTCCTGCGCGGCTATCCCGACGAGCCGGCCGAGGCGGCCGCGGTCGCCACCCGCTGCGCCGAACTCATCGCCGCCGGCACGCCGGCGCGCGAGATCGCGATCCTGTTCCGCACGAACGCGCAGTCCCAGGCGTACGAGGAGGCCCTGGCCGAGGCGGCGGTGCCGTATGTGGTGCGCGGCGCGGAGCGGTTCTTCGAACGCACGGAGATCCGCCAGGCGATGGCCGCGCTGCGCGCCGCGACGCGTACCGAGGCCGAGAGCGACGGGCTGCGGGACCAGGTGGTCGCCGCGCTGGTCGCGGTGGCGTGGCGGCCGGACGAGCCGCCGCCCGGTGGGGCCGCGCGGGAACGGTGGGAGGCGGTCGCCGCGCTGGTCGCGCTGGCCGAGGAGTTCGCCGGTGCTGCGTCGGCCGGCGAGGGTGGCGGCGAGGGGGGCGGCGCCCGCTCGCTGGTCGACTTCACCGCGGAACTGGCCCGGCGGGCGGCGGCTCAGCACGCGCCGACCGTGGACGGGGTGACCGTGGCGAGCCTGCACTCGGCCAAAGGACTGGAGTGGGACGCGGTCTTCGTCGTCGGCCTGGTCGACGGGGTGCTGCCCACGACGTACGCGAAGACCACCGACGCGGTCGAGGAGGAACGGCGGCTGCTCTACGTCGGCATCACCCGCGCCCGGCACTGGCTCACGCTCTCCTACGCCGCGGCCCGGGCCCCGGGTGGGCGGCAACGCCGACCGTCGCGGTTCCTGCCGGTCGAGGAGTCGGGCCCGCCGTACCGGACCGGCCGCCGGCGCGAGGTGCGCGAGCCCGACGGCACCCGGCGTCGCCTGATCGCGATCCCCTGCCGGGTGTGTGGTGCATCACTCTCGGAGCCGGCCGACCGGAAGCTGGGTCGCTGCGCCACCTGTCCATCTACTATGGACGATGAGCTGTTCGCCCGGCTCAAGGAGTGGCGGCTGGCGGTGGCGACCCGCCAGCAGGTGCCGGCGTACGTGGTCTTTACCGACGCCACCCTGGTTGCGCTGGCCGAACGCAAGCCGACCACCTCGGATGCGCTGGTCGAGATCGCCGGAATCGGGCCACGCAAGCTCGGCCTCTACGGCAGCTCGGTCATCGCTCTTGTCGGTGGCGCCCGGCCGGCCGATGTGCTGGCGGACGAGACTTCGGCAACGACTTCGTAAATAGGTTTGCCCTGGCGTGGGGTCGCGGCTTAGCCTGCGTACACCAGCGGAAACCGCTGGACAACATGATGCGTGTCGTCCGGACGGCGACGGGCCCGAGAGCAGGAAGGTGGTGGCGACGGTGGAGATGATCCAGCAGCCGTCGTTCGTCGCTGTCGCCTGCGCGCGCGCGGCCACGTTGCGGACGACCGCGGCCAACTCGGCCCAGGCAGCTGTCCTGGGCCTGTCGGCTGTCGCGGTGCGCGACCGCGCCGTACCTGGCGTGGGCCGGACGGCGGCTACGGGTCGGATCAGCAAGATCAACTTCGAGAGCACCACCACCGGCGCCATGGGCAAGGGTGCGGCTGCGCCGATCACTGAGGGTCTGGCGGCCTCCGTTACGCGGGAGCACCAGCTTCAGATCCAGATCGACATGGTCAAGGGCGGATACGCCCGCGGGGTCCCACCTCGAGGCAGGCCAGTCTAGAAAACCTAGACTCTTCGGCTCACCTCGAGGCCGCGGAACCCGTACACCGGGATCCGCGGCCTCAGTGTTTTTACCCGATCGATTCACAAGATCACCGAGTAACGACGAGCGAAGAAAGAGGTGACCGGGATGACTCTGGCGTTCGCTCCGCCTGACCGTGAGTTCACTGCCCTACCGGGCGTGTTCCAGGGCGGGTTGGATACGGAGCTGCCATGCCGCCAGTACGACCCGGATCTGTGGTTCGCCGACACGCCGGCTGACCTCGAGGTCGCGAAGACCCTGTGCGGGACCTGCCCGCTCAAGGTCGAGTGCCTCGCCGGCGCCATCGAGCGGGCCGAGCCGTGGGGTGTGTGGGGTGGCGAGATCTTCGAGCGTGGCGCGATCGTTGCGCGCAAGCGGCCTCGTGGCCGTCCACGCAAGGAGGACCTCGCCCGCGACGCGCTGCTGCGGGTCGAGGTCGCCAACCGGACCAACGGGCTGGCCGCCGCCCGGATGGTGGCCTGACGCCATGACCGCCTACACCCCTACCACCGAGAAGACGATGTCGATGCCGACCACGAGCACGCCGAGGAGCGCCACCATGAATCTGTTCCAAGAAGTAATGTCCCGAGCCCGAATGCGTTCGCCTCAGAGCTCCACGTCTGAGGCTCGCCGTTCCGCCCGTCGCGTCGCGATGGAGGTTCGCCACCAGCAGGCCCGCGAACTCGGGAACCTCTCCCGGTACGGCGTCAGCTGAGCGACCCCGACCAACCACCTCGCCGATCTAGGGCATAGGCACACGGATAGAGATCGATCCATGTGCGCAAGCCCTAGATCGGCGACGGTTGGGCGACGGGTTCGGCAAAGCCGGGGAGCCACCGCTCGACCACGCTGCGGTAGGGTGCCCGCGCCTCCAGCTGGCACAGCACGCCCACCGACCCGAGCGTGACCCGGTGGATCATCATGTACCCCGGCGGCAGGTTCAGGTTCCGGCTGAGCTGGAAGGCGGGGCCGCGGGGGTTCGCGATCCGGCCCGCCTCCGCCCGCAGCCACGCCCGGGTGAACTGGAACTCGTCGGTGACCAGCGGCTCCAACATCGGCGCGATGAAATCGAGCACGGCGCCGGCGTCGACCTCGATGGTGCCGCGGATGAAGCCCTCCGCCCGCAGGCCGGCCACCACCTCGTCGGCCCGGCCGGCGATCGCGAGCCGGCTCAGGCGCCCGATCGGCTCCGGATGGCCACCGGGCATGCGGGCCACCGCGCCGAAGTCGAGCACACCGAGCCGCCCGTCGGGAAGCAGCCGGAAATTGCCCGGGTGCGGGTCGGCGTGCAGCAGCCCGGCCCGGCTCGGGGCGGAGAAGTGCAGCGTGGCCAGGCGCAGGCCGGCCAGATCCCGCTCCGGGGCGGAGCCGGCGTCGATGATGCGCGCCAGCGGCTCACCGCCGATCCACTCGGTGACCAGGACCCGCGCGGAGGAGGCGACGACGCGGGGGACGACGATCGCGTCGTCGTCGGTGAACGCGGCGGCGAAGGCCTTCTGGGAGGCGGCCTCCAACTCGTAGTCCAGTTCCTCGGTTATCCGCGCGCGCAACTCGGTGACCAGGGGCTTCACGTCGAGGCCGGGCTGAACGACCCGGAAGAGCGAGGCGAGGCGGCTCAGCTGCGCGAGGTCGGCGATGAGGGCGTCGCCGGCGCCCGGATACTGGATCTTGACAGCGACGTCCCGGCCGTCCTTCCACACGCCGCGGTGCACCTGCCCGATGCTCGCCGCGGCGGCCGGCGTCTCGTCGAGCTCGCGGAACCGCTGGCGCCACCGGGGGCCCAGTTCGCGGGCGAGCACGGCGTGGACGGTGGCGACCGGCAACGCCGGAGCCGACTCCTGCAGCTTGGTCAGCGCCGCTCGGTACGGCCCGGCGATGTCCTCGGGCAGTGCCGCCTCGAAGACGGACATCGCCTGGCCCACCTTCATGGCGCCGCCCTTGAGCTGGCCGAGAACCTTGAACAGGTGCTCAGCCGTGCGCTGCTGAACCTCGGCGGAGATCACCTCGGTGGCGATGCCGGTGACCCGCTTGCCCAGCCCGAGCGCAGCCCGGCCCGCGAACCCCAAGGGGAGCGCCGCCAGCCTGGCCGTACGGCCAACCGGGTGGCGGGGGATGTCCGTCACGCGATCAATTGAAGCACTACGCGCGGCCCGCGTGGGCTTCACTGCCGGCAGACGACTGCCTTCTGCGACATCCGCAGCCCGGGTGCGCGCTCCACTGCCGCCGGCTCGCGTGGCCGGGCCGGGTGATCTCCACGGTCGCGCCCAGCGTGGTCGGCCGGCCCCCGTCGATGTGGGCCAGCACCTCGGCCGCCGCGTAGGCCGCGGCGGCGAGCGCGGTGGTGGCCGCCACCGGTTCGGCTGGCGTGGGACCGTCGTGCAGCTGCGCGGCGATCGCCCGCCACGCCGGGTCCCGATCCAGGCGGTGCAGGTCGAGACAGTTGAGGCAGGGTGTCTGACCCGGTCGTACCAACGGTCCGACCACAACCGTGCCATCGCGCACGGCGACCGCGAGGTGAGCCAGCCGGCGGGAGCCGTAGGAGAGCGCGGTGAGCTGGGCCGGGGCGGTGAACCCCACCAGCACCGCGAAGCTGGCCGAGCCGGGCCGGAGCCGGCCGACGGCCACGTCGGGGGCGGCCCGCCGGACCGCGTCGGCGGCGGCGGCCGCCCGCGGCCGGGCAGCGTCTGCGGGCAGCAGCCCGGCCGGTACCGCGTCGTCGAGGCGGGTGGTGCCGGAGACGTCCGGATCCAGGTGGCCGACCCCCGAGGCGGCCAGCGCGCTGGCGATCGGTACCGCGAGCTGACTGCTGCCGGTGACAATGACCTGGGCGGCGAGGCGCCGGCGCATCCGGTTTGCCGGCGTGGCCGCAGCACCGTCGGCAGTACCGCCGCCGGTACCGCCGGCGAGCAGCAGCGCGGTCGCTTCCAGCTCCCACCGCCGGGGTGGCGGACCGGTGCCCGCGCCGGGAGCGGCCCGCCCCGGGTCGAGCGCCCAGGCGTCGACCACGAGCCCGACCCGCCGGAGGGCGTCGATCAACGCGGTCGCCTCGTCGACCGCGATTCCGGCCCGCTGGGCGGCCCGGAGCACCCCCCGCTCGGTGCGGGTGCCGTCGAGCAGGTCGAGGAGCCCGGCGCAGGTGGGGTCGGTGAGCTCCACCATGATCGCCCGGTTGGGGTCGGTACCGAGCTGGAGCCGATGGGTCCCCCGCCACAGCCGGCGCAGAGCCGGCCGCAAGATAGGACGGGGAGCTGAAGGTCGGCTCATGGTCGTCCATCGTGGCACTGCCGTGACACTGGGTGTCCGGTTATCCACAGCCGGTCGACGGGTCCTGTGGGCCAACATAGCGACACGCCGCGCTGTCCACAGGTCCAGCGGGCGTGTCGGGAGGACTTCTTAGGAGGCGGCCTTACCCAGAATGCGGTTGACGGTGGTGCCACAGACGGGGCACTTGCCCTTGGCCATGTTCATGCCGGTCTTGCTGACCTCAACCGTGCCTTCGAAGTCGCGCTTCTGCTTGCACTTGACGCAGTAACCGTTGTACGTCTGGGCCTTTGTGGCCACGGTGTCCTCCTCCGTGATGATTCACTTCTCGCGAGTGTGCCGCGCACGCTGTCGGTTCACGCTGGTGACACGCCGACGGCCCGCCGGCAATCATGGTCAGCCCTCAGGCCGAATCTTCTCCACAAAACGCCACTAAACTACCTAGCTGTGTTCGTGATCGCTAAATTGGCCCTTGGGCAGATGGGTACCGGCCGGCTAGGTTCCGGTCGTGGGCGCGTTCCCCCTGGTACCCAATCCCCGTGGCAGCCAAACCGCGAGCGTGCGCAAGCCGGCGGTCGAGGTGCGGCGCAGTCCTCGCCGGCGCCGGACGGTCTCCGCGTACCGCGACGGCGAGCGCGTGGTGGTGCTCATACCGGCCCAGTTCTCCGGCGCCGAGGAGCGGGAGTGGGTCGACCGGATGGTGGCCCGGCTGGCCGCCCGGGAGCGGCGCGGGCACACCGATGAGGCGCTCTATGAACGGGCGCGCGAGCTGGCCGCGCGGTACCTGGGCGAGCACCCGCATGCGGGAGCGCCGGCGAGCGTCAAGTGGGTCCGCAACCAGAGCGGCCGGTGGGGCTCGTGTACCCCCGCCGACCGCAGCATCCGGATCTCCGACCGGATCCAGGGCTTCCCGGACTGGGTGATCGATTACGTGGTGCTGCACGAGCTGGCACATCTCGTCGTGGCCAACCACAACCCGGCGTTCTGGGGCCTGGTCGCCCGTTACCCGCGGGCGGAACGGGCGCGCGGATACCTGGAAGGGGTGTCGGCCGCGGCCGGGCTCGGCCTGAGCGAGGACTGACCGGCGACTGAGCGAGGATCTGGTGCGCCGTATCGCGGTCGCCGTGCTGGCGGCGCCGTCGTGGACGCCAACCGGGATCGACCCGCAGCGGTGGCGGCTGGCGCTCGCCGAGGATCTGCTCGACGTGCTGGCCACGCTGGCCAACGTCGAGGCGGGAGTCGCGGTCGCGGCGGCCGAGTCGGCGCTGCTCGCTCAGGTCGGCTGGCCCGGTCTGCCCGGGTACGCCGTGGCCCGGCTCGACGTCTCGTCGGTCTTCGCAGCAGTGGCCGCCGACGGTTACCAGCAGGCGGCGCTGCTCGCGGCCGACGCACCCGACCTGCCCGGCATGCTCATCGCCAAGCTGTTGCGGCCGTTGAGCAGCCATCCGCTCGCCGCCGCCGCGCAGGTCGGCGGGACCGGCCTGCTGGGCCTGTCGGCGGCCCTGCCGGCCCCGGACTGGCTGCCCGGCGAAGAGCTCGACACGCTGAGCTTGCCGCAGCTGCGCCGCCGGGCGCCGCACGCGGCCGACGTCGCGGCCGGCACCAGCTGGCACCGGTTACGAGGCCCGCGCGACCTGGCCCGTCTGGATCCGCGGCTGGAGGGGTGGGACGCCACCCGGGCGTTGCTCGGCGAGCACGCCGGCCCGCCCGGCGCCCGGTAGCGGCCTACTCCGGCAGCGGCGGGAAGTCCAGGTCGGTCGGTTCGGCGGTGGCGAACGCCATCGGGTCGGCGAAGTCGTCGTCGCTGGGCAGCAGGTCCGGATGGCCCCAGACCGCGTCCCGGCCGGCGATGCCCCGGTGCTCGGCCAGCGCTGCCCAGAGCGCGGCGGCCTCCCGCAGCCGGCGCGGGCGCAGCTCGAGGCCGACCAGGGCCGAGAACGTCTGCTCGGCCGGACCACCGGCGGCCCGGCGGCGGCGGAAGGTCTCGGCCAGCCGGTCCGCGTCGGGCAGGCGTTCGCGGCTGCTCCGTTCGACCACATCGGACACCCAGCCCTCGACCAGCGCGAGCGCGGTCTCCAGCCGGCCCAGCGCGCTCTTCTGCTGTGGTGAGTCGGCGGCGGTGAAGATGCCCTCGATGGAGAGCTCGCGCATGGACTCCGGATCGGCGGGATCCAACCGGCTCATCGCGCTCTCGATGGCATCGCGGTCGACCGCGATGCCCCGGGCGTAGGTCTCCACCGCGCCGAGCAGGTGGGCGCGCAGCCACGGCACGTGCTCGAAGAGTCGTTGGTGCGCGGCCTCCCGCAGCGCCACGTACAGGCGGACCTGGTCCTCGGGCACCTCCAGGCCCTCGCCGTAGGTGGTGATGTTCGCCGGCACGAGCGCGGCGACGCCTGAGGGTCCGAGCGGGAGCCCGATGTCGCTCGCCGACAGCACCTCGGCGGCGAGCGAGCCAAGCGCACTGCCGAGTTGACCGCCGAAGACCGCGCCGCCGACCGAGGTGAGCATCGCGGCCATCGGACCGAGCTGAGCGCGCATCTCCTCCGGGATGAGGTCGCCCATGGCCGCGGTCATCCGGGACGCGACCGGGTCGCAGAGTTTGGCCCAGACCGGCAGCGTGTTGGTCAACCACTCGGCCCGCCGCCATGCCTGCACCGAGTGGATGCCAGACGGCAGGGATGACTCCGGGTCCAACCACAGGTCGGCCAACCGGAGCGCCTCGGCGACCGCGTTGGTCTGCGGGGTAGCGACCGCCGGGTCGTTGGTGAGCTGCGACTGGGCGACCTGGCGGGCGAGATCCCAGTTGACCGGGCCGGCACCCGGGTTCGCCAGAACCTGCTGCATCTGGGCCAGGAATGCCTGCAGCTGAGCGGGGTCGTTCGGGTCTTGCCCGCCGGAGCCCCCCGGCAGGGCGAACCCGAAGGGAGGGTTGCTCATTCTCCCACGGTACCCGTCGCCAACACTCACCCGGCGACAGTGGCTACGCTCGCTCGCATGGTGCTTACGCGCGCGATGGCCGGGTCGTGAGGCGGCGGGGCGTGACCGTTCTGGTCGGCTGCGTGCTCGTGGTCGGGCTGCTCTGGCTGGTCGGCAGGGCCACCGTGCCGTACGTGGAGTTCGTTCCGGGACCCACCTTCGACACCCTTGGCAAGGACCCGACCGGCAAGGACGTCATCGTGGTCACCGGGGCCCCGGCCACCTCGTCCACGGGACAACTGCGCTTCCTCACCATCGGCGGGATCCGTAACCTGACGCTGCTGCAGGCGCTGGTGGGCTGGTGGCGCCACGACGACGCGGTGGTGCCGAGGGAGCTCGTCTTCACCCCGGGCGAGACCGAGCAGCAGTACGACCAGCAGAACGCCGAGGACTTCGCCAACTCGCAGTCGGCCGCGGCCAGCGCCGCGGAGATCGCGCTCGGCTACCCCCTGAAGGTGACCGTGAAGGAGGTCATCGCCGGTCAGCCGGCCGTGGGCAAGCTACAGGTCGGCGATCTGATCCGCACGATCGACGGCCAGGCCATCGACTCACCCGACCGGATGGTCCAGCTGATCCGGTCCAAGCCGGCCGGGACCACGCTCACCTTCGGCCTCACCCGAGCCGGGAAGGAGGTCACGGTCGCCATCGCCACCGTCGCCGACGCCAATAAGGTGCCCCGGGTCGGCTTCTCCTCCGATGCGACGTCGACCGCGCCGTTCAGCTTCAAGGTGCCGATCGAGAATGTCGGCGGGCCCTCCGCCGGCCTCATGCTCACCCTGGGCATGATCGACAAGATCAAACCGGAAGACCTCACCGGCGGCAAGGTCATCGCCGGCACCGGAACCATCAACGCCCTGGGCACCGTTGGTCCGATCGGGGGCATCCCGCAAAAGATCATCGCCGCCCGGGACGCCGGCGCCCAGTTCTTCCTCACCCCGGAAGAGAACTGCGCCGAGGCGGTGGCGAACCAGGAGCCGGGCCTACCCCAGGTCCGGGTGGCGAACCTGGCCCAGGCGTTGAGTGCGCTGGCCGACATCCGGGCCGGCAGGCAACCGCCCCTCTGCCCGGGCGCCCACTGACCCGTACCGGGCCCGACGCCGGTCGGGACTTCTCAGCCGGAACCCGTAGGCTGGCCGCGTGGTAATGCGAAGCCCCCTTCCCCAGGTGAGTCGGCGCGGCAAGGTCACGATCACGGTGGTCGGCGCAACCCTGTTCCTGTTGATCGTGCTGGACCAGATCGTCGACATCTGGACGGACTGGCTGTGGTTCGGCGAGGTCGGCTACACCAACGTATTCGGCGGCGTCCTCCGGGCGAAGATCTGGCTCTTCCTGATCTTCGGCGTGGCCCTCGCTGCCTTCGTCGGACTCAACCTCTACCTGGCCTTCCGGCTCCGCCCGATGATGCGCGCGACCTCGCCCGAACAGCACGCCCTCGAGCGCTACCGCATGATCCTCTCGCCCCGGATCGGCCTGTGGATCACCGGCGTCGCCGCCGTGATCGGGCTCTTCGGCGGGCTCTCCGGCCAGGGTCACTGGCAGCAGTGGATGCTCTTCAGCAACGGCGGCAGCTTCAACGTCAAGGATCCCCAGTTCGGGCTGGACGTCGGCTTCTACGTCTTCGAATACCCGTTCTGGCGTTACCTGCTCGACGTCGGCTTCACCGCGACCTCGCTCGCCGTCCTCGGCTCGGTCGCCGTGCACTACCTCTACGGCGGCGTGCGCATGCAGGGCGTAGGCGACCGGATGAGCACCGGGGCGCGGGCCCACCTCACCGCCCTGGTCGCATTCTTCGTCCTGCTCAAGGCGGTGGCGTATTTCCTCGACAAGCGCGCGCTGCTGCTCGACTACAACGACGGCACCGGCCTGTGGGGCGCCGGGTACACCGACATCAACGCGGTGCTGCCGGCCAAGGACATCCTGACCTACATCTCGATCGTGGTGGCCGTGGCCATCCTGATCTTCTCCAACACCGGTATGCGCAACCTGGTCTGGGCCGGCGCCTCGCTGGCTCTGCTCGGCATCTCGGCGGTGGCGATCGGCGGCATCTACCCGACCGTGGTCCAGCAGTTCACGGTGAAGCCCAACGTGCGCGACAAGGAGGCGCCGTACATCGCGAACACCATCGACTTCACCCGACGTGCGTACGGAATCGGCAACGTCGACCAGTCGGCGTACAGCGCGAACACCGAGGCTCCGCCGGCCTCGCTCACCACCGACAAGACGATTGTGCCGACGATCCGCCTGCTCGACCCGGCCGTGGTCAACGAGACCTTCGCCCAGTACCAGCAGGTGCGCTCGTTCTACGACTTCAACGAGAAGCTGGACATCGACCGATACATGATCAATGGCCAGCTGCAGGACTTCGTCGTCGGCGTACGGGAGATCAACTACTTGAAGCTGACCGGGTCGCAGACGAACTGGCAGAACCGGCACACGGTCTTCACCCACGGGTACGGGTTCGTGGCCGCGCCGGCCAACACCACCTGCGACGGCGCACCGTTCTTCGTCAGCGGGCTGATCGGCACCACCGCCGGCGGCGACCAGGACAAATGCCTGTCGACCACCGACACGATCAAGGTCTCCCAGCCCCGGATCTACTACGGTGAGCTGGCCACCGACGAGGACTACCTCATCGTCGGCAAGGCACCCGGGGCCGGCGACACCGAGTTCGACCAGCCGGCCGGCGCGGACGCCCAGCAGTTCTCCTACACCGGCACCGGCGGCGTCGGAGTCTCCTCGTTGTTCCGGCGGATGCTCTACGGCCTGCACTTCCGGGAGGCGAACTTCCTCCTCTCGGACGTGTTCAACGACAACTCGAAGGTGATCTACGTCCGCAACCCCCGCGAGCGGGTCGAGCGGGTGGCGCCGTTCCTCACCTTCGACGGCGACCCGTACCCGGCGGTGGTCAATGGCCGGGTGACCTGGATTCTCGACGGCTACACCACCTCCGCGACCTACCCGTACTCCCAGCGGGTCGACCTGCGCGCGGCATCCGAGGACGCCCAGTCCGGCAACGGCACCGTGCTGCAGGCCAAGCAGAACATCAACTACATCCGCAACTCGGTGAAGGCGACCGTCGACGCGTACGACGGTACGGTTACGCTGTACAACTGGGACGAGTCCGACCCGGTGCTGGCCGCCTGGAACCGGGCGTTCGGCGGCGACCTCATCAAGCCCACATCGGCGATCCCGCCGGAGCTGTCGGCGCATTTCCGCTACCCCGAGGACCTGTTCAAGGTGCAGCGGGACCTGATCTCGAAGTTCCACGTGGACGATCCGAAGCAGTTCAACTCGGCGCAGGACTTCTGGGCGGTCCCGGCCGACCCGGCCCAGTCCCCGGCCAGCACCACGACCACCACCGGCAATCAACCGCCGTACTATCTGCTCACGCAGTTCCCCAACGAGCAGGTCCAGCGCTTCCAGCTCACCTCGGCGCTCACCCCGCTCAACCGCCAGAACCTGGCCGCGCTGCTCACCGGCGTCATCGGTGCCGACGGCCGGCCCCGCCTGGAACTGCTGGAGCTACCACGGGAGACCCGGGTACCCGGGCCCGGCCAGGCCCAGCAGACCATGACCACCGACCAGGACGTCCGACAACAGATCACCCTGCTGCAAGGGCAGGGTAATCAGGCGCAGATCGTCTTCGGCAACCTGCTCTCGCTGCCGTACGGCGGCGGCCTGCTCTACGTGCAGCCCGTCTACGTCAAGAGTCAGCAGGCGAACGCGTTCCCCCTGATGCGCCTGGTGCTGGTGAGCTACGGCACCCAGGTCGGCTTCGCCCCCACCCTGCAGGGCGCGATCAAGGTGATGGTCGACAAGACATCGGGCGGTGGCCAGCCCACGACCCCGACCAGCCCGCAGCAGCCCAACCCGCCCGCCCTCACCACCGACCTGGCCGCGGCGGCCGCCAAGATCCAAGCGGCGATCGACAAGCTACAGGCGGCCCAGCGTGCCGGCGACTTCAAAGCCCAGGGTGAGGCGCTGGCCGAGCTCGACGCCGCGGTCCGCGAGTTCGAGGCCGCCCAGGCCAAGGCGAACAAACCGGCCGCAACCCCGACGCCTACTCCGGTGCCGACCGGCTAACGCGAGGCCTGGGTGCGGGGTCTCCGGCTGGGCTCGGTCCTGGGCTCGGGACCTGCCTGGCGTGGTTGGCGGGGGGCTCGGGGCTGCCTGGTGTGGGGTCGGGCCGGCGGGTTCGCTCGTGGCGGCGGCGCGCTTGGTCGGTTCGGCCGGGCTGGGCTCGGGGTCGGTTGGCTGGTTTCGGGGCGGCCGCCGGGGAGATCGGAGTGGTACGCGCGATCGTGCAGTCGCGCTGCGCGCTCGCGCGCCTCGTCCTGATCTCCATCCCGTCAGGGGTGGCGATGTGTTGTGGTTCATGGATTTTGCGACCCTGGCTTCGGTGCGCTAATGTTGCTCCTGCGACGCGGGGTGGAGCAGCTCGGTAGCTCGCTGGGCTCATAACCCAGAGGTCCTAGGTTCAAATCCTAGCCCCGCTACGAAGAAA
>CAVWCL010000015.1:0-18119 GCA_963753485.1 uncultured Actinomycetota bacterium | reverse complement strand
GATCGACGGGGACTGGCGCGATCCGTTGGCTGGATCGGCGGGGCAGTGATGCGTTACTTCTTCTTGCTCTTCTTGTCCTTCTTCGACTTCTTGCTCTTCTTCGCCATCTCAACTCCCTTTTGCAGCCGGCGCCGCGGCGCCTCGACACGGCCACAGTAGTCGGCTGCGGCCGGCTGTCAATGAGGTCTGCCCGATGGACGTGGCCACCAGGATCACCGACTGCACAATGAGGTCCACTATGGAATCATCGCAACCGCGCCCGGCCAGCCGGATCGCCCGTGATTCGAACAATGCTTCAAGCATCGCTTCAAACGCTGTAACATGCTGCCGTGCGTGAGCAAGGCGACACCGCGGCCCGGTTGATCGCCGCGGCCGAGCGGCTCTTCGTCGACGAGGGCGAGGCGGCCACCTCGCTGCGGGCGGTTGCTCGGGCCGCCAACGCCAGCGCGGCCGCGGTGCACTACCACTTCGGTGGCCGCGACGAGCTGTTGCGGGCCGTGTACCACCGCCAGCTGGCCGCCGTCGCGGAGCGGCGGCTGCGACGGCTGGACGAGCTCGGGGCCGCCGGCGCACCGGTGGCGCTGGCCGACCTGGTCGCGGCGGTGGTGCGCCCCGACCTCGAGCTGCTCGCCAAGCTGCGCCGGCACAAGGTGGAGGTGGCCCGGTTCCTGGGGCGGTCCCGGACCAGCCCGGTCATGGCCACCACCGTGCGGGCCCAGGCCGAACGGCTCGCCGCCCGCGTGCTGCCGCTGCTGCGGCCAAGCCTGGTTGGGATCGGTGACGCCGAGTTGCGGCTGCGCCTGGATCTCATCGACGCCTGTGTGGCCGGTCTCTTCGCCGGCGCGCCCGATCCGGGCGAGACCGGACCACTGGGCAGCGATGACGTGGACGAGCAGGTCCGCCGACTGGTCGCCTACTGCGCCGGCGGGCTCTCGGCGCCGCCCGTCGCCCGCGAGCCACGGCCGGCGCCAGGCGGAAAGCGGAAAAAGCGGGGCGGCCGGTAGCGGCCCGCCGCGTCCCCGAGGGACCGCAGCTGGAGTGGGGGCGCCCGGACCGCCGCCGATTCGATCCTGCGGATCCATGAGCGGAGATAGGCTCGGAGCGTGCCGATCCCGACCCCGGTGACCACCGACGGTGTGCGCGGGCTGGCCGCGATCATCGGTGCCCCTCGACGGGCCGCGATCGTCTTCGACTTCGACGGCGTGCTTTCGCCCATCGTGGACGATCCGGAGCGCGCCTACGTCGACCAACGCGCGCTCGCGGGCCTGAGTCGGCTCGCCCCGCTGGTCGGCGCGATCGCGATCATCACCGGCCGCCCGGCGGCCGTGGTGGTCGCACTGGGCGGATTCGCGCAGCGCCCCGAACTCGCCAGGCTGACGGTCTTCGGCCACTACGGCCGCGAACGGTGGGACGGGCGTACCGGTCGGGTGCACGCGCCGCCGCCCACCGACGGCGTCGTCGGCGCCCGGGCGGAGCTGCCCGGCCTGCTGCGATCGCTCGGCCTGGCCGGCGAGGTCCGGGTCGAGGACAAGGGCAGCTCGGTTGCCGTCCACACCAGAGCGTCGGCCGACCCGATCGGCCTGCTGGACCGCTTGCGTGAGCCGGTGCGGAGCCTGGCCGCGCGCCATGGTCTGCTGGTTGAGCCCGGGCGGATGGTGCTCGAGCTGCGGCCGGCTGGTGTCGACAAAGGACAGGCGCTGCGCGAGTTCGTCACCGAGGTGCGCGCGGGCGCCGTTGCCTACACCGGTGACGATCTCGGCGATCTGGCCGCGTTCGCGGCGGTGGACGCGTTGCGGGCCGACGGGGTGCCCGGAGTGAAGATCTGCAGCGGATCCACGGAGGCGATCGAGGTGGCCCACCGGGCCGACCTGGTCGTCGACGGGCCGGCCGGGGTGGCCGACCTGCTCGAAGGGCTCGCGGACGCACTCGCCGGGGCCCATCCCGACGCGGCCTGAGACGGCAAAACACAGGTCGGCGATCGTCGTGTCGACTTGCTCCGTCGAGGGCGAGTTCCTATGGTTGGTCCGTCTGACCTTTCCTCTGGCCGACCCCCGGCCGAGGTTGGACACCGCCTAAACGCCGCGTCGGGCGCACACCCGGTGCGGCGTATCGGGGAACCACGAAGTTCACTGGGGTGAATCCACGGCCCGCCGTGGTAGGGCACATCTTCCAGCCCGAACCCGTCAGCTAACCCGGTCGGCGGCGAACGGAAGAAGGAGTCGGCACGCCCGTGCGCGCCCCACGAGTGCACCGTCGGATCCACATCCTCTGCGCCGCCGCGATGGCGGCCCTACTCTCCGTGGTACTGCCCGGGGTTCCGGCCCACGCCGATCCCACGGTCGCCGAGGTCGAGGCTCAGCTGGCCAAGGCCTGGAACGAGGCCGAACCGCTGATCGAGAAGTACAACGCGGTCCACGACCAGTACCTCAAGAACCGGGCCCGCCAGCAGCAGCTGCAGAAGCAGATCGCTCCGCTCCAGCTGCAGATGGACCTGGCTCAGGTCAGGATCGGGGCGATCGCGGCGATCGCCTACAAGGGCGGCACCGCCGACGCCTACGCCGCCCTGCTGACCTCCGGCTCACCCCGCGACTTCGTCGATCAGCTGACGTTTCTCGACATGATCGCGCGGGACCAGACCGGTCAACTGACCTCCGTCGCCGCGGTGCGGGACAAGTACAACGCCCAGAAGGCGCCGATCGACGCACTGGTCGCCACGCTCACCCAGCAGGACACCGACCTTGCGCGACAGCGGAAGGTGATCGAGGCGAAACTCAACGACTTGCAGAAGCTGCGCACCAAGGCGTACGGCTCGGCCGGCGGCGGCATCGGTCGGTACCGGCCGTGGACCTGCCCGGCTCAGTACCTGAACACCAAGGGGTACAAGGCCGCCAACTTCGCCTGTCGCCAGGCTGGCAAACCATACGTATGGGCAGCGGACGGGCCCGGTTCCTACGACTGCTCCGGGCTGACCATGACTGCGTGGAAACAGGCCGGGGTCTATCTGCCGCACAACGCGGCCGCCCAGCGACGCTCGATGCCGTACGTGAGCCGGGCCAACCTCCAGATCGGCGACCTCGTCTTCTATTACAGCGACATCCATCACGTGGCGATCTATGTCGGCGACGGCCATGTCATGGCCGCGCCCCACGCCGGCGATGTCGTGCGCATGATGGAGATCAACCTCGGGCCCATCCACAGCTACGGTCGCCCCGGCTGATCCCCCCGCCCCTTTCCCCCGTCGATCTAGGGCTTACGCACGTGGATAGAGATCGAACCACGTGCGTAAGCCCTAGATCGACGAGCTGGGGGAGGCGGGTCACAGCTCGCGGCGGACCATCGGCGCCACCTCGGTGCCGAACAGCTCGATGGCCCGCATCACCAGGTGGTGCGGCACGCCACCGACCGAGATCTGGACCAGCACGCGGTCGGGACGAATGCACCGGTGCAGCGTGAGGATCTTCTCCGCCACCTGCTCGGGTGCGCCGACGAGCAGCGCGCCGCCGCTGGCCAGACCGGCGTCGACGTCGGCGGGGGAGAGGTCGGCCGAGGTGAGCCGGCCGAGCGCCGCCATCATCGCCGCGTGGTGCGGCCGGAACGCATCGACCGCGTGCGTGGCCCGTGCGGCCACGAAGCCCGGACACGCCACTCCGAGGATCAGCGCCGAACCCGGGTGACCGGCGTCGGCGGCAGCGGCCCGGTACTGCTCAGCGAGGCTGGCGAACCCGGACAGAGCCCCACCGGTCACCGCGATGCTGGCCGGGGCGCCGAGCCGGCCCGCCCGTACCAGGGGCTCAGCGGCACACGCCCCGACCCAGATCGGCAGCTGCTCCTGCACCGGGCGCGGATAGGGCCGCAGGACGGCGGGCCCGGTCCGGCCGGGCCCGCCGTCCCGGATCCGCAGCAGCTCGTCGAGCTTCTCGCCGAAGTCGTCGTCGTTCCCGTCCGAGTCGAGGCCGAGCAGCGCCAGCGGGCCGGCACCGGCCATGATCTCGGCGCGCCCGTCGGAGAGCAGGTCCAGGGTCGCGAAATCCTGGAACACCCGCACCGGATCCACCCCGGTGAGCACGGTGGTTGCGCTGGTGAGCCGGATGCGGTGGGTGCGGGCGGCGATGGCGGCGAGCCCGACCGCGGGTGCGCACCCGACGAAACAGCGGTGCCGATGCTCACCGAGGCCGTAGACGTCCAGACCCACCTGCTCGGCCAACTCGGCCTGTTCCACCAAGTCGCGCAGGCGCTGGCGGGGGCTCACCAGGTCGCCGGTGCGCGGTTCGGGGAGCAGCTCGGCGACGTCGTACACACCCAGTTCGATCATGATGGCCCGGTCCGCGAGTCCGGATCCGTGCCCACAGCTTCAAACCTATCCGCGCGAGGGCCGGCGTCGGGAAAGTTCGACGAGTCCGGGCCGAGTAGTTGTATGGTGCATGCATGCGATCGTCCGAGCCGCGCACCGACCGTCCGGACCTGGTCGACGGGCCGGGGCTCCCGGTCACCGAGGAGCTCAACCAGGAGATCATGCGATTCGTCCGGCTGCTCAAGGCCTCGGCCGGACCCGAGGCCGGGCCGGACCGCTCGGCCCTGCTGTTACTGTGGCCGTTGATGCATGCGGGGCCCATGCGTGTGCGGGAGCTCGCCGCGGCCCGGGGTTCGGATGCGTCAACGGTGAGCCGCCAGGCGGCGCAGCTTGTCCGGGCCGGCCTGGTGCGGCGTGACCTCGATCCAGACGACCGGCGAGCCTGCCGGTTGGCGTTGACCGAGGGCGGCCGCGGCGCCTGCCAACAGTTGGTCGACGCGCGGCGACAGGCCATCGACGAGGCATTGCGCGACTGGGATCCGCACCGCGTGCGGATCTTCACGGAGCTCTTCCGCGACTTCAACTGCGCGGTCGAGGCCCAGCAGCGCACCAGTCCGGGCGGGTTCCGCCCGCAGCCGGCGCCGACCGGCGCCGACGCCAGCGAGCACTCCCGCAGCCGCGGACGAAGGGATGAGCCGTGAGCACAGAAGCGCAGGTCAACCCGGGAGCGACGGCTGGGACGACAATACCGGCGGTCACCCATCGTCAGATCGTCTTGATCCTGATCGGCCTGATGATGGGCATGTTCCTGGCCGCGCTGGACCAGACCGTGGTCACCACGGCGATGCGGACCATCGCCGACCAGCTGGACGGATTCTCGCTGCAGGCCTGGGCGACGACCGCGTTCCTCATCACGTCGACGATCTCGACCCCGCTCTACGGCAAGCTGTCGGACATCTACGGCCGCAAGCCGTTTTTCCTGTTCGCGATCGCGGTGTTCATCGTCGGCTCCGCGATGTGCGGTCTCGCGCAGTCCATGTACGGCTTGGCGGCGTTCCGGGCGCTGCAGGGCGTGGGCGCCGGCGGGCTCATGTCCTTGGCCCTGGCGATCATCGGCGATGTGGTGCCGCCCCGGGAGCGGGCGAAATACCAGGGCTACTTCCTCGCGGTCTTCGGCACCTCCAGCGTGATCGGCCCGGTGCTGGGCGGGTTCTTCGCCGGCACCCATACGATTCTCGGCGTCGCCGGTTGGCGGTGGATCTTCTACATCAACGTGCCGCTGGCGCTGGTGGCGATGATCGTGGTCACCCGGGTGCTGCACATCCCGCACCGGCGCCAGGACCACCGGATCGACTGGCCGGGCGCGCTCGCGCTGATCGTGGGCCTGGTTCCGTTGCTCATCGTCGCGGAGCAGGGTCGTGGCTGGGGGTGGGGCTCCGGGCGAGCCCTGCTCTGCTACGCCGTCGGCGCGGTCGGCCTGGTGGTCTTCGTCGTCGTGGAGCGCTGGTACGGGGATGAGGCGCTGCTCCCGCTTCGGCTCTTCCGCGGCCGCACGTTCGCCGTCGGCTCGATCAGCAGCTTCATCCTCGGTATGGGCATGTTCGGCGGCCTGCTGACCATTCCGCTGTACCTGCAGATCGCGAAGGGCGCCGGACCGACCAAGGGCGGCCTCGAGCTGATCCCGTTCGTGGTCGGCATCATGGCGGGGTCGATCATCTCGGGCCAGGTGATCGCCCGCACCGGCCGGTACCGGATCTTCCCCATCGTGGGCAGCTCGTTCATGCTCGCCGCGCTGTTCCTCTTCGCCCTCGTCGGCGCGGACACGCCGCTGTGGCAGACGATGCTGGTGATGGTGCTGATGGGCCTTGGCCTCGGCGGCAACATGCAGCCGATGATCCTGGCCGTGCAGAACGCCGCCTCCCCCCGCGAGATCGGGGTGTCCACGTCGTCGGTGGCGTTCTTCCGGTCGATGGGTGGGACGCTGGGTGCGGCGGTGTTCCTGTCGATTCTCTTCTCCACGCTGCCCGACAAGATCAAAGCCGCGTTCACCGCGGCCTCCGCCACGCCGGACTTCCAGGCGGCCCTGCGGGCCCACCCGGAACAGGCCCAGGTCCTGCAGCAGGCGGCGACGGGCGGCGCGGCGTCGTCGCTGAACGACACGTCCTTCATCAACCGCCTCGCCGACGTGCTGGCCCATCCGTTCAAGGTGGGTTTCTCCGACGCGATGAGCACGGTCTTCCTGATCGCGGCGGCCATCATGGTCATCGGCCTCGCGGTGGTCTTCCTGCTACCAGAGCTGCCGCTTCGGCTGCATTCGGCTGCTCAGGCTCGCGCCAACGAGGACGCGGCCGCCGAAGCGGCCGCCTGAGCGCTACGAGGACGCCGCCGCCGACGCGGCCGCCTGAGCGCTACGAGGGCGCGGCCGCCTGACGGCCGCCGCCGGCCGCGGTCGCCGGATCCCGGCCGGGTCAGCGCTCCCGGAAGCCGCCGAAGAACCGCCGGAAGAAGCCGCCCTCGAACGGCAGCGGCTCACCCGGTGGTGGCGTGGTCGCGCGCAGCCGGCCCACCGGCTGGTCGTAGTCGGCCCGGGCGATGGCGTCGATCACCTGGGACTCGGTGAAGTCATCCGACCCGTCGACCTCCGGCACGAAACCGACCAGCACGCCGTCGCGCATCACCTGTGCCTCCAGGCCGGCGGTGCCGTCGGTGTCCCAGATCGCCTCCCGGCCGTCATTCAGCACGACCCGCACGCCGAACTGCGAAACGCCGGCTCGCTCCACATGGGCGGGTACGCCTCGCTCGCGCAGCGCATCGACCACCCGCCGGGCCCGATTCTCGTCCACGTGACAAACCTAGCGCGGCACGGTCAGGCGATGGTCTGCCACCACCCGTCCGGCTCCGGTGGGCTGTCCACGTCGACCGACTGACCCGGCCGCGGTACCGCGATCGAAACCTCGCGCGCCTTGGCCTCGCGCCAGAGCCGGTCGGCCGGCTCGGACCAGCCGTGAAACGCCAGCACGAACGTGCACCAGTGCACCGGGATGAGTAGGCCACCGCGGACGTCGACGTGGGCGCTGACCGCGTCCTCGGGAGTCATGTGGATGTCCGGCCACTGCTTGCCGTACGCTCCACACTGGACAAGTGAGGCGTCGAACGGCCCGTGCTCGCGTCCGATACCGGCGAACCCGTCGAAGTATCCGGTGTCGCCGGTGTAGAAGACCCGTCGCGACGGCCCGGCGATGACCCATGAGGTCCACAAGGTGTTGTCACGGGTGAACGATCGGCCGGAGAAGTGGCGCGCGGCGGTGGCCGTGAGCCGCAGACCGCCGACCGTGGTCTGCTCCTCCCAGTCCAGCTCGACGATCCGGGCCAACGGCACGCCCCAGCGCTCCAGGTGAGCCCCGACGCCGAGCGGCACCACGAACGGTGCCGAACCGGTGCGGAGCAGCTGCACCACCGTGGCCATGTCCAGGTGGTCGTAGTGGTCGTGGGAGATGAGCACCACGTCCACATCGGCCAGCGCCCGCAGGGCCACCGGCGGTGGGTGCAGTCGGCGCGGCCCGACCAGCCGTGATGGCGAGCACCGCTCGCTCCACACCGGATCGACCAGGACCCGGTGCCCCTCGATCTCGACCAGTGCGGAGGCGTGCCCGTACCAGGTGATCTGCAGACCGCCGGCCGCAGGCGGGGGCGCTGGGGTGGCGAGCGGGATCGGTTGGCCCGGCTTGCGACGCTGCCCGCCGCGGATCAGCTCCCGCAGTATGGCGCGCCCGCTCCCGGGCGGTAGCGTGCTGCCCGGCACGGTGTTGCGGAACTTACCGTCGCGGAATTGCGGAGACCCGAGTACCCGCGCCAGCCGCGCACCCGACGGCGCGGCGCCGAGGGCTGCTCTCACTCCGGCCGCGCCCCGAGGTTTCGGTGCCATGGCGTCGCTCCTCCCGGTCGGCAGCGTCCCGGCAAGGATGGCACACCCTGATCCACCGACCGCGGCGCGACTCAGCGGACCCTCAGCCCCCGCCGTGACGTCGTTGAGGTCGCCGGTCCACCACTAGGTTGGTCGCATGCTCGCCCACCTCGAGTGTCCTCGCTGCCACCAACGCCACGACGCCGGCGCTCTGGTCAACGTGTGCACCTGCGGTTCGCCGCTGCTGGCCCGCTACGACCTGGACGCGGTCCGGCGAGTGGTCGGGCCCGCGGATATCGCCGGCCGGGCGCCGGACCTGTGGCGCTACCGCGAGTTGCTGCCGGTGGCCGACTCCGCCGCGGCGGTCAGCCTCGGCGAGGGCTGGACGCCGCTGCTGCCCGCGAACCGGTACGGGGCGCGGATCGGGCTGTCCCGCCTGCTGGTGAAGGACGAGGGGGCGTTGCCGACCGGGTCGTTCAAGGCCCGGGGCGCGGCGGTTGGCGTGTCCCGCGCGGTCGAGCTGGGCGTGCGCCACGTCGCCATGCCCACCAACGGCAACGCGGGTGCCGCCTGGGCCGCCTACGCCGCCCGGGCCGGCATCCGGGCCTCGATCGCGATGCCCCGCGCAGCCCCGGCGGTGACCGCCCGGGAGTGCCGCGCCGCCGGCGCCGACCTGCACCTGGTCGACGGGCTCATCGGGGACGCCGCGGCGTGGGTACGCGAGCTCGTGGCCAGCTCGGACGGGGCCATCTTCGACGCGTCAACGCTGCGCGAGCCGTACCGGCTCGAGGGAAAGAAGACGATGGGGATGGAGATTGTCGAGCAGCTGGGCTGGCGGGTTCCCGACGTCATCGCGTACCCGACCGGCGGCGGCGTCGGGCTGATCGGCATCCACAAGGCGCTCCTGGAGCTGCGGGAGCTGGGCTGGCTGCCGATGCAGCCGCGCCCCCGCCTGGTTGCGGTGCAGGCCAGCGGCTGCGCCCCGGTCGTGCGGGCCTTCGCCGCCGGCGAGCGCCGGGCGACCGCGTGGGCAGATCCGCATACCGTGGCGTTCGGCATCGCGGTGGCCGCGCCGCTGGGCGACGAGCTGATTCTGGACGCACTCTACGGCAGCGGCGGGACCGCGGTCGCGGTGCCGGACAGCGCGATCCTGGCCGAGCTGCGCGCCTTCGCGGCCGACGAGGGCATCCTGCTCTGCCCGGAGGGCGCTGCCTGCCTCGCGGGCGTCCGTCGACTGCTCGCCGACGGGTGGCTCAGCGCCGCGGAGGAGGTGGTCGTGCTCAACACCGGTACCGGGCTGATCTACCCGGACGCCGTCGACGCCGCACTGGACACTGTGGAGCATCGGTGACTGTCGACCCCCTTTCTCTCGCCGATCTAGGGCGTAGGCCCACGGATGGAGATCAAAGCACGTGCGTACGCCCTAGATCGACGGAAAGGCGGTGGCGCTAGGATGGGTCCGCCGGCGAGGTGGTGCCGGGCGATCGCGGCGAAGGAGACATCGATGTCGGCATCCCGAAGGGCCGGCGCGCGGCTGGCAGCGGCCTTGGCCACGGCGGTGCTCGCCCTGACCATGGCGTCGTGCGCCTTCGGCCAGAATCAGCCCGATACCCCGGCCACCGGCGGGAACGGCGCACCGGCCGGCGTCGTGAACTACCGGGTCAGTCACCCGGAGTGGCTCACCAACGCGCATAAGAAGGGCCACCTGACGTACCCGACCTCGCCGCCGGTCGGCGGCGACCACAACCCGTACTGGCAGAACTGTGTCGGCGACATCTACCCCGCGCAGATCGCCAACGAGCACGCGGTGCACAGCATGGAACACGGGGCGGTCTGGGTGACCTACCGGCCCGGCCTGCCGGCCGCGCAGGTGGCCGCCCTGGCCGCCCGGGTGAGGGACCGGCCGTACCTGCTCATGAGCCCGTATCCGGGGCTGGACCGGCCGATCTCGCTGCAGGCCTGGGGCTATCAGCTCAAGGTCGACTCGGCCGATGACCCGGCGATCGACCAGTTCATCCGGGCGTACCGGATCCGCGCCGCACCCGAGCCGGGGGCGACCTGCGCCAACGGCATCACCGACACGGGCGTGAACGCCGATCTCAACCTGTGACCGTGTCAGGCCACAGTGGACATCGAAGCCGTTGGCGGTGCCGGCGTTAGGCTCATGCGGTGACATTGTTGCTGACCGTCGCCGGGCTGACCGCCATCGTGGCCGCGGTCTCGGCGGTCTCGCGCAAGCTGGGACTGCTCTCACCGATCACGCTCGTCGTGGTCGGGCTGGTGCTGTCCTATGTGTTTCGCTCGCACAGCTTCGCGCTGGAGCCGGAGTTCGTGCTGATCGGCGTGTTGCCGCCGCTGCTCTATGTGGCCGCGCTGGAGACGTCAGTGCCGGCGTTCCGGTACAACCTGCGCCCGATCCTGCTGCTCGCGGTGGGCCTGGTGTTGTTCACGGTGGTGTGCGTGGGCGCAGTGACCAAGGTGCTGCTGCCCGCGGTCCCGCTGGCCGCCTGCTTCGCGCTGGGCGCGGTGGTGGCCCCGCCGGACGCGGTCGCCGCGACCGCGGTGGCCCGACGCATCGGCCTGCCCCGCCGGATGGTGACCATCCTGGAGGGTGAGAGCCTGCTCAACGACGCCTCGGCCCTGGTGCTGTTCCGGGTCGGGGTGGCGGCGGCCACCGGGCTCGCGGTCGGTCCACTCGAGATCACCGGGCAGGTGCTGCTCTCGGCCGGCGGCGGCGCGCTCGTCGGCGCGGTGGCCGCGGTCGCCATCGGGTTCCTGCACAAGCGGACCACCGACCCGCTGATCGACAACGCCATCTCCCTGCTCACCCCGTTCGTGGTCACCGCGGCCGCCGAGGGGGTGCATGCCTCGGCCGTGGTCGCCGTCGTGGTCACCGGCCTCTACCTCGGCCACCGGCTGCCGACGCTGATGTCGGCCGCGTCCCGGCTGCAGATGGGCGCGTTCTGGCGACTGGTGAAGTTCCTCCTCGAAGGGCTGGTCTTCCTCCTCGTCGGGCTGCAACTACGCCAGGTACTGGCCCAGTTGCACACCCCGCTCGGCACCGTGGTGGCGGTGACCGCCGGTGTGGTGGCGACGGTCGTGCTCACCCGCTTCGTGTGGATGTACCCGGCCACGTACCTGACCCGGCTGATCCCCCGGGTACGCCGGCGCGACCCGGCACCGGGGGCGGCGGTGCCCACTGTGCTCGCTTGGGCGGGGATGCGCGGCGTGGTCACCCTGGCGACCGCGCTCGCCCTGCCCGAGCTGCTCGCCGGCGGCGAATCGTACCCGCGGGAGCTGTTCGTCTGGGTCGCCTTCGCGGTGATCATGTCGACGTTGCTGTTGCAGGGCACGACGCTGCCGTTGATGGCCCGATGGCTGCGGGTCCGTCCGGACGACCCGACCCAGGACACGCTGGCCGAAGCGGCCACCCAACAGGCGGCCAGCCGGGCCGCCCGGGCGCGGCTGGAGGCGCACGCGGATGGGGCTCCGGTCGAGGTGGTGGACCGTCTGCGCCGGTTGACCGAGCAGCGCTCCAACACCGCCTGGGAGCGGCTCGGGCATTCGCGGGAAACGCCGTCCCAGGCGTATGTTCGGCTCCGGCGCGAGATGCTGGATGCCGAACGGACCGTGTTCCGGGAGGCCCGCGACGCCGGGCGGATCCCGGAGGAGGTGCTGGTACGGGCGCAGCGCGACCTGGATCTGGAGGAGTCGATGCTGGAACGGAGCAGCGATTGACCCGACGGCACTTACCCCATCGGAGGAGACGGAGTGAGCTGTGCGCACCTGGCGGCGGCGAACGATCTGGCGCCGCCGGAGAATGACGGGTGCCCGCAGTGCCTCGAGATCGGCTTCCGGGGCTGGGTGCACCTGCGGATGTGCCTGACCTGTGGTCAGCTAGGGTGCTGCGACTCCTCGCCGTACCAGCACGCCACCGAACACTTCACCACGGTCGGGCATCCGGTGATGCGCTCGGTTGAACCGGGCGAGACCTGGCGGTGGTGCTACCTCGACGAGCTGATCGGCTGAGCGCGGCTGGCGGCGAACCGGCGCAGTCGCAGGCTGTTGCTGACGACGAAGACCGACGACAGAGCCATCGCCGCGCCGGCGATCATCGGGTTGAGCCGGCCGGCGGCGGCGAGCGGGATGGCGGCGACATTGTAGGCGAACGCCCAGAAGAGGTTTCCTTTGATCACCCGCAGCGTCCGGCGGGAGAGCCGGATCGCGTCCACCGCCGCGGTGAGGTCGCTGCGGACCAGCGTGATGTCGGCCGCCTCGATCGCAGCGTCGGTGCCCGTACCCATGGCGAGGCCGAGATCCGCGGCGGCGATGGCGGCGGCGTCGTTGACTCCGTCGCCCACCATGGCCACGACCCGCCCGGCCGCGTGCAGGTCGCGCACCAGCGACACCTTCGCGGCAGGCAGCACGCCCGCGTGGACGTTGTCGATGCCGACCTCACCGGCGATCGTGGTGGCCACCTCGGCGCTGTCGCCGGTGAGCAGGATCGGCTGCAGGCCCAGACCGCGCAGCGCGGCTATGGCGGCCCGGCTCGACGGCTTCACCGCGTCGGCGACGACGATGACGCCCCGGACCTGACCGTCCCACCCCACGCTGACCACGGTGGCGCCGGCTCCCACGCCGGCGAGCTCGGGTGGGGTCGCTCCGACGAACGCCGGCCGGCCCACTCGCACCGCGCAGCCCTCGACCGTACCGGTGACGCCGAGTCCTTCGTGGTTGGCGAATCCGCTCACCGCGGCGAGGCGTCCGTCCCGTTGCGCGGTGGCCGCGATCGCCCGGCCGATCGGGTGCTCCGAGCCAGCCTCGACCGCGCCCGCCCGGCGCAACACCTGCGCCGGGTCTTCACCCGTGGCCACGACCGTGTCCACAACGCAGAGTTGGCCGGTGGTGACGGTGCCGGTCTTGTCGAGCACGACGGTGTCCACCCGGCGGGTCGACTCGAGCACCTCCGGCCCCCGGATCAGCACACCGAGCTGCGCCCCGCGGCCGGTACCGACGAGCAGCGCCGTCGGCGTGGCCAGACCGAGCGCGCACGGGCACGCGATGACCAGCACGGCCACCGCGGCGGTGACGGCTTGGGAGACCGCGCCGGTGGAGCCATCGCCGGCGAGCAACCAGCCGGCCAGCGTCAGGCCGGCCGCCGCGATGACGACCGGTACGAAGACCGCCGAGACCCGGTCGACCAGGCGCTGAACCGGGGCCTTGCCCCGCTGGGCCTGTTCGACCAGGCGTGCCAGCTGCGCCAGCTCGGTGTCGGCGCCGACCTTGGTCGCGCGGACCACGAGCCGGCCACCGGCGTTGACGGTAGCTCCGATGACGGTGTCGCCGGGGCCAACCTCCATTGGCACCGACTCCCCGGTCACCAGGGACATGTCCACAGCGGATGCTCCATCAAGGACAGTGCCATCGGTGGCGACCTTTTCGCCGGGACGGACCACGAAGACATCCCCGACGACGAGCTGCGCGGCGGCCACCCGTACCTCGGCTCCGTCGCGCAGCAGGGTCACTTCCTTAGCTCCGAGTTCCAGCAGTGCCCGCACGGCCGAACCGGCCCGCCGCCGCGATCGCAGCTCGAGGTAGCGCCCGGACAGGACGAACGTGGTGACGACGGCCGCGGTCTCGAGATAGACATCGCCCCCGGCGAGCAGCGCCCAGACCGAGAGGCCCAGGGCGGCCAGGGTGCCCAGCGAGATCAGGGTGTCCATGGTGGTGGTCCGGTGGCGCAGGTTGGTCCAGGCTGCCCGGTGGAACGGCCAGCCGCCGTAGCCGACCACGGGCAGGGTGAGGACGAGCGCCAGCCACGGCGCCACCCCGACCATGGCGAGCACCACCACCGGCACCGTCAGCCCGATCGAGATCCACAATCGCCGGCGCAGGCCGGGCAACGCGTCGTCCTCGGCCGCCAGTTCCGGCAACCGCGCGGTGTAGCCGGCCTGTTCGACCACTGAGACCAGGTCCTGGGGCGTGAGCGTGTCGGGGAACGCGACGCTCGCCCGCTCGGTCGCGTAGTTGACCGTCGCCACCACGCCACCGACCCGGTTGAGCCGCTTCTCCACCCGACCGGCGCAGGACGCACAGGTCATCCCGCCGATGGTCAGCTCGATCCGCTGGGTCACGTAGCCAGTATACCCCCAGGGGGTAGGCTGGGCGTCGTGGAGGGTGCTGGTGAGCGCGAGCGGCGCGCGGTGGCCCGGCTGCTGCGCTACTACCGCCCACGCGCGGGTCGCTGGCGCCGGCCGACCGGCCACGGCTGGCAGCTCGCGCTGGCGATCGAGGCGGTGACCACCGCGTACCAGCGCACCGGTCAGCCGGCGTACCGGGAGGCGATGGCCCGCTGGTTCGGGAGGCACCGCGGCCAGCGGTCCCGGTTCTTCGACGACGACGGGTGGTACCTCAACGCCTGGCTGCGCGCGTACGAGGTCACCAGGGACCCGGCCTACCTGGCCGATGCGCGGGCGGGCTTCGCCGATCTGGTCGCCGGGTGGGACGGCGTCTGCGGGGGCGGCGTGTGGTGGAGTCACGAGCGGACCTACAAGAACGCGATCACCACCGAGCTGTTCCTGCTGGCCGCGGCCCGGCTGCACCGGCACTGCCCGGAGGGGGAGTACCTCGACTGGGCGGGCCGGGCCTGGGCCTGGTTCGACGCCAGCGGAATGATCAACCCTGACGGTCTGGTGAACGACGGACTGGACCGTTGTGTGAACAACGGCGGCACCACCTGGACCTATACCCAAGGGGTCCTACTGGATGCGCTGGCCGAGCTGTGGCGGGCGACCGGCGAGGTTGCGCTGCTGGACCGGGCGCGGGTGATCGCCGACGCTGCGACCAGCCGGCTCGCTGGCGACGACGGCATCCTGCGCGAACCGGGCGAGCCGGCCTGCGACCGCGACCAGTTGATCTTCAAGGGCATCTTCGCGGCTGGACTGGCCCGCCTCCACCGCGCGGATCCGGCCGCGCGGCCCGGCTACGCGGCGTTCCTGCGGGCCAACGCGGACTCGGTCTGGCACCGGGCCCGCGACCGCCGCGACGGCATCGGCCTGGTCTGGGCCGGTCCGCCGGTACGGGTGGGCCCGGCCACCCACGCGTCCGGGACGCTGCTTCTGGGCGAGGTGGCCCGGCTCGAGCACGGCGGTGTGACTCCGGCCATCCCGCGACCAGCAGACTAGGGCCTGTCCGGTGGACCGTTGGTAGTGGGGTGAGCGTGATCGCGAAGAGTTGGCGTACCGGGGAGTACTACAACCCTTCGCGATCATGTGACGAAGTCGTCCAGGTGCGCCAGGGTACGCGTGCGCCCGGACGAGCGGTGGCGGACGGCTATGCGTCGCCGGTCGACCCGCGGAGGCTCGCGTGCGCGACCGGGATCGTGCCGAGCCGGCCGGCCTGATAGTCCTCGAAGGCCTGGATGAGCTCGGCCCGGGTGTTCATGACAAACGGGCCGTACGCCGCGATCGGCTCGCGGATCGGGCGGCCGCCGAGGATCAGGACATCCATGGTCGGGCTGCGGCTCTCCTGAGTGGCGTCGGCGGTCACGGTGATCGTGTCGCCGGCGCCGTACACGGCGAGCTGGCCCGCCCGTACCGGGCGGGCATCTGCGCCCACGGTGCCCTGCCCGGAGATCACGTAGACCAGGGCGTTGAACTCGGCGGGCCAAGGCAGGGTCAGGCCGGCTCCGGCGGCCAGGGTGGCGTGCACCAGGCTGATCGGGGTGTGGGTGATGCCCGGCCCGCCGTGCCCGGCGACCTCGCCGGCGATGACGCGCAGCAGCGCACCGCCGTCCGGCGATGCCAGCAGGGCCACCTTGGCCGCCCGGATGTCCTGGTAGCGCGGCGCCGTCAGCTTGAGCGGGGTGGGCAGGTTCACCCAGAGCTGGAAGCCGTGGAAGAGCCCACCGCTGGCGACCAGGTGCTCCGGCGGCTGCTCGATGTGCAGCAGGCCGCTGCCGGCGGTCATCCACTGGGTGTCGCCGTTGGTGATCAGTCCGCCGCCGCCGGTGGAGTCGGAGTGGGCGAACTCACCGTCGATCATGTAGGTGACCGTCTCGAAGCCGCGGTGCGGGTGCCAGGCGGTGCCCTTGGGCTCGCCGGGGGCGTAGTCGACCTCGCCCATCTGGTCCATGTGGACGAATGGGTCCAGGGCGCGCAGGTCGACGCCGGCAAACGCACGCCGGACTGGGAAGCCCTCGCCCTCGAAGCCACGCGGCGCGGTCGTCAAAGAGAGGACGGGGCGCGCGGTCAGCAACGCGGTGTCCACGTCCGCGATACGCGGCAAAGTCAACGGGTCAGCGGTCACGGCGGGCATGTCGTCCTCCAGAGCGGTACGAGGTAGTTGCTTCAGCAACAAATGCGGGGAGGCTGGTATTCCGGGCCCGCCAGCCCAGGGTAGGTCCGTGCATTCGTGACTCGCCGCGTCCGTCGGCGCCCGAGTCCTCACCGGGAGCGATCGGCCGGCGACCTGACCCGCGCACACCGCAGCGGCTACGGTCAGCTTGTGGATCTCGTGGAGGTTCCGGTCGAGGCGACCTATGAGCTGCGCCGTACGGTTCTTGGCTGGACTGTGCCGCACACCCGCATCGACGGCGATGGCGCGACCCACCTGGCGCTGGTCGACCACGAGACTGTCGTCGCCGCGGTTTCGCACGTGGCCTGGCGGTGTCCAGCCGCCCCCGACGTTGCCGCCCGGTACTTCTGGGCGATGGCCGTCGAGGCCGCGCACCGACGCCGCGGGCACGGCCGACGCCTGCTCGACGCCGTCGCTGCCCGAGCCCGCGCCGCTGGCGAGCAGGTGATCTGGGCGGATGCCCGGGAATCGGCCATCGACTTCTACCTGGCCTGTGGCGCGTACCCGGTCGGTGAACCGTACCGCGACGACGTCACCGGCCACGTTGACCGTCGCGTCGTCCGCTACGTGTAGTGGACGGTCAGGCCAGCAGCTCGCTAGGACCGGTCGGGGCGTCGCCCGGTACGTCGAAACAGCGACGATCGCGATTCGAGCCGGCCGCGTTACCGTCGGCGGATGATCGAGCGGATGCCCTTCGATGTGGATGCCTACGTCACGCGGACCCGGTCCGGCGGCTGCTTCATCTGCGCGATGCTGGCCGGCGACGCGGGCGCCGAGCACGAGCTGGTCGCGCAGGACGAGCAGCACGTCGCGTTTCTGTCCCGGTATCCAACGCTGCCCGGTTACACACTCGTCGCGCCGAAGGCGCACCGCGAGCGGGTGGTGGTGTTCAGCACCACGCCGGCCCGGCGAAGCACGGCGTCGTTTGTTGACGGCGGCCCGGCCACTAGTCTCGCGGTGTGCCCGAGTTCAGCTGGCGACCGGCCAACGACGCGACGAGCGAGGACGTCGAGGCCGTGTTCGACGCCGGCGGCGCCCGCAAGTGCCGCTGCCAGGCGCTCAAGGTCCCGGGCTGGATCTGGCGCGACACGACCCAGCAGGAGCGCGACGCCGCGCTCCTGGAGCAGGCCGGCTGCGGCACGAGCGGCCCCACCTGCGGCCTCGTCGGGTACGTCGACGGCGAGCCAGCCGGCTGGGTCGCCGTCGAGCCGCGGGAGAACTACCCGAGGATCTGGGCCCGGCAGAAGGCGTGGATGCGGATGGACCCCGACCTCGAGGGCGTCTGGTCGGTCACCTGCTTCGTCGTGCGTAAGGGCTTCCGTCGACAGGGACTGATGTACGAGCTCGCCGCCGCGACGGTCGAGTACGGCAGGCAGGTCGGCGCTCGCGTCCTCGAGGGCTACCCCACCGAGCCGCCGCCGGGGAAGACCGTGATCTGGGACGAGGCCTCGGTCGGACTGCTCCAGGCCTTCCTCGACGCCGGCTACGAGGTCGAGGCGTCGCCCACCCTGCGCCGCAGGGTGGTGCGACACCGACTCGGCGCGTCGTCCTGACAGTCGGTTCCGTCCA
>CAVWCL010000014.1:0-151763 GCA_963753485.1 uncultured Actinomycetota bacterium | reverse complement strand
GGGACCTGCTCGATATGAAAGGAGCGGCCATGCGTCTTGGTATTGACACCTCCGGGGTGCAGTTCACGGTCACCCGGAACACGGAGCAGAAGCTGGACCAGAACGGCAAGCAGAAGGTTGATCGCGAGGGGCGGCCGATGTGGACCACTCAGGTCACGGCCCTGGACGAGACCGGCGGCGAAATCCTGGCAATCTCGGTGGCTGGCATCACGCCTTCGGTCACCGTGGGTCAGGTGGTCAAGCCGGTTGGGCTGGAAGCGATCCCGTGGAACAACAACGGGAAGCACGGCGTCGCCTACCGCGCGGTTGAGCTGAAGGCCGTCTCGGCGGCGAAGTGATGCTCTGACGGTTCGGGGTGACCTGGCCCGCATAAGGGGGGTCGGTTCGCCGCTGACGCACATCGTCGTTCGCGGAGTCACCCGGATGCGTCCGGGAAGGCTACGAACGGCTGGGTTGAAAGGCCCACGCCGGCCCGGAAGTTGACGCTTCCGGACCGGTCGCAAGCGGACGCGGGGTCGGTGCTGAGGGTTGCTCCGCCGGCTCCGTGTCCTTGCCAAACCCATCAACCCCTGTGAAGGAGGGGTGGACCAGTCATGTCCCAGTCTAGGTCATCGCAGCTGCGGCGGGGATACGGGCACCGCCACCACTGGCGCCATGAGATGGCGCTGATTGAACTGAGCACGAAGGTCCGGGCGATCCGCCGGTCGAAGATCGCGTTCTGGACCATCGGATCCGCGGTGGCGCTATGCACCGCTGTCATCGGCTCGGCCATCACCTCGCCCGCACGGGCGGTCCTGATCGGACTCGTCGCCGGCCTGTCGGTCGGGTTCGTCGCCGGGTTCAGCCTGTTCTGCTGGCCCGCGATCCGGGTGTTCTGGCACTGGGCACCCGAACTGATCCTCTTCACCGGCCTGCTGGTCGGGTATCTGATGCTGACAAGCCACCTGCCCTGGTGGGGTGCCCTGGCCACGCTTGGCGCCCCGGGCGGCGCCCTGGTCCTCGTCCCCGCCCTAAGGCGGCGGGTGTGGCCGTGGGTGATGTGCGCGATCTCCCGCCACCGGCTGCGGGTGTGCTTTCACGCCTTCATCAGCACCCAACGCTCGGGCATGGCCCCGCTGATCCTGTGCGCCCGCCCCATCCCGGCCGGGGAACGGGTATGGATCTGGCTGCGACCCGGCCTCGCCCTGGCCGATTTGGAGCAGCGCCTCGACCGCATCGCCACTGGCTGCTGGGCGGCCGAATGCCGCATCACGCCTGCCTCCCGCCGCCACGCCGCGTTTGTTCACCTGGATCTGGTCCGCCGCAACCCACTGAGCGCGGCTATCCGCTCACCGCTGCCTACCAGGGTCCCCACGGTCAACACCCCCAGCACCGTTCCCGTAGCCGCGGCATCCGGGCTGGATCTGCCCGACATCCAGCCGCCGCCCAGCGTTGCGGCGCACCGGCCGTCGAAGGCCCTCACCGCCCAACCAGTCACACCGGATCCGGTGATCAGCGACCTGATCCCCACACCGGCCACACCGGTCGACGACCTGTCCGACTGGATCTGAACCCACCTGTCTCAACCCCCGTTGCGGTGGGCGCGCGTCCTGGCGGCCCACTGGCCGCCCACGCCTGGAAAGGAACCGTCATGGCTTCGCGCCGTAAACCCTCCACACCGGACACCGTCCCGGTCGGACCGAGCATGTCCATGTTCGACCCCGTCTATCTGGGCATCGACGAATCCGGTGACCCGGTCTACCTGCCGATGATGTATCACAACCTGCTACTCGGTGGGGTGCCCGGTGCGGGCAAGTCCGCCACCATCAGCCTCATCGTCGCCCACGCCGCCCTCTCGCTGGACTGTCGGCTGTGCCTCATCGACGGCAAACAGGTCGAACTCGGCTTGTGGAAAGACGTCGCCGACACCTTCGTCGGCCCCGACATCGAACACGCCATCACCACCCTTCGCCGGCTGCAAACCGTGATGGACAACCGCTACGCCTACCTCATGGCCCAGCAGCGCCGCAAGATCGAACGCGGCGACGCGCTCACGGCGATCGTCCTGGTCATTGACGAAATCGCCTACTTCTCCGCCACCGTGGGCGACAAAACCATGCGGGAGACCTTCTCCGCTCTGCTGCGCGACATCGTGGCCCGCGGCCGGGCCGTCGCGGTCATCGTGGTCGGCGCCACCCAACGCCCCACCGCCGACATCATCCCCACCTCGCTGCGCGACATCTTCTCCTGGCGCTTTGCCGGCCGGTGCACCAACGACATCTCCTCCGACGTCATCCTCGGCTACGGCTGGGCTTCCCGCGGGTACTCCGCCGCCACCATCTCCCCGTCAGATCCCGGCGTCGGGTTCCTGGTCGCCGACGACGGCACCCCACGACGCATCAAGGTCGCCTACCTCGACGACGTATCGATCCTGCGCCTGGCCGCCTACGCCCGCCAGATCCGCCGCCCCGGCCAAGCACTGGCCGAACCCAGCTCGGCGGCGTCGGCCCCACCCCACCACGGGAGCACGGCCACCTAACCGACATGCCAGCACGGCCGCGGGACCGGATTCGAGCCCTGCAAAGCCACCGGTCACGCAGCCGCCACCACCACCTGGAAAGGACGTGGCGTGATGCACGCTACCCACCACCCGCCCACCGGCGCGAGTCCCCCACTTCATCCCACGCCGGCCGACACCCTACGGCAGGCGGCGGCGTACCTTCGCCGCCACGGCTGGATCCAACACCGCTACTTCAGCGACCCGAGCGTGGCGACCTCGCCGGCCTGCGCCGTCGGCGCCCTCTACGTGGCCAGCCACGGCCGACCCAACACCGACCCCCACCGCGACCTCTTCGACGAGGACACCACCACCGACGCCCATGTTGAGTTCCTCAACGCCGAACTCGCCCTCACCCTGTTCCTGGCCCGCCACCGCGCCGACACACCGGCTCGCGGGGTCTACCGCTGGAACGACCATCCGGCCCGCACCGCGACCGACGTCATCGCCACCCTGTACGCCGCCGCCGACGACTTCGACACCGGCGGCAGCCGGTGACCGCCACCCAGACACCGGTCGAGGTGACACCTACGTGTCACAACCCGCCGACCGATTCGTTCACCACCGCCGCGCTGCTCGGCGCGTTGGAAGCCGCCTGGCAGGCCATCCGCACCCATCACCCGGACGTGCCGGCCGCCATCATCGTGGTCGGCTCTGGATCCACCTCCGCCAAGAGTGAACTCAAGTATGGGCATTACGCCACCCTGCGCTGGCAGCTCGGCGAACACCTGCTGCCCGAGGTGCTCGTCTCCGGGGAAGGACTGCGCCGCACTCCGGCCGAAGTCCTCACCACCCTGCTGCATGAAGCCACCCATGCCCTGGCCGACCGGCGCGGGATCAAAGACACCTCCCGCCAAGGCCGCTGGCACAACACCCGCTTCGCCACCCTCGCTGGCGAACTCGGCCTGCACGCCACCAAAGACCCCCACATCGGCTGGTCACCGTGCACCCTGCGCGAAGACACCGCACGCCGCTACACCGGCGTTCTGACCGACCTGGGCGCCGCGATGCGCGCCTACCGCCACCCCGACACCGTCATCGACCGGGTGCGCGCAAACAACAACAACGGCCTCGTGCTGACCTGCGACTGCCCACGCAAGATCCGCGTTTCCACGAAGGTCGCCGAGGAGGGCCCGATCCGCTGCGACGTCTGCGACACCGCATTCCTGTCCGACGATCGGAACGAGTTCGGAGCCGACGCCGTGTCCAGCTACCGCTTCTATGACCCCAGCGGGCGCCACCACGCTGGTACCCCAACCTACCCGTACAAGCTCGCCCCCGACGGTTTGGCCACCCGACGCCAACTACGCCGTCTCGGCCTGCGCCCCGCCGGGCAGCCCATTGCCGCCCAAATCCTATGGCGTAAAGGAAAGCGCGTCGCCTACCTCTACCGCATCGACCTCGCCGCCCCCAAACGCATCCCCACCCCGGCGCAACTCGCCGCCCTCAACCGGGCCCTGCTGGCCCGGCGCACCTGCGCCACCTGCCACCGGGTCAAGGACTACTACATTCCCCGCCGCTACGGCGAATGCCTCGACTGCATCCCCGGCGGTGTGCGATGAGCACACCCGACACCGGCTGCCTGTCCTGCGTGGACGGCATGGCCCCCACCACCACCCAGCTGCTCGGCGCCTGCTACCGCACCTGCCCCAGCTGCCAACCACCCTGCGCCTGCTGCCACGGCGAAGGCAGCTTCCCCGCCTGGACCAGCAGCCTGACCGCCTTCGTCGACAGCTACAACAGCATCGGCTTGCTGCCGGTGCTCTGCCACACCTGCCTGGGCATCATCGCCGTCACCCTCCTCAACGAGCAGGAGGTCGACTCATGAGTACCGCCAGCCGGGTCGACCGGTTCGAAGGCGTCATCCTCGTCATCATCCTGCTCAGCATCGGCGACGCGTCGGCCGCCGCCTCGTTCACCCACATCCACGACTGGACCATGACCAACAGCCCCACCGGCACCGGCGACTGGTTCGGCTGGGCCAACGCCGTCGTATCCGACCTGGTCCCCCTCGGCGTCGGACTGGAAGTCCGCCGACGCCGCCGCCACCACCTACGCATCGGCGCCTACCCCATCACCGTCATCATCGCCGCCGCCGCCCTCTCCCTGGCCGGGCAGCTCGCCCAGGCCCGACCCTCCATCACCGGCTGGCTGCTCGCCGCCGTACCCGCCCTCGGATTCCTCGCCCTGACCAAACTGGTCCTGTCCCGCCCCACCGCCCCGGAACCCACTCGCACGCCCGGCCGCCCAATGTCGGCTGTAGACACTCGCCCGACCGTGTCGGGACACATGGCGCCGCGCCCGGTCGAGCACAGCGACAGCGCAGCCGACGGGCTCATCCCCGGGGCGCGGATCATCGTCGATGCCTACCATCAGGCCACCGGCCAACACATCACCGCCCATGCGCTCGCCGAACGGCTGCGCATCCCCATCCACACCGCCGAACGGCTCATCCACGCCCTGGCTGCCACCCAACCACCGAGCAGCGGCCCGGTTCGGGTCAACAACCAGCAGCCCGCAGAGGTTCTCGCGTGAGCGCCTCGACGCTGACCGCCTCGCCCGGAGTGCACCACGCCCCGGGCGGGGCCGCCAACGCCGAGACCATCACCCTCGGCCCCTGGTCTTCACCGGCGGAGCTGGCCATCCACCGCGCCGCCACCACCCCGGACTACTTCGCCTGGCTGGAGCACATCTCCTCCGCCGCCGGCTGCGCCCACCCCATCCGACTCGCCGGACACATCACCACCCTCGACCAGCACGGCACGCCCGTCACGACTCTGTCCACGCAGGACATGCCCGACGGGGTCATCTACAAGAACTGCGGCAACCGGCGGGCAGCGGCCTGCCCATCGTGCTCCACCACCTACCGCCGCGACGCCTACCACCTCATCCGCGCCGGGCTGATCGGCGGCAAAACCGTCCCCGCCACCATCGTCGAGCACCCCGCCGTGTTCGCCACCTTCACCGCACCCGGCTTCGGACCCGTCCACACCCGACGCACCAGCCGGGGCGGCCGACAGCTAGCGTGCCGACCCCGCCGCAGCGACACACGCTGCCCACACGGCAAATCCCAACGATGCGACCGGATCCACCCAGACGGCGAACCCGCCCTGGGCATACCGCTGTGCCTGGACTGCTACGACCACGACCATCAGGTCGTCTGGAACGCCTTCGCCGGCGAACTGTGGCGACGCACCCGCATCGCCCTGGACCGCCACCTCACCCGCACCGCCCGCGCCCGCGGCATCGACCCGACGCGTGTGCGGGTCTCCTACGGCAAGGTCGCCGAAATGCAGCGCCGAGGCGTCGTGCACTTTCACGCCGTCATCCGCCTCGACGGCGCCGACCCGAACGACCCCGAGGCCATCCTTCCCGCACCGTCCGGACTGGAATGGCAGGACCTGGTCGACGCCATCGAACACGCCGCCGCGCACACCCACTTCACGACCGAGACCCACCACCAGCATCCGACCGGATGGGTCATCGCGTGGGGCAACCAGCTCGACATCCGACCTGTCCGCATCCCCGACGACCGGGAGATCAGCGACGAGATGGTCGCCGGCTACCTGGCCAAGTACGCCACGAAAAGCACCGAGGCCGCCGGGCATGTGTCGCGCCGGCTCACCCGTGAGAGCATCGAGCTCCACGCAGACCCGCAGGGAAGCCACGTCGAACGGCTCATCCACGCCTGCTGGCACCTCGGTGGCTACGTTCCCGGTCTGCGCCTGGCCGACCAGCCCGATCGGCCCTACGCCCGGCTCCGCCGATGGGCTCACATGCTCGGCTTCGGCGGGCACTTCCTCACCAAATCCCGCCGCTACTCGATCACCTTCCGCATCCTGCGCGACAGCCGCGCCATCTGGCGCCGGACCGTCGACGCCGCCGCTGAGGACGGCGAGACCACGCTCCTGGTCGCCAATCTCGTCTACGCCGGCTCCGGCTGGCGCACCCTCGGCGACGCCTTGCTCGCCAACACCGCCGCCGCCCTCGCCCGCGAGCGGCAGCGCATCGGACCGCATCGGACGCATCGGACGCATCGGACGCATCGGACGCATCGAAACAACCAGCCTCAACTGACATCTACGTGTCAATGACACCGTCCACACCCGACAGATAGGAGGTCACCGTGGACAAACTGCTCCTCACACCGGACGAGGCCGCCGGCCTCCTCAGCGTGGGCCGCTCGACGGTATATGACCTGATCCGGCTCCGCCTGCTTCGCTCGGTCAAGCTCGGTCGTTCGCGGCTGATCCCGACGGAAGCATGCCGTGAGCTGGTCGACCGACTTGTAGCCCAATCGGAGGACCCATGACGGAGCCTGATGCCCGGCGGTCGCGTCGGCGTAACGGTGAGGGAAGCATCTACCAGCGCACGTCGGATGGACTGTGGGTGGGCGCGGCGTATGTCCTCACGACAGCCGGAGTCTTCCGACGCAAGGTGGTCTACGGCGCGTCCTGGGACCACGTGCATGAACGACTGACACAGCTGGTCGCTCGCTCTCAACAAGGCATTCCGGTGCCAGATTCCACCGTTCGAATTCGGGACTACCTCAATTATTGGCTTCGAGCGTGCGTTTCGGAACTTCGGGCCACGACAGCACGTGGATACGAGAGCGCCGTACGACTCCACCTCATTCCCGGCCTCGGCACAAAGCGCCTGGACAAACTCACGGCGGCCGACGTCAGGCTATTCGTGGCCGCGGTCCGACAGAAATGCCTCTGTTGCGCGAATAAAATGGACCACAGCCGCCGGAAAGACCGCCGGTGCTGTTCCGTCGGCCAGTGCTGTCAGCGACTGCCCAGCCCGAGACAGGTTCATTACATCCACTCCGTCCTGCGCGCCGCGCTCGCCCAGGCGGTACGCGAGGAACTCGTCGCTCGCAATGTCGCGACCTTGGTGCGGGTGCCGGCGCCGCGGTATCGGGTCGGTAAGAGTCTGACCGTTGATCAAGTGCGGGCCATCCTCGACGCGGCTAAGGGACACCGGCTCTATCCGCTCTACCTGGTTGCGGCCACCACGGGCTTGCGTCGCGGGGAGTTGCTCGGTCTGCGCTGGCAAGATCTTGACCTGGACGTGGGCACGCTCCGCACGGAGCAGACGGTCCAGCGGATCAAGGGACAGCTGATCTTCAGCGAGACCAAGACTGAGGAGTCTGACTCTGTCCTTCCTCTGCCCGAGGTCACCTGGGTCGTGCTCCTCGACCACCAAGCGGCCCAGGCGCGTGAGCGAGCTGCCGCCGGCGACCGGTGGCGGGATTATGGGCTCGTGTTCCCGTCCGAGATCGGCACGCCGATGGAGCCACGCAACCTCAACCGACATTTCGCCGCCCTGCGCCAGCGGGCTGGACTGCCCACTGTGCGGCTACATGATCTTAGGCATACGGTAGTGACCCTTCTCCTGGAGTTGGGCGTTCCGCCGCACCTGGTTCAGGCAATCGCCCGGCACGCTGACGTGGACATCACGCTCAAGATCTACGCCCACAGCAACTTGGACGCGATGCGAGCGGCGGTGAAGCGCCTTGACGACTACATCGGCTGACGTTGCTACAGGCGTTGCTACACTTACCAAGATTAACGATCTTTGTGTTCGCGTTTGTGCTGGTCAGGGTGGGTGGGCACGGCTGGGTTCGAACCAGCGACCCCTCGGTTGTAAGCCGAGTGCTCTTCCACTGAGCTACGCGCCCGAGAACCGCTCGGTCGTCGTCCCCGCTCGTGGCGGGCGGCGGTCAGATTATCGCAGCCAGCGCCGCCAACGCCCACTCTTCGGCCGGGCAGCATCCCCGCCAGAGCGCCGACCGCCGGCCGGCTTGGCCAGCCGCCGGGCGGCGATCGGCGTACCGGAGATCAGAGGGTGGCCAGGGCCTTGCGCCAGGCATCCTGGTCACGGGCCTGACCGGGTGGGTTCTCCTCGGCGTACCGCACGACGCCGGCCTTGTCGATGATGAAGGTGCCCCGGTTGGCGAACCCGCGGTCGGGGTTGAAGACGCCGTAGGCCTGAGCCACTGCCCCGTGCGGCCAGTAGTCGGCAAGCAGCGGGAACTCGTAGCCCTCCCGCTCGGCCCAGACCTTGTGGGCGGCCGAGGAGTCGACGCTGACCGTGAGCAGCTGTACCGCGTCGTTGACGAAATCGTGCAGGTTGTCGCGGATGGCGCAGAGCTCACCGTGGCAGGTACCGGTGAACGCCAGCGGGTAGAAGACGAGCAGGACGGTGCGCGAGCCGCGGAAGCTCGACAGGCGTACCTCCTGGTTGTTCTGGTCTCTCAGGACGAAGTCCGGCGCCAGCGCGCCCACGTCGATCGGCATATCCACTCCCCACGCGACCGATCCGGTATCGAGCGTACGAAGCATGCCACGCGCGCGGCGGCGCCGCCGTTCAGCGCTTCTTCTGGGCCGCCCGCGGCGCGACCAGGCGAGCTCCGCTCCAGTCCTTGCCCACGCTCATGGTGGATGTCTGCTGCAGGCCGGCGGTCGGCGCGGATTCAGTGATCTCGCTCGGCTCGACGTGGCCGGCACGCCCGGCTTTCGGCGTCAACAGCCACACGACCCCGTTGTCGGCGAGCGGGCTCAACGCGTCGACCAGGGTGTCCACCAGGTCTCCGTCACCCTCGCGCCACCAGAGCAGCACGGTGTCGACCACCTCGTCGGTGTCCTCGTCGACGAACTCGCCGACGCGCTCCAGCAGCAGCTCACGCAGCTCGGCATCGACGTCATCATCGAAGCCGATCTCCATGATGACCGTGCCGGGTTCGATCCCGAGCCGGTCCGCCAGGCTACGTACGCCGTCGGCCTGGCCCGCGGTCGCGCTCACGGTTGACTCCCTCCTCGCCTTCGCCGCCACCCGCCGTCCGGGCTTTGCGCGTAGTCCACACATTCCAGGCGCCGGGCGCAAGCGGCACACCGGCTACCTGTGAAGATACGGCCTCAGGTGCCGAGAAGGGAGCGGGCACCCTCCTCGATCGCCTGCTCGGAGACGAGCAGGTGGTTGGCGGCCGCGCCGAGCGGAAGGTACGAGTCGGCCGAGGCTACCCGGCGCACCGCGCCCACGTACCCGGCATTGATGAGCGTGGCGAGGACGCCTTCGCCGACGCCGCCGCTGCGGCGGGTCTCGTCGACCACGAGCACCCGGCCGGTCAGGCCAGCCTCGCGGACGATGTCGGCGACCGGCAGCGGGGCGAGCCAGCGCAGGTCCACCACCCGGGCGCCGATCCCCCGGTCGGCCAGCCGGCCGGCCACCCGCAGCGACATCCGGACTCCGTTGCCGAACGTGATGATGGTCAGGTGCTCGCCGTTGCCGTACGTGCGGGCGCGGCCGAGCGTCACGTGCTCGCGGGACCACTCGGCCGGGGCCGGGTAGGTGGCGAGCCAGCCGTTGTCGCCCTCGGCGTAGAGGTCGCGCGCGTGGTAGAGCGCGATCGGCTCCAGGTAGACGCAGACGCTGCCGTCCACCTCGGCCGCGGCCAGGCAGGTGCGCAGCATCGGCGCCGCCTCGGCCGCGCACGATGGCACCGCGAGCACCAGGCCCGGGATGTCGCGCAGCACCGCGACCGAGTTGTCATTGTGGAAATGACCGCCAAAGCCTTCCTGGTACGCGAGGCCGGCCACCCGCAGCACCATCGGGTTCCGGAATGCGCCGGCGGAGAAGAACTGCATCGAGGCGGCCTCACCGCGCAGCTGGTCCTCGGCGTTGTGTAGGTACGCCAGGTACTGGATCTCCGGCAGTGGCACCAGGCCGGCCAGCCCGGCGCCGAGGGCCAGTCCGAGGATCGACGTCTCGTCGAGAATGGTGTCGAAGACCCGCTCTGCGCCGAAGCGGTCCCGCAGCCCCTTCGTCACCCCGTACACGCCGCCCTTGGCGGCGACGTCCTCGCCGAAGAGCACGACCGACGGGTTGGTGAGCAGGGCGTCGGTGAGGGTCGCGTTGATCGTCTGGGCCAGGGTGAGCGGCCCGGCCTTCTCCGGCAGCTTGCCGCCGAACGCGTCGGCCCGGGCGGCCTGGCTGCGGCCGGAGGCCACATCGGCCACCTCGCCGACCGCCCTGGCCACCCGCACCGGGCGTCGGGGCGCGAGCGGGGCCGTCACCTCGGCCGCGCTGGCCAGCTTCGGCTCGGCGATGACCTCCTCGGCCACCCGCCGGACCTGCCAGCCCACCTCGTCGTAGCGGCCCAGCACGTCGTCGGTGGTGAGCAGGCCGGCCTCGACCAGATACCGCGCCGTGGTGACCAGCGGGTCCCGGTTCAGGTCGGCCGCGATCTCGCCGGCGCTGCGGTAGCCCACCTCGGCGTCGGCGCCGGCGTGGCCCATGAACCGGACCATCCGCAGGTGCAGGACGGCCGGCCGGCGCTCGCGGCGTACCCACTGGGCCGCATCGGCGGCCGCGTCGTAGGTGGCCACCAGGTCGCAGCCGTCGGCCTCGGTGTAGCGCAGGCCCGGCCGCCACCGCAGGGCCGACTCCACCCAGCCCTCGGGTGAGGGCACGCTGATGCCGAGCCCGTTGTCCTCGCAGACGAACAGGATCGGCACGGCGGCGCTGGTGTGGTCGAACCAGCCGGCCGTGTTGAAGGCCGCCTGCGCCACCGCATGGTTGACCGACGCGTCGCCGAAGGAGCAGACCACGATGGCGTCCTCCGGCCAGGGCGTCCCGGCCGCACCGGTACGCCGGGCCGCGGTACGCACCGGGGTCGGGCTCGCCCCGCGCCCGCCACGGACCCGCTCGAGCGCGTAGGCCAGGCCGACCGCGCGGGGCAGGTGCGAGGCGATGGTGGAGGTGGTCGGGATCACGGCCAGGTCGGGATGGCCGAACACCTTGTGCCGGCCGCCGGCGATCGGCTCAGTGGCCGCGGCGGCGATGCCCCGCAGCACGTCGCGGACCGCGTCGTCCCGGCCGGCCTGCGCCGCCCGGGCGCAGTAGAACCCGCCCGAGCGGTAATGCAGCAGCGCGGGATCGGTGGGCCGGGTCGCCGCCGCGACAGCCGCATTGCCCTCGTGGCCGGCCGAGCCGATGGTGTAGAAGCCTTCGCCGAAGCTGCGCAGCCAGCGGGCGGCCAGATCGAGGTGGCGGCTGGCGAGCTGGGCGTCGAAAAGCTCGAGCGCGAGCGCCCCGGTGAGCTGGGTGCCGGCGCGAAGCGGAGCCGACTCGTCGCGGCCCGGCTGGCCGATCGCCGGCCCGAGCAGGCCGCCGACCGCTGAGCGGAACCGTTCGTCGAGCTCCTGGGGGGTGGTCACCAGCCCATTATCGCGGCCAGCTCGCGACCACCTTCCGGCGCTCGCTCCCCACCCGGTACCGCCAGCTCAACTGGTTGTCTTGTCGCGCGGCGCTCAGCTGGCCAGGAACGAGAACCGGACCTGACGCTCCGGATTGTCCCCGTTGGGGTCGACCAGGCAGATGGACTGCCAGGTGCCGAGCGCGATCCGCCCGGCCAGCACCGGCATGGTGATGTCGGGGGCGACGAGGGCCGGCAGTACGTGGTCGCGGCCATGCCCGGCCGAACCGTGCCGATGCCGCCACCGGCCATCGGCCGGCAGCAGATCATCCAGCGCGCGCAGCAGGTCCTGGTCCGTCCCCGAGCCGGTCTCGATGATCGCCAGCCCAGCCGTCGCATGTGGAACGAAGACGTTCAGGAGTCCATCGCCCCGCCCCCGGACGAAGTCGACGGCCTGCGCAGTGATGTCGACCACGGCTGGCCGGGTACCGCTGCGTACCGTGATGAGCTCGCTCTCCACGGCACGCAGTCTGCCACCCGTCGGCGGGCGGCCGGTCCGTGCCGGGCCGGGCCGGTCCGGGCGTTAGGAGGGGCACCCTCTACAACTGAAAGCGTTAAGGGGGTGCCCTTGCTAACACTCGCTACTGGCGAGTAGGTGGCGCCGGCCGCGTTGGCACCAGGTTGGCGTGACGCTCGGGGCTCGCGCGAGGCAGGATGGCAAGCGAGAAAACCCGCCGAAACGCACTCCGCCAGCCCGGAGTCTCCCCGTGAGGAACGCCTGTGGCCACCGAACGCAAGCGCCCGGTGATCAGCGATGGTCTGCCGAGCCAGCTGCCCGACATCGACCCCGAGGAGACCCTGGAGTGGATCGACTCGCTGGACGGTGTGATCGACGAGCGGGGCCGCCAGCGGGCCCGTTACGTCATGCTGCGGCTCCTGGAGCGGGCCCGCGAGCGTCAGGTGGGCGTGCCGCCGCTGACCACCACCGACTACATCAACACCATCCCGCCGGAGCGCGAGCCGTGGTTCCCCGGTGATGAGTACGTCGAGCGGCGCATCCGGGCCTACATCCGGTGGAACGCGGCGATCATGGTGCACCGGGCGCAACGGCCCGGCATCGGCGCCGGCGGCCACATCTCCACCTACGCGAGCTCGGCCAGCCTCTACGAGGTGGGGTTCAACCACTTCTTCCGGGGCAAGGACCACCCGGGCGGTGGCGACCACATCTTCTACCAGGGACACGCGTCGCCCGGCATGTACGCCCGGGCGTACGTGGAGGGCCGGCTGACCGAGGGTCACCTGGACGGGTTCCGCCAGGAGCTGTCGCACGCCGGCAAGGGCGGGTCGCTGCCCTCGTACCCGCACCCGCGGCTGATGCCCGACTTCTGGGAGTTCCCGACCGTCTCCATGGGGCTGGGCGGGATCAACGCGATCTACCAGGCCCGGTTCAACCGGTACCTGCAGCACCGCGGCATCAAGGACACCAGCGAGCAGCGGGTGTGGGCGTTCCTGGGCGACGGCGAGATGGACGAGCCGGAGTCGATCAGTGCGCTCGGGCTCGCCGCCCGGGAGGAGCTGGACAACCTCACGTTCGTGATCAACTGTAACCTGCAGCGACTCGACGGGCCGGTGCGCGGCAACGGCAAGGTGATCCAGCAACTGGAGGCGTTCTTCCGCGGGGCCGGCTGGAACGTGATCAAGGTGATCTGGGGCCGGGAGTGGGACCCGCTGCTCGCCGCCGACACCGACGGCGCCCTGGTGAACCTCATGAACATCACCCCGGACGGCGACTACCAGACGTACAAGGCGGAGTCCGGCGCCTACGTGCGCGAGCACTTTTTCGGCCGGGACGCGCGCACCCGCAAGATGGTGGAGGGGCTCACCGACGACGAGATCTGGAACCTCAAGCGGGGCGGGCACGACTACCGCAAGCTGTACGCCGCGTACAAGGCGGCGACCGAGCACACCGGACAGCCGACGGTGATCCTGGCCAAGACGATCAAGGGTTGGACGCTCGGGTCGAGCTTCGAGGCGCGCAACGCCACCCACCAGATGAAGAAGCTCACCCTCGCCGACCTCAAGGCGTTCCGGGACCGGCTCTACCTCGACATCCCCGACGCAGCCTTGGAAGAGGACCCGTACCAGCCGCCGTACTACCGGCCGGCCGCCGACTCCGACGAGATGCAGTACATGATGGAGCGTCGCCGGATCCTCGGCGGTTGCCTGCCGTCGCGGCACACCGACCACGCCCCGGTCCCACTGCCACCGGCATCGGCGTACGGCGACCTGAAGCGCGGCTCGGGCAAGCAGAAGGTGGCCACCACGATGGCTTTCGTGCGGTTGCTCAAGGACCTCATGAAGGACCCGAGTATCGGCCGCCGGTGGGTGCCGATCATCCCGGACGAGGCCCGCACCTTCGGCATGGACTCGCTCTTCCCGACGGCGAAGATCTACTCGCCGCATGGCCAGCAGTACACGCCGGTGGACCGGGAGCTGTTCCTCTCCTACCGCGAGTCGAAGACCGGGCAGATCCTGCACGAGGGCATCAACGAGGCCGGCTCGGTCGCCTCGTTCACCGCCGCCGGCACGTCCTACGCCACCCACGGCGAACCGATGATCCCGGTGTACATCTTCTACTCGATGTTCGGCTTCCAGCGCACCGGCGACGGCCTGTGGGCGGCCGCCGACCAGATGGCCCGCGGCTTCCTGCTCGGCGCCACCGCCGGGCGGACCACGCTCAACGGGGAGGGGCTGCAGCATGAGGACGGCCACTCGCTGCTGCTCGCCGCGACCAACCCGGCCGTGGTCGCCTACGACGCCGCCTTCGCCTACGAGCTGGCGTACATCACCGAGAACGCCCTGCACCGGATGCTCGGCGAGCACCCGGAGAACATCTTCTACTACCTCACTGTCTACAATGAACCGATCCATCAGCCGGCCGAACCGGCCGGCCTCGACGTGGCTGGACTCCTGCAGGGCCTCTACCGGTACGCGTCCGCACCGCCCGTCCCGAGCGACGCCACGCAGTCCACGCAGGCGCCGCCCCGGGTGAACATCCTCGCCGCCGGCACCGGCATGCAGTGGGCGCTCAAGGCCCAGCAGCTGCTGGCCCAGGAGTGGGGCGTGGCGGCCGACGTCTGGTCGGCCACCTCCTGGACCGAGCTGCGCCGGGAGGCGGTCGAGTGTGACGAGTGGAACCTGCTGCACCCCGACGCCGAGCCCCGGGTGCCGTACCTGAGCCGGGTCCTGCCCGACCCTGAGGTGCCGGTCATCGCGGTCTCGGACTTCATGCGGGCAGTGCCCGACCTCGTCTCCCGCTGGATACCGGGCCCGTACACCTCGCTGGGCACCGACGGCTTCGGCATGTCGGACACCCGCCACGCCCTTCGCCGGCACTTCCATGTCGACGCCGAGACCATCGCGGTCGCCAGCCTGCGCCAGCTCGCCCTCGCCGGGGTGGTGGACTCGCGGGTCGTAGCGCAAGCGGCGAAGATGTACGCCATCGACGACGTGACCGCCGCGCCGGTGGGTGAGACCGGCGGCGAGACCTGAGTATGAGCTTCGACACCGTCGCTCATCCGCGCGAGGACGACCCGCGCGATGCCGCCGCCGCTCGGGTCTCCGCCGGCGGCTCCGCGGCTGTGCGCACCGATCCCGGACCCGGACGGCTCGACGTCACGGTCGTGCTGCCCTGCTACAACGAGCAAACCCACGTACTGGCCGAGCTGGAGCGCATCACCGCGGCCATGGACGCCAGCCTGTTCAGCTACGAGCTGCTCGTCATCGACGACAAGTCGACCGACGGCACGCTCGCCGTGCTGCACGAGGCGCAGCGACGCTTCCCCCGCATGCGGCTGCTCGCCTTCCAGCGCAACGGCGGCTCCGGCACCGCGCGCCGGATCGGCACCATGGAGGCGAAGGGCGCCATCGTGGTCTGGACCGACGCCGACCTGACCTACCCGAACGAGCGGATCCCGGAGTTCGTCCAGCACCTGCTCGACCGGCCGCACGTCGACCAGGTCGTCGGCGCCCGGACCAGCGAGCAGGGCACGTTCAAGCTGCTGCGGGTGCCGGCAAAGTGGACGATCCGCAAGGTGGCCGAGGGTCTGGCCGGCACCCGGATCCCCGACCTCAACTCCGGCCTGCGGGCGTTCCGGCGCGACGTCTCGCTGCCCTACCTGCGGCTGCTGCCGCCCGGGTTCAGTTGCGTCACCACCATCACCATGTCGTTCCTGTCCAACCAGCACCAGGTCGAGTACCTGCCGATCGAGTACGGGAAGCGGGCCGGCACCTCGAAGTTCCACTTCATCCGCGACGCCTACCGGTACCTCCTGCAGGTCCTGCGGATGGTGATGTACTTCAACCCGATCAAGGTACTGATGCCGCTGGCGATCTTCCTGTTCGGCGTCGGCACGGTGAAGGCGATCGTCGATGTGGTGCGCTACTCGTTCCGGATCACCACGAATGCCATGCTGCTCATCGTGACCGGCCTCATCATCGCCTCGGTGGCCCTGCTGGCCGACCTCATCGTCCGGTCGCGATCGGATTGAGCGCCGGCGACCAGCTGGCGGCGGATGTGACTCCCGTCCCCACCGGCGGCTCCCTCGGCCGCCGGGCCGGGCTGCGCTGGCTGCGCGCCGGGCTCATCACGGTCCTGGCCGGCTTCGCGGTCTGGGCGATCGTGGGCAACTGGAGCCAGGTCGCGCAGGCGCTGCGGCAGCTCTCGCCGTGGGCGGTGGTGGCTGCGTTCGTCCCCGGCTACCTGGCGATGGTGGTGGCGCTGTTCGTCTGGCGCACCCTCATGGCCGATCTCGGGCACCGGCTGAGCGTGCCGGCCGCGGCCCGCATCTTCTACCTGAGCCAGCTCGGCAAGTACGTCCCCGGCTCGGTCTGGTCGATCGTCACCCAGATCGAGCTGAGCCGGGAGCACAACATTCCCAAGCGCACCAACGTAACCGTGGGGGTGCTGGCGATCGCGGTGACGATCACCTCCGGACTCTCGCTCGCCGCGGTGACTCTCGCCCTGACCGGCGGCTCAGCGTTGCCGCACTACTGGTGGATCCTACTGATCGTTCCGCTCTTCCTCACCGGGCTGCATCCGCGGGTGCTCGGTCCGGTGCTCAACCGCCTGCTGCGCCTGGTACGCCGCGAGCCGCTGCCCCGCACGCCGTCCTGGGCCGGGCTGGGCGCGGTGGCCGCCCTGCAGACCCTGATCTGGGTCTGTCTGGGTCTGCAGGCCTGGGTCCTGCTCGTCGGCCTGGGCGCCCCCCCGCTGCGCGCGCTGCCGGTGGCCATCGGCGGGTACGCGCTGGCGTACAGCCTCGGCCAGCTCGCGGTGGGTCTGCCCGCCGGGGCCGGGGTCCGGGAGGCGGCGCTCACGCTCGCCCTCTCCGCGGTCGTCGCGGCCCCGGCCGCGCTCGTGGTCGCACTGCTGTCCCGGGCGATCCTCACCGCGGTCGACCTGAGCATGGCGGCGACGCAGTACCTGGCCCGCCGCCGCGCCCACGCCTCCTAGCCCGTCGATCTAGGGCTTATGCACATGGTTAGAGATCGAATCACGTGCATAAGCCCTAGATCGACGGGCCAGGGGTGGGGCGGCGGGCGAGGGCGATCAGGCCGGGGCCGGCGCCGGGGCGAAGCTCCTGAAGGGCCGCAAACGGGGCCACCCCGAGCTGGATCACCGTACCGGTCACGCTGGTGCGCGGCTGGAACGTGCGGCCAGAGGTGTGGGTCCGCTCCTGGGCACCGGTCGCCGCCGCGTCCAGCTTGCGGCCGGCCAGCACGTTGCGGGCGGACTCCAGCAGGTAACCCAGCGGCCAGCCGTAGTGGCGCACGACCACATCGACCCCGCCGGCGGCGGCGAGCTGCTCGCGCAACCCGTCGACGGCGTACCGGCGGTAGTGGCCGACGAGCTGGTCGGCCGGCCCGAACCGCTCCGGCCCGGCCGGCACAGAGAGCAGCAGGTGTCCGCCCGGCCGTACCCGGTGCAGCCAGTCGGAGAGTGCCGCTGCGTCGTCCTCGATGTGTTCCAGGACCTCGAACGCGCAGACGAGGTCGAATTCCCGCCCGACCGGGATCGCGGTGTGGTCGCCGTGCATCACGTCGCCGCCCAGTGGTGCGATCCGCTGCTCGGCGATCGCCCAGCACGCCTGGTCGGGCTCGGCGGCCGTGTACCGCGCCATCCGCGCCAGCCGGACGCCAGCACCGCCGAGGCCACACCCCACCTCGAGGATGCTGGCCGGTGCCAGCCGCGCCACGATGGGCCGCACCACGCGCCAGCGCATCCGGGCCTGCGGTGCGAGCGGCGGATCCGCCGGCCTGCGCGTCGTCATGACACCACCCGGGTGGGCCGCACGTCGGCGGTCACGATGCCGCCTCCGCGGAGGAAAGCACGTCGGCGGTCACGATGCCGCCTCCGCGGAGGAAAGCACGTCGGCGGTCACGATGCCGCCTCCGCGGAGGAAAGCACGTCGGCGGTCACGATGCCGCCTCCGCGGAGGAAAGCACGTCGGCGGTCCGGCACTGGATCGGCGCGACCACCGCGGCCGGCTGGAACCGGGCCAGCGCGACCGCGTGCGCGGCGGCACCCAGCCGGGCGACCTCGACCCGGTCCGCCGCCAGCCGCCGCAGCGCGGCCGCCAACGCGGCCGGGTCGCCTGGTGGCACGTAGACGGCGGCTTCACCGAGCGCCTGCCGTTGCGGCGCGGTGTCCGAGGTGAGCACCGCACAGCCGGCCGCCGCGCCCTGGAAGACCTTCGTCGGTACGACGTTGAGCGCCTTGGGCCCGGTGCCGAAGATGCCCAGGCTCACGTCGTGCCGGCCGACCAGCTCGGGTAGGCGTTCGCTAGGCAGCCAGTCATACCAGGTCACCCGGGGGTTGGCGGCGGCCGCCGCCCGGCAGGCGGCCAGCTCCTGGCCGGAGCCGGCCATGGTCACGTCGATCTCCTCGCCGGCGAGCTCGGCGAGGGCGGCGCCGAGCACACCCGTACCGTGCAACGGGGTGAACACCCCGACGAAGATGACCGAGAGCGCAGCCGAGTTCGTGGGCCGGCGTGAGCGGGCCCGACCCTGGGCGAACCAAACCTCGGTGGCGCCGACCGGGACGACCACGGCGCGGGGCCGGGCGGCCTCGGGCAGCGCGGCCTCATGTTCGGCGGTGTCGACCACGACGATGTCGGCCCGGCGCAGCGCGCCGTCGTCGATCGCGGCGAGCAGCCGGTGTTTGAGCTCACCGGGTCCGGACAAGCCGCGATCGTGCGCCGTGCCGGCGGCCGAGACGAGGTGGTCGAGCACGATCGGCGTCCCGCGGAACAGCCGGCGTGCGAGCCGCACGTCGAAGTGGCCCAGGTAGCCGACGAGCACCGCGTCCGGGGATGGCAGCCGCCGTGACCGTCGCACCAGGACGGTCCAGCAGCGCAGCAGCTTCGCCGCGAAGACCGGCAGCCGCCACGGCTGGCGCAGCATCTGCACCCGCCCGGCGGTGTTTAGCGGCAACGGCTCGTTGATCTCGACCACGTCGTCTCCGGCCGCGCGCAGGCCTTCGATCAGCACCTCTACCCGCTGGTGCAGCCGCACGTCGTAGGTGCCGAACGCCGCCCATCGCACGCAGGCCAGGCTATCGGGCGGTCATTCGTGCCCGCTGACAGGGTGCGGCCGGTACGCCGATTCGAGCCGCCGCATCTCGTCCGGGCTCAGGCCGACGTCGACCGCGCCGACCGCGTCGTCGAGGTGGGCCAGCTTGGTCGCGCCGACGATCGGGGCGGTCACCCCCGGCCGGTGCAGCAGCCAGGCCAGCGCCACCTGGGCCGGCGGCAGCCCGCGTCCGGCGGCGACCTCGGCCAACCGGTCGACGACGTCGAAGTCCGGATCCGGGTAGAACGCGTCGCCGAACGGATCGCTGCCGGCCCGTACCGTGTGCCGCCGCCCGTCCCGGGTGCGGTTGCCGGTGAGCAGGCCCCGGGCCAGCGGGCTCCACGGGATGACCCCGACGCCCATGTCCAGGCACTGCGGAATCATCTCCCGCTCCTCCTCGCGGTAGAGCAGGTTGTAGTGGTTCTGCATGCTGACGAAGCGGGTCAGGCCGTTGCTGTCGGCCGTGTGCTGAGCCTTGGCGAACTGCCAGGCATACATGCTGGAGGCGCCGAGGTAGCGGGCCTTGCCCGCCCGGACCACGTCGTGCAGCGCCGCCATCGTCTCCTCGATCGGCGTGTGCGGATCCCACCGGTGGATCTGGTAGAGGTCCACGTACTCCACGTCGAGGCGGCGCAGCGAGGCGTCGATGCCGGCCATGACGTGCTTGCGCGACAGGCCCCGATCGTTGGTGCCCGGACCCATCTGCCCGTTCACCTTCGTCGCCAGCACGTACTCCTCCCGGCGCGGAAAGTACCGGCGCAGCAGGCGACCGGTGAGCGTCTCGCTGACCCCGACCGAGTACACGTCGGCGGTGTCGAAGAAGGTCACGCCCGCCTCGACCGCCCGGCGCACGAACGGATCTGCGGCCTCCTCGGCCAGCACCCAGTCACGCCAGCCGGGGTCGCCGTAGCTCATCATGCCCAGACAGATGCGCGACACGGTCATCCCGGTGGCGCCCAGCCGTACGTACTCCATGCCTGCCATGCTGGCATGGCCGGGCCCGGGTCAGCTCAGCGCGCTGCCCTTCTGCCACTGGTCCCAGGTCAGCACCCAGTCGCCGAGCCCGTTGCGCACGTCGAGGTGGCGGTTGGTGCCGGTGACGTCGACGACATCGCCGGCGCCGAAGTGGTCGTAGAACCAGTAGATGTAGGTCGGAGCGACGTTGATGCAGCCGTGCGACGTGTTCACCTTGCCGTGGGCCCAGATGTTCCAGTCGGCGAGGTGCACGAACTCGCCGTCACCGGTGATGCGGATCGCCTTCTTGATGTTCACGTCGTAGAAGTTCGGGTCGCTCTTGTCGATGATGCCGAAGCTGGACGAGGTCATCCGGTAGACGTCGTACTTGACGGTGACCACGTGCGGCCCGCTGTTGGTGGTGAAGTCGACCCGCACGCCCTGCGCGGTGATCTCGTACCCACCCTTGCCCATGCTGATCGGAATGCCGGTGGTCACGTCATGGCCGTTGATCCTGGTGACCAGGACACCGTCGAGGTAGACCTTCATCCGGTGCGTCTTGGAGTCGGCTACGGCGATCTTCGACTGGCCGATGGTGAACGAGGCCGACCGGTCCTCCTGGCCGTACAGGCCATTGCCCAGGTTGCGGCCGTAGACCTTGGCCTGCACCGTCACCTTGGTACCCGTCGGCCAGTACACCTGCGGGCGCCAGTGCACCTCGCGGTCGTCCATCCAATGCCAGGCACCGATGACCGGCGGGTCGGTGGTCACCGTGAGGGTCCGCTCGGCCGCGGCCTTGTCCTTGATCCGCTCGTCGAACCAGACCACGATCGGCTGACCGACCCCGAAGGTGCCCTTGTCCAGCAGCATGTGGTCGTTGGCTCGCAGATAGGGCAGCGTCTGGTTGCTGGGTTTGACCGTGGTGAACGTCTGGGTCTGTTGGTAGTGCTTGCCGTCGGCGCCGTTGCCGGAGACGGTGAACGTGTACTTCTTGTTGTAGCCGAGCTCCTCGGCGCTGGTCCAGGTCGCCTTCGTGGTGTCGAAGTCGCCCTTCACCGCGCGCCCGTCGGGGTTGGTGAGCGTGACCGCATCGAGCGTGCCGCCGGTGATCGTGGCGGTTACCGGATCGGCCGGGGAGACGCCGGTCGCGTTGGCCGCCGGTGCCAGCGCGAGCGAGGAGGCGACCGGGATCTCGTCGCCCGGGATCGGCGCGCCCGGTGAATGCCAGGTCGCGGACGCACCGGAGCAGGCGCTGGCCGCGATGAGCGCCGCGACGGCGCCGGTGACACCGATCAGCCGCCACCCGCGCGAGGTCGTGGTGCGGGTGGACCGAGAGGACTGGGCCATGATGCTCCTCCCCGTGCTGTTCGTCGTCCGGTGCTCGTTATGCATGGAGGGTTTCGTCCGCCGGGATGGTCATGTTGGAATCCGCCGGGTTGGTCAGGGTGGAAGCGGCACGCACCTGGCGCCCGGCGGCTACGGTTGACCGGGCAATCAGCTGCAAGCGGCTCCACAGTAACCGGTCATGCTCAACGGACGCTCCGCAGTGACGGGTGGTTGCCACCGCCTCCGTCCGACTCGCCCCATTGATCCGCCGTTCGGAGTTTCCGCAAACCTGGTTGCCACCGCGGCGGGTGGCCACCCTACGCTGGACACCGTGACGGTCCGGGTACGGTTTGCGCCTTCTCCCACTGGAATGTTCCATGTCGGCGGGGCCAGGTCCGCCCTGCAGAACTGGATTTACGCCAAGCAGCACGACGGGGTGCTCGTCCTGCGTATCGAGGACACCGACGCCTCCCGGAACCGGCCGGAGTGGATCGAGGGCATTCTCGACGCGCTCGACTGGATCGGCATCGCCCGCGACTCGTACGAGGGCCCGTACCTCCAGTCCGACTTCGGCGAGGCCCATCGCGAGGCGGCCCGGCGGCTCTACCAGGCCGGGCAGGCGTACTACTGCGACTGCGCCCGGGAGGACATCCAGGGACGGGCGGGCCCGGGCTCCCACGGGTACGACGGCTTCTGCCGCGACCGCGGCCTGGCGCCGGTCGGTGATCCGGGCAGCCCCGGTCGCGCGCTGCGCTTCCGCACCCCCGACGAGGGCGAGACGACCGTGGTCGACCTCATCCGCGGTACCCCGACCTTCGAGAACAAGCTGATCGAGGACTTCGTCATCGCGCGGGCCGACGGCTCGGCGGTGTTCCTGCTGGCCAACGTCGTCGACGATCTTGCGATGAAGATCAGTCACGTGATCCGGGCCGAGGAGCACCTGCCCAACACCCCCAAGCAGCAGCTGCTCTGGCTGGCGCTCGGCTCCCCACCGCCCATCTGGGCGCATGTGCCGTGGGTGGTCAACGAGAAGCGGCAGAAGCTCTCCAAGCGCCGCGACAAGGTCGCCCTGGAGGCGTACCGGGACGAGGGTTACCTCGCCGACGCGATGCGCAACTACCTGATGCTGCTCGGCTGGGCCCCGCACGGCGACCGGGAGATCGTGCCGTGGTCGGTCATCGAGGAGGAGTTCCGGCTCGAGGACGTCAACTCGTCGCCGGCGTTCTTCGACGAGAAGAAGCTGCGCGCATTCAACGGCGAGTACATCCGCGCCCTCGCCCCCGACGCGTTCGTGGCCGCCTGCCAGCCCTGGCTGACCGGCGAGATCGGCGGCGCCCGGGTGGCCCCATGGCCGCCGGAGCGCTACGACCCCGACGCCTTCGCCGCGCTCGCACCGTTGGCCCAGACGCGCATCGGTGTGCTGTCGGAGATCGTGCCCAATGTGGACTTCGCCTTCCTGGACGAGCCGGTCACCGACGAGGCGGCCTGGACGAAGGCGATGGGCGACAGCGCGGCCGAGATGCTCACGGCCGCATCAGCCGGGTTCGCGGCGGCGACGCCCTGGCGCGCCGACGTGCTCAAGTCCACACTGGAGAGTGCCGGTGTCGAGCGCGGACTCAAGCTCGGCAAGGCCCAGGCCCCGGTTCGGGTCGCGGTCACCGGCCGCAGTGTGGGGCTGCCCCTCTTCGAATCACTCGAGGTACTCGGGCGGGACCGGTCCCTGGCCCGCATCCAGGCCGCCCTCACCCGCCTCGCCGCGCCCTGAGCGCCCCCCCGGCCCCGCCGATCTAGGGCGTATGCACATGGATTGATCTCCAATCGGGTACCTAAGCCCTAGATCGGCGAGTACATAGTGTAGTTGCGAGGGCAACTACACTATGTACAATAATTGCCGTGTCAGGTATGCGTACAATGGGAGGGTGACACCGGATGCACTGACGGCAACGCCGGCCCACGACGCCGAGCGTTATGCCGACCCACGGATCACCGCGGTGGGCCTGTTGACCGAGACCACCGCTGGTCTGCACAGCAAGTTCGCGTACCAGTTCGCGGCGCATGACCTGTCGCCGGCGGAGTTCGAGGTCCTGCTTCGTCTCGCCCGCACCGCCGGCGGCGGCCTACGGATGAGTGATCTCGCGGCCCAGACACAGCTCACCACGAGCGGCATCACCCGGGTGGTCGATCGGCTCGAGCGGGACAAGCTGGTCGAGCGCCGGGCCTGCCCGACCGACCGGCGCGGGTCGTTCGCGCACGTCACCCGGGCTGGCCTGGCCCGCCTCGACGCCGTGCTGCCCGGCCACCTCGAGCTCATCGAGCGCTGGCTGACCAGCCGCTTCACCCCCGAGCAGCTGGACACACTGCTCGGGTTGCTGCGCATCGTCCGGGACGAGGTGCGCCCCGGGGCCACCGCCGGCGCCCAGGCGTGAGCGTATCGGCGCAGCTGGTCTTTCGCGGTGGCCCGGTGCACGGACACCCGCCCGGCACGTCGGTCGCGGTACGCGACGGGCGGATCGCGGCGATCGGCCAGGTCGACGAGCTGGTCGGTGCCGGTACCGAAACAATCGACCTGCGCGGCGGCCGGCTGATCCCGGGACTCCAGGATGCCCACGTCCACGCCGTCTGGGGTGGCTTGGAGCTGGGCACCTGCGACCTGCGGCCAGGGGCGAGCGCGGCGCACTACCTCGAGCTGGTCGCCGGCTACGCCCGCAGCAATCCCGCGCTCGCCTGGATCACCGGCGGCGGTTGGTCGCTGGACGCGTTCCCCGGCGGCCTGCCGACCCGCTCGGCATTGGACGCGGTGGTTGCGGACCGGCCCGCCTTCCTGTTCAACCAGGACCACCACGGTGCCTGGGTCAACTCCCGGGCGCTCGCGCTGGCCGGGATCACCGCCCGGACCCCCGATCCGACCGGCGGGCGTATCGAGCGTGACCCGGACGGGAGCCCATCCGGGATGCTGCAGGAGTCGGCGGTCAACCTGGTCGCCGCGCTGGTGCCGGCGCCCACGCCGGCACAGCTGGACCAGGCCCTGCGCCGCGCCCAGGCACTGCTGCACGGGTACGGCGTCACCGCCTGGCAGGACGCGCTGGTCGGCGACGCGCTGGGGCAGCCGGACGTGTTCGCGACCTACCGGGAGGCCGCCGCGGGCGGGGTACTGACCGCCCGCGTCCGCGGCGCGCTGTGGTGGCGCCGCGATGCTGGCCTGGACCAGCTCGACCACCTGGTGCACCGCCGCGAGGAGGCCGGCGAGGGTCGGTTCCAGGCCACCACTGTCAAGATCATGGTGGACGGGATCTGCGAGAACCACACCGCGGCGCTGACCCGCCCGTACCTGGACGGGTGTGGCTCGCCCCAGTGCGAGCTCGGCGAGCCAGCCCACGAACTGGCCACCAACGGCCAGACGTTCATTGACCCCGACCGGCTCGCCGGTTACGTGACCGCATTGGATCGGGCCGGCTTCCAGGTCCACTTCCATGCCATCGGCGATCGGGCCGTCCGGCTCGGGCTGGACGCGGTGGCGGCCGCCCGGGCCGCGAACGGAGCCTCGAACCGACGCCACCACATCGCCCACCTGCAGGTTGTCGATCCGGCGGACATCGCCCGCTTCCACGACCTCGATGTGGGCGCCAACCTGCAAGCGTACTGGGCCGCCCACGAGCCTCAGCTGGACACGCTGAACATCCCGTTGCTCGGCGCCGCCCGCGCCGCCTGGCAGTACCCGTTCGGCGAGCTGCACCGCCGACACGCCCGGCTGGTCGCCGGCAGCGACTGGCCGGTGACCACGGCCAACCCCTTCGACGCGATCCACGTGGCGGTCAACCGGATCCTGCCCGATGCCAGCACGCCGGCGTTCCTGCCCGAGCAGCGCCTCGACCTGACCACCGCGTTGGCCGCCTTCACCAGCGGCTCGGCGTGGGCGAACGGGCTCGACGACACCGGCACCATCCGGGTCGGCGCCCGGGCCGACCTCGCCGTGCTCGACCGTGACCCGTACGCCGGCCCGGCCGACGAGATCGCCTCGACCCAGGTCAGGCAGACCTACGTCGAGGGTGTCCGGGTCCATCCCGCCTGAGGACGACCACCACCGGGCATGGCAGGCTCGCAGGTGACCGAAGTGAAGGGTATGGCGAGGCGGTGGGTGATCAGGAGCTGGCGGCGAGCGTGCGGACCATCGAGCGGTCCGCCGGTGCCCTGGCGACCGCCAGCGTCTCCCGGATGGACGAGGTGCTGCCCTGGTTCCGCGGCCTGCCGCCGGACCAGCGCTCGTGGGTGATGCTGGTCGCCCAGGCCGGTGTGCGGTCTTTTGTAGAGTGGCTGCGCCAGGGTGGCGACCACGGCCGGCACGAGCTCTCCGACGACATCTTCGACGCGGCGCCGCGCACCCTGGCCCGGTCGATCAGCCTGCAGCACACTGTCCAGCTGATCAAAGTCACCATCGACGTGGTCGAGGAGCAGGTGCCCCGGCTGGCGTCACCGGGCGAGGAGCGGGAGGTCGCCGACGCGGTCCTGCGCTTCTCCCGCGAGGTCGCGTTCAGCGCGGCCCGGGTGTACGCCCGGGCGGCCGAGAGCCGGGGCACGTGGGACGCCCGGCTGCAGGCGCTGCTCGTCGACGCCCTGTTGCGCGGCGACGGCCTGGATGACCTGGCGAGCCGGGCCGCTGCGCTGGGTTGGGACGACCGCACGCCGGTGGCGGTCGCGGTGGGGCGCTCCCCCGGCGGCGAGGTCGTGGCGGTGCTGCACACCGTGCACAGGCTCGCCCGGCGGATGGGGGTCGACGTGCTCGGCGGCGTACACGGCAGCCGGCTCGTGCTGGTCCTCGGCGGCGCCGAGGATCCCCTGGCCGCGACCGAGAAGTTGCTGGGCGCGTTCGGGGACGGCGCCGTGGTCGTCGGCCCGGCGGTGCCCACCCTCGACGAGGCGACCGACTCGGCCCGGGCCGCGCAGGCCGGCTTCCGGGCCGCGTCCGCCTGGCCGACCGCGCCCCGACCGGTCAGCGCGGGCGACCTGCTGCCCGAGCGGGCGCTGGCCGGTGATGCCGAGGCCCGGCGGATCCTGCGCCAGGAGGTCTTCGGCTCGCTCGTCCGCGCCGGCGGCGAGCTGCTGGAGACCCTGGACGGGTTCTTCGCGGCGGGCGGCGTGCTGGAGAGCGCGGCCCGGGCGATCTTCGTGCACCCGAACACCGTGCGCTACCGGCTGCGCCGAGTGGGCGAGATCACCGGCCTTTCACCGCTCCTCCCCCGCGACGCGTTCGCCTTACGGATCGCGCTCACGGTGGGCCGGCTGGACCCGTCGGCGCCCGGGAGCACGCCCCATCCCAGCTAGGCTGAGCTGCACCGATGGCCATGCAATCGGCGTCGGTCCGGACTCACGACGGCCGCGGCCGGGCACCATCGCGGCGAGCGCCTTGTGGGAACCCCACAAGGATCGTCGTCGGGTTTGGTCGAGGCCGACCACCAGGTGACTCATCAGTAACCAGGACAGTTTGAGACGTGCTTGCCGTTCTCGCTCCCGGCCAGGGTGCCCAGAAGCCAGGATTCCTGACCCCGTGGCTCGACCTGCCCGGCATTGAGGCGCGGCTGCGCTGGTGGTCGGCACTGGCCGGCATTAATCTCGTCCGCCTGGGGACCATCGCCAACGCCGACGAAATCAAGGACACCGCCAAGACCCAGCCGTTGCTGGTCGCCGCCGCCCTGGTCGCCGCCGAGCACCTGCCGCTGAGCGATGGCGGGATCACGGTGACCGCCGGCCACAGCGTGGGTGAGATCGCCGCCGCCGCGCTCGCGGGCGTGCTCACCCCGGAGGTCGCGATCACCTTCGCCGCCGTACGCGGCCGAGAGATGGCGGCAGCCTGTGCCCTCGAACCGACCGGCATGAGTGCCGTCCTGGGTGGCGAGCCCGACGAGGTGGTGGCCGCGATCGACCGGGCCGGCCTCTATCCGGCCAACCGCAACGGCGCCGGCCAGATCGTGGCCGCCGGGGCCCGCGCCGGCCTGGACGCGTTCGCCGCCGACCCGCCGGCCCGGACCCGGGTGATCGCCCTGCCGGTGGCCGGCGCGTTCCACACGCCGTACATGGCACCGGCCGAGAAGGCGTTGGCGGCAGTGGCGGCCGGCATCACTCCGGCGACCCCGAGCCGGATCCTGCTCTCCAACGCCGACGGTGCCGGAATCAACGACGGCGCCACCATGCTGGCCCGGTTGGTCGCCCAGGTCACCGCGCCGGTGCGGTGGGACCTGTGCATGCGTACCCTGGCCGACCTGGGCGTCACCGGTGTGGTCGAGCTGCCACCCGCCGGCACTCTGGCCGGGCTGGTCAAGCGGGAGTGGCGCTCGGGCGGCGGCGCACCGGAGATCGTCACGCTGAACACCCCCGACGACCTCAAGGCCGCAAAGGACCTGGCCGCGCGCCACGGCGGGGTGCCCGGCCACGAGCCCACCATGGGGTTCGTGCTCGCGGTCGCCACCGTGGGCGGCACCTTCCGGCCGCTGCCCGAGCTGGCCGAGGGAACCGCGGTACGGGCCGGTCACGTGATCGGTCACATCGTCACCCGCCAGGGTGACGCCGAGGTCACCGCGCACGACTCGGGGCTGCTCACGGAGTGGCTCGCCCACGACGACGATCCGGTCAGCCCCGGCCAACCGCTGGCCCGCATTGGAGGCGCAGTCCTGTGACCGGATCCCGGATTCTCAGCCTCGGCCACTACCAGCCCTCACGGGTGCTGACCAACGACGATCTGGCCCAGATGGTGGAGACCAGCGACGCCTGGATCCGCGACCGCGTGGGCATCGCCACCCGGCGCATCGCGGCCGGCGACGAGACCGTCGCCGACATGGCCGCGGCCGCCGCCGAGAAGGCGCTCGCCGGCTCCGGCCTCACCGCCACCGACATCGACCTGGTCGTGGTGGCCACCTGCTCCTCTGTGGACCGTTGCCCCAACGTCTCCACCCGGGTGGCGAGCCGGCTGGGCATCAACGCACCCGGCACCTATGACATCAACACCGCCTGCTCCGGGTTCTCCTACGCCCTCGGCACGGTCGACCACGCCATCCGGGCGGGCGCCGTGCGCAACGCGATCGTCGTCGGCGCGGAGAAGCTCTCCGACTTCGTCGACTGGACCGACCGCTCGACCTGCATCATCTTCGGCGACGGCGCCGGCGCCGCGGTCGTCTCCGCCGCCGGCGCCAACGAGTCGCCGGGTGTCGGGCCGGTGGTCTGGGGCTCCGCCCCGGAGCGCGGCGACGCGGTGCGGATCGAGGGTTGGCGCGCGTACATCCAGCAGGAGGGCCAGGCGGTCTTCCGGTGGGCCACCACGACGCTCGCACCGCTCGCCCTGGAGGCGTGCGAGCGGGCCGGCGTGGCCCCCAGTGAGATCGCTGCGTTCGTGGCCCACCAGGCCAATGCCCGCATCATCGACGGCATCGCCCGCCGGCTCGAACTGCCCAACGCCATCATCGCCAAGGACATTGTGGAGTCGGGCAATACCTCGGCCGCCAGTGTCCCGCTGGCCCTGTCGAAGCTGGTCGAACGGCGGGAGGTGCCCGCGGGCGCCCCGGTGCTGCTCTTCGGCTTCGGCGGTGGCCTCACCTACGCCGGGCAGGTAGTCCGCTGCCCGTAGCCGGCGACGCACCCCGTGCCGCCGCTGCCCACCACACACCCTGACCCGAGAAGGGAACCTGTACATGAGCAGCCGTGAGGAAGTCACCGCAGGCCTCGCCGAGATTCTCGAAGAGGTCGCCGGCGTCAACCCCGACGACGTGGCCGAAAGCAAGTCGTTCACCGAGGATCTCGATGTCGACTCGCTCTCCATGGTCGAGGTCGTCGTTGCGGCGGAGGAGAAGTTCGGCGTCAAGATCCCCGACGATGAGGTACAGAACCTCAAGACCGTTGGCGACGCCGTCAGCTACATCATCTCGAACTCCTGACGAACCAGGTTCTCACATGACGCGTCCTGAGGTTGTCGTCACCGGGCTGGGCGCGACGACTCCGCTGGGCGGAGATGTCGCGTCGACCTGGGAGGCGATGCTCGCCGGCCGGTCCGGGGTAGGCCCACTGGCGCAGGACTGGGCCGCCGCCCTGCCGGTACGGATCGCCGCGCAACTCGCGGTCGAGCCGACCGAGGTGCTGGACCGGGTCAAGCTGCGCCGGCTCGACCGGTGCGAGGCCGTCGCCCTGATCGCCGCCCACCAGGCGTGGGCGGACGCGGGCCTCGCCGGTGCCGGACTCGAGCCGGAACGGCTCGCGGTGAGCATGGGCACCGGGATCGGCGGCTTGCAGACCCTGCTCGCCCAGGACGACATCTTGGAGGCGAACGGGCCCCGCAAGGTCTCCCCGCACACCGTGCCGATGCTCATGCCCAACGGACCGGCGGCGCACATCGGACTCGAGCTCGGTGCCAGGGCCGGCGTGCACTGCGTCGCCAGCGCCTGCGCCACCGGTGCCGAGGCGGTGTCGCTGGGCCTGGACATCATCCGCGCGGGACGCGCCGACATCGTCGTCGCGGGCGGCACCGAGGCGGTGATCAACGCGTTGCCGATCGCCGGCTTCGCGTCAATGCGGGCCATGTCGACCCGCAACGACGAACCCGACAAGGCGTCCCGTCCGTGGGACAAGGCCCGTGACGGTTTCGTGCTCGGCGAGGGCGCGGCCGTCCTGATCCTCGAAAGAGCCGACCACGCCCGGGCCCGCGGTGCCCGCATCTACGCCCGGCTGGCCGGCTCCGGCATCACCTCGGACGGGTACGACATCGTCCAGCCGCACCCCGAGGGGGCCGGCTTCGTCCGCGCGGTCGGCCTGGCCCTGCGCGACGCCGGCGTCACCGGCGCGGACATCGTCCATGTCAACGCCCATGCGACGTCGACCCCGGTCGGCGACATGGCGGAGATCGCCGGCCTGCGGGTCTCGATCGGGGACCACCCGGTGCTCACCGCGACGAAGTCCATGACCGGGCACCTGCTCGGCGCGGCCGGCGCGCTGGAGACGATCGCCACCGTGCTCTCGGTCTACGAGGGCGTCATCCCACCCACCATCAACCTCGACGATCCCGAGGAGGGGCTCCTCGACGTGGTCGCCCACAAGGCGCGCCATCTCGAGATCCCGGCCGCCCTCAACAACTCGTTCGGCTTCGGCGGCCACAACGTCGCCCTGGTCGTCACGAAGCCATAGCCCGCTCGCCCCCCACCATCTGCCGGAGGATGCCGTGACCCTCACTTCCGATGTCGCCGACGAGGCCGCACTCGACCACCGGGATCCGGAGATCCGGCTGCGCGCGTTCTTCGACCGGGCCTCGGTACGTACCATCTCGGGGCGCGACGACTCCGGGGTGATGAGCGCGCGCGGGGAGGTGGACGGGACACCGGTCATCGCCTTCGCCACCGATGCGACCCGCATGGGTGGCGCGATGGGGATCGAGGGGTGCCGGCACGTCGCCGAGGCGATCGACCTTGCGGTCCGCGAGCGGGTACCCGTGGTGAGCCTGTGGCATTCGGGTGGCGCCCGCCTCGCCGAGGGTGTGGTCGCGCTGGACGGGGTGGGCCAGGTCTTCGCGGCCATGGTCCGCGCTTCCGGCCGGGTTCCGCAGATCTCGGTCGTGCTCGGCCCGGCCGCCGGCGGGGCCGCGTACGGCCCGGCCCTGACCGACATCGTGATCATGTCCGGTGCCGGCCGCATCTTCGTCACCGGCCCGGAGGTCGTGCGCAGCGTGACCGGGGAGCAGGTCGACATGGAGCGTCTCGGTGGCCCGGAGCCACATGGGCGCCGCTCCGGCGTGGTCCACGTGACCACGAAGGACGAACAGTCCGCCCTGGAGACCGCGCGGGCGCTGGCGGCCCTGCTCGGCCGGCAGGGCCGCATCAGCGTGGCCGACGCCGACAACGGCACTGACCTGTCCGCACTGCTGCCGGAGGAACAGAGCCGCGCCTATGACGTCAAGCCGGTCGTCGCCGCGCTGCTGGACGAGCCGGGCGTCGAGCTGCACGCCAAGTGGGCGCCGAACGTGGTCACCACCGTGGGGCGGTTCGCCGGCCGTACGGTCGGGGTCATCGCCAACAACCCGCTGCGCCTGGGGGGCTGCCTGGACGCCTCGTCCGCGGAGAAGGCCGCCCGGTTCGTGCGCATGTGCGACGCGCTCGGCGTACCGCTGGTGGTGCTGGTCGACGTCCCCGGGTACCTGCCCGGGCTGGGCCAGGAGTGGGAGGGCGTGGTCCGGCGCGGAGCGAAGCTGTTGCACGCCTTCGCCGAGGCCGTGGTCCCCCGGGTGACCCTGGTGACCCGCAAGGCGTACGGCGGTGCCTACATCGCGATGAACTCCCGGGCGCTGGGCGCCACTGCGGTCTTCGCCTGGCCGACCGCCGAGGTGGCCGTGATGGGCGCCAGCGCGGCGGTGAACATCCTGCACCGCAAGCGGCTCGCCGGCACCCCGGTGGACAAGCGGGAGGAGGTGCGGGCCCAGCTCATCGAGGAGCAGACCAGCCTCGCCGGTGGCGTCGGCCGCGCGCTGGAGATCGGCGTGGTGGACGACGTGATCACCCCAGCCGAGACCCGGCGGCGCATCGCCGAAGCCCTCGCCGGTGCGCCGGCCGCCCGCGGAGCACACGGCAACATCCCCTTGTGACCGCTGGTCCTCTGCTCGCGTTTGCAGGGGCACCTTGTTAACGCCCGGCGTTAGGAAGGGCACCCTTTACAACGGAAACCGTTAACGGGGTGCCCTTGCTAACATCGCAGCGCCAGCCCGGGACCACGCCTCAGCGCAGCTCGTAGACGGCCATCCGGCCGCTGTCGTACACCTTCGCCGCGTACGAGGCGAGCAGCGGCGACTCCGCGGACACCTCACGATCGACGACCAGGTAGCGCACGTGGTGCTGCGCACGCAGCTGGGCCAGCAGCGCCGGCGTGGGGGCGGCGAACGCCTCGTCGTTGAGGCGCAGCCGCTGCGGATCCCAGAACGGCGCGAACAGGTCGGTGGCCTGCCGGGGCGCGAACCCCCACCCCTCCACCAGTACGCTTCGTTCGGCGTACGCGCTCAGCCAGAACGACCGCGGATCGCAGATGTCGCCGTAGTAGGCGAGGCAGTGCACGTTGGTGGCCACCACGTCGGTGGGCTGGCTGTGGTCGCGCACGAACCGGGCGGCGTCCACTCTCGACTTGGGCAGCGGCACCACCGCGTAGGCGCCGCCGTTGGGCGCCTTGACCGACTTCGCCTCGTCCATGACGAGGCCGGGGGCGCCGGCCACGAGCACCGCGGTCAGCAGGACGAGCCCACCGCGCCCGCGAAGGGCTGGATACCACCGGCCGGCCAGCCGCCAGCCGATCCCGGCCACCAGCGCGACGATGGCCAGCGCCAGCGCCCAGCGCAACAGCGGAACCAGTGGGGCAAATGAGTCGCCCGGCGGTTGCGGCGGGGCGACGGCGAGCTGGACCCAGATCAGGACCACCGCGAAGACGGCCGCGCCGATCCCCAGCGGCACACCCGAGCGCCGGGTCAGCCCAGCCCGCTGGTAGAGCTCGACGAATCCCCAGGCCGATGCGATCACCGCGAAGGTGAAGCCGGAGCGGGTGAAGTACTCGTTGCCGCCGGAGGGCTGGCTGAAGATCAGGTAGATCGCGGGGCCGGCGATGCCGCCGCCGACCAGGAGCCACTGCACCGGGGTCAACGCCAGCCGGCGGATCCACAGCAGGGACACGATGCCGGCGGCCCGCAGCTGCATGTTGATCAAAAACGCTACGCAGACCCCCAGTACGACAAGCCACTCTGGACGGTCGACCGTCTGGCCCCAGTACCGCGACAGCCCCCGCAGCGGACCGAGCTCGACTCCATACGTGTGGAAATGGTAGAGCGCGGCGGTGGCGAAGACCTGGGCCGCGATCGCGATGAGCCCAACCACGACCACCCCCCGGTGGATGCGGCGCTGGGTGATCAGGAGTACCACCGCGGTGAAGGCCAGAGCGGCGATGACCACCGGCAGGGTGCTGGCCTTCGCGCCGCTCGATCCGAAGAGCAGGATCGTGGCCAACCCGAACGCGCCGGCACCCATCGCCGGCACGCCGTCACCCGGCGACGCCCGCCGTCGTATGATCTCGGCCAGCGGCGCGATGAGGGCGATGAGCAGCGCCCAGCTGTAGATCATCGACATGCCGTGCCAGATGACGAAGGTGACCTGGGTGGCGAACGGCGCGGTCACCGGGTTGGTGAAGTTGAACTCCCCCACCCCGAAGAAGAGCACGGCGGCCACCGCGCCCACGGCCGGGCGATTGCTGACCCGCCAGCCGACCACGCCGGTGAGCACGATGGAGAGCGCACAAAGCGCCGGGATCGCCAGCCGCAGCGACACCACCGGCAGGTCGATGTGGCCGACCAGGCTGGTCATGGCCATGTGCCCGTACGCGAACCAGTGGTAGTAGAGCGGATCGCCGGCCACCTGCGGCAGGTCGACCGGGAAGTTGTGCTTGGCCTCGCCCGCCAGCGACAGCTGGTAGGGCAGGTCCAGGTACTGCAGCGTGGCATCCGAGGTCGGCAGGATCGGGTTGCGGTCCAAAAAGACCATCGCCAGGTACGCGGTGAAGAAGCACACCACCCCGGCGACCGTCCATGACCACGCCAACGGGGCTTGCCGGCGGTACTCCCGGACCAGCCAATGCCGCCGAAGCGCCGGTACGGCGGCGAACGGCACCAGCACCAGCGCCGGCCACAGCCACACCCAGCCGCGCAGATCCAGCACGGAGAAGAGCGCCCACGCGCCGATCTCCAGACAGAGCCCGACCGCCGCACCCATCGCCAGGTCCTCGACCAGGGTGTGCGGCCGGCCTCGCAGCGCCCGGTAGACCAGGGTCCCAGGCGCCACGATGGTCAAGCCCGCGTAGGCCAGGTAGCGCAGCACGTCCACCGGCGAGGTGCCGGCCCGCAGCAGGATGCCGGCGACGAAGAGGAGGCTGAACGCCAGCGGCGCCCAGCGCGCCAGCGCCGGCTGCCCGCCCGCGCGGTCGGCCGGACCGGACGGGACCTGCGCCATCCAACCCCTTCCTCGCAACGTGCGCGAACGCTATCAGCCGTCGCTTGGCTCGGGATAAGAAGCCATCGCCTGCGTCGCCGCGGCCTTGGCGGACGTCTCCACCAAGCCGTCCAGGTCGAGGACGGCGATATCGCGGCCATCGCCTGGCCAGGCGCGATCAGCGCACCGGTCCGGCCTCAGCTGTCGCAGGCGGAGCGGGGCAGCCCGGCCACGGCCACCGGCGAGCGACCGGGCGCCCGGGCCGTGCCGGCGATGACGTCGGCGAGCGCCTCCATCGCGACCTGCGTGTCGGAGTAGGTCGCCACCCGGATCGGTGAGGTGGCCGAGCCCAGCAGGAAGGGTGTGTCCATGGCGACGGTCACCCCGGCCCCGCTGGCCAGGTCGCCGGTTCTGTCGAGGTTCCCGATCAGATGCACGAGCGTGCCACCGGCACCGACCACCGGTACGCCGCGGGCGGTGAGCGCAGCCGAGAGCCAGCCACCCTGTCGGCCGCGACCGTTCGAGGTGGACACCCGAACCGGGCCGGCGATCAGGGGACCGCTACAGGGGCCGCGCAGCACGGTCACCGCGGCCGCCGCGGCGGCGGCCGCGGTGGCCCGGTTGGCGGGAGCCTGCACGGTCTGCAGCGCGGGCCGGGCGAAGCTCGCCAGCCGGAGCTTGAGCGCAATGATCCGGCTCACCGCCGCGACCAGGAGTGCCCGGGGGATCCGGCCACTGTGGATGGCTGTGGCCAGCGCCTGCTGCGCGGCGCCGAGGTCGGGCGACATCAGCAGGATGTCGTTGCCGGCGAGGAAGGCACGCACCGCGGCCTCACCGGCCGGCCAGCGCATCGCCGGCGCCATGTTGAGCGCGTCGGTCACGGTGACCCCGGTGAAGCCCAGGCGGGTGCGGAGCAGATCGACCATGACCTTGTGGGAGAAGCTGGCCGGCAGGCCGGGGTCGATCGCCTCGATGTCGAGGTGGCCCGACATGACCAGCCAGGCGCCCGCATCCACACCGGCGCGAAACGGCGGCAGATCGTCGGCGGTGAGTGTGGCCTGGCTCTGCTTCAGCACCGGCAGCGCGTCATGGCTGTTGACGGTGGTATGGCCGTGACCGGGGAAATGCTTGAGGGTCGCCGCCACCCCGGCCGACTGCAGCCCGGTCACCGCGGCCGCAACCTGGGTCGCCACGCTCGTTGGATCGGAGCCGAACGACCGGGAGCCGATCACGGTGTTGCCGGGAGAGTCGACGACGTCGGCGTCGGGCGCGAAGTCGACGTCGATGCCGGCCGCGGCGAGCTCAGCGCCGGCGCCATGCCAGGCGTCGCGGGTCAGCTCCGGCCGACCGGCCGCGCCGAGCGCCATCGCGCTGGGCAGTTGCACCAGTCCGGACTTGATCCGGGTGACCCAGCCGTACTCCTGGTCGGTCGCCATGATCGGGTTGACGGGTGCGCCGGCGTCGCGGGCCGCCGCCCGCAGGCGGTCGGTGAGCGCGCGCACCTGGGCGGCATTGCCGCCGGCACCGGTATTTTCCACGTTGCCCATGAGGATCACGCCACCCAGGTGGTAGCGGCGGATCAGCTCGGCCGAGGACTCGGCCGGGTCCGACATGTTCACCGACGGCATGAGCACCTGGCCGATGAGGTCGACATCGGACATCGCCGCGACGATGCGGGCCACCGCCCCCGCGTCGGTGGGTGAACCGGTCACGTGCGGCCCCGTGGGCGCGTTGCCGGTGCAGCCGCCCAGGACCGCCAGGAGCACGACCAGAACCGCCGCGGCCCGAGCCAATCCTGGCCGCACGAACGGCCAGCGCCGAGGGGCAGACACCGGTCCACCATCACACACCGGTACCCCATCGCCCACCCGACCAGCGGTCGGGTATCAGCTCACCTGGGTCAGCCAGGTCGCGGGCGCGCCGTCGCCGGCGAGCCGGTACGGCTCGAGCTCGACATCCCAGGCCGTACCGAGGAGCTTGTGCAGCGCGTGGGCCACCGCCTCGCCACCGCGGGCGGTCGCCAGCACACTGCGTACCTGGTCCTCGGTGATCATGAGGTCGCCGGTCACACTCACGGCCGCCCGGAACAGCCCGCGACCGGGTACGTGCATGAACCGCTCGCCGTCGTACCCCGGGCTCGGCTCCTCGGTGACCTCGTAGCGCAGCATCGGCCAGCCGCGCAGCGCGGCGGCGAACTCGGCGCCGGTGCCGGGCTTGCCCGACCAGGAGCACTCGGCCCGGCGGGTGGACGGATCGGCCGGCTGCGAGGACCACTGCAGGCGGACCGGAGAGCCCAGGACGCGCCCGACCGCCCACTCGACGTGGGGCGCCACGGCGAGCGGGGCCGAGTGCACATACACGACACCACGGGTTGGCACGGCCACCTCCGACCAGACGAGGTTCGTCTTCCCCTACGACCTCGACTGCGGTGGCACCGCGTGCGCTCTCAGCTAACCGATCAAACGCCTCCGGGTGGGAAAGGATGCGCTCGCATCCCCCAGACGGGTTCCATGATGCCTGCGGTACGCCCGGTACGCCATCGTCCGGCGGGATGTTCGGCTGCGGGCATCGGATAGAGTGGTCGTGCCGGCGCGTGCCGGCGCGCTCCCCGTTCGTCTCGCCGGCGCCACCTAGGTCCCGCCGGTCGTCTTCTAGGAGTCATCCGCGTGGCAAGCAATACCTCAAAGACCGCGCGCGCGTCCGTCCGCGCCGGCCAGGCCACTGGCGGCGCCCTCAGCGTGCTCGGTGAGTTCAAGTACATCATCCCGCTGAACTCCGGCAAGCACGCGTACGTGCGGAACCTCACCAACGGGCGCACCGATCACCTGCGCACCGATTCCGAGGCGTTCATCGAGGAGATCCGGGTGCTGGCCGCGGCCGGCCACGGGGTCAAGCTGCGCGCCGAGTTCGTGGCCCTGGCGGCCGCCCATCCCAGCCACGGCTGGGACAAGACGGAGAAGCGGCTGGTTGACGCCGGCGTCTTCGAAACCGCCTAGCCCACCCCCGAGGTGTCCGGCTGGCTGAGCGGGCTGCCGCCGCTCATGGTCTACCTGGTGGTCGCCGGCATCATCCTCGCCGAGAGCATGGGGGTGCCGCTGCCAGGTGAGATTACGCTGGTCAGCGCGGCGCTGCTGGCGTCGACGGGGGTCACCAACATCGGCTGGGTGGCGCTGGCCGCGTCGACCGGGGCGATTGTCGGCGACTCCCTGGGCTACCTGCTCGGCCACCGCGGCGGGCGGCGGCTGCTCTTCGCCCTCGGCCGCCGCTTCCCACGTCACTTCGGTCCGCCCCAGCTGGCCCGAGCCGAGAAGATCTTCGAGCGGTGGGGCGTGTGGGCGGTGTTTTTTGGCCGATTTGTTGCTTTGCTACGCATTCTAGCTGGACCGCTGGCCGGTGCCCTGCGGGTGCCGTACCGCAAGTTCCTGATCGCGAACGCGTCCGGCGGGATCATCTGGGCCACCGGCACCAGTCTGGTCGTGTACTGGCTGGGCGTGGTCGCGCAGCGGTGGCTGGCGGACTTCTCGTGGGTGGCGCTCGCGGTGGCCGTCGCCGCCGGGGTCCTCACCACCCTGTGGTTGCGCCGAAGGGCCATCCGCGCCGCCGGCGACGGCGTGACGCCCTGATAAGCGGCCCGACGTCCGGATAGCCGGTGGCCGTCAGGACGCAGCCACGACGCCGGCCTCGGCGGCCGGCAGGGCCAGCAGCGCAGTCGGCTGCTCGGGGGCGACCACGGCGGGCAGGTCGACCGAGAACGTGGCGCCGCCACGGTCGTTGTTCGCCGCGACGATGGTGCCGCCGTGCTCCCGCGCAATCCACGCACCGATCGCCAATCCCAGGCCAGACCCGTGGCCGCTGCGCGCCGGGTCCGCCCGGTAGAACCGGTCGAAGATGCGCTCCTGCGACCCGGCCGGGATCCCGACGCCGTCGTCGGCGATGGTCAGCACCACGCGGTCGCCGCGCTGGGTCACCGCGACCCAGACCCGGCCGCCCTCCGCGGTGAACTTCACCGCGTTGTCCAGCAGGATCCAGACGAGCTGACGCAGCATGTCGTCGTCGCCGGCCACCGCCCGGGCCGGCGTACCCGCGAAGGCGATCTGCCGGCCCGGATGCAACGCGGCGGCCTGCCGGCACACCGACTCCGTCAGCTCGACCAGGTCCACCCGGTCGGTGCGCAGGCCGGATCCGCCGTCGGCGCGGGCCAGCGTGAGCAGGTTGTCGATGAGCCGGCTCATCCGCACCGCCTCCCCGGCGATATCGTGCAGCGCCGCCGCGCGATCGCCGTCCTGGGCGTCGGGATGTGCGAGCAGGAACTCGGCGTTGTTGCGCACCGTGGTGAGCGGTGTGCGCAACTCGTGCGAGGCGTCCGCGGTGAACCGCTGTTGCGCCGCCAGCGCGCCTGCCACCCGCCCGTACGCCTCCTCGAGCCGATCCATCATCGCGTTGAAGCTGGTCGTCAGCCGCCCCACCGCGTCCCGGGCGGTGACCGCCGGCAGCCGCCGGCTCAGGTCCTGGGAGCGGCCGACCTCGTCGGCCAGGGCGGCCGTCTGACGCAGCGGACGCAGCGCGCGACCGGTGGCCACCCAGACCGCGACCGCGGCGGCGACGAACGTGATCAGGCCGGAGACCACGAAGAGCACCACCAGCCCGGCCCGGTCCTGCCCCACCTTGCGGCTGGTCTGGGCGGCCACCACATAACCCGACCGGCCGAGATCGGTTCGGCTCCACAGGCGCACCTGGATCCGGACCGTCTCGTCCTTCGCCCCTCCCGTGATCGGGATGGAGCTGGCGGCGGCCCCGTCACGGCGGGCGGCGGCCAGGACCTCTCCGGGAACCGCCGGCGGGCGGCCGTCGATCGCGCCGGTTGACGAGATGACCGAACCGTCCGCCGCCAGTACCATGACGAACACGTCCACACTGGAGCGTGGGTCGACCGGCGCCAGCGCTCGGCTCGGCGCGAAGGCGCCCGCGTCGGCGGCGGCAATGCTGGCCGCGGCGGCGTCGGCCCGCGCCGCGAGCTGGGTGTCCCGGTCGGCGTCCAACCCCCGCGAGATCAGTGCGAAGAGCGATGTCGACAGGCAGCAGATGACCACGGTGACGATGCCGACGCCGACCAGCGTGATCCGGGTACGGATCGACATCTAGCCCGCCCGCAGCACGTAACCCACGCCCCGCACGGTGTGCAGCAGCCGTGGCTCGCTATCGGCCTCCAGCTTGGTGCGCAGGTAGCCGACGTAGACGTCGACGACATTGCTCGCGGTGGCCACCGGCAGCCCCCAGACGGCATCGAGCAGCTGGCCGCGGGTGAGCACCTGGCGGGGGTGGGCCAGGAAATGGCGCAGCAGCTCGAACTCCTGCGCGGTGAGCTCGACCGGGCGCTGACCCCGGTACACCTCATGGGCGGCCGGGTCCAGGCGCAGGTCGTCGAAGCACAGGACGCCGGTGCCGCCGTTGGGTCCGCGGCGCAGGAGCGCGCGTACCCGGGCCAGTAGCTCCTCGTAGGCGAACGGCTTGACCAGGTAGTCATCCGCTCCCGCGTCCAGGCCCCGGACCCGGTCGGCGGTCGCGTCGCGCGCGGTGAGCATGAGCACCAGGGTGCTGGCGTGGCTGGAACGCAGCCGCTGGCACACCGTGAGCCCGTCCAGGCCGGGCAACATGAGGTCCAACACCACCAGATCCGGCGCATCCCGACCGGCCGCGTCCAGGGCGCCCGGGCCGTCCCGCGCGATCGTGACCCGCAAGCCTTCGTACTCCAGCGCCCGGCGCAGCGCGGCCGCGATCGGCTCGTCGTCGTCGACGACCAGGACGTGCGGGGCGCTCGTGCGGGGGGGCATCGGCCGCCAGCGTAGCCTGCGCGCGTCAGCCGTCGACCCACTCCACCTCGGTCGTACGGTGGTAGGCCAGGTCCAGCGCCCGCCACCGGGGCGCCTGGGCGCCGACCCGGCGCCGGAAGTCGGTCCAGTCCCGCGTCGCCGGCGGCGACCAGCCGAGCTCGGCCACGGCCACCAGCCGCGGGAAGGCCAGGTACTCGATGTCGCGCACCGTGCGCACCGTCTCTGTCCACAGCGGACATTCGACGCCCAGGATCGCCGCCGGATCGAGGCCAGGCAGGTAGCCGGCCGGATCCCAGCCGTACGCGTCGGCCAGCCCGACGTACCCGGCCCAGTCCAACCCGACGGGGCTGTCGGCGTCGTACTTCATGTCCAGATAGGAGCGGTTCGCCGGCGACATGATGATCCGGTGACCCCGGTTGCCCGCGGCGACCACCTCGGGGGCATCCGGTGTGGTGCCCCAGAACTGCAGCACGGTCGTCCCGGCCAGCTTCGACCGGACCGCCTCATGCCAGGCGATCACCGTCTTGCCGTGCGCGGCCACGATGTCCTGGGCCCGGGTCACGATCGTCGCGTACTCCTCGGCGCTCATACTCAGTGCCTCGTCGCCGCCGATGTGCAGGTACCGGCCGGGGGTGAGGGCAGCCACCTCGCCGACGACGGCGTCCAGGAAGCGGTAGGTCATTTCGCGGTCGGCCGCCAGCGAGCTGAACCCGACCTCGGTGCCGGTGTAGCGGGCCGGGGCGACGCCGCTCGGGTTGAGCTCGGCGTAGGAGGCCAGGGCCGCGTTGGTATGCCCGGGAAGGTCGATTTCGGGGACCACGGTGACCTGATGGGCGGCCGCATAGGCGACGGTGTCGCGGTAGTCGTCCTGGTGGTACCAGCCGCCCTCTCCGCCACCCACCTCGGTGGCCCCGCCGTAGGTGGTCAGCCGCGGCCAGGACCGGATCGCGAGCCGCCAGCCCTGGTCGTCGGTGAGGTGCAGGTGGAGGTGGTTCAGCTTGTGGCCGGCGGACAGGTCGATCAGCCGTTTGACGGCGGCGACATCGAAGAAGTGGCGGGCCACGTCGAGCATCACCCCGCGGTACGGGAACCGGGGGGTGTCGCGGATCTGTCCACCCGGGACGATCCAGTGCGGTGCCGGCGCCGGGGGCAGCAGTTGCGCGAGCGTCTGCACCCCGTAGTACAGGCCGGCCGGGGTCCCGGCCCGGATCGAGACACCGGATCGGGATACCTGCAGTGTGTAGCCCTCGTCGCCGAGGTCGCGCAGGTCGTCGGCCAGCGTCAGCGCGACCGCGCCCGGCGACCCGCCGGTGCCGGCGAGGACCGGCACCTCGGCGCCGAGCGCGTCGCCGATGAGGGTAGCGGCCCGCCGAGCGATGGTGGCCACCTCGGGTTCTCCGGCCGCAACGACGACGCCCACTGCGGTATCGAGCTCGAACCCGGCGCCGTCGTCCGGGCGCACCAGGGCCGGCGCCGGCACGACGTCGGTCAACGCCGGTCGGCGCCGGATCGGGTGGTCCATGCTCACATTGTTTACTGTAAAGACTCTTAACACAAGCGCGTTGACGCCCCCGACGAGGTAATGACACTGTGGGTGCGTCAAACGAGGAGGCAGCGGGTGAGGACTTTCGAGTCACTGGCCGAACTGGCATCGGCGGTCGGCGAGCACCTGGGCTACAGCGACTGGCACACGGTGACCCAGGAGCAGGTGAACGCGTTCGCCGATGCGACCGGCGACCACCAGTGGATCCACGTCGACCCGCAGGCCGCCGCGCACGGGCCGTTCGGTAGCACGGTGGCCCACGGGTACCTGACCCTCTCGATCATCCCGATGCTGGCGGTACAGGTGTACCGGGTCGGCGGCATCCGGATGGGCGTGAACTATGGGCTCAACCGGGTGCGTTTCCCGGCCCCGCTGCCGACCGGGAGCAAGGTCCGGGCCGGCGTACGGCTGGCCTCGGTCGAGGAGATCCCCGGTGGTGTGCACGTCGTCAGCGAGGTGACGGTCGAGCGCGACGGCGGCGAGAAGCCATGCTGCGTCGCCGAAACCGTCTCCCGGTACTACACCTGAGCCGACGGCGCCGGTGGCAGGTCGACCAGGGCGGCCAGCGCCAGCCGGTGCCGGTCGGCAGTGCCGAACGCGAGCGCGTCGGCCTTGGCCCGCTTCAGGAACAGGTGGGCCGGATGCTCCCAGGTGAAGCCGATCCCGCCGTGCAGCTGGACGCACTCCTCGGCGGCCCGGACCGCGACCGGCGAGCAGTACGCCTGGGCGAGCGCGGCCGCGACCGGTAGGTCCGGGTCATCGGTGGCGGCGCAGTGCGCGGCGTACCGGGCCGCCGCCCGGGCCTGGGTGATCTCCACCCACACGTCGGCCAACCGGTGCTTGATCGCCTGGAAGGAGCCGATGGGCCGGCCGAACTGGTAGCGCACCTTGGCGTACTCGACCGTGGTGTCCAGGCACCACTCGGCCAGGCCGAGCTGCTCGGAGGCGAGCAGCGCGGCGCCGACGGTGAGCCCCTTCTCGACTGCGGCCGCAGCCGGCGCGCCCGGGGCGACCAGCCGGCCGGCGGCGCCGTCGAGGGTCAGGTCGGCCAGTGGCCGGGTGAGGTCGAAGCTCACCACCGGCGCCCGGCGTACCCCATCGGCGGTCGCGTCCACCGCGTAGAGCCCGTCGCGGGCCGGCACCAGCAGAATGTCCGCGGCGAGCGCGTCGGCCACCGCCGGCACGGTGCCGGCGAGCCGGCCGTCGGCGGACTCGATGCCGGGCCGCGGGGTTCCCGGCGCCTGCGCCAGCGGTACCGCGAGCACGGCCACGCTCTCCCCGGCGGCGAGCGTGGGCACCAGATCGGCCTCGCCCGCGGCGAGCAGGGTGGCGGTGGCGACCACCGCGCTGGACAGGTACGGCACCGGGGTCACCGCCCGACCCAGCTCCTCGAGCACCACCGCTGCCTCGCGCAGGCTCCCGCCGCCACCGCCGAGGCGCTCCGGCACGGCCACCCCAGCCAGACCCATCCCGCCGGCGAGCGTTCGCCACAGTGCGGCGTCGAACGCCTCCCCGCTCTCCAGGCGGGACAGCACCCCGCTCAGCGGGGCGCGCTCGGCGAGCAGATCCCGCACGCTCGTGCGCAGCTGCGTCTCTACCTCGCCGTAGCGCAGGTCAGTCATCGGGGTAGGTCCTTCCAGGCCAGGTCCTTGTCCACCCGGATCTCCGGCGGCAGTCCCAGCACCCGTTCGGCGATGATGGTCCGCAGGATCTCCGACGTGCCCCCTTCGATCGAATTTCCCTTCGCCCGCAGGTAGCGGTAGCCCACCTCCCGGCTGAACATGTCAACGTCGACCGGGCGCCGCATGGACCAGTCCGAATAGCGCAGCGCGTCGACCCCGTCGAGCTCGAACTCCAGACCGGTGATCTCCTGGTTGAGGCGGGCGAAGACGTACTTCTGCGCCGAACCCTCGGGGCCGGGCTGGCCGGCGGCGAGCTGCTGGCGCAGCCGCTCGCCGGCGAGGCGGGCCACCTCGGCCGCGACCCACACCCGCAGCACGGCGTCGTGCATCCCGGGCGTGCGCAGATCGGGGCGGGAGCGCCAGGTGTCGCCCAGGGTGGCGGTGAGGCCGCGGTCACGGGGCAGCGAGAACCCGCCGATCGCCACCCGCTCGTTCATCAGCGTGGTCTGCGCGACCCGCCAGCCGTCGCCGACCGCACCGAGCCGGTTGGCGTCAGTGACCCGCACGTCGGTGAAGAACACCTCGTTGAACTCCGCCTCGCCGGTGATCTGGCGCAGTGGGCGGACCTCAACGCCCGGCGCGGTCATGTCGGCCACCAGGTAGGTCAGGCCCTGGTGCTTGGGCACCGCCGGGTCGCTGCGGACGACCAGCAACCCCCACCGCGCCTCGTGCGCCATCGAGGTCCACACCTTCTGCCCGTTGACGATCCAGTCATCGCCGGCCAGGACCGCCCGGGTGCCCATCCCGGCGAGGTCGGATCCGGCGCCCGGCTCGCTGAACAGCTGGCACCAGACCTCTTCGCCGGTCCAGAGTGGACGAAGGTAGCGGGCCCGCTGCTCATCGGTTCCGTGCACCAGGATCGTCGGGGCGGCCATGCCAAGTCCGATGCCGATGCGGCGCGGGTTGTTGTCCGGGGCACCGGCCGCGGTGAATGCGGCCTCCACCACGCTCTGCCCGCTTCGGGCGGCGCCCAGCCCGCCAAGACCGGGCGGGAAATGCACCCACGCCAGGCCGGCGTCGAAACGGGCCCGCAGGAACGCCATCCGGTCGGTGCTGGCTGGGTCGTGCCCGGCGAGGAACTCGGCGACCCGCGCTCGCAGGTCGGCGGCGTCCAGCTCAATCGGCTCAGGCACGGGGGCCACCGGCTACGTAGATCACCTGGCCCGAGACGTACCCGGCGCCTTCGCTGACGAAGAACGAGACCACGTGCGCGATGTCCTCGGGATGGCCGACCCGCCGGACCGGGACCTGCTCGGCGGCGGCCTTCTGGAAGACCTCCCAGTCCACCCCGACCCGGGCCGCCGTGGCCTGCGTCATGTCGGTGGCGATGAAGCCCGGGGCGATCGCGTTCACGGTGACCCCGAACGGTCCGAGCTCGATCGCGAGCGTCTTGGTGAAGCCCTGCAGACCCGCCTTGGCGGTGGCGTAGTTCGCCTGCCCGCGGTTGCCGAGCGCCGAGGTCGACGAGAGATTGACGATGCGTCCCCACTGCTGTTCGACCATGTACGCCTGAATCGCCCGGCTCATCAGGAACGACCCTCTCAAGTGGACATTCATGACCGTGTCCCAGTCATCGTCGGTCATCTTGAACAGCAGGTTGTCGCGTAGCACGCCGGCGTTGTTCACCAGGACCACCGGTGGGCCGAGCTCGCCGGCGATCCGCTCGACCGCGCCGCGTACCGCGGCGGTGTCGGCGACGTCGGCGCCCACCGCGAGCGCCTTCCCGCCCGCCTCGACGATGCCGGCCACGGTGCCGGCGCAGGCGTCGGCGTCCAGATCGACGACGGCGACGGCGAACCCGTCCGCCGCCAGGCGCCCCGCCGTCGCCGCTCCGATGCCCCGGGCCGAGCCCGTGACCACCGCCACCCTGCTCATGAATATCTTCCTCTCGTTGGAGTGCTCGGCCGTCCTAGACGGCGTACTTCTTCAGCTCCCGGTGGGCCAGCGAACGCCGGTGGACCTCGTCGGGACCGTCGGCGAAGCGCAGCGAGCGGGCCGAGGTCCACAGTGCGGCGAGCGGGAAGTCCTGCGAGACGCCGGCTGCGCCGTGCGCCTGTATCGCCTTGTCGATGACCCACTCCGCCATTGCCGGCGTAACGATCTTGATTGCCTGGATCTCGGTGTGGGCGCCCTTGTTGCCGGCGGTGTCCATCAACCACGCCGTCTTGAGCACCAGGAGCCGCGCCTGCTCGATGCGGACCCGCGACTCGGCGATCCACTCACCGATGACGCCCTGCTCGGCCAACGGTCGGCCGAACGCGACCCGGCCCAGCACCCGCCGGCACATCAGCTCCACCGCACGTTCGGCCGCCCCGATCAAGCGCATGCAGTGGTGGATGCGGCCCGGCCCCAGCCGCGCCTGCGCGATCGCGAAACCGTTCCCCTCGCCGCCGATGAGGCTGGCCGCACCCACCCGGACGTCGGTGAACGTGATGTCGGCGTGGCCGCCATGCGACCCGTCGGTGGCGCCGAAGACCCGCAGGCCACGCGAGACCGTGACCCCTGGGGTGTCGCGGGGCACGAGAATCATGCTCTGCTGGCGATGCCGGTCGGCGCCCGGGCTGGACTTGCCCATCACGATGAAAATGGCGCAGCGGGGATTCATCGCCCCGGACGACCACCATTTGCGCCCGTTGACGACGTACTCATCGCCATCGGCGGTGATCCGGGTGGCGATATTCGATGCATCCGACGAGGCGACATCCGGTTCGGTCATGCAGAACGCCGAGCGGATCTGACCGTCGAGCAGTGGCTTGAGCCAGCGGTCCTGCTGCTCGGGCGAGCCGAACTCGGCCAGCAGCTCCATGTTGCCGGTGTCCGGCGCGGCGCAGTTGAACGCCCGCGGGGCCAGGGCGGGTGACCGGCCCATGAGCTCGGCCAGCGGCGCGTACTGCAGGTTGGTCAGGCCGGCTCCCCAGCTCGCATGAGGAAGGAACAGATTCCACAGGCCGCGGCGGCGGGCCTCCTCCTGGAGCTCGGCGATCAGCGGTGGCTCGCGCCAGGGATCCTCGGCCTGCTCAACCTGCTCGGCGAAGGCGGCCTCGTTCGGATACACGAACTCGTCCATAAACGCGCTCACCTGCGCCCGCAACTCCTGCGTGCGCTCGTCAAAGGCGAACTCCATGCTCAGCCCTCCCTCGCAACGGGCAGCTGCGACCGCATCCGGCGCATGCCGCGAAGCCATCGGTCCCGGTCGTCGGCGCGGCGCCGCTCGTACTCGGCCACGTCCGGGTGCGGCAGGACCAGGAACCGCTCGTCGGCGAAGGCGGCCAGTACCGCGTCGGCCACCTCGGCCGGCTCCAGAAAGTCGCCGGCGGCGTGCACCGCGTTCGCCCCGGTCAGGCCCGCGGTCATCGCGGTCCGCACGCCCTGCGGACACAGGCACGAAAAGCTCACCCCGTCATCGCCGTGCTGGATCGCCAGCCACTCGGCGAGCGCGACCGTGCCGTGTTTGGTCGCGGTGTACGGCGCGGTGTCCATTTCGGTCAGCAGGCCGGCCGCCGATGCAGTCACCAGCACGTGCCCGCGGCCCCGGGCGACCATGCCGGGCACTACGTGGCGGGCCACGTAGAGCAGGGCGAGCACGTGCACGGCGAACGCCCGGTTCCATTGCTCGTCGGTGCCGAGCCCGGCCGCGCCGGCGATGCCGGCGTTGGCACAGAAGATGTCGATCGGGCCAGCCGACGCTTCAATCTGGTCGACGGCGACCTGGAGCGCGGCCTCATCGGTGACGTCGAGCGACACGCCGAGGCCAACCCCGGCCGGTAGGGATTCGGCGACGACCCGGGCGCCAACTCCGTCGAGATCGGCGACGACGACGGCGCGGGCCCCCTCGGCGGCGAATCGCTGCGCCAACGCGCGCCCAATGCCACTCGCCCCACCGGTGACCACGACCACGGCGCCTGCCACCCCAATGCCAGGCATGCGCCCCCCTTCGTGGCCTGCAATATGCACTCTCAGTGCAATATACGGCGGGCCAAGCCGGTCAGGAAGAGTCCACCAGGACTCTAGCCGCATCGCCCGGGGCGCCGGTCCGACCCGGTTTCGGTACCGGGCACGCTGCGCCCGCGACCGCTACCGTCAACGCATGGCGACGGTGCTGCTCGTCGAGGACGACCAGGTGGTCCGCGGAGCACTGCAGCGATCGCTCACCGACCTCGGCCACACCGTCCAGGCGACTGGAACCGCTCTCGAGGCACTGCGGCGGGTGGCCGCCGAGGCTCCGGACGTCATCGTGCTCGATCTCGGACTGCCCGATCTGGACGGTGCCGACGCATTGCGGATGTTGCGAGGCATGACCGAGACCCCGATCATCATTGCCACCGCCCGCGATGATGAAGGGGAGATCGTGCGGCTGCTCCGGGCGGGCGCCGACGATTACATGATCAAGCCGTTCAGCAGCGCCCACCTCGACGCTCGGGTGACCACCGTATTGCGGCGCACCGGTCGGGCCAGCAGAGTTGAGCCCGTCGTGATCGAAGCTGCCGGGCTGCGGATCGATCCCGGCACCCGCCAGGCCTACCTGGACGGAACGGTTCTGGCGCTCACCCGCAAGGAGTTCGACCTCCTCGCCTACCTCGCCAGCCGGCCCGGGCAGGTCGTGTCCCGCCGCGAGTTGTTGGAGGAGGTATGGCGACAGCCTTCGATCGGCGAGGATCAGACGATCGACGTTCACCTTTACTGGCTGCGCCGCAAGCTGGGCGAGAACGCGGCGGGGCCGAGATTCCTGCACACCGTGCGGGGGGTCGGGATCAAATTCGCGGCGCCGGGCTGAGGCGCTCGCTGGCCAAGGTGAACGTTGCCGTCACCAGCATGGTCGTGCTCTCCTTCCTGGTCCCGCTGGCGATCGTGGTGGCCCACCTGGCCCGCGACCGGGCGATCGCCGACGCCGAGGACCATGCCGCAGCCTTTGCCGCCGTGCTCGCGGTGACCACGGATCCGGCGACGATCCAGAAGTCGATCGCCACCGCCGAGGGCGAGCGGGCCGACCGGGTCGGCATCCACGGCGTGCGCGGGCGCGATCTCGGTCACGCTCACGCCCGAACGGAGCAGATCCGCCCGGTGGCCACCAGCCACCGACCGGACACCGTGGCGGTGGCTGGCGGAGTCTCCTACCTACTGCCGGTGACTCTCGGGCGGTCGGGCACCGCGGTGGTCGAGGTCTTCGTGCCGGACGCCGAGCTGTCGCGCGGGGTCGCCGGCACCTGGTGGGCGCTCGGTGGCGTCGCCCTGCTGGTCCTGGCGGTCTCGGTGCTCGCAAGTGACCGGCTGGCCGCCCGCATGATCCGGTCGGCCCGCGGACTGGCCGCCGGTGCCCGAACCCTGGGCGCCGGTGACCTGACCGCCCGGATCACCCCGACCGGCCCGCGGGAGCTGGCCGAGGCGGCGGCCGCCTTCAACACCATGGCCGACCGGGTCACCGAGCTGATGGCGGCCGAGCGCGAATTAATCGCCGACCTGTCGCACCGGCTGCGCACACCGCTGACCGCCCTGCGCCTGGAGGCCGAGCGGGCCCGCGCGCACGAGCCGGATCACCGGCTCGGCCAGGCGGTGGTCGCCATGGAGCAGGAGGTCGACCACCTCATCGACGCCGCCCGCCGGCCGGTCGAGACCCGAGCGCCGGAGCCGGAGCAGTGCGACGCCAGCGAGGTGGTCCGGGAACGGATGGCCTTCTGGGCCGCGGTCGCGGAGGACCAGGGCCGCCGGTTCACTGTGGTCGGCGGCCACCGCCGCTCGCCGGTGCCGCTGCCGCGCAGCGATCTCGCCGCCGCACTCGATGCCTTGCTGGGCAACGTCTTCCGGTACACGCCGCAGGGCACGCCGTTCGAGGTGGCGGTGAGCCGCCGGGACGGTTATGTCGCCGTCCGGGTCGACGACGCCGGCCCCGGGATCGCCGACCCCGACCGGGCCCTGCGACGCGGGTCCAGTGATCGGGGCTCGACCGGTCTCGGGCTGGACATCGTCCGGCGGGCGGCGATCGCCGGGCGGGGCAGTGTCGACATCGACCGGTCGGCGCTCGGCGGCACCAGCGTGGTCGTGCTGCTCGCCGACGCCGAGCCGCCGCCACCGCCCCGACCCTGGCGCGGGTTTGTCGGCCGGCTCGCCCGCGAGCCCGAGGAGCGCCGCCGGGGCCGTCGGGCCCGGGCGGCCGGGTCCGGCTGACTCCGGCGCCGAGCCGGTCTGGCCCGCCCTGCTCACGGGTCATCCGTAATCGATGACGATCACTGTCGGGCAGACTGCGGGGACGGTTGGTGACGTCATGAGACGCCATCGGCTTCCTTAGGTCTGTCTTAAGTCGCGTTCCAGCGCCTTTCGTCCGGGTTGCTCCGCGGATAACGTCGACACAGCCCCCGCGGCTACGCCGACCCGCCCCTGCTCCGCGTCGTCGGCGTGCATCGCCAGCCGGGCCCGGCTCATCGGCCAGCAGCCGGGCCCGCGCCGGTGCGGGCTGGTCACCGAGCGCTATGATCTCGGCACTCACCGGTATGCCGGCCGCCACCGGGACTTCGAGCGAGCGCAGCGCTCACGATTCGTACTCCTGCTCCGGCGCGGGCCGGCGCCGGCGGCGTTAGCCAGGGTTTTACGCCCGTCAGCCCGGGTAATCGACTGGTGGTCGCCAAGCTACGGAGGACGCGATGTACGGCAGAATGACCACCAGGACCCAGCGGGCTGAGCGGATCGCGGGCCAGGCCTGGGAGAATCTGGTGTCGGCTGTGGACAATGCCGGCACGGCCACCCGGTCCGCCACCCGTCGCGCGGCCGCCACCGCCGACGACGTGACCGACCGCGTGGGATCGGCCGCCCGGGAGGCCCGGCGGCGGGCCAACGACGCCTACGACGCCCTGGCTGGGCGCCGACCCGCGCGGCCGTGGGGCTGGTTCGCGATGGCCGGCCTCGTCGGCGCCGTCGCCGGTTGGGTCGCCACGGTCTTCGGCCGCCAGCTGGTCGCCCGCGGCGATGAGATGGCGTTCGAACGCTCCATCGCCGACGCCGCGGCCGATGCGCGCCGGGGCCGGACGCCGACCACCGTCGCGTGACGCCGCCGCGGTCAGCGGCGCTGCAGCGCCCAGACCGCGGCCTCGGTGCGCGACGCTGACCTGGTCTTGCGCAGCAGGTTGGAGACGTGCACGGTGACCGTGCGGATGGAGATGCCCAGCGACTGGGCCACCTGCCTGTTCGACATTCCTTCGGCGAGGCAGGAGAGCACGTCCAGCTCGCGGGCGGTGAGCGCGGCCGGCGCCGGCCGGCCGATCGTGGGCTGAGTTTGCGGTACCACCAGGTCCAGCGCCCGCGGGCCACCGGGGCCGGCCACCGCGAGCAGCTCGGCGAGCCGGTACGGGTTGCCGGCCGTGCGCTCCCAGATCGCCCGCACCGTCGCGTCGGGGTAGTCGACGCCCGGGTAGATGTGGGCCAGGATGTCGGCGACCTGACCGGTCCTCAGTGGACCAAGGTGCTGGCGGATGGCGCCCGGGACACCGGCGAGGCGAGCCAGCGTCCGGGCCGCGAGGTGTGGCGAGAGCGCGCCGTCCGCCGGCCGGCTCGTCACGATCATGAGCACCGGCAGATCCCCGGCGGTGGCCAACTCACCGACGAGGTTGAGGCTCGCCGGATCCAGCGCATGCAGGTCCTCGACCACCAGGACCCCCGGCCGGCCATCGACCAGGGCGCGCACCGTGCGCACGGCCAGTCGCAGCAGCGCGGCCGGCGCGAAGCGCTCGGCCGGCGCGTCCGGGTACTGGGCCAACCACGCGAGTGCATCGGCGGGCACCGGCAGGGTACTGATGTCCCGCCCGCAGAGCACCGCGGCCAGCCAGTCATAGGGCGCCGGCGCATGCAGCCGGGCGGTTCCCGAGAGGACCACCGCCGGCCGGGGCGAGAGCGCACCGAGCGCCGAGGCGACCAGGAGGCTCTTCCCGACCCCGGCGGCTCCGGTGATCACCACGGTCTGTGCCCGGTCGACCCCGCCGCACCAGGCCCGCAGCAGCTCGTCGCGCTCACTGTCGCGGCCGACCATCGGTAGCGACACCACGAGCTTCACGATACGTACAAGTTCGTAGAGACACAGTGACGTGTTCTTGGCAAGCTACCTGCCATGAACCTCATCCTGGACGCGGCGATGGCGACTGACATCGGGCGGGTGCGGACGAACAATGAGGATTCGGCCTACTGCGGCCGGCGCCTCGTTGCCGTGGCGGATGGGATCGGCGGGCTCCCCGCGGGCGAGCTCGCCAGCGACATCGTGATCCGGGGGCTCGCTCCGCTGGAGCGCACCAGCACCGGCGACCCGGTGGCCTCCATGCGGCGCGCCATCGAGGCAGCCAACCAGCGCATCCTCGAGATCGCCGACGCCGACCCGACGACCGAGGGCATGGGCACCACGGTCACCGCGCTGCTGCTCACCGACGCCGGTCTGGGTCTGTTCCATGTCGGCGACTCCCGCTGCTACCGCTACCGCGGGGGAACGCTGACCCAGATCACCAAGGACGACACGTTCGTGCAGACCCTGGTCGACGAGGGTCTACTCACCGCGGCCGACGCCCGGGTGCATCCCCGGCGGTCGCTGGTGACCCAGGCCGTGCAGGGGTATGACTTCACCGCCACCTCCGATCTGCTGGTGCCGGCGGTCGGCGACCGCTTCGTGCTCTGCAGCGACGGGCTCTCCGACGTGGTCACCGATGACAAGCTGGCCGGCGTCGTTCGGGCGTACCCACGCCCCCAGGCGTGTGCGAACCATCTCGTCGCGGCCGCTCTCGCCAACGGCGGTCCGGACAACGTCACGGTGATCGTCGCCGATGTGACCGCCGCCTGATCTGAGTCCATTCTGGCCGGTTGACCGACACGTACCGTGGTCGGTAGACCCCACAGCGTCACCCCGAAGCGGGCGTCGATCCGATCGCGCAGATGGTGTACCGGCGCTTGCGGGATGAGAGGATGGGCAGCATTCATCCGCGGGGGCCCGGCATGAAGGAGCGCGGGATGCAGCGGCCTAACTGGGCGCCGGACGGCATTGACATCGATCGACCGAGCGCGGCCCGCATCTACGACTACTGGCTGGGTGGCAGCCACAACTTCGCCATCGACCGCGAGGTGGCCCGCAGCGTGACCGCGGTGGTCCCCGACACCGCGAAGATCATGCAGGCCAACCGGGGATTCCTGCACCGGGCCGTGCGCTTCTTGATCGACCAGGGCATCGAGCAGTTTCTCGACCTCGGCTCCGGCATCCCCACCCTGGGCAATGTCCACGAGGTGGCGCATAAGGCGAACCCGGCGGCCCGGGTGGTCTATGTGGATATCGATCCGGTCGCGGTGGCCCACAGCCGGCAGATACTCGGCGCAAACGACACCGCGGTGGTGATCCAGGAGGATCTGCGCCACGTGGCCGAGATCCTGCATCATCCCGTGGTGCGGGCAATGATCGACTTCGAACGACCGGTTGGCCTGCTGATGATGGCGGTCATGCATTTCATCCTGGACACCGACGACCCCGTGGGCATCGTGGGCCGGTTCCGCGACGCGCTGCCGACCGGCAGCTACCTTGCCCTCTCCCACGGTACGGCCGACGGGATGGTCCCCGAGGCGTCCGCCCGCTGGCTGGAGCTCTTCGTCCGCACCCCGACCCCCGGCACGGTCCGGACGCGGGCCGAGGTGGAGCGCCTCTTCACCGGCTTCGACCTGGTCGAGCCGGGCCTGGTCTGGGCGACCCAGTGGCGGCCGGAACACCCGGACGAGGTGGGTGAGCAACCGGAGCGGTCAGCGGGCTACGTCGGCGTGGGGCGAAAGCCGTGACCTCTCCCACGTCCGAGGTATCCCGGCTGTCGGAGTTCGCCCGCGAATGGGCGTGCGCGGTCGCCGGCACCAGCTACGTTCCGCTGACCCGCCAGGAGCGCCACGCCTGCCTGGAGCTGCTCGCGGGTCGGCTCGCGGCCGCCCTGCGGGCGCAGCCATTCTCGGACGGCGTCGGCTACGACGTGGGCACTGCATTGGTGGCCGCCGACTTCGCCGCGCCCGAGACGTTGGGCGGCAGCATCGAGGTGATCGACGCCCATCTGCTCGCCGCGGCCGGGCTGCCCGAGGACGGGATCGACGAGGCCGAGGCGCGGCGCCGACTCGCCCGCCTGCTGGGCGCACTCGCCGCCGGCTACTGCTGGGCGCTGCGTGACCGGACCCTCGATGAACAGGAGGCGATCCGCGGGGCCGCGCTCGTCGCCCGGGAGCAGGCCGAACAGGCGCTGCGGGCGAGCGAGGCCCGGTTCCGTCACGCCGCGCTGCACGATCCGCTCACCGGTATCGCGAACCGGGCGCTCTTCGCTGACCAGCTCGCTCAGGTCTTCGCCTTGGCCGCGCCGGCCGAGCGGCTCGGACTCTGCTTCATCGACCTCGACACGTTCAAGGCGGTCAACGACAGCCTGGGGCACCAGGTCGGCGACCAACTGCTGGTCGCGGTCGCGGACCGGTTGACCGGGCTGGTGGACGGCTCGGCACACCTGCTCGCGCGGCTCGGCGGTGACGAGTTCGTCGTGCTGATGCGGGACACGACCGGCCCCGAGGACGCGATCAAGATGGCCGATGCCGTACTGGCCACCTTGAACGAGCCGTTCCGCGTCGACGGCCACGACCTCGCGGTGACCGCGAGCATCGGCATCGTCGAACGGAGCCTGGCCGGCACCGACCCGACCGACCTCATGCGCGCGGCCGACATGACCCTGCACTGGGCGAAGATCGACGGCAAGGCCCGGTGGACCGTCTTCGACGTCGAGCGCAACGCCCGGGAACTGGCCCGCTACACACTCGCCGCGGCGATGCCGGCCGCCCTGGAGCGCAACGAGTTCACGCTCGTCTACCAGCCGATCGTCGAGCTCGCCCGGGGAGCACTCGCGGGGTTCGAGGCGCTGGCCCGTTGGCACCACCGGCAGCTGGGCACGCTCACGCCGGACCGCTTCATCGACCTGGCCGAGGACAGCGGACTGATCGTCCCGCTCGGCATCCGGCTGCTGGAACTGGCCTGCCGGGAGGCGGCCCGGTGGTTGCGGGTGCGCCCGGACGCGCCATTCGTCAGCGTCAACCTCGCCGTCCGCCAGATCCGCCACCCCGGGCTGGTGGCCGATGTCGCAGCCATCCTCGACCGCACCGAGCTACCGCCCCGCCAGCTCCAGTTGGAGATCACCGAGAGTGCGGTCATGGGGACCGACCCGGAGACCATCACCACCCTGCACGAGCTCGCCGGACTCGGCGTGCGGTTGGCCATCGACGACTTCGGCACCGGCTACTCCAACCTCGCCTATCTGCGCGCGCTGCCGGTGCACGGGCTCAAGCTGGCCGGCCAGTTCGTCGACGACCTCGGTCAGGCGGAGTGCGCGGTCGCCTCTGTGCTCGGCTCCCAGGAGGCCGCGTTCCTCAACATCCTGGTCACACTTGGCCATACCCTCGGCCTCAGCGTCACCGCCGAAGGGGTGGAGACCACTACCCAGGCCGAGGTGTTGCGCAGTATCGGTTGCGAGAGCGGGCAAGGTTGGCACCTCGGCCGGCCGGCCACCGCGGATGCCATCGTCGCGCAGTTGCGGCGGGGAGACCTCGCCGGATCCGGAGCCTGACCGCCTGCTGTGGATGATCAGTGCGCCAGCAGCACCAGGGCCAGGGCGATGGCCCCCGGCACCGCCTGGACGAACAGGATCCGACGGTTCGCCGTCGCCGCCCCGTACACGCCGGCGATGAGCACGCAACCGAGGAAGAAGACCTTCGCCTGGAAGCCGACCGAGCCGCCGGCGATCAGCCCCCAGATCAGGCCGGCGGCCAGGAATCCGTTGTACAGACCCTGGTTCGCCGCCAGGGTCGCGGAGGCCCGGGCGAACTCGACGTCGATGCCGAAGGCCCGGCGACCACGTGGCGTGGTCCACAGGAACATCTCGAGCACCAGGATATAGACGTGCAGCGCCGCGATCAGTCCCACGGCGATGTCGGCGACGATCTCCACGCCGACGATGCTAGCGTGGCCGGCTGACCCACCCGCCGATGCCGCGACTTCGGTGGGGCGCAAGCCGCGCCAGGCGCGCATCAGCCCCGTTCCAGCGCGTTGGCGCACGCTCATCTCACTGCGTAGCAATGAAATGGTGGGCGATGACTATAAACGGGACGATCCTGGCGGTGGCCTGTGAGCGACGGGGCCAGCACTGGCGGATCGAGATGGACCGTCACGGGACGACGGTCGAGCACAGCGTCGGCATGGTGTACCTGGCACAACTGATCGCCAACCCGACCCAGGAGATCCGCGCGGTCGACCTGGCGGCCGGACCCGGCCAGCGGGACGGAATCGCCGCCGCCGCGGGCCAGCCGCTGCTCGACGACGTGGCACGGCGCGCGTACCGGCGTCGGTTGGCCGACCTGGACGAGGAGATCGAGGAACACGAGGCGCGCCACGATTTGGAACGAGCCGCGCGCGTCCGCCTCGAACGTGACTGGCTGATCTCGGAGCTCACCGCGGCCGCCGGTCTGGGCGGGCGGGCCCGGCAGTTTCCGGCCGACGAGGAGCGGGCGCGGATCGCGGTCGGGAAGGCGATCCGGCGGGCCCTGGACCGGATCGCAGCCGCCGATGAGGTGATCGGGGCGCACCTGCGGGCGAGCGTCCACACCGGCCGCCGCTGCAGCTACTGGCCGTACTGGGAACGAGAGATCGCGTGACCCGACCGGCCGGGCGGGCAGGCAGCGCGGGCAGGGCCAGCCGGGTCTGGCCCTGCGCCCGACGTAATCACATCGTTGGGTTCGGCCGGCCGTGACCCCGGTACCGCTCGATCATCGCAATCGCCTCGGCGGTCATCCGGGAGATGACCGCGCCGGCCGGCTCGATCCGGTGCACCAGCCCGACGCCCTGGCCGGCGAGCAGTGCCATCTCCTCCAGGTCCCCGGTGGTGAAGGCGCGCATCGGCACCAGGTTGCTGAAGCGGTGCATCTCGACCTCCTGGCCCATCAGGTTCATCTGCCCGATCACCGGCTCCTGCGAGGTGTCGGACGGGATCTCGGCGACCCGGTCCTGCCACTGCCGAACCACCCGGGTGCGCAGTACCCGCATGGGGTTGAATTCCGGCATCTCGGGACCGAACATGCTGGTCCGAACCGTGTCGGTGCCGGCCGCCGCGACCAGGCGGCTCTTGTACCCGTCGTGGGCCGCCGACTCGATGGTGGCCACCAGCCGGGTGCCGACCCAGGCGCCGTCCGCGCCGAGCATGAGCGCCGCGGCCAGCCCGCGGCCGTCGGATACCCCGCCCGACGCAAGCACCAGTGCCGGGGCGACCGCGTCGACCACGACCGGCACCAGGGCGAAGGTGGGCAGGGTGGCGTAGTTGTGCCCGCCAGCCTCGCATCCTTGCGCGACCACGACATCGATCCCGTCGTCAACCGCCCGACGGGCCGCGTCCACCGAACCGACCTGCTCGAACACGCGGGTCCCCGCCCGGTGCAGCCGGTCGATCCATTCCCGACGCGGGTGTCCCCAATGGAACGACGCGACCGCGACCTCGGCCGAACAGACCACGTCGATGTGCTCCGGGCCGGTGAAGCCCGTGATGAAATTGACGTTGAATGGCCGTTCGGTGGCGGCCCCAATGGCTTTGATGGTGTCGGCCAGTACCGGCGCCGGCATCAACCCGACCCCCAAGGATCCGAGCCCGCCGGCGTTGCTCACGGCGATCGCCAGGTCGGGCGTGGTACCGACGAAGGCCATGCCGGCCTGCGCGATCGGGGTGTCCAGGCCGTACTGCTCAGTGAAGCGAGTGAAGAGTTTCATGACCTCCAGGCTGCCCGACCCGGCCCGGGTACGGGTTGCCGCCAGCGCAGAAGTGGTTTGCCATGAGCGCAGACGTGCCGGAGCACGAGACCAGCGCGCGCCGCTGGTCCACCCTGCAGTCGCCCCGGTCAGATCAGTTCGCGCACTGGCGCGAACTGATCTGCGAGGCCTTCCTGCACCTGACCCCGGAGTCCGACCGTCGAGACGGCTTCGTCGGCGAGGTCACCCAGTGGCAACTGGGCGATCTCAGCATCGGTGAGATCCACTCACAGGCGCAACACGTCCACCGCACCCCGCGCGACATCCTGCGGGCGCCATATTCCGGGTACTACGCCAACCTCCAGGTCCAGGGCACCAGCACGATGACGCAGGGCGGTCGATCGACAGTGCTCAGTCCAGGCGACCTGGCCCTGGTCGACACCACGGAGCCGTTCTCGTTCAACTTCCGCGACGACTTCCGGCAGCTGACGTTCTACCTGCCCAAGGCGCTCTTCGACGCCCAGCTGGACACACCGCTGCGCACCGCGACCCGGATCAACACGGCAAGCGGCGTCGGCGCATCGGTCCGCCACGCCTTCGGCACGCTGGCCGGTGGGCCGCTGCGGCCGGACACCGCGAACCGGCTCGCCGTGTACGCCTGCGGCCTGCTCGCGGTTGCCATGGCCGAGCCGGCCGACCCCCACGCCACCGCACACCGCCACCAGCACCTCTACGCCGCCGCCGTGGCCGACATCGAGGAACACCTGACCGACGACGACCTGTCGCCGCCGGCCACCGCGCGCCGCCTCGCCGTCTCGGTCCGGCTGCTGCACGCGGTCTTCGCGGCCCAGGAGCGCTCGTTCGCGGCCGAGGTCCGCCGGCGCCGGCTGGAGCTGGCCGCCCGCGACCTGCGGGACCCGGCCCGATCGCACCTGCGGGTGATCGACGTCGCGGTGGCGGCCGGGTTCACCAACGTGGCCAGCTTCCACCGGGCCTTCCGTCGCCAGTTCGGCCGAACCCCGACCGAGGCCCGCCACCATGCCTGTCGATCTAGGGCGTAGGCACATGGTTGGAGATCAAAACATGTGCCTACGCCCTAGATCGACGGGAAGGGCACGGGGCCGAGCCCTAGATCGACGAGGGTGGCGGGAGCAGGACGCCGGGGTTGAGCAGCCCGGCCGGGTCCAGGGCCGCCTTGATCCGGCGCATGGCGTCGATCTCGGCCGGCGTCCGCGACAGGCCCAGCCAGCGGGCTTTGGCCCGGCCGACCCCGTGCTCGGAGCTGATGCTGCCGTGGCGGGCGGCGACCAGCTCCAGCACCGCCTCGCTCACCTCATCCGAACAACCTCCGGCATCGAGCACATTCACGTGCAGGTTGCCCTCGCTCAGATGTCCGAACAGGACGGTTCGGGCACCCGGCGCGACCCGGGCCACCGCGGCCGGCACCTCGTCGACGAGTCCGGCGAACTCGGCGAGCGGTACGCAGACATCCAACTTCACCGGCACGCCGGCCGTGTTGATCGCCTCTGGATGGCTCTCGCGGTAGGTCCATAGCCGCCGGCGGCCGGCGGCGTCCGCGGCGACGGTGGCGTCGCCCACCTCACCGGCCTCGGCGAGCAGCGCGACCAGCTCAGCCTCCGGGTCGCTGCCGCCGGCGCACTCCAGCACCAGGTACGCGGCCCAGTCCGTACCGAACAGGGCCGGCAGCCCGGCCTGCGCCCGGACCAGCGCGAGCCCATCGCCGTAAAAGATCTCCGCGGCGGCCAGCGCGTTCAGCCGGCGGCGGGCCAGGTCGAGCACGGCCAGCGCGGCTCGGGTGTCGGCCAAACCGATCAGCGCGACAGCCGAGCGCCCCGCCGGCGGGACGAGCCGCAACCGGATCCGGGTCAGCACGCCCAGTGTGCCCTCGCTGCCGCACATCAGCTGGCTCAGGTCGTACCCGGTATTGTCCTTGACCGGAGCCATCAGTCTACTGAGGACGGTTCCGTCGGCGAGAACCACCTCGACCCCGGCGACCTGGGCCCGCATGCTGCCATAGCGGACCACCCGGATCCCGCCGGCGTTGGTGGCGACCAGACCACCGACGCTCGCCTGTGACCGGGAGGCCAGGTCGAGGCCGACCTGGAGCCCGGCCGCCCGGGCGTGGTCCTGGGCGGCGGCCAGGCTGACCCCGGCGCCGAGGGTGGCCTGCGCCGCGACCGCATCCACCGGCTCGATCTCGACCAGGCGCGCCAGGCTGAGCAGAACCTCACCGCCGGCCGGCACGCCGCCGCCGACCAGACCGGTGTTGCCGCCCTGGACGGTCACCGCGGCCCCCGCGGCCGAGCAGGCACGCAGCACGGCGGCCACCTCGTCCGGGGTGCCGGGCCGGACGACGCAGCGGGCGCGAGCGTGGAACCGACCGGTCCAGTCCACTTCGTACGGTGCCATGAGGTCACGATCCACCAGCACCTGCGAGTCGCCGACGACGGCGCGCAGATCACGCTCCAGGGTCACGATGCCCTGGCCCGGCGCAGGTCGACCAGCCAGGTCAGCACGCCGATCACACCCAACCCGAGCGCAGCCACGTAATACAACGCGAGGCTGGGCGCGATCGGCGTGGCCGGGCCGACCAGGCCCAGGGAGCGCATCGTCGGCGGCCGCGGATGGGTGTCGGCCACCGTGACCGCGTACGAGAGGTGGGCGACCTGTCCCGCCAGGAAGAGCAGCCACCCCTCGACATACGTGCGCGCCAGGCAGTACAGCGACACCACGGTCAGGGCGAGCGCGAACGCGACCTGGACCGCGATGTCGCCGGGGAGCCCGCCGACGGCGAGGACGAGCACGACGATCGCACCGGCGGCGCCGCCGAGCCACGGCCACTGCACCGACGGGACCCGGGACACCGCCGTCACGCTGGTCGACCAGCGCCACCAGCCGTACCCGCAGATCGCGGCGACGACGACACTCAAGGCGGTCAGCACGGTCCCGTGCGCGGAGAGCGTTACAACTCCCTTGTGGATGGTGAAGGCGGAGTACCCGGCCTCGAGCGGCTGGAAGGCCACCCACTGCAGGGCCAGGTCGAGGTTGGCCCGCTCGGTCGGCTCGGCGATCCAGAGCGCCGCCCGCAGCGCCGGGGCGGCGAGCGCGCTCAGCAGCAGCATGAACCACGCCCCGGGGTTACGGCGGGCCAGCAGCCAGACGCCGAACCCACCGCAGACTCCGGTGAGCAGCACCAGGGCGGTGAACTGGACGCCAAGGTCGAGCGGGACGGCGGTCTGGCCGGTGATCAGCCGGCGCAATGGTAGCGAGGCGGCCAGAGCCACGACGGTGGCCAGCCCGATGCCGACCGTGGTCAGGGGTCGGCGGCCGGCCGGCCACGGGCGCGGCCCGGCCACCGGCGGCCACCCGCCGGAGGCGGCTCGGCCAACGGCGCGACCCGGCGGCCGGGGCGGTGGGGACAACGGCGCCGTCCGCGTCCGACCGGAGGCGCCGTTCGCCGCCGCGCTGAGAGCGGACGCGAAGGCGGCACACGTGGGAAAGCGGTCGGCCGGGTCGCGGGAGAGCCCGCGCGCGAGCACCGCGTCGATCGCCGGCGGCAACCCGGCCCGCCGGCTGGACGCCGGAACTGGGCGCGCCGGGCGCGGGCCGTTTCCGCCCGGGAACGGCACCGTCCCGACCAGGCAGTGGTAGGCCATACAGGCCAGGGAGTACTGGTCGGAGCGGCCGTCGCCGGTGTGGCCGTCGAGCCGTTCCGGGGCCATGTAGGCCGCGGTGCCCAGGACCTGGCTACCGGTGCGCGCGTCCCGGCCGTCGCCGACCAGCTTGGCGATGCCGAAGTCGACCAGACAGGCGTGTTCGCCCGGCGAGCCGGCCTGGGCCACCATGACGTTGCCGGGTTTGACGTCGCGGTGCAGCAGCCCGTGGGCGTGGGCGGTGTCGAGTGCGTCGGCAACCCCGGCGACCAGCCGGACGGTGCGGTCGATGCCCAACCCACCCGCCGGAATGATCCGGTCCAGGCTGGGCCCGTCGACGAAATGCATCGCGACGTAGAAGGACCCGTCCGGCGCCCGCCCGGCGTCGTGGACCGCGGCGATGTTCGGGTGGTGCAGCCGGGCGGCGCTCGCCGCCTCACGCTGGAAACGCTGCTGGGCGCCCGGATCGCCGGCCAGGTTCGGTTGCAGCACCTTCACCGCGTCCAGGCGGTCCAGCATCAGATGCCGAGCCAGGTACACCACACCCTGCCCGCCGGCCCCGAGAGCGCTCACGATCTCGTAGTTGCCGAGCCGATGCCCTGCCTGCAACACCCGTCAACCCTGACACACTCGTCGCCGTCCCAGCGACAATTGCTGCATGCCGACGGACGCCGCCTCGTTCATCCGCGATCATGTACGCGTGGGCCCGGTGGCCCACGTACCCGAGATCCGGCTCTACCAGGCGCAAGACCCGATCGGCCTATGGGAGCTGAACGAGGGCGAGTACCGCTCCGAGCAGCCGCCTCCGTTCTGGGCGTTCGCCTGGGCCGGTGGGCAGGCGCTGGCCCGCTGGATCCTCGATCATCCCGAGGTGGTCCGCGGTCGGCGGGTGCTCGATCTCGCCGCCGGCTCCGGGCTGGTCGCGATCGCCGCCGCCCTGGCCGGCGCCGCCGCGGTCCGGGCGGTGGACGTGGACCCGCTGGCGATCGCCGCGATCGGCCTGAACGCCGGGGCCAACGGGGTGGCCGGCGCGGTCCAGGCGGAGCTCGCCGACCTGCTCGACGGCGACGCCGCCGGCGACGCCGAGGTGGTGCTCGCCGGCGACATCTTCTACAGCCGCGACATGTCCACCCGCATGCTGGCCTTCCTGCGGCGGGCCGCGCGGTCCGGCCGCCGGGTCATCGTCGGCGATCCGGACCGGGCCTTCCTGCCCCAACGGCTCTTCATCCCGCTCGCCCGCATGCAGATCCCGGTGACCCAGGCGCTGGAGAGCGCGGACACGAGGCGCGCGACCGTTTGGGAACTGCCGGTACCGGCCGGTTAGCTGGCGGCATCCCATTGTTCGCGCAGCCACTGATGAACCTCGGGCACGCGGTGGGTGAACAGCGTGAGGTGGCCGTCGGTCTCGGTGAGGCGGGCATCGACGCCGGCGATCTGCTCGGCCAACCACGCGCCGTGGCCGAAGGGGACCATCGCGTCTTCACGCCCCTGCCAGAGCTGGACCGGAACCCGGATGTCGGCCAGGGAGAAGCCCCACGGCCGGGCGAAGGCCAGATCGTCGTCGATCCACCCGTCGGGTCCCGATCGAGCGCCGTCGCGCATCTGGGCGAGCATGGTGGCGGCATAAGGCCCGCGCAGCACCTCGGCGTCCACCTCGGTGACGAACGGTGCCATCTCGTTGACCAGCTCATCGATGTCGACCTGGAGCAGGCCGGTCAGCTGCTGCTCCACGAACGGGCGGATCGCCTCCTCGCCGCCGGAAACGACCAGGCCGAACTCCTCGATATTCCCCTCGCCCATCCCGGCCATGAAGTCCAGGCCCTCGGCGTCGTACGGCGCCACCGAGGCGAGGGTCGCCGCCGCGACCACCCGGTCGGGCAGCAGGGCGGCGCAGGCGAGCGTGTGCGGGCCGCCGCCGGAGCCGCCCCAGGTCAGGAAGCGCTCGTCGCCGAGGGCGTCGGCGATCGCCGCCACATCGGCGGCGGCCTCGCTGACCGCCCGACCCGGGTGGCGGCTGGAGGTCCCGTAGCCGGGCCGGGCATAACCGACCAGTCGCAGCCCGCGCTCGTGGGCGTCGCTGACCCAGCCAGGGTCGAAGACGGCTCCGCTCGGAGTTCCGTGGTGCACAATGACCGCAATGCCGCGCGGGTCACCGTCGACCACGACCTGAAGCCGCCGCCCACTGGGCAGTTCCACATGTAACTCCCCGAACGGGGTCTCCTGCGCGGTCACACCGCGACGGTACCGCACCGTGATCAAGGTGCAAGGTCGCGTGACTTCCGCGACGGGGTGCCGGCGCCGGAGAATGGGAGCCGATGGATCGAACCCAGTTCTACCTGGACGGCCGGTGGGTCGACGCCCTCGGCGAGGACCGGATCGCGGTGGCCAACCCGGCCACCGAGCAGGTGATCGCGTACGTGCCGGCCGGCACGCCGGCCGATGTCGACCGGGCGGTCGCGGCGGCCCGCGCGGCGTCGTCCGGCTGGTCCGAGCTCGACCCGGCGGCCCGCGCCGATCACCTGCGCCGGCTGTGGACGGCCCTGTCGGCCCGCGCCGACGAGATCGCCACCACCATCGGCCTGGAGTTGGGCGCACCACGGCGGATCGCCACCGGCGTGCAGACCCGCCTGCCGCTGACCGTGTTGGCCGATACGGCCGAGCTCGCGGCCGCGCCGCCACCCGAGGAGGCGGTGGGCAACTCCGTGATCCTGCGGGAGCCGGCCGGTGTCGTCGGCGCGATCACGCCGTGGAACTACCCGCTGCACCAGGTGGTGGCGAAGCTGGCACCGGCGCTGGCCGCCGGCTGCCCCGTGGTGCTCAAGCCGAGCGAGCTCACCCCGCTGGTGGCGTACCTGTTGGCCGACGCGGTGCACGAGGCCGGACTGCCCCGCGGCGTCGTCAACCTGGTCGTCGGAACCGGCCCGATCGTGGGCGCGGCGGTCGCCGCCCATCCCGGCGTTGACCTGGTCTCGTTCACCGGCTCGACTGCGACCGGCCGGCGGATCGCGCACCTCGCCGCCGACCGGATTGCGCGGGTCACCCTGGAACTGGGCGGCAAGTCGGCCAACGTGATCCTGCCCGATGCGCCCCTGCCGAGAGCCGTGAAGGTGGGCGTGGCCAACGCCTTCCTCAACTCCGGCCAGACCTGCACGGCGTGGACCCGGATGCTGGTCCAGCGCGAGCGCTACCACGAGGCGCTCGAGATTGCCGAGCAGTCCGCCGCCGGCTACCGGCTCGGCGACCCGTTCGACGAAGCGACCCGGCTCGGCCCGCTGATCAGTGCGGCCCAACGTGACCGCGTGCGCGGGTTCATCCGTACCGGTTTGGCCGAGGGCGCTCGGCTGGTCGCCGGCGGGCCCGACGCACCGGTCCCGCAACGCGGATACTTCGTCGCCGGCACGGTGCTGGCCGACGTCGATCCGGGCGGCACCGTGGCCCAGGAAGAGATCTTCGGCCCGGTGCTCGCGGTCATCCCGTTCGATGACGACGACGACGCGGTGGCGATCGCCAACAACTCCCGCTACGGGCTGGCCGGCGCAGTGTGGTCGGCCGATGAGGACCGCGCGCTGCGGCTCGCCCGGCGGCTGCGCACCGGCGCGGTGGACATCAACGGGGCCGCGTTCAACCCGCTGGCGCCCTTCGGCGGCTACCGGCAGTCCGGCTTCGGCCGCGAGCTCGGCCGGTTCGGCGTGGAGGAGTTCCAGCTCATCAAAGCAGTCCAGCGATGACGGTCCAGGCGATCGTTGCCCGCGCGGGCGGTGCGGCCCTGGCGCTGGAGCGGGTCCGGCTGCCGGAACCGGGCGCGAGCGAGGTTCGGGTGCGGGTGCGCGCGGCCGGGGTCTGCCACTCCGACCTGTCCATGGTCAATGGCACCCTCACCCCGGACTTTCCCTTGATCCTGGGCCACGAGGCGGCCGGCGAGGTGGTGGCCACCGGTCCGGCGGTGGATCGGGTCTCACCCGGCGACCACGTCGTCTTCAACTGGGCCCCGGCCTGCCGCGAGTGCTGGTTCTGTCAGCGGGACGAACCGTGGCTCTGCGCACGGGCCGGTGGCCCGTCGACCCCGCGCGGGCTCACCGCCGACGGCCTACCGGCACACGTCACCCTCGGACTCGGCGCACTGGCCGAGGAGGTCGTCGTCGACCAGCGGGCGGTCATCGCGATCCCCGCCGAGCTGCCCTTCGAGCAGGCCGCGTTGCTCGGCTGCGCGGTGCTCACGGGCACCGGAGCGGTGGCCAACACCGCCCGGGTACGGGCGGGCGAGTGCGTGCTCGTGATCGGTCTCGGCGGGGTGGGCCTGTCGGTGCTGACCGCCGCCCGGGCCGCCGGCGCCACGCCGATCATCGCGGTCGACATCGCGGAGCCCAAACGCGCGCTCGCCCTCACCGCCGGGGCCACCGAGTATCTGATCGCCGACGATGCCGTACCGAAGGCGGTCCGCGCCCGTTGTGGCGGCCGTGGCGCCGATGTCGCCTTCGAGTGTGTCGGCCGGGCCGCCACCATCCAGGTGGCGTGGCGGGCCACCCGCCGCGGCGGCCGGGTCATCGTGGTCGGCATGGGCGGCCGGGATGACCTGCTCGCGCTCAGCGCCCTGGACATCTTCCACTCGGCCCGCACGCTCCGCTCGTCGGTCTACGGGTCGACCGACCCCGATCGCGAGGTGCCGTTGCTGGCCCGGGCGGTGCTTGACGGAACGCTGGATCTGGCCCCGCTGGTGACCCACCGGGCCGGCCTCGCCGACGCCCCGGCCGCGTTCGATCGGATGATACGCGGCGAGGGCGCGCGCACCGTGCTGACGATGCCGGACTGAGCCGCGGCACTGAGCGACGGCTCAGCGACTGGTCGGGGGCGCGGCGAGCAACGCGCTGACCGTGCGCATCATCACCGCGCACGCGTGGTCGACGTCGAGCTTCAACTCGTCGCGCGACATCGCCCAGGCCGACCAGGTGCTCGCCACCGTGAGCGCGTGAAAGAGCTCTTCGCGAGCGTCGCCGGCCCGGTGCAGCTCGCGGGCGAACAGCTTGGAGATCTCGTCCTGCACCCGGCGGATGTTCGCCGCCCGGTTGCGCCGCAGCTGGGCCGAGAAGGGCTCCTTGAGCGCGGCCGCCCGGGCCGATGGTGCGATGAGCTCGAGAATGCGCGCCCGCTGGCGGCAGAACTCCTCGATCCGCCGGCCCAGCGGCAGGCTGCTCGGGATCGGGGTGAAGGCCTCGTCCTGGCGTTGGGTGAGCCGCAGCCCGGATGCCGCGAAGAGGGCCTCCATGTCTTTGAAGTTGGCCCACAGCGCCCGCAGCGAAACCCCGGCCCGCTCCGCGATCCGTTCGCCGGTCGGCTTGAGGTCGCCCTCACCGATAAGGGCGAGGTGGGCCTCGACGATAGCGTTGCGGGTACGTTCGGCCCGGGCGGTCCGTCCGTCGACACGCCCCCGCGCATCGACGTTGGCCATGGTGCGCGCCCTCCACCTCGGTGATCGGTGTCCTGAGTGTAAACGGCGACCAGTCCCGCACGGCGCAGGCGTGTCGGGGCCCGCCCGCCGCCGCGTCGCGCGGTCAGCCCAGCCGCGCGGTGCGTTCCAGCCCGGGGGTATGGGCCGCCCCGCGGTGCGGGGCGGCCCATACCCCCGTCGGGAGAGCCGCCTAGTACGCGGGCGGGGTGGCCGGCGTACCGCTGTAGTTGGTGATCGCGCCGTCACCCGGGTCGGTCACGTACACCGGCCCGAAGTACGACTGCACGCCGTTGTCCACCTTGGATAGCTGGACGCCGCCGTACCCGGCGTGGCTGGTCTTGGAGAAGAGCAGCGGGGCGTTGCCCGGTCCGGTGTACCCACCCTTCTCCACCGCGGCGATCAGGCTCTCCCGGGTCAGGTTCGGCCCCGCGGCCTGCAATACCTGGACGAACAGGTAGCCGATCGACATGCCGTACACGATGTTCGCGTCGTAGTCCGCGTTGTTGTTGAAGTTCTTGTTGATCTGCTGGAAGTACTGGTTCCACGGGTTGGCGTCCTCGTGCGCGCCGGGCAGGTAGCCGGCGGTGACGAAGCCCTGCAGGAGGGCGGCGGTGTTCTCCTTCAGGTAGCCCTTGAGGGTGTCGTAGTCGCCACCGACCCCGGAGGCCACCCACTGCGGGTGGAATCCGATCTGGGCGCCGGTGCCGATCGCCAGCGCGGTAAAGCCCGGCACGGTCGCGGTGATGACCACCTCGCAGCCCGCCGACTTCAGCTCACCGATCTGCGGGCCCACGTTCGTGTTGGTGACCACATAGGTCTGCTTCTTGGCCACCGGGGCGCCCAGGCCCTTCTCCACGCCCGCGAGCGCGTCCGCGCCGAAGTCGTCGGCCTGACCGAAATCGCAGACCTTCTTGCCCGGCCAGGTCTGCTTGACATAGCTACCGAGGATCTTGCCTTCGGTCGTGTAGTCGGGGTTGATGGCGAAAGTGCCCGGGTACTTGGCCGGCTGGTTCCAGCTCAGGCTGCCCGAGGCGACGAAAAGGTCGGGCACCTTGTTCGTCTTCAGGAAGTCCAGCACGCCGGTGTGGGTCGGGGTGCCAAGACCGTTGAGAATCGCGAAGACCTTGTCCTGCTGGACCAGCTTGCGTACGACCGTCTGGGTGTTGGCCGGGTTGTACCCGTCGTCTTCGATCTTGTAGGTGATCTTGCGACCGTTGACGCCACCCTTGGAGTTGATGTAGTCGAAGTACGCCTTCGTGGCCGGGGCGATCTTCGAGTACCCGCCGGAGGCGGGCCCGGTGAGCGGCTGGTGGGTTCCGATGAGGATGCTGGTCGAGGTCACGCCGGGAACGTTCGCGGCCGGCGCGGGGTTGTTGCTCCCGCAGGCGGCCGCCGTGATGACCAGAGCAGCGGTTGCGGCGACCGCGAGAATGCGTCGTGCATGCAGATACATGAGAGAGGTACCGACCTTTCTTCGGTTCCGGTCTTCGGCGGGGTGCTTCGTTATTGCCGGTCGCTCCTGCGAAGGAGGGCCACCGACCACCTGCCGACTCGGTGCAGCAGGCCCTGGATGCCGCCCGGGGCGGCGATCATGACGACGATGAGGGTGAGGCCGAATATCGCCAGCGACAGGTTGCCGTTGAGCTTCTGGGCCAGCTGCGGCGAGGTGGTGAACCGGTCGGCGACGCTCTGGATGAGATCGGGCAGCAACACGAGCACGATCGATCCCCAGATGGCGCCGATCAGGCTGCCGAGCCCACCGATGACGATGGCGAGGAACAGGTACAACGACAGTGTGAGCGAGAACGCCCCCGGCGAGACGCTCTGCGATCCGATGGCCAGCAGGCCGCCTCCCAGTCCGGCGGTGGCCGCGCTGAGGACGAACGCGAGCACCTGGGTGCGGGCGACGTGGATGCCGCAGAGGCGGGCGGCCACCTCGTCGTCGCGGACCGCCCGGAAGGCCCGGCCGAACCGGCTGCGACCGACGTTGGCGAGCAGCATCATGACCAGCGCAGCGCCGACCAGGGCGAGCCAGGCCTGCCACTGTTCCGGCGGGATCGCCGGGCCCAGCGCTTCCGGCGGCGGCGGGACGAAGAAGGTCAAGCCCTGGTCGCCGTTGAACACGCTGTAGTACGTGGTGGTGATGGCCGGCACGATCACCGCGACAGCCAGGGTGACGCCGGCGAGATACGGACCGCGCAGCCGGGCCGCGGCCAGCCCGATGACCGTGCCGGCGACGATCGCGGCCAGCACGCCGGTGCCGAGAGAGGCCACGATCGTCCAGCCGGCGTCGTTGCCGGCGTTGTCGAAGCGAATCTGCATCAGGGCGACCGTGTAAGCGCCGACCGCCATGATCGCCCCGTGGCCGAGCGAGAGCTGGCCATTCTGTCCAACCAGGACGGTGAGACCGGCGGTTGCGCACAGCAGCGCCGCCATGGACCCGAGCTGGTAATTGCGGAACGGTTCGAGTTGGTAGGTGAGGCCGTAGAGGACGGCCCCGGTGAGTACCGCGACGTACAGGTGTCGCAGCAGCGTCGAGGCGGGCCACCACCACGCCCGGATGGGGCTGGTCATACCCGCCTCGCCGCGACACCGGCGAAGATGCCACCCGGCCGGATCAGCAGCACGGCGAGCAGGACGGCGAGTACCGCGATCGCCGAGACGTCGCTGCCGAGGTATCCGGTGACGTAGGCGAGCGTCAAGCCGACCGCGAACCCGCCGATGACCGCGCCCGGCGGGCTGTCCAGTCCGCCCAACACGGCCGCGGTGAACGCGGAGACGAACACGCCGTCCATCGCGTTCGGGTGCAGGCCGAGCTGGGTCGGCAGGACGAGCAGGCTGGCCAGGGCACCCACGGCGGCGGCGAGGGCCCAGCCCAGCGTGCGCATGCGGGCAACGTTCACGCCGAGCAGGCGGGAGACCTCCGGGGCGAACGCGGAGGCCCGCAGTCGCAGGCCCACCCTCGTCCGGCCGAAGAGCAGGGCCAGCCCGATGACCACGAACGCGACCGCCCCCAGCACGAAGAGGTCGTACCGCGACGGCAGCGCGAGTGCGCCCGCTTTGATGGCGTTCCGGCTGAACGGCACGCCCAGCGGGAGGTACTCATTGCCGTAGATCATTCCCAGCAGGGCCTGGATCACCAGCACGACGCCGAGGGCGGCGATCACCGCGTTCTGCGGTGACCGGTCGGAGACGAAGCGCATCACCCCGAGCTCCACCAGCGCGCCCAACGCGAGCCCGCCGGCGATCGCCGCGACCAGGCCGACCCAGTACGAGCCGGTCGCGTTGGTCACCGAGTAGGCGAGGTAGGCGGCCGCTACCGCCATCGCTCCCTGGGCGAAGTTCACCACCCGGGCGGCCCGCCAGATCAGGACCAGGGCGAGGGCGAACGCCGCGTAGACCGCACCGTTGGTCAGACCGCTCACGGTGAGGTTCACGAACCGGTCCACCTTCGACCCTCCCAACTGCCGGTACGTCAGAAACCGAGGTACGCGTGGCGCATCTGCTCATCGCCGCGAAGCTCCGCGGCCGGACTCGCGGTGACCACCCGGCCCAGCGACATCACCACCCCCTGGTCGGCAATGGACAGTGCACTGCGGACGTTCTGCTCCACCAGCAGCACGGTCAGCCCGGTCCGGTCGCACAGCTCACGCAGCCGGGCCATGATCTGCGCGGCCACCTTGGGCGCGAGGCCGAGCGACGGCTCGTCGAGCAGGAGCAGGCGCGGGCGGGCGATGAGGGCCCGGCCCACCGCGAGCATCTGCCGCTCGCCACCGGAGAGCTGGTGACCGAGGTGTGTCCGGCGCCGGTCCAGTGGCTCGAAGAAGCGGTACACCTCCTCCTGGGCGGCTCGGGCGTCCGCCCGATCCCGGCGCCACAAGCCGCCCAGGCGCAGGTTCTCGTCCACGGTGAGCTCGGCGACCACGCCGCGCCCCTCCGGCACGTGGGCCATCCCGTAATGGATGAGCCGCTCGACCGGCACGCCGCGCAGGTTGCGGCCGTCGAAGACGATCTCACCGGCGCTCGGGCGGACCAGGCCGGACAGGGTTCGCAGGAGGGTGGTCTTGCCGGCGCCGTTGGCGCCGAGGACGGCGGCGATCGAGCCCGTCGGCACGGTGAGATCGACCGACTTCAGCACCGGCGCGCCGGCGTACCCGGAGCTGAGCGCCCGCACCGCCAGGATCGGCGCGGTCATGGCTGATCCGCCGCGGTCACCGCGGCGCCGAGATAGGCCTCCGCGACCGCCGGATTGTCGCGGACCTGCTGGGGCGTGCCGGCGGCGATCTGGCGGCCGAAGTCGAGCACCACGATGTGGTCGCAGACCGCCATCACGAGGTCCATGTGATGCTCGACCAGCAGCACGGAACAGCCCCCCTCGCCCCGCTCCGGCAGGGCGCGAATGAGCGTGGCGAGTTCGTCGATATCCTCCGTGCTCAACCCGCCGGCCGGTTCGTCGAGCAACAGCAGGCGCGGACGGGAGATCAGTGCACGGGCCAGGGCCACCCGCTTGCGCAGCGCGTAGGGCAGCGTGTCGGGCAGCGCGGCGGCCTGCTCGGCGACGCCCAGCTCGCCGAGGAGCTCCAGGGCAGACGCCCGCAGCGCCCGCTCGTCCCGGTCGCTCGCCGGCAAGCCGAGCAGAGCCGGCAGGAACCGGGCCTGAGACCGGTGGGTGGCGCCGGCCATCACGTTCTCCAGGACGCTCAGGCGGGCGAAGAGGCCGACGCCCTGCAGGGTCCGGGCAATGCCGAGGCCGGTGAGCCGGTCCGGCCGCGGTCGCAGCGGCTGGCCGTCGAGACTCAGCGAGCCCTTGCTGGGCCGTAGGAAGCCACAGACCACGTTGAACAGCGTCGTCTTGCCGGCGCCGTTGGGCCCGATGACGCCAACCACGTGTCCGGGCGGCACCTCGAGCGAGACGTCGTCCAAGGCGACCAGCCCGCCGAACCGGACGCCGATCCCGGTCAGGACCAGACCGGCGTTCGTGGACGAACCCGCGTCACGTGAAGGTGTCAACGTCACCTCGCTCGGTCCGCTGCTGCCAGTTCACGCCGCTCGTTCCAAGTTAGTGCACTAGGAGTGTACGTTTGCCGAAGCGGTTGTCAATGCCGTGGTGTGGCCGCCGGCTCCCGTACGCGTTGCCGCCGGCTGCCGTACCGTTGCCGGCCGTTGCGTAGCGTGGCTGGTGTGGACGAACCCGAGGCGTACACCCCGACCATGCCGGCCGAGCGGGTCGAGATGCTGCGCCACTGGCACGAGGAGGCCTACCAGACCGCGAGGGCCGAGGGCGCCGCCGGGCAGACCTTCACCTACCTGGGCCGCACACTGGTGGTACCCCACGACGTTATGCCGATCACGGGCGTGTCGCATCTGCTCGGCGAGGCGGTGCTGGCCGAGGTCCGCGCCGGTGACCGGGTGCTGGACATGGGCACCGGCTCGGGGGTGAACGCCATCCTTGCCGCCGCCACCTCGACCGACGTGGTCGCGGTCGACATCAATCCCAGTGCGCTGGCGGCCGCGGAGGCCAACGCCGAGCGCAACGGCGTCGCCGACCGGATCGACATACGCCACAGCGACGTGTTCCGCGCCGTCGACGGGGTCTTCGACCTGATCATCTTCGACCCGCCGTTTCGGTGGTTCCCGCCGCGCGACCTGTTCGAGTCCGCCAGCACGGACGAGGGGTACCGCGCGCTGACCGCGTTCTTCCGGGAGGGGCGACGTTTTCTCGCCGCTGGCGGACGGATCCTGGTCTTCTTCGGCAGCTCCGGTGACCTCGGCTACCTGCATCGGCTGATCGATCGGGCGGGCCTGCGGCGGGAGCTGCTGGCCCATCGAGAGCTGGAGCGCTCCGGGATATCGGTCGAGTACGTCACCTACCGGCTCACGGCGCCGGCTGCGCACCCGTGATCGTCGTCTGCGGCGAAGCGCTGGTCGACCTCGTCCCCGGCAGCCCTAACGGGCCGCGGGCCCGCCAGGCCACCGACGGGCCCGCGGCCCGACCGGGCGGCAGCGCGGCAAACGTCGCGGTGGGCCTGGCGCGGTTGGGGGTCGAGGTCCAGCTGCTCTGCCGCCTCTCCACCGACCACTTCGGAGAGATGATCCGCCAGCACCTCACCGCCTCCGGCGTGGGATTGGCGCTGGCGGTCACCACCGATGAACCGACGACGCTGGCCCGGGTCGAGCTCTCGGCCACCGGCGATGCTCGGTACACGTTCCAGGTGGAGGGCACCACGAACGGCGGTTGGCGCCTGGACGAGCTGCCGGCGCGGTTGCCCGCCGGCGTCGCATTGCACATCGCAGGATCGTTCGCCCTGGGACTGGCGCCGATGCGGGCCGTGGTCGCGGCCCTGCTCGAGCGCGAGCACGACGAGCGGACGATCTCGTTCGACCCCAACCCGCGCCCGACCGTGGCCGCGGACCGGCGAGCCGTCGTGCGCACCCTCGAGGCCTGGGTCGGCCTGACTGACCTGGTCAAAGTCGGCCAGGCCGATCTGGCCTGGACCCATCCGGACCAACCGGTCGACCAGATCGCCACCGGCTGGTGCCGCCGTGGCCCGGCGCTCGTGGTGGTGACCCGCGGCGCGGACGGGGCGACCGGGTACGCCGGGGCGGCACCCGGGGTGCACTCGCCCGCCCGTGCGGTGGCGGTGGTGGACACCGTCGGCGCCGGCGATGCGTTCACCGCCGGCCTGCTCGCCGAGCTGGCCGGCACCGGGCTGCTCACCCCGGCCGGGCTGCATCGATTGACGCCGGCCACGCTCGCCGCCGCGCTCGCGTTCGGGCAGCAGGTCGCCGCGGCCACCTGTGCCCGGGTTGGCGCGGATCCGCCGTGGCGCCACCAACTGCCGCCCTGACCCGATCCGGGCAACCGGTTACAGCACGGCCTTCGCGTCCCGGGCCCGGCCGGCCAGGTGTGAGGGCATGTGCGAGGTGAACAGCCACGCTTCCTTCTGACATTTCCGGCACATCCGTACCCAGCCGAGCGTCAACGACGCGCCGTCCTCGCGGCGTAGCACCAGCCGGTGCTCCTCCAGCAGGCGGTGCCCACAGCGCCGGCACACCAGCAGGTCGACCACGACTGCCGTATGCGCGTACACCCGCAGCGCATGCCGGACGTGCGAGTAGCCCTTGTCGGTGAGCCGGAGCGTGGGGTTGCGCGGCGGACCTCGAAACGGTCCGAGCTCGGCGTCGGCGAATGCCTGGGCGAAGCGGAAGCGCCGCCGCCGGAAGAAGGTCGACCGGCGCCCGGCGAGCCACTCGTCGTCCGCCTCCTGGCGCCATTCCTCGCGCACGCACCCCCACCTCCGCCGGCCAGGCCAGCCTACGTCGGTTCCCGGGCCGGCCGGCAGCCCGCGGGCGCGGACGCTCACGCTGCGCATCGGCTCGAGCACGCAGGTGTATCCATGGTGACCCGGGGTATACAGTGTTGCGTCGCGCCGCCCGTACCCCACGGATGGCCCGCCGAAGGGAACCCCGCCATGCACGTGAACGACATCCTCAGCGCGATCCTGGTGGGCCTGGTTGTCGGCATCCTGGGCCGGTTGATCCTGCCCGGGCGCCAGCGCATCGGCGCCTTCGTCACGCTGGTCATCGGTGTCGGCGCCGCGCTGCTCGGCGGGTACGTGGCGAACCTCCTGCAGGTGGCCGACCGGGCACCGGCGAGCGTGTCCCGGCTGCACTGGGACTGGATCGAGCTCGCCATCCAGGTGGGCTTCGCGGTGATCGGTACCGCGATCGCGGCCGCCATCTCGCACACCCGGGTGGCCGCCGACAGCGCGCCCGCGCGCCGGCGGACCCGTCGGGCCCGGTAGCCCCCACCAGGCCGGACGTCGCTACCGACCGTGACGCGGGCAGCCCGCCGGTCCACTGAGGACGGCGAGCGCCCCGTACGTCCGCTCGTGCTCGATGTGCGCAATGGCCCGGGACGGCCGTTCGGTCGTCTTGCCCGATTTAGCCAATCAAATCCGGCTCACCGGTCTGGATATGGTTACGACGGCAGTGGATACTCCTGCGTACTGCCACCGCAGAACCAGCCAGGGAGCGAGGTCGATGCGACGGTCGGCCCCCCGCCATGCCGACGGCGCCGGCGCATTCGGCTCCGTCGTGTTCATCGCGGCCGGCCTGGTGGCTGCGGTGGTCTACGCCGCGCCGATGACGAAGGACTGGTCCCAAGTCGCGTTCGCCGCGGTCGGTCTCGGCACCATGGTCGCCCTGGTCGTCGGCCCGATCTGGCGACATGCCCGGCCGCGACGGCCGTGGCTGCTGCTGAGTGCCGCCAGTGCCCTGTTTCTAGCCGGCGCCCTCGTACGGACGTGGGCCAGCCACCGCACGGGCCTGCTGGCGTTTGCCGCGGACATGTTCACCATGCCCGGATACGTCCTGATGATTGGTGGGTTGGCTGGGCTGCTGCGGGCCCGTGGCGTGGAGCGGCACGCGGTCATCGACGGCCTGATCATCTGGGTCGGCACCGCGCTCGCTTCGATCCTGCTGCTGGCGCTCCCGGCCGCCTCCATCCACGGTCGGACGGCCGGGGTCTCGGTGACCGCCGGCATCTACCCGATGTTCGACACCGTGCTCGTGCTGCTGCTGGTCAATCTCGCTTTCACCACGGCCGTGCGGAAACCGGCGTACCTGCTCCTGGTGGGCACAATCACGCTACTGCTCGGCGGCGACCTGGCGTACGCGATCATCGGAGTCTTCGGCCGGCTGACCGGCTCACCCCTGCTCGACCTGCCATTCCTGCTCGGTTACACCCTGATCGGCGCGGCCGCGCTGCACCCGTCGGTGGTCGACCTCGGGCAGGCCACGCCGCTGCCGGTGCAGGCCTGGTCGATCCGGCGCCTCATCCTGATCGTGCCGGCCGTGGCCGCACCCTTCGTCCTCACCGCCGTCCTCGGCGACACCAGCGCCCTCGACCGGATCCTGCTCGCGACCGGCGGCGCAATCATCGTCGCGCTGCTCCTGGTCCGGGCCGTCTCCGCGGTCCAGAGCTACGCCGCCGCGCAGCGCCGTTACGAGCACCAGGCGACCCACGATCAGCTGACCGGCCTGCCGAACCGGATGATGCTGAGCGCCCAGGTCGACGAGATGCTGGCCGGCCCGACTCCCCGAGGAGCGCTGATCTGGGTTCTCTTCCTTGACCTGGATGGCTTCAAACTCGTCAACGACTCCTGGGGACACGCGGTCGGCGACCAGCTGATCACCGAGGTTGGCCGCCGGCTACGACAGATCATGCCGCAGACCGCTACCGTGGCCCGGGTCGGTGGCGACGAGTTCGTGATCGCACACCTCGGCACCCGGCGCGACACCGTCGGCCTGGCCGAGCAGGTCTTCAGCTGTTTTGGCGAGCCGTTCCGCATGGGCGGCGCCGAGGTGGTCATCAGCACCTCGGTCGGGATCGCGGCGGCGTTGCCGGAGACCCCCGCCTTCGGCACCGCGGAGGCGCTGATGCGCGACGCCGACACCGCGATGTACCAGGCGAAGTCCGAGGGCCGGGGTCGCTGGACCATGTTCGACTCCTCGATGCACGAGCGGGTCCGCGAGCGGGTCGACATCGAGCTGGCCCTACGCCACGCGTTGTCCCAGCGGCAGCTTCGCCTGGTGTACCAACCCATCGTCGACCTGGTGAGCGGGCACATCCACGGCGCCGAGGCGCTGGCCCGCTGGGACCATCCCACCCGCGGGTCGGTCGCGCCGGACGCGTTCATCCCGATCGCGGAGGACAGCGGGCTCATCTCGCGCTTCGGCCGGTGGGCGGTCGAGGAGGCGTTGGGTCAGCTGGCGCAGTGGCGCCGGGACGGCACGGTCACCGACGAGTTCTGGCTCTCCATCAACGTCTCGCCGCGTCAGCTGCGCGATCCGGTGCTCGCGGACGCCCTCAGCGCCGGCCTGGTCAGGCTCGGCATTCCGGCGAGTGCGGTGGTTCTCGAGATCACCGAGTCGGTCATGATCGACCCGTCCGCCATCACCCACCAGGTGCTGCTGGACCTGCGCAAGCTCGGCGTCCGCATGGTCGTCGACGACTTCGGCACCGGGTATTCGGCGCTGGGCTACCTTCGCCGCCATCCGGTGACCGGGGTGAAGGTCGACCGGGCCTTCGTCGGCGGCCTGGGCACCAACGCCGACGACGAGGAGATCGTCCGGGCGGTCGTGGCCATGAGTAGCGCAATGGGCCTGACCGTGGTCGCCGAGGGCGTGGAGACCCGGGCTCAGCAGATCGTTCTCACCGGGCTCGGCGTCGAGCTGGGTCAGGGCACGCTGTGGGGGGCACCGGTGCCGCCGAAGGACTTCACCGCCCGGTGGTCGGCCGCGCTGGCCCGGGCGGGTGCGTCCGACTACGGCTCATAGAGCCAGTAGGTCTGTTCGTCCACCCGGGACGCCCGCAGACCGCTGGTGAGCCCGACCAGGGTCTGGACGATGGCGTCCGGCAGCCCGATGCGGTCGTTGCGGCGGCAGATGTCGAGCAGCGCGATGCCGCGGGTGTCCAGCACCGTGCCCCACATGTGCGCGATCACCTCCTCGAAGACCCCGGAGCGGCGGTAGTCGGGATCGATCGCGAAGAAGCCGATGTACCAGATGCGCCGCCCGGCGTAGAGCTCCGGCCAGCGGTGCTCGAAGTACTCCGGCGAGATGAGCGGCATCGCCGCCAGTTCGTTGGTGAAGGTGGCGAGCGCGGTCATCCGGTCCGGATCGGACGGATCGACCCCGCGGTACTTCCGCACCCGCTGGTCGGCCATCACCTCGTCGAACTCCTGCCGGTACATGAGATGCCGCTGGACCGCGGCGGTCCGTAGTTCCTCGAAGGCGCGGTTGTAGACCTGCCAGGCGGCCTCGGCAACGTCGCCAGCGAGGACCCGTTCCACCACAATGCCCATGTAGGACTCCTCCGGCCGCGCCGCCGACACCATACCCAGCCGGCCGACGGCGCCGAACCCCAGGGCCGGCGAAGAGTCCACAGTGGGCTAATGACGGTACGAGAGCGCCCCGCTACAAGGCGTTGAGTCGTTCGATGTTCGCCGCCTCGTCCGGGTCCGGCCCGGACACCTCGAGGAAGGCGGCGACCACGTCCACCGCCACGTCGGGCGCGAGCCGTTTGAGGCTCAGGGCGAGTACGTTCGCGTCGTTCCACCGGCGCGCTCCTCGTGCGATCCACGGCTCCCAGGCCAGCGCGGCTCGCACGCCGGTCACCTTGTTCGCCGCGATCGCCGTGCCGGTGCCGGTCCAGCACATCACCACGCCGAGATCGGCCCGGCGCTCGGCAACCGCGCGACCGACCCCGGCGCCCAGATCGGGCCAGGCAGCGCCATCGACGACGCACACGTCCCCCCGGCCGGCCAGGTACGCCTGGACGGCCCGAGTGGTCTCGTTCTCGTCGTCCGCGGCGAACGCAATCCGCATGGGCTTCACCCGCTCCCCTCGCCAAACGTCGACAAACCCGGCGGCCACCGGCGGGGTGCGCCACCATGGAGGTATGGCGCACTTGCCGGTGAACCATCACCTACAGCCGTTGTACCGCATCCTCGCCGCCGGGTGCGGCCTCTACGTGTTGGTCTTCGGGATCGTGGCCCTGGTACGCACCGCCTCCCAGCCGGTCTTCGCCCAGCACGACCTGCCCTCAGCACTCGGCCTGCACGCCAACCGGGGGTTCGCGATCCTCTCCCTCGCCGCCGGCGCGATCCTCATCGGCGGCGCGCTGATCGGGCGCAACGTCGACCACTGGATCAACCTGGTCGGCGGCATCGTCTTCCTCACCGCTGGCCTCACCATGATGACGCTGATGCAGACGAGCCTGGACTTCCTCGGGTTTACGATGTCGACCTGTATCGTCTCCTTCCTCATCGGGACCGTCCTCTTCGCGTCCGGTCTCTACGGCAAGATCGGTACGGCGACCGACGTCCGCCGGGAGGAGCAGTTCCGGCACGGCTCGCGCCCCGACCCCGTCGAGCGCGCCACGCCCAGATGATCATGGTCGGCACCTCCGGTTGGCAGTACGCCGACTGGCGGGCCACGTTCTACCCTCCCGGGTTGGCACCGCGGCTCTGGCTCGAGCACTACGCGAACCAGTTCGCCACGGTCGAGGTGAACAACGCCTTCTACCGGCTACCTGAGCGGTCAACGTTCGAGCAGTGGCGGCAACGGACGCCGGTCGGGTTCACGATCGCGGTGAAGATGAGCCGCTACCTCACCCACGTGTGCCGGCTGCGCGATCCGGCCGAGCCGGTCGCCCGGTTTCTGGATCGTGCGGGTGGCCTCGGACCCAAGCTCGGGCCGGTGCTGATCCAACTGCCACCCACCCTGACCGCGGATCCGGTCGCACTCGACGCGGTCCTGGCCCGGTTTCCGCCCCAGGTACGCGTCGCGGTCGAGCCCCGGCACGCCTCCTGGTTCACCACCGACGTGGCGGCGGTGCTGCACGCGCACCGGGCCGCGCTGTGCTGGTCCGACCGCGGCGGGCGGGCGCTGACCCCGCAATGGCAGCCGGCCGACTTCGGTTACCTGCGCCTGCACGAGGGGCGGGCCACACCCCACCCGCGCTACGGCCGGCGGGCACTCGCCACCTGGCTGCGGCGGATCCAGGCGGCCTACTCCGCGGCGCAGGACGTCTATGTGTACTTCAACAACGACCGTGGCGGCGCCGCGGTAGCCGACGCCCGTGCCTTCGCCGGGCTGGTCGCCCGGCGCCACGCGTCTCCACAATAGACTCCGCCGGCCGCCCGTGGCCGGTCGGCCGGCCGTCGCGTACCGTGGGCGGCATGAGACCCGCCGCCTGGCTGGCCGCCGTCATGGCCCTCGGGCTGGCCGGTGTCAGCGCCTGTGCCGCGCCCACCACCATGCTCGAGCCGGCCCTGCACGCCGGCCACCATCCGGCGGCCGCGGTAGCGCCGGCGGCTCCGCTGCGCGCCGGCGAGCGCTTCCTCGAGCTGCGGATGGCCCACCCGTACGTCCCGGTCCCGCCCAACGGCGGCACCGACGAGTACCGCTGCTTCCTTGTCGATCCGCGGTTGACTGAGCCGACCTTCGTCACCGGCAGCCAGTTCCTGCCACAGAACGCCGCCGTGGTGCACCACGCGATCATCTTCCGGGTCGATCCCGGCGACGTCCCTCGGGCCCGCACGCTTGACGAGTCCGACGCCGGCGACGGCTGGACCTGCTTCGGAGGTACCGGGATCCGGGGGCCGGGCGCCCAGCTCAGTGTCGGCGGAGGCTGGATCGGCGCCTGGGCTCCCGGCGCCCCGGAGGGCCTCATCGGGGCCAACACCGGATACCGGTTGGCCGCCCACAGCCAGATCATCCTGCAGATCCACTACAACCTGCTCGCGACCGGCGGCCGGGCCACCGCCGATCAGTCCGGCATCCGGCTGCGCCTCACCGCCGGCACCGCGAAGCTGGTGGCGCTGAAGACCACCCTGCTGCCGGCGCCGGTGGAGCTGCCCTGCACGCCAGCCGAGTCGGGCCCGCTGTGCGAGCGCACCACCGCGGTCGCCGATGTCGCCCGGCGCTTCGGCTCCCAGGCCATTGCGACCGTGGGCGCATTGGCCTACCTCTGCACGAGCAACCACCAGCCGACGGCCGGTTCGACCCAGCACTGCGACCAGAAGGTGCGCCAGGCCGGCCTGGTCTACGCGGTCGCTGGGCACATGCACCTGCTCGGCCGCGCGATCCGGGTCGAGCTGAACCCCGGTACGTCACACGCCCGAACGCTGCTGGACGTGCCGCTCTACAACTTCGACGACCAGGGCGCCCGGACCCTGTCGAAGCCGGTACGGATCCAGCCGGGGGACACCCTGCGGGTGACCTGCACCCACGACGCCGGCCTGCGGGCCAAGCTCCCCGAGTTGCGACCGCTGCCGCCCAGGTACGTGGTGTGGGGCGACGGCACCAGCGACGAGATGTGTCTGGGCATCGTCATCTGGGCCCCGGCCTCGTAGTCCTCTGTGGACGGCTCGCGGCCGCGGGGTCAGTGGTCGGCCACGGTGCTGCGCAGCATCGGCGGGTAGAGCATGACCGCCTCTCCGCGGCGATAGAGGGCCGCCGGCCGGCCGGCGTCGGCGGAGCGGCGTGAGCCGGTCGGAAGTACGAACCCCGCGGTCTTCGTGACCTTACGGCTGAAGTTGCCCGGGTCCAGGCGCACATCCCACACCGCCTCGTACACGCGGCGCAGGTCGGCGATGGTGAACGTGTCGGCGCAGAAGGCGGTGGCCAGGGAGCTGTACTCAAGCTTGCCGCGAGCCCGCTCGACGGCGTCCCGCACGATCTGGTCGTGGTCGAAGGCGAGGCGGAGCTTGCCCGAGAGCACGTCGTCGACCGGGGCCCACTGCGCACTTCGGGCGTCGGACCCGCCCACCGGCATGGGCAGGTCCGGGGCGACCGCAAGGTAGGCGACGCTCACCACCCGGCCGCGTGGGTCGCGTCGCGGGTCGGCATAGGTGCGCAGCTGCTCCAGGAAGAGCGATCCGGCATCAAGATTCGTCTCCTCCTTCAGCTCGCGCCGGGCCGCGATCTCCAGCGACTCACCGTCGGCGACGAAGCCGCCGGGCAGGGCCAGCCGGCCCAGGTACGGCTTGTTTCCCCGCTCCACCAGCAGGACGTGAAGCTCCCCGGCGCGAATGGTCAGGATCGCGAGATCGACCGTGAGCATGACCGCGGAGCTGTGCGATCGGGTCGCCATGACGGCACCCTAACTAATTGTCTGCTTGACAGAAAGAACGTCATTGGATTATTGTCCATCTGACACGAAAAAATACCCGATCGGGTGTCAGCGATGGGAGCTGGTTGCGATGGACGGTACCGAACCGACGGCCAGCTCAGCCGGACCCGCGGCGCCTTCGGTCCTGCTCGTTATCCGTACCCAGCATCTGGCCCCGGGTCCCGACCCGGTACGCATCGTGGTGCGGGAACCGGTCTCGGTGGCGGTCATCCTGACCGACGAGGCCGGCCACGTGGTCCCGCCGCCGTTTCCCGGCTGGCAGAGCCTCTCACCGCGGCAGCGGGCCATCGCCACCATGGTCGGCCAGGCGATGACCAACCAGCAGATCGCCCACCGGCTCTACCTCTCGCCGCATACCGTGAACTATCACCTTCGTCGGATGTTTCGCATGCTCGACATCAGCTCGCGGATCCAGCTCGCCCGCTTGGCCGAGCACCTCGACTACGCTGCCCGAGACGATGCTGCCCGACCGGACGACCGGCGATCGGTCGATCGTAGTCACGCAACGGAGGACTGCCGTGACGGACAAGTCCGCATTCTCGGCCGCGGAATGGAACCTCCTGGTCCGGCTGCCCCGCTGGGTGGTGCTGGCCGCGAGTAACGCCCACCTCGAGGGCCGCCTCGCCCGCAACGCCGAGGACGAGGTCGGCCTGCTGGCGGTGGCCCAGGGGCGCCAGACCGGCAACGCCTTCGTCGCCGAGATCGCCGAGACGCTCACCTACTCCTACGACAAACCGGGCACTGATCCGGCGGCGGTGCCGAGCTTCGCCGATCGGGCCGCCGGGATCGCAACCGTCCTGGACCGGGCTCGGGCCGCGGTGGCTCTCCTCGCCGCCAAGGCCGACCCGGCCGACCTGGCCGCGTACCGGCGGTGGGTGTACAGCGTCGCCAGCAAGGTCGCCCGGGCCTCCCGGTCCGGTGGCGTGTTCGGCGTCGGATCCGACCGGGTCTCCAAGGCCGAACGCCGCTTCCTCGACCAGCTCACGCAGGCTTTGGCCGGCTGACCAGGCCGGCCGAGACGGATGGTCGGCCGCAGCGCCCGGCAGTGCCCGCACCCCGGTGCTCAGCCACGATGGCGCCGACCAGGTCAGCCGGCGAGATGGCCCCAGCGATCGGAGAGGGCCCGCCAGGCCCCCCGGGCCGCGACCGCACCACCGATGAGCACGACCACCTGGTCCGCCTGGGCAAGCGCGGCCCGCTTCGAGGTGGAGCCGACGACCGTGATGCCCCGCCCCCGCAGCGCCCGCCACAGGTCCAACTCGGTGGTGACGTCCAGCGCCGAGGAGACATCATCGGCGATCAGCAGCTCGGTATCGCGGGCCAGCGCGCGGGCCAGCGCGAGACGCTGCAACTGACCGCCGGAGAGCCGGGTCCCCTTGTGCCCGATGAGCAGGCCGAGCCCGCCGCCGGCGGTGGACAGGTCATGCTCCAGCTGCGCGGTGGAGACCGCGCTGTCCGCGTCCAGCTCGTACCCGAGCCGGATGTTGTCGGCGACGGTGCCGGAGAGCACGCGCGGCAACTGGCCGACGTACCCGACCTGGTTGGGTCGCAGGAACAGCTCGGGCTCGGTCACCGGCTGCCCGTTCCAGTGCAGTCGACCGGTGTGGTGCACGATCCCGGCCATCGCCCGCAGCAGGGACGACTTGCCGGACCCGACCGGGCCGACGACGAGCACCAACTGTCCACGTTCGACACTCAGGTCGATATCGCGGGCGCCGACGGTGCCGTCCTCATGCACGGCGCAGAATGACGCCAGCTCCAGCCGGCGCAGTGGATGGCGCGGCGCGGAGGGCGGCGCGGGCGCGGTACCGGCGGAGATGTCGACGCCGCTGACCGAGGCCGAGTAGGCCGGAGCCCCGGACATCGCCACCGTGCGCCGGGTCCACACCCGGGCCGAGGGCAGCTGAGATACCAGCGACGCCGTTGTCCAGGCGAACCACCGCGCCGCCCCGAGCGTCGAGACCGCGACCAGGGTCGCCCCGGCTGAAAGGTGCCCGCCCAGGTAGAGCGCCCAGGCGCCGACCGGCAGCAGCCCGCTCACGACTGAGGGCGTCGAGCGGGCCAGCACCTGGATCGAGATCTCGCGCCGCTGACGCTCGCTGCGCACCCGGTCGAGGCCGGCCAGGTGATTCAGCACCGGCCACGTGGCGCCGGCGAGCTTGACCGTCCGGGCCGCCGAGAGCGTCGAGACCAGACCGGTGGCGAACGCGGCCCGGGCGGCCACCGTACGCCGGGCCGAGCGCTCCAGGACCGGCCCGAATACCGTCGCGACCAGGCCGGAGATCGCCATGGTGCCGGCGAAGAAGAACGCCGGGATCAGGCTGCCCGCCACCACGATCATGGCGACCAGGACGAATGCGCAGATCCACTGGTCGATGAGATTGTCGGCGAGGATTACGACCCGCTCGGTGTCGCCCGCCTGGGCGACCACCTCGGCCGGCGTGTGCGGGCTCACCCGCCGTGGGCCGGTCTGCCCGTGCACCAGGCGCAGGCTGATCCGCAGCATCTGGCGGACCCACCACTCGGGGAACCACAGGTTGGTGTAGTACCCGGTCGGCGCGACCACGACCAGCGCGGCAATGATGCCTACCGCCGGCCAGAACAGACCTCCGGTGCCATCGACCAGATCCGCCCAGAGCCAGGGCAGCACCGAGCCGTCCAGCCCGAAGACGACCATCACCAGGAACAGGGCCACGGCGGCCAGCCCGTAACGGGGATCGTTGGTCATCAGCCGCACGATCTCGCGGAACGTACGGGCCGGCTGCGGTGCCGGCAGCGGCGGCGGCTCGGCCTTGCCGGGCACGGTCACCTGGGCATCCAGCGCGAGCTCGGCGCGGCGATCGTCGTCGCCGTCCTCGTCGCCGGTGAACCAGCCGTCCGGGTCGGACAGGGCCAACCCACGGCCGCGCCCGCGCCCGGGCCCCCCAACCGCCGCCGCCACCGGCGCGTCGCTGCGCGCCAGCAGCTGGGCGAAGCGCTCCGACTCCCGCAGCGGCCCGGCCTCGACGAGCGCGCCGTCGGTGAGCACCACGACCTCATCGCAGCGGCGCACCGAGGAGAGCCGATGGGCGATGACGATGCCGATGCGGTCACGCAGCAGCCGTTCGGTGGCCTGATGGACCCGGGACTCGGTGACCGGATCCAGGCGCGCGGTGGCCTCGTCCAGGATCACCACGCGGGGATCGCGGACCAGGATGCGCGCGAACGCCACCAGCTGCTCCTGGCCGGCCGAGAGCACGTATCCGCCGTCACCGAGCCTGGTCTGCATGCCGTCGGGAAGATCGGCGATCCACGAGCTGAGGCCGAGCTCCTCGATCGCGCGGGCCGCCGGCTCGAGCAGGTCCGGGTCGAAGAGCGCCACGTTCTCGGCCAGCGTGCCGGCCACGATCTCGGTCCGCTGCGGCACCATCGCGACCCAGCGGCGCAACTCGTCGATGTCGAGGTCCAGGATGTCGGTGCTGCCCAGGAACACGGCGCCCCGCGGCACCTCCACCGAGCGCGTGAGGACCTTGGCCAATGTGGACTTTCCCGAGCCGGTGCGCCCGATCACGGCGTACGAGCGACCGATGGCGAAGCTCAGGGTGACGTCACGCAGCGCCGCCGGCCGCTCGCTGGCCGGGTCGGCGGTCGGGTAGCGGAAGGTCAAAGCGCGGATGGCGATGTCGGCCACCGCCGGTGCCGACCCGCCGAGCGGCTCCTGCCGGGCATCGCGCAGCAACTGCACCCGGGCCCAGGCGCCGAGCGCGTTCTGCAACTCGGGCACCATCCGGCTGATATGCCCGACCGTGCTGGAGAACGCGAGCGTGAGCAGCCAGACCCCGGTGAGCCGGGCGCCGTCGATGCGGCCGGTGGCCAGGGCCCACGCTCCCCCGGCCACGACCAGCACGATGCCGGCGGTGAGGACACCCGACGCGATCGTGGTGATCCGGGCCGAGAGCAACCAGACCCGGCGGCCCCGGGCCAGCACCTCGCGGGAGCGCAGGGCGAACAACTTCAGCACGTACGGCCGGGCCAGGCTGGTACGCACGTCGTCCTGCCCATGGATCGACTCCTCCATCACGGCGGCCAGATCGGACCACGCCTCCTCCTCCGCGATCCGCGTGGGCCCGATCACCTGGAACCGGCGGCGCAGACCGGTGACCAGACCGACCGCGAGCGCGAGCATGGCCAGGCCCGCGGGCCACCAGACGACGAGCGCCGTGACGATCGAGAGCGCCCCGAAGGCGGCCGACTGGGCGATGCGGGTGCCGGTGCCGCGAAGCTCGGAGCCGACCTGGTACACATCGCCGTCGATACGGTCGAGCAGCTCGCCGACGGGTGTCGTCTCCAGTGTGGGCAGGTCCTGGCCGAAGGCCACCCGGCACAACCCGCGGCGCACGGCAGCCGTCCAGTCGGCGGTCAGCCCGGCCATGATGAGCCCCACGCTCAGATCGCTGAGGACCGCCACCACCAGGACCGCGGCGAGCACTCCGAACAACGGCATCGACCGGTGCACGAGCACCGAACCGGCCAGCGCCGACGCGCTCGCCTGACCGGCCGCCCCGAACACGATCAGGCAGGCAACGACCGCGGTCCGCCGTGGCGAGGTGGCCCAGAGGTCGCGGAGCAGTCTCATCGGTGGTCTCCGGGGTTTGGGGAACCCCAGCGTGCGCCGCAGGCCCGGCATTCTCAACGCAATTTGCCGCCGACCGCGCGGCTGTCCCCCGGTCGCCGCGGCCCCGGTCGGCTCAGTAGAGGTCGCTCTGCACGCCGACGGTGTCGTGTGACTCCTGCAGCCACGCCCGTAGTTGCGGGTCCAGATCGGCGTGGGCGGAGACCTGGACCGCGTGCATCCGCCATCGCGGCCCGTAGTCTGTCTTCTTCACGATGCGCGGGCTGTCCAGCCAGTAGCGCAGCGCGAAGTTGGCGAGCAGCCCGTGTTTGCGGGGCTGGAAGCTGGCGAAGCGCACCCGCGCCACGCAGACCGCGCGGGTCTTCTGCACGATGACCTGGACGTCGCCGAGTGACCGCAACAGCTCCACGAAGTCCCGAGCCAGATCGAGGGCGGCCGGGCCGCTGCCCGCGTAGAGGTCCTCCAGGCTGAACTCGCCACACGAGTGCGAGAGGTTACGGCTGACCAACCGGGCGCCGCACCGCGGGCACACCCACAGCGCGGGCGGGCCGGCTGGGCTCATCGACCTCACCCCCGGGCCCAGCGTAGTCGAGTGTGGATCGAGCGCTCGGCGGCCGTGGGCATGCTACGGTGTCGCGTCATGCCGCCCGCCCCGCCGCCGCCGGAGGTGGCCGCCGCGTTCGGGTGCCAGGGCCGGCTGGTGCCCGTAGACGGTGGCCAGGGCATGGCCTGGCGAGCCGGTCCGATCTTCCTCAAGCCGACCAGCGCTCCAGAAGAGACCTGCTGGCGCGCCGAGGTGCTGGCCGGGCTGCCGACCAACGCGGGCTTCCGGGTTGCCCGGCCGGCAATCACCGGCAACGGCGACTGGGTCGCGGGCGGGTGGGAGGCGTGGCACGCGGTCGCCGGAACGCCTGACGCGAGTCGCTTCCGCGATACCCTCGCCGCCGGTGAGGCGTTCCACCGGGCGGTGGCCCATATCGGCCGGCCCGTCTTCTTGGACCGGCGTGACGACCCCTGGAGCATCGGCGACCGGCTGGCCTGGTCGGAGCAGGCGGTGACGGGCGATGAGGTGCTGGGTGAGCAACTCGTACGGCTGGCCGCCGCCCGCCGGCCGGTCCAGGCGGCCGACCAGCCCGTGCACGGCGATCTTCTCGGTAATGTTCTCTTCGCCGATCCGCTGCCACCCGCCATCATCGATTGGCCGGTCTATTACCGGCCCGCCGCCTGGGCGTCGGCGGTGGCCGTGGTCGACGCCCTCACGTGGTACGGCGCCCCCGCGTCACTGCTCGAGCACGGCCAGGCTCAACCCGACTGGGCGCAGATGCTGATCCGGGCGCTGATATTCCGCATCGGCACCCAGGAAGGCCGCCGCCGGCATGGATTGCCCCCACGCGAATATGCCGAGCAGTACGAACCGGTGATGCGCCTGGTCCTGCGGCGAAGCGACGATGGGTGAGGCGACGGTGGGCGCCCGCGTCGGCGACGGGTTGGCCGATTGGCCCACCCCGAACGCCGCCGGCGACACCAGGCTGGATGATGGCGTCGCCCCCCGGGATCATGCGAGGGTCGGCCGGTGACGCCTGAGAGCATCGAGAGCCTGCTCGCCGAGATGCGCCGGGACCTGAGCCAGCTGACCGCCGCGCGGGATCCCCGGCGCTTCTTTCACGCGACCTACCTGCGCACCACGCAGGCGGTGGCCGACGAGATCGCCCGGGGCGGGTTCGCCGACGGTGACTGGGTGCGCCAGTGGGACATCGCGTTCGCGACCTTCTACCTCGATGCCATGAACGCCGACCGGCACGGCGATGCGGTCTCCGGGCCGTGGCGGGCGGCCTTCGACGCGGCCCGCGACCAGCCCGATCTGCCGCCGTTGCGCCATGTGCTCTACGGTCTCAACGCGCACATCAACTACGACCTGCCCCAGGCGTTGCTCGCGGTCATCAGCTCGGCCGAGTTCGACGACCCGACCGTGCTCGGTAGCCGGGCAGCCGATCATCGGCACCTGGATACCGTCCTGCAGTCCCGGGTCGGCGCCGAAGACGACGAACTCGACGCGGTCTCGAAGGTGACCCTGTTGGACCGGCTGCTCCGACCGGCGAACCGCGCCGCCAGCCGGCGGTTCCTGGCCGAGGCGCGGGCGAAGGTGTGGCGCAACGCCGTGGTGCTGGACCGGGCCCGCCGCACCGGGCCGGACATATATCGCTCGACGCTCGCCGAGCTGGAGCACCGTTGTGCGCAGCGGGTCCGCGATCTGACCGCGGCCGGGCCGGTCCTGCTGAACCTGGCCCGGCGCGGGTTCGGCGTTCTCCTGCCCGACGCCTGAGCGGTCGCTCAGGCCGGGCGGCCCATCACCTCGAGCTCGTAGATGCGCGCGACCGCGGCGCCGCCGCTGGTCGGGGTGGTGACGTTGAGCCGCACGTACCGTCCGGTCGCCGTGACCGGATGGGTTGTCACCGACGCCGTGTTGCCGGTGACGGTGACGGCCCTGGTCCAGGTGGTGCCGTTGGAGCTGACATCGATGCTGAAGTCGCGGGTGTTCGCGACCACCGCCTCGCCACCCCCGCCCGCGTGGTGGATGACGAACGCGCCGATGCGGGTGGACGCACCGAGGTCGACTTCGAGCCACCGTGGGGCGATCGACGAGCACCACTTGTCGGAGAGCCCGCCGGTCCAGGAGCCGTTGAACGCCTTGATGGCGACTTCGGAGGTGTTGCAGGTCGGGCTGCTGATGGCGGCGCGGTTCAGCGCCTGGTTCTGCGGCGCGAAGGCCCCGAACTCGTAGATGCGGGCCGCCGTGCTGCCGTTGCCCGTCGGCGTGGTGATAGCGAGGCGCACGTACCGGCCGAGGGCGCTGACCACATGGGTGGTGACGCCGGCGGTGTTGGCGGTCACGGTGACCGCGGTGCTCCAGGTCGTACCGTTGGCACTCACCTCGATCTTGTAGTCCTTGGTGTTCCAGCTCGCCGGCTCCCCACCCGCCGACGCGTGGTGAATCACGAACGAGCCGATGGCGACGACCGAACCCAGGTCGACCTGCAGCCAGAGTGGGCCGGTCGAGGAGCACCATTTGTCAGCGCCGCCGCCGGTCCAGGTGCCGTTGACCGCCTTCGCCGGCGTCTCGTTGGCGTTGCACGACGTACTCCCGGTGGCCGCCTTGTTCAACGCGAGGTTGCGCAGAGCGGGCAGCGCCTTGGCGACCGGAGCGAAGACCTGGACCTCGTAGATGCGCGCCACCTTGGAGCCGTTGTTCGTCGCGGTGGTGACATTGAGCCGTACGTAGCGCCCGATGGTGGAGACCGGGTGGGTGGTGACTGAGGCCGTGTTGGTGCTGACGGTGACGACCGTCACCCAGTTCGTGGCGTCCGGACTGACCTGGACCGTGAACGCCCGGGTGTTACCGGCGGTGGACTCGCCACCCGCACCGGAGTGGTGAATGACGATGGTGCCGATACTCGACACCGAACCCAGATCGACCTGCAGCCACAGGGACGCCGCCGACGAACACCACTTGTCTGAGGTGCCGCCGGTCCAGCTGCCGTTGAACGCCTTCGCCGGCGTCTCGTTCGCATTGCATGCAGCGCTGCCGCTGGCTGGCCGGTTCAGTGCCAGGTTCGTCGGCAAGGTCCCGGTGAAGGTCGCGGTGTAGGTCGCGTCGTCGATTCCGGCCGTGATGATGTGGGCCGGCGCCTGGGAGTCCGACCAGGACGAGAGGGTGTACGTGGTCAAGCCGACGATCTGGGGCGAGGTCGCGCTGATGCTCTGTGACGAGCCCTGGATGACGGTCACCGTGAACGGCGCCTTCGCGGTGAGGTCGCCGACGCTCAGGTTGAGCCCGGCCGGGCTGCTGGCGAAGGTGAGATCCACGGTCTTCGGGTCCAGCCGCCGGACCACGCTGTGTTGGAGCCCGCCACTGTCGGTGGCCGTGAGCTCCAGGTCCAGATACGACGGATACGCGTGGTCCGGAGCGACGAAGGATCCGCCGCCCGTGCCGGCGAACTCCTGCAACTCGTGGACATGGCAGTTGGTCGGCGTGGCGCAGTGATGCAGGCGCAGGTGCCAGTTGAGCGCGTTGTCGGGCAGGGTGCCGTCCTGCAGGTCGGTGGCGTGTCCGGAGAACGTGATCTCATCGCCGACCCGCCAGGTGGTGGCGGCACCCGGCGTGTCGATGACCGGCGTCGGGGCGTTGTTTCCGGGGGTGACCAGCAACGTCTCGGTGCCGGTCGCACCCAGCGTGTCGGTGACGGTCAGCCGGACCGTCACCGACCCGGGCGTCTGGTAGTCGAATGTCGGCTGGGCCAGAGTCGAGTCGACGGCGCCGTCGCCATCGAGATCCCAGGCGTAGGTCAACCGGCCGGCGTCGGCTGCGTCCGGGTCGGACGACTCGGTGCCATCGAAGTGGACGGTGAGTGGGACCGTCCCGCCGGTCGGCGATGCGGAGATCACCGCGGTCGGTGGCTGGTTGCCGTTGAAGTACCGGAACCGGCGCACGGTGCCGCCAGTGAGGTCGACGTAATACAGCTCCCCACCGGGGCCGACCGCGAGGTCGACCGGGGTGGCCGCCTGGCTGGTGAACGTCTCCACCTGGGTTGGGTCCGGGACCGCTTTGCCGTTGGCAATCGTGGCCTTCATCGACCAGATGCAGTTGCGAGCGTAGTCGGCGAAGAAGAGCGCGTTGTGGTAGTCCGCCGGATAGCCGCCACCATTGGCCGGATAGAAGGCAACGCCGGTGACCGCGCCGCCCCCGGTCGCGCAGGTGTCACTCGCGCTGGCGTGAGCACCGTGCGGGTAGGAGAAGTACGGGTCGGCCGCCCCACCGTTGTCGTACAGGTTCTGGCACATGGTCAGGTTCTGGTTGGCGAACGTGGTCGTCTTCGCCGCGCCCTCGTAGCAGGGCCAGCCGAAGTTGTGCGCGGCGGCGGTCGGGCTCACCACCCGATCGATCTCCTCGGTCGCGTTCTGCCCGACGTCGCCGATCCACAGCTCACCGGTGTCGGGGGCGATCGCGAACCGGAACGGGTTGCGCAGGCCGTAGGCGACGATGCGCCGGGCGTTGGGATCGCTCGAGGAGCTGAGCGGATTACCACTCATCGCCTCGCCGGTCTCCGGGTCCAGGCGGAGGACGGCACCGCTGAGGCCGGCCGGGTCGGCTGCGGTCTGCAGGTCCTGGCTGCGCAGGGAGCCACCCTCGGCGCTGGGCGGGGCCATCGGACCGCCGACGGCGCTCGGTGGATCACCGCAGGGGTTGACCGGGTTGCCCAACTGCCCGTAGTCGGTGACATTGAAGCTCGCGCCCTCGCCGCCGGAGACGTAGAGGGCACCGTCCGGGCCGAAGTGCAGATCGCCGATGGAGTGGCTGGGGAACTGCTGGCACCAGTCGCGGATGAGGACCTGCTCCGAACCGGTCACGTGATTGCCCGAGAGCTTCAGGCGGGACAGGCGCGCGGTCACCAGGCAGGTGCCGTCCGTCGCGTTAGGACATTGGTCATTCCAGTACGGCGCCGACTGGCCGGGTGGCGCATCGTAGGTGTACAGAATATAGAGCCGCGGATCGGTGGCGAAATCCGGGCCGAGCGCCAACCCCAGCAGGCCGCGGTCCCATTCGCTGTTCACCTCGGTCGAGAGGTCGGCGACGATCGTGGGCACCGGATCGGCCAGGTTGGGGAAGACCTTGATGATGCCCTTCTTCTCGGTCACGAAGATACGCTGGTCCGGCGCGAACTCGATGTTCGTCGGCTGATCGAGACCGGCGAAGACGACCTGCTCCTGGAACCCGGTCGGCAGGACGCTGGCGACCGCATGCCGGCTCGCCAGCACGACCATGACACCACTGACCAACACGATCGCCAGCGCACCCAGCCTGACTCGTGCGAACAAGGACATCCGGAGCCTCTCTACGGGACCACCGGCGCGCGGGCGTGAACGATCGAGCTCAGCGGCGCCGGGCGAGGCCGATCGTATCGTCGCGTCAGAGGCCGACAGAATCACCGTTTTGGCCATTTGTCGGGGTCCACCAGTTCAATTCGCCGAGCAGCGTCATGACCGCGGGTAACAGCAACCCCCGCACGACGGTCACGTCGAGCACAATCGCGATCGTCATACCGACCCCGATCTCCTTCAACGCCACCAGGCCGCCCGCCGCGAAGCCGAGGAAGACGATCGTGATGCACAGGGCGGCCGCGGTCACCACTGGTCCGGACGCGGTGATGCCCTCGCGCACCGCACGATCGTTGTCCCGCCGGCGCCGGTACGCCTCGGTGATCCGGGCCAGCAGGAAGACCTCGTAGTCCATCGATAGGCCGAAGATGAACACGAAGAGCAACAGCGGGGTGGTCAGGTCGAGTGCGCCCCACGAGTCGAAGCGCAGCACCAGCTCCCCCCAACCCCATGCGAAGATGGGAATCAGGATGCCCAGAGTCGCCAGGAACGTCAGTGCGTTGAGCAGCACCGCCTTGACCGGGATGACGACCGAGCGGGTCAACCCGTAGAGCAACACCAACATCGCCAGCACCACCGTGCCCACCGCGTACGGCAGGCGGGTGCGCACGGCGTCCTGGTAGTCGACGACCTTGGCCGCCTCGCCCGACACCAGCACCGGGAAGGCCGGCCGCTCGGTCCGGATCGCCCGCACCACGTCCCGGGACTGTTCGCCCCCGGTCTCGCCGGCCGCGGTGAGGTCGGCGATGACCCACCCGGTTGGTACGTCGCGGCGCAGGTTGAGCCGGGCCACCCCGGGCAGCCGGTTGAGGCGGTTCAGGTAGTCGCGCAGTTGCGGGGTGGCCGCGTTGACATTGGCGAGTACGGTCACCGGCGCGGCCTCCCCGGCCGCGAACAGCGCCTGGTACGCCTCGTACGCCTGGCGTTCCTCCACAGAGGACGGTAGCGCGCGGGCGTCGGAGTTGGCGAAGTTCGCCCGGGCCAGGGGGGTCGCCAGGGCGAGGAGCCCCAGCGTGGTGAGCACGGCGACCGCGGCCGGCCGCCGCTGGGCGAGGGTGGCCAGGCGTTGCAGCAGCGGCGGGGGCCGGCGATGCCCGCCACCCCGCCGTGGGCGTAGCCGCCGGATCCGCTCAGCGGCCTCGACCACCCAGGTCCGCGCACCGGCCGCGGGAATGCGCGAGCCCGCGATCGCGACCAGTGCCGGAACCAGCGTGAGCGCCAGCGCCGTGACCAGCAGGACGACCACGGCGCCGCCGACCGCCATCGAGGCGAGCAGCGGCTCCGCCAGCACGGCCAGGCCGGTCAGGGCGGACGCGACGGCGAGCCCGGAGATGGCCACCGCCTGGCCGGCCCGGCGCACCGCCGTCTCGATCGCGGCCGGTACGTCCGCACCGGCCGCCAGCTCCTCCCGGTAGCGAGCCACGATGAGCAGCGCGAAGTCAACCGCGAGGCCCAGTCCGAGCAGGGTGACGATGTTGACGGAGAACTCACCGACCGTGGTGAGCAGGCTCAGCCCGAGCAGCGCCAGCAGGGTCGCGCTGATCCCGCTCATCGCCACCGCGACCGGAACGCTCGCCGCCACAACGCCCCCGAAGATCACGACCAGAGCGATGATGAGCAGCCCGAGCGCCACCGACTCACCCACGGCGAGGTCCCGCACCGCCTGGTCGCCGAAGGCCCGCTGGGCCAGGTCGTCGCCGCCGACGAGGACCGTCGGGGCGGTGATGGCGGCGAGCCGCGCGCGTACCCGGTCCTCGGCCGCGTCCAGGTCGGCGCGGCTCAGGTTCTCGGCCAGTTCGACCCGCACCAGGGTGCTGCGGTTGTCGGCCCCGATCCGTCCGCCGACATGCGTGTAGAGGTCATCCACCTCGACCACGTGCGGCAGCCGGCGGATCTCGATGGCGGCGGCACTCACCGAGGTCACCACCGCGGGTGCGTACGGGTCGACATCGCGGACCACTGCATAGACCACCGGACCGTTGTCGACCAGATCCGTGATCTGGCGCTCTGCGCGCACGGACTCGGCGTCACCGCTGAGGCCGTCCACGGTCTGCAACCGGTCGAACAGCTGGCCGCCGAGGGCGATACCCAGCGCGACGATCACCGTCCAGAAGGCCAGGATCCACCACCGCCGGCGGTGGCCGAACCGTCCCAGGGCCGCGAACACCCGGCCTCACACCACACCGGGAACGCGGCCGCAGCGGGGATTCTCCAAGGTATGCCTAACGATCGGCGTGAGCCCGAGCCGGTGTCGTGCACCGTCCGAACGCGTGAGGGAACCCGTCGCGCTCGACGATGCTATCGCCACGCGGATCGAGCGGTGCTCACCCGACGGGGACGACGCCCGCTCATTCGTGCGGGTGTCGGGTGACCGACATTGCCTCCCACACGCGGGGTCCCGGTGGCATCGATTTGCCGGTGCCGATACCACCACAAATACCGCTAATACCCTACCATCGGGCCCCTGGTGCTCCCGGTACAGCACCGCGACCGGGTGACCGTCCCGGCCGAGAAGGTTGGTGGGGATCAGATCGGCGTGCAGCCAGACCGGCGGCCCGGCCCAATTCGGCGCGGCAAGCGCGTCTTCTCAGATCGCCTGCGCCAGTGCGACGCGGAAAGCAGCGTCGCGGGTCACGAGCGGCAGGCCGCGGATGAATCCTTCCGTGCCGGGAGCCGGCCTTCCCGGTCCTGCGGGGTCGACGCGGACGCCCACGCCACCAACCCGAGCCGCTGTACGCCGACCGCGGCTACGACCACGACAGGTACCGCATGGCGTTACGGGACAGGGGATCCGCCCGCTCATCGCCCGACGCGGCGAGGCGCACGGCTCCGGCCTGGGCGTCTACCGCTGGGTCCTCGAGCGCATCATCGCGACTCTGCGCCCGCGGTGATGCAGTGCGGACCGGGGTGCCCCCGTCGCCCCGCCAGGCAGCCATCAGAGAATTCTCATGTGTGGTTGCGTGTCGGGTCGGTTGTTGTCGGGGGGCGGGTCTAGTCTCGAACGTATGAGCGACTATCCGTGTTCGTCCCGGGTGGTCGCGCCGTTCACCGCGCTGCCTGATGGGTTGGCCGAGATGCCGGCCGGGGCGGGGTTGGCGGCGGTGTTGGCCAGCGTGGACCGGACCCGGCTCAACGGGTTTCAGTTGGTGGAGTTGGTCCAGGCCCGCCACCGCCAGATCTGCTATGAGCAGGCTCAGCTGCTCGACGATGTGCAGGAGCTGGCCTACACCCCCTCGGCCCGCCCGGACGGGCCGGCGTTGCGCGGGGGGCAACGCGACCCGTACGCGGCCGAGGAGCTGGCCTTCGCGTTGTCGTGGTCCACGCACGCCGCGGACTATCAGCTGGGGTTGGCCGACGTCGCGCATCACAAGCTGCCCGCGCTGCTGGGTGCGCTGGGCGCCGCTCAGCTGGATCTGGGCAAGGTGCGGGCGGTGGTGGCCGAGCTGGACGCGGTGCCCACCGACACCGCCCGCCCGGTGCTCGACGCGCTGCTGGCCGACCCCCAGCTGAGCTATCTGACCTGTGGACAGCTGCGGGTGCGGCTGCGCCGCCTGCTGGTCGCCCTCGACCCGGCGGCCGCGCTGACCCGCCGACGGGCCTCGGTGGCCCAACGCCTGGTGTGGCACCGTGAAGACAGCGACGGCACCGCCTGCCTGAGCGGGGCCCGGCTGCCGGTGGAACGCGTCGCCGCCGCGTGGGAGCACCTGTGCCGGCTGGCCACCGCCACCAAACAGGCCGGTGGGGATGAGCGTGACCTCGACCAGATCCGCGCCGACCTCTTCGTCGACCTGCTCACCGGCATCACCCCCACCCCACCCGGACAGCGCCCCGTCGCCCCCGCCCTGGGTGGGGTGCACCTCCACGTGGAGCTGACCACGTTGATCGGTTTGGCCAACCACCCCGGCGAGCTGGCCGGGTTCGGCCCGATCGTGGCCGACATCGCCCGCCAGGTCGCCGCCCAGCTACCCAAGAGCACGCCCTGGCGCTTCCAGCTCACCCACCACGGTCGGCTGCGGCACGAAGGGCGCCTGCACTACCGGCCCACCCCCGCCCAGGCCGCGTTCGTGCGCGCCCGCGATCGCACCTGCCAAGCGCCGGGCTGCCGCCGCCCCGCCCACCAGTGCGACATCGACCACATCCACCCCTGGGAATACGGCGGACCGACCACCGAGTTCAACCTGATCGTCCTCTGTAGACGCCATCACCGGGCCAAACACCACAACCACCGCCTGCACCACGGCGAGCATGGTCTGCAATGGACCACGCCGCGCGGACACACCTACCCCATCGCCCACGGCCGCGACCTGAGCCCGCAACACCAACGCGTCCTACACCACCTCATCACCACAGGCGAGACCTACACCCTGCGACGCTGATCCCCCGGGCGGCCTTGACATCGAGCCGGTAACCCGGTGAAACTGCCAACGGAGCCGAGAGGCGCTGCGACGGACCTGGTCCGCCACGCTCGGCTTGCGACCCCTATCGGGAAGGGCGCCTCCTATGAGGAGGTGCCATTCGCATGGCTTCCACCCATCTGCTGTTACCCGCCTCAACGAGCCGTCACCTGGTGGGCCGGGTAGCTGCGCTGTGGCGCTACCCGGTCAAGTCCATGGGCGCCGAGGCCCTGGCCGAAGTCGACGTCTCCTGGCACGGGCTGGCCGGTGACCGCCGCTGGGCCTTCGTCCGGGACGGCATGGTGCGCAGCGGCTTTCCGTGGTTGACGATCCGCCAGCGTCCCGACCTGTGCCACTACCGCCCGTCGTTCGTCGAGCCGGACCGGCCGGACGCGTCCCGTACCATGGTCCGCACTCCCGCCAGCAACGAGTTCGACGTCGTAGATCCCGCGCTCGCGGCCGAGTTGGGCGCCGGAGTGCGCGTCATCAAGCAGAACCGCGGCGTCTTCGACACCATGCCATTGTCAATCATCACGACCCAGACTGTCGCCGGCCTCGGCGCATTGACCGGCGCCGAGCTCGATGTGCGGCGGTTCCGGCCCAACCTGCTCATCGAGGCGGCGGGTGACGTGGCCTTCCCGGAAGACGCGTGGGTGGGCCGGATGTTGCGCATCGGTGACCTGTGGGTGCGCGTCGATGGGCGCGACAAGCGATGCCTGGTGGTCAACATCGACCCGGCGACGGCGCAGCGCAACCCGGCGGTCCTGCGGGCCATCACTCAGGAGCGCCAAGCCTGCCTCGGGGTCTACGGCTCGACGGTGAAGCCGGGTCGCGTCGCCGTCGGTGACCCGGTCCTCATCGACTCCCGGCGAGTCGCGCGAGTTCGGCTCGGCCGCGTGGCGGCCTCGCGTTCGAGCCGTTGACCGTGCCGGCGACCGGCGACAAGCAAGCCATCCTGGCCGGAACCGACCAGCACCATCGGGCCATCCGACGAGATCGTGACGGGCTGCGTCCGGGTACCGTGCCGGGGATGGGTCTGCTCCGCGCCGCCACCGTGGTGGCACTGATGATCCTCGCCGTGATGGTGTTGATCATCGGCAGTGCGTGGCTGGGGCAGCGCCGGCTCATCTACTTCCCGGACCGCGCCTCCCCGACACCGCCCAGGGCGGTGACAGAGGTGATGCTGCACACCGGCGACGGACTGGACCTGCGGGCCTGGCGGCTGTCACCGGACGGGCCGAGCCGGCGGTTCGCGGTGCTGCTGGCGCCCGGCAACGCCGGACATCGAGGCTACCGGTTACCGCTGGGCCGGGCGCTGGCCGCCCGCGGGTTCACTGTGCTGCTACTGGACTATCGCGGTTACGGCGGCAATCCGGGCCGGCCCACCGAGGCGGGGCTCGCCTTGGACGCCCGCGCGGCGCGGCAGCATCTGCTCACCGAAGGCTTCCCGCCCAACCGCATCGTCTACGTCGGCGAGAGCCTGGGCGCCGCCGTCGTCGGCGAACTCACCACCGAGCACCCGCCGGCCGGGCTGCTGCTGCGCTCACCGTTCACCGAGCTCGCCGCGGTGGGCGCCCAGCACTACCCGTGGCTACCGGTGCGGCGCCTACTACGGGACCGATATCCGCTAGCCGAGCTCATCACCCGGGTAACGATACCGACCACGGTCGTGTACGGCACCGCCGACTCCGTCGTGGCACCACAGCAGAGCCGGGCCGTCGCCCGCGCCGCTGCCGGAGAGGTGACCGTGGTGGCCATCCCCGGCGCCGACCATAATGACCCGGTGCTGGTCGAAGGCATTCCGGTCATCGACGCGGTGGTGGCTCTCACCGGCGAGTAGGCAATCGGGTACGGCCAGCTCGCGGTCATCGTGCAGACGGCCCCGAACTGGGCAGACGCGTGCGGTCAGGTGTGTGACCAGCAACCGACTTGGAGGGGGCACCGATCCCCCGGGTCGGGGTTGAGTACGGGTACTCATGACAAGACGAGTAGTGCGGCTCAGGCGGCGCGACTCCAGCGGGGGCAACCTTCGGGTGTCGGATCGAATCGGAGCCGAAGGAGACGGTCATGTCCCTCAAGACCACACCCAGGCCAGCGACCGCGCCGGCGGGCGGGCGAGTAATCAAGGCGATCCTCACCGGCATCGGCGGCGCCGTCCTCGGCGCGCTGCTGGGCCTGATCATCGGCGCCAACATCGGCGGGAACTGGTTCACCTCGGTCAGCATCGGCGGACAGCACGGGTACGAAGCCACCGCGTTGCTCGGCGCCGTCGCGGGCGGCGTCGCGCTCGGCGCGGTCGGTGTCTGGCTGGCGTTGCGGCGCCGGCACCTGAGCTGACCCGCGGCCACGACCGGTCGGTCAGTGGAACAGCGCGCTCACTGACTCGCCGTTGTGAATGCGACGCATCGCCTCGGCCAGGGCGGGCGCGATCGACAGCACTCGCAACTTCGGCGTCCAGGCCTCTTTGGGGATCGGCACCGTGTTGGTGCAGATGATCTCCAGCACGTCGGGCGCGCTGTCCAGCCGGGCCAACGCGCCGTCGATGAACAGTCCGTGCGTGCAGGCGACCCGGATGCCGGCAACGTGGCGTTCGCGCAGCCGGTTCAGCAGCTCCATCAGGGTGCTGCCGCGCGCGATCTCGTCGTCGAGCACGATCACGTCGCGGCCCTCGACCTCACCGATGATGGAACTGATGACCACCCGGTCGTCGCTGAAGCGCTGCTTCGCGCCGGCGGCGACCGGCACGGCGAGCATCCGGGCAAACGCCGACGCGCTCTTGGCGTTGCCAAGGTCGGGCGAGACGACGACGGTGTTGGACAGGTCGTAGCCCTGGAAGTGGGCCGCCAGCTCGCGCAGCGCATGCAGGTGGTCCACGGGCACGCTGAAGAATCCGTGCACCTGCGGCGCGTGCAGGGTCATCGTGAGGATCCGGTTCGCGCCGGCGGTGGCGAGCAGATCCGCGACCAGACGACCACCGATCGAGATACGCGGTTCGTCCTTCTTGTCGGAGCGGGCGTACGCGAAATGCGAGACCACCGCCGTGGCGCGGGCGGCCGAGGCGCCCTTCGCCGCGTCGAGCATGAGCAGCAGCTCGACGAGGTTCTCCTGGGCGGGCGGGACCAGTGGCTGGATCAGGAAGACGTCGCGCTCGCGGCAGTTGGCCTGCAGCTGGACCCCGAGGCAGTCGTTGGCGAACCGGTTGACCCGCACGGGATTCAGCGGGACGTCGAGATGCTCGCAGATCTCAGCCGCCAGCTCCGGGTGGGCACTGCCACTGAAGACGGCAATGTCACGCACCGGCTCTCCTCTCCAGCCCTCGTGCTGTCGGACCGGCCCATCGTCGCAGACCGCGGCTAGGCTGGACACGACCCGGCGTCCCGGTCGAGCTCATCCCTTTCGTGCCGAGTGACAAACGTCGTACGGTGCTCTCTGCTTCGGCGGTGCCCTGCTCGGCGCCCGTTGGGCGGTGGGCAGCGGCGGCGCGCTCACGCTCGTGACCGTCGCACTCCTGGTGCGGGTGTTTCCCGAACTGTGGCGCTATGACGCTGATCGAAGCCGGGCCTACGAGATCGCGGGCGCCCGGACGGGTACGGTCGGCGCATGGGTGCGAGCCGTCCGGCGGGCCGTCGGTGAGCGTCACCCAGACCGCCGTGCGGCCGACGCCGAGTGCATCGCCCGGCAACCGGGGCCGCCGGTCGACGAAAGCCATGCTCAAGAAGGCGGCGCAGGCTCAGGCAGACGCTGACGCGCTGGTCTCGATCACCGAGGCTGCCCGCGCGGAGGTCGTGGCCGCGTTCGAAGTGGTCCGTGAGCGCCAGGTGCGCGCCGTCACCGAGAAGATGTCGATCGAGGCGATCGAGGATGTCCTCGGCGGTCGACCGCGTCTGAGCGCGTTGCCGGCACACGGCTTCTTCACGGTCGCGGACGTGTTGCGCGCCGGAACCGGCCGGCTGTCAACGGTTCCCGGTTTTGCGGAGGCCACCGCCGCGAAGGTCGTCGGCGCCGCCGAGCAGCTGCGGCACGCGTTGCGCGACTCGCACCAGTTCCGCATCGAGTTCGAGCCGACCGACGCCGCCACGACGAGACTGCTGCAGGCTCTCGCGGTCTGGGGCGCGGTACGCCACGCCGGCGAGACGCACCAGGCGGAAGCGGCCCGTCTGGCCGCCGAGCTCGCCGCCGATCGCCCCGTCGCCGCGCCGGCCGCGGCCGGCCGGGTCCGTCGACTCTTCATGAGTGCTCGCAGCCGAGCGCGAGCGGACGCGGCCGCCCAACGGGTCCGGATCCGGTTGATCGACGCGCAGGAATCGGGCCTGCTGCCCGCGGCGCAGGACGTCCGCGAGGTCACGGTTCCCGGCGCCGCCGAGGTATGGCGCGATTTTGAACAGCGATCGGCCGCGTACTACGGCCTGCTCGGCGACGTCGTCCGCCTCGGCGGTGACCTCGCCGCGTCGGAGGGATACCTGCCGGCCGACATCGTCGAGCGGGTCAATGCCCAGCACCTCGACACGTCCCTGCTCTCGGAGACCCTGCGGCTGCGCGGTTATCAGTCGTTCGGCGCCCGGTTCGCCCTGGTCCAGCGGCGCATCATCCTGGGCGACGAGATGGGGCTGGGCAAGACGATCCAGGCCATCGCGACCATGGGCCATCTGGCCGCGAATGGCGCCACCCATTTCCTGGTGGTGTGTCCCGCGAGCGTACTCATCAACTGGACCCGCGAAATCGCCCAGCACTCGACGCTGGCAGTCCTCGCCCTGCACGGCGGGGACCGGACCCGGGCCGCGGCCCGCTGGCGCCGGGGTGGCGGGGTCGCGGTGACCACCTTCGGCTCGCTCGGCACTCTGGCTCGAACGCCGCCGACGCCATCGCTGCTCGTCGTGGACGAGGCCCACTACGTGAAGAACCCGAACGCCAAGCGATCGCGAGCGGTCAACCGGATCGCGGCCGGCTCGCAGCGGGTGCTGTTCCTCACCGGTACGCCGATGGAGAACCGGGTCGACGAGTTCCAGGCCCTCGTCGCCCACCTGCGGCCGGAGGTCGCCGCGACCATGGGCCCGCAGCACAGCGTGCTCGGCGTGGAGGCGTTCCGGACGGCCGCGGCCCCGGTCTACCTGCGACGCAACCAGGAGGACGTGCTGACCGAGCTGCCGGAGCTCGTTCAGGTCGACGAATGGGAGGAATTCGGCGTGCCGGACGGCGCGGCGTACCGGGCGGCGGTGGGGGCCGGCAACTTCATGGCGATGCGGCGAGCCGCGTTCGCGGTCGAAGCGCCGCGGGACTCCGCCAAGCTCACCCGCCTGCTGGAGATCGCGCGGGAGGCGATGGCCAATGGGCGCAAGGTCGTTGTCTTCTCGTACTTCCGCGACGTCCTCGACACCGTCGGCTCGGCGCTCGGTGCCCGCGCCCGCGGCCCCATCACGGGCGCGACCTCTACCTTCGAGCGCCAGCGGATCGTGGACACCTTCAGCGTCTCCCCGACGCCGGCGGTGCTCGTGTGCCAGATCGAGGCGGGCGGCGTCGGCCTCAACATCCAGGCGGCATCGGTCGTGATCCTGTGCGAACCGCAGGTCAAGCCGTCCATCGAGGCGCAGGCGGTGGCTCGCGCGCACCGGATGGGGCAGGTGCGTTCGGTCCAGGTGCACCGGCTTCTGATCGCCGACTCGGTCGACCAGCGGATGCTCGAGGTCCTTGGTTCCAAAGCCCAGCTCTTCGATGCGTACGTGCGCCACAGCGCCATCGCCGAAGCCGCCCCGGGCGCCGTGGACATCTCCGAGGTCCAGCTGGCACGAACCATCGTGGCGCAGGAACAGCGTCGGCTGGCCACGACATCGGGCGCCACGGCGGAGCCGGCCTGGTAGGTAGGAGGCGTTCCCGACAGGGATTAGGAGACTGCTACCAGCATGCTCTCGAGCTGTTCCGGGAGGTGGGCGAGCGCTACCGGGAGGCGGTCACGCTCAACGGCGTCGGCGACACCCACCTCGCCGCCGGTGACCCGCAAGCCGCCCGCGACGCCTGGCAACAGGCTCTGGTCATCTTCGACGACTTCCACCATGCGCATGCCGACCAGGTCCGTACCAAGCTCACCGCCCTCACCGCCAACGCCAACACGCCGCACGAGCGGTGAGGACCGGCAAAGTTACGTGGTTTCACGGATGCCGCCGGCTCACGGCGCCAATACGGTCCGGGCATGGTTGTTGTCGCGCACCGCTCGGTTCGAATACTCATCGCGATCGTGGTCGCGGCGTTCGCGGCCTCGGCCTGTGGCGGGCCGGCGAGTGAGCCCACCCACACCGGCTCCCCCGCAGTGATCCCGAACCAGCCAGCCGGCGGCGGCGGTACGTCCTTGGTGGCGGCGGCGAGGAAGGTCACCGATGTGTGCCCGCTGATGCCCGGCGACCTGGTCCCAGCCATCGTGCCGGGCGCTTCGGCGCCGCAGAGCCAGAAGTTTCCGCCGTACAAGTGCACCATCAGCAATGGCACCTCGGTGCTCGAGGTGACGATCGGCGCCTACGACGCCGTCGATCCCCTCGTCCCCAACGAAGCGGTCGCTGGCCTCGGCAGCGCCGCCTACCTGCAGAAGCAGCAACCCGACGACGCGTACATCAAGATTATCCTCGATCCGGCCGGTGGTGCGGTGTACGTCGAGGTTGCCGGTCACGACGGCAAAGACCACGGCGACGACGCGATCGCAGTGGCGAAGCGGATCCTCGCCGCCCTGGCACCCTGACCCGACCGCACTCAGCCAGCCAGCTGGAAATGCCACCCGATGGTCAGCGGCTTATCTGCGTAGTGGGCGTTGGCCGCCGTCGGCGCCCAGCACCCGGTAGAGCGATGGCGGCGTGGCGTCAGGCCGCGCCGCGTAGGCGCTCGAGGCCGTCCAGGATCAGGTCGAGGCCGAACTCGAACGCGCTGACCTCGGTACCTTCCGAGCCGGTGAGGTGTGCTCGGGCGTGCTCGGCGAAGTCGGGGTACCGGTCAAGGGGAAGCGTAGGGAGGAAGTTCGTCGCGATGTCCGCGAGCTTGTCCGGGTCGATCGCGTGACCTTCTTCCCACAACGTGAACCCGAGGATGTGGGCGTCCAGCAGGTGATAGGCGTGGAAAGCGAGCCCCGGTGGGAACCCAGCTACGCGCAGTTCTCCGAGCAGCCAGTCCATGTACCGCATGCGCGCGGGACGGAACCTGGTCATGGACAGGCTGCACGCCCAGGGATGGCGCCGCAGCGCCTCGTGGGTTGAGATCGCTCTCGCGCGGACGGCCGCGGCCCAGCCCGGCGCGCCCGAGGGCAACTCGATCTCGTCCTCCACGAGATCGAGCAGGCCATCGAGCAGGTCGTCCTTGTTGGCAACGTGCCGGTAGAGCGACATCGCCTCGACCTGCAGGGCCTGGCCGAGCTTGCGCATCGTGAGCGCCTCGATCCCGCCCTCGTCCGCGAGCGCCATCGCCGCGCGCAGGACCCGGTCGGTGCTCAACGGCACGCGCGGCTGCGGGGCGGACCTGGTGTGCGGAGTCATCGACCGTCCGGGCTTGACGACCTTACAGCGTAAACATTATCCTGAGCGCGCCGAGCTTACAGTGTAAGCTACCCCGGAAGGAATCCAACATGAAAGCGATCGTGCACCGCGAGTACGGGTCGCCCGCCGGCCTGAGGCTCGAAGACGTCGAAACACCGGCCGTTCCCGACGACGGCGTCCTGGTACGGGTGAGCGCCGCCTCGGTGAATCCGATCGACTGGTACACCGTGACGGGCACCCCGTACGTCGCCCGGATGGTGTCCGGGCTGCGCCGGCCGAAGGCCCCGGCGCTGGGAGTCGATTTCGCCGGGACGGTCGACGCGGTTGGCGGCGGCGTCACAAAGTACCGACCGGGCGACCGGGTATTCGGTCGGCGGAGCGGCGCGTTCGCGGAGTACGTGTGTGTGCCCGAGGACCAGGCGATCGCACCGATGCCGGCGAACCTCTCGTTCGAGCAAGCGGCCGCCGTACCCGTCGCCGCCGGCACCGCACTGGAGGGCCTGCGCGACAAGGGCCATCTCCGCCCCGGGCAACAGGTCCTGATCAACGGCGCCTCCGGTGGCGTGGGTACGTTCGCCGTCCAGATCGCCAAGTCGCTCGGGGCGCAGGTGACCGGTGTGTGCAGCACCCGCAATGTCGACCTCGTCCGGTCGCTCGGCGCGGATCACGTCGTCGACTACACCCGCGAAGACTTCACCCGAGCCGCTCGGCGCTATGACCTGGTGTTCGACATCGCCGGGAGCCGGACGTGGTCGGCGTACACGCGCGTGCTCAAACCGCGCGCGGCCGTCGTGGTCGTCGGCGGGCCGAAGACCAACCGGTGGCTCGGCCCGCTGGGTCATTTCGCCGCCGTCCGGCTGGCAGCACTGCCCGGCCGCCGCACGGCGGCCCTTCTCATGGCCACCGTCGACCGCGCGACCCTACTCGACCTGCGAGAGCTCCTCGAAGCCGGAAAGCTGACCCCGGTGGTCGACCGGCAGTACCCGCTCAGCAACATCGCTGACGCACTGCGCTACCTCGGCGAGGGCCACGCACCGGGGAAGGTCGTCATCACCGTGTGAGACGCGGCGCCGCCACCTCTGGATCTTCCAACGGCTGGCGGGCCAGCGGCGTTGCTCTGGCTGGCCGCCGATGTGATGCTGTCCGCCATGATATCGGATCCGAAGGCAGACCTCCGTCGCTACCTCCAGGCGGGCCGGGAGGCCTTGCTGTGGAAGCTGGACGGACTCTCGGAGTACCACCTCCGCCGCCCGATGGTGCCGACCGGGACCAACCTGCTGGGGCTGGTCAAGCACGTGGCCAGCGTGGAGGCCGGGTATTTCGGTACCACCTTCGGCCGGCCGTTTGACGAGCCGCTGCCCTGGCTCGACGATGGCGTCGAACCGAACGCCGACATGTGGGCCACCGCCAATGAGTCCGCCGAGCAGATCATCGGCTTGTACCGCCGGATCTGGTCGCACGCCGACGCCACCATCGACGCGCTGGAGTTGGATGCGATCGGCCAGGTGCCGTGGTGGCGACCGGACAGCAACGAGGTCACCCTGCACCAGATCCTGGTTCACGTGGTCGCCGAGACCGACCGGCACGCCGGCCACGCCGATATCGTCCGGGAGCTCATCGACGGGTCGGTCGGGATGCGCGAGGACAACGACAACATGGCTCCGGGCGACGCGGCCTGGTGGGAGAGCTACCGCGCCCGGCTGGAGGCCGTCGCGCAGCAGGCCGGCCCGGCCTGAACCGTCTGCCGGGGCCTTCAGCCGGAGCCGTCCGACGGGAGCGGTGACGACTCAGTCCTTTGCGGTTCGTCGGATGCCGGTGGTTGCGCCACCGACTCAGCCACCGAGGTCGCCTGTGCATCCACTGTGGACAATCCTGCGGTGCCGGGCTCCTGTGCTGAGTGTCGCTGCCGCCACCACCGGGCGCCGAGTGAGCCGACCGTACCGGCCGCGGCGACCCCGGCGACGGCCGCACTGACACCCCAGACCGGCGTGCCGCCATCGCTCACCGGGGGCACCGCGGGCGGGGCCCAGGTCGGGGTCGGCGTGGCCATGGGATAGGAAGGCGCTGCGCTCGGGCTTGGTGTCAGGCCGGCCGTCGGTGTCGGGGACGGATGTTTGGTGGGGAACGCGCTCGGCGACGCGCGGCGCGCGGCCGGGACGTACTCGTCGCCGCCCCGGTCACGGGGGCCAGTCTTCGTGGTGGTGCTCGGATGGGGCGTCGGGGTTGGCGTGGTGGGCTGGCCGCTGGGCGACGACGTCGGTGAGCCCGACGGCGTCGGGTCGCTGCCCCCGGTCGTCGAGGTGGATGGGGACGGCGGCTGACTGGTGGACTGCGACGGCGTCGGAACGGACACCGCGGCGACCTGGCTCCGGATGCCGCTGAGCAGCGGGTAGAAGGCACTGCCGGGGCAGTCCGTGGCCGCCCAGTTGCGGTGCCCACTGATGCCGTTGACCGTCTTGGTGTAGTTCTCGTAGCCCGGCGCCCGGTTGACGTAGTGGACCGTGCCCGTCGGATTGACGTGGCCGACGGCGGCCAGGTAGGCCAGGACCGTGACCAGCGACGCCTGGGCGGCCTGGGTGGCCGGTGCATCGTCGAGGTAGCCGAGCAGGCACACGCCGATGTTGCCGGTGTTGTAGTGCAGGACGTGCGCGGCGGTCACCATCGCGCCGACCGGGTTGAAGATGGGCGATGCGTCCGAACCCGAGTACCGCCCCTCGTAGACCACGCCCTGGTCGTCGATGAGCAGGTGGTAGCCGATGTCGCCCCACCCGATCGAGCCGGCGGAGCCATCTCCGTGCAACGTCTGACGGGTGTAGATGTCGCGTACCGTCTGTGCCGGATCGGCATCGGCCACGAAGCCGGTGTGGTGGACGGTGATGGCCAGCACCGGGTAATACTCCTCCGGCCAGTACCCTCCGTTGTTGGTGTAGCGCAGCGACTCGTCCGCGCCCCAGGCGGAGCGTGACATGAACGGGACCGGGCAGAACACTCCGCCGGGCAGCTGAAATCCCGATACCGCGCCCGCGGGCAGCGCGGCAGCCAACGGGCGGCCACTCACCTCGGCGGCGGCTGGCGTGCCACCGGCCACACCGAGGGTGCCCAGCATCGCTGCCGAGCCCACAAGCAGCTGACGTCGCGTGACCATGCGGTCGCCCTCCCTCCCCGCCCGGTCCGCCAGCCTAGCGTCTCGGACGGGGCGGTGCTCGCCCGCGGGCACCGCGATGAGGCTCCTGGCAGACTGGGGTGGTGGACGCGCCTTCGGCTCGACCTCGGCCCCTCCGGTTGCTGGTCGCCTTGGGGAGCGTTGTCGTCCTGCTCATCCTCGCCGGCAGCGTTCTTGAACGGGGCAGCGGTGCCGGCGCGGGGCCGGCGAGTTGGCCGGGTGGGGGGCCGGGCGCCGTGGGCGAGGTCGGGGTGTGCGGTGGCCGGCCGGCGGTCGCGCCGCGGGAGCTGCGCGCCATGTGGCTGACCACGGTGTACAACATCGATTGGCCGAGCCGGCCTGGACTGGACGCGCAGATCGTGAAGGCTGAGTTTCGCGGCTGGCTCGACCTGGCCCAACGCTTGCACCACAACGCCATCTATGTCCATGTGCGACCGAGCGGCGACGCTTTCTGGCCATCGCAGTACGCGCCGTGGTCGGAGTGGCTCACCGGCAAGCGCGATGGTCAGAGCCCTGGTTGGGATCCACTGGAGTGGATGGTTGCCGAGACCCACGCCCGCAACCTTGAGTTCCATGCGTGGTTCAACCCGTACCGAGGGGGACAGCCGGCGCCGAAGGGTCCCGGCGGTGACCTGAAACAGCTCGCGCCGAACCATCCGCTGCGGGCGCACCCTGAGTGGGCCGTGGTCTACCCGGTCGGCACGGCGGGCAGCCGGTTCTACTTCGACCCGGGCATCCCAGCGGCTCGCCGTTACGTCGAGGACTCGATGCTCGAGGCGGTCGCCCATTACGACATCGACGGCGTGGATTTCGACGACTTCTTCTACCCCTACCCGGAGGCCGGGCAGGACTTTGCAGATGCGGCGAGTTTCGCCGCCTACGGCCATGGCTTCGCCAGCCGGGCGGACTGGCGGCGCGACAATGTCAACACACTGATCCGCGAGATGAGCCAACGCATCAAGGCGCTCAAACCGTGGGTGAAGTTCGGCATCAGCACATTTGGGATCTGGCGCAACACCACCACCGATCCGTCCGGCTCGGCGACGCACGGCCTGCAAAGCTATGACGAGATCTACGCGGACGCCCGGACCTGGGTCAAGCAGCGATGGTTGGACTCCATCACGCCCCAGCTGTACTGGAATATCGGCTTCGAGCCGGCGGACTACGCCGTGCTGCTGCGATGGTGGTCGGCGTTGGTCGCCGGTACGGGCGTTCAGCTCTACATCGCCCTGGCCGACTACCGGGTGGGCCAGCCGGGAGCCTGGCGGGATCCAGCCGAGCTGGACCGACAGCTGGCCCTCAGTCGCCAAGCTCGGGTGGAGGGCACCGTGCACTTCAGCGCGACGAGCGTTCGCGCCGATGCCCTCGGCGCGGTGACCCGGTACACGACGAAGTACTACCCGAGTCCGGCACTGATTCCCGTGATGGCGCAGCTGCCGGCTGCGGTGCCCGCGACGCCGGTCATCACCGAGGTGTGGCGGGGACCGGACCAGGCCGTCACCGTGACCTGGCGACCCGGCAGCGGAACGGCCGCGACCGCGTACGCCGTCTACCGCCTCGACGCGGGCCAGGCGAACGGCCGCCTCGTGGGCACCGTGCGCGGCGATGGCGCAACCGGCCGGTCTCTGGTCGATCGGGATCCGGCGGCCGGTCCGCGGTCGCAGTACTGCGTCGGTGGCCTGGACCGGTCATCGAACGAGGGCCCGCTGAGCGAGGCGGTTGGCGTCTCCTAGAACCGCAGCCTTCAGTAGGCGACGAGACGGTGAAGCCGCAGGAAGGACTCCTCGAAGCCGAGCCTTGGCCAGGTACGGGAGGAGAGCAGGTTGGTGACCCGCCAGTCGGTCACCATGCAGTCGTAGCCGGACTCCGCGGCCCACGCGATGACGGCCTCGCCCAGTGCCCGACCCGCGCCGAGGCCTCGCGCCTGCGGGAAGACCGCGGCGAAGGCGAGGAAGCCGGCGTGGTCGGGCCGGCTGAGTGGCGGGTGGTTTTTCGACATATCCAGCGAACAGCCAATGGCCGAGCCGATGACGACGCCTTCGTGCTCGGCCACGAACGTGGTGTAGGTGGGGTCGTCGAAGTCGTCCTCCCATTCCGCGAGGCTCTCCTCGTAGCTCTGCACCGTACCGGCCGAGAAGGTGGGGGCGAGGCTCTGGTGTCGCGGCAACTCGACCTCCAGCCGCGCCAACGTGGGCACGTCGCTGCGCACCGCTCGCCGGATTTCGACTTTCGTTGACGCCGGCGGCGCTGCGTCGGCGAACGGCCGTACGGCGAGGGCCTGCTGCTGGCCGAACCCGAGCCGGTACCACGCGCGCACCAGTTCGCTGTCGCTCGCGGGCACGAGCACGTACTGCGCGGTGCGCCCCTGCTCCACCCAGCGGGCGGCGGCCACCGCGTACAGGTCGCGCGTCAGCTCGGGCTCGGTGACCGCCAGTCCGGCCGCATCGACCCAGACATTCGGGCCCCAGACCGGGTTGGGCTTGGGGGTGCCCAGGAGGAAGCCGACCACCTCCCCGCCCCGGGTCGCCACCGCTCCGGACGCGTCCGGCAATGCGAACGACGCCGTCACCTCGGCCACGGCCGCCGGCTCGTCCTCGTAGCGCGGCGACAGCAAGGGGCAGCTGACGCGATGCGTGCGGTGCCTGGCCGCCAGGACAGCCCCCGCGGCGGGAATGTCGTCGGCCTCGAACGCGCGCACGTGGGCAGGGGACACGACTGGGCAATGTACGCTCCCCGCTCGTCCGGAGCATCCGATTTCAATGCCGACCGGCGTGGTCAGCGCGGACGTGCTCCGCGCATCGATACCACCGCCGACGCTATGCCCGCTATGGAGGCAACCAGTCCACCGACGGTCGAAATGACTGCCAACAGGTCTGAACTCTCCGTCTGGCCGGACGGCATCGGGACAAATGTCGGAACCGCCACATATGTTGTGATGACGATGACGACCGGTGGCAGCGGGCTGCCGCCCGGGCTCGGCGACGCGGCACCGGTCCGGGTCTCGATCAGCGGGGACAGGGTCACGGTCGGGCTCGGGCCGGCAGAGACGTTGGCCGGTCGCCCACCCATCGTCAGGAAGGAGTACCCCAGCAGTCCGATGCCAAGCAGCAGGAGCACCGCCGCGAGCACCGCCATCCGGACCCGGCGCCGGCGCCGGGGGTCAGCCGGTGCCGTTGGCCCGGTCACGCGGGGTATGCGGGTGCGTCGGTCACGCAACCATAGTGCTGCATGGCCGGCTCGCAAGCCAGGGTCAGTCTGCCGGCAACCCGCGGCCGTGATCGCGGTATACATCGCCGCAAACACCCACGATGTCCGACCCGCAACCCTGCGTCGCCACCCACCGAACGCACTACTGGAGAGGCTGATCCGGCATGGAGGTACACATCGAGTTCGCTGCTCGCGGTGCACCGGGAGGTCGCCCAGCGCATCATGAGTGACCTGTTCACCGACGACCAGGCCACGGTGGCGTTCAGTGAGTTTCGGCTACCGGCAGTGGCATCATGACCGTCCACGTTGAACGGGACGCCGTGGCGCTCAACCACGCTGGATACGCCTACGTGATCAAGCATTCGGAGGTACGCCGCGCGTGATCAAGAAGTCGGACGGGCACACCCGGTCCTTCGTGGTCCGGGTCCGCCCGAGCGCCTCCCGGACCGCGGTCGGCGGCGGGTATGAGGGCGCACTGGGCCCCGCGCTCGTCGTCGCCGTGTCGGAGCCCGCGGTGGACGGGCGGGCGAACCAGGCCGCTCTGACTGCACTGGCCCGCGCGCTCGGCCTCGCCAAGAGTCAGCTCACGGTACGGTCCGGCGTTCGCAGTCGGGACAAGGTGATCGCGGTGACCGACCCACCGCCCGATCTGGCGCAGCGGCTGACCGCATTGCACGGCTTGTAGGTCATGGTGGTGGATCGGGAGGCACGCGATGACGTACCGGATGGTGCCGACCACGGCCGTCTGCGACCTCTACGACCCGATCACGAACACCATGCAGCGCATCGGAGACCTGACGACGCCGCGCGGCGCGTACGCGGCGGCCGGCACCAGCTGGTCGCGGACTAGGAGATCCGGTGGCGGTAGGTGACCATGGCGAAGATGTACGCGACGACGAGGATGCCGGCACACCAGCCGAGTGCGATCCAGATATCGGCGCTGACCGGTTGTCGGGTGAACAGATCGCGGATCGCATTGACGATGGACGTCACCGGCTGGTATTCGGCGAAGGCGCGCACCGGGCCGGGCATGGTGTCGGTGGGCACGAATGCCGAGCTGATGAACGGCAGGAAGATGAGCGGGTACGCGAACGCGCTCGCGCCGTCCGCGGAGGTCGCGGAGAGACCGGGGATGACGGCGATCCACGTCAACGCCAGGGTGAACAGGATCAGGATGCCGGCGACCGCGAGCCACGCCCACACTCCCGCTCCCGAGCGGAAGCCCATGAGGACAGCGACGAGCACGACGACCACGAGCGAGACCAGATTGGCGACCAGCGAGGTCAGTACGTGCGCCCACAGCACGGACGACCGTGCGATCGGCATGGAGTGGAGTCGTTCGAAGATGCCGCTCTTCATATCCAGGAAGAGCCGGAATGCGGTGTAGGAGATGCCCGAAGCAATCGTGATGAGCAGAATGCCGGGCAGCAGGTAGCTCACATACGAATCCGAACCTGAGTTGATCGCGCCGCCGAACACGTAGACGAACAGCAGCATGAAGGCGATCGGCATGATCGTGGTCGTGATGATGGTGTCCAGGCTGCGGGCGATGTGGCGCAGGGATCGTCGCAGCAGCACGACGGTGTCACCGAAGAAGTGATTGGTCATCGTGGTTCCTTACTCGTCCGTGCCGATGATGCGGCCGTTGCCAGCGTCGCCGGTCTTATCGTGGTCGTCGACGATGGCGAGGAAGACGTCCTCGAGGGTCGGCTGCTTCTCGACGTATTCGACCTTGGCCGGCGGGAGCAGCTGTTTGAGTTCGGCGAGGGTGCCGTTCACGATGATCCGACCGCCGTGCAGGATCGCGATCCGGTCGGCGAGTTGTTCGGCCTCGTCCAGATACTGCGTGGTGAGCAGCACCGTCGTGCCGCGCTCGGCGAGTTCCTTGACGGCCTGCCACACCTCGATGCGCCCCTGCGGGTCGAGCCCGGTCGTCGGCTCGTCGAGGAAGATGACCGGCGGATTCCCGATGAGACTCATCGCGATATCCAGGCGACGGCGCATGCCGCCCGAATAGGTCGACACCCTCCGCCTGGCCGCGTCGGTCAGCGCGAATCGCTCGAGCAGCTCATCCGCGATCGGGCCCGGACCCTTGAGGTGCCTCAACTGGGCGACCAGCACAAGGTTCTCCCGCCCGCTGAGGATCTCATCGACGGCGGCGAACTGTCCGGTGAGGCTGATCGACTCCCGCACCTTCGCCGGTTGCGTGGCGACGTCGAAGCCGCTGACGCTGGCCGTTCCCGCGTCCGCCTTGAGCAGCGTGGACAGGATCTTCACGACCGTGGTCTTGCCGGCTCCGTTGGCGCCCAGCAGGGCGAAGATGCTGCCCCGCGCCACGTCGAAGTCCACGCCGCGCAGCACCTGCAGCGTCTTGTACGACTTCTCCAGATCGTGCACCTGGATCGCCTGGACCTGCTGCGTTGCCATTAGACGGCCCTCCCGTCAGGTCCGGTGTCTTCTCCGGCGGCGCGCTCGATGGCGCTGATCAGCCGTGCCCGCTCCTTGTTGATCCATTGACCCTCCGAGTAGTTGCGAACGAACGTCTCGGCGAACTCCACCGGGTCCTCCCCGACGATCGCGCGGATCGGGGTTTCGTTCGCCGCACTCTGCTCGAAGAGATCGGCGAGATCGTCCAGCATCGACACCAGGATGTCCCCCTTGGTGATCGCCCCGTAGTACGTCAGGTACCGTCCCAACGCATCGAGCGCCGTGCGATAGTTCGCGGGCAGCCGTTCGATGCGCGCCTTGTACTGCCGGTAGCGCTTCTTCTGCTCGATCGATCCGGTGATCTGCTCGATCCACCCTGCCGCCATGTCTATCTGCCTCCTTCGCGGAGCTGTTCGAGCCGTTCGGTGAGGAAGCCCCAGGTCCTCCAGAACTCTTCGAGATACGCCCGTCCCGCAGCGTTGAGGGAGTACACCTTGCGCGGCGGTCCCTTCTCGGACGGGATCTTCTCCACGTCGACGAAGCCGCGTTGCTCGATCCTGACCAGCAGCGCGTAGATGGTGCCCTCGGCGATGTCGGCGAAGCCGCGATCCCGCAGCCATGCCGTGATCTCGTAGCCGTACGCGGGCCGGCCGGACAGGATCGCTAGGACGATGCCCTCCAGCGTGCCCTTGAGCATCTCCGTCACCTGTTTGCCCATGGAACCCTCACCAGCTACTAAGCAGTACTGACTACCGGTAGATAGTAACACTGAATAGCGGAGGCGCAAGCCCACGTGAGGCGACCAGCGGGCGGATGATGGTCGCCGGGCTCACCGAGCTGGTGTGGCCCGCCACGCCCGACCCTCGGATTGGACCAGCCGAGCTGTCATGGCGGACAATCGACGCCATGCCGAAGCGCAGGCGGCCCCCACGCACGGTGAGGTCACCCGGCGTCGAAGTTCGCCACGTGCCGGGCCTGGCCGACCGGACGATGCGGGAGCTGGCGCCGTTTCTTGCCGAGGACGGTATCGATCTGGCGACGTCCGAACTTGATCTCCAGGAGCTGCAGCTGGCGCTCAACCGCGCGGTCGCCAAACGCAACCTGGCCCTCTTCACGCCAGTTGGCCGAGCCCGAGAGCTCGCCGTCGAGGTGCTTCGTGCAGCCGTCGATGCGCTCGTCCAGCGCCGTCCGAACGATGCGATCATGCAGCTCGACCAGGCGGTGCCCGAGTCGGCCGACGGCTCGACGGCAGAGGTCAGCAGCTGTATCGGAGCGGCGCTGCGGCTGCTCGACACCTACCTCAGCCCTGACGGAGGTACCGCGCCGCCCGAGCTTCGCCTGGCGCCGGCGCCCAGTCGCTGGCCAGGCTCGTCGGCCGTCGACGACATCGTCGCCCGCGCCCGCGCCGGCCGCGCCTTCGACTCATTGGATCATCTGTGCGTCACCTACGCCGGACGTGCCCTTCACTACGCTGCGCCACGGCCCTCGCGGTCGTGTTCCGCGCCTGGTCCATCCGAGCCGACATCCCCGCCTCCGACCTCGTCGCTACGTACGTTCGTTAGCGCGGATTTCCACGCAGGGGGTTGGGGGCAAGGGTCAGGCGTACTCGAAGCGGAGGGTGCGGTTGCCCCACCAGGGGACGGGGGTGGCGGTGGGGAGTGTTGCTTGGCGTAGGACGGGGGTGTAGGCGCGTCGGTCGAGTCGGACGGTGATGGTGTCTGCGGTGGTGATGATCTCACCGGGTGTTTCGATGAAGCGGCGTTGCAGGGTGTCGGGGGTGATGTTGGCGTAGCCGGGTAGGCGGGCGGCGAGGGCGGCGAGTATGGCTTGGGCGAGGACGCAGAGCATGATGTCGAGGTCGACGTTGAGGTTGACGGCGGAGGACAGGGCGTCGGCGTGGAACGCGCGGATGATCTCGGCGAGGCGTTGTTCGATGCCCATGCGCCGGGCGTAGCGCTCGGTGAGTTGCTTGGCGGTGCTGGTGAAGTCGTTGGTGATGATGACGGTGGGGGCCTCACGGCCCAGGCCGGTGACGACGAGTTGGCGGACGGTGCCGGGGTAGTCCTTGAGTTTGACACCGGTTGATTCGTGCACACGGGGTTTGGTGTGGCGGCCGGCGCGGTCAAGGGTGATCGTTTTGTAGTCGGCCGGGGTGAGGCTGTTGATGTGGGCGATCAGGGACGGTGAGCGCATGCGCAGGGTGAGGAATTTGATGCCGCGCTCGTCGAGTTCGCCGAGTACGGCGTGGGTGGTGACCTTCTGGTCCATGACGAGGGTGTGCGGGTCGGTGCCGGTCACGGCGCGCCAGTGGTCGCAAAACGCGATGGCTTCTCGGCTCTGGGTGGCCTTGGAGATGTCGGCGTTGGCGTAGACGAGGTTGTGGGTGCCGCTGTCTTGGGCGAAGAAGGTGAGCACGGAGCGGGCGCGTTGGGAGCGGGTGGGCACGTAATGCTTCTCCAGTGCGGGGTCCTCGCCCCAGTGCATGACGGCGTGGAAGTCCAGGTCGAAGATGGCCGCCTCGGCGGTGGCCAGCCCGGCGGAGACCAGGTTGGTGTCCAGGCCGTGAAGGAAGGCCCGTTGGTGGGCGTGGCTGGTGCGGTAGGAGTAGGCGGTCAGGGCTGACTTCTTGGGCAGGGTGCCCAGCCCGGCCAGCAGGGACGCGGCCGGGTCGACCAGCAGCAGATCGTCCACATGCGACACTCGCCGGGTGGCGGTGAGCTTGAGTGCCAGCAGGGACAGCAGCCAGCTGGTGGCGCCGATGACGCGGGTGCCGGGGTAGCCGGCCCGGCGGGCCAGGCCGGGTAGGTCCAAGGAGACCAGGTCCGGTACGGCCAGCAGCAGTCCGGCCATCCGGCTGTGCACGCGCTCGGGCCAGGTGGCGAAGTCCAAGGTGGCGGCGCGGGGCAGCTTCGTGTCGCGCCCGGCGGTGCCGGGCGCGAGGCTGGCCTCGGGCTCGGGGTGGCGCAGCAGCCGGCCGAAGCCTTCCTCGGCGAGGATCTCTCCGACGCTGGTGCGGTTGAGCGGCGTGCCTTCGGCGGCCAACCGCGCCGAGATCTCGTACACCGACAACCCCTGCCGACGTAACTCGATCACCCGGGCGCGGGCGCGGTCCCGGGCCGGCGCCGTCCCCGGCGGCGGGCCCGGCCGCCGGGGCGGCGCGAACAACCCCAGCTCGCCCGCCCGGAAGTCGCGGACCAGATTGATCATCGACCACCGGGTATAGCCGAACTTCGCCCCGGCCTCGGCATGGCTGAGTCCGTCGACGAAGAACGCCCGCAGCGCCTCATACCGGCGTTGATTGACCTGCTCCGCAGCGGTGAACCACTCCCGACCCAAAGGTTGTGTCGATCCGGCTGCCATATCGAATGTCTACCAGATCGTTTCGTGGTCCGGCGAGCCCACACACCTGCCCGGTTTCACCCGCTTAAACCCACCTGCAGGTTCGATAAAACCGTCCATAGCGGGATGTTCAGAGCACGATCACGAATACATAACGAACTACAACTCTGTAATTTAGCTAACCGAATCGGAGCAACATCAGAGGTTGGCATCCGTGAGTCCTTTATGGACTATCCAGCGATGCCCGCCCAGGTCAACGACAAGGTGTCCCTACACGCGCATCAACAGCTCGGGAACACAGGTGGCGCCGATCCTCCTGCGCGGAAATCCGCGTTAGCTGGCCGCCTGACCGGCAGCACCACATCGTGCGCGGCGACGGCGGGGCTCGGCCTATCTGGATCTGCCGAGCTCGCGCCAGGTGGACTCGGAGACCTCGACATCGTAGTGCTCGGCCGCCTTCTTGATGTTGGCAAATGCCTGGTCCCGCTCGGCGTCGGTGACGTCCTCGACCTGATCGAACCGGGCGAGCGCGTTGCGCACGTGACGCGCATCGGTCAACGGCTCCTTACGCTTCTTCGGAAACGCGAACGCGCTGTCGGGCAGGTTGTTCCGATCCTTGGTGTCCAGTTCGCCACGCTTCTCGTGCGGCCTCCACGTCGTTGTCATACCCGTCAGCATTACCCACGCACGACCGACCGACACGGCGTTCGCACGGGCCGAACCTCTTCTCGGCGGCAGGCCAGCTAGACGTTACCCAACCGGTCGGCCGCACGCCGGATAGATGCGCGCATACCCGGATGACCGTTTATCCGCGGCGGGTCCGGGTAACGGGTGATACCAGCGCCCACAACACCGCGGATCGAGCGGCGCGGGACATGCTGGGGCACGGGTCGACGAGGGAGTGCTCATGACTCAAGATCTTGCGGTGGACCAGGAACGGAGCGCGAACGCCCGGGCGACGAGTCATGGCTACGGTGCCGGAAAGCACGAGGCGGACCGGCTGCTGCAGCAGTACTCGCCGGAGGAGCTTGCGGCGCGAGCGACCCAGTTGCTCGAACAGGTCGAACTGGCTGAGGCCTACGCGCAGTCGGTTCCGGCGCCGGTCGAGGATTACCTGCACGAGGTTCGAGCGGTCGAGACGGGCACACAGTTGGGCGACGATCGAGTGGCGAGCCTGGCGACGCTGTACCGGGCCGGGTTCGATGTCGGCTTCTCGGCGACGCTGGTCGAGGGCTTCGCTCGCGCTCTCGGGCGCGACAGCGAGGCCGACCCATCGGTACGGGTGGCTGAGGTGTTCACTCCCGCCAAAGGTGGAGACGACCGACCACCACGTCGTCTGAGCTCTCCCGGCGACCGGCCGACCATGCCGCCGAGCTCACCGGCTAAGGGCATTTAATGTCGCCGATGCCTTCTGGATGCCAGTTCACCGACATGCCACCAGACAGGTGAACCGTGGCATGCGTGCTCTCGTCCGTGAGATCGGTGTCGACGGTGAAGGCGCACACCAAGGTACTGCCGCTGTCCAAGGTCACCTTCGCGCCGCTGCCGGCAAACGCGATGCTGTGGCCGAACTCCGGTGCTGCACTGCCGAAATGGACCGTGCCATCTGGTTTTACATCGATGTGGCCGAAGGTCTGCTTGTTCGAGGTCAGGATGACCGACGAAACCGAGTTGAAGGGACCGAGCTCGGCGTCCGCGCTCGCCGACCACGTCGCCTCATACAGGCCGGACGTGGTCACCGTACCGGTGAAACCGTCCTTGCCGGACCCCGCCTGGTTGCCGCCATCCGTTGCCGGGTTGGCGTTGCTGTTGGTGCCATTGCCGGAACAGGCAGTCAGCGCCAGGCTGAAGCCCACAACGAGGATGCCGACGCGGTGTGAGATTCGCATGAGCCGAGGCTACGAAGGCCAGCGCGGCGCGGGCATCCGTGGAATCACGCAAAGATGGTTGCGCAGACCACGAACCTGGCCGCCTCGCCACAGAGCAGCCGCGCGGGCCTCGACCGGCCCGGTCCGAGCTGACCTGACCGCGAGTGTCGAGAGCACCGAGGCTCCGCTCTGGCGGCGACCGGGGGTGCGGGACGTACCATCGGTGCATGGTGCGGCACCCCTCACGTGGCCAGCCCGGCGCCCGCGTTGACGTTGTGCGCGCCATCGCGACCGCCCGGCTCGGGGACCGCGGACCGCTGCTGCCGATCCTGCACGACGTGATGGCGGAGTACGGCTACATCGACCGTACCGACGTGGTCGCGATCGCCGACATCCTGAACCTGTCGGTGGCCGACGTACACGGGGTCGTCTCCTTCTACAAGGACTTCCGCCTCACCCCGGCACCCGCCCACGTCGTGGCGCTGTGCCGGGGTGAGGCGTGTCAGGCGGTTGGCGCCGAGGCACTGCACGCCGCCGCGCGCGACGCGGCCGCCGCCGGACAGTACGGTCCCGACACCGAGGTGGAGCAGGTGTTCTGCTTTGGCAACTGCGCGCTCGGCCCGTCCGGCACCGTCGACGGGCGCCTGCTCGGGCGGCTCGACCCGGACCGGCTCTCGGTGTTGACCCAGGAGTGGCGATCGTGAGCCCGACCTACTGGGTGCCACAGGACGCCGCCGCACTGTCGGTTGGCGCGGACGAAGTTGCGGCAGCTCTGGCGGCGGCCGGCGCGGAGGTTCGCCGCAACGGCTCGCGCGGCATGCTGTGGGCCGAGCCGCTGGTCGAGGTCGAGACGGACGCGGGCCGGGTGGGGTTTGCCCAGGTCATGCCGCTGGACGTAGCCCAGATCATGGCCGCTGGCACTGACCACCCCACATGCATCGGCGTCGTCGAGGACCACCCCTGGCTGACCGGGCAGCAGCGAGTCAGCTTCGCTCGGGTCGGGGTGATCGAGCCGACCTCGTTGTCGGCGTACGACGAGCACGGTGGCTGGGCCGGCCTGCGCAAAGCCCTGTCGATGTCGCCGGAGCAGGTCGTCGCGGAAGTTGTCGCCTCGGGCCTGCGCGGCCGGGGCGGCGCCGGCTTCCCGGCCGGCGTCAAGTGGCGGACGGTAGCCGGGACGGATGCGGACCAGAAGTTCGTGTGCGCCAACTTCGACGAGGGCGACTCGGGTGCGTTCGCGGACCGAATGGTCGTCGAGGGTGACCCGTACACCCTCATCGAGGGCATGACGATCGCCGGCTACGCGGTCGGTGCCACCGAGGGCTACGTCTACGTCCGTTCGGAGTACCCCCACGCCACCGCCACCCTGCGCCGCGCCGTCGAATTCGCCTACACGCAGGGGTTTCTCGGCGCGGATGTGCTCGGCCACGGGGTCCGGTTCGACCTGCACCTGCGGGTGGGCGCCGGCGCCTACATCTGCGGCGAGGAATCCTCGATGCTGGAGAGCCTCGAGGGCAAGCGCGGCGAAGTCCGTGCGAAACCACCGATCCCCGCGATCTCCGGGCTGTTCGGCCAGCCCACGCTCGTCAACAACGTACTCACGCTGTGCGCCGTGCCCGCGATTGTCGCCGCCGGCGGCACCTCCTACGCCGAGCTGGGCTGTGGGCGCTCGTTGGGTACGCAGGTGTTCCAGCTGGCCGGCAACGTCGCCCGCGGGGGCATCGTCGAACTGCCGTTCGGGGTGACCCTGCGCGAGTTGGTCGAGGACTGGGGCGGCGGCACCCGGTCCGGCCGCCCGGTGCGTGCCGTGCAGGTCGGCGGCCCGCTCGGCGCCTACGTGGCGCCCCACCAGTTCGACACCCCGCTGGACTACGAGGAGTTTGCCGGCATCAACGCGATGGTCGGTCACGGCGGCATCGTGGTCTTCGACGACACCGTGGACATGGCCAGGATGGCCCGGTTCGCCTTTGAATTCTGCAGCGAGGAGTCCTGCGGGAAGTGCACGCCGTGCCGGATCGGCTCGGCCCGCGGCGTGGACGTGATGGACGAGGTGCTCGCCGGGCGCAATGTGGACGCCAACCTCATCCTCCTCGACGACTTGTGCGAGACATTGACGAAGGGGTCGCTGTGCGCCATGGGCGGCCTGACCCCGATGCCGGTCCGCAGTGCCCTGCGACACTGGCCTGAGGACTTCGCGCCGCTTGCGGAGCGAACGAGCAGGCACGGCGCGCCGCTTGCGGAGCGAACGAGCAGGCACGGCGCGCCGCTTGCGGAGCGAACGAGCAGGCACGACGCGCCGCTTGCGGAGCGAGCCAGCCGGCAAGACACGCCGGAGCGCGCCAGCGCACCGGGTGGCGGATCGGAGCACCAAGGAGCACAGTGATGGCGGCACGGATCTACGTTCCAGAGCCCGACCTCGGCACCCCGGCTTTGAGCGGCACCGAGACCGTGCGGGTGACGGTCGACGGCCGCACCGTCGAGGTCACCGCCGGCACGTCCGTCATGCGGGCGGCGGCGGAGGCCGGGATCAACATCCCGAGGCTGTGCGCCACCGACACCCTGAAAGCGTTCGGGTCGTGCCGCATGTGCCTGGTCGAGGTGGACGGGGTGCGCGGCACACCTGCCTCCTGCACGACACCGTGCACGAACGACATGGTCGTCACCACCCAGTCCGACGAGATCGGCCGGCTGCGGCGCGGGATCATGGAGCTGTACCTCACCGATCATCCCGCCGATTGCGCCGGCTGCGCCCGCGGCAACTGCGAGATGCAGGCGTTGGCCGCGACGGTGGGCGTGGCCGAGATCCGATACCCCCGGCGCGAGCCGGCCCGCCAGCACGCGTCGTACGACGAGAGCAATCCGTATTTCGTCTACGACCCGGCCGCCTGCATCGTCTGTTCACGATGCGTACGCGCGTGCGCCGAGACCCAGGGTACGTTCGCGCTCACCGTCGCCGGCCGCGGCCTCGGGTCAGTGGTCAGCCCGGGCGGCACCGACTTCTTCTCCTCCGAGTGCGTCTCGTGCGGCGCGTGTGTTCAGGCGTGCCCGACCTCCGCACTGACCGAGAAGAGCGTCGTCGCGCTCGGCATGCCCACCCGCGTCGTCGACACCACGTGCGGCTACTGCGGTGTCGGCTGTTCGTTCCGCGCCGAGGTGCAGGGCGACGGTGACGGCACCCGCGTGGTCCGTATGGTCCCGAGCAAGGCGGGCGGCGCGAACGAGGGCCACTCGTGCGTGAAGGGCCGCTTCGCCTACGGCTACGCCCACCACCCCGACCGGCAGTTGCATCCGTTGGTACGCGACCGCATCGACGACGAGTGGCGCGTGGTGAGCTGGGCGGAGGCCATCGCGAAGGTGGCCACCGGGTTCAAGGCGATCCAGGCCGAGCATGGCATCGGCGCGATCGGCGGCATCTCCTCCTCGCGCTGCACGAACGAGGAGGTGTACGTCGTCCAGCAACTGGTGCGCGCCGGGTTCGGCAACAACAACGTGGACACCTGCGCCCGGGTCTGCCACTCGCCCACCGGCTACGGCCTCAAACAGACGTTCGGCACCTCGGCCGGCACCCAGAACTTCGCCTCGGTCGCCGACGCCGACGTGATCCTGCTGATCGGGGCCAACCCCACCGACGCCCACCCGGTGTTCGCGTCCCGGCTGAAGCGGCGCCTACGCGAGGGTGCCCACCTGATCGTGGCCGACCCGCGCTCCATCGACCTCGTCCGCAGCCCGCACGTACAGGCGGCGTACCACCTCCAGCTACAGCCCGGCTCCAACGTCGCGTTCGTCAACGCGATGGCCCACGTCGCCGTCACCGAGGGCCTGCATGACGAGGCGTTCCTGCGCGAGCGGTGCGAGGACGTCGACAGCTATCTCGCATTCATCTCCAACCCGCAGCACTCGCCGGAGTCGGTTGAGCCGATCACCGGCGTACCAGCGGCCACGTTGCGCGAGGCCGCCCGGCTCTACGCGACCGGGCGCAACGCAGCGATCTACTACGGCCTCGGCGTCACCGAACACAGCCAGGGCTCGACCATGGTGATGGGTATGGCAAACCTCGCGATGGTCACCGGCAACATCGGCCGCCGCGGCGTCGGGGTCAACCCGCTGCGCGGCCAGAACAACGTGCAGGGCTCGTGTGACATGGGCTCCTTCCCGCACGAGCTACCCGGCTACCGGCATGTGTCCAGCGACGACGTGCGCGCCATCTACGAGCAGCGCTGGGGCCGGGTCCTCGACCCCGAGCCGGGGCTGCGGATCCCGAACATGTTCGATTCCGCGCTCGCCGGTACGTTCCGGGGGCTCTACATTCAAGGCGAGGACCTCGCCCAGTCCGATCCCAACACCCAGCACGTCGAGGCGGCGCTGAAGGCGATGGACCTGGTCGTCGTACAGGATCTGTTCCTCAACCAGACTGCACGCTTCGCGCACGTGTTCCTGCCCGGCACCTCGTTCCTGGAGAAGGACGGCACGTACACCAACGCCGAGCGCCGCATCAACCGCGTGCGGCCGGTGTTCTCGCCCCGCCAGGGCAAGGACGAGTGGCAGATCACCGGCGAGATCGCGCAGGCGATGGGGTACCCGATGCACTACGCGAACGCTGCCGAGATCATGGACGAGATCGCCGCCACCACGCCGACATTCGCCGGGCTGTCCTTCGCCGCGCTCGATGCGGAGGGCTCGATGCAATGGCCGGTCACCGCGGCCGCGCCGCACGGAACCCCGACCATGCACGTGGGCGGGTTCGTCCGCGGCAAGGGACGGCTCGTTGAAACGGTCTTCGTGCCGACCACCGAGCGCTCCAACCGCCGGTTCCCACTCATCCTCACCACCGGCCGTGTGCTGACCCAGTACAACGTCGGCTCGCAGACCCGACGGACCGAGAACAACGCCTGGCACCTTGAGGACATTCTCGAGATCCACCCGGCCGACGCGGAGATGCGCGGCATCTCGACCGGCGACCTGGTCGAGCTGAGCAGCCGGGTCGGATCCACCACGCTGAGGGCGAATGTGTCGAGCCGGATGCCACCCGGCGTCGTCTACACGACCTTCCACCACCCGGTCACCGGCGCCAACGTGGTCACCACCGAGAACTCCGACTGGGCAACCAACTGCCCCGAGTACAAGGTCACCGCGGTCCAGGTCGGCGTCGCGAACGCCCGCGGCGAAACCGACCTGGAGGCCGAGCGGCGTCGGTACGGCGTCGAGTTCGCCGCCGCCGCCCCGTGAGCGCGAGGAGCGAGCGGGTGCGAGCACCGCAGCGCGAACGAAAGGCAGGCCCCGTGAGCGCGAGGAGCGAGCGGGTGCGAGCACCGCAGCGCGAACGAAAGGCAGGCCCCGTGAGCGCGAGGAGCGAGCGGGTGCGAGCACCGCAGCGCGAAGAAAGGAGGCCCGTGAGCGCGAGGAGCGAGCGGGTGCGAGCACCGCAGCGCGAACGAAAGGCAGACCCATGAGTGCCGTGCCCGAGGTGCGCATGGGCAACGACATCGCCCGGCAGTTCGCGCACCTGTCCTACGACAAGGCGATTTCCGCCATCGCCGGGCACCTCCGCACGTTCTGGGACCCCCGCATGAGAGAGGCTCTCCGGCGCGCCGTCGCGGTCGGCGACGACGACGTGGACCCACTCCTGCGCGACGCCGCCGCGAGCCTCTGAGGCAATGACAGTGCGGTATGACGTCGAGTTCCACGACCCACGCCACGATCCGGAGCCGGACTTCTGGGATGTCTGGCGTCGCAGCGCCAGCCTCTTGGCGAACTGGGGCTGGCTGCCCATGCGGGCCGGCTCGTGGCACTCTCGGTCGCCGCTGCTAGTCGCGGTGCTGCGCCGACCGCACGGGACCGGCATCGCCGGCGTGGTGTGCGCTTCGGTTCGTGGCGCGGTGCCGCGGTCCCGGTTCTGTCCCGCCCGCGGCGTGCCTCGGGTCGGCTTTCTTGGCGTTGCCGCCCCGCAGAATGCCGGGCAGCCGGGCTGGCACTTCGACACGGACGATCCAGGTGAGCGCTCCGCGATGTTCCGCGCATATGTACGCGCCGCGCGCCGCGAGCTCGGCACGGCCGCGCTCGCCGTCTTGTGGCGTCAGGTGGGTCCCGACGACATCGCGGCGCTGCCGTACCGGCTGATTGTTCGCCCCACAGCGCCGGTCTGCGTCATCGACACCCCGTTTCGCGATCACACCGACTGGCTGGCGACGCTCCGCGGCGATCGCCGCCGCGACCTGCAGCGAATGGCTCGGGTACTGGCTCGGGACAGCGACCTTGTGGTTGCCAGCGGGCGTGCCGGCGAGGTCGTCACGCCAGCCGAGGTGATGCGCATGGCCCGGCTCAACTTCGATCGGCACCCGACCACACGTGCCGATCGGAACACGGGTGTGCGCGCACACGCCTGGAACAAGGTCCTGCTCGACCGCGACGACGTCGGCGCAATCGTCTACCGCGATGGCCTCGGAAAGCTCCTCGGCGTCGGCCTGATCCTGGAGCACCCGACCTGTCCTACCCTCATGTCGTGGGGGGCCGAGCCGATCGAGGACGGCGGTCGCCGGTACCTCTACTTCGACATGTATCGCCACCTGATCGACCGGGCCGCCGCGGCCGGGGCGCGGGCGATTACGCTCGGCAAGGGGCTTACCGAGCTGAAGGTCGATCTCGGCGCACGACCGAAACCGCAGTTCGCGGTCGCGGCTCGCTCCTTCTGACTGGCCGCCCCGGCCTGGCCGGTTACTCCGGCCGGTAATGCGACACGACGAACCGACCCTTTCCGCCCGGCGTGAGCTCAAGCGCCTCCGCCTCGGCGAACTCCACGTCGAACTGGCGCCCGGCGCTGTTGTACAGCCAGGCGCGGGAGGCGTCCGCCAGCTCCTTGAAGCTCCACCCGGCCAGCCGGTCTGGTACCAGATAGACGACGATCTGACCGGCCTGGTCTTGCCGGACCATGCATTCGGCGATCCCCGGCGTCTTGAGCGCCATGCCGATGAACGTGCCTGCGTACATGCGCTCACCATCGGGCAGGCGCACATAATCGTCGGCCCGGCCACTCTCCAACCGGACCCGGCGAAACGTCCGCCCGCACGCACACGGCTCGGACCGGCGCACCGCGCGATCACCGAGCCAGTAGCGCAGCAGTGGCATCGCCCGCTCGCGGTAGCCGGTAACCACGAGATATCCCTCGACCCCGTCCGGTACCGGTCGGTCGTCTTCATCGACGATCTCCACGTAGCAGCGATCCTCGGCGATGTGCATTCTGACGCTCAGGGCAGTCGTATCCGATGTGGAGCAGCTCAAATGCCGAGTACTCGTCGAAAACGGGCACACCGAAGCCGGCCTCGAGCTGCTCGCGTACCGCCATGGTCATGAGCTCTGACTCGGTGAACACAACTCGCAGCGTGTGGCGCAGCCGGGTCATCTCGGCCGCGGTCAGTGACCGGAGCAGGTCACGCAGCAAGATCGGATACCCCACGAGGGCCTGTGGGCGGGCGGCGAGTAGACGTTCGCAGCGCTCGCGGGCGGGTGCGGCGGCCGAAACCACCTCTCGGCGGTAGAGACCGAGCCGCTGGTACCATGCGTTCGGCCAGGCGAACGGCTTGAAGTGCACAATGCGCGACCATGGCCAGCAGCGGCGAGTGGCAAGGAACCGGCGAACGTTGGCCGCCCGGTCGTGCTCGTAGTTGCCATGATCGTGTCGGATCTGGAGCATGATGCCGGTTGATCCGCTCGTGGTGCTGACCCGCACATCCTTCTCGTCGAACTCGTGCGAGTGGAACGGATCCGTCCCGGCGGCCAGCACGTCCACCTTGCGCAGCACGGGCAGGCGTGCGATGTCGTCCAAGCTTGTGAGTCGATCCAGGTCGTAGCGGTGATCGGCATACGCGGGGACGTGTTCGCGCGCGTAGCGCAGGACTGCCCCCACCCCTTCTACGACGCGTGCATCGAGCCTCTCGCGAGGCGCGTACTGCTGGCGGAGCAGGCCGGGTACGGACAGCGCCGCAGACAATGTGGACATGTCGAGAGCTTCTTCCTCGGGCCGGCCGACGAGCAGCCGGGCCGACGATACCAGCAACCCGAGGGCCCACCCGCCTGGGCCGTGGCGAGGACCGTAGCTCGTCGGGACCACAGCCCATCGGTCTGCACCGGGCCGAAGCCGCCATGATGGCGATCTCCCTTCCGCATGTTGACTATTGCCCTCAAACGGGCCAATCGGAACTCGGGTTGACAACAATACATGCAAGTCTAAGATCTTCTTTTGGACCCGCCCGGAGCGAAGCCAGCCTCAGAAAGAGTGTGAGATGACGGCGCCAATGCGCGAGGACGCACTCCGAGCGGCCACGCGACCGGGCGCCGAAAGAATCGGCGTTAGTGTGGTCCTGCCGTGCTATAACGAGGCCGATAACGTTCAAGATGCCTATGAATCAATCATAGGCGCGCTTTCTGACTACGATATCGAACTCGTATTCATCGACGACGGCAGCACCGATGGCACGCTCGCAGCTATCCGTCGGCTGGCGGATCTGGATCTTCGCGTGCGATACCTATCGTTCACCAGGAATTTCGGCTTCGAGGCCGCCTTTTCCGCCGGATTCCGGTACAGCACCCAACCATGGGCACTGCAACTCGACATTGACATGCAATTCCCTGCGGCCGAGGCGCCCAAGCTGATCAACCGAGCATTGGAAGGCTACGACGCGGTATACGGCGTGCGGCTGCATCGGTTCGATTCGCTGGTGCGGAGATTGGCATCGAAGGCGTATCACGTGGTCGGCGGTCGGGTGCTGGGCATCCGTATTCCGCACGGCGCCACGACGTTCCGGGTGATCCGCACTGCGCTCGCCGCCCGGATCGTCGACCTGCGACTTGCCACACCCTATTTCATGGCGACGATACCGCAGCTCACCTCCAGGTACACGACGGTATCCGTTGCGCATCGACCCCGGCTGCACGGACGCTCGAAGTTCCGCCTACATCGGCTGGCCAGCCACGCGCTCGACCTCTACTTCGGGTTCTCCACCCGGTTGCGCGCCATGGCGATCTTCCTGTTGATCGTGGCGGCCGGCTGCTGCGCGGTGTTGGCCGCGGTCGCCCTCGTGGGCATGCCGCCGAGCCGCTTGCTTGTCGGCTTGTCGTTGCTCGCCACCGCATGCACGCTTGTCTCGCTGGCCATCGTCGGTCGGTACACCATGATGACGTACGCCGCCGCCCAGCGTGGGCCGCTGTTCTGCATCCGTGAGGCGAACTGTGCCGTGGCAGAGACTGACCTGCTATTGGCGTCGCGCCCGATCGATACCAAGGCGCCATGAAGGCGCTTGTCATCCTGGGCGCCGGGGACGGCAGCCTGCCGACGTATGTCGCTGCGCATCGCCTCGGCCATCACGTGATCGGCGTCGATCGGCACGACTGGGAGGTTGCCGTCCCCCTCGCCGATGAGTTTCTGCACATCAGCACGACGGAGTCGGAGGCGATCGTGGCGGCCCTCGGCGACCGGTCGGACATCGCCGGTATCCTGGCGCCCTCCAGCGACGTCGCGCTTCCCACCCTTCAGGTGTTGGCAGGCCGCTACGACACTGTCGGCCTGCCGCGGCACGTGGTCAGAGCATCGACCGACAAGGCGTATTTCCACCGGCTGTGCGCGGCCGCCGGTCTCGCGTCGTACCGGCTGGCCGAGGGGGACACCGCGGGCGAGCTCCTGGCGGTCTCCGGCGGCCTGCGGATGCCGCTGGTCGTGAAGCCGAATGACTCAGCGGGCAGCCGAGGGATCAGTCTCTGTGCCGACCGCGCGGCCCTGCCCGGTGCGATCGAGGCGGCGCTGAGCATGTCGCCGACGCACACCGCCGTCCTCGAAGAGCAGGTCGTAGGTAGCCACCACACCCTGGAGGGCTTCCGCATTGACGGCCGGCTCGCCTTCGCCGCGATCACCGCGCGTACCATCACTGAGCCGCCCCACCTGGTGACGAGGAACTACCGCGTACCGAGCGGGCTGCCCGCCGAGATCGAACGTCGCATCCTGGATGCCGCGTGCCTCGTCTGCTCGATGCTGGGGCTAAGGACCGGCCCGATCGACCTGGACGTGATCGTCGAGCCGGACGGCACGGTGCAGCTCATTGAAATCGGCGCGCGGGTCGGCGGCAGCGGCCTTACGGAACTGATCCGCCACACGTACGGGGTGGACGTGGTCGAAGCGTCGATCGACGCCGCCGTCGGCCTGCCGGTCGACCTCCAACCGCTGCATGAGCGGCGTTGCGGCACCCTTGTCATCTTCGGCAGCGACAGCGACGGAGTGCTCGCCGCGGTCAGAGGCGAGGATGAGGTGCGCCGGATGCCCGAACTCGCGGAGCTGTGCCTCGTCGCCGGCCCTGGCCATGACGTCAGCGCCTACCGACATGCAGCGGCGAAACTGGGGTACGCCATCCTCGTCGCGGACGACGAGAGGGCGCTGGCGGAGGCCCTGGAAGCCCTCCGCCACCGGCTGATCTTCGATATCGCCGAAGCCGTTGACCACGAACGGGAGGAGGGTGGACGTCCATGCCGCCGACGGGAGCCAGTTCGCGCGACGTCCTACGGTGTCTGCTGCTCGCGGTAGGCGCACTCGCCTCGGCGGCGTACGTTGAGGTCGCCCTGCCCAAGCAGCAGGAGATGGGCAGCGTCCTGGTGCTCCTGGCGCACCTCGTGCCCTTCGTCTTCGGCACCGAACTCGTCGCGAGCCTACGACCCGAGTGGCTCCGACGGCGAAGACTGCCAGAACTCATCCAGGTCGCGAGCTTTGTGGCTGTCTTTTGCTACTTCGCGCCGAAGATGTTTGACCGCTTCATCGCGAGCGACTTCGACTCCTTCTACTATCTGATGCTGACCTTGATGCCGTTGTTGATCCTGACGTTCGCGCTGCAGTATCGGGTCGGCGGAGGGAATGCCTCCACGGTCAGGCGCGGCTCGTATGCGTCGATCCTGGTGATGCTCTCCGGGGCCGAGGACACGATGTTCTGGATCCTCCGTGGACGCCCCATCCCCCAGCAATGGACCTGGGCTTCGCATATCAATGTCTTCTTCGGCCACGTGGTCACCCGGAATACGGCCTTCGCGTTCATCGGCGCACACCTGGTACTGGCCGCGCTCGTGCTGTTCCTGCCGGACCGGTTCTGGACGGCGCTGCGATCGCGGCTCCGGCCGGCGTCGCCGGGCGGAGCGATACCACTCGACGTGACCACTGCGACCACACCTGAGTTGGCCGACCGGACCGGGGAGATGGCGCCACAGAGGCTCAGCACGCCGTGACCGCCGCCTCTTTGGCGAGGTCGAGGGGCGCCCGCGTCGGTGTTCGCACAGTCGTGTCTCTGCTGGCCGGTCGCAGCTTCTACCGGCTCGCGTACCAGGCAGGGAACGTGACGTTGGTAGCGCTGTGGGGCAGCACGACGTTCGGTGATTACGCCGCGACGCTGGGGATCTGCGGCTGGCTCATGTTTGTCGGCGTCGCGGTCGAGAAGACGGCGCTGAAACTGATGCCCCGCTCGCACAGCTTGACACCTCGGCTGGCACGGCTCTGCCTGGCTCTCGCCGGCATCCCGTTGCTCATGTGCCTCGCGGCGCTGGCGGTCGGCGCGACCCTGCGACCACACAGTCATCTCACCCTGTACCTGGTGGCCGCCGTCTGGTTCACGGCCTGCGGTGCGCTCATGGTCCTGGCCGCGCTGCACCGGCTGGCCGGCCGGCCGGACCGTGATCGCCGCGCATTTGCCGCTCTCGCCGTGGCCATCCTGGCCAGTCTCGTACTGACCTGGTCGCTGCGGTTGCCGCCGGTGGGGCAGTTGGCGATGATCATGACGGCCGCGGGCGCTCTTGTGCTCGGCCTAGCCCGGGCGTTACCGCCGGCTTGGCGGCAACACCCGGCGACGCGACGCCGTGCGCCCGTCCTCCGCGCCGTCCTGCGCACCACGATCATGCTCGGAGCGTTCGAGCTCACCAGTGCGCTCGCCGTCACGGTCGTCTACGCCACCCTGGCCGTTGCCGGCCGGGGGGACCAGACCACGCTGTTCTACCTGGCGGCGCTGGCGTCGAGCAGCGCCGCAGGCGCGCTGATCTACGGGCTGCGGATCGCGCAACCGCGCGTCTCCCGCCGGCAGCGCGGCGCGCGCGCCGCCGGTGGACGGGCGCAGGCCCGGCGGGCGCTGAACCTGTCCGCCGCCGGCGGGTTCGCGCTGGGCCTGACGCTGGCCATCTACGCCGCCTCCGAGCACGCGCGCCCGGCGGGGATCGTCATGCTCGCCGCGGTGACCGGCGCCGAGATCATCTTGTTCACCATCGTCGCGTACGCCACGTTCCTGCTCGAGAACACCGAAGCAAGGGCACTGCGGATCACCTCCGGATCGGCCGTCGCCGGACTCGCGCTCACAGTGGCGCTGAGCGTTCCGCTCATTTCGCGGTTCGGCGCCGCCGGGGCGATGGCAACGCTCGGGCTGGCGGTGGCCGGACAGGGAACCGTCATGTCGATACTGTTGTTTGCGCGATACGGCCGCTCGTCGCGATGGTGTCGTCGGGCCCAGCGGGCGAATGACCGCCGGTACCGCCGGGCGGTGGCAGCGGCCTTCGCGACGGTCCCGTACTACCGCGAGTGGTGGTTGGAGACCGGCCTGCGCACGCCGACCCACGTCGCGACCGCCGAGCTGCGACGAGAGGACCTGGCGCCACTGAGCCATGGGTCCGACGACATGCGCGAACCAGACTACGGTCTGCGGGCCAGCCGTCGGTTAGGGGTAGCGGATCTCGCCCAGATCTTCGGGCAACGCCACGATCCGCGGTTGGCATTGCCGCCGGACGCCACGCCGGGCGCGACCGCGTATGACCGGCTGCTCGGGTACGTCGCGGTCTTCGGCACCTGTGGACAATGGCATGTGGCGGTACCGGACTTCTATGTTCGCGAGGCGCCGGGCGGAGTCGCGTTCACTGCACTGCGGCGCCGGGACCTACGGCTGATCGATATCCAACTCGGTACGCACGTGGCGGTCCGACTCGACAGTTGTCCGCGGCACGGCACACCGGTGCTGCGAACATGACGCACCTCCACGCCTGCGCGACGCCGGCGCGAACCTCTGGCTCGCGCCGGCCGATGGCACAATCGTGGCCAACCCATCACACACGCGGGAGGCCATCGTGTCGAACCCTAAGCAGGTAGACCGGTCAAGGATGCTACCGCGGCTCGCCGTACCCGGTGCGACGGCGCTCGCCGCGCTCGCGGTGTGGGTGGTGGCGAGGCTGATTCGGGGGGTGGATGTCATGTCGCCCGGATACGGCACCTCGATGCCGGCCCAGACGATCGAGCTCATCTGGATCATCGTCGTACCGGTGGTCGTGGCACTGGCTGGCTGGGGCCTGCTGGTGCTGCTCGAGCACCTTGCGCCCGCACAGGCCGCGCGGATCTGGACGGTGATCGCCCTGATCGTGCTGCTCGCGTCGTTGGCGGTTCCCATCACGGGCACCGGGATCATCGTCGCCGACCGGGTGACCCTGGCCTGCCTGCACGTCGCCGTCGGTCTCGTTCTGATCGTCGGTCTGACCCGCCGAGTCCACCCTAGCCCGCGTCGGTCAGCCGGCCGTGGCGCCCGCGGGTGAGCGGCGAAGCTCAGGGATGACCAGGCCGATGCCGGCCCCCGCCGCCACAATGATCGCCGCGATCACGGCACGCACCCAGCCGGGGGCTGCCCGCCACGGCGGCGCCGTACCTTCCCCTCGACGCGCCGCTGACGCTCACCGACGCAGACGTCCCATACACCGCAGGGCTGCTCCCGCCGACGCTGCACGCGCTCGGCTACGCGGCCGTGTTGGCAGTGATCACGGTCGCGCTCTGGCGGCTCCGGGTGCGGATCACCGGCGACAGCGTCGCGGCGACCGCAGCGCCGACGCCACCATGACGGAGGCGAAGGCGTAGGAGAAACGTCGTCCGTACCGCGTCGCCACAGCCGCAAGCTCTGACGCGCGGGTCCGAGCCGCGCGTGAGACGATTCGCTCGGGGGCTCGAGAGGAGGCGTCTTCGTGCGCGCGACGCTCCGGCCTTGGAGTGCTCACCGGCGGGTCTTGCTGATCGCCGTTCTGCTGGTGGGTCTTGGCGGCTGCACCGGCCGGAGTGCGTCACCGTCGGCGAGCCCGGCCGACGTGATCTTCGTCGACGGCACCGTGATCACGATGGACGACCGCATGCCCTCGGCCCAGGCGGTTGCGGTGGCCGGCCAGAAGATCGTCGCGGTCGGGCGCGACGACGACGTCGCGCGCTGGCGTGGACCGGCGACCATCGTCGTCGACCTGCAGGGCCACACACTGGTCCCCGGCTTCATCGATGCACATGAGTACCGCGTGCAGAAATACGCGGACGGGGGCTACCCGGACCCGGCCGCGGCGGTGGACGCGGCCGTGCGGCAGGGCTGGACCACGCTCGATGAGCTCTACGTGGACCCGACGGTGATGGCCACGCTGCAGGACCTCGACCGGGCGGGCAGGCTGCGGACGTGGGTCAACGCGTACCTGCCGGTGATGCAGTACGACGCGGCCGGTACCACGCTCGGCCCCTGGTACCAGGCATATCACCAGGGCCAGCGGCTCAGTCCACACGTACGCGTGGCCGGCGTCATCGCGTTCACCGACTACGACAACGCGACCGTGCTGCTGTGGCACCAGGACGCCCTCGACAGCTTCGTGCTGACCGCCGCCCGCCAGGGGTGGTCGGTGGCATTCAAGACCGTGAGTACGCGTTCCCTGGAGATGATCCTGCAGGCGCAGGAGTACGTGGCGCGGGTCGACCCGGACGCCGCCACCCGCACCCGGCTGGAACACGCGCTCTTCGTCACCGCAGACCAGATCAGTCGGATCAAGGCGCTCGGCCTCGTCCCGGTCATCAACCTCAACAACCCTGGTCAACTGGTCGGTGAGTCCGATGTGGACCAACTGGTCACCCGCGAGCCCACCGGTGCGTACGCGCCATGGCGGAGCATGGAGCAGGCCGGGATCGTGGTCGCCGACGGCACCGGCTGGCCGAGTTACTACGTGAACGAGCCGAGCGGCGCACCCTTCGGATCACCGATGCATCTGTTGTACCAGGCGGTGACCCGAACCGGGAACCTTGGCCGGCAGCCCTATCCGTGGCTGCTCGACCAGACGATCACGGCAAACCAGGCCTTACGCGCGCTGACCATCGGCAGCGCGTACGCGGCCGCTGAGGAGGGGACCAAGGGGAGCATCACGGCGGGGAAGCTCGCCGATCTCGCGATCCTGTCCGGCGACCCGTTGACCGTGCCGACGGCGCAGATCAACGACATCGACGTCCTGCTGACGATGATCGGCGGCCAGGTCCAGTGGTGTGCGCCCGCCGCCCGAGGTTTGTGCCCGGGTCCGAACACGACCGCCGGCGGGGCCACGACCCCAGGTCCGGTGGCGAGCTCCCCCGGTCCGGCCACACCGGCCGATGCGTTCCTCGGCACCTGGTCTGCGGCCGATCCGACCGACGGGTCGGCCATGTCGCTGCGGGTGACCCGTCACGCCTCCGGTTACCAGGTGGTGCTGACCGACACCCGGGCCAGCCGCTGCGGTATCGGCACCGGTGGCGTCCCGAACACCGCGGCCCGGATCGAGGCCACCGGCGACGCCCACGGCGAGGTCCTGGGCACCGTCGCCACATCCATCACGTGCCTGACCGAACCGCCCACCAGCACACCGGTACAGCTACATATCGACTACCGCTACGACCCAGGAACCGACACCCTGACCGACACCGCCCAGCACGCGACCTGGCGCCGGCAGCACGACTCCCCGTAACCGCCTCAGCACCATGTGCATGCGTCGGCGCACGCCATACTCTTTTATGTCCGTGAACATCCCGGCTCGGACAACGCGTAGGCCGGGCGCGGCAGGCGCGGGCCCTGACTGGGGCTGACGATTGCTGATCAGAACCTTTGGGTACGGAGGACGTGGCGGTGAGAGCCGCACTCCAACCGATGCAGGGGTCTGTGCCTACGTGAACTCGATCCAGGACTACTGGCAGGACGCCCTGCCACAGACGCTGGGTACGCCGTACCAGGAGGCCGACACCGTCTACTTCGATCAGACGGTTGATACGGGCTGCGGCCCGGCCGACAGCGGTGTCGGACCGTTCTACTGCCCCGAGGACGACCTCGTCTACATCGATGTGAGCTTCTGGGACGAGCTGTCCAACCGGTTCGGCGCGAACGGCCAGTTCGCCCAGGCTTACGTGCTGGCCCACGAGTACGGACATCACGTGCAGGATCTCGTGGGTACGGAGGCCGACGTCCAACGGCAGATGCAGAGCAACCCCGGGCGCCGCAACGCACTGTCGGTGGCGCTCGAGCTGCAGGCCGACTGCTACGCGGGTGTCTGGGCCAACCATGCCAAGGGCACAACCGACGCCAACGGCGTGCCGCTCTTCACCTCGCTCACCCGCGCCGACATCAACGAGGCCCTCGGGGCGGCCGCGGCGGTCGGCGACGACGCGATCCAGAAGAAGATGGGCGGCTCCGTCGACGAGTCACAGTTCACCCACGGTTCATCCGCCGAGCGCCAGCAGTCGTTCAACCGGGGCTTCGACAAGGGCGACCCGAAGGCGTGCGCAATGGCCGAGTAGGACCCGGTCGTCCGCGCATATGCGCACCCGAAGGGGCGTGAGGGTAGCGACCATTGCGGGCGCGTCGTCCGGGACGCCGAGCGGTACGGCGAGCAAGACGCCAAGGGTTGCGACGCACGACCGTGTCATCGCCTACCGCCGACCGCGGTGTGCCGAGAGGCAACGATGAGATGAACCTCGATGGGAGCGGCGACGGCACCGGACGGCTCGGTGAAAGGCAGCAACGCGTCGCGGCACTGGTCGGTGATGCGCTCCCGCACGTCGCTGGTGACGACGTCGGCCAGCGGCAGCAGCTCGACGGCCAGCAGCGTTTCGACCGAGTCGAGACGGGTCGCGCTCTGCCAGGTCGTGAACTGGTCGATCGTCAGGCCGGCCGTCGTGAACAGCTCTACCAGCAGGGCAGGTTCTCCGACGGAGAAGTAGCCAGTGAGCAGGTCGACCACATCGCGCCCGGCATGGCGGGCGGCCACATCGGTCAGTGCCCGGTAGCCGGCGCTGTGGTCCAGCCGGCCGGGGACCTGCACGACAACGGCTCCCTCGCCGGCGACGCGGGCCATCTCCCGCAGTGCCGCTGTCCGGTCGGTGAAGAACATCAACGCCGCCTGGCACACGACCACGCTGAACTCGCCGCCGCCGAACGGCAGCGTTTCGGCAGTGCCCTCACACCAGGTCAGCTCCGGCCTGAGCGTCGCGGCGACCGCGAGCATCGCCGGGTTCGCGTCAAGTCCGACCACCATGGCCGGCGCATCCATCCGGTCGGCCGCGGTACGGGCGACGATCCCGGTGCCGCAGGCGACATCCAGCAACGATCGGGCCGCCGCGACCGCCGGCAGGTCGGCCAGGCGCTGTGCCCAGCGTGCGAACAGAGCCGGCACGAAAAGCCGCTCGTACGTCTCGGCTGCCTCGGTCGACAGGGCGTAGCTTTCGTTCATCCGAATCTCCTCGAAACCTCATGCGCGGGATTGTGTCGTGACGCGGTACCGGTGCCGGCTGCACGCTCGGGCAGTGCCCTCCGCCAGACGCGTATCGGCTCGGTTCTCGCTGGCCGCGCTCACCGTTGCTGGGCGAGGCGGAGATGCGGGCGGGTCGCCGTGATGAGCGCGCGGGTCGCAGTTTGCCAGGCATTCCATTCGGCGGCGATGTGCTCGCCATCCCAGCTGCGCACCGCGAGCAGCCGCTTGCGCAGCACCTGGGTGGCGGCGGCATACTCCTCGGCAGCTTTCGCGATGACCAGCTGATCACGCGAACGCGCGATCAGGGCGGCCGCCAGTTCCCGCGGCTCGGGTTGCCACGCCCGCCGATCGGTGCGTCGCTGTCGGACCAGGTCCAGCAGCGGTGCGAGGGCAGCGCCGATGACCATTCCGGCAAGACCGATCAGTGCCTGCATGTCGGCCCCCGGCTACCGCATCGCTGGGCTGCCCGAGCCGGTAACCCGGCCGCTATCGACGACCAAGCCGGTACGGCGTCCCCGCTGACGGATCATGTGCATGGCCACAATCGTTGACGGTGGGCCGGCGGCCCGCAGTTCGAAGAATGGACTTGCGGCCATCGCCGATGCGAAAGATCGTGTAGGGATGCGTGGATACGGCCAGTACTGCCCGATCGCCCTCGGCGCGGAGATCTTCGCCGAAAGGTGGACGCCGATCATCGTTCGCAACCTGCACCTGGGCTGCCGCCGCTTCGGCGAGATGCTCGAGGGTGCGCCAGGCCTACCTCGCAGCGTGCTCGCCCACCGGTTGCGGACCCTGGAGCAGCACGGCGTGGTGGTCGGATACCGGCGGGGGCGGGCCACCGCATACGAATTGACCGACTGCGGGCGTGAACTCGCCGAGGTCTGCCTCAGCCTGGGCGCATGGGGGGCCAGGTGGCGCGAGGCTCAGCCGGAGGCCCAAGACCCCTACCTGGCACTGTGGACCGTCTGCCGCCTGCTGGACCCCGCGACGCTACCGAGGCCACGCATCGTTGTGCGGTTCGACCTCACAGACGATCGGCGCCTGAACCGCTTCTGGCTCGTCCTTGACCGCACCGGCAACGAGGTCTGCCTGCAACCACCCGGCTTCGCCGAGGACGGCGTCGTCACCACTGACACCGGATGGCTCATCCGGTGGTACGCGGGCGAGGCGTCACTGGGCGCCGCCCAACGGGCCGACAAGATGACCGTCCAGGCACCGCGATGGCTTGTCCACGAACTGAGCCGCTGGGGCAGGCTGAACCCCTACCTCAACACCGTCACCGCCCGGGCCAACCGAGCCGAAGATCACGAAACAGCTCCGCGAACCGACTGACCCCCGGGTCAGCCGCCAGCGACGCTCCGCCGCCGGGTAGTACTCCTCGTCCGTCGCTTCGTATTCGTCCGGCCAGTTCCGTCGAGCCTCAGCCCGCTCGTCCCGCTGGAATATCAACATCCTCACCTCGCGGGGAGGAGTGTGACCATCGGCCAGGTGCGAGCGCAAGAAATCGGGAGCACTCCCCACGACGCGACGAGACATGGCGAACGCGCGGTCCCGGTCGAACAGTTCGAGCGGCTGACCCGCGGAAACGTTCGGCCAACGCGGCCTGAACGACTCCGGTCGGTCGATCGGCCCGCAGTCGACATCGGCGTAGCCGTAGACCCGGCCGGCGCCAGACCGGCAGGGCCAGGATGCCTTGGCGCGGCCCAGCCATCCAGAATGCGAAATCCGCCGTCACCGTTCAGGGCGCGGCTCTGCCTATCCGGCCCGTCATGACACGCCGCACGCGGCTTGGTGCGCCAAACCGATAGGGCCGGCCAAGGCGCCGCCGCGCGAGTCGAGGTCCCGAACGGGGACCGAACTGAGGCCGTGGCCGGACTGGATTGAAACGCCCCAGAACCCAGCGCCCTTCACGTCCGATAGCGAAACAGGGCACGAGATCCTAGACGGGCGAGGCACCCAGGTTCTTGGGAGACAGCGGCACGTGTGCTCCTGCGGTTGGCGTGGGCATGAGGTAGTGGTGCCGGTGAAGGCATTGGATCTGAATGTGTTCGACGGGGCCGGCGGTGGAGGGTGCGACCCACCGGTCGAGGACCTCGGCGGGTGCCTGGCACGACTCTTGTGGGCACGGGATGATGTCCATGTCCTCTCCCTTGGGTTTGTGATCTTCTCCGCGACGTGGTCGCTGCGCGTCGTTGGGGCGTCAGCCGAGCACCGTCAGCTCGTCGAGGACGATGAGTGCGGTTCGTTCCATGTCGAGGAACCGGGTGGCGTCTTGGCTGGCGGTGGCGAGTTCGGCCGACGACAGCGCCGCCTGGAGTGTGTCGGCGTCGTCGAACCAGAACTCACCGATGCCGTCGCCGACCGGTTCTCCCGCAGAGACCACCCGGTTCTGTACGTAGCGCATCAGTCCGGGGATCTTCAGGACCAGACATGTGTGTCGGAGCTTGGTCCACTCGGCCAGGGCCGTCGCGCGATCGAGATTGGCGCGGCGCTGCAGCACGAAGGCAATCTTGTTGATGGGCCCTCCCGGGTGTTTGTGCCATCCAGGCAACACAACGTCCAGGACTTCTGCGTGAGCGGACCATGAGGGACTGATGAGAATGGCCGGCGGCCGTTAGGCTCGACGTGTCGTGACGAGCCACGGCCGAGGCGGACAGCAGCATGCCGGTGATGGATGATGAGCTGGTAGTGGGGCGGGCGACCGAGCTCGACCGCCTGACCAGGTTCGTGCGACGGCCTGGGCTGGCGGTGGTGTTCCTGCACGGCGTGGCGGGGGTCGGTAAGTCGACAATTCTGCGCTGCCTGGTGACCACGTTGGCGGATTGTGCGACGGTGTCCGTTCTCGACTGCCGCGAGATCGAGCCGACCCCGGCCGGGTTCCTGGCCGCCGTCGAGGCGCGGGGAGTTGCCTTGGGCGTCGGCGACCGCGCCGAACGTGGTCCTCGGGCAGCGGTTCCGGTCGTGGTGTGCCTCGACCAGTACGAGTCGTTCCGGCTACTGGACAGCTGGCTGCGACGAGACCTGGTGCCGCACCTGCCGGCCGACGTCACGGTGCTGGTCGCCGGGCGCGAGCGCCCGCATCCGGAGTGGCAGAGACTTCCCGCCGGGAGGTTTGCCACCCTGCAGCTCGGACCGCTGGCGCGGGCCGACGCTGAGCGGTTGGTGCGTGGCCTCGTCACCGACGAGGCGCGGATCCCCGACATCGTCCGGCTCGCGGGCGGCCATCCGCTCACGCTCGTGCTCGCCGGCCTGGCAGCCAACAGCGGCGACGCCATCGATTGGTCGGCCCAGACGATGGACCGCCTCCTCGACCAGTTCACGGCCGCATACTTCGATGAGCTGGTCCCCGACGAAGTGGAGCTTCTCGAGGCGGCGTCGGTCGTACGGCGCGTCACCCGGCCCCTGCTGGCCGCGCTGGCCCCAACGCTGGACCCGGTTCGCGCCTATGCCGTGCTCCGGTCGATGCCGTTCGTCGACAGGTCGGTCGACGGTTTGGTCATGCATGAGTCTGTTCAGTGGACGGTCCGCAGCCACCTCCGCGCAGCCGACCCGGAAAAGTTGCGGACCCTGCGCGGTCGGGCGTGGAACCGCTTGCGGTCGGAGCTGGCGGAACTGCCGCGGAACCGTATGTGGCACCATACGGCCGACATGATCTATCTCATCGAGCAGGCCGAGGTGCGCGAGGCCCATTTCCCGACCGGGGCGCATTCGTTTGCCGTCGAGAACGCACGAGCCGGTGACCGTCAGCCGATCGAGGAGATCATTCGGCGTCACGAACCCACGGATGCGGCGAAGGTCATGCTGGCGTGGCTGACCCGCCACCCCGACGCGTTCCGGGTGGCCCGAGATGTCGAAGGCGCCGTGGCTGGCTTCTCGATCGTCCTCAGCAGCCCGGCGCGAGAACTGGGTCGCTATGCCTGGGACCCGGCGGTACGTTTGTGGACGCAGCACATGGCACAACACCCGATCCCAGCCAATCAGGTCGTGAATCTGATCCGTCGCTGGCTGACCTGGGGTCATGGCGACCTGCCGTGCGAGGCGCAGGCCAGTTTATGGCTCGACCTGAAGCGCAGCTACATGGAGCTGAGGCCGAGGCTGCGCCGCAACTACGGGGTAACCGACCACCCCGAGGTCTTCGGCCCGGTCATGGAGGGCCTGCACGGCGGCCGCATCGACGGTGAGGGTGTATGCATCGGTGGCCGCCAGTACCACGGGCTGTTCCTCGAGTTCGGACCAGCCTCTGTGGACGGTTGGCTGTCCCTGCTTGCAGCCGAGGAGGTAGGCGTGACGCGGCACGAGCTGCTCGACGTCGCCCGCCGCCAGCTCGTGATCGACGATGAACGCCTCGACCTCACCCCCAAGGAATTCGACGTCATGCAGTACCTGTGCGAACGTGCGGGCGACGCCGTCCCGCGATACCAGTTGCTGGCCGACGTCTGGGGATACGAGGCCGATATCGCATCCAACGTTGTAGACGCCGTGGTCTGCGGTCTTCGCAAGAAGCTCGCCTCCCGGTCGCCATCGCTTGAGACGGTCCGAGGCGTCGGCTACCGCCTTTTGCCCTGACCGGCAGGGTGCCCAGACTCAGACCTCCGGAAGTGGGCTTGCGTCGTCTGTTTAACGTGATCATGGTTTGAGGGCGTAGGTGAGAGGGCGGGGGTCGCCGGGGATGCGGGTGTCGATCTGGTTGATCTCGTCGAGGAGCAGGGTGAGTGCTCGGGCCAGTCGTGGGGTGTTGGGCCGGTCGAGTTCGATGTGGACGGTCGCGTCGGTGTAGGTGAGTGTGCCGCCGAGGTGGAGCAGGTTGCGGGCGGTGGTGCGGTATTCGTCGTTGTCTTGCAGGTAGGCGTTGAGGTGGTGGGCGAGCCAGTTCTCGGCGTTGGCGGCGAGCAGGCGTAGGACCATTTGGAGCGCGCGGCGGTGGGTGCGGTGCACGGCACGCTCGGCGGTTGGGTCGATGGTGTTGGCGGGCAGCTTGGCCGGCACGGTCTTCAGCCGCTGTTTGAGGGTATCGATCTGCTTGTCGAGGGCGTGGATACGTCGCTGGGCGGTGGTGGACTGCCGGTTGAGATCGGCGATGGTGACGGCGCGGTCGGTGTGCAGTTCACCGATACGCTCACGCTGCTGGTCCCGTTCGGCGGTCAGGTTCTTCAGCTCCGCCTTGAGTTGCTTGCGCTGCGGGTTTTCGACCTTGCGGGTGTTCGCCTCGATGGTGAAGTGGTAGTCGGCGAGGTAGTCGATGCCGTAGAAGTCGAGGTACTTGAACAGGTTCTCGATGCGCCAGCGGGCGCGCATGAACAGGATCAGCGCGGCCGGGCAGGTGGTGGTGTCGGAGGTGAGGATTTGTAGCACCGCCGTGCCGTGCTCGAACAGGGTGATCTGCCGGGCGGGGCCGTAGTCCTTGATGTGGACGGTTTCCTCGGCGTGGGCGACGGTGGCCGGCTTGCGGCGGGGGTGGGTGATGGTGGTGTGGATGGGCAGCCCGGTCGGCGCGGTCAGCGGGGCGCGGCGGTAGGTGATCCAGTGCGCGCCGGCCTTGCGGCAGGCCCGGAACGCGGCCGGGTAGGCGCCACCCCGGTCGAACCCGAGCATGATCGGGGCGTCCGGGCCGACGATGGCCCTCAGTTCGGCCAGCGCGGTGGGCATCGACGTGGCCAGGCTGGACGGCTCGCCGCTGGTGAAGCACAGCGCTCGGCCTTTCGGGTCGCAGATGGTGGTGTCGACCCGGCCGGGCTCGGCGTGACGGCGCTTGGTGTTCCATCCCGACCCGACCGGCTTGGCGCCGCTGTAGGGCATGAAGTGTTCATCGACGAAGTACACCCCGGACAGGTTCGGCTCCACCGCCAGCATGGCGGTGGTCAGCGATCGTTGCAGCCCCAACGGGTCACAGCCGTCAGCGATCGCGGCCAGCCTCGGGCGCAGGGTGCGCAGTTCGGGCAGCACCTCAATCCCGGCGACCGGGCCGACCTGCGCCCGGTCGGGGTGTTTGGCCTGCTCCAGCGACGCGAAGCCCAGCCCGAACACCACGCACGTGCTGGTCAGCACCGCCAGGTCGTCGAACCGCAACCCCATCCGGTCCCCACCGTTGGCGCCGAACGCGGCGGATAGAGCGGTCTCGGTGTCCAGCAGGCTCAGGAACGGATACAGCAGCGTGGAACCGGCATACCGGGTGGTGAACACGCCCGTGCCGATCCGGGCCGCTCCCGTCGCCTCTTCAGTTGTCGGCTCGGCGCCACTGGCGACGACCGGCCGCAGGGATCCCTCCGGGCCAGTCCGGATCCCGGTATCCACAATGGACTCCGAAAGTGGCGCGGCGGTGTCGCACGATCGGACCGATGCCCCGTCCTGCCCGCCGGCCGCGATCGGCGCCGGCAGCCCGTCCAACGGGCCGGTCAATGCCACGTCCAGCTCCTCCTGGACTGCCGTCTCGAAGCCGACGACCACACGGGCGGCTGTCTTGTGGTCAACCTTCAACCGACGGGCGATCTCCGCAACCTGCACCCCGGCCGCCTTCCAGGCCCGTGCCTGACGCACCTGCGTCTGCGACAGCTTCGGCGGCCTACCCCGACGCTGCACCAGGCCGGCGGAGCCATGCCGCCGCGCGTTGCCCCGCAGCTCGGACACATACTCCGGCGTCAACCCCACCAGCCGCGCCACGTCAACACCGGCGAACCCCATCTGCGTCAACATAACCACCGCCATGTTGCGCATCCCCGTGTCCTCGTTGTCGTAGCTGGCCACCACCACACTGCCCACCGCCAACACCGTCCGTCCATCGTGGACAGTGGAATGCAGACCGGTCCAGTCGGGCATGCCCGATATAGCTACTTGTGCGGTTATCGACACGCCGGGCATCGTACCACATCTTAAACGCTTTTCTCCAATCCGTGGGCAGTAAGAAACCGCACGTCACGCGACGTGCGGCTCACGCATCTCCGGAGGTCTGAGACTCTGTCCGGATCGTCACCAGAAGCGACGTTTCTCGACAATGGATTGGGGCTCCACCAGGTGTTGGCCGGTGGCCAATTGCCATGGAACAGTCGCTCAATCCTGGCCGGAACGGATCGCATCGCAGTTGAGCTGCTGCCGCGACCGGCGTGTAAGACCCTGCCAGCGCAGGTGAGCTGGACCTGCCGGCTGCAACGCAACGCGGTCCTGTTCGACCTGGCCCCACCACGCACGGGCCGGCGCGGCCGGCCCGCCCTCAAGGGCCAGCGGCTGGGCACCCCGGCGGACCTGGCCGCTACCGCGAGCTGGCGCAAGACCACCGTGACCCGTTACGGGCGCACCGACACCGTGTACCTGGCCACCGTGGCGTGCCTGTGGTACGGCGCGTTCGGCCCCCGCCAGGTTCGTGTCGTCCTCGTCCGCGAGGTGGGCACCACCACCGGCGACGACCTCGCCCTGCTCACCACCGACCTGCTCACTACCCTCGCCGGGATCATCAGCCGCTACGCCGCGCGCTGGAGCATCGAGGTCGTCAACCTGGAAGCCAAGCACGTCCTCGGCGTCGGCCAAGCCCGCAACCGGGTCCGCCGGGCAGTCGAACGCACCGTCCCCTTCGGACTGCTCACGATGAGCATCATCATCATCTGGTACGTCGAGCACGGCCATCACCCCGCCGACATCACCCAACGCCGCACCGAGTCGCCCTGGTACACCACCAAGACGGAACCGTCCTTCGAGGACATGCTCGTCAAGCTCCGCCGAGTCCTCATCGCCGCCCGATTTTCACCTATTCGCCCTGCCAAACCCACCCCCGAGGAAACCCTCGCCGTCCAGCAAGCCTGGGCTGCGGCAGCCGCCTAAACCGCCAAACTCCAGTCTTTACACCAGTTGGTCAGTAATCGCGACCTCGCCGTCGACGTGCTTCGCCGTACGGTCGACGCGCTCGTCGATCGCCGCCCTCACGATGCGGTCACGCTACTTGGCGAAGCGGTCCCCGAGTCGGCCGACGGCTCATCGGCGGAGATCAGCAGCTGCATTGGAACGGCGCTCCGGCTGCTCGATACCTACCTCGGACCGGACGGAGTTACGGCGCCACCCCGCCGCTTGACACCCGCGCCAGGCCGCTGGCCAGGCTCGGCCGCAGTCGACGGCATCGTCTCCCGCGCCCGCCTCGGCCGCGCCTTCGACTCGTTGGGCGATCTGTCCGTCGACCACAGCGGACTCACCCTTCACCACGGCTGCGCCTCGGCGCTCGCGGTCGTGTTCCGCGCCTGGTCGGTCCAGGCCGACATTCCGGGATCTGATCTCACTGCCGAGCACATCCGTTAGCCGGCGGCGTTGCGCGGCAACCTCGCAGCGGGTCGAGCCGTACAACGGACCCGGACCGTGTCCGAGCCACCGAGCGACTCCCATGGTCGACGCCGGCGAAGGCATCCGCTGGGTGCCCCGACGCCGAGTGTCCACCGTGGCCATTCCGGGCAACGACTTCGACCTTTTCGACGCCCGGTTGATCGGCGATTCTCGTTGACCGGCCAACGCTCGCGTCAAACGCACGCCGGGAGCGCGCACCTGCCCTACGTTTGGGTACTCGTCTGTGGGCCCGACGATTCAGAATGCGAACACCACGCTGACGGTCCCAGGCGAGCCGCTGGTGGTGAGTTTGGCCAGGTCACGACTATAGCTGGCCCGCTGCGGCTTCCGAGCGCTGGGCTCAGGATGCTGGGGCGCGGTCGCCAGGTCCGCCGCGACGGCCTCATCGCCCAGGCACCGCTGCGCAGCGTGCACTCGGTGCCCATTGGCATGCTCGGCCGACCTCACGATCTGACCCCGGATGGCCTACTTATGGGCGTAGGCCATCGAAGCCCCGGGTCGCGATGGAGTCCAGGCGCCGGCCGACAGTGGCGTCGACAATCTCCCGTCGGAGCTCCGCCACGCGAAGGTCGGTGTGTCGCGGGATGTTTAGGGCCTTGGCAGCTGCGCGCAGCTCGGGGGTCTTTAGGCCGCCGACGGCTGCGGCTGCATCCTCACGGCTGGTCAGGCCTTCGAGCCTCTGGATGAGCACCAGGGTGTCCTCGGACGGCCCTATGGCGGCCCGAGGGGCGCGCTTGGTGGCGCGCGTCCGCGCAGCGGGCTCCGTCTCACCGTCGCGGACGAATGCCAGCCTGGCGCGTCCCTCCGCCAAGTCGGTGAGTTGGTCCTCCGGCAGCTCAGCAAGAAACTCGGACACGCGTTGCAGCACGCCGAGAGAGAGCTTGGTGACGCTCATGCCGCCACCACCCGTCCACCTGGCAGAGGGGCCCTCTGCGGGTCGAACAGGCCGAGGAACTCGTCCACCAACGCGTTCAGCTCCGTCCGTATCTGGTCGTTCGGCCTCAACCGCAGGACGGCCGGCACTTCATGGCCCTGGGCGCCAAAAACGGCGACACTCTGCCTGATCACGGACGAAAACGATTCCATGTTCAACTTGTCCCGCACTACATCCATGTAGAAGCGGTGTGCCGCCTGCGGCCCATTCTGAAACTGAACCATCGTGAACACGACCTTGTACATGCCCAGATCGAACGCACCGCCGGCATGCTTTCCGCCGTACCGGAGAACCTGGTCACCGTAATCCTTACGAAAGTCGTGAATAACGTTGTACAGCGTGTCCAGCCCGTTGGTCGACATATAGTCGGCCCGCGCCGGAATGAGTACATCCCTCCCCGCGACCAGCGCGGATTGCGTCAGCAGCCCGAAAGTGGGAGGGCAGTCCAGCAGGACGTAGTCGTACGGCCCCAATGCCGGATCGCTCAGGCCGTCCAGCAGTGCCCGGCGCCGGTAGAACAGCTCGCGCTCGATGTCATCCTTCGCCGCGACGATGGCGGCGTCCAGATCGAGGCGGAACAACAGAATGTCGGAGGCGAGCAGATCGAGCCGGCCCCCGCCGCGGCTGGCAGCGTGGTTGACGTCCAGCGGTGTCACCTTGATATCGCCCAGGCTCATCGTCGGCTGACCACCGGTGAAACTCTCGAACCAGTGCCGCAACGTCGACTTCGGCCGGATCTTCACCTGGTAGTCCTCGGCCGTGTAGAAGCAGTGCGTCAGACTGCACTGCGGATCGAGGTCCACCATGAGCACGCGCTTGCCCCGCTCGGCCAGACCGGCACCGACGTTGGCCGCGAGGGTCGTCTTTCCCACCCCACCCTTGTAATTCACGACCGAAATGACCCGCATGCCGCCTCCGTGTCCCAACACTCCGGCCACCCAGGCGAACGTAGCGGAAACTTCTCGATTCGCGTACTCCCCGTACCGGTTGGCTTGCATGCCCGATCAACCGAAGGATGGGTGCATCGTGTCAGGATCCCGCTACTATCCTCGGACCCAATAGGCCTGTTGAGGCCTTCAGAAAACGGGCATAGCGCGCAACCCGCGAATGGAGCGACCATTGCGACTGGAGGACCTGCAATCCGGTACCCAGGTGCGAGGTGTGGTCGCGGGTGAGGTCGTCCATGTCATTGCCGCGCTGCCGATGGGTGCCGACGCCGTACGCCTGATCTTCACCCGGAGCGACGGCGCGGTCGATCAGCAAATCGTGATGCGTGCGGACGAGTCCGAACTCGTCCTTCTCGATGACCGACCGACGCCGTACGACGCACCTGTCGAGGAATTCAAACTCGCCGCGGAGGCCCTGCGGATCAGGCTTGAGGCGACCGCGGAACCGGACGAGGGCGGCTCGTACCGTCCGCTCCCCCATCAGCTCGACGCGGTCTACGAACACCTGCTGCGCCAGATCCCTCTTCGTTTCCTCCTCGCGGACGACCCAGGCGCGGGCAAGACCATCATGGCCGGCCTATTCCTTCGAGAACTGCAGCTGCGCGGCGGACTGGACCGCTGCCTCATCGTCGCCCCCGGCGGACTCGTCGAGCAGTGGCAGCAGGAGTTGCGCGAAAAGTTCGGGCTGGACTTCACAGTCCTTGCCCAGGACGACATAAATCGGACGATCGCGGCAGGCGCGCTGCCTGATCGCCGGACCTACCTCATCGCCCGCATGGACCAGCTTGCCCGCAGCCGCGATCTGGTCACGGTCTTCGGTCGCACCCCGTGGAACGTCGTCGTGATCGACGAGGCCCACCGGATGTCGGCGCGGTGGGCGGGCAAGGAGGTGAAGACCACCGCGCGCTACCGACTGGGGATCGCGCTGCGCGATTCGACCCGCCATCTGCTACTCATGACTGCGACCCCGCACGCGGGCAAGGAGGAGGACTTCCAGCTCTTCATGCGCCTGCTCGATCCCGTGCGCTTCGAGGGACGCTACCGCGAGGGAACGCATGCCGCCGGGGCCGAGGGGCTGATGCTCCGTCGTACCAAGGAGGATCTGCTCACACTTGAGGGCAAACCCCTCTTCCCGAAGCGGGCCACCTACACCGCCCGGTATGAGCTCTCATCAGCTGAGCGGGAGCTCTACCGCAGGGTCACGGAGTACGTCAGCACCGAGTTCAATCGGGCCGAGAGCCTCGATCGTCAGCAACGGACCATAGTGGGGTTCGCGCTGACCGTACTTCAACGCCGTCTGGCATCGAGCCCACAGGCCATTGTGGAATCGCTGGTGCGTCGGCGGGACCGCCTCGCGAAGGAGCTTACCGGCACGGCCGGTCCACGTCCTCCCGCGCGAGCCAGACGCGCCATCGAAGTGGACGCGGTCGCTGAGGAGTTCCCCGTCGAGGAACGCGAAGAGTACGAGGACGAGGTCGTCACCGCGGCGACGGCCTCCCGCACGGCCGAAGAGCTCAAGCGTGAGATCCGGGTGCTCGGCGACCTCGTGTCGGCGGCCCAGCAGGTGCATGACAGCGCTGACGACCGCAAATGGTCCGAACTGCGCCGGTTGTTGGAGACCGCGCCACAGGTACGCGACGAGGCCGGTGACGTCCGCAAGATCATCGTCTTCACCGAGCACCGCGACACCCTCAACTACCTGGTGAAGCGCACGCGCGACGTGCTCGGGCAGCGCGGGACGGTGGTGTCGATCCACGGCGCGCTGAACAGGGAGCAGCGTCTATCGGCCCAGCGGCGGTTCACCACCGATCCGCAGTGCCGGGTGCTCATCGCCACCGACGCGGCGGGCGAGGGCCTCAATCTCCAGGTCGCCCACCTCATGGTGAACTACGACCTGCCATGGAACCCGAACCGGCTGGAGCAACGCTTCGGTCGCATCCACCGCATCGGCCAGCGGGAGATGTGCCACCTGTGGAACCTCGTTGCCGCCGGCACACGCGAAGGCGCCGTGTACGAACGCCTGCTGCTCAAGCTGGCCGAAATGGCCGAAGCCCTCCAGGGCAAAGTCTTCGACGTCCTCGGCGAGGTCTTCGAGAACGTCCCGTTGCACCAGCTCCTCATCCAGGCGATCCGCTACGGCGACGACCCGGCGATTCGCGCGCACCTGGAGACCATCATCGACGAGCGCGTGGGCGAGGCCGCGCGGCGTCTGATCGAGGCCGAGGCGCTTAGCCCGGAGGTGTACCGTCCGGCGCCGCACCAGCCGTACCACCGCGACGTGCAGCTGGCACGGGCGCGGCGCCTCCAACCGTACTTTGTGGAGGGCTTCTTCAAGGCCGCGTTCGACAAGGCCGGTGGGCGGTTGGTTCGGCGCTCGGCCGGACGCTGGGAGATTTCCTATATCCCCACAGTGATCCGCGACTTCGACCGCAGCATCCAGCTGCCGGTGCGATTCCCCGCCGTTTGCTTCGACCCCGCGTTGATCGAGGTCGAAAACCAACCACCAGCGGACCTGCTCGGCCCCGGGCACCCGCTTTTCGACCTGGTGCTCCGGTTCACCGAATGGACGTACGGCGAACGCCTGCTCCAAGGCGCGATCCTCATCGATCGGGAGGACTCCTCGGAGAGGCCACGGTTGCTGGCCGCCATTCAAATGGAGATCCTCGACGGCGACGCCGAGACCGTCGACCGCCGGTTCGGGTACTTCGAGATCGACCAGGGCAACCAGGGTCGACCCGGCGCCGCGCGGTTCCTGGACTATGACGAGGCATCGCCAGCCGAGCTCGCAGCCGTCGCCAATGTGCCGGGGCAGGCGTGGCTCGCCCGTCCACAGATAACCGCCGAGGGCTGGGCGACCAGCATCGAGCTGCCGCCCTGGTATGCCCGGATCCATCAGTGGCGACGCGGCCAGGCCGAACGCACCCGCGAACTCGTGACCGATCGCCTCAAGCAGGAGATCGGGCACTGGGAAGAGCTGACCCAGCGAGCCGACGCCTCCGCCAACCCCGAGGCGCGGGCCCGGCTGCTGCGCAGCGCCACCGCCGAGGTGACGCGCCTGCGCCGGACCCTGGAGCGCCGCCTCGCCGACCTGGAGCGCGAGGAGTCGACCCGGGTCGTCCCGCCGCGTGTGCTCGCCGCCGCGGTGGTGGTGCCGGCCGGCCTGTTGGCCCGCCTGACGGGTCAGCCGCCTGTGCGCACCGAGGAGATCGAACTTCGGGCGCTCCAGGCGGTCGAGGCACACGAGCGCAGGCTCGGCCGGATTCCGCAGCGGATGGAGCCCAATAATCCGGGTTTCGACATCACCTCGCTTGACGAGCCAACAGGCACAGTCATCACCATCGAGGTCAAAGGCCGCATCGCCGGAGCCGCCACGTTCTTCGTTACCAACCAGGAAGTCCGCCACGGGCAGAACGCGGACGACCAGTACCGGTTGGCTCTGGTCGAGGTGAGTCCCATGGGCCCGGCGCACGACAAGGTTCGGTACGTCGGCCGGCCTTTCGCGGACGTCAACCTCACCTCGGTCGTCCGGGGAGCCGCCTTCAAGTGGCCCGAGACGTGGGCCGCCGGCCGCGACGCCTGGTGAAGGGCGAGCCGCAGCCGCCACCGTGGCCATACGCTGAGTGGTCCTCAACAACCACAACGACTGCGGTTGGGTTCGCGCCTGCCCAGCGTTTGGGACTCGTCTGTGAGCCCGACAATGCAGAATGCGGCGCCTATGACACAATCCTGGGTGTGCGTTCCTCCGCGGGGAGCGGCCACCGGCAGCAGAAGACGGTTCGGCGCTGCCGTCCGCGCCGCCCCCGCTGGTTCTTTCTTGACCACTCCCATCGCCCGACTAGACTAGAACCGTTAGATCAACTACTCGGCGACCGAAAGGTCCGGGTGCTGCGCCCCCGTCGGCGTGTGTTCGGACCCGCAGCCCGGGGGCGGTCAGAATCCAGTGAGGGTCCTCCCAAACAAGGATGGGTGCGGATCGTAACATTCACGCATTTCGGGTGCGGCGGTACCCGTTATACTATGCTGCTTGCATTTGCAGTTGCGGGGCTCTATATCATGGACTGCGCGGCAGGTCCCCAGCGCACGCGATTAGGGCATAGGTCCGGATTGTGAGGACCTTGACAAACCCACTCGCGTGATGGCGCATGGCAGCGCCAACCATGTCCGGCACGAGACGTTCGCGACCTTCAATGATGTAACTGCCGCAACGTGGCGTCAGCCTATAATTGGCGACGTGAATCATGGACACACCCTTAGGGACGGGGAGCTTGCCCGCTACCAGGTCGTAGCTGCTCGGCGCGGGCAATGGGATCAGCTACTCTGGCAGGTGCCTGTGTTGAGCTTCACCGCACAGGCATTTCTCTTCTTTATTGCTCTTTCACCGGACGCTAGCCGGTTTTCGAGATCACTTGCAGCCGCACTCTCTTGCCTGACAGCACTCGTATCGATGCACCTGCTGGCCCGCCACCGACAAGCGGAATTTGCTGACGCGGAGTGGCTTGAGGACTTTGAAAATAGAACATTTGGTGACTCAGTCCACGGCAAATCATGGCGCGACAGGCGCAACGCACAGTCAGCAGGAGGATTTCTCGCCCACTTGCCGATTACCGGATTTCGGGTATGGATGATAGGACTCGGCCTGTTTGCTTTGGCTGCATTTTGCGTTCTCATGTTCGCGTTGACGGGCTACGGGGTCTTCTAGTTGGTGTCCCATTGGTTGCTCATCGCTGCAACGCCGCCCTTGTGCCTGCGGGGCTTCGCTGTTGCCCGGCCAGAGAGTATGCGCGCCCCGGAGCGGCGCGCCGAATGCGGCAGATCCGGTTGTTCGCACCGCAAGATCGAGGCAGGTGGAAAGCCGGCCGACGCCAAATCCGCGCATTTACCCCGGAGCTGGCTTCCATTGCGCTTGCGAGAGCCCACCCGGAGCGAACGCACACGCGAGGGCGAACACTTCGCCTCGCACGTCAAGCAACGGCACCGTTTCCCATCGCACGATAGTCCCGTCAGGATAGGCCGCCGCGAGCTCGTTGCCGTCTGGCGCAAAGGCCATGGACAGCACTGGACGCGACAGTAACGACAGGCGGGAGCCGATTGGCCGGACATTTGACTCGTCAGCGGCATCCCATAGTTCAGAATCACCATTGCCGGCGCCGGTAACAAGAAACGAATCCCTTTGGCGCGAAGCCGAAGCGAAAGTACCGCAAACTCACCGCCAACGTTCTTCGTTCTTCTGGTCTGTGAGATGCGGACTTGTCGACTGGGATACATCCCACATATTGACAACTCCATCGTCGCTGCCGGTCGCAAGTATCGGTCGGTCCGGGGAAGTCGCCGTCGCCCAGATAGCACTCACGTCCGCTCGGACTTGCGCCTCTCCTGCCGTTCCCGTGGGTGGTTGGCGATCTTCAGGTTTGAGTTGATCTAGAAAGACACGCCGCACCCCGCTACCGTTCTGGCTGTCGAGGCAAGTCCGGTGCGGAGGGTACGGCGTGCGTGCTTCCAAGTTAGTGCGGGTGTCGCAGGGTGTCGACGGCACGGTCATCGAGAGGGTGGATCTGGACCGCGATGGCGGTGAGGAGGTGCTTACGGTCCGGGTGCGTCCGGCAGCGCCTCGCCGCTCACGGTGCTCGCGGTGTGGGCGTCGCTGTCCCGGCTACGACGGCGGTGACGGGCTGCGGGTGTGGCGCGGTCTGGACCTGGGTGTGGTCAGGGTGTTCTTCCTGGCGTCGGCGCCACGGGTGCAGTGCCCGAAGCATGGGGTGGTCGTGGCCGAGGTGCCGTGGGCCAGGCCGAAGTCACGGTTCACCCGCTGGTTCGAAGAGCAGGTCGCATGGTTGACCGCGCACACCGCCTCGTCGGTGGTGGCGGAGCTGGCGCGCACTACCTGGCGTTCAGTGGTAAGCATCGTCGGGCGGGTCACCGCCGAGTTGGCCGGCAAGACCGACCGGCTGGCCGGACTACGCCGAATAGGTGTCGACGAAGTCGCATATCGTAAGGGGCAGCGGTATATCCTGCGCGTCTGTGATCATGACACCGGCCGGCAGGTGTGGGCCGGCGTGGGGGCCAACAGCGACACGCTGCGGACGTTCTTCGACACCCTCGGCCCGCAGCGGTGCAAGCTGTTGACCCACGTGTCGGCCGACGGAGCCGAGTGGATCCACGATGTCGTTCGGGAACGCGCCCCGCAGGCGAAGATCTGCCTCGATCCGTTCCACATTGTTCAGTGGGCCACGAAGGCGCTCGACCAGCTGCGCCGACGCATCCAGGGCGATCTGCGTCGCGCCGGCCGACCAGAGCAGGC
>CAVWCL010000013.1:0-148201 GCA_963753485.1 uncultured Actinomycetota bacterium | reverse complement strand
GGAGGTGCGCCCTAGCAAGCCGACTGTACGCAAGACGCGCGCCAGCAAGACCCGCACGGCGCGCGACGGGCCCGCGGTCGCAGGTGGGTGCCGCGTAAGACCCCCACGCGCAGCGTGGACGAACTCATTCGGGAACGGGCCAATCCTGAGGTGAAGGCGGCCCTGAGCGACCTGGTCAACGCGCCCGCAGTCGTCGGCACAGGGCGCCGCGGGCCCGGACGGGGAAGGGGAGGACGTTGACGCACGACCTACACGACCACATCGTCCAGCGACTCGCCGGTCAGGTGGCCAGGCACCGTGTCGTGGTCTGGTATGACTCAGCCAGCGAGTTCGCGCCTTTCGTTGGTGAGCTGCGCGGTGGGCCCCGCATCGGCTCTGCGCCTGTCCCGATTAGCGTGGGTAGCGAGGCCGTACAACTGCTCGAGTTTGATGGATCGATGTTCGAGCTGCGGTTCGCCGCCGAACCATTTGTCGCCGGCGACCGACCCGCAGCGATTGTGCTCTACCTGCCCGGTTGTGCCCGGGAGTCGGGCTCGGTGTTGTGCGAGCTAGAGAAGGCCGGCACCCGCTGGGAGCCCGGATTACGCCACCTTGCCCGCGAGTTGCTGCAGGAACGCACCACGGTCGGGGTGGTGGATGACCTCCTCTCGCCCGACCGGGATCTCGGGTACGCCGATCTGACGCGGCTGGCCGCGGAGCAAGGGCAGCAGGCTGTGTCTGTGCTAAGCACTCTCTTCCCGGTGCGCGGCGATGACGACGTGCTCGCCGCCTGGATCGCGTCCGATGAGCGAGACGCAGACATCGTCGCCAAGGCCGCGACCGGGGAGCTGTTGGCTCTCGTTCGGTCAACGATCGGGCTTGACCTCGTCGCTGACTCGCGCTCGCGAAGCTCCGCGCCATCACGCTGCGCTACGTGCTCGCGGGCGAGTTCCGCTCCGACCTGTCCTGCGCGCCCCCCGTCGCTCGACAGCTCGGGAACCGCCGACGAAAGGACGAGGAGTCGGCCGTGCGCGAGATCGCGCGGCGCCTGCGCACCGACCATGCCGATGCCTACGCGGCGCTCGCGGACCAGCGTCGAGGAGGAGCTCGGGCTTCGAGAAGCGAAGATGCCGGCGGGCGCCCTCGGCTCGATCGACACGTTCCGGTTCGAGGAGCGTGCGCTGCTTCGACCACTGCGGCGACCTGATCGCGGACGGCACGTTCGACGAGGCGCTCGCGCTCGTCGCGCGACGCGAGCGGAGCTTCTGGCTCGACCGCGACGTCGGGCGGAAGGCCCAGTGGGAGGCGCCGGCGGATGGCGGAGCTGGGCAGGTCGCGACGAGGTCCGGGACGCAGTCGGTCGAAGATCGGAACGGCACCGCACACGCCTGGGTCGAGCGCTACACGGCGAAGGATCGGCTGGTATCGCCTCGACCAGGCCCAGCGCCGCCTGGAGGCGTGGGTCGCGAACCTCGACGAGGAGCCGGAGGAGCGCCCGCTCGGCGTCGTGCGGCGCGCCTACGAGGACGCGTGCCAGGCGATGGCCGAGGCTTCACCAAGGCGCTCGTGAAGGCGCGGCTGGACCGTGCCAGGCGTCGCTGCACCAGACGCGGGTCTTCAGCGAGGTCGTGCGCCGACAACCCGAAGCCGGTCGCCTACTTCCTCGTCGACGCGATGCGCTTCGAGATGGGCGTCGAGCTCGCGGAGCGGCTGCCGAAGACGTCCGAGGTCGCGGTTCGCGCCGGCGGTCGCCGCGCTGCCGAGCATCACGCCCATCGGCATGGCGGCGCTGCAGCCCGGGCGCGTCGGCGAGCTTCGCCGTCGTCGAGCAGGGCGGCAAGCTCGGCGCCGCATCGAGACGCTTCCTGCCGGACCTCGCCGCGCGCAAGAAGTTCGCGGCGGCGCGGATCCCGAAGCTCGTCGACATGGCGCTCGACGAGCTCCTGAGCCTTCAGCCGTCGAAGCTGGCTACAAGAAGATCGACGGCGCGCAGGTGGTCATCGTCCGCTCCCAGGAGATCGACCACGCCGGGCGAGGCCGGGTTCACGTTCCAGGCCCGGCAGGTGATGGACACGGTGATCGACGACCTGGCCCGGGCGATCCGCAAGCTCGCCGCGGCCGGCGTCGAGCACGCGGTCGTCTCCGCCGACCACGGGCATCTGTTCTCCGCGGCCGACCGCGACGAGTCGATGCGGACCGACGCGCCCGGCGGCGACACGGTCGAGCTCCACCGCCGCTGCTGGATCGGCCGCGGCGGAGCGACGCCCGCCGGGCTGCGTCCGCGTCGCGGCCGCCGCGCTCGGCTACGCCTCGGACCTCGACTTCGTGTTCCCGCCGGGCTGCGGCGTCTTCAAGGCCGGCGGCGACCTCGCGTTCCACCACGGCGGCCCGTCGCTTCAGGAGCTGGTCATCCCCGTCGTCACCGTGCGGACCAGGTGGCGCCAGCCGGCTCGGCCGCCGGCGGCCCAGGTCGCCGTGTCCGGCGCTGCCCGACGCGATCACCAACCGCATCTTCAGCGTCGACGCTCGACGCTCGGCGGCCGAACCTGGCCTGCTCGGCGCGACGGCGTGCAGGTCCGGCCGCTGCTGATGCCGGCGGCAAGCAGGTCGGCGCGGTCGGCATGGCGGTCGGCGCGGAGCTCGATCGCGCCACCGGGCTGCGTGCACGCTCGAGCCGGACAAGCCGGTCACGGTCGCGTTCCTGCTGAGCGACGACGAGCGTCGACGTCGCTTCGCGTCGTCGTGCAGGACCCGGCCACCGACGCCGAGCTGTACCGCTCGCCGACCGACATCCCGGTTCGACTTGGAGTGTGATGAGCCATGAGCGATCGGCAACACGCGCCCGACGCGCGACGCCCTCGACGACAAGGCCAACCGCCTCTTCGCCGGCAAGGTCGTCCGCAAGGACCTCGTCCGCAAGGTCAAGGTCGGCGCCAACGTCCCGGTCTTCGTCCTCGAGTACCTGCTCGGCAAGTACTGCGCCTCGTCCGACGAGGTGGCGATCCAGATGGGCCTGCAGGTCGTCAACGACACGCTCGCCGAACAACTACATCCGCCCCGACGAGTCGACGAAGGCGCAGAGCCAAGGTCAAGGAGCGCGGGCAGCTACACCTTCATCGACAAGGTGAAGGTCCGCCTCGTCGACTCCGACTACTGGGCCGAGGCGGTCAACTTCGGCGACAAGTATCGTCCACATCCCGACGCACTACGTGCGCGACTACGAGCGCCTGCTGACGGGCGGCATCTGGGCGCAGGTCGACATGCGCTTCGAGTACGACGAGGAGACCGAGGGGCAAGAACCCCTTCTGGATCGACAAGCTCACGCCGATCCAGATCGCGACCTTCGACCTCGAGGAGTACCGGCGCGTCCGCGCGCGAGTTCACGACCGACGAGTGGCTCGACCTCATCGTCCGCAGCATGGGCTACGAGCCGGCCGAGATGTCGCGCCGGCTGAAGCTGCTGTTCCTCGTGCGGCTCATCCCGCTCGCCGAGCGCAACTACAACCTCGTCGAGCTCGGGCCCGCGCGGCACGGGCAAGAGCTACGTCGTCCAGGAGGTCTCGCCGTACGCGGCGCTCCTCACCGGCGGCGACGACCGTCGCCAACCTGTTCGGCCACATGAACGGCCGGCAGAAGGGCATGGTCCAGATCTGGGACGTCGTCGGCTTCGACGAGGTCGCCGACCTCCAGAAGATGCCGAAGGAGGTCATCACGACGATGAAGACCTACTGCGAGTCCGGGCACCTTCCAGCGCGGCCAGGAGGCCGGTCTCGGGCGACGCGAGCATCGCGATGTTCGGCAACACCAACCAGCCGATCGACGTGATGGTCCAGACCGGCCACCTGTTCGCGCCGATGCCGGACGTCATCCGCGACGACATGGCGTTCATCGACCGCCTGCACTTCTACCTCCCGGGCTGGGAGATCCCGAAGATGCGGAACGACCTCTTCACGGACCACTACGGCTTCGTCGTCGACTACCTCGCCGAGGCGCTCCGCGAGCTGCGGAAGCACAACTTCACGGAGATCATCGACCGCCACTTCTCGCTGGGCGCGCACCTGAACGCCCGCGACCGCAAGGCCGTCCGCAAGACGGTCTCGGGCCTGATGAAGATCCTCTATCCCGCACGGCGAGGTCGACCCAGGACGAGCTCGCGCGAGATCCTCGAGCTCGCGCTCGAGGGCCGGCGCCGCGTGAAGGAGCAGCTCAAGAAGATGGGCTCCTTCGAGTACTACCACACGTCCTTCAGCTACACGTTCAGGAGACCGGCGAGGAGAGGTTCGTCGGCGTGCCCGAGCAGGGCGGCCGCGACCTGATCTCCGCCGACCCGCTGGCGCCCGGCACGGTCTACACCGCCGGCGTCACGTCGGACGGCACCGTCGGCCTCTACCGCGTCGAGGTCTCGCGTCTCGAGCGGGACCGGCAAGCTGAAGCTGGCCGGCGGCGTGTCGCGGCGCGATGAAGGAGTCGGTCCAGCGCGCCTTCAGCTACCTGCAGGCGAAGAAGAGCGAGCTCGGCATCGCGCGCGACCTCGACACCTCCGACCTCCACGTCGAGGTGATCGACCTGCTCGGCAACCGCGTCGAGGCCGAGGTCGGCGTCGCCTTCTTCGTCGCCGCCTACTCGGCGCTGCGGCAAGGCGCCCGTCGCGCCGGCGCTGCTCGTCCTCGGCGACATGAGCGTCCAGGGCAACATCAAGCCGCTGCGCTCGCTGACCGAGCCGCTCCAGGTCGCGATGGACAACGGCGCCAAGCGCGCGCTGATCCCGATCGAGAACAAGCGCAACTTCCTCGACGTCAGCGCCGACATCGTCGAGCACGTCGACCCGATCTTCTACGGCGACCCGAAGACGGCCGCGATGAAGGTGCTGGGCGGTCCGTGACCTCCGTGGTGTTGCTGGGTGACGGAGCGCGAGGTTCAAAGCGGCCCCGGACCTAGACGGCGTGGAGAAGCTGCGCGGCGCTCGCGGCTGACCCGCTGCTAACCCAGCGGTGAATCGCCTTCACCGCGCGCGTGCCAGGGACGACCTCGCGTTCTTCTGGCACGGAACCGAGTCCGTTCATTATCGAGCGGCTGCTCGGCCGATGCCTCAGCGGGGACATGTCGATACCTTCGCCAGCGTCGGGCCTACGGATCCTCGGCGGCTGTACCAGTCGACGTCTCCCGCGAGTTCTCGGCGCGTAAGGAGAATGCGCCCGCATTGGTGCTGGCCTCGGACGCCGCCTTCCTGAGACTGTAGATGAAACCGGGTACGCGTGGCCCGTGGCGGCGTAGCAGGTATGCGGTGTCCTGGATGTTGCGGCAGGCGGCGGGGTCGATGCCGCCGGGGGGGGTTGGTGGGAATGCCAGATGTCCTGGATGTCTTGTTCGGCGTTTTCGCGTCTGGTGGCGTGCCGCCAGTGGGCACGTGCCAGTTCGGTACAATCCAGCAGTGCCGGGGAGCTGGGCAGGAAGATCTTGATCAGGTAGTCGGCGAGGCTGAGGTCGCGGGCGAGCGCGATGGCAGGCCGAGGGCGAACCAGGCGATCCCGGTGATCAGGATGGCGGTGCCGTAGGCGCGGTGGTCGCGGCGGCTCCAGACAGCACTCTCCGCTGGCAGAGCAGGACGTCGCCGGGCCAGGGAGTGTCGCCTAGGTCGATGCTGTACCAGTCGCGGTATCGGCTGTCGTCCCGGATGTGCCGCTGCGGCGGCGACGACGTCCTCGGGGGCGGGTTCCCGGCGGGCCAGCGCGGTGTTCCAGGGCAGCTTGAACAGCCGGGTGTCGTACAGCTCCTGGACGCGGACGGCGCAGCTCTGCTGTTCTTCCAGCCAGGACAAGACCGTCCGGCCGGCTACCAGCCATCCGGCGCCGACCGCGGCGAGGATGTCGCTGGTGGACGGGAAGAGCAGGGAGATGATCGGCGCGACGGTGGCCAGGAAGGTCCCGAACGCCCGGGCCCGGTGCCAGCGCTGCGCGATCCGGTACAGGTGGCTGTAGGCCAGCAGCCGCTGCAGGTGCTCGGGCTGATCCTGGCGTTCCCTGATCCGGGCCGGAGAGCCGGCCGGGACCGGCCGGGCGGTGGTCATGACAGGGGGAACAGGTCGCCGAACAGGGACCGCCACACGGAGAGGGCCTCGCCGGTCCGGCCCGGCCGGTCCAGCAGGATGGCCCGGGTGCAGGCCGCCTCGGCTTCCCGCAGCGCGGTCCGGGCCTTGGCCATTTTGGCCGGGTCGCCGTCCAGGACGTCGGAGATGTCGGGGCCGACGCCTGCCGGGTCCGGCCAGCCGTCGGCGATCCGGTCGGCGGCGCTGGCGAAGAACTGCCGCAGCTCGTAGGCGTGTGAGCCGGTCCAGGTGCCGGTGATCAGCTCCAGCGCCATCACCTCGATCAGGAAGCCCGGCTCGACCGGCCCGCCATGCACCTGGTTCCACTTCTTGATCATCTTGACCAGGGCTTCCACTGGCCGTCGAAGTTCTCGTTCGCGGTGGTGGCGAGCTCGGCGTGGATCTTGGGGTTGGTGGGGATCCATTCCCAGATGCGTCGTCGGGGATCAGGTAGTGGTCGCCGTCCTCGAACGCGGGCACCACGTCGAAGGAGATCACCTCGCCGGTCAGGTCATCGACGTGCTCGACGCCGAAGTCGACCCGGACGGCGCGCCGGTCGGTACAGACCCTCGCGGCGCCGTAGTGCTCCGCGAGCACCTTCCGCACCGCTTCAAGGATCTCCCGGGGGTGCATGTCGAGGTAGGAGGTGTCCCGCAGCACGATCATGATGTCGACGTCGCGCAGCGGCTTGGTCTTGGTGTGCCGCCGGTAGGCGCCGGTGAGGAAGTCGGTGAGGATGTCGAAGGCCTCGTCGAGCTGCCGCGCAGCTTCTGCTGGCGCCGGCTGGCGGGGCGTCCTCGGTTCGGTGGTTTCCAGGCCCGCGGAACTTCCAGAACGCGTCGCTGACCGTGATCATCTGCCGCTCCTGCTGTAGTAGGCCAGGCCGGCGCCGAGGCTGCCGCCGCCGAGCGCGGTGCCGACGATATGGCGGGTGAACCCAGCCGTGGACCGGTAGGTGGTGGCCTCCAGCCGGGGACTCCGGGTGGCCGGGCGCGGTGTCGGCGACGATCCGGTACTGGCAGCGGCCGGGGTAGGAGCCGTTCTTGCGGATGGCGTAGGCGACGGTGTCCGGGTCGAGCCATAGGTCCCCGTCACCGCCGGGGTAGTAGCCGTAGTCGATGGTGAAGTCGAACCGGCCGACCAGGTCGTCGCCGCTGCTTGCCGGGGTCGTAGACCTCCAGGGTGACCGCCTTCAGATGCCGGGAGGCCAGCCAGGTGGCGATGCCGTCTTCCAGGGCCGCCCACTGTCGCGGAGCAGGCCGGGTTCAGGCCGCTGCCCTTGATGATCGGCGGATGCTGCCGAGCATGTTGGTGGCGACGTGGGTGGTCGCGTAGGTGGTGGTGTTGACGTGGACGGCGGTGGTCACGGCGCCCCATCTCGTCGTAGTCGACCGACCATCCGGCGGCGTCGCGGTGCGCGGCGGCCGTGCTCCCGGTGATGCCCTCGGTGAGGTCGCGGACCTCGATGCCGGGGTGGGCGGCAGGGCGCCCCGGATCTCGTCGATGTCATCGATGCCGCAGGGCAGCGACATCTTGCCAGCCGGGCTCGGCCAGCGGCCGCCGCGAGCGGGCTCTCCTCACCGCGGCTCGATCGCGTCCGTGCCGTGGACGGTGCGGACCGGATCCGCGGGCCGCTGGCGGGCATGACGACGATCGGCGCCTGACGGGTGTACTCCGCGCTGATCAGGATGGCCGCGATGTTGGTGACCGCGTCAAGGTCGGCGCGGGCGGCACGCGGCGGGGCCAGGAGCTCGGCGATGGCCTCCCAGGTCTCGACGGAGGTACGGACCGGGATCGCGGCGACCGTGCGGGCACAACGCTCACTGCTGGCCCCCCATTCGGCGAGCGCTGCGAGCAGGTCTTCGGGCGATAACCCGGTCCGGGATCACCCGTGCGCCTCCGGGGTGCGCACGCGGCGGCCACCGCCTTGCGCAGCCGCCGGCCGTCCAGCCCGTCGCGGAAACTCGGCGGCGCGGTCCAGCACCGCGGGTTCCAGGAGCGCCCGCGCGCCGGGGAACGCGGCGGCGACCGCCGCGATGGTGTGCTCCAGGATGCCGGCGGCGGCCGCAGGTCCGGCAGCGGCACCTCGAAGATCCTGTCGGCGCGGGAGGCCAGCGCCGGGTCGATCGCGCCCGGGAAGTTGCTGGTCGCGATGATCAGGACGTCCGGGTGGCGCGGGCGAGCTGGTCCAGGCCGACCAGCGCCGCGTCGACCGCGCGGTGGACGTCGATCGGGTTGGCGTCCATCGACAGGGCCGCGCCGGTCGGTGAACAGCGGTCTCCACCTCGTCGAACAGCACGATCAGCGGGCCGGCGGCTGGCCTGCTCCTGCAGCACGGTGCCGAACAGCTGGCTGACGCTGCGCTGGCTGCGGCCCAGTGACGAGCTGGCCAGCTCGTGCGGGTCGACCTCGATGAAGGGCCACGGCCCCGAGCCCCGTGACGGTCCGGGCGACCTTGTCGGCCAGTCCGCGGGCCAGGGTGGTCTTGCCGACACCGGGCGGGCCGGTCAGCAGCAGGACGCCGTGCAGTGGCAGCGCGGCGAACGGCACGGCCGCGCGCAGCCTGAGCCCGGCCACCACGGTCCGCAGCAGCTGCTCCTTCATCCCGGCCGGAGCAAGATCGCCGACCAGTCGGCGGCGAAGGCCGCGTCGGGCAGCAGCGCGCATCGGCGACGCCGGGCGACACCGGCGTCCGGATGCGGCGCGCACAGGCGGGCTGCGTCGATGAGCTCGGTCATGGCTTAGCACCTCAGCTTCCAGGGCGGACGTTATGCACAGTCAACGGTTCGCCGCGGCTCTGCCCGGACCGGGTTACGATCGACTGTACGCAGATCGTACGGCATGTACCGATCGAGGTACAACCATGTGGGCCACCGCATCGTTGGCAAGGCGACCTGTCTCGCAACTCGATGCCGGGCGCTACCGTGCCCCACAACGGGCACGGACGCAGGAAGGAGGTGAGCATGGACGAACCCGTCGACATCGAGGTGCTGAAGGCCTGCCAGTCCGTAAGGCAACGCGACCGACACGTCGGCCTCAGCCTGCGCGCGGCGGCCGCAGGCGGACGTCCCGTTCAACACCCTCGCCCGGGTCGAGAAAGGCCACCTGCCCGACCTAGCCAATTTCCGGCGGATCGTGCCTGGCTCGGCCTGCCGCCGGAGCTGTTCTTCCAGCCGCCGCAGATCCGCACCGAGAACACCCCGGAGATCATCGCCCACCACCTCGCCCGCGACCCGAACCTCACCGACGAGGCCGCCGGACAGATCGCCGCCCTGGTCCGCGAGCTCTACACCAGCCTCGCCCGCCACCGATCGCGAGGTGCGCGTGCGCCTCGCGCCGCCCCCACCTTCAAGCCCGAAGCGGCCCGGCTGCTCGGCGAACTGCTCGACGAGATGCAGCACACAGCTCATAGCCGAGCCGCCGGCCCGGCACTTACTTCGGGCGGCAGGTATGCGACATGCGACGAGGATTCAAGGCCGAAGCCGAACGGCTCGCCGACCGTACCCGGACCCAGATGGGCTCTCAGCCCCACGACCACTGACATCCGTGAACTCGCCAACACCTCAACGTCGAAGTCATCTCGGCGCAGACCAGCTCGTCGGCCGCGCCCGACTCGAAGAACTCGAACGGCTCCAGCCCGGCGCCTTCTCCGCCGCCACCTTCCACCTGCCCGACGGCCGGATCGTCACCGTCGTACAACCCCTTCAACGATGCCGGCCGCACCAACAGCGACATCGCTCACGAACTCGCCCACATCCTGCTCGACCACGACGTCCGCGAAATCCAGCAGATCGCCGGCCACACCTTCTTCACCTGCAACCCCGAGCAGGAGGAAGAGGCCAACTGGCTCGCCGGCTGCCTGCTCCTGCCCCGTCACTCCTGCTCCGCGAGGCATTCGCCGGAACCGATCCAGAAGCTATTGCACAGAAGCACAGTGTAAGTGTGCCTATGGCCAGGTTTCGATTGAATGCAAGTGGGGTGCTTCTCCAGGCCCAACGGGCCCGCGCCAACCGACTGCCGCGTTAATGCGTCGCCCAACCCCTGGTCGTCAAACCTGGGCGCAGGCCGATCTTGACGTGTGGTCCCGGTCCGAATCCGTCTGGACCCGTGGAACCGCGGGTCATTCATGTGTCGCCTCGTGCCGTGTTGAGCCGCCACGTGACGACGCGTCCCGCTTACATTTGGCTTATATAATGATCATGGCTCGCCCACCGATCTTGGTGGACAGGCCGCTGACCTGCATTTCTCTGTCGGGGTGGCGGGATTTGAACCCACGACCTCTTCGTCCCGAACGAAGCGCGCTACCAAGCTGCGCTACACCCCGAGCGTGCCGAGCCATCGTAGCCCACGCCCGCGATCGGGCCGACGAGGTATCCCAGCCGTCGGGCTAGACCGCGACCAGCGTCAACAGGCTGGCCTCGGGTGGGCAGGCGAAGCGGACCGGCGCAGTCGGGTGGGTGCCTACGCCGGCCGACACGTGCAGCCAGGAAGCGGTCGCCGGCCAGCGGTGCAGGCCCTTGGCCATCCGGCGGTCCAGGCCGCAGTTGGTCACCAGCGCGCCGACCCCTGGCAGGCAGACCTGGCCGCCGTGGGTATGACCGGCGAGCAGCAGCCGGAACCGGTCGACCGCCATCTCGTCGAGCACGCGAGGCTCAGGGGTGTGGGTGAGCCCGATGGCGACGTCCGCCGCCGGGTCGGCCCGGCCGGTCACCGCCTGGTAGTCGTCGCGGTCGATGTGCGGATCGTCGACTCCGACGAGCTCGATGGCGCGCCCACCCGCCTTTATCGACGTACGGGCGTTGTTGAGGTCGACCCAGCCGGCCCCGGTGAACAGCTCACGGAGCTCCTCGACCGGCAGCTCCGGGCCGTGGACGTAGTCGCGCTCGGCGTTGAAGTAGCCGAACGGGTTCTTGAAGACCGGCCTGTAGTAGTCGTTCGACCCGAAGACGAAAGCCCCTGGGTAGGCGAAGAGCGGGCCGTAGGCCCGGGCGAGCTCCGCCACCGCGTCGGGGTGGGCGATGTTGTCCCCGGTGACCACGACGAGGTCCGGATCCAGGCCCGCGAGGTCGGCGACCCACTGCTGCTTGCGCCGTTGGCCGGGAGTCAGGTGCAGGTCGGAGACGTGCAGGACCCGCAGGGGTTCGGCGTCGGGGGCGAGCACCGGGACGTCGAAGCGGCGCAGCGTGAACCGGTTGCGCTCGATCAGCGAGGCGTACGCCAGGGTCGCGGCGCCGGCGAGGGCGAGCCCGGCCAGGGCGCTGTACCCGGTGCGTGCGCGCATGGCCCCAGGGTACGGGAGGCTTGCGAGGCCGCTGACCTTGGACGTACGCACGCGATTGGAGATCGAAGCACGTGCATAAGCCCTAGATCGACGGGAAGCGCTAGTGGCCCGGGCCGGGGCCGGGGCCCGGGCCGCCGCCGCCGCCACCACCACCACCACCACCACCACCGGCAGGCGGCTTGCCGGAGCTTAGGATCAGGTTCACGGTGGCGCCCTTGCTGGTGGAGCCGGCCGGGTCGGTTTGCGCGACCGTGTCCTTCGGGCAGACCGAGTCGATCGGGGTGTCGTCGACCGACACATCGAAGCCGACAGCCTCGATCGCGTTGGTCGCGGCGGCCACCGTCTTGCAGGTCACCGCGGGAACGCGGACCTGTTTGCCGACCACGAGGCTGTTCGGCGGCTTGGCGAACTGGAACTTCTTGAGGCCCTTCATCGAGTCCCGCATGGCCAGCGCGACCGCGCTGTTGACCTTCTGGGCCGCGGTGATGTCGTGGTTTGTTTCGGCGTAGTCCGGATTGGCGAGGACGCCCGCCATGGTGAGCTGTTTGGTGCTCAGGATCAGGTTGGCGGTCCAGTTGTGGTCGGATGTGCCGGTCTTGCCGATCACCGGGTAGCCGACGACCTTCGCCACCCGCTGGCCGAGCACGGCGGTCGAGGTGCCGCCGTCGCAGCGGCCCAGGCCGCCCTGGTCGTAGATCGGGCAGCGCGCGACATCGGCGGCGGCCCGGGCGATCTCCGGCTTGACCACCTGCTTGCAGTTCGGCGTGCCGACGTCGGGCAGCTCGACGCCACGGTTGTCATAGATGTGAGCCAGCGGGATCGGCGTGCAGTACTTGCCCTCGGCGGCCACGGTCGCGTAGGCGTTGGCCAGTTCGAGCGGCACGGTGTCGGTCACCCCGATGGTGAACGGCCCGAACGTGTGCGACAGCTGCGGGCTGTCGGTGATCTGCTTGTCCTTCGAGGCCCGGAACACGATGCCGAGCCGCTTCGCCATCGCGACCGCGTTCTCCGCGCCGACCTTCTCCTCCATTGGGACCCAGTAGGTGTTCACCGACCGGCCGTACCCACTCCACATGTTGCGCGGGCCGTTCATGTACGAGGGGTTGGCGTTGACCGGACACCACTTGCCGGAGTGGTCCTTGCAGGCCGACTGGTCCCCGATGCCGACGATGTAGGACGACTTGTACGGCGACTTGGCGGTGATCCGGAAGTCCAGCGGGTAGCCCTTCTCCAGCGCGGCCAGCATCGTGAAGATCTTGAAGGTGGACCCGGACTTGTAGCCGGAGATGTCGTTGCCGCCGGTGAGCAACGGGTTCGTGGTCGTCGGGTAGGTGCCGAGAATGCCGGCCTTCCGTTTGGCCGGGTCCGACGACGGCTTGTTCTTGCTGGTGTCGAGGCCGTAGTTGCGGTTGACCGCGAGCGCCCGCACGGCGCCGGTGCCGGGCTCGATCGCCGCGATCATGAGGGCGTCCGAGTGTCCGGTCGACAGCTGCTTCTCGATGTTGGTCTTCGCAGCGTTCTGCACCTTCACATCGAGTGTGGTCACGATCCGGTAGCCGCCGGACTTGAGCTTGGCCGCCCGCAGTGCCTCGTCCTCGCCGAACGCGGGTTGGGCGATCCACCAGCGGTAGAAGTAGTCGCAGAAGAAACCCCAGCTGGGGTTGAGGGTGGAGACACACCCGTTCGGCGTGCGCTTGCCAGTGATCTTGAGGGGCTCCTGCTTGGCCGCGTCCGCCTGGGCCTGGGTCGCGGTGCCCATCTCGACCATCTGGCCGAGGACGTAGTCTCGCCGCGCGAGCGCATGGGTGAGGCCCCCGGGGTCGGTCGGGTCGTAGTCGCTGGGTGCCTTCGGCAGGCTCGCGAGCAGGGCCGCCTCGCCGAGGGTGAGATCCTTCGGCTCCTTGTTGAAGTAGACCTGGCTGGCCGCGTAGACCCCGAACGCCCCGTGGCCGAACGAGGCGATGTTGAGGTAGCGCTCCAGGATCTGGTCCTTGGTGAGCACGGTCTCCAACGACAGCGCCAGCCGAGCCTCACGCAGCTTTCGCGCGTTGGTCTTCTCCGTGGCCGCGATGATCTCGGCCGGGCTGGTGGCGGAGTAGGTGATGGCCTGCCGGACGTACTGCATGGTCAGGGTGGACGCGCCCTGGCTGTCGTCGGCCTGCCGGTTCGCCACGAACGCCCGCACGATGCCCTGCAGGTCGACCCCGTTGTGGTGGTAGAACCGCTGATCCTCGGCGGCGATGATGGCGTTGCGCATGACCGGCGGGATCTCGCTGAACGGGATGTCGTGGCGATTCTCGTCGTAGAACATGAACAGCCGGGTCTTGTTGTCGCTCGCATAGACGTAGGTGATCTGGGGCGGGGTGGGGACGTTCAGCTCGCTGGGCAGCCGGCCGAAGGTGTCCGCGCCGGTCTTGGCGGCGAGTCCGCCCATCGCGATCGCGGGGAAGGCGGCGGCCGCCACCACGACCCCGGCGAGTACCCCACAGAGCAACAGAGAGGCCGCGTTGGCCACCAGGCTCCGGTCACGCTTACGCATCCAGGTCACCGCCACAGGGTAGAGGAACAGGCTGAGGATCGCGGGCACGGCGGGGGCCGCCGATGATCACCTGGACAATCGCGACGGTTCCGGTACGCCCTGACTGACGCACCACGGTTGCCCAGAGGTTGCGACCAGGGGGTGTCGGATTTCGGTCTTGCGGCGCCCCGGCGGGGTCGATGTGCCGTCTGGGCGGGGCGCGTGAGTTCGGACCAGTTCGCCATGCCCGGTTCACGTTTTTTGTGGACGACGTTGCGTAGTCACATGACTACGGAGCATGATGGTCCCGGCGAGGCGGAGTCCTCGCGTCAGGCAGATCCGGGTGGTCGCGGTCGGCGTAGACAGGCGCTGAGGGGTAAGGGCGCTGGTGGCCGTGGCGACCGGGGAGCGCAGACAAGGGGGGACGTCAACACATGGGGATGATCGCCGACTGGCCAAGTCTGGCCGCGTGCCGGAACGGAGACCCGGACGCCCTGTTCGTCCAGGGCGCCGAGCAGAACGTGGCGAAGCGGATCTGCCGCGGCTGCCCGGTGCGCTACGAATGCCTGGCCGATGCCCTCGACAACCGGATCGAGTTCGGGGTCTGGGGCGGCATGACCGAGCGGGAACGCCGGGCGCTCCTGCGCCGGCACCCCAAGGTGACGAGCTGGCGGCAGATGTTCGAGGCCGCCATCAAGCAGCGGGACCTCGTCAACGCGGGCTGACCGTCAGGACGCGGCCACCGCGGTACCGATCTCGCGCAGCCCGTCGACGTCGTGGACGTCGACGGGCTGCGCTGCGATCGTGGCCACCGGTACGTCTGGATGCGCCCGGGTGAACCGACTCGCCACCGCGCGCTCGCGCTGCGCCAGTTCCTGCAGTCCGGCGTGGATCTCCAGAACCTCCGCGGCGACCGGGAACTCGGCCCGGATCGCCGCGGCGGCTCGGGCCGCCTCCGCGGCCCCGATCTCCCCGGCCGGGACCTCGTGGACCCGGTTGAGCACCAGGCCGGCGAGCGGCATCTGGTCGGCGGAGAGCCGCCCGGCGAAGTAGACCGCCTCCCGGATGGCGTCCGGCTCGGGCGAGGCGACCACGAGGAACGCGGTCTCGGGAGCCTGGAGCACCCGGTAGGTCTGTTCCGCCCGCTGCCGGAAGCCGCCGAACATGGAGTCGAGCGCGCCGACGAAGCCGGCGAGGTCGGTGATCAGCTGCGCCCCGAGGATCTTGTCCATGAGCTTCGAGAAAACCCCGAACGAGGCGGTGACCAGGCTGAACACGCTGCGTCCCCCGGTGCGCGCCGGTGCGAGCAACAGCCGCAGCATCCGGCCGTCCAGGAATCGCCCGAGCCGGGCCGGCGCGTCCAGGAAGTCCAGCGCCGAGCGCGATGGCGGGGTGTCGACGACGATCAGGTCCCACTCGTCGCGGGCCCGCAACTGGCTGAGCTTCTCCATCGCCATGTACTCCTGCGTGCCCGCGAAGGTGGAGCTCATCGCCTGGTAGAAGGGGTTGACGTAGATCTCCTCGGCCCGCGTCGGGTCGGTATGCGCGGAGACCACATCGTCGAACGTACGTTTCATGTCGAGCATCATCGCGGAGAGCTCGCCCGCCTTGACCGGCACCTCCCGCGGGGTGTTGTCGAGCTCGGTCAGCCCGAGCGACTGGGCCAGCCGGCGGGCCGGGTCGATGGTGAGCACCACGGTGCGGCGGCCATGCTCCTCGGCGGCGCGGACCGCGAGCGCCGCGGCGGTGGTCGTCTTGCCGACGCCGCCCGACCCGCAGCACACGATGATCTTTATCTGGGGGTTCCGCAACAGGGCGTCGATGTCCAGGCGGATCCGCGACGCGATCGGCGCGCCGGTGGTTGAGTCGTCGACGGACATCGCTCAGACCGTCGCCGGACGGCGGTTGCCGGGGCCCGCCGGGGCCACTGGACCGGCGAGCAGCAGGCCGGCGAGGCGATGAAGCCCGTCCAGATCCACTCCGGACGGCAGCGCCGGCAGGTCCACCATCGGCCGGCCGAGCTGGGCCAGCTCGGCGCGCAATCCCTCCTCCACCTCGGTGCGGGCCTGGTACGCCCGAGCCTCCGCGACCAGGCCGGCGACCACATTCTTCTCCGTCGGTAGGCCGGCCGCGGTCAACCCGCGACGCACATCGGCCTGGCCGACCCGGCCCTTCGTCAGCAGTGGTGGCCGGTAGGCGTTGATGATGATGGTGCCGACCGGCAGGCCCAACCGATGCAGCTCGATGATGGCGTCCGTGGTCTCCTGGACCGGCATCTCCTCGAGCAGCGTGACGATGTGGACCGAGGTGACCGGCGAGCGCAGGACAGCGGCGACGCCGACGCTCTGGTTCTTGATCGGACCGATCTTGGCCAACCGCGCGGTCTCGGCGGTGACGTTGAGGAACCGGGCGATCCGGCCGGTGGGCGGCGCATCAAGCACCACCGCGTCGTAGACCCGCCGGCCATCCTCGGTACGGGTGACCGCCTCCTTCACCTTGCCGGTGATCAGTACGTCGCGGACCCCAGGGGCCACCGTGGTGGCGAAGTCGATCGCGCCGAGCTTCTTCAGCGCCCGTCCCGCCCGCCCCAACCGGTAGAACATGTCGAGGTACTCCAGCAGCGCCTCCTCGGCGTCGACCGCAAGCGCGAACACCTCGCCGCCGCCTTCAGAGGCCGAGCCCGGGTAGCCGGTGGTCACCGCGCGCTCGGCGTAGGGCAGCTCGGCCTGGTCGAACACGCCGGCGATGCCCTGGCGCTCCTCGACCTCGATGATCAGGGTCCGGCGGCCCTCCGCGGCGAGCGCGATCGCCAGTGCGGTCGCGACGGTGGTCTTGCCGGTTCCGCCCTTGCCGGTGACCACGTGCAGCCGGGCGGGCCAGCGCGGGGGCAGGTGATCACTGGACGGCACACCATCGAGGTTACCCATTGAGCCGGCCAGCCATGGTGGCCGCGGCCCCACTTCCGGCAGCGGCGCCGGCGCCGGCTACTCTGCGCGTCATGCCGACGCAGCGTTGGGAGTACGCGACCGTGCCCTTGCTGGTGCACGCCACCAAGCAGATCCTCGACACCTGGGGCGAGGACGGGTGGGAGCTGGTGGCCGTGGTCCCTGGGCCGAACTCCGAGCAGTTGGTGGCCTATTTCAAGCGCGCCAAAGCGGACCAGTGATCAGCGAGCGCAGCCAGGCGGCGCCATGAGTGGGGCCCGGGCCCGGCTGGCCGAGCTGGGCGTCGAGCTGCCCCCGGTGACCTCGCCGCTCGCCGCGTACCTGCCGGCGGTGCGTACCGGCAACCACGTCTACGTCTCGGGCCAGGTGCCGATGGCCGACGGTGCGGTGCTCGCCACCGGAAAGGTCGGCGCTCAGGTGTCCCCGCAACGGGCCAAGGAGCTCGCCGCCCGCTGCGCCCTGCAGGCAATCGCCGCGGCGGACGCGCTGGTCGGGCTGGACCAGATTGTCCGGGTGGTCAAGGTGGTCGGCTTCGTCGCCTCCGCCGAGGGTTTCACCGGCCAGCCCGCAGTGATCAACGGCGCCAGCGAGTTCCTCGTCGACGTCTTCGGCGAGGCCGGCCGGCACGCCCGCAGCGCGATCGGGGTGTATGAGCTCCCGCTCGGCGTCCCGGTAGAGGTCGAGGCGATCTTCGAGGTTGCCTGAACGTACGGCTGGTAACCAGCCAACCCCGGCGGGCGCCGTACCATCGCTGACATGGTGAGGCACGTCACCACCCCGGCGGCGGCACTGCTGGCGCGGCTCCCGGGCTGGGTCAGCCTGGTCACGGCGGCCAACCCCGGCCCGATGACCCTCGACGGCACCAACACCTGGGTTGTGCGAGCACCCGGCGCCGACGAGGCGCTGGTGATCGATCCGGGTCCGCTGCTCGAGGAGCATCTGGCCGAGGTTGCCGGCGGTGGTCCGGTCCATACGGTGGTGGCGACCCACCACCATCCCGATCATGTCGCCGGCCTGCCCCGGCTCTGCGAGCTCACCGGCGCCCGCGCGCACCGTCCGGGTCCGGAGCCGGACACCTGGGCCGGGGTGAGCGTGGCCACGATCGCGACGCCCGGCCACACCGCCGACTCGGTCTGTTTCCTCGCCGAACACGGCGACGAGCGCGTCGTCTTCGCCGGCGACACGATCCTGGGCCGCGGCACCACCGTGGTCGCCTACCCAGACGGGGATCTGGCCGAGTACCTGACGAGCCTGCGCGTACTGGCGCGGTTCGAGGGTGTACCGGTGCTGCCCGGGCACGGCCCCGCGCTGGCCGACTGTGCCGCCGCGGCCCGCTTCTACCTCGAGCACCGCCTGGCCCGGCTGGAGCAGGTGCGCACCGCCCGGGAGCGCGGCGCGGCCACCCCGGCCGAGGTGGTGGCGGCGGCCTACGGGGATGTCGATCGGTCGCTGTGGCCGGCGGCCGAGCTTTCGGTGCGGGCCCAACTCGCGTACCTGGACGCCGCGGGGGAATCGAGCACCCCATCGGAGCGGTTGGACCGGCCGTGACGTGTCCCGTCTGCAGTACGGTGACCGTGCCGGGGGCCCGCTTCTGCCATAACTGCGGTGCCGCGCTACCGGCCATGGACGGGTTGCCGGCGGCCGAGCGCAAGGTGGTCACCGTCATCTTCGGTGACCTCTCCGAGTTCACCGCATGGGCGGAGAGCGTCGATCCCGAGCGGGTCGGCGCGGTCACCGACCGCGTGCTGGCGGCCCTGGCGGGTGCGGTCAAGACGTTTGGCGGTCATGTCGACAAGCTGACCGGGGACGGCATCATGGCGGTCTTCGGCGCCCCGGTGGCCCATGGCGACGACCCTGAGCGAGCGGTGCGGGCGGCCATGGCCATGCAGCGGGCGGTGCGCCGGGTGCTCGACGAGGAGCGCGGCGGCGGGGTCCCCGCCGGCCTGCGTATCGGCGTGAACACCGGGGAGGTGGTGGCCGGCGTCCAGGCGTCGCTGGAGTACACCGTCGTCGGCGACACGGTCAACACCGCGGCTCGCCTGGCCGACGCGGCTGCGGTCGGTGCCGTCTACGCGGGTGCCGCGACCAGCACCGCGACCCGGCACATCGCGTCCTGGCGACGGCTGTTGCCGCTGCGGCTCAAGGGGAAGCGGCTCGCCGTCGAGGCGTATGAGCTGCTCGGTCCGCTCGACGCGCCGGGGACCCGCTCGGGGCTGGGCGACGAGGGGCCGTTCGTCGGGCGCGAAACGGAGATGGCGCTGGTGGCGAGCCGGCTGACCGAGGCGGCCGAACGCGACGAACCGAGGGTGCTCGTCTTCACTGGCGAGGCGGGACTGGGCAAGAGCAGGATCGCGGCCGAGGCCGCCCAGATCGCCGGCGGGTTCGACCGCACCCCCGGCGGCGGCGCCCGGGTGCTCTCGGTGCGCTGCGCCGCCTACGGCGAGCGCTGGCGCCTCGGGCCGCTCGCCGATCTGGTTCGGGTGGCGATCGGCCTACCCGACTCCCCCGGCACCGCGGTCACCCGAGGCGTCGTCGAGGAACGTCTGCGCCGGGTCGCGCAGGTGATCGCGCGCCGGGCCGGTACCCGGCCACGGTTGCAGGTCGAGCAGTTGCTCGCCCTGCTCGGCTACGCCGACCCGCCGATGTCCCGCGACAGCCGGCTCGAACCGGGCCTGGACCAGTCGGAGGCGGAGACCGAGACAGCGCCGGCCGCCGTGGCCGACCTGCTCTCCGCCCTGTCGGCCGAGGGCCCACTGGTGATCATCGTGGACGACCTGCACGACGCCAGCTCGCAGACGGTCGACGCGCTCGGCGCCATGCTCAACCTGATGACCGGCCCGGTGCTGGTGCTTCTCCTGGGCCAGCCCGAGATGGTCCGCACCGCGGGCGCGCTGACCCGCCTCGCCGACGCCGAGGTGCACCCACTGGCTCCGCTGCGGGGTGCCGACGCGTCCCGGTTGCTCACGGCGTACCTCGGTGGCGGCCGGCCGGCGCCGGCCGACGCGGACCGTCTGTTGGCGACCGCCCACGGCAACCCGTTCTACCTGGCCGAGCTGGTGACCCTGCTGCTCGAGCGGGGGGCGCTGGTGGCCGACGGTGCTGGTTGGCGGCTGGCGCCACAGTCGCTCGCCGGCGGCCTGCTCAGCCGCGATCTGGCCGCGCTCCTGGCCGCCCGGATCGACGCCCTGCCGGTCGCGTCGCGGGCCGTGCTGCGCGACGCTGCGGTGGTCGGTGACGCGGTTCCGTCGGCGGCGCTGGCGGCCGTCCGCGAGTACCGGTCCACAACGGACACCCGGCCGGCGGCGGTGGCCGCGGTCGACCTCGACCGGGCGATCGAGGAGTTGCTCAGCCGGCGGATGCTGTTGCGCACGCGCGGCGGCTATGTCTTCGCGACCCCGCTCATGCGGGAGGCCGCGTACGCCGGAGTCGGCAAGGCGGACCTGGCCGAGCGACACGCCCGGCTGGTGCGGTGGGCCGCCGGGCTGACAGCGCCGGTGGCGAGCCTGGGCTGGAGCGCGGACGCGCTCGACGCGTTCATCGCCGACCACGCCGAGCGGGCCGCGGCATTGGCCGACGAGGTGAGCCTGCGCCCGGATGCCGCGGCCCGGTCGGCCGCACCGGCCGGGGTCGCCGCGCTGGGCCGGCTGGCCCACCGGGCGATCCGCGCCGGTGAGCCCCGTCAATCGGCCGAGCTGGCCGCGCGGGCCGGCGCGCTCAACGGCGGGCAGCCGCGCGTGGCCGACCGGCTGGTGCACGGCAGCGCCCTGTTCCAGCTGGGGCGGCCGGCCGACGCGTTGGTCGACGCCCAGGCGGTGATCGCCGACGATCGGGCCGACCCGGCCAGCCGGGCCCGGGCGCTGGTGCTGGCCGGCCGCGCCTACCGGATGCTCGGCGATGACGACCGCGGCGACCAGGCCTGGCAACAAGCGCTGGCGGTGGCGAGCGCTGCGAAGCTGCCGACCGAGCGTGCCGAGGTACTGCGGCGCATCGGGATGGAGGACTACCACCAGGGCCGGCTGCGCGCGGCCGAGCAGGTGTTCGGCCAGGCCCTGGCGATCGCCGAGGAGGCGGGTGATCGGCGGGGCGAGGCGTGGGCGCTGCAGAACCTCACCTGGGTGGCGACCAGCGTCGGCGATTTCTGCGCGGCCGACGATGCGCTGGTACGGGCGGCCCGCCTCTTCGCCGCGCTGGGCGACGTGTCGGGTCGAGCCTGGCTGCGGGGCACGACGGCATTCACCAGGCTGCTCGCTGGCCGGTTGCAGGACGCCCGGCGGCTGGCCAACGCTTTCCTGCCGTTTGGTGAGCGGGTCGGCGAGCGCTGGGCGGTCGGCACCCTGCGCGCGGTGGAGGCGTTCGCCGCCGCCGAGTTGGGCGACCTCACCTCGGCCGACCGGCAGGCCCGCCAGGCCTACCGGGAGTTCGACGCGATCAACGACGACTGGGGCCGGGGCCTGGCACTCGTGGTGCGCGGATCGGTCGCCCGCGGGCTCGACGAACCGGCCCACGCCATCGACCTGCTCGGCGAGGCGTGCAAGTACGGCGCCCGTACCGGGCATCCATTGCTGGTCGCGATCGCCTCGACCGCCCGGGGTTTCGTGTTGCTGGAGTCAGGCGACCCGGCCGGGGCTGAGTCCGACGCCCAGGCGGTGCTCTCCTTCCTCGAGCCGCACGGCGTGGTCGAGGCGGCCCGGGTGGCGCCGCAGATCCTGGTCGGTCGGGCCCGGCTGGCGGTCGGCGATCTCGATGGCGCTCTGGCCGCGCTGGGCGACGTGATCGCGGCACCGGACGAACCGGCGGTCCTGCTCTCCCGCCGGGTCGCCTTTGCCGGCTACGCGGAGGCGTTGCTCGCCTGTGGTCGGGCCGACGAGGCTCTCGACGTCGCCCGGCGGGGCGCCGCGCTGCCGGCCGAGGACGTGCGCAGCCGGGTCGCGATGGCTCTGGTGCTCGCCCGGACGCTGGCCGCGACCGGGGCGGGGGAGGAGGCCCGGGTGGTGGCGGCCGACGCGGTGCGCGACGCCTACGCCACCCAGCAGCGCAGCGAACGGGCGGCCGCCGACGCGGTGCAGGTCGCGGTCGGCGGGCCGCCGCGCGACTGACCGTCCTTGCGGGCCGGACGGGCGGCCGCGGGCGTCACCGGGACCCAAATGTCGTCTCGGGCGACGCCGTTGGCGGGTGGCGTGGCGTACCGTTCTTGGCGTGAGCGAAGCGCCGTCGAACGACGCGAAACCGGTCGCCCTGCCGGAGGTGCCCGGTTTGAGCGACCTGGCAGTGCTCGCCCGCGGCGGCTACGCGACCGTCTACCGGGCCTGGCAGCGGTCGGTGGACCGGGAGGTCGCGGTCAAGGTCGAAAACCGCACGCTGGAGAGCGACAAGGATCAACGCCGGTTCCTGCGTGAGGCCCGGGCGGCCGGCCGGATGTCCAGCCATCCGCATGTGGTGGATCTCTTCGATGTCGGCGTCACCGTCGACGGGCATCCATACATGATCATGGAACTCTGTGAGGGCACCTACGCGGAGCGGATGACGTCCAACCCGCTCGAGGCCGCGGAGGCCAGATACGTCGGTGCCCGGATCGCCGACGCGCTCGCCGATGCCCACGCCCTCGGCGTGTTGCACCGTGACGTGAAGCCGGCCAACCTGCTCATCACCCGGTTTGGCGAGCCCGCGTTGGCCGACTTCGGCCTCGCCGTGCTGGCCGAGACCCGGGAGTCATCGATCACCATCGAGCTGACGCCCGCCTATGCGGCGCCGGAGATGTTCCATCACGGCCGGCCGGTGCCGGCCTCCGATGTCTACGCTCTGTGCGCCACTCTCTACGCGCTGATCCGCGGCCGGCCGCCGCGCTGGCGTGAGGGCTATAACCCGACGATCGCCTCTCTGGTCGACATGTTCGCCGAGCCGGTGCCCGACCTGCCGGGCGTACCGGTCGAGATCACCGCCTTGCTGCGCCGCGGCATGGCCAACAACCCCGATGCCCGGCCCACCGCCGCCCACGTGCGCGACGAGTTGGACGGCGTGCACCGCGACCCGGACCCGACGATGATCCTGCGGCCGGTGTTGCCCGATCGCGGACCGCCGGCCCCGCGTTCGCCGTCGGAGGACGAGCCCACCCAGGCCTCCGAAGTCACCGGCCTGCCGGGTCTGGCCCGACTCGCCGGGGACACCCCGACATTGCGCTCGACCGCGCTGCCAGCCCCCGGACTGCCGCCGCTGCGCTGAGGCGGCGTCAGTAGGACTTCTGCTGTCCCAGCACGTGCTGGGCCATGAAGTTGAGGATCATCTCGCGGCTTACCGGGGCGATCCGCCCGGCGCGAACCCCGCCGAGCAGCGTGGCCACACCGTACTCGGTGGTCATGCCGTTGCCGCCGTGCACCTGGATCGCGGTGTCGACGGCGAGCGTGGCGGCCTCGGCGGTGGCGTATTTGGCCATGTTGGCGGCGATCCCGGCCTCCAGGTCGCGCCCGGTGTCGTAGAGTGACGCCGCCCGGGCCACCATGAGCCGGGCCAGCTCGACCTGGATGTGCGCGTGCGCCAACGGATGGGCGACACCCTGGTGGGACCCGATCGGCCGACCCCAGACACTCCGGTTGCCCACATAGGACGACGCCCGGTCCAGCGCATAGCGTGCCGAGCCGGCGCCCATCGCCGCCACCGTGATCCGTTCCGGGTTGAGCCCCGCGAACAGCGCCGGCAGGCCCACCTGCGTATCCTCGCCGATCAGCGCTTCGGCCGGCACCCGCACCTCGTCGAGGTAGAGCAACCACTGGTTCTCCGGCGAGACGATCTCCATCTCCAGCTGCGAGCGGGTCAGGCCGGCCGCGTCCGTCGGCACCACGAACAGCGCCGGCTGCAGGCGGCCGGAGGCGGCATCCTCGGTACGGGCGACCACCAGCACCAGCGGGGCCTCGTCCACCCCGGAGATGAAGCTTTTGCGCCCGCTGATCAGCCAGTCATCGCCGTCGCGGCGGGCCACGGTGGCGAGCCGGTGGAAGTTCGACCCCGCCTCCGGCTCGGTGATGGCAAAGACGATCTTCAGGCTGCCATCGGCGATTCCCGGCAGGTACTGGTGGCGCTGCGTCGCGGTGCCGTGCCGGGCGATGATGGTCCCGGCGATCGCCGGCGAGACGACCAGCAGCAGCAGTGGGCAGCCCGCCGCCGCCAGTTCCTCACAGACCAGGGCCAACTCGGTGATCCCGCCGCCGCCGCCGCCGTACTCGGTCGGCAGGTTGACCCCGAGGTAGCCCAGCTTCCCCGCCTCGGCCCACAGCTCGTCGGTGTGCTGTCCGGACTTTGCCTTGGCGACGAAGTACGCGTGCCCGTAGCGCCGGCCGAGTGCGCGGACGGCGGTGCGCAGCTGCTCCTGCTCGGGGGTGTAGTCGAGGTTCACCGGGGCCCTCCTCAGGGTTCGCCATCAACCGGCAGGTCGTCGTCGGGGGTGACGACCGCGAGCACCGCGCCGGCCTCCACCTGGGTTCCGGTCGGCACCGGTAGCTCGGTCACCACACCGGGCTCCGGGGCCCGGACCGCGTGCTCCAGCTTCATCGCCTCGAGCGTGAGCAGGAGGTCGCCGCCGGCCACCCGGTCGCCGACCGCGACGGCGATCCGGACCAGCGCGCCCGGCATCGGCGCGATCAGTGATCCGGCCGGCCGGTCGGCGCCCGGCGGCGGGAAGCGCGGCACCTCGACGAGATCGATCGCACCCTGGTCGAAGTCCACATAGGTGTGCGCGCCGACGGTCTGGACCGAGAACCGCCGGGTGAGCCCGGCCACCTCGAGCACGACCAGGTCGGGCGTGAGCTCGACGATGCCGACCTCGCCCTCGCCGGACCAGTCCACCGAGGATCCGGTGCGGTGCCGGCGGTAGCTCACCTCGACCTCGCCACTGGGCGTGCGGTAGCTGGCCACCGGGTCGGCGGCGGCCACGTTGCGCCAGCCCGCCGGTAGCGCACCCCAGGCCTGGTCGCGGCGGCGGGCCGCACCCGCCGCGAGCCCAGCGGCCAGCGCCGCCACCGCGCATTCCGAGGGGGAGTCGACCAGTGGTGCGAACACCTCTGGGTGCCGGTGCAGGAACGCGGTGTCGGTCCGGCCGGCCAGGAACTCGTCGCTGCGCAGGACCCGCACCAGGAGGTCACGGTTGGTGACCACGCCGTGCAGGTGAGCCCGGTGCAGGGCGGTGGCGAGCCGGCGCGCCGCCTCGGCGCGGGTCGGCGCCCAGGCGACCACCTTGGCCAGCATCGGGTCGTAGTGGATACCGACCTCGTCGCCGTCGGTGACCCCGGCGTCGACCCGGATCCCGGGCCGGTCCAGGCCGGCGAACTCGGCGTCGGCATCGATGCGGAAGCGGTGCAGCACCCCGGTCGCGGGCTGCCACCCGTTCGCCGGGTCCTCGGCGTACAGGCGCGCTTCGATCGCGTGCCCACGAGGCTCGGGCGGTGGCGTCACCGGTTGTCCCTGGGCCACCTCGAGCTGGAGCCGGACCAGGTCCAGACCGGTGACGCACTCGGTCACCGGATGTTCGACCTGCAGGCGGGTGTTCATCTCGAGGAAGTAGAACTGGCCGTCCGGGTCCACCAGGAACTCCACCGTGCCGGCGCCGACATAGCCGACCGCGCGGGCGGCCGTCACCGCCGCCTCGCTCAGCTGGGTCCGCAGGCCGGCATCGACGGCCGGCGACGGGGACTCCTCGATGATCTTCTGATGCCGCCGCTGGACCGAGCACTCCCGTTCGCCGAACGCGAGCACGGTGCCGTGCGTGTCGGCGAAGATCTGCACCTCGATGTGGCGGCCCGTCTCGACATAGCGTTCGCCGAACACGGTGTCGTCGCCGAACGCCGAGAGCGCCTCGCGCCGGGCACCGGCCAGGGCGTCGGCCAGGTCGGCCGCGTTGGTGACGATCCGCATGCCCCGCCCGCCACCGCCGGCCGATGCCTTCAGCAGCACCGGGAACTCGGTGATATCCGCCGGCTGGTTCCAGCTCGGCAGCGTCGGTACGCCGGCCGCCGCGAGCAGCGCTTTCGCCTCCACTTTGGACGCCATGGCGGCGATGGCGGCGGCTGGTGGGCCGACCCAGACCAGCCCGGCGGCGCCGACCGCGGCGGCGAAGTCGGCCTGCTCGGAAAGGAAGCCGTAGCCTGGATGCACCCCGTCGGCCCCGCTGCGCTTCGCGGCGGCCACGATCTGGTCCACCCGCAGATAGGTCTCGCCCGGCGAGTGGCCGGGCAGCCGTACCGCGAGGTCGGCCTCACGGGCATGCCGGGCGCGCCGGTCGGCGTCGGCGTAGACCGCCACCGTCTCGATGCCCATCCGCCGGCAGGTGGCGAAGACCCGGCGGGCGATCTCACCCCGGTTCGCCACCAGCAGCCGGCGAATCATCATCGCGCTCACATGACCGCCTTTCGTTCGCGCTGCGGTACTCGCACCCGCTCGCTCCTTGTTCTCACATGACTGCCTTTCGTTCGCGCTGCGGTACTCGCACCCGCTCGCTCCTCGCGCTCACATCCGGAAGACGCCATAGGCCGGTTCGGCGCGCTCCGGCACCGACCGGGAGACCAGCCATAGGCACAGGCCGAGCACGGTGCGGGTGTCCCGCGGATCGATCACCCCGTCGTCATAGAGCCGGCCGGACATGGCCAGGGCGGTCGACTGCTCGTCGATCTGCTGCGCCACCAGGCTGCGCATGGCGGCGTCACCCTCCTCGTCGTACGGCTGGCCCTTGGCCGCGGCGGCCCGCCGGGACACGATCGAGAGCACGCCGGCGAGCTGCTGCGGACCCATCACCGCGGTCTTGGCGTTGGGCCAGGTGAAGAGGAAGCGAGGCTCGTAGGCCCGGCCGCACATGCCGTAGTTGCCGGCGCCGTACGAGGCGCCGATGTTCAGGGTCAGGTGCGGGACCCGGGAGTTGGCCACGGCGTTCACCATCAGCGCGCCGTGCTTGATGATCCCGCCCTCCTCGTACGCGGTGCCCACCATGTATCCGGTGGTGTTCTGCAGGAACAGCAGCGGCACCCCGGCCGCGTTCGCCAGCTGGATGAAGTGGGCCGCCTTCTGTGCCTCGGCCGAGAAGAGCACGCCCCGGGCATTGGCCAGGACCCCGATCGGGTGTCCGAAGACCCCCGCCCAGCCGGTGACGAGCGCGGTCCCGTAGAGCGGCTTGAACTCGTCGAACGCGGAGCCGTCCACGACCCGGGCCAGCACCTCCCGCGGGTCGTAGGGCACCCGCAGGTCGGCGCTGGCGATGCCGAGCAGATCCTCAGCGTCGTACGCCGGCGGGGCGGCGGCGCGGTCCGGTGCGGTGCCGGGGTGAGCGCATCCGGGGCCGACCCGGGCGAGCACGTCGCGGGCCAGCCGTAGGGCGTCGCGTTCGTCGGTGGCGACGAAGTCGGCGAGCCCGGAGCGGGTCGCGTGCATCACCGCTCCGCCCAACGACTCGTCATCGGTTTCCTCACCGGTGGCCATCTTCACCAGCGGTGGGCCGCCGAGGTACACGGCCGCCCGGTCCTTGACGAAGATCGTGTAGTCCGACATCCCGGGAACGTAGGCGCCGCCGGCGGTCGCGTTGCCGAAGACCACCGCGACGGTGGGGATGCCGGCGGCGGAGAAGCGGGTGAGGTCGCGGAAGACCCGTCCGCCGGGGATGAAGATCTCGGCCTGGGTCGGCAGGTCGGCGCCGCCGGACTCGACCAGGTTCACCATCGGCAGCCGGTTCGCCAGCGCGATCTGACCCGCCCGCTGGGTCTTCTTCAGCGTGTAGGGGTTCACCGCCCCGCCCCGGACCGTGGGGTCGTTGGCGATGATCATGCATGGCGTACCCGAGACGATGCCGATCCCGGTCACCACGCTCGCCCCGACCGGGAAGTCCGAGCCGTGGGCCGCCACCGCCATCAACTCAAGGAACGGCGCGTCCGGGTCGAGCAGCAGCTCGATACGCTCGCGGGCAAGCAGCTTGCCGCGCCCGTGGTGGCGCTCGGTGTACCGGGTCCCGCCGCCGGCGAGCGCGGCGGCGAGCGCGCCATCCAGCTCAGCCAGTCGGGCCAGCATCGCCGCGCGGTTCTCCCGGTGGACCGATGAGCGTCGATCCACCGCGCTAAGCAGGACGGGCATCGAGCAGACCCTTCGCGATGATTTCGTTCATGATCTCGGTAGTGCCGCCACCGATGCCCATGATCCGCGCATCCCGGTAATGACGCTCCACTTCGGAACCACGCAGGTACCCGGCGCCACCGTGCAACTGTACGGCGGCATCGACAACCTCGGCACAGGCGGCGGTGGCGGCGTTCTTGGCCATGGCGACCTCGGCCGGCGCCGGCCGGTCGCCGGCGTGCAGCCGCTCGACGAGCGACCACACGTAGGCCCGGGCGACCGTGGTGAGCTGGGCCATGCCGGCCAGCCGGTGGCGGACCACCTGCCGGGTGGCGAGTGCGGCCCCGAACGTCTCGCGGTCGCGGCACCACCGCACGGTCAGGTCGAGGCATCGCTGCGCGGTGGCGCACGCCTGCACCGCCATCGACATCCGTTCGCTGGCGAAGTTGCGCATGATCTGGCGAAACCCGCTGCCCTCGGTGCCGACCAGGTTGGCCACCGGCACCCGTACGTCGGTAAAGGCCAGCTCCGCGGTGTCCGAGCAGTGCCAGCCGAGCTTGGCTAGCGGCGGGCCCACGACGAAACCCGGGGTGCCCTTGTCGATGACGACCAGCGACAGGCCGTCGTACCCCGCGCCGCCGGTGCGGACGGCGGTGGTGACGAAGTCGGCCCGGATCCCGCTGGTGATGAACGTCTTCGCGCCGTTCACCAGGAGATCGGCGCCGTCGTGCCGGGCGGTGGCGCGCAGCGCGGCGACGTCCGAGCCGCCGCCGGGCTCGGTCACCGCCAAGCAGCCGATCATGCTGCCGGCCAACGTCGGCCGGGCGTACCGGTCGATGAGGTGGGCGTCGCCGGTGGCCACGAGGTGTGGCAGGGCGATGCCGTGGGTGAAGAGCGCGGCGATGACCCCGGACGAGCCACCGGCGAGGATGATCTCCTCGGTCACCGTGGCGGCGTCGAGGGGCCCACCGCCGACGCCGCCGACCTCCTCCGGGTAGCCGATGCCGAGCAGGCCCGCCCGGGCCGCCGCCTCGTGCAGGTCGCGAGGAACCGCGCCGTCGCGCTCCCAGTCGTCCAGCCCGGGCACGATTTCGCGCTCGGTGAAGCGGCGGACCAGCGCCCGCAGATCGGACCGCTCGGGTGAGCTCACTCACCCCACCTCCCCGGAGTCGTCGGCCTCAGCGGCGGCGGCTGTGCCTGCGGTCAGGATGCGTTGCGGTACCTCGACGACCCGGGAACGCAGCCACTCGCCGAGCGCCTTGGCCTGGGGGTCGAACCGGGTGGAGGCGGCCACGCCGAGCCCGAGCAACCCGGGGACGACAAAGTTCAGCGCGCGCAGGTTGGGCAGCTCGTAGCGGCGGACCGGCAGCTGCGCACACTCGGGCAGCAGCCGCTGGACCTCGGCGACCGTGAGGTAGCCGCGCAGCCAGCAGTACCCCTCAGCCGATCGGGCCCAGACGCCGAGGTTGGCATCGCCCCCCTTGTCGCCCGAGCGGGCTCCGGCGACCAGTCCCAGCGGCAGTGCGCGGGTGGGGCCCCAGCCGGCCGCTCCGCCCGGGCCCGCCGGCGGGTCGAGCCGAGCCAACGGGTCGACGATGGTCGGCGGCGGGTCGGCCGTGACCGACGGGCCGAGGATGGTCGGCGGGGCGATCGGCACCGCGGTGCCGTCCGGCCGCACGGCAACCTGGGCCACCGCCGACTGGGCGACCGTGTGCGCCTGGAACACCCCGTACGGGCTGGCGTCGCCGGGCTGGGTGGTCAGAGTGCAGCCCGGGTACGACGCAAGCGCTAGCTCCACCGCCGCCTGCGAGAACGAGCGGCCGGCGCGGCCCGGGTCGAGGTCGTGGATGTGCACCGTGAGCAGCGCGCTCGCCGCCTCCTCGGTCGTCGCGTTGGCGTGCTCGGTGCGCGCCAGCCGCCAGCTGAGCCCGGTGGCGCCGATCGCCGCCTCCAGCTGCTCGCGAACCAGGCTCGCCTTGGCCCCGATGTCGAGTCCACACAGGACGAACGACATCGCGTTGCGGTAGCCGCCGAGAACGTTGACGCCGACCTTGAGCGTCGGCGGCGGAGGCGTTCCCCGCACTCCGCTGATCTCGACCCGATCCGGGCCGGCGGTGTCCAGCTGGATCGTGTCGAAATGGGCGACCACGTCGGGGCCCAGGTATGGCGGTGCGCCGAGCTCGTAGAGCAGCTGCGCGGTGACGGTCTCGACGGTGACCGCGCCACCGGTGTCGGGGTGTTTGGTGATCACGGATGAGCCGTCCGCCCGGACCTCGGCGAGCGGGAAGCCCGGCCGGCGGCCACCGTCGGGGAGCTCGGTGAAGAAGGCGTAGTTGCCGCCGGTGGCCTGGGCCCCGCACTCGAGCACGTGACCGGCGACGCTCGCGCCGGCGAGAGCGTCGAGATCGTCACGCCGCCAACCGAACCGGGCGATCGCCGGCCCGACCACGAGCGAGGCGTCGGTCACCCGGCCGGTGACCACGACGCCGGCGCCGGCGCGCAGGCACTCCGCGATGCCGAATGCCCCCAGGTACGCGTTCGCGGTCAGCGATCCCGGCCAGTCGACCGCGTCGCCCTCGACGTACCCGATCTGGACGGTGATGCCGAGCCGGGTGGCGAGCTCGCGCAGAGCGGCGGCGAGCGCGGCCGGGTTCAGGCCGCCCGCGTTGGTCACCACGCGGACACCGCGCTGCACGGCCAGGCCGAGCGACTCCTCCATCTGGCGCAGGAACGTGCGCGCGTAGCCGCGGGCCGGATCGCTCATCCGGTCCCGGCCCAGGATCAGCATCGTGAGTTCGGCCAGGTAGTCGCCGGTCAGCACGTCCAGTGAGCCGCCGGTGAGCATCTCCGACCAGGCCGAGAAGCGGTCGCCGTAGAACCCCGAGGCGTTGCCCACCCGCAGCACGTCAGCCATCGCGGTCTCCGGTCGCCCGCCGGCCCGCCCCCGGCGGCCCGGCGAACGCCTGCGCGATGTCGAGCCACGCCTGCGCGACCGGTCCGCTGGCGACCAGCTGGAGGTCGTCGCGGTGGCGGCGCTGGGTGACCAGTAGGCAGAAGTCCAATGCCGGGCCGGTGACGATGTCCGCGGCCGCCGATGGCCCGAAGGTCCACACGGCACCGTCCGGGGCGACCAGCTCGACCCGCACCGGTGCGCTCGGTGCCGCCAGACCGTGCGCCGCGAACGAGTACCCGAGCGTGCGGTGACCCAGATGCGCGATGTGGCGTAGCCGCAGCGTCGGCCTCGGCGGCACGTCCAGCGCCTCGGCGATGTCCAGGCCATGGGCCCAGGTCTCCATCAGGCGAGCGGTCGCCATCGACGCCGGTGACATGGTGGTCGCGTACCAGGTGATCCGGGTGCCCGCCGGGACGGTGGCGAGGGCCTCCCGCAGCGCTTCCCGGCCGCCCCGCCACCGGTCCAACAGATCCTGGTGGCCGTCGCGCCAGCGCTCCGGCGGTGCCGGTGGCTCAGCCAGGGCCTGCGACGCGCTCAGGAATTCTGACGCGCCGTCGTCGACGAAGGTGGCCGGACTGGCCATCGCGGCGAGGAGATGGTCGGCGAAGGAGCCCGGGTCGGTGATCGCGAGCAGCGCCGCCCGGTCGGTCCAGGCCAGGTGGGCGACCTGGTGAGCGATCGTCCACCCGGCCGCCGGCGTGTCCAGGCGCCACCGCGCGGCCGGTAGCGGCGCGACCAGCCGGTCGACCTCGGCCGACTCGGCCCCGAGATCGGCGAGAATCGCGCCAACCTCCACCATGGACTCCTCCTCAGCTCAGCTGCGCGACCAGCTGCCGCTTCCACCCGGCCAGCAGGGCGTCGCGGCGTTGGGCGTCGTCGCCGAGCAGGCTCGCCACGCCCAGGCCCCGCAGCAGGTCGAGGGTGCTCTGCACGGCCAGGCGTACGCCGGGGCGGCTCTCGTCGGCCGCCAGCAGCTCGACCGCGAGCCGATGCAGGTCCCGTCCGATCCGGGCCTCCATCGGGACCAGCGCGGCGCGCAGCTCGGCGTCGGTGCGCGCCGCGACCCAGAGCTCCAGGGCCGCCGCGAACAGCGGGCCGGTGAACGCGGCGGCGAGCAGGTCGACGACCCGGCTCACGCGGCCGGCGGCGGACTGTCCGCGCCGGGCCGCGGCATCGGCCCGGATCTCGGCCGCCCGGCGCTGGGTGAGGTGGGCGACGGCGGCGATGACCAGGGCGGCCTTGGTCGGGTAATGGTGCAGTTGACCGCCGCGGGACACGCCGGCCCGCTCCGCGATGACCGTGGTCGTGGTCCCGGCCCAGCCGTACTCGACCAGGCACGAGACGGTCGCGGCGAGCAGCCGCTGCCGGGTCGCCCGGCTGCGTTCCTGCTGCGGGACCCGGGTTGGAGCGCGCACGACCCTCAGCCTGCGCCGCCGAAAACAAACAGTCAAGCCTGCTTGTTTTCTCGTCGCGCGGACGAGATCACCGCAAGTTAGGTGTTCCCCGATCGCGGCGGGCGTCAGACGCGCGCCCGACGGGCGAGGCGCTCGGGATCCATGATGATCACTGACTTGCCGTCCAGTCGGAGCCAGCCGCGCGAGGCGAAGTCGGCCAGGGCCTTGTTCACGGTCTCCCGGGACGCCCCCACCAGCTGGGCCAATTCCTCCTGAGTCAGGTCATGCGTGACCCGCAGGACCCCGCCTTCCCGGGTGCCGAAGCGGCCGGCCATCTGGAGCAGGTTCTTGGCCACCCGACCGGGCACGTCAGTGAAGATCAGGTCGGCCAGCGCATCGTTGGTCCGGCGAAGCCGCCGAGCCAGAACCCGCAGCAGCTGCTCGGCGATCTCCGGCCGGTTGGCCAGCCATGGGCGCAGCGCCTGCTTGCGGAGCCGGGCCAGGCGGGTGTCGACCACCGCGGTCGCGGTGGCGGTGCGCGGACCGGGGTCGAAGAGTGACAGCTCCCCCACCATGTCCGACGGGCCCATGACCGCGATGAGGTTCTGCCGCCCGTCGGCCGCCCGCCGGCCGACCTTGAGCTTGCCGGAGAGGACGATGTAGAGGCTGTCGCCGGGCTCCCCTTCACTGAAGACGACCTCGCCCTTGCGGGCCTCGATCGTCTCCATGTCCTTGGCGAGTGCCTCCGCGGCATCATGGTCGACGCCCTGGAAGATCCCGCTGCGGGCCAGTACCTCGTCCATCGCCCACCTTCTGTCTCCCGCAAGCCCAGCCGAAGGGTGGACTTCACCGCCAGTCTAGGCACACCTGGGTCTCGAACCGGCGTCCAGCCGGCAACTGCGTAGGCTGCGCGAACGTGTATCAGCCGCAGCCGGTCGTTGATCATCGTAGCGAGTCCGGGCACCGTCTCGCCATGCTGGTGTGGCGCTTCGCCGAGCCGGTGCGGGCCATCGCCAGCGGACCGCTCGGAGCCGGCCTGGGCGAGCGGTCCTGGGTCCTCAACGCCACCGTCGACCGTTCGTACCGCCGCCACGACCCCGACCGGCACCTGGCCGACCTCGCCGCCACCATGGCGCTGGCCGGCCGCGGCGTCGGCATGCTCACCGCGGTCGATGTCACCAGTGCCAGCACCGGCACCGACGGTGAGGTCGTCGTGGTGGCCACGGTCGGGCTGAGCCACCCGGCCTGGGCGTCGGCGCCCGACGGTCACCTGCGGGAGGTCTCCCCCGACCGGGCGGGCCCACCCGAGCCGGTCGCGGGCACCATCAACCTGGTCGCCTGGGTGCCGGTCCCGCTCAGCGACGCCGCCCTGGTCAATGCGGTGATCACGATGACCGAGGCGAAGGCGCAGGCCTTGTGGAATTATGAGGTGGATGCGACGGGTACCGCCAGTGATGCGCTCTTTGTGGGGTGCCCGGCACCGTCGAGCCGCGGCCCCCGGGCGGGCCCGCCCGAGCCGTTCGGCGGCCCCCGGTCGACGTGGGGGGCCCGACTCGCGCGGGCCACTCATGCAGCCGTCACCGCCGGTGCCCGCACCTGGTCGCGCTCGGCCGGCGGCGCACGCCCTTCACCACCATGACCGCATCCGATAGCCTCGGCGGGACCCCTGGCACCCCTCGGCGATGGGCCTGCGTTGTGACCGTGTACGGCTACCCCCGCGACATTCCTCCGGCGGAGGACGCGTCGCCCCCCGACCCCGGGGCGGCGTCAGAACCGGACCTGTGGCCGTACCCGCACGCCTCGTCGCGCGAGGAGCCGAACGGCTACCAGCCATTACCGCCACCTGGCGCCACCGGAGGATACCGGGGTGCTCGGCGGGCGGACGACGTCGCTGGCGACGCGGCCGCCGACACGGCCGCGGTGCCCCGGCCACGGGTGCCGGTGGAGTTGGCGCCGGCGGTGACCTCGGCCCCGGGAGGCCCGTCGGTGCGATTGACGCCGGCCGGGCCGGCGGTAGCCGACGCGGCCGGGTCGAGCGAGTCGACGGCGGCGCAGCGCCGCCCCGACGTGGCATCGTGGACATTCGAGATCATCCTGCCCGACGACGACCCGAGCGGCGAGATCGTGCCGTGGGACCGCAAGCCGCTCATGGTTGCGCTGGCCGCCGGCGTGGCGCTGATCCTGCTCGCGGTGCTCTCCGGGGTCGCCAGCGCCGCCTACTTCCGGCCAGACCGTACCCAGGTGAACTGGGAACGCGGCGGCGCGCCGGCACCAACGCCGTCGGCCAGCTCCGCACCCGCGGTACCGGCGCCCATCGCCGACACGATCACGCTCTCCGGGGTCGGGGACGTGATCATGGGCACCGAGCCGCACGATCTGCCGCCCAACGACGGGGCCGGCTTCTTCGACCAGGTCAAAGCGGCGCTCGCCAGTGACCTGGTGATGGGCAACCTGGAGACGCCCCTGAGCGCCGATACCGGGAAGGTCAAGTGCGGCACCCAGGCCGGCTGCTTCCAGTTCTACCTGCCGCCCTCGTACGCCAACCACCTGCGCGACGGCGGATTCCAGATGCTGAACCTGGCCAACAACCACACCAACGACATGGGGCCGGTCGGCCTGCGCAATACCGAGTCGGCGCTGGATGCGGTCGGTATCAAGCACACCGGCGCCCCGAATCAGATCACCTATGTGACGGTCAAGGGCGTGACCGTGGCGGTGCTGGGCTTCTCCATCTACAGCTGGGGCGCGAACCTCAACCACATCGCGGCGGCGAAGGCGTTGGTGAGCCAGGCCGCGGCCAAGGCGGACCTGGTCGTCATCCAGATGCAGGGTGGCGCCGAGGGGTCGGACCGGGCCCACGTCCACCCCGGTCACGAGATCTTCCTGGGTGAGGACCGCGGCGACCTGATCGCGTTCAGCCACGCGGTGATCGACGCCGGCGCCGATGTCATCTTCGGCCACGGCCCACACATCATGCGGGGCATGGAGTTCTACAAGGGACGGCTGATCGCCTACAGCCTCGGCAACTTCTGTGGGTACGGCGTGCTGAACAGCAGCGGGTATCTCGGGGTCGGCGGCGTGCTGCGGGTGAGCTTGCACAAGGACGGCAGCTGGGCCGGGGGGACGCTGGTGCCGACCGAGATGGTCCGTCACGGCCTGCCCGCGCCCGATCCCGGCCGCCGGGCGCTGGCCTTCGTCAACGGTCTCTCCACCGACGACTTCGGGGCCGCGGCCGCCGCCATCGCAACCGCCGACGGCGCCATCACGCCGCCGGCCTGACAACTTCCCGTGGCGGCCCCGGGGGCAACGGTTCGGGTTCGACCGCCCGGGCGGCGAGCGGGTCGGCGTGCAGCGGTAGCTTGGGTGCCGTGACCGAGACCGAGCTCGGCCGCAAGCGCCGGGCCCGGCGGATGGCACGGGAGCTTGCGGTGATCCATCCGGACGCACACTGCGAGCTCGACCACGACTCGCCGTTGCAGCTCGCGGTGGCCACGATCCTCTCCGCGCAATGCACCGACCAGCGGGTCAACGAGGTGACGCCCAAGCTCTTCGCGCGTTATCCGACCGCGGCCGCCTATGCCGCCGCCGATCGGGGCGAGCTGGAAGAGATGATCAAACCGACCGGTTTCTTCCGCAACAAGACCGACTCGTTGATCAAGTTGGGTCAGGCCCTGGTGGAGCGCTTCGACGGCGTGGTGCCCGGTCGGATGGCGGATCTGGTCGACCTGCCCGGGATCGGCCGGAAGACCGCCAACGTCATTCTGGGCAACGCGTTCGATGTGCCCGGCATCACCGTGGACACCCATGTCAGCCGGCTGGTGCGGCGCTGGCAATGGACGGACGAGGTCGACCCGGTGAAGATCGAGCGTGACGTTGGCGCGCTCATCGACCGTCGCGAGTGGACGATGCTCTCGCATCGGGTGATCTTTCATGGCCGCCGCGTCTGCCACTCGCGCCGACCCGCCTGCGGGGCCTGCCCGCTGGCCCGCGACTGCCCGGCGTATGGGCTTGGCCCGACCGACCCGGTCGTCGCGGCTGGCCTGGTCAAGGGCCCACGGGCGGCCGACATCGTCGCCCTCGCGCGGCGGCCGACGTGATCGCGCGGGCTATCGGTGTGCTGGTGCTGACCGCGACCCTGCTCGCCGGCTGCTCGGCCGGAGCGCCCGCGGTGAGTGTCTCTGTGGCCTCGCCGTTCGCACCCTGTCCGGCCGGGCAGCGAGCCACTGGCGCCGCCCCGACCGGATCGCGTCTGCTCCCCGCGATCAGCCTGCCCTGCTTCACCGGTGGCGAACCGGTCGACCTCGCCCACCTGGGCCGGCCCGCGGTGCTGAACTTCTGGGCATCGAGCTGCGCGCCGTGCCGGGCCGAGCTGCCGGCGCTGCAACGCTTCGCCGACGCACACCGCACCGGCGTCCTGGTGATCGGTGTGAACACGGCCGACGGCCGCAGCGCCGCCGCGTCGGCCGGGACCGACCTGGGGGTCTCCTTCCCGGCCGTCTTCGATCCTCGGAGCCGGTTGCTGACCGCGTGGGGCCGCACCGCACTGCCGGTGACCCTTCTGGTCGACGCCACCGGCGCCGTGCGCCATGAGGACGTCACCGGCGCCCTCACCGAGTCCACCCTGGAGGGTCTGGCCCACCGCTACCTGGCAGTGCCGGGGTGAACGCCACGACCGGGTTGCCGGCGTGGTGGGAGCCGCTGGCGAGCCGGGCCGCGGCCGCCAAGCGGTCCGACTTCTCCCGCTGGCCGACTCCCGCCATCGGCGGGCGGCGCTCGGCCGTGCTGGTCCTGCTGGGCGAGCAGCTCGAGACCGGGCCCGACCTGCTCGTGCTGCAGCGCGCGGCCACCCTGCGCAGTCACGCCGGCCAGCCGGCGTTCCCGGGCGGTGCCAGCGACGAGGAGGACGTGGACGCGGCCGCGACCGCCCTGCGGGAGGCGGCCGAGGAGGTGGGTCTGGAGCCGTCATCGGCCACGGTGGTCGCGACGCTGCCCCGGCTGTGGATACCGGTCAGTGGGTACGTGGTCACGCCGGTGCTGGCCTGGTGGCACGCGCCGCACCCGGTGGCGCCGGTTGACCTGGGTGAGGTCGCGCTCGTGGAACGGGTACCGATCGGCGAGCTGGTGGATCCGGCCAACCGGCTGCGGGTGCGTCACCCCAGCGGGTACGTCGGGGCCGCGTTCGACGTCCGCGGGCTACTGGTCTGGGGTTTCACCGCCGGCATCATCACCACCCTGCTCGACCTGGCCGGGTGGGCGCAGCCCTGGGACTCGAGCCGGGTGCGTGACCTACCGGCAGCCACCTCCGCCCGGCCGGTGAACGCGAGGAGCGAGCGGGTGCGAGCACCGCAGCGTGAACGAAAGGCGGGAGGGTGAACGCGAGGAGCGAGCGGGTGCGAGCACCGCAGCGTGAACGAAAGGCGGGAGGGTGAACGCGAGGAGCGAGCGGGTGCGAGCACCGCAGCGTGAACGAAAGGCGGGAGGGTGAACGCGAGGAGCGAGCGGGTGCGAGCACCGCAGCGTGAACGAAAGGCGGGAGAATGAGCGCCGCCAGATCCGGCTGGCGACCGGCTGTGGCGATCGCCAGCGACCTCCGCCGCGATGCCGTAGGTGGTCGCGGATGGCGGCCCGACCGTACCCTGGCGAGGTGATCGGCAGCTTGGTCGACCTGATTCTCATCGCATTGATCATCATGTTTGCCTTGAACGGGTATCGCCAGGGCTTCCTCGTCGGTGCGCTGTCGTTCGTGGGCTTCTTCGGCGGTGCGCTGGTGGGGCTGCAGGTCGCCCCGCTCTTCGTCAGCCATGTCGACAGCCCGGTGACCAGGGTTCTGATCTCTCTGGGTTCGGTCTTCGGGCTCGCCTTGATCGGGCAGACCGCGGCTGCCTGGGCCGGCACCCGGCTGCGGCTGGCGATCCGGACCGAGCAGGCGAAACGGGTCGACGACATCGGCGGGATCTTCGTCTCGGTCCTGGCCCTGCTGCTGGTCGCGTGGATGGTGGCCGGTCCGCTCGCCTCCTCCACCATGCCCTCGGTCGCGCGCTCCGTGCGCAACAGCGTGATCATCGGTGCGGTCGATGCCGTGATGCCTGATCAGGCGCGGGTGCTCTACAACGGGTTGCGCGACACGATCGGCAACGGCGACTTCCCGAACGTCTTCGGCGACCTCACCCCGACCCGGGCCCGCGAGGTCCAGCCGCCCGACCCCAAGCTCGCCAACTCCGCGGCGGTGCGCCAGGCCAGGGCCTCGGTAGTCAAGATCACCGGGACCGCACCGAGCTGCCAACGACGCATCGAAGGCTCCGGCTTCGTCTTCGCCCCACATCACGTGATGACCAATGCGCATGTCGTCGCGGGGACCCGCGGGGCCCTGGCGGTCGAGCTCAACGGCTCGCGCCGGGCCGGCAAGGTCGTCTACTACGACCCGGCCGAGGACCTCGCCGTGGTCTACGTGCCCTCGCTGGAGGCGCCGGCGTTGCCCTGGGCCCCGGGTGACGCCGAAACCGGCGACGACGCGATCGTCATCGGGTTTCCGCTCAACGGGCCGTTCACCGCGACGGCCGCCCGCATCCGCGACGTTCGCGACGTGCAGGGACCCGACATCTACGAGTCGCGGACGGTGGTGCGCGAGGTCTACACCATCCGGGCACAGGTACACAGCGGCAACTCCGGCGGCCCGCTGGTCGCCGCGGACGGCGACGTACTCGGCGTCATCTTCGCCGCCGCCCTCGACGACGAGGACACCGGGTTCGCGCTCACGGGCAAGGAAGCTCGTCCAGTCGCCACCGCCGCCTCGACCCGCACCCAGGGGGTCGACACCGGAGCCTGCGCCTGAGCCCGCGCGGGCTCAGCCCGCCAGGTGCGCCAGCTGGACCAGCCGGGTGCCGTCACGGCGGCTCACGAGCCAGCCCCGGCCCGGCGGCTGCGGGCCGGGCCGGACCGAGCCGACCAGCGGGCCCTCGTCCCGGTCGCCGGCGAGCACCAGGCCCGGTGAGCCCAGTTCCCGCAACCGCTGCAGTACCGGCTCGAACATGGCCCGGCCAGCACCGCCGGCCCGGCGTACCACGACAAGGTGGAGGCCGACATCGCGGGCCTGCGCGAGATACTCCACGAGCGGGAGCAGCGGGTTCGCCACGGCCGCGGTGACCAGGTCGTAGTCGTCAACCAGGACGAAACACTCGGGCCCGCTCCACCAGGACCGGTCGCGAAGCTGCTGGGCGGTCACGTCGGGGTCTGGCCGGCGCCGCTCAAGGTGGGCGGCGACCGACTCCAGCAGGCTACCGGCGGAGTCGGCGCCGGTGCCGTACCCGATCAGATGCTCGGTGGCCACGGCACCGAGCAGGCTGCGCCGGTAGTCGATCAGCACCAGCCGGGCCTGTTCCGGTGTGTATCGCCGGACGATCGATTCGGCCAGCACCCGGAGCAGGGTGGACTTGCCGCAGCCGCTGTCGCCGAAGGCGACCAGGTGCGGTTCCTGGGCGAAGTCGAGCAGGACCGGACGTAGGTCCCCCTCAGCGATCCCGATCGGCAGCGCCCAGCCGGTCCCGACCGGCACCTCTTCGCCGGCGCGGCCGTCACGGGCCTCGAGGAGGCTCTGGTACGGCAGCAGGGCCGGCAGCATGCGGACCGCAGGCGCCCGGGCACCGGTCCAGGCGGCGGCGATGCCGGCACAGAGCTCGCCGGTGCTGTGCCCGGCCGCCTGCGGCCGGGCGGTGAGGATGTGCAGTCCGTCCGACCACAGGCCGCGGCCGGGCGAGCCGGCCGGGACATTCGCCGCTGACCGCCGGCTGACGGCCGAGTCGCCGGGGTCGCCGAGACGCAGCTCCAGCACGGATCCGAAGAGATCCTTGATCGCCGGTCGCAGGTCCGCCCACCTGCCCGTCGCGGCCACGAGGTGGATGCCGTAGCTCAGCCCGCGGGTGGCGATGTCGACGATCTCGGTCTCCAGCTCCTCGTACTCATGGCGCAGGGTCGCCCACCCATCCACGACCAGGAAGATGTCGGCCACGCCGCCGGTCGGGTCCGGATCGCCGCGGTGTTGGCGCAGCGTCGCCATGCTCTGGCCGGCGAAGCGCCGTTCGCGGTCGGCGAGCAGGGACGCGATCTCGCCGACCGTCCGGCGTACCACGGCTGGTTCGAGGCGGCTGGCCACACCGCCGACGTGGGGCAGGATCTGCAGGCCGGCGAGCGAGCCGCCACCGAAGTCCAGGCCGTAGACGTGCACCTCGTCCGGCGTATGGGTGAGTGCCAGCGCGGTGACCAGGGTGCAGATCGCGGTGGACTTGCCACACTGCGGCCCACCAACCACCACGACGTGCCCGGCCGAGCCGGCCAGATCGAGCCAGCCAACGTCGCGGCGCTGGTCGAAGGGACGATCCACCACCGCGACCGGTACCCGCAGCGGGCCCCGCAGACCCGGGTCGGCGGCGGTCACCCCGCGGTCCGGGTCGAGGACGAGGCCGCCCAGCAACTCCTCGACGGCGACCGATTCGGCCAGCGGCGCCAGCCAGACCCGGTGCGCCGGCGGGCCCAGGCCGGCCAGCCGGTCAATGATCGCCTCGGCCAGGCTGCCCGCAGCGCCGCCGATGCTCTCCGATGTGGAGGGTGGCGCGGTGACCGGCGCCGGCTCGCTCGAGTACCACTGGACCCGCGGTGCCTCGGCGCCCCGGCCTGGTGCCGGCCTGCGGTACGGCCCGGAGACATACGCCGACCGGAAACGCTGCGGCGCCCCGGTGCCGACCCGCAGGTACCCGTGCCCCGGCGCCGCCGGCAGATCGGCCGCGTCGCCCACGCCGAGCACCGCGCGCGACTCACCCGGCGTGAACGTGCGCAACGCGATCCGGTAGGACAGGTTCGCCTCCAGCCCGCGCAGCCGACCCTCTTCCAGCCGTTGGGTGGCCAGGAGCAGGTGGATGCCGAGTGACCGGCCGACGCGTCCGATCTGGAGGAACAGGTCGATGAAGTCCGGCTTGGCGGTGAGCAGCTCGGTGAACTCGTCGCAGACCAGCACCAGCGCCGGAATCGGCGCCAGCGGTGCGCCGGCGACCCGGGCGTTGTCGTAGTCGCGCAGGGAGGCCAGGTTGCCGGCTCGGCGCAGCAGCTCCTGGCGCCTGGTCAGCTCGCCGCTGAGCGCGTCGTTCATCCGATCGACGAGCGGCAGCTCGGCGGCGAGATTGGTGATCACCGCCGACGTGTGCGGCAACCGGTCGAGACTGGCGAAGGTGGCGCCACCCTTGAAGTCCACCAGCACGACGTTGAGGGCCTCGGACGAGTGGGTGGCGGCCAGACCGAGCACCAGTGTCCGCAGCAGCTCGCTTTTTCCCGAGCCGGTAGCTCCGATCACCAGCCCGTGCGGGCCCATACCGCCCTGGGCGGCCTCCTTGAGGTCCAGCTCGAGCGGCGCACCGTCCGCGTCGGTGCCGATCGGGACCCGGAGCACGTCGCGGGCCGGGCGGGCGAGCCAGCCGACGGCCGGAGGATATCGGAGATCACCCAGTCCGAGCAGCTCCGCCAGCCCGCGCTCGTGGGGTGTTGGCTGGTCCGCTCCCATCGACGGCGGGCGCAGTCGGGCCAGCCGACGGGCCAGACCCTCGGCAGCGGCGGGGGCCAGCTGGTCGGCGCGACCGACCGTCCGGTCACCATCCACTGTGGAGGACGAGAGGGTACCGTCGGGATGGATGGTGAGGGTGAGCCCGGCGGGCTCAGCCGGGCCGCTGGCCCCGTTCACTTCCACGACGGTGACCCCCGCGAGGCCGTCGAGCACCCGGTGAGTCCCGTCAACGGACTCGCCATCGACGACGACCACCACCTGGACAGCCGCGACCTCCCGGGCCGGTGACTCGCCCGGTCGGCGCGGTGGCTGGTGGGCCAGCCGGCCGCGGGTGGCGAGCACGTCATCGAGCAGCTGGTCCATCTCGGTCAGGCTCGAACCGACCAACCGCACCCGGCCGACCGCATCGCTGCGGACCGGGTGTTGCGCGTGGCCGAGCCATTTGAGCCACTCCCACTCGCGCCGCCGGGCGGCCGGGGCGCACACCCCGATCAGGAGGTGGTCCGGCGCGTGAAAGGTGGCCAGCTGCCCGAGCATGGCGCGCACCAGCCCGCGCGCCCGATCCCCGTCGCCGTCGTCGTCGACCGCGATCCGCCGAAACGATGCCAGCGCCACCGCGACCGGCAGATCCGGCACGATCGAGTAGGCGTTCAGGAAGCGTCGCAGCGCGCCGGCGGTGACCGGCTCCAGGTCGGCGCTCGGGTCCAGGATCGGGGCGACCAGCGGGGTGGCCAACGACTGGGGACCGACCCCGACCCGGACCACTGCGAAGTCGGCGTCGCCGGGACGGCGTTCCCACACCCGGGCACCGATCGCCTCGGCCCACAGGCTCGCCGGCGGCGGATGGCGGTAGCCCAGCGCCGCCCGCTGCTCGGCGATGACGCCCCGGACCCGCCGGCGGATGCCGCCCAGGTACCGCACGTAGTCGCGGCGGGCCCGCATCAGCTCGGCCTTGCGGGGACCGGCGCCACCGACGTTCAGCACAAGCATGCCCAGCGTGGAGAGGCCGAAGACGGCCCCGACGACATATGTGGACGGGCTCGGCGCGTCCCGACCACCGAACATGAGCGCGGTGGCGAACGTCCCGGCGAGCATCGGGACGATGGAGAGCCACTGCTGCCAGCGCACCCCGCCGGGTTGGGGGATCGCCGGTGGCGGCTCGAGCGCCAGCTCGCCGCTGGGTAGCGGCGGCGCAGCCCGCCGTGGCGGTCGGTGGATGGCGTTCGTACTCACGGTCACCGATATTAGGGCCGCCGGCGGACACCGGGTGCCCCGGCGCCGCTGGCCGGGCGGTACGGGATGGCAGACTTGCGGGGATGGACCCCCCCGACCACCGCGGCCCCCCCGGCCTTGACCCTGACCGCCTGGCGGGTTACCTGGATCGGGTGGCGCCGGGGATCATCGGTGGACCGCTGCGGGCCGAGCTGCTCGCCGGCGGCAAGTCCAACCTCACCTACCGGGTCACGGGTACGGGTGGCGAGGCGGTGGTGCTGCGCCGCCCGCCGCTGGCCCACGTGCTGCCGACCGCCCACGACATGTCCCGCGAGTACCGGGTGATCGCGGCGCTGTACCCGACCGGTTTCCCGGTGCCGGCGCCGCTGCATCTGTGCCCCGAAGCCGAGGTCATCGGCTCACCGTTTTACCTCATGTCCTATGTCGACGGTCGGGTGCTGCGCTCAGTCGCAGACATCGCCGGCCTTCCCCGCGCCAGCGCCGCCGCCACCGGGCAGCTGCTCGTCGACACCCTCGGCCGGCTGCACCAGGTCGACCCGGACTCGGTGGGGCTGGCCGACTTCGGCCGGCCCGACGGGTACCTCGGGCGCCAGGTCAACCGCTGGTACCAGCAGTGGGAACGGTCGAAGACCCGCGAGCTCGCCGCGCTGGAGCAGGTCGTCGCGCGACTGCGCGACAGCGTCCCGGCGACCGCGCGGGCGAGCATCGTGCACGGTGATTACCGGCTCGACAACGTGATGGTCGACGAGGCCGTCACCCGCATCCTGGCGGTGTTGGACTGGGAGATGGCGACCCTGGGCGACCCGCTGGCCGACCTCGGACTGCTCGTCGTGTACACCGAACTGGCGGTCGCCGGTCGGGCGCCGACGTCTCCGCGGTTCGGGCCCGAGCAGGGCTTCCTCTCCGCCGCCGAGCTGGTGGCGCGGTATGCTGACCGGGCGCCTGGGCTCGACGTCAGCGGCATCGGCTGGTACGTGGCCCTGGGGTACTACAAGCTCGCCGTGATCAGCGAGGGCATACACGCCCGGTTCCTCCTGGGCAAGACGGTCGGTGAGGGATTCGACCACCTGGGAGGCACGGTCCCGCACCTGATCGAACGGGCGGCCGCCGCGCTCGCCGGGTGAGCACCGTTCGTCCACAGACATCGACAGCGGACTTTCCCTTCGGTCGCCTGCGTGGTAGGTGTCTGGGATGCCCGCTGCTGCCAACGGTCTGGCCCGCATCACGATCCGCGCCCCGCACCGGCGGATCGATCTCGCCGTGCCGCACCAGGTTCCGCTGGTCGAGCTGCTGCCCGAGGTCGTGGTCCGGGCCGGCGAGGCCGGCACCGCCGGCGGCTGGGTACTGCGGCGGGTCGACGGCGCCCTCCTCGGCCTCGACGCCGCACTGGCACAGCACGGGGTCCGCGACGGTGATGTGTTGTACCTGGTCCCCGAGGCGCTGGAGTGGCCGGAACCGGTCTACGACGACGTCATGGAGGAGATCGCCGCATACGCCCGCGCCGACGGCGCCCGCCCGTGGTCGCGGACCGATACCCGCCTGACGGCCCTCGCTGCCATCGCCGTCGGGTTGGCGGGTGGGCTCGCCGTCCTGGTCGCCACGCCCGGCCGAGCCCTCTCGGGGGCGGTCGCGGTCACAGCCGCGGTGATCCTCCTGGTTGCCGGCGGTTTGTCCGCCCGGGTCCTCGGCGACCGGGCGGTGGGAACGATCGGCGGCAGCGCCGCCATGGGTTACGCGACCGCGAGCGCACCGCTGTTGCTCGCCGGCGCGCGTCCGGGCACCGTCACCCTCCTGGCCGGGTCGGTGGCACTGTTGGTGGCCTCGGTGGTCGGCGGCCTCGTGGTCGGCGCCGGCCGCCCGATCTTTGTCGCCGGCGGCACCGCCGCGACGGTCGGCGCGGGCGCCGGGTTGGCCGCCATGGCTGGCGGGTCGACGGCCGCCGCCGCGATCGCCGTGGTGATCGCGGTCGCCGGCATCAGCGCCGGGCCGACACTCGCGGTGCGCGCCGGGCGGCTGCCGCTGCCGGCGGTCTCGGCCGACCCCGAGGTGATCGCCGCCGAGTCGCGGCCGGATCCGGCTCGACTACGGGCCAGCGTCGTCCGCGGTGACCAGGTCCTGGCGGGCTGCCTGGCCGGTCTGGCCGCGGCCGGTCTGGTCGGTGTCGGCCTGCTTGCGGTGGCCGGTGGCGGCGCCGGGCGAGCGCTCGCCGGGCTGGCCAGCGCCGCCCTGCTCCTGCGCGCCCGCCTGTTTCCAAGTGTCGCCGTCCGGTGGCCGTTGCTCCTTGCGGGCGCCCTCGGCCTGGCATTCACCGGCTGGCGGCTGGTACCGGGCGGGACCGCGGTCGCGCGGACGGTGGTCGCTGCGCTGGTGGTGGCCGCGGTGGTAGCGCTCCTCAGCACCGCGGCCGATGGCCGCTCAGTCAGCACCGCGGCCGATGGCCGCTCGCCGGCGTCCGTGGTCGGGCCCGGTTACCGGCCGGCCTCGCCGTACCTGGCTCGGGTGCTCGACCTCGCCGACATCATCGTGGTAGTGGCGCTGGCCCCGGTGGCCCTGGCGGTGCTCGGCCTCTACGGCTGGGCGCGCGGCTTGGCCGGCTGAGGCCGGATCGAGGGGGCCGGCGCGGCCTGCGGCCAGTCGCCGGCGGCGATTGCGTCGGCGTAGCGGTGGCGAGAGAGCTCGATCTCCGCCTCGGCGTCGCGGCGGCCGACCCAGGTCGCCCCTTCGACGCTCTTGCCCGGCTCCAGATCCTTGTAGACCTCGAAGAAGTGCTGGATCTCGGCCAGGTCGAACTGGGCGAGATTGTGGATGTCCTGCAGATGAGCTTGCCGGGGATCGTCGGCGGGCACGCAGAGGACCTTGTCGTCGCCGCCCTTCTCGTCGGTCATCCGGAACATCCCGATCGCCCGGCAGTGGATCAGGCAGCCGGGAAACGTCGGTTCCTGCACCAGCACGAGGGCGTCCAGTGGGTCGCCATCGTCGCCGAGGGTGTCTTCGACGAAGCCGTAGTCGGCCGGGTACTGCGTTGCGGTGAAGAGCGTGCGATCGAGCCGGATCCGTCCGATCCTGTGATCGACTTCGTACTTGTTGCGTTGGCCCTTGGGGATCTCCACGGTGACGTCGAAGGACAACATCGGGCGCTCCTTTGGGCGTGGCTTGATGTAGAGCTAGTGTCACCTACGCTCAGGGCGGCGAGCAGAGGAGGGGTCGGTGGCGCGACCGGACACGCAGCCAGGCGTCGACGACGGCGAGCAGACGCCGGGCGCGGCGGCGCCGCCGCCCGGGGACGTCCCCCCGGGCACCGGCGTCGTGCGGCCGGGGACCGGTGTCGTGCGCCCCGGCACCGGTGTCGTCGCGCCGGCCGATACCGCGGGGGCGAAGGCTCGGGCCGCGGTACCCGAGGTGCCGGAGCGTCCGTTGGAGCCGATTCACGTCGTGTTGCCGGTGATCGAGGTCAAGCCGGCGAAGCAGGGCTTCCTCGACCGCCTGGTGGCACCCAAGCCGAAGAAGGAAAAACGCGACAAAAGCGACAAGGCCCGAACCGACGAATCGGAGCTCCCCGATGAGTCTGGTTATCCGGCCGACGCGGTTGCGGCCGCACCACCCACTACGCCCCCGCCGGCGCGTCCGGCCCCGCCGCGATCCGAGCCGCCACCAACCCGGATCGCATCGGCCCCGGTCCGCCCGGCGCCAGCGCCACCGGCGGCGTCCCCGCCGCGGCCACCGGTCGGTTGGGCGCCGGAGGCTCCGCCCCGCCCCGGACCGGTGCGCGGTCCGGGCTGGCGCCGCGACACTCGGCCGCCCGCGCGGCCGCTGGACGGCTACGGCGATGACTGGCCGGCCGACGCCTCGCCGGCGGGGCGTCGCCTTCGGTCGGGTCGATGGTTGATCGCGGCGATCATCGTCACCGTCCTGGCGATCGGCGGGGGCCTCACGGCCGGCCTGGTGCGTCCGCACGGAGCCGCGCCGACGTGGCGCCCCGGGCCGGTCGACGCCCCGGCCGGACCGGTGCTCGCCGCCCTCGGCACGGAGGCGCCGGAGCCGTCGCCGGCCGGCCTGGCCGCCCGTATCCAGGGTCTGCTCGCGAACGCCGCTCTCGGTCACGTCAGTGCCTCGGTCGTCGATGTGGCCAGTGGTGACCCGCTCTTCGACCTCGCTGGCGGCGGCGCGGTCATCCCGGCCTCCACCGCGAAGCTGCTCACCGCGGCGGCGGTGCTGACCGCGCGCGGTCCGGACTACCGGATTGCGACCCGGGCGGTGGCCGGCACCGCGCCCGGCGAGGTGGTGCTCGTGGGTGGCGGCGACCCGACGCTCGCCGCCAGCGCGACCATGTCGTACCCGGGCGCGGCCCGCCTGGACAGGCTGGCCGAGCAGGTGGTCGCGACGATGGGTGGCGACGCACCGACTCATATCGTGGTCGACTCGTCGCTCTACTCCGGCCCGACGCTGGCACCGACCTGGTTCGCGCAGGACGCCAAGGACGGGTTCATCGCGCACATCACCGCGCTGATGACCGACGGCGCCCGGCAGAACCCCAGGCGCACCGCCGAACAGTCGCCCCGCTACCCGCAGCCTGACCTGGCCGCCGGTCAGCTTTTTGCCCGGGCGTTCGGCCTGCCGGCGTCCGCGGTGAGCTTCGGCACGGCCCCCGCGGACGCCCGCCCCCTGGGCCAGGTGCTGTCGCCACCGGTGTCCCGGCTGGTGGAGATGATGTTGCAACAGAGCGACAACCTGATCGCCGAGGCGCTGGCCCGCCAGACCGCGCTGGCCAAAGGGCAGCCGGCCAGCTTCGAGGGTGGTGCCGCGGCCACCCGCCAGGCGCTGGCTGAGCTCGGCGTCCCGATGGCCGGTCTTGGTCTGGTCGATGGCAGCGGGCTCTCCCACGCAAACAAGGTCAGCACGCAGTTGCTCACCTCGCTGCTCGCCAAGGCGGCCGCCACCGACGCCCCACAGCTTCGGCCGATCCTCTCCGGACTGCCGGTCGCGGGGTACTCGGGCACGTTGTCGAGCCGCTATCTGCGGCAGGCGTCCGGCGGCGCGGCGGCCGGCACCGTTCGGGCCAAGACCGGCACCCTGAGCGGGGTCAACGCACTCGCCGGGCTCGCCGTGGATGCCGACGGCCGGCTGCTCTCGTTCGCCGTGGTCGCCAACGGCACCACCGCGGCCAGCCAGGCCGAGGCCGCGCTGGACCGGGTGGCGGCCGCGATCGCCGCCTGCGGCTGCGGGTAACGGGCCCCGGATCCGTCGCGGTCGTCGCCGCCGAGCTCGCGGGTACCGTGGGGGAATGACCGACGACGCGCTTCCCTCAGCGGAGGAGGCGGAATGACCGACGACGCGCTTCCCTCAGCGGAGGAGGCGGAATGACCGACGACGCGCTTCCCTCAGCGGAGGAGGCGGAATGACCGACGACGCGCTTCCCTCAGCGGAGGAGGCGGAATGACCGAGTTCGTGGACTGGGATGTCGCGGTGGCGACCGCCGGCCTGCTCGGCAAGTCCGGGCCCCGCGTCAGCCTGCGCGAGGCGAATGACGTCGTGGCCAACCTGCGCCGGCTGGCGGTCGAGGCGGCCGACCATGTGGTGGCGTACACCGGCATGTCGCCGGCCGGCTCGCCGCCACCGGTGCGGATCGTGGATCGCAAAGACTGGGCCGGGGTCAACATCGATGGGCTCCGCCAGGTGGTGGCCCCGTTGCTCGCGCGGGTGGCCGGCGCCACCAGCCCGGGCGCCTTCGTCGAGACGGTCGGCTCCCGGGTCACCGGGGTGCAGACCGGAACCGTTCTCGCCTACCTCTCCGGCCGGGTGCTGGGCCAGTACGAGGTCTTCTCCGCCGACCCCGGCCAGCTGCTGCTGGTCGCGCCGAACATCGTGGAGGCCGAGCGCCGCCTGGCCGCGCCGCCGCGCGACTTCCGGTTGTGGGTCTGCCTGCACGAGGTCACCCACCGGATCCAGTTCACCGCGGTGCCATGGCTGCGAGCGCACTTCCTCGCCGAGGTGGCGGCGTTCGTCGATGCCGGCGGCGCACCCGAGCAGATGGCGGCCCGGGTACGCCAGGCGCTCGGCGCGGTCGTCGACGTGGTACGAAACCCGCAGGGGCGCACCTCGATTCTCGATCTCGTGCAGACTCCGGCCCAGCGCATCGTGCTCGATCGGCTCACCGCTCTGATGACCCTGCTCGAGGGCCATGCCGAGTTCGTCATGGACGGGGTGGGCCCGGAGGTCGTGCCCGCGGTGGCCGATATCCGGGCCAAGTTCAACCGGCGCCGCGAGGCTGGCAACGTGCTGGAGAAGGCGATCCGCCGGCTGCTCGGCGTCGATGCCAAGTTGCGCCAGTACGCCGAGGGCCGGCGCTTCGTGCACGAGGTCGTCGACCGGGTGGGCATGGCCGGCTTCAACACGGTATGGCGTTCCCCGCTGACCCTGCCCCTGCTGTCGGAGCTCACCGACGCGCCCGCGTGGATTGCCCGGACCGGGGCCAGGCGCCAACCGCTGGCCACCTGACCACCCGGCGCCATGCCCCCGATCGAGCCCGCCGTCGCCGCCATCCGCGGCGCCGCGCGGGCCTGCCTGCGTGATCGCGCCGACGGGGTCCTGGTGGCGTGCTCGGGCGGCGCCGACTCGTTGGCGCTCGCCGCCGCGGTCGCATTCGTCGCGGCGCGGCTCGACCGACCGGTCGGTCTGATCACGGTGGATCATCAGCTCCAGGACGGTTCGGCCCAGCGGGCCGCGATCGTCGCCCAGTGGGCGATCAAGGAGGGCTTCGATCCGGTGCTGGTGCGCCCGGTCGGCGTCGGCGGGCGGCCCGGGGGACCGGAGGCGGCCGCCCGCGCGGCCAGGTATGAGGCCCTGGTCGCCGCCGCCGGTGAATGCGGGGCGGGGGCGGTCCTGCTCGGGCACACCCGCGACGATCAGGCCGAGACGGTGTTGCTGGCGCTCCTGCGCGGGTCGGGCCCGCACGCTCTGGCCGGGATGGCGCCGAGCACCACGCGGGACGGTGTCTGCCTGATTCGGCCCCTGCTGGGCGTGTCCCGGGCGCAGACGCGGGCCGCCTGCGTATTCCTGGGCCTGTCGGCCTGGGACGACCCGCACAATCAGGACCTGGCGTTCGCCCGGCCGCGGGCGCGCGACCTGCTGGCGAGCCTCGCTGCGAGCCTCGGCCCGGCGACCACCGCCAACCTGGCCCGCACGGCGCGGCTCGTCGCCGCCGACACCGCGGTGCTGGATGACCTGGCCGGACAGGCGCTCCCGACCGCGACCGGCCACGAGGGTGACTTGGACGCGACGGTGCTGGCGGCGCTGCCGGCGGCGATTCGCGGTCGGGTACTGCACGCCTGGGCTCGCTCGCTCGGGTGCCCGGGGTCCGCGCTGGGTCTGGTGCACATCGACGCCCTCGACGCTCTGGTGCTGCGCTGGCGCGGCCAGGGTCCGGTGCACCTACCCGGCGGCATTCTAGTCGTCCGGCGGGCCGGGCGGCTGCAGGCCCAGTCCGATCCGGCCGGCGCGGACGGCGCGCGGCCCGTCGCGCCACCGGCCGCTGAGCATAGGGCAGGCTGTGGCCATGGCTAACTGGTACGACGACGACATCGAGCGGATCGTCGTCACCGAGGATCAGATCCGCGACAAGATCGAGGAGCTGGCCAAGCAGGTCGCGGCCGACTACGACGGCGTGGACGGCGTGCTGCTCGTCGGTGTGCTCAAGGGTGCCGTCATGTTCATGGCCGACTTGGCCCGGGCCCTGGGTCGCCAGTCGCGCCCGGCCGAGCTGGAGTTCATGGCAGTCTCCTCGTACGGCCAGCGGGCTACCTCGTCCGGTGTCGTACGTATCCTCAAAGACCTCGACCGGGACATCGCCGGGAGGCACGTGCTCGTGGTGGAGGACATCGTCGACTCCGGGTTGACCTTGTCGTGGCTGTTGAAGTACCTCGAGAGCCGTTCGGCGGCGTCGGTTCAGGTGGTCGCCCTGCTGCGCAAGCCCGACGCGATCAAGGTGGACGTCCAGGTCCGTTACGTCGGCTTCGACATCCCCAACGAGTTCGTCGTCGGGTACGGGTTGGACTTCGCGGAGCGCTACCGCGAAGTGCCATATATCGGGGTACTCCGCCCCGGGGTTTACTCCCGCGGCTGAGCCGATCCGGGTGACCTGAGGCGGGGCTGAGCCGGCCGGGGGAGAGCACAAGGCGGCACGGCAACGGCGGCACGCACGGTGTACCGTCGAATGACCGGGAGCCAGAGCGGCGCCCGCGTCCGCGCCAGGTGTCGGCGCGGATGTGTGCTGTGTGGCACGGGTCGATCGACTGATCGGGAGGCTGGGCGCAAAGCGCTCAAAGAAGCATGGAACGTACCCGTGGTATCTTCCGCCGCCCAGTGGTGTGGATCATCCTGGTGATCGTCGGAGCCATCGCGCTGAGCAGCTTCATCACCGGTGGTACGGACTACTCCAAGGTCGACACGTCGGTCGCCCTCGCCGAGCTCCGCAGCGGGAACGTGAAGAAGGCCGTGCTCGAGGATCGGGAACAGAACCTGGTGCTCGACCTCCGGAACAAGATCGAAGTAAATAGCCAGCAGACCGACCACGTGACGGCGCAGGTGCCCGCGCAGTCGATCGGCGATATCTGGACCGAGCTGGACGGGCTGCAGCGCACCGGCAAGCTGGATGACTTCGACACCAAGGTCACCAAGGACAGCGTGCTGCTCAGCTTCCTGATCAACCTGTTGCCGATCGCCGTCCTAGTGATCTTGTTGTTGCTCTTCATGTCGCAGATGCAGGGTGGCGGCAGCCGGGTGCTCAACTTCGGCAAGTCCAAGGCGAAGCTGGTGGCCAAGGACACCCCGAAGACCACCTTCGCCGACGTGGCCGGTGCGGATGAGGCCGTCGAGGAGTTGCAGGAGATCAAGGACTTCCTGCAAAACCCGGCCAAGTACCAGGCCCTCGGCGCGAAGATCCCGAAGGGTGTGCTGCTCTACGGCCCGCCGGGTACCGGCAAGACGCTCCTGGCCCGCGCCGTCGCCGGTGAGGCCGGCGTGCCGTTCTACTCGATCTCCGGTTCGGACTTCGTGGAGATGTTCGTCGGTGTCGGTGCCAGCCGCGTCCGTGACCTGTTCGAGCAGGCCAAGGCGAACGCGCCGGCGATCGTCTTCGTCGACGAGATCGACGCGGTCGGACGCCATCGGGGGGCCGGGCTCGGCGGTGGCCACGACGAGCGCGAGCAGACACTCAACCAGTTGCTCGTGGAGATGGACGGGTTCGACACCAAGGGCGGCGTCATCCTGATCGCGGCGACCAACCGGCCCGACATCCTGGACCCGGCGCTGCTGCGCCCCGGCCGGTTCGACCGGCAGATCGCTGTCGATGCGCCCGACATGGAGGGGCGCAAGGCGATCCTGCGGGTGCACGCCAAGGGCAAGCCGTTCGCGCCCGACGTCGACCTCGACTCGGTGGCCCGCCGGACGCCGGGCTTCTCCGGCGCCGACCTGGCCAATGTGATCAACGAGTCGGCGCTGCTCACGGCCCGCAACGACAAGCGCGCGATCACCAACCACTTCCTTGAGGAGTCCATCGACCGGGTCATCGCCGGGCCCGAACGGCGGACCCGGGCGATGAGCGACAAGGAAAAGAAGATCACGGCGTACCACGAAGCGGGTCACGCTCTGGTCGCGTGGGCGATGCCTCAGCTGGCTCCCGTCCACAAGGTCACGATCCTGCCGCGCGGTCGGTCGCTGGGGCACACCTTGGTGCTGCCGACCGAGGACAAGTACACCCAGACCCGCGGTGAGATGATCGATACCCTCGCCTATGCGTTAGGTGGTCGCGCCGCCGAGGAGCTGGTCTTCCACGAGCCGACCACCGGGGCCGGCAACGACATCGAGAAGGCGTCGGCGGTCGCCCGCGCGATGGTCACCCAGTACGGGATGAGCTCAAAGCTCGGCGCCGTGAAGTACGGCACCAGCCAGGATGAGCCGTTCCTCGGGCGAACCATGGGCCACACCAAGGATTATTCGGATGTCATCGCGGCCGAGATCGACTCTGAGGTCCGGGCGCTGATCGAGCTCGCCCACGATGAGGCCTGGGAAATCCTGGTGGAGTACCGGGACGTCCTCGACGCCATCGTGCTCGAACTGATCGAGAAGGAGACCGTGTCCCAGCAGGACATGGCCCGACTGTGTGCCCGGGTCGAGAAGCGCCAGCCGATGGCGCCGTTCAACGGATTCGGCAAGCGACGGCCGTCAGACCGCCCGCCCGTGCTCACCCCCGCCGAGTCGGTTTCCGTCTCCCCGTCGGCCGAGGCCGATGCGGCTCGGGCGCACGCGAACGGGTCAGCCACCACCGACACCCTCACCGCCCCGGCTGAGGCCGAGTACAGCGGGGGCCTCGGCGCAGCCGACGCGAGCGCGCACGACGACACCCGGTGGGACGGCCCGCGCTGAGCCGCGCCGTCGCCTCGCCTGCTCCGTCGGCGACCGGCGGTCCGGCCAGTGCTTCCTCGGATGGCCCCCGCGACGGGTCGGCGACGGAGCCGGACGGCACCGATCTGGACTACCTCGCGGCTCGCCTGGTCAACGGTCATTGGAGCGGTGGCGCGATCGAGACCGCGGTGGATCTGGACCGGATCGAGGCGGCCGTCCGGGAGATCCTCGTCGCGGTCGGCGAGAACCCCGACCGCGACGGGCTGGTTCGGACGCCGGCGCGGGTCGCCCGAGCGTACGCCGAGCTCTTCGCCGGCCTGCGGGTCGACCCCCAGCAGGTGCTCACCACGGCCTTCGAGGCCGACCACGATGAGCTGGTCCTGGTGCGCGACATCGAGGTCATGTCCATCTGCGAGCACCATCTGCTGCCCTTTCACGGCGTCGCGCACGTCGCCTACATTCCCGGTACCGATGGTCGGATCACCGGTCTGTCCAAACTGGCCCGGCTCGTCGAGGTCTATGCCCGCCGCCCGCAGGTTCAGGAGCGCTTGACATCGCAGGTTGCCGATACGTTGATGCGGGTGCTCAGCCCCCGCGGAGTCATCGTGGTGGTCGACTGCGAGCACATGTGCATGGCGATGCGCGGCATCCAAAAGAACGGGGCGCGCACGGTGACCTCGGCCGTGCGCGGTCAGTTCAAGCGCGACGCCAAGTCGCGGGCCGAGGCGATGGGACTGATCCTCAACTCCGCCGGCTGAATATCACTGCGGGTTGAGCGCCCGCAGGATGACGAGCACCCCTACGCCGGCGCAGAGCAGCAGGTCGGGGATCAGGCAGATCACGGCACCTAACCGGGGCGTCCGCTTCACCGCCGGCCCGCCGGGCTGCGGTCGGTAGATCAGACCCACGACCAGGTAGCCCGTCCCCCAGGCGAACGCCGGCAGCACGAGCAGGCACAGCGGTGCGAGCAACGGCAGCGCGGTCTCGCTGAAGGCGAGGAAGGCCAGCGCCTGCAGCGCGAGAACGACCAGAGCTGCGGCGCCGTACACCAGCGCGTTACGGGCCCCCGCCGGCCAGGCGGTCGCCGGAGCCGCTCGCGGCGTGGCCGACGGACCGGAGGATGGCACGCCAACCGGCGAGGCGACGGCGGGCCCGGTGGCGGCTGGTGGTTGGCGCGGCCCGGCCGGCGCCATCAGGACCCGGAGCAGGTCGTCGGTCGCGTCCAGGGTGGACTCGGCGGTACGGACCGCGCGGGCCACCGCGGCCGTCGTGAGATCACCCAGGCCGGGGGCGGCCGCCGCGATCTCACCCGGGCTCGGTTGCAGGGCGGGCAATGGTTCGCCGGCGCGCGATGCGATCTGGGTGAGCCCAGCTTCCTGGCTGGCGAGCCGATCGCGCAGCCGAGGGACCTCGGCCGCGGCCACGCCCGCCCGATCGGCCGCGGCGATCAGAGCGGCGACCTGTCGATGCCAGGTCGCCGCCTGCAGCAGATCCGCCACGAGTCGACACGGTACCCGACCGGCGCCCGGACGTCGGCGGTCGCGTGGACCGCTCGCTGTCGCCAATCGGCTGCTCCAAGCCAGTGGCGGCGGTGCGCGGGGCGCCGACGACCGGTCGCACGATGTCGCTAACGTGGGCGCGTGGTGACCGATCCGCTCGTGCCCAAGATTCTCCTGCGCCTGCGCCGGAGCGACCCGGCCGCCGCGCGACTGGTCGAGCAGGCCCTCGACGAGATGCTCGGCGAGGGCGGCCTCGCCGACCTGACCCAGCACGACCTGCAGACCTATCTGTGGTACACGGTGGCGGAGGCCGACGAGCCACTCCCGGTGGCGGCCGCGCTCCGGGCATTCCTCGAGCTGGCAGAGATGAACCGATATGCGGCTATTGCTGCGTCTGCTCAGACCGTCGAGATCCTGCGCGCCTACTCCGAACGCGGACACCAGGCCGGGACGAAGGCGGCCACCAAGGCGATGGAGGCCTCCGGGATCGTGCCACCCGACCTGCCCGAACTCGAATGGGGTGAGGTGATGGGGGTGGCGGAGCTGCGGGCGTACCAGCGGATCGCGGCGACCCTCGAGCTGGCCCTCGCCGCCGGGGAGCTACGGCCGGGCGGCCGCGGTTGGCGACTTGCCCAGGTGCGGCTCACCCGCCATCAGTTGACGATGACCCGACCCGACGGCCCGGCGCTGCTCGACCGGGTGCGCAGTGAGCGGTTCAGCTCCTGGGCCGACGTCGGCGGCCAGGCTCGACGCAGCCTCACCTCGTCGGTCCTGGCCGACCTGGTCGGCGAGCCGACTCCGCCGCGCGATCTGACCGAGCGGATGGCGCCGATGCAATGGTTGCTGGAGCTGGCCGCCGGCCGTATGGGTGAGGGACCTGGCATTGCGCTGACCGTTGGCGGGAACCTCGTCCGCCGCGTGGTGCAGGAGGCCGCCGAACGGTTCGACTGGTGGAGCTTGCCTGAGCGGCCGCCCCGATCGGAGTCCGACATCTGGCGACTGGTGGACCTGCGGCTCGCGTTGCAGCGGGCCGGCGCGCTGCGTCGCTCCGGTCGGCGTCTCGTCCTGGGCACCCGCGGGCGTGCGCTGGTCAATGACCCGCTCGCGCAGTGGCGGCTGGCGACCAGCCAGCTGATCGACGACGCCGACTTCGACAGTGCGGTCCAGGAGGCCGCATTGATGTTGCTGTTGCGCGCACGTGGCCCGGTCGAGGTTCGCGGGCTGGTTCAGGAAGCGGCTGAGGTGTTGGCCGGGTCAGGGTGGCGGGACACGGGTAACGGGCACCCTCCGGACGAACGTGATGTCAGCCGGGCCGTCTGGGCGCTGCTGCGCCGATGCCAGCTCTGGTCGCTGGTCGAGGAGGGCAAGGGTCCCGGATTCACCACCCGGATGCGCCTCTCCGAGGCGGGCCAGCGAGGCGGCCACGCGGCCCTGCGGGCGCTGGCCCTGCGTCCGCGAATGGACCCGGACGGCTAGTTGGCGGTGAGCGTGAGGAGCGAGCGGGTGCGAGCACCGCAGCGCGAACGGAAGGCGGGCTCGGTGAGCGTGAGGAGCGAGCGGGTGCGAGCACCGCAGCGCGAACGGAAGGCGGGCTCGGTGAGCGTGAGGAGCGAGCGGGTGCGAGCACCGCAGCGCGAACGGAAGGCGGGCTCGGTGAGCGTGAGGAGCGAGCGGGTGCGAGCACCGCAGCGCGAACGGAAGGCGGGCTCAGTGGACGCTCCGGTCATCAGCGCGCCGACCCCACGCCGCGGCCCGCGGGTACGTCGGCGGGCGGCACCACCGTACGTCCAGGACGGTCTGTTCGACATCCGCCTGCGCCCGGAGCAGCGGTACTACCGGCAGATGCTGGCCGCGCTGGCCCGCTCCGGATTCAGCGACGCCGACCACCACGCCGGCACTCACGCCGGCCCGGACGCCGCCATGGCCGCCGAGGTCACTATTTCCGCGCTCCTCGGTACGGTATGGGCGGCCCAGCCGGTGCCTCGCGACGGTGGCGAGGAGGAGGCGTTCGGGTTGGGGCTGGTCGACTACGTCCGCCAGCACCCGGCGCCAACGGCACTCGCCGTGCTACGTGTGCTCGAGGTGGTCGCCCCGATCCGTGAGGTGCGCGTGGCCGCCGCCTCCGCCGCGGCCGACCAGGCGTCCCGCGGCGTGCCGGAACCGCACTGGTCCCGGCCCCCTGGCAGCCCGTCGACCGGTCGATGCTGGGCCTACGACGACGTTTTCGGCGACCAGACCACCATGATCAGCGAGTTCCTGCATGGCCCGGACCGTCACGCCGTCATCCTGCAGATCGACCGCTCCCGGTTCAGCACCGCCGCCGACGCGACTCTGCTCGATACCGCCGACGCGGTGGACTCGCTCCTGCGCGCCCTGCGCACCCACGGGCGATCAGAGGAGTCGATGTTCGCGCTGCGCCAGGTCGACCCGGCCTGGGCCCGGGCCCTCCAACTTCGAGCCATGGCCCGCACCGACCTCATCGAGGACCTGCCGACCTGGCCCGGGTATGCCCGGCTCCGGGCGCTCACCCTGGCCCGGATCGCGAGCCTGCCCGATGCCGGCGCGACTCTGGAGCCCGACGCCGATCCGCCCGGACCGGCCGCTCGATCCGAGCTGGTCGCCGAGTTTCTCGCCAGTCCGCAGGCGGCGGCGCTGAGCGATCCGCAGTTTGTCGCCGCCGTCGCGGCGACCCTGGTCGACTACGGCTGCGCCCACGACCCCGCACGCGTCACCCGGGTCTCACCGGCCACGTGGGACACCTTCCTGTTCGACTGGTGGCCCCGGCATCGCGTCCACGGTGGCGGCCCGGCCGAGGTCCTGCGGGCCTGGTCGGCGTGGAGCTCCGCGCGCATGTCCCTGCCCGACAACGCCCGAGCCGACCTGGCCGCCGACCTGGACGACGCCCTCGAGGAGGTGTTCGCCCACCGCTGACGGTCGCCGTCGCTGTGACGCGTGAGCGGGAACCGGTAGGGTCGGGGCGATGTCGACCGACCCGAGCCCGAGCGAGACACCCGCCGAGGATGGGCCGCCCGTACCGTCGGCCCGCGGTCGCCGCCGATGGCTGCTGCTGCTGGCCGCCGGGGTCGGGCTCGTCGCCGTCCTCGGGGTGGGTGGGCTTCTCGTGTACAGCAAGATCATCGAGCCGGATCGCAGCACCCCGGGCGTGGTCGCCGACCAGTTCCTCGAGAACGCGTTGCTGAAGCGCGACAGCGCCCGGGCGGCCCCGTTCGTCTGCGCATCGTTCGACGTGGCCACGTTCATCGCCGGGCTGCCCGTCCTGGACGCTCAGGTCGGCGTGTCCTGGGGCGACTTCGTGGTGCGCGAGTCGGGCGACCAGGCCACGGTCGATGCGACGATTCGGTACACCGTGATGGCCAATGGGCCCGTGCCCACTGACCTGGAGCCGTGGCGGCTCACGCTTGTGCGGGACAATGGCTGGCGCGTCTGCGGAGTGACGAGGCGTTCATTCAACCCATAGCAGAACGGCTGCCACCTCGGTGGCCGCCGGGACCCGGCCGGCGACGCCCCACACATACCACTCCGTCTCGTCGCAGACTCGCACGCAGGGCTCGCCGGAGGTGCCCACATAGACCTCCGTTACGGCCCGCAGGTCGCGCACGTGACCATCCGGCACCGCCCGCACGAGTCGCCGGCCGCTGATCCGCCCGGCCCCGACCGCGGCTATGGGTGGCACCGGCGGTGGCGCGTGCAGCGGCTGGCCGGCCCCGGCCGGCGGCTCGCCGCCGACCTGCTCGACCCAGACGCGATGGATCGGCACCAGCAGCGCGACGGCTTCCACCCGCTCCATCTCGGCCCGGTAATAGTCCTGCTCGGTCAGTACCGGGACGAACGTTCCGCCAGCGTGCCCGACCGCATCATCGGCCCGCAGGTCGCCCCGGAAGCCGACACCGGGGACGCCGACGATCACGCGCCGACCCCGCAGCCTGGTGAAGAGCGACGCCGGCACCGGTACGACCGGCTCCGGCGGGTGAACTCCGCTCACGCGCCGCTCACGAGGGGCGCGCCAACCTGGCTCATGAAGGCGATCGGATTGATCGCGCCGGCGTGGCTGCTGTCGCCGCCGGTGTGGACCTCGAAGTGGACATGCGGCCCGGACGAGTTGCCCGACGATCCCGACACACCGATGACCTGACCGGCGGCGACGGTATCGCCAACCGAGACCAGTGGGCGGACCCGCTGGTGGCAGTAGCGCGTGATGATGCCACCGGCATGAAGGATGTCGACGTACCACCCGCATCCCTGTACGAACAGGCCCCCGTCGCGGTCGCAGCCGAACGGTTGCCCGCCGATGTGAGCGTTGCACGTCGCGACCAGTACGACGCCGGCAGCGGCGGCGTGGATCGGCGTCCCCTTGGGCACGGCGATGTCGACGCCGTCGTGCGCCGGCCGGTCGGGCGTGCGGAACCCCGACGTGATCGGGCCGACCACGGGCACCGTCCAGCCGGAGGCAGCGATCTCGACACCGGCCGCGCACCGCAGTGCGATGGCGGACCCGACCGCGTGACTGGCCCCGCCGGTGAGGGCATCGACGATCAGGGAGGCGAACAGCTCGTGTTTCGCATACGCGTCCGGGTAGGCACTGATCTGTACCCGCTGGGCGGCCACCGTCAACGGCAGGCTCGACCAGCCCGGAATGCGCAGCAGCTTCTCGAAGAACCTCCGCGACTGGTAAGCGGGATCGGCCAGCTGGGCCGGCGTTCCCCAGCCCTGGCTGGGACGCTGCTGGAAGAGCCCGATCGAGTCGTGGTCGTTGTGCGCCCCCAGGTCGGGCAGGTTGGTCAGCCGCGACTCCTGCAGAGCGGTGGCGACTCCGATCACCCAGCCGCGCGGAGGAATCTTCAGACCCTGTCCAACATGGATGATGATGGCGGCGTTTCGCGTCTGGTCGGCGGTGAGCTGGGGGACCGCGGGCAGCGGGCCGGTGAGGTCGAGCGCCGGACCACTGCCGCAGCCGGTGGCGAAGGCCGTGTCGCCGTCACCGAACAGGCCGGTCAAGGCCGAGATGGCCAGGCCGCCACCACAGGCGAGGCACAGCGCCAGGACGATCGAGACCGCGACGACGAGGCGCCGCACGCCCCGGCCAGTTCGCCGTGGCAGGACGGGCACAGCGGCACTCATGGCGTCGCCTCGCTGCGCTCACCGCCGCCATGACGCACGAGCACCCTGTGCCTGATGATTCGCTCACTGCGTTCACTCATGGCGGCGCCTCGCTGTACTCGCTCATGAGGCTTGCCAATCCACCGCGTCGACCAGCCAGCCACCGCGCTGCTTGAGCAGGGTCAGAATGACCGTGCCGGTGTCGACGGCGATGCTCACCCGGGCCACGGAGTCGTTGCGTAGTCCGAGCTCCGGTTCCGACCGCTGCCGGCTCGCCGGCACGCCGGCCGGGTCGACTCCGACCAGGCCGGCCGCCAGCCGGGTCGTCGAGAGCGGCTCGAGCCGCGCATGCCAGGCACCCGCCGGCAGATCGCGACGCAACCAGGCGGTGATGAACTGGTCCGCGCGGGCGCGCACCAGTGCGTCGTCGGCGTACCCGCTCGGGGTCGCGGCGACCTCCGCGTCGTCGCCCGCGCTGGGGTCGACGGCCGCGACCGAGGGGAGGTCCGCGTCGAAGGGGCCCGAGGCCGGAGCGGCACCGAGCATCCGGCCAACCGCGACCGCGGCCGCGACCAGCAGCACAATGCCGGCCACCACGCCGCCGCGCAGCCCGACCCGGTCGAGGAGCCAGCGCATGTTATCCGCCGTCCTGTCGCGCCTCAAGCCGCCTGGCGGGGCCCGCTGAGCTCACCATCGGGACCGCGGCGGGCCGGCGCTCGGGGCGGTAGAACGTCGGGTGCGGCTCGGCCGCATACCGCGGTTCTTCCCAGCCGGCACCGACCGGCGCCGGCAGGCGATTTCTCGCCGGCGCACTCGCCACCACCTCCGCCGGTGCCTCCGCGCGGAGCTCCGTGCGCTGGACCGCCGGACCCGACGCCACCGTTTCGGCGCCGCCCGGGGCCGGCTCCGCCGCCCGGGGCTTGCTCGCCAGCGCTACCGCAGTCGGCGAGCTGCCGCCGGCGAGCTGGGTGAGCCGGCGAAACGGCCGGAGCAGGAGCCAACCCACCGCGCCGCACAGACCGACGAGCACCACCTGCAGCCAGCCGGGCAGGGATGCGGTGTTCATGATGAGGTCCACTGCGAACAAGTAGATCGCGGCTCCGGTGCCGAAGATGACGATGTTGAATATCGCGGCCACCACCGCATTGGCGAGCCGGCGGAAGCCCGCGCTGGCGGGTCGCAGGATCGCCACCGTGCCCAGCAGCGGGGCGGCGATCACCGCCCACCGGAAGAGCAGGAAGCCCAGGAGCACGAGCAGCGACGCGACCAGGTCGAAGAAGCCGAACAGCACCGAGGCCAGCAGCGCGATGAGTCCCGCACCGATGCGTTCCGTGCCCTTCGACCCGGTGAGGTACTCGTAGGCCTCCGGATCCTCGACCTTGATCTGACCGGCGACCTTGTTCCACTGCGCCGCCTTGCGGGCGATGACCTGGTCTCGGATCGAGGGGTCGGCGTGGATCGACGCCTGTTCGGCCCAGCTGAACGACTTGGCCTCATACAGCGCCCGGCCGTACTTCTGCGCGGTGAGGCTGTCATCCGAGCCCAGCAGCCCGCGTAGCCAGTTTCGGTAGAGCATGGTCTCGACGGCGGTGTCGCTGGCGCGGATCGCCGGCGTCCGGTGATCCTTACAGGCCGCCGGGTTGGGCACCTTGCACAGGGCCGGCGGGATGTCCTCGACCGGCGGCCCGATCGCGCTGTGGACCAGATCCAGCGATCCCACGAGCGTGCGGTCGGCCGCGTGAGCGCTGAACACCGGCCAGGCCGCCAGCGCCGTCACCACCACCATGACCAGCACCGCCCACCCGGCCGCGGTCATGGCCGCGCTCAGCTGCGCCTGACGCGAGCGCCACAGCAGGTAGAGCCCGACAATGGCGAGGGAGAGCGCGCCGAAGACGGTGAAGACCTGCCGGTAGATCGCCTTCGTGGCCTTGTCGACGAGCGGATCGGCCCACCCCCACATCAGTCCGGGTACCCAGGCCCGCTCGCGGAGCGCGTTCGCTGCGCCCATGACCGCGGCCGCGAGCATGAACTCACCGTTGGCGACCGTGTTCTCGAACTTGGTGTCGGGATGGGTGAGCGTCTCCAAGCAGCCGGCGTCGTAGGTCTCGTAGGAGTAGCCGGCGTAGCCGAAGTGGCTGTAGACGCCGACGATTCCTGGCACTCTCGAAGAGTCGGGCCGGGAGGCGAACCAGCCGGCGAACCCGGAGTCGGGCGAGCTCGGGGACGGAGCCTGCAGGCAGGTCGGAGCCGCGGCCAGCCGGTCCACACAACCGGAGATGTCGGCCCGCCATTCGGCCACGCTGCACAAGCTGAGCGCCGTTCGGCTCGGTTGGCCGGCGGCTGCGGCTCGCTGCGCCGGAAACACGACGACCGCGACCGCGAGGAACAGGATCGCGAGCAGGAGGGCGACCAGCCGGTCCCGATCGCCGACCGGGCGACCCGCCTCCGCTCCGGCGCCGGGCGTCGCAGGCCAACCGCCATGCGGGCGGCCCACCAGGCTCGTCATGGTCAGTCCTCCGGCAATGGGGGGTGTGCCGCGTCGGGGGCGCCCACGGGGGTGGTATCGAGCTGGTCGAGGAGGCCGGGCACCCACGAGACGTCGATGCGCACCTTCTGCACCCGTCCGTCGACGTCGCGCATGACGAATTCCCGGAAACCAAGCCGGGACGACGAGGCCGAGTCGACCTGCGACAGCGAGGCGAGTACCGCCTCGTATCCGTCGTCCACCGGTACGCGGAGCAGCCGAAGGGCTTCGGTGGCGATCTCGGAGTCTTCGGCGATGCGACCGACGAAGACCGTCGAAACCAGGTTCTGTACGTCAAGACCCAGGATGTCGCGGGGATTCTGGGAAGCCACGATGGCGGAAAGGTTCCACTTGCGGGAGTCCCGGGCGAGGCGCACCAGGAACGAGCGGCCAGAACGCCACCCTTCCATGAAATGGGCCTCATCCAGACCGACCAGCTTGCGCGCCTCCATCGCTCCCCCGTAGCTGCGGCGCACCGCAAGCCGGTGGGCGGTGTGCAGCATCGGCAGGGCGAGCTGCTCCTCGGCCGACCAGTACTCCCGCTCGACCTTGAGATCGGGCAACCGGAGTCCGGCCATGGTGATCACGGTCAGCGCGGCTTCGTCGGTGAGCGTCGCCGGCGGTGGCGAGCCGAAGAAGAGCATCGCCAGCGGCATCTCCGCGGTGTCGAGGAGTAGATTGCCGAGCTCCCGGGCGTCCGAGTCGGGCGAGGACTGCAGGCAGGAGACGATGTCGTCCAGCGTGGCGGTCTCGTCGGCGGGCACGCTGCGGACCGCATGGCGCAGTGCGGTCGCCGTCGACGCCTCCCGGGCGACCTGCGGCGGCACCAGCATCGAGCAGATGTCCTGCACAAGCATCCGGCGTTCGGCGCGCGCGTTGGAGACGGCGATGCCGTACTCCTGCTCGCCGGCGGTTCCGGTCGGATAATGCGCGCGGTGTGGCGTCGGGATGAGCGCATACGGCGCCAGGGTGCCCTGTTCCGAACCGGTCAGGTTCAGCACCCGGGAGAACGGTCGCAGCTCGGGCAGCTGGCACAGCCGGGCCAGTGGGCCCGATGGATCGAGCAACGTGACCTGGACGCCACGGCGGGCCGCCAGGTAGCCCAGCGCGCCCAACAGGGTCGACTTGCCGCCCCCGGGTTCGGCCACGAAGACCGCGAGGCCCGAGCGTTCCCGTACCTCCATCGGAAAATGCAGATCAAGGAATACGGGCCGGCGGGAGGTCCCGGCGGTGCGCCCGATCAGGTCCCCCCGGCGATCGCCGACCGTCGATGCCGCCTGCGGCAACGCGGCCGCGAGCAGCTTCACCGGCATCCGGCGCAGGTAGCCCGCATTCGCCAGCGGTTCGCCCGGGATGAACTCGCGGGCCAGCGCCTCCTGACCCTTCGGGTGCTGCAACGAGATCCGCAGCTCGCGCTGGTAGACCTGGATCACCCGGCGGGCGCGCTCGAGGCACTCCTCCCGGGTGGCACCGGAAACGGCAAGGCGGTGCCAGCCGTGCACCCGGGACGAGTCGACCGGCAGCCCGGTGGTCATCTCGTCACCGAGCACCAAAGCGCGCTGGGCGAGGCGCTCCAGCTCCGGCGGCGCGTCCATGCCATGTTCGGCATAGTCGAGCTGTTGCGAACGGATCATCCGGAGCCGATGCTCCAGGTTCCGGAACGAGTCGCCCGGGCCCAGCACGTCCACCCGCGACGACAGCTCCATCGGCCATGGCAGTCGTTCGTGAAAATGCAGCCACGGCTCGTGCCGTTCGGGGATCTCCAGTGGTTCCATCCGCCCGACCGTCAGCACAGCGATGTGGCGTTCCTCGCCGGTGAGCCGGTTGACCAACCTCGTGGTGGATCCGTACGGCGACCGGAACCGTTCGATCTGCTCGGTCAGGGCCAGCAGGTCGCCGCGGGCCCACTCGCCGCGGGCCGAGCCCGACAGGCCGGTGGGCGGGGACATCCCGAGTGCCACCGAGCGGTAGAGCAGCCACTCGAGTTCGGCCGCGGCGACCCGCCGGCCACGCATCCCGAATGCCCCGAGGACCTCGTCGAACTGCTCGACCGTACGGGCCCACCGCTTGCGTTCGGCGTCGCCGGAGCCGCGCCGGAACAGCCCGCCTAGCCGCTCGGCAAAGGTGTCGCCGAGCGTGCGGCGGGCAAAGGCGATGCCCAGAAACGTCTGGCCTTCGGCGTGGTTCATGGATAGTAGGTGTTTCTGAGCTCCCACAAGATGGTCGCCCCAGTTTGGCGCGCCAGCGACATCGGGCAACGGACGCGCGGTGTTGTGATCGAGGGCGCGGGCCCATTCGTCCGCCGCGAACGGCCGGGTGGTGCGCCGCAGGTGCAGCCGGAACCCGGCCAACCCGGCGTACTGCTCGGAGATCGCGACAATGAGCGCTTCCCGATCGGGATCCGGCCGGAACGCCCAGCGGACCTCGGGAAGCCAGTACCACGCCGTCACCATGGTCGGAGTGAAGGTGAGGTGGCCGGCGATCTCGGTGATGGCCAGCTCGACCGCGGCGTCCTTGTCCTTGTATTTCGGGCGGGACGGCGTCGGCAGCGGGGCGGCTGGCCGGCGCCGTGGTGGTGGCGGTGGCGTCCGGCGGATCGTGCGATCGCGAGGCGCCGGCTGGGCCGGCAGAGCGGGAGCGCGAGTCGGTACCGGACCGCCCCGGCGACGGTCACCGGTGGGCTGGGGCAGCTTAGCGCCGTTAGGTCGGGGCGGTGCCGCCGCGCGGGCCACGGCGCCGGTGGTGGCGGCGTCCGGGGCGGCTGACCTCGCGGGACCGGGAAACAGTCCGAGGAATGGCGAATCCAGATCACCGGAGGTCGGCCGGGGCGGTGGGTCGGCTCGTCGCGGCGGTACCGCGCGCGACGGTAGTGGCGGTTGTGCGCTCGTCGGCGGGCCGGGTGGCTGCGTCGGGCGCCGGATCGGCAATCCGCTGGGCAATGGGGCCGGCGGGCGCAGTAGGGCCGGCGGCGCGCTGACCGGGGCGTCGTCGTAGTAGTCGGCGAAGTCCGGGTCGACCGGGCTCAGATCGTCGCCGGTATCTTCCCGGCTGGTCTGGGTCACGGCAGCCGCTCCCGCACCCGGATGTGTCGGCCGACCAACCGCGGCGCCCGTTCGTCGTGGTCGGAGACCGGCCGCTTGCCCCGCCAGTCCGTGAGAGCGGTCCGGATCACCATCCGTGCCGGCCGGTCGGGGTCGACATAGCGCCAGATGAACGATGTCGTGACCATGGCCAGCGCGATCTCCCAGGCCGGGATGACATCGACGCTGAGCGTGAACAGATAATGGATGAACATGAATACTGGTACGAGCAGGATGAACAGCCCGTACTGCGCGTACGACAACTGGACCGGGAGCGTGTAGCCAGGTGGCCCGAGGTAGACCAGCCGGGCCCGGTAGATGTCGTCGTCGGTCCGCAGGCGCATGTGCCCTACCCGAAGATCAGCTGGACAAGCTTCGTGCCGAAGAGGAAGAGGGCGCCGGCACCGGCGATGAAGGCCAGACCCACGATGGCGATCGCTGAGCTGGTAAGGACCTTCGACATCTCGCCCTTGCCGGCGCGGCTGATGAAGATCACACCCAGCACGGCGAGCAGGATCGGAGCGACGTACTTCGCGATGGCCGCAACGATTCCATTGGTGTTGATGATCGGGTCTTCGGCGGCGAGGATCGTGGAAACCGCGCCAGCCAGCGGATGCCCGACGCTCTGGGCGAGGGTGGCGATGATCATTTGGCGGACCTCCCGGTGCACGTGCGGCCAAGCCTCCCTGACAGCGTCCCAGCGGTACCAGGAATCGCCAACACCCGACGCACAAGAATATTGCAGTCCGTGGTCGGACGTCACCTCTGGGGTACCAATCCGTGGACGCCGGGGCCGGGGTTGTCGATCACCCGACAGGCGGACGCTTCGTCCGATGTGCACGCCGCGAGAGCGGGGAGCGGTGGACCGGCCATCGCCGCCGGGGACCTGAGTAACGTCACCTCCGTGAGCAACGCACCGATCGGCCTCGCGGATCTGCGGTCAGATCCGCAGCGTCCGGTCGTCATGGGCGTGTTGAACGTGACCCCGGACAGCTTCTCCGACGGCGGTCGGTACGCGGATGTCGACGCGGCGATCGCGCACGGGGTGGATCTGTCGGTCGGCGGTGCCGACATCGTCGATATCGGCGGCGAGTCAACCCGACCAGGCGCTGACCGGGTCGACGCCGCCACCGAGACCGCCCGCGTCCTGCCGGTGGTGCGAAGCCTGGCCGCCGCGGGGGTCGCGGTGAGCATCGACACGACCCGGGCGGAGGTGGCCGCGGCCGCGTTGGCGGCGGGCGCACGCGTGGTCAACGATGTGTCGGGCGGCATGGCCGATCCGGGGATGGCTGCGGTCGTGGCCGACGCAGGCGTGCCCTGGGTGCTCATGCACTGGCGGGGGCATTCGCGCCGGATGCAGCACCTCGCCGAGTACCGTGACGTGGTCAAAGAGGTCTGCGACGAGCTGCGCCAGCGGGTGGACGCGGCCGAGCGGGCCGGGGTCGACCCGGCGCGGCTGGTCATCGATCCGGGCCTGGGTTTCGCCAAGCGGGCCGAGCACAACTGGCGGCTCTGCGCCCACCTGGACCAGATCGTGTCCCTTGGCTACCCGGTCCTCGTCGGTGCCAGCCGCAAGTCCTACCTGGGGGCGCTGCTGGCCGGCGCCGACGGAGCGCCCCGGCCGACCGAGGGGCGTGAGGCGGCGACCATCGCGGTCAACCTGCTGGCGGCCCAGGCCGGCGCCTGGGGGGTGCGCGTGCACGATGTGCAGGCCAGCATTGACGCGTTCGCGGTCCTCGCGGCCACCAGGGCGGCGCGATGATCAAGCCAGCCCGCGCAGACGCCCCGGCGGTCGACACCATCCGGCTGACCGGCCTACGGGCGCGCGGCCACCACGGCGTCTACGCGTCCGAGCGCTCCGCCGGGCAGGAGTTCGTCGTCGATGCCGAGCTGGTCACCGACCTGTCCGCGGCGGCGGGAAGCGATGACCTGGCCGACACCGTCCACTATGGCGAGCTGGCGGACCGGTTGGTTGAGATCGTCGCCGGCGAGCCGGTCCAGCTCATCGAGACCTTGGCCGACCGGCTTGTCCAGGCGTGCCTGGCCGATCGGCGGGTACGCGAGGCCACCGTGACGGTGCACAAACCGCACGCACCGATCCGGCACCCCTTCGCCGACGTCGCCGTGACCATCCACCGGCGGGCGAGATGACCCGGGCCGTCCTGGCCCTCGGCAGCAATCTCGGTGACCGGTTCGAGGCGCTTCGCCGCGCGGTCGACCAGCTCGAGGACGTGATCCTGGCGGTCTCCGGGGTGTACGAGACAGCACCGTGGGGTGACGGCGACCAACCCGACTTCCTCAACGCGGTCGCGCTGGTCGCGGGCGATGTCGACGCCTGGCAATGGCTGGCCCGGGCTCGGGAGCTCGAGCAGGCGGCCGGGCGGACCCGGGAAATGGGGCGCCGCTACTCGCCGCGCCCGCTCGATGTGGACGTGATCGCGGTCTGGACCGACGCCGGAGATCCGGTGCTCAGCCACGACGACGAGCTCACCCTGCCCCACCCGCGAGCCCATCTTCGGGCCTTCGTCCTGCGGCCATGGCTGGATGTCTCCCCTTACGCCGCGTTGCCGGGCCACGGGCTGGTGCTGGACCTGGTACGGGCCGAGCCGGTGGCGGCCGACCTCGCCGGGGTGCGGGCCCGCCCAGACCTCGACCTGAACCCGCGGGGTGGCTGAGGTTGCCGGCCGGTGCCCACGGTCCGGTGGGCCGGCGTCGGGTAGCGTGACGAACCGATGAACGCCGGCGGTTCCCCATCAGGCGGAGACCGTGATCCGGGGCGCCCTGGCTTGATGCCTACCAAGGTCGCCACCCTCGTGGTCGCGGCGCTGGCAGCTGGTGCCCTGTCATGGCTGGTCATCAGCGAGTTCTACGGTGTGATCCCGGATCTGAACTGGCTCCCGGGTTTCACCTTGGCGGGCCTCGCGGTGGTCGAGTGGGTGGCGGCGTACAACACCCGGGCGCGGATCGAGCGCCGTCCCGGGCGGGGCCGGGTGAACCCACTGCTGGTAGCCCGGTACGCGGTGCTGGCCAAGGCGTCCTCCCTGGCCGGAGCGATCTTCGCCGGGGTGTACGCGGGAGTTGGCGGGTGGTCCTTCGCCGAACGGGGCCAGCTGCGGGTGGCTGAGCAGAACCTCGGACCGGCGGTGGCGGGATTGGTCGGTGCGCTCGCGCTGGTCGCCGCGGCCCTGGTGCTGGAGCGGGCCTGCCGGGTGCCGCCCTCATCGGACGACAAGGACAAGGATGCTGGTGGTGGCGGCGCCTCGCAAACGCGGCGTTGACCTGCGCGAACGGCGATGACCGCGAGGGCCGAGCGGGGGTGCCGATCATGCCCACCACCCGGGTACGGTGCGACCCGGACCGATTGACAGGGGAGACGATGGCGTTCGAGGACGGCTCACCAGCGAGTAGCGGCGGCTCGCGCTACCTGGGGGAGGGCTTCCGGCAGGAGCCGGACTTCCGCGACGGCACGACCACCGCTCCGGTAGTCGGTCAAGAGGAGCCGGAGGCGACGATCAGCCTGACCAAGCGGGCTGCGCCCAACCTGGAGTACGTTTTCGACGACCCGGCCGAGGGTGAGCCGGGGCGCGACCGCATGATGGTGCACGGCTTGTGGGAACTGTTGCTGGCGCTGGCCCTGGCCGGGACCGGCTACCTGCTCTACCGGTCGAACTCGAGCGCGTTCTCCGGTGATCAGCTGCGCGGGCTCCTGCTCACCGCGACCTTCGTCGGCCTCGCCGCCAGCGGCGCCGCCTTGACCCTGCGGGCCGGGGCCGCGAACCTCGCGATCGGACCGGTGGCCGTCGCCTCGGCCCTCTACTTCGGCGAGCATGCCGCCGATGGACTGGCCCAACCCTTGCTGGCGGTGATCGGGCTGACCGCCGCGGTCGGCGCCGTGCTCGCCGTCGCCGTCGTCGGCCTGCATGTTCCTGGCTGGGCGGCCAGCCTCGGCGCCGGGTTGGCCGTGACGATCTGGTCCTCTCGGCAGCAGCCGGTCGTGCTTGCCTCGGGCTACAACCCACTCCCGCACGCGTACTGGTGGTTCGGCGTGTTCTGCGCCCTGAGTGCGCTCGCCGGCGTGGTCGGGCTGATTCCGTCGTTGCGGCGGGCGTTCGGGCGGTTCCGGCCGGTGGCCGACCCGGCCCATCGTCGGGGCGCGGTCGCGGCCCTGATCGCCTTCGGCGCGATCACCGTGTCCACCGTGCTCGCGGGGGTCGCTGGCGTCCTCACCGTCTCCGTTTCGCGGGCGGCTGTCGTCTCGGACGGATTCGACCTGACGGCGCTCGCCCTCGGCGCTGCGCTGCTTGGGGGAACGAGCGCGTTTGGCCGCCGCGGCGGCATCTTCGGGACCGTCTTCGCCGCCGCGCTGCTCGTGGTGGCCAGTGCGTACGCCCAGCAGACCCATCGAGCGTGGCCGCCGGCCGCATTCGCGGCGGTAGCCATCGGACTCGGTCTGGCCGTCACCCGGCTCGTCGAGCGGTTCGGCCGACCGACAACGGGCAATCCGGACGGCGAGGCCGACGAGGACTGGATGCCGCGGTCCCACTCGGGCAACGGCTGGACGCCGGCCAAGCCATATGCGGCGCCGGCGCAGAGCGCCGTCGGCGGTCTCTGGGCCTCCGACGATGCGTGGGGATCCACCGAGCGGCGTTAGGCTCGCCATCATGGACGGGACTGCGGAGACCACCGGTCTGGACGCGCTGAGCACGGAGGAACTCCGCGAGCGGGCGTTCGCCCTCGCTGCCAGGCATCACGACATCGCTTTCTTCTGGTCCGTCTTGAGGCACCTCCCGCATGCCGACGACACCGAGTCTCTGGACGCTTCGCTGGGCGCGTTCGGCGCGTCGGTCAGCGATGCGATCGCACTCTGGCGCGAGTTCACCGGGCATGGTTACGGCGATGCCGAGCCGTTGCTGCGAGCGGCGTTCATCGACTACCTGGTCCGCCATTCACCGGTCGCATAGGTTGACGTTTGGCACTGGTGTGACCGGGGTAACAGGGCGCCATGTCCCCCGTTATGACTCGGGCGCGCACCTCCACGGGCGCGGGCGTGATCGCAATTCTGGTTCTGGTTCTGGCGTTCGGCAATCAGGCCTATGTGGAGTGGGCCGCCAAGCACGCGCAGAGCCGGAGCGCCTGGGATCTGCTCCTGGGCTACCTGGCCTGGCCAAAGTGGTTCATCACCTCGGGCGGTACCGCCAGCCGTGACGTGATCGCGTTTGATCTCCGGGCTCTCCTGCTGATCCTCCTCGTCGCGGTGGTTCTGGGCGTGTATGGAGCCAACGTGGTCGGCGGCGGCGGCGCGTTCATCCTCGGCTGGTTCGCGGTGATCATTGCTGCCGCGATCGCAGCTCTGCTCACGGCATTCCTCACCTCCGATTCATCCCTGTACAACGCTCTCCAGTCGGCCGCCGGAGCATCGATCTACGGCCTATTCGTCGGCTGGATCGTCGGTATCGCGGCGGCGGCGACCCGCCGGTCAGCGGTGGCGGTCGCGGCCTGACCTTCCGCCGACCACGCACGATCAGGGCATCCTGGCCTCCGGGTGCCCTGATCGGTGACCCGCCGACTTTCCCGGCCCGCCGATCCTCGGTAGCCTCGCAAACATGCCGGCCAGCGAGAATCAGGACATCCGGCGTGGACGGGTGCTTCATGGCCTGTTCTGGGGCGGAGTGGGGCTGGCACCGCTCGCCGTCCTCGTGCTGCTCTTCGGGGCCAGCGTCGGATCGCTACGGATCGCGGTGACGCTGAGCGTGCTGACGATCGTGGCCCTCGCCGTCTCCATCGCCCTACGGCCGGGTGTCGAGATGGTGCGGGTGGACATCGAGCACCGGGTGCTCGATGAGATGGAACGGGTCCGCGGGCAGGCGCGCGAGGACGTCCGGCTGGCCGGCCGCAACACGCACCGGGCCCTGACCGAGAAGATACGAGCGCTGGCCGCGACGGTCGAAGCCCTGCGGGACCAGATCGATGAGTTGCAGAGCGGCTCCGGGTACGCGCGCCCGGCGGTGCGGGGGTTGCCCGAGGCGGCGGACCCGGCGGAAAAGTCCGGCGTGGTGCGGCGTACCGAAACGGTCCACGTCACTCGCCGGACGACGACCGTGGGCGGGCACGACGATCCACGCGGGACGGTCTACGGCCCACCGGCAGCGATCGAGGCCGACCGGCGCAGACGCGACGACGATGACCGCCGGTACGACGATGCGCGGCGGTACGTGGATGCGCGCGGGTACGAGGATGCGCGCGGGTACGACGACAGCCGGCGATATGACGATGACCGCCGGGATGACCACCGGTACGAGGATGGCCGCCGGCACGACCGGCGCCCCGACGACGGTCGCCGGGACGAGTATCGTGACGACCCGCCGCACCGCGAGGACCGGTGGGACGGGGTGGCGATGGGGGACCGGTGGGCCTCGGTGCGCGCCGACGGGCGCGGCCGGGAGTACCGCGTCGGTGAGCGCCGCTCGTCGGTGCAGAAAGACGGCCAGGGCACCGAGTACCGCATGGAGGACCGCTGGGCCGAGATGCGCCGAGGGGGCGACCCGGATCACCGGGACGAACCGGATTGGGAGGCGACCTTCCGCGCGCTCAGCAGCGAACCGCAGCGGCCCGCCCTGCCGGCCTCACAAGGGGAATCCGCGGCGCGGTATCTCGACGACCGCGACCAGGTCTGGTCCCGCGGCCGGGAGCGCGAGGTGGACCGGGGGCACTCTGGGCGCGACGACGAGCGTCGCGGTGAGCGTGGGCGCGACGATGACCGTCGCGGTGACCGTAGCGCGGGGCGTGGGCGGGAAGACCGGCGTTTCGATGACCGGCGGCCGGAGCGCGGCTACGGCGACCTGGATTACGCGGACCGCGGCGGCGAGGACCGCCGCGACGAGCGTCCCTATCCGCGTCCGCGCGGCCCGCACCCGTCCGAGTACGACCGCTGACGGCCCGACCTCAGCGGTCCTGCCTTTCGTTCGCGCTGCGGGGCTCGCACCTGCTCGCTCCTCGCGCTCTCTGTGCTTGTCTTTTGTTCGCGCTGCGGGGCTCGCACCTGCTCGCTCCTCGCGCTCTCTGTGCTTGTCTTTTGGGCGCTACCGGGTTTTCCATGGGTGGGTTTGTGGTTGACGGTGCGTGTGGCGTGCTGCCCTGACGGCGGCTTCTCGGGGCTCCGCCCCGAACCCCGGTCCTCCTCGGAGATGCAGGGTGGCGATCTGCTCGGTCGGTCACCGAGGGCGTACTGCGAACCTCGCCCGGCGGCAAGGGCATGCCTCGCTGCGCTCGGTCGCTTCGCGACCCTTGCCGCCGGGCGAGAACCGCAGTGCGGTCAACCCTGTCCGACCGAGGAGATCGCCACTGACTGGCCCGCTGCGGCTTGGCGGCATCGGGACGGCTGGGCTCAACGCGCTGGGCGTGATGGCATGGGGGCATGCGTGACACCGAGCTGTATCAGCAGTTGCTGGGGTTGGCCGCGCCCTGGACGGTGGCGCGGGTTGAGCTGTCCGTGAGCGAGCAACGCGTCGATGTGTGGGTGGAGCATCCGCGGGGGCAGCGGTTTGGCTGCCCCCGCTGCGAGCGGGCGCTTTCGGTCTATGACCACGCTGAGCCACGCTCGTGGCGGCACCTGGACAGCTGCCAGTTCCTGACCTATCTGCATGCGCGGGCTCCCCGGGTGGACTGCCCCGAGCACAAGGTGCGCCAGGTGCGCCTGCCCTGGGCCGAGCTGCACTCGCGGTTTACCACCCTGTTCGAGCGGCTGGCCATCGATGTGCTCAAGGAGTGTGACGTGACCGGCGCGGCCCGACTGCTGCGCCTGAGCTGGGACGAGGCGTGGCATCTCATGGACCGGGCGGTAGCGCGTGGCCTGGCGGGCAGGGCGCCCACGGTGCCCAGGCACATGGGGGTGGACGAGAAGGCCGCCGGGCGGGGCCAGGACTACATCACCGTGGTCAGCGATCTGGACGCCGCCACGGTGCTCTACATCGCCGACGAACGCCGCCAGGCCAGCCTGGACGGCTTCTTCACCCAGTTCAGCACCAAGCAGCGCAAGCGGATCCGGGCCGCGGCCATGGACATGTGGGAGCCCTACATCGCCTCGGTGCGCGCCCACCTCACTGACCCGGACACCAAGATTGTCTTCGACCGGTTCCATGTCATGCGCTACCTGAACACCGCGGTGGACACCGTGCGCAAACGCGAGCACCGCGCCCTAGCCGCCGCCGGCGACAACCGGCTGGCCAAGTCAAAGTACCTGTGGCTGTACGCGCGTGAGAACGTGCCCGACCACCACATCATGCGCCTGGCCGCTCTGCGCGCCGCCGACCTCAAGACCGGCAAGGCCTGGTCGATCAAGGAGAACCTGCGTCGGCTGTGGACGTTCCTGCGCCGCGACTGGGGCGAACGGCACTGGCGCAAGTGGTACTTCTGGGCCACCCACTGCCGCCTCCAACCCGTCATCGACGCCGCAAAGACCCTCAAGCGCCACGAGGCCGGCCTGCTGGCCTACTTCCAGCACCGGATCACCAACGCCGCCGCGGAAGGCCTAAACTCCCGCATCCAAGCCATCCGCGTCGCCGCCCGCGGCTACCGCAACCGAGAGAACTTCAAAACCGCCATCTACTTCCACTGCGGCGGGCTCCAGCTCTACCCACCCACCCACGGAATTCCCGGATGAACCGTCTTTTGTTCGCGCTGCGGGGCTCGCACCTGCTCGCTCCTCGCGCTCTCTGTGCTTGTCTTTTGTTCGCGCTGCGGGGCTCGCACCTGCTCGCTCCTCGCGCTCTCTGTGCTTGTCTTTTGTTCGCGCTGCGGGGCTCGCACCTGCTCGCTCCTCGCGCTCTCACTTATCGATGTCGCCTACTACGAAGAACATCGAGCCGAGAATCGGAACCAGGTCGGCCACCCGGCAACCGGGAACCATCGCGCCGAGCGCTTGGGCGTGCGCGAATGAGGCGGTGCGCAGCTTCAGCCGCCATGGGGTCGTTTCCCCACGGGACACCAGGTAGTAGCCGTTCACACCGACCGGGTTCTCGGTCCAGGCGTATACCTGCCCTTCGGGCGCCCGGACCACCTTTGGGAGGCGTACGTTGACCGGTCCGGTCAGGCGGTCGACCCGGTCGAGGCACTCCAGGACCAGCTCGAGCGAGACGCCGACCTGCTCGAGCAGGCACTCGAACCGGGCCTGGCAGTCACCGGCCCCCCGGGTCACCACCGGCACCGCCAGTTCGGCGTAGGCAAGGTACGGCTCGTCACGACGCAGGTCGAAGTCCAATCCGGACGCTCGGGCCACCGGACCGGACGCACCGAACGCCGCCGCCGCGCCGGCGGTGAGGTGGCCGACCCCGACCGTACGGGCCAGGAATATGTCATCGTCGAGAATGAGGCGGCTGAGGTCGGGCAACCGGGACCGGACGCCGGCGATGGCCGTGCGGGCCCGACCGGTCCAGCCGGCCGGCACCTCCTCCTTCATGCCACCCACCCGGTTGAACATGAAGTGCATCCGGCCGCCGCACGCTTCCTCCATCACGGCCTGGATGGCCTCCCGCTCGGCGAAGACCCCGAGCGTCGGAGCGACCGCCGACATCTCCAGCGGATATGACCCAAGGAACATCAGGTGGCTGAGCACCCGGTTCAACTCGGCCAGCGCGGTCCGCAGCCAGGTCGCCCGGGTGGGCACCTCGATTCCCATCAGTCGCTCGACGGCGAGCGCCACCCCCAACTCACTGGCGAAGGCGGAGAGCCAGTCGTGGCGGTTGGCCAGCATGATGATCTGCCGGTAGTCACGCACCTCGAACAGCTTCTCGGCGCCGCGATGCATGTACCCCACGATCGGCTCCGCCGACTGGATCCGGTCGCCGTCGAGCACGAGCCGCAGGCGCAACAGGCCATGGGTGGACGGATGCGCCGGTCCCAGGTTGAGTACGACATCGGTGGCCGTCACACTGGGCCCGGTACCGACCGTGATCTCGCGCCGGCTGGCCATGACCGCATTATCGCCGGCCGGCCGACGCCGCCCGGGCCACGACGTCCGGCAGTCCGACACCGACCGGCTGCAGCAGCCATCGGTGCCCCCCGAGGCGGGCGGGATCGGTGAGCTCCCACGCCTGTGTGGCGGTGGCGAGTGCCCGCACGTAGCCGGCCGGGTCCCGGTTGGCGTGGCTGGCGGCCGGGCGGGCGGCGGTGAGCCCAAGTGCGGCCAGGGCCTCGTGCTGGCGCAACAGGACGCCGTCGCCGCCGGCCACGGCCGCCCCGGCGGCGGCGACCGAGTCCATCGCGACGTGGGCGGTGATGTCGCGCCCCCCGTCCGGTACCGGTGCGCATTCGCGCCCGGCGTGGAAGGCGGTGAGGGTGCCGGCCTGCGGGCGAGCGTCCCACGTATGTCCATAGTCGACGGTAACGGCGAGGCCCCGGGCGATAGCTGCAACCGCGGTCGCCCACGCGCGGTCGCGCGGCCCACCCAGCTCGATGCGGACCTCGCCGTCCTGGTTGAACCTCGGCCACCACCTCTCGGCCCACGCGGCGTCCTCCGGCGTGAGCGCCTCGCCGGTCGCCTCGGCACCGGTTCGCGGGTCGACGAGAAGGTAACGCAAACCGCCCCCGGCGCCGACCACGGCGACATCGAGCGGGACGCTGTCCAACCACTCGGTACCGATCAGCAGGCCGTGGACGGCCCCGGGCAGGGAGGAGCTCCAGCCGATGTGGCCGGGAAGGTCCGCCGGGCGCGGCGCCACCTCGACCGCGCGCAGTCGTAGGCGGCGGCCCAGGTACGCCGGGGCCCGGGCCGACAGCTGGGCGAGCAGGCGGCCGCCGCCGGCGCCGACGTCGACCACATCGAGCGTCGCCGGCCGGCCCATCGCCGCGTCGGTGAGCACCAGCAGGCGCAGGATCGCGGTGGCGAACAGCGACGAGGCGGACACGCTGGTGCGGAAGTGTCCGCCGGCGCCGCCCGGCCGATCGGCGCGGGCATAGAAGCCGCCGCGGCCGTAGAGCGCATCGCTCATCGCCTGGCGCCAATGGACGTGCTCACCCGTCAGCCGATCGACAATCTCGGCCACGCCACTCCTCCTCGCTCGGCCGGTGAAAGATCCCACATCGTGGTTACGCGGGTCGGGTACCGGTCACATACTGGCAAGCGACCGGTACCACGACAGGACTGGATCGACATGAGCTCGGTACAGACGACCAGAACGCCCCGACCAGCCCGACTTCGGGCCAACCGGCGGATGAGCATTGGCATCGTCGGCGGCGGGCGGGTGGGCGCCGTCCTCGGGGCCGGGCTGGCTCGGGCCGGCTATCCGGTCCGCGCGGCCTCCGGCCTATCCGCGGCCAGCACCGCCCGGCTCGCCCAACTCCTCCCCACCACCGCGGTGGTGCCGCCGGATCAGGTGCCGGCCGGAGTCGACATCGTCCTGCTCGCCGTCCCCGACGACGCGCTGCCGGGAATAGCCCGTGGCCTGGCCGACGCGGGCGTCATCGAGGCCGGCCAGGTCGTGATCCACACCTGTGGCGCCCACGGGCTCGCCGTCCTGGACCCGGTGGTCGCGGTTGGGGCCCGCCCGATCGCGCTTCATCCGGCGATGACCTTTACCGGGGCCGCCGGTGATCTCGACCGGCTCGCCGCGGGCATCTCATTCGGCGTGACCGCGCCGGTCGAGCTGCGACCCCTCGCCACCCGGCTGGTGGCCTACCTGGGTGGCAGCATCGAGTGGATAGCGGAGGAGAACCGACCCCTGTACCACGCCGCCCTCGCACATGGAGCCAACCACCTTTCCACTCTCGTCAACGAGGCGATGGACCGGCTACGCGACGCTGGTATCCGGCAGCCGGCCCAGGTTCTCGCACCGCTGTTGCAGGCGTCGTTGGCGAACACGCTCGCCTTCGGCGACGCCGCACTGACCGGCCCGATCGCCCGGGGGGATGCCGGCACGGTCGCCAAGCATCTGGCCACCCTGCTCGATGCCGCGCCGGACTCGGTGCCGGTGTACCGGGCGCTGGCCCGGCGGACCGCCGATCGCGCGATCGCCTCCGGGCGGCTCCGACCGGTGGATGCTGAGCCGCTGCTCGGGGTCCTCGCGCACACCGTCCCGGCCGCGCACCCCGAGCTGGCGGCGGGCGAGCGCGGAGCCGGCTGATGCCGGTGGGCGCCGCCGTCGGCGAGCGTCGGCTGGCGGTCGCGACCACGCGCGCCGAACTCGCCACCGCGCGGGCCTCGCTGGGCGGCCCGGTCGCCGTGGTGATGACCATGGGAGCCCTGCACGAGGGTCATGCCGAGTTGCTGCGCCGCGCCCGTGAGCACGCCGAGCACGTGATCGTGACCGTCTTCGTCAACCCACTGCAGTTCGGCCCGGGCGAGGACTACGACCGTTATCCGCGCTCCTTCGGGGCGGACCGGGAGGTGTGCCGCCAGGGTGGTGTCGACGTGCTCTTCGCGCCGGCGCCGGAGGTTGTCTTTCCCGGCGGCGGTCCCCGGATCCACGTCAGCGCCGGGCAGCTCGGCGAGATCCTGGAAGGAGTGCACCGGCCCGGCCATTTCGACGGGGTGCTCACGGTCGTGCTCACGTTGCTCGAGCTCACCGCGGCGCAGGTTGCGCTCTTCGGAGAGAAGGACTACCAGCAGCTCACTCTGGTGCGGGCGATGGTCGCCGACTTCGCCCTGCCGGTGCGCCTCGTCGCGGTGCCGACGGTGCGGGAGCCGGACGGGCTCGCGCGGTCCAGCCGCAACGCGTACCTCGTGGCCGCCGAGCGGGCGGTCGCACCCACGCTGCACCGGGCGCTTCGAGCGGGCGCGGCCGCCGCCGGGGAGGGTCGCCCGGTGCTCGCCGCGGCCCGCGCCGTGCTGGAGCGAGCGCCCGCGATCGGGGTGGAGTATCTCGAGCTGACCGATCCGCAGTTGGCGTCACCGCCCGCCGTCGGCCCGGCCCGGCTGCTCGTCGCCGCCCGGCTCGGGTCGACCCGGCTGATCGACAACATCGCCGTCGAGCTGGTCGGCTGACGTGCCGGCGGCAGGCACGCGATCCGGCCGAGGACGGCAGCGGAGATCGAGCCGATGCCGTTGACTGGAGCCGTGGGACTGCCCCAGCTGCCGCAACGCCTCGCCGGGCCGGATCCGGGGTGGTCGGAGACGACCGACGTGGTGGTCATCGGCTCCGGCGTGGCCGGGCTGACGTGCGCGCTGCACCTGCGTGAGTCCGGGTTGCACGTCACCGTGGTGACGAAGGTGAACATTGATGATGGCTCGACGCGGTGGGCGCAGGGAGGCATCGCCGCGGTTCTGGACCCGTTCGACACCCCGGCCGCCCACGCGGCCGACACTCTGGTCGCGGGCGTCGGGCTCAGCGACCCGGCCGCCGTTGATGTGCTGGTCCGCGAAGGCCCGGCGAGGGTTCGGGAACTGATCAGATGGGGTACCGAGTTCGACCGTCATGCCGACGGTTCGCTGATGCTCACCCGCGAGGGCGGGCACCACGCCAACCGCATCATCCATGCGGGCGGCGACGCCACCGGCGCGGAGGTCCAGCGGGCTCTGCACGCCGCGGTACGCCGCGATCCTTGGATCCGTCTGGTCGAGCACGCCTTGGTGCTCGACCTGCTGCGCGACGCCACCGGACGTGCGGCCGGGGTCACCCTACATGTGCTCGGCGAAGGCACCGAGGACGGCATCGGGGCCATCCTGGCCCGAGCCGTCGTGATCGCGACTGGTGGCCTCGGTCAGATCTACGCATCCACCACGAACCCGCCGGTGTCCACAGGGGATGGGGTGGCCCTGGCGCTGCGGGCCGGCGCCACCGTCGCCGACCTGGAGTTCGTTCAGTTCCATCCAACATCGTTCGTGCCTCCGGCCGGCGTGGCAGCCGGGCACCGGCAGCGCTTGCTCATCTCCGAGGCCCTCCGTGGCGAGGGCGCATACCTCGTCGACGGCGGCGGCAGCCGCTTCATGCTGGGACAGCACGAACTGGCCGAGCTCGCGCCGCGGGACATCGTGGCCAAAGCCATCCACCGGATCCTGCTCGCCACCGGTCGCGACCACGTCCATCTCGACGCCCGGCACCTGCCGGACGTGGCCACCCGCTTCCCCACCATCACGGCCGCCTGCCGGGCGGCCGGGGTCGACCCTGCCGCCGACCTGATCCCGGTGGCACCGGCTGCACACTATGCCAGCGGCGGCATCCGTACCGATCTCAACGGCCGCACCACCATCCCCGGCCTCTATGCGTGTGGAGAGGCGGCCTGCACCGGGGTGCACGGTGCCAACCGGCTCGCCTCCAATTCACTGCTGGAGGGGCTCGTCTTCTCCCGGCGGATAGCGCTGACCGTGGCCGCGTCGGTCGGCGGGCCAGCGGCGCCCGAACCGCCCCGGCAGACCGGTTGGGTCGTCGACGCGTCCATCCGCGGGCCGCTGCAGCAGGCGATGACCAGCGGGGCCGGGGTACTGCGCAGCGACGAGTCGTTGGCCCGTACCGCCAATGAGCTGGCGCGACTGGGCCGCAGCCGTTCCCGCGGCGGCGTAGCGACCTGGGAGGCGACCAACCTCGCCACGGTCGCGACCGCCCTGGTCGCCTCGGCCAGCCGGCGCAAGGAGACCCGTGGCTGCCATTGGCGTGAGGATTTTCCCGATAGCCGAGAAGAATGGCATGGCCACCTGCTGCCAGCGATCGCCGCGGGCGGCACAGTGACCGAGCAGTGGGAGCCGGTGTGAGAGCGCGAGGAGCGAGCGGGTGCGAGCCCCGCAGCGCGAACGAAAGGCAGGCACCGGTGAGCGCGAGGAGCGAGCGGGTGCGAGCCCCGCAGCGCGAACGAAAGGCAGGCACCGGTGAGCGCGAGGAGCGAGCGGGTGCGAGCCCCGCAGCGCGAACGAAAGGCAGGCACCGGTGAGCGCGAGGAGTGAGCGGGTGCGAGCCCCGCAGCGCGAACGAAAGGCAGGCACCGGTGAGCGCGAGGAGTGAGCGGGTGCGAGCCCCGCAGCGCGAACGAAAGGCAGGACCGATGAGCGCGCTAACCCAACACACGGTCGACACGCTCGCCAAGGCCGGTCTCGATCCCGCAGCCGTCGAGCGGATCGTGCGCACGGCGCTGGAGGAGGACCTCGGCGGTCCGTCCGGAGTGGACATAACCTCGGTGGCGACGATCCCGGCGGGCCAAGTCGGGTTGGCCGCGGTGGTCGCCCGAGCCGACGGTGTCGTCGCCGGGCTCCCCGTCGTCGCCACCGTCTTCGACATCGCCGGTGGTGGGGCGCTCGAATTCTGCCCCCGCGTACCCGACGGTTCCCGGGTCGGGCGCGACGATGTCCTGGCAACCGTCGCCGGGCCGTTGCGGGCATTGCTCACCGGCGAGCGGACCGCGCTGAACCTCCTCGGCCGGCTCTCCGGCGTGGCCACCCACACCCGGGCCTGGGTCGATGCCCTTGCCGGCACGCGGGCCATGGTCCTGGACACCCGCAAGACGACTCCCGGGTTGCGGGTGCTGGAGAAGTACGCGGTCCGGATGGGCGGGGGCACGAACAAGCGAATGGGTCTGTATGACGTCGCGATGGTCAAAGACAACCACAAACTCGCCGCCGGCGGCGTGGCCGCCGCCTTCCGGCGGGTCCGCGCGGCCTTCCCCGACATCCCGGTCCAGGTGGAGGTGATCACGCTCGCCGAGGCGGTCGAGGCGGTGTCGGCCGGAGCTTCGTTCCTGCTCTGCGACAACATGGCGCCAGCCGAGCTGCGGTCGGTGGTCGACGCGGTGGGGGGACGCGCCGAGCTCGAGGCGACCGGCGGGCTCACGTTGGCAACCGCGGCCGCCTATGCCGCCACCGGGGTCGACTATGTCTCCGTCGGCGCATTGACCCACTCGTCGCCGGCGCTGGATATCGCGCTGGATCTGCAACCGTCCCGTTAGGCTCGGCAGCGTGCTGCTCTGTATCGACATCGGGAACACCAACACCGTCCTGGCCACGTTCGAGGGCGAGAAGCTGGTGCACAACTGGCGGGTGAAGACCGACCCGCAGGCGACCGCCGACGAACTCGGTCTGATGTACCGGGGGTTGCTGGCGGCGGACGCGGTCGAGATCACCGGTGTCGCCGCGTGCTCCACCGTGCCGGCGGCGCTGCGTGCTCTTCGTGGCATGCTGGCACGTTCCTTTCCGGACACGCCCAGCCTCATCGTGGAAGCCGGGGTGAAGACCGGGGTCCAACTCGCCATCGACAATCCGAAGGAGGTCGGCGCCGACCGGGTGGTCAACACCCTGGCCGCCTTCACCCTCTACGGAGGACCGTCCATTGTGGTGGACATCGGCACCACCAACACATTCGACGTGATAAGCGAGCGGGGCGAGTTCCTCGGCGGCGCGTTCACTCCGGGGATCGAGATCTCCTTCGACGCCCTGGCCAACCGCGCAGCCCAACTTCGTAAGGTCGAGCCCGCCAAGCCGAGGTCGGTCATCGGCAAAAACACCGTGGAGTGCCTGCAATCCGGGATGTATTACGGGTACGCCGGTCTGGTGGACCGCATCGTCGACCGGATGACGGAGGAGTTGGGCCCGCTGCGGGCGGTCATTGCGACCGGCGGCCTCGCTCCCGTGGTGATCGACGAGTGCCGGACGGTCACCCATCACGAACCGATGATCACGCTGATCGGCCTACGCATGGTCTACCGCCGCAACTACCCGGACGCCTGATCATCGCTGTTTCTCCGGGTCGGCGCTGGTCACAAGGTTATCCACAGGGTGAAGACGACCCCTGGTCCAGGGCCGTCCGGCGCCGTTATGGTCGCTCGCATGATGACCGAGACGCCGATCGCCGTCGATGCGCCGCAGTCCCGGTGGCCGGCGGCCACCGTCATGAGAGCCGATACCACGGCGCTGCGCCAGGCCGCGCCAGGCCTGGACGCCATCGCCGCCGCTCTCGGCGAGACGCTGAGGCAGCTCTCGGCCGCGCTCGATGCCGAGGGCAGTTGCTGGGGTGGCGACGAGATCGGAACCTCGTTCGGTGCCACTTATGGACCCGCAGCCGGGCAGGTGCGCGACGCCCTGGCCCGGCTCCGTGACGGCGTGGCCGGCATCGGCGCAGACATGCTGACCATGGCCGCGCAGGTGGAGCGCAGCGACGCCCGCGCTCGAGCCCGGCTGAGTTGAGGAGCGGATCATGTTCGAAGCCACCGGCTGCAACGACGCGGCCGATCCCGCCCGCCCCCGCCTGGCCGATCCGGAACTACGCAGCCGCGTTGTGGGCTACCTGGCCGGTGCCCCCCTCGCCCGCGTCGGGTGCCGCACCGACGGTGTGTGGACCTGGCCGGAGTCGCTCGCAGCCCGCCTGCGGGCGCATGGCGTGGGTCCGCAGCCCGAGCTCCTGGATCACCTCGCGACCCGGGAGTTCCTGCTCGCTGACCAATCAGGCCTCGACTCGGCGTCCGGCGCGGTCGAACCGGCGCCGGCGGCGCGGCTCAGGTCGGTGCGCTATTACGCCGCGATTCCGGGTGCGGTGACCGTGGTCGATCTCCTGCGCCTGAGCGCTGAACCGGACGGCGAGAGTGGTGCCGGGGCGGCCTGGCTCGCGCCCACCGGGTGGGTCGACGACGACGGGTCGATGCGGTACCGGCCAGCCGGCGGACGGCCTGATCCGGGCGCGCCCCCGGTGGACGAGAGATTCCATGAGGTGCCGTCACACCGGGCGGCCGAGCTCGCCGACCGGTTGTGCCGCTCCTGGTACGACGATCTGCTCGATGCCGGTCGGGAGACCGAGGAGGCCGGGGACCGGCCTCGGGTCGCGCGGGTCTACGACGGTGAGAGTCCCGATGGCCGGCCCTGGTTCTCACCGAGCCGGTTGCGGGTCGTGGAGCCGGCCCGGCGGGAGCGGCTCTTCCGCTACCTGATGGCGGGGCGCACGGTCCTGCGGGCGACGGGGCGTATGCCCGACCCGTTGGCGGCTGGGTGCGAGCCGGTGGTCCCGCTGAGTTTCCGCACCGACGGCGAATGGGTGTGGTCGGAGGCCCTGGCCTACTACGTCAGCGCCCGCGGCATCGCGCCCGAGCTGGACCTGCTGCGTCACATCGAGGAACGGGCGTACCTGCATGGACAGCGACCGTCCGACGATCTCGCTCGGCGCGCCGCCCACCTGGCGACCCGCCCGCCGCAGGCCCATCCCCGGATCGCCCCGAAGTACTTTGCCACCGCATCGGGCGACCTGATGCGCCAGCGGGGTGAGCCGGCCCGCCCCGAGTGGCTCGCCGACGACCTTCGGTGGCGGCGGCTGCCGATGGGCTGGCCGCGGCCACGAACCGATCTGGTCGAGGTCACCGAGGCGGACGTGGTCGCCGAGCTCGACGCGCGGTGGGGGCGTCTGGCCGGCGTGCGTCCAGACCCGGCGTAGCTCGCTCGATCCGCACCCCGCGCGAACCCGAGAGGCCAGCCGTGACCCTCACCTTGCCTGCTGAACTCAATGATCTTAAATATATCGTTGGCATGGAGTTCCCGCAGGCCGACGAGGACGCCCTGTGGCGCTGCGCGCGAGCCTGGCAGAACGCGGCCGGGCAGTTGCGCCAGGTCGGCGCGGCGGCGACGGGTGCGGGTGACCAGGTCGCTGCGGCGCTCGATGCCACCACCGGCGCCGCGTTCCTGAGCGGGTGGCACCGTGTCGCCGGCTCCGACACCGCGACCGGCCTGGTGGCCCAGTTGGCCAGCGCCTGCGACGAGATCGCGAACGCCTGTGAGCGGGCGGCCACCGAGGTGCAGTACGCCAAGTACGCGTTCATCGGGGCTCTCGCCGTGCTGGCCGGCACGATCGCGTGGCTGCTCGGCCTGGCCGTGTTCGGCGGTGTCTCGGCCGCGGGAATCCCGGTTGCGGTGGCGGCCGCGCAGCTCACCATCCGCACGATCCTCGTTCGGGTGATCGCGGCGGTGGCGCTCAGCGCGGCCATCACCGCGGGGCTCGACATTGCCATTCAAGGGATCCAGACGTGGCAGGGACATCGCGCGCAGTGGGACTGGTCAAAGACGGCCTCCGCCGCGGCGGACGGAGCCATCTTCGGGGTGGTCGGTGGTGGCGCGTTCGGCCTCGCCGGCCGGTTCCTGCCGGGGATGTTGAGCTCACCGGCGCGGGTGGCCGCAACCGCCGGCTTCGTCGGCGTGACCGGCGGCGTGCTGACACCGGTGGTACGGGGTGAGCCGGTCCCGGCCGGCCATCACCTTCTGCTGGCCCTATCGGCTGGAGCCGTCGGAGCGGTGCCTGCGATGCGGCATGCCGGTATGCACCCGATCCGGGCCGACGACCTGCGGGAGGTTGCCGCTATGTCGGCGGAGCCGGGGGCAACGGCCGAGCTGGCCGGTCGGCCCGGCGGGGCGGGATGGTCAGCCGACCTCGATCGGGCGCTGGTTGGCGCCGACGAAGACGCGCGGCCGACGCCCACCGGGCTGAACGAAGCCCGCCAGCCCGCGGCCACCGGGCTGGACGGGGCCAGGCAACCGCAGGCACTCCAGGCCCCGGCTGACCGACCAGCGCCAGCCGCGGCAGACATCACGTCGCACCGGACGGCTCCGGCGGAGTATTCCGCGGCCGACGACATCGGGTTCTCCGCCGCGGGGCCTGCCGGGCCGGGTGGCTCGACCCGGGCCGCGCACGATACCTCGGGCCATGCGGCGCCGGATCGCCCGACCGCGGTCAACACCTTCCCGCTACAGCCGGCCGACGACCACCACACGCCCGCGATGCCCAGGGTCGGAGTCGACGCCCGTACGGGGCCGCACGATGCGGTACTCAGCGGCGCCGACGTGCGGCCAGATGGTGCCCTGCCACCGGGTCGCCCGGCTCGCGCGGGGGGTGCCGTGCCGGCCGACCTGGCCGGCACGGCACCGCTGGCCAACCAGGTCGGCGACCTCCACGGGTCGCCGTCCGACAACGGTTCGGTGGGACCCGCCGCCGCGGCCGGTCTCCGCCCGGTGGCCCTCGGCGCCCATCAGCCGGTGGCCAACAAGCCTGTTGCGCACCAGCTTGTGGCCAACGAGCCTGTCGCTCACCAGCCTGTCGCTCACCAGCCAGTCGCTCACGAGACTGCCGCCCGCGAGGCACCAGCGCACGCGGCCGGGCACGCTCGGCTGCCGGCTACCGCCGCCAGTGGCCCACAAGCCCGCCCTCCGATCGACCCCTCAGCGGGCGATCCGACAGCCGGGACGGCGCCGGCTGCCACCACCGGCCCCGCGGTGTTCGGCCTTGACCTCACCGACGCGGAGGCGGCCGCACTGGCTCGGCAGACGGCCTTCCGGACCGACGCCGGCGTGGGATTCCATCCAGCCGACGACGACATCCGCGATTTCGCCCGCGCCGTCCTACCGACGCCCGGATACGTCACGGTCGATCTGCACGGCGCGCCCGACGGGTTCTACATCGGCAACCGCCGGTTGAGCCCGCAGCAGCTCGCGACGGCTCTTCGGAGCGCCGCCGTCGATGGCTTCTTCGAGCTGCCCGATGGTGTCGGGATCAAGCTGCTCTCCTGTGAGACGGCGGCCGGTGGCCCGGCATCGATGGCCGCCGCGCTCGCGCGGGAACTCGGCCGCGAGGTGATCGCTCCCGATCAGATCGTCTGGACCGCACTCGATGGCGAGGAGATCGTGTCCTCGCCAGTGGCGTTCGGCGGTGCCCTCGTGCCGGCCTATCCCCCGGATGGTGCCTGGCACCGGTTCGGTCCGGCCGGTGCGGAGCTCACGCTCGGCTTCGACCCGGGTTACCACGGGCCGATCCTCGACGCCAATCGCCCGCTGAACCAGCTGCACCTACAAGCCTGGCCCCGGCCTGGGCCGACGGTCACCGCTGAGCCGGTGCTGCCGCGGGCTGAGCAGCGGTCGCCTTCGGCACTGGACCTCGGTGGGAGCGCGAGGAGTGAGCGGGTGCGAGCCCCGCAGCGCGAACGAAAGGCAGGCAATGGTGAGCGCGAGGAGTGAGCGGGTGCGAGCCCCGCAGCGCGAACGAAAGGCAGGCAATGGTGAGCGCGAGGAGTGAGCGGGTGCGAGCCCCGCAGCGCGAACGAAAGGCAGGCAATGGTGAGCGCGAGGAGTGAGCGGGTGCGAGCCCCGCAGCGCGAACGAAAGGCAGGCAATGGTGAGCGCGAGGAGTGAGCGGGTGCGAGCCCCGCAGCGCGAACGAAAGGCAGGCTCGGTCTCACGATGACAAACACCGCAGGTGACCGATCGGCGGCTGCCGTCATAACGGCGCCAAGCCGGGCGACGTGGTTCAGCGCGCGCCTGCGCTTCGCACTCTTCCTGCGGGACGAGACCACTTTCCGGTACCAGACACTGGTCGTGGTCTTCCGGGCCGAGAGCCATCAGGCGGCGTTACCGGCCGCGTTGGACGTGGGGTGGAGCCGGGAGCGCTGGTACCGCAACGGTGACGGCACCGCCATGCGCCTGGCCCTGGATGAGGTCGAGTCGCTCGACCAGGTAGGCGAGCTGACCCACGGCGCCGAAGTCGCCTGCCTGTGGTCGGGCGAGTTCTGCCCGTCGCCGTACCGGATCGATCACCGGTTCACCCCGGAGAACTCGCGCCCGCAGACCACGATCTGAGTGTCGACGGGGTCAGCCCCGTCGCGCCCGGTAGACGCGGGTCAGGTACGGTAGCGCAAATTCTTGCCGGCCGGCGAGGTCGGGATGGTTGCGGGCGAGCTGAGAGACCGCTCGGTCGAGCTCGGCCCGCCGTTGCGGCGAGCCGGTGAGGTAGTAGGACCGGCTCCGCAGCAGAGCGAGCAGCGAGTCGGGCGTCTGGCGGACCGTATGCGGGAAGGCGCGCAGCTCGGGTGCGCCGAAGCCGTCCCCGAACGACGGATCCCGATCGTCGTACCCATCGGCGACCGGACCGCGCTCGCCCTCGACGATGCGCGAGTACTCGGCGACCCACCGGGCGGCCGCGTCGTCGCGCACGTTCCAGATGGCCGCGAAGACGCCGTCGGGCCGGACCGCCCGGGCCAGCTCAAGGTGCGCGAGATCGTGATCGAACCAGTGGTACGCCTGGGCCGCGACGGCGGCGTCCAGCTCCGCATCGGCGACCGGCAGCTGCTCGGCCGAGCCAGCCGTCGCCAGCGCCCCCGGCGTGCTGGCATGCAGGCGGGCGCGCATGCGGTCGTCCGGCTCGACCGCGATCACCTCGTGACCGAGTTGCAACAGGATCCGGCTCATGATGCCGGTGCCGGCGCCGACATCGGCCACCCGCCAACGACCCGGTCCGAGCGGCGCCAGCGCCCACCTCACCGCCTCGATCGGGTAGCGGGGGCGCGCCGCGTCATAGAGCTCCGCGGCCGGGCCGAACGACGCGCCACGCCGCCGCCATTCGGCCGGCTGGGGACGCTCAGGCATGCCGTCCACGCTAGCGACCCCGGCGGAGGCCACCTCCGCGCGAACATCCACGGCTGGCTGACGATGGTTCAGTAGGCTCGGGGGACAATCACGCTATTTTAGGGCAAAGGATGCCACAACAGTGATGCAGTCGCCGCAACCGGCGGAATTGGACCATGGCCCGCCGGAGCAGGTCCGTATCCGCCATGACAAGCGTGAGCGGATCATCGACGAGGGGGGCCAGGCTTACCCGGCACAGGTGGCGCGCACCACCCTGCTGACCGAGCTGAGGAAAGAGTTCGCCGGGCTGCCGAGCAGCACGGCCACCGGCGAGTTCGTGGCGGTAGCCGGGCGGGTGGTCTCCATCCGCACCAGCGGCAAGCTGCATTTCGCGACGTTGCGGGAGGGTGGCGGTACCGAGCTTCAGGTGATGCTCTCCCTCGACCGCGTGGGCGCCGAGACGCTGGGGGCGTGGAAGCGGTTCGTCGATCTTGGCGATCTCGTCGGCGTCGAGGGGGAGGTGATCACGAGTGCACGCGGCGAACTCTCTGTGCTGGCCGACCGTTGGACGATGGCGGCGAAGGCGCTGAGACCGCTACCGGTCCCGCACCGGCCGATGTCACCCGAGACCCGGGTCCGTCAGCGATACCTCGACCTGATCATGCGCCCGCAGGCCCGGGACACCGTGCGGGCCCGGGCGGCGGTCGTCCGGAGCCTGCGCGACCACCTGCACGACCGGGGCTTCACCGAGGTGGAGACGCCGATGCTGCAGCCGATACCCGGTGGGGCCGCCGCCCGGCCGTTCGTGACGCACGCGAACGCGCTCGATCACGATGTGTATCTTCGGGTCGCTCCGGAGCTGTATCTCAAGCGATGCGTTGTGGGCGGAATTGAGCGGGTCTTCGAGATCAATCGCAATTTTCGCAATGAGGGAATCGACTCCGCTCATTCGCCGGAGTTTGCCATGCTCGAGGCGTACGAGTCGTACGGCGACTACCACACGATCGCCGTTCTCACGCGCGAGCTCGTCCAGGCGGCCGCGCTCGCGGTGGCCGGCTCGCATACCGTATGCCAGCACGATGGCGCCCAATTCGACCTGAGCGGGGAATGGACGACGGTGACGTTGTTCGACGCTCTTTCGGCGGCCCTGGGCGAGGCGGTCGGGCCGGACACCCCGATGGCCGCGTTGGTGGCGTACGCGGCCAAGCACGGCATCGGCATCGACGCCACCCGGCCCGGCGCGGGGTGGGCCGCCGAACAGCTCTTCGAGGCGCTGGTCGTCCCGACGCTGCAGCAGCCGACCTTCGTCATGGACTACCCGGTGCAGACCAGCCCGCTTACCCGTACCCACCGCAGGCTGCCTGAGCTGGCCGAGAAGTGGGACCTCTACATCGGCGGCGTCGAGCTGGCGACCGGGTACTCGGAACTCACCGATCCGGTCATCCAGCGCGAACGCCTGGTCGCCCAGGCCGGCCTTGCCGCCGCCGGCGACCCGGAGGCGATGCGATTGGACGAGGACTTCCTGCGCGCCATGGAGCACGGCATGCCGCCGATGGGCGGAATGGGTCTGGGTGTCGACCGGCTCATGATGGTGCTGACCGGTCTCGGAATTCGGGAAACGATCTTGTTTCCGTTGATACGGCCACGCTGAACCGTAATATGCGTAATGATTGAGTGACGCTGCGCTACGCCACGACCAAAAAACATCGTTGGCTGCGCTCCTCGCGCAGATATGAGATATTGTCTGCGCCATAATCTGCAACCGCTCGGTTAGCGAAGGGAATTGTCGGGTGGCCAAGGAGACTATCACCAAGCTCATCGACGACCTTGATGGTGGCGAGGCGCAGGAGACGGTGAAGTTCGGGCTCGACGGTCATTCATACGAGATCGACCTGTCGGCAAGGAACGCCAGTAGACTGCGCGCCGCACTCGCGCCGTACCTCGAGGTCGGCACCCGCCTGGCCGGACGTCCGGGTGGCGGGCGCTCCGGCGGCGGCCGCGGCCGCGGCGGGCCCGTCGTCGAACGGGACCAGAACAAGGCGATCCGGAGCTGGGCCCAGCGCAAAGGCATCGCGGTCGCCCCGCGGGGGCGGATCAAGGCGGATGTGGTGGAGCTGTACCACCAAGAGGCGGGTCGCTAGGAGCGCGGGCGCCCGGGCGGCCGACCGTCGCTGGCCGGCCGGAGCCGCCTGCGGGTGAGCGTGGAGCGCAAGCTGGCCGTCCGCTCCACGCTCACCCGACCGCACGCCGCCGCAACCACGGTCGGTGACCTTCGTCGCGCCCGGGTGCTGCCGGCGCCTGTCCGAAATTACGCTGTACGCGTACTTCTTTGCTGCTTCCGGCGTCGGCTAGCCGACTCTTGCCTGGCTCGACGCTATCTTTCGCGCGCAATGTCGGGTTCATTGGGCGAGTGGCTCGGCCTTGATCTCATCACCTGCCTTCATCCGCCCAGCGGACGGCGCGGCGGGCCTGGCCGTCGGCGATAGAGTTGGGGGATCCAAAGCCCGACCTTCGCGGCGAGCGCGACCGACGGGGCAGTGCGGCCCACACGACCGCGGTGCAGTGAGGAGCACGAGGGAATGTTCGAGAGGTTCACCGACCGAGCTCGGCGAGTGGTGGTGCTGGCCCAGGAAGAGGCCAGGATGCTCAACCACAACTACATCGGCACGGAACACATCCTCCTCGGCCTGATCCACGAGGGTGAGGGCGTCGCGGCCAAGGCTCTCGAGAGTCTGGGCATCTCCCTCGAAGGCGTGCGCCAGCAGGTGGAGGAGATCATCGGCCAGGGCCAGCAGGCGCCGAGCGGGCACATTCCGTTCACCCCGCGGGCCAAGAAGGTGCTCGAGCTGTCGCTGCGCGAGGCGTTGCAGTTGGGGCACAACTACATCGGGACCGAGCACATTCTGCTCGGCCTGATCCGCGAGGGCGAAGGTGTCGCAGCCCAGGTTCTGGTGAAGCTCGGCGCGGACCTCAACCGGGTGCGCCAGCAGGTCATCCAGCTGCTCTCGGGGTATCAGGGCAAGGAGCCGGCGGCCGCGGGGGCGGGCGCCTCCGGAGAGGCCGCCCCGTCGACCAGCCTGGTGCTCGACCAGTTCGGGCGCAATCTCACCCAGTCGGCCCGCGAGGGCAAGCTCGATCCGGTTATCGGCCGGGAGAAAGAGATCGAGCGGGTCATGCAGGTGCTCTCCCGCCGCACCAAGAACAACCCGGTGCTGATCGGCGAGCCCGGCGTCGGCAAGACCACCGTGGTCGAGGGGCTGGCTCAGATGATCGTCAAGGGCGAGGTGCCCGAGACGCTCAAGGACAAGCAGCTCTACACCCTCGACCTCGGCGCCCTGGTGGCCGGCTCCCGGTATCGCGGTGACTTCGAGGAGCGCCTGAAGAAGGTGCTCAAGGAGATCCGTACCCGCGGCGACATCATCCTGTTCATCGACGAGATCCACACGCTGGTCGGTGCGGGTGCGGCCGAAGGCGCGATCGACGCCGCGAGCATTCTCAAGCCGATGCTGGCCCGGGGCGAGCTGCAGACGATCGGTGCGACCACGCTCGACGAGTACCGCAAGCACCTGGAGAAGGACGCGGCCCTGGAGCGGCGGTTCCAGCCGATCCAGGTGGGTGAGCCGTCGGTGGCGCACACCATCGAGATGCTCAAGGGGCTGCGCGACCGCTACGAGGCGCATCACCGGATCTCGATCACGGACGGCGCGCTGGTGGCCGCGGCCAACCTGGCCGACCGGTACATCTCCGACCGCTATCTGCCGGACAAGGCGATCGACCTCATCGACGAGGCGGGCGCGCGCATGCGCATCCGCAGGATGACCGCGCCGCCGGACCTGCGCGACTTCGACGAGAAGATCGCCCAGGTACGCCGGGACAAGGAGTCCGCGATCGACGCGCAGGACTTCGAGCGGGCGGCCCAGCTGCGCGACAAGGAGAAGCAGCTGCTGACCCAGAAGGCGCAGCGGGAGAAGGAGTGGAAGGCCGGCGACCTCGACGTCGTCAGCGAGGTGGATGAGGAGCAGATCGCCGAGGTGCTGGCGAACTGGACCGGAATCCCGGTCTACAAGCTGACCGAGGAGGAGACCGCCCGCCTGCTGCGGATGGAGGACGAGCTGCACAAGCGGATCATCGGCCAGGAGGACGCGGTCAAGGCGGTCTCCATGGCGATCCGGCGTACCCGGGCCGGGCTCAAGGATCCGAAGCGGCCCTCCGGCTCGTTCATCTTCGCCGGACCCTCCGGTGTCGGTAAGAGCGAGCTCTCCAAGGCCCTCGCCGAGTTCCTCTTCGGCAGTGAGGACGCGCTGATCCAGCTCGACATGTCGGAGTTCCACGACCGCTACACCGTCTCCCGCCTGGTTGGGGCACCGCCCGGCTACGTCGGGTACGACGAGGGCGGCCAGCTCACCGAGAAGGTGCGCCGTCGGCCGTTCTCGGTGGTTCTCTTCGACGAGATCGAGAAGGCCCACCCGGACGTCTTCAATACGTTGTTGCAGATCCTGGAGGACGGCCGGCTCACCGACGGTCAGGGCCGGATCGTGGACTTCAAGAACACGGTGATCATCCTGACCACCAACCTCGGCACCCGGGACGTGGCCAAAGCGGTCTCGCTCGGCTTCCAGGGATCCAACGACGTGGACTCCAACTACGAGCGGATGAAGAACAAGGTCAACGACGAGCTCAAGCAGCATTTCCGGCCGGAGTTCCTCAACCGCATCGACGACACCATCGTCTTCCACCAGCTCAACGAGGCACAGATCCTGCGCATCGTCGACCTGATGACCGCGCGCATCGAGGTCCAGCTGCGCAACAAGGACATGGGGCTGGAGCTGACGGACAACACCAAGCGATGGCTGGCGATTAAGGGATGGGACCCGGTGATGGGTGCCCGTCCGCTGCGCCGGACGATCCAGCGCGAGATCGAGGACGCGCTCTCCGAGCGGATCCTGTTCAACGAGGTGCGACCCGGCCAGATCGTGGTCGTCGACACCGACGGTGACCCGGCTGACATCGAGAACACCCGGCTGATCTTCCGCGGGGCTGACAAGCCGGCGGCGGTGGTGCCGGATGCGGTCCCGGCCGAGCTCGGTGGGAGCGCGACGGACGCGGCCGGCTCGGCTGCGTAGGCACGCTACGGCAGGTGGGGCGGCCAACGTCTGAGGGCGCGAGGAGCGAGCGGGTGCGAGTACCGCAGCGCGAACGAAGGCAGAATCGCCACCCCACCCGCCGTCTGTGCTCGGCGGTCAGGCGGTGCTCAGGTAGTCCTCCAGCAGTCCTGGGGTGAGTCCGGCGGCGTGGATGGCCTGTAGCGCGGCCACGAAGTCGGCGTCGAAGGTCGACCGGAAATGCATCAGGATGATGTCGCCCGGCTGGATGCGGTGCACCGAGGTCTGGTAACGCACGACGCCCGCGTTGACCGTCTCCTTCCAGCTGAACGAGGCGGCGAGTCCGCAGCTGGCCGCAGCTCGCAGGGTGTCGTCGTTCTTCTCTCCGTACGGTGGCCGGAACAGCACCGGGCGCCGGCCGTACCACTCGCCGAGCTGGTCGGTGGCGCGGCAGATCTCATCCCGTTGGCGGTCATAGCTGAGCGTGGGTAGGTGTGGATGCGACACCGTGTGCGACTCGATCACCGCACCCGCCGCCTGCAGGTGGGCGAAGTACCCGACGTTGTCGCGGATGTCGTTGATGGTGAGGAACAGGGTCACCCGGACGTGGGCCGCGCGCAGCAGCGCGAGCGCATCGGGTGCCTTGACCACCCCGTCGTCGATGGTGAGGAAGGCGACCGGTTGGCTGGTCGGGATCTGACCCGCCCAAGCCGACCGGTCGGCGGCGTGAGGCAGGTCGACCGGGACCGGGGCCGGGGCCGGACCGAACCGCGGCAGCCGGGTCAGGTAGTCGGCGAGCGTGAGCGCCGGCGTCGGGGTTGGACTGACTGTCGCGGACTTCACCGCGGGTCGTTTGGTGGGCGGCGCCGACGGTGAGGCCGGCCGGGTCGACGTCGGCTGCACGGTCGATGGCGGAGCCGGGGCGTACGTCTGGCCCGGGACGGTCGGGGCCAGGATGCCCACGGTGCTACAGGCGGCCAGCGCGAGCAGGCTCACGACCAGGCCGAGCGGCAGGCTGGACAGCGGGCCGAACGGCAGGCCGGCGGCGCCGCGGCGGCGAGGATGGTGGGGAGCCACGGCCGGATGCTAGTACGGCAGCACCATTCCGGGCAGGCAGTAGAGATCACTTTTCGCACGCACGAGCAGACCATCCTGGATCAGGCCGGCGAGCGCCCGCTCGCGCTGCTCGGCGTGCGGCCAGAGCGCATCGAGCTCGGCCCGCACCACGGCCCGGGGCGAGTCCCGAACCAGTGCCAGCAGCAGGCCGCGGACCTGGCGGTCGGTACCCAGGTAGGCCTGCGCTCGGCGGGCCGGTGGTGGCGGTGCCGCGCCCGGCCGGCCGGCGTGCCAGGCGCACCCGTTGCGCAATGGACAGGATCGACATCCGGGTGCCCTGGCCGTACAGATCAGCGCTCCCAGCTCCATGAAGGACATGCTGGCTCGCGCCGCGCGGGCCGGCCGGACCGGCAGCAGCGCCTCGACCGTGGCGAGGTCGGCCGCCGTTGTCGTGCCGCCGCCGTCCGGGTGGCCCGAGTACGCGCGGGCGACGAGGCGGCGCACATTGGTGTCCACGACCGGGTGGCGCTGTCCGTACGCGAAGGTGGCCACCGCCCGTGCGGTGTAGGCACCGACGCCGGGCAGCGCCAGCAGCCGGTCCAGCTCGGGCGGAACCTCACCGCCGTGGTGGGTGACGATCGTGGCGGCACAGACGTGCAACCGGAGGGCCCGGCGCGGGTAGCCGAGCCGACCCCAGGCCCGGATGGCCTCACCCGCCGCCTCGGCAGCGAGCGCGGCCGGGGTGGGCCAGCGACGCAGCCATTGCGTCCAGACCGGAATCACCCGAGCCACCGGGGTCTGCTGCAACATGACCTCACTGACCAGCACGCCCCAGGCGGAGGTGTCCGGCCGCCGCCAGGGCAGGTCGCGCGCGGCTGCGTCGTACCAGCGGATCGCCCGGTCGGCCAAGGTACGCATCGCCGACATCCTGTCACGCGTCGGTGGACACTTGCCCTGCGCGCCTGCTCGCTCTGGCGGCCGATGTGCGGTATGCGCGGTGGTCGGCGCGTCGCGGGCGGCGCGGCGAACCGGGCCAGTACGGTGAGGATCCATGCGGCTGACCGTTGGACCCCTTCCGGCCGCCGTCTACTGGCGGCGCCGCGCAGTGGTCCTGGTCGGCTGTGCGCTGCTCATCCTCATCGTCTTCTATTCGTGCAGCGCGGCGACGAACTCCAGCGCCGGAGCGCCGCCGGCGGCGACGAGCTCCGCGGCCTCGGCTTCGCCCACGACGACGCTGCTCCACCCGATCATCCCGACCACCTCGGCCAAGGCCACGGCGACACCGTTCATCCTCCCGCCCAACCCCGGAGCCGGCGACTGCAGCGACGCCGAGATGAGCGTGACCGCCCGGGCCGCCCGGTCAGAGGTCATCCGCGGCGAGCCGGTCGACGTCACCATCGAGATCGGTAACGCCTCGGGGCGGACCTGCGCCCGCGACGTCGGCGCTGATGTGCAGGAGCTACGCCTGCTCGACGGCACCGGAACGGTCATCGTGTGGTCCTCCGACGACTGCAATCCCAACCGCGGCCACGATGTGCGGTCGTTCCCGCCGGGCAAGGTGGTCTCGTTCACGTTGAGCTGGGCCGGCCGGCGCAGCCGCTCCGGAGCGGGCACCAAGACCTGCGGCGCCGAGGCGAAGGCGCCCGACCCGGCCAGCTACCAGTTGGTGGCGCGGCTGGGTCAGAAGCTCAGCGCCCCATTCTCGCTGCAGATCACCGCGTGAGTGCCGGCACCGGCGGCGAGCCGGGTTACCTGGCCCCTCACACGTGGCCCACTCAGACGTAGCGCTCGAGGATCGACGCCTCGGCCAGCCGGGACAGGCCTTCCCGAACGCCCCGCGCCCGGGCATCACCGACGCCGTCGACCGTCTGCAGGTCCTCGACCGTGGCGCCCAGAAGTCGTTGCAGGCTGCCGAAGTGTTCGACCAGGCGCTCGACCACGGCACCGGGAAGTCGCGGGACCTTGGTCAGCAGCCGGAAACCGCACGGGGAGACGGCGAGGTCCAGGGCGTCACCAGCGCCCGGATACCCCAGGGCCCGGGCGACCGCGCCCAGGTCGATCAGCTCGCTCGCCGGCAGCCGGTCCAGCTCGCCGACCGCCTCGTCCAGCACCCGGATCCGGCGGGCCGAGGGGAGGTAGTCGCGGATGACCAGGGTCCGGTCGCTGTCGACCCCGGCCATCAGTTCGTCGAGCTGCAGGGCGAGCAGGCGACCGTCGGTGCCGAGCTCGATGACGTACCCCTCGATCTCGTCGGCGATCCGGCGCACCATCTCCAGCCGCTGCACCACGGCGATCGCGTCGCGTGCGGTCACCAGGTCCTCGATCTCCAACGCGGAGAGCGCGCCACTCACCTCGTCCAGGCGCGCCTTGTACCGCTCCAGGGTGGCCAGCGCCTGGTTCGCCCGGGACAGGATGGCGGCTGAGTCATCGATGACGTGACGGTGGCCGTTCAGGTACAGACCGATCATGTGCATCGACTGACTGACCGAGATGACCGGATGTCCGGTCTGCTTGGCCACCCGTTCCGCGGTGCGGTGGCGGGTGCCGGACTCCTCGGTCGGGATGGTCGAGTCAGGCATGAGGTGCACCGCGGCCCGCACGATCCGGGTGCCGTCGCTGGAGAGGACGACCGCGCCGTCCATCTTGCACAGCTCGCGTAGCCGGGTCGACGAGAACTCGACGTCGAGCGGGAAACCGCCGGTGCACAGCGCCTCGACGCCCCGGTCGTGGCCCATGACGATCAGCGCGCCGGTCCGCCCGCGGAGGATCCGCTCCAGTCCGTCACGCAGCGCGGTGCCGGGCGCGACGAGTGCGAGGGTGGCCCGCAGCGGGGCCTCCCGGTCGATCGCCACGGCGTCAGTCTACGGATTCCGTAGCGGCCGATCCGGCCGAGGGGTTGCGCGGCGGCGACGAACACGCCACTGTATCAGCGATCTCCCCGCTGCGGCGCGGTCCCCGACCGGGGTGAGCGACAAACGGGCGACGCGGCCCGCTGAGCCGGGGGCAGGATTGGCGAACGAGCGGGTTGTCTGGAGCCGGCGGCCGCCGGCACGGTCCGCGGGCCGGCTGGCCTGGACCGTGTTCGTAGGGCTGGCGGTGTGTGGGCCCGCCTGGCTCATCTTCGGCAGCGAGCCGCGAGCGGCGGCCGATGGGGCACTGAATCCGTTGGTGCTGATCGTGCCGAGCCTGCTGGTTGGCTTCGGGGTCGCCCTCGTGCCGCCGGCCATCGGCCTGGTCCGTAGGCCGCTGCTCGCCGCCGACCACTACGCGGTGACGGTTCGCCCCGGTATCCTCCGCACGCTGGTGCTGGCCTGGGCACAGCTCGCCGAGCTCGCCGTCGTCGAGGTGGATTCCGAGGTCTTCCTGCTGCTGCGCTGCAACGCGTTGCCGGTCCGCTCCGCCGACCTGCCCCGCTGGTGGGATCAGGCGTACCTGCGCTCGGTACGTCGTGATCTGGCCACGGCGTCGGCCTATGACCTGGCGGTACCGATCGGCGACTTCGTGGGCGAGCCCGGTGACCTGGTTGCCGAGCTGGCTTCACTGGCGCCGGCCCACGTGGCGGTCTTCGACCGCCGTACCGACCCGCCGGCTTAGGGCGTCACCGGCGACGTCGCGGCCACCTCGTTGAGGGCTGGCGAGGTCGCCGCGACCTCGTTGAGGGCCCCGGACACGGTCGCCACCTCCAGCACGGTCATGCCGGCCGGTGTCTGATCGGCCGTGGGGGCGCAGCCGGGTGGCACCAGCGCCCGGCGGAATCCGAGGCGGGCTGCCTCAACCAGCCGGCGGGGCGTCGCCCCGACCCGCCGGACCTCACCGGTCAGGCCCACCTCGCCGATCGCGACCAGATCGGGGGCGACCGGCAGCTGGTGGGCCGAGGACGCGACCGCGACCGCGAGACCGAGATCGGCGGCCGGCTCGCCGACCCGGATGCCACCGACGGTGGCCGCGTACACCTCGCGGTCGTTCAGGGCCAACGCTGCTCGGCTCTGCAGTACCGCGAGGACCAGCCCCAACCGGGCGTGGTCGAGGCCGCTCACGGTACGGCGTGGGGATCCGGGCACGGGCGGACCCACGAGTGCCTGGACCTCGGTCACCAGGGCCCGCCGCCCTTCCATGCTCACCGTGACGCAGGTGCCTGGCACCGGATCGGCGTACCGGGTGAGGAAGAGCCCGGACGGATCGGAGAGGCTGGCCAGGCCGCCCTCGTGCATCTCGAAGCAGCCGACCTCGTCGGCCGCGCCGAAGCGGTTCTTCAGGCCGCGCACGAGACGCAACGAGGAGAACTTGTCCCCTTCGAAGTGCAGCACCACGTCGACCAGGTGCTCCAGCACCCGGGGCCCGGCCACCTGACCGTCCTTGGTCACGTGGCCGACCAGCACCATGGCGATGGCGCGCTCCTTCGCCACCGCGGCCAGGGCGGCCGCGACCGCCCGAACATGGGTGACCCCGCCGGCGACGCCGTCGATCCCGTCGGCGGTGACGGTCTGCACCGAGTCGACCACGAGCAGGCCCGGCTTCACCTCGTCGAGGTGGCCCAGAATGGCGCCCAGATCGGTCTCGGCGGCGAGGTAGAGCCGTTCGTGCAGGGCGCCGATCCGTTCGGCCCGCAGCCGCACCTGACTCGTCGACTCTTCGCCGCTGACGACGAGTGCCGGCCCGGCCTCGGCGGCCGGGCCGGCCGCCCACTGCTGGGCCACCTCGAGCAGCAGCGTCGACTTGCCGACGCCGGGCTCGCCGGCGAGCAGGACAACCCCGCCCGGCACCAGGCCACCGCCGAGCACCCGATCCAACTCGGGCACCCCGGTGCGGCGGGCCCGGGCCGGCTCGATGCTGATCGTGGCGATCGGTCGGGCCGGCGCACCCGGCCGGCGCGCGCTGACGGCGCGCAGTGCGGCCGGGGCGGTACCGCTGACCTCGGCCACCGAACCCCACTCGCCGCACGCTGGGCAGCAGCCCACCCATTTGGGCGGGCGGTGACCACAGACGTCGCATTCGTAGCTTGCTCGAGGAGGCCGGCCGGCCGAGCCCTGCCCCGGCGGCCGGGTCGGGCGATCCTGGCGCGTCGTCACGGCCGCACGCTAGCGCGCGGGGCGTCCGGTCGCCGCGCGAACCGCCGGGCTGTGCTTCGATCAGTCCCCCGGGTTGTCCTCGCCGGGCTGGACGCTCTGGCGCGGCACCGAGTTGATGGGCAGTGCCAACGGAACCGGCACGGTGACCGAGGTGCCACCGGAGAAGGTGAACGTGATCGACACCGACATGCCCGGTATCAGAGCCGAGGTCAAACCGACGAGCTGCAGGTACGGCCCTTTCCCGGGCACCAGGAGTGCGTACGCCGCCGGCGGCACGTTGACGCTGAAGCGCGGCGAACCGCCGTCCGGCTGAGCGGTCGCTGTCGGCTGGGCGGAGGCGATCGGTGGGCCCTGTGATGTCGGCGACCCGCTGGCCCCAGCCGACGGGCTCGCCGTGGTCGATGGGCTGACCTCAGCCGACGGGCTCGCCGTGGTCGATGGGCTGACCTCAGCCGACGGGCTCGCCTCGGCCGACGGGCTCGGCGACGCGGTCGGCGTCGCACCACCGGTGAGGACGACGCTTTCGGCGGCACCGTCCGCCCTGACGCCGACGAGCGAGACCGCGACCTCGCCACTGTTGAAGATCCGCACAACCAGCGGCGCGTTCTCGCCGGCGCGGTAGCCCTGCGGGTCGGCGTACTGGATCTGGAGGTTGCGCAGCTGGATCGAGCCGTTCGGGCCGATGTTGACATTGGTGCCGGGCACCGCGGCGACCTGGGTCGCGGTCTGGGCGATCTGCCCGGAACCGCACGCCGCCGTGCCGAGCAGCGCCACCGAGCCGGCCAGCAGCGACGTCGCGACCATACGGGCGCGTCGGGCGCGGATGCGGCGAGCGGTCACGTCGGGCCTCCTCGATCAACAGCGGACCCGCTACAGCGTAGTAGCCGACCCGCAGGTCCCACGCGAGACCCGGCTGGATGCTCGGGTCAGAGCACTGCTCCGGCGGTGAGCAGCAGGGCGACGTCAACGAGAGCGGCGACCATAACGGCGCGAAAGGCCGCCCGCGAACTCGGGTGGCGCCGCTGCCGCACCGCGCCGACCAGCAGCACGGCGACCACGACGGCGAGCCCGGCGAGTGCGAGCGCGGGTGGGGCGCCGGGCGGCCCCAGTACCAGTAATGCACTGGCGAGGGCTAGGAGCGCGCCGGCCAGCGCTACGCTCCAGCCCGGCCCGAGGCGGTGTGGCAGGCCGCGTACGCCGGTGCGGGCGTCGTCGTCGAGGTCGGCCAGCACATTTGCCAGGTGGGCGCCCCCGCCGAGACTCGCCCCGGCGGTGAGCAGCCACCAGGGCGGTGGCGGCGCTCCGGGCAGACCAAGGACGACGAAGGCGGGCAGCGCGGCGAACGACACCAGATAGGGCACGATGGACAGTGGCGTGAACTTCAACGGCCAGTTGTACGACAGCGACGACACGAGCCCGACAACGGCGACGACCGCCGCGGCCGGTCCCGACAGCACCGCCAGCGCGACGGTGGCGATCGCCGCGACGATCGCCGCGAGCCCGGCGCTTCGCCGGGCCACGGCACCGGCCGCGACCGGCTTGTCCCGTCGCTGATTGACCGCATCCCGGTCGGCGTCGAGCCAGTCGTTGTGCCACCCGACCGCGAGCTGGCTCGCACCGACGGTAGCAGCGACCGCGAGCACGCCAGGCAGATCCCGGCCGGTGATGACCGCCAGCACGGTGGCCGCGGCGGTGACGGCCGCGCCCGGCTCCGGATGCGCCGAACGCAGCAGACCCAGCGCGGCCGAGGCGGCAGACACCCGGCAAGTGTGGCCGCTGCTGGGGTTCCGTGTCACGCTTCACCCATGCCGACCTCGTTGCTTCGTAACGATATTCGACAGTATGAGCAGCTGGTCGGCGAATGGTGGCGCGATGGCGGTCCGTTTGCGATACTTCGCGCGCTGGCCCGCGCCCGGGCCGACCTGGTGCCGCCGGCTGGCCGCGAGGGCGCGACCCTGGTCGACCTGGGATGTGGCGGCGGCCTGCTGGCGCCGTACGTCGCCCGGCTCGGCTACCGGCATGTCGGGCTCGATCTGGTCGCGTCGTCGCTGGTTCAGGCGCGGGCCGCCGGCGTGGGTACGGTGCGGGCCGATGTCGCGCGGGTTCCGCTCGCCAGCCGGAGCGCCGATGTCGTCGTCGCCGGCGAGATCCTCGAGCACGTGACCGAACCGTCCACAGTGCTCAATGAGGCCTGCCGGGTACTGCGCCCAGGTGGGTTGATCGTTGTGGACACCGTCAACGCCACCGCGCTCGCGCGGCTCCTCGTGGTTCGCATCGGCGAGCGACTGGCCGGTCGTGCCATCCGCGGCATCCATGACCCGGCGTTGTTCGTCCCGCCCGACCTGGTTGTGAGCGGATGTCGGCGCAACGGCGTTACCGTGGCCGTACGTGGGCTGCGTCCCAGGATCGGGCACCTGCTGCGCTGGCTCGTCACTCGGCGGGGCCCGGTCGACCTGGTGCCGACCTGGTCAGCCGCGGTGCTCTACCAGGCGTACGGGGTCAAGGAGGTGTGATGGCGCAGGCGTGGGAGTTGGTCGCCAGAATGCGACCACGATTCGCCGCCCGGGCCGCGGAGTGCGACCGTACCGGTGAGTTTCCAGTGGCCGACTTCACGGATCTGCGCGCGGCCGGACTCTTCGGGCTGTTCGCCCCAACCCACCTCGGTGGTCTGGATGGCGACTTCGCCGACTACGCCCGGGTCGCCTTTGAATTGGCCCGGGGCAACGGCGCGACCGCACTGGTGTTCAACATGCATGCCTCGGTGACCGGCGCACTCGCCGGCATCCCCGACGAGCTGGCCCGGTCGATGGGTGTGCCGGATGACTTCTTCGACTCCCGCGACCGGATTCTCGCCGCCGCCGCCGAGGGCGCCTTCTATGCGGTGGCGATGAGTGAGCGGGGCAGCGGGTCACGGCTGTCGCAGATGAGTACCCGCTATGAGCGCACCGAGGACGGCTTTCACATCAAGGGATCCAAGTCGTTCGTCTCCGGCTGCGGGCACGCCGACGCCTATCTCGTCGCGGCCCGGTCGGCGGCCGACGACTCGGTCGTCTCGCAGTTCCTGGTTCCCGGCGATACCGCCGGCCTGACCGTCGAACCCACCTGGGACTCACTCGGCATGCGGGCGACCGCCTCGCACGATCTGCACCTCGACGTCGTCGTGCCCGCCAGTCGGTTGCTGGGCGGCGTGGAGGGCCTGGCGCTGCTGGTGGCCCAGCTCATGCCTCATTGGATGGTAGCCAGCTACGCGGCGGTCTATGTGGGCGTTGCACAGTCCTGTGTGGACGAAGCGGTCGCCCATTGCCAGGCTCGGGGCCTGGCTCATCTCCCGTCGGTCCGGGCCCGCATCGGGAGAGCCGACGCGGCGGTGGCGGCCGCCCGGTTGGTGGTGGACGAGACCGCGCAGCGGGTGGCGGCCGCCCCGGGCGAGCCGGAGACCAACCGTTGGGTGTGGCGGGCCAAGTTGCTCGCCGGCACCACGGCCATGGAGGTGGCTGCTTCGATGCTGGAGGCGGCCGGCACCTCCGCGTCGCGGCGAGGACATCCGCTGGAGCGGCTGTTCCGGGACGCTCGGTGCGGGTCGCTGCAGCCGGCGACCTCTGATGTCTGCGCGGACTGGTTGGGTGTCGCCACGCTCGGCGGAGATCCGGACGCCGATGGCACGGCGCCGCGATGGTGACCGTGTGGCGCGCCGAGTTGGCTGCAGTCGGGGTGGCCCAGCCGGCGCCGGCGACCCAGGACGAGCTGTGGCGTGGCTACTTCGCCGAGCATTACCGCGGGGTCGCCCGCGGTATGGCCAAGCGGATCTTCGAGCACTCCGGAGTGCGGAGCCGGCACGCCGTGGTCAACCCGGTTGTCGAGGACCCTTCGAGATGGTCGACGAGTCTGCGCATGGAGCGCTACCTGGCCGAGGCGCTGCCGCTGGCCAAGGATGCCGTGACCGCCGCGCTCGGCCGGGCCGGCGTCGCCGCGAGCGATGTCGGCCTCCTGGTCGTCTGTTCCTGTACCGGGTACGTCACCCCGGGGCTGGACATCCTGCTCGCCCGTGACCTGGTCCTGCCGGCCGATGCCCGCCGCGTTTTCGTCGGCCACATGGGCTGTTACGCGGCGCTGCCCGGCATCGGCATCGCCGCCGACTACGTGGCCCTGAACGGGCGGCCGGCCGTGCTGCTCTGCGTGGAGTTGGCCAGCCTGCACGTCCAGCCGCCGTCGGCCGACCCGCAACAGGTGGTCGCACACGCCCTCTTCTCCGACGCGGCGGCGGCGGTGGTCCTGGTGCCGGCCGGGCCGCATTCGGAGTCCGGCCACCCGGTGGTCGCCGAGGTGGCATCGCGCACCGACACCACCACGTCGGACCACATGACCTGGCACGTCACCGATCTCGGCTTCCGGATGGGTCTGTCGCCCCGGGTCCCCGACGTGCTCGCCCGTCATGTCGGGCCGCTGGTCACCGATCTTCTCGATCGGCACGGCCTGCGGGTCGCTGAGGTGGCCGGCTGGGCGGTGCACCCGGGCGGGCCGCGCATTCTGGACGTGGTGGCGCAGGTGGTGGGCTTGGATGAGCAGGCGATGGCGGCCTCGCGCGGTTTCCTCGCCGATCACGGCAACTGCTCGTCACCGACCGTGCTTATGATCATCGACCAACTTCTCCGGGCCGGCTACCACCGTGCCGGACCGTTGGTGTTCCTCGCCTTCGGTCCCGGGCTGACCCTCTACGGCGGGCTTTTACGGTGAGCGCGAGGAGCGAGCGGGTGCGAGCCCCGCAGCGCGAACGAAAGGCAGGCACCGGTGAGCGCGAGGAGCGAGCGGGTGCGAGCCCCGCAGCGCGAACGAAAGGCAGGCACCGGTGAGCGCGAGGAGCGAGCGGGTGCGAGCCCCGCAGCGCGAACGAAAGGCAGGCACCGGTGAGCGCGAGGAGCGAGCGGGTGCGAGCCCCGCAGCGCGAACGAAAGGCAGGCACCGGTGAGCGCGAGGAGCGAGCGGGTGCGAGCCCCGCAGCGCGAACGAAAGGCAGGTCCCCTGAGGCGGGTCAGGTTGGATCGAGCGGCTGGACGTCGGCCACCGAGGCGACATGCGCGATGACGGCGACCGCGGTACCGGAGCCGTTCAGGACGATCGCGGCGGGACCGGCCGGGGTGGCGCCATGCAGGTAGCGGGCGCGCAGCGCGCCGTCGGAGTCGGCGAGCGCACGGACGTGCATACCTCCGGCCGGGACGCTCGGCGCTGACCGCGCCACCGCCAACACGTTCACCTTGACCGGTACCGCCGCCGCGACCGCGGTGACCAGAGGCTGGCAGGAACATCCGTCGATCAGGAGAACAACCGCCGGAGTGAGGTCGCCGAGCCGGACCGCCCGGCCGGCCGGGTCGCGCAACACCAGGTCGGCCGCGGGTGAATTCTGGCCGGGCCCGGTGGGGACCGCACCCGTGCGGTGCGCGATCGCGGTGTCGGAGATCCCGGCGGCAGGCGCGCCCGATGGGGCGCCCGACGGTGACGGCGGATGGCCAAGGACGACCACGAACAGGCTGACCAGCGTGGTCATGATAGCCACCGTCATGATCACGAGGGGCAGGCCGAGCGAGGAGGAGGGACGGGGCGGCATCCCGAGGGTCGCCCGCAGTCGATCACGCCGGGCGGCGCGGCGCAGCTCACGTCGTACCGCGTCGGCCTCGACGGCCAGCTCCGAGGCGTCGTCGGGAATGACGATCGACCCCCACTCCGGGGGAAGATCGGGCAGGCCGTGAGGCTGGGTACCACTACCCTCGTCGGGCCCGGGGCCGCCGTTGTCCGGTCGGAGATCGCCCATGAGCCGCCTCCCTGGCATCTCCGGGTAGCCAGTGCCAGCTGCGATGTCACCCGCGGGCGTACTCGGACGGCATCCCTTTCACTGTCGCTCATTGGTGTGGTCCGCGCCATAGCAGAACGGGCGGGACCCGCCGGACGCGTCAAAGATCCGATATATACGGAAATAATCTCCGACACCGGCCCTGACCTGCGCTGATGCGGTCGGACATGAGTGTGAATCACTCATGTCATGTGCGGGCGATTCGCCGCACACCGGCTCTGAGCTGCGCATACGTCGACGCGCGGGCTGTGAGGGGCTGGACCTGGCGTGTTAGGATGGCCACAGCGAAAGGGGTTTCGAACCTATGGTTTTCAGTGTCGGCGAAACCGTTGTCTACCCCCACCACGGGGCCGCACTCATCGAGGCAATCGAGACTCGGGTCATCAAGGGCGAACCGAAGCTATACCTTGTGCTCCGTGTTGCGCAGGGTGACTTGACCGTGCGTGTGCCCGCTGAGAACGCCGAGATCGTCGGGGTCCGTGAGGTTGTCGGTGAAGAAGGTCTGACGAAGGTCTTCGACGTTTTGCGTGCTCCGCACACCGAGGAGCCGACGAACTGGTCGCGGCGCTACAAGGCGAACTTGGAGAAGTTGGCCTCTGGCAACCCGCTCAAGGTGGCCGAGGTGGTGCGCGACCTCTGGCGGCGGGAACGCGAGCGCGGACTATCGGCCGGCGAGAAGCGAATGCTCGCCAAGGCTCGGGACATCCTCGTCGGTGAGGTGGCCCTGGCCGAGAAGAGCACGAAGGACGAGGCGGAGGGTCTTCTCGACCGGGTGCTCACCGAGGCGTAGGAACGGTAGTCACCTCCCTACCACTTCAATCAGGACCGCGACGTGACCGCGCAGCAGGAAATGCGGGGTGACGTCGCGGTCCTGGTTGCCGCGGCCGGGCTCGGCACCCGGCTGGGGCCGGGCGGGCCAAAGGCACTGCGCTGTCTGGGTGGTGTGCCCTTGCTGGTACACGTGCTGCGACGGCTGAGTCTCGCGCCAAGCGTCGGCCAGGTGGTCGTGGCTGCGCCGTTGGACGGCCTCGACGCGGTGCGGGCGATCCTCGTCGACGAAACGCCGGCCGAGCTGCCGGTCACTGTGGTCGGCGGCGGTCCCAGCCGCCAGGCCTCGGTCGCGCTGGCCCTCGCCGCGACGCCACCGGGGTTCCCGATCATTCTGGTGCACGACGCCGCCCGCGCCTTCGCCCCGCCCGAGCTGGTCGAACGGGTCGCCAAGGAGGTCCGGGCGGGCCACGACGCGGTGATTCCGGTGCTGGCGGTGGTCGACACCATCAAGCGGGTGGACGCGGACAGCTACGTGCTCGACACGGTGGACCGGACGGTCCTGCGGGCCGTGCAGACCCCCCAGGGCTTTCGGCGATCCGTGCTCGAGTCCGCGCACCGGGCGGCCGCTGCCGCCGACCCGCACCAGCTCACCGACGACGCCGGATTGGTCGAGTTGATGGGTGGCCGGGTACTCTGCGTGCCCGGCGCCGAGGAGGCCATCAAGATCACTACACCGGCGGATCTTGCGGTCGCTGAGGCGATCCTGCGGGCGGCCGGGTGGACCGGATGACCGGGTCACGAGTCGGACTCGGTACCGACGTGCACGCGTTCGCGCCCGACCGCCCGTGCTGGGTGGCCGGGCTGCTGTGGCCGGGGACTCCCGGCCTGGCCGGCCACTCGGATGGCGACGTCGCCGCGCACGCAGCCTGCGATGCCCTCTTCGGCGCGGCCGGCCTGGGCGACCTCGGGTCGAACTTCGGCACCAACCGGCCGGAGTGGGCTGGCGCGTCCGGCGTCGCGTTGTTGGCCGAGGCGGCGGCCCGGGTCCGGGCCGCCGGCTTGGAGATCGCGAACGTGGCCATTCAGGTGATCGGGGTCGCTCCCCGCATCGGCAGCCGCCGGGAGGAGGCCCAGCACGCCCTCTCGGTCGCGATCGGCGCACCGGTGACCGTCTCCGGCACCACGACCGACGGTCTGGGCCTGACCGGACGCGGCGAGGGACTGGCCGCGCTAGCGGTCGCGCTGCTGCACGACTGACATGCACGCGGTTGTCCAGTGGCCTGTCGTCAAGACCGGTCGTCGATCAAGCGTCGGCGTTGGTGACGAGGGATTACGGCACATGTCGGCGTGGTCCGGGACCTTCGCCCCTGTATCGGACGCCGCCCACGGATGAGAGTGAGGGTGGACCGGATGCGAGCTGAAGGGGGCCGCGATGACTGCGATGAAGCGGTGGCGGGTCGAGGTGTTCGTCGGTGAGTCTGATGGGCGTACGTTCGCCGAGGCGCGATTGCACACTGAGCTCGGCGACCACCTGCTTGGGGTAGGGCGGGCGTACCTAAGCCCGAACGACCACGACGTTCCGGAAATTGGTGACGAGATCGCCGTCGCCCGGGCGCTGACCGACCTGGGGCACCGGCTCCTGATCACCGCCGCGAAAGATGTCGAGCAGGTCACTGACGAACCGGTACGGCTGACCCGGTAAGCCGCGACGAGAGTCCAACCGGACGAGCACAACGGAGGCGGAAGATGAAAGCGCACACAGGAGACCGGCTGATCTTCGCTGGTCCGCATGTCGGAGACCACGAACGGGTCGGCGTTGTGATCGAGGTGCACGGATCGGATGGCGGGCCGCCGTACCTTGTCCGGTGGTTGGACAATGGGCACGAGACACTCTGCTTCCCAGGCCCGGACGCCCGGATCGAGATAGCCGACCAGGCAACCCGGTAGCGCAGACGACGTCTACGGGAACAACGGGCGGGTGATCTGGGCCGTTTGACCCTGCCCCGATGGCAGCGCGCGGTCCACGGTTGTGATATGGCCGAGAGAATGAGGCAACCGCGGATTGTGGTTGGCGTTGACGGGTCGGACCCGTCGAAGCAGGCGTTGCGCTGGGCGGTGCGGCAAGCCAAGCTGACCGGTGCCGCGGTGGAGGCCTGCTACGTGTGGCACATCCCGCCGACCGACGGGTGGGCGCCGATGTTCGACGTCGGGGAGGACCTGGCCAAAGCCGCGGAGCAGGTACTGGCCGATGCGGTCGCCGAGGTGATCGGGGAGCCTCCGGTGGTGACCGTCCACCGTCGGGTGATCGAGGGGAATCCCGCCGCCGTACTCTTGAAGGCGAGCGGGGACGCGGACCTGTTGGTGTTGGGCTCTCGCGGGCACGGCGGGTTCGTCGGGGCGCTGCTGGGGTCGACCAGCCAGCATTGTGTCCACCATGCCGCCTGTCCGGTCGTGGTCATCCGCGGCCAGCAGCACCGGTGAGGCCCCGATCCTGATCAGCGCGCCTCAGGTCACCACTGGTCATCGCCTGACCCGGTGCCTCGACCGGCCTCGGCGCACCGCCGCGTGCTGGCTAGTGTTCGCGGAACCGTTCTGGATCAATGTGAGTTCGGCGGTCGGCCAGCGTGCGCCGTTCATAACCCCAGGCCCCGTCGAGGCTGTCGGTGCCGGTCGCCTTCTCGAGACCCTCGGCGACCATCCGAAGACACTCGACGACCCCCGGTACCAGGACGAGGTGTCCTCGCCCGTCACGTGGCATGTTCCAGCGGAAGTCCTGAAGCGACCCGAGTCCGATCATCGACTCCTGCAACAAGGAATGCAGGCCCTGCAGTCTCGCGAGCGCGGCCACGATGCCGCAGGTCGAGAACATCGAGTACGGTGGGAGCCGGCGTAGATGGTCGAGCAGTTCTTCGCGAGTGTCATATCGGGCGACCGCCCGGTCGAGGTCATCACTGCCCGCCCGCGCGGTGGAGACGATCGCGTGTGGCCGGACGTCGAGGAATCCGTGGGTGGCAAACAGCCAGTCGCGATATCTGCCAAGGGCACAGCTGTTGCGGCTGTCGCGGTGATCGTCGCGAATTTTGCGGGCCAGGGCAGCCTCATCGGTCAGGACAAGGTCGACCGGAGCGACGTAATACCCCACCAGCACATGATCCTCGCCAGCGCGCCGGAACACGATCGGCGTGCCCAGCGACGGTACCGCCCACACCGCTTCCAACACCCGACGCAGCAGCCGCTCGACGGCGAGATCGCGCTTCTCGAACATGGTCGAGATCACTCGGCCGGGATCGAGCAACCCGCGTTGCTCGGTCGCACGCAGCAGCGGAACCAGATCATGCGGGTTCCGGGCGCCAACGAGAATAGACAGGTCGTCGGCGAGCGACGTGGCTGACCACCAGGCCACATCGTCAAAGGTCAAATGGCGCGAGTTGGCGACGAAAAAGCGCTCCGCGTCGAAAGTCTGAGGATCGACGTCGGGATCGAGCGCCTCGAGGTCGAGAGTGCGCAGGCGATGCACCAGGATCATCAGCCCGAGCAGGTGCAACTCGGCCTGATGTTTGGCCGATCCCAGGTCTTGAAGTGCCATGGGGTCGAGTCCGCTGAGTTGACTGTTCAGTAGATAGGGCTGGTTGAGGAAGTCGAAGAGGTGACGGGAGTTGTCCGTCTCGGCGTAGTTGCAGTACTGTCCGGGAAACCATGGCGAGCCGGGATCATCCCCGAGCAGGGCGACGCCGGCCAACATCAGACCAAGCTCGCTGGTTGAGGCGACTCGCATGACCCGGTACAGAGCATCCGCGTTGGCGACGCTGAAGATGCCGTTTTCACCGCTCCGGATCGAGTAGGCCGGACGAAGATCCTGACCGTGGGCAAAGGAGACCGGCCGTTCCTCCTGGCCGTCCAGCCGCACGATCAGTGGCGCAAACACCTGGAGATTGAGGGCCGCGGCGCGGGCTCTCCGAGTTGGCGGCTGTCGTGCGCGTCACTGGGAAGTGCGGCGGCGGCATTCGGGATGAGGTTGTACCCGACGTCGTACAGCTTCTGCCGGACGCCCTTGTTCATGCGAACGGTCTCCCGCACGTGGACGGCGTCGATGCCGATGGCGGCCGCGGTGACCAGGACGTCCGCGCCGGCTTCGATGTAGCGCTCGGTAAGGCGCTCGGCCTCTTGCTGCTTCTCCACGAGGTAACGGTCCCGGCCGGCGTGGGCGAAGCCGAGGCGGGCCACGATCTCCCCGGAATCGGTGATGTCGAACATTCCGCCGACACCGGTGGTGCGCGCGATGATCACACGGTCGGCGAGATCCGTCCGTAGGGCCTGCACGTCGGCAATCAGCGCGTCCACGAACAGGTCCTTGAAATGCACGGCATCGAGGTCCCCCAAGCCGGGAACCAGCGCACACACGTGAGCAAGGTCCGCCTGGTTGTAGGCGATGAGTGACGGGATGGGTATACCGATGAGCACGGTGCGGTAGGACGAGATCCCGCGTTTTGGCTGGAGATACTGCTGACGATAGCCGTCCAGGAAGGAGGAGAACGGTCGGGCCGCGACGATGTGGCTTTCAAGAGCCGCCCGGATGGCGGGACCGTTTCCCACATCAATTCCGAGGGTCCCGAGGAATCGTTCCACGGCGGGCCTTCGGTTGGGCTCGCGCAGCAGCGAAAGGCGGGGTAGTCCGGCGACGAACGATACACTGAGGCGCTCAAGGCGGACGTAGATTCCACTATGTGTCAGTAGCGCTCCATAATAACTGTGGGGGCGGGCGGACATACCGTGTCGCGTCCGTTCAAAATCGCTCAGACGATGACTAAAGGCCTGGTTCTCTTCGCGGGTGACACCGGTGGCCAGGATGATCGGTACGTCGTAGGGCCCGGGCGTCTCGTACTCGAACATCTCCTCGTACATCGCGATCGTCTTGAGGACGGCAGTGCCACCCACGGCACCGGTTCCCCCAATGAAGGCATGAGCGTCGCGATATCCCCGTCGGCCGGCCGCGGCCTGCGCGATGCGTGGACCCAACCTTTTGTGTTTTGTCATCCGACAAACCGTTCGTCCGGAATCGGTCAACGTCAGCGGTCATGGTGAACTCCGTCCACTCGCGTAGCGAAAGGTCCATTCACATGACTCCGGTCGTTTCGGAATGACCGGTGCCGGAAAGTGCCGAGCTCATCGCCACGGCGCGTTTCGGAAGAAGATTGCTTGACAACGTCTTATTGACGGTAGCGCATGGCTGGCCGCTTGGCCAGTGGCCGGGTCGCGGTTGCATTCAAAGTTGCGCGCCGGCGTCAATTGCGTTGCGTAGCCGCACAGTCGGCATTGAGTATGGCCAATGCGAGGCGGGCGGGACGCCGGACGGGCGGAGAACAGCGGCCCGGCGTAAGGTGACCTTGGCTGCGGCGTGGCCTGCTCTGGGGCCATCGATGCTCAGGAGGTTCGCGATGGCACAGTCGTTGCCGGGTGGGCAGTCTCTGCCGGATGAGTTGCGGGAACTGCTCGACGCCCGGGCGTACGCCGTGTTGGCGACGCTGAACCCGGACGGCGGGCCGCAGACGAGCATCATCTGGGCCACCCACGACGGGGATGACCTGGTCTTCTCGACGATCCTGGGGCGCCGCAAGACTCGTAACATGCAGCGCGACCCCCGGGTGAGCCTGTGCGTCTACCGCGGGGCCGACCCGTACCGGTTCGTCGAGGTGCGCGGCACGGTGTCGATGACCCGCGAGGGCGGCCCCGAACTGATCCAGGAACTCTCCCAGCGCTACCACGGTGAGCCGTTCACCGAGGGCAACCCCGACAATGTCCGGGTCGTCTGCCGGGTACGGGCGAGCCGGATCATCGTCCACTAGCCCCGCCGTTTGCTCGCGACTGCGGGGCTCGCACCCGCTCGCTCCTCGCGCTCGTTAGGGATCGAGCGCGGCGGCCATCCGTTCGACCACTTCGGCCAGGATGGCCGGTGAGGTCGCCAGTGTGAGCCGGGCATACCCGGGGCCACCGTCGCCGAAAGCCGGCCCCGGATGCAGGGCGACCGCCGCACGTTCCAGGAGCGCCGCGGCTGGGTCGGCACCTAACTCCAGGCGGCGCAGGTCGAGCCAGGCGAGGTAGGTGGCGTCGGGCGGCCGGAATCCGACCAGCGGCAGGTGTTCGGCGAGCAGCGTCGCGAGCAGCTTCCGGTTCTCGTCGAGGCCGGCCAACAGTGCCGAGAGCCACTCCTCGCCGGCGTCGAAGGCGGCCTCGCCGGCGACGACACCGAGCAGTCCGCTGCCGTAGGCGAGCTGCTCGGGCAACCGGCTCAGCAGCGACCAACCGGCGTCGCCGCCGGCAACGGCAAGGGCGGCCTTGAGCCCCGGCAGGTTCCAAGCCTTCGACGCGGAGACGAAGGCGACCGCGGCCTGGGCACCGGCCGCGGCCACAGTCGCGATCGGGATGTGCGTAACTCCGGGGTAGGTCAACGGCGCGTGGATCTCGTCAACCAGCAGCTGCACGCCGTGCCGATCGGTGAGCTCACCGACCGCCATCAGCTCGTCGCGGCTGTGGACCAGACCGGTCGGGTTGTGCGGATTGCAGAGCAGGTACGCGGTGACGTCCGGGCGGGCCAGGTCCCGGTCGAGCGCGTCGAGGTCGAGCCGGTAGCCGCCGCCGGCCGACCGGGCGAGCGGCGAGCTGACCGGCCGCCGGCCAGCGGCCTCGATGAAGGCGAAGAACGGCGGGTACACCGGTGGATTCACCACCACACCGTCGCCCGGCGCGCCGACCAGGCGCAGCACCGCCGCGACGCCCTGCATGACGTCGGGCAGCAGGCTCATCCGCGCCGGGTCGGGCGTCCAACCGAAGCGGCGTTCGGCGAATCCGGCGAACGCCTCGGCGAGCCGTCCCGGATGGGCGTAACCGACATCCCCACCCTCGATCGAGTGCCGCAGCGCGGCCTCGATCGGCGCCGCCAGGGGGGTGTCCATCTCGGCGATGAACAGCGGCAGGACCGGCGGGGCGTACCGCCGCCACTTGACGCTGCGGCGCCGGCGCAGCTCGTCGATGGTCAGCTCTGTCAGCGGATTATGCACGATGCCCCGCTCCGGTCGGCTCAGCCGGTAGCCGTGTCCACATCGGACATCGCCGCAGTCGGCGCGGTCCCGTCGGACGTGGCCGGTGGCCGTCCGGCCCAGGTCCAGGCATAGGCCGGATCTTCGCAGGAGAGCGCGGGTTCGCACAGGTCCAGGGGTCGGAACGTGTCGACCATCACGGCCAGTTCGTCGAAGAAGTCGACGCCGATGGCACGCTCGGGAGCACCGGGCTGGGGGCCGTGGGTGAAGCCGGAAGGGTGCAGCGAGATCGAACCTTGGCTGATGCCTGAGCCGCGGCGAGCCTCGTAGTTTCCGCCGGTGTAGAAGAGCATCTCGTCGGAGTCGACATTGTGGTGGTTGTAGGGGACCGGGATCGCCAGCGGGTGGTAGTCCACCTTGCGGGGAACGAACGAGCAGATGACGAAGCTCGGGCCCGCGAACGTCTGGTGCACCGGGGGCGGCTGGTGCACCCGGCCGGTGATCGGTTCGAAGTCGTGGATGGAGAAGGCCCACGGGTACAGGCATCCGTCCCAGCCGACCAGGTCGAACGGGTGGTGGGCGTAGGTGAACCGGGTCCACCCCCGGCGGTGCTGCACGTAGACGTCGGCCGGCTCCTCGACCGGTGCCGGCAGCGGTCCGGGTCCGCGGATGTCCCGCTCGCAGTATGGCGCATGCTCGAGCAGCTGACCGCGGGCGGACAGATACCGGGGTGGCGGTCCTATGTGGCCGGCCGCCTCGATGACGAGGGTCCGCAGCGGCTGGTCGCCCGTCGGCACGATCCGGTGTATCACCGAGGTCGGGATGATCACATAGTCGCCGGCGGTGACGTCGAGCGGGCCGAATGTGGTCTCCACCGTGGCCGTACCGGATTCGACGTAGAGGCACTCGTCGCCGACCGCGTTGCGATAGAGCGGCGAAGGCGTGTCCGCGACCGCGTAGGAGATCCGGCAGTCGTCGTTGGCCAGGAGATGGGCCCGGCCGAGGATCGGGTCCGCCCCGGTGAGGTCCAGCTTGTGGGTGAGGAAGTGGCGCGGCTTGAGCGGCCGGTTCGGTCTTCGTGACCAGGCCGGCGGCGCGTACTCCTCGGCGGCGACGATGGCGGTCGGCAGGTGGCGGTGGTAGAGCAGGGACGAATCCGAGGAGAAGCCCTCCTGCCCCATCAGCTCCTCGGCGTAGAGACCGCCGTCGGGCTGGCGGAACTGGGTGTGCCGCTTGCGGGGGATCTCACCGACGCGGCGGTAGTAGGGCATGCTGGGCTCCGTTCGGTGGGGTGCCGTCACTGTCCGTTTATCGGACGTTGTTGTCCGCTACGTGTAGCGTCCGCTAGGTTCTTTGTTCGTGTCAACCGTGCCGTCGCTCTTCGCCGCCCTGGTCGACGACGCCGCGGTCTTCCCGCCCGGGTCGGCGCCGTTGCCGGAGGCGATCGCCGGTCATCGGCGCCATCGTGCGGCCTGGTACGCCGATCTCGTCGGCCCACTGTTGCTGCCGGCGACAATGGTCGGCGCCGGCGGGCTGGCTCCCCTGATCGGCGGCGACGACGGATTCGACGTAGGCGTGATCGGGGAGACAGACCATCTCGCGGCGGCGGTGGCGGCCGCGCGGTCCTGCGGCCTTCGGGTGCGCCAGGTCGAGGCTGCCGTGGCGAATCGAGGCGAAGACCCGTTGCCCGGCCTGGGCCAGTTCGCTGCCGTGGTGGCCGCTCTGGGTGAGCTCACCGGATACGCCGAGATCCCGCTCACCTGGGGGTTCTCCGGCGCGCTCGACGAGCTGGCCCGGCTGCGCCGGGGCGGCGCGCGACTGGTGCCCAAGTTCCGTACCGGTGGATTGGCCGCCGAGCTGTTCCCCAGCCCGCTGGAGCTGGCCCAGGTGATCTGTGCCTGCCGGGACCGCCAGCTGGACTTCAAGCTCACCGCCGGCCTGCATCGGGCGATCCGGCACGGCGACCCTGGGACCGGGTTCGTGCATCACGGATTTCTCAACGTGCTCGCCGCCACCCTGGCCGCGGCGGCTGATGCGGCGCTCGGTCCGGTCACCGACCTCCTCGCCTCCAGCGACCCAGTCCGTCTGGTCGATGCCGTCCGCGCCCAGCGCGGGCAGCCGCGACCGATGTGGGCCGGGTTCGGCACCTGCAGTGTCGCCGAACCGGTCGCGGACCTGGTCGGCCTGGGTCTGTTGGGCTAAAACCTGACATGGGGCGGACGTGCCCTGAGCTACTCTGGGATGACCATGAGTCAGGGGGTGTGAGATGGCGGGCGTGGTGACGGTGAGCCGGGTGATCCCGGCGCCGGTGGCGGAGGTCTGGCGCGTCTTCACCGACCTGCCCGCGCGCCGGCGGTGGCTCGCCGACGTGCAGTCCGTCGAGGTGCTCACCCCGCAGCCGCTCACCCCCGCAGTGCTGGAGCCCGGTGTTCGGTGGCGGGAGACCCGAGGTACCCACGCCGGCCCACCGGTCACCGAGGAGCTGGTCGTGGTGGCCGTCGACGCGGGCCGGTCCTGCACGGTGGCGCTGGCCGGGAACCCGGCCGGCAGTCGCCTGACCTACACGTTCGAACCGGTGTCGGTCGGACATCACCGGGGTAGCACCGAGGTGTGCATCAGCGCCGAGCGTCATCCGCGAGGCTTCGGCAACCGGTTACTCAGTTTCTTCCTGGCTGGCTTCGCCGCCCGGACCGCCGAGGGGGCGCTGCGGGCCGAGCTGGATGCGCTGGCCGCGGCCTGCCTGGCCGGATGGAGCGATCAGCACCTCGAGTGCCCGGCCGCTTGACCCCCACCGGAGCCGATGGCGCCGGTAGCGGGACCGGCTGGCCGGCGCGCCTGCGACGGGTGCGCCCGGCCAACCTGTCGATCGCGGCCTGGTCGGCGACGGTGGTACTCGCGCTCGGCTTGGTGGCCGGCATCGCCGCGGTGACCTTCCAGGTGTTCCGCCCGCATGACCGGTTGACCCGGCCGACGCAGCCGTACCCGGCCGCTGTCATGATCACTGATGAGCGCCCGTTCAGCGAGCTGCGCGCGGCGCCGCTTGTGATCGAGGGCCGGTTGCGGGTGTACGCGGAGACCTGGCGGGTATGGGCCGACGCCCCGGTCGGCGGCCGCTTCGAGACCACCCCGTACTGGGCCTTCCGGCGCTGGCCGGCCGAGGTGGTCGGCGTCGTCAGCGTGACCACCGAGGCCGGACCGTACGTGGTGACCCAGTGGTCGGACGGCCAGCTCATCGCGATCGACGCCCGGCGGGGCGAGATCGCCTGGCGGACCAGCGCGCCCGTCGGCGATCGGCACTACTACGGCCGGCGTACCGGCGCCGCCGTGGTCTACGAACCGCATTCGCTGCTCACCGTCCGGGTCGGCGAGCGCACAGTGCTGTTGACGACGGCGCCCGGCGCCATGCACGCCATCGACGCGGCCACCGGAGCCACCCTGTGGCGACGGGAACTGCCGGCCGGCTGCGCGGCGCCGGCGTGGACCGGCGCCGGACTGTTGGCACTGCCCGTCTGCGGATCCCGGTCGGTTACCATGATCGCTCCGATCGGCGGGGCGGTGCGGACGACCTGGACTCCGCCGGCGGGCACCGCCCCTGCGCCGAACCTTTGTGAGCTGGGCCGATCCGAGTGCCGGTTGGTGACGGTGGGCTCGCGGGCCTGGTTGTTGCGCTCGTCCGGCACGCTGGTCGCGGTTCCGCCGCTGGAGCGTGGCTCCGTGCTCGCCGGCGACCGGGTGGTCTATCCAACCAGGACGGGTGTCGCCGCCCGGCGTATCTCCGATGGCGAGCCATTGTGGACCTGGGCCGGCAAGGGCACGCTGGTGGCCGCGGACACCGTCGGAGTCTACCTGCTCACCGCGGACCGCACCGTACTCGGGCTGAGTCCGGTCACCGGGCACCTGAGCGTGCTCGGATGCGCCTCCTCGACCCGCAACGAGGATTGGCAGCTCGCTCACGTGCACCCGACCGACGGCAGCTACCTGGCGTTGGAGCGGATCACCCATGCGCCGCCCCAGAGCAAGGACGCGGTCTACTACTACAGCGCCCACCCGGTCGCGATGGTCGAGCTCTACCCACCGACCAAGCTGCCGGTGTGGTCGGGCAAGTTCGCCGCCTGCGCACCGCTGTGACCCGCGCGCCCGGCGACCCTCCCCGGGTAGCCCACTGACCCGCGGGTCAGCCGGGCAGCAGGGCCTTGGCCGCCGCCTCCAGGAACGCGTCGTTCTCCGCGGGAGTGCCGATGGTCACCCGGACACCGTCCCCGGGGAACGGCCGGACGATGATCCCGGCGGCCTCGCAGGCGGCGGCGAACGGTAGCGCATCGTCACCCAGCGCCAGCCAGACGAAGTTCGCCTGGCTCGGCGCGACCAGGGTGGTCAGTGCGCCGAGCTCCGACAGCACGCGTTCGCGTTCCGAGACCACCAGGGCGGCTCGGCGGCGCATCTCGCGTTCGGCGTCGAGCGCCTTCAGCGCAGCGGCCTGGGCCACCGCCGAGGTGGAGAACGGGGTGACGACCTTCCGCACCGCCCGGACGACATCCGGTTGCCCGAGCAGGTAACCGACGCGCAGACCGGCCAGCCCCCAGGCCTTCGACATGGTGCGCAGGATGACCACGTTGGGCCGGTCCCCGTAACGGAGCAGCGCGTCGGGCACCTCGGGGTCGGTGATGAACTCGTGGTACGCCTCGTCGACGGCGATCAGCACCGATGCCGGCACCGCGTCGACGAACGCGTCCAGTTCGGCCTGGCGACACACCGCACCGGTGGGGTTGTTGGGATTGCAGACCAGCACCAGCCGGGTGCGCGGGGTGATCGCGGCCGCCATGGCGGTCAGGTCATGGGTGTAGTCCGCTCGGTTGGGGATCCGCACGCTCGTCGCCCCGCAGGCGGTGGCCACGATCGGGTACGCCTCGAATGAGCGCCAGGAGTAGACGATCTCGTCGCCGTCCTGGCAGGCCGCCTTGGCCAGGTGCTCAAGGAGCGCCACCGAGCCGCAGCCGGTGGCGACCCGTTCGTCGTCGACGCCCAGCCGGCTCGCTATTTTGGCCCGCAGGGCGACGACGCCCATGTCCGGGTAGCGGTGGGCGTTGCGCCCGGCGTCGGTGATCGCCTTCAGCACCCCGGGCAAGGGGCCGTAGGGCACCTCGTTGGAGGCCAACTTGATCGCGCCGGGCACGGTGCGGCCCGGTACATAGGTCGGCAGGTCGTCCAGGCTGGCTCGGGTCAGACCGGTCATCGTCGCTCCTATCAGGACGGGCGGTTACGCGCGACCCGCACGACGACGGTCGCGGCGGCCTTGTCGTGCAGGGCCTGGTGCAGCGGCCGATCGACCGCGACGAAGAGGCAGTCAACGAACTGCAGGACGAAGCCGATGCCGCAGCAGCTCCAGACCAGCGTCGGCAGGCCGAGCCGGCTCCAGCGCCGCCAGGCACGCCCGAAGCCCAGCCGTTGCGTGCTCTCCAACCGCATCACCTTGATGCCGAGCAGCCGCTTGCCGAGGGTCTGCCCGCTGTTGGCATTGTCCGGGACCTCGTAGGCGAACCAGACGGCGGTCGTCACGACCAGGATCATCAGCAGCAGCGTGGTGGCGTCCTCGGGTGGTTGCGGGAGGTCCTGGTTGTTGGTCGCGGCTGGATCCAGGCGGTAGACCTGCATCAGGTACGGATAGAACGACTGCCACCAGTGGATGGCGAACCAGGCGTTGGCGATCGCGCCGAGGATCAGGACGGCCACCAGATCGACCAATCGGGCGGCGAGCCGGGCACCGGGGCTGGCGAGCACGAAGCCGGGTGGCGGTTGCCGGGGGAGACTGAGCAACTCCGGCAGGGACAGACCGGGCCGACGCCCGGCCGGCGCCGCGCGCGCCGGTGTGCCTGGACCCGGGTCCGGGCGAGCGGCACTGGCGACGCGGGCCCGTTCCGCGACCGCGGCCGGCGGCCGGGCCGGCGGTTCGGCGTCGGCCGGCACCGGGGTCCCGAGCCAGCCTTGCCCATCCCAGTAGCGCTGGGTCGTGGGTTCGGCCGGGTCGCGGTACCAGCCCGGCGGGATATCGGTCACGAGCGCCAGCTTAATGACGGTGGGGGGCAGCGGCCTGGGCAGCCGGCTCAGAGATTGCCCCGCCGTTGCTGTTCGCGTTCGATCGCCTCGAAGAGCGCCTTGAAGTTGCCCTTGCCGAAGCCGAGCGAACCGTGCCGTTCGATGAGCTCGAAGAAGAACGTCGGCCGGTCCTGCACCGGCTTCGTGAAGATCTGCAGCAGGTAGCCGTCCTCGTCCCGGTCCACCAGTATCCGCCGCCGCTGCAGCTCCTCGATCGGTGCCCGGACCTCACCGATGCGCGCGCGCAGTTGTGGATCCAGGTAGTAGGAGTCCGGGGTGTCAAGGAACTCCACTCCGGCAGCGCGCATGGCGTCGACCGTGGCCAGGATGTCGTTGGTGGCCAGCGCGATGTGCTGGGCGCCGGGACCGCCGTAGAACTCGAGGAACTCGTCGATCTGGGACTTCTTCTTCCCGACCGCCGGCTCGTTGAGCGGGAACTTCACCTTGCGGGTGCCACTCGCGACCACCTTGCTCATCAGCGCCGAGTACTCGGTCGCGATGTCGTCGCCGATGAACTCGGCCATGTTGGTGAAGCCCATGACGCGCTGGTAGAACGCGACCCATTCGTCCATTCGACCGAGCTCGACGTTGCCGACCACGTGGTCGACCGCCTGAAAGAAGCGCTTGGGCTGCCGGCCGGCGGCGATCTCGGCCCGGCGGTCCACGACCGGCCTGCGGGCCACGAAGCCGGGCAGGAACGGGCCGCGGTAACCGGAGCGGTCGACCAAGGTGTGCCGGGTGTCGCCGTAGGCGGCGATACCGGCCAGTCGGACTGTTCCGTGCTCGTCGGTGTGGTTCTGAGGCTCGACGAGACCGGTCGCGCCGTTGGCGAGCGCGTGCGCGTAACCGGCATCGACATCGGGCACCTCGAGCGCGATGTCGGCGACCCCGTCGCCGTGCGCGGCGTGCCGCCGGGCGGTCGCGGTCTCGGCGCGTACCGCTCCGGTGAGGCAGAAGCGGGCGCTACCGGAGGTCAGCAGATACTCCGCGTCCTCGGTCGACCCGGTTTCGGGGCCGCGGTAGGCCACGCAGGTCATGCCGAACGCGGTCGAGTAGTAGTGGGCGGCTTGTCGGGCGTTGCCGACGACGAACCGGATGTGGTCGATGCCCTTGACCGGGAACGGATCGCGAGAGGAGTCGTGGTCCACGGCGCCGACCAGCGCATCGACGTTCGCACCGTCCTCGATCATCCGGGTCATCTGATCCTCCTTCGGCCCTTGATCGGATCATCCGCCAACGGCGCGTGGTAGGCAACTATGCGTGATTTGGTTGGACAGCATGCGCAGTCCGTCGGGTGATGTCCGAGATGTTCTGGCCAACCTGTATAGTCTTGTCCATGCCGCAGCCGCCCCGGTCTCCGATCGACGACCTCGACGCCCGACTGATCGCACTGCTCGCCGGCGAGCCGCGCATCGGCGTGCTGGAGTGTGCCCGCCGGCTCGGGGTGGCCCGTGGCACGGTGCAGGCCCGGCTGGACAAGTTGGCCGGCCGTGGCGTGATCAACGGCTACGGACCCCAGGTGGCGCCGGCGGCCCTCGGGTTCGAGGTCACCGCGTTCGTGACGCTGGAGATCCGCCAGCGCTCCGGTCACGATGCCGCGGCCGCCCACCTGGCCGACATTGCGGAGGTACTGGAGGCGCACACCATCACCGGCTCCAGCGACCTGCTCTGCCGCATCGTGGCCCGGTCCAACGCCGACCTGCAACGGGTCATCGACACCGTGGTGGCCTATGACGGGATCGTGCGGGCCTCGACGATCATCGCGCTGGCCGAGCAGATTCCGTATCGCACGTTGCCGCTGGTCCGCTCGGCGGCCAGCCCCACATAGCACGCAACCGCCCCACAACCAGGTCTTAACCCATCGACACGGGCAGAACCGACGTGCATCCACACCCCGGCCCCGGCGATAGCGTTGACCGGTGGCAGGGCGCTTGAGCAATTGCCGTTACTGCCGCGTGCTTCTTGTGATCATGACCTTCCTGTTGGCCGCGACGGTGCTCGCTACGACTAACGTGTGGAACCCGATTCCGCAACTGGTCGCGTGGTGGGATCGCCTCAACGCCATCTCGGAGCCGTCACCGCCGTGGAGCGCGCGGCTGGGCGGAGTGCCCGACATCGCGGCCGTGATGTCGACCGGCCAGGTCGTTGCGGCGACGCGGGGTCTCGTGGACGCCTATGACGCCGCGAGCGGCCGGCCGCTGTGGCACTACGACGCATACTGGGCGCTGCCCGCCGGCGACGTCGTCGTGATTCGCCAGCAGGCCGAACATCCGGACCAGACCGGCTCATCCGACCGGGGGTACTCGGTCATCGACGCCAACACCGGAGCCGTGCTCTGGGGGGAACGCGACGCCGGCGCGGTGTGGGCGTTCGCCGACCGGATCCTCGACCTGACCTGCCCGGGCACCGGAGACTGCCAGCTGCGCGCCTACGCCCACCGCGACCGCGGTACGCCACTGTGGTCGGTCGCGGTTCCCGGCGAGGCGCACGCGATCCGGGGCGCCGACCCGGCGCTGCTCGGCACCCGCAGCCCGGCCCATTGGTTCGACAAGGCGGCCGCCGGCACACCCGGGTTGCTGCCCGGGGTCATCGGACTCAATGTGGACGGTCGGATCCAGATCGTGGATACCCGCGCCGGTATCCGCGTGCGGGAGGTGAGCGCGCCCGACCCGCAGACCCGGGTGTTCCTCTCCGGCGACCGGATCCTCTACTCCCGGGTCGAACGGGGCGGGGCCAGCTGCCACTTCTCGCTGCAGGCGGTGGACTACCGCAGCAACGCCCCGGCCTGGAGCGCGCTCGGGTACGACCTCGGCTCGGCCAGCGGCGCTGGCTGCGAGCAGCGCGACGACCCGCTCGGGGCCGGCGGGTACCTGGTGGGGCTGCGCACCGACAACGATCCCGTGCTCATCGACGCCGCGGACGGCACCGTGGCCTGGACCGGGGTGCCGAGCGAGAAGGTGCTCGCCACCGACGGCGAGCTGGCCGCGATCCTCGGCGCGGACCGGCGTACCGTGAAGATCATCGACCTGTTGGGCCCGGACGCGCCGGTGGTCTGGTCGGGCACCATGAGCCTGGAGCCACAGGCCGCGATCACCCGCCACCAGGTCGTCATCCGCGACGGCGATGCGAGTCGGCTGGTGATCGTGAACCATCTGCTCACCGGCTCACCCGAGGTGGTGAAAACCACCTCGGTGGTGGTCGGCTACGGGCCCAGCGGGCTGGTACTCGCCAGCGGGCGTCGCTTCGGCGTCATCCCGGTCCGGGACTGACCATCCGCGACGTACGGGGCCGCGACCGGCTCAGTGGCGCGGTGGCAGGATGGAGCCGTGAGCGACTATCGCATCGAGCGGGACACCATGGGCGAGGTCCGGGTGCCGGCCAGCGCGCTCTGGCGGGCCCAGACCCAGCGCGCGGTGGAGAACTTCCCGGTCTCCGGTCGGGGTCTCGAGCCGGCGAACATCCACGCCCTGGCCCGGATCAAGGCCGCCGCGGCCACGGTCAACGCAGCGCTCGGCATCCTCGAGCCTGAGCTGGCGGCGGCCATCGCCGCCGCGGCGCACGAGGTGGCCGCCGGCGAGCATGACCGCGAATTCCCGATCGACACGTTCCAGACGGGATCCGGCACGTCGTCGAACATGAACGCCAACGAGGTCATCGCGACGCTGGCCGCGCGGCGGCTGGACGGTCGAGCGGTGCATCCCAACGACGACGTGAACGCCTCTCAGTCGTCCAACGACGTGTTCCCGTCGTCGATCCACCTCGCCGCCACCGCAACCGTCCACAGTGATCTGTTGCCGGCCCTGGACCGGCTCGCGGCGGCCCTGACCGCGAAGGCGACCGAGTTTCAAGGGATCGTGAAGGCGGGCCGAACCCATCTCATGGACGCCACCCCGATCACGCTCGGCCAGGAGTTCCATGGGTACGCCAGCCAGGTGCGCTACGGCCGGGAGCGGTTGGAAGCATCCCTACCACGCCTGGCCGAACTACCACTGGGTGGCACGGCGGTCGGCACCGGGATCAACGCACCGCCCGGCTTCGCGGCTCAGGTCATCGAGCTGCTGCGCGCCGAAACCGGACTCCCGTTGACCGAGGCGCGCGACCATTTCGAGGCCCAGGGCGCCCGCGACGCGCTGGTGGAGACGAGTGGCCAGCTGCGCACGATCGCCGCCGGACTGTACAAGATGGCCAACGACATCCGGTGGATGGGCTCAGGACCCCGGGCCGGCCTGGGCGAGCTGCGCATCCCTGATCTGCAGCCCGGCTCGAGCATCATGCCGGGCAAGGTGAACCCGGTGGTGTGCGAGGCGGTCCGCCAGGTCGCGGCCCAGGTCATCGGCAATGACGCCGCGGTCGCCTTCGCCGGCACCCAGGGCGACTTCGAGCTCAATGTGATGCTGCCGGTCATGGCCCGCAACCTGCTCGAGTCGATCCGGCTGCTGGCCGCGGTGAGCCGGCTCTTCGCCGATCGGTGTGTGGCCGGCCTGGCCGCGAATGTCGAGGTGGCTCGGGCGTACGCGGAGAGCTCCCCGTCGATCGTGACACCGCTGAACCGCTTCCTCGGCTACGACGAGGCGGCCGTGGTGGCCAAGCAGGCGCTCGCCGAGGGCAAGACGATCCGCGCGGTGGTGCTCGAGCGCGGCCACGTCGCGGCCGGCCGGATCACCGAGGCGCAACTGGACGAGGCGCTGGATGTCCTGCGGATGACCCGTCCGTAGGGTCGGTCTGGTCGTCGGCGGTCGGGCGCGCGGCGAGCACGCCGCGCAGCTCGTAGCCGGCGATCGCGAACGCGTAGAAGACGACATCGGCGGCGACCTTGCCAAGGACGATGCCGGTGACCACGTCGCCGACCAGGAGCGGACCGAGGTACATGAACAGTGGCCGCGCGAGGGCGGTGTCAACGACCTCGGCCGGTCCGAACTCGACGGCCAGGTCGCTGACGATCACCGCGAGCGGTCGGCCGGGTCGGCCGGATGCCCGCCACCGGTACGCGTCACGCCCGACGACGAACCCGTAGAAGCAGAGTGCCTCACCGATCGCGCCGGCGTACGCGGTCAACGCCGGGGCGGCGAGCGGGTAGGCGAGCCCGGCGCCGATCAACGCGCCGACCACCGCGGCCACCTCGGCCGGGGCGTAGCGGGCAAACCAGTGCCGCGCCCTGGCCGGCAGGTACCGGCTCACCCACGTGCGCGCCCCGGTCGCCAGCCGGTCCCACACGGTTGCCCAGCCGCCCATCATGAACTCCTCGATCACGGCCCATCTGGTGGGCCTGTGATCGCCAACGGTGGCAGCGGGGCATCTGTCGGGGCATCGGGGCAAGCCCCCTTTGGTGTCCCTAACGTTGTTCTCTGTCGAAACGACACGCGTGTGTCGGGATGGTACGGCTCAGCCGTCCAGCTGGCCGACCAGCGCGGTCGAGGGACCGCGTTCCCGCCGGGCCGAGCGGGCCGCGGACTCGGTGTCCCGCAGCACCCGCAGGGCGTTGTGCCAGGTCAGCCCGGCGAGCTCGGGGTCGGACCAACCCCGCTGGGCGAGTTCGCCGAGCAGCGCCGGATAGCCGTCCACACCGGAGAGTCCGGTTGGCAGCACGCTTACGCCGTCGAAGTCGCCGCCGAGCCCCACGTGGGCGAGCCCGGCCACGTCGCGGATGTGCTCCACGTGATCGGCGACATCGCCGACCCCGGTCGGTGGCGACGGATGCGCCGCGATCCAGGCGCGCTCGGCCTGGATCGCGTCCAGGCTGTCTTCATCGTCGGTGGAGGCCGCTCTCGCGGCCCTCAGCTCGCCATGCCAGGCCCGCGCCGGCTCGGTGAGGAACGCCGGCACGAACGTGACCATTACCACGCCGCCGCTGTCGCGCACCCGGACCAGGACGTCGTCGGGCGCGTTGCGAGGATGGTCGCAGAGCGCCCGGGCCGACGAATGCGAAAAGAACGCCGGTGCCGTGGATACGTCGAGAGCGGCGTGCATCGTGGTCGGTGCGACGTGGGACAGGTCGGCGAGGACGCCGAGCCGGTTGCACTCACGGACCACCTCCCGGCCGAACGCCGAGAGGCCGCCGACATGCGGCTCGTCGGTGGCGCTGTCGGCCCAGGGCGTGTTCTGGTTGTGGGTGAGCGTCAGGTACCGGGCGCCCAGGTCGTACATCATCCGCAGCGCGCCGAGCGAACAGTCGATGCTGTGCCCGCCCTCCATCCCGATGAGCGAGGCCACCCGCCCGCCGGCCTGGGCGGCCACCACCTCGTCGGCGGTGGTGGCCAGCACGAGGTGCTCGGGGTGCCGCTCGACGAGCCGCCGGACCCGGTCGATCTGCTCCAGGGTGGCGGTCACCGCGGCGCCGCCGGTGAGTGTCCCGGGCACGTAGACCGACCAGTACTGGGCGCCGAGGCCGCCGGCGCGCATCCGGGGCAGGTCGGTGTGCAGGCCGGCCGGTGCCAGGTCTTCGGTGATCTCCAGGCCGTCGCCGTCGGGATGGTTTCGCAGGGCCCAGGCGAGGTCGTTGTGCCCGTCCATGACGGGCGCCCGGGCGAGCAGGGCGAGGATACGGTCAGCGCTCATGGAGCCCATCGTGATCGGATGGCGTGGCCGGCGCCAGCGCTGTCGCCGCAGGCGGGCCCCGGGATGACACGGGCGGAGGGCGGGCCGCCTACGCGACCCGCCCTCCGCCGATGATGCTGACGGCTGGACTCAGAAGTCCATATCTCCGCCGCCGGGCCCGCCGACCGGGGCCTTCTCCCGCTCCGGCTTGTCGGCCACGACGGCCTCCGTGGTGAGGAACAGCGCCGCGATCGAAGCCGCGTTCTGCAGCGCCGACCGGGTCACCTTCGCCGGGTCGATGATGCCGGCCTTCATCAGGTCGACGTACTCCCCGGTGGCGGCGTCGAGGCCGTGGTTAGCGGGCAGATTACGCACCTTCTCCACCACAACGCCGCCCTCGAGGCCGGCGTTGACGGCGATCTGGCGCAGCGGCGCGTCCAGCGCCACCTTGACGATGTTCACGCCGGTCTGCTCGTCACCGGGCAGGTCCAGCTTGTCGAACGCGGTCTTGCCGGCCTGGACCAGAGCCACGCCGCCGCCGGGGACAATGCCCTCTTCCACCGCCGCCTTGGCGTTGCGCACGGCGTCCTCGATACGGTGCTTGCGCTCCTTCAGCTCGACTTCGGTGGCCGCGCCGACCTTGATCACCGCGACGCCACCGGCCAGCTTGGCCAGCCGCTCCTGCAGCTTCTCGCGGTCGTAATCGGAGTCGCTCTTGTCGATCTCGGCCCGGATCTGGTTCACCCGGCCGGAGATCTGATCGGCGTCGCCGGCACCGTCCACGATGGTGGTTTCGTCCTTGGTCGTGACGACCTTCCGAGCCCGCCCGAGCATGTCGAGCCCGACACTGTCGAGCTTGAGCCCGACTTCCTCGCTCACGACCTGGCCACCGGTGAGGATCGCGATGTCCTGCAGCATGGCCTTGCGCCGGTCACCGAAGCCGGGGGCCTTGACCGCCACCGACTTGAACGTGCCGCGGATCTTGTTGACGATGAGCGTGGCCAAGGCCTCGCCCTCGACGTCTTCGGCGATGATGGCTAGCGGCTTGCCCGACTGCATGACCTTCTCCAGGATCGGCAGCAGGTCCTTCACCGAGGCAATCTTGCTGTTGACGATGAGGAGGTACGGCTCGTCGAGCACGGTCTCCATGCGGTCGGTGTCGGTCACGAAGTAGGCCGAGATGTGGCCCTTGTCGAAGCGCATGCCCTCGGTGAGTTCGAGCTCGAGGCCGAAGGTGTTGCTCTCCTCGACCGTGATCACGCCTTCCTTGCCCACCTTGTCCATCGCTTCGGCGATGATCTCCCCTACCGTGGTGTCACCGGCCGAGATCGAGGCGGTGGAGGCGATCTGCTCCTTGGTCTCGACGTCCTTGGCCAGCTTGGCGAGTTCCTCGGTGACGGCCGCGACGGCCGCCTCGATGCCCCGCTTGAGAGCGATCGGGTTGGCGCCGGCCGCCACGTTGCGCAGGCCCTCTCGGACGAGCGCCTGGGCCAGCACGGTCGCCGTCGTGGTGCCGTCGCCGGCCACGTCGTCGGTCTTCTTGGCGACCTCCTTGACCAGCTCGGCGCCGATCTTCTCGAACGGGTCCTCGAGCTCGATCTCCTTGGCGATGCTGACACCATCGTTGGTGATGGTGGGAGCTCCCCACTTCTTCTCCAGCACGACGTTGCGGCCCTTCGGGCCCAACGTCACCTTGACGGCATCGGCAAGGACGTTCATGCCGCGCTCGAGACCGCGGCGCGCTTCCTCGTCGAACGCGATAATCTTGGCCATTCGGCGTTGTCCTCCTGGACAGTGATGTACGCACCTTCGAGCACGAGCGCGGCTGGCCACGGTCGAACCGCGGCTCCACGTCGTACCCGCCGGTCGGGCCGGATAGCCCGCGACGACCGGCGTCACCACCATCGCTGGCGAGCGACGCCCCACCGTCCCGACCAACACCGCACCGGCGGGCGCCGGGCGGGTTGGCACTCAACCTATGCGAGTGCCAACACCTGTTTAGCACTCTGACCCGTCGAGTGCAAGCCACCCGGGGTGTACGCGTGGCCTAGCCGCCGAGCTCCTGGCGCAGCTGGGCGGTGCTCAGTGGCGCCTGCCGGGCCCGCAGCTGGGCGTAGGTCGGCAGCAGCGCGATGAGCGCGACCGCGTAGACCGGCGCGCCGAAGAGGGCACCGATGGCGCCGACCACACCGGCGGCGAAGCTGCTCGCCGCGGTGCCGCTGGTGAGCACGAGCGCGGCCGCGATCCCGCCGAAGATCAGCGCGACGATGATGGTGTAGACGAAGCAGATGGCCACGGTGATCGCGTACTTACCGAGGGTGGGTCCGAAGTCGGCGTGGGTGAGCTGGAACGAGCGGCTGATCGGGTTCTGGCCCCGTTCGTAGATGACCACGAAGCCGAAGAGGCAGAGCGCGAACGACAGGTACAGCGACGGCAGGATGCAGGCGCAGAAGCCGACGAGCACGATGAGGCCGGTGACCACGGTCCAGCCGCCGAGGGAGAGTGCCCGCTTCATCCCGTACCGGAACGCCTCGCCCAGGTCCGCCTTGGCCCCGGTTGCTTCGACCGTCAGCGCCCAGGTCCCGGCGGCCCAGGCCGCGGCGGCGACGAAGAGCGCGGCGATCGAGAAGATGATGGTGAGGAACAGCCCGAGGAGCACCGAACCGAGGTCCCCGATCAGCGAGCCCGCGTGCAGCATCGCGGTGCCGCTGAAGTAGTTGCCGGCGCCGGCAACCGTCTGGACCAGGGAGACGATCGCACGGGGTACCGCGATGCCGAACCCAGTGATGATCAGTGCGGACTTCCAGCTGCGCCGGCCGACCTCCTGGACCTTGCCGAACCAGGCGCTGAACGAGGCCCCCGGCGCCAGCACCAAGGGGTCGCCCGGCCCCGCGGCCATGGCCGGGTACGGGTAGCCGCTTGGCGGCACCGAGTAGCCCCCGGCCGGCGCGGGCGGTGGTTGCGGTTGCGGTGGCAGGGGCGTGCCGCCCGGGTACGCGGCCCCGGTGCCACCCGGGTAGGGGTCAGTGGACTGGTAGGGCGGCGGCACCGGCGTCATCGGCGCGGTCGGCGGCGCGGGTGGCTCCGACTGCGGATTCTCGTCGGGTGGCAATGTCATCTCTTCCGCCCTCTCCGTGAACGAGTCCCGCCCCGGACCGGGTCACGTGATCTCGATCGACGGTGGCGATTGTGGACCATGATCGCACCGGGCGCAACGACCGACCGGCGGCGAGCGGCGCACACGGCGAGGGCACCGCCCGGCCAGACGGTGCCCACGTGCTGCCAAGTCCAGATGTCAGATGAGATGGACCTTCTCGGCCTGCGGGCCCTTTTGGCCCTGGGCGATTTCGAACTCCACCCGCGCCCCGTCGTCGAGCGTCTTGTACCCGTCCATGTCGATCGCGGTGAAGTGGACGAACACGTCCTGCCCACCGTCGACCGCGATGAAGCCGTAGCCCTTCTCGCTGTTGAACCACTTGACGGTGCCCTGCGCCACTGTGCACTTCCTCACTGCCGTACCCCTCAGGGGCCGCGGGTTGCGGGCCCCCTGCCGCCGACCAACGCCCGGCAGACGTTGACGACCTGACGAGCGCGGTGTGACGACCGATCTCGCACGCTACCGGATGCACTCGGTGAGCGCATCAGGCTAAAGCGGACAGTCGTCCGGCCGTGCTGTCTCGATTTGATTGCGTTCGAGGACGACCGTCAGCAGGGTCGCCGTGACTGTACGACACGGAACCGATTCGCGACATAGGCACCATCCGTGAGCGATGCGTTGGCCGCCGGATTCGCGCCGCTGGCGTGGAAGTCGGAGAATGCGGCCGATTGGTTGACGAAGACACCACCGGTCAGGTTGACCGAGAGGTGTACGCCGGCGTCGAGCGCGGCCCGCTCCGCCTCGTCCAGGACCGCCTCGTCGGTGGAGTAGACCGACGCCGTCAAGGCGCCCTTGGCCCCGACCGTCCGCCGGAACACCGCAAAGGAGTCCTCTGTGGACTGTGTCGCCACCACGAAGCTGATCGGACCGAACCACTCGCTGCCGTAGGTCGCCTCGTCCGCGGCGGCGAGGGCGATCACCGTCGGCGTGCGCACCACCGCCTGCTCATGGCCGGGGTGCACCACGCTGCGGGAGTCGAGCACGACCCGACCGACCCCGTGCACCCGGTCCAGCCGTTCGAGCACGCCGTCGTTGACGATGGCGCCGGTCAGCTCGACCGCACGCACCGGGTCCTCGGTCAGGGTCGCGACCGCTGCGGCGATAGCGCCGGCGACCTCGTCGAAGCTCTGGTGGCCGGCGTCGGTCTCGATGCCGACCACCGGGACCAGGATGTTCTGCGGGGTGGTGCACATTTGTCCACTGTAGAGTGTCAGGGAGAAGGCGATGTTGCGGCACATGCCGGCCAGGTCGTCGGTGGAGTCAACGATGATCGTGTTCACACCGGCCTTCTCGGTGTAGACCGACGCCTGCCGCGCGTTCGCCTCCAGCCACTCGCCGTACTCGGTCGAGCCGGTGAAGTCGATGATGCGCACCTCGGGTCGGGTCGCGAGCGTGCTCGCCAGTCCCTCGCCGGGTGCCTCGGCCGCGAGCGTGACCAGGTTCGGATCGAAGCCGGCGTCGGCCAGCACCTGCCGGGCGATCCGTACGGTGAGGGCAAGGGGCAGCACGGAACGCGGGTGCGGCTTCACCACGACCGCGTTCCCGGTGGCCAGCGACGCGAACAGGCCGGGATAGGAGTTCCACGTCGGGAATGTGTTGCACCCGATGACCAGGGCGACCCCTCGCGGCACCAGGTGGAACGACTTCGCCATCCGCAGCGGCTCGCCGCGCCCGGCCGGCTTCTCCCATTCGGCGTGTTCCGGGGTACGGGTCATCTCGACGTAGGCGTAGGCGAGCGCCTCCAGGGCCCGGTCCAGCGCGTGGGCGCCGCCGGCCTGGAATGCCATCACGAATGCCTGTCCGGTGGTGAACTGCACGGCGTTGGCCAGCATGAAGATGTCGCGGTGCAGCCGGTGCAGGATCTCCAGGCAGACTCCCGTGCGAACCTGCGCACCCGCGTCCCGCCACGCCGGCATGCCTGCCCGGGCCGCGCCGAGCAATGCGTCGATATCAGGGTGCGGGTAGCGCACGTCGAGGTCGATGCCGAACGGGCTCGACTCGGTCGCGACCCATCCGGTCGTGCCGGGCTGATCCAGCTCGAAGTCGTGGCCGAGCAGCGCCTGGAACGCAGCAGCGCCATCCGGAGCGGCCGTCTCGCCGTAGACCTTGGGGCTCGGAGACTCGGGGTAGGCCGACCAGTAGGACCGTTCGGCGATGGCTCGGACGGCGCGGTCGAGGGTCTCCCGATGTGCCTCGACGTAGCGGTTGCTGTGCATATCGGCCGGCGTCGGTGCCGTCGCCACCTGCGCCGAGGAGAGTGCGTCGTCGGTCATATCGCCATCATGCCCGAGCACCGGCGCCATCGACGAAACGGCTCCGGCCGCCCACGGGCGGCCGGAGGGACGTGGTCGGGAGGAGCCTCGCGCCGACACCATCGCTGGCATCGAAACTGCGCGCCGCCCTGCCGGCGTCGCGGCGACGAACCTCCCGCACGGAGCATCCTGCGCGGTGGTGCGCGTCCCGTCAAGACCTTCGGCGCCGCCTCGCCGACGGCGAGCGTTTCCGAGGTGACCGTGCGTAGCGGCGAATCCGGCGAGACCTGCTCTACCCAGCGCAGACGCGAATCACTCAGCGTGATGGCTCTGGTAATTCAGCTGATCAACTCGACCTCACGAGCCGAGCGCAGCGACGGGCGGATCCGATGGGTCGGGCCGATCAGACCGGCCATGGCATCGAGGGTCTTCAGGCCCTCGCCGGTATTGAAGATCACCGTCTCGGCATCCGGGTCGAGCCGACCGGTGGCGACGAGTGTTGCCAGGACGGCGACGGTGACCCCGCCGGCCGTCTCGGCGAAGACCCCGGTGGTCTGGGCCAGCAGCCGGATCCCCGCGCGGATCTCATCGTCGTCGGCGACCTCGATCCAGCCGCCGGTGCGGCGGACGGCCTCGAGGGCGTACCGGCCGGCCGCCGGGTCGCCGATGTTGAGCGACTTCGCGATGCCGGCCGGCTTGACCGGGGTGATCACGTCCTCCCGGTGGCCCGCCGGATCGGCCCGCCAGGCCGTGGCGATCGGTGCGCAGCCGGCTGACTGGGCGCCGAACACCCGCCATCCGGTCGGCGGCGCCGGCACCACGCCGATGTCGACGAGCTCGGTGAATGCCTTGTCCACCTTGGTCAGCAGCTCGCCGCTGGCCATCGGGATGACCACCTGGGCCGGAATCCGCCAGCCCAGCTGCTCGACCACCTCGTACCCCAGGGTCTTGGAGCCCTCCGCGTAGTAGGGGCGCAGGTTCACGTTGACGAATGCGGTCGTGTCGAACTCGTCGGCCTCGGCGAGCTCGGCGCACAAGCGGTTCACATCGTCGTAGGTGCCGTCCACCGCCACCACGTCGCCGCCGTACACGGCGGTGGTGAGCACCTTGCCCAGTTCCAGGTCGGCCGGGATGAAGACCATCGACGCGACGCCGGCCCGGGCCGCGTGCGCGGCCACCGAGTTGGCCAGGTTACCGGTCGACGCGCAGGCGAAGCGGGTAAAACCGAAGCTGGTCGCGGCGGTCAGCGCGGTCGACACGACCCGGTCCTTGAAGGAGTGCGTGGGGTTGGCCGAGTCGTCCTTCACCCACAGCGGTGCGCGCAGGCCGATCGCGTCGGCGAGCGCGTCGCAGCGCCGCAGCGGGGTCCATCCGGGATCCAGGCTCGTCCGGGATGCCGGGTCCTGGCCAACCGGCAACAGCGGCGCGTACCGCCACATGCTCGCGGGCCCGGTCTCCAGCTGGTGGCGGGTCACCCGGGCCAGGGCGGCCGCGTCGTAGCCGATCTCCAGCGGGCCGAGGCAGTCCCCGCAGGCGGACTGGGGCTGTAGCGGGGTGTCGGCGCCACAGTTGCGACACCTCAGGCATACCGCGGCGGACTGGTGCATCAGGCGTCCTCTCATCTGTCCCACCGGTGGTGGGCCGGAGTTGGCACCAATCCGCGCCGGCCGCGTCGCACGGCGCTCGGTGGTTGCCGGGGCTTCATCGGGCCGGTCCCTCTGCCCCTCTGGATGAGGTCTTCAGTTGTCAGCACAGCCTACCGGGATGATCAGGGAGTCGTGCTCGGCCCCGGCGAATCGGGCAGTGGCGGCAGCGGAGGTTGGGTGTCCGGGTCAGTCGGCACCGGGTCGAGGCAGATGCGCTTGGCGGTGGCGGTGAGCCAGGTGACGTCGCCGATCACCGGAGGCGCCAGCTCCACCTCCTTCTGCTCACCGGCGACCCGGATCGTCACGAAGATCTGCTCGTCCAGGTCGGCCCCGGCGGCGAGCACGCCCTTGCAGTCGACCGTGAACCGAGCCGCGAGAATGGCGTTGCGATCCGAGGCGGTGGTGCCCAGCTCGACCGGCTCCGACGGCGGCAGTTTGCCCTCGAGGTCGAAGCCGGAGTTCCCCTCCCCGGTCGGCACGATCGCCAGCGCGATGCTGGTCAGCCCGGCCGGGGCCACGAACCGGGCGGCGAGCAGGGTCACCGGTACGTTGGCCAGGTTCCGCACCTCGAGGCCGGCATTGATGGTGTTCCCGGGTCCGATGGTGGCGTTGTAGCCACCCGGCGCCGTGATCGGCGGATCGGGAATCGAGTCCAGGCCGGCCGCGTGGTGAAACCAGTAGTACCCGCCGCCGGCGAGCGCGACCAGCACCACCATCAGCATGATGATCCAGAGCGCGGGACCCCGCCGGGACCGCCGCCGCCCGACCCGCATCCGCCGGCCGACGACGATGTCATCCATGTCCTGCGTGTCCCAGCCATCCACGGCTTCGGAGGCTAGCCCGCGCTGCTGGCATCCACCAGTCCGGGGTGGGTCGGCCGTTCGGCGAGCCTGCGTCCCCGGCGGCCCGCGTGGCGCGGGGCCGCACGATTTTTCGGGTGCCTTTCTCGGGCCGTGCGCGGCCGCCTTCGAAACCCGGCCGGGCCGATGGGGTAGGGTGCGCTCTGGGCCGGGGCGCAAGCACAGATGGAGAGCAGTCGGTCGTGGATGGTGTCGCCCATCGCTCCGGGATCTTCACCCCGGACCTGGTCAGCCCTCGCCGGAACATCGGCGCCCGGACCTTCGACTTCGCTCGCGAAGTTGCCGTCATGGCGATCGTCAATCGGACCCCGGACTCATTCTTCGACCAAGGCCGCACCTTCGAGCTGGTCAAGGCGATCGGCGCGGTCCGGGCGGCGATCACGGACGGGGCCGACTGGGTCGATGTCGGTGGCGTCCCGTTCGGCACTGCCGGGCCAACGGTGACCGAGAACGAGGAGCTGGACCGGGTCATCCCGGTGGTGGCCGCGGTCCGGGCCGATTCCGACGTCGTCATCTCCGTCGACACCTACCGGGCCGAGGTGGCCCGGCAGGCTATCCAGGCCGGCGCCGACGTCATCAACGACACGTCGGGGCTCTTCGATCCGGCCCTGGCCGACCTGGTCGCGACAACCGGCGCGACGCTGATCCTCACGCACAGCCTCGCCTCGCCCCCGCGAACCCCGGTGATCCGGCCGGCCTACGGTGACGTGGTCGCCGAGGTCCGTAGCTTTTTGGCCGGACGGATCGAGCTCGCGCTCGCGCATGCGGTGCCCCCCGACCGCATCATCATCGACCCCGGGCACGACCTGAACAAGAACACCCACCATTCGTTGGAGCTCACCCGCCGACTCAGCGAGATCGCCGCGCTGGGCTACCCACTGCTCGCCGCGGTGTCCAATAAGGACTTCATCGGGGAGACCCTGGACCGGCCGCCCGGCCAGCGTCACGACGGCACCCTGGCCGCGGTGGTCATCTGCATCCTGCAGGGCGCCCGGATCGTACGCGTGCACGACGTGGCCTCGGCCGTCGCCGCCACCCGGCTCACCGAGGCGGTTCTCGGCTGGCGGGCACCGGCCTACGCCCGGCACAATCTCGGCTGAGCTCAGGCCAGCAACGCCGACCAGCGTGGCAGCGCCGAGACGACCAGCGGCAGGCTGGCCGCTGCCTGGCGGAGCACGGTGCGTGTGTGATCGCCTGATGGCTGCTCGTCGGCGGCCGCACCGACGTGGTTGTCTGGTTGGTTGTCGCTGACCGTCTCGGCGGCACTCGCGACCCAGTCGAGCAACCCGGCCAGTAGGCCGGCGAAGGCCGACGGGTCGGCTGGCCCGGGCTCACCGCCCGCCTGCAGGTAGCCGGCGACGGCGTGGCGCACGCTGGCCGGATCCGGTTCCTCCGGCCCGAGGTTCGTGCAGGCGAGGAGGAACGTGTGGTGGACCAGCTCCCACCACGGCACCTCGCCGCCGGCCCGGTCGAAGTCGAGCAGCACCGGCCCGTTGCCGGTGACGAGCACGTTGCGCCGGTTGATGTCGCGATGGGCAAGGACCCGGCGTGGACGCGGCTGGTTCGCGGCGACGATCAGGTCACCGGCGGCGCGGGCCGCGGCGAGCAGCTGGTCCTGTTCAGCCGGCGCGAGCAGGTCGGGCAGGAGACGTTGCCACTGCGGTGACCGGCTCCGCCTGCGCTTCGCCGGCAAGCCCAGGCCGGTGATCCGGGCGACACTGGTCCCCAGCCAGGCAGCCAACGGCTCGGTCAACGGAACCGGCGGTGGCTGCCCGGCCAGCCGCTCGCTCACCCGCACATAGGTGCCTGGCGCACCCGGCAGCGGGGCCCAGGATCCAGCGGCAGACCCGATCGTCACTGCCGGCGCACCGGCGACGCCGGCGGCCTGGGCGGCTGCCTCCAGTGTGGACGCTGTGCGCAGGGCGTCCAGCGCGGCGGGCCCCGAGGGTTGGGCAGTCTTCACCACCCACTGGCCGGCAACGGTGTCCAGCGCCCAGACCCGGGCGCTGCTGCGACCCGGCAACCGGCGTAGCGGCGCCACCGGCTCACCCAGGTCGAACAGCGCAGCCACCGCCCGGGCGTCGACGGACATTGCGCGACGATACCCCGGTGTGGCCTCCGGCGAGACTTGCTGATCCAAGGTTCGACCGGGCGGGTCGGTTGAGGTTGCCGCGGCGTTGATAATGGGGACGTGGGCCAATCTGCGCTGCCAGCCGAAGACGCTGAACGCCGGCGGCAGATCGAGTTGTGGTTCGACCATTACCGGGAGGCGCTCAGCCGTGGGTCGGTCGTTGCCGGCCCGGAGGGTGGTCCGTACCCGTGTCCCTGCTGTGGCGAGATCATCCTCGGCGAGCGGGGCGGCTACGAGATCTGCCCGATCTGCGGCTGGGAAGACGACGGTCAGGACGACGCCGATGCGGACTCGGTGCGCGGCGGCCCGAACGGCTCGTTGAGCCTGACCGAGGCCCGCCGCCGGTACCACGACCGGTCCGGATAGGCCACCCCGCTGAGCTCCGTTGGGTGTCTACGACACGATGCCCCGTTGGGTGTCTACGACACGATGCCCCGTTGGGTGTCTACGACACGATGCCCCGTTGGGTGTCTACGACACGATGCCCCGTTGGGTGTCTACGACACGATGTCCTTGTGTACGAATCGCCAGAAGGCGAGGCTGAAGAAGATCACGCCGTAGAGCAGGGCGGAGATGGCGCCTTGCACCATCGCGGTCCACTGCACCGGGGTGGAGAGCAGGCCGACCCAGGCGCTGTTGTAATGCGTCGGCAGCACGTTGCGCAGGGAGCCCAGAGCGTCGATCTGGTTGAGGATGCTGGAGATGATCTGGAGCAACACGGCGCCGCCCACCGCGCCGAGCGGGGCGTCGGTGGAGACCGAGAGCAGGAACGCGATGCCGGCGACGACGATGAGCGAGATGCCGATGTACGCCGTCGCCGAGGCCACCAGCCGGGCGCCGTCGACGGCGCTCACCTGGTCGGAAACGGTGGAGCGCATGGGGTTCCAGCCATAGCGCACGGTGCCGGCCAGCAATGCCGTGCCGACCAGCAGGACGAGCGCGATCACCGAGTAGATGAGCGACACGACCAGCTTCACCCCGAGCAGCCGGGCCCGCGGCACCGGAATGGCGAGCAGGTAGCGCAGGCTCCCCCAGCTCGCCTCGCTCGCCACCGTGTCGCCGAAGAAGAGCGCTACCACCACGACGAGCAGGAACGATGACGAGACGAGCAGAGTGAAGAGCGCGAAGTTGGCGCCGCCGGCGGTGGCCACCGTGACCAGGTTCGCGAACGCGCCACTGCCAGTGCGCTCCTCACCGCCGGAGCGGCCGAACTCGAACGCTCCGAGCACGACGAGCGGGAGCAGCACCATGCAGGCCAAGGCGATCCGGGTGCGTGGCCGGCTCGCCTGGCGCACCAGCTCGGTCGCCACGCTGAAGGTCGCCGGGGGTCGAGCGGTTCGGGCCGCAGTCGTCGCCGTCATCGCTGGGCACTTCCCTTCGTGTCGCCGCCGACCAGGCTCAGGAACGCATCCTCCAGCCGGCGGCGGGGAACCACCCGGTCGACGCCGATCCCGGCGCGAACCAGTGCGGCCACCATCTCGGTCCGTGGAGTGCCGTCGAGGTCGACCACCAGGCCGGTGGCATCGGCGGTGACCGACCGCACACCGCCCAACCCACGCAACACCGTGGTCGCGGCGGCCACATCGGAGACGTCGACCTGGGCGACCGGGGAGTCACCGACGATCTCCGCCACCGCTCCACTGGCGACCACCTCGCCCTTGTGCAGCACCACGACGTGGTCGCAGGTCTGCTCGACCTCGGCGAGCAGGTGGGAAGAGACGAGCACGGCCCGGCCATCGGTCGCGTACGCGCGCAGAACCCGGCGCATCTCGGCGATCTGTGGCGGGTCCAGCCCGTCGGTCGGCTCGTCGAGCACGAGCAGCTCCGGTAGGCCCAGCATCGCCTGGGCGATGGCCAGGCGCTGTTTCATGCCGTGGCTGTACTTGCGGACCTTGCGGTGGATGGAGTCGCCCAGCCCGGCGATCTCCAGTGCCTCGTCGAGGTGGGACTCGGCCTCCGCGCGCCCGGTCGAGCGCCAGTACAGCCGCAGGTTGTCCAGGCCGCTGACGTGGGGCAGGAAGCCGGGCCCCTCGACCAGCGCGCCAAGACGGCTCAGTACCTCACCGCCGGGACGCAGCCGGTGGCCGAAGATCAACACCTCACCCGCGGTGGCGCGGGTCATGCCGAGCAGGACCCGAAGGGCGGTGGTCTTGCCGGCGCCGTTGGGGCCGAGCAGGCCCACTACCTGTCCACGGTGGACCGTGAAGTCCACACTCGACACGGCCACGAAGCCGTCCGAGTACTCCTTGCGGAGCCCGCGCACCACCAGCGGGACGTCCGCGAACTCCTCGACCCGGGCGACCGCGTTGGCCCGCCGACGGAGTCGGCCCACCAGGATCGCAGCCACGATGCCGATCCCGGCCAAGCCGGCGAGGCCGGCGAGCAGGTAGCGCCACACGATGTCGGGGCTCGCGATGGGCGAACCGATGACCTGGGGCAGCGTGATCGCGGTCCCGTCCGCCGGCAGAGCAACCAGGTACACCGTGGGCGCCGGCGGCGTTGCGTACGCCTGGTCCGAGGTGGCCAGGGTGAGCCGCAGCCGGTGGCCGGTCTCGAACCGGTAGACGACCGTGGGCAGTGAGATGGTGACCGGGGTCGCCCGGTCGATCACGGCCGGCAACCCGGTCAGCCGCACCGGTGCGCCCAGACCGAACGGCAGGGAGGAACCGCCCTGCGGGTCGTCGTCGTAGAGCTTGGCGAAGAGCACCGCCTCGCCGGTCGGCGAGGCGGCCCGGATCCGCACCGTCGGGGTGCCGACCACGTCCACATTGGAGGTGACCGGCTCGGAGTAGAAGTCCGCGTGCTGGCCGGGGATCTCCAGCGCGGAGCCGTTGATAAGGCTGGACAGGCTGGCGCCGCCGGTGCCGGGCAGCGAGCTGATCGCCGCCGGGGTGTCGTTGGGCGGGTTCGCGACCGGCTGGACCGGGCCGGCGATGGGCACCGTGACCGGCGGCGGGTTGCCGGCGGCCGCTGGCTGATGGTCGCTGCTAAAACCCGAGGTGGTGATCCGGCGGGTGTCGGCGTCGAACCCGGACAGCCGGGAGAAGGTGAAGCCCTGGCCGGGGTCGGCGCCCTCCCCGCGCAGGTAGTGATCCAGCCAGGTGATGCTCAGGTATCGGGTGCGGTCCTGGTCGGCCTGGGGACCGGCGCCGCCGTCGTGGCCGCCGGTGAACCAGTCCATGCGCACCGGGGTTCCGGTGGCCGCGATGCCGCGGTAGTTCGCCTCCCCCTCACTGAGCGGGAAGAGCGTGTCCACCTGGCCCTGGATGAGCAGTGTCGGCGCGGTGATCCGAGCCAACAGCGGCGCCGGGCTGGAGCGGTGCAGCAGCTCCAGGGTGGCCGGGCCGGCCCTGCCGGTGGTGGCCACATCGAGGTAGGCGGCGCAGACATCGGGGGCGAAACGCCCGCATTGCGGGTCCGGCCGCCGGCTCGCGGGCCCGGCCGGGTTCGCGCCGCCGAGACCGGCGAGGTTGAGCAGGTTGCCGGCAGCGCCGGCGCTGCCGAAGAAGAGCCCGGCCCATTGCTTCTTGAACACCCCGACCGTCGGGCCGGCGCCGGTCGCCTCCGGCAGGAACGCGTTGGCCAGGTCGTTCCACGTGATCATCGGAACGATCGCGTCGACCCGTCGGTCGGTCCCGGCGAGCATGAGAGCGAGGGCGCCGCCGTAGGACCCGCCGACTGCGGCTACCCGCGGATCTCCCGGGCGATCTTTGATGATCTCCGGCCGGCCGGCCAACCAGTCCAGCAGGCCCTGCGCGTCGCGCACCTCATAGTCGGGGCTGTCCAGGTGGATCTGGCCGCCGCTGGCGCCGAACCCCTGCGCGGTGTACGTGAGCACCGCGTAGCCCCGGTCGGCGAACTCCTCCGCTTGCGACGACACGCTCAGCTTGGTTCCGCCGAAGCCGTGCGCGAGCAGGATCGCCGGCACCGGATGCTGCGCGTTCGCCCCGGTCGGCAGGTACAACCTGGTATCCAGGCTCACCGGCTCGGTGCCGGCCGGCCCGGTGAGCACCGTCAGCCGCTGGTCGGAGCTGGTGAAGTGGCGCGGTGCCGGCCAGGCGGCCCAAGCGAGCAGCCCCCCGACGACGGCGAGGACGCAGCCGGCGGCGATGAGCCGGCGGCGGGTGAGGCGCACGCGGGGGAGCTGCATGCGCCCCACGGTACGGCGCTTACCTGTGTGTGAGCGCGAGGAGCGAGCGGGTGCGAGCACCGCAGTGCGAACGAAAGACAGGACTGCAACGGCGCTGACCCGGCTGGCGCCGGGCGGGCGGTCTCAGCCGGCTCTCAGCAACCCTCGCCGTGGCGGACCGCGTCCTCGAGGGCCTGTGCCTCACCGCCACTCATCGCGGCCACCTTGGTGTTGGTCGAGTCGAGCAGGAACACGATGGCCAGGCCGGTGGCGGCGACCCTTACCGAGTAGCCCTTGTTCGACAGGGAGCCGTTGATCAACGTGCCCCGGCTGCCGTAGATGCCCTGCAACGCCGTCAGGCTCATCCCGATTCGGGCGCCGGAGGGCGTTACGTACGCGGTGGAGAGGGTGTGGATGGCGGTCAGGCGCCCGCTGCGGAAGGTGAGGGTGATCTTCCCGGCGTAGAGGCCGGTGGCGTCCGCGCCCTTGGCGTCGGTGCAGAACGGACTCTCCTCGATGTTGGCCAGACTGCCGTGATCCTGCAGGTCGGTCAGAGAGGTGCCGATGACGTAAGGCCCGATGCCGTCGGCGGCGAAGACGATCGCCGGATCGGTGGGTGGCGGCGTCGGGCTCGGTGTCCCGGTCGGCGTCGGCGATGCCGTCGCGGTGGTCGCCGGGGTCGTCGAGATCCCGGCTGGTGGCGGCGTGGCGCCGTTGCGGTTGCAGCCGGCGAGCACGGTGAGCGCGGTCAGGGCGAGCAGCGCGATGACCGCGCGGGTGCCGGTCCGTCTACTGTGGAAGGCCGACCAGGCCTGGAGTTTCATGGCATGCCCTTCACGAACCTCATGTGCGATCGAGTGTGCCGGTCGGCGTCGTCCGGTGCCAGGTCAAGTAGCCGACAGCCGGGGCAGACTTCGAGCCGGGTTATGCCGGCCGGCGGGTACGGACGGCGGCGGTACGCACCCGCTGCAGGCGGTGCACCAGAGTCGGGTCGTACCGCACCGCCTGCGGCAGGTCCAGGATCGCGTTGAGGGCCTGGTAGTACCGGGTCGGCGAGATCTCGAAGTTGTCCCGGATCGCCTGTTCCTTGGCGCCCGGTCGACGCCACCACTGCCGCTCGAATTCGAGGATTGCTCGCTGGTCGGCGGTGAGCACCAGGGCGGCGTCCGCGCCGAGCCCGGCGACGATCGCGGCGGCGTCCGCTTCGATCTCGTCGTCGACGTTGAGGTCGAGCTCGTCGACGCTCGGGTCGAGATCGAGCTCGTCGACGTTGAGGCCGAGATCGAGCGGAGCGTGGGTGTCCACACCGGGCAGGCTATGGTAGCCGGCTGCCGCAGGCGACTCTCCGCGCCGGGGCGATGTGATCTGTGCCGTCAGGCCCGGTACGGTACGCCCTGACGTAGCACACCGGTCACGTGTAGTTCCCGGTCCAGCAGCACCAGGTCGGCCCGCAGGCCGGGCGCGATCGCCCCGACCTCGTCCGCGAGCCCGAGAACCCGGGCCGGCGTGGTCGACGCCATGGTGACCGCGTCGGCGAGACTAACTCCACTATGGACAGTATGCCGCAGGGCGGCATCCATGGTCAGCGTGCTGCCGGCGATCGCCTGGTTACCGGTGAGGCGGGCCACGCCCAGGCTCACCGTGACCGGTTGGCCGCCCAACTCGTAGGACCCATCCGGCATGCCGGCCGCGGCCATCGCGTCGGTCACCAGCGCGACCCGCGCGGGGCCGGCCGAGCGTACCGTGTGGCGCAGCATCCCGTCGTGCAGGTGTATCCCGTCAGCGACCTGTTCGCAGACGACCCGAGTGGCGTCGAGCAGGGCGATGATCGGCCCGGGGTCGCGCTGGTGCATCGGCCGCATCGCGTTGCCGAGATGGGTAGCCACGCTCGCTCCGGCCGCGACGGCGGCCAGGGTCTGTTCGTACGTGGCGTCGGTGTGCCCGATCGCCGCCACCACGCCCCGTTCGACCAGCAGCCGGATGGCGTCGAGGGCGCCGCTACGCTCCGGCGCCAGCGTCATCATCCGCGCCGCCCCGGGCTCGAGCAGTTCGTTGAGCTCGTCCAGGTCGGGGTCGCGCAGGTCGGCCGGGTTGTGTGCGCCGCACCGCGCCGCCGAGAGGTACGGCCCCTCGTGGTGCACCCCGGCCAGCACACCCGCCGGCACCAGCGGCGCCAGTGCTTGGGTGGCCGAGCGCAGCTCGGCCCGGCTGGCCGAGACCAGACTCGCGAGCATGGTGGTGGTGCCGTGCCGGGTGTGGAACGCGGCCACCGCCCTGGCGTCGTCCGGGTCGCCGGTGGTGAAGCTGTGCCCGCCGCCGCCATGCACGTGCAGGTCGACAAAGCCGGGCACTATCCACCGCTCGCGCCCCGGCCGGCGTCGGCTCGGCCCCGCATCGTCGACGGCGCTGATCCGGCCGCGGTCGAGGGTGACCACCCCGTCCGCGATGATCCCCTCCGGGGTGACCACGTGCCCGCGCAGGGACCGGCTCACCGGTGCCGGCCGATCAGGTCCCAGGCGAGGATGGCGGCGCCGTGGCAGCCGGCGCTGTCGCCCAGTTCGGCCTGCACGACCTGGGGGAGCTGGTGGAAGGTACGGCGCTGCTCCAGCGCCGTGCGCAGCGGGTCCAGCAGGACGTCCTCGGCCTCGGCCAGGCCGCCACCGAGGGCGATCACCGACGGGTCGTAGAACGCGATCGCGGTGAGCAGGCCGTCGGCCAAAGCCTCCACGGCGCCGGCCCATACCTGCTGGGCGAGCGGGTCGCCGTCGTGGACGCGGCGGGCGACCCCCTCGGCCCCTTCGCTGGTCACCGCGACCGACCCGTGGTAGCCGGGGGCCGCGTCCACCATGGTCGGGACCGCCGCCACCGGTGACACCTGACCGGCGGCGTACGCGTACGCCCGCGCGATCGCCGCGGCCGAGGCGTACATCTCCAGGCAGCCGCGCCCACCACAGCGGCAGGCCGGTGCTTGCGGGCCGGTGCGCACCGCAACGTGCCCGATCTCACCGGCCGCGCCGTGCGCCCCGTGGTCGATCTCGCCGTCGAGCACGAATCCACCCGCGATACCGGTGCCGATGGCGACGAAGAGCAGCCGCCGGGTGGCTCGACCGGCGCCGAGGCGGGCCTCGGCGAGTGCGCCGGCCCGGACGTCATGACCGAGCACCGCCGGCAGGCCGGTCCGGTCGGCGACGAGATCGCGGAGCGGGACATCACGCAGTCCGAGGTTGGCCGACCAGACGGCGATCCCCCCGGTGACCACCGACGGCACCACGACACCGGCGGCGATCGGATCCAGTCCCAGGTCACGGGCGTGGTCGGCGAGGCCGGCGGCCGCGTCGAGGATCGTGGCCACCACCGCCGCCGGGCCTCTCTCGGCCCCGGTCAGGTGACGGTCGGCGTACCGGAGCGAGCCGGACTCGTCGATCACGGCGCACTTGATGCTGGTGCCGCCGACGTCGACGGCGAGGGTGACCGCGTGATTCCGTGTCATTTGCGCACCTGACTCGACGTTAGTCGGGGGTTTCGCGCATCATTGTGCAACGTAGCGCGCACATGTGCGCAGCTACCGGCCGACAAGGAGGTCGACGTGGACCGCGTCGCGCGCTGGAACGCGCTCCTCGAGCTGCTGACGGAGACCGGTCGGATCAGCGTTGAGGACGCCGCCGAGCGCCTCGTGGTGTCCCAGGCGACGGTCCGGCGTGACTTCGATCAGCTCGCTCAACAGCAAATGATCACACGAACCCGGGGCGGCGCGGTGGTGAACGGCGTCTCCTATGACCTCCCGTTGCGGTACAAGTCGGCCAAGCATGCACCCGAGAAGCAGCGCATCGGCGTCGCGGCGGCCTCGCTGGTCGCCCCGGCGATGGTGGTTGGGCTCACCGGCGGCACCACCACCACCGAGGTCGCCCGGGCGCTCGCCGCTCGACCCGACCTCGCCGGGACCGGCCCGGACGGCCCGCAGCTGACCGTGGTCACGAATGCGCTCAACATCGCCAACGAGCTGATCGTCCGGTCCCGCATGAAGATCGTGGTGACCGGCGGGGTGGTCCGGCCACAGTCCTACGAACTGGTCGGGCCACTGGCGACCGGCATCCTGCAGGAACTGACGCTCGACGTGGCGTTCCTCGGCGTCGACGCCATCGACGCCGAGCTCGGCGCGGCGTCCCACCACGAGGGCGAGGCCGCGATGAACAGCCTGCTCGCATCCCGGGCTCGGCGCGTCGTGGTCCTCGCCGACTCCTCCAAACTCGGCCAACACGCGTTTGCCCGGGTCTGCGCGGCCGAGAAGGTTCACACGTTGGTCACCGACGCGGACGCGACCGAGGCCGCATTGGCGCCGCTGCAGGCGGCCGGCGTCGAGGTCCTGCGGGTCTGATCGAGGCGTGGCCAGCGCACCCGGGCCAGCTGGCGGTCGATCAGGACGCCGAGGAAGAAACCGGCCACCAGGTCGGTGATCCAGTGGAATTGGAGGTACGCGTTGGCCACGCCGACCAGCAGCGGCGGGGTCCAGCGCAGCCACATCCGGGCCGTGGGGTGCAGCCAGGCGCCGGCGAGCAGGCAGAGCACGCCGTACCAGACGACCGTGTTCACCGCGTGCCCGGACGGGAACGACACTCCGTCCGCGTCGGTGACGTGCGGCGCCGCCCGGTGCACGAGCAGCTTGATCGGCTCGGTGCAGCCGGCGACGGCGGCGGCGGCGACGGCCACCGGTGCCAGTGGCCATAGGCTGCGCCGCCGGATGGCGAAGGTGACCGCGGTGACCGCGGCGATCGCGGCGAGCCAACCGCCGGAGCCGAGCCGGTTGACCGTGACCGCGACGTCATAGCCCAGCCTTGGCCGGTACGTGTCCGCCAGGTCGCGGGCGGCCAGGTCGATCGCCCGTACCGGCGCGGTGGTGAGCGTTGCCGTGACGGCGAGCAGCCCGCAGGCGAGCACGATGTCGAATCGCCAACGGATCACGTGGTGAGGTTACCGGGGCGGGCGGGTCCACTCGCCCACCCCGGGTGCGATCCCCTACAGGCGGTTGCCGGTGGCCGCGTGGAAGACGTGCTGCGCGCCGGGGCGCGGCCGCACGTACACGGTCTCGCCGATGCGGGGGGGAACCACCCGACCGTCGGTGCGCACCACGATGGTGCTGCTCTCGTCGCCGCCGTTGAGCAGGGCGCTGCCGTGTACGTACGCGTCCGAGCCCAGCTCCTCGACCAGCTCGACGACGACCGGCACCCCACCTTCGCCGCCGGTGACCAGCTCACAGTGCTCCGGCCGGAAGCCGATCGTGACCCTGTTCCCGCCGCCGTCGGCGCGCGCGGCCGCCACCTGCTCGCGGGTGAGCGCAACCTTGAGACCGCCGAAGTCGGCCCCGTCGTCGGTGAGCCCGACCGTGCGGATGTTCATCGCCGGTGATCCGATGAACCCGGCGACAAAGGCGTTCTGTGGTTCGTCGTAGAGCGCCCGGGGACCGTCGACCTGCTGCAGCACGCCGTCGAGCAGGACCGCGACCCGGTCGCCCATGGTCATCGCCTCGACCTGGTCGTGGGTCACATAGACGGTCGTCACGCCGAGGCGTTGCTGCAACGCGGCGATTTGCGCCCGGGTCTGCACCCGCAGCTTGGCATCCAGATTGGAGAGTGGTTCGTCCATGAGGAAAACCTGCGGCTCGCGCACGATGGCCCGGCCCATGGCCACCCGCTGGCGCTGCCCGCCAGAGAGTGCTTTCGGCTTGCGGGTCAGCAACGCGTCGTCCATGTCGAGCAACCGGGCGGCATCCCTGACCCGGCGGTCGATCTCAGACTTCGGCGTCTTGCGCAGCTTCAGCGCGAAGGCCATGTTGTCGTACACGGTCATGTGTGGGTAGAGCGCGTAATTCTGGAAGACCATCGCGATATCGCGTGCCTTTGGCGGCACGTTGGTCACATCGGTCTCGTCGATGTAGATGGCGCCCTCGTCGATCTCCTCGAGACCGGCGAGCATGCGCAGGCTCGTCGATTTGCCGCAGCCGGACGGTCCGACGAGGACGAGGAACTCCCCATCGGCGATCTTGAGATCGAGTGCGTCGACTGCTGGCCGCGTGGTCCCGGGATAGACCCGGGTCGCTTTGGCGTAGGTCACCGTGGCCATGGGCGAAACACGTCCTTTCACCGGCAGGAACGTGCCGGACGATCCGAGTGAAAGTGCCTGGCCGGCGGACACACCGAACCGGGCGGTTGACCTCACGGTAGACCCGCCCAACGCCCCTGCCAAGCTCGGCGCCGCGCGGTTGGCCGGCCGCGACCAGCCCGCGGCGTACGATCGCAGAGGCACCCTCGCCGGCGTGGCGCAACTGGCAGCGCACCCGACTTGTAATCGGGCGGTTCCGAGTTCGAGTCTCGGCGTCGGCTCAAGATCTATAGTGGTTGCATCGCCCTGACCTGCGGAAACGCGGTAGCATCGAGGTGGTCATCGATACTTGTCGGTCCACTGTGGACCGGATGGTGCTCCAACGGTGCTCGTCTGTTTCGTGGCCGTTGGTGCCGGGCATCGCGGCTGGATCCGGCCAACCGTCGAGTAGTCCGGATCATGAGCGAGATACCGCCGCGAGCGGTGCGCGCCGATTGAGGCGCAGGGCGTCGTTGTGCACAGTCTTTGCATCCCCCACGCGGTCGGTAGGAGACGCGGTAGTTACCGTCCGCGACTGTGGGTTGCTTGCTCGACCACTTGGAACGCGGCGCTTGGGAGTCTGGGCCAGTCGGGAAGACCCAGTTGGCGGCTGCATTGTGCCGGCTGTTTCTCGATAGCTCGCTGCTGGATGTGCTGGTCTGGGTCACCGCGCGCGGCCGCGACGACATCGTGTCCACATACGCCCGGGCCGGGCATGAGGTCTGCGGGGCCGATCCCTCCGACCCAGAGGTGCCGCCCGGAGTTTTCTCGAGTGGCTGGCCACCACGAAGCAGCAATGGATGGTCGTGCTCGACGACGCGGCGGATTCGGCCGACCTGTCCGGGCTGTGGCCGCCGGCGTCGGCATCGGGGCGGGTGGTGGTGACCACCCGCCGCCGCGACGCCGCCCTGGCCAGCCGCGGTCGCCTCATCCCGGTGGGTCTGTTCACCCCAGGCGAGGCGCACACGTACCTGCGGGAGAAGTTCGCCGACCGGCCAGACCGATTGGTGCAGCCGGATCAGCTCGCCGAAGATCTGGGTTTTCTGCCGCTGATGCTGGGACAGGCCGCCGCGTTCATCGCCGACCAGGACATCACCAGCGCGCAGTACCGCAGCCGCTTCGCCAACGCCAAACAACTCCTCGACGTGGTCCCCGAACCGGGCGGGATGCCCGACGACTACCGGCTCCCGGTCGCCGCGGCGCTCCTGTTGTCCGTCGGCGCGGCCGACCAGCTGCGCCCGGCCGGGTTGGCCCGACAGCTCCTGACCCTGCTGAACCTGCTCGACCCCAACGGCATCCCCGAGCAAGCCATCATTGCACCGGCCGCCCTGGACTACCTCCACCAGCACCGTCCGACGCTCACCACGGCGGACCAGGTCGACGCGGCCACCGACGGGCTGGCCAGTTTGGCGCGACTTCAACCTGATCGACCGAGTCGAAGACCACGACAGTGAAGATGCCGACGGCGGGCGGCGGCGCGTGCGGGTGCATGCGTTGGTGAAGCGCGCTACCCGCGACCAGGCCGAACCAGACCTGCTCGCCACCGCGGCCACGAACGCTGAACGGGCATCCATGTAGGCACTGGATGCGGTGCTGTTGTGGAGACGGAGGTAGGTCTTCCGGGGTCGCCGAGTGACAACCGCTGATCGTGGCGTAGCGCGAAGGCGCATCCATGATTGCTGTTCCTCGTTGCCCGGTCGCGACAAGATGGTCGCATGACCGACGGTCGAGGCGGACGCAGGCGGACCTGGGTGACGTTCTGCGGCGCGGCCGGGTCGGGTTGTCAGCTCGAGGGGGCGGCGGGTCGCGTGGGTCGTGGCTGCCGATCGCGGCCGGCTTTGTCATCGTGGCAGGCAGCGTGTGGTTGTTTTTCGCGGCACGTCGAAACAGCGCTAGTGGTAGTGTCTCAGTTTTGAGGTTTTCACTTGTGCGAGGGCGACTCGGCCGCGTCGGACCTTTTCGAGGATCTCTTCGGCGTTCGCGGTCCACTCGAACGATTTCGGATCGTTGTTGTGATGCCCGTAGGTAGTCCCGATGGCGCGTTCAGGTCGGGGACGCTTTTGAACACACCGCGTCGGATGGGTTTGTGAGTGAGGTCCCGGAACCAGCGTTCGACCAGGTTCAGCCACGACCTGTGGTGGGGGTGAAGTGCAGGTGGAACCGCTTGTGTTTGCCAGCCAGCTTTCACGTTGGGGTGGGTGTGGGTGGCGTAGTTGTCCAGGATCAGGTGGAGCTGCCAGCCCGTGGGTCCGGCGTCGATCTTTTTCAGGAACTTGATGAACTCCTGGTTGCGGTGCCGGGGCATGCATCGTCGATGATCTTGCCCTGAGCCCGTTTAAGGCTGCGAACAGGGTGGTGGTCCCGTTGCGTTTGTAGTCGTGGGTCATCGTGCCGGCTCGGCCCTCTCTTCATGGGCAGGCTGGGCTGGGTGCGGTCCAACGCCTGGTTATCCGGGGTAGGAGGTCATGATTGCCG
>CAVWCL010000012.1:0-128247 GCA_963753485.1 uncultured Actinomycetota bacterium | reverse complement strand
TCCTGGCCTTGTTCGGGCCAGGGTAGGGCGACGTTGAGGTGGTTGAGGATCGTGCGTTGGGTGCTGGTGAGCCGGTCCAGGCGTATCCCGTGTGGGGTGTAGGTGGCGGCCAGTCCTTGGAACGCGGCGAGGATGTTGCGGCCGGCGGGGCGGGCTGCGCGGCCTTCGGGGAGCAGACCGGGTAGGTGCTGGTCTGGGCCGAGTGCTTGGCGTAGGTCGGTTTCGATGAGGCCGTAGATGAGCAGGGCGAGGCCGACGATGCTGACCAGGGCGGCGATGCGGTCGTCGTTGTGTAGGAAGATCGGCCGGACGTTGAGCACGCTCTTGTTGGCGCGGTGAGCCAGCTCGACGAGGTGCTGTTGTTTGTAGAGGCCGAGCAGGGAGGTGGCGGTGAGCCGGCCGGGCAGGTTGGTGGCGAGGGCGTAGATGCCGTCGTGTTGGGCGGCGGCGTCGATGGCGGCCTGGTTGCGCTGCCAGGTCAGGGTGGGTCGGCCGTCCTCCGCCTCGACGGTGACGGTGAGCAGTGCTTGCACGTTGGGGCCGAGGATGCGGTTGACCCGGGCCTGGACCTGTTGCGGGGTCTTGTAGTGCTGGCCGCCGAGTCCGCGGTGCGCGCGGGCGAGTTCGGCCTCTGCCTTGGTCAGGGCCCGTTCGCGGGCCTCGGCCACGGACCGGGCTTCCTCGGAAGACCAGATGTAGGCGACCCGGAAGTGGTGCGCGGTTTCGGTTTGCGGGTCGGTGATGTGCCAGTCGCGCAGTGCACCGCGGTAGCGGGTGCGCCGATGTGGCGGGCGGTGCTCCTCGCGGCGGGCGACGTGGCGGATCGGGCGTAGCTGCGCGTGGCCGACCTCGGCGAGGAACTGGTCGAAGTATCCGGTGCTTTCCCTCAGCGGGACGATGAACCGCAGTCCGGCCCGGTCGACCTCGCGTAGGTTCTTCCAATGGCCCAGGGCGGAGTCGGCCACCACCAGCAGTCCCGGGGGCAGCAGTCCGGCCAGTTCGTCCATGGCCTGGCCCAGGCAGGTCAGCTCGGCCGCGCTGCCCGGCTGCGGGCGCATGTACAGCGGCACGCCGGTGGCATTGGTCGCGGCCAGTACCCGCACCTGGCGCTGCACCGTGCGCGACGAGCTCCAGCCCTTGCCCACCAAGTCCGAGCCTGGGAATGCGCCGGACACGCTCAATGTGGTCAGATCCAGATGCAGGCGGGCCGCGTCGGCACCGAACGCCTCGATCGCGGTCAGCATCGCCGCACCCCGCACCGACGCGGCGACCGGAGCGAACGCCTCCAGCGCCCGGCCGAGCCGGTCGTCACCCAGTAGCGCTGCCGGCACGTCGAGCAGTTCGTGCACCGCCGCCGAGGACGCCCACCCGGCCACGTCGTACAGCGGCGCCGGCGCCGAGAGTCGGTTGGCGATTAACGCTGCCACGACCTCACCGTGGGTCAGCTGGGCCCGGCCGCGCTGTGGGGCCGCCTCGTCGACGATCTTCACCAGGCCCAGCCGCTGCAGATAGTGGCGCACCAGCAGCAGCGATCCGACTTCCCGCCGGGTTCCCCACGGCGGTGGGTCCAGCCGGGCGAAACTCGCCGCGAGCTGGTCAAGTTGTCCCGACGCCTTCAACACATCCTCACGGCCGAGGTTGGCGATCACCCGGTGACGGACCCTGCCGTCCTCCCGGTACGCCTCCACCAGCCGCAGATACACGTAGCCGCTCGCGCCACGCTTCACCGTTGCACGCTTCACATACATTGTCCCTGCAGCCTAGAGCCAAGGGGATCGGCGGTCATGTACAGACACGCCGACATCAAGGCCTGGGTTTGTCCCTACGCATGGTCAACGTGGCGCTGACGCCGTGCGAGCGCCCGTGGCTGTCCGCAGTCCAAACTGCGTTATCCGCCAACGAAACGCGCCGCGCAGGCAGACCCTGCGCGGCGCGGGAATACGAGCAATCAGCTATTGATCATGCGGAAGACGAGCCTAGGTCAGGATCTCCCGCCGCCGGCGGCGCCGCGCGCTGACGAAAGGACACGGCAGCGGCGCCGGCTCCGGACCTGATCGGTCGTGACCCCCTCAGCAAGCAAGAACGTTGTCGACGTACTGCGGCCGATGCTCGACGCCCTCGATGCGCTGGGCGAGGAGTTCACCGACCAGGAGCAGCTCGCGATCGAGCGATACCTGCGCGAGGCCGAGCTCCGGCTGCGGGCCTACGCAGCCGACCTCGACCGTTGCAGGTAAGCGTCACAGCCGGACGGCGTGCTCGCCTGGCGATCGGGCAGCGCGTCTCGACAAATTCTTCGGCTGCCAACGACTCTCATCGCATCAGAGCCCGAGAACAGGCGCCAATGCCAAGAGCATGATCAATGACCAAGTGACGTGGGTGATGATCGGCGCGAGGACTCCTCCGGTGGCGCGACGCTCGAGTGCGAGGATGGCGCCGACCGTCACTGCCGCGAAGACGAGCATGGGATTTCCGGTCGCGACTGTGGTGGCTGCGTACGCCAGTGTCGACAGGAGCACCGGGCGACGACCTTCGAGGGCGGCGAACAGACCTCCCCGAAAGAAGATCTCCTCGGCGATGCCGTTGACGACTGTGACCGTGATGGCGGCGATCAGACCCCAGCCGGCGCCGGCGTACCCGACGACTTCAGCCACCGCCCTTCGAAGCGGTGAGAACTCGCGCACCACGAGGGATCCCAGCAGAAAGACCGCACCCAGTGCGATCCCGATGAACAGCGGTCCCAGGATCGGAACGCTCGGGCGCTCATCGACTGTGACGAGGCACGCGCGGATCGGCCCCGAGAGCAAACCACCGAACGTCCAGACTCCGGCCTGTGCGATGGCCAAGGGATAGAACCACACGTCGCCGGGCTGGACGCGAAGCAGAATCCGGAGGAGCACGGCGCCAACAGCGAGTGTTGCCGCGACCACGAACAGCCGGCGACGCCGGTCATGGACCGGTTCACCAGGCTCGGGAATCGAGGGTCCGGCCAGACACCGTCGCATGGCGGCCAGCAAGTGGATCATGTGTTCAAATGGCGCCGGAGCTCTTCTCGGCCGCCCGCTCGGCCAGGGCAAGCTTGACCGCTTCGTCGTATCCGATCCGTTCGCCTGGCACAAGCTCAAGGATCGAGTTGTCGTGAACAACCACTTCGGTGGTCATCGAGTCGACGAGGTTTCGGGCCGTGGCTAGGTTCACGTCGGTCACAAGCGCCAGCCATGCTGAGGATAGCCGCGGTGTCAGCAACGGCACCGTGAGGTTAGGCAGTGGCTTCCCGCGAACCGCCGCAGCCCGCTCGAGCATGTCGATATAGCGCAGGACCTCGGGGCCGCCAATCTCATATACCCGTCCCCTGGCTTCTGGCGGTTCGAGGACCCCGATCAGGTACCGGATCACATCGACCAGTGCGATGGGCTGGGTGCGGGTGTTGACCCATCGGGGTGTGACCAGCGCGGGCAGGTGATCGACCAGCTGGCGGGTAATCTCCCATGAGATGCCGCCATGACCGATCACTACGGCCGCACGCAAGACAGTGACCGGTACGTCTCCTTCGGCCAGGATCCGTTCGACCTCACGACGGGACCGTAGGTGTGGCGAGAGGTCGCCTGTCTCGGCCCCCAGGCCACCCAGATAGACGATGCGTTCCAGATCGGCCTGCGAACAGGCCCGGGCGAAGGCTGTAGCGCCATCGGCGTCTCGTCGCTGAAAATCGGCGGATTCTAGGGAGTGGACAAGATAGTAGGCGGCGTCGCAGCCGCCGAGAGCGTCGTCCAGGCTTTCTGGTTTGGTGACATCTCCAGCCACGGCCTGTCCCGCACCGCGATACTGCTCGGGATGGCGCGTCATCGCCCGGACCTGATATCCCTGCGACGCCAGAGCTCGCGAGAGATGGGAACCGATGAAGCCGGACGCGCCCGCTACCAGAACAACCTTCTTCATCACATCATCGTGCCCGTTCTCCAGAGGATCCGTGCTCGAAACGAGCAACTATCCACAGTAGACCCAGGACAGGGAGGGGTGGTTCGACGTCGCACACCAAGACGCCGAACTACCTCGGCCCCTCTCCACCTGTTCCGGGTCCCTCAGGTGTCGACCGTGCGAAACTCCACTCGCGCACCAACGTCAGGACAAGAGGTGTGGACTGCTCCGGCGAGTAGGTTGGCAGTCAGCACGATGTTGTTCTCGTAGTTTTCGGTGTCGCGGTCGAATCGTCCTCCGGGGGCCATCCCGGACGAAGTAGCGGTCCAGCGGAATCCGACTGTTCGGCCACCCCCCTCGTGAAGCACGCCGTGGTCCGCAAGCACAAACGCTGCCCCAGCCGACCGAACAGGCTCGAAACGGACACCGTTCCCAATGACCATGAAGGGCGTCCTGTGCCGTCAACACCGGTCACCGTCAACCGGTCGCCGGGACGCAGCTCCCGAAACCGGATGACCTGGACCTGCGCGTCGGCGCTCAGCGGCAGCGGCCGTCGCTCGGCCTTGACGGTCAGCACGTTGCGTTCCACGTTGACCTCGATCGCGTCCTGCTACCACGTCGCTCTCCGCATCAAGGTCGCTGAGTGTGCACGAGCCCACCGACAAGACGCCTCGTGCGTCGAAAGGGGCCCGCGGGGTTCGGCGGGGGGCCACGCGGAGAAGGGCCTGCACAAGCAGGTACCTCGGCGCGTGGCCTACCCAGTTAGGCGGCGCTGGACCTGTTGAGATGAGACCACGAGCACCGTCAACCCGCCAGCGTGCCGGCGAAGACCTGCCAGGCGAGTAGAGATTTGGCTACCAGGCTCAGCGTGATGTAGGCGCGTTCGCCGACGAGGTAGTCCGACCAGCGGCCTATGGGCCGGTATTGCAGCCACTGGTTGACGGCGAAGATGTTGAACAGCACGAAGAGCGAGATGAATATGCCGTACACGAAGCCGGGCGGCTGCACCGGCGTGACGCTGCCCGGCTGCAGGAGGTAGACCGCGACGGCGATCCACGGAACGATTCCGGCGATGCATCCGAACACGAACGGCAGCCACCGTCCGTTGCCGGGTTCCTCGTAGCGTTCCTGCAGCCAGCCGAACAGGATCATGGACACGTTGACCCCGAAGATGGCGGTCAGTGCCGCGATGTCGGTGATGCCGACGATCTGGGCGATCAGGACCATCATCAGCGATGCCGATAGCGAGTACTCGACCCAGCGGAACACGTTGCGGTGCTGGCGCAACCCCTCGACGTACCGCGGGAAGAACGGTGGTGACGCGACGACCAGGTGCGCCAGCGCCGAGAGCGCGAAGAAGGCGGCGACGCCCCACGCGATGCGGACTTCGAACAGGGTGGTCGGCTCGCCCGGTGGCGTTCCGGGTGGGCCGGTCATGTACGTGGCGGTTACCGGCAGGCTGAACCCGTTGGCGAGGATCAGCACGGCGACCGCTTGCGCGGCGTGCAGCGCCGCGGCGATGAGGTTGTAGCGCCGAAGCCCGCGAAAGACGCGGGGCGTCTCCCCTGTGCCCGCGTCGGTTGCGCGTGCCGCTGCTGTCACTGTGCGCTCCTTCGCCTTGGTCGCGGTCCAGTCATGCGTAGTCTAGTCAAACTCTGTACGACGCGTCTAATCTTTGTACAGAGATGAGGGGGGTGAGGACGTGGCGGACGCGGCGGTCGACGGCCTGTTCCACATCGGTGAGCTGGCTCAGCGGGTCGGCGTGACGGTGGAGACGCTGCGGGCGTGGGAACGCCGGTACGGGCTGCTCGACCCGCTGCGCTCGGCGGGCGGTTTCCGGCTCTACTCCCCCTGGGACGAGGCTATCGTGCGAACCATGCTCGCGGAGATCGAGCGCGGCTTTCCGCCCGCGCAGGCCGCACGGCTGGCCCTGGCCGGTGCGCGCAAGCCGGACGCGGGGACGGTGGCCGGGACTGCGGCGCAAAGTGGCCGGTTCGCCGCCGCCCGGACGGAGCTGATGGCCGCGCTGGCCGCCTTCGAGGACCGCCGAACCCATTTTATGATCGACAGGCTGCTCGCCGAGTTCACCCTCGACACCGTCCTCGACGAGGTGATGCTGCCGGGCGTCCGGGAGATCGGTGACGGGTGGGAGCGCGGCGAGGTCACCGTCGCACAGGAACATTTCGCCAGCAACCTGATCCGTGAACGTCTGCTCGGCCTCGACCGGCCCTGGGATCAGGGCAGCGGTCCGCGGGCCGTGCTCGCCTGCCCGTCGGACGAGCGCCACGACATCGGCCTGGTCAGCTTCGGCGTCGTGCTGCGACGCGGCGGCTGGCGGGTCACCTTCCTCGGCGCTGACACCCCGGTCCAGACCGTTTCCGAGACCGCCGCCGCCCTGGGTGCCGAATTGGTTGTGCTGGCCGCGGTCATGGACGGCAGGTTGGAGGCGGTCGCGCCGGCACTTGGCGACCTCGCCGCGACAACACCGGTCGCCATCGCGGGGCGCGCCGCGACCACGGACCTCGCCCGGTCCACCGGCACCCTGCTCTTGGCCGGCGCACCCGTCGCGGCGGCGCACAGGGTGGCCGCGGCCGGTGTGGCCGGCTTGCGGCCACCCGATCGGACCCGTCCCGGCAGGGAGATCCAGCGCGTCACGAAGGGGAGGACGCCACAGTGAACGAGCTTTCCATGTCCGTGCCAGCGTGGGGGTGGCTCGTCCTCACCGGTGCGATCGCGGCCATGCTCGCGGTGGACTTGTTGCTACACCGCGACAGCCACGTCATCGGGTTCCGCGAGGCCGCCGTGTGGTCGGGTGTCTGGGTCGCCGCGGGTCTGGGGTTCGGGATGGTGCTGTGGCTGTGGCGGGGCGGCCAGGTCGCCGAGGCCTACTACGCCGGCTACCTGATCGAGAAAGCGCTGTCCATCGACAACATCTTCATCATCGCGTTGATCTTCAGCTTCTTCGCCGTCCCAGCGGCGTATCAACACAAGGTCCTGTTCTGGGGCGTCATCGGCGCCCTGGTCTTCCGGCTCGCCTTCATCTTCGTCGGCGCCGGCCTCCTGGAGTCGTTCTTCTGGACCGCCTACGTGTTCGGGGCGTTCCTGGTCTACACCGGATACAAGATGGCCTTCCGGGGGGACAAGGAGGTCCATCCCGATCGCAACCCGATCGTCCGCCTCGTCCGGCGCATCATCCCCACAGACGCCAGCTACCACGGCGACAGGTTCTTCGCCCGGGTCAACGGCAGGCGGGTGGCGACCCTGCTGTTCGTGGCCCTCGTCGCGATCGAGGCGACCGACCTGATCTTCGCCATCGACTCGGTCGCCGCCATCCTGGCGATCACCACGAGCACGTTCATCGTCTGGAGCGCCAACGCCTTCGCCATCCTCGGCCTGCGCAGCCTCTAATTCTGCCTCGCCGGGCTGCTGCGCCGCTTCACCTACCTGCAGTACGGTCGGCGTTCCTGCTGGCCTTCGCCGGCGTAAAGCTCATCCTGTCCGAGACACCGGTCGGTAAGCTGCCGATACCCGTGACACTCGGCGTGATCATCGCGACCATCACCGTCTCGATCGTGTGGAGCCTGATCTCCCAACCCGACGCACCCACTGGCGAGGACGAGGCGCATCACCTTCCAGGAGCGACGGGAACTGGTGCGAAGACTGCGGGTCGGCCTTAACCCGCAGCAGGCAACAGAGATTCTGTGCATGACGCCCTTCGACGCCCCGCCGCGATGGGCCAGCGATGAGCAGATGGTGCCGTCGCGCGCGGACGCCCACGCCGTGATCGAACGCCCGCGAGGCATCGTGGATCTCCGACAGCGTCTCAACCGATCCCTGGCCGCGCGGATCGGTGCCGGAATGCAGTAACTCGGCCCGCGGGCCACTCGTTGCAGCCACCATCGAGACAGGGGTGGCTCAACAGCAAGGGCCGCCGATGGAGGTCGGGGTGCAACCTGATTTAGCGGCGGCCTATGCGCGGTGTCGCGAGCTACATCGCCGCCATGGACGTTCGTACTACCTGGCGACGCGGCTCTTGCCGGCGTGGAAGCGGCCGCATGTACATGCGTTGTACGGCTTTGCCCGCTACGCCGACGAGATCGTCGATGGGGCGGGGGCCGAGCCGCTAGAGCGGGCGGCGCGGTTGGCGCGGTTGTCGCGGCAGTTCGTGGCCGGACTGCACGGCGAGCCGGTCGAGGATGAGCTGCTGCCGGCTGTGCTGCACACGATCGCGACGTTGGGGTTGGACCCGGCCGACTTCACGACGTTTCTGTCGAGCATGGCGATGGACCTGCGCGTGTGCGAGTACGCCGACTATGCGGCGCTGCTGTCCTACATGGAGGGTTCGGCGGCGGTGATCGGCACGATGATGCTGCCCATTCTCGACCCGGCCGACCCGGTGGCTGCCAGAGAGCCGGCCCGACAGCTGGGCCTGGCGTTTCAGCTGACCAACTTTGTCCGCGATGTGGCCGAGGACCTGGGCCGCGGGCGGGTCTACCTGCCGCAGGCCGACCTGGCCCGGTTCGGGGTCAGCCGGGCCGACCTGCACCGGGCGGTCGGGGCAGGGGGGTGCAGCCCGGCGGTGCGAGAGCTTGTCGCCTTCGAGGTCGGCCGAGCCCGCGACCACTACGCCGCCGCCGCCCCCGGGGTTACCATGCTGGCGCCCACCTCGCAGGCATGCATCCGCACCGCCTACCACCTCTACGCCGGCATCCTCGACGAGGTCGAACGGGTCGGCTACGACGTGTTCACCCACCGCGCCGTGGTCCCCACCCGCCGACGGGTCCGCATCGCCATGCGGAGCCTGCTCACCCCGCCAGGGACCCCGATCCACGTGGCCTCCGGTCGCCAGCCTCCGACCGGGCGCACCCTTGGCGCCACGCCCGACGCCGAGCCAGGCGTAGTGCCGGGCGGGTGATGTCGACGATGAATTCGCTGCGGTATTTGGCCGTGCTCGCCGCGTGCACTGCAGTGACGTTGCCGCTGGAGTTCGGGCTCGGGGCCAGGGTGTACCGGCGTCCGCGGCTACTGGCGGCCACTCTGGCGCCTGTCCTGGTCGTCTTCGTCGCCTGCGATGCGATCGCGACGGCGCGCGGGGACTGGTGGTTCGCTCAGCGCTACCTGATCGGTGTATGGATGGCAGGCCTGCCCATCGAGGAGTGGTTGTTCTTCCTGGTGGTGCCTGTGTGTGCCGTGCTCACCTATGAGGCGCTGGGCGTGCTGCGGGTCCGCCGACCCCTCCGCACAGTCGGCGGCGGTGACGACCATGCCTGAGTACACGCTCGCCGCGATCGCCGCCGCGATCGCCGTCGTGGCGCTTGAGGGAGCTGTGCTGCGCACCGGCCTGCTGCGCCAGCGCCGGTATTGGGCCGCCATGGCCATCACGCTGACGTTTCAGGTGCCCGTTGATGGTTGGCTCACTCAGGGGAGCACGCCGATCGTGTCGTACAGTCCGTACGCCACGTCGGGGATCCGTGTCCCGTGGAACATCCCGATCGAAGATTTCGGGTTCGCATTCGCGCTCGTCACGCTCACCCTGCTGCTGTGGCGATGGCATCAGCTGCGCAGGCCAGCCGACGATGCCTGAACGCACGGACCCCATTGCCCACGCCCTGCGACGCGGCTTCGCCGGCATGGTGCGGCGCGGGCTTCGCGGCGTCTGGGTGCGCGGCCAGCCCCCACCCGGACCGTTCGTCTGGGCCGCCAACCATCACAGCTGGTGGGACCCGTTCGTGGCGTCAGTTCTGCTCGACCGGTGGGGCCGTACCGCATGTCTGATCATGCAGCAGGACAACCTGCAGCGGTACTCGTTCACCCGCCGCCTGGGCGTCTTCGGCACGGCCGAGCCCCGAAGCGGGCTGGCCTACCTTGGCCGAGGGCGAGTCCTGGTGATCTATCCCGAAGGGGAACTGCGGCAGGCTGGAGGCCTCGGCCTTCTCGCCGACGGCGCCGCCTGGTACGCCCGCCGGGCCGGCGTCCCGCTCTACGCCGTCGGCGCCCGCGTGCTGTTGCGGGGGCACCAGGCGCCCGAGGCGTACGTGTCGTGTTCCAGCGTGGACGGGGCCGGGGAGCTTGGCGCAGTGACCCAGCGGTTGAAGCGAGCCCTCGCCGATCAGCTATCCGAATTCGATGAACAGGTAGCGGCCGCGGACCCGCGGCGGCCGCTGGCGGGATACCGGCTCATGGTTGATGGCCGGCGCAGCATCGAAGAGCGTATCGACGCAGCGCTCCGGTGGTTGCCATGGCCGTCGTAGCCGCGCTGGTCGTGGCGTATCACGCCGTCAAGCTCGCCGGCCTGGTCGGCAATCTCGGCGCATTCCCGACCCTGGCAGCAGGCGATCGGGCAGGCGGTCGGCCGCGCACCTCGATCCTCGTGCCAGCCCGGGACGAGGCGGCGCGCCTGCCGCATACCCTGCCCAGCCTGCTCACCCAGCCGGCCGAGGAGATCCTCGTCCTCGACGACAACTCCACCGACGCGACGGGGCGGGTCGTGGCCGGCTTCGCCGACCCGCGACTTCGGCTGCTGTCCGGAGACGAACGGCCACCCGGCTGGATCGGAAAGAACTGGGCCTGTCACCAGCTCGCTGCCGTCGCGTCCGGCGATCTGCTGATCTTCTGCGACGCCGATGTGACGCTCGGCCACGGGGCGATCGACGCCGTCTGGGCCGAGATGCGCGGGCAACGTGCCGACGTCTTCTCGGTATTTCCGCGTCAGGACGCGCGCACGCTGGGGGAGCGCCTGCTGGTCCCACTGATCGACGAAACGCTGCTCGCATTCCTTCCGCACCGTCTGCTCGACGTGCCCGTGCCTGCGGCGGCCACTGCGAATGGTCAACTCCTGGCGTTCCACCGGGATGCGTACCGCGCGATCGGCGGGCACCGGGCCGTCGCTGGGCAGATCGTCGAGGACGTCGCTTTGGCACGGCGCACGCGGGCGATGGGGCGCAAGCTCGGCCTCGCTCTTGGCGGCGATGTGGTCGCGGCGCGGATGTACACCGACTACGGTTCGGCGGTGCGGGGGCTGGGTAAGAGCCTGAGGTCGGCGCACGGCGGAAGCAACCTGGCGCTGCTGGCCAGCGCCGCGTGGCACCTCGCGGCGTACACCGTGCCATGGCTGCGCTGGAATCGCGGTCGGAGCTGGCAGTTCGCGGCGCTGGCCGGGCTGGTCGAACGGCTGCTGGTCAACACGAAAACCGGCCGCGGCTCCTACGGCGAGGCGGTCCTTGTCCCGATTACCGCGCCAGCGGCCTTGCCAGTCTATCTGCAGGCGCTGCGCCGCACGGCGCGCTGGAAAGGCCGCAGCTACACATGAGGTCGTTGCCGGAACCCGCCACCACCCCAATGCTCGGCCACCTATGGCGGTGGACCGCCGATCCGGTTCGGCTGCTCATCGATGGCGCGCGGACCGGTCCCGTGTTCCGGCTCCGGCTATGGCGTCCGGTCATTGTCGGCTACCGCCCCGAGTGGAACCGCGCGGTGCTCGGCGACCTGGATACCTTTCGCAGCCAGGGCAGCCTGAGCAGGCTCACCCCATACCTATCCGGCGGAATCGTGCAAAGCGACGTGCCCGAACACGACCCTCGCCGCCGCGAACTCAACCCATACTTTCACTCTCGCGCCATCGCACCGATGGTCGATCGGCTCCAGGTAGCCGTACTGCCACATCAGCCAACAGGGCCGTTCGAAGCACTGTCCTGGTCCAGCCTGGTGGTCCGGCGGATGCTCGGTGCCGCCTTCTTCGACGGGCGCGTGCCCGACCGCATGCTCGCGGACTTTCTCGCCCCGCTGCAGTTGAAGAATCCCGGACCGCTACTGCCGCGTCCACTGCTGTTCCGCCGGCTCAACGCCGCAATCGCCCGCGTGCTGTCGGACCCGCCGGAGGGCACGATCGCCGCAGCCATGTCGAGTGTGGACAATGCGGTGGAGGAGATCCGGGTAGCCCTCGCCGCCGGGTACGACACGACCGCGCATACCCTCGCCTGGGCGTTGTGGCACCTAGCGGACGAGCCCCGGTGGTGCCACCGCGACGTGCTGGGGCTGGCGATAGATGAAACCCTGCGGCTATATCCAGCCGGGTGGCTCGGCAGCCGGATCGCACACCGCGACACCCAGGCGAGCGGGGTGGACCTGCCGGCCGGAACGATGGTGCTCTACTCGCCGCTCCTGACCCACCGCGACCCGGACCTGTGGCCCGATCCGACCGCCTTCCGACCGGATCGGTTCACCGCCGGCCGGCCCGCGTGGGCATACATTCCGTTCAGCGCCGGCCGGCGCACCTGCCTGGGCGCACATCTGGCGAAGTACATGCTGCACATGGCGCTGGATCCGTTCTGCGATGGGCACCTGGATCGGCTACGCGGGGATCCGCACATCCGGTCCAGCATTACCCTGCGCCCAGCCGGGCCGCTGTGGCTCTGGTTTCGCGCGTGAGCGGCCGCCACGATACCGGCACCCAACTGCTGTTCCTGTTCGCCGCCGCCGGCTACGAACGCCGCGCGCTCGGCGTCGCCAGTCACCGGCCCAGGCCAATGGGGACAGTACCTCCCCGAACACGCCACCGCGACCAGGCTGCTCGACCGGCTCCTGCACCACGCCACGCCACGGTCGTGGTCACCAAGGCAACGCAGACTGTCTTGGGTTGACGCCGTTCGCGTGTCGAGCGTGTCCCGATCCTCGTAGAAGTTGAGTGGCGGTCCCCCACCTGAGGCCTTCCGAGTGGTAGGTCTCCGGTGAACCCGCCAAGGATCACGCAAGGAAGGGGACCGCTGTGAAAACCGTACCGACTCTGCGGGTGGTGTCGACGACCGACACCGCCGAGCAGGCCAGGCAGTTGGGTGTCGAGCTGCCGGCCGAGATTCAGTTGACGCTGGCCGACATTGGGGCGGTGGCTCGGGAGGGGCTGCTGGCGATGAGCGTGGCCGCCGGGATGGCGGTGATGCAGACGATCTTCGACGCCGAGATCGGGGTGGTGTGCGGGCCGAAGGGCCGCCACGACGCCGACCGGACCGCGGTTCGGCACGGCCGGGAGAAGGGGTCGGTGGTGCTGGGTGGCCGGCGGGTACCGGTGACCCGGCCGCGGGCCCGGACCATGGACGGCCATGAGGTGCCGCTGTCGGCGTACAGCCTGTTCGCCGGCGAGGACCAGCTGTCGGCGGTGGTGATGGAGCGGATGCTGGCTGGGCTGGCCACCCGCCGGCATCCGGCGGCGGCCGAGCCGGTTGGCGCGGCGGTGGAGGAGGCAGCATCGGCCACGAGCCGGTCGGCGATCTCGCGCCGGTTCGTGGCCCAGACCAAGACCGCCCTGGCCGAGTTGCTGGCCCGGGACTTGGCGCCGTTGGACATCAGGGTGCTGATGATCGACGGGGAGCACATCGCCGAGCACTGCTGCGTGGTGGCGTTGGCCATCACCGCCGATGGCACCAAGGTGCCGGTCGGGCTGTGGGAAGGGTCGACGGAGAACAAGACGGTGGCCAAGCATCTGCTGGCCGACCTCGTCGGCCGTGGCCTGGACGCCGAGGACGGGCTGCTGGTGGTCATCGACGGGGCCAAGGCGTTGTCGGCGGCGGTGACGTCGGTGTTCGGCGCCAACGCCGCCATCCAACGCTGTACTGTCCACAAGAGACGGAATGTGAAGGAGCATCTGCCCGAGTCGGAGCGGGAGTGGGTCGATCTCAAGCTGGTTCGGGCGTTGAGCAACCCGGACGCGGCGGCCGGGCTACGTGATGCCAAGGCGCTGGCGACCGCGTTGGAGCGCAAGCACCCGGGTGCGGCCGCGTCGCTGCGCGAGGGGCTGCCCGAGCTGCTCACCGTGGCGCGGCTGGGCATCACCGGCACGCTGGCGGCCACGCTGACCAGCAGCAACCCCATCGAGTCGATGATCTCCATCGCTCGGACCACGAACCGTAACGTCAGCCGCTGGCGTGACGGGCAGATGGTGCTGCGCTGGACCGCCGCCGGCATGCTCAACGCGCAGCGTTCGTTCCGGCGGGTCAAGGGCCACAAGCAGATGAACGACCTCGTGGCCGCTCTGCGCCGACACGCCCATCCCCGTACCGCCCGTGACGCCGATCCTGTCGGCGCTGCGGCATAACATCAGACCGGACCGTCACTCAAATTCCACGATTCCCGTGACACCCTCCCCGTCGGGTCCGGCGACGTGAACACGTTGTCGGTTGGGCTCATAACCCAGAGATAGGTTCAAATCCTAGCCCCGATACAAAGAAACACCAGGTCACAGGCCCTGCACTCGGATCTCCGAGAGCGGGGCCTTGATCATTTGTTAGCAGGACCAGCCGTCATGGTCCGGCAGTGGCCGGCAACGAATGAGATGAGCACCACTCTCGTGTCCAGACGCGACCCGGCGCAGCGGCTTTGGATTCGAGTCTGAGCACGGTGGCGAAGGCTTGGGCCGCCACGGTAAGGGTGACGTAGCGGAGTCAGCGAAGCCCGTGGTTTGGCACGCCGCTGCATCACGACCCGGTCGCCATGCAGAACAGCGGCGCTTGGTCGTTTGGCCACGGACCCGAGCTGGACGCTGACGTCGCGGCCCGGATGACCGCGCACCTCGCTCTTCTTCCGTCGATCGGACTCGCAGCCAGCCACGTCCCGCGTGGGCGAACCCGAGCAGCCGGGCCTCACCGACACTGCCAAGGTCAGCCGCGTGCACGCCCGTGGTCCGACAACTAAGAAAGTACTACTGGCTTCCACTGCGAGATGGACCTCGGGCAGGGGCGACTGGAACCCATCAGGAGCGCGATGTTCCGCGCCGCGGTGATGGTTGCGCGGGCATCCGGCAGCTAGATCGCGTCCGCGTGGGCCTGGCAGTCAACGGATCTTGAGCGACCGCATCCCTACGAAGAAGGGCCCGTGATGGCGTCGATCGTCCTGCTCGGCGCCCGCACCGTCGTGTTCACCCGCGAAGCTGCTCACCGACATCCTCGGATTCCTCGAACTCGCCCACGCCCGGATCGTGTTGCACGGCGTCTGCGACCAGCCGGAACCGTACGAGCACCAGCGGGGTGGCGTCATCGACGGTGAAGGTGGGATCACCCAACTCTGCGCGTTCCTCGGCGCTGTGCCAGCCGCGTTCATGGACCGCCCGCCAGTCGGCCACCGTCGTGAGTCCTTCGCCCTCGTCCAGTACGTGTGCCAGCTCGACCTCTCCCAACGGCACCACGCGTACGCTCGTGATCTCGATGACCGCCACGGGGCGCCCCTCGGAGTCGATCACCACGGACCGGGAGCCGACCTTCGGCAGCGGAAGATCTTCGACCTCGTACCCGGCAAGCAGGCCCGTCGTCGATGTCTTCGATCCATCGAGCACGGCGGCCACGAGCTGATCGCGAAGCGGACCGGGGAAGGAGAACTCGAAGATCGGCAGCGTCATACTGCCACCCTACGAAGGTGCGCAATGCCGCGGACGCGCCGCGCCCGACCCCACGTCACCGCACTGGCCCACCGACCCCGCCGCGACAAGGAATCGGGCCGAGCAGCCGCGGTCGGCGCAGACGGTCAGTGTTGCGTCACCTGTTTGGTTGGAGAATCCGGCGTAGGCCTGGTCCGTTCCTTCACGGGTTCCCGACCGCAAAATGGGGCCCCGGCTGGCCACGGGGCCAGTTGCCGTACCTCCCGATCGTCGCCTCACGGGACGACGCGCGCGAACTAGTCGTCATCCAGATCCTCGTCATCCAGTCTTGACCCCGACCCCCTTACCGGCGTTTGTCAGCACCGAGCCGGAAACGGCTCAAACCGGCCACAAACCCTCCGGCTACGGCGGTTGATACGGCTCCGCCGAGACGAAACTGAACACCGCCCCAGCCAGCGTTGTCAGGACGAAGTTCTGATGGGATTCAGGGGCGTTCCGTTACGCGGCCAGCGCAAGCTCGACGGCGTAGCCGAGCTCTTGGAGCTGGCGGACAAGTTGGTTCTTGCGGATCCCGGGGTTGTCCCTGCGGATGTAGTAGTCGGCGCCGAGGTCGGCGTAGTCCACGTCAGCATGCAGCAGGTGCCACACGATCACGCACAGCGTGTGGGCAATCGCCACGATGGCCTTCTTCACAGCGACCTGGTTTCGGGCGCCGCCGAAGCGGCGTAGCAAATTTTCAGAGTCCGGCGACACTGGCCGGCTGATTGGACAAGTTGGATCTAAGTCGCCACAATGGGTGACGCAGGGTAGCGGTAGGTCGCGCTGTAGGAGGGCGACCTCGAAACGAGGATTGTATGACGGGCCCGATACAGCAGTCCTTTGATTCCGCAGATCTTGAGCCTGACGCCCTCACGTACGCGCTCGGAATGCGGGCCGACCGGACGTATTATTAGCAGGTCGTTTCCGTTGAACTTTCCACCGGCTTCACCGAACCGCGGGCAACCGTCCCGGTACGTAAAAAAGGTATTCGATTGCGCGGAGAGCGCCGCTATCGACGGCGATACTGGGTTGGGGCTGTCGGAATCCGAGGTGCACAGGGTGTCTACGTCTCCCGCAGGCCGCGTAGTGGTTCAGTTCCACGTGGTCCGGCAGGCTGGCCTCGTCCGAAAAATTCGCCTTGAGCGGGTTTCGACTACCGCAGCAGGCAGCCAGTCTCTTCAGACCATCGCAGAATTCGATGACTCGGTCGACAGGCCCGCCCCACTGAGCACCAGCACACCGCCATCGGCGACCAGCCGGGCCAGCTTCTCGACGCTCACCCGTCCATGTTGCCACGCGCGGCCTCGCATCGCCGCCACGGACCGGCGACGCTGATCGCATGACCAGCCCCGCCGAGAACCAGGCGACCGACGCCGCTGCGAACTCGCCCACGACCAGGTCGCCCGGAGAACAAGGCGTCGTCGCCGACCCGGCGGTCGCTGTGGACCGCGCCGACGCCGGGGATCGGACCGCCGCCAGTATCGCCGCCTGGGCCCAGTGCATCGACGCAGTCATCTCTCTCGGCGAGATGCTGACCGACGCCTAGTGGGCGGCCCCGACCGAATGTCCTGAGTGGACAGTAAAAGATGTCTACTCCCACCTTGTCGGCGGCGAACTCTGGATGGCCGCGGGTCATCCACCGCCGAGCGAGGGTCTGGCCGCGATCGCCGGCCGGCCGGTGCAGGCGCGCCACGATGCTGATCCACACTCGGTTCTGGCCGAGCTGCGCGACGTGTTCGCCCGCCGCCGCCGGCAGCTCATCGCCTGCCCTCCCGACCCCGACCAGCCGGCCGTCACCGCGTACGGCGCGCCGGTGACCCTCAGCATCCTGCTCACCCACCGGGCGTTCGACGCGTGGGTGCACGAGCAGGACATCCGGCGGGCCATCGATGAGCCCGGTGGTCTGGGCGCACCCGGCGCCCACTATGCGTACGAGATCCTGACCAGCGCTCTACCCCGCGTCGTGGCCAAGTTGGCCGGCGCCCCGACCGGTTCGTCAGTGCGGCTGAAGGTCGACGGGCCGGTCGCGTTCGACGACCTGATCACCGTCGATGACGCCGGCCGGGCGCACCTGCGTCGAGGGGAGGGCCGATCGGCAACCGTAGAGCTCGCCATGAACTGGGAGACGTTCTCCCGCCTCACCGCCGGCCGAATCTCCCCCGCCACGGCGGCGGTCGTCGTGACCGGGGATGAGCAGCTCGGCGAACGCGTCCTGGCCCACGCCGCCGTTACACCCTGAATCGACGATCGACGCACAGATCACCTCCTCAGGGCCGGCATCGACGGGTACGCAAACGTTTCGAAAGGCGTCAGGCCGACGTAGGCCTGCTCGAGGACCGCAGGCTTGCTCGCGAGCGTTCAGGAAACTGCGACGGGCGCCGTAGTCAAGGAAGGGGTTGCACAGCGGGCGAGAACGGACGCGGCGCCGCTCTCGTCCGCCACTCATACCTGGCGTGCTACGTGGCCCTCCTCGTTCGAATCCGGGCGAGCGCGTTGAGCGCTGCGTCATACCGGCACGGTGGTGGTGATGCTGCCGTGGCCGAGGCGTTCCTTGACGACCTGGATGTCGGCGCTGCCGGCCAGCAACCAGGATGCGTGAGCGTGCCGCAGGTGATTCGGGGGAAGGCGATCTCAGCCCAGAGCCTATTCCAGCGTGTCGGCGGTGAGAACGGGGCGGTCCAACCTTCCAACTGCGCGACGGCCGCGGGGCGCACAGTGTCGAGTGCAGCCTGTGGCAATGGACCGAACTTGAGAGTCTGAGCAGCTGCACGAGTGCCTCGGCGTGGTCGCGGGCCTCCTCGGCGCGGAGCATCTCGGCGGTGGTCAGGTAGGCCTCCGCTGCCTCAGGACCACTGGTGGCGACCAGGTTGTGCAGTTGGTCGGTGGGGGCCTCACCGAACCAACTCAACGTATCTCAGCAGGGCGACGAACTTGTTCGATACCGCCGGGCCGCTCCAGAAACGCGCGCAGGTCATCGGCCCACCGCTGGAGATCGTGGGCAAGCCTCGGGCTGCCAGCAGCGATCTTGAGCAGCGGAAGGGTGATTCGTGCCGGCCGGGTCAGTGGCCGGGCCGCGCGGGGTCAGCCAACCACCGGGCTACGCCGCGGCCTTCCGATTCAGCGGCGAGGCGAGCCCGGTGCCGGCGTCGACATGAGCCAGCTGCGCTGAAGTCCATTGTGGATTGTCGACGGAGGGCGATCCGGGGTGGCTTTCTCTCGACGTCAATACCGAAGCAGGTGGCTCGGCCGTCGAGATCGAGCGTGGTGCAGTGGTCAACAACGGGCCGGATCCGGAACACTCGGCGGGCCAGTGACGTTGCTGCCGGTGGCCTGTGCTTCTCGACGCAGTGTGGGTCGGACTCCTCGTCGGCGGCGTGTGTGCAGATCACTGCCCGTGCCGACGGCGGTCGACGGTGTTTCAATAGTCTGGTGGGTGATGAGGCCGGCCGCACGCGCGTTGCCCTGGTGGCCGGTGCCACCCGGGGTGCGGGCCGGGCGATCGCCATCGAACTGGCGCGGTCTGGGCACTTCGTCTATGCGACTGGCCGCAGCAGCCGGGCCGCCGGTCCTTCGGAACTCGACCGGCCAGAGACCATCGAGGAAACCGGCGAGTTGATGCGTGCCACGGGCGGATCGGGCGCTGGCCTCGTCGTTGACCACGAGGACCCGGATGCGGTGGCCGAGCTGGTTGCAGTCGTCGAGCGGGAGCAGGGCCGCTTGGATGTGCTGATCAATGACATCTTCGGCGGTGACCGGTACATGGAATGGGACAAGCCGCTCTGGGAGCACGACTGGCGCGGTGGCCTGCGCATGCTGCAAATGGGTGTGCACACCCACCTGATCACTGGTCGGGCGGCGATCCCGCTGATGCTGCGCACCGCCGCGTTGCACGGCACCCGTGGCCTGGTGGTGGAGATGACCGACGGCACGTCGCAGGCCAACGCCGAGTTCCGTCACAACGTCGGGTTCTACTACGACCTGGTGAAGGCCAACGTCGAGCGGATCGTCAAGGGCCTCGCCGCCGAGCTCGAGAACCTGCCCGTCACGGCGGCCGGCGTGACCCCGGGCTGGCTGCGCTCGGAACGAATGTTGGAAAACTTCGGCGTCACCGAAGCCAGCTGGCGAGAGGCGTGCGCCGCAAGGCCGGGGTTCGCAATCTCCGAGTCGCCCACCTACGTGGCCAGAGGCGTCGCCGCGCTCGCCCGGGCGGGCGATGCGGACCGTTGGGCTGGCACGATCATCTCCTCCCGCCAACTCGCCGACGCCTACGACATCACCGATACAGATGGCAGCCGACCCGACTGCTGGGGTTACCTGGCCGCGTACGGCTGGGAGCGCGAGGACGGCGTAGGTATCGAGGACTTCCGGTAGGCGCTGCTCTCTGCCGGTGGCCGGCTGGGCGCCGCGATGAACTGCGTGGCCGTGAGCACGTGTATGGTGCGACCCAGCCAGGTGCGATCCGTCGCGGGAGGGTGCTGAGGTATCGTCGGCGGTTCGGACAACGGCGAGTAAATATTCACCATCTCACGCTCTGTAACCGCCTTACCTGATCGACCTGTGCGGATCACTCTGTGTCACTGGGTCATCGGCTCCGGCATCCGGGCGTGGCCGATCAGCGCGTCGCGGCGAGCCTGCAGGATGCCGATGCCGTGCTTGGCGGCGGTGCTGGTGTAGCTGGCGATGCGGTAGCGGTAGCTGGTGGTCTTCTCGCAGCGCAGCCGGCCGGAGATCTTCTGCTGGGTCTTGGCGGGGCGTAGGTCACCCTCGGCCTGGTTCTTGGTGGCCGGGAAGCGCAGGTCTTCAACGAAAACGCAGTACGTCGAGCCTGACCAAAGGCTTCGACGTCCGGTGGCGACCATTTGGCCGCCTGGAGCAAAGGTCGTCGAACATGGCGAATCATTTCTTCCGGTGCGGCGCGACGGAAGCAGGCTGGCTCAGCGTTGCGTCGAGCAGGTCAGTTAGTGGGATCCTTCCGTCGGCTGATATTCGCCTGCCGACGTGGTGGACGACCTTTTGTACAAGGTCAAACAGGTCGTCCGTGCTCAGGGCCCGGGGTGACTCGCCGAAGATGCGGCTTTGCACCAGGTACTGCTGAGTTCTGTCGGCGGTGCGGTCGGCGCCGCGGTGGATGAGGATCTCGTAGATGATCTCGAAACGAGCATAGCTGAGCGCCCAGCGCGGCCGGAAGGACGCAGTAGAGTGGATCTTGGCGATCGTCGAGTCCGGGCTGATGCGTTCGATGCGACCATATCCGCGGTTCGTGAGGTGGATCTGGCGCCTGTTTCCTGGTTTGTTGAGCCGGTAGCGGGTCCGGTCGTTAGCGAAGCTGGACAGTACGTTGTCCTTGAGTTTCTCATTGAGGCGGAAGGCGAATTCGTAGGGATAGCTGCTCAGTGCACCCTCCCGGTCACGCGCCGCGCGCCGCCGGTGCTGGGCTGCCGGAATCAGGATGAAAATGATGGCGAGTCCGGCCCAGACTATCCATAGGGCCTTTAGGATCTCCCAGGCGGCAATCCACCAAGGAGCGTTCGCGCTGGCGGCGCGCAGCTGGTCGAAGTTGACGGTGGTGACGGCAAAAATACCCGCGACGGCAGTGAAGAACAACATTGCGAACTGGTAAGCGGAGCGGCTGGGGCTACCGAAGTTCGGTCGGCTCTGCCGGCTGCGCTCGATTTCGGCCAGCGCTTCCTGGTCGGCGCGGGCCTGCTGCTGCTCGTAGAGCAGCTCCTCCATCCAGGCCTGCTCGATGGTGAGCTGTAGGCTCTTGACGGCGTTGTCCAGCTCATCGAGCAGGCTGTTCCAATGAAGTACTTGGCCGCGGAGGCGGATCATCTCGTTCGTCAGTTCGTAGTGTAGCGGCGAATGATCCGAGTCAACCATCCATTGGAGGTGTTCGGTTGCCAGGCGGGCGACCTCCCGCACGCCCATGATCAGGGGTAGCTTTGCCGAGACCAGCGTGGCATAGCCCTTGATCTGGTTCTCCGTCGCGGCGACGGCGAGCTCGGGGGTGCGCTCACGCACGTTGTGGTTGAGGTTGAGTTGGACTAGCCGGCGCTGCCGGTGCGTCTCTCCCATCATTTCGTCGAGCAAGCGGCGTCGCACGCTCTCCAGCGCTACCCGCAGCTTCTGCAGGGAGGTGTTGGCAGTGACGGTGAGGAAGTGGTGCATGATGCTGATCTTGCCGAGTGTCGTGGTCGCGTCTGCCTCCGTCGCGATTGCCTCGATGACGCGCTCCATTGAGCGAAGGAATTCGTATCCTTCAACGCTATCGAGGTATTCCTTTACCCAGTCACGACGTTCCAGGTAGACCAGTGGTAGGAGGGAGTCGTTCCAGAGGCCCTCGGCCATCACGTGGAGTTGGTAGAAATTCAGTATTCCCAATGGCGGTCCAACGACGGTATCCGGGGTGCCCTCCACCTTCGACTCATTAATGCCATCATATTCTTTGAGGGACGCGTTGCCAGCGTTGAACTTGCGATGCACCTTCCCCGCCATGTCCTCCACGTCTGGATGGACGATGTATGCGCCGCCGAAGACTTCCTTGATGTGGGTCATTAGGGCGATTCGCACGGTGTCGGGGTTGTGCCCGTTGTAGGTAGCGGTAAAGGCGTAGGCGCCGTTCTCATCGACGTAAAGATCCACCCGGGTGATTCCGACCTCGCGCAGGCAGTGGTTGGCTCGCTTCTCCGACGCAGACCAGGCCACGTGCAAGTGCTCGGGCATCGCTGGCGGTGGCAGTTTGGTATCGGTGAGGTCGAGCGTCATGGTGACGCTGGCCGGTCGCAGCCGCGATGGGTGGTCGCCGCGGAAGGCACATGTGCCTTCCCAGTTGTACGCGAACGAGTAAGGAAGCACCTCGAGCAAGCGGCGCAAGACGCTCACCAGCATCAACGGCTGATACTCAATGTCGCGGGCGGCCATCCGCGACGAGCTGCAGCAGTCGGTGCCTGGGCGTCGCGTGAACCAGTTGGTGTCGGTGGCGCCATAGAAATTCGCGCGCGAAATGGGCAGCCACAGCGATAGGGTCATTTGTTGCACAGCAAAACTCCTTAGCTTACAGGACAACCACTGGCTAGGGTCGTGGCGGATCGCCTAATCAGTCCATCGCTATGAGATTTGCCATCTCTGGGCTGCCGATCGCGGGTCGGTTTGGGCGGTGTGTGGCCCGGCGGCGGCGCGACAGGGTGAGCTGACGCTGCTCGCGTCAGTGGGCCGTCGGAACCAGGCCTGAGACTCCCGGGGTTGGCCATGGCGCATCGACGTCGTGGTGCTCGTCCGCTGAGGCCGTCGTGGGCTGTCCCATGTCCAGGCCAAAGTAGATGGGGTCGGCCAGCATCATGAGTTTCTTCAGATCGATGTCCGAGTCATACGCCAGCGGCGTGCAGACGTTCTCCATGATGTCGCCCACGATGGCACGGATCTGCTCCGGCCCGAGCGGTCGTGGCGAGTCCCCGAACATCCGGCACTGCCGAAGGAAGTACTGGTAGTTGTCGGCCACCCGGCGGCCGAGGATCTCGTTCACGATCTCGAATCGCGCATAGCGCAGCAGGCCGACGCGAACCGCGACGACGGCGTGCACCTTCATCAGGCTCGTATCGAGGGAGATGCGCTCCAGACGGCCGCCGCCGACCCGCATCACCATCCTCCGCTTGTACTGCCCGCGTTTGAGCCGCCGCCGGCCTCGTCGCCGCAGAAAGGCGTGCACGAGTCGGGGAGTCGTCATCTCGTCCATTCTGAACGCGAACTCGAAGCTGTAGTTGTCGGTCGTCGCCAGTCGTTCTCGCGCGATCCGCCGCGTCTGTCCGATGAGCGGTGCGATGAAGTAGAAGAACACCGCGATCAGGCCGATCGGCCACAGCGCTCGGGCCAGCTGCCACCAGGTCGCATTCGGCCGGCCAACCACACCCACATCCGTGGTCCGGACGGCGATGAGGACGGCCACGGCGGTCAGTACGAGCATGATCGCGTTGTATACGGTCTCGCCCAGGCGCCTGGTCTCCGGCCGGCCCCGACGACTTCGCTCGATCTCTGACATCGCCTCCTGCTCGGACCGGGCGTGCTCCTGCTCGAAGAGCAGCCGCTCCCGCCAGTCCTGCTCGACGGCCGCCTCGAGACCTCGGACATTGGCCTGAAGGCCGTCCAGGAGCAGCCGCCAGTGCCGAAGCTGCAGATGGAGGTCGTGCACAAGGGGGGTGACGTCGCGGTGTCCCGGACCCTTGGCCTCCTCCGTGACGTGGTCCACCGCGAAGGCCGCGACGTCACCAACGTTGAGGACGAGAGGCAACTTGGCAGCGATGAGCATCACGTATCCGCGCATCTGCGCCTCGGTGCCGTCGACAGCCAACTCGGGGGAGCGCTCGTACCCGGTGGCCCCGAGGTCAAGCTGGATCAGTCGGGCCTGGCGATGCAGGTCGCCCATCATGAGGTCGAGCATGCTGCGCCGTACGCTCTCCACGGACCACTTGAGCTTCTGCACGGCGCCGCGGGACACGGCGAGGAATCGGTGCAACGTCGTGATTTGCCCGACCAGCGTACCGCCGTCGGCGTCGGTGATGAGCGCGTCAACGACCTGCGACACAGAGGAGAGAATCGACGTTCGACCGGTGTGCTGGCCCATCCATCTGGTGACGAACCGGTAATGCTCGAAGAAGACTGCCGGGAGTAGGGACTCGTTGCTCAGGGCTTCGACCAGGATATTGAGCTGAAAGAACGTGAGGATACCCTTGGGCTGGTGCAATCTCTGCTGTGAGTCGTCGGCCAGTCCGTTGTAACGCCGGACCGCGGCCGCGCCCTCGTTGTGTCCGCGAGGCGGGTGTTCGACCAGCCGGTCGACCGAGAAGTCGCCGCCAAAAACCTCCACGACGTGCGCGCGCAAAGCCCCGTTCAGATCGCGTTCCGTGCCGCGCGCGTCGGGGTGCGGCGTCGCGGTGAAGGTGTAGTTGCCGTTTTCGTCGACACTGAGCTCGACGCTGTTGACGCCCGCGTCGATCAGCGCCAGTTGAACCGCCCCCCGCCGGGTGTCGAGCCGGGATATATCCGCCGAGGGTCGTAGGGTCATTGTCACACGGATCGGTCGTCTGAGTTCGTCCAGCGCATGGCTCAGTTCACACCTACCCTCCGCTTCGTATCCGAACGATCGCGGCAACACCTCGAGAAGCCGTCGCATGACCGACGTCCGAAGATGCGGGATGTACTGAGGATTCCGCACAGCTGGTGAGGTGCACGTCCCGATCTCGCCCTGGAGTTGATTTCCGGTGAGGTCGCGGTCCGAGACCATGCTGAAGAAGTTTGCGCGGCCGATCGGGAGCCATAATGACATCCGGACGGGCTCCATCAACGCCTCCCGAGGCTCGCACGTGACCCGACGGACTCGCCCCCCGAGTCCAGATGGCGCCTGGCCCACGAGGGACGCGAGCCGAGGTTTCCGGGCACATTGTCGAAGTGTTGGCGGTGTGATGTCGCCGGTCGAACGGCTTGGCACCCAGCACCACCCGGCTATTCGTCGGTGGACGTTTCGCGGAAGCGTTCCCAAGACAGCCCGTGGACGACCGAATGGTGGTTTTCTGTCGGGTGCCGCTGACCCCGTGCGCGCGCCTGTGAAGATCCGGCGCAATCCCCGGTTGGCTCGATCCTCGACGTCGCCGCCGGCACGATTGGTTGCAGCTGCGAGATCCTCAATGAGGATGGTCCGCACGGGGCTTTGTATACGAACGACTCCACCCCGGGGCAGATGGCGCCACCGGACCGGATGTGGCGGTCGCCACCACAGCCCCGAGCCACGATGCGCCGCAGGTATGTGGTGGGCCTACCCGGACTCCGGGCCGCCGGCGGTCGGCGCGCCGCTGTCGCCGTCCTGCAGGAGCTTCGACAGTGCCTCGTGCAACTGGTCGCCGCGCGTCTGCTGCTGCCGGTTGGCGTGGGACGAGCGCCGGAGAATGCCCTCATGCACCTGGACCACGTGCGGAATGCTCTTCAGCACTGATCGATCCATCCGATGGTCTGAGAACTGGATGGTCAGTGTGCCACAGCCCAACACTCGATCAATGACCGTCTGCGTTGACTTCACGTCGCTGACCTGGAGGAGAAGAATATCGCGGCGCCGAATTTTGAAAACCCCATCGACCAGCGTGACCCGATCGTTCGTGAACACGTAGCGGGTGTTTCGCCAGGCCAGGAAGGGCCAGAGGATGAAAGGCAGGAATATCCCCAACACGACGACCGAGAGGATAATGTACGCCGGGACGGTGGCCGGCAGAACGACAGCCCCGATCGCCAGAACTCCGAGCGCAAGAACCATCCACAGGGCTGGCCTGACAAGCACTTTCCAGTGTCGCCTTAGGTTCAGCCAGGTGGCCTCGCCGGTCTCGAGGGTGTCCCACGGACCATCCATTCGAACCTCCAGCGCACACTCGGCCGACACCAGCACCAAGGTGAGCGCCAGCGCATGTACGGCCAAGGCAAGATCTTACGATCTTACCCATCGTTTTCTTGGCATGGAAATCGCCCGATCAGTCACGCTGCCTCCGGGTGAACGGACATTAGGAATGGTGGGTAACAGCGGATTTCGCCGGTATGTCGACGGTGCGCCCACCGTCACAACGATCTGTCCGAGCAACGCGAACGTATGTGGTCAACGCACCAGCCGGCGTGGAGGGGCCGCGGTCGCCGCCGGCCGCAGGTACAGCGGTCGGACCAACTCGAGCACCTGGTCGACCTTGATCCCGGCCTCGTCGCCGGTGGCCGGGTCGGCGGTGGTCAGGTTGATGCCCACGTCGTTGAGGATGACCCGGACCAGCTCGTAGACCGCAGCGGGCCGCAGCGGCTTGGGCGAGTCGCCAAAGATTCTACATTGGACAATCGCATGGGTGGGCTTGCCAGAGACGCGGTGCGCGAGGATCTCGTTGACGACCTCGAACCGGGCGTACTTGGCGAGGCCGACCTTGAACGTGGCTGTCGAGTGCATCTTCACCAGCGCCCGGTCGTCGGACACGCGCTCGATGCGGCCGCCGCCACGGTTGGTCACGGTCAGCCGGCGCAGCGTGGAGCGCGGATGGCGCCGGCCCTTCTTGGCGTCGAGGTACGCGCAGACCATCGCCGAGTCGGCGGCCTCCTCCAGCCGGAACGCGAACTCGTACGGGTAGCTGTCGCTCTGCCCGCGGCGGTCGCGGTAGATCCGCCGGACCGTTCCAGCCAGCGGCACGATCAGGTAGAACGTCACCGCGACGAGCGCGATCGGCCACAGCGCGACGGCCGTGGCCGCCCATCCGCGGCCAGGCTTGCTGATGTCGAGGATATTTCCGGTCTTGACGGTCAGCAGCACCGCCGCCGCGGCGAACACAAGCATCAGGAAGTTGTAGACATTCTTGCCGGCCCGCTCGGACGTCGGCCGCCCGGCGCGGCTACGCTCGATCTCGGCCATGCCCTCCTGCTCGCGGCGAACCTGCTGCTGCTCGTAGAGCAGGCTCTCCCGCCAGGAGTGCTCGATCGCGCTCTCCAAACCGGTGACGTTGGTGCGCAGCCCGCGTAGCAGCATCAGCCAGTGGTTGAGCTGGATCTCCAGCTTGCGCACCGCGTCGGGCAGCTCGGCCGCGATCGCGGTGCCGGCCAGATCGTCTCCCACAGGGCGGCCATGAGCGGGCCGGGGGCCGGCCAGCCCGGCCACGTCGCGCAGGTGGTCCTTGGCCAGCGTGGCGATCTCGTACACGTTGCCGACCAGCGGCAGCTTTGCGGCGGCGAGCATCACATACCCCCGCAGCTGCGACTCGCTGGCCCCTTCGGCCTGCTCGGGCGCCTGCTCGTCAACCAGCGCGCCGATGTTGAGCTGGATCAGTTTCGACTGGCGGTGCAGCATGCCCACCGACTCGTCGAGCAGCGCGCGCCGCACGCTCTCGACCGACCACTTGAGCTTCTGCAGCACCTCGCGGGCGGTCACGTCCAGGAACCGGCGCAGCGCGATGATGAGCCCCGCTGGGCTGGCGGCGTCGATGTTCTCGACGGCGATCAGTTTGAACACCTGGCTCAAGTCCTCGATCATGGTAAGCGAGCCGGGCAGCCCGGAGGCCAGATATTGTTGCAGGAACTCGTTCTGCTCGAAAAACACCGCCGGCGACAGCGACTCGTTGAACAGCCCCTCGACCAGCGTGTTGAGCTGGAAGAAGGTCAGGATGCCTCGGGGTTGTCCGGGAGCCGCCGGGGTGCTCGGGTCCACGCCCTGGTAGCGGCGCAACGCGGCGCTGCCGCCGTTGTCGATGCCCTGCCGGAACGCGGTGCTGCGGCGGTCCAGCGAGTAGCTGCCACCGAACACCTCGCCAACGTGCGTCATCAGCGCGGTGCGTACCTGCTCCTGCCGGCCGGCCGGCGCTGTCGCGGTGAAGGTATACGCGCCGTGCTCGTCCACCCGCAGCATGACCGTGTGCACGCCGGCTTGCACTAGTTCGAAGTTCGCCAGCCGCTCCGGTGCACGCTGATCCAGCGTGGCCACCAGCGTAGTCGGCTTGAGGGTCAGCGTGACCGCGATTGGGCGGGTCAGGTCCTCCACCTCGTCATTGAGCTCGCCCCGGCCGGTGCGTTCGTAGCCGAATGAGACCGGTGCCACCTCGACCAGGCGGCGCAGGACCGAGACGCTCAACCGGGGGACGTACGCCTTGTCGTCGATCATTCTTGAGGCGAACGGCACGGTCCCTCCGCCGGTGACATCGGGGTCGCGCATCCAGCCGTTCGCCGTCGCGCTATAGAAGTTTGGCCGGCCGATTGGTAGCCATAGCGATACGCGAACCGTCACATCATCCATTGATCCTCCCGAGCCAAACGGCAGGAAGGCACGCCATTCCCCGGCCGTGCGGAATGAACGTTACTCAGCAACGGCGGGCGCGGGTAGTGGCCGGTCGCCGACGAGATGTCCACCGAACGGCTCGGTCTGGCTGCCCGAATACGTCATTTGTCGCCATCCAGCAAGCGATGATCGCCGCGCGGCATCCTCGTCGGAGAACGGCAGAGGAACGGCCCACCCATCTTGGGACAGTTGGTCGCTACCGCTCGACGGGACGACGCCCCTATCGTGGACGGGGCTCGACTGCACTGGGGTTCGATTACCTACCGTAGGAAGGATGTGGCGCGTGCTGCGGAGGTCGTACAAGCGTCGCCTAATCAACGACGAGGCGCTGGTCAAATGCATGCACCAGCACTGGATTGTCGTCGCCCTGCCGGTCATCTACACGATCCTGCTCGTGGCGCCGTTGGTCGCGATCCTTGTCACCATATTCGACAGCACCTGGGGGCGGGTGCTCTTCGTAATCGTCCTAATCGGCGGGTTGGCTGTCTGGGCGCGCTACGCATTGCCGCCGCTCGCCCGCTGGTATACGACGTCGTACGCAGTCACCAGCCGCAGGGTGCTGTTCCGCAAAGGCGTGCTCAACAAGAACGACGAGCAGGTTGAGCTTCGGGGAGTCAGCAACCCGATGCTCAGTCGCAGGTGGTGGGACGTGGTGCTGGGCACCGGTACCATTGACCTCGGCGCTGACCAGTCGATGACCTGGGTGCCGCACGCGAGCAGCATCAGCCACCTGGTCCGGCAGCTGGCGGCAGAACAGTCCAAAGACACCCTCGAGCTGGCCCGGACCCTGCGCAGCATGGGATATGGGAACCTGACGATGAAGTGAACCGCGTCGCCGGCACCGGGCGGCTCAGCCGTTCAGCTGCGCCGGCGCGGTGGTCCGCCGCTTTTCGCGAAGTTCGGCCTTCCGGTCCCCTCGACGCTTCTTGAGCTGTCGCAGAGCGTCACCCGCGGTGGCTGGCGCGTCCGCGCTGGCGCGCGCGGATCGGTGCCCGGCAAGCCATTCCTGGCCGTACCGGGCGTAGTCGGCGTCGAGCTTCTCCCGGGAGTAGAACGACTCGACCAGGTCGAGCAGGTCGTCGAGCTGCCCGTCCGCGGCCAGGGGCCAGCCGACATACTCCACCACCTGGCTCATGACCTCCAGCAATTGGTACGCCTTGAGGGGGACCGGTGAGTCGCCGAAGATCCTGGTCTGGCGCAGCACATACCGTGGCTGCTCAGAGACCCGGCTCGCGAGCACCTCGGTGACCACCTCAAACCGTGCGTAACGCAGCAAGACCGCCCGGAACGTAGCCACGACGTGGAACTTGACCAGCGTGGTGTCGGGTGAGATGCGCTCGATCCGCGCCCCGCCAACCCTCGTGATGAGCAGCCGGCGCAGGGGGATTACGAAGAACGCGCGGCCGAGCCGGGTCGACCAGATCGAGTCACGTTTCCTGCGGTCGTTGAGCAGGTCGAACACCAGCAGCGGGTTGGTGCGCTCGTCCAGCCGGAACGAGAACTCGTATGTGTAGTTCTGGCTCGAGCCGCGGCGCTCGCGCATGCTACGGCGGATCGTGGAGATGATCGCGTCGCCGACGAAGAACGCTGCCACCGCGCCAAAGACCGGCAGCAGTAGCAGGATTTGTTTCCTCAAGCCGGCCGCCGGGTTGCTGACGGTGCTCTGCATGGTGATGACAACTGCGACCACCGTGAGCATGAGCATGACCGAGTTGTAGGCTCGGCTGCCGATTCGGCCGCCGGCTGGCCGGCTGCTGTGGCTGCGCTCGATCTCGGCCATCGCTTCCTGCTCGGAGCGCGCCTGCTCCTGCTCGTAGAGCAAGCGCTCCATCCAAGCTTGGCTGATCGCGCTCTCCAAGCTTGTGACGCTGGTGGCTAGGCTCTTGAGCAGCGCCTCCCAGGAGTTCAGCAGCGCGAGCAGATCCTTGAGATCATCACGGTGGCTTAGATCATGGTGAGTGCTGAGTAGCCGGCTGATGTGGCTTTCGGCCAGCCTGGCCAGCTCATGCACATGGCGCACCAGCGGCAGCTTGGCCGAGATCAACATCACGTAGCCGCGCAGCTGGGACTCCGAGGCGTCCACCGCGAGCTCCGGCGTCCGTTCCTTCGGGCTGCCGCTGAGGTCGAGCTGGATGAGTCGGGACTGCCGGTGCAGCACGCCCATCATTTCCTCGAGCAAGCCCCGACGGACGCTCTCGACCGACCACTTGAGCTTTTGTAGCACCTCGCGGGAGGACACCGTGAGGAAATGGTGCAGTGTGGTGATCTGACCGACGTCGTCCCTCGTGTCCGCCTCGATGGTGAGCGCTTCGATCACGTGCCCCAGGGTATGCAGCACAGTCGTCGCGGCGGCCACCGTGCCATGTTCCGTCTCCTCCATGTACCTCTTCATGAAGCGGTACTGCTCGAAGAAGACCGCGGGCGACAGCGTGTCGTTGAACAGGCCCTCGGCGATCGTGTTGAGCTGGAAGAAACTGAGGATACCCATTGGCGGTCCAGTCCGCCGGTCTGGATCGAGCTCGTCCAGGCCGCTGTAGCGGCGTACAGCTGCGATACCTTCGCTAGAGACGCCGGTACGCCGTTCCTGGAGGCGGTTGACGCTCCAGGCGCTGCCGAACACCTCACGCATGTGCTCCTGCAACGCTTCCCTCACGCTCGCCCGGCTACCTGGGCCGCCGACGTAGTCAGCCGTGAACGTGTAGAAGCCATGCTCGTCGACGAACAGGCGGACCTGGCTCACCCCGGCGGCGGACAGTGCGTTGTGCCGCGGGGTGAGCGCGATTTCGAGGTCGATCGGGCGGTCGTGCTCATCGACCTCATCGCTGATGTTGCTCACGCCCTGCTTGTCATAGCCGAACGAGAGTGGCAGCACCTCGAGCAGCCGCCGCAGCACGGATGCGTGCAGTGTTGGCAGGTAGTCAGCATCGTCGATTTGAGCGGACCGGCATACCGCGGTCTCAGACGTCTTACCGGCGACCCGCTGCTCGACCGGAGTCTCCATGAGCCAGCCGTTCGTGGTCCCGCTGTAGAAGTTTGCCCGACCGATGGGCAGCCACAATGACAGTGACAGGGTGTCCATCTGCCACCACGCCCCAAATCTGTGTTGTGTGTGATTGTTGTGGATGGACGAGGGTCTACTGCGCCGGCACGCTACCGGTATTGGTGGCAACGTCGCCGCTGCTGGCCTCGGCATGCTGGGCCGCCGGGGCGTCCGCGGGGGAATGGTCGCTGCCCTGCATGAGCACGTTCACCAGCACCTGGACCTTTGCCACCATGGGGATGTGCTCGAGCCGGTGCGCGTTCGGGCTGGCTGACGGGCCCAGGCAGAGCGTGCCACACCCAATGATCCGATCGAATAGCCCTTGTTCGCTGGAGACGTGATTTATCTGGTCGAGATGGATGTCGCCATTGGTGACTTTGAAAATTCCGGTGCGCAACAAGAGGCGTTGGTTGGTGAAGGCGAACTGGGTGGCTCGCCACGCCGCGAGCGGCCGGATGCAGAGCCGGACGAACAGCGGGATGACCACTGCTGCGGCGAGAATGAGCAGTATGGTCCCGAAAAGGCCCGATGGCAGCACCAGCATCCACAGCAGGCCCAAACCGACCCCGAGGACGACGGCCACGAAAATCGGCCAGGCGATGGTGTGCCAATGGCGGTGTGTGTGCAGTTCCAGCACCTCGCCGGGCTTGATCGCATCGGTCGGGAAAGGCATTCCACTCCTCCTGCGATCTGCCCCGCTATAATGGTCGCACGTTAACACCGGCCGACCGGCTGGCGCTCTCATACGTGCGGGCAGCGCCGTGGCACACACAGTCAAGTGTTTCCACCTTTCTGGACTTTGAGGTTGGAGACGGCGAACTCAGTCACCGTGCTGACTACTTGGTCTACCGGCCGGGTGGCCGAACGGGTCGATGCTCGCGTCAAGGCGGAGGGAGACACCTGCCCTGCCCCGCGCCATCATGGGGGCATGGACATCGGGGAGCAGGCCCAGCCGACTGCGGACAAGCAGGAAAAGCCAATCGCGCCGTTCAGCGCCGAGGGCACCATCACGTTCGGCCGGGACGAAGGCAACGACGTCGTGCTGCTGGACGACTGGATCTCACCGAAGCACGGCAGGGTCCAGCGCAGCCCCCAATACACGCTGGAAGACCTGGACAGCAGCAACGGGATCCACGTCGCCGGCAAGCGGCTGACCGGGTCGATGTCAATCAAGGCCGGCGACGTTTTCACGATCGGCCGGCACAGGTTCAAGCTCGAGGACAGCGGCGTGTTCCGCAGCCCGCAGCTCAGCGACCCCTCGATCGAGGCGTACGACATGACGGTGGTGGTGGACAATCCGGGGCGCTGGCGCCGGCGCGGCAAGCTGAAGCCGGTTCTGGATGACGTGAGCTTCGTGGTACGCCCGGCCACGTTGCTGGGCGTGGTCGGGCCCAGCGGCAGTGGCAAGTCCACCCTGTTGCGGACGATCACCGGCACGCTGGAGCCGACGCAGGGTCGGCTGGTGTTCCAGAAGCAGGACCTGTACCGGGAGGGGGTTTCGCGGCGCGGAATTGGCATGGTGCCGCAGGAGGACATTTTGCACAAGCAGCTCACGGTGAATCAGGGGTTGTGGTTCGCCGCGGCGCTGCGCTGCGCGCGGGAGATGAACGGCCACCAGCGGGCGTACAAAGTGGAAGAGGTGCTGGACCTGTTGGGATTGAAGGACCGCCGTTCGATGCGGATTGCACGGCTCTCGGGCGGGCAGCGCAAACGGGTCTCGGTGGCGATGGAGCTGCTGACCAAGCCGCCGCTGCTGTGCCTGGACGAACCGACCTCCGGTCTTGACCCGGCGCTGGACCACGACGTGATGGCCGCATTGCGCGACCTGGCCAGCGGCGACAACACGGTCATCATTGCCACGCACACACCGATGCATTTGGATGCCTGCGACGCGGTGCTAGTGATGTGCATGGGCGGGCGGATGGCGTACTTCGGCCCGCCCGGCGAGGAGCTGTTCGACTTCTTCGAGACCGGGCAGAACCGCTACGCGGACGTGTTCAGCAAGATCAGTGACGAGCCGGAGCAGTGGGCGCAGAAGTATCGCAACTCCGAGGTCTACAGCCGCTACGTCGGCGAGGACCAGTTGGCCTTGCTCACGAAGGAGTCCGAGGATCGGAAGGCCCGGCTGGCCAGGCAGCGGGCCGCCCAAGCCGAGGCCGTCCGCGCCGAGGAAGCTGCGGCCGCTGCCACCGGAAATTCAGCGCCGCGGCGGCGCCGAATCAAGCCGGCGGCCACCACCGAGGAGCCCAAGCCGCGCAAGCAGCACGTGGCGCCCAAGGATCGTCCGCCCACTCCGGTGTGGCAATGGCTGGTGCTATGCCTGCGGATGCTGTCGGTGATTGTGTCCGATCGCAAGTATGCGTTGCTGTCGGTGGGCTTGCCGCTGGTGCTGGCCGGGCTCAGCCACCTGATCCCCGGGTCGAAGGGTCTGAGCCCGGATCCGGCCGGCTACAGCCTGGAAGCTAACCGTTTACTGATCGTGCTGATCACCGGCGCCGCGTTGATGGGCGTCGCGGCGCCGATCCGGGAGATCGTCAGCGAGGCGGACATCCACCGCCGCGAGCGGGCCTCCGGCCTATCCGCCACCGCGTACCTGCTGTCGAAAGTGGCCGTGTTCTTGGTCATCGACTGCTTGCAGGTGTTTCTGTTCGTCGGGCTGGCCATGGTCGGCCGGGGCGCACCGCGACAGGCGCTGGTGCTGCCCGATCCGACGCTGGAGGTGATGGTCGCGGTGGCGCTGGTGGCCATCTCGTCCACCGCACTGGGTTTGTTGGCCAGCGCCATGGTGCGCACGGTCGAGCAGACCACCCCGCTGCTCATCATCAGCGTGGTAGCACAGCTGATCCTCTCGGGTGCGCTGTTCCCGATCACCGGGCACCGGCCGCTGGAGATCGCCGCATGGCTGGACCCGTCCAGGTGGGGCTATGCTGCGGCGGCGGCCACCACGGACATGAAGAACTTCCCGTTCGTGGATCCACTGTGGCATCACGACGCGCCAAACTGGTGGATGTCGATCCTCTGGCTTGGGGTACAGATCGTGGCCATGCTCGGCCTGGCCCGCTGGGCGCTGGCCCGGTACAAGCCCGGCCACTGACGCGTACAAGCCCGGCCACCGCTGACCCGCGCGAGCACCGGTACCGGGGGAGCGGCCGGCGCATGCTGCGACCCCGCAGGAACGGTCGACAGATCCCCAGGTAAGGACAGCCGAGGCGTCGGTCAGTATTCGGGTCAGACCGCCCGACGACGTCACCGATCATTCTCACTGTCGGCTTTCAGCGGCGCGGACATCGTCAAGCAGAACCGTTCCAGCCCCCGTAGCCATGCTGAGCCGGGCAGCTTGGGATGAGCCAGTCATCGAGCACCGCGATCGCGCACGAGATCCAGTCGCCGGTCTTCCTCGCTGCCCACGGAGCACGGCGTGATGATGTGTTTGGCGACCGGAGCGTCGACCTTGCCTGGCTTTGAGGCGACATCGCCGTGCTACCTGGACGTGCTCAACGCGTCCCGCGCGGCACCCGTCGGCTAGCCACCGGCCAGACAGGCGGAGTCGCGCGGGACGGTGAGCGTGAGGTGGTGGATGCCGTCGATCCCGAACCCCGCAGTGCGATCGGAGCGGCCTACCGCGGCAGATGGCCTAGCTGCTCGAGCAACGCGAACCGGTCGGGTACCCCCCAATGCTCGACCGCCTGGCCGCCGGCGAACCTGATGATGTCGATGACGGTGATCGCGAAGGGCCTGCCGGTCGGTGGGTGCCCGAGCTGGCCGCCGGTGTCGGTCCCGGTCCCGGTCAGCCGTCCCCACACGGTGTCGCCGTGGACGATGGCTTCGTCGATGGTCAGGCGGAAGTCCGGCGCGCCGCGGTGCAGCTCACCGACGAGGGCCTTGAGGCCGGCTGAACCGACCCTCCTGGCCGGCTGACCCGGTGCGACGAACTGGTGCTCCAGGAAGTCGGGCGAGATCAGCTCCTCGATGGCGTCCGGGTCGGCCTTGGTGAAGCCCTCGTCGAAAAGCCGATAGTAGAGGGGGAGCAGGTCTGTCATGGCGTCCTCCATGGGTTGAATCTGCCGTCGGCTTAGTGGCCGGGGCTCAGTTGTGTGGGGCGCCGGCTGGTTGCCGTCCGGGCGCCGTTGGCGGCGATTGCGGTCGCGATGCGCTCAGCGTCGCGCCCGACGCCATGGACCATCGCGGAGGACATGGCGTGCAGGAAGTGCAGCCCGACGAAGTACAGGCCTGGCGTGCTCGGCACGGTTCCACTGACGTGGCGCGGCTCGTCGCCGCCGAGGACGGGCAGATTGATCCAGGAGAATCCGGGATGGAACCCAGTGCACCAGACGACGTTGGCCACTTCCAGGGTCCGGCCGTCCGCCAGCAGCGGACACCCATAACGGGCGCCGGTGATGCGGTCGACGCGCTGCACCCCCGCGTCGGCGAGATCCTGAGGTTTTACCCGGATGAGCGGCCCGCCCGCGGTCAGCGCCTTCGGCCGTACCTTGCGTCCGATCGGTGTGGCGACGGTTAGCACTCGATGAAAAAGGCCGCGTAGCACGAGCCGGCCAAGTATCAGCCTGCCTGCCCGGCCGTCGATCCGGAATGGGATGTGCCCGGTGTCGCGCCCCGACAGGTACGTCCGATGCGTGCGGGCGAGCTCCATGCTGATCTCGGCGCCGGAGTTGCCTGCCCCGACGATCAGCACGCTGCCCGGCTGAAGCTGGCCAGGGCGGCGGTACTGCGAGGAGTGCAGTTGCACGATGCCGCGGTCGAGCTGGGCAGCGGAGTCCGGCACCCGTGGTCGCTGGAAGTTCGACATGGCGACGACAACGTTGCGCGCCGTGTAGCGATCCTGCCCCGCGCCGATCGTGAACAGATCTCCGTCGCGCGACAGCGACTCGACGCGTACGCCGGTTCGTACGGGCAGTCCGAAGTGCTTCGCGTACGCCTCGAGGTAGTTCGCCATCTCGTCCTTGGTCGGGAACGAATCGCCAGCCGCGGGAAAGGGCATCCCGTCCAACCCGTCGAAGCGGGCCGGCGTGAACAGGCGAAGCGAATCCCACCGGTCGCGCCACTGGTCGCCGACGCGTTGGCCGGCATCCAGAATGAGAAATGGGCGTCCGTGCTTGGCCAGGTGGTGCCCGACCGACAGGCCGGCCTGCCCACCACCGATGATGAGGGTCTCTACGTGCTGTTCCGGTACGGCAGTCATGTCACTCACCCCTGTCGCGGTCCTCGGGGCCAGTTGACCGTTTGCCCCGGATCACGACGGTAGGAGGCGCGCGGACCGCCGCGCTTCGGGTGAATCCCGCGACCGCGCGCCGGACGCGATGAGGGAATTCCCGCAGCGCGCTACAGCAGCAGCTGGTGCTGATAGGCGTACGCGGTCGCGGCCGCCCGCGACGGGACACCCAGCTTGGTGAACACGTTGCTCACATGCCGCTCGACGGTCTTCTCGGATAGCGCCAGCTCGGCGGCGATCGCGTGGTTGGTCTTGCCAGTGGCAATTAGCCGCAGCACCTGCAGTTCCCGCGTGGACAGGCCGTGCGAGGCCTGCGCCCTCCCTGTCGCTAGAGCCTTGACGCGGGCGTGGTCGGGCTCGGCGCCGAGGCTGGCGAAGACGTTTGCGGCTGCCTGCAGCTCCAGCGTCGCCGAGTCCTCGTCGCCCATCCGCCGACAGGCCAGCGCGACCAGCTCCCGGGCCCTGGCGATCTCGTACGGGACGTCGAGGTCTCGCCACAGGCTGATCGCCGCGCGAAGCGCCGCCAGCGCACCGGCAGGGTCCCCATCAGCCAGCACGACGGCGCCCCGCGCGTGCTCAGCCGTCGCGCGGAGCGCCGGAGTTTCGTACCGCGCGGCAATGTCGGCGAGCTCGTGCGCGGACTGGGTGGCCGCCGCCAGCTCCCCGCCCGCCAGCGCGATCTCGACGTGGGCAGGCAGCAGCCTCGCGCGGCGCAGCGGGGCTGCGGTCTCACTCAACGCCCGGCGCATTGCGGCCTGTGCCGCGCCCAGGTCGCCCTGGGCCAGGCGCAGCAGCGCGAGGCCAGGGCAGGGTTCGTGTCCCCAGTCGCCGGCCTGCCTGTACGCGCGCTCCGCTGCCGCCAGATCTCCGCACACCCGATGAATCTCAGCTTGCCGGTACCGTGCCGCTCCGGTGGCGAAGGCGTCGATGGATCCGGCCAGGCGCTCGCAGGCCCGTTGCGCCTCCTCGATGGCCTCCGGCCAGCGCCCGCGCAGCTGCAGCAGTTCGGCGCGGTGCACTACGCACTGCCCGGTGAAGACAGCCATGTTCTGCTGCTTGCCACACCAAGTATCCAGCGCCTCGGTCCACTCCTGTGCCCGGCGCAGTTCCGCAAACTCTTGGCAGATGGAGATCATCGAGCAGTACACCGTCCCCGCGGCGATCGGCGAGATCTCGGCCGCGACGACCGCCACCATCGCTTCGTCGAGCAGAGCCAGAGCCTCGCTCGGCCGACCCAACTTGACCAGTGCGCTTGCACACTGGGTCAACGCGAGGCCGAGGCCATCCGCGTCGGCGGTGGCGCGGCCGATCCTGGCGGCCTCTTCAGCCAAGGCCAGTCCTTGCGCGAGATCACCCGAACCCATGTGGCGAAACGCTGTCACGCCCAGCACAAGGCCCCATTCGGCGCAGTCGCGCGGCTGCGTCTCCAGTGACTGTGTGGCCCTGGCCAGCCAGCCACCAGCCTGGGCGACGTCCCCCCGGTTTCCGAATGTGTACGCGATCCAGAACGCCGCGCGGGCGGCCCCGCGCGGCTGGTCCGTTTGGACGTGCCAGTCATACGAGCGCCGCAGCGCGTCGACGCACTCAGGCACCTTGCCGGTGACATACGCCGCGGTGGCCAACAGGTGCAGGTCCTCCGGTCCTAGAGGGGTCGACCGGTCCGCCAGCAACAGCGCGTCGCATGCCTGCGCCCACGCGAAGCGCTGCACAGCGGCACGGCCGCGATCAAGGTCGGACTGCGGGTCCTGCGACCCAACATCTGCGCGCACCCGTCCCTCGCCATCCGCGGAGTCCACTTCGTGTGGGAAGCGACGAGATCACAATACGTCGGACGCCTGTAGCGATTCCAGGTGCGAACTGGCCGTGCCAATGTGGGCGCCCAGCGGCGACCGGACCCAGCGTACTGAGGCGTCTGATGACCGGCGGGGTCGCGACGGTGGACCAGTTGGTGCACTCGCGGAGAGCCTACGGCCCGAACGTTCGGGAAAGGTTGCGCAGCGTCGCTCACACACCTTGGCCGGCGAGGATGACGGGGGCAGCCACCCAAAGGCCACATTCGCCGCGAGCTACCGCGAGCCACCGCGAGCTGGGCATGGCCGCCGCGATCCTCGCTGGTCTCGCCGTCGGAGTCGGTCTGCGCCGCAGCCAGCCGGCCCGCGGGGAGGAGCCCACATGAGCGCCTGGTGCGTCGTGCTCGGCGTCGGTCTGGGCAGCGTGCTGTGGCTATCCGACACCGTCGTAGCACTTGGAGTCCGATATGGACAGTGCCGACCGCCACCACCATGACGTGGTCGTCGTGGGCCGGGCGTTGCGAGCCCGCTGGTGTTGGGCCGGCTCGGCCCGATGTGGTCGAGATAGCTCGGGCCGGATCCTGAGCGGTACGACGTCGGGGCTTGTCGACAGTCGCTTCCAGCTGGCGGCTATCGCGCTTGCGGGATCGCAAGCCATCGATGGGCGTCTGCCGTGAGGGAGGCGATCATGCCGCTCTTGCCGTCGGTGTAGGCCTCGCGGTCGTCGGCAAAGCGGTTGGCCAGTTGCCGTTTGAGTTGTGCGTACTGCCAGGCAGCGGATGGATTGGCTCGCAGGTAGTCGCGGAACGCGAGCACGTCGGCGAAGCGCCCGGAGGCTGTCGGGACCAGATGAAGGTGATGGGTACGACGGGCCGGGCTTGGCTTGCAGAACCAGTGCATCTCTTGGTCTCGGTAGGGCGCGTAGCAGTAGCTGAGGTCGGCAAGTAGGTCGATGCACGGCCGCGAAGAGTCGAGGTCGACGACGCCGACCATGATGTCGATGATCGGCTTGGCCGCCAAGCCGGGTACGGCGGTGCTGCCAACGTGATGAACTCCGCCGGTGATCCAGGGACGGAGGACGTGCGTCAGGGTCGCGGCCTCGCGGTGGAACATTTCCGGCCAGGCTGGGTCGTAGGCACGAAGGCGCACCGGCTCGTCCCGTTCCTGCCGCTCGAGGTCACGCTCAGCTGCCATGCCACCAGCTTTCCCCATCGGCGGATCCGACGCCCGTCCTGAAGGACGCGCGGGGGAGGCTCCTCGACACCCCAAAGATGGCACGGCTTCGAAGTTGTCCGCGATGAAGGCTTTGGTCCGTATGGTGTCATACCGATGGTTAAGTATCCACCACGCTCAGTAGTGATCCGGCAACAAAGTTGAGATTCAAGCGCTGCGGTCGCACCCAAAGCGAGGCGCCACTGGGTGCTCATTATCGTGGTCGGTGGCGGACGAGGCAGCCGTGTCCTGCCCGCACCATGGTGGCGCCGCGTCCACCTGAGGCCAGGGAGTGTCGGGAATGTACGAACAGGTCCACATCCCTCGCCGACTCACCCGCCGCGGCAAACGGTTGACGCTTGTCCTTACCGTCGCGACCCTCATCGCGATTGTCGTGACCGTCGTGTTGACCCGGCCCCAGCCACCGCCAGCCGACCCGCTCACCCTCGATGAACTCGAGCTGGTGGTTCCCGATGCCGCTCAAACCGAGTTGGTCGCGGCGATGGTCCGGGCGCGGATCGCCCACCCGGACGCCGCTCCCGCCAGATCGGCCGCGGGAACAGCGTCCGCCTGTGTGGCGTCGAGCACTGCGCACCCGTGGGACCGCACGCAACGTAAGAACGCCACGACGATCGTCCGGGTCGGTGTGGTACTCGCCGTCCCGGAGCGCGGGGAGGTCGTTGCCCTGGCGGCGGCGATGCAGGAGAGCAAGCTCTACAACCTCGGTGACCTCGGCGCCAGTAACGATCACGACTCCCTCGGACTCTTCCAGCAACGACCCTCGATGGGTTGGGGAACCGCGGCACAGGTCACTGACCCGGTATACGCCGCGACCGCCTTCTACCTGGCCCTGAAGCACGTTCGCGGGTGGCAGTCGATGACCGTCACCGCCGCGGCGCAGCGGGTGCAGCGCTCCGCATTCCCGCACGCCTACGCCCAGTGGGAGGCCGACGCGAGATCACTCGTCCATAAGGTCCTGTGCAGCGCGCTGTGAGCACAGTGCCCTCGCCGTGGGTCGGCGCTAAAGTCTTCATCACCCAGTGCTTCCCATCGGCGTCCTGATCTGCGAAGGCGCCTCACCGGGCCGACCGGGGTCGTTACGGCGGGCCAGGATCAGCGTGGTGTGCAGGACCAGGTCGAGGCGGCCCGCGTACTCGCGGGTGATCTCGCGCAGTCGGGTTAGGGTCGACTCCTGCTCCTGAACGGTGAGCCCGCGAAACCACCCGGCGGTCTGGTGCAGCGCGATGAACCGGTCGCCGGTGCAGGGCTCGGTGCGTTCTCCGCGGTGGGCCCGGATGTCGGTCAGCGTGGTCGCCTCGCGCAGCTCGGCCACCGCCCACTCGGCCATCGGCACGCTCCGGCGATCGGTGCCGAGCAGGGGCTGCATCGCCGTCGACAGGGCAGGATCGGCGTAGGCGGTCCACAGGCCGATGACCACCAGGGTGCCGCCCGGCGCCAGGGCAGCCTCGGCCCTGCGTGCACGCACGACCGGGGTGAGCCAGTGCCAGCACTGGGCGGCGTAGAGCAGCGACACCCCGCCGGGCGGCGGCGGCCACTCCTCGAACGGAACCATCTCGATCGCGACGTCGGGTTGGCGCCGTCGCAGCATGGCCGCCATCCGCGGATCGGGTTCGATGCAGGTGATGGGGAAGCCGCGCCCCACGAATAGCGCCGTGGCTTTACCGGTGCCGGCGCCGATCTCGGCGGCGACGGACGGGGTGCCGGCGTACGCGAGGGCGGTGTCGGCCAGCTCGATCGGCAGGCTCGGCCGCACGTCGTCGTAGAGATCGGCGATCTCGCCGAACCGGGTACTCATGCTGCATTCTAGGGCAACCGGTCAATGTCGCGACAACGGTGTCGATGCGCCTTGACTCACCCACCCACACGCGGCGGCCGGCGGGTGAGGTCTCAGCGAGTATCCAAAGTGGCCTTTCGCCGGCTCTCCCATTCCAGCCACCGCAACAGCGTGAGCCCCAGCGCCGCGTAGAGCAGACCGATCCCCAGCTCGGCGAGGAGAGCGCCCCCGGCATCGTCGAGCGCCCGTCCCGCCGCAAGCCGCTGGGCGACCGCGATGCCGTTGGTCAGCGGGAGCGCGTGCGCCACCCCCTGCATCCATCCCGGCATCGCCGCGATCGGCACGTTCACGCCGGCGAAGACGACGAGCAGGCCGACGATGATGTTCTGCAGCACCTGGGTCTGGCGGACGCGCAAGGCAACCGCGGCGATCAGCAGGCCGAGGCCGGTGCAGGAGACGGAGGAGACCGCGATCGCCAGCGCGAGACCGCCCCACGTCTGGATCGGGATGTCGATACGCAGCGCGAGGGCGCCGGCGACCAGCGCGAAGGCGGCCACCAGGAACCCGTTGAGGATCACCGGAAGCGCGCGGCCGAGGAAGAGCGGCACCCGCCGGGCCGGCGAGGAGATGAGCAGTGGCAACGTGCCGGTCGAGCGCTCGCCGCCGATGGTGTTGCCGATCGCGAACAGGCACGGCACCGCCGCGTTGACCAGAGCGTTGCCGATGAGGAAGTACGAGTCGCTGCCGACCCCGGCGGTGCGGCCGATGTTGACGAAGAGCAGGACTTGGAACAGCGGCGTCACCAGGAACGTCGGGATGAGGATCCACGGCGACAGCCAGCTGAACAGCGCACGGTAGCTGGTCAGACCGCCGAGGATGAGCAGTCGGAAGCCGTTGGTCATTGCAGAGCCAGGGTTGCGTTGGTGCGCGCTGAGCGGATCATCCAACGGGACACGAGTATGCCGGCGACGCCGTAGAGGGCGGCGAGCAGTAGGCAGAGGCCGACGTCGAGCCAGGCGCCACGGTCCTGCGTCGTGGCCCGGATGGCGGCCATGCCCCAGGTCGGTGCGAGCGCCCACGACAGCGGCCGTACCCAGTCGGGGAGGTCGGCCACCGCCACGATGAAGCCGCAGAGCAACCAGACCGGCATCTCCAGCGCCGCACCCACGGCCCAGGCTCCGCGGTAGCGCACCGAGCAGGCGGCAATCAGCATGCCGAGCAGGGCGATCCCGATCACCGTCGCCAGTACCGAGACGAGGAACATCACCGGATCGGTGATGGTGAGGCGGATTCCGAAGGCAAACCGTCCCCAGAGGAGGGTCGCGATCATGCTGTAGGTGCCGATGGTGGCCATCGAGAGCGTGACTGGTACCAGGAGAACGCCGAACGGCCAGGGCGAGAGCACCATCAGCTCCAACGTTCCCTGCCCCCGCTCCATCTGCAGCGCGAACGCCGCCGTCGTGCTCACCGCGGACCAGATGCCCATGGCGCTCGCACCGATCGCGGCCGAGACCAGGGCCGGCCCGGCGGCGTCACTCTGGCGGAACATCATGAAGATCGACGTGGCGAAGAACATCGGGTACACCACCGCGAGCACACCGTCGAAGGCTGACCGGCTGCGCAGCTTCAGCTGCAGCCACCAGCCGATCGCGAGCATCCGCAGGCTTCTCACGCCCCGTTCACCAGCTCGATGTACGCGTCCTCCAGGGTAGGCTCGCGCGTGATCACCCGTCCGATCCGGCTTCCCTCGAGGTGGCGCAGCACGGTCGGCGTCGCGTCGACACCCGGGTACGCGTGCACGGTCAGCACCTGGGCGTGGTCGCGAACTTCGATGATTATCGATTGGACCTCATCCGCCTCGCGGATCTTGTCTGCGACAGTGTCGGGGAGGCCGAAGACGTCGATCTCCAGTACCTTCCCGGTATCCACCCGGTCCTTGAGGCCGGCCGGAGTTCCCTCGGCGACGATGCGCCCACCGGCGATGATGGCCAGCCGGTCGCACAGCTCGTCCGCCTCGAACATGTAGTGCGTGGTGAGCAGCACCGTGGTGCCCTGGTCCACGAGGTTGCGTACGGTCGCCCGCAGCTCGCGGGCGCCGACCGGGTCGATGCCGATGCTTGGTTCGTCGAGAAAAAGCACCTCGGGACGGTGGAGCAGGCCGCGAGCGATGTGCAGGCGCTGGCGCATACCGCGCGAGTACCCCTCCACCCGCTCCTTCTCCCGCCCGGTCAGCCCGACCAGCTCCAGCAGTTCCGCGATGCGCCGCCGCTGGTCCCGGGCGGGAACAGCGTAGAGCTCGGCGAAGTAACGAAGATTGTCCAAAGCGGACAAACGCTCGTAGAGCCCGCGGTCGCCGCCGAAGACGTATCCGACCCGACGCCGTACGTCGTTGGGGTGGGCGGTGACGTCATAGCCGAGTACGGTGGCGCGTCCGGATGTCGGAACGAGGAGGGTGATGAGCATCTTGATGGTCGTCGTCTTGCCGGCTCCGTTCGGGCCGAGCAGCCCGAACAATTCCCCCCGCTCGACCTGGAAGTCGATGCCCCGCACGGCCTGGACCTCCGTAACCCGTCGCCGGATCACTCGCCGTCCGACGCGAAAGGTGCGGGTCAGACCCGTCACCTCGATCACTGGATCGCCCATGGCGTCCCACCTTACGCGGTCGCGGTGTGGCCCGTGGGCCCCTCGATCGATGGTAGGCTCTGCCCGTGAGCGGGGTCGTGGACGTCGGGGCGGTCGGCGACATCCTGAGGGCGAAATGGTGTGAGCTTCTCGGGACGCCGGATGTCACCAATGGTGATGACTTCTTCAGCCTCGGCGGCACGTCGATACTGGCCATCAGCTTCGTCGATCACGTCGAGAGCACGCTGGGCATCGAGTTCCCCATCGATGCGCTGTTTCTCGACGGCACGTTCGGCACGGTGCTCGCGGCCTGCGTCGAGGTGCTTCCGGCCGCCGGCACCGGATGAGCGACCCGGCCGACGCGACCCTCGCCTACAGGTGGCGCCGTGCGGTGGCGCAGTTCCCGGGTGCCGCCGCGCTGGACACGTACGCCGAGACCTACAGCTATGCGCGCCTGGATGAGCTCGCCAATGGGACCGCTGCGGCCCTCGCGCGCTCGGGGCTGCCGCCGCGTTCGCGCATCGCCCTGTACGCGACCCGCCAGGCCGGGACGTATGCCGGGTACCTTGCGATCATTGGCCAGGGACATGCGGTGGTGCCGCTGGATCCGCACGCGCCGGTGCCGCGCCAAGCGGCGATCCTCAAGCTGGCCGGCATCGCCGCGGTCGTGGTGTCTTTGGCCGCCGGCGCCGAACTGGCGGCCCTGGCCCGGGCGGCCGGCCTGCCGGTCATCGACCCGCAGGCACCGGGGGCGGCCAGCACCGTGCCGGCCGTCGAGGTCGGGCCGGCCGACGACGCGTACGTGCTCTTCACCTCCGGCTCCACCGGCCAGCCCAAAGGCGTTCCGATACGGCACCAGCACGTCTGCGCCTACCTGGCCCACAGGACCCCGCGGTGGGGGCTCGGCGAAGGTATGCGCATATCGCAGACGTTCGCGCTCACCTTCGACCCGTCGGTGCATGATCTCTTCGCCGCCTGGGGCACCGGCGCCACGGTCGTGGTGCCCCGCTCGCGCGAGCTGCTCGCCCCCGTGACCTATGTCAACGGCCGCGGGCTCACGCACTGGTTCTCGGTGCCGTCGCTGATCACGCAGGCTGAGCGCCTGCGCACGTTGCGCCCCGGATCGATGCCCGGCCTGGTGCACAGCGGGTTCATCGGTGAGCCGCTGACGGTGGAACGGGCCCGGGCCTGGGCCGCGGCGGCTCCCCGCAGCGCGGTAGAGAATGTCTACGGGCCCACTGAGCTGACCATTGCCTGCGCGTCGTTCGTCCTGCGTGGGGCGCTGCCAGACACACCCAACGGCACCGTGCCCATCGGAGCCGTACATCCTGGGCACGACTGGCTCGTCGTCGACGCTGACGGCCGGCCGGCCCAGGAAGGCGAGCTGCTGGTGCGAGGTGTGCAGCGCTTCGCCGGGTACCTCGACGCCGCGGACAACGCCGGCCGGTTCAGCCACTTCGACGGCGCCGCGGGCCGGGCGCTGCCGGCGGGCGTGGCCGTCAGCGAAGCGGAGTACTACCGGACCGGCGACCGGGTAACTGTCCACTGTGGCACGATGGTCCACCTGGGTCGGCTCGACCGCCAGACCAAGGTCGCCGGGTACCGGATCGAGCTCGGCGAGGTCGAGCACGCGCTGCGGGAGCACCCACGGGTGCTGGACGCGGCCGCCCTCACCATTCCCCGCACGCTGGTCTCCGGTGACCTCCTGGCCGCCGCGGTGGTCGGCGACGGGCTGGTGGTGGCGGAGCTCCAGAACTTCCTACGCGGGTTCCTGCCCGGCTACGTCGTGCCCGAGCTGATCCGTGTCATGCCCACGCTGCCGCTGAACCGCAACGGCAAGGTCGACTACGCACAGGTGCGGCGGCTGCTGCTCGCCGAGGGCGCCGAGACCCCCGGGTGACAGCGGTCCAGGAGAGACCAGTGTCCTATCAGGAGCCTCACTACGCGCCGCACGGACTGTGATCGGATTGTGATCTCTGCCGAGCAAACGGCACATACCCGGACGAGATCCTTCGCTTACCGGCAGGCCATGTCGAGAGGATATCGAACCGTTGATACGTCGCCGGTACCTACGCCGCGACCCGGTCGGCATCAGCCCCGGTCGGGGCCGGGTTGCCCGGATCCGTTGTGGCACAAGCGGTTACCGGGGGTCTAAGCGGCGATCCTCGGCCGGAAGAGAGTGTTCGCGCCGGGCAGGCCGTTCTGGTATGCTCACGGCCGTCACTACTTTCGCGGGAGCCGCGGGGGCGCATCTCCTTCTCGACGTGACCCTCGGTGCACCCCACGGGTAGTCAAGTCAGCTGAATGCGTACGCGGGGGGTGCTCATGTGCGAGGCCGTTGTCGAGGCGAGACCGGTGCGGGCGGTCCACGGATGCCATCGGGCACATCATGACTCCGGCGTGACGGGGAGCACGGATGATCGACAGCCTCAGCCAGGTATCAGCCCTCAGCCGTGAGTGGCGCATCAACGAGGAGGACATCCTCTTCATCGCGCTCAACCACAGCGGACTTGATTCGTCATTGGACAAGTCTCGGATGAGGTTCCGGTTACGCCTGGATTCCCGCCCCGAGGAGGAGTTCTTCTTCATCCTCTCCCTCGGCCGCCCGGACTCGCCGTTCCGTCTCGAAGGTGACGAGATCCTGTTCCGGGGCGAGCGCATCGCCGAGGTCACCGAGCTCGATGACGATGATGCCGTGCTGGGCTACTTCCGCAACGACAAGCGCGTCCTCACGTTGAACTCCAACGCCCGCAGCCAGTGCGTCGGTTGTGCGTTCTGTCCAAACACGCTGGAAGCCGCCTCCGACCCGCGCCTGGCCGCCCTCGATGACCTCACGGCGTACCTGGCCGCGGTGATCGAGGACTTCGAGCTGGGCGAAGACATGTCATCCGTGCAGAAGGTGACCGTGTGCACCGGTTGCTTCCATCACGAACACCTTGCCATCAAGCACCTTCGCGAGGTTCGTGACGCGATGATGACCCACAACTGCGACGGCTACATTCATTTCCTGTCCAGTGTGGTGCGTACCGAGGAGGGGCTTGACCGCGTCGCCGAGCTCGGGCCGTTCCACCTCACCATCACCGCCGAGTGCTTCACGCGCCGGCCGTTGCTGCTCAAGGAGTCCAAGGCCAGTTTGACCGCGGCCGAGATGGTGCGGATCCTGGGTGGCATCAAGGCACGCAACCTGTTGGGGGACTTCACCTACATCGTGGGCCTGGACTCGGCCGACGTCGCGCTCGACCACCTGGAGTCGTTCGTGCCGGTCACGACGACGTTCCCGCGGTTCCAGGTGTTTCAGCCACACAACACCTTCATGGATGTCTTCGTGGCCGACGGGGCCCGCGATATCGAGTTCTACCTGTACATGCGGCAGGGCATCGAGCGGCTCTTCGGTCCGACCGGTCTGCGCCCCCAATCCTGGGAGAACTACCGGCCGCTGTGGTACTACACATTCGGCAATGAAGAACTCCACAGCGTTCGCGTCTGACCGGGCCGTGCGCGCCACCGCGGTGACGTCCGTGCGGGCGCGGCGTCTGGCCCTGGAACCGCGACGGGGCCGGCCGGCGCTACCGGAGTGGGCTCACGTGGCTCTGCGCCCCCGCGCCGCCGCCTGGCCCGAGAACCACGAGCAGTACGTGATCGAGGTCGAGTCCGGTGACGGCGTCGTGGGCCGGTACGGCCCGTGCTCAGCGGTGACGGTGCAGGTGATCCGCGACCAGGTTGCACCGGCACTGGTCGGCCGGCCCGCCGCCGCGTACCGGGGCCTGGGCGTGGGATCGCTGCGTGGCCGGCATCGCAGTGGGGCCCACATGTGTGTCGCGTTGTCCGCGGTACGTCTGGCGGTGCTGGACCTGCTCAGCCGCGAGCGCGAGGTACCGGTCTGCGCGCTGTTGGGCGGCCCGCTACGGGCGAGTGTCCCGGTCTACGCGAGCGCACTCGGGCTCGACATAGACCACCCGGTGGCGACCGATGTCGCGGTGTGGTTGGTGGAGCACGATTTCGCGGGGCAGAAGTGGATGCTGCCGGGCTCCGCCCGCGGCGAGGAGCCCCGGTGCGACGCGCAGCGCCTCACGCGGCTGCGCGAGGCGGTCGGGCCGCGCGCGCCGATCATGGTGGATGCGCTGGGCCGCTGGAAGTTCGACTACGCCGTGAGGATGCTGCCGATCCTGGCCGATATCGGGGTTGCCTGGCTCGAGGAGCCGCTCGACCCACAGTGCATGGCCGATCTGAGGCGGCTCAGAGGTATCAGCCCGGTGCCTATCGCCGGCGGCGAGCACGCCTACGACCGGGCAACCCAGCTCGCTCAGGTCGGGTCGGGCTCCATCGACGTGTGGCAGCCCGATGTCGGCTGGCACGGCGGGCTCGTTGACGCCGTGACCGTCGTCGACGTGGCCGCGGCCCACGGCCTTCGCGTGTATCCCCACGGCGGCAGCCTGGCCGCCGCCGTCGCCCTCGCCGGCCTGACCGAGCCCGATGTGCTGCCGGCGGTGGAGTACCACCTGACCCAGGAACCGTTGCGACAACAGGCTTTCACCGTTGCGGTGAGCCCGGTCGACGGCGCCCTGGTGGTTCCGGAGACGGCCGGGCTGGCCGGTGAGTTCCAAACCGCTGAGACGCCTGCACTCGAGCTTGCCGGGGTCGACCATGTCCTGGCGTGACGTGACCGCGATCAGCTTCGACATCGGTGGCACTCTCGTCGACGACCCGCAGGGGCCGGCCACGCTCGAGATCGGTGAGCTGCTCGGCGTCGGTCTTCCCGAGATGCGCGCGTACCTGGGGAGGCAGGCCAAGCGGTGCCGCCAGAGCCCGGCGGCGCTGGCCCGCATGATCGCCGCCGACTTCGCGCGCGCCGACGTCGTCGAGCCGCTGGCCGACATGATCGACCGGCGGCGCCAGCAGTGCGAGCAACCGGTGCTGCGCCCGGGCGCCTCGAAGGTGCTGGCGGAGCTGCGCCGCCGCGGGTACCGGATCGCCCTGCTCAGCAACGTTGTGGGCGCTGTGGCGCCGCCAGCGGTGAGCCCACCCTGGCCCGAACTCGCCGACGCCATTCTGATGAGCTGCGATACGGGTCATCTCAAACCGGAACGGCAGGCGTTCGCCGATGTGGAGAACGCGTTCGGGGCCGAGCCGGGGCAGCTGGCTCATGTCGGCGACTCGATCGGGGCCGACATCTGCGGTGCGCTGGACGCGGGTTGGTACGCGGTCGACACCGGTGCACCGCACCAGCGCGGTCAGACTCCCGTACCCGACGACCACGCCGGCCGATACCGCCGGTGCGAGGACCTCGGTGTGCTGCTGGAGCTCTTCGTGAAGCCGGCATCGCCATCGGAACGGAGGAACGGGGCGTGGTGACACAGGTAGATCACATGGCCGCTGCCGGGGCTGGCGGTGCCCTTCCCGCGCCCGCGGTGTCGTGGTGCGTCGACTGCCGGATCGACCCGATCACTGGCCTCGTCGCCTTCCCCGACTTCCACGCGGAGTTTCCGGACGTGCTGGGGAAGGCCGTCGCCGAGAAGGTCACGGTGGGTATCGCTATCGGCGATGTGGACGACCTCAAGGCGTACGTCGAGGACGACCGCAACGACCCGCTCTCATTCGGCCATCTCGCCGGCTTCGCGGTGATGAGCCGTCTCGGCGCGGAGGCGACGCGTTGGTTCTGGGACAATCGCCCGGCGGCCGGGTGTGTGTCCACATTCGGTGGTGACGAGATCATCGTGACGATAGCGGTCGACGGGCAGGCTACGTTCCTCGACCTCGTGCACGGTCTACAGGACCGGCTCAATGCCGTATTGCCGCGCACGGTCTCCTTCGCGGCGGCCGTGGTCGAGCCGCACCTGGCGCGGACGCTGCCGGGCGAGAAAGACTTCTATCTGCGGGTCATGACGACGATCGACCGAAAACTGTTCAGCCGAAAGCGTTCCCGAAGCCTGGTAGATGGCCTGCGGGCGAGTTTCACGGTGCTGGCCGACCTCGAACTCGACCCGGACTCGCAGGTGCCGGGATGAGCGACGACGCCGCCGTTGCACAGCTGGCCCCGCTGCGCTACGACTCCGACGGATGGTGCGTCGCCACCGCCACGGTCGCCGAGATCGCCGGGCGTCGCCTGCTGCTGATCCCGTTCGCGGCGCCGGTCGGCAGCTCCCGCGGACGCCGGTTCGTGGTCAGGCTCGGCGGCGAGTCCGTCTCCCACCAGCGCACGGTGCTCAGCGTCAAGGGACAGGCGGCGATCGTCCTCCCGATCGACCTTCCCGCTGACACGCCCGAGGTGGAGATCTCGTTGCGCCCAGTGCGGGATGCCCGACCACCCAGCGTGCCAACGGATTTCGCAGCGGCGCTGGCGGCCGAGGACCTGGAGCTCACCGCCCTTCCCGAGCCGGTACGCGTGCAGCTCCTCCACATGATCAATGAGTCGGCGACCGCGGACGTGCGGATCGACCGGGTGGCGGCCGCGGTGGCTGCTGTACGCACATGGAGCCGTCGTGCGGCCCAGGCCTGATCCTGAGTGCCCGCCGCCGTGGGCCGAGCTGGCCGACGACGTGGACGCGGTGCCGGTCGAGTCCGTGACCGCGTTGTGGCGCGCCTTGAACTACCTGTGCGCGGCGCAGCTCTACCTCGCCCACAACGCGCGGCTCGAGGCACCGTTGGCACCGGAGCACGTGAAGGCGGCGCCGAGCGGCCACTGGGGTGTGTGTCCGCCGGTGAACCTCGCCCTCGCAGTGCTGGCCCCACTGCGCCGTATCGTCCGCGACGTCGAGGTCATGGTGGTTCACGGTGCCGGGCACGCCGGCCCGTCCGCGTTGGCCTACGCGTACCTGACCGGCGCTCTCGGTCGGGACCGACCCGAGTTTCTACCGTCTCCGGCTGGCCTACACCAGTTGGTGTCTGGGTTCCCGCATCGGGAAGGCCTCGGCAGCGAGATCACCCCGATGATTCCCGGGCATGGCTACACCGGTGGTCAGCTCGGGCCGGCGCTCGCCTTCGCCACCGGGTACGTGCTAGATGCGCCGCGGCGCTTGGCGGTGGCGCTCATTGGTGACGGCGAGTGCGAGAGTGGCGCGACGGCAGCGGCTTGGCTCGGGATGCGGGCCTTCGCCGGCTCCGGCCGCCACGGCGCCGTGCTGCCGGTTGTTCTGCTCAACGGGCTGCGTATGGGCGGGGCGTCGCTCCTCGGTGGACTTTCCGAGATGGAGCAGGTCGACTACTTCGTCGGCCTGGGCTTCGACCCGATCGTGGCCGGCGAGCCAACGGTGCCAGCGGAGTGTTCTCCCCTCGATTCCGTGGTGCCGGCAGCCCGGGCCGCCGTCGATTCCGCGCTGCGGCGGCTGCGCCCGGTCGGCGCGCCCGGCCGGCCACCGGTCCTGCTGCTGCGGCTGCCCAAGGGTGCGACCGGACCGGATGCGGTCAGCGGCCGCCGGATCATCGGCACGCCGCGGGTGCACAAGACACCGCTGCGGGATCCGCGAACGGACCCGGTGGAGTTCGCCGCCCTCGCCACGTGGCTGGCGAGCTACGGCCCGCACGAGCTCATCGAGGCCGGCGGTCGACCGACCCCTCTCGTCGCCGCGGCGCTGCCGGAGAGTGGTGCCGCACCGCTGCCCGCGCCGGTCGGCACCCCGCCGCCGATGCCACCGGCCGAGGCGGTCTCGCTGGGGATGGCGGCGACGGCGGTGGTCTCGCACCACGCGATGGCCGGCGACTTCCGGGTCTTCAGCCCGGATGAGCTGGCCTCCAACCAGATCCCGCTGGCCGCCGATGACGGCTCGCCGCCGCCGTGGGTACGGGAGGTGCTCAACGAGGAGTTGTGCCACGCCTGGCTGCACGGCTACCTCGAAGGCGGCGGCCGGGGACTGCTCATCACATACGAGGCGTTCGCGCCGATGAACACCTCGCTCATCCAGCAGTTCCTCAAGCACCGAGCGGCATCCCGCACGGCCGGGCGCCCGAGCCGGGCGAGCCTGAACTACCTGCTGACGAGTCTGGGCTGGAACAACACGTTCACCCACCAGAACCCGGGCCTGCTCGCGAGCTTGGTCCAGAGCGACGACCCGGGCATACGCGTGTGGACACCGGCCGACCCGGACCGCGTCGCCGCCGTGCTCGACGCGATGCTGCGTTCGCAGGACTGCCTCAATGTGATGTTGTGCGACAAGCACGCCCGACAACGGTTCCCGACCTGGACTCTCGACACGGAGCTGAGCATCGGGGCGGCGGTCTGGCCGCAATTCTCCACTGTGGATCATCCGCAGCTCGTCGTCGCTGCCGCCGGCGACATCGCGACCCGACAGGCGCTTGCGATGCTCGCGCTTCTCCCGGTCGGCGCCGCCGCACCCCGGGTCCGCTTCGTCGCGCTCGCAGAGCTGACCTGTCTGGGCGATCCGCAGGCGCGCCCGCATGCGCTGAGCCGGGACGCGTTCGAGGCGCTCTTCCCGCGCCGCGTCCCGGTTCTGCTGACGGTGCCCGGATACCCCGATGTCCTGCACAACCTGTTGTGGTCGCGGGCCGGTGCCGCCGACCGCTTCACCATCGTCGGTTTCCGTGAGCCACGGCGTCCGATGTCACCCGAGCAGCTTCTGCGGCACAGCGGCCTCGATGCCGGGTCGCTCTACCGGACCGCGGGCCGGCTGCTCGGCGCCGCCTGGCCCGACCGGGCCCGACCGGCGCCCGACCTTCCGGCGCTGGTGCCGGCCTCGGAATTCGCCGTACGAGGGGAGCGCCCATGAACCACGTGCCCAGCCATATCGGGTTCGCCGACGATCAGGACAGTCGCCGGGTCGTGGTTGAGTGGCTCATGTCCAGCGTCTGCAACTACTCCTGCTCCTACTGTCCGGTGTACCTGCACGACAGCCGGGTCCGCTGGCCGCGCTACGACGACATCGTGCGCTTCTGCAACCGGGTCTGCGATCACTACGCGGGGCAGCGTCTGACGTTCCTGCTCAGTGGGGGAGAGGTGACGCTCTTCCGCGACCTGGGCCGCCTCGCCCGCCACCTGAGGCAGGCCGGGGCCCAGGTTGCCGTGCTCACCAACGGATCCCGGCCCCTGGCGTGGTGGGACGAGCACGTCCGCCTCTTCGACGAGGTCATCATCAGCTACCACCACGAGCGGGCCGACCGCGATCATCTGGTGGCCGTCGCCCGACGACTCGCGCCGCACAGCCTGGTACAGCTCAACATCGTCGTTGACCCGGCGGCCTTCGACGAGACCATGGCGTTCGCGGCCCGGGCCGAGCGCGAGACCGCAGCGGTGGTCAACCGTAAGATCATGTTCCTCGACGGCTGGAAGCGGCCCGCGCCCTACACTGACGACCAGCACCGGCGGTTGGCCGAGGCGCTGGCGGCCGAGCGTACGCCGGTCGGGACCGTTCTCAAGGGCAGCCTGGCCGTGCACTTCAACGACGGTCAGACCCGGGTCATGTCGGCATTGAAGATCATCGATGAAGATCTCAATCACTGGGAGGGTTGGGCGTGCTCGGTCGGCGAGAGCACGCTCTTCATCCGCTTCGACGAGATCTGGCGGGCGGCCTGCCGGGTCGGCGGTCCACTGGGGAGCATCTACGATGACGAGCCGCGCCTTCCGACGCAGGGCATCCGCTGCGCCGCCACCGCCTGCAACTGCATCGCGGGCATCAAAGCGGTCAAGTCCGCAACGCCGGCCTCCGTCGGCCGGCCGCTGACCACCCTCTGAACTGGGAGAGGCCGTGTACTGCACCACTGACATCCGCCAGCTGCACATCGAGGCGTCGACCCGCTGCAATGCCGAGTGCCCGATGTGCGCCCGCAGCCTCCTGGGGCGCACGTCGCCGGGCCTGGTCGAGGAGTCGATGACGTTATCGACGCTGCAGCGGGCGATCCCGCCTGACGTCCTCGCCCAGCTGGAGGTACTCGACATCTGCGGGGCCTACGGCGACCCGGTGATGGCACCGGAGCTGATCCCGATCACCCGTTACGTCCGCGACGTCAATCCCGGCTGCGAGATCCGGATCTTCAGCAACGGTGGCCTTCGCAGCGAGAGCTGGTGGCAGGAGCTCGCCAGCGTCGACTGCGTGGTCGTCTTCGCGATCGACGGCCTGGCGACCAACCACGTCTACCGCCGCCGGGTCGACGTCGACAAGGTCCTGCGCAACGCCAAGGCATTCATCGACGCGGGCGGGCACGCCCACTGGGACTACATCGTCTTCGAGCACAACGAGCACGAGGTCGACGCGGCCGAGGAGAGGAGCCGTTCGCTGGGCTTCGAGCGCTTCTCCATCAAGCGGACGGCCCGGTTCCTGCGCCCGCTCTATGAGCCCGCACCGGAGCTGCGGCCGGGCGACGGCATCGACCGCCACCCCATCTACGACCGCACCGGCCAGGTGGTCGGCGAGCTGCGGCCGCCCCGAGCCGCCGAGTACGTCAACGACGTGTTGCTCTGGGTACGCGGTATCGAGCAGCGCGCATCCTATTTGGACAGTTTCTTCGACTCGTGCGAGATCGACTGCCTCGCCCTGAGCTCGCGCAGCATCTTCATGTCGGTGACCGGTGCGGTCTACCCGTGCTGCTGGCTCTATGTGCAGGCCACCCTGCCCGAGGTCTACGGCGGCCAGGCGAGTGTCGACGAGTCAGTCCGCAACCTGTTGGTCGCCAACGACGGCGCGGCCGCGCTCGACGCCACCGCGCACAACCTCGACGACATTCTCGGTGGGTCCTTCTTCGCCGCCGTCGAGCGGAGCTGGAGCGGGCCGTCGGTGTCGCAGGGCCGGCTCAAAGTCTGCGCTCGCGTCTGTGGCAAGGGCTTCGAGGCGTACCGCAAGCAGTTCGCGACACCCGAGCTCGTTCCCTAACTCCTGAGGAGGCCGACTGATGACTGGCGTGGTACCCGTTCGGGCCAGCGTGTCCCCGCGCCGCAACAGTGATACGCGGCCGTACAAGATATTGATGAACGTCTCCGGGGACACGCCGGAGTTCGCGATCGTGCCCGAGGAGCTCCGCGCGGTCGCGAAGGCCCTCGCCGCCTCGTTGGATCTGAGCGACCCGCCGGACTACCTCATCGGCTTCGCGCCGGGCGGGATCCCGCTCGCCGTGGCCATCGCCTACGAGCTCGACCTGCCGGCGGTGATGGCGTACAAGACGCGCCTCGGCCTGCCCGGCGGGCTGATCTGGCACGAACCGCACGCCGCAAACAGCGCCTTCTACTTCTACGGCGCCGAACCGGGCCAGGCGGTATTGCTGATCGACGACGAGGTGGACAGCGGCAATACCGTCCTCGGCGCGGTCGACGCGCTGCGCAGGGCCGGGGTGCGCATCGTCGATGTCGGGTCGGCCGTGGAAGCGTTGCACCACGGGCACTCCATCGGTCGCGAGCGCCTGGCCGAGCGTGGCCTGACGCTCAAGTCGGTCCTCCCGGTCGAGGTGGAAGACGAGTCGGCGCATGCAGGTCGTTGAGAAGGAGCTGGCGAACACCCTCGGGGAGTATTACCTCGAACGTATCCGCATCCACATGAACGACTCCTATGCGGGCGTACGGATGCGCAAGTTCCCCGAGGACCTGCGGGTCCTGGAGGAGATCATCTGGGAGTGCCGCATCAACGTGGTCCTCGAGGTTGGCCTCGGCCTGGGCGGTAGCGCGTTGTGGTTCCGCGACCGGCTGCGCACACTCGCCGCGTACGGCCACAACACCGACCCGCTCGTCGTATCGGTGGACGTGCGCTGCGGTGCCGCGCGCGAGGCGTTGAGCGCGGCCGATCCCACGTACGCCGACTCCATCAAGCTGGTCGAGGGCGATGTCTGCGATCCCGAGGTGGCGGTACAGGTCCGTCAGCTCCTCCCACCCGGCGCTCGCATCCTCGTGGTGGATGACTCCGCGCATATGTACGAGTCCACAATGGCCACCCTGAAGCAGTTCGCTTCGCTGGTACCGCTCAACGGGTACGTCGTCATCGAGGATGGGCACCGGGACCTCGACGGCATGCTCCCGGTCGAGGTGCCCGGCAAGGCGCACGGGGTGGTCCGGGCGATCAGCGACTTCCTGGCCGGCGAGGGCAAGGACCGCTTCGTGCAACGGCGCGACCGGGAGCGCTACATCGTGACCTCCAACCCGGGCGGCTGGCTGCAGCGCGTCCGGTAGCGTGACCTCAGGGCCGGGTCGCCAGCAACACCTCGGTGCGGACCGACTCGGTAAACGTGCCCGACGGGTTGAACGCCCGTAGCGCCTCCCGGAGATCAGCCTCAAACGCCCCGCGGTCATCGCCGAGCAGGGCCGGCGCCGAGTACGAGTAGGAGAACTGCGCCAGCACAACGGAATCGAGGTCACGGGTGAGGTCGCGGGTGCAGTTCCATGTCTCCAGCGCCGAGAACGGTGAAGCGCGCAGAACATCCTCGTGACGCTCGGTCGGATGCGAGTACGAGCCTGAGCCAGCTCGTCGCGTCGGGCCGAGCCACCGCATGCGCACCTCGGCGATGACCGCGTCCCATGCCGGCTTGGTCCCGGCACCGGGTGCCCCGCCGCTGATGACGGCGACGCCACCGTCCGGCCGGACCAGCCCGTCGAGCACCTCGAGCACCTTCGGCCGATCCATCCAGTGGAACGAGGCGCCCATCGTGCACAGGTCGAGTGGGGGCAGTGCGAGCTCGGTGAGGCCGAACGAGTCGCCCCGCCGCCAGTGGACGTTCGCCACGCCGCGCTCCGCGGCGAGCTGCCGACCCTCGTCGAGCATTGCGGCCTCGGGGTCGACCGCGATGACGTCGGCAACGTGCGCGGCCAACGGGAGCGCTACGTGCCCGGTGCCGCACCCGAGGTCCAGCGCCTGCTGGGTTCCGTCGAGGCGCAGCCGCTGGGCCAGGAACGCGAACACCTCAGCCGGGTACTCCGAGCGGTAGCGGGCGTAGTACCAGGCGGTTGAACGGAACAGCTCATCGGGTCGATAGCCGGACACGTTCACATCCTTTCCGGGATCAGGTGCCGGGCGTCATTGTGCCGCACCAGGGTCCACCAATGCGGCCCCGGTCCGTCGACCGAACGGCGCCAGACTGTCAGCGCGGCATGATCGATGGCGCAGGCGAAACCGGTCGGGGCTGCGGCCAGCCCGAGGAACATCGCGAACGAGGCGGTCACCGCCTCGACGTGGGTGACGACGAGTACCCGGTCCGGATCCGTGCGGTCGACGATGTCCCGCAGCGCCGCGGTGACCCGTGGCACGTACTGCGTCCACCCGGGAAACTCGTCGGCCCGAAGCGACAGCCGGGCCCGGACCTCGGCCCAGCGGTGACCGTCCAGGCCGGGGTCGACGTCCACATCGGAGAGTCGCGCATCGAACTCCACCGGCAGCCCCAGGGCGCGACCGGCGACCTCGGCCGTCTCCTGCGCCCGCCGGCGCGGACTCGACCAGAGCGCGGAGACGGGCTGTCCCTGCTCTGCCTCGACCCGGAGCCGTTCGGCCAGCCGGGCCGCTTGACGGTGCCCTTCCTCAGTCAGGCCGGTGCAGCCACGCGGTCCGCCGACGATGCCGGCGACGTTGCAATGGGCCAGCCCGTGCCGTGCCAGGATCAGCTCGGTCATGGTGCGAAGTACGGTCGCAGGACGGCTTCGCTGAGCAAGTCGGAGTGCAACAGCGTCGTCTCCCTCACCTCGATGCGGGGAAAGGAAATGCGCAGCCGGGCGAAGCGCGCCGCCCGTACCGCCGCTGGCAGCTCGGCGGAGTGTAGGCCCTCGATACTGACGCTAGGTCCGCCGTAGGTGACCTCGGTCAGCTGCATGCAGAGGGCGTTCCAGCCGGCCCACTCCGCATAGATGCTGAAGGCCACGGTGGGAGGGTGCGGCAGGAGCGACGGCTCCACGCTGTGCAGGATCGCTTCCAGCTCCGAGCGGTGGGTGAGCAGTGTCTGCATCAGCTCTGCGCGGAACTCGGGCGTTCCCCGAGGGGCCGAGGCGATCACGCCGGCGTCCAATGACGCCACGAACTGCTCGTAGACGACCTCAGGCATGAAGAGGAGCTCGGACGACTTCTGCCGGAGAAGGTCGATGGTCAGGGGTGGCTCGAGCAGGACCAGCCTGGGCGGGATTCGCCCTTGCGCGGCCACCTGGTTGGCCAGTCGCGCCGCCAGATAGCTGGCGACGCTGTGTCCCATGAGCGTGTGGACCCCCTCGGCCGGGAGCGCACCGGCCAGCCGGTCGGCGAACTCCTCCGCGTCGTCCGTCGTCGGATCCGTGGGACGTGGCGGAATCACGGCGAGCAGCGTCGCAACGCCCTGAAGACCCGCGGCCAGGCTCCGCAACTTCCCGAGACCGGCCCGGGTCGTCATCACCATCACACCGACGCCTGCCTCGGGCGGCCCCTCACTGAGCCGGTGCACCAGTCCCGGCTCGACCGTACCCGGCCCACCCGAACCCGGTCCTCGTGTAGTGTCGTGCACCGTCCAGATGGTACCGGCGGCTGCCGGCGCCACGCCGCCCCGACTCAGGACCGGTCGTCCAGGAGGCGCGCCGCGAGTTCGCCGGGGGCACTGAGCGCGCAAAGATGACCGCTCGCGACCGCTTCCGGGACCAGACCCAGGCGCTCGACCGCCACGCGCCGCTGGAACTCGCACGGGTAGAGGCGGTCGTGGCGGCCGGTGATGCACCGGGTGGGCGTCGCCGGCCACCGAGCCAGGGGCCACGGTTCGTGGAAAGGCCGCAGTGCCTGGCTGCGCGTGTGCCGAGGGTACTCCGCGGCGACGTCGGCGGGCACGTCGTGCAGGTAGAACTCCGCGACGCTGAACGGCACGTCGGGGTCACGCCCTTCCTGGACCGCGAACCGGCGCGCGGCTTCGCGCTGTCCCGTGTTCGCCATCCACTGGTGCGCCGCCTCACCGGGCACCGGGATCATCGGTGCGACCAGAACGATCTCCTGTACGTCGATGAGATCGGCGACCATCGGTGCGATGAAGGCTGACATCGAGTGGGTCACCAGGGTCAGGCCGACCAGGCCGGCCGCCTGTTTGGCTACGGACGCGGCGTAGTCAGCCAGCCCCTTGTCCGGATCCTCGATCGGCAGCTCGACCGCGACCGCCCGGCGGCCCGCGTCGACGACGAGGGGCAGGACCCGATGCCAGTACCAGGGATCGGACTTCGGTCCGTGGATGAAGACGAAGGTACCCGGCGTATCGGCTAGGGCCGGCGCCCGATCACGAAGTAGGCGCTGATGTTCCCGATCAGTACGCCCGTGGGCGCTACCGTCGCCAGCGTCTTGCGCAGGTCCGCCTCGAATCCCGGCCACGCTTCCCCCCAGAATTCACGTGACGAGTAGGAGGTCGACATCAGGTACCCGAGGTACTGGTCGATCTCGCGCACGTAGGGTACCTCGAACTCGTGTTTGGCGACGTCGATGAACCCGGCATCGGTGAGGACGGTCGGTGTGGTCGCCTTCGGCTGGTCCGGCGCCGAGGAGGAGCTCACCTCGGCCGGTGACTTGTGGGCTCGGGGCAGCCAGCGCTGGTACACCTCGCCCGCCGCCGCCAGCCACGGCTCGTCCGGCTCGAAGAGGCCGGAGTAACCGGCGCCCAGATCGATGAAACAACCGCGAGGTCGCAGCCAGCCCAGCGCGCGCTGCGCGATCAACGGACGGTTCAAACGGTGGAACGCCCGACCGATGGTCAGCATCCCAAAATGATCTTCTGGGAGATCCGCGTCCTCGGCCCGGCCGGTGAGCCAGTGAATTCGACCAATCCCTCGTTCCTGAGCCAGGCGGCGACCCGTCTCGACCATCTCCGGTTCCAGGTCGATCGCCCAGATGTCGGCGATCCGGTCGACGAAGTTCAGCGCCACATCCCCGGTGCCGCAGGCCAGGTCGAGCAGGGCAACGTCGGGCCTGACGTTGACCGCGCGCTCGATGGCGTCCAGCAGGACCACCGGATACCGGGGCCGGAAACGCGCGTAGAACTCAGCCGTGCCGCGAAAAACGTCCGGCGAGAATTCCGGTACCAGTTGATGTGCATGCTCCATCCGAGACACTCTACGAACACCTGGCCGCGGCCCGCCATGACACTCCCACCGGTCGCGTTCGGGCTGCGTGGTGGTTGACACCTCTGCCGGAGTTCGGAGAGACTACGGGCGCCGACGTGGTCTTGATCGGGGAGGATACGTGGCGATGGACCGATATGTTGTGGTGTCCACAGATTCTCATGTCGGGCCTGAGATGGAGGTCTTCCGCGAGCACTGCGAAGCCGCCCTCGCCAGCGACCTCGATCAGTACATCGCCGAGATCAACGCCCTCATCGACAGCGTCACCGGATCCTGGGGCGCCGCAAAGGACGACGGCGTCGCGGCGAGCCAGGCCGACGACATCGGAGTCAACAACCCACACGAACGCCTGCGCAACATGGATGCCGACGGCGTCGCCGCGGAGGTCTTGTTCCACGGCAACAACCATCACCTGCGCTCCCGCGGCTACGTCCCGTTCGTCAATGTGGTGCTCGGCGACGCGGTCGGCCGCTCCTGGGACCTCGACCACCAGGCGGCGGGAAAGCGCATGTTCAACCGGTGGCTCGCCGACTTCTGTTCCGTTGCGCCGCAACGGCTGCTGGGCGTCGCCGAGATCCCGTACTGGGACATCGAGGCCGCCGTAGCCGGGGTGGCGTGGGCGTCCGGGGCGGGTCTCTCGGCGATCAATCTCGCGGCGCCGCGTACGGGCATGCCCACCTATGACAATCCGGTGTGGGAACCATTCTGGTCGGCGGTCGAGGACGCGGACCTCTCGCTCAACTGCCACTCGGGCGGGGGTCTGCACGAGTTCGCCGAGGCGGGCGTGGCCCGGCGGGCCCTGTACTGGTCCGAGAGCCCGTTCGTCGGCCGGATGCCGGTACCGATGATGATCTTCGGGGGGGTCTTCGAGCGGCACCCGAAGCTGCGCCTCGTCCTCAACGAACAGCGCGGGTACTGGGTTCCGCAGACACTGCGCGAGCTGGATGCGATCTACCTGAACCCGCTCAACAGTGACCTGCGGGCCCAGCTTCCGCAGCTGCCGAGCACGTACTGGCGCCGTCACTGTTTCATCGGCGGCAGCTTCCTGGCCCACTTCGAGCTGGCGGCGCGCGAGGAGGTCGGCATCGAGACCTACACGTGGGGCCGCGACTACCCGCATCTGGAGGGCACGTGGCCGCACACCGCCGAGGCGATGCGGGCCACGTTCCACGACATCCCGGTAGCTGAGGCGCGCATGATCCTGGGTACCAACGCCGTGCGCTGCTACCGCCTCGACGAGGCTGTGCTGGCGAGCATTGCCGCCGAGATCGGCCCGGAGCCGGATATGGTGGCTCAGCCGCTGGAGAGCGTGCCCGAGGATGCACGCAGTTGGGCCTTCCGCGACATGGTCACGGCCGAGGGCGGGGCCCGCTACGGCGCCTACTGACGCCTCCGGCTCGACCTGGGCCCTACGGCTTGCGGCCGATCACGTAGTACGCGCTGAGGGTCTCGTGCAGCACGCCCTCGGCGGCGAACTGGGCCAGGGTCTCACGCAGGTCGGCCTCGAAGCTGTCCCAACCCTTTCCCCAGAACTCCTGCGAGGCGTAGGACGTCGAGCAGAGGTAGCCGATGAACTGGTCGATCTCCCACACGTACGGCACATCGAACTCGTGCTTGGCCACGTCGACGAAGCCGGCGTCGACCAGAACCGCCTGGCTCGTGGTCATCGGCTGGTCCGGCGAGCCCGACGATGTCACCTCCTGGCGCGACTTGTGGGCCCGCGGAAGGTGGCGTTCGTACACCTCGCCCGCGGCCGCGAGCCAGGGCGTGCTGGGCTTGAACAGACCGGAGGTGTCGGCGCCCATGTCGATGAAGCACCCACCCGCGCGCAGCCACCTTAGGCTGTGCTCGGCGATCAGAGGGCGGTTCAGCCGGTGGAAGGCGCGGGCTACGGCCACCATCCCGAAGTGGTCCGTGGGAAGGTCCGCCGCCTCGGCCCGACCGGTCAACCAGTGGATCCGGAGGATTCCCCGTAGCTGGGCCTGGCGCTGGCCCTCGGCGACCATCTCGGGTTCTAGATCGATCGCCCAGACGTCTTCGACCCGGTCGGCGAACGCCAGCGCCACCTCGCCGGTGCCACAGGCGAGATCCAGCACGGGCACATCGGGGCCGATGCCCACCGCACGTTCGATCGCGTCCAGCAGCCGCGCCGGATAGCGGGGGCGGAAACGGGCGTAGTACTCAGCGGTGCCATGGAACACGTCGGCGGAGTACACCGGAACGAGCTGATGCAGATGCTCAACGTTCATCGAACTGGACACCCGACCATGCTATCGCTCCTGAAGTATCACGTTGTCCGGCCGGTCGCCCCAGCGCGATGGTTGCCATCCAGTTGAGCCGATACGATATCGACGTGGCCGGCCGCCGACTCCCCATCCTGCTGCTCGTCAGCGGCGAGCCCGGAAGTGGCAAGACGCGGCTGAGCCTCGCCCTCAGCGCGGCAACCGGCTTGTACCGCGTGAGCAAAGCGGAAATGGCCCGAGCACTCGACGTCACCGACCGCGAGGACACCTCGAACCACGCCCGCGGCTGGGCGACGTACTGGACGATGCTGGAGACCCTTCTGGTCGCGGGTGTCAGCGTGATCGCCGACCAGACTACCTGGCGCGGCCAGTGCGATGTGGTCATCGGCCCCCGCCTGATGCCGAAAGCCTCGGTACGCAACGTCCATTGCCTCACCGCGCAGGCCGAGGCGCGGTGGCTGCGCCGCCTGGCGGATTCGGACGGGTTGACCGCGGCCGAGGTGAGGGCCTTGCACCAACGCATGCACCCCCGACGTCAGCAGTTCGTGGAGCCGCTGGACCTGGGTCAGCCCGTGCTGCGCGTCGACACGTCGGACGGCTACCTGCCCGGGCTCGAGGAGATAGTCGCATTCGCCTGTAGCAGCGTCGATGAGGGCCGTCTCGGGACCACCGGCGGGCCCGGATCGCGCTAGAGTCCTTGCAGCGGCACGTCCTCCGGCGAAAGGCGGAATCCGTGACGGGGCACAGACATCGGGCGGGTGCTGTCGACGCCATCCTGCTCGACATCGGTGGCGTGATGCTGATCCCCGATGTGGTCGTGCTGCACAACGAGTTCAGCGATGCCGATTTCGCACTGCGCCAGGACGACTTCTTCCGGGCGCACTACGTCGGGGTGGCCGCCCTGGACGACTTCGGCAACCGGCCCGGAGCCTGGGCCCATGGCTACGTGGAAGGCGTGCTCGACGGCCTGGGGCTCGGCGGTAGCGAACGGGAGCGGCTGCGCGATGTGCTCACCCGCGCCCGGCGACTGCGCGACCTGGACCTGTGGCGCTGGCCCATTCCCGGTTCCTTCGAGGCGATTCGCATGCTCACCGCGACAGCGGTGAGGGTCGCGTTCGTCAGCAACTCCGATGGAACCGCTGAGGAGAAGCTCGTCACCATGGGACTGAGCCAGGTCGGGCCGGGGCCTGGCGTCGCGGTGGATGCGATATTCGACTCCACCATCGTCGGGGTGGCCAAGCCCGATCCGGCATTCTTCGCGATCGCGGTCGACGCCTTGGGCGTCTCGGCGGACCGCTCGCTCTACGTGGGTGACTCCCGCCTCTACGACGTCGACGGGGCCCGTGCGGCGGGCCTGGTGCCGTGGCACTTCGACCCGTTCGCGGTCTGCAACCACGGCGACCACGACCACCTCGCCGACCTGAAAGACCTGCTGGACCTAGTGTAGGAGGCCACGATCCGGTTACTCGTCCTTGGGGGCTCCCGCTTCGTCGGGCGGTACATTGTCGACAGTGCGGTCCGGGCGGGGCACGATGTCACTGTCTTCAATCGCGGTCTGACCGGCGGAGGTGTCGGCGCACCGGTGACGCACGTCATCGGCGACCGCCGCACGCAGGACGTGGCCCAGCTGGCGGAGGGTGAGTGGGATGCGGTCGTCGACACCTGCGGCTACGCCGCAGTGGACGTGGCACGCACCGCCTCGGTCCTCGGCCCACGGATCGCGCATTACTGCTTCGTCTCCACTGGTGCGGTCTATGCGGACATGTCGCGTCCCCTGACCGAGGACTCTGCACTTGTCCCACCGCACGACTCGGACGGCCACGACCTCGCGACGCACTACGCGGGGCTGAAGGTGGCGTGCGAGCAGGCCCTGCGGTGCCTGCTGCCCAGCCTCTCCATCCTGCGTCTCGGCGTGGTCGTCGGCGTGGGCGACTACACCGACCGGCTGACCTACTGGGTCCGCCGGGTGAGCCGGGGCGGCCGGATCCTGGGGCCGCCGCGGGCGGAGCAACCGCTGCAGCTGTTGCACGCCCGTGACATGGCCGCCGCTGTGCTCAGCTGTGCCAGGGCGGGAACGAACATCTGCGCCAACGTCGCCGGTCCTGACATCACCTTCGCTGACCTCATCGCCGCCTGCGCCGCGGCCAGCGGGGTCGAGGCCGATGTCGCCTGGGGTGGACCGGCCGACCTGCCGCTGGCGGGTCCCGCCGACGGCAGCCAGGACGGCGGATACCGGATGTCCTCACGTACCGGCGTCCCCGGCGGCCTGACGCACCAGCCGCTCGAGGCGACCTGCCGGGAGGTGCTCGCCTGGGACGTGGCGCGCGCACAGCCACCGCTGCAGGTCGGTCCGGCGAGCCCGCAGGCTGAGTGGGCTCTCATCACGGCGCTGGACGGGCGACCGGGACGGGTAGGCGTCCATGACTGATGTCACAGACGGCTCCTTCGGCGAGTCGGTCAGGGCGACCCGCTGCCCTTACGCGCCGCTCACCGTCTGGCGCCAGATCGATGTCGATCCGGAGCTCATCGATCGCCACGGCACACCCGTATTGGAGCGGATGGGAGCCTTGGTTCGCGAGCGCATCCGCGCCGGCGATGACGCGGATCTCGACATGCTCGCGATCCGGCTCGACCATCCGTCGATCACCGGCGACCTGGCCGCGTTCACCCGGGCGGCGGCACTTTTCGTCCGTGGACTGCTTGGGCCGCAAGGCATTCCGGGCCCGGACGACTCGGGTGAGACCGGATGGGTCGCGTGGATCGACGACAAACGACTGTTCATCTTCACCCTCTGCCCCTTTTATGGACAGTCGCATCCGCGACGCAGCGCCACCGCGTCGGCGTTCGTGGTCATCCAGTTTCTCAGCTCGTTTCGCAAGATCAACATGCAGCGGATGAGCCTGGCGGAGAAGAAGCAGCTCTCCGACCGCGTGAAGTCCATCTTCACCCGGGCCGGCATCGACTACTTCGCTTACATCACGCAGGACCCGGCCGAGGAGCTCAAGCTGGTGAAGCCGCTCAAGCAGGGCGATGAACCGATTCGTTGGTGGCGGACGCTGTGACGCAGAAGAGATGGGCCCCGGTTGCCCGGACCGCGGCCTCGGCGCGACGAGGTCGACGCGAGGCGATCGTCGGCGTCGCGCCCGGCCGGGTCGCCCGCTTCATCGCCCGCCATCGCCGCAATCGCCTGCTGCGTCTGGCCTCGACGATGGCCCAGATGTACCTGTCGGCCTTCGAGAATGAGGACTGGGACCTCGACCTGAACGGCGAGCGGCGGTTCCTGGCCTCGGTGGCGGCGCTACACCCCGAGCGCTTCGTCGCCTTCGACGTCGGTTCCTTCGCGGGGCAGTGGGCCACCCTCGCCCTGCGCCTGAACGGCAATGCGGAGGTGCACTGCTTCGAGGTGGTCGAGCACCTTCACCGCCAGTTGGCGGAGAGCCTCGCCGGCGCCCCTGGTGTGGTCGTGAACCGCATCGGGCTCTGGTCCGGGGACACCACACTGACCGGTCGCTTCGTTGGCGCCTATCCGACCATGTCCTCGCTCGTTCCCGCGGTGTGGCAGTACACCGGTGAGGCGAGCGCGACCTTCGACGTGAAGGTGGAGCGGGGCGACGACTACTGCGCACGGGTCGGCGTCACGCACATCGATTACCTGAAGATCGACGTCGAGGGTGCTGAGTTCGAGGTGGTGCGCGGATTTGAGCGCCTCTTCGCCGAGGGCGCAGTCGACGTCGTGCAGTTCGAGTACGGCCCGTTGACCCTGGCCGGCGGGGGCAGCCTGCAGGCGTACCACGACTTCTTCTCCGCCCATGACATGGTCCTGGGGAAGGTCTATCCCCGCTACGTCAAGCTATTCGACCGGTACTACCCGGGGCTTGACGACTTCCGCTGGGCCAACCACGTCGCGATCAAGCCGGCCCTTGTCGAGCGACTGACCGGCATCTTTGGCGTGGCGTGACCGGTTTGACGTGGCCGGCGGGCGGCGGCGGCCGGTGTTCAGTCCAGCAGGCGAGCCAGCCGTCCGCCGAAGAACTCGGCGCGCTGCTCGTCGTCCAGGCTTCCGTCGACGACCGATCGCATGTCAGCGACCGGGTCAAGCGAGCTGCACCCGTGCGGGTAGTCGCTGCCGAAGGCGAGCCCCGCCCCGCCGGTCTTGAGGACCATCTCGATGTCGCGGTCGGTCGGGCAGCTCGCCACCGACGTGATGTGTTGGTGGAAGATCTCGCTCGGCGTGCGGTGGGTGTCGGCCGTTCCCCGGCCCTGCTGCTTGTTCAGGTTGCGCTCGCGCAGGTCCATCTCGGCCAGGAACGTCGGTACCCAGTCGATGCCGAGCTCGGCCAGAACGACGTGCAGGTCCCGGTGCCGGTCGAAGACGCCGTTGAAAATCATGTCGCTCAACGAAAGTTGCGAGGCCACGTTGAGGAACATCCCGGTGGCCGGGCCGAACCCGCCACTGCCGGTCGACTCCCATTCCGCGATGTTGGCGACCGCGTACCGGTGGCCGGCGGTGATGTGCCAGATGGGCGTGACCCGGCTGTCGGTAAAAGCGTTCCAGACGGTGGCGTTCTCCGGGTGCGACGGCGGCTTGCCCGCGATGAGGCCCGGCACGAACGTGACGAAGCGGCATCCGCCCGCCCCGAGCTGCCGGACCTGATCGATGACCCACTGCACGTCGCCGTCGAGCCGGATGTGGCCGACCGGGGCCAGCCGTCCCTTGGTCTGCGCGATGACCTCGACCGCCCAACGGTTCCACGCCTGCATGTTTGCCCGCGCGCCGCCGAGGTCGTCCAGGAGCAGGCTGTCGATGAGCCCCTGGAACTGGGGAAAGAGAATGCTCCGATCGACGCCCCACCCCTCGGCGAGCCGGGCCCGCGCTTCGACGTCCCAGTAGTCGCGGGGCACCTGGTCGTAGAGGTTCGCCTCGGCCGGGAGCCCGGCCGAGCGTCGGGTCCGGACCACGCCGGAGGCGCTGGGGTTCAACGGAAAGGTCGGCACGACGAAGAAGACGTTACGACCGCCGTAGCTCAGATGGCTGTACCCCAGCTCGTCGGTCTCCACCGACAGCGCGAGGTGCGCGTCGGTGGAGCTCATGTGGTCCTTCCAGAGCGACGGGTACTCGTAGAAATGCGAATCGCCGTCCACCAGCATGCGCGTGACCTCCATCGTCGAATCCGTGACGTCAGATGAGGCCCAGCGGCGCGCGCCGGGTCATGCGTTCGCGAAGCTCGGGCAGCCAGGTGCGGGTGTCCGCATCGGCCCGAGGCGTCGGCGCGCCATGAAACTCCAGTGACCAGGCCCGGCGCTGGTGGCCGGACGTGTTGGCGCCGGCCTTGTGTACCGAGCGGCAGTGGTGGACGCTCGCCTCGCCGGCCGACATGGGCCACTCGCGGGCCGACGCGGTGTCGGGATCGGGCACCATCAGGCCCGAGGTCTCGTCATCGATGAAGACGTGCGCGTGCGTGCGCGTGTGCGAGCCGGGAATGAAGCTCATGCAGCCACTGGTTGTACTGGCCTCGTCGAGAGTGAGCCAGAACGTGACCGCCTGCGGTTCGTGGGTGGCCAGGTCGGCGCCCATCCAGTACGCCTCGTCCTGGTGCCACGGCGTATCCCGGCCGGTGTGGGCCTGCTTGTAGGTGAGGTGACTGAACCCGCGGAGCTCGTTCGCGGCGGTGTCGAGCAACTCGGCCGCCAGCTGCCGGCCCTTGGTGAAGAACTCCGTATGCCAGAGCTCCGGGAAGATCTCCTCCGGTTTCAGCACCTGGACCTGGGAAATGGCGCTGCCGTCGGCCGCCGTGCCGCGCAGGGTGTGGCCGACGTCCCGGGCGAGCACGTCGTCGTACCTGCGGCGCAGCACCGTGAGCTGGTCGTCATCGACAAATCGGCCGAGCGGCAGATACCCATCGGTGTGGAACGCCGTCGTCTCTTCACCGGTGAGGCCTTGACGCAGCAACACCTGCTTAGCCACGGAGTGCCTCCGATCCCCGATTCGGACTCCACCGACGTCAATCTGACCATCTTCAGTGCCCTGGAGGCAAGCGCTGGCGAGCATCTGGAGGCAAACTCAGGACGATGTCGGTTTTGCCCGGGTGTGAAGGATACGCTAGGACTCAGGGCAGTCGGTCCCTTGTGGACGCTGGCCTGGATTTTTGCGCGGGCGGGCCGGTACAGTGGGTGGCGCCGTGAGATCGTTCCGTTTCAGCCTCCAGATGACGCGCATCGAGAGTCGTCAGGCGTGGGTATCCACTGTGGCGCGAGCCGAGGAGCTCGGCTACCACATGCTCGTCACCGCGGACCACCTGACCGCGTGCGCGCCACCGCTGCTCGCCCTTGTCGCCGCGGCCGACGCCACCACGACCATGCGACTGGGCACTCTCGTCGTCAACAACGACCTGCGCCACCCCTGTGTCCTGGCTCGGGAGGTGATTGCCCTCGACCACCTGTGTGGGGGACGCGTCGAGCTTGGACTCGGCGCCGGGTACGCCGCGGAGGAGTACCGGCGCGCGGGGCTTCGCTTCGACCCTGCTCCGGTACGGATCGCCCGACTCGCGGAGTCAGCCAGGCTGTTGCGCCGCCTCTTCGACGGAGAGGTCGTCGACCATGTCGGGGAGCACTATGAGGTGCACGGCGAGAGGTGCACGCCCCGGCCGGTCCAGGCCCACATTCCCCTGCTGGTCGGCGGCACCGGCCGCACGACGCTTCGGCTCGCCGCCCGCCTCGCGGACACCGTGAGCCTGGCCGGGCCGGGCCGCGACCGGCTGGCCGCGAACGTCGACCGGCAGGTGGCGTGGATCCGCGAGGCGGCCCGCGCGGCCGGTACCACGCCCGAGATCCAGTTGCTCCTGCACACCGTTCTCGTGTCGCCGGGCCCGTCCGAGGTCGAGCCGGCACTCGCGGCGCGTCTACCCGACCTTTCCCCGCCGGAGGCGTTGGCATCGCCGTACGTGCTCGCCGGCAGCCCCGACCTGATCGCCGAGCAACTCCTCGAACGGCGCGACCGTTGGGGCATCACGCACTACACGGTGCGCGCGGACGCGATGACCACCTTTGCCCCCATCATCGCCCGACTGTCCTAGGTGCACTGAAGAGGCCGACCCAGTTGGACAGTACCTCCGCCAGCAGCGAACGCGAGTTCTCCGCATAGCGGGCCGGGTACAGGGGCGCCACGCATAGTGTGAAGGCCGCGCCCTCCAGCGCCCGGGCCCGGTGGAATGGCGCGAGCCGGGCGGCGTCGGGAACCGCCGAACCCGCCTCGCTGGCGTAGGCGCGGAGGGCGGCGGGCCCGCCGCCGGTGCCATCGCGGCCGGCCAGGACGGCGAGGTCCCATTCCACCGGCCCGCGACTGGTCTCCTCCAGGTCGGTCCAGAGCAGGCCGCGTCCGGCCACGGCGAGCAGATTCCCGCCGTGCGCGTCGCCGTGCAGCACGACTGGCTCTCCGCCCGTCTCGGCGAGCTCGGCGAGTACGGCCTCGTGCGCCAACCGCAGCCGCGCAATGGTGTGGCGGTCGACCAACGAGTCCCGTTCGATCGTGGCGATGGCGTCGCTGACCTGGTCCTTGGCGGGTGCCATGTCGCCGATGTCCGCCGGGCAGTCCCGGGCCACCCGGTGCAGCGCGGCGAGGGCGACGCCGACCTCGGCGGGCTGGGGAACCCGGTCGGCCACGGCGACGTGTTCCCAGAGGCTTATCGCGAAGCCGTCCTGCCAGTACGGGCCAGGATCGACCACGGTCGTGACCGGAACAACCGGCCCGTCCCGGCTCGCCACGTAGCTCGCGACCGCAACCTCCCTGGCCAACCAGGCGAACGGATCGCGGCGGGTCGAGGCGGTGAGCGTTGCGATCCTGGCCACGACCGGGGCCGGCGCGAGGTGCAGCAGCAGATTGCCCCGGCTGGACAGCACCACCGGATCGTCGCACCGTAAGCCCAACCGGTTGGCCAGCGTCAGCGCGGCGGCCACCCCGCGGCGGGTGACCTCGGCCATTCGGCGGTCGCCCTTCGGGTGCATCGGCGCAATATAGCAGCGCAATGTCGGCGGTGCTCCCCGTCACAGGCCGCATCCGATCGCCTACGCTCCACAGTGGATTGTCGCGGCCGTGCTGCGGGCCAACTCCGCGGCCGGCGTCCGGTCGCATCTGCGCGGCGCCGGGATGCACGGCAGTTGATGGTACTGCGGTGGGTGGCGTAGATTTCTGCGTAGCACGGATCCGGGCACGGCGGCCCTGCGCTGCCACCCGGCCGGCGGATTGCGCTGACGGTGGCGCGGTGACGGCCGCCGTGCGGTCATCGCTGACGGGGGCCTCCATGACGGAACCGCTCGGCCGGGCCGAAGCGCCCGACCCACGGCCGGACGTGCCGCCCGGCGTGGCGCGGGGCCCAGCCCGGTTCGAGGTCTTCTCCACCTGCCCGGCGTCGACCGAGGGCCACCACAACTACCGCGCCCGGGTGGCGGAGGTGTCCCGATGGAGCGAGGCCCACGGCCATCGGGGATTGCTGATATACGCGGATAACGCCCTCGCCGATCCGTGGCTGGTGGCACACGCGGTGATCGAAAGCACCGAACGGATCGTGCCCCTGGTGGCGGCTCAGCCGGTGTACGCGCATCCCTATACTGTGGCCAAAACGATCAGCTCACTCGCCCTGATGTGGCGCCGCCGAGTGGCGCTCAACCTGGTCACCGGCGGCTTCGCCCGGCACCTCGGCGAACTCGGCGACGATCTCGCCGACCAGCACGACCGGCGCTACGACCGGCTGCGCGAGTACACCCAGATCATCCAGCGGTTATTGGCCGGCGAGCTGACCACGACCGGAGGCCGGTACTACCGGTTGCGCGGGGTACGGCTGCAGCCGCCGATGCCGGAGGATCTCGTACCGGACTACTACGTGTCGGGTCGATCGGCCGCGGCGGCGGAACTGGCGTCGGTCGTCGGCGCACGACGGGTGACCTACGCCGGGCCACCGGGGGACGTGAACGCCGGCGATCAACCGGTCAGTGACGGCATCCGCATCGGCATCATCGCGCGCGACCGGACCGAGCAGGCCTGGCGTGAGGCGCATGCGCGGTTTCCACCCGATCCTGTCGGGCAACGGACTCAGGAACTGGCGGGACGACTGACCCAGTCAGCCTGGCACGTCGACCTGTCCCGGCGCGCCCGGGAGGCCGACCCGCCCGGCTCCCCGTACTGGCTGGTTCCCTTCCGCACGTACAAGACGTTCTGCCCGTACATCGTGGGCAGCCACGACGAAGTGGCGCAGGTGCTCGCCGGATATCACGCGGCCGGAATCCGTACCATCATTCTGGACACGCCGCGGTGTGAGGACGACGTGGAGCAGGCCAGCGCGGCATTCGCCCGGTGCTATCGCCTCACCGCGTCGCGCGGTTCGGCGTCGGTGGCGAGCACCAGCCGGAGCGGGGTGAGACTGGCACCGCGGTGACGCTTGGGCTCCAGCGAGTCCATGCCCAACTCGACCACGGCACACCGATGCTGTTGGGCGTACCGGATCGGCGCGTAGAAGCCGGCCTCGAGGTAGCCGAGGTGGCGAAGTCCCTCGTCCTCGATCATGCCGATTTCGTGGATCTCAATGGCGTCGCCGCAGCGCAACGCGAAGCTCATAGCCACCAGGCGGCCATCGGCGTCCAGCACGGCGAAAGCCACGTACTCCCCGGCGCCGGCCGCCAGCCATCTCCGCAGGCGGAACGCGGCCAGGCGCGGGTCGTCGGCCACCCCGTACCGCCGCTTGACGGCGCACACCAACGCGGCGCCGTCGCGGATCGCCTCGGCGGCCGGGAGGATGACCGAGTGGAGCCCGGCCTGTTCGAACAGGCGCCAGTCCCGGCGGGTCTTGCGCCGACGGTCGGAGGCAAGGCTCGCCACGAAGTCCTCGCTCGTCCCCGGCACCACCCTGATTGTCGCGGCCGCACCCACCTGGACCGAGACGGCGTGGCCGTTCAACGCACTCAGACACGCCTCGGCGTCCGCATCAGCGACGTAGGCGGCCACGCCGACCAGATCGTCCGCCCGGGCAACGGCAAATGCTTGCTGCGCAACGGACCGGCGCAGCGCCGGTGCGTCGGCCGGCGCGATCATGTGGCTGGTCAACAGGCCGGACCTGAGGTCACGGCAGCCACCGACGAAGAGCCACCGGCTGGCATCCGTTGGTACCGAAAGGTCGGGCCGGTTGACCAGCCGGACCAGGTCGTAGTCCTGGTCGGCCATGACGGTGAAGCGCGGCCGGCAGATCGGCGTCAACGCGGCGAGCCCGCCGTCAACCTGCGCCACGACGAAGCGGATCGACCATCGCGCGTCGTCGGCCAATGCCGCCAGGCGCCGCGGAGCCAGCGCCGGTACCGTCACGCGCCAAGGCGCGTCAACCCAGTCCGCCGGCAGGTCGGCCGGGGCAAGGACGCTAGTCTCCATGCGCCGGGCCGTCGGTCACGGGGCGAGCCGATCCAGCCACTCGCCGGTCCGCACGCGTACGCCGGCGTCGTCGTGAAACGCGAACAGCTCGTCGAGGGTCCGGCTCACCGCCGCCGTACGGTTCCGTAGGGCGACCGCGTCGTGGGCCTCGATCCACAGCTTGGCCGCCGCTCCGCCCGAGCCGACCCGCCACGACACTGGCGAGCCGTTCGCCGCGAGGTGATCTACCGCAACGACTCCCGCCAACTGCGCCACCTGCGCGCGGCTGGGTGCCGCGACGATGCGGGTCGCCGTCGGCGGCGGCTGGAACAGCAGGCCCATGACGTGTCGGTGCCACGCCAGATCCAGCACCGGATCGATGCCACAGTGACAATGCAGGGCGGTACGGCCGACATCGACACCGGTGCCCAGCGTCACCAGCCGACGCACATACCCGCCCAGCCGTCCGTTGACCTCGATGACCTCAGCCTCGGACCGAGAGATCTTGACCTCGACATGGAATGCGCCGACGCCCAGGCCCAACGCCTGGTGTGCGGCCCGGGCGACCCGGATGAGGTGATCCTGCACGTCGCGGTCGATCGCTGAGGGGCCGACGATGCCCGTCTCGCGACATGGATACGCCAACGGCGGCCGGTCGGTCATGAAGGCGGCGTCGCCCTGCGGGCCCACCAACAGCTCGACCGAGGCGTAGTCCGCCAGGTAGGGCGCGCCGGCGGGCGGGGTGCCCGTGATGAACCGCTCCACCACGAGGTCCCGCCATGCCTGGCCGGCCTCGCACAGCTCGTAGGGCATGCGCTCGACCTCGGTCGGATCGCGCACCAACCAGACGTTCCGGCTGGCCACCCCGATGATCGGCTTGACGACCAGAGGAAACCCCAGCTCGGCCGCTGCCTGATCGAGATCGCCGCGGCCGCGCAGCGCGTACTGGCGCGCGCTGGACAAGCCGGCGGCCAACAGCCGCTGGCGTTGAACGTCTTTGCGCCACCGATTGGTCCGTTCCTCCTCGGCGCCGGCGAGGCGGGCCCGCAACCGATCCACCAGATCACAACAGGCATCGGAGAAGGTCAGCACCGTGGACACACCCTGGCGACGCATCGCGTTCAGGCAGGACCCGAGATCACGGTAGTCAACCGTCTCGGTAGGAGCGATGGTCTCCGCCACCCGGCGCAGCATCGGTACCCTCTCGGCCTCCTGCCGGTCGACCAGGAAGCACACCTGGGCCGTCCCGGAAGCCGCGCGCACGACCTCGGCGGGCGGCACCGCAGCATCGACAGTAGTCAACACGGCGACCTTCGGGAGGCCGTCGGTCATCTCCGGCCGGCCCGTCTGACGTCGCACTCGAGCGTGGCCATCGATAGCCTCACGCTCGCATCGTACGTGCCGAATCGAGATCCCGATCGCCGGCGCTGCTCCTACCCCGTTCCCACGGACACCACGAAGGTGACCTGTGCGGGGACGATCACGTCGGTATGGCCTGCTAACCCGTTGGTGATCCATCGACCGCGGCCTGTGGTGACGTCACCCTCGGCGCACGGTTGATTGTTCTTGCCGACCGCAGGTTCCGTTCAATCCGCCCGCACGTTGTAGTACTACCCAACGACAACATGAAGCGGGTTAGGCCGTAGGAACAACGGCGTGCCCCGGCGACCCGGAGCGACCACGGCGAACCCGGATGTCGAGTTGCTGGCTGTCGGCGCGGGGCGCGAACTATCGGGAGGAGCGTGCCGACGAGTTCATCGCGGCGAGCGTGGCCACTGACGACCTCCATGCTCTGTACGCGTACCAGGAGTACCTAGCCCAGCGGGTGCCTGCCGTGTTTCTGCCGAACGGCGCGTGGCGACTCAGCGAGGTCGCCCTGGATCTGGTGCGGCCTACACCCTTGCTCCCGCCCCGTTTGGAGGCTTCTCGTGCATCGACGTGTTGCGGCCCTTGCCGCATCCCTCTTCCTGCTCACCGTGACGGCCGGCATTGCCGCCGCGCCGGCCCAGGCGACGTCCACGCACCATCCAGTCGTCGCCGGCATCGACCTGGAACGGGCCACCATTCCGGATCTGCAACGGGCGATGAACGCGGGCCGGCTGTCGTCGGTCCGGCTGACGACCTTCTACTTGAACCGCATCCGGGAGCTGAACCCGTTGCTGCACGCGGTCATCGAGACCAACCCGGACGCGGTGCGCCTCGCCGCAGCCAGTGACGCCCGCCGCCACCACCACGCCACCCGCGGCCTGATGGACGGCATCCCGGTGCTGCTCAAGGACAACATCGACACCGCCGATCGCCTGTTGACGACGGCCGGCTCGTACGCGCTCGTGGGCGCTCGACCGGCGCGCGACGCGGGCCTGGTCAGCCGGCTCCGCGCGGCCGGCGCGGTCATCCTCGGCAAGGCCAACCTGTCCGAGTGGGCCGCCTACCGATCGATCAACGGCTCCAGCGGCTGGAGCGCTCGTGGCGGGCAGACCAACAACCCTTATGTGCTCGACCGCAACGCGTGCGGTTCGTCCAGCGGATCGGCCGTGGCGGTGTCGGCGCACCTCGCCACCGTGGCGGTCGGCACCGAGACTGACGGATCGGTCGTCTGCCCGTCCGCCGCCACCGGCACCGTCGGGATCAAACCCAGCCTTGGCCTGGTCAGCCGGAGCGGAGTGGTACCGCTCACGGCGCAGCAGGACACCGCCGGACCGATAGCGCGCAACGTCGTCGATGCGGCCATCCTGCTCGCCGTGCTGAACGGCCCGGACCCGCGGGACCAGATCACTGTGGACGCCCGGAGCCACGCCCTGGCCGACTACACTCGCTACCTGCGCAAGGACGCGCTTCAAGGAAAGCGGATCGGGGTATGGCGCGACGTCGTCGGCGTCAGCCCCGAGGCCATTGCGGCGCTCGACCAGGCGGTCGCGCAACTACGCCGGCTCGGGGCATCCACTGTGGAAATCGTGCCACCATACCTGGACGTCATCGACGCCAACGAGTTCCCGGCGATCCGCACCGAATTCAAGCACGACATCAACGCGTACCTGGCGGCGACGCCGGGCTCGCACCCGGCCGACCTGGCCGGTCTGATCCAGTTCAACCTCGACAACGCCGCGCTGGAGATGCCGTACTTCAGGCAGGAGATCTGGGACTCGTCCCAGCGCACCGACGGCGACCTGACCAATCCCCAGTACCTGGCGCTGCGCAATGCGGCCCGGGACGCCGCTCAGCGCAGCCTGGATGAGACGCTGCACGCGCAGAACCTGGACGCGATTGTCGCGCCCACGAACAACCCGCCTTGGAAGACCGTGCTCGGCACCGGCAGCGGCGACTTCGGGAACTTCCTGCCGACCTCCAGCCCGGCCGCGGTGGCCGGCTACGCCCACCTGACCGTGCCCATGGGCTTCACCGGACCGCTGCCGCTGGGCATGTCCATCATGGGCGGACGTTTCAGCGAACCCACCCTGCTGGCGATTGGGTACGCGTTCGAGCAGAGCACGCACGTTCGCAAACCGCCGCAACTGATACCGACAATCGGTTGACGACGATCTGGCCGGCGGCCACCGCCTCCCGCTGCTGATGCGACGGGAGCGGCGGCCGCCGATCGGCTTAGTTGGTTGTCAGGAGTCCGTCCGGAATGCCTTCGAGATATACCTCGACCCACATCGAGCGCCAGTTCTTGATCTCGTGGTAGCGGCGCAGTTCCACCAGACCACCGAGCGCACCCAGCCAGCCGGCGTACGGCGGCATGGTGTCATTATACCCACTGTGGACAATCGTCAGGCGAGTGCGTCCCGCCGAGTCGGCCAATTCCCAGGACTCGACCATGTCGCCCCAGTCGACCGACACCGAACGCCCCGGCTCGATGTCGACGATGTGCGCAGGGTTGCTGTTCGCCTCGAAACCGCCCATCGCCCAACGGCCGCCCGGGTGCGCCTCGATGTCGATCTTCGCGCCGGACCACCGGGAGAACTGCTCCGGCTCGGTCAGCGACGCGTAGACCGCGAGCCGATCGGCGTCGATCAGCGTCTCGCCACGCAGCACTGCGCTGGTGAAGTCGCACCGCGCGACGGGTGCCCGCCCTTCGGCGTAGTCGGCCAGATTGGCCAGGGCCAGCGCCCAGTAGGTGTGCATCAGACCGCGGTCGCCGGCGTCATCGGCCAGCACGTCAGGCCAGCCGAGTATCTCGGTCTGGGTGAGCGTCAGCAGCGTCGATCCGCTGTCCCCGCCCGGTCCTGACTCGGTCACCAGTCCGATGTCGACGGTGGTGGCGATGCCGTCGAGCTCCCAGTCGAAACGCAGCGAGCTGTCGTCGACGTGCCGCAGGCGCTGGTGCGGCGCGTCGCCGTTCGGGGTGAAGCGACCCCAGAACTGGTACCGGTCGGGCAGGTCCACCTCGGCGTGCTCGGCGAGCCAGACCTGCAGCGCTGCCGGATCGGTGAGAGCACGGTATACCGCGCGAGGCGGGGCGGCGATCCGGATGCGCTTGCGCAACGTGGCCATCGATTCTCCTTGTCGACTTCGGTCTTCTACGTCGTGCGGGCGGTCGGGTAGCAGGCGACTGCGAGTTTGAACGCGTCCCCGTCGGCGCCGCCGTAGCGGGTGAAGAGGTCCTGCAGGGCGGCCTTGAGGTCGGCCATGAACTCGGGGCGCCGGTCCGGTCGCACCCGGATCTCGCCGCTGACGCCGAGCGACGGCAGGTCCGGCTCGTCCATGTCCGGTTCGCGGTCCTGGGCTGCTCGGCGGGCGGCTTGGGTGTGCAGGGCAGCGACATCGGACTGGACCTCCTCCATGAGGTCGAGGAGGTAGCCGAGGCTGGCCTCGTCGCGTTGCTGGCGCTGGCCGATCCGGCCGACGAGGCGGGGGGAGAGCCAGTAGGCGCGCGCGGTGGCCTGGTAGACGCCCTCGTTGATGCCGCGCACCCGGCGCTCGGCGACCTGGGTGACCAGGCCGTGCTCGGCGAGCCGCTTGACGTGGTAGTAGACGCGCTGCTGGGTCTGGCCAAGGCGGGTGGCGACCTCGGTGCACGAGCGCGGCTCGGCCAACTGCCGCAGCACCTCGATGCGCTGCGGTTTGAGCAGCGTCTCGGCCTGCTCGACGCGCTCCAGGTACAGGAGGTCTCGTATCACAAAGGCAATCCTGTACGCACAAATCAATTTTGTCAATGGGCCCGTCGTCGTCCATCTCGGTGCCCTCGGTCTGCCGCTAGGATCCGGCGCGTGGCGGCCGGCGAGCGGATCCAAGGACAGACCTTCGGCGAGGTCGCGGAGGACTTCGACCGGGTCCGGCTCGGGTACCCGGAGGCGCTGGTCGACGACGTCCTCGCCTTCTGCGGCTCGGCCCTGCACGGCCGGTCGGCGCTGGAGGTTGGGGCGGGTACGGGCAAGGCGACACGGGCCTTCGTGGCCCGGGGAGTGCCGGTCGTCGCGGTTGAGCCGGACGAAGCGATGGCGGCGATCCTCAACCGGCACGTCGGCGACGTGGTGCGCATCGAGCGGGTGGGGTTCGAGGAGTACGAGCCGGAGGACGCCTTCGGGCTGCTCTACAGCGCGGACGCGTGGCACTGGATCCGGCCGCCGGTCCGATGGGCGCTCGCCGGCCGGGCGTTGGCGCCGGGTGGGGTGCTGGCGCTGATCTGGAACAACGCCCGCATCGACGATCGCGTTCTGCGACAGTCCATGGTGGACGTGCTCGGTGAGATCACGCCCGGCATCGTCATCGAGGACGATATGGTCACCGAGGACCGGCTGCTGCGGGTGTGGCCGGGCACCGAGCTCGTCGGGCAACCCGATTTCGAGGACGTCGAGGCCAGGCTCTACCAGTCACGCGTGACGATGTCCGGGGCGGACTACCTGACCCACATGTGGACGCGGTCGCAGGTCCGGATGCTGGCCGAACCGGTCCGGGGACGACTCTTCGCGGCGCTGGCCGACGTGTTCGACCGCATCGTCCCGCTGACCGTGGACGCGGGTCTCTACCTCGCGCGGCGCGCGGGCCCGGCCGATGACGCGGGTGCGGCCCAGCGGTAGCCGAGACCCAACTGGTCGAAGAGGAATGCGTAGCAGTCTGTTTTCTCCTGCGGTCAGCAGCACGGCTGGGTAAGGCGTCCCGTCGGCGACGTTGTGGGCGCGCGACGCACGACCCGAACACGTGTGCCTACCGGCCGGTCCGTGGTGTTTCCGTGGTCGGCACGGATGCCCACCCGGTCGCCGGTTGGGCAGGCTCGGCGGCATGAAGGAGCTACGCTCGGGAACCCGGTCCTGGGTCGGCTCGACCGGCCGGGTGATGAGACAGCCGGTGCTGCGCCGGGTCCTGCCCGCAATGCTGGTCTCCGCGCTCGGTGACGGGATGAGCATGGTGGCCGTGGCTTGGCTGGCGGTGCAGATGTCGCCACCGGGCCAAGCCGGGGTCTGGACCGGGTTGGCAGTGGCGGCGTATGCGTTGCCGGCCCCGGTCGGGGCGGCCCTGCTCGCCCGGCTGGTGCGGCGGTTGCGCGGCGCACAGTTGGTCGCGGCGGACGCCGCGCTGCGGGCGGTGGCGCTGGGTCTGGTGGCGGGACTGGCCGGAGCCGGGATGCTGAGCCGGGTCGGCTACATAGCGTTGCTCGCGGTCTCGTCGCTGCTGCACGCCTGGGGGAGTGCCGGCGGGTACACCTTGGTCGCGGAGCTGCTGCCGGACGAGGACCGGGTGACCGGCAATGCGCTACTGTCCACCTTCGCGCAGGTAGCGGTGGTGGTCGGTCCGGCCGTGGCCGGCGGCCTGACCGCGCTGGTCGGCGCCGGCTGGGTGATCGGTGTCGACGCGGCCAGCTTCGCCGTACTCGCGGTGAGCTGCTGGTCGGCGGCCCATTCGCGAACCGGCCCGGGCCGGACCTCCGCCGGGTGGTCCCTGAGCGCCGGCGCCGGCCCACCCGCGGCATCGGGCGGGCGGCCGGCGGTCAGTGGCTGGCGCACCATCCTGAACCAGCCCCGGCTGCTCGGCCTGATCGCGGTGACCTGCGCCTTCTTCTTCCTGTACGGCCCGGTCGAGGTGGCGCTGCCGGTCCACGTCGCCCACGAGCTGGGTGGCTCGGCCGGTCTGCTGGGCCTGTACTGGATGGTGTTCGGCATCGGGGCCACCCTGGGCGCCTCGGCCGCCGGGCTGCTCCGCCACCGTCCACTGTGGCTTGTCGTGGTCGGCATCATCATAGGCTGGGGTGGCGCCCTGCTCCCGCTGGGACTGGGTTCCGCGATCGCGCCCGGTCTGGTGGGGTTCGCCGCCGGCGGCCTGATCTACGGTCCGTTCAGCGCCATCACTACCGCGCTGTTCCAGCGCAGCACCGCGCCGGCGGCGTTGAGCCGCGTGCTGGCCGCTCGTTCCGCACTCACCATTCCAGCCACCGCACTGGGCACGTTGCTCGGCGGGCCGCTGGTGAGTGCCGTCGGCGGCCGCCACACTCTGCTGCTCTCCGCCGTGCTCACCATCGTGCTCGGCGCGTCGGTGGCGGCTGTGGTGGGGCAGCGTTACTGGAGAGTGATCGGGGCAACCCCGAGTCCGGCGAGGGCAGCCGCGCCGGCGGCGGCGTGCTCACCGCCGGCGAGGGCCAGCGTGCGCGCCCACTGATAGCGGCAGCCGGCGGCCTCGAACGCGCCCGCGGTGGTGAGCAGCCGCGGCAGGTCGCCGTCGAGCAGGGCCTGCGCGCGCTCCACCTGAGCGTCGGCGATCGGGTTGCCGGCGACCGTGGCCCGGGCGGCGGCGATCCGGTCGCGGGCGGCTGGATGCCGTGCCAGCACCGCCGCTTCGGCCCGCAGCGCCACGTACCAATGCAGCCAGATCCAGGTGACCCACTTCCACACCTGCTCCGGCTCCGGCCCGACCCGCTCCAGCGCGGCCGTCGCGTCGCCGTGGTGCAGCAGAACCATGGCGTCGAACGTGGCCGCGTAGCCGCCCGGGTTGCTCGCCGGCCAGGACTGCACCGCCGCCAGGGTCGAGGCGTTGGGTCGCGCCCGCTCCGGCGAGGCGCGCATTTCGTCCACAATGGCCAGCCACTCCACCCGGGCCGCCTCGTCCCCGCGCAGTCCGTGCACCATGGCGACCGCTGCGGCCGCCGGCGCCAGGCCGGCGGAGGGTTGCCGGCCGTTGCGCTGCCACGCGTCAAGGAAGCGCGCGCTGCCGGCGAGTACCGCCGCCGCGTCGCCGGCCAACGCGTCCGCCACCAGCAGCCAGCGGACGGCCTGGTGGCCCACCTCGGCCAGCAGCGGATGCCCGGCGAGCCGGCGGCCCCACCGCCGCGCGCTGGCCAGATCCCCCACCCCCAGGCTGGTCTCGGTGGCGGAGACGAGCGCGTCGATGAGCTCGTGCGTCGCGGCCGGAGTGACCGGTACCGACGTGAGCAGGGCCACCCGGCGCCGGGCGGTGGCCGCGGTGCCGAACGTGTCACCGGCCCAGCTCTGGGCGGCGGTGAACGCGTCCAGCGCCACCGATTGCGCCAGCGGGTCGTCGGTGCGCTCGGCGAGGTCGAGTGCCCGCTGGGCGCTCGACAGCGTACTCGGCACGTCGTTGTCGGGGCTGCTCTGAATCCCGCCGAACACGTCCGCGAGCACTCCGGCCTCGGCCACCGCCACCGCCGCCCGGGCGGCCGGGTCGTCGCCGGCCAGGTCCCGCGCCGCGGCCAGCACGGCGGTCGCCTCGTCGGTGGAGGGTAGCCGCACGAACGCGCCGGAGAACCGGTACGCGGTGGTCACCGCGGTCGCCAGGTCATGGGCGGCGCCGGCGGTGTCCCCAGCCTGGCGGGCGGCCTCCCCGGCGGCGCGGTGCAGGCGGAACATGTCGTCGCCGAGCATGCGGCACCCCGCCACCCCGGCCGCGCGCCGCAGCGACTCCGCCGCCTGAGCGGGGTCGGCGGCGAGCGCCGCCGCCTGAATGTAGCGCTGCTGGGCCTCGCCGAGCAGGTTGCGGGTGAACGTCAGCTCGGCCATGGAAACGGCCAGGTGGTACGCGTCGGCGCGCCGGTCCCGGCGGTCGGCCGCCCAGGCCAGGGCGGAGCGGATGTCGTCGGCCACCGCGTCGAACCGGACCCGCCAGTCCGCGGCCACCTCTTGCGACAGCACACTCGCGCGGGTCTGGCACCAGTCCAGGTGCCGGGCCCGTGCCTCGGTCAGCTCGCCGGCCTCGGTCAGCCGCTCGGTCCCGTACTGGCGGATCGTCTCCAGCGCCTGGTACTGGGCGCCGGTCGCGGACATCCGCACCCAGAGCAGGCTCTGCTCGGCGAGGCGGGCCAGCGCGTCGGCGACCGCGGCCGGCTCCAGCGGGGCGAATCCGGCCACCTGCTCGGCCGACTCGGCCGTGAACGGCGCGACGTATACCGACACCCGCCGCAGCAGCGCCTGATCCGCCGGCTCCAGCAGGTCGTGACTCCAGTCCAGCACCGCCCGCACCGACCGGTGCCGGTCGTCGGCCCGGGGTCCGCCAGCCAGGATCCGCAGTTGGTCGGCGAGGCCGGCGGTGAGGCCGTCCAGCCCGAGCGCGGGCCACCGGGCCGCCGCCAGCTCGATCGCCAGCGCTATCCCGTCCAGGCGTTGGCAGATCGCGGCGATCCGGTCGCGTACGGCCAGGTACGGCGGCCGGCCGACCGCCGCCGCCCGGTCCATGAACAGGGTGACCGCCTCCGACTCGGCGCCGCCGGCCAGTGACAACGGCGGCACCGGGAAGACCCGCTCGAACGGCACCACCAGCCGGGCCCGGCTGGTCACCAGCACGCGCACCTGCGGGCAGGCCGCCAGCAGCCGTTCCAGGAAGGGTGCCACCCCGTCGCGTACCTGCTCGCAGTTGTCCAGCACCAGCAATGCCTGGCGCTGCGCCAGCGCGGCCAGCACCGCGTCCTCGACGTCGCGGCCGGGTGCCTCGCCGATCCCTACCACCGCCGCCACGGCCGCCGCGACCCGCTCCGGGTCGGTGATCGGGACCAGGTCGACGAACCACACTCCGTCGGCGAAGTCATCGGCCACCTCGGCCGCCACCGCCAGCGCGAGGCGGGTCTTGCCGACCCCGCCCGGACCGACCGCAGTCACCTGCCGGTACGTGCGGACCACCTCACTCAGCTCCGCGCGCTCCCGTACCCGACCGACGAATGTCGTCAGCGGCGCCGGCAGGGCCGGTGCCGGGTGGGACCGCTCGGTGCGGTCCAACTCGGCCGCCCGACGCGACAGGGCCCGCCGATCCGGCACCTGGAGCTTGCGCAGCATGGAGGAGACGTGGGATTCGACCGTGCGCACCGACAGGAACAGGCGTTCGGCGATCTCGGCGTTGGTGAGGTGCTCCTCGAGCAGCGCCAGGACTTCAGCTTCTCGGGCCGAGATCGCCGGATGGGACATCGGTCCATTATCCGTGGTGCTTCCGTGGTGAGCACGGATGTCGACCCCACCGGGCCGGGAGACGCTGTGACCAGCAATTCAACCAAGTACATCGGAGGAACCGTCATGACATCAGCTATGCAGATCGTGGTCTTCCCGACGAAGGACGTGAACGGGACGAAGAACATCTTCAGTACCCTGCTCGGCACCGATCCTTATGTCGACGGGTCGTACTACGTCGGCTTCCGCACCGGCGGGTTGGAGATCGGCCTCGACCCGAACGGCACGGACGGTCCGATCTGCTACTGGGACGTCGAGGACATCGAGGCCAGCGTGCAGTCGCTGGTCGCGGTCGGCGCCACGCTCCACGAGGCAGCCCACGACGTTGGCCGCGGCCTGCTGGTAGCCAAGGTCAAGGACGCGGACGGCAACGTGATCGGGCTCAGGCAATCCCCATAACCAACGGGGCGCCCGGCCGCGCCCGGCCGCAGCCGGTGGCGGCCGGTGGCGGCCGGCCGCTATTACCTCGCGGACCGCCGCCACCGGCGGCTGAGCTCGGCCACCGCGACGCTAGGCAGCTACGCCCTCCCGGGAGCGCTCGGGGGTCTTCCCGATCCAGGGAATGTTCCGGCCGACGGAGGTGATGAAGCCGACCAACCAGCCGACGAACAGCCCATACACCGAGCCAACGGCGGCCGCATTCAGTGCGCTGAGAACGGTCACGTCGGTCAGCACAAAGGCCGCCGCGAACGCCGCGAACGCCGCGGCGAAGATCAGCGTCGACCACCCCAGGATGAAACCGGCAAAACCCTCCGGAAAGGTCTTTCGGAACGACACCAGGAGGACGTAGACCAAGACCACGATGAGGACCGCCCTCATGTCACGGGCGATCACGCTGCGTAGCTCGGCGGCGGAACCAGAGAAGGAGACGGACCACGATGGCGAAGCGAGCTGGTGCATGAAGAAGCTCAGCACGTTGTCGCTCTTGAATTGCTTGGCAATCCAGTCGGACACCCAAGGGTTTCCGAACGCGGCCACAAGCACGGCCGCCGTGACAGTACCTGTGAACGAACGAGACCGGGTCATGGCGACACGCTACGACTCACGGCCACCCTCCGCATCATCCGAGCGTCCAAGATCCGAGCGAGGCAGACTGGACGCAGTCAAGTGAACGGGTGGTCGCCACGCCCCATTGATGCCGAGAGTCCAGATCAGAGCGATACGCCGGCCGGGCTCGACGGTGGTGACCGTGCCCCAGCCGTGCGCGTCGCGGGCGGTGCTTCAGAGGTGGCGCTGCCAGTTCACGACGCGCATGATGATCGTGTAGCCGAGCAGCTCGTTGACGCGGATCATGTGTGCGTTGGACGCGGCGTTCCAGGTATCCATACGGCGCAGCTGAGGCTCCACTTCGGACAACCAGTGCAGCATGCCGATCTTCAGGATCACCCCGAGCCGGTGGCCCCGATGCGCGCGCACCACGCTCGTGTCGTACTGCCAGCCGTACCCGGGCTGCTCCCGCTCGATCGCGACCATGGTCTGCCCGGCCAACACCCCGGTCTCCCGGTCCCGGGCGACAAGACGGTAGATGCGCCGCGCATGGGCGCGCTGTCCCGCCTCGAACGCGCGCAACCGTTCGGCGCTGAACACCTCGTCCTCGATGTCGAGGTCATCGGTTGGCGCATCGTTGATCGCGGCCGAGAGGGCGACCACGTCGGCCACCAACTCCTCGGGTGTGTCACCGGGTAGCCGGATCAGGTCATAGCCCCCCGCGTACTGCTGGGCGGCCGTGTACTCGCGTTCCACCCGCTCCCAGTCCACAGTGGAGAGGTCGAGGCGGCGCTGGATCTCCAGCGAGGCCCGGCTGAGGCCGAACGTCTTGGCGAAAGCGGCACCGACCGGGCCATCCAGAGCGTGCGTGAGCAGCACCTTTCGCTCCTGCACGCGTAACCGGTCGACACCGGCCTCAAAGAGCTCCCGCCCGATGCCCTGGCGGCGGTGGTTCGGATCGACAATGACCTCCACCTCGCCCAGGTGCACGTTGTCCCACGTGGGCAGCCAGACCTGCAGGTAGCCCACGACGCGGCCGCGCGCGTCGCGGGCCGTGGCCGCCAGCGGCGGATCCTCGTCCCAGCCGTAGCGGATCAACGCGGCGTGGCTGGAGAACGTCGTGCTCATGTGGAATGGCCGATCCGCGAGTCGCGCCGCCTCGAGCAGGGCTACGACGCCACCCAGCTCGCCCTCGTCAGGGTGCTCGGCATCGAGCCAGGAGATGTCCACGCCACCATGAAAGACCGTTGAGCCGTAGCGCGCGACCGAATATCTGCGCAGCGAGCAGGTTGTGATTGGTTGCCGGAGTAATCGATCTGAGTAAGTCCATCCAGCGCGGTCGGCGCTGAGAGCGCACGCGTCAGCAGAACGCCGCGCCGGCCAGGTACGTCGCCCTGAGGTAGGAGGCATCGCCGGCGGTCATCGCCGTCACCGCCTGGCCGGGCCCGAGGTCGAACAGGATGCCCCGGCCGGACAGCGTCGTCGCCAGGAACGCCGTCGCCGTACCGTGGGTGAGCTGCTGGGCGGAGATGGCCGCGTAGATCTTCTTCAGATCGGCCAGCCTCGTACCCAGCCAGGCGCCGGATGGCGTCGGTATGGACGGCGATGTGTTGATGGCCAGGTAAAGCGTGCCGTCCTTGCGGAACCTCAGCTCGACCTCCGTCCACGCACCGATACCCCGTGCCGTCGTCGCCTCCGGGCACGGCGGGGCGCCCGAGGTCACCTGATCCAGGCTGGCATCCGCCTGCAGCGTGGCGAGGGACACGCCGAGCTGGTACGGCCCGATGCCGTCGACGGTGAACTCGTTGAGATCGGACGGCGAGGCGGTCGGCGTTCCGCTCGCGCCAGTGGTCGGTGTGGAGCTCGTGGGCGGCAATCCCGCGGTGGCCGGAGGTGTCGAGCCCGGGGCTGGTCGGGAGCAGCCGGCCATGGCGAGCAGTGTCACGATGATCACGGCGGCGCGCCTCACGACCTCAGTGCAGCGGATAATGCGCGGGTCCGCAAGTATGCGCGCCGACCGCGACGCCCTGGCGGCGGTCCAGCAGCTCCGCCCCCAGAGCCGCCGGGATGTCGATCACAACGAGACCGCCCGGCTTATCCTCTCGCCATTGGCGTATGCCTCGTGCCGGCTGACCGGCTGACGGAAGCGTTCGGCCGCTGAGTTACGCCAAATCGGGTTGCCGGCTGGGTTTCGCTCCCGCACGATCGACGTCTATGCCCGAGTTCGACGCCGCCGACTTCGCCGCAGTGTTCGAACACTTCGGTGTCACGCCTGTCCAGGCGCTGTCGTGCTACGCCTGGGCACCGGTGTTTCCGGCCGAATGGCAGGTGCAGCGGGTCGTGCTCAAGCGGGGCTCGCCGCGACGTCCCGAAGCCGTCGCGGGCTGGTGCCGGCTGCTCGCCTCTGTAGAGGTGCCCGTCGTCACGCCCGTTGATCTTCCGGTAGCCAACCCGGCCGTGATCGGCGAGCAGGCATGGGTTGTCTACCCGTGGGTTGATGGCCGCCGCTACCGTGGCAGCGGCGCCGACATCGCCGCCGCCGGCGACCTCCTCGGCCGCATCCACGCGGCGCCCGAACCCGAGTCACCGCTGCACCACCTCGCGTGGTTCGAGTACACCCCGGCGGAGGCGGCCGCGGACCTCGACCGATTGGCCGCGCGTTTCGCGCTGCATGCTCCTGGGGACGCGAGCCGGCTCCTCGCCCGACTCGGCCCGCTCGGGCGCGATTTCCTCACGGTGACCACCCCCGCTGTGCGCGAGGCCGGCATACCGGTCGCGTCCGTCTGCGGCGACTTCAAGGCGAACAACCTGGTCTACACCGCCCACGGTCCAGTCCTCATTGATCCCGACAGCGCCGCACAGGCGCCGCGGATCCATGACCTCGCGTTGGCCGCCTTACTGTTCCACACCGAACATGACGGGGCCGCCGGCCGGACGTTCACCGAGGCCGAGTGGCGGATCTTCCGCGACGCTTACCTCGCGCACGTCGAGTTGACCGACGATGAACGCCGGCATTGGCCGGACGCGATCGACTATGTCCTCGGCGATGAGGGCATCTGGGCGATCCTCGACAGCTCCGAATGGCATGTCGAACGCCAACGTTCGTTTCTCGTAGATTTGGCCGGGACCGCCCGCCACGCCTACCCCCTGTAGCCCGGTGCGACGGTCCGGAGACCGCCAAGCCCGCCACGCCGTCCCAGGCGCTGGCGCGTAAAGTCCCATGCGTTCTCAACACGGGAGGGTCGACGCTGCCATGGCTACGACACGAGTACTGGAAACCGCCGAGGCCGACATCGCCTATGACGTGCGCGGCTCGGTGCCCGCCGCCGACGGACGCCCACCGCTGTTCATGATCGGCCAGCCCATGGACGCCAGCGGCTTTACCACGTTGGCGTCGCATTTCCCCGACCGCACCGTGATCACCTATGACCCGCGCGGTATCGGCCGCAGCCGGCGCAAGGACGCCCGGGTCGACCATGCGCCCACCGTCCAGGCCGGTGACGTGCACGCCGTGATCGAGGCGCTCGGCGTCGGCCCGGTCGAGATGTTCGCCAGCAGCGGTGGCGCGGTGGCCGCGCTCGCGCTCGTGGCGGCCCATCCGGCCGACGTGACCACCCTGGTGGCGCACGAGCCGCCGCTCATCCCTGTGCTGCCCGACTCCGAAGCTGCCGCGCGCGCCCGCGGCGCCGTACGGGACGCGTACGAGGCCAAGGGGCGCAATGCCGGCATGGCGGCGTTCATCGCCATAACGTCGTGGCGGGGCGAGTACACCGACGAGTACTTCGCCCAGCCCGCACCGGATCCCGCCCAGTTCGGGATGTCGGGCGACGACGACGGCTCTCGCGACGATCCACTGCTTTCCGACCGGTCCTGGGCGGTCAGCGACTACCGCCCCGACGTCGATGCGCTGGCCGCCGCGCCGACCCGCATCGTGATCGCCGTGGGCGAGGAGTCCCTGGGCACGTTCACCGGACGGGCGGCGGTGGCCACCGCCGAACTGCTCGGTCAGTCGGCGACCGTGTTCCCGAGCCACCACGGCGGGTTCATCGGCGGCGAGTTTGGATACTCCGGCCAACCCGAGGCCTTCGCGCGCAGGCTACGCGAGGTCCTCGCCGCGCCGCCGGCTGATTCCTGACTCGATCGCGGTCAAGACCTCAACGAATGGCTCCGGCTGCTCGATGTGCGGGACGTGCGCCGCACTCTCCACGATGTACAGCGGCCAGCCATGGCGAGCTGACGCGGCCTCGGCCAGGCCGAGCGGGACCATGCGGTCCTGGCGGCCCCACACCAGCGACACCGGAACATCGATGCGCGCCAGGTCCGCCGCGGGCACCGGGGTGGTCTCGGCCTTGACCAGCCGCGTCATGGTTCGCTTCACGTGAGGCACCTGCGCTCGCGATCGGTTGTAGGCCGTGAACGCATCGAACCAGCCAGCGTCCCGCCGACGCGTCGCCTCGCGGTCGAGCAGCGCGAAGCGTTGGAAGCGTTCGGCGTTGCCGGCGGTGGGCCGGACGGCGAAACGGACGGCTACGTATCGCAGCCGCCACGGCATGTGGTACTCCCCGATGGCCGGGGCCGCGTAGATCACCAGTTGTCGAGCCATCCGGCTCCATCGGGCCGCCGCCCGGGTCACGAGGCTGCCGGTCAATGAGTGCGCCACAACGGTCGGATTGGTCACGGCGGTCGCGCGGAGCAGGGCGGCGAACCAGCCGCGGAAACGATCGACATCGAGTCGGTCGACCGCCGCGGACTCGCCGAGACCGGGCAGGTCGGGGACGAGGACGCGGTGGCCGGCGGCGAGGCGGTTCACCACCGGCGCCCACAGCGCGCCACCACACTCGACTCCGCCGTGAAGCAGAACCAGCGGCGGCCCATCGCCGATGTCGATGAGGCTCGAGCGTACGCCGTCGATCTCCAACCATTGCGGTGGCACGGCGAGCCCGGCGAGCATTCGGTCGCGGGGCCCGGCCTGGGTGTGGGGCGCCATGCGATCGAGCATCGGTAGGCGGCGGGGGGCGGCGCATCGCCAACGTTGACCATCGCGGTCCCCAGGACATGGTCAGATCTGACCATGTCCGCGTCGGCGCGGGCCGAGCTCTCGCAGGAACGAACTGGCCGCCGTACGGGATGACACCCCGAGCTTCGCAAAGATGTTCTGCAAGTGGCGGGCGACGGTGTGCTCGCTGACGACGAGGGCTGTGCCTATCTGGCGGTTGGTCATTCCCTTCGCCACCAGCGCCAACACCTCGACCTCCCGGTCGGTCAAGTCGCCGTCGCGGTGTGCGCGCCCGATCGCAGCCACGGCGTCCAGTTGGCGCCGGTCGGTGTGGGCGCCGAGCCGTTCGAACTCCTGGCCGGCGGCCTCGAACTCCATGTCGGCGCCATCGTTATCGCCCAGCGCCCGGCAGGCGAGCCCGACGAGTACCCGTACCCGCGCGGCCTCGTAAGGCATATCGAGCCGCCGCCAGATCGACCACGTGGTCCTCAGCACCGGCAGGGCGGCGCCGGCCGCTCCCTCGGCCAGCGTGACGGCCGCGTGCGCATGGGCCGCGTACGCCCGCAGGACCGGTCGGTCGGCCTGCGCGGCCAGCTCGCACAGTTCGTCGGCCGCCACCCGCGCCTCGGTCACGCCGCCGTTGGCCAGGGCGATCTCGACGTACGGGATGAGCACCAGGCAGCGGGGCACCGCCGCGGATGTCTCCTCGACGACGCGGCGGATGGCCGCCTGGGCCACCACGGGCTGGCCCTGAGCCAGGCGCAGCAACGCGAGGCCGGGTTGGGGCGTCCGGCCGGCTCGCGAAGCGGCCCGGAAGGCGTCGTCCGCCTCGGCCAGCTCGCCCCGCAGCCGGTGCAACTCACCCAATCGGTAGAACGCGTTGCCCGCCGCGGGCTCACCCGACAAGCGCTCGCAGGCGTCGCGGGCCTCATCGATCCCGCGCGCCCAGTCGCCGTGCAGCGCCATGATCTCGGCCCGGTGCACCAGGCATTGGCCGCGGTATGGCACCCGATCGGGCTGCTCTTCGCACCAACGGCTCAGGGCCCCGGTCCACTCCCGCGCCCGCCGCAGGTCGACCATCTCCTGACAGGCCTCGATCGCGCCGCAGTAGACCAGACCCGCCATCGCCGGCGACACCTCGCCCGAGCAGACAGCCACCATGGCGGCGTCGAGTAGCACCGTGGCGGCGGCGGGCTGCTCGAGCGCGACCATGACCCGGCCGCGACCCATGGCGGCGAACGCAGCCAGGTCGGGGTCACCGAACCGCGCGGCCAGGGCAGCCGCCATCTCGAACCGGGCGAGCGCCTCGCCCGCCTCACCGCGCTCGAAGTGCCCGATCGCCTGGGGAAGCAGCAGATAACCACGCTCGACGCAGTCCGTGTCGCCCAGGGCGGCCTCGGCCCTGTCGATCCAGCCGCCGCCGAGTGCCGTCTCGCCTCGACTGAACAGGCCCTGAGCCAACCAGAACGCGCACCGCGCCGCCCGGGCGCGAAGCTCAAGGCGCATGCATTCGCGGTACGCGCGCTGCCAGGTCTCCGCCGCGTCCGGGCGACCCGCGAGGTAGGCGGCCGCGGCGAGCCGTTCGAGATCGTCGAGGTTGGCGTCCGCTCGCGGGTCCGCTGTCTGCGCCACCGCCCCATCCTCGCGGATGGGTCAACCTGCTGCCACCGTCTCCGGCCGACCCAACAGTCCTCGGTCAAGGGCCGGTGGGCGTGGCAACCTGACCGAGGAGCCGGGCAACGGCACCTGACGGTGACGTGCTCAGCGGGTACGGGCGTTGGCACCTGGCAGGTGTCGCGCACGTGATCGCGCGTTCGCCATCGGCCAGCTACGCGATGACCTCGATGTAGATGGTCTCGAGCCGGCGCAGCATCGTGTCCAGGGCCGCAACGTCCGGCCGGGCGCCGGTCTGGAACGCGCAGACCGCAACCGGGGACGCGAATCCGGCGCGGGCCAGGACGTAACGCAGTTCGGCCAGGTCGTAGAGCCAGCGATGGCCGTAGAGATAGAAGATCTGATTGAACATGAACGCCGGACGTGCCGGCATCGGCGGGCCGAACCGCATCACCTGCAGGCGCCGCCGCTGCTTGGCGAAGAAGGCGTCGCCGGTGAGGTAGCCCCGCGCATACGTGTTGAGGTCGGGAGTTGTTATCCGGAGCAGTCCGCCCGTGGTCAGGATGCGCCGCACCTCGGCGAGCCATCCGACGGCGACCAGCGGCGCCACGTGCTCGATGAGGTGTTCGGCATATACCCAGTCCACGCAGCCGTCGCCGAATGGCAGCTTCTCAGAGATGTCCAGCTGGGTGAAGTAACTGGTCCCGTCGGCCCGATACAGCGTTCCGGGCGCGGTGGTCGTGGTGGAGGTGTGCAATCCGACCAGGTCGGTGCCGAGGCCGGCGGGGTGCTTCGTCTTGAAGGCGGCGAACTCGACCCCAGTCAGGCCCAAGCTCAGGAAGTCCTCCTTGGTGACCGGAAGCGGTCGGGAGACCGGTTCCAGGGTTTCGCACCGGGCCAGGCCCGCGGTGAACTCCGTCATCCTGGTGCCGAGTTCGTCCACGTCCTCCCAGTCCCAGTCCGCGAACAACGGATCCGGGTTCGTCATCTGGCTGGCTCCTTTGTCGACAGCTCTGGGCCGTTGCGCTCACACGGTCGTGCTACGTTTCGTGGCCGCCCGCGGTGGCCTGGCGGCGATTGCGCTGGGCGAGCGCGGCGCGCAGGAGCTCGTCCAGGTCCTCGTCGCTGAGCGCGGCAAGTTCGGCGTGGCGGGTTGGGTCCGCAACGTTGCCGAAGTCCGGTGCGGCGGAGATGACCTCGGCGAGCTCCGCGACCGTGGGGCCGGCGAAGACCTGGTGCACCGGCAGACTCACGCCGTACGTGTCGGCGATGCGGGCGACGAACCTGGTCGCCGTCAGCGAGTGACCGCCGAGGGTGAAAAGGTTGTCGTGCACGCCGATCGGCGTCTCGGCGGCGAGCAGGTCACCCCATATCCGGGCAACGGTTGTTTCGACGGGATTCCGCGGCTGGACGTGGTCGGCCGCTGATGGGGTGACCCCCCATTGCGGCGCGGGCAGCGCGGCGCGGTCGACCTTGGCGTTCGGGGTCAGCGGCAATGCTGGCAGCGCGACCACGAGCGCGGGGACCATGTATTCGGGCAACGTGGCGCGCAGGTGTGGCCGCAGTTCCTCGAGCAGGTCGGCGCCGGGCTGCGCGGCGGCGCTGCCGCGGCGGGGCACGACGTATGCCACCAGTTCGGGCTCGCCGGCCCGGGCGGCGGTGACCACGACCGCCTGCCGCACGCCACGGTGGGCCCGCAACACGGCCTCGATCTCGCCACACTCGATCCGGAAGCCGCGCAGCTTCACCTGGTGATCGTTGCGCCCGATCAGCTCTAGGCCCGCGCCTTCCCGCCAACGGCCGAGGTCGCCGGTCCGGTACATGCGCGCGCCTGGCTCGCTGCTCCACGGATCGGGCCGGAACGCCCGCGCGGTGAGCAGCGGCCGGTCGTGATAGCCTCGCGCGACGCCCCGGCCGGCTAGGCAGACCTCCCCCACGACCCCGACCGGCACCGGCTTCAGACGCTCGTCGAGAACGTAGACGCGGGTGTGCTCGATCGGAGGGCCGATGTCGGCCGCCGCCGCGACGCTGGTGACCACGCCGGCCGCCGACCACACCGTGGTCTCGGTCGGGCCGTACACATTCCACAGCGTGACCCCGGGCGCCATCAGCCGGTCGGCAAGCTCGGCCGGGAGGGCCTCGCCGCCGCACAGGCGCAGGTACAGGCCAGCGGGCACGCCGCCGGCCGAATCGAGCAGGCGCCAGGTCTGCGGCGTCGCCTGCATCGCAGTCGCCGCGGTCCGTTCGATCAGCGACCGCAGCCGGTCCGGTTCGCGAGCCTCCTCGCCGGTCGCGATCACGAGGTCCGCGCCACTGGCGATGGGTAGCAGGAGCTCGAGCAGGGCGATGTCGAACGAGAGTGTCGTCACGGCGACGAAGCGGTCATCACTGCCGAGCTTGAGTGCCCGCTGAAAGGACCCGAGCAGATTCTGCACCGCCCGGTGCGGGACGCCAACGCCCTTGGGCTGGCCGGTGGAGCCGGAGGTGAAGATGACATAGGCGAGCGCCGAGGCCGGCACCGGCACCGGGGCCAATGGCGACACGTCCGTCGCCGCCAGGTCGTCGACCTCAATCACCGCCGCGCCGTCCGCGACGGACCGGGCGAGATCGCGGTTCGCGGCGTCGGAGATGATGATCCTCAGGTTGGCGCTGCGGGCCATCGCAGTGAGGCGCGCCTCCGGAAAGCCCGGATCCATCGGTACGTAGGCGCCGCCGGCCCACCACACCCCGAGCAGTGCCGTGAGCATCCCGATCCCACGCCCGACGCACAACCCGACCAGCGTCTCCGGACCGACCCCGCGATCGGCCAGCGTGCGCGCGACCCGAGCCGCGCGCTCGCACACCTGGCTCATCGGCAGGGTGTCGTCGCCATCGATGACGTGCGACGCCGAGCCCGGCAGCAGTTGCCGGACGTCCGCCCCGTCATCGCCGTCCTCGCCGGCGTGATCTGCCTCGTCGCCGCCGGGCAGCGCCGGGCGGTTGCGCCCGCGGACCAGCGCATCCATCTCCGCGTCCGACACCATCGGCAGGTCGGCCACCGCGGTGGTGGGAGCATCCGCCGCCTGCCCGAGTAGATGTGCCAGGCAGCGCAGGAACCGGTTGGCCCACTCGGGGCTGAAGAGGTCTGTGCTGTACTCCATCGCCAGCGTCGTGATGTCGCCGTCCTGGGTGTCCGCGTAGACGGTGACGTCGAGTTTCGCGGTTCCGGTGAGCAGGACCCGGGAGTGCGAGGTGACGCCAGCAAGCTCAAGCCTGGGCGGCGTGAGCGACCCATAGACGAACTGGACCTGGATGAGCGGCCAGTGCCCGAGCGAACGGTCCGGCGCGAACTCGTCGACGAGCTTCTCGAACGGAACCTGTTGGTGTGACAGCGCATCCAGGGTCGTGTCCCTGACCCGACCGAGCAGGTCGACAAAGGACGGATCGCCGGTCAGGGCAATCCGCAGTGGCAGCGTGTTCGTGAACATGCCCACGAGCGGGTCCAGCTCGGTGTGGGTACGGCCGGCCACCTGGGTGCCGGTCACGATGTCGGTCTGGCGGGCGTAGCGCGACAGCACGGCCACGAAGCCGGTGAGGAACACCATGAACATGGTGGCGTTGACGCCATGGGCCACCTCGGCCAGGCGCCGGGTCGTCGCGGCGTCGACCGTGATGCTGGTGGCCGCGCCGCGCGAGGAGAGGCGGGCCGGGCGTACCCGGTCTGACGGCAGCGCGAGGACCTGTGGCGCGCCGTGCAGCTGCCGGCGCCAGTAGCCCAGCAGCCGGTCAAGCTCCTCCCCGCGGATCACGTCGCGCTGCCACACGGCGTAGTCGCCGTACTCCATCCACAGTGGCGCCAGCGACGCTGGCGTACCGGTCACTTCGGCTCGGTAGCACGCGCACAGCTCGTCGATCAGGATCTTCATGGACTCGCCATCACTGATGATGTGATGCAGCACCAGCGTGAACAAATGCCGGCCCGGCCCGGCGTCGATGAGTGCGGCCCGGACCAGCGGCCCGGCGGCCAGATCGAACGGCTGGGAGCCCAGGTGGGCGGCGATCGACTCCGCCTGCCTGGTGCGCTCGCCGTCGTCCACCGTCGAGGGGAGCACGATCTGCTCGATCGGCACCGTGGCACCGTCGGCGACGATCTGCTCGGGTACGCCGTCGAAGGCGACGATCCTCATCCGCAGCACCGCTTGGCGTGCGACCACGGCGTCCATTGCCCGCTGCAGCGCCTGGGTATCGAGCGGGCCATCGAGCCAGAACGCGTACGGCATGTTGTACGTCGATTCGCCCGGAGCGAGCTGATCGAGGAACCAGAGCCGCTGCTGCGAGAACGACACCGGAAAGCGCATGGGGGACCTACCTCCCGTCGGCGGCGACGAGCCTGTGCGGCCGATCGCCGGCCAGCGCGGACGCCAGGCCAGCGACCGTGGGATCGGAGAAGAATGTGCGGATGGGCACGTCGACGCCGAAGACTGCCCGGAAGCGAGCCAGCAGCCGGGTTGCGGTCAGCGAGTGGCCGCCGAGCAGGAAGAAGTTGTCGCTCACGCCGACCGGGGCTGGCAGCGCGAGCACTTCGGCGAACATCGCCGCGGTCTGCGACTCGGCCGGCGTCCGCGGCGCGACCGGGACCTGACCGGCGCTCGTGCCCCAGTCGGGCTCGGGGAGAGCCCGGTAGTCGACCTTCCCGCTGCCGGTGAGTGGCAGCGCGGGCAGCACGACGAAGGTGGCCGGCACCATGTAGTCAGGAAGCACCTCGCGCAGGTGCTCGCGCAGCTCGGCGGGCGGGTCGTCCTGGCCGGAACGGGTGACGAGATAGCCGACGAGCCGGACGTCGTGGCCCGTGCCGCGGACCGACACCACCGCCTGCGCGATGTCATCGTGCCCGCGCAGCGCCGTCTCAATGTCGCCGCTCTCTATCCGGTAGCCGCGTATCTTGATTTGCCGGTCCGCGCGACCGGCGAGTTCGATCCGCCCGGACGCGCGCCACCGGCCGACGTCGCCGGTCCGGTACAGGCGCGCGCCGGGCCGTCCACCGAACGGATCAGGGACGAACCGGCTCGCGGTCATGCTGGGCGCGCCGTGATAACCGTGGGCGACACCGGCGCCTCCGACGTAGACCTCCCCGAGGACGCCGGGCGGGACGGCCCGCTGGTGGGCGTCGAGCACGTACAGCTGGGTTCCCGCGATGATCGACCCGATCTCGATCGGATCCGGCGAAGGGCCGACGGCGTCACCGCCCGAGTAGATCGTGGTCTCGGTCGGGCCGTACAAGTTCCACAGGCGTACGTCGGTGTCGGCGCCGATCGCGTCGGCCAGGTCGCGGGCCAGCGGTTCCCCGGCGGTCATCCGCAGGCTCACCCCGGCCGGTATGCCGCCGGCGTCCAGCAGCATCCGCCACCCGGCTGGCGTCGCCTGCATCGCGGTCGCGCCGGTGTCGGTCAGCAACTCCCGCAGCCGGGCCGCGTCCAGGGCCTGCCACGCATCGGCGATCACCACGCACCCACCGGCCAGCACCGGCGCGAGCAGTTCGACCAGGGCGATGTCGAACGCGAATGTCGACACCGCGACGAACCGGTCCTGCGGGCGCAGGGCCAGCAGCGACCGTACCGCGTTGAGCAGTGTGGCGATGCCGCCCTGGGTCACGCTGACCGCCTTGGGCCGGCCGGTCGATCCCGAGGTGAAGATTGTTACGGCGATGGCTGACGGCGGCAGGTCCGCCACCGGTTCCGTCAGCACGACATCGGCGGCGGCCAGGCTCGCCAGGTCCACCACGGGTATCGCCGCCGCCTCGGGCGGGGGGACCGGCGCGTCCGGCACGCTGCTGTCGACCAGGATGGCGACGGCGCCCGAGTCGGCGAGCATGGTGGCCAGCCGGTGCGGCGGGTAGATCGGATCCAGCGGCACGTACGACGCACCGGCGGACCAGATGCCGAGGATCGCCGGTAGCAGCCGGGCGCCGCGGGGGAGCAGGATCGCCACCCGGTCCGACACACCGGCGCCGTGGTCCCGAATCCTCGCGGTGACCCGCTGCGCCAGGTCGCGCACGTCGTCGCCGGTCAGTGAGGCGTCGGCGCCGACGGCGACCACGGAGTCGCCGTTGCAGGCGGCCCACAGCGCAGCGACGGCGGTCGCGTCCGGCTCAGCGACCGGGCCAGAGTCGGGCCACGTCCTGGTGACGAGGGCGAGCAGGTCGGCCGGCATGATCTCCGCGTCCGCGACCAGCTGGTCGGGGTGGTCGCACAGGCTGCGCAGGACAGCCGTGAAGCCGTCAGCGACGAGTTGGCCGGTGGCCGCGTGGAAGAGGTCGCGGTTGTAATTGACCCGCAGCTGCGGCCCGGCCGGCGCGTCGGTGACGGTCAGCTCGATCTCGAACTTGGCGGTGCCGTTCTCCACCAGCTCCGGGCGCCACCGCAGCCCGCCGCGGTCCGGCACGTCCCAGGACTCCTCCATCGCGAACATCACCTGGATCAGCGGCAACCGTGCCGGGTCGCGGCCGGGCCGGACCAGTTCCACCACCCGGGCGAACGGCAGCTCCTGGTGCGCCAGCACCCGCGCGGTCGCGGCGTGCACGGAGCGCACCAGATCGCTCAGCGTCCCGTCCGGGTCGATCCGGATCCGGACCGGAACGGTGTTCATGAACAGCCCGACGACCGACTCGGTCTCCGACCGGGTACGGGCCGCCATCGGCACCGCGACCAACAGGTCGAGGCTGCCGGTCAGTCGCGCGAGCACGACCGCGTAGGCGGCCAGCAGGACGCCGAACAGCGATGTCCCATGCCGCCCGGCGAGCTCACGGAGCGAGTCGGCCAAGCCGTCGCCGAGCGTGGTGTTGATGCTCTCGGCGGCGAACGTCTGGCGGTCCGGGTACGGCTTGTCCGTCGGCAGTGCCAGCACCGGCGAGGCGCCGGCCAGCTCGGCCCGCCAGAACCGTTCGGCCGGTGCGTGCCCACCGTCCTCGGCCTGCTCCAGCTGCCAGATGGCGAAGTCGGCGTACTGAATCGGCGGTTCGGCGCTGTCGGGTGCGCCGCCGCGGCTGATCGCCTCGTAGTCCGCCGACAGCTCGTCGAAGAGGATCCGGAACGACCAGCCGTCCGCGACGATATGGTGCATCACCACTGCGAGCACATGGACATCCGGCGACAGCCGCACCACGGTGGCCCGCGCGAGCGGTCCGGTGGCCAGGTTGAACGGTACGCGGGCGAGTTCGCGGATGAGCGCCTGCGCGCCCTGCTCGCGTTCGCCGGCGGGCAGCTCCTCGACGGAGGTGACCGGCAGCGGCTGCGAGGTCGGTTCGTCCTCGATCACCTGCACCGGAACGCCGGACTCGTTGCGGAAGGTCGTGCGCAGTGCTTCGTGCCTCACCAGTGCGCAATCCCAGGCCCGCTGCAGCGCGCTGATCTCAAGTGGACCGTCCAGCCAGAGCGCCCAGGTGATGTTGTAGGTCGGTTCCCCCGGGTCCATCTCGGCCAGCAACCACATCCGTCGCTGGCCGAATGACGTCGGGAACTCGTATACCGCCACGGTCAGCCTTCCCGATTCTGGTCAGCCGTCTTCCGGTCCACCGCCACCATGCGCAACTCGGAGGCGTAACGCTGCCCGGCGGCGTCGGTGAGCCACATCTGATCCGGCGTCGGCAGCATCTCGACGATCGTCACCGTCGCGTCGTCGCCGCCGGTCCGGCGGCAGCGGCGCAGCGAGCGCGCGACCAGGTCGATCGAGGCGAGGCTGGTGAGGTCGGCGTAGATCGGTTTGCGCTCGCCGGTGAATCGGCAGAAGACGTACCGGGGCAGTCCGTGGCTCGCCGCCCACCTCCGGGCGTGCAGATAGCGGGTACTTTCGTCGGTGGTATCGGCGAACGCGGCATCGGTCGCGGGTAGCGTCCACCTCTCCCGGCTCACCACGAGGTCGTCGATGGTGACCCGCGGCGTGTGCGCGCCCGGTGGCACCAGGTCGAAGCTGCCGCTGATCGCGCTGCCGACCACATCGCCGAGGACCTCGCGCAGGTCCCGCTCGAACGTTGCGTCGCGGCGGCGCACCCGCAGGCCGGCCGGTGAGTCGATCAGGTCGCACTCGCCAACCACCAGGGTGGTGGCCGGGTCGTAGCCACAGGAATCGTGTGCGAAGACGAGTCGCAGGTCACCCGGTGAAGCCACCACATTGGACAGTCGGGTGCAGGTTCCGCCCCTCTCGGCGGTCTCGGCCAGCCACACAGCACCATCGCTGCGGTCCGGTCGGGCGGCGCCGGCGCGCAGGTCGTGGCGGGCGGCGACGCGGAAGGTGTCCGGGGCGTCATGCAGCGCCAGCCAGGTGGCGTAGCGCGACGTGATGACGCTGGGGTGGACCTCGCCGAGCACCCACGTGAAGTGGCCGCCGGCGGCCGCATCCGCGCCGGCGATCATCAGGTCAGGGCTGTGGTGCACCGCCATCGGCCAGGGCAGCGGCCGGACCGGGAACTGCGACGCCACCCGCTCCCGCAGGTCGGCTGACCGCAGCTGGATCCGCCGGCCGTGAGCCGGTACGGCCAGGATCGCCGACCAGCGCCGGCGCAGGGTGCTCACCACGGGTTCGATGAGCTGTGGCGGCTGCCGGAACAGGGCGTCGTTGACGATGAGCCAGAAGTCGGCGAACGGCACGATGTCGGTGCCGAGCACGGCGGCTCGCTGCCGGTAGGCCTCATCGAAGTGCTGCGCGTACACCGCGGCGCAGGCGGCGGTGAACCACCGGGCGCCATCGAGCACGATCGCCAGCGCCTCGCGGATGCCATCCACGGTGTCCGCGCCCAGCCGCACGGTGTCGCCGCGCAAGCACTCCTCATAAGCGAGGGTTCGGCCGGCGTAGAGTTCTCCCGCCCGCCGAGTCGGTGGGATGCCGGCCAGGCGGGTGAACGTCGCCTCCAGGCCGGCCATGGCCGCGGACACCCGTTCCGCGTCGCCGCCGGCGGCGCCCAGCTCGTCGCGGGCCGCGGTCAACTCGTCCAGTGCCTTCTCGGCCGGCTTGCGGACACCGTGGTCGGTGACCCCCTGAAGCTGCGCCCGCATGGTCCGCTCGGGCCGGATGTCCTGCGGAGCCACGTCGACCTGCCAGGCCAGCCGGTGGCTGTCGGCCAGCCGGCCCATGACCGCGAAGACGTCCGCGATGTCGCGCAGCCCGGTCGAGGGATCGGCGAGCACCGCGGCCGCGACCGCGCCGGCGTCACTGATGCCGTCGCTGGCCCGCATGACCGCTGCCTCGGCCGGGGTCAGGCGTACCGGCGGCGCCAGCGGCTGGCGCAGCAGCGGGCCCTCGATGCCGGCAAACGGCATCCGCCGGGGTACCAGCCAGGGGCGCAGCGCGTCGGCGTGTTCGGCCATGATCGCGCGTACCGCCCAGCCCTCCAGATAGGTGACGCGGGCCGCGAGCGGGTGCCCGCCAGCCGCATGCGTGATGCGGATTCCGGGGTCATCGTCGATCCGCGACCAGCCCACCGGCCCGAAGAAGCCGATGGTGTCGTTCTTCGCGCAGTAGCGTTGCAGATAGCTCGCGACGAGCGCCTCATGCTTCCTGGTATCAGCGTTGCGCCTGGGTGGCTCGGGCCCGCGGCGTACCAGCACGTCGATACCGGTCGTCAGGGCGTGGCGGTTCTGCCAGGCGAGCGCCTCCCGCAGTGCCGGCCGGCTGGCCGCCGCGTGCAGGACGGCGGAGAGACGCCGGACCGCGACGGGGAACTGCGCGGCGTAGCCGGCGCCGGCTGCCTCCCGCGCCACCGGATCCGCGGCCTTGGCACCGTCCGCGGCGATGACAGCGTCGGCGGCCTCAGCGAGGCTTGGGTCTCCCAACTCGGCGAGCAGGTCGACGGGGAAGCCCGCCCCGCGCAGGCACACCATGCGCCACAGCGCCCAGTCTCCGGTCAGGCGGGTGAGATGCGGCGCGAGCGCAGGGGACCGGTCCGGCGCCGGTCGCGCGGGCACGCGATAGGCATTGCGGTCCCGGCGGCTGATGGCTGCGGTGGGCAGGTCACCGGCGGCGGGCTCATCCGACGCGGCGGCAGCAAGCGCGGCGGCCTCGTCAACGGCGGCGGCACAGGCGGCGAGAGTCGATGCCTCGTAGAACGCGGCCATGCGCACCTCGACGTTGAACACCTCGCGGATGCGGAACATCAAGCGCGCCGCCAACAGGGAGTTGCCGCCGAGCGCGAAGAAGCCGTCCTCGCGACCGATGTCGCCGCCGGGTCCATCCTTGGGTAGCAGCTGGCGCCAGATCTCCGCGAGCCGCGTCTCGGTGGCTCCTCGCGGCGGGACGGTCGCAGCGCGGATCTCGCGCTCGGGCGCGGGCAACGCGGCCCGGTCGAGCTTGCCGTTGGCGTTCAGCGGGAGCTGGTCGACGGCCTTGAATCCGGTCGGTATCAGGTAGTCCGGTAGCCTGCTCGTGAGAAAGTCACGTAGCAGCGGTGGCCGCAGCGTCCGGCGATCGACGCCGTCCGCCGGCGTCACGTAGCCGATCAGATGTCGCTGTGCACCCTCGCCCGCGACCACGACGACCGACTCGCGCACGCCTGGATGCGAACGGAGAACTGCCGCCACTTCGCCGGGCTCGACCCGGAAGCCGCGAATCTTGATCTGATCGTCGATGCGGCCGACGAACTCGAGGATCCCGTCCGCGCGCCAGCGAGCGAGATCGCCCGTGCGGTACCGGCGCGTGCCGGAGCCGTTCGGGTCCGGCACGAACGCCCGCGCGGTCGCCGAGGCGTTGCCCGCGTAGCCACGGGCCAGGCCGTCCCCGCCGGTGTACAGCTCGCCGGTCACGCCGATCGGCGTCGGCCGTCCGCGCGGGTCGAGGATGTGCACGGTGGTGTGCTGGATGGGAACGCCGATCGGCACCGTGCGCCCCACCCGGCTCGGGTCGGTCATGACATGGCACGCGGTGAAGGTGGTGTTCTCGGTCGGGCCGTACCCGTTGACCAGAGGTCGACCGCGACGGGCCGCCAGCACGGCGCGGACCGTGTCCGGGCTGAGCGCGTCGCCACCCGACAGGACCACGGGGACATTGGCGATCGCATCGACATCGGTCTCGGCCAGCTGGTGGAACAGTCCGGCGGTGAGCCAGGCGACCGACACCTCGGCGGTACGCAGCAGCGAGGCGACATCGGCCAGGCCCAGCGGGCCGGGTGGCGCGACCACGACGGTGGCGCCGGTCAGCAGCGCGCCCCAGATCTCGAGGGTGGAGGCGTCGAACGCGACCGGGGCCAGGTGGAGCAGCCGCTGGCCGGCGCCGAGCGGAGCGAACGTCGGATCGCTGACCAGCCGGATGACGCCACGCTGCGGTACGGCGACGCCCTTGGGCACCCCGGTCGATCCGGAGGTGAAGCTGATGTAGGCCAGGCTCAGGGGGTGCGACAGGTCCGGCGGCGCCGTGAGCTCATCGGCGGCCAGAGCAGGCTCGGCGTCGACCTGGATCGTCGGCACGCCGGCCACCTGGTGCCTGCCCGCGGTGTCGGTCGTCACCAGCATCAGGCGGGTCTGTGCGGCCTCGACCATGGCGGCGATGCGGGGAGCCGGGCTGCCGACATCGATCGGCAGGTAGGCGCCGCCGGCCTTCAGCACGGCCAACAGGGCCACGACGAGTTCGGCGCTGCGCTCGAGCGCCACTGCGACCGGCACATCCGTACCCACACCGCGGCGGCGCAGCAGCCACGCCAGCGCGTTACTACGGCGATCGAGTTCGGCGTAGGTCATGGATCTGGTGCCGCAGACCAGGGCGGTCGCATCAGGATTGCGGGCGACCTCGGCCGCGAACAGTGCGGGGATGGTGGCGTTCGCACGGCTTCCGGTCGCCGGCTCGGCGTCGAGCGCCGTCGGTCCCCGACTCCAGGTGTCGAGCCGCCGCGACTCGGCGTCGGTCAGTAGGCCCAGCTCGTCGATCCCGGCCGTCGGCCTGGCCAGGGCGTCGGCAAGCAGGTTCAGGTAATGCGTGACCATCCGGGACATGGTCGCCGGGTCGAACAGATCGGTGGCGTACTCCCAGACCAGGATCAGGTCGTCGTCTTCCGGTCGGGGCTCCCGGCCGAGCCGCTGCGCGGCCCGCGGCACCACGATCACGTTGAGGTCGGACTTGGCCGAGCCGTTGGCCCGCTCGACGACGGCGCCGGTGAGCCCGCCGAAGTCCAGGTCGGGCACGGCGGAGTCGTGGAAGCTGAAGATGACCTGGAACAGCGGTGTCCGGGATGGATCGCGGGCCGGGCCGATCGCGTCGATGACCGCGTCCACCGGAGTGTCCGACCACGCCAACGCGTCCAGGACGGTCCGCTGGACCTGGTCGAGCAGGGCCGTGAACGACATCTGGCCGGACACCCTGGTTCGCAGCACCACGGTGTTGACGATCATGCCAAGCAACGGTTCCAGCTCGGGCCGGGTCCGGTTCGCCGCACCGGTGCCGACGAGCAGGTCCGGTTGCCCGGTGTACCGGTACAGCAACGCCGCGAAGCCCGCATACATGGTCGAGAAGAGCGACACCCGGTGCTGGCGGCTGAACGAGCGCAGCGCGCGCGAGAGCTGCGCCGGAACGACGATCCGGGGGGCGGCGCCGCGCATGCTCAGCACCGATGGCCGCGCGCGGTCGGCCGGCAGCTCCAGGACGTCGGGGGCGCCGGCCAGCAGGGTGGTCCAGTGGTCCACGTGTGCCCGCAGCACCTCGCCGCGCATCCACTCCCGTTGCCAGATCGCGTAGTCCGCGTACTGGATGGCCAGCTCGGACAGCGGTGACGGCCGACCGGTCACCCTTGCCTGATAGAGGGCGGACAGCTCGGCGAGCAGTGCCGCCAGCGACCAGCCATCGTGGACGAAGTGGTGTTCGACATGCACGAGCGTGTTCTCGCCGTGGGCGTGGCGGAGCAGCAGCCAGCGTGCCAGTGGTGGCTTGGCAAGGTCGAACGGCTTGCGTACCTCCGCGGCGATGACCTCGTCCGCCAGCTCCGCTGTAACGTCGAGCACCCTCAGCGGCGCCCTCGCTGTGGGGACCGGCTGCTGCGTCGCGATCCCGTCGATCGTGACGAACGCGGTCCGGAGGATCTCGTGCCGGCGCACGATCTCGTCCAGCGCGCCGCGCAGTGCCTCGACATTCACCTCACCACGCAATGCCACGGTGGCCTGAGCGTTGTAGGCGAGGTTGCCCGGCGACAGCTGCTCGAAGAACCACACCCGCTGCTGCTGCAGCGACAGCGGAATCGGCCGGTTCCGACGGCCCGGGTGGATCGGCGGCACCGCCGGCGGGGACTCCGGCGTCGGGCCGGCCACCCTCGCCTCCCCACCGCCCGGCGGGCCGGTCCGCTCGTCGACCATGGCCGCGATCGCGGCGACCGTGCGGGCGCGCAGCAGGTCGGCCATGCTCACCGCGGCGTGCAGCTCGGCGGCGATCTGGGCCGCCAGCCGACCGACCAGCAGCGAGGTACCGCCGAGTCCGTAGAAGTCGTCATCGGCGCCGACCGGCACGCCCCCGAGCAGCCGCGCGATGATCGCCGCCACCGCGCGCTGCGTCGGTGTGCGGTGGGTGGCGGCCAGGTCAGCCAGGCCGGCCGCCACCCGGCCGGGCGCGGGCAGCGCGGCGCGGTTCACCTTGCCGTTGGCGGTCATCGGCAGCGCGGGCAGGACGACGATCGCCGCGGGCACCATGTGCTCGGGCAGCCGCGCCGCGGCGAACCCGATGAGCTCGGTGGGCGTGGCGTCCGCGGCGACGTAACCGATGAGGCGCGGGTCACCGGGCCCGGATCGATCGGCGACCACGAAGGACTCCCGGACCGCCGGATGCCGCCGCAGCGCCGCGGCCACCTCGCCGGGCTCGATCCGGAACCCGCGGATCTTGACCTGATCATCGAGCCGGCCGAGGTACTCGAAGGATCCGTCGGCCCGCCGGCGAACCCGATCGCCGGTTCGGTACATCCGCTGCCCGGGCGCCGCGATGCCAGGCACGAAGGACCTGGCGGTGGCGGCCGGCTCGCCAAGGTAGCCGCGGGCCACGCACTCGCCCACCACGCACATCTCGCCAGGCTCGCCGTCGGGCACCGCCGCAAGGCCGTTGAGGACATAGCATCGCACACCGGCGATGGGTACCCCAATGGGCGGCGGCACCGGCCCGCCAGGGCTCACCGGGGTGTTCGTCACCACCACGGTGCACTCGGTCGGCCCGTACAGATTGACCAGAGTGAACGGCAGTCCGGGTGGCACGCCGCGTTGCAGGGCGGCACCGCCCGTGTGCATCCGCCTGAGGACGGTGTGCGCCGGCCACGTCTCGTCGAGCACCGCCTCGGCCAGCGGTGTCGGCAGGAACGTCGCGGTGATCTGCTCGTCGGCGAGCCAGGCGACGAGGTCTGCCGGTGAGCTGGGCAGGTGCCCGGGCGGCACCACCAGCGTGGCCCCGGCGGCCAGGGTGGGCCAGGTTTCCCATACCGACGCGTCGAACCCGGGACTGCACAGCAGCGTCGTGCGGTCCTGCGGACCCAGCCGGTACGCCTTCACGCGCCAGCGGATCAGGTTCGCGAGACTGCCGTGGCTGACCGCGACCCCCTTGGGCCGACCGGTCGAACCCGATGTGAAGATCACGTAGGCCAGCGCGGCCTCGGGCAGCCGGGCCCAGGGCGCGGTGGTCTGCGACGGCACCTGCGCCAGGTCGACGATTTCCGGATCGTCGACCAGCGTCGCATCGTCGCCCGGCGTCGCGCCTGCGGAGAGCACGGGGCCGGTGCTGACCACGGCCGCCGCGTTGGCCAGCGCGAGCAGTTCCCGCGTCCGCTCGGCCGGGTGGGCTGGATCGAGCGGCAGGTAGACCGCGCCGCACAGCAGCACGGCGAGCTCGGCGACCACGAGCTCGGCGGACCGGTCGACGTAGACGGCGACCACGTCATCGGGTCCGATCCCACGCTTGGCCAGCCGGGCTGCCACGGCCGAGGCGTGCCGGGTGAGCTCGTGATAGGTCAGCCGCAGACGGCCGTCCTGCACGGCGATCGCATCCGGCGCATCCGCGACGCGGGATCGGAAGACGTCGAGCACCATCACCCACAACCCGACCCGGACCAGCGCCGCCTCAATCGGTGCCGGCCTGCTCGTGCTCGTGCATCCAGCGACGCAGCGACGCCGGCCGCATGTCGGTCCAGACCTCGTCGATGTGGGCCAGACACTCCTCCTCGGTCCCCGTGAAGCCGTCTCGGCGCCAGCCGGCTGGCAGCTCACGCTCCGCCGGCCAGATCGAGTACTGCTCCTCGTCATTGACCACGACCGAGTGCTGGTGCGCCTGTGGCTCGTCAGGCATCAGCTACTCCTCCCTCCACCGTCAGGGACGCGCCCGTGCTGGCCAGCAGCCGTTCGCGCATGAGGAACTTGCGGACCTTGCCGGTCGGTCCTACCACGACCCCCTCGTCGGGGATCGTCACCACCCGCCGGGGCACCCCGGCCGCGGCCGGGCCCAGTGCCGCGCGGACCTCTTCGTCGTAATCGACTGCGGGATCGGCCCCGGTCGCGAGCATGAGCAGTACCTCGACGACGGGCGTGCCGTCGGTGCCGCGGGCCGCCAGGACCGTGCAGTCGCGAACGTCGGGGCAGCGGTTGAGGATGCGTTCCTCAGACAGCGCGGAGTAGAGCCAGTTCCCATCGCCGAGGTCGATCGCATCGCTGGCCCGGTCGACGTGATAGAAGTAGCCTTCCTCGTCGCGGTACATCAGGTCGCCGGTCAGGTAGTAGCCGTTCAGGCGGGTTCGGAAGGTGGCCGCGGAGTCGTTCCAGTAGCCGACCGCCAGGGTCGGCGATTTCATCGCGACCTGCCCCACCTGGCCGGTCGGGACTTCCTTGCCGGTCCGCGCGTCCACGAGGATGATCTCAGCGAACGGAAGCACCTTGCCGACGCATCGGTTGTATCGCTCGGTGCCAGGCAGATGACTGATCTGGAACCCGCCATAACCCATTTCGGTGGAGCCGAGCGTGTCATTGAACCGGGAGCCGGGGAGGGTGACGATGCCGTCCTTGCCGTAGGCGTGGTGGCTGCCGACGGCGACCAGGCGGCGGATGTGGGCCTCGTGTGCGCAGTCCCCACTGTTGGACCAGAACCGCACCGAGCTGACATCGCGGGTGGTCAGGTCGAAGCGGGCCAGCTCGGACCAGGTGACGGCGAAGCCGAAGACCGCGGTCGGCCGCCAGCGCTCGATGGCGTCGATGATCACCTCGCCGCTGGTCGCGAACCCACCGCCTTGCTGGGACACGCACAGCAGCTCGTATCCGTTGCAGAGGGCCTCATTAAAAATGATGATTCCGGCCGTGTGCGCCTGCGGGAACGCGGACATTTCCCGCACCGGGCCGCCCTGGCGGGGCTCGGTGAGCCGAACCGCCCGCACCGCCGCGAACAGGCTGTGGTGGGAGTGCACGACCGCGGCCGGCATGCGTGTCGTGCCGGACGAATGCGTGATGGCCACCGGATCGTCGGGGTGATGCCGGTAGTGCGACGGTGCCGCCGACGGATCACCGGTGCCGGTCTCGGCGGCGTCTCCCATGATCGGCGTGCCGAGGTCGTGCTCGGCCAGCTCCGCGTGGTCGGCATCGATGATCACCCCAACGCCGCGCAGCCGCCGGATGAACTCGGCGGCAATCTCGGTCGGCATGCCCCCGTTCATCAGCGCCGGTATCGCTCCGAGCCAGGTCAGTGCCGCGAAGTTGAGGAAAACGTCCGCGGCGGCGGATACGTAGATCGCGACCGGGTCGCGCCGCCCGACGCCGTGCCGGGCGAACCAGTTGGCCCGGGCGGCCACCCGCTCCGTCAGTGTGCGCAGCGACAGCGGTGTCCACGCCGCGATCGTGTCGATCCCGGTATCGAACGTCACCCGTGGCATCTCCATGTCGGCGCCGTGTTCGGCCAGCCTGAGCAGCACGTTGCCGGCGCCGAGTTCCTGATCCGCGGCGAGCTCCGCCCGGAAGTTGCCGGTACCCACCGATTTGCCTCCTGTCCTGTCGGCCCCCGGGCTGTTTGCGATGAGCGTTCAGGCGATCCGGCGATTGAACAGCCGGGACGACAGCAGGACCGCCACCACCGTCGTCGCGGTCACGACGATCGTCGCTTGCCAGACGACGTCTTGGCCGAGATGGCCCTGGAAGATTGCCCGCATGGCGTTGGTGCCCCAGGCGAACGGATTCCACAATGCGACGTTGCGCACCCACAACGGCGCCACGGAGAGCGGGATGAGGACCCCGGCCAGCAGCGAGACCGGCTGCGCCACCGCGTTGATCAGCGTGACCAGCGAGTTCTCGTTCGACACGATCAGCGCCAGGTCGTACGAGATCGAGACGCTCAGCAGGACCATCATCGACAACAACCCAAGGGCGAACAGGAAATTGAGCGGCGGCACCCGCAGGCCGAACACGATGGCGGCCAGGGTGACCACGACCGCCTGGAATCCGATCAGCAGGACGTACAGCAGTTCCCGCCCCAGCAGCAGGCCCACCCGGCTCAGCGGGGTGACCCGGCACCGGTTGACGACTCCCTGGCGGATCGCGGCGAGCATGGCGAATCCGGCGAACAAGCCGCTGAACAGACCCATGGCCGCGAAGAGTGACGGCACATAGATCTCGAAGGCGCTGCCGTAGCTGGGGACACCCATGACGGATTTGAGGAACGGCGTGAACAGGATCAGGTACGTGATGGGTTGGATGAGCGTGACGGCGATGGTGCCCGGGTTGTGGACCATCAGCCCGGCCTCGTACTGGAGGGTCAGCCAGGTATCGCGGGCGAGCTTCATTCTTGCTGCCCTTTCCTTCCGTATTCGATTACTGCTCAGTCAGCGAGAGTGCGGCCGGTCTTGGCCAGGAAGACGTCGTCAAGGCTGGGCCGGCGGGTCTCGATCGCCCCTGGCTCGATATCCTTGTTGCTCAGCGCGCGCATGACCTGCGGGATGGCGGTGGCGGCGCTGTCCACGTGCAGCCGCAGCGTGTGGTCGACGGTCTCGCAGGAGTGCACGTACGGCTGCTCGGAAAGGATCTTCGACGCCTCGATCATCAGGGCGGGCTCCGGTGCGCCGGCGGTGTCCGGCGCGGCCAGGTCAACGATGATGACATCGCCGGAGATCTCACGCTTGAGATCGGACGGGGTGCCCTCGGCGACGATCAGGCCACCATCGATGATCGAGATCCGGTCACAGAGCGCGTCGGCCTCGTCGAGGTAGTGCGTGGTGAGGAAGATCGTCATGCCCAGACTGCGGAGCCGGCGGACCTCCTGCCACATGCGCGCCCGGCTCGGCGGATCCAGGCCGGCGGTCGGCTCGTCCAGGAAGATCACCTGAGGCGAATGGATGACGCCGAGCGCGACATCCAGGCGCCGGCGCTGCCCGCCGGAGTAGGTACTGATCTGGCGGTCAGCGAAGCTCTCGAGCTGGAAGGCCACGATGGCCGCTTCGGCCAGCTCCTTCGCGGTGGACTTCGAGACGCCGTACATGCGGGCCTGGTGCACCAGGTCGCGCCGTGCGTTGGACTGCTCGTACGTGCCGCTGGTCTGCGCCACGAAACCGATCCGCTCCCGTACCTGCGCGGGTGAGCGCCGCAGATCCACCCCGGCGATCGTGGCGTCACCGCCGTCCGGGCGGATCAGCGTCGCGAGCATCCGAAGGGTGGTCGTCTTGCCGGCTCCGTTGGGACCGAGGAAGCCGAAGATCTCGCCGCGCTGCACCGCGAAGTCCACACCGCGGACCGCCTCGACACTCGTAACCTTGCCGCCCCGTCTGGATTGAAATGACTTTCGAAGACCGTTGACCTCAATCATGCGTCTCCTGGTTGCGCGGAGCTGGCCGAGTGCGGCCGGGCGCGAAACGGGGCAGTGTCGGGTTAGGGCCTTACGTCCGCAGCCTCATGGACCCAAGTCCCTCCATGAGCGTAAACGGGCCCGCCTGGTTGCACAACGGGAACGGCCGTGGCCGCGGCGGCGCGCGCCAGCCGGTCGGTGAGCGCTGGCCCGAGTCGCACTATCGGCTCAGGCAGCAACATATATCGATGGTGGCAGTCCAGTTCGAGGGACTCGATCGGGCCATCGACGAAGAGTCCCCAATGGTCCAGCTTCTCGGCCAGCGTCGGCGGGTTGCGGACGGCGGAGAAGAAGAGCAGCGGGCAGTGCAGGTGGCCGAACTGGTGGACCAGAGCCACCGAGACGTTGTTCTTGATCACGCGCTGGAGCGCACGCAGACGCTGGTCCGGCCACTCCTGCAGGCCCAGACCCGGTCGGCGGCGCACCAGTTCCAGCATGCGGGCCTCGGGATCCTGATCGGCTTCGGTCAGCGCGGGCAGGTATCCGAACTGCGCGAGCACGAGGTTGTAGATCTGCCAGGGCTCGTTGCTCTCGATCGCATCGAGGTTGACCAACGTGGAGTCGAGAATCACGAGCAACCCGATCTGCTCGCCGCGGCGCTCGAGCTCCTCCGCGATCGCGAAGGCGATGTTTCCGCCCAGCGACCAGCCGAGCAGGTGGTAGGGACCGGATGGCTGGGTCATGCGGATCTGGTCGGCGTAGTCGCGCGCCATCTCCAGCAGGCTGGACGGCAGCGGCTCGGGTCGTCGCAGGCCGCGGGCCTGCAGGCCGTAGAGCGGGAACCTGGCGTCGACGTGCGGGAGAAGGGCCAGGTAGCACCAGCTCAGACCCACCATCGGCGGCGCACAGAAGAGTGCGGGACCATCCCCGCCGACCCGCATCGGCATGACCAGCTCGAGGGTGCCGCCCGCTGCCTTGGCGGTCGCGCGAAACAGCCTCAGGTTCTGGAGGTCTTCGGGGGTGCCCAGCATCCCTGTCCTCCCAGTGGGATCGTCGGGATGTTTCCGATGCTAACCCGGGCCGACGCGCACGGGGCGGTCAGCCAACGCGACGAGGTGGGCGGCGGCCGCGCTCGTGCCGCCGGCCGCCGAGAACTCCTCGCCGAGCCGGCGCGCGTGCGCCCGGTAGCTCGGTTCGTACAGGACCGCGGTCACGGCGGCGGTGAGCTCGGCCGGGGTCGCATCCAGGAAGGAGACCTCGATACCGGCGCCGGCCCGCGCGACCTGGTCGGCCACGGCCAGCTCACCGCGGCGGATCGGCGCGACGACCATCGGCACGCCATGCACGAGTGCCTCGTTCACCGTGCTCTGTCCGGCCTGGCAGAGTACGGCGTCCACGCGCGGCATGAGGTCGAGCATTGGAACCCGCGGCGCGACCAGGATGTCCGGCGGCGGATCCGCCACCGCGGCCACGTCGGCGTTGAGCACCGTCTGCACCGTCGACCCCAACGGCTGCAGCGCGGCCGTCACCCGGGACAGGAAGTCCTTGGCCACGTTCGCGGACACGGTGCCGGCGGTGACCAGCAGGTGTCGCCGGCCGGGATCCCACCAGTCCCAGTTGAAGCCGGGGTCGGTGCGCCGCGGGCCGAGCGCGGCCCCGATCAGCACGACGTGTTCCGGCATCGGCACCGGACCCGTCAGCGCCCGCGACGTTGTCGCGATGACCAGGTACGGCGAGAAGAGCAGGTCGACCCGGTCGTCGGCGGGCAGGCCGGCGCCCTCCCACATCCGCGCCAACTGTGAGCGCACCCACTCCTGCACGCCGTGGAACTCGGCCCGTGGCGTGAGCTCGAGGGCGCCGGTGCACAGGGTCGCCCACCGCACCCCGCGCCGGTACGCCGCCAGCACGCCGGCCAACGCGTACTGGTCGGCCAGCACGATGTCGGGCTGGTACTGCGCCACCGCGCGGTCCACCGGGCCCCGGATGAAACGGTTGAGCGGCAACAGGTACTCGGTCCACAGCTCGCGCACGGCGGCCACACCCATCGCGTGGAGCTCGCGGTACGAGCGCTTGCCGGTCGGATAGACCGTCACCTCGGGGCCGACCAGCGGGCGCAGGTCGCCCTCCGGGCCACACCACGCCACCTCGTGGCCGAGGGCGGCGAGCGCGTCGCCGATGGCTACCGCGGGCCAGACGCGGGCCACCACCGGGACCATGACGAACAGGAACCGGGCCACGCCATATCCTGGCACATTGACATTCGTGCCGCCCGCTGATGCGGTAGGCAATATGACCTCGGTGGACGCGGTGTCGGTGTACCTGCCACCGGTGCGGACACCGATCGAACGCCTGGCCGGCCCGCTCGGCCTGACCGACGTGAAGCTCAACGTGTTCCGGCGCTATCACGGGCTGAGGGAGGTCGGGCGCGAACCGGAGGGGTCGTCGTACGGTCTGCTGATGAAGGCCACTGCCGGGCTGGCTGCGCTGCGCGGACAGGAGCACCGGGTGCGCTACGTCCTGTACGCGCGGACGATGCCGGTGGTCGCTCCCTACCCGATCAACCCGCTGCACGAGGTCTGCCAGGCGCTCGGGCTCGAGCATGCGCTTGCGTTCACCGTGACCCACCAGTCGTGCGCCAGTGGCCTACTCGCCATCGACATCGCCGGCCGGCTGCTCGCCGGCGACCTGGGTGCGGGTGCCGGCCGCGCCCAGGGCGCAGTTGACGGGCCCGATGGCCAGGGCGAGCCACTCGCGCTCATTCTCACCGGGGAGAAGACGTTCACCCGCGAGGCGCAGATGTTCCCGGACACCACCATCTTCGGCGAGGGCGCTTCCGCGTGCCTGGTCAGCGCGAACGGTGCCCGCGACCGGGTGCTCGCGTACGCGTCCAACGTGCGGGGCGAGTTCGACAGCGCCACCGGCGAGAACGACGCGCGGCTGCAGCGTGAGTACCGGCCGTCGCTGGCGGAGGTGATGCGGCAGGCGCTGGCCGAGGCGGGCGTGACTCTCGACGACATCCGGGTCGTGCTGCCGCACAATGTCAACGTGTTGACGTGGCAGCGTATGTGCCTGCTGCTCGGGTTCCCGCCGGAGCGCGTGCTGCTGGACAACGTCCCCACCAACGGTCATGTCTTCTGCACGGACATGTTCGCCAACTACGTGACCGCGTGCGAGCGTGGCCTGTTGCGGCCGGGTGACCGCTACCTCGCCGCCGCGGTTGGCGCCGGCGGCGGGGCCACGTTTGCGGCGATGGTGTTCGAGCACTGATCGACGACGCTGAGGAGGCGCGGTATGACAGCTCAAGAAGCCGGAGTGGACAGTGAGTTCCGCCAGCGCGTGGTCGACGCGATGAGCACGATTCTGGCGACCCTGCTGGAGCGCGCCGAGCCGGTCACGGAGGACATGCGCCTGATGGAGGAGCTTGGACTCAGCTCGACGCTCGGGCTCGAGCTGCTGCTCCAGCTCGAAGACCAGTTGGAGATCCTCATCGACGTGGAACTGCTGGACCAGGACCAGATGAGCACGGTCGGGGAGATGGCGACGTTCGTCGCCGGCCATTCCCGGCCCGCGTAACCGTCGTGTTCAGCACGCGCCCGCCGGCCGGATCGCCGTCCGCCGGTGACCTGCGGCTGGTGCGAGCCGTACATCGCGCCTTTTCCGGGCCCGCGCAGTTTCTCGCCGATCCGGAGAACCGGGCGCGGATCGCGGTGTATCTGACGGACATGGCCCGGGCGCACGGGCGCGCGGCCCCGGTTGACCTCGGCCTGCCGTCGCCGGAGCTCGGCCAATCGTACGGGGAGATGGCGCAGGCGCTGATCGGTTCGGTGGTGTCGGCCGACGAGCCGGTCGACCTGCTGATCCTGGCGTTCTCCATCCACGACCTGCGACCGGGCCGACAGACGGCCGCGTACCTCAGTCACGTCACACCGGGCGCGCCGATGGCGTTCGCCGTCTGCGACCAGGGTTCGGCCGCGGCCTTCAGCGGCTTGCGGATCGCCCGTGAGTACACCTCGTCGGCCGGGGTGCGCCGGACGCTGCTGATCGTCGTCGAGCAGGCGGCTCTCCCGTACCAATGCCCGGTTCCGGTGCCATCGCAGCATCGGGGCGTCGCCATGCTCTACGGCGATGCCGCGACGCCGCAGGCCACGCTCGCCGGCGTGCGCCAGCATGCGGGTGTCGCGCCCGGCGATGTCGCCAGCCTGGCCGCCGCCGGCCTCACCGAGCTGGCTTCCGGTAGCCCCGATGTTGAGCTGGTGCTCAGTGAGACCCTCGCCGCACGTTGGACCGCGCCGCCCGCCGAGCGGGTACGGGTGGTGCCGCCCGGTCAGCCAGCCACCGGCGTCTGGTGGGAGCTCATCGATGAGCTCACCCATGATGCGGGCCACCCGGACCTGCTGGTGGTCGCCGACTATGACCCCGAGCTTCGCTACCTGTGCCTGTCCGCCTTCGACACCGCCGGGTGTCTCTGACGGCGGCACCGTCGTACCGGCATTCCCGTACCGGCCCTGCTGTGGTTGCTGTCTCAGCGGCGCGAAACCCGGGTCGGCGCGGTCGGATCGAACGCCGCCTCGACGGCAACCTCCTCCACACCGCGAAGGAGCGCCTCGATCTGTGCGTTCGCCAGCGACCACCGGTCCCACATCAGGTGCAGTGACACCACATCGGACTGGTTCTCGATGAGGATGTTCGCCTGCTCGTGCATGTTTTCCCGGGGACCGAGCCAGGTCAGCGAGGTCTCCACCAGCCGCCGGCGGATGTGCGCCGGCGTTACCTCGTCGGGGACCGGCTGGTCATCGGCGCGCATGACCATCGCGCGCTGGTCGTTGAGCCGGCAGGTCACCGTCGCCGGGTAGCCGCGGGCGACGTCCAGCCGCGCGGTGAGCTCCTTGAGGTCATCCGGATCGTAGTAGGCGCGCATGCCGGCGGTCAGCGAGGCGCCGCGGGCCCGCGCGACCACCTCGTCGATCGAGGTGTCGCCGACATCGATGGTGACCACCGAGTTCTGCGCGACCGGGGCGATGACATCGGCCAGGCCCGGCCGGAACCGGTTGTTCACCATGACCTTGATCGTGAGCGGGTTCACCGCGGTGGCACGGGCGATGGCGGTCGCGATGACGGCGAGGGCAACCCGCGAAGCATCCGTCCCGGTGCGCCGGGCGATGGCCAGCATGGCCAGATGGGCGGCGGATGAGGTGAACCGGACCTGCCCGTACCGCTGCGCGGCCGGGCCGGGCGGGCCGGCCGGCCCGGCGAAGGTCTGCGCAGGGAGGTGCGTGAGCTGCGATTCCCAGTACCGCATCGCGCGGCGGCTGATCTGGCGGAGCGGCGGCTCCTGCTCGCTTCGGGCAACGTCGAGAATCTGCGGGCGCCGCCGGCCGTGGGTTTCCCGGTCGCCGGTCCCGGCAGCGAGCAGGTCACCCAGGAGCAGCAGGTGCGCGCCGCCATCGGCAACCAGATGGGAGAGCACCCAGACCAGGGTCCGGCAGGCCCCCCGATGCCTGAGCACCGCCATCCGCAGCGGCCAGTCGTGCTGGAAGTCGAAGCGGGCCAGCGGCCACTGCGCCATGAGGTCGTCGGCGTGCCGCGCGACGTCGGCCCGATCGGCGTCGTCGGGGGCGGTCAGGATGTCCAGGTCGATCCGCCCCGACCCGGCTACCTCCTGGCACGGCCGGCCCATGTGGTCGGTCGCCAGCCGCATCCGCAGGGCCGCATGCCGGTCCATCAGCCCACTCAGCCGGGCCGCCGCGTCCTCGACGGTGCTGCCCTGGGCCAACTCGAGCATTCCGCCCATACTGAACTGGTTGCCGCTGTCCTGCATGTCCTGCAAGATCGCCTTCTGGCCCCAGGTCAATGGCTCAGTGCCGGCCTCGGCCCCGGTGAACGGGACAACGATGCGATCCTGGCTGAACCGCTCGAACACCGTCAGCGCCATCACCCGTGCCAACCTCCAGCGCCATCGCCCGCGTCAATCTCCAGCCGACCATGGCAGCAGGCGCCGGTCAGCTCGCCCGCCGTTGGCCGGTAGGCTCGTGGAGGACATGATATTCGCCAGAGATGATGGCAGCGGTGACCCAACTCGTACGCGTCTGGATCGTTCCGATCGACGTGTCACCAGACACCGCGGCCAGCTGTTGGGACGTGCTCGACACCACAGAGCGGGCCCGCGCCAGGGCACTGCTGAACCCGCGCGATCGGCAGCAGTTCACGGTCGCGCACGGTGCGCTGCGGATCCTGGCCGGCTGCGAGCTGAATGCACCCCCCTCGACCCTCACCTGGATCTCCGGCCCCCAAGGCAAGCCTGAACTTGCCCCCCGGTGGTCCGGGCTGCACACCAGCCTCTCGCACTCGGCCGACCTGGTCGCCGCCGCCGTCAGCATCGATCGCCCGGTAGGCGTCGATATCCAGCACCTGGTGCCGGGCCTGGACACGGTCGGGCTCGCGGTCCGGTTCTTCCCGCCCGATGAGGGCGGGTACGTCGCGGCCGGTGGCGACCCGCGCGCGCGGGCGGACCGGTTCGCGCACCTGTGGGCGCGCAAGGAGGCGGTCGTGAAGGCGGCCGGCGGCCGCCTCTGGGCCAATCTGCGGATCGCGGTGCGTGGTCGCGATGTTGTCCGCTGCACTGAGCCGGCGAGCGCGCACCGAGTGGCGGACATTGCGATACCGGCGGACATCGCGGCGGCGGACAATGCGATACCGACGGACATCGCGGCGGCGGCGGGCTACCGCGCCGCGGTGGCGCTGGCCGGCGCCGCACCCTTCGTCGTGGAGGCGGTCAGCTGGCCGAGCCAGGCGACGGCGCCGGCGGCGGTCAGCTGACTGCGAGCCCGCCATCGTCGCGGCGCGGACTGATCGGCGTCAGCGGTCGACGTGGACTGACCGCGTCAGTGTTTCGACGTGGATTGCAGCCGCGGCAGGACGTCGTGGCAGAACTCGCCGACGGTCATGGCCGCCAGCGCGTCGCTCTCGCCCTCGTCGAACCTCACCCCGAAGTGGTCCTCGACCCGCACGGCGAGCTCGACCAGGGCGACCGATTCCACATCGGCGCCGGCCGGCCCGAGCACGGTGTCGTCGTCGACTTCGTCGATGCTGTAGTTCATGTCCTTCAGCGAGTCGAGCACGAACTGGCGGATCTCATCGATCATGGTCGGCGCCACCTTTCGAAGGAGAGGGAGGTTCGGCGGCCTGGCGACAGGCCACCGCACGGACTGCGGCGGTAACTGGAGTCGGTGACCACGTCGCGGGCAACGGCGCGGTCGCGGAGAAGTGTCCCGGTGGCTGTGCGCGGCAGGGCGCTCCGACGGCGTAGCGCCGGAAGCTTGTGCTCGACCTGCGGGAGCGCATCAACCAACCCCACCGCCTTCACCGGGTTATGGCCAGCGTACTGACCCGTTCTGAAAACCGGCTGGACGTGTTGGGCAACTCCTGGGCACAGCAAGCCAACGAATGTCCACATACGACACGTCACCGACGGATCAGCATATGATTCCTTGATTAGGCGTTTGTCTCCACATACCTTACTCGATGTGACTCGCTTGACCAAGAGTTCTCGAAGCCGCGCGGCGCCTGCGGAGAGCCGGACCGGTCACAGAGAGGTCGTGGGCGTCGGGGCGGTGCCGGGTTTTGCCAGCGTCCCTGGGCGATGAGGGCGTCGGCTTGTGCTGGTCCCCAACTGCCGGGGTGATAGGGGTAGGCGCGGTCATGGTGGTCGAGGACCGGATCGACGACCGCCCAGGCTGCCTCGACGGGTTCTTCCCCGCTGAAGAGAGCACCTGCGCCGGCCAGTGCATCGCCGAGGAGGCGTTCGTAGGCGTGTTCCTCGTTTGGCTGCGCGTTGAGCAGCGAGAGCTCGCGCTGGTCACCGAACTAACTGCTCGCCGGGCCGCTTCACCCGGGCCGCGAGAGCGATCACCGGGTTGGGCGCGAGCCGGAAGCGCAGATAGTTGGCCCGACCGCGTTCGGGTATGGAGTCGTCGAGCAGACGCTGGGGTGGCGGCCTCAACTCGACCAGCACCTCCGCAACCGTCGCAGCCAGACGCTTTCCGGACCTCAGGTACCAGGGCACGCCCGCCCAACGCCATGAGTCGATGAACAGCCGTACTGCGCAGAAGGTCTCCACGTCGGAGTCGTTCGCCACGCCCGCCTCATCGCGATAGCCGGCCAATTGGCCACGGACCACGTCGTCGGGTCGCAACGGGCGCATCGCCTTGAAGACGTTGAACTTCTCGCCATGCACCGCACCGAAGCCTTGGTAGGACGGTGGCTCCGTGGCCAGCAGCGCGACAACCTGGAACAGGTGGTTCTCGATCACGTCGCGCAGGCAGCCGGCGGTCTCATAGAAGGCGCCCCGACCTTGTACGCCGAACTCTTCGGCGAGGGTGATCTGGACGCTGGCCACGCGTGGTTGCGGTTCCAAATCGGCTCAAGGAACGAGTTGGCGAATCGGAAGTAGAGCAGGTTCATGATCTCTTCCTTGCCGAGGAAGTGATCGATACGGAAAATCGCGTCCTCCGGGAAGACCGAACGAACGATCCGGTTCAGCTCGCGGGCCGAGGCGAGACCGCGCCCGAACGGTTTCTCGACGATGACCCGCGCGTCACGGGCAAGGCCCGCAGCCCCGAGCAGACGCGGCCCGACTGGCGTCACTCATAGTCAGCCTCTCCCTGGCGGTCACGCTCCCCGCGGCATCGTCCGGGGCCCCAAGGCTGGGCTGCCAACCCCCGGCAGGCACGGGCCGTCCAGCAAGCACACCACGACCAACGTGCGCCACCCGCGCCGACCCTCCCCTGATCGAACCTCCCGCAGCTCAGCGACTGAGGACGAGGGCCGAGCCCAGCGCGGTCCACGGCTGGCCGCGGGCGCCACAAAGATCGGTTCTCGACCGCTTGTGGGCGACGATCGCACGTCCCGGTCGATTCGCCAACACACGCCGCAAGTGTTCAGACGAAACAGGTGTACGCTCAAGCTTGTCGCTCGGGACCCTGGTGACCGGTGGTCTGACGGACCGACCCCCTCGTGATGGTTGCCCGGGCCGAAATGCCCACCGGATTCACGTCTCGTCTGAGCTGTTCACCAGGTGCCTCGCCGATGGTTGCTGTCTGCGGAAAATGGAAGGCGGCGGGCTGCGATGACCCCGGAGAACCTCGAAGACCATCCTCCAACGACGAATGAGCACGCCATACCCGACGGCCTGGCCAGCCTCCCAGCAGCCCGGCCAGCGCGCCGGTCAACCGTGACCCGGTCACGGATGGGGGGCCTGTGGGTGGCGGCCGTGACGTTCGCGCTGGTGCTTCTGCTGCTCATGATCTTCGTACTGCAGAATGGCCAATCGGTCCAGGTGTCGTTCCTGGGCGCCCATGGGAGTCTCCCGATGGGGGTCGCGCTCCTCTTGGCGGCGATCTTCGGTGTCCTGCTGGTAGCACTGCCTGGCTCGGCGCGGATCATGCAGTTGCGGATCCGGGGACGTCGTCGCCAACCGGCTGTGGTCGAGACCCGGGACAAACAGCTCGACAGCTCAGAAGCGCCGCCGTCCGTACCGTCGGTGTCGGCTCCCCGGCGAACCGAAACGTAGTCGGTGCCAGCCGTGCTCGCCACGCCCCCTGGGGCCTCAGCGCTCGTATCGCCACCGCGCCTTCTGCTCACCCGGGCGAGGGCCAGCCGCGCTGTCCTGGACGGCGCGTGGTGGCCGCGGTCCTGGGATGCACCCGTCGAGTTGTCCAGTCTCGTGCTCGCTCTGTCTGAACGCCATGGAGCGATTCGGTATGTGCTCCTCAATGGCTCCGCCTGGACCGGGCGGGCCCGCAAGCTGAGAGTCACTGATCACGTGGTGCGAGTCGGCTGGTTCGCGAGCATGAGTGAGGCGCTACTCGTCGCCACTACCGACGGCGGCGATCAGGTGGACCTTCTCATCGTTCCACCGTTCCTTGCCCAGGACGTGGCCGAGCACGCGATGGCGAAGGCGGCCGATCCTGCCAATTTCGAGCGTGCGCCCGACCTGCTCGCCCAGGCCGTCGGCCCGGCCGAGCGGGCCGAGCCGCCCCGGATCATCGCAGCGGGCGTCCCAGAAGCGGTGTGGGACAACGAAGGCGGCAGCGCCCGGCGAAGCGGCTCCGACCACACCGACTAGTGTCCCGTGATCCTGTTTGTGTTATTTGAGTTGTTCGCGACGAGTTGTTTGACGTTGGTCTCGACCAGGCGGACCTTGGCGAGGATCTCCTCGGCGGTCGCGGTCCAGACGAACGGTTCGGCGTCGGCGCTCCAATGGTCGACGTAGGCGCGGATCCGGCCGATCAGCGCGGTGACGGAGGCGAAGGTGCCGCGGCGGCTGGCCTGCTTGGTGGCGATGCCGAGCCAGGTCTCGATCTGGTTGAGCCAGGACGATCCGATCGGGGTGAAGTGGATGGCGACGTGGGGGTTGCGGGCCAGCCACGCCTGCACGTCGGGGGTGTCGTGCGTGGACAGGTTGTCCCGATGTACCGGGCGATGCCGAAGTCGATCAAGCGGACGTCGCCACCCCGGACCAGCAGGTTCGACGGCTTCACCTGTTGGCCGCCCTCGACGTGGGCACCGGGCAGGTCACCGCCGACTGCTACCCGCGCCGCACCGGCGCGACGTTCCTGCGGTTCCTCCGCAAGGCGGTCAAGCCGCACGCCGGCAAAGAGATGCCTCCGCGCCCGACGGGACCGTCCAGTGCACCCGCGGCTGGGCCGCCCCGGAGCAACTGCGCTCGGTCGCGGCGACACCCGCAATCGACATCTTCGCGTGGGGTTGCGTGCTCGCGCACCGGGCGGGCGGCGTGCATCCTTTTGCCAGCCCGAGCGAAGAAGAGTAGATCTTTCGCATGCAGTCGGCCAGACCGAACCTGGTCGGCATTTCCGGGTATCTCGCAGATCTGATCGGATGGACACTGGCCCGCGACCCGGCCGACCGGCCCACCGCACGCCATCTAGCTCCGCTTGGCCGGAACGAAGTTTCCGGTTGAGTCAAGATTTCCGGTTCATGCGGCGGCCAGCCCGCTGGTGACGAAACGATCGAGTTCGCGTTCGAGAGTGCGCCAGGCCGTGGCGAGGGGATGTCGTTTGCCTATGTCGGCGGGTAGGGCGGGGTCGAGGGCGGTCAGTCCTGGGGCGAGGACGCGGCCGTAGGCCTTGGTGAACATGACGGCCACGCGCCGGCCGAGGGCTGTGAGCTGGTAGCGGTTGCTGTGTGGGAGGCGCTCGATGATGTTCTTTCGTCGCAGCCGACGCAGGTCGTAGGTGGCCTGCCTGTTGGTGTACGGGGTGTCGAGCAGGCTGCGCATCAGGTCGGTGAGGGTGCGGTTGTCGAACCCGGCGACGAGGTGGCAGAAGCCGACGATGGCGGACATGAGTGCGGTCACCCGGGGGTCGCCGAAGCGTAGCGCGGGGGTGCGCTGGCCGTCGTTGGTCAACGATGGCCGGGTCACCTGGTTGAGGGTGACCACGTCGGGTGCAGGTTGGGCATCGGATGCTTGTGCGTCGCATAGACGCTGGTTGGCCTTGTCGCCAACCGCCTTGAGGGCTTTCCAGTTGGCTGCGTTGACCCGCCGGCCGATGCCGAAGTCGCGGGTGTCGCAGATGACGGTCTCGGTGCGGAGGGCTCGACCCTCCTTGAAGTACTGCTTAAGCCGGCTGGCCTTGTAGTAGCAGACGACCTGCGGGTCCACACCCTTGGTGATGACCTTCGTGCGGAACGAGCCGGGGGGTTCGGCTGTTGATGCGCCGGTCGAAGGTCAGCGCCACCTGGGAGGGACGGCCGACGTCGAGGTGGTCGCGGATGACGCCCTCGAAGAACGCCCGCCCGGCGGCGGGCCGCTCGAACACCCGGGTGTCGGAGACCTCGAACTGGCGAAACGCCAACTCGTAGGTATAGCCGGCGCGTAGATCCGCGGTGGTGAACGGTGAAGGCAGCCGACGGGCCCAGCGCCAGAAGAACGACTTGACCGCACCGGAGCCGAGTCGGTCGCAGATGCGCTGCAACCCGGCCGGGTCGTCGCAGGAGGCGAACCCGTTGTCCAGCGGGGCGTAGCCGATCCCGGCCCGCTCACATTGACGCTGGGCCCAGGTGTGTCCGTTGAGCCATTACGCTTCTCTGCGAATTATGGTCTCCAGGTTTGGACTCTCCTTTCATCGAACGTGAAGTGGTTGGTCTGCAGTGGGGATAATCAGAGCGCGTCGAGGAACGCGAGGAGCGAGTCGCTCGGTCGGTATCGCCCCGGCGTCGTGGCTGGCGGGCTTGTGCGGGCCAGCGCTCGTTCTTTGATCGACATGTCGGCGTGCAGGTAAATCTGGGTTGTCTCGACACGTTCGTGGCCGAGCCATAGGGCGATGACGGTGGTGTCCACGCCATGAGAGAGCAGGGACATGGCGCACGTGTGCCGCTTATGTGGAATTCCACATAAGCGGCATTACGTGGACGGCCGGGTTATGTGGCCGGTAGAGATGACTGCGCTGGCGGGGACGCCGCGCTGGCCTGTTCCGGCCACATAACCCGGGTGTCACCGACCGGCGTGGTCAAGCCATTCGAGGAGATCTTGGTCTGCTGTCCAGTCAGGCAAACGCTCGGGGGTGAGCGACTGGTAGGCGCTTTCGATGGCTTTGCGTTTCGCCTCCGCGTCGGCGCGGGCGTAGATCTCGGTGGTGGACACGTCGGCGTGGCCGAGCAAGTCACGTATGTAGATCAGGTTAACTCCGGCTTCGAGCAGGTGCATCGCGCGGGTCCTTCTAATCACGTGCGGCGTGACATTCATACCGGCCGCATAGCCGGGTTCGCGGCGGCGCAGGGATTGGACATGTCTGGCGAGGATTTTCGTTACGCCCCACCGGGTGAGTCGGGTCTGTTCCGGCCCGCTGAACAGCGGGTCAGCGTCAGCGCCGACGCCAAGGTGGGGCGCGCGCCGCTTGAGGTAGTCCTCCACGAGATGGGCTGTGGGGTCCATCAGCGGAACCCGCCGGGTCTTGCAACCCTTACCGCGCAGCGATACCAGCATCGGGCGGGCCGCGCGCACGTCGGAGGCGTTCAGGTCGCAGATCTCTTGGACGCGGGCGGCCGTGTCGTAGAGCATGGAAAGCAGGACCGTATCGCGCAGCCCGCGCCGGGTGGCTGCGTCTGGTTCGGACAGCAGAGCTTTGACCTCGCTGCCGGTAAGGTGGCCCAGGTCAGCGGCCGGGGTCTTCTTCTGTTTGACAGCAAGGATCTGGGTGGCTTGTTCGAGGAACTCTGGCCGCTCAACCGCGGCGTACCGGACGAACGACTTGATGACGGCCAGGCGCTGGTTGCGGGTCGCCGCCGAGTTGCCGCGTGCGGCCTCGAGCCAGTCCAGGAAGGAGAGCACCCGCGCCCGGTCCAAGTCGGCGAGGCGCAGCTTCTCGGGCCGGGTTCCCCTTATATCGCGAAACCAAGTCAGCAGCAGTCTGATCGCGTCCCGGTAGGAGGCGATGGTCTGGGCGGACAGGTCCCGTTCACCGGCCAGGTAGTTGGTGAGGAACCTCGACAGCCACCTGCCGGCCGGATCCCCGCCGACCGGGTTGACGCGGCTCACCGCTGGCCTGCTTGTGACGCGACCGGTTCCGGGATGACGTAGCCGAACCTGGCTTGGGCCATGGCGGCGACCTCGGGATGCGCGTCCGCGGTCAGCTGGAGGTAGTACTGGGTTCCGCGCAGGTCGGCGTGACCCATATACGCGGACAGATATGGCAGCATCACTCTGAGGTCCGCGCCGTCGGCCGCCCACCGACGCAGGTTCTGGACGGCGAAGCCGTGGCGCAGCGAATGGATGTGCGGGCCTCCCGGGAAATGAGGGATGTCCGCGTCGATGAGGTAACGACGGAACCTGTTGTAAATCGTGGACTTGTCGGCCGGCTTGGCCGGGTCGCCGGTATAGAACAGCTTGTGGGCCGGCACGGGGCGCGGGTGGGCGGCCGCGATATAGCTCTGCAGGGTGGCGGCCAGACGGCCGGTGACGGGCACGAGGCGGTTCTCGTGGTTCTTACCGTCGCGTACCTCGATGGTCGCACGGGCCGGGTCGAAGTCACGTAGTTCTAGATTGAGCCCTTCCGATAGGCGCAGCCCGGTGGCGTAGAACACCCGAAACAGCACCGGATCGACCAGCGCCCTGTTCGACATCTCGGACAGCTGCTGGGTGTCGATGACGTGGAAGAGGCGGCGGATCTCGTCGTCGCTGAACACGTACGGCGGCGGCCGGTGCGGGGTCTTCACCCCGGTCAGCGTCGCCGGCGCCCACGCTTGCCAGCCGAACTGCCGGACGTGTTCGGCCAGCTCACGCAGGACGATCTCCTCGCGGCGAATGGTGGACGCCTTGAGATGACGACCGTAGAGGAAATCCTCGACCGCTTCTTTGACGATCGAGCCGTCCGCGTAGCCTTCCCGGCGGGCGTGCTCGGCGAACTGGCGCAACACCCGTTGCTGGCTGTTGTACCGGAACCCGCCAGCGCGGCGTACCGCGACCAGCGTGTCGATCAGGTCAGGCAGCGTCAGCGCGTTCACGACCGCGCCCCTTGCGCTGCGGTGAGAACATCCTCGACGTCCAGGCAGCAACGGCGCAGGTGCTCGGTGTCGAGCCTGAGGTAGTGCGCGGCGGTTGTCTTACCAGCCGCGTGACCCAGGACCGCCGTGACAACCGGCGGTGGTGTGTCGGTCTGGAGCATCGCGACCGCCAATGCGCCGCGCAGCGAGTGCAGGCCGTGCGAGCGCCCGGCCGGGAACACAACCCCGGCCCGCCGCGCGTAGTAGCGCAGCCGGCAGCCCGCCGATGTGGACGAACCGAAAGCTGTAAACGGATAACGATGTTTCACGAACACCTGCGGACAGTCCGCCTCGGGCCGGCCGTGGCGAACGTAGTCGATCACAGACCACCCGACGTCGCCCGGTAACGGCAACGTCAACGCCACGCCGGTCTTGTGCTGCGTCAACGCCAGGGTCTTGGCCCGCCAGTCGAACCATCCGAGCTCCAAGCGGCGCAGATCGCCGACCCTCAACCCGAGCCTGGCGGTCAGCAGAACCATCGCGTAGTCACGTTTGCCGATCGCGGATTGCCTGTCGATCTGGTCCAAGACCAGACGAACATCCTCAGCCGTCCACAGGTACGGGGCCGACGCGCCCCGCCGTGGGTAGCGCTGGGGTGGCAGGCGCTGGGCCAGGTCTTCGCGAATCTGCCCGGCCTGGTGCAGATGACGCAGGAAGTCGGCCAACGCCGAGCGCATCGTGCCGGTGGTCTTCGGGGCGTAACCCCGGCGCTGGCGCCGGGCCCAGAACCCAGCCAGGTCACGGGCCTCCGCCTGATCGAGAGTTGTCCGGCCGACCTCGTCGAGGTATGCAAGGAACTGGTCCGCGGCGCGTTGCTTCGTAACGACGCTAGCCTCAGCGTTGCCCTGCACCCGGCACGCCGCGAGGTACCCGTCCCTGGCCGTGCGGAAAGGCGCTGGGCAGCGATCGACCAGCGGCGTTGTGGCCTGGCCCACCTGGGGGGTGCCCTCATCCAGGCATTCCATCAGCAGGATCAGGGGCCGGCGTGCGAGTTGAGCAGGCCTGGAACTCGTCGGCTCGCGTAGGTCCGCGAGCCTGCACCCTGATCGCTCTGCGACGAAGTCGAGGCACGCCGCCTCGGTCGGCAGTGCCTGACCGCCGCCCTCGAGGAACTTGGCGAACGCGTTGTACTCCGCTTGGTGGCGTTTGATCGTCGTCCTCGACCTGCCCGCCGCCATCAACGCGACGATCACCCGCGCCGAGGCCTCGCGGACATTTGCTGCTGCCATAGGAATCGGCCCTTCTGGTCATGGTGAACAGAAGGCGATTCTTCGCCGCCGCGATCTAAGACATCACCGTCGATCTCTCGCGCGGGAAACCCGCTACAGGCCCCTACTGGATCCAGGCGAGGGCCAAGGACGGGTCGATCCGCACTCCGGGTTATGTGGCCGGAACAGGCCAGCGCGGCGTCCCCGCCAGCGCAGTCATCTCTACCGGCCACATAACCCGGCCGTCCACGTAATGCCGCAGGACGTGAGGTGTGGCGTGCTTGGAGGTCAGGGACGGGCAGCGTTGTGCTGCGGTGGCGGAGTGTTTGGCGACGAGGCGTTGCACGGCCCCGCAGCTGATCCGGGTGCCGCGGCGGGTGGGGAACAGCGGGTCGTCGGGTGCGCCGCCGCGCTCTTTCATCCACACGGCGAGCACGGACGCGGTCTGTTTGCGCAGTGGGGTGCTGCGCCGCTTCCTGCCCTTGCCGGTGCAGGTGAGATGAGCGCCCGTGCCCAGTTCGACATCGCAGTTGCGCAGGCCGGTCAGCTCCGAGACTCGCAGTCCGGTGTCGACGGCGACATCGATGAGGGCGTGGTCACGCCGGCCGATCCAGGTGTGCCGGTCGGGTGCGGTGAGCAGCGCGTCCACTTCGGGCTGGTCAAGATAGGACAGCTCGGCGCGGTCGGCGCGTTTGGTGGGAATAGCCAGCACGCGGGCGATGAGCTCGCTGTGTTCGGGATGGCATAGGGCGGCGTAGCGGAAGAACGAGCGGATGGCGGCGAGCCGGGCGTTGCGGGTGCGAACGCTGTTGGCGCGTTCCTGCTCCAGATGGGTCAGGAAGTCTGCGATGAACGCGGCGTTCAGGTCGGCGAGGTCCAGTTGGCGCGGCTGCTTGCCGGTGCGCTGCTGTGCGTAGCGCAGCAGCAGTCGCCAGGCGTCGCGGTAGGCGGCGATGGTGTTGACGCTGGCATGGCGCTGGTTGGCCAGCCGCTCGATGAAGAACGCTTCCAGGGTTGGGGCGAGGCGGCTCATGAGCGGGCCTCCGGGCCGTTGCGCCGGTCGGCGGCCAGGGCGAGCAGTTCGGGAACGGCCGACAGGTACCAGTAGGTGTTGGCCGGCTTCGTGTGGCCGAGCAGGGTGGACAGCAGCGGAAGCTGCGCCTGCACGTCGACACCATCCCGGTACCAGCCGAGCAGACTGCTCACGGCCAGCGTGTGGCGGAAGTCGTGCAGCCTCGGACGGGATCCACTGGGGTGGGCCTGTAGACCGGCCACACGGACCAGACGCGCGAACACGAACTCGACGTTTTGGCTGATCAGCCGGGTCCCGGCGGTTGAGATCAGCAGGCTGAGCGATCTCGGGTGGGGATGATGCTGATCACGTAGCCGCGCGTAGTCGGCCAACGCGGCCAGGGTGCTCGGGTGAAGGGGTACCTGCCTGCTCTTGGCGAACTTGGAGTCGCGGATCGTCACGATCGCGTCGGTGGTGTCCAGGTCCGCTCGGTCCAACCGGATCGCCTCGCCCATCCGCATGCCGCTCACCGCGAGCAGGCCGATGAGCGTCCGGTAGGTGCTCGCGTGCAGCGCGGGTCGCAGCGACGCCGTGGCGGCCATCAGCGCGCACACCTCGGCCTCGGAATACAGGTAGGGCACGGCCCTGCGGTTGTGGTCGGGTAGCAGTCCCGGCGGCGGGACCTCCGTGGCCGGGTCGAACGCCTTGACATGGCGGGCGAAACCGCGCACCACCCGCAGGCGCGCTGCCCACCAGGACACAAGCACATCTTGGGGCTGGGTGGCCCAGGCCAGAGCCAGTTCGACGGTGATCGTGCTGGTGCCGTGGGCCTCCAGGAAAGAAGCGAAGTCGGCCAGCAGCCAGCCGTGGTCCTCAAGTTTGTAGCCCAGCGCCCGGCGCACGGTCAGGTAGTCGGCGATCGCCGGGCGGATTCCGGTCATGCCGCGCCTCCCGGCCAGGGCCGGGCCAGGCTACGCAGCGCCGTCCGGTCGACCTTCGCGTAGATCGCGGTGGTCTCGGGGCTGGCATGGCGCAGCACTTGCCCGATCTCGGTCAGGCTGGCGCCGCCAGCGAGCATGGCGCTCGCCGCGCTGTGGCGCAGCCGGTGAGCGCCAGCGCGGGGCTGCCCGGCCCGCCGACAGGCGCGGTAGACGACGCCGGTAACCGCTGGGACGGTCAGGCCCGTGATCGGGGCGTTGAGCCGCACGAACACTTTCCGGCAGGCAACCCGGGGCCGGCCGCCGTGCAGGTAGGCGGCCAGCACCTCCCCGACGTCCACGGGCAGCGGAAGACGTTCGCGGCGAGCTGCTTTGCGGGTGCGCACCACGAGCTCTCCGGCCCGCCAGTCCAGGTCCTCCAACTCCAGCGCCGCCACCTCGCCGGCTCGCAGGCCCAGCCGGGCCAACAGCACGACGATGGCCCGGTCACGGCGCCCGGCGAGCGTGTCGCTATCGCAACTGGCCAAAAGGGCGGCCACCGCCTCCGGGCGCAGCGCCCGGGGAAGGCTGCCCGCACCCCAGTGCGCCACGCCTGGCACCGCCAAGGCCAGCTGCTGACAAACGTGGCCAGCCAGGAACAGGAACTTCAGCACCGACCGCAGCCCAGTGACCAGGTGCTTGGCCGAACCGGCCGGGCGAGCACGGCACTCGCGAACGACGTGGCCAGCCACCGCCGCGGCCGACAACTCGCTCAGCGGCACGCCGCCAGACGCGATCGTCGCCAGAAACTCTCGGGCCAGCCGCGTGTACTTGCCCACCACCGCGACCGTCAGCGCCCGCTCGCCAAGCAGATAGCGCCGGTACTCCTCCACCACCACGTCGAGCCCGCCGATGGGCTCGGCCACTCTTGGGCGTGGCGCCGCGCCCGCGGCACGCAGGAACTCCACCAGCGGCATCACCGCCCGCATCGACAAGGCGTGGTGATAACCCTCGCGCCGGCGGGCGCCGAGAAACTCCCCGAGCCGCTCCGGCGTCAGCTCAGCAACCGAAAGCCCCTGCTCGATCATCCAGCGGCTCACATGCGCCAGCATCCGCACGTTCCGGTCCCGAACCTGCACGGTGTAACCGTGAGCGGACAGCTCGTCCCGGAACCCGTCCACATAACCAGCCAGCGGGCCCGTTACCCGAACCCGGCGTCCCTCGCTCATCGTCGCCTCCTCCCCGGGTCCATCCCGGTTCCGAAAGCATCGACTCAGCGCCGCGGATTATGCCGTCCAAGTCCGTACCCATGAGCCCGCCAGCTACCGCGATACCGGCCCCCGGCACAGCAGGCAAGACATAATCTGCGGGGACGCGTAATGGCTCTTATGAAGCCTTCGCCA
>CAVWCL010000011.1:0-224964 GCA_963753485.1 uncultured Actinomycetota bacterium | reverse complement strand
AAGACGCTGGGATGGAGTGGTATTACCGTGCACTCGGCGCTGGCAAGGTTCTGATAGGAATGGGCCTGGAACCAGACGCCGGGCAGTCTGATGGACCTAACCTCAGTTACTTGCCGGCGATACGTGCCGCGACAGCCAGACGGGCCCCGTTGCTGGCAGACTTCGAGCTCGTTGGTGGATCGAGCGGGGTCAGGCCTCTGACCCCCGATGGCCTGCCCATCATCGGCCCAGTACCTAGCGTTCGGGGGTATGTCATCAATTCATGCGGATCGGGGAGGTGCGGGAATCATGCACTCACCGGCGGGAGGAAGCATGGTTGCTGATCAATGATTCGTCGACCTGTCCGGTTGACAAGCGTCTGTTCCTGCTCGAACGGCCTTGATCATCTGCAAGTCCAACGAGTCAGGAAGGAGAAACTCGTAGTTGTGGAGCGCTTGGCGGAACTCGGGTATGAGTTCCAGGCGGCCACCCTTCAGGTAGGCGGCTTCCCGTTTCATAGCGCCGTCAGAGTCGGCGATCTTGTCTTTACGTCTGGCCAGATCCCGTCGCTCGCCGACGTTCAGATCAAGGGAAAGGTGGGCACCGATATCGACATCGTCACCGCGCGAAAGGCGGCCGAAATCTGTGCCGTGAACTGCATCCGAGCGGTGGCCGCCGTTGCTGACATCGAGTGAATCAAACGCATCGTGAAGCTGAATGGAATGGTAAACGTCGCTGACGGCTTCAACGACACGTCTGGCGTCATCAACGGCGCCAGCGAGTTTCTCGTGAAGCTCTTCGGCGATCGCGGCTATCACGCACGTGCCGCGGTCGGGATGGTTCTTCCGAGCGACTGGGCGGTCGAGGTTGAGATGGTAGTGGCCGTCGAATAGGCCAGCTGGGCAGTTCTAGGTTTGTGCGCCCGGCAGGCGCTTGCACAAGTGCCTGCCGTGTGCGCGAACGCACATCGACACGTCCGTCGCGAAGCCCACGGCCGGAAAGTGGTCCGAGGCTCAACTTTGACTAGGACGACGGTAAGCCGAGAATGAGCCGCAGAGTCGAGTTACTTCGCCAGCCGGTCGTGTATGACATTGTCGTCGGCGACTTCGGGCGGGACGCGGCGGCAACATATTTCCAACTCGTCGCGAAGCTTGAGCGCGAGTCCATTGTCAGCTTTCTGTTGCCGGACGGTGGCGTACATTTCTTTGACGAGTACCGCCGTATCATGTCTTGCCTGATCAGCGACGTGGAGTACGTGAAGCGCTCGTACATTCGCGAGGCAGCCGAGCGGGACGGTACAGACGATTCTATTCTCGTCGGCGTTCGTGGCACTCCGATCACGCGGCCGTCCTGGAGCGGATCGCACTGATGATCTCCAGGAGGTCCAGCACGCGGTTGGGCGGGCTCACCGCTGATCGCGTGGCCGTCGTATGCAACGGGCTGTCTGAAGTTGGGGATATTGTCGCGCGGGCGTTGGCGGATCGCGACTATCTGAGGTCAATAGCCGCCTTGCACGAATTCCCTATTGGAGATCAAGTTGCGCCACCCGATCTCGACGTGAGCTTCCACTCTATTCCGGCAGCGGTGGTTGCAAAGGTGCTGAGCAGAACACAGATTTCACAACGCGAGTCCACGCTGCTCGTACTAGGAGCTGCCGGCGTGCGTAGACCAGTACCGATAAGGGCCGCCAAGGTCGGCGCGCCTTCGACCTCGCCGCTGACCGATACCGACCGAGACGCGTCATCGACGCCGCGATTGTTGCATCCGTTTCCGGAGATCCTGCCGGATAGCGTCAAGTTCGGGGTCAGCTCCGCGTTAAGGTCATCGAACCTCGCGCCGTTAAGACGCCGACGACGGTGATCGAGGCGTGCACTGACTTCGTCCTTGGTCTCGGGCTCGGCCTGAACCCATTGGGGTGTTTCGCGGGGCACATGGTCTCCGACTGCTATCGGCAATTAGACTCGATGAACCTCGCCAATGATGTTCTTGACAGTGCATGGACGGCGATTCTTGACGACCTCCCACAGTCGATCGGGGTTTCCATCGCAGCCATCCTGATGGATCTTGGTGGCTGGGTCGTGCGGCGCATCAGCACGTCCCAGCACGGGGGTGCCAAAGGCAAGGACAATGCCGTCGTCGCGCCTCAAGATCGCCTCCATCAGGATGATCCCTTGACGGCCTACATCTCGGATCTGATGCGACGTGGATCAACCTTGTCGTTCGGTGATCCCGCATCTTGGACCGCAGAGCGCGGCGACAGCGTTGGAATGGTGACGCTCGAACAGATCTGGACGCCGTTGAGGGTCGCAGACTCACAGACGAGGGTTGGGAAAGTCGGCACTCACGAGTCGATGGCTGAGGAAGACCATGGCGTTGCTCTACTGGAACTCTTCGAGTCAACGTCAGACCCGTTGGTGATACTCGGTGACCCTGGCAGCGGAAAGTCCACATCGGTTGCGTTCTTCGCAGTCGGCGCCGCCCGTAAGTGGACAAAGGACCCGTCACGCTTGTTGCCCATTTGGGTGAATCTGAGCGGTGTCCTGTACGGCGGCAAGAAGGACCACATCGATCTCCTCCTCACCGGAGTTCCGGAAATCGACCTGGCCGCCGCTCAAGCGGGAGCGGGTTCGGCGAGTCGACTGGCCGCAATACTTCGACGCGCGATCATCGACGGGCGGGCACTGGTACTGCTCGACGGTCTTGACGAGGTCAAAGACTACGCGCTTCGGGAGGTTCGCCGGGCGATCTCGCACACTGTTGATCTGCACAACGGGGCTCGGCTCGTTGTGACATGCCGCAAGTTTGACTATCGCCAGACCGCGCCGAGCCGGAAGGTGCCAATCGAGCGAGAACTGGAGCTGCTGCCCTACAGCGAGGAGGAAAAGCATCTCTACGTCGACCGTTGGTATAATTCGGCCGTGCGAATCGGGAGATTCACTCCCGCAGAGGCTACAGATCTGGCATCGGCCCTGAAGGTGGAACTCAGGAGCGAAGACCTCTCTGACTTGGCAGGGTCGCCCCTTCTCATGGCCCTCCTGGCGTTGATTCACTCAGAAGAAGCAAAGCTACCGGATACACGTGCTGTTGTTTGTGATAGAGCCATAAAGTACATGCTCGCGGATTCTGCTAGGTGGAGGAAACGCGAAGCTGGATCCTCCACGACCGCAGCGCCGCCCGTGTACTCGCTCGCGGTGGAGGTTGCTTATCAATGCCATCTCGAGGAGGTGGCGGATAGCTCGCGGGCCGGCGTAACAATTGGCACGGTCAACGAGCAGGCGTCGATTATTTGCGAGTCGATGGCTCGCGCTGAGACCGGCAAAGCGGTGCCCTCGTCCGAGGATCTTGTGAGGCGCTTATTCAGATCTTCACGGCCTGCTGCTGGATAGCGGGGACGGGCGGCTATGTTTTTGCGCATCGCTACTTTCAGGAGTTCTTAGCCGGCCAGCATTTCGCCGTTGGCGCGCACCGGGCGGAGGCGGTCCTGCGCGGCGCGGATAGTCATTGGCGCGAACCGTTCCGCCTGATGGCAAGTCTAGCAGGACATGAAGGTGAGAACCTGTTCTACATCTTCAGCCTAATCAACGACCTACTATCAGTAAGGGGACCATCAGCGTCGCGTCGGCGCAGCTCGCCGCCGAGATGTTAACCGAAATTGGTCGCCGCCGCATTGCATTGCGACAATTCACTTACATTCTCGACGAGTCCGGGCCCCAAAGCGGCGTCCAAGGTCTGTGGGCGAGGGCCCGTGCGACTGTTCTGGGCCAGGTCGAGGATCAGGATATCACTCTGGCAGAGCGCGAGCGCAGCGGTGCCGCCCTAAGCATGCTTGGCGATACACGACTCATCGATGTCGGCGGGGGTCCGAAGAGCTTTCCGCGATGCTTCGTCCGCGTATCAAGCGGAGAGGCACAGGTTGGTAGTACCCGACTGGATCCATCGGAGATGATCGGAGGATGGGCAGGCGAACCTCGCAGGCTGGAGTTCCCGGAGTTCTTTGTGTCCAGATATCCTGTGACTAACGCCCAGTTCAATGCCTTTGTCGAAGGCGACGGGTACAGGAATCTGGCGTATTGGTGCGGCCGGATGAGTCGCGGCTGGGTTTCTGGTGATCCAGCAGTGCTTAAGGCGATTCGCGAGCACTGGCTCTCCACGGTCTATGAACATCATGGCAAGGAGATCCGCGACGGCGAGATCGATACACACCGTTTGGAGGAGGAGTCAGAGCGGCGGACAGCTCCGCGCCGGTCACCGTACTACTGGTACGACCGGCGGTTCAACCAGCAGAATCAGCCAGTAGTGGGAGTGAACTGGTGGGAGGCCGCAGCCTACTGCGAGTGGGCTACGGCAGATGGGCACAGAGCCGGCACACTGCCGCAGGACCAGTTGATCGCTCTTCCGACGGAGTTTGAATGGGAGAGGGCGTCACGACCGTCTGCGGATGATCGGATCTATCCGTGGGGAGACGACTGGAATGAGGAGAGAGCACACGTCTCAACTAACGTTCTGAACATGAGGCAGCCTTCTCCGGTAGGTATTTACCTGGAGCCATGGGACGGCGGCCCCTGCGACCTTGCAGGCAACGTATGGGAATGGACGGCCAGCCTGTTCTTGCCCTATGAACTCGAGTACGATGCGATGCGATTCGCGGATGACAGCTTGGAGGAGCGAGTTGTCCGAGGCAGTTCTTGGTACAATCAGTCGATTTTGGCCGCGTGCAGCGCGCGTGCGGTGGATCGATCGTACAATCTGTTCTACGATGTCGGATTTCGAGTGATTGCCATCTCGAAGATGGCCACCCGCCGCTAGACACTCTTGCCTATGGATCGGGAGCTCTGCCCGTTGCGCCTCTCAATGTTTGTTGGGGAGGACCCCCTGATGTAGGCTTTGGTGTATGACGTCAGCCACACAGCGAATTCGGGATCTTGACTTCTTCGGGGGCGGGTTCGATCACACCATTCTTGAGGGCCTTGCCTCCGGCGAGTTCGACGTCATCCGTGTGCGGAAGCTCGTGTCGGAAGAATCGTGCCGCCACTTGGCACGTGCGGTCTTGAACGACCCGGCAGTTGTCCAACACGATGATGTCGAGGGTTTGAGGGTTGTCGGGACGTCCCACTATCAGGCGGCGAGGGATGAGCGAATAGCGCTCTCATATCGTGACTCTCCAGATCGACGCCTGGGTTGGTTGCGTCGGTTGTCGATGCCATACGGCTCATCCTTCGATGCGGCGTTTTCGCTCTTAGGTACCGTGTGGCCTGGCGGCTGCCGAGTACTTTCGCTGTCGAGTGAGGGTCGCCTCGCGCCGCTGACCGTGAGGATATACTCGTCCGGCGTGGGAATTGAACCGCACCTTGACGTCTTGGCGATGGAGTCGCCATCTGACGAAGGTACTGCCGGTATGTTGACACAGTTTGGGGCGAACGTATACGTCTCGGTCCCAGAAGCGGGTGGAGAGCTCGAGCTCTTCTCGACGGAGGTCGCCGAAGTGCCTCGCGACTTGTCCGGAGGTCCATTTTCCGTGGCGCGTGAGGACCTTAGCGATCCAGCGGTCGTCCTACGCCCTGAGGTTGGAGATCTTGTTATCTTCCTGAGCCATCGCCTCCACGCGGTGACCCCCGCGGTCGGCGAAACTCAAAGGATTACGGTCTCGTTCTTCGTCGGCGTAGAGAGTCTGACTCGGCCTCTGAGCATCTGGGCCTAACCCAAATGGATCACTGTTAACTACTTCGCCTTGAAAATCGGGCGCCATGGTGGACATCATCCCGGGTTCCGAGCGACGGAGGCGTTGTGGGGGCAGGTGTCTCGGTGGCTTGGTCGTCCCGCATCCTGTCCTCACCCGATCTGGGTGGCCAGGTAGGCGACCTTGACCAGGTTGTGGGCGAGGACTCCGTAGCCGCACCAGGCGGCGGCGCGCTCGCGTCCGTCGACGAGGCTGCGGTTCCAGCCGAAGCGGCGTTTGAGTAGCTGATGCCTCCCTCGTCGGAGAGAGGGCGCCGCTGGCTTCGCTCGCAGCTAGCTTGGGCGCATGCGAAGATCAACAGGCCGCCACGCCGACGTACGTCGATCAGCTATTTCAAGGCGAAGCAACTAGTATCACGTGAGCTGTTCGCATTACTTTGAGTTGTCTGGACCAGTTTCTTAACATTGGTCGGACCGGGTGTCGCGACGACCGACATGTGAGATCGCACTCCGGCAACAGGCGGGTTAAGGGGTTGCTAGAACCGTCATATCGCCGCGCGTGCAACAAGCCGATCATCCGGTGACTTCAAATCAACCCCCCTACAGCTGATCTTGTAGGTGCAGTTGCGGCCCGAGCGCGGACGCACGGCGCTCCAGCCTTAGGGTTCTGGGTTGTCAAACCTTAGAAACTGCCGATCAGGGTACCACGTGCGAACGGCAAGCATTTGGAGGCGGCTGCCGGGGTTGGCGAGCGTGGTCACCGAGTCGGTCGTGATCGAGGACAGCGAGAAGCGTGATCTTCTGTTGGTGTCGATGCGCCGCGCAGGGACGTGATCGCGGGCACGTTCGCCCCTCCGGGGAGGCACGTGCGCAGGCGGGCGAGTACTTCGATGGGCTGCTGGCGGACCTCCCGCGTAAGAACGAGTGGACGTTGGCCGAGCACGCCGGCGACCGATCTCCGGACTGGGTGCAGCGGCTCATTCGCGGGCTCCTGTCTCTCGCTGGCTGGATCGTCGCGGCCCCGACAAACGTCCACGCCACGTCCACACGCCATGATCTACTAGGCAAATTGCGGCGAGAATATGCAGGTCAGCGCACTCGGCCCAAGATCTCGTCAGCTCAGACACACGGTTTAGGAAACCGTTGCTCTATCCCCTGAGCTACGAGGGCCCGAGAACCCAGGCTACCTGCCCGTCTCCGCCGACCGGGGTTGCCTGAGGGTGGGCCGCCGGCTCGATGGCATCTCAAGCAGTCCGGCAAGCTGACGGAGGTTGGCCGGCTGTGGCCGGTAGTAGACCCAGGTGCCCCGGCGCTCGCCCTCGATGAGGCCCGCCTCGCGGAGCACCTTGAGGTGGTGCGAGATGGTGGGCCCGGAGACCTCGAAGTCGCCGCCCGTGATGTCGCAGACGCAGATCTCGCCCTCCGGCGCCGAGGTGATCCGGGACAGCAGCCGGAGCCGGATCGGGTCCCCCAGCGCCTTGAACATGTGGGCCATGTCCACGGCCTGGTCGGGGTCGAGTGAGGCTTCGGCGATCGGCGGGCAGCACGCGTCGCCAACCGGGTCCAGCATCACGAGCTGTTTCGGCATGCCTCTAGGTTGACAGACCTCAAAACAGGGTGCAAGCTTGGTTAGCTGTTGATTCGACGACTGTCTAGACAAAGTGAGGCGACCGGGGGAGGCCGAGGCCGCCGCACCGCCCTGACAGCGCAAGACCATGCAACGTGGGAGAAGACCATGACTACCCAGTCCACACACATCCCGACCGATCGGCGGGCCGGCGACCCGGCCGAGGCACCACACTCTGATGGCGGCCCGGCCGAGGCGGCCACCGCTTCGGCGACGCCGGCGAGCACCTGCTGCGGATCGGTCGCAGAGGCGCGTGCGGCCGGCAGCTGCTGTGCCCCGGCGGCGAAGGAACAGGCGATTGCCTCCGGCGCCGGGTGCTGCTGATGACAGCACCCGCGAGAAGGGTGCCTGCCATGACGATCGTGCTGGACGACCTCTCCGGCCCCCAGATCGGGGCGTTCCTCGACGAGCACCTCCAGCAGATGCGGTCGATCACCCCGCTGGGCAGCGCGTATGCCCTGCCTCTGGACGGGCTGCGCCAGCCCGGCATCACGTTCTGGTCGGTCCTGGACGGCGACACCGTCGTGGGCTGCGGTGCGCTCAAACGGCTTGACGCCGACCACGCCGAGCTGAAGGCGATGCGCACCACACCGACGCGGCAGCGCAGCGGCATCGCTTCTCTGCTCCTGGACCACATCATCACCGAGGCCCGGCGTCTGGGGTACCTCCGGCTGAGCCTCGAGACCGGCACGGCCGAGTTCTTCGCACCGGCGCGGCAGCTGTATGCGAAGTTCGGGTTCGAGTACTGCGCACCGTTTGCCGACTATCGGCCGAGCCCGCACAACGTGTTCATGACCCGAATGCTGTAAAGAGCTGGGCCGGCAACCAGTGCCCAGAACACTCGAACAGTCGGAACATCTGCCATGAGCGCATTGTCGGCGCCGCTCATGGGGCGACTCCCTGCGGTCGGGACGTCGCGGTGATCGGCGCCGGGCCGATCGGGCTCGCCGCCGCCGCCCACCTCGCCACCCGTGAGCTTGATTTCGTCGTCGTCGAGGCCGGCGATCACGTCGCCCCGTCGATCGCCGATTGGGGGCACGTGCGGCTGTTCAGCCCGTGGCGGTACGACATCGACCCGGAGGCGCGGGCGCTGCTCGAACCGACTGGCTGGCGCGCTCCCGACCCGGAGACGTTGCCCACCGGTGCCGAACTCATCGACTTGTACCTGGCGCCGCTGGCCGCACATCCGGCGATCGCGCCGCACCTGCGGCTACGCGTCGCGGCGACCGCGATCGTCCGGCCGGGCTTCGACAAGGTGCGCACCGCCGGCCGGGAAGCGGCTCCGTTCGTGCTGCACCTCTCCGACGGCACGCAGCTGCTGGCGTCGTCGGTCATCGACGCCTCCGGTACCTGGCGCACGCCGAATCCGCTCGGCGCCAACGGGTTGCCGGCCCGCGGCGAGGAGCTGGCCCGGGCGGCGGGTCGCGTCTTCGACGGCATGCCCGATGTCACCGGCCGGCTGCGCGAATGGTTCGCCAACCGATCCGTTGCCGTCGTCGGCGCCGGGCACTCGGCTGCCGGCACCCTGATCGCCCTGGCCGACCTGGCCTGCGACCAGCCCGCACTTCGTGCACGAGATCACCGAGCAGGGGCTGGTCTCCGCCGACGGTCACTCGATCGAGGCCGCGGTGATCGTCAATGCCACCGGCGCGCGACCCGACCACGTTCCCGCCGCCGAGCTGCGGCTGGACCTGGATCCGGTGCTGGGCTCGACCCGGGCCCTGGCGCCGCTGATCGACCCGAATGTGCACTCCTGCGGCACCGTAGCGCCGCATGGCGTCGATGAGCTGGCCCACCCGGAGCCCGGTTTCTACGTGGTCGGCGCCAAGGCGTATGGCCGAGCACCCACGTTCCTCCTCGCGACCGGGTACGAGCAGACTCGCTCCGTCGTCGCCGCGCTCGCTGGTGACTGGGCCGGCGCCTGCGACGTCCGGCTGGAGCTGCCCGAGACCGGGGCGTGCTCATCCAGCGATGACAACGACAGTGGCTGTTGTGGACCGTCCACGGGAGACCTTCTCCCGGCCGGCGCCCTCGTCCGGACCCCCGGAGGAAGACCATGAGCGACAAGGGCCGGCCCGCCGTGCTGTTCCTGTCTGTCCACAACCCCGGACGAAGCCAGATGGCGCTCGGCTTCTTCCAACGCCTCGCCGGCGACCGCGCAGTCTGGTCCGGCGGCTCCGAGCCCGGCACCGAGGTCAATCCGGCCGCCGATGCGGCCATGGCCGAACGGGGCATCGACATCTCCGGTGAGTACCCGAAACCGTGGACCGACGAGGTGGTCCGGGCCGCCGATGTCGTCGTCTCCATGGGGTGCGGCGATGCCTGCCCGGTCTTCCCCGGCACGCGCTACGAGGACTGGACCCTCGACGACCCGGCCGGCCAGGATCTGGCCGAGGTCCGGCGCATCCGCGACGAGATCGAGCGCCGCGTCCGGGCCCTGCTCGACCAGCTCGGGGTCGTGGTGTCCGGCTGAACAGCCGGAGCATCACAGCGCCGGAAGCCAGCGGTTCAGATAGCGGACCAGGCCCGCCGCGTCGGGGCCGCCACCCCGGTAGCCGGGCGGAGCACGATCGGCAGGAGCCGCGGCGCGACGTTAGTACGGGCGAAGCGGAGCCCGGGTTGCTCGACGTGGCGATGGTGAAGGCACGCCGCCATTCGCGGCCGCACGGTCACGACCGTGGCTTGGCGGCCCGGATGATGGCCGACTGCATGCCCTCCACGACCTCATGGGTTGGCGTGATGCTCACGTCGGTGAAGCCGGCAGCGACCAAGCCCCGGCGGTACTCGCTGACCGACAAGGCGCCGGCGATGCAGCCGGCCCAGCCGCCCCGCTCGGCGCGCTGTGCCGGGCTGAGGTCGTTGTCTGCCACCACGTCGGAGACTCCGAGGCGACCGCCCGGCCGCAGGACCCGGAAGACCGAGGCGAACACCGCCGGCTTGTCCACCGACAAGTTGATGACGCAGTTGGAGATCACCACATCGACGCTGCCGTCCGGCAGCGGGATGTCCTCCATGTCGCCAGGAAGGAACTCCACGTTGGTCACCCCCGCCTGCGCGGCGTTGCGCCGGGCGAGCTGCAGCATCTCCGGCACCATGTCCAGCCCGTACGCCTTGCCGGTTGCGCCGGTCCGACGCGCCGACAGCAGCACGTCGATCCCGCCGCCCGAGCCGAGATCGAGCACCGTCTCGCCCGGATGGACGTCGGCCACCGCGACCGGGTTCCCGCAACCGAGACTCGCCTCGACCGCCGCCGGCGGCAACTCACGCAACTCCTCGTCGCGGTAGAGTGCCGAGCCGAAGCGCCGGTCATCGCCGCCGGCCGGCGCGCAGCACGCCGGGGCCGCGCGGCCGGCCTCCTGGCTTGACCGGCTGAGAACCTTGATAGCGGTGCTCGCGTAGTTGACCCGAACGTCCTCCCGGATGTCCTCGGCCTCGAGGCGGGCCGGATCCTGGTCGATAGTCATCTCCATCGCACTCCTCACACAGGCACACTGTTCCACCGTCACCCTGCGCGCCACCTGATCCACGCGGCCAGAGCCATCCGGCCCGACCCGCCCGGACATGCGGCCCTGGCGATCAGTTCCCCACCGGCGTAACGCTGGCAATGAATTGATGGGTCATGCGAGTCGGGGGTTCACAAGTAGGGCCCGGGCGGCGCACCGTCCGACGGACCTTGGACACCGGCGGTTGCCGGGACCGCCAATCGCGTCCAAGACCTACCTGAACTACGGTGAGCGGGGCAGCTCCCAGCCCCGCCCCGGCGCTCTCGAGCCCGCCTGCGGGTCACGGCTGCGGTACACGATGTACGGCCGGGTGAGGTAGCCCACCGGCGCCGAGAACACGTGCACGAGGCGGGTGAACGGCCAGAAGGCGATCAGCACCCAGGCGCCGAGAACGTGCAGCTGGAATCCGAGTGGCGCCCGCAGGATGAGATCGGTCTGCGGGTGCAGATAGAAGATCGATCGGAACCAGGGCGCCACGGTCTGGCGGTAGTCGTGCGGGTGGCCGGTGACGTTGCCGAGCACCGTGGTACCGAGCCCCAGCACGAGCGTGAGTACGAGCACGGCGTACATGGCCTTGTCATTGCGGGTCGTGGCCGAGAAGACCGGACCGACCGTGCGTCGCCGGTACACGAGGATCGCCGCACCGGTCAGCGTCGAGACGCCGGCGACGGTACCCAGACCGAAGGCGACCGCGTGGTAGGCGGTCTCGCTGACGCCGATCGCCGACGTCCAGGCCTCCGGCACCAGCAGGCCGCCGATGTGGCCCAGCGCGACGAGCAGGATGCCGAAGTGGAACAGCGGGCTCCCCCACCGCAACAGCCGGCGCTCGTAGAGCTGGGACGAGCGCGTGGTCCAGCCGAACTTGTCGTACCGGTAGCGCCAGTAGTGCCCGATCACGAACGTGGTGAGGGCCACGTACGGCACCACGATCCACAACAGCACGCTCATGGGGCGACTCCCTGCGGTCGGGACGGCGGGCCGAACGGGGCGAGACCGACCTGCTCCTCCGGCGGTCCAGCGGCGGCGAGCCGGGCCACCGCCGCGCGCTGGTCGCCGGGCAACGGCGGCAGGGTGGCCGACACCGAGTCGAGCACCGGCGCCCACGGCGAATCGCCGTCGTGCAACGCAAGGCGTAGGAGCTCGATGCCGGCCCGGTACTCGGTCAACTGGGCCACGCCGATGGCCGGGGTGTCCACCATGGCGCAGTACTCGAGCAGGACGCCGAGATGGTCGGGCAGCTCGTCGTCGACGAGGCATAGCCCGGCCGCGGCGTAGGTCTGCTTGAGTCGCAACAGCGCCATACCGCGCTTGCGGGTGTCTCCGTAGGCGTAGTAGGTGAGGTAGAGGCAGCAGCGCTTGCGGTGGTCGAAGGTCGCCACATAGTCGGCGGCGAGCTGGGTCATCGGCTCCCGCGCGAGGTGATCGACTACGGCGAGCAGCGGGCGCCCGACCCGAGCCGGTGCGCGGGCAGCGATGCGACGCACCAGCTCGAGCTGGCCGGCCAGCGTCTCGTCCGGGTAACCGAGCAGCAGGGACTGGGCCTGCCAGCAGGCTCGGGGGTCGATGCGGCTCATGGCTCCTCCGGTGGCGGCGCGGGACGCCGGGGCGGGAAGAGTCCGTCCGGGCGACCCTTGCCGTCCCAGTTGAGCAGGTTGATCCGGGCCCCCCGGTCGCCGACATCCACCGTGGACTCACTGGTCTGGCGGGCGCGCAGCATCTGGAAGTTCTCGATCGCCACCGGGACCGGGCCGCCCGACGACTCGCCGAACGGCCCGGAGCCGCCCATGCCTGGGCCGCCCTCGAAGTCCAGGCTGCACTCGGTGGCCAGCTCCTCCAATGCGTGGGCCTGCTCGGCGTGGGCCGCCGGGATGACGTAGCGCTCGTCGTACTTGGCCAGGGCGAGCAGCCGGTACATGTCGTGCATCTGCTGCGCGCTCAGGCCAACCTTGGCGGCGATCTCGGCCTGCGGCGGGCGACCCAGGTTGACCTCGCGCATGAACGCCCGCATCGCCGCCAGTCGACGCAGCACGGCGTCGACCGGTGCCGGGTCGCCGGCGGTGAACAGCGCGGCCAGGTACTCGACCGGGATGCGTAGGGCCTCGATGGCGGCGAAGAGGTTGCCGTGGTCCTCGGCGTCGTGCCCGGTGTCGCGGACGACGTCGACGACCGGCGAGAGCGGCGGGATGTACCAGACCATCGGCATCGTCCGGTACTCCGGGTGCAGAGGCAGCGCGACCTGGTAGGTGTTGATGAGGGCGTAGACCGGGGAGCGTTGCGCCGCCACGATCCAGTCGTGCGGAATACCGGCCTTCTCGGCCTCGGCGACGACCGCCGGGTCAGTCGGGTCGAGGAAGACGCCGCGCTGTGCCTGGTAGAGGTCGTGTTCATCCACTGTGGATGCAGCCGCCAGCACGGCATCGGCGTCGTAGAGCATGAGGCCGAGGTAGCGCAGCCGACCGACGCAGGTCTCGGAGCACACCGTCGGCAGGCCGACCTCGACCCGCGGGTAGCAGAACGTGCACTTCTCGGCCTTGCCGGTGCGGTGGTTGAAGTAGATCTTTTTGTACGGGCAGCCGGAGACACACATCCGCCAGCCCCGGCAACGGTCCTGGTCCACCAGCACGATGCCGTCCTCGACGCGCTTGTAGATCGCTCCGGACGGGCAGGAGGCGGCACAGGACGGATTGAGGCAGTGTTCACATATGCGCGGCAGGTAGAACATGAATGTCTGCTGGAACTCGAAGCGCACCTTGTCGGCGATGCCCTTCAACAACACGTCCTTCTCGCCGTGGTCCGCCGCACCACCCAGGTCGTCATCCCAGTTCGCCGACCATTCGATCTTCATGTCCTTGCCCGAGATCAGCGACTTGGGCCGGGCAACCGGAGTGTGTTCCTGCAACGGCGCGTTGGTCAGCGTCTCGTAGTCGTAGGTCCACGGCTCGTAGTAGTCCCCGATGGAGGGCAGCTTCGGGTTGGCGAAGATGGAGAGCAGCTTGCGCAACCGGCCCCCGCCCCGTAGCGCGAGGCGGCCCCGCCGGTTCAGAACCCAGCCGCCGCGCCACGCCTCCTGGTCCTCGTACCGGCGCGGATAGCCCTGCCCGGGACGGGTCTCCACGTTGTTGAACCACACGTACTCGACCCCGCTGCGGTTGGTCCAGGCCTGCTTGCACGTCACCGAGCAGGTGTGGCAGCCGATGCACTTGTCGAGGTTCATCACCATCGCCATCTGGGCCATCACGCGCATGTCAGTACTCGACCTCCTGGCTGCGGCGGCGGATGATCGTGACCTCGTCGCGCTGGTTGCCCGTCGGGCCGAGGTAGTTGAAGGCGAAGGAGAGCTGGGCGTACCCGCCGATGAGGTGGGTGGGCTTGATGAGCAGCCGGGTCAGCGAGTTGTGGATGCCGCCGCGACGCCCGGTGGTCTCGGTCCGGGGCACGTCGATCAGCCGATCCTGGGCGTGGTGCATGTAGACGGTGCCGGCGGGCATGCGATGGGAGACGATCGCCCGGGCGACCACGACCCCGTTGCGGTTGACCGCCTCGATCCAGTCGTTGTCGTGTACGCCAATCTTCACGGCGTCCGGTGTGGACATCCAGATCGTCTGCCCACCGCGGGAGAGCGAGAGCATGAACAGGTTGTCCTGGTACTCCGAGTGGATGGACCACTTGCTGTGCGGTGTCAGGTAGCGCACGGTGAGGCCGAGTTCGCCGGTCTCGCCAACCTGGGGCTCACCGAAGAGCACGTGCATGTTCAGTGGCGGGCGGTAGATCGGCAGCCACTCGCCGAGTTCGGCCATCCAGTCGTGGTCGAGGAAGAAGCTCTGCCGCCCGGTCAGGGTGTGCCACGGCTTGAGCCGTTCCACGTTGATGACGAACGGCGAGTAGCGGCGGCCGCCGGCCTCCGAACCGGACCACTCGGGCGAGGTGATCACCGCAACCGGGCGGGCCTGGGTGTCGGCGAACGTGATCTGGGTGCCCTCGTGCTCGGCCGACAGGTCGGCCAACTCCACGCCGGTGCGCGCCTGCAGGGTCCGGAAGCCCTGGGTGGCGAGGTGACCGTTGGTGGTCCCCGAGAGGGCGAGGATGGCCTCGCACGCCTGCACGTCCCGCGCGATGGACGGCCGTCCGTCGGCCACGCCGCCGCGTACGGTGCCGTTCTTGCGGCGCAGGTACTCCAGCTCCCGGCCGAGCTCGAAGGTCACGCCCTTGGTGGTGGCGCCGAGGGTGTCGAGCAACGGGCCGAGCGCGGTGAGCTTCGCGGCGGTCGCCGGGTAGTCGCGCTCGACCGTCACCAGCTTCGGCATTGTCTGGCCCGGGATGAGCTCGCACTCCCCGGCCTTCCAGTCCCGCACCCGCCCGTGCGGGTTGGCCAACTCATCGGCGGTGTCGTGCAGCAGCGGCGCGGCCACCACATCGGTACGGGTGCCGAGGTGGACGGCGGCGAGCCGGCTGAACGCCTGGGCGATGGCCACGAACGCGTCCCAGTCGGTACGGGTCTGCCACGGCGGCGCGATCGCCGGGTTGAACGAGTGCACGAACGGATGCATGTCGGTCGTGTTGAGGTCGTGCTTCTCGTACCAGGTCGCGGCCGGCAACACCACGTCGGAGTAGATCGTGGTTGAGGTCATCCGGAAGTCCATACAGAGCAACAGGTCGAGCTTTCCGGTCGGCGCCTGCGGCCGCCAGACGACGTCGCGCGGCCGGGCATCCGGTGGCGCTTCCTCGGCCCGGACTGCGTGGTCGGTGCCGAGCAGGTGGCGCAGGAAGTACTCGTTACCCTTGGCCGAGGAGCCGAGCAGGTTGGCCCGCCAGACCGTGAGCACCCGCGGGAAGTTCTCCGGCGCATCCGGATCCTCACCGGCGAACCGCAGCTCGCCCGCGCGCAGCAGGTCCACAATGTACTGACTCGCCGGGACGCCGGCCGCCGCCGCCTCGTCGGCCAGGTCGAGCGGGTTGCGGTTGAAGCTCGGGTACGACGGCATCCAGCCCATCCGGGCCGAGGCGGCGATCAGATCCGCGGTGCTCCGATCACCCATGCGCCCGCTGGCCGGCGTCGCCGACAGCGTCGCGGCGCTGAACGGGTCGTAGCGGAACTGGTCGGTGTGCAGGTACCAGTAGGCGGTCTGGATCATCTGTCGACCCGGTCGGCACCAGTCGGAGGCGGTGCCGAGAATGCTGTACCCGGTGATCGGCCGGACCTTCTCCTGTCCGACGTAGTGCGCCCAGCCGCCGCCGTTGACGCCTTGGCACCCGGTCAGCGTGGTCAGGGCCAGGAACGAGCGGTAGATGGTGTCGGAGTGGAACCAGTGGTTCGTGCCGGCGCCCATGATGATCATGGAACGGCCCCGGGTCTCCTCCGCGTTGCGGGCGAACTCGCGGGCGATGCGAGCCACCGTCGCCGCGGGCAACCCGGTGATGGGCGTCTGCCAGGCGGGCGTGTACGGCTGGTCGGCGTCGTCGTACCCGCAAGGCCATTGCCCGGGCAGGTCGTCACGGGCGACGCCGTACTGGGCCAGCAGGAGGTCGTAGACCGTGGTGACCAGGTGGCCGCCGAGCGAGCGCACCGGCACTCCCCGTCGCAGCACCCCGGCCGTCCCTTCGGGTTGGTCGAAGCGCGCCAGCCGGACCTCGACCGCGGGGTGGTCGCCGCCGGCCGCCGACAGCAGCGGATCGATGCCGGCCAGGTCGAGATTCCACCGGCCCTGCCCGGACTCGCCGTAGCGGAATCCCAGCGATCCGTTGGGCACCGCGGGCTGGCCCGTCCGCCCGTCGAGCAGCACGGTCTTGAACGCGGCGTTCTCCACCTCGGCCGACTCGTCGAGGTCGGCGGCGGTGAGGAACTTCCCGGGCCGGTACCCACCGCCCTCGGCCGCCTCCAGCGTGACCAGGAACGGCAGGTCGGTGAAGCGCTTGACGTAGTCGGTGAAGTACTCCACCGGCCGGTCGACGAAGAACTCGCGCAGGATCACGTGGCCCATCGCCATCGCCAGCGCGCCGTCCGTGCCGGGTGGCGCCGGCAGCCACTCGTCGGCGAACTTCACATTGTCGGCGTAGTCCGGCGCCACCGCGATCACCTTCTGTCCGCGGTAGCGGGCCTCGGCCATCCAGTGCGCGTCCGGCGTACGGGTGACCGGAAGGTTCGATCCCCACATGATCAGGTAGCCGGCGTCCCACCAGTCGCCGGACTCGGGCACATCGGTCTGGTCGCCGAACACCTGCGGGGAGGCCACCGGCAGATCGGCGTACCAGTCGTAGAAGGAGAGCATCGCGCCGCCGACCAGGTTGTAGAACCGGGCGCCGGCCGCGTGCGACACCATCGACATCGCCGGGATCGGGGAGAAGCCGGCCAGCCGGTCCGGCCCGTACGCCTTGATCGTGTGCACATGCGCGGCGGCGATCAGTTCGGTCGCCTCGTCCCACGAGGCCCGCACCAGGCCGCCCTTGCCCCGCACCGACTTGTACCGGCGCGCCCGGTCGGGATCCTCCACTATGGATGCCCAGGCGGCCACCGGGTCGCCGAGGCGGGCCCTGGCCTCCCGGTACATCTCCAGCAGCACACCGCGGATGTACGGATAGCGCACCCGCGTCGGCGAGTAGGTGTACCAGGAGAACGCCGCGCCGCGCGGGCAGCCCCGCGGCTCATACTCCGGCCGGTCCGGGCCGACCGACGGGTAGTCGGTCTGCTGCGACTCCCAGGTGATGATGCCGTCCTTGACATAGACCTTCCATGAGCAGGAGCCGGTGCAGTTCACCCCGTGGGTGGAGCGGACGACCTTGTCATGCGACCAGCGGTCCCGGTAGAACGCGTCCGACTGCCGGCCGCCGACCAGCTCCAGCGAGCGCAGGTCGGCCGAGACCGCGCCCCGGGTGAAGAACCGTCGGGTTCGTACCAGCGCCTCGCTGAGATCGCCATCCATCCGCGCGGCGGCGCGCGCGTCGATCGGTTTGGGCGCCACGCCGGCTCCTTCTGTATGCGTTGTCACGCGGAGACTGCCCGACGAACCACGGTGGTGTCCAGCACCAACGCACCGACGGCGACCACCGCCAGCGCGGCCAGGCCGATCGCGTACGAGCCGAACTGACCGTAGAGGAACCCCATGACCAGTGGCGGCACGAACCCGCCGAGTCCACCGGCGGCGCCGACCACGCCCGTCACCGCACCGACCTTGCTGGCCGGGGCCAACCGGCCAACCAGCGCGAAGGTGGCTCCGCTGGCGGCACCCAACGCTGCCGCCATGGCCAGGAACGCGATCGTGCCGACCGGCATCAGCCCGGGCGTGAACGCCTGCACCGCGGCGCCCGCGGCGACTACGCCGAACGCGACCGCGAGCACCCGGGTCGCGGACAAGCGATCGGACAGCCAGCCGCCGACCGGGCGCATCACGACGGCCAGCAGGACGAACCCGGCCATCCGGTTGGCGGCGTCCGCCTGCAGCAGACCGTACCCGGACTTCAGGTAGGCCGGCAGATAGACGGAGAAGGCCACGTAGCCCCCGAAGGCCACCGCGTAGAGCACCGCCGCCTGCCAGGTCACCCGCAGCGCCAGCGTGGTGGCGAGCCGCCGGCCCAGCGACTCGCCCGGTACCTCCCGCTCCGGGCGGTCACGCAGCATCGCGGCGGCCAGGACGGCGTAGCCCACGAGCACGCCGGCGGTGACCAGGAACGGGGTTGCCGTGCCGCCGGCGGTGACGAACTTGACCGTGGTGAGCGCGCTGATCGCGGTGCCGCCCATGCCCATGCCGAACAGACCGATCGCGAAGCCCCGCCGGTGCGGCGGGAACCAGGCCGACACGAACGGCACGCCGACCGCGAACGCAGTGCCGCCCAGGCCGAGGAAGAACCCGCCGACCAGCAGCCCGGCCAGCGACGTATGCCCCCAGGCGCCCAGGTACAGCACGGGTACCGCGGTCGCCAACGACACCAACGCGAACATCAGCCGGCCGCCGTAGCGGTCGGTGAGCGCGCCGATGGGGATTCGGCCCAGCGATCCGACCACCACCGGGACCGCGACCACGAGCGCCTGCTGGAACGCCGTGAGCCCGAGCACCTCCTTGAGCTTCGGTGCCAGCGGGCTGAGCAGGGCCCAGGCCCAGAAGTTCAGCGCGAAGCCGACGGTGGCCAACCCGAGCATGAACAGGGCGCGTGGCGGGGTCCGGTCAGGTGCTTCGGCCACCCTGATCGTGCCGATCGTTGCGGCCGCCATCGTTGCCTCCATCGCCCATGCCCGCCGGGGCACTCTCACCCGTGCCGGCGCATCCGTCGCCGGCGTCACCGGCACAGCCTGATGGTGATCGCGGCCAGCCGGTAGGGACCTTGGTCCCATCCGGCCAGGCCCGCCGGTCGCCAGCGGCTGGTCCCCAGCGCTGCCTCCGACCGCGTCAGGCGTGGATCTCGTCAGGGTAGCGGGGCTCCCAGATCGCCGCATCGACGGCGGACTCGACATCGTCGCCGGGTGCGGCCGCGACGCCGGAGGCATACGCTTCGCGGGCCACCGCGATCGCGATCGACCGCGAGATCGGCCGCAGGTCGGCCAGGCGCGGATAAAGCGCGCCCTCGGCGAGCCGACCGGCCGACGTCAGCCCGGCCAGCGTGGTCGCGGCGACCAGGAACATGGCGTCGGTGATCGCCCGAGCGCGCGACACGATCGCGCCCAGGCCAAGACCGGGGAAGATGAAGACGTTGTTGGCTTGGCCGATGACCCGGGTACACCCGTCGATGGTCACCGGATCGAACGGGCTGCCGGTCGCGACCAGGGCCCGGCCGCCGCTCCAGCCGAGCACGTCGGCCGGGCGGGCCTCGGACTTGGCGGTCGGATTGGACAGCGGCAACACGATCGGGGCCGGTACCCGCGCCGCCAGCTCGCGGATCGCGGCCTCGGTGAACGCGCCCGCAGCGCCGGTCGTGCCGATCAGCACGGTGGGCGCCACCAGCCGGATCACGGTCTCCAGGTCGTAGCGGTCGCTGGCCTGCGGGGTCAGGCCGAAGCGGGCCAGCGCGTCGCGCCCGAGCGCGAACGCCGCCTTGTCGTCGTCGACGCCATCGCGGCCATCGAAGACGAGCCCGCGGGAATCCACCATCACAATCCGCTGCCCGATCTCTTCGGTGGTGGCCCCTTCCCGGCGCATCGCCGCGGCCACCAACCGGGCTATGCCCAACCCGGCGGCGCCGGCGCCCAGCAGCACCAGCCGTTGGCTGGCCAGCGGCTCCCCGCGCTCGCGCAGGGCGACCAGGATGCCGGCCAGGACCACGGCGGCGGTGCCCTGGATGTCATCGTTGAAGGTCGGCAGCCGGTCGCGGTAGCGGGCCAGCAAGCGAATCGCGTTGTGCTGCTTGAAGTCCTCCCACTGCAGCAGCGCGTCGGGATAGTAGGCGCAGACCGCGGCCACGAATGCCTCGATGAACTCGTCGTAGGCGCCGCCGCGCAGCCGCGGCATCGGATAGCCGAGGTAGAGCGGGTCGTTCAGCAGCTCCGCGTTGTCGGTGCCGCAGTCCAGCGAGATCGGCAGGGTCAGGCCGGGATGCAGGCCGGCGCCGGCGGTGTACAGAGCGAGCTTGCCGATCGGTATCCCCATGCCGCCCGCGCCCTGATCGCCCAGGCCGAGAATGCGCTCGTTGTCGGTGGCCACGATGAGGCGCACTCCAGGTCGGTGTGCATTCGCGAGCAGCTGAGGAATGCGGTCGATGTCGTCGGGGGTGATCCAGAGCCCGCGGGTACGGCGGACGACATGGCTGAACTCGCGGCAGGCGTCACCGACGGTGGGCGTGTAGACGATCGGCGCGAGCTCTTCCAGATGGTCGCAGAGCACCCGGTAGAAGAGGATCTCGTTGCGATCCTGCAGCGCGGCCAGGCCGATGTACTTCTCCAGATCGTCGGTCTTGCGGTGCAGGTGCTCCAACTCCAGGGCGACCTGCTGGCTCAGGCTGGCCACGCCGCAAGGCAGCAGGCCGCGCAGGCCCAGGGCATCGCGCTGCTCCTCGGTGAAGGCGGCATCCCGGTTCCACCCGGGCCTGGCTAGGAGCGCCGGGCCCCGCAGTCCGGCCGAGGTCTCATCATGCTGATCCACACGCTGCGCCACGATGCTCATCTCGCCCTCCACCCGACAGCCGACGTGTCCAGGGTGGTGCCTGCCGTCCCGTTCGGCCAGTGCCGTCCGGCCCTGGCCAGGCCCGGCCATTCGGCCCGGCCGGTGCCACCATGGCGGCGCAACCAGACCGCGTGACAAGGCCGGTGCAATGACACGACAACGGTCAGCTTCGCCAGGCGGCGCCGATGCCGTCGCCGGGGTACCAGTGCCGTACCGGCCGTTCGGTGAAGGCGAGGAACCGGCGGCCGGTCCGCTCGGCGTGCCGGGAGAGCACCGAGGTCTTGGTCACGTTGTCGGTGAGCAGCATCGCACCGGGCGCCAGCTTCGGTTCGACCGTTTCGAACTCGCGCCGCTCGTGGACGGTGCTGTGCTCGCTGTCGTGCAGGAACACATCCACCGGCCGGTCCAGCCGCCGCAGCGCGGCGAGCGAGTCGTCGTACACCAGGTCCACCACGCTTGACCAGGCTCCGGTCCGGACGAGGTAGCCGGCCTCCGGGTTGATGTCGATGGCGGTGATCCGCCCCGGATGGCCCTGGGCGGCGTTGCGCCGCAGGGCAGCGGCGAGCACCACGGTGCCGAGTCCCTTGTCCACGCCGGTCTCCACCACATGGGCCGGCCGCAGCGCGCGCACGATCGCGTACCAGCCCATCCGCCGGCCATAGTGGACCTCGCGGTCGGCGAGCCCGCGCCGCCGGGTGGCCCGGGTGGTGCTGCGGATGTGGACCCGCAGCTCTTCATCGGCGGCGAGTTCGGCGATGAAGTCGCGCGCGAGCGCCACCTCGATGCCGCAGATCATCGCCACGAACCAGGCGAGATGGTCGACATTGGACGGGGTCAGCTCGTAGGTGTAGTTGTGATGCTCCCGCGAGGTGACCAACCAGTGGGCCGACGCCGCCACGACCTTGGCGTCGTGGCGCAGGACCCGGGCGGCCCGACGAGGGAAGGCGGCCACCGGTGCCAGCCGCGAGCGGGAGATCGCCCGGCGGATCGAGGTTGACGGCATCGGGGCGAGCGTAGACGAGTCGTCGCCGGCGGCGCCGATCCGGGGGCCTCGATCTTCAGGGTCTCGGTCTCAAGGGACGTTGCGTACCTGGAACGGAGTCCTTCGACTCTGATCGGGCCGGGCCCGGAAGGACCAATCTGGTACGCATGGGACAACAGATGCTCATGACGCCGCCGGTCGCTGACCACCAGATCGAGCACATCCGGCCGCGGCGCAACCGCTGGCCGGCCGCGGGTGTTGGCCTGTTCGCGTTCGTCGTCGGCGCGCTCGCCACCGGGTCCGGCGCCGGCGTGGCGTTGCCGCACTTGTCGAAGGTCGGCTGGTCCGGGGTGGCCGCACTCGCGCTGGCGAGCCTCCTCGCCGGCCTGGTGTTGCTGGTGATCGGCGCGGCCGTGGTGATCTGGTCGGCGCCCCGGTGGTGGCGCCTGCTCGCGGTGCCGGTGGTACTCGCCCTGACCTACGTCTCGCTGTGGTCGGTCACCGAGGCGGTCGCCGCGACCAGCGTGCCCCGCACCGAGGTCGGCCACGCAACGCCCGCCGACCGCGGACTGGCCTACCAGGAGATGAGCTTCCCGGCCACCGACGGGGTGGGCCTGTCCGGCTGGTACCTGCCGTCGGCCAACCGCGCCGCCGTTGTCCTGATGCACGGCGCCGGTTCGACCCGCTCCGACGTGCTCGACCAGGCGGTGGTGCTGGCCCGGCACGGGTACGGCGTGCTGCTCTTCGACGCCCGTGGTCACGGCCGCAGCGCCGGGATCGCGATGGACTTCGGCTGGTACGGCGAGCGCGACGTCGCCGGCGCGGTTTCCTACCTGCGCACCCGGGCCGATGTCGATCCGAGCCGGATCGCCGCCGTCGGTCTCTCCATGGGTGGCGAGGAGGCGATCGGCGCCGCCGGGGCCGATCACCGGATCCGGGCTGTGGTCGCCGAGGGCGCCACCAACCGGGTCGCCGCCGACAAGGCGTTCCTGCCGCAGGTATACGGGGTGAGCGGCTGGCTGCAGCAACGCATCGACTCGGTCACCTACGCCGTCGCCGACCTGCTCACGCCGGCCGAGCCGCCGACGCCGCTGCACGACGCGGCGGCCGCGGCCGCGCCCCGCCCGATCCTGCTCATCACCGCCGGCACGGTGCCGGACGAGGAGCACGCCGCCCGCCACATCCAGCAGGGCAACGCCAACGTGCAGATCTGGGAGGTACCCGGCGCGGCGCACACCACCGGTCTGCACACCCGGCCAGGTGAGTGGGAGCAGCGGGTGATCGCGTTCCTCGACGCCGCGCTGGCCACCGGCTAGGCGCAGAACTCCATCTCGTACTCGGTGTACCGGGGATCGGGTGGGTACGGCGTCGTGGCGCCGGTGCGCACGAAGCCCAGCCGGGTGTAGAAGGCGGCCGCCCGAGCGTTGACGTCGGTGACGAAGAGCCGGATCCGGTCGGCGCCCAGGTACTCGCGCGCCCAGGCCATGGCGGCGCCGACGACCGCGTCGGCCACTCCCCGGCCGCGCCAGCGAGGCGTGACGTAGACCCCGACCACGTGCACGCAGACCTGGTCGGCGTGGCCGGGCTCGATGAAACAGCTCGCCTTGGCCACGAGGGCGCCGTCCCGCTCGACCACGAACGTACCCATGTGGTCGGCTTGTGCACCGCGATCGGCTCGGGCCCGCCAGAACTCGTCCGGTTGTGTGCGCAGCTCCTCGTACTGCTCGACGAAGGCGAGTGGCGAGTCCTGCAACGCCTCCAGTCGCAGGCGCCGCAGCTCCGGCCAGTCCTCGGCGCCGATGCGGCGCGCCTCAACGTCCACGCCACCATGCTCCGCGTCCCCGCGGCCGCCGGCGACCGAGTTTGCCACGGCCGAAGGCCGCAAGGTTTGCCCACGGCCGAAGGCCGCAAGGTTTGCCACGGCCGAAGGCCGCAAGGTTTGCCACGGCCGAAGGCCGCCGCCGCGGCCCGAGCCGCGCCGTCTGCAGGCCCCGCCCGATGGAGTCCTCGATCAGCTTCGTCGAGTGCGACTCGCTGGCCAGGGCTGCGCGAAGAACCGCAGGAAGTCTGGATAGTTGCTGAGCCAGTAGTGCCGGTTGTACGTCGCCCAGCCGGAGTAGCTCGCCAGGCGACCGCGTCCATGACGGCGATCAGGTCGTCGGCGTACGCCGTCTCGGCGTACCCGGCCGGATCGCGTGGGCGGTCGGCCGTTGCCCCGCGGATCGAGGGTGATCACCCGGAAGTGGCGGGCCAGGTACGGCACCTGCCGACGCCAGATACGCCAATCGCCGCTCAGCCACGCGGGCGCCAGCACATCGTGGTGGTTCCGGTGCCCCACACCTGGTAGGCCACCTTCACGCCGTCACGGTCAACCAGACCCTCACCGCCACCGGCCAGCGCGTTCATCGCCCAGCATTCCTCCTCGCCGAGCAGTATCTGCGTCGCCATTGCAACCCGGTTGCAACGGCGACGGCGCCGGGCCGGGAAACGCGCGGGCTACTGCGCTTCGGCCCCATTGGTGGTCGTGGCCCGCCGGCGCCGCCGACCTTTGCCATTGGCGACCAACTCGAGCCCGAATGCCGCCCGCAGGACGTCGCCGTCCTTGGCGTCGTACGCATCCTGCACGGCGCTGGCGATGCGACCGCGGCTGGGCAACTCCACACCCTCACTGAGCGCCCACGATCGGATACCGGCATTGCGCTCCCGATCCCCGACGGGGCGGCCGGAGGGCTGCGTCCCGCGAGCTTCGGAGCGCACCCGACGGGCGGCGTCGATGAAGGGGCCGAGCCTCGCCCGCAGTTCGCTGTCGTGCTTGGCGTTGAGATCGATGGTCCAGGCCTGACCATCGAGGGCAAAGTGGACGGTGTGCGCGTCCGGCGTACCGTCGAAGTCGTCGAGAAGTCGCTCAATGATTTCTTTGGCCATAACACAAAGCGTCCGCGCTTTCGATCCCGCTGTCAATGGATGGTCAGGAATTGGCGTCCGCGGCCCGAGGGGTTTAGCTTGCCAGACGCTTTCGTTCGCATTGCGCGGCTCGGGCCGATTGGTTGCGGACAATGTCGCGTCCACTATTCCTTGACCGGTCTTCACGCCCGGAAGCGGCCCGGCGCCGCCCCGGCCTCGAACGGTGGCGCGCCACTGACCAGCAGCGCCAACCGGTCGAGCAGGTACCCGCCGCCGAGCACGGCCGCGAGCACCGCGGCGCCGGCGAGCAGGAGGCCGCCGACGCCGGCCGCGAAGACCGCCACCTCCACGGCGAGGCGGGCCGGCGTCGGCAGCGCGATCCGGGCTCGCGGGGCAACGAACATCCCCCAGGCGAACGCGGCGATCCCGGCGAGCGCGAGACCGGCGAGCGTGCCGAGCACGCCGCCGACGAGCAACACCCCGGTGGCGACGAGGGCGACCAGCACGGCCACCTCCAGCAGGAACCGCACGACAAGCGCGACCGACCTCATGGCGCGGACCCTACCGCGACCCCGAGCGCCCGCGGGCTCCCGTCGATCGAGGGCTTGGACACGTGCTTTGATCTTCATCTGTGTACCCACGCCCTAGATCGGCGAGGGTCGTGCTCACGCAAGCTGGCGGGACCTCGTGGTGAATTGGGATGATTCTTACCTATTCGGGGGAAAAATTGCTGATGGAGGTTGACCAATCGCCTGATTGAACCCCTCGACGCGGTGGTGGTTGGGTGACTGCGACATCAGTACCTCGCGTGCCAGCCGACGCCCGCGAACGGTGGCGTCGCAGGCAAGGGTGGTCCATGCGCGCAGGCGCCGTCACCGCCACGTCGGCCCACGCGATGTTCAGCGACGAGCCCTGCCCTGACCCGAAGGACCACAGTGGACTACTTTGTATATGCCGTAGCGATACTTCTGCTCATCTCGGTGGCCCTTTTCATCAAGGTCGCGCTCTTCGACCGCCGGCCGCAGAAGACCGGCTTGATCGCATCCCTGCTCGCGGTGCCGCTGTTCATGATCTACTACAACGACCGGTGGCCGTTCGGGCACCTCCAGATGCGCGAAATCGTGAGCCCGCTGAACCGGTTGAAGAACGCCAACATCGACTTCAAGTCCGACATCGTGCCGGCCGCGATGATCGCAGGCTTGCTACTCGTTCACATGACCGTGTTGCAGCGGGTCGCCGTGCGCGAGCGACTACAGCGGGTGCACAACCCGATCGCGAACTTCTTCGCCGGGGCCACCGTGGCCACGCTCGTCGGTGCCACCATCGTCTCCACGTTCGCGCTCGGGTGGGTGGGCGCTGTCGTCATCGGGGTCATCTTCGCGCTGGTCTACCTCGGCGTCATCGCCCTGCTCGCCGCGCTGGTCGAGGTCTTCGTCGAGATCGCCCGGTTCTTCGCGGTGTGGGTCAAGCGGAAGGTGTTCGCACTCGCCACAGCCATCACCCGGGGGTCGAGCTGGGTCTCCTCGCTGGCTGGGCGGCTGGGACTGCGCTCGTTCGCCGAGCGTATCCGCCAGGACACCCGCGAACAGGAGGGCCGGTTCCAGACCGAACAGGAGGCGCAGGACCGCGCGCTCTACGAGGCGTTCATGCGTGACCGGGCCCGTCGCCGGCGGATGATGCAGGGCGGCGCCAGTCTGCCCGAGCCCGACTTCGACGTCCTCTCCACGCCGCCGCCGGTGGCGCCACCCGCGTCCGCCCCACTGGCCCCACCGACCACGTAGCGCAGTCGCCGGTGACCGCCGTCAGTCACCGGTATCGAGCTTGATCACCTGGGCCACGGCGGCCGCCATCCGCACGACCCCGATCCCGGTGGGGTGGAACGGGTAGCGGTCGTCCAGGCCCTGCAGGTCGGCACCCAACTGGTCCGGGTCGACCGCGCAGAGCGGCGCCAGCCGCGGCGTGGCGACGTCGAACGAGTACTTCTTCGCGCCCGCGGTGAGCAGGCCGTTGAGAGTGGCGTTGCGGCTGGAGAGCAGGCTGATGTTGGCCGGGTTCAGTCCGCCGGCGCCGTCCGGACCCTGTGCGTCCGGGCAGGCCGCACTGTGGTTGAACACGTCGTACGAGGTCACCACGATGATCTGGGGACGGTCGGGCAGGTCGTTGAGATCCTGCAAGAGCTCGCCGTACTCGCGGTCGAACGCGGCCAACCGATAGCTGAACTCACCCTGGGTGAAGTTGTCCCCACAGTTGGCCACGCCGTAGCAGTAGCGCAGGAAGTCGGCCCAGTAGAGATCGTTCGGGCCGATCACCACGACCACGAACTTCAGCCCCTGCACCTGCTTGAGCAGGCCGACCTGGGGCGGGAGCACGCGTCCGCCCTGCACCTGCGCGCCGCGCAGGCCGGCCGTGATTGAGGCGCCCGAGCACGACAGGTTCAGCACCCGGGTGCCCCGCAGACTCGCGATCTCCGCGGCCAGGGAGTCCGAGCTGCGGGCGCAGGCGGTGTCCTCCGGGCTCGGCTTGGCCAGCGGCGGCCCGCCCACCCGCGAGGCCCGGGAGTCGCCGATGACGGCACCGGCGTACCCCCGCACCGGCGGGCCGACCGGCGACGGGCTGAGGTGATAGGTCCCCACGAGGTCGGCGAGCGAGCGCACCCCCTGCAAGCCGTGCACCGCGCCTGAGTAGGCCAGGACGCCGCAGAAGGCCCACTCGAGCAGAGTCATCGCGATCGCAACCGCGGCCATTCCCCGGATCTGGCCGGCACTGTCGTGCCATATCTCGGTCACCGTCGGCGTGCGGTGCAGGGCCCGGCTGTGCCGGCCGAGCATCACCAGCATCCGAGCGCAGCCCGCGATCGCGGTGGCCGCCACCGTGAATCCCAACAGGATGAGCGTCGCCCAGACGTACCAGTGCACGAAGCCCCGCACCACCGTGGCGATCGCGGCGGCGCCCACCTCATGGCTGGTGGCCGGGTTCAGCGCGGCTGCCGCGTCGGCGTTGCGTTGGACCGGACCCAGCGTCAGCCGCGGCCGTAGCGGTCCATAGACCTGCAGCGGGGCGATGTCCAGCTCGGTGTTGCCGATCTGGACCAGCTGGGCCGGGCCCGAGATCGACACGCTCGGGGCTCGGGCACCGACCGAGAGCGTCTGACCGGCCACCGTGAGCTGCTGGTCGGGGGTGAGCAGGATCGCGGTCGGCACGCCGACGACGAGGCAGACCAGCACGAGGAGCGCGGTCGGCCAAGCCCGTAGCTCACGCAGCAGCGCGCTGCGCTCACGCCACCGCAGGCGCACCTTCAGCTCATCGCCCGCCCGGGCCGGCAGCTGCTCAGCCAGCTGGCCGCGGGTGGGGAGGGCATCGCCGGTCAACTGGGCCTCCTCGCGCTCCGCTCCCGGTACCTGTGACGACCGCTTGCGAGGAGTAGCCCGAACCGACGCCGATCACCGGTACGCCCGCGGAGTTCAGATCCGCACCGGCAACACCAGTTTAGCGTCGGGTGCCGGGCCGGTCAGCGCGGTCCGGCCGGATCCACCGATCCGGTACGACCGACCGCGTCCACATCCCAGGTGGCCCCGAACGCGTAGATGCCCCTGACCGTGATCCGTCCGAACCGGTGCGGGATCACCGGGTCCACCGTGAGCCGTCCGCCACTGGCGTCCAGGCCGAGCATGGTACGGATGAAGACCAGTGGGGCGGCCGTGGCCCAGGCCTGCGGGCTGCACGCGGTCGGGTACGGCACCGGGAACCGGGACACGGTACGTGGGTAGCCGGAGAACGCCTCCGGCAGCCGGTAGCTGGTGAAGGCGGCCGCCTCGATCAGGGCGACCGCGATCCGGTTGGCCTCCTCCCGGTAACCGTGCTGGGCCAGCCCCATGGCGATCAACGAGTTGTCGTGCGGCCACACGGTGCCGACGTGGTAGCCGATCGGGTTGAACCCACGCTCCCTTGTGGACATCGTGCGGACCCCCCAGCCGGAGAACATGGCGTCCGACATCAGCGCGGCGACCACCGCCTCGACCCGGTCGGGCGCCACGATGCCGCTCCACAGCAGGTGCCCCATGCTCGAGGTCATCGAGTCGACCGGCCTCTTGTCCCGGTCCAGCGCGACCGCGAAGTAACCGCCCCGCCGCGGGATCCAGAAATCGGCGTTGAATCGCTCCTTCAACGTGGCCGCCTCGGCCTCCAGCCGGGCGGCCAGCTCGGGGTCGGCGAGCGGGCCGCGAGCCAGCTCCGCCAAGCGCAGCTTCGCGTCGTACACATACCCCTGCAGCTCGCACGTGGCCAGCGGGAGGTAGGGCAGGCTACCGTCGGCGAACTGCACCCCGTCCCAGGAGTCGCGCCAGCACTGGTTGCCCAGGCCCTGGGGCGAGCGGGTCTGGTACTCGACGTACCCGTCGCCGTCGCGGTCGCCAGAGTTGTCGATCCAGTGCAACGCAGCCATCGCGTGCGGCTGGAGCCGGCGCACCAGCGCGGTGTCGCCGGTCCAGCGCCAGTACTCGGAGAGCACGATCAGCCAGAGCATGGTCGCGTCGGCCGTGCCGTAGTACGGGCTGTGCGGCTTGAGACCGAGCTGGGTCAGCTCACCCTGGCGGATCTCGTGCAGGATCTTGCCCGGCTCCTCGTCCCGGAAGTCGTTGTGCTCCTTGCCCTGCAGCGACGCGAGCTCCAGCAGCGCCCCACGGGCGAGCTGCTGACCGAAGGAGATCGACTGGTACGCCGTGATCAGCGTGTCCCGGCCCATGATGGTGAGAAACCACGGCAGCCCGGCCGCCGGCAGGATCACCGACCGGTCGTCGAGCCTGGTCTCCACCCGCAGCGCCAACAGGTCCCGGGCGGTCTGCTCACCAATGTGGCGCAGCTCCTCGGAATCGGTGTGCAGTGCGGGGATCTCGGCGTACCAGCGGGCGGTCGCGTCGTCAGCCGGGACATCGCCGGTCTCCCCGAAGCCGTCCCGGATCGGGACCACCTCGTTGGGTCCGATTCCCAGCGGGACCTCAATCTCGACCGACCAGGTCGTCGAGTCGCCGAGGACGACGTCCCAGATCAGGTGGTCGCCGTCGATGCGGCTCGCCGACGGCGACACCGAGACCACGGCCTGGGCGGCGAAGGTCTCGTTGCGGTAGTTGAACGAGAGCTGCGATCCGTCCCCGGCGTGTGCCCGCACGATCTGCGCGGTCCGGTCGCGGACCGCGTCCTTGATCTCGAAGAGGTCGGCGAAGTCACCGCCGACGTGCAGACGTACCTCGAACTGCCTCGGCTCTCCGGTAAATCGCCAGATCTCGATCCGCTCCCGCAGCGAACTGCCGACCGAGCGCAGCCGGCGCACGCTGAACTCGTTGCCGGGCATGCCCGGCAGGTCGGGGTTGGTGAGGAAGAACACCGCCGAGTAGTGCTCGGAGTTGCCCGAGCGCAGGGGCAGCAGCCGGGCCCCGTTGACCGTGAGCACCCAGGTCGAGAGCAACCGGGTGTCCGCGTGCACGAGCCCGCCGATCGAGCCGGCCGGCACATCGCCGCCATTGTCGGAGTACATGAAGGAGACGCCTTCGAGCACGGCGATCGCGCCCGGGCCGAGCTCGGGCGGCAGCGAACGGCCCGACGGCTTCGGCAGCCCCTCGTCGAGCGCCCCCGGCCAGGGCTCACCCGGGGTGGCCAACCACCGGATCCGGGTCACCCTGTGCCTCCTGTTGCGTGGGCTGGCTTCTATTGCGTGGGCTGGCCACAGCGTAGGTCGCCGCGATCTCCCGATCACCCGCTTCGCCCGCCCACCACCCACCACGGGCGAGCCCGCCGCATATTCCGCGTCGATCTAGGGCTTGGGCACACGGTTCGATCTCTATCCGTGTGCCCAAGCCCTAGATCCACGGAAAGGGGGGAGCGGGAGTCAGGAGTCGAAGCCGAGGCCGAGGCGATCGAGCGTGCGCAGCCAGATGTTGCGCCGGCCCTGCCGGAGGTCAGCCCGGGCGATCGACCATCGGGTCAGGCCGATCACGCCGGTGCGCACCGGCTCGGGCGGGAACGGCACCGGGCGGGACCGGACCAACTCGAGCCGGGTCCGCTCGGTCGGCTCGCCGGCGAGCAGGTCGAGCATCACCTCGGCGCCGAAACGGGTCGCGCCAACGCCCAGGCCGGTGTAGCCGGCGGCGTAGGCCAGGCGGCCGCCGTAGCCCTGGCCGAAGAAGGCACAGAACCGGCTGCAGGTGTCGATGACGCCACCCCACCGGTGGGTGAAGCGGAGCCCGGACAGCTGCGGGAAGGTGGTGAAGAAGTGCTCGGCGAGCCGGGTGAAGGTGGCCGGGCGCTGGTCGTACTCGGCCCGGATCCGGCCGCCGGCGTGATACACCGCGTCGTAGCCACCCCAGAGGATCCGGTTGTCGTCGGTGAGCCGGTAGTAGTGGAACTGGTTGGCGCTGTCGCCGACGCCCTGCCGGTGGCGCCAGCCGACCGCGGCGAGCTGGCGCTCGGAGAGCGGCTCGGTCATCAGGACGTAGTCGTAGACCGGGATCAGGTAGTGGCGCAGCCGGCCCAGCAGGCTGCTGTGGGCGCCGGTGGCGAGCGCAACCCGGCGCGCGAGCACGCCGGCGTTGGGGGTGCGCAGCAGCAGCCCGGCATCGGCCCGCTCGAGCCGGGTGACCGGCGTGTGCTCGTGCATCCGCACGCCCAGGCGCCGGCAGGCGGCCAGCAGGCCCCAGGCCAGGCGGGCCGGATCGAGCATCGCGCAGCCGTCACGATCCCACACCCCACCCAGGTACGTGGGTGAGTCCACCTGCGCGCGTACCTGGGCGGCATCGAGCACCTCGTCGCCGAGCTCGGCGAGGTGCGCGAGCTGCCACGGCTGGGTCGCCACGCTCAGCTCGCCGGTGCGCTCGAAGGAGCACTCGATGCGGTGGCGCCGGAGGGCGGTCTCGATCGCATCGAGGTTCTCCCGGCCGAGCCGGTCCAGGGTGTCGATCTCGTCAGGGAAGCGGGCGCCCCCGTTGGCCCGGCCGTGGGTGAGGCTGGCCGAGCAGAAGCCGCCGTTGCGGCCGCTCGCCGCCCAGCCCGCCGTTCGCGCCTCCAGCACGACCACATCCCGGCCGGGGTCGCGCTCCTTGGCCAGCAGCGCGGCCCACAGTCCGCTGAAGCCGGCGCCGATCACGGCGAGGTCGGCCGAGCCGGTCGCCGACAGTGGTGGCGACGGCTGCGGAGCACCCGGTTGGTTGAGCCAGAAGACCGCGGGCTCGGCGTCGGCCAGGGCCCGCCGCACGTCGGCGGGATCGGGTCGGGCACCGGCGAAGCCGGCACCCGGCCAGGGACGGCCGGCCATGGATCGCCTACGCGGCCTTCCGGCGGGACATGAGCGACGACGTGACCGCGACCAGCACGCCCGCAAGGAAGATCAATGTGCCCATGATGTTCACCTGTGGCGGGATGCCGACCCGGGTAACACCCCAGATCCACAAGGGGAACGTGACCGTGGTGCCGGCGGTGAAGTTGGTGATCACGAAGTCGTCGATCGACAGGGCGAACGCGAGCAGGCCGCCGGAGAGTACGGCGGGCAAGATCATCGGGAACGTCACCAACCAGAACGTGCTCCACGGGTTCGCCCCGAGGTCGCGCGCCGCCTCCTCGGTGAACCGGTCGAGGGTGAGCACCCGGGCCCGCACCACGACCGCCACGAACGAGATGGAGAACATCACGTGCGCGATGATGATCGTGAAGATGCCCAGGCCCACGCCGCCGCTGACGAAGAGGGTGAGCAACGACGCACCCATGACCAGCTCGGGTGAGGAGATGGTGGCGAACATGATGAAGTTCGTGGTGCCGTGGCCGGTGAAACGGTACCGGCCGAGGGCGACGCCGATCAGGGTACCCAGGGCGCCGGCGACGAACATGGTGACGACGGCGACCAGCAGCGAGACGCCCAACGCCTTGGTCAGCTCGGGATACTCGTTGAGCCGGCCGTACCACTTGAAGGTGAAGCCGGACCAGGTCTGGTTGTAACGACCCTTGGTGTTGTTGAACCCGAACAAGATCATGACGCTGATCGGCAGCGCCAGCCACAAGATGATCAGCCAGGTGTAGAGGAAGAGCAACCGGTCGCCGGTACGGCGGCGGGGCTTGTGCGCCGCTTCGATCGGCGGGGTGGGCGGAGCCTGCACAATCGTCGTGGTCATCGCGCGGCCACCTTCAGGACGTCCTCGGTGCCGAGGACCCGGGCGTAGATGAATATCCCGACGAGCAGCACGGCCATGAGCGCGAACGAGAGTGCGGACGCCGTCGGGTAGTTCTGACTTCGCAGGTACTGGGCCTGGATGACCTGGCCGATCATCGTGGTGCTGGAGCTGCCCAGCACCTCGGAGTTCACGTAGTCGGAACTGGCCGGCACGAAGGTCATGAGGACGCCGGCGAAGACGCCGGGCAGCGAGAGCGGCAGGATCACCCGCCGGAAGACCTGGGTCGGCGTGGCGTACAGGTCCCGGGCCGCCTCGACCACCCGCGGGTCGATGCGTTCCAGCGCGACGTAGATGGGCAGCACCATGAACGGCAGGAAGTTGTAGGTGAGACCGCCGATGACGGCGGGCGCGGTGCCGAGGATGTGGAAGTTGTCCGGCAGCAGGCCCCAGCCCTTGAGTGGTCTGAGCAGCAGCCCGTCATCGGTGAGGAAGAACTTCCACGAGATGGTGCGCAGGACGAACGACACGAAGAACGGGAGCAGGAGCAGGAACAGGTAGGTGGACTTGTGCCGCCCGCCCCGGAACGCGATCCAGTACGCGACCGGGAAGGCCAGCGCGATCTGCAGCACGGTTGTGATGAACCCGTACCACAGCGAGCGCACCAACTGGTCCTGGTAGTTGCTGATGGCGTCGACGTAGGTCTGCCAGTGCAACGTCTGCTGGAAGCCGGTGACCACGTCGCCCTCGGTGAGCGAGAGCGAGAGCATGGTGGCCATCGGCACCACGAAGAAGAGGAGCAGCCAGATGCCGCCGGGGAAGATCAGGGCGTACGGCGCCAGCCGGGCTCGCAGTCCATGGCCCAAGACTGCTCCTCTCTCGCGGTCGATCGGATCTGTCGTCGAGTGTGGATAGTCAGGACAGGACGATGGGCTCGAAGATGGTCTGGTACTTGTTCTGCTCGGCGGCGTTTGCGAAGTCGCGGTAGTAGCGCAGCTTCGCGTAGGTGGCTGAGTCCGGGAAGACGAGCGAGCTGGTCGCGATCGCTTGCAGGTAGTCCTTGTCATCGCCCGGCTTGGCCGCGTCGGCGGCCTGCTGGATGATTGCCTTCGCGTCCGGAACCGGGGTGACATAGCCGATGTACTCGGCCAGGGTGGCGGCGATCTCGGGCTTGTAGAAGAAGTCCATGCACATGATCGCGTCGACCGGGTTCGCCGCCGTGATCGGAATGGCGAAGTTGTCGGTCCAGATGGTGGCACCCTCGTCCGGGATGATGAACTTGAAGTCGCGACCCTCCGAGACGTTCTTCTGCAGGATGTCGCCCGACCACGCCTGGGTGATCCACACCTCGCCGCTGCCGAGCGCGTCGATGTAGCTCTGGTCGTAGTACTTGCGCACGATGCCGGCGGCCTTCTGCTCCTTCAGCTTGTCCGCGGCCCGCTGCCAGTCATCCGGTGTGGATTTGGCCGGGTCGATGCCGAGCACCATCATGCCGAAGTTGCCCAGCTCCTGGGTGTCGGAGAACATCCCGACCTTGCCCTTGTATGCCGGGTTCCACAGGTCGGACAGCTTCGTGATCGGATCCTTGATCTTGCTCGGGTCATACGCGATGCCGGTCATGCCCGAGGCCCACGGGACACTGTAGACATTGCCCGGGTCGTACGAGGTCGTCTTGTACGCGGCGCCGGCGTTGGCCTGGAAGTTGGGCAACTGCGCGTGGTCGAGTGGGGCCAGGAAGTTGGACTGCACGAACTGCTTGAACTGGATGCCGTTGGTGATGACCATGAGGTCGTAACCGATCGACTGCCCGGCGGCCAGCTGCGGCTGCACCTTGGAGAACCACGGACCCATCTCCGGGATGACCTCCTGGTAGTTCACCGCGATCCCGGTGGCGGCGGTGAACTTGGCCAGCTCGGGCTTCTTCGGGTCCATGTAGAGCGGCCAGTTGGCGAAGTCCAGCTTGCCGTGCTTGGTCTTGTTGGCCCAGTACTTGCGGACGGCGTCAGCGGCCGGCGTGGTCGGGGTCGCCGTGCCCTGTCCCTTGACGCCGCAGGCGGCCAGCGCGAGCCCGGTGAGCGAGAGACCGGAGATCCGCAACGCGTCGCGCCGGTTCAGCCGGCGCTGGGTCAGGCCACGCAGGAGGATGGGATCTATGGGGGTGGGCTCGTTCATGCTCAGGCTCCAATCGCGTACGAGTGCTGGGGGTTCCACGACAGGTAGACGGTGTCGCCGCGGGCCGCGATGTCCTCGGCCGAGGCGGCGTTCTGGTCGAAGACAACGATGCCGGCGCCGCTCGAGGTCTGGACGTTGTAGTTCGTCGAGGTGCCGAGGTAGACGACCTCGGTCACGACACCCCGGATCACGCTGTTCTGTGCCGCGCCGGGTGCGCTGACGGTGATGTCGATCTTCTCGGGCCGGACGGAGAGCTCGAGCGTGTCGCCCGCGCGCACGCCGTTGTGCCGCAGCGGCACGATGATCTGCTCATCCGGCCCGATCCGGATAAGCGCACGCCCGCCGTCAATGCTCGCGACCGTCCCGGAGAGCAGGTTGGAGGTGCCGATGAAGCCGGCCACGAACTTGGTCGCCGGATGCTCGTAGATCTCCCGCGGGGTGCCCAGGTGCTCGATCACGCCGTCGTTCATGACCGCGATCCGGTCGGACATGGTCAGTGCCTCGCCCTGGTCGTGGGTGACGTAGACGAACGTGACCCCGACCTCGCGCTGGATCTGCTTGAGCTCGACCTGCATGTGCTGGCGCAGCTTGAGGTCGAGTGCGCCCAGCGGCTCGTCCAGCAACAGCGCCCGGGGCCGGTTCACCAGCGCCCGGGCGACCGCCACCCGCTGCTGCTGGCCACCGGAGAGCTCGCGCGGGGCGCGCTTCTCCCGGCCGGTCAGGTCGACGATCTCGAGCATCTCGTTGACCCGCCGGTTGATCTCGGAGGACACGACACCCTTGCGCTTGAGCCCGAAGGCGACGTTCTCGAACACGCTCATGTGCGGGAAGAGCGCGTAGGACTGGAACACCATGTTCACGTCGCGCTTGTTCGGTGGGACGTCGGTGACGTCGACGCCGTGCAGGAAGATCGCGCCGCGGGTGGGGTCCTCGAAGCCGGCGATCATCCGCATGGTGGTCGTCTTGCCACAGCCGGACGGGCCGAGCATGGAGAAGAACTCGCCCTCGCCGATCGCGAGGTCCATGCCCTTGACCGCCTGCACCGTGTCACCGTGGGCGTGGTACTCCTTGCCCACCTGTACCAGTTCGATCGCCGGTGCGTCGGCGTCGCTCGATCGCCGCACCTGACTGGGCATCGTCGCCGTCATCCCCAACCCCTCATCCACCCTCGAGCCGGTCGGTCCGGCCGTGGTAGCTCATCACGGTCACGACCGGTCCGAAGATCTCGTCCTGGACCATCTCGTCGTCCTGACGCACGCCGGCCACGACGGTGGGTTCGAGGAAGTAGCCGACCGAACCGACCCGGCCGCCGCCGGCCACCATGTCGGCGTGCGCCGGCCAACCCGCCCGCCTTCGTCTCGACATACTCGCCGCCGACGAGGTTGCACAACACCGGCAGGGGGTCAGTCAATGCGGCACCTCCGGAGGGGTCGTCAAGGTCCGACATACGATGCGGAGGACTCTGACACAGAGACGGTTAGCTGACAAGGGATTCCGCAGTGTTTTTACCGCCTTGCAACGGATTCCCTTGTTCAGCAACGTATGTTCGCAAACCGGAACGGCCCGGTTGGCAGCATTTCGGTTATCTAGGTCATTAGCCCGTGTAGTACCGGTCGGCGACCGTGAGCGCGTCGTCGAGGATCGCCACCCCCTCGGCCACCTCCTCGGCGCTCACCGTGCAGGGTGGCACCACATGCGTGCGGTTGAAGTGGGTGAACGGCCATAATCCCCGTTGCCGGCAGGCGGTGGCGAATTCGGTCATCGGCGCGGCCGCGGCGCCGCCGGCGTTGTAGGGCACCAGCGGTTGCCGGCTGGCTCGATCGGTCACCAACTCCAGCGCCCAGAACACACCGAGTCCGCGAACCTCGCCGACACTGGGATGCTTGTCCGCCAGCTCGGCCAGGGCCGGTCCGAGCACGTCGTCGCCGATGCTCCGGGCGTGCTCGACAATCCCCTCCTCCTTGAAAATCTGGATGGAGGCGACCGCCGAGGCGCAGGCGAGCGGGTGGCCGGAGTAGGTCAGCCCGCCCGGGAAGACCCGCTCGCGGAACGTCTCCGCGATCGGATCCGAGATGATGACCCCGCCGAGCGGCAGGTAGCCGGAGTTGACCCCCTTGGCAAATGTGAGCAGATCGGGGGTGACGCCCCAGCGGTCCACCGCGAACCACTCGCCGCACCGGCCGAAGCCGGACATCACCTCGTCGGCGATGAACACGATGCCGAACTCGTCGCAGAGCTGGCGTACCCCGGCCAGGTAGCCCGGTGGCGGCACCAGGATCCCGTTCGTGCCCACCACCGGCTCCACCAGGATGGCGGCGATGGTGGCCGGCCCCTCGAACGCGATCGTGTCGCGCAGATGAGCCAGCGCGCGCTCCCCCTCCTCCGCCTCGTCCTGCGCGTGAAAGGCCGACCGGTACGGGTAGGGACCCCAGAAATGCACCATGCCCACGGCGGTCGGCTCGTTGGCCCAGCGCCGCGGGTCGCCGGTGGCACTGATCGCCGCCGCGGTGGAGCCGTGGTAGCTGCGGTACATCGCGAGCACCTTGTGCCGGCCGGTGTGCAGCCGCGCCATCCGGATCGCGTTCTCGTTCGCCTCGGCGCCGCCGTTGGTGAAGAAGACCCGATTGAGGTTGCCCGGGGCCAGCTCGGCGATGAGTCGGGCCGCCTCGCCCCGTTTGTCGTTGGCGAACGACGGCGCCACCGTACACAGCGTGGCCGCCTGCTCACGGATCGCCGCCACCAGTCGTGGGTGCTGGTGTCCGATGTTGAGGTTCACCAGTTGTGAGGAGAAGTCGAGATAGCGCCGGCCGGCATAGTCCCAGAAATAGCTGCCCTCAGCGCCCGCGATCGGCATGGGGTCGATAAGCCCCTGCGCGGACCACGAATGGAACACGTGCGCCCGGTCGTCGGCCCGCACGCTCGCGTCGTCGGTCATTCCGCCTCCTCCGCTGAGGGAAGTACGTCGTCGGTCATTCCGCCTCCTCCGCTGAGGGAAGTACGTCGTCGGTCATTCCGCCTCCTCCGCTGAGGGAAGTACGTCGTCGGTCATTCCGCCTCCTCCGCTGAGGGAAGTACGTCGTCGGTCACGCCGCCTCCTCATGTGGGGTCATCGCGTCTGGGGGAAGCCCAGATCGACGCTCGAGCCACCGGCGTCCGTTCGCGGCTCTGGCCACCTCGATGTGACGACCTTGGTACGGGTATAGAAGTGCACTCCGTCCGGACCGTACATATGGGTGTCGCCGAAGAGCGAGGCCTTCCAGCCGCCGAACGAGTAGTACGCCACCGGGACCGGGATGGGCACGTTGACGCCGACCATGCCGGCCTGGACGTCGAACTGGAACTGCCGGGCGGCACCACCGTCGCGGGTGAAGATGGCGGTGCCGTTGCCGTACTCGTTCGCGTTCACCAACTCGAGCGCCTCGGTGTACGTGCGGGCCCGGACCACGCCCAGCACCGGACCGAAGATCTCGTCGGTGTAGACGGTCATCTCCGGGGTGACGTGGTCGAGCAGGCTCACACCGAGGAAGAAGCCCCGCTCGGGCACCTCCGCGACCCGACCATCGACGACCACCGTGGCCCCGGCCCGCTCACCGGTGTCCACATAGGAGGAGACTCGGTCCCGGTGCTGGGCGGTGATCAGTGGCCCCATCTCGGCGTCCGGGTCGGTGCCGGCGCCGATGCGCAGCTTGGGCAGCCGGGCCGCGATCGCGTCCACCAGGGGGTCCGCCACGTCGCCGACGGCCACCACCACCGAGACGGCCATGCACCGCTGGCCGGCCGACCCGTAGGCGGCCGAGACCGCGGCGTCGGCGGCCAGCTCCACATCCGCGTCGGGCAGCACCACCATGTGGTTCTTCGCGCCGCCCAGCGCCTGTACCCGCTTGCCGTTGCGGGTACCGGTCTCGTAGATGTACCGGGCGACCGGGGTCGAGCCGACAAAGCTCACCGCGGCGATGTCCGGGTGGTTCAGGATCGCGTCGACCGCCTCCCGGTCGCCATTGACCACCGTGAAGACGCCGTCGGGCAGCCCGGCCTGCTGCCACAACAGGGCGAGGTACCCGGCCGCCGACGGATCCTTCTCACTGGGCTTGAGGATGAACGCATTGCCACAGGCGATCGCGGTGGTGCACATCCAGAGCGGAACCATCGCCGGGAAGTTGAACGGCGTGATCCCGGCCACCACGCCGACGGGCTGGCGGATCGAGTAGACGTCGACCCCGGCCGACGCCTGCTCAGAGAACGCACCCTTGAGCAGATGCGGGATCCCGGTGGCGAACTCCGCGTTCTCCAGTCCCCGAGCCACTTCGCCGGCGGCGTCGGCGAGTACCTTGCCGTGCTCACTGGTCACGATCGCGGCGAGGTCCTCGGTGCGCGCGTGCAGGAGCTCACGGAAGGCGAAGAGCACCGCCGCCCGGCGGGAGAGCGAGACCGCGCGCCAGCCACGGGCCGCCGTGACCGCGGCAGCGACCGCCGCGTCGACCTCGGCCGCACTGGCAAAATCCACCTCGGCGCTCTGCTCGCCGGTAGCCGGGTTGAAGACCGGACCACACCGGCCTGACGTGCCAGCGACACTCGCGCCGCCGATCCAGTGTGAGATCCGCTGACCGGGCATGCCGCGAGCCTACGTCTACCGCCGGGCCGCGTTGATCGGCCTCGCGGCCGATTGGCTCAGCCCGAGGGCCGACCGGCTCAGTGGGTCGCGTCGGGTGCGTCCCAGTCGGGTACGTCGGCAATGAACCCCGACTCCGGGTGGTCGATGCTCTCGGCGAGGTCGGCCGCGGCTGGGGGCACGTGCACGATCTCGTCCTCGGTGAGCACATCGCTGACGCCGTGGTCCACGATGTCCGGTGCTTCGACAGGCTCGGTCACGGCTTCCTCCTCCAACGGACTCGGTCCGTGCCCGTCCCGTACCCGAGCAACGGTCCGCGAAACGCCGGGGCGGCAACCTGCGGGCCACCCATCGGCGCGCCGGTACGGTTCAGCCGGTCGGGCGCAGTGTCCACACCACGGTCAGCTCAGCGGTGACCGTGCCGTCGGCGCGCTCAATCTCCACGTGCACCGCGAACTCCGGCCGGCCGCCGGCCTCGAGCTCGGCCAGGATCGGTGCGACCGGCCCGACGAGGCGGGCGACCGCGCGCACCGGCCCCCGGGCGAGCTTGCGGTAACTGATCTCGGCCCGCACGGTGAGCGGGACCGCCCGGCCGATCTGGTCGGCGAAGGCCGCCATCACCACCGCGCCGGACGCGGTCTCGCCGAGCGTGAAGAGCGCGCCGGCGTGGGGCCCGCCCACATGGTTGTGCACGATCTCCTGGTCGGGCAGCTCGGCGACGGCTCGCACGGTGCCGTCGGGCTCGACGCCGGCCTCGGTCACGTTGATGGCGAGGGTGCGAACGAACGGAACGGCGGCCAGCAACGCCGCGGCCTGCTCCAGGGTGGTCATACCACCAAGTTACTGCCCAGTAACCCGTGCGGTCAACCCGGCACCCACGGCGAACCCGTGCGGCCACCGCGCACAGCTGTCCAGAGTGGATAGTGGCGCTAGTGCGTCGGCGACCGGCCCCGGCCGGCCCGGTAGACGTTGCGGGCGGCGGCGAAGAGCGGGTAGGCGTCCCAGCGGATGAACCGGTGCTTGACCCCGTTCCAGCCGCGCGGTGGCGAGTAGTCGGCCGCCGGGAGATACCGGTGGTAGTGCTCCACCATGCGGGCGAAGAAGCTCGGCCGCAGCTCCAGCGGCACCCGGTTGGTGGTGCCGACGATGACCAGATAATGCTCGATCATCAACTCGAAGAGGCGGGCCCGCAGCCACGGTTCCACCGGCCCGAGGCCCGCGAAGAACCGCTCGTACTGGGTGAAGACCTCGAAGTGGCGCCGGCTGCGGGTGGTGGTGATGGCGCCGTCGGCCCGGTACCGGTACAGGTACCCGACGCCACCGAGGGACGCGATGCGTTCGGCGGCGATGAGCGAGTGGTGGCTGAAGCCGACATCCTCGTACCAGCCGCCCGGGAACCGTAGGTTCGCGTGGTCGAGCAGATCACGCCGCACGACCCGGTTCCAGGCGGCCTGGCGTACCTGCAGCAGGCGTGGCCGCTGGCGTAGCCGCACGGTGCCCGGGTAGCGGCCCACCCGCGGCTGCTCGCGGTCGGTGCGCACCCGGCCGTCGCCGTAGAGGCGGGCGTGGTCGAGCAGCAGCACATCCGGGCGCAGGGCGGCCAGCCGCCCGAGCACCGCCCGCACCGCCCCGGGCGCGAGCCGGTCGTCGCCGTCGACGAACCAGACGTACTCGCCGCAGGCCCGGTCGAGGCCGGCGTTGCGGGCCGGACCGAGGCCCACGTTGGCCGGCAGGTGTAGGGCCACGACCCGGGCGTCGCGGCGCGCGGCGTCGTCGAGGATCGTTGCGCACTCGTCCGGAGAGGCGTCGTCGACACCGACGATCTCCAGCCGCTGCGGCGCGTCGGTCAAGATCGAGTCCAGGCACGCGGGCAGGTACGCCGCCACGGCGTGCGCCGGCACGACGACGCTCAGTGTTACCGCTGCTGACACCCGTTACCATCCCGCATCCGTATTGCCGGATTCAATATAGGATGTTCGGTTAGTCAGGCGTGGCACTTCTTGTCCGTGCGCACCGGTCGTCCGCGCGCCCCGGCGCGGTCAGCACTCGATGACGTTGACCGCGAGGCCGCCACGGGCGGTCTCCTTGTACTTGACCTTCATATCGGCACCGGTCTCGCGCATCGTCTTGATCACCTTGTCCAGCGAGACGGTGTGGCTGCCATCGCCACGCAGGGCGAGCCGCGCCGCCGTGATCGCCTTGACCGAGGCGACCGCGTTGCGTTCGATGCACGGGATCTGGACCAGCCCGCCGACCGGGTCACAGGTCAGGCCGAGGTTGTGCTCCATCGCGATCTCCGCGGCGTTCTCGACCTGGCCGGGCGTGCCACCGAGCACCTCGGTGAGGCCGGCCGCCGCCATCGAGCAGGCCGAGCCGACCTCGCCCTGGCAACCCACCTCGGCTCCGGAGATCGACGCGTTCTCCTTGAAGAGCACCCCGACCGCCGCGGCGGTGAGCAGGAACCGGATGACGCCGTCCTCGTCGGCTCCGGGGACGAAGCGGTCGTAGTAGTGCAGCACGGCCGGCACGATGCCGGCGGCACCGTTGGTCGGCGCGGTGACCACCCGCCCGCCGGCCGCGTTCTCCTCGTTCACCGCCAGCGCGTACAGGGTCACCCAGTCCATCACCTGCAGCGGGTCGTGGATACGGTCGGACTCGAGCGCCCGGCGCAGCTCAGCCGAGCGCCGCTTGACCTTCAACCCGCCCGGCAGCACCCCCTCGCGCTCACACCCCCGCGCCACGCAGGCGCGCATCACCGCCCAGATGTGGCTCAGCCCCGCCCGTACCTCGGCCTCGGTACGCCACGCCTGCTCATTGCGGAGCATCACCTCGCTGATGCTCAGGCCGGTCGCGGCGGTGTGCTCGAGCAGCTCGACCCCAGTACGGAAGGGGAACGGCACCGGCGTGTCGTCGACCTTGATCCGGTCGGCACCGGTGGCGGTCTCGTCCACGACGAAGCCGCCGCCCACCGAGTAGTAGGTGCGGGTGACGAGCTCGCCGCCATCCGCGTCGAAGGCGGCGAAGGTCATCCCGTTCGGGTGGAACGGCAAGGTACGCCGGCGGTGCAGGACCAGATCCTCATCCGGGTCGAAGTCGACTGTGTGCGTGCCGAGCAGACTGAGCCGGCAAGCGGCCCGCACCGCGGTCGCGCGGGTGTCGACGAGATCGGTATCGACGGTCTCCGGGTCCTCGCCCTGCAGCCCCAGCATCACTGCCTTGTCGCTGCCGTGCCCGTGTCCGGTCGCGCCGAGCGAACCGAAGAGCTCCGCGCGCACCCGGGCCGTCGAGGCGAGCACCCCGTCGGACTTGAGGGCCGTGACGAACTGGCGGGCGGCCCGCATCGGCCCGACCGTGTGCGAACTGGATGGACCGATACCGACCTTGAAGAGGTCGAACGCACTGATCATGTCACGCTCCCTGCCCGGCGAGCGTACCCCCGCCGCTTGGCCAGCAGCTGCGATGTGGACACCGCCACTTACCGTGGGAGAGGTGCCGCGGTCGTCTCACGGAGGAGTACCCATGAACACCGAACCGCTCACCCCGTCGTCGTGGACCCCGCCGACCCCCACCGCGACGCCGGCGCCCCGCCGGCGGCTGGTCCGCCCGCGCCGGGGCCGCTGGATCGGCGGCGTCTGCGCGGGCCTCGGCGCACGATTCGGTCTCTCCCCCAACCTGGTCCGGCTGATCTTCGTGGTCTCCTGCCTGCTGCCCGGGCCGCAGTTCATCGTCTACCTGATGCTCTGGTTGATCATCCCAGTCGACGAGCCCTGACCCGGCACCACCGGGCCGGCCGGAGCCCGCCCACGGGGGCCCCGGCCGCCCGCCCGCGAGAGTTGGCAGGGGCACCCTTTACAACCGAAAGCGTTAAGCGGGTGCCCTTCCTAACCTCGGGGCTTGGGCGCCGCGACAAGAGGGCCCGCGACAGGAGGGCTCAAGAGGGCTTGGGCGCAAGCGTCACAGCTAAGGCTTGGCCGCGGCGTCGAACGTGATGGTGACATGCTCGAAGCCGAGCTGGGTCATCAGGCTGGTCAGCATGGCCTGCGTGTTCTTCTCTGCCTGGTCGACCAGGCGGGTTTGCTTGCCGGCCTCGGCGATCTTGTCTCGGGCGAGTTGGTAGTACTTTTGCTGATCGTTCGGATCGCCGTTGAACGCATCGCCGATCTTGCTGAGGACACCTTTCTCTTCGGCGGCCGTGTAGCTCCGATCGACGTCGAGATTCGGCTTACCCAGCTGAGGTGCCGGCAACTTGATCGAGACTGACTTACCGTCGGGCGAGACCACGACATTGCCCGCGGTGAGCTTGGAGAAGTCAACGTACGCGTCAACGGAGCCCACGCCGACAAACAACGTGTGCCGGCCGACAAGGAATGAAGGGATGATGCCCGTCCTCTGCTCAACATCAACCAGCACCTGGAAGTTGCCCTCAGCCGCCGTGTACTGGCTCAGGTCCCGCATCGACTCCAGCAGTACCGGACCGGTCTTGTCGGTGGTCTGCTGGGCGAACGGGTTGGAGAACCGTGGCAAGAAGTTAAGCGACTGCAGGCCGAAGACAAGCGCCAGCAGAACGCCGAAGGTCGCCAGCACCGCGAGCAGGCGCCGACCCCAGCTGCGCGGTTCGCGCATGTAGACGACTTGTGGCTGGCCGGCCTGGGCCGGCATCACGTCCGTGGTCGCGGTCAGCTTCGGCTGCTCCGCCGTGGGTCCGTAACCGGCGCCCGACTGAGTCGTCATGGCGACCTCGCCTTCTGTGTCCAACCTTGGAGATAACCGTACGGGCAGCGGGCAAACCTGGGCCACGTCCGGTTGAGCACCGGCCGTGGATCGGGCCAGGATCACCGCCACTTCATGATAATTTGGTAAACTGCTGTATATATAGTTATATAGAGTGCCCATCGTCGATGGGAGGGGGTGGCGAGACTGGCCGGGGCCACCATCGCCGAGCTCAAGGCCGTCACGTACAAGCCGCGCGACTCGTGGTGGACGGTCCTGCTGGTGGATCCGTACGCGGTGCACCTGTTGCGCCTGGCCACCCGGGCGCGCTGGCTGACCCCGAACCTGGTCACGATCGCCGCCCTGGCACTCGGTCTGATCTCCGCCGCCTGCTTCGCCAAGGCCACCGCCTGGTGGCTGGTCGCCGGCGCGCTCGCCTACCACTGCGCCTTCGTGCTCGACTGCATCGATGGCAAACTGGCCCGGCGCCCGGCGCCGCCGGTGACCCCGGCGGGCGGCCGCCCAGTAGGCCGCCCGCCGGGCGGCCTTGCGAACTCGACCGCATCGACGACGAGGACGGACCGGCCGATCTGCACCGGCGGTTCCGCGGCCTGTTCGCCCGTTACCTGCCGGTGCGCGACTGGCTGCTGTCTCATCGGGTGCGCCCGCACGTGATCAGCGGCATCGAGTTCCAGATGGCGATCTTCATCGTGGCCCCGCTGACGGGACTGATCATCGCGATCCCGATTGGTGTCGGTGCGATCTTCGTGCTCTTCGAGGTCGCGGTCCTGTACAAGTTCTGGCTCTCCACCCAGGACTACCGGCGCGCGCTGGCCGAGCTCACCGCGCCCGGAGCCCTGCCGAGCCCGCGGGCCGGGGCGAGCGCCGGGCCCGCACGCTGACCGCGGCGGTCACACGGTGGCGACCAGCCAGATGCCCTCGTGATCGGACTCCACCCGCGGCAGTACCGGCGAGGTCAGGTCACGGCCGGCGTTCGCGCTCATAGCAGAGTCCACATCGGAGTATTGCGCGAGCCGGCGCAGCTGATACACGGTCGGCGGGAACATGGGCAACTGCGCCGCCTCTAGCGGCGGCAGCCAGACGGTGTGCTCGGCCTCGCCACCAACGTCGCGAGTGAGCTGGGCCGCCGGCAGCCGAGCCAGGAAGAAGTACGTGTCGTAGCGGCGTGGTTCGAACTCGGGGGTCAGCCAGCGGTCCCACGGTACGAGCAGATCCGTGCGCACGGCCAGCGCGCGGTCGGCCAGCAGTTGGGCCAGTGACCGCTCCCGGGCCAGCAAGGCGACCCGGGCCGCCTCCCACTCCGGGGGGGCCACGTCTCCCACCACAGTGGACTCGTCCGGGCCGGCGAGCAGGACGCCACACTCCTCGAAGACTTCACGAACCGCCGCACAGACCAGGGCCCGGGCGCCGGCCTCGGACATGCCCAGCCGGGCCGACCACTCCGCCGGCGACGGGCCGGCCCAGCCCACCAGCTGCCCGGCGTCACGTGGATCGACCGATCCGCCGGGGAAGGCGTACATGCCCGGGGCGAACGCCATCGTCGCCGCGCGCCGCTGCAGGTACACCTCGAATCCGGTCGGCGCCGGGCGCAGCAGCATCACCGTCGCGGCGGTGCGCGGCGTCGCCGGCGACTCGCCGGACTCGGCGAAGCGCCGCACGTGCCCGGCGAGCCGGGCCGGCAGCGGGAACCGCTCACTCAACGTGCACCACCGTCGCCATGCCCTGGCCGACACCGATGCACGCGGCCGCCACCGCGTACCCGCCGCCCCGGCGGCGAAGTTCCCGGCAGGCATCGACGACGACCCGGGGCGCGGAGGCGCCGAGGGGATGCCCGATGGCAATGGCGCCGCCGTGCGGGTTGACCCGCTCCCGGTCGATCTCCGGGAGGTCGTGCAGGCATGAGAGCACCATGGCCGCGAACGCCTCGTTGATCTCCCAGACCGCGATATCCGATGTGGACAACCCCGCTCGGGCGAGGACCTTGCGGATCGCGGGCACCGGCGCGACCGCGAAGCGGTGCGGCTCGACAGCGACGGTCGCGCTGGCCATGATCTGACCCAACAGCGGAGCTCCCAGGTCGGCCGCCGCCCGCGACGACCCGACGAGCAGCGCGATTGCGCCGTCATTGACCGGCGACGAGTTGCCCGCGGTCGCCGTGCCGTCGGGGCTGAAGGCCGGCTTGAGCGCGGTCAGTTTCGCCAGCGTCGTGTCCGGCCGGATGCTCTCGTCCCGCTTGACCACCCCGTCGGCCCCGGTCACCGGTAGCACGTAGTCGTCGTGGAGCCCACCGTCCCAGCCCTCGCCCGCGCGCACGTGCGAGCGCAGCGCCCACTCGTCCTGTTCCCGGCGCGAGATTCCGAGCTCGGCCGCCACCGCTTCGGCGCAGGCTCCGAGGCTGCGCGTCCACTCAGGAGGGAAGGCCGGATTCACCATCCGCCAGCCGACCTGGGTGGGCCAGAGCGTGGCTTCGCCCGGGAAGGCGGCGTCCGGCTTGGGCAGCACAAACGGCGCGCGGCTCATGCTCTCGACGCCGCCGGCGATCATCAGTTCGGCGTCCCCGGCCGCGATGGCCCGCGCCGCCTGGGTGATCGCCTCGCCGCCGGAGGCGCAGAGCCGGTTCACCGTGACGCCCGGTACCCCCGGTGGCAGCCCGGCCAGCAGCGCCGCCATCCGGGCCACGTTGCGGTTGTCTTCGCCGGCGCCGTTGGTGTCACCGAGGATGACGTCGTCGATCCGGTCCGGCTCAGCCAGGCCAGGGTTGCGCCGCACCAGCTCGGCGATGGGAATCGCGGCCAGGTCATCGGTGCGGATGCTGGCGAGCCCGCCCCGATGGCGACCGAACGGTGTTCTGACGGCATCGAGCAGGTACGCGTCCACGCACCGAGCGTACGCCGCACCCGGCCCCGTCGATCTGAGCGTCTGACCGATCCCCCGCCGAGGGCGGGGCCGGTGGCCTACCCGGTCCTCAGCTCACCGCTTTCTTGACCAGCCCGACGATCTTCGCCTCGGCGGCGGGGGTCAACTCCATCACCGCGAAGTAGGTCGGCCACACGGCGCCGTCGTCGAGGTTCGCCGAATCGCTGAAGCCAAGGGTCGCGTACCTCGTCTTGAACTTCTGCGAACTTTGGAAGAAGCAGACCAGCTTGCCGTCCTTGGCATACGCCGGCATCCCGTACCAGAGTCTCGGCGTGAGGGCCGGCACCGCGGCGGTGATGATGGCATGCAGGCGCTCGCCCATGGCGCGATCCCGAGGCTGCATCTCGGCGATCTTCGCGAGCACCTCGCCCGATGCGTCGTCGTTGGACGCGCGCGAGCCTCGGCGCGCCGCCGTCTTGAGCTCCTGGCCGCGGTCTTTCATCGCGGCCCGTTCCTCGTCCGAGAACCCCTCGTACGTCTTGGCGGCCGCGGTGGTCTTCTTGGCGGCCGCGGTAGTGCTTCTGGCGGACGCGGTGGTCTTCCTGGCGGCCGCGGTGGTGCTCTTGGCGGACTTCTGCGTGTCCTTCATTGCCGTTTCCCCCCTCGGGTCTTATGGGGACTACCCCATGCTAGGGAGCCGCCGCGGCAGCGACTACTCCGAAACTGCTCGGTCACGTGTGGGGTGAGACCAGCGACGATATCGAGGCGGTGGCCGACGACCTAACACCCCTGCACCGACACGCCCATCTCCCGCCGATCTAGGGCTTAGGCACGTGATTGGAGATCCATCCATGTGCATATGCCCTAGATCGGCGAGAAAAGCGGGTTGGGGGTTAGGGTGACCGCCATGATCCGATGGGGAATTCTCGCCACCGGGGGGATCGCCACCAGTTTCGTCGCCGACCTCGCCCGGTTGCCGGAGGCGGAGATCGCCGCCGTGGGCTCGCGGTCGCCAGCGAGCGCCACCACGTTCGCCGCCGCTCACCGCATCCCGCGCGGGTACGGGTCGTGGGCGCAGCTCGCGGCCGATCCGGAGGTCGACGTGGTCTACGTGGCGACCCCCCACTCGGCCCACCACGCGGCGACCCGGCTCTGCCTCGAGGCCGGCAAGGCGGTGCTCTGCGAGAAGCCGTTCACGCTCGACCTGGCCACCGCGACAGATCTCGTCACGCTCGCCCGTACCAGGGGAATCTTCCTGATGGAGGCGATGTGGATGCGGACCAACCCGGCCATCCGGCGCCTGGTCGAGGTGATCGCAGGCGGGGCGATCGGCACCGTGACCCACATCGCGGCCGACTTCGGGCTGGCCGGGCCGTTCCCGCCCGAGCATCGGCTGCGAGCCCGCGCGCTCGGCGGTGGCGCGCTGCTGGACCTCGGCGTCTACCCGCTCACGCTGGCGCAGCTGCTTCTCGGTCCGCCGGGCACCATCACCGCCCAGGCCCGCCTGAGCGCCGAGGGCGTGGACGAGAACACCGCGATCGTGCTCGGTTACGACTCCGGCGCGCTCGCCACCCTGCACTGTGGTCTGCTCGGCGACACCGCCCGCCGGGCCACGATCACCGGCACCGACGGGCGGATCGAGCTGCCGCGGCCGTTCTTCTGCCCCGACGGCTTCACGCTGGTGCCGGCCGGCGGCGTACCGGAGCAGGTGCGGATGCCGATCGCGGGGGGCGGCTTGGGCTACGAGGCCGAAGAGGTCATGCGTTGCCTGCGTGCCGGGGCCACCGAGAGCCCGCTTGTGCCCCTCGACGAGACACTCGCGGTCATGGCCACTCTGGACGCGGTCCGGGAGCGGATTGGGGTCACCTACGGGTAGCGGCGCCGATCAGAAGAGCGGGCGGACGATCACGTAACACAGCATCGCGATCGAGGCGGCCGCCGGCAGGGTGAGCACCCACGCGACCACGATGTTGCCGGCGACCCCCCAGCGCACCGCGGAGATACGTTTCGTCGCGCCGACGCCCATGAGCGCTGAGGTGATCGTGTGGGTGGTCGAGATGGGCAGCCCAAAGCCGGCCGCGGTGTAGAGCACGGCCGAGGCGGTCGTCTCCGCGGCGAAGCCCTCGGGCGGACGCAGGTGGATGACCCGCCGGCCGAGGGTACGGATGATCCGCCAGCCACCGGCGTAGGTGCCGGCGGCGAGGACGGCCGCGGTGAGGAAGTACACCCAGGTGGGTACCGGGTCGGCGGCGCCGAGATAGCCGCCGACCACCAGGGCGAGGCCGACGACGCCGATGGTCTTCGCCGCGTCCTGGATGCCATGGCCCACCGACATCGCGAAGGCCGAGACCGATTGGGCGTGCCGGAAGCCCCGGTTCAGCGTTCCCGGGTGTCCCCGCCGGAAGATCCACAGGACCGCGACCATGACCAGGAAGCCGAGCGCGAAGCCGACCAGTGGGGAGGCGATCATCGGGATCACGACCTTCTCGACGATGCCCTTCCAGAAGATCGCGCCACCGGGGGCGAAGACGGTGGCGCCGACCAGGCCCCCGAAGAGCGCCTGCGACGACGAGGACGGGATGCCGAAGTACCAGGTGACCAGATTCCAGATGATGGCGCCGGCGAGCCCGGCGAGCACCACCCCCAGACTGGCGCGGCCGGGGGGCAGGCCGATGATGCCTTTGCCGACGGTAGCCGCCACGTTGCCGCCGAGGAACGAGCCGAGCAGGTTGCCCAGAGCGGCCATGGGCAGCGCGATGCGCGGCGTCAGCGCCCGGGTCGAGACCGACGTCGCGATCGCGTTGGCCGCGTCATGAAAACCGTTGGTGTAGTTGAAGCCCATCGCGAAAATGATCACTGCGATGGTGCCGACGAGTTCGCCGCTCACCGCCTCAGGACTCCTTGACGGTGATCTGCTCAATGGTGTTCGCGACATGTTCGAAGGCGTCGCACGCCCGCTCCAACTCGTCGGCGACCTCCTTCATCTTGAGCACCGACAAGGCGTCGTACTCCCCCGAGAAGAGCCGGACCAGCAGCATCCGGTACGCGCGGTCGCCCTCGTTCTCGAGCCGGTTGACCTCGACCCAGTACTCCCGCAGGTCCTTCATCGCGGGTAGCCGCTTCATGGCGGCGGCGGTGGTCCTCGCCTGCCGGTCGAGTACCCCGACGATGTCGTGCATCTCGCGCGGCAGCGCCGGCAACTTCGTCAGCCCATACAGGTAGACCAGGTTTCCGACCGCCTCGATGTGGTCCATGACGTCGTCCAGCGTGGAGGCCAGCCGGTAGATGTCCTCACGGTCGAACGGGGTCACAAAGGTCGAGTTGATCTTGTTGTAGACCTCATGCGTGATCTTGTCGCTGTCGTGCTCGATCTCGCCGAGGCGCTCCGAGACCGACTGGATGTCGACGTCCCGCAGCGCCAGCTCGCCCAGCAACTCGGTGCCCAGCACCAGGTTCTGCGCGGCCCGGCTGAAGAACTCGTAGAAGGAGTTGTCGGTTGGCGTGAACCTCAGTCGCACGGCGTGACCTCACGAAGGGGAAGGATGACCGCGGTACGGGCCGGCGCCCGACTCGGGGGAATGCTAGGTGCCCAGCCGCGCGGCAACCGGCAGGATGCGCGCTGGTGATCAAGCGTTCATCCGCTGTTCACCTGTTGTTTGCCTTACCCGTCGCCGGTCAGGCGGGCCCGCTGGGCCGCCTGGTCGACCGGGGTCGCCGGGTAACTGAGCGCCAGATCGTCCAGGTGGGCCAGCAGGATGTTGGCGACCGCCCAGTTGCGGTACCACTTGCGGTCCGCCGGCACCACGTACCAGGGCGCGTGTCTGGTGGCGCACCGGGCGAGCGCGTCCGCGTAGGCCGCCTGGTACGCAGGCCAGAGCGCACGATCGTCGACGTCGCCCGGGTTGAACTTCCAGATCTTCGTCGGGTCGTCCAGCCGGGCGAGCAGGCGCTCACGCTGCTCGCGGTACGAGATGTGCAGCATCACCTTGACGATGGTGAGCCCGTCGGCCACCAGGGCCTGCTCGAACGAGTTGATCTCGTCGTAGCGGGCCTGCCACACCCGCTCAGGCACCAGCGCCCGCACGCGTACCGCGAGCACGTCCTCATAGTGCGAACGGTTGAACACCCCGACGTACCCCGCCGGCGGCAACGCCCGGTTGATCCGCCACAGAAAGTGGTGCGACAGCTCCTCCGGGGTCGGCGCCCGGAACGCGACGATCCGCAGACCCAGCGGGTTCATGCTGCCCACGACGGTCTTCACGGTGCCGTCCTTGCCGCCGCAGTCCATCGCCTGCAGGACCAGCAGCAGGCGCCGGCGGTCGGCCGCCGCGGCGGCCCGGGCGAAGAGCCTCTCCTGCTGGTTCGCGAGCAGGATCCCCAGTTCGTCCACGGCCGCCCGGGACCATTGCTTAGGGCTGCCGGGCCGCTTACCGGGCAGCCCGGGCGTGGAGCCGGGATCAATCCGGGTCAGGTCGAGCGCCCCGGCCGTTACGGTCAGCAGCCGCCGTACCCGCCGGGCCTGGGCCACCAGCGCGGACCGATCCGCACCGTTGGTATCTGGTTCGTCCGCCATCTGCCCTCCTGGCGCCGATCGTACGAACCCGCCCGCCCCCGCGCCCACCAACGCCTCGGAACACCGAGGAGGAGCCTTCACTGACCGCTGGCCGCGCCCGGGCACGGAGAACGACCGATCACCGACCGCTGGCCTTGACCGGGCACGGAGATGGCCCGATCACCGACCGCTGGCCTTGACCGGGCACGGAGATGGCCCGATCACCGACCGCTGGCCTTGACCGGGCACGGAGATGGACCGATCACCGACCGCTGGCCTTGACCGGGCACGGAGATGGACCGATCACCGACCGCTGGCCTTGACCGGGCACGGAGATGGACCGATCACTGGCTACCAGTAACCTCCGCCAGCCAGTGCTGGAAGACGGTGGCGAAGGGCTCGGTACCGTCGGCGAGCGCGGTGGCGAGCCAGTAGCTGGCCGCGACCGCCTCGGTCACCACCTCCTCCGGGTACCCGAAGAGCGTGCGGTGCTCGGCGAACTCGTCGTCGTCGAGGCGTTCCACCAGGCCCCAGCGGCGGCGGCGCACGTCCAGGTCCAGGTCGACCACGGTCACCTCGGCGGTGCCGGCCCAGTGCGCCGGCGTGGTGACGTCGCAGTAGACCTGGCTGCGCCGCGGCGGCGCATTGAACATCGCCGTCCACCAGGCCCGCTGCGGCACCAGCAGGACGTAGGGCTCCTCGCGCACGATCTCGTGATCGCCGTCGATCCGGGCCGGAGTGCCGGCGGCCACGCCGAGCCAGGTGCCGTGCTCGTCCGCCCCGAGCCAACGCGCCCGGTAGCTGCGGTGTGGCCGGCCGTCGTACTTGAGGAACACCACCTCGACGATCGCGCTCGGCGCCACGCCATCACCCCGCATGTCCGGCCGGCATCGGGCTGCTCGGTCGACCAGGCACTGTCGGCCCGGCGGGCGTCGCCATGACGACATCCTCCTCCCGTGTGGCCACCGTCAGGATGGGCGAGCAGTGCCCGGTCCGGCAAGACTCCGCCCTCACCTGTGGATAACCCGGCGCCGCGCAGCGGCGACGGCGTCGACGCCCGCCAGCGGGTAGCCTCACTCACCATGGCCGGTGCCGGTACGCCGTCGGTGGGCGAGCTGCTGCGGGCGGCGGTCGCCGCGGTACCGGGCGGCGTCGCCCGGCCCGGGCAGGAGGCCATGGCGACGGCGGTGGCACAGGCCGCCACCAGTGGCGAGCACCTCGTGGTCCAAGCCGGCACCGGCACTGGCAAGTCGCTGGCTTACCTGGTGCCGGCGCTCCTCGTCGATCCCCCGGTGGTGATCTCCACCGCGACGCTGGCCCTGCAACACCAGCTCATCGACCACGACCTGCCCCGGCTGGCTGACGCGGTCGAGCCGCTGCTGGGCCGGCGACCCACGTACGCCGTGCTGAAGGGGCGCCACCACTACCTGTGTCTGGCCAAATTGGACGGAGGCTCGGCCGACGAACCGGAGGGACTGTTCGACAGCGGTGCCACGAACTGGCTCGGCGAGACGGGGCGGCTGGGTAAGCAGATGACCCGGCTGCGGGAGTGGGCGGGCACGACCGAGATCGGTGACCGGGACGAGCTCGACCCCGGCGTGGACGAGGCCGCATGGCGGCTGGTGTCCATGCCGGCGCGCGAATGCGTCGGGGTGACCCGGTGCTCGTTCGGCGCGCAGTGCCACGCCGAGTCGTCCCGGAGCCGGGCCCGGGACGTGGACATCGTGGTGACCAACCACAGCCTGCTCGCCTTCGACATGTTCGCCGGCCGGCACATCATCCCGGAGCACAGGCTGCTGGTGATCGACGAAGCGCACGACCTGGTCGACCGCGTCAGCTCGGCCAGCCAGGCGGAGATCACCCCGGAGCTGGTGGACCGGGCGGCTCGGCGTACCCGCTCGCTGATCGGCGCGCAGGCGCACGAGGCACTCGCCGAGGCGGGCGACGCAATGGCCACCGCGCTTGCCGACGCCCGCGCCGGCCGGATGGTCAACGGCCTGCCGGCGGCGTTGACCGAGGCGGTGACCCTGCTGGATACGGCCACCCGCCGAGCGCTGGACGCGGTCGGCGGGGTCAAGGCGGATGCGGCCGATCCGGTACGGGTCTCGGGGGCCAAGGCGGCGCTTTCCGAGCTCAACACGACCGCCCAACGGCTGCTCGACGCCGACCCCCACGATGTGGTCTGGATCGAACACGACGAGCGCCGCCGGGCGGTCGTGGTGGCGCCGTTGTCGGTGGCGCCGCTGCTGCGGACGTTCCTCTACCCCGACCGCACGATCGTGGCCACGTCGGCGACGCTGGCCCTGGGCGGCAGCTTCGACACCGTCGCCCGCGCGCTCGGCCTGCCGCTGGCGGCTGCGGTGACCACGGCCGCTTCGGCTCCGGTCGCCGGGGCCGCCCGGATCGCGCCCGCCGGCGCCGTACCATCGGCGCCCCGGCCGGCCGGGGCCGATGAGTTGGCGTGGGCGTCGCTCGATGTCGGCTCGCCATTCGACTACCCACGCCAGGGCATCCTGTACGTGGCCGCACACCTGCCCCGGCCGACAGCTTCTGGGCTGGCCGAACCGGCGGCGGCGGAGCTGGTCCGGCTGGTCACCGCGCTGGGCGGCCGGACGCTGGGACTGTTCTCTTCCCGCAAGGCGGCCGAGCGCGCCGCCGAGGTGCTGCGCGCCCAGACCGATCTGGAGATCCTGCTGCAGGGTGAAGAGTCGCTGCCCTTACTGGTCAAGAGATTTCGCAGCGAGCCGACCAGCTGCCTGCTGGGCGTGATGTCGCTCTGGCAGGGGGTGGACGTTCCGGGCCAGGCGTGCCAGCTGGTGGTGATCGACCGGTTGCCGTTCCCGCGCCCGGACGAGCCGCTCGCCTCGGCCCGCGCCGCCGCTGTCGACGCCGCCGGCGGCTCCGGCTTCGCCGCCGTGAGCGTGCCGATCGCGGCGGTACGCCTCGCCCAGGGCGCGGGCCGGCTCATCCGTAGCGCGACCGATCGGGGAGTGGTCGCGGTGTTGGACTCACGGTTGGAGACCGCACGCGGGTACGGCGCGTTCCTGCGACGCTCATTGCCACCGTTCTGGTACACCACCAAGCCGGAGGTCGTCACGAACGCGCTGCGCCGCCTGGCCGCCGGCTCGACCGCCCCAGCCGGCGACGAGGGCACCGCTGAACGGAAGGTCGCCGGCGAGGCGGCACCGGCCGGCGCGCTGGCCTGAGCCTCAGCGTTCCCGCGGCGCCGGCGAGAGGGCGGCCGCGGCGGTGCCCGGTTCGGGCGGACCGGTGGGCGGTGGTGGCCCGGGGGCTGGACCACCCTCGTCCTCTGCTCGCCGGATCATCGCGAGGTGACGGATCCCGGTGTTGAGCACAGCCACGATCGGCACCGCGACCAACGCCCCGATGATGCCGGCCAGGACCGCACCGGTCGCGATCGCGAGGATCACCGCCAGCGGATGGATCGCCACCGCCCGCCCCATGATCAACGGTTGCAGGACATGGCCCTCCAGCTGCTGCACCGCAATGACCGCGGCCAGCAGGATCAGCGCGACCACGGGTCCCCGCAGGACGAGGGCGACCAGTACCGCGACCGCGCCGGAGATGGTGGCGCCGACGATCGGTATGAACGCGCCGAGGAAGACCAGCGCCGCCAGCGGGAACGCGAACGGCACCCGGAGCACGACCAGCGCGATGCCGATGCCGACCGCGTCGATGAAGGCCACCAGCACAGTCGCGCGCACATACGAGACGAGCGTGGACCACGACATGTCGGCGGCGCCGGCGATCGATTCCCGGGCGGGCTCAGGCAGCAGGCCGATGAGAAAGCGCGAGATCCGCCGGCCGTCGCGGAGGAAGAAGAATGTGGTGAAGAGCACCAGGGCGAGGCCGGCCAGGATCTCGCCGAGGGTGCCGGCGGTGGTGAGCGCGCCGGAGGTCAGCGTCTCGCGGTTGTTGGTGACCCAGCTGCGGACCTCCTTGCCCAACTCGTCCAACTGCTGCGGAGTGAGGTGCAGCGGGCCGCGGCGGGTCCAGTCCTGAATCTGGTTGATGCCCTTCGCCGCGTTTGCGGTCAGCTCCGGTGCGCCATCGACGAACTGGCTGATCACGAGGTAGAGCGTGCCGCCGACGGCCGCGAGCCCGGCGATCATGACCAGCGCGGTGGCCAGCGACCGCGGCAGTCGGGCCTGGCGCAACCGCCCGACGAGCGGGGAGAGCAGCGCCGAGAGCAGGGTCGCGATGAGCACCGGCACGATGACGAGCTGGAGCTTGGCGACCACCCACAGCATCGCCAACCCGGCCACGACGAGTAACAGGATGCGCCACGCCCACGCGCCGGCCACCCGCAGTCCGTGCGGCACCCCCGCTTCGTCGCGACCGGTATCTGCGGGCACCGCAATCGGCCGGGGTGGCGTCACCATCGCCACCTCGGGCTCAGCCGCTGCGGCCGCGTCGGCTTCCGCCGCCCTGGCCTGCGCGCGGGCCGCCCGTACCGTGTTGATCCGCGACACGTACGCCCGGCGTAAGCCATCCCGCACCTGGTTGAACTGCCCCATGCCCGCTGCCTCGCTTCTCACCCTGGCCCCACGCTATCCCTGGCACCGCGTGGGCTCGTGGTCGCCCCGGCCCTCCTGTCAGGCAAACTGTAGGTTGTCAAGGGTGACCGCCGAGCACGACAGCGAATCCGGACTGCCCATCCGGTTGCTGCACGACCGCGTGCTGGTGCGCCAGGACGGTGGCGAGGGCGAGCGGCGGTCCTCAGCCGGCATCGTCATCCCGGCGACCGCGTCCGTCGGCCGGCGCCTGTCCTGGGCGACCGCGGTCGGGGTCGGCCCCAACGTCCGGGCGATCGTCGCCGGCGACCGGGTTCTCTTCGACCCGGACGATCGCTCCGAAGTGGAGCTGCACGGACGCGAGTACGTACTGCTGCGCGAGCGCGATGTGCACGCGGTCGCGGCCCGCCGGGTGGAGCCGGACGCGACCGGCCTCTACCTGTGACGCCCGGCCGCTGTCTACCGGCGCCGGCTTATCGCGAACCGGGGGGCGGTGGCCATCCGGTCGCCGGTGCCGGCGCATAGGCGGCGAACGGAATCGGCACCACCGGCAGGTAGGGCGCGGCCACCGGGCGTACGGATCCGTCCGGGAACTGGATCTGGTACCCGGATCCGGCCCACCAGGCCCGCGGCGTCGTCGGATCCCGGCCAACGAACGCCTTGCGTTGGCCGTCGATCGACTCGAGTAGTCGGCGCTCCTCGGCCAGGGCACCGGCCAGCGAGCGGGAATCGCGGTAGAGACCGCGATCGACCCGATCGCGCAGCAGGGCCAGCCGGGTGGCGGCGAACTGGTAAGAGCGCATCGCCGACTGGCCGGCGTCGCCGGCGACGCGCCGGGCCCAGCGGCGGGCGGAGAGTCGCCGGCCGAGGGTACCCAGGGCGGCCACCTCGGGTGGCGAGAACCAGCCCGCGCCGGCGTAGCGAGGCAGGACCCGTTCGGCCAGGCGGCCCTCCCAGGACCGCAGCCACAGCACGAGACCGAGCATCGAGAAGAACAGCGGCACGAAGACCGCGAAGTATCCATAGAGGATGAAGTACGGCTGGTCACGGGCGAGGGTGGACATGAGGTTCCACGACCCGTGCAGCGTTATCGCGACCAGGAGTCCGGCGAACGGAGCGACGATCCGCACGGTGCGGTAGCGCGACCGCGCGGCGATGCCGATCCCGATTCCGGTCATCGAGGTGAAGAGCGGGTGCGCGAAGCCCGACAGCGGTACCCGGACAGCGAAGATCAGGGACGCGGCGAAGGCCCCGGCCGCATAGCCGTTGTCCGATTGGGCGGCGAACCCGTGCCCACCGAGGTAGAGGATGTTCTCCACCATGGCGAAGCCGGTTGCCGAAAGTCCACAGTAGACCACGCCGTCGATAATGCCGGTGAATGCCCGGCGGTAGAACGCGAACAGGAGCAACGGGAACGCGGCCTTGAGCGACTCCTCGATGACCGGAGCCACCGCGACGCCGACCAGGTCGTCGGAGATGACCCGCGAAGCCAGGGTGTTGACGACCAGGGCGCCGCTGGTGGCCACCCCCGCGCCCCACAGAAACGTGGTGACGACGAGCCACAGGGGCGCCGGTTCGTACCGGTCGAGCCAGAGGAAACAGCCGACCAGGACTGGCACCGGCAGGATCGCGCCCGCGATACCGACACCGAGCGCGAGCGGGCCGAGGTGCCAGCCGAAGTAGGTGACGATGCCGATGGTGGCCAGTGCGCAGAACGCGATCAGGACGCTCAGCCAGATGATGCGCCGGCCCGTTCGCGGTGACCCGGCCGCCGGCATCCCCGTGGGCACCGTTGCGGGTGGGGCCGGCGGCGGCGGGGCGACCATGGCGCCCAGCGTAGCGGCCCAACCGGCCGGCTGCGGCGCGCCCGTCTGCGACGCGGTCAAGGGCCGGCTACTCCGGCGCCGCCGCCCCGACCGCGCGGCGCACCGCTCGGACCGCGTCCTCGTACGGGAGCCCGGTGGCAACCATGAGATCCACGGCGGCGCTGCGCAACTGGGCCACGACCACCGCACCGGAGAACCCGGTGCCGGCCTCGTACGCCCGCGACGTGGTGACCACCGCCCCGGTGACGAGGTGGCGGGCGCGTACCGGCTCCGCGCCGTTGGCCAGCGCCGAACGCAGCGCCCGGACCGCCCGGGCCAGCTCCCGCAGGCCGGCCGGCAGTCCCGGCGGCACCGGCTCCTCGTCCCTGATCGTGGTCGCCGCCCGCCGCGCGAGCACCCGGGCGTTGCGGGTGGCCCGGTCGATGTGCACGGCGGAATCCTGGTACCGCGACAGCGCCGGCCGGACATGCCAGCGCAACGGGGCCAGCGTCGCCGTCTCCTGGCTCATCGCGAGCGAATCGCGCAGGTCGCTGTAGGACTGCTCGCCGGCGCGCATCAGCTCAAGGGCATGCTCGGCCGGCGCCGCCTCCTCCTGCTCGAAGGCGGTCGCCACCGCGTCGAGGGCGTCGGCGAGTGTGGTCAGGGCGGCGTCGGCCGATCGGCGGACCCGGGTGAGCGGGTTGAACGGCAACAGGAGCGCCATCACCGCGATCCCGATCGCGCCACCGATCAGGGCGTCGACAAAGCGGGTGACGTAGATGCCACCGCTCGGCGGTGCCAGGGTGACCACGAGGACGGCCGAGGCGGCGGCCTGCCCGACGGCGACCCCGCCCACCCCGAGCAGGACAGCGGCGACGATCGCCAATACCACCACGACCGCGATCTGGACGGGTCCGACCCCGATGACGGCGACGAGAGCGTCGCCGACCGCGATGCCCAAGGCCACGCCGATCACCATCTCGACGGCCCGGCGCAGCCGCCGCCCCGCGGCGCCACCCAGCACGATCAGCGACGAGATCGGCGCGAAGAACGGCCGGACATGGCCGAGGAGGTCGGCGGCGACGAACCAGGACAACCCGGCGGCCACGCCGCTCTGGGTGGCCATCACCGCCGCCAGCCGCACCTGGTAGAGCCGGGCGCCGACGCGGGCCGGCCAGCCGCCCACCGGCGCCGTTCTCGGGCGAAACCACACGAATGACGATTGTTCAACGGGCTCTCGCCCGAGGCCGACGCGGGGTCGACGGCCTCGGGTGACCCGTCCGGGCGCATGCGGTTTTGACAATGAAAGTCATTTGCGTGCAGAGTGGGAGCGTGGACACCAGGCGCGGGGCTGCCCGTGGGCTGGCGGGCGTGGCCGCCGGCGCGATTGCGTTGGCGCTGGTTGCCGCGAGCCTCGTGGGCTGCTCACCGACCCACACCCGCAGCCCGGACGGCGTCCTGCGAATCGTGGCCGGGTTCTACCCGCTCCAGTACCTGGCCGAACAGGTCGGCGGAGCCCAGGTCCGGGTCACCAACCTGGCGCAACCCGGGGTCGAGCCGCACGACCTGGAGCTGAGCCCGCGGCAGGTCGCGGACGTCGCCGACGCCGATCTCGTGCTCTACCTGAAGGGATTCCAGCCGGCCCTGGACGAGGCGACCCGCCTGGAGGCGCCCAGCCGGTCCTTCGATGTCGCCGGCGCCGTGACCCTGCTGCCGGCGGTGGCCGCGCCCGACCGGGCCGGAGACAGCGATCCCGATGAGGCGACCGCCGGGAACGGTGCGGATCCGCACGTGTGGCTCGACCCCCGCCGGTTCGCTCAGGTGGCGCTCGGGCTCGCTGATCGGCTCGGGGCGATCGACCCCGCCGGCGCCGCGGGCTACCGCCAGCGCTCCGGCGTCCTGCAGGCCGAACTGGCCAACCTCGACCAGGCGTACCGGTCGGGCCTGAATGCCTGCCGCCGCCACGAGATCGTGGTCAGTCACGCCGCCTTCGGCTACCTGGCCCAGCGCTACGGCCTGAGCCAGATCGCCATCAGCGGCCTGTCCCCGGACGCCGAGCCGGCGCCCCAGCGGCTCGCCGCGGTCGCCGCGCAGGCCCGCCAGCACAATGCGACCACGATCTTCTTCGAGACCTTGGCCAGCCCCAAGGTCGCGCAGGTGATCGCGGCGGAGGTCGGCGCCGCGACCGCGGTCCTGGATCCGATCGAGGGACTGCCCCCTGGCTCGGTCGACACCTACCTGTCGGTCATGCGGGTCAACCTGGCCACCCTGCGCGGCGCACTGGGGTGCACATGAGCGAGCGCAGCGAGCGAATCATCAGGCACAGTGCGAAGGAGCCTCATGACGCCGCTGAGCGCAGCGAGGCGGAGTCATGAGCGTGGTTGAGGTTCGTGGGGCCACGGTGACCTACGCCGAGCGGCCGGTACTGCGCGGGGTGAGCCTACGGGTCGGCGCTGGCGAAGTACTGGCCATCCTCGGCGCCAACGGCTCGGGAAAGTCAACTCTGGTGCGGGCCGTGCTCGGGCTGGTGCCGCTGGCCGCCGGCCAGATACGGCTCTTCGATGAGGACCGGGACGGGGCCTCGATGCGCCGGCTGTCGCGGCGCGTCGGTTATGTCCCGCAACGCGTCGGCGCCGGCGCCGGGGTACCGGCGAGCGTGGCCGAGGTGGTCGCATCCGGGCGGCTGGCCCGCCGCCGCCTGCTACAACCGGCGCGGGCCCGGGATCGGGCCGCGGTCATGGCCGCGCTGGACTCGGTCGGGCTCGCCGACCGGGCCGACGAGCCCGTCGGCACCCTCTCCGGCGGCCAGCAGCAGCGCACCCTGATCGCCCGCGCCCTCGCCGCCGAGCCCGAGTTGCTCGTGCTCGACGAACCCACCGCGGGCGTTGACTCGGCGAGCCAGCAGGCGTTCGCCGATGCCCTGCGTCATTTCATCCACAGTGGTGGGACGGTCCTGCTGGTGGCCCATGAACTGGGTCCGCTCGAACCACTGGTGAGCCGGGCGGTTGTGGTCCACGGCGGTCACCTCGCCCACGATGGTCCGGTGCCGGCGCCGGCCGACCACCACGGGGCGCCAGACCATGACCATGTACACCCGCACGCCGACCAGACGCCCGGAATCTGGATGGACCGATGAGCCTGTTCGCCTACGACTTCATGCAGCGGGCCCTTGTCGGGGTGCTCATCACCGGGCTCGCGGCGCCCGCGCTCGGGATCTACCTGGTGCAGCGGCGGCTGGCCCTGATCGGCGACGGGATCGGGCACGTCGCGTTGACCGGTGTCGGCCTGGGACTGCTCACCAACAGCTCGCCGGTGCTCGCCGCGGTGGTGGTTTCGGCGCTCGGCGCGGTCGTGGTGGAGCTGATCCGGGAACGGGGCAAGGCATCCGGTGACGTGGCTCTCGCGCTGCTCTTCTACGGGGGAATCTCGGGCGGCGTCTTCCTGGTCGCGTTACGCGAGGGCACGAACGCCACCAAACTACTGACCTACCTGTTCGGGTCGCCGTTGACCATCTCGCCCGCCGATCTCGTCGCGATGTCGGTACTGGGCGGCACCGTGCTCGCAGTGACGTTGCTGCTACGCCCGTGGCTGTTCGCCATCTGCCAGGACGAGGAGTACGCCCGGGTCGCTGGGTTGCCGGTACGGGCGCTCAACCTGCTGGTCGCGGCGACCACGGCGGTGACGGTGACGGTCGCGATGCGCGCGGTCGGCCTCCTGCTGGTGAGCGCGCTGATGGTGGTCCCGGTGGCCACGGCGCAGCTGGTCACCCGCAGCTTCCGGGCCACTATGCATCTGGCCATGGCGCTCGGGCTGGCGGCGGCCACCGTCGGCCTGTCGATCGCGGCCGAGTACGACACCGCGCCGGGGGCGACAATCGTGCTGGTCGCCATCGCGGGCTTCGCCGCCCTCGCGAGCGGCGCCGCGGGCTGGCGGGTACTGAGGCGACGGGCCGGTGTGTCCCGGCCACCCATCCCCGACCGGGACGGCGATGAGGAGCGACCAGACGTGGTATTGCAGCCATGACAACTCAGGAGTCCACCGCGCTGGCCACCGCCGCCGGCTACGAGGCCGCGGGCGAGCTGTTGCGCGCCCTGGCCGCACCGGTACGGATCGCAATCATCACCGAGCTGGTGAGCGGTCCGCGCTGCGTGCATGAGCTGGTCGACGCGGTGAACGCACCGCAGCCACTGATCTCGCAGCACCTGCGGGTGCTGCGGGGCGCCGGTGTTGTGCGTGGGGAGCGGCGCGGCCGCGAGATCGCGTACTCACTCACCGATGAGCACATCGGACACATCGTCGCCGACGCGATCTCGCACGCCCGCGAACCCCGCTAGGTTGAGCCGACGTTCCGGTGTCTTGCCAGTGGTGTTTGCGGGGCTCACCTGCTGTGATCGGCTCTCAATCTACAGTGGACCGACGTTGGCCCGGCGTGAGCGACGAGGCGCGCGCTGCGCCGGCGGCCGCGCCATAGGTTGATACATTGGCCTACGGCAATCTACGTGGTAGGTTGGCCAACGAATGAGAAGCAGGCGGGCTCTGAGTCCCGCCCTTGATTCGGGGGTTCTCGATGAGACTACTGCGTCGTGTCACCACCACTCTTCTTGCCGCAACGGCCCTGATGCTGGCATGGGCGGTCACGGCGGCGCCGGCCCACGCCGGCACCGCGGGCAAGCCGGCACCACAACCCGGCCAGTACCCTGCAACGGCTGGCCTACAGAGCTCGACCGGTAAGGGCACGGCAGCACCAGCCCTGTCACCGGGCGGATGCTACGGGCAGACCGACCGACCCCATCTGTCTACGCATGTCCCCGGTTCGGTGAATGTCGTGGCCCGCACGGTCTGTGCCGGGTTCTACGACTACGTCAGCACGGGCTTGTACCGCAGCCGCTGGTACGGCTGGGAGCTGCGCGGCACCGGCAATGCCACCGCATACAACCAGGCCACCGACAACGCCGACGAGAGTGCCGCCGACTGCGACGGTACCCACGACTACCTTGCCCAGTCGTACCACGAGAATCTGGACGATGGTAGCTACGCCAACACCGCCAACACCTCAAACGGTTCGCTGACCTGCTGATGTGCCGCACGTGGCGGACCCCTCGGCTGGCGGCGGTCACTGCCGCGTTGCTCCTGGCGTTAGCCGCCTGCCGAGGGTCCAGCCCACCATCCAGATCATCTCCCGGTCCGCCGCAGGCCGAGTTGACCTTCCGCCCGCTGCCCGTGCACATGGACTGGAAGCGCGGCGTGCCCACCGCGCAGGCCCTGGGTACCACGACCGCGCGGCCGACGGTCGTGATTGCGTCGCACTGGTATGGCTTCGACGGGGCGCTGGTCGACACCGGACCGGAGCAGCGGGCGGTCCAATGGCCGCCGCCTGTTCCCGACGCGGAGAACCGCATTCGTGTTCTCATTGAAGCGGCGGATTCGCCTGATCGAGCTGAGATCCGGCTCTTCCGCGGTCCGGTTGATGCCGCTGGTGTTCCGCAGGACCAAGGCCTCGTCGTCACCTGTGCCCGGCGTCCAGATCCGCAGGGCGGTTGCACGTTCGCAGTCGACGCCTCGAGCGTCGCCGTCGACCTTCGGCTCACTGAGGATATTCGCTTTGTCGTGCTATACGCTGAGTGGTATGTGCCGGTCAGCCAGCGGCCACCCGGAACGGACGCTAATTCGGTCGTCTATGCGAGTTGGGGCTTTCAAGTGACTTCTCGGACGGATCGCTAATGCGAGAATGCTGATGCGCGAACGGGTCGACTGGTCGCGGGAGGTGACCGCGGCCGACTGGCTGGTTAGCCGTCTGCACCCGTTGGGCCAGGATATCGGCTCGCTCGTGCCTGATGGCTTTGCCGCATACCTGCGGATCCTGCACCCTGCCTGGCGCGACACCACGAAGATCCGGTGGTCCGAGCTGGCTCGCGGGGCCGGTGTCGAGCTGACGCCGTCGATGTCGTACCAGCAGATCGACGGCGGTCGAGCGCTCACCATGCGCCCTCCGGACCTGGGTACGGTAGCGCCGGACGAGCTGGCGGCGCTGGTCGCGGCCCTGAGCCGCCACACCACCCGAGCGGACCGGTGCTGGTTCTGCGTCTGGGACGGGTACGGCTGGATGACCGGCCCGCCGGCAGTCGCCGCACTCTCCGGTTCCGGGGACGCAGCCACACCGTCGTTTGTGGACGACGTACCGACCGAGCGGGTGCAACTGCCCGGACGGACATTCATGCTGTATCAGGGATCCATAGCCGACGCGGAATACCTGTGCCGGGAACCGTACTGGCAGACGCCGAACCTGTGGTGGCCGGCGGACCACGCCTGGTGCGTGTCGTCAGACATCGACCTGAGATCCACCTACATTGGCGGATCCGCCGCGCTCACCGACGAACTTGCCGCGGACGCCCGCTTGGAAGTGGCTCGCGTGCGGGCCGAGGATCCAATCGCAGCGTGAGTGCGGCGCGGCGCACTCACCCCTCTTAGGTCCGGCGCCGCAGTCACCGCGTCTTAGGTCCGGCGGGGAAGGCGGCGCGTCTTTGGTCCGGCGGCGCAGTCACCGCGTCTTAGGTCCGGCGGGGCAGGCGGCGCCGGACATCGCGCTCACCGGTCTGGCCGGGCTCCCAGTGCGCCACCCAGGCCCCCTCGGCCGGCAGCGGCAGGATGCCCTTCTCCAACGCGGTGTGCTCGCCGGCCAGCACCCGGCGGGCCAGGGCCGCGTCCCGGGCGTCGGTGTTGTCCCACAGCCGGTCGAAGAGGGCCTCGATGCGGTGCCGGGCCTGCCGGCAGAACAGATCGGCCAGCTCGACGTTCTCCGGGTGCTCGGCGCGCTGCGAGCGGGCCCGGACACAGGTGGCCGAGATCGCGAAGAGCTCCGCGCCAATGTCGACGATGCGGGCGAGGAATCCCTGCCTGCGTTCGAGCTTGCCCTGCCAGCGGGCCATCCCGTAGAAGGTCGACCGGGCCAGCTTGCGCGACGTCCGCTCAACGAACCGGACATGCGTGGCGAGCGGTCCGAACGATGCGTACCCGCCCGGGACCTGCCCCCGGCCGACGGCGAGGGTCGGCAACCAGCGGGCGTAGAAGGCACCGGCCCGGGCCCCGGCCTTCGCCTTGCGGGCGAACGTGGCGTCCGGGTCGATGATGTCGCCGGCAACACTGAGGTGCTGGTCCACCGCCTCGCGGGCGATGAGCAGATGCATGATCTCCGTGGAGCCTTCGAAGATGCGGTTGATGCGCAGATCACGCAGCAACTGCTCGGCCGCGATCGGCCGCTCACCGCGGGCCGCCAGCGAGGCGGCGGTCTCGTACCCGCGCCCGCCCCGGATCTGGATGAGCTCATCGGCCATCCGCCACGCCATCTCACTGGCGTACAGCTTCACCAACGCGGCCTCGATGCGGATGTCGTTGCGGTCGTCGTCGGCGAGCAGGCAGCACAGGTCCACCATGGACTCAATCCCGTAGGTGGTGGCGGCGATGAACGCGATCTTTCCCGCCACTGCCTCGTGCTGCCCGACGGGGCGACCCCACTGCACCCGGTTCGCGCCCCACTCCCGGGCCACGCTGAGGCAGTACTTCCCGGCCCCGACGCACATCGCGGGCAGCGACAGCCGTCCGGTGTTCAACGTGGTCAGGGCGATCTTGAGCCCCTGCCCCTCGGCGCCGATGATGTTGCGCCCGGGCACCCGTACGTTGTGGAAGCGGGTGACGCTGTTCTCCAGGCCACGCAACCCCATGAACGCGTTGCGCCGTTCAACCGTGATGCCCTCGGTCTCCGACTCCACCACGAACGCGGTGATGCCGCCGCGGTGCCCCTCGGACTTCGGCACCCGAGCCATCACCACGAGCAGGCTGGCGACGGTGCCGTTCGTGGCCCACAACTTGACCCCGTCGAGCAGGTAGTCACCGTCGCCGGTCGGCGTGGCTGTGGTCCGCAGGCGGGCCGGGTCGGAGCCCTCATCCGGCTCGGTGAGCAGGAAGGCGGAGATCTCCCCGGCGGCCAGCCGGGGCAGGAACGCCTTCTTCTGCTCGTCCGTGCCGAAGAGCTTCAACGGCTGCGGTACGCCGATGGACTGGTGCGCCGAGAGCAGCGCGGACACCGACGGGTTGGCCGAGCCGATCAGCATGAGCGAGCGACAGTAGTCTAGATTGGACAGTCCCAGTCCGCCATAGGCCGGATCGATCTTCATGCCGAAGGCGCCGAGCTCGGCCAGGCCGGAGATGACCTCGTCCGGGATGCTGGCTTCCCGCTCGATCCGCTCGCCGTCGATCACGTCCTGGCTGAAGCGCTCCAGCGCGGCCAGGTACGGGGCGGCCCGCGCGGCCCGCTCCGGGTCAGGCTGCGGCCACGGATCGATCAGAGCGAGACGCAACCGGCCGAGGAAGAGCTGCTTGCCGAAGCTCGGCTTACGCCACTCCGTCTCCCGGGCCGCCTCGGCCACCTGCCGGGCCTGCTTTTCGCTGACGCCCGTAGGCGCCACGGCGCCGGCGACGGCGGTAGTGGTGGCGGATGGCGGCCGGTGATCGGTCGTCGTCATGGGGCTCACCCCCGGATCGAGTGCGGATCTCGACCCAATACTACTCGCCAGTACTACCCATCGGTAGGGTTTGCGAACCGTCCAGCCACCGGACCGCGAAATCGACCGCGTCGCGCTGGCGCATCAGGCGGGACTCGGCCGAGCCGACCAAGCCGATCTGGACCACCCCGGTCTGCTCCAGGTCCGCGCCGATACGGGCAAATCGGCTCTCGTCGAGATCGATATCCTCCCATTCGACCCAACGCCGGCGACCGTCGCCGCTCTGGATCGCAGCGGCGAGAAGCGCCCGGACCGGCCGGGCGACCCGGTACTCGGCCAGGTGCAGCGACGTGTTGGAGTCGTGGCCGACCCCGATCAGCAGCACGTCGCCGTCGAGGTCGTAGACGTGCCCGAGCGGCGAGCTGTCGCCGAGCATGTCGTCGAGCCGGTGACCGGCGACCACGGCCGCCGCCTGCGGACCGACCGCCGCGAACGAGACCTGCGGGTGGTCGCTGCGCCGCGCGCCGGGCCAGGTACGGACCACCTCGGCCATCTGGCCCATCCACCGACTCGGTGTCCTCGCCGGGTCGAAGGCGGGCATGTGCTCCCGGATCACCGGCCACCAGGTCTCCGGCACCGGCGGGTGCTGCCAGAGCGCAGGGTCGGAGTTGTCCGGCGTGTGGGTCGGCACGACCAGGGTGCCGTCCGGTCCGAGCACGTCCCGTAGCGCCTGGACGACAGCGAGCGCACCGCCGCAGACCCATCCCAGAGAGCTGAGCGAGGAATGCACCAACAGCACCGAGCCCGGGCGGACGCCGAGCGCGACCAGCTCCGCGGCGAGCGACTGGCGGGTGCAGGGTAGGCCGGCGCGGGCGCTCACGGGTCTTCCTCTTGTTCGCACTGCGGTGCTCGCACCCGCTCGCTCCTCGCGCTCACGGGGCCTGCTTTTCGTTCGCGCTGCGGTGCTCGCACCCGCTCGCTCCTCGCGCTCACGGGGCCTGCTTTTCGTTCGCGCTGCGGTGCTCGCACCCGCTCGCTCCTCGCGCTCACGGGCCCATCGCCCGTCCGCAGGCCGCACGCCGCCCGCCCGGGGCCTCCCCCACCACCATGCCGGGCAGCGTACGCCACCGGTTGCCCCTGCCCGGGGGGCGTGACGCCTGCTAGCGTCGATGGGACAAGTCCACATCCGACAGGGGAGCGCACAGCGCTGAGAGTGCGTCCGGCAGCATGCGGACCAGACCCTCGAACCTGATCTGGGTAATGCCAGCGCAGGGAGTTCGGTCGTCTCCAGCTGTGGCGCCATGTCCGAACCCCGGGCATGGCGTGCGTTTTCTCCTGGTTCATGGGAATCCAGGAGGTACACCATGGTTCACCCGGTGCCGGCACGTCGATGGCGCACGGTCGATATCGTCGTCTCAGCCGTGATCGCCGTTGCCTTCGGCGTCGTCTTCTGGGCCTGGGGCTATCTGTGGAACGGTCCGGCCGATGCGATACCGCTGCCCGGACGCGCCCTCATCTACGGCGTCTGGCTCGTCCCCGGTGTCCTCGGTGGACTGATCATCCGCAGGCCCGGGGCCGCTTTCCTCACCGAGACGGTGGCAGCGGTCGTCTCCATCGCGCTCGGCACGGTGTGGGGCTGGACCCTGGTCGTCGAGGGCCCGCTCGAGGCGCTCGGTGCCGAGCTGGCCTTCGCACTGCTGGCGTACCGGTCGTTCGGGCTGTTGGCGGCGTCGCTCGCCGGCGTGCTCTCCGGTCTCGCCGCGGGCGCGTACGACATCGTGGTCTGGTATCCCGCGTCGGACTACTCGACCACGGCGATGCGGCTGCCGTACCTCGCCATCACCGCGGTGAGCTCACTCGTCGTCGCCGGCCTTGGTAGCTGGGTGCTGACCCGGTCGTTGGCCCAGACCGGGGTGCTCGACCGGTTCCCGTCCGGGCGCGAGCGGGCAGCCGTCTGAGTCGTGGACGCCCACGTCGACCTGCGTGGCTTCGGCTGGCGCCACGCCGGGCGCCGGGCGTGGGCGGTGCGCGGCCTCGACCTTCGCATCGATCGCGGCGAGCGGGTGCTCCTGCTAGGGGCCTCCGGCGCCGGCAAGAGCACCCTGCTCGCCGCGCTCGCCGGACTGCTCGCCGAAGACTCGGGCGAGCAGGAGGGCAGCGTCACCGTCGACGGCGTCGATCCGCGCGCCGCCCGCGACCGGGTCGGCATCCTGTTCCAGGACCCGCAGACGCAGCTGGTCATGGCGCGCTGCGGCGACGACGTGGCGTTCGGGCTGGAGAACCAGGGCGTGCCCCGGACCCAGATCTGGCCCCGGGTACGCGACGCGCTGCGCGCCGTCGGCTTCCGGTACCCACTCGCGCGGTCGACCTCGGAGCTCTCCGGTGGTGAGCAACAGCGGCTGGCGTTGGCCGGCGCCCTCGTGCGCCGGCCAACGCTCCTGCTACTCGACGAGCCGACCGCGAACCTGGATCCGTCCGGCGCGGTCGCGGTCCGCCAGGCGGTCGCCCAGGTGCTCGCCGGCAACGAGGCGACCCTGCTCCTGGTCGAGCACCGGGTGGCCGAGGTCCTGGCACTGGTCGACCGGGTGGTGGTGCTGGACCCGGCGGGCGGCCTGGCCGCCGACGGCCCACCCGGCGACGTGTTCGCCCGGCACGGTGAGCGGCTGGCGGAGCAGGGTGTGTGGGTGCCCGGCCGACCGGCGCTCGGGCGCCGGTCGGCCACCCCCGCCGGCGACGTCGTGCTGCGCGCCGAGTCGGCCGGGTACCGGTTCCGCGGCGCCGGTGCACCCGCACTGCGACCGACCAGTGTCGCGGTGCGGGCCGGCGAGACGCTCGCGGTGACCGGCGCCAACGGCAGCGGCAAGACGACCTTGGCGCTGCTGATCGGCGGCCTGCTGGCACCGACCAGTGGCGCCGTCGAGGCGAGCTCGGCGCTGGGGCCGACCCCGCATCCGCACACCTGGCGGGCCGCGCCGCTGGCGCGCCGAATCGGCTCGGTCTTCCAGAATCCGGAGCAGCAGTTCCTGCGTACCAGGGTGGACGAAGAGCTGGCGGTCGGGCCACGCCGGCTCGGCTACGCCGGCACCGTGGTGGCGTCTATTGTGGACGAGCTGCTGGGCCGGCTGCGGTTGGCGCCACTCGCGGCGGCGAACCCGTACACACTCTCCGGTGGGGAGCAGCGCCGCCTCAGCGTGGCCACAGCCCTCGCGACCGCGCCCGCGGTGCTGGTGCTCGACGAACCGACGTTCGGGCAGGACCGCCGGACCTGGACCGAACTGGTCGACCTGCTGGCGAAACTGCGCGGCGACGGCTGCGCCATCGTCACCGTGACCCACGACGCCGACCTGGTGGCCAGTCTCGCCGACCGCACCCTGGAGCTGGCAGCGTGAGTTTCGCCGGGCCGATCGCGCGCGCCGATGCCCCGCTGGCCCGACGCAACCCGGTGGCGAAGCTCGCCGCCGGGCTGGGCCTCACCGCCTGCCTGCTCGCCACCCTCGACCCGGTGGCGCCCGGGGTCGCCCTCGTCGCCGAGCTGGCCGCCGTACCCCTCTTCGGGCTGCGCGCGCGCGACCTGCTGCGCCGCGGCTGGCCGCTCCTGGTGGCGGCGTTCGGCGTGGTCGCGTCGTTGCTCCTGTTCGGCACCGACCGCTCGGGCACCGTGCTGGTGCCGGTCGGATCGCACAGCGTGACCACCGGTCTGCTCTACGCCGCCCTGGGGCTGGCGCTGCGGCTGGTCGCCATCTCGCTGCCCGGAATCATGATCTTTGCCACTACCGACCCGACCGACCTCGCCGACGCACTGGTGCAGAACGTGAAGGCACCGGCCCGGGTGGCCATCGGCTCGCTCGCGGCGTTCCGGTTGCTCCCGCTGCTCGGGCAGGAGTGGCGGATGCTGACCCTGGCCCGGCGGGCCCGCGGCGTCGACGCAGGCGGCAACCCGCTGGCGCACCTGCGGCTCTTTGCGTCGACCACGTTCGGGCTGCTCGTCGGCGCCATCCGGCGGGGTACCCGGCTGGCGACCGCGATGGACGCGCGCGGTTTCGACTCCGGCCGGCCGCGCACCTCCGCGCGGGCGCAGCATTTCGGACCCGCCGACCTGGCTCTGATCCTCATCGCGGTCGCGGTGGGTGCGTTCGCGGTGCTGGTGAGCGTCTACCTGGGTACCTTCGACCCGCTGCTCGCCTGAGGGGCCTCCTCGGCCGCGGCCGCTTCAGGTCGGCGCCACCGGGTTGGGCATCGCGCCGCCGAAGCGCCGGTCCCGCTGGGCGTAGAGCTCGCAGGCGTACCAGAAATGACGCCGGTCGAAGTCCGGCCAGAGGGTGTCCAGGAAGATCATTTCCGCGTACGCCGACTGCCAGATGAGATAGTTCGAGGTTCGCTGCTCTCCGGAGGGGCGCAGGAACAGATCGACCTCGGGCACCTCCGGGTGATAGAGGTAGCGGGCGAAGAGCTTCTCGGTCACCTTCTCCGGGTCGAGCGCGCCGGCGGCCACGTCCCGCGCGATGGCGGCGGCCGCGTCGGCAATCTCCGCCTGGCCGCCGTAGTTGACGCAGAACTGCAGGGTCATCGTGGAGTTGTGGGCCGACATCGCCTCGGCCGTCTCCAGCTCGGCGATCACGCTCTTCCAGAGCCGGCCGGGGCGACCGGACCAGACCACCCGGACGCCGAGATCGACCAGCTGGTCGCGCCGGCGCCGGATGACATCGCGGTTGAAGCCCATGAGGAAGCGGACCTCCTCCGGCGAGCGCTTCCAGTTCTCGGTGGAGAACGCATACGCCGACAGGTAGGGGATGCCCAGCTCGATCGCGCCTTCGATGGTGTCGAAGAGCGAGTACTCACCCTGCTCGTGACCCCTGGTCCGGGGCAGCCCGCGCTCCTTGGCCCAGCGGCCGTTGCCGTCCATCACGATCGCGACGTGGCGCGGGAGCACCTCGGCCGGCAGTCGCGGTGGCCGGACGCCGGAGGGGTGCGGCCGTGGCGGCACGACCGGCCCGAGCGGGCGAGCTCGGCTGAGCGGACGGCGGGTAAACGTCGCCATCAGGACTCCCCGGCGGCGCGGTCGACCAGTGGCAGGGAGCGCAGCCCGCGCTCCAGGTGCCACTGCAGGTGGGCGGCGACCAGCCCGCTGCACTCCCGCCGGTGTGAGGTCACGCTGGCGTCGGCGACGCTCCAGTCGCCGGAGACCAGCGAGAGCATGAGGTCGATCGTCGGCGGCGCCGGCCGGGTCGAACCGGGCGGCCGGCAGTCCGGACAGACCGCCCCGCCGGCGGCGACCGCGAACGCGGCGTGCGGTCCCGGGGTGCCACAGACCGCGCACTCGGCGAGCGCCGGCGCCCAGCCGGCGGTCCCCATCGCCCGCAGCAGGTAGGCGTCGAGCACCAGGGTGCTCGCATGTTCGGCGGCGGCGAGCGCCCGCAGGGCGCCCAGCGTCAGCTGGAACAGCCGCAGCGCCGGTTCGTGTTCCTCCGGGGTCAGCCGCTCCGCGGTCTCGGCCACCGCGCTGGCCGCGGTGTAGCGCGGGTAGTCGCGCCCGAGCTGCTTGCCGTACAGCTCGATGCTCTCCGCCTGCCGGATGGTGTGCAGCGACCGGGCCAGGTTGCCCAGGTCGCCGTAGATCTGCACGTCGACATGCCCGAACGGCTCCAGCCGGGCGCCGAACCGGGATGTGGTCCGCCGCACGCCCTTCGCCGCCGCCCGGACCCGTCCGTGCCGGCGGGTCAGCAGCGTGATGATCCGGTCCGACTCACCCAGCTTCTGTACGCGCAGGACCAGTGCGTCGTCGCGGTAGACCGGCGCTCGTACGGGCACGCGGCTATCCTCCCAGGTCGCGCCGGTCCCCCGCCCCCGGCGCCAGCCGTGACGGCCGGCTGCACGGGTGACGGCCGGCTGCGATGTTAGGAGGGGCACCCTTTACAACGGAAACCGTTTGCAAGGTGCCCTTCCTAACACTCAGGCGCAAGCACTCGCGCGCAAGCACTCACGCGCAAGCACTCACGCGCACGGACCCACGCACCCGTCAGAAGCCGAGCCGGCGCAGCAGGTTCGGGTCACGCTGCCATTCCTTGGCCACCCGTACGTGCAGGTCGAGGTAGACCCGGGTGCCGAGCAGCTCCTCGATCGCCGCCCGCGCGCGGATGCCGACGTCGCGCAGCCGGCGGCCCCCGGCCCCGATGACGATCGCCTTCTGGCTGGCGCGCTCCACGTAGATGTCCGCGTAGATCGTGGTCAGCTGGCGATCGTCGGCCCGCTGCATTTCCTCGACCACGACCGCGATCGAGTGCGGCAGCTCCTCGCGCACGCCCTCCAGAGCGGCCTCCCGGATCAGCTCGGCCACCAGGACCTGCTCCGGCTCATCGGTGACCAGGTCGTCGGGGTAGAGCCGGGGGGAGGCGGGCAGGTGCCGGGCGATCACCTCGACCAGGATGTCGAGCTGGTCGCCGGTGACCGCCGAGACCGGCACGATGTCGCTGAACTCGCCGAGCTGGCTCACCGCGACCAGGCGCTCGGCGAGCTGGGCCTTTCCCACCAGATCCGTCTTGGTCACGACGGCGACCACGGCCGCCTTGAGCTCAGCGATCTCGCCGGCGATGAACCGGTCGCCGCGCCCGATCGGTTCGTCGGCCGGTAGGCACAGCCCGACCACGTCGACCTCGCTCCAGGTCGAGCGGACCAGGTCGTTGAGGCGCTCGCCGAGCAGAGTCCTGGGCTTGTGCAGCCCGGGCGTGTCGACGAGCACGAGCTGCGCGTCGGGCAGGTGTAGGACGCCCCGGATCACGTGCCGGGTGGTCTGCGGCCGGCTGCTGGTGATCGCGATCTTCGTACCGACGATCGCGTTGATGAGGGTGGACTTGCCGGCGTTGGGCCGGCCCACGAAACACGCGAACCCGGCCCTCACCGCGCCACCGTCACCGGTGGGCCGCCCGGACGATCTCGACCAGGGTGCCGTCCGGGCCGGCGAGGTATACCGGGGCGGCTGGGTTGAGGTCGCCGACCGCCGCCCGGCCGGCCGGCTCCAGGGCGACGGCCGCACTCACCACCGCGGCCGCCTGCAGGGTCGCGGCCCCGGCCGCCGCCGCGGTGGCCACCGCGAGCTGCAGGGCCGAGAGCCCAAGGGACGCGAGCTCGACCGTGGCCGCAGCGTACGTACGGCCGTCGCCGTCGCGGACCGCGGCGCCCTCGCGGGTCCCGGTCCGGGCGCGGGCGGCGCGCGCCAACGTGATCAGCTTGGCGTCCTCGGGATCCAGCGGCTCAGGCATCGGCCGGCTGCCGATCGTCGCGGCGGTGGCCATGGTCGGCCTGGTCACCGGTGGCCCCTTGGCGGGTGACGAGGACGGTGTCGATCCGGTTGCGGCGCCCAGTGGTGCCCTCCGCCTCCAGCTGCAGCTCGCCGATGGTCGCGGTGGCGCCGGGGATCGGCACCCGGCCGAGGGCCTGGGCGAGCAGTCCGGCGACCGTCTCCACGTCCTCGGTGTCCAGCTCGACGGCGAACAGCTCCCCCAGGTCCTCCACCGGCAGCCGGGCCGAGACCCGGACCTGGTCGTCGCCGAGCCGCTGCACCGGTGGGCTCTCCACGTCGTACTCGTCGGTGATCTCTCCGACGATCTCTTCCAGGATGTCCTCGATCGTCACCAGACCGGCGGTGCCGCCGTACTCGTCCACCACGATGGCCATGTGGGTGCGGGCGGCCTGCATCTCCCGCAGCAGGTCGTCCACGTGCTTGGACTCGGGCACGTAGGTGGCCGGGCGCATCACCACGCCGACGGTCAGCTCGGGCGAGCCGCTGCGGGTACGGGTGACCAGGTCCTTGAGGTAGACCACGCCGAGCACGTCGTCGACGCTGTCACCGATCACCGGGAGCCGGGAAAAGCCCGAGCGCAGCGCCAGATTGAGGGCTTGCACGGCCGACTTCGCCTCCTCGATCACCACCATCTCGGTACGGGGGACCATGACCTCCCGGGCGATCGTGGCGCCGAGCGCGAAGACTGAGTGGATCATGTCGCGTTCGTCGTGCTCGACCACGCCGCGCTGCTCGGCAAGGTCGACCAGCTCCCGCAGCTCCACCTGGGTGGCGAACGGTCCGTAGCGGAAGCCCCGACCGGGGGTGAACGCGTTGCCGATCCGGATCAGCAGGGTGGCCAGCGGGCCCAGGGCCCGGCCCAGCCAGAGCACCGGCCCGGCGGCGAACCGGCCGACCGTATAGGCGCGCTGGCGGCCGACGGTGCGCGGGCCGACCCCGACGACGACAAAGCTGACCAGGGTCATGGTGCCTGCGGTGACGAGCGCGGCCAGCCAGCTCGTCTTGATCGCGCCGATCACCACCAGAGCCACCAGAGTGGTGGCGGTCAACTCGCAGAGCAGGCGCAGCAGGAGGAGCAGGTTGGTGTAGCGCGGCGCGTCGACCGCGATCTGCTGCAGCGCGCGGGCGCCGCGCAGCTTGTCCCGGGCCAACTCACCGGCGCGGGCCGGGGAGACGGTCGAGATGGCCGCGTCCGAGGCGGCGAAGAACCCGGCCAGCACGACCAGGCCGGCCGCGGTGAGGATCAGGGTGCTGTCGCTCACGGCTACCGGCTTCGGGTGGCACGCCAGCCGTCGAGCAGCTTCGCCTGTAGGGCGAACATCTCGCGCTCCTCCTCCGGCTCCGCGTGGTCGTAGCCGAGCAGGTGCAGCACCCCGTGCACGGTCAGCATGTGCAGCTCGTCGGCGACCGGGTGCCCCGCGGCGAGCGCCTGGCGCTGCGCCACCTCGGGGCAGAGGACCACGTCACCGAGCAGGGTCGGCTCACCGCCCACGACCTCGTTGGGCCCGGGGTCGATGGTGCCCTCCTCCATCGGGAAGGCCAGCACGTCGGTGGGGCCGTCGCCACCCATCCAGCGATGGTTCAGCTCGGCCATGTACGCCAGGTCGACCAGCAGCACCGACAGCTCGGCGAGCGGGTTGACCCCCATCTCGTCGAGCGCGTAGCGGGCGCAGTCCAGGACGGCGTCGGTGTCGACATCGGCGCCCGACTCGTTGGCCAGCTCTATGGACACGTGTCAATCCTTCGGCTTGCGGTCAACGCCGACCCCGAGCGGCCCGCCCCGGGTGTGGCCCGGCCCGGCCCGGCACGGCCCGCACCGGCTGTTCCTGCACCGCGTCCCAGCGCTCGTAGGCGTCCACAATGTCGCTGACGAGCCGGTGGCGGACAACGTCAGCGCTGGTCAGCTGGGCGAAGTGGACGTCCTCCACCCCATCCAGGATCTCTCGGACCACCCGCAGGCCGCTACGCGATCCGCCCGGAAGGTCGACCTGGGTGATGTCGCCGGTCACCACGATCTTGGAGCCGAAGCCGAGCCGGGTGAGGAACATCTTCATCTGCTCGGGCGTCGTGTTCTGCGCCTCGTCGAGGATGATGAAGGCGTCGTTGAGCGTGCGGCCGCGCATGTACGCCAGTGGCGCCACCTCGATGGTGCCGTTCGCCATCAGGCGCGGGATCGAATCCGGGTCGATCATGTCGTGCAGAGCGTCATAGAGCGGGCGCAGGTACGGGTCGATCTTCTCGAAGAGGGTGCCGGGCAGGAAGCCGAGCCGCTCGCCCGCCTCCACCGCCGGTCGGGTCAGGATGATCCGGTTGACCTGCTTGGTCTGCAGCGCCTGCACCGCCTTCGCCATGGCGAGGTAGGTCTTCCCGGTGCCGGCCGGGCCGATGCCGAAGACGATCGTGTTCTGGTCGATCGAATCGACGTAGCGCTTCTGCCCCAGCGTCTTCGGTCGGATGGTCCGGCCCCGCCGGGACAGGATGTTCAGCGTGAGGATCTCGGCCGGCCGCTCGGTGGTGCCCTGCTCGAGCATGCCGACGGTCCGCCGCACGGCGTCTGCGGTCAGTGTCTCGCCCTTCTCGACCAGTTCGATCAGCTCGGCGAAGATGCGCTCGGCCATCGCGTTGTCGGCCGGCGCGCCGGAGATCGTGATTTCGTTGCCGCGCACGTGCACGTCGCTCGCGACCGCGCGCTCGATCTGCTTGAGGATCTCGTCGTTTGACCCCAGCAGGCTCACCATGGACTGAGGGTCGGGGACGACAATCTTGGTCTGGACGCGCGTTCCGGCCAGCGTATGGCCCGCTGCCGGCGCAGTGTCGTGGCTATCGGTCATATGTCGGCCGCGGCCGGTGCCACCTGCTCTCCGCTCCCAAGGATCATGTCTGTCGCCCCCTCCTATGGTATCCGCCGGGACGACTCTTTTCCCGCCACGCCGATCGCAGCGGACCCGGGCGCCACCTGCGTACCGCCGGTCACGGGTTGGACGCGGGTACGGCGTCGAAGGTCTCCTGCCCCCTGGTCACGCGGTAGGTGGCCCAGTGCATCTGCACCACCGTGGCGGTGGCCGGATCCCGGGTCAGCCGCAACCGTTCCCCCGCCTCCCGGCCGGATACCGTCCGCAACTCGTCGTCACCGAGCGGCTCGAAGACCGATGGCGGCCGGTCGGGCGGATCGTCCGACCGCCGGGCCCGCAGGGCACCGTCGTGCCAGGAGAAGACGAACGCGAAGCCCTCGCTCCACCACTGGCCGAGCACCGAGCGCAGGGCCGCCGGCGCCGGCTCACCCGGTGTCCAGACCTCGATGTCGGCCGGATCATCGGCGACCGCCGCGTCGAGCAGCGTGTGCGGCAGCTCCACGGTCGCCATCGCGGTCCCCGACGAGCCCAGCACGGCCACGCCGCACGCCTTCGGTGATCGCTTGCCCCGCCGCCCGTACGCCGCGGCCAGGAAGCCTGGCATGGCACCGTCGTGTCCCACATGGACGACCCGGTCGGGCCGGGGCAGCAGGATCAGGCCGAGGCCGAAGCCGGCGCCCCAGACCTCCTCATCCGTTACCGTCACCGGCCAGCGCATTTCGTCCACTGTGGAGGCTTTAAGCACGGCACCGGAGGGGTCGACGGTGGCCGGGTCGGCCAGGAACGCCGCCCACCGGGCGAGGTCGGCGGCGCTGCTCCAGAGTTGAGCCGCCGGGGCGACCGCGCCGACGTCGGTCGGCGGCTCCGGGCGGGCGTGGTCGGAGTACGCGTCCACCAGGTAGCCCACCGCACCCCGGTCGCCGGGGTCGGTCACCACGTCGGCCAGCCCGAGCGGCCCGAGCACCCGCTCGGCGAGCACCTCGGCCCAGGTGCCCCCGCGCACCCGACCGACCAGGTGCCCGAGCACGGCCAGGCCCACATTGGAGTAGTGGAACCGGCGAGCCGAGGGCAGCACCTGCTCCACCTTGGCCAGGTCGGCCAGGAAGCCGCCGACATCGGGTGCCTCCAGCGTGTCCCACACGTCACCGAACGGCTCCCGCTGGATACCCGCGGTATGCGAGAGCAGCCGGCGGATACTCAGGCCGCCATGGGCGGTGCCGGCCAGGTGGGCGGAGATCGGGTCGTCGAGGTCGAGCAGTCCGTCGTCGCGGCACTGCATGACGGTCGCCGCGGTGAAGGTCTTGGTGATCGAGCCGATCCGGAACAGCGTCGTGGCCTGCAGCGGGCTGGCCGTGCCGGAGGTACCGACCTGAAATATCCACAGTGGGCGGTCGGCCCGGTGTAGCGCCACGCTGAGCGCGGGTATCCGCGCTTGCGCCTGCGTGGTCCGGACCAGACGCTCCAGCTTGCCGGCCGCCTCAGCCACCCTCCGCCACCTTCCCGAGATCGCGCAACAACCGCTCCTCCTCGACCCGCCAGTAGCCGTGCTCCCGGCCGTCGAGAAGGATCACCGGAACCCGGTCCCAGTACTCTGCCTGCAGGTCGGCGTCGGCGTCCACATCGATCTCGCGCCAGCCGACCCCGGCGGCGGCGGCCACCCGGGCGATCGCTTCCCGGGCCACGTCGCAGAGGTGGCACTCGGAACGCGACACCAGGGTCAGGCGTACCGGCTGGGTCACGACGCGCTCCGCAGCGAGCGCTTGCGCACCTTGCCGGTGGCCGAGTACGGCAGCGCCGGCACGAACTCGATCACGCTCGGACACTTGAACCGGGCGAGGTTGCGTTCGCAGTGCGCGGTGAGCTCGGCCGCGGAGACCGCACTGCCACTGGCCCGTACCACGAATGCCTTCACCGACTCGCCGGTCTGTGGGTGCTCGACGCCGACCACCGCGGCCGCGGCTACCCCCGGGTGGTCGGCCAGCACCAGCTCCACCTCGTGCGGGTACACGTTGAAGCCGCTCACGATGATCAGCTCGTCCAGGCGGTCGACGAGGAACAGGTCGCCATCGGTGTCGGCGTAGGCGACGTCACCCGTCGGCCACCAGCCGCCGGCATCCGGGCCGCCCGAACCGTCCGGCCAGTAGCCGCTGAACAGGTTCTCCCCCCGGACGACGAGCTCGCCCGGGTCGGTGCCCGGCCCGTCGCCGGCGTCGTCGTCGAAGTCGTCGGGGGCCCCGTCGAGCAGGCCGGCCGAGCCCACCCGGGCGACCTGAGAACCGTCCGCCGCGACCAGCCGGACCTCGACGTCGGGGATCGGGCGGCCGATCGAGCCGAGCTTCGGCACCGGGCTGGCGAGCGCGGTGGCGACGACGGGTGCGGTCTCGGTCAACCCGTACCCTTCGAAGATCGGATGCCCGGTCGCGTCCAGGAACCGCTGCGCGGTGGCCCGATCCAGCTTCGCGGCGCCGCTGACCGCGACCCGGACCGTTGTCATGCTCTCGCCCACGTCGGGCAGCAGCGACCAGGCCTGGAACATCTGCGGGACGGCGGTGACCACGCTGACCCGGTGCCGGGCGATCAGGCGCATCGTCCCGGTCGGATCGAAGTGCTCGACCAGCACCCCACAGGCGCCGTGCCAGGCGATCGCGCCCAGGCCGGAATTGAGTCCGAAGACGTGGAACATCGGCAACGCCAGCAGGACGACGTCGCCCTCGGTGACGATCGGTGGGGACACCCGGGCGAGCTGGCGGTGATTGGCGATCAACGCTCGATGGCTGAGCATCGCACCCTTTGGTGCGCCCGCGGTCCCGGACGTGTAGAGCAGCAGCGCGAGGTCCTCCCCACCGGCTGTGCTGGTTACCGCCCCCGATGGCACCTCCGCCTCGGCGAAGCGACGGCCAGCCGCGCCGGCCACGGGGGCATCGCCGGCCGCGCCGGCCCCCGGGGCATCGCCGGCCGCGCCGGCCACGGGGGCATCGCCGGCCGCGCCGGCCACGGGGGCATCGCCGGCCGCGCCGGCCCCCGGGGCATCGCCGACCACGAAGAGGTGGCACAGCGCCGGGAGTTCGGCGCGGATCCCCGCGACCGTGGCCGACCCGCCGGCCCCGGCGACCAGAACGCTGGCCGCCGAGTCGGCCAGTTGATGGCGCAGCTCCCGCGCTGTGTAGCCGGGATTGACCGGCACCGCGACCAACCCGGCCCGCAGCGTCCCAAAGAACGCCACGGCGAACTCGACAACGTTCGCCAGCGCGATGGCGACCCGGGCCGCGGTGCGGCCCGCCGGCCCGCCACCCGGGGCCAGATCCAGCCCGAGCAGGCCGGCGGCGAACGCGTCCACGCGAGCGTCCAGCGCCGCCCAGGTGACGGTCTCGTCGCCGACGAGCAGCGCGGCCGACCCGCCGTGGGTGGACGCCCGGTGAGCGACGGCGTCGGCGAGGTTGCGGATGCCGGCAGGCACGGACGCGGTGTCCGTCGGAGGCGCCGCCGAGGGCGACGAGACTGGCCCTGTCACGGCCCCCGAGTCTGGCACAACCACCCGGGTGACGGAGAAACGGCATTCCAGCCGCGACGCGCCGGCACCCATCGGCGTGTCGAGACACGGTCGCACATCATGTGCGACGCGAAACGCCGGACTCGTCAAATACTTCGCAGCTGGTGGCAGGAACCTCACACGAGGTCTCACGTCACGTTTTATGCTTATCAGGTCGACTCATCCGTTTTGGGTCTCCGAATCCCCTCATCCTGGAGGAGGCCGTAGTGCCGCATATCGCGCCGCTTGCCACTGACGCGAACCTGTGTCGGCCACCCAGGGCCGCGGAGAGCCGGAGGTGAACGAGCCGAACACGTCCGAAGAGGTCTTGGACACCGACGGTCCGGCCACCGCTGAGCTTGCCGTCGATCGCGGCGCATGGCCGGTGGTCGCCGAGCCGGCCGCCGGCACTCGCGCCACCGGCCGCAACGAGCTGCCCAGTCGGCAACCGACCGGCAACGGCCGGGTCACCCGCCCGCGACCGTCCCCGTCGCCCCGCCGCGCGGCGCCGCCGACGCAGGGGGGTCGCGGCGGCAAGCCACCCGCTCCCGACCGCGCGCCAGTGGCCGCCCAGGAGACCGTGGAGTTACGCACGGTGCCGGTCCAGGCGCCACCGCCGGGCGCCGAGGACACCCAGCCGACGCCGCCGTGGCCGGCCCGGCCCGCGCCGGATGACGCCGCGGCCGAGGTGTGGGCGCTGGTCGAGCGGGCACAGGCCGGAGACGCCGAGGCATTCGGCCAGATCTACGACCGGTACCTGGACACGGTCTTCCGCTTCATCTACTTCCGGGTCGGCAACCGGCCGCTCGCCGAAGACCTCACCGCGGACACGTTCCTGCGCGCGCTCAAACGGATCGGGAGCTTCACCTGGCAGGGGCGCGACCTCGGGGCGTGGCTGGTCACCATCGCCCGCAACCTGGTCGCCGACCACTTCAAGTCGGGCCGGTACCGTCTCGAGGTCACCACCGGCGACGTGCTCGACGCCGATCGCGAGGACCGCGGGCCGGAGGGCAGTCCGGAGATCGCGGTGGTCGACCACATCACCAACGTGGCTCTCCTCGGCGCGGTCAAGCAGCTCAACCCGGAGCAGCAGGAGTGCATTGTGCTGCGATTCCTGCACGGCTTCTCGGTGGCCGAGACGGCACACACGATGGGAAAGAACGAGGGCGCGATCAAGGCGCTGCAGTACCGCGCCGTACGGGCCCTGCACCGGCTGTTGCCGGAGGGCTTCCAGCTGTGACCGCCACCCGCAGCGGCGACCGTCCGCGACACGCGGCCACCGCCGGCGTCACCGTCACCACTCCCTCTCCGTTAAGCATGCGAGGATGTGCGTCGTCCGGCACGCCGAGGGGAGGTTTGCGGTGAATATGTCGCGCTTTGACCGCAAGCACTCTGACCGTTTCGGCGAGTACCTCGACGACACCGATACCGCCCCCCGACACCATCGCCGCACCGCGGCCGACGATGCGGTCGTGCCGTTGCTGCCCCTGGTCAGGGCGCTACGTGAGCTGCCGCCGCCGTCGGCGCCGGAGACCGAGTTCCGCAGCAGCCTGCGCAGCTTCCTGGTGGCCACGGCCGAACGCGGCGTCGGCGTCGCGGCGTCCGACGACACCACGGCATGGCTCGCCATCCGCGATGGTCGCTCGTCGGCCAAGGCGCTGCTCGGCCGGACCCAACCCGTGCGCCAGGTAACGACCCGCGGTAGCGGGCGTACCCGGGTGGCCGTCCTGGTCGGCGTGGCCGCGGGCGCCATTGTGCTCTCCGGCGTCTCCGGCGCCAGCACCGGCGCGCTGCCCGGCGACCCGCTCTACACGGTCAAGCGCTCCACCGAGCGGGCTCAGCTCGCGCTGGCCGGCTCCGACGCCGGCCGGGGCACGCTCTATCTCGAGTTCGCCCAGAGCCGCCTCGAGGAGGCCCGCCAGGTCGATCCCGACCGCGTCGGCAAGGTGCTGCCGGACATGGACGACGAGACCCGCAACGGGGTCAGGCTGCTCGACGCGGCCGCGGTCGCCAACGACGACCCGACCGCCTTGAGCGTCGTCTCCAGCTTCCTCGAGCGACAGGTACCGGCGCTGCTCGCCCTGCGTAACACACTCCCGGCGGCGGCCGGGAGCCGCGCGACCGAGCCGTCTTTGGATCTCCTGGACTCCATCAGGGAGCGCATCCGCGAGCTGAACAACGCACTCGCCTACAACTGCCCGATCGTCAACGCGGACACCCTGGGCCCCAAGCCGCCCGCCGGCTGCTGACCGCCCACGGCTACCCTCGGGGAACGGGACGGTGGCGGCGCAGCGGACCAGGAGGCCGGGTATGGCGCAGACACCTCGCCGGCGACCGGCGATCTACGGCTACTCCACCACCGGCTCGGCGGTGGCCGAGGTCGAGGCGGCTCTGGCCACGCGGCCCGATCCCGGCGCCGCCGGTTTCTTTGACGTGGACAACACGATGATGCGCGGCGCCTCGATCTACTACCTGGCCCGCGGGCTGGCGGCGCGGCGGTACTTCACCACCGGCGACCTGCTCCGCTTCGGTCTGCGCCAGCTGCGCTTCCGGGTGCTGGCCAGCGAGAACGGCGGCGACGTTTCGCAGGCGCGGGAAGCCGCGCTCGCCTTCGTCGAAGGTCGACCGGTGGACGAGCTGCGTTCGCTGAGTGAGGAGATCTTCGATGAGATCATGGCCGATCGCATCTGGTCGGGAACTCATGCGCTGGCCCGTCTGCACCTCGACGCCGGCCAGCGGGTATGGCTGGTCACCGCGGCGCCGGTGGAGCTCGGTGCGGTGATCGCCGAGCGGCTCGGCCTCACCGGCGCGATCGGCACCATTGCCGAGATCGTCGACGGTGCCTACACCGGCCGGCTGGTCGGTGACCTGATGCACGGCCCGGCCAAGGCCCGTGCCATCGTCGATCTGGCCGAGAAGGAGGGCCTGGATCTGGCCCGGTGCGCGGCGTACAGCGATTCGGTCAACGACCTGCCGATGCTCGGCGTGGTCGGTCGCGCGGTCGCCGTCAACCCGGACCCGGAGCTGCGCCGGGCCGCGCGCGAGCATGGTTGGGAGATCCGCGACTTCCGCACCGGCCGCAAGGCCGCGCGGCTGGCGGTGCCGGCGGCGGCGGGCGCCGGGGTGGCCGCCGGCGCGATCGCGGCCGCGGTCGCATTGAACCGCCGGGGCGCCTTCCGCGCCCTGCGCCGGCACGGCTCGCTCGCCGGCGCCCGCCCGGTACGCCGCGACCACCTCTGAGTTACAGCTGAGCGCGAGGAGCGAGCGGGAGCGAGCACCGCAGCGCGAATAAAAGGCAGGCCCTGCGGCGTCAGCCGAACGGGTCGGGACGGCGCTCGAGCAGGGTGCGCAGCGTGTGCTGGATCGTCTCGCGGACCTGGTCGGCGAGGTTGAACACCACGATCGGATCGTCCGCCTCGTCGGCGTAGGGGGCGGTCTCGATCGGGTCGCCGAACTCGATCAGCCACTTGCTCGGCAGCGGCACCATCCCGAGCGGACCCAGCCACGGGAAGAGCGGCGTGATCGGTACATACGGCAGGCCGGTGATCCGGGTGAGCGGCTTGAGGTTTCCCACGATCGGATAGATCTCCTCGGCACCGATGATCGCGGCCGGGATGATCGGGGTACCGGTGCGCAGGGCCGCGGAGACGAACCCGCCGCGGCCGAAGCGCTGCAGCTTGTACCGGTCCCGGTACGGCTTGCCGATGCCCTTGAAGCCTTCGGGGAAGACCCCCACGTACTCGCCGTTGGTCAGCAGACGCTGGGCGTCCGGGTTACAGGCGAGCGTGGACCCGCCCTTGCGGGCGAGCTCGGAGAGGATCGGCAGCCGGAACACCAGATCGGCGCCGAGCAGCCGCAGATAGCGCTCGCCGCCCGTCTCGTCGTGCACCGCCATGCTGAGCATGAGCGCGTCGACCGGCACCGTGCCCGAGTGGTTCGCCACGATGAGGGCCGCGCCGTCGCGGGGCAGGCGGTCGACCCCGGTCGTCTCGACCCGGAAGTAGTGCCGGTAGAGCAGGCGCAGCGCCGGGTAGAGCAGGGTACGGGTGAGCTCCGGGTCGAACCCGAACTCGTCCACCTGGTACCGGCCGGTCAGGCGACGGCGCAGGAAGCTCAGCGCACCGGCGATCCGCTCATCCCAGATGTCCGGGGCGGGGCTGGCCGCCGCGCTCGCCACCGCGTGGCTCGGCCGGTGACCGTTGCCGCTGGCGGGGGCGGCGGGTTGGCCGGGGCTCGTCCGGCGGGTGGTGGCCAGGCGGGCGGCGGCGTCGCGGGGCCGCCCGTTGAGCGTCGGCTCCACGCCACTGCGGGCGCGCAGCGCGGCGGTCTGCCGCGGCGGGCTGGCCGGCTGCCGGGTGCGCTTGGCCGCCGAGGTCGACGGCGTGCGTTTCGACACCGGTGTCTTCGCGTCCCGGCGGCGGTCAGTCATGAGCCGGCTCCAACTTCGCCCGGCCGAAGATCGCGGTCCGCACGGCGCGCACACCATCCAGGACCATCGCCTCGGCGGCCGTCACAGCGTCCGGGCGCAACGCGGCGAACCCACCCGGCCGGTGCAGTCCCCGTCCCCGGATGAGGTCCTCGAACGCCTCGTCGGTGCTGCGCGGGTGGAAGCCGAACTCAGCGACCAGCCGGCCGATGTCGACCACCCGGCCGTGCACGAAGAGGTCGAGCTGGTCGAGATTGAAGTCGCCGATGCCCGACGCCTTGACGAAGCCGGCGAACGCCGACATGCCCGGCTCCACCACCGGCAGCGCCAGCCGGCCGGCCCGGCGGATCGCCTGCGACAGCATGAGCACGCCCGGACCCGCCACGTTGAACGTGCCCTTGTGCTCCTCCACCACCGCCCGTACCAGGATCTCCAGGGCGTCGTCGATGTGGATGAACTGCAGCCGGGGGTCCCGGCCGAACACCGTGGGCACCACCGGCAGGGCGAAGTACCGGGTGAGGGTGGTGTCGGCCTGCGGGCCCACGAAGGGCGCCAGCCGCAGCACGGTCGTGACCACCTCCGGCCGGCGGCGGGTGAACCCGCGCACGTACCCCTCGACCTCGATCACGTCCTTGGCGAAGCCGCCGCGGGGCATGAGCGTGGGCGGGGTCGACTCGGTGAAGACGCCGGGGTCGCGGAAGGAGGCGCCATAGGCCGCGGTCGAGGAGCGCACCACCAGCTTGCGCAGCCGCGGGGCCGCCTGGCAGGCCGCGAGCAGCTGCATGGTGCCGATGATGTTGTGTTCCTTCATCGCCGGTCGCCCGGCCCGGCCCGGGCTGGAGAGCACACCCATGTGGGCCACCGCGTCGACGTCGCTGTCGGCGACGGCGCCGATCACTCCGCGGTCGGCCATCGTGGTGACCTCGACCCAGCCGTCGAGCAGCTCCGCCAGCTCTCCGGTGGGCGCGACGGTGTCCACGCCGATCACCCGGGTGATCCGGGGGTGCTCGGCGAGCCGGCGGGCGAGGTGCGCGCCGAGGTACCGGCCGGCGCCGGTCACCAGCACATTCACCTAGGCCTCCCGAAATGCCGTCACGGTCGTGGCGCTGACGCGGCCCGGTGCCCGGATGGTCCGGGCGTTACTTGCCGAGACGGCGACGCTGGACCCGGGTCTTGCGCAGCAGCTTGCGGTGTTTCTTCTTGGCCATTCGCTTGCGGCGCTTCTTGACCACGGAGCCCATACGGCAGTCTCCTCACCATGCAGCGGGCGGGGCGGACCGGCTCGACGACGCACGTCAGCGGCGGGTCCGGATTCCTGTGTGTCGACCTCGATCGCTACGGCACCGACGCATGGTCGGGACTGCGGTGTCACCGTGGTCGCCCTTAGCCTAGCCTGGGCCCGTCGAGAAGCGGTAATCGGCACTCAGCGCATGCTCGCTCTCCGGGTGGCCGAGACGCCGCTCAGGCCGATTCGGAGAAGGCGTCCCGTAGGTACTCGTGGACGGCATGCTCCGGCACCCGGAAGGACCGCCCCACCCGGACCGCCGTCAGCTCACCGGTGTGCACCAGGCGGTACACGGTCATCTTCGACACCCGCATCAGCGATGCCACCTCAGCCACCGTGAGGAAGGTGACCTCGGCCAACTTGCCCGCGCTCTGCTCCATGGCCTACCCATCCCATTCCCGGCGCGATACCCCTCATTCGGGCGTACGCGCGTGTTACCTGACAAAGGTACCGGTACACAAGTAAGCCGCGAGATGCCTTCGCGAAAGTTGATCGGAACCGTGACGACCGGGTTACGCTGCTCTTTTGTCTTTCACATCATCGACGTACGGCTATTCGGTGCGCAGTGCGACGACCGGGTCGAGCCGGCCGGCACGGATCGCCGGCACCACGCCGAAGATGATCCCGACCCCCGCCGAGACGCCGAAGGCGAGGGCGATCGACCACCAGGTGACCACCGCCGGCACCGGGGTCAGCGCGGCCACCGTCACCGCCGTGCCGATGCCGAGCCCGATGCCGATGACGCCGCCGACCGTGGTCAGCAGGATCGCCTCGAGGAGGAACTGCACGGCAATGTCACGGGGTCGGGCGCCGACCGCCTTGCGCAGGCCGATCTCCCGGGTCCGCTCGCGGACCGAGACCAGCATGATGTTGGACACGCCGACCCCGCCGACGAGCAACGAGATGCCGGCGATGGCGGCCAGCACGCCGGTGAGGATGCCGAGGATGTCACCGAGGACGCCGAGGATCTGCTCCTGGGTCACCGCACTGAACTCGGTATCGGGGTGGCGCTGGTGCAGCACCGCGATGATCTTCTTGCCCAGCTCGTCGAGGCTGTCGCGGTCCGGCGCTTTCACCGCCATGCCGTCGATCCGGGTGGTGTCGAAGACCCGCTGGGCGGTTGTGATCGGGATGTGCACCTCCTCGTCCCGGTTCACCCCGAGGCTCTGCCCGAGGGGGGCGAAGACCCCGATCACCCGGAACCGCACGCCGGCCAGGGTGATCTGGGCGCCGACCGGATCGCGCTGGGGGAACAGCCCGTCCGCGACCGCCGAGCCGAGCACTGCCACCCGGCGCCCAGTGTCCACATCGGAGCGGCTGAGGTAGGTGCCCCGGGCCAGGCTGCGCACGAAGACCTTGGGCGTGGTGTCGAGCACGCCGGAGACGCTGGTGAACCGGCTCCGGGAACCGGCCCGGACGGTCTCCCCCGACGTAGTCGTCACGGCGACCCGGTTACGGTCGCCCACGATCCGGGTGATCGCGTCCACATCGTCCAGTCGCAGCCGCGACACGGTCGGCGCCGCGCCGAAGTTCACCTCCCCCGGGACGATCAGCAGCAGATTCGAACCCAGCCCTTCGACCTGCTGCTCGACGGTCATCTTGGCCCCGGTCCCGATGGCCACCAGGATCACCACCGCGGCGACCCCGATGATCACACCGAGCATGGTCAGCGCGCTGCGCAGCCGACTGGCTTGCAGGGCGCCAACCGCCACCCGCCAGGCCTCGGTGATGCTCACCCGCTCACCTGGCCGGTTGGCTGCGCCGACTCGATCACGCCGTCGCGCATGGAGATCCGGCGGCGGGCGCGGGCGGCGATGGTGGCGTCATGGGTGACCACCGCCAGCGCCACCGCGCGCTCGGCGTTGAGTCGCTCGAGCAGCTCCAGCACGGCCTGGCCGGAGCGGCTGTCCAGGTTGCCGGTCGGCTCGTCGGCGAGCAGCACCGACGGCTCGGTGACCAGCGCCCGGGCGATCGCGACCCGCTGCTGCTCGCCGCCGGAGAGCTGGCTCGGGCGGTGCTCCAGCCGGTGGTCAAGACCGACCAGGCGCAGCGCCTCCTGCGCCCGCCGGCGTCGCTCGGCCCGGCGCACCCCCCGGTAGATCAACGGGAGACCGACGTTGTCGAGCGCGGAGGTGCGGGCGAGCAGGTGGAAGCTCTGGAACACGAAGCCGATCACCTCGTTGCGCAGCCGGGCCAGGTCGGCCTGCGACAGCGTGGTGACGTCCTGGCCGGCGATCAACAGCCGGCCGGTGGACGGCCGGTCCAGCGCGCCGAGCAGATGCATCAGGGTCGACTTCCCCGATCCCGAGGGGCCCACGATGGCCAGGTAGTCGCCGTGCTGCACGGTGAGCGAGACCCCGCACAAGGCGGCGACCTGGACTCCGTCCAGCTCATAGGTGCGGGTCACGTCCTGCACCGCGACGGGTGGGGCCGGGCCCGAGGTCATGGCAGGTCGTCACCGGTGGAGATCTTGTCGGTTCCGCTCACCGCCACCCGCTGGCCTGGCCGCAGCCCGGCCCGGATCTCCACCAGATCCTCGCCGGCGACCCCGACGGTGACCTGCTGGCGCACCGCCTTCCCGTCGGTGCCGGCGACCCAGACGGTGTCCCCGAGGTCGCTGGTGAAGACGGCCGAGGCCGGCACCGCCACCACGTCGACCGCGGTCCGCACGCGCAGGTGGGCGACCGCGCTCATGCCCGGGCGCGGGGTCGGCGGCGGGCGGTCGTGGTTGGCCGCCGCACTCGTGGCGGCGGCGGCGAAGGTCAACCGGACCCGGTACGCCACCCCGCCCCGCGCCGATGGCGTCGGCAACAGGTCGATGGTGCGCACCGTCGCCTCGTAGACCTGGCCCGGGGCAGCGTCCAGCTCCACATCGGCGCCCACCCCGGCCGCGACGAGCAGGACGTCGGTCTCGTCGACCTCGCCGACCAGCCCGATCTCGGAGATGTCCACAATGGTCACGACCGGCTGGCCGGCGCCGACCTGGTCGCCCGGCGAGAGCACATCGTCGACCCCGGCGACGGTCCGGTCGGTGGCGGCGGAGCCCGTTGCCGCCGCGCCCAGACCACCAGCCGACCCGAGCGCCCCGGCGTCGCCACCGAGCAAGGCGGTGAGCGAGTCGCCCGACGCCGCGGCGGCCGGCCGGGCGAACTGGACCACCCCGCTGATCGGCGCCCGCAAGGTCAGCGCGTCGACGCTCGCCTTGGCCAGGTCATAGGCGGCCTTCGCCTGGGCCCGCTGGGCCGCGCCGAGCGCGGCCACCGCCGCTCCGATGCCGGCCAGCCCGCGCTGCACCTGATCGAGGACCCGCGCCGATGCCTTGGCCGCGGCGGCGTAGTGCGTGCGGGCGGCGTCCAGCTGAGCCAGCAGCGCCGCGCGTAGCGCCGGATCGGCCACCTGTGCAGCGGCCGCCGAGGCCGAGGCGAAGGCGTCGGCGGCGGCAGCGTCGACACTGCGCTGGAGCGCGACCAGGTTCACCGTCGGGCCGCCGCCGAACCCGGAGGACGTGGCCAGGGCGGCCTTGGCGTCGGCGAGGCGCTTGCGGGCCGACGGTGAGTCGATCACCGCGAGCAGCGATCCCTTGCGTACCCAGGCGCCCGGCTCGACCGCGAGCCGGGCCAGCGTGCCGTCCGCCGGTGCGGTCATGGTCGCGACCGCCTTGGCGGTCACCGACGCCGGTACGTCGACCACCTCAACGACGGTGGCCCGGTGCACGGTCGCGGCGGCGACCCCCTCGGCCGGCCCGGTGCACGAGGCAGCGCTCAGCGTGAGCGCGCAGGCGATCAGGACAACCGGTGCGAGGCGTGACACGGAAACGCGGGACGTACGAGGCGGCGCGCCGGCGGGGCGGAGGGCGCCGGGGGTGCCGGCGGTACGGGGTGAGGTGCGGGGCACCCGCGGAAGTCTACTGAGACCCGACCCCACCTTGTTGATCTAGGCTGCCTCACCGCGCTTTTGGTACACATCGCACGGGTCCGGGCGGGGCAGCCCGCGCCAGCAGTCCGGACAGCCCGACCCAACGATCCGTGGGCGAACAGTCGGGGCCGAGCCGGCACTTGAGCCGGCCGTCACGATCGCTCACGCCGGCAACTGACCAAGGCGACCACCTGGCCCAGACCGACCGCCCGGGTCGATACAGTCCCAGCAATGTTGGTCACCGACCTGCACCACCTCCTGGACCTACCGACCGATGCCCCGGGCCCGGTGCGGCGACTGGCCGAGCACCAGAGCCACATCGTCCGGGCGGCCACCGCCGGTGATGCCGGCACCGCTTGGGCTAGCGCGCTGCCGTGCCGACGCCGACCAGCCAACCGGCCCTGCCCTGGCCGGATGATCGTGCTCCGCACCGACCCAGGGCAGCCAATCCACTGGCAATGCAGCGCCTGCGACGACGCCGGCGTGATCAGTAACTGGGAGGACTCACCCTTCGACCTGCGCCGCCGGCACCTCACCGTGGCCGAGGCCGCCCACGAGATCGTCCTCTCGAATGAAGTCGCCGCAGCATTGCGCGAGCTGCAGCTGCTCGACCCCGACTGCGAACGACTCGTCTTCCGCATCCGAGCCGACAGCGACGGCGCCGTCCTGGCCACCACCGACGACGACCTCGAACAGCTCATCGAGTCAGTGGCGGCAGAAGCCAACCACGAATCCAACCGACGTCGCCAACAACGCCTCGACGCCGCATTCGATGCGCTCAACGCCGCGGCTAACGGCCGGTGACCCCAATGGCTCTACCCGAACTGGACGTCGCACGAGTGCAACGCTGGTGCGCGGTGCGGGTACCCGAACACGCCCGCCACCAGGTCCGCGTCGAATGCCAAGTAGCGCCGCGACATCTCACCATTGTCGAGCGACGCGCGCCCTGGCGCGAGGACGCCGGACCGGAATGGACCAGCTTCCCGATCGCCCGCCTGCGCTACACCGCTGCGGACAACTCGTGGGCCCTCTACTGGCGCGACCGCAACCTCCGCTTCCACCTCTACGACCTCCACGCACCCTCGACCCGAGTCGACGACCTGCTCACCGAAATCGACCGCGACCCCACCAGCATCTTCTGGGGATAACCGCGAAGATCGAGCCAAGTACACATCGCCTCGACCCCGAGGTGGGGCCACCTCACGCCGTCAGCGTGGGGCCAGCTTGGGTTGTTAAGCACCGATGCGCTCGTCTTCGAAGAGACAGGGCGCGGTCCCGACGGCGACCCGCGGCTCCAGTTCGAGGCCACCGTCCGCCTCGACGACGAAGGCAAGGCCCTCGTCAAAGCCCTCATCGAAGCGAGTCAGGTGGCGATCTGGGCCCGGATGTACTTGGCGCAGTCCGCCTTCACCGCCGTCCACGAGGCCCCGAGCGCGCCCTTCGCGGCGGCGTCGGGGGTGTCGGCGTCGTGGACCACCCGGCCGAAGAAGTCGATCATCTTCGCCTGGCCGAACTTCTCCGCGATCCGGCGAACCGAGAGGAAGGCCACGCCGTACTTGCCGCCCGCCTCGAGATTGGTCGCGTCCTCACCGGGTGGGGTGACCGCGGGGTTGCCGTTCCACCGGGTGCGCACGTACTGGCGGGTGGCCGAGCTGGCGTCGTAGTTGGCGAAGGATATGCCCAGATGCGAGGCGTACTCGGCGATCCCCTCGACCAGCCACCAGGCCTCGTCGGTGAGCCCGTCGCGCTTGCCGGCGAGCGTGGTGACGTGGGTCATCTCATGGGTGAGCAGGACCTGCAGGTCGGACTGGGCCACCACCTCGGACCGGATCACGATCTCGGTGCTGGTCGGGCCGACCGGAACCGACCAGGCGGCGGCCCAGTTCGGCTGGGCACTGCCGTACCAGACCTTGGCCGTCCGCCGGTCGGCAAAGGTGATCACATAGCGGCTCGGTGGGAGGTCCCACTTCGCAAACCCGTCGGCGATCTTGGCTGCTTTGTCGGCAAAGGCCACGGCGTCGTGCAGCCGGCCGGCGTTCGTCGCGGTCGCGGAGACCACGACCCGGTCCCCGGTACGCACGGTGAGCTGGTCGCTCTCCCAGGGTCGGGGCCCCTTGTACTTGGCGTCGGCCGGCAACAGCTTGGCCAACACGATCCGGTCGTCCAGCACCGTCCACTGGGTACTCTCGACCAGCTCGGAGACGGTACACGTGGGCTCGCCGAAGCAGTAGTCGATGCGCAGGTCGGCCTGCCAGTTCCGGCCGCCGATCAGGCGCAGCCCGCCGGTGATCTCCTGCCGCCAGACACCCAGGCCCATCGCGCGCAGGTCGTCGTAGCGTCGCCGCAGGGCGGCGAGGAGTGCGCTGTTGGCCGGGTCGGCGGCGGCGAGATACCCCGGCTTGTCGCCGGCGAGCAAGGCCGCCCCCTGGGCGGTGACCAGCCCTTCGGCCTCCTGGCGCGCCCAGCCGGTCCACTCGGTCGACCCGGCGTCCTGCGCCGGCGGCGCGTCGACGGGCGCCGCGGCCCCGGTGCGCCAATCCGCGTCGACGTGCCGGACCAGGCCCACCAGGCCGCCGGCGACGGCGAGCCCGGCGCCGAGCAGCAGCGCCAGCGGGAGGGTGAGCCACCACAGCCAGAGTCCACGCCGGCGAGGCACCGGGGGCGGCGGCGGGCGCCACGGGTAGCCCTGGGTGGGCGGCACGAACACCACCGACCCGGCGAGCGGCGGCGGGTATCCGGGCCACGGCGGCGGCCCGGCGAGCGGCGGCCCGGGCTGCACCGGCACCACGAACCCCGGCGGCCGCACCGGGTGGCCGGGATCGGCCGGCGCGTAGGGGTCGGCGCTGCTCACCGGCGGCACTTTACGCGACCGGCGGCTGCGGTGTGGGGCCGGTCGTCGGCCGGCGCGCTGATCATCGCCGGCTCATCAGCGCCCGGGCGAAGAACGCCACGTTCGCCGGCCGCTCGGCCAATCGGCGCATCAGGTAGCCGTACCACTGGGCACCGTAGGGGACGTAGACCCGCACCGTGTAGCCGGCCGCGACCAGCCGGCGCTGCTCGTCGGGCCGGATGCCGTAGAGCATCTGGAACTCGAAGGTGTCCATGGTGCGGTCGAACCACCGTGCGCGGTCCTGGGCAATGCCGATCAGCCGCGGATCGTGGGTGGCGATCATCGGATAGCCGTCGCCGGACATGAGGATGTTCAGGCACCGGGCGTAGGACTTGTCGACTTCGATACGGGAGCCGAACGCGACCGTCTCCGGCTCCGCGTAGGCGCCTTTGCACAGCCGGATCCGGGAGCCGGCGGCGGCCAGTTCGCGGCAGTCGCCCTCGGTCCGGCGCAGGTACGACTGCAGGACCCCGCCGGTGGTCGGGAAGTCGACCCGTAGCCGGCCCAGGATGTCCAGGGTGGAGTCGGTGGTGGTGTGGTCCTCCATGTCGATGGTCACCGTGGTGCCGGCAACGCTGGCCGCCCCGCAGATCGCGTGGACGTGCTCGAACGCCGCCTTCTCGTCGAAGCGCTGGCCGAGGGCGGAGAGCTTGACGCTCACCTCCGCGGCCGGGGTGAGCTCGGCCTGGGAGAGGTCGCCGAGCAGGCGCAGGTACTCATCCCGGGTCGCGGTTGCCTGCTCCGGGGTGTGCGTGTCCTCGCCGAGGTGATCGAGGGTGATCGCCGCACCCAGGTCGGCGAGGGTCCGGGTGACCTTCAGGGCGTCGGCCCGGTTGGTTCCGGCGACGAAACGGCGCACGACGTCCCGACTGATCGGGGCGGTCTGCAGCAGGCGCTCGACCCGGGGTGACCGGGCGGCGGCCAGGATGACCGATCGCAGCATGGCACGAGACTAAACCTGGCGGCGCCGTGTGGGCGCGGGCGCGGACAGCCCGCCGGAGTTGGCATATTTGATCCGCAAAAGACGCCCGCGTGCTGCGGTTCGCTCCGGTACCCGTGGCCGACTACGTTGGACTCCGTGAACTTCGACGAGTACGCCCGCACTGCAGTCGATCTTGTCAACGTCCGGATCGAGACCCTCGCCGAGTTGCGGGAGTTCTACGGCCCCGGCAGCTGGCAGGCCGCGGAGGCGAGCGACCGGGACGTGGCCGTCCTCCGCCGGGGGTCGAAGCGGCTGCGCGAGGTGTTCGAGCACGGCTCGGCCGGGCGCGACGTCGATGCGGTCGACGCCCTCAACGCGCTGCTGGAGGCGCATCCGGTTCAGCCGCGGATCTCCGCGCACCAGGCGGACGACTGGCACATGCACGTCGCCGCGCGGGGCTCGTCGGTGGGCGCCGAGTACATGGCCGGTGCGGTGTGGGGTCTGGCGGTCTGGCTCTGCGAGTCGGGCAGCTCGCGCTTCGGCGTCTGCGCCGACGAGCGGTGCCGCAACGTGTATCTCGACACGTCCTCGAACTCGTGCCGGCGGTTCTGCTCGGAGCGCTGCGCCACCCGCTCACACGTTGCCGCCCACCGCGCACGCAAGCGGGCCGCCGAGCCGGCCGCCGAAGCCAGCGCGGCCTCCCCCCTCGACCCCGCGGAAATGGCCGCGGTCTAGCGGCCCATCAGGCCGAGCCGCGGCCTGGCGGCCGTGCTCAGGCGTCCACGGTGGATGGCGCGGCCAGGTGTTGGCGGGCGAAGGCGAGCGACTCGGCCAGATCAGCCTGGCGGGCGGCGCGTGAGCGGGCCCGCCGGGTCGAGACCTCCACCGCGATCGAGCCACTGAACCCCCGCGCGGACAGCGACGCGAGCAGCCGGGCGCAGGGCTGAGTTCCGCGCCCGGGCACCAGGTGCTCGTCGCGGCCCTCGCCGCGCCCATCCCCCAGATGTACGTGGGCGAGCCGGGAACCCATCTCGTCGGCCATCGAGAGCGCGTCGGTGTGGGCGGCCGCGCAGTGCGACAGGTCCAGCGTGTAGGCGTCGATCTCGTCCCGGACCGGGTTCCAGTGCGGCGCGTACGGCACGAAGTCACGCCCCCCGATGCGTACCGGGTACATGTTCTCCACCGCGAACTGCACGCCGGGGAAGTCCTCCCGCAGCTGGCGCAGGGCGCCGGCGAAGCCGCGGGCGTACTCCCGTTGCCAGCTGAACGGTGGATGCACCACCACGATGGGGGCGCCCAGCTCGTCGGCGAGCTCGGCCGAGCGGCGCAGCCGGATCGACGGATCCGGGCTCCACACCCGCTGGGTGACGAGCAGGCAGGGAGCGTGCACCGAGCGCACGGACATCTCGTAGTGCTGGGCCAGGCCCCGCAGCGCGGCCACGTCCTGGCTCACCGGGTCGGTCCAGACCATCACCTCGAGGCCGTCGTAGCCGAGCGCGGCCGCCAGCTCGAAGGCGGCCGCGGTCGGTTCGGGGAAGACCGAGGAGGTCGAGAGCAGCACCGGTGCGGACGGGGAGGTCACCCGCCAAGGGTAGACCGGCACCCGACCCGGTCACCGGCTGGCCAACGCGTCCAGCCGGCGCAGGATCACGCCCTCGCGCAACGCCCACGGGCAGATGTCGACCTGGACCATGCCCAGGTGACGCATGGTCGATTCGGCGACGATCGCGCCCGCCAGGAGCTGGTGTGCGCGGGCCGAACTGACCCCGTCCATCTCCCCCAGCGCCGCCGAGGAGATGTGGCGGATGAAGCCGACCACCTGGTGCAGGCCGGTGCGGGTCAACGTGCGCGGATACCGGAAGCCCGAGGACGAGGGTGGCGCGCCGGCGAGGCGGGCCAGTGTCCGGAACGTCTTGGAGGTCGCCGCCGCCCGGTCGCCCGGCTGGATCTGCACGCCCACCAGTTCGTGGTCGACGTAGTCGGTGAGCGCGTCGACCTCGACCGCGGGCGGCGGGTCGGCGCTGAACCGCTCCCGGGTCAGCCGGCCGGCGCCGAGGGGCAGCGAGAGCGCGATCTCCGGCTCCTCGTCGATGCCGGCCGCGATCTCCAGGGAGCCGCCGCCGATGTCGATCACAACCAGGTGTCCGGCCGACCAGCCGAACCAGCGCCGTACCGCCAGGAACGTCAGCCGAGCCTCGTCCGGGCCCGCGAGCAGCCGCAGCGACACGCCGGTCTCGTCCTTGACCCGGGCCAGCACCGCGGCCGAGTTGCTCGCCTCCCGCAGAGCCGAGGTGGCGAATGCGAGCATCTCCAGCGCGTCGTGGTTCGCCGCCGCCTTGCGGGCGGAGGCGACCGCGGTGACGAGTTCGTCGGCGACCCCATCGGGGATACGCTGGTGCGGGCCGATCCGCTCGGCCAGACGGAGCACCGACTTCTCCGAGTACGCCGGCCACGGGTGGGCGCCCGGGTGGGCGTCCAGGACGAGCAGGTGCACCGTGTTCGAACCGACATCGAGCACGCCAAGCCTCATACTGCGAGGGTATGCGCGCCCGGACCGGTTCACCCGGCGGCCGGCGTACGCTGTGCCGATGACCAGCCGCCGCACCCTGCGCCGCGACGAGGTGCCCCTCCTTCAGGTCGAGGTCGAGGACCCGGCGGAGCCGCGCAGCCGCGAGGTCGGGCTCGACTTTCCCCGGGAGTGGATCGAGTTCACCGACCCGGACAACCTCGACCACGTCATCCGGGCCGATCTGACCTGGCTGCTGTCGCACTGGAGCTGCATCTTCGGTCGGGGCTGCCACGGCATCGTGGCCGGCCGGGCGGCCGACGGCTGCTGCTCGCACGGTGCCTTCTTCACCGATGCCGACGATGAGAAGCGGGTACGCACGGCGGCCCGCACCCTGAATCCCCAGACGTGGCAACACTTCCAGCGCGGCTTCAAGAACTACACCACAATGGACTCCGTCGACGGCACGACGCCGGCCCGGCGCACCGCCACCAGGCCAGACGGACCGTGTGTCTTCCTCAACGACCCCGACTTTCCCGGCGGCGGCGGCTGTGCCCTGCACGGCCAGGCGCTGCGCGACGGCAAGCACCCGCTGGAGTACAAGCCCGATGTGTGCTGGCAGCTGCCGGTACGCCGGGACCAGGAGTGGACCAAGCGCGCGGACGGCTCGAAAATCCTGCTCACCGTGCTGGCCGAGTTCGACCGCCGCGGTTGGGGCGAGGGCGGGCACGATCTGCACTGGTGGTGCACCTCGTCGCCGGAGGCGCACGCGGGTGGCGAGGCGATGTACGAGTCATACGGTCCGGAGCTGACCGCGCTCATCGGGGCGAAGGCCTATGACGAACTCGCCCGGCTGTGTGCCGCCCGGCAACGGGCCGGGCTGGTGGCGCCGCACCCCGCGACGGTGGCCGCTCAGGGCTCGAACTTGTAGCCGAGCCCGCGCACGGTGACGATGTAGCGCGGCATCGACGGCTCGGGCTCAACCTTCGCCCGCAACCGTTTCACGTGTACGTCCAGGGTCTTGGTGTCGCCCACGTAGTCCGCCCCCCAGACACGGTCGATGAGCTGACCCCGGGTGAGTACCCGACCGGCGTTGCGGAGCAGGAGCTCCAGCAGCTCGAACTCCTTGAGCGGCAGGGCCACCGCATCGCCGTCCACGGTGACCACGTGCCGCTCGACGTCCATACGCACCGGTCCGGCGGCGAGCGTGGCCACGGAGACCTCGGGCTGCTCGGCGGCGTTGCGCCTCAGCACCGCGCGCACCCGGGCGACCAGCTCGCGTGGTGAGTACGGCTTGGTCACGTAGTCGTCGGCACCGATCTCCAGGCCCACGACCTTGTCGATCTCGCTGTCCCGGGCGGTCACCATGATGATCGGCACGTGGGACCTCTGGCGCAGTTGCCGGCACACCTCGGTGCCCGACATCTCGGGCAGCATCAGGTCGAGCAGCACGATGTCGGCCCCGTTGCGCTCGAACTCGGTCAGCGCCCCGGTGCCGGTGCTCGCCACCGCGACCTCGAAACCCTCCTTGCGCAACATGTACGAGAGTGCGTCGGAGAACGACTCCTCGTCCTCGACGACCAGTACCCGAGCCACCTTGTCTCCTTCAGCACACCATCACAGGACGTCGGAGCCCTCGGAGTCGATGGCAACGCCCGGGGGTAGCGGCAGCGCGGCGTCGGGTGGACGCGCCGGCAACCGCAGGGTGAACGTGGAGCCCACGCCGGGGGTGGAGGCCACATCGACGCGACCACCGTGGTTGACCGCGATGTGCTTGACGATGGCCAGCCCCAGCCCGGTGCCCCCGGTGTCGCGCGAGCGGGCCTGGTCGGCCCGGTAGAACCGCTCGAAGATGCGGTCCAGGTCCTTGGCGGCGATCCCGATGCCCTGGTCGACCACGGAGATCTCGACCATGTCCCCGTGCCGGCGGGCCTCGATGGTGACCTTCGTCTCCTCCGCGCTGTAGGCGATCGCGTTCTCCATCAGGTTCGCGACGGCGGTGACCAGCTGCCCCTCGTTGCCGTAGACGACCACTCGGCGGTCGCCGGCGAAGGAGATGTCGATGCTCTTCGCGGTGGCCGCGGTGCGGGTCCGGTCGACCACCTCGTTGACGATGCGGTCCACGGCGACCGGCAGCGCGGCCGGCAGCGGCTCGGCCCCCTGCAGCCGGGACAACTCCAGCAGCTCCTTCACCAGCCGGGCCAGGCGCTGCGACTCGTGGTGGATCCGTTCGGCGAAGCGGCGGGAGGCTTCCGGGTCGTCGCTCGCCTCGAGCAGCGTCTCCGCCAGCAGCGCCAGCGCCCCGACCGGGGTCTTCAGCTCGTGGCTCACGTTGGCCACGAAGTCGCGCCGCACCCGGGCCACCCGGTGCGCCTCGGTCACATCGGCCGCCTCGACCGCGACGTGCCCCGGCGGGTACTCCGGGGCGGTGAGCGGCACCACCCGTACCCGGACCCCCTGCGGCTCGCCCAGGTGCGCCGGGGTGCCGCCGCGCGGCAGGTCGAGTTCGACCTCCCGCCGGGCCCCGCTGCGGCGTACCTGACCAGCGAGGGTCCGGATCACCGGATGCACCTGGTGCCCGCCGGCGTCCTCGCGGACCAGACCGAGCTCGACCGCGGCCGGGTTGGCCAGCACGGCCCGGTCGGCGGCGTCGAGCACCAGCACGCCGACCCGCAGGAAGCTCAGCGCGTCGGCGGCCAGCCGCTCCGCCTCCAACCCGGCCGACCGGCCCGATCGGCGGTGCCAGCCCACGGCGGTCGCCCACTCCACGACCCGATGGTAGGCGGCAGGTTAACCAGACGGCTCGTACCCCGAGGGCGTACCGGGCCCCCGACGCCAGATGTTCATTCCCCGGCTCGTCGCCGTTCACCGCAGTTCACGGTGACGCTGCCGAGCCGGCGTAGCCTCGGGGCCAGCGCCGCCCTGCCGAGTCGCCGCCGCCGCACCCCCCGAGGAGTGACATGCGCACGGAGTTTCACGCCGATCTCGCCGAGGTCAGCGGATTGCTGGTGGCCATGGCCGAGGAGGTGCGCGCGGCGATGCGGCGAGCCACCACCGCGCTGTTGCAGGCCGACGCCGGCATCGCCGAGGGTGTGATCACCGGCGACGCCGCGGTGAACCAGCTCCACCACGAGGTGGAGGAGAAGGTCTACGCGCTGCTCGCCCGGCAGGCGCCGGTCGCCTCCGACCTGCGGCTCGTGGTCACCGCGCTGCACATCGCGTCCGATTTCGAGCGGATGGGTGACCTGGCCAAGCACGTCGCGAAGACCGGGCTGCGGCGGGCGCCGGCGAAGGCGGTGCCGGACGAGCTCACCCAGGTGATCCGGGACATGGCCGACGTGGCCGACCGGATCGCGGGCAAGATCGGGCGGGTGCTGGCCAATCCGGACGCCGGCACCGCGGCCGAGCTGGAGACCGACGACGACGCCATGGACGAGCTGCACAAGGGCCTTTTCGTGGTGCTGCTCGGCGCCGCGTGGCGACACGGGGTCGAGTCCGCCATCGACGGTGCGCTGCTCGGCCGCTTCTACGAGCGCTTCGCCGACCACGCCGTCAATGCCGGCCGCCACATGTTCTTCCTGGTCACCGGCGAACCGCTGGCGGCCTGACCGCGGCGGCGGCCGCGGTCAGCGACCCTGAGCGGCGACCGCGACGGCGGCCGCGACGGCGGCCGCCGGGTCGAGGTACACCCCACCGGAGGTCAGTGGGCGCAGGGTCAGTGGGTCGAGGTCGTAGCGCAGCGGGATGCCCGTCGGGATGTTGAGCGCGGCGATCGCCCCGTCGGAGATCCCGTCGAGATGTTTCACCAGTGCCCGTAGCGAGTTGCCGTGTGCCACCACCAGCACGGTGCGGCCGAGCAGCAGCTCCGGCACGATCGCGTCGTACCAGTACGGCAGGACGCGGTGCAGCACGTCCTTCAGGCACTCCGTGCGGGGCTGGAGCTCGTCGGGTAGGTCGGCGTAGCGGGTCTGCCCGACCTGCGAGTGCGGGTCATCGTCGGCGATCGGCGGCGGCGGCGTGTCGTAGGAGCGGCGCCAGAGCATGAACTGCTCCTCGCCGTAGGCCTCAAGGGTCTGCTTCTTGTTGCGGCCCTGCAGCGCGCCGTAGTGACGCTCGTTCAACCGCCAGGACCGGCGTACCGGGATCCAGTGCCGGTCCAGGACCGGCAGGCACAGCTCGGCCGTGCGGATGGCCCGCAGCAGGACCGAGGTGTGCACGACATCGGGGAGCAGGGCGGCCTCGCGCAGCAGCTCGCCGCCGCGGCGGGCCTCGGCCTCGCCCCGGGCGCTCAGGTCGACGTCGACCCAACCGGTGAACAGGTTCAACGCGTTCCATTCGCTCTCGCCATGGCGGAGCAGCACCAGCGTGCCGACGTCGCGACTCATGCGCACATCCTCGCCCACCGGGCGGCGCCGGCGGCGTGATGGTCGCCACGCGGCAACTCGCTGTCGTCTGGTCAGACCCTGGGCCTACCGTGTCGCGTAAGGGGCGGTGTTCGCTACGGCACATTACGGCTGGGAGGTCCGGCGTGCGTGGCCTGAGGCGGTGGGTGGGCGCGACAGCGGGCGGGTTGCCGCGCCAGTTCTGGTACCTGTGGGCCAACACCCTGGTCAACCGGGTCGGTTCCTTCGTGCTGATCCTGCTCGCGCTCTACCTCACCCAGGTCCGCGGGTTCACCCCGACCTACGCCGGATTCGTCATCGGGCTCTGGGGCGCCGGCGGAGCCGCCGGCACTCTGGTGGGCGGCGTGCTGGCCGACCGGTGGGGTCGCAAGCCGACCTTCCTCGCCGCGATGTATGCGGGTGCCGTGCTCATGCTGATCCTCGGGCTGGCCCGCGCGCCGCTCACCGTCGCGCTGATGGTGCTGGCCCTCGGGTTGGTCAGCGAAGCCGCCCGCCCGGCGATCTCGGCCCTGATGATCGACATCGTGCCCGACCGCGACCGGCTGCGGGCCTTCTCGCTGAACTACTGGGTGATCAACCTCGGCTTCGCGTTCGCCGCCATCACCGCCGGCTTCGTGGCCACTGTGGACTTCACGCTGCTCTTCGTCATCGACGCGGCCACCACCGTGGCCGCCGCGACGCTGGTGGCCGTGACCGTGACCGAACCGCCGCGCCCGCCGCGGCCGGTGCCCAGTCCAGCCGCCGCCGGCGGGCCGGGACTGCGGGCGGTCTTCGCCGACCGGGTGTTCATGGCCTTCGTGGGCATCAACGTGCTGACCGCGTTGGTCTTCATGCAGCACCTCTCGACGCTACCGATCGCGATGGGCCGCGACGGCTTGCCGGCCTCGACCTACGGCTCGGTCATCGCCCTCAACGGGGTGCTGATCGTCGCGGGCCAGCTGTTCCTGTCGCGGCTGCTGGGGCGGTTACGGCGGGCGTCCGCGCTGGCGCTGGCCGCGTTCATCATGGGCGTCGGCTTCGGCCTGACCGCCTTCGCCCACCAGGCGTGGCTCTACGCGGTGACCGTGCTGGTGTGGACGATCGGCGAGATGCTCAACGCGCCGTCCAACGCCACCACCAACGCGGAGCTGTCACCGTCCGGAATGCGCGGGCGCTACCAGGGTGTCTTCTCGCTCTCCTGGTCCGTTGCCGGCTTCGTGGCCCCGATCCTGGGCGCCGCGGTGTTCCAGTACGCCGGCAACGCCGCGCTCTGGCTCGGCTGCTTCGCCGTCGCCAGCATCGTGACCGTGCTGCATGTGCTCGCCGGCCCCGCCCGGGAGCGTCGCACCGCCGAACTTGCCCTCAACCTTCGCCGATCTAGGGCTTATGCACATAGTTCGATCTCTATCCGTAGTCGTAAGCCCTAGATCGACGCGGGATGGCCGACCCGGGCGAGCAGGGACTCGGGTGGGGCGAACCGGGAACCGTAGCGCCGCTCCAGCTCGCGGGCCCGGTCCACAAAACCGGCCACGCCACCGTCGTACTGCTCGATGTACTGCAGCACGCCGCCGGTCCAGGGCGGGAAACCGATGCCGAACAGCGAGCCGATGTTGGCATCGGCGGTACCGGTGAGCACGCCCTCGTCCAGACAGCGCACCGACTCGATCGCCTCGGCGAAGAGCATCCGCTCCTGCATCTCCCGCAGCTCGAGCCGGGGCGGGGCGACCGCGGCGAACGCCTCGGCCAGCCCTGGCCACAGGCGCTTGGGCGAGCCGTCCACTGGATAGTCGTAGAAGCCCTTCCCGGTGGACTTCCCGGGGCGCCGGTACCGGTCGAGCATGGCGTCGACGACGTGCTCACCGGGGTGGGTGGGGAGGTTGACGCCGGCCTTACGCGCCTGCGCACGGACATCGCGGCCGAGGGTGAGCGTGACCTCGTCGGTAACCGCGAGCGGCCCGACCGGGTAGCCGGCCTGCAGCGCCGCCTGTTCGACGCTGGCCGCCGGCACGCCCTCCCCGAGCAGCGCCAGCCCCTCCATCACGTAGGTGCCGAAGACCCGGGAGGTGAAGAATCCGCGCGAGTCGTTGACCACGATCGGGGTCTTGTCGATCGCCCGCACCAGGTCGTAGCCGCGGGCCAGCGTCGCGTCCGAAGTCTGGCCGGCGCGCACAATCTCCACCAGGGGCATCCGGTCCACCGGTGAGAAGAAGTGCAGGCCGAGCACGGCCGACGGGTCCGGCGCCGCGTCCGCGATCGACGTGATCGGCAGCGACGACGTGTTCGAGGCGAGCAGAGCCGTGGGGCCGACGATCGCGGCCACCGCCGCGAAGGTCTGCCGTTTCAGGGCCAAATCCTCGAAGACGGCCTCGATCACGGCGTCACAGCCGGCCAGCGCGGCCAGCTCGCCGGCGGTGGTGATCCGGGCCAGATGGGCGTCTCGTCGCTGCACTGTCGACCGCCCACGGGCGATCGCCTTGTCCAGGACCTGCTTCGAGTACGCCTTGCCGCGCTCGGCCGCGGCCAGGTCGACATCGACGAGGGTGACCGGGAAACCCGCCCGGGCACACGCGTACGCGATGCCGGCACCCATCATGCCGGCACCGACGATCCCGACCCGGACCGGTCGGGTGGCCGGCTCGTCCTTCGGACGCGACCCGCCACGGTTGAGGTGTCCGAGGTCGAAGAAGAATGCCTTGGTCATGTTCTGCTGCACCGGGGTGGCGACCAGCGAGGCGAACCACCGGCTCTCGATACGCAACGCGGTTTCCACGTCCACGCTGAGCCCCTCGACGACGGCGCAGACAATGGCGTGCGGCGCGGGGTAGTGCGCACCCTTGAGTTGCTTGCGCAGGTTGGCCGGGACCGCGGGGAGGAACGCGGCCAGCGCCGGGTCGCTCGGCCGGCCGCCGGGAACGCGGTAGCCGGACCGCTCCCACGGCTGTGTGCTCACCTCCGGGTTGGCCCGCAGCCAGGCGATCGCCGCCGGCAGCAGCTCGCTCGATGACCCCACGAGCTCGTCGACCAACCCCAGCTCCTTGGCCGCCGCCGGTCGCAGCCGCTGGCCCTGCAGGAGCACCTTCGTCAACGCCTCCTGCAGTCCGAGCATCCGGCTCACCCGTACCGTGCCCCCGGCCCCTGGCATCAGGCCGAGGGTCACCTCAGGCAGGCCGAAGCGGGCGTCCGGGCGGTCGACCGCGATCCGGTGGTGGCACGCGAGCGCAAGCTCGAGGCCACCGCCGAGCGCGGTGCCGTTGAGGGCGGCGACCACCGGGCGCCCCAGGCGCTCGAGGCGACGGAACTGGCTCTTGGCCAGCTCGGTCAGCTGGAAGGCCGCGACCTGGACGCTGCGATCGGCCGAGACCGCGGCCTGGACGCTGCGATCGGCCGAGGCGGCGGCGGCGGCGCGCACACCGGCGGTGAGGCTCTTCAGGTCGGCCCCGGCCAGGAATCCGTCCTTCGCCGACGTCACCACCACCCCGGTGATCCCCGCCCGCCCGCGCTCCAATCGCTCCACAGTGGACTGCATGGCCTCGGCGTACCGGGCGTTCATCGTGTTCGTGCCCTGCTCGGGGTCGTCGAGGGTGAGGACGACGACGCCACCGGGGTGGTGCTCCCACCGGATCATTCGCCCGACCCTCCGCTGCCCAGCCGTTCGACGATGGTCGCGATCCCCATGCCGCCGCCAACGCACAGCGTCGCCATGCCGTAGCGCCCCCCGCGCCGGTCGAGCTCGTCGAGCAGGGTGGCCATGAGCATGGCGCCGGTGGCCCCCAGTGGGTGGCCCATGGCGATCGCGCCCCCGTTGACGTTGACGATCTCCGGGTCGATCTCCAGCTCGCGCATGAAATGCAACGGCACCGCCGAGAACGCCTCGTTCACCTCGAACAGGTCGATGTCACCCACCCGCAGGCCGGCCTTGGCCAGGGCCTTGCGGGCGGCGACCGCCGGACCGGTCAGCATGATCGTCGGCTCCGCGCCGGTGACCACGCCGGCCACGACGCGGGCCCGGGGGGCGAGTCCGGCCGCCGCACCCGCCGCCCCGGTGCCGATCAGCACCAGGCTGGCTCCGTCAACGATGCCCGAGGAGTTGCCCGCGGTGTGCACGTGCTCCAGGCGCTCGAGCCAGTGGTAGCGCTGCAGCGCCACCGCGTCGAACCCGCCCAACTCACCGATGGCCGCGAACGCCGGCTCCAAGCGCCCCAACGTCTCCGGCGACGCCTCGGCCCGTATGGTTTCGTCGCGGTCGAGGATGACCTGCCCGATCCGGTCCCGCACGGCCACCACCGAGTGGTCGAAGGCGCCGTCGGCCCAGGCCTTGGCGGCCCGCTGGTGCGAACGGGCCGCGAAGGCGTCGACATCGTCGCGGGTGAACCCGTCCAGCGTGGCGATGAGGTCGGCCGAGATGCCCTGGGGGATGAAGCCGGTGGCGTAGTTCGTCTCCGGGTCCATCGCCCAGGCGCCGCCGTCGGAGCCCATCGGCACCCGCGACATCGACTCCACGCCGCCGGCGAGGATCAGGTCGTCCCAGCCGGCTCGGATCTTCTGGGCGGCGATGTTGACAGCCTCCAGCCCCGAGGCGCAGAACCGGTTGAGGGTCACCCCGGCGACCGTGTGCGGCAGGCCGGCGGCGAGTGCCGCGGTTCGGGCGATCACCATTCCCTGGTCGCCGATCGCGGTCACACAGCCCAGCACGATGTCGTCGATCGTCGCCGGGTCGAGGTCGGGATGGCGCCGGCGTAGCTCCTCGATGAGGCCGACCACCAGCGTGATCGGCTTCACCTCGTAGAGCGAGCCGCCCGGCTTCCCGTCCTTGCCTGGCTTACCCCGACCGCGCGGTGTCCGGATCGCGGCGAAGATGAAGGCGTCCACCCTGGCATTCTGGCTCGATTACTGACCGGTAACAAGCCTGTCCGCGACCTCCGACCCCAGGACCCCCGACTCAGGACCCGGACCCCGGACCTCCGACCCAGGACCCGGACCCCGGACCCCAGGACCCCGGACCCGGGGCGAACGGGCGCTACTCGGCCTTGGGCGTCGGCGCGGCGAAGTGGGCGAAGGCCCGCAGGTTGTCCAACGGCTCGCCGCGCGCAACCCGCCAGTCCCATTCGCGCCGGATCGCCGAGCCGAACCCGATCTCCAGCATGGTGTCGAACGACTCGTCCGCGTAGGTCAACACCGCGCCGAGCAGGCGATCGACCTCGTCCGGGGTGACCGCGTGCAGGGGCACCCGGCCGATCAGGTAGGTGTCGCCGACGCCGTCGATGGCGAAGGCCACGCCGTACAGGTGGGCGTTGCGCTGCAACAGCCAGGCCCACAGCGCCTCCCGGTTCTCGGCCGGCTGGCGCATCACGAACGCCTCCACCCGCAGCGCGTGGTCGCCGACGATCAGGTTGCACAGCGTCTTCAGCTTGTGGCTGCCCGGCAGCGTGACCACGAACGCGGTATCGCCGGTGCGCTCCCACTCGACGCCGCGCTCGCCGAGCACCGCCGCCACCACGCCCGCGGTCGCGGCCCGATCCACCATGGCGCAGGTCTACCAGGTCGCTGCGTGCAGCACGGACTCCCGGTTCACGGCGACCGCATCCCGATAGACCGTGAGCAGCCCGGCCGCGGTGCGTTGCCAGGAGAAGGCCCGGGCGTGCCGGACCGCCCCGACGCCCAGCTCGGCCCGCCGGGCGGGCGACCTCAGCAGGCCATCCAGGGCCATCGCCCACTGACGGGGATCATGGCCGGCGACCAGCATGCCGGAGACGCCGTCGCCTACCGCAGTGACCAGGCCGCCGACGGCGGCGGCGAGCACCGGCGTGCCGCATGCCTGCGCCTCCAGCGCGACCAGGCCGAAGGACTCGTTGTGGCTGGGTACCGCGACCAGGTCCGCCGCGCGGTAAAGGGTGGGCAGGTCGGCGCCGGCGAGCGGGGCCAGGAACCGGACCGACCGGGAGATGCCCAGCGTCGCCGCCAGTTCGATCAGGGCGGTCGGGCGGTCCAGTCCGGAGCCGCTCGGGCCACCGACGATCACGGTGGTCAGCTGGCCGGCGATCTCGGGCGACCGGCGGCTCATGTCAGCGACGGCCCGCAGCAGGACATCGGGCGCCTTCAGCGGCTGGATCCGGCCGACGAACGCCACCACGAAGCCGTCCGCGGGCAGTCCCAACCGGCGCCGGGCGGCGGCCCTCGCCTCGCGCCGGCATCCGGCCGGCGGCGGGGTGAACCGATCAAGGTCGACGCCGGGTGTCACCACGGCGACCCGGGCCCGGTCGGCGCCGTAGAGGTCGACCAACTGGTCGGCCTCGCTCGGGGTGTTCGCCACCAACCGATCGGCCTCGGCGATGACCTGCTCCTCGCCGATGATCCGGGCGCGTGGCTCTGGCCGGTCGTCCGCGGCCAGCATCGCGTTCTTCACCTTGGCCAGCGTGTGCGCGGTGTGCACCAGGGGAACGCCCCAGCGGTCCTTGGCCAGCCAGCCCACCTGGCCGGAGAGCCAGTAATGCGAATGGATCACGTCGTAGTAGCCGGGCGCACGGGTCGCCTCGGCCCGCATGACGCCATGAGTGAATGCGCACAATTGGGCGGGAAGATCCTCTTTAGCCAGCCCCTCGAACGGACCGGCGTTGACGTGGCGTACCTGCACGCCCGGAGCCATCTCGACGACCACCGGCAACTCGCTCGAGGTCGCCCGGGTGAAGATCTCCACCTCGATGCCGGCCTGGGCCAGCCGCCGGGCGACCTCCACGATGTAGACGTTCATCCCGCCGGCGTCACCGGTGCCCGGCTGCTCCAGCGGTGAGGTGTGCACCGAGAGAACCGCCGCCCGGCGCAGCCGTCCGGGCTGTCGCTGTGAGGGTATGAACGGGCCGTCCGCAGTTTCGGTCCAGCCGGCCACGCCGCTCCCTCCGCCGTACCCTCGCCGCGACCGCGGCACCACCGTAGGTCAACCCTCGTCGCCGCCTCCATCTTCCCAGCCGGCTCCGACCTTCTCAGCGGCTACCGGCCGGCGAGCACCCCGGGCGGGGCGGGGCGCATGCGACGATCGCACGCGTGAGCGCTGCCCTCGCCGTCGTCACCGGTGCCTCCAGCGGCATCGGCGCAGCCACCGCGCGCCGGTTGGCCGCCGATGGCTACCACGTCCTGGCCGCCGCCCGGCGCAGCGGCCGGTTGGCCGAACTCGCCGCCCAGGCGCCGGCCCAGATCACGCCGGTGACCTGCGACGTCACCTCGGAGGCCGAAGTCGCGACGCTGGCCGGCGCGGTGCAGGCCGCAGGCGCTCCGCTCACCCTCCTGGTCAACAACGCCGGTGGGGCACTGGGCGCTGAGCCCATCGAGCGGGCCGACGTGGCCCAGTGGCAGCAGATGTTCGACGTGAACGTGCTCGGCACCCTGCGGGTCACCCAGGCGCTGCTGCCTGCCCTGGAGCGCAGCGGCGCGGCCACGGTGGTGGTGCTGAGTTCGACCGCTGGCCTGGTCGTCTACGAGGGCGGTGGCGGCTACGCGGCCGCCAAGCACGCCCAGACCGCGCTGGCCGAAACATTGCGGCTGGAGCTGAACGGACGCCCGATCCGCGTGGTCGAGATCGACCCGGGCATGGTCCGGACCGAGGAGTTCAGCCTGGTCCGCTTCGGTGGCGACGCCGAGCGGGCGCAGGCGGTCTACGCCGGGGTGGCGCAGCCGCTGGTCGCCGAGGACATCGCCGATTGCATCTCGTGGGCGGCCAGCCGACCGCACCACGTGAACGTGGACCGGCTGGTTGTCCGACCCCTGGCCCAGGCCGCCCAGCACAAGATCCATCGGGTCTGACCGCCCGGGTCACCCGCTGCCAGCCAACTCCCAGGTCGGTAAGCTGGCCGGCGATCACCCGTCACGATTGTCCCGCAGGAGTTGACCATGCTCGCCACTATGCGGCGGATGCTCGGCAACGTCGGCCTGTACGTGGCGCTGCAGAAGAGCGTCGGTGCCGACCGGGTGCGCTACCGCTGCCTGGACGAGGCGGAGTTGAAGCCCGGCAGCCGGGTGCTCGACGTCGGCTGCGGGCCGGCCTACTACTTCGACCGGCTGCCCGACGTCGCCTACGTGGGCTTCGACACCTCGGCGGCGTACATCGGGCACGCCCGCAACCGGTACGGCGAGCGCGGCGAGTTCCGCTGCGAGATCCTCACCGAGGCGCACCTGGGCGAGTACGACCCGTTCGACGCGGTGCTCCTGTTCGGCCTGCTGCACCATCTCGATGACGGCGACTGCGCCACCCTGCTGGCGGTGGCCGCCCGCGCGCTCGCCCCGGGCGGGCGCGTGATCAGCTGCGATCCCTGCCTGCACGCCGGCCAGGGCCGGATCTCCCGGTGGATGTCGGAGAACGACCGGGGCGGCTACGTACGCACGCCGGGCGCCTTCGACGAGCTGGCCCGGGCCTCCTTCGGCGAGGTGGAGTCGCAGCTGCTGGACACCGTGAGCCGGGTGCCGGCGAGCCATCACATGATGCGCATGACCGCGCCGCTGGTCGGCTCGTCCCGGCCGGGCGGTCAGGTCGGACTCGAGACCCGCGGCTAGAGCTCGCAGTTCACGAGCACCGGCTCCGGGCGCAGCTCGACCTCGAACGCCTTGCGCACCCCGTCGCGGATGTCGCGGGCCAGGCCCAGCAGCGCCGCCGTGCTGCCGGTGCCGCGGTTGGTCAGGGCCAGCGTGTGCTTGCCGCTGATCGCTACCCCGGCCTGGCCGCCGGGGTAGCCCTTGGCGAATCCGGCCCGCTCGATCAACCACGCCGCGCTCACCTTGATCGTGTCGTGTTCGCCGGGCCACCCGACCGGCTCGCCCCCGGTCATCCTCCGGGCCCGCTCGCACACCTCGGCGTACCCGGCCTGGTCGAGCACCGGGTTGGTGAAGAACGAGCCGACCGAGAACGTGTCCGGGTCGGCCGGATCGAGGACCATGCCCTTCGCGGTCCGCAGGGCCAGCACCGCGGCGCGCACCGCGGCCAGTGGTGCGCACCCGCCCACCGGTACGCCCAGCGCCCGGGCCAGCTCGGCGTAGCGCACGGGGTTGCTCTGCCGCCCCGCCCGCAGCCGGAGCGTCACCGCCAGCACGACGTAACGGGGGTTGTGGCGGAACACGCTGGTCCGGTAGGCGAAGCGGCACTGCCCCGGCGGGAGTCGCCGCTGCTGACCGGACCGGCGGTCATAGACCAGTACGTCGGCGATGGTCTCGGCGACCTCCTGGCCGTACGCGCCCACGTTCTGGATCGGGGTGGCACCGGTCGAGCCCGGGATGCCGGCGAGGCACTCGATGCCCACCAGACCCTCGGCGACGGCGAAGGCCGCCACCTCGTCCCAGGGCTGGCCCGACTCCACCCGCAGCAACACCTCGTCACCGGACCGATCGACCTCGATGCCCGCGGTACGGACAAGCACCACGGTGCCCGGAAAGCCGTCATCGGAGATCACCACGTTGCTGCCGCCGGCCAGGACCAGCGGTGGCGCACCGCGCGGACGTACCGCGTCGACGACCGCGTCGCGATCGGTCGCCGCCACCAGCCGCCCGGCCGGGCCGCCGAGCCGGAGCGTCGTGTGCCGCGCCAGCTCCGCCCGGGTAACGTCGAACACACACAGAGCCTATGGTGTGAATGCACCCAGGGCGGGAGGGCGGCGATGGCCAGGACACAGGGCGGCAAGGACGCCTGGCTGACCGCCTGCCGAGCCGAGGGCGCGGCGTTCCTGGCCGCGGTGAGCCAGCCCGACGTGCTCGGCCTGCCGGTGCCCAGCTGTCCTGACTGGAGCGTCGGCGATCTGGTGCGCCACCTGGGCGCGATCTACCGCCGGGTACGCCGGCACGCCGGCACGGGTCAGGCCGGTGTGGCCTGGGAGCCGCTCACCCAACCGGCGGACACCCCGGCCGCCACCGACGAGCAGGTCCTCGCCTGGTTCGCCGACGAGAAAGCCCAGCTGGACGCGTTTCTCGAAGCCCTCGACCCGGACCTGCCGACCTGGAACTGGGCCCCCCAGGCGAAGATCGCCGCATTCTGGCACCGGCGGATGGCGCACGAGACCGCCATCCATCGTTGGGACAGCCAGTTCGCCACCGGCCTGCCCGAACCGCTGGAGGCGAAACTCGCCGGCGACACCGTGGCCGAGGTGCTCGACACCTTCCTGCCGGCCGGGCGGCGCCGGTCCGCGGTCGACGTCCTCGGCGTGGTGCACCTGATCGCAGCCGACCTCGGGCACGAGTGGTACCTGCGGCTGCGCGGCGAAGGCACCGCCCTGCTCGACACGGACACGCTGCTCGACGACGACAGCCATCCGGCCCGGGCGGTCGCCAGCGGTACCGCCAGTGATCTGGCGCTCGCCCTGTGGGGCCGGATCACCTTCGAGCTGGTCGAGACGGCCGGTGACCCCGCCCTCCTGGAAGCCCTGCGGGTCCGCTGACTTCCGCGCTCCCCTTTCCGTCGATCTAGGGCTTACGCACGTGCTTTGATCTCCATTCGTGTGCCTATGCCCTAGATCGACGAGGGGTTACGGCGGCAGGTGCAGGGCGAGCAGCAGGTCCGACTGGTCGGCGAGTTGGCGCAGGTCACGCCCGGTCAACGCCTCGATCCGCTGGATCCGGTAGCGCAACGTATTGACATGCAGGTGCATGCGCCGGGCACAGCGCGACCAGGAACCGGAGCACTCCAGGTACGCGGTGAGCGTGCGGATCAGATCGGTGCGGTGTAGCCGGTCGTGCTCGAGCACCGCGCCGAGCACCCGCTCGCGGTAGGCCGTCCGCAGTGGCGCCGGCACGCCGGCCAGAAGCAGGGCGTGTGAGGAGAGCAGCTCCGGCCCGGCCACCGCACCGGGCCCGACCGCGGCGGCCACCGCCCGGGCCGCGGCCACCGCACCGAGGAGCCCGTCGCCACCGGTGACGGCGTCGCTCACCCCGACCCGCACCGGGCAGTCCGCGGCGGCGAGGCGGGCCAGGCTCGCCCGTACCCGCTCGACCAGGACGCCCGGGTCGCCGCCGGGCACCACCGCCACCGCCTCCCCGCCGACCGGGCCGAGACACCAGGGCGCGACGATGGCGGCCAGGCACTCGGCCAGGACCGGCCCCGCCTCGGCACCGATGGCCAGCACCGCGAGCGTGGGGGCGTCCGGGTCGAGCCCCGCCTGCCGCAGGGCCCCGACCACCTCGACCGCGGGCCCCGCCCGGGCGAGCAGCTCGGCCAGCCGCTGGTCGGCCTCGGGGCGGCGGGAGACCACGCCCTGGTCGAGGGCGACCAGGGCGGCCAGCTCGTCCAGCACCGCTCGCCGGTCGGGATCCCACCCGCGGTGGTCCTCCGCCACGGCCAACAGCCACGACGTGGTCCGCCCGGCACCGGTGCCGAAGAGCGAGACCGGTCGACCACTCGCCGGCCGGACCAGGCAGGGCAGGCTGGGCGCCCGCAGGTACCGCTCGGCCAGTGCCCAGCCCTCCGGCTCGGACGGGCCCGCCCCCGCCGGCGCGGCGACCAGACGGCCGGTCGCGGTGAGCACCGAGCAGCTGAGGTCGAGATCGGTGGCGAGCAGGTCGAGGACCCGGGCCAGCCCGCCCGGCCGGCCGGCCGAGGCCGCGGCCATGAGCTCGCGGTGCCGTCCGATGACGGTGGCCAGCTCGCTCGAGCGCTGGGTCGACACGTGCCGGGTGGCCAGCTCGGTGAGGCCGGCGAAGGAGACGTCCACCGGCACCCGCAGCAGCGGCAGGCCGGCCGCGACACACGCCGCCACCAAGTCGTCCGGGACGCGGCCGAGGTGGGCCTCACCGGCGGCGAGGGCGGCGACGCCAGCCCCGACCAGCGCCGCGACGAACTCGCGGCTACGCGCCGGCCGGTGGGCTCGCCACCAGGCCAGGCCGGTGAGCACCAGCTCGCCACCGCTGAGGTAGCGCGAGGGGTCGAGCAGGTCGGTGGTGACCACCGCGCTCACCGTGGGGTCGCCGGGTGGCATCGCCACCGGCACCAACCCGCCGGGCGCCGGTGCCAGCAGCGTCGACAGGCGCACCTCGCACCTTCTCTCGCCGTTTGGAGGATCCTCCAAAGCCAGGGTACGGGGAGCCGGCGACTTCGTATCGCGGTGCCGTAGGCGGCCGGTGGCCGCGGCGGCTGTACTGGGCGATGCCATGGACTTCCTGCAACCGGCCACCTGGGCCGACGCGCTGGCCGCTAAGGCGGAGCAGCCGCAGGCGGTGCCGATCGCCGGCGGTACCGACCTGATGGTCGGCCTCAACTTCGGCGCGCCGCCGCCGGCGGGACTGCTGGACCTCACCGGGGTACTGGAGCTGACCGAGTGGGCCCGCGACGGTGACGTGATCACGCTGGGCGCCGGGGTCACCTACAGCCGGATCGTCGCCGAGCTGGCCGGCGACCTGCCGGCGCTGGCTGCGGCCGCACGCACCGTCGGTTCGCCGCAGATCCGCAACCGGGGCACGGTGGCCGGGAACCTCGGCACCGCCTCACCGGCCGGGGACGCCCATCCTCCGCTGCTGGCCGCCGGGGCCGAGGTGGAGGTCGAATCGGTGCGCGGGCGGCGCCGGATCGACATCGCGGACTTCTTCCTCGGGGTGAAGCGCAACGCGCTCGCCCCCGACGAGCTCATCCGGGCGGTCCGGGTGCCAGTCGCCTGCGGGCCGCAGCACTTCGCCAAGGTGGGCACCCGCAACGCCATGGTGATCGCCGTGTGCTCACTCGCCGTGGCCCTCGACCCGGCTCGCCGCCGCGTCGGCACCGGCGTCGGCTCGGCCGCGCCCACGCCCCGGCGGGCAGTCCGGGCCGAGGAGCTCGCGGCCGAGCTGCCGTGGGAACATCGGCGACCGCTCGACGCCGAGCTGGCCCGCGAGTTCGGGCGGCGGGTGGCTGCGGCGGCGGCTCCGATCGACGACGTGCGCGGGACCGCGCGCTACCGCAGCCATGCCCTGGCCGTGCTCGGGCAGCGGGCGTTGCATTGGACCTGGACCCGTTTGGTGGAGGATCCGCGATGAGAGTGCGGCTCACGGTCAACGGCACGACCCGGACGGCTGACGACGTCTGGCCGGGCGAGAGCCTGCTCTTCACGCTGCGCGAACGCCTCGGCGTCGCCGGCCCGAAGAACGCCTGCGAGCAGGGCGAGTGCGGCTCGTGCACGGTCCTGCTGGACGCGACGCCGGTCTGCGCCTGCCTGGTCGCCGCGCCGCAGGCCCAGGGTCGCGACGTGGTCACCGTGGAAGGGCTCAGCGGGCCGGCGGCCCTGCATCCGGTGCAGCAGGCCTTCGTCGCCGCCGGAGCTGTCCAGTGTGGATTCTGTACCCCCGGGTTGGTGGTGACCGTGGCCGACCTGCTCCGCCGGAGTCCAGACCCCACGGACGCGCAGATCCGCGAGGCGCTCGCCGGCAACCTGTGCCGCTGCACCGGATACGAGAAGATCCTGGACGCGGTCCGGCTGGCCGCGACCGCGATGGCCTGAGCCGGGCCGCCCCGTGAATACGCTCGTCGTCGACGACGCCAGTGTGGCCACTGTGGACGCCAACGGTACCGAGTTCGCCCGCGGTCACCTGGTCGCGGTCGACGGGCGGATCACGGCGGTCGGCCCCGGGCCGGCGCCCGCGATCCCGGGCGCGCGCCACGTCGACGGCACCGGCTGCCTGCTCACCCCCGGCCTCGTGAACACCCACCACCACCTGTACCAGTGGGCCACGCGCGGCTACGCGCCCGACGCCACCCTCTTCGAATGGCTCACCGAGCTGTACCCGGTGTGGGCAGGCCTGGACGCCGATCTGGTCGCGGCGGCGGCCGGCGCCGGGCTGGCCTGGCTGGCGCTGTCGGGCTGCACCACCTCGGCCGACCACCACTACCTGTTCCCGCGCGGCCGAGCCGACGCCCTCGACTCCACAGTGGAGGCAGCCCGGCGGATCGGGCTGCGTTTCCAGCCGACCCGGGGCTCGATGGATCTCGGCCAGTCCCGCGGCGGTCTGCCGCCGGACTCGGTCGTCGAGTCCCTCGACGCGATCCTGGCGGCCAGCGCCGCCGCCGTGCAACGCTTCCACGATCCGTCGCCAGGGGCCCTGGTGCAGGTCGGCCTGGCGCCGTGCTCGCCGTTCTCGGTCACCGCCGACCTGCTCACCGAGTCGGCCGCGTTGGCCCGTTCGCTCGGCGTACGACTGCACACCCACCTCGCCGAGACCTTGGACGAGGAGGAGTTCTGCCGGCAAACGCACGGCTGCTCCCCGGTGGAGTATCTGGACCGGCTGGGCTGGCTGGGACCGGACGTATGGCTGGCGCATACGGTCCACCTGGCCCCACCGGCGATCGCCCGGCTGGGCGCCACCGGCACCGGCATCGCCCACTGCCCGTCCTCGAATGCCCGGCTGGGGTCGGGGATCGCGCCGGTGCGGGCGCTGCTCGACGCCGGTGTCCCGGTCGGGCTCGGGGTGGACGGCGCCGCCTCGCAGGAGGCCGGGCGGATGGTCGACGAGCTGCGCCAGGCGCTCTACGCCGCCCGCCTGCGCCCCGGGCCTGGCGGTGACGGCGCGCCGGCCGGGCCCCGGGCACTGAGCGCCCGGGAGTCGCTGGCCCTGGCCACCATCGGGGGCGCGCGGTGTCTGGGCCGGGCGGACGAGATCGGCTCGCTGGAGCCGGGCAAGCTGGCCGACCTGGCCCTGTGGCGGCTGGACGGACTTGGGCACGCCGGCATCGCCGATCCGGTGACCGCGCTGGTCCTCGGCCCGACCGCGCCGCTGGAACTGCTCACCGTGGCCGGTACCGCGGTGGTCGAGCGCAGCGAGCTACGCACCGCCGATGTGGGCACGCTCGCGGCGCAGCTGCGCCGCGCGTGCGACCGGTTGCGAGCGAGGGAGGCCGCATGACCCAGACCGGTGTGCAGCAGGCTCGGGACGGGGTCGGCACCAGCGCGGTCCGCCCGGACGCGAACCTCAAGGTGACCGGTGAGTTCGCCTACTCCTCAGACCTGTGGCTCGATGACGCCCTGTTCGGCGTGACCCTGCGCTCGCCTCACCCGCGCGCCCGCATCACCGGCATCGACATCGCCGCCGCCCTGGCCGTACCCGGCGTGCACGCGGTGCTGACCCATGACGACATCCCGGGGGCCAAGTACGTCGGGCTGGACGAGGCCGATCAGCCGGTGCTCGCCATCGACGAGGTGCGCTACCAGGGCGAGCCGGTGGTGATCCTGGCGGCCACGGACCCGCTGACCGCCAAGCGCGCACTGGCGAAGATCGTCGTCCGTTACCAGGAGCTGCCGGCGCTGACCGACGCCCGGCGGGCGGTCTTCGACCCGGACGCCGAACCGGTGCACCCGCACGGCAACGTAGTGCGCCACCAACCGGTGCGCCACGGTGAACCCGAGGCCGCCACCGCGGACGTCGTGGTCGCCGCCGAGTACGAGGTCGGCATGCAGGACCAGGCCTTCCTCGGCCCGGAGTCCGGGCTCGCGGTGCCCGCCGACGACGGCGGCGTTGACCTCTACGTGGCCACCCAATGGCTGCACGTGGACCGGGCGCAGATCGCGCCGTGCCTCGGTCTGGCGGCGGAGAAGGTGCGGCTGACCCTGGCTGGGGTCGGCGGGGCGTTCGGCGCCCGCGAGGACCTCTCCATGCAGGTGCACGCGTGCCTGCTGGCGCTGCACACCGGGCGTCCGGTGCGGATGGTGTACGGCCGGGAGGAGTCGTTCTACGGGCACGTACACCGCCATCCGGCCTGGCTGCGCTACGAGCACGGCGCCGACCGCGACGGCCGGCTCGTCTATGTCCGGGCGACGATCGTGCTCGACGGCGGCGCCTACGCCTCCACCACGCGGGCGGTGGTCGGCAACGCCGCCTCGCTGGGCGCCGGCCCGTACCGGGTGCCGCACGTGGCCATCGACGCCTACGGCGCCCGGACCAACAACCCGCCGTGCGGCGCGATGCGCGGGTTCGGCGCCGTCCAGGCTTGTTTCGCGTACGAGTCCCAAATGGACGCACTGGCGGCGAAGCTCGGACTGGACCCGGTCGAGCTGCGGGCCCGCAACGCCATGTCGCAGGGTTCGGTACTGCCCACCGGGCAGGTGGTGGACTCGCCGGCGCCACTGGCCGAGATGCTGCGGGCGGCGGCCGCCATGGCATTGCCGGCGACCGAGGTGACCGAGGGCGCTCACCCCGGCGGGTACGGCGCCACCACCCGGGGCGAGGGGGTCCGCCGCGGCGTGGGCTACGGCGTCGGCCTGAAGAACATCTGCTTCTCCGAGGGCTTCGACGACTACTCGACCGCACAGGTACGGCTGGAGGTGGTCAACGGCGAGCCGGTCGCGACCGTGCACTCGGCCGCCGCCGAAGTCGGGCAGGGCCTGGTCACACTGCAGGCCCAGATCGCCCGGACCGAGCTGGGCGTGGCGCAGGTCGTCCTGCGTCCCGCCGACACGTCGGTCGGGTCGGCCGGGTCATCGTCGGCGTCTCGGCAGTCGTACATGAGCGGCGGCGCGGTGAAGGCCGCCTGCGAGGCGGTACGGGCCACGGTCGCCGCCATGCTCGGCGCGGACTCGGTGGAGCTGGCCGGCGGCAAGGTCACCACCCCCGGCGGCCTTGTCGCCGACCTCGCCGAGGTGTTGGCCGGCGCCGTGGTCGAAGAGATCGCGGTGTTCCGCCACCGACCGACAACGCCCCTGGATCCGGTGCGCGGCCAGGGCAACTCGCATGTCCAGCTCGCGCTGTGCGTGCACCGGGCGGTGGTCGATGTGGACGTCGAGCTCGGCCTGGTCAAGGTGGTGGAGCTGGCGGCGGTCCAGGACGTCGGCCGCATCATGAACCGGATCTCGCTCGAGGGTCAGATCCACGGCGGCACCGCCCAGGGTCTCGGCCTCGCGGTGATGGAGGAGATCCAGCTCGCCGATGGCCGGTTGCGCAATCCGTCGTTCACCGACTACCTGATCCCGACCATCCTCGACATGCCGCCGATGCGGTTGGAGATCCTCGAGTACCCCGATCCTCGGGCGCCGTACGGGTTGCGGGGCGCCGGTGAACCGCCGACGCTCTCCTCGACCCCGGCCATCGTCGCCGCGATCCGTGACGCCACCGGCCTCGCGCTGACCAGAGTTCCGGTGCGGGCCGAGCACATCGCGCTGGCCGCGACGGCGGATCGGCCCGCGACCACGTCCTAGCGCGGGCGGATCGGCCCGCGACCACGTCCTGGCGCGGGGAGCTCAGCTCGCGGCGACGCGCGAAGCGATGGCGTAGGTGTCGGCGCCGAAGAGGACCAGCCGGGCCCAGGCCACCGTGGTCTGCGCGCCGCGCAGCACGGCCAGCGCCTGGACGACGGCGTCCTCGACCGGCCAGCCGAACGTGCCGGCGGAGATGAGCGGGAAGGCGATCGTGGCCGCGCCGATCTCGTCGGCGACCACGAGCGAGCTGGTGTAGCACGAGCGCAACAGGTGGGCCTGGTCGACGCCGGCACGGTAGATCGGTCCGACGGTATGGATGACCCAGCGCGCGGGCAACCAGCCGGCGGTGGTGGCGACCGCCTGCCCGACCGGCAGCCCGTCGGGGTAGCGCGCCTGGCGCAACTGGCGGCACGCGGCCAGGATCTGCCGGCCGCCCTTGGCGTGGATCGCGCCGTCGACGCCGCCGCCGCCCATGAGCGAGGAGTTGGCGGGATTGACGATGGCGTCCACCCGCTGCTCCGTGAGGTCGCCGGGGATGAGCTCGACGCGCACGGTTAGATCGCCGCGATCGTGTCGTGCTGGCCGAACAGCCGCCGCGACAGCAGCGTGGCGCCGGCGACCGCCGCCGGCATGATGAGGATGTCCACGCCGGGGATCAGGAAGCAGACGAAGGCCGCGACCCCGAAGCCGAGCGCGAGCGAGCGCCGGGCGCGCAGCATCTGCCGGCGGTGGCGAAGCCGTAGCCCGCGCCGCTCGAACGGAACCCCGGTGAGCTCCAGCACGATCGCCCAGCCACCGAGCAGAGCACCGAGCAGCGGGCCGATGATCTGACCGGCCACCGGAATCAGCTCGACCAGGAAGATGACGGCGGCGGCCGACGCGGTCACGACGACCAGCCGCACGCTCTCCACGATGTTGCGCGGCAAGGTCCGCCAGAACGGCACGTTGATCTCGTCGGGCAGCCCGCCCAACTTGTCGTCCACGCTCTTCGAAATGGCCTCGTAGAACGGCTGCCCGATCACCAGGGTGATGGCCGTGAAGAGCAGCACGGAGAGCAGCAGCCAGGCACCGAGCAAGGCGATCTCGACGATCGCGCGGGCGGTCTCGCGCAGGCCGGACGCCCAGCCGTCGGCGTACGGCGTGAGCCATACGGCGATCCGGCTGTCCCACATGACCAGGGCGAGGAATCCGCCGGCGAGCAGCACGAACGCGATCAACGCGGGCACCAGCCCGATGAGCATCAGGCGGGGCGAGCGCGCGTACATGCCGAACCCTCGCAGCAGCAACCAGATGCCGGCGAAGAAGTCGCCGACGAAGCCACCCCGACGCGACGGGCGCGCGGCCAGGTTCGGCGCGGGCGGGCGAAGGTTGGCCACGCCCGAGACAGTAATGCCGTCGCGCCAGTCGTGCAGGGCCACCGTTACTCCGGCAGCCGCACCCGCACCCGGCGATTCGCCTTGCCCTTGCTCTCGACCTTCACCACCGAGACCCGGCCGATCTGGCCGGTGGCCGCGACATGGGTGCCGCCGTCGGCCTGCTGGTCGAGCCCGACGATGTCGACGATCCGGATCTCCGCCTCGTCGGCGGGAATGAGGTTGGACTGGGTGCGGATGATGTCCGGCAGCGCCAGCGCCTCCGCCCGGCTCAGCACCCGTACGTCGATGGCCCGGTTCGCCGTCACCTCGGCGTTCACCAGCTCCTCGAGCTTCGCCTTGAAGTCGGCCGGCACCTCCGGCAAGTTGAAGTCCATCCGCGCTTCGCCGGGCTCCATGTTGCCGCCGGTGACCAACGCGCCGAAGTCCCGGTACACCACCCCGCAGAGCACGTGCAGACCGGAGTGGGTTCGCATGAGCAGGGTGCGCCGCTCGTCCGCGATGGCCCCCCGCACGCTCGTGCCGGCGGCCGGCACCGGGTCGGCCGGGTCAGGGATCAGGTAGAGGTCGTCACCCTTGCGGGTGTCCACGATCCGGGTCTGCACGCCCTGCCACAGCAGCACGCCGTGGTCGGGCGGCTGCCCGCCACCGCCGGGATAGAACGCCGACCGGTCCAGCACGATCCCGGCCGCGGGATCGGCCGGATCCGACCAGAGCACCGTGCAGTCCCATTCCCGTACCCCGGGGTCGACCAGGTCGAGCCGGGCCGTCCGTCCGTACTGCGTCACGCCCATCGGGCCACCCTACGGCTGGTTGAGGAACTCCGAGATGCGGGTCCGCAGGTCCGTCCTGTGTGTCCACACGACCGCCGCCTGGTCGTAGATGTGCAGGGTCGCGTGCCCCAGCAGTGACGCCAACTCCTCGGCCACCGCCGGCGGATGGGCCACGTCGCCCCGGCAGCCGATGACGAGCGCGGGCGCGGTGACCGCCCGCAGCACCGTACGATCGGGTAGGGCGACCTGAGCCGGCAGGTCGACCAGCGACTCGGCGAGCCCGTCGCGGAAGAGCCCGTCCAGGCGCTCCCGAACGTAGCGCCAGGAAGCCGGCTGGTCACGCAGGGCCATGGGAATCTCGGCCGCGAGCAGACTCGCCGCGGCCGGCGCGTCATCGGCCGCGACCGCATCCAGCAGGGCTCGGATGCGCGCCATCGCGGCCGGCGGTCGCGCCTGGTCGAGCACCGCGGGCAGGAAGAAGACCAGCCGCTCGAACCGGTCGGGGGTCTGGGCGAGCAGGCGGCACAGGGCACCGGCGCCGAGGCTCACGCCGAGCGCCCGGGTCGCGCCGAACTCGTCCGCGACCGCGCGCAGATCGGTGGCGAGGTCGGCGTAGTCGAGCGCGCGGTTCGCGGGGTCGGAGCGTCCGTGGCCACGGAACTGGAAGAACACCTTGCGCCCGCCGACCCCGCTGCCCAGCGGCCGGGTCTCGGCGATGCCACCGGCGATGCCGTGCGCGAAGACGGTCGTCGGCGGCGCGTCACCGGTGACGAGATACTCCAGGGTGATGCCGCCGGGCAGTCGGCAAAGGTCGGTGGGGGTGAGGCTGAGCAGGGGGCGCCCCGGCTCGTCACGCCCGCGGGGGGCGGGCCATCGTTTGGACTTTCCGTCCGGCGGCGGCGGCCAACGGAAGCTCTTCACCAGGAGCCGGTTCCATCCGCGGCGTCGCGTAGGGCCGGACGCACGTCCAGCAGGTAGATGGCGGCGGCGGTGATGGCGATGAAGCCGAGGAAGGAGACGCCGTTGGCCGGCAGGCTGCAGACCAGGGTGACCAGGACCGCGGCGCCGAGGATCGCCAGCCAGGCCGGTTTGGTGAGTGAGCCGACCACGGGGAACGCATCTGAGCGCTGAGTCAGGCAGTTCACGAACGCGGCCAGCTCGATCACGAGGAAGGCAAGCAGGATCATCCAGGTGACCACGTTCTGCACCGGGATGTAGAAGATCGGCGTGGCGGCGAAGGCCATGGCGCCAAGCTTATCCACAGCCTCCGCCTCGCCGGTCGATCGGGCGCCGGGCTTACTTCGCCGCGGCGCTGCGGGTGCGCTTGACCGCCTTCGACCCGGTCCGCTTGGCCGGCGCGGCCTTCGCGGCTCGGGCCTTGACGGCCTTTTTGGCGGCCGGCTTCGCGGCCGGGCGCACCGCGCCGTTCGGCGGTGCGACGGTGTCCGCGGCGTTGGTGCGCGCCCGCGAGACGAACCGCTCGCCCCGCGCGACCAAGCCGGCGTAGACGTCGGCCGCCTCGGCCACGAGCGAGGTCATGGCGGCCGGCAGGTCGGCCCGCAGCTGCTCGACCCGCGCTGGGATCTCGGTGCGCAGCTCAGCCATCCGAGCCGGGAACTCCTCGCGCAGCTCGGCGGTGACCGCGGGCAGCTTCAGCAGCTGGCGGTAGGCCAGCTCGCCGGCGCCGGCGACCGCGTACACCGGAGTGGGAATCTTGGTATTCGACGTGGTGCTCATCGGGAGACCTCCTGGTCCTGGTGGGAGTCCGCTCGGGCGTTCTCCCGGCGGAACGTCTCGTATATCTGGGTGAGGGACTGCTTCTGGGCCACCGTCAGGTCGGCGTCCGCGGCGATCGCGGCCAACACACCCTGTCCATCCTTCTCGTTCAGCAGCCCGGCCCTCAGGTACATCAGTGGGGTTGATACCCGCAGCGCTCCCGCTATCTGGGCCAGCACCTCGGCCGACGGCTTGCGCAGGCCACGTTCGATCTGGCTCAGGTACGGGTTGGAGACGCCGGCTCTGGCCGCGAGCTCCCGCAGTGAGATCCGCGCACCCCGGCGCAGATCCCGGATGAACTCGCCGATGTCACGAGGCAGATCGGCAGCGCTGGGCACACCTGAAACGTAGCCCGCCGTGCTAGCAAGAGCAAGCGAAATGCTTGCAATGGCTAGCGTGATCCTGGCCACTCCCCGTGCGCACGAGTCGTGGAAAGCTGAGGGTCATGACACCAACGACGTTGATCACGGTGGCCCCGACCGGGGCCGAGTCGGCCAAGACCGCAGTGCCGAGCCTGCCCGTGACGCTCGACGAGCTGCTCGCCACCGCCAAGGAGTGCGAGGCCGTCGGCGCGAGCGTCATCCACGTGCACATCCGCGACGACGATGCGCGGCCCACGCTGGACCAGGGCCGGCTGCGCGCGACCGTGGCCGCGCTGCGGGACTCGACCGACCTGATCGTGCAACTCTCCACCGGCGGTGCGGTCACCGACGCGGAGGCGGCCCGGCTGGCCGTGCTGGAGGCCGGGCCGGACATGGCCTCGTGCACGATGGGCACGGTCAACTTCGGCGACGACGTGTTCCTCAACCGCTGGGAGTTCATCGTCGACCTGCACAACCGGATGCAGGAGCGCGGGATCGTGCCCGAGTACGAGATCTTCGACCTCGGCCAGCTGACCTCATTGGAGCGTCTGCTCGACAAGCACGGGCTGCCCGCCGGCGGCCACGTGCACGTGGACTTCGTCATGGGCGTGCCGGGTGGGATGCCGGGCACCACGGCCGCGCTGGTTGCCTGCGTCGGCGGGTTGCGCAACCTGCCGGCCGGCACCACCTTCTCGGCCACCGGGATCGGGCGGACATCGCTGCCGGTGATGCTCGCCTCGCTCTCCGCCGGCGGGCACCTGCGGGTCGGGATGGAGGACACGGTCACCTACGCGAAGGGCCAGCCGGTGGAGAACAACGCACAGTTGGTGGCCCGCGCGTCCGGCTTCGCCCGGCTGGCCCAACGCCCGCCGCTCACCCCGACCGAGGCGCGCGCCCTGCTCGGCGTGCGGACAGGCTCGTGACGAAGCCGTACGCCGGCGGTCTCCGGCTGGTCGACGTGGTGCGCAACGACATCGTCGAGGGCGGCCACCACGGCTCGATCGTCGTGCTCGGACCGGACGGCTCGATCGCCGCCGCCACCGGCGACCCGCACGGCGCGCTGCTGCCCCGCTCGGCGAACAAGCCCATGCAGGCGGTGGCGATGCTGCGAGCCGGCCTGCGTCTGGCCGACCCGGCCGAGCTGGCGGTGGCGGCGGCGAGCCACTCGGGTGAGCCCGCTCACATCGAACGGATCCGGGCGATGCTCACCGGCGGTGGCCTCACCGAGGACGATCTGCGCTGCCCACCCGACCTGCCGCTGTCCGAGCCGGCGCGCGAGGAGCTCGTCCGTACCGGGGTGAAGCCGGCCGCGTTGTACATGAACTGCTCCGGCAAGCACGCGGCGATGCTGCTCACCTGCCTCGCCGCCGGCTGGCCGCTGGATGACTACCGACAGCCGCAGCATCCGCTGCAGCGGGCCTGCCGAGCCGTGATCGAGGAGCACAGCGGCGAACCGGTCACGGCGGTCGCCGTGGACGGTTGCGGCGCGGCGGCCATGGCCATCTCATTGAGCGGCCTCGCCCGGGCCTTCCTGCGTATCGTCTCGGCCGACCCCGGTACGCCCGAGCGCCGGGTGGCCGACGCCATGCGCAGCCATCCGGAGCTCATGTCCGGGACCGACCGCGAGGACGCACGGCTCATCCGGGGTGTTTCGGGGCTGCTGGTGAAGGTCGGGGCGGAAGGGGTTCACGCCGCCGCGCTCCCGGGAATCGGCGCGGTCGCGGTGAAGGTCGACGACGGTGCTGGCCGGGCGCGCGATCCGCTGCTCGCCGCCGGACTGCACATCCTAGGCGTGCACGCCCCGATCCTGGACGAGATGGCCCACCGGCCGGTGCTCGGCGGCGGCCTCGCCGTCGGCGAGGTACGCGTCCGGGACGTCGACTGGAGCCGCTGATCGCGGCGCCCGATCGGCCGCGGCCGCGGTCGGCGGGCGTGACCGACGCCCGTCAGTCGCGCGCGGCGCCGACCTCGTCGGGCGGATCGACCGCCGCGGCGGACTGGCCGACCCGCAGCTCGGTGGCGTCGTCGACCGACCGCTTCACCAGGGCCAGCGCCACCATGCCGAGTTCGGCGTGGCGCACCGCCGTACCGACGAAGCCGACCGCCCGCCCGTCCACTGTGGTTACTGGGGTGCCCGGCGCTGGGAGCTGGTCGGTGGTGATGCCGTCGAGGTGCAGCAGCACCAAGCGCCGCGGCGGCCGGCCGAGGTTGTGCACCCGGGCCACGGTCTCCTGACCGCGATAGCAGCCCTTGTCCAGGTGGACCGCCCCGGGCAGCCAGCCGACCTCCGCCGGCAGTGTGCGGTGGTCGGTCTCGCGCCCCAGCCGGGGGCGGCGGTCGGCCACCCGCAGCGCCTCGAACGCCCAGACCCCGGCGAGCGGCACCGCCAGCAGGTGGCACACCTCGGCGACGCTGTGCCGCGGCACCAGCAGGTCAGCGCCGTAGCTCATAGCGCGCACGTAGCCCCCGGTGGGAAACGCGGCGATGTCATAGCGCGCGGTCGGACCAGCCGGGACCGTCCCGCTGCCGAACTTGGCTTCCGGGACCGGGGCGAAGCGGGGCGCGGCCAGGGCCCGGACGCCCACCCGGCTCAGTGCGGCGCCGGAGTGCGGGCCGACGAGCGAGAGCAGCGCCCACTCGGCCGTCACGTCGGCCGGCTCGACCCGCAACCCGAACCGCATCCGGGAGAGGAACTCCAGCAGCGCACCGGCCGCCCCGGGCTCCACATCGAGCCAGGCGGTGCTGCCGTCATCGAGCATGACCGCGTGGTGTTCCACGTGGCCGTGCGGCGAGAGCACGAGCAGTTCGGTGCCGGTCATCGGGTCGAGATCGGTGACGTGCTGGGTGGTGAAGCTGTGCAGCCAGCTGCGCCGATCGGGCCCGGTCACGGCGAGCACGCCCCGGTTGCTCCGGTCGACCAGCCCGACCCCGGTGCTGAGCTGGCGCTGCTCCCGCAGCGGGTCGCCGTAATGGGCGGCGACGCCGGCGTCCACATCGGAGGGATCGAGCGATTCGACCGCGACCGCGCCGGTGGCGGTGATCATGCGGCCGCCCCGCAGCCGCCGCACAGCCCGAAGAGAGCCACGTGTCCGATGTCGACCAGGAACGTGTGCTCCCGCTGCAGGGTCGCCGCCAGTGGGCCGAGCAGGTCGGGGGTGACCTCGGTGATGTGCCCGCAGACCCGGCAGACGAGGTGCACGTGCTGCTGCTCGCCCACCCCGTGGTAGGTCGGCGCGCCGTGCGAGAGGTGGGCGTGGGTCACCAGGCCGAGCTGCTCGAGCAGCTCCAGCGTCCGGTAGACGGTGGTGATGTTCACACCGGCCGCGGTCCGGGAGACCTCGGCGTGCACCTGGTCCGGGGTCGCGTGGCCCAAGCGGGAGACGGCGTCCAGCACGAGCTGGCGCTGGGCGGTCAGGCGCAACCCACGCGAGCGTAGCTCGTCGGCGAGCGACTGGGAGGACACGCGATCGATACTATTCCGCGGTGTCCGATCTCCGCGTGGTTGCAGTCCTCGGCGCCGGTGTGGTGCCCGCCGACACCCCGATCCTGTGCGCCGATGACCTGGGCGCCGTGCGCGGTGACGGCATCTTCGAGACCATGCACGTACGGGCCGGCACCGCCTGGCTGCTGGACGAGCACCTGGCCCGGATGGCCCAGTCGGCCGCCGGCCTGCAACTCGCCCTGCCGGGCCGCTCGGCCCTGGTCGAGCTCGCCGCGCAGGCGCTGGCGGCGTGGCCGGTGCAGCTGGAGGGGGCCCTGCGGCTGGTGTGCACCCGCGGCGCCGAGAGCCAGCCGGGCGGGCCGGTGACGGTCTTCGCCACCATCGGCGGCGTCCCGGCGACCGCGCCGCGCGCCCGCAGCGAGGGCATCGCGGTGCTCACCGCGACGCTGGGCCTGCCGGCCGACGTGCGGGCCGGCGCGCCGTGGTTGTTGCCGGGCGCCAAGACCCTCTCGTACGCGGTGAACATGGCCTCGCAGCGCTGGGCCCAGTCGGCCGGCGCAGACGACGTGTTATGGGTCTCTGCCGACGGCTACGCCCTGGAGGCGCCCACCTCCACCCTGGTGTGGCTGGACGGGTCCACCCTGTACACGGTGCCGGCGGCCCGCACCGGCATCCTCGCCGGAATCACCGCGCGCTGGCTGTTCGATCACGCGCACTCCCTCGGCTGGGACACCGGCGAACGGATGATCACGCCGGCCAAGCTCGGCCAGGTGACCGGCGCCTGGTTGACCTCCTCGGTGCGCGGTGTCGCCCCGATCCGGACCCTGGACGGCGCCGAACTGCCTTCCTCGGCCGACGCGACCCGGCCGATCCAACGGCTCCTGGGTTTCATCTGATCATCACGGTATACCGCAAAACGTCCGCTTCGCCCGGCCGGTGTGCCTAGGCTGCTGAGGCAGGAGCCTGATCCCGGGGGTGGGGCGTGATGATGTACGCGGCTGACATCGGCGACCAGTTCGCCGATCTGCTGGGCAGCGTCATCGCGATCGCGCTCAAGGTGGTCATCTTCCTCGCCATCATGGCGTTGGGCTGGTTCGTGGGCGCCTGGATCTACCGGTTCCTGGCCCGGTTCCTGCGCCGGGTCGGGTTCGACCGTGCGGTCGAGCGCGGCGGCCTGCACCGGCTGCTCGGTGGCAGCACGGCAAGCGAGCTCACCGCCCGGCTGGTGGAGCTCGCTTTCCTGCTCTTCGTCCTCCAGCTGGCGTTCGGCATCTTCGGCCCCAACCCGGTCAGCACCCTGATCGGCGACGTGGTGGCCTGGCTGCCGCAGCTCTTCGTCGCCATCGTCATCGTGGTCGTCGCGGCGGCCATCGCGGGCTGGGTGCGCGAGCTCGTCCGGGGGGCCCTCGATGGGGTGAGCTACGGCCGCACGCTCGGCACCGTCGCGCAGGTGCTCATCCTCACCCTCGGCATCATCGCGGCGCTTGACCAGCTCGGCGTGGCCGCGAGTGTCACCCTGCCCATCCTCATCACCGCACTCGCCACCATCGGCGGCATTCTCGTGGTCGGGGTCGGCGGCGGGCTGATCCGCCCGATGCAGCATCGGTGGGAGCGCATGCTCAACCGGGCCGAGACCGAGACCTCGCTGGCCGCCGACACCGTCCGGTCCCGCCGGGCCGCCGACGACCGCAATACGAACCGGCCGGGGCGCTTCGACCAGCCGGCGTACCAGGGCAACGCCCCGGCCGACACCAAGCCCGGCGCCAGCGTGGATCCGGCGACGCCGGTCGAACCCGGCCCGCCAGCCGAGCCACCCGGATAGCTCAACCGCCGACGCGGGACAGCTTCGCCGCAAGGTGTGAGCTGAGCGGCTGGCCGACCGCCGCCATGTCCTGGGCGTAGAGCAGCGCCCGGTCGACGATCCCGTAGAGGCGGTGCCCCGCGCTCACCTCTTTCGCCGTCGAGGTGCGCATGACGGCGTCGGAGGAGAACTCCACCCGTACCCCGGTGACCTGACCCAGATGCAGCTCCACGATGCCGGTCGGGGTGCAGAAGAAGGCTTCGACCTCGCGGGTGGCGACGCCGTCCACCACCACCGGGCGCCACCAACCCAGTTCGCGGGCGCTGGGCCGGATCGCCGTACCCTCCGGAGTGACCAGCCAGGCCCGCGACTCGTACCGCAGGAACGGCCGGCCGTCGTGGCTGATCTCGATCTCCTGGGCGTATTCGAACGGCTCGATCGTCGGATACTCGCCGCTGCCGCGCCCGCGCCAGGCGCCGACGAACGGCAACAGGGCCGCCAGATGCGGGTGCAGTTCGGGTCCGGTGCGCAGGTCGTAGCTCTCCTCGAACGGGTACGGGGGCGGTAGCGGGGCATCCAGGAATGGTGGCCGGCCCTCGTCCGGGTTCACCGACGTCCCCGGCTCACCCGCACGGCCAGGTAGCCCAGGCCGCCGGCGAGCACACCGAACGCGGCCACCAGCAGGCTCACGAATCCGATCTCCGAGACCATTGGGCCAGTCTATGGGCGCTGCCGGTCGCCGCCCGGCAGCGCCTACGCTCGGCGGATGGCGCGACGCTCACTGGTGGTCAAGGCGACGGCCGGCACCGATGCACCGGAACGGTGCGCGCAGGCGTTCACAGTCGCGGCGACGGCTGCCGCGGCCGGCATCCCGGTCTCGCTGTGGCTGACCGGCGAGTCAGCCTGGTTCGCCCTGCCGGGTCGAGCCGAGTCGTTCCAGTTGCCGCACTCGGCCCCGCTGACCGACCTGCTCGCCTCGGTGCTGGCGGCCGGCACGGTGACCCTGTGCACCCAGTGCGCGGCCCGGCGCGGGATCGGGCCGGATGACGTGATCTCCGGGGTCCGGCTGGCGGGGGCCGCGGTCTTCGTCGAGGAGTGCGTCGCCGACGACGCCCAGGCGTTGGTCTACTGAGCGCTCACCGGGACGGGCACGGCGTCGTCGCGGCCACATCGGTGCCACCGCCCACCCGGTGCACGGTGACGTCGACCGACCCGGCCCGGTACGCGTACAGATCCGCATCGGCCACGATCGCAGCCCCGCCGGCCAGGCCGCGCAGCATGGGCTCCAACGGCCCGACCGGACTCACCGGGCTCTGCGCCGCCACGGTGGTGAGCGCACCGCCGCCCGGACACGCCACCGCGAAGAGCCGCCAGTCCCGGGCTCGCAGGCCGAGCGCGGTGAGCGCCGCCTCGACGGGGGCCTGCTGCACGCGGGTCGGCGCCGGCTCGGCGACGCGGTCGAGGTCGCCGGCGACCCGGCAGGCGCCGGTGTCGATGACGAACCGGACCACGCCGGGCCCGGCGGCGACCGCGTTGACGCCGACGAAGAGGCCGGCATCGGCGAACAGCCGGGGCGCCGTGCCGGCCGAGACGGTGGCGGCGTAGCTGGCCGGCAGCCGACCGGCCACCCGGCTCAGCAGGGCCTCCTCGTCGCCCGACCTCGTCCAGGCGGTGACCACACGCTGATACCGCTGGCCGGGCCGGACCACCGTGACCCGACAGTCGTCGACCCGGGCGAAGCCGGAGATCGCCGCGGTCGCCTGGCCGTCCGCGGTCACCGCGGCCACCACGTCGGCGGCGGCCCGGTCGACCACCGGGCGCGCCTGGGCGACCGTGGTCTCCTCCCGGTCGGTCGACGACGGCCAGGAGACACCCCACAGCACCGCCGCGGCCAGAATCACGATCCACCCAGCGACGGCGACCGCGATCCACTGGCGGGAGGGGCCGGCCGGCGCACTGGTCACCGGGCAAGTGTGCCAGCCCGCGACCGCTACGCGGCGACGAGCACCGACACCTCGTTGACGCCCCGACCGGCGGTGATCTTGGCATCGCCGTTGCCGGCCCGCGACAACGCCCGCAACTGCCAGGCCCCGGGGGCGGCGAAGAACCGGAACTGGCCGGCCGGCGACGTCACCACCTCGGCGGTGAACTCCCCGGTGCCATCCAGCAGCCGTACGTAGGCGCCGCCGATCGGCTCGCCCACGTCGGAGCGGACGAAGCCCGTGATCACGGTCTCCTTCTCGATGTCCACACTGGCCGGGATCGGGGTGCCCTGTTCCGGCGCCCCGCAACCGGTGTCAACCTGTGAACTCATGCCGCCACCTCGCTCCGCTCGCTGCCGTCATGAGGCTCGACCACGCTGAGCCCAATGATTCGCTCGCTCCGCTCACTCATGACCCCACCTCGCTCGGCTCGCTCACGCCAGTCACCTCACGCCCGCCCGGGCTCGTCGCCGAGCGCCACCGGGACGCCGACCAACGAGCCGTACTCGGTCCACGAACCGTCGTAGTTCTTCACGTCCCCGTGCCCGAGCAGCTCGCGCAGCACGAACCAGGTGTGCGACGAGCGCTCGCCGATGCGGCAGTACGCGATCGTGGGCTTGGCCCCGTCGAGACCGGCGCCGGCGTACAGCGCCCGCAGCTCGTCGTCGGACTTGAAGGTGCCGTCCTCGTTCGCCGCCTTGGACCACGGCACCGAGAGCGCGGTCGGGATGTGGCCGGCCCGCTGCGCCTGCTCCTGCGGCAGGTGGGCCGGTGCGAGCAGGCGCCCGGCGTACTCGTCCGGCGAGCGCACATCGACGAGGTTCTTCACCCCGATCGCGGCGACCACCTCGTCGCGGAACGCCCGGATCGAGCGGTCCTGTGGCTGGGCTTTGTACGAGGTAGCCGGACGCGAGACCGCGTCCGCGACCAGCGGCCGGTTGTCCAGCTCCCACTTCTTGCGCCCGCCGTCGAGCAGCCGCACGTCGCGGTGCCCGTACAGCTTGAAATACCAGTACGCGTACGCGGCGAACCAGTTGTTGTTGCCGCCGTAGAGGACGACCTGGTCGTCGTCGGCGATGCCGCGGGCCGAGAGCAGCGCCTCGAACTGCTGCTTGTCGATGAAGTCGCGGCGGACCGGATCCTGCAGGTCGCGGCGCCAGTCGAGCTTGACCGCCCCGGGAATGTGAGCGGTGTCGTAGGCGGCGGTGTCCTCGTCGACCTCGACGAAGACCACGCCCGGGGCGCCGAGGTTCTTCTCGGCCCAGTCGGCAGAGACGAGCGCGTGCTCGCGGCTCATGGTGGACTCCTTAGCATCGGTACAGATGCGGGCCGGGTCGGTTCGGCGCAGGCCCGCGCGGATGGTGATCGATACGGCGGCGCTGAGGGCGCGGCGCAAGCATTGGCACCTAGAGCATTGGCACCTAGAGCATTGGCACCCAGAGCAAAGGCACCTGGTGCCCGGCCGCGCGGTGGGTCACGCCGGAACGGCGGCGGACGGCCGGATGATCAGCGGCAACACAGGCAGGCGGCCACACGGCACAGGTCGACCGCGCGCCGTTTGGTGAGCAAGGTGCCCATGGACATCGACGCTACCACCATGGCGGCCGTTCGACCGCAGGCGTTCGACCGCACGCCGAGCGCCGCTCAGGTCACCAGGGCGACACCGCGGCCGGTGGCGGTCACCGCCAGCCCACGCGTCTGCACCGCCACCTGGCGCAGCGTCAGCCCGAACGGCAGCGCCGGCAGCCGGGCCGCGATCGACCGTTCGGCGAGGCCGGACAGGTAGTCGCGGACCACCGCCGGCGCGGCCAGCCCGACCGCGGTGGCGTCGCGCAGCCGTACCTGGAACTGGCCGGCGACCACCGAGACGTCGGCGACTGCGGTGATCGGAATGGTGCTGCCGGCGATGGTGGCCATGCCGGTGACCTTGAGTCCGCCGCCGGACTCGGCGAAGTGGACGTCGCGCAGGTTGAAGCTCGAGTAGTCCACGATCGTCTGCAGGGTGCTGAAGGAGACCAGGGCGGTGCCGTCGACCTGGTCGGCCGAGATCCGGGCCTGGCCCTGCACCACGTCCGCGGTGTCGGCGTTGACGCCGGTGGCCACCGCGTGCAGCGTCGGCAGGGTGGTGGGCCGGCCGTTCGCGCCGGCGAGCCGGACCCCGGTCATGTCAATGGTGATCGACTCGTAGCGACCGCGGGCGACCTGGTCGAGGAAGGGGAAACCACCGATGCTCACCTCGGTGGCGTCGGCGGTGACACCGCGATCCTGCAGCTCGGCGACGAGCTGGGCCTTGAGCTCCTGGGCCGCGTACCGCTCGGCGACCCGGTCGCCGACGACCGCAATCGCAGCCAGGATCAGCAACACCGCGAGCAGGCTCACCCCGCTGCCGCCCCGTCGCCGCGGCCGGCGGTACGAGGTGTCCACGCCCTCCTCGTAGGCCGTCACGGGCTCCTGCCTGGTCGTCGCATCCATGGGTTGGTTATAGCCGGATCAGCGCAGGATCACACCTACCACGTACGAGGCGGGGGCGGCGAACGCGAACGCGCCCAGCGGACCCTGCATGTGCCGGGCCAGCCACATGAACGGCGCCTCCCCCTCCAACCGACGGCCGGCCTCGGCGTACCCGGTGCCGAGGTCGACCACGACCGCGACCAGCACCGCGACCATGCCGGCGATGGCTCCCTCGAAGGTGGTGAGCCCGTCGACGAGCAGGCCGGCGGCGGCGCCGGAGGCGGTGCCGGCCATGGCACCGGCGATGATGCCGGTGGAGCCGCGGGGAACCTGCGGAGTCACTCTCGGTGACGGCGCGATGACGTCACACAGCCGGGCGACGGCGAGCCCGATGCCAACCGCGGCCAGCCCGGCGAGCAGTACCTGGTCGCCGAGTGGCTGGCGGGACAGCACCCCGAAGGCGGCGAACGCAGTGACGCCGACCACCACGACCATGGTCACACCGAGCGACTCGGTCACCCCAGCCCGCCCGCCGCGCAGCGCCAGCTGCCCGATGACGGCGGCGCCGAACCCGCCCGCGATGACATAGGCGAGGGGGGCCATCGACGCCTGGGCCGGCAGGTTCACCGCGACCGCCGACGCGGCCGCCGTGAGCAGGCCGACCACGGCCACCACCCACGGGCTGGGCGGCCGGCTCGCCACCGTCCAGGCCAACACGAACAGGACCTGGGCGCCGAAGATCACGACGGTGAACCCGGTCTGGGTCGCCTGTGAGCCGACCACCAGTCCAAAGCCCAGCAACAGGGAGAAGCCCGAGATCGCCATGGACAGGAAGCGCCGTACCGGCGCCGGCGGCGGCCCGTCGGCCGACCGGCCCGGCCGGCGGCGGGGGCGGGCGCCCCGCGGCCCTCGGGCGGGGACGCGGTCCTTGCCGGCACCCGTGCGCAGCGGACGGGCCCCGCCGGGCCCGGCCATGGTGGCCGGCTTGCCGCCGCCGGGCGGGCGCCCGAACGCCGCCCTGGCGTCGCCGGGACGATCCCCCCGGTACCGGTCGTCCGGGCCACCACTTGCCAGCACGCACCGATCGTGCCATGCCACCACCGCCGCGCGGCAGCCCCGTCGGGTACCCGGGCGCTGGCAAACCCGGACGGACGGCCGGATCGGCTAGGGTGGTGGGCATCCACCCGCCAGCGAGGCCGGGTCGCCGGGCTGGCCCCTTCGCCGGGACGGAGGTGACGTGGAGATCCTGCTGCTGACCGGCGATACCGGTGCCGCCGGCGTGCTGCCCGCCCTGGACCTGCTGCCGCATGTGGTCCGGACCGCGCCCCGCGACGTGCGGGCGCTGATCTCCGCCGCCAGCCCCGACATCGTGCTCATCGACGCCCGCGCCGAGCTGGCCGAGGCCCGGGCGACCGCGCGGATGCTGCGCGCCACCGGCCTGGGCGTACCGCTGCTGGCGGTGGTCACCGAGGCCGGCCTGATCGCGGTGCACGCCGACTGGGGACTCGACGACCTGGTGCTCGCCGGGGCCGGTCCGGCGGAGGTGGACACCCGGCTGCGCCTGGCCACTGGCCGGCTCAGCAGCACCACCGCCGCCGGCACCACCATGATCCGCGCCGGCGAGCTCACCATCGACCCGGACACCTACGCCGCCCGGTTGAAGGGGCGCCCGCTCGATCTCACCTACAAGGAGTTCGAGCTGCTGAGGTTCCTGGCCCAGCATCCGGGCCGGGTCTTCACCCGCGACCAGCTGTTGCGCGAGGTCTGGGGCTACGACTACTTCGGCGGCACCCGGACGGTCGACGTGCACGTGCGGCGGCTGCGGGCGAAGCTCGGCGCCGAACACGAGTCGATGATCGGTACGGTCCGCCAGGTCGGGTACAAGTTCGTGGTGCCGGCGAGCCGGTCGCGTCCCGAGACGGATCCGGCCGAGGCGAGCCGGCGGGGGCGCACCGGCGTATCCGCGCCCTGAGCCGACCGGCCGCCGGTGCCGCCGCTACCGTGGCGGGGTGGACGCTGCGTGGGCGGAGATTGTCCGGACCGACCGGCTCAGCCCACCAGAGGTCGCGGAGGTCCTCCAGCTCACGTCGGCGGCCGGCGACGCCGACGGCACCTACCCCCTGTCCGAGCACGTGATGCTGCACCTGCGCCACGGCGGCGACGCGCCGGCCGTGCATCTGCTCGCCCGGCACGGCCCAGCGCTGGTCGGCTACGCCCACATCGACACCACGGACGCGGTCGCCGGTGCCTCGGCCGAGCTGTGCGTACATCCGCTGCATCGCCGCCACGGCCTGGGCCGGACCCTGGTCATGGGCGCGATGACGGCCGCGGCGGAGCGCGACCCGACCGGCCGGCTGCGGCTGTGGGCGCACGGCGACCATCCGTCGGCCAACGCGCTCGCGCTCTCCCTCGGCTTCACCCGGGCCCGGGTGCTGTGGCAGCTGCGCCGTTCGCTCTTCGCCCCGGTGCCGGTGCGTCACCTGCCGCCGGGCGTGCGCCTGCGCCCGTTCGTGCCGGGTCGCGACGACGACGCCTGGCTGGCGCTCAACACCCGGGCCTTCGCCGACCATCCGGATCAGGGCCGCTGGAGCGTGCAGGACCTGCGCATCCGCCGCTCCGAGGCCTGGTTCGACCCGGCCGGGTTCCTGCTCGCCGAGCGGATCGCCGATGGTGCGCTGCTGGGTTTCCACTGGACCAAGGTGCACGGCGCGGTCCGCCACGAGCCCACCGCGGACCCCGAGGACGGGCACGACCACGACCCGATCGGCGAGGTCTACGTGCTCGGCGTGGATCCGGATGCGAAGGGTCAAGGGCTGGGTGCCGCGCTCACCGTCGCCGGTCTGCGACACCTCCGCGAGGCCGGGCTCGATCAGGTCATGCTCTACGTCGACGAGACCAATCTGGCCGCGATCTCGCTCTACCGGCGGCTGGGCTTCGCCCCGTGGTCCACCGACGTCTGCTTCCTGCGCCCGGCGGCCTGAGCCGCTCAGGTCGGGTCCCCGAACTCGGGGTACGGCGGGAATCCCGGCCAGGACGGCCCCTGCGGGCGGGCCCCGTGCGCCCCGTCCGCCGTGCGGTGGGTAACGAAGCCGAGGGGATGGGTGCGGTAGGTCAGGCCGCCGTCGAGTCGCACCCGGGCCACCAACTCCCGCGCCGTTGGCGGCCACCCGCCCATCGCATCGAGGTCGGCCCGGGCCAGCAGGACGGCGCCGGTTGCCACCGTGCCGGCGTAGGTCTCGGCCGCCACCATGACCGGCCGGCTGGTGGCCCGCTGCCGCGACTGGTACACGAACTCCGGCGCCTTGCCGACCACGGTGGCGCCGGAGTAGTACCAGGCCAGCACGAGGTCCCAGATGTGCTCGGGGCCGTAGCGGGCGGTCGGATCGAGGCGGGTCACCAGCGAGCCACTGGCCCGTGCGGTCGCCGCGGCCAGCGTCTCCGCGGCGCTCGCCGACGACGGCGCCATCGCCACGGCCACCGGATGCCCGCCGGCAACCAGTTCAGCCGGCGGTACGCCGGCAACCAGTTCAGCCGGCGGTACGCCGGCAACCAGTTCAGCCGGCGGTACGCCGGCGATGCCCAGCACGATCTGCAGGTTCGGGTAGGTCTGCGCCCGCACCGCGGCCAGCGCGACCGACACCTCGGCGGGGTCGTCCGAGGCGAACACGGCACTCACCGATGGCGTCCGCAGCGCCCCCGGTACGCCGGCGACCGCGGGCAGCACCAGCCCGTACGCGTGCCGGCGCAGCGCCTCCCGGCGCTGAGCAACACTGCGCAGCTCCCACTCCAATGGCACCTCGCCGGGTGGCGGCTCATTGACGATCGCCACCAGCTCGGGCGCGAGCAGGCTGGCCACCGGCTCGGGCAACGGCCCGACCAGCACCAGCCCGGTCATCGCCAGCTGGGCGACCAGGGACGCCTCGGCCGCCGGTGCGACGCCGCACAGCCGCGCGCAGCTCACCCAGGCCAGGTCGCGCAGGCGTTCCAGGTCGTCCTCGTCCAACACGCCCTGGCCGGCACAACCGGACCCGGCTGGCCCGGCTATCGTCCAGCCCTCGGGACTCACCTCGAGGACCGCCTCGCTCGCGCCGGCCCGCAGCTCGCCCGCGGTAGGCGGACGGTACCCGCGGGGATTGGCCGTGCCCGCGTCGACCACGATCCGTGGCCACCCGCGCGGGTCCCGGTCCGCCCGCGGCTCACCCGGCGCGGTGGGTTCGGCGGCCAGCCCGGTCGCGGTGGCCGCGAGCTGGAGAACCCCGGCCGGCGGCGCCGGCTCGTCGGCGGCGCCGGCGCCCAGCAGGCGCAGGTCGTACGGGCGGATGGCGGACTCGTCGGGCTCCCGCCCCACCCACCCGGCCAGGTTGGCCGACGGGGGCAGCCACGGCGGCGGGGGGCCGTAGTCGACCACGTCGGCACTCAGCGGCGCGGGCAGCCGGGGCTGGGGCGCGAAGACGGCGAGGGCAGCACCCACCACCAGGTAGAGCGGGCGCGGCTCGGTGAGCCAGACCTCGACCGCGGCGGGCCCCTCCTGGCGGGGTAGCCGGATCTCGTGACGACGCACGCCGGGCAGCGGACCCAGTCGACCCGACCAGCCCGGCCGGGGCGCCCGCCACCCGGTGACGGTGATCGTGGCGTGGCGCGTCATGGCCCAGCCGCGAGCGCCGCGAACGGTGGCGCGCAGCTGCGCCAGGCTGGCCGTTACGACCCGGTGGTGACCGCCGCCGAGCATCCGGACCGTCCCTCGTCGCGCCGGGCTAGGAGAATGCGGAGACGCCGGTCAGCTGCTGACCGATCACCAGCTGATGGATCTCCGACGTGCCTTCGTAGGTGAGCACGCTCTCCAGGTTGTTGGCGTGGCGCAGGACCGGGTACTCGAGGCTGATCCCATTCGCGCCGAGGATCGTGCGGCACTGCCGGGCGATCGCAAGCGCCTCCCGGACGTTGTTCAGCTTCACCATGCTGACCTCCGCCGGCCGCACCTGGCCGGCGTCGTTGCGGCGGGCGACGTGCAGCGCCAGCAGGAACCCCTTGTCCAGCTCCAGCGCCATGTCGGCCAGCTTCGCCTGGGTCAGCTGGAAACCGGCGATCGGGCGGCCGAACTGCTCGCGCTGGCAGGCGTAGGCGATGGCGGTCTCCAGGCAGTCGCGGGCCGCGCCGAGCGCGCCCCAGGCGATGCCCTGGCGCGCCTCGGTGAGGCAGGCCAGCGGCGCCTTCAAGCCGGCCGCGCCGGGCAGGCGCGCATCGAGGGGCAGCGCCACGTCGTCGAGCACGATCTCACCGGTGGCCGAGGCGCGCAGAGACAGCTTCTGGTGGATCTCGTTGACGGTGACGCCGGGGGTGTCGAGCGGCACCAGGAAGCCGGCGATCCCGTCGTCGGTGCGAGCCCAGACGACGGCGACGTCGGCGATCGGCGCGTTGGTGATCCACATCTTGGTGCCGTGCAGCCGCCACTCGGCGCCGTCCCGGCTGGCCCGGGTCGCCATCGAGGCCGGATCGGAGCCGTGGTCGGGCTCGGTCAGCCCAAAGCAGCCGATGGCGTCGCCGGCCGCCATCGACGGCAACCAGTGCTCGCGCTGCTCGGCCGAGCCGTAGTGGGAGATGGCGTACATGGCCAGCGACCCCTGCACGCTCACCAGGCTGCGCACACCCGAGTCGCCGGCCTCGAGCTCCAGGCAGGCCAGACCGTACGCGACCGCGGAGGCGCCGGCGCAGCCGTACCCGTGCAGGTGCATGCCGAGCAGACCGAGCGCGCCGAACCGCTTGGCCAGCTCCCGGGTGGGGGCCTGGCCCTCCTCGAACCAGCGCCCGACGTGCGGGCGCACCTGTTCGTCGACGACCCGGCGCACCAGGTCGCGGCCGTCGCGCTCCTCGTCGCTGAGCAGCGAGTCCAGCGCCAACAGGTCGAGCGGGGCGGTTCGCGTCGTCATAGCCACCGAGGTTAGATGACGTGGACCCGGGCGTGGATCGTCGTGCGCTGCTGCAGGGCGGCCCGCAGCGCGCGGTGCACGCCGTCCTCCAGGTAGAGCTTGCCCTTCCACTCCACGACGTGCGGGAACAGGTCTCCGTAGAACGTGGAGTCCTCGGCGAGCAGGCGATCCAGCCCGAGCTCGCGCTTGGTGGTGATGAGCTGGTCCAGCCGTACCGGTCGCGGCGGGATCTCGGCCCACTGCTTGAGCGTCATCCCGTGGTCGGGGTAGGGCTTGCCGTCCTGGACCTCCTTGAAGATCACCGCGAGCCGACCCCTCCCTCAGCTGGCGCCCCGCCCCCGGCGCGGCGCCCACGGCCAGCCTAGCGACCCGTGACCAGCGACCGCCGCTACCGGGTCCACTGGCCACGGTGGACGACCTCGGCGACCGGACGGCGGCCTCGTTTCAGCGACCCGGAACGGTGGTCGGCGGCTGGATATCCGACGCCGATCGCGCCGATCGGGGTGTACTGCGCCGGCACCTCGAACTCTGCCCGGTACGCCGCGAACCGCTCCGGCGGGATGCCGAAGAAGCATGCGCCGAGCCCTTCATCCACCACGGTCAGCAGCATGAGCAGGCTGGCGAAGCCGGTGTCGATGTCCCAGTAAGGCACCGGCCAGCGCGCCTCGTCGCGGTCGGTCCAGCCCTTGTCCGGCTCGGCGTAGCGATCCAGGTAGGCGCTCTTGTTCGAGTGCGCCACGATGATCAACGGGGCGTGCCGCATGTTGACCAGCCACTGTTGCCAGACATCGCTCTGCGGGGTGGCGGCGCGCCAGAACCGTTCCCGGTCGGCGGCGGTCTCGACCACCAGGAAGGCCCAGCCCTGGGAGAAGCCGGCCGACGGGGCCCGGACCGCGTGCGCGAGGATCCGTTCGCGGATCTCCTCCGGCACCGCTCGATCGGGATCGTAGTTACGCACCATGCGCCGCCGGCGCACCACCTCGCGAAACTCCATTGGTAGTCAGGGCGCGGTGCTCTGGCGAGCCCGTTCCCCATCCCCCTTTCTCCGTACGTGCGGTCGACTGCGTGAACGTGTCGGCGGCGTTGCCGGTGCGGTCGGCTGGTTAGGAAGGGCACCCCGTTAACGCATTCAGTTGTAAAGGGTGCCCTTGCTAACGCCGATTCTCGCGCGGTCGGATCTGCGGCGCCCGTGCGGTCGGGGCTCAGTGGGGTCGGGGCTCAGTGGGGTCGGGGCTCAGTGGGGTCGGGGCTCAGTGGGGTCGGGGCTGCGGGCTGATGCCCCAGGAACCGTGCCAGGTCTGGCCCGGCTCCAGGACCACCAGATCCCGCCCGGAGCGCAGCGCATCCGGCGGGCAGGTCATCGGCTCGATCGCGACCGAGCGGCGAAACCGCTCGCCGGGCAGGGTGTCCGAGGTGAAGATCTGCCACCAGCCGAAGGCCGGGTCCGCCCACACCTGCAGGCCACGTCCATCCACTGTAGACAAAGTGGCCGCCGAGTCGCCCTCGGGTCCACTGACGACACCACCGAACGCGGTGTCCAGCACGGTGCCACCGATGCGCCGGGGGGTGCTGAAATCGAACTCCGTGCCGGCGACCCGGGCCGCGCCGATCGGCAGGCCGCGGCCGTCGACCAGCAGCCGGTTGCGCGCCGGCACGCCCAGCACCAGATCGTCGACGGCGATGCCCGGGAAGAACAGGTACGGGTGCACCGCGAACCCGAACGGACACGGCGACGGGGCGAGGTTGGTGACGCTGTGCTCGGCCCGCAGCCCGGTCGCCGAGACGGTCCAGGTGGTCAGCATCTGCAGCGGCCACGGGTAACCCGGCTGCGCCGGCAACAGGAACGTCAGGGTGATCCAGTCATCGGCCCCATCGGTCACCTGCCAGCGAGCCCAGTTGACCAGGCCGTGGATCGCGTTGTGCTTCACCGGGTCGGAGAGCGCCAGCTGGTAGGCCTCGCCGGCGAAGACGTAGCGGCCATCGCGCACCCGGTTGGGCCACGGGGCCAGGATCTGCCCGGCGCTGTACGGACACATGTCGCCGTCGGCGTAGCCGTCGACCACGTCGGTGCCGGCGACCCGGTAGGTGCGCAGACCGCCCCCGACCTCCACCAGAACGGCTTCGTGCTCACCCGACGTGATGCTCCACTGGGTCCCCGACGGGACCACTGCCCGCGATGGAATCGCTCCCACGTCGCTCCCTGCCGCCATCAGGCGACCCTAACCGGTCACCGCGCGCGGCGCGTACCGGATCAGCGCCGGGAAGACCAATGCCAGGGCGAGCGCGACCGTGGCCGCCGCGACGCCGCCGCCGACCCAGGCCACCGTCGGGCCGAGCACCGCCGCGCTCATCCCGGCGCGCAGGTCGCCCAGGCGAGGGCCACCCGCCACCACCGCGATGAACACCCCCTGTAGCCGTCCTTGGAAGCCGTCCGGGGCGTACGTCTGCAGGATCGTCTGCCGGTAGACCGCGCTCACCAGGTCGGCCGCGCCACCGACCGCCAGCATCAGCACGCAGAACCACAACGAGCCGGCGAGCCCGGCCACCGCCACCGCGGCGCCCCAGAGCACGACCGACGCCACCAGGGCGATGCCCTGGCGCCGGACCCGGCCGATCCAGCCCGAGGTGAGCCCGGCCAACACCGACCCGATGGCGATCGCCGCGTAGAGCCAGCCGACCGAGCCCTCGCCGAAGCGTTGCGCGGCCACTTGGGGGAAGAGCGCCCGCGGGAGGGCGAGCACCATCGCTGCGATGTCGATGGCGAACGAGAGCAGCAGTACCGGCGAGGCGACGATGTAGCTCAAGCCGGCGCGCACCTCGCGCCAGCCGGCGATGCGCGGCGCGTCGGCGCGCATGCTCATCGGGGGCAGTGGCGGCAGGCGCAGGGTGGCCCAGAGCGCCACCGTGAACGCCGTCGCGTCCACCGCGTAGGCGGCCGCGAAGTCGGAGCGGCGCAACAGCAGGCCGGCGCCGAGCGGACCGGCGACCATGGCCGCGTTGAACATGGTCGAGTTCAGGGTGTTTGCCGCCGCCAGGTCCTCCCGGCCGACCAGCCGCGGCACGATCGCCTGGCGGGTCGGTGAGCTCAACGCGAACGCGGTCGCCTGCACCGCGGTCAGCCCGAGCAGCAGCACCGCGTTGCGCAGCTCCAGCAGCGCCTGGGCGAGCAGCCCCAGGGTTGCGCTCCACATCAGCACCGAGGAGCCGAGCAGTAGCTTGCGCCGGTCCACCGCGTCCGAGACGGCGCCGCCCCAGAGCGCGAAGGTGATCAACGGAACCAACGCGGCCAGGCCGAGCAGGCCCACCCAGAGCGAGGACTGGGTCACCGCGAACATCTGTACCGGCACGGCTACCGCGGTGAACTGGTACCCGAAGTTGGAGACCGCGTTGCCGATGAACATCCGCCGGTAGGCGAGGTGGCGCAGGGGTCTGGTGTCGATGGTGTGGCGGCGGAAGAACTCGGCGGTCGCGGTCATGGAGCGAGCCGCTGCACAACCCACCCCGCCTCGGTTCGGCAAAACCGCAGCCGGTCGTGCATCCGGCCGGTGCGCCCCTGCCAAAACTCCACCGTCTCCGGGTCCACCCGCAGGCCGCCCCACTCCGGCGGTGCCGGCACCTCCAGTGCCTGGAAGCGCTCGCTCACCTCGGCGAAGGCCCGCTCCAGCGCGGGCCGGCCGGAGACCACCTGGGACTGCTCACTGGCCCACGCGCCGAGCTGCGAGGCGCGGGGCCGGGTGGCGAAGTAGGCGGCCACCTCCGCCCGCTCGATGCGCTCGGCCCGACCGCACACGACCACCTGACGATCCACCGCGTGCCAGGGGAAGACCAGGCTGGCGTACCGGTTGGCGGCCAGCTCGGTGCCTTTGCGCGACACGTAGTTGGTGAAGAACAGGAAGCCGCGGGCGTCGACCCCCTTGAGCAGCACGGTGCGGGCGCTGGGTCGGCCGGCGGGATCGGCGGTGGCGAGCACCATCGCGTTCGGCTCCACCACCCCGGCCGCCTCCGCCTCGGCGAGCCACCGCCCGAACTGGGTGAGCCAGTCCGGTGCAAGATCGTCCTCGGCCAGCCCGGCCAGCGCGTACTCGTGGCGCATCGCAGCGAGCCGGGCGGTGGCCAGTGAGGTGGAGTCGGCGTCGGTCACACCGGCCATCTCATCAAACCGCCGTCCCACTCGGGTACCTGGCCCGCCCGAGGCCGGGGTGTGTGGAGGGGCACCTTGTTAACGTTTTCAGTTGTAAAGGGTGCCCCTGCTCACCCACGGCCACGGAGCCCGGGTCGCGCCGGCAAGAGCTGGAAAGGCAAGATGGTCCGGACGACCATGCTGGGCGGCGCGAAACCGCGGCCCGGAGCTGTACCGCTGGCCCGTCGCCTGTCCACCCGCCCGCGACGCCAGCCGCGCACGCGTACGCGTACGCCAAACCGTCAGGGAGTGCGAGATGTCCGATTTCAAACCGGGCCTGGAGGGCGTCAAGGCCTTCGAGACGGAGATTGCCGAGCCCGACCGGGAGGGCAGCTCGCTACGCTACCGGGGGGTGGACATCGAGGACCTGATCGGTCGGGTCTCGTTCGGCAACGTGTGGGCACTGCTCGTCGACGGCCGGTTCGGACCCGGTCTGCCGCCCGCCGAACCGTTCCCGGTGCCGGTGCACTCCGGCGACATCAGAGTCGACGTGCAGTCGGCGGTGGCGATGCTTGCGCCGTACTGGGGACTGGGGCAGCTGCTGGACATCTCCGACGAGCAGGTCCGGGAGGACCTGGCCCGGGTCTCAGTGACCGCGCTGTCGTTCGTGGCCCAGGCGGCCCGTGGGCTGGGCCTGCCGGCGGTGCCGCAGAAGGAGATCGACAAGTCGGCGACCATCGTGGAGCGGTTCATGAAGCGCTGGCGGGGGGATCCCGATCCGCGTCATGTCAAAGCGGTCGACGCGTACTTCATCTCCGGCGCCGAGCACGGCATGAACGCCTCCACGTTCACCTGCCGCGTGGTCGCCTCCACCGGCGCGGACGCGGCGGCCTGCATATCGTCGGGCATCGGAGCCCTCTCCGGTCCGCTGCACGGCGGCGCACCGTCCCGGGTCCTCGGCATGATCGAGGCGGTGGAGCGCTCGGGCGACGCCGCCGGATACGTCCGCGACGTCCTGGACCGTGGGGAACGGCTGATGGGGTTCGGACACCGGGTCTACCGGGCCGAGGACCCCCGTGCGCGGGTGCTGCGCCGGTTCGCGAAGGAGCTGGGCGCCCCGCGCTACGAGGTGGCCGAGGCCCTGGAGAAGGCGGCCTTGGACGAGCTGCATGCCCGCCGGCCGGACCGGGTGCTCGCCACCAATGTGGAGTTCTGGTCGGCCGTGGTCCTCGACTTCGCCGAGGTGCCGGCCCACATGTTCACGTCGATGTTCACCTGCGCGCGGGTGGCCGGCTGGAGCGCGCACATCCTGGAGCAGACGAAGCTGCAGCGCCTGATCCGCCCGGCCGCCGAGTACGTGGGTCCGGGCCGGCGCCGGCCGGACCAGGTCGAGGGCTGGTCCGACATTCCGCACGGCGACTGAGGGTGACCTGAGCGACACGGGCGGCGGATGCGCCGGGAACCGCACCCGGCGCGTGCGACGATTCCTGGACCGGCGGCGCGGCCGGTGCCCGCTCAGCGAGCGAACCAGGAGGATCGACAGCCGTGGTGGACCCGCAGACCATCCGGATCCCAGACCACCTCAAGCCGGCCGACGGACGTTTCGGCAGTGGACCGGGCAAGGTCCGGCCGGAGTCGGTCCGGGCGCTCGCCGACGCCGCCGCGACCTACCTCGGTACGTCGCACCGCCAGGACCCGGTACGGCGGCAGGTGGCTCGGCTGCGGGGCGGCATCGCCGAGCTCTTCACCGCCCCCGACGGGTACGAGGTGGTGCTGGCCAACGGCGGGGCCAGCGCGTTCTGGGACGCGGCCACCTTCGGGCTGATCCGCCAGCGCGCCCAGTTCGCCGCGTTCGGTGAGTTCGGCGCCAAGTTCGCCAAGGCCGCCAAGCTCGCGCCGTTCCTGGGCGAGCCGAGCGTGCACCGGGCCGAACCCGGCGGCGCGGCCACGCTGGAGGCCGAAGCGGGAGTCGACACCTACGCCAGCCCGCACAACGAGACCTCGACCGGGGTGGTGGTGCCGGTACTTCGGGTGCGGGACGGCGATCCGGGCGCGCTCCTGCTCACGGACGGCACGTCGGCCGCGGGTGCGGTCGAGTTCGACCTCGCCCAGACCGACGTGTACTACTTCGCTCCGCAGAAGGCGTTCGGCTCCGACGGTGGCTTGTGGCTTGCGCTGATGTCCCCCGCGGCGCTGGACCGGATCGCCGAGATCCAAGCGAGCGGGCGCTGGGCGCCGGCCTTCCTCGACCTGGCCACCGCAGTGGCACAGAGCCGGCTGGAGCAGACGTACAACACACCGGCGCTGGCGACGATCTTCCTCGCCGCCGAGCAGACCGACTGGATGCTGGCCAACGGCGGGCTCTCCTTCACCGCCAAGCGCAGCGGGCAGAGCGCCGCCCACCTGTACGGCTGGGCCGAGCGGTGCCCATTGGCGCGTCCGTTCGTGGCCGATCCGGGCCTGCGCTCACCGGTGGTGGCGACGATCGACATCGACTCCTCGGTGGACGCCGCCGCGCTGGCTCGCACGCTGCGGCGCAACGGCATCCTGGACACCGAGCCGTATCGCAAGCTCGGCCGCAACCAGCTACGGATCGCGCTGTTCCCCACCATCGATCCAGCGGACGTGGCGGCGCTCACCGACTGCCTGGACTACCTTCTGGAGCGCCTGGCCGGCTGACCCACTGCAGCGGTCAGGCGACCATGGGGCTGCGCCGCTCCAGCAGCAGGACGTCGCGCCACCGGCCCCGATGCCGACCGATCCGCTCGCGGGTGCCGACCACCCGGAAGCCGGCGTTGCGGTACAGCGCCAGCGCGGCCTCGTTCTCCGGGAAGATGTTGGCCTGCAACGTCCACAGGCCCTGCGCCTCGGTGGCGGTGACCAGCCCGTCGAGCAACTGGGTGCCCACGCCCTTGCGACGTGCGTCGGCCCGCACGAACGTATAGCACTCGACGACGCCGGCGTACTCGCGCCGCTCCGAGAAGCGGGACAGGGCCGACCAGCCGAGAAGGATGTTGACGTCGTTGACCGCGACCAGTCGGTGGGCCGGCAGGTGGGCCCGGCCCCACTCGGTCCAGGTTGGCACGTTCGTCTCGAAGCTGGCGTCGGGGCCCTTGATCGCTTCCGCGTAGATCGCGAGCACCTTCATGCTGTCGCTGGACTCCAGTGTCCGTACCCTGACCGCCACGCCGCCTCCTCCGCCGAAGCAACACCCTAGCCACGCCGGCCGGCCGCGGGCGACCTGGGTGAAACGTCCATGTTCGGCGTGCCGATCTCCCATTGCGCGCGACATCGGCGTACCGTGTCGCAGAGCCGGTGACGACCGGCAGGCAAGGCCACCAACGAAAGGCACTCACGAGCATGCGGCCGGTACGCTTCGTCGCCCTCTCTGAGGATGGCCAGGCGCTGGTGCTCGCCGACGAGGTCGGTCGGCTGCTCACCCTCCCCATCGACGATCGGGTGTCCACGCTCCTGCGCCCGGACCGCCCGGTCGGTGGCCAGCCCTTCACCAGCGACACACCGCCCTCGCTCGCTCCCCGCGACATCCAGGCGCGCATCCGCTCCGGCGAGTCCGCCGACGACGTGGCGCGCATCGCCGGGGTACCGGTCGACCGGGTCCTCCGGTACGCCGGGCCGGTGCTGCAGGAGCGGGCCATGCTCGCCCAACACGCCCGCCGTACCCGGTTGAAGGTCTCCGACAAGGGGGCCAGCCTGGCCGAGGTGGTCGACGCGCGACTGAGCCAGCACGGCGTGGACATGGAGAAGGTCTCCTGGGACGCCTACCGTCGCGATGACGGCACCTGGCGGATCGTCGCCACCTGGCCCTCCGGCAAGGCGAACGCGACCGCGATCTGGGAGCTGGACAAGGCGCGCCAGCTGGTCGCCCCGCTGGACGACATGGCCAACTACCTGTGCGGCGCGCCGAGCGGAGCCGAGGCCCACCGCGGCCACGAAGTGGCGCCGGCGCGACCGGAGCCGAGTCCCGTCGGGCATGAGCCGATCTACGGCGGCCGGGAGCCGGCGCGCCCCGGGCGCGACCCGATCCGGACCGGGCGGGACACCCTGCTCGCCACTCTGGAACGTCCACTGGGGACCTCGAGCGGCGGCACCCGCGGCCTCGACCCGATCGGTGTGTCGGCGGCGTCGGCCGCGGCCACCGGCGAGGTTCCCCGTCGACGCAGCGCCGGCCGGGCCGCGGTCTACGACGACGACCGGGACGGGGCGATGGACACGCCGGCCGTTCCGTCGCTCGCGGTCCTGCGCCCCCGCCGCACCGCCGCCGACGGAACCGTCACCGACCGTCCGGTCAAGCGTGGACCGAGCTGGGACGAGGTCCTCTTCGGCGCCGCCCCGGCGGCCCGTGACGCCTGAGGAGTGACGCCGACCAACCTGTCTCGACGCGAGATAGGTTGGTCGCATGGAGTACACGAATCTGGGACGGACCGGGCTGTCGGTGAGCCGCTTCTGCCTCGGCACCATGAACTTCGGTCCACAAACGACAGAGCCGGACAGCTACGCGATCATGGATCACGCGCTGGAGCTGGGCGTCAACTTCTTCGACACCGCCAACGTCTACGGGTGGAAGTTGGGCGAGGGCGTGACCGAGCAGATCATCGGTCGCTGGCTGGCTCAGGGTGGCGGGCGCCGGGAGAAGGTCGTGCTGGCCACCAAGGCGTACGGGAAGATGAGCGACTGGCCCAACGACCAGGGCCTGTCCGCCCGGCACCTGATTGCCGCCTGCAACGAATCGCTTCGCCGGCTGCAGACCGACCACATCGATCTCTACCAGATGCACCACATCTCCCGGACCACGCCCTGGGAGGAGATCTGGCAGGCGATGCAGACCCTGGTCGCCCAGGGCAAGGTGCTGTATGTCGGTTCGTCGAACTTCGCCGGGTGGCACCTGGGGGCGGCGCAGGAGTCCGCCGGCCGCCGTAACTTCCTCGGCCTCGTCTCCGAGCAATGCATCTACAACCTGGTGACCCGCCACGTCGAGCTCGAGGTAGTGCCGGCGGCCCAGCACTACGGCATCGGCATCATCGCCTGGTCCCCGCTGCACGGCGGTCTCCTCTCCGGCGCATTGAAGAAACTGGCCGACGGTACGGCGGGTCGGACCACGTCCGGCCGGGCGTCGGACGGTCTGGAGGAGAACCGCTCGGCGATCGAGGGCTTCGAGAAGCTCGCCGCAGATCTGGGCGAGGAACCGGCGAACGTCGCGTTGGCGTGGTTGCTCTCCCGGCCCGGTGTGACCGCACCGATCATCGGGCCGCGCACGATGGAGCAGCTCGACGGTCCGCTGCGGGCGCTCGAGCTGACGCTCACCGATGAAACCCTGGCCTCGCTCGACCGGCTCTTCCCGCCGGTGGGCAGCGGTGGTCCGGGCCCGGAAGCCTGGGCCTGGTAACCGGCCGCGGTCGGGTGGCGGCTGCGGGCAGGCCGCCACCCGACCCGGGCAACTGCTCACGTGGCGGTGACGATGATCGCTACCAGGGCGACGAGCCCGACGACCCCGGCCGCGATGGCCAGCGTGAACAGGCCGGCCATCACGTGCGCTAGCCGCTCCATGATGGCCACCACCAGCCGGGCGAACGCGATCGCCGCCCGGTACACGATCACCAGCACCACCAGCGCGACGGCCAGCCCCCCGGTCAACGGCGATACGCCGCCGGGGGTCGAGCCCCCGGGAGCGGCGCTGCACCCGGTGGCGATGGCGAGGATCAGCATCACCAGCAGCGATGCGGTCCAGCGGGAGTAGAAAACACCGGCGACGATGCCACGCAACTGTGACCTGGGCTTCGTCTTTACCCTGGTGGGCGCGAAGCTATAAGATCGCATGTGGAGCTCCTTTCGGTACCTGACCCGTGGCGAAGGGAGTGCTTCCATACCAGACCTCTCTGGGATCGTTGCCGCGATCTTCGGAGAGGTCTGTATGCGCTCGGCGCTCGTTTGATGGTCGACGCGGCGACGGGGCCGTCGGGTCGACGCCGGTGTATCACCTCCTCCGCGAACCTTAGTTGTTCAGGAGTTCAGCTAAGACCACCGCATCTACTTCACTCGCTCCCCATTTGGTAACCGGCGACATCGGCGGGGTACCGGGAGCGACTGGGCTTCAGGATACGACCTTACCGATCGTTAGGGAAGTCATTTGGCCCAGCTCAAAACATGCGGACTCAGCTGCTCGGCGGACCCCCGGGTGTTCCAGGACCTGCTACCATCCTGGCGAAGCTCAATTACTTACTTCAGCTGAAGTCCCTGAACTCACGAGGATGCGACGTGACCGCTGCTGCGTCCACCCGGGCCGCGCTGGCGCGCAAGCTGCGTGACCTGCGTCTGGAGCATTGGCCCGGACGTCGGCTCACCCAGCGCGAACTGGCGGTCGCCCTGGGCGGCGACCGTGGACCGCTCAGCACCCCGCTCATCTCGTCCTGGGAGAGTGTCGACAAGCCGGTGGTCCCACCCGAGCACTGGCTCGAACCGCTCGCCCGTCTCTACGCCACCCAACGCTCGCTGGAACCCGAGCCGCACCTGGTCGACGAAAACGACCTCACCGCAGAGGAGCGGCGTCGGCGTGACGAACTGCTGCGCCAACTGCTCGACCTGCGCCAGCCCGACACCGCGAGCGCCCGCCCCTTTCGCATCCCGCTCAACGCGCCGCACGACGAGATCGGCGGCGGCCTCTGGTTCTACCAGGATGGCCGCCCGGTCACCATCGTCTGTGCCCGGTTGCCCAGCCACCTCATCGAGCGGATGCCGTACACGGATCCCCGCGACCCCGACTTCGTCCGGCTCTACACATACGCCGACCTCGATGCCCTGCTCGAGCTGCACGGTCACGTCCGAGCCGTGAACCCGGCGAGTCGGGTGCACATCAGGACGCCGCAGGACCTCGAGGCGGACGACCTGACCACACACCTCGTCCTCCTCGGCGGGGTGGACTGGAATGCCCTCACCCGGGACGTGAGCCGGATGACCTACGTACCGGTGCGCCAGCGCTCGCGCGTCGGCAAGGGCACCGCGTACGACGAGTACTTCGAGGTCGGCGAGGGGTCCCAGGTGCGCGAAGTGCGGCCAACGCTGGAGGCTCGCGAGGACGGTGGGGTCACCCTGCGGGAGGACGTGTGCCACTTCTTTCGCGGAACGAACCCCTTCAACATCCGGCGCAGCGTCACAATCTGCAATGGGATGTTCGGCCGTGGCGTCTACGGTGCCGTCCGGGCGCTCACCGACGCTCGGTTCCGCGACCGTAACGAGGTCTACATCAGCGAACGCTTCCACGGGAGCCCCACGTTCAGTATCGTCTCCCGGGTCCTCATCGTGAGGGGGGAAACGGTGACGCCGGATTGGACCATCGCGGAGAACCGGCTGCACGAGTGGCCCGAGAACGCCGGCTGACGTGGAAAACGACACCGCACACGTCGATCGCCTGCCCGTCCACAGTGGATCGCATCGCCGCCTGCTGGCCAAGGCCGACCCGCCGGAGGCGATCGCCCAGAAGGTCGATGCGGTCATTGTCCCCAGCGCCCGCCCGGCCAGCTACCTGCGGCACGCGATCGACCTGGCCACCCAGCTGAGGTGCTACCTGGTCGTGCTGTGCAGCCGTCAGGCCAGCGCAGCGGACACCCTGCGGGTGGTCTCGTCGATCGGGATCGACGTGGTCGCGATCGACCTGCCCGACGACGCGACCGCGACGATGCCGCGGTTGGAGACCTCGGAGCTGGTGCGCGAGACCCCGTACCAGCGGGTGGCCGACATCTGGGTCAAGCGCAACCTCGGCCTGCTGCTGGCGCGCGCGATGGCCTGGTCGGGCGTGGTGTTCCTGGACGACGACATCTACGTCGCCGATGCCACGGACCTGCGCCGGGCCGTCGGTCTGCTGAGCCGCTTCGACGGGGTCGGCCTGAGCATCGACGGCTTTCCCGACAACTCCGTGGTGTGTCACGCGTACCGCAAGACCGGTGGCCGCCAGGACACCTTCGTGGGCGGTGGCGCGCTGGCGGTGGCGGCCCACCGGACCGACTCGTTCTTTCCCGCCATCTACAACGAGGACTGGTTCTTCCTCCTCGGCGACGCGCGACTGCGGCCGGTCGCGGTCACCGGCTCCGCCGCCCAGCAGCCGTACGACCCGTTCGCCGATCCGGCCGGCGCCGCCATGCAGGAGTTCGGCGACGTGCTGGCCGAAGGCGTCTTCTCGCTGCTCGACCGGGGCCGGCGGGTGCGCGACGCCGACGGCGACTTCTGGCAGGCCTACCTGGGCATTCGGGGTCGCCTCATCCGCGATGTCCTGCGCCGGCTGAAGTCGGCGATGGTCGGCGACGACGAACGGGCCCGCATCGAGGCGTGTCTTGGCGCGGCCCGCCAGACCTTGCAAGGCATCGAGCCCGGCCTGTGTGTCGAGTTCCTGCGGCGCTGGCGACGCGACCGCACCCGCTGGCGCAACAGCCTCTCGCCAGCCGGAGGACGGCAGGAGCTGGATGTGGCGCTGAAGGCGCTCGGACTCACCGAGGTCTCGCGCGTTCACCGCTGCTGGGATCCGGCCCAACCCGGCGCCGCGCTCTGAGAGCGCCGGGCTCTTCAACGCCGGGCTCTTCAACGCCGGGCTCTGGGAGCGCGCGCTCTTCAACGGCGCGCCCTGGAGCGGCGCTGGGACCGGTGCGGACCCGGCGGCGGGGATAATGGCCCGGTGCGCGTGCTGGTGGCGCCGGACAAGTTTGCCGGCACCCTGTCCGCGGACGCGGCGGCCCGGGCCATAGCCCAGGGTTGGACATCCGTTCGTCCGCGGGACACCGTCGTCCGGCATCCGCTGGCCGACGGCGGCCCGGGTTTCCTCGATGCCCTCCGCCCGGCGCTCGAGGGCCGGGTCGTCGAGGTGCCGACCCGCGATCCGCTGGGCCGGCCGGTGCCGGCGTGGATCCTGATCGTTGGCGAGGTGGCCTATGTGGAGACCGCACACGCCTGCGGGCTGCATCTGTTGTCGGCGCCCGAGCGTGACCCGCTGCGGGCCAGCTCGCGCGGGGTCGGGCTGCTGGTCGCGGCGGCGATCCGGGCCGGCGCGGTCCAGGTGGTGTTGGGGCTGGGAGGGTCGGCCACCAACGATGCCGGCGCGGGCATGCTCGCCGCGCTCGGTGCGGCCCCGGTCGACGCCAGTGGCGCCGAGGTGCTGGCCGCCGGGGATCTGGCTTCCTGTGTACGCCTGCGCGCGGCCCCCAACCTTGACGGGGTGGAGCTGATCGCCGCGACCGACGTGGACAACCCGTTGATCGGTCCGGCCGGGGCCAGCGCCGTGTTCGGCCGGCAAAAGGGCGCCGGCCCCCATCAGATCGCGGTCCTCGAACACGCCGTGTCGACCTTCGCCGACGTACTGCAGCGGGAGTTGCCGCGCTGCCCGCGCGAGCTGGCCCACCGGAGCGGCGGCGGCGCGGCCGGCGGCCTCGGCGCCGCGATCCTGGCCTGCGGCGGGCGCCGGGAACCGGGCTTCGAGCTGGTGAGCCGGCTGACCAGGCTGGACGACGAGCTGGCCACCTGCGATCTCGCGATCACCGGCGAGGGCGCACTCGACGACCAGTCCGTACGCGGCAAGGCGGTGGCCGGAGTAGCCGCGGCGGCCCGGCGGCGGCGGATACCCTGTGTCGCGCTCGTCGGCCAGATCGCGCTCTCACCCCCGGCGGCGTCGCAGCTTGGCCTCGCCGCGATCCGTTCACTCGCTGAGCACATGGGCTCGGTGAGCGCGGCGATGGCGCGGCCGGCCGACGGCCTTCGCACCCTCACCGCCGAGCTGGCCACCGACTGGCCCCCGCCCCCGTCGATCTAGGGCGTATGCACATGGTTTGATCTCCGATCGTGTGCGTATGCCCTAGATCGACGGGGAGGGGAGCTACGGGGAGGGGAGCAGGTGGGCGGTGGCGAGGTGGGTGTGGGTCGGGTGTGGGCCGAGGTGGCTTTCGACCAGGTACACCTGGGTGATCGTCCACTGCGGACCCAGGTACCGGGTCAGCGTCGCCACGTCGGCAGCGATGGCATCGGCCGGGACCCGCCGGCCGGGGCGGGAGAGCGTCAGGTGCGGCCGAAAACCCTTGGGGTCGAAGGGAAGCCGGGCCTTGCGCAGTTCGTTGCGGATCGTACTGGCGAGCGCCCGCAGGCCGACCAGATCGCCGTCGAGGCCGGCCCACAGGATCGTAAACGCCCCCCGACCGAACGTTCCCCCGCCGGCGAAGTGCACCGGTAACGCCGTGTGCGCGCCGGCGGCCGCCCGGAGCGCACTCTCGGCCCTCGCGATCCGGCGGGTCGGTACGTCGCCGAGGAAAGCGAGGGTGACGTGCCACCGGTCGCGGGCGGCCAGCCGGGTCGAGTGGCCCGGCCCGGACGCCCGGCTCACCGCCAGTCCGTCGACCACGCTGCCAAGATGATCCACCGCGTATCCGGGCGGATCGATCGCCACGAAGAGGCGGCGCAGCTCGTCGGCCGGTCGCGGCGTGGTCGGGCTCACCCCGTGCTGGCCGCGAGGATTGACCGCAGCCGGGTCACCAGGTCGGCGTCGCCGGTCATGTGGACGACTTCGTCGCCGGCCCGGTTCCACAGCCACCGCATCAGGTCGCCCGGCTCCCCCGCAACGGTGGCCGCAGCATCGTCCATATTAGAGGCTCGTACCTCGACCGTACCGGGAGCGAGCCGGACGGCCCACGCCCGCTGCGCGGCCTCCAGCCGGACCGAGCGGCCATCGGCGCCGGCCAGCAGCTCGACGAACTCGTCGGGCCAGGTCCGCGCACCGTACTGCGCGCACACGACCAACACCTCGTCGATGCCGTCCTGCGCCAGGTCGCCCGGGATGGCCTGGATGGGCGCACCCGCAGCCAGCTCCGCATCGACCCGGTGGATGACCGTCTCGTGCGCCATCCGGCGGATCCAGAAGCCCACGGACTGATCCGGCGTGAACCAGGTGAAGGCGGGATCGGTGGGCTCGCGGCTGGCCAACTCGGCGGCCAGCGCCGCATAGGAGCGCTCCAACAGGTGCATCGGCGCCTCACCCGCGACCTCGGGCGGTGGCCACGGATCGGGGTGGTGGCCTTGGCGCAGGCACTCCACCTTGTGCAGATACACCATGCCCACGTGCTCGAGGAGGTCGGCGACACTCCAGCCGGGGCAGCTGGGCACCGGGGCCGCAGGGTCGGCCGGTCCGGCAACCTGGCTCAGTCGGGCGTACTCGGTCGCGAAGCAGGCGAGCAGTCGGGTGCTGTCCATACCGTCCAGCCTGGCACAGGGGTCTGTCATACAGCGGCTGCGACCGCCGCGGTGCTCTCCAACGGGACTGCCGGCACGGCAGCGCCCTCCGACGACGCCAACGGCGCCGCGGCGCCCTCGAGCGATGCCATGCCGGCCGGCACAGCCATTGGCACCGCGACGCCGTCCAGCACGCCCGCCGGCACCGCAGCACCCGGCACCGCCACCGGCTCGCGCACCACCAGCCGCGGCCACGGGCGCAGCCGCAGCCCGATCCGAGCCCCCGAGTGGCGCAGCTGCCACGTCAGGGCGACGACCGCGGCGGCCAGCGAGACCACCCCGCCGAGCCAGACGCCGAGCCGCGGCCCGAGCTGCTCGCTCAGCCACCCCACGACGATGGACCCGAACGGGGTGGTGCCGAGGAAGACGAGTACGAACATGGCCATCACCCGGCCCCGGTACGCGGCGTCCGTGCCGAGCTGGATGCGCTGGTTGGTCGCCTGGGCGAAGTAGACCATGAAGAACCCGGTCGGTACCAGCAGCGCAAACGTCGACCAGAAGGTCGGCGCGAAGCCGACGACGGTCTCCAGCCCGCCGAACACGATCGCGGCGACGAGCACGATGTAGACGCTCGGCCGGGCCCGCCGCCAGCTGCCGGCGAGTGCGCCGGCCAGCGCACCGATCGCGAGCGCCGTCGTGAGCAGGCCGAACTTACCCGGCCCGACACCGAAGACGTTCTTGGCCAACACCGGCAGGGTGAGCTGGAAGTTGAAGCCGAGCAGGCCCACCACCAGCAGCAGGGCCAGCGGCAGCACGAGATCCGGGCGGCGGCGGATGTAGCGCACCCCGTCCCGGATGCGGGCGGTGGCCACGCCGGTGCGCGCCTCGCGGAAGAGCTCCGCCGGACGCATCCGCAGCGCGAAGATCATGGGCGCCAGGTAGGTCAGCGTGTTGAGCAGGAAGACCGGCCCGGTGCCCACGAGCCAGATCGCCACGCCGGCGGCGGCCGGGCCGACGATGCGAGCCGTGTTGAACGTGGCGGCCGAGAGCGAGAGCGCGTTCGCAATCAGCTCGCGCGGGACCAGTTCGGAGACGAACGACTGGCGTACCGGGGTCTCGATCGCGTTGGCGGTGCCCATCATCGCCGCGAGGAGGAATACCCAGTGCAGCGTGATGCGGTCGGTCGCGACCAGCACACCCATGGTCAGCGCCAGTGCGCTGAACACCGCATTGGCCGCGATGAGCAGGATGCGCTTGTCGTACCGGTCGGCGAGTTTACCGCCGTAGAGGGTGAGCAGCAGCACGGGCAGGAACTGCAGGGCGGAGACCACACCGAGGGCGTACGGGGAGTTGTTCGACAGGCTCAGCACCAACCAGTCCTGCGCGGTGAACTGCATCCACACGCCGACGAGTTTGGTGATGTGTCCACTGAGGAACAGGCGGTAGTTACGCACCTTCAGTGACTGGAATGTGGTGCCCAGCCGTGCGCCCACGGGCGCTGCGCCTCCTTCAGTCGGGTCAGTCCTTGGCGATCCGGGCAAGAATCTCGGCCGCTCGGTGTACGGTCTCCCGCTCGTCCGGGCTCAGGGCGGCGAGCCGGACGGCAAACCACCGATCGCGCGCGCGTCCGTACTCGGTGAGCAGGTCGCGCCCGGCCGGCGAGGGCGCCAGGATCACCTGCCGTCCGTCACTCGGGTGCGGGGTGCGCTGGATCAGCCCGCGCTCCTCGAGCCGGGCGATGATCTTCGTGACGGTCGGCGGCTGTACCCGCTCGGCGTCGGCCAGTTCCCGCGGGGTGAGGGCGCCGGCCGCGTCCAGGCTCTGCAGGGCCGAGATCTGGGCGATGGTGAGGTCGCCCACCGGGCGCGTCTGGCGCAGCCGCCGGTTCACCCGCGTGATCGCGTCCCGCAGGAGTTCGGCGAGCTGGGCCGCGGACGCTCGGCGTACCTGACTTCCCATGATTGTTAGCCTAGCTAATGAGCATAGCTAACGAGTAGCCGCCGGTGAGTGAGCTTCGCCATAGGTGATCAGGCGCCGTCGGGGCCACGCACCCCGCGTACGCTGTCGGCGTGCCGGACCCGCCGCGCGACCTCGAGCCATGGGACCCGCCGATGGTGCCGCTGGTGCTGGCCGGCACGGTCGTCTGGGGTGTGGTCGGACTGATCCTGCTCGCCGAGCGAGCCAGCTTGACCGCCCAGGGCCGCGAAAACTGGCTCTGGATCTGTCTCGCCGGCTTCCTGTTCGGGGTCGCCGGTTTGTTGCTCATGCGGCGCCACGACGCGAACCGCCGGCGCCGTCTCGGCCGGCCGTCGACGCCGGGCGGTTGGCGTTCAGCGGTTAGGAGGGGCACCCTCCTATACCGAAAGCGTTAAGAGGGTGCCCCTGCTCACATGAAGGCGGCGCACCGGCCCACTTTGCGCACCGGCTCGACGTCTTACGACACCGGCTCGACGTCGCTGTCGTCGTAGACGGTGACGAGCTCCTCCACCGGCGCGGTCGTGTCGATCAATACCTCGGAGTGGGCGCCACACCCGTGATCCGCGCTGACCACCCGGCCGTCGTCCGGCGCGAACAGGTTGCCGCAGGCGCCGAAGACCAGGCGCAGCGAGCCCGCCAGCGGCAGGTAGAAGCCGCAACTGCCGCAGCGCGCGTTCGCCGGGGCACCGACCGAGATCGCCGCGTCGGGCCCGTGCTCACCGTCGTACCAGCGCTGAGCGACCTCGGCTCGACCGTCGCGCGACATGACCCGGCTCCGGCCAAGGCCCAGTTCCCAGCTCACCTCCTCGACCGCCGGGTCGCCGGAGAGCACGTAGCCGGGGGCGAGCCGGTCGTCGTCGAGCCGGGTCGGCAGTAGGTCGCCCACGCCGAGATCGCCGGGTTGGAGCCGCTCCTGCCACGGCACCCAGCCCGGCGCGAGCAGCGCCTCATCGCCGGGCAGGAGCACAGTCTCGCAGATGGTCACCTGCCGGGCCCGGGGGGCGCGGGCCACGGTCACCGCCCAGCGCCAGCCGCGGTAGCCGGGCAGGGTGCACTCGAACAGATGCGTCACCAGCCGATCGGCCTCGGCAACCGCGCCGAGGTGGGCGCCGACGTGATCGTCCTCAATCGCGGACCGGGCCGGCTCCAGCGCCGCCGCGCAGACCTGGTCGAGCTTGGCGCCCTTGGCACCGGCGATCCTGGTGGCGGTCACGGTCGCTAATCCTGCCGCATCCGTGCGCCGCCTGGGAGGGCGGGTCCGACCACCTGCCCCGCCGGTGGCTCGAATGCGACAGGATGGTCGCATGCCCGCGATCCGCGACATCCAGCGCATCGCCCGGGGGACCGCCCGGGGGGTCCGGGTCACCGCGTCGGCGACCGGCCGGACATCGCGGTGGATCGGGCGCAACGTCGGTACCGCGCGCACCCGCAGTGGCGTCGGCAACGTGGGCATGATGCGCCTGCTCGATCTGCACGCCGTCTCCTGTGCCGGCGATACCCTGATCACAATCGGACTCGCCGGCACCATCTTCTTCGCGGTACCGGCCGGCGAAGCGCGCGGGCGGGTCGCCCTCTATCTGCTTGTGACCATGATCCCGTTCGCCCTGCTCGCCCCGATCGTGGGCCCGGTGCTGGACCGGTTCCGCCACGGCCGCCGCTACGCCCTGGCCGCCACGATGCTGGGGCGGGCCGCACTGGCCTGGGTCATCGCCGACAACGTCTTCGGCTTCGGGCTCTACCCGGCCGCCTTCGGGGTGTTGGCCCTGTCGCGGGCGTACGGGGTCGCCCGCTCGGCCGCCGTGCCACGCCTGCTCCCGCGGGGGCTGGGCCTGTCCCAAGCGGGTGCCCGGGCATCGGTCTACGGCACGGTCGCCGGGGTCATCGTCGCGCCGATCGGGGCACTCGCCTTCGGGATCGGCCCGCAGTGGCCGCTGCGGCTGGCCGCGGTGATCTTCCTCATCGGGGTCGTGGTGGCGTTCACCCTGCCGCCGAAGGCCGATTCCGACCCACCCGAGGTGCCACCGAAGGCTTTCCAGCTGCCCTGGCGGCACCGGGAGGAGAACGGCGACCGGATCCTCTCCGGTCCTCTGGTGCTGGCCACCCTGGCCGGCAGCGCCAGCCTGCGCGCGCTCTACGGTTTCCTGCTGCTGTTCCTCGCCTTCGCGATCCGCAGCGATGGCGTGCCCACGTTGCTGCTCGGCGTCACCTTCTCGCAGGGAGTGGCGCTCGGGCTGGTCGGCGCGGCACTGGCCCTCGGCACCTTCCTCGCAACCGCCGTCGGCAGCGGCCTGCGTATCCGCCGGCCCGCCCGGCTGCAGGCCGGGTGCCTGGCGCTGGTGGCGCTGGCCGGCCTCTGGGCCACCGCGCGGTTCTCGCTCGCCGCCATCCTGATCCTCTGCTTCAGCGCTGCGGTGGCGAGCGGGCTGTCGAAGCTGGCGGTCGACGCCTCGATCCAGGAGCGCGTCGCCGAGACGGTACGGGCGAGTGCGTTCGCCCATGCCGAGACACTGCTCATGCTCGCCTGGGTGGCTGGCGGCGCGGTCGGGCTGGTGCCGCTCGGCGGCCGGATCGGGATCGCGGCGGCCACGCTGGCCACCCTCGGGGGGGCGGTCCGGGCCGGGCTCACCGCGCGCCGACTGCGCGCTGAAGTCCTGCAGGGCAGACCCAAGGTGATGCCGGCCGCCGCCCCGCCGCCGCGAACGTCGTCGGCTCGGGCCGCGGTGCCCGCGGCCGGAGCCGACGACGCCATTCCGCCCGGCTATCACCTCTTCCAGCCCACGACGGAGCCGGGGGTCAGCGACCCGAGGATCGGCGGATGAGATTGCGGGAGCGGCTGCGCGCCGCCCTGCCGCTTGGCCCCCGGATGCTCGTCGTCACGGCGGTGGCGGCCGAGCGGTCGGCCGTCCGGCACGGGCTGGGACGCGGCGAGGACGCGTCGGGTCCCCGGGATCCGATCGTGGTCGAGGCGGTCGGTGTTGGGTCGGGCACCGCCGCCGCGGTCACCGCCCGACGGCTTGCCCTGGCCGAGACGCAGGGCGCCCCGTTCGCCATCGTGGTCTGCGCCGGTATCGCCGGTGGCTTCGTCGGCCGGGCCGAGCTGGGCCAGGTCGTGCTGGCCTCTCGCAGCGTCGCCGCCGACCTGGGCGCCGAGTCGCCGCAGGGTTACCTGTCCATCACCGACCTCGGCTATGGTCCATCCACAGTGGAGGTCGACACCGAGCTGTTGGCGGTACTCAGCGTGGCCCTGCCGGCCGCCGCCGTCGGCGAGATCCTCACGGTGAACACGGTGACTGGCACGGCCGGCCGGTCGGCCGAGTTGGCGGCCCGGTTCCCGGACGCGCTCGCCGAGGCGATGGAGGGCTACGGCGTCGCGGTGGCGGCGGAGCAGGCCGGCGCCGCGTTCGTCGAGGTTCGGGCGGTGGCCAATCCGATCGGCCCGCGGGACCGGGATGCGTGGCGGATCGACGACGCGCTGACCTCGCTGGCCGCCGCGGCGGCGGCGCTGGCCGAGGTGCTGATCGCGGCGCCGGCCGACTGATCGGCGGTCACGGTAGCCTCGGATCGTGCCCGTGCACCTGGCCATCTCGCCCTGCCCCAACGACACGTTCGTCTTCCATGCCCTGATCCACGGTCGGGTGCCGCAGGCGCCGGCGGTCACGGTGACCTACGCCGATGTCGACACGACCAATACCGCTGCCCGGCAGGACGGGTTCGACCTGGTCAAAGTGAGCTATGGCGCGCTTCCCTGGTTGCTGGAGCGCTACCAGCTGCTGCCCTGCGGCGGCGCTGTCGGGCGCGGCTGCGGCCCGCTGGTGCTCACCCGCCACGACGGCCCGGGCGCACTCGCCGGCCAGCGGGTCGCGGTGCCGGGCGAACGGACCACGGCCTACCTCCTGATGCGTCTGTGGTCGCTCGCCGATCCACCGGCCGAGGTCACGGTCGTGCCGTTCGCCGACATCATGCCGGCGGTAGTCGGCGGGCGCTTCGACGCCGGTCTCGTCATCCACGAGGCTCGATTCACCTATCACCGGTACGGCCTGCGCGCCCTGGTCGACCTGGGTGAATGGTGGGAGCGCGAGACCGGGCTGCCGATCCCCCTGGGGGCGATCCTGGCCCGCCGCGACAGCGTGGATCCGGCGGCCGCCGGGGGCTGGATCCGGGCGTCGGTGCGCGCGGCCTGGGCCGATCCGCAGGCGAGCAGGTCCTATGTGCTCGCCCACGCGCAGGAGATGGAGCCGGCGATCGTCGCCCAGCACATCGAGCTGTACGTGAACGCGTTCACCGAGGACCTCGGACCCGAGGGATACGCGGCGGCCGAGTCGCTGCTGGGCCGGTCGGCGGCGGCGGGACTCACGCCGGCCGCGCCGGCCCTGGCCGCCTGAGCGGGAACGCCGCCGGACTGGCGCCGGCCGAGCCCGGCCGGTCAGACCTCGAGTTCCCGCGCGACCGCGTGCACCACCTGGGCCACCGTCTGGGCGACCTTTTTGTCGGGGAAACGGTTGCGGCGCAGCTCCGGCATGATCTTCGCTTCCAGGACCTTGATCATGTCCTCGATCAGCCCGTGCAGCTCTTCGGCCGGACGCCGGCGCAGCTCGGCCACCGAGGTCGGCGCCTCGATCAGCTTGACCGCCAGGGCCTGGACACCCTTGCGGCTGTCGACCACACCGAACTCGACCTTCTGGCCAGCCTTGAGGTCATCGACGCCGGAGGGAAGGGCCGCCTTGTGGACGAAGACGTCGCCGCCGTCGTCACTGACAAGGAACCCGAAGCCCTTGTCTTTCTCGTACCACTTCACTCGACCGGTGGGCACCACTGACCTCGTTCTCGCTGAACCAACGCATCCGCACCAGGCTAACCACCCATTGCCGGCAACCCAACTGAGATCTCCTGATCGCCATCCGCGCAGAGGTGGCCGTCGAGCCAGTCCGGGAACTCGGCGAGCGCGGTCAGCACGACCGCGGCCCCGGTGGCGGTCAGCTCGCCGGCACCGTGGTCGCCGGTGGACACCCCGACCGCGACCGCGCCGGCCTGCACCGCCGCGGCCATGTCGTCGGGATGGTCGCCGACGTAGATGCCCACCGAATGCTCCCGCATCGCCGCGGACTTGCCGGCGGCCCAGGCCCAGCCGACCACGGCGTCGGCGACCAGATCGAGATGGGTCAGGTGCAGCCGGGCATTGCGTTCGTACTTGCCGGTGATCACGACGACCCGGCCGCCACGGGCCCGCACCGCGGCGATCGATTCGCCCGCCCCCGCCAGCAACGGCGACCTGGCCACCGCGTACTGCGGATAGATCTCCCGAAACAGGTCGACCATGGCCCCCACCTGGTCGAGCGGGAACCATCGCGCGAACTCCACCTCGAGGGTCGGGCCGAGGCGGCCGACCGCGGCGTCGGCGTCGATGAACACACCGGTACGGCTGGCCAGCTCGCGGTAGACGGCGGCGATGCCGGGACGGCTGTCGACGAGGGTGAGATCAAGGTCGAAGCCGACCACCAGCGGTGCCATGCTTGCAGGGTACGGGTGAGCCGCGACCGGGCCGCTACTCCTGCGGGTGTTCGTAGCTGAGCTGGTCGGCCGGGAGCGGGAACGTGACATCGTCGCCGAACGGCGAGGCGGCGCCGGCCCGGTCGAAGGCGAACTCGCTCACCGGCATCCGGCCCGGCCGGACCACCCGGGCCCGGCTCTTGCGGGGCCGCGGCTGCTTGGGCTCGGGCTGGCGGTGCTGCGCCACCATCTGGACCTCCACTGCGTCACGGAGAGCTGGCGACAGTTTCCCACAGTGAACCGGCCCTCCACGGCTGCCACGACTGCCGGCTAGCGTGGACAGACAATGACCGCCAAGCTCGCCGACCACCTGCGCGCCCTGCCCGACGACGGGCTGGGTGCCTTGCTGGCGCTGCGGCCGGACCTGGTGGTGCCGGTGCCGTCGGACCTGTCGGTGCTCGCGGCGCGGCTGCAGGGGCGGGTGTCGGTCGCCCGGGCGCTGGACCGACTCGACCAGTTCACCCTCGAGGTGCTCGACGGCCTACGCCTGGTCCGCTCGGGCGGCACCGCGGCGGTGGAGGCGCTGCTCACCCTCGCCGCCGAGGCCGGGGTCGAACCGGGGCCGGTCCGCGAGGCCGTTGACCGGCTGCGCGCCAGGTTCCTCGTATACGGCGACGACGCCGGCCTGCACCTGGTCACGGCGGTGGACAACCTCACCACGCCGTACCCGGCGGGTCTTGGCCGCCCCGCCGGCGAACTGGACGTGGCCGCGGCCGAGCTGGTCGCGGACCCGGCCGGGCTGCGCCGCGCCCTGCTCAGCGCGCCGCCCGAGGCACGAGCGGTGCTGGACCGGCTGGCCGCCGGCCCGCCCATCGGCACGCTCGCTCCGGGCGTGTTGCGGACCCGGGTCGAGCGCGAATCGCCGGTGCGCTGGCTCGTCGACCATGGCCTGCTCGTCGCCATCGCCGATGACGTCGTGGAGCTGCCCCGCGAGATCGGCATCGTGCTACGCCGGGACACCGGCCCGCTCGGAGCGCTGCACCCGCGCCCGCCGGAGCTCGACGCGCCGATCCGGTCCGGGGTGGACTCGGCCGGCGCCGGTCAGGCGCTGGATGCGGTCCGTCACCTCGAGGCGCTGCTGCAAGGCCTGGCGGACGCCCCGGCGGCGGTGCTGCGCTCGTTCGGCCTCGGCATCCGCGAGGTGCGTCGGCTGGCCAAGGAGGCCGGCCTCAGCGAGACCGTCGCCGCGCTGTTGCTGGAGACCGGGTACGCCGCCGGTCTGCTGTCGCACACCGAGCCGGCCGGCCGCACCGGCGAGCAGCTTTGGCTGCCCTCGACCACTTTCGACCAGTGGCGGGCCGCTCCCCTGGCCCAGCGGTGGTCCCTGCTCGCCCGTACCTGGCTCGGCATGACCCGGGCGCCGGCGATGGTCGGCCAACGCGACGAGAAGGACAAGCCGATCAGCGCGCTCTCCTACGAAGCGGCCAGGCTCAGCGCGGCCACCACCCGCCGGGCTGCGCTCGAGGTGCTGGCCGAACTGCCGGCGGGGGGGGCGCCGAGCGCCGCCGCGGTGCTGGACCGGCTCGCCTGGCGCTCACCTCGGCGGATGGGCGTCTCCGCGGCCCCGAACGGACCGCCCACCCTGGCCCGGGCTGCGTTGGCCGAGGCGGCGGCGCTCGGCGTCACCGGGTTGGACGCGCTCACCTCGTACGGCCGAGCACTGCTCACCGACGCCGGCCGGGAACGGGATGAGGACCCGCTGGGCCTGCGCACCCCGGCGGCGCCGACCGACCCGGTGGTCGCCGCGCTGGCCGCTCTGCTGCCGGTGCCGGTCGACCACGTCCTGGTGCAGGCCGACCTGACCGTGGTCGTGCCGGGCCCGCCCGAGCCGGCGCTCGCCGCCGAGCTGGCGCTCATCGCCGACGCCGAGTCCCGCGGCGGTGCCACGGTGTTCCGGGTGACCCCGCACAGCGTGCGCCGCGCGCTCGACAGCGGCTACGCGGCAACCGATATCCACGAGCTGTTCCGTCGCCGGTCGCGCACGCCGCTGCCGCAGACCCTGCAGTACCTCATCGACGACGTGGCTCGCCGTCATGGCGGGCTGCGGGTCGGCACCGCCGGGGCCTACTTGCGCAGCGACGAGGAGGCATTGATCAACGAGGTCTTCGCGGACAAGCGACTGGCGCCGCTCGGGCTGCGCCGCCTCGCCCCGACTGTGCTCGCGTCGGCCCACTCGACCAGCCGGCTGCTCGAGGTCCTCCGTGATGCCGGGTACGCACCGGTGCCCGAGGACGCCACCGGCACCGCCGTGCTCGTCCGGGCGGCATCACCGCGTGCCCCGGGCCGACCGGTGCCCCGCGGAGCCCGGCCGGACGACTTCGACCCGCCGCGACTGCGCGGCGCCCGCCTCGCCGGCATAGTGGAGCAGATCCGCCTCGGTGACCGGGTGGCCACCGCGACGCGGCGCTCGCCGGTCACCCGTACCCGGGTCGACGCCGCGGCCACCCCGGCCGCCTCGAATCAGGCGTACACCCAGGCGCTGACGGTGCTGCAGCAGGCCATGCGGGACCACGCCCGGGTCTGGGTCGGGTACGTGGACGCGCAGGGCGGACTCGCGTCGCGGCTGGTCCGGCCGATCTCCATGGGCGCCGGCTTCCTGCGGGCCGAGGACGACCTGGGTGAGACGTTGCACACATTCGCACTGCACCGGATCACGTCGGCGGTGCCCGAGACCTAGCCGTACTCGCGACCGGCGCGGCTGGACCTAATCGCGTCCGCTGCGGCTGGCCAGGATCGCGCCGACCACCGAGCCCACCATGGAGAGTCCGAGCGCCACCCCGAGCGCTTCGCCGAGCGCGTCGGAGATGGACGTCTGCATGATCAGGTGCGACATCGTGAACCAGCCCGCCGCGAGCGCGACAATCACCGCACCACCGATGACGGCGGCCCTGGTGTTGTTCATCACGCCTCCGATGGCTGGCCGGGCCGGAGCCCAAGGGGCCTCCTCCTACCGGGATGAACGATAGAAGGAGCCCCCGACACACGCCAGCGGCGATCGCCCGCTCGCCCTCGTTGGGCGGCCGTGGATTACCGGCGCCCCGAACGCGCGATCCGACCCACGGTCACGATCCGGCCGTGGGTCCCATGTGAAAGACGCCGCAGGATCCGGTCACGGTTGCGCCGCCGGGCGAAATTCACGATCCGCGCGCAGAAGGGCGCACACTTGAGGGTCGACCACATGAGGAGGCTCCGACGGTGTCCGACGGCCCGCTGATCGTCCAGTCCGACAAGACCCTGCTGCTCGAGGTGGATCACCCCGAGGCGACGGCGTGCCGGATGGCGATCGCGCCCTTCGCCGAACTGGAGCGCTCACCGGAACACGTGCACACCTACCGGCTGACCCCGCTGGGTCTGTGGAACGCCCGGGCGGCGGGGCATGACGCCGAGTCCGTTGTCGACGCGCTCCTGCGGTTCTCCCGCTACCCGGTGCCGCATGCGCTGCTCGTCGACGTGGCCGACACCATGGATCGCTACGGGCGCCTCCAGCTGGTCAACGACCCGGCCCACGGGCTGGTGCTGCGCGCCTCCGACCGAGCCGTGCTGGTCGAGGTCACCAAGTCGAAAAAGCTGGCCGGCATGCTCGGAGCCGCGCTGGACCCGGACACCGTGACCGTGCACCCGTCCGAGCGCGGCCGGCTCAAGCAGGCTCTGCTCAAGCTCGGCTGGCCGGCCGAGGACCTGGCCGGGTACGTCGACGGCGAGGCGCACGCGATCTCCCTGCACGAGGAGGGCTGGAGTCTTCGCAGCTACCAGCACCAGGCGGTGGAGCAGTTCTGGGCCGGCGGGTCAGGCGTGGTGGTGTTGCCGTGTGGCGCCGGCAAGACGCTGGTCGGGGCGGCCGCGATGGCGCAGGTCGGCGCGATCACCTTGATCCTGGTCACGAACACGGTCGCCGGGCGGCAATGGAAGCGCGAGCTGATGGCTCGCACGTCGCTGACGGAGGGCGAGATCGGTGAGTACTCGGGGGAGCGAAAGGAGATCCGCCCGGTCACCATCGCCACCTACCAGATCCTGACCACCCGCCGCGGCGGCGGCTACCCGCACCTGGAGCTCTTCGGCGCCCGGGACTGGGGACTGGTGATCTACGACGAGGTCCACCTGCTGCCGGCGCCGATCTTCCGGTTCACCGCGGACCTGCAGGCGCGGCGGCGCCTCGGGCTCACCGCCACCCTGGTCCGGGAGGACGGCCGGGAGGGGGACGTGTTCTCGCTGATCGGGCCGAAGCGCTACGACGCCCCGTGGAAGGACATCGAGTCCCAGGGCTGGATCGCTCCGGCCGAGTGCGTCGAGGTGCGGGTGACCCTGACCGACGCGGAGCGGATGGCGTACGCCACCGCCGAGCCGGAGGAGCGCTACCGGGTCGCCGCCACCGCCCGGACGAAACTGCCGGTCGTACGGACCCTGGTCGAACGCCACCGCGGCGACCAGGTCCTCATCATCGGCGCCTACCTCGACCAGTTGCACGCGCTGGGTGACTTCCTCGGTGCGCCGATCATCCAGGGCGCGACCACGAACAAGGAGCGCGAGCGTCTCTTCGACGCGTTCCGGCGGGCTGAGATCCCCACGTTGGTGATCTCCAAGGTTGGCAACTTCTCCATCGATCTACCCGAGGCGGCGGTGGCGGTGCAGGTGTCCGGCACCTTCGGCTCGCGGCAGGAGGAGGCGCAGCGGCTGGGACGGATCCTGCGGCCGAAGGCTGACGGGCGGCAGGCGCATTTCTACACGGTGGTCGCCCGCGACACGATCGACACCGAGTACGCCGCCCACCGCCAGCGCTTCCTCACCGAGCAGGGCTATGCGTACACGATCATCGACGCCGACGACGTGCTCGGGCCGCCGCTGCCGACGGTGGACTAGAACGGGGTCGCGCCGACGATCGCCGAGATGACGGCCTCGATCTCCGGCGCCGCGGTGCCGCCGCAGTCGGTGAACGCGAAGCTCTCAGAGCCCAGGGTGATCGCGTAATGGAATCCGTCGTTGCAGGTCGGGGCGGCGGAGGCGTGCTGGTTCATCTGGTCGATCAGGCCGGGCGTCGCGAGGATGCCGAACAGGGTGGCCCGCTGGTCCTGGGTGAGCGAGCCGCGCTGGCTGGCGCCGGTCTTGGCATCGGTATAGGTCCAGCTGCCGTCGGCGGCGATCTGGATCGTCTGGTTCACACCCGCGATGCCGCCGGTACGGGTGATCGTCACTCCGGTCGGGGCGCTCGTCGTGGGGGCCGTCGTCGCTCCCGCGCCCGAGGTGCCGCTCCCGCATCCCGCGAGCCCGGCAACCAGGCTCACCCCGGCGGCGGCAGCGGTGATGACGGTGACGAGAAGCCTGCGCATGATTTCTCCTGACGCATCGACGTGGACGCGGCCGGCGCTACAGCGGCGTGACGTCCGTGACAAAGGCTAGGACGGCATCGATCGCCTTGTGGTTCCCGGTCATGCACTGGTCGTGGCGGATCGACAGATCACCAGCGGTGACTACCCAGACGAATCCGTCAGCACACCCGACCGACGGGCTCTGCCGCGCCTCGTTGGCCAGATCCGGATCCGTGACCAGGCGGGTCAGTTGGGACCGCTGAGCGCTGGTGAGCTGGCCGGTCGAGGATGTGCCCGTCTTTCGGTCGGTGAACTTCCACGACCCATCGGGAGCAAACATAACCAACTGGTTGAGGCCAGCGATTCCCCCCGTACGGGAAACTTGGACCGACATCGCCGCGGCGGAGTGGCCGGTGGCCGGTGGCGACTGGCTCGGGCTGGCGGTTGCCGCCGGCGACGGGGTCGGTAGCGCCGTGGGCGGCGTCGGTACCGAACTGCCGGCGGGCCCTGCGGATCTGCCCTGCCCGCAGCCCGCAACCAGGACCGACGCGGTCACCACCACGCCGATGGCGGCCATTCTGGTGGCCCCATTCAGCCCGCCAACGGCCCATCGAGATGTCTTGCGCATCTGGGCATTGTCCCTCCTTCGCGCGAGCCCGCCCATAACACCGCCTGACTCGCAGTGCCCGGCGCATGCTGGGTGGCGTGAGCCACCTATCCCGCGCCTGGCGGGCACTGATACCCGGCTCGAGCTCGCCGGCGGCCGTCTCCCGGGTGGGTGACGACCTTCTCATCCGCTGGCGCGAGCCGCACCGCTACTACCACACGGTGGATCATCTCTCGGCCGTCCTGGCGGTGATCGACGAGTTCGGCGACCGGGCCGCCGACACCGTCGCGGTGGCCCTCGCGGCCTGGTTCCACGACGCCATCTACGACCCGCACCGGCTGGACAACGAGGAGGCGAGCGCGCTGCTCGCCGAGTCGAGCCTGCCCGATCTCGGGGTACCGCCGGACCAGGTGGCCGAGGTGGCCCGGCTGGTCCGGCTCACCGCCTCCCACGACCCGATCCCGGGCGATCGCAACGGCGCGCTGCTCACCGACGCCGACCTGGCCATCCTCGGGGCGGCCCCGGAGGCGTATCGCGCCTACGCCCGGGCGGTACGGCAGGAGTACGCCTTCGTCCCGGAGGCCGCCTTCGCGGCCGGCCGGGGCGGCGTGCTGCAGGGGTTGCTCGCGCTGCCGCGCCTCTACCACGTACCGGCTCTGCGTGACCGCTGGGAGGACCAGGCGAAGCACAACATCAGCTCCGAACTCGCCGCCCTCTTCTCCGCGATCTAGCTCTCCTCCCCCCTTTCCGTCGATCTAGGGCGTATGTACGTGGTTCGATCTCCAATCATGTGCCGAAGCCCTAGATCGGCGGGAGGTGGGGCACCCGGCGAGCGGCGTACTTCGGCCGGCGCAGGCCCGACGCGAGCAGGCGGGTCACGACCTCCCGGCTGCTCACCGGTGCCGCGCCGAGCCACACCGCGACCGGATAGCGGTGGGCCGGCAGGTCATAGTGGTCCCGGTCGAAGGCTCGTCGCGGCAGCCCCATCGCCTCGGCGAAGGCATGCAGTTCGGCCAGCGAGACGTCGCTGACCAGGTGCGACCAGAACCGTCCCCGGCCCGGCCAGACCGGAGGGTCCACGAAGACCACCAACTCAGCCTCGCACACGCCTCGCCGGGCTAGGTTGGCGAGCCCGCGCGGATGTCGGGGGCGCCGAGACGGGCCGCGTCCGCGGTGAGGTCGTCAGGCATACTCTGCGACTCCCGCTCGGCGGCCACGGTGGCCTGGTAGTGCTGGACCTCGCGCCGGCGCCGCCGGGAATCCCAGGAGAGTACGCCGCCCATGATCGCGGCGGCGTCGCTCGCGCTGTCGATGCCACGATGAACGGTCTCGAACGAGACCCTGGTACGGCGCACGAGCGCGTCCTCCAGGTGCAGCGCGGCCTCCGCCGAGGCGGCGAAGGCCACCTCGGCGGCCAGGTAGTCCGGCGCGCCGGCGAGCGGGCGCGCGAGCGCCGGTTCGTCGGCCATCAGCGCCAACAGGTCCAGGGTGACCGATCCATAGCGCTCCAGCAGGTGCTCGGCGACTCCCAACGTGATCGCGTGCCGGGCGGCGAACTCCGCGCGGTGATGCCAGAGCCGCCCGAACCCGTCCGCGCCCAGCAGCGGCAACTGATCGGTGCGCGAGTGCGGCACGCCGGCGCCGAGGCGGCGGGTTGCCCGGTCGACCACGTCCGCGGCCATCACCCGGTAGGTGGTGAGCTTGCCGCCGGCCACCAGCATCAGTCCGAGCATGGGCTCGACGACCGCGTGCTCGCGGGACAGGCCGGAGGTCGAGTCGTCCTCGCCGGAGAGCAGCGGGCGCAGCCCCGCGTACACGCCCTCGATGTCCGATGTGGAGAGTGGGCGGTCGAGCACCTGGTTGACGTGCGACAGCAGGTACTGGATGTCGCTGGCCGAGGCGGCCGGATGGGCCCGGTCGAGGTGCCAGTCGGTGTCGGTGGTGCCGATGATCCAGTGACCGCCCCACGGGATCACGAAGAGGACGGACTTCTCCGTCCGCAGGATCAGCCCGGCCCCGCCCGAGATCGCGGCCCGTGGCACCACCAGGTGCACGCCCTTGGACGCCCGTACCCGTAGTCCGGCTCGGATCGGGCCACCGCCGTTGGAGAGCATCTCGGTGATGTCGTCGCTCCACACGCCGGTCGCGGCGATGACGGTACGGGCGGCCACATCGAAGCTGGCGCCGGTGGTCACGTCCTGGACCCGGGCCCCGGTGACCTCGCGGGCGGCGCGCAGGAAAGCGGTCGCCCGGGCCGAGGTCACCACGACCGCGCCCATGCTGGCGGCCGTCCGGGCCAATGTGGTCACCAGCCGGGCGTCGTCGACCTGCGCGTCGTAGTAGCGGATCGCGCCGCCGACGGTGTCATCGCGCAGCGACGGGAAGATCCGCCGGGCAGCCGCCGCACCGAGATGGCGGTGCAGCGGCATCCCCCGCTCCCGGCCGAGGATGCCCGCGAAGATGTCGTACAGGGCGATGCCGGCGCCGTAATACGCCCGTAGCCGGCCACTGTGGAGCGGGGCCCGCGGCAACGGCAGCAGGAACGGCATCGGCCGGACCAGGTGCGGTGCCAGCCGGGTGGCGAGCAGGCCGCGCTCCTGCAGCGCCTCGTGGACCAGACCGAGGTCGAACTGCTCGAGGTAGCGCAACCCGCCGTGGACCAGCTTGCTGGATCGCGACGACGTCCCGGAGGCCAGATCTCGAGCCTCGACCAGGGCGACCGACAGCCCCCGGGAGGCGGCGTCCACCGCGGCCCCGGCGCCGGTGACCCCGCCGCCGACGATGAGCACGTCGAAGCGCTCCGTGCGCAGCCGAGCCAGGTCGGCCCGGCGCCGTTGCGGCGACAGGCGCGCGGCCCGGAACCGCGAGATCGACGCGTCGCGCACGGCTCCACGGTACAAGGCCCGACAGCAGGACGCCGGCCGCGACCGGACGGGCCTACCGTGTGCCCATGCAACCCGGACCGCAACGCCCGCTGCTGGGCCCGGGCGGCGCTGTGCCGCCGACACCACCGCCGATGTTCACCCCACCGGTCGCCACCCGTGGGCCCTCGCCACTGCTCAGCGTGGCCGCGGTTCTGGTGGGCCTGTGGGTGGTCGGAGTGACCGCCGTGCAGGCCGGGGCCACCTGGCTGGTGACCGAGGTGGCGCTGGAGATCGAGCGCCCGGTACCCACCATCTTCGCGCCTTTCGTCGGTGTTCTGGGCGCCCTGCTGATCGCTGGGTCGGCTTGGCTGCTCGCCACGGTCGCCCGGCGCGCCGGGCGGGCCGCGGTACAGGCGGCCGGCGTGGCCTGGGCGTGCACCGGCCTCGCCGCCGGGGCGATCGGCTGCGTGCGCGTCGTTGCCTTGCCGCAGAACGAGCTGCTGTTGGCGCTCACCGCGGCGGTCGCCGCCGGCGCCGCCCTGACGATCCGGCGACTGCGAGGCCGGTCGAGCGATCCGGTCACCCGGCCCCGCCGCTGGGCCGGGTACGGCCTCGCTGGCGGGCTCGTCGTGGCGATCCCCTGGCTGTGGGTGGGCGCGCTGGGCGGCGTTGTGGAGACGATCCTCGCGGTGACCGCCGCGGCCACCGTGGGCTGGCTCGGCGCCACCGTGCTGGATGCCGGGTTCATCGCCCCGTTCGCCCGCTCGCGGGCGTGGCAGGTCGTGGTCGGCGGTCTGGTCGCCGGCGTAGCGCTGGCCCCGTTGGCGGCCGCCGTGGGCGGCAGCGCCCTGCACCTGGCCGAGTTCGCCATCGTGCCGGCGACCGGGTTCGCGGCGGCGGCGCTCTTCGTTGCCGGGCGACCGGCCCGCTGGGGCGTTGCCCTGCTCGTCGGTGGTGCCGCGCTCGGGCCTCTCGCGTTCGCCGACCCGGAGGAGACCAGCATCGTTCTCGGGGTCGGCGATGTCGGCACCTGGGCGCTGCTGGCCGCCGTTCTCGGTGCGCTGGTGGCGTTGAGCGTCGGCCTGGCCTACGGAGTCGTCCTGAGCCCGCGGCGCCAGCCGGCACCCTGGCTGCCGCTGGCGCTGTGCGGCGTCGCGGCCGCGGCCTGCCTGGGTGTGTACGGCGGTGCCGGGCAACCCGGGTTCTTCGGCGAGCGACTCCTGGTGGTGATGGCCGAGCAGGCCGACCTCAGCGGCCTGGACGCGATCGCCGACCGGCCGGCCCGGCTCAAGGCGACCTACGCCCGTCTCGTCTCCACGGCCGAGCGCACCCAGGCGCCGCTGCGCCGCGAGTTGGACCGGTTCGGCATCCGCTACACGCCCTACTACCTGGTCAACGCGGTTCTCGTGGATGCTGGCCCGGCCGCCCGGGCGTTCTTGTCGGGACGCTCCGATGTGGACCGTGTGCTGCTGGATGAACGGCTGCGCCCGCTGCCGGAGCCGGTGCCGGTGGAGACCGGTGACCAGCCGGCGCCGTCGGGCGCCGCGCAGTGGAACATCTCCCTGGTTCGCGCAGACAAGGTCTGGAAGGACCTCAAGATCACCGGCCGGGGCATCGTCGTCGGTAGTTCGGACTCCGGCATCGACGGTGACCATCCAGCGCTCAAGGCCGGCTTCCGGGGCGGCGACGACTCCTGGTACGACCCGTGGAACGGCACCCGAACACCGACCGACCACGGCGGACACGGCACCCACACCATCGCGACGGCGGTCGGACGTGCCGGCGTCGGCGTCGCGCCGGATGCGCAGTGGGTCGGCTGCGTCAACCTCGACCGCAACCTGGGCAGCCCGTCGCGGTACCTCGACTGCCTGCAGTTCATGCTGGCGCCGTTCCGCCCCGGCAGCGACCCGCTGCACGACGGCCGGCCCGAGCGGGCGCCACAGATCCTCACCAACTCGTGGGGCTGTCCGCCGCTGGAGGGCTGCGACCTCGATGCGCTGCGCCCGGCCACCGCCGCGCTCGCGGCCGCCGGCATCATGGTCGTGGTGGCGGCCGGCAACACCGGGCCGGACTGCTCGACCGTGGTCGACGCCCCAGCCCCGTACCGAGATGTCCTGACCGTCGGCGCCGTGGACCGCGACCGCGCCGTGGCCTCCTTCTCCAGCCGCGGACCCGCCCCGGACGGCGCCGCGAAGCCGGATGTCTCCGGCCCCGGGGTGGATGTGCTCTCGGCGCTGCCCGGCGGCACCTACGGCCTGTCCAGCGGTACCTCGATGGCGACCCCGCACCTGGCCGGCGTGGTGGCGCTGATGTGGTCGGCCAACCCGAAGCTCATCGGGAACATCGCCGCCACCACCCGGATCCTGCGCGACACCGCGACCCCGGCCAAGCCCACCCCGAACGAACCGGCGGCGTGCGGCACGACGAATGCCGCCGGCGCCGGCATCGTGGACGCATACGCCGCCGTCCAAGCGGCCAAAGCCGCCGCCTGACGCCTCGCCCTCGTCGACCAGGTCCGTCGATCTAGGGCGTAGGCACACGGTTCGATCTTCAATCGTGTGCCTACGCCCTAGATCGACGGGCCTTGGGGCCGTGCCGCGGGGACGTTACGAGAGGGCGCGGGCGATCTCGGCGGCGGCGGCGAGGACCGGCGGGCCGACGAGCGCCGGATCGAGCGGGGCGAGTGCCACCACGCCGACGCTGGCCGCCAACCCGTCCACCCCGAGCACCGGGGCGGCGACGCCGCAGGCGCCCGGTTGCAGTTCGCCCTCGCTCACCACGATCCCGGGGTCCTCGCCCGGCCGGCGTCGAGCGGCCAGGATCGCCCGCCCGGCGGCGCCCCGGTCGATCGGGTGCCGGCTGCCGGTGCGGTAGGCGACGTGGAACTGGGTCCAGCTCGGTTCCACCACCAGCAGCGCCACCCCCTCGGCCCCTTCGGCCACGGTGAGGTGGGCGGTGGCGCCGACCTCCTCGGCCAGGCGGCGCAGGGCCGGCCGGGCCGCATCGACGACCAGCGGCTGCGCCCGCCGGGCCAGTTGCAGGATGCCGGCACCCAGTCGCAGCCGTCCGTCGGCGTCCCGCCGGACCAGGTTGTGCTCGACCAGGGTGCCGACCAGGCGGTAGACGACGGCCCGCCCGACCGCCAGATGGGTGGCGGCCTCGGTGACGCTGACACCCCCCGCGGTCTCGGCCACGAGTTGCAGCAGGCGCAGCCCACGATCGAGGGTCTGGGCCGTCTCGGCGCGAGCCGGACCGGCAACCTCGCTCGCCACGGGGGCAGCCTAGACCGGATCCGGCGTGATCCGGACGCGACCGCGCGATCCGGCGCCCAGTACAGTTTGAGGGTGAGCCTGCGCCTGTACGACACCGCGACCCGCTCGGTGCGGGACTTCGTCCCGCGGGTCCCCGGTGAGGTCGGGATCTACCTGTGTGGGCTCACGGTCCAGGCGCCGCCGCACATCGGGCACCTGCGCTCCGCGGTGAACTACGACGTGCTGCAGCGTTGGTTCCTGCGCTCCGGCTACCGGGTCCGGTTCATCCGCAACATCACCGACATCGACGACAAGGTGCTCGCCAAGTCGGTCGAGGCCGGGGTGCCGTTCTGGGCCCTGGCGTACGCGAACGAGCGCATCCTCACCGCTCAGTACGCGCGGCTGGGAGTGCTGGAGCCGACGTATGAGCCACGCGCGACCGGACACGTACCCGAGATGCACGAGCTCATTGCCGAGCTGATCACCTGTGGTCACGCGTACCCGGCGGCCGACGGTTCGGGCGACGTCTATTTCCACGTGCCCTCATTCCCGGGGTACGGGCAGCTCTCCGGGCAGAAGCCGGAGAGCGTGCAGCCGGCCGAGGACGGGCCACACCGCGACAAGCGCGATCCCCGCGACTTCGCGCTCTGGAAGGGGGTCAAGCCGGACGAGCCGGCTGACGCGTTCTGGCCGTCGCCGTGGGGCCGCGGACGGCCCGGCTGGCACATCGAGTGCTCCGCCATGTGCCGGCGCTATCTGGGACCCGAGTTCGACATCCACGGTGGCGGGTTGGACCTCGTCTTTCCCCACCACGAGAACGAGGTGGCCCAGTCACAGTCGGCCGGCCTGCCGTTCGCGCGGTTCTGGGTGCACCACGGGTTGCTCAACCTCGCCGGTGCCAAGATGGGTAAGTCCACCGGGAACGTGCTCGACCTGCCGACGATCGAGGCCCTCGGGATCCGGCCGGCGGAGTTGCGCTACTACCTCGCCGGCCCGCATTACCGTTCGGTGATCGACTTCTCTGAGGAGTCCTTGCGCGAGGCGGCGTCGGCGTACCGGCGCATCGAGGGTTTCGTCCAGCGAGCCGCCGAGCTGGCCCCACCAGCCCAGGGCCGCGGCCGGAAACCGGCGGCCCTGCCAGCTGCTTTCGTGAGCGCGATGGACGACGACCTCAACACGTCCAGGGCACTGGCGGTCGTGCACGACCTCGTCCGGGAGGGCAACGCCGCCCTGGCCGATGGTGATTCGGCGGCGGTACGCCGCGCGCTGCGCACCCTCCGGCCGATGCTGGAGGTGCTGGGCCTCGACCCGCTCGCTCCACAGTGGTCTGTGGCAACGGGGGCTGGCCCGCAGCTGCGCCCGGTGGTGGACGCGCTGGTGGCGCTGGCGCTCGACCAGCGGGCGGCGGCCCGCGCCCGCAAGGACTGGCCGGCCGCCGATGCCGTCCGCGACCAGCTCAAGCAGGCCGGCGTCGTGGTCGAGGACACCGCCAATGGTCCACGGTGGACTATTGAGGGGCCCTGACCGATGCCGGGTAACTCGCAGCGCCGGGGGCGCCGGACGACCTCGAAGAAGGTGGCCACCGCCGGCACGGGTGGCAAGAACCGCGCCAGCCTGAAGGGCCGGGGCAAGACGCTGCCGGCACAGGAGCGCCCTTGGCACAAGGGGTACTCGGGCGACGAGGAGCTGCCGGCCAAGACCGCCCGCAAGCAGGAGAACGAACGACGGGCCGCGACGGCTGAAGGCCGGGCACCGAAGGTCGGCAAGCCCGGGGCCATCTCGACCACTCGGGTGTCGGTGCGCTCATCTGGATCTCGTGGTACGGCGTCCGCCCGGTCACCGGTGCGAGGCGGCGCCGCCCGGGTTCGGGTCTCCCCCGGCCGGCGGTCGGCGCCGGCGCGCGACGCGGCCGAGCTGCTCGTCGGGCGCAACCCGGTGCTGGAGGCCCTGCGGACCCGGACCCCGGCGACCTCCCTCTACATCGCGCTCGGCGTCGAGGTCGATGAGCGGATCACCGAGATCGTCCGGACGGCTGGCGATCACGCCCTGCCCCTGCTCGAGATCGGTCGCGCCGAGCTCGACCGGATGACCGGCGGTGTGTTGCATCAGGGGGTCGCCCTGCGGGTGCCGCCATTCGTCTATGAACCGTTCGAGGATGTGCTCGCGGCCGCGCTGCAGGCGCCCGCGCCGTTGCTGGTCGCGTTGGACGGGGTCACCGATCCCCGCAACCTCGGGGCCATCGTCCGATCGGCGGCCGCGTTCGGTGCGCACGGTGTGGTGTTGCCCGAGCGCCGGTCGGCGAGCATGACCGCGACCGCGTGGCGCACCTCGGCCGGCGCTGCGGCCCGGGTGCCGGTGTCTCAGGTCACCAACCTCACCCGCGCGTTGAAGCGGTGTCGCGAGTCCGGGTTCACCGTGGTCGGCCTGGACGCCGACGGGGCCACCTCGGTCTACGACCTCGAGGTCGCGATCGGCCCGCTGGTCGTGGTGGTGGGCTCGGAAGGGCGTGGGCTGTCGCGCCTCGTCGGCGCCACCTGCGACCTGCGCGCCAGCATCCCAATAGCCTCCACAGTGGAGTCACTCAACGCCTCGGTGGCGGTCGCGGTGGCGCTGGCCGAGGTAGCCCGGCGCCGCAGCGCCTGAGCGGGCCGCTCAGGCCGGAGCCGACCGCGGCGGGACGGTCGATGCCGAGGCGAGATCGGCCCGCTGGCGGAAGGCACAGTTCTCCCGGGCGTCCCACCCCACCTTGCCCAGGCAGGTGTGATCTGCGCCGCCCCGCCGGTCGCGACTGGTGAGCAGGTGCGCGAACAGCGTGCCGCCGAGCGCGAGCGCCGCACCGCAGGCGGTGGAGATCAACGGAACCCAGTCCACCCGTTCATCTTCGCCGATGGCCGCGAGCGGGACGAGCCAGGAACTGCTCCACAGTGGACGGCTCGGCCCGGAAGCCGCCGTAGTCCCGGGGTCGCCACTGGCGGTGCTGGCCGATCGACACCAAACACCGACGGATCCGTTGTGGGATCCCGACAACTTTCGACCGAGGCCGTAACCCGCCCGGGCGGTCCCTCGATTCAGCGACACCGCACTGGATGAATTGTCGCATTTGTTGCTTTGCTCCAGCCGATATGCAAGCGTGCTGGACGTGAATACCGCCACGCGGTTATCGCCTTCGATATGGACTCATATCCATACCCGGGCGCCACGACGAATCGTCGGGTGCCTGCTCGCGATCACAACCGCTCTCATCGCCACCGCGGTGGCCGTCGAAAAGCCGTCCACTGCCTCATTGAAACCCGTCTCGTCTTCGCTCGGCCGGTCGGTCCGTACCGCGCCGGCGGTGGCCACCCGGTCCTCGCGCATCCGCTGGCGCCCCAGCCACGTCGTGGTTGTGGTCCTCGAAAACCGCGCCTTCGACCAGATCGACCACAACTCCAGGGCGCCGTACCTCAACTACCTGATGGCCCACTCGGCGGTGATGACCCGCTCACACGGGATCACCCACCCCAGCCTGCCGAACTACCTGGCGCTCTTCTCCGGCTCGACGCAGCACGTGACGAGCGACCGCTGCCCGCTCGCGCTGGGTAACCGCGCCAACCTCGGACGCCAACTACTCGACGCCGGATTCTCCTTCGTCGGCTACGCCGAGGGGCTGCCCTATGCCGGGTACCAGGGTTGCTCCCGCGGCCGGTACGTGGCGAAGCACAACCCTTGGATGCATTTCGGCAACCTGCCGGCGAGGGTGAACCAGCCGGCCACCGCGTTCCCCACTACGTTTACCAAACTGCCCAACGTCGCCTTTCTGATCCCAAACCTATGCAACGACATGCACGACTGCTCGACCGCCACCGGTGATGCTTGGATCAAGCGTCATGTCGGTCCGTACGTCACCTGGGCCAGCTCCCACAACAGCCTGCTCGTCATCACCTTCGACGAGGACGACAGCCACTCGGGCAACCGGATCCTGACCCTGGTCGCCGGCGCCCGGGTGCGGCCAGGCCGCTACAGCCAGGACTTCGACCACTACAGCCTGCAGGCGACCCTGGAGGGACTCTTCGGTCTCACCCGGCTCGGCGCGGCGGCCAGCGTGCAGCCGGCCACCGCCATCTTCAGCTGATCCTTGGCCACAGGCTCCACCGGCCCGGGACCCGGCCGGGTTCCCGCCGGCGTTCGTTCTCGTCGATCTAGGGCATTTGCCCGTGCTTTGATCACCAATCGTGGGTATTCGCCCTAGATCGGCGGGGATGGATGCCGGCTGATATCGGGTTTCCGGATTGGGCAGCTGAATTGGCGATTCCCGTTGACCCGAACGCATCGTAAGCTCCGCCCTAGTTGTGGGCCGACCCCGCCCACCAGACTTACGGAGGGTCATACGTGAGGCTTCCCCGGATGACTGGGCGACGACGCTCAGCCTTGATCGTGACGACGATCGCCGCGGTTGCGACCGCGATCGCAGTCACCAATACCGGTAACGCACAGGCGCAGCAACCGAGCACCAGCACCAAGCTGTACATCGTCCAGACGATCGGCGCACCAGTCTCCACCTATGCGGGTGACGTGTCCGGCTTCGCCGCGACCCGCCCATCAACCGGGGGCAAGTTCAACGCGAACTCCGCGGCGGCTAAGGCATACCGCGGGCACCTGAAGGCGTCGCACGACGACGCCCTGAGCCGCGCACGCATCTCCACGGCGAACAAGGCGGCCGACTACGGCGTGACCTTCAACGGTTTCGCGGCCCGGCTGACCGAATCCGAGGCCACCCGGCTGGCCCACACCAAGGGCGTGGCCCGGGTGTGGGAGAACCAGATCCTCACTGTTGACACGGTGTCGACCCCGACGTTCCTCGGCCTCACCGGCAACAACGGCGTGTGGAAGCAGCAGTTCGGCAACGTCTCGCACGCCGGCGAAGGCGTGATCGTTGGTGTCATCGACACCGGCCTGTGGCCAGAGGATGGCAGCTTTGCCGCGCTCCCCGAGCCGCGCCCGGACGCGGCCACCATCGCCGCCAAGTTCCACGGCACCTGCGTCGCCGGCAGCCCGGGCACGGTGACCCCGGCCCCCGTCTTCTCCTGCAACAACAAGGTGATCGGTGGTCGGTTCTACAACGCCACCGGCCTGGCCCAGCCGTTTGAGTTCCTCAGCCCGCGCGACTACGACGGCCACGGCTCGCACACGTCGAGCACCGCCGCCGGCAACAACAACGTGCCCGCCACGATCAACAGCCTCAGCGTCGGCAACCTCAGTGGCATGGCGCCGGCCGCGCGCATCTCCATCTACAAGGTACTGTGGCACAACCTGGCCGCCGGCAACGCGAGCGGCGGCACCGCCGACATCGTCGCGGCAATCGATGACGCGGTCGCCGACGGCGTCGATGTCATCAACTACTCGATCTCCGGCTCCACCCAGTTGGTCGTGGACCCGGCCGAGATCGCGTTCTTCAACGCCGCCGCCGCAGGTGTCTTCGTCTCGGCCTCGGCCGGCAACGACGGCCCGGGCGCCAGCACCGTCGCACACAACTCGCCATGGCTGACCACGGTCGCCGCGAGCACGCACGACCGCAGCACGGTGAAGTCGGTCACCCTCGGCAACGGCGCCGTCTACACCGGCGTCGGCGTCGGCCCGGGCGTCGGCCCGGCCACGATCATCGACTCGGTCAACGCCGGCCTGACCGGCGCCCCGGCCAACGCGGTGGAGCTCTGCTTCTCCGACGCGGACAACAACCCCGCCAACGGGGTGGTGCCGGTCCTCGACCCGGCGAAGGTCGCCGGGAAGATCGTGCTGTGCAAGCGCGGCACCAACGCCCGCGTCGACAAGAGCCTCGCCGTCTTCAACGCCGGCGGGATTGGCATGGTCCAGTACAACCCCACGCCCAACTCGCTCAACGCCGACTTCCACTCGGTCCCGTCGATCCACGTCGACGAGATCGCCGGCCCGGCGATCAAGGCGTACATCGCCGGCACGGCGAGCCCGACCGCGACCATCTCGGCCGTGCTGCCGGTACCGGTTCGGGCGCCGCAGATGGCCGGCTTCTCGTCAACCGGCCCGGCCCGGGCCGGCGGCGGCGACCTGCTCAAGCCGGACATCACCGCGCCGGGTGTTGACGTCATCGCGGCGGTGGCGCCGCCGAACAATGGCGGCAACCAGGCCGGTGACCTGTCCGGAACATCGATGTCGGCACCGCACATCGCCGGCATCGCCGCGCTCCTGATCAGCAAGCACCCGGACTGGTCGCCGATGTGGGTCAAGTCGGCTCTCATGACCAACGCCAGCACGACCGACAACATGGGCGACCCGATACAGCGCGACTCCGGTGTGCCGGCCACGCCACTGCAGTACGGCGCGGGCCACGTCACGCCGAAGGGCTCGTTCGCGCCTGGTCTGGTGTTCGACTCGGGCCCCGTGGAGTGGATCGAGTATGGCTGCAGCCTCGGCCAGTTCCAGCTCATCACCGACCCGTCGTTCTGCCCGTCGTTCCCGTCGATCGACCCGAGCGACCTGAACTATCCGTCGATCTCGGTCGGTGACCTGGCCGGGACGCAGACCATCACCCGTACCGTCACCAACGTCACCGACAAGAAGGGCAAGTACAAGGCGACCGTGGTGGCGCCGCCGGGGACGACCGTTTCCCTGTCGACCACCAACCTCGACGTGCCGATCGGTGGCACCCAGACGTACACGGTCACCATCACCCGGACCAGCGCCGCCCTCAACGCCTACACGTTCGGCTCCATCACCTGGGAGGAGAAGGACCACAAGGCCACGGTCCGTAGTCAGATTGCGGTCCGGCCGGTCGCCCTGGCCGCTCCGCCGGAGCTCACCTTCTCCGGTACCAGTGGCAGCGCGAACATCTCGATGAAGGTCGGCTACACCGGCACGCTGAACACCTCGGTGGACGGCCTCGTGCCGGCGACCGTCAACGGGCTGGCTCTCGACCCGTCCGGTCCCAGCTTCAACCCGAACCTGCCGGCGGCGACCAGCCGTACCGGCCGGATCGACGTTGTGGTACCGGCCGGGACCACCCGGGCTCGCTTCGCCACCTTCGCCTCGGACTATCCGGCCAACACCGACGTGGATATCTTCGTCTACCGCGTGTCCGGGTCGACGTTGACGTTGGTGGGTCAGAGCGCGGGTGGCACCGCCGACGAGACAATCACGCTGACCAACCCGACGCCGGCCACGTACGCGTTCTTCGTCGACCTCTTCGCCAATCCGGGCGGCCCGCTGACGGTCAACGCGAACGACTGGCTCCTCAACGGCTCGGCGGCCGGGAACCTCACGGCCACCACGCCGAGCCTGTCCGTAACCACGGGCGCAACCGTCAATGACGGCCTGAGCTGGACCGGCCTCAGCGCCGGGCAGCGCTACCTCGGCGTCGTCTCCTACAGCGACGGCACGTCCACGATCGGCAGCACGGTGGTGAACGTCAACACCTAGAACTGCCGGCACGCAAACGGTGCCCTCCCGCGCTGGTCTGGCGGGAGGGCACCGCCGTGCTGGTCTGGCGGTATGGCACCGCCGTGCTGGTCTGGCGGTATGGCACCGCCGTGCTGGTCTGGCGGTATGGCACCGCCGTGCTGGTCTGGCGGTATGGCACCGCTCTGTTCGAGCGATCCGGCGCAACCGCCGTCGCGTACGGTTGGGTGGCCGGACCGCACGATCGGAGGACGACGCCATGGGTGAGCTTCCACTCTTCCCGACCGCGCTCGTGGGCAGCTTCCCGCAACCCGAATGGCTCATCGACCGGGCCAAGCTGGCCGGCCGGTTCCCACCCCGGGTACGCGCGCGGGAGCTCTGGCGACCGGCGCCGCAACACCTGGCCCGGGCGCAGGATGACGCGACCGTGCTGGCGATCCGGGAGCAGGAGCGGGCCGGCCTGGACATCGTGGGCGACGGCGAGATCCGCCGGGAGAGCTACTCCAACCACTTCGCCACCGCGCTGCTCGGGCTCGACCTCGACCAGCCGGGCGAGGCGCTGGACCGCAGCGGGCACCCCAACCCGGTCCCCCGGGTGGTTGGACCGATCAGCCGGCCGCGCCCGGTGCAGGTGGCCGACGTGCGATTCCTGCGCGACCACACGGACCGCACCATCAAGGTCACGGTGCCCGGCCCGTTCACGATGTCGCAGCAGGCTCAGGACGACTACTACAGCAACCCGGAGAAGCTGGCCCAGGCGTACGCGGACGCGGTCAACGCGGAGGTGCGCGACCTCTTCAGCGCCGGTGCCGACATCGTCCAGCTGGACGAGCCGTACCTGCAGGCGCGCCCGGACCAGGCTCGCCGGTACGGCCTGGCCGCCCTGAACCGGGCGCTCGCCGGCGTCGTCGGCACCACCGCGGTCCACCTCTGCTTCGGCTACGCCGCGATCATCCACGAACGACCATCGGGCTACTCGTTCCTCCCAGAGCTCGCCGAATGCACCTGCGACCGAGATATCCATCGAGACGGCTCAGTCCAACCTGGACACATCGGTGCTCACGGCGCTCACCGGGAAGACGATCATGCTCGGCGTCATCGACCTCTCCGACGCTGCGGTGGAGCCGGTCGAGACGGTCGTGGCCCGCGTGCGCCGCGCGCTGCCTCACGTGGCGCCGGAGAAGGTCGTCATCGCCACCGACTGCGGGATGAAGTACCTGCCCTGGGACTCGGCGGTGGGCAAGATGCAGGCAATGGCCGGCGCCGCGCGGATCCTGCGGGCCGAGTTCAGCGGCTGACCGGGTGGCGGCGACGATTCCCGACCTCGTCATCGCGGCCGCCCAGCGCGACCCGGCCGGGGTGTGGCTGCGAACCGATGAGGGCACGCTGACCTTCGCCGGCGCCGCGGCCCAGGTCGGCCGGCTGGCCCAACGCCTGCGGGCGGCCGGCATCTCCCACGGTGACCGGGTCGTGGTGACGGCCCGGACCACGCCGCCGTATCTGCTGTGCTGGCTCGCCCTGGCGAGCATCGGGGCGGTCACCGTACCGACCGACCCGGCCGGCACGTCTATTGAACTGAGCGCCCTGCTGGGCCAGGTCCGCCCGCGCGCGCTCGTCACCGACGCCATCATCGGGTCGCGGCTGGCCACTACCGACCCGCCGGTCGGGCAGGTGCTCGACATTGAGTCCCTTGTGGATGACTGGCGGGCTGACGGGCGGACCGGGGCCGACCTGACCGAGGCCGGCCTGACCGGAGCCGACCTGACCGGCGTGGCCGTGGCCGCGGACGACCTCGCCGTCCTGATCCCGACGTCGGGCACCACCGGTCGCTCGAAGCTCGTGATGCAGACCCACCGGGCCTACGCGATGGCCGGCGAGGGCTTCCCATACTGGATGGAGCTCTCCGCCGCCGACCGGTTGATGACCTCGTTGCCCCTGTTCCACATCAACGCACCGGCGTACTCGGTGCTGGGGTCGCTGGCGTGCGGCGCCGGCCTGGTGCTGTTGCCACGGTTCTCCGCCGGTGGCTTCCTCGATGCGGCCCGCCGGCACGGGGCCACCGAGTTCAACGCGATCGGCGCGATGCTGGAGATCCTCATGCGCCAGCCACCACGGAGCGACGACGCCGATACGCCGCTGCGACTGTGCTACACGGGACCATCGCCGGCGCGAGACTGGCAGGAGGCGTTCGAACGCCGGTTCGGGCTCCGCATCGTGTGCGGCTACGCGATGTCGGAGTCGCCCTACGGCTTGATCTGGCGCCATGGCACCCGCCCGTACGGCACGCTCGGATCGCCGCGCCAACATCCCGCGTTGGGTGCCGTGAACCGGACGCGGGTGGTGGCCGACGGCGGGCGCGAGTGTGGGGTGGGCGAGACCGGCGAGCTGCTCCTGCACAACCCGACGGTCACACCAGGCTACTGGGAGATGGCGGCGGAGACCGCCGCGGCCATCGTGGACGGTTGGCTGCACACCGGTGACCTGGTGACCGTGAACGCGGACGGCACCTACACGTTCGTGGCCCGGCGCAAGGAGGTACTGCGCCGGCGGGGCCAGAACCTGTCACCGGCCGAGGTGGAGGAGGCGATCGCCGCCCATCCGGCCGTCCTCGAGGTCGCGGTCGTCGGGGTCGAGTCTGAGCTCACGGAGGAGGAGGTGAAGGCATTCGTGGTCGTGGCGCCCGGCCAGGTGCTGGACTTCGCTGATCTGCGGGCCTTCGTGGGCGAGCGGCTCTCGGCGTTCAAGGTGCCCCGCTACTGGCAGGCGATCGACGAGCTCCCGCGCACGCCGACCTCCCGGGTGGCCAAGCATCGGCTGCCGACCGGGCATCCACCCGACGAGTACGATGCCGAGGCCACACCGGGTGTCCGCGACCGCTGAGCAGTTTCAGATACGGAAGAAGAGGTTCAGGTAGCGCTCGGCGAGCTCCAAGTCACCGCGGACGGTGCCGAAGTTGCCGCGCCCGAACGCCGTCAGCACCAGCGAGCCCGCGTCGAACTCCATGTACGCCGGCAGGCTCTCGATCTCGCCCGGCTCGTAGGTCAGCCCCTGGTCGCTCACGGAGACGCGGTAGTCGCCCGCGTTGCGGCCGCTGACCCGGATGCCGATGGTGAACGGCGCGGTGACCGCCTCGGTACGTACCGTGCCCTGCCAGATCGCGAACATGTACGGCACCAACAGGTCGGCGGTGTCACCCGGCAGGCCGTGCGCCCGGCCGGTTCCCTGCCGGAGGTCCCAGGAGTGCACGCCGTAGTCCATGAGTTGCCCGGCGGCGTAGAAGAAGGCCGGCACCGGACCCATGTAGGGGTGGGTCACCATCATGCCGGTCCACTCCTCGGCCGTCAGCGGCTGAAGGATGCCCTGCATCCGGTGGAAGTCCGAGCGCAGCCGGGACATCAGCTCGCCCTGGGAGATCCCGCGCAGCGCGCCGGCGCCCTCGCCCACCTTGCGGCTCATCGCCGCCAGGCCATGCGGCGCCGGCACCTCGCCGGAGCCGCGGGCGGCGTCGAACGCCCGGAAGTACCCCTCGGTGGTGTCCACGATGTGCGCGATGACGTCCCGGGTGGACCAGCCGGTGCAGGCGGTCGGCGCATCCCAGGCCCCCGGCGCGTCCGCCATCGCGAACATCCGCTCGGCTTCGGTGCGCACCACGGCAAGGATGGTCTCCTTGCCCTCGTAGGTCATGGCGTTCCACTCATTCATGTGCAGAACCTCTTTCCTAGAGCCGAACGTGACGGCGGCTGCCCTACTCGTCGAGCTGACGGCCGCCGAAGTACATGAGCGGGTCGCTGAGCAGCTCGATCTGGATGCCGTCGGGGTCCTTGAAGTACATGGACTCGACGATGCCCTGATCCGGTCCGAAATACGTGACCTCAGCGTCGTCGAGCTTCGTCCGCAACTGCTCCCACCGGTCGCGCGGCACCGAGATCGCGATGTGTTGGACGGAGCCGATCGACTCGACCCCCGGTTGCAGGCCGAGGCCCGGAAAGTCGAAGAAGCCCAGGAGCGTCTGGTTGCCCAGGTCGAAGAAGAAATGCGAGGAGCCCTGGTAGTCCCGGTTCTCCACCAACTCCACCAGCGGAAAGCCGAGCAGGCCCTGGTAGAACTGGATCGTCCGCTCGACGTTCGAACAGATCAGGGCGGCGTGGTGGATGCCCCGCCCCGGGGTCGGCTCCCGCTGCGCCAGCGGTTGCAGGTACCGGGCCCGCAGCTCGGCTCGCCGTGCCTCCAGTTCCACCAGCTCCGCCTCGGTGGGCATGGCCGACACCTCCGATCGTTTCCTGCGCAAACACTTGACCGGATGGTATCCCTCCCACGGCCGGACCACAGGTAGCGCGGGCGACGAATTTCGCCCACCGTACGGCGGTCATGGTGTGGTGAAGCCGGCCGGCCATTCGACGTCGACCTGGCACGGCTGGGCGTAGTCCACGCCGGCGACCCGGAAGCCGTAGAGCTGGAAGACCGAGTCGTAGAACCACCCTGCGTCGGCCAGTTCGGCCAGGCGCTCGGTGTTCACCGCAGCCCAGGCCCGGCGGATCTTCTCCTGCACCGCCGCGTCCAGCTCCCAGCCGTCCAGCCGGATCCGGCCCTCCTCGTCGAGGTCCAGCGCAGCGGTGCCAGTGAGCTGGTCCCACAGATCGACCGCCTGGTGTGCGGGCGAACGCAACTGGCCGCCCAGGCAGCGGTGCAGAAGGCTGAGGTAGAGACCGATACCCGGAATCGCCGACGATGCCTGGGTCACCGCGGCACCGTTGATGGAGATCATCGCCCGCACGCCTCGGTTCTCGTGGCCCTGCGCGAGCTCGACGGCACTGCGCTCGAGGTCGGCCTTGGCCGTACCGATGGAGCCGTCGCGGTAGATGCGGGAGTTGAGGCTGGAGCCGATGTAGGACAGGGCGACCGTGGTGAACCCCGGCCGCAGCAGATCCCGCGCTGCGAGCGCGTCGATCCACCGGACCCAGTCGTCCCCGCCCATGACCTTGACGGTCTCCTCGACTTCCGCTTCGGTCGCCGCCTCCACCGTGATCTCGTCGACGGCGTGGGCGCCGTCCTCGCCCATGCGCAACGTCTTGGTGCGGTACGGCGACCCGATCGGTTTGATCGCCGACCGATAGGTGACCCCCGAACGCGAGTCGACCCGGCGCGGCGCCGCGACGCTGTAGATGAGGTAGTCCACCCCACCGAACCGGTCCGCGGCCAGCGTGGCCACCTCCTGCTTGGTGGCATCGTCGAATGCGTCGGCGTTGACGAACGCGAACTCCGAGCCGCCGAGCCGGGCCACCTCGGCCAGCTCCGCGGTGCGGTACCACCCCGCGGTCGCGGTACGCCGGCCCGCCGGTGGACGCTCCAGGCAGACCCCGACCCCGTTCACCCCGTGCCGGCGCAGCCCGGCGACCGTACACGCCAGCCCATACCCGGCGCTCGAGCCGACCACGATCACCACTGGGCGCCGCAGCGGCGCTGCCGGCGCGGCACTGCGCTCGTCGACCTCCGCGCACATGTCCCGCACGGTGCGGGCGCTACCGGCCGGATGCGAGTCAATCAACAGCAGGCCGACGCCCTTGGGATCCACCACGCGTGTGCTCATCCGACCCATGCTCTCTCCGACGCGGTACCGCCCCGCGTGATGATCTGTACCGTACCCGGAGTCTGCCGCCCCGGCTCAACGTGCGCATACCGAGGCGTACCAAGGACGCTGTGACGGCCGTACCTGCCCGGGCGGATGGAACGGGATGGAACGCATTGACCGCAGGCGCCGCTGACCTCGCAACCCGCGGCGCCCGTTTGTGCAGGCCCGCCGAATACGGCACCCGTCACAGGTGAAGGGAGGCGCAGGAGCATCCTCAGTGGACACCGGCGCAGCTCAAGGCCGCGCTGATCTGGTTGACCCTCACCGTCGGGCCGGCCCCAGACGTGGCGAGCGAGGCCGCGATCGTCGGCGCGATCATCCTCACCATGGTGGGACTGCGAGTGGTGCTCCACCGGATCCAGGGGAAACCCCAGGTCACCCCCAGGCGAGCCCGACACGCCGTAGGGAGGCGTACGACCAGCCATCGGTCCAAGGTGCCCGGCCGCCCTTCGCTCGCCCACGTGTCATAGGCAACGGTAGACCATGGCGGGGCGGGCACACGCTTCGAGCACGGTTGCCCTTCCCGGCCCCCATTCATTATTGGGCGTCGATGAGGTTGAGCAGTGCGGCGGCGATGGTGTCCGGGCCGGGTGGGCAGCCGGGGATGTGTAGGTTGACGGGGAGGACGGCGTCGACTGGGCCGACGAGATCAGCCTTGGTGCCGAGCAGGTTGCGGCCGAAGGCGCAGTCGCCGAGCGCGGCGACTCTTCGGGGTTGCGGCATGGCGTGGTACGCGGTGAGCAACGGCTCCCGCATGCGGGTGGTGACCGCACCGGTGACGAGGAGGACGTCGGCGTGCCGGGGTGACGCGACCACGCCCAGGCCGAAACGTTGCAGATCGTAGTAGGGGCTCGTGGCGAGGGTCAGCTCGTGTTCGCAGCCGTTGCAGGAGCCGGCGTCGACATGGCGGATGGCGAGGCTTCGGCCGCGGTCAGGGCGGGGTAGGTGCAGGGCACGTCGCAGGCGGCGCAGGTCGATGAGAAGGGTGATCATCAGCGGTCCGCGCAGGCGTAGCACAGCTCGAAGCTCTTGTTGATGAGCGGGAAGTCGGGTAGCAGGTTGCCGGCCGCCACGGCGGCGACGGATGGCCAGTTGGCGTATGAGGCGGTGCGCAACCGCAACCGGGTGAGGCGACCGTCGTGTTGTTCGACGATGCAGGTGTTGGCGCCGCGGGGCCCTTCGGCCTGGCCGACACCGATGGGTTGAGCCCAACCCGCGTTGTGGATTGTGGTTGGTGTGAGCGGGCCGTCGGTGAGGTGGTTGAGGATGTCCAGCGTCTGCCACAGCTCGGCGGTTCGTTGCTCGAGGCGGGCGCGGACGTCACCGGTGCTGTTGGCGGCCGTGGCGGGGGTGAAGTCCGGGTAGGACATCCGTGGGCTGACCGTGCGCGCATCCTCGGGAATGCCGCTGGCGCGGGCGGCGGGGCCGACGGTGCCGAGTTGCCGGGCCCGATCGGCCGTGAGGATGCCAACGTCGGGTAGCCGCTCCTGGAATGATCGGTTGAACACCAGTTCCCGCCAACTGCGGCGGGCCTGGCGGCCGAGTTCGGTCAGGCCGTCGTGGAGGGCGCGCATCGCTGTGGCCTCAATGGTGAGGTGACTGGCGGCGACGTGGACGGTGCCGAAGAGGAACCGGTGCCCGCTGATGGCGGCGTTGATCCGACGGGCCTGTTCGGTGAGGGCGGCGAAGCGGTTGTTGCCGGCGGCGAAGCCGACGCCGGCGCAGATGGCCGCGATGTCGTTGAGATGATTCCAGACCCGTTCGAGTTCCAGCAGCAGGGTCCGGGCCCGGGACAGCCCCAGGGTGGGTGCCAGGCCGAGAGCTTCTTCGCAAGCGTGGGCATAGGCGACGGTGTTGGCGACGTGGCAGCCGGCGCAGGCACGGGCGACGTAGGCCAGCCCGTCGTCGAGGGTGGATCCCTGGGCAGCGGTCTCCAGGCCGCGGTGTTTGTAGAACAGGCGGGCGTCCAAATGCAGGATGCGGTCGCCGACCACGTGTAAGCGGAAGTGTCCGGATTCGATGATGCCGGCGTGGATCGGTCCGACCGCGACCTGATACGGTCCTTTCCCGCGTACCGGCACGGTCCACTCGCTCAGTCCACTGTGGTGGATGAGCGGCCGTAGCGGCTCGTGCCCGGTGAAGACGACGCCAGTCAGGTCGTGCGCTTCCCGCTCGTCCCAGCCGGCGGCCGGCGCGACATCGACGATGCTCGGTACCACGCCGTCGGCGGCGGCGGCGCTGATCAGATCCCGTTGGCCAGCCGGGTCGGTGAGCAGGGTGCGCACCAAGAGATGGTGGTCGGTGGGAAGGGCGTACAGGCCGGCGAAGCGCCACCCGTAGGCGAGACGGTCGGCGATGGTGGTGCGGTAGGTCGCGTGATCGACGGTGGTCGTGTCCAGTTGGGTGGTCATCGTGGGCTCAGCAAGAGCGTCTGGGCCAGGTCGGTGGTGGGTAGCCAGATCGCCGCGCCGGCGAGGGCGAGGAGCAATATCGTCGCGAGCGCCGTGACGATGGTCAGCCCAGCCAGTCCTGTGGGCCGACCCGGCCGGGCTACCAGTGCTGGCACCGCGGCGACGTGCGGTGGTGCGGAGGTGTCGCCGATCGTGGTTTCGATGGCGGTGTGCAGTAGGGCCACGAACGCCAGCGCGAGCAGGGCCGCGGCGGCTACTGTCGGCCAGGTCTGGCCGGCTTGGATGCCACCGGCCAGGATGAGCAGTTCGCTGGCGAAGATCGGTGAAGGTGGTACGCCGGCGAGCGTACCGATTGTGATAGCCAGAGTGGCGCCGAGCGTGGGTTGGCGGCGGGCCACGCCGGCGACGGGGTCCGTGGCCGCCCGGGGTTCAGCGGCCAGCAGCGGGATACTGGCGTGGAAGCCGACCGTCTTGGCGATGGCGTGGGCGACGACGTGGACGGCGACCCCGGCCAGGGCCAGCGGGCTGGCCAGCCCTATCCCGACGGCGAGGATGCCCATGTGTTCCAGGCTCGAGTAGGCCATTAGCCTCTTCCAGGCCAAGGGGCGGGCCAGGAACGGTATCGCGACCGCGATCGACCCCAGCCCGAAGGCGATCAGGACGCCTCGGGCGGTGGTGCCGCCGATCACCGGAGTCAGGCTCCGCTGGCAGCGCCACGCGACGAGAACGACTGTCGGCAGCAGCGCCGCCGACAGCAGCGCGGAAACGGGTGCGGGCGCCTCCGAATGAGCGTCGGGTAGCCAGTTGTGCACCGGCGCCCAGCCGATCTTGGCGGCTAGGCCCGCCAGCAGCAGGACGTACGCAACCAGTGCCTGGCGGGGGGTCCCGGAGTAAGTCGACAGCGTGGACCAGGACAGCGCGCCCAACCCGCCGCCCGGGATGTGCGTGGCGAGCAGGGCAATACCGAGCAGCGCCACCCCCAAGCCGAGCGAGGTGAGCACCAGGTACTTCCAGCCGGCCTCCAGCGCCCGCGCCTTGCGGCTGAAGCCGATCAGCAGAGCGGAGACGGCGGTCGTGGCTTCGATCATCAGCCAGGTCGCGCCGAGGTTGCCGGCCAACGGCACCGCCAGCAGCAACGCCCAGAACACGAACAGTACAGCGTAGTAGGTGCTGGCCCGACGGCGGTGGCGCGACGCGTCCGATGTGGAGGCAAGATAGGCCGGCGACGCGACCATGCTGAACAACCCGACGATGGCGGTGACGGCGACGAGGACCGCCGCCGGTGCGTCCAGGCTGATCCAGTCGGGCACGGGCGCCTGACTAACCTGGGCGAGCACGAGGGTGCTGAGAGTCAGCGCCAGGCCAGCGGTGAGCACGGCACCGACGAGCGCCGCTGGCGTGGCCCAGCGGCGGGGCAGGACGGCCAGCAGCCCGGCCACGCCGATCGGTACCGTCACCGCAGCCGCGGTGACCAGTAGCAGGTTAGTCACGCAGACTCCTCAGCTCGGTGGTGTCTCCGGCGCCGAATTCGGCGAAGATGCGTTCGTGGAACACCCCGGCGACCAAGGCGATCAGGGTCAAGTCGACGGCGACGCCGATCTCGACCAGCCACGACGTTTGCGGTAGCTGCAGGGCAGCCAGGACGAGGCCATTTTCGACCAGCACCACGCCGAGGATCTGGAACAGGGTGGCGCGGCGGGTCCATGCGGTGACCAACCCGAACGCGACCATCCCGAGGATGCGCCGCTGCGCGCCGGTTCCGGCGATGCTGTCGGCTGGGATCAGGGTGATGAGCACCAGCGCCAACACGACCCCGGTGCCGGCGCGGCGCAACGGCGTGACCGACGCCGATACGAGGCGAGGTTCCCGGGTACGGGTGATCAGCCACAGGAAGAAGCCGGCCAGGCCCAAGCTGCGCACGACCAGAGCCGTGGCGGCGAGTCGGTCGTTGGCGCCGCCCGCGTCGTGAAAGGCCAACCCGGCCAGGACCAGTGACTGCGTGGTCACCGCCGCGACCGCGACCGACCGTCGGCGCACTACTAGCACCACCAGGCCCAGTCCCAGCAGGCTCCAGGTGAGGGCGGCGTTCACGCCACCCCCGCCAGCCGAGCGCCGATACCCAGCAGCGCCAGCAAGAGGCCCACCCCGAGCAGGCGCGGCACCAGCAGGACACGCATCTTCACCACCAGCGTCTCAGTGACCGCCAGCGTCAGGCACAGCGCCGGCAGCGCCGCGACCAGGTCGGCCAACTGCCACCACGGCTGGCTCGGATGGGGCAGGAACACCTGCGCGGCCAGGCTCAGGACGATCCAGTGCCGAGCCGCCATCGCCCATTGCAGATAGGCAAGATCCCGGCCCGCGTACTCCAGCAGCGGCCCTTCATGGATCATCGTGAGTTCCAGATGGGTGTCGGGGTTGTCCACGGGCTGGCGGCCGGTTTCGGCGAACACCACGATCGCGAACGGTACGGCCGCGAATAGCAGCAGCGGGTTGGTCCACACGGCCGGCCCGGCGCCGGCCGCACTCATCACCCGCAGGTCGGTGCTTCCGGCAGCCAGCGCCGCCGCGGCCAGGCACACCACCAGCGTCGCTTCCATGAACACCGCCAGGGCCAGGTCCCGGCTGGCGCCCATCAGAGCGAAGCCGTTGCCGGTGTCCCACGCCGCCGCGGCGACCGCGAACTGGGCCAACGCCAACAGTCCTATCAGGACTAACGCGTCGTGACCCAACCACCCGGCCGGGGCGGCAATCGTGACCGGCACGACCAGCACCGCCGCGGCCACGCTGGCCGCGACCACCGCCGGCGCCAACGCGTAGACGACGGTGCTGCCCTCCACGCTAACGGTGCCCTTGGACCACAAACGGCGCAGGTCCCGGTAGGGCTGCCACGGCGACGGGCCACGCCGGCCCTGAAGCCGGGCCTTCCAGTGCTGGATCAGGCCCGGCAGCACCGGTGCCAATACCAGGCCGCCGACGGTCTGCACGGCCAGCGCGGTTCCGGCCAGTGGGCTCACCGCAGGATTCCGATCCGCACCGCGGCCAACAGAACCAGGATCAGCCCGACCAGGTATCCCACGTAGGTGCCCAGACTGCCCGTCTGCAGCCGCCGAGAGTAGCCGGCCACGGTCATTGCCCGCCTCGCCACCGGCCGGTACACCCGCTCCTCGATCAGGTGCGGTACCTCACCGCGGTATGTGATCTCCTGCACGACACCGGCTTCGGCGCGCACAACGACTTCCCGCCGTGGGCGCAGCACCACTTCCAGGACCATCCGGAGCGGTTTGGTGAAGCCAGCGCTGGTCCACGCCAGTGGAGCTTCCACCGCCTGTCCGCAGGCCCAGCTCGGTGCCGGGGCGGCGCCCCGGCGGCTACGCAGCACCAGCAGCAGGCCGGTGACCACCACCAGGACAGCCAACAGCGCGACCGTGGGTAACCCGCCGGTGCCCGCCACGGTCAGCGGAGCCCGGACCGGCGATGCAGCCGTGCGCCATGGCGCCAACGCAATCAGCCGTCCGACCAGCAGCCCAGGCGCCACGCCCAGCACCACACACACGAAGGCGAGGAACCCGACACCGGCGACCATCGATATTGGCGACTCCCGGATGAGCTCGTCGTCTCGACGCGGACCTAACAACACGAGGCCGACGACCTTGACGAAACACACCACCGCCAACGCTGCGGTCGCGGCCAGCCCGGCCAGGCAGGCCACGCCGGCGATGCCGTCGCCGAAAGCCCCGACCATCGGTACCCGCAGCAACGCTTGCATGGTCAGCCACTCCGACGCGAACCCGTTCAGCGGTGGGAGCCCGGCTATCGCCATTGCTCCCACCAGAAACGCCGCCCCCGTCCACGGCATCCGACGCAGCAACCCACCCAGCCGATCCAGATCCACCGACCCAATCGCCTTCTGGAAACTGCCCGCACCCAGGAACAGCAACGCCTTGAACACGGCATGGTTGACCGTGTGCAGCAGCGCCGCCGCCAATGCCAATGCCGCCCAGCCAGGCGCCCCCCGGGCACGCAGGACCAGGCAAGCCCCCACACCCAGCACGATGATGCCGATGTTTTCAATCGAGTGCAGCGCGAGCAGCCGCTTGAGTTCGTGCTGGAACAGGGCGTAAGTCACGCCACCCACCGCGGATAACGCGCCCAGCAACAGGACCACCACACCGAACCACACGGGCAGGACGCCCACCCAGTCCACCAGGACCCGAACCAGCAGATACACCGCCATTTTGATCATGACGCCGCTCATCAGCGCCGACATCGGCGCCGGCGCAATCGGGTGCGCCCGCGGCAGCCACACGTGCAACGGCATCACGCCAGCCTTCGCGCCCATCCCCACCAACGCCGCGGCCGCGATCCCCACCTGTAGCAGGGAGCCCGAGCGCAGCACCGCCCCACCGCCCATCACATCTGCTCGAGCCAGCAGCAGGATCGCTACCCAGGTACCCACACCGCCGAGATGGGTGACCGCTACGTACACCATCACGGTGTGCCGGGCCAGCGAGTCAGCCGACCGCGCCACCAGGATCACCGCCGCCGGCAGCAAAGTCATCAACTCCCAACCCGCCAGCAGCGTGACCGGATCCCGGGCCATCACCACCAGAGCAAGGACCACAACGTTGGTCGCCGTCAGCGCGGCCACCAGGCGACTCCTGCCGCGCCACCCCATGTACCCAACCGAGTACAGCAACGCCGGGGCAGCGACCAGACCCAACATGCCCAGGAACAGTCCGGTCAGCGGATCAGCCCCCCACCGCGGCCACAACTGCGCGGTGAAATCCTGCCCGAACCGTGCGCCGGTGCCGAGCAGCCAGAAACCGACCACGCCCAGCACGGCCGCGCCCGCCGCCTGCAGGAGTAGCCCGGCTCGCAACGCCCACGGCACCAGACACACCAACCCGCCCAATGCCACCAGACCGAGTCCGGCCCACAACAGCTGCGCCGTCACGGCCGACCCAACTCCCGCAGGATCGACTGTTGACCCCTCAGTTGACGGGCGATGATCGCCCGGCCGGCGGCCAGCAGGTCAAAGACCGCCTCATCCGCCACCCGGTAGAAGACGCTTGTTCGTTCCCGGCGGGCCAGCACCAGCCCGATCCGCCGCAGGGCCGCCAGATGCTGCGATGTGCCGCCCGAGTCCAACCCCAACTCCGACTGCAGCGCACCCACCGACTGCTCACCCTCCCGCAGCAACTCCAGGATCCGCACCCGGGCCGGGTGGCCCAACACCCGGAACAGATTCGCCTTGATCTCATGCACCGGTCGCGCGTTGTGTGGCACGATCGGAGCCTATCCTGGAAATCTTCGAAGAGTAAAAGACTAGTACGAATCAGGCCGAAGTGGCGTGCGACACGGTCGCCGACGTTGGTTGGGACGTTGTCGACGCCCGGCTGGTGGCCACGGGTGTCGGCACGGTCAGCGTCGACCTCGGCCAGGTTGAGCCGGTCGGCGACATCGCGTTCAGCCCGGTCGCCAACCTCGTCGCCGTGGGTGGCCTCGACGGCGCCGTCCCCTGGTCGACGCCAACTCCGGGACCGATCGCCATCGCCGGCGACCACACCGACCTGCGCCACGGACTCCGCCACGCCCAACCGCGGCCTGAAGGCAAACCGCCGTTGTTGTTCGTCGCTGATCGAGAAGCTGGCCGACTGTCGTAGCGATGCGCGCGTCCGGACGCCGCGTCATAGCTGGGACGCCGCGTGGCCGGGCCGCTACCCAGCTTCGTTCCCGACGAGATTGTCACGGCTGGCGGGGTCTGACCCGTAAAGAGATTATTTGATCATCAGGCGAGTGTGTAGGGCATCCAGTTCGGCCCACATGGTGGCGGGTAGTCGGTCACCGAAGGTGGTGAACCATGCGGTGATGTCGGGGATCTCGGCGGCCCATTCGGCGCCGTCGACGTGCAGCGCAGCGGTGAGGTTTGCGGCTGGAAGGTCCAGCCCGGTGGTGTCGATGGCGTGGGGGGTGGGGACGTGGCCAATCGGGGTGTCGATGGCGTCGGCGGTGCCGTCAAGACGTCCAATGATCCATTTGAGGACACGAGAGTTTTCGCCGTAGCCGGGCCACAGGTATCGGCCGTCGGGTCCGCGGCGGAACCAGTTCACTTGGAATATGGTGGGCAGCCGGGTTGGGTCAGGGCTGGCTTTGGCAAGTTCGGTCCAGTGGCGTAGGTAGTCGCCGGCGTGGTAGCCGATGAACGGCAGCATCGCCATCGGGTCGCGGCGGACCACCCCGAGTTGGCCGACGGCGGCGGCGGTAGTTTCGGACGACAGGGTGGCGCCGATGAACACGCCGTGGTTCCAGTCGCGGGCCTGAGTCACCAGGGGAATGGTGGTCTTGCGGCGGCCGCCAAAGAGGATCGCCGAGATCGGTACTCCGCGGGGATCGTCGTATTCGGCGGCCAGGATCGGGCATTGCCGGATCGGGGTGCAGAATCGCGAGTTGGGGTGCGATGACGGGCTGTCCGTGTCGGGATTCCAGTCGCGGCCGTGCCAGTCGGTCAGGCGGTCTGGAGGAGCTCCCATGCCTTCCCACCACACGTCGGCGTCGCCGGTAAGCCCGACGTTGGTGAACAGGGTGTTTCCCCGGTCCAGCATCCGCATGGCGTTGGGGTTGGTGGTCCAGTCGGTACCGGGAGCCACGCCGAAGAACCCGTACTCCGGGTTGGTGGCGTACAGCCGCGCGTCCTCACCAAACCGCAGCCAGGCTATGTCATCGCCGAGGGTCTCCACGCTCCAGCCAGGTAGGGTGGGTTCAAGCATGGCCAGGTTCGTCTTGCCGCACGACGAGGGGAACGCCGCCGCGATGTAATGCACCCGCTGTTCGGGGCTGGTGAGCTTGAGGATCAGCATGTGCTCGGCCAGCCAGCCCTCGTCCCGAGCCATCACCGAGGCGATCCGCAGCGCATAGCACTTCTTGCCCAGCAGCGAATTTCCGCCATACCCGGAGCCATAGGACCAGATCTCCTTGGTCTCAGGGAAATGGGTGATGTATTTGGTGTCGTTGCACGGCCAGGCCGCGTCCAACTCGTCGGGGGCCAGCGGCACCCCTACGGAGTGCAGGCACCGCACGAACGCGGCATCGGTACCCATCACGCTCAACACCGGCGCACCCATCCGGGTCATGATCTTCATCGATGCGGCGACGTACGCCGAATCGGTAAGCTCGACGCCAAACTTCGGATCCTCCGAATCCAAGGCACCCATGCAGAACGGGACGACATACATGATCCGTCCCCGCATGCACCCGCGATACAGATCGGTAAGCGTGCGTTTCATCTGGGCCGGATCAGCCCAATTGTTAGTCGGCCCAGCATCGGCCGGGTCGCTGCTGCAGATGAACGTCCGTTCCTCCACCCGGGCCACATCGGTGGGGTCGGTTCGGGCTAGGAACGAGTTGGGCCGCCGCAGCGGGTGCAGCCGCTGCAGGGTTCCGGTCGCCACCAGACCGTCGGTGAGCTGCCGCCATTCCTGCTCCGAACCGTCGCACCACACAACCTGGTCCGGTGTGGTCAATGCGGCAACGTCGCGCACCCAAGCCAGCAGCGCGGCGTGAGTGGTGGGGACGTTGGAGGCTGTAACGGTCATCTCCGTCATCGGCGCGGCCCTTCTCCGTTCGCGGTTGGCATGCCCGTGCCTGTTGCGGTCACCGCGACACCGCCCGAGCGGAGGTCGGAGTGCGATCCCCGTCCGCCTCGTCCCGCAGTGCATCCAGCAGCTCGCTTTGGCTGGCCAGGACCTGGCTGAGGAAGTTGCGAGCGGCCCGCATCAGGTCAGCCACATCCGGTCCGGCCAGCGCATATCGCCCGTCAGGCAGCTTGACGATGATGCCCGCCCGGCGCAGCACGGCCAACTGTTGTGACATGTTGGATGCCTCAACACCCACCTCGGCGAGCAGGTCGCGGACCGGCCTGGGCCCCTCCCCGAGTAGCTCCAGAACGCGGATGCGCACCGGATGCCCCAACGTGCGGAAGAACTCGGCCTTGCTCTGATACAGCGGTACCGGCATCGGCTCCATCCCACGATCAGTCGGAACGCATCTTCTCATCAATTGAATACTTCTGCAACTCTTCACCATTGGCGGCCCTGACCACGGCTGGTGTCAGCGCAGCGCCCACGGGGAAGGGCCGATGGGCTGCCGATCCGGCGGGCGGAGGCCTGCGGCATGGTTGCGTGACCGTGCTGCTCGCCCTCGGCGTGGCGCCCCGGACGGCCATGGAGATCGTTGGTGACACCACCCTGGAGATGACGATGAACGTCTACGGCCACGTGACGCTGGACGACAGACGAGCGGCCCTGGTGCGCTTCGGCGACCTTCTCGACGAGGGATCAGGATGATGTCGTTGCTGTCAACCGTTGCTGTCAACCGTGATCATGCCGACGCGGCAGCATCCGGCCGGCCCCGGTTTCGTGTCCCTGCGGACGTCGGAGACCGACAGCGCCGGCAACACGGTGAGCGAGACGGTCATCCGGGCGTACCGGATCGGTTAGCCCGGTGTCCAGTACGGGAGTGACGCGCGAACCACCCCGTACTGGTCTCGCCGCGCTCGTTACGGCCGTAGCTGGTCGGCGTGGTCGTGGGCCAGGCTGACCACCCGATGGGCGGTCGACGCGACCGGGAAGAGGTACATGCGGTCCACCCCCGCCAGCACCGGGGTGAGGCTGGCCGGATCGGTGAGATCACCGAAGACGGTCTCGACGGCGTCCGGGAACCGTCCCTTCTCCGGACGACGGTTCATGGCACGCACGTGCACGCCCGCCGCGACGAGTTGCTCCCCCACGAGACGGCCGACGTTGCCGGTCGCACCGGTCACCAGAACGCGCACTGGCTCCCCTTTCGAATGCCCCGGTCCCGGCGGCCGACAGGGTGCCGGCCGCCGGGCTCAGGCGCGTTGGTTCGTTGTGTCCGGTCAGTGTCCGACCACGTACAGCTGGCCGTTGTTCTGGGCGTAGATGCGGCCTTCGGAATCGATGGCGGTCGGGGTGTACGCCTCCTCGATGGAACGGCCGAGGAACACGCGCTCGCGCTCGTGACCCTGCCGATCGACGGCATACAGGTACCCGTCCTCGCTCAGCCCGTACAGCGTTCCATCACGGTCGAACGCGGGTGAGCTGATGCACCACTCGAATCCGTTCGGGTGCGCACCGTCGTCGACGCACGTGATCGTGTTGTCTGGCTCCCGCTGGCAGGTCTGAGTAGAGGTGTTGGTGAGCCGCCACTCGACGTTCAGTCCCGCGTCCAGGCTGGCAATGTGGTAGGGCCCGTTGGTGAGATACTGATTGTCCTTTGTGATGAGTGAGTACGTGTGGTCGTGCGGGTACACCGGCGGCGTGATGCCCTCGCCGAAGTCGAACGAGCCGGCGAACCCTCCGCTGGCGTTGAACTTCATCAGGTGACCGCGGAACCCGTTGTACTGGGTATAGGCGCCGAAGACCACGCCGCCGTCGGGCAGCGCCACCGGCGATCCGGAGTTGAAGTCCGGCGCCTCACCGGCCGGCGGCAGGTTGGTGGCCGGGTCAACCCCGAGCGTCGTACCGGCCCGGCAGTCGAACGCGCCGGTACCGTAGGGCGCCAGGACGCCGCAACCGTCATTGAGCTCGCCGCGCATCGACGTCGCCCACTTCAGGCTCAGGTTGGGGCGTAGCGCCACCACGAACGCGTAGTTGGAGATGTGCGTGCTGTGCGCCCGGGTGACGGTGAAGATGGTGCCGTCCGGCCCGACGGCCGGCGCGACATTGGCCCCCGCCTGCTGCGACAGGCACGGGAACTGCGGCGGCAGCGTCGGCGAGCCGTCGGGCTGCGGCGCCGGCGGCCAGGGTCGGGCCGGCCGCGGTGACAGGTCCGCGAACGTGCCGTAGCAGAGGTCGGTCGGCCGGGGTGCCTGCGGGATGAGCGTGCGATAGTCGGCCATCTGGATCGAACCGCGCACGGGCACCTTGACCAGCCAGCTGTGCGCGTCGCTCCCCGGTGCGGTCGACTCGATCCGGACCACGTTGTAGTACAGGTTGCCCGTCCGGTCCACGGTGATGCCACCGGTGACGTACGTGGATGCGTCGACCGAGCCGCCGAACGGATTGATCCGCCGTACTGCCGACCCGCTGTGCTTGTCGACCTGGAATACCGTGCCGCCGGCGCCCGGGACGTACAGGTACCGATCGGCCATCGCCGCCTGGAACAGCCCGTCGCGGGTACCGGGCAGCGGCTTGTAGTCCGAGGTGAACGTCCAGGATGCCACCAGTTGGCCGTGCTGCCAGCGCAGCGCCCGCTCGGTCCAGATCTGCTGGTTGATGGAGGCGTCCCCGCACCCGGCCGGCAGGCCCGAGCCCGGCGGGTCGCACGACACGTAGGTACCGGCCTTCTGCAGCATGAAGACGTTGCCGTCGCGATCCAGCAACGGCGCCGGATAGCTGACCGCGAGGGCACCGATCTCGGCCGTCTCCTGGGCGGCGAACGGGTCGACGGTGAACTGGGCCAGCAGCTGCAGACCGTGCTGGCCGGACACGCAGCTCAGCCCGTCGTGTCCGGGTCCCTGACCCCATTGGGTCCACTCACACGACCCCGACGGGTGGTCATCGTCGGCATGCGCCGCTACTGGCGCCAGGCCGACGAACAGCGCGGCGACCAGCGCCGCGACCCTGGTGATACGCATTCAGATCTCCCCTGCCCCACCGCGCGCAAATCGCCGCGGATGCGTTCCGCGGCCCCTGTGCGATGACGATGAATCGGCAGCGGTCGCTGCCTCACCCGCAGGGCGTTCCATGTCGTGCCATCCCCTGCCGTGGGTCGTGTGATCCACCTCACGACGTCGTCAGGCCGAAGGGTGCACGCGCGAGTCGCGATGGGCCCACTGGAGGTTGATAGTGGTATCCGGAGTTGATGCGATTGATTGACAATATATATAAAAAAAAGAGACTCGATACGCTAGGTCCATGACAGCACCACTTCATGAGCCGACGTTCCTCGTGCTGGCCGCGTTGGCCGCCGAACCCCTGCACGGGTACGGCATCATCCAGGCCGTCAGCGAGCTCTCTGAGGGTCGCGTCGCCTTGCGGGCCGGCACGCTGTACCCGGCGCTGGACCGGCTCAGCGCCGACGGGCTGGTCGAGTTGGCGCACGAAGTGGTCGTCGACAACCGGCTGCGCCGCTACTACCGGCTGACCGACACCGGCGTCGATCGGCTGGCCGTCGATGTCGAACGGCAGCGCCGTAACGCCGAGGCCGCCGCCGCCCGGCTCGCGGCGCGCAGCACGTCTGCGCCGGCCGCGCGCCGGCGCGCCATTCGAACCCGTACGGCCGTCTAGGGGGCCCGTGACAAGCGAGCTCGAACGCCGCTACCAACGAATGCTGCCTGGCTGGCCCGCCGCGCTGGTCGTGCCCGCGTTGGCCGCCCGCGTTCTCGCACTGGTCGCGGCCGCGTGCCTGGTGGCCGGTACCTACGTGTTACCTGCGCCCAACAGCGGGGTGGACTTCGGGCTACTGGGCGCGCTCATCGTGCTGTTGGTTGTCGCGGCGGCGGCCAGCCCGAGGCAGCCCGGCGGCCGGCGATTGGCCCTGGTCGCGATGGCGGCCGCGGTTCTGCTCCTCCCCGCCAGCATCGCATTGGGGTTCGGCCACGCCTACCCGCTGTCGTGGTACTACGTGAATGCTCAGTCGACCTATGTGGCCGGGTTCGCGACCGCGGTGCTGGTGCCAATGGTCTACTGGTCGGGCCGGCAACTCCTCCTCGCCCGCACCGGCTGGCTGGCGGCACTCCCCGCCACAGCCGGATCGCTGACCTGGTTGACCCTCATCGTCGGACCGGCCTCCGACGTCGCGAGCGAAGCCACGATCGTCGGCGCGATCATCCTCACCATGTTGGGGGTGCGAGTGGCGCTCAGCCGGACCCGGGGGCCGCTACAACCGTCAAGGTCGAGGTGGATCTGCCTACCGACACGCCCATCGCGTCGGTGTCCTTGAAGCCGTTGGCTGGCTGGACAGTGAAGACGCAAACGTCCAAGCTCGCCCAACCCATCACCACCGACGACGGCACGGTCACCGAGGCGATCACCAAGATAACGTGGACGGCCAGCGCCGGTGCTGCGATCCAGCCGGGTCAGTTCCAAGAGTTCGAAGCATCGCTCGGCCCACTGCCCAAGGTCGACAAGGTCGTCTTCAAAGCCTTGCAGACATACTCCGATGGGGATGTCGTGCGCTGGATCGACGAACCGTTGGCGGACGGCTCCGAACCTGAGCACCCCGCCCCCGTCCTCACTCTCACCGCGGGCGGAGAGGCTGGCGGCGCGCCGGCGACCGCTGCGACCACAGCGTCCGGCACCGGCGGCGCCGTCGCCTTGGGGGTCATCGGCATCGTCGTCGCAGTCGGCGCACTCGTCACCGCGCTGTTCGCCTACCGTCAGGCGGGTGCCCGCCGCTGAGCGACCTGACCGTCCGGCACCCCACCGGCCCAGCCAAGAGGTCCGAGACACTCCGCGTCGCGATGCCTGCTCGCGCGCCTTGGGATAAGCAGGCCAACCATCGTTGGCCGGAATCCGGTCGGCATCCCGCTCGTCGATGTGGTGGAGGCGGGCTTCATGGCGGCGATGCGGCGGGTTGAGCGCCGCTGGGACGTGTGGCCGATTGAAGTTGGCCGCGGACGTGGTCCACGCTCGCGGCGGCAACGTAGGTCAGCGTTGCCGCCGCGAGGATGGTGAAACTTGGCGGCAGGGTCGGGATCACGTAGCTGGCGGTCAGACCGATCCACATGCTGGCGACCGCGACGGCAGCGGAGAGCGCGCACGCGGCGAGGGGCCTGGCGGTGAGCCGCGCTGCGGCGCCGGCGGGGGCGGCCAGCAGCCCCAGAATGAGCAGGGCGCCGATGACCTGGCTGGCTTCGGCAGCGGTGACCGCGACCAGTGCCAGAAACCCGAAACCGAGCAACCGTACGGGTACGCCGCGCGCCTGCGCGACATCGGCGTCGAGGCTGGCGAACAGCAACGGCCGGATGATGAGCAGCATGATCGCGCAGACAGCGGCGGCCATGACCGCGGTGGTCGCGGCGCGACCGGCAGAGAGCCCGAAGATGGAGCCGAACAAGACACTTACGCTGGCCGCTCCATTGCCGGCGCCACTTCTGGTGGTGGTGTAGATGCTGAGAAAGAGGACACCGACGCCGAGGATCCACGCGAACAGGCCACCGATGATGACATCGTCGGGGTGGGCCCGCGTGCCGAGTGCTCCCATCCCCAGCGCTACGAGGACGGTGAGGACGAACACGCCGATGCGGGCCTCCACCCCGGCGGCCAACGCGGCGAGGGCACCGGTGAACGCGACGTGGGACAGCGCATCCGCGGTGAAGATCTGAGCACGCAGCACGAGGAGATAGCCGACCAGGCCCGCGGCGAGGGCGACGGCGGTACCGGCGAGCAAGGCGTGCTGCATGAACGGCTGTGACAGCATGCCGGCGGGAGCGACCAGAGCCCGGAGTTGGTTCATGCCGGCGCCCGCACCGGTGCGGGCCGACCCGGGCGGCTCCGTATGCGGGTCGTGGCGGTTTGAGCGGCGGCGACGAGGACGTAGCTGGCGAAGGCCGTACTGGTGAGCCAGAAGCCGACGGGGTAGGGCGAATAGTAGGCCACGAACAGGGCGAACCACACGGTCATCAGACCGAGGACCACCGAGACGACCAGACTGATGACCGGGCGAGGATTGAGCACCTGGGCTGTGGCGGCCGGTAGGACCAACAGCGCGAACACCAGTAGCGCGCCGGTGATCTGGCTGACCTCGGCGGTGGTCGCGGCGAGCAGGAGCATGAATGCGGTGCCAAGCGCACGGGTGGGCACCCCGCGGGCGCAGGCGACGTCGGCGTCGACGGAGGCGAACAGCAGTGGCCGGCCGATGATCGCCAAGGTGGTCAGCACAGTGACGCCGGCCGCGGCGAGAATCGTGACCTGATCGGCGGTAATGCCGAGAAAGCTGCCAAAGAGCAGGGCGTTGGTTGTGTTCAGGAAACCGCCGTACAGCGCGAGGAACAGCATGCCCGAGGCCAGCGCGAACGCTTGGACGGTGCCGACCAGCGCGGATTCCTCACTGTGGCGGCTACGCCCGTTGGCCGGCGCCGCCGCGATGAGCAGCGCTGCTATGAGCGCGAACGTGACGTACCCGGCGACCGCGTTCAGGCCCAGCCACACCGCGGCGGCCGCGCCGGGGAAGCCCACCAGCGCAAGGCTGTGCCCGGCGAAGGTTTGGCGGCGCAGCACCATGAACCAGCCCACCACGGCGGCCAGGATGGCGACGATGGTGCCGGCCCGGAAGGCGTTGAGCATGAACGGCAATGCCCACATCTGCCGGATGTCCGCGATGAGGTTCCAGGAGAAGGTGGCGGTCACCGGGCGCCGCCGATCATCGGCGGCCGGAGTCTCGTTGGTGGCGGTCGCTGTGGTGGGCTGGCGCCTCGGGCTGGCCGACCACCACCAGACGCCCATCCGAGGTGCTCAGAACCTCGATCGGCGTGCCGTACAGAGTTGACAGCGTTGCGGAGGTGATGACCTGCCTCGGTCGACCGGAGAGCGCTGCGCCGCAGCCGAGGTAGATGACCCGGTCGAGGTAGGGCAGCAGGGGATTCACGTCGTGCGCGACGATCATCGCGGCCACGTCGTCGCGGCGGCAGATCCGGCTGAGCAGAGCGGCGACGGCCGCCTGGTTAGGTAGATCGAGACTGTCCAGCGGCTCGTCGAGAAGCAGCAGCCGGGGGTGTCGGGCCAGCGCCTGGGCGATGAGCAATCGCTGCTGCTCTCCGCCGGAGAGTTGCCCGATCGGCCGATGCGCATAGTTGGCCGCGCCGACCACGGCGACGAGGTCTCGCACCCGGGTCGCGGCGGCGCGCGAACGCGGCCCGGGAAGGGGCAGACCCCATCGGTGCCCATCGAGGCCCAGCCGCACAATGTCCAGGCCGCGGATACGCAAGGACGCGTCGAAGCTTCGTCGCTGTGGCAAGTAGCCGATCTCGCCGTTGGCCTTGCCGGGCGGTGCACCGAGCAGGTCAACCGCGCCCCAGGCCAGGGGAACCAAGCCGAGTATCGCCTTGAGAAGAGTGGACTTGCCCACTCCGTTGGGACCCAGGATGGCGACGAACTCTCCACACGCGACGGTGGCATTGACCCTCGACCAGATGGTGCGCCCACCTAGAACCACGGTCGCGTCCTGGATGTCGACCAGCGCCGGGCTGGACGTCTGCACGCCGTCAACCGTGGCGACAGTCGCGCTCAGGCGTGACGGCTCTGTCGGCGTCCCCGGCCGGGTGGCTACCACGATGGGTCCTACCGTCCGGCCTGCGCCAGTGCCTGCTGCAACGCCGACAACTGCGCGGTCTGCCACTGCTGGAACGACGCACCCGCGGGCGTCATCGTCTCGGTGATCGTAGTGACCGGGATCGCATGCGCTCTGGCCGCATCAACCTGAGCCTGCACGTCCGGGGTCGCGTTCTGGCTGTTGTACACATAGACTTTGATCTGTCCGTTCACGATCTGTGCGTCGATGGTTGCCTTGTCCGCTACCGTGGGGTCGGTTCCCTCGCTGATCGCCGTGAGAAACGTCCCGGGGGTGAGCAGGTTGAGCCCGAGCGCGGGTGCGAGCATCGCGAAGATGGACTCCGACGCGCCGACCGGTGTGCCGGCGTACGAGGTCTTGATCTCGGCGATCAGGTCGAAGTACGTCTTGAGGTTGGTCGTGAGCACGGCGTCGTGCTGGTGGTCGAAGTACGCGGCGTCGGCCGGATCGAGCCTCTTGTAGTCGGCGGTGATCTCGTCGATGACCGCGCGGACATCGGCCGGGTTGTACCAGCGGTGCGGGTTGCCGCCCTCACCCACACCGACCAGCTCACCCACGGTCAGCACCCGTCGGGTCGCAGACGGGTTCGCCGCCGCGAGCTGGGTCGCCCAGGCGTCGTACCCGACCCCGTTGACGATCGCGAACTGGGCAGCGGCGATCAACCGCCCGTCGGCGGCGGTCGCCTCATAGTCGTGCGGGTCCGCATCCGGGCTGTTGATGATGCTGGACACCGCCACGTGAACCCCACCGAGCTGCTCGGCGAGACTGCCCCAGAAATTCTCCGCGGCCACAACGTGGATGACGCCCGTGGTCCCGGAACCGCCGCCAGCGGCGTCGGGGGTCGTGGCACAGGCCGACACGCCCAGTCCAAGCACGGCCACCACGCCGAACGGCACAACACGCCCTACGGCGGCCAGGCGAGAGAATGTAGCCGACACAGTAGAACCTCCACAAAGCTCCGTCCCCGTAGGCTAAACGAAAACAGAACTCATTTTCAAATGCGACTGTGGTCATGTGACGGTGCGGACGGGCTCGCGCCGCCGGCTCCCGGCCGGCCGCGACCCTGAGGTAGTAACCTGGCGTGCAGCGCAACGACATCGACATCTTCGGTTGGCCCGCGGTGTCGATTGGAAATGCGGTTATCGCCATTTGACGCTATGCGAATTTGGCAATCATTTCCAGTTGTGATGAGAATGCTGTCATGGTGACCGGTGATGGTGATGCGGCACAGCCGCACGCCGCCGGGCTGGCAGCCACCCGGTCCCGCCGGTTGGTGCTGGCGGCACTTCGCGATCGACATGTTCCGGCCAGCGCCAACGACATCCATGACGCGCTTCGCACGATGAGCCTGCCGATCAGCCTCACCACCGTGTACCGCGTGCTGCATCTGTTCGCGCAAACGGGATTGGCGCACTTGTTCGCCGACGATGAGCACCGCTACCGCCTCTGCACGGCCGCACCGCACGCGCACCTGATCTGCCAGCGGTGCAGGGCGGTGTCCGAAGAGCCCGCCGAGACGGTCCGGCGATGGCTGCGCCCAGCGAACGATCGCGGCTTCGAGGTCGACGTGGAACACATGTCCGTGCCCGGGGTGTGCGGCCCGTGTCGAGCGCAGCGCTCCCGCCGGTGGAGCGCGAGCACCCACGCCGATGACGAATACCGCCCCCCGCAACTGCATGCCGTCCCGGTCCCCGCAGCCATGCCCGTCAGGGCCTGACCATCGTGCTCGGCCTCAGCGCCGCGGCGAAGCTGCCGGGTCCGCCCACGACGAGCGCCCTCGGCCCCGCCGCGCCGGCGCGCGAGCCGGATCGCCTCGCCATCGACGTGCTGCTCATCGGGGGCCAGTTTCCGGGCACCAGCGGCGGAGAGGTGCTAGGCGACCTGGTCCGGTATGCCACCGCGGCCGAATGTGCCGGCTTCGACGCCGCCTGGATCGCCGAGCATCATTTCCTTCGCTACGGTGTCTGCCCGTCAGCGATGGCGCTCGCCGCCTACCTGCTCGGCACGACCACCCGGCTGCACGTGGGCACGGCCGGCGCGATCGTGTCCAACCGGCACCCGGTCGCGCTGGCCGAGGAGAGCATCATGCTCGACGAGCTGTCCGGAGGGCGGTTTCACCTCGGGCTGGCACGCGGCGGACTGTGGGTGGACCTGGACGTGTTCGGCACCGGCATCCGCCGGTACCAGACTGGTCTGAACGAGTCGCTGGACCTGCTCCAGCGCTGGCTGTCCGGCACCTCCCCCATCAGCGCCCGCGGCGACCACTTCCGGTTTCCGCCGGTGCCAGTGGTGCCACGCCCTCGCCGGCCGGTGCCCGTCTATGTTTGCGCCACCTCCGGTGAGATGGCCAACACAGCGGGGGCGCGCGCCCTTCCGCTTCTGTTGGGCATGCACGCCAGCCCGGCCAACAACCGAAACCTGATCCGCAACCACGCCGCTGCGGCGGCGGCGCACGGCCACCAGGTTGCGGGCATGGCTCATGCGTCGGCACACCTGGCCTTCGTCGGCGACACCGACGCCCAGGCTCGTGAAGTGCTGCGGACCACGCTGCCACAGTGGCTTGCCACCCGGACCAGCCTGGCCAGCGTCGGCTCCCGCACCGGCCGGGCCCGCGACCCGGCTGCCTACGCCAAACAGCTCATCGATCACCACGCGGTGGGTAGCGCCGAGCGATGCCTGCAGCAGCTGACCGATGCCGTCGCGATCACCGGCGTCCGCCGGCTGCAACTGGTCGTGGAGGCAGCTGGTGATGCCGACCGGACACTCGATAACATCAATCGACTGGGCGAGCAGGTGATCCCGCGGCTTCGCGGTTGACGTGAGTATCAGCATGTCGGCAACCTTGCCTCGCAGGGCCGGGCCGGCTCCGTCGCCAATGGGCCGAGTTCAGCAGTCACGCAGCAGCGGTGACTGGTTGAGGATCTGATCGCGCGTCGATATGAACGCATGGTGCCTCTCGCCGCCCACGGCGGCAGGCACGAACGCCGCGACCCGGTGGCAGTTCTGGAAGGCCAGGACGATGCCGAAGCGGCGTTGCAGCGCGTTCCGGATCGCGTCACTGGCCAGCGCGCGCAGCAGCTGCCCCCGCGCCGTTTCGGACGGTGGCGGCACGGCGTGCTCGACGACGTCGGCGCTGGAGCGACGCAGCTCAACCGCGATGTCGCTGATCACCGCCCACGCGTAGGGTAGGGAGTCGCGCACGCACGTCGCGAACTCTTCGTCGGTGACCTCACCAGTTTCGGCGCGCTCGAGCAGCGCGTCGGTAATGTGCAAAGACATGGACGATCCTTTCACAATGCGGCCGCGGCGAGCGCCGCAGGTCCGAGGACGAAGTCCGGATCAATCTGAGCTGCGAGGTCGCGACCGGCGCGGTCGTTGGCCCACGCAACCGCGTTGCGCAGATGGAAGTACACCGCCTGCTCCGTGTGGTGGGGCCAGTCCTTGACGCACTTGCCGAGCACCGCTACCTGAACACCGAAGTCGCGGGCGTAGGCGACGTACTGCCGGTACACGCCGACGCTACGCACCGTCGGTTCGCACACGAGTAACGTGAGATCGAAGCGGGTGAACAGCCCGGAGGCGAACGAGTCCGCTCCGGCCGTCATGTCCACCACGACGTACTCCCCGGCTCCATCGACATGTGATTGAGCAACAACTCGACCGCACCCACCTTCGAGTGGTAGCAGGCTACGCCGAGGTCCTCGTGGCGAATGGACCGGTGACCATCACCCTTGCGCCGCCCACGCGGCGGGCCAGCCGCTCGTAGAGTGCATTGGCCTCAGCAACCTGCACCAGGTTGGACCCGCGCCCCGGCGGTGTGGTCTTGATCATCTCATCGGCGCTGGCGATACGGGGATTCGTGCCGCGCAGAAACTCCTTGATCTCGCGCAGATGATCACCCAGAGTCGGCTGAGCCGTCTGGCCGGCGTCGGCGTCGGCGTCGAGCGCGGCAACGGGCCGGTCGCGCCTTGTCTCGCCGCAAGTTGCGGGTATTTGGCGGCGCGACGGGGTGCCGACAGCGTCACACGCGGCAGCACTGCCGCGCTGAGAACGCCAGGCCGACCACCGACCTGGCCGACCTGGCCGACCTGGCCGACCGACGGGCCAACGGCTCACGCCTCGTAGGGCGATGACAGGGCCGCGATGCTACGGACCGCGCTGACGTCCAGGTACGGGATGATCTGACCGTTGACCGGATCCCGGTCGGTTCGCGCGCTGTAGACACCGTCGACCTCCAGCCACGCATCCGGTTTGAGGTCCGGCTCGACGGCGCCGGCCAGGCCAACCTTGACCAGTCGGGCGTCGGCGGCACAGCAGGTGATCACCATTCGGGCCAGGTACGGGGTGCCGTCGGCGGCGGCGATGATGAAGCCCGACAGGGTGATCCGCCGGCCGGCCAGCGACAGGCCGCGGTCGAAGACCGCCCGCGACGCGTAGTCCAGCACCGATATCCGTACCGGATCACCGTCGGGCAGCGGTGGGAAATCGGAGTCGGCCGGCGTGGTCAATGCCGTGCCGGAGCGGCTGGCCTGAAACGAGCCCAACGCCGGTGGGGCCACCACGAGAATCGTCAGGGTCGGCACGAGCAGGAGCCACGCCACCCTCGATCCGCCATGCTCGTGGGAGTCCGCGTGGTCGCGGTGCCCGTGGCCACTGGGGGACCGTTCGCGCAGCAACTGCCACATGGTCGCGGCCGCGACCGCGACGAGGGCGGCGCCGCCGACGAGGACCAACGGAAGGTTGCCCGCCTTGACGTAGCGCTGGTACGTCCCGTTGAGCCCAATCTTGAGCAGCGTTCCGCCGATGAGAACCAGCAGCGCCGCCTGCGCTTCCTTTCTCATGGCCGGGTACTCACCGGCCCTGCCCTTCGTTCGCGCTGCGGTGCTCGCACCCGCTCGCTCCTCGCGCTGCTCACAGCAGCACCGCGCCGACACCGGCGGCGACCGTGACCGCGACGATGAATGTGGTCGGGGCGAACCGGATCGCGAACCGCGGCCCGAACACGCCCAGCTGCATCGCGAACAGCTTCAGGTCGACCATCGGGCCGACGGTGAGGAACGCCAGTCGTGCCGTGTAGGAGAACTGGCTCAGCGACGCGGCAACAAACGCGTCGGCCTCCGAGCAGATCGACAGCAGCACGGCCAGCACCGCCAGGGCGAGCACCGACCACACCGGTTGCGTCGCCACCAGCTCCAGCCACCTCGGCGGGACCGTGACATTCAGTGTCGCCGCGGCGAACGCGCCCAGGACCAAGAAGCTCCCCGCCTGGATCAGGTCGTGGCGGCACGAGGTCCAGAACGCGAACCAGCCGCGCTGCGTGTGTGAGTCGATCACCCGCATCGGCCGAAGCCAGAGTGGCCGACCTAATCGCAGCCACAGCCACCCCATCACCACGGCCGTGGCAAGGCTGGCTACCAACCGCGCCACCACCATCGACGGCCGACCCGGAAACGCCACCGCCGTCGAGACCAGGACGACCGGGTTGATCGCCGGCGATGACAGCAGGAACGCGAACGCCGCCGCGGGCGGCACCCCACGCAACATCAACGCCCCGGCCACCGGAACTGACCCGCACTCGCACGCCGGGAGGATCACACCGGCCGCCCCCGCCACCGGCACCGCAGCGATGGGGTTTCCCGGCAGAGCCCGTTCGAAGAACCGGGTGGGGACAAACGCCGTGATCGCCGCCGACAGGATCGTCCCCAAGATCAGAAACGGCAGGGCCTGCACCATCACCGACACGAACACGGTGGCCAACGTCAACCACCGCGGCGAACTCACCAGCCCGGCCAACCACACCCGCCCCGCCAGCACCGCGACGACCACCGCGGTGAGGATCTCGGTCGTGCCGATCCTGCGAAGCCCGGACGGTGCGGGTGCGGCGACCACATCCGACGGCGGGCGTGGTCCCGTGTCCAGCGCAGTCACCCCGTACCTCCTGGCCTGCTCGGGCGGGGGGCTGCATCACCGTACTACAGCGCGTGAGCGGCCGGCGAGTATCAGCACCAGCGCAGGGCGGGGCGGGTTGGCGAATTCACCATTCAGTGGCAATGAATGAATGCGCGAATACGAGCCGCGAACGGTGAGCCTCGCCGCCAGCATCATTCATCGCGGCGTTGTCATGTGCGAATCCGACGCCATTTCGTGGGTCGCGGTGAGCCGGGCTCTCATCGCAGTTGGTGCAGGTCCACCAGGTGCCAGACTCTCACCTCGTTGTCGCCGGTCGACCACCACAGGTAGCCGCGGCGGCTGTCCAGGTTGCCGGTGGCCACGTCGGCGAGCAGGACGTCCTGATTGGTGGTCAGGTCGTGCAGCCACAGCCGTACATTGAGCGAGCCCTTGGCCGAGACGGGCGATGCCGTCACCTCGAACCGGCCGAGCAGGCCCACATCGTTGTTGAGCGGTGTCATCGACGCGCTCAGGCGGCGGCGGGCGCTGCCGTCCGGATGCTCCACCGCGTAGGTCAGATTGGTGGCGTCGTCGGTCAGCCTGGTGATGCGGCACCAGAGGGGCGTGCAGTTGAGGGTCTCGCTCGGCAGCGCGCCGACCGATCGGGTTTCGCCGGTATCGACGTTGACCAGCTGGACCGGCCCAGGCTGAGCGTCGGCCGAGCTGGTCGCCCACGGCCATGTGGTCAGCGCGTACAGACGGTCGAAGCTGCGGATCGTCTCCGGGCCGCCCGACAACGGCACCGACCTGATCTCGCTGCTGTTCGCCGGCGCTGTTGCGGCCCAGTACAGCCGGCCGGCGTGCAGCACGAGATCGAAGTCGGAGTCGAAGAACAGTGCGCTGCTGTGATCATGCGCGATCTCCCGCACGGGCCCGCCCGACAAAGCCGACTGCCAGACCGAGGTCGAGCCGCGCCCGGCGAAGTCCAGCTCGGTCTCCAGCCAGTACAGCTGGCCGGCGACCACGTAAGCCCCGACGACGGTGGGGATGATCTGGCCCGCATAGGTGCGCACGACCCGTACCGAATTCGCGGTACGCACGACCAGCTGGTTCTTCACGGCGCCGGCAGCCGTGGTGCTCACGGCGATACCCACCCAAGTGGCGGCGTCGACGATGAGCAACGGTTCGAAGTCGGAGCCATCGGGCAGCAATGCGGAGAACGTCACGGTCTTCACGTCCGGCCATGCTTGACCAAGCCGCAGAGGCCCGACATTCACCGTCGGCGCGGTTGGGTGGGACGGCGACGGCAACGCCAACGCGACTAGTACGGCCGAGATGGCCAGCGCCAACGACGCCGCCCTGCTCCACCACGTCGCGTTCATGCCACCACCGGGTCTGCGTCGACGCCTCGAGCCGATGTGGGTGCCACGTCGGCGTTGACTCAGGCATACCACTGCGACGGCAGGCTACGCGCGAGCCACCACGATCGCCGCGTGAGGGCCTACACTTCCGCGCGTGTCGATGATGATGCCATACCGGCCACTGCTGGCCGGCTGGGCCATGGTGGCCACGCTCGTGGCGTTGGTGGCCGGGATAATGCTGGCGCTGCGACCGCCGCATCCGGTGGATGCGTCCGCGCCGGCCGCCCAGTTCTCGGCCGACCGGGCCATGGCGCACGTGCACGCGGTGGCCGCGCGACCGCATCCGGGCGGCACGGCCGACCACGACCGCGTGCGTACCTACCTGGTCGACCAGATGCGCGGGCTGGGCCTGCAGGTGCGCCTCGTCGAGGGAACCGCAGCGAACCCGCGGCTGCTCTCGCCCTTTCCGATGGGACGGGTATCGACGATTCTGGCTACCCTGCCCGGCGACACCGGCGCCGGCACGATCTACGTGGATGCACACTACGACTCGGTCCGCACCGGCGCCGGGGAAAACGACGACACCGTGTGTGTGGCGGCCGTGCTGGAGGCCGCGCGGGCGCTGACCAGCGGACCTCGGCTGCACAACACAGTGGTGCTCGTGCTCGAGGACGGCGAGGAGCCGGGCATGCTCGGTGCCCGGCAGGTCCTCGACGCCGCGCGGCCATCGCCGCAGGCGGCGGTCGTGCTGAACCTGGAGGTTCGCGGCAGCAGCGGCCCAGTGGTGATGTTCGAGACCTCCCCCGACAATGCCGGGCTCATCAGCCACCTCGGCCAGGCACCCATGCCATTGGCCTTTTCCTTGTCCGGCGAGGTCTACCGGCGCCTTCCCAACGACACCGACTTCACCGAGTGGCGTCAAGCCGGCTTCGCCGGGCTCAACTTTGCCTATCTTGATGGATCGGCTTATTACGACAGCTCGGGTGATGCGTTCGAGCACGTCAACATGGCCGCGTTGCAGCAGTACGGAGAGCTGCTGCTGAGCCTGACCCGCTCGCTGGGCGATGCGGACCTGACCCGGCTCACCCCCGGCGCGGACACCTACTTCTGGTTGCCGGGCGCCCTGCTGTGGTATCCGAACTGGCTGGCGCTGCCGCTGGCCGTGCTGGGCCTGGCCCTGGCGGCGATCGCGGTGGCGCAGGCCGCGCACCGACAGCTGTTGACCTGGCGCGGCCTGGCCGTGGCCGGCGGCTCCTTGCTGCTGGCGGTCATCGGCGCGGCCGCGCTCGCTCTGCTGGTCTGGCTCGTCGCGACCGCGGTGCGACCCGGCCTGGCCGCCTTCGTGCTCGGCGACCCGTACCAGCCCGGGTTACTTCGGGGCGGGCTGATGCTCGCGGCCGGGCTGGTCGTGGCCGGCTGGTACCTGCTCCTGCGCCGGCGTCTGGGCGGGGCCGCGCTCACGCTGGCCGCGGTGGCGTGGCTGAGCGCGCTCGGCGGCCTGGTCAGCTTCACCGCGCCCGGCGCCGGCTACCTGTTCACCCTGCCCGCTCTGGCCTGGTCGGCGGCCCTCGTGATCGTGCTCGCGGTCAACCGATCGACCTGGTGGCCGACCGCCGTGTTCGTCGGTGCCCTGACCGCAGCCGCGATCGGCGTGCCGATCGTGGCCCTGCTCCTGCCCACGCTGGGCGTGGCCATGCCTGCGGTGCCCGCGGCACTCGTGGTGTGGTTGGCTGCGCCCGCCATGGGTCTGCTGGATCTGATCCTGCCCCGCCGCGCCGTGGCCGCGACCGGGATCGCCGCAGCGCTCACGCTGACCTTGCTGATCGCGGGCGTAGCCACCGTGCCGATCGACCTCGACCATCCGTTGCCGACGAGCCTCGTGTACGCGCTGGACGCGGACACAGGACGGGCCCGGTGGCTGTCGGCCGACGCCGTGCCCAATGCGTGGACCCGGGCGTACGTGGGCGGGGACCGGGTCGAGATGGAGCCCGACTTCCCACCGCTGACCGGCGTCTTCATCCACAGCTACCTGAATGGACCGGCCCGCGCGGCGGCACTGCCGCCACCTCAGGTGTCCATTATCGACAGTCAGATCTCCCGCGGGCAGCGGACCGTGCGACTGCATGTGCGCTCCGCCCGCGGTGCCCCGGTGCTGTGGCTGCACGTATCGGCCTCAACAACCGTAGTGTCGGCGACGGTGGACGGGCGCACCATACCGGGCGACGTACCTAACGCCGTACCCGGAGGTCACTGGGGTTGGGCCTTCAGCTTCAACGCCCTGCCGGTCAACGGCATCGACGTGGACCTGACGTTCGCCACCACCACTCCGGTCGCGCTGCGCGTCATCGATCAGGCGGACGGCCTAGCCGGCCTGCCCGCCATCACCCCCATGCCCGCCACGATGGAGACCTCGGTCCTACCATCAGATGCCAGCTACGTCGCCCGCACCGTTCGCGTGTGACCCCGGATCACCTCATCGCGACGCGGCCCACGCCATCCGACGCGATCGGCGCAGGTCGGCGACGAGCGCAGCCAGACCGGTCGTGATGGGCACGGCGGCGACCAGACCGATCGTGCCCACCGCGCTGCGCACGATCTCCTGGGCAATGAACTCACTTGTCACCAGGTCACCAGCCGGCCGACCGCCGGCGACGATCAGCAGCAACAGCGGCAGTGACGCGCCCGCGTAGGCCAACACGATCGTGTTGACGGCCGACGCGACATGCGCCCGGCCCACCCGGGAGGCGGACCGGTACAGGTCCAACCGAGACGCTTGCGTGACCGCCAGCTCTTCCACGGTCAGCGCCTGAGTCACAGTGACGTCGTCGAGCACGCCCAAGGCGCCGATGATGATGCCGGCCAGCAGCAGACCGCGGACATCGACCCGCCCCTGGCTGATAGACAGGTACAGACTCTCCTCACTGCCGTACCCGGTCAGTTTGGTCAGCGCCGTGAATGCCGCGGCCAGCAGGCCGGTCAGCACCAGACTGAGCAGCGTGCCTAGGATCGCCACGGACGTGTGCACGTTCACCCCGTGGGTCAGGTACAGCACCGCGAACATGATCGCCGACGACCCTACGATCGCGACCAGGAGCGGCGGCTCGCCGTTGAGGATCGCCGGAATTATGAAGATCAACAAGGTCGCGAAGGAGACCACCAGTCCGATCAGGGCGGTGAAGCCACGCCACCGTCCGAACGCGACAACTACGGCGGCGCACAGCGCAAGCATGAACGTCAGCTGCCGACCGCGTTGATGGTCAACCGCCGCATACGTGCCGGCCCGGGTCTGCGCGTCGACGGCGTAATCCAGCACCACCGCGTCCCCGACGGCCAACGTTGGTGAACCCGGACCAATCGGCAGGTCCACCTCCACCGTCGAGTCTTTGCCCGGGCCGTCAGTCACCCGGACGGTGGCCGTGCCGCACGTCTGCGGGCCGCCACTAACCGGCGACGGACCCGGTGGGCACGGCTGCGGGGCGATGGTCAGGACCGTGCCGTACGCCCTCTGCTCGTTACCGGGCTGAGGCGCCGTGGCTGTTCCTCCAGGCCACAAGAAGATCATTGCTATCAATGTCACGGCCGCGGTGGGTACGAGGATCGCCGTCACCAATCGCCTAGTACGCGCGGACACCTCCAGATCGCCGCGGTGGCCGTGGCGGTGGCCATGACTGGAGTCTGCGAGGTGCCTGTGATCCTCATCGTCGTACTCGCCGGCAGAATCCGGGCGCCGCTCGCCCGCCCATCGATCGCGCTCGTGCGCGACGTGGCCGCCAGAAAGGTATACACGGCCGGTGTCCTCAGGTTGGCTGCGGTGCGAAGACATCGGCCACCCATCTATCACGCTCTGCGATTCACGCCGCCATGATCCGAGCTGGCGACGACGAGAGGGTACCGCCAACGCTGCCGGCGAGGAACCCCGCACCCTGAGCGGGGCGACCGTAGTGCGCGGCCCGTCTCCGGATTGGCCCATTGGCTCACCAAGGGCTGGCGCCGCGGCGCGCGGTCCCAGCTGTCCGACAAGGATTGGAATGCCGCGCTCCGGTGGGATGCCGCCGACGCGGATGAGGGGTGCCGCCCTGCACAGAGACTGCTTGCTCGGCCTAGCCTGCACATGTGAACGACAGCGGGGTGCTGATCCTGGCACCCGGAGGCGGCGTGCCTGCCTTCACCCCGGCCGTCCTGTTCACCCAAGCCCAGCCGGTGTCGCTCGCATCGTTCATCGTGGTGGCCACCGCGTGGCTCTACCTGTACGGGTCGTACGCCTGGAACGCACGGGCGCACCGAGCCAACCGCCCGGCAGGTTCCGAACGCCACGCGCCATCAGGTATGGGGGTGGAAGGCCTGTCCGGCCGCCAGGTTGAGTACGGTCGGTAGGCCGAGCCCGCCCGGGCCCTGGAACACCGGTGCGCCCCCGGTGTTGAGAGCGGCATCAAGGTCGATGGCGGCGTGGAGGAGCGCCAGGTGGGTGAACGCCTGCGGGAAGTTGCCGATCTGGCGACCGCTCGGGTCGATCTCCTCTGAGTAGAGACCGACGTGGTTGGTGTACGTCAGCATCTTCTCGAAGGCGTACTGAGCCTCGTCCAGACGTCCGGCGCGCGCCAAGGCGTCGACGTAGAAGAACGAGCAGAGCGAAAAGGTGCCCTCCGCTCCCCGCAGACCGTCCGGCGACGCGCTCGGGTTGTAGCGGTATACCAGGCTGTCGGTGACCAACTCGTCGTCCATGGCGGACAGCGTCGCGAGCCACATCGGGTCCCTGGGAGCGACGAAACCGACCGCCGGCATCAGCAGGTTCGCGGCGTCGAGGACCTCCGTGTTCGGGTACGCGGTGAAGGCTCGCCGCGACGGATTCCAGCACTTGTCCATGATCTGCTGCCAGATGGCGTCACGGGTCGTGATCCAGCGCGGCACGTCCCCTGGCCGTCCCCGGTCCCGCGCCATGCGCACGGCCCGGTCCAGGGCGACCCAAGACATCACCCGGCCGTAGGTGAACTCTTTGCGCCCACCGCGAGTCTCCCAGATGCCCTCGTCCGGCTGGTTCCAGTTCTCACATAGCCAGTCCACGATCTTCACGAGTCCGAGCCAGCCCGAGATGCCGACTGGGTCAGAGAAGTCGGCCACGGCGATCGAGTCCATGACCTCGCCGTAGATGTCGAGCTGGAGCTGGTCGGCGGCCCCGTTGCCGATCCGTACCGGGCGGGAGCCCAGGTAGCCCTCCAGATGATCCAGGGACTCTTCGGCCAGATCCGAGGATCCGTCCACCCGGTACATGGTCTTGAGTGGACCCGACGCCGTGCCGGCGCTCTCCACAACGCGTTGCTCGACCCATTCGAGGAACGCCCTGGCCTCCTCGGCGTAGCCCAGGCCCAGGAGCGCGTAGACGGAGAAGGAGGCGTCCCGGATCCAGGTGAAGCGGTAGTCCCAATTGCGCTCGCCGCCCACCTGCTCCGGCAGGCCGGTCGTCGTCGCGGCGACCAGGGCCCCGGTCGGGGCGTAGGTCATGAGCTTGAGCGCCATGGCCGAGCGGTGAACCATTTCCCGCCAACGGCCCTGGTAGGTGCATCGGCTCAACCAGGACCGCCAGTACCGGACCGTCTGCTCGAACAGCCCGATCGCTTCGGCCGGCTTCATCGGCTGCGGCGCTCGCGTCGCCGCAGTCTCCAGCAGGAAACCCCGGACCTCGCCGGCTTGCAGGGTGAAGTCGAGACGGACGTCGCCGTCTCCGGAACGTTCCGCGCCCGCGGCGCCGTGCAGCACAACCTGCTGCCCGTTCGCCTGGAAGATCGCGCCCTCGCCGGTGAGGGACAGCTGGTGGCTCTGGCGGGCGAAGTCGAATCGTGGCTCGCACTCCAGGCGGAACGGCATCTGCCCGCGCAAGCACCGGACACCCCGAGCGATCTTGTGGTTGTCGGTGGCGACCGTGGGGTTGTTGATGGGCATGAAGTCGACGAGCTCTCCGACCCCGGCGTCGGACATGAACCGGGTGATCAGGCAGGCCGACTGGGGGAAGTACATCTGCGTGGTCGTGCAGTCATCGCGCCTCGGCGCGATCCGGAAGTATCCTCCCTTCCGCGCGTCGAGGAGCGAAGCGAAGATGCTCGGGGAGTCGAAGCGCGGGGCGCAGAAGAAGTCGATCGTCCCGTCCTTCGTCACGAGCGCCGACGTTTGCAGGTCTCCGATGAGGCCGTGGTCACTGATGAGGGGATAGTCGCTCACGCTGGCTCCTGTTGCGTCGGTCCCGATTCGCGATGGCCCAGTTCGTCGTATTCGCTCGACGGGGAGCGGAAGCACATGCGGACCCGGACTCACCTTGGTGACGAGTTCCGGCAGTATCGAACCCAGCACGGTGTCGTCGACCGCCGTGCGAGGCTGCCCGAGCCTCGGCAATGGTGTGAACCCGAAACTATCGCGCCGGCGTCGCCGACGGTCGGCGATCCGACATTTCCCTCACCTCTGTGTACTCCACACGACCGCGTCCCCGTGGCGACGGCCCGGGCATCGGTCAGCACACAAATGACAGGGAGCCGTCCTTCTATGCTGTACTCCGTCATGCTCGAAGCCACCGCGTGGTGCACCGCCAGCAAGGCTGATGCGACCTTTTGGCTCGTGCTCGAGGCCGCGAGCCAACAATGGTGCGGGAAGGTCGTGGAGCACGAGCCTGTCCAGCGCGGTGACGAGAACGATGAACACAGACACGTATGGCGGGGCGGCGCGGCCGCCGGTTGGCGCGCGTTGGCGCTGGACGGCCTGCGGCGCCTTCCTCGCGGCGCTCGCTGCAGTCGCGCTGCCGCTGCTCTTCGCCGGTCTGCGCAGCCAGCCGCTGCTGGCGGTCGGGGTCGTGGGCGTGACGATCGCCGCCGCCGGAGCATGGTGGGCGGTCGCTCGCCGAGGGATGCGTCGCGCCTTGGGCGTCATTGTCGTCGTGGCAGGGCTGCTCGGGGTGGTCGCCATCTACGCGTTCGCGCGGTTCCTGCTCATCACGATGCTCTCCGCGGCCCTCCTGCTGCTCGCCGGATTCGCGGCCCGGGCGACGCTGCGTGCCTGCGCCCGGCCGGTCAAGGAGCACGAGACGGCCCCTCCCGCGCATCCATTCATTATCATGAACCCCACGGTCGGGGGGCGGGAAGGTGGTCAGGTTCCAACTGGCGCAGCGCGCGGAGGCGCTCGGCGCCCGGGTTACGCTGCTGGACGGAGACCAGCACATTGACGTGGTCGCGCTTGCGCGGGAGGCCGTGGCGAGCGGGGCGGACCTTCTCGGCGTGGCCGGCGGGGACGGTACCCAGGCCCTGGTCGCCGGAGTCGCGGCCGACCGCGGACTTCCGTTCCTGGTCGTCTCGGCCGGAACGCGCAACCATTTCGTGTTGGACCTGGGGCTTGACCGACACGATCCATCCCGCTGTCTGGAAGCGCTTACCGATGGGGTGGAGCTACACGTTGACTTCGGCACCATCAACGGCCGGCCATTCGTGAACAACGCCTCGTTCGGCGCCTACGCTGAGCTGGTACGCCGACCCGAGTACCGGCAGGACAAGGCTCACACAGCTCTGCGCATGTTGCCCGACCTTCTCGTGGGGCACTCCGGGCCCCGCCTGTACGGCCGCGCGGGAGACGAGGTCTTCGTTGACCCACAGGCACTTCTCGTCAGCAACAATCCGTACGGGACCGAAGACCCAGCCGGCCTGGGCAGCCGCGAGCGGCTCGATCAGGGGATACTGGGCGTGATCGGCGTTCGAGTGGACAACGCGGCGCAAGCGACCAGACGACTGAGCCGCGGGCCCAACGAGGTCGTCGCGGTGACAACGGCGCCGAGCATCACGGTCACCGCCGACGTCGCCGAGATTCCGGTGGGAGTCCACGGCGAGGCGATCGTCGTAACCACGCCGGTGCAGTGCGCGATACGCCCGTTGGCGCTGCGCGTCCGGGTGCCACGCCATCGCCCGGGCCAGTCCGCCCAGCCGCCCCTTGACCGCCACGGGCTGCGCGCGCTTGCCGAGATCGCATTTCGCTTTCCGGTGCGCGGGCGGCGAGGAGCGGGGGGTGAAGCGTGAACAGGCTTGACGCTCGTCCGGTTTCACGACAGCAGATCGCGCTCGCAGTGACTCGCCTCGGCGAGCGGACCCGCCAGCTCGCGAGAGAACTGGACACAGTGGACTACACGGTCTACCAAACGATCGGCGTAGCACGCACGCCCCTGCTCGACGTGGGCATGGCTCGACTCTCCAATGCGGCCAACCACTCGCGGCTGTGGCTGGGCTGCGCCGCGGTCATGGCCGCCTTCGGGGGTCGTCGGGGGCGGCGCGCGGCGTCGCTCGGAGTCGCCAGCATCGGCCTGTCCTCGGTGGTGAGCAACGTCGCCGTCAAACCGCTGTTGGCGCGCGGCCGTCCGGAACGGAACCCGGCCGTCGTCCGTCCTGGGCCGGCCCGTCGTCATCCAGGTCGCGGGCGGTTGAGCCGACGGGCATCTGCAGGTGGGGCTCGTTCCACACTGACGACGGCGTGTTTCGCCCGTCGGCCCAGCCGCTCGCTCAGGTGATGTCGCGACTGCGGCCGATCAGAATCCCGGTCAGCCCGGCCAGGACGGACCAGCCGAGCAGGACTAGCGCACCGACCCACCAGGCCGCCGCCTCGGGGTATGGCTGCTCCGCCGAAATCATGATCTTTGAGGCGATGGACGGCATCACCACGGCTACCGTGAGCGCCCGGTCCCGTGGATGAGGCAGGTGCGGATGAGGGCGAAGACCGCGATCCCGCCGGCGAAGCCGGCCAGATAGATGACCATTCCGGCCACTCCCGACACCGATCTAGCTGCGGCTGCTTAACCTCGGCCCATCGACCCCCGCGGAAAGCGACGTGCTCCTTGCCTACGAACATATCGCACGACAAGGATGGAGGAGGGTCTGGCAAATCCGGTGACGAGTCCAAGCAGACGTTTGCACTCCATCGGCGGATCTATCTGCCGCAGCTCAGCCTATGACCGTAAGCTGGCACCCTACACGCCTGCCGTACCCAGTCGACGGTTGACATTGCGAGATTATGAAACCGTGTGACCAATTGACCCGCATGACCGCGGGTTACCTCCATCCATCCTTTGACCCGGCCATCCGGTTCGGGCAACGACCATGTCAGTAACTTCTTCGATCGTGCGCCCATCGGTGTCGATGCGGGAGCCCGAGATCCCGGCCAGCGTGTCACAGACGCCCTCCACGTGCCACGCCAAGCAGTGGCCCTCGGCACAGAACCGGAAAGCCCGAACCTTACCGAACTGCAACCCGCCTCGATAGGCGACGCCGTCGCGCTCGAACTCGAACCGCGGCAGCGCCTCGCCGCCCGGATGCTCGAACGTCGCATCGGACAGGAACGACGTTGACGCCACCGGCAACGTCGCGAGCGCCATCTTCTGGCCGATCGTCACCACGGGAACTCGTAACCCGAACTGGTCAAGCCAATAAATACCACGTGATGGAATCCATCTTGTGGTTCGCAACAGCCATGCGTCCCTCTCTATCTACCCACGGACATCCGGCGCCAGCTTTGAACCCAGCGCCACTCGCGGTGACGCTCTGTCCAGGTTCTCCGGATCGTGGTCTGCCGCGACGGGCTCACCCGTGTTCCTCGCCGCGCGACACCTCGATGATGGCGTCATCGTCGGTCTCAGACGTCAAGTACTGGTGCCCGGACTGACTTAGCAACGGCTCGAGCAGCAGACTCGCTGCACGCCACTCCTCGGCGGTACAACTCCATGTGAAGCCCCCGTCGCGGCCCCGTACTAAGTGCCGTTCTGGAGTTCGTTCGACGCGACGCATCAGGAACTCGGTGACGGCAGCGCCGATCTCGACCTGCGCTTGGTCCTCCAGCCGAAAAACATGGCCGACATCTACCCCTGCAAGGTCCTCGAATACCGAACGGAGCCACAACACAGCTTCCTTCGAGCGCAACACAAGCAGGATGCTCGGCCCGAAGGCTCCTTCGTAGAGGTCACCCTCGACCAACGGTGGCTGTCTGGTGCTGTTCAATATCGGTTTTCCGGATACAGGTGCTGCCATGGGCTGTTCCATTGCGTCCACGGGTTGTAGTCCCAGTGAGGGCGGTGGTACTTGTCCGCCGGGTGGTATCGCCACTCGCCTCCCTTAGGATCCCACCAGTCCATTCCGACGTTGTTGCGCGAGGCGGACCGCCAGTGCCAAGTCTAGGCTATGTCCGCCGGATAATGATCAACGAGCACGTCTCGCGCTGGCGTCGGTTCGGCCGCCGGGAACATCTCGTTCGGGAAGTGCCAGAGGGAATGCCTCAACCCGAACCGGACAGCAGTTTGGACCTGTTGGAACTGCGGGCACAGATCGCCCGGCTGGCACCCCGTCAGCGAGCCGTCATTGTCTTGCGATTCTACGAGGACTTGACCGAGGCGGAAACCGCGTTGATCTTGAATTGGTCGGTCGGCACTGTCAAGAGCCAGGCGCACGACGCGCTTGTCCGGTTGCGGCACGTGATGCCCGTTGCGGCCAACGACATCACGAAGGCGGTCCCCGATGGAGCTTGACAATGCCCTGCACCATCGCCGACGAAGCCCGCACCTACGTCAACGCGGATCTGGCGCGTGCCGTGGCGCGCCGAGGCCGCCTATCTAAGTTGATCTTCAGCGGTGTGGCTGTTGCAAGCATTGTGGCGGTAGCGCTCGCCGCACCCGGCCTGTGGTGGCACCGAAGCGAGGATACGGCCGCGACGCCGGCGTTCAAGCTACCGCTCCTGGCGAGCTCCGCCTTGGTGTTCACCTTGGGCTTAATCGGCGCGCACCGCTCGCGGCGGTATCTCGCTCATGATCCGGACTACTCGACGGTTGGCCGGATCCAGCCGCGATGCCCGGCACCAACGGCCACGAAACAGACGAGCACCGTTGGAGCACCATCCGGTCCACAGTGGACCGACAAGTATCGATGACCACCTCGATGCTACCGCGTTTCCGCAGGTCAGGGCGATGCAACCACTATAGATCTTGAGCCGACGCCGAGACTCGAACTCGGAACCGCCCGATTACAAGTACGTTTGCCCACCTCTGACGGCCTTAACCCTCGTACGTCCAGTTCCACCGTCGCCAGTCCGAACGTTCGCCCCTGAGTATCGGCTGGTCCGGGCGCTGAGTCGGTCGCGAACTTGAGCACCTTCGCCAACACAAGGACGACGTACCGGAATCAGGCGCGAAATCCGTCCTGGTGGTGAACATCCGAGCACCACCGGAGCACCACACGATCCGCGCCGCCGACGTGCGCCGGCACCACCGACGCACGATCCCGCGCCCATCGTGGCGGGCACGATCAATCGCGGGCGGCGTCGTACCGGAACCGAGTTGTGTAGCAGTGCGCGCTACACCGTGCTACGCTGACGCCATGACCAGGGTGATCACTCAGCGGGAGCTTCGCAACCAGTCCGCGGCCGTCATGGACACGGTCGAGGGTGGCGAGACCGTCGTGGTCACTCGCAATGGGCACCCGGTGGCGGAATTGCGGCCGGTGCGTCGGCGCAGATTCGCGGCAACCGCCGATGTCGCCCGCGCCCTGCACGGCCTCCCGCGGGTGAACCGCGACGCCATGCGCGCTGAGGCGGACCACCTGTTCGGATCCGACATCATCGATGACTGATCGTGACCGTCATCAGGTCGCCGTCCTGGACACCTCCGTCGTGATCGATCTCGACGAACTCGACGAACGCCGCCTCCCCGTACAGGCAGCGATCGCCGCTGTGACGTTGGCCGAACTCAGCGCCGGCCTGCACACCACCAACGATCCCATCGAGCGCGCCGCCCGCCTGACCCGGCTGCAGGTCATCGAGTCCAGCTTCGACCCACTATCCTTTGACGCCACGGCGGCCCGCCAGTACGGCCACCTCGTAGCTCGGGTCATCGCGGCCGGACACAACCCGCGGCCCCGCCGACTCGACTTGATGATCGCCGCGACCGCACACGCCCACGACCTGCCGCTGTACACCCGCAACCCACGCGACTTCAGCGCCCTGACCTCAACACTGACCGTCGTAGCCGTATAACCGCCACGGACCGAGCACCAACGGCCGGCGGTACCGGCTACACGGGCGGGTGCCGAGAATGACGTCCGCCCTGTGCACGGCAGTCGGGCCGATCGAGCTTCCTGGCTGATCATCGACGTTGGTCGATTACTGAGGATGCGCCTGCACCGTCGCGCCGGCCAAGCCGTTGTCGTACGCCTCGAAGTGCAGCTCGCCCAGCGGCGCAATGTCATCTCGGTGCTCCCGCACTGGCGGTAGTCAGGTGGGGCCGGGTCGCACTCACCAGCCCAGCATTGATCACGAGAATCAGGTTCGCCGTCAAGGTGGTCGCCCTGCGTGGCGCCCAGGCGGCGCCGTGGCTCCTGGCGGTTCGAGGAGGTACGCCGACGGCACGGCTGCGCGGGTTACGAGGGTGCAGCAAGCCGACATGAGTGGGCCAAGTCCCGATCCGTCCGGCGGTCACTCCGGTTAGGGGCCCTCCAGGCGTGCCCGGCGTGGGCTTGTCTGAAGGGCTGGAGTCCACCGGCTACGCTGACCGCGCCCTCCTTGGTTTCGCTAGCGACGCGGTCGCCCGGTCGCTCACGGCACTGAATGCCGTGCGGGAGCCGCTCCCGCACCTCGCTGCGCTGCTCGAAAACGCGTGACCCCCGCCCGGTCAGCTACACCCTGAAGTCACGACCGACTTAAACAGTCGCCACGATCCCAGTTCTGGAGTTCTGAGCCTCGATCCACCGATCGATAGCGCCATTCATTGATTGGTGCTGATGCAGTGTGCTGATCGGACCGGGGCGTGGCTGCTCGGCCGGCCACGGTTGCCGGTTGCTCGGGGTGGCTCGGGTAGGGGCTGGGGGTGGGCCCGCGTCGGGCTGCCTGGGGGCTGCTCTGTGGTTAGGCGTGTCTTGTGTGGACGGTGGCGAACAGTCGGTTCCACTCGTACTGCCAGGGCCACAGGGCTGGCAGGTGCATGATTACATGTCGGGCGCGGTGGGCGACGCGGGCGGCGACGTTGACGATGTCGTTGCGCATCGTGGCGGCGCGGGCCTTGCCGTAGCGGGGCCCGGCCAGAGCGCCGGCGGCGCGGAGCAGGTTGTGGGCGATGGCGGCGCAGATCAGCCAGGCCGCGTTGGCGGCGAACCGGCCGGAGGGCAGATGCGCCAAGGGGCCGTCCATGAGGTCGGCGTTGACCTGTTCGATGATGGCGTGGCCGCGGTGCTGGTCCTCGGCCTGAACGAGCACGAACGGGGAGTCGGTGAAGACCGCGTGGTGGCGCCAGAGGGCGAACAGTTCGTCCTGCCCGGTGTTGTGCTTCGGGTTGCGCCGCTTGACCCGGCGCACGATCAGCCGGGCGGTGATCTGCCATCGGTGCCTTCGAACGCGGTGTAGGTGATCTCGGCGATCTGCGCGTCGGAGATCCAGCGCTTGCTCGTCTTCGTCCCAGATCGCCTGCGGGTAGCGGATGTGTATCCAGCCTCGTCGGGGATGGCCGCGATCGCCTGCCTGATCTTGTTGTCCATCTGCACGGTGACCGAGAACCGGGCCCCGGCCCGGCGGCAGGCCCAGATCACCGTCCTGGCGTAGAACGCCGAATCGGCCCGGACCATGATCAGCCCGGTGGCGCCGCAGGCCCGGGCGGTGGCGATGGCCTCGGCCACCATCGACGCCGCGCCCCGGGCGGAGCCGGCCTTGCCGCCGCGCAGCCGGATCGCGGCGATCACCGGCGCGGCGACCAGGGTGGACAGGGTGGCCAGCAGCGGGTTGTAGCCGCGCAGCCGCACGTTGTACCCGCCGACCTTGGCATGGCCGAACCCGGCGCCCTGCTTGGCCTTGCCGTACACCCGCCGCAGCATCGAGTCGACGTCGACGAAGCACAGCTGGTCGCGCCGGCCAGCAGCGGCCCTTGGCCCGAGCCACCAGCGACCAGAAACTGACGGCCCACCGAGTCCAGCTGCGCACGTGCCCGTGGCTGAAGATCCGCAGGAACGAGCCCAACGTCGACGGGGCGTACACCCCGCCGAACAACGCCCGCATGCCCCGTGTCGCGGACGATGTTCAGGTCGTCGATCGAGTCCGCGCCGGCCGCCATGCCGGCCACGATCGTGGCCACCTTGCCCGCCGCGTTGGACCCCTTGTCCGGGCACGTGCACCCGCTCGGCGACCAGGCCGGGCAGGTCGGCGTCCTCGGCCAGCCGCATCACCGGCACCAGCCCGGCCCGCGACACCAGAGTATGATCATCAAACGTTGCCGCCACCGCGCTGGCGGTCTGTAGTAGCCTCACTTGAGAGGTGCCCTTTCGATCTGGTAGACGGAAGTCTCAGCAACTTCGATCTTCCCAGGTCAAAGGGCACTCTCCTATTAGGACACGCCGAACCACCCACTATTGATCGGTGGAT
>CAVWCL010000010.1:0-104420 GCA_963753485.1 uncultured Actinomycetota bacterium | reverse complement strand
GTTGACAACCCGGCAGATAAGTGCTTTGACGACCAAGCGGCGCCAACGGAGGCCAGCCGTTCGGCCGGCGGTTTGTCGGCCGCCTAGCCGACGCCGTACGCCGGGATCGTTGATCGGCTACGGTGCGGGCATGCGACTGGACTTCTCGCTGTACGGCCACCCGGGGTACGTCGATGTCACGGTTGGTACCACCCATGAGCCACAGTCCTTGGGCGCCGACCCCACTGCCGCCGATCTCGCTCATTGCCTGGCCACGGTGATCTACTCCGGGCTCGGCTACCTCGGCTTCATGGGCTGGATCCAGCTGGTGCGGTCCACCGACAACCGTAGCGGCGGCGAAGCCTTCGAGATGGATCGGTTTGCGCCGCTCGGCCCGGTGTCGTATCCATTCTGTTTCACCGGCTTCGCGCCGACCCTGTTTGATGCGCCGTCCCGCAATGACCGGCGCGACCTGGTTTGGCTTGGCGCACAGCTTCCTGGCGTACCCGACCGGGGACGGTCGCGAGGCGCGGGCACTACTCGGCGTCGGCTGGGGGTTCCGGATCGCCAACGGTGCGCCCGCCCTGGTGCCAGCCACCAGACTGTCCCCGGCGGACTGGGATCGCGACGTGCCCGTGATGGCGGCCGCGCATCCGGACTGGACCTTCGCCCCGGGCCTGCACGGATGAGCGATGCCCCCGCCGATGCTTGTGTGAGTCCGACCAACTCGCGGCTATGAGAGCCAGCACGCGTTGGCCGCGGGTGATGTGAGCAATGCTCGAATCCTGTGGATGAGCGTCGGGCGGGGGTACCCTCCCGACGAGTCCGAGTCCAGGAATCGAGTAAGGCCCGCGTGCCAACGCGGGTCGGGAGGGTACGCCCATGCTTAGGGTAGTTGCCGACCCCGCGGTCACGCCAGCGGTCCCGGTGTCTGGCGAGTCGCTGATCGACGAGATCGTGCGTGACGGTGCGCGGCGGATGCTCGCGGCTGCGTTGGAGGCGGAGGTCGCCGCCTACATTGACGCCTACGCCGGCGAGCGCGACGAGCACGGCCGCCGACTGGTGGTGCGTAACGGCCACGCGGTACCGCGGCGGGTGCTCACGTCGTCCGGGGCGGTTCAGGTCCGCGCGCCCCGGGTCAACGACAAGCGCGTTGACGAGGTCACCGGCGAGCGGCGCAAGTTCGCCTCGGTCATCCTGCCCGCGTGGTGCCGTAAGTCCCCGAAGATCACTGAGGTGCTGCCGCTGTTGTACCTGCATGGCTTGTCCAGCAAGGACTTCGTGCCGGCGTTGGAGGGGTTCCTCGGCACGGACGCGGGCCTGTCGGCGGCGACGATCACCCGGCTGACGGTGCAGTGGCAGGACGAGGCCCGCGCGTTCGGCGAGCGTGATCTGTCCGGTATGGACTACGTGTATCTGCGGTCCGACCTCACCACGTCAACATCCGCCTGGACGAGGAGAAGCTGTGCCTGCTCGTGCTCATCGGCGTGCGCGTGGACGGCACCAAGCAGCTCGTCGCGCTCACCGACGGCTACCGCGAGTCGACCGGCTCGTGGGCCGACTTGTTGCGTGACTGCAAGCGCCGTGGCATGCGCGCCCCCGTGCTCGCCGCTGGCGACGGCGCGCTCGGGTTCTGGGGCGCGCTACGTGAGGTGTTCCCCGAGACGAAGGAGCAGCGCTGCTGGTTTCACAAGATCGGCAACGTGCTCTCGGCGCTGCCCAAGTCCGCCCACCCAGCCGCGAAGAAGGCCCTGGCCGAGATCTGGAACGCCGAGGACCGCGACAACGCCCGCCGCGCCGTGGCCGCGTTCAAGCTCGCCTACGGCGCCAAGTTCCCCAAGGCCGTCGCCAAGATCATCGACGATCAGGAGCAGCTACTCGCGTTCTACGACTACCCAGCCGAGCACTGGATCCACCTTCGTACCACCAACCCCATCGAATCGACCTTCGCCACAGTCAGAAACCGAAGCAAGATCACGAAGGGTCCGGGATCAAAGGCGGCCGGCATCGCCATGGCGTTCAAGCTCATCGAGGCAGCCGAGGGTCGCTGGCGTGCCGTCAACGGCGCCCACCTCGTCGCCCTCATCCGCGCCGGCGCCAAGTTCAAGAACGGCAAGCTCGTCGAACGCACCAGCCGCCCTGTCGGCGCTCAAGCCGAGGCGGCATAGTCAAGATCCTTCATCCACAGGTCTTGACAATTGCTCGGTGATGTTCGGGATCACGACAGCCGCCGATGCACCCGCGACGCGGCCTCGTCCACCGCGCCCAGGGCGCGGCCGCACTGCTCGGCCACGTGCCGCAGCCACACCGGCGCCCCCCCCTTGGCGTGCAGCGCTGCGACGGCCTGGTTGAGGTTCGTGCCGACCCGCACCACGGCGGTACGCAGGGTGGCCAACTCGACCGCCTCAGCCAAAGCCTCCACCCGTGGATCCGCCCCGAGGGACGGCACCGAGTCGCTCGCCGGCGCCGCGGCAACGGCGAGCGCGGCCTGGGCGCAGAACCCGGTCGGGGTCAGCCCCACCCGCCGCGCAGCCAAGGCGAGCGCGTCGTACTCGGCATCGACGTCGGCGGGCGTCATGGCACGCCACCGCCGCTCTTTGCCACCCGGGTTTGTCGGTCGCTCTTACGGCGAAGTAGGTCGATCATGGTGCGGGCGGCGGCAAGCTGGTATTCGAGGCTGACGATGCGCACGGCGGCGTCCATGCGCACACCGTCATCGATGAGTTGGCGGGCGCGGTCGGCGCGGTGTAGGTCGTCGCGGCTGTAGCGGCGGTGTCCGCCGTCGGAGCGGGCAATGTCGAACAGACCGGCGGCTTCGGCTGCCCGTAGGAAGGCAGGGGTGACCCCGATGGCCTGAGCTGCCGCCCCCATCGCGTACCCGGCGAAGCTGGCGTCGTCCAGCGCTGCGGTGCGCTGCAGCGGGCCGGGCGGTTCGGCCATCGAGGTCACCTCCAGTACGAAAATGCTGTTCGGGGCTCGCGTTGGATTCGACCACCTCCTTTGCCGACGGCGATCACGCGATCGGCGGCTGGTCAGGCCGTCGCACCGACCGGCTTGCGGTCCTGGCCGGTCTCTCCGGAGATCATCTTGTGGCCCTCGTGAGAGCCGATCGGCGTGTTGTCCCCACGTGTGATTTCAATCTTGCGGGGCTTGGCCTGCTCGGCGACCGGGATGGTCAGGGTGAGCACCCCGTCGCGGTAGTCGGCGCGGATGTCATCGACGGCCAGCCCGTCACCGAGGACCAGCTGCCGGCTGTAGGTGCCCGACGGGCGCTCGGAGATCAGGTAGGTGGAACCTTCCGGGTCGTGGCGGGTCCGGTCGGCGCGCACGGTCAGGGTCTGGTTTTCCGCCGACACCTCCAGGGAGTCAACGTCGATGCCGGGCAGGTCAAACCGGACGACGAACTGGTCGCCGGTGCGCAGGCAGTCCATCGGCATCAGCGACGGCGTGCGCGCCGTGCCGAACACCTCGGCGGCTAGCCGGTCGAAGTCGCGGAACGGGTCGAATCGAAGCGTCTGCATAACCAACACACCTCCACAACTGTTCGGGGCGATCAGCATCGCCCACCATCGTCATCTAGGACGTCGCGTGTGAGATCCGCCCACGGCGGTGCCTCGCGGGATCAGTGCCGCCGGTTCGGCGGTCGACGGCAGCAGGCCCGCGACCGCTGACGGCGGCGGTGGTAGTGGGCCGGGACCAGCAAGGCCATTGTGATCACCCCCTGTCAGAAACCTGCGCCCTCACCGGGAACCATGACCCAACCAACACACAGATTATCTACTGGCCACGACAGATTCTGTCAAGCGTCAACGGCCGTGCATGGCCCGAGCGGGCGACGGCAACACCTTCACGCCCGCCTTGCGGGTCGGCCATTGCCCGCCTAAACCCGGCCACGGTCGCGTGCGGCCACCGTGACGGCCGCGGCAGAGTGCGACTGGTCCACGCCGCTTGCGCAGGGGTTGCTGATCGCTGCACTGTCACCACCGACGTCAAGCAACGCCACCGCGACACTACCGATCGCCTTGTCGAGGGCTACCGGGCCTACGGCCCTGCCGTGGGTGACCGCCGTCATGGTCACGCGAAGTTATATGCAGATTGTATGGACGGTTGCGACGGTCTTACCGGAACGCGCGGCCGGGCCGCGGCCGTCGGCGCCACCCGTTCTCATAGGAGGGCCAATGTGGACTAGGAACCAAAGTGGTGGGCGATCGCTGAGACTGAGGTCCGTGCTCGCCGTCGTGGCCGGACTTACGATCGGCATCTTCGTGGCTCCGCTGGCAGCGCACGCCTCGAACCACGACGGCTGGTGCGACGACGGCGAGTACTGCATGAACGAGGACATCAACTGGACCGGCGGCTTCCACGACGAGTACTTCAGCGATTTGACTTACGTTGGCGACTGGTACTTCGGCACCGGCCACCCCCTGAACGACCACAACAGCTCTGCCACCAACAAGGACGCGAACAACTACCTTAAGCAGTACGAGCATGCGAACTACGGTGGTCGCTACCTGCTGTTCTACAAATACGGGGACAGCAGGTACTGCCCCAGCCTGTGCTACTACTACGGGAACTTCGGATGGATGAACGACCTCGCCAGCTCACACCACTTCACGTCTACCACTTGATGGCACCGGCATACACGACTGCCTGATCCGGGCGCTGTACGCGTCGGGAGGCGCACAGCGCCGATCTACTGATAGGCGTCTCCGCGTAGATACCGGGGGAGCACATGTCTGCAACAGGTCGGCACAAGGCCATGACGTTTCTTGCCGTCCTCGCGGCCGTCCTGATGGGCTCGGCTTGCACGAGCGCACAGGACGGTTCGGACGGCGAACCCGCGCTGGGACCCATTCCCGTGATAACCAGCTACACCCAGGTCGTGCTGCCCCTCGACGCGTACGCGGAAAGCAACGACCAGATCCAGTTGGGCACCTACGTGAGTGACCGCCTCGTGCAAAGGTGCATGCGCCGGTTCGGCTTGGACTGGACGCTTCGGGTGCCGACGCCGGGATCGAACAAGCCCCGTAACGATCGTCGCTACGGGATCATCGACGCCGCCCAGGCCGCACAGTACGGCTACTCCGTCCCGGAGAGTGCGCAGCCCAAGGCAGCCGGACCTGCCTTCACCAACGATCAGGATGCCGTGCTCGTCGGCCGGGGCCAGCAAACCTTCAACGGTGTGCCAGTGCCCGACGGCGGCTGCGCCGGCGAGGCACAGCGGGCCTTGGCGGCCGGAGGACCGCCGCTGGACACGGCCGGCCGGCCCGGCCTGGTGGCGCAGCTCAACCACGACGTCGGGGCGAGGGCTGATGGCGACAGCCGGGTGCAGGCGGCGTTCGGCGCGTGGAGCCGGTGCATGAAGGAGTCCGGCTATGACTATGCGGGGCCCTGGGATGCCAACGACGATCCGCACTGGTCGGGCTCGGCGATACCTCCACAGGAGATCGCGACGGCGGTCGCCGACGCGGCGTGTCGCCGCCGGACGAACCTGGTCGGCATCTGGTTCGCGGTAGAGAGCGCCTACCAGACGCGCGCGATCGAGTCGAACGCACAACAGCTCGCCGAATATCGCCGCTACCTGGACAACGTCGGTCGCAACGTCGCCAAGATTCTCGCCGATACCGCGACGACGGATGGGCCAACCGGCTGATCAGATCGACGGTCGGAGCCGCCCACGTTGATGATCGAGAGAGGCAGGTGGCGGGGTGGGCCGGTCTGCGAACCGAGTCGGCTGGGCGGGCATGCTCGCCGGGGTATTGATCGGTGCCCTCACCGTCTCGGTCGCCGGGTTGTTCGCCGCCCACTTTGTCAAGTCTCCGCAGCAGTTGGCGGCGGAGACAGCCGCGCCCGGGCCCACCGTGCTGACCGCACCGGTGGAGCGTCGCGTACTGCGCGATACCGTCGTGTTGCGCGGCTCGGTCGGTGCCGCCCGCACCTTCGAGGTGACGCCGACCGCGAGCAACGGCAGCCTGCCCGTCGTCACTCGGGTTGGAGTCCATATTGGTGACACCGTCGCGGCCGGCACGGTGCTCCTCGAGGTGGCCGGGCGGCCGTTGTTCGCGCTGCCGGGGTCGCTGCCGGTCTATCGCGACCTACGCCCGGGCGGGCACGGCGATGATGTCGCCCAGCTGCAGCGTGCCCTCAAGGCATTGGGGTACGACCCGCGGGAGGCGAACGGCACCTTCGGACCGGGCACCAAGCGCGCCCTCACTGCGCTCTACGCGAGGGCCGGTTACGAACCGCCGACCACCGGCGACGACGCGGCGCTCGCCGCGGTCGACGAACAGATCCGAGCCGCGCAGCGCGCCTTGGCCGCCGCGCAGTCAGAGTTGGACCGGTTGCTGGCAACGCCACCGACACCGGACGGGCCGGACCCTGTGGTTGCCGCTCGACTCGCGGTGACCTACGCGACCCAGGATTTGGCTCGTGCCCGAGCCTTGCGGGCAGATCTGGGTGCCCACGCGGGCGTGCTACTGCCCGGCGCCGAGGTCGTGTTCCTGCCCGCGTTTCCGGCCCGGGTCGAGGCGCTCAAGGCAGTCGTCGGACGGCCGGTCGAGGCGCCGTTGATCACCGTTTCCAGCGGCGCTCTGGTGGTGCGGTGCCGGCTCAACCCGGCCCAGCGGCCGTGGCTTAGCGCAGGGATGAGGGTGGAGTTCTTCTCGGACCTTCTCCGTCGGCGGGCCACCGGCCGGATCGGGTCGATCGTCGCGTCGGCACCCGACCCCGGCACCGGCATCGCCCAATTCGAACTCGTCGCCATCGCCACCGACCAGCCACTCGACCCGACGTGGGCGGCTCAGGATGTGGAGGTCACCGTGGAGGCCGCGGCTACGCCCGGCGAAGTGCTGGTGGTACCGATCTCTGCGCTCTATTCGCGGGCCGACAGCCAGGTCGAGGTGCTGGTGATCACGTCCGATGAGGCTGTGCGCCAGGTTGTGGTCGCCCTCGGGCTGTCAGGAGACGGCTTCGTGGCGGTCACCTCGGCTACCGGCGAGCTGCGACCCGGCGACACGGTGCAGGTGGGTGCGCTGGGGTATGCGACCGCGCCGGTGCCGGCGCCGACCGACACCCGGTAGGCCTGATGATCGAACTGGTAGGTGCCGGCCTGACCTATCCGGGGCCACCGGCGGTGCCAGCCCTGCGGCCGGTCGATCTCACCGTGGCGGCCGGTGAACATCTGTCGATCGTCGGCCCGTCGGGCTCCGGCAAGTCGACCCTGCTCAACGTGCTCGGACTGCTCGACCGTCCGACCTGCGGCACCTACCGGCTCGATGGGATCGACACGGCGACGCTCACCGAGGGTCAGCGCGCCGCGTTGCGAGCCAGGCGAATCGGATTCGTCTTCCAGTCCTTTCATCTCCTGATGCACCGGACGGCCGAGGAGAATGTCGCGCTCGGCCTGCTCTACACCGGCGAGCCGACCAGGAAGCGCCACCGCCGGGCCGCCGTCGCGCTGGACCGGGTGGGGCTCTGGCATCGGCGGGAGGCCCTGCCGAGCCGGCTTTCCGGCGGCGAACGTCAGCGCACCGCGATCGCCCGCGCGCTCGTGGGTCGACCCGCGATCCTGCTCTGTGACGAGCCGACCGGAAACCTCGATTCGGCGGCCGCTGCCGTCGTGCTCGATCTGATCGCGGGCCTTCGGGATGACGGGATGACCGTTCTGGTGATCACCCACGATCGCGAGGTGGCCGCCCGCGGCCGGCGCGCCGTAAGCATTCACGACGGCGTAGTGCGAGCGGAACCGTCATGACGCGAGACCGGGCGGGTCGGCCGGACGAGGCGCTCAGGTCCACGCTCCGCCTGCGTGCGCTCCTCGGCGAGGCGATGGCCGGCATGCTGGCCAAGCCGGCGCGAGCCGGGCTGACCGCGCTCGGCACACTCCTGGGCGTCGGTGCCTGCGTGGTTGTCCTGGGCCTGACTGCGACCGCCGGCGGTCAGATCAGCAAGCGCTTCACCGCGCTGGCCGCCACTGAGGTCGTGGTTGAAGATCACGGCATCGCCGACCCCGGCTCGGATCCAGGGCTGTCCGCCCCCACCTTTCCCGCCGACGCCGACGCCCGGGTGGGGGCCATCGACGGGGTGGTGGCTGCCGGTGTGTGGTGGCCGGTGCATCCAGGGAGGGACCTGACCGTCTCGGGCGTCGTGCTGCCCGGCAACCAGCCCGCCGCCGGTGTGTCGGTCGTCGCCGCATCGCCGGGGTTGCTACGGGCCGTTCATGCGGTTGTGGCCGGCCGCCTCTACGACCGGGTGCACGACGAGCGGGCGGAGCATGTGGCTCTCCTCGGCGCCACCGCGGCCGCGCTGCTGGGGTTCAACGCCGAGATATTCGCGCCCGCGGCGCTGACCAACAGCCAAGCCCTCACCGAATCGGTGCTCATCGACGGCGTCCCATTCGTCGTGCTGGGTCTCATCGATAACGTTGCCCGCCATCCGGATCTGCTGCTGTCGGTCGTCGTACCGGCACACGCGGCCGAGACGCTGTGGGGAGCCCCGAGCGGCGACGGGATCCGAGCCAGCATGCTGATCGACACGCGTCTGGGCGCGGCGGCGATGGTGGCTAATCAGGCGCCGGTGGCGCTGCGTGCCGACGCGCCGGAGGCTTTCAAGGTCATCGTGCCGCCAGATCCGCGATCGCTACGGGACGCGGTCAACGGCGACCTGGCTGTGCTGTTCCTCCTGCTCGCTGGCGTGTGCCTCGTGATCGGCGCGGTCGGTATCGCGAACACCACGATGGTGGCCGTGCTCGAGCGGGTCGCCGAGATCGGACTCCGGCGGGCGCTGGGCGCCCGTCGGCATCACATCGCGGCGCAGTTTCTGGTCGAATCGGCCGCGCTCGGGACGGTCGGCGGCGTGCTCGGGACCAGCCTCGGCGTCATCTGTGTCGTGGCGGCCAGTTTCCGGCATTGGACAGCGATCCTGCCTCCGTTCGCGGTTCTGCCGGCGCCGTTTATCGGCGCGCTGATCGGCACAGCGGCCGGCCTCTACCCGGCGTTGCGGGCGGCCGCCATTGAACCGGCCGATGCACTGCGCCGTTGACGGCAGCGTTACCCCAACCGCCAACCACCGACGGCCTGGTCGTCGCAATTGAGGAGCGCGCGCTGCAGGCCGTGCAGGGCCAAGGAGGGTTCGGATCCGGCGTGGTGCAGCATTGCCTTTCTGGCCGTCACGAACACCTCCTGTGCCCCGATTGGATCGCCGGCCAGGTACAGCGCCTGCATAAGCTGACCCCAGGCTCGTTCGCGGGTCTGGCATGTGACGGCATGCGCGCGCGCATCGGGCAATATCGGCGCCGTGTCACGCAGCATGATTCGTGCGGCGTGGTAATCCTCGATAGTGAGCCGTCGCCGCTCCTCGAGACCGTCATAGAAGGACACGAAGGCGAGCGTCGGTGGCAGTTCGGAGCGCCGGATCGGGCCACGGCATAGGTCGAGCGCCTCGTACGCGAGCATCGCGGCGACGTGTGGGTTGCCCCGGCGTAACGCGGCGCTCCCGGCGCGCGCGAGGGCTGAGAATATGTGGGCATCTACCTCGTTGGCCTGCAGGGCGATCCGGTAGGCGCCGCCACGGCGAGATTCCAGACGCTGACCCAGGCCGGCGAGTTCGAGTAGGCGTGAGAGCCGCAGCTTGTAGTTGCGCAGATTGGCTATCGCGGAGCTGGGCGGCGACTCCCACAGCGCGTCGATCAGCTGGTCATATGGGACGAACCTGTTGGGCTCGCTCAGCAGGGCCGCGTAGATCGCACGAGTCTTCGCGTTGGGTACCAGCCACTCCCGGCCGGTGTCGTCACGCACCGACACAGTCGTCAGTAGTTGAAAACGATGCACCGCGAACCCAACTCCACTGGTTCCCAGGTGAATGAGCCTGGATCGGCTTGTGAAACGGATGCCGTCCATCGTTTGTGGCAATGGATGTGGCGGCCTCGGGCCGGGCGGGCCGGTGCGGTCCCGGCATTGTCATGTCGCCAGGATCGCGTGCCGGCCGCGAGCGGGACTTACGGCGGGCTGTGTGGTGCTGCCTGCACCCCCGCGGTCCTGCGTGCGTTGAATCTGGCCTGGTAGAACGGGGAGGGCTCCGATGGCGGCCGGCACCCCGGGTACAGGAGTACCGTCGCGGTACGGCCAGCCGCTGGGCGCGCGGAAATGTTGATCTTGCCCGTTGCGTCATGCAGCAGATCGGGCGGGTAGGGCGGGCGGTCAGATGGGATCGGATGAACCCGTGGCCGGGCGTGCGGGAAGCCTGCTCCGCGAGCTGAGGCGCACGGCAGGGCTGAGCCAGCGGCGACTCGCGGGTGCCGGCGGCGTCAGCGTTGGGGTCGTACGTGATCTGGAGCAGGGCAGAACCAGGCGACTAGCAGCCGGGTCGGTGGTAGCCCTGGTCGCGGCGCTTCGCTTGGACGCCGACGAGGCCCGGGAATTCGCCTCCGCCGCGCGCGGCAAGCCCGAGCCCGCGGTCATGGGCAGGCCTGCCTGGGTGAAGCTGGCTGTGCTCGGGCCATTGGCTGTGTGGTGGGATGACGACGCGGTTGAGCTTGGGCCGCCGTCGCAGCGGGCTCTGCTCGGTGTGCTGGCGCTCAGCCCTAACGAGCCGGTGCGTCGGGAGACCCTCATCGACGCCTGGTGGGGCGACGAACCGCCGCCGTCGGCGGTGAACCAGATACAGGCCCGGGTGAGTGGGCTGCGCCGGATCCTGGATCCTGGTCGGCCCGCGCGTGATCGGGGCGGGTTGCTGGCATCGGCCGGAACCAGCTACCGGCTGCGCGTCACCACAGGCCAGCTTGACCTGCTCGCGTTCCGCGATCTGGTCGGCCGCGCCGATGCGGCACGACGGGGCGGTGAGGTGGCCGCGGCTTGCGGGCTCTATGAACGGGCTCTTCGTTTGTGGCGCGGCGACCCGCTGGCCGATGTCAGCGCCTTGCGGCAGCACCCGGCGGTTACCGGCCTGTCCGAGCAGCGGTGGGCTGCCGTTGTCAGCTACGCCGAGTCGGCGTGCGAGCTGGGGCGCTATGACCAGGTGCTGCCGCTGGTGTGGCCGTTGACTGAGCGCGAGCCCTTGCACGAAGCGGCACACGCAGTGCTGATGATCGCTTTGGCCGGGACGGGGAGGCAGGCGGCCGCCCTGGAGGTATTCGAGACGCTCCAGCGCAGGCTGGACGAGCAGCTTGGCGTATGCCCTGGCCGGGAACTCACCCGCGCACATATGCGGGTCCTGCGCGCAGACCTGCCGGCACCGTGCCCCGCTCCCCCCACCGCTGCGAACCCGCAGGGCGGCCGCCTGCCGGGCAGCAAGGCTACCGCGGAGTCGGCTGTTCCCCGACAAATGCCCGCCGCGAGCCGGCACTTTGTCGGCCGCGCTAGCGAGCTGGCGGCCCTGAACGAGCTGCTCGATGAGCCGCGGTACGCCGCGGCGACGGTCGTGATCTCAGCGATCGGCGGGACCGCCGGGGTCGGCAAGACCGCGTTGGCGATGCACTGGGCGCACCAGGTCGCGCCGCGCTTCCCGGACGGGCAGCTATATGCGAACCTGCGCGGGTTCGGCCCGTCCGCCAGGCCGGTCACGCCCGCACGGGCGCTGCGCGGCTTCCTCGACGCGCTGGGGGTGCCGCCGGCACGAATCCCGCGCGACCTGGACGCGCAGGTCGGCCTGTACCGCTCGCTGTTGGCCGGTAAGCGGATGCTCATCGTCCTGGACAACGCCAGGAACGCCGCGCAGGTGCGCCCGCTGCTGCCTGGCTCCCCAGGCGCCCTAGCCGTGGTCACCAGCCGCAGTCGGCTGGTGGGGCTGGCGGCGGCAGACGGTGCCCGGCTCCTGGACCTGGACGTGCTCGCCCCGGAAGAGGCCCGTGACCTGCTCGCTGCCCACCTGGGCGCCGGGCGGCTGGCCGCTGAGCCGCAAGCCACCGCCGAGATCATCAACGTGTGCGGGCGGCTGCCGCTGGCCCTGGCCATCTGGGCCGCCCGCGCTGCGGCCCGACCCTTCCCGCTTTCTGCCCTGGCCGGCGAGCTGCGTCAAGACCCGCTCGACGCGCTGGCCGCCGGCGGTGACCCCGCCGCCGACGTGCGTGCGGTGTTCGCTTGGTCCTATCGCGCCCTCACCCCCCAGGCGGCGCGGCTGTTCCGGCTGCTCGGCCTTTCCCCCGGCCCGGACATTTCCACGCCGGCCGCGGCCAGCCTGGCCGGCGTGCCCCCGCCGCGGGCGCGTGTCCTGCTGACCGAACTGGTCGACGCACACCTGATCAGGGAGGACCTGCCACGCCGGTACACCCTCCACGACCTGCTGCGCGCCTACGCCGCAGGGCAGGCCAGCTTGATCGACGCCGAGAGCCAGCGCCGCGCCGCGATCGATTGCCTGCTTGACCATTACGCCCACACCGCGCACACCGCCGCCTTCTTGCTGAACCCGTTCCAACGGCCGGTCAGCATCGACCCGCCCAGGGCCGGGGTCATTCCTGAGGAGCCCGCCGACCAGCGGCAGGCGCTGGCCTGGTTCGCCGCCGAGCACCCAATACTGCTGGCCGCCATCGACTATGCCGCTGGCGCCGAGCGCGACGCCCACGCGTGGCAGCTCGCCTGGGCCCTGGAGACCTTCCACGACCGGCAGGGACACTGGCACGAGCTGGAAGCCACCCAGCGGGCCGCCTTGGCCGCGGCCCGGCGGCTCGGCGATCCCCAGGCCGCAGCCCTCGCCCACCGCAACCTCGCCCACGCCTGCAGCCTGCTGGGCCGGCCCGGCGACGCCCACGCCCACCTGGGCCACGCTCTCGACCTATACCGCCAGGCTGGCGACCAGTCCGGGCAGGCCGGCACCCACAACTGCCTCAGCCATGTGTACGCCCAGCAGGGCCGCCACGCGCCGGCGCTCGACCACGCCCGCCGGGCCTTCGCCCTGTACCAGGCAATCGGCCACCCGGCCGGGCAGCCAATCGCCCTGAACAACATCGGCTGGGCCTGCATCGGCCTAGGGGACCACGAACAGGCCATCACCTGCTGCCAGCAGGCTTTGGCCCTGATCCAGCAAGGCGACCACGACACCCAGGCCGACACCTGGGACTGCCTCGGCCACGCCCACCACCACCTCGGCCACCACGACCAAGCCGCCGCCTGCTACCGGCACGCCCTCGCTCTGTATCAGCGCATCGGCGACCGCTACAGCCAGGCCGCCACTATCAACCGCCTCGGTGACACGCGCGACGCCGCCGGCGACCACGGCGCCGCCCACCGGACCTGGCAGCAAGCCCTGACCATCCTCGACGACCTAGACCACCCCGACTCCAGCCAAGTCCGCGCCAAGCTCGCCGCCCACCACAGCTCGCCCAGCGGCGCGCCCCGACCGCTATAACCCGGGCAGTTGCTGGTCGGTGGTCTGGGTCAGACGATGCTGATCCAGGTGCGGCTGATGCTGGTGGCCGCGGGCGCGGCGGTGGTCGCGTTCGTGGGGCAGCACCTGGGCAGCACGATCGGCTTCACCGGCGCGGCCAGCCTGGCGGTAATTCACGGCTCGGTCTGGTGGGTCGCGCTCAGCTGGGGCCTCGCCGGCGCGTTTTGCGGGGCGGTTCTCGCCTCCGCTGTGGTGGTCCTGCTCGGGTTGGCCACGGACACACCTCGCCGGCGGCTCACCCTGCTGCTGAGCCTGCTCGGGGCGATCACGCTCGGACTCAGCAGCGGGATGGCGATCCCCGCCGCCTGACCGCGTACTCCCTGCACGACTCGCCTGACCGGCCGGCTGGTGGGCCTTTCAGGCGAGCCGTGATCCTACGGGCGTGCGGTGTCGGTCATGGCTAGCCGGGCAGGATTCCGCACAGCGGCTCGGCCAGCTGTGGCGGTACGAGCAATGCGGACCAGGCCGCCTTGACGGTGTTCACGATGTTATTCGTGCACCCGTACAGGTTGTACGCCGCCCGCAGCGTCCATTGCCGGTAGTTCGGGTATTTGGCGTTCGATGTCTTCATCAGCATGGCGTTGTACAGGACGCGCAGCGCCGGCCGGAAGCCGATGCCGGTCATCGTCGTGTCATTGCACGTCGGGCTGACCGGTTGTCCGTCGGTCGGGTTGGTTCCCTCGGCCAGCAGATAGAACCAGTGATCGCCGATATTCCCGGCGGCGTGCGGATCCTTGGTCGTGTCGTCCAGGCCCGGGTCGTAGTAGCAGCGGGGGCCGAGGGGGTATGAATGCCAGAAGTCGCGGTCGAGGACCGTCCAGTCGGGTGTGTCGTAGCCGGCGGGCTCGTTGGCGAACCACTCGGTAGCGGTACCGAACACGTCGGCGATGAACTCCTTCGTGCTCCAGGCCGACAGCCCGCCCGGGGTGAACTGGTCGATGCCGTGGCCGAGTTCGTGGCCCACCGTGTCGAGGCTGGTCGAGCCGATGGTGAACAGTGCAGAGCCGCCGGGGCAACACTGGGCAGTGCCAGGGACGTCGGGGGCCACCCACATCGGGAGCCCGTGCCCGGCCCCGTCGATACCGTTGCGGCCCAGCCATGTCGCCAACATCTTTATCTCGGTCTGCTGCGCGAACATCGCGTCGGCACAGCTGGTCACCTTGTTGGCCGAATTGCCGTTGCCCCAGGTGTCGACGGTCTGCATGAGCGGTTGACCCACCGCCTTGTCGCCGCAGGTAACCCCATTGTTGGACGGATCGATCAGGTAGTACCGGTTGTAGATGGAAAAGCTCACGCGCTTCGTGGCGATATAAAGCGGATTCGGTCCGTTGCGCCCGCTATACAAAGAGCCGTACGCGATGCCGTCGCGCTGTTCCAGCACTGCACCCGTCATCACATCGACGTAGGTCGTGGTGGTATCTGCGGCATCGGTGGACTCCCACGCCAGGCGCGTGGGGGCGGAACGCGCGTAGACGACCAGCCTCCTGCCGTCCCCGGCCGCGGCCCGCCGCGCCGCCTGCGCAGTCACCGAGGCCGGCACCGCGAGCGCGGTGATCGGCCGCTGCTGGGCCACCGACGGCGCCTGCACCCGCCCCGTCGGGTCGATCACCACCACGAAGTCCCCGCCGACGACGGGCAGTCCCCGGTACGTGCGATCGTAGGGCACGTAGGTCCATCCGGCCGAGGTGATCGGCGCATGCGGAACAAACCCGTCAGCCGGCCCGGCCCGCAACAAGGCCGGCCTCGTCGCCACCCATGCCTGAGCCACCGCAGCCGCGCTGGCTTCGGCTGCTCCTTGTGGTGCCGATGCATCTGCGCTGCCACCGGTAACCGTCAATCCAATCGTGACCAGGCTCGCGACGAGTGCGCCCGCCAGCAACCGTACGGCGGTCGCTATTCGTATTGTTCTCATGTCGCCGAGTGTCCCTACGGCGACTCGACTCTCGCCATACGGAAAACTCCGAATGGCCAAGCGCGGCGAATCCAATGGAAACTGTGGCGACGTGCGTACCCGGGCCGAGCGCCGCGATCGATGGAGTTGAGCGCCGCCGCACTGCCAGGTGCCGCGGACGTGGACGTGGCCGGCGACAACGGTGACGTCGGGATTACTGATGGTGATCCGCCTCCAGGCGCGCGGCCGGTCGCCCGGCGCGGCGGCGCGATACCGTCGCGACCGGACCGAAGGTCGCTGGGTCCAGGGTCGCTAGATCACTACGTCTTGGTAGGCTCCGGCGCTGTGCCGCACGATGGTCCTCGCGATTCCCGCCGGTCAGCGCGCTGCCGTCGCGGCTGCGCTGGCGTCGGATTCCGTTCGTGCGGCCGAACAAACTCGCCACGGAGCCCTGGTCGATGACCACGACGGGCACGGCGACGGACGCCAGCGTCAGGACCACGCCCGTCCCGGCTGCGGACCGGTCGGTGGCCGGACGCGTGAGCGATCTTGCGCAGCGTGGCTACGCTGCCGTCCGGCAAGAGATGATCTTGACCGTCGTGCTGGTGGTCGGCTTTCTCGCGCGCTGGCTGACGGCGGACCGGTATTCGTACTGGCTCGACGAGCTGTACGCGGTCGCGGTCTACGGAATCTGGAACAACAGTGCGGCGGCGGCCATCGGGAACCTGGCTGCAACCTCGGTCCACCCGCCGCTGTATCAGTTCGTGCTCTACAACTGGATGCAGGTGTTCGGCAACGGCGAGCGGGCCACCCGGTCACTGTCGAACCTGTACCTCACGCTCGCCACCCTGTTCCTTTATCTTCTCGTGCGGGACGCGCTTTCCCGCCGGGTGGCGTTGTGGTCGGCCGGGATCTTCGCACTCATGTACTCGGCCACGTACTTCTCGCTGGAGACCCGGTCGTACGCGCAGACCATCTTTCTGGCGACCCTGTCGTCCTACGCTCTGCTCCGGTTGATGCGGTCGGCCGCGGCCCGCGGCTGGCGCCCGGCACTCTTCTCCGGCACCGCCTTGCTGTTCACGTTGGCCAATATCGCCCTGTTGCTCACCCACTACTTCAACGTGTTCTTCTACTTCGCGCAGGGCGCCGTCGCCGGCGTCTTCGTGCTCGCCACGTTCGCGCCCCGGCGCTGGTTGTCCGGTCTGGGCACGGTGGCCGCCTTGTACGCGGTCCAGGGCACCACGTTCGCCCTGATCTGGGGCAACACGTTCAAGAAGACGTACGGCCGACTGGCCGACGACTACACCCTGGACGAGCAGGGCCTACGCAGTCCCCTCGCGCTGCTGAAGGTCATGGTCACGCCCAACATCGGCCTGCCGGCACCGGTGTGGTGGATCGCCATCGGCCTGGCCGTCGTCGTCGCCGGCCGGGCGGTGGCGACGCTGCGGGGCGGACGGGACCTGACCGAGCAACGGCAACGCTCGTGGGTGATCCTGTACCTCTTCGGCTGGCTACTGATCCCGATTCTCGTCATGTTGGTGGCCTTCGCAGTCACCGGTACGGCCCGATACAACGTCCGGTATGTGCAGTTCAGCGTGCCGGCCCTGGCCCCACTGGTCGTCCTCACCCTTGACCAGGCGGGTCGTCTGGTCGCCGGGGCGTGGCGCCGGTTCCGCGGGGTCGACGTCGACCCAACCGCCTGGGTGAACATCGCGATCGCCGTCGTCGTGGCCACGTCCATACTCCCGGGGACGCTGCAGGGCGCCAACACCGAGCTGACCGACTATCGAGGCGTGGCCCGAAGGATCGTGACGATCGAGGAGTCCAACCCGGACTCCAGCTACCTGGTGCTCGACACGTCGTTCCGCAAAGTCTCGGTTCTGGACTACTACCTGGCCCGCTACAGCGACCATGTGCGGGTCGGCGGCGTGATCCTGCGAAACGAGGAGAACCAGGACAACGGTTTTGCGTTCGAGGGCATGCGAGCCGAGATCGCGCAGCATGACTACCTCGTGGTGTCATTCGCGTACCACAGCACGGCCAACTTCCCGAAGGCGCTGGCGAAGCTGACCGGGACCTATCCCATCTACCTCCGCGAGATCAACGACCAGGGCCACGGCCTCATCATCTTCGCCACCCGCCCGCGCGACGGATGAACGCGGGCACCCAGGTTTCCGCAGAGCCGAGGAACTCATGACGTCGATCAACTCCGACCATCTGACCACCGTCGCGGCGGCCACCGGCGCCATGAGGCCAAGCGGCGGGCCGGCCGCCGCCATGAGGCCGAGCGGCAGGCCGGCCCCGCTGGTCGACATCTCGCTGCTCGTACCGATCAAAGACGAGGTCGGCTCACTTGAGCAACTCGTCGATGAGGTGACCGTCGTGATGGACGGCCGCCCGGCCGATGGCGTGGCCGGCGATCGGTGGGAGCTCATCGTTGTCGACGACGGCAGCGCGGACGGCTCGTGGGAGGAGATCCTGAACCTGAGTGCGCGCGATCCCCGGGTCCGCGGGCTCCGGCTGCGGCGCAACTTCGGCAAGTCGTCCGCGCTCTGGGCCGCGTTCGCCGCGTCGACCGGTCAGGTGATCGTGACACTCGACGGTGATCTGCAGGACGATCCGGCGGAGATCCCGGCCATGATCTCAATGCTCACCACGGCGGACCTGGTGGCCGGTCACAAGGTCCACCGCCGGGATCCGCTCGGCAAGCGGCTCGCGTCGAAGGTCTTCAACGCCATCACGGGTGTCGTGACCGGACTCAAGCTCAAGGACCACAACTGCGGGCTGAAGGTGGCCCGACGCGACGTCTTCGCGAGCACGCCTCTCTACGGTGAGATGCACCGCTACCTCGCCGCGATAAGTCATGCCCAGGGCTTCCGCGTCGTCGAGCACGCGGTGCACCACCGGCCACGCCAGCACGGTCGCTCGAAGTTCGGCCTCGAGCGGTACGCCCGCGGCGGTCTCGACCTGCTGACCGTGATGAGCCTGACCCGGTACACGCACCGACCGGCCCACCTCTTCGGGGGCGTCGGGCTCACCACCGGTCTCATCGGCATGGCGATGCTCGTCTACCTCGGCGGCGTGTGGGTGTTCACCGACGAGGCGATCGGGGATCGGCCGCTGCTGCTGACGGGCATACTGTTCGTCCTGCTCGCGATGCAGTTGATCAGCCTGGGCCTGGTGGCCGAGATGATCATTAACCGGGACGTGGCCCGAGAGGACCCGCTGCGCCACGTCGCCGACTGGACCGAGCCGACGGGCACCGGCGACCGGGTCGATCGCGTCGGTGCTCAGCGGACACCATCCGACCGGGCGCCAAGCCGGACCGGTGTGGAGGCGACATGAGCGAGCGCAGCGAGCGAATCATTGGGCACAGTGCGGTCGAGCCTCATGACGCCGGCGAGCGCAGCGAGGCGGGGTCATGAGCGGGATCCGGGGCGCGTACGTGTCTGGAGTGAAGACCCTTCGCCGGGCCGCGGACCGGGCCGGGCTGCTGGCGCGGTTGGAACGCCACGACTCGCCGAGGGTGCGGCATCTACGTACCCTGTTCTCGATCTTCGACGCCTCCGACCTGGCCCGGCTGGACCTGGCCTGGTGGTGCTATCCCGCGATCCGCCGGGTGGAGGCGTTCCTCGCCGAGCGGCCGGGCGCGCGCGTGTTCGAGTACGGCGCCGGCGCGAGCACCGTGTGGCTGGCCCGCCGGGCCGGCGAGGTACACAGCGTGGAGCACGACGGCGAGTGGGCGGAACGCGTTCGGGAGCTGCTCGCCGGCGCGCCCGGCGTGACCCTGCACACGGTTGCCGCGACCCCCGCCACCGCCGCGACGCAGGTGCGCTCGGGCCGGGTCGGCCACACCGATCTGGACTTCGGCGACTATGTGGCCACGATCGACCGGGTCGGCGGCCGGTTCGACCTGATCGTGGTGGACGGCCGGGCGCGCAACGATGCATTGCGCCACTCGCTCGACCACCTCGCCGACGGTGGCCTCATCGTCTTCGACGACATCAAGCGCAAGCGGTACTGGGACGTCGTCTCGGCGACCGCGGGTCTTCGGCTGGAGTTGCTCACCGGAGCGGCCCCGACGCTGCCCTACCCCACCACCACCGGGCTCTTCCGGCGTGACTGAACCGACGCCGCTGCGGCCGAGCCGGCGGGCCGACCTGCTCGCCACCGGGTTCGTGGTGCTCGCGGTCAGCGTGGCCGTTTGGGCGCTGCGTGGCCAGCTGCCCGACGTGGTCGACGCGATCGCCCGGATCGCCTGGTGGCGAATGGTGCTCGCCTTCGGCGGCGTGGTCGCCGGCCTGGTGGCGACGGCCGAGGTGTGGCGGTATTGCCTGGCCCCGCTCGGCCCGGCGGTCTCGTCGTCGGTGGCCCGGCAGATCTTCTTCCCGGCCCAGGTCGGCAAGTACCTGCCGGGGTCGATCTGGCCGTTCCTGGCCCAGATGCGCTTCGCCCGCGAGCGTGGCGTGCCGGGCGGCCTCGCCCTGCTGGCCGGCTCGGTGTTCCTGGTGGTGCACACGGTCACGGCGGTGCTGGTCGGCTCGCTGCTGCTGATCAGCCAGCCGGACCTGGTCAGTCGATTCGGCTGGGCCTGGGTGTGCATCCCGCTGGCCCTGATACTGCTGCACCCGCGGGTGGTGACGCTGCTGGCCCGCAAACTCGCCGGCCGGTCCGCAGTGGAGCCGCCAACGTTGCGCTGGGGACATCTGATCCGGCCGCTGGCGTGGATGGCGCCGGCGTGGCTCGGCTACGGGCTGGCCGGCTATCTGCTGGCGGCCCCGTTCAGTGACTCGGTCCTCCAGCTCGCGGTCGTGTGTACCGGAGCGTTCGCGCTGGGCTGGATCGTGGGCCTGGTCGTGATCATCGCACCCGCCGGCTTCGGCGCCCGCGAGGCGGTACTCATCCTGGCGCTGAGCCCGCTGCTGGGCGTCGCCGCGGCCACCACGGTGACCCTGATCCTGCGGTTGTGCCACACGGCGGCCGACGTGGTGCTGGCCCTGCGGTACGGGCTCGTCCAGACCCGCAACGCCCGGCATCCCGCCTGACCGCCGGACCGGCATCTCGCGCGCGGGCTTGACGATCGATGCGCTCCGCCTGGATCGGCTACGGATGGGGCGGCGCCGCCTGGGCCACTCTCTCGGCGAGGAACTCCTCCCAGGTACGCCGGCCGGTGGCGTGCTCGGGAGCCACGACGGCACCGGCCCGGACGGCGCGGGCGGCCTGGCCGGGCAGCCACATCGGCATGATCGGCCGACGACGGTGGGTGGCGCTCAGGTAGGCGCGCATGAGCTCGGCGGCGCTGTACACCCGCGGCCCGGCCAGATCGGGCACCAGGCCCGCCGGTGGCGCCAGCGTGAGCTCGACCAGTCGGGCCGCGACGTCGCCGGTGTCCACCGGCTGGAAACGCGAGCCGGCCGGCACGACGACGACCGGCAGCTTCGCCAACGCCCGCGCCACCGTCAGCGCCAGGTCGTAGAACTGGGTGGCGCGCAGCGTCGTCCACGGGATGCCGCAGCCGGCGACCACCCGCTCACTGGCCAGCTTGGAGCCGAAGTAGCCGAACATCGTCCGATCGATCGCGCTCGCCATCGGCACCCGGTCGGCGCCGACCACCGAGATGTACACCAGATGCCGGGCCCCGCTTCCCGCCGCCGCCTGCACCAGGGTACGCGTCGTCTCGTCGTCGCCTTTGCTGCTGCCCGCGCAGTGCACGATCGTCGTGACGCCGTCAACCGCCGGCCCGACCCCGTCGCCGGTGGCGAGATCGCCGGTCAGGTAGGTGACGCCATCCTCATCGGGGCGGCCGTGCCGGGCGAGGACCCGAACCTCACAACCGGCTTCGCGCAGGCGCGGGACAAGGCGACGGCCGAGGGTTCCGGTGCCACCAGTGACCAGGATCGGTAACGTCATGGTTCACTCCCTTTGCTAGGTGAGGCGGCTTACGCCCTTCATTGTGCGCCGGGCCGGCGGCCGTCGCCGGATGGCCGACCGATCGGCAGACCGCCGCGGACGCGACGTCCACACAAGAAGGGACACCGATAGCCTGAAACACATGGGGGAGTCGGTCCGGTATCGGCGGCGCTCGGCCCGGATCCTGCTGGTCGACGGCGCGGACCGGCTCCTGCTGCTGCGATTCCTCATCGACTCGGCCAGCCCGGCGCGGGGATACGCCTGGTTCACCCCGGGCGGCGGCCGGCAGCGCGGCGAAACGTTGGCGCAGAGCGCGGCTCGGGAGCTCTTCGAGGAGGTCGGGCTACGGGTCGCGCCGGATGAGTTGGGCGAGCCGGTCGCCTACACGGCCGGCCATGCCGAACTCGGTTGGGCCAACGGGCTGTTCCGCGACGACTTCTTCTTCCATCGGGTCGGCGCGCACGAGGTCGACACCAGCGGGATGGAGTCCCTCGAGCGCGGATATCACGACGGCCACCGCTGGTGGCGGGTGGCCGAGTTGGCAGTCACGACCGACGTTGTCTATCCGTTCGACCTTGCCCGGCTGCTGACGGATCTGCTGGACGGCCGGGCGCCGCGACCGGCGCGCCGGCTGCCCTGGCACCACTGACCGGTCGGAGCTCCCGGCCGAGCCGGTCCGGCTGCGCTGGCACCATTGATCGTGCGTGCAACCAGTGGTCGGCAGATGCTCGAAGCCGCCGGCCGGATTGCCGAGGACCGCCCGGGCGCGCTCTGATCACAGTGACGGCGCCCCGGCAGCGAACGACAAGGGGGTTTGCGTGGGGGTACGGGTGGAGTCCGCGGGCGGGGTGTGGACCGTGATCCTGGCCCGGCCGCAGGTACGCAACGCGGTCGACGGTCCGACCGCTCAGGCTCTGGTCGAGGCGTTCGAAGGCTTCGAGGCAGATGACGCGGCGGTGGCCGTGCTGTGGGGCGAGGGCGGTCACTTCTGCTCCGGTGCCGACCTGGCCGCCGCCGGCACGCCCCGCCGCAACCGGCTCGCGGCCGACGGACCGGGCCCGATGGGGCCGACCCGGATGCGCCTGAGCAAGCCGGTCATCGCGGCCGTCGCCGGGTACGCCGTCGCCGGTGGTCTCGAGCTCGCGCTCTGGTGCGACCTTCGGGTGGTCGCCCAGGACGCCGTCTTCGGTGTCTTCTGCCGGCGGTGGGGGATCCCGCTCATCGACGGCGGCACGGTCCGCCTGCCGCGGTTGATCGGCTCCAGCCGGGCCATGGACATGATCCTCACCGGCCGAGCGGTGGCGGCGGCCGAGGCGTACCAGATCGGCCTGGCCAACCGGCTCGTGCCGGCCGGTGCCGAGCTCGCCGCGGCCCAGGATCTCGCCGCCGAGCTGGCCCGATTCCCGCAGACCTGCCTGCGCCGGGACCGGCTCTCCGCGCTCGACCAGCACGGCCGACCCGAGCCGGACGCGTTGGCCCGGGAGTGGCGGCACGGCGAAGTCTCGCTGGCGGCGGACGCTATGGCTGGAGCTGCTCGATTCGCCGCCGGTGCCGGCCGCGGTGGCTCGTTCGACCCAGCACAATGAACTCCTCCATCGCCTCCCCGCCGGACCGCCGGCCGTGAACGAAAGCACAGGTGCCCGCATGTTCGATGCCATGCTCGCCGAGTCGATCTCGATGACCGGGCACGGTGGCGACCTCATCGAGGCGTACCTGGCCCGGCCGTTGGGGCCCGGGCCGTACGGCGGAGTGGTCGTGATCCACCACATGCCCGGCTACGACGAGGCGACCAAGGAGATCACCCGCAGGTTCGCGGCCAGAGGCTACGCCGCGATCTGCCCGAACCTGTACAGCCGGTTGGCGCCAGGCGCCAGTCCCGACGATGCTGCCGCCGCGGCCCGCGCCGCCGGCGGGGTATCCGACGACCAGCTCGTCGGCGATGTCGGCGGCGCGGCGGCCCACCTGCGCGGGCTCACCTCGTCCAACCGCAAGGTCGGCGTGATCGGGTACTGCTCGGGCGGCCGGCAGGCCTTCCTGGCCGCCTGCAGCCTCCCCCTCGACGCGGCGGTCGACTGTTACGGCGCGTTCGTCGTGGGCACTCCGCCCGAGGGGATACCGCTGCGGGTGCAGCCGCTGCTGCCGATCGCCGACCGTCTCGGCTGCCCGCTGCTCGGTCTGTTCGGCGCCCAGGACCAGTACCCGAGTCCGGAGCAGGTGGGTGAGCTGGAACAGGCCATGATCAAGTTTGGCAAGACCTACGAGTTCCACGCGTACGAGGAGGCCGGCCACGCCTTCTTCGCGCCCGACCGGCCCAGCTACCGGCCGGCGGCGGCCGTCGAGGGCTGGCAGCGGGTCTTCGCCTGGTTCGAGCGCTATCTGTCCGGCTGAGGGGGGGTCGATATGTGTACCTACCTGACGATCACCACACCGGTCGAGGGCAGTGGCAAGGGACCGCTCGGCTGGTTCGCCCTGCGCCACGCCGCGGTGTACGTCGATCATCCCCAGCATGCCCAGCAGGAGCACACGGTCAACATCGACTTCGGCAATCCGGCGGCGGGACCGGCCGCCCGGGTCGCGGTCGAGCTGACGGAGGAGTCCGCGCTGGCGCTCGTCGAGGCGATCCGGAGCGCACTGGCCGGCGCACCACCGGGTCTGGCCCGGGCGAAGGGTCCCGGCGTCGGGTAGCCACACAACCGGTGGTTGTGTGGCTGCGGCCGGTGTGGTGTCGTTGGTGGTCATCGAGTAGGAGGGTGGACGTGCGGGCGCTGCTGCGAGCAGTGATGTATGTCGTGGCGGTGGCCGCCGGGATCGACATCTACATCATCGCCCGCGCGCGACTCGGCGGGCCGGCGTTGGCGATCGTGATCGGCGCTGTGGTCGCCGGGTTCGTCGCGACCGTGCCGACCATCGCGTACCAGCGGGTCATGCGGACCCGGTACGCGCGGCGCCATGGCCTGGACGAGAGCGACGACGACCTCGGCATCGGGCCGGCGTCGGCCGAGGAGATCGCGCCGCCAGTGGCCGCGGCGGCGCCGGTGAACCCGCCGGTCACTACTCCGGCGCCGCCACCGACCCCGGCGGCCACCGCACCGACGTCGCCGGCGCCAATGCCGGCCCCGGCTCCACCGCCCGGGGCCGACGTGGTGGCCGACTCGGCCCGCCAGCTCGCCGACTCCGAACGGGTCTTCGGCCGCAACCATCCGCACACCTTCGCGGCCCGGGCCGCGCTCGCCGGGGCGTACTGGGGAATGGGGCAGCTCGCACTCGCCATCGATCTCTATGAGCGGGCCGTCGCCGACAGCGAGCGGGTACTCGGTCGGGACCATCCCGATACGCTCAGTCGCCAGACCGACCTCGCGGCGGCGTACGAAATGGACGGCCGATTGGCAGAGGCGATCGAGCTCTATGAGCGGACGCTCGTCGGCCGGGAGCGCATCCTCGGGGCGAACCACCCAGACACCGTGACATCGCGTAGCGATCTAGCCGTCGCGTACGCCGTCCGGGCCAACCTCAGCCGCGGACGTCCTGCTTCGGATGTCGGGAAGGGTCCGTAAAGGTCACTTATGGCGTCCAAGGTGGACCGTCACGGTCGGCTACCGGCGGCCGAGGCGACCCCGGCGGGCACACGCCTCGTGAAGATTGCAGGGAGTAATCCCTACGTCGCCGTACGTGTCCACAGTGTTCGGATGCAACCTGAGCTTCACAACGGCGCCATTCGCGTCCACCGAGGACCGCCGAAAGGGTGCCACCTTAATTGATCAGATAACTTGCTGAACCCGCCGCCCTAGGCCAGACTACGGACTCGTCATGGGAATGCGCATGCTGACGAGCCCTCACACAACGCACACCACAGGTCGTGGCGCGCGGCGCTCCAACCCTCCCTGCGAGTCTCGCCGCGCCGCCGGGCCGGTGCTCGATCCCGGCTCCGCGGAGTCCTGCCACCAGGCCGTCTTCGGCTAGCCCTGACACCCAATCCCACCCTCTCCCCCTCCGGAGCAGTTATGTCAACTACCGCACCGATCCAAGGCTCGTTGGCGAAGGATCGACTCGGCGTACCGTCGGTCGTCTTCTTCGTGATGTCGGCTGCCGCTCCGCTCATGGTGGTCGCCGGTGTCGTGACGACCGGATACGCGACGACGCAGATCACCGGTATTCCACTCGCCTTCATCGCTGTTGCGATCATCCTCATGTTCTTCAGCGTCGGGTACGTCGCGATGTCGAGGTACATCACGAATGCCGGCGCCTTCTACACGTACGTCGCCAACGGCCTCGGCCGCCCGCTCGGCGTCGGCGCCGCGTGGATGGCGCTGCTGGCGTACAACGCGCTCCAGGTCGGCCTCTACGGCATCGTGGGCGCCGCGGTCGCCCCGCTGCTGGACAAGTGGTTCGGGATGCACGACGTCAAGTGGTGGCTCATCGCGCTCGTCGCCTGGGCGCTGGTCGCCATCCTCGGTGTGCTGCGGGTCGACATCAACGGCAAGGTGCTCGCGGTGCTGCTCTGCACCGAGGTCCTCATCGTGCTCATCTACGACTTCGCCTACCTGTCGAAGCCGGCCGCGGGCGGTGTCGCGCTCGACACCTTGGAACCGAAGAATCTCTTCGTCGCCGGGTTCGGCGCGGTGCTTGTGCTCACCTTCCTCGGCTTCACCGGATTCGAATCCGCCGTGGTCTTCTCCGAGGAGAGCAAGAACCCCCGCCGTACCATCGCGACCGCCACCTACGTGGCCGTCGCCATCATCGGTGTGACCTACGCCCTTTCGTCCTGGGCCATGTCGGTGGCCACCGGCCCCGACCAGATCGTCGGCCAGTCGCAGGAACAGGGTCCCGGCCTCATCTTCGGTCTCGCCGGTGACCGCCTGTCGTCGGTCTTCATCGACATCGGGACGACCCTGTTCGCCACCTCGGTGCTGGCGTCGATGATCTCGTTCCACAACACCGTCGCCCGGTACACCTTCGCCCTGGGCCGCGAGCGGGTCTTCCCGAGCATGCTCAGCACGACGGGCCGCCGCAGCGGCGCACCCATCGCCGGTTCACTCGTGCAGAGCGTCATCGGCATCGTCGTCATCATCCTGTACGCGGTGAAGGGCCTCGACCCGGTGGTCCAGCTCTTCTTCTGGATCGGCACCGCCGGCGGTTTCGGGATTCTCCTCCTGGTCGCGATGACCTCGATCGGAGTTATCGCCTACTTCGCCCGCAACAACCAGGGTGAGAATGCATTCCGCCGCCTGGTGGCACCACTGCTCGCGGCCCTCGCACTCCTCACGATGGTGTACTTCGCGGTCATCAACTTCCACAACCTGCTCGGTGTCGCCGACAATGACCCGCTGCGCTACATCATCCCGGCGGCGTACCCGGTCGTCGGCATCCTCGGCATCATCTGGGCCGTGGTCCTCAAGGGCTCCAAGCCCGACATCTACTCGACGATCGGCTTGGGCGCCAATACCTCCACCGGAATCGCGACCCAGAGCCGGGTGCTCCCGACCCAGTACGCCCCGCAGCATGGCGGGCAGGACATCTACCGTTGACGTTGGACATCGTCCCGGCGCAGGACTCGGACGCCGGTTGGATCGCCGATCTGATCGGCACCGAGTTCCTGCACCTGGCGGTGGTGCGCTGGCTGGTTCCGGACCCGGCTGACCGGGCCCGGATCCTGGCCGGCAACTTCCGGATACATATCGAGTACGCCCTGACCCATGGCACCGTCGAAATACCGGCCGACCGGTCGGGTGCAGCCGTCTGGCTTCCCCGCGACGGTGCCGACCTGCCGCCGCCACCCGACTACGACCGGCGCCTGGTGCAGGCGTGCGGTCCGGCCGCCGAGCGCTTCCGGCACCTGGACGAGTTGTTCGAGCAGAACCACCCCGGCGACGCCCATCACCACCTGGCGTTCCTGGCGGTGCGGACGGCCCGCCAGCGCCAGGGCGTCGGCACGGCACTGGTCGAGCACTACCACCGCCGGCTGGACCAGGCCGGCCTGGCCGCATTCCTCGAGGCGAGCAGCACCGGTTCCCGGGACCTCTACGCGCGGCTGGGCTACCGCCCGCACGGCGAGACCTATCGGGCGCCCAATGGAGCGCTCTTCTGGCCGATGTGGCGCCCGCCCCGTGGTCTCCAGAGCCGGCCGGACGCGGGCTCGGTCAGCTCGGAGCGCGGCGCCGTCAGCGATGGCCGCTGAGCGCGATCTGAGCCACCGCAGACTCGACACCGGCGATGAGCGCGCGCAGGTCGGGCTTGAGCATAACCGCCATCCGCGCCAGCCCGTCGCGGGTCTCCCGGGCGCCACCACCACCGAGCACGAAGTCGAGTCCGGTGGCCGCCACAAACCCGCCCAAGGCGGCCGTCTGTTCATCCAGGTTGGACGGATGGTCGAGCATGTACCGCAGGCGGGCCGTCGGCGACGCGGCGAGCAGCGGGTCCCGGGCCGGGAAGCGGACCACCTGCTTGAGCAGCGAGCGGCTCTGAACCCGCTCGATGAGACCGGTCTGCAGCAGCCGGGGAGCCACCATGGTGCGCGCGTGATCGCGTAGGTACTCGACCCAGGCCCGCACCGGATGCACCTCGCGCTGCTTGAGCACCTCGGCCATGGCCGCGTCCGAGACGCGTTCGCCATACGGGCGTTGATCGCTCACCGTGATGTTCGTTTCGTCGCCGATCAGGATGCGACCGGCCAGCACCAACTCACCCAGCACCGCGCCGGCGAGCCCGGTGTCCAGTACGGAGTCGCTGATCTGGGGCTTGCCGGAGTACTGGTCGTGGCCAACCAGGAATAGTTCGTCCGCCAGCAGAAGGGTGTACATCAACCTTCCTCAGCTCGGTGCGGCGCAGCTACCCCGTGGGCACGCCGCATCTTTGACACGCACCGGAAACCAGCCATCGCCCGTGGGGCTCAGCGCAGTACGCTATCCGATGACCACCCTCGGTTCAACCGTTGATGGCGCAACATCCGCCGCCCCTCCGGCCGCCGACAAAATGATCATGTTCACTGTCCTCTGGGGATCCCACTGACCACTGAGGACATCCACATCGGACAATCAACCGGCAGGCGCGGCGTCGCACGGTGTTTGCGCCGCTCGGCGTCGGCCGGCCGGCCGGGCCGAGCGCCCGGCGTCGGCCACTTTTCGTTCGCCCGGCCGGATCGTGGACCGCGGAATCCGCAGGTCCGGTGGTAACGATGCCGAAACATGGCCACTACTGGCTGTAGTTCCTTGCGTGCCGTGGGTATCATGTGTGATCGTAGTTGAAGTCTATTCACGTTCCCGACCAGAGCCAAGATCTTTACCGCGACGGTGACCACCCCGTGACACTCGCCCACACCCCCCCGACCACTGACCCTTCGACCGATCCGCCCCGTATCGTGCTGGGGCACGCGCTCGCCATCGCACAGGCGCGCACGCCCGACGAGCTTGTCGCCCGGGTGCTCGCCGCCGCGCTGGCGGTTACCGGCGCGACCGCCGGCGTCGCCCTCGCGCCGAACGCCGTCCACCGGACCGCTGGCGACCGCCGCCTGGCCCGACGGCTGCTGCCGATCTCGCCCGCCCCGCGGCCGCGGGCTCCGGCCGAGCCCACCGCGATCACGGCCGAGTTCGACGGCATCGTCCTGGTGCTGGCCACCCAGGCGCCGGATCGGCTGCGCCCCGACGCCGGCGAGCTGCTCGACCTCGTGGTGGCCCACGGGCGGACCATTGCCGAGCACCTGCGCCAGATCCGCAGCCTCGCCGAACGGGCCGACAGCGACCCGCTCACCGGCCTGCGCCACCAGCGGCCGTTCGAGCAACGCCTGTCGGCGAGCTCGCCCGGACGCACCGCGGTGATCGCGTTCGACGTCGACGACTTCAAGAAGATCAACGACATCCACGGTCACCAGGCTGGTGACGACGCCCTGCTGGCGCTGGTCGCCGCCCTCCGGGCAACGATGCGCGGCGACGACCAGCTGTACCGCATCGGCGGGGACGAGTTCGCGGTCGTGGTCGACGTCAGCGGGGTGGCGGAGGCCCACGCCATCGCCCGGCGACTGCTCGCGGCGGCCCGCGACGCCGGCCATACCGTGAGCGTGGGAGCCGCGATCCACGTGGTCGGCGAGACCGGACGGCAGACGCTGCTACGCGCCGACCGCGCCCTCTACGAGGCGAAGCGCGCCGGGCGCGACACCGCCCGCATCGCCGCCTGAGCCCCTCGTCCTTCGCGCCGATCTAGGGCGTAGGCACGCGATTGGAGATCGAACCGCGTGCGTACGCCCTAGATCGACGAGAAGTGAGACAAGAAGTGAGACTAGCGGCCGCTGCCGGCGTAGACCACGGCTTCGCTGGTACCACCGAGGTCGAAGGCGTCGTGGATGGCCCGGACGGCCGCGTCAAGGTCGGTGTCCCGGCAGATCACCGAGATCCGGATCTCCGACGTCGAGATCATCTCGATGTTGACGCCGGCCTCGGCGAGCGCGGCGAAGAACGTCGCCGCCACTCCCGGGTGGGAGCGCATGCCGGCGCCGACCAGGGAGACCTTGCCGATGTGATCGTCGTAGAGCAGCCCGGAGAAGCCCACCTGATCCTGCACCTTGCTCAGGGCCGACATGGCGGTAGGGCCGTCGGTCCTGGGCAGGGTGAAGGAGATGTCGGTGGTCCGGCCGGCCGTCGCCTCGCCGCTGGCCGGCACCGTCGACACGTTCTGGACGATCATGTCGATGTTCGTCTCGGCCGCGGCGACCGCGCCGAAGATGCGGGCCGCCTCGCCCGGCTCGTCCGGCACCCCGACAACGGTGATCTTCGCCTCGCTGCGGTCGTGCGCCACGCCGGTGATGAGTGCCTGTTCCACGGTGAGGTCCTCCATCGAGCCGGTCACCACGGTGCCGGCATTGGTCGAGTACGACGAACGGACATGTACCGGCAGGCCGGCCCGCCGGGCATACTCGACACTGCGCAGGTGCAGCACCTTCGCGCCGCACGCGGCCAGCTCGAGCATCTCCTCGTAGGTGATCCGGGCGATGTGGCGGGCATCGGGCACGATCCGCGGATCGGCCGAGAAGATGCCGTCCACGTCGGTGTAGATCTCGCAGACATCGGCCTTGAGCGCGACCGCTAGCGCGACCGCGGTGGTGTCCGAGCCGCCCCGGCCCAGGGTGGTGATGTCCTTGGTGTCCTGCGAGACGCCCTGGAAGCCCGCCACGATCGCGATCGCGCCCTCGTCGAGTGCGGTCCGCAACCGGCCCGGGGTGACGTCGATGATCCTGGCCCGGCCGTGTGACGAGGTCGTGATGACGCCCGCCTGGGATCCGGTGTACGACCGCGCCTCGTACCCCAGCTTGTGAATCGCCATCGCCAGCAGCGCCATCGAGATCCGCTCACCGCTGGTGAGCAGCATGTCCAGTTCCCGCCCGGGCGGCAGCGGGCTCACCTGATGGGCCAGCTCAAGCAGTTCGTCCGTGGTGTCCCCCATCGCGGAGACCACCACGACCACGTCCTCGCCCACCTTGCGCGCGGCCACGATGCGCTCGGCCACCCGCTTGATCCGTTCGGCGTCGGCGACCGACGACCCCCCGTACTTCTGCACAACCAGCGCCACCGCCGCATCGCCTCCGCAACCGCTCCGGCCGACATCGAGGTTCGCCACCCGCGACCCGTGCGCAAACGGCGCCATCAGCCGGAAGGGCGACGGCGCCGACGAATGTCGCCTCAGCCTACCTGCGGGCCGCGGCACGCGGGGAGCGCCGATCCCACGATCCGGCCGGGGCCTCGCCCACAATGGGCCGGTGGGGCGATGGCTGCCGCCCGGCGGGCGGGCACGGATGCTGGCCGTCGCTGCGTTGGCGCTCACACCGGCGCTGGCCGCCTGCGGCGGCGACCCACCGGCGCCGACGCCGACCGCTGGCCTCACCGCGCCACAGGCCGACCGGGATCACCTCGCGGGCCTCGCCGCCGCCGCCAAGGATCGCCGGTACGTGGCGACCTACACCCTGATCGCGAAGGGGCGCAGCGCCCGGACGGTGACCGTGGCGATGGCCACGGACGGTTCCTGGGTGGTGGCGGTGCCGGCGGGAGCGCTGAGCGGGCTGGCCGACATCGCCGTGTTCCAGTCGGCCGCCGGCCGGTTCCAATGCCTGCTCGGTCCGGCCGCCGGCACCGTTGGCCAACGGCCGGACCTGGGTACGCTCGCGCCCGGGTGTACCAAAGTCGGTCGCTTCACCAGCGCGACCGACCCGCGGGTGCAGCACGTCTTCACCGATTGGATCGACCCGCTGACCGACCGGGCGACCGCGCTCTCGGTGACTGCCACCGGCCTGCTCCCAGGCGCGCACGGCGCCTGCTTCTCGGTCGAGTCCACCTCGGCCGCGCTGGCGCCGCCGGTCGACCCGGGCACCTACTGCTATGACGCGACCGGGATACTCACCGCCGCCCGGGTCGGCTTCGGGGTGCTCACCCTGACCGGCCCGGTCGGTGCGGCCCCGCCCGCGGTCGCCTTGCCGGCTCCGATCGTCCCGCACGCGCCGTGGCCGGTGACCGCACCGTCCCCGCCACCCTCGCCGACCCCGAGCACCTCGCCGACGACCTGAGGACCCCGCGACCGCGACGCCGTGACCTCGGCGTATCCTGTCCAGGACATGTGTCAGGCGCTCCTGCTTTCGCGCCGCGACGAGGCCTGGTAGGCCGGCACCTCGTCGCGGTGTCGATGCGCGCTCTGCCGCGCGCCGCCGGTCGCTCCCAGGACGACCCGCGAGCTGAGAGAGAGCACCACCATGTCCACCATCGACGTCCCGACCGCCGCCGGCCGCACCGACCCGGTTGCCCGGCAGAACCCCAGCTACATGCCGATCCACCGGTACCGCGGGTACCAGGACACCTTCGGCGTCAGCCTGCCGGACCGCCGGTGGCCGGCCGCCCAGATCGCCGCCGCCCCCCGCTGGTGCGCGGTCGACCTCCGCGATGGCAACCAGGCTCTTATCGACCCGATGTCGCCGGAGCGCAAGCGGCGCATGTTCCACCTGCTGGTGCAGATGGGCTACAAGGAGATCGAGGTCGGGTTCCCGTCGGCGAGCCAGACCGACTTCGACTTCGTCCGCACGCTCATCGAGGACGACCTGATCCCCGACGACGTCACCATCCAGGTGCTGACCCAGTGTCGCGAGCACCTCATCGACCGCACCTATGCCGCCCTGCGCGGTGCCCGGCGCGCCATCGTGCACTTCTACAACTCGACCTCGGTCCTGCAGCGCCGGGTCGTCTTCGGGCTCGACCGGGCCGGCATCACGGCGATCGCCGTTGACGCGGCGCGCCTGTGCCAGAAGTATGGCGACATCCACACGCCGGACGCGGACATCTTCTACGAGTACTCGCCGGAGTCCTACACCGGCACCGAGCTCGAGTACGCGCTCGAGATCTGCTCGGCGGTGATCGACGTGGTCGATCCGAGCGCGGACCGGCCCCTCATCGTGAACCTGCCGGCGACCGTCGAGATGGCCACCCCTAACGTCTATGCCGACTCGATCGAGTGGATGCACCGCAACCTGCCCCGCCGCCCGGCAGTGGTGCTCTCGCTTCATCCGCACAATGACCGGGGCACCGCCGTCGCCGCCACCGAGCTGGGCCTGCTCGCCGGCGCCGACCGGGTCGAGGGATGCCTGTTCGGCAACGGGGAGCGGACCGGCAACGTGGACCTGGTCACGCTGGGGCTGAACCTCTTCTCCCAGGGCATCGACCCGCAGATCGACTTCGCCGGCATCGACGAGATCAAGCGGACCGTCGAGTACTGCAACCAGCTGCCGGTCCATGAGCGCCACCCGTACGCCGGCGACCTGGTCTACACCGCGTTCTCCGGCTCACACCAGGACGCCATCAAGAAGGGGCTGGAGGCATTGGCCCGCGACGCGGCCGCCGCCGGCACCACGGTGGACGAGTTCGGATGGGGCGTGCCCTACCTGCCGATCGACCCGAAGGATCTTGGCCGCACCTATGAGGCGGTCATCCGGGTGAACTCCCAGTCCGGCAAGGGCGGGGTGGCCTACATCATGAAGACGGAGCACCACTTCGACCTGCCGCGCAAGCTGCAGATCGAGTTCTCCGGCGTGATCCAGCGGCACACCGACACCGCGGGTGGCGAGGTCGAACCGGCTCAGATGTGGGAGATCTTCTCCCGCGAGTACCTGCTCGACCACCAGGACGCGCCCCGGCTGGCCGTGCGCGGGTACGGGGTCACCACGGTGGATGGAAAGGTCGAGATCGACTGCGCGGCGACCCTCGACGGCACCGACCGCACCCTCAGTGGTCTCGGCAACGGCCCGATCGACGCCTTTGTCCACGCCCTGCTCGGGGAGGGCATCGAGGTGCGGGTACTCGACTACGCCGAACATGCCATGGCCGCGGGCGGTGACGCCCAGGCCGCCGCGTACGTGGAGGCGAGTGTGAACGGGTCGGTCTACTGGGGCGTCGGAGTGGACGCGAACATCGTCACCGCGTCGCTGCGGGCGCTCGCGGCCGCCGTGAACCGCGCCGACCGCTGACCCAGTCGTGCGTTGATCTAGGGCTTAGGCGCGCGGATAGAGATCGAACCACGTGCCTAAGCCCTAGATCGACGGGGGAAACCGGGGCGGAGGGGACGCTCAGCGAGTGGCGGTGGCCGGCTGGGTGAGCACCGGGAAGTGGCAGGCGACCAGGTGACCAGCCTCGCCGGGCCCGTCGGCCAGCGGCGGGGTGACCTCGGCGCAGATCTCCTGTGCCTTCCAGCAGCGGGTCCGGAACCGGCAACCCGACGGCGGGTTGATCGGGCTGGGCACGTCGCCGGTGAGCAGGATCCGCTCGCGGCGGGCCTTGTCGCGCCGGCCCGGGTCCGGCACCGGCACCGCCGAGACGAGTGCGTTGGTGTAGGGGTGCATCGGGCGGCTGTAGAGGAGATCACGCTCGGCCAGCTCGACGATGCGGCCGAGATACATGACCGCCACCCGGTCGGAGATGTGCCGCACCACGGACAGGTCGTGGGCGATGACCACGTAGGTCAGGCCGAGTTCCTGCTGCAGGTCGTCGAGCAGGTTGACCACCTGCGCCTGGATCGAGACGTCGAGCGCCGAGACCGGCTCATCCGCGATGATCAGCTTGGGCCTCAAGGCCAGGGTCCGGGCGATGCCGATGCGCTGGCGCTGGCCGCCGGAGAACTCGTGCGGGTAGCGGTTGTAGTGCTCCGGGTTCAGGCCGACCAGCTCGAGCAGGTCCTGCACGGACCGCTTCACGCCGTGCGCGGTCTGCACGTGCTGGATCCGGAATGGGGCACCGACGATGCTGCCAACGGTGTGGCGCGGATTCAGCGACGAGAACGGGTCCTGGAAGATCATCTGCATGTTGCGCCGCAGCGGGCGCAGCCGTCCCTGCGACATGTGGGTGATGTCGACGCCTTCGAAGACGATGCTGCCCGCGGTGGGTTCCAGCAGGCGGGTGAGCAGGCGTCCGGTGGTGGTCTTCCCGCAGCCGGACTCGCCGACCAACCCCAGCGTCTCGCCCCGGCGGACGTCGAAGTCGAGCCCGTCGACCGCCTGGACCGCGCCGACCCGCCGGCGCAGCAGGCCCTTGGTGATCGGGAAGTGCTTCTCCAGCCCCCGCACCCGCAGTAGCACCTCGTCGCGGCCGCCGCTCGATCTCATGGCGCCGCCTCCAGGTTGGGCTTGATCTCGTTCCCCCAGATGCGGCGGCGCTCGGCCACCCCGAGGTGGCAGCGCACCGAGTGGTGGCCGTCGGTCGTCATGAGCAGGTCCGGGTGCACCGACTGGCTGCGACCGTTGGTACGGCCGGCGTACGCGCATCGCGGGTGGAAGTAGCACCCGGAGGGCAGGTTGATCAGGGAGGGCGGGGTGCCCTTGATCGGGATGAGGCGCTCGGTGCGGACGCGGTCCATCCGGGGCATCGATCCGAGCAGACCCCAGGTGTACGGGTGCTCCGGATCGTGGAACAGATCCATTGCCGAGCCGTACTCGACGCACTCGCCCCCGTACATCACCAGGATGTCGTCGACCAGCTCGGCGACCACGCCGAGGTCGTGGGTGATGAGAATCAGGGCGGAGTTGAACTCCTTCTGCAGGTCGCGCATGAGGTCGAGGATCTGCGCCTGCACGGTCACGTCCAGGGCCGTGGTCGGCTCGTCCGCGATGAGCAGCTCCGGATCGCAGGAGAGCGCCATCGCAATCATGGCCCGCTGGCGCATGCCACCGGAGAACTGGTGCGGGTAGTCGTCGACGCGCTTGCTCGCCTGCGGGATGCCGACCCGGCCGAGCATGTCGATCGCGTGCTTGCGGGCAACCGACCTGGACACGTCATTGTGGATCCGGTAGGCCTCGATGATCTGGTCGCCCACGGTGTAGTAGGGGTGCATCGAGGAGAGCGGATCTTGAAAGATCATCGCCATCTTCTTGCCGCGCAGCTTGCGCACGGCGTCGGGCGAGGAACCGACGATCTCCTGGCCGTCCAGCCAGATCTCGCCGGTGACCCGGGCGTTGTGCCGGTTGTGCAGGCCGAGGATGCCCAGGCTGGTGACCGACTTGCCGGATCCGGACTCGCCGACGATGCCGAGCGTGCTTCCCCGCTCGAGGGTGAACGACATGTGATCGACGCTGCGGACGAGCCCGTCGTCGGTGGGGAAGTGGATGCTGAGGTCGCGGACTTCGAGAAAGGCGGTAGGCGGCAGGCCTCGGGACAGATCCGGTCCAGTCATCAGCCGAGCCTCACCCGTGGGTCGATCACCGCGTAGAGCAGGTCCACGACCAGGTTGGCCATCACCACGAAGAAGGTGGCGAAGAGCACCGCGCCCATCACCTTCGGCAGGTCGTTGTCGATGATCGCGTCGATGGTGAACTTGCCGAGCCCCGGCAGCGAGAACACCCGCTCGGTCAGCACGGCGCCACCGAGGAGCAGCCCGACGTCGAGCCCGAAGATGGTCAGGATCGGGGTCAGCGCGCCGCGCAGCCCGTGTTTCAGCACGACCCGGCGTTCCGGCAGGCCCTTGGCCCGGGCCGTGCGGACATAGTCCTCGCCCATCGTCTCGAGCATGCCCGCCCGGGTGAGCCGGGCGTACCCGGCCGCGAAGAGGAAGGCGAGCACGACCCAGGGCAGTAGCAGGTCATAGGCCCAGGTGAGGGGATCGGAGGTGAACGGAACATAGCTCCCGCCAGGTGCCGTCCAGCCGAGCTGGTAACTGAAGAAGGTGAGTCCGATCAGCCCGGTGAAGAAGATCGGCGCCGACACACCGGCCAGGGCCACCGTCATCGCGCTGCGGTCGAAGAAGCTACCCCGACGAAGGGCGGAGACCACGCCGGTGGCGACCCCGGCCAGCAACCAGATGAGCGAGGCGCCGACCGCCAGCGACGCGGTCACCGGCGTGCGGTCGAGCAGCTCGGGCAGGACCGGCTGCTTGGTGAGGAACGAGTAGCCGAGGCAGGGTGCGGGGCAGTGCTCCACGCCGGCGCCGTAGTCGTAGTCGGCGCCGACGACGATCCCCTTGATCCAGCGCCCGTACTGGATCACCGGTGAGTCGTAGAAGCCCAGCCGCTGCGCGGTCAGGTGGACGGTCTCGGCGGTCGCCGCCCGCCCGACATAGCGGGTGGCGAGCGTCTCCGGCGATGACCCGGCCAGCCGGGGCACCAGGAAGAAGATCGAGAACGTTACCGCACTCACGATGAAGAGCAGCAGCACCGCCGCGAGGAGGCGCCGGATGATGTACGTGACCACATGAGACGGCTCCGGTGGCCGGCCCGGGACAAGCCCGGGCCGGCCACCACTGCCTTCACCTGCCTAACTGTCGTGGCTGGGCGGATCCGTTTACTGGACGCCCAGCGCCACGTAGTCGTACATGCCGAACGCCTCGTTGACGAAGACGTTCGTCAGGCCCTTGCCGCGCAGCAGCAACGACTTCGCGTACACGATCGGCAGGATGACCGCCTCCTGCATGACCCGCTTGTCGATGTTGCCCCAAATGACGTTGCGCTTGGCCACGTCGGTCTCGTTGAGGGCCTGGTCGATCATCTGGTCGACCTCGGGGATCCGGACGCTGATGTTGGACGAGCCACCGGTCTCCCGGATGACCCGACTGTCCACGATCTGTGACAGGAAGCCGAAGCCGTCGTTCCAGTCCGCGCCCCAGCCATTGGAGGAGAGGCCGAGGTTGTGCGCCCGGGCGAACGGCGGGTTGCCGGCATACTGGGCGAAGAAGTCACCCTGCGGGTACGGGTCGAGGGTGAGCTTGATGCCGACCCGGCCCAGCGACTGCTGCAGCGACTCGGCGGTCGCCTTCTCCTTCGGCCGCTCGGCCCGGTAGGCCATGTGGGTCTCGAAGCCGGTCGGTTGGCCGCAGGCGGTCAGCGCGTCCTTCGCCTTCTGCACGTCCCCCTTGTTGTCGGCGCCCGCGGGGAACAGGTCGAACTTCTGGTAACCCGGGATCGCTGGCGGCAGCACCGTGGTCGCGATCTCACCACCGGCGAACTCACCGCCGAAGGCGTTCTGCGTGCTGGTCCGGTCGGCCGCGTACATGATCGCCTTGCGGCATTCGATGTTGTCCAGCGGCTTGACCTGCGGGTCGATCGACACATACCACAGCCGCGCGAGCACCGGGTTGTCGGCGGTCGCCTTGAGCTTCGGGTCACTGAGCACCCGGGCAACGGCGGCCGGCTGGATGCCGGTGCCGGCGATATCGACCTGGATGGTTCCGGAGATGAGCTGGTTGTCGATGTCATTGGCGTCGACCTTCAGCGCCACGTCGAACTCGTCCGGCAGCGCCTTGCGGTTGGGGTCGGTCGCCGGGTCCCAGTTGGAGTTGCGCACGAGCTTGAAGCTCTTGCCCTCCTGGAGGTCGGCGAACTTGTACGGGCCCGAGGAAACCACGTGGTTGCGATACTTGGCGCCGTCGTCCTTGGCCTGCGGCACCGGTGCCGTCTGCGGCAACTGGGCCATGTAGTCGAAACCGCCGAAGGCCTGCTTGAGGTGGAAGACGATGGTCAGATCGTCCGGTGTGGAGATCGCCTGGTCGGTGTTCATGTTGGGGGTCCGGTAGGGGCCGTCGTAGCCGGCCGGCAGGTTCAGGAACTGCTCGAAGTAGGCCGGGCCGTTGGGGAAGGTCTTCTTGTCGGTGGAGCGCAGTACCGCGTACTTGACGTCCTTGGACGTGATCGGGCTGCCGTCCTCGTACTTGAGGCCCGAACGCAGCTTGTAGGTGAACGTCTTGCCACCGTCGCTGGGCACGCCGAGGCTCTGGGCCAGGTCGGGCACGAGTTCGTTGCTGCCCGCGCCCGGCGCCGGCTTGAACATCACCAGGGCCCGGGTGTACAGGCGGGCGAAGTTCCACGAGTAGCCGTAGTAGGTCTCGCCCGGGTCGTACGTGTCCCAGTCGCCGGAGTTCGCCAGCTTGACGACGCCGCCCTTCTTGTCGGATGCGTTGAACACCTTGCCCATCGCGGCATTGAAGGCGGGCGTGTTGGTGCCCGTGCTGGGCGTGTTGTCGGTGTTGCCGCCCTTGCAGGCGGCGAGGCCGAGCGCCAGGATCGCGCTCACCGCCACTGCAGTGACGATTCTTCGGTTCATCTAGATGCACCCTTCGTTGTGGGGATCGGAGGCTAGGGGTCGATCGGCGGGTGATGGTCCATTCGCGGGGCTAGCGCGTCTTCGGGTCCAGCGCGTCGCGCAGCCCGTCACCGAAGAGGTTGAACGCCATGACCGTGACGAAGATCGCCAAGCCCGGCCACAGCATGAAGTGCGGCATGGTGTAGAAGGTCACCGCATCGGCGAGCATGCCGCCCCAGGTCGCGGTCGGCGGCCGGATGCCGACGCCCAGGAACGACAGGGCCGCCTCGAACAGGATGTTGGTCGGGATGAGCAGGGTCGCGTAGATGAGGATCGGGGCGATCAGGTTCGGCACCATCTCCCGGAAGATGATGTACGGGCCGCGGGCGCCGAGACTTCGGGCTGCGTCCACGAACTCCCGCTCGCGCAGGGAGAGCGCCTGGCCACGGATGATGCGCCCGACATAGGGCCAGTTGAAGAAGCCGATGATGAAGATGAGCAACACGATGCGCAGGGTGTCGCCGGTGAGGCCGAACGCCTTGTCCGGCACCACGCCGGCGAGCGCGATCGCGAAGACCAGCAGGGGGAACGCGAGGAAGACATCCATCGTCCGGCTGATGATCGCGTCGACCCAGCCGCCGAAGTATCCGGCGATCACGCCAAGGGTCGAGCCGATCACGATCGAGAGCATGGTCGCGAAGAACGCGATGAGCAGCGAGACGCGGGCGCCGTAGACCACCCGGCTGAAGATGTCGCGGCCCTTCTGCGGCTCCACGCCGAGCAGGTGGTGCCAGCTCATTCCGCCGAAGTTGCCCTTCACTCCGAGCGTGGTGTTGTCGATGAGGTCCTCATGGTATTCGTTCGGCGGGCTGCCGAGGAAATGCACGATCAGCGGCGCGAATAGAGCCATCAGCACGAGCAGGATCACGATGATGCCACCGGCCATGGCCACCTTGTCGCGCTTGAGCCGGGTCCACGAGATGCGCCACAGCGAACGGCCCTCGACCGGCACGCCGGCGGATGCTTCGGTCAGCACGCCCGGGTCGACGACAGTGGTCGTACCGAGGGGCTCCGGTCCCATGACCATGACTCGCCCTCCCCTCCAACGTCCCCGGGCAGTCACGATCTCATGACGGGCCTACATGTAGCTACCGCCCTCTCGTGATCAAAGGGCGGTTGTGAAGATTCTCGGCTTACCGGCGCCTAGCTGGTCAAGGGATCGGGGTCCTTGTAACCAAGTTCGGACCCTTGTCGTGACGGGCACGTTATCGATGTCGCCCAGCGCGGACACTTCGGTTGCAACACCAGCGAAACGCACTTACCGGGCTGCTTGGTCCGACGCCCTGCACGGCCGATGCTGACCAGGTGCGCCCCTTCAGCCGCAGACACTGGCGAGCCGCCACGCTTGTCGCGATTGTCCTATGTGGGCTGGTCAGCACCACTGGATGCGACCCAATCGCCGGTACCACCGCTGCCGACCGGCCCGCCGCCGACCAGAACGTGCTCGCCGAACTGGTCGGGCTCAGCGTCGCGCCGTGGGGGTCGATGGCCCGCTACAGCCGCGAGCGGTTCCCCCACTGGATCGAGCAGGGGCACGGTTGTGACACCCGCGACGTGGTGCTGCAGCGCGACGGCCGGGACGTGCGCACCGGCTCCGGCTGTGCGATCACCGCGGGGTCGTGGTTCAGCCCGTACGACGCACGGACCACCAACGATCCGCAGGAGCTCGACATCGATCACATGGTGCCATTGGCCGACGCTTGGCGCACCGGGGCGGCGGCCTGGACCGACGCCAAGCGGGAGCAGTTCGCCAACGACCTCGACCGACCACAGCTGCTCGCGGTGACCGCGTCGACCAACCGGTCCAAGGGCGACCAGGACCCGTCGCAGTGGCGGCCGCCGAGGCACGAGTTCTGGTGCACGTATGCCGGTAACTGGGTGCAGGTGAAGAGCTACTGGCAGCTCACCGTCACCCCGGCCGAGAAGCAGGCGCTCGAGGACATGCTGGGTACCTGCTGATGGCGCAGCGCACGAGTGACGTCACCGCGGGCCCCGGCGGGGTGATGACCGACGAGGTCGGCGTCATCACCGGCGAGCTGACCCTGCGCACCGAGGCGGACGACACCTCCGTACGCCAACAGGTCCAGTACCGCGACGCCGACGAGTGGTACTCGGTAACTGGGTCTCCCACCCTGTTGCCCACCGGGAGTAACATCGATACTGTTCACTCCGCGACGGTCGCCCGGATCGCCGGCGGGCGATCCGCGGAACCGGACTCCGGCCGCTGATCGGGGACGGCTGAGCGGCCCGCGTCCGGGGAGCCGACACAGGCCGATGTGCTTGGAACCTACAAAGGGGGTGCTACCGGAGTTCAGGGTAGGAAATGTCAGTCGCCTTGGCGTTGCGCCGGAATCTGGCCTTGCAGGAGAGCCCGCACCTCCGACTCACGGTAGCGGCGGTGCCCACCCAGGGTACGGATCGCGCTCAGCTTGCCGGCCTTGGCCCACCGCGTCACGGTCTTGGGGTCGACGCGGAACATCGACGCGACCTCTGCCGGGGTGAGCAGCGGTTCGGGCTCGTGCGTACGGGATGCCATTCGGATCTCCTCCACAGGTACTCAGTACGACGTCCGGGGTCCCGCCGGCCGACGCGAATCCCATCGTCCGGCTAGTCCCCGATGTCCGACATGGGCCGAACGGATGATGGGTGGTGGATGGTCGGACGAGTTAAGCGGCAAATGCCCAGCTTTGTAGGTAACAATTCAGTTACAACGCTCTAAAAGCTGAATTGCCCGCCACCGATCGACCAGCGTCTCGTACGCGTTCGTGGCCGCGTCCGCATCGCCCTTCGCCAATGCCGCCAGACCCCGGGCGACCAGAGCCGCCGAGTCGTCATCCCGCAGCGTCTGCTCGGAGAGCACCGTCGCCAGGCCGCCGTAGTCGAGCTCCACCACCGAGCGTGGATGGAACTCCTCCAACCACCGGGTGCTCTCCTCCACCGCCTCCGAGACCGGTACGTCGCCGACCGAACGGCGCAGCACCGACAGGGCCCGATGCGCCCGCCGGCGCGCCTTGGAGATCTCCGTGCGGTAGCGCAGTGTCCGACCGTCCGGGCCGATCTCCAGGACCCGCTCCTGCTGGTCCACCAGGACGAACCAGCGCAGCGGCACGCTCCAGGTCGAGATCTGCTCGTGCTGGCGCGGGGACCCGAACTCCAGCACCCGCGACCCGGAGTTCCAGTCCGAGACCACCGCCCGGGCCAGCCCGGCGAGCGCGGGCGGGACGAACGCGTCGGCCAGGATCGCCGGCACGCCGTCGCGCGCCTCCAGCGCGGCCTCGGCCACCCGGACCCGCAGGTTCCACGGGCAGATCAGGGTGGTCTCGTCGGACTGCAGCACATACGCCTCGTCCGGCAGATCCGGCAACCGGGTCCAGCTGGCGCCCAACGCTTCGATGACCGCGGTACGCTGCCGACCCGGGCCCTCCACCGGGGTCACCGCCCGCCCCTCGTGGATGTAGCGCCGCCAGTACACCTGGCTCTGCCGGTCAAAGGCGCTCAGTGGCTCGTACACCCGCAGGTAGGACGCGAAGAGTGTCGGCACGGCGCGATCGTCGCACGGATTGCCGCCGGCTGACCACAATGCGGGAGATTCGCCGGCCCGTGACAGACATACGACCCGCACTCGCGCCGATACGCTTCAGAGCTACCGGCTGACCCGGCCGGCGTCCCGGCTGCGGTCCCACAAGGGCCGCTGCCGCCCCTCAACCCGAGGAGCAAGACAATGGATGTCTTCATCTCCAGCCAGGACGGCCCGGCCACCGGTCACGAACAGGTCGTCTACTGCCACGACGGCGCTACCGGTCTGCGCGCCATCATCGCGATCTACTCGACCGCGCTCGGTCCGGCGCTCGGCGGGACCAGGTTCCACCCCTACCCCAATGAGTCGGCCGCCCTCGCCGACGTCCTCGGACTGAGCCGGGCGATGGCGTACAAGAACGCGGTGGCCGGGCTCGATCTCGGCGGCGGTAAGGCGGTGATCTGGGGCGACCCCGGCGCCGACAAGAGCGAGGCACTGCTGCGCGCCTACGGCCGCTTCGTCGAGTCACTCGGCGGGCGGTACTACACCGCCTGCGACGTGGGCACCTACAGCACCGACATGGACATCGTGGCCCGGGAGACCCGCTACGTCACCGGGCGCAGCGAGGAGAACGGCGGCTGCGGCGACTCGTCGGTGCTCACCGCGTACGGCGTGTTCCAGGGCATGCGCGCGGCGGCCGAGCACCTCTGGGGCTCGCCGACACTCGCCGGCCGATCCGTCGGGATCGCCGGGGTCGGCAAGGTGGGCCGCCACCTCACCAGCCATCTCATCGACGACGGCGCCTGCGTGGTGGTGACGGACGTGAACGAGGCCGCGATCGAGGCGTTGCGCTCGGCGTACCCGCAGGTCGAGGTCGTCGACGACACCGCAGCACTGGTCGCCTCGCCGATCGATGTGTACGCGCCCTGCGCGCTGGGTGGCGCCCTCGACGACGACACCGTGGCCACCCTTCGCGCGACGATCGTCGCCGGCGGCGCCAACAACCAGCTCGCCCACGCCGGCATCGAGAAGCTGCTGGAGGACCGGGGCATTCTCTACGCCCCCGACTATGTGATCAACTCGGGCGGCGTGATCCAGGTGGCCGATGAGATCCACGGCTTCAACTTCGAGCGGGCCCGGGCCCGGGCCGCCAAGATCTACGACACCACGAAGCGGATTCTGGAGCTGGCCGCGGCGGACAAGGTACCGCCGGCGGTGGCCGCCGACGGCCTGGCCGAGCGCCGGATGACCGAGGTCGGACGGCTACGCGGCATTCGCCTAGAACGGGACCGCTGAGGCGGGTGGTGAGACTGGTGTCGAGGCCCCCGATGTCAGGCCCAGGAGCTGGTCAAACCCTTACGTCAACCGATCGGCCGAGCCTCGACGCGCCACGTCGGGGCGAGGTGTCGAACCGGCCCTGGGCCATGTACCGTATGAGCCACGAGAGATGCCTGACAACGTCGGGGCCCACCCAGCTCGGGTTGCCCCGCAATTTCTGTGCGAGGGGGTCGCCATGGGGCGCGGCCGGGCGAAGGCCAAGCAGACGAAGGTGGCCCGGGAGTTGAAATACCACTCCCCCAACACCGACCTCGCTGCGTTGCAGCGCGAACTCGGCGGAGCCAGCCCAGAGGCCGAGGCCGACGACCTCGACGGTTTCGACGGTGATGAGGACGAGGACGACGAGCAACCGCCGTCCGAGGACGGCACCTGGGCCACCCGCTCCCGCAATGCCCGCTGAGCGGCATCCCAGCCGGTCTCCCGCAGGCTCAGGCGGGTAGGCGCTCCCGAAAGAACGCGAGTACCCGGTCGAGCGCGGCCCGGGTCGGGTGTCCGGGCTCGTCCACGAAATGCTCGGTGAGCACGGAATGGGCGTTGCGGGGTATGCCGTACGGGTTGCCCGCCGACGAATCGATCTCGACCGCGATGAACGCCTCGCCGAGTTCTCGGCGCAGTGACTCGAAGCGCTCCGCCGGCACCCCGCTGTCCTCGGTGAAGCGCAGGCCGAGCACGCAGACACCACCGGCGGCACGCTGCTTCACCACCGCCAGGTCGGCGTCGCTGAGGCCGACCGACGCCCGCCGGGTACGCCCGAGCGGCGCCGGCATCGCGGGTTGGCTCAGCACCGGCGCCAGCATGCGGTCGTCCACCATCATCCCTAGGGCGAAGCCGCCGGTGAGGCACATCCCCACCGCGCCGACGCCGGGGCCACCACACTCCTGGTGAGCCTGCGCGGCCAGGGCCCGCAGCCAGCCGACGACCGGGCTGGTGCGGTTGCTCGCCAGGATGGTGAACTCCTTGGCCACACAGATACGCAGCACGGTGTTGAACATGTACCCCGAGCTCGCTTCGCGCATCGGGGTGCCGAAGAGCGATGGCAGGTAGGTGGTGAAGCCGGCATCGATCACCCGGCGGGCGAAGGCCACCACGCCGGGGTGCAGCCCGGGGATCTCGTGGATCACGATGATGGCCGGGCCGACTCCGGCCCGGTAGACGTCACGGGTCAGGCCGTCGTGGGCGAACGCGAATTTCTCGAAGCCCTCCGGGCCATGCACGTCCACGCAAGCGATGCTGACGGAGCCGAAGCCGCTTTGGCAAGCCCGCTCAGCGTGGCCGGTTGGTGAACTCGTAGAAGGTCGGGAACGCGTCCTCGAAGGTCCGCCAGCCCGGCCGGGTGAGATCCTCGCCGGCGGCCAGTGCCCGGGCCCGCCAGATCGCCTCGGCCTCGGCGACCAGCTCGCCCAGGCCGGCGCTTGCGCGCATCCGCTCGCTCAGGCTTGCCGGGCTGGGCGGCTCATGCTGCTCGGGCATGGTCCAGCACCCCTTCCAGGAGTGAGATCTTGCTGTTGCGGCAGTGTCGCGTCTCGGTGCCGTCGAACCGGCCGTGCTCGAAGAACCGGTTGGCGGCGTGGGCGCCGCCGCAGAAACCGAAGTACGCGCACTGCGCCCGGCAGGCCTCGACACCGGCGAGGTACTCCGCGATCCAGCCGGCCGGCTCCCGGACCGCCGTCGCGACGATCTCCCGCAACGAGGAGTCCAGCACCGAGCCGGAGCTGAAGTCGGCGTAGCGCGGTGAGGTGAACCCGGCCAGCTCCGGTGAGAGCAGCACGACCCGACCGTCGTGGCCGATCGTCGGGATCGGATCGTGCCGGCGCGGAAGCAGCTCGTCCGCGTCACCGGCGAGTACCGCGCCGGCATAGCGCAGCGCCCACTCCACCTCGCGCACCTCGATCCGGGGATCTCGCCGCCAGGCCGCGGTCAGCTCCGCCCAGAACGACCGGACCGCGGCATCGTCGTGGGCGTTCGAGCGCAGGTTCACGCCCTCCTGCTCCTCCACATTGACCCCGAGCACGCTCACCCCGAGCTCGGCGAAGAACCCGTACAGCTCGCCGGCGAGGCCGGGCCGCGGATCCGGCACGACGCAGAGCGCGGCGAACGGCAGCCCCCGCCGGCGCAGCATCGCGATACCGCGGACGATCCGGTCGAAGGCCGATTTTCCGCCGCGCAAGACCCGCGACGCGGTCAGCGGTCGGGGACCGTCGATGCTCAGCCCGATCCGCACGTCCCGCTCGGCGAAGAAGTCACACCAGGCCTCGTCGATGAGGGTGGCGTTGGTCTGCACGTGATGCTCGACTCCTTGAAACGGCGCCATCAGCGCACCGAGGTGGGCCATGCCGGCGGCGAGTGGCTCGCCACCGTGCCACACCACGGAGAACCGCGGTGCCTGGGCCGCCCAGACGTTCACGGTGGCCGCGACGGCTTGCGCCACCTCGACCGTCATCCGGCGCTCGTGCGCCCGGTCGGGGAGGTAGCAGTACGCGCAGTCGAGGTTGCACAAGGTGGTCGGCTGCATGATCACGTACGAGGGGGCCGGGCTGATGCCGCGCATACCTGACCATTGACGTGACCACGGAGACCCCACGAGCCCTCCCCGGAGTTGTCCGCCCTTCCCCAGCCTAGGGGCATATGTCTATTCCGAAAAGCCCCACTTGTGTGACACATGATCACTTGTGGGGGCCGGCGCCCGCCGAGCCGGCCCAGCGCTCTCAGCCGGCGCCGTATGCGCTCTGCAGCTCCACCTTGCCGGTGCCGTCGACGATCTCCCCGGCGACCCAGGCTTCGATGCCGCGCCCGCGCAGCAGGGCGAGCGCCCGATCGGAGTCGGCCGCGGCGACCACGGCAATCATCCCCACCCCCATGTTGAAGGTGGACTCCATTTCGGACTGATCGATGCGACCCCGGCGCTGCACCAGGTCGAAGATGGGCTGCGGGCGCCAGGTCGACCGGTCGAGCACCGCGTCGACCGTATCGGGCAGGATCCGCACCAGGTTGCCCGAGATGCCGCCCCCGGTGATGTGAGCCAGCGCCCGCAGGTCGGTCTCGGCCATCAGCTCCAGGCATTCCCGGGCGTAGATCTTCGTTGGTGTGAGCAGCTCCTCGCCGAGTGTGCGCTGGTTGTCCAGGTCGTCGACGACGCTGTCCAGCCGCATCCGGGCGATACCGAGCAGGACGTGGCGGACCAGCGAGTACCCGTTGGAGTGCAGCCCGCTCGATGCCATGGCGATCACGACGTCACCCGCGCCGACCCGGTGCGGTCCGAGCACCCGCGCCGACTCGACCACGCCGACGCCGGTGGCAGCCAGGTCGTACTCGTGCGGGCGCAGCACCCCCGGGTGCTCGGCGGTCTCGCCACCGAGCAGCGCACAACCGGCGGTCCGGCAGCCGTCGGCGATGCCGGCAGCAATCGCCGCCACCTTGTCCGGCACCACCTCGCCGCAGGCAATGTAGTCGAGCAGGAACAGCGGCTCGGCTCCACACGCGACGATGTCATCCACGACCATCGCCACCAGGTCGACGCCGACGGTGTCGTGCAGGTCCATCTGCTGCGCCACCACCAGCTTGGTCCCGACGCCGTCGGTGGACGAGGCGAGCAGCGGCTCCTGGTACTTGGTGATGTCGAGCCGGAACAGGCCGGCGAACCCACCGACGTCACCGACGACCTCAGGTCGCCAGGTGCGGTGGACCTTCGTCTTGAGCAGGTTCACCGCATGCTCGCCGGCGTGGATCGACACCCCGGCGTCGGCATACGTCACCGTGCGGTGGTACTCCCGCTCATCGCTGCCGGGGCCCTGGCCAGCCCCGCCGGCCGCCTGGGCGGCGCGCTCGGTCACGTGCGTCACGGTACTCCCTTGTGGTCACGGTGGTCGGCGCAAAGCCGGCTGATCGTCAGGGGCGCAACAGCGCCCCGGCGGGAAGCTGCGGTGGCGGCGTCACTCGACGCTGCACGCCCTCCAGAACATGCTTGCCGATCAGCTCGGCGGCGGGCAACGGGATCGGATACTCCCCGTCGAAGCACGCCCTACACAACCGGTTCTTCGGTTGCTCAGACGCCGCGATCAGCCCGTCGAGCGAGACGTAGCCCAAGCTGTCGCAGCCGAGCGAGCGCCGGACGCCCTCGGTGTCCAAACCATCGGCGATCAGCTCGGCCTTGCTGGCGAAGTCGATGCCGTAGAAGCAGGGCCAGGCCACCGGCGGCGACGAGATCCGCACGTGCACCTCGACTGCCCCGGCTTCACGCAGCATCCGCACGATGGCTCGCTGGGTGTTGCCGCGCACGATCGAGTCGTCCACCACGACGATGCGCTTGCCGCGGATCACCTCCCGCAGCGGGTTGAGTTTGAGCCGGATGCCGAGCTGGCGGATGGTCTGGCTGGGCTGGATGAAGGTGCGCCCGACGTAGGCGTTCTTGACCAGGCCGGCGCCGTACGGGATACCGGACTCCCGGGCGTAGCCGATCGCCGCCGGGGTGCCGGACTCCGGCACCGGGATGCACAGGTCGGCCTCGACCGGATGCTCGCGGGCCAGCGTGCGCCCGATCCGCTCGCGTGCACTGTAGACACTGCGCCCGCCGATCGTGGTGTCCGGCCGGGCCAGGTACACGTACTCGAAGAGGCAGCCCTTGGGGTCGGGGTTGGCGAACCGACTCGATCGCAGGCCATGGTCGTCGATGGCGAGCAGCTCGCCGGGCTCCACCTCGCGCACCACGCTTGCCCCGACGATGTCGAGGGCCGCGGTCTCGCTCGCCACCACCCAGCCGCGTTCCAGCCGGCCGAGGACCAGCGGATGCACGCCGTGCGGATCGCGAGCGGCATACAAGGTGTCCTCGTCCATGAAGACAAGGCTGAACGCACCGCGCAGACTCGGCAGCACAGCCATCGCCGCGGCCTCGACCGAGAGGTCGGGCTGGGCCGCGAGCAGGCAGGTCACCAGCGCCGAGTCCGAGGTGGAGCTCTCCTCGTGCCCGAGGGCGGCCACCTCACGGGCCAGCTCGGCGGTGTTCACCAGGTTGCCGTTGTGGGCCAGCGCGATCGTGGTCGCGACGCCGCGCCCATCCCGGTCGACCGGCGTGGCCCGCAGCGTCGGCTGGGCGTTCTCCCAGGTCGAGCCGCCGGTGGTGGAGTAGCGGGTGTGGCCGATGGCGACATGCCCGCGCAGGCTGGACAGCGTGGCCTCGTCGAACACCTGAGCCACCAGCCCGAGGTCCTTGTAGACCACGACGCCGGTGCTGTCGCTCACCGCGATGCCGGCCGCCTCCTGGCCCCGGTGCTGCAACGCGTAGAGGCCGAAGTAGGTCAGCTTCGCCACCTCTTCGCCCCGGGCCCACACCCCGAAGACCCCGCACTCGTCCTGCGGGCCGGGCTGATCCGGGTTCAGTGCGTGAGTCAGTCGGCCGTCGGCTCGAGGCACCTGCCGCTCCTCGCTCGATCAGGTGGCGCCACACACGCCGGAAGGGGTCGATGGCAGCCGCCCGGCCAGCCCGAGCAGGGCACCACACCTGCGTAGTCTACGCGGCTGCCCGGCGCGACCGCCGGCGAAGATTGCCGGCGTGGCGCGTTCAGCCGGCGCCGGGTGGCCAGAACGGCAGGTAAGGCGAGAGGTCGGCCCGGTTGCCGCTGGCCCGGACCCGCCCGGTGTGCACCGCCTCGGCCCACTCCAGCCGGCCGGCGGCGAGCAACACGAAGGTGACCGGATCGGTCTCGACGACATTCGGCGGCGTGCCGCGGGTGTGCCGGGGGCCGGGCCCACACTGGATCGCGCCGTACGGCGGCACCCGCACCTCAACCGAACGGCCGGGGGCGCCGCGCCGCAGCACGGTGAGGAGCGCCCGGACGGCATCGCGCAGCTCGGACTCGGCGACCGGGGCCCCGGCAGAGACCGATTTCACCGTGGCGGACACAGCGGAAGAATTGATCCGGTTGCCGGACATGACCGGACGATACGGCTCGACAGAGGACGACAAACCGCCGGCCCTGGGTCGCGGAACGGGGCGCCGACAAGGCATAGTTGCCAGCGGTGCACGCTGCAGGATCGGGGTGCGCGGGGACGTACCGGAAGGGGCGTGGAGCGTGAGTACGCACCGTCGTGCGTGGGTCATTCGCGCTGTGGTCGTCGCCGCCGTGGCGACGGCGGGCCTGGTCGGCATCGCCGGCCCGGCACAGGCAAGTTCCCCTCAGGTCGTCATCACGTTGCTGGACAACGGGTCGCTCACCTCAGGCGATACCACGACGCTCAAGTACACAGTTGGAACGGACACGGGCGGTCAGGCTAACGTCCAGGTCACTTTCACCGGCGAGTTGGCCGGGGTTATGACGTGCCAGGGCAAGTGCACGTTCGCCCAGTTCGTACCAACCGGCAACCCCACCGAGTTCGTCGCCACCCTGCACGCCGGCAACGTGCCGTCAGGTCAGACGCGTAGCGGCCAAGTCAAGATTGACGCCACGATTGGCTCAGATCACGGCAGCACTAATGCTCCCTTGTCCGTTCAAGGTCCGGCCGCCCAGTCGTTCGTGCCGGAGCTCTCGGGGCGGGTGGTGAACATCTTCACCGGCGCCGGCATCCCCAATGCCAAGGTCTCCGCGCAGGACTCGGCCGTACCGGCGCAGAACTGGCAGGTCGGCACGGACAAGGACGGCAACTTCAAGATCACATCAAAGCCGGAGAAGCCGATCACACCCGGCCTGGTCGCGTTCATCGTCACCAAGGACGGCTTCTCCGACCTGCCCTCGACGGCGCAGACAACGGCCGGTCAGTCGATCACCAACCTGCGCTTCGCCATGAGCCCGTCCGGCAGCCCGACGCCCTCCGGTACCCCGAGCCCGGGCGCGACCAGCGGGCCGCCCACGGCCGCCCTGGAGAGCAACCAGCCGGTCGCCGGCTCGGCGGGCGGTGGCGGCCTGTCCTGGATCCTGATCGCCATTGGAGCGGTGCTGGTCGCCCTCGGCATCGGCGCGATCGTGCTGCTCTTCGTCCGCCGGCGGGGTGATGACGCCGGGAAGCCGCCGGGTCCGCCGCGACCCGGCGGTCGCCGCGGTCCCCCGCCCGGTCGCGGCGGTGGCGGACCGCGCCCGCCGCATCCCCCGCAGCGGCGGGGCGATCCCACCGGCGCGGGTCGAGGTCGCCCCGGCGCCGACCGCACCATGATCGCCCGGTCGCCCCTGGCCGACGTGCCGACCCAGACCCACGGCCGGGTGCCGCCGCCCGGGTACGGGCAGAATCCCTACGCCTCCGGCCAGTACGGCGGCCAGCCCGGATACGGCCCGGGGGGCCCCGGACCCGGAGGGCCCGGACCAGGGGGGCCCGGACCGGGCTACCCCGGGGGTGGCCCGCCCAACTACGGCCAGCAGGACCCGTACGCCAACGGCTACGGCCCGCAGGCGTACGGCCAGCCCGGCTACGACCAGCAGGGCTACGGGCCCGCCGGCCCCGGGCCCACCGCACACGGCCAGCCGGACCCGTACGACCCACGCCAGCGCCCCGTCCAACCGCCGACCGAGCGGGTCGACTGGCTCGACAACTGAGCTCGCGCCCGGCGACTTCCAGCCGATCGTGGACACTGATGGTTGTCCCGACCGCCATCAATGACCAAGATCCACGCACGAAGCGCAGCCGGCCCGACCGGCTGACTCCGGTTGGCTCGGTCGGCGGTCAGCTCGGTAGAGACTGGGCAAACAGCGCCGGCATGGTCGCCGTGTACGCCTCGCGCAGCTCGTCCAGCGGGATCTCGAAGAGGTCGTCGATGGCGAGTGCGGAGTGGGCCGGGCGCAGGGCGCCGAGCTCGGTGCAGGCCACGCCGTGCTCGGCGGCGAGCGCGACGAACGCCGCCTCCTGACCCCGTCGTACCTCGACCAGCGCCCGACCGGCTGACTCGCTGAACAGGGCGACGAACGGGCTCAGCTCGGCCGGCAGGGCGACCTGAACCCCGACGTCGCGGCGCAGACACGATTCCACCAAGGCCTGGGCCAGCCCGCCGTCGGAGAGGTCGTGCGCTGCCGCCAGATGGCCCACGCGGGCGGCCTGGGCCAGCAGCTCGGCCAGGCGGCGCTCGGCCGCGAGATCAACCTGCGGCGGTGACCCGCCGAGGTGGTCGTGGGTGACGTGCGCCCACTCCGAGCCGGAGAGCTCCTCCCGGGTCTCGCCGAGCAGGAAGACCGGGTCGCCGGGCGTCGCGAAGCCCATCGGCACCCGGGCGGCGACGTCGGGCAGCACGCCGAGCACCCCGACGATCGGCGTCGGATGGATGGGCATGGAACCGGTCTGGTTGTAGAAGCTCACGTTGCCGCCGGTGACCGGGATACCGAGCTCCAGGCAGCCGTCGGCGAGCCCGCGCACCGACTCGGCGAACTGCCACATCACCGTCTGGTCCTCCGGCGAACCGAAGTTCAGGCAGTTGGTCACCGCGACCGGGGTCGCGCCGGTCGCCGCCACATTGCGGTACGCCTCCGCCAGCGCAAGCTTCGCGCCGGTATACGGGTCCAGCCGGGTGAACCGGCCGTTGCCGTCCACCGAGATCGCCACGCCGAGGCCGGTCTTCTCGTCGATACGGACCACGCCCGCATCCTCCGGTTGGGCCAGCACGGTGTTGCCGAGCACGTAGCGGTCGTACTGCTCGGTGACCCAGGCCTTGTCGCAGAGGTTGGGCGAGCCGGCCATCCGCAGCACCGTGGCCCGCAGCTCCTGCGGCCCGGCCGGGCGAGGCAGGGTCTCGCCACGGTCGGCGGCCACCAGCACGCGGTCGTTCGGCTCCCGCATGGGCCGGGCGTAGAGCGGTCCGTCGTCGGCGAGCGAGCCCGGCGGCAGGTCGACCACGACCTGGTTGTGCCACCAGATCCGCAGGTTCGCCGGTTGATCCTCGGGTGCCGCGGTCACTTCGCCGATCGCCGCCGCGAGCACGCCCCAGCGCGAGCAGATGGAGAGCACCACCGCCAGGTTCTCCGGCGTCACGACCAGCAGCATCCGCTCCTGCGACTCGGAGGCGAGGATCTCCGGCGGACCCATCGACGCCTCCCGCAACGGCACCAGGTCAAGGTTGACCGCCATGCCGGTGCCGGCGGCCGCCGACATTTCCGAAAGGGCGCAGGTCAGGCCGGCGCCGCCGAGGTCCTGGATGCCCACGACCAGCCCGAGGTCGTAGATCTCCAGGCACGCCTCGACCAGAAGCTTCTCGGTGAATGGGTCGCCCACCTGCACGCTGGGCCGCCGTTGCGCGCTGTCGGCGTCGAAGGTGGCGCTGGCCAGGACCGAGACCCCGCCGATACCGTCGCGCCCAGTCTTCGCTCCCACCAGGACGAGGATGTTGCCGGGCCCGGCCGCTTTCCGGTTCTGCAGCGCTTGGACCGGGAGCACGCCGACGCAGAGCGCGTTCACCAGCGGATTGCCGTGGTAGCACGGGTCGAAGACCACCTCGCCGCCGATGGTGGGCAGGCCCAGGCAGTTGGCGTACCCGCCGATGCCGGCGACCACGCCGGGCAGCATCCGCAGGGTGTCGACGTGGTCGGCCGGTCCGAAGCGCAACGGGTCCATGATGGCGACCGGCCGGGCGCCCATGGCCAGGATGTCGCGCACGATGCCGCCGACCCCGGTCGCCGCACCCTGGTGAGGCTCCACAAAGGATGGATGGTTGTGCGACTCGATCTTGAAGGTCACCGCCAGCTTCTCCGAGACCCGCACGACGCCGGCGTTCTCGCCGATCCCGGCCAGCAGCGCCGTCGACGGCGGAGCCTTCTCGCTGAACTGTCGCAGGTGGACCTTGCTCGACTTGTACGAGCAGTGCTCGCTCCACATGACCGAGTACATGGCGAGCTCGGACTCGGTCGGTCGGCGCTGCAGGATCTGGCGGATCCGCTGGTACTCATCGGGCTGCAGGCCGAGCTCGCCGAAGGGCTGGTGTTCGGTCGGGGTACCGACGGCCCGGGCGACGGTGTCGAAGCCGACCTCGCGCCAGGCCGGCGCCGGCGGTGCGGCCTCCGCGACGGGCTCCGCCTGCGGTGCCGCATCCACCACGGGCGTCTCGGCGAGCGCCGGTGGCCCCCCGTCGGCGGCCGCGGTCGCGACCTCACCACCGGCCGAGTCCGGCGCGGTCATGTCGTCATCCACCTGCTCGCCTACGGCTCTCATCGCGACCCACCTCCGACGCCCGCCGGCGCCGTCGCCGGGCCCTTTGACGCCGTCGCGGCCGCGACGGCGTCGGGACCGAGGACATGGCGCAAGAGCGACGTGAAGAACCCGAGCCCGTCCAGCGATGGACCGGTCAGCGCATCGACGGCGTGCTCGGGGTGCGGCATGATGCCGACCACGTTGCCCGCCTCGTTGCGGATCGCCGCGATGCTTCGCTGCGAGCCGTTGGGATTGTCGCCGAGGTAGCGGGCCACCACCCGGTCCTCGGTCTCCAGCTCGTCCAACGTGTGCGCATCGGCCACGTAGCAGCCCTCGCCGTTCTTGACCGGGATGAGTATCTCCTGACCGGGCACGAACGCGTTGGACCAGGCCGAAGAGGTACTGCCGACGGTGAGGCGCTGGTCGCGGTTGCGGAAATGCAGGTGCTGGTTGCGGGTCAGCGCACCAGGCAGCAGGTGGGCCTCGCAGAGGATCTGGAAGCCGTTGCAGATGCCGAGCACCGGCAGCCCGCCGCGGGCGGCATCGGCCAGCGTGTCCATCACCGCGGAGAACCGAGCGATGGCGCCGCAGCGCAGGTAGTCACCGTAGGAGAAGCCGCCGGGCAGGACCACCGCATCGACCCCGTGCAGGGAGCTGTCCGCGTGCCACAGCCGGATCGGCGTGGCGCCGGACCGCGCGACCGCGCGGACCGCATCCCGGTCGTCGAGCGAACCGGGGAAGGTCACCACGCCGATGTTGACGCCCATCGTGCACTCCTCGGCTAGGCGAAGGCGGCCGGACTGGTCGCGCCGGCCGGATCCGCACGGTCGACGCGGATCGTGAAGTCCTCGATCACCGGGTTGGCGAGCAGCCGGTCCGCGATCTGGCGGGCCTGCTCCTCGTCCGGCGGCCCGGCGAACTCAATCTCGATCCGCTTTCCGATGCGCACCGAGGTGACACCGGTGACACCCAGGCGTGGCAGCGCGTTCGCGACCGCCTGCCCCTGCGGGTCGAGGATCTCCGGTTTCAGCATGACATCGACGACAACGCGTGCCACGGCCTCTCCTGACGTTGCTGCGGGCGGGTCACAGCCTACCGGGCCTGGCCAGCCCCCGGATCACCCCAGGTCCCGCTCGTCAGGCGAAGGCGGCCACCGCGGTGACCGCGGCGAGCAGGGCGCAGACGCCGGCGGCCACGAACCGCACGACCGCGAGGCGGACCCGGCGGAGCAGGACCTTGCCGAGGAGGACCGCGGCGCCGGAGACGACGGCGAGACCGGCCCAGGAGCCGACGAAGACGGGCCACGCCGGTTGGCCGCTGGCGACCAGGCTGGCGGTTAGAATTTGCGACAAGTCCCCCCATTCAGCTGTGAAAAGCACAAGGAAGCTGAACGTCGCTGCCCGCACCCCGCTGCGGGCGGCACTCACCCGACTGGCGTACTCGCGCTCGGTGTTCTCCCGCTCCAGGTCCGCCCGGCGGGCGCCGCGGAACATGATGATCGCTCCGATCAGGAACAGCCCGGCGGCGATCAGCTGCACCGGCCGCGTCGGCAGCAGGGTCAACAGCCGCCCGGCGGCGGCGGCGATCGCCGACTGGACGCCGAACGCGATCACCACGCCGATCCAGACCGGCAGCGGTGGGTACCGGGTGGCGAGCACGAGCGTGGCGACGAAGGTCTTGTCCGGCAGCTCCACCGGAACGATCAAGACAAAAGCGGCGAGCGCTGCCGTGATCCACTGCACGCGCTCAGTCTGACAGGGTCGCGGGCCAGCTGCCGACACTGTCCAGATTGGTCACAATGGCCGGCGCGCCCGCTCAGACGATGGCGTGCGGGGTGTAGGCGCCGGCACCGGGATGCAGGGCGACGATCGCCGCCACCCGGTCGGCGACCGCATGCACCTGCTGTGATGCCAGGCCGGCGAAGCTGACCCGGTCGGCGACCAGGGCCTCGATGTCGGCCCGGTCGAGCCGGAGCCGCGGGTCGCCGGCCAGCCGATCCACCAGCTCCTCGCCGCCGACCGGCGCCTCCCGCATCGCCACCGCGACCGCCACCGCGTGCTCCTGGATGGCCTCATGGGCCGCCTCGCGACCCACCCCCTGCCGGGTCGCGGCGACCAGGATCCTCGTGGTGGCCAGGAAAGGAAGGTACCGGTCGAGCTCGCGCCCGATCATCGCCGGAAACGCCGCGAAGTCATCGAGCACAGTCAATGTGGTCTGGAACAACCCGTCGGCCGCGAAGAACGCGTCCGGCAGCGCCACCCGGCGCACCACCGAGCAGGAGACGTCCCCCTCGTTCCATTGACCGCCGGCGAGCTCGCCGATCATCGACGCATACCCGCGCAGAACCACGGCGAGCCCGCAGATCCGCTCGCAGGAGCGGGTGTTCATCTTGTGCGGCATCGCGGAGGAGCCGACCTGGCCGGCGCGGAAGCCCTCGGAGACCAGCTCCTGCCCGGCCATCAGTCGGATGGTGACCGCCAGCGATGCCGGCGCCGACGCCGCCTGCACCAGCGCCGAGACGACATCGAAGTCGAGTGAACGTGGGTAGACCTGCCCCACACTGGTCAGCGTGTGCGCGAAACCCAGGTGGTGGGCGACGGCGCGCTCCAGCTCGACCACCCGGGCCGGGTCGCCGAGGAGGTCGAGCTGGTCCTGCGCGGTGCCGACCGGGCCCTTGATACCACGCAGCGGATACCGCTCGATCAGCTCCGAGATCCGGTCGTACGCGATGACCAGCTCTTCGGCGGCGGTGGCGAACCGCTTGCCCAGCGTGGTGGCCTGGGCCGGCACATTGTGGGTCCGGCCGACCAGGACCAGGTCGTCATACTCCAACGCCCGGCTCGCGAGGCGCGCCAACGCCGCCACCATGCGCTCGCGTACCAGGATCAACGATGCCCGGATCTGCAGCTGCTCGACGTTCTCGGTGAGATCCCGCGAGGTCATCGCCCGGTGGATGTACTCGTGCCCGGCCAGGGCCGCGAACTCGTCGATGCGTGCCTTGACGTCGTGGCGGGTGACCCGCTCCCGCGCCGCGATGCTGGCCAGGTCCACCCGCTCGAGCACGGCGGCGTACGCCTCGAGCACACCGTCGGGCGTCGGGACGCCCAGATCGCGCTGGGCGCTGAGCACGGCCAGCCACAGCCGCCGCTCGGCGCGTACCTTCTCCTCCGGCGACCAGATCGCCGCCAGCTCCGCCGAGGCGTACCGCGCTGCCAGGACGTTGTCGATGCTGGCGCTCACTCCCTCAACCTAGTCGCCGGCCGGGCCGCCGCCGGCCCGCGGCTTGCTGCCCGCTGGCTCGGGTCGTAGGGTTACTCCTCGGTAAGTTAGCCGCCGCCACGAGGGGTGACCCATGACCGAGTTCGACACCGCCGTCTTCGACGCCCTCGAGCCCGAGGAGTTCGCCGCGTTGGTCACCACGGCCTCCCGCGGCCAGCTCGAGGAGGTCATGGCCGGACCACGGCGCCGGGAGATCCTTGACGCGATCTTCCATCAGCTGCCGACGCGGTTCCGAGCCGACCGGGCCGGGGCGACGAACGCGGTGGTGCAGTGGAACATCACCGGCGGCGCCGAAGGCGCCACCGACGTCTATGACGTCGCCATCGCCGACGGGGCGTGCTCGGTCTCCGGACCGAGCGGCACCGAGCCCAAGGTCACCTTCACCCTCGCCGGCCCGGACTTCCTGACCCTCATCACCGGCAGCGCCAACCCCATGACCATGTTCATGACCGGCAAGCTCAAGGCGAAGGGGGACCTGGGCCTGGCGGCCAACGTGGCCAACCTGTTCGACCTGCCGAAGAGCTGACCGGATGGCGGCCGAGTTCTCCCTGCACCTCAGTGACGAGCAGCGCGAGTTGCGCGACTGGGTGCACGGCTTCGCCGAACAGGTGATGCGGCCGGCCGCCGCCGAATGGGACGAGCGCGAGGAGACGCCCTGGCCGATCATCGAAGAGGCGGCGAAGGTCGGCCTCTACGGCTTCGAGTTCCTGTCCAACACCTACAACGACCCGAGCGGACTCTCCACCTGCCTGGCCCAGGAGGAGCTGTTCTGGGGTGACGCCGGCCTGGCAATGGCGATCATGGGCACCTCACTCGCGGTCGCCGCGATCTACGGGTCGGGTACGCCCGAGCAGCTGGTCGAGTGGGTGCCGCAGTGCTTCGGCGACCCGTCCGCGGTCAAGCTCGGCGCGTTCTGCGCCACCGAGCCGGAGGCCGGGTCGGATGTCGCCGCCGTACGCACCCGGGCGGTCCACCAGCCGACCACCGACGAATGGGTCCTCAATGGACAGAAGGCGTTCGCCACCAACGGCGGCATCGCCAATGTGCATGTGGTGACCGCCTCGGTGGATCCGGCCCTCGGCGCCCGCGGTCAGGCCGCCTTCGTGATACCGCCCGGTACCCCGGGCCTGTCCGGATCCCGCAAGCTGCGCAAGCTCGGCCTGCGGGCGTCGCACACCGCGGATGTCTTCCTCGACGATGTCCGGGTGCCCGGCTCCTGCCTGCTCGGCGGCCGGGAGGCCCTGGAAGCCCGGCTGGCCCGGACCCGGTCGGGTCAGAGCTCGGGGTCCCAGGCCGCGATGCGGACCTTCGAGCTGACTCGCCCGACCGTCGGCGCGCAGGCCCTGGGCATCGCCCGGGCCGCGTACGAGTACGCGCTCGCCTACGCCAGGACCCGGATCCAGTTCGGTCGGCCGATTGTGGAGAACCAGGGGATCGCCTTCGCGCTGGTCGACATGCGCACCGAGATCGATGCCGCCCGGCTGCTCGTCTGGCGGGCCGCCTGGATGGGCCGCAACAATCAGCCGTTCGAGGCCGGCGAGGGGTCGATGTCCAAGCTCAAGGCGGGCGAGGTCGCGGTGGCGGTGACCGAGAAGGCGGTGCAGATCCTCGGTGGCGCCGGTTATGTGCGCGACCACCCGGTGCAGCGGTGGTACCGGGACGCGAAGATCTACACGATCTTCGAGGGTACCAGTGAGATCCAGCGACTGGTGATCGCCCGGGCCATCAGCGGTGCGCAGCTTCGGTAGCGCGGCTGCCCAGGCGTAGGGTTGGCCGGTGGAGACGGTCAGCCGGCCCGCGGTCAGGATCGTCTGCCTGGACCGGTCCGGGCGGATGCTGCTGCTGCACTGGCAGGACCCGTACGACGGATCGTTGCTGTGGGAGCCACCCGGTGGCGGCATCGAGGCGGGCGAGACCCCGTACGCGGCGGCCCGCCGGGAACTGGTCGAGGAGACCGGACTCGACCCGGACGCGATCGACCCGACCGAGCTCGTGGTCGCTCGCGACACGATCTGGAACGGTCGGCGCTTCCTCGGACCTGAGCCGTTCTTCCTGGCCCGTTTCGACCGCGAGACGCCGGTCATCGGCCGCGACGGCCTGCTCCCCGACGAGGTGACCACGCTGCGAGGGCATGCCTGGTTCGCGACCGCCGATCTGGCCGGGCTCGCCGATCGCCTCGAACCGCCCGACCTTGCCGCCATCGTGGACCGCCTGCTCGGGCTGGCACCGCGGTAGCGGACTCCTATGGCGGGCCGGCGGCCCAGACCCCGTCCCGGGTGACGAGGGGGCTTTCGCTCGCGGCCGACGCAATGTCTGTCCGGTACTGCGCACCGTCCAATGTGATCAGACGGACCAGTTCGTAGGCGCGCTGACGAGCGGCGGCCAGGTCCGCGGCGACACCGACGCAGTCCAGCACCCGGCCGCCGGCGGAGCGCAGCCGACCCTGGTCGTCCCGGGCGGTGCCGGCGTGCAGGACTGCATCGTCCTCGGCCCCGGTCACCAGATCGCCCGTGCGCGGCGCGCCGGGGTAGCCCGCGGCCGCCAGGACGACCACGACCGCGGCCGCGTCGTGCCAGCGCAACGGGGGGTGCTCGGCGAGGATACCGGTGGCCGCGGCCCGCAGCAGGGCGCCCAGCGGTGTCGCCAGCAGAGCGAGCACAGCCTGGGTCTCCGGATCACCGAATCGAGCGTTGAACTCCACCACCCGTTCGCCGGTGCCGGTCAGCGCCAACCCGACGTAGAGCAACCCTTGAAACGGCGCCCCACGCGCCCGCAGCTCGGCCAGCGTGGGATGCACCACAGTGGACATCACGCGGTCGACGGTGCCGTCCGGCAACCACGGCAGCGGCGAATAGGCGCCCATGCCACCGGTGTTGGGGCCATGATCGCCGTCAGCCAGCCGCTTGAAGTCCTGTGCCGGCAGTAGGGCCCGGGTCGCGACGCCGTCGGTGACCACGAACAGCGACACCTCGGGCCCGTCCAGGAACTCCTCGACCACCACCGTCCCGCAGGCGCGGGCGTGCGCCAGGGCGGTGCTGAGCTCCCGGGTCACCACGACCCCCTTGCCACCGGCGAGCCCGTCGTCCTTGACCACGTACGGCGGGCCGAAGTGGGCCAGCGCCTCGGCCGCCTCCCGGGGTGAGGTACAGACCCGGGCGGCCGCGGTCGGCACACCCGCCGCGACCATCACTTCCTTCGCGAACGCCTTCGAGCTCTCGATGCGGGCGGCCGCGGCCGACGGGCCGAAGCAGGCGATCCCACTGGCCCGTACCGCGTCGGCGACGCCGGCGACCAGCGGCGCCTCCGGACCGACCACCACCAGGTCGACCCCGAGTCCGAGGGCGAGGCGGGCCACCGCAGTCGGGTCGATCGGGTCGACGGCGCACAAGCCAGCCAGCCCGGCGATACCGGGATTGCCGGGCCCGGCGTACACCGCGGTGACCGTCGGGTCGGCCGCCAGCGCCCGGACCAGGGCGTGCTCGCGGCCACCCGATCCGATCACCAGCACCCGCACCGGTGGATCCTATCGAGGCGGCAGCAACGGATGACGCACCACGTTCTCGTCCCGCCCCGGGCCCACGCCCACCACGCAGACCGGCACCCCGGCCAGTTCCTCGATGCGCTCGACGTAACGGCGGGCGTTGTCGGGCAGCTCGTTGACGGTGCGGCACTTGGAGATGTCCTCCCACCAACCGTCGTGCTCCTCGTAGATCGGTCGCGCGTGGTGGAACGCGGTCTGGGTCATCGGCATCCGGGTCACCCGCTCGCCGTCGATGTCGTACCCGACGCAGATGGGCACCTTCTCCAGGCCGGAGAGAACGTCCAGTTTGGTCACCACCAGGTCCGTGATTCCGTTGACCCGGACCGCGTAGCGCACCACGACCGCGTCGAACCAGCCGCAGCGGCGTTCCCGCCCGGTGGTGGTGCCGTACTCCGCGCCGACCTTGACCAGGTGCTGTCCGTTCTCATCGGCCAGCTCGGTCGGGAACGGACCGCTGCCGACCCGGGTGGTATACGCCTTGGTGACCCCGATCACCTGGCCGATCGCCGTCGGCGGGATACCTGAGCCGACACAGGCTCCGGCCGAGGTCGGGTTGGATGAGGTGACGAACGGGTAGGTGCCGTGATCCAGGTCGAGCATGGTCGCCTGGGCCCCCTCCAGCAGCACCGTCTTCCCGCTGTCGAGCGCGTCCCAGAGCAACGTGCGGGTCTCGACGATGAGCGGGCGCAGCCGTTCGCCATACTCGAGGTACTCGGCTACCACCGCCTCGACGTCGAGGGCCTTGCGGTTGTACACCTTCACCAGGATCTGGTTCTTCTCCCGCAGGACCAGCCGCAGCTTCTGGCGCAAGATCCCGGGGTCGAGCAGGTCTTGCACGCGGACCCCCATCCGGGCCACCTTGTCGCCGTACGCCGGCCCGATGCCGCGCCCGGTGGTACCGATCCGGGACGCGCCGAGGTAGCGCTCGACGACCCGGTCCAACGCCCGGTGATGCGGCATGATCAAATGGGCGTCGCCGGAGATACGCAGCCGGTTCACATCGACGCCGCGAGCCTGCAACCCGTCCAGCTCGGCCAGCAGCACCTTCGGATCGACCACCACGCCGTTGCCGATCACCACGGTCGCCGCCGGCCAGAGCGCGCCCGAGGGCATCAGGTGCAGGGCGAACTTCTCCCCGTCGGGGGTGATCACAGTGTGCCCGGCGTTGTTTCCGCCCGAGTACCGCACCACCACGTCTACCTGGCCGCCGAGCAGGTCGGTCACCTTTCCCTTGCCCTCGTCACCCCACTGCGCTCCGATGAGCACGATCGCTGGCATCTTCATCGCCTCCCGGCCTGCCGCGCCGTCAACCGGCACCCGTGGGGCCCCGCGCGAGGTCAGGTTCGTCGAGGGCGCCCGGCGTGCCATCGCCCTGGGATGTCAGGCTAACAAGGAACATTGTCACTGATTGTGAGGGAGGCGCCCAGCGTGCGGGAAGTCGTGATCCTGACCCTGGGGGAGGGATCGGCTTGTGGCGGCGCCGGCTGCGCGTGCGGCGCCGGCGATCGGCCGCGCGTCTCGGTTCTGGCCTGCGCGGATGCGCTGCGCGCCCAAGGTAACCGGGTCGAGCTGGTGACCGCCGGCGGCGACACCGAACTGGACGCCACGCTCAAACCCGTGATCGGCGGCGACACGCGCTTGGTGGTGGCCGCAGCTACGGACGGTGAAGTCCGAGCGGTGGTCCGGCGGCTGGTGCGCCACCATGCCCCGCCGCCGGCGAAGCGCCCCGACGCTCTCGCCCCGGACCGCACCATGCTCGACCTGCCACCGATGGCAATCCTCCCGCTCAGTCCGGGAGTGCCCGATCTCGTGGTCGCGTTACGCCTGCCGCGCGATCCGGGCTCGGTCGCAGACGCGGTGACCGGTGGCCATACCCGACAGATCGACCTGCTCCGTACCGGCAGCGGGTCCGCCACCCTGCACGGCGCGCTCGCCGGCAGCGTCGCCATCGGCGACCAGCCGATCGCCTGGCGCGGCCGGGTCGAGGTCGACGACGCGATCCTGACCGACGGCGACGACCCCCTGCTCGCCTGCTCCATCCGCAACACCGGATCGTCTGATGTGGATGGTCTGCCCCTGGTCGAGGACGCCCGGGCCGACGACGGCCTGCTCGACGTGGCCGTCGCCGTGCCGGTGCTCCAGCGGCGCCTGCTGCGCAACGCCACGGTCACCTTCGAGGTACGCCGGACACGGGGCCGCGCTGTCAGCATCACGCCGCGCGAGGACGATCTTCCCTTCGTCGACGACGGCGTCGCCGGGGTGCTGCGCCACCAGCGCTCCTGGTGGGTCGAGCGGGCCGCCTGGTCGCTCTACGTCATGTGATTGCCGCGTTACCGTCGTTTCACCGAGGTATGCGAGGCTCGACGGCGGAGGGGTCGACGCGTGGACCAGGAACAGCTGGACGATCGGGACTTCGGACCCGATTCGCCGTGGCGCCAGCCGCCGGTGCACCGCCCGCCGCCGGACCAGCCGGCCCCCGCCCCCCAGGATCCGCCGGCCGGGCCCGACCCGGACGGGTTCGCCAATGGCCTGGCCGGCGCGACGCACTGGGACGAGCCGGACGGTGGTACGCCCTGGGACGAGCCGGACGCCGATACGCCCTGGGACGGATACCGCGAGGTCTTCGACGACGCGCCGCAGCGACCGGTGCCGCCGTACCTGGATCTGGATCGACCACCGACGGCCCAGGAGTTCGCCACCCGCCGCGCGGTCCGTCCGCGGGAGTGGGTGGCCACGACCGGGATCCGGGGCGCGGCCCGGCGGGGCAGCTTCGGGCTGGTGCGGCTGCGCCCGAGCCGGCGGGAGCGCGACGCCCGCGGGTACCACACGGCCGTGCGCCGGGTGTTCGGCGGCCTGCGCCAGATCACCGTGGTCAACCCCAAGGGCGGCGCCGGGAAGACCGTGGCGACGTTGATGCTGGGGCTCACCTTCGGCCAGTCGCGTGGCGGGTTCGTGCTGGCCTGGGACAACAACGAAACCCAGGGCACGCTGGGCATGCGGGCGCAGCCGGACCTGCACGGGCGGACCGTACGAGACCTCCTGCGCGACCTCGACCGGTTCGGGCAGGGCAGCGGCCGGGTCGGCGAGCTGGCGGCGTACGTGCGCGGCCAGGAGGACGCGATGTTCGACGTGCTCGCCTCCGACGAGGCCGCCACCGCCGGCGAGATGCTCACCGCGCAGGCCTTCCGGGATCTGCGCGCCGTCGTCGGTCGCTTCTACAAGCTGATCCTCGTCGACACCGGCAACAACGTCCGCGCCGAGAACTGGCAGGCCGCGGTCGACGCCACCGATCAGCTGGTGATCACGATGTCGGCCCGCAACGACTCGGCCGAGACCGCAGCCCGCCTGCTCGACCATCTGGAGCAGACCGGCCGGCGCGAGCTGGTCCGGCGGGCGGTGACGGTGGTGACCATGCCGCCGCATCGCAAGGAGGTCAACCCACGGGCCATCGAACGCCACTTCGGCGCCCGTTGCCGCACGGTGTTGCGGGTGCCCTACGACCGGCATCTCGACTCGGGTGCGCCGGTACGCTATTCGGCGGTCTCCCCGGACAGCCGCCGGGCCTGGCTGCGGGTGGCCGCCGCCGTCGCCGAGGGTCTGTAGCGCTCCAGCCGCCGGCGCTGGGCCGCCGCTATCGCCGGCGGCCCACAGGACTCAACCGCCGAGGGCGTCCGCGGCCGCCGGATCACAGTCCCGCAGGAACTGCGCACAGCGGGCCGCCTCGTCGGCCTCGCCGATCGCCGCCGCCGCCCGGGCCAGCGCATGCAGGCAGCGCAGGAAGCCACGGTTCGGCTCGTGCGCCCAGGGCACCGGCCCGGATCCCTTCCAGCCGCTGCGCCGCAGTTGGTCCAGCCCGCGGTGGTACCCGGTCCGGGCAAACGCATAGGCGACCACGGGCTGCTGGTCGGCGAGCGCGCGCTCGGCCAGCGTCGCCCAGGCCGCGCTGGAGGCGGGGAATCGCGCCGCCAGCTCATCCGGTGGCCGGTCGAGCTCCTGCGCGGCCGGATCGGACGGCAGCCGGGTGGCGGGCGGCTCGGGCAGCAGATTGTGCATGGTCACATTCAACCCCCCGCCCGGGCCGGATCGATACCTGAACGGGTGAGTGTGGTTCCACACGTCCAGCCATGGCCAACCGGCGCCGCGGTGGGTTGAATCGAAAGTCCGGAGCCTCCCCAGGACCCGGTCGCGGTGGCCCGGCTGACCGGGCCACCGCTCTTTCGCACCGTCCACCCGGCCCGCGGCCGGGACGCCGGCCCGGCCCGTCGCCACTACGCTGACCCGGTGCCGCTGATCACCCCCTTGCCCTGGCCCCCGGGAACCGCCGACGGCGAGATCGAGTCACGCCAAGAGCTGGACGTTCACCTCGCCCGTGGCTCGTTATCTGGCTTGACCATCCAGGGCGTCCGGCTCGATATCGATCCGCCCGACCTGGCCCAGGTCGACGTCGTCGACGCGCTCTTCGTCGGCTGCCGGTTCGACGGGCCGGATACCGTCGCCGATCTCGTGCGCCGGGGCGCCAGCGTTGTTCCGGTCTTCGCCGAGACGCCGTACCCGACCACGACCAGCAAGCTCTACACCGCCGAGGACCTCGTCGCCGGCTTCGAGACCGGGGGCTTCGAGGGCATGTACGACACCGTGGTGTTCCGTCACGTCCAGCGCACCGGCGGCCCGCTGCCGGGCGTACGAGAGGCGCTGGCGCGGCGGATCCACGACGCCGGTATCGACGATGCGTTGGGCGATGTGACCACCGCCTGGGTCAGTGCCCACGGCGCGCGGAGCGTCGTCGGGGTCATGGGCGGGCACGCGGTGCCACGGGGCACACCGCCGTACCGGATGGCCGCCGCCGTCGCCTACCGGCTGGGGCAGGCGGGCCGGTTGGTGGTGACCGGTGGCGGGCCGGGCGTCATGGAGGCCGCCAACCTCGGTGCGTACCTGCGCGGGCAGCCGGTCGCCGAGCTCGGTGCGGCGGTGGACCTGCTGGCCACCGCACCCGCGTTCACCGATCACGACCGGTACACCGCAGCCGCGCTCGAGATTCGCCGCCGATACCCGGCCCCGATCACCCAGGACCCGGTGAGCCAGCTCGCCACCGGTGGGCTCTCGATCCCCACCTGGCTTTACGGTCACGAACCGGCGAACCTCTTCGCGAGCGGCATCGCGAAGTACTTCTCCAACGCGATCCGGGAGGACACCCTGCTCCGGCTGGCCCGCGGCGGCACCGTCTTCGCCCCCGGTCGGGCCGGTACCGTGCAGGAGGTGTTCGCGGCGGTGACCAAGGCGTTCTACGGCACCGACGGACGCGGTGGTCCGCTGGTTTTCCTCGACGCCCACTTCTGGACCGAGACCGTGCCGATCGAGGGCCTGTTACGCCCGTTGCTGGCTGCGTCTCCCTTGGGTGACCTGGCCGCACTCGTTCATCTGACTGACGACGTTTCCGAGGCGGTGGCCCTGCTCACCAGCGCATGATCGGGGCGTGACCGGCGAGGACTGGCTCGAGCAGGTGCAGGCGTACTGCTTCACCGGCGTGGTCGGCCTGGACCGGGACGAGGCCGTGATCCGCCTGGGCGGTGACCCCGGCCAGGCGCAGCAGCGCACGTTCGAAGAGTGCTTCTGGCCGGCCGACGGACCACAGTGGGCGCAGGTCGGCGCGGTCGACGGTGGCGTGCTGGTGGCCGAACACAACGGGTGGCGCGCCGAGGAGAGCATCGAGACCCTGTCCAAAGGGGCCCGGCTGGCCTGCTTCTTTCGCAACGTGCAAGCGGTGATGCGGTTCGTGTACGCCGTCGACGGGGCCCTGGTGGCCGAGTTCGACCCGCTGCTGCACGCCGACCCGACCGCCGCCGGTGGCTGCGACGCGATCGCGGCCCACCTCGACGGGCTCCGCTTCGGCCTGTTCAGTGCGGAGCCGTCGGCGCTGAGTCTGCTCGAGCGGCTCACCGGTGTCCGGGTCAGCCGATCCTGGCTCTCCGCCCCCCAGCCCGCGGTCTCCCTACCTCCCCTTTCCCCCCTGCCACCGCCCTCGGTGCCTCGCCTCTCTTGTTGATCTAACGGAGTCGGGGTATCAACCCAGGTCACCACCGGGTGGCGAGGTTTGTGCGCTTCGCCGTAGGGATGGTGCGGCGGTGATGGTTGTCTGTGTTTTGGTGCTGCGTCGGCGGGCTGGTTTCGGTGTCTCGGCGTCGGCGGTCGGCTGCGCGGGGGTCGTCGGGGGCGGGCCGGCTTTGGCGGCGAGTTCGGCGTCGTACGTGGCGATCTCGTTCGCGAGTCGCGGCGTTGCGCGGCCCCGGCCAATAACGTGATCCACCTCCCCGGGCGATACGCCGATCGTCACGGCGATCCCGACGACCCGCCTATGGCCGTACCAGCCTGACCACATCACCACGTGCGCCCGTGCCGTCACCCCGGCTGGCGTATCCGCACTCACGCGATGGCGGCGATGTCACCGTCGTCGAAGTAGATCGCCTGATGCAGCCGGCCACCCAACGCGACAGCGAAGCGGGCGAGCACGTCCTGGCCAGAGACCTTGCCCTGCTCGATCTGCGATACCCGACCCTTGGTGACACCCATCCGGTCGGCGACCTGCTGCTGGGTCAGGCCGCGAGCCTTGCGCAGCTCAGCGAGGCGCTGGCCCACCACCTCGGCGACCAATGCCTGCTTGGCCGCCGCCACCGCGTCCTCGCCGCCGGCCCGCGCCACGTGCTCATTCCGGATGTCACTCCACCGCACATGCCCGCTCATCTGCTGTCTCCTCCCGCCTCCTGCTGGGCGCGTTCCTTCAGATAGATTTCGAAGCGCTGCTCCGCCAGCGGGATCGCCTCGCGGTACCACTCGTTCCACCGGCCCGTCTTGTCGCCGGCCACCAGCAGGATCGACGAGCGCCACGGGTCGAACGCGAACAGCACCCGCACCGTGCCGGGCCGCAGCTCCTTGAGGTTCGCCACCGCCGAACCGTGGATGGTGTCCACCAGCGGCCGGCCCAGCCCCGGACCGTGCTCCGCCAATAGATCCAACGCCGCCACCACCCGAGCATGGGTTGCCTCGTCGAGGCCATCGATCCAGTCGCGGACCTCGTTGACGACGTAAATCTCCCATTCGCCACCCGGAGTCACCCACCAAGTATAGCGTCCGGTAAACCCACGATTGGCGGCGGCGGATGGTGGCTTGCCAGCGGTCGCAGGAGGAGCCCGGGATGCGGGTATCGGCGGTGTACGGTGCCCCGGGTGTGCACAGTCCTACTCCGCTTCGATCCTGGTGCCACCTGGCCGCTCCTGCTGGCCGCGATCCGCGACGAGTTCCTGGAGCGGGCCTGGGACCCCCCGGCGGCGCATTGGCCGGCGGCCGCACCAGGCGTGATCGGCGGCCGGGACCGGGTCGCGGGCGGGACCTGGCTCGCGGTCAGCCCGGCCGGGGCGGCCGTGGCCGCGCTGCTCAACGGCGTCCGCTTGCCGGCCCTTGCGAGCGGCGTGCGGCCATCGCGGGGCGGGCTCGCGCTGGCCGCGGTGCTCGCCGAGGGCGAGCCGGCCGGGTTGGACGGCGACGCTCTGCGCGACTACGACGGCTTCCACCTGTTGCGGGCAACGCCCGACACGGCGCTGCTCTGGTCCTGGGACGGCGTCGCGCTCTCGCGGCAGCGGCTCACCGCCGGCGACCACATCGTGGTCAATGCGGGCCTGGACCGGGCCGACAGTCCCTTGGTGGCGCACTTCGCGCCCCTGCTCGCCGCCGTCGGATCCCCGTCCGGGGAGCTCACGACCGCGACCCGGACCGGCGAGGCCTGGGACGGCTGGGTCGATCTCGTCCGCGGCGACGGTCTGGCGCTCGACGATCCGCGGGCGCTGGTGGTGCGGCGGACGGTCGAGGGGCGCACGTACGGCTCCAGCTCCGCCTCACTGGTCGCGCTGGGCCCACAGGGGGTGCGCTACGACTTCACCGCCGACCCGGCCGACCCACACTGGTACCGCGTCGCCCTGCCGGCGTGAGCCGGCCCGACGCAAGCCGAGCCGGCGGGTTAGTTAGCCGGCCAGGCTGGTGCCGGTGCTGCGGAGGTCCTCGCAGGCCCGCCCGACCCGCTTGGCCATCCCCTCCTCGGCCGCCTTGCCCCAGGACCGCGGGTCGTACGCCTTCTTGCTGCCGACCTCACCATCCACTTTGAGCACTCCGTCGTAGTGGGTGAACATGTGGCCCGCGACCGATCGGGTGAAGGCGTACTGGGTGTCGGTGTCCACGTTCATCTTGACCACGCCGTAGTCGAGGGCGGCCCGGATCTCGCTGAGCAGCGAACCGGAGCCGCCGTGGAAGACGAGGTCGAACGGCTTGTCCCGGCCGTACTTGGCCCCGACCGCGTCCTGGATCTCCTTGAGGATCTCGGGGCGCAGCTTCACATTGCCCGGCTTGTAGACCCCGTGGACGTTGCCGAACGTCAGCGCGGCCATGTAGGCGCCCTTCTCACCGAGCCCGAGGGCGGCCGCGGTGGCCAGCCCGTCGTCCGCGGTGGTGTAGAGCTTCTCGTCGATGGCGCCGACGACGCCGTCCTCCTCGCCGCCGACGACCCCGACCTCGATCTCCAGGATCACGTGCGCGGCCGCGCACTCGGCCAGCAGCTGCTCGGCGATGGTGAGATTCTCACCCAGCGGCACCGCCGACCCGTCCCACATGTGGGACTGGAACAGCGGCTCCTGGCCACGCGCCACCCGCTCCTTCGAGGCCGCGAGCAAGGGACGGACGAAGCCGTCGAGCTTGTCCTTGGGGCAGTGGTCGGTATGCAGGGCGACGTGCACTGGGAAGCGCGTCGCCACCTCCACCGCATACGCCGCCAGCGCGCTGGCGCCGGTCACCATGTCCTTGACGGACGGCCCGGAGAGGTACTCGGCGCCGCCGGTGGATACCTGGACGATGCCGTCGCTACCGGCCTCGGCGAAGCCGCGCAACGCCGCATTCAGCGTCTGCGAGGAGGTGACGTTGATCGCCGGGTAGGCGAAGCCGCCCGCCTTGGCGCGGGAGATCATCTCGGCGTAGACCTCGGAGGTGGCGATGGGCATCGTGGTGTGCTCCTCTGTTCGCGTGTGCCGCGGTGCGGGCGGTTCGGCACCGGCCGGGGACGGGCGTCCGATCCGGGTCCCCGCGTCCCCGACGGCAGTATCTCGCGCCGGCGCATGCCCCGCCCGTCCGGTGTCCAAACCAGCCAGGCCGTACCGTGGAAGAGGGCGCACCAGGATGTGCCGCCAGGACCTGGGATGGACGGGAGCGCACGGATGAGCATGCCCGACGAGGACCTGACCCCCCAGCGGCCGCTCGACCCGGACGAGCGGGACATCGAGGCGCCCGACGCCGATGCGCAGGAGCAGGCCACGCCGGCCGATCCGGCCGACGGGCAGCCCGAGCCTCGGGTGGGTTACGAGGTGGACGAGTTCGACGCGCTGGAGCAGGCGCGGGTGGTCGAGGCCGAGGACGACTACCGCTGACGACCGCGCCGGTGACCGGCCGGCACGGACCGGGCCGCGCTGAGCCGGCCGCGGTCGCTGGACGGCTGCCGGCCACCCGGTAGCCTGATCGCCGTGACCATCGCGCACCCGGCCTTCGCCGATCTCCTGGCCGTGAACCCGCTCAACGCCGGGGAGCTGATCGCGGCCTTCGGCGTGATTGGCGTACTCACGATCATCTTCGCCGAGACCGGGCTGCTGATCGGCTTCTTCTTCCCCGGCGACTCGTTGCTCTTCCTGGCCGGCATCGGGGCGTCCTCGTTCGCCGGCGTGGTCATCCCGGGGCTGCACCCGCTGAACCTGTGGGCGTTGCTCATCGGCGCGCCGCTCTGCGCCATCGCCGGGGCACAGCTGGGCCACCTGCTCGGCGCCCGCTACGGACGGCGGATCTTCGACAAGCCCGACTCCCGCATCTTCCGACCGGAGTATGTCGAGAAGGCCGAGCACTACTTCCTGAAGTTCGGTCCGGCGAAGGCGATCGTGCTCGCACGGTTCATCCCCATCGTGCGCACGTTCCTCAACCCGGTCGCGGGCATCCTGGAGACCCCGGCCCGGACCTTCCTGCTGTACAACGTGATCGGCGCGATCCTGTGGACCGACACCGTCCTGCTCGCCGGCTACCTGCTGGCCAGGCGGCTCACCCAGGTTCCCAACATCGACCGGTACGTGCTGCCGGCGGTGGTGCTGATCGTGCTGATCTCCGGCATTCCCATCTACCTCGAGCTGTGGCGCGCCCGGCGGGAACGGCGCCGCTCGGCCGGGCCGGATGCGCCCTCCGCCGCCGCCGACGATGTGACCACCGGCCGGCACCGGGCCTGACCGACGGCGTACCGGCTCATGCCGCGCCGACCTGCAGCAGGGCCTTGAGGAAGATGGTCTGGATCTGGCCGGGGCTGGCGAGCCGGAAGTAGCCGCCGCCCACGACGTCGGCGATCGCCTGCAGGTCTGCCTCGTCGGCCGGCGCGACGTCGATGCCGATGAGAACGATCCGGATCGGTCGGGTGGCGTCGGCGAGCTGCTGCACCTGCTGGCTGAAGGTGGCCCGCGCCAGTCCGCCGGCCGTGTCGTCGCCGCCGTCGGTGAGCACGATGATGATGTTCGGCCGGGTGGGGTCGTAGCCGTCGCGCATCGTCCGGTACGCGGCAAGCAGGGTCGAGTAGAGCTCGGCGCGGTTGGTCCGGGTCGGGGTCGCGTCGGCCATCCGGTCGGCAAACTCGACCCGCCGGGCCGGGGTCAGCGTATCGACCGGCAGCACCTCGTGATGGCTGTCGGCAAAGACCCACATGCCGACCCGGCTGTCGGCGGCGAACAGGCTCAGGCCCTCGGTGGCGGCCGCGGTCATGACGCCGGTACGGGTCCGGCCGCCGCCTGCGCCGGCCCGCATCGAGGAGGTGACGTCGAAGAGCGCCAGGGTACGCGAGGGTGTGTTGGCCGCACTCCACAGCGCGAGTGCTCGCTGGACCCGTTCGGGATCGTCGACCGGGTAAGGGCTGAACGGGACGGTCGCGATCGGGGCCGCCGGCGGGAAGCCGGCGCGCGCCCGACCGTCGGGATCGCGGAACGCGGCCGCGGCGAGGATCTGGACCGCCGGTCCACCCAGGACAGCCGCTCGGAACTGCTCGGCCGCTTGGCTCGCCTCGCGCGAGATGCCGGATCGGATCGCGTACGGGTAATCGAGGTTGGGTGGGGCCGGTTCGAGGGGCACGGCGGCGATGCTCGTCGGCGGATGAGTGGCGTCGTAGGTGACCACCGCCTGCTCCGACGCCGGCCCGGCGGTCGCCGCGCCGCCCAGGCCACGTAGCAGGTCGACTGTGCTCGGTGCCTTGATGACCCCGCGGAACGCCTTGACCAGCGCCGGCAGTTCGGCATCGGAGGTGGCCAGGGACTCGCCCAGCACCATCGCCGCCACCAGGCTGGCCGTCTCCCGGCGGGGCTCGGCCACCGCGAGCCGGAGCGGGCCGCCTTGGGCGAGTTGCGGCCGGAGATCGGCGATCTGTACGCCGCGGGCCGGCCAACCGAGCTGGCGAGCGTCGGACTGCGCCATCGCGAGCACCACCGGTGAGGTGGCGATGGACGCCGCTCTGCCGGCGAACGCGGTGCGGTCGACCAGTTGCACCCGGCCCAGCCAGCCGGTGGAGTCGGGCACCCACACGTCGGGCAGCGGATCGCCGGCCGGCGTAGGCCCGGGGGTGGCGGCGACGTCGATCGACTTTCCCGCAGCCAGGGTGAGCCGGCCGGCCACGACCGCCGCCGGCGTCGCGAGGACAGTCAGCTCGACGCAGCGTCCGGCGACCTCGGGTTTGCTCGCCATCCAGTCCGCGCCGATGCGCTGCAGGGGCGCGGCGATCTCCGGGGTCGCGGAGACCCGCAGCGCGAGGGTTCCGGAGCACCCGGAGGCGCTGGCTGAGACGATCCGCACCGTCACCGCGGTGACTGCGATCAAGCCGACGACAGCGGCCAGCGCCATCGGCATGCGGAAGGGGCCCCGGCCCACCGTCCGGCGTGTTCGGTGGCGAGTGGACACGGTCCTCCCCGGATCGCAGCGAGTCGTCGCAAGCCTACGAGACGCGCCGGCCCGGGCACACTCCGCAGTGGACGGAGCACAGCGGCAAGTGTCAATCACCCAGGGTGAACCCAGAGTCAGACAGTCGCCTCATCGGCGAACTGGATCGGACATTCCGGCAAGGGTCGATGGTGGACGCCGCCCGTCAACAGCAGGGCCCGGTAGGTGAGCCGAGACGCCTCCTCCAGGTTCAGGGCTCGCCGCAGGGCCAGATCCACGGTCGGCGCCACGACCGCGCACCCGTGATGGGGCAGGATCACACAGTTGGTCCCGTCAGCGACCGCGACCGCAACCGCGTCGGCGAGCTCCTGGCTGCCGGGCGGATGAAAGGGCGCGACTGTGACCCGGCGCACGTAGTACGCGTGGTCGGTGGTGACCAGGCGAATGGACTCGTCGAGCAGGTCGAGCAGGATCGTCGTCTGCGGATGCAGGTGGATGACGGCCGCTACATCGGCGCGGGCGCGGTAGACCGCGAGGTGCAGCGCGACCTCACTTGAGGGCGACCCGGTCGCGTCGACCGGACGACCGCTGCCGATCTCCACTGTGGAGAACGACCGCGCACCCAGCCGGTCGAGCCAGGCTCCGCTCGCGGTGACCAGACACTCGTCGGCTCCGATCGGGCGGGCGGAGAGGTTTCCGCCGCTGCCCACGACGAGGCCGGCCCGGGCCACCTGCGCACCCGCGCGAGCCAACGTCGCGGTGAGTGTCCGGGCCCGTGACCCGGCGCTCATCCGAGTGGGCGCAGGCCATCCCGCGCCGGCGCGAACGCGCCGGCGCGGGAGCGCTGCATCAGCGAGCCGCCTTCTTCGTGGCGCGCTTGCGAGGCGGCGTCAGCAGGTCGGCGATGGACTGGATCGCCGCCGGCACCAGCCGGTAGTAGGCCCACACACCGCGCTTCTCCCGCTCCAGCAAGCCGGACTCGGTGAGGATTCGCAGGTGGTGGCTGACGGTGGGCTGCGACAGACCAATGGGAGCGGTCAGGTCGCAGACACACGCCTCGCCGTCGGGCGAGGCCTGGATGAGGCTGAGCAGCCGGATCCGGGCCGGGTCGGCGAGGGCCTTGAGCACTCCCGCCAGTCGCTCAGCATCAACACGGTCGTAGGGCTCGCCGTTGAGCGGCGAGACCTGGGGCAAGATCAGTTCGGCCAGCGCAGTTCGCACGTGTTACATCCTTCCACGGACCATCGATTCGTCCACATATCCGCGGACGTCGAACCGACATTTCTTGTTGACTGAAGAGTCAGTCTTGGGTATCCAGATCGGCGAGCGTGTACACCGATCGGAACTCAAGACCCGCCGCTCGAACTGCGGTGCCCGCACCTCGATCGACGATGACCGCCACTCCGATGACACTCGCGCCGGCCTCTCTCAGCGCGTCCACCGCGGTCAGCACGCTACTGCCTGTAGTGGACGTGTCTTCTACCGCGAGGACCCGACGCCCTGCTACGTCTGGGCCCTCGATACGCCGCTGAAGACCGTGCGCTTTCCCCTCCTTGCGTACTACAAATGCGTCCAACGACCTGCCTCGTAAGCTCGCCGCGGACAGCATCGCCACTGCCACCGGATCGGCGCCGAGAGTCGGTCCGCCAACCGCGTCGAAGTCCCAATCATCGACGAGATCCAGCATGACCTGACCAACGAGCGGCGCTCCGGCATGATGCAGTGTCAGCCGGCGGAGATCCACGTAGGAGTCCGCCTCCGCGCCCGACGACAGCACCACCCGACCCCGCACGATCGCGAGATCATTAATGAGTTTACGCAGGTCGTCGCGCTCCGACATGTTAATGAGCCTATCTCCCCCGGACGTGACGGACGATCAAGGCCCGCTGTGAATTTCCTGTCTCTCCATAGGCTTCCTCGGGCAGTCGGGGTGTCACAGCGTGGTTGTGACGCGACGGACTGGTGGGGCATCGGTCATACCGCGGGGTCGTCGCGGCCGATACGTCCCCGGGTGTCGCGTGCGACCCGTTGCAGAAGCCGGCGTGGCAGGTGTCGCAGTCCGAAGACGGCGACCTTGTACCGCAGGCTCGGCACACTCACCAGCTTCCCTCGCTTCAGGTCACGCAGCGCCGTGGCCACCAGTTCATCGGCATCCATCCATAGCCACGTCGGCGTCTTGCTCATGTTGATGCCCGCCCGCTGATGGAACTCGGTACGCACATAGCCAGGGCACAACGCCATCACCCGTACGCCGAACGGAGCTACCGAAAGGCCAACCGACTCGGTGAAGTTCGTCACCCAGGCCTTCGTCGCCGAGTAGGTGGACCCCGGCATCGCGACTCCGAATCCGGCGACCGACGAGACGTTCACCACACAGCCACCCCGCCGGGCCACCATGGCCGGCAGGGCAGCCAACGTCAGCCTCATCACCGCGTGCACATTGACGCTGAGCAGACGGGTCTCCAGTGCCGGCGTGGACCGGAGAAACGGCGTGTTGAGGGTGAGGCCGGCGTTGTTGACGAGCAGGTCCAGCGCGGGGTCGCCGGCGCTGATCCGCTCCGCTACCCGTTCGCGGCCCTCGTCGGTGCTCAGGTCAGCCGGGAGGGCATCGACCTGAACACCGTGCTGCGACTGCAAGGTCTTCGCGGTCGCCTCGAGGCGTTCACCGTCCCGGGCCACCAGGATGAGGTCATACCCGTCCGTGGCCAGTCGGCGTGCGAAGGCCGCCCCGATGCCCGCGGTGGCCCCGGTGACGAGCGCGGTACGCGTGGGCACCTGTCACCTCACAGCCGGGACGGCCGACGCCGGAGGAGCCGCCCCAATGCGGCTCGACCGGCGCTGTGGAGCCTGCAATGTAACCCGGAGTCAGCAGATCTGTGAGTCCCCCACTCGTCCGACGTGGACTCACCGGTCAGCTGGACGGCGGGCGCCGTGGTCGGCTGGGCACCGACGGCCGCGGTCAGCTCGGCGGCGGGGAACCCGGGTACGGCGGGATGCCGCCGGGGGCCGCGGGACCCGGCGGAGATCCCGGGTAGCGCGGGTCGTCCCCGGGCGCGGGCCCGGGGTACGGCGGCACCTCCCCGGGCGTTGGCCCCGGGTAGGGCGGGTAGGCGCCGGGGGTGCTCGGGTCGGCGGGGTAGCCGCCGGGGGGTGGGACCGCCGGGTACGGCGGGTACGGCGGCTGTCCCGCGGCACCGGGGTAGCCCGGGTAGGCGGCGCCCGGGTAGTTCGGCGGCACCCAGACCTCCTGCTCCTTGCGGAAGTAGTCGTTGGAGGCGGGCAGCGCGAGCAGGATGACCGCGGCCACGAGGGACAGGATGATCAGCACACCCACGCCGATCGTCGACCCGGTCAGCCAGGTCGGCTGCTCGACGGTGAGCGTGTTCGGGTTGGTGGTGTTGAGACCGCTGAACACCGAGCTGCCGGCCACGTTGCCGACCAGACCGCAGCCGCAGCAGAGCACGATCAGGCCGTCCACCACCCAGGTGACGATCCGGGCCGGGTTGCGGCCCTTGCCGATGAGGATGGCGAGGGTGACCTGTCCGGCGGCGAGCAGCGCGTAGAGGATCGCGAGGACGATCGCGACGCCCTTGATGGTGGTGCCGGCGAGGTTGCGGTCGATGTTGGGATCCGCGGCGACGAACGCATCCGTCGACGTGGTCAGCACGCCGACCACCCCGATCGCCGCGTTGCACAGGATCAGTCCGGCCCCGACGAACATCAGGACCCGGGCCAGGCTGACGGTGGCTGGACGCCGCTTGACGACGCCCGCCGAACCGACCGTGTACGACATCTGCCGTCCCTCCACGATGACCGTGGCCTCACCGTACCGGGTCGCCCATGGGCGCCGGGGCTCAGGCGCGGGTCAGCATGAGCGTCTCCGCGCCGGCGGGCCGATCGACCACCACCCGGTCGCCGGGTCGGACCTCGCCCCCGAGCAGGGCCTTGGCCAGCCGGTCGCCGATCTCGGACTGGATCAGCCGACGCAGCGGGCGGGCGCCGTAGATCGGGTCGTAACCGTGGCGGGAGAGCCACAACCGGGCCGCGTCGTTCACCTCGAGGGCGATGCGCTGGGCGGCCAACCGCTGGCGCAGCCGGTCGAGCTGGATATCCACAATGGAGCCCAGATCGTCCACGGTCAGGGCGTGGAACACCACGATGTCGTCGAGGCGGTTGAGGAACTCCGGCTTGAAGTGGGTACGCACCGCGGCCATCACCGCGTTCTTGCGCTGGGCCTCGGTGATGGTCGGGTCGGCCAGGTCCTCGGCGACAGCGTGCGAGCCGAGGTTGGAGGTGAGGATCAGGATTGCGTTGCGGAAGTCGACGGTGCGGCCCTGCCCGTCGGTGAGCCGGCCGTCGTCGAGCACCTGCAGCAGGATGTCGAAGACCTCCGGGTGGGCCTTCTCGATCTCGTCCAGCAGAATCACCGAGTAGGGCCGCCGCCGCACCGCCTCGGTGAGCTGGCCGCCCTCCTCGTACCCGACGTAGCCCGGTGGGGCGCCGACCAGGCGGGCCACGGAGTGCTTCTCGCCGTACTCGCTCATGTCGATGCGGACCATCGCCCGCTCGTCGTCGAACAGGAACTCCGCGAGCGCCTTCGCCAGCTCGGTCTTGCCGACGCCGGTCGGGCCGAGGAAGAGGAAGGAGCCGGTCGGCCGGTCCGGGTCGGCGACGCCGGCGCGGACCCGCCGCACGGCATCGGCGACCGCCGCCACCGCCTCGTCCTGCCCGACGACGCGCCCGCGCAGCGAGTGCTCCATCCGCAGCAGCTTCGCGGTCTCGCCCTCCATCAACCGTCCGGCCGGGATGCCCGTCCACGCCGAGACGACGGCCGCGATGTCGTCCGGGCCGACCTCCTCCTTCAGCATCGCGCCGTCGTGCTGCAGGGTCGCCAGCTCGGACTCGGCCCGGGCGAGCTGGCGCTCCAGCTCGGGGATCCGCCCGTAGCGCAGCTCGGAGGCGCGCTCGAGGTCCAGGTCGCGCTCGGCCCGTTGGGCCTCCCGGCGAAGTGCCTCCAGCTGCTCCTTGACGGCCGAGATCTTCGCGATGTGCTCTTTCTCGGTGCGCCACCGGTCGCCGAGCGCGGCGAGTTGCTCACGCCGGTCGGCCAGCTCCTTGCGCAGGGCGGCCAGGCGCTCGACCGAGGCCGGGTCCGGCTCCTTCGCCAGCGCCATCTCCTCGATCTCCAGGCGGCGCACGGCCCGCTCGATCTCATCCACCTCGACCGGCCGGGAGTCAATCTCCATGCGGAGCCGGGATGCCGACTCGTCGACCAGGTCGATCGCCTTGTCGGGCAGGAACCGGTCGGCGATGTAGCGGTCGGACATGGTCGCCGCGGCCACCAACGCCGAGTCGGTGATGCGCACTCCATGGTGGACCTCGTAGCGCTCCTTGAGGCCGCGCAGGATGCCGATGGTGTCGGCCACGCTCGGCTCGCCGACCAGCACCGGCTGGAACCGGCGCTCGAGCGCCGGGTCCTTCTCGATGTGCTCGCGGTACTCGTCGAGGGTGGTCGCGCCGACCATGCGCAGCTCACCCCGGGCGAGCATCGGCTTGAGCATGTTGCCGGCGTCCATCGAGCCCTCGCCCTTACCTGCGCCGACCACGGTGTGCAGCTCGTCGAGGAACGTGATGATCTGGCCGTTGGAGCCCTGGATCTCCTCCAGCACGCTCTTGAGCCGCTCCTCGAACTGGCCCCGGTACTGGGCGCCGGCCACCATGGCCGGAAGGTCGAGGCTCACCAGCCGCTTGTCCCGCAGGCTCTCCGGCACGTCCCCGGCGACGATGCGCTGGGCGAGTCCTTCCACGATGGCGGTCTTGCCGACCCCCGGCTCGCCGATGAGGACCGGGTTGTTCTTGGTACGCCGAGACAGCACCTGGATCACCCGGCGGATCTCCGAGTCCCGGCCGATCACGGGATCGATCTTGCCATCGCGGGCCCGCGCGGTGAGGTCGACGCCGTACTTCTCCAGCGCCTGGAAGTTCTGCTCCGGGTCGGGCGTGGTGATGCGCCGGTCGCCACCGCGTACCGCCGGGAATGCCGCCACCAGGCTCTCGTCGGTGGCGCCGGACTCCTTCAGGGCGCGGGAGACGGCACCGCCCACGTGGGCCAGGCCGGCCAGGAGGTGTTCGGTGGAGATGTACTCGTCACCCAGCGGACGTGCGATCTGCTCGGCGGCGCCGAGGGCGTTGATGAACTCCCGCGACAGCGTCGGCTCGGCGACGCTCGGTCCGCTCGCTCGCGGCAGGCTCTCCACGGCCCGGGCCGCGGCCCTTCGTACGTCGGCGGGGTTGGCCCCAACCGCGCGCAGCAACGCGGTGGCCGTCGAACCACCGGTGTCGAGGAGGGCGAGCAGGAGGTGCCACGGCTCGACCATGGCGTGGCCGTTCTTGCCGGCGATGGCGGCCGCGGACGTAATGACCTCACGGCTCTTCGTGGTCAGGCGATCGGTGTTCATGGCTCCCTCGGGATGCAGCGTCAGCGGGACGCGACCATAGTTGAGTCTAGCGCGCTCAAGTCTGGACCGCGAGTCGGCTCACCCGGGCCAGCCGTGCCGTCGGCGGTAGCCGGGAGTGTCGCGAAGGCGACCGGAGCCGGCCTGTCGCGCGATCTGCCCGCCCGGCAACAATTCAGGGAGAACTGGCACATCGCCCTTCCCCTGGCGGGCACGTTCCCGCTATTTTGACGCCAGCCCGGTCGCCACAGGAAGTAGTCGACGTGAGTCTGCAACAGGTTGCATTCCGCGGCTTCGCGAACCCGGTCGATCCGACCCCCGCGGAGTTGCGAGCCTGGGCGCATCACCCGGACGCGGTCCGGCTGCAGGCCATGCCGCCGGACTGGGATCTGCTGGTGGCCAGCGACCGCTTGGTCGGCACCCTGCTCGAGCTGGCTCTCGACCCGAACTGCCCGGCCCGGCGCTTCGCGCTGCACTGCCTCTACATCTATGCGGCCGACTCGATCCGTACCAAATTCCGGGCCCATCCGAAGCGCCGGCTGCGCAAGCTCGTCGAGCAGGCCGAGGACGAGGGCGACGAGCTGCTGGAGATGTGGGCCCACAACACCCGGGTCCTGCTGGCCCTGCCGGAGCTCTTCGACTACCACGACTGGTGCGAGGGCGGCCTGGTCCGCACGCCGCGCCGGTTGAAGACCCCGACCGCGTTGCCGGCCCCCCGCCCCGCCACCTCCTGACCCCCCTCGCGTCTCCCCCCTCGCGTCTCCCCCGTCGCGTCGATCTAGGGGGTATGCACGCTATTTGATCGCTAATCATGTGCTTAAGCCCTAGATCGACGGGTTAGGGACGCGGGGCGACGACGTCAACGCGGGGTACGGGGCGAGGGCGTCAACGCGGGGTGCGGGGGCGCCAGACGACCAGTGCCGTCGGCGTACTGGCGCGTCGCATGATGTCGCGGCGCGGATAGACCAGTGACTCCAGCTCGGCCAACCGCTGCCGGGCCGCCGCCAGCTCGCCTTCGGCCTCATCGAGTCGCCGGCGCAGTTCGTCGGTGAGCTGCTCCAGCTCGATGATCCGCTTGACCCCGGCCAGGCTCACCCCACCGTCCTGGCTCAGCCGCTGGATCTCCCGCAGCAGGGCGACATCGCGGACGCTGTAGCGGCGCCCGCCACCGGGCGCCCGGCCCGGCTGGACCAGGCCCAGCCGGTCGTACTGGCGCAGAGTCTGCGGGTGCAGGCCGGCCATCCGCGCCGCCACCGAGATGATCAGAACCTTCGTGTCGTCGGTCGACACCTCGGCGAAGAACGACGTCATCGTCGGTCACCTCCGAAGTCCGGTCGGGCATGGCTGCCACGGAACTCGTGCCGGCGGACCATTTTGTCGATCTGGCCCCGGGCCGGCGGCGGGGCATGGGATGAGTACTCCTCCAGCGCCTTGCGCGCTTCGGGGGTGAGGTTGGCCGGCACATCCACCTCGATCATGACCAGCAGGTCGCCGAGGCTGCCGTCGCGGCGCGGGACGCCACGGCCACGCACCCGAAGGGTGCGCCCGCTCGGCGTACCCGGGGTCACCCGCAGCGTCACCGCGCCGTCGAGCGTGGGCACCCGCAGATCGGTGCCGAAGACCGCCTCGGCGTAGCTCACCGGCACGGTAAGGGTCAGGTCATCGCCCTCCCGGCCGAAGATGGCGTCGTTTCGGACCTTCACCAGCAGATGCAGGTCGCCGGCCTGGCCGCCGCGCTCGCCCGGCTCGCCCCGGCCGGCGAGGCGGATCCGCTGGCCGTCCGAGACTCCGGGCGGGATGCGTACGTTGAGGGTTCTGGTCTTCGTCACCCCGCCGGTGCCGCGGCACTCCGGGCACTTCTCGTCGACGACCGTGCCCACGCCCTGGCACTCCCGGCACGGGTCGGTCATGGCGAAGTGGCCCTGCTGCGAGGTGACCATGCCCGAGCCGTGACAGATCGGGCAGGTCCGCGGCTGGGTCCCGGGCCGGGCGCCGTTGCCATTGCAGGTCTCGCAGACGCCCGGCGCCCGCAGTGTGATCGGCAGCGTGGCGCCGTGCACCGCGTCGGCGAAGTCGAGGGTCACCTCGGCCTCGACGTCGCGTCCGCGCTGCGGCCCGCGCCGGCCGCCGGCCCGGGCCCCGCCGCCGAAGATGGTGCCGAACAGATCGGTGAACCCGGCGCCGCCGAAGCGCTGGTCGCCGCCCGGGGGCCCACCGCCGCCCTGCGAGAACAGGTCGTTGAGGTCGAACGGGCTGTACTGCTCATCGGCGCGGGCGCTGCGCCGGAACGCGCCGGCGCCGAAGAGCGAGCGCATCTCGTCGTACTCGCGCCGCTTGCGGTCGTCGGAGAGCACGTCGTACGCCTCGGAGACGGCCTTGAACCGCTCCTCAGCTTCCGGGTTGCCCGGGTTGCGGTCGGGGTGCAGATCCCTCGCAAGCCTGCGGTACGCCTTCTTGATCTCATCCGAGGAGGCTGTTTTGGAGATCTCGAGGACTGCGTAGAAGTCCTTCTCGAGCCAGTCCTTGGAACTCACGGTTCACCTCCTGACGGCGGATCGGTGTGCTGGGCGTGAAGGTAGCCGGCGCCGCCGGGATCTCACCATCGTCATTCCGGGTCGGCCACCGAGACCAACGCCGGGCGCAGCAACCGTTCACCGAGCAGGTAGCCCCGGCGCATGACGCCGACGCAGGTCGGCACGGTCACCTCGGCCGAGGTCTGGTGAGCCACCGCCTCATGCCGGGTGGGATCGAAGGCGTCGCCCGGCTCACCGAAACCGGTCAGGCCGAACTTCGCCAGCACGGCAACGAGCTGCTCGGCCACGGTACCCAGTTGCCCGACCAGGTCGCCATGCTCGCGAGCCCGGTCGAAGTCGTCCAGGATCGGCAACAACGCGCCCATGACCAGGGCCACGGCCTGTTCGGACATGAGGCCGCGGTCGCGCTCCACCCGCTTGCGGTAGTTGGCGTACTCGGCCGTGATCCGTTGCAGGTCACGCAGGCGTTCATCCAGCTCCGAGCGCATCGATTCGAGCTCGGCGCCGAACACCGTCGTGGTCGCGTCGCCGGTCCCGGTGCCGGCGTTCTCCGCGGCAGCCTCCGCCGCATCGGGGGCGGCCGGCTGGCCGATGGGCCCCCCGGTCGCTGGCGCTCCCTGGGGAGCCGCGCCGGTATCCGCGTCGGCCTTCGGCTGCCCGGCTGTATCGATCTTGCGCTTGTCTTTGATCACAACCTGCTCCCGGACTGGTCCGGCGGTCTCCCCCGGACCAGTCTCCCGTGCGTTGTCGGTCACTTCTTATCTTCCTCGTCGACAACTTCGGCATCGACGACGTCCTCACCGCCCGCTCCCGCCGACGCGCCCGGTCCGGCGCCAGCGGATCCAGCGCCCTCCGCGGTGTTGTAGAGCATGGTGCCCGCCTTCTGCGCCGCCTGGGCCAGCCGCTCGTGTGCGGACTTGATCCGGTCGGTGTCGGCGCCGCCAAGGGCACCGCGCAGGTCGGAGAGCGCCTCGTTCACCTCGTCACGCGCCGACTGCGGCAGCTTCTCACCACTCTCGGCGAGGAACTTCTCGGTCTGCCACTGCAGGGCCTCGGCGAGGTTGCGGACCTCGGCATCCTCCTTGCGCTGGCGGTCCTCGTCGGCGTGCTCCTGAGCGTCGCGCATCATCCGCTCGATGTCGTCCTTGGGCAGGGCCGAACCGCCGGTGATGGTCATCGACTGTTCCTTACCGGTGCCGAGGTCCTTGGCCGAGACGTGCACGATGCCGTTCGCGTCGATGTCGAAGGTGACCTCGACCTGCGGCACGCCACGCGGCGCCGGTGGGATCCCGGTCAGCTCGAAGGTGCCGAGCTTCTTGTTGTACGCCGCGATGTCGCGCTCACCCTGGAACACCTGGATCAGCACCGACGGCTGGTTGTCGTCCGCGGTGGTGAAGATCTCGGAGCGTTTGGTCGGGATGGTGGTGTTGCGCTCGATCAGCTTCGTGAAGATGCCACCCTTGGTCTCGATGCCCAGGCTCAGCGGGGTGACGTCGAGCAGCAGGACATCCTTGACCTCGCCCTTGAGCACGCCGGCCTGCAAGGCCGCGCCGACCGCGACCACCTCGTCCGGGTTCACACCCTTGTTGGGGTCGCGTCCGGTGAGCTGCTTCACCAGGTCGGAGACGGCGGGCATCCGGGTCGAACCGCCGACCAGGATCACGTGGTCCACATCCTTGATGCGGATGTTCGCGTCCTTGATCGCCTGCTCGAACGGCGCCTTGCAACGGTCCAGCAGGTCCTGCGTCATCCGCTGGAACTCGGCCCGGGAGAGGTTGAGGTCCAGGTGCAGCGGGCCGGACGGCCCGGCGGTGATGTAGGGCAGGTTGATTGTGCTCGTGGTCGCCGCGGAAAGCTCGATCTTGGCCTTCTCGGCCGCCTCCTTGAGCCGCTGCATCGCCATCTTGTCCTGGGCGAGGTCGATGCCGTACTGGCCGCGGAACGTCTTGACCAGGTGGTCGATGATCCGCTCGTCCCAGTCGTCGCCGCCCAGGTGATTGTCGCCGCTGGTCGCCTTGACCTCGATGACGCCCTCGGCCAGCTCGAGCAGGGAGACGTCGAACGTGCCGCCACCCAGGTCGAAGACGAGGATGGTCTGCTCCTTGCCGCCCTTGTCCAACCCGTACGCGAGCGCTGCCGCGGTCGGCTCGTTGATGATCCGCAACACGTTGAAGCCGGCGATCTCGCCGGCCTCCTTGGTGGCCTGGCGCTGGGCGTCGTTGAAGTAGGCGGGCACGGTGATCACCGCATCGGTGATCGTTTCGCCCAGGTACGCCTCGGCGTCGCGCTTGAGCTTCATCAGCACCCGCGCGGAGATCTCCTGCGGAGTGTACTTCTTGCCGTCGATGTCGACGTGCCAGGTGGAGCCCATCTCGCGCTTGACCGATCGGATGGTCCGATCGGGGTTGGTTACCGCCTGGCGCTTGGCCACCTCGCCGACGAGAACCTCGCCGTTCTTGGCGAACGCAACGATCGACGGCGTGGTGCGGGAACCCTCAGCATTGGCGATCACGGTGGGCTCGCCGCCCTCAAGGACGCTGACCACCGAGTTCGTCGTGCCCAGGTCGATGCCGACCGCACGTGCCATGTTCTGTCCTCCACGTCTGTGACTGTGGGTCCGGTCAACTTGAGCGAACCTCGCTCAATGTTGCCACGCGGAGGACAAAAGTCAAGCCAGGTTGAGTCTCACCGGCGCAATGGTGGTGTAACACACGGCCGGGCGTCGCCATCGGCGCCCGGCCCGTGAGCCCGCCCCTGAGGCGTCAGTGCACCACGACCACCAGTCGGGCCGACGGGGTGCTCCCCGTCTTGGCGCCGGCGAGACCGATCGCGGTGCCCACGGTCAGGGTGTCCGACGCCGCCAGCGCCCGGTCCTTCACCACCTTGACGTTCTCGGGCAGTGTCCAGGTCAGGGTGAACCCGTCGGCCGACTTCACGGTCAACGACGTGCCGGTGCGCGCGGTGATGGTGCCGCGCTGCACGTCCACGGTCTTGGTGCCTTCGTCGGTCTGCACGACCGCCTCGGCGTGCAGCACCTTCTTACCGAAGCCGAAGCGGATCAGCCGGTGGCGCAGGCCGGGCGCGCCCGGGCGGCCGGGCCGGCCCGATGGTCCCGGGGTCGGCGCCGCCACGACGAGCGCGGCCGGCGCCAGCTCGTCGGCGGTGAAGCCGATCGACTGCAGGGCCTGCGCATCCCAACTCTGGTCGGACAGCTGCGCCGGCTCCTGCGCCCCGGAGCGGGCGCCGGCGAGCCGGCCGCACGCCGACAGAGCGAGGACACCGACCACGCCGATCAATGCAAATCCCACGAGTGCCCGCATGCGGGCGGTGCCAGCCATGATGTTCCTCCTTGTCACGTCTGCCCTCAACTATGTCGCGGTCATCACGCCGGCGAGGTCAAGGCCGCGTTCGGATTCGGTAAGACTGGCAGCGCAGTTTAGACCGGCGGGCCGTCAGATCGGCAGCCGGACCGTGATTCGGGCGCCGCCCTCCGCCGCGTGCCCGGCCTCGATCTGGCCACCGAGACGGCGCACGAGCCTGGCCGCCAGCGCCAGGCCCATGCCGCTGCCCACCTTGCGGATCCCCTTGTAGCGCTCGTAGAGCGCGCCCCGCTCGAAGACCACGCGCAGGTCGTCGTCGGTGAAGCCGGGCCCGCCGTCGCGTACCTCCAGAACCGCGTACGGCCAGCCGCGGCCCGCGTCAGCGCGGCCGGCCGGGGGTGGTGGAGCCTGACCGGCGACCGGGAACGCCAGCGTCGCCTCGTCTCCGGTCGCGGTCGCACCCACGCCGCCCGGGCGCACCGCCAGCACCACCGGCGCCCCCGGCGGCACCACCCGCAGCGCATTCTCGAGCAGTCCGTCGACCACCTGGCGCAGCCGCCCGGGGTCGCTGCGCACCGGCACCGCGTGCCCGGGCAGTTCGGTGCGCAGCTGCACGCCGAGCGCGGCGCAGCGCACCGTCCAGGATTCGGCCGCGGTCGCCACCAGCGAGACCAGCTCGACCGGCAGGAACTCCAGCGGGAAGTCGTCGGCCTCCAGGCGGGCCAGCACCAGCAGATCCTCGATCAGCCGGTCGAGGTGCTCGGACTCGACCAGCATGGTCTGCCCGGCCCGCTGGGCGCCGTCGACGTCGACCACCCCGTCGGCCAGCGCTTCGGCGTACCCGCGGATCGTGGTCAGGGGGGTTCGCAGCTCGTGCGAGACCGACATGAGGAAGGCTCGCTGCCGGTTCTCGCTCGTGGTCAGGGCGGCGGCGAGGTCGTTGAGCGCGAACGAGACCGCGGCCACCTCGGTCGGCGCGTCCGTGGGCGCCCGAGCCCGGCGGTCACCCGCCGACAGCCGCCGGGCGGCGGCGGCCACCTGCCGCAGCGGCCGGCCCAGCCGGCGCGCGAGCAGGGCGCCGGCGGCGAGACCGGCGAGCAGCCCGGCGACCAGGGCCAGCCACAGCCGGCTAAACACCGTCCGGATCGTGATGCTGGTGGCCGGCTCGAGCAGCACGATGCCGTCTCCGGAGCCGGCGGGGCGCCCCTCGGCGAGCATCGTCCGTCCCTTGTAGAGCACGCGCTGGCTGACCGAGCCGCCGTCGGCGATCTGGCGGACCACCCGGGCCGGCAGGCCGGCCTGGTCGGCCCGCCCGGACCGGATGAGAACGGTCTCCACCCCTTGGTCGCGCAGCGTGGTGGCGACGTTGCGGGCCCGCTGCTCGGCCCGGGCCTGGGCGGCCGGGGTGTCCCGACCCTCGATCGCGTTCGCCGCCACCCGGGCCTTCTCCGCGAGCACCACCCGGGCCTGGTCGTCCGCGGAGCGGACGGCCAGCGGCAGCGCCACCGCCGCCGTGATGGCCACCGCAACCAACGCCACCAGGCAGGTGGCGAGCACCGCACGGCCGGTCAGGGTGCCGCCGACCCAGTGGCGGCGGCGCGCGCCGCGGCTGCGCTCAACCGGGTACGCCTCGATCGCCGGTCTCATGCCGGATCGACCTCGTCGGCGGTGTAGCCGACCCCGCGCACGGTCCGGATGACATCGCGGGCCAAGGGGCTCGCCTCGCCGAGCTTGCCGCGCACCTGAGCGACGTGGACGTCGACGGTCCGGGTGCCACCATGGGCGGCGTACCCCCACACCGAACCCAGCAGCTCCTCCCGGGTGAACACCCGGCCCGGCCGCAACATGAGGTGGCCGAGCAGGTCGAACTCGGTGGAGGTCAGCGTTACTTCGACGCCGTCGGCCCAGACCCGGCGCCGGCCCGGATCGAGCGTGACCACGCCGACCGTGCGGGTGGCCTCGGCGGCGGCCAGGCTCAGCTCACCGCGGCGAAGCACCGCCTTGATCCGGGCCAGCAACTCCCGCGGGCTGAACGGCTTGGTGACGTAGTCGTCCGCGCCCAGTTCGAGCCCGACCACGCGGTCCACCTCGTCGTCGCGGGCGGTGAGGAAGATGACCGGGGTCCAGTCGCCGCTCTCCCGCAGCCGCCGGCAGATCTGGGTGCCGTCCAGGCCGGGCAGGCCGATGTCGAGCACGCAGACCACCGGGCGCAACCGGCGGGCGGCCGCCAGCCCGCCGTCGCCGTCGGACTCCACGTGGACCCCGAACCCGTCCCGGGTCAGGTAGAGCCTCACCAGGTCGGCGATGGGGCGCTCGTCCTCGACGACGAGCACCAGTCCCCGGCTCTCGCTCACGCCGTCCCTCTGCTCCCGCTCACGCCCCGGCCCGCCTCGGGCTCACGCCGCTAGCGTGACATGCGCGGGACCGGGATGAGATCAGGGGAATGTTCGAGGCGGGTACGGGCGGGCGCCAGCAGTGGCCACACCCGGTTCGCGGGCGTGCCATCCTTCCCTGATGCGGGTACGAGATCCGCGCCCGCCGGGCGACCACGAGCCTCCCGAGGGAGGCGGCGCGGGGCCGCCGGCGCCGTCGCGACCGGGCAGCGTGAGCTTCTCGGTGCCGCTCGCCGTGATCGTGGCGAAGGTGGCGGGTGCCGCGGTGCTCGCCCTGCTCGCGCTGGTCGCCTCCGGCCGCGCCGACACGGTGATCGCGGTCGGGGCGGCGCTGCTCCTGGCCGGGGTCGCGGCTCGCGACCTGCTCGCCCGGGAACGGCTGCGCGCCGACGCCGCGGGTCTGGTCGCGGTACGCGGCTACGCCGGCCACCGGCACCTGGACTGGTCGCAGGTTGAGCAGCTGGTGGTGCGCAGCCAGCTGCGGTTCGGGGCGCGCACCGAGCAGCTGGAGGTCGACGCCGGTGAGGAGATCTTCCTGTTCAGCCGGTTCGACCTCGGGGTCGATCCGCGGGCGGCGCTCGCCGCGCTGACCGAGCTCCAGCCGCGAGGCTAGCTGCTGATCGGGACCACGCCTTGGGCCTGGATCGCATGCGTCTGCACCACGATCGCGATGGTGTAGAGCAGCAACAGGCCGGCGACGACACCGGAGGTCAGCAATGTGCGTCGCTTTGGCGGCGCGTAGGCGAAGGCGAACGCGACCACCGCTCCGGTGACCAGCCCGCCGAGGTGCGCCTGCCAGGAGATGCCGGGCACGAACGAGATCACCAGGTTGATCACCAGAAGCGGAATGATCGCTGAGGTGTCACGGCGCAGCCGTTTGAGGATGACGAAGAGCGCCGCGAAGAGGCCGAAGATCGCCCCGGACGCGCCGGCACCGCCGGGATACGGTGCGAACACGTAGACCGCTACGCTGCCGCCCAGCCCGGCCACGAAGTACAGCACCAGGAAGCGCAGCGGGCCGAGCACGAGCTCCAGCGACCGCCCGATGATCCACAGGGCCCACATGTTGGTCAGCAGGTGCAGGGGTCCCAAGTGGACGAACATCGAGGTGACCAGCCGGTAGTACTCGCCGTCGGAGACTCCGAACGGCGCGAGCACGTGCTGGCTGGTCTGGGTGTTGATGAACTCGCCCTGGCCGGCCATCGACCAGTTCTCCACCAGCGGCGTACTGCCGCCCAACAGCCCGCCGAGGCCGCCACCGAAGAGCCCGCGGCCGCCGGCCGAGGCGATCGAGACCACTTCGACCAGCACGTTGATCGCGATCAGGCTGATCGTCACGTAGCCCTTGCTGCCGGCCAGCGTGCCGCCGAACTGGGTACGCGGCCGGCGCTGGTCGCGGCGCCCCTGGCTCACGCACTCCGGACATTGGAATCCGACCGAAGCCTCGTTCATGCACTCCGGACAGATCGGCCGGTCGCACCGGACGCAGCGGACGCCGGTCTCGCGCTTTGGGTGCCGGTAGCAGACCGGAACGAGCGGCTGCGGGACGGGCTGGGGCACCTGCGTCATGGCGGCAAGCGTATCCGGTTGGCCCACGCAGCCCGTACCCTCGCTCGGCCGGTCTGGCCGGGCCGATTCAGGCCCGCTGGATCTCGACCCGCTCGATCACCACGTCCTGCAACGGCCGGTCGTTCGCGGTCCGGGCGGTGGCGATCGTGTCGACCACCCGGCGTGAGTCCTCGTCGGCCACCTCACCGAAGATCGTGTGCTTGCGGTTGAGATGCGGGGTCGGCGACACGGTGATGAAGAACTGGGAGCCGTTGGTACCACTGCCGTTGCGGATCCCGGCGTTGGCCATGGCGAGCAGGTACGGGCGGTCGAACGTCAGCTCGGGGTGGATCTCATCATTGAAGTTGTAGCCGGGCCCACCGGTGCCGGAGCCCGTCGGGTCGCCACCCTGGATCATGAAGTTCGGGATCACCCGATGAAAGATCACGCCGCTGTAGTAAGGACCGTTCCCCGGTGCCCCGGTACGGGGATCGGTGTACGCCTTGGTGCCCTCGGCCAGCCCGACGAAGTTCGCCACCGTCTTCGGGGCGTGGTTGGGGAAGAGTTCCAGCCGGATCGGGCCGGCGTTGGTGTACAGGGTCGCGTAGATCGACTCGCCCACGATGACTCCTCTGTCTCGATGCTGGGCCGGGTGTTGGCGCGGACCTCCGCGCATGGTGCGTTGGTGGTCAATCCTGCCATTGGCTCATTCCGGTGACGCGGCGACGCCGGAAGGTCCAGGATTGGGGTATAGCGGCCCAGACCTGGCCGTCTCGACCTGGAGGTGAACTGGTGTTTGGTCTCGGCAAGTCGGCGCGGACGCACAGGCAGCAGGCCCTCGACGAGCTGACTGAGAGCTACGGTCACCTTCGCATGGCCGCCGCGCATGCCGCCGGCGGAGCCGCCGAGCGGCTCACGCCGCCCTACGACCGCGCGCGCAATGTCGCCAACCGCGGCTGGACCACGACGAAGAACAACTTCTCGCCGTTGTACGAGCAGATGCGGCAGGGCGCCGCGCACGCGCGCAAGGGGAACGACGTGTCGAACAAGAGGCACTGGCCGGTGCTCGTCGGCCTGCTGGCGGCCGGCGCGGCCGTGGGCGCCGCCGGCGCGGTCGTGGTACGCCGGCGCCGGGTCGCGGCGGAGTGGGAGGAGTACGAACCCACGACCGCGATCGAGGACACCGGGTACGCCATGGACGGCAACGCCCGGGCCGCTTCCGCGAAGCACGGCGCCGACCGCGTCGAGAAGGACACCCCCTAGCCTTATTTACGTCGATCTAGGGCGTATGCACGTGGTTTGATCTCTAATCATGTGCTTAAGCCCTAGATCGACGGGGATGGGGTGGGCCGCGGCTCGGGGAGCTACAGCCAGCCGGATCGGCGGAAGAGCCGGTACAGCGCCACCGCCGAGCCGAACATGATCAGGAGTACCAGCGGATAGCCGTACCGCCAGCGTAGTTCCGGCATGTTCGCGAAGTTCATCCCGTAGACGCCGGCGATCGCGGTCTGCATGGCGGCGATCGCCGCCCACGCCGCGATCTTGCGCATGTCGTTGTTCTGGTCCACCGTGACCTGAGCCAGCCGGGCCTGCAGGATCGAGTTGAGCAGATCGTCGTAGGAGACCACCTGCTCGACCGTGCGGGCGAGGTGGTCGTTGACGTCGCGGAAGTTGCGCATCACCTCGGCCGGCATGGCTCCCAGCCGCCCGTCGACCATGGCTGTGAGCGGCCGCTGCAGCGGCATGACGGCCCGCTTGAACTCGACCAGCTCCCGCTTGAGTTGGTAGACACGGGCGATGCGACCGTGTACATGCCGGGAGAAGACGTTGGTCTCGACGGAGTCGATGTCGACCTCGACCCGGTCGGCCACCTCGAGGTATGAGTCGACCACCCGGTCGAGGATCGCATAGACGACGGCCCATGGGCCGACACTGAGCAGGTCGGGATTGCCCTCCAGCTCGGCCCGGATGCCGCCGAGCGCGTTGAGATCGCCGTGCCGCACAGTGATCACGTAGTTACGCCCGATGAACAGCATGAGATCGCCGGTCTCCACGATCTCGCTGGTCTCGGTGAGCTCGCGGTGCTCCAGGTACCGGGTGGTGCGGACCACGAGGAAGGTCATCTCGCCGTACTGCTCGATCTTGGCGCGCTGGCCACCCTGGACCGCGTCCTCGACCGCGAACTCGTCCAGGTCGAAGACCCGGGCGATGTCCTCGAGGTCGGCCGGACCGGGTTCGTGCAACCCGAGCCAGACGAACCCGGCGGACCGCTGGCGAGCGGATGCAAGCGCCTTGGCGTAGTCGCCCCACGGGCCGTCCTGACGCCGTCCGTCGACATAGAGGCCGCAGTCGACCACGGCGTCGCCGGACCGGGCCGACGCCGGACCGGCCACGGTGCCGCTCGCGGCCGCGAAGATCCTGGTGACGGCGCGCACGGGAGCCGCGATCGCCCGCCCGAGTCCGCTGGTGCCGCTGGTACTGGTGTGCTCCGCCATCCAAGCCTCCCCTCGCGTGTCTGCCGTTGATTGTCACCCGGCACGTGGGTGGGCACCGTCCGGTCGGGTGGGCACCGTCCGGTCCGGTACGGGCACGTCGCTACCGGCAGATCAGCGGGCCACCCGGTAGGGGCCGAAAAAGAGGCACCGGGTGAGCCGGCCACAGCGGGGGGTGGGGTGGAGCGGCCGGCTCACCCGGTGCCCAGTGGGGGCGGGGGTGACGATGACGGAAAGCGGTCGGGCCGCCCTTGGACGCAACTCGCATCACCGGTGTGCCCGACCGGAACCTTGGCCGTAATGTGACCAGAGTTCGCCTTCGGACGGAAGAGCCGGAGGGTCAGCCGAGGGCCTTCTGTCAGGAACCCGACAGTTTTGGGGTAGACGATCGGGCATCGAGGCGATCTCAGCCAGCTTGCGACCCGAAACTACGAGAGATCATCGATGGCGGCCGCGAGCCGGCGGACCCCCTCGTCGACCAGGGCCGGGGTGACGCCAGAGTAAGCGAGCCGCAGGGAGCTGGTGCCCCCGTCGAGGAGGAAGTCAGTTCCCTTGACCACAAGGACGCCGCGGGCCTCGGCCGCCGGCGCCAACCGGGCGACATCGATCCCGCCCGGAAGGTCCACCCACAGGAAGTAGCCGCCATCGGGCTCAACGAACCGGCACCCCGGGATCTCGCGGCGCAGGGCGGCGGCCAGCAGACTCGCCCGCTCAGCCAGCGCGGCCCGGACCGCGACGATCGACCTGTCGATGTCGCCGCTGACGCAGAACTGGTGCACGGCGACCTCGGAGACCATGTTCGGCGAGATATAGGTGTTCAAGGCCCGGCGCCCGATCGCCTCGATTGTCTCTTGTGGACCTAGCAGGTATCCCACCCGGACGCCCGGGCACACGGTCTTGGTGAAAGACCCGGCCGCTACCACGACCGGCTGCTCCGGGTCGTCGAGGCTGAGTATGGATGGCAGGCTGTCGCCACGGAAGCGGATATCGACGTATGGGTCGTCCTCGAAGACGGTGAAGTGGTACTGCCGGGCCAGCGCGAGAAGCTCACGCCGGCGCGGCAGGCTCAGCGTGACGCCGGCGGGGTTCTGGAAGTTCGGAATGATGTGCGCCAGGTTCGGGCGTACCCCGGATTCGAGCAGCCGCCGCAGCTCCTCAACGTCGACGCCATCGTGGTCAAGCGTGACCTGGTGCACCTTGGCGCCCATCGTGGTGAGGCTCAGCAGTGTGCGGTCGTAGGTCGGCTTCTCCACGACGACGTCGTCGCCCGCCCGTACCAGGTGCTCGAAGAGGAAGGCGTCGGCCTGCATCGAGCCGTTGGTGACCAGCACCTGCTCGCTGCCTACGCCCTTACGCTCGGCAATCCACTGGCGCAACGGTCCATAGCCGGTCGCCGGCCCGTACCCGGTCATCGCGGCCGCGTCCACGTCGAAGCCGCGCAGCACGGCGCGGCGTAGGCCGGCCACGTCGATGATGTCCAACGAGGGGGCGCCACGGGCGAACGAGATGGGTTGAACTGCCGTCATGACTACGTAGCGTACGGGCCGAACGGCAACCGCGACGGCGGGACACATCGGACGATGCGGTCGACCGGGTGGCCGCACACATCGGACGACGATCGGGCTTCCGATCTAGAACGCTCGTTCGATAGCCTGTCGGACATGAGTTCGAACTGGTCGTCCTGGGCGGACTTCACCGGCGCCGCGCCCGCACTCGCGTCCGACCTGCGCTCGCTCATGGAGCAGTACGGGCGCGGGTTCGGCTACCTCGCCACGGTACGCCGGGACGGCGGTCCCCGGGTGCACCCGGTCTCCCCCGTGATCATGGAGGGCGGCCTGTTCTGCTTCGTCATCCCGTCGCCCAAGCGACGCGACCTCGAGCGCGACGGCCGGTACGCGCTGCACTCCTACCCGGGGGAGCAGACGAACGACGAGGCCTACCTTGCCGGTCGGGCCCGTCCAGTAACCGAGCCCGACCGACGCGACCGGGTGGCCGCAGCCCACCAAGCGGCGCCAACCGATGGCTGGCGGCTCTTCGAGCTCGAGATCGAGGTGGCCATGGTGACCCACCGCGACGGCTCGCTGTTCGAGGCCGACCACCGCGTATGGCACGCCCACGGCCCTCGCTTCGATTTGTTCAACCTCTGAACAGCCGACCGGCCGGTGCCTGCGCGGCCGGCGACGATTGGGTACAGTGAACCGGCTCGCGGGTGTAGTTCAATGGCAGAACATCAGCTTCCCAAGCTGACAGTGCGGGTTCGATTCCCGTCACCCGCTCCAGAACGAAAGCCCAGGTCGCGGCCAGTGTCGCCGGTCCTGGGCCTTCTTGTTGCTGGCCTCTGTGATCTTCGCGTGCCCCCTACGTGCCCCTCAACTCACGCGGGCACCCGCACGCCAGCCGAGCCTTCGTCCGGTTCGTCGTCGTCGTCGGAGTCGTCAACGTCGGCCTGGTCGCCGTCGCGGCGTGCGTCCTCGATCATCTTGCTGAGGGCGTCGGCGATCGCCCGATCCCGGCCGGCCGACTTGTGCAAATAGATCAGCGCGGCGCGGGTCGTGGCATGCCCCATCCGGTCCATGAGATCGCGGAGGGTCGCGCCCGTCTCGGCCGCCCACGTGTTGCCCGTGTGCCGAAGATCGTGGAAGTGCAGCCCAACCACGCCGGCCGCCCTCGTCGCCTTCACCCAGTGGTCTTGAAAGTTCGACCGTCGCAACGGACCACCCCGCGGGCCGGCGAAAAGCAACGAGTCCGGCTCCGGCTGGGTGAACTCCCGCAGATGGGCAACCAGTTCCGGCATGATCGCCGGAGGAACCGTGACGACACGAGTGCCTGCGTTCGACTTGGGCGGACCGAATACGAGCGACCCATCGGGCAGCTCCACCACAGCCCGCTCGACCACGATCGTCCCGGTAACCACGTTCACGTGTCGGCGCGCGAGTGCCGCCAGCTCGCCCCACCGCAGACTGTTGAAGCAGCCCAGCAGCACCAGGAGCCGACTTCGAGCTGGCACGTTGGCCGCGATCACGAAGACCTGGTCCATCGTCGCGATCGGCCGCTCGGGACTCTTCTCCTGGCCGGCACCCGGGATCTGGCACGGATTGTGCGCGAGCAGCCGATCTGACACCGCCGTGTTCAGGATCGCCCGCAGCAGCCGGTACGCCTTTGCGACGGTCACCGGTCCGACGCCCTGGTCGAGAAGACCTCGACGCCACTGCCGGACGCGGGGAGCAGTGACCGCCGAGACGCTCAGCTCTCCCAGGCCGGGCGCGAGGTGCAGCTTGACCAGGCCCTCATACAGGACGACGGTCCTGGGCCGAAGCCGAGGACGCTCCCGCACCCAGGACTCGGCGTACGCACGAAGCGTCACCCGGCCGGCCTCAGGGTTGAGCCACTCGCCCCGCGCGACCTCCGCCTGCTTCGCCGAGAGCCACAGCTCGGCATCTCGCTTGCGCTCGAAGGTGTCCTGAGCTGGGCGCAAGACACCGTCGGGACCGGGGTACCGCGCCTGGTATCGACCCGACGGCAGCTTGCGGACGCGGCCGAAATGCCGCCTGCTGGTTGCCACTACGCCGCCCTCCCCTGGTCGTCCTGGACGAGCGCTCCGCAGACGCGAGACGCCGCCAAGAACGCGACCACGTCCGATTCGGCCACCCGCACGTGGCGACCGAGCTTGTGAAACGGCAGGCGCCGTTCTTCAACGAGGCGCCGCGCGAATCGCACCGACGTGTTGAGCAGTTCGGCTACCTCCTCCACGGTCAGCAGCTTGTCCACTGTGGTCTCACCCCCGCCGTCGTCTCGTCGTGGTCGGGTGCCGTTGCCGAAACATCGCCGGGTGGGTGTGCGGCTCGGGCTGCGGCGATGGCGGCTCGGTGTTGGATGCGGGTGGAGATGGCTCGCAGGAGCCGGCGGGACAGGTCGCCTACGCCGGGTTCGTCGGGTGCGGCGCGTTCCCAGGCAATCGGTGCCGGTGCTTCGACGGCGTCGGCCTGGCCCTCGTCCTCGTGGTCCAGCGACACTGCGAGGATCTTGCGGACCCAGGCGGCCTGGTCCCAGCGGTGGTCGGCGAGGGTCTTGCCCGACCACTGGCGGGAGACGAGGACGCGGCGGCCGCCGATGCCCAGCGTGTCGAGCTGGTGCACCCGGGCCCTGCAGTACCCCGCCCGCATCTTGTCTCGCGCGTTGCTGGGCTGGATGCCGTAGCGCAGCCAGTTCGCGCACCGCTCGGAGCAGGGGGTGATCCGCAGCTCTTCCCACAGCCGGCGCTGGTGGGCCTCGGCCGTGACGGTCTCCGGCGTGTGGCACTCGCTGACGGACTTGGTGAGGTACTTGGTGAGGTAGCCGATCATCTTGTCGGCCTCGGGGGTGCCGCCGAGGACGCCCGTGACGTCGATCTGCACGCCGAAGCGCACGACGTGTTCGGGGTGGGCGTCGGGGGCGGTGTCGAGCTGGTCGAGCGCCTCATCCCACGTCGGGAGCGGAACCCCGGTCGTGGGGTCCACGTAGCCGCCGGTCTCCTCGTCCCAGATGGGCTGGGGTTCGTGGTCGGGGTAGCTGACCGTGCTGGTGGAGGGCCACCACACCTGGTGGTAGGTGGCCGCCGCGACCTGCCTGACCAGCGCCCGTGGGAACGAGCCTCGGGCGGCGAAGTGGGCGTGGGGGGCGAGTCGGCGTTGTGGTTCGACACTGCCGAAGTACTGGATGTTCCAGCCGTCGGCGCGGCGCATGTTCTGCCAGAACCGGTCCAGCAGGGCGGCGAAGTGCACAGCGTCCCAGGCGGCCCGCCGGTAGTCGTAGCTGTCGGGGTGCACGGGCGAGCCGTCGCCGCGCACCCGGCCGTAGCTGTCCAGCGTGAGCGTCAGGAACGTTGACGGCCGGAACACCTTCCCGCCGTTGCCACTGAAGGTGCGCCCGATGGTGCGGGCGACCACCTTGCGGCGGGGGAGATTGGGTGCGTCCTGGCGCCGTCGCGTGGACCGGGCGCGCCGTGCCTTCTGGCCGGCCTCGGGCGTGGTGCGTCCGCGTAGTCCGGACGCGGCGATGAGTGCCTCGACGTCGACGATGGCGTCGTCGAGGTCGGCGACGTGGTGCCACTCTCCCCGGGAAAGACAGTCGGCGCGGGCGTATTCGAAGTCGGCCCGGAGCAGGATCAGTCCAACCTGGTCGTGGTCGGCCTTGGGTGCGTGGAGGGGTTCGTCGTCGCGGTGCCAGCCTTCGCGGCACTGCTGCTGGCGCAGTCGCTTGGCGCGCTTCGCGCATCCGGGGCACTTCGATTCGCGGGTGGAGCCGCAGGGCAGGTCGATGATGTCGTTGCGGCCGGTGGCGAGGTCGGTGCGCCGCATCGCGACGGGACGGACGCACACCCCGTGCTGAGCAGCGACCTGTTTGAGCGCCTGGAGGGCCAGCGGGTGGCTCATGCGCGCGGCGCGGGAGCCGGGCCGGTGAGCGTCCGCTGTGGATGGTGCGAGAGGGGTGGTGGTCATCGGGTGAGCTCTCCGATCAGTGGCAGGGTGCGGGGCGGGGCGGTTGGCCAGGCCGGGCGGGCCGGTTCGGCGTTGAGGACCAGGCCGTCGGCGGCGGGTGTGGCGAGGGCAGCGACGGCCTGAAGGCTGTCCCCGGTTGACTCGTCGGTGCGGATGCGGCCGGCGAGTTCGACGAGGGAGATGGAGGCGACGACGATAAGACCGTCGACCGATACCGGGAGCAGGTACGGCGAGGCACCGGTCTCGCCGTAGCGGTCGGCGACGCCGGCCATGTGCCAGTACGACACCCACGCCGCGATGCCGGAGATGACCATGGTTGCCAAGACGCGGACGTAGGCGAGGGAGCGCCGATGTACGGGGACCCGGGAGACCAGCTCGACGGTGAGCAGTAGTGCCAGCGGGGGCCAGGCTGCGATGGTCTGCGATACCGGGTTGGGGTCGGCGTGCAGGATGTTCGCCGCTACCGAGGCCGCGACGCCGAACGTCAGCGTGGCGCGGACCGCCCAGCGGACGCGGCGCAGGGTTCGACCGTTCACCGCGGCTCCTCGGCGCTCAGTTCGATCAGCGCGAGGGCGAGGAAGCGGTGGTGGATGAGCCGGCGTGACGGCAACACCGACGCCATGGCCTCGAACGCGACGACGTAGCCGTAGGCGAAGGCCATCTGGTCGCGGCGGGTGGCCTCGGGCAGCTTGGCGAGAATGGCGCTGGCGAGATCACGGTAGCCGTCGGGGACGGGTACGCGGTCGGTTGGGCGGGTCATGCGGGTACACCTCCGGACTGGGTTGTTGACAGGGGAGTGGTTGCCGGGGCGCAGTTGCCCCAGCGTTGGTGGACGGCTTGTCGGGTGACGCCGAGGCGGTTGGCGATCTCGCCCCACGAGTAGCCGAAGCCGCGCAGTCCGGCGACGGCGTGGCCGATGGCGTCATCCAGGTCATGTGCGAGCTGGACCATGGGTGCGAGGGCTTCGACGTCGCCGGCTGCCACTCGCCGGCCGTAGGCGGCCACGACGCGGCGGGCGAAAGCGGCGTACTGGTCGTTCTCGACGACGCCCCGGCGCCGGCGCAGCGTCAAGGGCCGCTTGACGCCCGATCGGCCAGCGTGGTGGTGGTCGGTTGTGGCGTGTGCGTCGCGCGGTGCGGCGAGGTCCAGCGCGTCGCGGTACTCGTGGTCGGAGGAGTGCCGCCAGCTCATGAGGTCACCTCCGGCCTGGTTCGACGCGCAGGAATCGGTCGAGACGGCGGGCTGACACCGGGTGGGGCGGGTGGTCGGTGACCGATGGTGGTGACCGACAGGTCGGCGATGACGTCGTCGGATAGCCAGGCGCCTTTGAACCGGCGCGGTTGGTGTCCTTCAGCGAGCAGCCAGCCGACGCCCCGGGCGGTGATGTCGATGTCGGTGGCGCTGTAGCCCTGCCGCGCCCACCCCTCCCCCAGCACCACATCGGAGGAGGCTTTGGTGGTGGTGCGAAACGCGCACCGCACGCTGAACAGGTCCCGCAGCGAGGTAGGGACGACGTCGGCAGTCGGCCGCTGGGTGAACATCACCGGGATGACACCGGCCGCCCGGGATCGGGCAACGACGTCGCGGCACGCGGTGTTGAACGCGGCCCGCTGCGCCGATGTCCCGACGACGGAGGTATGAAAGGCGAGTTCATCGATCGCCAGCACCCACAGCGGCAACCCGTGTTCGGCCGCCACGTCCGGGGAGACCTTGCGCACCACCCCTGGCAGGGTGCGCAGCAGCGCCAGCCGTCGGCGGACCTCGTCTCGCACCAGGTCGAGGACGTCGAGGGCTTCGCTCGGGTCGTCGGAGGCGAACGCGAGAGCGCGATCACGCCAGGGTGCGAACTGGACCTCGTTGGGATCGATGAGCACCAGATGCGCGTCGGGTGACTTGCCCGCGTGGGACAGGATCACGTTTGCCAGCGAGGACTTGCCTGAGCCCGGTTCGCCCGCACCGATCAGCCCGCGCTCCGCCAGTGACAGTCGCAATGGCTCGCCGGCCTCGTCGATACCGAGCGTGACGGGCTGCCACATGGACAGCACGTCCGCGGTGATGTCTGCCCACGGAACATCGGCCGCCGCGGTGAGCGGGTCGCGGCGTACGACGTCGAGGGTGATGCGGTGCGAGCGGTTCGGGTCGCGGGTGATGCGCACCTCTCGGCACCGGGCCGCCGCGCGCAGCTCCTCCACGCGGGTGTCGAGCAGTTCGGCGGACTGGCCGGGCGGTACCCGCAACGCGATGCGTTCCCCCACCGGCGTTGGGCGGATACGTGCCACGCGGGGCAGTCGGCCGGACGGGTTGGCCGAGCGGGTCTCGGCCAGGCCGGCACGGATCTGCCGGCGGGTGCGCGAGCAGCGCAGCCATCCCCGCACCCATTCCCGGACCGGCGCGAGCGACAGCGGTAGCCCGGCCGTGGCGAGGGTGGCGGCCATCGACCACCAGCCGGGCAGCCACGATCCGAACCATGACCACAGTCCGATCAGGACGGTGGTGAGGGCGAGTTCGCGTCGCCACGGCCACGCCAGCCGTACTCCGTTGCCGGACAGACGGAGCACGACGCCGGCGAGCTGAGCGACGAGGGACAGTCGGGGGAACGCCCGCACCATCGGGTGTGGCAGGGTGGTAGCGACGGTCATCGGTTTGGGCCGTGCCATAGCGGGATCACCCCCTCCTCGTGCAGGCGGCGGGCGCACGGGCGGCAGGTGCCGGTCGTGGCGTTGAACCGGCGGGGAGGCACCCAGGTGCCGCAGCGGGGGCACCACCACGCCAGCACGCGGGCCGGGTGGGTGACCTCCCGCAACATGGCGGCCGACCGGGACGCGAGGTGGCGCAGCCGCGATGCCGGCGGTGTCTGTGTCTGGGTTGTGGGGTGGTTCATGAGGCTCTCCTCTGCACGGTGCGGGCGGCGGTCGGGTCGGCCTGTTCCCAAGCGCGAAACGCCCGGTACTCGTCCTCGGCGGTGTCGTCCCCGGTCGGGCAGGGTCGGCCGATCGAGCACAGTGGGCAGTCGGTCAGGTGTCGGTCGAGGCCGGCGGCGGTGCGCCGGTAGGCATCGGCGCGGTCGCTCATCGCGGCCACCTCGGACGCTGGGGCCGCCGGTCGCACTCGGCGCAGATGTCGATGCGCGGTGTCATCGGGGCCAGGTCGTCGCAGCGACGGCAACGCCGCCACACAGCTCCAGGCACCGGATCTGGGCGCACGGGTTCCACTACGATGGGCATGACAGCCCACTCCCTTCTGGGTTCGGGTTGATCGATGGCGCGGAACGGGTCCTGTTCTTGGCGGACGGCGAAACCCGTTCCGCGCCAGTTCTCTTCGGTCAGGCCGCAGCGGCCTGCGGCAGGGTCGTGGTGGCGGGGTCGACCATCGCGCTCGCGCGCAGCGAGTACGCCTGCCGGGCACTGCAGCGGTGCTGCTTGCCGGCCATCGGCGGCTTGCACTTGGCCGAGTCGACGTAGGGCGTCAGGGTCAGACCGTCAAACGCGACCAGCGGCCGGAACCCCGACACCTGCGCCGGCGGGGGCACCGGCTGATGTCGGGCGACAATCTTGACCTTGACCATCGGTGATCGACCGAACCGGGCCGCCTCCTCGTCCTGGTCGAGGACCAGAACCTGCCACAGACGCTCACCCGTGTCCTTGTCCCGGGCCTGGTCATCGCTGGCACCGGTCGCCTTCAGCTCGAAGTCCGTCACCGGTTCCACGCCCATGAACATGGCGCCGGCCGGGAACACGTACTCGAAGGCCACCGGCACCCGGATCCCATGGGGCACTGCCATTGCTGTTCCTCCTGACTGTCTAGACCGATCGTTTACCCCCCTAGACGGTCCGAGTCGGTCTTGGTTCAGCGCGTATAGGGGGATAGACAGAACGTAGGGCGATAGGCTCGACCTGTCAAGGGGTCTATACGGTGTACCGGGCTGTTGATCAGCGGAACCGGGTGTAAAGGACGGGCCATGGCGGATAACGCCGATGTTGTGGGGCGGATCGTGGCGATTCGGGATCCCTTCGAGCAGCTACGGGCTGCCACGGAGCAGATGGCGATCTCTCAGCGCGAGGTGACCGAGCTGTCCCGGCTGCGTAAACGCATCATCGAGGAGCTTCGCGGGCGGGGCCTGTCGTACTCCCAGATCGGAGAGGCGGCCGGGTTGACGAGGGGCCGAATCCATCAGATCCGCCACGGCGGTCCCGCCGCTGAGGGTGTGTTCTTCGGTACCGGCCCGGTCACGGTGGCCGTGCCGCTGCGCCAGCTACCGGGGCGCCGGCTGCCGGTCATCTCCTCCGAGGACACCCGGGCGTATGAGATCCTCGCCCGGCTGCTGACCGATCTGTCGTTGCCCGCCGAGCGGTTCAGCATCCCCACCGACGGGCAGTGGACGCCCCCGCCGGGTGATGTGGTCGCGATCTGTGGGCCGAAGTCCTCACCGATCACGGCGAAGGCGATCGCGTCGGATCCGGTGCTCTCCTTCGACCGCGACGACACCGGCCGGTGGGCCATCCTGGACCGGCTGACCGGCAAGACCTATCAGTCCCCGCTCGACGACACCGGCACCGACCGGTGGTCCGACGTGGCGTACGTGGGTCGGCTCACCGCCAACGACCGGCCGCTGATCATCATTGCCGGCGTGCACGCCCTCGGTTCCGTCGGCGCCGCCGACTACCTCACCCACCACCTGGCCGAGCTGTACGCCCAGGTGGGTACGAAGAACTTCTCCATGGTCATCGCCAGTGACCACGACGGCGACACCGTACTGCGAAGCGAGGCGGCATGTCCGGCCCGGATTCACGAGTAGCCGTCGCCACCGCCCAGCGCGACGGCAGCCGGGGACCCAGCCAGGACCGCATCCGCACCACGGCGAACGCTGTGATCGTCCTCGACGGCGCATCCCAGCCGGAAGAATCCGAACGTGACGGTGGCTGGATCGCCGACCAGATCGGCGCAGAGCTGGCCGCCCGCCTGGTCGATGATGACCGCCGCGACCTGCCCGACGCGCTGCATGACGCGATCGCCGCCGTCGCAGCAAGATTCGAGCTGGTACCGGGCGAGGCCCCGTCCACCACCGTCAGCGTGGTGCGCTGGACCGACGACACCGTGGACGTCCTCGTCCTCGGCGACACCCCGGTGATCGTCTACACGCGCGACGGGGCCGTGCACGAGGTGCGAGATGACCGGCTCGCGCACATCGACGCCCCGGTCGACATGGACACCCCGGGAACGTTCGGCTTCGACCAGCCCGACCAGTGGCACGATCTGGTCGCCATCGAACGAGCCGCCCGGAACAAACCCGGCGGGTACTGGATCGCCGAGGCCACGCCGGAGGCTGCCCACCAGGCCGTTCGCGCGCAGTGGCCGCGGAGGTCGGTCGCGGCGGTCCTGGTGCTCACCGACGGCGTGGCCGACGGGGTCGACGTCTACGGCACTCCCCCGGACTGGCCCACCGCGCTCCAGCTCGCGACACCGGATCCGCAGGTGCTCGTCGACCTGGTCCACGAGACCGAGCAAGGCGACCTTGACGGTGTACGGTGGCCCCGCACCAAGCGCCACGACGACAAGGCCGCAGCACTGGTCCGCTTCTACGCAGCCCCCCGAGCGCCCTGAGAGGTGGCCCCCAGGAGCGCCCGAGCGGCCAGGTGCCACCGGCGAGTAACGAGCGCATCGGCGGGCGGTTCCCGACGCTGCCCCGACAACACCGCGGCCGTCGACGCGACCACCGACTCGGCGAGCTGCAACGCCGCCCCGTATGTATCCACCAGCACAGGCAGCCGCACCACCCACCGGTGCGACCACGGATCCTGAACCGGCGGAGGAGCCTTCACCAGTCCAGCCGTCGCGTCACCATGAGCCAGACCGAGGTGCCCACGCGGGATACCCAGACCGTCGGCGATCCGCACCAGCAACTCGTACGCCCTCACCCGCCGGCCCGCAAGAATCTCCGACACCTCCGACTGCGACTGACCCGTCAACGCGGCGATGTGCCGCTGCGAGAAACCCGCCCGCTGCACCCGCCGGTACACCGCAGCGATGTCCTGCACCGCGAGGGCAGTCAACATGTCAGGCTGAGCCCACAACAACGGCTCCGGGCGTTCTCTGAGCACAAGCCACCTCCACAAGACCCGATGGACCCGTCCGGACGCGGACACAGGGACCCGCGTCCGGACGAGGTGAAGTCCTGGAGCCAACCGAGGACCTCACGACTCGAACCTACGATGGCAGGCCATCGTTCGTCAAGGGGTCTATACACCTTCGATTGCTAGCCATGGGACCTCTGTGGTTGACTCGACCAGCCAACCGAGGAGCCCCCGCACCGTGGTCCAACAGCAGTACGAACGCGTCGCCGCCGAGCTGCGCGCCCGCATCGAATCCGGCGCCTATCCGCCCGGATCTCAGATGCCCACGCGGCGCCAACTCCGCGAGGAATTCGGCGCGTCCGACACCGTCATCGACAAAGCCATGATGATCCTCCGCGCCGCCGGACTGACGGAAACTCTCGCAGGCGTCGCCGTATACGTGGCACCAGCAGCTAGACCGCCCTTCCAGCAGCCCTAGACGCGACTGCAGGCCACCAACAGGCTTACCCTTACGAGAGTCCGCGACTGGAATACCACCGGGCCGCGAAGAACCGGGCTGCCGTATCGTAGTCGGCATTTGTCAAGCACTAAAGGTCTCGGACCCGTTGGCCGCAACCTCCGATAGTGACTCTCGGAAATCCAAGACGATTAGACATGGACCCAATCGCCTCCCGCACATAGGGAAAGACCTTGAAGAGAGCGATCGACTCCACCGGAGCCTGCTTAGCCTCCACTGAAACCTCGTCCACGACTCGGCTGCGTTGTTTCAGCTCTCCAAGGCCGTACTCAGCCACAATGATGCAGTTGAGCGTTGCCAGTGCCTTTTCGCTCAGATCATCTTCATCGACTTGACATCGCCTTCGAAGAGGTCACAAACCTCCCGGAAGCGAGCGAGCCGTCCTCCACCTGGCCTCGATGCCCGATCGGACCCTAGCCGCAGCTGAATGGTTCCGACCTGGTCCAAGCGTGTTAGCGTCCCGGCAAACGACTCTACCACTATGTCCCTTAACTCAGTACTGGCAGCAATTTCGGCTACGTCATTACTACGGCGCCAGCCGACTCTTCATCGGAAGACACTACGGACCTTAGAGTGCGGAGACTCTGCGGCCCCGACCACAGATCTACCTTGGGTTGCAGTAAGGACACTCGTCACGAACCCGTCCCGCCCGTGCCATTCCACGGAGTCAAGGCTTTGGCTACTTAGCCGCTTACCGGACGACTCTGCATCCACAGCTGCCGCATATCCCGCACGGCGTCCTCGCGCAGCTTGCCAAGTGGCACAACGTTTAGCTCAAGCTCGTAGCCCATTACATGAAGGTATTCGGCCACCGTCGAGATACGCAGGTTCCCATCTCCTCGCAAGACCTGATTGACGGCCGACTTGCGCACACCCAATACCTCGGCGAGGTGCGACTGCGTCCAGCCCTTTGCGCGCAGCGTCGCATGCAGTCGATCAAGGACCGAATACTGAAGACGAGCGACTGACAGCGCTCGTGCGCCAACAATGGTACCGGCAAGCCGGTCGTAAAGAGTCATAGTTGATCGTCTCCGCGAATACTTTTGGCGGTCGCCAACTCTCGACGCGAGATCTTGCTTCTCGACGATTTGTAACCATGCGTAATTCGGATGCCGCCAGCCCCTGGTT
>CAVWCL010000009.1:0-280905 GCA_963753485.1 uncultured Actinomycetota bacterium | reverse complement strand
CGATCTGGTCGTGGCCGCCCTGGTAGTCCGGCCCGATCGCATACACCGGAGCGCCTACCCGCTGGTGCACGGTGAGGCCGGCGGCGGTGCCGAAGTCGGTGGACAGGAACGAGGTGTGCCAGGTGTAGCTCAGGTCGGACAGGGTGGAGGGTCGCCCACCGGTGCCGATGAACGGCACGTGCGCGACGGTGGCCGGCCCGGACACGGTCAGCACCGCGGGAGCCGTGGCGGTGCCCAACACCGCGTCCACATGATCGGACTTGAGCAGCTTGTCGATACCAGCCCGGGCCACCGCGCCGCCGTCACCCTCATCCACCACGACCACCTTCACCGGGTGGCCGCCCAGCTTGTGCCCGTGCTGGTTGAGATACAGGTCGAACCCGGCGCGCATGTCGGCGCCGATCACCTGGTACGGGCCGGACAGCGGCACGATCAGCCCGATGCTCAGCTCGTCGGCCCGCACCGCCGCGGCCGGGGCACCGGCAGCACCGGCGGCGCCGGCGGCGAGCATGGCCAGTCCGGCCAGCGCGGCGGTGGCGGCCCGCCGCACCCGCGTGATGCTCATGAGCTTCTCCTCCTTCCGGTGCTCGGGGCCTACGTACCGGTCCGCGCGTGCGCGGCCGGGTCGCGACCTTCGGGGGTCAAAGACTGGTGCGGTTGCACATACGCCGATGGGGTGGGCAACATGGCCGCATGCCGTCCGTGCCGTACACCCTCGGCCTGCACCAGGTCGGGCCGGGCTGCTACGCCTACCTGCAACCGCCCGGATCCTGGGGGTGGAGCAACACCGGACTGGTCGTCTCCGGCGGTGAGGCGCTGCTGGTCGACACCGCGTGGACCCTCGACCTGACCCGCCGGATGCTCGACACCATCGCCCAGACCCTGCCCGACATCGTGATCACGACGGTGGTCAACACCCACCCCAACGGCGATCACTGCTGGGGCAACCAGCTGCTGGCTGGCACCCGCATCATCGCCTCGGCCGCTACCGCGCACGGCATGCCCGCCGAGATCGGCCCACAGGCGATGACCGCGATGCAGCTGGCCACCGGGGCCGATACCCCGCTGGGACGCTACATGCGCCGCTACTTCACGGAGTTCGACTTCACCGGCATCAGCCTCGTGCAGCCCACCGACACCTTCACCGACCGCACCACCCACAGTGTCGGCGGGCGGACGGTGGAGCTGGTGCGGGTCGGGCCGGCGCACACCGACGGCGACACGATCGTGTACGTGCCCGAGGCCGGGGTGCTGTATGCGGGGGACATCCTGTTCGTCGGCGATCACCCGGTGATGTGGTCCGGGCCTATCGAGGGCTGGATCACCGCCTGTGACGATATTATCCACAGTGGAGCATCGGTAATCGTGCCGGGGCACGGGCCGGTAACCGACCCGGCTGGGGTCGCCGTGTTCCGCGGCTACCTGCAGCGGGTTGCCGAGGCCGCCGAACACAGCTTCGCCCAGGGTATGTCCTATGTGGAGGCAGCGGAGCGGGTCGCCGCTGCCGAAGCACATCTCGGGTGGGGGCACCCGGAGCGCCTGGCGGTCACGCTGGGCGGCATCTACCGCCAGCTCGGGGTGGCGGACCCGCCGCAGCGGCTGGACCTGATCGAGGCGATGGCCGCTCTGGCCGAGCGAATTGGCCCGGACGAGCCCGACCTGGCCGGCGCCACCGCCGAAACCTGACCACGACCGGCCACCCGCCTGCAGAAGCGTCACAGTGTCGGGGCCGGTCATGGCGCGCTCCGGTAGGACGCTTTCTGGCTGGACTCGCCTACCGGCACCAGGATGATCATGCGCATGTCATCGGCCCGCATCGGGGTCAGCGCGACGATCTCCACCAAGCGGGGGCTCTGCTCGAAGGGCAGGTTGAGCTTGCGCCGATCCCCGTCGGGGTGCACGTACACGGTGGGCTGGGTGTGCCACAGGTCGCGGGCGCGCTCGTTGACCGACAGGAATTCCCGCACCAGGCCGGACAGGCGCTTGTTGTCGGGCCAGCGGGCGATCGCGGCGCGCATCTGGGCCAGCATCGGCGGCGCCCACGCGGTGTCCCAGTCGATGAGCTGCAGCTTGGAGGCGGGGTAGAAGAACACCCAGCGCATCACGTTGCGCTCGTACTCCAGGTGCGGAAACCAGGCCGCCATGTGCTGGTTGTAGACGATCATGTCCCAGGACTGGTCGGAGATGTAGGCCGGCCACGGCTGGGCCGCCACCAGCTGGGTCAGGGTGTCGTTGATGACCCCGGCGCCGCTGGCCCGCACCCGCGGCGCGGGCAGCCGACCGGTGGCGTGCAGGTAGAGCACCACCCGCTCGTCATCGGATAGGCGCAGCACGTAGGCGACCCGCTCCAGTAGCTCCTGGGAGTAGTTGGGCTCGCGTTCGCCGCGCTCCAGCTTGCCGTACCAGGCCGGGGTCACCCCAACCAGGAATGCCACCATCTCCTGGCTGACCGTGCGTCGGCGCAGGCTGTCCCCACCCAGCCCGGGGATGGTTCGCGGGTCCAGCCGCTCGCGCCAGCTGCGCAGCAGCTTGGACAGCTCCGCGCTGGGCCCCAGCTGCACGGGGATCGGCGTGACCTCGGCCGGCTCGGCCGGGGAGGGCGGCGGCGTGGGGGCGCTCATCACCCACGCCCCGCCCCGCCGCCGGTGCGCAGCTTGGCGCGGCCGACAAGACGGCTCCGCTGGGCCGAGTACAGCCACGCTTCGCCGGCGCCTGCGCCACATCGGTGCGGTTTGGCCAGCATCTGGAAGCGCCTCCCCCGAACGGGGGGCCCGGCGTCGGCTGGCGCGGGGCCGAGAACGGGCCCCACCTGCAAGCCCGTAAATCTACTCCGATTTGGCGCCTAGTGCAGGCGTTTTGCACCACCTTCGTCTCGGCGCGCTGGAGGATGCACAGCCGCCGGCCCGCCCCGACGTCCAGCGCGTCACGGCCGCATCCAACCGCCTCGCCCGCACCAGCAGATCCGCCGCAGTCATTGCCAGGACGCCAACCCACCGCAGGTCATGATCTTGCCGTTGGTTGATCGCCGTGAATTCCTAAAGTCTCAGTTCCGGAATTGGCAGTTCCTGAAGTGGGAGTTCCGGAACTCAAAGTTCCGGAACTGGCGGTATATGGAGTCTTTCCCGGTTCGGGGGCAGGCTGGCGGACAAGCGCACCAACAAAGGGGCGCGGCCCAACCACCGACTCGCCGGTCACCGGCTGGCGGAAACCGACCGTGAAGGGGAGTTTCTCGTGGACCGTTGCGTTCTGGTCACCGGCGGCAGCCGGGGCATCGGGCTGGCGATCGCCCGCGCGTTCGCCGCCGGCGGCGACCGGGTCGCCGTGACCCGCCACACCAGCCCGCCACCAGAGGATCTATTCGCCGTGCCCTGCGACGTACGGGACGCGGCCAGCGTCGAGGCGGCGTTTGCGGCGGTGGAGGCCGCGCAGGGGCCGGTGCAGGTGCTGGTGTGCAACGCCGGCATCACCCGCGACAAGCTGCTGATATCCATGGCCGAGGACGACTTCACCGACGTGGTGGCCACCAACCTCACCGCCGCGTTCCTGGTGGCCAAACGTGCCACTCGGAAAATGATCACCGCCCGGTACGGGCGGATCGTGTTCGTCTCCTCGGTGGTCGCGTTGCGCGGGGAGGCCGGGCAGGCCAACTACGCCGCCGCCAAGGCCGGCCTGATCGGCCTGGCCCGCTCCCTGGCCCGGGAGCTGGGAGCGCGGGGGATCACCGCCAACGTGGTGCTACCCGGGCTGACCCGCACCGACATGTCCGCCCAGCTCGACGAGGCCCGCATCGCCAGCATGACCGCCCAGATCCCGCTGGGGCGGTTGGCCGAGCCCGATGACATCGCCGCCGCGGTCACCTTCCTGGCCAGCGACGCCGCCGGCTACATCAGCGGCGCCGTCCTGGCCGTCGATGGCGCCGCCGGCACCGGACATTAATCCACCGGGGCGGGTAGCCGGTCGCGGTGTCTCTCCCCGGCCGCGACCGGCTACCCACAACAACGTCAACCAGCACCACCCCACGATGCACCCGTTCGACCACGCACCAGCACCACAAGGAGCAGCCATGATCGCCACAATGAACCGGAACACCCGACTGGACCCGATCGCGCTGGCCACCGCGGCCGGGCTGGCCGCCACCGCCGGTTGGCTGGCCGGGCGGGCCGGCACCGGGGGGACCCGCGGCCAGCTACGCCACGCCGTCTACCACGACACCCTGACCGGCCTGTACAACCGAGCCGGCTGGCGCCGCCACGCCACCCACGCCGTGGCCGCCGCCGCCCATGCCGGCCGCCCCGCCGCGGTCGGCCTGGTCGACATCGACTGGCTCAAGACCATCAACGACCAGCTCGGCCATGCCGCCGGTGACCAGGCGCTGACCACCCTGGCTGACCGGCTCGACAGGGCAGTATCGGGACCGGGACTGGCGGCCCGCCTGGGCGGAGACGAGTTTGCCTTCGTCCTGGTCGGCCCACCCCGGGCCGGGTCGCAGTGGCTGGCCCGAGCCGCCCACCGCGTCCATGACCTGCTCTGCCAACCGGTCGCTCTGGCCGGCGCACCGCGCGAGCTGCACGTCAGCGTCGGCCTCGCGCCCATCCAGGGCCCCGACGAGCTGGCGATCGCCCTGGCCCAGGCCGACTGGGTGATGTACCGGGTCAAGCACACCCCGGACAACGTCGCCGTCTACACCGGACGCCACCGCCACCCCACTGGCTAAACCAATGTCCCGCCCACCCGGCGGGCCCGAGTAGAAATCCATCCTCATCAACCGCACCCGAGCCAGGGCACCGCGGACGGTACCCCACGCCCATACCACAACGCACATCTGTCAACACTTATCGCAGTCCTTAGTGGACTATCCAAGGAGGACAAACCCAATGTTGGATCTGACCACCCTTTCCTGGCAGCGCTTGGTTACCGGTGAGGCCGACCGTCACGGTGTCGAAACCCACCTCGACACGGTGCTTGCCGCACTGACCCGCCACCTCAAGCAGGCCCGTCCCACCCACGTCGGCCACCCCACCGCGCGGGACTTCGACTACACCCCGCTGGCCGGGTTGCTATGCCGGCAGCCATTGAACAACGTCGGTGACCCCTACCACGAAGGCGTCAGTGCCGAGCACACCAAGTCCTTCGAACGCCAAGTCGTCGGCCTGATCGCCGACCTGATGCGCGCCCCGCAGCGGCGCCGCTGGGGCTATGTCACCACCGGTGGCAGCGAGTCCAACCTGTACGCGCTGCACCACGCCCGTACCAGGTTCCGAAACCCCGTCATCTACCACTCCGAGGCCGCCCACGACAGCGTGGCCAAGGCCGCCGACCTGCTCGCCGTTCCCACCGAGGTCGTCCGCGCCGACGGCAACGGCGAGATCGACTACCAAGACCTGGCCGAACGGCTCACCCCGCACCGGCACGCCCCGGCCATCGTCGTGGCCAACATCGGCACCACCATGACCGAAGCCGTCGACGACGTCCGCCGCATCCACCAGGTCATGGACTCCCTCGCCATCCGCCGCCGGTATGTACACGCCGACGCCGCCCTGGCCGGCATTCCCCTCGCTCTGCTCGAACCGCAGCAGCGGCCCGGGTTCGACCTTTCCGATGGTTCGCACAGTGTCGCGGTCTCCGGGCACACGTTTCTCGGCACCCCGTTCCCCTGCAGCGTGATCGTGGTCAAGACCGCCCGCCGCCGCGCCCGGCCCACTGACGTGCCCGACACCGCCAGCCCCGACACCACCATCACCGGCTCCCGCTCCGGGCACGCCCCCCTCCTGCTGTGGTACGCCCTGGCCCGCCACGGCCTGGACGGACTGCGCCAACGCGCCACCGAATGCCGAGAGCTGGCCGCCTACACCCGAGCCCGCCTGACCGACATCGGCTGGGAAGCCCACCGCAGCCAACCCCACGCATTCACCGTCGTACTCAAAACCCCCCCCGCCGGGCTGGCCCGCCCATGGGTGCTCGCCGGCGAAGACGGGTGGAGCCACATCGTCTGCATGCCCGGCATGCAGCGCGCCCAAGTTGACCACCTGATCCACGACATCGCCCACACCAACAACGGCAGCCCGGCCAACACCGCCAACGCGCCAAATCGGGAGAGCCCACGGTGACCGCACCCGACCTGCACGTGGTCTGCTCGACCAAGTCCCGCCCCGGCGCCACCACCATCGCGCTGGCCCTAGCCGCACTGGCCCCACCGCACACCCGCCCCGTGCTGGTGGAGTGCGACCCGGCCGGCGGGGACCTCGCAGTCCGGCACGGGCTCAGCCCCAAGCCCGGGCTGGCCGAGCTGGCCGCCACCGCCGCGGACCCCACCGGCGAGGACCCGCTCGCCACGTGCGCCCAGCAGATCACCGTCGCGGACCGGTCGGTCGACGTGATCCTCGCCCCACCCGGCGGCGCCCGGACCCGACCAGCCCTGACCGCGCTGACCGGCAGCGGACTGTCCGCCCTGGTCCGAACCGACCGAACCATGATCGCCGACTGCGGCCGGATCGAACCGCACGGACCGACCTGGCCCCTGCTCGCCGCAGCCAAGACGGTGTGGCTGCTGACCCGGGGGCAGCCCGAGGAGCTGGCTCACCTACGCGAGCACGCCCAGAGCCTGCCCTCGGTTCACCGCACCGTCGTGCTCCTCATGGCCGGCGGACCGCATCGAACCGACGACGTGGCCGAACTGCTGGCCGCCGACGGTCACCCTATTCCGGTGCATGGCCCGCTACCCCACGACCCGCACACCGCTCGCCTACTCGCCGGAGAGTACGGCCACGGCCAGCACCTATGGGGACGCCGCTGGCTACGCGCCCCGCTGCCAACCGCGCTGTACGCATGCGTCCAAGCAGGCACTAACCCAACCCGCTTCGGTGAGTCGGCCGGTATGTCCAATAGGGACGATGCTGCCCGGGGCGCCAAGCCGAACCGAGGACACCCAAGCCGAGCACCACTACCGGCACCAGCACCAGCACCAGCAAGGAACCCATCCCAAGAAAGGGGCAAGTCATGAACTCACGACACAGCCTGGCCGAGGCGCATGTGGCATCGCTTTCCGACATCAGCACGATCCAGGCCACCCAAGGCCAACTGTTGGCACCGGTGATCACCCACCAGCGCTGCGGGGCTCGGCAGCTCTCGGCCGGGCTGGTGGTGATGCCACCCGGGGCGATGTCCCGCGCCCACCGGCACGCCCAGCACGAGATGATCGTGGTCATCGTGGACGGGTGGGCGGCCACCCTCATCGGGGAACAGCTGACCCCGCTGCTACACGGGCCGGGTGAGTTCCTGTTCATCCCGGCCGGAGTGACCCATGTCGCGGTCAACCTCAGCCGCCGCCACGACCTGATTGCGGTGGAGGCCCGCGCCGATGCCGACTTCAACCGCGACGTGGTCCTCACCCCCAGCCACGACCAGCCGGCCCAGCGGGTGGCCGGCAGGCTACGCCAGAACGCTGAGGCCGGCCGGCTGGGCCTGCCCGCCGGTTGGGACCAACCCCAGCAGCGGATCTGGCAGCAGCTACGCCGGCAGAGCCTCGCAACGTCAACCGATCAGCGGGGAGGCCACTGATGATCGACCAGGCCGCATTGCTGAGCCGCCGCGCCCAGACGTTGGGCAGCAACCCGATCCAAGACCTGTTCACCCGCTTCCAGAACGAGGGGGAGCTGATCTCCTTTGCCGCCGGCGCCCCCGACCCGACCCTGCTCCCGGTTGACCTGCTCGGCGAGCTGACCCAGACCGCGATCGACCGCTACGGGCCCCGGCTGCTGCAGTACGGCAGTGTGCGCGGGTTCCCCCCGCTCATTGACGCCCTCATCCGGCCCTTGCGCCGCAGCACCGGCGTTTGCGCGACGCATGAGCGGGTGCACATCAGCACCGGCGCCACCGGCGCCCTCTACACGCTGTGCGCCGCCCTGCTGGACCCCGGCGACACCGTGCTGGTCGCCGAGCCCAGCTACGGGGTCGAGTCGGGCCTATTCACCAGCTTCGGCGCCCGGGTCGTGGGGGTGGCCTGCGACCAGCAGGGCATCCTGCCCGATGCGCTGGACGCCGCGCTACGCGCTGGGTCGGTGAGGCTGGTCTACCTGATGGCGACCTTCGCCAACCCCACCGGCGCCACCATGAGCACCCAACGCCGCCAAGACCTCGCCGCCGTCATCACCACACACGACGTGTTGGTGGTCGAGGATGACGCCTACTCCCGGCTTCGCTACCACGGCCATCACCTGCGCGCCCTGCACCACCACGCCCCCGAGCACACCGTCTACATCGGATCCCTGTCGAAGATCCTCGCCCCCGCGGTGCGCATCGGCTACACCATCGCCCCCAGCCCGGTGATCGACGCGATGCTGCGGGTCAAACCGATCATCGACCTGCAAACCTCCACCCTGACCCAAGCCCTGGCCGCGGTCTACCTGAGCACTCGACCCTACGAACAAACAAGCCGGCTCCGCCCGATCTATGCCGCCCGGCTACAGGCCACCTGCCACGCCCTGGAAACCAACCCCGTACCCGGATTCTGGTGGCAACGCCCCGACGGGGGCATGTTCCTCTGGCTGCAGGGCCCACCCACCTTCAACGCCGCCGCCACCCTCGAGCAGGCCGCGAACGCCGGAGTGCTCTACCTACCCGGCCACCACTTCTACACCGACCCCCAGTCCGGAGCCAACACCATCCGCCTGGCCTTCGCCACCATCGCCGAACAGCGCATCGCTGACGGCATCAGACGACTCAGCGTCGTCCTGGCTCGGGCGAGCAGCCACCGACGTTCGTAAACGACGTGGTGCCCCGCGACCCGCCAGTACCCGTCACCGTCTGGCCCGTCCCCTCGCTCATCCCATCTAGCTCGCAACCAAGAAAGGAGTCGAGATGAGCAATCCGCAACCCGGCGGCACCACCGGAATCATTATGACAGGCAGAATATGTCAAATTCTGAAAATGCACGACCGGCCCACGGCGACTACGATGGTAGCGACGAACATCAGGACAATTCAACGAAACGTCGCCGCGATGCCGCCTCGCGCAAGGCCTTGCCCAGCCTACGTATCGAGGTCGTTGTCATTGACGGCGATGAAGGAAGAAAACTGCATGCGCTTCAGGCGCAGGCAGTGTTCGAGGCGCTGCTCTGGCTTGCGGAGCATCGTCCGAACGGCGAAGTCTCCGAGGAGAGTGCATGACCCACCCCGGTGAGAGCATCCATGACGATGACGACGACGTTGGGGTGCTGTCGTGGCTGCAATCCATCGCCGACAGCAACAAGGTAAGCGACGCGAGTCCGGCGGTCGTGCCGGTCGCGTGGATCGGTCGTACCTCCACTGAGGATAAACAGGACCCGACCCTTTCACTGCCGCGACAGTTGGAGAAGGCACGCTCTGCCTTGCCGCCGCCGTTCGTCATCGTGGCGCACTTCTACGACGTGGAGTCTGGGCGGGCGGACCTGAACCTCCGCGGGCACGGCAAAGCACATGAAGGGTTCGATATCCCGATCCCGCGTGACGGAAGCATCGCCGACGCCCTCGAAGAGGCACGCCGGTCCAACCGTCGCTTCATCGCGGTGGTGTGTGAGTCCGTGGAGCGCATCGCCCGAGTCATGTACTTCGGCACGAAGATCGAGTACGAGCTGGAGCAGGCCGGCGTCCCGCTGCTCGCCGCGGACGAGGGGATCGATCCCCAGGCCGTGCTCAAGACCGGTGGGGGTCCCCGTAGGGCGACGTCGGTGCTGACTCGTCGGGTGAAGCAGGCCATCTCGGAGTGGTATGTCCTGCAGATGTTGGAGTTATCCTGGGATGGCTTCAAGATCCATACCTATCAGGGGTGGAACGTCGGCAAGCCGCCCTACGGGTACGTGGCTGATTGGCACCGCCATCCGGTCAAGGCCAGGGCGGATGAGGGCGGAACCAAGCATCGCCTTAAGCCCGATCCGGTCCGCGGTCCGGTGGTGACGCAGATCTTCACGTGGCGCGCGCTGGAACGACTGTCTTTCCAGCACATCGCCGACCGGCTCAACACCGACCTGATCAAGTATGCGCCGCCCGAGCCCGTGGCCCGCGCGCGCTACCACCCGGCGATCGGGGCGTGGACGCAGACGGCCGTGCGCGACGTGCTCGACAACCCCAAGTACACCGGGTACATGGTCTGGAACCGGCGCAAGCGGTCGCGGCCGGAACGAGGGGTGAAGGGAAAGGTCAACCCGCCCAGCGAGTGGGTGTGGTCGCCGCACCCCACCCACGAGCCCCTGGTCACGAGGGCGCTGTTCGACGCGGCCAGCCCGGTCGGTCGGCTGCGCCGGGGATCGCGGTCAGACTCAGGCCCGAACTCGCATCCGCAGACCGAGCGCACCTACACCCTGCGCTCGTATCTGCTCTGCGACATCTGCTCCCGGCGCATGTTCGGCAAGACCCGGCACAAGAAGGACCATGACCTGATCTACTACGCCTGCGTCACAGTCCGCGAGCACCACCAGGACGAGCCCTGGTACTCCGCCCACCCGAGCAACATCCTCGTCAACGAGGCACAGCTGTTGCCGGTGGTGGCGCGGTTCTTCCGCGAGCGGGTCTTTGGGCCCAACCGGCGGAGGTTTCTCAAGGACAGCAATCCAGGCGCCACCGCCGCCAAACCCGACGCCAAGGCCGTCGCGCTCGGCAAACAGATCGACGACCTGCAGCGGGCGGCGGCCAACATCATGGCCCAACTGGAGGCGTTCACACCCACCGGTGACGCGGAGATCGACAGCCAGTGGCGCGGTCGGCTCCAGCAGCGCTTCGCTGAAGTGGCGAACGAGACGCGTGCCAAGACCACCGAACTCAGCAAGATCAGCAGCCACCGGCAGCGACCCCGCCGGCTCAACCCGGCACTGCTCGACCGCGTGCCGGTGATCGAGTTCGACCTGCTCGACCTCCCGGAGGAGCACCAGCGGCGACTGTTCGACGCCTTCCACCTGGAACTGCGCTACAACCGCCCCCTGCATCAGATCACCGCGAAGGTCACGGTGTACGCGGAGACCGTCGATGCGTTGCGCAGTGCCATCCCGCTGCCCAACGATCCGCGCAGGCGACCGCGTGGTGAGGCTCGGGAGCCACACATCCCCCACATCCCCGCACAACGCGGAACGGTGCCCGGCACGCACGCGCCGGGCACCGTTTCCCATGTTTGGCGTGCCCCCGGCAGGATTCGAACCTGCGCCCCCGCCTCCGGAGGGCGGTGCTCTATCCCCTGAGCTACGGGGGCTCGGAGACGTTGCACACGCTACCAGGTCCTGGTCCCTGCCGGCTGCCGGGATTCAGCCACTACGTCGCTTACGGCCGCTCACCGTTACCGACCGATATATCCACATACCGAGGTCACAACTCGATGACGAGCCCGCGTGGTGACGTGGCCCGCAGACGCCGCCCGTCGAAGCTGTCCCGGCTACGTCTGGACGGCACACGCACCGGAGGGACTGTGCAGGTGCATCGCTGGCTGGGGCGGACCGCTGTCGTCATGGCCGCGATCGTCGTCATGGTGGTCCCGTCACGCGCCGCCCGGGGCGACACGTCGGTCGCCGCCGATCCGTCGGGACTCCCCATCACCGCCAGGCAGCTGATCCACGATCAACCAGCCTGTACCAGGACCGACCCGACGGCGCAGACCGACCCGAGCCCGCCAGCAGATCCCAACCTGATCACTAAGCCCACGGCGTCGGCCGATGTGACCGGTGAGCCGGCGACCGGCTCGGTGCTGCCCCTGGCCGGTTCGTGCCTGGCCGAACCGGAGCGCGACGAGATCCTGCCCGGTACGAAAGCCCCGCCCACCCGTACCAGCGGGCCGGGCGAGCCACCGCCCAGCCTCGCCGCGACCGGCACCGACGTCGGCAGCATGCTGGTCCTCGGCACCAGCCTGGTCGTCGCCGGCGCGCTGCTGCTCATCGTGCGCCGCCGGCGCGACCGCGACAGTGGGCCGGAGCCCGACGACGACATCCGCCGGCCGGTCCTCATGCGTCGCCCGTAATCCAGCGGCGCGCGGGTGACACCGGCGCCAACCCGATGTGGACCTAGGGCATAGGCACACGATTGGAGATCAAAGCACGTGCATACGCCCTAGATCGACGAGAAACATGATCGACGAGAAACATGATCGACGGGGAGGAGGGGGTCATCAGGAGGCGAGCGGGGCGGCGCCCAGTTTGGTGAGTAGGTCGCGCAGCACCTGAACCTCCCCGCTCTGGTTCAGCTTCATGGTGGTCGCCAGTTCGGTCACCTGCTCGTTGGAGCTCTCCGCGACCAGGCCTTCGACCATGTGGATGCCGCCCAGGTGGTGGCGCAGCATGTACTGGCAGAACAGGATGTCGACGTTCTGGCCCTTCGCCGAGCGCAGCTTGTCGATCTCAGCGCGGGTGGCCATGCCCGGCATCAGGTTGCCGTTGAGCGCGCGCTGGCCCTCGGGCATCCAGGACATCGGTCGCTGGTCGCTGTTGGGCCCAAGGCCCCAGTCTCGTAGCCAGGTCTGCATCATGCCGATCTGGCTCTGCTGGGTGAGCGCGATGTCGCCGCCGAGCGTGCGGATCTCGGGCAGGGTCGCCTGCCGGAAGGCGATCATGCCCATCTCCACCGCCTGTGCGTGGTGGTCGGACATGTCCCGGGCGAAGCCGGCCTCCGGTGAGGCGTCGCCCGGGATGCCGAACCGCGGGACGGCGACCCCGACCACGTACCCGAGGCCGAGCAGCAACACGGCGGAGACCGCGCCGAGCACGGTCAGTCGGCGCGGCGTCAATGCCGGCAGCCTCATGGTGTGGGCTGCCCGGCCGGGTTCAGGTCGAGCGGCGTGGCGCCGGTCTCGGTGATGCCGCCGCTGCAGCCGGCCCCCGGCTCGGAGGTCGCGTTCTGGGCCAGGTTGGTGATGAAGTCATCGATACGGCTGTCGTCGGCGTTGCTGACCTTGAGCTGGTAGCCCCACGTCTGCAGCGAGATCGGCGAGTCCAGGTTGGGGTAGGGGCTCATCAGCGTGAACGGCTTGCCCTCGACCTTGCTCTTCAGCTTGTCTATCTGGTCCTTGGGCAGGCTGGGGTTGTAGGTGACCCAGACCGCGCCGTGCTCCTGACTGTGGGTCGCCTGCTCCTTCGGGATCTCGGCCGGGTAGACGTCGCCCATGCAGTTCTGCCAGATGGGATTGTGGGTGCCGCCGGCCGGCGGACTCATCGGGTAGGTGAGCACGCCGTTCTTGTGGTCGTGCGAGGAGACCCAGTCCGGGTGGGTCTTGTAGTAGTTGATCAGACCGGGGATCGCCTCGGCCCGCTCCTTCCACTTCGTCGGATCTGGCCGGCTGACCAAGGCGTAGACCCCGAAGCCGATGATCAGCAGGGCGACCAGACCGGCGCCGGCGAACATCATCAGCGGTCCCCAGTTGCGCCCTTGCGCGACCCGTACCGGGGTGACCGGTTTGCGCCCCTTACCGCCGCCACCTCGACCGCCGCCCGGCTTGCCCGGCCCCCGTCCGCCGCCGCCCGCCTTGGCCGGTCCCCGTCCACCGCCGGAGCCAGACTTCGCCGCCGGGCGGGCCTTCGCGCCGGGCGGCTTCGGACTCGCCGTGGTGGGCTTCGCGTCCTCCTCGTCGGTCTTCTTGCCGCCGGCGGCGACCGCCTTTGCGCTGATCTTGTTCATGGCGGGACGGTGCACGTCACCGGTGCTCATGCTCATGAGGCCTCGTCACGGTCATATTGGGTACGGGTGGGCCCGGGGTGGGCAGGCAGACACCGCAGGCGTCGGACCGCCGCCAAGTGGACGAGTCTACCCCGATAACATTGGACAGTGACTCCCGCCGACCTGGCCGCGGCCGTGCTGGCCGCAGCGCGCTCCGTCTTCGATGAGCGTGGATTGGACCACGCCCTGCTGCCTGAGCGCACGAGCGTTGAGCGCCCCCGTAACGCAGATCACGGCGACTATGCGTCCACCCTGGCGATGCAACTCGCCCGCGTGACCGGCGTCGCCCCCCGCGACCTCGCCGCGGACCTGGGCGAGAAGCTGGCCCGCCAGCCGGGGATCAAGTCGGTTGAGGTCGCCGGCCCCGGCTTCCTCAACATCCGCCTCGACGCGGCCGCCGCCGGGTCGCTGGCCCGGTTGGTGGTCACCCAGGGCGCCGAGTACGGGCGGTCCGCGCGGCTGACCGGCCAGAAGATCAACTTGGAGTTCGTCTCGGCCAACCCGACCGGCCCGGTCCACCTCGGCCACACCCGCTGGGCGGCGGTGGGCGACTCGCTGCGCCGTATCCTGCTCGCCGCCGGCGCCGAGGTCTCGAGCGAGCACTACGTCAATGACTCCGGCGCGCAGATGGAGCGCTTCGCCCGCTCGCTCTACGCGGCTGCGAAGGGCGAGCCGACGCCCGAGGGCGGATACCCGGGCGAGTACGTGTCCGAGTTGGCGGCGCAGATCGTGGCCGAGGATCCGCAGGTGCTCGGCCGGCCCGCGGGCGAGGCGCTGGCGCGCTTGCGCCAGCACGGCCACCGGCTAATGCTCGCCGAGATGCGAGCCAGCCTGGAGCGCTTCGGCGTGCACTTCGACGTCTGGTTCTCCGAGGAGAGCCTGCATCACGGTGGCGCGGTCGAGCACGCCCTGACCCAGCTGCGCCGGCAGGGTCACGTCTACGAGGCCGACGGCGCGGTATGGCTGCGCACCACCGACTTCGGCGACGACAAGGACCGGGTCCTGATCCGGGCCAACGGCGAGAAGACCTATCTGGCCGCCGACGCCGCGTACTACGTCAACAAGCGCGAGCGCGGCTTCGACAAGTGCATCTACCTGCTCGGTGCCGACCACCACGGCTATGTCGGCCGGCTGCGGGCGATCGCGGCCTGCGCCGGCGACGATCCCGACTTCAACATCGAGGTCCTCATCGGACAGTTGGTCAGCCTGGTCCGCGGCGGCGAGCCGGTCAAGCTCTCCAAGCGTGCCGGTACGCTCATCACGCTGGACGACATCGTCGACGCGGTCGGCGTTGACGCGGCCCGCTACTCACTCGCCCGGTCATCGGCCGACTCGCCACTCACGCTCGACCTGGACGAGATCACCCGCAACAGCAACGACAACCCGGTCCACTATGTACGATACGCGCACGCCCGGATCGCCTCGTTGCTGCGCCATGCGGCGCAGCTCGGCATCGGGCTCGGTGATGACTTCGACCCGGCGCTGCTGGACCACGAGCGGGAGAACGATCTGCTCAAGGCGCTCGGCGAATTCCCGGCCGTGGTGGCCACGGCGGCCGAGCTGCGCGAGCCGCACCGGGTGGCGCGCTACCTCGAGGATCTGGCCAGCGCCTACCACCGCTTCTACGACGCCTGCCGGGTGTTGCCCCAGGGCGATGAGGTGAGCACCCGGGACCAGGCCGCGGTCGAGCTGACCGCCGCCCGCCTATGGTTGGTCGAAGCCTCGCGGGTGGTGCTGGCCAACGGCCTCGCCCTGCTCGGCGTCTCCGCCCCGGACCGGATGTAGCGGCCCGGGGCATGCCGAACGCGGGGTGTGGCCGTGCGGGCGCATGAGGCGGGGGCGTTGCACGGCGAGATCGGCGCCCGCAGCCCGGCCTGGCTGCGCCTGCCCGACGACGTGAACGCCCTGCTCCCGGCGCTCTGGCCGGCGAGCGTGGTCCGCGGCGGCGACGGGGCCCTGCGGGTCGGCGGGATCAGTGTGCGCGACCTCGCCGCCGAGTTCGGTACGCCGGCGTACCTGCTCGACGAGGCCGACCTGCGGGCCCGGGCGAACGAGTTCGCCACTGCCTTCGCCGGCTGGGATGTGTACTACGCCGCCAAGGCGTTCTGTGCCACCTCAGTCATCCGCGTCATCGCGGCACAGGGGCTCAACGTCGACGTGTGCACCAGCGGCGAACTCACCACGGCGCTCGCCGCCGGGGTCGCGCCCGAGCGCATCGGCCTGCATGGCAACAACAAGTCGCACCACGAGCTCACCCGAGCGGTCGAGCTCGGCCTGGCCTGCGTCGTCCTGGACTCGTTCACCGAGATCGAGCGGCTCACCGCGCTGGCCCGCGAGCGCGGGCTCCGTCCGCGGGTCATGGTCCGGGTCACCGTCGGCGTGGAGGCGCACACGCACGAGTTCATTGCCACCGCCCACGAGGATCAGAAGTTCGGCTTCTCGCTCGCCGGCGGCGCGGCGTACGCCGCCGCCCTGCAGGTGCTCGACGAGGGCGTGCTGGAGCTGCGGGGTTTGCACTCGCACATCGGCTCACAGATCTTCGACACCCAGGGCTTCGAGGTGGCCGCCCGCCGGGTGCTCGAGTTGCAGGCCCGCATCCGTTCGGCCCGCGGCGTTGAGCTGCCCGACCTGGATCTGGGTGGCGGCTTCGGCATCGCCTATACGGCGCAGGACGATCCGGCGCCGCCGGGCGACCTGGCGAAGCGGATGCGCCGGATCGTCGAGGACGGCTGCCAGGGTCTAGGACTCGCCGTGCCGCGGCTGTCGGTCGAGCCCGGCCGGGCCATCATCGGCCCGGCCATGTTCACCCTGTACGAGGTGGGCACGGTCAAGGACGTGGACGGGATCCGCCGCTACGTCAGCGTCGACGGAGGGATGAGCGACAACATCCGCCCGGCGCTGTACGGCGCGTCGTACTCGGCCACCCTGGCCAGCCGCGCGTCGACGGCGCCGGCGCGGATCGCTCGCGTGGTGGGAAAGCACTGTGAGGCCGGCGACATCGTGGTCAAGGATGAGTTCCTGCCAGCCGACGTGGCGCCGGGCGACCTGATCGGGGTACCCGCGACCGGCGCGTACTGCCGGAGCATGGCGAGCAACTACAACCACGTGCCGCGCCCGCCGGTGGTTGCGGTCGCAGACGGGAGCGCCCGGGTGATCGTACGGCGGGAGACCGAGGAGGATCTCCTCGCGCTGGATGTGGGGTAGCCCGGTGCCGGCCGCAACACCCGTGAACTCCGGGCCACCAGCGATCCGGCTGGCGCTGCTGGGCTGTGGCGTCGTGGGCACCGAGGTGGTCCGGCTGCTGGACGCCCAGGCGGCCGACCTCACCGCGCGCATCGGTGCCCCGCTGCGGGTGGTGGGCATCGGAGTGCGCCGGCCCGAACGGGTCCGCACCGTTGCCGTGGACCCTGCATTGTTCACCGCCGACGTGCTCGGTCTGGTCAAGCGGGACGACATCGACATCGTGGTGGAGGTGGTCGGTGGCGTCGAACCGGCCCGCTCCTGGCTGGTCGAGGCGCTGCGGGCCGGCAAGAGCGTGGTGACCGCGAACAAGGCGCTGCTCGCCGAGGACGGCCCGGCCCTGCATACCGCCGCCGCCGACGGCGGGGCCGACCTTTACTACGAGGCCGCGGTCGCCGGGGCTATTCCGCTGCTGCGCCCGTTGCGCGAGTCGCTGCACGGCGACCAGATCACCCGACTGACCGGCATCGTCAACGGGACCACGAATTACATCCTGTCCAGCATGGCCGCTTCCGGGGCCAGCTTCACCGACGCCCTGGAGCAGGCGACCGCGCTCGGCTACGCCGAGGCGGATCCGACCGCGGATGTCGAAGGGTTCGACGCCGCCGCGAAGGCCGCCATCCTCGCCTCGCTCGCCTTCCACACCCGGGTCACCGCCGCCGACGTCTACCGCGAGGGCATCACCGAGGTCACCGCGGCCGATGTCGCCTCCGCGCAGGCCATGGGCTGCGTCATCAAGCTGCTCTGTATCGCCTCCTGTGTGGACAGTTCAGTCTCGGTCCGGGTACACCCGGCGATGATCCCCCGCAGCCACCCGCTGGCCGGGGTCGGCGGGGCGTTCAACGCCGTCTTCGTGCAGGCTCGCGCGGCCGGCCAGCTCATGTTCTACGGCCAGGGGGCCGGCGGGGCACCGACCGCCAGCGCGGTCGTCGGGGACATCGTGGCCGTCGCTCGCCACCGGCTCGCCGGGGTCCGGGCGCCGAGCGAGTCCACCTACGCGGCGCTGGAGATCCGGCCGATGGGTGCAGTCGTCACGCGCTACCACATCTGCCTGGACGTGGCCGACCGCGCCGGAGTGCTCGCCGCGGTCGCCGGGGTGTTCGCCCACCACGACGTGAGCATCCAGACGGTGCGCCAGGAGGGCCGCGGCGCCGACGCGACCCTGATCGTGGTGACCCACGAGGCGGCCGATGCCGCGCTGGCAGCCACAGTGGACGATCTGCGAAGGCTCGACGTGGTGCGCGAGGTCACCAGCGTCATGCGGGTCGAGGGCGAGCAGTGACATGACGTGGTGGCGCGGGCTGATCGAGGCGTACCGGGACCGGCTGCCGGTCACGGACGCGACGCCGGTGGTCACCCTCTACGAGGGGAACACGGCGCTCCTGCCGGCGCCGGAGCTCTCCGCCCGTACCGGGTGCGACGTGCTCCTCAAGGTGGAGGGTGCGAATCCGACCGGCTCGTTCAAGGACCGCGGCATGACCGTGGCGGTCTCCAAGGCGGTCGGAGCCGGGTCCAAGGCGATCATCTGCGCGTCGACCGGCAACACCGCGGCGTCGGCGGCGGCGTACGCGGCCCGGGCCGGACTCACCTGCGCGGTGCTGATCCCGGCCGGCAAGATTGCCACCGGCAAGCTGGCCCAGGCTCTGGTGCACGGCGCCCGTCCGTTGCAGGTGGCCGGGAACTTCGACGACTGCCTGATGCTCGCGGCCAAGCTGGCCCAGGAGTACCCGGTGGCCCTGGTGAACTCGGTCAATCCGGATCGGCTGCAGGGCCAGAAGACGGCCGCGTACGAGATTGTCGAGGCGCTCGGCGACGCGCCCGATGTGCACTGCCTGCCGGTCGGCAACGCCGGTAACATCACCGCGTACTGGCTGGGCTACACCGAGGAGTACGCGGCCGGCCACGCCACCCGGTTGCCGCGGATGTTCGGGTTCCAGGCCAGCGGCGCCGCCCCGATCGTGCTCGGCCAGGTGGTCCGCGAGCCGGCCACCATCGCCACCGCGATCCGGATCGGCAACCCGGCGTCGTGGACCGGCGCGCTCGACGCCCGCGACGCCTCGGGTGGGGTGATCCGGGCGGTGACCGACCGGGAGATCCTGTCCGCCTACCGGCTGCTCGCCCGCCAGGTCGGGGTCTTCGTCGAGCTGGGTAGTGCCGCCAGCGTGGCCGGACTGCTCGCGGCCGCGGCGGACGGCACCCTGCCCCGAGGGTCCACTGTGGTCGCCACCGTGACCGGAAACGGGCTGAAGGATCCGGAGTGGGCCATCGCCACCGCGCCACCGCCGCTGTCGATTCCCAACGATGTGGCTGCGGCGGCCGGCGCGCTCGAACTCGCCTGACGTCCGCGCGGTAACGTCCGGTAGGTGGCGCGCACTCTGTCGGTCGTTACGCGCAACAGTGACTTCCGAAACCTGTTCCTCGCCGAGCTGGTGGTCTTCGGCGGTGACTGGTTCGCCCTGATTCCGTTGCTGTCATTGCTGCGGGCGCAGACCGGCAGCAGCCTGCCGGGCGCGTTCGCGCTCGCGGCGGACACCATGGTCAACGCGCTCATCCTGCCGTTCGCCGGCGCCCTGGCCGACCGCATCGACCGACGCAAGATCATGATCGCCGCGAACATCGCCTCGTTCGCGGCGATCGCGCTGCTGTTCCTGGTCGCCGAGCCGGGACTGTGGTGGGTCGGGCCGGCCGCGATCGGGCTGGCCGCGGCCGGAAAGGCCTGCTACTCGCCGGCGGCCAGCGCGGCGCTGCCCAATGTGGTCGATCCGCCCGACCTGCCGGCCGCCAATGCACTCGCCGGCAGTGCCTGGGGCACCATGCTCGTCGTCGGGGCCTCGCTGGGCGGCCTGCTCGACGTTGCCGTGGGACCGTACGCCTGCTTCGGCATCGACCTCGCGTGCCTGGCCGCGGCGGCGCTGATCGTGCTGCGGGTGCGCCGGCCGATGCAGGCGCCGCGTGAGCCGTCGGCCCGGCCGGTCTCGCCGCCGCGGGCGATCGTGGAGGCGTTGGGGTACATCCGCCGCGAGCCGCGGGTGCTGTCGCTGGTCACGGTCAAGACCGCGGTCGGACTGGGTAATGGCGTGCTCGCCGTCTTCCCGGTGCTGGCCACGGTTGTCTACGCGGTTGGCTCGGCCGGCACCGGCCTGCTCTTCGCCGCGCGCGGTCTCGGTGCGCTGGTCGGTCCGCTGCTGTTGCGCCGGGTGCTGACCCACCGCTCCTGGCTGATGCCCGGGCTGGCCATCTCGATGTCCGTGTACGGGCTGGCGTACCTCGGCGTGTCGATCGCGCCCTGGTACGGCCTGGCCCTCGGTCTCGTGGTGGTGGCTCATTTCGCCGGCGGTGGGAATTGGACGATGTCCACCTACGCCCTGCAGATCGAGGTGCCGGACGAACTGCGCGGGCGGGTCTTCGCGACCGACCTGATGATCGTGCAGCTGGCGATCTCCCTCAGCACGCTGGTGGTGGGTGCCGTCGTGGACCACGTCGGCCCGCGGGTGCCGGTGGCCCTGTGCGGTGCGGTCACCCTGGTGTACGGGATCGGTTGGCGGGTGGCGACCCGCCGGCTCATGCAGACGGCGGCCTTGACATCGGCTAGTAGCGTGGTGATATCACCCCGATAGCCGGTCGCTGATCCTGGTCACCGGCACAGGCAGCGAAGGAGAGGCGATGGAGGAGAGGCGGGCGTTCCGGGTCTCCGGATTCCTCATTCTGTTGGTACTGCTCGCGGACATCGCGGCCGCCGTGCGGTACGCGGTCTCGCAGAACGGCCAGCCCGACGATGTGGTCGGTCCGCGGATCACCCTCGTGTTCACCGTCGCGACGCTGATCTTGATCCTCGGCATTACCGGCTTCGTCGTCATCAACCCGAACGAGGCCCGGGTGGTGCAGTTCTTCGGCCGTTACCGGGGCTCCATCAGCAAGGCCGGTTTCCACTGGACGGTTCCATTCTCCACCAAGCGCCGGGTCTCGCTGCGGGTGCGTAACTTCGAGTCCAGCCGGCTGAAGGTCTCCGACGCCGACGGCAACCCGGTCGAGATCGCCGCGGTCATCGTGTACAAAGTGTTCGATTCGGCCAAAGCGCTCTTCGCGGTCGACGACTACGTGCAGTACGTGTCCATCCAGGCCGAGACCGCGGTCCGCCATCTCGCCACGATCCACCCGTACGAGGCGCACGACGACGAGCGGGTGAGCCTGCGCGAGGGGCCGACGGTCAGTGGCGAGCTCACCGCGGAACTGCGGGAACGGGTCGCCCTCGCCGGGATCGAGGTGGTCGAGTCACGGATCACCCACCTCGCCTACGCCCCCGAGATCGCCCAGGTCATGCTGCAGCGCCAGCAGGCCAACGCCGTGGTCGCCGCCCGCAGCCGGATCGTCGAAGGCGCGGTCGGCATGGTGCACATGGCGCTGGACCGGCTGCGCGCAGAGGGCGTTGTCGAGCTGGACGAGGAGCGAAAGGCGCAGATGGTGTCGAACCTGCTCGTTGTGCTCTGCGGCGACCGGGCGACCCAGCCGGTGGTGAACACCGGCACCATCTACGGCTGAGGCGGCATGGCGGAGCGCAAGAAGGTACTGCTGCGCCTCGACCCGCAGGTCTACGACGCGCTGGCCCGGTGGGCCGCGGACGACCTGCGGAGCGTGAACGCGCAGATCGAGTACGCCCTGCGGCGCGCGCTGCGCGCCGCAGGGCGCTTTGCGCACCCGTCCGCTGACAGTGCACCACCGCCCACCCCGTCCGACGGCGCCCCGCCCCCCGCATAGATCTTGGAAACTGGTGGTGCCCATGGCGACCACCACTTTCCAAGATCGGAAAGAGGACCGGGAGTGGGCTGGACAGGGAGTGGGGTGGGCGAGAGATGAGACAGGCGCGTGGTGTGGGGGAGCCGGTGACCGTTGCGGTGCCGGCGACCAGCGCGAACCTCGGACCGGGCTTCGACGCCCTGGGGCTGGCCCTGCAGCTCGAGGACCTGGTCACCGCACGGGTGGTGGCCGCTGGCGTACGGGTGCAGGTGAGCGGCGAGGGCGCGGGTCAGGTTCCGGACACCGAGGACCACCTGATCATCGCTACGATGTTACGGACATTTCAGGCGCTGGGCGTGCCGCGGCCGCCGGGGCTGGAGCTCACCTGTCGCAATCGGATCCCGCACGCCCGCGGCCTGGGCTCGTCCTCGGCCGCGATCGTGGCCGGCATCCTGCTGGCCCAAGAGCTGGCCATTGACCTGCCCCGAGAGCCGGCCACTGACCCGGCCCAAGTGAAAGCCGATCAGCCGGCCCGTGAGCTGGCCCACGAGCGGCCCGGCATGGACGACGCCGGCGTCCTGCGCCTCGCCAGCGAGCTGGAGGGTCACCCCGACAACGTGGCTGCCTGCCTGCTCGGCGGCCTGACGATCGCGTGGACCGACGAGACCGGGGCCCGTGCGGTGCGGCTGGCGCCGGCACCGGAGATCACGCCGGGAGTCTTCATCGCACCCAGCCCAGGGCTGACCGCGACCGCCCGGGCGCGGCTGCCGGCGATGGTGCCGCATGCCGACGCCACCTTCAACGCCGCCCACTCGGCGCTGCTGGTACATGCCCTCACCACCGCCCCGGAGCTGCTGCTCGCCGCGACCGAAGATCGCCTGCACCAGCCGTACCGGGTCGAGGTCATGCCCGAGACGGCGCAGCTGGTGGGGCGCTTACGGGCGGCGGGTGTGCCGGCCGTGGTCAGTGGGGCGGGGCCGAGCGTCCTCGCCCTGACCGGCGTGGGGGATGTCCCGATACCGGCGGGATGGTGTTTCCGGTCACTATCGGTCGCCGGCCGCGGTGCGCGTATCGTTGACAGCAGACACGCCGAGGGCGACCCTGTTGCCGCAGGTCTACCGAGTTGATTACGCTCTAGCCAGACACCAGCCGTCAACACGCGACCGAAAGCGGTGGAGAGTTCCGCCTGGCGCGCTGGCTGCAGCCCCGTCATTCCTCTGCCTCAACGGCACGTCCCACCAGGAAGTGTCCGCTCCCGGACGAATGACGACCGCAGTCCGTTTCGACCGCCCGGCAACATGCCCGCCGCCGGATCGGCGCCGCGGCGGTGTCCAGACTCCCGCGACGCTCGCGCGACGCGGGTGTATCCGTGGGCTACCCGGTCCCCGATCACCGATACCCGGGCGCCCCGGCCTATCGAGGGAAGGAATCCATTGAGCGACACCACCGATGTCACGTCGGAAGTCCCCGGCCCACCGGACGGGGCGAAGACTCGCCGGCGCACCGGAGGCGGTCTCAGCGGGATGCTGCTGAGCGAGCTGCAGACGATGGCCTCGTCGCTCGGCATCTCGGGCACGGCCAAGATGCGCAAGGGCGATCTGATCGCGGCCATCGAGGAGTCCCAGGCCGACGGCCGGGTGCCGCGGGCGCGCGCGGAGGCGTCGGCTCGCGGAGACGGCGCGGCCCGCGGAGATGTCGCGCGGGTTGATGTGGCGGCCCGCGGTGACACCCCCCGCACCGCGGTCCGGGCGGAGGTACGCGACGGCGAGCCGGAGGCTCCGGTCGACCAGCGCGTGGGGCGCCGGGCGACCCGCGCCGGCGGTCCACCCGAGCCCCGGGAGGACCGGGTCGAGCGCGAGCGCGCGCTCACCGAACGGGCCGAGCGCAACGGCGGCGACCGGACGGCGACGATCGAGCGCGCAGGTGGCGGGGACCGCCAGGGCGGTGTCGACCGTGGCGGCAACGAGCGGGCCGATCGCAACGGCCGGCCGGAACGCGAACCTCGGGGGGACCGGGTGCACAGCGACCGCACTGGATACGGACAGTCCGACCGGGGCGGCTCGGCCGACCGGTCCAGCCACGACGGCGATGACGACGGCGACGGCGGCCGCCGCGGGCGTCGCAGCCGGTTCCGTGACCGCCGCCGGGGACGCGGCGAGCGGGGTGGCGAGACCAACGGGCCCGAGCCGCAGGTGAGCGAGGACGACGTCCTGGTTCAGGTCGCCGGCATCGTGGACGTGTTGGACAACTACGCGTTCGTGCGCACGTCGGGGTATCTGGCGGGGTCGAATGACGTGTATGTGTCGATGTCGCAGATCAAGAAGTACGGGTTGCGCCGTGGCGATGCGGTGACCGGTGCGGTGCGGGCGCCGCGTGATGGTGAGCAGCGTCGCGATAAGTACAACCCGTTGGTGCGCCTGGACACGATCAATGGGATGGATCCGGAGGAGGCGCGGCGGCGGCCGGAGTTTTACAAGTTGACGCCGTTGTATCCGCAGGAGCGGTTGCGGTTGGAGACCGAGGCGCATGTGTTGACCACCCGGGTCATCGATTTGGTGATGCCGATCGGGAAGGGTCAGCGGGCGTTGATCGTGTCGCCGCCCAAGGCGGGTAAGACGATGATCCAGCAGGCGATCGCGAACGCGATCGCGGCGAACAACCCGGAGTGCCATCTGATGGTGGTGCTGGTCGATGAGCGCCCCGAAGAGGTCACCGACATGCAGCGCTCGGTCAAGGGTGAGGTGATCGCGTCGACGTTTGACCGCCCGCCGCAAGATCACACCACGGTGGCTGAGTTGGCCATCGAGCGGGCCAAGCGGCTGGTCGAGTTGGGTCATGACGTGGTGGTGCTGCTGGACTCGATCACCCGCCTGGGTCGCGCCTACAACCTGGCCGCCCCGGCCTCGGGGCGCATCCTGTCCGGGGGGATCGACTCCACCGCCCTGTACCCGCCCAAACGGTTCTTGGGCGCCGCCCGCAACATCGAAAACGGCGGCTCGTTGACCATCATCGCCAACGCCCTGGTCGAGACCGGCTCCATGATGGACACGGTCATCTTCGAGGAGTTCAAGGGCACCGGCAACGCCGAGCTGAAACTCGACCGCAAGATCGCCGACAAGCGGGTGTTCCCGGCCATCGACATCGACCCCTCCGGCACCCGCAAGGAGGAGATCCTGCTCGCCCCCGACGAGTACGGCATCATCATCAAACTCCGCAAGGTCCTGCACTCCCTGGACTCCCAGGCCGCCCTGGACCTGCTGCTGGACAAACTCAAGCAGACCCGCACCAACATCGAGTTCCTCATGCAGATCGCCAAGACGACCCCGGGCGAGTAGGCCGGCCGCGACGGCGATAGGTGGCGGCGGCCGGCTCGGCCGCCCGACCCGGCGAGCCGGGCCGGGACTACCGGGGTGTCAACCCTGCAACGGGGCCACTGACCGGCGGCTGAGGTGGCGACGGTGCATCGCCCTGATCGCCTCCTCGCCGACCCGCTCGTCCTCGGGTCGGCCGGCGTCGCGGGCCACGCACACCTCGACCGCGACATCGGTGAAGTCACGGATCACGACCGTCGCCCCGCAGGTGGCGGCGAGCGCGCTGAGCTCCCGGACCACGGTGGCGCGCAGGTTCGTGTCATCACTGATGACGCTGACGCCGGCCCGCAGGAGCGCCGTGATCAGCGCGCGCTGGGCCACCGTCACCTGCTTCTCGGCCCAGCCCTGCCCCAGCAGGCCGCCGTGCATCATTCGCCGCAGGTCGTCGCGGCACACCCGGACCGCGCCGCCCTGCGCCCGGGCCCACGTGGTCTTGCCGGCACCGGGCAGCCCGCGGGTGATGGTCAGCGTCGTCACGACCCCTTCAGGGTACGCAGGCCCGACGACGGACCAGGGCGCCCGCTCCCGCTGGTGAGGAAGGGCACCCCGTTAACGCATGCGGTTGCAAAGGGTGCCCTTGCAAACACGGGGGGAAGGGCAAGAGCGGCGGGAATGGGTGGGCGTGGCAGACTGTTGTCTCGGCCAGGTTCCGGTTCCCGCCCGTACCTGCGTGGCGACCCGGCGACCCGAGAGAGGACCGAGGCAGATGAAGCCCGATATCCACCCGAACTACGTCGTGACCCAGGTCACGTGCTCGTGTGGCAACACCTTCGAAACCCGCAGCACCGCCCGCACCGGGCAGATCCATGTTGAGACGTGCAACGTCTGCCACCCCTTCTACACCGGCAAGCAGCGCGTGCTCGACACCGCCGGTCGGGTGGCGAAGTTCCAGCAGAAGTACGCCAACGTGCAGCCCGCGGCGAAGAAGAAGTAGCTTTCCCGACGGCGCCCGGCCGACCCTTGTGGTCGGTCGGGCGCCGTCATGAGCGCACCCACCCAGTACCGAGCCCAGTACCGAGCGAACCGAGGCCAGCATGAGTACCGACCGCCTGGGCGCGTTGCTCGAGGAGTACGCCGACCTGGAGCGCCGCTTGGCCGACCCCGCCATCCACGCCGACCAGTCGGCGGCCCGGCGGGTGGGGCGCCGGTTCGCCGAGCTCACCCCGATCCACAAGACGGCAGCCGAACTCGACCAGGCCCGGGGCGACCTGTCCGCCGCCCGGGAGCTCGCCGGCGAGGACCCGTCGTTCGCGGGCGAGGCGCAGGCGCTGGCCGAGCGGATTCCGGTTCTGGAGGAGCGCTTGGCCGAACTGCTCGCACCACGCGACCCCAACGACGCCAAAGACGTGATCCTCGAGGTCAAGGCCGGCGAGGGTGGTGAGGAGTCGGCGCTGTTCGCCGGCGATCTGGTGCGGATGTATCTGCGCTACGCCGAGCGCCGCGGCTGGGTGACCGAGCTGCTCGACGAACAGCCCTCCGACCTCGGCGGCGTGAAGGACATCACGCTCGCGATCAAGAGCAAGGGCGTGCCCGAGGGCGGGTACGGCGTGTGGTCGCGGCTGAAGTGGGAGGGCGGCGTGCATCGGGTCCAGCGGGTGCCGGCCACCGAGTCGCAGGGGCGCATCCACACCTCGGCGGCCGGGGTTCTGGTCACGCCGGAGGTCGAGGAGACCGAGGTCGAGATCGACCTGAATGACCTGCGCGTCGATGTGTTCCGCTCATCGGGGCCGGGCGGGCAGTCGGTGAACACCACCGACTCCGCGGTACGGATCACGCACGTGCCCACCGGAATCGTGGTCAGCTGCCAGAACGAGCGCTCGCAGCTGCAGAACAAGGACCGCGCCATGCGGATGCTGCGGGCCAAGCTTGCCCAGCTCGCCGAGGAGGAAGCGGCCGCGGCGGCCTCCGACGCCCGCAAGGCGCAGGTACGTACGGTGGACCGCTCGGAGCGGATCCGGACCTACAACTTCCCGCAGAACCGGGTCAGCGACCATCGCATCGGCTACACCGCCTACAACCTGGACCTGGCCATCGCCGGTGACCTGGACGGGTTGCTGGACGCGCTCACCGAGGCGGACCGGGCGGCTCGGCTCGCCGGCGAGCACGAGCTGCACCGCCGCGGGTCGCCGACCGGGTGACCGGGATGCGCATCGCGGAGGCGCTGGCGCAGGCGGCCGCCCGCCTGGCCGCAGCGCACGTCGGCTCACCCCGCGTCGACGCCGAGCTCCTCGCCGCCCACGTACTCGGGGTGCCGCGCGGTCGGCTGAGGCTGGCCGGCGAGTTCGACGCCGGGCAGGCCAGGCGCTTCAACACGCTGGTCGACCGGAGGGCCCAGCGGGTCCCGCTGCAGCACCTCACCGGCCTCGCGCCCTTCCGCCACCTGGAGCTCGCGGTCGGCCCGGGCGTGTTCGTGCCCCGCCCGGAGACCGAGGTGCTGGTCGAGTGGGGACTGCGCTGGCTGGCCGCCAACGCGGCCGCCAAGACAGCGGCCAACCCGGCCGCCAACGCGGGCGCCGACCCGACCGGCAACCCGGCCAGCGCCGGGCCCGCGGCCCGTGACGCCGCCGCCACGCCGATCGTGGTGGATGTGTGCGCCGGGTCCGGGGCGGTGGCGGCCGCGGTGGCGAGTGAGCGACCGGGCACCCGGGTCTACGCGGTGGAGCGCGACGAGGTGGCGCTGGGCTGGCTTCGGCGCAACGTTGCGCCGTACCAGGTGATCGTGGTGGCGGGTGACGCGACGGCGCCCGCGACCCTGGCCGAGCTGGACGGCACCGTCGACCTGGTGCTCGGCAACCCGCCGTACGTGCCGGCGGTGGGCGCGGCCGGCCTGCCGGCCGAGGTGGTCGAGCATGACCCGCCGGCGGCGGTGTTCGGCGGCGTCGACGGGCTGGAGGTGATCCGGCCGCTGATCGGGCGGATTGCCGCCCTGCTCCGCCCGCGCGGGGCGCTCGCGATCGAACACGACGACACCCACGCGTACGTGGTACCGACGCTGGTCGCCGCCGACCGGCGGCTGACCGATGTGCGGCTGCACCACGATCTGGCGCGCCGCCCGCGTTTCACCACCGCCACCCGGGCTGAGGCGGGCGGGCGGATGGCAGACTTGCCCCCGTGATGCTCTACGACTGCCGCACCGTCGCCGAGCGCGACTGGGGCGTGCGCGCCGCGATCGAGGCGATCGCCCGCGGCGACCTGGTCGTGCTGCCGACGGATACCGTGTACGGCATCGCCGCCGACGCATTCAAGCCGTGGGCGGTGTCCGCGTTGCTCAACGCCAAGGGTCGTGGACGCCACATGCCGCCGCCAGTACTGGTCGGATCCCGCCAGGTGCTCGACGGCCTGGTCTTCTCGTTGCCAGCGGAGGCGCGCGACCTGGTCGAGGCGTTCTGGCCGGGGGCCCTGACCGTGGTCGTCGAGCAGGCACCGACGCTGCAATGGGATCTGGGCGACACCTTCGGCACGGTGGCGGTGCGGATGCCGCTGCACCCGGTCGCGCTCGAAGTGCTCCAGCACACCGGCCCGCTCGCGGTGTCCAGCGCCAACCGGACCGGCCTGCCGCCGGCGGTCACCGCGACCGAGGCGCGCGACCAACTAGGGTACGCCGTCACCACGTACCTCGAGGCGGGGCCGTGCTCCGACCCGATACCGTCGAGCATTGTGGACTGCACCGGAACGGTGCCCCGGATCCTGCGTGACGGCGCCATCCCGTACGAGAAGCTCCGCGAGGTGGTGCCGACGATCGAGCCGTTCGTACAGGCCCAGCCGGACCTGCCGGGTCTGCCGGAGCTGCCGGCCGCCCAGGAGTAGGACCGGTGCCACCCCCCTTCACCGTGCTGCACGTCTGCGTGGGCAATATCTGCCGCTCGCCGATGGCCGAACGCCTGCTGGTGCTCGCCCTGCGCCGGTACGTCGGTGCCGCGGTCGACCAGCGCTACCTCAGCCACGGCGCCGGTACCGGGTCGTGGCACGCCGGCGAGGCGATGAACCCGCCGGCGGCCCGGCAGTTACGCGAGCGCGGCGGCGACCCGGACGGCTTCCGGGCCCGGCAGGTGACCGTCGAGCTCATCGACGGCGCGGACCTGGTGCTCTGCGCGACCCGCGAGCAGGTCCGAGCGGTTCTGCGGCTGCGCCCGAAGGCCGCCGCCCGCACCTTCGTGCTGGGCGAATTCGGCCGCCTGCTCGCCGACCTCGACCTCACCGCGCTGCCGCCGGCCGGCGACTCCACGCACGCCGCCCGCGAGCGCGGGGTCGCGCTGGTGGCCGCGGTCGACGCGGGCCGCGACGGTGGCGGACGCCGGCGCCCGGCGGAGCCCGACGATGACCTGGACGACCCGTGGGGCCTGCCCGATCAGGAGTACGCCCGCACCGCCGACCAGATCGAACGTACGGTGCACCCGCTCGCTGCCGCGCTGGCCGGGGTACCTCCGGGCGACGATCTGACCCTGTGATACTTTGCCTGCGAAGATGTGGAAGGGGCGCACCCGACCGCATCTTCCTGAGCCTGATGGCAGGTTTCTCAGGCGGAGTGGATCAGCAGGGGAGGCAGGTCAACTGGCGGCGACAGTCACCTCTCAGGCTCAGCGAGGTACGCGAGCGGTTCACGCCCGCGGACGAGTGCAGAGGACAGGTTAACTGTCCGGCGGCGGGCGGGCCACCCGTGGCGCCCCGGGCTGGTTGAGCCTGTTGGGTATGGGTGTGGTCTCCGCACTGCTTCTGGTGATCGCACTCGGTCTGGGCTTCCTGGCTGACAGTCTGTTGAAGACACTGCCCATATTCACCCTGGTGGGTCTCGCGCTCGGCATCGTCTGGGCCGGGCGCTACACGTACCTCACATTTCGTAAGTTCTTCCGAGACTGACTGGAGACCTCACGTCGTGCAAGCAGCCGCTCCAACCGTCCCGGACGTGGCGCGGGGCAACCTGCGCCGGTCGATCATCATGGCTTCCTGCCTGGGCGTTGTCGCCGTGCTGGCTACCGGGCTTCTCGGCCACCTCCTCATGGGGGTCTTCGTCTGTGTCGGGCTCGGGCTCGGCGCGCTCAACAGCCGGCTCGTGCAGCGGGCGGTCGTCGCGTACGCGGCGAGTGGGGCCGCGAACAAGAAGGCCCGCTTCACCCGGTCGGTGCTCAGCCGGCTCGCGCTGATCACCGTCGTCGCCGTCGGCTTGGCGGTGCTGGTGCGACCGGACGGGCTGGGCGTGTTCGGCGGGCTCGCCTTCTTCCAGCTGCTCATGGTCGGCGGGGCGTCGGTGCCCGTGTATCGACAGCTCAAGAACCCATGAGTACGTCATGAGTGGGCCGGCGCTCGCGGTCGGCGACATCCCGATCGGCGAGCACATCACCTGGACGGTCTTCGGTCTGACCTTCAACGTGGACACCATCCTCGGCACCCTCGTCGCCGGCGGCATCGTGGTCGGGCTCGGTCTGTGGCTTCGCCGGCGGGTGACCTCGCGAACACCCAACGGCGTCCAACTGGTCTTCGAGACCGTGACCAATCAGGTCGAGCGGCAGGTCGAAAGCACGCTGGGCATCCAGACGGCCCCGTTCGTGGTGCCGCTCGCCATCACGCTCTTCATGTTCATCCTGATCGCGAACTGGCTCGCCCTCATCCCGACCGGGCACGACCCGGAGTACCTGCCACCGCCCGCCTCCGACGTCAACCTGGCGTACGCGCTGGCGCTGCTGGTGATCGTCTGGATGCACGTCACGGGCGTGCGCAAGAAGGGCTTCCGGGGTTACTACCGCCACCTGGCCCAGCCGCACTGGACCATGTTCCCGATCAACCTGATGGAGGAGATCGCCCGGCCGATCACGCTTTCGCTGCGGCTCTTCGGCAACATCTTCTCCGGCGTGATCATGGTCACGCTGATCGGACTCTTCCCCGCCTTCATCCTGTGGGCGCCCAACGTCATCTGGAAGCTCTTCGACCTGTTCATCGGCCTCATCCAGGCGTTCATTTTCGCATTGCTGACCGTGCTCTACTTCGGGTCGGTCGCACCGTCGGAGGGCAACGGACATTAACCGCAGGCACATATCAGCGAATTGAGGAGAGACATGGCTAACTCAACCCCCCAGGCCATCGAGCTGGCCGGCGCCTTCATCGGCGGTGGCCTGGCTCTGGGCGGCGGCGCGATCGGCGCGGCGGTCGGCGACGGTCTCGCCGGCAGCGCAACGATCTCCGGGGTCGCCCGCCAGCCGGAGGCGCAGAGCCGGCTGTTCACCATCTTCTTCCTGACGGTCGGCCTGGTCGAGGCGATGTATTTCATCAACCTCGCATTCATGGCCCTGTTCGTCTTCGTCCTCTCCAGCAAGTAAGGATCGCAGGCGTCATGGCACCCTCGCAGACCGTCTTGGCCGAGAACAACTTTCTCGTGCCCAACGCGACCTTCATCGCGGAACTCGTCGCCTTCATCATCATCCTGTTCATCCTCGGCCGGTACATTGTGCCGCCGGTGCAGAAGGCGCTGCGGGACCGGCAGGAGATCATCCGCCAGCAGATAGAGGATGCCGACGCGGCCCGGGCCAAGCTGGCCGAGACCGAGGCCGAGTACAAGAAGGCGATGAAGGAGGCGAGTGCCCAGGCTGCCCGGATCCGCGACGAGGCCCGGGAGGATGCCACCGCGATCCGTGAGGAGATGCTGGCCCGCGCCCGCGAGGAGACCGACCGGCTCATCGCCGCCGGCCGGGAACAGCTCACGGCTGAACGGGAGACCATCGTGCGCGAGCTGCGCGCCGACCTCGGCTCGCTCGCGGTCGAGCTGGCCGGCCGGATCGTCGGCGAGGCGCTGGAGGACGAGGCCCGACAGCGGGGCACGGTCGACCGGTTCCTGCGCGAGCTCGACGGCGCCGGCACGGCCGGAGTTGGGTCCTAAGTGGATCCCAATCGAGGCGCCTACGCCGCCGCGGTCGAGCGCCTGGATGCGCTCGCCTCGGGTGAGCGAGCGCTGCCCATGGCGGGCGTCGGCGACGAGCTGCTCGCCGTGGCCGGAATGCTCGAAGGCCAGCCGGCGCTGCGGAGGGCGCTGACCGATCCGAGCCGCACCGGCCAGGCCCGAGCGGGCCTGCTGGACTCGCTACTGGACGGCAGGGCCGGCGACGACACCCGGACCATTTTGCAGATCCTGGTCGCCGGCCGCTGGTCCAGCGGCGCCGATCTCCTCAACGCGGTCGAACGGCTCGGCGTCGAGGCGCTGCTCGCCAGTGCCGACAACGCCGGCGAGTTGGTCGAGGTCGAGGATGAGCTGTTCCGGTTCGGCCAGGTCGTCGACGGCGATCTCGAGCTGCGCACCGCGCTCGGCGCCTCGACCGCGCCGGTGCCGCTGCGCTCCCAGCTCGCCCACCGGCTTCTGGAGGGCAAGGCCCACAGCATCACCGTCCGCCTGGTGGATGTCGCCCTGCACGGCCTGGGCGGGCGCCGGTTCAGCGCGGCGCTGAGCCGGTTGATCGAGTTCGCCGCGGACCGGCGCGAGCGCGAGCTCGCTTACGTGACGGTCGCGAGCAGCCTCACCGAGGACGAGCAGCGTCGACTGGCGGCGAAGCTCTCCGAGATGTACGGCCGGCGGGTGGAGCTCAAGGTCTCCGTCGCCCCCCGCATCCTGGGTGGGATTCGGGTGCGCATCGGCTCCGACCTGTTCGACGCCACCGTGCTGCGCCGGCTCACCGACGCGCGGACCCAGGTGGTGGGCCGGCCATGACCCGACTATCCACATCAGACGCTCCAATCCGACCCGACGCTGTCCACCCTGACGTAAGGAAGACCAGATGGCCGAGCTGACCATCTCCTCCGACGAGATCCGCCGTGCCCTCGAGCACTACGTCTCGTCGTACACCCCGGAGACCACCCGTGAGGAGGTCGGCGTCGTCGCCGATGCCGGGGACGGCATCGCCCACGTCGAGGGCCTGCCCTCGGCCCAGGCGAACGAGCTGCTGGAGTTCGAGGACGGTTCGCTGGGCGTTGCCCTCAACCTCGACGTCCGCGAGATCGGTGTGGTCATCCTCGGCGAGTTCGGCGGCATCGAGGAGGGCCAGCAGGTCAAACGAACCGGCCGGGTGCTCTCGGTACCGGTCGGCGACGCGTTCCTCGGCCGGGTGGTCAACCCGCTGGGGACGCCGATCGACGGACTCGGCGAGATCGAGAGCGAGGGCTTCCGCGAGCTGGAGGTGCAGGCGCCCAACGTGATGGCCCGCCAGCCGGTGAAGGAGGCGCTGCAGACCGGCATCAAAGCGGTCGACTCGATGACCGCGATCGGGCGGGGCCAGCGCCAGCTCATCATCGGCGACCGGCGCACCGGCAAGACCACCATCGCCATCGACACCATCCTCAACCAGAAGGCCGATTGGGAGTCGGGCGACCCGGCCAAGCAGGTGCGCTGCATCTACGTGGCCATCGGCCAGAAAGCGTCCACGATCGCGTCGGTGAAGGGCACCTTCGAGGAGTACGGCGCGATGGCGTACACGACCATCGTCGCCTCACCCGCCTCCGACCCGGCCGGGTTCAAGTACCTCGCGCCGTACACCGGTTCGGCCATCGGCCAGCACTGGATGTACGCCGGCAAGCACGTGCTCATCGTCTTCGACGACCTGACCAAGCAGGCCGAGGCGTACCGGGCGATCTCGCTGCTGCTGCGCCGCCCGCCGGGGCGGGAGGCCTACCCGGGCGATGTCTTCTATCTACACTCCAGGCTGCTGGAGCGGTGCGCCAAACTGAGCGACGCGATGGGTGGCGGCTCGATGACCGGCCTGCCGATCATCGAGACGAAGGCGAACGACATCGCCGCGTTCATCCCTACCAACGTGATCTCGATCACCGATGGCCAGCTCTTCCTCGAGGCCGATCTGTTCAACCAGGGCGTGCGTCCGGCGATCAACGTTGGCACGTCGGTCTCCCGGGTCGGCTCGGCCGCACAGAGCAAGCCGATGAAGCGGGTGGCCGGGCGGCTGCGGCTGGACCTGGCCCAGTACCGCGAGCTGGAGGCGTTCGCCGCGTTCTCCTCCGACCTGGACCGGGCCTCCCGCGCCCAGCTGGAGCGGGGTGGCCGGTTGGTCGAACTGCTCAAGCAGCCGAACTACTCGCCCTACCCGGTGGAGGAGCAGGTGGTCTCGGTGTGGGCCGGCACCGAGGGCAAGCTCGACGACATCCCGATCGCCGACATCCGCCGGTTTGAGACCGAGTTCCTGCAGTACCTGCGCCACGCGCATGGCGGCGTACTGGTCTCGATCGCGGACCAGGACTGGAACGACGACATCGTGGCCACGCTGGACGAGGCCATCGCCCACTTCAAGGACATGTTCCTCAGCCGTGACCGGGAGATCACGGTGCACGAGGAGGCGGCCGAGGCGATGGGCGAAGGTATCGAGACCCACGAGACGGTCCGGCGGGTCCGGCGTACCCCGCCGCCGGCTAAGAAGTAAGCCATGCCCGCCTCGGTACGCGTGCTCCGTCGCCGGATCAAGACGACGAAGTCGACCAAGAAGATTACCAAGGCGATGGAGCTCGTCGCGACCAGCCGGATTGCCAAGGCGCACGAGCGGGTCTCCGCCTCGCGCCCGTACGCGACCGCGATCACCATGGTGCTCACGGCGCTGGCGAGCAACGCGAGCATCGACCATCCGCTGCTGCAGGCGCGGCCGGTGGTACGCCGGGCCGGGGTCCTGCTCATCACGAGCGACCGTGGCCTGTGCGGCGGCTACAACGCCAACGCGATCCGCACCGCGGAACAGCTCATCTCCCGGCTGCGCGACGAGGGCCGCGACGTTGCCCTGTACGTGGTGGGGCGCAAGGGCGTCGGCTACTACCGGTTCCGGCGTCGCCCGATCGAGTCCAGCTGGAGCGGCTTCTCCGAGCAGCCCACCTTCGCCGACGCCCGCGAGGTCGCCCGGACGCTGATCGACGCCTTCGTCGCCGGCGCCGACGATATGGACACACCCGACGGCCAGCCGGCGGCGGGGGATTCAGCGGCCGGCGCCGACGGCGTGCTCGGCGTGGACGAGCTGCACATCGTGCACACTCAGTTCCGGACGCTGATGACCCAGCAGCCGGTGGCGAACTTCCTCGCCCCGATGCAGGTCGTCGAGACCGAGATGGACGAGATCACCGGCCTGCTGCCGGAGTACGAGTTCGAGCCGGATCCCGAAGTGCTGCTGGACGAGCTGCTGCCCAAGTACCTCAACACCCGCATCTACGCGGCGTTGATCGACGCGGCGGCGAGCGAGTCGGCCTCCCGGCGCAAGGCGATGAAGGCGGCGACCGACAATGCGGAAGACCTGATCCAGACCTACACGCGGGCGATGAATGCGGCTCGGCAGGCGTCCATCACCCAGGAAATCAGTGAGATCGTCGGCGGCGCGAACGCGCTCGCCGCGGCGGGGAGTGACGTGTGATGACGGCAACCATGAATCACGACGCGACGGTCAGCACCGGACGGGTCGTCCGGGTGATCGGGCCGGTGGTCGACGCCGAGTTTCCGCGCGGCGCGATGCCGGAGGTGTTCAACGCGCTGCACGTCGACGTCCACCTCGGCGGTGTGACCAAGACGCTGACCCTGGAGGTTGCCCTGCACCTGGGCGACAACATGGTGCGCGCGATCTCCATGCAGCCCACCGATGGCCTGGTCCGCGGGGCCGACGTGCGTGACACCGGCGGTGGCATCACCGTGCCGGTCGGGGACGTGACCAAGGGCCATGTCTTCAACGTGATCGGCGACTGCCTGAACCTCAAGGAGGGGGAGCGGCTCGAGATCAAGGACCGCTGGGAGATCCACCGTCCGCCACCGGCCTTCGCCGACCTGGAGCCGAAGACGGAGATGCTGGAGACCGGCATCAAGGTGCTCGACCTGCTCGCGCCGTACGTGAAGGGCGGCAAGATTGGCTTGTTCGGCGGCGCCGGCGTGGGCAAGACGGTGCTCATCCAGGAGATGATCATCCGGGTCGCCCGGAACTTCGGCGGTACGTCGGTCTTCGCCGGCGTCGGCGAGCGCACCCGCGAGGGCAACGACCTCATCCTGGAGATGGGCGAGTCCAACGTGCTGCCGCAGACCGCGCTGGTCTTTGGCCAGATGGACGAGCCTCCCGGCACCCGGCTGCGGGTCGCACTCGCCGCGCTCACCATGGCCGAGTACTTCCGCGACGTGCAGAACCAGGAGGTGCTGCTCTTCATCGACAACATCTTCCGGTTCACTCAGGCCGGCTCGGAGGTGTCCACTCTGCTCGGTCGGATGCCCTCCGCGGTGGGCTACCAACCGACGCTCGCCGACGAGATGGGCCAGTTGCAGGAGCGCATCACCTCGGTGCGGGGCAAGGCGATCACGTCGATGCAGGCGATCTACGTGCCGGCCGACGACTACACCGACCCGGCGCCGGCGACCACCTTCGCCCACCTGGACGCCACCACGAACCTGGAACGCTCCATTTCGGACAAGGGCATCTACCCGGCGGTCGACCCGCTCGCCTCGTCCTCGCGGATCCTGGCGGCGGAGTATGTCGGCGCGGACCACTACAACACCGCGAGCGAGGTGAAGCGGATCCTGCAGCGCTACCGGGACCTGCAGGACATCATCGCGATCCTGGGCATGGACGAACTCTCCGAAGAGGACAAGATCACGGTCGGGCGGGCCCGACGGATCGAGCGGTTCCTCTCCCAGAACACGTACGCGGCCACGGTGTTCACCGGCATCGAAGGCTCGTTCGTCCCGATCAAGGACACCATCGAGGCGTTCAAGAAGATCACCGAGGGTGAGTACGACACCTACCCGGAGCAGGCGTTCTTCATGTGTGGCGGCCTGGACGACCTGGAGCGCAACGCGGCCAAGCTGCGCGACGAGTAGCCCGGGCCGGCTGGTCAGGTCGGCGGGGTGGCACGGTCGCCGGCCGGCCAGCTCGCCCGCAGCCGGCCGCCGAGATCGAGGTAGACCCGGACCACGGCGTACCCGGCGATGGCGATCAGCAGGAGCGCGGCGACGCCCATGGCGAGGTATTGCAGCGCCCCGAGGCTGCCGCGCGTGTCGTGGATGCCGTCGAACACGGCGCCCAGGCCGATCAGCAGCGTGATCGTGCCGAAGAAGAGCGCGATCGCGTACTCGACAGCAGCCACCGCCGCAACCACCCGGGCACCGGGCATCACCGGCGCGACCTTCGCTGCGAGCAGCGTCGCCAGCACCGGCATGGCCAGCACGAACAGGTCGCGGAACCCGGCCGCGGCCGACTGGCTGGCCAGGCCGCCACCGTGCGGCAGGATCCAGAAGAAGAACGCGAAGAACTGGCTGAGCGCGACGAATCCCAGCAGCCCCCAGGCGGCGAGCGCGCGGGGCGAGCCGATCATGAACGAAGAGCCGGTGGCAGGCGTCGTCATGGGGCTTCCTTTGCCGGCGGAGACGGTGGCCAAACCCTACCGATCCGAGTCGCCCGACGGGCGGAGTTCGCGCACTCCGCACCGACTGTGATCCGGGTCACCCTCTAGACTTCGTGGTACCGCAGCGTGCGCCGGCCCCGAGGAGAGCAACCGTGGCGAATCAGTTCCACGTCGAGCTGGTCTCGGTCGAGGCCATGGTCTGGTCGGGCGAGGCGGACATGGTGGTCGCCCGCACCACTGAAGGCGAACTGGGCATCCTCGCCGGTCACGCGCCGCTGCTGGGCCAGCTGCGGGACCCGAGCCGGGTACGGATCAAGAACGACCCGGACGAGATCGCGTACGACATCGCCGGCGGCTTCCTCTCGGTCACCAACGACGGGGTGACCGTGCTGGCCGAGAGCGCCGCACCCGCCGAAGGCCCGGATCCGGCCAGCGTGTCGACCCCCTCCGCGGCCACCGACTGATCAGCGGCCGCCGTGGCGTTCCTCGAGATCATCGGTATCGGGGTCTTCGCCATGCTCGCCGCGCTTCTGGCGATCTTCGTACGGCGCGAAGCCATCTCCCGCGGTGGCGGCACCATCGACATGAACATGCGCCTGTCCACGTTCGCACCGGAGCGGGGTTGGGCGCCGGGGTTGGCCCGGTTCACCAACGACGAACTGCGCTGGTATCGCTTGTTCAGCCTGGCGGTACGGCCCCGGCGGGTACTGTCCCGCCACGGTCTCATCGTCGAGAGCCGCCGGCCGCCGACCGGTGCCGAACGGCTGGCGATGCCGCCCGGCTGGGTGGTCGTGCACTGTCGTGGTGCGGGCCCCGCGGTCGACGTGGCGCTGGCCGAGACGGCGCTCATGGGCTTCCGTTCCTGGCTGGAGTCCGCCCCCCCGGGGGCCCTACGGCCCCGCTGAGGCCGGCCCTGGGTCAGCGGTCGCCGCCGGGCACCCACTTCACGTCGCCGTCCGGGTTCGCGATGCGGGCCAGGATGAACAGCAGATCCGAGAGCCGGTTGAGGTACTTCGCCGCCACCGGGTTGGCACCGTCGGGATCGGCCTCGAGGAGGGCCCAGGTGCGCCGCTCGGCCCGGCGGCAGACGGTGCGCGCCTGATGCAGCAGCGCCGCCCCGGGGGTACCACCGTTGAGAATGAACGAGTCCAACTTGGGCAGGCGCGCGTTGAACCGGTCGCACCACTCCTCCAAGCGGGTGACGTAGCCCTCCTCCACCCGCAGCGGTGGCCACTTCGGGTCGGCCACGATCGGGGCACACAGATCCGCGCCCACGTCGAACAAGTCGTTCTGTACACCTGCCAACACCGTACGAATGTCGTCGGTGAGCTCACCGAGGGAGAGCGCAACGCCGAGCGCGGCGTTCGTTTCATCGACATCGGCATATGCTTCGATACGGGGGTCAGTCTTGGGTACGCGCGCTCCGTCACCGAGGGCGGTCATGCCGGCGTCGCCGGTTCGGGTGTAGATGCGGGTGAGGTGTACGGTCATGGCTCCCAGGTTAGGCGGAATCGCAGGTAACGCGCCGACTCGACGGGCGGCGCGCCGCGATGGCGGCGCGGCTACGGCCGCAAGGCCATACGATGACCGCCGTGACGGTCGGCTCGAGTGATCTCATTCGGATCCGCGGCGGTGCCCGCCTCGCGGGCGATGTCACCGTGGCCGGGGCGAAGAACTCGGCCCTCAAACTCATGGCCGCCGCGTTGCTGGCCGAGGGCCGGACCACGCTGCAGAACGTGCCGCCGATCACCGACATCGCGATCATGGCGGAGGTGCTGCGCCGGCTGGGCTGCGAGGTGAGCGCCGGCGGTTCGTCGCTCGCCATCGACGTGCCGGCCCAGCCCGGGCACGAGACCGACTACGACCTGGTCCGCCAGTTGCGGGCCTCCATCTGCGTACTGGGGCCTCTGCTCGCGCGCTGCGGACAGGTCCGGGTGGCCCACCCGGGCGGGGACGCCATCGGCTCGCGCGGGCTCGACATGCACGTCAGCGGGTTGACCCGGCTGGGCGCGGAGATCCGCAGCGAGCACGGGTACATCGTCGCGGTCGCCCCGCAGGGGCTGCGTGGCGCCACCATCTGGCTCGACTTCCCCAGTGTCGGTGCGACCGAGAACCTGCTGATGGCCGCCGTACTGGCAAAGGGCGTGACCGAGATCGACAACGCCGCGCGCGAGCCGGAGATTGTCGACATCTGCGCGATGCTCACCGGAATGGGCGCGCACATCAGCGGGGCCGGCACCTCGAAGATCGAGGTGGAGGGCGTTCCGGGGCTGCGACCGGTCACCCACCGCACGGTCGGCGACCGGATCGTGGCCGGCACCTGGGCCTTCGGGGCGGCGATGACCCGGGGGGAGGTCCTAGTGCGCGGCGTCGACGCGGCCTTCCTGGAGATCGCACTGGACAAGGTGGCCACCGCCGGCGCGAGCGTGGACACGGCCGCGGACGGGTTCCGGGTTCGCATGGACCGCCGGCCGACCTCTGTGGACGTGGTCACTCTGCCGTTTCCAGGGTTCGCCACCGACCTGCTGCCGATGGCGATCGGGCTGGCCGCGGTGAGCGACGGCGCCTCCATGGTGACCGAGAACATCTTCGACGGCCGGTTCATGTTCGTGCAGGAGCTGGTGCGGCTCGGCGCCCAGATCCGTACCGACGGCAAGTTCGCCATGATCCGTGGGCGCGAGCGGCTCTCCGCCGCGCCGGTACGGGCGACCGACATCCGGGCCGGAGCAGGTCTGGTCATCGCCGCTCTCTGTGCCGACGGCGTGACCGAGGTGAGCCACGTCCACCACATTGACCGGGGCTATCCGAACTTCGTCCCGGACCTGATCGCACTCGGGGCCACCCTGGAGCGGGTTTCGGCGCCGCCCGAGCCCACCTTCTCCTTCGACGCAATCTGACCAACCTGCGTCGGCGTCACCTCGACGGGAACGTCAGGAGGGGAATCCGCCGACGTGGCGGGCGCGGTCCAACTCGGCCGCGAACACCAGGACCCGGTAGCGCCCGTCCCGCCCGGCGCTCGTGGTGGCCCGGATGCCCGCGTCGGTGAGCCGAGCCCGCAGCGCGGCCGCCTCCGGCGCGCTCTCGGTCACGGCGACCTCGGCGAGCAGGCCGAAGTCATCGTCCGGAGAACCCGGTGCCGGGTCGGGATCGGAGAGGTTACGCAACTCGCGCCCGAACGTGACGCGGAGGATGAGACCGAGCAGCCCGATCATGACGAACGCGATCACGATCTCCGCGTAGGTGCTGTCGAGCAGAGGCACGCTGACAGTGTGCCACTGGGGCCAGGCGGGAGTGGGTTGAACCGGCCGCGCGTGCCGCTGGCTGGGGTGCCGCCGCTCGGGGCACCGCCGGGTATGGTCCGGCTGGTGCCCGGCGATCTCCGGGCACCGAGGTCGGCACTGACGCCGGCACAGCGCGGGTGACGAGGAGTGGACATGTCGGGTCGGGTCGCGGTCATCGGTGCGGGGCTCATGGGCGCGGGCATCGCCCAGGTGGCGGCGCAGGCCGGCTGGCAGGTGGTGCTGCGCGACCTCGACGAGGCTTCGGTCGGCCGCGGGCTGAGCGCGATCCGGGAGTCTCTCGCGCGATTCGCCGGCAAGGGCACGATCACCGCCGACGAGGCGGCGGCAGCGCTGGGCCGGATCAGCGCGACCACGGACCTGGACGCGGCCGCCGACGCCGACCTCGTGGTGGAGGCGGTCTTCGAACAGTTCGACGTGAAGCAGGCCGTCTTCCGCGAGCTCGATCGGCTCTGCCGGCCGGACGTGGTGCTCGCGACGAACACCTCGGCCATTCCGGTCACTCAGATCGCGGCGACCACCCAGCGTCCCGAGTCGGTCGTCGGCACCCACTTCTTCTCGCCGGTGCCCATGATGATGCTGTGCGAGCTGGTCCGGGGGTTCAAGACGACCGACGCCACCCTGGCCGCCGCCCGCGGGTTCGCCGAGAGCGTGGGCAAGACCTGCATCGTCGTCAACCGCGACATCGCCGGCTTCGTCACCACCCGGCTGATCGCCGCGCTCGTCGTCGAGGCGGTGAAGCTGGTCGAGTCCGGTGTGGTCAGTGCGGCCGAGCTCGACATCGCGTGTCAGCTCGGCTTCGGGCACAAGATGGGGCCCCTGAAGACCGCGGACCTGACCGGCGTGGACGTCCTGCTGCACGCGACCCGCAACATCTACGCGGACGGCGCGGACACCAAGTTCTTCCCGCCCGAGCTGCTGCAGCGGATGGTCACCGCCGGCGACCTCGGGCGAAAGAGCGGTCGTGGTTTTTACCCGTACGAGTGATGCCCGTACGAGTGATGCCGCCGCGACCGCTGCGCCGGCTGGCGGCGTACCGGTGATTTCGGCCCCGGCGCTTCGACCGTTCAGATCACAATGAGGGCATGATCGCGACCATCGTGTGGGCGCTGGTGGCCGGCACCATCCTCGGCTACCTCGGGCGGCTGCTGCTGCCGGGCCGGCAACGGATCCCGGCCTGGGCCACGATCGGCGCCGGCATCGTCGCCGCGCTGCTCGCCGGCGTGGTGGCCCGGTGGCTGGGCGTGGCCGACACGGCCGGCATCGATTGGTGGGAGCACATCATCCAGGTGGTGTTCGCGGTTATCGCGATCTACTACACCGCGCGCCTCTTCGACCGGCGCCGGACCCGCGGTCGCCGAGCCAACTACTGATTGGCAACTCAGCCGTCGCGGCGGGTGGTCCACCGGAACGTGGTCAGGCAGAGCACCAGGCCGCCGACGCACCAGGCGCCCAGCACGAGCGCCACCCGGCCCAGCTCCCAGCCGCCGGCCGACTCGTGGGTGGCGAACGTGTCCGGGAGGAACACCGAGCGCATGCCCTGGCACATCCACTTGAGCGGGAACACCGCGGCGACCTGGCGCATCGGTCCCGGTAGGTCGGTGAAGACGAAGAAAACCCCGGAGATGAACTGGAGAATGAGCGCGACCGGGGTCACCACGGCCGGCGCGCTGCGCCCGCTGCGGGCGACGGATGAGAACGCGATGCCACCCAGCGTGCAGGCGGTGATGCCGAGCGCAGCGACCCAGGCCAGAGTGACCCAGGCCGCCGCGGTCGAGGGCAGCGAGACGCCGAAGAACACCACCCCGAAGGTGAGCAGGATCGCGGTCTCCAGCACCGCGATCGCGAGCACCATGATGACCTTGCCGATGAAGTAGACCGAGTGCGGCATGGGGGTGCCGCGCAGCCGCTTGAGCAGGCCCCGGTCGCGTTCGATCGGGATCTGGATGGCCAGTGCCTGGAACCCGGTCGCCATGAGACCGCTGGCGATCATGCCAGTAACGAAGTACTGGGTGAACTTCACCCCGCCGCCCAGATCGTCCGTGAAGATCGATCCGAAGATCACGATCATGATCACGGGGAAGGCCATGGTGAACACGACCTGCTCCCAGCTGCGCAGGAACTGGCGGATCTCCGAGCCGCCCTGGCGCAGGCCCAGGCTGAGCAGGCCGACGCGTACGGCGGGTGCCGGCACGGCGGTCATCGGGTCGCCTCCCGGATCCTTGGTACGGCCGGAGCCGGCCGGGCGGCACTGGTGTCGATCATGTCGAGGTACACGTCCTCAAGGGTCGGTCGGGTGACGCTCAGGCCGGGGATCTCCCCGTCGTACGTGCTGGCCAGATCGAGGACGAACGCGGTCGGCTCCTCGGTCAACGCCGATTGGCGACCATCGGGACCCTGCCAGCTCACGGTCGCCGCCGAATTCGCCCGGCCACCGAGCTCGGCCGGGGTGGCCACGGCGACCAGCCGACCGCCGATGATCACGCCGACCCGGTCAGCGAGCACCTCCGCCTCGTCCAGATAGTGGGTGGTCAGCAGGATCGTGGTGCCCGCACCGGCCAGGTCGCGGACCAGGTCCCAGAAGTCGCGCCGGGCCTGCGGGTCGAAGCCGGTCGTCGGTTCGTCGAGGAACAGCAGCTCCGGCGCTCCGATGATGCCCAGCGCCACATCGAGCCGGCGTCGCTGGCCGCCGGAGAGCGTGTGCGTGAGCGCCCGGCGCTTGGCGTCGAGCCCGACCCGCTCGATGACCGCGTCCGGGTCGTCGGGGTTCGGGTAGTAGCCGGCGAAGAGGCGGACCACCTCCTGCACCCGCAGCTCATCGAAGAGGCCGGTGCCCTGTAGGACGATGCCGACCCGGGCGCGCCAGGCGGCATCGGCGTGGGCCGGATCGGTGCCGAGCACGCTGACCTCGCCCGCATCGCGGCGACGATGGCCCTCCAGGATCTCCACCGTGGTTGTCTTCCCGGCGCCGTTCGGCCCGAGCAATGCGAACACCTCGCCGCGGGACACGCTCAGATCCACGCCGTCGACGGCGACCTGCGCGCCGTATGACTTGCGCAGCCCGCGGGCCACGATGGCGTCGGCGGTCCCAGAACTCATGGCGTCCACTATGGCCCCGCCCGGGCCGGTACCGGCACCGGGGTGACCGGACCGGGCCGGGCAGGTTACCGGCTAGTAAGCTGGCGGCATGGCGGACGACCGACCTGGGCGGGCCGCCCGGCTGCCGACCCCGGACCGGCCCTGGGTGATGCGCACGTATGCCGGACACTCCTCGGCTGCGGCGAGCAACGCGCTGTTCCGGCGCAACCTGGCCAAGGGCCAGACCGGCCTCAGTGTGGCGTTCGACCTGCCCACCCAGACCGGGTACGACCCCGACCACGAGCTGGCCCGTGGCGAGGTCGGCCGGGTCGGGGTGCCGGTGGCGCACCTCGGCGACGCGCGCGCCCTCTTCGACGGCATCGACCTGGGTGCGGCCAACACCTCCATGACCATCAACGCCACCGCCATGTGGCTGCTCGCGCTGTACGTGACCGCGGCGCAGGAGCAGGGCGCGGATCTCGCTGGGCTGCAGGGCACCACCCAGAACGACATCATGAAGGAGTACCTCTCCCGCGGCACCTACATCTTTCCGCCCGGCCCGTCGCTGCGGCTGACGGCCGACCTGATCGCCTGGGCGGTGCTCAACTGTCCGAAGTGGAATCCGGTGAACATCTGTTCGTACCATTTGCAGGAGGCGGGGGCGACGCCGGTCCAGGAGGTCGCGTTCGCGCTCGCCACCGCGGTCGCGGTGTTGGACACGGTGCGGCAGAGCGGACAGGTGCCCGAGCACCGGATGGGCGACGTGGTGGCCCGGGTGTCGTTCTTCGTCAACGCGGGGGTGCGCTTTGTCGAGGAGATGTGCAAGATGCGGGCCTTTGGTGTGCTGTGGGAGGAGCTCACCCGCGAGCGCTACCAGGTCGGCGATCCGGCGGCTCGCCGGCTGCGGTACGGCGTCCAGGTGAACTCGCTCGGGTTGACCGAGCCGCAGCCGGAGAACAACGTCCAGCGCATCGTGCTGGAGACGCTCGGCGTCACCCTGTCCCGGGACGCGCGGGCCCGCGCGGTCCAACTGCCCGCGTGGAATGAGGCGCTCGGCCTGCCACGACCGTGGGACCAGCAGTGGTCACTTCGGATCCAGCAGGTCCTCGCGTACGAGTCGGACCTGCTCGAATACCCGGACCTGTTCGATGGCTCCCATGTGGTGCAGGCACTGACACAGTCCATCGTGGATGGAGCCCGGACCGAGCTGGGCCGGGTACTGGAGCTCGGCGGCGCCGTCGCGGCGGTGGAGTCCGGGCAGCTGAAGGCCGCGCTGGTCGGTTCGCTGGCTGGTCGGCGCCGGCGTCTGGAGGCCGGCGACGATGTGGTGGTCGGGGTCAACCGGTTCACCGCGACCGAGCCCTCGCCGCTCACCGCGGCCGGAGCGCTACCGGTGGAGCAGGTCGATGCGGCCGTCGAGACCGCGGCCGTGCAGGCCGTCGGCGAGTGGCGCGCCGGCCGCGATCAGGGCCAGGCCGATGCCACCCTGGACGCGCTGCGTCGGGCCGCCGCGACCGCGGAGAACCTCATGCCCGCCACGTTGGCATGTGTGCGGGCCGGCGTGACCACCGGTGAGTGGGCCGGCGCCTTACGTGAGGTCTTCGGGGAGTACCGGGCTCCGACCGGCCTGGCCGGCGTCGGCACGTCCTCAGCGACCCGCGCAGAGGACGGTGGGCCGGCCTCGGCGACCCACGCTGGGGACACTGGTCCGACGTTGGCCCAGGTGCGCGCCCGGGTGAGCGCGACCGCGGCCGAACTCGGCACCGGCCGGCTGCGCCTGCTGGTCGGCAAACCCGGCCTTGACGGGCATTCCAACGGGGCCGAGCAGGTGGCGGTCCGGGCCCGGGACGCCGGTTTCGAAGTGATCTACCAGGGAATCCGGCTCACCCCAGCCGAGATCGCGGCGGCCGCCGTGGAGGAAGGGGTGGACCTGGTGGGTCTCTCGGTGCTCTCCGGCTCGCACCTGCGCGCTGTCCCCGACGTCCTGAGCGGGCTGCGTGCGGCCGGCCTCGACGTACCGGTCGTGGTCGGCGGCATCATCCCGGCGGCCGACGCCTCCGCGCTGCGCAGCGCCGGGGTGGCCCGGGTCTTCACACCGAAGGACTTCGCGCTGACCGCCATCATCGACGACATGGTGACCGTGATCCGCGAGGCGAACCACCTGGACGGCTGACCGGCGCTCAGCGCCACAGGTCCAGCGTGCGGTCGTCGTGGGGGCCGACCTGAGCCTCTCGGCGGGCATCGCGCAGTGCCTGTTTCTCCGCCCGCCGGCGTTGTCGCCGGCGCCGCAGGGCGGCAAAGGACCAGACCAGCACGGCCAGGAACACGATGATCAGGAACGGGAACACGATCGCCACGAACGACATGGCGGTGCTGAAGATATCCTCCGCCGTACTGGCGACCGGTGCGCCCAGCCCAGCCGTGGACAGGTTCACCGCCGGCCGGGCCATCGCCTTCATCGAGTGCACCACGAACGAGATGGCCACCCCGGCCAGGATGGGCACCCACTGGTGGCTGCTGAAAAACGTACCCGGGTCGCTCACCGTGACCGTGTTGGCCGACGAGGCGGCACCGAAGGCCAGGCCGCCGGCGGTCGGCCGGACCAGCGTCTGCACCATGTCGTTGAGGTGGTCCACCACCGGGATCTTGTCGGCGACCACCTCGACCGCGAGCAGGGCGACCAGGATGGCGATCACCCATCCGTTGGACAGCCAGTGCCAGCCGGCGGGCAGCGTCATCAGGTGGGTGTACCGGGCCAGCATGCCGATCATGAGCAGCGGGATGTAGGCGTTCAACCCGGCCGACGTAGCGAGACCGATGCCCGTGAGTATTTCCAGCACGTGTCTCAGCATGGCACCGCCAGGCAAACCAGGCCGCGCCGGCATCGGGCGTACCCTCGTCCGGTGCGCCTCGTCATCGCCCGCTGCTCGGTCGAGTACGCCGGGCGCCTCTCCGCGCGGCTGCCTGCCGCGACCCGGCTCCTCATGATCAAGGCCGACGGTTCGGTCTCCATCCACGCCGACGACCGGGCCTACAAGCCGCTGAACTGGATGAGTCCGCCGTGCCGCCTGGAGGAGGCGCCTGGTTTCTGGCGGGTGGTGAACCGGGCCGGCGAGGAGTTGCGGATCTGCCTGGAGGAGATCTTCCATGACTCCTCGCACGACCTCGGTGTCGATCCCGGTCTGGTCAAGGACGCAGTGGAGGCCGAGTTGCAGGCGCTCCTCGCCGCCGCGCCGCAGACGTTGGGCGCCGGCTTCACCTTGGTACGGCGGGAGTACCCGACCGCGATCGGACCGGTGGACCTGCTCTGCCGGAACGCGGACGGCACGACGGTGGCGGTCGAGCTCAAGCGCCGCGCCGGCATCGACGCGGTCGAGCAACTCAGCCGCTATCTCGACCTGCTCAACCGGGATCCGCTACTGGCACCGGTACGTGGCATTCTGGCCGCCCAGTCGATCGCCCCACAGGCACGCACGCTGGCCGTGGATCGGGGCCTTCGCTGTGTAGTCCTCGACTACGACGCACTGCGCGGGATCAAGACGGACGAGATGACGCTCTTCTGACCCAGAGTCAAGATGGTCGGCCTCGTCGCGGCCCGCCGACGGGCTGGTCGCGAGCCACGCTTCACCTGCCGACCAGCATCAGGACCGTTTGGGTGCAGTCCTCGCCGGCGCAGAACAGGGGCTCGCCTGCCAGGCCGCTGATGGCGTAGGTCAGACAGTTACCAACGTTCAACGCCGCGCGATGGCGGCCCTTGCCATGGCCCACGTACGCGTCGACGGCAACGCCCCAATGATCCGTGAACGCAAGGTGGCCCATCCCTCTTTCCTGAACAAACTGGCTGGGTCTTGATCGCCAATGCTCATTGCACGCGCAGCGAGTTGGCCGTCAATGCATCCCCGAATGAGCACAGCACGCTTTCCAGGTACCGGCACCGATCCTGCAGCTGGAGGTTGGTCGTATGGCCACCCTTCGCTACAGAGAAGGATGACCATCGAGCGGATCGCCATGTCGTCGGGTGTGGCTGGTGAGGGGCGAGGGCATATGCCCGATGCGTTCGGCGCCATTGAGACCAGGGCAGCCGGTAGGTGGCGCGGATCAGGGCGTAGGTCCCTAGTGTCGCGGGCCTACAGTCCCTTCTTGGAAGACATAGTTACAGTCACCTTGGTCACGACATGGCAACCGATGGAAACCAGGTTAGCGACGACAAAGTGCGCGCCAGCCACGCGGTGCGGTCCAATGTCTGGGACTTCTTTGCCGTACGCCTTGGAGCGGTGTTGTCCCAGGTGTGGTCCGCTGTGATTCGTCGGTGATCGGAGCACAGGACGGAGGGAGTGACAGGTGAAGCGTGCTTTCCTATTCTTGATGGGCGCTCTTTTAGTTGGTACGTCAGCAATGGCGGCCTACGCCGGACCGGCCAGTCCCCCGCCGGCCGACAGAGAACATATCACTATTAGCGCCAGCCGGACATGGAGTCTCGGAGATGCGGCAACACAATCCGTTATCAACTGTGACATTGCAGTCTACAGCCCTCACAAGTCCACGCATGTGCCCGGCACTATTAACGTGGTCGCCACGGTGATCTGCGATGCGGTCGTCGTGAGCTTGAGCCTCGACGTTTACCTCTACCGAGGCTCGACCCTGGTAGGGGACGGGAGCAACTACAACGAGGCGCGAAGCGCCGTGCAGGCCAACGCGTACAGCGGATGCACCAGCGGCACATACCATGGCGAGGCATTCGGGTTCATTGTCTTTCCCGCCGGCTACACACCATGGAGCGCTTCTGGTTGGGTATATTCCCCGTCTGTTCACATCGGCTGTCCATAAGCCCGTGGCGAGGTAAGATCAGGGTGGCGGTCGGCTGGCAGGGCCAGCGGGCCAGGAAGAGGAGGGCCACGGCTCGAGCTGGCCGCCACAGCCAGCCGACACGACACCAAATGGCCCATGCCCACATTGAGTAGATGCGCCGGCAGGCGACAACGAGAACCCAGGTGCGGAGCGGGGAGGTTGGTGAGCCCTGAATGGCTAACGGTCTGACTGAATTGTCGCGCCGGGTTGGCCGCCTCGACGTGCGGGCAGCCAACCTGGCGACACCGTGCAACCCCAAACATGACATTGAGAGCTTCGTTATCGCTATGGCTGGCACCGACGGGTCGGCGCCGTTCGGTCCGGCCTCGCCCGACGAGGCGGACCAAGTCGTGGGTCGGTGCGCGCTCCTGGCCCGACTCGAAGCCGCGGTCCCCAAGATTGTCGTTGGCCCGCTTGACCCGTACGCCCAGTACTGGATTGGCACCGGCAAGCCGACTGCGGCACTCACGCAGGGTCGACGGCTGACGAGGCGGCTGTTCGTGCCAGTAGCAGCCGACCGTGACATACCTGTCAGTACAAAGCCATTTTCGGTTGGCCTATTCACTTCGACCGGCATCGCTGGAAACCACGGAATGTGGCACACATACCTAGAGACCGCCCAGTCAAGTCTCTTCCCGCGGCCCTGGCACGCATGGGCAGTGCGACCCGAGCCCGGCGCGCGTATTTGCGAGGTCGCCACCGCCAAGCAGTGGGTGGAGTTCGTAACCCGCTACATCAGTTCACACGAGGGCTACCTTTATCCGGACTGGCGTTCTGCTGCTCGTGAATACGATGCGGTGCACCTGACTTTGCGTGCGGTCGCCGCCGTCCAGAGCATGGTCTTCCGGAGCGCCGCGGGTGTGACGGCACCCGCGTACTGGGGCGTGGAGTCGACCTTCTGGCTACGATGGTGCTTCCAATCGAGCCGACTCGTCTCAGTAGAGGGTTAGTAGTACAGCGGCTGATAGCCGCCGGGTAGGCGGCGGGAATCTCACCCGCCGCCCCCCAACAGATCCGGACGTAACAGTCTCCCGTTATACGGCTCGTGTCGTTCCGGTCGCCGGAAGGTGGTGGTCCCTGCCCAGTGGGCGAAGGTTTTGGGGTGCTGGCCGATGATGGGTCGCCAGGCTGCCTTGGCCTTCTTGAACGTCCGGACTCGTTTGTACTTGTTGCGCAGGAACCGCATCAGGTAGGTGTTGATGCGTTGGAGGAGGCGGTACTGGGCGGCGTGGTTGAACCGGCCGTATTACTGCATCCAGCCTCGCACGATCGGGTTGGTCCATCGGGCGGGGTCGGCGAGGGTTTGGCCGGTCTTGCGATCGAGTCGGCATCGGCGGACCGTTTCGCAGATCCGCTTCAGCGCTTCTTTGCTGATCGCTGGTGGGAATGCGGTGAAGACGGCTCCCGTCCTCCGCCGGGGTGTCAGTGGACGGTCAGGCCACCCGCCGGATGCAGGACGACCCGTCTCGGTGGCCCTTGACGTCAATCAGACGTCGACGGTCAGGCGGACCGTCACCAGGTCGCCCACCTCGAGCTGTTCGGCCTTGCGTACCCATGTCTTGACCGGCACGATGTAGCGCCCGCCTTCGGGAACAGCGATGTCTTCCACGTGGTCTGCCCGATCTGCGCCGTGACCGGAGTCATGCCCCAGCCGTAGGTCACCACCGCGGAGGCCGCCTCAGCGCCCCGCACTCCTCGTCCGCCACCGTGATGAAGTGCCACGGCGACGGGCCCCTCCAGAACCACATCTCGCCGGTGAACGCCAGATTCATCCGATCAGGATAGGAGAAGCCCCGTTCCAGCCGACGCATCCGGTGCGAGGGGGCCGACACCGGACTGCGTACGCCGTGCGGAACCCCCTGGGTGGGCTCGGGAGAGCTGCGTCACGAGGGTCAGCCGGTGGTTCGGTCGAGTGCGTCGGCGAGCAGCTGGACGGCGCCGATGAGAGCGGCGCGTGGATTGTCCTGCCATCTCGGGGTGAGCGGTTCCAGTGAGGTCGAGAGCGGGTAGCGCTGGGCGAGGTCGGGAATCTGGGCCCTGGTCGCCTGCGCATGCGTACGCCACTCGGCGATTCCCCACTGGTCCATGCGCTGGTAGGCAGCATCCGTCTCGGCGGTGGCCCGCACCGTCGCGTACAGCATGGTGACGGCGCAGGGACGAGAGCCGGGGGCGACGGCCCAGCGGTGCAGGATCTGCACCAGCCGCTCGAGCCAATCCTGCTCGTTGGGTCCTTGGCTGGCCTGTGACCACGGCCGTTGCGTGAGCCACCGGTGGGTGAGATACACCTCGAAGAGCGCCAGCGCCCATGCCCTGAGTGCATCGGCCAGGCTCGTGGTCGGGTCATTCCAGGTCGGCATGGCGCAGGCGTGGTCCTGCATCAGCGCGAGCAGCCTCTCCTTGGGTCCGACGTAGGGATAGAGAGCCATGGCGGTCTTGTTGAACTGCGCGGCGACCGCTCTGGTCGAGACGGCCGCCAAGCCGTCGGCGTCCGCGATCGCGATGCCGGCCCGGAGGATCTCATCCAGGTCGAGCTGCTGGCGGGGGCCCCGACGTGGCGTGGGCAGGGTTGTGCCGCGGTGCCGCCAGAGTCGACGGACGTGCGCATCCATGTCCTGTTCGGGTTGCCGGACCATAGTCCTTACAGTGTATACTGTTTTTTCTGGCTCGTCAGCGAGGTCGTCAGTCGGGGGAGGAATACATGGCCACCGCACGAATGCACGACGGCGCACCCCTGGACGTGACCGTCCTGGGCGGCGGACCGGCGGTCCTGTTGCCCGTCAGTACGAGCGTGCCCGACGGTGAGCAGGCGGAGCAGATGCGGGCCTGGGGTGCCGACCCGAGTCTCGGCCACACCCTCACCACCGCCATCGCCGGCGCCGGGTTTCGGGTGATCGCCGCCGACTACGAGGGCCACCTGGGCCAGCACCCCAAGCCCGACACCCTGACCGCGGCCACCGTCGCGGCCGATCTGCTGGCCATCGCCGACGCCGCCGGTGTTCAGCGGTTCTCGTACTACGGCTACTCCTGGCTTGCGCTGGCTGGACTTCAGTTGGCGATCCGCACAGACCGGCTCACGGCCCTGGCCATGGGCGGATTTCCTCCGCTGGACGGCCCGTACGCACCGATGCTGACCGTCACTCGGGCCGCCCACCGGATGGCGCTGGCCAACCAGGGCCGTCCGTCCGCGGCCGAGGTACAGCCGGGCGACTGGGATGCGGTCGAGGTGAGTCAGACTCCCGAGCAGGCTCAGCAGTACGTCTCCTTCTACGAGTCCCTGCAGGACTTCGACGAACGAGCCGCGCTGGATCGGCTCAGGGTTGCGCGGCTCGCGTTCGCGGGCGCGAACGACACCATCACGTACGGCCCGAAGTGGGACGGCGCTCGCGTCACCATCGGCGACGCGCTGAGCAGGCACCGCGACGAGCTCATCGACCGCGGCTGGACGGTGCACCTGATTCCTGACGCCGACCACATGAGTGCCATGCAGGCACGCACGGTCCTCCCGATCGTGGCCCCGTGGCTGACGACCAACGCGGGGCTACCAGGCGGCGGCGAGCAGTGACCGGGCGTTGGTCAGCCGTGCTCCCGGCGCGTTAAGCCGACGCGAGAATCGGCGTTAGCAAGGGCACCCCCTTAACGGTTTCCGTTGTAAAGGGTGCCCCTCCTAACCCACCTCGCCGATCAACCTTGTAGATTGACTTGGTATGTAGGTGACCTATACATTGGCGGCGTGGTACCTCTGCAGGAACCGACGTTTCTCGTGCTGGCCGTCCTGGCGGCCGAGCCGATGTACGGGTACGGCATCATCCGGGCTGTGGCCGAGCTCTCCGACGGCCGCGTCGAGCTGCGAGCGGGCACCCTGTATCCCGCATTGGACCGCCTGACGTCGGAGGGACTGATCGACGTCGCCCGGGAAGAGATTGCCGGTGGTCGGCTTCGGCGCTACTACCGCCTGACCGATGCCGGTGCCGAGCGACTCGCCGCCGACATGCAGCGGCAACGCCGCAACGCCGAGGCCGCCGCGGTCCGCCTCGCCGCCCGTACGGGCGGGTCGCGCCACCGCCGCGCCACGAGTCGCAACCCGAAGCTCAAGGAGGCGTGATGGCGCTGGAGCGGCCCGATCTGGAGCGTCGATACCGGCGACTGCTACGGGCGTTTCCGCGCGGATACCGCGAGCATCGGGGGGAGGAGATGCTCGCCACACTACTGGAAACGGCCGGGCCCGGGCAGCGACGACCCTCCACACGCGACACCGCCGAGTTGCTGCAGGGCGCCCTGCGTGAGCGTCTCGGCATGCACAGCGCCGCGGACCTGCAGGCCGGTCTGCGGATGGCCGCCCCGGTCAGTCTCGCCGTGGCGTGCGCCGCGTCGATCCACACCTGGACCGACAACCCGGCGGTCCCCGTGCTGGCGGTCGTTGCCGGCGCCTGGTTGGCGGCGACTCTGGCGCTGGTGCTGCTGCCACGGTTGCTGGCCGCGATGATCGCAGTTGCGTGGCTCACGACTCTGGGCGCCAGCCTGTTGGCCACCTCTGCGTACGACGGTGTGATCGGCGTCGCCAATAACGGCGAGCTCGTCCTCCCGCAGGTTGTTCCATACGCGTACGGGGCGGAGGTCCTCTGCGGACTGATCGCTCTCGTGGCTGTCCTGACCGTCCCATGGCGACCGCCGGCCTTTGAACGCATAGGGGTCGCGGTCGCCGTCGTCGGCGCCACCACTGTGACGATCCTTGCTTCTAACGGCTCCGACGAGGCCGCGATGCCCGGGATCGTCCTGCGGGACCCGAGCTGGATGGGCGTAGCCAGACTGCTCCCATGGGCGCTGGTGGTCGCCGGAGTCGCCGTGTTCGTCTGGCGCCGTTCGACCGTACTGCTCTGGGCCGGGCTGCTGCTCCATCTGTCCAGCCCGGTCATGCGGCCCTGGTCGGGCCCGATCATCGACCCACCCGGTGCGTGGTGGTGGCAGCCGGACCGCATCGCACAGCTCCTCGCCCAGGGTCCGTTGGCACTGGTTCCGGCCGACATCGGCTTTTTCGGCACCGTTGAGTGGGGGGTGTATGGGAGCACTCTGCTTGGCGCGATCATCGTGATGGCGGTGTACCTCGCCGACATCAATCGACGCTCGGCCAGGCCGCGGGACGGTCGGTCGGCATTGGCGGCGCTGAGCGGGTTGGCGCTCGGCGGAGCCGCCGGACTGTGCGCCTACTTTCTCGCGGAGGCGGGGTACCACGGGGATCTCGCGTCCGGCGATGTGGTGGCGGCCGGTGCCCCGGTCGTGGCCGCCCTGCTCGTTGCCTGGGTCCCGCAGTGGTTGCGGCGTCCCCTGATTCTCGCCGCGCTGGCGGGCGTTGTCGCGGTTGGTTACTCCGTTGGCCTTCCGAGAGGGCTCGGGCCCGAGTTCCTCCTCTCGCTGATGCTGCTGCTTCTCGTCGCTGCGGCCGATGTGCGCGCGCACAGGCGGCTGATCGGCGCTGGCGCGGCCGTGGCCGTGGTGCTCGGGCTCTGGCTGCAATGGCTCGATCAGGACGGCCTGTGGCCCCATGACTCGTTCCGTTGGCAGGTCGCCACGGCGCCGCTCGTCGGAGTCGTCCTCGTCTTCGCCCTGTGGTGGGCCCCGGTCGTCATCGTCCGGGCGAGCCACGGCTGGGGCGGCGCCTGCTTCGCTTTCGTGGCCGGCCTGCTGTGGCTGGCCCTGCAACTGCGCCAGGCGACCGACGCCGGCGTGCTGGCCGGCGCTCTCACCAGCCTCGTCATCGTGGTGTTCGCTGCTCGAATCGTGGTCCGGCGGGGCCGACGCCGCATCCGGGACGCTGCCTGATTCTTGCGACGGACCGCCCGGCTCCCGGCTGGCCCATCCGCCGGATGCGGCACAGGCGGCATTTGACTGATCACAGTGGACTGTCCGGATTCCTCAGGTAGCGCACCATATATGCAGTGGCCGGCGGCGCACGATTTCCGCAACGGCTCGCGGGAGCCTGACGGCCGGGCTTACGGCCCCCGACCAGCGCCACGTTTCACGCTCATGGCCGCTGCCGCACGAGCACCTCGAGCACGCTGCCCCGGGTCGGCGAACTCCTTGACCAGCAGCTGGGCCCGGCCGACCCCGCGGATCCGGCCGAGGTCGCCGACCATGTCGTCGACGTTGACGAGGTGCCCGCGGAACTTGACCAGGCCGTCGCGGCGGCCCAATACCCGCAGCGCACCTGGACGTCCGCAGGAGCACGTCACGACCTGGCCGGCGTCGCCCGTGCGGTAGCGGAGCACTGGGTTCAGCGCCCGGGGATTCAGCGACGTGAAGTCCAGCATCTCGTCATCGCCCACGCACACCAATGACGACGGCAGAAGGTGCCATTGGTCGGCGCCGCACTGCGGGGTGTTGGTCGCGACCACCCACGTCTCGGTGCTGCCGAACATCCCCCAGCGCCGTGCGTTGGGCGCGACGGCGGCGATGTCCTGGTCGAGCTGGGGATCCCAGGCCTCGCCGAGCCACAACACCTTGCGTAGGTCGGGCAGCTTGACCCCGGCGTCGCGGGCATGACCGAACACCAGGCGCAGGACGCTGGGCGTGCCGCCGTAGGCCGTGACCCGTCGGTTGGCGAAGAACTCCAGCCACGGGTCGTACTCGGCCTTGGCCATCGCCCTGAGGTTTCATCGCGGTGCACTGGGCGAGGTCGACGTACTCGTTGACCAGGAAGTGGGCGCCCCACATCTTGCCGGCGCGCTCCAGCCGTTGACGAACACGGCCGGACCCACCCCGACGAGGCGAATGCCGAGCGCCTGGCACGCCAGGTCCCGGGCGTACATCTCCTCGGCGGGGGAGCGGGTAGGTTCGATACGGGACACCCTTGATCTCCAGGGAACGGGCTGCCGGTGGCCGGGGAGCATCGTCGCATCGGCCGCCACAGATCCGCTTCACCGATGCAAGCCCGCGACGCGACGTGCTCACCCGGTGACCGGTGCCGGCTGGCGACCGGTGCGCTGGGCGGACCCATGCGGGTGCGCCATGATCTGTCTATGGGATTGCTTCGCCCCGGGATGGACGTCGCGGCGCTGGCGTCGGCCGAGTTGACCTACGCCGAACGCGGCGCGACGCGGGGTGAACTCCCGTCGGGATACCACCACGTGCACCGGCAGGCGTGTATCGGCACCGGGTCGTCAACGTTCTACCGGGCGGTTGACGCCTTGAACCGCTGGCAGATGCATCGCCGCGCCGGATTTGTTCTGCTGTCCGCGCCACCCGTCGCCGACCTTGACGCGGTCGTCGTGATGAGGCTGGGCCCGCCGGTGATCGGCGTCGTGGTGCCCTGCCGCGTCGTCTACATTGTGGACGAACCCGATCGAGGCGGGTTCGCCTACGGCACCCTGCCGGGTAACCCGGAGAGCGGGGAGGAAGCGTTCGTCGTCGCGATCGGTAAAGACAGGCGGGTGGAGCTGCGTATCCATGCATTCTCCCGCCCCGCGAGCCGGCTGGCCCGAGTCGGCGGTCCGGTTACCCATATGGTCCAGGACCTGATCACTGACAGCTACATCCGCGCGCTGCGCCACCTGAGCCAGCCGGAGCCCAACGACCCCGCGTAATATCCACACAGGACATCAGGCTCAGAGGGGTCGGTCGGCCCTGAGTCGAGCTACCATCCGCAGAGTCACCGTTGTCGAACTGGGGGCCTGCCATGCTGTATGCCGGCATCTTGATCGGGGCACTCGCCGCGGCGGCGGTCTGGTTCCGTGCCAGTGCGCGGATCGTCCAGCAGTACGAGCGGGGGATCGTCTTCCGGTTCGGCCGCGTACTGGAGACAGTCCGCGGCCCTGGCCTCAACATGATCGTGCCGGGCGTCGACCGCCTTCGAACGGTCAACATGCAGATCATCACCGTGCCCGTCCCGTCCCAGGAGGGTATTACCCGGGACAACGTCACGGTCAGGGTGGATGCCGTCGTCTACTACAAGGTAGAGGATCCGGTGCGGGCCATCGTGAGCGTGCAGGACTACGGTTTCGCGGTGTTGCAGGTCGCACAGACGTCGCTACGTTCCATGATCGGTAAGAGTGAGCTCGACGATCTCCTGACCAATCGGGAGCGGCTCAACCAAGGGCTGGAGCTCATGATCGACAGTCCCGCGTTGAGCTGGGGAGTCCACATCGATCGAGTCGAGATCAAGGACGTCGCGCTGCCCGAGTCGATGAAACGTTCGATGTCCCGCCAGGCTGAGGCCGAACGGGAGCGGAGAGCCCGGGTGATCACCGCCGATGGCGAGCTGCAAGCGTCCCGAAAGCTGTCCGAGGCCGCGGCGATCATGGCGGATACGCCGGCGGCGCTCCAGTTGCGGCTACTGCAGACGGTGGTCGAGGTCGCGGCCGAGAAGAACTCGACCCTGGTCCTGCCCTTCCCGGTCGAGCTGCTTCGGTTCCTCGAGCGCGCCCCCACCGCCGGGGAACGGGCGCCAGCCCGGCCGGAGACGCCCGCCCGCGCGAGCGCCGAGGCGTCGCCCGCGGTCGAGTCGGGTCCCGAGGGCATCTCCGTCCGCGACCTCGTCGGAGTGCAGCCGGCGCCGGCGACCCGCGACGATGTCCAGACACCCATCCGCCAGGAGTGATCGCGCAGAGCCGACGAGCTGGTCGACCGCCGGGCAGGGGCCGGGACGCGTTCAGAGTCGACCGTAGGCTCGCAGGGTTCGAAGGGCGCGCAGGGTCTCGATCCCTCGCCACTCCAGCGTGGAGGCGACGCCGGGCGGCTGCCAGGTGATGGCCCAGCCGCCGTCGGGCTGTTGATCCAGGGCGAGGCGGTCGAGGTGGCCCTCGATGGTGGCGTCATCGAACAGCCCCCGCCACCGGCTGTCGGGCGACGATGCCAGGTGAAGCGGTGTCACCCCGTAGCCCGGGTCGGCCGGGTCGGCCCGGAACCACCGCGCCGAGGCCAGCCAGGTACCGACGGCTACGCCGACCGCCTCCGCCCGACCGCGGTCGGGTACCTGGGCGAGGAACACCAGCACCTCGGCGAGCGCGTGCGCGTCTTCATCGAACCCAGCCTCGAGGCGCGCCCAGGTCCAGTCGGTTGCCCGGTCGAGCCACGGGTGGGTGACGCCCAGCCGATGCAGCCGCCCGCTCAGCCCGGCGGTCGGATTCAGCCCGGGCGTGTAGGTCCAGTCCGACCAGTGCTCGGCCCGGGGGTAGGGCTCCATCACCGGAAACGACAACGAGACCGCGCCGTCCGGCGCCGACACCGAGGCCAGCCAATCGCAGGCGCCGAGCACCAGTGCGTGCACGTCGAGGTCGTCCGACCATGGCACAGCGTGCCCGTCCGCCCCGGCCACCAGCAGTATCTCCAGTGCGCACTCCACGTCGATGGGAAGGCTCGCGGGGCAGCGCTTATCGGGCTCCAGGCCATGACCGAAGCCACCGTCAGGGTTGCGGTAGGCCCGTACGGCATCGACCACACCGGCGGGATCGGCACCGTCGAACAGCACGGCGGCGAGCCGGCGTTCGATCAGTCGACCCTCACGATCGAGGAAGGCTCGGCCGGCGGTGAAAGCGTCGTCGCGCACACCCCGCAGTGTGGCATGAGCGACGCCGGCGGTCTGTGACAACCTGGTCTGGATGCTGGGCGATGGTCGACCCCGCCGTCGACGCGTATTGGGAGAACTCGCATGTCGGTCGACCTCCCCAGTGGCCTGGTCGCCGCGGCCCACCGCCTGGGCTGGCCCGAGTTGCGCGTGGTCGGCGAGCCGCTGGCCGGCAGTCCGCGGGCCCTCGTCGTGCGGGCGAGCCCAGCCGACCGGGAGGAACGCGTCCACGTCGTGGTGAAGTTGTTCGACCTCGAGCGCACGGACGAGGGCTGGCCGCGGGAGTCGGTCGCCCTGTCTGTTCTCGATGGCCGCAGGCTGCCCGCCCCGGCCCTGCTGGCCACGGTCGCTGAGCCGCCGCTGATCGTGACCGTCGATCTCGGCCGCGGCCCTAGTCTCGCCGACCGGCTGCGCGGCGACGACCCGGGTACGGCGGCGGCAGCGCTGCGGGGCTGGGCGACGTCACTGGGTCGGCTGCACGCCGGCACCGTCGAGTCAGTGCCGGCGTTCGCAACCGCGCTGCCCGCCGGGATTGCGGCCGACACCACGATGGCCATGCTCAACGATGGGATCGGCGCGTTGAGTGCAGTACTTCCTCGGGTCGGGTTGAGCCTGCCGGACGAGGCGGTCTTCGCGTTGCGCGCCCTACCCGGCAGCATCGGTGGACCGGTGGCACTCAGCCCCGCCGATACCTGCCCCGACAACAATGTCGAAACGTCGGACGGGCTCGTGCTCGTCGACTTCGAGAGCGCCACCGTGCGTCCGGTTGCCTGGGACCTGGCCTACCTGGTCGTGCCGTGGCCGTCCTGCTGGTGCGCCTGGCGCCTGCCGGACGTCCTGGCCGGGCAGGGGTTGGCCGCATGGCACGCCGCCTCGAGATTGTCCGTCTCCACTGTGGATATCGCCAGGGCCGCGATCGCCTGGGCGCTCATCACGACCGGGTGGTTCCTGGCCGGGGCGCTCGATGGCGTGCCGGGCATGGGCCGCGACGATCGGACCGGGCCACCGCGGCGCGCGCTGGTGCTGCACCGGTTGGGGCTGCTTACCGGTGCGGTGCCGGCCCCGCTGGCGCCGGTGCCCGACCTGGTCGATCCGGTGCTACGAAAGCTGGCTGTCCAGCTCCGAGCGATCCTGGTCCGTGCCTGGGGCGAGCAGGTGCTACCGCCGCCACCGGCACTGAGCCGGTGAGCGAGGCGAAGCGGGCGCGGCGGTCAGGGGATGAACTGCTCCTCCATCTTCGTGATGACCGCACCCGCGACGGTGATCCAGAACGGGCGGTACTGGAACGGCCCCTTGAGCCCGGAGAGTGACACCGGAGTCGGGGCGAAGCTGTTGTTCTGGTCGTTGTAGATGATCGATGCCGACGACGACACCGGCAGCGTGCGCAACTTCGGGTTGTTGTTGACGATCAGGTAGTCGTTGGGTGGGCCGTCGTCGGTGTTGCCCTCCTTCTTCCACTCGTCCTTGGCCGCCTGGCCGGTGAGGAAGATGATCAGGTCAAAGGTGAGCTTCCGGTGCGCCACGTCGATCGAGGTGATGTAGATGGGGCTGCGACCGTCCGGGAGGACCGGAGCGGCGGTGTCCTCGATGGTGGTGGGGGTGGCGGCCGGGGTGCCGCCAAGCGTTTGCGACGGGGCGGTGGCCGGCACGGTCGAGCCGGGCGGCTGGGGCGCCGCGTTCGGGCTGGCGCAGCCGGCCAACGCCATCAGGAGCGCGAACGTGAGCGCCGCGCGGCGAAGTGGCGAGGTCATGGCCGCACGCTAGCAGCGCGGCGATCGGCGACACTGATGGCTTTGCGACACCGGTCACCGGTGGGGACCGTCTCGGTGGGGCCGACCGGCCGAAGCCGCCCGATTTGTCGCTCGTCGTCGGCTTGCCGGTCGTGCTCGCCCAGCCGCCAGACCGTGGCCGTCGGCACCAAGCAAGATCGTGTCGTGCCCCTCGCGCGGGCTCGTGTGACGATTGCTGTCGTCAGTCCGGGAGATAGGGCTCCGCTTGGCGCACGCGATCGTAGGCAGGACCAAGGAACGCGACATCCTCGACGTGTTCCTCTCCGACCGGACTCCCGAGCCTCGAGCGTTGCTCATCGAGGGCGAGCCAGGCATCGGCAAGACGACGCTGCTCCGCGAACTCCTCGCGACCGCGCGCGACCAGGGCTATTCCGTACTGTCATGCCGGCCCAGCGTGTCCGAAATGGACCTGTCGTATGTCAGCCTGATGGAACTACTCCTGGGCTTGGATGACGAGGTCGTCAGGGCCCTGCCCGCGCCTCAGGCCAGGCTGCTGAGGACGATCCTGCGCAAGGAGGAGCCGGAGGGAACGTTTGACCGTCTCTCGCTCAACGTCGCCATGGTGGCGGCCGTCCGGGCGGTCGCGTCGGACCAGCCGATGCTGCTCGCCGTGGACGACGCCCAGTGGCTCGACCATCCCACGGCCAGGACGCTCGCGTTCGTCGTGCGCCGCCTGGCCGGCACGCCGGCCCGGATCGCGGTCGCCAGTCGCAGCAGCCAGACCGTCGATCTTCTCGCCGAACTTGCCCAGGCGATGCCGCAAGCACGCTTCGACACGATCAGGCTCGGCCCGATCGGTGCGAGCGAGTTGTCCCGCATCCTGCGCATGGTGATGGGCTGGGCTCCGGCGTTGCCGCGGGTTGCTCGGATCGCTGAACTGTCGGCTGGCAACCCCCTGTATGCGCTGGAAATCACGCGAGCTCTGGGCGGGGTCCGGTCCAATGAGGATCTCGAACGTGCATTGCCTGAGGGTGTTTTCGAGCTCGCGCGCTCGCGGGTCGCCAACCTGCCGGGCCGGGTCCGCGAGGCGCTCGAGCTGGCGTCGGTTCCACGGGCCCCGACCATCAGCCTGCTCAGCCGGCTGGACTCCGGGGCGCCCGATCTTCGTGATGCGTTGGCAAGCGCTGAGCGCAGCGGCATCGTGACCCTCGACGGCGAGCGGATCCGGTTCTCGCATCCCATCCTTGCCGCCGCCGTGTACGGGTCGATCCCGGCGGCCCGCAAGCGGCGGTTGCACCGCGCGGTCGCGATGCTTTCCGACGATCTGGAGGAGCGCGCCCGCCATCTTGCCACCGCGGCCGAGGGAGCGGATCCGGAAGTAGCGGTCGCCTTGACCGGCGCCGCCGAGCAGGCATGGCGGCGAGGGGCTCCCGACGCCGCGGCCGACCTGCTCCGGCTGGCCTGCCGGCTCACGCCGGCCGCCGATGCCGACGTGCTCGCCCTGCGGCGCATCGCGTTCGGCCGGCTCCTGCACGGGGCCGGTGATGCGCCCGGCGCCATCGCGGAGCTCGAGTCGCTGGTGGCCGAGCTCCCTGCGGGTCTGATCAGAGCGCGGGCGCTGTATCACCTCATGTACATCAGGCGGTTGTCGGGCTCACTCGGGCGTGCCATCGAGGAAGGGGTTCAGGCGGCGGCGGAGGCGGCGGGCGATCCATCGTTTCAGGGTGAGGTGTACGAGATGCTCTCCCGCCTGTCGGACAGTGACATCGCGGGCAAGCTCGATACCGCCCGGAAAGGGCTCGAGGCCATCGATCGTATTGCCGATCCGGATCCGGACGTGGTCTTCCACGTGCGCGCGGCCCTCATCGAAGCGGAGTTCTACGCGGGCCTCGGCATCCACCTTGAGCGTCTGGACGGCCTGGACCCCGGCACGCGGCAGCGGTTCCCGCCGGTGCGCACCGCGTCGCGCGGACAGGACCTCATCGGTCGGCTGCTGGCGTACTCCGGGCGCATCGACGAAGGCCTCGAGATCCTGCGCGGGATGTACGAGCGGGCCTCGGTCGAGAGCCGGTCGATACTGCCGGCGATCCTGGGGTGGATGGCCGAGGCGGAGATCATGGCCGGACGATTCGGGGCGGCCGTCGAGCTCACGCGGGAGGCGATCGAGCGCGCCGAGGAGACCGGGGGCGTTGGCGGAACCCCGTGGGAGGTGGGTTTTCAGGGCGTCGCGCTAGCGATGCTGGGCCGGCTCGGCGAAGCCGAGGCCGCCGCCGGGTCGGTCCTCGGCCTGGCCGACGCCGATCCGACCGTCAGCCTGGATCAGCTCCCCGCTCGGCTCGCGCTCGGCCTCGTGGCGCTGTCGCGGGGTCGCTTCGATGACGCCGCGACGCACCTGCGGCTCCTCGATCGCGCGAAACGGGACGCTGGGATCCGCGACCCGCGCGTGTGTGCCCATGTCAGCGAGCTGGTCGACGCCCTCCTGGGCGCGGCCGAGCTGGCCGAAGCGACGCAGGTCGTCGCTCGCCTCGAGGACGAGGCCGCGACCTCCGCGGGGCAATGGCCCCTGGCCGCTGCCGCCCGGGGCCGGGCCCTGATCCTCGCCACACACGGCGATCTGGACGAGGCGCTGGCGGCGGCCGAGCGTTCGCTGCGTTTGTTCGAGGGCCTACCGATGCCGTTCGAGCGCGCCCGGACGCTCTTCGTACTGGGACAGATCCGCCGGCGAGGCCGGCAGAAGAGGCTCGCACGGCAGGCGATGAACGAGGCGCTCGCGATGTTCGAAGGTCTCGAAACCCCGGTATGGGCCGACCGGGCCCGAGCCGAACTGGCCCGGATTCCGCAGCGCCAGGCGGCCACCGGTCTCACCCCGACCGAGGAGACCATCGCGATGCTGGCGGTCGCGGGCCTGACCAACCGGGAGATCGCCGACCGCGCCTTCCTGAGCCCGAAGACCGTCGAGGTGAACCTCACCCGTATCTACCGCAAGCTCGGGGTGCGCTCGCGGGCCACCCTCGCGAGTTGGTACGCGGCCAACCGGGAGCGGCGCCAAACATAGGGGAACCCCTGATTCCTCCGTCGCGCGGCGTACCTACCTTTGCGATCATGCCCAACGCGCGGCAAACCAGACACGTCGCCGAGTGCTTCTGGACTGGCGTCCAGGAGGACGACCTGGTCGAGCTCGGACGGCGGGTCGAAGCCTCGGCCGCGGCCGTCGTCGACGACGGCGAGCCGGTGCGCTATCTGGGCTGGCTCCTCGTCCTGGACGACGAGGTCGTGTTGGTCCTCTTCGAAGGGCCGATAGGAAAGGTCCGCCGCGTGGCGGCCCACGCCGGAGTTCCCTTTGGTCGGATTCTCCAGGTCGCCTACGCGATAGGGCCACCGAACCACCCAGTTGATTAGGAGTACCGCAATGAGATTGAGATCAATGGCTATTGTCACAGCCGTTTGTGCGGCCGCCGCGTCCGCGTTCCTGGCTGGGTGCGGCCCGGACAACACACCCACGTCAGACGGACCGACAACCACACCCGCAGCCGCTGCTACCGCCACTCAGCCCACCGTCAAAGACCTCACCTCCGGAAACTGCACGCTCTATGTGAAGGATGACGCCGTCAAGCTTTTGGGCGGCGTCAATGTGAACAACAAGGTCCTCGACATCGGGACCGATGGCGGCACGAAGGTCGACGTCTGCTCTTACATCAATCTGAAGGGCACCGGGGATCTGAAGGGTACGAGCTACGCGGTGGTCCGCTACGACAGCGCCGCAACCGCCTTCACGGAGGCGCAGAAGGTGCAGACCGAGATGCTCAGCGACGCGGCCGAACACCAATGGCCGGTCCAGCCGCTGGCGACACCGGTGCCGGGTGCGGGTCAGATGCTCGGCGGCTACGGCACCAAGACCGACGAGGGTGTCACATACACCATCGCCGTCGTGGGCACCAACGTCGGGCCGTACCTGGTCACCGCGCTCGGCGCCAGCACCGAGGGTCCGAGCGACGCGGAGACGGTTGCGCTGACTGTCTTCCAGGCGCTCGCATCCGCGGTCGGCTGACCGCAACAGTGTCAGGATCGTGGTGCCCGCTCCATCGGCGCGGTCACCACGATCTCGACCACACAACGACCCGACCGGCGGCCCGGTGCGGCTCGACCGGTCCACTGCCGCTTGCCGGGTCAAAAGGCGGCGACCGTCGATGGAGCGCGCTCCCGTCGGGCGAGCGCCCGCAGGACGGGCGACGTGCCGTGCCGCCGGCGAGCGATACGGGCCAGCGAGTGCACAACCAGGTCCCCGGTGTCGTCGCCGGTGTCCGGTGTGGGCAGCCGCAGGGTGACGGAGAGATCGTCAGCGTGCACGACGAGTTCGACCAACCGGGTCACGAGACATTCATCGAGTGGCAGCCGGTAGCGACCGAACATCATGACCGGCAGATCATGGCGAAGACCGGGCAACCGCTGCGCCAGTCGGGCCCGGGCCGCGTCGTAGGCGTCGGCCAACGCGTCCGGCCCGGCAGCGGCGTCCTCCTCGCCGCGTTCACCGACCATGCGGTTGGCCGCCGTCGCCGGATCGCCCACGTCGGAACCGCCGGCATTCAGGAAGTACTCCACCGCGTCCGGCACACTATCCGCGGCCGCGGGGCCGATCGTGGACGGTGACGGCGGCCATGGCCACCACCACTGTCCACGATCCGCTCAGGTCAGCGACCCGGTCCATTCCCCGGTTCCGGAGCCGCCGCGGGCGGCAGGGGAGCGGCGACGAACGTCTGCCAGTAGTGCAGTTGATCGCAGGCGATGGGCCGCGGCATGCTGGCCACCCCGCAGACGACGTTCGGGCCACCCCAGCACATCGGGGTGGCCCCACCATCATCCGTGCCTCGCATGCCAGGAGACTTCGCCTCCAGCACCCTGGCCGCAGCCCCCCGGTTGGTAGGGTCCGGCCCATGCCGCGACTGTTCGAGGTGCCCGCGTATCGCCGGGTCTGGGCGGCGGCGACAGTCTCGTCATTCGGCAGCTATGTCACCCTGCTGGCCCTGCAGGTGTTGGCCGCGCTCACATTGAACGCCAATGCTGTCCAACTTGGACTCATCAACGCCGCCCGGTGGTTGCCGTACCTCGTGATCGGGCTGGTAGCGGGCGTCATCACCGATCGCCATCGCCGCCGGCCGATCCTCGTCGGCACCGACGTTGGCCGGTCCGTCGTGCTCTGTCTCATTCCTGCCCTGTACGCGATGGGGTCGCTCAGCGTCGCGTCGCTGATCGCGGTGGTGGTGCTCTTCGGCACGCTGTCGCTCTTCTTCGACTCGGCGGATCAGTCCTTCCTGCCGCGGGTCGTCCCGCCGACGATGCTGACTAGCGCCTTCGCCCGGATCGAGCAGTCGGACGCGGTCGCGCAGACCACCGGGCCGCTGCTGGCCGCTGGCTTGATCCGTCTCGTCGGCGCCCCACTGGCCATCCTCGTCGACGCCGCCTCGTACCTGGCCTCCGCGCTGTTGCTGGTCGGCGCCCGGGTGGCCGAGCCGGTGAGCCGACCGGCGCAGCGCAGCCTGCGCTCGGAATTGCGCGAAGGCGTCGCCTGGGTCTACCGGCACCGGACCCTGTCACCCCTGGCGTGGTCGGGGCACATCTGGTTCCTGTTCCACAGCATGCTCACGACCGTCATCGTGCTCTTCGTGCTGCGGACGCCGACCCAGGGTGGGCTCGGCCTCGGCTCGGTCCAGCTCGGCGTCGTGTACGCGATCGCGGGCGCCGGTGCCGTGCTCGGTGGTGCCCTCGCCACGCCGGCCGGGCAGAGTCTCGGAGTCGGCCCGACGATGGTGATCACGCATGCGGCGATGCCGTTGTCGTGGCTGGCCGTCGTTCTGGCCGAACCGGGATTGCCACGTGTGGCGCTCGTGGGCGCCGGACAGTTCGTCTACTGGCTCGCCGTTGCGGTGTCGGGGGCGAACGAGCTCGGCTACCGCAACGCGGTGACCCCGGACCGGCTGCAGGGCCGGATGAACACCACCATCCGCTCGATCAACCGGGGCGCGATCGTCGTCGGGGCCCCGCTGGGCGGCGTCGTCGCCGACGCGTGGGGCTACCGCGCCGCGATCTGGATCGGCCTGGCCGGGCTGGCGGTGACCGCGGTAGCGGTCGCGGTCTCGCCGCTACGCCACGCCAGTTACGCCGAGATCGATGCGAGCGCCCGGGCCGCGAGCGAGCAGCAGCAGGTTCGGGGGCCGGGGTGACCAGCGCCTCCGTCGTCGATCTAGGGCTTGGGCACGTGTTTAGAGATCGAAGCACGTGCGCAAGCCCTAGATCGACGGGGAGGTGATCAGATTCCAGAGCGCCTGGACGTGAGACAGCTCGGTGCGCTCCTGGCCGACCGAGACCCGGATGACGGTGCGCCCGGCCACCTTGGCGTGGGTCAGGTACGCCCGGCCGGAGCCGTTGACGGCATCCAGGACCGCCTGGGTCGCGCCGTCGCCGTCGACATGGGCGAAGCAGACCAGGTTGAGGGGCACCGCGGCGACCAGCTCGTACTCGTTGGACGCGGCGACCTGGTCGGCGAACCAGTGGGCCGCCGCCACGTGGCGGCGCACCATCGCGCGCAGCGCATCGGCCCCGTAGGTGCGCAGCACGAACCACAGCTTGAGCGCCCGGAAGCGTCGCCCCAACGGGACCTGCCAGTCGCGGTAGTCGATGACCGCCCCGGAGGCGGAGGCCGCGTTGCGCAGGTACTCGGGCAGGATGCTCAACGCACCGATCAGGGCCGCCCGGTCGCGCACGAAGAAGCAGTCGCAGTCGAAGTTGGTGAGCAGCCACTTGTGCGGGTTGGTGCAGTAGCTGTCCGCGCCGGCGAGACCGTCCTGCAGGTGGCGGAACTCCGGGCAGATGGCCGCGCAGCCCGACATCGCCGCATCCACGTGCAGCCATACGCCGTACCGCGCGCAGATCTCGGCGATCGGAGCGACCGGATCCATCGCGTTGGTCGCGGTGGTGCCGACGGTGGCGACCGCGAAACAGGGCCGGTGACCGGCGGCGAGGTCGGCCTTGATCGCGGCGTCCAGCGCCGCCGGCGACATCGCCAGCTCTGGCCCGGTGGCGACCTGGCGCAGGTTCTCGCTGCCGAGCCCGGCGATGCGCACCGCCTTCTCGACCGAACTGTGGGCCTGGTTCGACGCGTACGCGGTCAGCAGCGCCCGCACCCCGCTGCGGTTGGACTCGCCGCCGGTCACCCGTTCCCGGGCGGCGAGCAGGGCGCAGAGCGCGGCACAGGAGGCACTGTCCTGGATGACACCGCCGCCGGCGCCGGCGGAACCGAACCCGGCCGGCAGGCCGAGCAGGTCGACCATCCAGTCCAACACGTGCGTCTCCAGCTCGGTGCAGGCCGGGCTGGTCTGCCACAGCATGCCCTGTACGCCCAGGCCGGCGCCGACCAGCTCGGCCAGGATCGACGGGCCCGAGTTGTTCGCCGGGAAGTAGGCGAAGAAGTTCGGCGACTGCCAGTGGGTGATCCCCGGCATGATCACCCGGTCCAGGTCGGCGAGTACGGCGGCGAACGGCTCCGGTTGCTCCGGCGCCGCGGTCGGTAGCTGGGCGCGCACCCAGCCCGGTGCCACCGGCGAGAGCACCGGGTACTTGTCTACTGTGGACAAGTACTGGGCCACCCACTCCACGACATCGTGCCCGTACCGGCGAAACTCTTCCGGGGTCATGTGATCGACCTCACCTCAGGGGCGGCACCGTGGCCCGCCCGCCGGCCGGCCACGGTCATGGTAGGCCGGCACTCTCCGCACGCGTCGCGGCGCCGGCCGCGGCGTACACTCGCCGCCGTGGCGCTGCTCAGCCTGATCGTGCCGGTGTTCGGGGTGCAGGAGTACCTCGCCGAATGCCTCGACTCGATCCTGGGCCAGATCGGGCCGGAGCGCGCGGGGGCCATCGAGGTGGTCGCCGTCGACGACTGCTCGCCGGACCGCAGCGGCGAGATCCTCGCCGGGTACGCCGCCCGCGACGCCCGCGTCCGCGTGCTGACCCACGCCACCAACCAGGGACTCGGGGCCGCCCGCAACAGTGGCCTGGACCACGCGACCGGCGAGTACGTGTGGTTCGTCGACAGCGACGACTGGCTCGTCGCCGGCGCCCTCGACGCGGTGCTGGCGCGCCTGGCCGAGCAGCCCGACGTGCTGCTGGTCGGCTACGCCCGCAGCTACCCGGACGGCCGGCTGGTGCCGGAGCGCCCGGCGGGAGCCGGACCGGCGCTGCCGGCCGTTTTCGACCTGCGGTCGCAGCCGCGGGTGCTGGATGGCCTGCATATCGCGTGCAACAAGGTGGTCCGCCGGGACTTCCTGGTCTCGACCGGGGTGCGCTTCGCCCCGGGCTGGTATGAGGACGTGTCGTTCAGCCATCCGCTGCTGCTGGCGGCCCGGCGCATCTGCGTGCTCGACCGGGTCTGCTACGGCTACCGCCAGCGACCGGCCGGCCAGATCACCCGGACCACGACGCACCGCCACACCGAGGTGTTCGACCAGTGGCACCGGGTGATGCGCTACGTCGAGGGCCGCCACGAGGACCTGCGTCCGCTGGTGTTCCAGCGGATGATCTGGCACTACCTCGGGGTGCTCAACCACCCTGACCGGATCCACCGGGGCGACCGGCGGGTGTTCTTCGGCCGCATCGTCGCGGACTACCGCCAGTTCCGTCCGGCCGGTGGCTACCCGCGTCCACCCGGCGTCGCCCGGGTGCGGTTCACTCTGGTGGCCTGGAACGCGTTCGGCCTCTTCGAGCTGCTCCGGGCGTTGTATCGCAGCCGGACCGCCGGCCCCAGGGCCGTGCGAGCCACCCGGGCGGCGGTCAACCGGTGGTACTACCGATGGCAGCGCCGGCTGCCGCTGCGCGACGGCGTCGCCGTTTACGCCGGCGGCTCCCACCAGGGCTACGCCGGCGGGCCGTACACGCGCAGCGTCGCCGCCGTGCTCGAGGAGGCCCGGGCCGTCGCCTCGACGTTCGACGGACGGGGGCCCGGCGCGGGCGGCACCCAGGTGCTCATCGTCGGTGATGCTCACCGCGCGGAAAACACAGCCGCGAGGTGCTACCAGGCATCGACCCGGGCCGCCTTGCGCCAGTTCGCCCGGGCCCGTCTCGTGGTCACCGACGCCGACCTGCCGGCTCCGGTCATTCCCCGCCCGCGCCAACAGATCGCCCGTCTCGGCGAGGCGCCGCGGACGGTACCGCCGGCTCGGCGGGTCCATGCCGGTTAGCCGATGGCGGCTCGTCCCGATCCGTGCCGGCGCCACGCAAGAGCCGCCCGCGCCACGCCCACCGTCGACCTCGGCCCGGTTGAAGGGCTGGGCGCGGCGGCTGCTGTGGTTCCTCGCCGGGCCGCTGCGCGGCCGCCTGGGCGTGCGGACGCTCCGGTTGCCGGGCCGGGTCGTGGTGGTCGCTGAATCCGTCGACAGCCTGCGCCATCGCCTGCGCCGCCTGGCGGTTGACGCCCCGATGCCGGCCGGCGGCGACCAGGTCACCGCGGTACGCCGGCTCTCGGTTCACGTGCTGTGGTGGCGGGCGGCGTGGCCCGGGTGGTCGGGGCGGGTGCCCCAGCGACCGGGTCTGCTCGAGGCTCGGGTCCGTCTGCCCGGGCGCGGCTTCGGGACGGCGATGGCCACCCTGCGGGTGGCCGACCCGGTGCCGGTCGCTCAGCTGCTGGCGGCGGTGATCAGCGCCCTACGCCCGGTGCACCCGCTGCCGGACATCGGCGCCCGGGCCGTGGCCGGGCCAACGGTTCGGTCCCGGGTGGTCGCCGACGCCGAGGTGGTCAATCCCCGGGGGCGGCGCCCGGAGTCCTACCGCGGCGACGCCGCCCGGGTGCGCCTCGTGCTCGCCGGTTGGTCGGGCCCGGCCATCTACCCGTGGCGGCGGGGCGTGGGGGCCGAGCTGAGCTGGCCGACGGTGGCCGCCCTGCGCACGGTCGGCCTGGTCGAATGCCCGCCGCCACCCGGCGTCGACGCCTGGGCCGAGGCCTCGCTGCTGGTTCAATTCGCGCTCACCGGTGCCGTGGTGCACGCGCCCGAGCTGCCCGAGCCGGTCGGCGCGCTGCTCGCACCGGCTCTGCGCGACATCCTGGCCGAGCCGCTGCCGGCGCCGCCGGACCGGGCGTTGGCGATGGAGCTGCGCAGCGTCCGGCAGCGTCGCACCGCGCTGCGCGAGCACTCGCTCCGCTTCGCCGGGGACCGGACGCCGCCGCCCGTGAGCGCGCTGCTCGCCACCCGCCGGCCCGATCTGCTCGAGCCGATCCTCACCGCGATTGCCGGCCAGACGTACCCGGACCTGGAGATCGTCGTGTGCCTGCACGGCGTCGAGCTGCCGCCGGCGGCAGCCGAGCTGCTGGCCGGGTGCGGCCGCCCGTACCAGGTGGTCCCGGTCGACGCCGAGGTGCCGTTCGGCACCGCCCTGGGCCTGGCCACCGCCCGGGCCGCGGGCAGCCTGCTGACCAAGTTTGACGACGACGACACTTATGGGCCCGAACACGTGTGGGACCTGGTGCTGGCCCGGCACTACTCGGGCGCGACGCTGGTCGGCAAGGGAGCCGAGTTCGTCTATCTGGAGGATGCCGGCATCACCGTGCGGCGCCGCTCCGGGCGGGCCGAGTGGGACGACTCCGTGGTGGCCGGCGGCACCATGCTCATCGGCAAGGGCGACCTGGAGCGGATCGGCGGCTGGCGCCCGGTGCCCCGGTCGGTGGACCTCGGCCTCGCCGACCGGCTCAACCGCGATGGGGCCACCATCTACCGCACCCATCCATTGGGGTACCTCTACCACCGCCGGGCGCAGGGCCACACCTGGGACCCGGGGCTCGAGTTCTTCCTGGGCAGTGCCGAGCAGCGCTGGGACGGCCTGCTCCGGCTGCCCGAGTTCGGCACCGCCTGATCCGGCCGGGTGACGGCCATCAGGGTCAGGCGCCGTGCGGGTCAGCGCCCTGCACGAGGCGCCGTGCGGGTCAGCGGCCGTGCACCAGGCGGAGCATCCGTTCGATCATCCGGACGTGCCGGGGCTTGCGCTCGAAGGTCGTCGACGGCAGCACCGACGGCGCCCGCCGGCGGGCGATCGCCTTCGTCCGGGAGAACTCGCGCAGGCCGTCGTCGCCGTGGATGCGGCCGAAACCGGAGTCGCCGACGCCACCAAAGGGCAGCGAGGGCAGGCCGGCGAAGGAGACGGTGCCGTTGACCGAGACCATCCCGGTGCGCAGCGCCCGGGCGATCGCCATCGCCCGGGCGCGGCCGAAGACCGCGCCGCCCAACCCGTACCGGGTGGCGTTGGCGAGCCGGACCGCCTCGTCCGCGGTGGCGACCTTCGCGATGGTCAGCGTCGGGCCGAACGTCTCCTCGCGCACCGCGGCCGCGTCCTCCGGCACGTCGACCAGGATGGTCGGGTGAACGAAGGGTGGCTGCACCGCGTCGGCGCCGCCGAGCACCGCGCGAGCACCGCGGGCCAGCGCGTCGTCGATGTGGCGGCGGATGACATCGAGCTGGCGGGGCATGGTGATCGGGCCGATGTCGTCGCCCGAGTCCGAGCCGACCCGCAGCCGCGAGGCCTTCTCGACCACCTTCGCGACGAACGAGTCGTAGACCGGCGCGGCCACGTACGCCCGCTCGATGCCCACGCACGTCTGGCCGGCGTTCGTCATCGCCCCCCACACGCAGGACGCGGCGGCGAGGTCGACGTCGGCGTCGCTGTCCACGATCATGGCGTCCTTGCCGCCGCCTTCGATGAGCACGGGCGTGAGCGTCTCGGCGCAGGCAGCCATGATCTTCTTCGCGGTCGGTGGTGAGCCGGTGAAGGCGACCTTGTCCACGCCCGAACGGACCAGGTGATCGCCGGTCTCGCCGCCGCCGTACACGATCTGCAGCACGGGCTGCTCGGGCACCAACTGGGCGAAGAGGTCCACGTACCAGCGGCCGACCGCCGGGGTGTACTCGCTGGGCTTGAAGATCACCGCGTTACCGGCGGCGAGGGCGTACGTGATCGAGCCCATCGGGGTGAGGATCGGGTAGTTCCACGGGCCGATCACCCCGATCACGCCGTAGGGCTGGTACTCCAGCCGAGCGCCGAACTCCGGCAGCATGATGTTGCCCCCGACCCGGCGCGAGCGCAGCACCCGTTTGGCGTTGCGCGCCGACCAGGCCACGTGGTCGATCGCGACCAGGCATTCGATCAGGGCGTCCGCCCTCGGCTTGCCGCCCTCGGCGTGCATGAGCGCGAGCACCTCGTCCAGGCGTTTGACCATCAGCGTCCGCCAGTGCAGCAGGCGCTCGCGGCGGTCGTCGAAGCCGAGCTGCTGCCACCAGCGCGCCGCCGTCCGGGCGCGGGTGACCGCGGCCGCGACCGCGGCGGCGTCGGCGACCGGGAACCGCCCCACCTCGGCCCCGGTGACCGGGTTGGACGAGATCAACTCACCGCCGGCGTACACCGGCTGGCCGGGAGTCGAGGTCGGCTCTGCGGACGGGGTGCCGGACGAGATCTGGACCGACATGGCGAACTCCCTGCGATGGCGTCCCCAGGAAGTCTAGTGCTCCCCGCCCGAGCCCGTCGATCTAGGGCGTATGCACATGCTTCGATCTCTGATCGGGCACCTAAGCCCTAGATCGACGGGGGAGGGGGCGCGTGGCAGACTCGCGGGCAGCAGTGCCCTTTGCCGGGGCCATCCCCGCAGCCGTCGCAGGAGGAGAGTCCATGGCTCGCACAATCGCCAGCGTCGGGGTCGTCGGGCTCGGCACGATGGGGGTCGGCATCGTCGAGGTCCTTGCCCGCAAAGGCATCGACGTGGTGGCGGTGGACGTCGACGACGCCGCGCTGGAACGCGGCCGCAGCACGCTCACCGGCTCCACCGATCGGGCCGTCGCCCGGGGGAAGCTCACCCCGTCCGAGCGCGACCAGCTGCTGGGCCGGATCAGCTTCGCGGTCGGGCTCGAACCGCTGGCCACGGCCGACCTGGTGGTCGAGGCGGTGCCCGAGCAGCTGGAACTCAAGCAGGCGATATTCGCCGAGCTGGACCGGATCTGCCGCCCGGACGCGATTCTGGCCACCAACACCTCGTCGCTCTCGGTGACCGAGATCTCGGTCGCCACCCACCGGCCGAACCAGGTCATCGGGATCCACTTCTTCAACCCCGCCCCGGTGATGGCGCTGGTCGAGATCGTGCGGACGGTGGTCACCTCGGACGAGGTGGTCGCCGACGTCGAGGCGCTCTGCGCTCAGCTGGGCAAGGTGGACGTCACCATCACCGACCGGGCCGGCTTCATCGCCAACGCCCTGCTCTTCGGCTACCTCAACCACGCGGTGGCGATGTGCGACGGGCATTTCGTCTCCCGGGAGGACGTCGACGCGGCCATGCGGCTCGGCTGCGGCCTGCCCATGGGCCCGCTCGCGCTGATGGACCTGATCGGGCTGGACACCGCGTACGAGATCCTCGACACCATGTACCGCCGGGGCGGGCGGGACCGCCGTCATGCGCCGGCGCCGCTGCTCAAGCAGATGGTCACCGCCGGTCTCCTCGGCCGTAAGAGCGGGCGCGGCTTCTACACCTACCAGGCGCCGGGCTCGCCGGTGGTGGTGCGCGACGACCAGACGCCGGAGTCCGACACGGACAGCCCGGCCGAGGCCGCGACCGGATCCCGCCCGTTGGGCACGGTCGGTGTGGTCGGCTCCGGCGTCATGGCCGCCGGCATCGTCGAGGTGTTCGGCCGGGCCGGGTACGACGTGATCTCGGTGGCCCGGGGTGCGGAGAAGTCCGCGACGCTGCGCCAGTCGCTGACCACCTCGCTGGAGAAGGCGGTGCTGCGGGGAAAGCTGGCCGAGGCCGACCGCGACGCGATCGGAGCCCGGGTCACCTGGTCATCCTCGCTGGACCAGCTCACCGACGCCGACCTCGTGGTCGAGGCGGTGGTGGAGGAGCTCAGCGTGAAACGGGCGCTGTTCTCCACATTGGACGACATCTGCAAGCCGGGCACCATCTTCGCCACCACCACCTCCAGCCTCCCGGTGATCGAGTGCGCGGTGGCCACCTCCCGCCCGGCCAGCGTCGTTGGCCTGCACTTCTTCAACCCGGCACCGGTGATGGCGCTGGTCGAGGTGGTGCAGACGATCAGGACCTCGGCCGAGACGCTCGCCACCGCCCGAGAGGTGTGCCGCACGCTCGGCAAGACGCCGGTGGTCTGCGCCGACCGGGCCGGATTCGTGGTCAACGCGTTGCTGTTTCCGTACCTCAACGACGCTGTGCGGATGCTCGAGGCGTCCTACTCCACGGCCGACGACATCGACTACGCCATGAAGCTCGGTTGCGGCTACCCGATGGGCCCGTTCGAACTGCTGGACGTGGTCGGTCTCGACGTCGCGCTGGCCATCCAGCGCGAGCTCTACCTGGAGTTCCGCGAGCCCGGCTTCGCCCCGGCCCCGCTGCTGGAGCACCTGGTGACCGCCGGCTACCTCGGGCGGAAGGTGGGGCGCGGGTTCCGCGACTACGCCAGGCGCTGACGGCGCGGCGATAGGCTCCGATGGTGCCCCGTAGGCAGCGCCGCCAGGACGAGGGGGTGCCGCTGGACGAGGAGCGGGCCCGCCACGGCGTACACCGGGTCCAGGAATGGGCGGACGGGGATTGGTCGGTACGCCACGTGACCGCCGACAGCGCGGTGAAGGTGTACCGGTGCCCGGGCTGCGAACAGGAGATCAGGGTGGGGGTCGCCCATGTGGTGGCCTGGCCTGCGGACGGGCGCGGGGACCTCGGCGACCGGCGCCACTGGCACACCGGCTGCTGGCGGGCCCGCGATCGGCGGCTGCCCGGCCGGCGACCCCGGGCCGGGGGCCACGCGTGAGCGAACGGGGCACCAGTGCGCCCCGGTCGATCCGGGCCAACTCGATCCTGCCGGCCCGACGCACCGGGATCGAGCTGCATACCGCCGACGGGGTGACGTTGGTCGGCGAGCTGGCAATGCCGGTCGACCGCCCGCCGGTGGCGACGGTGGTCTGCCTGCATCCACTACCCACCCACGGCGGCATGATGGACAGTCACCTGCTGCGCAAGGCGGCCTGGCGGCTACCCGCGCTGGCCGAGCTCGCGGTCCTGCGGTTCAACACCCGGGGCACATCGAGCGTCCGCGGCACCAGCGGCGGCCGGTTCAGCGGTGGCGCGGCCGAGCGGTACGACGTGGCGGCGGCGATCGAGTACGCCGAGTTCGCCGAGCTGCCCCGGATCTGGCTGGTGGGCTGGTCGTTCGGGAGCGAGCTGGTGCTGCGATACGGGTGTGACCCGGCGGTCGCGGGCGCGATCCTGCTCTCGCCGCCGCTGCGCACCACGACCGCGAATGACCTGGCGACCTGGGCGGCGTCCGGGCAGTCCGTGGTTGCGCTGGTCCCGGAGCTCGACGACTACCTGCGCCCGGCGCAGGCACGACAGCGGTTCGCCGCCATCCCGCAGGCCGAGGTCGTGGGCGTGCCGGGGGCGAAGCATCTCTGGGTGGGCCACGCCGAAACCGTGCTCGACGAGATCGTCAAGCGGGTCGCGCCGGCCGCCTACCCGCTGCCGCGCGAGTGGGCCGGCGAGATGTCCGTGGGAGACGTCGGCTCCTACGGCTGATCAGGCGGTGGCGTCCGGCCAGTCGACCGCGGCGGGGAGCAGCCGGCGCCAGACACCCAGGTACACCTCGGCCTGGTGTTCCCACGCGAGTGTGGTGCGGAACCGGGTCAGCCCGGCCTGCCGCATCGCCGCCAGCGCCGGCGCGTCGTCGAGCAGCTGGTCGATGGCCTTGGCGTACTCCTCGGCCGTGCCGGTCGGCACGTAGACGCCGGCCGCGCCCGCGCTGTAGCGGGTCTCCAGCAGGCTCGCCGCGACCACCGGCACGCCGCGGGCGAGATACTCCACGGTCTTCGCCATGGTGGACAGCTCCGCCATCTGGGTCGGTGGGTCCGGTTGGATAGCCACTGTGGACCGCCGCAGCAGCTGGTCCACCTCCGGCGCCTCCAGCCAGCCGGTGAACCGGACGACCCCGCCCAGCTCCAGAGTGTCGGCGAGGCGGCGCAGGTCGGCCAGGCACTCGCCGTCGCCGGCGATCACCATCTCCCATCCGGTCGGGCCACGCAGGTCGAGCAGCAGGCGCGCGGTGTGGATGGCGATATCCACCCGGTCCTGCGGGTTGAGCACGCCGACGTAGGCGATGGTCCGGGTGTGCCCGTCCGGCCCGCCGCGCCGCTCGGCGCCGGCGTCTGTCTCCTCCGCCGGGCCGCCGACCTCGGCCATGGTCGGTGCGTTGCGCACGATCGCCACCTTCTCGGGCCGGCAGCCGGCGCGACGCACGGCGATGTCCCGATAGGAGCCGTTGGTCGAGACGACCGCCGATGCGCAGCGCACCGAGAGGCGCTCCAGCGCCACCAGCGTCCGGGACACCAATGGGCGCGGAGAGGGCGTCTTGCACTCGTACAACTCGGGGCACAGGTCGTGGTGGTCGAAGACCCATGGCCGGCCCGTGGCCCGCAGGAGCAGGGCGAGCGGCCAGAACGCGTCGGGCGGGTTGCACACCTGCACGGCGATTACCCGCTGGGTGGTGACCAGGACAGCCAGATGCCAGGCGACGCACAGGAACGACCAGGCGAACTCGACCGCGAAGGAGACCACGCCGGTGCCGGCGAACGGCTGCCGGAACGTGCGTACCGCGGTGTCGCGGGTACCGCGGAGGCGGTCGTATTGTTCGCGTCCGCGCGGGCAGATCACCGTGACCCGGAAGCCGGCGGACTCCAACGCGGTGCATTCGCGAATCACCCGGCGGTCCCGCTCCGCCGGCAGGTTGACGACCGCGATCACCACGTGCGGCCGGCGGGACTCGCTGACCATGGGCACCCTCCCGTCACCTCCGCCGGCGTTTCTCCCCGCGTTGCGACGGCCGGGTGGGGAGAGCCGGTTGTCTGGATCGTAGGGAGGCCGCGCCCCGCCAGGATCCACTGTCCAGCCGGTATGTGGCAGATGTCGGCATGTCGACATCAGCCACAGTCAGCGGGTGAACCAGGCCCAGCGCGCTTCCCGGCCGTGGTCCAGCGCATCGGAGATCGATCTCCCGGCGAGGCCGCGCGCGGCGAACGCCTCGAGCATCAGCCGGGCGAGCAGGCCATGATCGAACGTCGGTGGCGGCCCGTCGTCGACTCCGTCCTCCGGTCCGGCATGTCCGTCATGGGCAAGGACGATCTCGCCCGGGCCGCTGCCGGCGAGGGCGCGTTCGGCCAGCGTTGTCTCGGGCAGGTGCTCCCAGTCGGCTGGCGTGGGACCCCAGAAGACCGGCACCAGGCCGGCGCGGCGGATGGCCAACCAGGTCGAAGGGCGCTGGGCCCCGTAAGGTGCGCGGAACCATCGCACCGGCGCACCCACCAGGTCTTCGAGCTGGGCCCGCCCGTCGCGGGTGCGCCGCAGCACCTCGGTCGCCGGGAACGTCGTCAGGCGCCGATGGTCGATGCCGTGCAGGCCGACCTCGTGGCCGGCGGCCACGATCTCGCTGAGCAGACCGGGATGACGGGTGGCTCGACCGACAAGCACGAAGAAGGTCGCGGTGGCGCGGTGATGGGCCAACGCTTCCAGGACGGGCTCGGTATTCACCTCGTGGGGTCCGTCGTCGTAGGTCAGGACGATGTGGGGAGCGTGCGTACGCACCGCCCGTAGCGTGCCGATCGGACCGCTGAACCGGCGCACGGCTGCCCGCGCGGCGCGCCGCCCCCACCGGGCCCACGGGGCCGACCGCCCCGAGCGCTGTTGCTCCGCAACCAACGTCTCACCTCTCTCGCCCCTGCCGGCCGGACCCTCCTGGTCAGCCCGACGGCGGTCCGTAGACCTCGTCCTCGATGGTCGCCAATGTCACCGCCTGGGCGGCACCCCAGGCGACGCTGCGCACACTCGCCGCGACCGCGGCCGGCGACGGTCCATCCGTGACCGTCGCGGTGAGCGCGTCCGCGAGGGCCAACGGGGTCGGTCGCGCCCACCGCAGGTGGGGATTGTCGATGCTGGCCTGGGAGAACGCCGATTCGGCGATGACCGGCACCGTCCCGCAGGCGAGCATCTCGTCCGGCACCAACGACAGATTGGTGAATGACAGGGCGAGGCCGGCGGCGCACCGGTTGTACAGCTCGCTCAGCTCGGCCGGGCGGAGCACGCCATGGTTGGTGGCCGGGAAGGGCACCTGAGCATCGACGTCGCCGAAGAGGTGGATCTCGTGCTCCGGGTGGCGGCGGTGGAACTCCTGCAGCGCCAGCACGCCCAGAGCGAAACCACGCCGGGCCGTGTCCTGCTTGGCATAGAAGACCACGCCGCGGCGCCGGTCCGGATTGGTGAGGCGGTAGACCGAGGTGTCGCAGCCGAACTCGGCCACCGTGGCCTCCACGCCGTACCGGGTCCTCAGCAGGTCAGCCAGGACCGGACCCACCGTGATGGCCCGGAAGCCGAAGCGGTAGGTGTCCTCGGCGAGCACATAGTGGGAGCCGACCGGATAGAAGTAGGGCTCGAAGTCCTGGATGAAGTAGAGCCGACGGGTGGGCAGCGCCGACCACGACGCGAGCACATGCGCCGAATCCCAACCAGAGGCGACGTAGGCATCCAGCTCGGCCGGTCCATCCTGGACCGAGCGGATCTCCGCCCGCATGCGCGGCCAGAACTGGCGGATGATCCGCTCGTGACGGGCCACCTCACCCTGGAACAAGTCATGCAGGTAGATGACGCACGAATGGCCGGCCGCCTCGACCGCCTCCACCATGCGGAACAGGGTGGTGTGCCCGCCCGAGCCGGGGCTGGGCGGTTGGGTGATCCAACCCACCGTGAGCGGAGTTCCCCGAACCGGGCGGCGGGACGGGACGGCCAGGGTCAGTCGCTGGGAGTCGGCGATGTGGTCGAGGTCGATCCTCCAGTCGAGCTCGAAGGCTCCCAGCCGCCGGTACGCGACCCGTACCGCCCGCTGAGCGAGTCCGGAGACGCCAGTGGTCCGAAGCACCCGCCAGGCCTCCCGCGACCGGTGTCCGACGACCCCATCCACCTTACGCACACTGACCACGCTCTCCTCGGCTCCCTGTTTCGGCTCGATGCCAACGTTCAGGCGCGGCGTGCGCGCACGGCCCGCGTGAACCGGCGGGCATACCCCGAAACCTCCGCGTCCAGGACGAGCAGCACGGCGGCCGCGGCGGCGCTGGCGAAGACACCCGTGATGAGGAGCGCGACGACAGGCACCATGCCGTGGGTCAACGGTTGCACGGCCCACCCGATGACCCCGGCCGCCACCGCGGACAGCGCCGCCGGCACCGACGGCATCATGGCGGGGCCGATCGGCACGTGCAGGATCCACCGGAAGGTGAGCACGATCGCGGCGACACAGGCGGCCGCGCTGATGACCGTGTAGGCCACGGCAATCGCGAGAACCTGGGTCCGCGCTCCCGCGGGGGAGAACCGCAGACCAACCATGATCAGCGTGACCGTGGTGACGGCGGCGACGCTCCAACCGATGGCCGCGCTGGCGCCGGGGCGCCCGGCCGCCTGCAGCGCGGCGCCGCTGATGGCGCCGATCGAACCGATCATGCCGGCGACACACAGCACGACCAGGGACGGGGCCGCATCGGCCCACTGCGGTCCGATCCACGCGAGCAGTGGGCGGGCCGACGGGGCCAGGATGCCGAACGCCGGGAAGGCGACCAGCGAGCCGGCGTGGATGACCCGGCCCAGTTGGGCGGCGAAGGCTTCCCGATCGGCTTTGAACCGCGCGAGGTGGGGCAGCGAGATCTGACCGAGCCCGCCCACGGCCACCTCGTTGACCGTGTTCGTGATCCGGGTGGCGAACCGGTAGAGGCCGATCGCGACCGGGCCGAAGTAGGCACCCATGAGCAGAGCATCGCTGCGGGTCGCGACGAAGTTGGCGAAGAACCCCGACACCGAATGCAGCGAGTATCCGCGGATGTCGCGGATGGCGGCGCGGATCGGCCCGCGCCGCGGGCGCCACGGCACGACGATCCAGACCAGCACGGCACTGAGCGCGGTCTGCGTCAGTTGCTGGACCACGAGCGCCCACACCCCGTACCCGGCCACCGCGACCGCGATGCCGGCGGCACCGCTGAGCAGCCCGGCGACGAGAACCCGCTGCGACAGCCGCTTGAAATGGAGATTGCGCTGGAGAATGGCATCGGGCACGACAACCAATGAATTGAGCACAATGGACGGCGCCAGCGCCCAGCAGACCGGGACCAGCTCGGGCGCGCCGTTCACGCGCGCCCACAAGGGAGCGGCGCCGGCGAAGATGGCGGCCATCACCACCGACCCGGCCAGGGTCACCCAGAACGCGGCGTCGAAGTGCCGGTCGGTGACGTCCTCCCGCTGGATCACGGCCTGGGTCGGGCCGTGCATCGCCAGCGATTGGGCGAAGACGACCCAGACCATCGCCAGAGCCATGACGCCGTACGCCCGCGGGTCCAGGAAGGCGGCCATCACAAGGGTCACGACCGCGGTGGTGGTGAACCGGCCAACGGTGAGCACATAGGACCAGGCGACCGCCGCCCGGGTGCGCGACCGGGTGGGCGGCGCCGATGCGGTCACGACGGGTTGCGAGTCGGCCCCGGCGTCGTCCGGCGCCGGCGCGCCGGTCGAGCTCGCTGCCCGCGCTGCGCTCACCTGGCCATCCGCTCGCCGGGCGCCGGCGCCGCGACCGGTCGGCGCGTGATCCGGGCGCGCAACCGGCCGAGCGGAGGACGGGCGAGGCGGATGGTCCAGACGACGCAGAAGGTCGCGGTGGTGGCGACCCGGGTCGGCAGTGGGAGTTCGTTGCGCGCCAGGACGCCAATCGTCTGCCGGGTGAGCCGCAGCCACTCCATGTCGGATCCGCTGCGGCGGGTGCGCGTGTCGACGACGTCCGGCTCGAGCCATTCGTAGCGTTGCCGCCGGTCGCGCGCGCCCCCGAACGAGCTCTGCTCGTGGCTGCGCCGGTAGAAGAGCCGCTCCGGCACGAGGTGGAAGCCGCCGCGCGCGGCCAGCTCGATGAGCAGGCGGTTGTCGGAGGCGTTGAGCTGGCCGACCATCTGGGTGCGCCGCAGCACGTCGATGCGCATCACGCCGAACAGCGAGTTGCAGTACCGCAGCGCCTTCATCGCGTGCGCGATCCGGCGGGCCGGGGAGCGCTCGCGGATATCAGGCTCGTCCTCGCAGTCGAACAGTTCCCGCCCGTCGTCGTCGATGACGATTCCCTGCGGGTACGCCAGCACCGCCTCGGGGTCGTGGTCGAGCGCGGCTACGCACCGACTCAGCAGAGTTGGCGCCATGAGGTCGTCGTGGGCGGTCCAGCGGAAGTAATCGCCTCGACAGAGTTCCAGCACCCGGCGGAAGTTGCCCGCCAGCCCGATGTTCTGTGGGTTGCGGAAGATCCGGAACCGGTTGTCCTTGTCCGCGTAAGTCTGGCAGATCTCCCAGGTGGCATCGGTGGACTGGTTGTCGCAGATCACCACCTCAAAGTCGGTGAAGTCCTGAGCGAGCACCGCATCGAGCGCACCACGAAGGTAGCGCTCGTTGTTGTACGCCGTGACCCCGATGCTGACCCGAGGCCGCTCAGGCATCGACGGCCGCCGTCCAGCGCAGCCCTTCGTCCAGACGGCCGGCTTCGCGTAGTGCCTTGATGCGCAGGAGACGCTGGAACCGTGCGCCGAGCAGGTCGTCGAGGTCGAGTCCGTAACGTTGGTACGCCTCGACCAGCTGCTCGATGCCCTTGCGAACAGTCCATTGTGGTCGAAACGTCGGCACGTCCCGCGCGATGAGGTCGCACGACGCGCGGTAGTTGCGGGTGTCCGGACCACTTCCAGCCGCGTAGGTCACCGTTCCGCCCACGATCTCGCGCACCAGTTCGGCCACGTCGCGGATGAGGTAGTTCTCCGTGGTCTGGCCGACGTTGAAGGCGCGCAGGTGGATCTGCTCCCGGGGAGCCTCCAGCAGCGCGCGGAACGCGTCGGCGATGTCCTCGGCGTGGATCAGCGGCCGCCAGGCCGTGCCGTCGCTGGAGAGTCGGATCTCGTTGCTGATGAGCGCGCGCGCCACCAGGTCGTTCACGACGAGATCGCCGCGCAGCCGCGGCGAGAAGCCGTACGCGGTGGCGTTGCGCAGGAACACCGGCGAGAAGTCGTCGTCGGCGAGGGTGGCGAGGTCCCGCTCGGAGAGGATCTTCGACTCACCGTACGGCGTGACCGGAGCGAACGCCGCGTGCTCGTCGAGCGGGGTGTCGTCGGCGCCGGCACCGTACAGGCTGCACGACGAGGAGAACAGGAACCGCTGCACGCCGGCTGCCTTGGCGGCCCGGCCGAGGCGGACGGTCGAGCGGTGGTTGATCTCGTAGGTCAGGTCGGCGTCGACGTTGCCAAGCGGGTCGTTGGAGAGCGCCGCCAGGTGGATCACCGCGTCGGCCCGTACCGGGCGGAGATGCTCGGCCGTGATGTCGCGCAGATCGACCCGCAGGGTCGGTACCTCGACCGGTGTGGGCCCGAGCGTGCAGTCGGCGAAGAACCCGGTATCCAGACCGCTGACGTCGTGTCCAGCGGCGACCAGGTAGGGGACGAGCACGCTGCCGAGGTAGCCCTCGTGGCCGGTGACCAGGACGCGCATGAAGACTCCACCCCAACGACGGCTAGGAGGCAGGGACCCGGACCGGCGTCACCCGGACACGGGCCAGCGTCGAACCGGGTTCGATGGGGGTACTCTACGCAACCCGCTCCGGGGGGCCTGGAGGACTGACGGGTTTCTTACTCGGCCTCGGCGGGTGCTGACCTGCGCACTAGGTTTTTCGCGTCCGCGCCGATCTGATCGGGGGAGGCGACCGACCGGGAGAACCGATGACCACGCCGACCTGCCGACTCTGCCAGGCGAAACTGACCGCGACCTTTGTCGACCTGGGCATGTCCCCCCTGTGCGAGAGCTTCGTCGGTGCCGACCGGTTCGACAGCCCGGAGACCTTCTACCCGCTACATGTCCGGATCTGCTCCGAGTGCCTGCTGGTGCAGCTGCCCGCATACGTGCCCGGCGAGGAGATATTCACCGAGTACGCCTACTTCTCGTCCTACTCGGACTCGTGGGTCGCACACGCGAAGCGCTACGTCGACGAGATGACCGGGCGGCTGGGTCTGACCTCGGACTCGCTCGTGATCGAGGTCGCCAGCAACGACGGTTACCTGTTGCAGCATTTCGTCACCGAGGGGGTGCCGGTCCTCGGCGTGGAGCCGGCCGCGAACGTGGCCGAGGTCGCCCGGGGTAAGGGCGTACGGACCGAGACCTGCTTTCTCGGGTCGACGACCGGGGCCCGAATTGCTGATACCTACGGACGCGCCGATCTGGTCGTGGCCAACAACGTATATGCCCACATTCCAGACATTCGTGACTTCACCGCCGGGCTGGCTGCGCTGCTGAAGCCGTCCGGGCTGCTCACCCTGGAATTTCCCCACCTGCTGCGACTCATCGAGCGGCGCCAGTTCGACACGATCTACCACGAGCACTACCACTACCTTTCCCTGCGCACCGCAAGCCAGGCATTGGCCACGGCCGGGCTGAGGGTGGTCGACGTCGACGAGCTGGAGACCCACGGGGGCTCGCTGCGGGTGGCTGCGCGGCCAGCCGACGCCGCGACCGAGCCGGGGCCGAAGGTCGCGGCCGTGCTCGCCGCCGAGGCCGCCGCCGGCCTGCACACGCTCGACGGGCACGCCGGCTTCGCCGAGTCGGTCTTCACCATCAAGCGCGACCTGCTCAGCTTCCTCTTGTCCGCGCGCATGGACGGCAAGACGGTCGTAGGCTACGGCGCGCCGGGCAAGGGCAACACTCTGCTGAACCACTGTGGCATACGCTCAGACCTGCTTGCCTACACTGTGGACCGCAGCCCGTACAAGCAAGGAAAAGTACTACCGGGTACGCACATCCCGATCCATCATCCCGACCGGATCGCGGCAGACCGGCCGGACTTCGTCCTTGTGCTGCCGTGGAACCTGCGCTCGGAGCTGGAGAGCCAGCTGAGTTACGTGTCGCAGTGGGGTGGGCGGTTGGTCTTCCCGATCCCGTCGTTGGAGGTGGTCTGAGCATGAAGGTGGTGCTCTTCTGCGGGGGCCTGGGCATGCGCATGCGCGAGGGCGCGGCGAGCATGCCAAAACCGATGAACATGATCGGCGACCGGCCGCTGCTCTGGCACGTGATGCGGTACTACGCCCATTTCGGCCACACCGAGTTCATCCTCTGCCTGGGCTACGGCGCGGCCGCGGTCAAGGAGTACTTCCTTCGCTACGACGAAACCCAGTCCAACGACTTCACCCTTGTCGGCGGCGGGCGGGACATCAAGCTGCACAGCACCGACATCACCGACTGGACCGTGACCTTCATCGACACCGGACTGCGCGTCCACCATCGGCGAACGGCTCATGCGGGTACGCTCCCATGTCGAGCACGACGAGATGTTCCTGGCCAACTACGCCGACACGCTCACCGACGCCCCGCTCAACGAGATCATCGACGCTTCCGGCACCCGAGGCAGTAGCTGGCATGCTCGCGGTGCCACCGGTCTCCACTCACCATGTCGTCGAGGTCGGCGAGGAGGGGCGAGTCACCGGAGTTCGGGAGGTACGCGAGCTGATGCAGTGGGAGAACGGCGGCTACTTCGTCTATCGCCCCGGCATCTTCGACGAGCTGCGTGAGGGCGAAGACATGGTGCCGCACGCATTCGCCCGACTGCTAGGGCAGGGGGGGCTGTTCGCCCACCGCTATACCGGCTTCTGGCGCGCGGCCGACACGTTCAAGGACCGGGCTGAGTGGAGGCGATGTCCGACGGGGGACGATGCCCGTGGAGCTGTGGAGCCCTCCGGCCGGTCAGATCTCATCTGGGACCCTGCGGGCGCCGGCGCCAGCGACCCTCCGCGCCGTATGCGGCGGGGCAGGGCCCTGGTGGCCGTCGCCGACCCGATGCCCGCCGCCCTCGCGGTCCAGCGGCGTCTGTAGTCCTGCTCTCGCTGACCGGCGTTCGATCGGTTGTCGCCCTTGGCGCGCATCCGGACGACATCGAGATCGCCGCGGGCGGCCTGCTCCTGTCGGTGGCAGCGGCCACACCCGGCGTGCGTGTCCACTACGTTCTGCTCACCGGTTCGCCCGAGCGGCACGCCGAGGCCCGCGCGGCCGCATCCGCCTTCCTGCCGGATGCCGAGCTGTCCTTCGGCTGCACGGCTTGCCGACGGTCGGCTACCCGCGCACTGGGGAGAGGTCAAGCACACCTGCACGACGTGGCTGGCGAGTTATCACCGGATGTTGTCCTCTGCCCGGCCCCAAGGACGCACATCAGGACCACCGGCTTCTGGCTGAACAGATGCCCACCGTGTTCCGCTCCAGCTCTCGCTGCACTACGAGATCCCCAAGTGGGACGGTGACCTGGCTCGGCCCAATGTGTACCTGCCGCTCCCGGACGATGTCGCACGGCGAAAGGTGCAGCTCCTGCACGCCTGATTCCCATCACAGAGGCACGCGACTGGTGGGACGACGAGGTCTTCCTCGGTCTTGCCCGGCTGCGCGGCATGGAATGCCGGGCGCGCACGCCGAGGCCTTCGATGGCGCGAAGGCTGTCCTGCGCCTTTGGTGGGGGAGTGAGGTCCGGGGGGCGGCGCCGGCTACGCGACGAGCACATGGCGGCCACGCCGAGGCGCGCAGACTCGCGGCGATTTCGTCGCGGTATGACGGGTTCGTGATGATGACGGCCGCCGGCCGCAGCCGTTCGAGTGCCGCTGGCGAGTCGACTCGATGCGCGGTGACCGGCAGGTAGCGGCCCCACTTGCGGGGATTGACGTCGACGACCGCGGCCAGCTGGCGCCCCGGGTCGGCGAACGTCAGGAATTGCACGCCCCGGGATCCCGCCCCCCACAGTACCGGCCGAGCCCCAGGCTCCAGCAGGCCTCGCTATCCGGTCCTGCCAACCGGACCTCTCGCTGAGTGGGGGTTCGGGAACCCGGCGAGCGAGGCGAGCTGGCGGTCGCGCTCTCCCCCGGCCGGATCGGCCGTTCCGCTACGCGGCCGGCCCGCGCGGTTGGCCGAGATCTCGATGTACCTGAACATCCCGGAGAAGTGCACCCGGTGGCCTCCACCCGCGAGCCGGCCCGCTCGACGACCCGGACGAACGAATACGCGTCGAAGTACGAGACGTGGGGGTAGATGACCTCCCAGCCCGCATCGACAGGTCGTAACAGGCGTCGGGCACCTCGACGTAGCCGGTGACGGGCCGGGGGCCGGCGCTCTTGCGAATCCACGAGGAAGTCGTACGGATCGTCGATGTGTTCGAACCAGTGGCGCGAGGTGAACATGTCGAAGTCGCGGCCGGCACCGCGCGGGGCGTGCCAGCTGTGGAACACCGCACCCGAGCCGTCCGGGCCGACCGTTCCGGCGTACATCGCGTCGTAGCCGTCCCCCGTGCAGCCGGCCCGTGGCACAGCTCGCGAAGGAACTCACCCTGCCCGCAGCCGATGTCGAGGATCCGCCTGCCGCCCAGCCGGTACCGGTCGGCGAGGTGCTTGACGAGCTCGGCCGAGAACGCCTGGAATGCCGGTGAATGGTGCAGGTTCGTGTCCATCGTGGTGTCGTAGACCATGATGGCCGGGTCGAACGCGACGTTCCGCACGTACGCGCAGGACGGGCAGGAGGCGAGCACCATCCGGCCAGTCGGGCTGGCCGCCGCCTCCACCGGTCCGCCCAGTGCACGCCGCAGAGCACCGGGATGTTCCCGAGATCGGCCAACGGGACAAGGGCGGCGCTGCCGCACGCGTCACACGTGCGCGGTTGATATAGGCAATTTCGTAATCACCGGCGCGTCAGACCGATGCCACGATCTCGCCTTCGTCCGGCGGCTTCCTCCCGGACGGCGGTGTCGAAAGGCGTCTCAGACCTTGCGCAGCCAGCCGGAGCGCCAGTACGGCGTGATCGCCCGCTGGCAGAAACGCTTGTACAGCCCGAGACAGATGACGTCCTCGAGCACCAGCAATCGGCCAACTTGATCATCTTCCCTGTTCTCGTCCAGGATCTGCCGACCTTCCTGCACCACCCGGGCCCGGCGCCCGCAGTACGGCAGCATCTCCTCGTCGAAGCGCATGTTCCGGTTGCGCTGGTCCGGGCCGAGGGTGGCCAGGATCTCCTCCTTGGACTTGACCTCGACGAGGTCACCGGGCTGCAGGTCGAGCGCTGGTATCCGCTCGCCGGTGCCGGTCGGCTCACGATGAAGGGTAGTCCTGGCCGGCGCGGACGCGCAACCATCGGGAGGAACCTGGTGAGCCGCTGGAACTTCTTGAACACGAGGATGACCAGCCCGCGGATGACCATCGCGGTACTGACGTTGCGGATGCGCACGTCGTGACGTACTGGGTGTAGTTGTGCCTCGGCATCGGGGTCGAGGCGCGGAATGCTCGGTCGCCTGGCACGGTACATGGATCGTCCGGGTCCCCGGGCTGGGTGGCCGCGGGGAGCGTCTCCGGCGTGGCCACCGGTGCGCCGTCCCGAGCGCGGTGGCGTGATGGCGTTGCCCGGCTCGTTGGGCCACTCGAGCCATTCCTCCCGCCAGAACAGCATGCAGCCGGCCTGGCAACCACCATGAGCGCTGCCGTCGCAACGGGCCCCGAGCAGGTGGACCGTCTTCTCATCCGCCGGTTGCCGGTCCACTCCGACGTCTCACATCTTTGTCGGCACGGGACCAGACCGTCAACGTCTCGCCGCAGTACTTGAGCATCTCCGGCATGAACGGTAGCGCGTCGATCGCCCGTCTGTCGAGGGTGGCCAGGATCTCCTCGCGGCTGCGTACCCGGACGACGTCGCCTCGACGCGGTTGGGTCCGCGCTTGTGCTAGACCGGTCCACCTGGGTCATCGGTCTCCTCGTCGCTTCCGGTGGCGGCGCTGGCGACGATCTCGACCTGGGGTTCGGTGCCGACCGGTGGCACAGTAGTACCACGGTGCGCACCGAGATGACGGCTGTCGCAGGGTCGTGGTCGGTTCCCGACAGTGCCGCGCGCGGCCGGTGGCAAGAATCACGGCTGGCCACACCGCCCGCGACACCCCAGGAACGGAGTCGCCCGTGACCGGACCACGCATCGGATTCGCCTGTCTGTGGGACCGGAATCCGGCCGCGACCTGGTCGCACACGCCATGGCATCTTCGCGCCGCGATGCGACGCTACGGCGACATGGTCGACGTCGGGGTGCGGCTGTCCCGGCCAGTTCAGCTCGGTCTGCGGGCGTTGCATACCCGGTGGCGCGGTGGCGGCCTGTCACGCTGTGGCAGCAGTCGCGACTCACCGACGCGATCAGCCAGCGGGCCAGCTCCCCGCAGGCGGTTCGCGAGGACTGCGACGCGGTACTCGAGATACAGGACCTCGCCCCGGCCGGCTCTGCCGTACTTCGTATATCAGGACATGAGCTTCGACGCGCTGATGCAGTAGCGCGAGGCGGCCCGCTTGGCCACGGGTGGACATCTCGTCCATCGCGTTGCGGCGCCGTCGGGACCGCCAGCGACTGATCTACGAGCCCGCGACCGGTGTCATCGCGATGAGTCATTGGCTCGCCCGGAGCCTGATCGAGGTGACCGGGTTACCGGCGCGGAAAGTGGCCGTGGTGAATCCTGGCAGCTCCGCTGTGGAGACTGTGAGCACTGCGGCCCCTGCGCGCGGGGCCCCGCCGGCGGAGCTCATCGTCGGTCGGGGGGATTTCGCCGCAAGGCCGGCGACCTGGTCGTGGCGGCGCTGGCAATCCTTCGCCGCGACGTGGACCGCGACATCACCCTTACCGTTGTCGGGCCGACCCAATGGCCATTGCCCGGAGACATTCCGGACGGCGTCCGTTTCTCGGCAACCGACCACTTGCTGAGGTAGCCGAGATGTATGACACACATGACTTTTCGTCATGCCGAGCCGCCAGGAGGCGTTCGGCATTGTGTTCTGCGAGGCCCTGGCGCGGGGGTTGCCCTGTATCGCGCGCAACGCGCTGGCCATGCCGGAGATCGTCAAGCCGGGTGTCAACGGCGATCTGGTGGACTCCGACGATCCGGCCGCCCTCGCGGAGGTGATCGTCAAGACGCTGGCTGACGACTCGCTGTATGCCCGATGTGCCGCAGCCGCGGACGAGACCCGGGAGCACTATTCGTGGGATCGGGCCGGGCGGGAGGCGGTGACGGCGATCACCCGGATGCTACGCGACTGAACGACCGCTCCGTGCGGCGTCGACGATGATCGATATAGACATATCAGGCAATGCGCCTTGATCACCCACAATCGCGGCGGGTAGCGCGGCGTCGTCTCATCCTCGACGGGTACGATGCCTTGACGCGCTGACGAAAGCCGCACCGAAGAAGGCAGCCCGCATATGAGTATCAGTCCTCGTGCGACGTCCAAGGGACGTCGCTTCTCGGGACCGTCTCGCTTCGGACTGCTGATTGCGATTCTGGCCGTTCTCGCCGGCGCGGTCGCCGTTATCGTCGGGACTCTCGATCACTCCGCGCTCGGCCGAACGGACGCGCAGACGGCCACCACCGCCACTGGTAGCCCTTCGGTGACCTCGGGTGGGCCGGCCACGGCGTCGTCGAAGCCCAGCGCGTCGGCCGCACCGACGACCCGCCCCCCCGACCACCACCAGGTACGGATCGGCCTGCGCAGCTTTTCCCTCCTTTCCCGGCCCCGATTGCACCGGCTGGCGACACACCGGGGTCAAGCTGCACTCCTGCAACGGCTTCATCGACAAGTCCAACGTGACCTTCGACAAGTGCCTGTTCTCCGACGGCGTGGTCGTCAAGGGCGCCAACGTCACGATCAAGCGATCGCACATCCACGGGACTGTCGATCCACATTGGTCCAACGGGTATGACTACCGGCACTTGACGATGATCGACGTCGAGATCGAGGAAGCCGACAACAAGAGCCCCGACCGGTCGGCCATCGGCGGCGCCAACTTCAGCTGCCTGCGTTGCGATGTCCACCACACCGGCACGGGCATCCACGTGGGAGACAACGCCAGCGTCGTCGACTCGTGGACCCACGATTTCGTTATGACGCCCGGGTCGCACGGCGCCGGCATCGGCGAAGGCCAGGGTCAGGGCAACCACAGTCGGATCATCCACAACAACATCCAGTGCAACCGCCTGCCGGGCCAGCAGCAGGTCTGCTCGTCGGCACTGTCGCTGTACGACGAACCGACGCTCAACGATGTGCTGGTGCAGAACAACCTGTTCAACGCGATCGATGGCTACTGCACCTACGGCGGCGGCCCACAAGGCACCAACATCCGCTACATCGACAACCTGTTCGGCAAGAAGTTCCACTCCGGCTGCGGCAGCTACGGACCGGTCACCGCGTTCTACTCCGGTAACACCGGCAATGTGTGGTCCGGCAACGCCTGGCAGGACGGCTCGGGCGCGGTCAAACCGGCGAGCTGAGCCGTTACCGGCGAACGGACACCCGACCAGCGGGGTCGCCGCACAGCGCGTCAGGCGCGGGTCGAGTCGTCTCGTCCCCAGGGATCAGTCGGTCGACGCCGGGCCTGCACGGCGGCGATGGCGGTGATCGCGACGTAGCAGGCTGCCGCGGGCGCCAGCCATGGCGCCGGCACGACCACGTCGGTCAGCCAGGACAGCCGGCGCGAGCGGCGGACCTGACTGCTCGACTGGCGCATCTGAGCGTTGCCGGCACGCACCCGCGTCAAGCGTCTCAGCAGATCGCCGGTCCGCGTCGGCGCGGCCACCGTGACCGCGGCGTCCTCAACGATGATTCTTTCTTGCGCGCGGTACAGCGAATCCAGGAAGAGATCGTCGGCGACCATCGCCGGAAATTCGCCGAACCGGGCCCGCCCGGCGGCGGACAACGCAATCACGCCACGTCCGTACAGTCCGTTCCTGGACGCGGGCAGGCGTGAGTGGATGGCGTGGTAGCCGCGCACGAGCCACGGTCGGCCGGCGAGATCGAGCCGGCGCAACGGAACCGCGGCCAGGGCACCCGAGTGCTCCAGCGCCCTCGTCAGCGCGGCGACCGCACCCGGCTTGAGCACGACGTCGGCATCGATGAACAGGCGCGGAAACGTCGAAGCGGCACGGTCGCCCGCATTGAGCGCACCCGCCTTGGACGCCTCCGGCCGCTCGATCACGGTCGCCCCCTGGCGCCGGGCGATGGCGGCGGTGTCGTCCGTGCAGCCGTTCGCGACCACGATGACCTCGGCCACGTACGGCATGAGTGCGTCCAGGCAGCGACCGATGACCGCCGCCTCGTTGTGCGCGGCGATCACTACGCTTGCCACTCGGGGAACCTCCGAACCGTTGACGTCCGCACGGTGCGGGTCGGGTGGGTGAATCGCCAGACCGCGCCGCAGCATCCGATCAGCAGCGAGATCATCGTCGCGTACGTCGAGAATGCGAGCGAGTCGAAGGTGAAGCCGACGACGATCCCCGCGAGTTGGGCCCCGATCAACGCGGCGCACATGTGCCGGGTCTCTTCCGACGTCGAGCGGCGCAGCGCCTTCACGGCGAGCACGATCGCGCCGATGTGCAGGACGGCCAGCGCGGCCACACCGAGCAGACCGGTGCTGACCAGGGTGCCCAGCCACTGATTGTCGAGGATCAGGTACTGGGGCGACACCAGGGTGCCGGTGCCCCGGCCCAACAGGGGCCGCTCGGAGAAGTAATGGAAGACGATGCCGTAGCGCTCGGTCCGACCCTGGATGCTGTCGTCGTTCGAGGTGTTGGTGAACATCGACCTCAGGGTTCCCAGCAGGCCGGGTCGTACCACCATGAGCGCGCTCGCCACCCCCAGCAGCAGCAGGCCCACGTTATAGCGCATCCGCCAACCCCACACCGGTATCAACGCGACCAACACCGCCACCAAAGCGACGATCCCGGTCCGGGAGATGGCGAGTGGAATGGCCACACCGATCATGAAAGCGACGACCAGAAACAACCGCCGGTGCAACTTCACCGGCGCGAAGCGGGCGTAGTGGATCGCAAACGGTAGGGCCATCGCCATGACCGTGCTGAACTCGATGTAATGCGTTGCGGTGCTGGCGACCCGGAAGAGCCCGGCGTCACCCCGCTCGTCGAAGCCGGCGAAGGCGCCCTTGACTTGCAGACCGGGAACCACGATGTACGAGGTCAGGTCGATCTGGAAGGCGGACTGCAGGATGCCGATGAACGCCATGATGCCCGAGCACCAGACAAGGACCCGCAGGACGCGGTTGAACCGGTCCCAGTTGGCCAGCCCGTCGGCCGCGATGAGGATGACTCCGGTGAACTCCAATGCGGAGATCATGGTCCGGTCGGCGGCGTTCGCCTCAAGCGTCGTGAGGCCGCGTAGGTAGCCGGCCGCGTAGGAGGCGAGGCAGGAGAGCATGAACACCAGCGTCATCCACCGCATCGGCTGTGGCCCGGTCATGACGAACCGTTGGCTGAGCCGGGTGAAGATCCACCAACACCACATCAGCAGGCAGACGACGGTGGCCGGACGGCCGACGTCGGTCAGCTCCGGGATGATCAGATTCGCCGGCAGCAGGAAGAGCAGCCAGACCATGACAACCAGCAGCTGGGCGGCGTCGATGGTGAGGTGCCCCCGGCGGCTCGCGTAGGTTCGCGCCGATACCAGCGACGGCTCCAGGTCAGCTGGATGCGTCCAGCCGCCGATCAACGCGAGGATCTCCCGTCCTTACGCATGCCGCTGCTGACGCTTGGCGGCAGGATGATCGTGACATCCGTGTCCGTGCGCCCAGGTGGCTGCGGCCGTGAGCCCTCACCCCGCCCCGGTTCCGACGGGTCGTGCATGGTGCCGGCGGTTCCGTTGCGGTCGCCGCGGTACTCCACATTGACCGATGGGCCGCCAGGACCGGTCGTTCCGACCGGTTGGGGAGTGTACAACGGATGCTCGCCGGTATCGGTGGTCGTCGATGACCACTGCCCGCCACTGAGCGCCGGTGGTCGGGCGGGCGGGGAGCTCGGGCGCGAGCGCATCGGGGCGCCCATGTCCGAGCGGCGGCTCGGGCGCCGATCCTCGACCGCATCCATCTCGTCGGCGGTGGCGAGGCGCTGGCGCAGCCGACGGCGCAGGAGCGCGTCCACACCGATGGTCAACGCCGCGGTGAGCAGGAGGCCGACAGCGGACACGGCGATCAACGCCCGCTTGGGCTTCGAGGTGACCGCTTCGGCGTGGCTGCCGTCGTTCAGCACGATGGCGGTGATCGCGTCCTGGCTCGCCACCCGGTAGTTCGCCTGCTCAGTGGCCATCGCATCGGTCAGCTGGACGATGACCTGCCGCACCGTTGCGCTGGCCTGCTCCGGGGTACGCCCGATCGCCTCGACGGTCAGTACCGGTGAGCCGCCGTCCTGGCCGATGGTGAAGCTCTCGCTGTACCCGGACCGGACCAGCTGCTCGACCACCGTCGGATCCTGGACCTTGATGATGGCCGCGCGGCCGAGGGCATCGACGCCGAGTTGTGCCCAGGGGTTGGGGGTGCGGCCGCTACGCTCGGCAGCGTCGGGGCTGACCGTCGGCGGAATCAGTTGGACGTAGCCGGTCGCGCTGTAGTCCGGCTTCACGGTCGCCGCGGTGAAGCCGACCGCAGCCAACGTCACGACGAGCATCGGCACGGCCAGATACCACCGCCGAAACAGCAGTCTGGTGAGATCCCAGAGATCCACAGAGACCCTCTCGGTCGATGCGATTGCTGGCGTTGATGTGACCTCGGTCACGGCTCGACCACGGTCGCGCCGGCTGCGTGCGGTCAGTGTGCACCGCCCGCGGAGCCTTTAGCAACGTCGGCGAACGCAACGCTAGCAGAGCAAACAGGTGCAGCCGATGGTCGGACGAGATCGGTCAGTCGGCATGCTGACACCATGGGCAGGCTCAGTGAGGCCACCGTGCGGTGATCCCCGCGGCTCCCGCCGCCTGCAGGTTCGCCAGCAACCCGACAGTCGCGGCCGGAACCCGTTGGCCGCCGTCGGGCAACGCGGCCAGCCAGTCCTCCCGCAGAAAGCCGGACTTGGCCGTCTCCGCGAGCAGGTGGGGGTTCGCCCGCCAATGGTCGACCACCTTGGCGGCGAGAACACTCGCTCCCGCCGGCGGTCGGTTGACGGGCCGAACCTGTTGTACGACCTTGCGGCTGATGGCACTCAGCACCTTTCCTGGCCGGTACAGGCCGAGCGTGCGGGGAAACGACGTGGGTCGAAGTCCCGAGGTGAGAGGCGTGCGGGCCAGATCAGAATCGAGCACTTCGAGCATCCGGGCCGCGTAGCCGGACGAGACCTTCACGGCGGGCGGGATCGCCCAACACATCCGCAGGAAGCGGATGTCGAAGAAGGGGGAGCTGATGATCCGGCTAAGACACGCGCCCGTATAGGTAATGCCGGCCCAGCGGTGTACCCGCTCACGGAGCAGGAACTGATCCCGCGCCGCCCGCCATTCCATCTCGTAGCCTGCGAAAACGGCCCGGATCTGGTCGCGCAACGCGAGCCTCGACAGAGCCGCGAAGTCCGGCGCCAGGCAGCCCGACGGGATGGCCTCGTTGCGGGTGAACCACCAGCGCGTGAACCGGTCCGCGTGCGCGACGGTGACGTGCCGGCTGCGGGGCTCGAGAAAGTACAGTCCACGGATCATCTCGCCGGCCTGGCCGGTGATCCGCACGCCCGGCTCCACCTTCTCCTCGGCCCACTCGTACGCGGCCAGGGTCACCGGATTGCCGCTGCAGTCGTGCCGAACCGCCGCGTCGAGCACCCGTCGATGCGCCTCCGCCGGATCCAGCCCGGCGAGGCCGCTCAGGTCGACCACCTGGTGTCTCAGCTGATTCATCGCAGCGATCTCGGCCGCCACCCGGGCGTCCGCGCTGTCCGGTTCAGCGAGGGTGAAGGCACGTACACCCACGCGCTTGGCCGCCGGCAGCGCGGCGAGGGCCATCCGGCTGTCCATGCCGCCGGACAGTTCGAACACCGCCTCCGGGTACCGGTCGAGGAACGGCTCGACCAGGCCACGCAGGAGCCGCGCGGAGACCGGTGGTGACCATGTGGTCATCGCGTCGGGGTCGTCCGCCGGCGTATTGGCGAGCGACGTGACCCGTCCGTCCGCCAGCCGCCACCGGCACCCGGGCGCGAGTTTGGTCACCCCCGCGAACGGGGTGAGGAGCCCGTGGTACTGGCCGGTGTAGCGGAAGGCACCCAGCGCGACCGGGTCGAGTTCGGCCTCGGCCAGCCGGGCCAGCAGCATCGACGAGGTCGCGATGGCGGCCCAGCCCGATCCCTGCACGGCGTACACATGACGCAGGCCCAGATGGTCGGCGGCGACGAGCACGTCCGCGCCGACGACCGCGGCGGCGAAGGGCGGGCCTATCAGCTCGAGATCGAGCCCGGTCCGCAGCCTCCTCGCCAGTTCGGCGGCGTCCAGCGGGGCACCGTCCTGGTCGCGGATGCCGCGCGAGAGGGCGAGCACGACCGGCGCGGACGCGGGGGGTCGAGCCGCCGGCCAGGCAGTCGACATATCGACGGCGGCGGCCCAGGCCAGGCCATCGGCGAGCGGCAACGACACCGCCGACGCTGGGGCCAAGCTCTCGCCGAGCGCTAACGGGCCCTGCCGCCCTGGTGCCACGCTCACGGCCAGGAGCTGGGCGCACAGGGTTGGCGCCGATCCCGGTGCTGCCGATTCGTTAGCCACGTGCGCTCCTTACGATGCGGTTGCTGCCGGCTTACCGCTGGACGTAGGTGCAGGGCAACGCGGCCAGCCAGGGCGGACCTTCCGTCGAGGGCCGGACCGGTGGGATCGGGATTTGCGCCGTTGCGGCGATGTCCGCGCAGGCGACCCGGGCCCGTTGCAGTTCGTCGCTCCAGCCGGGCCCGTGGGCCCGTGGACCGTCGGCCCGAAGATTGACGATGCCCACGATGCCGAGCAGCACCGCGAGCGCGGCCAGCGGCGCTGCCCGGTATCGGTTGGCCGACGCCTCGGCCTCGGCCGGTTGCAGCGTGCTGACCAGCGCGGTGACTGTCAACATCGCGGGCACGGCCGCGTATCGACGGGTCGAGACCCCGGGGAGCATCACCGGCAGGGCGAACAGCGCCAGCCCCTGTACGGCCGCCATGATCGCGAGCGGCCAGTCCGGTCGGGTCACCCCTCGGCACCCGACGAACACCGCGCCGGCCACGAGCAGCCAGGCGAGCGCGGCCAAGGCCAGCCATCGCGCACTGTGAGGCTGTCGCCGAGCCAGGCCTCCCCGACGACGTGTACGGCACGACCCGCAGCACATGACCGGCGACCACCGGGACGGGGTTGGGCGAGAGATAGCGCGAGCTCGAGCCGGTCAACAGCCCGGCCAGCTGCACCACTTCCGCCGTGCAGAGCACGCTGGCCAGCACGATGCCGTACCGCTCCCGGCGACCGTCCGGCGCCCGCCGAAGGGCGCGTACCAGAGCAAGCGGGAGAAGACCAGGACCAGCACGTCACTGCCGGCGACCGAGCACGACCAGGATGGCGACGATCCGCCCGGCGCGCGTCGGGGGGTCCACAGCAGCACCCAGAAGACGGCGTACAGCCCGTACCAGTGGGCGTTGGCGATGGCGTCCGGGACCTCGCTCGCCATCGGCAGCAGCACCACGATCGCGGAGACGATCCGCGCCAGCTGGCTGCGCAGGTGCGCCGCGCTGGCCACATACACGAGCAGGGCGACGAGCGAGGTCAACAGTGCCGCCTCGACCGCCAGTACGCCGGCGGCCGCGCCCGGTGGGAAAGCACAGCCAGCTTCGCCAGCGCCCGCGGCAGCAGGTGGTAGTAGCCGGCGTACGAGGTCGTGATGGAATCCAGCAGACCCTGGTTGGCGGCGCCGGTGAGGAAGACCGAGCCGTCCTCGGCCCACACGGTGTCCAGCGCCCCGGCGCCGGGCACCCGCCAGACGCCGACCACCGTGCCGAGCACGACCGCCGCGGCGGCCAGCGCAGCTCCACTACCAGTCACCCGGCCGGGGGGCGCGGTCGGGAAGAGCGCGTCGATGCCGGTACGCAGCTGGCTCAGGCGCGCCGGCGCCCACCGGAACCGGCCGACGGTCGGGTCACCAGTCGGGTCGGTCGCTACCATGACCGTCCTTCGAAGTCGGGGTCTCGCCGCGGGGGGAATGTGGCGATCACGAAACCTACCGCGCAGCCAGGGGTGGCCGGCCGGAGCTGACGGATACCCGCCACCGGCCCGCGCTGCCCGAGCTCAGTGTTCGGCGACCTCGGCCACCTCGGGTTCGGTCCGCGCGGCGGGCGTGGCCTCATCGGCGGGTTCGGCCCGCGGCGCGGGCGCGGCCTGATCGGCCCGCGAGGCTGGTGTGGCGAGTTCGGCCGGCGTGACCGAGGTGGCCGTGGGTAGCGGATCTGACGCCTGCGCGCCCGGCGGTGCCGGGTCGGCCGCCGCGAGTGGTGCCGGCTCGGCGACCGCGGACGGTGGTGCCGCCTCAGCGGCCGGAGCCGCGTCGCTCTCGGACGGATCCGGCGTGCGTGGTGCCGGCGCAATCTCGCCGTGGATGCGGCGCCGGCGTACCGAGGTCTGGCGTACCAAGGTCCGGGTTTGCGCTCGGCCCGTCCGGGCAGCCGGATCGACCCGGCCGCGACCGAGCTCTCGATCTGCTTGACGAACTCGTCCGCCTCGGCGAAGAGGGCATCCGCCCGGGCCTTGGCCGCGGCGAGCTCGGCGTGGGCCTGCGCCTGCGCCTCGGCCCGCAGGGCGGCCGCCTCGTCCCGCAGCGCCCGCGCCTCGGAGCGCAGACTCTCCGCCTCTCGGGCTCCCGACTCGGCTTCGGTGCGGGCGTCGTGGAGCAGGGCGTCGGCCTGCGAACGGGCGGCCTGGATGGTCTCGTCCGCGTCGGCGTGGCGCGACTCCGCCTCCCGGCGGGCCTCGGCGAGCGTGCTCTCGGCCCTCGCGTGCGCGTCGGCGACCAGGTTCTCGGCCTGGGCGCGGGCATCGAGGACCAGGTTCTCGGCCTCGGTCCGGGCGCCGGCGAGCAGCCCCCCGGCCTGCTCCGCCTCGACTGCCGCGCGCAGCGCGCTCGCCTGGGCCAACTCCTGGCGCGCCTGGGCGAGCATCTGCTCCGCCTCCCGCTCGGCCTTGCCGAGCTGTTCGTCGGCCCGGGTCCGCAACGCCACCGAGTACTGCTCGGCGACCGAGCGCAACGCCCGCACGTCGGCGGTGGCCTGCTCGGCGGTGTCGTCGATGCGTTGCTCGGCCGCCTCGCGCTTGCGCTCCAGATCGGACTCATGTGCGGCGCGGCGGGCCTCGAACTCCACTTCGAGGGCCGCGCGCTGGGCGGCGGCTTCGTCGGCCACCTGGTGGCGGATCTGGGCGGCGTGCGCCTCGGTCTCGGCCCGGACCCGTTCCGCGTACGCCTTGGTCGCCTCGCCGACCCGGTTGGACTCCTGTTGCGCGGCGGCGTAGAGGGCGTCGATGTCGGCCCGGATGCGCGCGGCGTACGTGCGGGACGCCTCGATCTCGATGGCGACCTCCTCCCGACGCCGCGCCGCGGCACGCTCCTCCTCTACCCGGCGGCCGGCCAGTGCCATCTCGAAGTCGCGCGTGGCGTCTCGGGCTTCGGCATCGATCTCAGCCCGCGCCCGGGCGACCGCCGCCTCCCGCTCGGTCAACTCCCGCTCGGCCCGGTGCCGCAGCTCGGTCGCCTGCTCCTCGGCGAGGGCGAGAATCTGCTCGACCCGGGGCCCCAGGTGCCGGTACGACACCGTGTCGCCGGTGGCCACGAACCGGCGGGCCGCGCCGACCTCCTGCTGCAGCTGCGCCACATGCTGGTTCAGCAGAGCGATCTGGGCGTACGTCTCCTCGCGTTCGGCCACCAGAGCCGCGATCTCGGTCTCGACCTGCTGGACGTACCGGTCGACCTGGCGTTTGTCGTAGCCGCGCAGGGCCAGCTCGAAGGAGGAGGTGCCGGCAAAGGGGAACGGTTCGGGGGGGCCGGAAGACATGGCTCCATCCTCACATGGCGCGTCCCGCCACGCAGGCCCCAGGGCCGGTGACGGGACGCCACGGCTGTCCTTTGTGGCCGAAAGGCCAATAGCGGCTCCGTGCCGTACGGCCAATAGCGGCTCTGCTGGCCGTACGGCCAATAGCGGCTCTGCGCCGTCCGGCCACGGGCGATCATCCGACCGCCGCGCGGGTGCGCCAAGCCTCAGCGGTGCTGACCCTGAGGTTCGCCGCCCTGGCCCTTCGGTGGGGACCCGGGCACGATGCCGGCCAGGCCGGAGAGCATCTGGCCGAGCTGGGAGGTGACCGCGTCCTTCTGCCGGGTCAGGTCCTCGACCTCGCGCCGCGCCGCGCCGGTGGTCAGCTCGGCCTCGGTCCGGGCCTCGCTGAGCAGCCGGTGCGCCTCGGCCCGGGCATCGTTGACCGTCTTGTCGGCCAACGACTTTGCCTTGTCGAGGGTGTCCGTCGCGGAGCGCTCGGACTCGATGCGGCGGGCCTCGGCCCGTTGCTCGATCTCCTTCGCCCGCTCCTCCGCGGACCGGGCCCGGATCTCGGCCTCGCCGACCAACTTGTTGGTGTTGGCGACGGCGGCGGCGTGCCGCTGGCCCTCCTCGCGCTCGGCCTTCTCCCGCCGCTCGGCGAGCTCGAGCTGCAGCGCCTGGATCTCCTTGTCGCGGCGGTCCTTCGCCTCGGCGTGCAGCTTCGCCGCCTCGGCCCGCTTCTCCTCGGCCTCGCGGGCCGCCTTCGCCCGCAGCTGGGTGATCTCCCGCTCGGCGGTGGCGCGCATGGTCGCCACCTCGCGCTCGATCGTCGCCTTCAGCTCGGCCACCTCGTGCGCGGTCGCGGTTCGCAGCTGCTTGGTGTCCCGGTCGGCGTCCGAGCGCAGCGTGTCCGCCTCGCGGCGGGCCTGCACCCGCACCTCGGCCGCCTCGCGCTCGGCCGCGGTGCGCAGGTTGCTCGCGTCCCGCTCGGCCGATGCCTTCATCGCCGCCGACTCGGCGCGGGCCTTGTCGGTGATCTCCCGGGCCTCCAGGCGAGCGCCGGAGATGATGCCCTCGGAGTCCCGCTTCGACTCGCCCCGGTGCTCGTTGGCCTGCTCCTCGGCGAGGCGCAGGATCTGCTCGACCCGGGTGCCGAGGCCGGAGAGCGTCGGCCGGCTGCTCTCCTCGATCTGCTTGCTCTGGTCGGTGAGTTTCTGCTGCGCAGAGGTCAGCGCCTGCTCGGCCGCCCGATGGCGCCGCTGGACCTCGTTGAGTCGCTGTTCGGCCTCGGCCCGCGCAGCCTCCGACTGCGCCAGAGCTGCGTTGAGGCGCTGGACGAAGTCGTCAACCTGCGGCCGGTCGTAGCCCCGCAGGACGACCGTGAAGTCAGGCTGGGAGTTGGCGTTCTCGAAGAACGTCAGGGAAGACTGCTGAGCCATGCCGCACATACTCGCAGACACACCCTGCCCCTTCGCAAGGGCGTAGGCCGTCTTGTTGGCACCTTATGGACGTGGTGATCCGTTGGCGTCGGGAAGGGAACGGTTCCGCGGCTAACGGTCGTGGCTTTTATGCGTGTTTCGACGCTCGAACCGGTTCTTGTGCCGTCACCGACCGGAGAACCGCGTGATCGCATCCTGGTGCCGGCTGCGGAGCTCCGGGTCGCGTACTCCGAGACCGTCGGCCGGGGCCAGACAGCGCACGCCGACCTTTCCCTGATGCAGGTTGCGGTGCACCTCGAAGGTGGCCTGGCCGGTCTCGGCCAGCGGGTAGGTCTTGGACAGCGTCGGATGGATACGTCCCTGGACGATCAGCCGGTTGGCCTCCCACGCCTCGCGGTAGTTGGCGAAATGGGAGCCGATGATGCGCTTGACACTCATCCACAGGTACCGGTTGTCGTAGGTGTGCAGGAATCCACTCGTGGAGGCGCAGGTGACCACGGTGCCGCCGCGCTTGGCCACGAAGACCGAGGCGCCGAAGGTGTCCCGGCCGGGATGCTCGAAGACAATGTCGGGGTCCTCGCCGCCGGTGAGCTCGCGGATCCGCTCGCCGAACCGGCGCCACTCGGCCGGGTCCTGGGTCTGGTCGTCGCGCCAGAACCGGTACTGCTCCGCGGCCCGGTCGATGACGAACTCGGCACCCATGGCGCGGCACAGGTCGGCCTTCTCCGGCGAGGAGACCACGCACACCGGCACGCCGCCGCCGTTGAGAGCGAACTGGGTCGCGTACGAGCCGAGCCCGCCGGAGGCCCCCCAGATAAGGATCGTGTCGCCCTGCTTCATCTGGGCTCCGTGGTGGGAGACGAGTTGGCGGTAGGCGGTGGAGTTCACCAGCCCGGGGCAGGCCGCCTCCTCCCAGGTGAGGTGGCGCGGCTTGGGCATGAGCTGGTTCGCCTTCACCAGGCCGAGTTCGGCCAGCCCGCCGAAGTTCGTCTCGAAGCCCCAGATCCGCTGCTCCGGGTCGAGCAGGGTGTCGTCGTGCCCGGCCGCCTCCTCGAGCTCGACCGACAGGCAGTGGGCGACCACCTCGTCGCCCGGTCGCCACCGGGTCACGCCGGCGCCGACGCGCAACACCACTCCGGCGCAGTCCGAGCCGACCACGTGGTAGGGCAGGTCGTGGCGCCGGGTGAGCGCGGACAGCCGGCCGTAGCGGCGCAGGAACTGGAAGGTCGACACGGGCTCGAAGATCGAGGTCCAGACGGTGTTGTAGTTGATCGCGCTCGCCATCACCGCGATCAGCGCCTCGCCCGTGCCGACCTCGGGCGTCGGCACCTCCTGCAGGTGCAGCGAGCGCCGCGGATCCTTGGCCGCGCTGTCCTGGCCGGCGAACATCTCCACCTCGTCGGCGCGCACGACCACGCCCTGATAGCTCTCCGGCACCGGCAGGCCGGTGATCCGCGCCAGCTCGGCGCCCGGGTCAGCGGCGGTCTCGGCTGACATGATCGCGTCGAGGATCTGCTTCACCGCGTGACTCCCTTGACGGGTTCGGCGCCGGCCGGGCTCATGGCTTCAGCCTCAATGTTACTGGTGGGTAGCCGCGGTGGGAATCGCCGGGTGGCGTTGTTGGGAGGGGCACCCTGCTATCGCGAAAGCGATAGCAGGGTGCCCTTGCAAACCAGCGGACACGGGACGAGCGGGTCGCCCCGCCTCGCGCCGGCCGCCGGTAGCCTCGGTGGCGTGCGGGCGATCATCATGACCGGAGCCTCGCGGGGGCTCGGCGAGGCCCTGCTGGACCACCTCGGCCGGCTTGACGTGCGGGTGCTGGCGCTGGCCCGGTCGTTCGGCCCGCGCCAGCATGAACTGGCCGGCGCGTATCCGGAGCGGGTGTTCCTGCGTCCGTGTGACCTGAGCGCCAGCGACACCCTGCCGGATGCCGCCGAGGCGGCCGCGTTCCTTGGTGACTGCGCCGAGCCCGTTCTGATCAACAACGCCGCGACGGTCGCGCCACTGGGCGCGGTGGGCCACCTCGCCGGCGCCGAGCTGGCCGCCGCCGCGGCCGTCAACCTCGGCGGTGTGATGGTGCTCACCAACGCCTTCCTCGGCGCCGTCGCCGAGGAACGCCTAGGGGTCGGGGCGGGACCCCTGGCGCTGCGCCCACACATCGCGCTCGCCCGCCTTCTGCTGGTGAGCAGTAGCGCGGCGCGCACCCCCAAGCCGGGCACCGCCGCCTACTGCGCCGGCAAGGCCGGGGCGGAGATGTTCTTCGATGTGGTGCGCGCGGAGCTGGCTGGGATCGAGCGCATCGCGGTCCACACGGTCGACCCCGGGGGCATGGATACCGGCATGCACGCGTACATCCGCGACCAGGTCGGCGTCTACCTGCCCGACCAGGCCCGGCTGCGCGAGGTGGCGGCGAGCGGCCGGCTGGCCACGCCGGCGGTGGTGGCCGGACACATCCTGGCCGAGTACCTGCCCGACCCGGCCGGGACCGGCGCGCGCGCCCCGACGGGTTAGCCGGGTGCCGGTTCGACCAGCTCGACCAGAACGCCGCCGGCGTCGCGCGGGTGGACGAAGTTCACCCGGGAGCCGGCGGTGCCCCGGCGCGCCTCGTCGTAGAGCACCCGGACCCCCCGCGCGCGCAGGGCGGCCGCGGCGGCGTCCACATCGGTCACCGTGTACGCCACCTGCTGCACGCCCGGCCCCGAGCGGTCGAGAAACCTCGCGATGGTGGAGTCCGGGCTCAGCGGGGCGAGCAGCTGGACGCAGCCGCCCGCGGGCGTCGGCCCGACCGCGAGCATGGCCTCGCGGACCCCCTGGTCCTCGTTCACCTCGAGGTGGACGCAGCGCATCCCGAACACCCGCCGATAGAACGCGATCGCCTCGTCGAGATCGGCCACCGCGATGCCGACGTGGTCGATCCGGGTGATCCCGATCCCGTCCGGCGGTGTGACTGATTCCCCAGCCGGCGCGGGAGGAGGCGGTGTGGTCATGGCGTTAGTCTGACCGAACAGTCGTTAAGGCACGCCGGTGGGAGAGAATCCGCATGACTTCGGTGATCGTGAACGGCGCTCGCACGCCGATGGGCCGGCTGCTCGGCAATCTCAAGGATCTGCCCGCCACCAAGCTCGGCAGCGCCGCCATCGCGGCCGCGCTGCAGCGCTCGGGCGTCGCGCCCGACCAGGTGCAGTACGTCATCATGGGCCAGGTGCTGCAGGCCGGCGCCGGCCAGATGCCCGCGCGCCAGGCCGCGGTCGGCGCCGGCATTCCGATGAGTACGCCCTCGCTGACCCTGAACAAGGTATGCCTGTCCGGGCTGGACGCGATCGCTCTAGCCGACCAGCTGATCCGGATCGGTGAGTTCGACATCGTGGTGGCCGGCGGGATGGAGTCGATGAGCAACGCCCCGCACCTGCTCACCGGGTCCCGCCAGGGACACAAGTACGGCGACGTGACCATGCTCGATCACCTGGCCTTCGACGGGCTCACCGATGCCTACGAGGGCTGCTCCATGGGCGAGTCGACCGATCGGCACAATGCCGCCCGGGGGATCAGCCGGGAGGACCAGGACGCCTTCGGGGCGCGCAGCCACACGCTGGCCGCGGCCGCGCAGAAGAACGGCGCCTTCGCCGAGGAGATCACCCCGGTACCGCTGCCGGCGCGTCGCGGCGCGAGTGAGCCGATCGTGGTCGCCGAAGACGAGGGGGTGCGGCCGGACACCACGGTCGAGGCGCTGGCGAAGCTGCGCCCGGCCTTCGGCGCGAACGGCACCATCACCGCCGGCACCTCCTCGCCGATCTCCGACGGCGCCTGCGCGGTCGTGGTGATGAGCCGGGCCAAGGCCGAGGAGCTGGGCCTGGCCTGGCTGGCCGAGATCGGCGCGCACGGCAACGTGGCCGGCCCGGACAACTCCCTGCACTCCCAGCCGGCCAACGCGATCCGCCAGGCGCTGGCGAAGGAGGGCATCGCCGTGGCCGATCTCGACCTGGTGGAGATCAACGAGGCCTTCGCCGCGGTCGGCATCCAGTCCACAAGGGAGCTCGGGATCGACCCGGAGATCGTCAACGTTAACGGCGGCGCCATCGCGCTGGGGCACCCGATCGGGATGTCGGGCGCGCGGTTGGCGCTGACCCTCGCGCTCGAGCTGCGACGCCGCGGTGGCGGCGTCGGCGCCGCGGCGCTGTGCGGTGGCGGTGGTCAGGGTGACGCCCTGATCCTCCGCGTACCGTCGGCGGCATGACGGCGGCGACCCCGATACCGATCCGGCGCAGCCGGGACGTGCCCACCCTGGTGGCGGCGGCGCGGGCCGGCGACCCGCGTGCCGTGGCCCGCCTCGTCACCCTGGTGGAGAACGGCGATCCGTGCCTGCCCGAGCTGGCCGCCGCGCTGGCGCCGTACACGGGCCAGGCCCAGGTGATCGGCGTGACCGGGTCGCCCGGTGTTGGCAAGTCGACCACCACGAACGAGCTCGTGCGCGCCTACCGGGCCGAGGGCCACCGGGTGGGTGTGCTGGCGGTCGACCCGTCGAGCCCGTTCACCGGTGGCGCGATCCTGGGTGACCGGGTCCGCATGCAGGACCACGCCACCGATGCCGGGGTCTACATCCGCTCCATGTCGACGCGCGGCCGCCTCGGTGGCCTGGCCGCGGCAACCCCGCAGGCGGTCCGGGTGCTGGAGGGCGCCGGCTGCGACATCGTGCTCGTGGAGACGGTCGGCGTCGGACAGGCCGAGGTCGAGGTGGCGAGCCTGGCCGACACCACCGTGGTGCTGCTGGCGCCGGGGATGGGCGACGCGATCCAGGCGGTGAAGGCCGGCATCCTGGAGATCGCCGACGTCTTCGTGGTCAACAAGGCCGACCGCGACGGCGCCGACGCGACCTACCACGACATCCAGGGCATGATCGCGCTGGCCGGCCGGGAATCGGGACAGTGGCGCCCGCAGGTGGTGAAGGCGTCCGCCGTCCGCGGGGAAGGCATCGACGCGGTGCTCGACGCGATCGGCAAGCATCGGGCCTGGCTGGCCGAGCACGACCAGTTGCAACGCCGCCGCGAGCGGCGGGCCGCGGCCGAGATCGAGGAGATCGCGGTGGGTGTGCTGCGCGGGCGGCTGGAGGCCGTGCGCCCCGATGCCGGCCTGTCCACGCTCGCGGCCCAGGTCGCCGCTGGCCGGCTCGACCCGTACGCGGCCGCCGACCGCCTGCTCGCGGGCCTGCCGGCGTAGGCGTGGGCTTCGGCCGGTAGCCGCGTCGGCTGCCGCCCGTAACCGGGCGGCGGCGCCTGGTAGCCGGCCCACCCGGGCCCGCGACAACACCGGCCGGACGTTCTAGGGTGTGGCGGGCGCACAGCAATGGGGAGGTAGACCTTGACGGGTTGGTCCGTCGTGCTGCGTGGCATCCGTTACCGGCCAGGCCGGTCGCTGATGGTCTTCCTCCTCGCCGCCCTCGCCACCGCCGCCGCCGTGCTCGCGCCCGCATACAGCCGGGCGGCGCAGCAGTCGGTACTCAGCGACCGGCTGGCCGCCGCGCCGAGCAACGCGACCGGGGTGCAGGTGCGCTCCGACCCGGCTCCCGGTGAGACGCCCCCGATCGAGAGCACCGAAGAGGCCAAGCTCGAGCTCCACCAGATCCTGCTGCGCCGCTCGACATTGCGCGAGCGGCTCGACTCACCGGTCGGCGGGTCCGATGTGGAAACGGTGATGACGCCCCGCGGAACGGACGGAGTGCTGGCGCGCCTGGCCTACCGCGACGCGGCCTGTACTCACCTGACCATGACCGCGGGTCAGTGCGCCGACGCGAACGGCACCGTGATCGTCAGCGCCCGCTCGGCGGCGGCAAACAAGATCACCGTGGGGCAGACATTGACCCCACGCGGCCGCCTGGCCGGCGCCACCCCCTCGCGCCATCCGCTCACCGTGGTCGGCCTCTACACCCCCAAGGATCCGGCCGACCCGTACTGGGGGCGCGGCGGATACTTCGCGGCCGGGGCGCCGGAGGGCGAGTCAGCGTTGCCGCGCATCGACGCGGTCTTCGTCGGCGACGAGGATGACCTCACCCTGCCGGGTGCGTTGCCCTCGGTGTATCTGGACTACCGCCTGCGCACCGCGGACGTGGGCCTCGACGATGTCGGCGCGCTGCGCAGCGAGTTGGCCGGGTTCACCACCGACATCAACGCCGCCCAGATGCAGATCTCCACGGCGCTGAGCTCGGTGCTGGATGACATCGACACTGAGACGGCGGCGCTGGGCCGCACGGTGCCGGTGGTCGCGGTGCCCCTCGTGCTGGTCTGCTGGTTCGTCCTCTTCCTTCTGGTGGCCGCGCTGGCCGATGAGCGGTCACCCGAACTGGCCCTGGCCAAGCTGCGGGGCTACTCCGGGCGACAGGCCGCCCGGTTCGGCCGCGGCGAGGCCTGGTGGCTGGTCGGCTTGGCGGCGCCGGTGGGCATTCTCGCCGGGGTAGGCGTCGTCGAGGTGGCCGCCCGGACCATGCTCGGCCCGAATGTCCACGTGGAACTGCGCTGGCCGGTCTTCGTGGCGGCGGCCATCGGGGTCGCCGCGGCGCTGCTCGCGGTGCGGGTAGCGAGCAGCCGGACGGTGAGCCAACCGGTGCTGGCGCTACTGCGCCGGGTGCCGGAGCGGGGCCGGTGGCGGGCCGGCATCGTCGAGGGCGTGATCCTGGCGCTGGCGGCGGCTTCGCTGGTCGCGGCGGCCAGCGACCAGACGGCCCCGCTGGCGTTGCTCGCGCCGGCGCTGCTCGCCCTTGTGGCCGGCATTGTCACCGCGCGCCTGCTCGCCTTGTGGTCGCGGCTGCGGGTCCGCCGGTACGCCCGGCGCGGCCGGGTCAGTGGCATGCTGGCCCACGCCCAGCTGGCCCGCCGGCCGATCGGGCACCAGATCATGCTCGTGGTCACGGTCGCGGTGGCGCTCTTCTCCTTCGCCGCGACCGCCTGGGATGTGGCCGCCCAGGCCCGCGGAGACGTGGCCGCGGACACCGTCGGCGCCGATCGGGTGCTCCAGGTCGGCGCGGCCGACCCGGCGAGCCTCATGGCCGCCGTCGCCGCCGTGGACCCCGACGGCACCGCCATGCCCGTGGTACGGGTGAGCGAGCGCTACGGCGACCAGCGGGTCGAGCTGCTCGGTGTCCGGACCGAGGCGCTGCCCACCGTCGCGGTCTGGCGCGGGCACACCCGCCAGCAGGTCGGGCAGCTCGCCGATCTGTTGCGGCCGGACCGCGTCGCCCCGCTCGCGATCGAGCGGTCGATCGAGGTCGATGCGGCCGCCTCCGGGATCCAGGGCGGCCCGTACCTGGCCGCGGTCGTCGCGCCGCCCGGCACCCCCGCCCGGACCGTCGGCCTCGGTCCACTGGCCAACGGCCGCCACCGCTACCGGGCCGACCTCGCCGGCTGCACCGCCGGCTGCCGGCTGCTCGCCCTGGCCGTGGTCCGGCCGACGCCGAGCACCGAGCCGGTCGGGGCCCACCTGCGCATCGACGCCGTCACCACCTCGACCGGCGCGGTCAACACCTCGTTCTCCGCGGCCGGCCGGTGGCGGGCCAGCAGCACCCGCGCCCCGCGGGCGACGGTGAAGGTGGAGTCCGGCAGCAGTCTCACCGTCGACCTCAGCTCGACCGACCCGGGCGACGTGGTGATCGAGTATCTGGACTCGCCGGACGCGCTGCCGGTGGCCCTGGCCGGTCCGACACCGGCCGACGACGCCGCGGCCGGGGACTTCACCTTCCCGGCCCTTGGCGAGTCGCCGCAACGCTTCGCGGTCGTCGACCGGGAGCGGGCGCTGCCCCGGGTCGGCAGCCGGGCTCTGCTCTTCGACCTCGACTACGCGGTCCGGTCGGCCCAGCGCACCTCGAGCCTGTCGGACAACTCCCGACTGCACTACGAGGTGTGGGCGAACGGTCAGGCGCCGGCCGACCTGGGTCCCCGGCTCGCCGCCGCCGGCCTGCAGGTCTTGGGCGAGCAGTCGATCGCCGCCGAGCGGGACCGGATGGGCCGCGCGGCACCCGCCCTCGGCCTGCGGCTCTACCTGATCGCCGGCGCGGCCGCCGTGCTGCTCGCGGTGGGCGCGGTCCTGCTGACCGCGTACATCGGGGCCGGCGGGCGTCGCTACGAGATGGCCGCGCTGCGGGTCGCCGGGGTCCGGCCCGGGACTCTGCGCCGGGGTCTGCTGCGCGAGTATCTGCACCTGACCGGCCTGCCGCTGGTCGTCGGCCTGCTCGCCGGGGTGGCCGCGGCGGCCCTGATGCTGCCCGGCATCCCGCTGGTCACCGTCGGCACCGCGACCGGGGAGATCGAGTACACCCCGGGCCTGGGTGCCTTGCCGGCGGCGGTGGCGGCGACGCTGGTCGGGCTGTTCGTCGCCCTGCTGGCGGTGCTGCGGCAGGTGGGCCGGGCCACGCCGGACCACATCCGGGAAGGGTCGCAGCTGTGAGCGCGAGGAGCGAGCGGGTGCGAGCACCGCAGCGCGAACGTAAGGCAGGCCCGGTGACCGACGCCACGGAGGGGGCGCGATGAGTGTGCTCACATCGACGGTCGCGAGCCCGCCCCTGCGTACCAGCGGAATCGCGGTCAGCTGTCGCGGCCTGGTCTACATCTACCGCCTGGAAGGCTACGACGTGGTCGCGGTGGCCGGGGTCGACCTCGACATCGCGGCCGGCGAGTCGGTGGCGATGCTCGGACCGTCCGGGTCGGGGAAGTCCACGCTGCTGGCGTTGCTGGCCGGACTGCTCACCCCGTCGGCCGGGCGGCTCGTGGTGGGCGGGCACGACGTGGCTAAGGCGAGCCCGGCCGAGCTGGCCCAGATGCGGGCCGACTCGGTCGGCGTGGTGTTGCAGGGGACCGCGCGCAACCTGCTGCCATACCTGTCGGCCGAGCAGAACGTGCGCTTCGCCCAGCGCGGCCGCTCCCGCCGTGGGGTGACGCTGGGGCCGCGCGAGGTGCTCTCGCTGGTCGGGCTCTCCGGTCGCGGCCGGGCCCGGCTCCGGCCGCACCAGCTGGCACCAGGAGAGCGCCAGCGGCTGGCCCTGGCGGTGGCGTTGGCGAACGGGCCCGGGCTGTTGCTCGCCGACGAGCCGACCAGCCAGCTGGACAGCCGGGCGCGCGACGAGGTGCTGGCCGCGCTGGAGATCATCCGGCGGGAGGGGACGACCGTCGTCGTGGTCACCCATGATCCCGCGGTGGGCATGCAGATGGGGCGTACGGTTACCATCCGCGACGGCCGGGTCGGTGGCGAGGGGCGCCGGGGCGAGGACTTCAGCGTGGTCGGCCGGGACGGCTCGCTCCACCTGCCGGCCGATGTTCTTGGGGTGTTCACGCCTGGCACCCTGGTCGACATCTGGATGGAGCCGGATGGCACCGCACGGTTGGTTGCGGTGGGCACCTCAGGGGAGCGGGGGTCGGCATGACCAATGGGCTGTTGGTCGACCGGGTGTCGGTCGCCTACGACCGATCGGTGGTGCTGCGGGACGTGTCGGTGCTGGCGGAGCCGGGCCGCATGCTCGCGGTGACCGGGCCGTCGGGGGCCGGCAAGACTACCCTGCTGTGGACCATGGCTGGCCTGGTGAAGCCGGTCAGCGGCTCGGTCAGCATCAGCGGGCTGTCCTTACGCAACCGCGACCACGCGGTGGCCGAGCACGTGGTGCTGGTACCCCAGGACAACGGCCTCGCGCCGATCCTCACCGCCGGCGAGAACGTTCAGGTCGCATTGGTGGCGAACGGGGTCAAGCCGCCGGAGGCGCGCCGGCGTACTGCGGAGTCGCTGGACTGGCTCGGCCTGACCGACCAGGCCGACCAGCTCGTCGAGGAGCTCTCCGGCGGCCAGCAGCAGCGCACCGCGGTCGCCCGCGGGCTGGCCCTGCGGGGTCACGTGCTGCTCGCCGACGAGGTCACCAGTGAGCTGGACGCCCAGAACCGCCAGCGAGTGATCGACCTGCTGCGGGCCGAGGCGAACCGGGGCGCCGCCGTGGTCTTTGCCACCCACGACCCGGAGGCGGCCGCCGCCTGCGACACCGAGGTGCACCTGCTGGACGGCTGCGCCGAGTACCTGCGCTGAGTCTGGTGGGCGTTGCGGGTTAGTGGGCGTCGCGGGTACGCGGTGTGCGTGTGCGCGTCACGTGCGCATCAGGTGCGCGCCACGTGTGAGGAAGGGCACCCTGTTATCGCCTAGGCGATAACAGGGTGCCCTTGCAAACAAGTGGGCGGGGCGGGGCCTTAGCGATCGTTAAGGGCCACCGTATGATCGACCGTATGGACGCCAACGACATCGAGGCCGGCCGGCAGCGCTGGCAGCGCCGCTTTGACGAGGCGCGCAAGCGCGATGCGGACTTCACCACGCTCTCAGGCATGCCGGTGGATCCGGTCTACGGGCCGCCGCCGGGCGACGACGTCAGCGGTTTCGAACGGATCGGCTGGCCGGGGGAGTATCCGTACACCCGTGGGCTCTACCCGACCGGATACCGGGGCCGAAACTGGACCATCCGGCAGTTCGCGGGGTTCGGCAACGCGCGGCAGACCAACGAGCGGTACAGGATGATCCTCGGCGCCGGGGGTGGCGGCCTATCGGTCGCCTTCGACATGCCCACGCTCATGGGTCGCGACTCCGACGACCCGCACGCCCTCGGCGAGGTGGGCCATTGCGGTGTGGCCATCGACTCGGCGATCGACATGCAGGCGCTGTTCGACTCGATCCCCCTCGCCGACGTCACCACGAGCATGACCGTCTCCGGCCCCGCCGTGCCGGTCTTCTGCATGTATCTGGTGGCCGCCGAGCGCCAGGGCGCTGATCTGTCCACACTCGACGGTACCCTGCAGACGGACATCTTCAAGGAGTACATCGCCCAGAAGGAGTGGCTCTTCCCGCCCGAGCCGCACCTGCGACTGATCGGCGATCTGATGGTCTACTGCGCTGAGAAGATCCCGCGGTACAAGCCACTCTCGGTCTCCGGCTACCACATCCGGGAGGCCGGGTCGACCGCCGCGCAGGAACTCGCGTACACCCTGGCCGACGGGTTCGCCTACGTCGAGCTCGGGATGTCGCGCGGACTGGACGTGAACACCTTCGCGCCGGGCCTGTCGTTCTTCTTCGACTCCCATGTGGACTTCTTCGAGGAGATCGCCAAGTTCCGGGCGGCCCGGCGGATCTGGGCCCGCTGGCTGCGCGAGCGTTACGGCGCCACCAGCGAGAAGGCGCTGTGGCTGCGGTTCCACACCCAGACCGCCGGCGTCTCGCTCACCGCCCAGCAGCCGGTGAACAACGTCGTACGGACCGCGATCGAAGCCCTCGCCGCCGTCCTGGGCGGAACGAACTCGCTGCACACCAACGCGCTCGACGAGACCTTGGCCCTGCCGACCGACGAGTCGGCCGAGATCGCCCTGCGCACCCAGCAGGTGATCATGGAGGAGTCCGGGGTGGCCAACGTGGCCGATCCGCTGGGCGGATCGTGGTACGTCGAGGCGCTCACCGACAAGATCGAAGCAGAGGCGGAGGCTGTCTTCGAGCGGATCCTGGCCATGGCTGGCTCGGCCGCGCACCCGATCGGGCCGATGACCGCCGGTATCCTGCGCGGCATCGAGGACGGCTGGTTCATGGCCGAGATCGCCGAGTCGGCCTTCGTCTACCAGCAGGCCCTGGAGAAGGGCACGAAGAAGATCGTCGGGGTGAACGTGCACACCTCGACGATCGCCCGGGACCTGGAGATCCTGCGGATCTCGCACGAGGTCGAGCTCGAACAGCAGGCCGAGCTCGGCCGGCGCCGGGCCGCCCGCGACGCCGCCCTGGTCGAGTCGACCCTGGCCGAACTGGTCCGCGCCGCGGGCACGGACGCCAACCTGATCGAGCCCATGTTGGCGGCGGCCCGGGCGGAGGCCACCCTCGGCGAGATCTGCGATGCGTTGCGCAGCCAATGGGGTGGCTACCGCGAGCCGGCCCGTTTCTGACCCGGCGGCGGCGGTCCGGCGGCAACGGTCGGTCGGCCGCCCGCGACCAGGATGCGGCGCGCGGTGGCCGGCCGGTGGAGCGTGGCGGTCCGGCGCTCGGCCCGCCGTGACAAACTAGCAACCATGGACCCACGCACCACTTCGTCGATCTTCACGCGCGGCGCCGTCGACCTAGGCGCGTTGCGTGAGCACAACGAGGCCGCCGAACGGGCGGCCGAGGCGGCTGCCGCCCGTGCAGCCGCGCCCAGCTCGCCCGCGGCCGCCGGCCCCGACGGTGCCGCGGCGGCGAAACGGGGCGGCGTCACGGTCATCGACGTCACCGAGGCGACGTTCCAGACCGAGGTGCTCGAACGATCGCTGGTCACCCCGGTTGTGATCGACTTCTGGGCCGAGTGGTGCGCGCCATGCCGGCAGCTCTCGCCGGTGCTGGAGAAGCTGGCCATCGAGGGCGGCGGCTCCTGGGTGCTCGCCAAGATCGACGTCGACGCCAACCAGCGGATCGCCCAGGCGTTCCGGGTGCAGGGCATCCCGATGGTCTTCGCCGTCCTGGGTGGCCAGCCGGTCGACGCGTTCACCGGCGTGATCCCGGAGGCGCAGCTGCGCGCCTGGATCGACGCGGTGCTCCGGGCGGCCGGGCAGGAGGTCGCGATGCCAGAGGATCCGGCGCTGGTCGCCGCGGACGACGCGTTGACCGCGGGCGACCTGGACGAGGCGGAGCGGGCGTACCGGAAGATCCTGGCCGAGCGGCCGGCCGACGACGTGGCCGCGGCCGGCCTCGCGCAGGTTGGGCTACTGCGCCGCATTGAGGGGGTGGATCCCGCCCTCGCCTTGGCGGCCGCCCGGGACCGACCGGACGACCTGGCCGCGCAGAGTCTCGCCGCCGACTTCGAAGTCGCCACCGGTGAGGCGCCCCGCGCGTACGACCGCATGGTCCAACTGGTACGCCGCAGCGCCGGCGACGATCGGGACAAGGCCCGCCAGCACCTGGTCTCCCTCTTCACGATGGCGGCGCCGGACGATCCGGCCGTACTGGCCGCCCGCCGCGCCCTCGCGAACGCGTTGTTCTGACCGGCATGCGCCGCATCGCGGTTCTGGACGCGCCCTCCAACCTGGGGCTGCGCCCGCCGACACCGGGTTCGGTCCCCGGCTGCGCCAAGGCGCCCGGTGCGTTGCGCGATCACCGCCTCGTGGAGCGCCTCGGCGCCCGCGATGCCGGCTGCCATACGCCGCCGCGATTCGACCCGGGTGAGTGGCGCCCGGGCGACGGGGTGAGCCAGGCGGCCGACATCGCGCGCTACACGATCCAGCTCGCCGAACGGATCGGCACCATCGTCGGCGCCGGCGAGTTCCCACTCGTGCTCGGCGGGGACTGCTCCATCGCGCTCGGTTCGATGCTGGCCATGCGGCGCCTCGGCGAGGATCTCGGTGGCCCGATCGGACTGATCTATGTGGACGCTCATGCCGACTTCCGCCATCCCGGCAACGCCTCCGTGGTCGGCGCCGCGGCCGGCGAGGCGCTCGCCCTGGTCACCGGGCGGGGCCAGGCCGACCTCGCCGGGATCGAGCAACGCCGGCCGTACGTGCGCGACCGCGACGTGGTCGTGATCGGCCTTCGCGCCAACGAGGAACACCGGTTGGATCTGCAGGCCGGCGGCTTCGCGGTCCGGGCGGTCCCGGACATCCGCTCGCATGGAGCCGCCCGGACCGCACAATGGGCACGCGACCAGCTCGCCGAGTGCATCGGCTTCTGGCTGCACCTGGATGTCGACGTGCTCGACCCCGCGGTGATGCCGGCGGTCGACGCGCCGAATCCGGGCGGCATCGCCTACCCGGAGCTGGAGCTGTTGCTGCGCGGTCTGGTGGGCAGCCCCGACTGCGTCGGCGCCGAAGTCACCGTCTTCGATCCCGACTTCGATGTCGAGGGCGCGTACGCCGGCGACCTGGTGGGCGCACTGGTGACCGGTTTCACCGCGGTACGGACCTGGGTGCCGTCGGCGGTGGCACCGGCTCGCGATGTGGTGGCGGCTCGGGACGCGCGGGCGACCCGCGAGGCCGCCGGCGCTCGCGACGGGGCGATGGCTCGGGACGGGGCCACGGCTCGCGACCGGGCGTTGGCTCGGGATGCGGCGGCGGATCGGCGCGGGCGTGAGCTTGAGTCCGAGCCCGACGCGGTCCCGGCCAAGCCGACCTCGGTGCCGGTCATCCCGACCCAGTCCAAGCGGCGCTCTCGGCGGACCAGCCCGGCCGGCTGACCACCGGCCAGGCGCCGGTGACCAGCGGTCAGGTGCGCATCGCGCTGAACAGCTCCTCGCGGGTCGCGCCGACGCCGGTGAGTAGCGCGCCGATCAGAACCGCGTCGGTGCCGACCTGGGTCGCCAGGACTCGGGGCGAGACCGGCGCCAACCGGCCGACGTGCTCGTGTACCCGCCGGGCCAGCGCGTCGCCGCCGGCGCGCCCCACCTCGCCGGCGAGCACCACCAGGCTCGGGTCGAGGACGACGCAGACCGCGACCACGCCGATCGCGACCCGCCGGGCCAGTTCGTCGAGCACCGGCTCGCCCCGGGCGCCGGCGCCGATGGCGGCCTGCAGCGCGTCCGCCGCGGTGGCCGCCCGGAATCCCTTCGAGCGGGCCAGGCTGCGGACGGTCTCGGCGCTGACTGTGCGCTGGAATGAGCCGGTGAGCCCGCCCGGGCGCGGAGTGCGCGCGTCGGCGGCGAGTGGCGCACCGGGCACCGGCAGGTAACCGATCTCGCCGGCCGCGCCGCCCGCGCCGCGGTGCAGCCGGCCGCCGAGCATCACCGCCAGGCCGACCCCCCGGCCGATCCAGACCAGGGCGAAATCGTCGAAACCGCGGGCGGCGCCGGATCGGGCCTCGGCCACGGCCGCCAGGTTCACGTCGTTCTCGAACGTCACGGGCCGGTTGAGGTCGGCCCGCAGGGCGGCCACCAGACCGTGGTGCCAGTGCGGCAGGTCGAAGGCGAAGGCGATGTCGCCGGTGGCCGGGTCGACCAGGCCGGGCGTACCCAGGACCACCCGGCGCACCCGGTCCCACTCGGCGCCGGCCTGTTCCGCCGCGTCGATGACGGCGGCATGGACCACGCCGACCGGGTCGTCCGCGTCGTGGGTCGACACCTCCACCCGCGACCGGGTCTCGCCGGTGATGTCGGCCGAGGCGGCGACCACCCGGGTCGGCCCAACCTCGACGCCGATCACGTACGCGCTGCCCGCAACCACGGCGTAGAGCTGCGCGTTGGGCCCGCGCCCGCCCGCCATCTCACCCACCCGGGCGACCAGGCGCCGTTCCTCGAGGCGCTCGACCAGTTGGGACGCGGTGACCTTGGACAGGCCGGTCAGCTCGCCGAGTTGGGCCCGGGTCAGCGGACCCCGTTCCAGCAACAGCTCGAGCGCGGCTCGGTCGTTGATGGCCCGCAGCAGGCTGGGGGTACCGGGCAGGCGGGGCTCGGTCATGATGTGAGGATCCTACCTTGCATTTAGGAAACTTTCCTATTAGATTCGGCGACCGTAACTGAGGCCGTCGGCGACGGGCGAGGCACCCGGCCGCCAACTCGCTGCCGGCCACGAGCCACCGGACGCCGCGAGCGGGGTGACAGCGTGATCCGAGTCTGGATGATAGGCGCCGGTCCGCTCGAGGCGGCGCCATGAGCGAGCGCAGCGAGCGAATCATCGGGCACAGTGTGCTCGTGCCTCATGGGGCCGGTGAGCGCAGCGAGGCGGCGCCATGAGCGAGCGCAGCGAGCGAATCATCGGGCACAGTGTGCTCGTGCCTCATGGGGCCGGTGAGCGCAGCGAGGCGGCGCCATGAGCGACCCGGCGCTGCGCCGCCTCGCCCTGCGGACGCTGCTGGCCGCTTTCGGGGAAACCTACCCGCCACCGTGGGCTCTCCGCCTGGTCGAGGAGGGTCTGGGGGGCATCGCCCTGTTCGGGTACAACATCGTGGACGACCGAGCAGGTCGCCCGGCTCACCGCCGCGCTGCGGGCGGCTCGGCCGGATGTGATCGTGGCTACCGACGAGGAGGGCGGCGACGTCACCCGGCTCTGCTATGCGCAAGGCAGCCCGTACCCGGGCAACGCCGCGCTCGGTGCGGTCGACGACCTCGAACTCACCAGCCGCATCTACCACGCCATCGGCGCCGAGCTGGCCGGCGCCGGCATCACGCCGGCGCTCGCCGGCCTGCTGCGCACCGAGATGGGCTTCACCGGCGCGATCGTCTCAGATGCGCTGGAGATGCGCGGCGCCAGTGCCGCCACCGGTATCTCGGAGGCGGCCGTGCGCGCCCTGCTCGCCGGCAATGACCTGCTCTGCATCGGCGGCGAGTTCGCCAAGTCACCGGGCGCCGCGCCACCGGGCGCCAAGTCACCGGGCGCCGCGTCGCCGGGCGCCAAGTCACCGGGCGCCGCGTCGCCGGGCGCCAAGCCACCTGGCGCCGAGGCGACGGTGGAGGCGACGGTCACCGCGATCGTGGCGGCCGTTCGGGATGGTCGGCTGCCGGCCGACCTGCTCGAGGCGGCCGCGGCGCGGGCCACGCTGCTCGGCCAGGCGACGCCGGCCGAACGCCCGGCCGGTGGCCTGCCGGCCGACCTCGGCGTGGTGGCGGCCCGGCGGGCGGTGCGGATCGAGGGTGCGCTGCCGCCGGCGCTCGCCGGCGCCCTGGTGGTGCAGCTGGAGCCGGCGGCGAGCGTGGCGGTCGGCGAGGTTCCCTGGGGTCTCGTCTCCGATGTGCCGGGGGTGCGCCTGGTCCGGATGAGCACCGCCGGCCCGGTCTGGGACGCGGGCAGCGGTTCGGGCGCCGACGACCTGGTCGCCTCGATCACGGCCCAGGCGGCCGGGCGTCCGGTTGTCGTGGTGAGCCGGGACACCCACCGCCATCCGTGGGCGCGCGAGCTGGTGGAGGCGCTGAGCCGCCGGCACCCGAGCGTCGTGCTGGTCGAGATGGGCTGGCCGGCGTCCTGGCGCCCGGCCGGCATCCGGGCGTACGTGGCCACCTACGGCGCCTCCCGGGCCAGCGCCCGCGCCGTCGCCGAGGCCATTCTCTCCTCGCCGTGACGCCGCACGTCTCCCTTCGCGTCGATCTAGGGCTTAGGGACACGTTTGGAGATCGAACCATGCGCATATGCCCTAGATCGACGCGAGAGGGGGCGCCGGCATAGGATCGCCGGGTGGTGGCCCGGGTGGCGATGTGGTCAGGGCCGCGCAGCATCTCCACCGCGCTGATGCGCAGCTTCGGCGCCCGGCCGGACACGCTCGTGGTGGACGAACCGCTCTACGCCCACTACCTCAGGGTCACCGGGCTGGACCACCCGGCCCGAGCCGAGGTGATCGCGAGCCAGCCGACCCGGTGGGCCGAGGTGGCGCACGAGCTTACCGGCCCGCTGCCGGCCGGCCTGCGGGTGCACTACCAGAAGCACATGGCCCACCACCTGCTGCCCGTGGTCGGGCGGGACTGGCTGGCCGCGGTGAGCAACGCCTACCTGATCCGGGACCCGGCGCACGTGGTCGCCTCCTACGCCAAGGTGCGCGGGGAACCGACCCTCGCCGATCTGGGCTGTGCCCAGCAGGTGGAGATCTTCCGCCGGTACGGCGGGCCGGTGGTCGACGCGGACGACGTGCTGCGCGACCCGGCCGGCGTACTCGGTCGGCTCTGCGCCGCGCTGGCGATCGAGTTCGACCCGGTGATGCTGCGCTGGCCGCCGGGTCGCCGTGACACCGACGGGGTGTGGGCGCCGCACTGGTACGCCACGGTGGAGGCGTCGACCGGGTTCGCCGGGTACGACCCGCGCCCGGCAGAGGTGCCCGAGCGCCTGCGCCCGCTGGTGGCGGCGGCCCAGCCGTACTACGACGAGCTGGTCGCCCACGCCCTGCGGTGATCCCGGCCCGCCCGCCGGTGGGCTACGGGTCGATCGGAGTGCCGTGCCGGCGGACGTGGATCTGGTAGAGCTCGGCCATCCGCTTGGTCAACGGGCCGATTGATCCGGCCACCATCGATCCGGGGCCGATCGATCCGGCGCCGATCGGGCGGCCGTCGATCGCGACGATCCCGGCGATCTCGCCCATGGTGCCGGTGCAGAACGCCTCGTCGGCGACGTACAGCTCGGCCAGCGTGAGGTCGCGCACCTGGGCCGCGATGCCGGCCGCGGCGGCCAGATCGAGCACCGTCCGCCGGGTGATGCCCTCCGGGCAGGCCACCGCCCGCGGCGTCACCAGCGCCCCGTCGACGGCGGCGAAGAGGTGGGTCGCGTTGGTCTCGGCCACGAAGCCGGCCGGGTCGAGCATGACCGCGTCGTCCGCGCCGGCCGCGTTCGCCTCCAGCTTGGCCAGGATCGAGTTGAGCAGGTTGTTGTGGTGGATACGCGGGTCCAGCACGTCCGGCGCCGGCCGACGGATGCTCGCGGTCACCAGGCGCAACCCGGCGGTGTCGTACACCGGCACTTTGTGCTCGGCCAGCACGATCAGCGTGCAGCCGCTCTGGTTGAGCCGGGGGTCCATGCCACTGGTGATCTTCACGCCCCGGGTGAGCGTGAGTCTGATGTGGACCCCGTCGCGCATACCGTTGGCCCGCAGCGTGGCGGCGAGCGCCTCGGTGATGTCCGCGTCGGAGGGGACCTGGGCGAAGCCCAACGCGGTGGCCGAGCGACGCAACCGGGCCAGGTGCTCGGCCAAGCCGAAGACCCGGCCATCGTAGAGGCGCAGACCCTCCCAGACCGCGTCGCCACCCTGCACCACCGAGTCGAACGGCGAGAGCCCCGGCTCGTCCCGATGGCGCAGCACACCGTTGACCCAGTAGACGAGGTCGGCGTTGCGTTCGTCGTAGCGCTGCAGCATTGCCGGTCAGGTCGGGCTCTGCACGAGTGTGCGGATCTGGCGCAGCAGGACCGAGACCGCCGCGAGGTCGGCCCGCGAGTCGTCGAACTCGCCGATGGCGTTGCGGGCCCGGTCGATGGCGGTCTGGTTGGCCCGCTCCCACTGCTGCACCCGCTCAAGTGGAGCGTGGCCGCGATCGGATTCGGTGAGCACGTCGCGGGTCAGCGCGGCGAGGGCGGCGTAGAGGTCGTAGCGCAGCGCCATCCGGGCCAGGCTCTGCCAGCGGTCCTCCCGGGGCAGGTCGGAGATCTGTGAGAGCAGCTGGTCGACGCGGAACCGGTCCGACATGAGGTAGTAGACGCCGGCCACGGTGTCCAGGTCGTCGCCGGTCTCGGAGGCCACCTCGACGATGTCGAGCAGGCCGAAGCTGTAGGTGAGGTGGGTCGACCGGGTCGCGATGTCGGCCGGGATCCCCAGGGCGCTGATCTGGGCGGCGTGCTCGAGCAGCGCCTGGCGCTCGTCGCCCTGGAACAGCTCCTCCAGCTTCGGCAGCAGGAACTGTACGCCCGATCGCAGCCGTTCGGTCTCGGTGCGCACGTCGATCGCCGAGCGCCGTACGGTGATCAGCTTGCGCACCGCCCGGTCGACCAGGCGTCGAAGTTCCAGGTGCAGCATGGTCTGAGCGCTGGTGGGTACCTGGTTGTCCAGGTTCTCGATGCGCCGCCAGAGTTCGGGCAGGCCGAAGACGTCCCGGACGACGACGTAGGCGCGGATGACGTCGGCGGCGCTGGCTCCGGTCTCCTCCATCGCCCGGAACAGGAAGCTGATCCCGCCGCGGTTGACCGCTTCGTTGACCACTGCGGTGGTGACGATCTCGCGGCGCAGCCGGTGGCGGCCCATCCGGTCGCCGAAGCGCTGCCGCAGCTGGGGTGGGGAAGTAGTCGACCAGCACCGTGGCGGTCCAGCGCTCGTCGGGCAGCTCCGAGCCGGCGACCTCACGCTCCATTGTGATCTTGGTGTAGGCGAGCAGGACGGCGAGCTCCGGTGAGGTGAGCCCGACCCCGGCAGCCGAGCGCACCTCGAGCTCGTCGTCGATCGGCAGCGCCTCGAGCGCGCGGTCGAGCTGGCCGGCCCGCTCCATCTCCGTGATCATCCGGCGGTGCACCGAGAGCAGGGCCCGGGCCTGGGCCCGCGAGTGGCCCAGGGCGGTCACCTGGTCGTAGGTGTCGCGCAGCACGAGCTGGGCTACCTCGTCGGTCATGGTGGCCAGCAGCTCGTCGCGCTCGGCCCGGCTGAGCTCCCCATCGGCCTCGGCCGCGCCCAACAGAATCTTGATGTTCACCTCGTGGTCGGAGGTGTCCACGCCGGCCGAGTTGTCGATGAAGTCGGTGCAGATGTGGGCGTGCCGAACGCCGTCGACGATGGTGCCGCCGGCCGAGGCGTACTCGACCCGGCCACGTTGGGTCAGGCCGAGGTTGCCGCCCTCGCCGACCATCTTCGCCCGCAGCTGTGTGCCGTTGATGCGCAGGCCGTCGTTGGCCTTGTCACCGACGTCCACATGGGACTCGCTGACCGCTTTCACGTAGGTCCCGATGCCGCCGTTGAAGAGCAGGTCGACCGGGGCACGCAGGATCGCGCGCATGAGCTCGACCGGCGAGAACGCGCTCACCGTGGGCTCCTCGATGCCCAGCGCCGCGCGCATCTGCTCACTGACCGGGATGGACTTCGCCGCGCGCGGCCACACGCCGCCGCCGGGGGAGAGCAACCCGACGTCGTACTCCTGCCACGAGGAGCCGGGCAGCTCGAACAGCCGGCGTCGCTCCTGGTAGGAGCGGGCCGGATCGGGAACGGGGTCGACGAAGATGTGCCGATGGTCGAAGGCGGCGACCAGCCGCAGGTGCTCGGATTGCAGCATGGCGTTGCCGAAGACGTCGCCGGACATGTCGCCGATGCCGACCGCGGTGAAATCCTCGGTCTGGATGTCCAGGCCGATCTCGCGCCCGTGTCGCTTGACCGACTCCCAGGCGCCGCGCGCGGTGATGCCCATCTTCTTGTGGTCGTAACCGGCCGAGCCACCGGAGGCGAACGCGTCGGCGAGCCAGAACCCGTAGCTTGCGGAGATGTCGTTGGCGATGTCGGAGAAGGTGGCCGTGCCCTTGTCCGCCGCGACCACCAGGTACGGGTCGTCGCCGTCGTAGCGCACCACCTCGTCCGGCGCCACCACCTTCGTACCGGCGAGGTTGTCGGTGATGTCCAGCATCGCGGAGATGAACAGCTTGTAGCAGCGCACGCCCTCCTCCCGGTCGGCCACCGCGGCGGCGGCGAGCGGACTGGGACCCGACGGCGGCTTGAGCACGAAGCCACCCTTCGCACCGACCGGCACGATCACGGAGTTCTTCACCATCTGCGCCTTGACCAGGCCGAGAATCTCGGTGCGGAAGTCCTCCCGCCGGTCCGACCAACGGATGCCGCCGCGGGCGACCGGGCCAAAGCGCAGGTGTACCCCCTCGAACCGGGGCGCGTACACGAAGATCTCGAAGCGGGGCCGCGGGGCGGGCAGGTCCGGGATGCTCGGCGAGTCCAGCTTCAGCGCGAGGTACGGCCTCGGCCGGGCGTCGGTCGGCCGCTGGAAGAACGAGGTCCGCAGGGTTGCCATGATCAGGGCCAGGAACGAGCGCAGGATCCGGTCCTGGTCGAGCGAGGCGACCTCGTCCAGGCGCGAGCGGATCTCCGCGACGGCGGCGGTGGTCCGCCCGGCCCGGGCCGCCGTGTCCAGGTCGAGGGTCGGGTCGAAGCGGGTCTCGAAGAGCGCCACCAGGCGGTGGGCAATCTGCGGGTACGCGGTGAGGGTGGACTCCATGTACTCCTGCGAGAAGATGGTGCCGGCCTGGCGCAGGTACTTGGCGTAGGCGCGCAGCACGACCACCTGGCGCCAGGTCAGCCCGGCCCGCAGCACCAGCTCGTTGAGACCGTCCACTTCGCACTCGCCCCGCCAGACGGCCGCGAACGCGTTCTCCACCTTGGCCCGGACGTCGACCAGGTCGACGCAGCCAGCCGGCAGCGAAAGCCCGAAGTCGTAGAGGTGGACGGTGCCGCTGGCCCGGCGCACCTCGTACGGGCGCTCGTCCTCGACCCGCACGCCGAGCGAGTGCAGCACCGGCAGGACATCCGAGAGCGTCATCCGCTCGGGACGGAACACCTTGAAGCGCACGTCGTCGTCGTTCTTGCGGTGTCGGTACAGGTGCAGCACCAGCGCCTCGGGCTCCTCGAGCAGCTCGAGCATCGCGATGTCCTGCACCGCCTCGTACGCGGTGTGGCTGTCCTTGTAGGTCTCCGGTAGCGCGCCGCTGTAGCGGTGGAACAGCTCGCGGGCCTTCTCCTCGCCCAGCTTGCTCTCCAGCATGAGCAGGAAGTCGTCGTTCCACAGCCGGGTCGCCTCGGCCAGCTCAGCCGAGAGCCGGTCGGCGTCGATCTCACCGATCTCGACTCCCGGGGCGACCCGCACGATGTAGTGGAGACGGGCCAGCAGGGAGTCGTTGACCCGGGTCGTGTAGTCGAGCCCGACACCGTTGAGCTCGCGCAGCAGGAGCTCCTGGATCCGCAGGCGGTTGGCTGTGGTGAACCGGTCCCGCGGCAGGTAGACCAGGCAGGAAACGAACCGCCCGTACTGGTCCTTGCGGGCGAACAGCTTCACCTGCCGGCGCCCGGCCAGGCGCAGCACACCCATCACCGTGCGGAACAGGTCGTCGGTGGCGGCCTGGAAGAGCTCCTCGCGCGGGTAATCCTCCAATATGGACATCAGGTCCTTGCCCGAGTGGCCACGTGGGCTCAGCCCCGAGCGGGCCACCACCTCGGCGACCTTCCGTTTGATCACCGGCAGGTCGCGCACCGAATTCTGGTACGCGGTCGAGCTGAACAAGCCGAGGAAGCGGCGCTCACCGACCACGGTGCCCTGGTCATCGAAGATCTTCAGTCCAATGTAGTCCAGGTACGCGGCCCGGTGCACGGTGGAACGGGAGTTGGCTTTGGTGATGATGAGCAGGCGCTTCTCCTGCACCCGTTCGTAGGCCTCGGGACTCATCGTCGACAGCACCCGGGCCCGGGCCGGGTCCTGGCGCAGGATGCCCAGGCCGGTGCCGAGGACCGCCTCGAGGACCTTCTCCCCGTCGCGCTCGGTGATGCGGTACTCCCGGTAGCCCAGGAACGTGAAATGCCCCTCGGCGAGCCACTGCAGCAGCTCGACCGAGTCGGTGATGTCCTTCTCCGGAACCGGAAGATCACTGGTGGTGAGCATGTCGGCAAGGCTCAGGGCCTGCTCCCGCATACGCTGCCAGTCCTCGACCGCCTCCCGTACGTCGGTCAGTACCCGTTGCACGTCTTTGCGTAGCGACGCCACCGCGGCCGGGTCGTTCAACGGCGACATCTCGACCCGGATCCAGCTCTCCACCATGTCGTCCGGCCCGGCCAGGTCGGGGTCGACCTCGGGCCGGACCCGCGACAGCGCACCCAGCGCGGCCCGGCGCACCACCACCTGCGGGTGGGCGAGCAGGCTCACCTCCAGTCCGGCGGCACTGATGGCGGCCGTGGTCGAGTCGACCAGGAAGGGCATGTCATCGGTGACCACGAGCAGCACGGTGTGCTCGGGGTCGCGGATCACGTCCAGCTTCAGTTCGCCCACCAGCCGCTGGCGGGCCAGCTCCAGATGGGCCTTGGTGGCGGCGAGCAGCTGCGCGGGGCTGCGACCGACGAGCTCGGCGTCGGGCACCAGCCGCCAGTACCGGCTGACCAACTCGGCCAGCTCGGCGGGCTCGGTCGGTCCACTCCCGGCCTGCTCGGCCATCCGCATCGCGTCTGCCACCAAGTGCTCCACACTCGCCGCCGACTCACCCGCCGTGGCGTCGGCCGCCGGGTCGGTGCGGCTTCGCGGCGCCGGCCCGCCGTCCCCGCGCCCGGGCGAGTCCGGACCGTCGGGATCCATCGCGACATTGGCCGGACGCCGGCTCATCGGCTGCCACTCCTTCTGTCACCCACGACGCTGTGGGCTGGCTTCCCGCACAGCGTAGGGCCTTTTCGGCGCGGTGCTCACACAGCCGAGGGAGGGGGAGCAATTGTTCCGTTAATGTCCGACCACTGGGCCAGTCGCTGCATCGATGTGCACGGCGCGCGCACAATGGCGGTCTCAGCCGAATCCCCACGGAGGAGCCCGATGCGCCGCACTCCCGTCCTGTTCACCGCCGTCGCACTGGGTCTGGCCACCGGCCTGACCGCGTGCTCGAGCGATCAGGGGCCCTCATCGGTGCTCCGCTCGTTCCTGGCCGGCTGGCCGCAAGACAAGGTGGACGCCGTCGGCTTCGTCGACAGCTCCGGCACTCCGGTCGAGGCGTCCGTCGTGCAGACCCAGATGAAGGAACTCGCCGGCGGGTTGGACCTATCCAAGATCAACGTGGCCCCGGCCGGCGACCCGGCGGTGCACGGCAACGACGCCACCGCCACCGTCAACGTCTCCTGGCCGGTCGCCGGCGCGGTGTGGACGTACCAGACGACGGTGCGGCTGCAGGGCGGCCAGGACACCTGGCGGGTGGTGTGGTCGCCGGCGACGTTGCACCCCCAGCTCCAGGCGCGGGACAAGCTCGCCGTGCGCACCTCGGCGCCGCCGCGGGCGTCGATCCTCGACGGTGCCGGCCAGCCCATCATCCAGGCCCGGCCGGTGGTCGTGGTCGGCATCGAGCCCAAGCTGATGACCAACCAGTCCAGCCTGCTCTCGGCGCTGGCCAAGGCGTTCGCCTCGGCCAAGGTGAGCATCAGCCTGGCCGACCTGCCGGCCCAGCTCGCCTCGGCCAAGCCGGACGCCTTCGTCCAGGTGGTGACCCTGCGGAAGGAGGTGTACGACTCGATCGGCGCGCAGATCCACGACCTGCCGGGCACCGTGTTCCGGCAGGAGACGCTGCAGCTCGCTCCGACGCACGACTTCGCTCGCGCCCTGCTGGGCACCGTCGGCGACGTCACCAAGGATCAGATGGATGCCCACCCGGGGCGCTACGCGGTCGGCGACCAGGTCGGCCAGTCGGGCCTGGAGGAGGAGTACGAGACCGCCCTGCGGGGCACCCTGGGCGTGCGGGTGGTCATCACCGGGCGCGGCAGCCAGGAGCACCCCGACGCCGACGTGGTCCTCTTCAAGGCCGACCCGAAGCCGGGTCAGCCGCTGCGCACCACTCTGGATCAGCGGGTGCAGACCGCGGCCGACAACGCGCTCAGCACCCAGCCGAACCGGTCGGCGATCGTCGCCGTGCGGATCAGCGACGGCGCCATCCTGGCCGCCGCCAACGGGCCGCAGGGCGGCCAACTGAACCTGGCCTTCACCGCGGCGGTGCCACCCGGTTCGACCTTCAAGATGGTGACCGCGCTCGCCGCCCTCGACGAGGGAAAGGCCGACATCAACACCGTGGTGAACTGCCCGAAGCAGTACACCGTGCAGGGCCGCAGCTTCAGCAACGACCACCTCTTCGAGCTCGGCGCGGTGCCGCTGCACGTGGACTTCGCCAAGTCGTGCAACACCGCGTTCGCGTACCTGGGTAACCAGCTGGCCGCGGACGGGCTGCGCACCGCGGCCGCGTCGGTCGGCATCGGTACCGCGTGGAAGCTGGGCACCGCGGTCAACACCGGCTCGGTGCCGGCGAACGTCTCGCCGGTGGAGGCGGCGGCGGCCGGATTCGGCCAGGGCCAGACCCAGGTGAGCCCGGTGGCGATGGCGGCCGCGGTCGCGGCGGTGGCCCGGGGCAGTTGGCAGCAGCCCATGCTGTTCACCGCGCCGCCGGCCGGCGCCCCGACGGCGACGCCGGCCCCATCGATGCTGCCCTCGACCCCGGCCGGCACCGCATTGAAGCCGGAGTCGGTGGCCGCGCTCGCCACCATGATGCGCGAGGTCGTCACCGCCGGCACCGCGACGCCGCTGGCGAGTGTGCCCGGCGCACCGGTCCAGGCGAAGACCGGCACCGCCGAGTTCGACAACAACCCGGCCCATACACACTCCTGGACGATTGGTTGGCAGGGCGACATCGCGTTCGCGGTCTTCGTCGAGAACGGCGGCTCCAGCGCGGCCACGGCGGTGCCGATCGCGGCGGCCTTCCTGCGCGGACTGTGAGGACTGGGTGGCTGAGCCGGACACCGTGATCGCGATCGACGCGGCCACCGTCAGTCGCGCCGGCGCCGACCTCCTGCATAGCGTCTCCTGGCGGGTCGAGCTCGACGAGCGTTGGGTGATCCTCGGTCCCAACGGTGCCGGCAAGACAACCCTGCTCACCCTCGCCGCGGCGCAGCTGTTCCCCAGCGCCGGCACGGTCGAGATTCTGGGTGAGCGGCTCGGTGCGGTCGATTCCGCCGAGCTGCGCACCCGCATCGGCCTCTGCACGGTTGCGGTGCACGATCGGATCCCGGCGCAGGAGAGCGTGCTGGATGTGGTGCTTACCGCGGCCTGGGGCGTGGTCGGTCGGTTCCGCGAACGGTACGACCCGGTGGACACGGCGCGCGCGGGCATCCTGCTCAACCAGTTCGGGGTCGGCGGTCTGGCGGACCGCCGCTACGGGACCCTCTCCGAGGGCGAACGCAAGCGGGTCCAGATCGCCCGGGCCATGATGACCGACCCCGAGCTGCTGCTCCTCGACGAGCCGGCGGCCGGTCTCGACCTCGGCGCCCGGGAGGACCTGATCCGCCGGCTCACCCTGCTCGCCGAGGATCCGGAGGCACCCGCGCTGGTACTGGTCACCCACCACGTCGAGGAGATCCCGCCGGGCTTCAGCCACGCGCTGCTGCTGCGCGATGGCGGCGTCGTCGCCCAGGGCCTGCTGGCCCGCACGGTCACCAGCGTGAACCTCTCCACCACGTTCGGCATCGGGCTGCGGGTCCGCTACGCCGATGGTCGGTTCACCGCCCGGGCGGTCTGAGCCGCCCGCGACCCGGGTCAGCGGGTCTGGCTGTCGCGGTGGCGCTCGAAGGCCCGTTCGATGGCCCGCTGAGCCTTGTGCGCCTCGACGGCGTTCGCCTTGTAGATCCGGGTGGCCACGGCGTCCGTGGCGATCCACAGCTCGTGGTGGCGCTTCTCCAGGTAGATCGCGATCGGGTCGAGCAGGCCGATGCCGGCGGCCACCAGGAACACCGCGGGTGCGGTCAGCAGCCAGGCCCAGTTGCGGGTGAGCCAGCCGGTCGCGCCGACGGCGCCCACCGCGACCAGCAGGATGCCGGCTCCGGCGACCGCGGTGACCGCCCGGCTGCCCCGCCCGACCTGGCGCCGGGTCACCCAGACCCGGCGGACGTCCTCGATCGGAAAGGTGGAGACGGTGGTGCGGACCCAGTCGTCGGTCACCACGAGGTCGTCGGCTTGAAAGAGCATCGTCATGGGCACCCCAATCACTACCGTCATTGTGAGCCCTGGCGACAAGTGTGCGTAGGCTGCGGGAGACCTTGACACGTTCGAAAGGCAGGCGGCAATGGCGGAGCTGGTACGGCTGGAGATCGCGGACGGCATCGGCACCATCCGGCTCGACCGCCCACCCATGAACGCGCTCAACGTCGCGGTGCAGGAGGAGCTGCGGGCCGCGGCGACCCGGGCGGCCAACGACCCGGCCGTCCGCGCGGTTGTCGTCTACGGGGGCGAGCAGGTCTTCGCCGCCGGCGCCGACATCAAGGAGATGGCCGACATGTCCTACGTGGACATGGCTCTGCGCGCGGTCGCGCTCTCCAGCGCGTTCGACTCGGTCGCCCGCATTCCGAAGCCGGTCGTCGCGGCGGTCGCCGGCTATGCCCTCGGCGGCGGCTGCGAGCTCGCGCTCGCCTGCGACTGGCGGGTCGCCGCCACCGACGCGAAGTTCGGCCAGCCGGAGATCACGCTGGGCGTCATCCCCGGTGCCGGCGGCACCCAACGGCTGGCCCGGCTGGTCGGCCCGGCGAAGGCGAAGGACCTCGTCATGTCGGGCCGGTTCGTGGGCGCCGAGGAGGCGCTGGGCATGGGCCTGGTCGACCGGGTGGCGCCGGCCGGTGAGGTCTACCAGGCCGCGGTCGACCTCGTCCGCCGGTACACCAGCGGTCCGGCGGTGGCGCTGCGGGCGGCGAAGCTCGCCGTGGACGGCGGGTTGGCGATGGACCTCGCTTCCGGGTTGGCCTGGGAGAGCCAGCTCTTCGCCGCGCTGTTCGCCACCGACGACCGTCGCGAGGGGATGGCCGCCTTCGTCGAGAAGCGCAAGCCCACCTTCACCGGCCGCTGAGCCCGTCGATCTAGGGCTCAGGTACGCGGATGAAGATCGAAGCATGTGCATAAGCCCTAGATCGACGAGGGAAGGCGCGGTGTGAGGGATAGGGCGGGACGTTAGAGTGGACGCCATGCCCGACGACCCGACCGAGCCACAGCCGGCGGCGGCGACGGTGCCGCAGCCGCTGTCACCGGCGGCGACCGCGCCGATGGCACCGGTCGCGCGTGCGCCGGTGGTCCGGGGGGCGGCCTCGGTCCGCCCGGCCCCGCAGCTCGTCGAGCAGGTCCCGCGGAGCCGGCCGGCCAAGCGCCGCTCGGGTGGCCGCCGGTTCGTCACTGCGGTGTGCGCGCTGATCCTGCTGCTCGCGGTGCCGGTGGTCTCGGCGTACGTCGCCTATAAGCTCGCCTCCGGCGAGAACCCGTTCGCCTGGCCGCCCACGGTCGATCTCAGCCACGCATTCTGAGACGCAGGCGCGAGGAGCGGGGTCGATGACGGAGAAGATCGAGGGACACGGTGGTGTGCTCGCACTGGGTGCGCTGCGTTCGTTCGGCGTACGGGAGCTCTTCACCCTCTCCGGCGGGCACGTTTTTCCGCTCTACGACGCCGCCCACGAGCGCGGCGTGCCGATCTTCGACGTGCGCCACGAGCAGTCGGCGGTCTTCGCGGCCGAGGCGGTGGCGAAGCTGCAGCGCCGCCCGGGGCTCGCGGTCCTGACGGCGGGGCCCGGGGTCACCAACGGCATCTCCGGGATCACCTCGGCGTACTTCAACGGCGCCCCGGTGATCGTCCTGGGTGGCCGGGCGCCGCAGTTCCGCTGGGGAGCGGGCAGCCTGCAGGAGATCGACCACGTGCCGCTGGTCAGCTCGGTCACCAAGCGTGCGGTCACCGTCGCCGATGTCGAGGAGCTCGGGGCCGCCTGCTACGACGCGGCGGTGACCGCGATGACCCCGCACCGGGGTCCGGTCTTCCTTGACCTGCCGCTCGACGTCGTGTTCAGCTCCGGTGCGGCGATCCTGCCGGCCCGCAGTGGGGTGCCGCTGGTCGTCCCGGATCCGGAGGAGATCGCGAAGGCGGCGGCGCTGGTCGCCGGCGCCCAACGGCCGGTGATCATCGCCGGCTCGGACGTGTATGCCGGCGACGCGGTGGCCGCGTTGCGCGAGGCGGCCGAATCCCTGCGGGTCCCGGTCATCAGCAACGGCATGGGGCGTGGGGCGCTCGCTCCCGACCATCCGCTGGCCTTCGCCCGGGCCCGCCGGGCCGCGCTCGGTGGCGCCGATGTGATCGCGGTCGTCGGCACCCCGCTCGACTTCCGCCTCGGCTTCGGCGACTTCGGCGAGGCTCAGGTGGTGCACATCGTGGATGCGCCGGGGCAGCGGGCCACTCACGCGAGCCCTGCGGTCTCGCCCGCCGGCGATCTGCGCACCATCCTCACCGCGATGGCGGAGTTCCCCGGCGTCCGCGCCGATCACGAGTCCTGGATCGAGCAGCTGCGCCAGGTGGAGGAGGCGGCGAAGGCGAAGGACGCCCTCGAGCTCGCGGCCGAGACCGACCCGATCAAGCCGAGCCGGGTCTACGGCGAGCTGCGCAAGGTCCTCGACCCGGACGCGGTGACCATCGGCGACGGCGGGGACTTCGTCTCCTACGCCGGCCGGTACCTGGAGCCATCGCAGCCCGGCACCTGGCTGGACCCGGGGCCCTACGGCTGCCTGGGCACCGGCATGGGATACGCGATGGGCGCCCGGGTCACCTATCCGGACCGTCAGATCTGCGTCCTCATGGGTGACGGGGCGGCCGGCTTCTCGCTCATGGATGTGGAGTCCCTGGTCCGCCAGCGGCTGCCGGTCGTGATCGTGGTGGGCAACAACGGGATCTGGGGCCTGGAGAAACACCCGATGCAGGCGATCTACGGCTACGACGTCGCCGCCGACCTGCAGCCGGGACTGCGCTACGACAAGGTGGTGCGCGCACTGGGCGGCGGCGGCGAACTGGTGGAGAAGGCGGCCGCGCTGGGTCCCGCGCTGCGGCGTGCCTTCGATGCCGGCGTGCCGTACCTGGTGAACGTGCTCACCGACCCGGCCGACAGGTACCCGCGCTCAGCCAACCTGGCCTGAGCGCGAGATCACGTTTACCGCGCCCCGCTCGCGGCGCACGAGCGCCGGTATCGCACGCTGGGTTCCGGGAGCCGACGACGGGAGCGACGATGGAGCACGCGATCAAGGCCGACGGGCTGGTCAAGCGCTTTGGCGAGACCACCGCCCTGGCCGGGGTGGATCTGCGGGTACGCACCGGGACCGTGCTCGGTCTGCTCGGGCCCAACGGAGCCGGCAAGACCACCGCGGTGCGCATCCTCGCCACCCTGATCCAGCCGGATGCCGGCCGGGCCAGCGTTGGTGGCTACGATGTGGTCCACGACGCGCACCGGGCTCGCCAGCTGATCGGCCTCACCGGCCAGTACGCGGCGGTCGACGAGACCCTGACCGGGGTGGAGAATCTCCTGCTCATCGGCCGTCTGCTGGGCCTGAGCCGGCCCGCCGCGCGGACCCGCGCGACCGAGCTGCTGACCGCGTTCAGCCTGGCGGACGCGGGCGCCCGGGCCACCAAGACCTACTCGGGGGGCATGCGCCGACGGTTGGATCTGGCGGCCAGCCTGGTCGGGCGGCCGCAGGTGCTCTTCCTCGACGAGCCGACCACCGGGCTGGATCCGCGCGCCCGTACCGAGGTGTGGGAGATGGTCCGGGGACTGCTCTCCACCGGGGTGACGGTGCTGCTCACCACGCAGTACCTGGAGGAGGCCGACCAGCTCGCCGACGAGATCGCCGTGGTCGACCACGGCCGGGTGATCGCGACCGGCACGCCGGAGGAGCTGAAGGCGAAAACCGGGGCCCAGACGCTGGCGGTGCGCCCGGTCGAGCCGGAGGCGCTGGCCCAGGTGGTACGCATCGTCGAGGAGGTCTCCGGGCAGCGGGCCGAGGTGGCGTCGACGACCGCGAGCGTGGCGGTGCTCGACCCGGCGATGATGCCGGCCGTGGTGCGCCGGCTGGAGGCGGACGCGATCGCGGTGGCCGAGCTCGCGCTGCGCGGATCCAGCCTCGACGAGGTGTTCCTGTCCCTCACCGGCCGTCCGGCCGATTCCCCCGACTCCCTCACCGACCGCCTGACCGGTGACGAGCACATCGGCCGGTAGCGGCCGGTGACGAGCACAGCAGCCGGCAGTGGCCGGCCAGCAGCGCGACGCGACCGGAGGATGATCCGATGACTACGATGATCACGACGATGCCGGCCCCCCGGCCATTGACCCGCCACGTCAGCCCGGGCACCGGCCTTCGCCACACCGCCACCCTCGCCTGGCGCAGCCTGGTCTCGGTCAAGCACAACCCGCTCGAGCTGCTCGACCTGAGCCTGCAACCGATCATGTTCGTGTTCCTGTTCACGTTTGTGTTCGGCGGTGCGATCGCCGGCTCGCCCCGGGCGTACCTGCAGTTCGCGTTGCCCGGGATCGTGGTGCAGACGGTGATCTTCGCCACCCTGACCACCGGCGTGGGGCTGAGCACGGATCTGACCAAGGGCGTCTATGACCGCCTCCAGTCGCTGCCGATCGCGCGCTGGTCACCGCTGGCCGGGCGGATCCTCGCGGACACCACGAAGCAGGTCTGGTCGATCACGCTGCTCCTCGGCGTCGGCATGGTCCTGGGCTACCGCCTGCACGGCGGCGTGTTCGGCCTGGTCGGCGCCTACCTGTTGCTGCTCGCGTTCTCGGTCGCGGTGTCGTGGACCGCGGTGCTCATCGGGGTGATGGTGGACAACCCGGAGAAGGTGCAGATCTTCGGCTTCGTCGTCGTCTTCCCACTCACCTTCACCAGCAACGCGTTCGTGCCGGTGACGGCGAGTATGCCGGGCTGGCTGCAGGCCTGGGTCAAGGTCAACCCGGTGACGATCCTGGCCGACGCGGTGCGGGGTCTGGTCGCCGGTACGCCGGTGGCCAGCGATGTCGGCCGCTCGTTGCTCTGGGCGCTGGGCATCGCGGCGGTCTTCGCGCCGCTCGCGGTCCTGCGGTTCATGCGCCGAACCTGACCGGCCGCCGCAGGCACCCAGCCTCGTTCAGTACCAGAGCCTTTCGGTGTAGCGCTCGAGGGGATCGACCCCGGCGCCGGCCAACAGGCGACCCCGGATCGCGGCGACCAACGACCACGGCACCCAGATGACCTCGAGCAGGATGCGGACCACCGACGGCGGGACCGGCAGGTAGGGGATCACGAGCACGCTGCGGTCGACGGCACCGGCGAGGGCGAAGACGGCCATGACGATGGTGAGCCAGCCCAACCCGGCGCGGCCCCGCTGCGGGAGCGCGGCGCCCATGAGCAGCCAGCCCGCGCCGAGCAGGGCGAGGCCGATCGAGGCCAGCGGCGAGGTTTCCCGCAGCGTCCCTTCGACGCCGACGACGAGGCCGGCCAGGCCGAGCAGCAGGCCCAGCAGCGCGGCCAGGGTGCCGCGGCCGCGCAGCGTCCGCCACCACAGGATGATCATCAGCAGGCCGAGCAGGACGGCCTCGCCGAGGGACCACTTGACCTCGACCCGCTGCAGGCCGGTCGCGCCGTACCAGTCGCAGTCGGCCGGGACCGACGCGGTGGCCAGGTCGTAGTGCGAGCAGACATACATCTTGAGCGCCTTGGCCGGTTCCGCGACGTAGCGCCGGGCCGAGGCCTCGGCCGGCTGATCGTCGGCGTCGCACCGGGGCACGGTGGGCGGCTCGGAGCCGTCCCCGGACGGGCTCTGCCAGCAGGACCCGGCGCCCTCGCCGTCCCACCAGACATCCATGCCGTTGGCCGCGGGCACGCCGTTCTCCTTGCGCCCCATGGTGTTGTCGAACCAGCGATCGCGGTGGGCCGTGTCGAACTGGGCCACCACCCGGTCGTCGCCGCGCACATACCCCGGCACCCACCAGGTCACCACCCCGGCGTACCGGTTGCCGTAGACCCGGTTGTCGAACCAGCTGTCGTCGTTGCCACCGGCGTTGGCGATGCCGGTGCCGACCGGGACGCCGACCGCCGGGCAGACCACGCCCTGGTCGTACCCGCGCTGCGCGGACGGGCGCCGGCAGGTCCCGTTGCGCACGTAGCCGTAGTAGTCGGCGTTGTTCTCCGCCATCACGTTGTGCTCGAAGGTGGCGTGGTTCTGCGGCTGGCCCGGCTGGTCGGCGAAGGCGCTGTCGGTGGCGACCCCGACACTGTTCGCGGTGAACGTGTTGTCGTGCACCAGCACCGAGTTCGCCGCGGTGCCGGCGAAGCCGATGAGGTTGTCGTGGCTGCGACACCGGCGGATCTCGGCGGCGTACCGGGTGACATCGGCGCCTTCGGTCCGGTTGAGGTCGGCGGTAGTCTGCGCGGAGATGCCGGCGTACCCGTTGCCGTAGGCCTCGCAGTCGGTGACGAGTCCGTGATCGTCGGCGAAGGCGAGGAAGCCGAACTGGTCGTTCCAGCGGCCCACCATCTGGTCGATGGCGAAGCCATCGGACTCGACGATGTACACCGCCTCGAGGTTGGTGTGCTGGACCGTGAAGTTACGCAGGTAGATGCCCGGGGACCGGTCCGCCCGCAGCGCGTTGAGCTTGCGGAACCGGGCGTCGAGGACCACATCGGTAGGGGCCGCGCCCATGCCCTCGATCTGCAACCGGTCCTTGCCCAGGATGGCGACGAGGTTCTGCAGGTTGGGGCAGGTGACCTGCTGGTGGTAGGAGAGCACCGGGTAGCCCAGCGCCGCCGGCCGGGCGACCAGGTTGGCGCAATCCGCCGGCGGCGCGGCGAGACTGGGCTCTTCCAGATAGACCCCGGGCAGGACCTTGATGGTGCTGCCGGGCTGGGTCACCGCGTTGACCGCGTCCTGGAGGTTGCGGAACCCTGACTTCTGGCACTGCGTCCACAGCGCCTCGTCGGTCGTGCGCAGGGCCGCCGGGAAGACGGCGACGCGCCGCTCGAAGTCGTTCTTGTCGGTCTTGCAGACCAGCTGCGCGGCACCGGTGGGCCGGTAGACCGGCACGCTCCCCCGCCCGTCGGGCATCACCGGTGGGCGTTCGTCGTGCGCCGACGCCGGTACGGGCGGTTCGAGCAGCAGAGTTGCCGTGGTGAGGGTGCTGAATGCGAGAATGACCCCGGCGAGAGCCAGGAGGCGGGTCAATCTCCCCATGCGGGCGAAGCCTAGAAGAACCGGTGCACGTCAGCCATCGCCGGGGGATGGTTCGTCACCAAGGGTGTCCTTTTTGCGCAGCTCGTCTTCCCGTTGGCGGAGGTTCTCCTCCCACCGGCGCAGGCGATCCTCGTCCGCGACCCGCGCCTGGCGCCCCATCGCCCGCAGGAACTCGGGATCGTCATCGGGCGCCAGCGGGCGGGGCGGGCGGGAGCTCTCGGCGACCCCGGCGCCCGGGCGCCACCGGCTGGCGGCGGCCCCACCGGCGTCGGCGCGCAGCGGCCGGCCGCTGGCGAAGTACGCGAGCGCGCCGAGCACCGGGAAGAGCAGGATGGCGATGACCCAGACGATGCGCGGAAGCGTGCGCACCTGACCCTCCTCGGCGGAGAGACAGCTGATCAGAGCAAGTACCGTCAGCGCGACATCGAGGAAGAACAGGAACTCGAGCAGGCGACCCATGCCTGCATCATGCCGCGCGGAAACCCGGTTGCCGAGCCGCCTAGCCTCGGTACGTGGACAATGCCCTGGACCCAGTGGCGCTGCGCGAGGTCTATGACGCGACTCTGCGGACCTGGATGCCCAAGCGGCTGCCGGTCGGCTGCGTCATCGATCGGGACGGTCCGCTGGTGCGCATGGTCGAGCCGGGGCAGCGCGGCTTCATCTGCTACCGCGACCTGGGTGGGCTCGACGGGGCCGCGCTCGACGCGCTCATCGCCCGGCAGCGCGACCTGTTCGCCGGCCTCGGGATCGCCGTCGAGTGGAAGGTGCACGGGCACGACGAGCCGGCCGACCTGTGCCAGCGACTGAGCGCGGCCGGGTTCGAGCCGGAGGAGCAGGAGACCGTCCTGGTCGGCCTGGCCGCCCCGCTGGCGGTGGCGCCGGACGCCCCGGCCGGCGTCCGGCTGCGCGAGGTCACCCAGCGTGGCGATCTCGACCGGATCGCGGCCATGGAGGAAGCGGTCTGGCGGGAGGACAAGTCATACCTGGCCGTCGGCCTCGCCGCGGAGATCGCCACCGGCCCGGACGCGATCACCGTGGTGGTGGCGGAGGAGTCCACGGACGGGCCGGTGCTCAGTGCCGGCTGGATCCGGTATGCCGACGGCACCGGGTTCGGCACCCTCTGGGGTGGCTCCACCCGCCCGGAGTATCGCGGCCGGGGGATCTACGCCGCCCTGGTACGCCATCGGGCGGCGCTCGCGCTCGCGCGGGGACTGCGCTATCTGCAGGTCGACGCGTCCGACGACAGCCGGCCGATCCTGGCGCGGCGCGGCTTCGTCGCCGTGACCACGACCACGCCGTACGTGCATCCCGCCCCGTGATCCGGGCCGCCGGGGTCAGGAGCGCGGCGGCGGTATCGGAGAGGTGAGTACGTCGGGCCAGAACTCCTCCAGTTCCTGGCCCTCACCGACCTCGGCCCACCGCTCGTCGAACGAGCGCAGGGTCGCGGTGGCCCGGTCGATGTCGTCCACGGTCCACGGGAACCGGCGCTGCTCGAGGACGCTCCACGCCTCGATCGCCCGCGGGTAGGGCGGCTCGGGTCGATCGCTTTCGATGGTCTCGTGCAGTACCCCGGAGAGCACGTCGGAGACGGTCAGGCTGAGGCGGTTGGCGGCGAGAATGCGCTTGCTGCGCGCCGCCGCGTCCGGGCGGGGTTGGCCGGAGACCAGGCGCACGTTGGAGAAGGTCGCGCCGGCGGCGAGACTGCCGAAGATGCCGGTGGCCAGGTGCAGCTCGCGTTCGGTGACGAAATGGGCGATGTCGTGCGGAAGGCGCCATTTGCGGGTGTACGACGGCAGCTCAACCACCACACCGTCACGGCGAAACATGCGGGCGATGCACTCTCCGCGCGGAACTCTGATGAAGGAAATCCGCATCAACGAATTGTTGTTGGCCCGGGCACGCTATGACCAGTGAAATAGTGCCGCCGGTTCAGTCGAAAACCACCACACTGCGCAGCACATCGCCGTGTTCCATCCGGCCGAACGCCGACTCGACCAGATCCAGCTCAATGGTTTCGCTGACGAATCGATCCAGCGGCAGCCGACCTTGCCGGTAGAGCGCGATGAGCGTGGGGAAGTCCCGGGTGGGCAGGCAGTCGCCGTACCAGCTGGACTTGAGCGCACCACCCCGGCCGAACACCTCCAGCAGCGGCAGTTCCAGCGTCATGTCCGGTCGTGGCACGCCGACCAGCACCAGGGTGCCGGCATGGTCGCGGGCGTAGAACGCCGCCCGGTAGACGTCCGGGTCCCCGACCGCGTCGATCGTCACGTCGGCACCGTGGCCGCCGGTCAGGGCCCGGATCGCCTCGACCGGATCCTGTTCGCGGGAGTTCACCGTGTCGGTGGCGCCGAAGTCACGAGCCCAGGTCAGCTTACGGTCGTCGATATCGACGCCGATGATCGTCGTGGCGCCGGCCAGGGCGGCCCCGGCGATGGCGGCGTCGCCCACGCCGCCACAGCCGAAGACGGCCACCGAGTCGCCCCGGCCGACGCCGCCGGTATTGATGGCGGCGCCCAGCCCGGCCATCACGCCGCAGCCGAGCAGGCCGGCCACACTCGCTGGCGCGGCCCGGTCCACAATGGTGCATTGGCCGGCGGCGACCAGGGTCTTCTCGGCGAACGATCCGATGCCGAGTGCGGCCTGCAACGGCGTACCGTCCGGCAGCGTCATCTTCTGGGTGGCGTTGTGGGTGGCGAAGCAGTACCACGGCCGACCGCGCCGGCACGAACGGCACTGCCCGCAGACCGCGCGCCAGTTGAGGATGACGAAGTCGCCGGGCGCCACCGCGGTGACCCCGGGCCCGACCGCGTCCACCACCCCGGCCGCCTCGTGGCCGAGCAGGTACGGGAACTCGTCGCCGATGCCCCCCTCGCGGTAGTGCAGGTCGGTGTGGCACACCCCGCACGCCTGCACTGCCACCACGGCCTCACCCGGACCCGGGTCGGGCACCACGACGGTCTCGACTCGCACCGGCTCGCCCTTGGCGCGGGCGACGACCGCGCGTACCTCGGTGGGCATGGATACTCCCGTCGTCATGCGATCAGTGTCATCGGTCAGTGTCGTCGGGATCAGTGTCCACGAACGGTGAGCACCAGGGCGACCCCGGCCACCGCGTACCAGGCGACCAGCGCCGCGATGGCGACCGGAACCGGGCCGGGCGCACCCGCACCCCGTTTGATCGCGCCGATGCGCCGCTGGGCGGCGGCGATCAGGCCCAGCCAGGCCGCCAGCACCGTGGTCAGCAGGACCAGCCGCCAGCCGCCCGCGCCGGCGCGGGCCAGCAGTCCCGGGTAAACCAACACCACGCCGGTGCTGGTGAGCGCGAGCCGCCGCCAGGCCAGCCGGGTCCGCTCGGCGGCCACCGCCGGCGGCGGCCAGTCTGGCAGCGTCTGCGCCGGCGGCGACCGGTCCGGTGGGTTCACCGGGAGATGCCGGCCACGAGGGAGACCAGCAGCACGGCGGCGCCCACCGCGGTGAGGATCGCCAGGATCGCCGGGAACCGGGACGGCGGCAGCGGTTGGCGCAGCCGCATGGCTCGTTCGCAGCGGGCCCAGTGGTCGACCGCGCGGATCGCCATCACCGCGCCGAGCACGATGAGCGCGTAGGCGATCCCCTCGCGCACGTGGCGAAACCGCAGCGGCGGCACGAACGCGGCCACCGCCAGCCCGCCCCCGATGAGGGCGAGTGCGGTGCGGATCCAGGCCAGGAAGGTCCGCTCGTTCGCGAGCGAGAAACGGTAGTCGGGGGCGGCGCCGACGTCATCGAGCCGGTTGGGGTCGAACCACCGCCGGATCCCGTTGAGCACACTGCCGATTCAACCGTACCCACGGCCGGCGAGCCGGGGCCGGGCTTGCGCTACCCGCGGGTAACATGACGTGGTCCACTTCACCGCGGGTCCGGTTGACCGCACCGGCCCGAGCGGGAAATCTAACGGGCAGCGTCGACCGGGCGCCCCAACCAGGGAGAGCGATGAAGATCGTCGTACTCGTCAAGCAGGTGCCGGATTCCGGCGCCGAGCGCACCCTTCGCGCGGACGACGCCACCGTCGACCGGACGTCGGCGAACAACGTGATCAACGAAATGGACGAGTACGCCATCGAGGAGGCTCTCAAGATCAGGGAGGCCCACGGCGGCGAGGTGACCATCCTCACCATGGGGCCGGAGCGGGCCAGCGAGGCCATCCGCAAGTCTCTGTCGATGGGGCCCGACAAGGCGGTCCACGTGCTCGACGACGCGCTGCACGGTTCCTGCGCGCTGGCCACGTCGCAGGTGCTGGCGGCCGCTCTGCGCACCCTCGACGCCGACCTGATCCTCGCCGGCGCCGAGGCCACTGACGCCGGCGGCCAGGTCATCCCGCACATGCTGGCCGAACGGCTCGGCATCGCCGCGCTCACCGGTGCCCGCAAGCTCACCATCGACGGATCGACGCTCACCATCGAGCGCCAGACCGAGGAGGGGTACGAGGTTGTCACCGGCACGACGCCGGGGATCGTCTCCGTCTGGGACACCATCAACGAGCCCCGGTATCCCTCGTTCAAAGGGATCATGGAGGCGAAGAAGAAGCCGGTGCAGACCCTCTCGCTGGCCGACCTCGGCGTCGGTGCCGATCAGGTCGGTCTGGCCGGCGCCAGCACACGCGTGGTCGAGCAGGCGAAGCGCCCGCTCCGCGAGGGCGGCACCCGGGTCGTCGACGAGGGCGACGGCGGCGTGAAGCTGGTCGAGTACCTGGTCTCCGAGAAGTTCGTCTGAGGGGTTGCGGTCATGGCAGAGGTGCTCGTTCTGGTCAAGTCCGCCGACGGCAAGGTCGCCAAGCCGACCCTCGAGGCGCTCACCCTCGCCCGCGGCCTGGGCGAACCGTCAGCGGTCGTCGTCGGCACGCCCGGAACCGCTGCGTCCCTTGTGGAGAAGCTCGGTGAGTACGGGGCCGCCAAGGTCTACGCCGCCGAAGCCGACGAGGTGCCCGACCTGTTGGTGACGCCAGCGGTGTCTGCGCTGGCCGCGCTCGTGCGCAGCGTCTCACCGGCGGCGGTGCTCATCCCGTCCACTCAGGAGGGCAAGGAGATCGCAGGCCGGCTGGCCGTGCGCATGGACAACGGCGTGCTCATCGACGTGGTCGGACTCGACGCGGATGGCACCGCCACCCAGGTGGTCTTCGCCGGCTCGACCATCGTGAAGTCCGCTGTGACGAGGGGGATACCACTGGTCACCGTACGGCCGTCGGCCCTCACGCCGACCCCGGCCCCGGTGGTGGCGTCGGTGCAGGCGGTAGCGCTGGAGCTGGCCGACGGCGACCGGCTGGCCCGGGTCACCGACCGGGTCGCCGAGGCGAAGGGCGCGCGGCCGGAGCTCACCGAGGCGTCCATTGTGGTCTCCGGTGGTCGGGGCGTCGGCTCGGCGGAGAACTTCACCCTGGTGGAGGAGCTCGCCGACCTGCTCGGCGGTGCGGTCGGGGCGTCGCGGGCGGCCACCGACTCCGGTTTCTACCCGCACAAGTTCCAGGTCGGCCAGACCGGTAAGACGGTCTCGCCGCAGCTCTATGTGGCGCTGGGTATCTCCGGCGCGATCCAGCACCGGGCCGGCATGCAGACCTCCAAGACGGTCGTCGTGGTGAACAAGGACAGCGAGGCGCCGATCTTCGAGCTGGCCGACTTCGGAGTCGTCGGCGACCTATTCAAGGTGGTGCCCCAGGCCGCCGAGGAGATCCGCAAACGCCGTGCCTGACCCCCGTGCCCACTCATGTCGATCTAGGGCATGCGCACATGGTTCGATCACTATCCATGTGCGTACGCCCTAGATCGACGAGGATGGCCCGGTGATGGCGGCCGAGGTCCGGCGGGCCCGGGATGACGACCTGCCGGGCCTGGTCGCGGCCTTCGGTCAGGCCGCGTACTTCGCCCGGATGCTCGATCGGCAGCGTTCCGGTCCGGTCGACCTGCTCCTGGCGATGCTGGACGGCCGGCCGGTCGGCGACGTCGCGTTGATCTGCGAGCCGGCGCCGGAGCCCGAGCTCGCGGCGGCGATGCCGCACGTGCCCCATATCAGCCACCTCGAGGTCGCCGAGTCCCACCGCCGCCAGGGGATCGGGTCCGCACTGCTCGAGGCGGCGGAGGCCGACGCGTACCGGCGCGGCCACGCGATGGTGTGCCTCGGAGTGGGCGTGACCAACCCGGCCCGGACGCTGTACGACGCGCGCGGCTACGACGACTGGGAGCACGGGACGGTCGTGTTCCGCTGGAGTGAGCCGGGGCCGGACGGCGTTCTCCACGACGACAGCGAGGTCTGCCACGTCCTCATGAAGATCGTCGACCCGAGCGTGCCGGGGCTGCGGGCGTGGGCGGCCTGGCAACCGGCGCAGGCGGCCGACCGGCTGGCCGGGTGCCCGGTGCCCTGGGCCGTCGCCGGGGGATGGGCGATCGACCTGCACCTCGACCGGATCACGCGCGAGCACTCGGATCTCGAGATCGCCATCCCCCGCACCGACTTCGACGGCTACCGCTCCTGCCTGGCCGGGTTGGAGCTGTACCAGGTCGGCGGTGGCCGGCTGCGCCGGCTCGGTCCGTCGACGCCCCCCGATCCGGACCATCACCAGGTGTGGGTGTGCGAACCGCAGGCCCGCGCCTGGCGCCTGGACACCTTCCTCGAGCCGGGCGACCGGGAGACCTGGGTGAGCCACCGGGACGAGCGGGTCACCATGGCGATGACCGGGGCGATCCGCCGCACGGCGGCCGGGATCCCGTACCTCTGCCCGGAGGCGGTGCTGTTCGCGAAGGCGAAGCATTCCCGGGACAAGGACCGGGCCGACCTCGACCAGACCCTGCCCACGTTGGACACCGACGCCCGCCGATGGCTGCGCGAGGCCATCCAGCTCGCTCATCCGGGACATCCGTGGCTCGACCTCGTTGTGCTGTGAGCCGGCGGCCGCGCCCCGGTGAGTCGATCGAGAACGCCGGTTCGCCGATTCGCGGACTACGCTTGCCGGCGATGACCTACCTCGACCATGCCGCCACGACGCCGATGCGCCCGGAAGCGATCGAGGCGTACACCGCAGCCGCTGGCGTCGTCGGCAACGCCTCCTCCCTGCATGCTCCAGGCCGGCGCGCCCGCCGGGCGGTGGAGGAGGCCCGGGAGCAGGTCGCCGCCTGCCTCGGCGCGCGGCCGTCGGAGGTCGTCTTCACCGGCGGCGGCACCGAGAGCGACAACCTCGCGGTCAAGGGGATGTACTGGTCGCGGCGGGCGGCCGAGGAGCAACGCTCGCGGGTGGTGGCCTCCGCCGCCGAGCACCACGCGGTGCTCGACGCGGTGCAGTGGCTCGGCGACTTCGAAGGAGCGCAGGTCAGCTGGCTGCCGGTGGATGGCCATGGTCGGGTCGACCTGGCCGCACTGCAGGCCGAGCTCGACGCGTACGGCGACGAGATCGCCCTGGTGACGGCGATGTGGGCGAACAATGAGGTCGGCACGGTGCAGCCGGTGACCCGGATGGCGGCCCTGACCGCCGAGCGCGGCATCCCGTTGCACACCGACGCGGTGCAGGCCGTCGGCCAGGTGCCGGTCGACTTCGCCGCCAGCGGCGCGTCCGCGCTCACCGTGACCGGGCACAAACTGGGCGGCCCGGCCGGAGTCGGCGCGCTCGTGCTCGGGCGTGAGGTGGCGTGCACGCCCCTGCTGCACGGCGGCGGCCAGGAGCGCGATATCCGCTCCGGCACGCTCGATGTGGCCGGTATCACATCGTTCGCCGTGGCGCTCGACGCCGCGGTCGGCGAACAGGCCAGCTACGCGGCCCGGGTCGGGGCTCTCCGCGATGCCCTGGTGACCGGCGTGCGGGAGGCGGTGCCGGAGGCGGTACTCAACGGGGACCCGGGGCAGCGGCTGCCCGGCAACGCCCACTTCTCCTTCCCCGGCTGCGAAGGCGACGCGTTGTTGCTGCTGCTCGACGCGCAGTCGGTCGCCTGCTCGACCGGGTCGGCCTGCTCAGCCGGGATCGCCCAGCCCTCGCACGTGCTCATCGCGATGGGCGCCGATGAGGCGCGCGCCCGCTCGACGCTGCGCTTCTCCCTCGGGCATACGTCCACGATGGACGATGTCGAGGCGTTGCTCGCGGCGCTGCCGTCGGCGGTGGAACGGGCCCGCCGGGCGGGCCTGGTCAAAGCGGGCGCAGCCCGAAACGCCCGAGCCTGAGCGGATACGCTGGGCGGCATGAGGGTGCTGGCCGCGATGTCGGGCGGCGTCGACTCGGCGGTGGCCGCCGCCCGGGCGGTCGACGCCGGCCACGACGTGACCGGGGTGCACCTCGCCCTGGCCCGCAACCCGCAGACCTACCGGTCCGGTGCCCGTGGCTGCTGCACTCTGGAGGATGCCCGCGACGCCCGGCGGGCGGCCGACGTCATCGGGATCCCGTTCTACGTCTGGGACCTGGCTGAGGAGTTCCACCACGCCGTGGTGGCCGACTTCGTTTCCGAGTACGCGGCCGGCCGCACGCCCAACCCCTGCCTGCGCTGCAACGAGACGATCAAGTTCGCCGCGGTCCTCGACCGGGCGCTGGCGCTCGGGTTCCAGGCGGTGGTGACCGGCCACCATGCCCGCCTGGGCCCGGACGGAGTGCTGCGCCGCTCGGTCGACGCGGCCAAGGACCAGTCGTACGTGCTGGCCGTGCTGACCCGCGACCAGTTGGCCCACTCGATCTTCCCCATCGGGGACTCGACCAAGGCGCAGGTGCGGGCCGAGGCGGCCCGGCGCCGGCTGGCCGTCGCGGAGAAGGCCGACTCGCACGACATCTGTTTCATCGCCGACGGGGATACCCGTGGCTTCCTGTCCCGCCAGCTCGGGGAGGCGCCCGGCGAGATCGTCGACGCGACCACCGGCGAGGTGCTCGGCCGGCATCCCGGCGCCTTCGGCTTCACCGTGGGCCAGCGCAAGGGCCTGCACCTGAGCCGGCCGGCGCCGGACGGCCGGCCGCGCTACGTGCTCGCCATCACGCCGGTGACCAACACGGTGACGGTCGGCCCCGTTGAGGCGCTCGACGTGTCCTGTGTGGAGGCCGAGCGTCCAGTATGGACCGGGACCGGCGAGCCCACCGCGCCGATGGCGTGCGAGGTTCAGTTGCGGGCCCACGGTGAGCCGGTGCCCGCGGTGGTGACGGTACGGGAGGGCGGGCTCACCGCCAGCCTGCGCCACCCGGTGCGCGGGGTCGCGGCCGGGCAGGCGCTGGTCGCCTACCGCCCGGCCGCCGGTGGTGACATCGTGCTCGGCTCCGCCACGATTTCCTCGTCGATCTAGGGCTTATGCACATGGATGGATCTCCAATCATGGGCCTAAGCCCTAGATCGACGGGCCTGGCGACCGGGGTGGGGTCGCTGCCGGGCATCGATGTCGCCGACGCCGTGGCCATGGTCTTCGGCGAGCTGCCCGCCCTGCCGCACCTGCCTGAGCTGCCCGACCGCGGCCCGGGTGCGGAGCTGGTCGGGCGGGGCGCGGGCCTGCTGACGTCGCTGCCGGTGGAGTTCTACGCGGGCGCCTGGCGCACCACCTACCGTCCCGGCCGCGACCTGCGGCGTACCCGGGAGCTGCTCGCCCGCGACCTGGAGGCGCTGACGGAGCGCGGCGCCGGCTACACCGGTCCGCTCAAGGTGCAGGCGGCCGGTCCGTACACGCTGGCGGCGGCACTGGGCCGGCCGCAGGGCGGCGCGGTGCTGCACGACCACGGCGCCACCCGCGACCTCATTGCCTCGCTCGCCGACGGTCTGGCCGGGCACGTCGCCGACGTGGTCCGCCGGGTGCCGGGCGCCTCGGTCGTCCTGCAGCTCGACGAGCCGTCGCTGCCGGCGGTGCTGGCCGGGCAGGTGCCCACCGAGAGCGGCCTGCGCACGCTGCGATCGGTGCCGCCGGCCAGTGCCGTCGACGGACTGCGGAGCGTGGTGGCGGCGGCCGGGGTACCGGTGATCGTGCACTGCTGCGCCCGGCAGCCACCGCTGCCGGTGATGCGGGCCAGCGGCGCCGCCGGGGTCAGCGTCGACGTATCGCTCCTGGACAGCGCCGGCCTGGACGCGATCGGAGCCCTGGTCGAGGCCGGGCTCGTGCTCTTCGCCGGTGTGGTCCCCGCGACCGGTGCGGCCGCCCCGAGCGACGGCGCGGCCGCGTTGAGCGTCTCCGGGCTGTGGCGTCGCCTCGGGTTCGCACCCGAGCTGCTGGCGGAGCGGGTCGTAGTGACGCCGGCCTGCGGGCTCGCCGGGGCCAGTCCCAGCTACGCCCGCGCCGCCGTGGCGGCCTGCGCCGCGGCCGCGCGCCGGCTCGCCGAGCCGGACTGAGCCCGCCAGTCTCCGACCAGGGGCGCAGCGGCCCGGCCTGAGCCGGTGGTCAGGTCGGGTAGCCGGTGCGGTGGCTGCGCTGGACGCGGGCCCAGATGTCGGGCTCGGCCGTGCCCTCCTTGGTCGCCAGTGCGGCGTCGTCGACGCTGCGAGGGCCGGCCACGGTCTCGACCAGCTCGTCGCCGGCCATCTCGATCTCGAGGACGTCGAGGTGATCGGCGAACGTGCGCAGCACCAGGCACCGACGGCCGGCCGGGGTCCGCCAGATCTCACCGGGGGCGGGCCGGTCCCGCCAGGACGGATCGGGCGGGGTGCCGCGCAGGTCCAGCTCGACCTCGGGCTCGGCGGCCGGCGGCATCCGGACCAAGCGGAGCAGGAGCGCCATCCCAGCGACGGCCAGGATCGACACCACGAGCCAGAAGACGCCCATCCTCATGGCGTCGCCTCGCTGCGCTCGCCGGCGCCATGAGGCACGAGCGCACGGTGCCTGATGATTCGCTCGCTGCGCTCGCTCATGCGGAAACCATACGGGCGTCTGCGCGGTGTCCGGGGGTCCGGTTACCGTGCGGGTGTGACCGAGCAGATCGCTGATGAGCAGCCGCCGCCCGAGGCCGTCCAGCGCCACGCCGCGCTCGCCACAGAGATCGATGAACACCAGTACCGCTACCACGTCCTCGACGCCCCGACGATCGGCGACGGCGAGTACGACGCGCTCATGCGCGAGCTGGAGGCCCTGGAGACCCGATACACCAGCCTGCGTACCCCGGACTCGCCGTCACAGCGGATCGGCGCCGCCTATTCGACGCTCTTCGCCCCGGTCGCCCACCTCGAACGGATGATGAGCCTGGACAACGCGTTCACCGACGCCGAGCTGGCCGCCTGGGCCGAGCGGGTCGAGCGCGACGTGGGTGCGGCCGCGACGAGCTACCTGTGCGAGCTCAAGGTCGACGGCTTGGCGATCAGCCTGACCTACGAGAATGGTCGCCTGGTCCGGGCGGCCACCCGGGGCGATGGGCGTACCGGTGAGGACGTCACGCACAACGTGCGCACCATCCGGGCGGTGCCGGAGCGGCTGCGCGGGCGCGACGTGCCGGCCCTGCTGGAGGTCCGCGGCGAGGTGTTCTTCACCGTCGAGGCCTTCCTGGGCGTGAACGACGCGCTGATGGAGCAGCACAAGACGCCGTTCGCCAACCCGCGCAACGCCGCCGCCGGCAGCCTGCGCCAGAAGGACCCACGGGTGACCGCCTCCCGGCCGCTGCGGATGATCGTGCACGGGTTCGGCGCCCGGAAGGGGTTCGAGCCGAGTGCACAGTCCGAGGCGTACGAGCGCATGCACGGCTGGGGGCTGCCCACCTCCGACCGCTGGCGCGTGGTCACCGACCTGACCGCGGTCCGCGAGTACATCGGTTACTACGCCGAGCACCGCCACGACGTCGAGCACGAGATCGACGGCGTGGTGGTGAAGGTCGACAGCGTGGCCCTGCAGCGCCGGCTCGGCTCCACCAGCCGGGCGCCCCGGTGGGCGATCGCGTTCAAGTACCCGGCCGAGACGGCCACCACCCGGCTGCTCGACATCCCGGTCAATGTTGGCCGCACCGGCCGGGTCACCCCGTACGCGGTGCTCGAGCCGGTTTCCGTCGGCGGCGTGACGGTGACCAACGCGACCCTGCACAACGCCAATGACGTGGTGCGCCGGGGGGTCCTGATCGGCGACACGGTCATCGTGCGCCGGGCGGGTGACGTGATCCCCGAGATCGTCGGCCCGGTGGTGGAGAAGCGGGACGGCTCCGAGCGGGCCTTCGTGATGCCGACCGTATGCCCGGCCTGCGGGTCGAGGCTGGCGCCGGCGAAGGAGGGCGATGTCGACATCCGCTGCCCGAACGCCCGCTCCTGCCCGGCCCAGCTGCGTGAGCGGATCTTCCATCTTTCCGGGCGGGGCGGGCTCGATATCGAGGTGCTGGGCTACAAGGCGGCGGTTGCGCTGCTGGACGCCGGGATCATCGAGGACGAGGGCGACCTGTTCGGCCTCGACGCCGAGAAGCTCGCGGCCAGCCCGTTCTTCGTCAACGCCGACCGCAGTCTCTCCATCAACGCGACGAAGCTGCTGGCCAACCTCGACGAGGCGAAAACACGTCCACTGTGGCGGGTGCTGGTCTCGCTCTCGATCCGCCATGTCGGGCCCACGGCGGCCCAGGCGCTCGCCGCCGAGTTCGGTTCGCTGGCGGCCATCGCGACCGCGAGCGTCGAGGAGCTCTCGGCGGTCGAGGGCGTGGGTCCGACGATCGCCGAGTCGGTGGTCGACTGGTTCACCGTCGACTGGCATCGCGAGGTGGTCGAGAAGTGGCGCGCGGCCGGGGTACGGCTGGCCGAGGAGCAGGCGGCGACCGGACCGAGGCCGCTGGCCGGCCTGACCGTGGTGGTGACCGGCACCCTGTCGGAGTACTCACGAGACGACGCGACCGCGGCGATCGCCGGCCTGGGCGGCAAGGTGAGCGGCTCGGTGTCGAAGAAGACGTCGTTCGTGGTGGTCGGCGAGAGTCCCGGCACGAAGCACGACAAGGCGGTCGCGCTCGGCGTGCCGGTGCTCGACGAGGCCGGATTCGCGGTCCTATTGGCCGACGGCCCCGAGGCCGCCCGGGCGCTTGCCCGTACCGCCGGCACCTGATCCCCGGCCGGCTCGGCTTTGTCCGCGCCGCCCGGCGCTTGCCCGTACCGCGGGCGCCTGATTGCCGGCCAAGCCCCCTTACGTCCCTCAACCGGGTCCATATTGTCCGTTTATCCAGATGAAAGTAGCTGGCATGGGCTCGGCGAACGACTAAATGCCGACTTGAAGGTCTATACCGTCAATAATTACGTGTATCGCGGCGCCGGCCATGCCTGGGGCGGGTAGCGGCCGGCGCCGGCTGGAGGTGTTATGGAGGCGGCCTCGGTTCGCAGCGCGCCGCCGCGTCGTGGCCGTCCGGCGAGGACGCCGAAGACGCCGAGCGTAGCGTCGCGGTCGCTGGCCGTACCGCAGCGCGCGCCGGCCTTCTTCGGCTATCTCGCCGTCGTTGCCCTGGCCGGCCTGGGCTGCGTCATGGTCACCGCGGACCAGCTGCCCGAACTTCGCCACGCCGTACCGGCGTCGTTCTGGATGATCGCCGCGCTGGCGGTCGTGGTCGACCTGCGTCCGTTCAACGCGCCGGGCCAGCGGTTGGACGCGACCGTGTTCCCGTCGATCGCGTTCACGTTCGCCTTGCTGGTCGGGTTCGGCCCGGCACCGGCCATCGCGGTGCAGGCGGCGGCCGTTGTCGTCTCCTCGATCCGGCTGCGCCATCCACCGTGGCGCGCGGTGTTCAACGCGGCCCGGTACGCGCTGGCCTTCTCGGCCGCCGGACTGATGCTCGCCGTCCTGCGGGTGCCGGCGCTCGCCGCCGCACCGGCCGGATCGCCGCCGACCCTCAGCTCACCCCGGGTCGTGGCCATCCTGCTCGCCGCCGTCGTCTGGTTCGGCGTCAGCGAGGTGCTCGTCACCACCGCGGGATGGCTGCGCTGCGGTGGCGGCTGGCGCCGTGGGCTCACCGACGACCTGCATCAGGAGGCCCTCTCCACGCTCGGCCTGCTCGGTCTCGGCCCGTTGGTGGTCGCGGCGGGCAACGTCAGCGCGATGCTCGTCCCGGTCATGCTGGTGCCCCTGTACGCGGTCAACGAGCTGGCCCGGTACACGGAGAGCGAGAAGCGCAAGGCGCTGCGGGACGACCTGACCGGGCTGCCCAACCGGCGGGCGCTCTACGGCGAGCTGCGCACGCAGGTCCGCGCGCACAGCGAGCGGTTCGCCCGGCTGCCCGACGATCCGCGCCGGATGGCGTTGCTGCTGCTGGACATCGACCAGTTCCGCCGGGTGAACGAGGCGCTCGGGCACACCGTGGGGGACCGGCTGCTGGGCGCGGTGGCCGAGCGCCTGCGGGAGACCGTCGGCACCGACGGCTTCGTGGCCCGGCTGGGTGGCGACGAGTTCGGCGTCTTCGCGCCCCGGCTGGCCGACCAGGCCGCGGCCGGCATCCTCGCCGAGCGGGTCGCGCACGCGCTGGCCGAGCCGGTGACCCTGGACGGGCTGCCACTCGACGTGACCGCGGCGATCGGGGTGGCCATGCACCCCGACCACGGGTCGGACAACACCACGCTGCTCCGCCGGGCCGAGGTCGCCATGTACGACGCGAAGGAGCGCGGCGCCGCCTACGCCGTCTACACCCCCGACAGCGACCAGAACTCGGTCGAGCGACTGGAGTTACTCGCCGATCTGCGCCGGGCGTTGGAGGTCGGCCGGGCCGACGAGGTGGCGCTGTTCTACCAGCCGCAGATCCAGATGAGCACCGGCGAGGTGGTCGGCGTGGAGGCGCTGCTGCGCTGGGACCACCCGCGCCGGGGCCTGGTCAGCCCGCAGCACCTGATCAAGGTGGCCGAGCACACAGCGGTGATGCGCCTGCTCACCGAGCGGGTGGTCGAGGACGCGGTCGGGCAACTCGCCAAATGGCGCGCGCAGGGCCAGGTCCTGCGGGTCTCCATCAACGTGAGCGTGCGCGACCTGCACCGGCCGGAGTGGGTCGACCAGATCGAGGCGCTGCTCGGCGACCGAGGCGTGCAGCCCAACCAGGTGCAGCTGGAGATCACCGAGGGCGCGCTGATGGCCGACCCGCGGCGCGTCCTGGTCACCCTGCACCGGCTGGACAAGCTCGGCATCGCACTGTCCCTGGACGACTTCGGCACCGGCTACTCGTCGCTGCAGCACCTGCGCCGCCTCCCGCTGGCCGAGGTGAAGATCGACCGGTCCTTCGTCCTGGGCATGGCGAGCGATCCGGATGATGCGGCCGTGGTCGGGTCGATCATCGACCTCGCCCGGGCGCTGGGGTTGCGGGTGGTCGCCGAGGGAGTCGAGGACGACCGCACCCGGCGGATGCTGCTCGGGGCGGGGTGCGAGGTCGCCCAGGGTTGGTTCTACGCCCGGCCGATGCCCGCCGACGACCTGCTCGGTTGGCTGGCCCGCTACCGTCCGGCGCCCTCGTCCGGCTAGCCGATCCCGGCTCGGGGCGGTGTCAACCACCACAAACGGCAACGATCGGGCCGACGTAGACTATGGCGCCGACCCGACCGCGCTGGGAATGGCGCCGACCCGACCGTGCTGGGAACGAGGAGACCGTCATGACCGCGATATCGCGCGAAGAGGTCGCGCACCTCGCCCGGCTGTCGCGCCTCGCCGTGACCGACGAGGAGCTCGACCGCTTCGCCGGCCAGCTCGACGTGATCCTGCACGCGGTGGCCCGGGTCGGCGAGATCGCGGCGGCCGACATCCCGCCGACATCGCACTCGGTCCCGCTGACCAACGTGCTGCGCGCCGATGACGTGGTCGCCGGGCTGGCGCGGGCCGACGCCCTCGCCGGGGCTCCCGACACCATGGACAACCGCTTCCGGGTACCCCGGATCCTCGACGAGGAGCAGTGATGGTCGAGCTCACCCGTTACCCGGCCACGCAGCTCGGCCAGGCGCTCGCCGCCGGCGAGGTCTCGGCGGTGGAGGTGGCTCAGGCCCACCTCGACCGCATCCGGGCGGTCGATGATCGGGTTCACGCCTTCCTGCACCTGGACACCGAGGGTGCGCTGGCCGCGGCCCGGGCCGTGGACGAGGCGCGGACCCGCGGCGACGAGCTGGGCCCGTTGGCCGGGGTGCCGGTCGCGGTGAAGGACGTGATGACCACGCGCGGGCTGCCCACCACCGCGGGCTCGCGGATCCTGGAGGGCTGGCGACCCCCGTACGACGCGACCGTGGTACGCCGGATGCGCGCTGCCGGCCTGGTCGTGCTGGGCAAGACGAACATGGATGAGTTCGCCATGGGCTCGTCCACTGAGTACTCAGCCTTCGGCCCCAGCCACAATCCCTGGGATCTCGACCGGATCCCGGGTGGCTCCGGCGGCGGATCCTCGGCCGCGGTCGCCGCCTTCGAGGCGCCGCTCGCCGTCGGCACCGACACCGGCGGCTCCATCCGCCAGCCCGGCGCGGTCACCGGCACCATCGGCTCGAAGCCCACCTACGGTGGCACCAGCCGCTACGGCCTCATCGCCTTCTCCTCCTCTTTGGACACACCCGGACCGTGCGCGCGGACCGTGGCCGACGCGGCCGCGCTGCACGCGGTGATCGCGGGGCACGATCCGCGCGACTCGACGTCGATCCCGGCGCCGGTGCCGGACGTGGTGGCGGCGGCCCGTCGCGGAGCCAGCGGTGACCTGACCGGGGTGCGCCTCGGCCTGGTCCGGGAGCTCGGCGGGGACGGCGCTGAGCCCGGCGTGCTGGCCGCATTCCGTGACGGTATCGACGCGCTGGTGAAAGCGGGTGCCGAGGTTATCGAGGTCTCCTGTCCACATTTCGAGTACGCCCTGCCGGCGTACTACCTGATCGCGCCGAGCGAATGCTCGTCGAACCTGGCCCGCTTCGACAGCGTCCGGTTCGGACTGCGCGTCGGTGACGACGGCAACCGATCCCTCGAGGAGGTCATGTCGCTGACCCGCGAGGCCGGCTTCGGCCCCGAGGTGAAGCGGCGGATCATGCTCGGCACCTACGCGCTGTCGTCGGGCTACTACGACGCCTACTACGGGCAGGCGCAGAAGGTCCGTACGCTCATCTCGCGCGACTTCGCCCAGGCGTTCGAGCAGGCCGACGTACTGGTCTCGCCGACGACGCCGTTCGTCGCGTTCCCGTTCGGGTCGCGGACCGCCGACCCGTACCAGATGTACCTGGCTGACCTGTACACGATCCCGTCGAACCTGTACGGCGGTCCGGCCATATCGGTCCCCTGTGGACTCTCCGAAGGACTGCCGGTCGGGTTCCAGGTCATGGCCCCGACCATGGCGGACGACTGGATGTACCGCGTCGGGGCCGCCCTCGAGGTGGCCGTCGGCACCCTCACGCCGCCGGAGTTGTAGCCGCCCGGGTTACCGCGGCCCAGGAGCCGCCGGCTACTTACTGGTCCAGGAGGCCGGGCCGGGGAGGTCGACCCGCTGTGCCCGTGTCTTCGAGTTCCACGACCAGCGCCAGAACTTGATGCTCCAGGAGGAGAAGCCCTTCTTGGTGAAGTTCAGGCGCACCGGGCCGAGCTTGATCGACTTTCGGAAAATCAGTCCCATCGGGGGTAGCTCCCTTCCTCGGTCCATGATTACCCTTCCCGGCGCTGAACCACACGTATGTCATTCGGCGCGCCGCGCACGGCCTGGCGGGACCCCGACCGCCGGGCACCGGCTGGGCCGGGCGCGCTCCGCGGGGAGCGGGTTGGCGCCGGCCGCGGCCTCGTCGCCGACTAGGCTGGGCGGATCCTGTCCACAACCCCGCTCTCCGAGCTGGAGCATCGATGAGTATGGCGACAGCGCTGACCTATGACGAGGCGGTCAGCCGTTTCGAACCGGTGATCGGCCTCGAGACCCACATCGAGCTCGGCACTCGGACGAAGATGTTCTGCGGCTGCCCGACCGACTTCGGGGCCGAACCCAACACCCAGATCTGCCCGGTCTGCCTGGGCCTGCCGGGGAGCCTGCCGGTGGCCAACCGGGCGGCGATCGAGGCGACCATCCGGATCGGACTCGCGCTCAACTGCCGGATCGCCACCTGGTGCCGGTTCGCGCGGAAGAACTACTTCTACCCGGACATGCCGAAGAACTACCAGATCAGCCAGTACGACGAACCGTTGTGTCTTGACGGCTGGCTGGACGTGGAGCTGGACGGCGCCACCGTACGGGTCGGTATCGAGCGGGTGCACCTCGAGGAGGACACCGGCAAGACGCTGCACGTCGGCGGGGCGACCGGGCGCATCCACGGGGCGACCGAGTCCCTTGTGGACTACAACCGGGCCGGCATCCCGCTGGTCGAGATCGTGACCAGGCCGATACCGGGCACCGGCGCTGCCGCGCCCCAGGTGGCGCGGGCCTACGTGAGCGAGCTGCGCGAGGTGGTCCGCTCGCTGCACGTGTCGGACGTGCGGATGGAGCAGGGATCGCTGCGCTGCGACGTGAACACCTCCCTCAACCGACCCGGCGAGCCGTGGGGTACCCGTACCGAGACCAAGAACGTGAACTCGCTGCGCAGCGTCGAGCGTGCGGTCCGGTCGGAGATCATCCGGCAGGCGGCGGTCCTGGCCGCCGGCGGGACGGTCACGCAGGAGACGCGCCACTTCCACGAGGAATCGGGTGACACGACGTCGGGACGCAGCAAGGAGACCGCGACCGACTACCGGTACTTTCCCGAGCCGGATCTCACCCCGCTCGAGCCGGACCCGGCCTGGGTCGACGAGCTGCGCGCCGGCCTGCCGGAGCTGCCCCGGATGCACCGGGTGCGCCTGCAGCAGGCGTGGGGCCTGGCCGACGCGGAGATGCGGGCGGCGGTCAACGCCGGTGCGGTCGAGCTGATCGAGGCGACGATCGCCGCCGGTGCCGGGGTGGACGGTGCCCGCAAGTGGTGGCTGGGTGAGCTGGCCCGGTACGCCAATGAGCGCGGCGTCGAACTGGCGGACCTCGGCGTGACGCCGGCTCAGGTGGCCGAGCTGCAAGGCCTGGTGGAGGCGGGGCAGCTCAACGACAAACTGGCCCGGGTGGTGCTCGAAGGGGTACTCACCGGTGAAGGTTCGCCGACCCAGATCGCCTCGGCGCGGGGCCTCGGTGTGGTCTCCGATGCCGGCGCTCTTGCCGCAGCCGTCGATGAGGCGATCGCGGCCAATCCGGAGGTGGCTGCGAAGATCCGCGATGGCAAGGTCGAGGCGGCCGGCGTCCTGATCGGCGCCATCATGAAGGCGACCAAGGGTCAGGCCGATGCCCGGACCGTCCGCGAGCTGATCCTGACCCGCCTCGGCTGATCCCGCGGCTCGCCCGCCGCCGATGCCGCCGCCGACTGTGCCAGCTGCGTCGACTGTGTCGACTTGTTAGCAAGGGCACCCCGTTAACGCTTTCCGTTGTAAAGGGTGCCCTTGCTAACGCGGTTGGCCGCGCATTTGCGCGGGCTACGCCTTGCTGACCCCACCGGAGCCGCTGGTGACGATCCGCAGGATCTTGTCGTCGCCGTCCTGCGGGTCGCCGCGACCGTCCCGGTTGGACGTGCTCACCCAGACCGAACCGTCCGGGGCGATCACGGCCGCCCGCAGCCGACCGTAGGTGCCCACGAGAGCCGCGGTCGGGTCGGCGGTGACCGCCCCGGCCCGGTTGATCCGCAGCAGCCACAACCGTTGGCCGCGCAAGCAGGCCGCGATCACGACGTTACCGGCGACCGCCGCCCCCGAGCAGGAGGCCTGGCTCGTCGGCCACTGCTGGATCGGGTCGACGAACTCCGACCGGTGCGCGATGCCCTCGACCGTCGGCCAGCCGTAGTTCTTCCCCGGCCGGATCAGGTTGATCTCGTCCCAGGTGTCCTGGCCGAACTCGGTGGCGAACATCCGTTGCTGCGCGTCCCAGCCGAAGCCCTGGACGTTGCGGTGGCCGTAGCTCCAGACCAGGGAACCGGGGAACGGGTTGCCCGGCGCCGGCTTGCCGGCCGGTGTCATCCGTAGGATCTTGCCGCTGAGACTGCCCAGCTTCTGCGCGTTGTCCCGGGCGCCGGCGTCACCGGTCGAGGCATAGAGGTACCCGTCCGGGCCGAAGTGCAGCTGGCCTCCATTGTGGACGCCCGACTTGGGGATTCCGGTGAGGATCGGCTGTGGCTTGCCGCCGAGCGTAAGTCGCGCGATCCGGTTGTCCGATGTGGAGGTGTAGTAGATGTAGACGCCGGCGTCGGTCGCGTACGTCGGCGAGACCGCGATGCCCAGCAGGCCACCCTCGCCGACGGCGGTCGCCTCGGTGATGGTCTGCACCGGGGTGACCTCCAGCCCGTCCGGACCCGTGCGGGGACCGACCTTCAGGATGCGCCGGGTCGACCGCTCGGTGACCAGGGCGGTGCCGTCGGGCAGGAACGCGATCGCCCACGGCACCGCCAGATCCTTCGCCAGCTCGCTCGCCACCACGCTGGGCGGTGTGTCCTCCTCGCTTGGACTGACCGAGGGCCGGGGCAGTCGCGGCGGGCCACCGCCGCTCGTGTCCGACGGCGGTCCGAACGCGCAGCCCGCGAGCAGACCCACGGCGGCAAGGACGGGCGCGAGACGGGTCACCGCGACAGGGGTTCGGGCAGCCACGGGCCCGAGCGTAGCTCGACCCCGGCGTCCCGGGCCGGCCCGGCGACGCGAGGCGGCGAGCCCCGGAACCGGCTCGGCGAGGGCGACGCAAGAGCCTTGGGCCGGCTCGGCGGCGCCGACGCGGTGAGCCCCGGGACCAGCCGGATAGGGTGGCCCTTCGTGCGGATCCGGATAGCCCACGAAGAGGGGCGTGACCTGCTCGGCGAGCTACCGCCGGAGGTCGAGCTGGATGTCGGCGAGCGCCCAGACGATGCGGTGTTCTGGGTGCCGCCGTTTCTGCGGCCGCCGCCGGTTGTCGACCCGGGGGCGCCGTTGCGCGTGGTCCAGACGCTCTCCGCCGGTGTGGACCGCTGGGTTGGCCAGCTGTCCGATCACGTGATCCTCTGCGACGCGCGCGGCGTGCACTCGCCGGCCACCGCGGAGTGGACGGTCACCGCGATCCTCGCCTACCTGCGGGAGTTTCCGCGCTTCGCCCGGGCGCAGGCGGCCGGCGTCTGGTCGTACCAGGCGACCGATGAGCTCGCCGGCAAGCGGGTGCTCCTGGTCGGGGCCGGGTCGATCGGCGAGGCGATCGCGGCCCGGCTCGAGCCGTTCGACGTCACCGTGGTACGGGTGGCCCGGCAGGCCCGCGCCGGCGTGCATGCCGTCGGTGAGCTGCCTGAGCTTCTGCCGACGGCCGACGTGGTGGTGCTGATCGTGCCGTTGACCGCGGCGACGACGGCACTGGTCGATGCCGGGTTCCTGGCCGCGATGCGTACCGGCGCACTGCTCGTCAACGCCGCCCGGGGACCGGTGGTGGACACCGCCGCGCTCACCGCCGAGGTGGTGACCGGCCGGCTCGGCGTGGCTCTGGATGTCACCGACCCCGAGCCGTTGCCGCCCGGTCACCCGTTGTGGTCCCTGCCGAACGTCTTGTTGACGCCGCACGTGGCGGCCTCGGTCGGATCCACCCTGCGGCGGGCGTACGCACTCGTCGGTGATCAGATCCGCCGCTACCTGGCCGGCGAGCCGCTGATCAACGTTGTCCAGGGGGAGTACTGAGCGCCGCCTGGCCGGCGGCCGCGACGACGACCGGCAGGTCGCCTGGGCGGACCGCGGTGAGCGTCAACCGCCCGCCCGTGGCGAGCACGGCGACGACGTGGCCGTGCTCGACGACCAGGCCGCTCACCTGGGACCACGGCACCCGGCGCCGTCCGAGCGCAGCCCGGACGGTCACCGCGTCGGTATCCACGTCAGTGCCGGCCCGCCAGCTCCACACCGCCACCGCGAGCGGGACGACGAGCAGAACCAGCAGCCAGGGTTGCCAGCTGGCAACCGTGCTGCCCGCGATCATGACAATCACCGCGGCGACGGTGATCGCCGAGCTGTGCCGGAAACGGTGACGGGGGGTTCTGCGCACCCGGCCAGTGTCGCACCCGGCCCGGTCCCGTCTGTTTCGCTGGTTACCGTGGCCGGCCCGGGTGGTGTACTGGTTGAGACCGCTGCGGCGCTCGCCTCCTGGAGTGACGCGATGGTCACCAGGTTTCGCGTGGGCCAAGCATGGCGGGGGGTTGGAGCGGGCAAGAGTGTTGCGGGAGGAGCCATGGTGGGGCACGACCTACCGGGGCTGGTCGTCGTCCGCAGACTCAACGAGGACCGTCCCGGGCCCGACGAGATCCATCTCGCGGTACGGGTGATGGACGGCGCCGAAGTCGCCGTGCGGATCTACGGCCGGCCGCTGCCGGACGACCGTGACCGCGCCCGGTTCGAGCAGGAGGCGGGGGGCCTCAAGGCGCTCGCCGGCGATGCGCACGTGGTGCCCATCCACGAGGTGGGCTTCACCAGCGCCGGCCACCCGTTCCTGGTCATGGAGTACTGCGAGGCCGGCTCGCTGCATGACCATATGGTGGCGGTCGGCCGGTTCACCCCGTCCGAGGTGCGCAGCATCGGGGCCAAGCTCGCGGGGGCGCTGGCCGCGGCTCACGGCCGCGACATCGTGCACCGCAACGTCAAGCCCGCGAACGTGCTGCTCGACGCGCATGGTGAGCCGGTACTGGCGGACTACGGATTCGTCTCCCTGGCCACCGCCGACGGCGACTTCACGCCGCCGGCGAAACCGGTGGTGCCGCCGTACGCAGCCCCGGAGGCGTACCTGCCCGAGCTCATGTCGGGCGCCGCGGACATCTTTTCGCTGGGCGCGACCATGTACGGGTTGCTCGCCGGCTGGGCGCCGCGGTCCGTGGACCCGCTCGCGGTCGCGGTCGACGGGGACACCCTCGTGGACCTGCCGCGCGCGCCGTGGGCACTCATGTCGATCATCCGGCGGGCGATGGCCCACGACCCGCGTGACCGGTACCCCGACGCGGACCAGATGCGCACCGCGCTCACCATGCGTGCCTGAGCACTCCCCTTCCGCCGATCTAGGGCATACGCACACGATTGGCGATCAACTAGTGTGCGTATACCCTAGATCGACAGGAAAAGAGGGGGGAGGGGCGGGCGGGGCGGAGTCAGGAGACCCGCGACCAGCCGGGCATCGGGAACGTAGCCATCAGTTCGGCCACCTCACCGGCGATCCGGTCCAACGTCGCCTCGTCGTCCTTCGCGGCGGCGCTCACCGCGGCCTCCATCCAAGCCGCGACGGCCGGCATGTGCTCCTCGCGCAGCCCTCGGGTGGTCAGGGCCGGGGTCCCGAGCCGGATCCCCGACGGTGACCACGGCTTGCGCGGGTCGTACGGCACGGTGTTGAAGTTCAGCTCGATCCCGGCCCGGTCCAGCGCCTTCGCCGCGGGCTTGCCCTCGACCCCTTTGCTGGTCAGGTCGATGAGGATGAGGTGGTTGTCGGTGCCGCCGGAGACGAGGTCGAAGCCGTACCCGACGAGCGCGGCGGCGAGCGCCTTGGCGTTCGCGACGACCTGGTGCGCGTACCCCGTGAATGCGGGCTGGGCGGCCTCGTGCAGGGCCACCGCGATGCCGGCGGTGGTGTGGTTGTGCGGGCCGCCCTGCAGCCCGGGGAAGACCGCCTTGTCGATCGCGGTGGCGTGCTCGGCGGTGGTCATGAGCATGGCGCCGCGGGGCCCGCGCAGGGTCTTGTGCGTCGTGGTGGAGATCACGTCGGCGTGGCCGACCGGGGACGGGTGCGCACCGCCGACGATGAGCCCGGCGATGTGCGCGATGTCCGCGACAAGCAGGGCGCCGACCTCGCGTGCGATGGCCGCGAACGCGGCGAAGTCGATGGTCCGTGGGATCGCGGTGCCGCCGCAAATGATCATCTTGGGCCGCTCGGCCCGGGCCAGGTCGCGCACGTTGTCCAGGTCGATCCGGCCGGTCTGCCGGTTCACCACGTAGTGCACCGGCCGGAACCATCGGCCGGTGGCCGAAACCGGTGAACCGTGGGTGAGGTGGCCGCCGTGAGCGAGCTCCAACGACAGGAAGGTGTCGCCGGGGGTCATGAACGCGAGGTAGATCGCGAGATTCGCCGGCGAGCCCGAGTACGGCTGGACGTTGGCGTGGTCCACCCCGAAGAGGGCCTCGGCCCGCTGGGCGGCGATCGTCTCGACCGGGTCGACGTACTGCTGCCCCTCGTAGTACCGCTTGCCCGCGTACCCCTCGGAGTACTTGTTGGTGAGCACCGAGGAGCACGCCTCGAGCACCGCCGGGGAGACGTAGTTCTCGGACGGGATCATGCGCAACTTGTCGTGCTGTCGCTGCGCCTCCGCCTCCACCAGCTCGGCGATCTGCGGGTCGGTCGCGGCGACGTGGGGCAATGGTGGTACGTGCATGGGCGGCCTCCTGGCGAGGCAGTCTAGTCGCCGGCCCCGACCGCGGTGAGCGCGCGCCGGTGCCCAGCCGCCCACCGCCGCGCCGCCGGCGGCGGCAGCGGGCGGGCGAACAGGTAGCCCTGCCCGAACTGACAGCCGATCTGGCTGGCCAGCCGGTACTCGTCGGCGGTCTCCAGGCCTTCCGCGATCACCTCGAGGCCCAGCGTGCCGGCGAGGGCGACGATCCCGGCGACCAGTTCACGCTGCTGGTGGGAGGAGCTCATGGTGCTGGTGAAGAGCCGGTCCAGCTTGACCATGTCGAGCGGCACCCGTTGCAGATAGCTCAGGGCCGAGTAGCCGGTGCCGAAGTCGTCGATGGCGATGCGGATCCCGAGGCCGCGCAGCCGGCGCAGCCGGTCGAGCAGTTCCACGTCGTCGTGCAGCAGCAGGCTCTCGGTGATCTCCAGCACGAGCCGGTCCGGCGCCAGTCCGCACTCGTCAAGCCGGCGACGCACCAGCGCGACGATGTCCGGGTTGTGAAACTGCGCCGGCGAGACGTTCACCGCCACGTAGGGGTCGACGTCGCCCACGCCGGACCCGGCCGCCGGCCGCCAGCTGACCGCCTCGGCGACCGCGGAGCCCAGCGCCCACTCGCCGAGCGGGCCGATCAGACCCGAGTCCTCGGCCACCGCGATGAACTCGGCGGGAGCGAGCCGGCCACGGCTGGGATGGTCCCATCGCATCAGCGCTTCGAAGCCAACCGTCTCCCCGCTGGCCAGCGCCACGATCGGCTGGTATTCGAGGGCCAGCGCGTCGGTGCGGATCGCGTCGCCGAGCGCCGAGCTGAGCTCCAGCCGGGCCACGATCGTCTGCGCCATCGCGGCGTCGTAGCGGCGCCATTGCTGCTTGCCGCCGCCCTTCGCCTCGAAGAGCGCCAGATCGGCGTGGCGCATCAGGTCGGTGGCGGTCACCGCGTCGGCGGTGGTCGCCGCGCCGATGCTGGCGCTACAGCGCGCCAGGTGTCCGCGCACGGTGGTCGGCCGGCTCAACCGCGCCAGGATCCGGCCGGCCAGCTGGTCACACTCGGCGGGGCTGGGCAGGCCTTGCGCCAGGACCGCGAACTCGTCGCCGCCGATGCGCGCGACCAGTGCCGACGGCCCGACCTCGGCGATGATCCGCTGGCCGACGTCGGCGAGGAAGGCGTCCGCGACGGCGTGCCCGAAACCCTCGTTGATCATTTTGAAATCGTCCAGGTCGATGACGAGCACCGCCGCGTACGGACCCTCCGCAGCGGCGCCGGCAACCGCGTTCTCCACCCGGGTGGTGAGCAGCCCGCGATTGGCCAACCCGGTGAGCGGGTCGTGGAACGCCTGCTCGGTGAGCTGGGCCTGGATGACCTGCTCGGTCAGGCGTACCCGCGCCAGCGCGGCGCTCGCTTGCGCGGCGATGACCGTGAGTGGCCCGCGCAGCCGCGCCAGGGCGCCAGGCGGGGCGTGCACGATCAGGCGCAGTGGTGGCGCGGTCGCTTCGGCCGGCAGCGGGAGGCTCAGGTGTGCCCCGGCGCCGGGCGGCTCGTCGTCGCTGGCGAAGCGCACCGAAAAGGCGGTCCCCCGGCGGAGCAGCCGGCCGAGGGCGGTGGTGACCGCGGCCGCGATCGCGGGCCCATCGGCCGCCGCGACCAGGTCGGTCGAGGCACTGCGCACCGCGTCCGCCTCGGCCGCCGAGCGGCGTAGCTGCACCGCCGAGCGGGTCAGCCGGACGAGCACCAGAGCCAGCATCACCGCCGACGCGCTGGCGACCAGGATCGGGCTGCGCGGCGCGCCGGCCAGCCGCTGGATGATCAATACGATGAACGGCACCGAGGCGGAGGTGGCCACCAGGATCAGCGACAACGTGCTGTTCTCGTCCTGCCGACCGCCGGCTCGGGTGCTGAACGCGGCCATCGCCGGCACCAGGGCAGCGCCGCCGACCCCGAACACGAAGACCAGCCAGCCGAAGTCGATGGCGCTGCCCCGGGGCAGCTCGCCCTGCACCAGGTCGATGCGCAGCAGGGCTCCGTAGCCGAGCAGTCCGACGATGCCCAGGGTGAGCAGCACGAGCGGCGCGGTGAACCGGACCGCCACCACGAGGCGCGCCTGGGCGGCGGCGATGACCACATCGCGCACGATGTAAGCGACCCAAATGACCAGGATCGGGGTGGCGAGAGTGCGGCGGTCCGCGCCTGGCTGGGCGAGCACCAACCAGGCGAGCTGGCCGGCGCCGAGGACCACGATGACCCCGTCGATCACCGCCGGCCATCCGTGGGCCACGTGTGGCCGGGTGAACCCGACGAGCGCGCCGACCAGCAGGGCGAACATGAGCACGTGCAGCCCGACTATCGGGACGAGGCTGCCGGCATCGGGCCCACCGCCGGCCATCGCGAGGCTGCGGTAGCCGACCCGGGCCCCGGCGTTGGCGACCAGCGAGCCGGCGAGCAGGAGCCAGGGAACCGGCCGCGCGGGCCGGTAGCTGAGCACGCCGTACCCGATCGCGGCCGCGCCGGAGAGGCCGAGCACCACGATGAGCACGCTGCGGTCGGGCGGCCAAGCGTAGTAGGCCACGGCGAGTGCGGCCGTCCACACCGCGTACGGCAGCAGAAGCCGTGGCCGTGTAGCGTCCACGTTATCACGATACGCCCTAATTGACGGCGCGGCCGCTGGTCACCGGGCCGGGCCCGCGGTCACGACCCCAGGCCCGCGGTCACCAACCCGGGCCTGCGGTCACGAACCCGGCGCCGGCCGGCGTGGCCCGATCGCTCAGGATGGCAGCCGGCGGTAGGCGCCGTCCGACGCCGAGGTCGCCATCAGCGCGTACGCGCGCAGCGCGGCCGATACCGTCCGTTCCCGCCCGGCCGGGGTGTACGGGTGGTCGCGCTTCTCCTGGGCGATCCGGCGGGCGTCGACCTCGTCGCTGGCGACCCCCAACGCGATCGTGCGGGCGGGGATGTCGATCGAGATCTCGTCGCCGTCCGCAACCAGGGCGATCAGCCCGCCGGCGGCCGCCTCGGGTGAGATGTGGCCGACCGAGAGCCCGCTGGTGCCGCCCGAGAAGCGGCCGTCGGTGATGAGCGCACAGTCGCGGCCCAGTCCCCGCCCCTTGAGGAACGAGGTGGGGTAGAGCATCTCCTGCATGCCCGGCCCGCCCCGCGGGCCCTCGTAGCGGATCACCACGACGTCGCCGGCGACGATGTCCCCGCGCAGGATCGCCTCGACCGCGGCCTCCTGCGACTCGAACACCTTCGCCGGCCCGCGGAAGGTGAGCCGGTCCTCGGGGACGCCGGCGGTCTTGACCACGCAGCCCGCGGGCGCGAGGTCGCCGAAGAGCACAGCGAGGCCACCATCGGCGGAGTACGCGTGGGCGGCGTCGCGGATGCAACCGTCGGCGGCATCCGTGTCCAGTGTGGACCACCGATTCTCGGTGGAGAACGGCTCGGTCGTCCGCACACCGCCCGGCGCGGCGTGGAACAACTCGCGCGCCGCCTCGCCGGCGCGCGAGCCGCGCACGTCCCAGTCGGTGAGCCACCGCTCGAGCGACGGGGCGTGCACCGCATGCACCGTACGGTCGAGCAGCCCAGCCCGATCGAGCTCGCCCAGGATCGCCGGGATGCCGCCGGCTCGGTGCACGTCCTCCATGTGGTACTTCGGCGTGTTCGGCGCGACCTTGGCCAGACACGGCACCCGTCGCGAGATCGCGTCGATATCGGCCACCCCGAAGTCGAGCTCCGCCTCCCGGGCCGCGGCGAGTAGGTGCAGCACGGTGTTGGTGGAGCCACCCATGGCGACATCGAGGGCGACCGCGTTGGCGAACGCGGGCCGGGTTGCGACGGCGCGCGGCAGCACCGAGTCGTCGTCGCCGTCGTAGTAGCGGCGAGCCAGCTCGACCACGAGCCGGCCGGCCTCGACGAAGAGACGGCGGCGCGCGGCGTGGGTGGCCAATGTGGACCCGTTGCCCGGCAGGGCCAGTCCGATCGCCTCGGTCAGGCAGTTCATCGAGTTCGCGGTGAACATCCCCGAGCACGAGCCACAGGTGGGACAGGCCGACCGCTCGATCTCGGCCAACCGGTCGCCGCTCACGGTCGCGTCCGCCGAGGCGGTCATGGCGTCGATGAGGTCCAACTTCGGGTGCACCACGCCGGCCACCGCGACCGTCTTGCCGGCCTCCATCGGGCCGCCGGAGACGAACACCGTCGGGATGTTCAGGCGGAGCGCCGCCAGCAACATACCCGGTGTGATCTTGTCGCAGTTGGAGATGCAGACGAGCGCGTCGGCGCAGTGGGCCTGCACCATGTACTCGACCGAGTCGGCGATCAGTTCCCGGCTGGGCAGCGAGTAGAGCATGCCGCCATGCCCCATCGCGATGCCGTCGTCGACCGCGATCGTGTTGAACTCCCGCCCGACGCCACCCGCATCGGCGATGGCGTCGGCGACCAGCGCACCGATGTGGCGCAGGTGCACGTGGCCGGGCACGAACTGGGTGAAGGAGTTCGCGACTGCGACAATGGGCTTGCCGAAGTCGGCATCGGTCATCCCGGTCGCGCGCCAGAGCGCACGGGCGCCGGCCATGGTGCGGCCCTCGGTGGTAGTGGCGGAGCGTAGCTTCGGCATCTGTCAAGAATGCCAGCGAGGATTTTCGCGGGCGACCCCCCTGGCATCTGTCCACCTCGCGGGACCGCCGAGCGATATGTCCAGGTCATGCGGGTGTGGTCGCGCCTGAGCGCAGGGTGACCGAGCCGCCGTTACCGACCTGTGACCAGCGCGTTGACCACGATGTGGGATGAAATGGCTCGGGAGGTGAGAATGCGGCAGTCTGGTGCAATGACCCGCCCGACCCGAGTACTCACCTAGCGCGTCCAGGGACCTCCCGGACGCGCGAGCCCACGTGCCCTGCACGCGGGCTCTTTTGTTGCCCGGGCCGGTGGCCACTTTGCTGCCTGGGCAGTCGGCCGGGCCCCCGACCGCAGCACCGAAATCCGCAGAGCACCAGAGCCGCCCAGAACGACCCGGCACCACCCAGCGAAGGCATGGACGCCATGACCAAGTCACCGTCAGACCCCGCCCCACCGGCGGCCCCACGTCCCGGCGCCGCGGCCCCGTCGCCGCTCACGGTCGCCGCCGGCGTGAAGGCGCACGGCCACGCGAACCACCCGGCCACCCCGGCCACCGCGCCGCCACACCCGCCAAGGGCCGTGGTCACCGAGTCGGTCACCGGGGCGCAGTCGCTGGTGCGCTCACTGGAGTCCCTCGGCGTCGACGTCATGTTCGGCATCCCTGGTGGGGCGATCCTGCCGGCGTACGACCCGATCTTCGACTCGAAAGTGCGCCACATCCTGGTCCGCCACGAGCAGGGAGCCGGCCACGCGGCCACCGGATACGCCCAGGCCACCGGCAAGGTCGGCGTCTGCATGGCCACCTCCGGTCCGGGGGCGACGAACCTGGTCACGCCGATCGCGGACGCGTACATGGACTCGGTGGCCATGGTTGCCATCACCGGCCAGGTGCCCAGCGGGGCGATCGGCTCGGACGCCTTCCAGGAGGCCGACATCCAGGGGATCACGCTGCCGATCACCAAGCACAACTACCTCGTCCAGCGTCCCGAGGACCTGCCCCGGATCGTGGCCGAGGCGTTCCACCTCGCCGGCACCGGCCGGCCCGGGCCGGTCCTGGTCGACATCCCCAAGGACGTGCTGACCGCCCGTACCGAGTTCTCCTGGCCGCCCACGCTGGAGCTGCCCGGCTACCGGCCGACCCTGCAACCGCACGGCAAGCAGATCAGGGAGGCGGCGAAGCTGATCGCGATGGCCCGCCGCCCAGTGCTTTACGTCGGCGGTGGCGTTCTCAAGGCGCGCGCGGCGGCGTCGCTGCGCAAGCTGGCCGAGCTGACCGGAGCGCCGGTGGTCACCACCCTGATGGCCCGCGGGGCGTTCCCCGACAGCCACCGCCAGCACCTGGGCATGCCGGGCATGCACGGCAGCGTGGCCGCGGTGTTCGCGCTGCAGAAGGCGGACCTGCTGGTCGCCCTCGGCGCCCGCTTCGACGACCGGGTCACCGGCAAGCTGGACAGCTTCGCCCCCGGCGCGGCGGTGGTGCATGCCGACATCGACCCGGCCGAGATCGGCAAGAACCGGGCCGCCGACGTACCGATCGTGGGCGACGCCCGCTATGTGATCGACGAGCTGGTCGCCGCGGTGGCGGCCGAGCACAAGGCGGCCCACCGGGCCGACATCGCCGACTGGTGGCGCCAGCTCGACGACATCCGCTCCCGCTACCCGCTGGGCTGGGAGGAGCCGCCCGATGGCGCGCTCGCGCCGCAGTACGTCATCAAGCGCCTGGGCGAGATCGTCGGCCCGGAGGGCATCTACGTCGCCGGCGTCGGCCAGCACCAGATGTGGGCGTCGCAGTTCATCACCTACGACAACCCCGCGACCTGGCTGAACTCGGGCGGGTTGGGCACCATGGGCTACGCCGTACCCGCGGCCATGGGGGCGAAGGTCGGCCGACCGGAGGCGACGGTGTGGGCGATCGACGGTGACGGCTGCTTCCAGATGACCAACCAGGAGCTGGCCACGTGTGCCCTGGAGAACATCCCGATCAAGGTCGCCGTGATCAATAACGGGAACCTGGGCATGGTCCGCCAGTGGCAGACCCTCTTCTACGGCGAGCGCTACTCGCACACCGACCTCGGCACGCACAAGCACCGCATCCCCGATTTCGTCAAGCTCGCCGACGCCTTCGGCTGTGTCGGCCTGCGCTGCGAGAGCGCGTCCGATGTGGACGCCACCATCGAAGCCGCGATGGCGATCGACGACGCCCCGGTCGTGGTCGACTTCGTGGTGGGCAAGGACGCCATGGTCTGGCCGATGGTGGCCGCCGGCACCAGCAACGACGAGATCATGTTCGCCCGCGACGTGCGGCCCGCATTCGACGACGACGACCTGTGACGCGTGGGCGTCGACGGAAGGGATTGACATGAGCACGCACACCCTCTCGGTTCTCGTCGAGAACAAGCCGGGCGTCCTGGCCCGGGTCGCGGGTCTCTTCTCCCGGCGTGGATTCAACATCGACTCACTCGCGGTCGGCGAGACCGAGCACGCCGAGATCTCTCGCATCACCATCGTCGTCAACGCCGAGGACTCTCCGCTCGAGCAGGTCACCAAACAGCTCAACAAGCTGGTGAACGTGCTGAAGATCGTCGAGCTCGAGTCGGGGGCGTCGGTGCAGCGCGAGCTGCTGCTGGTGAAGGTGCGCGCCGACCGACCGCAGCGCTCCCAGGTGCTGGAGACGGTGCAGCTGTTCCGCGCCCGCGTGGTCGACGTGGCGCCGGATGCCCTCACGATCGAGGCGACCGGCACCGCGGAGAAACTGGATGCGCTGCTGCGCGACCTCGAACCGTACGGAATCAAGGAAATGGTGCAGTCGGGCGTGGTGGCGATCGGACGAGGTTCCCGGTCGATCACGGCACCGGTGCTGCGCGCAGCCTCATAGAAAGGTATCGATTTGGTCGCCGAGGTTTTCTACGACGACGACGCCGACCTGTCGGTCATCCAGAACCGTCGGGTGGCGGTGATCGGCTACGGCAGCCAGGGCCACGCCCACGCGCTCTCGCTGCGCGATTCCGGTGTGGACGTTCGTGTCGGGCTGCCGGCGGGCTCGAAGAGCCAGCCCAAAGCGCAGGAGCAGGGTCTGCGGGTGGTGGCGCCCGACGTGGCGTCGGCCGAGGCGGACCTGGTCATGCTGCTCGCTCCGGACACCGCGCAGCGGCGCATCTACAGCGAGGCGATCGCACCGTCGCTGGGCGCGGGTGAGGCCCTCTTCTTTGGCCACGGCCTCAACATCCGGTACGGGTTGATCACACCACCCTCCGATGTGGACGTGGCCATGGTGGCCCCGAAGGGCCCGGGTCACCTGGTCCGGCGGCAGTTCGTGGACGGCAAGGGCGTGCCGGTGCTGGTGGCGGTCGAGCAGGACGCGAGCGGCGGTGCGTTCCCGCTCGCGCTCTCCTACGCCCGGGCCATCGGTGGCACCCGGGCCGGGGCGATCCGCACCACGTTTACTGAGGAGACCGAGACCGACCTCTTCGGCGAGCAGGCGGTGCTCTGCGGGGGCGCCTCCGCCCTGGTGCAGGCCGGATTCGAGGTGCTCACCGAGGCGGGGTACGCCCCCGAGATCGCGTACTTCGAGTGCCTGCACGAGCTCAAGCTGATCGTGGACCTCATGTACGAGGGCGGCATCGCCCGGATGCGGTACTCCGTATCGGACACGGCGGAGTACGGGGACTACTCGCGCGGACCGCGGGTGATCGATGTGCGGGTGAAGGACGAGATGCGCAAGATCCTCGCTGAGATCCGTAGCGGTGAGTTCGCCCGCGAGTGGATCGCCGAGGACGACGCCGGTCGGCCGAATTTCACCAAGTGGCGGGAGGCGGGCGCCGCGCATCCGATCGAGGAGACCGGGCGCCGACTGCGGGCCATGATGTCCTGGGTCGACCGGCCGATCACCGAGACCGCCTGACCGCACCAACCGGTGCGCGGGCCGCGCACTCCCCGGCGCGGCCCGCCCACCACAACTCACCGCGCTGGGTGCCGCCGCGCCCCGGCCCGTGCGTTAGCAAGGGCACCCCATTAACGCATTCCGTTGTAAAGGGTGCCCTTGCTAACACACGGCCCGTCCTGCCCACCCGTGGCCGGCCCAGAGCGGGCGTGGCGGGTGCCACAGCGCGTAGACGGGCGCCGGGCCGCGCGGACGCTTTACGATCGGCAGGCCAGCCGCCGAGCCACCGTGAGGGAGACCGTGACCGCCGTCGTACTCGTCGCCGAGGAGCTCGCGCCCGCCGCCATCGACGTCCTCGCCCACGACTTCGAGGTCCGTCACGTCGACGGGACCGACCGCTCGGCCCTGCTGGCCGCGCTGGCCGAGGCGGACGCGGTCATCGTGCGCAGCGCGACCTACCTCGACGCCGAGGCGCTCGCCGCCGCGCCCCGGCTGAGCGTGGTCGCCCGGGCCGGAGTCGGCCTGGACAACGTCGACGTGGCCGCCGCGACGGCCCGGGGTGTGATGGTGGTCAACGCGCCCACCTCGAACATCGTCTCCGCCGCCGAGCAAGCGGTGGCGTTGCTACTCACGGTGGCCCGGCACACGGCGTCGGCGTCGGCCGCGCTGAAGTCCGGAGAATGGAAGCGCTCCAGATACACCGGCGTCGAGATCCAGGGCAAGACCGTCGGGGTGATCGGTCTTGGCCGGATCGGGGTGCTCTTCGCCCAGCGCATCGCCGCCTTCGGCACCCGCCTGATCGCCTATGACCCGTACGTGCAGCCGGCGCGGGCCGCCCAACTGGGTGTGCGCCTGGTCGGGCTGGAGGAGCTGCTGCGGGAGTCGGACTTCATCTCGGTCCACCTGCCGAAGACGCCGGAGACCTTCGGGCTCATCGGGGCCCGGGAGCTGGGGCTGGTCAAGCCCGGGGTACGGATCATCAACGCGGCCCGCGGCGGGCTCATCGACGAGCAGGCGCTCGCCGACGCCATCGCCGAGGGCCGGGTCGCCGGCGCCGGCATCGACGTGTACGCCAAGGAGCCGTGTACCGCCTCCCCGCTCTTCGCCTTCGACAACGTGGTCGCCACGCCGCACCTCGGTGCCTCGACGGCCGAGGCGCAGGACAAGGCCGGCCTCGCCGTCGCCCGCAGCGTCAAGCTCGCCCTCGATGGTGAGTTCGTGCCGGACGCGGTCAACGTGCAGGCCGGCGGCATCGTCGCCGAGGACGTGCGCCCGCTGCTGCCGCTGGCGGAGAAGCTGGGGCGGGTCTTCACCGCGGTGGCCGGCGGAGTCGCCGCCGCCGTCACTGTGGAGGTCCGCGGCGAGGTGATCGCCAACGACGTGAGCGTGCTCAAGTTGGCCGCCACCAAGGGCCTCTTCGCCCCGGTGGTGGAGGAGCAGGTCACCTACGTCAACGCGCCGCTGGTCGCCTCGGACCGCGGGGTCGAGGTGGCGTTGACCACCTCGGCCGAGACGATCGACCACCCCAACCTGGTCTCGATCCGCGGCGCGCTGCCCGACGGTCGGACCGTGTCGGTCTCCGGCACCCACCTCAGCGGTCTGCGTGAGGCGGTCAAGCTGACCGAGCTGGACGGCTTCGATCTGGAGCTCGACGCGGTCGGGGTGCTGCTCTTCTTCCGGTACGCCGACCGCCCGGGCGTTGTCGGATCCATCGGCACCATCCTCGGCGAGGCCGGGGTGAACATCGCCGCGATGCAGGTCGCCCGGCGGGTCGCCGGCGGCGAAGCGCTGATGACCCTGACCGTGGACAGCGCGGTGGCGCCGGAGCTGCTCGGCCGGGCCGCCGAGGCGGTCGGCGCGACCGCCGCCTCCACCGTCGACCTGACCGACTGACCGACTCCGGCTCAGGTCGCCGGGTAGGTGTCGGGGGTTGTGTTCGCGCTCGCGATCAGCGCGCGGGCGGTGCCGACGATCAGCGCCAGATCCTGATCGAGCCAGTGGGCCGGCAGGCTGAGCGTACGGTCTCGCAGCCGCCGGCTCAGCCGGACGCGCTGGCGCTGGTTCAAGGTGGTGGCGACGAGGAGCGCGTCCAGGTCGTCGATCTCGAAGTAGACGCCGAGCGGCGAGCTCACGCCACCGCCGGTCGGCCGGAAGCCGGCGGCGGCGACATCGCACCAGGCCGCGCTCACGCCGACCGTAGGTAGGTGCACCCCGCCCCGGTCCAGGGTGAGCACCGGTTGGCCGGCGGCCGGGCGCCCCCGAACCCACTCCGGCCGGGACCGCCGCATCAGCAGCACCGGGACCAGGCCGATGCCCAGCACCGGAAGCAGAACCGCCGCCATCGCGGCGATCCGGTTCGTCTCCGGCGAGGCGGTGCTGAAGACGACGGCGGCCGGGATCGCGGCCGCGACGATGCAGGCGCCGAGCGCCCACCGGAACCAGTACGGGCGCGCGGTGGCGGTCACCGCCAGCGGGACCGAGCCCCGGGGCGCATCGTGGCCGACCAGCTCGTTGAGGTTGGCCGCGGCGACCTGGGGAGCCCACCTGTTCGCGGTGAAGTACCACGGCACCGGCACCAGGTAGAGCAGCACCACCAGGTCGATGTCGCTGCGATCCAGGTGCGCCCGCCCGACGGTGAGGACGACCGTGGTCAGGATGTAGGCCAGGGGCACGACGGCCATGAGGAGGCTGTCCTCCGGTGCCGGCCGGGTCGCGGCCCAGGCGGCGGCGATCGGCACGACCCGGGGGTCAGCGGCGGACTCGCCGGCCCGGGCGCGCCGGATCACGTCGGCCCGGGTCGCTCGCGGCAGCGCCCGCCAGGCCCGGGTCGCTCCGGTCACGTCGTCCATGGCTGCCCTTCGTGCGCTGGTCGGGTGTCGCCGGCCACCTACCGGCGGCCACCGACCGTGTCGTAGCGGGTAGGCCCAGTATGCGACGGCGTCCCAGCGGGTCGACGACCTGGCCTCTCGCCCACATGACGGGATGCCCGTACCGCAGGATAGGATCGGCCGGCGCTGAGCGAGAGCCGACGCGAGAGCCGACGCTGGGCGAAGAGCTGACGCCGGGAGAGAGCTGACGCCGGGAGAGAGCTGACGCCGGCGGGATTGGCCGGGGTGGCGGGAGGAGCCAGAGGTGGCGGTGGCGCGGGTTGCGGTGATACCGGGCGACGGCATCGGGGGCGAGGTGGTCGCCCAGGGCCTCAAGGTGCTCGACGCGGTCCTGCCCGGCGTCGAGCGCACCAGCTACGACCTGGGCGCCCAGCGTTACCTGCGCACCGGTGAGGTGCTGCCCGACTCGGTGCTGGCCGAACTGGGCGAACACGACGCGATCCTGCTCGGCGCCGTGGGCGGCGCGCCCGGCGATCCCAGCCTGCCGCCCGGCCTGATCGAGCGCGGCCTACTGTTGCGCCTGCGCTTCGCGCTCGACCAGTACGTGAACCTCCGCCCGTCGCGGCTCTGGCCGGGCACCCGCGGGCCGCTCGCCGCGGTCAAGCCGGGTGAGGTCGACTTCGTGGTGGTCCGGGAGGGCACCGAAGGGCCGTACGCCGGTGCCGGCGGTTCGCTTCACCCGGGTACGCCGGCGGAGGTGGCGACGGAGGAGAGCCTTAACACCCGCTACGGCGTCGAGCGGGTGATCCGGGATGCGTTCGCCCGGGCCCGCCGCCGCGAGCGGCGCCGGCTGACCTTGGTGCACAAGACCAATGTGCTCACCTACGCCGGTGGGTTGTGGGCCCGCACGTTCGCCGACGTGGCGGTCGAGTTCCCGGAGGTGACCACCGAATACCAGCACGTGGATGCCGCGGGGATGTTCCTGGTGACCCAGCCGCAACGGTACGACGTGATCGTCACCGACAACCTCTTCGGGGACATCCTCACCGACGTGGCGGCCGCGGTCTGCGGCGGCATCGGGCTGGCCGCCAGTGGTTGCATCAATCCGGAGCGGGTGTACCCGTCGATGTTCGAGCCGGTGCACGGCTCGGCCCCGGACATCGCCGGCCAAGGCGTCGCCGATCCGGTCGCCGCGGTCCTCTCGGTGGCGCTTATGCTCGATCACCTTGGACATGATGATTCGGCCCGCCGGATCGAGCAGGCGGTCGCCGCCGAGCTGGCCGGCCGGGCGTCGGGCGTCGGGCGTCGCACCGACGAGATCGGTGACCGGTTGGCCGCGCTGGCGGCCTAGTCCGCCAGGCCGCGCGCGGCCGTGGCCGGGCAAACGCGGGGCCACTGCGCGCCCGGGTAAACGCGGGGCCACTGCGTGGCCGGGTAAACGCGGGGCCACTGCGTGGCCGGGTAAACGCGGGGCCACTGCGTGGCCGGGTAAACGCGGGGCCACTGCGTGGCCGGTGGACCGCGCGATCGACCGCGCCGCGCCGGCTTCGTCGTGTCAACTGAACGGCCGTTCGGGTACGTTCTTTGCATCACATCAGCGCCGGCCGCGCCGTCGCCCGCAAACCGGAGGTACTCATGACCGGTGGTGATCTGATCTTCGACATCCGGCCCTCGCGGCATCGGGTCCGCGCCGGCGAGCGAGCCGCGCTGATGGCCGATCCCGGCTTCGGCCGGGTCTTCAGCGACCACATGGTGACGGCCCGCTATGCCGAGGGCAAGGGATGGTACGAGCCGCAGGTGGCGGCGCGGGCACCGATCCCGATGGATCCGGCGACCGCGGTGCTGCACTACGCGCAGGAGATCTTCGAGGGTCTCAAGGCGTACCGCTGCGATGACGGCGCGATCACCACGTTCCGCTCGGAGATGAACGCGCATCGCTTCCAAGCCTCGGCGGCGCGGATGGCGATGCCGGCGTTGCCGGAGGAGCTCTTTCTCGGCTCGGTCGCCGAACTCGTCGCGATCGACCGTGACTGGGTGCCGACCGACCCCGAGGGCTCGCTGTACTTGCGCCCGATCATGTACGCGAGTCAGGTGTTCCTCGGCGTCAAGCCGTCCGCCGAGTACGTCTACGTCCTGATCGCCTCGCCGGTGGGCTCCTACTTCCCCGGCGGGCAGAAGCCGGTCACGTTGTGGGTCTCCGAGCACTACACCCGGGCCGCGCCCGGCGGCACCGGCGCGGTGAAGTGCGGCGGCAACTACGCGGCGAGCCTGATCGCCCAGGCCGAGGCGACCGAGCACGGCTGCGACCAGGTGGTCTTCCTCGACGCGGTCAGGGGTCGCTACGTCGAGGAGCTCGGCGGGATGAACATCTTCTTCGTCTACCGCGACGGATCGCTGACCACGCCGCCGCTCACCGGCACCATCCTGCCGGGCATCACCCGCGACGCGATCATGACGCTCGCCCGGGATGAGGGCCGGCAGGTGCGCGAGCGCCCGGTCAGCCTGGCGCAGTGGCGCCGGGACGCGGCGAGTGGCCGACTGACCGAGGTCTTCGCGTGCGGAACGGCCGCCGTGATCACGCCGATCGGCCGGCTGCGCTCCACCGAGGACGATCTGGTCTTCGGTGCCGACGGCGGCATCGGTCCGGTCACCGCCCACCTGCGCCAGGCGCTCGTCGACATCCAGCGTCGACGTTCGCCCGACCCGCATGGATGGGTCAAGCGCCTGCTCTGATGTCTCACCGCACGAGCAGGTGGGCGCGCATCGCGGCGACCTGATCGGGCCCGACGCCGACGCTGGTCGCATAGTTGGCGACCGACCCGTGGGCCACCCGCAGTTCGTCGAGGAAGCGTTGCATCGCCGCCGGCGGCGAGATCTGGTACGGGCGGACCACGCCGCGCAGGTCCGGGCGGAGCACCCGGGTGTACCGCTCCCAGGCCGATGCCTCGGCCCGCTCGCTGAGGTGGTAGTCGGCCACCACCGCGGCGTCCGGAACGCCCAGCAGGCACAGCGCCAGCGCGGCCACAATGCCGGTGCGGTCCTTGCCGGCGATGCAGTGAAACACCAGCGGCGCCGCGTCGGCGTCCGCGATGTGACGCAGCGCCTCACCCAGGCCATCGGCCGACTCCACGCTCATGTCGCGGTAGCGGGCGACCACGTACTCGATCCGCTCCGCGGTGTCGGCGAAGCTGCGCTCCGGCCACCGCGCGTGGCGTAGGTGCACATGGCGGTAGGTGAAGCCGTCAAACGGGGGGATCCGGCCGTCCTCCTCGATCTCGTTGGGACGGCGCAGGTCGACCACGGTACGGATACCCAGCGCGGTGAAACGGTCCTGTTCACCGGGTTCCAGCCGGGACAGGTCGTCGGCCCGGTAGAGCCGGCGCCAGCGCACGCGGGCGCCGGCGGCGGTGCGGTAGCCCCCGAGGTCGCGGAAGTTGAACACGTTCGTGAACGGCACCCGCCGCTGGACCATGCCTCGAGGGTAGCCGGCGCCGGCACCCCATCGGGAGCGCCGGCGCCGACCGCCGCGCCCAGAATGTGGGCAGCTGCTCCCAGAGGCCGGACAGCGATGGCACAATGGCGTCCATGACGTTCGGGTACCGCCGGCCGATTATCGAATAGCGCGCGCAGCCGTACGACCTGCGCGCGCCGACCTCTCGCCTTTCGCGGGAGGTCTTTTTGTTGCTGCCGTGTTTCTGCTGAGTTTCCGCCCGCTGAGATGAGGAACCGTGACCACGTACCAGGTCTTCGACACCACCCTGCGCGATGGCGCGCAGCGCGAGGGCATCACCTACTCGGTGGTGGACAAGCTCGCCATCGCGCGCCTGCTCGACGAGCTCGGCGTGGGGTTCATCGAGGGCGGCTGGCCCGGTGCCATGCCCAAGGACACCGAGTTTTTCCGGCGGGCGCGCACCGAACTCCACCTGCGACACGCGTCGCTGGTGGCGTTCGGCGCGACCCGCAAGGCCGCGACCCGCGCCGACGCCGACCCGCAGGTGCGCGCGCTGCTCGATGCGCAGACCCCGGTGGTGTGCCTGGTCGCCAAGTCCGACGTCCGCCACGTGCAGCGCGCGCTGCGGACCACGCCGGTGGAGAACCTGGCCATGGTGCGGGACACCGTGAGCTTTCTGCGGGGTGAAGGGCGCCGGGTGTTCCTCGACTGCGAGCACTTCTTCGACGGCTTCCGGTTCGACCCGGCGTACGCGACGAGCGTCGCTGCCGCCGCGCTGGAGTCGGGCGCCGAGGTCGGTGTGATGTGCGACACCAACGGCGGCATGCTGCCGTCGATGGTCACGGCGGTGGTCACCGAGCTCGGGCCCCGGTTGGCTGCCCTGCTCGGCAGTGACGCCGCCGGTGCGGTGGCTCGCCTGGGTATCCACTGCCAGAACGACACCTCCTGCGCGGTGGCGAACACCATCGCCGCGGTCGAGGCCGGGGTGCGCCATCTGCAGTGCACCGCGAACGGCTACGGCGAACGGCCCGGCAACGCGGACCTGTTCGCGACCGTGGCGAACCTCCAGCTCAAGCTCGGCCGGCCGGTGCTGCCGGCGGGCTGCCTGGAGCAGCTGGTGCGGGTCTCGCACGCCATCGCGGAGATCGCCAATCTCGCCCCCGACACTCACCAGCCCTATGTCGGGGCGGCGGCCTTCGCGCACAAGGCGGGGCTGCACGCCAGCGCGATCAAAGTGGATCCGCTGCTCTACAACCACATTGAGCCATCCACTGTGGGCAATGACATGAAGATCCTGGTGACCGAGATGGCCGGCCGGGCCTCCATCGAGCTCAAGTCCCGTGAGCTCGGGCTGGACCTGGCCGACCAGCCGGCGACGCTGACGACGGTCACCAACCGGGTCAAGGACCTGGAGGCGGCCGGCTGGTCCTTCGAGGCCGCGGACGCCTCGTTCGAGCTCCTGGTCCGGGCGGAGCTCGGGCAGAGCGTGGCGCCGTTCACCCTTGAGTCGTACCGGGTGATCGTCGAACACCGCGAGGACGGCGCGGTCGTCTCCGAGGCGACGGTCAAGGTCCGGGTGCGCGGCGAGCGGGTGATCGCAACCGCCGAGGGCAACGGTCCGGTGAACGCGCTCGACGAGGCGCTCCGGGTCGCGCTGGCCCGCCAGTTCCCCGGCCTGTCCTCGTTCGAGCTGGCCGATTACAAGGTGCGCATCCTCGAAGGCTCACACGGCACCGGGGCGATCACCCGGGTGCTGGTGGAGACCCATGGCGCCGATGGCTCGGACTGGGTCACGGTCGGCGTCCACGAAAACGTCGTCGAGGCGAGCTGGCAGGCTCTGGTCGACGCCCTCAGCTACGGGCTCGTCCACACCGCACCGGACACGCCCGCGCCCGCATTCTCGCCGACCTAGTTCTCGCCGATCTAGGGCTTATGCACATGCTTCGATCTCCAAAGCCGTGCCTAAGCCCTAGATCGACGGGGGGCTGCGGTCAAGGGCTAGGTCAGAGGCGGGGGAGGACCAGGACCGCGATGATCGCCCGGTGATCGGTGCCGGCGACCGCGGCGGTGTCGAACGCACGCACGCCGATATCGCGGTTGACCAGAACGTGGTCGATCGTGACCTTCGGAACCACGGCGGCCCGGGGTCCGGCGTACGGCCAGGTCGGGGTGAGTCCGCGGCCCACCGCGGCGGCCGCATCGCGGTACCCGGTGTGCAGCAGTCGGCGCAGCTCGACGTGGTCCAGGGTGGCGTTGAAGTCACCGGCGAGCACGGTGAGCGCGGCACCGGCGGGCGGCTGGGCCCGCAGACCCGCCGCCCAGCCGACGGTACCGCCGCTCAGCGGCGGCGCCGGGTGTACCGACTGGATCATCACGGCGCCGACGCCGGGGACCTCGGCCGTCGCGCCGACCTGGGTGAAAGCGTCCGGCAGGGTGAGCACGGCGGTGCGGATCAGGTCGAAGCGCGAGTACACCGCCGAGCCGCCACCCCGGTCGTTCAGGCTCACCTCGTGATGGGGGAGCCGCTTCTCAACTCCGGCCGCGGTCAACCGGTCGTACGCGTCGGGGGTGAGCTCCTGCAGCGTCAGCAGGTCGACCTCGCGGTCGGCGACAATGTCCACAATGGCCTGAACGTCCGCCGCCCCGATGCGCAGGTTCACCGACATCACCGTGATGGACTCGCCATCCATAGTGGACGGCGAACCGAAGGCGCGCGGTAACACGCAGCCCAGCAGGACCGCCGCCGCGAGCCCGGCGACTGCGGCCGCCGCCCACCGGCCGGTCAGCACGGCTGCCGCGAGGGGGACCAGAGCCCCGAAGGCGACGTACGGGGTGAACGCCATGAGCTGTACCGATGGGCTGCCCCGCTCGACTCCGGCCAGCCGGGCCAGCGCCCAAGCGCCGACCGCCCCGGTCAGGGTCCAGACCGCGACCGCCCACGACGACGCCGAACCGAGCGCGCCCAGCCACGACGTGGCCGGGCGCGGCCAGGATCGGGTGGCGTCGGCGTCGGTGGACATGCCCGCGACGGTATCCGACCGCGCCCACCCGGCCGCGCCGATCCGGAGCGGAAGCACACGATGGGAGATCAGGTCGTGGGCCGAAGCACACGATGGCAGATCAGGTCGTGGGCCGAAGCACACGATGGGAGATCAGGTCGTGGGCCTGAGCCCGCGGTCGGCGCAGGCGAGCAGACGCCGGCGCAGGACCGCCGCCCGCTGCGCGAACTCGCGCTGCTGGCGCACGTACTCGGATCTCCCGTCGGCCGTCTCGATCGCCACCGCGCTCAGCCCGATGGCGGCCAGGTCGTACGGGCTGGCGCGGATGTCGAGGGTGCGGATCTCGCGGGCGAGGGCGAAGCAGTCGGTCACCAGGTCGCTGGCGGCGAGCGGGGCGAGTGTGTAGGCCCACCGGTAGAGGTCCATGTTGGTGTGCAGGCAGCCGGGTTGTTCGTCGTCCAGCCGGGTCTCCCGGGCGGGCTGGAGCCGGTTGAGCGAACGCGCCGGTGGGGTGAAGAACCGGAACGCATCGAAGTGGCTGCAGCGTACCGGCAGCTCCTCGACGAGCTCGGCGGTAGCGGCCGGGCCGAGCCGCAGCGGCAGGGTGTGGTGGCGGGTCTCCCATTCGGGCTGCCGGTAGACCATGGCCCATTCGTGCAGGCCGAAGCAACCGAGGTGGGCCGGGCGGGACGCGGTGGCCCGCAGCAACCGGCGCACCCACCCGACCGTGCCGCGCCGGCGTGCCAGCAGGGCGGCCACGTCGAGCGCGACGGTGCCGTCGGCGGCGCGGGTGAAATGCGGGCCGAACTCGGCCGGATCCGCGTCGGCCAGGGCCACGTCCGGTCCCGGCTGCCAGCGCCGGAGCTGGGCCGGCCGGTAGCTGTAGTAGGTGAGCAGGAACTCCTCGATGGTGTGCCGGCCATGGCTGGCCCGCCTCGCCAGCTGGTCACCGAGTAGCTGGTCCACCCGCTCCCGGTGCGCGGTCCGCCGAGCCGTCCACTCCTCGCGGGCGAGGACGTCGGGAGTCGGTCACCTCCTCGCGGGCGAGGACGTCGGTCACCTCCTCGCGGGCGAGGACGTCGGTCACGGCCCCATGCTCTCACGGGTGCGAAGGCGCCGGCGGTGCGCCGTCGACGTCGAAGTCCAGCTCGTCGACGTAGCACCACCACCAGTCCTCGCCCGGCTCGTAGGAGCGAATGATCGGATGGTGGCGTTCGCGGAAGTGGGCGGTGGCGTGGCGGTTAGGCGAGTTGTCACAGCAGCCCACGTGCCCGCAGGTCATACAGAGCCGCAGGTGCACCCATCGGCCCCCGGTGCGCTCGCAGTCCTCGCAGCCGTTGGCCGAGGCAGTGACGTCCGCGGTCTGGTCAAGGTGGCTGCAGGTGGTGGCCCGACTCATCAGCCGAGCCTACGGCGGCGCCGCGCGGCGTGCCGGACGATCGCTCGACGAACTACAGCGGCAGCGGGCAGTGCAGCAGCCCGCAGATGGTGCGCAACAGCTCCATCTCCGTCACCGTCGTGACGCCGTCGTCGGAGATCACCGCGACCACGCCGGCCACCAGGGCCTGCTTGTCCTCGGGCGTAAGTCCCATGAGGACGGACCAGGCCGACTCGAGCGCGGTCACGCCCTGCGGCGGCGGCGCGTACGGGATCGACCGTCCCGGTAGGACCCGGGTGATGCCGGCGGCGAACGCCCGTCCGGCCGCGGCCGGGTCGGGGTTGCCGGACTGCGCGATGACCGCGAGCAGCGTCGCCACGGCACCCGTGGCCTGGGCGAGGCGCTGCCGGTCGGGGCGCCAGCCGGCGGCCGGTTGGATCGACGCGCCGAGTTCGGTGTAGACCAGCCGGGACAGGCAGTATTCGTGGGCGGTGATGACGCCGTCGGCGTGGATGAGCTGGGCCACCTGCTTGATCACGGTGGATCGGTCGGCCACGGGGCGCTGGCGCAGCGCCGGGAAGGCGAGCTCGGCCAGGGGCAGTCGCAGCAACGGATGCAGGCTGGCCAGTGCGGTGCCCTCGGCCCAGACCGCGTCGGCCAGCGGCCGGCCGTACTGGCGGGCCAGCAGCTCGTGCTGGGCGGTCCGGGCGGTCGGGTCGTCGGCGAGCAGCAGCCCGAGCACGAGCGGCACCACCGTGGAGACACCGCGGGCGCGGTCGAGGATGTCGGGCGGTATCTCGCCGATGAGTGCCTCGGCCTGTCCGTAGGCCTCCTCGTCCGGGGCGGCAATGCCGGTGACCACTGCGGACTCGACCGCCGGCACCGGTGCCTGCGGCGGCGGCAGGACCGTGCGCGCGGCCGGCGCCGGCGCGCCGGTGAGACCGAGGGCGGCGTCCTCCTCGAGTCCGGATGGCGGGTGGGCCGCCCACTGCTGGGCCAGCCCCCGCAGCTTCACCTGGTCGAACGACGGGTCGAGTACTTTGATCCGTTCGGCCAGCGGTGGGTGGGTGGCGAAGAGCGAGCTGAACGAGGCGCCCGAGCCGAAGAGCATGTGCCCGACCTCTTCGCGCTTGGGGTTGCGCAGCTTCGACCCCGGCTCCAGCCCGGCGATCTTCGCCAGCGCCCCGACGATGCCGCTGGTCTGCCGGGTGAACTGGACCGCTGAGGCGTCGGCCAGGTACTCACGCTGGCGGGAGACTGCGGCCTTGATCAGGCGACCGGCGAAGACACCGATGGCGCCGGCCGCCAGCAGTGCGATACCGACGATCACCAGCGGGTTGCCTTGGGAACGATCGTCGCGGCTGCGGTTGCCGCCGCCCAGGAAACCGGTGTAGGTCAACGTACGCCCGATGACGGCGAGGAAGAGGATTCCGAAGAGCAGCCCGATCAGTCGGATGTTGAGCCGCATATCGCCGTTGAGGACATGGCTGAACTCGTGCGCGATCACGCCCTGCAGTTCGGCCCGGTTCAGGCGTAGCAGCGCTCCGCGGGTGACCGCGACCGCCGCGTCCGAGGTGGACCAGCCGGCCGCGAACGCGTTGATCGCGTCTTCGTGCGGGAGCACGTAGATCTCCGGCACCGGGACCCCGGACGCGATCGCGATCTCCTCCACCACGTTGCGCAGCCGGCGAAGCTGGGGGTCGTTGGTGTCCGTCGGCACCAGTACGCCGCCGAGCTCGCGGGCGACCACGCCGCCGCCGCCGCGCAGGCCGAGGGTCCGGAAGGTGGCCGCGAGCGTGATCGCGACCAGCGTGACCAGGCTGGTAACGATGATCATCCCGATCACGTCGCCCGGCGGCCGGTTCGCGGCGTTGAACGCGAAGAGCACCGCGAGGTTGACCGCCACGACGATGCCGATGACGGCGATCACGAAGAGTACGACCAACCGGGACGACATCCGCCGGACATGGCGCTGGCGTTCGAAGAAGTTCACGCGTACGGCCTCGCAGCTCGCAGGGGTTGGACTCAGAAGGATATCTGTGGAGCCTGCCGCTGCTGGGGATCGTCGATCTCGAACAAGGGCGCGGGCGGGAATGAGAAGATGCCGGCGATGACGCTCGCCGGGAAGACCTGGCGCTGGTTGTTGTAGCCGAGGACCGCGTCGTTGTAGGCCTGCCGGGCGAAGGCGATCCGGTTCTCGGTCGTGGTCAGCTCCTCCTGCAGCGCCAGCATGTTCTGGTTCGCCTTGAGCTGCGGGTACGCCTCGGCCAGCGCGAAGAGGCGCCCCAGCGCCTGGGTGAGCAGGTTCTCCGCCCCGGCCAGCGCGCCGACTGCGGCGGCGTCGAGCGCACCGGCCGCTCCCGGCTGGGCCGCCACGGCGGCCGCCCGGGCCGCGGTCACCCCCTCCAGCGTGCTGCGCTCGTGCTGCAGATAGCCCTTCGCGGTCTCCACCAGGTTCGGAATGAGGTCATGGCGCCGCGTGAGCTGCACGTCGATCTGGGCAAAGGCCTTGCGGTACCCGTTGCGCGCGCGCACCAAGGCGTTGAAGCGCAACACCGGCCAGGCGACGACGAGAAGCAGGACCACGATCCCCAGCCCGATCCACCATCCCATGCCCGACCTCCGTCCTGCGTTGACCTCGACACCGGTGGTGACCATGACGGTTGCACAGGTCGTCAAGGAACGCACGGACCGCCCCCCTGGTCACCCGACCGGAGGGGGTGCCTGGCGGGTCGGATCATCGTCATCACCCTGCGCAATCGCCCACCAGTCAGCGCATAACGAATTGGTCTCGGCCTCGCGTGGCGAGGTGTCGGGGCACTAGGGTCTGGCGCTGTGCCCGATCGACCGGCGTCGCACCATGGCGCCCGACCACCCCGGGAGTGTCAATGAAGAAGCCCCAGCTGTCGGTGCGGCGGATCGTCGGTCTCGCGGTGGCAATCTTCGTCGGGACCGTCGCGGCGTTCGCGTTCGCCACCCCGGCGAACGCTCACCATACGTGGGTCACCGGTGACACCCAGTGCAATACCGAGACCGGCAACTGGGAAGTCACCTGGACGGTCTTCAACAGCCAGACCAACCTCGAGGCGACGCTCACCAAGGTTGTGCTGACGCCGGCCAGCTCGTCGGTCACCAATATCTTCGTCGGCGCGATCGTGCCGAAGAGTCCGGGCACCCTGGTTGGCCAGCAGATCCTGGACGGCACCGCCACCTCGGCTTCGCTGGCCGTCCGCGGGCACTGGCCCAACGGCGTGGTAGACGGTCAGGACCGGTATGCCTCGGTGACCATGAGCGGCACCTGTGTTCAGGACCATCCCAAGCCGCACGCCACCTTTGCCTCGGCGTGTGACGGCTCGGTCACCGTCACCCTCACCAACGACGCCGATGCGACCAAGTCGGCGTACTTCACCGTGACCGGCGACGGCGGCTTCAGCAAGACCGCCACCGTCGCCGCCGGCGGGAGCACCGACGTCCTCGTGCCACCCGCCTCCGCCGGCCACATCGTGGTGATGGAGGGCAACACCAAGGTTGGCGAGTCGTCGTGGACCGAGCCCAACGACTGCGCGCCGGTCAAGGTCTCCTCGCGCTCGGACTGCACGACGTTGACGATCACGTTGGAGAACCCGGCCGGCAATCGTCCCGTCGACGCCATTGTGAAGAGCGGGGATGACACCGAGAACGTCACCGTGCCACCGGGTGGGAGCAAGGACGTGACCTTCCCGGCCACCGACGGCACCACCGCCACGGTGAGCTTCTCCGCGGCGGCGGCACTGGCCGGGAAGCTGGCCGTGACGGACGTACCCCCGCTCACCATCACCTGGGAACGGCCGGCGACCTGCGCGACCACGCCACCGCTGCCCACCACCGGTTCCCACCTCGGCCCGGTGATCGGCGCCGGCGTCGGGCTGCTCGCGCTCGGTGCCGGGCTGCTCGCGCTCCTGTTCCGCCGCCGGATGGCCACCGAGTCCCGTACCTTCTAGCCCCTCCCCTTTCCCGTCGATCTAGGGCGTATGCACATGGATGGATCTCCGTTCGTGTGCCTAAGCCCTAGATCGGCGAGAAGGGTGGCGCGGCGGGACGATCACGCCCAGCGGGCTGGCTTAGATTGTCCGGGTGCGCATCGCTCGCTTCGCCCACCCCGGTGGGATGTCATTCGGCACCGTGGAGGGCGACCCCAGCGCCGGCGAGGGTGGGCTCACGGTCGCCGAGATCGACGGGCACCCGTTCGGGCAGATCAGGTTCACCGGGCAGCGGTGGGCGATCGCCGATGTCCGGCTGCTCTCGCCCATCCTGCCGAGCAAGGTCGTCTGCGTCGGGCGCAACTACGCTGAGCACGCGGCCGAGCATGGCTCGGACGTGCCGGCCGAGCCCCTGCTGTTCCTCAAACCGTCCACTTCGGTCATTGGCCATCGGGATGTGATCCGGCTGCCCCCGCAGTCCAAGCAGGTCGAGCACGAGGCGGAACTCGCCCTCGTGATCGGCGCACCCGGGGCCCGGCGCATCGACCGGAGCACGGCCGCGGCCGCCATCTTCGGCTACACCTGTGCCAACGACGTGACCGCGCGCGATCTGCAGCGATCCGACGGCCAGTGGACCCGGGCCAAGGGATTCGACTCGTTCTGCCCGCTCGGACCGTGGATCGTCACCGGCATCGATGTCGCCGACCTGGAGGTGCGCTGCGAGGTCGACGGCGAGGTGCGCCAGCTGGGGCGTACCCGGGAGATGGTCTTCGACCCGGCCACGCTGGTGTCCTACATCTCGTACGTGATGACCCTGCTCCCCGGCGACGTCGTGCTCACCGGCACGCCGGCCGGCGTCGGGCCGATCCAGGCCGGCGAGGTGGTCTCGGTACGGGTGGCCGGGATCGGTGAGCTGGTCAACGCCGTGGCCCCGCTGGAGGAGTGAACCGGCTTGGGATCTTGGCCCGGGGTCGGGTATGGTTGCTAGCCGGCACCATGGTGCCAGTGGGGTATGGGGTAATTGGCAGCCCAACTGATTCTGGTTCAGTTAGTCTAGGTTCGAGTCCTGGTACCCCAGCCGCCAGGTTTCAGTCGCCGCAGCCGGTGTGGCATCATGAAGCCGATCAGTTCTGGCCCCGTCGTCTAGTGGCCTAGGACGCCGCCCTCTCAAGGCGGTAGCGCCGGTTCGAATCCGGTCGGGGCTACATCTCTCGATGCGCGGATCTAGGGCGTTGGCACATGATTTGAAGATCGAAGTATGTACATATGCCCTAGATCGGCGAGAAGGGAAGGCGTCGGTGCCGGCGCGGGCGGACGACGGCGCTCAGAGGCCGGAGAGGCGTTGGCCGGCGCGAACCACGGCCATGGCATGGCGGTCACCGGGTCGCCGGCCCAGTCGCTCGATCGGACCCGAGACGCTGATCGCGGCGATCACCCGGCCGGTGCGGTCGCGAATGGGGGCTGAGACGCTCGCCACGCCGGGCTCGCGCTCGGCGACGCTCTGCGCCCAGCCGCGACGGCGGACCTCGGCCAGGGTCCGGCCGGTGAACTTGGCTCGGGGCAGCAGCGGCATCACCGCCTCCGGCGGCTCCCACGCGAGCAGGATCTGGGCCGCGGAGCCGGCGATCATCGGTAGCACCGCGCCGACCGGGACCGTGTCCCGCAGGCCACTGGTGCGCTCGGCGGCCGCCACGCAGATGCGCTCGTCGGCCCGGCGCAGGTAGAGCTGCGCACTCTCGCCGGTGGCATCGCGCAGCGCGGTGAGCATCGGGGCCGCCGCGGTCAGCAGCACATCGGGCGCGGCGTTTGCCAGCTCACCCAGGCGCGGCCCGGGGCGCCACCGTCCCTGCGGGTCGCGCACGAGCAGGCGGTGCATCTCCAGCGCCTGAGCCAGCCGGTGGGCGGTCGCCCGCGGCAGCTTGGTGCGCTCGACCAGTTCGGCCAGGCTGGCGCCATCCACACACGCCCCCAGGATGGTGACCGCCTTGTCGAGAACGCCGACGCCGCTCATACTGTGTCCCACGCCCTGAAACGTACCTCCCAGATTGTAGGATGTCCAGATGGTGGGAGCACCGCGCGAGCCAGCTCCGCGTACGTTGGCTCAGAAGATATGGGACGCACACGTGGTCCGGTCCGCGGACGGCGAACCGGACCTGCTCTACATCGATCTGCACCTGGTGCACGAGGTGACCAGCCCGCAGGCCTTCGACGGGCTGCGACTGGCCGGCCGTGCGGTGCGCCGGTCCGAGCTCACCATCGCCACCGAGGACCACAACACGCCGACCGACAACCTGGTGCGCATCCTCGACCCGGTGTCCCGCACCCAGGTCGAGACGTTGCGCCGCAACGCCGCCGAGTTCGGCATCCGGCTGCACTCCCTCGGCGATGCCGAGCAGGGCATCGTGCACGTCATCGGGCCGCAACTGGGGTTGACCCAGCCGGGCCTGACCATCGTCTGCGGCGATTCGCACACCGCCACCCACGGCGCCTTTGGGGCCCTCGCGTTCGGCATCGGTACCAGCGAGGTGGAGCACGTCCTGGCCACCCAGACGTTGCCACAGGTACGGCCGGGCACGATGGCGGTCACGGTCACCGGCGAGCTGGCCCCGGGGATCACCGCAAAGGACCTCGTGTTGGCGCTCATCGCCGAGGTCGGCACCGGCGGAGGCGTTGGTCACGTGGTCGAGTACCGCGGACCGGCGATCGAGGCGCTGTCGATGGAGGGCCGGATGACCGTGTCGAACATGTCCATCGAATGGGGCGCGCGGGCCGGGCTCATCGCTGCGGACGAGACCACGTTCGACTATCTTCAGGGCCGGTCGTTCGCGCCGAGCGGAGCCGACTGGGACCGGGCGGTGGCGCACTGGCGCGGCCTACGCACCGACCCCGGCGCCACCTTCGACCGCGAGGTCGTCTTTGACGCCAGCCGGGTCACGCCGTTCGTCACCTGGGGCACGAATCCCGGCCAGGGCGTGCCGCTGGACGCCCAGGTGCCTGATCCCGCGCAGTTCGCCGACCCCGGCCAGGCGGCGGCCGCCGAGCGGGCGCTGGCCTACATGGACCTGCGCCCCGGCACCCCGCTACGGGAGGTGGGCGTCGATGTGGTCTTCGTCGGCTCCTGCACGAACGGGCGACTCGAGGACCTGCGCGCCGCCGCGGACGTGCTGCGTGGTCGCCGGGTCGCAGACCGGGTGCGCATGCTCGTGGTGCCCGGGTCGGCGAAGGTACGGGCCGCTGCCGAGGCGGAGGGACTCGACAAGATCTTCATGGACGCCGGGGCCGAGTGGCGTTTCGCCGGCTGTTCGATGTGCCTGGGCATGAACCCGGACACGCTTTCGCCGGGCCAGCGAGCGGCCTCGACCTCCAACCGGAACTTCGAGGGACGCCAGGGACGTGGCGGCCGCACGCATCTCGTTTCCCCTCCGGTCGCCGCCGCGACCGCGGTTGTCGGCCGGCTCGCGTCCCCAGCGGACCTGTAGGAAGGCGGACTGCCATGGAAGAGTTCACGATCCACACCGGGATCGCGATGCCGCTGCGTCGCTCCGACGTGGACACCGACCAGATCATCCCGGCCGAGTACCTGAAGCGGGTCACCCGTACCGGATTCGCCGATGGCCTGTTCAACGCGTGGCGGGCCGACCCGGCCTTTGTTCTCAACGACACCCGGTACGCCGGCGCCAGCATCCTGGTCGCGGGCGCCCGCTTCGGCGTGGGTTCCTCGCGAGAACACGCCGTATGGGCATTGCAGGATCACGGGTTCCGGGCCCTGGTCGCACCGTCGTTCGGCGACATCTTCCGCACGAACGCGCTCAAGGGCGGCCTGCTTCCGGTGGCGCTGAGCGAGGTGGCGGTCGAGGAACTGTTGGACCTCCTGGCTCGTCGCCCGGGCATCCAGCTGACCGTGGACCTGATCGAGCGCGAGCTCCGCGGACCGGAGGTGAACTGGGCTTTTGCCCTCGACGACCACAGCCGATGGCGCTTGCTAGAAGGACTGGACGACATCGCGCTGACCCTTCGCCACGAGGCCGACATCACCGCGTTCGAGGCGACCCGCCCCCGCTGGCAGCCGGTGGTCACCTAGCGACGAGTGTCCACTTCGGGCTACCGGAGGTCACCCGACCGGTTGGATCCCTTGCGACCCAACGTTTTTTACCGCGGAGGTATTTGTGTCCTGGCTGCGGTTGGACTACTGTGCCCGCAGAACCGCTGTTTTGAAGGACAGCAATGGGTTAAGGGAGGAAGCAAGTCGTGAACAAGGCCGAGCTCATCGAAGCGCTGTCGGGACGTCTGGGCGACCGGAAGTCCGCGACCGCTGCGCTCGACGCGGTTCTCGCTGAGATCCAGAACGCGGTCACCAAGGGCGACAAGGTGTCGATCACCGGGTTCGGCGTCTTCGAGAAGCGCGTACGGGCTGCCCGTACGGCCCGCAATCCGCGCACCGGCGAGTCGGTGAAGGTCAAGAAGACCTCGGTGCCGGCATTCCGCCCCGGCGCGAGTTTCAAGGAACTGGTGGCCGCGGGCCGGGTGCCGAGGGCCACCAAGGCGGCCGCGACCACGGCGCGGAAGGCGCCGGCCAAGGCGGTGAAGGCCGTCAAGGCGACCACCGTGCGCAAAGCCGCGCCGGCGAAGAAGGCCACTCGGGCCGCCACCGCGCCGCGCAGCACCGCCACCGCTCGCACCGCCGCCCGCTCAGTGGCCGCGCGCTCGGTCGCGGCCAAGGCGCCGGCTCGCACCACGCGCGGCCGCTAGCCGCACCTCGTGCCGGGCCGGCCGGCCCGCACGACCGACCAGAAGCCGGTCAGGCACCGGGGCGCTCGCCGGATATCGGCGGGCGCCCCGATGCGTGTCAGACCAACGGATCCAGCGCGGCCAGCTCGCCACCGTCGTCGAGCGAGAGTACCCAGCCCTCGCCCTTGGCCGTGGTGTAGTGGGTCGCCGCGCCGCCGGCCAACGCGGCCAGCAGGCCCGGCATCAGCTTGCCCTGGCTGCACACGATCGTCGCCCCGGCAACGCCGGCGTCCGGGTATCCGTGTACCGCAACGGCCGCGGCGTGCGGATCCGCGGTCTCGTCGAAGGCCGGCTCGACCTCGATCGCCAGTCCGGTCGCGGCGGCCAGCGGGGCCAACGTGTCCACACAGCGGCGCGGCGTCGCGCTCACCAGCCGGATCGGCGCGAAGCAGCGCAAGGTTTCCGCGAGCGCCAGCGCCCGGGCCAGGCCCGCCCGGTCCAGGGGACGCTCGGCATCCGGTCGCGACCACCGGTCGCTACTGCCGGCGGTCGCATGGCGCAGCAGCACCACCGGGGTGCGCAACGGCGGCAGGGCGGCGAAGGCGTCCAGCACGATGATGTCCCGTTCGTAGGTAAGACGGATCAGGGCCTGCGGCACCGGCAGCCACGCCAGCGCGTCCGTCTCCGGCCCGGCCACGAAGCCGTCGTCGCCGGCAACCGCCATCGCCCAGTAGTCGACCGTCTTCTCGGCTTCGCCATCGCCGTTGGCCACCCGATAGGTGACCGTGGGCAGGCGCGGGCCGACACTCGGTCGGACGCCGGTCTCCTCCCACACCTCGCGGCAGGCTGCCACCATCGGGTGCTCGCCGTTGCGCAGCTTCCCCTTCGGCAGTGACCAGTCACCCAGCCGCGGCCGGTGCACGAGGGCGACCTCCAGCCCGTCCGCGGCCTCGCGCCGCACCACCCCGCCGGCCGCGTAGATCAGCGCATCCACTCAGTCAGTCTGCGCTTGGATGCCGCCCGCCACGCCCGGGGAAACGCAAGCCGGGCCGCCCGGACCGCGGCCCGCTCCCGTTCGAAGAGACGACCGGCGGTGACCGCGAGCGCATGGTCGTCCGGATCGGCGTTGGCGATCGCGAGCCAGGTCTCGGCCGCGACCGCGGCGTCCTGGTGCTCGCCGAGCAGACTCTGTACCGAGCCCAGCGCGCTGGCCAGCGCGCTGGCTTCGCCGCCGAGCACGGTGGCCACCGCCTCGACCGCGTACCGGGCCCGCTTACCGTGGATGCGCACCGAGTGCCAGGCACCGTCGGAGCTGTCCGGTTGGAGCTGCCCCGCACCCTCAGATCCGTTGCCGCCGAAAGCGAATCGCCGCCAGGGGCGGCCGACCAGGCTCGGCAGGATGTCCGCCGCCGGCGCGAGCGCCTGGTTGGCCAGCCGCGGCGTGCGCACGGCGTCGAGCAGCAGCTCCAGCAGCCGGTGGTAGCGCTCGGAGGTCATCACCTTGTCCAGCGCCTGCAACGCGTCCTCGTGGCGCGCGGCGAGGTCGGCGTCGAGGCGGGCCACGCTGGCGGCGTCGAGCGGCACCAGGACCTCGGTGGCCGCGGTTTGGCGCAGCCGGGCCCGCAGCACCTCGGCGTCGCGGGCGGCGCCCAGCGCGTCGGCCAACCACCCCACCTCGCTGCGCAGCCGGCTGGCCCAGGCTCGGTCCAGCAGCGGAGCAAAGGTGCGCAGGTCGCTTCGCAGCCGCCGGCAGCCGACGCGCATCTGGTGCACGGCGGTGTCGTCCCGGCCCACGGTGGCCCGCAGGCGCACCAGCGGGTCGTGGGTGGCGATGCGGGTCACATCCCGTTCGATGGCGGCTATCACGACGTCGGCGGCGGTGGGCCGCCGGGGCAGCCGCCCGGTCGGCACCGGCCAGTCCGGCCCGCCCTGAGCCGCGGCGCCGAGCGCCCGTACCTGTTTCGGGGTGAACTCACCGACGGTGGCGCCCGCGTCCCGCAGGGCGACCTCGACCCGGTCGAGCAGTTTCACCTTGCCCGCCTTACGTTCCGCCTCCACCTCGCGGAACTTCAGCAACACCCGCCGGCCTTCGGTCACGGTGACCGCATCGTCGACCACCTCCACCGCCACCCGGTCGTCGTGGTCACACAGCTGGTACGCCTGGCGCAGGGTGCTCAGCACCGTGACCGGGGCGACCGGTGCGCCCCGCGTGTACACCGTGACCAGGTCGAGCAGGCGCTCCGGCGCCGCCGCCGGGGAGCCGGCGGCGGAAATCTCGTCACGCACCCCGGGCGCGTTCGTGGGCAGCTTGACCGTCCATGGTTCGTCGTCGCCGCGGCGATGCCGCAACGACGCGCCGGCGCGGGCGAGGCGCAGGTCGACCGTGTCGAAGTAGGTCGCCCGCAACCGTTGCGGTGGGCGCACGATGAGCCGGCCGCCCTCCGGAACGCATTCCGAGAGATCGGGCAGCACGAATGTGCCCGTCACCTCGAACTTGCGCTCCTCCTCCAGCATCGGGCCAGCTTAGCGCCGAAACGTCAAGCAGGACAGGGGTACGACCGGCTGACTGTCTACTCCGGACGGCCAAGGGCACGGCGTAGCAACACCTCCTGGAGATCCTCCAGTGGGTTCCCGGCGTCGTCGGTGACCCGTCGGCACCAGGAACCGTCCGGGCCGAGGTCGAAGCCGCTCACCTGGTCGCTGAGCGAGGTGTCCAGCACCCGACGCAGCTCGGCCTGAGCGGTCGGGTCACTCACCATCACCAGCGCCTCCACCCGCCGGTCGAGGTTGCGGTGCATGAGATCGGCCGAGCCGATCCAGTACTCATCGGCGCCACCGTTGCCGAAACGCAGCACCCGGGAGTGCTCCAGGAACCGCCCCACGATCGAGCGGACGCGGATCCGGTCGGAGAGACCGGGTACGCCTGGACGTAGCGAGCAGATGCCGCGAACCACCAGGTCGACCTCGACGCCGGCCTGGCTCGCCCGGTAGAGCGCGTCGATCGTCTCCTCATCCACAATAGAGTTGACCTTGATTTGGATGACCCCGGGGGAACCGGCCCGCACGTGGGCGATCTCACGCTCCACCCGGTCGACGATGCCGGAGCGCACGCCGTGCGGCGCCACCAGCAGCCGGCGGTAGCCGGTCTGGCGCGAGTACCCGGTGAGCACGTTGAACAGGTCGGTCAGGTCGACCCCCACGTCGGGGTCGGCGGTGAGCAGGCCGAAGTCCTCATAGATGCGGGCCGTCTTCGGGTGGTAATTCCCGGTGCCGATGTGGCAGTAGCGGCGCAGCTGCCCGCTCTCCTGCCGGATCACCATCAGGGTCTTGCAGTGCGTCTTGAGGCCGACGAGACCGTAGACGACATGGCAGCCGGCGCGCTCCAGCATCCGGGCCCAGCCGATGTTGGCCTGCTCGTCGAATCTGGCCTTCACCTCGACCAGAACCACCACCTGCTTGCCGGCCCGGGCCGCCGCGACCAGCGCGTCCACCACCGGGGAGTCGCCGCTGGTGCGGTAAAGGGTCTGCTTGATCGCCAGCACGTCGGGGTCGGCCGCCGCCTGTTCGATGAAGCGCTGCACGCTGGTCGAGAACGAGTGGTACGGGTGGTGTACGAGAATGTCCGCGTCGCGTAGCCGGGCGAACACGCTGCGCGGGGTCTCGCCCTCGGCGAAGAGCGGATGGGTCGCGGGCACGAACGGGCGGTCCTTCAGGTCGGGCCGGTCCACCTCGTTGTAGAGCTGCCAGAGCCGCGCCAGGTCGAGCAGCCCGGGCACCCGGACCACGTGCTCGATGTCCATGTCGAGTTCGCGGACCAACAGGTCCAGGACATTGTCGGAGATGGTCGAGGCCACCTCCAGGCGAACCGGAGGGCCGAAGCGACGCCGGGCCAGTTCCCGCTCGAGCGCCTGCAGCAGGTCCTCGTCGCGGTCGTCGTCCACCTCGAGCTCGGCGTTGCGGGTCACCCGGAACAGGTGGTGTTCGATGATCTGCATACCCGAGAAGAGCTGGCCCAGATGGGCCGCGATGAGCTCCTCCAGTGGCAGGAAGGCGACCTGGCGCTGACCGCCGTCGCCGACCGGCGCCTTCGCGCCCGGCCGGCCGGGCGCGTTCACCGACACGAACCGGGACACGTTGTTCGGCACCTTGATACGGGCGAAGAGCTCCGGCCCGCTGTCCGGGTCGCGAACCACCACGGCGAGGTTGAGGGAGAGGCCGGAGATGTAAGGGAAGGGGTGGGCGGGGTCCACCGCGAGCGGTGTGAGCACCGGGAAGATCTGGTCCCGGAAGTAGGTGCGCAGCCGGTCCCGCTCCGGGGCATCCAGGTCCGCCCAGCGCACGATGCGGACGTTCTCCTTCGCGAGGAGCGGCTCCACCGCGGCAAAGCACGCGCTGTGCCGGGCCACCAGCTCCGTGGTCCGGTCGGCGATCAGACCAAGCCGCTCGCGCGGCGTAAGGCCGTCGGAGCCCTCGACCGGCAGCCCGGTCTGCATCCGTCGCATCAGCCCGGCGACCCGCACCATGTAGAACTCGTCCAGGTTGCTGGCGAAGATGGCGAGGAACTTCGCCCGTTCCAGCAGCGGTGTCCCGGTGTCCTCGGCCAGGTTGAGCACCCGCGCGTTGAAGTCGAGCCAGGACAGCTCCCGGTTGAGGTAGCGCCCGGGCGGCAGCGGATCGGCGAGCAGCGGTGGGCTCGCATCCGGATCGAACGCGACGCCGACGCCTCCCGCGGGCTCGGTCGGGACCGGCTCCACCCCGACCTCCGACCTCACCTCGGTGCGGGGGGAACGGCTGATCCGGGCGGTGCTCGCCGGTAGTTGGCGCGGGCGTTGCTGGGGCGTGGGACGGGGTGGCCTCTCGCTCACCCAGCAATCATCCCGCGCGCCCGATGAACCCGACATGAACTCGGCATTACTCGTTGGGCCCGATGCGCTCGGGCTGGACTCGTTGGGCCCGATGCGCTCGGGCTGGACTCGTTGGGCCCGATGCGCTCGGGCTGGACTCGTTGGGCCCGATGCGCTCGGGCTGGACTCGTTGGGCCCGATGCGACCCGGGCCGGCTCAGGGCATGGTCACCAGGGTGACCCGGATCACCGCGCCGGCGCTGTCCTGTTCGAGGCGTAGCCGCTGGCCCACCCGGAGCAGGCGCAGACCGGATGCTTCGAACGCGGCCGCCGGCAGTTCGACCGGAGTGCCGTCGTCGAGCAGCGCCCGGCCGCGATGGCTCTCATCGTCGAAGGAGGCGACCGTTGCCTGCACGCGCGCTCAGCCGCCGCCAACGGCGCCCGGCACACCCTGCGGTTGCGCCAGTGCCGCGTCGACCGTCGGCTCGGCCCGGGGTACCACCAGGGCGGCACCGATGACCGCCGCCGTTCGCGCGCCAAGACCCATCCGGGTCGCCTCCGCGAGGTCGTCCGCGGTATCCACGTCGCGGCGCAGGCTCGGCCAGGCGCCGGCCAGCTCGACCGCCCCGCTGGCCGCGTGGGCCGATGCCGAGCCGGCGCCGAAGCAGGGCTCCAGGCCGGCTCCCGGCGCGGCGGCGAGCAGTACGCTGCCGGTGCCGGTCACGTCGGTGACGAAGTAACGCCGCGCGGTAACCGACGGCCCGGAGCCCGAGCGCGGTGCGGCGTCAACTGGCACCGCGGCCGACCGCGGTGCGGCGTCAACTGGCACCGCGGCCGACCGCGGCGCGGTGTCCATGGGCACCGCGGAGTTGCTCGGTGCTGGATCGGTGGTCGGGCTGGAGGCTGCGCGGAGGGCATCGGTGAGCTCGGCCGGGCGCAACGCCGGCAGGTCGGCCGCGAGCGCGGCCACCCCCGGCAGGGTTGCCGTGGCGCCTTTGGGCCGGACCAGCGTGGCGGCGTAGGCCAGCGCCGGGTTGAGTCCCGCGTCCGGCACGTCCCCGATCACCTCGGCGCCGAGGTCCGCGGCGGCTGCCCGGGCCGCGGCGTCGTTGGTGACCACGACGACCCGCCCGACCACGGTGCTCGCGAGCGCCGCCGCGAGCGTGTCCAGCGCCATCGCCAGGACGAGGGCCTCGTGCGGCACCCCGGGCAGAGCACCGCGCAGCCGGGACTTGGCCACCTCGAGGTGTTTGATCGGCACGATGAGTGTCCAGCTCACCGTGTCATCTTTGCCCTCCGACCGGGCGCTGTCGCCCGGAACCCCCCAACCCGCGGCGAGCGCACCTGTGCCCGGCGCCCCCGGGCGGGCATGATGGCCGCAGACGGGATGCACGGTAACCGCGGGAGGCTCGGTGGCGCGGCGCAGGCTGAGGTTCTGGGAACGGTTCGCCGTGGTGGTGGTGAAGCCGGTCATGATCCTGCTCACCCGGCGCAGGTGGCGCGGCGCCGAGCACATACCGGTCTCGGGACCCGTGATCATCGTGGCCAATCACATCAGCCATGCCGACCCACTCGTGCTGGCGCACTTCGTCTACGACGCGGGTCGCTGGCCCCGGTATCTGGCCAAGGCGAGCATCTTCGACGTACCGGTGATCGGCCCGATCCTGCGCGCGGCGGAGCAGATCCCGGTACAGCGGGGGACGGTCGACGCGGCCCGGGCCCTCGAGGATGCCGTCGCCGCGGTCCGTTCCGGCGGCGCCGTGGTGGTCTACCCGGAGGGAACCACCAGCAAGGAACCGGACCTGTGGCCGATGCGCGGCAAGACCGGCGCGGCCCGGCTCTGGCTGCTCACCGGCGCTCCGGTGGTGCCCGTGGTGATGTGGGGCCCGCAGCGCATCTTCGACCCGCGGACCAAGCGGCTGCGCCTGTGGCCCAACGCGCCGGTCACGGTGGTGGCCGCACCGGCGTTGGACCTGTCGGCATGGTCGGGCGCGACGGCGAACGCCGGGGTGCTGCAGGAGATCACTGAACACATCATGCTCGCCCTGCGGGATCTGGTGGCCGACGTCCGCGGTGAGACCCCGCCCGCGCTCTGGGCGCAGCCGGCCCGCCGCCCCGGATCGGAGACGTGAGCCGATGGGCATCGCACCGGTCCGCCGGGCTGCGGTGATGGGCGCAGGCTCCTGGGGCACCGCGTTCGCCAAGGTGCTCGCGGATGCCGGCCGCCCGGTGGTGCTGTGGGCGCGCCGGGAGGAGGTGGCGCAGAGTATCCGGGAGGAGCACCGTAACCCCGAGTACCTCTCCGATGTGCGCCTGCCCGAGGCGGTGACGGCGACCTCCGACCCGGATGCCGCGTTGGCCGACGCCGACCTGGTCGCGGTCGCGGTCCCGTCGCAGACGCTGCGGGACAACCTCGGTGCCTGGGTGGCCGGCGGCGCACTCGGTACCGGGGTGAGCGTGGTCAGCCTGATGAAGGGGATCGAGCTCGGCAGCGGCAAACGGATGAGCGAAGTCATCGTGGACGTCACCGGGGTCGAACCCGACAAGGTCGTGGTGGTCACCGGACCCAATCTCGCGTGGGAGATCGCGTGGCGGCAGCCGACCGCGGCGGTCGCCGCCTGCGTCGACGAGGAGCGCGCCACCGTGGTCCAGGACGCGATTGCCACCGCATACTTCCGGCCGTACACCAATGACGACGTCATCGGCTGCGAACTGGGCGGCGCGGTCAAGAACGTCATCGCCCTCGCCTGCGGCATGGCGATCGGGCTGGGCCTGGGCGATAACACCCGGGCCGCGCTCATCACGCGGGGCCTGGCCGAGACGGCCCGGCTGGGGGTACGCCTCGGCGCCGACCCGCTCACCTTCGCCGGGCTGGCCGGGCTCGGCGACCTCGTCGGCACCTGCATGTCGCCGATGTCGCGCAACCGCACCTTCGGCGAGCACCTCGGCCGAGGTGACACCCTCGAACAGGCGCGCATCGCCACCCGGCAGACCGCCGAGGGTGTCAAGAGCTGCCTGTCGGTGCGCGACCTTGCCCGCAGCTGCGGGGTGGAGATGCCGATCACCGAACAGGTCGAGCTTGTCTGCCACGAAGGCGTGGCACCCAAGGTCGCCATGACCGCGCTGATGAGCCGGGAGACGAGGCCTGAGTAGCGCTCTCTGTGGCCCGCGCGCAGCTGGCGTAAGCGCCCGCAGTCGGGAACGAAAGGCAGGCAACACATGTCGACCGGGTACCGCCCCGCCACCCGTTGTGTCCATGCTGGACTGCCGCCGGCTGGACCCGGCGAACCGTTCCTACCCGGTCCGACGCTCGCCTCGGTGTTCCCGCTCGACGCCAAGGCCGGGCCGCAGCCGGGCGTCGACTCCTACGGCCGTACCCACAGCCCCACCCGCCGCCGCCTCGAGGCGGCGATCGGCGAGCTGGAGGGCGGCGAGTGTGTGACGTTCGCGACCGGCATGGCCGCGATCTGTGCGCTGCTGCTCGGCCTGGTGCGCCCGGGCGAGTCGGTCATCCTGCCCGCCGACGGGTACTACCTCACCCGTACCTGGGCCCGGGAAGCGCTGGTGCCGCGCGGGGTGACGGTCTCGCTGGCGCCGACCGCCGGGCCGTACCCGAGCTTCGCCGGCGCGCGCCTGGTGCTGCTGGAGACGCCGGCGAACCCCGGACTGGCCGTCTGCGACATCGCCGAGATCGCGACGGCAGCGCGGGCCGCCGGGGCGCTCGTCGCGGTCGACAACACCACCGCGACGCCGCTCGGCCAGCGCCCGCTCGGCCTGGGGGCGGACCTCGTCGTGGCCAGTGGCACCAAGGCGCTGAGCGGTCATTCGGACCTCTTGCTGGGATACGTCTGTGCGCACGATCCGGGGCTGCTGGCGGCGGTGCGAGGCTGGCGCGATCAGACCGGCGGCATTCCGGGTGATTTCGAGGCCTGGCTGGCCCATCGGTCGCTGGCCACCCTGGAGCTACGGACCGGCCGTCAGAGCGCCAACGCCGAAGCGGTCGCCCGCGCGCTGGCCGCTCATCCGGCGGTCTCCGGGCTCCGGTGGCCGGGGCTGCCCGACGATCCGTCCTATGTGGTCGCCAGCCGGCAGATGGTGCGCATCCCCGGGGTGGTCACCTTCGAGCTGCCCTCGGCCGAGGACGTGGTCCGGTTCCTGGACGCGTCGAACCTCATCGTCGCGGCCACCTCGTTCGGGGGCCTGCACACCACCGCCGACCGGCGGGCCCAGTGGGGCGATGACGCCCCGCCCGGGCTGGTCCGGCTCTCCTGCGGCATCGAGGACCCGGCCGATCTGGTCGCCGATGTGCGCGCGGCGCTCGATGCCGTGGGACCCGCCACGGCGTCCCCGCCGCGCGGGTAGGGTCACCGGCTGTGGGTACTCCTCGCAAAACCCGGGTTGCCGTGGTGTTCGGCGGGCGCAGCCCGGAGCACGCCGTATCGGCCGTGAGCGCCGGCAGCATCCTGGGCGCCCTGGACCCGGACGAGTTCGAGGTGGTACCGGTCGGCATCACCCGAGCCGGCCAGTGGGTGCTCACCAGCGGGGATCCGCTGGCCCTCTCGTTCACCGAGCGGCGGCTGCCGGAGATCACCGCGAGCGCCGGCCAAGCGGTGGTGCTCCCCGGCGACCCGACCACGGGTGGTCTGGTCGCGCTCGACGCCGTCGACGGGGTACGCGCACTCGGCCACGTCGACGTGGTCTTCCCCGCGCTGCACGGCGCCTACGGCGAGGACGGCACCATCCAGGGCCTGCTGGAGATGGCCGGCATCCCGTACGTCGGGTCGAACGTCTTCGCCTCGGCGGCCGCCATGGACAAGGAGTTCACCAAGAAGCTGGTCGCGGCCGAGGGGATCCCGGTGGGCCCGTACGCGGTGCTGCGCTCGGGGATGACGCTGACCGGCGCCCAGCGCGAACGCCTCGGCCCGCCTGTGTTCGTCAAGCCGGCCCGGGCGGGGTCATCGTTCGGCATCACCAAGGTGAAGGCCTGGGCCGACCTCGACGCAGCCGTCGCCGCCGCCCGTGCGATCGACCCGAAGGTGTTGGTCGAGAAGGCGATCCTGGGCCGGGAGATCGAGTGTGGCGTGCTCGAGGGTGAGGCCGGCGGCGGGCCCGAGGCCTCGGAACTGGCCGAGATCCGGGTGGTCTCCGGGCATGAGTTCTACGACTTCGAGGCGAAGTACCTCGACGAGTCGTGCGAGTTCGACATTCCGGCCCGGCTGCCCGACCGGGTGACCCGCCAGGTGCAGGAGTACGCGTGCCGTACCTTCGCCGCGCTGGACTGCGCGGGCCTGGCTCGGGTCGATTTCTTCGTCACCCCGGAGCTGGACATCTACCTCAACGAGATCAATACGATGCCGGGCTTCACGGCGACCTCGATGTTCCCCCAGATGTGGGCCGCCTCCGGGCTCGAGTACCCCAAGCTGGTGTCGCGGCTGGTGCGTACCGCGCTCCAGCGCGGAACCGGCCTGCACTGACCGCGCCCGGCCCCGCCGGTCCAGCCCCTTCCCCGTCGATCTAGGGCGAGCGCACACGATTAGAGATCGAACCATGTGCATATCCCCTAGATCGACGGGGATGACCCGGTCTTCGCGGGTGAGGGCACGAGTCTGCTCAGTCGTGGCAGCCGGTGGGGATGGCGGCGGCGACTGGATCGTTGGCCACGATCGCGGTGGAGAACGCGATCACGGCCTGGGCCGAGCCGGCGGCCGATCCGGGCACGGTGACCCGAACCGGGGTCCGGCGGTCGACCGTGGTCCACACGGTGGCGCTCGCCGTCGTCTCGGTGAACCAGCACACGCCGCTGAGCGTGGTGACGTCGGCAGTCGGCGCCAGGCTCGCCGGCGGGGCCCCGCAGGCGAGCGTGACCGGCGGTTCGCCGTAGGCGGCGTTCTGCTCCGGGCCGGTCACGCCCCGGCGGGGCCGGTCGAGGACCGTCTCGGGTAGCTGCGCCACCACGCCACGACATACCAGTGCGCGCTCAGCCGGCAGGACCGGCACCGCCAGCGTGACCGCCGAGGTGGGTCGCGTGTGCCCGGGGCTCGGTGGCGCGCCGGCGGGTGGGCCGGAGAAGGCGCCGAACAGCCACAGGCTCACCACCGCCACCCCGATCGCCATCGGCAACGCGACCAGGGTGGCCGCCCGTGCCGCCCGCCGCCGGACCGGATCGCCCGCCACGCTCAGAGATGCACGACCGAGCAGGTCAGCGTCCGGGTGATACCGGGAACCAGCTGCACCCGGCTCACGATCATGGCCCCGAGCTCATCCACGCTGCGCGCCTCGGTCAGTACCACCACGTCGTAGGGGCCGGTGACGGCGTCCACCCGTACCACGCCTTCGACGTCCTTGATGGCGGTGGCGACGTCGCGGGCCTTGCCTACCTCGGTTTGAACCAATATGTACGCCTGGACCACGACACGTCTCCAATTCCGTCGCCGTGCGCGTGCGGGTGTGAGACTAGCGAACGGGGTTTCCGGTCCGCTGAGGGGGGACGCATGACTCTCGCTGCCACAGGCGAGTTCGGACTGATCCAACGGGTCACATCGCGGCTGGGTACCGCGCCGACCACGCTGCTCGGGCCGGGCGACGACGCGGCCATGGTGTCGGTCTCCGACGGTCGGGTGGTCGCCTGCACCGATGTCCTGGTGGAAGGGCGGCATTTTCGGTGTGACTGGTCATCGGCCACCGATGTGGGCCACCGGGCCGCGGCCGCCAACATGGCCGACATCGCCGCCATGGGCGCGGTGACCACCGCCCTACTCGTCAGCGTCTGCCTGCCACCTGACCTGGATCCGCGCTGGTTGGAACAGCTCACCGACGGCCTGACCGCCGAGGCCGAAGCGGTCGGCGCCGCCATTGTCGGCGGCGACCTCGCGGCCAGCCAGGTCATCACGATCGCGGTGACGGCCCTCGGCAATCTCGGCGGCCGGGAGCCGGTGTTGCGCTCGGGCGCGAAAGCCGGCGACCTGGTCGCGCTGGCCGGCCGGATCGGACAGGCGGCCGCCGGGTACACCGTGCTGTCGCGCGGCTTCCGCTCACCACGGGCGCTCGTGGAGGCGTACCGGCGTCCGACCGTGCCCTACTGGGCCGGGCCGGCCGGCGCGGCCCTGGGTGCCACCGCGATGATCGACGTGTCGGACGGCCTGCTCGCCGACGTTGGCCACCTCGCCGAGGCCAGCGGGGTCGGCATCGACATCCGCCGGGAGGCGTTCGAGGTCACCACGCCGATGCGGGACGCGGCGTCGGCGCTCGGCGTCGACCCGTACACCTGGGTACTCACCGGCGGTGACGACCACCCGATCGTGGCCACCTTCCCGGCCCGGACCGACCTGCCCGACGGCTGGACCGTGATTGGCCGGGTGCTCGACGGCACCGGCGTCACGGTGGACGGCCGGATGCACACCGGTGCCGCCGGTTGGGATCACTTCCGGTAGCGGGCCCGCGAACGGAGCGGGGCGCGCCTGAGGGACCCCGCCTGAGGGGCCGCCCGAGGGCCCCGCGCCGGACCGTGGTACGCGGCGCGGCACCCGACCGTCGCGCGCGACTGACGGGCGCGTGGGGGCCCGGCGCCTAACCGCGGGCCCGGGCCGGTAAGGATCGGCGGCCGCACGTACCCTGTCTGCCGTGAGTGATCTCGTGATCCGGCCCAGCCGGTTCGGGGCGCCCGCGGCCCGCACGCTGGTCGCTGCGGCGCAGGCCGATACGGCCGCCCGCTACGGCTCCGGGGACCAGAGTCCCATCGACCCGGTCGAGTTCGATCCCCCCGAGGGCTGCTTCCTGGTCGCCTGGCGCGATGGCGAGCCGGTGGCGTGCGGTGGCTGGCGGACCCTGCGCACCGGCGGTGATGCGAGCGCGGATGGCGGCGACCCCGGCGGGGTAGCTGAACTGAAGCGGATGTATGCGCTGCCGTGCGTGCGGGGCAGTGGAGTGGCGGATGCCCTGCTGCGCGCCCTGGAGGACTCGGCCCGCGCGGCCGGCAAACACCGCATCGTGCTCGAGACCGGCCAGCGCCAGCCGGAGGCGATCGCGTTCTACACCCGCAACGGATATGACCGGATCGCCGATTACGGCCACTACCGGGAGGCGCCCGAGGTGGTCTCGTTCGGCCGGGACCTGTAGACCGCCCGTTTGCAGGGGCACCCTTTACCACTGAATCCGTTAAGCGGGTGCCCTTGCTAACAACGCAAAACAACGCAGCGCAACGCAGCGCAACGAAACGCGACGGGTGGTGCCCGGCGGGCGCGCGGCGAGTGCCGGGGGGGTCAGCCGCGGGCGACCTTGCCGGCCTTGATGCACGAGGTGCAGACCTGTAGGCGCTTGGTGTTGCCGCCACCCGCGGCGACGCGTACCGGCTGGATGTTCGGGTTCCAGCGGCGGTTGGTACGCCGGTGCGAGTGGGACACGTTGTGACCGAAGCCAGGCCCCTTGCCGCAGATGTCGCACACGCTTGCCACGGGTGTCTCCTGAGGTCGCGTTCTGTCGAACGGGTTCAAAGCGAACGTCGCTCCGCGCGACGGCGTCCAGCTTAGCCCAGGGCCGCGCCGGCCGGCGCGGGCGGGTGCGGGCTCGTGGGTGCGGGACGGCGTGGCTGCATCGGGGCCGGCCCCGCACTAACCTGAGGGCCGTGCTGGACAGTCTGGACGCCGTTGCGGTCCGACGTTGGTGTGAAGCCGGACTGGCCGGGCTGCGGCGCCACCAGCTCGAGATCAACGAGCTGAACGTCTATCCCGTTCCAGACGGTGACACCGGGACCAATCTCGTCCTCACGGTCACCTCGGCGTGGCAGGCGCTGGTCGCCGAGCCGGAGCCGGCGGTGGGCGGTGAGGCGGACATCGCCCGGCTCGGGCGGGTCCTGCACTGTATGGCCCGGGGTGCGTTGCTCGGGGCCCGGGGCAGTTCCGGCGTCATTGTGTCGCAACTGCTGCGCGGCACCGCCGACGCTCTCGGTGCATTGCCGCGGGCACGCGGCCGGGCATTGGCCGAGGCGCTCACCGCGGCCGCGAAGGCCGGCTACGCGGCGGTCACGGAGCCGGTGGAGGGCACGGTGCTCACCGTGGCCACCGCGGCCGCGCTCGGCGCGACCGAAGCCGACACCGACGACCTGGCCACGGTGGCCCGGGCGGCGGCTGCGGCGGCGAGCGAGGCGCTCGCCCGTACCCCGGAGCAGTTGCCGGTACTGGCCCGGGCCGGGGTGGTGGACGCCGGCGGCCGGGGCCTGGTGGTGCTGCTCGACGCGCTGGTTGAGGTGATCACCGGGCAGGTGCCGGCGACCGCGCCGCTGGCCCGGGTGGCCCGCGATCCCAGCCTGCTCACGGTGACCCGGGAGACCGGCTCGGACGCCTACGGCTACGAGGTCCAGTACCTGCTCGATGCGACCGAGGCCGCGGTGGCCGAGCTGAAGACCACGCTCGCCACCCTGGGGGATGCACTGGTCGTGGTCGGCACCGGAGCGGGTGACGAGCCGCCGACCTGGAACGTCCACGTCCACGTCAACGACGTGGGCGCGGCGATCGAGGCCGGCGTGGGCGCCGGCCGTCCACATCGGATCTCGGTGACCCGCTTCGCGGACCAGGTGGCCCGGCCCGCGGCGGCGCCCGATGTGGGCCGCACCGCCCGCGGAGTCGTCGTGGTCGCGGCCGGCGCCGGGCTGGCCCGGCTCTTCGGCGGCGAGGGGGCGGTCGTGGTCGACGGCGGCCCGACCAACAACCCGTCCACCGCCGAGGTGCTGGCGGCCATCCGGGCCACGGCGGCCGGGCAGGTCGCGCTGCTGCCCAACGACGGCAACGTGGCGGCGGTCGCGGCGGCCGCCGCCGACGAGGCCCGCCGCGCCGGGATCATCGTTGGTGTGGTGCCGACCCGTTCGCCGGTGCAGGCGCTGGCCGCGCTCGCGGTACGCGACCCGAACCGGCGCTTCGGCGACGACCTCATCGCGATGGCCGAGGCGGCCGGGGCCTGCCGGTACGCCGAGGTCACGGTGGCCACCCGGGATGCGCTCACGGTCGCCGGCCGATGCGCCGCCGGCGACATCCTGGCCTTGGTCGAGGGCGAGGTGAACCTGATCGGCACCGAACTGAGCAGCACCTGCGTGACTTTGCTCGACCGGATGCTCGCCGGCGGTGGCGAACTGGTGACGCTCGTCATCGGCGCGGACGCCGACGCCGGCCTGGCCGAATCGCTCACCGGCCACCTGGCCCAGCGCTGGCCGTTCGTCGAATCGCAGGTCTACCACGGCGACCAGCGCCACTACCCGTTGCTCGTGGGGGTCGAGTGAGAGGCGAGCTGGTGCGAGCCCCGCAGCGCGATCGGAAGGCAGGCACAGTGAGAGCGCGAGGAGCGAGCTGGTGCGAGCCCCGCAGCGCGATCGGAAGGCAGGCACAGTGAGAGCGCGAGGAGCGAGCTGGTGCGAGCCCCGCAGCGCGATCGGAAGGCAGGCACAGTGAGAGCGCGAGGAGCGAGCTGGTGCGAGCCCCGCAGCGCGATCGGAAGGCAGGCACAGTGAGAGCGCGAGGAGCGAGCAGGTGCGAGCCCCGCAGCGCGATCGGAAGGCAGGCACAGTGAGCACTCTGGACACTGCGCTGGCGAAGGCCACAGTGGTCGGTCCCAAAGTGGCGAAGATGTTCGGCGACGCCTTCGGCCTGCGTACCGTGGGCGACCTCGTCTACTACTTCCCGCGCCGGTACGCCGAACGCGGCCAGCTCACCGACATCGCGAGCCTCACCCTCGGCGAGGACGTCACCATCGTGGCGAAGGTCGCCCGGTCGACCGCCCGGACGTTCCGCAACGGCTCCGGCGCGGTGCTGGAGACGGTGGTGGCCGACGGCTCCGGGCGGTCGCTGAAGCTGACCTTCTTCGGTAAGCGCATCAACCAGGTGGAGTGGCGCACCCGCGATCTGGCCCCGGGCCGGGTCGGTCTCTTCGCCGGTACCGTCAGCGAGTTCCAGGGGACCCGCCAGCTGACCCACCCCGAGTACCAGATGCTCGACGGTCCTGACAGCGCCGCGGTGGAGGCGTTCGCCGGCGCGCTCATCCCGGTCTACCCGGCCACCCAGCAGCTGCGCTCCTGGCAGATCGCGCGCTGCCTGCAGATGGTCCTGGACACGATGGCGGACCCGCCGGATCCGATGCCCGCGTCGCTGCGCGCTCAGCGGCGTCTCATGGCCCTGGGTCCGGCGCTGCGCGAGATGCACCAACCTGCCTCGTACGCCTCCCTCGGCGCGGCCAAGGCCAGGCTGGCCTGGGACGAGGCGCTGGCCGTGCAGCTCTCCCTCGAGCAGCGCAAGCGGCGCGCGGCCGCCTGGCCAGCGGTTGCCCGAACCCGGCGCGCCGGCGGGCTTCTCGACGCGTTCGACGCCGCGCTGCCGTACCGGTTGACCACGGGGCAGCTCGCGGTCGGTGAGGAGATCGGTGCGGACCTCGCCCGGGATCATCCCATGCACCGCCTGTTGCAAGGGGAGGTCGGCTCCGGCAAGACGGTGTGCGCGTTGCGCGGCATGCTCCAGGTCGTCGACGCCGGCGCCCAGGCGGCGATGCTGGCGCCGACGGAGGTGCTTGCGGCCCAGCACCACCGCAGCATCCGCGATCTGCTCGGCCCGATGGGACGCGCCGGTGAGTTGGACTCGGCCGAGCTGGCCACCCGGGTCGTGCTGGTGACCGGCTCCCAGTCGGCGGCCGCCCGTCGGGGGGCGTTGGCCGCCATCGCCTCCGGGGAGGCCGGCATCGTGGTCGGCACCCACGCCCTGCTCTACGAGGGCGTCGAGTTCGCCGACCTTGGCCTGGTGGTCGTCGACGAGCAGCACCGCTTCGGCGTCCAGCAGCGCGACACCTTGCGGGCCAAGGCCGCGCAGCCCCCGCACGTCCTGGTCATGACGGCCACTCCGATCCCGCGGACGGTGGCGATGACAGTCTTCGGCGACCTCGACTCGTCCATCCTGGCCGAGCTGCCCCAGGGGCGGTCACCGATCGCGTCGCACGTGGTGCCGGTGGCCGAGAAGCCCGCCTACCTCGACCGGGCCTGGAAGCGCCTGCGAGAGGAGGTCGGCCAGGGTCACCAGGGGTACGTGGTCTGCCCGCGCATCGGCGGCCAGGCGGCTTCCGAGGACGCCCTCGAACCGGCGGACGAGTCGGGACCGGCGGCACCGGGGCGCCGGCCGCCGATCGCGGTGCTCGAGATGGCGCCGGCACTCGCCGCCGGGCCGTTGGCCGGGCTGCGCATCGGCACGCTGCACGGGCGCCTCCCCGCGGATGAGAAGGACGCGGTGATGCGCGACTTCTCGGCCGGCAAGCTCGATGTGATCGTCGCCACCACCGTTGTCGAAGTCGGCGTGGACGTGCCCAACGCGACCGTGATGATCGTGCTCGACGCCGACCGGTTCGGCGTATCCCAGCTGCACCAGCTGCGCGGCCGGGTCGGCCGCGGCCAGGCGGCGGGGCTCTGTCTGCTGGTGACCGACGCGGCGCCGGCCGCCCCGGCCCGGGCCCGGCTGGACGCGGTGGCGTCCACACTGGACGGATTCCAGTTGGCCGACCTCGACCTGGAGTTGCGCCGGGAGGGCGATGTGCTCGGCGAGGCCCAGTCAGGCCGCCGATCGCACCTGCGGGTGCTCTCGCTGCGCCGCGACGCCGAAGTCATCGCCGATGCCCGCCAGGAGGCCGCTCACCTGCTCGACACCGACCCCGACCTGGCCGGGCACCCGGCGCTGGCCGCCGCCGTCGCCGCCCTGGTCGACGAGGAGCGGGCCGAGTTCCTGGAGAAGGGCTGAGCGTGACCCGCATCGTGGCCGGCAGCCGGGGCGGCCGGCGGATCGAGGCGCCGCCGGGCACCGCCACCCGACCGACCTCCGACCGGGTCCGCGAAGCGCTCTTCTCCACCCTCGAGACCATGACCGCACTCAACGGGTGCCACTTCGCCGACCTCTACGCCGGCTCGGGCGCGATCGGCCTGGAGGCCGCCTCGCGCGGTGCGGCGGCTGTGCTGCTGGTTGAGTCCGACGCCCGCGCCGCCCGGATCATCCGGCGCAACATCGATGCCCTCGACCTAGCCGCGGTCTGCCGGCTGAGCACGGCGCCGGTAGCCGCCGTGGTTGCCGCCGGAGCGGCCCAGCCGTGCGACGTTGTCTACCTCGACCCCCCGTACCGGGCCTCGGCGGCGGAGCTCGAGGCGGTGCTCGCCGACCTGGTCAGCCGGGGCTGGCTGGGAGCGGGCGCGGTGGTGGTGACGGAGCGCTCCAGCCGTTCGCCCGAGCCGGAGTGGCCGGCCGGTATCACCGGGCAGCGCGGTCGCCGCTATGGCGAGTCGGTGCTTTGGTACGGTCGCGGGGCGTGACCGGCCGGCCCGGCCGGGCCGGGCCAGAGAGGCGGGCCATGAGGCGTGGAGTCTGTCCCGGCTCGTTCGACCCGGTGACCAACGGCCATCTCGACATCATCGTGCGCGCCAGCCGCCTCTTCGACGAGGTGTTCGTCGCCGTCTTCGTCAACCAGTCCAAGCAGGCACTCTTCTCGATCGATGAGCGCTTGGAGATGCTGCGCGAGGTCACCAAGGCGTACCCGAACGTGCGTACCGAGTCGTTCCAGGGCCTCGTGGTGGACTTCTGCCGCAAGCAGAACGCCTCGGTCGTGGTCAAGGGTCTGCGGGCGGTCAGCGACTTCGACTACGAGCTGCAGATGGCCCAGATGAACATTGGCCTGGCCGGGGTGGAGACCCTCTTCATGCCGACCAACCCGCAGCACTCGTTTCTCTCCTCGAGCCTGGTCAAGGATGTCGCCAAATGGGGCGGGGACGTGACGGCGCACGTTCCCGACGTGGTGGCCAGGCGGCTGGTCGAACGATTGCGCGAGGACGGCGGCTGACCCACCGTTGACGATGCGACGTACCGTTGGCGCCGGCGTGTGGCGGGCGGGCCAGGAACCCGACCAGGCCGCATCATGGATGTGGGTGACGGTGCGGCGGCGATGACAGGTGTGGTAGCGGCCCGGGTTGCCAGCGGGTGGCGAGGACAGGAGACGTGCGCGGTGGACGCGATGGACCGGATCGACGAGATCATCTCGGTCGTGGAGAACGCACGCAACGTACCCATGTCGCGCAACTGCATGATCGACCGCGGTGAGCTGATCGGACTGCTGGAGCAGCTGCGCGGGGAGGTGCCGGGCGAGATGCGCCGGGCGATGGCACTGCTCGACGAGCGGGACAAGATTCTCGACGCCGGCCAGCGAGAGGCCGACCGCATGATCGCTGAGGCCGAGGCGGAGCACCACCGGCTGGTCTCGCACAACGAGGTGGTGGTCTCGGCGGACCGGGAGAGCACGCGGCTGATCGGGGACGCCCGGGCCGAGGCGCAGCGGTTGCGCGACGAGGTCGACGAGTACGTCGACACCACCCTGGCCAACTTCGAGCAGTTCCTCACCCGGTCGCTCGCCTCGATCGAGCGTGGCCGGGACAAGATGCACGCCCTGCGCGAGATCGGCTCCTTCCAGGCCGATGAGCGCGACCACGGCCTGCCGTTCTGAGCTCGGCGAACGGACCCGGCGCCGGCCGGGTCGCCGGATGCGGTATCTTGTGTGACGGCCTCTTCAGGGCCGGAGCCTACGATGCGCGAACATCCCACCGCCCGCCTCGATCCCCGCTCGCCGCTGGTCCTCGACACCAGAGACCTGCCGCGCAGTCCGGGGGCGATGCGTGTGGTCGAGCGGACGGTCGCCGCGCCGGCGGACCTGGGTCTGGAGTTGATCCACGTACCGGAGGGTGCCGAAATGGCCCTGACGCTGCGCCTGGAGTCGGTCTCGGAGGGCGTTCTGGTCTCCGCGCGGGTCCAGGTGAGGCTGGCGGGCGAATGCGGGCGCTGTCTGCGTGAGGTCGACGAACCGCTGGAGGTGTCGTTCCAGGAGTTGTACGCGTATGCGCACAGCACGACGGACGAGACCGCCGATGCGGACGAGGTGGGCCGGATGCAGGGCGACCTGATCGAACTGGAACCGGCTCTGCGGGATGCGGTGGTCCTCGCGCTGCCGGCCAACCCGCTGTGCCGGCCGGATTGTCGCGGGTTGTGCCCCGAGTGCGGGACACCCTGGGACGAGCTGCCGGCCGACCACACGCACGAGCGGGTCGACCCCCGCTGGGCGGCCCTGAAGAAGTTCACCGAGTAGCCCAGTCAGCCTGTGATCGAGGAGCCAGCCACCGTGGCCGTACCCAAGCGCAGAACGTCCCGCAGCAACACCCGCTCGCGGCGGTCGCAGTGGAAGGCGACCCGGGTCGCCACCGTGGCCTGCCCGCAATGCCGGTCGCCCAAGCTGCCGCACACCGTGTGCACCGTCTGCGGGACATACAACAATCGCCAGATCATCGAGGTCTGAGCCGCGCTCCGGGGGGACCCCGTCTCCGCGGATCGCCGTCGACCTCCTCGGCGGGGACGCCGCCCCCGCCGTCGTGGTTGACGGCGCTCTCCGGGCTCTGGGTACCGATCCCGACCTCGTCCTTCTGCTCGTCGGCCCGCCGGAGGTGGCCGACGGGCTGGTGGGTGGGTTGTCCGGGTCGCAACGGACCCGGGTCGGGGTGCGGCCGGTGCCCGACCGCGTCGCGATGGCCGACCCGGCCTCCCGCGGCGCCGACCGGCGGACCTCCATCGGGGCGGCCATGCACGCCGTCGGTGCCGGCCACGCGGACGCCGTCGTCTCCGCGGGTCCGAGCGGCGTGAGCGTCGCCGCCGCCGTGATCGCGATCGGTCGGATGAGCGGGGTGCGCCGGCCGGCGCTGGCCGCCGTGTTGCCGAGCTCGGCCGGGCCGGTGGTGCTCCTCGACGTCGGCGCCGGCATGCAGGTCAACCCGGCCGATCTGGTCCACCACGCGATGCTCGGAGCCGAGTACGCGCGGCTCGCCGCCGCGGTGCTCAGCCCACGCGTCGGCCTGCTCTCGGTCGGTTCCGAGCCCGGCAAGGGCGACCGGCTGCGCCGGGCGGCCGACGCCGCGCTGCGGCTGCACCACCTGCCCTCCGGCGCCCGCTACGTCGGTCCGGTCGAGGGCAACGACGTGGTACAGGGCGGCCGGGCCGAGGTGATCGTGACCGACGGCTTCACCGGTAACGTGCTGCTCAAGACCATTGAGGCCCTGCTCCGTTCGCCCGGCTCAGCCGCGCAGATGCCGCGGGCCGCCGCGCTGCTGGGAGTGGCGAGCACCGCGGTCATCTGCCACGGCGCGGCGACCGGGGACGACGTCGCCTCCGGCATCGCGCTCGCCGCCCGGCTGGTCCGCAGTCGGGTGGTGGACCGTCTCGGTGACGGCGGTGCCGAGACCGGCGATGCGACCGGGGCCGGCGCTGCCGGCGGGACCTGCGGTGCGGCCGGAGCGCCGGCGGCGGAGTGGCGATGACCGGCACCAGCGACCTCACCGGCGCGCTCGGGGTGACTCTCGAGCCGGAGCTGTTGCAGCGCGCGCTCACCCATCGCTCGTACGCCTACGAGAACGGCGGCCTGCCCACCAACGAACGCCTCGAGTTCCTCGGCGACTCGGTACTCGGCGTGGTGGTCACCACGGCTCTGTTCCACGCCCACCCGGAGCTGCCGGAGGGCCGGCTGGCGAAGCTGCGCGCCAGCGTGGTCAATTCGCGGGCCCTCGCCGACGTGGCGCGGGGCCTCGGCCTCGGCGCCCACATCCTGCTCGGCCGCGGCGAGGAGACCACCGGCGGCCGGGACAAGGAGAGCATTCTCGCCGACACTCTGGAGGCCCTGCTGGGCGCGGTCTACCTGGAGTACGGGCTCAAGACCGCGGAAGAGGTGGTGCTGCGCCTCTTCGAGCCGGTGATGTCGCTCGCGGCCCGGCTCGGTGCCGGGCTGGACTGGAAGACCAGCCTCCAGGAGCTGACCGCGAACCGGGGCCTCGGCGTGCCCGACTACCAGATCGACCAGACCGGTCCGGACCACGCCAAGACCTTCACCGCCTGGGCCGTGGTCGCCGGCGAGCGCCACGGGGGAGTCACCGGAAAGACCAAGAAGGAGGCGGAGCAGCGCGCCGCCGAGGCCGCGTTCCTGGCCCTCACCGGCGTGGGCGAGCCGGCGCAGCCGATGGCGGGCGAGGCGGAGAGCTGAGCCGTGCCCGAGCTGCCTGAGGTCGAGACGGTACGGGCCGGCCTGGCCCGCTGGGTGGTGGGGCGCACCATCGACCGGGTGGAGGTGCTGCATCCCCGATCGGTTCGCCGGCATCTGGCCGGCGGGGCCGACTTCGCGGCGGTGCTCGCCGGGCGCACGATCACCGGCGTCCGCCGGCGCGGCAAGTACCTGTGGTTCGCCCTCGACTCCGGCGATGGCGTCGTCGGCCACCTGGGCATGTCCGGGCAGCTGCTGCTGCTCGACGCGGGCGCGCCGGCCGGGCCGCACCTGCGCATCCGGTTCACGTTCACCGACGCCGGCCCGCAGCTGCGCTTCGTCGACCAGCGCACCTTCGGTGGCCTGGCGGTGTCCCCGGGCGGGGCCACCCTGCCCGCCGAGATCACCCACATCGCCCGCGACCCGTTCGACGAGCAGTTCGATCCGGAGTGCTTCGTCGCCGCGCTGCGCGCGCGCCGCAGCGGTGTCAAGCGGGCCCTGCTCGACCAGCGGCTGATCTCCGGCGTCGGCAATATCTACGCCGACGAGTCGCTGTGGCGGGCCCGCCTGCACGGGGAGCGCTTGGCGGCCACCCTGACCCGGCCCCGGGCTCGCGAGCTGCTCGGCCACGTCAGCGACGTGCTGACCGAGGCGCTGGGCGCCGGCGGCACCAGCTTCGACGCGCTCTATGTGGACGTCAACGGCGAGAGTGGCTACTTCGACCGGTCGTTGGCCGTCTACGGCCGGGCCGGCTGGCCGTGCCCGCGCTGCGGCGCACCGATCCGGCGGGAGCCGTTCATGAACCGCTCGTCGTACTCGTGCCCGCGTTGCCAGCCGCGGCCACGCCGGCCGCGAGCGCCGGCGCCGGCCGGTCGGTGACGAGCACGAGGCCGGCTCGGCGTGCGGCCAGCAGGGCGCGGGCGGCCGCCAGGTCCGCGGTGGGCACCGCGTAGACCAGGTGGCCGTCACCCGGCCGGCACCCGTCGGCCAGCCCGCCCGCGCCGCCCGGGCGGCCGTGGCCGGCGAGGTACTCGGCCCAGGTGCCCTCGAAGGTGCAGATGGTGGCGTCCAGTCGGCGGTAGACCGGGTCGACCGGCACCCCGGGGTTGAGCACGACGACGTTCAACCCGGCCCGCCGGGCCGCGCGTACCGCCCGGTCGATCGCCCGGGCGAGGTCGGTCCAGGCCCCAGCCGCGGCGCCCGGCGGGCCCACCACCGCCACGGTGTCGGCGCCGGCGGAGGCGGCGTGGCGCCACGCATCGGGATCGTCGGCCGGCCGGCCCGGCAGTGCGATCATGGTCGCCGGCGGCGCGATGCGGGGGAGCGGCACCTGGGTCGTGCTGGGCTGGGCAGGCATCGATGTCACGTACCGCCAACGAGTGAGCGCAGTCCGTTCCGACCGGCATGTCGGGTTGGCGACAGATCGATACACCTGATCATGTCTGGGTGCCCGGCCAGCCCTCCGGCCGGCCTGATATCCTGCACAAAAACCATTAAATGCCGCGAGAGCGAGCGTGTATGGCTTGGTCGCTTGACGTTGCTCGACGACGGGCGGAAAATAGTCGGGTCGCCAGTTCGTGCTCTGCCGTGTCCACGGTTCGGCGAATGACTGCTGACTCGTCCTGTTTGGGCGTGTCTTACCAGCAGACCCGTGCAGCAGCTGCGACATTAGGGCGCGCGTCGACCGGCAGACCCGGCGGCGCTGACAAGGAGATGATATGGCGAAGGCCCTCTACGGCCACGTGGGCAGTGCGCCCGATCGGCGCATGCTCGACGAGGTCACCCGGCTGCGTGCCCGGGTACGGGATCTGGAGATCGAAGTGATGCGACTCCGCGCGGAGAACGACCGTTTGGTCGCGGATGTCGCGAACTCCGATGAGCTGCTCCGTATTGCGGAGCCGGCGCTCGCCTAAGCGCGAGCCGGTCGGAACCCACTCCGACACGCAGGACACACACCGCGCGCCGACAACCGTCGGCGCGCTTTTCTGTGCTCTGATCGCCGGCCCCAGACACTCGTGGCAGCAGGGAAATTTCGGCCCGGCGGCCGCCGCGTCGCTGCCGGGACGGGCGGGTCCTGAGAGGTAGCCTGCGACCAGGACACCCCTCCCGCGTCCGCCGTGGACCCGTGCGTCGCCCCTGACTCCGCGGCCCGAACGACACCCCGGAGACCCGTGCATCTCAAGAGCCTGACGGTCAAAGGATTCAAGTCCTTCGCGTCCGCCACGACGTTGCGGCTGGAGCCCGGCATCACCTGCGTGGTCGGCCCGAACGGCTCCGGCAAGTCCAACGTCGTGGACGCCATCGCCTGGGTTCTCGGTGAGCAGGGCGCGAAGGCGCTGCGCGGCGGCAAGATGGAGGACGTCATCTTCGCCGGGACCTCCGGCCGGGCCCCGCTCGGCCGGGCCGAGGTGACGCTCACCGTCGACAACAGCGACGGCGCGCTGCCCATCGAGTACAGCGAGGTGTCGATCACCCGCCGGATGTTCCGGTCGGGGGAGAGCGAGTACGAGATCAACGGCGATGGCTGCCGGCTGCTCGACATCCAGGAACTGCTCTCCGACTCGGGCATCGGCCGGGAGATGCACGTGATTGTGGGCCAAGGACAGCTGGACACCGTGCTGCACGCCAAGCCGGAGGACCGGCGAGCCTTCATCGAGGAGGCGGCCGGCGTACTCAAGCATCGCAAGCGCAAGGAGAAGGCGCTGCGAAAGCTGGAGTCGATGCAGGTCAACCTGAACCGGCTCACCGACCTGACGGCGGAGCTGCGTCGCCAGCTCAAGCCGCTCGGCCGCCAGGCCGAGGTAGCCCGGCGGGCCGCGGGGATCCAGGCCGACCTGCGTGATGCGAAGATCCGACTGCTCGCCGATGATCTCGCCGAGGTGCGCCTCACGCTCGACCGTGAGATCGCCGACGAGACCGCGCTGCGGCGGCGCCGGGAAGAAGTCGAGCAGACCTACGAGGCGGTGCAGGAAAGGCTGGCCCAGCTGGAGGCGGCGCTGGCCCACGACGCCCCGGTGCTGGCCCAGGCCCAGGAGACGTTCCTGCAGCTGTCGACCCTGCAGGAACGGCTGCGCGCCACCCATCAGCTGGCTGTCGAGCGCTGGCGGAACCTCACCACCGAGGTTGAGGACGAGCGTCCTGGTCGTGATCCGGAGGAGCTGGCCGCGGAGGCGGAGGAGCTGCGCGAGCAGGAACGGGAGCTGTGCGCGGCGCTCGCCGAGGATCAGACGCGGCTCAACCTGGCGGTGGAGAGTCGCCAGCAGATGGAGCGCCGGCTCTCCGATGCCGAACGGGCACTGGTCGCGGCCGTGAGGGCGATCGCGGATCGCCGGGAAGGCCTGGCCAAGCTCATCGGCCAGGTCAACGCGGTGCGCACGCGCTCGTTGGCGGCGGCCGACGAGATCGCCCGCCTGGATACGTCCTTTGTGGAGGCCCAGGCTCGGGCGGTGGCCGCGCAGGAGGCCTACCAGTCGGCCGCCGACAGGGCGTCGGAGGCCGACCGCGGCACCGCGGAACTGGACGATGTGCACGCCGCCGCGGCGACCGCGGCGGCGGCGATCGCCAGCCGACTTGTCGAGCACGTCGACGCCGAGCGGACCGCCGAGCGGGAGGCCACCCAGTGGCGGGCCCGGGGCGAGGCGCTGGCGATCGGGCTGCGCCGCAAGGACGGCGCCGGCGCGTTACTGGCCCGGGCCGACCGGATCCCCGGCCTGCTCGGCAGCGTCGCGGCGCTGCTCACGGTCGAGCCCGGCTACGAGGCGGCGCTGGCGGCGGCGCTCGGCACCCTGGCCGACGCCGTCGCGGTCAGCGATGTGGAGGGGGCACAGGCCGCCATCGCGCTGCTCAAGCGCGAGGACTCCGGCCGGGCCGCGTTGCTCATCGGCGGGCAGGACATGCCGGTCAAGGGCGACCGCCCGGCCCTGCCTGAGGGTGCGCGCTGGGCGTTGGACGTCGTGGGCTCGCCGGCCGATCTGCGCCCGGCGGTGGTCCGGCTGCTGGCCGACGTCGTCTTCGCCCCCGAGCTGGGCACCGCGCGGACGATCGTCTCCTACGCACCCGAGCTGCGTACCGTGACGCCGGAGGGCGATCTTCTGGGCGCCTATGCCGCGGTGGGCGGGTCGGCGAAACCGCAGAGCTTCATCGAGATCCAGGCCGCGGTCGAGGAGGCCCGGGCCCACCAGGCCGAGTCCGAGGCCGAGGTGGCGGCGCTGCGGGTCACCATCGAGCGGGTACGGGCCGAACAGGCGGCTGCCGACGAGGACGTCGCCCGCGCCTCGGCCGCCCGCGGCGAGGCCGACAACCGGCGCCACGCCGCCGCCCGCCAGCTGGCCGAATTCGGCGCGGCGGCCCGCTCCGCCGGCGCCGAAGCCGACCGCATCGCGCAGAACCGGATCAAGGCGGAGCAGGCCCGGGACCGCGATGTCAGCGGGCTCACCGACCTGGAGGAGCGGCTGCGCAACGCCCAGGCCACGCCGGTCGACACCGAGCCGCCCACGAATGAGCGGGACGAGCTCGCGGTGGCGGTGCCGGCGGCCCGCCAGCACGAGATCGAGGTACGCCTCGCCGTACGCACGGCCGAGGAGCGGGTGGGCGCGTTGGCTGGCCGGGCCGACGCGCTCGCTCGGCAAGCCACCGCCGAACGGGAGGCGCGGGCCCGGGCCGAGCTACGCCGGGCTGCCCGAGCCCGCGGTGCGTTCGTCGCCCAGGTCGTCGTCTCGGGCGCGGAGACTGCGCTGGCGCAGGCGGCCGGGGCACTGGCGGCCGCGGGCGCCCAGCGCGACGCCATCCTCGACGCCCGAGCGGGGCGCGAGTCGGACCTCGCCGGCGCGCGCACACAGGCCAAGCAGATCAGCGCCGAGCTGGAGCGCCTCACCTCCGAGGTTCACCGCGACGAGGTGGCCCGCGCCGAGCAGCGGATGCGGGTGGAGCAGCTGGAGTCGAAGGCGATCGAGGAGTACGGCATCGACGCCGACACGCTCATCGGCGAGTACGGGCCGCAGCTGCCGGTGCCGCCGACCGCCCCGGAGCTGGCCACCGCCGAGGCCGAGGGCCGGCAACCGCCCGAGCCGGTGCCGTACGAGCGGGCCGCGCAGGAGCGGCGGGCGGCGAAGGCCGAGCGGGAGCTTGCGCTGCTGGGCAAGGTCAACCCGCTGGCGCTGGAGGAGTTCGCCGCGATGGAGGAGCGGTTCAAGTTCCTCTCCGACCAGCTGGAGGACGTGAAGGCCACCCGTCGCGACCTGCTCACGGTGGTCAAGGACGTCGATGACCGGATCGTGGAGGTGTTCGCCTCCGCCTTCGAGGACACCGCCCGCGAGTTCGAGCAGGTCTTCGCCGTGCTCTTCCCGGGCGGGGAGGGTCGGCTGGTGCTCACCGACCCCGAGGACCTGCTGACCACCGGGATCGAGGTGGAGGCCCGGCCGCCCGGCAAGAAGATCAAGCGCCTCTCGCTGCTCTCCGGGGGAGAGCGGTCGCTGACCGCGGTCGCCCTGCTCTGCGCCATCTTCCGGGCCCGGCCGAGCCCGTTCTACATCCTCGACGAGGTCGAGGCCGCGCTCGACGACGTCAATCTCGGCCGCCTGCTGGCCCTGCTCGAACAGCTGCGGGAGAAGAGCCAGCTCATCGTCATCACCCACCAGAAGCGCACCATGGAGATCGCCGATGCCTTGTACGGCGTCGCCATGCGCGCCGGCATCAGCCAGGTGATCAGCCAGCGTCTGCGCGATGTGGAGGCGGCCGCCTGAGCCTGTGCCCGCCGGTCGCGGCGCCCGGGGCGGCTCCCGCCGGTGCGACGGCCAACCCGGCGAGGGTCTGACAGGATTCTGAGCATGGACACCTCCGCCGTCATCGGCTGGTCCCTGCTCGCACTCATCTTCCTGCTCGGGCTTGGACTGGTGCCGGTGCTGCGACGCGGCACCCGCCGCCGCCCGCCGCAGCCGCGCCCGCCGGCGGAGACCGCCACGCTCGCGCCGCCGGTCGGGACCGTCGAGACGGCCCCGGTCGAGACGGCGCCGGTCGAGACGGCCCCGGTCGAGACGGGCCCGGCCGCGGCGCCGCCGGTGGAGGCGGTGCCAGCGCCACTGGAGGCGCCGGAGCCGACCGCGGGCCGGCTGGTGCGGCTACGAGCGCGCCTGTCGCGGTCGCAGAGTCTGCTCGGCCGCGGCCTGCTCGCCCTGCTTGCGCGGGACAAGCTCGACGACGAGACCTGGGACGAGATCGAGGAGACCCTGATCACAGCGGACGTAGGCATCGAGGCGACTCATGACATCGTCGGCCGGCTGCGTGAGCGCGCCCGGGTGCTGGGCACCAGCACCGCGGCCGACCTGCGCGCGATGGTCGGCCAGGAGCTGGTGCAGGCGCTCGACCCGGCGGCCGACCGCACGGTGCGGGCCACCCCCCACGGCGGTACGCCGGCCGTGGTCCTGGTCGTGGGGGTCAACGGATCGGGCAAGACCACCACCTGCGGCAAGATCGCCAGGGTCCTGGTCGCCGACGGGCACAGCGTGGTGCTCGGCGCGGCCGACACCTTCCGGGCCGCCGCGGCCGAACAGCTCACCACCTGGGCGGAGCGGGTCGGCGCGGAGGTTGTTCGGGGCGCCGAGGGCGCCGACCCGGCCGCGGTCGCCTTCGACGCGGTCAAGCGCGGGATCGAGACCGCCCGGGACGCGGTCGTGGTGGATACGGCCGGACGGCTGCAGAACAAGGTCGGCCTGATGGACGAGTTGGCCAAGGTGAAGCGGGTGCTCGAGCGGCATGGACCGGTCGACGAGACCCTGCTGGTGCTGGACGCGACCACCGGGCAGAACGGACTGGAGCAGGCCCGGGTCTTCACTGAGGTGGTCGACGTGTCGGGGGTGGTGCTGACCAAGCTCGACGGCACCGCCAAGGGGGGCATTGTCATCGCGGTGCAGCGCCGGCTGGGGATCCCGGTGAAGCTGGTCGGGCTGGGCGAAGGTCCCGATGATCTGGCGCCGTTCGAGCCGGCGGCTTTCGTGGACGCCCTGCTGGGTGACGAATGAGCCATCCTGGGTAATCAAGGCGTGGCGAGTCGTAACCGGTACGGGTTGCGGTGCCGGACTAGATTTGGCGGGCACTTGGGGTAGCGGGACTAGATTGGGCGGGGTTTAGGGCGGGCCTGGGCGATCAGGCACGAATGGGTGGCTTCGGTCGGGCAGGAAGGGCATCCGCTGGCGTGGTGCAGCAGCAGGAGATCCCGCTCATCGGCGGGAACACCAGCACGGTGGTCCGCGTGGGCGACACGGTTCGGCGTAGCGCCGGCCCGTGGACCCCGGCGGTCCACTCCTTGCTGCGCCACCTGGAACTGGTCGGCTTCACCGGCGCGCCGCGGGCGCTCGGCATCGACGAACGCGGCCGTGAGGTGCTCTCGTACCTGGAGGGCGAGTGCGGGGCGTACCCACTTGCGCCGCACTGGGTCACCGACGACGCTCTGCTCGCGGTGGGCACGATGCTGCGCCGCTACCACGACGCGCAGTACGGGTTCCGCCCGATCTCCGGCGCGGTCTGGCGCTCGTTCGGGCCACCGCCGCCCGGCACCGAGGTGATCTGCCACCACGACGCCGCCCCGCACAACGTGATCTGGCGGCCGGACGACACGCTGGCCCTCATCGACTTCGACCTCTCCTCGCCGGGCGCCCGGATCTATGACGTCGCGTATGCGGCCTGGACCTGGGTGCCGATCTTCTCCGACCGCGACTCGGTCACGCTGGGCTGGCACAACCCGGACCGGCCCCGGCGGCTCCGGCTCTTCGCCGACGCGTACGGCCTGATCCCGCGCGACCGCCATCGGCTGGTCGGCACGATCCGGGCTCGTATCGTCGATCATGTGGAGGGCATCCGGCGGATGGCCGCGGCCGGCGAGCCGGCCTTCGTCCGCATCGTCCACAAGGGACATCTGCGGCGACCTATGCGGGACCTGCGCCTGATCGACCAGGAGCGAGGGGCGCTGGAGAACGCTCTGCGGTGACCGGGTCCCGCCGGCGGCCGGCCAGGGCCAGCACGACGGCGGCGCCGGCGAGGCAGAGCACCGCCGTGATCACGAAGATTTCGCTGAACTCGACGTGCAGGGCCTCAGCCAGGGCGTTCTGGTAGATCGCCATCTTCTGGGCGAACTCCACCTCGGTTATGCCGCCGACCGGCAGCGGCTGCTTGAGGTCGAAGGTCAGCTCCTGGAACCGATGCAGCCCCCAGGCGGTCAGCGCGGCCACCCCGATGAGCATGCCCATCGTGCGGGCCACCACCACGGCCGCCGAGGCGATGCCGTGTTGGGCGGCCGGCATGATGCGCAGAACCGCCGCCGAGAGTGGCGCGATGACCAGACCAAGACCCAGGCCGGCCAGCGCCAGGTCGGTGTCGAGCCGGGGCAGCGAGACGCCGAGGAGCAGGTGCCGGGCGTTGAGCGGATTGATCGGCCAACCGGAGATCAGCCAGTAGCCGCCGGCGGCGAGGACAAACCCCGCGACCGCGACCCGGCGCTCACCCAGGCGGGGCGCGAGCAGCCCGCCGACGATCGCCCCGACCGGCAGGGCAACCAGGAACCGGGTCAGGATCAGCGCGCCACCGGCCGCGTCCAGACCGAGCTGGGTCTGGGCGATGATCTGAACATCGACCAGGGTCACCATGAGCGCCGCCCCGGCGAACAGGCTGGCCACGACGGTGGCGAAGAACGGCGGCTTCGGCACGCCGGTGAGGTCGACCAGCCGGGTCCGGGCGACGGTCTCCCAGAGCAGGAACAGCAGCAGCGCCGCGCCGCCGGCGCCCACGCAGATCGGTCCCCACGTCGGCAGCACCGACCGCTCCGGCTCGGGGTTGTAGAGGCCGACGACGAGCAGGCCGAGGGAGGCGGCGAGCAGCAGGCCGCCGATGAGGTCGACCCGGCGCCGCCCGGAGCGCGGCTCGTCACGGCGTCCGGGCAGGGCGAGCTGGACCGCCACGATGGCCAGGGCGGCGAGCGGCACGTTGACCCAGAAGATGCCCCGCCAGCCGATCACCACTGCGAGCGCGATCCCGTAGAGCGGTCCGAGCACGCTGCCGAGCTCCTGCGCGGCGCCAACGGTGCCGAGCACGACCGGCCGTCGGCGCTCCTCCCACAGATCGCCGACGAGCGCCATGGTCACCGGCAGCAACGCGCCGCCGGCGAGTCCCTGCAGCGCCCGGCCGGTGACCAGGACCGGCAATGCGGTCGCGGTGGCGGTGATCACCGAGCCGACCAGGAAGCCGGTGAGGCAGAGCTGGATCACCCGCCGCCGGCCCCAGATGTCGGAGACCCCACCCAGCAGCGGCATTCCGGCCACGTAGCCGAGCAGGTAGCCGGTGACGATCGGGGTGAACTGCTCGAGATGGTTGACCGCGAGGTTCAGGTCGGTGGCGATGCTGACCAGGACTGTGACGACCACGTAGGCGTCGAGCGCGGCCAGCAGGACGGCGGCGCCGCCCACCCCGATCGCGATGCCACGCCGCCGGCGGAGCTGGGTGTTGCCCCAGGCAGGGGGGGCGGACTGGACCGATTGGGCCGGGGGGGCCTCACGGCGCACTGACAGTCACCGGCTTGTCCAGGTCGGTCAGGTTGATGGTGACCTTGCCGGCGGCACCGCCGGTCGCGCTTGGCACGTCGAGTACCGCCTTGACCAGGCGCTTGGTGTTCTTGTCCAACCAGAGCTTGCCGGTGATGCCGGGCGGCACCCCCGGGACCACCGTCGCCACCGACGAGCTGTCGAAGGTCACTGCGACCCGGTACGCGTCCACCCCGTTGACCGACTCGACCGCCTCGGTCTTCGGGTTGGTCGCGGTGGTGAGGATCTTGGCGACCCCGCCGGTCGGGTCGAGGATCGCGGACGGGTCGTAGAACGTGGCCACGTCGGCCGCGGTCTGCTTCTGCCACCCGCCAGAGACACCCTTGATGTAGTAGTCATCGCCGACCACCACGAAGTCCAGCTGCAACAGCACCCCGAGGGTGAGCAGTTTGATCGAGCCCTTGGCGTCGCCGGACCTGGTCAGGTCGCCCTCGGCAGTGCGCAGCGGGATGTTGCCGACGTCACCCGACGAGTCGATGGTGATGTGGGCCGACTGAAGGGCGGCCATCGCCGTCGCCGACTGGGTCAGCAGGGTCGAGCCGGCCGGCAGGTCGGTCGGCGGTGGCTCGTGCTGGCAGCCGGCCAGGCCCAGTAGGGCGACGGTCAATACGGCCAGCAGGACCCGAGGTCGTGACATCCCCGCATGCTAACGGCGCCCCGCAAACCGCACCATCGGATGGTTCCGGCCCGAGTACGGCGCGGATGTCACAACCTCGAAACATTCGGTGACGAGCCGGAAACCGCCGCCGGCCTCTTGGTGAAACACCGACCGGCGAAGCTACGGGGAACCGGCGGCGGCAGGCACCGGTGAGCGCGAGGAGCGAGCGGGTGCGAGCCCCGCAGCGCGAACGAAAGGCAAGCCCGGTGAGCGCGAGGAGCGAGCGGGTGCGAGCCCCGCAGCGCGAACGAAAGGCAAGCCCGGTGAGCGCGAGGAGCGAGCGGGTGCGAGCCCCGCAGCGCGAACGAAAGGCAAACGCCCCCCGCCGGGCGGAGATAAACCGACACTCAACGCGGTAGTGACATCTGAGGAGCAATAGTGACGTTTGTTGCGAACGCCCCAACCGTGAACTCCGGTGACACCGCCTGGTTATTGATCTCGAGCGCGCTGGTGCTGCTCATGACACCGGGCCTAGCGTTCTTCTACGGCGGACTGAACCGATCGAAGAGCGTGCTCAACATGATGATGATGAGCTTCAGTGCGATCGGGCTCATCTCCGTGCTCTGGCTCCTCTACGGGTTCAGTGCCGCCTTCGGAAAGGACCAGCCGGTGGCCGGGCATCCCGGCTTCTGGGGCGATCTCGGCCAGTACCTCGGCACCAGGACCTTCACCAGCGAGCTGGGCTACCCGGTCATGCCGTCGCTGGGCATCCCGACCTACGTCGTGCTGGCGTTCCAGATGATGTTCGCGGTCATCACCGTGGCGTTGATCAGTGGCGCGCTCTCCGACCGGACCAAGTTCGCCGGCTGGCTGGTCTTCGCCGCCGGCTGGTTCACGTTGGCCTACATCCCGATCGCCCACATGGTGTGGGGCGGCGGCTACCTCAGCGCCTACGTGGGCGAACTCGACTTCGCCGGTGGCTCCGCGGTGCACATCAACGCGGGCGCGGCGGCGCTCGCCCTGGCCATCCTGCTCGGCCGGCGGGTCGGCTGGCCGCGGGAGCGGTTGCGGCCCCACAACGTGCCCTTCGTGGCCCTCGGCGCCGGGCTGCTCTGGTTCGGCTGGTTCGGTTTCAACGCCGGCTCGGAGCTCACCGCCGACAACATTACCGGGCTCGCGTTCGTCAACACCCAGGTCGCCACGGCGGCCGCGCTCCTGGGCTGGCTCGGGATCGAGTGGCTGCGCAACGGCAGGCCGACCCTGGTCGGGGCGTCGTCGGGGGCGGTGGCCGGCCTGGTCGCGGTGACGCCGGCGTGCGCCTACATCGCGCCGTACGCGGCGGTCCTGCTCGGGTTGGCGGCCGGCACGCTGTGCGCCCTCGCGGTCGGACTCAAGTACCGCCTCGGCGTCGACGACTCGCTCGACGTGGTCGGCGTGCACTTCGTCGGTGGCTGGATCGGCTGTGTCTGGATCGGCTTCTTCGCAAGCGCCCAGGCCGACGGGGGCGCCTACGTCAAACACCAGGGACTGCTCTACGGCGGCGGCATCACCCAGCTGCTGGCCCAGGTGAAGGGCGCCGCGATCGTCAGCGTGTGGTCGTTCGCGGTGGCGTTGGCGATCGGGTACCTGGTCAAGGTCACCATAGGGCTGCGGGTCGGCCGCGAGGCCGAGACCGAGGGCATCGACGTGGCCGAGCACAAGGAGAGCGCGTACGACCTGGCCAGCTCGAGCGGGGGTGCCGGCGCCTTCGCCCAGGCCGGAATCGGGCATCGGGCGCCGCTGGCCGGAGCCCATGCGGCAGAGTCAGAGCCGGCCGGCGCGCAGAGGCCGGCCGCGCCGACGCGGGTCTAGCACATTAGCGTCACGTCGATGGAGGGTCTGCGCATGAAGCTCGTGACCGCGGTGATCAAGCCGCACCAGCTCGACGCGGTACGGGAGGCCCTGCACGCGCTGGGCGTCGCCGGCATGACCGTCAGCGAGGTGCAGGGCTACGGGCGGCAGAAGGGGCACACCGAGGTGTATCGCGGAGCCGAGTACACGGTGGAGTTCCTTCCCAAGATCCGCGTCGAGGTGCTCATCGACGAGATCGACGTGGAGAAGGTGGTCGATGCCATCGTCGCCACCGCCCGTACCGGGAAGATCGGTGACGGCAAGGTCTGGGTCACCCCGGTCGAGGAGGTGGTCCGGGTGCGTACCGGCGAGCGTGGGCTGGACGCGATCTGAGCACCGGCACGCAGCGGCTCGGGCGCCCGCCGGACCTGGTGACCGCGGTCGGCGGGCCGGCCCGCGATGAGCGGGCGGCCGCGCTCGACGGCTGGCTCGCGGGGCTGCTCGCGCAGCTCGGGGCGGCCGGCGCCGCGCTGGTGGCGCTGGGCGGGCTGGGGCGCCGCGAGTGCGCGCCCTACGGCGATCTGGATCTGGTGCTGCTGCACGGCGGGCCGGCGGGCATCGCCGCGGTGGCCGAACGGATCTGGTATCCCGTCTGGGACGCCGGCCTCACCCTCGATCACTCGGTGCGCACGCTCGACGAGGCGCTCGCGGTCGCGGCCGTCGACACCCGGGTCGCCCTCGGACTGCTCGACGCACGCCACCTGGCCGGCGACCCGGCGCTGACCGGGGCGTTGCGAGCGGCGGCGTCCGCGTCCTGGCGCTGCGGGGCCCGCAGCCACCTGCCGACCCTGGCCGAGCTGACCACCGAGCGCTGGCGCCGCGAGGGCGAGCTCGCCTTCCTCCTCGACGGCGACCTCAAGCAGGCCCGCGGCGGCCTGCGCGATGTGCGGGTCCTGCGCGGCATCGGGTACGCCCAGGTCAGCGATGCCTGGCGAGCACCGGTACGGGCGGCCTACACCCGGCTGCTGGACGTCCGCGACGGCCTGCACCTGGTGGCCGGGCGCCGCCGCGACCGGATGCTCGGGCAGGACCTGCCGGAGGTGGCGGGGTGGCTGGGGCTGCCCGCGCCCGACGCGGTGCGGCGGCGGGTCGCCGACGACGCCCGCACCATCGCCTACGCGGTGGACGACGCGCTGCGGGCGGCGCAGCGCTGGCTCGCCGGCCCGCCGGCCGGCGGCCGGGGGCGAGGGCCGCGGACCCCGATCGCGCCCGATGTCGTCGACCAGGGCGGAGAAGCGGTCCTGGCCCGTACCGCGGTCACCCCCACCGTCGACGGCACCCTCGCGCTGCGGGTCGCGGCCGCCGCCGCTGGTCAGGGCCTGCCCATCTCGCCCGGCACGCTGGAGTGGCTGGCCGCCCGTTGCCCGCCGCCACCCCGGCCCTGGCCGGCCGCCGCCCTGGGCGCGTTCACCCAGCTGCTGGGCAGCGGTCCGGCGCTGGTGCCGACGTGGGAGGCGTGCGACCGCTACGGTCTGGTGAGCGCCTGGCTGCCGGAGTGGAACCGGGTACGCAGCGCGCCCCAGCACAACCCGGTGCACCGGTACACGCTCGACCGGCATTTGATCGAATGCGTGGCGGCCTCGGCCGACCACACCCGGGAGGTGTCCCGGCCGGACCTCCTGCTCATCGGCGCCCTGCTGCATGACATCGGCAAGGGCCTACCCGGCGACCATTCCCGGACCGGCATCCCGGTGGCCACCGGCATCGCCCAGGCGATCGGGCTGGCGCCGGGCGACGTGGCGACGATCGCGGACCTGGTGCGCTGGCATCTACTGCTGCCGGAGGTGGCCACCCGCCGCGATCTGGACGATCCACAGACGGTGCGCCAGGTCGCCGAGACGGTCGGCGACCTGGCGACGTTGGAACTGTTGCACGCACTCAGCCAGGCCGACGCCGCCGCGACCGGACCGGCGGCCTGGTCGACCTGGAAGGAGCGGCTCGTGGCTGAGCTGGTGAGCCGGGTGCGAGTCGCCCTGGTCACCGGCGGCCGAGACGAGCCGGCGCCCTTGCCGGGGGGGTTGGCGTGGCCGACGGAGCTTTCTGCGTCGGCGGTGTTGGGGTGGCCGACGGAGCTTTCTGCGTCGGGGCCGTTGCCTTCGCTGCAGATCGGTTCGGATCGGGTCGCGGTGGCGGCCGAGGACCGGCCGGGCCTGCTCGCCGCCGTGGCGGGTTGCCTCACCCTGCATCGCCTCGAGGTCGTCGCGGCCGACACCGCGACCGTCGCCGGCGCGCGCGGCCCGGTGGCGATGGTCTCCTGCCGGGTCCAGCCGCGCGAGGGCACCGGACCGGACGGGTCCCGCCTCGCCGCCGATCTGCGCAAGGCGCTCATCGGCGAGCTGGAGCTGGACCGTGCCCTCGACGCCCGGGTCCGCAGCGCTCGCCGGCCGAGCATCGTCGCCCCCGCCCCCCGGGTGGTGTGGGCGGTCGACCGGGCCACCGACGCCACCATCCTGGAACTGCGCGCCGCGGACGACGTGGGCCTGCTCTACCGGGTCGCGCACGCGCTCGAGCTGGCCGGGGCGAACGTGCGGGCGGCCCGGATCTCCACTCTCGGCGCGGATGTGGTGGACGCCTTCTACCTCGTCGGTGACTGGTCGGGTCCAGCCGAACGCTCCACTGTGGAGCAAGCCGTGCTCGCGGCGGCCCAGTCCCGCTCCGGTTGACCGACGACGAAGACGTCGGCGATCGTCAGGTGCCGAGGCGCAGCAGCTGGGGGAGTACCGCCTTGAAGTAGAGCGCGGCGCCCTTCTTGTAGTAGTGCACGCCGTCCCACCGGTACGCGGTGTTCCGGCCGATGGACGGGGTGGTGCAGAACTCCTCCGGTGGGTCGAGGGTGGCCACGTCGGGATAGGTGGCCGCCACCGCGCGCAGCAGATCATTCACATGGCGGGTGCGCTCGTCGTCGCCGCGCTCGGGCCAGAAGCCGGCGCTGGCTTTGATCGGCCGGTAACAGGGCAGCAGGGAGAGGGCAACCTGGGTGTGCACCTCGCGCAGAGTGTCCACACCCCGGGTGATCTGGGCGGTGAAGTTCGCGTCCCACCCGGGTGAACCGAAGGTGAGGGTGCCCGAGTCCAGGGTCAGGTCGAACACATCCCAGGCGCCGATCATGATGACCGAGACGGCTGGCTTGAGCCGCTTCACGTCGGACTCCCACTCCGGCTGCCAGTTGCGGCAGTTCGTGGTGAGGTTGTGCTTCTCCCCGCTACGGCTGGAGACCTTGCCCAGCAGCACGCCGCAGCCCTCGATGGTGGCGTCGACCGCCTTGATGTACCTGCCCAGGTCGGCCGGCTTGTTGAGGAGCAGGGTCATGCCCTGCGAGTCGCCGAAGAAGGCCACCATGGCACCCTTGGGCAGGGTGGGCGGAGGCGTCGCCGGTGCGGTCGATGCGGTGACGCTCGGGCCCGGTGTCGGGCTCTCCAGCGGACCCAGGGTTGCCTCGGGTCCCAGATCCAGTGGCCCGCCGGCGACGGGACGGCTGGCGGCGCTGGCCAGCTGGACCGCGGCCACCGACCCGCCGCCGACCAGGATGAGGCTCAACGCGACGGCCCGGATCGCCGCCGCCGGTCCCACCCGGCGCCGTCCGGTGTAGACGCCGGTCGGGCCGCTGACGGCCCGCGCCCGGCGCGCCCGGCCGAGGAAACCGTGGCGCCGGATCGGACGCTCGATCAGCCAGTACGACGCCTCGGCGAGGGCGAGCATGATCACCACTCGCAGTGCGGTGTTCGCCCAGCCGGTGACCGGTACGTCGCTGGTGGGTCGGGTGAGCACACAAACTGGCCAGTGCCACAGGTAGATCGCGTACGAGCGATCGCCCAGCCAGCGCAGTGGTTGGCGGCCGAGCAGACGGCCGAGCCCGGTGGCCGGGTGGCCGGCGACGGCGACGAGGACCGCGGCGAGGGCCGCGATGACCAGGAAGCCGCCCTGGTACAGCTCCGGGTCGGTGTCGTTGAGCACGAGGGCGATCCCGACCAGCCCGACGAGCGCGGACAGGCCCAGCAGGTCCAGGCTCAGCCGGTACGGGACGCGCAGGTGGTGACGGTGCCGCCAGGGCTGGACCGCCACCGCCAGCGCGGAGCCGAGCAGCGGCGCGAGTGCGCGGGTGTCGGTGCCGTAGTAGACCCGGGACGGATCCGAGAACGGGTCGAAGAGCAGCACCCCGGCCACGGTCGAGGCGGCGACCCCCGCCAGGATCGCGGTGAGCAGCACGCCGCGGGGGGCCCGGAGTCGAGCGAAGATGATCAGAAGCACCGGCCAGATGAGGTAGTACTGCTCCTCGACGGCGAGCGACCACAGGTGCGTCAACAGGTCGGGCCGGTCGCTGGTGGCGGCGAAGTAGGTGCTGTTCTGGCCGATGAGCCACCAGTTGGTCACGTAACCCAGGGCGGCGACGAGATCGCCGCGCAGCCGGGCGGCCTGCTGGGGCAGCCAGTACGCGCCGACGAGCCCGACCGTGAGCAGCAGGCTGAACAGCGCCGGCAGCAGCCGGCGGGCCCGGCGCAGGTAGAACTGGCCGATCGAGATGGCGCCGCTCCGGCGCCGCTCGACGATGAGCAGGCTGGTGATCAGGTACCCGGAGAGCACGAAGAAGACGTCGACCCCGAGGAAACCGCCCGGGAGGATCTGGCGAACTCCCGTGGTCCCGAGGTGGTACGTGACCACTGCGGCCACCGCCAACGCCCGGATGCCGTCCAGCCCCGGGGCGTGCTCGAATCCGCGGGGGCGCACGGGCGTCGGGGTGGCGAGCGGCGCGGTGGCCTCGGCCGGCACCTGGCCGGCCGGCCCGAGCTCGCGGACGGCCACCCTGTGCACGTTATGCCCTCGGCCGCGAGCCGCGCGCGCCCGTGTCGGCTGTCCGAGCAGCGTGCCGGCTACCCTGGAGTGGCTCGCCGGCCAGGTCGAGCCGGGTCGCGGCTCGACGTTGAGTGTTTGGGGAATGTGCGCCGTGTTTGACACGCTGAGCGACCGGCTCTCCGGGATCTTCACCAAGCTTCGCGGAAAGGGCCGGCTCTCCGACGCCGACATCGATGCGACCGCACGCGAGATCCGGCTCGCCCTGCTCGAGGCGGATGTCGCGCTCCCGGTGGTGAAGAGCTTCATCGCGCGGCTCAAGGAGCGCTCGCGGGGCGTCGAGGTGTCCCAAGCGCTCAACCCGGCCCAGCAGGTCGTCAAGATTGTTCATGAGGAGCTGGTCACGATCCTGGGCGGCGAGTCCCGCCGGCTCAGCTTCGCCAAGCATCCACCGACCGTGATCATGCTCGCCGGCCTGCAGGGGTCCGGCAAGACCACGCTCGCCGGAAAGCTGGGGCTGCACCTGCGCAACCAGGGCCATCAGCCGCTGCTCGTCGCCTGTGACCTGCAACGCCCCAACGCGGTGCACCAGCTGCAGGTACTCGGCAAGCGGGCCGGGGTCGAGGTGTTCGCGCCGGAGGCGGGCAACGGGTCCGGGGATCCCGTCCGGGTCGCCCGCGACTCGATCGAGCATGCGAAGCGGCAGCTGCGCGACATTGTGATTGTCGACACCGCCGGCCGGCTCGGCATCGATGCGGAGATGATGGCCCAGGCCGAGCGGATCCGGGACGCGGTCGACCCTGACGAGATCATCTTCGTGGTCGACGCCATGGTCGGTCAGGACGCGGTCGCCACCGCCGAGGCCTTCCGCGACGGCGTTGGGATCACCGGTGTGGTGCTGTCCAAGCTGGACGGTGATGCCCGCGGTGGTGCCGCGCTCTCGGTCCGCGAGGTCACCGGGCAGCCGATCCTGTTCGCCTCGACCGGGGAGAAGCTGGCCGACTTCGACGTCTTCCACCCGGATCGCATGGCCAGCCGGATCCTCGGGATGGGCGACGTGCTCACCCTCATCGAGCAGGCCGAGTCGGCCTTCGACGAGGAGCAGAAGGAGCGGATGACGGCGAAGCTGGTCGGTGGTGAGTCCTTCACCCTGGAGGACTTCCTCGAGCAGATGACCGCGCTGCAGCGCATGGGTCCGATCGCCAACATGCTCGCGATGATGCCGGGGATGGGCCAGTTCAAGGAGCAACTGGCGGAGGTGGACGACAAGCACTTCGACAAGATCGCGGCGATCATCCGCGGCATGACCCCGGCCGAGCGGACCAACCCGAAGATCCTCAACGGGTCGCGCCGGGCCCGCATTGCCGGCGGTTCCGGGGTCACCGTGACCGACGTGAACCAGCTACTCAACCGGTTTGTCGAGGCCCAGAAGACGATGAAGCAGATGGGCGGGATGATGGGCCTGCCCGGCCTGCGGCGCAAGGCGACCAAGTCGCCGAAGAACAAGCGCAAAGGCACCAAATCCACCGGCGCGCGGCGCGCCGGCGGCGGCGCCCTGACCGCCGGTGGCGTGCCAGGCGTCCCGCCCCGGCTCGATCCGTCCATGCTGGACGCCGATGGCCTGCCACCCGGCTTCGTCCCGCCGAAGCTGGACTTCTCGAAACTGACCCGACGCGACGGCTCCGGCCCCCGGTAGCGGCCCAGCATGGCCTGGCATCTTCGGGGGGTGCTGCTCCCCGACGACGTTGTCGGTGACCTGTGGCTGGTCGGCGACCGGATCACCCGGGAGCCGGTCGCCGGCGCGCCGACCCTGGCCGCCGATGGCTACCTGCTGCCGGGGCTGGTGGACGCGCATTGCCACATCGGCATCCGTAACGGCGGCGTGCCGATCGAGTCCCCGGACGAGGCCCGCGCGCTCGCCGCGGTCAGCCGGGATGCCGGCGTGCTCGCACTGCGCGATGCCGGGTCGCCCTATCCGTACCCGGAGCTGGACCACGACCCGCAGGTGCCCCGCCTGGCCCGGGCCGGGCAGCATGTGGCACCGGTACGCCGGTACCTGCGCGACATCGGGGTGGAGGTCGACGCGGCCGGGCTGGATCGGGCGGTGACCGAACAGGCGGCCGCCGGCAACGGCTGGGTCAAGCTCGTCGGCGACTGGATCGACCGCACCCAGGGCGACCTGGCGCCGGCCTGGGACGCGGGCGCCATGGCGGCCGCGGTGGCCGCCGCCCACGCCGCCGGCGCCCGGGTCGCCGCGCACCTGTTCGCGGAGGAGTCGGTGGCCGCGCTGGTGCGGGCCGGGGTCGACTCGGTCGAGCACGGCACCGGGCTGGGCGACGACGACATCGCGGAGATGGCCAGGCGCGGGACGGCGCTGGTGCCGACCATGACCAACGTGGACACGTTCGACCGGATCGCCGCATCGGCGGCCGATAAGTTCCCCCGCTACGCCCGGCACATGCTGGCGTTGCGCGACCGGTTCCCGGCCGTGGTGACCGCGGCCTACGAGGCCGGTGTGCCGATCTATGTCGGCACCGATGCCGGCGGCGGGATCGCGCACGGCCAGGTGGCGGCGGAGATGCTGCGCCTGCGCGACCAGGCCGGCATGTCCACGATGGACGTTCTCGCGGCCGGCTCGTGGGCGGCCCGCAGCTGGTTGGGCTTCCCCGGCCTGGCCGAGGGTGGGCTCGCCGATGTCGTCGTCTACGACAGCGACCCGCGCAAGGATCTGGCCGCGATCCGGGAACCACGGCTGATCGTCCTGCGCGGGCAGGTCGTACGCGGCGGGTGAGCCCACGCCGAGCCCGGGCCGGGCGAGCTCACGCCGGGTGACGTGTTTGCAAGGGCACCCTGTTATCGCGTACGCGATAACAGGGTGCCCTTCCTAACCAGTGAGCGCTCGGGGGCGCCGGGGGTTCGCCGGCTGGACCACGGTCGGGCGGCGCGGGCCCCACGGTTAGGATGCCTGCTCATGGCACGTGTGCTCACCCCGCAAGCTGAGGACTTCCCCCGGTGGTACCAGGATGTCGTGGCCAAGGCCGAACTGGCCGAGCCGGGACCGGTCCGCGGCTCGCAGGTGATCCGGCCGGTCGGCTACGCCATCTGGGAACGCATGGTGGCCGAGATGGATGCACGGATCAAGGCGGCCGGGGCCGAGAACGCTTCGTTCCCGCTGCTGATCCCGGAGTCGTACCTGCGCCGTGAGGCCCAGCATGTGGAGGGCTTCTCGCCCGAACTCGCCGTGGTGACCCATGGCGGGGGCAAGCAACTGGACGAGCCGGTGGTGATCCGGCCGACCAGCGAGACCGTCATCGGCGAGTTCATGGCCAGGTGGGTGCAGTCCTACCGGGATCTTCCGCTGTTGCTCAACCAGTGGTGCAACGTGCTGCGCTGGGAGATGCGCACGCGCCTGTTCCTGCGCAGCGCGGAGTTCCTGTGGCAGGAGGGCCACACCGCACACGCCACAGAGGACGACGCGCGCGCGTACGCCCGGAGGATCCTGCACGAGGCGTACGAGGATTTCATGGTCAACGTGTTGGCGATCCCGGTGGTGGTAGGGCTCAAGACGACCCGGGAGCGCTTCGCCGGCGCCACCCGCACGTACACGCTCGAGGCGATGATGCGCGATGCCAAGGCGCTGCAGATGGGCACCAGCCATGAGCTGGGACAGAACTTCGCGCGTGCCTTCGAGATCGACTACCTCTCGGCCGAGGGGCACCAGGAGTACTGCTGGACCACGTCCTGGGGCAGCTCGACCCGCATGATCGGTGGCCTGATCATGAGCCATGGCGACGACAACGGCCTGCGGGTGCCGCCGCGGTTGGCGCCGGTGCAGGTGCAGGTCACCGTGGTCAAGGAGGGCGCCGGGGTGGCCGAGGCGGCGGCGAAGCTGCGCGACGCCCTGCGTGACGCGGGCCTGCGGACGGGCTATGACGACCGGGTCGACGTGCCCTTCGGCCGGCGGGCCGTCGCGGCCGAGCTGCGCGGCTACCCGGTCCGGATCGAGATCGGCCCGCGCGATCTCGCCGCCGGCAACGTCACCCTGGTACGCCGGGTGCCGGGCACCAAGCAGACCACGCCCGCAGCCGGGGTGGTCGCCGCCGTCCTCACCGCGCTCGATGCCGACCAGCAGGCGCTCTACGACGAGGCGCTGGCCTACCGCCAGCGGCACACCCAGGACGCCACGACGCTCGCCGACGCGATCACGGCGACCGAGGCGGGCTTCGTACGGATACCGTGGGCCGCGGTCGGCGTGGCCGGTGAGACCGAGGCGAACGGCCAGGGTGTGACGGTGCGCTGCCTGACCCGCGCCGACGGCGGCGTCCCTGACTCGGAGGACGAGCCGGACCTGATCGCCCTGTTGGCGCGTTCGTACTGATGACCCAACCCTGGGCGCCCGGCCGGGAGGCAGCGGTCTGGGCCGAGGGTCGCCGGATGATCGAGTTCATCGAGGCCAGGAAGTTCCCCGTTCGACGGGACCCGGACCGATTACCGGCCCGATCCATCGTGGACCGTGCCGACCCGCCTGCCGACCGGTTGGCAGCGGCCCGAGGCCACCAACGGTTGACCCGAGCGGGGCGATTCGTCGCCGGCCGTCGTGGTCTGGCACAATGGCCCATTGGCATCGATGCGCGACCGGGACCCTCTCACCAGGCACGCCGACGCTGGCGCAGGCAACACCCACAGACCCCAGACAGAGCAGCGGGCCACACTAACCCCACGGTGCCGGCCAGCCCGCTCGCCTCACGAACTCAGGAGCGAGCAGACAGTGGCCGTACGAATCCGGCTCCTGCGGATGGGAAAGATCCGCAACCCGCAGTACCGCATCGTCATCGCGGACTCGCGCACCAAGCGCGACGGCCGAGCGATCGAGTATGTCGGTCTGTACCACCCGAAGGAGGAGCCCTCGCGGATCGAGGTCGACTCCGACCGGGTGCAGCACTGGCTCTCGGTCGGCGCCCAGCCGAGCGAGCCGGTGATCGCGATCCTCAGCAAGACCGGTGACTGGCAGCGATTCAAGGGCCTGCCGGCGCCGACCGAGCCGCTCAAGGTGGCCCCGCAACGGGTGTCCCGGACAGCCGCGTACGAGCTCGAGGCCAAGGCCGCGGCCGGGCTGGCCGAGACCGAGGCCAAGCCCAGGAAGGCGACGAAGGCGACGAAGGCCGCTGAGCCGAAGGCGGCCGGGGCGAAGGCCCCGGCGGGTGAGCCGGCGGCCGCGCCCGGCGAGCCCGCAACTGAGCCGGCGGCCGCGCCCGGCGAGCCCGCAACTGAGCCGGCGGCCGCGCCCGGCGAGCCCGCGGCTCAGCCGGCGAGCGGTGCCACCGCGGAGGAGTCGCCGGATGCCGGCGCCGACCCGCAAGCCTGACGGCGCCCTCCGGCCGGTCCTTGAACACCTGGTCAAGGGCATCGTGGAGCACCCCGACGACGTGCGGGTGCGCATGATCGACGGTCGTCGAGGCCAGCGTCTCGAGGTCCGGGTGCATCCCGACGACCTCGGAACGGTGATCGGCCGGGGCGGGCGTACCGCCAAGGCCCTGCGCCAGGTGATCACTTCGGTCGGTGGCCGCGGCGTACGGGTCGACATCGTCGACGCGTACTGATCGATGCAGCTCGTCGTCGGGCGGATCGTCCGGCCGCACGGCGTGCGCGGCGAGCTCGTCGTCGACGTGCGTACCGACGAGCCGGACCGGCGTTACGCCCTGGGGTCGGTCCTGCAGACCGACCCCGCGGCCGCGGGGCCGCTCACCGTCGAGGCGGTCCGTCCGCATCAGGGCCGGCTGCTGGTGACGTTCGTGGGGGTGGCCGACCGAGAGGGGGCCGACCGGCTGCGCGAGGTGCTGCTCTGGGTGGACAGCGCGAGTGTGGCTCCGCCGACCGATCCGGACGAGTTCCACGACTATCAGCTGGTCGGCTTGCGCGCCCAGACCGCGGCCGGGGAGCCGATCGGCGAGGTGGAGCGGATCGAGCACGCGCCCGCCAGCGATCTGCTCGTGCTCCGCCTGACCGACGGGCGCACCGGTCGGGTGCCCTTCGTCGCGGCCATCGTGCCCGAGGTCGACCTGGCCGGTGGCCGGATCGTGGTCGCCCCGCCGGACGGCCTCTTCGACCTGTAGGAGGTTCGGTGCGGGTCGACATCGTCACGATCTTCCCGGAGTACCTCACCCCGCTGGAGATCTCCCTCATCGGCCGGGCGCAGACGACCGGCCAGCTCGAGATCGCCCGCCACGATCTGCGTGACTGGACCGACGACGTGCACCGCAGTGTCGACGATGCGCCGTTCGGCGGCGGGCCGGGCATGGTCATGCGCCCCCAGCCCTGGGGGGCTGCGTTGGACGCCCTCCTGCCCGTGGCGCCCGCCTCGGCCCGGGTGGTGGTGCCCACACCCGCCGGCGAACCGTTCACCCAGGCGATGGCGTACGAACTCGCGGTCGAGGAGCATCTCGTCTTCGCCTGCGGCCGCTACGAGGGCATCGACCAGCGGGTGCTCGACGAAGCCGCCGGCAGGGCCCGGGTGAGCGAGGTCTCGATCGGCGACTACGTCCTCTTCGGCGGCGAGGTGGCGGTGCTGGTGATCCTGGAGGCGGTGGCCCGCCTGCTGCCGGGCGTGCTGGGCAACGCGGAGTCGCTGATGCAGGAGTCGCACGTGGACGGCCTGCTGGAGGCGCCGGTCTACACCCGGCCGGCGCGCTGGCGCGGCCGGGAGGTTCCCGAGGTGCTGCGCTCGGGAGACCATCAGCGGATCGCCCGGTGGCGCCGGGACGAATCGCTTCGGCGCACCGCGCGCCGCCGCCCGGATCTGCTCGCCGCCCGCGTCGGCGATCTCGACCGCCGCGACCGCGAGGCGCTGGCCGGGGGCGGGTTTCCGATCCCGGGGACCGATGTGGCACAGTAGGAGTGTTGCCGCACGGCGTGGCGGTCGCGCGCACGCGCGCCCGGGCCGTACGGGTCAAGCCGAGCCATCGCCCGCACGCCGCTGTGGTGTGCCTTGAGTCCGAGGATTTGCCACGATGAACACCCTGGACGAGCTTGATGCCCAGTCCGTGCGGACCGACCTGCCCATGTTCCGCGCCGGGGACACGCTCAAGGTGTACGCCCGGGTCGTCGAGGGCAACCGGTCCCGGATCCAGATCTTCCAAGGTGTGGTGATCCGGCGCCAGGGCGACGGCCTGCGGGAGACCTTCACCGTCCGCAAGGTCAGCTTCGGCGTCGGGGTCGAGCGGACCTACCCGCTCAACAGCCCGTCCCTGGACCGGCTCGAGATCGTGACCCGCGGCGATGTCCGCCGGGCCAAGCTGTACTACCTGCGCGAACTCCGGGGCAAGAAGGCCAAGATCAAGGAGAAGCGCGAGAAGGCGAGCGGGGCCTGAGCCGCCAACCGTCCCCCGACCGGTTCCCACGACTTGGATCCGGCAACTAGGCTGAGCCGCAATGGACGGCCAGGCACGCGAGCGCGACGGTCGCGACGACGAAGACCAGTACCCGTACGGGTCAGAGCCGGACGCCGGCGTGACGGACCCGACCGGGTGGCCCGCCGCGACGCCCGCCGGCACACCGCCGCCCGGATACCGGGCGGTGCCGGTCGAGCGGCCGGATACCACCGACGAGCACCTGGCCTACCTCGAATCGCGGCCATCGGCGTACGGGGCGCACTCCTATGAGGGCGGCCGGCACGAGTCCGGCGCCGACGAAGCGGTGCCCTATGAGCCGCCCTCACTGACCCGGCCGGTGCACGACCAGCCGGCCTTCGGCCGGCCCGCGTACGACCGGCACCACGGGGACCGCTGGTCGTGGCGGGAACCCGGTCCGCAGGGCCGCATCTGGGAGGAGGAGCAGGAGGACCCGTCGGGCGCGATTGCGCGGCACGTGGTCCCGCGTGACGGTGCCCTGCCGGACGCGGCCACTACCGACCTGGAGCCGGTCCGCCCGGACGAGTTCATCCAGCCCAGCCCCGGCACGCTGGCCCGGCTCGGTCCCCGGGCGATGGCCCGGCGGCGGCCGGAGTCCGACGGGGAGAGCGGGTCCGGACGTGGCCGGCGCACCATGCCCCTCTGGCAAGAGGTCCCGTTGCTGCTGCTGGTCGCGTTCTGCATGGCCGTGCTCATCCGGGCGTTCCTGGTGCAGGCGTTCTACATCCCGTCAGGGTCCATGGAGGACACTCTCATGGTCGGCGACCGGGTGCTGGTCAACAAGATCGTCTATGACGTCCGGACGCCCGAGCGGGGCGAGGTCATCGTCTTCCGGGGCAGCGACACCTGGGCGCCGGAGAACATCCCGGAACCGCCGGGTGGACTGCTCAGCCGGATCGGGCGCGGACTGGGCGACCTGGTCGGGGTGAGCCGACCCGGCGAGAAGGACTTCATCAAGCGCGTCATCGGGCTGCCCGGCGACCGGGTGTCGTGCTGTGACAACGAGGGGCGCGTCTTCGTCAACGGAGTGCCGCTCGACGAGCCGTACGTGCGCCAGAACTCGCCGCTGGATGTGCCGGCCGATCCCCGTGTGTGCCGCTCGCGCAATTTCGATGAGGTGCTGGTGCCGGCCGGTCAGCTCTTCGTCATGGGGGATCACCGCATCGTCTCGCAGGACTCGCGCTGCCAGGGCACGGTCCCGATCGACAACGTGATCGGCCGGGCCTTTGTCATCGTCTGGCCCAGTGCCCGGTGGGGCACGCTGGGCGTGCCCGACGACTTCGCCGGCGTGCCCGGCCCGGTCGCCCTCGGGCCCGCCGGGAGCAGGCCAGTGGGCCCGCCCGATCTGGGGGCAGCTGCTGTCACTATTCCTATTCTGGCCTCTTTGGAGGCATCGGCGCGTAGGGTGCAGAAGCGGCGAGTGGCACGACGTACGCTTCGCAGGTGATTGACGAGCAGACCTCAAAGCCTCGCAGCAGTTTCTGGCGCGAGCTCCCGATACTGCTGGGCGTGGCCATCGTGGTCGCCGTTCTCGTGCGCGCATTTGTGCTGCAGACCTTCTTCATCCCGTCCGAGTCGATGGAGCACACGCTGAACATCGATGACCGGGTGTTGGTGAACAAGCTGGTCTATGACTTCCGCGACCCGCAGCGCGGCGAGATCATCGTCTTCACCTCACCACTGGACTGGCGTTCCGATCCGACCGAGGAGGATTTCATCAAGCGGGTTATCGGCGTCGCCGGTGACCACGTCGTCTGCTGCGACAACCAGGGACGGATCAGCGTCAACGGCAAGGCGCTGGACGAGCCGTACCTTTACCACAGCGACACCGGCCAGGCGGACGCGCCCAGCGAGAACGACTTCGACATCGTGGTGCCGCCGGGCCGGCTGTGGGTGATGGGTGATCATCGGTCGCACTCGGGTGATTCGCGCGAGCAGTACGTCAACCACAGCAAGGACATCATGGAGGCGACCATCCCGGTTGACGCGGTGATCGGCCGGGCCTTCGTACTCTTCTGGCCGGTTGGCCGCACGGAGTGGCTCACGGTGCCCGACACCTTCGACGGCACCCCGGACCCGGCACCGGGCCGCTGAGCAGTCGGCGCCGCTGATTGCCACCGTCGCCGGGCTAACCTGAGTCGGGTGGAGGTCATCGCCCGCCCGGCCGTCCGGGTGCTCCTCGTGGACGCCGCCGACCGGCTGCTGCTCTTCCAGGGCGAGGATCCCACCCGCCCGGGGGTCCGGTACTGGTTCACCACCGGCGGCGGCCTGGACGCCGGGGAGTCACCGGCGCAGGGTGCGGCCCGCGAGCTGGCGGAGGAGACCGGGCTGGTCGTCGAGCCAGCGGCGCTGGGGTCCCCGATCTGGCATCAGGTGACCGAGTTCCCGTTCGAGGGTCGGTGGTATCGGCAGGATCAGGACTTCTTCGCGCTCCGGGTGGACTCCTGGGACGTGCGGGTGGACGGCTTCGACCCGGTCGAGCAGCGCTCGATCCTCGGGCACCGCTGGTGGTCGCTGGCCGAGTTGACGTCGACCGCGGAGAAGTTCTACCCGGACGAGCTGCTGGCGCTGCTGCGCGGCATGCTGGGAGGGTGATGCTGCCCCCGCGGACCCTGATCCGGCGCGACGGCGGGATCTACGCGCTGGAGCGGGCGCTGCAGCGACGGGGATTCGCCCTCGTCGCCGGCGCTGACGAGGCCGGTCGCGGCGCCTGCGCTGGACCGCTCGTGGTGGCGGCCGCGATCCTGCCGGCCACTCGGCGGGGCGAGGTGCCCGAACTCAACGACTCGAAGCTGCTCACGCCGCTGGCCCGCGAGCGGGTCTACCGGGAGGTGGTCGCCCGGGCGCTGGCGTACGCGGTGGTGGTGATTCCGGCCGCCGAGGTGGACCAGCGTGGGCTGCACGTGAGCAACCTGGCCGGTATGCGGCGCGCGCTGGCCGCGCTGACCCCGCGGCCGGACTACGTGCTCACCGACGGCTTCGGCGTCGACGGACTCGGCGCGCCCGGCCTGGCGGTGTGGAAGGGCGATCAGGTCGCGGCGTGTGTGGCGGCCGCGAGCGTGCTCGCCAAGGTCACCCGGGACCGGCTCATGGTCGAGCTGGACGGGTCATTTCCGGGGTACGGCTTCGCCGATCACAAGGGTTACGTGACCGATGAGCACTCCGCAGCGTTGATCCACCACGGACCGTGTATCGAGCACCGGTTCTCCTACGTAAACGTAGCCGCCGCTCTGGCCGGCGCGGCGCCTGATACGGTGGTCCGCTCGGCGGCCAGACGTCGGCGGAGTACCGTCAGCGTGGCGGCTGTCGCCAGCCCGGGGGGACCGACGGGTGCTGGGCATCGTGGCGGCATGGAGGGCGGGACAGGATGAGCACCGAGGATCTCGAAAAGTACGAAACGGAGATGGAGCTCCAGCTCTATCGGGAGTACCGCGACATCGTCCGCCAGTTCTCCTACGTGGTCGAGACCGAGCGCCGCTTCTACCTGGCCAACCAGGTCGACCTGCACGTCCGCAACGTCGACGGCGAGGTCTACTTCGAGGTCGAGATGCACGACGCCTGGGTATGGGACATGTACCGACCTGCGCGCTTTGTGAAGAATGTTCGGGTAATGACGTTCAAGGACGTGAACGTCGAGGAGTTGGAGAAGCCGGACATCTCCCTGCCAACCGAGGGCGGCTTCGGCTCCTGATCCCGCCGGGCTGAGTCCCGGTTCCTGATCCCACCGTCCGGAGCTTCTGTACGGGTCCACAAAGGAGCGCCGGTCAGCGGCGTTGTCTCCCAGCGTGCTCGGGTACGGGGTGGGCTTGACGTTGCCGTCACCTGGGGACTCTCCGCGATCGGCTTCGCGTCCTGGGGGCTCAGCGAGTGCGATGTGCCGGAGTGGCACCTGGCGCTCAGGCAGGACGCGCCGTCGGAACTGCGGGACGGGCTGGTCTATCCCGGTGGCATCTTCGCGGGAAAGGTCATGCTCGGCTTTCTCGGCGGCGCGCAGTGGCAGCGAGGCATTGGCGAGCATCGCTGCCCCGTACGATGATCGCGTCGGTGCGGGAGTCGCGCCGGGCCAATCGGATACTCACGGAGCTGCCGCTGGGTACCGCCGACCGGCGGCTGGTCGGGCATCCGGCGTGGTACTTCCAGGATTGGCTGGCCCACGAGCACGACGACGAGTACTGGAAAGCCTTCGATCGGCGTCGCGGCGCGTCCGGTATGCCGGCGACGGTGCATCTGGCCACCGGCTGGTACGACCTGTGTCTGGCCTCCACGCTGGCCGATTACCGTGCTCTGCGGCAGGCCGGAAAGGCCGTGCGGTCGTTGATCGGGCCCTGGTATCACGGCCGCGGCGCGGTCGACAAGGCCTACCTCGCCGCCGACCGGAGCGGGTGGCTGCAGGCGGCCGCCCGCGGCGATGACCCGCCAACCGGCGACCCGGTTCGCGTCCATGTCGGCGGTGGCGGTGGGTGGCGTGATCTCCCGGATTGGCCGCCGCCGGGTTACCAACCCGCCACCTGGCACCTGCACCCCGGCGGTGTGCTGGCGACGGATCGGCCGCCGGCCTCGCCGCCGGACCGCTACCGGTACGACCCGGCCCAGCCGACGCCGGGCATCGGTGGCGCGATCGAGAACTGGGAAGGCACCGCTGGTGCGAAGGACAACCGTCGACTCGAACAGCGCCCGGATGTCCTGACCTACACCAGCGAGGTGCTCGCCCGTGAGCTGGAGGTCATCGGGCCGGACAACGCCACCATTGTGTTCCGCTCCACATTGGAGCACACCGACGTGGTCGCCCGACTGTGCGATGTGCACCCCGACGGTCGATCCATCCAGGCGTGCTCTCGGCGACCCCGCCGCCAGCGATACCTCTCAGATTGACCGGCCCATCCACTCAACACACACCCACTCCTCGCGATGCACTGAATGAGGCTGCAATGTGATCCACTCACAGTACGGGAGAAACCTCTCGCCGACGAACTGTGGCGTCAAATTCGACGCGAGGTAAAGCGAAGCCAGACGAATTGCCGCCCCGTGACTCACGATGACCACTGCACCGCGCCCGGGCGAGCTAACGGCGGCCAAGAAGTCACTGCGGAACCGATCTAGCACCTCTCTTCCCGTTTCGCCTCCTGGAATTCTGCGATCGAGATCACCGAATAGCCATGATGAATACGTGCCGAGGAACACGTCATGAGCAGCGGCGTCGCTTCGGCCCTCCAATTCCCCAACATGAACCTCATGAACGCCGGAAAGCACCTGAACAGGCATTTGATGTCCGGCTGCAACGGGTTCAGCCGTTTGTACGGCCCTTATGGCACGACTCGCGAACACCGCGGCCAGCGACCGCAACGCCATATCCTCGCCTAGCCGCTTTGCGTTCGCTCTTCCGGTGGGGCTGAGCGGAAGACCTGGCGGCACGGTGTCGAGTACATTGGTTTCAGCGGCTGCGGTCTCTCCATGGCGCACGAGGTAGACCATACGCCCATCCATGTCGGTCATCGTCTCCTACACCACCCCCGAGCCCGGCGTCGGCTTGATCTTATCCTTGAGCAACTGGCGGACATCGTCATGCGTGGCCACCCTCGGGCGGCCCGGCACCCGCTCTAGTGTATAGAAACGCTTAATAGGCTCTGCGCCGAAGTCAACGAAGAATGCATAGCCACGCGTATATCGACCATCTCGATCCCTTTCGAAGTTCAGCAGCCCGAAATTCCTAACGGTCTCCGAGGTCGGACCGACCGTTGTCCCCTCGCCGATATGCGCAATCTGGTTCTGCTCAAGATCAATGACCATGCGGATGCTGTGCCAGGCTGCTTGCACTTGGTAACTTTCGTCGAACGCCACGCCATGGTAATTGTAGTCGTCGGCGCTCGCATTGTATTCAATGGTCGCCAATGCGAGTGGCCGCTCCGGTTGGCCGCTCACATTAATGAGCCAGGTTCCTTCGAAGGCTGCACGGCGATCCACGAGCCGGCGCAACAGCCGAAACCGAAGCGGGAACCTAAGGAGCAGGAATTCGACGACCGTGGCGGACGCGACACCCACCACTGCCGCTATGACGCCAAGCAAACCTCGTTGAAGCTCAGCACCCTCCAGCAGTCGGGAAATCGCCAATGCAACCGCGGCTGCCACCGCGAAAAAGAACGAGCGAACCGCCGCATTCATTTGATTGACTCCGATCAACCCAGCTCATGTCTGACGTGCATGGCGGAGAACCGCCACCCAGAACACGGGCCATCCGCCCATGCCGTCAAATCTCGGACCGAATGAGCGACCTCTAGGCAGTGTCAATACTGTCTCCCGTACGATGCGCAGATCTCCAACCTGAAGTGCATTTCGATACCACCTCACACGTCGGTAGTAAAGCATCGCATCGACTCCATCCCATCCGATAGGAAATGCTGCCTCGTCCAGCGCGGGCGCTTCGGTTCCGCGGTTAGCTGCGAGGGTCCACTTCGGATGCACGACGGATAGGACGATCGTGCCGCCACCCGTCAGTTGTTCTGTGACCCAGTTGGTCATATGCTTCACAGCGTCGTCGTCGAGCATCATCAGGACGTTGACACACAGCACAAGGTCAAATGCGATGTCCAACTTGTGCGGCGCCCGCAGATCCATCAGCACGGGCCGGATCCAGCCACTGTGCCGACTTCGGCAGCGAGCGAGTAAAGTCGGGTTGACATCGATGACCGTGACGGTACCGGTCGGCCCTACGGATCGGCGCAGCAGGTGCGTTGCCGATCCATCACCGCAGCCCAGATCGCAGGCCTCGCGCGCACGGACTTCGGCCATCACGTCAGCAACGTGGGGGAATAGAATCTCTTCTCTAACCTTCCGCCACCGTCTGAGACGAAGGCTCCATTGTTCAGCGAACGCGGGACCAGCAATGCCGCCGTAGGTAGGAACCACGGCCCAAACGTTAGCAAGGCTCTGAACTTCCGGGCTAGACACAAGATTGGAATGCACTAGTTGTCCGTAATGGGCTCCTTCCCGCTAGGCTCGCTGATTCGCTGAGCCTGTGTGGACGCCCTATTTGATCTTCGTTGCGGGTTTGGCGGCGTCCGCCAAGTGGTGCGCGGGGTGGGTCTCCGGCAGGTCAGCCGGCGCTCTTTGTGTCCCTTGTAGATGGTGCTTTTGCGGGTTGTCAGGCGGGTGGTCGGGGTAGATCTCGGCGCCATCACGGATACCGTGGTCGGCGTCGAAGGCGGCCTGCCAGTTCACGCGGGCCGTGATCGCGGTGCGCTGTTAGGATCCGTTTCACCTGGTCGCCTGGGCCACCAAAGCACTTGATGACGTGCGGCGCGGGGTGTGGAACGCCGCCCGCGGCGGCACCGGCGGGCGCACCCGTACGTCGGTGGCCCTCAAAGGCGCCCGATGGGCGTTGTGGCGCAACCCAGACACGCTGACCGCCGAGCAGCGCTTCACCCTCGCCGTCATCCAGATCACCAACAGCCCTTGTATAAGGCGTACCTGCTCAAGGAGCAATTCCGGGAGATCTTCTCCGTCGCCGGCCCAGCGGGCAAGCTGCTGCTCGCCGCCTGGCTACGGTGGGCCGCGCGGTGTCGCATCCCCGCGTTCGTCAACCTGGCCAAACGGATCCGACACCACCTACCGGGCATCCACGCGACCCTCGACAATGCACTACCGAATGCTCTGGCTGTAGCACTCTGAACTGGCCCCACTGTTCTTCTCTGATCTGGCTCCACCCGGTGCTGGACGCGGTGCGGGTGTAGCACTCTGATTTGGCCCCACACCGCTACGACGCCCGCGCGACACGCCGTATTCGGCCGGTTATACGAGACCGCGGCAGAGGTGCCGCTAGGTCGGTCTCGGGGTTCCCGTCGCCTCCAACCCGACCCCGACAGCCCGGGTGGGTGGCGCATCGCGCAGCAGGTGGCCAAGGACCGGTGATCTCGACCGTGGATCCGCAGGCCCGCCACGGGCACAAGACCAACCACCGCGGCTTTGACGGCTACAATGCTCACGCGGCGGTGGGATCCGGATAGTGAGATCATCACCGCGGTCGCGGTCACCGCGAGCGACGTCGGTGATGTCGAACCGGTCGCCGACCTGATCGCTGATCCCCCCCGACCCGCGCGGCCACGCGGCTGCCGGCAACAAGGCGGCACCGGCCACTGACCCGGCCGCGGTTTACGGTGACGCAGCCTACGGCGCCGGGGACGTCTTGGAGCAGCTCGAGCACGCGATGACCAAGGTCCAGCTACCGGTCGCGCCACGTGGGATGTTCACCAAAGACGCCTTCGACATCAACCTGCAGGCCCAGACGGTCACCTGCCCCAACGAGAACACCATCCCCATCCCGGGCGGTGCCCGGCGACAAGAACCTGGCCGGCAGGGCCGAATTCGACCTGCACTGTCGCACCTGCCCCCTGGCCGATATATGCACCACGTCGAAATCCGGGCGGCGCATCACCATCAGCCGCCATGAAGCACGCCTGGCTGCTGCCCGCACCCGCCAGCGCGACCAGGCCTGGAAAGCCAACGGCCCACGGTCGAACGCAAGCTCGCCCACCTGCTACGCCGACGCCACGGCGGACGCCGCGCCCGCGTGCGCGGCACGCTACGTGTCGGCGCCGACTTCGCCCTCCTCGCCGCCGCGGTCAACCTCGCCCGACTCGCCAAGTTCGGCTTCGCCCACCGCTGCGGCGTATGGTTTTCAACGCCGCCTGAGCACAACCCGGGGACCACCAGAACCAGGGCCCGGAACCCAGGCACAGCAACGAACTGAGACCTCACCGCGCCCGCCGCGACAGCGCGCCGCCGATCCGCCGGCAGTGCCGTGTGCAGGTTCTTGTCACATGAGATGTGCAGCACCCACCGGGATGACCCTCGCGCCACCACGGCGATCGCGGAGCCTCATGAACCCGCTCGTCGGAGCAAGACGAGGGTGGACGCGTCCGCGTAGGCACCGCGATCGGTCCGGACCATGCGGTAGAGCGACCAAGCGGAATGTGCAGCCCACCCAGCTCGGGAGTGCTGCGTTGTTGGCTACTGCAGATGGTTGTCGTGTCGACTTTCCAAATCGCGCCGTGCCTGGGACAATCGGCCCGTGCCGACGGCCGTACTGATGGACTGTGACCCAGGCGTCGATGACATGATCGCCCTGCTGGTCGCGTGCGCGAGTGACTGCATCGACCTACTCGGCGTCACCACTGTGCGCGGGAATGTCGATGTCGAGCATACAACCGCAAACGCCCTCGCCACGCTGGCAGTCGCCGGCAAAGACGACATCCCCGTTGCAGCCGGCGCCGCTCGAGCCTTAGTGCGGTCCGTCTCGGGCGATGCGCGCTTCGTGCACGGTGACGATGGCCTTAACGGAGCACAATTGCCGAAGCCCGGGAGAATGGCGGACTCCCGCCACGCAATCGACCTAATGGCCGCCGCAGTCGAAGCCAGCGCGGCGCCAATCACTCTCGTGGCAACTGGCCCATTGACCAACGTGGCGCTCTTCCTGTCGCGCTATCCAGAGCTGTTCGCTAAACTCGAGCGGCTCGTGATGATGGGGACCTCGATAGGTGCAGGAAACATAGGTGGCGTCGCCGAGTTCAACATTTGGTGCGACCCGGAGGCGGCTTATCGAGTGCTCACCGACTCATCCGACATTTCGGGCGTCCCGGTAACGGTCGTTAGCTTGGACGTCGCATCAAAAGTAACGCTCAGTCAGACTGATCTGGAGGTGCTGAGCGAATCGGGCGCGATTGGCTCAATCGTGGCCGAAGCACTAGGTGGCCAGTATCTCGCAAGATTCACGGCAGTGTATGGGGAGCCTCGTGTACCCATCTACGACGCCCTAGCCATTGTCGAGGTGTTGTGCCCGGATTGCATTACATACCGGGACGCGACCATAAGCGTGGATACGACGTTTGGTCCCAACCGTGGTCAGACGATCGTATCATTCACGAGTGGCAGCGAACCGCTTGGTGCCCCACCGGTACGAATTGGTGTTGCTGCTGACCGTCGACCCGCTTCGATCGTGGTGGACCGGCTGTCGCGATTGGGCTAGTTACTGCAAGCCGCGCGGTTAGGGAGTGGATGTCATACGGGTTGCGGGCAACGCCCCGCGAAGAGTTTCTGCTCGGACTGCTTTCCGACCGCGGGCCAGCTGAAGGTGTGGCGGCAGCCGAGCGTGCGCGAGTGCGGGCAGGCGGCGCTGCTGACTATCTCCCAATCCTCTCCCCAGAATTGCGTACCCGCTGCGTCGAGGTGCTGGGCCTCGATGCCCAAGCGATCTACCGCGACTCAGCACCGCTTTACCAGCTTCTCGGGTCGTATAATCCGTTCCATGTCGGCCACCGCGTGATGATCTCCGCAGTCATGCAGGCATGCGAACCCGCTCGGATTAGCGTTAGTACGCACGGCGTGAGGGCAACGAAGGGACTTTCGACAGAGTCCTATGGACGCCGCCATTGGGACGTGGCACGTGCAATTGCTCTTACGCCTTCAATGCGAGCAACGTCAGCGAGCGCTGTCGATCTCCCAACCGGCGTCGGGTACTGCGTCGACGAGATGCAGCAACCTCGTCTCCTTGCGTCACTCGCCGAGGATAGCTTCGTTCGAGTTGTGATCGGCAGTGACACGTTCCTCTCGGAGATGCGGACTTATCACGACCGATCGGCTGCGCTGTCATCGCGTGAGTGGCTGCATCGCCGATATGGTGGCCAGAATTGGATCTTTATTGTGTTGCTTCGCGTCGAAGATGAACCAGGGGAGGTGAACGCCTTGATCGAGCGGTACGCGGACGGGCTGGTCAGCCAGGTTCGGCTGATTCCGAACATCGGGTATCACCCCGCACCCGCGTCGTCCTCCCGCATCCGTGCACTGCGCATCTCCGCCGACCCCGACGACTGGGACTTGGCAGATTTGCTGCAGCATGGCGACGTCAATCGTGATGGCCAGTTGGTCCGAAACGACGCCGTGGTGGCCCAACGTCTCTCGTACACGGCCATGTGGCCAGTGTACGAGCCCGCACATGGCTGCATCCGTTTCCCCCTTACCAGCGATGATTCACAACCTGAATCCCTGCCTAGACAAGTTGTGCCCTCCTTTACCAACCTTCACCGTCCCTAGCTTGACGCCGTCGGAGAACACCTCAGTCTCGACGTCAGTATGCTGAACTTCGATGGCGCGAGGGGTCAAGAGATTGATCTTATGGGTTGCCATGCGTGGTTGATACCACGAGGACTCGGCGCCCGGGATCGACCGTAACTGTCAACCTGATAGAGACACTCGGGTAGCACCCGCCCTCGGCAGTCCTCCTGTGGTGCACCGCGTCCGACCACACCTGACTATTCGGACAACCCGCGCTGCGCAATCGGCGAGCGGACAGCCGGAGCCGGGCCGACGCAGGATGTATGACGGCAGGCGAGAGCGGTCGAGGTGCGTGAGGGCGGCGGTGTCCGGTAGGACAGAGCCATGCAGCGGATGCGGTACGGCATGATCCTGCCTGGCGGGTCGGCCCCGGAGCAGCTCGAGCAGGCGATCCTGGCTGAGCAGGCCGGCTGGGACGGGGTGTTCGTCTGGGAGGCCGCCTATGGGGTGGACGCATGGAGTCTGCTGGCCGCGATCGCCGCCCGTACCACGCGGGTCAGGCTGGGCACGTTACTGACGCCGCTGCCCTGGCGACGCCCCTGGAAGGTGGCGAGTCAGGTCGCGACGCTCGACCAGCTCTCGGGCGGCCGGGCCATCCTGACCGTCGGCGTGGGGGCGCTGACAACCGATCTGCCGTTGACGGGCGAGGTCATCGACCTGCGCGCCCGCGCCGACCTGCTCGACGAGGGCATCGATCTGATCCGTGAGCTGTGGGCGGGGCAGACCAGCTACCACGGGCGCCATTACACGTACCAATGCGAACGCGACGATCTGGCTCGGGTTGGCCGGCCGGTGCAGCAACGGATACCCATCTGGGTGGTCGGCGTGTGGCCCAGACCGAAGTCCATGCGGCGAGTTCTGCGCTGCGATGGCCTCGTACCTCAGTACCAGGTGGGCGACCGGGAAGGCGGACCCGACGACGTTCGCGCACTGCGTGCCTGGCTCGCCGAACACGGCGCCCGGCCGGACCTCGACATCGTCGCCGAGGGCGAGACGCCCAGCGACGACCTGGCAGCCGCGAGAGCTCAGGTGCTGCCGTGGGCGGACGCAGGATGCACCTGGTGGCTGGAGAGCCGGTGGGAGATGCCGCACCACTCCGCGGACCGGATGACCCAGGTGCGGCAACGGCTGGCGGCCGGTCCGCCTCTACCCCCGTCGGCTTGGGAGCCGCCACCGACGGCCAGGTCGTCGGCCACCTCTGACAGAAGTTGAGCGTTGCGGCCGAACGCGGCCTGCTGGTTCAACACACTCAGCAGGAAAGACTGACCGCGCAGCCGGGCTGGATCGTGGACAGTATGGGCTGCCCAGGCCACCCAGACTGTCCACGATTCACTATGGGCGACACTAGCCGAGTCTGGCCTCGGTACGGGTGGGCTGAAACAGCTCGACCGGGTTACCGGACGGGTCGTCAAGAATGATCTGTCTACCACCGACACCGGTCACGATGTCGCTGCGGAACTGAGTGCCCGCCTGCCGCAGCTCCTCCACAATGGATTCGAGGTCGGCCACCTCCAGCATGAACCGATTCCACCCTCCGGGCTCCGGTCGGGTTCCATCCGGCAGGGACGCGCCTCCGCCGGGCCCCCCTCCCGGAGCGCTCAACACGAGGCGGAGCTCGCCACGAGCGACCATGGCGAAGGTGGGCGCCGGATGTATCACCTCGTCGAACCCCAGCTGGCGGTAGAACGCAATCGAGGCGTCAACGTCGTTGACGATGTATCGCACACTCACGGTGGTCACGACACGCAGCGTAACCCCGGGGCCGCCGGGTCGGAGGGAGACCTCAGGCCGTCGCGGCGCTCACAATCGGTCCGGCGTCTGGCGACACCGCGTTGCCCGGCCGGTCGACGGCGCCGCCAACCCGATGAGCTTGTCGGCGCATACGGTGCCGGACCACCTGAAGTCGATCTTCGCCAAGACCGGGACCCGCAGCCGCAGGGAGCTGCTGTCCCGTACCCTCGGACAGTGATGTGGGGCTGGCCTGGTCGACCCGCTCGGATGGTCGGCGACGCCCCCCGGGCCGCCGACCATCCGGCGTCGTCAGAAGTCAGCTTGATGGGGAAGGGGAACGTCCACCGCTGGGCGGTGGTGAGGTTACACGTCCTGATCTCCAAGGGGGTGAAGTCCGCGGCGTTGCCGCCGGTAACGTTCAGGCACTTGTTCGACTGCGGATTGACGAACTCGAACGAGAAACTGTGTATCCATTGCTGGGCGGCGGTGCCGTTGCAGTGGTACAGCTGGATCTGGGTGCCGTTGGCGCTGCTGGCTTGGTTCACGTCCACGCACTCGCCACCCAATCCCTGACTCGATGTCGTCAGGGGCCGGACGGGTGCAGCGCCGATGTCCCACTTCTGGTTGTTCGTATTGGCATTGCACTGCCAGACCTGCAGCGGTAGTCCGTCATCCAGCAGGCCATTCTCCAGGTCGAGGCAGAAGTTTGTCGTGTATGACTTGAACACGCTGCGCCGCGCCACGCCGGCCGCCGGCGGCGCGGCGCAGATCGGCTCGCCGGTCAACATCGTGGTCGCGTCCGGCTACAAGCTGGTGCCCACCGTGGTCGGCTCGCACCAGTCGGACGCCGACAAGGCGATCTGGGCCGCCGGGCTGAGTCTGGGAAGCACAACCTACAAGCACGACGACTCGACCTACTCCGGCACCGTGCTGTCGCAGAACCCGGCGGGCGGCAGCATGGTGCCCACGGGCACGAGCGTGAACCTCACCATCTCGCTCGGCCCGTCGAACCCTCCGCCGTCCTGCTTCATCGCATGCCCATAGCCGGGCCATTGTGATTCAAGCCCCGGGTCGTCGAGCCACGTTCGGCGTCCCGAGGCCGGGACGCTCCACGTCGTCGCCCCACCACCGGGCCACGGACAGTCCTCAGTGGACCTGCTGGTGCGCGCCGGTCGGTCTTATACCACACCGGTACGCGGTCCGGACGGTTGTCCACAGGGGCAGAAGTCATCCACAGATCGACCGATCGGGCTTGGCGTCGGCCCCGTGAGCCGCCAGGGTGACGCCATGACTCGCACCTCGGATGCGGTGGGCGCATACGGCGAACGGGTCGCCGTGCGGGCGCTGGTCGACGCGGGCATGCGGGTTGTCGACCGCAACTGGCGATGCGCAAGCGGTGAGCTGGACATCGTCGCCATCCAGGGCGACCAGGTGATCTTCTGCGAGGTGAAGACCCGGCGGGTGGAGTCGTTCGGGTCGGCGGTGGAGGCGGTCAGCCACCGCAAGGTCCGCCGGTTGCGTTGGCTTGCGGCCCGCTGGCTCGCGGAGCATCCCGAGGTCCGCGGCGAGGTCCGCTTCGATGTGGTCGCCATCCGTCCCCAGCGCCAGGGACCGGCCCAGGTCGAGCATCTGCGGGCGGCGTTCTGAGGTGGTGGGGTATGCGCGGGTGCGAGCGGTCGGGCTGCTCGGGTTGGCTGGTCACGCCGTCACCGTGGAGGCGAACATCGCCGCCGGGCTGCCACAGCTCGTCCTCTCCGGGCTGCCCGACGCGTCGCTGAACGAGGCGCGCGACCGGGTTCGGGCCGCGATCGTGAACTCCGGCGAGGCCTGGCCGCAGCGGCGGCTCACGGTGAACCTGCTCCCCGCCGAGCTGCCCAAGCGCGGCTCTGGCTTCGACCTGGCCATCGCCGTCGTGTTGCTCGCCGCCGCCGGCCTCCTGCCGCTCGCCGGCATCGAGGGTGCCGTCTTCATCGGCGAACTCGGCTTGGACGGCCGGGTCCGGCCGGTACGGGGCGTGCTTCCGATGCTCCTCGCCGCGGCGCGCGCCGGGCTCGACCGGATCGTCGTGCCGGCCGCCAACGGGGCCGAGGCGAGCCTGGTGCCTGGGCTCGTTGTCCGAACCGCGGAGAGCCTGCGTCAGGTGATCGACTTCGTCCGGGGTGCGGGCCCGCTTGAGGCCGCCGTTGCCGGCGACGTCGCCGTGGACGAGCCGGGGCCGGACCTCGCCGACATCGCGGGCCAGGGGCGCGGCCGGTTCGCGGTGGAGATGGCCGCGGCCGGCCGGCACCATCTCGCCCTGTTCGGCCCGCCCGGAGCGGGCAAGACCATGCTCGCCCAGCGGCTGCCGTCGATCCTGCCGCCGCTGGACGACGCCGCCGCGCTGGAGGTGACCGCGGTGCATTCGATCGCCGGGGTGCTGCCGGCGGCGCCGCGCCTGATCCGCCGGCCACCATTTCAGGCCCCCCATCACACCGCGTCGGCGGCGGCGCTGGTGGGGGGCGGCACGGGTCTGGCCCGGCCCGGCGCGCTCTCCCTGGCCCATCGCGGCATCCTCTTCCTAGACGAGTGCAAGCATACGTTTTCGCTCCGCCGCGACCTCGGCTGCCAGCGGCACATGAGGTAGCTGCAGCCGCGTCCAGGCTCGGTTCAGATCCCGACCGACGGCAGGGTCGGCCGGGCTACCGCCGCTAGCGTGGCCGAGCGGAGATCAAGTTACCGGACACGCCCAGTTGAGCGCGTTCAGCGTTGATCTCCAAGCGGCCTTGCGATCGCACGACTTCGCCGAGTACAGCGCGTTCCGGATCGATCTTGCTCGGCGCCGCCAGGACGCACTACTCCGCCCAGGAGCGGAAGCTGGTTGTCGATCACATCCATGGGCTGCTGACGATGTCTCGGCGTCCGACTCCGCCGAGTTTCGGGCGTTGCCGGTCGATCAAATCAGTAGACGATCATCGACGCCCCGTGACGGACATCGCTCTATTTCGGCGACTGACTTCTTGTGCAGGTGATCGTGAGGCTCCTATATGGACAGCATGGCGATGAGCGTGTGGCAAGGTCTGTATCGCAGCCGTGGGTCGTGGTATGGCCATCACGGTGATGAGGTGGTCAAGTCCGAGGTAGTGGTCGGAACTGGTGGTGTAGAGCGGTAGCTGGTCGACGTCTGGTTCACCGTGCAGCCGGTCAACCCGGACCAGGTCGCCCGCCGCCGCAGCCCGTGATCGCGAAGAGTAGGGGTCGCGTGAACGACACCAACTCTTCGCGATCACCCAACCCCGCCCGGCCCGGACGAAGACCTCAGGTTGACAGCGGATGTCTCAAGCCGCATGTCGCGCACCACGAACATCACGAACAGCACCGACGGCAGGTCCGCCTCAACGTCCGGTCATGCCGCTGACAGGGCTCGGGCGTCGAACACCGATCGAGGGCCGAGCGACCGTCCCCAGACTTCCGCTATTGCCGGGAGTTGTGCGGATCAGCAGCACCGACGAGGTTTGCACGGGTGGCGCCGTGACGACCGGACATGCCGCTGTCCGCGCGGACTCGGTACTCAGCCACCGCCGTGCACACGCGGTCAGCGACGGACTCCATTGCCGAGATCGGCTCGGCGGCCAGAGTTGTCAAGGACGGGGCCTCAGGGTTGTCCCCGCGAGCGTCTGTAGGGCCGTGTTTCTCCCCCGCTGCCCGACCCCGACTCCGAAGGTCGTTCGATCCAGGGCGAGGTGACCGTCGCCATCTTCGCACCTTTGAGTTGATTCAACCGAGGCGACGTATGCCAGTAACCTGCAGTTTGTGAGCGGGTACGTCTTCATCAGCTACAGCCGCACAGACCGCAGCTACGTCGACAAGCTCGCCGAGCACCTGAAAAGCGAGAGGGTCTCTGTTTGGTACGACCACGAGCTGGCTGCTGGCGACCGCTGGCAGCACGTCATCCAAGTCAAGATCGACCAATGTGCCGCATTCGTCGTCGTGATGACTCCCGACGCGGACGCGTCGGCCTGGGTCGAGAGGGAGATCAGTCACGCAGAGGAGTGCGGCCACCCAATCTTCCCGCTTCTACTGAAAGGTAAGCGATTCTTCCGGCTGAGCGAGTTGCAGGTAGAGGACATCGCCGGCGAGAGGATGCCCAGCCAGCGGTTCACCGAACGCCTCCGCGCGGAGGTCTTGCGTCCGGCGAATCCTCCCCCGCCCGAACGTTCTGGAGAGCCGCCCCGACGTCCACCGTTTCATAGTGGAACGGCCAGGGTTGATGTGTCCCGGCAGCCGCGACCCTCGCGCCGGCTCGTGGCGATCGCACTCGGCTTGGCGGTTGCTGCGGCGGTGGTTCTCACCGGTCTGGTCCTCGTGACCCGCGACCGCTCGGCGGCGCCTTCAACCAACTACACCAAGTCCCCAGCCTCCGACGCCACCCTCCCGTCTGCCAAGACGATTACTGGCGCGGTCATTGCCGCGACCCTGACCGGGCATGACTCCTTCGTCTACGCGGCGGTGTTCAGCCCGGATGGGCAAACCTTGGCTACTGCGAGTGCCGACAGGACGGCCAAGCTGTGGAACGTGACCGACCCCACTCACCCGCGCCTGGCCGCCACGCTTACCGGCCACGCTGACACGGTCTGGGCCGTAGCATTCAGTCCGGACCGGCACACCCTAGCCACCGCTAGCGCAGATAGGACAGCCAAGCTGTGGAACGTAACCGACCCCACCCGACCGAGCCTATCCGCCACCCTCACCGGCCATAGGGGCGGCGTGGTCGCGGTAGCGTTTAGCCCAAACGGGCGTACGTTGGCCACCGCGAGTGGTGACAACACGGTCAAGTTGTGGACCGTAACCGACCCCGCCAAGCCGCAGCTGGCCGCGACGCTCACGGGCCATACCAACATTGTGGTGGGGGTGGCTTTTAATTCGGACGGACATACCCTGGCCACCGCGAGCGCCGACAAGACCGCCAAACTTTGGAACGTTACCGACCCCACCCGACCGGGCCTGACCGCCACGCTTACCGGCCACACCAACGGCGTCGTCGCGGTAGCGTTCAGCCCGGACAGGCATACTCTAGCCACCGCGAGCGCCGACAAGACCGCCAAGCTCTGGAATGTTGCCGACCCCACCCGTCCCAGCCTGGCCGCCACAATCACCGCCCACACCGACACAGTTCGGGCGGTGGCCTTTAGCCCCGATGGACGCACCCTGGCCAGCGGCAGCTACGACAAGACGGCGAAGCTGTGGGACGTCACTGACCCGTCTCGCCCCCGTCTGGCAACCACCATCACTGGCCATACCAGCAGTGTCGTCGCGGTAGCGTTCAGTCCAGACGGGAACATCCTGGCGACGGCCGGCTATGACAAGACCGCGAAGCTCTTAACCCTCACCTACCAAAGCCCACAACGTTCGTGAGCCGAGCGCCGTCGGCAGAGCTCTGATTCGATGAAGGAGCGGGGCCTCGCTCCTCGTGACAGTCACCCGCGCGTAACGCTTGGGCTGTTCACGTCCACCACGACGAAGGAGGCCCCTCGTGGACGAGTATGACGGCCGGCTGTACGTAATAGTTACGTGGAATCTGGCGGACCGGTCGAAGGTTACTGACCGTTCTGAACGTGGGTTCTGGTTACTTGGAATCTGGGCCATTCGGTCGAAGGTTACTGACCGGCTCGCGCCGTCACGTCCGGCGCTGGCGCTGAGTTGCGGTCAGCGTGCTGTTGGAGGAGAAGTGGCCGGTCCTGGGCCGGCACGCTCGGGCGTCCGAGTGGCTGCGTGTATGGGCTGATCTGGGCAGGGCGCCGCGAACGATTGATGCGTACGCCCGTGGCCTGGCCGGGTACCTGCAGATGTGCGAACGGGACGGGATCGATCCGGTATCGGCGACTCGGGCCCACGTCGCCGGGTTCGTAGGGCATCTGCGGGCCAGGCCCAGTCGGCTCGGGGCGAACGTGGTCGCGTTGGACTCGGGCGTCGGGCTGTCCAACGCCACCCTGCAGCAGCGACTCGTGGCGGTGCGGCTGTTCTACGACTACCTGATTGAGGAGGGCGTGCGCGACTCGAACCCGGTCGGCCGCGGCCGGTACACGCCACGCGGTGGGATGGCTGCTCGCAAGGGCTTGGTTCCGCGAATGGTTAAGCTGCCGTGGATTCCTGCAGAGCAGCAGTGGCTTGACGTCCTCGGCGTGTTTCGCGCCGAGCCGGTGCGCAACCGGCTGATGTTGGCCATGGCCTACGACGGCGCACTGCGCCGCGAGGAACTCTGCGCGCTGCGCACCGACGACGTGGATCCGGGCCAGCGGATGCTGAGAATCCGCGCGGAGACCACGAAGACTCGGCGTGGGCGGGCGGTTCCGTACTCGGCCGCGACCGGCGCGTTGTTGGCGGAGTACCTGGCACATCGCTCCAGACTGAGCCGTGCCCGTGGCCCGTTGTTCTTGTCCGAGTCGCGCCGCAACGCCGGCGACCCGCTGACGTTGTGGACATGGTCCAAAGTGGTGCGCCGGATCGGGGACGCGGCTGATCTGCCGCGGTTCTCCACGCACACGATGCGACACCTGTGCTTGACCGACCTGGCACGCATGGGCTGGGAGTTGCACGCGATCGCCACCTTCGCCGGACATCGCAGCACCGACTCGACGCTGACCTACGTCCACCTGTCCGGGCGAGACCTGGCGGCCAAGCTGAACTCGGGCATGGCGCATATCCACGCGTGGCGCGTTCAGATGCTCACCGAGCCGGGCGGCGCGGAGGGCGCCCGGTGAACCCGGCACCGCTGCGGGTGCTCGCCTCGACCAGCGCGCGCGTCACTGCGTGCTCGTTCGCGTTCGACCTCACCCGCTATCCGCGGAGGCTGGCGCTGACCCGCGCCGAGAAGACGGCGCTGACTGCCCTGGGGCCGAGGGCCTGCGGCGAAGCCGGGCCCGCGGTGCCGAGCGTGACGACGCGTCGTGGCTGCGGTTGGCGAACCTGGTCGCGCCCATCGACGATGCTCTGGCCACGTTGCACCACAACAACTTCCCGTCACACAGACTTGCCGGAAGCGACGCCGCAGCGCTGGTGCTGGGCCGCTGCCTGAGCGTTTGAACGGTCCTGGTGGGGTGGACAGCGAAGGACTGAAGTAGAGCTAGACGGCACCGACGCCACCGCGTTTCGGGCGTCGATCACGTGGCGCGCGTCCACCACGGTGCGGCCTTTCGTCCTCGCGCTGGCCTACCTGCTCGGAGGATTCGACAAGTTCACGGCTGCGACGAGTACGCCAGCGGGTCGGTCACCGGCGCGCTGACCGTGGTTCTGCTGGCTTCTTACACCAACGTGACGGCGGGGTTCAGTGTGGATTTTCAAGCATTGATCTCGGGCCGGGTGAGCGCTTCGCGTTGGGAATTCGGTGACGGCACCGTAGTCAGCAACCGGCCTTACGCTTCCCATGCCTGGAGCGCTGCCGGGGATTATCCGGTGATTCTGCGCGCCTACAACCAGAGCAATTCAGCCGGGATCAGCGCAACTGTAACGGTGCACGTGGTCACGCAACCGATTCACTATGTCGCGGCTAATGGCGGCAACCCGATTGCGCCGTACAGTTCATGGGCCACCGCGGCCACCAACATCCAGGATGCGGTGGATGCGGCCACAGTGCCGGGGGCGCTGGTGCTGGCTACCAACGGAACCTACGCGGTCGGCGGCCGGGCGCTGGACGGCACGACCAACCGCGTCGCGGTGACCAAGCCTTTGATCGTCCAAAGCGCAAACGGCCCGCAGTTCACGAGGATAGACGGTCGCGGCACGATCCGCTGCGCCTATCTCATCAACGGTAGCAGCATGATCGGATTCACACTGACCAACGGTGTTGCTGAGTCTGGCGGCGGCATCTGGTGTGAATCTACGAACCCGGTAGTTGCCAACTGCGTGTTAACCGGAAATTCAGCCAGCAACTATGGCGGCGGTGCGTTTCAAGGCACGTTGAACAACTGCACGCTGACCGGAAATCTTCCTACGTCGCGGCGGTCCAATGCACGCTGAACAACTGTACCGTGACCGACAATTCACGGGCGGCGGGGGAGTCGACGGGGCACCCTCAACAATTGCGCGCTGACCGGCAATTCTTCCAGTGACGGCGGCGGGGCCTATCGCACGCTCAACAACTGCACGTTGACCGGCAATTCCGCTTCGTGGCTACTCCGGCGGCGGGGCCTATTCCAGCACGCTCAACAATTGCATCGTGTATTACAACACTGCGCCCTTTGGCGGTAATTGGAGCGGTGGCACTTTCAACTATTGCTGCACCACGCCGCTGCCATCCGACGGTATAGGCAATCGGACGGTTGAACCGCAATTGGCCGGCAACTGGCACCTGAGCGCCAGTTCACCGTGCCGTGGCGCTGGCAACGTTGCCTACGCCACCGGTTTTGACCTGGATGGGGAGTCGTGGGCCAATCCGCCTTCCATAGGCTGCGATGAGCACTGGAGCGGATCGTTGACGGGGGCGTTGAGTGCCGCAGTAGTGGCTTCCTACACCAACGTGGCGGTGGGTTTTGCGGCGGACTTTCAGGCCATCATTGGCGGGAACGTCAGTGACTCGCGTTGGGATTTTGGGGACGGCACGGTGGTGAGCAACCGGCCTGAATGCTTCGCACTCCTGGCTGGCGGCAGGGTATTACGCGGTGGAGTTGCGCGCCTACAACGAAACGTTTTCCGGGCGGCGTGGCGGCGACGGCGCTCGTTCATGTGACGGCCCAGTCGGTCCATTACGTCACGCTGGGAAACGTTTCTCCCGTGGCGCCTTATAATTCCTGGGCGAGCGCTGCCGCGAGCATCCAAGACGCAGTGGATGCTGCGACGCGGTGGGCGCGTTGGTGCTTGTGAGTAACGGTGTTTACCAGGCCGGGGCGCGTGCGGTGGATGGGGTAAGCAATCGAGTGGCGGTGACGAAGGCAATTACGGTGCGCAGCGTCAACGGCCCGGAGGCCACCGAGCATTCTCGGTTACCGGCCAGGGGCGGTGAATGGTTTGGAAGGGGTGCGGTGTGTTTATTTGACAAATGGCGCGCTGCTGGCCGGCTTTACGCTGACGAACGGCGGACGCAAACCTCCGGCGACGCTGGAGCACAGTGTGGTGCAGTCTTCTGAATCCGGCGGGATGTCTCGAATTGTGTGCTCACGGGCAATTCCGCTTACTACGGGAGGCGCGGCCTTCGGCGGCACGCTCAAGAACTGCACGCTCGCCGGCAATTCGGCAAGCGAAGGCGGCGGGGTATTCGGTGCCACCCTCAACAACTGCACGCTGATGACCAATTCCACCACCGGCCAATATGGCTACGGCGGCGGGACATCACGGTGGCACGCTGAACAACTGCCTGCTGAGGGGCAATTCGGCTGCCGAATCCGGAGGCGGGGCAGCTGATGGCACGCTCAACAATTGCACGTTGACGGGTAATTCGGCACACGTGGGCGGCGGGGCCAACAATTGCACGCTGAACAACTGCATCCTGTCAGGCAATTCGGTTTGGGGGGCCGGCGGCGGAGCCTACAATGGCGCACTGAACAACTGCACGCTGACGGGCAACTATGGTGCCGATAGCGGCGGAGGAGCGTACCGAATAGCACGTTGAATAACTGCACCCTGTCGTCAAACTCGGTTTCCTATTTCGGCGGCGGCGCTTCCGGCGGCACGCTGAATAATTGCACGCTGACAGGCAACTCGTCTGGTAACGGCGGCGGTGGCGGGGCAAACGATGCCACGCTCAACAATTGCACGTTGACTGGCAACGTCGCGATTTCGCCATTTTATGGGTTCGGCGGCGGGGCATTGTCCAGCAGACTGAACAACTGCACGTTGACCGGCAATTCGGCTTTGTTCGGCGGTGGCGACTCCGGGGGCGCGCTCAACAACTGTATCGTGTATTACAACACGGCGCAGGAAGGGCCTGACTACTACACTGGCGACAACTTGAACTATTGCTGCACGACGCCCATGCCCACGAACGGAATCGGCAACATCACCAACGCGCCGCTCTTCATTGATCAAGCTGGCGGGCAATCTGCGGCTGCAATCCAACTCGCCCTGCATCAACGTCGGGCTACAACGCTACGCGCCTGTCGGCAGCACGGACCTGGACGGCAACCCACGCATCGCGGGCGGCACTGTTGATATTGGCGCTTATGAATTCCAATCGCCCGCTTCGAGCGATCTCTTACGCGTGGTTGCAGCAATACGGCCTGCCCACCGACGGCTCAGCAGATTACTCGGACTCCGACAGCGACCGCATGAACAACTGGCAGGAATGGATCGCCGGGACGGTTCCCACTGATGCTTCGTCCGCGCTGCGATTGCTCACCTCACCAACGACGTGTCGGGTGTCACCGTGAGTTGGCAAAGCGTGAGCAATCGAACCTACTTCCTTGAACGCAGCATCGATCTCGGAGCAGCGTCGTCTTTCTCATTGCTGACCAGCAACATCCTTGGTCAGGCGGGGACGACGAGCTACACCGACACGAACGCCATCGCGCGGCTCGTTCTTCTATCGCGTGGGAGTTCAGCAGTGAACGGAGATATCGCCTTACCAAGCCGTGATGGGGTGCAAGAGTGGTTTACAGAGCCTGCCAAACGAAAAGAACGCCAAATGAAAAAGAACAATTCCAAGCCGTTCTACTTCTGTGGCTGCTCGCCGCTGCCAATTTGCCGGCAGCCGTGCTTCACGTGGATGTCAACAGCACTAGCCCCACGCCGCCCTACGCCAGTTGGGCCACGGCCGCCACGAATATCCAGGACGCCGTTGATGCCGCCGTGGCGGGCGATCAAATCCTGGTGACCAACGGCGTTTACCAGATCGGGGTCACGAACCAATCGCGTGTGGTGGTGGACAAGCCCGTGACAGTTCAAAGCGTCAATGGGCCGCAGTTCACAATCATCGAAGGCGGGCTGATGATACGGTGCGTGTATCTGGCGAACGGAACCTTCCTGGCTGGATTCACATTGACGAACGGGAACGTCTTTTTTGGCGGGCTGGGCGGCGGCGTGGCTTTCGGCGATCTTCCATCGGACGCCATCGTGTCCAACTGTGTGATCGTGGGCTGCGCGGCTGGATGGGGAGGCGGGGCTGCCTCGGCGGTTTCGAGTGGTGGTCCTCCTGGAATTAGCGGCGGCACGCTCCTCAATTGCACTTTCAAAGGCAATCTGGCGAATGGAGCGCCCGGAGGATTCTCTCCCCCTGCTTCCGGTGGCGCGGCGGATGGTTGCAAGTTGATCAACTGCACAATCACGGGCAACACTGCTGCCGGCCCGTCTGCCGCTCAAGGCGGTGGTGCCTCGTCCTGCGTCCTGCAGAACTGCCTCCTGACCGGCAACTCGGCGGTGCAAGGCCCTGGCGGAGGAGCCGCTTACAGCGGCCTGATCAATTGCACGGTCGTGAGCAACTCTACCAGCTTCGCCGGCGGCACCTACGCGTCCTACTTGCGAAACTGCATCGTCTATTACAACAGCGATCCCGATCATGCTGCGGACAACTACGTGAAGTTTTCCTGCACCACGCCGCTGGCGGATGGGCCTGGGAATATCACGAACGCGCCGTTGTTCGTTGACGCAACGGCTGGGAACTTTCGCCTGCAAGCCAACTCACCGTGCATAGACGCGGGCAACAATGAATACGTCACCAGCCCGGTTGATCTTGAAGGGAAGGAGCGAATCGTGGGCGGCACCGTGGACATGGGAGTGTACGAGTGGGTCGCCGTGCCGACGCACTACGTCTCGCTCAACAGCCCGAACCCGACGCCGCCCTACCTTTCCTGGTCCACCGCGGCGACGAATATCCAAGATGCCATTGGCGCTGCCGAGCCCGGCGATCAAATCCTGGTAACCAATGGCATTTACCGGACGGGTGGCCCGCCAGCGTCCGGTAGTCGCGCGGTGGTCGTAGATCCGATAGCGATCCGGAGTGTCAGCGGTCCGGAATTCACACTGATCGAGGGATCCCACTCGATTCGGTGTGCCTACTTGTCGGGAGGCGCGAGCCTGTCAGGGTTCACGTTGACCAATGGGACCGTGTTTGGCTGTCAGGGTTGTGCGACAGCCAAAGGCGGCGGAGTATTCTGTAACGCCAGCGAGGTCGTTTCCAACTGTGTGCTGATTAGCAACCACGCTGATGTAGGCGGTGGCGCCTACGGTGGCACTCTGATCAACTGCACGCTGACCAACAACTCGGCTCGGGTACTCAGGGCGGCGGCGTTGCCGGTCGGGGATCCGATCCCGGCGCCCCCGGATTTGACCGCCCTGGCTGCGTGCTCATCAACTGCTCACTGACCGGCAACCGGGCTGATAGCGGCGGCGGCGGCGCTTATGGTGACGGCGGCTCTCACGGCTGCATGCTCATCAACTGCACGCTGACCAACAACTGGGCTTCCCCCTCGGGTATTGGCGGGCTTGGCGGAGGCGCCTGGGCTTGTCTAACTGAACAGATGCACCTTGATTGCCAACCGCGGGGGAAACGAAGCTTTTATGTGCGCTCTGAGTAATTGCACATTGAGTGGCGACGATTCCTGGTACGGGGCCCAAGTCTGCACCCTGAGCAATTGTACAGTTGACCGGCTACTACACTGGGGCCAGAACGGCACGCTGAACAATTGTAGACTGACTCGCAACACGACCGGGGCGTCTGGGGCCAGACTGAACAACTGCATCGTTTACGACAACTCGTTTGCCCGATTACGATTACGAGCCGAACAGCGTCCTGCGCTTTTGTTGCACTCAGGTCATGCCCACAAACGGGTTTGGCAATATCACCAACGCGCCGCTCTTCATAAATCAATTTGGTGGCAACCTGCGCCTGCAATCCAATTCGCCCTGCATCAATGCGGGCCTCAACGCCTACGCACCCGCTGGTTTCGATCTCGACGGCAATCCTCGTATCGCAGGAGGCGCGGTTGACATCGGCGCTTACGAATTTCAGTCGCCCGCCTCGCTTATCTCCTACGCTTGGTTGCAGCAATATGGATTTCCCGCAGACGGCTCGGCAGATTACTCGGACTCTGACAGCGACTTCATGAACAATTGGCAGGAATGGATGGCCGGAACAATTCCCACCGATGCTGTGTCCGCGCTGCGATTGCTTAATCCGACGAACGACATGTCTGGTGTCACCGTGAGCTGGCAAAGCGTGAGCAATCGAACTTACTTCCTTGAGCGTGCCACCAACTTCGGAGCCGCATCGCCCTTCGTGCTTCTGCAAGGACACATCAGCGGTCTGCCGGGCACGACGAGTTACGCCGACACGAACGCCCTCGGCACCGGCCCATTCTTCTATCGCGTGGGTATTCAGCAATGAACGGGAGGCGGCGACCATGAAACGAAGCCCACTGCAAGCGCCTTCTCGCTCATGAAACTTCGCAACGCCCCGTACAGGTTGTTCTTCTTCATGGTGTTGTCCGCCACGCTTGCAGTCGGGTTGTTGGAAGGAATTGGAGGGCAGAAATGGACCCAAGCCTACAAGCCGTTTGCCCAGTTCTTTGTCGGTATCATCATGATTTGCCTTGGGCCTTCATTAATCGCAACGGCACTCAGTAGCCGAGCCTCCGAAGACCACATGACCATCTGGAAAAAAACGTGGCCTGTGACATTTCTTGGGGGCATTTTTCTCCCGCTCAGTGGCTTGGCTATGTTATGGAGAATTTTCTCGAGATGACCACGCGGCCTCTCTCCATGAACCATATGTGCAACTCATCTCGGCGGCCTCGTGAGCATTTACGCGCTCTGGCCCCTTGGGACCTCATGACGCTGCGCGTTCTTCTAACGCGTCGGAGTTCAACAATGATCGGTCGCGAAGTCTTATGAACCACAACCAACTTCAAACCTTCTTGCGTTCAGTTTGCTTATTGCTGCCAATGCCCAGCGGCCGTGTTGTACGTAGGTGTTAACAGTCCCAGCCCGGTCCTGCCTTACACGAGCTGGTCCACCGCCGCGACAAACATTCACCAACGCGATCGGTCCCGGCCCATACTTCTACCGCGTGGGAGTTCAGCAATGACCGGCGAGGCCGTAGTCCTGAGCCGTGGCGTGGGACGCGCAGACAATGAGTGCAAGGGCTGTCATCCCCTTGCGCGTGCGGTAGTGGTCGATAATAGCGTTGCGCGCGATGAGATAGAGCCAGCTTTGAAGTTTCGCCGAGTCTTCCAAGGTATCGAGCCGGCCCTGAATCTTCAGGAACACGTCATGAAGGATGTCCTCTGTTGTGGCCGGGTCAGCCACCCGCTCTTGGATGAACTACCCAGCTTAAAGGCGAATTCGTTCCAGATGGTTTCGAGCGTCGGCGTCGTCGTGCGCTCACGGTTTTACCGCTTCGGTGGTCGCGGAGACAACGTAATCCTCGATGCCGCGCCCGGGGAACCATTCGCGGATTAAGTCCCGACTCTGCGGCTTTGGCGTGACGCGGATGTTCGTGAATGTAGGTGCTCCTTCCACGTCCTGAATGAGGGACGCGCCCGCGACACGTCCTGCGTGAAGCGCTAAGTCCTCCCGAATGGGTCGTCGTCCATTCCCGATTGGTGGAAGGCAGGCCATCCGCCGCGCCCGCAGGTGACTGTGCGCATCGGCGAGGTGGGCGGCAACCGGCTCGGCGCAGACAGGTCTCCTGGGTTTCAACGTGTCCGTGTCGCTGGAAGGCGAGCCGACAAATAGAGCAGCGGCGGCGGCAAAATCCGTCGCTCAATCAGAAACAAGGTATCAATATGCGTGCGACCCGTCCGTTGCCGTCCAGAAACGAGGAATCAGTGTTTTCACGAAAGCATGAAGTCAGAGATTCAAATGAGGACATTGGCAACATGTCTGGTCCGAACTTTGAGTTTTTGCCACAATTTGCCACAGTCCAAGTTCGCTTTCGTTCGTTTTGGTGCGAAGTTGGCGTCGAACAAAGATCTTGTAGCGCATTAAAACCCAGTGAATTAGGAAGATGAGAGCCAACTCCGATCAGAATTCGAATCCCTTCGCTCGCTCCAATTCTTCTTCAACCCCTCCAACCACTTACACAAAGCGCCTCCGCGCAGACCCCGTCGGCATAACGCCAGCATAACAAAGCTCCCCGTTCTTGAACCGGTACGACCAGGTTTATCCTGACCGTGAAAAAGCTTGTACTCGGCCAAAGCACCGGTGCCCAACGTAGACGCCAGCGCGTTCCCGCTGGAGGTCGAGCACAAGGGCTCCGGCGGTCAACCTCTACCGGTCCACCAAGCGGGGTGTCGTATCGTAGCGTCACGGCAGGCCGAAGCTGATGACTGAGGGGCTGGAGCCAGTCGTCGCTGAGATCAGAAGCTTCCTGAAAGCCCCGGTCGCCGCCGCCAGCCACGGTGGAGAAACTGAAAGCGCACTGAGAAGCGCGCTGAAATCCGAATCATCTTCTAACCTTCTTTCCTGATCCAACCGCAGATGGGGATCGCCCCTTCGGTGACCGTTGTCTTGGCGGGGTTGGGGACTTTGTTGACTCGATACAATCCAATATTGCCGAAGAAATGCGCTCGAATTAAGCTGCTTGCGATGGCTGGCGGGATGACCACACAGAGACAGCTCATGCGATGCCTGATCGGCGGAGGCATTCGAGGGGGGCAGGTTGTCGGTCGAACGGACCGCGACGGCGCCACCGTGGTCGATCGCTCCATCAGCCTTCCCGACTTCTTGGGGACGGTCTGCACGATTCTTGGCATCGATTACAAGCGGAGGAACCATCCTGAGGGAGTGGCGCGACCGATCCCGATCGTGGATACGAGCAAGGGTGTCAACCTTTTAGCGGAACTCCTATAAGAGACTTCGATGCACACAGGAAGAGCTTCGACGCGGGTTTCTGGCCGCAAACGGCTTTTCCGAATGGTGTTCGCCATCTGGTTGCTGACGGGTTTCCTCAGCCACCGAGAGTTGGGGATCTTCAATTGTCATGTGGGGAGATGACCCCGATTCTCTTAAGTTTCTTAAGGACGCTGGAAGAGGATTTGCTGGACTTTCTCACGGACGTTTGGTAATCACTATGGCGTTCCACGAGCAACGCTCTTGGTTCGAGTAGTTCATACTTGGTATGAATCCTAAGCCGGCTGCCGGCGCCGATTTACCGAGGCGAATCCCCAGCGAATCGCCGCTTCAACCTCATCCCTCGGCCCCGACCACGGCTGTCAATGCTCAGCTGGGTGCCCCTCTCTCCATAACGCCCTAACACCCGCCGTATCCCAACCAAGTCGGAGGTTCTATGCATCATCCCTGCCTGCATCCTGTGTTCCATTCGGTGTCCATCCTCACCCGGACTAGCGTCGTGCTGTCGGCTCTGGTCGCGCACACGCTCCTGGCCCAGTCGTGGACCCGGCCCACCTACTCCAGCCCGATCGCCATCAACCCGAATGACCGGCTCATCTGGGTGGTGAACCCGGCCGACGACAGCGTCAGTGTCATCCGGCCGGACACCCATACGGTCCTGGCCAAGCTCGCCGTTGGCGACCAGCCCGAGAGCGTGGCGCTGACTCCGGACGACCAATGGGCCTATGTGGCCAATGCCGCCGCGGGCACGGTTTCGATCATACAGATCAGCGACCCCGCCTGGGGCACGTTCAGCGCGGCGGTTGTCGGGACGCTCACCACCGGCGCCGAACCGTGGAACATCGTCAATTCCGTCGATGGCCGGCGCATGTTCGTGGCCAGCAGTGGCCAGGATACGATCACGGTGATCGACACCACCACTCGCGCGATCATCGGGCACGTGGATCTGCGCAACAGCATCGCCAACGATCCCGATCGTTCGCGCTCCTTCCAGCCGCGCGGGCTCGCGGTGACTCTCGACAACGCCAAACTCTACGTCACTCGCTTCCTCTCCTACACCCGGGCCGGTGGCCGGCAGGGGGATGATCTGGGCAAGGAAGGACTGGTGGCCGTGTTGAATATCAATACCGCCTCGGCCAACATCGCCGACTACAATGAGGCGCGCACCCTCGCCCTGGCTCCACGGGTCACCGGGTTCAAGTTCCCCGGACTGATCGATCCGCCCGCCCCGGACACCTTTGCCTTTCCAAACCAGCTCCAAAGCATCGTCATTCGCGGAGACCGCGCCTATCTTCCCAACATCGCCGCCTCCCCCAGCGGGCCTCTGCGCTTCAATCTCGACACCCACGCCTTCCTCAATGTGATCAGCGGAGTGAACGGGACCACGCCGACCGACTTGACCGCGACCAACCTCCATCTTGGCGCCCGGGACCCGGAGCCTGGCAAGCGCCGCGTCTTTTTCGCCAACCCCTGGGGGATCGCGTTCAACAGCGCGAGCGGCGCGGGCCATGCTTACGTCGTTTCCGCCGGCAGCGACGTGCTGGTCAAACTGGACGTGGACGCGGCTGGAAATCTTGGCTTCACCCTGGCCAATGCCCATCGGGCGCAGGTGACGGTAACGCTCCCCGGGAGCCCGAACAGGGTCCCGGCGCTGACGGCGCTCCGGGAATGGGTGCGCTTCGCGGTGCGCACCCCCAACGCCCCGCTGCCTGGCCTGCCCAACGCGGCCTCCGCTTCGGACATCGCCATGGGACGGGCGCTCTTCATTCAAGGGGGATGCGCCGGTTGTCATGGCGGGGCCAACTGGACGGTGAGCCTCAAGGACTTCACCTCGCCGCCGGCGCCTTCGGAGATTTTCACGGAGCGCAGCCCGGCCCAGGTCATCGGCAATCCCGTCGGCGCCCAGGACCCGAACCGTTTCCTGCGCGACATCGGTTCCTTCAACCTCGGCGTCTCTGGTCGGGGGATTCCTCGGCAACAACATTGGCGCGGACGAGAAGGCGGCTCCCGCCGTGGCGGGCGGCGTGTTGCAAGGGGCCCAAGACGCGTTGGGTGTTCACTACAACGCCGACACGCACGGCATTGGTTTCAACGTTCCCTCGTTGCTCGGGATCCATGCCGTGCCCCCCTTCTACCACAACGGGGCGGCCGAGTCGCTCGCAGCCGTCGTGGGCAACGTCAAGCACCGGACCGACAACGGGCGCCTGGCCGATTTGCTCGGCAACCCAGCCGATCAGGCCAGGGTTGTTCCACTTCCTTGAATCCATCGATCTCAAGACGGTCCCCTTCGTGCCGCTCTCGATCCGGCGCAACGGATTCTTTGTGGTCGTGGAGTGGGACACCATCGTTGACGCGCGCTACAGGCTGGAAGCGAAGCCGAACCTGGACGCCGTCTGGGTGCCGACGGGCATCGAGATCACCGGAGACGGTAGTCGCGCCAATGTGCTGCTCTCGATCGATGTGCCGGCGAAATTTGTCCGGCTTGTCGGTGCGCCCTGAGCACCCGAGTTACTCAAACAGCTTGTTTCTAGTAGCAACGCTGCGGATTTTGGCATCCATCGATTCATGGGGGATGAGGAAACCGCGAAACCGCGGCGAAGCTTTTGCTTCGGCACTTTTGGCGATTTGGATCCTTTCGGTGCTGACAACAGCCAGGGCGTATGGGATTGGCCAGGCCGTCGCCATCGGATTATTCGAGCTGGCCCTGGTTCTGGTATTAGCTGCGGGAGCCGCCCGCCGGACCGCCCCGCGCCCGAATGCCTCGGCCGAGGGCCTTTTTTAACGGGCTGCTAAGGGACGGCACACTAACGCATCCGATCTGAAAATATCCATCTGATTCGAACGGTACAATTAGGCGGCCAGTCGGAGGCGGATAGCCGTTGATCCCTGGCTGGAGAGCATCCGGGGTGATGCCCCCCCACAGCTCAGCCAGATAGTTCGGACCAGGGAGCGGCACCCCATTCGCGTCAAAAATTGGAGCAAGCAGGTCATGGTTATTCAAAAAAAAGTGACTCTGAAATTGAGCGACCCCCAGCCTCAGTCGCAAGCAAAGTAACAGCGATTCCAACAAGCATCATTTTGCTTTTCATACAATTCAAGGCCAAAAAAGGCGTATATGGCGAATGTCCGACTGATATTTGATGGTTAGTGTCGGCATCCATTGGTCGTTGGTACCACGCCAAACAAAGCGCTGGCGTTGTTAAGTCCATATGCTGAGGGCGGCGGTGGAGCCTGCCTGATCACGACAATCTGTTCTTGGAGCAACTTGCCAAGCTCGTCCATTCTTCCGAGGCGCGCGGGCATGAACGCGTATTCTCCGCCGGCCCGGTCCAGAGGGCTTTGGCCTCGGGAGCGCTTGAGGGTCCCAGGAGGTTCCAGGTCTTCCGCCACGTCTCTAAGAAGGGCCGAGAAGGTCGCGGCCTTTGTTGAGCTTGATGAGCGCGTCGGCTAGGGAATGGGCGCCCAATTTCTCGTAGATATTGCGAAAGTGATTCTTGACCGTATTGACCGCGATGCCCAAGGCCGTGGAAATCTCACCCTGCTGTTTGCCGCGGGCCGCCAGGCGCAGGACCTCCCACTCGCGCGCGGTGAGCCCGTACCCCTCAGGCCTTGGAGTTGGCCGCTGGAACCATTCCACCAAATGGCGTGCCACCGCGGGACTCATGGTCGCCCCGCCGGTCAGAACTTCATTCACGCTCGCCAGTAACTCTGCTGGAGAACCCCGCTTCAGAATGTAGCCACAAGCTCCGGCCGCCAACGCTTGAACGATCTGGTTGGGGCTGTCCACCACCGTCGGCATCACAACAGGAGTTTGGGGCAAGATCGCCCGCAACGGCGGGATCGCGTCGATCCCGGTCGTCCCAGGTAAAAGCAAGTCCATCAAGATCAGGGTGGGCCGGGAGGCCGGGATTACACGAAGGGCGGCCTCGGCGGAAGGGCACTGGGCCACCACGCTCCAACCCGATTGGCTATTCAGAACCTCTGCCAACTGGCGGCGGAAGGGGGTGTTATCCTCAACCAGAGCCAGGCGAATGGAGACATCGGTTGTCATATTGGAATGGAAAACTCAATCTCCGTACCCTGGTCTGGTTTGGCCTCGATCCTACAAGTTGCACCCAGGCGCAAGCTCCGCAGCCGAAGATTTTGCAACCCATTTCCAGAGGAAGCACGGCCAGAGGAAAGTTCCAACGGCTGCTCGAAGCCACGTCCATCGTCGCGAATCGTGAGAGAGAGTCGGTCATGGTCCAGACGCAGCCGGACCATGACCTGAGTGGCGTGGGCATGTTGGATCACGTTGCGCAATACTTCCTTGAACATGGCCACGAGCTCATGACGCAGGGCGCCCGAGATGAGGCGAGGAGGAATATGGTCCGGCAAGTCCAGTTCCAGTGCGATCCCGGCCCCGCCTAGGTAGCGACCGGCAAAGTTGGCCACGAAATCGGCCAGCGCATCCACCGTGTCGTTTTCAGGATGAACTGACCAGATCAGGTCGTTAACCTCATGAAGCGTTTGGCGCGCCTGGGCCGCCGGATCATCCGTTGAACTAAGGGCCAATCCGGCCAAGTGCGCCCCCAGGTGGTCGTGCATATCGCGGGCGATGCGGAGTCGTTCCTTTTCGAGCTGATCCCTGGCCTCAAGCTCGTGGCGCCGGCGTTGCTGACGGAGACGGTGGACGACCCAGCCCGCTGCGGTTCCGGAAACCGCCAGGCCACAGACTAGATAAAACGGCCAGGTCCTCCAAAAGACTGGGCTTATGCTGAAGGAGAGCCCTGTCTCACGGCGGCTCCATTGCCCTTCGCGGTTTCTGGCGCGCACTCGAAATTGATAGCGGCCGGGAGCAAGGTTCATATAGGTGGCTCGACGAAGGTTTCCGGCCAAACGCCAGTCCTTGTCCTCGCCATCGAGTCGGTACTCGATCCTGACCTTCTCGGGCGAATGCAAACTGGTCGCAGTGAAACCGATTTCCAGGCGATGATTATGGCGGGCGGAAAGCTTGAGCGGGAGCTGCAGGGGAACAAGCTGATCATCCGCTCGGACGGTTTCGATCCAAACCTGGGGCGGAGGAGCGTTGCTCGGGCACTGGGAAGGGTTGACCATGGCCATCCCCTGCTGTTTGCCGAACCAGAGCCTGCCATCCTTGCCTTTGAGGATACCTTGAGGACGTCCAGGAAGGCCGATGTTGGGAATGGTCAGCCCCTCGCGCGGGCCGAAGTTCGCTACCGCAGGAACTTGAGAGCGATCTACAAACCAGCGCTCCACCTCCGCTCGGTCCACCCGGGTGGCTCCGGCGGCGTGGTTCAGCCAAAGCCGCCCGTAATCATCCTCGGCAATGCCTCCAATACGCATCTGAGGCAACCCGGATTTGGGTCCGCACGAGTTGACCTGACCGGCCCGCACCCGACAGAGACCGCCTTCAGTCCCAATCCACATGCTCCCGTCGGAGCTTTCGTGAAGCGACCACACCTGGTCGTTGGGGAGTTGCTGGATGTGGGCGCGTTGGCCGTCGGGTCCGAGCCGGACCAGTCCGTCGTCTGCGGTTCCAATCCACAAGTTGGATGCATGATCCTCTGAAAGCACACGGACGTCGATGGTTCCCGCCTCTTCGAGACGCTGCAACTCCAGGGACGCGGACACCCGATACAGACCCCGCGCGGTGCCAATCCAGAAGCCTCCGTTCCGTGCCGCCAGCAGGAACTGAGCTGGTTCCAGCTCAGGAAATTGGCGGACCAGCGGAGATGCGCTCCGTGTCTCAGAGAGGGAGGCGGGGAACCTATAGATTCCTCCACTTTTGCTAGCAACCCAAACTCGGCCCGCCTGATCCACGCAGGTCACGTTCATTGGCTCGCCGGCTTCCAAGTTCTGTGTGTCGAGAGTGGTCAAATTGTTCCTGGTCCAGTGGACCAGAACGGGCGACGACCCTCCCAACCAAAGGCTTCCGTCCGCGGCCTCCGTTAAGGTATTGACCTGGGTGCGGCCACGGCCGGTAAGGCTGAGCGTCGAGAACGGTTCCTGCCGAAGTCGAAACAGCCCCTCGCGTGAACCGATCCAGATCAATCCCTCCGGGTCGAAAAGCAAGCACTCCATGGCGCTGATAATCTTAGGTAACAGGTGCGGTGTATTCGGCTCGCCGCCCGGTTCGGGGAAATACGCGGCCAACGTTTCGAGGGTGGCGGCTGTCGCCCAAACGGTTCCCTGTGGGTCCTCCGCAAATCGCGCAAAGTCCGGGAACCCCCCACCGTAGAGGTCCAGGTAGGGGGCCGGCATCAAGCCAGGCTTTGACGCATCCGGATCGAGACGGCACACCCCTCCCGCCGTGCCGATCCAAAGGCGGTGCCGCCGGTCAGCAAGCAGGTCAAGGCAATAGCCGAAGTCCAGGTTCCGCCAGGAATCGATCTCCACCGGTTCGAGCTGATCGTTGTTTGAATCCCAGCGGAACAATCCGTTCCTGGTTCCGATCCAGAGAATGCCGTTTGGCATTTCCTCCAAAGCCATGATCGGGCTCGAAAGGCGCTCGGAGAGCGGTGCAATCCAACGGACTTGGGAGCCGTCCCAGAAGCCAAGGCGAGTATCGGCGCCGATCCAGAATCCCCCTCGAAAGCGGGCGGCCAAACAGTGTATGGCAAGGCCCATTAGGTGTTGCTGCCCTTCGAAGGAAAGAAAGCGGCCGGCGCCGTAGCAGAGCAGGCCCCGCTTGGTCCCGACCCAAAGGCGACTTTGGTCGTCTTCGAGCTGGCAGAGGGCAATCGACCCATTCATCTGCATAGCGGGAGTATTCGTCTCGTTGAAAACGGTGAAGCGCACCCCGTCAAATCGCGCGAGTCCTTCCACGGTCCCAACCCACAAGTAGCCGTCTTGGGTCCGGCAGAGCGAGCGCACCTTGTTCGCGGGCAGTCCCTGTTCGGTCGTCCAACGCTCCACCTGATAGTGAGGGTAGGCAGGGCCTGGCGGGCTGTTCGTCCGCAGGTGGCCCAATCCGCTGTTCGATACTGCTGAGTTTGACTCAGAGCTGGGGAGCGAACCGGCAGTTCGGAAGCGATAACAAGGTTGGCCCAGTTTTCGCCGTAAAAAGAAAGGTTGACACTGGCCCTGATAGGGTTGTCCACCATCTGAAAGCCTGCCTCTTGGCTGTAAGACAGGTGCGTGACGACAAGAGGTGACCTGGGGTCGAAGCTGCCACCCAGCTCCGCCCCTGTTATCCTCCACCCTGGGCTGATCAGAAGGAAAAGCAGCAGGCCAGAAAGCCCTCGACACGGTGGGACGGACAGTCGTGAGGTCCCCTCACCAAGTTGCTTCCAGCTACTGGCCATGAGAGCTGAGAGGATATACGAAATGGGGCCGCATGAAAATGACAATGAATGCTTCGCATGGGGTCAGCCCTCAAATTGCAAATTGACGAGCTGCAGCTCCTGACTCAAACTGATCCCATGGCACGCCCCGTGCGGATCGAATTTCCCGGCGCCATCTATCATGTGACCAGTCGTATGATCGGCAGTTGGCGCGACCGTCGTGAGCGGCTCTTTCGTGACAACGCTGACTACGAACGGTTCCTTCATCGACTGGAGCAGAGCGTGACGGAGGCCGGGATCCGGCTCTACTTGTTCTGCTTGATGAGCAATCATTTCCACCTGGTGCTGGAGACCCCCGAGGGCAACCTCTCACGGTTCATGCACCGCCTCACCACGGCCTATACCATCTATTACAATCTACGTCATCGAAGACATGGTCACCTGCTGGATGGACGATTCAAGGCCAAGCTGGTTTCAGGAGATGAGTATTTGCTGCGCCTCTCCCGGTATGTTCATCAAAATCCGGTCTGGGTGGCCGGTTGGAAGACCAAACCGCTCAAGCGCCGGAGGATGGTCGAACCGCTGGCTCCGGGAACCGTACTCCAGGTTGTGTGCCGGGCTTTCGGCGCGGCTCCCGAGGATTTTGGGCAGCGACGAAGCAACACCGCATTGCGCGCGGTTGGGGCCAAATGCCTGGTTCGCTATTGTGGGCAATCCCAGCGCGCTGCGGCCGAGCTTCTGGGTTTAGGAACCGGGGCAGCCGTCAGTGCGCAACTCAAAATGCTTGAGGGCCGTCTGGCCAAGGATCGCTCTCTGAGAGGGATCTTTGCCAGTCTGGAAGAGGAGTTGGACGCGATGCGCAGCGACCAAGCCGGGCGGAACAAACCCAAGCTTTCTGATTAGCCTTTCTTCATCCCCAAGAATCCGCCCAGCGATGGCCCCATCCGAAAACCAGGACACCGACTGCCTTGCCACCGCACCGCGACTGGAGGAGAGTCAAGGAGCAGCTGCGCCAGGTTCGGATGTCGCGACGTCCCAAGCCGCCTAACTCGCAACTCAGTCTCCTAATTTGCAATTTGAGGGCTGACCCGAATGGCAGTTAGTTAGGGCGCAAGACTCTGGGTTGCATCTAGTTCGGTGGACGAGGTTGTAACATCTTCCGTGTGATAAAATCCGAAATTCGAAGCACGAAATCCGAAACAAATTCAAATACCAAAATCCAAAAGGTTCGCTTCCGTGCGACCAACCCAGTCGACGAGAAGGAAACCAATTCGGCGCGAATCGTTGGAAGAACAAGTGATTCGTCGACCATGAAGTTTCCCGGGCCGGACCCCTGGCCGAGCGACCGCTCTGATCGTTTTGGGTTTGGGTATTTGAATTTGTTTCGGCCTGCCCTGAGCTTGTCGAAGGGGATTTCGGATTTCGTGCTTCGGATTTCCCGTTCCTACAGCCAGAAAATGGGACCCTTAACTAACTGCCATTCAGGGCTGACCCCATGCGAAGCATTGGATCAGCGAGAAGAGCTGCCGGTGTGCGAACCTCGAAGCCGTTGTTATCATCAACTCCTCGTGTTTCGCGTCCTGAACGATTGTGCGCGCCAGACCGTTTGTGTCGATCATCACGAATGGTTTCGAACTTGCTTTTGTGAGATTGCGGGGCGAGACTGCAATCATTGCTGCCCCTGTGATCCGCTGCCTGACGGCAGCCGTTTTATTAAGCTGTCACTTTGGCTTGTGATCCGGGCATGTCGCGGGACCGGCAGGCAAGGGGTCGATCAATGAAAGCTGGCCTGCACTGGGTGTGGGTTTGGACGATCCTCCTGCCATGCGGGGGCGCGGCGGCCGTTTCCGGACAGGGCACTTACACCCTGATTGACCTGCACCCGCCGGGGGCCACGCGCAGCGAAGCGCGCGTCATCAACAACCGCGGATTTGTGCTTTGCACCACCGATGCCCCTGGAAGAGCGCCATTTCATCACCTACCCGCTCGACACAAATCGCATGACGCTGGAGACGGTGCAGCGGAGGACATCCACTGTTTTTTGGGGGATGAACGATCAATCGATTCTGACGGGCAGCGCCATCCTGCCCGCGCCGCAAGGTCTGATGGCGTTCGAAGGATACCTCCGGCCTTATCACATGTACGTTCCCAACAGCGAAGGCCGCGCGGTGAACAAATTCAGTGAAGTGGCCGGCTTTCTGGTACACGAGCGTCCCCATTTATCCGGGCGGACCCCTCGTCAGTGTCCGCCGCGCGGCGCGTTTCTCCGCCCGGTCGGTGACTGATCTGGGCTCGTTGGGAGGCCCGAACGCCTGGGCCGACAGCGAGGCCCGCGACATCAACCTCGGCGGCACGGTCGTCGGCGGATCGTTCTACGGCCCGGGGCTGGCGCGACACGCCTTTCGCGCGGTGGCCGGCGGAGCGATGACCGACATCCACACCATCACGGAACGGACCAACAGCGTGGCCATCGCCGTGAACAACGCGGGACAAATCACGGGCTACGCCTACAACTTCGCCACCCTTCTGGATGCCGTGCCGTTCCTGTGGACCCCGGGCGAAAGCATGACGCTGCTGCCGATGCTGCCGGGGGACAACCGCGCGGTGCCGCTGGGCATGAACAAATTCGGAATGCCGTCGGCACCAGCACCAGCAGCGGCCTGGCCGTCCTCTGGCGGACGAACCAGGCCATCCCCCTGGAGGATTTGCTGCCGGCCAACTCAGGCTGGCACCTTGACGCCGCGTATTCGATCAACAACTTCGGCCAGATCGTCGGCTACGGAAGGACCAACTTCCAAACGCACGCCTTTCTCATGACCCTGACCAATCCGCCGCCACCCGCTCGCATTTCGTGGGATGTGCTCGACCCGGTCCCGCGCCTTTTGACCGGGCCGGAGGTCACGGGTGACTTTGACCGGTTGCGCACCGCCTCCTTCTTCGGAATCCGCCGCGCGGGAACGGCGGCGGACGGCCAAACCCGTCTGGTCCTCCGCCTGGGCGTGATTCCCGGGACCGGCGGGCCGGGAACCTTCACGCTGAGCCTGGATCCAAACCAAGGCGCGGTGGGCACAAGCGGCAGCGCGGATGAGGACGGCGATCGCTCGGTTTGCCGGGCCGGCCGGAGCGTTCCTCGGACCATCACCGTCCGGACGACGCAGCTCCCAAATCCAGCCTATTGGGAGGCCTATGCTGTTTATCAGGCCCCGAAAACCTTCGACCGATCCGGAGGCAGCGCCGCTCTGGACGCCCAAGGGGGTACAGCGCGAACTGCAACTGGCGTTGAGTTTTCAACCCGACGGAGGCGCGGAGGTCGAGGACCTCCTTCCCATCACCATCACCCGGCCGCCCGTCGTGGTGATGCACCGGGATTTGGTCAAGCCACCGGGCGGCGTTTGGCACATTCGAAGCGGAACTCAGGAACGCGCTGCCCGGCTTGAGAATCGACGGGCCCGATTACCCAACGCGGTGCTATTTGCGCTCAACGACCAGGTGCTCTTCGACGCAATCAGCAACGCCAAGGCACTCTATGCGCCAGGAGGGCTTTGCGGTGACTCGGGCCGACGTGTTCGCGCACAGCATGGGCGGGTTACTGAGCCGGATCTGGTCGCAGGACAATCGCTATCGCAAAGCCGGACAATTTCGGCGCGGGGACATCAACCGGTTGATAACCATCGACTCGCCCCTCCATGGCACTTGGTTCGCGGATCTGGCCCGGCGTCTCAAGCTGGATGTCCCAACAAAATACCAGGCTCTCCGAGCCGCCTTTTTTGCGGCCGACATGCCCATCGATCAGGGCGCCGCCGCCGGACCTGTCGTCGTTCAGCACGCCCATGGAGGTGATGAACCGACGGACCGCCAATGTGCCGTGCCATACCATCGTTGGCGACTATTTCGTGGACCTGGACGACGGCATCATTCCGCCTGAAGTCAGGGTTGAACCGGTGTTCACTCTTTTGCTGGGCCTTTCCGTCCTGGGTGGCAACGCCCTGAGCCTCCCGTTGCATTCAGACCTTTGATCGTCTCCGCCGAGAGTCAGCAGGCGGACTGACGCCGCCCCGGACAACCACCTTCGAGCACTTTCACACCGGGGCATCCGGCACGCCATTCGTGATCGAACGTTCGCGGCTGCTCCTGCTGGCGTCCCCAGTTGACGCCGATCAGTTCGCGCTTGGATTCCCAATATGGGCGGCGCCCTCCGAGGGTGGAGGCGCCGGCGCAATTGCCGCCAGCCCCGCCGGTGGCGCGCCCGCGCCGGCGCCCGCGCCCGCCGGAGGCATGGAGATCAACACGCCGACAGACGGCGCGACGGTCCGACCGGGCACGACCTTGACAGTGACCACAGCGCCAACGGTGGGATTTTCACGCCAACCCGTCTTCTGCTGGTTACCCGGGATTTTGCGGAGGAGCGAACCAACGCCGGTTTCAGTTTCACCTTCTTCGCGCCCGTCGCGTCCAACGCCATCGGACCTCAATCCATCCTCGCGCTGGCGACGGACGCCGACAGCAACATCGTCTCGGCGGCGGTGGCGGTGGACGTGCGTCCGTCGGCTGTGGTCACGGGCGTGAGTGTCGAGCCTCCGTTTCTCAACCTCACGCGTCCGGGCGCGCAATGCCGCCTGGCGGTGAACGGGCGTTTCTACTGACGGCGTGGAGCGCGTCATCACTTCAGGCATCACGGGCACGACGTAACTTTCCGGCGACACGAATATCGTCACGGTCGATACCGACGGCGTCGTGACAGCACGGGGCAACGGCTACACCTTCATCACAAGCGCCAACAACAGCCAGGTCGCGGTGTCGGAAGTCCGAATGTCGAACTTTCAGCAGTGGCGAACCTCGTCCTGTCCGCAACCGTGACGCCGGCGCAGCCCTATGACGGCCAGCGTGTCACTTACGCACTGATGGTCAGCAATCGGGGTCCGGAATCGGCGGCGTCGGTGGTGCTGACCGGTGAGGTGCCGGCCGGGGCTGTGGTGTTGGGCGCTGCCGCCAACCAGGGCGTGTGCAGCGTTGTCAACGGCTCGCTGCTCTGCGCGTTGGGCGCGCTGACCAACGGCGGCACCGCATCCGCCACCCTGGAACTGGCCTTCCCCTCGCCGGGCACAGTCACGGTTTCCTTCCTAACCACGCTGCCGGACTTTGATCCCGACCCGCAGGACAATGAAGCCTCGGTTCAAGTTGCCGTGATCGCGGGTGCCCGGATTCGGATCGCCAGGACAACGGAATGCTCCTCTTCACGGTGACGCATCCGGTGAACGGCTTCGTCCTGGAAGAGGCCGCGAGCCTGATACCTCCGGTGGCCTGGGTTCCGGTGTTGCCTCTCCCGCCCAACCCGTCCGACCCCGTCGAACTTCTACTCCCGATACCCGAGGACCAGAGATTCTATCGCCTGCGGCGGCCAGGCAATTGAGCCGGCCAAGGGTCACCCTGATTATTGTAGAATCGTGGAAATTGTGCTCATCCGCGGGACCCTGGGAAGTATCCAACGGTTTGGACCCAGACAAACGTCCAATTCGCGGTCCGTTCGACACGCTCACGACAAGCCAACGTTTCTGTGGAATATGGTAGCCCGACTTTCCTGGTTTAGGGGGTAGAAAATCTGCAGGTGGTTGATCTTCAACCCGAGCACCCTCGGAGGTTTCCACTACAAAGCCGGAGAGGCTGGGGGCGCCTGCGCTGCGCGGATTCGTGGCGGCGGCTGCTTGGGAAAAGTCAAATTGAGCTCCTCCAACACCAACAGGTGCTCCCTCTCCGGGTGCGTGTAGCGTGGCAGAATCAGCTTACGTCCGTCCTCTATGGGCAAGTGAACTTCGAGACATTCAGGATCCATCGCGAAATTCCGCGCTTTGCACGAACATGAGTTGCGCTCTGGATTGGGTAGGAAGTCTTCGCGGGCTCGAACAGCCCGTCATTGACAATATCACTACCGCCAGGACAAACACCTGGCCGGTGTGGATCCATCCGTTGTGAGATTCAGATCGATTTTTCATGAGTGGTTCTTTTGGATGGTTGTCGCGTTCATTTCGGCTGCGCCGTCACATAGACCAGGTTGTTCCCGTGAAACACCGCGGGATAGAGAGTTTCCCCGCCGTAGTAATATTCCTCTCCGCCCAAACAGGGGTCCGACACAACCCGGTGGAAGGGCGGAAACGACGGTGCCCACTGGGAGCGGTTTCCCAGGGGCGGCAGGCGGCGGAGCGGCCGGCACGGCGGCGGCTTGCGCCTTGGCGCTGGCCGTGGTGGCCTTCCTGGTGAGCAACCGCGGCTTGTTGCCTGGCGACGGCGGCCGCAAGGAGTGCTAGCCCAACTTGGCGGATTGGAGGGGTATCGGATGCATAACTGGCTGCAAATCAGGGGGGGCTGCTCAAAAGTCTGCACTACGGAACGCTCAGGCGGCCCCAAGGCCCAGGGCGCGGATTTTGGGCGGGGGCTGTTGCGGCAACACCATCTTGAGCTCATGAAGCAACATCGTTGGTCCTTCTCGGGTTGCGTGTAGCGAGCTGAGAATCACCTCCCGGCCGTCGGTCGTCGGTAGATGCACGTCGATCATCTGCATGGCACTGAATTTTTCCGGCACCGAACGGGGCGTCAGTCCCGGGGCCAAATCTTTTAAGCGCCGATGGAGGGTTACGTGCAAACAGTAAGCCAGAAACGCCACGAAAATGTGCGCCTCAATCCGAGCGTTCCTTCTGATGATGGAACGGGCGAAGGGCCAAATCTCCTTTCAGATTCTTGAACGCCTCCTCCACTTGTGTCAGCTGAACGTAGAGCTCCCACAACTTCTCCTGGTTCGTGGCACAGAGATTGGAACGGAGCAAATAGTGTCCTTCCTGCCGACGCACCTCTCGCAGCTTGTTTTTGCGCGGGGCGAACTCAAATTTTGCCCCTTTCTTAGCCACCTCAATCTCTACCAGGCGCCAGGCCGCCGGCGCCTGTTGCCGGGCGGCCCCCAATTTCATCAGCAGCTGGTCCCGCCGCGACACTCGTGGGCCACATGGCCAGCTCAGAGCGGTTTGAAAGGCCCACTACGCACGACCTTCACAAGATGGCCCTCGAGGGTTTCGGGAAGATTCTCTCCGGCGCGCGGGTCGTCGGCATCGACGTGAATAGTAAGCACGTATCTCCCGCATCATCTTTCTCGATGCCCACCCCGGACACACCGGGTATTTGGAGGAGACGTGGTGAATGCCGCCGCTTAACTTCTCTCAGTTGCGCTTCGGTAGCCATCACTGAAACATAGCGCCAATTCAGGCCAAAGTCACACCCAACGCTTGAAGCACATCGCCGATGTGGTTGGCAATGGTGCGGCTGGATGAACCGGCAAATAACGGCAACTGCCTGTTCGTCTGGCGCTCCAGGATCAACGAGCCGGAATCCCCGGCCGCGCTGAACGATCCTTGGTCACTCACGATGATGATTTGATCCTCGAAATGAAATTGCCGGTTTCTGGCCACAGTCACGTCTGTGGCGATGCTGATGATACCGCCCACGGTATAGCCGGTCGTGCGGCCGACCTTATGCACTCGCATGTCGATAGCCGCAGTGGCCGTCCCAGCCGGAGGACCAATATGGAGTATATCGCGGGCGAGAATGCCAGCGCTGTCACCCTTGGCAATCGCGCCGTCCACCTTGTTCATCACGCCGGGTTGGAGCGGAACGAACCGGGTGAGCGTAGCGACCCGGTTGCTCTTCGGATTGCCGCCATCGAGCAGACCCGGTTGGAAAATCGGTGCGCCCAGAGCCTGTCGCCCTTCGTCCGCAAGCACATGGTTATTGCTGAGGATATACGTGCCCGCCGCATTCTTCGCCAGCGCACCGAATGTACCCGCCATGACAGAGGTGATGGGCGGCGGGAACTTGTAGCCGACAGAGCACCCCGGGTGCGCGGGACGAAAGCGAGCCTTTGGGTTCGGCATCGGTCCGGCAGTTTGGGGTTTTCGCGGCTTGTTCTTTCTCGCTTTCTTCGTGGCCGCGACAAGAGCACGAAACAGCCCGCTCTGCTCCACGTCCACCGGCAGGCCATCGATGGTCTTAGGCAACATCTCTCTTTTCGACAGTCCTGTCTTCGCGTATTTGCGGCGAACAAAAAATTTCACGGCGAGAATTCCAGTCGGCATGTCGCCCTCCATCTTTTCGCCGATGCCGACGCCAACCACGTTTTGCTCTGGCTCCGCACTAGGCGCGGCACCAAACGCGCGAAATCCGGAGATGCGCGGCGCTTGCAGACAGCGTGAAGACCAAATCTTCTTCGCAGCGAGCAAGTCGCCAAGTTCAGTTTTGGATGAGAAATGAATCAGTGTGGGCATAGGTATTCGGTGCCTTAGGACGTTATGGGTATATGGATTCGGCTCGTTAAGGAATTTTGTCGCCCATGTTTAGGGCAGCGGGATAAAACCGCTGATAAACGTGAACAGCAGAAGAGCGATGCCAGCCAGTGCGTACTGGAATCCAGGTGGTCCGAGCACCATGTTGCCCGAGATAGCGTAAGCCCAGATCCCAAAAGCGATCGTGGAGATAATCAGATGAGCCATACTTGGCAGCCTTCCCTCCTTCTTGCCGATGAGTAACAGAACGACGGGCGTCGCTATCCAAAAGAAGATGACATTGATCCAATAGCTCGTCGGGTGCCACGGCTTGGGAAGTGTGTCAACAAGGTTAAATACCGCTGTGTAAGTGGCGACTACCTCGGCCGGGATCAGTTTGACGACTTTCGCGAGATAGTCATCTCCGACAATAGCGCCCGCCGCTGCGATCTGTGGAGCATTGCCGCAGGACCATGAGCGATCCGTGCCATACAGGTTATCCCTTTCGTTTCAGGCTGGTTTTACAGGCCCGAGGGGAAGTGCGCAAGGCGCTTCTGAGATACCCCGAGATACTCGTTAACTCCGTCGGGTCGCGTCTGTAGCGCTGAGGTCGCAAAAGTAGGTTCCATGGCTGCTGTCCGCTGCCGCAAGCGGACGCAGATCAGCGGTTAACGGCCGGCAACAAGCCAGCATAATACTGGGTGTGCCATCGAGTTCAAAGTGTGCGATGCCAGCCTTTCAAAACCTCACGCCCAGACGAACTTTGAGTTGCTCTACTCAGCGCGAGAGTCTATTGGAGACCTGGTCGGCATCGCAGGACTATCCCCAAGCGTTTCGATGGCGTTTCGTCACGGACGGCGTGGGATGGATCTGCGCGGCCGTTTGTTCGGCGTACAAGTTCCTGCGGCTGGGCAGCCAGAGAGCTGCTTGGTGTCGATACCGTCTGCGGATTGCTTCACATTCTCAACCGCAAAGGAGTGAACCGCTATGCTCGGTGTGGCAGTCTAGCTTTGTCGATCCACATGGCGTCAACAGCCACCGTGATCGTCATGTCCACCAGAGCGTCGTGGTTTACGATCTTGGTTTTCGCCTCTCGGAGGATGATATTCAGCACGATGCGAAAGGAACCGTCCCTCAGACAGAGGTCGGAAGATGCACGAGAACTCCATCGCCGCAACTCATTTATCCTGCGGCAAGCCTTTAGTGAAACGTTGCAGCACGAAACCGCCAAGATTCGGAGCGATTGCCAACGTGTTGGTCTCCGTCGAGTAAATCGACCAAAACTCATCTTCAACTCGCTCTGGCCATATTGCCTCTCCAGCTTGTTGATGCAAATCTCATTGCCCCGCTCGTTCTCCGTGTACAGGTAGCACGGGGGGACCAGCCGTGCAGAGCGCCGGTTGATTGCTGACCAGCTCCACGCGGACCCGACTCCCGGGTGGAATGAGCTTTTGCAAACGCGTCCACTCTACAAGAGGCGTTCGCCGGCGCGGAATTCTTCAACGGCTTCCGCTGGTCGGACGACTTGAACGAACTGAAATTCATCATCAAAGCGCCCCAAAATAAGCTGACCCAGCATCTGCTGGAATCCGACGAATACCACGGAAGATTTTGCAGCGCGGGCATCGGCAAAATGGCCGATGCTAGCGCCTTCCGGGTAAAGGTAAAGTAGTCGGCCGATCGGATACCGCCTTTTTCGGTCCGGGAGGCGCGTCGCCAGGCCCCGGTCGTCCACTTGGGCCTCCCAAGGGGCACTCGGCGTGAAAGGGCACCCGCCAACGATCACCAATGTTGACTCCTGCCGGAGGAACAAGCTTTACGTCGGTTGGTTGGCTCAGGGTCTCATTGCCAACCTCAAACAGATGCAAAAGCAACGTCCTGGCTCCAGGCCCCGGATCACCCACTTCGATCCGCCAGGGGCAGACCGGCGGTTTTTGCGCCCCTCGGTCAGAACCACCGGACCGCGCAGTCGGCTCCAAGGGATGGCCCCAGGCTTCCTACGGGAGGATTCCAACCACCGCCCATCCGCTCAAACGCAGGCAGGCACTCCGCAGGAACGCGCTTGTTCCAGGAGTCCAGGAAAGAGCGCGCCTCGGCTTCGTGTTGGGTGCCCGCTCCCGCAATGGCCAGGGCGATGAACAGCTTCTGGGTCAACGCGTCCCGGCAGTTCATGATGTTGAGATGAATCGGACCCAGGTCTGGTCGGACTCCCAATGCCCCCATTTGAGCAGAATCTCGGGCCGATCGGTGAAGAACCGCAGCCACGAACCCAAGGCGTCGCCGTAGCGAACCCGCTGTTCGGGAGTGAGCGCGTCAAAGATCCAATCATAGGCCAAGGTGTGATAGCCGAAGTGACTCCCTCGAGGGTTGGCGACAAGAGCCCCGTCCCCCCAACTGTTTGATAATCGCTTCGGCATACGGCAAATAGTCGCGGCCCCCTTCGCGCTCCACCAGATAGGCAAGCCCACAGTTCATCAAATCTTCAGAAATCGACCATGGATTGGAGATAAACTGGATGCCCCCGCGGGATTTGGCGTTTGGGGATTTGGGATCAATTCTGTTCGGCATGAGACTTGCCCAGACGACTTTGTTCCTATTCTAACCGCGAATGGACGCCAATACTCCTTCTTCATTGGCGTTGATTCGTGTCCATTCGCGGTCACCAGCCGTAGGGAGTCGCTCGCGCAAGTTGCATGCCGAACACAACTGATTTGGCATTGAGAAATGGCCTTTCATGGCATTGAGCGTGTCGTAGTGAGCGGGCCCAAAAACGCGGCGGGGAGGCAGGACGCCAAACAGGCACCAGGATTTAGCCCACCGAAGACATTGAATCCATTGTGGGCGGTGGCCGGGCCTTCCACCCGCGCCACCCCAATCCCACTTCGCCCGTTGCTGTTGGAACCGCCGAAGCCCCCGCCGTCTCCCCAAGCCGCATAAATATTGTCCTCATCCGACCAAGTGCAGGCCCAGTTGTCACTCCCCGGTGCTGCCTCACGGGGTGCCTCCCAATGGAAGGTGACGTCCGTGATGACGCTGCTGGACGGATAGGGCGGCATTGTCACGATGGTCGATCCGGAGATCAGCTCACTGCTCAGCGTCAAATCATCCCAGGAGACGCCTTGCGCCGCCGTGCCTCCCGGACCCACACCGAGAAAGATCCGATCCACGCGCTCCGTGGCCGCTTCGCGGAAGGCAAAGGTCCCCAGCGAGATATCCCCCGTTCAGATTCTCGTGGAACAGTTCGATCTGGTGATTCGCCCAATCCACATTGAACCCGCCCCTGACGAATTGGTTCAGGCCGGTCTTGAGGTTTGGATCACCTGTTCCATCCCACTTGGCGATATTGTTCGCCGACGGACTCAGGTTGATGTTGCCCTGTAAATCATATCGAAGAGTCATGATGCGGCGGCCCTCGTTGAGCTGCGTTGTATCCTCCAGTTCGATCGTCGCGTAATTGTTGAAGTAAGGCGGCTGACTTTGATCCGTGTCCAACCGTATCTGCCACCGAACTGAAAAGTTGCCATCCCGCGGCGGCTACGGCCGGGAAATTGCGCGCCGCCAGGTTGTTGTTTCTGCCCCCCAACCGTTGGTAATACTGCGCACCTTCCGGCGCGTCGCCCGGGCCTACGACGCTCCCATTCGGGTCGGCCGTGTTGCCACCCAAGTCGTACCATCGGCTCGTCCCCCAGCCGAGGTCACCGACCGGATCGGGTTGGGCGGGCGTCAGCTTGCCGACCGTATAGCCTTCGGCGGACTCGAATCCGGTGTGAAGGTTGACCGCACTGACTCGGAATACCAAGGCCAAGGATGTCAGCGTGCATGCGAGGGAGGTTGAATTCATGGGAACAGAAGAGTATCTTTTTTATCTCACCGACAAGACCCAAACTATTGTTTACTTCGTGCACTCCCTCCAAGTCGAACAGCACCGCATCGAAACGTGCTCTGGTTAGCGGGTTGGCCACTTGAGGCCTTAGCCTCTGTGCTTCCAATGTCGCGGAGCCGTTGGATTTGCAATTTGAGGGTTGATTCAAACGCCGGTAAGTTAACCCTACCACTTT
>CAVWCL010000008.1:0-466069 GCA_963753485.1 uncultured Actinomycetota bacterium | reverse complement strand
GCGGGTTCGATTCCCGTCACCCGCTCCAAGCTGACAGCCCAGGTCACGAGCCTGACCCCCAGGCTACGGCCGCCCGACGTGGCGGCCTTCTTTGATCTTGCCTGCCATTAGCGTGCCATTGCGATCGCCAGACGAAGCTGCGGCTAACTCGCACTGTGAGCAGCAGCGCCACCGGCGGCCACGCGGCGATGGTCTGGCTGACCGGGTCGGGGCGGGCGTGCAGGGATGTTGGCTGCGACCGAGGCCACTACCCCGGCCAGCAGGGTGGCCCGGATCGCCCAGCGGATACGCACCAACCGTGGTGCGCGCCGCGCTCATGCCGCCCATCAGGGGCCTGCGCCGAGGCAGGGGGAGGATCTTCTAGGTTGGAGGAAACTGGGAGAAACCTGGAGGCAACCCTGGCTCTGGATGGTTGGAGTGTCGAGGACGGCCCGTACGACGAAGATCTTCAAGATTGGAGGAAACTAGACGGAAGTGGGATGATCCACCACGCGCGGCGGCGTATCTTCAAGGTTGGAAGAAACTGGAAGCAACCTTGTAGCTCCTGCCCAGGAGCTGCTGTGTTCACCGCGAGGACGCCTGCACATGAAGAAGCCCATGTCACCGCCGCCGTACCGGGAACTCATCGAGCGGACCTTCGGCCACGACCCCCAGCGGTTCATGGCTCTCTACTACAAGTACGCAGACACGATGAGCCAGCAGCGATACCTCGCGTGGGAGGAGATGCGCTACCGTCAGCCACCCGACGGCCTCGCTCTCGAAGAGTGGTGGGCCATTACGAAGATGGCCAGGCAGGGCATGCTTCGCGCACTTCCTCTTCTCGATCCCGCCGGCGTATCGTTCCAATATGCGTTGACCGACGAACTCTTTAAGGAAATTGAGTTCGTTAACGCAAATATGGGCGGACGACTTGGCGTCCGCGAGGAAATTACCAATCCCGCGACTCGTGATCGCTATCTAGTCAGCTCATTGATCGAGGAGGCCGTGACATCCAGCCAACTTGAAGGAGCGTCTACGACTCGCAAGGTCGCCAAAGACATGATCCGGTCGGGACGCGCGCCCCGGGATCGTAGCGAGAGAATGATCTTGAACAACTTTCGAGCGATGGAACGGGTTGGCGAAATGCGAAACACCAAGCTGACCATCGAATTCATCTTTGAGCTTCACCGCATTGTTACCGAAGGAACTCTCGACAACCCTGGCGCTGCGGGGAGGTTTCAGCTGCCCGACGAAGAGCGTGTTGGAGTATATGATGTGCAGAACAACTTACTACACGCCCCTCCGCATGCGGAGCTCATGCCCGACCGAATGCAAAAACTGTGCGACTTCGCCAACGACCGCGATAATGTGGCTTACCTGCCCGGGGTGCTCCGCGCCCTAGCAATCCACTTCATGGTGGGGTACGAGCACCCGTTTGAGGACGGCAACGGCCGCACTGCGAGGGCTCTCTTCTACTGGTCCATGCTGAATCAGGGCTATTGGATGACTGAATTCGTGAGCGTGTCTAGGATTCTTCACAAAGCCCATGGCAAGTATGCAAGATCATATCTTTACACCGAGAGCGACAATAACGATCTGACGTACTTCTTTCAGTATCATCTGGGTGTCCTCCGCAGGTCGATGGACGACCTTAACGTGTATCTAGACCGCAAAATCAAGGAAATTCGCGAAGTGCGTTCACTTCTTTCAGTAAAGGCAATTGGCCTGAATCAGCGACAGATGGCCCTTTTGAACAATGCACTCCGCAACCCCGACAGCGTCTACACTCTAAAGACGCATCAAGTCTCGCATCGGATCTCTCTAGAGACAGCGAGGCAAGACTTGGCGGGTCTTGTCACGCTGGATTTGCTGACGCGCAGTACGGTCGGCAAGCGTTTCGTCTTCGCACCCGTTCTAGACCTTGGGGACGCTATCAAGAGCTTGCGCAGATAGAGCCTCCCACGCCCACGCCTCGGCGAGCTGCTCACGCGTGTACACCCGCGCCGTGTCGCCGGGACCGGCCCCAAGATCAGCTCGCATCACCGTGAGCGCGGTCTCACGGCGCAGCCGCCGCAACTCGGCCTGCGTCGCCTCCAAGTCGGCCCGCGGAATCGTCACCATCTCACTCGCCTCGGAGCCCATAAGGTCCAAGGATACGGTGACAGTCCGTCCGTAGAGGGTCATCCGATTCGCCACCCGGGTCGATGACGTACGCACGGCGCACGAACACGGGGCCGCCGCAGACGATCTCCGCCGGGCCATTAACGGGCCATTAGCCCAGGACAACCCCGGTACTCCCAGGCCAGCCAGGACCCCGCCCCACCAGCGGAACCGAGGCCAGGCCCGGGACCGGGGCTGTTTCCCAAGCTGACAGTGCGGGTTCGATTCCCGTCACCCGCTCCAGCTCACGAGCCTTCCAGGACGTCGTCGCAGTCAAGGTTCATCAGCACGATCGCGTCGGACAGCAGGTGATACACGTGGGGTCCGCCCCGCTCGGCCAATCGCGTGATCGAGGTCAAGTGCAACGTGATCCTGTCGATCATCTGCGTCGCGGTCAGGTTCCCCCGGGGGAAGGTGAAGCATCGTGCGGCATGAACGCACAAGGCCCGTCGCTCAAGCGGGTTGTATCTGATCCGCTGGTCGGCGCCAAACAGCACGCGCCGGTCATGTGTCGCATCAGCGATCCACTGAACGTCCGGCACCGTGCTTGATTGGTCACCGTATCGGTCGTGAATCGTCTGCACGTCGACGCCCAGGTCGCGGAGGGCATTAGCGATCTTCTTGGTTCCGATACTACGATCAGGGAAGACGCGCAACGGCGACGGGTTCATACCCGAAGCAGCTCCGCCCGATCCGCCACCTCGGTAACCTCGTCGACCTGCAGATCGAAGTCATCGGCCACATCGATGACCGGCTCGCCGGCCCGAAGCCGTGACAGCACTGCCGACACGGGTGTACCCGTTCCCCGGAAGAAGGGCGAGCCGAAGTTGACGTCGGGGTCCGCGATGACGCGGGCAACCTCATAGCCTGGCAACTCCACTCGGTCGGCGTACCCGTCATCGGCGTACTCGATCCGGCGGAGATAGTTAATGATCACTTCGCGGAAGACATACTGGCCGTCGCGCAGCACGATGAGCGCGCGGCGGGCGTCCGAGTCAAGTTCGCCTTCTTCGGAGATCTCCCAGAGAAGCTGCGCGCCGACCACGTACAAGCGCCGAGAAGCCAGGGCATACGAAACGTCCAGCTTGTCGCGCACGATGTCAAGTGCGGGGCGAATCTGCTGCAGTGGCACGCCGGCCTTCCGCAGCGCGGCCAGGAACATCGCCTCAGCCAGCCCGATGAACGGTACAGAGGGCTCCGAGGTGCCACGTGCCCGAATGTAGGTGATCAGGGGAGCACCCCTGACGAGTCGTCTGCCTCTAACCCGCCGCTCGTAACCTTGCGTCCACGTGCGGAACGTCGACGCCGGCATGTCTACGTAGCGAGCCGCCTCGGCCTGGGAGTACAACGGCACGCTGAACCGCACGTCCGCGTCCGCCTTCGTCGCCACCACGACCCAAGGCTAACGGCCGGAACGTCCGACCACATCAGCGGCGCGCTCTGACCGCGGCGTGCCACTCATGTGCCCGGCGCCACGGAGACCCAAGGCCAACCAAGGCGACCATCGGACACAAGACAACAGCGAAGATCGGACGTTAGTGCAGGTCACGGCAGTACAGAGCATGATCCGTAGCGAGTTCCCAAGCTGAACATGGGGGTTCGATTCCCCTCACCCGCTCCACGTTTGCGCAGCTAAACAGCTTGATCAACCGAAATCTTGTCGATTCTCGTCAATGGCACCGCGGTTTTGTTGGGGATCTTGTTGGTGAACGAGCACCGACATCAGTCGGATCTGACGACCGAAGGACTGCTGTCGAGGTGCGGGGCGTACGTGATCGGACTGCTCGCCGGGCTACGGGGCGGGGTCGACCCCGCTCGCATCACCGCCCTCGCCGACCGGTTGGACATCGACCTGGGCCGGCGGTACGAGACCCTCTCCCACGGCAACAAGCAGAAGATCGGCCTGATCCAGGCGTTCATGCACCAACCCGATCTGGTCATCCTCGACGAACCCACGCTCGGCCTGGACCCGTTGATCCAGCGCGAGTTCCGTCACCTGGTCCAGGAGACCGCCGCGCGGGGAGCCACGGTGTTCCTGTCCTCCCACATACTGTCCGAAGTGGAGGCAGTCTGCGACCGGATCGGGCTGATCCGCGCCGGCCGGCTCGAACGGGTCGGCTCCCTCAACGAGCTGCGGGCGCTACGCATCCACCGGGTCGAGGCCCGCTTCACCGGAGCACTGTCCACAATGGATATCGATCACCTGCCCGGAGTCAGCGAGCCACACATCGACGACCACCTGCTCACCTGCGCCGTCCACGGCGACATCGCACCCCTGCTGCACCTACTGTCCGACGCCCACGTCGTCGAGCTGGACAGCCACGAGATGTCGCTGGAGGAGGTGTTCCTCGGTGAACTCGACCACGTCCCCGCTGCCGCCGCGCCGGCCGCTGGTCGCTGACACCATCCGGGCGCACCGCTGGGGTACCGGCGCGTGGATCCTCGGCTCCGCCGTGGCAATGGTCGCCATCGCGGCCGGGTTCGACGCCGAAGTCGCCCGGTTCACCGGCGGCGCGACCGCGATGGCGCAGAGCATGCGCCCCGGCGTGGAAGCGATGCGGCTACTACGCTGGCCCGCCGACCGCCTCGACACCCTCGGCGGGTACCTGACCTACCACAACGTCACCCTGTTCGTTCTGTTCCTTGCCCTGTACGCCGCGGTGCAGGGCGCCCACGCGATCCGCGGCGCCGAACCCACCGGAGCACCGGCACTGCTGCTCGCGGCAGGACGGTCGCGTACCGGTGTCCTCGTCGACCGTGCGGTCGGGTTCGCCGCCACGATGGGTCTGATCAGCGTCGGACTCGGCGTCGGACTCGCCCTGGCGATGGCCGCCGGTGGGCAACCCGACACCGGTGGCGCGTTCATCACAGCACTCGTGGCCGGGCTGTGCGCGTACACCGGCTACGCCCTGGGTGTGCTGGTGTCCCAGCTGACCGCGTCCCCCCGCGCCGGCACCGGTCTGAGCGCCCTGGTCCTGACCGGCCTGTACCTGCTCACCAACGTCTGGGACAAGATCGGCACCCTCGGCGCGATCCGTTACGTCTCACCGTTCTACGCCTTCGACCGGTCCCGTGCCCTGGTCCCCGGACACGGGCTACACCTACCCTCAGCCCTCGCATTAGCGGTGGCCGCGGTCGTCCTACTCGCCGCCGCCGGCTGGGCGTACCAGCAACGCGACTACGCCACCGGACTGTGGCACCGCCACCCCCGGGCCGCCCGGCCGGTACGTCGCGTCCAGCGCCCCCTGCTCAACCACGCGTGGACCGCGACGCTGCTGCGCCAGCGGGTCGGGCTGCTCACCTGGTCCCTCGCCGCCGCAGCCGGCATGGCCATGATGGCCTGGCTCGAACCCACCGTCGCCGACATGTGGAACAAGTTCCAGTACACCCAACGCCTGCTCGGCGCCGACCCCACCCACAGCATCGCCGACCAGTACCTCGCCCTGGCCGGACAGTTCATCGTCCCCGTCACCGTCGCGTACGTCATCACCCAGGCCAACGGCTGGATCGCCGACCTACGCCAGGGCCGGGTCGAACTGCTGCTGTCTGCACCCCTGTCCTGGCCCCGCCTGGTCTGGCAACGACTCCTGGCCACCCTGGCCGGCGCGACCGTCATCACCATCACCGCGGCCACCGCGCTTGCCGTCACCGCCGCCGCCGTCGGCGCCGACATCGACTGGCTGGGCCTGGTCCGCCTGGTCGCGGACACCCTGCTGCTGACCGCCGCCCTCGCCGCCGTCGCAGCTCTCGTGGTCGCGTGGCTACGCAGCACCGCCGCGGTCGCGGTGCTCGCCGTGTACGTCGCCGCCTCGTACCTGCTGATGTACCTCGTACCCCTGTTCGCGTGGCCCGACTGGGTCAACCGCACCACCCTCTTCGGCGCCTACGGCAACCCCTACCTCGACCTGCCCACCGTCAGCGGTCTCGTCGTGCTGACCGCGGTGGCCGTCGGTGGCGCGCTGCTCGCCGCGACCGTCGCCCAGCACTCGCCGAAAGCCGCCACCTGATTCATGTGAGGGAGGAGCCAGCATGGGCTACGGCATCAGCGTACGCCTGCCCGCGCCGTACACCGACACCGTCGAGCGGGTCCGGGAAGCCTTGCGGGAACAGGGTTTCGGAGTGCTCACCGAGGTCGACGTCCAGCAGACGCTGCGCGACAAGCTGCACACCGACATGGAGCCGTACCTGATCCTCGGCGCCTGCAACCCAGCCCTGGCCCACCGCGCCCTGACCATCGACGTCGACATCGGCCTGCTGCTGCCCTGCAACGTCGTCGTCCGCGCCGACGGACCCGATGTCACCCTCGTCCAGGCCCTCGACCCGCAGGTGATGGTCCAGGTCACCGGCCGACCCGAACTCAGTGCTGTCGCCGAAGAGGCCACCGCGCGCCTGCGCGCCGCGCTGGCAGCACTGGCCGCCTGACCGGCCCGCCACCGCGGTCGTCAAGGACTTGCGGCTGGCCAGAGCCGGTCAGGCGTTACCGACCACCGGCGATCGGTAGACCCTGAGCGCGGCCAGCATCGCCAGCCAGGCGGCGGCACGGTGTAGCCGGCGAGGACGTCGATGAGCTAGTCGGCGCCCATGTAGATCCGCGACGTACCGACGAGCAACACCGCCAGCGCGGGCGCCCAGCGCGGCAGCACGCAGGCGTGGGAAACGGCCGGCCGCCGGACGCCCGCGAGCACACCCCAGGCGGCGAGAGCCTGCGCGGCGTGTCCGGACAGGTACGACGTGCCGGTGACGCGTCCGATCAGATCCGCCGTAGGTGGGCGAGTCAGTGGACAAAGGGTTTGGCCAGTGTGTACGACACCAGCACGCCCAGGAACGCCACCCACACCACCACGGCGGCGCTGTGGTACCGCTGGTACAGCACGCCTCAAGGTCCATCCGAACGTCCCCGTGCCCGGTAGGGCCGTCGGCCCTCGGGGTGGGGAAGTTCGTCCTCAGGTACGTCAGCGGGAGAGGTCACCACGCCTTGGGATCCGGCCTCGTTGGGTGTCCGAGCCGGTCGGGTTCGGTGACGATCTTGTATGGGGTGCCGATGTCATGGCCTGTTGGGATTTGGCTCGCCCGGACCCATCCAGCTCACATCAAGATCCGTTGGTGGAACGGGCCGCGTGATCCATCGTTGGCCGGGGTGACCCCGGAGGGCTCGGGGGTCGGCCAAATAGTGTGCCGCCGATCGTATGGCCGTATAGGAATCGCCGCCGCAGGCGTTACGGCGACCATGGACAATTCCGATCATGGTGAGCCTTCGTGGGAGGAGTTGTGGGTTGCAGGCTGTGTTCAGGCTGCTGTGCCTGGGCTGGCCGGGCAGTTGTTCCGGTGGCGATTCCTGGACGGACCGGGCTGGCCGCACTCGACGCGGCGCACCTGTCCTGACAAGTGCCGCCCTTCACTGAGCTCGGGAACGGGCGCAGGGGCGACCCGGTCCCCCACCGACCAGGTGTGGGACCGGGTCGACGAACCCGCCCTGCCGATGGGTACCCCACGGCGTGCGGTCCTCTCGATCGGCGTACCTGTCCACTGTGGATAGTTCGGGACGGAAAGCGCCGACGCCGTGACGGGGCCCTCGGACCGGGATCTGGCTGCTAAGAATCTGCTGAGATCGCTGGCCGATGCTGAGCGCGAGTGCCCCGGCCGGACGAGGCGAGGGGCGTCGTGACGAGGAGCTTGCCGGGTGGGTACGGTGTTCGGGCTGCCGCTGCATCCGTTGGTCATCCACGGGACGGTCGTGGTGGTACCGGTGGCCGGTGTGATGGTCATCGTCGCGGCGCTGTGGCGGCGGGTGCGCTCGCGCCTGGCCTGGCCGGCCTTCGTGGCCTGCGTGCTGGCCACGGCTCTGGTGGGGCTGGCCGCGCTGAGCGGCAAGGCATTTGCCGGTCAGGTACCGGCCAGCGCGCTGGTCGCGCGGCACGCGCAGCTGGCCAAGCTGCTCGTGCTGTGGATCGTGGCGATGACCGGCGCGAGCTTCCTGCTGGCCTACGTCGGGTGGCGCCGCGCCGGCGGTTCCGTGCCGGACGGGCTGCGGGTACCGCCGCGGCTGGTCGCGGCGGCCAGTCCGGCGTGGGCGGCGCGGGTGGCCGCGGCACGGTGGGTACTGCCGGCGGCGCTCGCGCTCAGCGTGCTGACCGGCGCGGGAACCCTGGTACAGGTGGTGCTGGTGGGGCACAGCGGTGCCCAGGCGACGTGGTCCACCGGCACGCCGGTCCGGCCGTCCGGTGCGCAGGGCGGCCGGCGGTGAGTCCCGCCGGGCCGCCGGGGTGCGGCGATCGCGTCGGGCCTGGCATCGTCGACTGGTGAGCGAAGCGTCGGCACACCTGCTCGTCGTCGAGGACGACGCGGAGCTGTGCGAGCTGCTCGCCCGGCTGCTGCGCAGCGAGGGGTACCTCGTGGACACGGCGCCGGACGGGCAGGCTGGCCTGCACCGGGCGCTGACCCGGCCGTACGCGGCCATGGTCATCGACCGTGGCCTGCCGGCCGTCGACGGGCTGGACCTGATCGGACGCCTGCGCCGGCAGGACATCGCCACGCCGGTCCTCGTGTTGACCGCGTACGGCGCCCTGGCCGATCGGGTGGCCGGACTCGACGCGGGCGCCGAGGACTACCTGGTCAAGCCGTTCGAGGTCGAGGAGCTCCTGGCTCGGGTACGCGCGTTGCTGCGCCGTAACCGTCCGGTGGCCGACCTGATCCGGCTCGGCTCGGTTCACCTCGACGTGGAGGTCCGGGCGGTACGGCTCGCCGACGGCAGCGAGGTCGCGCTGTCCGATCGGGAGATGGCGCTGCTGGAGACGCTGGCCCGCAGCCCGGGCCGGATCTTCAGCCGCGACGAGTTGCAGGTGCGGGTGTTCCCGACGGCGGAGGCGGCGTCGATCGTCGACACGTACGTGCACTACCTGCGCCGCAAGCTCGGCAACGATGTCGTACGAACCGTGCGTGGCCTCGGGTACCGGGCCGGTACGCTGTGAGGCCGCCGGCGTCCGGGACCGAGCAGCGGCTGATCAGCCGGACCTGGCGGTCGGTCGCGGTACAGACCGCGATGGTGTTCGCCGTCGCCATGGTCGGGCTCGACCTCGTCGCGATCGGCGTGGTGCTGTACACCTCGCACGCGGACAGCCGCCGTACCGTCGACGAGGCGATCGCCGACCCGGACGTGCTAAGCGCTCCGCCGACCGGCGTGCGGGTGTACCGGCTCCACGACGGGCGGTTGACGGCGAGTTCCGGCGCGGGTGCGGCGCCGGTCGATCCGGGTGCGATGTCCTCGGTGGCCGCGGGCGGACCGGGCACGCTGCGGCAGATCGACCACAGCGGCCGCGAGTACCTGGTGCAGACGCGGCGGCGCGGCGCGGACGTCCTGCAGGTGGCGCTGGACCTGACCGTGGAGGAGCACGAGCGGCACCGGCTCTACCTCGCCCTGGCCGCCGCCGGGGCGGTAGGGCTGGCGCTGGCCGCGCTCGTCGGCGCGGTCATCGCCCGGCGGGCCATCGCGCCCTTGGGCCAGGCGCTGGCCCGGCAGCGACGGTTCGTCGCCGACGCCAGCCACGAGTTGCGTACCCCGCTGGCCCAGCTGCACCTGCGGGCGCAGCTGCTGGAGCGGGAGGTGGCCGGTGGCGGCGACCCGGGCGAGCTGGCCGCCGACGTGGCGCATCTGGTGCGCGGTAGTCGTCAGCTCGGCGAGCTGGTCGAGGAGCTGCTGTTGGCCGCCCAGCTGCAGGCCGAGCCGGCGCGGTTCGGTCCGGTCGACCTGGCCGCGCTGGCGATCGAGGCGGCGGCGGACGAACGCGTCCGGGCGGACGAACGCGGGGTCACCATCGAGGTACGGGTAGGCTCGGGTGACTGTGTCGTCCGGGCGGTTCCGTCGGCGATCCGCCGTGTCCTGGGCTCCCTGCTCGACAACGCGCTAGCGCACACGGCGTCCCGGATCCGGGTCGAGGTGGCCGCCGTTGCCGGGAACCGGCGGGTGAGGGCGACGGTGCGTGACGACGGCGCCGGCCTGGACCCGGCGCATGCCGACCGGCTGTTTGAACGGTTCGCCCGGGGTGGGCACGGGGACGCCCGGCGCTTCGGGCTGGGGCTGGCCCTGGTCAAGGAGGTGGTGACGGCGCACGGCGGTGAGGTAACCGTGAGCGGTGAACCGGGGCGGGGGGCGGAGTTCAGCATCGTGCTGCCGGCCTGGTCCGCCGAGCCGGAGGGCGCGGGCGGCTGACCCACGCCGCGAACCGCCCCGCCCCCACAGAAGCGTTCTCAGAAACGGCTGAGGAACCCGACGCACACTGGGCCCGTCCAACACGGCGAGAGCGGGGAGGCACCCGATGACCGGGCGGTGGAACCGACGCATCGATGAGCGTGACCAGGGGTGGCGGCTGCTGAACCGGCTGACCGGCGCGATCGCGACCGCCGCGGTGGCCGCGGCCGGCGTCTTCGGCCTCGCCTTGGCCCGCCACGACCGGCCGTCGGCCACCCCGGTCGACCAGAACCAGGTCACCAACGGCACCGGTGACACCGGCGGCGGCGTGATCGGCACCCAGGACTTCGGCGGCGGAGGACTGATCGTGCCACCGGCGCAACCGCCTACGGGCACCGGCGGACAGGGCCACGTGTCCTCCGGCGGGTCGTGATGCACCGGGCGGCGTTCCCGGCCATCGGTACCACCGCCGTTCTGCTGGTCACCGAGCCCTCAGCGCTGCCGGGGGCGGAGCGCCTGCTCCGTGCCGATCTCGTCGCGCTCGACCTGGCGTGCAGCCGGTTCCGCGCGGATTCCGAGGTACGCCGGCTGCCCGCCGGCCGGCCGGCCCGGGTCAGCCCGCTGCTGCGCGACGCGCTGCGGGCCGCCCTGTCGACCGCCGAGGAGACCGGCGGGCTGGTCGACCCGACCGTTGGCGAGGCGGTGGCCCGGCTCGGGTACGACCGGGACTTCGCCGCCGTACCCGCGGACGGACCGGCGGTCGCCGGTACACCGGCGCCGGGCTGGTGGCGGGTACGGCTGACCGGCGACCGGGTCGTGGTACCGCGTGGGGTGTCGCTGGACCTCGGGGCGAGCGCGAAGGCGTTCGCGGCCGACCGGGCGGCGGGGCGGATCGCGGCGGCGTACGGGTGCGGGGTGCTGGTGAGTCTCGGTGGTGACCTGGCGGTGGCCGGTCCGCCGCCGGAGGGTGGGTGGGCGCTCAGCGTGGGCGACGACCACCGCCACCCGGATCCCGGCGACCCGGTCGTCGCCATCTGCTCCGGCGGGCTGGCCACCTCCACCGTGACCTGCCGTACCTGGCGGCGCGGCGGCCGGACGGTGCACCACATCGTCGACCCGCGCACCGGTGACGTACCCGAACCGTTCTGGCGTACCGTCTCCGTGGCCGCAGCCTCGTGCCTGGCGGCCAACGCGGCCAGTACCGCGGCGATCGTGCTCGGCGCCGACGCGCCGGAATGGCTGGCCGCACACCGCCTGCCGGCCCGCCTGGTCGGCGTCGACGGCCGGGTCTCGGTCCTGTCCGGCTGGCCGCGACCGCACGCCGTGACGGCGTCGCGATGACCGACAACATCGGGCTCTGGTACGCCGCACGCGCCACCGGGCTGGTCGCACTGCTGCTGATCACCGCGACCATGGTCTTGGGCACCCTCGCGTCCGCCCGGACCAGGCCCCGCCGCTGGCCCAGGTTCACGGTGAACCTGTTGCACCGCAACCTTTCCCTGCTGACGTTGGCGTTCCTCGCGGTGCACATCGGCAGCAGCGTCGTCGACCGGTACGCCGTCATCGGCTGGCTGGAGGCCCTCGTGCCGTTCGGGTCGGTGTACAAGCCGCTGTGGCTCGGTCTGGGCGCGGCCGCGTTCGACCTGCTCCTCGCGCTGGTGGTGACCAGCCTGCTGCGACCGCGCATCAATCTGCGGTGGTGGCGCGCGGTGCACTGGGCGGCGTACCTGTGCTGGCCCGTCGCGCTCGCGCACGCGATCGGTACCGGTACAGATTCGCGTGGCGGCTGGCCGTTGATCCTCACGCTCGGCTGCGTGATCACCGTGGTCGCGGCCGGCGCGTATCGGCTGACCGCGCCGCGAAGCGCGGTATGAGCGCCGGGACCGCGGACCGCGCCACGGCCGGCTGGCCCGAGGCCCGGGGGGTGGCGCGGGTCGCCGCGCCGGTACCGCAGCCGGTTGTGGCGCCGCGCCTGGCCGCCATGTTCGACACCGGGTCCCTCGCCGGCCACCGCCACCGCTACGGTCGGCTGCCGGACCTGCTCGGGCGTACCGTGGTCGATCTCGTCGAGCAGGCCGGCCTGCGCGGACGCGGGGGCGCCGGGTTCCCGACCGCCCGCAAACTCCGCGCTGTGCTCGAGGCGGGACGCCGTACGGTGGTCGTCGCCAACGGCTGCGAGGGCGAGCCGGCCAGCGCCAAGGACCGTACGCTGCTCTCCCGCGCGCCCCACCTGGTCCTCGACGGCATGGCACTGGCCGCCCGGGCGATCGGTGCGCAACGGGTCGTGATCTGCGTCCACCGCGCCAGCGCCGCCGTACCGGTGCTCACCCGGGCGATCGCCGAACGCACCGACCCGGTCCCCGTCGAGCTGGCGCAGGTACCGGCCCGGTACGTCGCCAGCGAGGAGTCGGCGCTGGTGGGGTTCCTCAACACCGGCCAGGCCCTCCCGCTCGCGGTACCGCCCCGCCCGTTCCAGCGCGGCGTCGACGGCCGCCCGACCCTGATCGACAACGTCGAGACGCTCGCCCACCTGGCGATGCTCGCCGCCTGGGGACCGGCCTGGTACCGGGAGGTAGGAACCGCCGCCGACCCGGGCAGCACCCTGGTCACCATCGGCGGCGCGGTCGCCCATCCAGGCGTCTACGAGATCGCCCTCGGCAGCGCACTACGCGACGTGCTCGACCTGGCCGACCCGCACCCCGCCGTATCCGCCGCACTCGTCGGTGGCTACTTCGGCGCCTGGGTACCGCTACCGGCAGCCGACCCGCTGCCGGTCTCCCACGACTCCGCCCAACCGTACGCCGCGACCGTCGGAGCCGGCCCGATCCTGGCGCTGCCCCGGCAGGCGTGTGGCCTTGTCGAGACCGCCAGGATCCTGCGGTACCTCGCCGGCGAGTCCGCCGGCCAGTGCGGCCCCTGCCGCTTCGGCCTGCCCGCGGTCGCCGAGCAACTCCAGGACCTCGCGGGCGGCCGGCTCGACCCGCCCGGCTACAACCGGCTCGCGTACCGGCTGGGTGTCATCGCCGGGCGCGGGGCGTGCCGGCAACCCGATGGCGCGATCCGGCTGGCCGACAGCGCGCTGCGCGCCTTCGCCGACGACGTACAGATCCACCTCGACGGATACGTGTGCGACGGGAAACGCCACCCGCCCCTGTTTCCGGTACCCCACCCACGCGCCGTCGACCGGGACCGGCGATGACCGGGCCACGGCTACGGGTCAACCCGATCGCCTGCCAGGCACACGGCCTGTGCGCAGAGCTGTTCCCCGAAATGATCAGCCTCGACGAGTGGGGCTACCCGATCCTCGCCCCCGAACCGGTACCCCCACAGCTGACCGGACACGCCCGGCGCGCGGTATCCGCCTGCCCCGTCCTGGCGCTACGACTCGACCGCCAGCGGTAGCCGAGATCCACCCACCAGCGAAAGGCCCCACCCAATGCCAGCCAAACGCGTGTCCAGCCCGGCCAAGAAGGCGAACCGGCCACCGGCCCCACCGCCTCCGCCAGCAGGTGCCTGGCAGCGGCTGCGCCGCGACCCCCGGCTCACCCAAGCGGCCTGGGTACTCCTACCGCTGCGCGCGTTTCTCGGCGTGACCTTCCTATACGCCGGGCTGTCGAAGCTTTTCGACCCCGCCTATCTCGACGCGTCCACCACCGCTGGGTGTGCGGTCGCAGATGCTGCACGCCGCCCTCGGGTCACCGATCGGCGCGCTGGTCACCTTCAGCGCCGGGCACGCCGCGCTGACCGGGCTGCTGATCGCCTTCGGCGAGCTGGCCGCCGGGCTCGGTGCGCTGGCCGGGCTGTTCACCCGCGCGGCGGCCGCGGTCGGCATGCTGCTGGCCTTGTCGTTCTTCCCGACCGTCAGCTGGCGCACCACCCCCGTACTACTTCGGATCAGACATCGTGTTCCTGTTCGCGTGGACCCCGCTGCTGCTCGCCGGGGACGGCGGCGTGTTCGCCGTACACACTGTGGTGCGCAGGCGGGTCCGTGAAGGCATGCGGCTACCGGCAGTCGCCGGCGGCGCCGAAGCCTGGACTGTCGCCGGATGGGTACTCGGCCTGGTTACGTCGGCGGCGCATCCGGTCGAACGGCCTCAGGATTCCACCGAGCGGCGGATCAAGCTGCGCGGATACCGCGTCAAGCACCGCAATATGCCCGCCCCTGCTGGTCCCGCGAAGCCCTTGGTTCTCCAGAACGGCGCTGAGCGCCTTGCGGGCAGCGTCATACAGGAGTTGGTATGCACCTGTCGGGTCGATCGACTCAACGGCCTTAGCCGCGTGTATGTGCTGGTTCGCCTGTCCCATAAGGAGATCGGCGTGCGCTCGGCTGGCGGGAACCCGCTCGATCTCACCGCGAGTGATCATTCCTTCTACCGTGGCCCGGCCCTGATCCCATCTCATGATCTCTTCTCCTCGATGTCGATCGGCACTAGCGGGCGGGCGTGGACGGAGGCGAGGAACGGGTCGCCGCTGTTGCTGCGCCAGGTCGTTGGCCGGACCACGCGGACATTGACCTCCCGGCCGAGGACGCGTTCGGCGGCGCGGGCCGCGTCGAAGACGGCATCATCATCGGCGTGCCCGACGATGAGTACGTCAATGTCGCGAGGTATCGGTCCGGCTTCGCCGGAGTACCGAGCTGCCCACGACCCGTAGACGTATGCCTCCTCGATCCCCGGAATCCCGGCCAGGAGATCACCGAGCACCGCCTTCGGTCCGTAGGACAATGCCAACAAATCGGTCAGCGGTCGAGCAAGAGGACCATCCAGATTGGCCTGGAGTAGCCTCAGATTGCCCCGCCGCCGCTCAGCCACCAGACGGCTCTCAACCAACCGATCCGCCTCACGACTCACCGCGGACTGTGACATGTCGAACCGTTTGGCGAGATCAGTGACCGACCACTGTTCGTCGGGATGGAGGTAGAGCCACGCCAGCAGTTCTCCGAGCAGCGGCGTCCGCAGCAGCGGCAAAAACTGTGAGCGTACTTGCACAGCACGCATGATACCTTGCGGAATGCGCAAGGACGGCCACCACGGCGAGCGTGTCCTTCGTGCCCCTCGCGTGCCCGTTACCCCGCCAACTCACGGACACCCACGGTGTCGGGCGGGCACCCCGCCCGGCAGCCCTGCCAAAGTCGTACGAGGTCGGCGAAGCACAAACCATGATCCATAGCGAGTTCCCAAGCTGACAGTGCGGGTTCGATTCCCGTCACCCGCTCCCACGCCTGAGACCCAGCGCAGCCCCTCCTCGCTCACCAAGAAATGTGGCGTCTCCGTTGACGCTTGCCCAGCGTGTGCAATCCGTTGCACGTCATAGGCAAGTCGATGTAGTGTTGCGCAGGGAGGTGACATGGATGGCATCGCAGACGATCGGCTTCGCGATCTCCGATGAGGACCGGGGGCGACTTGACCGGCTCGTGGAGCACTTCGGCGGTGGAAACCGGTCGGCCTACCTACGTGCAACATTGAAGGTCATGGAGTCCCTGCGCCGAGCTGATCGACTCCGCGAGATGCAGGCGGCCAACCATCGCCGACTGGCAGAACGAGGCATCTCCGCCGATGAGTTGCCTGCCCTGATCCAACACGCGTACAAGGCGTCGGCTGAGTGAGCCTCCCCGGCCCTGTCGCAACCCCAGTCGTATTCGACGTCAACGTGCTCGTTCAAGCGATCGCGTTAGGCAACAGCCCCTACCTCGCCTGGCCGTCGCCGCCACCGACCTCGGGCAATCCGTTTGCCGACTGCCTCGGGATCGCCAACGACGCCGCCGAGTTTGCCCTGTGGCTCTCACCGCACATCTTGGACAACACCGTGCGCGTGCTGATGAGCGTGGTCGGTACCCCCAAGGAGGAGGCGCACGAGTACCGCGAGATCCTCACCGAGATCGCCGAGGCATCCGGCGGCGGCGTGCTGACCCCGCCCCGCGCCGTGCACGACTGTCGCGACCACGAGGACAACCTGATCCTGGACCTCGCGGCCGAGGTCGGCGCGCTGTTGATCGTCTCCGAAGACACCGACCTGACCAGCATGTCCCCGTGGCGCGGCATACCGATACTGCGCGCCAGCGAGTTCACCGCACGAGTTGACGCGATGCGACGACACCGCCGCAGCCCACGCCGCGGGAACTGATCTCTGCCGGGCCATTGACGGGCCATTAGTCCAGGACAGCCCCGGCGTCGCCAGGCCGTCCCGAACCCTGTCCCACCTGCGGACCCGAGGCCAGGCCCGGGACCAGGGCTGTTCCCCAAGCTGACAGTGCGGGTTCGATTCCCGTCACCCGCTCCGCCGGTTCGGCTTAGCGGCCGGCCCGAAGTTCCGCACCGCCGACGGCAAGGCCGGCCCGTTCCAAGCGATCTAGAACGTCATCGACGCTGCCGGGCGGGGTTCAGCCACGAATCCGCGATCTGCTGTATGGCGGCGTAGACGACCGCGCGGTCGAGGCTGATCTGATCGCGAACGAATTCATCGGGAGACTTGGCTTCGATCCCCCAGGGCCGCAGACCGTCCGGCGGGAAGTCCCGCAGGTTCGCCGTAACGATCACCTGTGCGCTGGCACTGATTGCGGCCGCCAGGACGTGCCGATCATCGGGGTCCGGGAGATCGAACGTTAGTGCAGGTCACGGCAGTACAGAGCATGATCCATAGCGAGTTCCCAAGCTGACAGTCGGGTTCGATTCCCGTCACCCGCTCCACACGAAACACCAGGTCAGACCAGCGGCCGAGGTGGCGGTACTGGCCGGAACGTCGAGATCGCCACCCTCGAATACCTGGACTGGTACAACCACCGCCGACCACAGCGCCGCGGCCGACCTACCACCTGCCGTCTTCGAGACCCTCTACCCTCACAACAGCCCCGTCTCACCGAGACGGGTCCTCGCCGCCGCGACTCGACCGAGGAGCACCCATGGCCCTACTCGATTGGATGTTGGACTCCGATCCCGCCATCCGGTGGCAGGCGCTGCGGGACCTCACCGACGCGTCGGCCGACGCGGTGGCGGCGGAACGGGCAAGGGTGGCCACCGAGGGGTGGGGCGCGCGGCTGCTTGCCTTGCAAGGTGAAGACGGCCAATGGGCGGGTGGCGCATGCTTCCCGGTCGGATGGGTCGCGCCCAGTAACCATCCCGACAAAAACTTGGGGGAACCGTGGACCGCCACGCTGCCGACGCTGCAGCTGCTGCTCGAACTTGGCGTCGACCCGGGCAGTGAGCAGGCGCGACGAGCGATTGCGAAGGTCGCGGACCAGTGCCGCTGGGAGTGCGACGATCTGCCGTTCTTCGGCGGCGAGGAGGATCCGTGCATCAACGCAAGGACCGTCGCGCTCGGTGTCTACTTTGGTCAAGACATCGACGGAATCGTTGAACGGCTCCTCGGCGAGCAGCTCCAGGATGGTGGGTGGAACTGCTGGACCGACTACGGCTCGGTTCGCTCGTCCTACCACTCGACCATCAATGTCCTGGAAGGATTGTTGGCGTACGAGCGCGCAAGCGGCGGCTCGGCCGATTCCATCACGGCCCGGCGCCGAGGCGAGGAGTACCTCCTCGAACGAAACCTGTTTCGGCGTAAGAGCACCGGCGAGGTGGCCAATCCGGATTGGCTGCGGTTCTCGTTCCCGACCCGATGGCACTACGACGTGCTGCGCGCCCTGGAGTACTTCCGGGCGGCCGGCGATCCGCCGGACAAGCGCGTGAACGAAGCCGTGCAGGTGCTCCGATCGAAACAACAGCCCGACGGCACCTGGCTGCTGGAGAACACCCACCCCGGCGAGGTCTACTTCGCCCTGGACGACGGCGACGGCCGGCCGAGCCGGTGGAACACGTTGCGGGCGTTGCGTGTCTTGAGCTGGTACGGGCGATCCTCGTGAGGATCGCCGTGGTGGGCCGCGGCATAGGCGGTCCTACCGTGCTGTCGGGAGGACCCGGTTGAGGCGTGCGTCCAATGTGTCCAGTGGGAGAGTCCCGCCGACAAATCACCTCATGGTGGAAGGTGCGCAGGTCGTAGGTTGGTCGCTGCTCTGAGCGGCCCGGAGGGCTCGGGTCCGGAATGTCGGCGCGGGTCTTGGGCGTGCCAGTAATGGCCGATCTCGCCCCGCTTCTCGATGGTTCGGGCTGCCCGGTAGGCATGATCTGTGATGTGCCATCTTACGGTGATCCGCCCGTTGTGCCCGTCAACGTCGGCCCCACGAGATGCCGCACCGTCTCGCCGCGACGCATCCCGCTTCTCCCTGGCCACACGGACACCAGAGCGCAGCGACGCTACGGTTGCGTCCCGACGGCCCCGCCTGGCGAAACTCACCAATGAGCGGGCCGCGGCAACCGAGCGACCAGTGGCGGTTGGCCGTTCGGGCGTGCTTTACTGCACGTCACCGTGGACCATGGGGTGGTGATCAAGGTGGAGCTGCTCTCCCAGGAAGAGGCCATCGCCTATTGGGATACGCGCCACCAGCGGGCCGGCAATCTGCAGTCCGGTGGCCACATTTCCTATGACGAGACCACCAACCAGATGTTCTACACGCGCCGGCTCTCGCTGTTGCTGGAGATGCTCGGCCACCACTCGAGCCGGGTCGCACCGATGTTCATCCTCGACGCCGGCTGCGGTAAGGGTTGGTTCAGCCGGGAGCTGGCTCGGTTCGGCCATCAGGTGGACGGCATCGACACTAGCGAGAGCGCGCTGGCAGAATGCCGGGCCCTGGGCGGCGGCCCGCGGTACTTCCGGTCCACTCTGGCCGAATGGCGTTCTCCCTGGCTCTACGACGCGGTCGCCGCCATCGACGTGGTCTTCCACATTCTCGAGCACGACGACTGGGAGCGGTCCGTGCGCAACCTGGCCTCGCTCGTGCGTATGCGCGGCCAGCTCATCGTGTCCGACTGGGGCGAGCCCGGCGACCGGGTGCTCGGCAATTACATGGTCGTGCGCGGGCGCGACGAGTACCTGCCGCTGATGAAGGAGTGCGGACTGCGGTTCACTGGGTGGCATCCGTACGATTTCCGGCACAACCTCATCGGCTTTTATGTCTTCACGCGGATCGGTTAAGAGGTCGAGTCACCCCTATGCGCATTCAGGAACTGCTGCCCGTCTACCTCGGTGGCGCGAGCGAGGTCATCGAGGTCGGCCTCGACGGCGTGGACCTATGGCCCCATCTGCCGGTGCCCGAGGGCGCCACGGTGCGACACCGCAAGCGCGGCGTCGACGACGCGGGCAACCTCGAACTTGGCCCCGGCACCCTTCTGGTCAGCCTGCTCGGTCCCAGCCGGACGGCCCATCTCGACCCGGACGCGCTGGCGCCCGTGCTGCGCCGGCTTCAGCCAGGCGTCCGCTCCCTACTACTCCTCGGCTGGCCGATCGCCGAGCTACCGTACCACCGTCTGCTCGGTCCGCTGGTGGACGGCGGCTGTCAGGTGGTGGAGGCGCTCCCGTTGGACAGGCTCGCGGCCTTCGGCGGAGTGCATGGCGCGTTGGTCGTCGAGTGTGTGGACAAGCTGGCGCCGCTGCGGGCCTACCTGACCGACATACCGACCCAGCCGGGCGCGGCCACCGGGCCCGGCCCGGACGCCGTCGATGAGCTGCGCACCGTGCTGCGGGTCGCGAACGAGTACGTCCTAGGCGATCTGGTGGCCCGACCGATGCGCAGCCGGCTCACCGAGCTGACCGCGCGAGTCGCGGAGCAGGACACGCGGATACGCCAGCTGGAGCGGCAACTGACGGCGATCCGGACGTCGGCCACCTTCCAGATCGGCAACGTCGTCGTGGAGAACATGCGGCACCCCGTCCGGGCCGTGATAGTGCTGCCGCGGGATCTTGCCCGGATGTGGCGGGTCCGCCGGTCGAGGCGGCGTCCGACCGGCGCGGCAGCGAAGCAGGCGTAACGGGTCCACCAGCACCGTCGAGCCCGTCAACGACGTGGCCGCGCGGGCGAGAATGTTGCCACTCGATGTCGTAACGCTGATCGAGTGTGCCGTTCGCGATCGGCTCGAACGGAACCGGGGATAATGGCGCTGTACTATCCCAGTTGCCGTCCGAGGGTCGGGCCGGGTCCCGTCCGCTGACAGCCCGCGTGAGGAGCGACGTTTGACAAGGCTACGCGACGTAGTTGAGCCGAGCCTATCAGTCACCAAACGCGTGATCGACATCAGCGACACCGGATGGATCGCCGCATTCTTGCGCCTGCCGGACAGCATCGAAGTGATGTCGGCGCGTCCGGATGAGCTCGCGGCCACGATTCAGCCCGGTGATGTCGTGCTCGACGCGGTTCCGATCCGAAGTGGAGAGGATGGTTTTCTGCCCCACCTGCGAGCGGTCGTGAGCCATCTCGTGGCGGGAACGTGCGCCGTGATCATGACCCGGGACGCCGCGACCGATCTTCCGCTCGACCGGGTACAGCGCGTCACGACATCCGCCGGGTGCCAGTTGCTGGAGGTGGCCGAGTTGGCCTATCCGGCGTGGCCGACCGCGGTGGTGTTCGGCTGCGGCGTCGAAACGCGCGTCGGCGAGAGCGGCGGGTTCGGCGCATCGGCGGTCCTCGTCCGCGGAGCCCTCGGCCAAGCGCCGGCGGCGGCTCGCGGTGCCGTCGACCGACCCGCGATCCACCGACCCGGCGAGGACGGCACCGCACGGCTGAAGGCCCAGCTCATGGAGCGGGACCATACGATCGACCACCTCGAGCAGAAGGTGTCGGTGATCTTGTCATCGGCCGGGTACCAGGTCGGTGCGGCCGTGGTCGATGCCGTGAAGAGCCCGTCGGCCGTTCCCCGTCTGCCCCGCCGGCTACTGGGGATCGCGCGCGGCCGAATGCGTGCTCGGGCCAAGGGCGCGGTGTCACCGGCGTCGGCGACGGACGTCGTTGAGGCTACCGAGGACAGTCGACTCATCGGCTGGTCGAGTGAGCCCGCGGACCGAACCGTGCACCCGGAGATCTTCGGCATCGTGACCGACACGACCGCGGAAATGCTGTCCCCCCACAGTGTGCTCCGGCGGCCCTTGCCGCAGGAGGCGCTGCCCGGGTTGGAGAGGGCACTGCCCGACGTCGTGCTGATTGAGGCCAGCGCACTGCTGGCCCCCGGGGCCTGGGGCCACGCCGGCGCGCCCGGTGGTGCCGTGTCCCACGGTCGCTTGCTGTTCGACACGGTCGTCCTCGCGGGCACGCTCGGGGTTCCGGTCGTGGTCTGGCAGGACACCCCGCCATCCCTGACCCCCGCGCTCGGGCCGGTGGTCCGCCGAGCCGATCTGGTCCTGGGTGGCGGCGGTACCGAGCCGTCGTGGTCTCCTGGGGTTTCGCTGGCCTCGTTCCACCCGACGGCCAAGACCTCGACCGACAAGGTACTGGTGACTCCGCCGCACCGGGCGGTCGACGCCCCCGCGGACGTACGCCTCCGGCACGCGCTCGAACGCACGGGTCTCGCCGCGGTGTGCCCCCTCTGGTCGCCCGGACTGGTCGACGCCATCCGCACGCATGCGGTGGCCTGGGCGTCGCCGGTTGGCGGCCGGCTGACCGGGATCAGCGACCTCACTCTCGCGTCGATCGCCTCAGGCGCGCGTGTCCTGTCCGGGCCGAATGACGCGCTGTTGGGCACCTTTCCATCGGCCGTGGTGACGGTGAGTGACCCGGCCAGCGTCGGCCCAGCCGCCCAGGCGCTCCTGGCGATGCCCGAGATGTCCGGGCTCGAGCGCAGGCTGAACCTGCGCCGCATCTTCGACGCGGAATCGACGCCGGTCCGGCTCCGCTGGCTCGCCGCCACGCTCGGTCTGCGACCGGACCCGATGGTGTCCCGCCGGGTCACGGTCGTGGTCGAGGGCGCGGACGAGCAGGACATCGCCGTGGCGGTCGATAACCTGCTGAACCAGACCAGTCTGCCCGCCCGGGTCCTCGTTGCGGCCGAACGGGTGCCCGATAGAGCGTTGGACGAGGTTCGCATGCTGGGCATCGACGTCGCCGTCGTCGAATCACTCCGGTCGTGGTCGATGCTCTCCGCCGCCACCGATACGGCCTGGGTGATGCTGTGGCGCGACGGGGACACTGCGGCGCCTCGGGGCCTGTTGCACGACCTGATGGCCGCGGCGGAGTGCGTCCGGCCTGACGGTGTCGGGCCCATGGCCACGTCGCCCGCCGAGGCCGGCTACGGACGGTACGTCGACTCGCTGCCCGTCGAAGGCTCGCTGATCCGGCGTGAAGTCCTGTCACAACTCGATTCGCGCACCGACCTCGGTGCCCTCGACCAAGGGCTACGACTTTTCGCCGTTCATGATGCGGGGACTGACCGATGAAGTCGAAGAATCTTCGCGCGCTGGTGTACGGCCACGCGAACATGAATCTCATCGACGGCTCGGCCGTCTGGGTGCAGAGTGTCGTCCAGGTGTTCGCGGCCGCCGGGTGCGATGTCACGCTGGCCTTGAAGGCACCCGTCGAGACCGAGCGTCTGCTCGAGCCGCTCCTGAGGAACGAGCGCGTCACCATCCGTCGCCCGCACGAGGAGCGCCTGGTGGCGGCCAGACGGCCGACGATGTCGCTCCACCAGGCCATCGACGTCATCCGTCGGCTCGACAAGGAGAAGCGGTACGACCTCATCGTCGTGCGTGGCCTTGAGGTCGTCCGAGAGCTCGTCGCCGACGGCGGCTTCGCCAACCGGCTCTGGACCTACCTCACCGATATACCACAGACATTCGACAGCATGACTCCGGACGACATCGAGGACCTGCGGCGGGTCGCGGAGGCCTCCCGGTTCCTGCTGTGCCAGACCGAGGAACTCCGTTCGTTCCTCGAGACGTACGTACCAGAGACCTGCGGGCGCACCATTTGGTTCCCTCCGGTCGTACCCGAACGGGAGTTCGACCTCCCGGCACCCGTGCGGGTACCGGATGAACCATTCCGGCTCGTGTACATGGGCAAGTACGCGCCGCACTGGATGACACTCGAGATGACCGAGCTTCCGGCCCGCCTCGCGAAGCGGGGTCATAACGTCGAAGTCCACATGATCGGCGACAAGATCCATCGACCGCCGTCTCGCCCTGATTACGAGCTCCTCATGCACAAGGCCCTGACGGAGACGCCGGGTGTCGTGTGGCATGGCGGTGTCAGCCGCTTGAACGCATGGCGTATCGCGGCGGGCTGCGACGTGGGGCTGTCGTGGCGGCACGAGAGTCTTGATGAAAGCCTCGAACTGTCGACGAAGTTGATCGAGTACGGACAACTGGGCCTGCCGGTTGTGTTGAACCGCACGCCGATGCACGAGGTGCTGTTGGGCCCGGACTACCCGCTGTTCGTAGACAAGACCAACGTCGTCGACGTGCTCGACGCCCTGCTTCGGAACGAGAGTCTCCGGCAGACCGCCGCTCAGCGCTGCGCGACCACGGCGGAGCCGCACTCGCTCGCCCGGGCCGTCGATCGGACCCGCGCCGTCCTCTCCGAGGCGTTTCCGGTCGTGCCCGAGCTGGCGGGTCGGCGCCGGCCGCTCCGCGTGCTCGTCGCGAGCCACGACCTCAAGTTCTTCACCCGGCTGCAGGACTACCTCTCGGCCCTCCCGGGGGTCGAGTTGAAGGTCGATCTGTGGCGCAGCCTCGGCCAGCATGACAAGCAACAGAGCAAGCGACTGAACCGGTGGGCCGATGTCGTCGTCTGCGAATGGCTCGGCCCGAACGCGAGCTGGTACAGCACCCATAAGCGACCCGGACAGCGGTTGATCGTCCGACTCCACCGGTTCGAGCTCTACCGTCCCTATCCCGACGACATGCTCATCGACGCCGTCGACCAGGTCGTCTGCGTGAGCCCGCACTACGCGGCCCTCACGACGGCTCGCACGGGCTGGCCGGACGCGAAGGTCGTCGTGATCCCGAATTACGTGGACCTGCGACAGCTCGATCGGCCGAAGCTCACCGACTCGGAATACGTGCTCGGGTTCATGGGTGCGGCGCCCATGGCGCGGAAGCGGTTGGATCTCGCGCTCGACGTGCTGGGCGGTCTGCGGATGCGGGACCGCCGCTTCCAGCTCGCGATCAAGACGAAGATGCCGTGGGATTACCCGTGGATCTGGGCCGAACCGGTCGAGCGTCAGCTGACCGCCGAGGCCCTGCACCGGATCCACCACGACCCGGCACTGCGGGGGGCGGTCGCCTTCGACCGGTTCGGTCCGGACGTCGGTAACTTCCTGCGCCGGGTTGGCTTCGTGTTGTCGACGAGCGACGATGAGAGCTTCCATATGGCACCGGCCGAGGGAATGGCCACCGGCGCCGTCCCCGCGATTCTCCACTGGCCTGGATCGGAGACGATCTACGGTCTGCGCTGGCTCCATGAATCGGTTGAGGATATGACCGAGTGGATCTGGCAAGCCACGACCTCCGGCGAGTGGCACAAGCTCGGCCGAGAGGCTCAGGACGAGGTACGCGCCGCGTTCGCGCTTCCGGTCGTCGGTGCCCAGTGGGCCGGCATCCTGACCCAGGACATCGAGCAATCGCCCATCACGTTGTCCGGGGGTCCCCCGGCGGCGACCGGCAGGGCGGACGTGGCCGGCGTGGCCAGAGGCTGAGGGAGCTGTGGTGACTGTTGACGTGGCAATTCTGGGTCTGGGCTATGTTGGTCTGCCGCTCGCCCGGGCGGCGAGCCAAGCGGGGCTCTCCGTCGTCGGCTTCGATGTCAAGCCGGCGCTCGTGGATGCCCTCAACGCCGGCCACTCCCACATCGACGATCTGTCCGACGTGGACATCGCAGATATGCTCCACGCGGGCTTCCGGGCCACGGCGGATGAGAGCGAGATCGCCAATGCCCGGACTGCCGTGATCTGTGTGCCGACGCCGCTCTCCGAGGACGGTGGTCCCGATCTCGGCGCGGTCCGCCTCGCGGTGGCTACGGTGGGCCGCCAGCTCCGCCCGGGAATGCTCGTGGTCCTGGAGTCGACGACCTATCCCGGGACGACGGACGAGGTCGTCCGTCCGATGTTGGAGCGGTCCGGCCTGGTCGCGGGTACGGACTTCCACCTGGCGTTCTCACCGGAGCGGATTGATCCCGGCAACAACGAGTTCGGTCCGCGCAACACGCCCAAGGTGGTGGGCGGGCACACGTCACAATGCACCGCCCGGGCCACCGAATTCTACGGCCGGTTCATCGATACGGTCGTGACCACGAAGGGCACCCGCGAGGCCGAGACCGCGAAGCTCCTCGAGAACACGTACCGGCACATCAACATCGCCCTGGTGAACGAGATGGCCCGGTTCTGCCATCAGCTGGGCATCGACCTGTGGGACGTCATCCGGGCCGCCTCCAGCAAGCCGTTCGGCTTCCAGGCCTTCTATCCGGGGCCGGGCGTCGGCGGGCACTGCATTCCCATCGATCCGAACTACCTCAGCCACAACGTCCGGACCAAGCTCGGCTACCCGTTCCGGTTCGTCGAGCTGGCCGAAGAGATCAACGCCACGATGCCCGCGTACGTGGCACATCGCGCCCAGAACATTCTCAATGAGGGTGGACTGCCGATGAACGGCTCGCGGGTCCTGATGCTCGGCGTGACGTACAAGGCGAACATCGCTGACCAGCGCGAGTCGCCGGCCGACCCGCTGGCCCGGGTGCTCGGGGGCCTCGGTGCGAAGGTGATGTACCACGACCCTTACGTCAGGGAATGGACGGGGGTGGGCGTGGACGTGCTGCGCGCCGACGATCTCGAGGCCGCCGTCGCCGAGGCCGACCTCGTGATCCTCGTACAGAATCACGCCGCGTACGACGTCAACCAGCTCGCCGGCCTCGCGAAACGCTTCTTCGACACTCGTGGCGCGACGTCCCACCCCGGCGCCTACCGGTTGTGAGGCGGCGCGTCACGGCGCGGTGGGCGCGTCGCGACCCGCGTGCGGTCTACGCCGCCGGACGATTTTGCGTTTCGCCCGGCCGGCCAGGTGCCGCAGCAGGGCCGCCAGTTCCGGCGGCGAGGAGCCGATGGGCCGCATCGGGACCACCCGCGGCGGCGCGCCGTTCGCCTCCGGCGGGCTCGCGGGGAGGGCGCCGGGTCCGGTGACCACGCCGCCCGGCTTGCGCACACGGAACGAGAATTGCCCGGCGAACTCGAGCTTCCGCAGATTGATCAGCGCCGGGTGGCGCGCCGTGGCGGCACCCCATTGATCGATCTCGACGTTCAACGGCGAGCGCTCGAACCAGTGGCTGTGCTCCTTCTTACGACCGAACCAGTGCCGCTGCACGAGGGCGATGCCGTCGATGCCCGGGCGGACCTCCTCAAGCGTCAGGCCGGCATCCTCGACGATCGTCTGGAAACCGTAGATCGTGTAGTTCCACAAGCTCCAGGCGTGGTAAGGCTCCAGCTGCGAGGTGCTGCCGACGAACAGTCCACCGGGCGTGAGCACGCGCCGGATGTCGCGCAGGAGCGCCTCCGGGTGCCGCACGTGCTCCAGGACCTGGTTGGAGTAGATGAGGGGAATGGAGTCGTCGTCGAACGGAAGGTTGACGCCGTCGTAGAGCATGACCTTCTCGCCGACGATCGACTTGACCGCGTCCGATTCATGGATCTCCACGCCGATCCAATCGATGCCCGGACGGATTGCCCGCGAGAGGCTGGCGGTAGCGCCCGCCCCGCAGCCCAGGTCGACGACCAGGTCCGCCGCATCGGGCCCGGTCAGCGCCTGGCGGAGGTAGTACCGGGAGGTGACCTGACGTGAGTGATCGTCCGGCACCCGCTCGGCGATGAGCCGCCACAGTGAAGTCACGCCGGGATTGTAGGGCGCCCGAGGCTCGCTCTCATCATCGGCCGACCCGTGCGCCGTCGGCTCGGCACTCGACGAAGTCGGCCACCACGCTAGCGATGCGTGCGCCGGCGTGTCCGTCCCAGAGCGGGGGGACGGGCCATGTCTCGGGCCGGCCCGCCCGCAGGCACGCCGCCACCATGCCGGGCAGGCTGTCCCGAGTGGCGAGCCGGTTCGTGCCGTGGGTGATGGTTACCGGACGTTCCGTGTTGGGGCGCAGCGTCAGGCACGGGACGCCGAGGATTGTCGTCTCCTCCTGTACGCCGCCGGAGTCGGTGATCACAGCGTCGGCTCCCCGCACCAGCCCAAGGAACTCGACGTATCCCAGCGGCTCGAGCACGGCCACGTTCGGGTGTTCGAACAGCCCGGCCGCGATGAGGACGGCCCGCCCCCGCGGGTGCAGCGGGATCACCACCCTCACCTGGTCGGCCACGGCGTGCATCGCGGTCACGAGCGCCCGAGCGTCGGCGGGATCGTCGACATTGCCGGGCCGGTGCAGCGTCGCCACCACGAACCGGCCCTCGATACCGTGCTCGGCCTGGGCCTTGGCGGCGTCGAACCGGTCGAGATTCGCGAGCAGTGTGTCGATCATGGGATTGCCGACCAGGTGGATCCGCGCGGGAGCGACGCCCTCGTTGCCGAGGTGGGCCACGGCATCGGCGCTCGTGGTGAACAACAGGTCGGCGAGCCGGTCGGTGACCATGCGGTTGACCTCTTCCGGCATCGTCATGTCGAAGCTGCGCAAGCCCGCCTCGACATGGGCCAGCGGGATCTGCATCTTGGCGGCGACAAGCGCGGCGGCCAGGGTCGAGTTCACATCGCCGTACACGATGATCATCGACGGCAGCGCGTCGGTCGCAAGCTCCTCGAGGCCGATCATGATCGCGGCTGTCTGTCGCGCGTGCGTGCCCGACCCGACCCCGAGGTCGATGTCCGGCCGTGGGATCCCCAACTGGCGGAAGAAGATGTCCGACAGGCGGTCGTCGTAGTGCTGGCCGGTGTGGACGAGTCGCTGCGGCACGCCGCGCTCGGTCAGCGCCCGGATAACGGGCGCCGCCTTCGGAAAGTTCGGCCGGGCACCGGTGATGTGCAGTACAGGGACGGTCATCTCCAGCCTTTCAGGAACCACCTGGGCGCGCCAGTTGCCACAGCATGCCATACCCGCACACATCGCCTGACCGCCAGCATGTCCACCCCAGCAGCAGTCCATGCTGGCACGACCCATACGGAAGTAGTACGGTTTTCGTATGACGCGCACGATTGAGCTTCCGGACGACCTGGCAGCGGCGCTCAGAGAGGTCGCCGCGGCCGAGCATCGCTCCGTTCAGCAGACCTTGGTGCTCGCCGCTCAGGAGTACGTCGAACGGCACAAGCTTCGCTCCCGAGTCCGCGAAAGCGGCCGCAAGATCATCGAGCAGGATCAGGAGCTGCTCGACCGGCTCGCCCAGTGACCGTCTATCTCGACCTTCCGTCGCTCCTGGACCTCGCCGAGCTGATTCTGGGCGCGCCGCCGCACGTCCGAGACGTGGGCCTGCTGTTCTCGGCTGCGGCGCGCCCGGCCACCGTTGCGTTCGGCGTCGAAGCGTACGAGGACATCTGGACCAAGGCCAGCGCCTTACTCCAATCCATCGCTCTGAATCATGCGCTACTCGACGGCAACAAGCGTCTCGCCTGGGTGGCCATGCGCGTCCTCCTCGACCTCAACAACGTGCCACCCGTCGTGGTCGACGTGGACCAGGCCGAAGCCTTCGTCCTGCGGGTCGTCACTCACGACCTGGAAACGGTCGAAGAGATCGCGAAGGACCTCGCCGCGCTTTACTCCCGCGGTGCTGGGCGATAGCAGGTACCACCGACGGAGTCGACGGCTCAGGCCAGCGTGCCCTCAGGTGCCGCAGCCACGGTCGCGGACAACTCCCGCCTAGCCAGCGAGCCAGGCGCCGCGGATCAGTCAGCGCCGACCACAGATCGTCGATATCGGTGTTTGAACCGATCCTCCATACGTACGAGGCCCTTGCCGTCTACTGATCGCAAGCTGCCCAGGATGCGGTAGCTCGGCACTGTACGTCTACTCATCTCATGCTCCACTCCTCCGTTTCCACAACCGAGGTCGCAAACGCCCACGCCCTCGCCGATCACGTGAAGTGAACGCCGCTTGCCTAGCCGACGCTAAGGGCCAGCTCTTCGTAAGCGGGCTGGAGCTCGTCCCACCGTGCATTGGCGTCGCAACATTCGCGCCCAGCCAGGTAAGCCCCAAGATCCTCGACATGGATCTGCACCCCCGCACCATAGGCGGCAAGCAGGTCCACGGGCATGCCTCGTTCCTCGACGACCAGGACCGTCTGATCGCCGTCGGCCGCCAGGGTGGCTTCGATGACCTTCACGTCCGAGTGGTCGAGGCCATGCCGCAGCAACAACCGCTGTGGGGGCTCACACACTTCCACCCGCCCGGTGCCTTCCGCTCCGCTGGCGAAGAAGCGGAAGCGGTACTCACCGCCAAGTCGGAGGTCGCCCCCCACCTCGCCGAGCCAACGGACCAGACGGCCAGGATCGGTCAGCGCCGACCATAGGTCGTCGATGTCGGTATCGAACCGGTCCTCCATCCGCACGACGCCCTTGCCAGCCGCCACGCGGAGGCTGCCCAGGATGCGGTTGCCCGCACCGGCATTGCTGCTCATTTGCCACTCCTTCGTTCGCGTTTGCCCCTGGCCACCTCGGTGTGCAGGGCATCAAGTCGGTGCTCCCACAGGGCGCGATACCGGCTAAGCCATTCATCGACCTCGGCCAAGGGCTCAGGGCGAAGACTGTAGATCCGCTGCTGAGCTCGCTGCCGGACCTCAACCAGCCCTGCCTCTCTCAGTACCCGCAGATGTCGCGACACCCCTGGGCGGGCAATCGGCAGTCGGGCCGCCAGGTCACCCGCGGTGGCCGGGCCACCCTTCAAGGTCTCCAACACCGTCCGCCGGCTCTCGTCAGCCAGAGCTCGTAGCACGGCTTCCATGGGGGATGAGCGTACCAATGCAGTTAAGTAACCGTCAAGGTACGCAGGTCGCCCGGCCCACCACAGTCCAACCACGACCTCCGTAGCCAGTCCGTCGCTAGATCCGTGGCGCACCGCGGGGAATCATCGTCCGTCACATCGACGCGACCGACCCCTTGCGGTTGTGCTCTCCCGCCGCCCCCGGGAATCGACGACGCGGGGGTACTCCTGAACCGCAGCGGGGCACGGCTCCGTCGACCCGTACCCCGCGGCAGTCCCGTCAATCTAAGATCCCTTATGGACAACACCTTTCCAGTGTCCCTTGTGGATAATCATGTCGTCGGATCAGGCCCCGGTGTCGGGTCGGACGCTGGCGTTGGACTCGGCACGGCCGCTGCCTCTGGCGCCGGGAAGCCAGGCTGGGTGGTCTGGCCGGTGGCCAGGAACAGGGAATACACGTTGACCCGGTCAGACGTGAGCAGGACGAGTTCCTTGGCCAGCAGGACGCCGGTGTGCGGGTCGAAGACCAGCAGCCACTGCTCGTCGTGGGCGACATCGTCATAGGTGACGGCCAGGCCGGCCCGGCCGCTCCGATCAGTCACCCCGCCGCGCCAGCTCAGGCCGGGCAGGTCGGCCAGGATGTCGAGCACCATGGCCCGGGTCGCCTTCGTCGGCACGTACCGCCGATAGATCGTGTCGACCTGCTTCAATGCAGCCCCCACTCCGTACCGCACGTTCATGAACGTGACCAACCCGGCCCGGTCGGTCGGCAGTGCAGCCTCCCCTATGGGCGGGAAAGTGGTGTCGACGGGCGGTTTGGCCGACCAGGGTCCGCCATGGTGGATCCAGTAATCCTGGGAGGCGTGGTCGGGGAACTGCGGCGCCAACTGGGTCAGCCGGCTCCAGCTGGAGTTGTCGGTGAACTCCCAGGTCTCCCGGTCAACCACGAAACTCATGGCGAAGCCCTCAGGGGACGCCATGAGCGGGTCGCCCCAATCCCTGATCTGGTGATAGCGGAAGGGGCCGGTCTGAGCGTCGTACGGCGCATCGGTCAGCCGGGCGGCCAGGGCCCGGAGTTGTCCGGCGGCGGGCGGTGGTGGATCCGCGTTCTGATAGGCGATTGGCACCACCACGACGCCGTCACCCCACGTACTGTCTACAGCGGACGGTCGCCGATGCGTCCCGATCTGCTGCGCGGTGACGGCGGCGACTACGGCGGTGACGGCCAGGGCCGCCCCGGCCAGGACCAGTCGCCGCCCTGGCCGGGCTTGCCGGCGCGGCCGGCGCGCCCGGATCCCTTCTTTGGCCGGGAGATGGGCGAGAGCATGGGCGCGGGCCTGGGAAAGGGCATCGGCGTGCGCGATCAGGTCTGCCGCGGAGCGGGTGGGCGGTGGCGCCGCGGCCATCCGGACTGGGTCGGCGGAGCCAATGAGGATACGGACCCGGTTTTCTGACAGCATGGCGACTCCCTTCACGAACATAGCGGCGTCGCGAAGGACGCCGGGGTGGTCGGCGCAGGCGGCGCCGGCAGGGACGGCGCGGACGGTGTGGCAGACGCGGCCGCTGCCGGCGGTGGGACAGCCGGTGTGGCCGGCACCGGCCGTGCGGCGAGCCCGGCACCAGCCATCGCGGCGATGAGACGGCGGCGGGCCCGGTGCAGCCGGACCGCGGCGCTGCCGCGAGTGCAACCGAGCACCTGCGCCGCCTCCCGGACGGTCAGCTCCTCCCAACCGATCAGGCGCAGGATCTCCTGGTCGTCGTCGGCGAGACCGGCCAGCGCGGCCCGGACGTCAACCAGCCGCCCGTCGTCGGGCCGGGCCGGTGTGGCGCCGGCGACCCGTTCCAGATCAGCTAGCAGCAGCGGCGCCGGACTGCCCCGGTCGGCCCGCCATCGATTGGCCAACAGACGCCGGGCCACCCCGTACAGCCACGGCAGGTGGTAGTCCGGAACTTCGGCCCGTCGGCGCCAGGCGACCACGAACACCTCTTGGGCCAGTTCGACGGCCGCGTCCAGATCGGCCAGGCGACGGCGGCCGTAGTTGACGATGTCGCCATGGTGCGCGGCGTAGATTCGGGTGAACCATTCCTCGTCGTCGGGTTCGCGTGGTCGCATCAACGCTCCTCACTCGAGGTGATAGCTGTCACCCTTGCTTATGTCGAGCGGGGCGCTGCGATTACAGGGGATCCCGCCAATCTTGGCGAACCGTCGGAAGGCCCACTGGGAAGGGGGGCCGGCGGAGGCGGTCGAGCATCGCCCCGGATCGGACACTATGCCAGAAGAAACTTCTCGCGGGACCTCGGCCGTGCGTCGTCTCCACCACCGGAATCTCGATCCCGGCCTACGGCACAGCCACCCGCCTGGCGCCCTGCCCCTCCGATCCACGGGCCCGAGCCCAAGCCCACACTGCCATCGCCGAGCAGACGCTCGAACGCATGAGATCCGCTCCGGTGGGTAAGACGTGCGCAGGTTGCCGCGACTGACCCGTTCCGACGAACGCTCGCGAGGTAGGAGCATTTCATGTCTGACATTCAAGATCGGGCACTGGAAGTAGGTCACTCAGCAGGAGACGTGGGCAACGCGGTTCGCAACGCTGGCATCGACGTGACGCGAACCGCGCACGAAGCGGGTACGGACGTGGCCCGCACAGCCAAGGAGGAAGCACGCGAGGTCGCCCATGCCGCGACCGACCAGGCGAAGCAAGTCGGGACAGGTATTCGGCAGCGGGTGCGGCAGGAGGTCGACCGCCAGCACCATCAGGTCGTCGACCGGATCGGCGCCTTCGCTGGCGAGCTGTCCACCATGGCAGCTGAACGGCCGGACACCCCGGCCGGGGAACTGGTCGGAATGCTGGCCGCGCAGAGCCGCTCCTTCGCCGACTACCTCGGCCAGCATGGTCCCGATCGGGTGCTGGACGAGCTGCAGGACTTCGCCCGCCGCCGGCCGGGAACCTTCATCATCGCTGCGGTCGCAGCGGGGTTCGCGGTCGGGCGGTTGGGCAAGGGCGTGTGGCAGAACCAGCACGAGGACCCAAGCTCATGATCCAGACCGGCACCGACCCCGTCCCGTCAGCGGCCACGATGGTCCGCGAGGTCGCCGCGGACGTGACTCGACTGCTACGCCAAGAGGTTGACCTGGCCCGGACTGAGATCCGGGCCGAGGCCACGAAGGCAGTCAGCGGCGCCCGTGCGGTGGCGATGGGTGCTGTCGCCCTGCACCTGGTCGTGGTCCTGATCAGCGCCGGGGGCGTGCTGGCCCTGTCCGAGGTGGTAGCTGATCGGGTGCCGGGGCTCGCGAGCTGGTCGATTGCCGTCGCTGCCGGCGTGGTCGCCGTGGTGTGGCTGCTCATCGGGCTGATCCTGCTGGCTGTCGGCCGCCGCCGTCTGCGCACCCTGTCACCGTTACCCCGACAGACCATCCAATCGCTCAAGGAGGACATCGCATGGCTACGGAGCCCGAACGCATGAGGCGGGAGATCGCCTCCACCCGGGCCGAGCTCGCTCGCGACGTCGACCGGCTCGCCCACCAGACCGCTCAAGGGCGCATCGCCACCCGAGTCCTCAGCCGGATCCGATCCATCAAGGACCGCACGATCGGCACCTCGCAGCAGGCGGTGTCTACTGTGGCTGGTGCTGCCTCGGACGCCGCCCAACGGCTGGACCAAGCGGGCGATGGGGTGGCCGAGCGCCTGCACCATCTGGGGGAGGGCGCCGCCGGCGCCCTGCACGACGTCAGCGAGAGCGTCCAGCTGGCCCCGCGTAAGGTGCTGCAGGCCACCCAGGGTAGCCCCATCGGGGTCGGACTGATCGCGTTCGGCAGCGGGATGTTGGCCGCGGCCATGCTCCCCGACACCGAGGCCGAGCGGCGGGCGGTGCAGCAGCTGTCCGAGTACACGGGTCCGGTGGTGGCACCGCTACAGGAAGCGGCACGGGCGGTCGCGACGGACGCTCGGAGCACGGTCAATGCCGCCGCCGAGCAGGTTCGCGCGGCCGCGATCGAGGCGGCCGGACATGTCCAGTCCGCTGCGGCCGACGGCCTCACCGAGGTACGCACGACCGCGGCCGGAGGCCTCTCCCGTGTGCGGACCGCAGCACTCGGCGGCTTCGACGATGTCACGCACGAGCGCACCTCGGGCGACGCGTGAGCGGCCAGGCAGCAAGTTGCGGTGCTTCCTTTGCCCACCCTGGGCGAGCAACGCGTCCCGTCTGTAGCCAGGTGATCCCCAGGGTCAGCCACCCGAACGGTCCCTGCACGGCTCCAGCTGACGCTGCGGCCGAAATCGCGTCACGGGCTCCACCGTGGACTTGCTACAAGCTGCCTTTCTCGGCGACCCACTCCGTCGCCTGACCAGTGACACGCGCGATGCGGTCGTAGTCAGCGTCATAGTGCAGGACTGTTGCACCATGGACTTCAGCCGTCGCCGCGATGATCAGGTCGGGTAGCCGGAAATGGCGGTGCTGGCTCACCTCCGCCAACTGGCGATGCACCTCCAACGCCCGGTCCGTGGCGCCAGTGGTGACATCCAGCCAACGCTGCCCATGGATGGCGCCCCAGAGGATCTCGTAACCGTTTGGGTCCGGCGCGTTGTTGAGAAACTCCAAGGCAGTCATCTGACACGTCGCCAAGCGGCCCTCGGCCAGGAGACTCTCGAAGCGTCGCCGCACCGGCAGATGCCTGCCTTGTAGGACGTACACCGACGTGTCGGCCAGGTAGATCGCGCCGGGCATCAGGCTGCGTTGGTCGTTCGCGCGTCTCGTTCCAAGATCGACAGATCGCGACCGCCGCCGTAGCCCCACACCTCGGCCGAGCCGTCGAAGTCCATCACAACGCTGTCAAGGGCGGCGACGATCTCACGAGCCTGCCGGCGAAGCGCGAACGCGTGTAACGCGGCGTTGATCGTCGCGACCTTCGTGTCCGTACCCAACACCTCGCGAGCAGCCTCAAGCCACTCCTCGTTCACGTCAACCGTGATGCGTCCCACGACATGAACAGTACACCAGGCTGATGCCGGACTACACACCAACAGCGTGCTCTTCCATACACCAGCGGACCGATCGTACTGATGCCGGCTGCGCGGGCCCGGGCCAATCGCGGGGCGGTCGACCGGCCCGGTCAGCCCGAGCGGGGCGTCAGGCGGATGACCGGCATCTCACGGTCGGTCTTACCCTCGTATCCAGCGAAGCGGGGTGCCGCGGTGGTGATCTTCTTCCAGGCCTCGTTCCGTTCGGGTCCGTGCAGTTCCTCGGCAGTCACCGGTATCGTGCGACCGTCGCCGATCTCGATCTGGACCCGGTCGGGGTGCGCGGCAAGGTTGTAGTACCACGCGGGGTTCTTGGGCGCGCCGGCCGCCGAGGCCACGATCAGGTACGTCCCGTCGTTGCCGGGGAACCAACCGACCGGCGTTTCCCGGGCGGCTCCGGTCTTGCGGCCTACGGTGGTCAGGACCAGGGCGTTGAATCCCGGGCCGCGGCCGGTCCGGCGGACTCGCTTGGCCATCAGCTTGTTCATCCATACCATCACCCGGCCGCCGGGTTGACGCGCGCCACGGGTGCCATTTCGCGTGTTGAAGGTCATGTCATCTCCGGTGCGATCGGGCGCGCGCAAGGCCGCGCTGCTCGTTACGGCGGGCGAGGGTCATCCGGGCGAGCCCACGGTACGGCTGTGCGGGGGACCAAAGGCGGCCGCCTCGATGCCCCAGGACGCGACCACGAACGCCACCCACTAACTAACGCCGATTCTCGCATCGGCTGCACCTGGGGTCGAATCCGCTGCGCGAGAATCGGCGCTAATCGGCCGACCGAAGCCGGAAGGCGCCGCCGGACCAGGCTGAGTACAGGGCCGCCGGTTGACCGTCTCCCCGGAAGGCGATACCCAACACACCTTCGCCCGCCCACAGCAGCCAGGCTCCCCGGTCCATATAGCACGCGACCCGGCCACCCCCGCCTGGGGCCGGGTACGGGTCCTCACCGGGCCACTGCTGCTGGCACGAGCCGGCGCCCATCGCCACGCCGCGGGCGTGCAGCGCCGCCCGATAGGCCCGGTCCAGGTCATCGACGTTGCTGAACGCGTGGAAGGACACCTCCGTCGCCCCGACGCGGCAGTCCAGGCTGGCCAGTTGGCCCGGCACCAGGAGATGGTCCGGTTGGCAGCGGGCCGCCAGTGCGGCCGGCAGCCGCTCCCGCAGGGCCTGCGCGGCTTGCGGGGAGTACCGACCAGCGGCGGAGGTGATCGTGGAGCCGATCGGGCCCGCCGCGAGGGAGACCGACGCACACGCCACCGCCAGCAGGACCACCACGGCCGGGATGCTGAACACCCGACCGGGGAGGCGGCTGCCGTTGCGATTCCCGCGAAAGACCCGACCGATCGCGTACAGCACGGCCAGCAGGCCAAGCCCGGCGGTCGAGATAGCCAGGTTGAGGACGTACAGGTCCCGGGAGAACATCGCGGCCGGGGCGGCGTCGGCCGGCCAGAGCATCGGCAGCAGAGCCCAGCTGGCCACCGAGACCAGGAAGTAGCCGACCGTAGCCAGCAACGCGCCGGCAGCCATGACCACGAGGGGTACGCCGAGGACCCGCAGGCGCCGCCAGGGCTTGTCCCGTGACGGCGCGAAGTCGAAGGCGATGCCGCACAGCACAACCACCCCAACAATGATCGTCATGGCCATGCCCCACAGCGAGACGGCGTCGACGAACGGCCCGTGGTGCAGGTACTCCCCGAGTTTGGCCAGGACCAGCACGATCAGTTGGCCAAGGAGGGTGAAAGCCACCAGCGGCAGCACCGCGTGTAGGGAGCGACGCAGCGTATCCACGATGTTCCAGACGATCCGGTACGCGGTCTCGCCAACGTATCGGCCCAGGAACGAGGTCTCCTCGATCGCCCGCTCGGTGGTGCCGCCGCCGAGCAGGGTCTTCGGATCGACCGCCGGAATCCCTCCCCCAGTCGCCGACAACTTTCCTGCCGGCGCCATCCGGGAGGCCAGATCCATGGTGGTCAGGTCCATCTTCATGTCCTGGGTCAGATCGTCGCGGAGTTCGGCCTTGCTGTACGCGGTGTCCAGCGCCGCCCGTACCACGATGAGGGCCACCGCGACCAACAGCAGGGCTGACGTGGCCGCCCGGCGCCAGCCGAGATCGGACACCCAATGCGGATTGATGTCCGCCAACGGCGCGACACCGACCAACCGGGGCAGGAACTGGCCCAGGATGTACCCCAAGGCCGCCGAGAGCGGTTCGATCAGGATTAGGTCGACGGCCACGACCACCAACGCGACCGCGCTGAGACTCATCCTCCATAACCGCCGTTCCCGATTCTCGGCGACCGGGTCGAACGACGGCTTGTCGCGGTCGGACCGGTTGAACAGAAACAGGATGGACACCGCCGGCAACAACACGCCGGCCACCATGGCCGCCTGAAAGACCGTCGGGTTGACCAGCTCGTTCTCCAGGTAGAACAGCCACACTCCCCAGTACCCCAGCGTCAGCGTCGCGGCGGCGAGGAAGTACCGACTCGCCGGCCGTATCCGCACCAGTGCATGCCGGGCCAGCATGAACAGGTAGAAGGTGGTCAGCAACCAGCCCAGCACGGGCAGGACCTGCAGGCCCGGATCGGCGAACCGGCCGAGGACGCCGGACGGTCCGGAGCCGCCCATTGCGGTCCAGGCCAGCGATCCCGCCGAGGTCAGGGCAAGGAACGCGGCCGCGCTGCCGAGCGCGGCGCCCCGGGTGAACACCGTGGCGTACAGGTGCACGATGCCGAGCAGAAGGAACCAGTACAGCGGCCACACCTCGTTGGTGTAGCGGAACACCAGAAACGCGATGACCGCCGTGAGCACGATGGTCATGCCGTAGAACAATGAACCGGTCCGGCCGCGCCCTTTGTAGACGGACGGCAGGAGCATCACGAACCGCCCACACTTCGAACACCGTACGGCCAGATCGTGAATGGGATGCCCCGACGGACACAGATCGAGATCGGGAAAATGGGTTCGCGACCGGAACGCTTGCAGGACCATTACCACCGACTCCTCAGCTGACAACCATGGCCGGCGTCATCGGTGAGCAACTGCGCCCGCCTGGCACGCTGCGTACGGGTGCAACGCTGGATGAAACCAAATGTATCTAAGCGCACACAATGACAAACTCTGAATCGGACGAAGCGGCGCGCAGCGCGGGGCCGAACGGCGAGCCGCCGTCGACAAGCCGCCACCGGACGGGGCGGCCGACGACACGGTCGGTCGTCTCGTGGTCAACGATCATCCATCCTTGGTGGCCAATGCGCGGAGTCGTGCCCTGATGGAAGACGGGCGTCGGGGTGAATCATCTAGAACGTGGCGGTGCCCTTGGCCGACCGGTTGCTCGTCGCCCCGTTCGCGCGCACGGTGAAGGTGGACTTTGAGAACGGCACCGTGAGCGTGGCGGTGAACGCACCGGACGAGTCGGTCCGGACCCGCTTGGCCTCAGTGCCGTCGATGCTCAGGACGACCTCTTCGTTGGCGCCGAATCCTGAGCCCCGGACGAGGAGGTTCCGCGAGTCCGGGCCGAAGGTGGGGGTGAGCGCAATCGCGGCCGCGCCCCGCTGCGTCGCCCCGTCTGTGCTCGCCGTCGTCGGCAGCCGCTGACTCGGCGGGGCGCTCACACTCGTCGGCACCTGCTGACTCGGCGTCGTGCTCGGACCGGTCGGTCCGGCGGGCGCCCTCCCGTCGTCCCGACCGCCACCCATGGCGCTGAACGCCCAGACCGCCAGCGCCAGCAGAACGACAGTTCCGATCGCGATGAGAGCCAGTCGCGGTGCGGATCGCCCGGTAGTGCCACCGGCCGGATCGGTTCCAGTCATAGCGAGCTCCTCAACACCCATCCCGACGGTCGGGTGGTACCCCGGCACGTTCGCGCGTGACTCTGGCAACAAACGCGGCCCCGAACCCGGTACTCAGGCACACGCCGGTAGCCGGATACCTGCCGAACCCGGCGGTCAGGCGCCATGTTGCCAGTCCCAGCCGGCGTCCTCGATCGCGCACAGCGCGGCGAAGAGCCCACCAGCGGCGAGCAGGTGCGCCGGCGGTCCTTGCTCGAGGATGCGCCCGGCGGCCAACACGATGACCCGGTCGGCGTCGCGGGCGGTCGAAAGCCGGTGTGCGACCGTCACGATCGCGGTGCCGGCGGGCTGCACGTGGTCACGTAACGCGGCCCGGAAGGTGGCGTCGCTGGCGCCGTCGATGACCGCGGTCGCCTCGTCCAGCAGCAGTACCGCCGGGCAGGTGACCAGGGCGCGGGCCAGTGCGAGGAGTTGGCGTTGCCCGGCGGAGAGTTGCACGCCAGTGCCACGCGCGGTGTCGGAGATGCCGGTCAGATAGCCGTCGGGCAGGGCGGTGATGAACGCCTCGGCGCCGGCGATCCGGGCGGCCCGCTCGATCTGGCGGTTACTAATGCTCGGGTCGGCGAAGGTGAGATTGTCGCGGACGGTGCCGGTGAACAGTTGCGCCGTCTGTGGCACGTACCCGAGCAGCTGCTGACGTTGCCGATCGGTCATGAGGGCTGGGTCCACGCGGTCGAGGGCGACCCGGCCGGTCGCGGGTCGGTACAAGCCGGCGAGCAGGGCAAGGATGGTGGTCTTGCCGGCGCCGCTGCGCCCGACCAGGGCAACGTGTTCACCGGCCCCGATGGCGAGCTCGATGTCGTGCAGGACCGGCCGACCGTCGGTGTAACTGAAGGTGACCCGCTGCATCTCGACGACCGGGTGGGCGGCCACCGGTTCGCCCGTCTGGTGGGGTGCCCCGTTGAGGGTGACCGGTTCGTCGGTGGGGATCGCCAGGACGGTGTAGACCCGCTCGCCGCCGGCGAGGGCAGCCTGGACGTTCTGCCATTCGTCGCCGAGGTTGATCAGCGGAGTAAAGAACCGGGCAAACAACAGGACGAACGCGGTCAAGGTCCCAACGCTCACGCCGATCGCATGGGCGCCGCCCTGGCCACCGAACCACAGCAGGGCGGCGGTAGCGGCCGCGGACAGCACGCCGAGTGCCGGGGCGTAGACGGCGTTGAACCGGGTGGAGAGGTTCGACGCGGCGAGCAACCGGGTGAGGGTGTCGCGGAACTGGGCGGCGAAGGCGGCCTGCCGGCCGTAGGCACGGATGACGTCGACGCCGGTGAGGTCTTCCTGCAGGTCGATGTTCAGCCCGCCGACTGCGGAGCGGGTGGCCCGTTCAGCTTCGCGGATGCGTCCGCGCAGCACGGAGGTGAGCGCGTACAGCGGTGGCAGGACGAGGGCCGCGACTGCGGTCAGGACCGGGCTGAGGATCAGCATCGTGGCGGTGACCGTGAGCAGGCGGACAGTTTCGCCGAGCAGCGTCGCGGCGCTGGAGGAGAACAGGTCGTCAATGGTTTCCACGTCGGCGGTCGCGCGGCTGATCGCATCCCCGATCGGGGTCCGGTCGTGGTATCCGGTTGGCAGGGCCAGGACATGGCCGAACAGGCGGGTCCTCAGGCCAGCGAGGGCTCGTTGGGCGACGGTCGCGGCGAGGTAGCCGTACCCGGCCGTGACGACCTGCCCGGCCGCAATCGCGGCCAGATAGATGACCGCCAGGGCGGTGAGGCCGGCGGTGCGGTGCGGGGTCAGATTGTCGTCGATCAGGTGCCGTACGACGAGCGGGCCGACCAGGTCGAGCAGGGCCGCCACGAGTACGCCGACCGCGACGGCGGTCAGCCGCGCCCGGTACGGACGGGCAAGCTGGCGCAGCTCGCGGCCCAGCCGCACCCGCGCCGGAGCCGCCCGGTCGATGGTCGTGGTGGCGGTCATGGTCGACGGGCCGGTCGATCGATGCGTTGCTGCGCACGGTAGATGCGGGCGTAGAGGCCGTTGGCCGCCAGGAGCTGCGGGTGCGTGCCGCGTTCGCGGAGCTGGCCGTGGTCGAGGACCAGGATGTGGTCGGCGTGGCGGAATGCGGCCAGCCGGGTCGAGCACAGTACGACAGTGGCCTGCCGTCCCCCGGGTGCTTTCGGTCCAGTGTGGACCCGCAGGGCGGCGATGATGGCGGCTTCCGTGTCGACATCGACGGCGGAGAACGGGTCATCCAGGACCAGCAGCCGGGGTGCTCGGCTCGGTGCGGCGAGAGCCCGGGCCAGGGCGATGCGTTGGCGCTGCCCGCCGGAGACCCGTACGCCGCCTTCGCCGATCTGGGTGTCGCCCCGCGCCGGCATCGCGTCGATGTCGGCGGAGAGCGACGCGACCCCGATCGCGTCGGCCAGGCGGGCCGCCACCGTTTCGGCGTCGGCGTCGGGGTTGTCGAGCAACAGGTTGCCGGTGATCGATCCGGAGAACACCGGATGTCCCTGTGGCAGGTATCCCAGGATCGCCCGGTCGGCGTCGGTCCAGGTGCGAGGGTCGCGTCCGTCGACGCGTACCCGTCCGGCTCCCGGGGCGTGCAGGCCGGCGATCAGGTGGGCGAGGGCGGTCTTTCCGGAGCCGACCGGTCCGGTCACCGCGAGCAGTGTCCCGGCCGCCGCCTTCATGGTGATGTCGGACAACGCCAGGGATGATCCGCCGGGATACGTGAACGACACCCCATCCAGGTTGACCGTGGCCCCACCGGGTGCCCGCTCGGGCGGACGGCCGGTGGCCGGGGCGGGGGCGGGTACGTAAGTAGCAGTCCAGCGCGACTGGCGCGGCAGATCGGCCGCGGTGACCGGGGGCGCGAGCAGAGGGTGCAGGCGGGTGAAGGCGGCAGCCCCGGCCTGGACCCGGTTGGCCATCTGCGGGATCCGCCAGGCCCGGGCGGCGAAGCGGGTGAACAGCTGCAGAAACGCCACCAGCGCCCCGACCGTCATCGCGCCGGACGCGACCCGGTGGCCGCCCACCGAGATCACCGCAATCATCCCGGCGGCGGTCAACGTCCCGTAGATCGGCTGCAATACCGCGGCGAGGCGGGTTGCGGCGAGTTCGGCGTCCGCCTGATGGGCGGCCAACCCGCGAAAGGTCGCGACCGCCTCGCCGGTGCGCCCGAACACCCGCAACACCCGCAGCCCGGTCAGATGCTCGGAGATGAACCCGGTCAATTCCGCGTTCGCGCGCCGTGCGCGCACGGTACGGTTGGTGACCCGCCGGCCGGCGGCCTTGGCCAGCAGCAGCGCGGCCGGCACCGGCAGCAGCGCGAGCAATGCCAGCTGCGGGTCATAAACCACCATGGCGACCGCGAGCGACACCGAGAACAGCAGGGTGTCCCAGGTTTCGACGATGATCTCCCCGATGCCGGTGCCGAGGACCTCGACGTCGCCGATGATGCGGGCCATCAGATCCCCGACGGGAGTCTGGTGCAGGCGCTCGGCGGGCCAACGGAGGACTCCCCGCTGCGCGTCGGCACGCACGGCGGCGCGGATGCGGGCCCGGGCCACGCCCAGCCAGAACCGTTTCCCGACCCGCGGCACCTCGGTGGCCAGCGTCCCGGCGATCAGCCAGCCGACCGCCCAGGCCAGGTCGGCGCGGCCAGCCCGTCCCTGGGCTACCGCGAGCACGGTGTCGACGGCGTGGCCGAGCAGCACGGCGGGCAGCACGACGGCGGTGTTCATCGCGATCCCGGCCAGTGATCCTATGGTCAGCAGTCCGCTGACCTGGCGCAAATACGGCCACATCGGGCGCAGCAATCCTCGCGGCTCGACCGATGACCACGCCGTCGGCGCTGGTCCGGTGGGCGACGGCGCGGTCCGGCCAGGACCGCGAGTCCATGCCCGGGTATCCGCTTGATCCACAACCATCTCCCTGGTAACCGTGGTTACCTCGTGGCGATGGTATCCGGCTCCGGCGGGTTCCCCACCGCCAGGCTCGGACCTTGCCCGGCAGCCTGATCGACCCGCGGTCGGTCGTTTCGAGCTGATCTGAGCGGTCGACCCGGTGCGGTCGGGCCCCGGCCGCCCGGGTCGGCCAGCCTCACGGCTGACGTTGCCCTCGACGCGACGCCGGCCAGCGGTCCACTCTGTGAGGACGCGAACCGGAAAGGGGCCCTCACCATGAAACGCAGATCCGCGCTGATGCTCCCGGCTCTGATGGCAGTGGCCGGTTGCTCGGCGAGCCGGCCATCGGGCCGGACAACAGCGACGGACAGCGCCGACCTCGTGATCCGGGGTGGGCCGATCCACACCATGAACGCCGGACAGCCGCAGGCCGAGGCGGTGGCGGTGGCCGGTGACCGGATCATCGCGCTAGGGGCGGATCGGGACATCATGGGCTTGGCGCGGGCGAGCACGTCGGTGATCGACCTGCATGGTGCGACGTTGTTGCCTGGCTTCGTGGACGCCCACAGCCACTTCTTCGGGCACCCGGACGTGGCGGGCACCGATACCGAGGGCATCAGTGACTACATCCTCAGCCTGGGCATCACCACCACGGCCGAGCTCTATGTGGACCCTCCCCTACTCACGGAACTCGAACGCCTTGCCGCCGAACAGAAACTGCGGGTGCGGCTCAGCGCCTACCTGGCCGCCAACAACGCCTGCGGCGAATTGTTGGACGAATGGTGGGCCGAGCACCCGGCGACCCGGATACCGGGAGAGATGCTGCGCATCGGCGGGGTCAAGGTGTATGCCGACGGAGGCGCCTGCAACGAGCCCGCTTCCAGCTATGAGCACATCGGCGGGCACGGACTGGGCGACCTGTACTTCAATGTGGCTGAACTACGCCAGCTGGCCGGGCGTGTCGCCCAAGCGCAACACCAGGTGGCCATCCACGCGCTCGGGGATCGCGCGGTGGAGACGACTCTGGACGCGCTCAAGCAGGTCATCGGGCGCTCGAAGAACGAACAACGTCATCGGATCGAGCACTCCACCGCCACCCGCCCAGATCTGCGCGCCAGACACGGCCAGATCGGCGCCGTCGTGGTCATCCCCGGGGCATATCCGACCTGCTTCCTGACGGGTCGCAACGGCGACTTCCGGTTTCGCACGCCGGACAAGTACCTCGAATGGGAGTGGCCATGGCGGAGTCTGATCGACGCCAGCCCGGGCGCACACTTCGCCTGGCATTCGGACTTCCCGGTGTTCCAGCCGCCCGATCCGGTCGACGCCCTCTATGGGTTCGTCACCCGGGCGCAGGTCGCCGCCGACGGGACGGTCTGCACGCCAACGACTACGATGGCCGCCAACGCCATCGAGGTCGATGAAGCCCTGCGCCTGATGACCACTGGTTCGGCCTACGCTCTTTTCCGTGACCGCGAGGTCGGCCAGATCGCCGCCGGCCTGCTCGCGGACTTCGTCGTTCTCTCCGCCGACCCGACCCGGGCCGGATCCGCAGATCTCAAGGATCTCCAGGTCCTGATGACCATGGTCGGTGGCGCGACTGCCTGGTTGCGCACCGGACACGAGGACCTCCGCGCGGCCCGCGCGCTGAGCCCGACGGCTTGACCGCCGCGATGGCCGCGGCCGGTCAACGGGCCGCCGGCCGGGGCCGGGTTGGGTGATCAGTTCCTGGCCCGATACCTTCGTCGCGTGCCTGTGACCACCGTCGACATGGCCGTTGCGCCGCCGAACACCGCGGGTGTGTGCCGGCATCCGCTGGATCATCTCGGCCGCCTGCTCATGCTGCTGACCAGTCACCGCATCGGCCGGGACCATGCGCGCTGGCTGGTTGGCCCGAGCGCGGGCGTCGACGTGGTCGGGCATGACCGGGTGCAGCGGATGGTGACCGGTTTGGCTGGCAGCCTCAGCACCGGTCCGGATCACGGCCTGCTCACGTCGTTTGATGCGCTGCGGGGGCCGGACTTCGACCCGGCTGCGGTAGACCCGCGCATCGCCGACTTCTACGAGCACACCACCCGCTGGCGCATCGACCTCTGGTCGGAGTGGTCCGCCCTCGCGTGGCCCTTCGGCCGAGTGATCACCGCGCTCTTCAGCGAACGCCTGCAGCAACTCAGCCTTCCCATGCGCCCGCTGGATGTCTCGTACGGCATGGACAGCAAGGTCGTTCATATGCACAAGAGCGACGGCACGATTGTCGGCGCCGCCTGGCTACGCAATATGATCAAGAGAAATTCGATTACGTACAGCGGTCTCTACGGCGTGGCGACCCTGCCCGGCAGCGCCCAGCCCAGTGTGCGGGTCGTGTTCCCGTTGCCGCTCGGCTCGGTGCAGGTCTTCCTCCGCCCGTCCGCCGACGGCAAGGGCGGGCTGCACCTGCGCTCTCCGCTCGGGCCGTTCGGCACCGACGGCGCCTACCTCGTGCTCGAGCGCAACGGCGACTCGCTCAACGCGCGGCGCATTCCGCTCAACGAACACTTCCACCTGTTCGTCGACCGTGATGGCGACGTGCGCTGCGACCACCGGCTGCGCCTGTGGAACATCCCCGCCGTACGGCTGCATTACCGGCTACGAACAGACTGATGTTGCCGGAAGCCCCGGCGGCGGCGCCGAACATCGCGACCACGTGCTGAGCGCCCAACCCGATCGTGCGGGGCCAGGAGAGACGTTCGTCGGGACGGACTACGGCGCCGGGCGGGGGTGTCTTGCCGTCATACACCACGCGCCAACCGAAGGCAGCCATGTGACCTCCTCGGGTCGTTGGTTGCCGTGAGGATGCTCGCATGCGATTCGGATCTCAAATGGGCAGAAGATCATCAAGGATGCCCAGCGCGGTTGGCACACCTCGCCGAACGTCGCGGGCGCCGCACCCGTACGAGACGGGCCGGTGACTATGAGCAGAGCCGTACGCGCCGGTAACGGATTCGCTCGTCTCGGCGGCGACGACGGTGCCATACCGGCGCGACGAGGAAGCCATCCCGCTGACGCCAGCCTGAGCGGCGGGTCAGCAGCCGGCCGCAGACATCGATCGGACACAAAGACGTGGCCGGGAACGTCTGTCCGCCGGCCACGACCCTGTACTTGCGACCCACGCCTATGCGCGGGTCCACCCTAGGACTACTTGCTGGTGTCCTTGCTGGTGTCCTTGCTGGTGTCCTTGCTCGTGTCCTTGCTGGTGTCCACAGTGCCTACCTTCCAATGGGCATGGTTTCAACGGGAGATTTGCCGGGCCCGTGCCAGAGACAGTAACGGGTCGTGCATGGATTTAGAAGTTGGACATCAAGATTAAGTTGCGCGTCGATGAAAAAGCCACATACCGGGGCTGGCCTCGCGACCGGGTCGAACCACACCGGACAGAGGCGGTGCAGGCCCGCGCACAAACGCCCGCCACGGCGCGCAAACCGGGACGATAGTCACGTGATTCACTGTCCCGCGTTGCATCACGAGATGCGTCGCGACACGTGGCGCCGACGGCATCCTGTCGGGAAGTTGATGGATGTCCGGTGGCGCGGCGGCGACGGTCGGCTTCGCGCTGGATCCCCGCCCGACGCGGTCACCCGCCGCTACTGGTAACCGAAACGCTCGACCAGGTCCCCGTACCGCTGGCGGAACAGTTGCCGGTGGCTCTCGTTGAGGTGGTTCTCCCAATCTCGAGCGATGCCCTTGCGGTAGTGGCTCATCTCGTCGACCTGGCCGGGCCTGCGGTCCGACCCGGCCATGTAGCTGAAGGTGAAGCGCGCCAACGCGTTGGCCACGTACGACGGGGGTAGTGACGTGATGGGCACCCGCGGCAGCACGGTACGCAGCAACGCGGCCGGTTTCGGCGTGCCGCGCCGCGAGGCGAGGTTCCACGTCACCGCGGCCAGCCGAGCGGCGCCGGCCGGGCCGAGCATCTCGAAGTGACGAAGGATGGCCAGCCAGTGTGCCTGTGGCGCGGCGATCAGGTCCTCCATCTTCACCTGGAGCGAGTTCGGGTTCTCGTGACTCCAGGAGGCGAGGGGGTCGAGGAAGTACCCGCTGAACTCGATCTCCTCCGCGAGGCCGGCGTCCTTGTCCAGCGCGAGCAGGCGCCGGCGGTGTTCCACCAGCTCCGGCCAGTCGACCCCGTGGACCGTGGTGGCGTGACTGTTGCGGTGGCTGAAGTACCCGGAGACGACGATGTCGCGGGGGTCCCGGATCAGGTGCACCGACCGATGCTCGGGCAGCGTGTCGATGTCCTTCTGGTGGGCGTTCGTCATGACCAGGATGTCGGGGTTTTCCGCCCGGACGAGGTCACCGAGGGTCGGGTACCTGGCCCACTGGGTGGCGGTGTAGATGACCAGAGTCCGCATCGCCAGCGCCTCGGCGGCGTCCTCGAGGATGCTCCGCGCCCACATCGAAGCAGCTTTGTGTCGTACGATGAAGACCCGAAGCACCGCACGAGGTTAACAGGCCGTGAAGCGACCGGATAGCAGCCCGGTCATGCCAGGCCGTTCCACATCACCCATGCGGCACCGGTATCGTCGAGCCACTGTGCCGACGAGGGCTTGGCCGACCGCGCCCGTCCAGCCAGGCCGCCGCCGTAGACGTGAAGGACGCCGAGCCCCAGCACTGCCGTTCGGGAGGCCAGGTTGACCCTGCCGGTTGCTGCCCCACGACGCTGGCGCGGCCGGTTCGTCCTGACCAGCCTTGTCGCCGCCGAGGCGGTCTCCAACATCGGCAGCCGCATGAGCTTCTTCGCCATCCCGTGGCTGGTTCTGGTGACCACGGGCAATCCGGTGAAGGTCGGCTTCGTCGCGGGCGCCGAGTCGCTGGCCTACGTGGTCAGCGGCGTGCTGGCCGCGCCACTGCAGGACCGCCTCGGCGCCCGCCGCATGACGATCGTGTCCGATGTGGTCAGTGTTGGGATCATGGCAGCCATCGCGGTGTTCGGACGGCTGGACTTCTTCGCCCTGGTCGCACTCGTCACGCTCATGGGGGCAGTGCGATCGCAGGGGGATCGCGGAAAGGTCACCTTGCTGGTCCCCCTGATGGGCCGGGCCGGCGACTATGCCCGTGTTGCCTCGATCCGCGAGGGCGCGCTGCGTAGCTCGGGTCTCATCGGCTCATCGGTCGCTGGTGTCGCCATCGCGTTTCTGGGTGCCATCGGCGCCGTGTGGCTCGATGCGGCGAGCTTCGGGATCGCCGCTCTGCTCTGCGCGGTTGCCATTCCGCCGGCCGACGACCCGATTGCGCCGGCCGACGATCCGGCTCGGGCCGCCGACGCGGGCAGCCCCACCGGGCAGACGGCCGGCGCGGGCAGCCCCACCGGGCAAACGGCTGAGGGCAAGCCAACTGGCGAGACATACCTGGACTCGCTTCGCACGGGCTTCACCTGGTTCCGCAGCAATCGCCTGCTTCGCGCCATCACCGGCATGCTCTTCTTCACCAGCGTGTTCAACCAGGCCAGCGCGGTCGTATTCATACCGCTGTGGGTGCTGACCAACATGGACGACCCCAAGGCGCTGGGAGCCATCTCGACCGCGTACGCGATCGGTCTGATCACCGGCAGTGCGGTCTTCGCATGGCTGTCTCCCGTGCTTCCGCGCTACCCGATGCTCGTCGCCGGCTACATCGTGGGATGTGCCCCGCGCTTCCTCATCCTCGCCCTGAGCGACAGCCTGCCCATCATTCTGGTGATCACCCTGATCTGTGGCATCTCGATGTGTACGTCGGGTCCGACCGTCACCGCGGCCATCTACCAGCGAACGCCGAAGGACATGTTGGCTCGGGCCGGTGGGATCATCACCGCCGTCGCGTTCGGCGGCCTGCCGATTGGCGGCGTCATCGGCGGCATCCTGGTGCAGACCCTTGGCCTCAACAACGCCATCCTGGCCATCTCGGGGCTCTTCTTCCTGGTCACACTCACCCCAGTGGTCAACTACGGGCTCTGGCGCGAGCTCAACGACACCGCATCCACATCGCCGGCCAGGCAGAGCTCGACCCGCCTGCACCGCTTCTACGCGGCTGGCGCCATCATGACCGGACTGCGCCTGCACCTGCGCTACGCGGATGCTCATTGGTCGGTCCGGGTCAAGCGCGGGCTGCGCACGGTGGTGCACCGCCAGCCGGTCGAGCCGAAGGTCGCCGTCGCGGCGCTGACCGGCTTGGACTTCGAGCCGGTGGACGTGGCCCTTCACGAGGTCCTGCACCATGACCGATTCGTCGTGTCGAGACAGGTGGGCCGGATGCGCGGAAGGGTCGAGCCGGCCGAAGCCAGGGTGGCCGCGCTGAGTATGATCTTGAACGCAGACAGGTAGGCGGACGCATGCGATACTCCTGGCGTGACGCGCCAGATCGATGATCGGCCCCTGCTGCTGATCCTGCGCACCGGGCGCCGGGAGCTGCGCGAGTATCTTCTCGCGTCGATCACCTCCCAGTACCGGGTGCACATGCTGCTCGGCAGTCAGCCGACGTGGGAGCCGCAATACGTGGCTGGCGCGACCGTGTGCCGGAACACCCTCGACGACGCCGAGCTGATCGCGGCCGCGACAGAATTATCCACAATAGAGCACATCGCGGGTGTGATGACGTGGGACGAGTCGAGGACCCCGCACGCGGCCACTCTGGCCGAGACACTGGGCCTGCCCGGGCCGGGGCGGGCCGCCGTCATGCGCTGCCGGGACAAGCACCAGACGCGTACGGCACTGACCGCCGCGAACGTCGGCCAGCCCCGCTCGGTGAAGGCGCCCTCCGTCGCCGAGGCCCTGTCCGCCGCGGAGGAGTTCGGCTATCCGGTGGTGATCAAGCCCAGCGAGCTCGCCGTGAGTATCGGCGTCGCCCGCGCCGACAATCCCGCGCAGCTGCGCGTGCAGTTCGCCGCGACGGCCGCGAAGAAGGTGCGTGAGCTGCCCGACTACAAGGTGCAGGTGCTGGTCGAGGAGTATGTCGACGGCGACGAGATCAGCATCGACTGCGCCATCCACCACGGCGAGGTGACGGTGCTCTGCCTGGCCCGCAAGACGACCGGCTACCCGCCCTACTTCATCGAGGTCGGCCATCTGGTGGACGCCGCCGACCCACTGCTGAGCGATCCGGCGATGCTGACTCTGCTGCGCCAGACCCACGCCGCTCTCGGGTTCGACAACGGGATCACCCATACCGAGGTACGGCTGAGTCGGTCGGGTCCGAAGATCATCGAGGTCAATGCGCGGCTGGGCGGCGACATGATCCCCTACCTCGGGCTCCGCGCGACCGGCGTCGACGTCGGTCTCGCCGCGGCGGCGGTGGCCTGCGGTCAGCCTCCGGTAGCGGTCGCCGACCGTAAGCTCGTCGCCGGTGTGCGCTTCTTCAACCTCGACCAGGGGGGAACGGTCGAGTCGGTGCGCTTTGGCGACTCGGCTGCCCGCACTGACGCGGCTGATCTCCTGGCGGTGCTGGCCGAACCCGGCGAGTACAAGCCGGCACCCACGGCCGATCCGCTGCTGTGCCGCATCGCCTTCGCCACCGCGGTCGGCGCCAGCCAGGCTGAGGTCGGGCACGCTCTGGACACGGCCGAGTCCACGCTGCAGGTGAGCCTGCAAGCGTCGGCTGAGTAGGCCTCCCGGCGCTCGAGCGCTACGCGGCGGTGCCCGCCGGGCTGGCGGCCAGATAGCGGGAGCGGAGCATCTTCTTGTTCACCTTGCCCCAGGCGGTGAGCGGCAGGGCATCCACGAACTCCACCGACTGTGGCGCCCACACCTCGTTCAGCCGAACCGTGACGTACTCCCGCAACTGCTCCTCGGTGACCTCGGCCTGCGCGGCCAGCACCACGCAGGCGTGCACGCTCTCGCCGAACTCGTCGTGGGGCACGCCGATCACCGCCGCCATGCGTACCGCCGGGTGGGACATGAGCGCGTCCTCAATCGGCCGGCTGAACACATTCACAGCGCCGTAACCAGTAATGATCATATCCTTGGCGCGATCCACAATGTACAAGTACCCGTCGTCATCCAGGTGCCCGACGTCTCCCGTATACAGCCAGCCGTCACGCAGGGTCTGCGCGGTCAGCTCGGCGTCGGCGAAGTACTCGGTCATGACCAACGGCCCGTTGACCCAGATCTCACCGTCGGCGCCGGCGGCGAGCGGCCGGCCGTCCTCGCCGCGCACCTGCACGCTGATCCCGGGATACGGCTGTCCGCAGGACGCGAGCCGCTCGGGACGCTCGACATCGATGTTGTCGTGGGCACAGATGAAGGTGCACTCACTCATCCCGTAGACCGGCCGCAGGACGGGGCCGAAGACCTGAATCGCTTCCAGGAGACGGGCCGGGGCGAGGGCTGAGCCGGCCACGGTCAGGCTGTGCAGGCTCGACAGATCTGTCTGGTTCAGCAACGGCTCGTCCAGTACCAGGCACAGCTGGGCCGGTGAGAGAATCGTGCTGTTGATCCGTTCCCGGCTGATGGTGGACAGGAACTCCTCCGGCTCCAGCCCCTCCTGCAGGAACAGCGTGCCACCCGAGAACAACGTCATCAACGCGCCGGTCTGCGAGCTGGCGTGGTGCGTGCCGGTGTGGATCAGGTGGCGCAGACGCGGCTCGTCGCTGTTGCGGTAGTCCTCGCTGTAGTCGACGAGACTCTCGAAGAACCGCCGCCCGTGACGGATGAGCTTCGGCACTGCGGTGGTGCCGCCGGTCTGAAAGAGCGAGCTCGGCTCGCTGGTCACCGCCGACGGGTTGAACGGCAGCCGGGTTTGACGCTCCACAGCGGTCACGTCTTCGCCCAGCCCGCCGGGGCCGTAGCACAACACCAGTGCCGGCCGGACCGCCGCAACCAGCTCGGCTCCCTTCTCGGCGAGGGTGCTCGCGTCGTAGACCAGCGCGTCGACGTCGGCCGCCCGCAGAAACTCCACCGCGTACGGGGTCGGGCCACCGGGCGTGATCCACGCCGACCGCGCGCCCATGGTGTGCAGGGCGAGCTGCAAGAAGATCGATTCGGGTGGATTGTAGGCGAGGCTGGCCACCGTGTCGCCACCGCGGACGCCCCGGTCCCACAGCGCCGCGGCCAGCGAGATCACTTCCTGACCGAGCTCTGCCTGGGTGAACCGGCGCGTCCCCGATACCAGCGCCTCATCGGCGCGACCGGCCATGCGCTCGACGAGCCGCCACGCATAGGTGGGGGCTCCAGCCACGTCCGCCATCGCTGATCCTCCAGCCGCCGCGCCCCGCGTCGGCATCATATCCACCGAGTCGAACGCCGCATGCCAGCGCACCCCTGGTCGGTTACGCGCGGGCTGAGCCGGGTATGGGCAGCGTGAGTCCTTACCTGAAGGAGGAGGATCCACGTGGGTATCGGCGCCAGTATCTTCTTGCTCGCGGTTGGTGCGATCGTCGCGTTCGCCCTCGACCTCCGGGTCGGCTGGCTCGACCTCGACGTCGTCGGGTGGGTGCTGATGGCGGCCGGCGCGATCGGTCTCATCATGACCTTCACCATCTTCAGCTCCCGCCGGCGCACGGTGATCACCCCGGCCGAGGCGCCACCATCGACCGGTGAGCGCCGGGTGGTCGACGAACCGGCGGTGACCGACTTCGACCGCCGGCCGTAGCAGACCGAGCTGGCCGTGGTGGCGGGCGCCGCACCCGTCACCGCGGTCGCGCATGGAGTACCGGGAAATCGCCCGAACGGATAGCTCAGGCTCAGCCGATCAGCCGAACATCACGGACAATTCGCACTGCGCCGGCCGCGCCTGCTTGACCGGCTCAGTTGTTGATCAGTTACGGTCCATGACGGTGTCGCCGTGGACCGCGGTCCGGCCGGCACACCAGGTCCTGTTGCCTCACGAAGGGTGACCCCCTTGGCCGACCGGTATGCCGGCCGCCACACCCGCCAGGCGCGTCACGGTGCGTGGCGGAACAAGAAGCGAGCCCGTCAGCGGCCACCCCGGCAACTCCTGCCCGCGGCCGCCGCGCTGACGGTCGCCGGCCTTCTCATCGGTGGCGCGGGCACCGTCATCCAGATCAACGCGGCCGCCGCCAGCGACACCACCGGCGACGACGGCGTCAGCTACGACGCCGCCGACTACCCACCACCCGACCGGGATGCCGCGACCGGCCGGGCCAGCCGCTCGGATGCCCGGCCCGGACCCAGTTCCGCCGCCGTCCGGCCGCCGTCGACCGTCAAACCCCGAGCCGCCGTCGGCGCCAGCGGGACGTGCAAGGCGTCCTACTACGACGAGGGGCAGCGCACCGCCAACGGAGAGACCTTCAACCCCGACGCGTTGACGGCGGCCCACCGTTCGCTCCCGTTCAACAGCCGGGTCCGGGTCACCAATGTCGCCACCGGCGAGTCGGTGGTCGTCCGGATCAACGACCGTGGGCCGTTCATTGCCGGCCGCTGCCTCGATCTGTCCGAGGCGGCGTTCGCCGAGATCGCCAACCTCGGCGCCGGCGTGGTCAACGTGCGCTACGAGGTCCTGATCGCCGACGCGACCTGAGGTAGGACCGGGCGCCGCTCTGGCCGAACGGTTCGATTACGGCGCCACCCGGTTACGAAACCCCCAGGTCAGGCTGGCTGATGCCAGCCGATCGGGCATGCTGGTCAGGTCGACATGGACCCAGACCAGAGACAGGCATGAACGTACGTCGTACCTCGTTGACCCCTGAGGCCGGCGCCGGACTCGGTGCTGCGCTGGCGGTCCTCGTCATCGTGTCCGGTATCGAGTTTGCCGACGGATCCGCGCCCACGGTCATCGGCTGGCTCGCCATCGCCCCGTTCCTCGCCGCGGCGTTCGCGCCCTGGCGGTACGTGGTCGGCGTTGGTCTGCTCGCTTCCCTGATGACCTTGGCTGTCACCGTGCGGGATTCGCACCACCTGGGGCAGATGGCGATCGCCAACGTGGTCGGCATGGTGATCGCCACCGCGGGGGCGGTCGCGGTCGCGGTGGTTCGGCAGACCCAGAATCAGCGCTTCGCCGAACTCTCCCGGCTCGCCACGGTCGCCCAGGAGGCGGTCCTGCGTCCGATCGGCCCCCAGGTCGGCCGGTTGGCGATCGCCGGCCGGTACGTCTCCGCCAGCGAGGCCGCCGACATCGGCGGTGATCTGTACGAGGCGATCGACACTCCCTACGGCGTACGCATGATCATCGGAGATGTCCGGGGGAAGGGGATCGACGCGGTCCGGCTGGCCAGCATCGTGTTGGGCTCCTACCGCCACGTCGCGTACGAACGGCCGGACCTGCGCACAGTGGTGGGCGACCTGGATCGGGCCGTTGCCCGGTCGGTCGGTGATGAGGATTTCGTCACCGCGGCGCTGGTCGAGGAGCGCGGCGGCACACTCACCGTTGTCAACTGTGGACACCCGGCGCCGCTGTTGCTGCGCCGCGGTCGGGTCATCGCGCTGGAGCCGCCACGGCCCGCGCCGCCGCTGGGCTTGAACCCGAACGTGCAGGCGAGGGTGGAGCATCTCGAGCCGGGCGACCGACTGCTGCTCTACACCGACGGTCTGGCCGAGGCCCGCCGAGCCGGCGACTTCTTCCCCACCGCCGACCGCGCCTGGGCGCTGCTCGGCCACGGTACGGTCGAGCACGGTCTCGCATCGCTGGAAAGTGCCTTGGCCGAATGGGTGCGCGGGCGCTTCGACGACGACATCGCCCTGATTCTGCTGGAGTACACCGGCGCCGCACCCGAGCCGGAACCGGCCGTGCCCAGCTGGGAGATCGGGGCCCGAGCGGGCGGTTGAGACGGCCGAGCGTCGCAGCCGATGCTCAGAGCTGGCTCGTCCGGCGCCCGGGGTTGGTCGAGACGAAGCGAATGACAAATCGGGCTCGGTGTCGTCCGACGTAGCGCCGAGGGTAGCGCGGCGCGATCAGCGACTGGATCATGGTGCTCAGCATGGGCGCCTAGCCTTGTGGGTTCGTGGCTGCTGGGGGTTACGCGACGCCAAGGGCGGGATGTCCGCGTATTACCGGAAGCAACGAGGCCCTTACGGGGGCGTGTCGGCGGTGAAGTGTCGGGCATCCGTCGGGTGTGGATAGTTCTGCGTGCTTTCGGCAGGGCAGCACGGCGGGAGTTGTCGCCAGTTACCACCCAGTAATAAGATGCGGTTACCGATTGGTAACTTAGTCAGCTGCTGCCCACTGCGCAGCCGCTGGCAACGCACGACACATGATCCGGGGAGCTGCGTCCAGTCATGAGCCACTACCAGAGCAACTTGCGCGATCTGGAGTTCAACCTTTTAGAGGTGTTCGGCGCCGGCGAGGATGGGTCCCACCCCACCCTCGGCCGCGGGCCGTTCGCCGACCTCGACGTCGAGACCGCCCGCGGCATCCTGACCGAGGCCGACCGGCTGGCCCGGGAGGACCTGGCCGTGAGCTACGCGGTCGGCGACCGCACGCCACCGGTTTTCGACCCGGCCACCCACACCGCCCCGCTGCCGGCCGAGTTCCGCCGCTCGTACGACGCCTTCATGGCGGCCGAGTTCTGGCGCCTCGACCTGCCGCCCGAACTCGGCGGGGGCAACGCGCCGCGAGCACTCTGGTGGGCATTCGCCGAGTCGGTCCTCGGCGCCAACGCACCACTGTGGATGTACGCCTCGGGCCCGTCGTTCGCGCACACGCTGCACCTCGAGGGCACCCCGGAGCAGCAGGAGTGGGCTAAGCTCTTCGTCGCCAAGCGGTGGGCGGCGACGATGGTGCTCACCGAGCCCGACGCGGGCTCCGATGTCGGCGCCGGCCGGACCCGAGCCATTGCGCAGCCGGACGGTTCATGGCACCTCGAAGGGGTCAAGCGCTTCATCACCAGCGGCGAACACGATCTGACCGACAACATCATCCACTATGTGCTCGCCCGCCCGGTCGGGGTCGACGGCGCCGGCGGTCCGGGCACCAAAGGACTGTCGCTCTTCGTCGTACCCAAGGTCCTCTTCGACCCGGCCACCGGCGAGCTCCGCGAGCGCAACGGCGTCTTCGCGACCAATGTGGAGCACAAAATGGGCCTCAAGGTCTCCAACACCTGCGAGCTCACGTTCGGGGCGCACGGCGTACCGGCGAAGGGCTGGCTGCTCGGCGACGTGCACGACGGCATCCGCCAGATGTTCCGGGTGATCGAGTACGCCCGGATGATGGTGGGCACCAAGGCCATCGCCACCCTCTCCACCGGTTATCTCAACGCGCTGGCGTACGCGAAGAGCCGGGTGCAGGGCGCCGACCTGGTCCGCCTGGCGGACAAGACGGCGCCCCGGGTCGCCATCACCCGCCACCCCGACGTCCGCCGATCGCTGGCACTGCAGAAGTCCTACGCCGAAGGGCTACGTGCCCTCGTCTGCTACACCGCCGGCTGGCAGGACCGCGGCCTGCTCGCCGAACACGGGGGCGATCAGGCCGGTGCCGAGCTCGCCGGACGGGTCAACGACCTGCTGCTACCGGTGGTGAAGGGATGCGGCTCGGAGCGGGCGTACGAACTACTGAGCCACGAGTCCCTGCAGACCTTGGGCGGATCCGGATACCTGCAGGACTATCCACTCGAGCAGTATGTGCGTGACGCAAAGATCGACACTCTGTACGAGGGGACCACCGCGATCCAGAGCCTGGACCTTGTCTTCCGCAAGATCATCAAGGATGGCGGCGTCGCCTGGAACACGGTGGCCGCCGAGATCCAGGCCTTCCTCGACAGCGAGGCCGACAACGGCCGCCTCAAGGAGGAACGGCTCGCCTTGGCGGCCGCCCTCGCCGACGTCCAGGCCATGGTGAGGGCGACCGTCGGATGGGTGAGCGCGGCCAGCGACGGTGCGCCGGACGAGCTCTACAAGGTCGGACTCTCCTCGCGCCGGATCCTGCTCGCCGTCGGCGACCTGCTCGTAGGTTGGCTGTTGCAGCGCCAGGCCGAGTTCGCGCTGGCGGCCCAGGAGCGCCCCGACGTCTGCACATCGGACAGAGCCTTCTACGCCGGCAAGGTCGCGTCGGCCCGGTTCTTCGCCCGCGAGGTGCTGCCCCGCTTGACCAGCGACCGTCGCATCGTCGAAGGGACCACGCTCGATCTGATGGAGCTGCCCGACGACGCGTTCTGAGCGTCTGGTCAGTGCCGGGGGCGGCTGGTCGGGACCCGGGCGGTGTGGACCCCCTGCAGGGTGGCGGCATCGATGTCCGGCCACGAGCCCGACCAGCGGTACACGGCCACGCCGGCCGTGCGCAGCCCGCGGGTGCGCAACTCGCCGTCGCCGCCGTCGAGGTGGACGGCCAGGTCGGTGACGCCAGGGTTGTGGCCAACCAGCAGGACCGACCAGGCCGACTCGTCGCACTCGCCGATCACCTCGAGCAGGTCGGCCAACCCGGCTCCGTAGAGCCGCTTGGGGTACCGCACGGGGACGGCGGCCGGGAACGCGTGCGCGACGTCCTGCCAGGTCTGGCGGGTCCGGCGGGCCGGGGAGCAGAGCACCGCCTCGGGCGCGTACCCGTGTGCGGCGAGCCATCCGCCGGCCGCCGCGGCATCGGCATGCCCCCGCGGGGTCAACGGCCGGTCGACGTCCGGCGTCCGGGTGGGATCGGCCGCCTTGGCGTGCCGGAGGATCACCAGCGTCCGGGTCTGCGTCATCGGACCATCTTCGCGCGCCGCCGGCGGCGATGTCGGGGTAAACGCAGCCACCGCTCAGGCGAACAGCGCGATGCAGATGGCCGCGTAATGGCAGGCGGCCGCGGCGATGGTGCACGCGTGGAAGAACTCGTGGTGGCCGAAGATGGCGGGCCATGGGTTCGGCCGGCGCACCACGTAGAAGAGGGCGCCGACGCTGTAGGCGACCCCACCGGCAAGCAGCAACGCGAGGGCGACCGGCCCGGCTCCGCGCCCGATGTCCGGCAGGACGGCGACGGCGACCCAGCCCAGCGCCACGTAGAGCGGCGTGGAGAGCCATCGCCGGGCGTGCGGCCAGGCCATCTTCATCGCCACGCCGGCCACCGCGCCGCCCCACACCACAGCCAGGATGATGGTCGCCAGCCGCGGATCAAGCACCAGCACCGAAAACGGCGTGTAGGTGCCGGCGATGAACACGAAGATCATGGAGTGGTCCAGCCGCCGCATCAGCGCGAATCCCCGTGCCGTCCACACGCGACGGTGGTAGAGCGCGGAGACGCCGAAGAGCCCGCAGACGGTCGCGCTGTAGATGGCACAGCTCACCAGCGGCGCGATCCCGGGCCGGGTCGCGGCGAGCGCGCACAGCGTCGCGCCGGCCGCCAGCGCGACGAAGAACGCGTAGACGTGCAGCCAACCCCGCAGGCGTGGCTTGTCGGCGTCCACGGGGCGCTGCAGGACCGACGTGGTCAGGGCAGGCATGGCTGAAGCGTACGGTTACGCAATCGAGGTTCAGGTCGCGGTGCCCGAAATCACGCCTGCGGGCACTTTGGGTGACACGCCCGGGCAGGACTGCGTGAATCGGCGGGCGTGCCCGATGATGGTCACCTGAAACCCGGGGAGGCGACGTGTCTGCGGTGCGGGTGCGGCCGGTCGGCGCGCATGCGCTGCTGCTCGAGGTCGACGACCCGGCCGGCTGGTACGCCGACCTGTCCCGCCGGCGGGCAGCCGGTGAACTGAGCGCGCTGGACATCGTGCCCGCAGCCCGCACGGTCCTGCTCGACGGCGTACCGGACGTCGAGGCGGTGAGCGCGCGGGTGCGCGACTGGACCCCGGCGCCGGCCGAGGGTGAGCAGGACAGCGCCAAGATCATCGAGATCCCGGTCGACTTCGCCGGACCGGACCTCGCCGCGGTGGCCGAGCTGTGGGCCACCGACGAGGCGGGCGTGGTTGGCCGGCTGACCACCACCGAGCTCACCGTGGCGTTCTGCGGCTTCACCCCGGGCTGGGCGTACCTGGCCGGCCTGCCGGCGGATCTCGCCGTGCCACGCCTGGCCACCCCGCGGACCCGGGTGCCGGCCGGATCGGTCGCGCTCGCCGACGGCTACGCCGGCATCTACCCGACCGCCTCACCGGGCGGTTGGCGGCTGGTGGGTCGCACCGACATCACGCTCTTCGACCCGGACCGGGAGCCACCGGCATTGCTGACACCCGGCACGCGGGTCGCGTTCCGGGTCAGGTCCAGCCCATGATCGAGGTGGTCCGAGCGGGACTGCTCACCACCATCCAGGATCTGGGCCGGCCCGGGTACGCCCATCTGGGGGTGACCCGGTCCGGTGCGCTCGACCCGCCCTCGCTCATCGCGGCGAACCGCCTGGTCGGCAACGCCGACGGCGCGGCCGGCCTGGAGACGACTCTGGTCGGCGTGGCCGTCCGAGCCGAGGCGGACACCACCGTCGCCGTGACCGGCGCCGCTGCTCCAATCACCGTCGACGGCGCCGCGGTGCCGATGCAGACGCCGATCACCCTGGCGGCCGGCAGTCTCCTGGACGTGGGCGCGGCCACCAAGGGCGTCCGGTCCTACCTCGCCTTCGCCGGCGGGATCACGGTGGCGCCGGTGCTCGGCAGCCGCTCCACCGACACCCTGTCCTCGATCGGGCCACCACCGGTGCGGGCCGGGTTCGTGCTGCCGCTCGGCGGCGGCGGCCCGATAGCTGCCAGCGCCGACCCGCCAGCGGGGTGGCCCTTGCCGGGCGGACCGATCGAGGTACGGCTGCGGTTGGGCCCGCGACAGGACTGGTTCACGGTGACCGCCCGGGACGCCCTCTTCACCGGCCCGTACACGCTGTCGGTGAAGAGCAACCGGATCGGTGCGCGCCTGTCCGGGCCGGCCCTGAGCCGGGCGGTAGCCGGCGAGTTGCCCAGTGAGGGCATCGTGCTCGGCGCCGTGCAGGTCCCGGCGGACGGCCAGCCGTTGATCTTTCTGGCCGACCACCCCACCACCGGTGGCTACCCGGTCATCGGGGTCGCCGAAACGGCCGACCTTCCGCTCCTGGCGCAGGCCCGACCCGGCACCGCCGTTACATTCGTCGCGTGGACCTGAACGCGGATCTCGGCGAGGGCTTCGGCGTCTGGCGCCTCGGTGATGACGACGCCCTGCTGCGTCTCGTCACCAGTGCCAACGTGGCCTGCGGTTTCCACGCCGGCGACGCGCTTACGATGCGCCGGGTCTGCGACTGGGCCACGGATCGGGGAGTCGCGGTCGGCGCGCAGGTTGGCTACCGCGATCTCGCCGGCTTCGGCCGGCGACGCATCGAGTACGACCCGTCCGAACTGCGCGACGACATCATCTACCAGATCGGCGCGCTGGATGCCTTCTGTCGCCTGCAGGGCGACCGGGTGCGCTACGTCAAGCCCCACGGCGCTCTCTACAACACCGCCGCGGTCGACCCCTGGCAAGCGTCGGCGATCGTAGCGGCCATTGTGGACTATGACCGACACCTCCCGGTGCTGTGCCAGCCCGGCTCCCGCCTCGGTGAGGCCGCCGACCGGGCCGGCGTGCGCATCGTCTTGGAGGGGTACCCGGATCGGGCGTACGCGGCCGACGGCACCCTGGTCCCTCGCGGTCAGCCGGGCGCGGTGATCTCCGAGGTGGAGACGGTCGTCGCTCGCGCCTTCCGGCTCGCCACCGCGGGCGAGGTCGTCGCGCAGGACGGCTCGGTCGTGAGCGGCTCGATCGAGTCCATCTGCCTGCACGGGGACACTCCGGGCGCGGTCGAGCTGGCCCGCCGGGTCCGCGACTCGCTCGAGTCCGCCGGTCTCCGCCTCGCCCCCTTCGTCCCCCTCCTGTAGCCCGCTTCCCGTCCTCGCCGATCTAGGGCATACGCACATGGTTCGATCTCTGATCGTGTGCCTACGCCCTAGATCCACGGGGACGAGGGCCCGCCCGCAGTGGCGGCGTCGAGGGCTCAGTCAAGGGCTGGGTCGTGGCCGAAGAGGACCAGGCAGAGCCGGTCCGTCCCGCCGGCATCGACCGCGACCGGCACGCCCCAGTCCTGGCGGGTGAGATAGCAGGCGGCGTGCTCGGCGCCGGCGTCACAGGTCGCGGCGCGCGCGATCACCTGCAGCACGCCGCCGCCGACGTCACGCGCGACGACCAGTCGCCGGGACAGCTCGGTGCCCACTCCGGCCCCGGAGACCAGGAGCTGCGCCGGCGACGCGGACACCTCCAGGCGCGTCGACGGCCCGAACGACTCGTCGAGCTTCTGGCCCGGCGCCGGGGTGAACACCACCTCCAGGGTGACCTCGCCCGGCGCGAGCCGGGTGGCGGGGCGCTCGGTGCGGTGCCGGACACCGCCCACAGTGCAGAGTGTGGTCGGTAGCAGCCGGCTGAGGCGGTGGGCCGAGGACTCGACCACCAACACCGCGCCATCGGCGAGGACAACGACGTCACTGGGCTCAGCCAGGCCGGTGGCGACCGTGGACACAACCTCATCGACCGGCTCGTAGCGGCGGACCGAGCCGTTGTACGTGTCGGCCACCAGGACCGACCCGTCAGCCAGCACGCACACCCCGAGGGGGTGTTGGAACAGCGCATCCGAGGCGGCTCCATCGACGTGGCCGAAGTCGAACAGGCCCTGACCGGCGACCGTGCGCATCTCGCCGCCGCGAACATAGCGCAGCGCGGACGACTCCGCGTCGACCAACCACAGCGTGGCCCCGTCGGCCGACACCGAGAGCCCGGACGGCTGTGCCAGCCACACCTGGTCGAGGGCACCGTCGCGCAATGCCTCGACGGTGGTCCCGGCGTAGACACCGGCGGTGGCGGTCACCGGGTCGAACCACCACAGCTGGTGGATGCCGGCCATGGCCACGATGACCCGGCCCTGGTACCATGCCACGTCCCACGGTGAGGAGAGGTCGACCTGCGACGCGTCGGCCGTCGTCGCCGTCGAGCGCCAGGGTTGACCGGTGCCGGCCACCGTGGTCACCTCGCCGGTGTCGAGGTCGACGCCGCGCAACAGATGATTGACGGTGTCCGCCACGACCAGGTGGTAGCCCACCGCCAGCGCCAGCTTCGCCGGCAACAGGCACGTCCCACCTGGCTCGGCGAACCCAGCCTTGTCGGCCGCGCCGTCGGACCGGCCGCGCATGCCCGAGCCGATCCGACGCAGGAACGTCTCGCCGTCGGCGGCGAGCTCGACCAGGCTGTGGTGAGCGGAGTCGGAGACGAGCAGCGTGCCACGCGCGGTCAGCGTTGCCTTGCTCGGGAACCGGAGCACGGTCGTCGGGTCCTGACGCGCTACGTTGGGGCCGTCGCCGCGGTGCAGGGTGCCCTTCGCCTCGTGCTGGGCCACCAGCTCCGCCACCAGCGCGGCGAGTGCGTCCGCGTGCCCCTCGCCGGCCATGGTGGCCACCACGTACCCCTCGGGATCGATCACCGCGAGCGTCGGCCAGGCCTTGGCCGCGTACTGGTCCCAGGTGCGCAGCTCGGGGTCGTCCAGCACCGGGTGGCCCACCCCGTGCCGCTGCACCGCGGCGGCCACCGCGGCCGGGTCCCGCTCGTGCTCGAACTTGGGCGAGTGCACGCCGATGACCACCAGCACGTCGCCGAAGCGCTCCTCCAGCGGCCGCAGCTCGTCCAGCACGTGCAGGCAGTTGACACAACAAAACGTCCAGAAGTCCAGCAGCACGATCTTGCCGCGCAGCTCGCTGATCTTCAGCTCACGTCCCCCGGTGTTGAGCCAACCCCGCCCGCGTAGCTCCGGCGCCCGTACCCGTGCCATGGTCGCCATCCTGCACGACTGATCAACGCCCTCGCGACCTGCCCCCGGCGTCGTCGCCTGAGGCGTGGGCCTGCCGAAGTGCGCGGATGAGGGCAGGTAGGCCGGCGAGCAAAGCCGCCCGCTCCTTGCCGGTCAGCTCAGCGGTCATCCGGGCGTACCGGTTGTGGAATGCCGTTCCCATCTGGGCGTGGGTTCGGCGACCCTCATCGGTGATGTGCAGCCGGTAGGCCCGCCGGTTGTCGGAGGCACGTTCCCTGGTTAACAGGCCCTGGCGCTGCAGGTCGGCGACGAGCCGGCTCACGGTGCTCTTCTCGAGCCGGAGTCGCTGAGCCAGATCCTGCTGCGACAGCGGCGTGTCCCGGTCGAGTTCGTGCAGGGCGAACGCCTGCGACAGAGACACGGCCTGCCCCGGCGCCGTCTGATCCGGGTGCAGCAGCGCAGCCACCCGGACGAGGTCCATGAGGAGGTCGTGCAGTCGGTGCGCCGGGTCCGCGTCCATCCTCACATCCACGTTCAACAGTTGCGTCGTACAACTCCATAGCGTAGCGTGTGCCTAATAGTTGTGCGACACAACTCTTTAGGTTCGGGAGACCTGAATGCACCAGCACCAGCGCAATCACCCGGGCGCGTTCGCCGGCCGGAGCAGCCGGGTGTACGACGTGGTCGCCCGCCGCCTGCTACGGGGCGTCTACCGTCGCCTGGCCGCCGACGTGGCAACGTCCACACCAGAGAGTGCGACCGTGCTCGATGTCGGAACTGGCCCCGGCGTGCTGCTCACCGAGCTGGCCAGACGCCGCACCGACCTCACCCTTATCGGAGTAGACCTGTCGGCCGACATGGTCACGGCGGCCGTGCGCAACCTGGCTCCGTTTGCCGCGCGGGCATCGATAACCCAGGCCCACGTCGCCGACCTTCCGTTCGGTGACGGCGGCGTGGATGTCGTGGTGTCCTCGTTGAGCCTGCACCATTGGGACCGGCTGCCCGAGGCGGTCGTTGAGCTGAGCCGCGTCCTGCGCCCGGGCGGTCGACTGCTCATCTACGACCTCCCGGCCGCCCCGTTCGACGTGCTCGTGTCCGAAGCCGCCAACCGATCGCTGTTTCGCGGCGCGCCGCCCGAGCGTACCCGGCTGGCGCTACGCGTGCCGTTCCTGCCGCGCTTCATCCGGCTCACCCTGACGGCGTGACGGACACCTGCGGTACCCGTCCTGGGCCGGTGCTCCGGTCTGCGCCGTGACCTTCCGGGCGCCACCCGTACCGTGTCCGCGACCCGCGGGTGCGTGGACCTGGCCGGCGTGGACACGAACAGGCGCCGCCGTGGGTCGGCCGTTCAGCTCAGCCGGCCCACGACGGCGTCGGTCGAATCAGATGTTGCTCAGATCCACGGTGATGCCGGCGGCGAACCGGATCAGATCCGCATCACTGAGCCCGGCGAAGCCGACCGAGAAAATCACGTGGTTGCCGAGGTCGACGAGCAGTTCCCGGCCGCCGTCGGCGGTGTTGAGATAGCCGGTGTGGTTGCCGACCTGGACCCGGGTGCCGGTCGGCGGGTCCGTGTTGTTCAGTGTGACCACGAGGCCACCGATCGGGTCGGCATCCGGCGCGGCGCCCTCCGGCGAGAAAGTCGCGTTGTAATGCAGCGACTCGTGGATGACCATTCCCGGCGGGAGCAACGCGTACCGGAACGCCTCGGTGTTCTTCAAGGTGCCCTCGCGCAGGCCTTCCGCGTAGCGGAGCAGATCGCTGCGGCCGACGCCGACACTGTAGATGTTCAGCCACTGGCCCGGCTTTTCCTGCCAGAACAGGAATCGGGCCGGGTTGCGTCCACTGCCGGCGGCGATGCTGCCGGCGTGCCCGCGCACGGTCACCGGCTGCAGCTTCGCGCCGGCGAGGTTCGGCGCGTCGGCCAGCGACGGCTTGGCGGTGCCGACGCCGACGCGGATCAGTTTGCTGTCGTCGAGTTGGCGCGAGTGCATCAAGAAGTCCGACGCGGTCCGGATGACCGTCGCCGGCGGAAGCCCGGCCGGTACGAACGTCGGGTGGTACGGGAAGGTGACCGTCGGTTGGCTGGTCACCGGCTCGAGTTGCAGCGTTCCTGACGCGGTCGGCGACGGCGACGGCGCGGGCGGACCCGACGACGTGCCGCCGACCTGGCCGAGGTGGGCGGCCGAGCCGCGCAGGGCCACGGGAACGGCGGCGGCGGTGACGCCGACCGTGATCGCAACCAGCCCGGTGACACTGGCCCGGCGCACGATCACCTTGTGCCGGGACCGTTGCTTCACCGCGGTGAGCAGTTGCACACCGCTGGGAGCCGACTCGGCCGTGTCGGTGAGCAGGCTACGAACTTCGTTTTCCAGATTCCACATCGTCACACCTCCAGGGTCAGGTTGAGCGCGGGCATGGCCGCGCGAAGGCGGTGCAGACCGCGGGCGGCATGTGACCGAACGGTCGCCGGGGCACAACCGAGAAGGCGTGCGATGTCCTCGTCGTCGCGATCCTCGAAGTACCGCAACACAAGGACCGCGCGCTGCATCCGGGGCAGGCCGGCGAGCAGCACGCCCAGTTGTTGGCGGTCGACAATCCGCTGCGCCTCGTCGGCCCGCACCACCCGGTCCGGCACCGCCGCGACCGCGATCTCGGAGCTGGATCGGCGCCGTCGCCACGACAGGTACTGGCGGAGCACCACCTTGCGTACGTACGCCTCGGGTACGTCGTACCGGTCAATCTTCGTCCAGCGCAGGTGCGCCCGCGCCAAGGCTTCCTGGACTATGTCCTCAGCCTGGTGCGCGTCGCCGCTCAACAGATAGGCGAACCGCAACAGCGAAGGGCCGCGTGTGTTGACGAACTCGTCGAAATCGCTCACACAGTCTCACCTCCGCTACCAACACGCCGTTCGGGCGCGGATCTGTGCAGTGAAGGCCCGGCGGTCGACGTCCGCGACGCCAGCCGGTGTCGGTCAGGCTACCGGCGCCGGTACGGGTGGACCGGAAAACCGCGTCGGGGCACGGCCGTCCTGGGCGGGGGTGAGCATGTGGTGTAGGCGCAGCGCGAGGGCCGACGCCCCCAGGCTGCCCGCGATCACCAGGACGAGCCAGAGCTGGGCATGGCCGCCACCGATGAGCGGCCCGGCGGCGATCGGTCCGACAATGCCGCTCACTCCCCACACCATCGAGCCGGCCGCGTTGTAGCGGCCACGCAGGTCGTCCGGTGCCAGCGCATTGGTGATCGCCGGCATGACCGGGGAGAGCAGTGTTTCACCGATCGCGAAGATGACGGCACAGGCGACGACGCCGACCGCGGCGAGCGGGATGTTGCCGGCGGCACCGGCCGCACCGGCACCGGCGAGGATCGTCCACGACAGCGCGAAAATGACCCCGACCGCGGCCAATGCCCGGGTCCGGCTGCGCCCCTCGAGCCAGCGCAGCACGAAGAGCTGAGCGAGCACGATCAGCAGCGTGTTGCCGGCGAACGCCCAGCCGATCACCCGGGCCGGCACGTGCGCGACCTGGATCGCGAAGCCGGTGAAGCCCACCTCGATCTGGGCGTACCCCACCGTGGTGAGGACGAGACCGAACACGAACAGCCCGACGAAGGCACGGTCGCGCAGCACGCGGGCGTACCCGCCGGACGGGGCCGGTTCGGTCGTTGACGGCGCCGGTGGGTCGATCTCCGGCCGCCGGCCGACCTGGGGCAGGCTGAGCAGGATGGCGACCGGAATGAGGTAGCTCACCGCGTCGCCCGCGTAGAGCACCTGGAACGTGCCCGGCCGAGCGATGTCCACAAAGGAGCCCGCGATCACGCCACCGAGACCGATGCCGAGATTGAGCAGCGTAAACGAGAGGCCGAAGACGCGTTGCCGCTCGTCGGGCGTCACCACCGAGGCGAGGATGGTGGTGCTGGCCGACCACACACCGGCGCCACCGAGGGCAAGCACAGTGAGCGCGGCCAACGCCGTACCGACGCTGTCCACAAAGGCCAGTGATACGCTGCCGGCGGAGACCAGTAACAGCAAGGGAAGCACGACGTGGCGGGCCCCGTACCGATCGACCAGCGAGCCCACCAACGGGGCCAGGACCAGGCTCACCAGGCCGGTCCAGCCGACCAGCAGACCGACGGTGCCGGCGCCGAGGCCGCGGACCTGGGTCAGGTAGATGAGCAGGAACGGCAGGGTGAGGCCCTGCCCGATGGCCGAGAAGAGGCTGCCGATGAGGATGCGGCGCGCTTCCCGACCAGCTGGCATGACCGACCGCAGCATGCCCCGAGTCTCTACGCCGGGTACGACGGAACGCGACCGATATACGGGTGTCTAGGCGGCTGAGGCGAGACAGGCGTACTTGCGGGTGCCACCGGTGCTCAACACGAGCGATGGCTGGCTGGCGTCGGTGCACCCGCTCTCGGTGTCGACGATGCTGGTGATCCGGTAGGCCCCGGCCACCGAACAGTCCACGATCGAGGCGCCCGAGCCGTCCTGCTTCACGCAGGTACCCACCGCATATGAGTGCTCACTCTGGGTCGCCAGCTTGAGCCCGACGTAGCCGCCGATGCCCACCACCACCAGGACGGCGACGATGATCACCGTGATGGTGAGGCCCTTACGCGATTTGCGCGGCTGCTCCGCTTGCTCGACATAGGGCCAACCGCCGGTCGGCACCATCTTGTCGCCGCGCTGCTGGCGGGCCGGCTCGGGTTGCCCGTACGGCTGAGGCTGGCCGTACCCGCCTCCCTGGCCCGGACCGGGGTAGCCGCCGGCATAGCCTCCGCCCATCGGCGGGGCCGATGGTGGCGCACCCGGCCCCGGCGGCGCCGCGGTGCCCGGGGGCGTTCCGTACTGGGTCGGTGCCGCCGGCTGGCCGTAGACCCCGGGCTGGGCCGGGTAGCCCTGCGGCGGCGCTCCGTACGTGGTCGGGGCGGCGGGCGGCGGGGGGGCGTAGGCGGGGGGCACCGGGACGGAGGCGCTTGCGCCCACCCGGGTCGGTGCGCCGGAACCCTGCCCCTGCGGCGGTTGGGCCGGTGGCTGGCCGAAGGGCGGAGCCCCCTGCCCGAACGGGCTCGGCTGCCCGTAGCCGCTGCCACCGCCCTGGGTTCCGTAGGTGTTCGACGTCGGCGGGGGGACCGGCACCGAGGCGGAGGCCGAGTACCGCGGCGGGCCCGAGGGCGGGGCCTGGCTCGTCCGGTCGCCCTCCGCCGGCTCGGCGGGGGGGTACGCGGGCTCGGACATGGTGCCTCCTCGTCGTGCGGGACAGTCCACACGGTACCCGGCGGTGCCCACCGACCGTTACCCCCGGTCCAGCCGAGCTGGCGCGGCGTTTCCATCGTTCGCCGGGCCGGACAGCCGACGACCCGGCGGGCGGGGCCCGGCCGGGTCGTCGATGGTGCGGGTTCGTCAGCGTGACGAAGATATGGGTCTTACTCGTACCGGCTGGCGATCTCGAGCAGCTCGTTACGCATGGCTGCCGACGGCGCCTCGCGCAGCGCCCGTTCGATCGCTCGGTTACGACGGTTCATGTCTCGGCGGTTCCGCATTCGTTCCATCATCGTGCTCATGCCTACATTAAACATGGTCATGAGGCTAGTTGACCATAGATTATTAGGTGAGGTGCGACACCAGTCAGCCCCACCCGAGCATGGCCGAGGCTGGATCACTGAGGAAGGAGCCCAGGTCACGCAGGAACATCGAGCCCAGCTCGCCGTCGATGATCCGGTGATCGAAGGACAGGCCGAGCGTGGTGACCTGGCGTACCCGCACCTTTCCCTTGTGGACCCACGGCATCTCCCGGATCGCGCCGACGGCGAGGACCGCCGCCTCACCCGGTGGCAGGATCGGCGTGCCGGTGTCCACCCCGAAAATGCCGACATTCGTGATCGTGAAGGTGCCACCGGCCATGTCGGCCGGTGCGGTACGGCCCTCGCGAGCGGTGGTCACCAGCTCACTGAGCGCCTCGGCGAGTTCGCGCAGCGAGAGCCGACCGGCATCCTTGATGTTGGGCACGATGAGGCCCCGGGGCGTGGCCGCGGCGATACCGAGGTTCACGTATCCCTTGACGATGATCTCGCCGGTCCCGCCCGACCAGGTCGAGTTGACCATCGGGTACCGGGCCAGGGCCAGCAACGCCGCCTTCGCCACCAGCAGCAACGGCGAGACGCGCGCATCGCGCCAGTCGGAGAGGTCGCGGATCCGGTCAAGGGTCCGCATCGAGCGCGTCACGTCGAGCGTGAGGAACTCGGTCACGTGCGGGGCAGTGAACGCGGAGGCCACCATGTTCTCGGCGGTCAGCTTCCGGACGCCCTTGACCGGAATGCGCTGCTCCCGGTCGGGCCCGAAGACCGCCGCGGTACGGGCGGTGACCTCGAGCGCCTGTGACGCCGGACCGACCGCGGCCTGCACATCTTCCCTGGTGATCGAGCCGGCCGGCCCGGTGCCGCTCAGGTGCACCAGGTCGACACCGAGGTCCCGCGCGAGCTTGCGCACCGGCGGCTTGGCCAGCACCGGCTGGTCGGCTGGCGGTGCGCCGGCCGCCGCGATGTTAGGAGGGTGCCCCTCTGCTACCGAATCCGTTAAGAGGGTGCCCTTGCTAACCGGCGGGGCCGTCGTGGTCTTGCGGGGGCGGCGAACCGCGGCCGTGGTCCGGGGGCCGTAGCCGACCAGTACCGCCGTGCGGCCCCCGGGCGCCGGTCCACCGATGACGCCCGGTTCGATCGCGCCCTCGGCCGGGGCGAGGTCAACCGCCGCCAGCGACACCGCCGGCGGTGCCGGGGGCGTCGGCGGTGGCGGCGGGCCGGCGGACGGCTCGGTGTCGATCGCGATGATCGGGGTACCGACCTCGACCGTCGAACCCTCGCCGTGGTAGATCTTCGTGACCTTGCCGGCCCACTTCGCCGGGATCTCCACCGCCGCCTTCGCGGTCTCGACCTCCACGATGGGCTGGTTCAACACCACTGTGTCGCCTTCGGCCACGAGCCACTTGAGGATCTCGCCCTCGGTCAGGCCCTCACCGAGATCCGGCAGCGGGAACTCCTTCACCCGTGACATCAGCTCACCATCCGAAGGTCCGGTCGACCGCGTCGAGCACGCGATCCAGGTCGGGCAGGTACTCCTCCTCGACGCGGGCCGCCGGGTATGGGATGTCGAACCCGGTCACCCGCAGCACCGGCGCCTCGAGCGAGTAGAAGCAGTGCTCGGTCACCCGGGCCGCGATCTCGGCGCCGAGGCCCAGATTGTGGGGTGCCTCGTGCACCACGACCAGGCGCCCGGTCCGCCGGACCGAGTCGTAGACCGGGTCCAGGTCGAGCGGCGAGAGCGTACGAAGGTCGATCACCTCGAGCTCGCGCCCCTCCTCCGCGGCCGCGCTGGCCGCATCGAGCACGGTCTTCACCATCGGCCCGTACGCGACCAGGGTCGCGTCGGTGCCACGGCGCAGCACCGCCGAGGCGAAGAGTGGGTGCGCGTCCTGATGCGCCACGCTCGTGTCGACCTCGCCCTTCTCCCAGTACCGGCGCTTGGGCTCGAGGAAGATCACCGGGTCGTCGGTGGCGATCGCCTGCTGGATCATCGTGTACGCGTCGGACGGGTTCGAGCACGCCACGACCTTCAAACCCGGGGTATGGGAGAAGTACGCCTCCGGCGACTCGGAGTGGTGCTCGACCGCGCCGATGCCACCGCCGAACGGGATCCGGATCACGATCGGCACCCGCAGGCGTCCGCCCGAGCGGTAGTGCAGCTTCGCGACCTGGGAGACGATCTGGTCGAAGCCGGGGTAGACGAAGCCGTCGAACTGGATCTCGCAGACCGGCCGGTACCCGCGGATGGCGAGGCCGACCGCGGTGCCGATGATTCCGGACTCGGCCAGCGGGGTGTCGATCACGCGCTCTTCGCCGAAGTCCTTCTGCAGGCCGTCGGTGACCCGGAAGACACCGCCCAGTTTGCCGACGTCCTCGCCCATGATGACGACCTTGGGATCACTCTCGAGCGCCTTGCGCAGCCCCTCGTTGAGCGCCTTGCCCAGGGTGAGCGTACTCATCGGTGACCTCCCGCGAACGACTCGAGGTAGTGCGCGAAGCCCGCCCGCTGCTCGTCCAGCTCCGGCGAGCCGGTCGGGTACACGTTGTCGAACATGGTGAGCGGTTGCGGGTCGGGCATCGAGAGCACCCGCTCGCGCAGGCTCGCCGCCTCCCGGGCGGCCACGTCCTCCACCTCCCCGAAGTACGCGTCGTCGCCGGAGCCCTCGCGTTCGAGCAGGGCCCGGACCCGCTTGATCGGGTCCTTCGCCTGCCACGCCTCGACTTCGGAGGCGATCCGGTAGCGGGTCGGGTCGTCCGAGGTGGTGTGGGCGCCCATGCGGTAGGTGTAGGCCTCGATCAGAGCCGGACCCTGGCCGTGGCGGGCATCGTCGAGCGCCTTGCGGGTGACCGCATAGCAGGCCAGCACGTCGTTGCCGTCGACCCGGACGCCGGGGAAGCCGAAGCCCGCGGCCCGGTGGTAGAGCGGCACCCGGGTCTGGCGCTCCAGTGGCTCGGAGATGGCGTACTGGTTGTTCTGGCAGAAGAAGACGATCGGCGCGTTGAACACGCTGGCCCACACGAAGGCCTCATTCACGTCGCCCTGGGAGCTGGCTCCGTCGCCGAAGTAGGCGATCACCGCTTCGGAGTCGTCCGCGCCGACCTTGCCGTCCATGCTCACGCCCATGGCGTAGCCGGTGGCGTGCAGTGTCTGCGCCCCGATCACGATCGTGTACATGTTGAACTTGAACTGGTTGGGGTCCCAGCCCCCCTGGTCGACCCCGCGAAACAGGCTCAACGGCATGATCGGGTCGATCCCGCGGCAGTAGAGCACCCCGTGCTCGCGGTAGGTCGGGAACGCCATGTCCTGTGCTCGCAGCGCGCGGCCGGAGCCGACCTGGGCCGCCTCCTGGCCCAGCAGACTCGCCCAGATGCCGAGCTCGCCCTGGCGCTGCAGCGCGGTCGCCTCGGCATCCAACCTTCGGATGATCACGAGGTCGCGGTACAGCTCGCGCAGCTCGTCGTCGCTGAAATCCACGCGGTAGTCGGGGTGCTCGACCCGCTGCCCGTCCGGGGCCAGCAGCTGGACGAACTCCTCAGCCGGCGCTGTGCCGGCCGCGGACCGCCGCGCACCATCGCCTTTCGCCATCCATGTCTCCCTGTCGTCCGGTGACCGGCAGTGGGGGTGGCCCGTGCCGGGCAGTGCTTCGGTCCCCGGCTGCCCTCCGGTGTGGGGGTTGCCGCAGCGGGAGCCGGCCGCGCGGCGGGTACCGCCGGGATACGGAGGTTACCCGCGCGTTGCCGCGGTTCCAGCATGTCAGAAGAGGTAGCCCGGGACACACCCCCACTTGCCAGCCAGGGCCGGCCTACCGGCGCGGCGTGATCGCGACCAGGATCTCCGGACCCCGTCGCTCCAGCAGATCACCGGCGATGTATGTGCCCAGCAGGACCGCGCCGGCTCCGTACGCCAGACCTAGGACGAGCACCAGCCACGGACCCCAGGCGGCGCCGGCGAGCAGGTAGGCGGCGACCACGACCGGCATGCTGATCACCAGTGTGCCGACCATCGCCAGGAGCGCGAGCATGCCCTTGACGCTGCCGCCCCCGCTGTTGAGCGCAAACGGGTTGGTGTTCTCGGGCAGGGCGTACGGCGCGAGGACGGATAGCAGGCCGGCCGCCGCGACGGCCGAGCCGAACGCGCCGGTCAGCATGCCGAACCCGGCCGGCAGCTGGGTCATCTTGCCGGTGAGCACGGTGACCGCGACCACGACGAGAATCTGGACCGGCACCGCGACGAGGGCGATCGCGGCCGCTCGGGCCCGCAGCTCGGTGCGGCCGGGAACCTGGCCGAGCAGGTGCGCGGCGTACGCGTTGCCGTCGAACGCGAACTGGTTGGCGAGCATCATCCCGCCGAGCGTGCCGGCCATGGTGACGGCGAAGCTGAACGGCAGCGTGGCCAGGCCGGTGCGCGCGGGTCCGGAGGCGAAGTTCAGGGCGATCGGGACCACGGCCGAGGCCATCAGGATGGAGATGAGACTGGCCCGGCGGCGGGGATCGCGCCACCAGAACCGGGACTCCCGGGCGACGATGGCGCCGAAGATGCCCGGCCGGGTGAACCGACGCAGCAGCGGCGGGATCAGCGCGGCCACGGGGCTGCCTTCGGTGGCCGCCGATGCCTTGACCCGACCGCCGGAGCTGACCCCGATCATCGCCGACTCGAGGGTGTGCGACCACCACCACAGCAGCAGGACGACCGCGCCGACGGTCAACGCCAGCCGGGCCAGGGCCGCTGGCCACCGGCCGTCGGCCACGTCGAAGGGGAGCGCATACGGGGCTCCGAACGGGGTCCAGCTCAGCACCCGGGCGACCCGAAGTGCCTGGCCGAGGTTGCCGCCCTGGACCCGGGAGGTCACCAGCAACTGAAATGGCCCGATCGAGGAGGCGAGCACGGCGATCACCACCGCGGCCAGGTCGCGGACCCGGCGTGAGCGCAGCAACGCGGCGAACGCGCTGGTCATCGCGCGACTGGCGACGATGCCGAGGGTCAGCCCGGCGACCACCCCGACGGCGGCGGCGGCCGCCGCCAACCAGCCGAACCGGATGCCGGCGGCCAGGATCAGCCCACTGGTGGCGATCAGCGTGGTGATCGCGGGCACGCCGATGAACGCCGCCGCCAACATGCCGCGGGCCAGGGTCGCGCGGGGGATCGGCAGCAGGGCGAAGCGGGCCGGATCGAGGGTCTCGTCGACCCCGAAGAAGAGCAGCGGGATGAGCGTCCAACCGAAAACCACCGCGGTGCCGGCGAAGACCGCCACCACGTAGGCCACGCTGCGCGCGCCGATGCCGGTCAGCGCGAGCCCGAGCACAGCGAGCGCCGACAGCCACAGGCCGAACAGGATGGCGATGACGAAGGCAACCACCCGCCACACCTGACCACGGAATCCGTTGCGGAGGATGCGCAGCTTCAACCGCACGAAGTCGCCGGCCCCCGGCGGGCGGCCGGCGACGGCCGACGCCGGCGCGACTACAGCCACGACAGCTCCTGGCCGGTCGCGGTCCGGCCGCCGACGACATCGACGAAGGCATCCTCCAGATCGCGGCCGCGTTTGACCTCAGCCAGCGGACCGACCGTCTTGATGGTGCCCTCGGCCATGATGGCCACGTGCGTGCAGAGCTTCTCCACCACCTCCATCACGTGGCTGGAGAAGATGACGGTCCCGCCGCCGTGCACGTACCGGTGCAGGATGTCGCGGATCAGCGCGGCCGAGACCGGATCGACCGCCTCGAACGGCTCGTCGAGCACGAGCAGGCGGGGCGCGTGCAGCAGCGCGCAGGCCAACCCGATCTTCTTCTTCATGCCGGCCGAGTAGTCGACCACCAGCGTGCGGCCGGCGTCGGCCAGGCCGAGCACGTCGAGCAGGTCCCGGGCCCGGGCGTCGACCTGGGCCGGGTTCATGCCCCGCAACAGTCCACTGTAGGCAAGCAGCTCCGCCCCGGTCAGCCGGTCGAACATGCGCACCCCGTCGGGGAGCACGCCGAGCAGTCGTTTCGCGCGCACCGGGTCGGCCCACACGTCGTGGCCGAGCACGTAGGCGGCGCCGGCGGTCGGGCGGAGCAGACCGACGGCCATCGACAGCGTCGTGGTCTTGCCGGCGCCGTTGGGCCCCAACAGACCGAAGAACGAACCGGCGGGCACATCCAGGTCGACCCCGGCGACCGCGAGGGTGGTGTCGAACCGCTTCACCAGCCCCCGCAGGGCCAGCGCCGGGCCGGTCGCAGAGCCAGGTCTGGCCGAGGGGCTTGTCCGGGCATCGTCGATCACGTCTCGACCGTATCGCGCCGGCGCATACCGCCACCTTCGGGTCAGTACGCCCCCTTGCGGCCGAAGACCACCGCGATCGTGCGCCAGATGATCACCAGGTCGAAGGCGAGCGACCAGTTGTCCACGTAGTAGAGGTCCAGCCGCACCGCGTCGTCCCAGGAGAGCGAGGAACGCCCGGAGACCTGCCACAGCCCGGTCATGCCGGGACGCACCAGCAGGCGCCGGCGCACGTCGCCGAGGAAGTCGCCGTCGTCGGCCGGCAGCGGCCGAGGTCCCACCAGCGACATCTCGCCGCGTAACACGTTGAACAGCTGGGGCAACTCGTCCAGCGAGGTCCGGCGCAGGAACCGACCGACCGGGGTGATCCGCGGATCATTCTTGATCTTGAACAGCAGGCCGTCGCTCTCGTTCTGGTCGACCAGGTGGGCCAGCCGGTCCTCGGCGTCGGTGTACATGGTGCGGAACTTCCACACCGCGAACGTCTGCCCCTCGCGCCCCACCCGGGACTGCCGGAAGAACGCCGGTCCGCGGTCGGAGACCCAGATGATCACGCAGATGACCGCGAGCAGCGGCGACAGGACCAGGGTCAGCACCGTCGCCATCAGCCGGTCCATGACGTTCTTGAACAACCAGCCGATGCCGGAGACCTTCGGCTCCTCGACGTGCAGCAGCGGCAGGCCCTCCACCGGCCGGATGTGTACCCGGGGGCCGGCGATATCGGTCAACTGCGGCGCGACCACGAGGTCGATGCCGGTGCCTTCGATCTGCCAGGCCAACCGGCGCAGCTCGCCCGGCTCCGCCCCGGCCGACCCGCACACCGCGATCATGTCCGCGCCGAGTTCGCGGACGAGTCCGAGCACGTCGCGACCGGAAAAGAGCGGCACCGGCGAGGCGGCGCCCCGCCCGGCCGCGTAGCCCTCGGTGATGAAGATTCCGACCGGCACCAGTCCGGCACCCGGCACCCGAGTGACCGCGGTATGCACGTCGAACGCTTCGTTGTACGGGCCGACGAGCAGCACCCGGTTGACCGCCCGGCCGCGACCCCGGGCCAGCACGAGCAGCCAACGGGCGAGCGAGCGGCCGGCCATGACGTAGACCAGGCCGAGGACCAGCGCGCTGCCGACCGAGAGGCGCGACGGTGAGAACTGCGTGGAGAAGACGATGAAGGACACCACCGCGGTCAGGGTGAGCCCCGCGCGGAACACCCGTTTGAACTCGTCGGTGCCCATGCCAAGATAGCGCCGGTCGTAGGCGCCGTGCCCCCACAGCAGCAGCAGCCAGGCCAGCGGCAGCAGGATGTACGCCACCAGGTCGAAGACCTCGGGGGAGCGTTGGAAGCCGGCGTCGGCCTGGGCGAAGCCGACGACCGAGGTGTAGCTGGCCACCGCGGCGGCGACGAAGTCGATGACGACCAGGGCCACGGTGTAGGGCCGGTGCCAGGTCGAGACCCGGCGCACCGTGCGGTACCACGACGACCGCGGCACCCCGTTGTTGCGGGCCGGAACGACCTCGGACTCCGCCGCGACCCCGACCCGGTGGCGCCCCCGTCGGGTGGCGTCCACGACCTTGGGCTGCAGGCTCGTGGTCACCTCGGGTATGCCCTCCCACGCCACGTCGGATCAACCGACCCTTGTCCGCTGGAGCCGCGCGCGCCCATCGACGCGTGACCGACATACAGAACCAGCGTGGCCGTCGCACACACAGTGTGCCATGACTCGCTGGCTGGGATGCCGCGCGGCCGAGACTAGTGCCCCCAGCGGTGCCATGTCGAGGCGTCCGAATGAACACGGAGAGTAACGACTCATCGAAGGAGCTTCGACATCCGCCGATCGGCCAACGGCTTCCCGCCGGTCTGGCAACGGGGACAGTACTGCAGGCTGGAGTCCGCGAACGAGACCTCGCGGATCAGCTCGCCACAGACCGGACATGGCAGCCCGGCCCGCGCGTGCACCATGAGACCGGAGCGCTTCTCACCCTTGAGGCTCGCCGCGTGCTGGCCCACCGACCGGGCGACGGCGTCACGTAGCACCTCCTGGGTCGCCGCGTACAGGGTGGCCAGCGCCGCATCGGTGAGCCGGTCGGAGATCGCGAACGGCGAGAGCCGGGCCCGGTGCAGGATCTCGTCGGAGTACGCGTTGCCGATGCCGGCGAGCACCTCCTGGTCGGTGAGCACACCCTTGAGCTGTCCGCGCCGGCTGCGCATCCGGGCGGTGAAGGTCGCCTCGTCGGCGATGAGCGCGTCCGGGCCCAGTTTGGCCACGCCGGGCACGGTACCCGGATCGCGGACCAGATAGGCGGCGAGCTTCTTCTGGGTCCCCTGCTCGGTCAGGTCGAAGCCGCCGCCGTCGTCCAACCGCACCCGCAGGGCGATCGGGCCCTTGCCCGGCCGCAGCGGCGTCGGTGCGATCGCCTCCCGGTAGTGCAGCCAGCCGGCCCGGGCCAGGTGCACCACGAGGTGCAGGTCGCCAGCGATCACGTCGAGGAACTTGCCGTGCCGGCCGGCGCCGGTGACCTCCCGGCCGGACAGCGCGCTCGCCGGCGGGTCGAAGGTCTTCAGCGCGCTGATCGCCGCCACGTCGACCCGAACGATTCGGTGCCCGACGACGCGCTCGCGCAGATCGGCGGCGAGCGCCTCCACCTCCGGCAGTTCCGGCACCGCCCCACGGTACCGTCTGAGCCGGTGCAGTTCCCGGCAAGGAAAGACAGCCCAATGAAGATCGTGGTCGCCCACAACCGGTACTCCTCGGCCCAGCCGTCGGGCGAGAACATCGTGGTGGACCAGGAGATCGAACAGCTGCGGGCGGTCGGAGTCGAGGTCTTCCCGCTCCTGCGCTCCTCCGACGAGATCCACGAGCTGTCGCTGCCGGCGCGGGCGGCCCTGCCGCTGTCGCCACTGCGCGCCGGCGCGGCCCAACGTGCCCTGCGCCAGCTCATCCGCGAGCACCGCCCGGACGCGGTGCACCTGCACAACCCGTACCCGCTGCTCTCGCCGTGGATCGTGCGCACCGCGCACGCCGAGGGCGTGCCGGTGGTGCACACCGTGCACAACTACCGGCAGGTGTGTGCCAGCGGGATCTACTTCCGCGACGGGCACGCCTGCACCGACTGTGCCGGCCGGCGGTTGGGCGTGCCGGCGATCGTGCACGCCTGCTACCGCGGATCCCGACCACAGAGCGCGGTGATGGCGGGCACCCTGGCGGCGCACCGCCCGACCTGGCGGTCGGTCGACCGCTTCATCGCGCTCACCGATGCGATGGCCGACCACCTTCGCCGCTACGGCATCCCGGCACAGCGCATCGTGGTCAAGCCGAACTCGGTGCCCGACCCCGGCCTGCCGACGCCGCCCGGCGACGGCTTCCTGCTGCTGGGGCGGCTGGTCGCGGAGAAGGGCGTGGAGCTGCTGCTGGAGGCCTGGCGCCGGGCCGCACCCGGCTCGCTCGGCCGGCTGCGCTTCGCCGGCGACGGCCCGCTGCGCGCGGCGGTCGAGGCGGCCGCCTCGACCTGCCCGGACATCGAGCTCCTCGGCCCGCTCGACCGCGCCGGGGTACGGGCGGCGCTGCACTCCTGCGCGGTCGTCGTGGCGCCGTCGATCTGGCCGGACGTGCTGCCGACGGTGATCCTCGAAGCGATGGCGGCCGGCCGGCCGGTGCTCGGCACGGCGCTCGGCGGCATCCCGTACCTCATCGGCGCCGCCGGTTGGGTGGTCGAGCCGACGCCCGCAGCCCTCGCGGCCGGCCTGCGCCGGGCCCGCGTCGAGGCGGCGGCGCTGGGCGCGGCGGCCCGCGACCGTTACCTGTCCACATTCCACCCCGACGTGGTCACCGCGGCCCTGCTCGACGTCTACCGTGGGCTGATCCCTAACCCGCGGCCGAGGTGAGACTGCGGCGCGCCGAGGACCCGATGCTGGCCATCAGGAACAACCCGTTCACCCCGGTGAAGACCCACAACACCACGACTGTCCACTGTGGTACAAGGGTGAGCACGAGCCCGGCGACCAGGATCACGGCGCCGTAGTCACGCACCAGCTTGACCGTGCGGACCAGCAGCGAGCGGGACGGCACCAGGCTGGCCTGATGTAGCCCGGACTGCATCACCGACGTGACCAGGTTGACCATCCAGGTGCCGGCGAACGTCGCGACCAGCCACACCGCGGTGCCGGGCCGGTAGGCCAGCGCCACGGTGGCGAGCGCGGCGACGAGACCGACCTGGGCCGCCACGTCGCAGAGCACGTCGAGGCGGGCACCGGCCGGTGATGACCGGCCGGTCACCCGGGCCAGCTGGCCGTCGGCGCAGTCGAATGCGTACGCCACCTGCCAGCCGACCAGGGCGAGCAGGCCGAGCGCCGTGGCCGGCACCGAGCCGGCGACAGCTCGCCCGGCGAGGGCAATCACGGTGATCGACGTGGCCAGGCCCAGCACCAGGTTCACCAGGGTGAGCGCGGTGGGCGCCAGCCCCGAGCGCTGCGCGGCGAACGCGATCGCCGAGCCGAACGGCTGGGACACCGCCTCGCTGAACAGTCCACCGCCACGGTTGGTGGCCAGGAAGTCCCGCCGTCGCGGGGCGTCAGTCGCCGACTGCATCGACGTAGTCTGCCAGCCTCGAGCGCACCTCGTCGCGGCCCAGGTTGAGGTGCTCAAGGATGGTGTAGCGGTCCGGCCGGGTCCGGGGGGCATGCGCGACCGCGTCCACGAACTGATCCGCGCTCAGGCCCAGATCGGCCGGGGTGCGCGGCAGGCCGTGCCGAGCCAGGACCGCGGCCAGGTGCGCGAAGCGGTGCTCGTCGCCGCGCAGGAAGGTGCAGAAGAGAGCACCCACACCGACCTGCTCCGCGTGCATCGCCGTACCCGGGAAGAGCATGTCGATCGCGTGGCTGATCTCATGGCACCCGCCGCTGACCGGACGCGACGAACCGGCGATCGCCATCGCCAGCCCGCACGCGATCAGCGCCTCGGCCAGTGTGGTGACGAACCCGTCGTCGGTCATGTCGCCAGGGTGGTTGAGCACCGCCTCCGCCCCGACCCGGGACAGGGTGACCGCCAGCCCGTCCACCGGCTCGCCCCGGACGTCGCGCGCCAGCTCCCAGTCGGCCAGCGCACTGATGTTGGAGACCAGCTCACCGACGCCGGCCCGGCTGCGCCGCTCCGGCCCCTTCTCCACGAAGTCCAGGTCGACCACGACCGCGATCGGGATGTGCACCCCGTAGGAGCCGCGGCCCCCGTCGTGGTCCAGGGTGGCGATGGGCGAGGCGATGCCGTCGTGGGCGAGGCTGGTCGCGACCGACACCATGGGGAAGCCCAGGCGCGACGCGGCGTATTTCGCGGTGTCGATGGTCTTCCCGCCGCCGATGCCTACCACGGCGTCGTAGGAGCGGGCCCGCAGCTTCGACGCCAGTTCAAGCGCGGTGTCCAGGGTGCCACCGGCGACGGCGAAGACGTCGGCGGAGTCGAGCGAGGCCCGGATCAGCTCGGCGATCCGCTCGCCCTGACCGGGTCCGACCACGACCGCGACCTCGCCACCGGCGGAGATCCGCTGGTCGGCCAGGAGCGCGCCGAGGCCCGCGACCGCCCCGCGCCGCACGTCGATGGTGAGCGGCGTGGCCACGGTACGGGCTAGCACCGGCACGCGATCTCCCGGGCCCGGGCGAGGTCGGCGTGGTTGTCCACCTCGACCCACTCGATGTCGCCGATCGTGGTGACCCGCACGTCACCGCCGCGATCGGCCAGCTCCTGGTAGCCGTCCTCGTAGTAGAGGTTCGGATCGCGCCGCCAGGTCGCCTCCAGGGCATCGGCCAGTCCGGCCGCCGCCTCCGCCTCGATCAGCGTGGCCCCGATGTACTCGCCGAACGCCAGCGCCGGATCCATCGCCTTGGTGATCCGGGTGACCTGGCCGGCGGCGTCGACGGTCACCTTCATCTCCTCGTCGGCGAGCCGCTTGATCGCGTCGATCGCGAGCAGCACGCCGGGCCCGCGGTTCGCGAGCAGGGTCTTCTCCACGCTCACCGGGTGCACCGTGTCACCGTTGACGAGCAGCGCGCCGCCGTCGAGGTGCTCGCGGGCGAGCCAGAGCGAGTACGCGTTGTTCCACACCTCGGCCCGGTCGTTGTGGATCAGGGTCAGGGCGACGCCGTGAGTGCGGCACAGCTCGTCGCGGCGCTCGGCGACCGCCTGGGCCGCGAAGCCGACGACCACCGCGATCTCGGTCAGGCCGACCGCGGCCAGGTTACGCAGGGCGATGTCCAGGATCGTGGTCTTGCCATCGACCGCCACCAGGGCCTTCGGCAGGTGGTCGGTCGCCGGCCGCAGCCGGCGTCCGGCCCCGGCGGCGAGCACCAGCCCGATCACGCTGACCCCTTTCGGCACCAGCCACCTGCCGGCGTACCGGTCAGCCTAACCCGACCGCCAAATCGGACACGCCGCCCAAATTGATCGCAAGTATTGAAGACGTGGACCATTACCGTCACCATAGCCGTACGGTGGGCGGACCTGAGAGGTGATGCGCTGTGCACGTGCGAGACGCGATGAGCAAGGCGGTCCTGGTCGTCGGGCCAGAGCACACGATCCGCCAGACCGCCCATCTCATGTCCGCCCGGCGGGTCGGCTCCGCGGTGGTGGTCGATCCGGACGGCGCCGGGGTCGGCATCATCACCGAACGGGACATCCTCAACGCGATCGGCGCCGGGGGCGACCCGGACGTCGAGCGCACCGCCGCGCATATCACCTGGGACGTGGTCTACGCCGGGCCGGGCTGGACCCTGCAGGAGGCGGCCGCGGCGATGTTCCGCGGCGGGTTCCGCCACCTGGTGGTGCTGGAGAACGACGAAGTGCTCGGCATCATCTCGGTACGTGACATCCTGCGGGTCTGGGCGCAGCGCACGGAGCCGGCCGCCGCCCGCTGAGGCGGCCGGAGTCGGTCGTCTACTTCGGCCGGCCGTAGCTGTGCACCGGTCCGACATCCTCCAGCACCGCCATCCGCACGTTGTCGCCCGGGCTCGGCGCGTGCATCACCTTGCCCCCGCCGACATAGATCGCCACGTGGCGGAGATTGCTGTAGTAGAAGACCAGGTCACCGACTTGTAGGTTGCTGCGCGACACGTAGGGCATCGAGCGGCGCTGGTCGGCCGCGTTGTGCGGCAGGTAGACGCCCACCTGCTGCCAGGACGCCATGGTCAGACCGGAGCAGTCGAAGCTGTTCGGCCCCGCGGCCGCCCACCGGTACGGGTCGCCCGCCTGCTTGCACGCGTACGCCGCGGCCTTGTAGCCACTCGTAGGCGCATACTCCGCCGGGCACGGCCACGGCCGGAACGAACCGGTGCCGCCGGTCGTGCCGTACGCCTTGAGCCGCAACTTCTGCAGCTGGTCGATCTGAGCCTCGATCTTGGTCTTCTTCGCGGCAAGGTCGGCATCCTGGGCGGCGAGCTGCGCCACCAGCTGGTCGATCGGATCCTTCTGGGCGTCGAAGCGGTCCTTCATGGCGCTCACGCCGGCGATCTGCAGCTGCTGTTCGTGTGCCATCTGCTCGAGGAAGACGAGCTGGTCGGCGAGGACGGACGGGGAACCGGCCGAGATGAGCGCGTTGAACGTGTCCGGGCCCTGGCCCTTGTACACCTCGGCCGCGATCGCGCCGACGCGCAGCTGGCCGAGGGTGAGCTGCAGCTCCAGGGGCCTGATCCGCTTCTGCAGGTCGGCCTGCTTCGCCTTGTTCTTCACGTACTTGTCGTGGACCGTGTTGTACTCCTCGACCATCGGCTCGGCCTTGTCCCAGATCGCCTTGATCTGGGCCTCGATCTGGGCGACCGTCGGATCGGCGTGCGCCTGGGTGCCCGGCATCACGAGGAGCAAGAGCAAGGCGCAGGCGCCGGCGACCGCGGTGCGCAGCGCAGCCCGCAGTCCTTGGCGCATTCGGGTGGGGTCCACCGGGGCACCAGCTCCTTCTTCCACCACCGCCGACCGGGTTAGCTGACGGGTTCGGGCGGGGAAGGGCGCCCTACCGCGGCCGAGCGCGGACTCACCCCGGTGGTGCTGTTCGGGTTCCCGGTTCACGGACCGGCCCGCGGGTGGGGGGTGCGGTGGCACCGGCCGTGATTTGGCGGCGTCCGACCGCGGTCGGGGGTCGACCGCGCCAGCCGGACGAACCATAACGATAGGAGCGCGGTGCGGGGCATGCAAGCCGGGCGTACCAGCGGGCGTCAGGTCGGCAGGGTCTGCACCACGCCGAGGAGGTCGTGCAGCGTCACCACGCCGAGCGGGGTCCGACCGTCGCTGACCAGCACGATATGGCGCCGGTCGCGCCGCATCGCGATCAGCAGATCGCCCAGGAGGCGGTCCGGGCCGACCAGGCCGAGCGGGCGGATCAGGTCGGCGCCGACCGGGCGCTCGCGGGCGGCGCCACCTACCCCGAGCGCGTCCTTGACGTGTACGAAACCGATCACGCGCCGTGAGTCGCGGTGCACGACCGGGAACCGGGAGCGGCCGGTGGCGGCGGCCAGCGCCTCCAGGGACCCGGGTGAAACGTCGTCGGGCACCGTGGTCACCTCGGCCCACGGGCGCATCACGTCCGCCGCCGCACGGCGCTGCAGGGCCAGCGCGCCGCTGATGCGGGCGTGCTCCTCCGGGTCGAGCAGCCCCTCCATGCGCGACTGGGTGGCCAGGTTGGCCAGCTCGTCGACGGTGTACACGGTCTTCACCGCGTCGGCTGCCTCGATCCGCCACAGCCGGAGGATCGCCTTCGAGGCCCGCTTCATTGCGGTGAGCAACGGCCCGGTGGCAATGCAGAAGAAGAGCAGCGGGGGCCCCAGCCACACGACCGCCCGCTCCGGTCCGGCCAGCGCGAGGTTCTTCGGGACCATCTCCCCGATCACGGTGTGCAGGTAGACCACGAGTCCGAGGGCAAGGATGAACGCCGTCATCCGCACCGCCGAGGGTGGTAACCCCAGGGCCGCGAAGGGTGCGTCGAGCAGGCCTGAGATCGCCGGCTCGGCGATCGCGCCGAGGGCGAGCGAACAGATGGTCACCCCGAGCTGGGCGCCGGCGATCATGAGGGGGATCTCGGCCATCGCCCGCAGGGCCCACCGCGCCCGGCGGCTGGTCACCGCCATCGGCTCGACGACGGTCCGGCGGGAGGCGATCAGCGAGAACTCGCCCCCGACGAAGAACGCGTTGCCGACGAGCAGGGCCACGATCGCGAGGAGCTCACCCATCGCCGGTCACCACCGCCGGGACCCGCTCAGTCATGCCCGTCCTCCGCCGCCAGCACGCGCACCTGCTCGACCCGGCGCCGCTCGACCTCCGTGATGGTGAACTCCCAGCCGTTCTCCTGGACCACCTCGCCGGGCACCGGGATGTGCCCCAGCCGCGCCATCAGGAAGCCGGCGAGCGTCTCGTACGGGCCGTCCGGTAGCCGGAAACCGGTCAGCTCGGCGAGCTCGTCGGTGCGCAGGACTCCGTCCACGGTCCACGCCGGGCGCACCGGCGCGGCGCCGGCCCCGTCGCCGGCGTGTGCGATGACGCCGGTCGCCTGGGCCGACCCGAGCTCGACCACGCCGGGCTCGTCCACGTCGTACTCATCGGCGATCTCGCCGACCAACTCCTCGACCAGATCCTCGATGGTCACCACGCCGTCGGTGCCGCCGTACTCGTCGACGACGATGGCCAGGTCCTGCCCGGCCGCCTGCAGCGCCGCGAGCACCCGGTCGAGATCGAGAGACTCGGGCACCAGGACGGCCTCCCGGGCCACCTGTCCCACCGCGGTGCCGGGCCGGTCCGCCGGCGCCACCCCGAGCAGGTCGATCAGGGTGACCACACCCATGACTTGATCGAGGCTCTCCTCGTAGACCGGGAACCGGCTGTTGCCGGTCTCGATGATCTTATCGATAACCGCCTGGACCGGGTCCGACACCTGCACCCCGACGACGTCCACCCGTGGCGTCATGGCCTCCGCCGCCCGTTTCTCGCCGAACCGGATGGTCCGGCGCAGCAGCAGAGCGATCTCCTCCGGCAGGGTGCCGGCCTGGGCCGAGTACGCCGCGAGCAGACCCAGCTCCTCCGGCGAGCGGGCACTGGCCAGCTCCTCCTGGGGCTGTACCCCGAGCCGGCGGACCACCCAGTTCGCGGAGCCGTTCAGCGCCCGGATGAGCCAGGCGAAGGCGGTGGCGAACAGGTGCAGCGGGACCACCGTGAACCGGGCGGTCCGCAGTGGACGGGCGATCGCCGCGTTCTTCGGCACCAGCTCGCCGAAGAGCATGGAGAGCAGCGTTGCCAGGGCGAGCGCGAGCACGCTCGCCGCGCTCGCTCGGGCCGAACCGAGAAACCCCACCAGCGGCTCGACGAGGCCGGCCAGCGCGGGCTCGGCCAGGTAGCCGGTGAGCAGCGCCGTAATGGTGATGCCCAGCTGTGCGCCGGAGAGGTTGAAGGAGAGTCCCCGAACGGCCCGCCGCAGGCTGCGTGCCGTCTCGTCGCCCGCGGCGACAAGCTGGTCGATGGCCGCCCGGTCGACGGTGACCAGTGCGAACTCGGCCGCGACGAAGAACGCGTTGCCCGCGGTGAGAGCGAACAACGCGAGCAACGGCAGCACGGTTGCCAGGAGACCGACGTCGATGATGCCCTCACCTCGGGAAAATTGTTCCATGACCGACGCCGCGCCGCCGGGGCACCAGTCACCAACGACCGGGCGGCGGGCCGCCGGCCGGCCCGGATCGGCGAAACCGCCCGATTAGCCCTTGATCGTTGGCGCGAGGCGCGGAATGCTGACGATCACGTAGTTTGCGCCTGGGGAGGTGCGCGTGGGGCCACTCATGATCGGGATGGTCGCGGTCGGGGTCATTGTCGGTCTCGCGCTCGGCCGCTCCACCGAACGGGTGCGCCGGTCGTACAAGGACTACGACACCGCCCGGACCGCGCTGACCAAGGGCCGCCAGATCGCGTTCAGTGAGGTCCGCAAGACCATCGTCACCCTGCTCCTGGTCGGCGCGTTCATCGTGGCGCTGATCATCGGCGCCGCGAACGTGCGCAACTGACCGGGCCGAGGCGGATCAGGTCGCCGGCTACGGCTGGACCGCCCGCAGCAGGACCATCGCCACGTCTACCACCTCGGCTTCGGCCGGCGCCACCCCGTCGGCCTGCTGGGAGGTCAGGCCGTCGGAGAGCATGGTCAGGCAGAACGGGCACGCCGCCGCGACCGTGCGGGCGCCGGTGCGCATAGCCTCCTCCACCCGCTCCACGTTGATGCGCTTGCCGATCCGCTCCTCCATCCACATGCGAGCGCCGCCGGCCCCGCAGCAGAACGACCGCTCGGCAAAGCGGGCCATCTCCACGAAGCCGGGGGCACCGACCGGGTCCGTGACCGGCTCGTCGCTGCCGTCGCCCACGCCGTACCCGGCGCTCGGCTGCCCGGCGGTGACCGCGCTGAGCAGCTCCCGTGGCGGCGCGAAGACCCGGTTGTGCCGGCCGAGGTAGCAGGGATCGTGGTAGGTCACGCCACCCTCGACCGGGCGGACCGGGGTCAGGCGCCCGGACTCGACCAGCTGGGCCAGCAGCTGGGTGTGGTGTACCACCTCGAACTCCGCACCGAGCTGGCCGTACTCGTTGGCGAGGGTGTTGAAGCAGTGCGCGCAAGTGGCCACGATCGTCGCCCGCGGCCGCTCACCGAGGGCCTCGGTCAGCGACTGCACGTTCTGCTGAGCCAGCATCTGGTAGACGAACTCGTTGCCCAGGCGGCGGGCCGGGTCGCCGGTGCAGGTCTCGCCCTCGCCCAGGATGGCGAACGAGACCCCGGCCTGGTGCAGCAGCGTGGCCACGGCCCGGGTGGTCTTCTTCGCCCGTTCGTCGAACGCCCCGGCGCAGCCCACCCAGAACAGGTAGTCGAACGAGGTACCGGCGCCCACCCGCGGCACCTCGAAGTCCAGGCCCTTGGTCCAGTCCTCGCGGGTGTTCGGCGGCGCACCCCACGGGTTGCCCCGGTTCTCCAGGTTGCGCAGCATGACCCCGGCCTCGGCCGGGAACTTCGACTCGACCAGCACCTGGTAACGGCGCATGTCGACGATGTGGTCGACGTGCTCGATGTCGACCGGGCACTGCTCCACGCAGGCCCCGCAGGTGGTGCACGACCAGAGCACGTCCGGGTCGATGACGCCGCCCTCATCGGCGGTGCCGACGAGGGGCCGTTGGGCCTGCCCGTCCGGCAGTGGCCGGCCGCCGATGAGGTACGGCGCCTTCGCGAACAGGTGGTCGCGCAGGTCCATGATGAGCAGCTTCGGGGAGAGCGGCTTGCCGGTGTGCCAGGCCGGACACTGCGACTGACAGCGACCGCACTCGGTGCAGGTGGCGAAGTCGAGCATGCCCTTCCAGGTGAAGTCCTCAACCTTGCCGCGGCCGAAGATGTCCTCCTCCCCCGGGTCCTCGAAGTTGACCGGCTTCCCGCCGGACTCGATCGGCAGCAACGCGCCGAGCGCGAGCGGCAGCCGCTTCGCCGCCACGTTGACCGGTGCGAGCCCGATGTGCAGATGCTTGGAGTAGGTCACGAAGACCAGGAAGACCATGACCACCGCGATCTGGCCGATGACGAAGACGGTCTCGATCACGTCATTGGCCCCGGCGCCCAGTGGCGCCAGCGCCCGGGCGGTGAGCCAGGACGCGAAGGCCCACCGGCTGTCGCCGTACGGGAAGACTCCGGTGTTCACCTGGGCGCCGCGATACAGCAGCAGGGTGAGGATCACGAGGAGGATCATGAACAGGATGCGCCAGGCCGGGCCGGTGTGCGAGCCGTAGAAGCGCGACCCGCGCTGGAGCCGCTCCGGCGCCTGCCGGATCCGCAGGACGGTGAAGGTCGCCAGACCGACGAGGACCGCCACCGCGAAGAGGTCTTCCGCGAAGCCGAGCAGTGGCCACCGGCCGACCAGCGGGATGGCGAAGTCGCGTACGAACAGCGCACCGTACGCCTCGAGGATGGTCAGGGCGAGGATGAGGAAGCCCCAGAACGTCAGCGCGTGCGCGAGGCCCGGCACCGACCAGCGCAACAGCCGCCGCTGGCCCAGCACCTCGGCGAGCTCCGCCTGGGCGCGCCGACCGGCGGCCCGGAATCGGCCGGTGGCCGGTTGGCCGGAGCGAATCAGCCGGTAGAGCCACCAGGCGCGCCGGCAGGCGATGGCGAACGCGACCGCCGTGATACCCAGGCCGAGGACCAGGCGCAGCACCATGGACGCTCCTCCACTTCGCGCTCGCCCCGGGGCCGCCGGCGCGGCGCACATGTTACCAACGCGGTGGCGGCCACCCTGGCTGGTACGTAGCGATCAGTCCACCGTCCACAGGTGTGGGTATCTCATGGGGATAACTACACAGCTGTCAGACGTACCGGTCTCACCGCCACTTGGTCAGCAGCCCCAGGGCGATGACCATGGCGCCGAAGCCGATGCCGAGGTTCCAGTACCCGAGGTTGGCGAGGAAGGCGAACGAATCGCCCAGATCCAACCATTGGCTGGTCAGGTAGTAGGTGACCAGCCATGCGATGGCAAAGATGATCAGCGAGACGGCCGTGACCGGGATCCAGCCTGCGCTCGGCTTGCGCTGTGCCGCCAGGGTCCCCTGAGGTCGCAGGTTCTCCGGCAGGGTGTAAACCTTCTTCTTGCGTACGGATGACTTCGGCACGGTGCACTCCCTGAGGGGACAATGGCGTCCACAGATCAAGATCGCCCATTGCGACCCTGGATAATGGTCGCTGCAAGCCTAGCCAGCGGTGGGCTCACCGTGCAGGAGGGGGAGTGACCAAGCAGGCGCGCGTGTGGTCCGTACTGGTGCCGGTCATTGCGGCGCTGGCTGGGCTGCTCTTCACCACCACGGCCCGCACGGCCGCCGGCACCGCACTGCGCGACGACCGCCGGCCCGAGCTCGCAAGGCTGATCACCGATCGGGAAGCCCAGGTGGCCCGGGAGACCGACACCGCAACGGCTCTGCGCACCCGCATCGACCAGGTGACCGCGGCGCAGGCCGGCTCCGACGGCCGGATCGAGGAGCAGACCCGACGCGCCGAGCGCGAGCGCACCAGCGCCGGCTTCACCGCGGTACACGGTCCCGGCCTTACGGTGAGCCTGGACGACGCACCACGCCGCGCCGACGGCAGCCTTCCGGCCGGAGCCCGACCCGACGACGTGGTGGTGCACCAGCAGGACGTCCAGTCCGTAGTCAATGCGTTGTGGGCGGGGGGCGCCGAGGCGATGACAATCGAGGGCGTGCGCGTCATCTCGACCAGTGCGGTCCGCTGTGTGGGTAACACCCTGCTGCTGCACGGTCGGGTCTACTCACCCCCCTTCGACATCGCGGCGATCGGCAGCCCCGACACGATGACCGCCGCGCTCGACGCCGATCCTGGGGTGGCCGCGTTCCGGGACGCTTCGGCCGCCTTCGGCCTCGGCTACTCGGTCGACCGCCGATCCGACATCGTGGCGCCCGCGTTCACCGGCTCGGTGATCCTCGACCACGCCCGCGCGGTCGCGTAGCCCATGGACGAGACCGTCATCCTCCGCTTCCGGGTACGCGAGCCGGCGAGCCACCGCACCGGTCCGGAGCGCGGCACCGCGGTACGGGCAACGGTGCGCACGATCGGCGAGCTGATGATCACCGTTGGCTTGGTGCTACTGCTCTTCTCGGCGTACGAGATCTGGGGCAAGGCGGTCATCGTCTCGCAACACCAGCGGGACCTCGATGCCCAGCTGAGCCAGGAGTGGGGCGGGGCATCGGGCGGCGACTCGACCGGCAAGCCGACGACCGTCGATCCGGTCAGCCCACCGCCGGGGTGGTCGATCGCCCGCCTGTACCTGCCGAAGCTGGCCAAGCACTGGGTGGTGGTCGAAGGCGTCGACCCGGCCGATATCGTCTATGCACCGGGCCACTACCCCAAGACCGCCAAACCAGGACAGATCGGCAACTTCTCCGTCGCCGGCCACCGGAGCCCGGCCATTTTCTGGAATCTCGACCGGATCCAGCCCGGAGACCTCGTGGTGGTGCAGACCAGGACCATGTACTACATCTACAAGGTCACCCAGGACGAGATCGTCAAGCCGACCGCGATCGAGGTCGTCGCGCCGGTGCCGGACCGGCCGGGGGAGAAGCCGACGGTGGCCATGCTCACGCTGACGACCTGCAACCCGAAATGGGACAACTACCAGCGGCTCATCGTCCATGCGGTGCTCGACCACAGCCAGCCGGCCAGCCTGGGCGCGCCGCCGGAGATCAAGGGGAGCTGACCGCGATGTACGGATGGATCTGGCGCAAGCTCCCGTTCGGGGTCCCGGGAAAGGTGATCGGCTCGATCGTCCTGATCGCGGCCGCGGTCGCCGTGTTGTGGTTCTGGGCCTTCCCGGCCGCCGAGCCGCTGCTGCCCTTCGATGACGTCCAGGTCACCAACGGCCAGAACCCCTGAGGCGGACATGCGCATCCTGGTCATCGACAACTACGACTCCTTCGTCTACAACCTGGTGCAGTACCTCGGCCAGCTCGGCGTCGAGTGTGACGTCCGTCGAAACGACGAGGTGAGCGTGGCCGAGGTGGGGGACCTGCACCCCGACGGCGTCCTGCTCTCGCCCGGACCGGGGACGCCCGACCGCGCCGGCATCATGCTGGATCTGATCCGAGCGCACGCCGCCACGATGCCGATTCTCGGCGTCTGCCTGGGCCACCAGGCCATCGCCGAGGCGTTCGGAGCGACTGTCACCCGGGCCCCGGAGCTGCTGCATGGCAAGACGTCGGAGGTCACCCACGCCGGCGCCGGGGTGCTCGCCGGCCTACCGGAACCGTTCACCGCGACCCGCTACCACTCGCTCGCCGTGGTCGAGTCGACCCTGCCGACCGAGCTCGAGGTGACCGGGCGGACGACCGAGTCCGGCCTGGTGATGGCGATGCGGCACCGCACGCTGCCGCTCGAAGGCGTCCAGTTCCACCCGGAGTCCGTGCTTACCCAGGGCGGTCACGTGATGCTGGCGAACTGGTTGGCCGGCTGCGGCTACCCCGCCGCGAGCGAGCTGGCGCCCGCGCTCTCCGCCGAGGTCGAGGCCCGCCGGGTCGCCGCCTTCGCCTAGCCTCTGCTCGCCGATCTAGGGCTTGCGCACGTGGATTGATCTCCAATCGTGTGCGCAAGCCCTAGATCGACGGGCTCAGGAGGTGGGCGGGGGTGTCGTGGGCTGGTCGAAGCTGCCGACGATGATGGTGATCTGGGCCTTCGTCGGATCCCGCAGGGTGCCGGGATCGGGGTCCTGCCCCACCACGATCCCGTCCAGCGCCGCGTCGGTTACGTCGCGGGTGGCGGTCTTCACGTTGGCCCAGTGGCCGTTCTGCAGGATGCCGCGGGCGACCGCCTCCGTGTAGTTGTGGTTGACCAGCTCGGGCACCGGCGCCAGGTCCTCCTTGGAGATGTTGAGGGTGACCTGTTGCCCTTCGGGAACCATCGTGCCGGCCGGCGGGTCGACGCTGATCACGGTGTTCTTCGGCTTCTCACTGGAGACCGTGACCAGCTTCACCGCCAGGTGCAGCGCCTCCAGCTGGGTCTGGGCCGTGCTCGCGGACTGGCCGACGAGCAGGTCCGGGATCCGCACGGTGTTCGGACCGGAGCACCATTCGTACCCGACCGCGGCGCCCTGGTCGACCTGCGAGTCCTGGGCGATCGCCTGGGTGAGGACCCGGCCCTGTTTCGCGGTGTCGGTGCAGGCGACCGCCTTCGGGTTCGGGGTCAGGCGGCGCTGGGTGAGCAGGGCCTGCGCCTCGCCATTCGTCTTGCCGACCAGTGCGGGCACGGTCTCCTTGGGCGGCTGCTGGGACACGATCAGTCCGGCGACCAGGGCGACGACGGCCAGCACCCCGAGGGCGGTGAGCGCCGCGATGGCCCAGCCCGAGGTACGCCGGCGACGCGCGTCGCCGACCCGGGCCGGCACCGGTCGGGGGCCGCCCGGGCCGGTTCGGTGCAGCTGGTTGGCGGCTGCGCGGTCGGTGTCGCTCAGCACCGGCTCGGCGTAGACCGGCCGGCCGGCCGCTGCCCGCAGCAGGTCGGCCCGCATCTCGCCAGCGCTCTGGTAGCGGTTGAGGGGGTTCTTCGCCAGCGCCTTGAGCACGATCGCGTCCACCGGCGGTGGCACATCCCGGTTGAGCAGACTCGGCGGCCGGGGATCCTCACGCACGTGCTGGTAGGCGACGCTGACCGGGCTGTCGCCGACGAACGGGGGCTGCCCGCACAGCAGCTCGTAGAGCACGCAGCCGGTCGCGTAGACATCCGAGCGGGCGTCGACCAACTCGCCGCGGGCCTGCTCGGGCGACAGGTACTGGGCGGTCCCGATCACGGCGGAGGTCTGGGTCATCGTGGAGGCGCCGCTGGCCAGCGCCCGGGCGATGCCGAAGTCCATCACCTTGACCTGCCCGGTCTGGGTGAGCATCACGTTGCCGGGCTTGATGTCGCGGTGGATGATGCTGTGCCGGTGGCTGAAGTCGAGCGCGGCCGCGATCTCCGCGGTGATCTCCAGCGCCCGCCGCGGCATCAGCCGCCCCTCCGCCGCCAGTACCTCCTTGAGCGTGCGGCCGTTGACGAACTCCATGACGATGTAGGGCAGGCTCTCGCCGGTGGCGCCGCGCTCCTCGCCGGTGTCGTAGACCGCGACGATCGCCGGGTGGTTCAGCGAGGCGGCGTTCTGCGCCTCCCGCCGGAACCGCAGCTGGAACGTGTCGTCCCGGGCCAGATCCGTCCTGAGCATCTTGATCGCAACGTCCCGGCCGAGTCGCAGGTCACGGCCCTTGTGCACCTCCGCCATGCCCCCGTACCCGAGCAGCTCGCCGACCTGGTACCTCCCCCCGAGGAGGCGGGCCTGCGTCATCGTTCCAGTCGCCCTTCGTTCTCGGTGCCCACCACGATCTGCGCCCCGTACCCGCGCAGGACCGCGGACGCGTTCGCCTTCGCCTGCTGGTTCTGGACGATCGCGATGGCCGCCCCCACACAGATCGCCACCACGACCACGGCCACCACGATGGCCACGATGAGCCCGGTGCTGGTCTGCCGGCCCGCCGGCACCGGCACCTGCAGGTAGCCCGGGATCGGCTGCTGGCCGGGACGGATGTACCCGGCCGGCGCCGCGCCGGGCCGGTAGGCCGGTGCCGGGGCGAGGCCCGGGTGTCCGCCGAGCGCCGGCGCGCCAGGAGAGGTGGGCACCGGGGTGGGCGTGGCCGGTCCGAGCCCGCCACCATGCACAGGTGCCGGCGCCGGGCCCGCGCTGGTCCGCCCGCCGGCGGCGGCGAGGTCGGCCGCGGCCCGCCGGGCGACGGCGGCGAAGGCGGCCGCGGTTGGCCACCGGGCGGCCGGGTCCTTGGCCATGGCCCGCTCGACGATCGCCCGTACCTGGGGCGGGATGTCGGGCGGCAACGGCGGCGGCGCCTCGCGGACGTGCCGCATCGCGATCTCGAGCGGGTTCTCGCCCTCGAACGGCCGGCGCCCGGCCAGGCATTGGTAGGCCACCACGCCCAGGGCATAGATGTCCGAGAGCCGGGTCGCCTGCTCACCCATGGCCTGCTCGGGCGAGATGTAGGTGGCCGTGCCGAGCACCGAACCGGCCGCGGTGAGTTGGGCCGCGCCGGCTGACCGGGCGATGCCGAAGTCGGTGAGCACGAGCGTGCCGTTGGGCCGCACGAGCAGGTTGCCCGGCTTGACGTCACGGTGCACCACGCCGGTCTCGTGGGCGGCGTGCAGGGCATCGGCGGCCTGGGCGACCAACGCCATGGTGCGGGCCGGGGTCAGCCGGCCGACCCGGGACAGCGTGCGGGACAGTGCGTCCCCTTCGACGTACTCCATGACCAGGTAGGCACCGACGGTCGGGTCGCTGCCGTAGTCGTAGATGTCCACGACGCCCGGGTGGTTGATCGTCGCCATCGTGCGGGCCTCGACCCGGAACCGCTCGGTGAAGCCGGGCTCTTCGAGCAGCGACGGCAGCAGGATCTTGACCGCAACGGTACGGCCGAGCACATCGTCGACACAGCGCCAGACATCGCCCATGCCCCCACTGGCGATACGCTCTTCGAGGCGGTACCGCCCGCCCAGAATCGTGCCAGGGCTGATCATCGCCACGTCACCACCACCCGGCACATCATTTGATCTTCCCAGCCGCGATGGCGGCCATCATGACCTGGCCGGCGATGTCGGTCGCCTGGCTGCTCCCGCCCGAGCCGGCGTTCTGCAGCAACACCGCGACCGCGACGATCGGCTGGCCGTTCTTGCGGGCGTAGCCGATGAACCAGCCGTGGTCGGGCGCGTCGCCGTTCTGCGCCGTGCCGGTCTTCCCGCCGACCTCGAACCCGTCGATCTGCGCCCGGGTGCCGGTGCCGCTGGCCACCACGCTGTCCATCATCTGGCGCAGTTGCGCCGACACGTCCGAGGTCACCGGCTCACGCAACACCTTGACCTGGGCCTTGTCCACCGAACTGAGGTCCGAGCCCTGCCAGGTGTCGATGATGTACGGACGCATCTGGACGCCGTTGTTGGCGATCGCGGCGGCGATCATCGCTCCCTGCAGGGGGGTCATCCGGACCTCACGCTGCCCGATGCACGACTGGGCCAGCGCCGGCCGGTCGACCTGACCATCGGGGCCCAGCATGGCTCCAGTGTGGCTGGCCGCCACCCGCATCACGTTGTCGTCATCGCGGTCGAGCAGCGGCTGCTGCTCGAAGCCGAACGCCTGGGCGGTCTCCTTGATCTTGTCCGCGCCCAGGGTCTCGGTGCCGAACCGGGCGAACGCCGTGTTGCAGGAGACCCGCAGGGCGTTCTGCAGGGTGATGGTCTCGGGGCACACCACGCCGGGCGAGTTGTGGATCGGTGTGGTGGTGTCCGGGGCGGTGTAGCTGGTGCCGCCCTGCAGCTCGGTGTCCGGGCTGGCGCCGCTCTCCAGCCCGGCCGCCGCGACCACGACCTTGAACGTCGACCCGGGTGGGAACGTCTCCGAGAGCGCGCGGTTGAGCAGTGGCTTGTCCGGGTCCTTGTCCAGCTTGTCGAAGGCCGCCCGGGCCACGTCCTCGTCATGGCTCACCAGCGGGTTCGGGTCGTAGCTCGGCGTCGACGCCAAGGCCAGGATCGCGCCGGTGGTGGGATCCAGCGCGACCACGGCGCCGATCTTCGTTGAGGTGGTGTTGTTCAGCAACGCCTTGTACGCGGCGTCCTGCACCTGCTTGCGCACGGTGAGCACGACGTTGCCGCCCTTGGACTCCTTGCCGGTGAACGCCTCGAAGAGCCGGTCGACGGTGAACGCGGCCGAGGTGCCGTTGAGGAAGTCGTTCTGCAGCCGCTCGACCCCGACCGCGCCGAGGTTCACCGGGCGGTAGCCGACGATCGGTGCGTAGGCCGCGCCGAACGGGTACTTGCGTTGATACTTCAGCGTGTCCTTGGTGGCAACGCTCTCGGCCATCGCCTGGCCGTCGACGATGATCTGGCCGCGCTGGCGTTCGTACTCCTGCTGCTGGATGCGCACCCGGTTGTTCTCATCGTCGGTGCGGTACTTGTCGGACTTGAAGACCTGCACCACGTTGAGGTTCGCGAAGAGCAGGCCGAAGAGGATCATCATGACCACGCCGGCCTTGCGCAGCGGCGCGTTCACGTGACGACCTCCGTCGGCACCTCATGCAGCTTCGCCGTGGCCGGCGGCGCGATGCTGCCGCCGGCGGAGATGGTCACCGGCCGGCGGGCCGCATCCGAGATGCGCAGCAGCAACGCCAGCAGCAGCCAGTTCGCCATCAGCGAGGACCCACCCGCCGACAGGTACGGGGTGGTCTGGCCGGTGAGCGGGATCAGCCCGCTGATCCCGCCGATGATGACGAACACCTGCAGGCCCAGGGTGAACGCCAGGCCACCGGCGAGCAACTTGCCGAACGAGTCGCGCACCGTCACCGCTGTGCGCAACCCGCGCTGGATGAAGAGCAGGTACGCCACCAGCAGGGCGGTCAGCCCGAACAAACCGATCTCCTCGCCGAGCCCGGCGAAGACGAAGTCGTTCTGCACCTCGGGCAACACGTACCGCGGGGAGGGCAGGTTCGCCAGGTACGGGATGCCCTTGCCCGGCCCGGCGCCGAACAGCCCACCGGTGCCCAGCCCGAGCAGCGACTGAACGAGTTGGTACCCGGCTCCGTTCGCGTCGTGGAACGGGTCCAACCACACGTCCACCCGATCGGCGAAGTTGCCGAACGGACCCTGGACGGTGGCGCCGAGCGACCAGGCGGCGAAGGCGCCGCCGAAGAAGAGCAGCAGGCCGATGATCAACCAGCTCGACCGTTCGGTGGCGATGTACAGGGTGACCACGAACATGCCGAAGTACATGAGCGAGGTGCCCAGGTCCTTCTCGAAGACCAGGACCATGAGGCTCAGCAGCCACACCACGAGCACCGGGCCAAGGTCCCGCCCGCGGGGGAAGTCGATACCGAGGATCCGTTTGCTCGCCAGCGAGAGCACCTCGCGCTTGCGGACGAGGTAGTACGCGAAGAACGACAGCAGCGCCAACTTCGCGAACTCACCCGGCTGGATCGAGAAGCCGCCGATGAGCACCCACAGCTTGGCCCCGTTGACCAGCGAGTACCGGGCCGGCAACAGGGCGGGGATCAGCACCAGCACGATGCCGACCAGGCCGAGGGTGTACGCGTAGCGGGACAGCACCCGGTGGTCGCGTACCACGATGAGCAGCAGCACCGCGATGACCGCGGCGGCCAGCGTCCATTCGAGCTGGCGCACCGCGATCCCGCTGAACGGCGTGAGGTCGGCCCGCTGGTCGGGGGGCACGGCGCCCAGGTCGAGGCGGCGCAGGAAGCCGACGCCGAGCCCGTTGATGAGGGCGACGGTCGGCAGCATCACCGGGTCGGAGTAGGGCGCCAGCCGGCGGATCGCGATGTGCACCCCGAGGAAGATGGCGAAGAGGACCGCCACCGGCACCCACACGTCCGGAGTGACCGTGTCCAGCATGCCGGTCTCGACCGAGGCCGAGTAGAGCAGGACGACCAGCATCGCGAAGATCAGCAGAGCCAGCTCGGCCCCTCGCCGCGTCCGCGGGCGCCGGACACCTCCGGCGATGGCCGGCGGCGGTGCTGGGACGGCAGGGGCGGTCACGCGGTTCCTATCTGTCTCGTCGGGTCGTTCTCATCGGACCGGCCTTACGGTCAGTTCGTCGCCGGCCGGCAGTCGGGTGGCCCGGACGGCGCCGGTGACGGGTCGGCCGTTGGACTCGTTGTCGGGTCGACCGGGTTCCCGATACCCGTCGGCGCGATCGTCGGCGCCGGGGTCGGGCAGTACGGCAGGATGTTCTTGCTGTTCGGGTCGAGCAGGCTGGTCAGCTGTTCGCGGGCCTCCGCCTGGCTGGAGGACGGAATCCCCTCCTTCACCTTCTCCTGCGCCACCGGCGTCAACTCGTCGATCTTGGTGTTGCTCTGGTAGTTGACTGTGGACAGACGGAACCCCGCGATCTCGCCCGGGATGCCCTGGAACACGGCGATGCGGCCATCGTCGGTCACGCCCACGTAGTACTTCGACTGGGTGTAGCGCCAGCCGACCCAGAGCCCGCCGCCGAGCAGCCCGGCCAGGATGATGAGGATCAGGGCGGTGCGCACCGGGTGCCGGCGCGGCCCCTCGTCCTCGTGGTCGCCGCGGCCGCCATTGCCGCTCGCGGCGGGGGCGGCGTCGCGAAGCTGGGTCAATGCGGAGGCCCGGGCGGCCGGCGTCGAGCCGTCGGCGGTGCTCGTCATGCCCCGGTCGTTCGCGGCGGCGCCGCCCACGACCGGCGACTCCTCGACGATGTCCTCGTCGGTGACGTCCGCGATGATCACGGTGATGTTGTCCGGTCCGCCGCCACGCAACGCCAGTTGGACCAGGCGCTCAGCGCACTGGTTCGGATCGGAGTACTCGCGCATCGTCGCCGCGATCGTCTCGTCCGACACCACACCGGAGAGCCCGTCGCTGCAGATGAGGTACCGGTCGCCCGAGACCGCCTGGCGCACCGAGTACTCAGGGTCCGCGTCGCGCCCGTCGAGAGCCCGCATGAGCAGCGACTTCTGCGGGTGGGTGTTCGCCTCCTCCGGCGTGATCCGACCCTCGTCAACGAGCAACTGGACGTACGTGTCGTCCCGGGTGATCTGGCCGAATTCGGTCTCACGCAACAGGTACGCCCGGGAGTCCCCGATGTGCACCATGCCGAACCGGTTGCCGCCGAAGAGCATCCCGGTCAGCGTCGTGCCCATGCCCTCCATCGCCGGGTTGGCGTCGACCGCGTCGCGGATCTGCTGGTTCGCCGCCTCCACGGCCGACCGCAACGCGTCCACCGGTGCGTTGCCCGGCACATCTTCGTCCAGGTGCGCCAGCGCTGCGATCACGATGTTGCTGGCCACATCCCCGGCGGCCATCCCGCCCATGCCGTCCGCGACCGCGAGCAGTCGCGGACCCGCGTACACGGAGTCCTGATTACCGTGCCGGATCAGGCCGCGGTCGCTGCGCGCCGCATAACGCATCGTGAGAGTCATGGCCTCAGCTCGAGGGACGTGCGGCCGATGCGGATCGGCACGCCGAGAGGTACGGGAGTCGGTGCGGTGACCTTGGCACGGTCCAGGTACGTCCCGTTGGTCGACCCCAGGTCCTCCACGAACCACTGCCCCGCGCGCGGCACCAACCGGGCGTGCCGGGCGGAGGCGTAGTCGTCGGTGATGACCAGAGTCGAGTCCTCGGCGCGGCCGATCGTGATGGGCGCCTCCCCGAGCGTGAGCCGGGTGCCGGCCAGGGCGCCCTCGGTCACGAACAGGTGGTGCGCCGCGCGGCCGCGTTTGACCTTCGCGGGACGTCCACCGGCCGCGACCCCCACGCCCCGTGGCGCCGCGACCAGGCGATTGGACCGTGCGCCCACGAACAGATCACGCCGGATCACCCCGACGACTGTGAACACGAAGATCCACAGAAGCACGAGGAACCCGTAGCGGGCGACGGTGATGACAATCTCGGGCAAGGTGGCTAGCCATCCACTCGGAACGTGAGGGTGGTCGTTCCGAGCTGGATCATGTCACCCGGGTTGAGGGCGACCGCAGAGACCCGCTGCCCATTGACGGATGTGCCGTTCGTCGAGCCCAGATCGGTCAGCACGACCTGGCCGCCGTCGAAGTCGATGCGCGCGTGGCGCCGGGAGATGCCCACGTCGGGCAGGCGGAGGTTGGCCTGGTCACCCCGGCCGATCACGGTCGAGCCGATGGAGAGCGGGTAGGTGCGACCGTCATTGGAGACCAGCCGGGCGTTGCGGGCCGGGCCACCCTGCCCCGGCACCGGACCGGCATAGCCACCCTGCTGCGGGTACGGATGGTAGGCCGGACCGTGGTCGTAGCCGGCCGGGGCGGGCGCGACGTCACCGCCGGTGTAGACCTCGGCGGTGACCCGGAACATCCCGGTGTCCAGACCCTCGCCCCGCTCGATTTCGACGATGACGTCGCCGTACACGGTCCAGCCCTGCTCGCCGATGTACTCCGCCTGCGACTGCGCCAGCTCCTGCGCCAACGCGGCGGCGTACGGGGCCAGCCGGCTGTGGTCGTACGGCGACAGGTCGATCACGTACCGGTTCGGCACCAGGGTGCGGCCGCCGGCAAGGATCGCCTTGTGCGCCTCGGCCTCCCGTTGCATGGCGTTCAGGATCTCCACGGGGTGGACGACACCCTTGAAGACTTTGGCGAAGGCCCCTTCGACGAGACCTTCCAATCGCTTCTCAAAGCGTTGCAGCACGCTCACAGCGCCAACCTTTCGTTCGCGACTGCGGTGCTCGCGAGCTCGCTCCTCGCACTCACAGCAGGCCCTTCCCATCGCGACTGTGCCGGTACCGCGTCGCTGCCGTGCACACCCGGATCGGCTGATCCACGGCCGCGCTGGGCTGTATGACTTGCGGTCTCGTGCTCACTCGTCCTCCGCGTTCCGTCGAGGACATGATGGTATCCGGCCAACGCACTCACGTCCGCGCACCGAGGGTCGCCGGATACTACTCTTCCGGGGCACTTCACACGGTGCTTACGGGCCTGGTGGTATCCGGCTCGACCGTCAAGCCGGCCACGGTCTATCCTGGTCCACGCCGCAGGGTCGGGCAATGCCCGGTCGTGCTCGAGAACTCGGTGCAGCGGGTACGTCGGTATCACGGGTACGCCGGCGCAGCGAGACTCAGAAAAGCCACGGGGAAGTGGCGGAATGGCAGACGCGCACGGTTCAGGTCCGTGTGCCCGAAAGGGCGTGAGGGTTCAACTCCCTCCTTCCCCACCCACTCCGGTCTTGGCCGCTGCGGCCTGCGCTCAGCGACCCGGCCGGGTCGCCGCCCGGTCCAGCCACCGTCTGGCCGCTCAAGTCTGATCGCCGCCCCGTCCCGCCGGTCCCGTCCCGGTCCGGCGAGCGGCCACTGCGCGCGGGGCCTCGCGAATGGCGCCGCCGCGCGATCCGCGGGGCCTCGCGAATGGCGCCGCCGCGCGATCCGCGGGGCAGTTGTCCTCTTGGCGACTGACAGCCCGGCGGCCCACCTGGCCACCCGGCGGAAACATCTGATCTTTTGAGGTCAGTGGTGGCCACGACCGGGCTCGTGACCTGGCATTCGTCACTATCAGTTGATTTAGCCACTACCGGCTGTGCGTTCTTCGCGGCATCAGATGTTCAGGTCGGATTTGCGACACGCCGAAGGGCTAACCACAACCATGTCATTCGGTGTGCACAGGATGGACGTCTGGGTGACCCGGCTCGAGCAAAACCCGCCCAGTGACCGATGACGACGAAGTTTCACGCGCTTCGAACCACCACCGAGGAGTACCCCGTGCAACTGCCACAGCTGAAACGCATCCGCTGGGCCGTCCGCGCCGCTCTGATACTGGGCGTGGCGGCCTCCGTGTGCGCCAACGTCCTGCACGCGTTACCGAACCCGATCAGCCAGACGATCTCCGCCTGGCCGCCATTGGCGCTGCTGCTCACGGTCGAGCTGACCTCCCGCGTGCCGATGCACAAGCCGGTGCTCGCCGCGCTGCGGGTCATGGCCACGGCGACGATCGCCGGTATTGCCGCGTGGGTCTCCTACTGGCACATGCAGAGCGTCGCCGTCCACTACGGCGAGACCGTCACCTCGTCCTACCTGCTCCCGATCTCGGTCGACGGTCTCATCGTGGTCGCCAGTGTCAGCCTCGTCGAGCTGGCCGGTCGCATCCGGCTGGTGGAGGAGGCCCGATTGCGGTCGCTGGCCGCCCCGGCCCAGCCGGCCGCCGTCCCGGTCGCTCCGGTCCGGTTCGTCCAGCCGACGCCGGCATCGGCGCTCAGCCGGTCGGCCCCGTCGCTGAGCGGGGAGTTCGACCGGGCGGAGCTGGATCGCGAGGAGTTGGACAACGACGACGCCTTCGCCGGTGACGCCTTTACCGATGACGCGATCAGCGCCGCGCCGGTGAGCCCCGCGGTCACGCCGGCGTCCGGGTATGTCAACGGCACCCTTCGGCCGGGCGTGGCCCGGCCGGCCGTCTCGGCCCCGCCGCGGACGATGGTGACCTCGCCGACGACCCAACCGACCGAGTCCACCACCCCACGCCAGCGTCGCCCGGTTCAGGAGACCGCCGAGCTCGCGGACGCCATCGAGGCCATGGACCCGGAGATCAGCCAGACCGAGCTCGCCCGCCGGCTCGGCATCAGCCCGACCCGGCTGCGGGCCGTCCGCCGGGAGGCGCGGGAGGTACGCCGGATGAGCACCGTCCGCCGGTAACGCACCACGTACGAGGCGGCAGGGGCCTCGGGCCCGACCGGGTAAGCTGCGGTCGGATCCGAGGCCCCCAGTCTGTCCGGTGCCGTGCGGGCGAGAGCGCCGGGGGCGAGACCACGAAGGGAGCCGGTCGAGGTGAGCATCGCGCTGGTGAGTGGGTCGGCCGGTCTGATCGGCTCCGAGGCGGTGCGTCACTTCGCGGGCCTCGGTCTGGACGTGGTGGGCATCGACAATGACATGCGGCGGTACTTCTTCGGGCCTGACGGCTCGACCGCGTGGAGCCTCCTGCGCCTCACCAGCGAGCTCGCCGACGCGTACACCCATTTCGACGTCGATGTGCGCGACCGCGACAGCCTGGCCCAGGTCTTCAAGAAATACGGCGCCGACATTGCCGTCGTGATCCACACCGCCGCCCAGCCGAGCCATGACTGGGCCGCCAAGGAGCCGTTCACCGACTTCGACGTCAACGCCGTCGGCACCCTGAACATGCTGGAGATGACCCGGCAGTTCGCGGCCGAGGCGCCCTTCATCCACTGTTCCACCAACAAGGTCTATGGCGACCGACCCAACACCCTGCCGCTGGTTGAGCTGGAGACCCGGTACGAGATCGAGCCGGGCCACCCGTACGAGCAGGGCATCACCGAGGAGATGTCGATCGACCACAGCCTCCACTCGATCTTCGGGGTCTCGAAGGTGGCGGCGGACATCATGGTGCAGGAGTACGGGCGGTACTTCGGTCTGCGTACCGCGTGCTTCCGCGGCGGTACGCTGACCGGCCCGGCCCACTCGGCGGCCGAGCTGCACGGCTTCCTCGCCTACCTCATGCGCTGCGTGATGGAGGGCCGCACCTACAACCTCTACGGGTACAAGGGCAAGATGGTTCGCGACGCCATCCACTCCCACGATGTGCTCACCGCGTTCGAGGCGTTCTTCCGCAACCCCCGCGTGGGTCAGGTGTACAACCTCGGCGGGGGCCGCTTCTCCAACGCCTCGCACATCGAGGCCTTCCAGATCGCCGAGACCATCACCGGCCGGACGGCGAAGATCAACTATGTCGAGCAGCCCCGGGTCGGCGACCATCAGTGGTGGATCAGCAGCATGGCCACGTTCGCGGCCGACTATCCGGAGTGGACGATGACCTACGACGTGCCGGCGATCCTGCGCGAGATCTATGAGGCCAATGTGGACACCTGGGTCCCCGCCTCATGATCGATCAGGGCAAGCGGAACGTGCTCGGGGTCATGGTGGACGCCCTCGACTACGACGCCGCCACCGAGAAGGTGCTCCAGGCGGCCCGCCACCGGCGCCCCCTCGCACTGACCGCGCTCGCCGTGCACGGGGTCATGACCGGCGTACAGGACCGTCGCCACGGGGCCCGGCTCAACAGCTTCGACGTGGTGACCCCGGACGGCCAGCCGGTGCGCTGGGCGCTCAACCTGCTGCACGGCACCGGGCTCGCCGACCGGGTCTACGGTCCGGAGCTCACCCTGCGAGTGTTGCGCCGCTTCGCCGACGAAGGCTATCCGGTCTACCTCTACGGCTCGACCGGCGAGACCCTTGACCGGCTGGTGGCGGCTCTGCAGACCACCCTGCCGGACCTGAAGATCGCCGGCACGGAGCCGTCCAAGTTCCGCCCAGCGCAAGCGGGCGAGGAGGCCGAGATCGCCGACCGGATCCGGCGCTCGGGCGCGCGGCTCGTGCTGGTCGGCCTCGGCTGCCCCCGCCAGGAGATCTTCACGTACGCCCTGCGCCCGCTGCTCGACCTGCCGCTCATGGCCGTCGGTGCCGCTTTCGACTACCACGCCGGTACCTTGCGCAAGCCGCCGGCCTGGATGCAGAAGCGCGGCCTGGAGTGGTTCTGGCGGCTCTGCCTCGAACCGGGCCGGCTGTGGCACCGCTACCTCGTGCTGAACCCGGCCTACCTGGCGCGGCTGTCGGCGCAGAAGACCCGGCTGTGGCGGGCTAGCCCACCGGCCCCGGCCCGGGAACGCCTCGACTCCTTCGCGGTCTGAGGTGGATCGGGTGGGTACCCCGCAGGCCGACGAACCCAAGATCGAACTGCACGTGCACCTCGAGGGATCGATCCGGCCGTCCACGCTGCTCGAGATCGCCCGGCGCAACCGGGAGCCGCTGCCGGCCGACACCGAGGCCGAGCTGGCGGCGGTCTACGAGTTCACCGACTTCGCACACTTCATCGAGGTGTGGATCCTGACAACGAACTGCCTGCGCACCCGCGACGACTTCCGGCAGGTGGTGGTCGACTACGCCGCCGAGGCGGCCGCGTTCGGCGCGGTGTACCTGGAGGGGATCTTCTCACCGGGCGAGCGCATGCTGCGCGGGGTACCACCCGATGACCTCTACGGCGGCTACACCGACGGGGCGGTCGAGGCGCGGGAGCGTCACGGCATCACGGTCGCCTTCACCCCGGATCTCTACCGCGGGCTCGATCCGGAAGTTGCCGACGAGGTCGCTCGCCTGGCGGTGCGCTACGCCGACCGCGGCGTCGTGGGCCTCGGGCTGGGCGGTATGGAGGCCGGCCAGCCGGCCACGCCGTACCGGCGGGCCTTTGACATCGCCCGCGACGGTGGCCTGGCGATCGTCCCGCACGCGGGCGAGGCGGCTGGACCCGACTCGATCCGGGAAATCCTGTCCCTGCAGCCCGCCCGGATCCGCCACGGCATCCGGGCGGTCGAGGACGCCGGCGTGCTCGCCGAGATCGTCGACCGGGGCCTGGTCCTGGACGTCTGCCCCACCTCGAACCTGCGCACCGGCGTGGTCAGGACGCTGGCCAGCCACCCCTTGCCGCGGCTGCGCGCCGCCGGCGTGCCCTGCACGATCAACACCGACGACCCGGCCATGTTCGGCACCGACCTCGGCCAGGAGTACCGGCTGGCGGCGAGCCTGGGCGTGGGCCCCGCGCAGGCGTACCAGGCAGGGATCGCCGGCGCGGCCTGCGACGCCGCCACCCGGACCCGGCTCACGGAGATCGGCCGGCTGGCCTACGGCTCCGGTGAGCCGACGCCAACCGGGCGCTGACGGGGAATCAGAGGTCGAACTCGCCATCCTTGGCGCCGTCGACGAAGGCGTCCCATTCCTGCGGGGTGAAGACGAGCACCGCGCCGGCGGGGTTTGTGGAGTCCCGGACTGCGATGGCGCTGTCGACGAAGGCCACCTCGACGCAGTTGTCCGTGTAGGGCCCGGACCGACTGCTCTTGCGCCATTGCGCCGTCTCGAGGTTGACGGTCATGCCCTTTGTTGTGATCGTCACGTCGGCTCCTTAGCCATTTTGGCGACGAACTCGGCCGAATCCCCTGGTGATAGTGCGATCTCCTGGAGGTGCTCGAAGATGGTCGTGTAGCGCAGCATCTCCTCGACCTTCTCCTGGAAAACGCCCCCGGTCGCCATCGTGACGTACACCGTGTCCGCATCCGCCTCATCGGCGAACCCGAGCAGGACGAACGAGCCCTCCATCCCCGCATGTGCACCCGCCTCGAGTGGCAGCACCTGCAGGGCCACGTTGGGCCACTCGGCCACCATCACCAGATATTCCAGCTGCCGCCGCATGACGTCGTGCCCACCGACGGGACGCAGCAATGCCGCCTCGTCGATGATGCACCGGAAGTCAACCGGCTCGTCCTGGGTGAGTAGCTCCTGGCGTGCCAGCCGCACCCGAACCCGATCGTCGACATCGGTCGTGCTCGGTTCCGGCCGGCTGGCACGGATCAGGCTACGGGCATAGTCTTCGATTTGCAGTAGGCCGGGAATGCATTGCGCCTCATATGAACGGATGGTTTCAGCGGCCGCTTCGAAACCGACGAATGCGCCGGTGAGGACCGACCCGTAGCTCTGCCACCAGCCCCGCTTGCGGGTCTCCCGGGCAATATCGACCAGTTCGTCGAGCTCCGGACTGGCGACGTGGTAGAGGGCCAGCATGTCGCGAACGTCACGCGGACTGGCGCCGGTCTGCCCGGTCTCCAACCGCGAAATCTTCGATGCCGAGCAGTCCAGCTGCTCGGCAACATAGTCAATGGTGAATCCCGACGCCTCGCGATAGCGCCGGAGCTCCGCCCCGAGCCGGCGACGGCGCACCGTCGGACTGCCGCGCCTGCCGGTCACATCCGTGAGCCCTTCCTGCCCGACTGGTGAGCTCGTTCAGTGTGCCGAACCGCAACCAGCGAAATCAAGCCGCATTTGTCTATGACACGCCGGAACTGACCGTTCGGCTGGGTGGCGGCAGACGTGCGTCCGGAGTTCGCCGTCCCGCTTGTCCTCCGATAGCCGCTGCGTCATGCTGTGAGTACACCCCTGGTAACTCATTGTCGATCACAATGACAGAAGAGCCCGAGGGGTGGAAGACCCGAAGGGCCAGAAAAGCGCTCCACGGGACATTGTCCGCGACGTTCGATGTCAACGAGGACTCGGGCGCCGGGTGACTCCGGGGAGCGGGTGTTGGCCGGGCCGCCGTGTCGCACAAACGCCGGGCACCGCGCGGCCGGCCAACGCTCATCGTCGGTGGCAAGCCGGGGAGGGGAATGCCACCGAGGCAGCACGAGACACACGGAAGCGGGAAGGGGATACCGTGTTACCTCGGTCTGGCGATGTTCTGCGCGTGACGCGAGCCGCAAGCGTGCAATTCACCGAACCGATGCTGTTCCGCGTGATCCGGATGCACGACTGGCAGACCTACGAGGGGTGGGCCTGGCTGGATGGATACCAGCTGGACACCTCCGGCGACGCGGTCGAGCGCCGATCCATTTTCGTCCAACTCGCCGGCCTGGAACCGGCGGAGGCGGCGCTGACCGGCGCCCGCCTGCCGTGAACCGGCACCCTCCGGTTCGATCGTGGTAGCCGTCGATGCCCGCCCACCCGGCCCCGGCGTCGACCTAGGATCATCAGTACCCACGGCATAACCCCTGCTCGCTCGGACCCCCATCACCTGGGGAGCGAAGCCATGGGTTCTGTGGGACGCAGCGCGTCCATCGGGGCGGCGGTCGTTTCGGCCGCCGCCTGTGCCGTCCTGTTCGGGGTGGCGCACGCCAGCTTCGGCGCCCTGCCGCGGGCCGCGACGCACCCCAGCGAACCGCGACCCCGACCGGTGCCGCCAACCAGCCACGTCGGCGCCGCCTCTGAGCCGACGCCAACCCGGCCGACGTCACCGCAGTCGGCATCACCCGAGTCGGGGGTACCGGCCGCCGGCGGCTCGGCGGCGGCACCTACCTCGGTGTTCCCGCCGCTCAGTCGGCATACCCCCGCGCGGCCGGCCAGGTCCGGCGCGGCCCGACCGCCGGGCAGACCAGCGGCGACGGGGAACCATGCCGGCCACGACTCGCCACCGGACCCCGCCTGGACCGGGACGGCGGTGCCCCAACCCGTAGCCCGGGTCAGGACCGACCCGAGCTCGCCGTCGGGCGCGTTGTCCGACCGGGTTCCCGAGCCCGGCAGCCACCCCCGCCCGGACACTCCGCCGGCCGGACCAGCGGCCGGACCAGCGGGCGGACCACCGGCCGGCGCACCGGTCGCGCCGGCGCTGCCGGCCGCCGGGCTCGCGGCCATGCTGGGCGGAGCCCAGGCCGGCCCGCGGTTGGTGGCGGCCGGGCTCGCCGGCCTGCTGATCTCCATCAGCGGTCTGTTGACGATCGCGGTACGCCGGCGCCGCTGGTGAGGCCGGCGCCGCTGGTGAGACCGGCAAGGGCGCAGTGATGAGCTACGACGGGGATTCGGTCGGCGTCGTCGGTTCCGCCGTCGGAGTGGGCGTGGCCGAACCTAGGGAGATCACCACGATCACCGTGGACCCGACCGGGACCGGGCTGCCCACCGCTGGTTCCGCACGCACGAACTGACCGGCCGGCACGAGGTCGCTGTGCTCGGTCGCCTTCGTCGCGACGAGGTGGACCGTCTGCAACGCCGCCGCGGCGGCGGCGTAGTCCTTGCCGGCGAGGTCAGGAATGCTCACCATGACCGGCGCGGTCGTGGGCGGCTTGGTCGTGGTCGGCGGTGGCGTGGTGGTCGGGTGGGCTGAGGTGGTGGTGGTCGCGCTCGCCAACGGCGGCGGCGGTGAGCCCGTGCCCCGAACCAGCAGCCACACACCCAGGCCGATCAGGGCGAGCAGGATCATTACGGAAACCGTCATGAGCACCGGGAAGAAGGCCCCACGCGGCGGCGCGGAGTCCGACCACTCGTCGCCGTCGACCAGGCCGTCTTCGACGTCACGCGGGCGTACCGACGCCCGCGCCGACCACTTCGGCGGCTCCGGGGGTACCGCCGGCAGCACGCCGGTGCCGCCGGGACCAACCGGCGGCACTACACCGGGGCCGCCGGGACCAACCGGCGGCACATCAGCGGCGGTCTCGTCGAGGGCCGGCTCCGGTCCCGATGCTCCTGGCTGCGTCGACCCGGGTGCACCGTCGTGCGCGGTCGCGTCGGGTCCGGCATCGGGCGAGCCGTCAGCGCCGGCCCACGGGTCGACCGGTGCGTCCGGGTCGGGTCGCTCGGGCCCGGGGCCGCGGGACTCGGGCTCCGGCGCTGCCGGTCCGGCCTGGTCCATCGCCACGCTCCCTTCGTCCGCGAACGTCCGCCCGACAGCATAGATCTTGGCTTGCGACGACCCGGCGACGGCACCGGCGGGTCCGCGACGTTTGCAGGGGCACCCGCTTAACGCTTTGAGTTGTAAAGGGTGCCCTTCCTAACGTCGGGGCACCACGGGTGCGGGCACCTGGGTTGGGCCCGGGTTCAGTGCTCGGCGCTGCAGAGCAGGTGCAGTTCGTCGTTCCACCGCAAGGTCTGCGGATCAGAGGCGAGCGGCAGCTGCGTCACGACCGTGCCGGCCCGCGCCGACGTGTCGTAATGCGGATAGAGCCCAGCCTCGATGATCGCGTCCGCCGCCTGAGCGCACGGTTGGTTGCGGATGTCCGGCACGCTGACCAGCGGGGCGGCCCCGCTGACGAGAATCTTCACCGTAACGCCCTTCGTCACCGCGGCGTTCGCCGGCGGGTCGCTGCCGTGCACGGTGGGATCGGTGCCGGCGCTGCCGAACTGCAGCCGCCAACCCAGCTTCAGCTCGCGTACCTTCTGCCGGGCGGCCTGGAATGTGAGCCCGGCCAGGTCAGGCAGTGGGAAGGCGGCCTCTCCCGTCGCTGTCGGGCTCGCCGTGGGCCCCGCGCTGCCCGTCTCCGTCGGGCCTGCCGTGGCGGTCGGGGTGGTCACGGGGTTCGACGTCGCGGGTGGCGTCGGTGTCGGCGTGCCGACGCCCAGCGCGGCGGCGTTCTGGTTCGCCACGTGGATCCCGAACAGGGCTCCACCCAGTCCCAGCAGCAGGACCAGGGTGGCGATCACCGCGACCACCAGCGGACTCCAGCCGAGCGGGCGGTCCGGCTCGTACTCCTCGTACGCACTCACGGCAACCAGTCTCCGCCACCGGCGCAAGCATCGAGTCGCCCGAACGGGCACGGCCCGGTTACGCTGCCGGCCATGGCACGTCGTGGCTGGGCACGCTCGGTCACCCGGGCGATCACGACCGCCGGCGGAGCCGCCGCGGCGCAGATCGGGCTCGGGTACGGGCTCGGTGTCGTCTCCTGGAACGGCGCCGCCGCGGCCAAGACCGGGGTCGCCGTGGCTGCGGCCTCCGACGACGGCGCCTGGTCGGCCGGGCTGGCCTGGACGGTGCTCATCTGTGCCACCTCGGTGGTCATCGGCGCCGTCGCGGCGGACCGGGCCGCCGGTCGCGGCGAGAGCGGGCCGATCCTGCGGGGCACCTGGCTGCTGGCCATCGCGCTCGCGGCCACCGTCGGCGGCGTGGTCGCGGTGCCGTTGCTGATGCTGCCCGCCCGCGGTGCCCACGTGCCCGGCAACTTCGCGCCACACCTCCTGGTCGGCATCTATGCCGCCGCCGGCCTCGTCCTCGGTCTCGTCATCGCGGTGCTCGCGCTCACGTCACGGGCGATCGCGGCGAATGTCATCGCGACCGCCGGGTGGCTGTGGGCGCTGGGCATCGTTGTCCTGATCGACCGGTCAGCCACCGGCCAGCCGATGAGCTACGCCGCGCCGGCGGTGTGGAAGTTCACCGAGAGCGGCCCGATCTGGAGCTCGTACTACCTTCCCGGCGCCATGCTCATGCTCGGCGTCTCGCTGTTGATCGGCGGCCTGGCGGCCTACCCGGCGGCCGGCCGGGGCGAGGGACGCCTCGGCATCGCGGTCTCCGGCGGCGTCGGGCCGGCGCTGGTAGCAGCCGCCTACGCACTCGCCGCTCCCGATCCGGCTTCCGCCCCGTTCGAGCAGGTGTCCGCGTATCACACCGCGCCCTATCTGGTGATCGCGGGTCTGGCCGGCTCCCTGCTGTTCGCCGCGTTCGGCGGTGCCCCGGGTCGGCCCCGCCGGCGGCCGGACAGCTCGTCGGCGACGCCGCCCAGCCCGACCGGTGACGGGGCGATGCCACCGGGCTTGGCCCTGAGCGCGCCCGCGATCGCACCGGCGGCACCCCGTCGCGCCATCGGCACAGCGGCACCCCGCGCCGCCATCGGTACCGCGGCGGTGCCGGCCGGCTCACGAGCAACACCAGGGGCCGATCAGTTGGCGCCGGCGGCCCAGCCGATCCCGCGTTAGCCGGCTACCCGATCGGCCAGGTGTGCACCGGCTCGTTCGTCTCGGTCAGCGTGAGATAGCGCATCAGCATCTCCCCGAGGGCAGCCCGCCGACCCGATCCCCGCGCCTCGAGGTGGGCGACCGTGGCACTCTGCCAGGTGGCCCCGTTGTGCCCGGTGGCGCAACGCCCCTCAATGATGCCGAGGAGGCGGTCACGGGTCGACGGGTCAACGGCGAGCGAGTCGAGCCCGGCGTGGGCCACCGGCAGGAGGCGTCGCAGGACCAGGTCGCGCACCGGAGTGTCGCCCTCCCCCGGCCAGAAGAGACTCGCCCCCAGACCGTAGCGGCTGCCCCGCTGGAAGTTCTCGGCCGCCGCGGTGTAGGGCAGCTGCGTCCACACCGGACGGTCGCTCTCGGCGAGCGCCCGGGCGAGTCCGGCGTAGAAGGCCACGTTGGCGAGCATGTCGGCAACCGTCGGGCCGCTCGGCAGCACTCGGTTCTCCACCCGCACGTGCGGGCGTCCGTTCGTCACGTCGTACACGGGCCGGTTCCAGCGGTAGATGGTGCCGTTGTGCAGGCGCAACTCGAACAGGCTCGGCACGCCACCGGCGGCGAAGACGGCCTCGGGATCCTCGTCGTCACAGGTCGGTAGCAGGACGCCGAAGTAGCGCAGGTTCTCTTCGAAGAGGTCGAAGATGGAGGTGACCCAGCGTTCGCCGAACCACACCCGCGGGCGGACGCCCTGGTTGCGTAGCTCGGCCGGGCGCTCGTCGACGGCCTGCTCGAAGAGCGGGATCCGGGTCTCGTCCCACAGCCGGCGGCCGTAGAGGAACGGTGAGTTGGCGCCGACCGCGACCTGCACGCCGGCGATCGCCTGCGACGCGTTCCAGTAACCGGCGAAGCTGTCCGGACTCAGTTGCAGGTGGATCTGCAGGCTGGTGTTCGCCGACTCGGCCATCACCGAGTCGAACGCCATCCGCAGGTGCTCCGGCCCTCGGATGTCGAGCGTGATGTCATCGCCCCGGATGTCGATGGTCTGGTCGTTGAGGATCCGGTAGCGCGAGCGCCGGGACATGTTGTCCCGCACGGTATGCGAGGGCGCGACGGTCGGCAGGATTCCGGTCAACACCAACCGGAGGTCCATCGGTGCGGCCACCGCCGACGCGGCGGCCAACCGGCCGCGCAGATCCGCCTCGAAATCGGCGAACCCGCTGCCACCGATCAGCCGGGGAGTGATGTTGATCTCCACGTTGTATGCCCCCAGCTCGGCCTTGAAGGCCGGGTCGCACAGGGCGGTGAGGAACTCGGCGTTGCGCATGGCGGGCACCCCGGTCCCGTCGACCAGGTCGAGCTCCAGCTCGAGTCCGACCATCCGGGTATGCGGATCGAACCGGAACTGGTCGAGCACTTGGGCGAAGACGCCCAGACCACAACGGACCTTCTCACGAAAGCGACGGCGGTCGTCCCGGCTGAAGGTGGTCGGCCGGTCAGTAACGATCATGCACACTCCCGGGTCGGTCTCCACAGGCTAGTGGTCGGGGACGGATCTCCGGCAGGGTTGGCCGGCCCGTTGACGGTCACCGTTGGTCCCACGCCCGCAGGCCCCTCCGGCAGGAACGGCGGCAGAATCGCCTGGCAATATGCCCGCAGATGCCGTGCAACGTGGACAGACGCGGCGGGCCATCGGGCTATGGTGCCCAGCGGTGGGCGCGAGGGACGGCGCGGCCGATGGCCGGGTTTGCCTTGCCAGCCAAGGCACTGGGGGATCGACCGAGCCGGTGCGCGTGGGCGGAGGCGGTTTCGACCGGCTCCGCCCACGGCCATCTCCGCGACTGTGTGCCCTAGCTCGCCGTCGTCGGCCCCGGCGCGGCCTCCTCCGGCGCGAGACCCCTCAGGTCGTGCCACCGCAGCGAACTGTTGCGCAGGATGGCCTGGCAATGCTCAAGTTCCGCGCGGAGATCATCGACCGGGCCACCGGGGGCGCCGCTCGTGCGCTGGCGCAGGTGTTCCATCGCCGCATAGAGATCAGGCACGAGACCGTCGAGGCGGCGCTCGGCCGCACCGGCATCACCGCGGGTGAGCGCGGCCGTTGTCCGAGCGGCCAACGCAGCCATCACCACCGCGTGCCGATCTCTGGCCGCCGGCAGGGTGCCCTGCGCCGCCGCGCGCTCCAGGGCGAGCTCCCGAACCGCGTCGAGCAGCCAGAAGCGTGGCTCTGTCGAGTCCGCCCGCTGGCTCACCAGACCCAACGCGACCAACCGATCCACGAGGGCGACCACGTCGACGCCGGGTGCGGTGCCCGCGAGGATCTCCTCGGCCAGATCGATCGACCAACGCCACTGCAGGGTCGCCAGCGAGCACAGGCACGCCTGCTCGGCCGGCGAGAGCAGGTCCCAGCTCGCCCGCACGGCCGAGCGCAGCTGGTGGCCGGCCGGTTCCCCGTCGCTGGCATCGTCTTCACAGCGGGCCAGGATCTCGCCCAGCTCGAGCACCCGACCCCGGGCGGCGGCCAGCTCCAGAGCCAAGGGCACGCCACCAAGCCGCCGCACCAGTGCGCCCAGGATCTCCGCCTCGGCCAACCCGATCGGGTGCCGCCGGACCCGACGCAGCCGCTCGACGAAGAGTCTGGTCGCGGCGAACTCGAAGACCGCCTCGCCCTGCGCGGTTGGCGGCGGCATGTCCAGGGGCGGCACCGGCCACTCGTGCTCCTCCGGTACGCCGAGCGGGTGGCGGCTGGTGGCCAGGACGTGCACCTGCGGACCGTACCCGCGCAGCCGCTCCCACGCCGCCGCGGCGTGCTTCGGACTGCGGTCGGCGCCGTCGAACAGCAGCAGCGTGGGGCCGGCCTGGAATCGGGCGGCCAGCTCGGTCACCCGCCGTACCCGCAGGGCGGACATCGCCGAGGCGACGATCTCGGCCTCGGTGGAGGCCTCGGTGATGGCCAGGCCGCCTACGCCACCCGGAAACCGCGGGCCGACCTGGTGGCCGACGGTCAACGCGAGCACAGTCTTGCCGATCCCGGCCAGCCCGACCAGGGTCACCATCGGGGCGACATCGAGCAGCGCCGCGATGTCGCGCACCAGGTCGTCCCGGCCGACCAGCGGCGGCACCGGCCGCAGGGGGGCCGTGGCGACGGCGGCGGTGCGCCGGGCCGCCCGCCCTCGAGCGGCCTCCAGGAAGTCCTCCCGGCCGGCACCCACCAGCTCGAGCGCCGTCGCCAGCAACTCGACCGTTGACCGCTGCGGCCGGGTGGCCCGACCGGTCTCCAGATCCCGCAACGTACGTACCCCGACGCCGGCGGCCCGGGCCAGCTCCTCCTGGGTCAGTCCGGCTCCCCGACGAAACTCGCGCAGAAGCACAGCGAACGGCGGTAATCGATCGGGTGACACGAATCCGACGGTACGCACCGTCGTCCACTCGTGGCATCGCTGGGTCGGCCTCGCGACCGCAGCGGTGGTCAGTTCCCGACAGACCGCTTGACCGCTGCGACAATCACAGGCCAAGTCCGCGCGCGATGATCATCCGCTGGACCTCGGAGGTGCCTTCGCCGATCTCGAGCACCTTGGCGTCCCGCCAGAATCGAGCGACCGGGAACTCGTTCATGAAGCCGTAGGCGCCGTGAACCTGGGTGGCATCGCGGGCGTTGGTGACCGCGATCTCGCTGGCGTACAGCTTCGCCATCGCCGCCTGCTGCTTGAACTCCTCGCCCCGCACCAACCGGCCAGCCGCGTCGTGCCAGGCGAGCCGGGCCGTGTGCGCCCGGGTCTGCATATCGGCAATCATGAACTGGACAGCCTGGAAGTCGCCGATCGATCGGCCGAACGCTTGCCGCTGCGTCGCGTAGCGCACTGATTCGTCCACGCAACCCTGGGCCAGGCCGGTCGCGAGGGCGGCGATCGCCACCCGACCTTCGTCGAGGGTGCGCAGGAACTGGGCGAAGCCGCGGCCGCGGTCGCCGAGCAGGTTGGCCGCGGGCACCCGCACATCGTCGAAGCTGAGCTCATGGGTGTCGGAGGCGCACCAGCCCACCTTGGAGTAGCCCGGCTGGACCGAGAACCCCGGTGTTCCGGACGGAACCAGGATGGTGGAGATCTCCTTGCGCCCCTTCGGCCCCTGCCCGGTGACCGCCGCCACCGCCACCACCGTGGTGATCTCCGTGCCGGAGTTGGTGATGAATGCCTTGGTGCCGTTGATGACCCATTCGTCGGTACGGTCGTCGAGCACCGCCCGGGTCTGGGCGCCACCGGCATCGGAGCCGAAGCCGGGCTCGGTCAGACCGAACGCGGCCAACGCTTCACCCGTCACCAGCCGGGGAAGCCATTGCTCCTTCTGTTGCCGGGTGCCGAACCGGTAGATCGGCATCGCCCCGAGCGACACCGCGGCCTCGAGCGTGATGGCCACGCTCGAGTCGACCCGGGCCAGCTCCTCGATCGCGAGGCAGAGGGCGAAGTAGTCGCCACCCATGCCGCCGACCTCGGTCCCGAACGGCAGGCCGAAGAGGCCGATCTTCCCCATCTGCCGGATGATCTCGTACGGGAAGGTGTGGTTCTGGTAGTGCTCGGCGATCACCGGAGCAACCACCTCGCGGGCAAAATCTGCGACCGTCTCGCGCAGTGCTTCCTGCTCCTCGGTGAGCATCGTGACCTCTCAGGTGATGACGTGACTCAGACGGGGGTGACGCCGTGGCGGCGGCGGGAGAAGTGCCGATCGCGCCCGCGGGCCTGGGCGAACCGACGCACCAGTTCGGGGCGCAGACCGGCCGGCTCGACCACCGCGTCGACGACGAGCTCACTGGCCAGGTGCACGATGTCGATATCTCGCTCGTACTCCTCGCGCTTGCCGGTCACGAATTCAGCCCGGGCGGTTACGTCGGCGATCGCGGCGATCTTGTTGGCGTAGACGGCGTTGACCGCCGCCTCAGCGCCCATCACCGCGATCTTCGCAGTCGGCAACGCGATCGTGGCGTCCGGCTCGAAACCCGGCCCGGCCATCGCGTAGAGGCCGGCGCCGTACGCCTTGCGTACCACCACACAGATCTTGGGCACGGTCGCCTCGGCGATGGCCGTGATCATCTTCGCTCCATGCCGGATGATCCCCTGCTTCTCCACCGCCGCGCCGACCATGAACCCGGGTACGTCGGAGAGGAAGAGCAGCGCGACGTTGAAGGCGTCGCAGAGCTGCACGAACCGGGTGGCCTTGTCGGCCGAGTCGACGAAGAGCACACCCCCCTTGTGCAGGGAGTTGTTCGCGACCACCCCGACCACCTCGCCATCGAGGCGGCCGAACCCGACGGTGACCTCCCGGGCCCAGAGCGCCTGGATCTCGAAGTAGGTATCCGCGTCCAGCAGGCCCTTGACGAACCGGCGCATGTCGAACGCCTGCCGTTCGCTCGCCGGCACCAGCGCCGCGAGGTCCACCGGTGCCGGCTCGACCGGTTCCCGCCGGGGCGGGCGGCCCTGCCAGTTCGACGGCAGGTACGACAGGTACCTGCGCACCACCTCGAGCGCCTCCGCCTCGCTGCGGCACAGGAAGTGGCCGACGCCGGACTCAGCACAGTGGACCCGGGCGCCGCCCATCGCCTCCAGGGTGGTCTTTTCGCCGGTCACCATCTCGACCATGCGGTCCGAGCCCAGGTACATGGAGGCGTTGCCCTCGACCATCGCCACGACGTCACAGAAGGCCGGAATGTAGGCCCCGCCGGCCGCCGACGGTCCGAAGAGCGCACACACCTGCGGGACGGAGCCGGAGGCCCGCACCTGGTTCCAGAAGATCTTTCCGGCGCCCCGCCGCCCCGGGAACAGATCGACTTGGTCGGTGATCCGGGCGCCGGCCGAGTCGACCAGATAGACCATGGGCAGGCCATCGGTGTAGGCGCGCTCGATGATCCGGATGATCTTCTCGACGGTGCGCGCCCCCCAGGAGCCGGCCTTGACCGTGGAGTCGTTCGCCATCAGGCAGACTCCTCGACCGTCCACCGTCGCCGAACCGGTCACGACCCCGTCGGCCGGCAGCCCTTCGGCGAGAGCGTTGGCGAGCAGCCCGTCCTCCACGAAGGAGCCCTCGTCGACGAGCAGCGCGATGCGCTGCCGGGCGAACAGCTTGCCCTTGGCCGCGTTGGCCGCGTGGTAGCGCTCGGCCCCGCCAGCCACCACCCGCTTGCGCAGCTGTTCCAGCGCCTCTTCGTCGAGTGACACCGTGCCCCTCTCCCGTCTGCGTTCAGCCTCTCCCGCCGGCGTCCGACCGCAGACCACCTGAACGATCGTTAGGTTAGCGCACCGAGATGGGCGCCGCACACCCCGACCCACCGTTCTTCACCGGTACGGGTGGTGAGCACACCCTGGGCGCGGCGCGGCCCAGGACCGGGGTGCCCCTGAAAGGTCCGGCCGGGGCCGCGCTGAGGCAGAAAGGCCCGGCCGGGGGCCGGGCCTTTCTATCTATATGAACGCCGGCCGCATGAGGTTGTCTCTCCCACGCGGTGCGGCGTGAGCCGAATGGTCGGCGGCGTCGACAGGTGAAGCTATCGGGTCCCCGGCCGCCGTGGGCTGCTCAAATGGTCACGCCGTGGTTACAGTTCGATCACCATGACCGGCCGGGATCCGTGGTCCGGCCCGCAGCACACCGCTGTCCAGCCGGCGCCCGACGATCTCCTGAGCCAGCCGGGCCGCGTCGATGAGGGCGGCCAGGTCGATCCCGGTCTCGATGCCCATGTCCGCGAGCATGTGCACCACCTCCTCGGTGGCCACGTTGCCGCTGGCGCCGGGGGCGTACGGGCAACCGCCGAGCCCGCCGACGCTCGCGTCGTATTCGGTGATGCCCCACTCCAGCCCGGTGAGGATGTTCGCCAACGCGGTGCCCCGGGTGTTGTGGAAATGCAACAGCATCGGGACCTGCGGATGGCGCGGTCGGACCAGCTCGAGCACGTCGCGTACCCGCCGGGGCGTGGCCATGCCGGTGGTGTCCCCGAAGGCCACCCGGTCCGCCCCGTCGGCGAGGACCCGGTCGACCACCTGGGCGACCCGCTCCGGCGCGATGTCGCCCTCGTACGGGCACCCGAAGCTGGTCGAGATGATCACTTCGCCGGTCGCGCCGGCGGCGTGCACCTCGCCGATCAGGCCGGCAATATCGTCGAGCGACTCGGCGGTAGACCGGTTCACATTGTGCCGGTTGTGCGTGTCGGAGGCGGAGACCACGACCTCCACCTCCCGGAAGCCGGCAGCCAGCGCCCGTCGCGCGCCACGCGAGTTCGGCACGAGCGCGCAGTAGCGCACCCCCGGCGCCTTCACCGCCGCCGCCCAGACCGCGTCCGCGTCGGCCATCTGCGGGATCGCCTTCGGATGCACGAAGCTCACCGCCTCGATGCGGCCCACTCCGGTGGCGCTCAGCGCGTCGAGGAGCCGGACCTTCGCCTCGGTCGGCACCGGATCCTCGTTCTGCAGCCCGTCGCGCGGGCCAACCTCGCGGATGCTCACCCGCGGCGGCCACTCGGCCATCTACCCCTCCTGCAATCGGAACCGGCTCAGCGCCCGCCGGCAATGACTACGGCTCAGCGCATGCGACCCACCAGCCCGGTGTCGTAGTCGCCGGAGCGAAACTCGTCATTGTCGAGCAACTCGGCGAAGAAGGGCAGATTGCACTTCGGGCCCGCGATCTCGAACCCGGCCACCGCGGCCCGCGCCCGGTCGAGCACCTCGGCGCGGTCGGCGCCGGAGATGATGAGCTTGGCCATCAACGAGTCGTAGTTCGGGCTGACCGTCGTCTGCGGGCCGTAGCCAGCGTCCACCCGTACCCCCGCTCCGGTGGGCTCGACCCAGGCCGTGATCGCACCGGGACCGGGCAGGAAACGCCGCGGGTCCTCCGCGTTGATCCGGAACTCGATCGCGTGCCCGCGGGCGACCAACGCCGCTGGATCGAAGGTCACCGGCAGAGCCGAGGCCACCCGCAACTGCTCCTCGACCAGGTCCACGCCGAAGACCGACTCGGTCACCGGATGCTCAACCTGCAGCCGGGTGTTCATCTCCAGGAAGAAGAAGTCGCCGGTGGTCGGGTCGAGCAGGCACTCGACCGTGCCGGCGTTGCGGTACGCCACCGCTTCCCCGGCCCGCACCGCCGCGGCGAGCAGCGCCGCCCGTCGCGGCGCGGTGAGCATCGAGGCCGGCGACGGGGACTCCTCGACCAACTTCTGGTTGCGCCGCTGCACCGAGCACTCCCGTTCGCCGAGCGCGACCACGCGGCCGTCGGCGAGCCCGAGGATCTGGACCTCGACATGGCGTACCGACGGGAAGTAGCGCTCGATGAGCACCGACCCGTCGCCGAACATCCGCTCGGCGAAGCCGCGAACCTTCGAGTACTCGGTGCGCAAGGCCGCCTCGTCCGCGGCCGCCGCCATTCCCATGCCGCCACCGCCGGCGGCGGCCTTCACCATGACCGGAAAGCCGATCTGCGCCGCCTCCGCGATCGCGGCGTCCTCGTCGGCCACCGGATCCGCCGTACCGGGCGCGACCGGGACGCCGGCGGCCGCCACCAGATTGCGCGCATTGATCTTGTCGCCCATGGCGGCGATCGCGTCGGCCGACGGGCCGACCCAGACCAGCCCGTTGGCCCCGACGGCGCGGGCGAACTCGGCGTTCTCGGACAGGAACCCGTAGCCTGGGTGCACGGCCTGGGCCCCGGTCGACTTCGCGGCCGCGAGCACCGCCTCGGCGTTGCGGTACGACAGCGCCGGATTCGCCGGCCCGATCAGGATCGCCTCGTCGGCCTCGCGTACGAACGGAAGGCCGGCATCCGCCTCGGAGTAAACCGCGACCGTACGCACCCCGATCCGGCGGGCGGTTCGGATGATCCGGCGGGCGATCTCCCCGCGGTTCGCCACCAGCAGGGACTCGATCATGGCACCTCCATCCGGGGGCGCGGCTCCGCTCAGGGTTGCACCGGGGCCTGCAGCGAAGCGAGCGTAGCCGCCCGCAGCAGCTCGGCGCAGCGCCGCCGGTCCACCTCCTCGGAGAGGAACGGGGTCGAGTTCATCAGGCCGAAAGCGGCGTGGGCGAGCACCCGGGCCTCGTCGCGCGGCAGGCCCGCACGCACGGCGGTCAGCACATCGACCCACTCCTCCACGTAAAGGCGCTGCAGCCGGCGGATCTCGTGTCGCGGTTCCGTCGGTAGTCGGGCGAGCTCGTGCAGCTGCAGTGCGATCACCGCCGAGTTGGTCAGCGCGAAGTCGACGTGGAACTCCACCAGCGCGGCGAGTTCGGCCCGCGGGTCGCTCGGCCGTTGGGTCGTGATTGCCCGCGCCCCGGCGAGCAGTTGCTGGCTGACCGGCGTCAGCGCCGCCGCGAGCATCGCCTCCTTGCCGGCGAAGTGGTGATACAGCGCCGGGCCGGTCACGCCGGCGGCCCCGCCGATGTCGTCCATCGAGATGCCGTGGTAACCGCGGGTGGCGAACAGCTCCACCGCGATGTCGAGAATCTCCTGGCGGCGCGAGCGACGCCGGGTGGGGCCGCCCACCTCCGCCACGCCGGCTGCCGGCTCGCCGCTCATGCCGCTCATCCCATCAGCCTAAACCCTGCCGGCCGGCCGGCCTGAACGAACGTTCACCGAGCTCGCCAGTGGCTCACAGATCCCGGACCGCACGCACGGCTGCGTCCACATCGGACTCGCTATTGACGATGCTGGTACCGAAACGCAGGTACGTCGTCGCGTAGGGGGTGGCGCTCGCCCGTACCCGGGCGTTGCGCAACCGGGCGACGGCGGCCGGGGCCGAGATGCCGTCAAGCTCGCAACAGACGATGCCCGCGCTGAGCTCGGGCGAGCCCGGGGTCCGCAGCCGTACCCGGGAGACGCCGGCCAGGCCCTGCTTCAGCGCCGCCGCGAGCTGCTGGGTCCGCTGCGCGACCCGGGTCCGGCCGAGCGCCGCCCGCAACTCGAACGCCGCCGCGAGCGCCCACCGGTGCTCGAAGCTGTGGTACCCGCCCGGCGTCGCGAGCCTCCCCGCCGGCCCGTCGGGGCGGGTGCGGTTGAGCCAGGCTCCAATGCCCTCGTTGCTGAAGCTCGGGATCACCGGCGTATAGCGCGCCCAGGCTGCCGGCCGGCCCCACACGAAGCCGGTGCCCCGCGGGCCGAAGAGCCACTTGTGGCAGCCGGCGACCAGGAAGTCGCAGCCCAACTCGTCCGGCGTGGCCGCCTCGGCCGCGAAACCGTGAACGCCGTCGACGCAGAGCAGCACCCGCTCGCTCTCGGCGCGATTGCGGTTCACCGCGGCCAGGGCGTCCGCGATGGCCCGCAGCGCCAGCGACTCGTGGGTGGAGTAGAAGTCGTGCTCGGTCGTGATCACCTCGTCGCCCGGGGCCAGACGCAGCCCGGAGTAGAGCAGCCCGAGCCCCATGGTGGTCGAGTCGGTCAGCGCGATCTGGTCGGGGCGGGTGGCCAGGTCGGTGGCCGCGGCGGCGAGGACGGCGTCCTCGAGAGCGGTCTCGGCTTCGGCGAGGTAGCCGGTGGGATCTTTGTCCAGCGCCGCCCGGTGCCGCTCGATCGCGGCCCGCACGCCGGCCGGATGGCTGGCGAACACGAAGGTCGCCAGGTTGGCCACCGCCGGGTCGAGGGCGAACTGGGCCCGCACACTGCTCCAGTCGCCCGGATTCAACGGCGGCGCCGGCGACGCGCTGTCATCGCCGGTGCACGCCGCCAGCGCCACTGCCGACGCGGCGCCGGCGACGGTCAGCAGGCCGCGGCGGGTGAGCATGCCCCATTGCACGCAGGGCTGACGTCCGCAGTCAACCGGGCCCGGCCCGTCGGTGGCCTACGACCCGCCAGCGGCGTTCGCCCCCGGCCGCTGGCCGGGCGGGCACCGGTGGAGGACATCTTCCGGCTGAATGACCGGCGCGGCGGCGGTCCCTGCGCGACCAGGTGCACCGGCGGACGGTTGACTCGGTGGGCGGGTTCGTCGTGACGAATGACTCAAGGTGACGGTATGACAACGGCACCGGCGGACGCGCCCGGCAGCGGGGACGGTTCGGCGAGACTGTGAGCAGAGCCTCCCCGGGGTATGTGAACAACTCTCGCAATAGTTGGAAGCGACGTGGAGATCGAGACCTACGCGGACGTCGTCTGCCCGTGGTGTTTGCTGGCCCGTAGCCGGCTCGACGCGGCCCTGGCCGCGTTCGACGGCGAGGTGAACGTGCGCTGGCGCGCGTTCCAGCTCTACCCGGATGCTCCCCGGGTGGGTCGGCCCCTGTTGCCCTGGCTGGGCGAGCGCGCCGGCGGGACGGAGCGGGCCCGCCAGACGATGGCCCACGTGGTGGCCCTCGCCGAGGCCGACGGACTGCATCTCGATCTGGAGCGCGCGCTCATGGCCAACACCTTCGACGCGCATCGCCTGCTCTGGTTCGCCGACCAGCCGGAGACCGTGCTCTACGGCGCGACCGCGGACACCCAGACCCAGCTCGCCGATTTGCTCCAACGCGCCCACTTCACCGACGGTCTCGACATCGCCGCCCACGACGTGCTGGTGAGCCTGGCCGAACAGGTGGGCCTGGACGGACACCGCGTGCACGAGGTGCTGGCCGGCACGACCGGCACCGCCGACGTCCGCGGCCAACTCGCCCACGCCCACGATCTCGGTGTGACGTCCGCCCCGACCTTTGTCTTCGACGGCCGGTACGCCGTCACCGGCGTACGCGATGCCGCGACGCTGCGCTCGGTCCTCGCCGACGCGGCGCGCCGGGATGCGACCATACCGGCCCCGAACGCGGTCGTCCCCGGCCAGCGTTCCGGCTACGTGCCGGACGTGTCGTCCGACCTCGGCACCTGACCCCACCGCGCTAGGCGCCCCACCCGAAGCGTCGACCGTCCAGTCCAGGCTCCAGCGCCGCCGGACGGACGAGAGGAGGCGGCGGGCCGCTAGCGCCCCAGGCCGTCGACGACGGTGGCTGACGGGAGATCGGCCAGCAGCCGTCCAGGCAACACGATCTTGCTGTGCCGGACTCCCGATCCGATGACGACCTGGGGTTTCGTGGCTACCGCCGCGTCCACCAGCACCGGCCAGCCGGCGGGCAGCCCCAGCGGGGTTATGCCGCCGTACGCCATCCCGGTCAGCTCCACGGCCTCGGCCATCGGTGCGAAGCTCGCCTTACGCACATCGAGCTGGCGCCGCACGATGCCGTTCACGTCGGCCCGGGTGGTCGCGAGGATCATGCACGCGGCGTAGCGCATCTCTCCCTCGCGTTTGCCGGCGACCACAACACAGTTCGCCGACACGTCCAGGCCGACCTGGTAGGCGGCACAAAACGCGGCCGTGTCGGCGAGCTCCGGATCGATCGGGGCGACCAACACGTCGGCGGCGCGCTGTGCCGGCCACCCGCGCAACACCTCCGCGACCGGGCCGGCCAACAGATCTGGGCTCGCCAACGCCGGCCGGGTCTGCAGGGTTCCCACCACGGCGCCATGGTGTCACGCGGCCCGGCTGGGACCGCGGCCGCCCAAGGCCGCCGCGCCTTACGTCCAGTAGCCACCGAAGCGGCGTCCAACCCCAGCACCCCAGCCGCACGCAGCTTGCGTCCGGCATGCCCAGCCGGCACAGTGCGGGGATGCTCGCCTGCCTGCGCCGCTCGGTCGGTCTCGTCGCTGCGGCCGTGCTCATCGCCGCCGGCGGCTGCGGGCCCACGACGAGCCCGCAGTGGCGGACGGCAACGACCGCCAGCCCGGGGCCATCCGGCGCCGCCGCGGCAGCGCCGGAAACAATCACGATCGTGGGCTCGGGTGACGTGCTGTTGCATCCGCAGCTGTGGGATCAGGCGCGAGCGGACGCCCGGACGGCCGGCGGGTCGGGCTACGACTTCGGCCCGATCCTGGCCGGCGCCAAGGATGTCGTCTCCGGCGCCGATCTCGCCATCTGCCATTTCGAGACACCGGTCGCGGCGCCCACCGGCCCGTTTGTCGGGTTCCCGCGGTTCTCGGTGCCGCCACAGGTCGCGAAGACCCTCGCCGACATCGGCTACGACAGCTGCTCGACCGCGTCCAACCACACCATCGACCAGGGCGAGGCCGGGGTTGACCGTACCCTCGACACCCTGGACGCGGCCGGGATCAAGCACGCGGGCAGCTACCGCAGCGCGGCCGACCACGCGGTGGTGAACCTGCTCGACGCGCACGGGGTGAAGGTCGCCCAACTCTCGTACGCCTTCGGCTTCAACGGCCTGCACCGGCCGGCCGGCGAGGACTGGATCGCCAACCAGATCTCGGTACCGGCGATCCTGGCCGAGGCGAAGCGGGCCCGGGCCGCCGGCGCCCAGATCGTGGTGGTGAGCCTGCACTTCGGCACCGAGTACCAGCACTCCCCCAACAGCCAGCAACTGTCGGTGGCCAAGCAGTTGCTCACCTCACCGGATATCGACCTGATCCTCGGCCACCATGCCCACGTCGTGCAGCCGTACGAGAAGATCGGTGAGAAGTGGGTGGCGTACGGGCACGGCAACGAGATCGCCCACCACGCCGAGCCGGTCAACGACAACCGCGAGGGCATCCTGTCCCGCTTCACCTTTACCCAGGTGTCGGCCGGGCATTGGCGGGTGAGCAAAGCGGAGGCGATTCCGATCTGGATGGACCTCTCACCGGACCGGGTGGTGAACATCGCCGAGGCGCTGGCCGATCCGGGCACCTCGGCGGCGGAGAAGAAGGTACTGCAGGGCGCCTGGACGAGGATCAAGGGATACCTGGACTCCCGCGGCGCGCTCACGGACGGGTTGGTGATCGCCGGCGCGTGACGGTCAGGTCGCCAGCAGAACCCAGACCGCCACGATCAGCACCAGCACCAGGGCGACGCCACCCGCGATCAGGGCGATCGGAAGGCGACGGCTGGGGGTAGGGTCAACCGATTGCGCGAACGCCCGGAACCGTTCGGTGAGTTCACCTGGCTCTGCCTTCTCGTCGGACATGCGGGGCACCATAGCGAACGCCGTCGACGTTCGCAGTCCCCCACGCCGCCGATCGGCTCAACCGATCGACACAGCCCGAGGTGCGCAGCGGGCATGGTCGACCGGATGCGGACAAAGCACCGCCGGCGTCGGTCAGCACAGCCAGGCGTACTCACCGATCGGATCGCGCAGCGCCCTGGTCAGCCGGTGCGGGAAGGTTCCGGGCGCCCCGGCCGCGAGCCAGGCGTTGTACGCGGCGAGCTCGGCGAGCTGGCCCGGCCAGTCCGGGTTCAGCTCGATGCCCAAGCCCAAGCCGCCCTGGGGATGCAGCCAGCCGGCTTGCTCGTCACCATCGACGTCCGCGCTGACACTGATACCGTTCGCGGCCGCGGTGGCCCGGCAGGCCGCACAGCAACTGCCGGTCACCGCGAGATGGCGTACTGAGAGCCCCATCGTGTCGGCCGACGCGAGCACGCACATCTCGGCATGCTGGTGCTCCGCCGGCTCGCTGTACATCGTGGCCAGATACACCTCGTCGGCGACGGTCGGATACCACTCCTGGCGGCGAACGAAGCGCTCAATCTCGTCGATGTCGTCGTCGTCGCGGCTACTGCCGCCCCGTCGACCCAGAATCAGACAGGTGCCCGCGAGCCCGACCGCGAAATGCCCCGCGGTATCGAAGGCCCGGCCATTGATCCAATCAACCAGCTCGTCGGCGGCGGTCTTCAACAGCAGCGCCCGCTGGGCAACGGCCATGCCAGCTTCCTCTCCATCGGATATCGCCCGCCGATCACATGAGAGCGGCCGCGGTGACCTGCGCCACACACAGGGCGTCCGTCGCGGCGGCGAGTGTCGGCCACCCGACGTACCGCGACCTCGCGGGATCGGGTGCGACGAGGCTTGTGCCTACAATGGGTGCGTTGTGGGCACGTCAAGGGGGTGTCAGGTTGAGCACGGTGTCGGTTCGCGAGTTCTCCCATAACCCGAGCGCAATGTTCGCCCGGGTGGAGCGGGGGGAGATGATCCAAGTGACCCGCCACGGTGAGGTGATCGCGGTGCTACTACCCGGATCGGGCACGCTGGGCCGGTATGCCTCGCTGGTGGCCAAGGGCATCGTTCGGCTGAAGGCGACCACGACCAGCGACCTTGACCGGCTGTCGGAGTACGCGGTACCCCCCGGCGCCTCACCGTTGGAGCTGCTGCTGGCTGCGCGGGCCGAGGATCCTCGTTGATCTACCTGGACGCGTCTGCGCTGGTGACGTTGATCTCGGGACGTGCTCGTGGCCATGGCGCCGAACTGCGCGCTTTCCTTGCCGACAAACCGGCCATGCCCATGGCAAGCAGCACGGTCGGGTTCATCGAAACGGTGCGGACGCTAGACCAGATCGGTGACTTCCCCACGGTGATGGCCGACATCGTCCGCGACTTTACCGAAATCCTGCTGACCGAGGAGGTCCGCGACGCCGCGGCCCGACTGCCCAGCGGGGCGCGGACCCTTGACGCCGTGCACATCGCCAGCGCCCAGATCATCGGTGAGTCTCTAGATGTGCTGGTGACCTACGACAAGCGGATGCTCGAGGTCGCCCGGATGGTGGGCATTCCCAGCCAGGCTCCCGGCCTGGACTGATCGCCTCCCCGACACCCGTGACAGCGAGGCTGGGTTTCCTGCCGTCCGGGCGGACAGCGGCCACCAGGTCGGCGTGATTGTCATAATGAGCTGGATAGTGCCGCAGCCGGCCGACTCCGCATGTGGCTAACGTCGTTCGCCTGCTGGTCCACAGTGGCCAATCGATGAGTCCACTTCGGATTGCGGCAAGGTCAGTGCCGACAAGCTGTGCAAGCTCCGTCGGTGCGCGCGTGGAGTGCACGGTTCGATCTTGGATCAGCAACCTGATGTCGCCCGCAGCGCAACTGGTGAATCCGGCTTGGGCCCCTTGGCCGTACTGATGGCTGTACCGCGATCTTGCGGTCAGCATGTTGTGCGGGTGGAGCCGAGGGGACTTGAACCCCTAACCCCCGCCTTGCAAAGGCGGTGCTCTGCCAGTTGAGCTACGGCCCCGGGTCGTACCCATCATGGACGATCACGGTCGCCTGACCGCCGCCGGGTGTGCATGGTCGGCGGCGTACCCGCAGGGGGCGGGGTCAGCGCAGGTCGGGCGCGGTCGTCGCCTCGTGCCAGAGCGCCCGGTCGTCGCTGGCGGTCTTGGCCTTGCGGGCCAGGGCCACCGCCACGCCGATCAGGCCGGCCAGGATGAGCAGCTTCTTCCACATGTTCGAGCCACCTCTCGGGAGTGGGGCTAGATGGAATCGAACCATCGACCTCAGAGTTATCAGCTCTGCGCTCTAACCGACTGAGCTATAGCCCCGTGACGCGAGCAGAAACGTTACCGTACGGCGCAGACTTCCCCCAACCGGGTATCACGCACGTACAGCACACGAACAGCCACCGGCGAGCGGGTTCAACCGCGGCGGGCCGGGCGTCACTCCTTCTCGGAGAGGGTGAGCTCCACCCCACCGACCAGGTCGGCGCAGACGTTGTAGACGAAGGCACCCAGGGTCATCAGTGCGGTGAAGAGCACCATGTTGACCGCGCCGAGCAGGACCGAGGTGCCGATGACGCCCTTAGCGGTGATCTTGAACGCGTCGGCGGCGGTGCCGGCCTGCCCGGTCACCTCGGACATCGCCTGGTTGACGCTCTTGATCACGCCCATCGCGTCCAGGGCCAGGTAGAGCACCGAGGTGGCCACGATCGCGACCACGAACAGCACCAGCGACACGGCGAAAGAGAACTTCATCACCGACCACGGGTCGATCCGCTTGAGGTGCAGCCTGGCCCGCCGGGGTCCGCGGCTGGTCGCGGCGGTCCGCGTGGGCCGCAGCGGCGCCTCCGGCACCCGCGCCGCGCCCACCACGGTCGCGCCGTGGCCGGCCGTTACGTAGGAGGTGGCGCCACTCGTCTGCCGCAGACCCGTCCCGGTCACCGTGGTGGTCGGTGGTGACGGCGCGGTCACCGAGGCGCGGGCGATCACGGGTGAGGTCAGTGGGCCCACCGTGCCGAGCACGGTCGACCCGGACGCGCCCGGTCGAGCCGGTGGCGCCGGGGCGCCCTTCGCGGTCGGCACCGGCCCAGCCACGACCGGCACCGCCGGCGCGGGTGAACGCGGGTCAGCGGCCGCGCCGAGCCCGACCGGCGGACTGGTGGGTGCGGCACCCGCATGGCCGGTGGCGGTCGGTGCCGGTCGCGATGGCGAGCCCGGGTCGGCGACGCTGCCCATCGAAGGAAGACCGCTCATCGAACCGGGCGGAGCGGCGTAGCCGGACGCACCCGGCCCAACCGAGGGACTTGACGGATCGGGACCGACGGCGGGCCCCGCAACGGTGGTCTCCGTCACCTCCGGCTCGATGGTCGCTGGGGGTTCGACCGGTGGCTCGTCCGCATCAGTCGAGGCCCCCGCTGCACCCGACTTAGCCTGTGTCTCCGTCATCGACCAATCCCGTCCGTTGTTCGTTGTCAGTCCTGCTCGTCCGGCTCATCAGCGTTGCGTGCGATCGCGACCAGGGTCACGCCTTCGGGCAGGTCCATCAGCTTGACCCCCATTGTGTTCCGATCGCGCGTCCGGCGTACCGGCTTCACCGGAGTACGGATGACCCCTCCGTTGGAGGTGATCGCGAAGAGCTCGTCGTCAGGACTTATTACCACAGCTCCCACGAGTCCGCCGCGCCGCTGCGTGATCTTAGCGGTCAGCACGCCCTTGCCGCCCCGGCCCTGCACGGGATACTCCTCGATCGGGGTGCGCTTGGCATATCCACCGTCGGTCGCGATGAGCACATCCATGTCGTCACGCACCACCTCCATCGCGAGCAGCTCGTCGTCGTCCGCAAAACGCATCCCGATGACCCCGGATGTGGCCCGCCCCATGGGTCGCAGCGCATCGTCATCGCCCTTGAAGCGGATCGCCTGCGCCCGTTTGCTCACCAGCAACAGGTCGTCGTCGGGTCCGATGAGCGCGGCGCCGACGAGCTCGTCGTCGTCGCGGAGATTGATCGCGATGATCCCACCGCTGCGGTTGGAGTCGAACTCGGTCAGTGACGTCTTCTTGACAAGCCCCTTCCGGGTGGAGAGCACCAGGTACGGCGAGACGTCGTAGTTCTGGATCCGGATGACCTGCGCGATGTGCTCGTCCGGTTGGAACGCGAGCAGGTTCGCGACGTGCTGGCCGCGGGCCACCCGGCTCGCCTCCGGCAGCTCGTACGCCTTGGCCCGGTACACCCGTCCCTTGTTGGTGAAGAAGAGGATCCAGTCGTGCGTCGACGAGACGAAGAAGTGGCTGACGATGTCGTCCTGGCGAAGGTTGGCCCCGGAGACTCCCTTTCCGCCGCGCCGCTGGGAACGGTAGAGATCGGTCTTCGTGCGCTTGGCGTACCCGGTCCGGGTGATCGTGACGACCACGTCCTCGCGGGCGATCAGGTCCTCGACCGAGACATCCCCGTCGAACGGGATGATCCGCGTCCGCCGCTCGTCACCCCACTTGTTGACGATCTCGGCCAGCTCGTCGGAGATGATCCGGCGCTGCCGTTCCGGCTTGGCGAGGATGTCGGCAAACTCCGCGATGTCCACCTCGATCTTCGCGAGCTCGTCGACGATCTTCTGCCGTTCCATGGCGGCCAGCCGCCGCAGCTGCATGTCCAGGATCGCGGTCGCCTGGACCTCGTCCACATCGAGCAGCTGCATCAGCCCGATCCGGGAGTCCTCGACCGTGGGCGAGCGGCGGATGAGCGCGATCACCTCGTCCAGCATGTCCAGCGCCTTGACCAGGCCGCGCAGGATGTGCGCCCGCTCCTGGGCCTTGCGCAGCCGGTACGACGTGCGCCGGACGATCACCTCGATCTGGTGGGTGACGTAGTAGCGGATGAACTGGGCCAGGTTGAGGGTGCGCGGCACGCCGTCGACCAGCGCGAGCATGTTCGCGCCGAAGGTCTCCTGCAGCTGGGTGTGCTTGTAGAGGTTGTTCAGCACCACCTTGGCCACGGCGTCCCGTTTGAGCACGAGCACCAGGCGCAGCCCGGTCCGGCCACTCGACTCGTCGCGGATGTCGGCGATTCCGGCGAGCTTGCCCTCGCGCACCAGGTCGGCGGTGCGCTCGGCCAGGTTGTCCGGATTCACCTGGTACGGGAGCTCGGTGACCACGAGGCAGGTCCGGCCCCGCTTGTCCTCCTCCACGTCGATGACCGCCCGCATCCGCACCGAGCCACGACCGGTCCGGTACGCCTCCTCGATGCCGGCCGTGCCGGCGATCAGCGCACCGGTCGGGAAGTCGGGACCCTTCACGATGCGTAGCAGCGCGTCCAGGGTCGACACGTCGTCGGTCCCCGGGTTCTCCAGGCACCACTGCACGGCGGCCGCGATCTCGCGCAGGTTGTGCGGCGGGATCTTGGTCGCCATCCCGACCGCGATCCCGTCCGAGCCGTTGACGAGCAGGTTCGGGAAGCGGGCGGGCAGGATCGTCGGCTCCTGGGTGCGCCCGTCGTAGTTGGGCACGAAGTCGACGGTGTCCTCGTCGATGTCGCGCAGCATCTCCATGGCGAGCGGGTCGAGGCGGGACTCGGTGTAGCGCATCGCCGCGGCGGGATCATTGCCGGGCGAGCCGAAGTTGCCGTTGCCGTCGATGAGGGGGTACCGCAACGACCACGGCTGCGCCATCCGGACCAGGGTGTCGTAGATCGCCGAGTCGCCGTGCGGGTGGTAGTTGCCCATGACGTCGCCGACGACCCGGGCGCACTTGACGTACCCGCGGTCGGGCCGGAACCCGCTGTCGAACATGGCGTACAAGATCTTGCGGTGGACCGGCTTCAGTCCGTCCCTGACATCCGGCAGCGCCCGGCCGACGATGACGCTCATCGCGTAGTCGAGGTAGGAGCGCTGCATCTCCACCTCGAGCCCGACCGGCTCGACTCGCCCCCCGTCCGCGGTGGTCAGGCCGTTGGCCACGCCGTCGTCCGGCTGGTCGGCCCCGATCGCGTCGGCGTCGCTCGGTTCTTCAGGTTCGGTCACGAATCAAACCCCATCGCTCACCGCGGCGGTCGGCCGCGGACCCGATCGTGGCTGTGGATAAGTCTGTGGACAATGTGGATAACGCAGCGTCAGTGCTCACCCATCCACCAAAGCCGCTAAATATCAAGGAACCGAACATCCTTCGCATTACGCTGGATGAACGACCGGCGGGCCTCGACGTCCTCACCCATCAGCACGCTGAAGAGCTCGTCGGCGGTGGCCGCGTCGTCCAACGTCACCTGTCGCAGGGTCCGGGTCGCCGGATTCATCGTGGTCTCCCACAGCTCCGGGTAGTTCATCTCGCCCAGGCCCTTGAACCGCTGGATGTCGTCCGGCTTGGCGTTGGGGCGCTTCTCCTGCCGCAGCGCGAGCAGGCCGTCGCGCTCCCGGTCGGAGTATGCGTACTGGGCGTCGTCGCCCTTCTTGTTCCACTTGATCTTGTATAGCGGCGGTGCCGCCAGGTAGACGTGGCCCAGCTCGACCAGCGGCCGCATGAACCGGAAGAGCAGCGTGAGCAACAACGTCTGAATGTGCTGGCCGTCCACGTCGGCGTCGGCCATCAGAACGGTCTTGTGATAGCGCAGCTTCTCCAGGTCGAACTCCTCGTGGATGCCCGTGCCCAGCGCGGTGATGAGCGACTGCACCTCGGTGTTCTTCAACACCCGGTCGATCCGGGCCTTCTCCACGTTGAGGATCTTCCCGCGGATGGGCAGGATCGCCTGGACCCGGGGATCGCGCCCCTGCTTGGCCGAACCGCCGGCCGAGTCGCCTTCGACGATGAACAGCTCGGAGACGCGGGGATCGGTGGACTGGCAGTCGGACAGCTTGCCCGGCATCGACCCGGACTCCAGCAGCGACTTGCGCCGCGCCAGCCGGCGGGCCTGCGCGGCTGCCAGCCGGGCCCGGGCGGCTGCGTTCGCCTTTGTGATGATCGTCTTCGCCTCGCCCGGGTTGCGCTCGAACCAGTCGACCAGCCACTCGTTGCAGACCTTCAACACGAAGCTCTTCATCTCGGTGTTGCCGAGCTTGGTCTTGGTCTGACCCTCGAACTGCGGGTTGGCCATCTTGACCGACACGATCGCGGCGAGCCCCTCCCGAATATCCTCGCCGGTGAGCTTCTCGTCGGCCTTGAGGTACTTCTTGTCCACGCCGTACTTGTTCACGACCCCGGTGAGCGCGGCCCGGAAGCCCTCCTCGTGGGTGCCGCCCTCGTGGGTGTTGATCGTGTTGGCGAAGGTGTAGACGCTCTCGCCGTACGACTCGTTCCACTGCATGGCGATCTCCACCGCCATGCCCTCGGCATCGGCCCCGAACTCGATCACGGTGCGGTGGATCGGCGTCTTGGTCTGGTTGAGATGCCGCACAAAGTCGGCGATGCCGCCCTTGTAGCAGAAGGTCACCTCGGTGCGGTCCTCGGCCGCCGCGTCCGGGCGCTGGTCGCGCAGGATGATGGTGAGACCGCGGTTGAGGAAGGCTGTCTCCTGCAGCCGGCGGTAGATGGTCTCGAAGGTGAAGTCGACCGTCTCGAAGACGCTCGGGTCGGGCCAGAACGCCACGCTGGAGCCGGTGCGGCGGGTGGTCTCGCCCTTGACCAGCGGCCCCGGGCGCGCGTTGTGGTACTCCTGGCGCCAGACGTGGCCGTCCTTGTAGACCTCGACCTCCATCCGGACCGAGAGCGCGTTGACCACGGAGACCCCGACGCCGTGCAGGCCGCCCGAGACCACGTACGCCTTGCCGCCGAACTTGCCGCCCGCGTGGAGCATGGTCAGCGCCACCTCGATGCCCGACTTCTTGAGCTTCGGGTGGATGTCCACGGGAATGCCCCGCCCGTTGTCCACGACCCGGACCCCGCCGTCGGCGAGCAGGGTGACCACGACCGTGTCGCAGTACCCGGCCAAGGCCTCGTCGACCGCGTTGTCGATCAGCTCCCAGACCAGGTGGTGCAGCCCGCGCTCACCGGTCGAGCCGATGTACATGCCGGGGCGCTTGCGGACCGCCTCGAGACCCTCGAGCGCGGTGAGGGAGGCCGCCGTGTACTCATCCTTCTTCGGCGTTGCCACGCGTGATCACTTTCTCCGCACGGGCCACACGAATCGTGCCCAGCAGGGGTAGGACGCCTCGGCCGGACGCCTCCTGGTGAGGCGTTGCCCGGGCGCAGTTGGCGGCAGAGTCTCCGGTTGTTCCGATCGCAGGGCTCACGGAAGTCAGTCGCGTCCATCCTATCGGGAAGGGGCCACATGACAACTACGACGCCCCGATGGCCCGTCTGAAATCCTCACAGCCCGACGAACAGCGCCGCATTCAACCCCCTCCACGTACGAGCCACATTGCGGCCCGCCTGGTCGTGCGGAGCGGGTTCGGACTCCATGCCCGAATCACCGCGCCAGAGCTGCCCCGGGGCCGGCCCGAGCGCATGGACAAAGCCTGCCGGTTCGGGGGTCGCGCCGGGCGGGCACCGTGACGTATGGTTTCCCGCTGCCGTACGACCAGCGCCACGTTGACGGGGTCTGGCGCCGCACGTCGCGTGCCGGTGGCCCTCCGCGAGGCCAGCGTCTGGGCCGGTCGCTCTCGCGGGGCAAGAGGAGGAGGCGGCGATGGGACTGGACAACGTGGCCGTCCAGTGGCCCAGAACCGGGCGTTTCTACGAGCCGGTCGCGCCGGATGAGTTCATCGACTTCGCCGAGTTCGCCGCGGCCGCGCCGCCCAGCGCCGGCCCCGCGGCCGCGCTCGCGAGCCATATCGCCAAGACCGCCACGGTACGGGCGACCGCCTACACCGAGCTGGTCGACCTGCTGCTGGGTCTGGAGGGGGTCCTCTTCGCCACCGACGCCGCCGCCGAGGACGAGGATCCCGTGATCGACCCCGACGGCTGCGCCTGGATCGCCGGCGGGCTGGAGAAGTTCGTCAACGGACACCGGGACCACGGCGACACGGTCACCTTCGAGAGCATCGCCGCCGTGCTGCGCACGACGCTGGCCGAGGCGAGGCTCGCCGACCGGCAGCTGCGCTGGCTCGACTCCCGGCTGGACGCCCTGCGCGATGAGCACGGCACCGTCCCGCAGTGGAACTTCTCGCTGCTCGAGCTCGACGTGCTGGCGCACTTCTACCGGCGCTGCACCGACCGCAGCTTCGCCGTCTACGCCGACTTCTAGGCCGGCCCTCAGCCCCGCGCCCTTGGCCCCATCGCGGCCGCGGAGGCCGCGCAGTCAGCCGTACGTGTCGCGGGGTCCCCGACCGCGCACCCGCTTGGGACCCTTCACCCACGTCGGCGCCAGCGGCCCGTGCACGTTGAGCTTCGTGACCACGCCCGGGCCGACCTCACGGGCGATGCGCCCGAGCAGCCGGCTCGTCAGCAACCGGATCTGGGTGGCCCACGCGGTCGAGTCGGCCTCCACCGTCAGCTCCGCCTCGCTCAGCCGCACCGGACGGCAATGGTCGGCGAGGTCGGGGCCGACCACCGACGACCACATGTCGAAGATCCGGGCCTGGGCGGCCGGCTTGTCCCACCCCCGGGAGCGCGTGAGCTTGGCCAGCACCGCGCCGACCGGCTGGGGATCGCGCGGGTCCGGTCCGGGACCGGAGTAGCCGCGAAGGCGACGACCGGCGCCCCGACCGATCGCCGACCGGCGGCGGGTGGGCGACTGCTCCCGCTTCGCCCGGGCCGCGTCCAGCACCGCCCGGGCCAGGTCCGGCCCGTCCGATCCGCCATCACCTGATTGCTCCCCTGCGCTCGGACCCGTGGTCGCGGGGTCTGGGGTCACCGGGTCTGGGGGCGCAGTTGGTGTCGACGCCCGTACTGGCCGGCCCCGCGCGGCCGGCTGGTCAGCCGCCACGGTGCACCGCGCCGTCGGCGACCGTGTACCGGGGTCCGGACAGCGATATGGGTACGTCGTCCTCGACGGCACAGGTCACCAGCACCTGGCTGGCCGGGCCGACCATGTCGGCCAGCCGCCCGCGCCGACCGACGTCGAGCTCGGCGAAGACATCGTCGAGAACCAGCACCGGCTCGATGCCCTCGGCCCGGAGGAGCTCGAACGCGGCCAGGCGCAGGGCGAGCGCAAACGACCAGCACTCCCCGTGGCTGGCGTAGCCCTTCGCCGGCAGCTCCCCCAGCGTGAGCGTCACATCGTCTCGATGGGGGCCGACCAGGGTGACGCCACGCTCCACTTCGGAACTGCGCGCTGTGCCCAGGGCCGCGAGCAGGTGCTCCTCGATGCCTGTGCGGTCGAGCTCCGGCGCCGGGTCCGGGCACCACGACCGGGCCTCGTAGGTCAACCGGGCCTCACCCCGGCCGGCGCTCACCGCGTCGTAGGCCTTGGCCACATGCGTGGCCACCGCGGCACACAGCTCCAACCGGCCGGCGATCAGCTGCGCGCCGAGCGTGGCCAGGTGCGCGTCCCAGACGTCCAAGGTGGACAGATCGCCGGCCCGCCCGGCCACCTTGCGGGCCAGGAACGCGGTACGCAGCAGAGCGTTTCGCTGTTTGAGTACCCGTTCGTAGTCGGCCCGTACGCCGGCGAACCGGGGCTGCCGCGCCACCAGCAGGTCATCCAGGTAGCGCCGGCGCTCGCTGGGATCGCCGCGGACCAGGGACAGGTCCTCCGGGGCGAACAACACCAACCGCAGCGCACCGATGACGTCGCGCGCCCGGCTCAGTGGCGAACGGCCCAGCCGGGCCCGGTTCGCCCGGCCGGGCACGATCTCCAGCTCGACCAGCAGCTCGCGTTCGTCGTGCACCACGGCGCAGCGCACAATGGCGCGCTCGGCTCCAGCCCGTACCAACGGCTGATCGGCGGCGACCCGGTGACTGCTCAGCGTCGCCACGTACCCCAGTGCCTCCACCAGGTTGGTCTTGCCATACCCGTTGGGTCCCACGAGCACGCTCGGCCCGGGCTCGAATGCCACCTCCGCGTGGGCGTACGAGCGGAAGTCGGTCAGCTCGACCCACCGCACGTACACGCTCAGTCCTTCTTGACCGCGTGGCCACCGAACTGGTTGCGCAGGGCGGCGATCGCTTTCATCGCCGGCGAGTCCTCCTGGCGCGAGGCGAACCGGGCGTAAAGGGCGGCCGTGATGACATTGAGCGGGACGCCGCGCCGGATCGCCTCCTGCACGGTCCACCGGCCCTCACCGGTGTCGTCGGCGTAGCCGCGCAGTCCGGCTAGACCGGGATCCTCGTCGAGCGCCCGGTCGAACAGGTCGAGCAGCCAGGAGCGGACCACCGTACCCGCCCGCCACGACTTGATGACGCCGGGCACGTCGGTGACCACGTCGCCGGCCGCGCGCAACAGCTCGTACCCCTCGGCGTAGGCGTGCATCAGGCCGTACTCGATGCCGTTGTGCACCATCTTCGCGTAGTGCCCGGCACCGACGCCGCCGGCATGCGCGAAGCCGTAGTCGCCGGCCGGGCGAAGGGCATCGAAGATCGGCATCAGGCGAGCCACGTGCTCGGGCGCGCCACCGACCATGAGTCCGTAACCGTTCTCCCGTCCCCATACGCCACCGGAGACGCCAACGTCGAGGTAGCCGATGCCGCGGGTCGCGAGCCCAGCCGCCCGCGGCGCGTCGTCGGAGAAGTGGCTGTTGCCGCCGTCGAGCACGAGGTCGCCCTCGCCGAGCAGGTCGGCCAGCGCTTCGATCGTCTCTGCGGTCACCTCGGCCGGCACCATCAGCCACACCGCGCGGGCGGGCTGGAGCGCGCTCACCAGCTCGGCGAGGCTCCCCACGTTGGAGACCTGCGGACTGTGGTCGAAGCCGACCACCTCGTGCCCGGCCGCGCGCAAGCGGGCGGCCATGTTGGCGCCCATCCGGCCAAGGCCCACCAGACCAAGCTGCATGACCCCTCCCGCCTCGGGACGTTACCGGGTCAGCCGCCCACGCGCATGGGCATGATCAGATACCGGTATCCCGGGATGGGCGTGCCGTCGTCGCCGGCCGGGCTGATGACGGCGGGCTTCATGGCGGTGGTGAACGAGATCAGCACGGTCGGCGCATCCAGTACCGACAAGCCGTCGAGCAGGTAGCCCGGGTTGAACGCCACGGTAAGGGCCTCGCCGGCGAACTCGCCCTCCATCGCCTCGCTGGCGCGGGCGTCCTCGCTGCTACCCGCCTCCACGACCACTTCGCCCTCGGCGAAGCTCAACCGCACCGGCGTGGTCCGGTCGGCCACCAGGGCGACCCGCTTGACCACCTCGGTCAGGGCCGCGACGCTGAGCGTCGCCCGGGCGCTGTGCTGGTCGGGGAAGAGCGAGCGGATCTTCGGGAAGTCCGGATCGAGCAGCCGGCTCGTGGTGTGCCGGGGTCCGCCGGCAAACCCGATCATCCCTTCACCCAGGCCACCGCGGGAGAGCGCCACGGTCACGTCGCCACCCAACGGACCCAGCGTCTTGGCCGTATCGGCCAGAGTCCGGGCCGGCACCAGCGCTTGCAGGTTGATCCCGTCGTCGTCGGGGCGCCACGACAACTCCCGCACCGCCGCCCGGTAGCGGTCGGTGGCCAACAGCGAAAGGGTCGAGCCGTCCAGCTCCATGCGCACGCCGGTGAGCATCGGGATGGTGTCGTCACGTCCCGCCGCGATCGCGACCTGGGCGACCGCGTGCGCGAAGGTGGCCGCGTCCACCAGCCCCGCCGATTCCGGTAACGCCGGCAGCGTCGGGTAGTCCTCGACCGGCATGGTCGGCAGCGTGAACCGGGCACTCCCGCAGACCACCTCGAGGTGGGTGCCGACCGCGGCGACCTCGACCGGCTTGGGCGGCAACGCCTTCGTGATCTCGGCGAGCAGTCGCCCGGAGACCAGCGCGGCGCCGTCGGAGTCCGCGTGGACGCCGACCGTGACCTGGCTGGACACCTCGTAGTCGAACCCACTCACGGTGAGCTGGCCCTCGGTCGCCCGCATCAACACGCCGGCGAGCACCGGTACCGATGGGCGGGTGGGCAGACTCTTGGCCGTCCAGGCGACGGCGTCGGCGAGTGCGTCACGCTCTACCCGAAATTTCATGCGATGCCTCCTGCGGGAACGTCTGATTCTGTCCTGCGAGGTGTGACCGGCGCGACCCCGGGGTAGCTGGTATCTCGGTGCAGGCGATCTCGGGCCCACATGTGCGATGGGGGTTGCTTTTGTTCTAGAGAGATAAGTCGTCGTCTTCGTCGGTGGTGTGGATGCTGGGGATAACCGGCGTCGACGCTGCTCAGTGGTGTCCGGGCGGGGTGGACGAGGTGTGTACAACCAGTGGCGCAACTCGGCCGTTCATCCACAGTAGGGCCACCGGCCGACGATTCCCGGCACCATCCACTGCGGTATCCACAGGTTTTCCTGTGACTCCTCCCCAGCCGTCTGGTCGGTCGGGCGGCATTTCCGGGTCGGGCGCCGGCACCGTTCGTCGATGTGTCGACTACCGAGCGAGCAGGTCCACAGCTTTGCCCACAGGAGTTGTCCACATCCTGTGGACAGCGCGCGATGAGCCCGGAAACGTGAATCATGATCCCTGCTTGATCCGGTTGGTCAGCTCGGCGATCTGGTTGTAGAGCGAGCGGCGTTCGGCCATCTGTTGGCGGATCTTGCGATCGGCGTGCATGACCGTGGTGTGGTCGCGGCCACCGAAAGCCTGACCGATGCGGGGCAGCGAAAGGTCGGTCAGCTCCCGGCAGAGGTACATCGCCACCTGCCGGGCGTTGACCAGCACCCGGGAGCGCGACTGGCCGGTGAGGTCGTCGACGGTCAGCCCGAAGTACTCCGAGGTGGCATCCATGATCTGGTCGGCCGTGAGCTCCGGGCCGGATCCGTCCGGGATGAAGTCCCGCAGGACGTCCTCGGCCAGGGCCAGGTCGACCATGGCCCGGTTCAGGCTGGCGTACGCGGTGACCCGGATCAGCGCGCCCTCGAGTTCCCGGATCGAGTTGGTGATCCGGCTCGCGATGAACTCCAGGACATCGGAGGGCGCGAGCAGGCGCTCGGACGCGGCCTTCTTCTGGAGGATGGCGATGCGGGTCTCCATGTCCGGCGGCTGGATGTCGGCGAGCAGACCCCACTCGAAGCGGGTGCGCAACCGGTCTTCCAGCGTCGAGAGCTGCTTGGGCGAGCGGTCCGAGGTGATCACGATCTGCTTGTTGGCGTTGTGCAGCGTGTTGAACGTATGGAAGAACTCCTCCTGGGTGCGCTCGCGGTTCTCCAGGAACTGGATGTCGTCGATGAGCAGGATGTCCACGTCCCGGTAGCGGCGCTGGAACGCGCTGGTCTTGTCGTCGCGCAGGCTGTTGATGAAGTCGTTGGTGAACTCCTCGGTGGACACGTAGCGCACGGACTTGACCGGCTCCAGGGTGGTCGCGTAGTGGCCGATCGCGTGCAGCAGGTGAGTCTTGCCCAGTCCCGAGCCGCCGTAGATGAACAGCGGGTTGTACGCCATCGCCGGTGACTCGGAGACCGCGACCGCGGCCGCGTGTGCGAACCGGTTGGACGAGCCGATGACGAAGGTCTCGAACGTGTACTTGGGGTTGAGCCGGTTGCCGTCGCTGGCGCGGCGCTCGCCGCGTTGGGCGGCGTGTTTCGCGGCGGCGCCGGGTCGGTGCGGGCCGTCCGCGGTCAGCCGACCGGGTCCACTCTCCGAAAGCCCGGGTGGCGGCGGCTGGCCGGAACCCGGGTGAGCGCCGTCGAGCTGGGGCGATCGGCTGGCCGGGACATGCGGTGCGCTCTTGGCTCCCGCGGACCCGGCGTCACCCGAGACGGTGCTCCCAGCGAGCGGGATCTTGGGCGCCGGGACCACCCCGACCGCGACGGTCGGATCGGTCAGCGCGTTGCGGGTACCGTCGTGCGGCGAACGGACGGTGACGGCGACCTGGATCGGCCGGCCCAGGTGGCGGGTGAGGGCCTCGGTGATGATCGGGCGGAGCTGCGACTCGATGACGTCGCGGGTGAAGGCGTCGGGGACCGCGAGCAGAGCGGTGTCTTCGAAAATGCCACGCAGGACGGTCAGCCGGAGGTGGGCCCGCCGCTGCGGCGAGACGATCTCATCATTGAGATCACCTGTCGCGGCGCTCCACAATGCGGCATAGTCCACCGTCTCTGTCACCGCCGTCGTCCCACCCCTGTTGCCTCGCCGCCCGCTACCGCCCGTCCCCCGAGCCGGTCGGGGCCGTGTCCCCCCGGCGGGCCACGCACCGTCCACAGGTTATCCACACCTGTGTATCCGCCGAACCGCATGCGCGCGAGGGGCACCGTCTGGCGGTCATTGTGGTGGTTCTCACCGTGGCGAACGAGTGAGCGGCAGATAGAGTATTGCCCCATTTATGGACAAATACCTCTCGCCGATCAGAGTCCGCAACCGCGCACGGTAACAGCGATGGGCGTACCGACTCAACCGCCGGACGGTCAGCCGATCGCGGCAGATCTAGCTGCGCTGCTCAGGGCGGGACCCTTTTGCCGGGTGGGGGCGCCAACGGGTACTCTTGACCAACCACCCGTGGCTGGGCGGCTGTTTCGCGCGTGCCTGGAGGCACGGCTTCTCGCAGGTACCGCATGGAAGGTTTCGTCACGTGAGCAAGCGCACCTTTCAGCCGAACAACCGCCGGCGTGCGAAGACGCACGGCTTCCGCATCCGGATGCGCACCCGCGCCGGGCGGGCAGTGATCTCCTCGCGTCGCGCCAAGGGACGCAGCCGCCTGTCGGCCTGATTGGCGTGCTCCGGGCCGACCAGCGCTTGCGACGCCGCGACGAGTTCGCGGCCGCGATCCGCGCCGGCCGCCGGGCGGGCCGCGGTCATCTGGTGATCCATCTCGTGGAACCGGCCGGTGCGCAGGTCGGGTCGGAGCGGGGATCTGGAGTGAGAGCGGGTTTCGTGGTGCCCCGAGCGGTTGGTACAGCGGTCGACCGGAACCGGGTGCGTCGCCGGTTGCGCCATCTGGTCCGGAGCCGGCTCAACGAACTTCCGGAGGGTTCGCGACTGGTGGTCCGGGCGCTGCCCGGGGCGGCGGCCGAGTCGTACCGGGCGCTTGCCGAGCAGCTCGACGCGGCCCTTGCGCGGGCCCGGCGGCGGGTGACGCGATGACCGGCGACCAGGGCAACGCAGCGGTGCCGACCGGCGACGCGGCCAGCGGTGTGCCGCTGCCCACCTCGGGTGCCGCACGGGTGCTGGCCTACCCGATCCTCGCGTACCGTCGGTGGCTGAGCCCCGCGCTCGCGCCCCGGTGCCGTTTCTACCCGTCCTGCAGCGAGTACGCGTTGACCGCCCTGGCGACGCACGGCCCGATCCGCGGACTGGGGTTGGCGATCTGGCGCCTGCTGCGGTGCCAGCCGTTCCATCCCGGTGGAATCGATCATGTACCACCCCGGCGTACCCCCCGGGCGCACCGCCGCCGAGACGACGTGACTGGAGCCGTGACCAGATGATGGGTTGGATCTATACCGCCATCTCGTGGATCCTGCTGCGCTGGCACGACCTGTGGGCGGCGGTGTTGCCGGGATCCGCCAGCTTCCTGGGAACCAACTGGGACTGGATCCTCTCGATCATCTGCCTGGTCATCACGGTCCGGATCATCCTGTTCCCGATCTTCGTCAAGCAGATCCGGTCCCAGCGGGCGATGCAGGCGCTGCAACCCAAGCTGAAGGAGTTGCAGACCAAGCACAAGGGCGATCAGCAGACCCTCCGCGAAGAGATGATGAAGCTCTACCAGTCGGAGAAGGTCAACCCGCTCATGGGCTGCCTGCCCATGTTCCTACAGATCCCGGTCTTCCTCGGCCTGTTCCACGTGCTGCAGCGACTCGACCCGGCGCAGACCAAGAACACGACCCTCTACGGCTGGACGCAGCAGCAATGGGACAGCGCCGCCGTCGCCAAGCTGTTCAACGTCAACATCGCCGCGCGGTTCGCCGACGGGCAGCACCAGCTGGACATCCTGCAGGCCAATGGCGTGACCGTGAAGATTCTCGCCGGCGTGCTGATCCTGGTGATGATGGGGACCACGTTCCTCACCAGCCGGCAGATGATCCTGAAGACCGGCTGGAACGCCGACCCGCAACAACGGATGATCCAGAAGCTGATGCTCTACGGGATCCCGTTCTCGTTGCTGCTCTCCGGCTGGTACTTCCCGATCGGCGTGATCGTCTACTGGGTCACCCAGAACCTGTTCTCACTGGGCCAGCAGTACTGGGTGCTGCACAAGTACCCGCCGCCCGCGGTCGCCGGCAGCATCCCGCTCAAGCAGGCTCGGTCGGCGCCCGGCGCGGCGCCCGCTGTCAAAGGCTCGCCGAACGGTCGGGCACCCGCACCGGGAGCGACCAGGAAGCCGGTGGCGGGTGCGCCGACGACCGGCAAGGCGGTGGCGCCGGGCAAGGCCGTGCCGCCGGCCCGGCCCGGGTCACCAGGTCGGTCTGCGCTGCCGGGCAAGGCGGCCGCGGCGAAGTCGTCGTCGGCGCCAGCGAAACCCGGCGCTGGGGCGAAAGCCGCGCGGGCCAAGGCGGTGCCCGGCGAGGCGCTACCGGTCGAGGCCGTGTCGATCGAGGTCCCGGGTGATGCGGTACCAGCCGAGGGGGTGTCGGCCGACGGGGTGCCGGCGGCCGCGAACGGATCGTCAGGCGGGCCGTCGGGGTCCGCGCCGGGGTCGTCGTCCGCGAAGCGGCCAGCGCCGGCGGCGAAGAAGACCGGCGGTGGGTTCGTGAACCCGGTGGAAGCGTCCACCGGAATCTTCCGTCGGAAGCGGGAGCCCGAGCCGGCACCGGTGACGCCGGCGCCCGAGACCCGGTCGCTGGCGCCGAAGCCCGGCGCGAAGCCGGTCACCAGGAAGGCGCCCGCCAAGAAACCTTCGGTAGCCAGGAAGGGCGGATCCAAGCGCTAGCGCCTCGACGCGACGCCGTGTCCGAGCGTATGAGACCGCTGGGCCATGCCGGTGGATGACAATGACACGGTACGGGCATCGCGAACCACGGATGGCCGTACGCTCGGTGGCGCTCCCGGCCGCGGTGACCGCCCCTCGCCAGACGTTCTCGCCCGTATGCCGTTTACGCCGGGCGAGGTGTGAGTGGTGTCGACAACGGCGCCCTGAGCCCGGAAAGAAGACGAACCCGTGACCGACCAGAAGGACGCGCCCGAACTCTCCGGCGCGAACGTGGACGTGCAGGACGATGCCGGCCCCCGCTTCTCCTCCGACCCGGACGAGGAGGTGGTTGGCGTCGCTGCGGGCGCCGGTGAGCCGGACATGCTGGCCGAGGATCCTGTGAGCGCGAGGAGCGAGCGGGTGCGAGCACCGCAGCGCGAACGAAAGGCAGAGGCGGCCGAGTCCCCGCTCGAGCAGGACGATGCCGCCGACGACCATGCCGCGGACGACCATGCCGCGGACGACCATGCCGCGGACGACCATGCCGCGGACGACCATGCCGCGGACGACCATGCCGCGGACGACCATGCCGCGGGCAGCGGTGCCGCCGCCGATACGGCCGACGACGAGGACCAGGGCGCCGCGCCCTCGGAGTCCGACCTGTTCCGCCAGAGTGAGATCGCAGCCGATTACATCGAGGGGCTGCTCGACATCCTGGACTTCGACGGCGACATCGACGAGCTCGTGCAGAACGGCCGACCCATGGTCGAGGTGGTTGGCGCCCGCCTCAACAACCTCGTCGGTACTCGGGGGGCCACGCTCGAGGCGTTGCAGGAGTTGAGCCGGCTCGCCGTGTACCGGCAGACGGGTGAACCGTCGCGGTTGCTGCTTGACGTGGGTGGATTCCGTGCCGCCCGGCGGCGGGAGCTGGCCGCGGTCGCCAAGAACGCCGCAGAGAAGGTCAAACAGCATGGTGAGGCGGTTCGGCTGGAAGCGATGAGTGCGTTCGAACGCAAGTGTGTTCACGATGTCATCAACGCGATGCCAGGCGTGGAGAGCGAGTCCGAGGGCGTCGAACCGAGCCGGCGCATCGTGGTGCGCCCGTCCGCGTAGTAGGGGCGGAGAGACGATCGGTCATTACCATCGACTACGGCCGATGGGTCAGCGCGCCTGGGCGATCGCGACAGCTCGTTCGTTCGTGCCGCACGCGGGGGCTGGGTAGAGCTGAGTGAACGAGCCAGCGACCGGTGATGACGCGCTGCCACCGGCGGCGCTGCTGCCGGCGGCGTGCCGGTTGTTCGGGAGCCGACTGCCGCTCGCCTGCCGTTACGCCGAACTGCTCACGACGGACGGCGTGGTCCGTGGACTGATCGGCCCGCGGGAGGCCCCGCGCATCTGGGATCGCCACCTGCTGAACTGCGCCGTGGTGGCTGAGCTCATCCCAGACGACGCGCGGGTCGTCGACGTTGGCTCTGGTGCAGGCTTACCAGGTATCGTGCTCGCGGTGGCGAGACCGGATCTTTCGGTCATTTTGGTTGAGCCACTGGCACGTCGTACCGCGTTCCTGTCGGAGGCGGCGATGTCTCTCGGATTGGATCGCGTCGTTGTGGTGCGAGCCCGAGCCGAGGAGTGTGTGCCACGCCGCGGTTCCCCGCGTATTGCGCCCGCCGACATCGCCACCGCCCGCGCCGTCGCTCCCCTTGACCGGCTGGCGTCGTGGTGCCTTCCCCTCGTCGCCACGGGAGGGCGGCTGCTCGCGCTCAAAGGAGAGTCCGCCGTGGCCGAGGTCGCGCGTTGCCGGTCAGCGATCGCCGCGGCCGGAGGCGGCGAACCGGTCGTGCGCTCCTGTGGCGTCGGGGTCATCGAGCCGCCGACGACCGTAGTCGTGATCGAGCGCACGCCATTGGCGGGTACTCGACCGAGGTGGAAGCCGCGGAACCAGATCGGCTGACGTCGATGCTATGGTGGATGCGCCTCTCTCGAGTGTGAGCGCCGCTGGACTGGTTGCCTCGGCGTGCTCGATCCGATCGAGAGGGAGCATGGCGAGCCAACCACGAGAGAACGGGCGTTCCTGGCCGGCCGCGGGAGGGTTCAGGCGAGCGCTTCTGGCGCTACAACGTTTGCCCATATTTACTGGGCTTCGCGCTGCGTTGAAGAAACGTGTCCCTGCGCGCCGCGCGGGGGCACGTAGCCTTGACGATCGGTCCGCCGTACGCTGGCCGAGCGCCGCCTATCCTGACCCAGTCGGGCTCGCCCCAGCGTTGCCCGACGCGGTCGGACCCCCGTACAAGGGTCTTTCGGTGCCGATCATGGTTCAAGCGGGTGGCGATGTCCATCAACCGACATTGGACGAGGATGAGACGGTGCAGACGAACGGTTGGTACGACGGCATAACCGCGGGCCTATCCGGGGCGGGGCAGACGAATGGCGTTTCACGTGAAACCGTCGACAACGGCGGGTCCACGGTGATCGACTCGGACGGCCACGGCGTTACATCATTCGGGTTCACACCCACCCGGGCGAGGACTGGCGTGTTCGACCAGAATCCCATGAGCCCCCACGCCGTACCGCTCGAACCACACGGCGTCGCGGGCGACGGCACCCCACGGGCGATGGCGGCCGACCCGGTCTCCGAGCCCACGAGTGCAATGCCGGTCTACGAGGGGTCTGGTGGCCCCAACACGATCGTGTCGGCCGCCGGCCATCGGGGCACGAAGTCAGAGATCGACACGCTCCGGGAGGCGCGCTTGCCCGAAGACCCACCGCTGGCACAGGAGGCCAAGCGCGCGGTACAGATCCTCAATCCGAGCGGCGAGATCCAGATGCCGCGCCCGCCTCGTACGAGGCTCTTCTGTGTGGCGAACCAGAAGGGCGGCGTCGGCAAGACGACGAGCGTCGTCAACATCGCGGTAGCGCTTGCATTGCACGGCAACCGGGTACTGGTGGTCGATCTGGACCCGCAGGGCAACGCGTCGACCGGTCTTGACGTGCCGCACCATGCCGCGATCCCCGACGTGTATGACGCGCTGGTCACCGAGACGCCGCTCGCCGAGGTTGTGCAGGCGGTGTCCGGGATTCCCAATCTCTGGTGCGTGCCGGCCACGATCGACCTCGCCGGTGCGGAGATCGAGTTGGTGTCGATGGTCGCCCGCGAGTCTCGTCTGCAGCGGGCGTTGCACAACAACACGAGCGACTACGACTACGTGTTTGTCGACTGCCCGCCGTCCCTGGGCTTGTTGACGGTCAATGCCATGGTGGCCGCGCAAGAGGTCATGATCCCGATCCAGTGCGAGTACTACGCCCTGGAGGGCGTCCAGCAACTGACCAACAACATCCAGCTCGTCAAGAACCACCTCAACCCTGGGCTCGAGGTGACCACGGTCCTCCTGACCATGTACGACCGGCGCACCCGACTCGCGGACGCGGTCGAGCAGGACGTTCGGGCACACTTTGGAGATCGGGTGCTGACCGCGGTGATTCCGCGCAACGTCAGGGTCTCGGAAGCCCCGAGCTACGGACAGTCGGTTATGACGTACGACCCGGGATCCCGCGGGGCCACCAGCTACTTCGAGGCGGCATTGGAGATCGCCACCCGTGGTGCCCGCGTGGGAGCGGTCGGATGACCGGCAGGCCAAAGGGGGGCCTCGGCCGCGGCTTGGGCGCCTTGATACCGCAAGGACCCCCAGTCTCCGTCGCCGACGCTCCGGTCGCGCCAGCCCGGGCACACACCATGACGCCATTGGCGCCCGTGCCGGGAGCGCGCTTCGCTGAGCTCCAGGTGGATTCGATCACGCGCAACGCACGCCAGCCCCGACAGGTCTTCGACGAGGAGGCGCTGGCCGAGCTGAAGCTCTCCATCCAAGAAGTCGGCTTCCTCCAGCCCATCGTGGTCCGAGAGTCCGTCGGTGGACGCTATGAGCTGGTGATGGGTGAGCGCCGGTGGCGGGCCGCTCAGGAACTCGGGATCGACGTCATTCCCGCGATCGTTCGCGACACCCGCGACGACTCCATGCTCCGCGACGCCCTCCTGGAGAACATCCACCGGGCCGACCTCAATCCGCTGGAGGAGGCGGCGGCATACCAACAGCTGCTCGAGGAGTTCGGCGCCACCCATGAGGAGCTCGCCCGGCGCATCGGCCGCAGTCGTCCCCAGATCTCCAACACGATCCGGCTGCTGAACCTGCCGGGCGGTGTGCAACGTCGGGTCGCCGCCGGTGTGCTGTCGGCCGGCCACGCGAGGGCACTGCTAGCGCTTGAAGAGGCGGATCAGCAGGAAGCGTTGGCGACCCGGATCGTGGCCGAGGGGATGTCAGTTCGAGCCACTGAGGAAGCGGTAGCTCTCATGCTGGCGGACGGCTCGTCGGCCAAGAAGCCCGCACCGCGCCGGGCGAAGCCACACGCTCCCGGCCTCTCCGATCTCGCTGACCGCCTCTCCGACCATTTCGACACGACGGTGCGAGTGGATATCGGCCGCCGCAAGGGGCGGATCCTCATTGAGTTCGCGACCGTGGACGACCTCGAGCGGATCGTGGCGATGATCGGGCCAGCTCCGTCGAAGGACTGATCCAGGGCAGGTGCAGGAAGGGCCGGATGGCTTGCGAGCCGCCGGCCCTTTCGTTTGCCTCAGTTGTGGTCGTCGTCAGGCCGCAAGAACGGCCGGTCTTCGAGACTCAACGGGACGCCCGCGGGCAAGAGCGTCGGCGGGGCTACGAGCCGACCGCTCCCGCTGGCGGGCGACTTGCCGCGCGCAGGTGGGGGCGCATGGGTCTCCCTGGCGCTTGGCAGGCGTGGCGGCTGCGTCCGTCCGGCCATAGGCTGGCGCCCCGCGGTGGCCTGGCGTTTCGCGGTGGCCTGGCGCCCCGCGGTGGGCCGACGGCTGCAGGTCTGGGCGGCGGTCGCTCGGCTGGCCACGTGGCTGGAGCGTCGCCGGCGATCGGCCCCCTCGGCCACCCGCTACCCGAAGCCCCTGCGCCCCGCAGGGAGGCGTTGTGTGCTGCGCGACCCCTCCCCGGCCAACGAAGCGTGGGCCAGACCGGGCACCGGCGGAGCGCCATGTGGCACGAATCCGCGACGGCGGCGTGGTGGAGGCCCGGGGAGCGCAGTCTTCGTTTCACGTGAAACACCGTCGCACGGACCTCCGGCTGGCCGAACGTCCGTGTCCGTGCGCACCGGGCTCCTGGGTGCGCGTCGGGCGGGCACGTGTCGCGGGGCATGCATTGGGATGCGTGCGCGTTGGGCTGGTGCCCGTTGACTACTGCGGTGGTCGCGAACCAGTTGGTCTGGCCGGGCAGCCGGGCAGCCGCGAAGTCGGGCACGAATGGTCGCTTGGCGATCGAGTCAGGGTTGAGCGGGCCTCGATGGTCGAGTGATGGCCGGCCGCGGCGGGTGGCAGCGGCAGGGCCACGGCTCGTGCATGGCCGGCGTTCCCGCCCAGGGCTAGGCTGCGCCGCGGAGCTGTGTCGCGCCCCAGACGATGCGCCGCGGCCTCGATCAAGGTGTCACCCGCGCTTTCCGCTCCCGCTCGGCGACTGTCGCCGGCATCGGCCCGACGGGCGAGTGACGCAGGCATCGGCCCGACGGGTGAGTGACGCAGGCAATGGCCCGACGGGTGAGTGACGCAGGCAATGGCGAGGGACGGCTGGATAGCGCGCCGGATGGCTGCTGTTGGGCAGGGACAGACGGACGGACACCGGGCAGACGAAGACGGGGAACGGGTGGGCGAAGACGGGGAACGGGCAGACGAAGCCGGACACAGATGAGGTGCCCGTGGCCGACGTGCGGGCCGTCAAGCAGCGGGCCACCATGGCGTCTCTCGAACTCCTGTGAGGCCGCGGGCGGGTTGGCGGCGTGTGCCGAGGCCGCTTGAAACGTACGTGAATGTGTCCACAGGTCTTGTCCACAGGGGTGTGAAAGTTCCGCGAAAAGCCCCGGTACTTCGCTTGCGCCCCTGTGGACAACGCCTTCCGGCGTGTACGCGTCGCCGGGCCCGCCGCTGGCGCTGGTCCGCTAGGGTGTGGCCCGTGCCTCACGACCGCCCCAGGCTTCCCGAGTTCACCACGTGGCCCACGTTCCCGTTCGCGGGAGACCTGCGAGTCAAGGAGTTGGAGCCTCCGGTTGCCGAAGAGCCGGTCCGGCAGGGCGAGGACCCCGCCACCTGCGTCGCCTGCCGAACCCTCGACGAGGGGTACATCTGGGTCGCCGACCGGTGGCGCGTCAAGGCACTTGATCGTCCGACCGGCCTGCCCATGGTGCTCATCCTGGAGTCGCGATCGCATTTGGACCTGGGTGACCTGCCCAACCTCCTCGCCGCCGAGCTGGGCGTGATGACAGTGCGGCTCGAGCGGGCGATTCGATCGCTGGAGGGTGTTGCGCGGGTGCATGTGAACCGATGGGGCGACGGCTCGGCACACCTGCATTTCTGGTTCTTGGCCCGGCCCCTCGGTCACCTGCAGCTGCGAGGGACGTTCCTGTCTCTGTGGGACGACATCCTGCCGCCGATATCGGAGGTCCGGTGGCGTGAGAATCTCGCTATGGTCGCCGCCTGGCTGGCGGAGTTCGGCGGCCGAGCGTTGGTGGAACCGCCTCAGATCGAGTGGCAGTCCCCTGCCACGTTTGATGCGGAGGCCGCCGCAGCCGGAGCCCCCGACCACCTCGACGCACCCACGGCGAGTGCCTCACCCCCGCTCCAGACTCGCGGAGCGGTCGATGGCGGAGAACCGTAACCTGTGGCTGGTCGCGACCCCGAGGGTGGGCGCTAACCGTTACCGACGACGCGGCGGCGCTGCTTGCCAGCGACTTTGCCGCCCGTCTCCTGCCCGAGCGTCCGGATCCCGCGTAGGATGGTCGGCCGGAGGAGGCGGCACTGCCCTACTGGTCTTGAGGTTGGTGACATGTCGCGTCGGCTGGTGAATCTCACGCTCGACACGCTGGAGGATCTTCCCCGGCGATGCCGTCAGTGTGTGTTCTGGGAGCTGGACCCCGTCTCCGGCGATCGGGCTTGTGCGACCGGAGACCCCGGCCTCGAGAAGGAGGCGTGGGTCTCGCAGACTCTGCTCGAATGGGGATCGTGCGGCAAGCTGATCTACGTGGACGGCATGCCGGCCGGATTCGCGATGTTCGCGCCCCCGGCGTACAGCCCTCGGTCCATGGCCTTTCCGACCAGCCCGATCTCCGCCGACGCGGTCCTGCTCATGGCCGCCCACGTTGTCCCGGCCTTTGCCGGTGGTGGGCTTGGCCGCATGCTCATTCAGGGCGTCGCGCGGGATGTCACCAAACGCGGGATCCGGGCGATCGAGGCGTTCGGTGACGCCAAGTTCGGCGACGATGTCGACGAGGTGTCTGGGTGCCTTGCGCCAGCGGAGTTCTTCTTGGCGGTGGGCTTCAAGACGGTACGGCCCCATCCCCGCTTCCCCCGTGTACGGCTGGAGCTGCGTACCGCGTTGTCATGGAAATCAGATGTGGAGTACGCGCTGGAGAAGCTGCTCGGCTCAATGAACCCGGACGCGATCCTGCGGCCGGCGACGAGGAGCATGCTCACGGGCGTGCCCAGGGACGCGATCGGCGCCTAGGCGCGGTCCGCTCCCCGCCTCGCGAGTGCTCGCTCCCTGGGCGGCCCCGGGGTCAGCGGCCGGTGGCGCTTACAGGCCGATCTAGGCGTTCCACGTGAAACATCGGGCGCGGCCAAGCCAGTGATGATATTCGATGGATAGCGATCGGTGCCGGGCGGCTGGGGGTAGGGGCGGACAGTTGGCTTGGGCGACCGAGTGTCGGTAAATCACCGCCAACGGGCAGCCGGCCGATGTATCCGCCTCGAGCGATCGCACCGATCGATCGTGACACTGGCCGGCGGCGGTCGAACCCGGGCCGATTGCTCGTACGGTCCCGGACCGACTGCTCGCACGATCGCTCGCCACCGTCAAACCTGTGCTGGCTGACCTGGCCGATCGGTCTCCATTCGAGCGAACCGATCGCCCACGTCGATCGGACGCAGCGAGTCCACGTCGAGCGAGCCGGTTCGGATGTCGGACTCGATCGGCAGATACATGCGCCGGACGGCGGCCACGATCGCGCCGACGACCCGGTCGCGAAACAGCGGATCGATGAGCTGGTTGCGGTCCGCGCGCGACGTGAGGTAGCCGACCTCTACGCGTACCGCGGGCATCCGGGTCAATCGCAACAGATCCCAGGTCTTGGCGTGGGTGCGGCAGTCGACCAGACCGGTCCGGACCACGATCTCGCGCTGGACCAACGCGGCAAGCCGCTCGCCGAGCGACGAGGTGATGCCGCCGTCGCCGTACCGCCCATAGTGGTACGTCGCGACGCCGCAGGCGGTCGGGTTGGCGTGCCACTCCAGGTGGAGGGAGATGAGGAGGTCCGCGCCGAGTTCGTTGGCGAGATCGGCGCGCGCCGCCTCGGTCAGGCGATCGCTCGGGGATGGTCCCCGGGTCAGGTGCACCCGCATTCCGGCCGCCGCCAGACGACCCTCCAGGCGGGACGCGAGATCGTAGGCGATGTCCGACTCGGTCCAGAGCATCGGTCCGTCTGGAACCGTGACGCCCTGGTCCCCACCGCCATGGCCCGGGTCGATCACGATGCGCTTGTCGACGAGAGCCGGACCGGCGGCCCGAAACCGCTCGGTCTCCCGCAGCAGGTTTGGTCGGCCGCCGACCACCTTGCGCCCGAGCCGGCGTAGCGCGGCCATGGTCTGTGGGCCGGTGATGCCATCTGAGATGAGTCCGACCTCGCGTTGGAACGCACTGAGGGCGGCGGAGGTCCGGCGTCCAAAGATCCCGTCGCCTCGGCCGACGTCGTATCCCATCTCCAGCAGCCGCTCCTGCAGTGCGCGCACGTCATCACCGAAAAGCGGATCAGGCTGGACGTGTGAGAGCTCCCGCGACCCCAGATCCCATCGGGCGCCGTCGATGGCGCGCCAGGTCTCCTCATTGACGTCACCGGTCACTTCGAGCCCGCGCGCCTGCTGGAATGTGCGGACCGCGCGTTCGACCCTCTCGTCGAAGATCACGTCGACGGCGGCCGGCAGGCCATCGCTGAGCAGAGTCAATGTGGTGAGGATGGCCCGGATCTCCACGACCGCGTCTCCGCGGTCCCCTCGCCGGATCACCTGCATCGCATCCCCGTCTTCCGCTCATGCCTCGTGTCGGCATATTCCCACTAAATAGGTCTGTCTGCACTCCGCCCAGGAAATCGTCGCGGTCCGTCCGCTCCCACACAAGCTGTGCCCACAGGCCGGGAGTGCCACCCGCCCAGCCTCAGCGGCCCAGACATCCCCACGCACAGCGCGCGCCACGACAGCAGTGCCGACAACGGCGCAACGGCCCCACGTACAAGGTCGATGTGGGGCGCTGCGGACTGGGACGTCAGATGGCGGACTGGATAAACCGGACCAGGTCGCCCTTGGGCTTGGCGCCGGCGAGGGACTGTACCGGCTGGCCGCCCTTGAAGATCGTGAGTGTCGGCACCGACATGACCCGGTACGCCATCGCCGTCTCCGGGTTCTCGTCGATGTTGAGCTTGACGATCTCGACCTGGTCGGCCATCTCGGTGGCGATCTCGGCGAGGAGCGGGTCGACCTTGCGGCACGGAGTGCACCACTCGGCCCAGAAGTCGACCAGGACCGGCTTCTCCGACTGCAGGACGTCCCGCACGAAGGTGGCGTCGGTGACTGACTTTGTCATCTGCATCTCCTCGGTTGGGTTCCAATCGCCGGAGGGCGACCAATACTCCGATCGCCGGCAAGGGCGACCGCCGGGTGCCGCGGTCAGCCGAGTGCGGCGACGTAGCGTTCGGCGTCCAGAGCGGCGGCGCAGCCGGTGCCGGCCGCGGTGATCGCCTGGCGGTAGGTGTGGTCAACCACATCGCCCGCGGCGAAGACACCGGCGAGGCTGGTCCGCGTGCTCGGTGCGGCGACCACGACATAGCCGGCGGCGTCGAGCTCGATCTGGCCGGCGAAGAGCTCGCTGCGCGGATCGTGGCCGATGGCGACGAAGACGCCGGTGACGTCGAGCTCGGACGGCTCGCCGGTGACCGTATCCCGGAGTCGGACCCCGCCGACCTTGCCGTCGCTGTCGAGGATCTCGGTGACCGCCGTGTTCCAGCGGACGGAGATCTTGGGGTTGGCCAGCGCGCGATCCGCCATGATCTTGCTGGCCCGGAACGCGTCTCGGCGGTGCAGGATGGTCACGCTCTCGGCGAACCGGGTGAGGAAGGTGGCCTCCTCCATCGCCGAGTCACCGCCGCCCACGACCGCGATGTGCTGGTTGCGGAAGAAGAAGCCGTCACAAGTGGCGCAGGACGACACCCCATGTCCCAGCAGCGCCTGTTCGCCGGCAACGTTCAGCGGACGCCAGGCCGAGCCGGACGCCAGGATGACGGCGTGTGCGTCGTACCTCGTCTCGCCCACCCAGACCTGCTTCACCACACCGGTGAGATCGACCCGGGTGGCGTCGTCGGTGAGCATCTCGGCGCCGAACCGCTCGGCCTGCTTGCGCATGTTGTCCATCAGGTCCGGGCCCATGGCGCCGTCCGGGAATCCGGGGAAGTTCTCCACCTCGGTGGTCGTCATCAACGCGCCGCCGGACTGGACGCCCTCGATGACGAGCGGCTTCAGCTGCGCCCTGGCGGCATACAGGGCGGCCGTGTAGCCAGCCGGGCCGGACCCGATGATGATGACCTGACGCACGTCCATGGACGGTCCCTTCCCGACGATCGCCGGCGTCGCTGCCGGCCGTTCGCGATCAGCGCAACGCCATCGTACGAACTGGGAATTCCCGCAAGCGGCGGGCGTCACTCCCGGCGCGCCGGAAGATTGCGCGGGCACGTTCAGGGCGCCTCGACCGTCGCCAGCTCGTCCGCACCGGCCACGCCACAGGCGGCGCCGACCGCGACGATCGTGGTGGTCGAGCTGTGGCGGATGGCCACCACAACCGCCGGCGCGCCGTCGAAGCGGGCATAGTCGACGGCCACCACCTCGCCGGGATGGGCGGCCAGGAGCTGGTCGGTGCAGCCGCGCAGGTTGGTGGGGTCAGCGAGTCGGGCCAGCGCCGGCTCGATGTCGAGAGCACCCTTCTCCGCGCTCCCGCCCAGCGCGGGCGTCCGGTTGGGCGTCGCGGGCGGCGCCGCGGGAGAAACCAGCATGGTCGGCGCCGCCAGCGGCGGGGGCTGCAGTACCGAGGCGAGCGTGTCGGCCCGGTAGTCCCGGCCGCTGGCGCGGATGGTGGGCTGGCCGAGCGCGCTCGCCGCTCCCGGTGCCGCGGCGGCGTTGTCCCGGGCCTGTGCCGCTGCGCCGTTGGTCACCGGCGTGGCGCCCACGACCGATCGCAGCACCGCACCCGCGCCCACCAGCGCCACCAGGACGGCCGCGGCCGCACTGAGACGGGTGAGCCGGCGCCGACGGCCCGGTCGGGCGGCGTCGAGATCGGCCACCGCCGCGAGCCGCGCCGGAGTTGCCGCGGCAAGCCGCGTGGGGGCGGCCGCGCCAGCGTTGACCAACGCATGGTCGATCCGGGCGACCACGTCGGCCGGCATCGGCTCGAGCTGGTGCCGAGCCGCGGCCTGCAGGTCGGCCCGGACCGCCGTGCTGGCCCGGCGCAAGCTGGCGTGGCCCGCCTGCCACCGCGGGTCGGTCGCGATCAGGTGCGCCACCTGGTCGGCCTGATCGCCGCCGAGCACGCCGGCGGTGTAGTCGGCGAGCCGGTCAAGGTCCCGTTCGTCGAAGTCGGCCAGGCTCACGCTCCACCTCCTGCCGGTCCCGCGCCTGTCGATCCGACGTCGGTAGACCTCGTGAGGTTCCGGTGAGCAGCGTCGCTCCGGTGAGCAATGTCGCTCCGGTGAGCGGTGTCATTGCCCGGTTCTCGGAGGTGTCCGAGGAGGACGGCGAGGCGAGCCCGGCCACGCGAGCATCGGCTCTTCACCGTGCCCTCGGCGATCTGGAGGATGTCGGCAATCTCCGCGACCGAGTACCCCTGCATGTCAAGCAGGACCAGCGGTACCCGTTGCTCGACCGGCAATGTGGCCAAGGCCGCTCGCACGGTGAGGACGGTGTCGGTGTCGGGTGGCGGGTCGGCCAGCGCGCCGCCCTCGACCTCGGGCAGCGCGACCGTCGGCCGGCTGGCCCGACGTCGGGCCCGGTCGAGGCAGGCGTTGACCACGATGCGGTGCAGCCAGGTGGTGACGGCGGCATCGCCCCGGAACCGATCGGCCGAGCGGTACGCCGAGACGAGCGCGTCCTGGACCGCGTCGGCTGCCTCCTCGCGGTCGCCCAGGGTACGGATGGCGACCGCCCACAGCCGGTCGCGGTGGCGCCGCACCAGCTCGCCGAATGCGCTCCGGTCACCCGCCACATGGGCGCGCAGCAGAGCCGCGTCGTCGAGCCGCTCGGGCGCCGTGGTCACGGCCACTGCCCGGCAGGGCGAGGACCGCTGAGCCCGGCAGGGCCAGGGCAGGTGGCCCCGGTGGGGCCAGGACAGGGGGGCATCGCGGTGTCGTCAGGCCGAGGCGTAGACGGTGATCTCGTTGATGGTGAGGCTGTAGCGGTCGCCCTTGGGCGGCAGTTTGGTCACCCAGATCAGCAGGTACTGGACCGCGTCGTCGCTCGCCGGGGCCAGCACCATGCTCACTCCGGTGAAGTCTTCCAGCGCCGATCCGAACGGCGTGTACTCCTTCACGACCTGGCCGTCAGCGGCCCGGGCCTGGTTGCCGCCGGTGGCGCCGGCGCCGGGGTCGCTCTGGCCACTGCGCAACGAGATCGAAGCGCCGGGCTGATTGACGTCGACGCGAACCGCGCCGACCTTGGTCGGCTGCCCAAGGTCGATCAACACGCCCATGCCGGGCTTGATGCCCCCGCCGGGCTTGCTGCCGCCGAAGTACGGCTGGTTGTAGTTATCGGTCGACCAGCCGGTGTTCGGGTGCCCGTCGACGGCGAGCGCAGCACCGTCAAGTTCCTTACCGTCGCCGCGTGGTGGGTCCACGATCCGTACCCGGCTAGGATCGATCTTGATAGCGGGGCCGGGCTGGTTGGTCGAGGTTGGGGAGCTTGGGCTGGTCACCGCGGCGGGCGTGGTCTCGCCGGCGTTGGGACTGCCGCCGAGCAACCGGACACCGGCGAGCGCGCCAGTGACCGCGATCGCAGCAAGAACCGCGACCCCGAGGGCGAGCTTGCCGCCGGCCCGCCGCCGGCCGTGGCCATCGCCGCCGCCGAACCCCATGGGTCCGGCGCTCTCCTCGTAGTCTGCGTCCGTGCCCTGAGTGGCGAGCCGGGCGAACTCCGCGGCCAATGTGGCGGCGGCCGGAGGAGGCGTGCGGGGGTCGAGCAGCTCGGTGGCGACATCGTCCAGGTACCGCGGAATCCCGCCGCGTACCTGACGCGGGCTGGCGAGCCGGCCGGCGCTGTCGCGCACCGCGTCGGGCAGCGTGGAGTGACCGGCCTCGGCGTACGGCCAATGAGAGGTGAGGCAGGCGTAGAGGACGGCGCCGAGCGCACGCACGTCCGAGCCGGCATCGGCGTGGCCGTCCGCGTGCGTGTCGGTCAGCACGACCCGCCCGTCGTCGGCGACGAGGATCGTTCCCGGGTGAACGTTGCCGTGCACGATGCCGGCCGCGTGCAGGGCCGCGACCGCCTCGGCGATCGCGTGCACGACGAGTGTCGTCCGCTCGGCGTCCAACGGCGCCTGCCGCAGAACGTCGCGCAGCGAAACGCCTGGGACCCACTCGCGGACCAGGTAGGCGCGGTGCCCCTCGTCGAACGCGTCGTAGACCGACACGATGTGCGGGTGCACCAGCCGGCTGGCGGCGACGGCGGTGGTCAGCATGCCGGCGGCCGACTCGCCGCCGGGCTGGCGGATCACCAGCGCGACCGGTCGACGCAGGACGGTGTCCATGCCGCGCCAGATCTGGCGTCCGGCCGAGTCGGTGTCGACGTGCTCATCGAGACGGTAGCGTCCCGCGAGCAGGTCGCCGACGGCAACCGCACCGAAGGTCATGACGCTTGGCGCGCCCGCCGCGAAACCGGCGTCCGGACGCTCTCCACCTTGGTGGCTCACCCGTCCTCCTCGTCGGACCTGCGTCGCCCCACGTGACCATAGCTCAGGTCCCGACGTAGCGCGTGAGCACGTGACCGCAGCGTGAGCACGCCGAGACACGCCTGTGGCTGACCATAGCCCGCGAAACCCCCCAAGGGGCACACATGGCCCCGCTTCCAGGGTGCCCCGCACCGACCGCCACGTCCAGCGACCATGTTTGCGCTGCCGGCTCGAGGGTTGGACGTTGAACTCACCCTAACCGCGCCCTGCCGCGCTCGCGGGAGGGACGCGCGGATTCAGCGACTTAACCGGCCCCGTACCACCGCGCCCAGTTCCCTGACCTCCCGCACGCGAAGGGCGAGTGCCGCGAGCAGGTAGCAGACCACGAGCACGATCGCGCCCAGGCCGAGCTCGACGACGCTCGGCACCTTGCCGTCGCCCCAGGCCCGCACGCCCAGGATGACGACCAGGCCGGCCGGCACCGCCGCGATGGCCGCGGCCAGGGCGAGCCGGCCGACGGTAGCCAGCACCTGGGCCAGCCCGAGCCGGCCGATCCGCCGGCGCAGCAGCAGGTAGCCGATAGCGGCCGCCAGCACGAAGGAGACCGCGTTGCCGGCCATCAGGCCGGCCGCGACCCAGGCCACCGGCAGGGCGAGATAGAGCAGGACGTCGACCGCGATGCGGGTAGCCACGACCGGCAGGTTGACCACGGCCGGCGTCTTGGTGTCCGGCATCGCGTAGAACGCGAAGAGTTGAAGCTGGCTGATGGCGAACGGCACCAGGCCCAGGCCGGCGACCGCGATCACCCACCCGGTGTCGAGCGCCTGCTGATGGCTGTAGCTGCGCCACTCGAAGAGGGTGACCGCCAAGGGCCGGCCGAGAACCAGATACGCCGCGGTCGCCGGAAGCAGGATGACCGCGGTCAGCCGGGTGCCGAGCGACAGCTGATAGGTCAGGTCGCCCGGGCGGTTTTCGGCCGCTGCGGCGGCCATCCGCGGCATGAGCGCCGTGATGATGGAGACGGCGACGATGCCGTGCGCCATCATGAAAATCAGGAACGCGTTGTTGAAGATGGCCGGGCCCGGCACGCTCTGGCCGGCGAGGGCACCTCGGTCCGCGGCCAGCTGGGCCAGCTTGAGAATCACCACCACGGCGAGCTGGCTGACCACGACATAGACGAGCATCCAGGAGCCGACCCGGGCCAGCTCGCGCAAGCGCAGCTGACGGAAGTCCCACCGCCACCGCCACCGGAACCCGACCCGGCGCAGTACCGGCCACAAGCCGCTCGCCTGGACGACGATGCCAAGCGTGGTGCCGAGCCCGAGCACGATCACCTGCGTCGGGGTGAGCGCCGCCGCGGTTGGCGGGTGAGCGCCGGGAAGGAAGACGAAGGTGGCCGCCATGCCGATGACCACCAGGTTGTTCAGGATCGGCGCCCACATCGGCATCGCGAAATGCCCGCGGGTATTGAGGACGGCGGCGAAGAGAGCGGCCATCCCGTAGAAGAAGATCATGGGGAGCAGCAGGTACGACAGCGTCGTGATCAGGTGCTGATCGGCCGACGTGGTGGCGCTGTTGCGCAGCAACCGGGTGAACAGGGGCGCACAGGCCACGGCCACGGCCGTGGCCCCGGCGAGGAAGATCGCGGCCAGGCTGAGCAGCCGTTGCGTGTACGCCTCACCGCGATCGGTGTCGCGGGTTCGCGCACGGACCAGCAACGGCACCACCACACTGGCGAGCACGCCGCCCAGGAGCAGCTCGTAGACCATGCCCGGCAGGGTGTTCGCGAGGTTGTAGTCGTTGCCGACGGCCGCCGCCCCGATCGCGGCCCCGATCGCCGCGGTGCGGACGAAGCCGGTGATCCGGCTCACGATGCTGCCGGCCGCCATCACCGCGCCGTGGCGGGCGACCGCGGCTCCGGTGTCGCCGATGAGTGAGCTCCCACTCGGGATGATCGCGTGTTCGGCGGTGACCGCGGACGGGTCCACCTCGTAGCCGATGCTGCCGGCCGACCCCGGGTTCACGGTCGGCAGCACGTCGGTGGCGTCGGCGTCGGTCTTGGTGCCCGGCATGATCACGGTGGCGTCGGCATCGCGTGCCCGGCCCTGCCACCTCGCGTCGGTCATGGCAGTGACCTTATAGTTTGCCCGCTGTTTGCAGGGGCACCCTCTTCGTCAGAATCCGTTATCAGGGTGCCCTTGCTAACGCTCCCAGCGGTGCTCGCAGCGGCGCTCCCAGCGGTGCTCGCAGCGGTGCTCGCAGCGGTGCTCGCAGCGGTGCTCCCAGCAGTGCTCGCAGCGGTGCTCGCAGCGGTCTCGGCGGGCCCGCCGAGCGCAGCCATGCACCGCCCGGGCACTCCTGCCCGCCCCACACCGTTAGGCTGGCCAACCGATGTCCGCACCTGTGCCACCGCCGCCGGCGGCGCTGACCGCAGCTCAGCGCGATGCCGTCGCCGACCTCGTCCGGCTCTCCCCGGTCGCGGACGAGCTGGGACGGCGGTTCGCCCGGGCCGGGTTCGAGGTGCACCTGGTCGGCGGCTCGGTGCGGGACGCGTTGCTCGGTCGGCTCGGCAACGACCTCGACTTCGCCACCGATGCCCGGCCGGAGCAGACCCTGGATGTGGTCGCGGGCTGGGCCGAGGCGATCTGGGAGACCGGTCGCGAGTTCGGCACCATCGGCGTGGCCCGGGGCGGTCTCCGCCTGGAGATCACCACCTATCGGGCCGAGGCGTACGACGGGGTCAGTCGCAACCCCGTCGTCCGGTACGGCACGAGCCTGGTCGACGACCTCGGCCGGCGGGACTTCACCGTGAATGCCATGGCGGTCAGCGTTCCGCGCCATGAGTTCACCGACCCGTTCGGCGGCCTGGTTGACCTGGCCAACCGGGTGCTCCGGACCCCGGGCACCCCGGAGCAGTCCTTCGGCGACGATCCGCTGCGGATGCTGCGGGCTGCCCGGTTCGTCGCCCAGCTCGGGTTCGCCGTGGATCCTCCGGTACGGTCGGCGGTCCAGGCGAACGCGGCCGACCTGCGCCGGATCTCCGCGGAGCGGATCCGGGACGAGTTCAGCAAGCTGATCTGTGGTGCCGACCCGCTCAGCGGCCTGCGCATGCTGGTCGAGACCGGGTTGGCCGAGATCTTCCTGCCCGAACTGCCCGGCCTGCGCCTGGCGATCGACGAGCACGCCCAGCACAAGGACGTGTATGAGCACACGCTCACCGTGCTGGCCAACGCGATCGGGCTCGAGAGCGACGGTCCGGACCTCGTGCTGCGGCTGGCGGCGCTGCTGCACGACGCCGGCAAACCGGCGACCAAGGCGGTCGGTCCCGATGGCCGGGTGAGCTTCCATCACCACGAGGTGGTCGGCGCCCGGCTGGCTCGGCAACGGTTGACGGCGCTGCGCTACCCGAAGGATGTGGTTGCCGATGTCGCCGAGCTGGTGCTGTTGCATCTGCGCTTCTACGGCTACGGCCGCGGCGAGTGGACCGACTCGGCGGTGCGCCGGTATGTCACCGACGCCGCCGCGCTCCTGCCCCGCCTGCATCGCCTCACCCGCTCGGACTGCACCACCCGCAACCACCGCAAGGCGGCCCAGCTGGCCGCCGACTACGACGCCCTGGAGGAGCGCATCGCGCGCCTCGCGGCGCAGGAGGATCTCGCGCGGGTCCGCCCCGATCTCGATGGCAATGCCATCATGGCGCTGCTCGGCCTGAGCCCGGGCCCACTGGTGGGACAGGCCTGGCGCCACCTGAAGGAGCTGCGCCTGGAGCACGGGCCGCTCGAGCACGACGAGGCGGTGGCCCAGCTGCTCGCCTGGGCTACCGAGCAGGGGATCACGCCGCCGGGCATCACGCCGCCGGGACCATTGCCTCCCGGCGGGCACTGACCGCGCCGTACCAGGCGGCGACCGCGGCATAGGCGACCGCAACCGTGATCAGGGCGCCGGCGGAATGTCCGGCCGCCGGCAGCAGGAGCGCGCCAACGAAGAGGCCGCCGACGAAGAAGAGGTTGTATGCGGTGTCGTTGACGCTGAACACCCGACCGCGGTAGTCGTCAGCGCACTGCACCTGAAGGGTCGTGTCCGAAACGATCTTCAGACCTTGGGAGACGACACTGACCAGGCCGGCGGCGCACACGATGAGTGCCTCCCGTACGGGCAGGCAGAACGCGGGCAGGCCGACGGCGAGCAGCAGGAGCAGCCCGACGACCCAGCGCCAGCCACCGAAGCGGCGGCTGGCCGCCGGCGTCACCAGGGCCGCGATCAGCGCGCCGGCTGCGGCCGCGGCCGCGATCGGAAGCAGGCCGGCCACCGACGCCTGCGGGTTTCCCGGGTGGAAATAGTTGCGGTAGAGCAGCAGCGTCATGATCGCGAGAACGCCGTAGAGCCCACGGTGCAACGTCTGCACGGTCATCACCTGGGCCGCGACCGGGCGGCGGGCGAGGTGGTGGACACCGGCGAGCATGCCGCGCACCGTGTTCGCGATCGCGCCGGCGACCGACCCGCGGACCCTCTCGGCGTCGTCCGGTCCGAGCTCGTCGATGTGGAAACTGACCAGCGTCAGGCCGGCGGAGAGGCCGTACGCGAGCGCGGCCACCCCGGCCACCGCGGCGTACGAGTGGTAGTCGGTGCCGGTGAGGTGGACCAGTGCCGCCGCGCCACCGAGCGCGCCGGCGTAGGTGACGCTGCCCGCGGTGGTCGCGAGCGAGTTCGCGGTGACCAGTTGACGTTCGTCGGCCACGTGTGGCTGCGCCGCCGACAAGCCGGCGAGGAAGAACCGGTTCAGCGCGACGATGCCCAGGGCGACCAGGACGAAGAGCATCCGCTCGTCACCGCGCCACACCAGCCACGCCGCCGGCAGCACCAGCGCCGCGCGCATGCTGTTGGCGACGAACAGCACCTGGCGGCGGCTCCACCGGTCGAGTACCACGCCGACGAAGGGTCCGATGGTTGAGTACGGCACCAACAGCACCGCGAACGCGATCGCGATGGCGAGCGGGCCGGTTGCCCGCTCGGGGTTGAAGAAGATGCTGCCGGCCAGGCCGGCCTGGAACAGTCCGTCGCCGAGCTGGCTGGCCAGCCGTACCGCGAGCAGCCGCCGGAAGCCCCGTCGCGAGAAGATCGCGCGCAGATGGTGATGCGCCCGCTCGCGGGTCACGTCAGGCAGCGCGGCGAGGTGCATGACACCTGAGCGTACGGGGACGCGTACCGCCCGCGGTGTCAGCGCCCCGACCACCGGGCGCAGAAGTGTCGGACCCGGCGGTCAGACTGGCGCGATGACGTGGACGATGATCGCCTCGCCCATCGGTGCCCTGGGCGTCGGCATCGAGGAGACCCCGGTCGGCGAGCCGGTCCTGGTGGGACTCTCCTTCGGCCGCCACCGCGCCGACCCGGCGGCCGAGCCCGTGGCCGGGAACGGCCGGGCAGCCAAGGCCGGGAACGGCCGACCAGCAGGGGCCGAGGCCGGTGCCGGGCTGCTGGCCGAGGTCCGGGCGCAGCTGGCCGCCTACTTCGCCGGTGAGCGCACCGACTTCGAGCTGCCGACGGCGATGCGGGGCGGGAGCGAGTTCGACCGGGCGGTCTGGGTGCAGATCGCGGCGATTCCGTTCGGCGAGACACTCAGCTACGGCGCCGTCGCCCGCGCGGTCGGCGAGCCCGGCGGCGCACAGGCCGTCGGCGCGGCTTGCAACCACAACCCGCTGCCGATCATCGTGCCCTGCCACCGGGTGATCGGCGCCGACGGCACGTTGGTCGGCTTCGGCGGTGGTCTGGGCCGCAAGCGTTTCCTGCTGCAGCTCGAGGCGCGGATTCAGATCGAGCGCACCTTCGCGCCCTGACCGGGGCAAACGCCCAAGCGGCCCCGACCGGGCAAACGCCCAAGCGGCCCCGACCGCCCGGCTGGGCCTGGCGGGACCCGGCGGGACCGAGCACAGCCCAGCCGGGTCGCCCTCAGTGCTCCGTCGGGCCCGCGATGAACTCCTCCACCGCCTCGTGCGCGTCATGGTCGGAGTACTGCACCGGCGGCGACTTCATGAAGTAGCTGGCGGCCGAGAGCACCGGGCCGGCGAGCTTGCGGTCGAGCGCGATCTTCGCCGCCCGGACCGCGTCGATGATGACACCGGCCGAGTTGGGCGAGTCCCACACCTCGAGCTTGAGCTCGGCGTTGAGGGGCACGTCGCCGAAGGCGCGACCCTCCAGCCTGATGTAGGCCCACTTGCGGTCGTCCAACCACGGCACGTGGTCCGACGGTCCGATGTGGACGTCGCCCTTGCTCATCTCGTGCGGGATCTGGGAGGTGACCGACTGGGTCTTCGAGATCTTCTTGGAGACCAGGCGGGAGCGCTCCAGCATGTTCATAAAGTCCATGTTGCCGCCGAAGTTGAGCTGGTACGTGCGCAGCAGCTCGACGCCGCGATCTTCGAACAGCTTCGCCAGTCCCCTGTGGACGATGGTCGCCCCGACCTGCGACTTGATGTCGTCGCCGATGACGGGCAGGCCGGCGTCGGTGAACTTCTGCGCCCACTGTGGGTTCGAGGCGATGAAGACCGGTAGCGCGTTGACGAAGGCGCAGCCGGCGTCGATCGCGGCCTGCGCGTAGAACTTGGCGGCCGCGTCCGAGCCGACCGGCAGGTAGCAGACCACCACGTCGGTGCGGGACGCGCGCAGGACGGCGGCGACGTCGACCGGGGTGGCCGCGGACTCTTCGATCATTTCGCGGTAGTAGAGGCCGAGCCCGTCGTGGGTCGGGCCGCGCTGCACCACGACCCCGGTGGCCGGCACGTCGCAGATCTTGATGGTGTTGTTCTCGCTGGCCATGATGGCCTCGGCGATATCGCTGCCGACCTTTTTGGCGTCCACGTCGAAGGCGGCGACGAACTCGACATCACCAACGTGGTAATCGCCGAACCGCACGTGCATCAGACCCGGGACGCGGTCGTTCGGGTCGGCGTGGCGGTAGTACTCCACGCCCTGGACCAGGGACGAGGCGCAATTGCCCACGCCAACGATGGCGACACGGACGGAGCCCATCGTGGCTGCCTCCTTCTTCATCTCACCGCTCCGGGGTGTCCGAAGGCGGCACGGTCATCTGGGTGGTGCCCATCTCGGGACCCGGGACGGTGCCGGGTGTCTGTCCCGACCGCTCGGTCGCGATGAGCTCCTCGAGCCATCGCACCTCCCGCTCACAGGCCTCGAGGCCGTGGCGTTGAAGCTCGAGCGTGTACGCGTCGAGCCGCTCGGCGGCGCGCCCAAGCACGTCGCGCAACCCTTCGCGCCGCTCCTCGATCCGCCGGCGCCGGCCCTCCAGGATGCGGATGCGGGTCTGCTGGTCGGTCCGGGCGAAGAACGCGAAGTGCACGCCGAACGCCGGATCGTCGAATGTCTCCGGACCCGCCTGGGCGAGCAGTTCCTGGAACCGCTCCTTGCCCTCGGCTGTGATCTTGTAGACAACGCGGCCGCGGCGGCTGGTCATCGGCGGGATTTCGGCCGGAGCGGCCGCCGACTCGTCCTCGGCGATCCAATGGGCCGCCTGCAGGCGGCGTAGGGTCGGGTAGAGCGAGCCGTAACTGATCGCGGCGCGGAACGCGCCGAGCGTGGTGGTCAACTGCTTGCGCAGCTCATAGCCGTGCATCGGCGACTCGTGCAGGATGCCGAGGATGGCCAGCTCCAGCATCGTTCACCTCCTGCCTTGCCACCGGCCCCGCTGCGCCGATGTATCGCGCCGATACATCGAGAGTACGGCCGGTGCGCGGGACCCGCAACTCGGCCGGTGACCGGGTCAGGTCCGCCGACTAGAGTCGAGGCTCGCGGAGGGGTTGCCCGCGACCGCGGACGACGCAGTGGGAGACGGCATGGGTTGGCGCAACGACCCGACGGCCGAGCTGCCGATCATCGGTCGGATCGACCTGTCCGAGGCGTACGCGGCGGTGCGGCGGCGAGCGTCGGCGCTGCGCCGCCGACGGATCATCAGCTCGGTGCTGGCCGCGATCGTGCTCGCCACCGTGTTCACGGTCGTGGGCGTGTACTACATCACCAACATTCCGCTCCCTGAGGCGGTCGGCCTGCCGGAGACGACGACCGTGTACTACTCCGACGGCGTCACCGTGATGGCCCGGCTCGGTGTGCAGAACCGGGTGATCGTGGAACTAGCCACCCTGCCCGAGTATGTGCCGGCGGCGGTGGTGGCGGCCGAGGACCCGGGCTTCTGGACCGGCACTGGGACCAAGATCGCCCGCCAGTACGCCCGGGCGGCCAACGGCCTGGACGTGAGCACCCTGTCCGGGCAGGCCCGGGATCTGGTGCTCGCCTGGAAGCTGGAGGACCAGTTCACCAAGACGCAGATCCTGGGCTTCTACCTGAACACCGTGTACTTCGGCCGGGGGTCGTACGGCATCGAGGCGGCCGCGCGCGCCTACTTCGGCAAACACGCGGCCGAGCTGGAGGTCCCCGAGGCGGTGCTGCTGGCCGGGATGCTCTCCTCCCCCGGAGACGGCCACTTCGATCCCACCGTGGACCCGGCGGCGGCCGCCGACCGGTTTGCCGAGGTGGCGCGGGCCATGGTCGGCACCGGTGCGCTCACGCCGGCCGCGGCCGGTTCGCTGCGAGTGCCCACTGTGGACTCGGACGATGCCGCCGCCCGCCAGTCGGGGCTCGACCGGCCGACCGGACTGGTGGTCTCGCACGTGCTCGCCGAGCTGCGCGCGGTTCCGGCCTTCCGCGGCGCCCCGGCAACGGCCATCGAGAACGGTGGCTACTCCATCGTCACCACGATTGACCCGAGGGCGCAGGCGCTGCTGGAACAGACCGCGGACGAACAGGTCGACGGCTCGGTGATGGCCGGCCAGCCGGACAACCTGCAAGCAGCGGCCGTGGTGGTGGAACCGGGTACCGGCCGGGTCCGGGCGTTCTTCGGCGGGCACGACGGCACCGGTGCCGACTACGCGGGCTGGTACTACGACGCGGATGGGCTGCCGGTCGGGTACGGGGCCCACCCGCCCGGCCAGACCATGGATGTCTACACGTTGGCGGCCGCCCTGGACTCCGGCATCGCGGTCACCTCGAAATGGGACTCGCCCCCGACCAAGGCGTACCCGCGAAGTGGCCGGCCGGCGTCGAACCCGGTGCGCGATTACCTCGGCGCGCCCTGCCAGCCGACCTGCACGCTGGCCCAGGCCGCGACCGCGTCGCTGAACGTGCCGTTCTTCGCGCTCACCGAACGGCTCACGCCGGCCAAGGTGATCGACATGGCGCGCGCGGCCGGAGTCGACTCGATGTGGGTGCCGGACTCGCCCGGCACCGCGCGGCAACGCTACGACCTGCGGGCGCACACCGGCGCCCAGGTGACGCCGCGGCCCTTCGGCCCCGAGGTCGGCTTGGGGGCCGATCCGGTGACCGTGGTCGACCAGGCCAACGCGATGGCCACCTTCGCCGCCGGCGGTCTGCGGGCCGACGTGCACTTCGTGCGCAGCGTGACCAGGGACGGCCTCCCGGTCTACCGCGAAACGATCGGCGCTCGGCGGGTGCTCAGCCGGGCCGCGGCCAGCGACCTCAGCTGGGCGCTGGGCAACGACCCCGCCGGCGCGCTCGCCGATGGCCACGCATCAGCGACCAAGACCGGGGTCTGGGCGCTGCGCGACAGCCCGGTGGAGACCTCGCACGCATGGATGGTCGGATACACCGGAAACCTGGCGATGGCGGTGTGGATCGGCAACCGGGAGACGGAGCTGCCGCTCAAGGATTCCAACGCCGCCCGGGTGACCGGAGCGGGTCTGCCGGCGCAGATCTACCGGACGTTCATGCAGGAGGCGAGCCAGCGGATGGGCCTGCCGGCCGTCCGGTTCGCGGCACCGGCATTCGGCGGCGACGCCGGCGCCGGCAACGCCCGTTGAGCTGGTTCCACCCTGCGTGAGGGGGCATGTGCCCGCCGGTGGTGGGTACCAGCTGATCGAGGGCGCGGGGCGGGTGCACCGACCCGACCGCACTCTTCCGAGCGTCGCGGCGCCGGTGGCAGGTCGCCCATCCCGGCGGGACCGCGTACCCTCGACCGCATGCGCACGCAGCGGCAGGTGGTGGATTACTCGCTCCAGAAAAGGGCACTGCTGCGCGATGTGTACGCCGGGCGGGTGGGCATATATGAGGTGTGCGACGCCTCCCCGTACCTGCTCTCCGCGGCCCGCTTCCACGGCGAGCCGACCGAGCACCTATGCCCGGTATGCCGGCGCGAGAACCTGACCCATGTCAACTACGTCTACGGCGACGAACTCAAGCACTCGGCCGGGCAGGCCCGGGCGACGCTCGAGCTGCCGGCGCTGGCGATGACGGTCCGCGAGGTCCAGGTCTTCGTGGTCGAAGTGTGTCGCGGCTGTGGCTGGAACCATGTGGTCGAGCAATTCCTGCTCGGCCGGGCGGCGCTCGATGCGCCGTCGCTGGACGACTTCGGGCCGCAGCGCCTGGCGGCTTCGGCCGGTGGGGTGTCGATGCCGGACCGCCCCGGCCGCCCGCGAACCGCGCGGGGGGCGGCCGAGTGATGCCAGCCCCGCCGAGACCGGATCTGGTCCCGGCCGGCACCCCGCGTGCTGTCGTCATATTTGGTACTAAGACCGGTTACATCGTCGGCCGGCACGGGTCGACGCCACGGCCAGGACCAGGAGCAGGGCCACGCGGAGCGTGGCGTACCTCACCGCAACCGGGCGGCGTTTCCCCCGTGCCGCCCCTCAACGGCAAGGTGTAACGGATGAACCCGTACGACGACTCGCCCGTCCGGCGGGCCCGGCCCGCCCGCACCGACTGGGACGACGGGTACGACGACCCGACCGGGTACGACGCACCACCGGCCTCAGGTCGGGCCTCGGTCGGTCGGGCGTCGGTCGGTCGGGGCTCGGCGGGCGGTGCCGCCCCGGCCGGATACGGCCAGCGCTACGACGACGAGCCGCGCTACGGCGAGCCGTACGGCATGGATGCGTACGCGGCCGACGCCTTCACCCCCGGGCGGGAGCCGTTCGGGTCCCGTCGCGAGCCCTATGCCCGCGGGTACGGCGACCCGCCACCGATCTCGCCGATGGGCCCCGGCGGCGCCGGCGCACCCAGCTACCCCGGCGGGTACCCGGGCCCGGACGCACCACCCGGGCGGCCCGTCATGGGCCGGGCCGTGGTGCCACCGATCTCCCCGACCGGACCGATGGGACCGGGTGGCCGCGGGCCGGGTGGTCCGGGCGGCCCCGGTGGCCCCGGTGGTCCGGGTGGCCGCGGTCCGGGTGGCCGCGGACCGTTCGACGGCGACGGCTACGGGGACGAGTACGGCGACGACTGGGATGGGCCGGGCCGGCGCCCCGAGCGCGATCCGCGCCAGGCGAAGCGGGCCCGGCTGCGCAACATCCTGATTACCGGCTTCGCGGTCTTCATCATGCTGGCCGGCGCCGGGGTCGCCGGCGGTACGTACTATGTGGACGGTATTCCGACGCCCGACCAGTTGAACCTGCCCGAGGCGACGACGGTCTACTACTCCGACGGCAAGACCGTCATGGCCCGCCTGGGCGAGGAGAACCGGACGCTGCTCAAGCCGGAAGACATGAACGACGCGGTGAAGGAGGCGATCGTCGCCGCCGAGGATCAGACGTTCTGGACCAACCAGGGGGTCGACTTCGCCGGCGTCATGCGGGCCGCGTGGAACAACTTCACCGGTGGCCAGCAACAGGGTGCCTCGACCCTGACCCAGCAGTACGCCCGGATGGCGATGGACCTGCGGGGCGCCACGTATTCGCGCAAGCTGCGCGAGGCGGTCATCGCCTGGAAGCTCGATGACAAGTACGAGAAGAAGGACATCCTCGGCTTCTACCTCAACACGGTGCCGTTCGGCCGCGGTACCCATGGTATCGAGGCGGCGGCTCAGGAGTTCTTCCACAAGTCCGCCAACCGGAAGAGGCCGGTGGCCGAGCAGATCACGGTCTCCCAGGCGATGCTGCTGGTCTCCATGGTCAAGCAGCCGGAGCCCGATCCGGACGACCCGCAGAACCATCCGGGCTACGACCCGACCCGGGCGGCGCAGTACCCGAAGGCCAAGGAGTTGGCCATGGCGCGCTGGCAGTACGTGCGCGACAACATGGTCAAGCTCAAGTACCTCACGCAGCAGCAGGCGGACGCGCTCACCTTCCCGGACGACGTCGTGCCCTACAACCCGAAGTCGTCGGCGAGCAACCTGGACGCGCCGACCGGTCTGGTGGTGCAGCACGCACTCGCGGAGCTGCGGGCGTCGCCGACCTTCAAGGGCAAGCCGAAGGGGTTCATCGAAAACGGCGGCTTCCAGATCTACACGACGATCGACCGGCACGCCGAGGCCGCGGCGATCAACGCGGCCGACATCACCAAATCGACGGCTCCGGCCTTGCTGCAGGGCCAGAGCAAGGACTGGCAGGCGGCGCTGGTCGCGATCGAGCCGGCCACCGGGCGGGTGCTTGCGTATTTCGGCGGCAAGGACGGTGCCGGCGCCGACTACGCCGGTTGGTACTACGACGAGGACGGGGTGGCCAACGGTTTCGGCCACCATTCGCCGGGCTCGACATTCAAGGTGTACGACCTGGTGACCGCGCTGAAACAGGGGGTCTCCCTACAGTCGTACTGGGACGCTCCGAAGGCCCCGAAGGAGTTCCCGGAGGCGGACCGCGTCAAGGGGAAGCTGGGCCCGATCCGCAACGCCAGCAGCGCAAAGTGCCAACCCACCTGCACGCTCAGTGACGCCGCCGTGGCGTCGCTGAACATCCCGTTCTTCGACCTCACGCTGCACCTGGGCGCGGCGAACGTGTTGGCGACGGCGCGCGACGCCGGCATCGACTTCATGTGGGATGGCGACGGCAAGCGGCAGGACCTGCGCGCCGCCGACATCCCGCAGGACATGGTGCCCAGCCACTTCGGCAACGAGCTGGGCATCGGGCAGTACGGCATCACCGTGCTGGACCACGCCAACGGCATGGCCACCATCGCGGACGAGGGCCGCCGGCACGAGGCGCACTTCGTCAAGCTGGTCAAGCAGGACGGCAAGACGGTCTACAGCGAGAAGCTCGACGTGATCAAGGACCTGGGCCTGTCCCAGGGTCAGTTGGGTGACCTGGACGCGACCCTGATGAAGGTCAGTGCCGGTCACTTCTCCAGCACCTGGCAGACGGCGGCGAAGACCGGCACCTGGGAATGGCGTCCGACCGACGCGAACAAGAACGCACATGTCTGGGTCACCGGGTTCACCAAGGCGATCGCGACCGCGGCCTGGATCGGCACGAAGTCCGGCGGGCCGCTCAAGACCAAGGGCGGCAGCTACTCGGTCTTCGGCAACAACTACGTGGGGCCGATCTGGCAGCAGTTCATGCGCGACGCCACGCAGGCGATGTATCCGCACCCCGACCCGGGCCTGTTGCGCTTCGACAGCCCGGGCAACACCGGTAACCTGATGCCCGATGGGGCGCTGGCGTCGCCGACTCCCTCGACACCGCCACCGCCGCCACCGCCACCACCATCACCGACGGAGACCACGCCGCCCCCGTCGGGGTCCCCGAAACCGAGTGGCAGCCCGAGCCCCTGAGCCACCATCTGGCGATAGCGACGTGGTGCGAGCGATGAAGGACGACGACCCGAATCCGCGACCCGCGGTAGGGCGGGCACCGGTGCGACCGCCCCGATCCGGCGGTGACGGCAGACCCGCACCCGGGCGCTGGCCCGGCGCCCGCTGGCCGGGTGCCGGCGCGCGTCGGGTCGGCGGGTGGACCGGTGCCGGCTGGCTCACCGGTGGGCGCCGGATGCCGGGCCCGGGCGAGTCCGGACCCGAGCCTGGCTCGGGCAACCTGCCGGCCGGCCCGTACGGCGCGAGCCCGAGCGGCGGCGGTCCGTACGGCGGCGGTCCGTACGGCGGCGGCCCGTACGGCGGCGGCCCCGGTGGCGGCCCGGGCGGCGCCGGTCCCGGCGGTCGAGGTCCAGGCGGTGGCGGCCCCGGCGGGCCGACCGGACCGGGGTGGCCCGAGGACGGCGATCCGCGGCCTCGCCACGCCGAGCGCCGCCGCGCCAAGCACGCCCGGCGGCGCAACATCCTGGTCGCCTCGTTCGCGGTCTTCATCATGCTCACCGGCGTCGGCGTGGTCGGCGGTGCCTACTACGTCGACGGCATCAAGACGCCGGATGAGCTGAGCTTCCCCGAATCGAGCACGCTGTACTACAACGACGGCAAGGTGCTGGCCAAGCTCGGGCAGGTGACCCGCTACGACCTGACCTACGAGGAGATGAACGACGCGGTCCGGGAGTCCATCGTGGCCTCGGAGGACAAGACCTTCTGGACCAACCCCGGCATCGACTTCGGCGGCGTCATGCGGGCCGCGTGGAACAACGTCACCGGTGGCCAGACCCAGGGTGGCTCGACCATCACCCAGCAGTACGCCCGGCTCGCCTTCGATCTGCAGGGCGCCACCTACTCCCGCAAGGCCCGCGAGGCGATCCTCGCCTGGAAGCTCGACCAGGAGCTGCCGAAGGAGAAGATCCTCGAGTACTACCTCAACGCGGTGCCGTTCGGCCGCGGCGCCTACGGCATCGAGGCGGCCGCCCAGGCCTTCTTCGGCCGCACCGCGAACCGGCACGCGCGGGCGTCGCAGCAGATCACCAAGGCCCAGGCGATGGTACTGGTCTCGATGGTCAAGCAGCCCAACCCGGACGGCGACAATCCCGGCTACGACCCGACCGCCGGCCCGGTCGCGCTCAAGCAGGCCCGGGACCGCTGGGACTACGTGCGGGAGCAGATGCGGGAGCTGGGCTACCTCACTCCGGCCGAGGACGCGGCCCTGCAGTTCCCGCTCACCGACGTGCGTCCGTACAACCCGGCCACCAACGCCGGCTACGGCATGTCGAGCCCGGCCGGGCTGGTCGTCAATCACGTGCTGAGCGAGCTGAGCCACTCGGAGAGCCAGTTCAAGGGCATGTCCTGGCAGGCCATCCGGGAGGGTGGCTACCGGATATTCACCACGCTTGACTCCCGGGCCGAGAGCGTCGCGGTCAAGGCAGCCGACCAGGCGGTCAAGGGCAGCTACATGTACGGCCAGCCGGCCCAGCTGCAGTCCGCCCTGGTCGCGGTGGAGCCGGGCACCGGGCGGGTGCTCGCCTACTACGGCGGGGACGACGGCAAGGGCAGTGACTACGCCGGCATCTACTTCGACGAGAAGGGCGACGGCAACGGCTTCGGACGCTATCCGGCGGGCTCGTCGTTCAAGGTGTACACGTTGGCGGCGGCCCTGCAGGCGGGGTACTCGCTCAACTCCTACTGGGAGTCCAAGCCGCACGACCTGCCCGGGCGCACCGGCTCCCGACAGATCCGCAACGCCAGCGAATGCCCGACCGGAGCCGATCAGCCGTGCTCCCTGCTCAACGCCACCATTGCCTCGCTCAACGTGCCGTTCTACGAGCTGACGCTCAGCGTGACGCCGCTGAAGGTGCTGGAGATGGCTCGCGACGCCGGCATCGACTACATGTGGAACGACGCCCGGGTACGCCAGCAGTTGAAGGGTACCGACCTGCGCACGCTGACCCCCAGCAACTTCGACACCGTGCTCGGCATCGGCCAGTACCCGATCACGGTGACCGACCACGCCAACGGCGTGGCCACGCTGGCCGCCGGCGGGCTGCGGGCAACCGCGCACTTCGTCACGAGAGTCCTTGACGGAACCAAGATCGTCTACTCGGAGACGCTGCCCGCCGGCAACGAGCCCCGGATCCTGCGGCCGGAGGCGGTCAACGACCTGACCTACGCGTTGAGCAAGGTCACCTCGTCGACCCTGGGCAACGGCTGGGACACCGCGGGCAAGACCGGTACCTGGGAGCTCAGCCAGACCAACAACGAGAACGCCGATGCCTGGATGGTCGGCTTCAACCGCAAGATGGCCGCCGCCGTCTGGGTGGGCAACCGGGGTGCGGAGAAGGCGTTGCGGGACAAGAACAAGGCGCGGATCTGGGGATCGGGGATCCCGGCGAGTATCTGGCGCAAGTTCATGACCGACGCCACCAAGGCGATGAACCTCAGCCGCAAGGGCACCGCCTTCGCCCCGCCGAGCATGGCCGGCGACATCAACCCGCCCGGCAGCGTGCCGGCGCCGCAGCATGGGCCCGGCGACAACCCTTTGTGCAAGTTCATCTTCTTCTGCCCGCCGGGTGGCGGGGGCGGTGGCGGCGGGGGTCCCGGTCCCGGCCGCGGCGGGTGATCCGCAGGGCTAGCTGACCCCGACCGGGGCGTGCGGCAAGATGTGGGGCTGTGAGTCCCGCTGCGAAGCTCGACCGGGCCGACGATGGGTCCGAGCCGGTGGTGCCGAGTCATGAGGACGCCTTCGTCCGGGGAATATCCGAGGCGGTGGGCGGGCCTCTCGGCGACCATGCCTCCCGGCCGGCCTGGACGGAGCGGGCCACTACCCCGGCCGCGATCGTGATCCTGCTGGCGCTGGCGATCTTCGGCCTGCACTGGCTGCAGAAGGCGCCCTGCCAGGACGGTGCGTGGGCGAACAATAGCCAGTACACCCACCTGTGCTATACCGACGTGCTCGCGCTCTACTATGCGGAGCACCTCAACGAGGGCGCCGTGCCCTACGTCGACTGGCCGGTCGAGTACCCGGTGCTCACCGGGTTCTTCATGGGCGCGCTGGGGTTGCCGGTGCACGCGCTGGCCCAGAACAACCCGACGGTCAACCAGGCCCAGGTCTTCTACGACGTCAACGCGATTGTGCTGTCGGCATGCGGGATCGCCGCCATCGCGGCGGTGGTCGCGCTGCGCCGCCGCCGACCGTGGGACGGGGCGATGTTCGTGCTGGCCCCGGCACTGGTCGTGACGGCCACGATCAACTGGGACCTGTTCGCGGTCGGCCTCACCACGTTCTTCATGTACGCGTGGGCCCGCCGCCGCCCGGCGCTGGCCGGTCTCCTGCTCGGGCTGGCCACCGCGGCGAAGTTCTATCCGCTCTTCCTCGTCGGACCGCTGGTCGTGCTGGCCCTGCGTACCGGGCGATGGCGGGCGACCTTGATCACAGTGGGCACCGCGGCCGCCACCTGGGTCGCGGTCAACGCCCCGGTCTACCTCGGCGCCCGCGACGGGTGGGATCGCTTCTGGGCGTTGAGCGCCGACCGGCCGATCGACTGGGGCACGATCTGGTATATCGGTGCGCACCTGCCCTCCTCCGGCACCGAGAACGGCGGGCTGCCACCCTTCACCTGGCTGGGCGCCCACATCGGGGCGCTCAACCTGCTCACGTACCTGCTCTTCGGCCTGGCCTGCCTCGGCATCCTGGCGCTCACCCTGCGCGCTCCCCGGCGGCCGCGCTTCGCCCAGCTCTGCTTCCTTGTGGTGGCGGCATTCCTGTTGACCAGCAAGGTCTGGTCGCAGCAGTACGTGCTGTGGCTGATCCCCCTTGCGGTGCTGGCCCGGCCGCGGTGGGGGGCCTTCCTCGCCTGGCAGGTGGCGGAGATCGCTTACTTCGCCGCGTTCTACGGTCAGATGCTCAACGTCTCGGGCCAGTTCATCATCCCCGAGGGGACGTTCGACCTGGCGGCGTCCTGGCGGTGGCTCAGCGTCGCGGTGCTGGCCGGTTTCGTGGTGCGCGACATCCTGAGTCCACAGCGCGATATTGTCCGCCGCAGTTACCCCGACGACCCGGATGGTGGTGATTTCGACGGCGCGCCCGATGCCGACCTGTTCTTCCAGCCCCGGTTCGATGCGCCGCTGGCCGGGGCCGGCCGGCCAGGCTGATCGCGTCAGGTGATCTGGAAGATCACCATCTCCGGCCGGACCTCGCTGGTGAAACCCGGCCCGTTGTCGGGCCGCGCGACCAGGTCGGCCAGGGATGGTGGGGCCGGCAGCGGGATGACGACCCGGCGGATGCCGAGCTGGCGCAGGTAATCGACGCTGCGCTGGTCGGGGAAGGTGGCCACCGCCTGGCGGATCTGGTCAAGCTCGACCGGGCGGGCCCCGGACCCGTTGGCGACGCTGGCGAAGTCCACAGTGGACCACAGCAGCACGTCAGCGTCGTGGTGTGGATCGCTCGGCAGCACCAGGTACGGCGCGACCACCGTGTCCAGGCCGGCCGGTCGGGCCGGGACCGGGGCCCAGGGCAGGGTGCCGAGCCCTTCCACCAGCAGGAGAGCGGCCGGCAGCAGGAGAGCGAGCCGCGCCGGCATTGACGGGCGCGGCCGGTCACGCTCACGGGCAACCTCGACCGCCCGTTGCACGAGGGCGGCGACCCCGCCGGTGCCGAGCAGCACCAGGGCCAGCGTGATCCACATGATCAGCCGTCCGGGGTCGCCCCGGACGGATGCTCCGGGCAGGTGGTCGAGCACCCAACCCGCGCTCGCGCCGCCGGGACCGGTCGGGCCCAGGGCGACCACGACGGTGACCGCGGTCGCGAACACCAGGACGCCCCGGATCGTCCAGCTCCACACCGAGAAGAAGACTCCCGCCACTGCGATCGCGATCAGGGCGTATCCCGGCAGGAGAGTCATCTGCTCTGGATGTGGTAGCAATGCGCGGGCACCCGCATGCGCGTCGCCCCAGATGAGCGAGCCCGCCGGCGCCGTCAGCAAACCGCGCAGCGGCGGTGCGGCGCCGGCGGGCACCTGATCGGAGGCGTCCCGATACGGCACTGCCAGTGCGATCAGGGTGGCGGCATAGGCCACGGTGCCGATGCCGTCGACGAGAAGCAGCCGGCGGCCGGGCTCAGGGGCCCGCCCGAACCCCCAGCGTCCAATGCCGACGGCGAGTCCCACGAAGACGATCGCGGCCAGCACCGCGCCGGTGGCCAGGCTCACCGACGCCGTCCAGAGGGCGCCGAGCCAGCCGGCGATCGCCCAGCCGGCGCTGGCGCCCGGCCGACCGGTGCCGCTGCGGCGCCAGCTCAGGCCGTGGCCGCGGGCCAGCATCGCCAGGGTGAGCGCCACCGCGCCGCCGGAGAGCAGTGCCAGATCGCCGGCGCGGGCCAGGTGCCAGGGCGCCATCGCGAGCCCGGTGCCGGCGGCCGCGGCCGCGATCCGTCCGACGCCGAGCTGGCGGGCGAGCGCGAACGCCCCGACGAACGCCAGCGCCCCGGCCGCGACGAGCAGCACATTCGCCCGCAGCACGGCCCCCGCCGGTCCGGCGCCGACGAGCCCGAACGGGGCATAACCGAGCAGCGCGTCGCCGAAGGCCAGCGAGTGTCCGGCCGGGAAGAAACCGTTGAGTTGCCAGAGGTTTCCCGGCGCCACCCGTACCTCGTGACCGGCCCAGGCGACCAGGTAGGCGCTCACCCGTCCGGCCGGGTCCGGCGGCAGCCGGTGGTTGGGATCGGCGAGCGCGTCGCGGTTGACGATGAGCGAGAGCGCCACGCCGGTGACCGCGGCACCCACCCACTCACGGCGAGCCGCCCGGTGCAGGTGGCGGGCCCCGGCCGCCACCGCCACCACCATGGGCGGGCGGATCCGCCGGTGCCGCGCGGGCGCCGGGGCGAAGTCCGCCCAATCCGCGGCCGGTCGGTCGACCGTCAGCTCCCCCGGGCCGGGCCCCCCGCTCACGACCAGCTCGACCTGGTCCGGCGCCGCGGCCCGTACCGGCTTGGCCGCGCCGGTGTCTGGGGCTTCGGCGGTCACCCGCCCAGGCCCGCGCGCAGCAGCGCGATGTCGGCGACCTGCCCGTCCGGCGGGGTCTCGACGACCGCGGGCGCACCGGCGGCCCGGATGACGGCGACGATCAGATCCGGGTCGATGGTGCCGCGGCCGAGGTTGTCGTGGCGGTCCGCGCCCGAATCGAACGGGTCGCGGGAGTCGTTCGCGTGAATGAGGTCGACCCGGCCGGTGATGGCTTTGACCCGGTCGACGATGCCGAGCAGTTCCTCACCGGCGGCGTAGGCGTGGCAGGTGTCCAGGCAGAAGCCGGCGCCGAACTCCCCCACCGCGTCCCAGAGCCGGGCCAGATCCTCGAACCGGCGGGCGCAGGCGTTGTCCCCGCCGGCCGTGTTCTCGATCAGGATGGGCAGCGGGAAGCCACCCTCCTGGGCCGCGTAAGCGAAGGTCTTACGCCAGTTGGCGAAGCCCGCGTCCAGGTCGCCATCCCGGTCGACATGGCCGCCGTGCACGATCAGGCCGCTGGCGCCGAGGTCGGCCGCCGCCTGAGCGTGCTGGAGCAGCAGCTTGCGGCTGGGAATGCGGATGCGATTGTTGGTGGTCGCGACGTTGAGCCGGTAGGGCGAGTGGATGAAGATCTGGACGTCGCTGGCCCGCAGCGCGTCCCGGTCGGCCCGGGGTTTCGGGGCCGCATAGCTCTGCGGGTCGGTGAGGAAGAACTGGATGACGTCGGCGCGGCGGGCGAGCGCCGCGGAGAGCGGGTCGGTCGATTCGACATGTGCCCCGATACGCATGACCCGAGGGTACGACGGGCAGGCGACACCCCGCTGGGCGTCGGCCGTCACCATCGGCCGCGGCACTCGTTATGGATCGACGTGTTCCACGGTGACTTCGGCGGTCTCCCGCCCGGCGCGGCCGGTCCGATGGGCTGGCTGGCCACGGCCGATCCGACCGGGCAGTCCGCCCAGGCTGACCTGCGATTAGTGGCCATTGTGGGGCTTATTTGCATTTTCGGGGTTAGTGTGGGCATAATTCGGGCTATCGTCGCTCAACGCTCAAGCGGCTCGTAGCGCGGCTGTCATCCATAAGCTCCGCAGGGCGCCTCCTATCCAACCTCGTCGGTGTGGTCGTTCCTCCCCAGGTCCCACCCAGCAGAACTGGATAGCGCGCCCTGCGGCTTGGGTGTCCGCGCCACTCGGCTATCGTGGTTCCGGTCGCGGGGCCACCGGTGCCCGCGACGACGCACGACCTCCTGCCACGGAGAGACCGTGGCCGCCTAGCCCACAGGAGGTGAGAACGTCTTGCGTCATTACGAGATCATGGTGATCCTCGACGGCAGTCTCGAGGAGCGCACCGTCACCCCGTCGCTGGATACCTATCTCAACAACGTGATCCGGTCGTCGGGCGGCTCGGTCGAGAAGATCGACGTGTGGGGGCGACGGCGCCTTGCGTACGAGATCAACAAGAAGTCCGAGGGCATCTACGCCGTCATCGACCTGCAGGCCACGCCCGAAGCGGTGGCCGAGCTCGACCGGCAGCTGCGCCTCAACGAGTCGGTCCTGCGTACCAAGGTCATCCGGCCGGAAGCCCGCTGACCCACGGCTGACCGGACAAACCACCCACCGCACACCGCCATCCGACGCGCTCGATCGGGCGCCCGGAAATCCCCGAACCATCAGGCCCATGTGGCAACCTGAGCTTCGTCACCCGTAGAGGCTCGGTGCGCTAGGAGTGGATCATGGCTGCAGGAGATGTCACCATCACGGTCATCGGTAACCTCACCGATGACCCCGAACTGCGTTTCACGCCGTCCGGTGCGGCCGTGGCGAAGTTCCGCGTCGCCTCGACGCCGCGGTTCCTCGACCGGCAGACCAACGAATGGAAGGACGGCGAGCCGCTCTTCCTCTCGTGCAACATCTGGCGGCAGGCGGCGGAGAACGTCGCCGAGTCCCTTCAGCGGGGCTCGCGCGTCATCGTCACCGGCCGGCTGCGCCAGCGGTCGTACGAGACCCGCGAAGGCGAGAAGCGCACGGTCATGGAGCTCGAGGTCGACGAGATCGGCCCGTCGCTGCGCTATGCCACCGCGAAGGTGCAGAAGATGCAGCGCAGTTCCGGAGGTGGTGGCTACGGCTCGGGCGGCGCGAACGCGGGCGGCGGCGGCGGACAGGCCGACGACCCGTGGGCCAGCTCGGTGCCGGCCGGCGGCGGTTCGGGCACCTTCGATGATGAGCCACCGTTCTAACAGATCACGGAGCATGACATGCCCAAGGCTGCGGCCCTTCGCAAGCCGAAGAAGAAGGTGAACCCGCTCGACAAGGAGGGGATCACCTACATCGACTACAAAGACACCGCGCTGCTGCGCAAGTTCATCTCGGATCGCGGCAAGATCCGGGCTCGCCGGGTCACCGGCGTGAGCTCGCAGCAGCAACGCCAGATCGCCCGGGCCGTGAAGAACGCCCGCGAGATGGCCCTGCTCGCGTACACGACGACCGGTCGCTGAGGGGAGGCCGACCAATGAAGATCATTCTGACCCAGGAGGTCACCGGCCTCGGCACGCCCGGCGACGTCGTCGAGGTCCGGGACGGGTACGGGCGCAACTACCTGCTCCCGCAGGGCTTCGCCATCGGCTGGACCAAGGGAGCCGAGAAGCAGGTCAGCTCGATCAAGCGGGCCCGCTCGGCCCGGGAGATTCGCGACCTCGGGCACGCCAAGGAGGTCCAGGAACAGCTGGAGAGCCTCAAGGTCTCGCTCGCCGCCCGGGCGGGCGGGGGCGGCCGGCTCTTCGGCTCGGTCACCTCGGGCGAGGTGCAGCAGGCCGTCAAGCGGGCCGGCGGCCCGGAGCTGGACAAGCGCCGCATCGAGTTGCCCGGCCACATCAAGGCGATCGGCCAGTACACCGTGCGGGTCCGGCTGCACACCGACGTCACCGCGAGTTTCACGCTGAACGTGGTCGCCGCGTAACCGAACAACCGCGCAGGGGCGTCACCCGGGCCGGGGCGCCCCTGCGCCGTGCCCGGCGAAGGTCACGGCCAGCTTTCGGCAGGGTCACGGGCGGTCTCCCAGACATCCACCCCGCTAACACCTTGGTTGCGGCAACGTCACGACCGGAGCCGCGGCGGCGTCGATGTCGTCTCATGACTGTCAGATCCACGGTCGACCCCCCGGGAGCATCCGATGGTCCACATGCGACATGGTCGCTGGCTGATCGCCTCCGCCTCACTCGCCGCGGCGCTGCTCGCCGCGGGCTGTACCGGGTCCCAGTCAGGCGGTTCGGCGGTGGCCAACCGGCCGGCCGCGCCCTCGCCCCTCGCCGGCGGCGCCGCCCCGGCGGATGCGAGCGGCGAGGTCAATGCCGAGCGCCAACCGCAGTCGACGTTCGCAATCGATGTCGACACCGCGTCCTACGCCTACAGCCGTCGTCAGATCCTCGACGGCCACCGGCCCGATCCGGCCACGGTCCGGCCGGAGGAGTTCGTCAACGCGTTCCAGCAGGACTACCCGCAGCCGGCCGGCTCCGGCTTCACGGTGACGCTCGACGGGGCGGACCTGCCCGACGCCGCGGATGCGCCCGGCACCACGCTGTTGCGGGTGGGCCTGCAGACACGTGACGAGGACAGCGCGAGCCGGGCCGACGCCGCGCTCACCTTCGTCATCGACGTGTCCGGGTCGATGGGTGAGCCGGGGCGTCTCGACCTGGTGCAGGATGCCCTGCACACCTTGGTGAACCAGTTGCGCGACACCGACTCGGTAGCGATTGTCGCGTACGAGTCGAAAGCGCACGTGCTACGCACGATGACCCCGGTACGCAGCCGGACCGCACTGCACCAGGCGATCGACAACCTGAAGGCCGGTGGCAGCACGAACCTCGAGGCCGGCCTGGTGACCGGCTACCGGGTGGCCCGCGAGGGCTTCGTACCCGGTGCCACCAATCGCGTGGTGCTGCTCTCCGACGGACTGGCCAATGTCGGTAACACCACCGCCACGCCGATCCTCGAGCAGATCCGGGAGGAGGCGGCGAAGCAGATTGCGCTGCTCGGCGTCGGCGTGGGCAGCCAGTACGGCGACGCGCTCATGGAGCAGCTGGCCGACCAGGGCGATGGCTTCGTCACCTACGTCTCCAATCGCAGCCAGGCCCGCCAGCTCTTCGTGACCAGGCTGCCGGCGACGTTGTCCGTTCGGGCCCTTGACGCCAAGGCGCAGGTCACCTTCGATCCCTCCACAGTGGTCAGTTATCGGCTGATCGGGTACGACGACCGTGCGCTCGCCCCGTCCCAGTTCCGCGACGACACGGTCGATGGCGGCGAGGTCGGCCCGGGGCACAGCGTCACCGCGATCTACCTCGTCCGGTTGCGCGACGGCGCCTCCGGTCAGGTCGCCACGGCCCGGGTCCGCTGGGTCGACCCGATCGACCGGGAGCCGCGCGAGATTGCCGAGTCGGTCCTGGCGAGCGAGCTTCGGGGCGGATTCGCCGGCGCGTCACCGCGGCTCAAGGTCTGCTACGCGGCCGCGTTCTTCGCCGAGGTGCTGCGCCAGGGCCCCGGCGCCGACCAGGTGAGTCTGGACGACCTGGCCTCGGTGGCCGACGATGCCTACCGGGCCACTGAGGACCCCCAGGTGCGCGAGCTGGCCGACCTCATCCGGCGCAGCGGCGGATGAACCGGCCGCGTCCGGCCACCGCGGCGGCCGGCTCAGAGCGTGAAGGAGTGGGCGATCGTCATCACGCCGGCACCGATGACGGCGGCGGCGAAGCTGAGCGTCAACGCGCGCCAGCCCACAACCGCCCACCGCAGCAGGCCGGCGAGGGCGAGCGAGAGCAGGACGGCGGCGAAGAGCCACGGCAGGCTGGCCACGAACTCGCGGCCGACGAAACCGCGGCGATCACTGTCCAACGTGATGAGCCAGATCGCATACAGCACACCGGGAATGCCGTACCAGCCGGCGGTATAGGCCAGGACCGGACCGTAGGCGGGCTGGTCCGCGAACACGTCTGGCGCCGGCCGTTGCCCTGCCTCGCTGTCGCGGCGGTGCGCCGGTCCACCGCCGGATCGGGCCCAGGTGTCCACGCCGGCCCGGTGGCTGGCTCCGCCGGCTTCCGCAGTCCCCCACCGGCGCGGGGCCACCGGCCGGTCCACCCCGAGATCGGGCCGGGGAGTGGCCGCCCGTTCGCCGCTCGGCCAACCGGCCGGCCGCGTCGGCCCGCCCGGCTGTTGGTGCGCCGGTGCCGCCTCGGTCTCCTCCGCGTCTCCCCATCGGGAGGTGGGCCGGTGCCACGGCTGGTCGTCAGCTGAGCGAGGCGGATAGGGCGTGGTCGCCCCGGACTCCCGGGCCGGATCGGGGGCGGGAGAGCTGGGGCGCCACGGCTGGCTCGTTCCCCAGGCGTGTGCCGGGTCGTCGATCCACAGGTCGGGCACGGACTGCTGGCTCGATGATGGGGTGGCCTCCTCGGTCCACGGCCGGTCCTCCGAGGGCTGGCCGTACCTCCATTCGCCCGGCTCCATACGGCGAAGAGTGTCGCGGTCGCCAGACCGTCCGGTATCCACCGAACCGCCATAATCGCCCACGCCCAGGGCCTGGCGCCGGCCCGGGACCCACGACACGCTTGGAAAGAACCTTTATACACAGCCGCCGCTAGCGTGTCTGCCCTGGTCACGGGTGTCGGCGGCGGCCAAACTTCTTGGTTGTGCACACGTTGTCCACAGGTATGTGCACGGCTACGGCCGATCCGTCCACAGGTTGCCCCGAGCTGTGTCCACAGCGCCGTTTGAACCCTGCCGGCCTGGTGCCTACGGTGAGGCGGTCCGGGGGTGCGCGCTGCATGGGTGCGGCGATCGGGTGGGGTGCACGGAGGCGTCGGGGGGTGCGGATACCTGCCGAGGGGGCTGGCCGCGACGACGCACGCTGCGCCGGGAGTGTCGTACCCCTGGACTAATCATGATGCGAGCACGACGGGTGGGGGTTCGCAGTGTCGCTCGCCGACGACGTACGGTCCGCCGCACCTGGGCCTCCCGGCCCAGGCGCGGCAGCGGCGTACGGCGAGCCCGGCTTCGACCGGACCCCACCGCAGGACATCGCCGCCGAGCAGAGCGTGCTCGGTGGCATGTTGCTGTCGAAGGACGCCATCGCCGACGTGCTGGAAATCGTGCGCTCGGCCGACTTCTACCGGCCGGCCCACGCGACCGTCTTCGACGCGGTGCTGGACCTCTACGGCCGGGGCGAACCGGCTGACGCGATCACCGTCGCCGCCTCGCTGCAGGACTCGGGCGACCTCGCCCGCGTCGGTGGCGCGGCATACCTGCACACCCTGATCTCATCGGTGCCGACCGCGGCGAACGCCGCCTACTACGCCCGGATCGTGGCCGAGCGGGCCATCCTGCGGCGGCTGGTGGAGGCCGGCACCCGCATCGTGCAGATGGGCTACGGCTCGGCCGCCGGGCAGGGTCGCGACGTCGACGACGTTGTCGATCTCGCCCAGCAGGCGGTATACGACGTGACTGAGCGGCGGATCAGCGAGGACTTCGCGGTCCTGGCCGATCTGCTCCAGCCGACCCTGGACGAGATCGAGGCGGTCGGCTCGCACGACGGCGTCATGTCGGGTGTGCCGACCGGCTTCGGCGATCTCGACCGGCTGCTCAACGGCTTGCATCCGGGCCAGCTGGTGATCGTCGCCGGCCGGCCCGGGCTCGGCAAGGCCCTTGCGGTGGACACGCCGCTGCCCACCCCGCAGGGCTGGACCACCATGGGCCGGGTGGCCGTCGGCGATCAGTTGCTCGGCGCCGACGGCCGGCCGACGGCCGTCCTCGCCACCAGCGCGGTCATGACCGACCATCCCTGTTACGAGCTGGAGTTCGGCGACGGGTCGAGCGTGGTCGCCGACGCCGAGCACCGGTGGCAGGTGACGGCGGCCGCGAGCCGGGCGCCAGTGGCCGGTGGCGTCCGGACCGGGCTGGCCCTGCTGGAGCGCCCCACCCTGATCGTCACCACGACCGGCCAGATCGCCGCGACGCTGGCGACCGCCGCCGAGAGCGGGCTCGACTATGCCGTGGCCAACCCGGCACCGCTGGCGTTGCCGCACCGGTGGGACCTCGCCTGGCCGCCGTACCAGCTCGGCGGCTGGCTGGCCGCCCAGGCTGGCGGGGCTGACCCGCACATACCCCCCGCGTACCTGCGTGGCTCGGTCCAGCAGCGCCGGGAACTGCTCGCCGGCCTGCTCGACGCCGGCGCCGCCGCCACCGCCACCGGGGCTGTCCAACTCCAGGTCAGCACGGCCCGGCTGGCCGCCGACATCCGCGAGCTCGCGCTGGGCCTCGGGTACGGGTGCCGCCTCGAGGCCGGCGGCCGCGCCTGCGGCGTGGTGACCATCACCGCGGCCGACGGCGTCCGGGTCATCGTCGCGGTCCGCCCGGTGCCGAGTGTCCCCGTGCGGTGCGTGACCGTCGACAACGACGACCACCTGTACCTCGCCGGGCGCGGTTTGGTGCCCACGCACAACAGCACCGCGGCGATGGACTTCGCCCGGGCCGCCTCGGTGCGGCACAACCTGGCCAGCGCGATCTTCTCGCTGGAGATGAGCAAGATCGAGATCGTCACCCGGCTGCTGGCCGCCGAGGCCCGGGTTCCCATGCACGTGTTGCGCTCCGGGCAGCTCTCCGATGACGACTGGACCCGGCTGGCCCGCCGGATGGGGGAGATCAGCGAGGCCCCGATCTTCGTTGACGACACGCCGAACATGACGCTGATGGAGATCCGGGCGAAGGCGCGCCGGCTGCGCCAGCGCAACGATCTCAAGCTCGTCGTCGTGGACTACCTGCAACTGATGACCTCCCCGAAGCGGGTGGAGAGCCGCCAGCAGGAGGTCGCCGATCTCTCCCGCGGTCTCAAGCTGCTGGCCAAGGAGATCGAGTGCCCGGTGATCGCGGTGAGCCAGCTGAACCGGGGTCCCGAGCAGCGCACGGACAAGCGACCCCAGCTGTCCGACCTACGCGAGTCAGGGTGCCTGACCGCGGACACCACCATCCTGCGCGCGGACACCGGTACCCCGGTCACCTTCCGCGCGCTGTTGGCGAATAGCTGGGCTGGCATCCCGGTGTGGTCCCTCGACTCCGACCGACGGCTGGTGGCGGCCCCGTTGACGAACGTGTTTGCGGCCGGGGTCAAAGGCGTCTACCGCCTCAGGTTGGCCTCCGGCCGGGTGGTGAAGGCCAGCGCCAGCCATCCATTCCTGACGCCGGGGGGCTGGTCGCCGCTGGGCTCGCTGATGGTCGGCGGTAGCATCGCGGTGCCTCGGCGGCTGCCCGCCCCGCTCGCCGCCGGGCTGGGCTGGAGCGAGGACCACCTCGGTCGGCTCGCCCGCCGGCTCGGCACCAGCCACTCGCCGACATATGGGTCGCCCGGGGCCCGGCTGCCGGACGCCCTATACGCGGCCGATGACCGCGAGATCCATACGTTCCTGCGCCATCTGTTGTCCGCTGACGCCGCGGTAGCCAACTACGGTGTCCGCGCCGGCCTACCGGCCGGGCGCAACGCCTCATTCGCGACGGCGAGCCGGGCGCTGGCGGACGGGGTGGTGCACTTGCATGCGCGCCTCGGCGTGGCGACCCGCCTGACTCCCGTCGACGTATGCGTCGGCCCGGCGTCGGCCACCACGCCGCGCTACCGGGTGGACGTGGTGGGCGGCCCCGCCGACGTGCCGGGCGCGGGCGATCTGCGCTGGGACCGGGTTGTCGGAATCGAGTCCCTGGGCCCGCGGCCGGTCTACGACGCGACCGTGAAGGGGACCCACAACTTCATCGCCAACGGGATCATCGCGCACAACAGCATCGAGCAGGACGCGGATGTCGTGATCTTGTTGCATCGCGACGACTACTACGACCGGGAATCGCCGCGGGCCGGCGAGGCCGACTTCATCGTGGCGAAGCATCGCAACGGTCCTACCGACACGGTCACGGTCGCGGCCCAGCTGCACTTCTCCCGCTTCGTCGACATGGCGATGTCCTGATCGCCGGCGCGTCCGGCAGCCCGGGGCGTCATCCGGGCGCCGTTGGTGGGCGCTGGGCGGCATCGAGGAGGGCCACCACCTCGGCGTCGGTGGTCTGCGGGAAGGACTCGTAGAAACGGCTCACCGAGCCGAAGGTGCGCGGGACCAGCGGGCAGACGACCTCGTCCGCCTCGGCTCGCAGCCGCTGTACCGAGTCGACCGCCCCGACCGGCACCGCGACCACGACCCAGGCGGCGTTCAGCCGGCGGACGACGGCGACCGCGGCCCGGGCGGTGGCTCCGGTGGCGAGCCCGTCGTCCACGATGATCGCCACCTGCCCGGCGAGCCACAGCGGCGGTCGACCCCGCCGGTACGTCGACTCGCGTCGCACCAACTCGCCGGTCTCGGCCTCGACCACGGCGGCGACGTCGGCCGGCGACAGCCGCGCCTCCACCTCGGGGTTGTGGACCACGACCCCGCCCGGACCGAGCGCGCCGAAGGCCACCTCGGGCGCCCACGGCACGCCCAGCTTGCGGACCACCAGGACGTCGAGCCCGGCCCCGAGCGCGGCGGCCACCTGCGCGGCGACCGGCACCCCGCCGCGGACAAGACCCAGCACGACGACATCGGTACGACCTGCGTACCGGACCAGCCGGATCGCGAGGACGTCACCGGCGTGGCGCCGGTTGTCGTACGTCACACTGATCTGTCTACGCGAATGGGGCGCAATCCGCCGTCTGGCCGGCAAAACTCGGCGGCAGCGTGTCGGGGGCGGCAGATACTGTCGTCGACGTGGGTAAAGATCCGAACATTCTTCACGACCGCCGGTTCCGCCTGCTCTTCATCGCCCGGACCGCGGCGGTGCTCGGCAGTGCGTTCGGGCCCGTGGCGCTCGCGTTCGGAGTTCTCGGCCTGCCCGGCGCCAGCGCGACCACGCTCTCCGTGGTGACGGCGGCCGAGGCGATCGCCCTGGCGGCCTTCATGCTGATCGGTGGGGTGGTGGCCGACCGGCTGCCGCGCTTCCGGGTCATGGTCGCCTCCGACCTGCTCGCCGCGCTCGCCTGGGGTGGGCTCGCCGCGATGCTGATCACCGGGTGGGCCCCGCTGTGGCTCCTGATTGCGGCGGCGGCCGTGGCCGGCATGGCCAGCGCGCTGTTCTACCCCGCGTTCACCGGGGTGGTGCCCGAGGTGGTGCCCGAGCGGCAGCTGCAGTCGGCCAACGGTGTCCTCCGGCTGGGCATGAACGGCGCTCGCATCGGCGGTTTCGCGGTCGCCGGCGGCGCGGTCGCCCTGCTCGGCGCCGGCTGGGCGATGCTGCTCAACGCCGCTCTGCTGGTCGCCTCGGCGGCGCTGGTGGCGACGCTGCGGGTGCCAGGGTCGCATCGGGTGCCAGGGTCGCATCGGGTGCTGGGGTCACGGCCGGCTCCGGGCGGTGGCACCCACCTGGTGCGTGACCTGCGCGAGGGGTGGCGGGAATTCCGCTCCCGGCAATGGCTGTGGGTGGTCGTGGCGCAGTACGCGTTCGTGTGGATGGTCTTCCAGGCGGTCTGGGGAGTCCTCGGTCCAGTGGTGGCCAACGAGCGGATGGGCGGTTCGACCGGCTGGTCCTGGGTACTCGGCGCGGAGTCCGTGGGCATGCTGGTCGGGGTGGCGGTCGCCATCCGGGCGCGGCCGCGCTATCCAGTCCGACTGGTGGTGCTGCTCACCTTCCCGCTGGCCAGCCTGCCGTTCGCGTTGGGCCTCGGGGCCGCGCTACCGGTCGCCATGGCCGCCGCGTTCATCGGTGGGGTCGCGGTCGACATCCTCGTGGTCATGTGGGACACCACCATGCAGCGCGAGATCCCGAAGGACGCGCTGTCGCGGGTGAGCTCCTACGACGCGCTCGGCACGATGATGCTCGGGCCGCTCGGCCTGCTCCTCGCCGGCCCGAGCGTGGCCGCCGTCGGGGCCGATGCCGCACTGCTGATCAGCGCGTCGGTCACGCTGCTGGCCTCGGCCGCGGCACTGTGCTCGCCCGGGGTACGCCGGCTGCGCTGGACCCCGACCGTGGTGGCGCACCCGATGCCGGCGACCGTAGCCGGGGCGCCGTCGGTGCCAGCTGTGACGGCGGGTTCGCCGTCGGTGACAGCCCGGTCCATCGCTGAACTCGACCGCGAACAACCGCGGGAGGTGGCGCCGGCCATGGCCTCCGCCGACGCATAGCTCCGTCGGCGCCGGGCCTTCGCCCGACGCATGGCACCGTCGGCGCCGGGCTTGGCCGGCGCGCTGGCAGCGTTACGGCGCCGCGACGGCCGTGGCGGTGGCGGCGCGGGGTGCCGGTGGCCGTCGTGGTCGAAGCGCGGGCGCCCAAACCAGGAACGTCACCGGGTAGAGCAGGTACCCGAAACGGCTCGCCGGGAGGAAGAGGATCGCGGCGAGCAGTGTCCAGCCGATGAGCTGGGCAGCGTCGGCCGCGGTGCGCGTGGGCCGTCGTACCAGGCGAACGGCGACCAGCACCGCGGTGGCGGCGAGCAGGGCCAGGGCGAGCAGCTGCCCGCCGGGCACCGCCACCGCGAGCAGGTGGCCGGGCAGCGGGGAGGCGGCCGGGCTGCCCACCAGACCCCGGCCGAGCGGGAAAGCCAGCACGTTCTCGGCCATCGCCCCCCGGTGACGCAGCAGCGCCGGCAGGGCGGTCAGCGCCGGAATGCCCAACGCGCCGATCGCGTACCGACCGAGCCGGCGTTGGGTCAGCGCGTGCACGCCGAGGATCACCAGAACCGGCCAGGCGACCAGCTTCAGCGCGGCGGCGGCGCCGACCGCCACCCCGGCCGCGGTTGGTCGCCCGGTCGCGGCGAGCGCCAGCGCCAACAGGCACAGGGCGAGGACCGGCAGGTCGTCGCCGCCGGTGGCGAGCGTCAGCGCGCAGACCGGCAACACGGTCACCACCTGCAGCGCGCGTACCAGCGCGGTCGACGACAGGCCGGCCCGCCGCAGGATGATCAGCGCGGCGCCGACGGTGGCCGCGAAGGCCAACGCGAACCACACCCGCGCGTCGCTCCACCAACCGGCATCGGGGTCGAGCGCGCGCGGCAGCCCGAACACCGCCATCCCCGGCTGGTAGGGCAGGTAACCGAGCAACCGGCCGGTCGCCGGCAGGGCCTCGATCGCGGCCCGGTCCAGGTACGGCGTGCCAGTCTCCAACAGCCGCCGGCCGCCCTCCTCGATGACCAGGACCTCCTCCTGCGCACGCCCGGGCCGGCCCTGCGAGCGCTGGACCGCCTGCAGCACCAGCGGCAACAGCGCGGTGGCGCACCAGGTGGCCACGGTCAGCATCGTGCGGGCGGCCACCGAACCGGCCCGGCTCGGCCCCGCGGGAAGCAGGTCGCCACCCAGGTCGCGGTCCCACTCCGAGTCCCAGTCACTGCCGTCGTGCCGGGGGTCGCGGTCGTACCGGGGGTCGCGGTTGTACCGGGAGTCGCGGTCGAACCGGGGGTCGGTCTCGGCGTCGGGAGCGGCGCGGTACGAGTACGACCGCAGCGCGAGCTGTCCGGCCGAGACGACGGCCGCTGCTCCGTACCCGACCGCGGCGACCGATCCCCACGCCCGGTGCGCGGCGAGCGAGGAGGCTGCGGTGGCCGCCGCGAAGAGGGCCGACAGGCCGTAGAGGGCCAGATCTACCCAGAGGCCGCCGCCGGCGCGATCCGCCGCCGCGCAGGCCCGCCCGCCTGCCGCCCGGAACCGCGCCCACCCGTCCCGCACGGCGCCCAGTGTGCCACCTGCATGATCGCGTGCGGGCCGGACTCGGCCGACCCGGGTGGCCCCCCGCGCGGATCGGCGGCCGCCGCCGCCGGGCCGACGGGGTCAGGTCGACGGTGGCGGGGCCGACGGGATCAGCTGATGGATCGCGGCGCTGGCCTGCGCCGGTGAGGCGCCCCGGCCGACCGCCAGGCCGGCCAGGTACGCGGTGAGCGGCGCGGCCGGGCGGGCAACACCATGCGCCACGTCGCGCGCCAGATCGAGCACGAGCGCCTGGTCGACGAGCGCCCGATCGAGGCCGAGGGCGGTGCACACCTCGGCGGTCCACTCATCCAGGGTCGGCATCGATCCACTCCTCGGCTCGGCGCAGGTCCTCCTCAGTGTCGCAGTCGAACCAGTCCGGCGCGCCCGACGGGGCGATTGCGACCCGGGCCACCCGCAGCCCGTCGACCACGTCGCGCATCGCCCGGCCGGCGACCTCTCCGGTCAGCCGCTCCCGCAGCGCGCTCGGCCGCCAGACACCGCAGAGCCACTGTGGACGGCCGCTGCCGTCGACCAGGACCGCGCCGTCGGCGCCCACGACGGCCCGCCGGAGCTGGACCACCGTCTCCGCCCGGACGAACGGCAGGTCACCGGCGAGCACCGCCACCACCGCGATGCCACGCAGGTCGCCGAGGTGGGCGAGACCGGCGGCGACGGCGGCGACCGGCCCGCCCCCCGGCGGACGTTCGCGCACCATCTCCGCACCGGGCGGCAGCAGCGTGGCCAGCGCGGGCGGGCCCACGACCACCACCGGCGCCGCGTCCGCCAGCGCGGCCAGGACCCGGGCGAGCAGCGGCACCCCGCCGACGGCGAGCGCGGGCTTGGCCGCCCCACCGAGCCGCCGGCCGGCGCCGCCAGCCAGCACCATGGCCGCGAACCGGCCGGGGTCATCGGGCATCCCCGAAGTATGGCCGGTTGGGGCCGGAGATCGGTGTCGTACGCGCGGCCGTGCAGTCTCGCTGCGCTCCGGCGCGCCGCACTCTGATCTCCAGCCGTCGACGCCGGGTCCGACCGCGACGCTCGCCCGACCGGCCGCCCCGGCCCCGGCCGTCCCCGTCGCAGGTCAGGCGGGCGGGGATGGGGTGGCGGTGGGTCGCCCGCTCGGGCGCAACGGTGCGCAGATCCGCAGCGCCGCCGCGACCGCCGGATCGCCGCTGCGCAGCGGATCGGCGCTCGCGCTGACCCCGTGGTCGGCCAGGCAGTTGCGGTAGGCCACGAACGCCGAGTTGTTCCGGCCCGACGGGCCAGGGTTCGGGCGCTGCGCGGTGCACGCCTTCATCGCCCTGTCCCAGGTGGACTGATCCACACCGGGTGGCGGCTGATCGCCGAGGCCGAATCCGCCTGCGCCCCCGAATCCGCCCGGGCCGAGCCCCGGCCGGTCACCGGGGGATCCACTCGGGCGCGCAGCGCCCGCTGGTCGGGGGCTGCGGGACGGGAACGCCGTGCGGGCCGGCAGGTTCACGCCGTTGGCGCGCAGGCATGCGGTGTACGCGGCGAAGCCCGCGGAGGCGGTGGCGCCGGGGGTCGCGGCGTTGGAGGCACCGCATCCCGCGACGGCGGCGGCAACCGATAACCCGATCGCGACGACCGCGCCGCGGCGCAGCCGGGCTTCGGGGCGCCTGCGAGCGGGCATGCGAGCCTCCTGGGCATGGCAACTGGCGCGGTGCGACGTTCGTCGCCGCACCCCGAGCCGATGCAACCGCTCTCCGCTCAACACCGGATCAGCCGCACCTGGGCGCCACCTTGGAATCGACCGCACTCGGCGTATCCGAGGAAACGTCGAGGTGGCGCCCAGCCCGCATGCAGCGGCGGCGGCGAGACTGCCGGTCCATGAGGCTGCCCCGGCCCAGCCGTACCGCGGCATGGGCACTGCTGGCACCACTGGCGCTGGCGACGGTGGTCGGCGTGCTGCTCGCGAACTCCGCCGGCGCGCCTCCCGCCGCGGCGGCGACGACCGCGACCGTCAAACGCGGAACCGTGAGCCAGGCGGTCTCGGCGGCCGGGACGGTCGGGGCTGCGCAGACCCGCGGGCTGAGCTTCGCGATCGCGGGCACGGTCACCGAGGTTGATGTCAAGCCGGGCGACCTGGTGACGGCGGGCCGGGTCCTGGCCCGGATCGACCCCGCGCCGGCCGAGGCGGATATGACCGCCGCCGCTGGCCGGGTCGCCGACGCGACCGATGCCTGGCAACGGGCCGAGCAGACGGCGAGCCGGCCGCCCTGCCCGACCGCGCGACCCACGGCGAGCCCGGCGTCGAGCTGCACCGAGCCGGGCCGCGCTGGCGGCGCGGATCCGATCCTCAGCGCCGAGCAACAGCTCAACAATGCCAACCTCGCCCTGGTCCGCGCGCGGACCAGGCTTGCCGGCACGGTGCTCAGGGCGCCGATGACCGGTCGGGTGCTCTCGGTCGCCGGCACGGTCGGCAGCTCGGCCTCGCCTGGTGGCACCGGGTTCATCGTGCTCGGTGACGTCGCCAGCCTCGCCGTGACCGCCCAGTTCTCCGAGGCGGACGTCGGCCGGCTCGCCGTCGGCCAGGTCGCCGCGATCACCGTGCCGGACCGGGATCAGCCGGTGTCCGGAAAGGTCTCGCAGATCGACCCGGCCGGTTCCGTCACCAATCGGCTGGTGCGCTACGGGGTGGTCGTGGTCTTCGACACACCTCCGGCGGGGTTGTTGCTCGGCCAGTCGGCCACCGTCCTGGTGACCACCGCGTCCGTGGAGGACGCGCTCTACCTGCCATCGGCCGCGGTCAGCGGGGCCGCGAACGGTTCGGGCACGGTCATCATCCGCGCCGCCGGGCGGGACACCCGTCGCAGCGTCACCATCGGCCTGCGCGGCGACCAGTACACCCAGATCGTGGCCGGGCTGGCCGCCGGTGACCAGGTGGTCCTGCCCGGCTGAACAGCGGTTTCCCAGGCGGCTCACAGCCGGTTTTGAGGTCGGCTGGAGATGCTCCTCAGCGGTCGCCACGCCAGGTGGCGCGCCGGATCGGGAGGTCGGGCAGTGCGTGAGGGCGAGGGCAGCAGCGGGCGGGCCGGCCGGGTTCTCGTCGTCGACGACGAGCCGAACATCTGCGCCCTGCTCTCGGCCACCTTGCGGTTGACCGGGTTCGAGGTGCGCATCGAACACGGTGGCCGGGATGCGCTGATCGCCGCCGAGGAGTACCACCCGGACCTGGTCGTCCTCGATGTGATGCTGCCGGACCTGGACGGCTTCCAGGTGGCCCAGCGGCTGCGGGCGTCGGGCTTCCCGGTGCCGGTGCTGTTCCTCACCGCCCGCGACTCGGTCGAGGATCGCATCTCCGGCCTCACCGTCGGTGGCGATGACTATGTGGCCAAACCGTTCAGCCTGGAAGAGGTGGTTCTACGGATCCGGGCGATCCTGCGCCGCGGTCGCGGCGACGTCGGCCAGGGCGACGACGGCGTGCTCCGGTACGCCGATCTGGAGCTGGACGAGGACGCCCACGAGGTGCGCCGGGCCGGCAAGCTGGTCGACCTGTCGCCAACCGAGTTCAACCTGCTGCGGTATCTGCTGACCAACGCGGGCCGGGTCGTGAGCAAGGCGCAGATCCTCGACCGGGTGTGGAGCTACGACTTCGGCGGTGACGGGCGCATCGTGGAGTCCTATGTGTACTACCTGCGGCGCAAGATCGACAAGTGGGATCCGCCACTGATCCACACCGTGCGCGGGGTCGGCTACGCATTGCGGCTACCCCGTACCGGCGAAGCATCATGAGGCGACTGCTCCGGTGGCGGGCCTGGGTCCAACGCCGGTGGCGGGAAGGGGCGGTGCGCCGGTGGCAGGAGTGGACCCTGCGCACCCGCATGGTGGTGGCGATCGCCGCGCTCGCCGGGGTCGGGCTGATCCTGGCCGACGTCAGCGGCATGCTTCTGCTGCGCCAGAACCTGATCGGCCGGATCGACCAGCAGCTGCGCCCACAGGCCGCCGCGATCGCCAGCCGGGGTCCGATCGGTCTGGAGTTCCCGACTCGCCGCAGCGCCGAGTTCGGTCCACGCTCCCTGGTGCAGTTCTACGACTCGACCGGGGCGCCGGTGGCCAGTCCCGGCGCGAACGGGTCGGTCCAGCCGGGCCTGGGAGTGTTCGGTGATCTGGTCGCGCACGTTGGTGCGGGACCGTTCACTCTGGACACTCCTGGCGGGGGCGCCTGGCGGGCCGAGTTTCGCGACGTTCCCGGCGGCGGCTACGCGCTGGTGGCGGTCTCGCTCGCCGAGGTCGACGCCACCCAGACGAATCTGCTTCTCATCGACATCGGGCTCACCGCGCTGGTCCTCGTCGGCATCGGGGTGGTCGCGGCCGCCCTGGTACGGGTGGGCCTGCGCCCCCTGACCCGGATGGAGGTCGCGGCTTCCGAGATCGCGGGTGGCGACCTCTCCCGCCGGGTGGAGGATGCCGACCCGCACACCGAGTCGGGGCGCCTGGGGCTGGCCCTGAACACCATGCTGGTGCGGATCGAGACCGCGATGGTCGCCCGGACGGCCTCCGAGCGCCGCCTGCGGCAATTCCTCGCCGACGCCGCTCACGAGCTGCGCACCCCGCTCACCTCGATCCAGGGCTTCGCGGAGCTCTACCGGCGTGGCGGCGCCGAGACCGGCCCCGCGTTGGCCGAGGCGATGGGCGCCATCGAGGACGAGATCGGCCGGATGCGCCTGCTCGTCAACGATCTGCTCCTGTTGGCCCGCCTCGACGAGGAGCGCCCACTCGAACAGCACGAGGTCGACCTGCTCGCGGTCGCGGCCGACACGGTCCGCGATGCGCACCTGCGGGTGCCGGCCCGGTTCGTGCTGTTGGGGCCGCTCGACAACGAGCGCGACACGTTCGACCCGGTGACCATCCCCGGCGACGAGGCCCGGCTGCGTCAGGTCGCCGCGAATCTGGTCACGAACGCTCTGCAACACACGCCCGACGACGCCGAGGTCGTGGTCCGGGTCGGCCGGCTCCCGGCCATCGCGCAGCTGGCTGTCGGGCCGGTGGCCACCGCCGGCCACGACCTGGCCGGCGGTACGCCGGTCGCCGTCCTCGAGGTGGCCGACACCGGTCCGGGGATGCCGCCGGCCGACGCCGAACGGGCGTTTGAGCGGCTCTTCCGGGCCGACGGCAGCCGGTCGCGTCGCCACGGCGGGGCCGGCCTCGGACTGTCCATCGTGTCGGCGATCGTCGCCGCGCACGGTGGACGGGTTGAGCTGTGGACCGCGCCCGGCGCCGGCGCCCGGTTCCGGGTCCTGCTCCCCGCGGCCGGCGCGCTCAGCGATGACGCGGCCTTCTCCGAGGTTGCTTTGAGCTGACGCCGGGGAACCTCCGAGCGCCTCACGCGACCATTCCGCGCATGCGCGTGCCGCGTCTTGCATCCGCCCGCCTGAGCCGGTCCGCCCTGGTCAACGCCGGGCTGGCGGTGCTCGCCGCCGGTGGTGCGGTGCTGGCGTACCTGCTGGTGACGGCGGCGCCCGAGGCGGCCGCGGCGACCGCGGACGGCGGCCGGACGGTGGCCGCGTCCCGCGGGAGCGTGGTGGCGACCGTCTCGGCCAGCGGCTCGGTGCTCAGCGCCAGAACGGCGAGCGCGGACTTCGCCACCCCCGGCACCGTCACCGCGATCTCGACCAAGGTCGGCGACCTGGTCACGAAGGGCCAGCTGCTGGCGAAGGCCGATCCGACCGACGCCCAGGACCAGTTGGCCACCGCTCGGGCCAACCTGGCGGCGGCCCAAGCGAGTCTCGACCGCGCCGACGCCACCCAGGACGACGCCGCGATCGCCACGGCGCAGGCGCAGGTGACGAGCGCTCAGGCCACTGTGGACGCCGCCCGACGGGCGCTGGACGGCACGACGCTCCGGGCGCCGATGGCCGGGACGGTCACCGCGATCACCGGCACCGTCGGCGGCTCGACGACCGGTGCCGCCAGCGCCGCCGGCTCGGGCGCCGGTAGCGCTGGCGCGGCCGCCGCCTCGGGTGCCAGTGGTGCCGGGGCCGCCTCCGGCTTCGTCCAGCTGGCCGATCTGAGCCGGATGGAGGTCGCGGCGAGCTTCGCCGAGGCCGACGCCACCCGCCTGAAGGAGGGGCAGGCCGCCACCATGACCTGGGCCGCGCTCACCGGCGCGACGAGCGCGGGCAAGGTCCTCACGATCGCGCCGACCGCGACCGTTGCCAACAACGTCAACTCGTACGCGGTTACGGTCAGCCTGGACACCCGACCGTCGGGAGTTCGGATCGGACAGACGGTCACCGTGACCGTGACCACCGCGTCGGTGCAGAACGCGGTGCGGGTGCCGAATGCCGCCGTGCGCAGTGCGGGCAACCGCCACCTGGTGACCGTGGTGAGCGGTGCGGTCAGCCAGGCCCGGCTGGTTGAGATCGGTGTCGCCGGCGACACCTTTACCCAGATCACCTCTGGCCTCGATGTCGGTGAGCTGGTCGTGCTGACCACCAGTTCCACCACCACCACCGGCGGGCCAGGCCTCGGTGGTGGGTTCGGCGGTGGTGGGTTCGGTGGCGGTGGGTTCGGCGGCGGTGCCGGCGGTGGCGGTGCCGGTCGCGGCGGCGGAACCCGATGACCGGTCCGGCCGGTTTCACCAGCAGCGTGCCGGTGCTCGACCTGCGGGACGTGACCAAGGTGTACGGCGCCGCCGAGACGGCGGTGCACGCCCTGCGCGGCGTCTCGCTGAGCGTGCACCGGGGCGAGTACGTGGCCATCATGGGGGCGTCCGGTTCCGGCAAGTCGACCTTGATGAACATCCTGGGCTGTCTCGACATCCCGACCACTGGCCGGTACCTCCTGGACGGGGTCGACGTGAGCCGGCTCACCGACCGCCAGCTCGCCCTGGTCCGCAACCGCCGGATCGGCTTCGTGTTCCAGTCGTTCAACCTGGTCCCGCGCACCACCGCCCAGAACAATGTGGAGCTGCCGCTGGCCTACGCCGGGCTGAAGCCGGTCGCGCGCCGGGCCCGGGCCCGAGCCGCGCTGGCACTGGTCGGGCTGCTCGACCGGGCCGGCCACGAACCCAGCCAGCTCTCCGGGGGCCAGCAGCAACGGGTCGCCGTCGCCCGGGCGCTGGTGACCGCGCCGGCTCTGGTGCTCGCGGATGAGCCGACCGGCAACCTGGACACCCAGTCGACCGCCGAGATCCTGGTGGTGCTCGATCGCCTCAACCGGGCCGGCCGCACGATCGTGCTGATCACACACGAGACCGACGTGGCCCGGCGGGCCCGGCGCCTGATCCGGCTGGTCGACGGCCAGGTGGTCGCGGACGAGCCGGCCGAGCGGGTGCGAGCGCCGTTGCCGGCACCAAAGGCAGGACTCCCATGAGCCTGCTGGAGACGGTACGGTTCGCCCTTCGGGGCATCGGCGCGAGCAAACTGCGCTCGGGCCTCACCGTGCTCGGCATCCTCATCGGGGTGGCCGCCGTGATCCTGCTGGTCGCGGTCGGCAACGGATCGGCCCGGGCGGTGCAGAGCGCCATCGAGAACCTGGGCACGAACACGCTCACCGTCATCGGCGGCGGTGCCCGCCAGTCCGCGGTGGCGACCCAGAACACCTCACTGACGGTGGACATGATCAGCGCCCTGTCGGACCGGGACGCCGCTCCGGACGTCAAGAACGCCTCGCCGGTGGTCAACGCCGCCGAGACGCTCGTCTACGAGGGCACCGACCACGCGGTGAACGAATTCGTCGGGACCTACCCGGCGTACGTGTCCGCGGCCAACTACACCGTCGCCCGGGGATCGAGTTTCACGCCCGACGACGTGACCAACGGTCGGCGGGTGCTGCTCGTCGGGTCGACCGTCGCCGATGCCTTGTTCGCGGGCATCGACCCGATCGGCAAGCAGATCACGGTGTCCGGCAGCCTGTTCACCGTCGTCGGGGTGCTGGCCGAGAAGGGTGGCGGCGGCTTCAACGATCCGAACGACATCGCGATCGCGCCGTTGACCGCGGTCCAGCGGGCGCTGACCGGGTACGGCGCGCTCAACCAGATCCTGGTGCAGGCGACCGGTCCGGACGCGGTGAGCGCCGCGCAGGCGGAGGTCACCGCGATCCTGAACCAGAAGCTGCACGTGACCGGCGCGCCACCGTACCGCATCCTCAACCAGTCCCAACTGTTGCAGGCGCGGGCCAACACCGCGGAGACGTTCACCGTCCTGCTCGGTGCGGTGGCTGGGATCAGCCTGCTCGTCGGGGGCATCGGGATAACGAACATCATGATGGTCACGGTCACCGAGCGCACCCGCGAGATCGGCATCCGCAAGGCCCTGGGCGCTCCGAAGCGGGTGGTGCTGACCCAGTTCCTGGTCGAGGCGACCGTCCTCAGTGTCCTCGGCGGCCTCGGCGGCGTGGCCGCGGCCGTTATCGGCAGCGAGTTCACCATCGCCGGCGTGACGCCCGCGATCGTGCCGAGCTCGGTCGTCCTCGCGCTCGGCGTCTCGGTGGCGATCGGCCTCTTCTTCGGTAGCTACCCGGCCAGCCGGGCAGCGTCCCTGCGACCCATCGAGGCTCTGCGCTATGAGTGAGTCACCGCACCGGATCGAGCCGGATCCGACTCCCGGAGACGGTGTCGTGACGGTTCCCGACGAGCGCGCCGGTGCGTTGTCGCCGGTGCTCGACGAGCGCACCGCTGTGCTGTCGGCGGTGCCCAACGGCCACGTCGGGGCCGCCTCGGCGCTCGACGCGGTCGACGAGATCGACCTCGGTGCCGACCCGTTCGGCGACGATCTTGTTACCGGACTGCGCGCCCGAGCGCCGCTGCCGATCACCCGGACCACGGTGGCACTGACCGGCCTGGTGCTCGTGGTCGCGGGCTTCCTGGGCGGGGTGCTGGTCGAGAAGAACGTGGGCGCCGGCCGGGCCGCGGCGACCGCCGGTCTACCGGCGGGTTTCGCCGGCCGGGCCGCGGCTACCCCAGGCGCCGCGGGGGCAGCCGGAAACGGCGGCGAGGGCCTGGGCGGCGGGGCGGCCGGTGGCCGCGGCGCGGCGACCACCGGCACCGTCACCCTGGTCGACGGCAGCACCATCTACCTCACCACGGCCGGCGGCGACGTGGTGACGGTCAAGACCTCCGCCACCACGGTGGTGCGGACGGTACAGGTGGGCGCCCTCAAGAGCATCCCGGTCGGCGCGACCGTCACCGTCGTCGGCACGGCCGACGGCAGCGGCATCGTCACCGCGAGTCAGGTGACGGCGCAGCGATAGCTGGCTCTCTCCGGCTCCGGTCGTACCCTCCTTGCCCACACCGACCGGAGCCGGAGAGAGCCCTCCGTTTCGGGACGCCTGGTGCTTCCCCGCTGGCGAGGCAGAATGGGCACGTGGGCAGGGTGACCGATCGGCGCAGCGTTGTGCGCATCGACCTGAGCAGCCAGGACGCCGGACCCTCACCGGAGGGCGGGATTCGCGTCGGCGTCCGCCGGCTGGACACGCTCGCCAGCGAGGAGCCGTTGGAGATCCGGGTGGGTCGGCCGGGCACCACCCCGACACCGCTGGCGGTGACCATGCGTACCCCCGGCGACGACCTCGACCTGGCCCTGGGCTTCCTCTACACCGAGGGCGTGATAACCGCGGCCGAGGACGTGGTCACCGCGCAGCTGTGTGCCGGCAGCGACGAGCCCAACACCTACAATGTGGTCAACGTGGGGCTCGGCGCGCACGTGCCGGCGCCGCAGACCGACCCGGCCCGCAACTTCTACACGACCAGCTCCTGCGGCGTCTGCGGGAAGGCGAGCATCGACGCGGTGCGCACCCGGTCCCGGTGGGATGTCGGGGCTGATGAGTCCACTGTGCAGTCCACTGTCCTCGTCGAGTTGCCGGACCGCCTGCGGGTGGCCCAGAAGGCGTTCGCCCGCACCGGAGGGCTGCACGCGGCGGGGCTATTCACCCCGGGCGGTGACCTGGTCTGCGTCCGCGAGGACGTGGGCCGCCATAACGCGGTCGACAAGGTGGTCGGCTGGGCACTGCGGGCCGAAGCGCTGCCGCTCGCCCGCCACATCCTGCTGGTCAGTGGGCGGGCCAGCTTCGAACTGGTGCAGAAGGCGTGGATGGCGGGGGTTCCGCTGCTCGCGGCGGTCTCGGCGCCGAGCACGCTGGCGGTCGACCTCGCCGAGGAGGCCGGGATCACGCTCGTGGGCTTCCTGCGCGGCCTGACGATGAACGTCTACGCGGGCGCGTCCCGGGTGGTCGGCTGACCCGACTCCGGACCCGGGCGGCGGACCCCCCGGTGGGCCGGGTGGCCGGCCAGTCGCCGAGAACGGCCGGCGCCATGCCCTGGGCCAGAGCCTCGTCGAGCAGCACCGCCATCGGGTAGCCGGGATCCTCGGTGAGCACCCGCTCCAGCGCCAGCCGCGCCAGCGCGACCTCACCGCGGCGCCAGGCCGCGAACGCGAAGAGGCTGCCCGGTGCCGCGGTGAGGTGGGGCCCGGCCCGGCGGAACACGTCCAGCCACAGGGTCCGGTGCACCAGCAACTCCGCCGGGTCGGGTCCGATGCGCAGCCAGGCGGCGTCCCGCACCGCGACGCCGACCAGCATGAGGGCCAGCCACGCCGCCTCGTCGTCGGTGAGTCGGTGACCGTTGCGCTGGCTCGCGATCGCGGCGTCGACCGCGGCCAGGCCGGCGGCGGCCAGGGTCGAACGGATCGTCGCCCGGTCGGATTCGGTCGCGACCAGGTCGAGCAGGCGCTGCTCCGCCGCGGCCTCGGCCCGCCGCAGTCCCACCCGGTCGCCGGCCAGCGGCTCGATCTGGCGCTCGAACGCGGCCCGGTCCGGCAGCGCCACCAGGCCCTCGACGGTTACCTGCGCCGCCACCGGGCTTGCGATCGGGTCGTACCGGGCGCCCTCGGGCGGGCAGCACGCCGGGTCATGACACAGCTCCGACCAGTACCGCCCGTCGGCCGCGCGCAGCACCTCGAGCACCGCCAATCCGGCCCGCTCGCATGTGCGGCGCAGCGCCCGGATCACCGGGCGCACCCGCTCATCGGCGCCGTAGCCGACGATCAGCACCGCGCTGGCGGCGTGGGCGAGCGCGGCCTCGCTCAACTGATCGGCGATCGCGTTCCGGTTGGCCGGCGCGGGCAGGTCGGCCCGGACCGTGAACAGGATCCTGCGCTCCCGGGCGGCGAGCAGCACGATGCTTTCCGCGGGATGGAACCCCAGCAGGTAGGGGATGGCCCCGAGGAGGTCGGCCGGGGTGGTCAGCCGCAGTCGCAGGGGCGGGCCGTCTGTCTTCCTCATGGGCGCTGAGCCTGCCGCCGCCAACGTCAGCCGCCAAGGCGGTCCGGGCAGGCTGTGGACAACCCGGCGCACCTGTGGACAGCCGCCGCCGGCCCGATCACGTGTCGAACCGCAGGTCGTACAGGTCGAGGGTGGATCCGGACCCGGCCGGCCGGCCGGGCCGCCCGCCGGTGAGATCGTAGGAGAGGGTCACGGTGGCGGCGGTGGCGAACCCCGCGGTGTGCAGGCTGTGCAGCGCGGCGATGTCACGCACTGAGGGTGCCACGGTCAACCGGCGCAGCCCGCGCCGGCGGGCCTCGTCGACCACGCGGCCGAGCAGCGCCCGGCCGATGCCGCGCCCGCGCAGTGAGCTGGTCACCACGACCGGATCGACCTGGCCGGCCCGGCCGTCGAGCATGAGCCCGACGAAGCCGGCGACCCCGTCCTTGCCCGCCTCGGCGACCCACATCCCGGAGAGGTTGAGCTGGGTCAGGTACTCCTCGAAGCCGGCCCCCGCGTCGGTCTCGGACGGGGCCTCGCCGTAGAGGGTGTCGCGGTGCTGGGTCAGCTCCGCCCACAGCCGCCGGCAGTCATGGTGGTCCGAGGGCCGGTACGCGCGGATCGTCACGCCAGGCAGCGGGCGCGCGGCCGCCAGTGTCTCGGTCATCCGGCCTCCTCCGCGCAGAGTGCATCGCACGTCATGATGCCGCTTTCGCGGATGAGTGCGTCGGCGGTCATAACGTCATGCATACTCCACGATGGCAGCGCTCGGAACCCTAACCAGGTTGTGGCTAGGCTTTCCGGGTGGATCTGGCCTACCTGCGGGAGCATCCGCACCTGTTGACGACCTTCCTGCAGCACCAGCGGATCCGGGAGACGCCGGTGGCCGGCGGATCGATCTGCCAGGCCCGCCGGCTCACGTTGGATGACGGCGCGTCGGTTTTTGTGAAGTTCCTCAACGACCCGGCTGACCACGAGGTACCGGTGCCGGTGCCGCCGGGGTTCTTCGAGGCCGAGGCGGCCGGGCTGCGGTGGCTGCGCGAGGCCGGTGGCGTCGGGGCGCCCGAGGTGGTCGCCGCCCGGCCGGAGTTGCTCGTGCTCGAATGGCTCGATCCGGGACCGCCGACGCCGGCCGCGGCCGAGCGCTTCGGCCGCGAGCTCGCCGCCACCCACCGTGCCGGCGCGGCCGACTTCGGCGCGCCCTGGCCCGGCTACATCGGTACGCTGCCGCAGCCGAACGAGGGCACCGCGATGGCCTGGCCGCAGTTCTTCGCAAATCAACGCCTGCTGCCGCATCTGCGTACCTCACAACGCCGGACAGCCCTGGCACCCGCCGATGTGCAACTCGTCGAGTCCTTGCTTTCACGCATCGACGACATCGCCCCGCCGGCCGAACCGCCGGCGCGCCTGCATGGCGATCTGTGGCCGGGCAACGTCTTCTGGGCCGCGGACGAGCGGGCGTGGCTCGTCGATCCGTCGGCCCATGGTGGGCACCGCGAGACCGATCTCGCCCAGCTCGCGCTCTTCGGCTCGGCCCCCCATCTGGACCGGATCCTCTCGGCGTACCAGGAGATCTGGCCGCTGGCCGAGGGTTGGCGGGACCGGGTCCCGTTGCACCAGCTGCATTTGCTACTGGTGCACACGGCACTCTTCGGTGCCTCGTACCGCGACGCCGTCATGCGCGCCACCCGGGCCGCACTGGCGCTGTAACGCGACCGCGCACGGTGAGACCGTCCGGCCGGGGCGCTACTGTCGGGGGATGGCGCACACGCAAGGTCTTATCGACACCTTCGGTCGGGTCGCCACCGACCTGCGGGTCTCGCTGACTGACCGGTGCAACCTACGGTGCACGTACTGCATGCCCGAGGAGGGCCTGGCCTGGCTGCCCAAGCCGACGCTGCTCACCGACGACGAGGTCGGTCGCCTGGTCGGCATCGCGGTGGCGCGACTCGGCGTCGAGGAGGTGCGCTTCACCGGTGGGGAGCCGTTGCTGCGCCCCGGCATCGTCGGCATCGTGGCCGCGGCGGCCCGGTTGCGCCCGCGGCCCCGCCTCTCGGTCACGACCAACGGCATCGCCCTGGACCGGCTGGCGGTGCCGCTGGCCGAGGCGGGCCTCGACCGGGTCAACGTCTCCGTGGACACCCTGCGCCCGGAGCGCTTCGAAGCGATGACCCGCCGGCGGCGACTGTCGGACGTGCTCGCCGGCCTGCGGGCCGCCGATGCCGCGGGCTTGCGGCCGGTCAAGCTCAATGCGGTGCTCATGAAGGGCATCAACGACGACGAGGCGGTCGACCTTTTGAGCTTCGCCCTGGCCCACGGGTACGAGCTGCGCTTCATCGAGCAGATGCCGTTGGATGCCCAGCACGCGTGGCGGCGCGAGGACATGGTCGGTGGCGCCGACATCCTCGCCGACCTGCGCGCGGTCTTCACCCTCGGCGAGGACCCGCGTGAGCGCGGTGGTGCGCCGGCCGAAACGTGGCTTGTGGACGGTCACCTGGGCGCCGACGGTACGCCGGCGAGGGTTGGCGTGATCGCGAGCGTGACCCAGCCGTTCTGCGGCGCCTGCGACCGCACCCGCCTCACCGCCGACGGGCAGGTGCGCAACTGCCTGTTCAGCCAGGACGAGACCGACCTGCGGGGGCTGCTGCGCGCCGGGGCCACGGACGAGCAGCTCGCCGACGCGTGGCGGCAGGCGATGTGGGGCAAGCGCGCCGGACACGGCATCGACGACCCCTCCTTCCTACAGCCGGCCCGCCCGATGTCCGCGATCGGCGGCTGACGCTCCCGCCGACGCGCGGCGAGCTGAGGCAGGATGGCGACATGGTCACGGTCCGCTACTTCGCCGCCGCCCGAGCGGCGGCCGGCGTCGGCGAGGAGACCGTCGCGGCGGCGACCCTGGCCGCCCTGAGGTCCGAGTTGGCCCGCCGCGGTGCGCCGTTGGCGCGGGTGCTCGACGTCGCGAGCTTCCTGGTCGACGGGGTCGCCTGGCACGAACCCCAGGCACCGCTGCCGCCGGGGTGCACCGTCGACGTCCTGCCGCCGTTCGCCGGCGGCTGAGCCTGTCGTGCCGTCCGGGTGCCGGCGGCTGAGCTTGTCGTGCCGCCGTCCGGGTGCCGGCGGCTGAGCTTGTCGTGCCGCCGTCCGGGTGCCGGCGGCTGAGCTTGTCGTGCCGCCGTCCGGGTGCCGGCGGCTGGTGCCCGCCGAGCCCCGGTGGGCCACGATCCGCGCGCGGTACCTTGGCGCCCGGGAGGGCGCATGATCGTGGTGTTCCTGGTGGTGGCGCTGCTTGCGGTCGCGGCCATGCATTACTACGTCTGGCGGCGGCTGGTCCGGGACACGACCCGCCCCGGATGGCCTCGGCGCGTCGGCACCGCGATCGTGGTGGCCCTCGGCGTGCTGCTGGTGATGACGGTGGTCGGCTCACGATTCCTGCCGTTTGCCGCCGAGGTCGCCCTCGCCTGGCCCGGGTATCTGTGGCTGGCGGTGCTGTTCTACCTCCTGGTGACCCTCGCCGTCCTGGAGATACCGGCCCTGCTGGCCCGCCAGGTCCTGCGCCGCCGCAGCGCCCGGGCTGAGGCCGACCCGCCGTCGGCCCGGCTGGGCCGTCGAACGCTGGTGGCCCGGGCCGCGGCGATCGGTGCCGGCGCAGTGTCGGTGGCGCTGGTCGGCGGTGGCGTGGCCAGCGCGATGGGCCCGCCGCGGCTCAAACGGGTCGAGATCGCGCTGGCCAAGCTCCCCCGATCCACGGACGGCCTGAGCATCGCCGTGGTCAGTGACATCCATCTCGGTCCGCTGCGGGGGTACTCGCATACGCGGCGCATCGTGGACCTGGTCAATGGCCTGGACGCCGATGTCGTGGCGATCGTCGGCGACCTGGTCGACGGCTCGGTGGCCCAACTGGGCACGGCGGCGTCGCCGCTGGCCGACCTGCGCAGCCGGTACGGGTCGTTCTTCGTCACCGGAAACCACGAGTACTTCTCCGGTTTCCGGGAGTGGATTGACGAGGTGGCCGCATTGGGCGTGCGACCGCTGCGCAACCAGCGGGTCGAAATCCCCGGCGGGCTCGACCTCGCCGGGGTCAACGACGCCACCGGTGCCGGGTACGGCGACCCGGCCGACTATGACAAGGCGTTGGCCGGGCGCGACCGGTCGCGACCGGTGGTGCTCCTCGCCCACCAGCCGGTGCAGGCGGCGCAGGCCGCGGCCCGCGGCGTGGACCTGCAACTGTCCGGACACACCCATGGCGGCCAGATGGTTCCGTTCAATCTCGTGGTCCGGGCCACCGGCCAGCCGATCGTCAGCGGCCTCGGCCGGGTCGACGGGATGCCGGTCTACGTCACCAACGGCGCCGGCTTCTGGGGCCCGCCGGTGCGCGTCGGCGCGCGGCCCGACATCACCCTGGTTCTCCTCCGCTCGGCGTAGCGTCCCCCCGCCATCGGTATGGGCATCTCGCCGGGCAGCCCGGTACAAGCGTCGATATGACTACCGTGCGTAGGGTGCCTCGGGCCGCTGGCGCGCCCGCCCCCGCCCGAGGCGGTCATAGGGCAAGATGCCCACGTGCCCGTGCCCTGGATCGCCGATCTTCACATCCACTCCAAGTACTCCCGCGCCTGCAGCAAGGAGTTGGAGCTGGAGAACCTGGCCTGGTGGGCGCAGCGTAAGGGAATCCGGGTGCTGGGCACCGGCGACTTCACCCACCCTGGCTGGTTCGACCACCTGCGCGCGAACCTACGCCCGGCCGAACCGGGTCTGTTCCGGCTCGCTCCCGACCGGGAAGAGCAGGTTGCCCGGCTGCTGCCGCCGAGCGTGCGGGCGCCGGTCCGGTTCCTGCTCGGGGTCGAGATCTCGACGATCTACAAGCGCGACGAGCGCACCCGCAAGGTGCACCACCTGGTGTACCTGCCCGACTTCGACGCGGTGGAGCGGTTCAACGGGCGGCTCGGTCACGGTCCGAACGGGCTCGGCGGCAACCTCGGCTCGGACGGCCGGCCGATCCTCGGCCTGGACTCGCGCGACCTGCTGGAGGTCACGCTGGAGGCGAGTCCGGACGGCATCCTGGTGCCGGCGCACGTCTGGACACCGTGGTTCTCCGCGCTCGGCTCGAAGTCGGGCTTTGACAGCATTGCCGAGTGTTACGCCGACCTGGCCGACCACATCACCGCGGTGGAGACCGGCCTCAGCTCCGATCCGCAGATGAACTGGCGGGTCGCGAGCCTGGACCGCTACCAGCTCGTGTCCAATTCGGACGCTCACTCGCCACCGGCGCTGGCGCGTGAGGCCACGATGTTCGCCACCGACGTCGACTACTTCTCGATCAAGCGAGCCCTGCAGACCGGCGGCGGCCTGCACAGCACCATCGAGTTCTTCCCCGAAGAGGGCAAGTACCACGCGGACGGGCACCGGGCGTGCGGGGTCTGCTGGCAGCCCGAACAGACCCGGGCCGCCGGTGGCGTCTGTCCGGAGTGCGGCAAGCCGCTCACGGTCGGCGTGCTGCACCGCGTCGAGGAGCTCGCCGACCGGCCACCCGGCGTCCGCCCCGAGCACCGGCCGGCGGTGACCCACCTCATCCAGCTTCACCAGGTGCTCGCCGAGATCCAGCGGGTTGGCGCCAAGAGCCGGGCGGTCGAGGCGAGCACCGCGGCCCTGGTCGCCGCGTTGGGGTCCGAAGTGGACATCCTGACCCGGGTGCCGGTGACCGACGTGGTCAAGGTCGGCGGCGAGCTGCTCGGCGAGGCCGTGGCCCGGCTGCGCCGCGGCGAGGTGCACCGCTCGCCCGGCTTCGACGGCGAGTACGGCGTGGTGCGCCTTTTCGAACCGGGTGAGCTGACGCGGGCCGCCGGCGCCACCGACATCGCCCTCTTCGAGGTGACCGCCCCGGCCGCGCCGGTACGGCGGCGGGTGCCGGCTCCCCGTGCGCCCCGGCGTCCGGCCGAGCCGCCCGCGCCGCCGCTCGCCGCCGCCGCCTCGCCACACCAGCCGTGGGAGCCGATGCTCGCCGGCATGGAGGAGGTGGGCACCGGGCTGCTGGATCGCTTGGACGCGTTGCAGCGGGTGGCGGCCGCCGCGCCGGGCGGCCCGCTGCTCGTGGTGGCCGGCCCCGGCACCGGCAAGACCCGCACCCTGACCCATCGGATCGCGTATCTGTGCCTGGAGTTGCACGTTTCACCGTCGCGATGCCTCGCCATCACGTTCACCCGGCGGGCGGCCGACGAGATGCGGGCCCGGCTGCAGACCCTTGCCGGCGACCTGGCCGGCGGGGTGACGGTCTCGACCTTCCACGCGCTGGCCCTGTCCATCCTGCGGGAGAACCCGGCCGCGGCCGGGCTGTCACCGGATTTCGCGGTGGCGGATGGCGCCGAGCGGGCGGCGGCGCTGACCGCGGCCGGCGGCGACCGGGAGGCCCTGGGCAAGCTGCTGCGCGAGCAGAACCTGGTCGACCTCGACGAGCTCGGCCCGCTGGCGGTCGGCCTGCTGCGTGACGATCCGGACCTGGTCGACCGGTACCAGGCTCGCTGGCAGTGGGTGTTCGTGGACGAGTACCAGGACATCGACGCGGTCCAGTACGAGCTGCTGCGCCTGCTGGTGCCGCCCGACGGCAACGTCTACGCGATTGGCGACCCCGATCAGGCGATCTACTCGTTCCGGGGCGCCGACGTGAGTCACTTCCTGCGGTTCGCCGAGGATTTCGTGGACGCCCGGGTCGTCCGGCTGACCCGCAACTACCGCTGCGCGGCCCCGATCCTGGCGACCGCGGTCCAGGTCATCGCGCCGGGGTCGCTGGTGCGCGGGCGGCGTCTGGAGCCGGCCCGGTTGGACCCGCAGGCGCCGATGGTCGGCCTGCACGCCGCGGCGAGCGTCGCCGGCGAGGCGGAATGGGTGGCGAAGACGATCGACGAGATCGTGGGTGGGCTCTCCCACCGCTCGTTCGATCTCGGATCGGTCGACTCCCGCCAGGGGCTGCCGGCCGCGGCGTCGTTCGCGGACATCGCGGTGCTGTACCGGACCGACGCCCAGGCCGCCGCCGTTGTCGACGCGTTGACCCGCCTCGGCGTACCGGTGCAGAAGCGGTCCCATGACCGGCTCGCCGACCGGCGAGCGGTCGCCGACATCGCACGCGAGCTGCGCTACGCCGGTGGCGGCTCGGCCGCGCCGTGCGCGGCGGACAGCCCTCTGATCGAGCGGGTACGGGCGGCCGGGCGCGAGCTCGCCTCGGGCCGTCCGCAACTGTTCGGCCGGCCGGGGCCGGAGCCGGTCGTGCTGGCCGAGTCGGACGTGCACTCCGCGGTCGAGCTGCTCCTCCCGCTCGCCGCGCGGTGCGGACACGACCTCGAGGCGTTCCTGCAGGCGCTGGCGACCGGGGCCGAGGTCGATGCGCTCGACCCGCGGGCACAGGCGGTGACCTTGCTGACGCTGCACGCCGCCAAGGGTCTGGAGTGGCCGGTCGTGTTCATCGTCGGCTGCGAGGACGGCCTGCTGCCGCTGCGGTTTCCCGGTGCCGGTCCGGACGAGGCGGCGGTGGCCGAGGAGCGCCGGCTCTTCTTCGTCGGGATCACCCGGGCCCGGCGGCGACTCTTCCTCTCCCACGCCCGCCGCCGGACCCGTCACGGCGCCGAGCGGCAGCCCGCCCGCACACCCTTCCTCGATCCGGTCGACGCGGGGCTGCTGGAACGCGTCGGCGACTGGGCCGGTCGGCCGGAGGCGCCTCGTCACCGCCAGTTGCGCCTGCTCTGATCGGCACCGGGCCACCCGCCCCCGGCGCCGATCAGACCGGGTGGCGAGTTGGCGGCATATTGCCCGATCGTCGCGGTTGGTGGTACGCCCGACCGGCGCTCTGGTGTCGGGTATGAGTGCTTGACCCGATCGGGCTAGCGTGGGCGCGGTACCGTCCCGGGGTCGGTGGCAAGCGCCGGCGCCGGCGGCCCTCTGTGGCGGGGGCGCCGAAGGCACTAGCGTCAACGCCCGAGCATGGTCGTGGGACTGGCGAGGCCAGGAGGAGAGATGTCGACGCAGCAGCAGCCGCCGGGTGCCAGCCCGGAGGGCACGCCGGGCTACACGCCGCCGCAGGATCCGTGGGCCGGCGGCTTCGAGCCTGGACACGCCTCGGTACCCACCGATCCCATTCCGCAGCACTACGACCCCTACGCCGGGAATCCTCCCGGCGAGGTGTGGTCGCAGCCGACGGTGGTCGCGCACGGCCAGCCGTACGCGTACGTTCCGCAGCCGGTGAAGAAGGGAAACGGCGGCGCGATCGCCGTCGTGGTCCTGCTCGTGCTGCTCCTCGGCGGAGGCGGGGGCTACGCCGCGTACCGCTTCCTGACCGCGCCGAGCACCACCAACCCGCCACCGTCCGGCCCGACGACCACGACCGTCCAGACCAGCGCGGCGGCCGGGTTCGACCCGCAGGCGGTCGTGGTCGGTGACTGTGTGTTCAACAAGGGCACCGCCGAGGCTCCGAACCTCATCACGTCGACGTGCAGCACGCCGCACTCGTACAAGGTCATCAAGATCGCGCACGGCCTCGACATCCCGGAGGGTCCGACCGGCAAGTTCGACGACACGACCGCCGTTGCCGTCTGCGCCGGGACCGGCTACCAGACGTGGTACGGCTACCAGGCCGCGGTCGACCACGCCACCGACGTGTTCTTCTGCATGACCAACAACTGATCCAGCCGGGCCGGCTTCAGGGAGAGTTGACCCACTCGTCGGTGCCGTCGACAAAATGCTGGTGCTTCCACACCGGGAGTCGGGACTTCACCTCGTCGACCAGCCGGGCACAGAGCGCGAACGCCTCGGCCCGGTGCGCGGTCGAGACCGCCGCCGCGAGCGCGATGTCGCCGACCGCGAGCGCACCGACCCGGTGCGAGACGGCCAGTGCCCGGACCGCGGGGTCCTTGGCGATCTCCGCGGCGACCTCGGCCAGGACCGCGCCGGCGCTGGGATGGGCCTCGTAGACCAGGCGGAGCACCCCCCGTCCGCCGTCGTGGTCGCGCACCACACCGGCGAAGGAGACGACCGCACCCGCGGCCGGGTGGGTCACCGCGGCCTCATGGGCGCTGACGTCCAACGGCGCCGTGGTCAGCTCGGCCCAGCAGACCTCACCGGTAGGGCCAGTCATACCGCCGCCTCCGCGGAGGAAAGCGCGTCGGCGGTCATTGGCGCTCACCCGGGTGCAGTGGCAACGGGAGGAACGGGACCTGGGCGCCGGCCGCACCGTTGGTGCCCGGCTCGATGACCGCGAAGCCGTCGGCGCGGGCGAGACCGCGCAGCATGGCCGACCCGGCATGCCCGACCGGCCAGGCCCGCCCGGTCTCGTCGACCCGGGCCAGGGCCAGGTGGGTGAACTGGCCCCGCCCGGGCACGTCGGCCGCGAGCGCGACCGGTGCCAGCGCCGGCTCCCCTCGCCCGGCCAGCCCGGCCAGCAGCGGGACCACGAGCGAGACGAGCGCGACGACGGCGGACTGCGGGTTGCCGGGCAGGCCGGCGACGAAGCCGGGCCGGCCATCGGGGCCAGGCACCTCGGCGACGAGCATCGGGAAGCCCGGGCGGACCGCGACGGTGTCGGCGACGTAGCGCGCACCGAGCGCGGCGAGCGCCGCGTGCAGGTGGTCGACCGGGCCGTGCATGGTGCCACCCGTGGTGCAGACCACGTCGGCGACGGCGAGCGCGGCCCGGATCGCCTCAACGTGGGCGTCGAGCGTGTCCGCCACCGGTCCACGCGGATCGAAGCCGGCGACCGTCTCGGCGCCGAGTCGGCGCGCCCAGCCCGGCAGCTGCGGGCCGAGGGCGTCGCGGACCCGGCCGGCATGGGGCGGACCCTCGGTGAGCAACTCGTCGCCGAAGATCACAACCGCCAGCCGGGGCGCCGGCACCACCTGCAGGGTGTCGTAGCCGCACGCGGCGGCGAGCCCGATCACGCCCGGGGTGACCGGGGTGCCCGGCGGGAGCAGCTCCTCGCCGCGGCCGGCTTCGTCGCCCGGTTCGCGCCAGTCGGGCAGAGTGCGCGCGGTGCCGGTGACCCGTCCGTCCGGATCGACCAGAGCATCCTCGACCCGGATGACCTGATCCGCCCGGTCCGGCACCATGGCGCCGGTGGCGATCTCAACGCACTCGCCCTCGTCGAGTCGCCCGGCCACCGCACCCGCGAGGATCTGACCGACGACCCGCCACGGGCCGGCGCCGCGGGTGGCGTATCCGTCCACACTGGAGGTTGGGAACGCCGGCAGGTCGGTCAGCGTGCTCAGCCCGACCGCCAGGGTCGTGCCCTCCGCGGCCGCCAGTCTCCGCTCACCCGGCTGGGGGCGGGCGGCGCGGCCGGCGGCGTATGCGGCCGCCCGGGCAGCCGGCCAGGCCACCGGGGTGTCGGTCGCCGCCGCGCTGGGCATCGGGGTCGGGTGGGCGGGTGGGGTCACAACCGGGAGCCTCTCACGAGTGGTCGCCACCGTGCAGTTGCTCGACCGCGTGGACCAGGATCGGTCCGAGAACGGCGAGCCCGTCGCGCGCGCCGCCGGTCGAGCCGGGCAGGTTGACCACCAACGTACGCTCGGCCACGCCGCAGACGCCGCGCGAGAGCGCCGCGGCCGGCACCCGGTCGCGGGAGTAGGCCCGGATCGCCTCGGCGATGCCCGGCACCTCGTAGGTCAGCAGCGCGCGAGTGACGTCCGGGGTCCGATCGGACGGGTTGATCCCGGTGCCCCCGCTGGTGATCACCGTGTCCACCTCGTCGGCGATCGCCGCGCGCAATGCCTCGCCGACCGGATCGCCATCCTGGACCACGATCGGGTCGTCAACGTCGAAGCCGAGTTGGCGCAGCCCGGCGACCAGGATGGGGCCGCTGGTGTCGGCGTAGACCCCGGCCCAGGCCCGGTTCGAGGCCACGATCACCCGGGCCCTCACCGCGGGCGCTCCCACAGTCCGGTCTTGCCGCCCTCCTTGCGCAGCACCCGGATGTCGTCGATGCTCGCCGCCGGGTCGACCGCCTTGACCATGTCGACCAGGGCGAGCGCGGCGGTGGCGACCGCGGTCAATGCCTCCATCTCCACGCCGGTCCGGTCGGCGGTGCGCACCACCGCGGTGATCTCCACCGCCGTCTCGGCGAGCTGCAGCTCCACCTCCACGCCGTGCAGCGCGATGGGGTGGCAGAGCGGGATCAGATCAGGTGTGCGTTTTGCGCCCATGATGCCGGCGATCCGAGCGACCGCCAGCGCGTCGCCCTTCGGCAGCGCGTCCCGGGTGAGCAGCGCGACCACCTCGGCCGTGGTCCGCACGGTGCCGGCGGCGACGGCGCGCCGTACAGTCACCTCCTTGCCGGCGACATCGACCATCCGGGCAGCGCCGGCGGAGTCGACGTGGGTGAGGCGCCCCTGGTCAACCGGGTGTCCTGTCACGGGGCCGAGGGTACGCCGGGCGGCCGGGCGAGACGCTTGTGGATAGGGTGGGCCGATCGGTGGGCTCATCGAGGAGGAGGACCCGGTGACCGACGACGTGGCGAAACCCGGCGAAGCGTCCCTGTTGGACGATCCGGCCACCGCTGACCTGACCGCCAAGGTCGCGGAGGCGTGGTCGGAGTTCGCCCGGGCCCTCGGCCAGGCGTTGGCCACGCTGTCGCCCGGGGTGAACCTGGACGTGACCGTGGACCCGGCCGCCTCCGGCATGGGTGACGGGGTCTACCAGGTGAGCGCCGGCGCCGACGACGGCGGCCAGCTGCACGCGTTCGCCGTCGGCAACACGATGCTCACCGAGGAGAACCGACTCTCCCGCACCGCGGTCGGGCACCTGGTCGCACTCGGCTGGTCGCCGCCGGCCCCCGCCGAGGAGCGCTACCACCTCGTGCAGCCGGTGGCCGAGGCGAACCGGGTCGCCGCGATCCTCGGGCGCACGCTGCGAGACGTGTACGGCGCCCCGCACCCCGCGTTTCTCCGGTACGCGGTGGACGGTGGCGATCCGACCGCGGTGCCCACCCTCGGCCCGGCCCGGCCGTTGCACACCGACAATGCCGAGCCGAAGCTGCCGCCGACCGTCGACCTCTCGGTGCTGTCATTGCCGGAGAAGGTGGCCACCGTGCTGGCGGCGATCCTGAAGACCACGCCGGAGAACCTCCCGGTCGACAACGACGGCGACATCGCCATCCGCTCCGGATCGGCGATGGTGTTCGTCCGGGTGCGGGAAGAACCGCCGCTGATCGACGTCTTCTCGCCGGTGCTCACCGACGTCGATGTGAGCCAGAAGCTCTTCGCGAAGCTGTCCGAGTTGACCTCCCGGATCCCGATCGGGCGGCTCTACTGCGCCAGCGGGACGGTCTGGGCCTCGGTGCCGGTCCTCGGGCGGGACTTCCAGGCCAGCCACCTGATGCTCGCGGTTCAGGTGATGACCGGTCTGGCCGACGAGCTCGACGACCGGCTGCATGGCGAGTTCGGTGGCAAGCGCTTCTTCGTCGAGGCTGACCGGGCGGCCCCCGACGACGACGAGGGCCACACCGGTATGTACCTGTGAGCGCGAGGAGCGAGCGGGTGCGAGCACCGCAGCGCGAACGAAAGGCAGGCTCTGATCGCTCAGCGAAGCGCGATCCAGGCGAGCTGGTCGAGGGAGGCGGGGTCGGTCGCCATCAGGCCACCGTCGGAGACCGTCCACAACGTGTCGCCGATGATCAGTGACCGCTGGATCGGGGCGGAGTAGCCGAAGCTGCTGGGCGCGGCCGGGTGGCTGATCGTGCCGATCCGGTTGATGTGGTCGCCCTGCACCCGCAGCACGAGAGCACCCTGCGTCGGCCCGAAGATCGTGTCCGTCGGCCCGACAGGTCTCTCCACATAGGACTGAAGCGGGACGACGAGCAGCCCGGTGGGCGGCCAGTAGAGGAACGCGTGCGGGTCGAACTCGGCCGAGGAGTTGGACCCGGGCAGCCGGTAGCTGGCCAACCGGGTCGGCTGGTCGAGGTCGGACACGTCGAAGAGCGAGACCTGGGTGCCGGCGATCCGGCCCTCGGCGCTGGCGTCCTGCCCGATGCCGATGAGGCGGCTGCCGGCGATCGGGTGCAGGTAGGACGAGTACCCGGTGATCTTCAGCGCGCCGCGCACGGTCGGCCGCGCCGGGTTGGACAGGTCGACCGTGTAGAGCGGGTCCACCTGCCGGAAGGTCACCACGTACGCGGTCGAGTCGACGAAGCGCACCGCGTAGATCCGCTCGCCCTTGCCGAGCCCTTCGACCTTCCCGACCGGCGTGAGCGTGCCGTCGTCCGGGCGCAGCACGTAGATGCCCGACTGCGAGGTGGTCGCGGTGCCGTCCCCGGTGCGGACACTGTCGCGGGTGGTGGCCACCCGCAGGTCGCCGCCCCGCTCCGACATCGCGTACTGGTTGATCAGGTAACCCGGGACCGCACCGCCGGCCACGTAGCGCGGCCGGCCCTTGCCGGAGGTATCGAACTTGTACACGGTGGTCGTGCCCTGCGCGACCGGCACCGCGCCGCCGTTGGGCAGCGCCACGGCGATCCGCCACCGCTGGTCGGTGGCCACATACAGGCTCGGGCCGTTGCTGTAGACCGTGTCGCCGTCGGCCACCAGGGTCAGGGGCGCCGGGTCGGCCAGGTTCTCCCCGGCGATGTCCAGGCTCAGCACGGTCAGCAGGTTTGCTCCACTGTAGACATCGGGGCGCGCGATCGCGTCACACCCGATCGTGGGGTGGGCGGTCGCGCCGCCGGTGCGGACCTCGAGCCGCGGCACCCATTGCTCGACCCCGGCCTGGTCGATGATCGACCGGTTGACCTGCAACCGCTTCGCCTCGGTGGCGCCGGGCACGTCGGGGAAGCTGAACCGCGGGGTCGAGGTGATCACTACCCGGACCGTCGAGCCGACCTGACGGGCGTCAACGAGCCGGCCGTCGACACTCAGGCGAGAGAGCACCCGCGGGGACCCGGCGAGGTCGACCAGGACCAGCCGCGGACCGAGGATCGGCTGAGGGAGCGGACTGAGCGTGGGGTCGACCGGCACCGGCGCCCGTGTCGGCAGGTCTACCGCGTCGGGAGTGTTCGCCCCGCTGCCGGCCGAGCCGGGAAGGCTGCCGCCGGCCGAGCCGGGAACGCCGCTACCCGATCCGGCGTCCGGGGGCAGGGCCGGCGCGACCTGCTCCGGGACCGGCACCGCGACGCCGTAGCGCAGCGGGTATCCACTGGAGAGCAGGACGAGCGCGTGGTCGCCGTCGAGTAGTAGGTCGGCCGGGGCGTACCGGGCGCTGTCGTCGGGGACCAGGGGATCGGTGATCGCCACTGAGCCGGTGACCGTGCGGCTGGCCACGTCGACGACCCGCAGCACGCCGTTGTGCACCACCACGATGCGCCGGCCGTCGGTCTTCACCAGGTCGGGCTCGTCCACCCCGGCCTCGTTGGTGTTCGTGCCCGAGTACCCGGGTGGGTTGGCCTCGTTCGAGGTGGCCGCCCGACCGGCGTCCTCGGCCGGGAGCGGGGCCGCCGCCTGCGGCACCGGCACCCCCTTGACCGCGAGCCCGCCGCCGCTGAAGCCGTACGGGCCGACCGACGCCTTGGCGGCCGTCCGCAGCCCCTGCAGGGCGTCGTCGCAGGTGTCGAAGGCGACCAGGCGGAAGGGACCGGTCGTCGGGCCGGTCGCCTCGGAGCGGGTGCACGCGGCGAGCGTGCCGAGTCCGGCGCAGAGCGCGAGCATGCTGGCACCCAGGCGAAGCGTCCGGGTCGGCGTCGATGGCGTCATGCGGCTTGGACGCCGGCCGGCCCGGCCGCGTTCCCAGGCTCAGCCCAGATGGCCGGCGACCAGCCGGGACAGCACGATCATGCTGTGGGTTGAGGTGATGAAGGACTCGGAGCGCAGCCGTTCCAGGGCCTGCTCCAGATGCGGGATGTCGGCCGCCCGCAGGTGCACCAGGGCATCGGCCTGGCCGGAGACGGTGTAGGCGCCGACCACCTCCGGATGGCGGCGCACCGCGTCCGCGATCTGCGCCGGCGTGGTGCGCCCGGTGCAGAAGAGCTCGACGAAGGCCTCGGTGGTCCAACCGATCGACGCCGGGTCGATGACCGCCGTGAATCCCTTGATCACCCCCGCCGCGCGCAGCCGGTCCACCCGCCGCTTGACCGCCGGCGCCGAGAGCGAGACCAGGTGCCCGATATCGGCGAAGGAGGCTCGCGCGTCGGCGGTCAGTGCCGCAATGATTCGCTGATCGGTCCCGTCAAGCTGCAACAGATCGCCCCTCGGTCGCAACGAACGCGACTGTTTGCGCTCCTTCAGCCTACCTATTGTTGGTGCTCGTGGACGCCCGCCCGCGCACCTACCTGATGTGCCCGCCGCAGTACTACACGGTCGAGTACGCGATCAACCCGTGGATGGACCTGTCGACCCCGGTCGACACCCAGCTGGCCGGCAAGCAGTGGGAGCACCTGCGCCAGACGCTCGCCGACCTCGGCCACACCGTGCACCTGCTCGAGCCGGTCGCCGGTCTGCCGGACATGGTCTTCGCCGCCAACGGCGCGTTCAGCGTCGACGGCGTCGTCTACGGGGCCCGGTTCCGCCACCCACAGCGGGCCGCCGAGGCCGCCCGCCACCAGGCGTTCTACGCTGGCGACGCGGCCGGCTGGCGGTTCGTGGCGCCCAGCCAGATCAACGAGGGTGAGGGCGACTTCGCCTACCTGCCACGGGCTCATGGCGGGGTGGTGCTGGCCGGGTACGGGTTCCGGACCGAACTCGCCGCCCACGCGGAGGCGCAGGAGACGCTGGGCCGGCCGGTGATCTCGCTCCGCTTGACCGATCCGCGCTTCTACCACCTCGACGTCGCGCTCGCGGCCCTCGACGATCAAACGCCGATCTACTTCCCGGGTGCGTTTTCGCCGGCCAGCCAGCGGGTGCTCGCCGAAATGTTCCCGGACGCCGTGGTCGCGGACGAGCTGGATGCCGCTGCGTTCGGCCTGAACCTGGTCAGCGACGGCCGGCACGTGCTGCTCAGCGCGGAGGCGACCCAGCTCGCGCGCCGGCTGAGCGAGGTCGGCTACCAGCCCGTACCCATCGACCTGAGTGAGCTGAAGAAGAGCGGCGGCAGCGTGAAATGCTGCGTCGCCGAGCTCCGGCCGGCGCTCGCCTGACCGGCCGGCACCGGTTGCCCCGCTCGGCTACAGTCTGGGCTTCGATGTGCCGCCACCCCGGCCGGCACCGATGGCAAGGAGTACCCACCCCATGCGCAAGCTTCTGACGGCGGCCGCCCTGGCGGCCCTCGCCCTGGGTGGCGCGGCCGCGTGCGCGACGGCCCCCCCGGACGACGCGTCGTCCGCCAGCGCGGACCAGACGGCCGACGTGTGCACCCAGGCGATCGCGACCGAGCAGCAGAACAGCGCAGCCGCCCTGGCCAAAGTGAACCAGGCCACCGCCGAGATCGCGGCCGGGAACACCGCCAACGTGGCCCAGTACCAGGCCGATCTGGAGAAGATCCTCTCTGACTGGACGGCCAAGTACAACGAGCTCGCGGCGAAGCCGATCAAGCCGGAGGTGAAGGCGGCCATCGGCGAGTGGCAGACGTTCCTCGGTCAGATCGCCAGCGAGGCCGACACCACCACCACCGAGCAGGTCCAGGCGACGTTCACGGAGCTCAACAGCAAGCTGGTCACCGCCTGCGGGTAGCCGGCGGCATCGACGGCCAGCGGCGCGGACGGCGCGCCAATGGCGCGGTTGCTTTGCGGCTTATGCCGGCATCGTGCAGTCTTAGGGCATGGGCGGCCGGCCGTGGGCGAGCGCCGGAGACGAGCTCGCCGGCGCATTGCATGAGGTGCGCGACGCGGTGGCCTCGGCCGCCTACCCGCTGGCCCTGCCGAGCGCCGCGCGCGCCACCGGCGCCGCCGCCGGCCTGCTGGCCCAGCTCGACGACTACCTGCTACCACGCTGCCTGCGGGCCGACGCCCCGCTGCTCGCGGTGGTCGGCGGGGCCACCGGCGCGGGCAAGTCGACGCTGGTCAACAGCCTGATCCGGTCGCCGATCAGCCCGGCCGGGGTGTTGCGCCCGACCACCCGGGTTCCGCTGCTCGCCTGCCACCCGGCCGACCTGGAGTGGTTCGGCGAGCGGACGTTGCTGCCCTCGCTCGGTCGCTCGTTCCGCCCGGGCGAGCATGATCTGCAGGTCGTCAACGCGCCCGGCCTGGACCCCGGCCTGGCCCTGCTCGACGCACCGGACATCGACTCGGTGGTGGCGGCGAACCGGGACCTCTCTCGTGAGCTGCTGGCCGCCGCCGACCTCTGGCTCTTCGTGACCACGGCGGCCCGGTACGCGGATGCGGTGCCGTGGCGGTTGCTGCGGGAGGCCCGCGAGCGGGGCATCGCGGTGGCGACGGTTCTGGACCGGGTGCCGCCGGACGCCGGCGAGCAGATCGCCGCCGACTATGGTGGCATGCTCACCGCCCAGGGTCTGGGGCGGGCACCGCTGTTCGTGGTGAACGAGTCCACTCTGGATGGATACGGGCTGCTCCCCGAGGGTGTGGTCGAGCCGGTACGCCGCTGGCTCACCGACGTCGCGCGCCCGGCCGGACCCGTTCGCGAGGTCGCGCTCCGCACGTTGCTCGGCACGGTGGACGCCGCCCTGCCCCGGGTGGCCGAGCTGGCGGTGGCCGCCGACGACCAGGTCGAGGCGATCTCGACCCTCGCCGCAACCGTGCGCCGGGCTTACGCCGGGGCGATGTCCGATGTGGAGGCTGAAGTACGGGCCGGTGCGGTGCTGCGCGGTGACGTCTACGCCCGCTGGCTGGAGCTGCTCGACTCGGGCGACCTGCGCCAGGCTCTGCGGATGACCGACCGGGGCCGGGGCGGCGACGCCCGATCGGCGGGCGGCGACTCGGCGCGCCCCGGCGAGCGCCTGCGGGCCGCCATCGTGACGGCCGCGGCCGGCCTGGTCGTCGAGGCGGGCGGGCTGGCCGCCCAAGGCGCCCAGGACGGCTGGCGCGCCGAGCCGCCAGGACGCGAGTTGCTCGCCGCCGAACCGGAGCTGGGCCAGGGATCGCCAGGCTTCGCCGAGGCGGCGCACGACCTGGCGCGCTCCTGGCAGGGCTGGGTACAGGCGATGGCCCGGTTGGCGGCGCCCCGGGTCCGCGCCCGGGGCAGATCGGCGAAGACCGCGGCCGTGGTGCTCCTCGCCATGATCGCGGCGGTCGCGCCGCCGGTGGAGTCGGTCACCGCGGCGGGCCCGGCCGCCCAGGCGTTGCGCGACGTGCTGGCCGAGCGCGCCGGACGCACGCTCGGTGACCGGGCCCGGGCGGAGTTCCTGGTCAGGGTGGGCGAGCTCTTCGCCGCCGAGGTCGACCGGCACCTGGTGGCACTGCGGCGGGTCCGGCCGGATCCGGGACTGGGTGGCCGGCTGCGTGCCGCGGCCGACCGGGTGCGCGCCGCCCGCCACGCCGCCAGCCTCGAAGCGGCCGCATGACCGCCGACGTGCTTCCTACCGCGGAGGCGGCATTATGACCGCCGACGTGCTTCCTACCGCGGAGGCGGCATCATGACCGCCGACCGGCGCGCCGGGGCCCGAGTGGACGCATTGGCCGACCGGTTCGACGCTCTGAGCGCCTTCGTGGCGGCGGTCTGGGAGCACGTCGGCCCGGCCACCGTCGCCGGCGATGGCGGGGGTGGCGCGGCCAGCAGCGGCGCGGTGGCGGCCGCCGGTGAGCTGAGCGATCGGGCGATCGCCCGGCTGCGCCGGTGCGGTGAGCACACCGTGGTCGCACTGGCCGGCGCGACCGGCGGCGGCAAGTCGAGCTTGTTCAACGCGCTGGCCCGGATGGAGCTCTCGGCCACCGGCGAGCTGCGCCCGGTGACCACGCAGCCGCACGCCTGTGTCTGGGGTCCGGACGACGCCGATGACCTGCTCGACTGGCTCGGCATCGGACAACGGTTCGCCCGGGAGAGCGCATTGGACGGCCCGGACGAAGCGCCGTTGCACGGGCTGGTGCTGCTGGACCTGCCGGACATGGACTCGGTGGCCGCCGGCCACCGCCTGGAGGCCGATCGACTGCTCGCGGTGGTGGACCTGGTGATCTGGGTGCTGGATCCGCAGAAGTACGCCGACCAGTCGGTGCATCACGAGTACCTGAGCCGGCTGGCGACCCCGACGGTGGTCGCGTTCAACCAGATCGACCGGCTCAATGCCACCGACGCCGACCGGTGCCTGGCCGACCTGGTACGCCTGCTCGAGCAGGACGGGCTGCCGGCCGTGCCGGTGATCGCAACCTCCGCCGGTACCGGCGCCGGTGTGGACGAGCTGCGCTCGGTGCTGGAGAAGACGGTTGCCTCGGGCCAGGCGGCCCGGTTGCGCCTCGAGGCAGAACTCGACCAAGCGGTCGACGCCCTGATCCCGCTCGTCCGTCCGGATCTGGTGACCGCGGACGGGATGGCCGATAAGGAGATCGCCACCCTCGTCGACGAGTTCGAGTCGGCCACCGGCGGACCGGCCCTGGCCGCGGCGGCGGGCCGGGCCTACGCGCGCCGGGCGGCGCTGCCCGGCTGGCGGGCCGGCGCGGGCAGCGATGCGCCCCCAGCGGTCCCGCCGGCCGACCCGGTGGCGGTCGGGACCGCGTTACGCCGCCTGGCCGCCCGGTGCGCGGCCGGACTGCCGCCGCCCTGGCCCGACCGGGCCGCCGCGGCGGCGATGGCCGGCGTGGCGCAGGTCCCGGCCGCGTTGGGCGAGGCGCTGCACCGGGCCCGACCGCGCCCACCGCGCGCCAGCGGGTGGATCGCCGCCCGGACCCTGTTCTGGCTCGCGCTCGCCGCGGGCATCACCGGTGCCGCCTGGCTGGGACTGCACCGCTGGCGTCCTGCGGTCCCGCTGCCCACGGTCCCGCTCGCGGCTGTCCGGCTGCCCGATGGCCTGCCGTCCGGTGTCAGCTCGGTGCCGGTGGCGGTGGTCCTGCTCGGTGCCGGCTCGGTGCTCGCGTTGCTCGTGGTGTTGGTGGGGCGCCCGCTTGCCCGGCGCCGGGCCCGCCGGTGGCAGGCAAAGGTGCAGCGCCAGCTGCGCGCGGCCGCCACCGACGTCGCCCGCGACCGGGTCGAGCCGGTACGGACGGTCCTGCGCGACTACGCGGCCGCCCGGGCCGCATTGCAGGCGGCCGCCCGGCATCCGGCCGGCTAGCGTGGCCGGGTGGTGGTGCTACGCCGGGTCGGGCTGGCTCTGCTGGCCGGGCTGAACCTGTGGTGGGGCGTGTGGGCCCTCGCCGCGCCGCGTGGGTTCTACGACGCGTTCCCCGGGTTCGGCCACCGCTGGACCGCGGCCTACCCGCCCTACAACGAGCACCTGATCGCCGATCTCGGGGCGACCTTCCTGACCCTGGCGGTGCTGCTGGCGCTCGCGGTGTTTCTGGACGACCCGCGCGTGCGCCGGGTCGTGCTCGCCGGTGTGCTGGTCTTCAACGGGCTGCATCTCGCCTTTCACGCAACCCATCGCGGGGTGCTGAGCCTGCTCGATTACGGAGCCAGCCTGGCCACCCTCGTGGGCGGCGCGGCGCTGCCGGCGGTGCTGCTCGGCCTGGAGTTCTGGCCGCGCCGCCGACCCGTACCGTGACGGGGTGAGCATCCACTCCGGCGACCCGTTCGCAACCCCGGACGCGGCCCGATCGGCGGTGCGCCGCCTGCGCGGCCGGCTGCCGGCGGCGGTGACGCTGTGGACGGCAGTCACGGCCGAGGGGCGGCCAGCGGGTCTCACGGTCTCGTCGACACTCGTGGCTGAGGGTGAACCCGGGCGCCTGCTGGGGCTGCTCGACGCCGAGTCGGCGCTCTGCGAGGCGCTCCGGGAGACCCGGCGCTTCGTCGTCTGCCCGCTGCGGACATCCGACCGTCTGCTTGCCGACATCTTCGCCGGTCTGCTGCCGGCACCCGGCGGCCCGTTCGCGGCCGCCTCCTGGACCGCGACCGAATATGGCCCGGTCCTCGCCGGCGCCGGCACCTGGGCCGGCGGCCGGGTGGACGATCTCGGCGAGTTCGGCTGGGCCGTTCTGGTCACCGCGACCCTGGAGACGGTCGAGCTGGGGGAGTTGGAAGCGCCCCTCGTCCATTACCGTGGCCGGTACGCAGCCGGGCCATCCTCGGCCCCCGAGCGGATAGGTTGAGAGTATGGCGGTGGTGGCGCGCTTCGGCGAGGGAAGCCGGGTGCTGGTCGCCGGCGGGGCCGGGTTCGTGCCGTCGCATGTGGTGGATCGGCTGGTCGCGCGGGGCGCCACGGTGGTGGCGCTGGACAACTTCGTGACCGGCGGGCGCGACAACGTGGCACACCTGGCCACCCATCCCAGCTTCTGCCTGGTCGAGGCGGACCTGTCCAGCCCGCTGCCCCGCGCCGGCACGCTCGCCGAGCCGTTCGACGCCATCCTGCACCTCGCGTCGCCCGCCAGCCCGACCGATTTCCGCAAGCTGCCGATCGAGATCATGCGGGTCAACTCGGCCGGCACCCTGCAGCTGCTCGAATGGGCGGTGGCCGACGGTGCCCGGTTTTTGCTCGCGTCAACCTCGGAGGCGTACGGCGATCCGCTGGTCCACCCGCAGAGCGAAACCTACTGGGGCAACGTCAACCCGATCGGGGAGCGGGCGGTCTACGACGAGTCGAAACGGTTCGCGGAGGCGGCCACCATGGCCTACCACCGCGACCGCGGCGCCGACGTGGCGATTGTTCGGATCTTCAATACGTACGGGCCGCGGATGGCGATGACCGACGGGCGGGCCATCCCCACCTTCATCCGGCAGGCCCTGCGCGGGCAGCCGCTGACCATATTCGGCACCGGTGACCAGACCAGGTCGATCTGCTACGTCGACGACATGGTCACCGGCATCCTGGCGCTGCTCGACTCCACCGAGATCGGGCCGGTCAACTGCGGCACCGAGGACGAGATCAGCATGACCGAGCTGGCTCAGCTCATCGTGGCCCTGACCGGGAGCACCTCGGAGATCGTCTACCTGCCACGTCCCCCGGACGATCCGGAGATGCGCCGGCCGGACCTTACCCGCGCCCGCAACCTGCTCGGCTACGAACCGAAGTTCAGTGCCGAGGAGGGGCTGCGGCGCACGATCGCATATGTCGCTGAGCGTCTCGGCGTGGTCACCGCTGGTGGTTGAGGGTCTATAGCACAGCCGCGCAACCCTTTCCCGCCGTGGCTGGGAGTGACATTCAGCTTCAGTCCGTACGCTTGGACGCATGTCGACGACGACACCGCCCTTCGGGGAGGGCGACGAGCAGCCGGCGGAGAGGTGGACCGGCCGGGCCCGGGTCAGTGCCCCGGTGCCGGCGGTCAGCCGCCCGGTCGCGGTGGCGTCCAGCAGCGTGCCGCCGGCCCCGCCCCCGCCGCCGCCGCCGGTCTACCGTGGCCGCAAGGTCCGGCCCCGGTGGGGCCGGATAGCTCTGGTCGCGGTACTCGCCCTCGCGCTGATCGCGGGTGGGATCACCCTCGCCGGTTACCTCTACCTGAAGAAGGTCGACGACGGCCTGAAGCGGACCGATTCCATCGACAGCATGGTGCCGGGGAACCGGCCGGTGAAGACGGTCAATGGCACGCTCAACATCCTGCTGCTCGGTTCGGACTCCCGGGATCCGGACCAGCCGCCGAACGTGGGCGGGAACTGGCGGACCGACACGATCGTGCTGGTACACATCCCGGCGAGCCACGACAAGGCGTACCTGGTCTCGTTCCCCCGCGATCTGTGGGTGCACGTTCCCCGGAGCCGCACCAGCCAGTACGGGAACACGATGGCCAAGATCAACGCAGCCACGGCCTGGGGCGGCGTGCCGCTGATGGTGCAGACGGTCGAGGAGTACAGCGGCGTCCGCATCGACCACCTGGCCCTGATCGATTTCGCCGGCTTCGTGAAGGTGACCGACGCCCTCGGCGGGGTCGATATGAATGTCGAGCGCACCATCACGTCGATCCACCCACCACATCGGACGTTCAACAAAGGGCTGAACCACTTCACCGGCGCCGAGGCCCTCGACTATGTGCGCCAGCGCAAGCAGTTCCCGGACGGTGATTTCGCCCGGATGCGCCATCAGCAGGAGTTCCTCAAGGCGATTGTGGACAAGGCGGCGAGCCTGGGCACCGCGACCAGCCTGCCCAAGTTGACCGAGTTCGTCTCCTCGGTCTCCGACGCGGTCACCGTGGACAAGGACTTCTCGCTCATCGACGTCGGCTGGCAGTTCCACAGCCTGCGCAGCAAGGATCTGACGTTCATCACCTCGCCGAACGACGGCACCGGCACCATCGATGGCCAGAGCGTGGTGTTGAGTAACCGGACGAAGGCCCTCGCGCTGTTCGACGCGATCGACAAGGACACCGTGGCGACGTGGCTCGCCAAACCGGGCAACGCGCCCAAGTAGGGCCAGATGACCGCCGCGGTGACCAGTCCGAAACAGACTGTCCATATCTCGCGACCTTTTCGGGGACGCCAATGCTCGGGTTGACCAGGTACTCTGACCACGGTTCACCGCCGAGTGCGGGGGTGTCGCGCGCCGTTGCGGGCCGGCGTCCTCGCCTGGCCGCCTGGGCAGCGGGCAACCGTACCAGCTGCCGCACAACCCCCGTCGAGGAGCCGCGATGACGATCTACGCCGATCCGCAGGCGCGACCGCGCCGGCGGCCGGACGCCGATCGCCCGCCGCTGCGCCCGCGACGTCGCGACCCGGTGTGGGCGAAGGTGTGCCTCATCCTCGGCGCGATCGTCATGGTCGCCAGCGGCCTCGGTGTCGCGGTGCCGAAGCTGCTCGCCGCGTGGGCCACCGGCGACATCCCGCAGGCGAACCTGATCCCCCCGGGCCTGCAGGGCAAGAACATCGACGGTCCGATCAACATGTTGCTGCTGGGGATGGACGAGCGCTCGGCGAACAGCGCAGACCTGATCCGCGCGGACACCATCATCATCGTGCACATCCCGGCCACCCACGACGCGGCCTACCTCATCTCCCTCCCGCGCGACGCCGCGGTCCACGTGCCGGACTTTGCGCCGACCAACTTCCGCGGTTTCTTGACGAAGATCAACGCGGCCTTCGCGTACGGCGCACGGACGCCCCAGGGGAAGGTGGACAACAGCACCCAGGGCCGGGAGCAGGGCGCGGCCCTGACGATGTTGACGATCAACGATCTGATCCCCGGCGGGCTGACCTTCAACGGCGCCGCGATCATCAACTTCTACGGGTTCAAGGACGTGTTGAAGGCCCTGGGCGGCGTCGACCTGTGCGTGGACATCGAAACCCGCTCGATCCACTACGACAACAAGGGCGTCTACCACACCCTCGAGGTGCCCTACAACCAGCGCAAGATCTACAAGGTCGGGTGCCAGCACCTGGACTACGTCTCCGCGCTGGACTACGCCCGCCAACGCCACTTCGACCAGGGCGACTATGTTCGCCAGCGCCACCAGCAGCAGCTGCTGATGGCGATCTTCAAGAAGATGACCAGCACCGGAATGATCACTGATCCGAGCAAGATCGGCGCACTGCAGAAGGCCGCCGGTCAACTGCTCACGCTGGACCTCGGCAAGGTCGACGTCATCGACTGGATGTTCACGTTGCGTAACATCACCGCTAAGAAGATCGTCATGATCAGGACCAACAAGGGTCTCCCCACGCCTGGCCCGAAGCTGGGTTCCGAGTCGACCGAGACGTTCACGCCGGACAGCATGCAGTTGCTCAAGGCGATCCACGACGACACCGTGCTTGACTTCCTCGGCACCCACCCGGGCTGGGTCATCACCGAGAAGTAGCGGGCGAGCCATTATCGCCCGCACGTGCGTCCGGCCGGGCGGCTGCGCCGATTCCCGCACCAGGGTACGCGAGCCGCGCCTACAGTCGGCCTCATGCCCGCACAGCCGGCACCCGCGGACCGGGTGGCGCCCGGCACCCGGGGCCCGCATCGCCGTCGGCGGCGGGCCGTCCGGATCACGGTCGGGCTGGTGGCGGCGTTCGCGGTGCTGCTGGGGCTGCTCGCCGCCGGCGGAGCGCTGCTGCTGCACCGCTACGACACCGCCGTCGGCCGCGCCGACCTGCTCGCCCGGGACGCCCGCGCCGGCGGTCAGGCCGGCCCGGTCGCCGGGCCGCTGAACTTCCTCCTCGTCGGCTCGGACTACCGCACCTGGAGCCCGACCGCCGGTGAGCGCTCGGACACCATCATCGTCGCCCACCTGTCGCGCGGGCTGGACCACGCGTACCTCGTCTCCATTCCGCGCGACCTGCGGGTGGCGATCCCGGCCGATCCGGCGCTGGGGGTGCCCGGCCAGACCGCGAAGGTCAATTCAGCCTTCGACGTCGGGCACGGCGGCGCGACCGGTGTCCGGGTGCTGTCGCAGACGTTGACCAACCTCACCGGGGTGCGCTTCGACGGCGCGGTCACCGTCGAGTTCGAGGGCCTCAAGCACGCCGTCGACCTGCTCGGCGGGGTGCGGATCTGCGTCGACGTGCGCACCGTCTCCATACACACCCATAAGGTCTATCCGGTCGGCTGTCGGGTGATGAACTCCGCCGACGTGCTCGACTACCTGCGCCAGCGCCAGTTCGCCGACGGTGACTTCACCCGCCAGCGCCACCAACAGCAGTTCCTCAAGGCGCTCTTCGAGCGGGCCGACGAGACCGGCGTGCTGAGCAACCCGGTGAAGGTGGACGAGTTCCTGCGCGCGGTGGCCGGCGCCCTCACCGTCGACACCGGCGGTGTCGCCCTGCCCAACCTGATGCTGGCGCTGCGCGGCCTGCATCCGGCCGGGCTCACCGGGGTACGGGTTCCGTCATACGGGCAGATGATCGGCGACTCGGCGTACGTGGTTCCGTCTTCCGATGCCGATCAGCTCTACGCCGCGCTGCGCGCCGACGGCATGGGCGCCTGGACCGATCAACATCCGCAGTGGCTGAACCGGATCTGAGCACGAGGGTGCTATACAAAGTGGGTGATCGCCCGCCGGGAGCTGCCGGAGATCATTCCCAGTGAGGTCGCCGACTCCGCGGTGCTGCTCGACGTCCGGGAGGCGGACGAATGGGCGGCCGGGCACGCGCCGGCGGCCCGGCACCTGCCCATGATGGAGATCCCGGGCCGGCTGGCCGAGCTGCCGCAGGACGTCGATCTGGTGGTCATCTGCCGGGTGGGTGCGCGCTCGGCCCAGGTGGTCGCGTACCTGCAGGCTCACGGCTGGCGGCGGGCCCAGAACCTGGCCGGTGGGATGGTCGCCTGGCAGGCCGCCGGGCGCCCGATGGTCAGCGAGAGCGGCACCCCCGCGCGGGTCCTATGACCACGCATCCGCTGGTCTTCGCGCACCGCGGAGCCTCGGCCGACCTACCCGAGCACACCGCACTGGCGTACCTGAGGGCGATCGAGCTGGGGGCGGACGGGCTCGAGTGCGATGTCCGGCTCACCCGGGACGGGCACCTCATCTGCATCCACGACCGGCGCCTCAACCGTACGAGCAACGGGCGCGGCCGGGTCAGCGCCGCGACCCTCGGCGAGTTGGAGCAGCTCGACTTCGCCTCCTGGCAAACGTCGGTGCCCCGCCAACGGGTCGGCGTACTGACCCTCGACCGGTTGGTGGCGACCGCGCTCGCCGCCGGCCGGCCGCTGCGGATGCTGATCGAGACCAAGCATCCGACGCGCTTCGGTGGCTACGTTGAGGAGCGGCTGGTCGAGCTGTTGCGCCGCCATGACCTGGCCGACGGGGATCCGCAGGCGCCGGTCCAGGTGACCGTGATGTCGTTCTCGCCGTTCGCCATCCGGCGCGTGCGGTCACTGGCTCCCAAGCTGGCCACGGTGTTCCTGTTCGAGGTCGGGCCGCCCGGCGTCCGCGATGGTCGCACTCCGTTCGGCGCCCCGATCCTGGGGCCCGAGGTGGATGCGGTACGGGCGCATCCCGAACTGGTCGGCCGGGCGCACGCCCGGGGTCGCCACGTCTACGTCTGGACGGTGAACAAGCCCGACGACATCGAGCTGGTGCTCCGCCTCGGCGTCAACGGCATCATCACCGACCACCCCGCGAAGGTTCTGTCGCGGCTCGGCCGCTAGCCGGTCCTGACCGACCCGGGACCTAGACTCGGCGGCATGGCCATCGACTACCGTCGGCTGCTCCGGGGCCTGACCGCACTGTCGGAGCTGCTGGCGGAGGGGTCCACCGGCCTCGCCGCGATCCAGGTCCTGCTCGTCGCGGCCCGGGAGGCGACGTTGGCCGGCGGGGCCACGTTCACCGAGTTCGGGCCGGAGGGCGGCCGGGTGGTGTTGGCCACCGGCTCGATGGTGTGGGCGCTCGGGCAGCCGATCGGCGCTGAGCTGCGCCCGGCTCTGCCGCCGGCCAGCCCGGTCATGCTGCGCGTCGACCAGCTGCCCGCGGAGATCTCGGAGCCGTTGCTCAGCCGCGGCGTGGCCAGCTTCACCGGCGGCGTTGCCGCCGGCACCGAGAGCACCGGTGATCAGAGCGTCGCCGCGGTGCACCTGTTCTTCGGCGAGCGCCGGGTCGAGCAGTGGGACGGCGTGCGGGAGGTCGTGCAACTCCTGGCCCAGGCGGCCCGGCTGGCGCTGCGCCCCGCCGAGCCGCGGCCGCGTTCGGTGGCGGCCGAGGAGGAGGATCGCGCGCTCTTCCTCGCCGTTGCGGGCCACGAGCTGCGTACCCCGGTCACGGTGGTGAAGGGGTACGCCAGCATGCTCGCCGACCGGTGGGAGTCGCTCGCCGAGCGCGACCGGCGCGAGGCGGCCCGGGTCATCACGCTGCGCGCGGACGAGCTCGCGCGGCTGGTCGACCGGCTGCTCGGCGCCTCGATCAGTGACGGCCCGACCGGCTGGCTGGTGCGCACGGTCTCCTTCGACCCGGTCGAGGCGCTGGAACGGGCCGCCCGGGAGCTGCCGGCCGACCTTCGCCGCACCCTTCGCCTGGAGCTGCCCAGCAGCCTGCCCCCGGCCAGCGGCGATCCGTCCATCCTCACCTCGATCGTGGCCGAGCTGGTGACCAACGCCGTCCGGTCGGTGCCACCGGCACCGCCGGGCTACACCGGCCCACCGCTCGAGCCCGTGGTCGAGCTGCAGGCCGGTGCCGACGCCCAGACCATCTTCATCCGGGTCTGCGACCGGGGCCGGGGCCTGGACGCCACCCAGGCCGAGAACGCGTTCGAGCGCTTCTGGCGCGGGCGCCACGACGGCGACGTACGAGCCGGGGTGGGGCTAGGCCTCTATCTGGTCCGGCGGCTGGTCGAGCGGCAGAACGGCTGGGTGTCCCTGCGCCCGCGCGACGGTGGCGGGACCGTCGCCGAGGTACGGCTGCGCCGGGCCGACGGGCCGCGCCCGGTGCCGGTGGCCGGGGCCTAGGCTGTCGGACCTATGAGCAAGCGTCGCAAGCCGTCCCGCCCGGGTTCAGGTGCGCCTACCCGAGCCCGGGTGGCCGACGTCTATGTGCCCCGGCCCTTTCAGGGACTGACCGACGAGGGCGACTGGGTTGCCCTGCGGGAGCTGGTGCCGGCGGCGACGGCCCCGCTACGGCTGAGCGACGATCTGGCGCGCACCTATCCGGACCGCGAGATCGTGCTCGCCACCGTGCTGCCATTGGCGTGGCCCGCGTTGACCAAGCCGGATGGCCGGGTCTTCCTCGGCCTGCAGCGCAGCACCCAGTCCGGCGACATCAGCCGCGATGTCGCCGCCGCCCTGCTGCAGGCGCTGGAGACCGAGCCGGGCACCCCGGTCGCGGTGCCGGCGCTCCCGGGCCCGGGGCCGCGCCTGCCGGACGTGCTCACCGATGTCGGGCTGGCGGTGACGGTTCGGGAGGGCTTCGACTTCTGGCTGGACGAGACGTCGACCGACCCGGCGGTCACCGCCTCCCTGGAACGGGCGAACGCCTCCGTCTTCCCGACCGTGCGGCTGGACTCGGCACCGTCGGCCTACTGGTGCCGCTTTCCGGAGAAGGCACACATCCGCTGGGTGCTCACCGACCCGGAGGACGCTGCGCTCGCCGCGTTGGCCCGGCTCGCCACGGCCGGTGCGTTGACCCTCGGCGAGGGCACCCGGTTCGCCGGCATGTTCCGGGCCCATGGCCTGCTCATCCCGGTCTGGGACCTGCCGGTCGAGGCCGAGGCGACCGGGTGGAACGACCCATTGGAGGACTTCGCGCAGCGCTACCGGACGGCTCTGGCCGCGGCCGAGCCGCTCGACGGTGAGCAGCGCCGGGCGCGACAAGGTCTCATCAGCCGCCAGCTGACGCTGCGCTGACGCCGCCTGCGCCCGCGGGCGCGGCGTGAATGGCGGCATTCACGGCTTCATTCATCTGCGCGCATCTATCGATCACTTCGCCCGATCACGTACCGTGTTGTCACGATGACGATGAGTCCGGGGAGACAGCACTGTGACCGTCCGCAATCGCGCCGAGCCCCCAGCGCCGCCGACCGGGCCGACCGGCACCCACCCGGTGTTGGGTCAGCTCGATCGGCCACGTTCCGGCTGGTTCGGCCGGTGGCGAGCGGCCCGGGTTCAGCGCCGGGTGCGCAACGGGCGCTCGCGCGTCCTGCAGCGGGTCGCGGGGCTGGGCGCGACCTGGCGCATTGTCGACTACCACCCGGAGGATCCCGACTTCCTCGCGGTCGGCCCGGGCGGGATCTTCCAGGTCACGGTCTGTGATCACGGTCGCTCGCGGGTGCAACTCGCCGGTGATGTGGTTCAGGTTGACGGCCACCGGCTGCCCTACGTGGCGCTGGCCCGCCGCGACGCCAGTCGGATCTCCCAGCAGATCTCCCGCCACGCGAGGCGCCGGATCCCCGTGGTGCCGGTGGTCGCGTTCCTGGGCACCGGCCCGATCGTCTACTACGGCCACCCGCCGGATGGCTGCATTGTCACGTCCTACCGCGACATCGCCCGGGCGCTGGGCGCGCACGGCACCCGCATCGGCCCGACCACGATCGAGAAGCTGGTCACTCTCGCCGAACGTGTCGAGGCCGGAACTGTGGGTCAATACCTGGACTCATAAGGTTCAGGCGGGATGATGCCGGCCTCCCCGCTGACAAGAAGGAATCTTCGCGTTAGCGTCGACGTGCGGCCCAGACGTGCGGAATGCGCGGGCTTGCCGGCCGCCGGAGACGGAAGGAGGGTCCGTGGCCCACGTCGAACTGTCGATTTCGGAGGCGGCCGACCCTCGGTCGACGCCGCCGCGCGGCTTCGGCGCATCCGTGGACCTCTGGGCGGCCGCGGTCGCCGCCGCGACCGAACCCTGCCTACTGCTCGACGGCACCGGTGCCGTCGTCGCGGCGTCGCCCGGGTGCGCGAGCCTGCTCGGCGTTGACCTGGCCGCGGCCACCGGCCGCCGCCTGGTCGACGGGGTGCTGCGCCTGCTGGACTTCAACGCGGTCTCGGGCGAACTTCCCGGCTGGGAGGTGGACAAGATTCCGCCGCTGCTGGCGATCGCCACCGGCGGGTTGGCCCGCGGACTCATCCGGGTGGCCGGCGAGGACAGCGCGAGCACTGTCGACGCCGTCTCCACGCCGCTGCGCGAGCGCGCCGCGGTCGTGGGCTCGTTGACCTTCTTTGCCCCGGTCGGCCGGTGACGTTGCGTCGCTGACCGGATCCCGGCCCGTAGGCTGTGGCGATGCCAGGGGTACCACCGACCCGTTTCGTCTACCTCGGACCCGAGGGCACCTTTGCCGAGCAGGCCGTGCGGTCGCTGCGAGCGGCGCGCCGGGCTCCGGTCACGCCGGCGCGCAGTGTGCCCGAGGCCTTGGACGCGGTGCGATCGGGCGCGGCCGACGCCGCCGTGGTGCCGCTGGAGAACTCGATCGCGGGGCAGATTGGCGTCACGCTCGACGAGTTGACCTCTGATGACGGCCTGATGATCACCCGAGAGGTGGTGCTGCCGGTCGCCTTCGTGCTCGCCGGCCGGGCCCCGATCAGCCTGGATTCGGTGGCCGCGGTCGCCGCCCACCCGCAGGCCGCCGCCCAGTGCCGGGTCTGGCTGCGGGCGAACCTGCCGGCGGCCGCCGTCGTCGAGGTGCTCTCCAACGGGGCCGCCGCCGAGGGCGCCGCGGCCGGCGCGTACGACGCGGCCATCTGCGCACCGATCGGCGCCGACCGGCACCGGCTGACGGTGCTGGCGAAGGAGATCGCCGACCATTCGGATGCGGTGACCCGGTTCGCGGTGGTCTCCCGACCGGGCCCGCCGCCGCCACCGACCGGCGACGACCTCACCTCGCTGGTCGTCTACATCTCCCACGACCGGGTCGGTGCGCTACTGGCGGTGCTCACCGAGCTCGCGGTCCGGGGGGTGAACCTGACCCGGATCGAGTCCCGCCCCACCGGCGCGACGCTGGGCCGGTACGCGTTCTTCCTGGACTGCCAGGGCCACGTCGCCCAGGCGCGGATGGGTGAGGCGCTGCAGGGGTTGCGCCGGGTCTGCGCCGATGTCCGGTTCCTCGGCTCCTACCCACGCGCGGCGGCGCTGCGGGCGGATGCGACCGCCGAACCGACCGCACCGCCCGGCACCTCCGATCGCGAGTTCGCCGACGCCGCGGCCTGGCTCGCGCGGATCCGCACCGGCGAGCCGGCCTGACGAGCCCGTCGGCGCCCGGTGGCGCCCGGTGGCGCCCGGTGGCGCCCGGCGCCCGGCCGGGGTCAGTCCCAGCCCAGGTGGTGCAGGCGGTCGTCGTCGATGCCGAAGTGGTGGGCGATCTCATGCACGACCGTGGTCGCGATCTCCTCGATCACCTCGTCGTCGGTGTCGCACATGCGCAGTGTCGGGTTCCGGAAGATGGTTATCCGGTCGGGCAGCACGCCCCCGTAGTCCCAGCCCCGGTCGGTCAGCGCCTGCCCCTCGTAGAGCCCGAGCAGCTCGGGATCCTCACCCGCGGGCTCGTCCTCGACCAGGATGACCACGTTGTCCATCAGGGCGAGCAACTCCTCGGGGACCTCGTCGAGGGCGTCGCCGACCAGCTCCTCGAACCGGGTACGGCTCATCTGCACCGGCATCCCACCATTGTGGGTGCCGCGTCACCATGTCGGTCAGGCGAGGGACGCGGTGAGCGTGATCCGGGCGCCCGGCGAGAGCAGGCGGGAGATCGGGCAGTTCTCCTTGGTCGCCTCGGCGACCTTGGCGAAGGTGGCGGCATCGATGCCCGGCACGTCGGCCCGGGTGTTGAGGTCGATCGTGGTGACCGTCTGCTTGCCGTCGACGACGTCGAGGTGGACCCCGGCGGTGGTCTCGACCGTAGCCGGCGGGAACCCGGCATCCTCCAGACCCTTGGACAGGGCCATCGAGAAGCAGCCGGCATGCGCGGCTCCGATCAGCTCCTCCGGGTTGGAGCCGTCGCCGTCGGCGAAGCGGGAACCGAACGAGAACGGCGCCTCGAGCCCGCCGCTGCCGGTGCGCATGACGCCGTTACCCGCGGAGAGCGTGCCCTCCCAGCGGGCGGAGGCGGTACGGATAGCCATAGCCGTGACGCTAGTGCACTCGCGGCCGGCAGCGACGTGCCCGCCGACGTGTTTTCCTCCGCGGAGGCGGCATCATCACCGCCCGGCCGGGCGTGGCGCGGGTCGGGCAGGATGGCCGGGTGGCTGCGAAGTACGACGCCGTCGTGGTGGGCGGGGGGCACAACGGCCTGGTCGCCGCGGCCTACCTCGGCCGCGCCGGCCGGCGGGTGCTGGTGGCGGAACGGCGGGAGGTGGTCGGCGGGGCGGCGATCTCGGAGCACCCGTTCGGGCCCGGGTACACGGTCACCGCGCTGTCCTACGTGGTGAGCCTGCTGCCGCCGGCGATGGTGCGCGAGCTGCGCCTGGCCGAGTTCGGCTACCACGTGTACCCGCAGGGCCCGTACTTCGCGCCCCGCCGGGACGGCCGGGCTCTCTACCTCGCCGACGACCCGGCCCGCCGGCGGGCCGAGATCGCCGCGTTCGCACCGGCCGACGTGGACGCCTACGAGCGGTTCGACGCCTGGCTCGCCGGGTTGGGCCGCCTCGTCGGTCCCCTGCTCGCCACCATCCCGCCCCGGCTGGGCTCGCGCCGCCCGGCGGATCTTCTGGCCCAGGCCTCGCTGCTCGCCACGGCCCGACGGGTCGACGTGCGGGCCGCCTACGACCTGACCCAGCTCTTCACCACGAGCGTGGCCGACCTGGTCGAGGAGCGGTTCACCTCGGATGCCGTGCGTGGCGTGCTCAGCGTCTCCGGGGTGATCGGCACCTGGGCGGGTCCGCGCAGCCCCGGCAGCGCCTACGTGACCCTGCACCACCACATCGGCGAGACCGGTGGGCGGCGTGCCGTCTGGGGCTTCCCGCGCGGCGGCATGGGGGCGGTGACCCACGCCATGGCGATGGCCGCGCAGGCGTTCGGCGCCGAGATCCGCACCGGCGCCCCGGTCGCCCGAATCGACGTCCACGATGGACGCACGACCGGGGTTACACTGGCCAACGGCACCGTGATACCGGCGACCACCGTGGTCACCACGGCCCATCCGGCCATCTCCTTCCTGCAACTGGTCGGGCGCGAGCACCTGCCGGCCGAGTTCGTGGCCGACATCGAGCGTTGGCGGTCCCGATCGGGCGTGGTGAAGGTCAACTTTGCCCTGGACCGGTTGCCGCGGTTCATCGCGCACCCGGCCTTCGACCCGGATGTCTACGGGGGCACGATCGTGCTCGCCGAGTCGCTCGACGATCTGGAGACCGCGTTCGGCGAGGCCGAGCGCGGTGCGCCAGCGACGCTGCCCTTCGCCGACATCTGCATCCCCAGCGCGCTGGACCCCACCCTGGCGCCGGCCGGGCATCACGTGCTTAGCGCGTTCACGCAGTGGGTGCCGCACACCTACGCCGATCAGCCCGACGAGGCGGCGCTCGCCGCATACGTGCAGCGCCTCATCGACCGGTTGGAGACGCTCGCCCCGGGCTTCACGGACTCGATCGTCGGGCAGCAGGTGATCGGGCCACACGCCATGCAGGCCGAGTACGGCCTCGTCGGCGGCAACATCTTCCATGGCGAGCTCACCCCGGGGCAGATGTTCCACTGCCGCCCGGCGGCCGGCTACGCCGACCTGCGTACCCCGATCCGCGGTCTGTATCAGGCCGGCAGCGCCACCCACGGCGGCGGTGGGGTGACCGGGATTCCGGGGCGCAATGTGGTCCGCCAGATCCGGCGCGACCAGCGCTGGCGCCGGCGGCCACGATGACGGGTCGCCCCAGGTGGGGCTGACTGGCACCATAGGGTGGCGGTGGCGAGGAGGGCGGGATGGCTGACTACCTGGAGTGGGACGAGCCGGGACGTCGTGGCTGGGTCAGGGCCCTGGTCGGCACGACGCGGGAGACCCCGGGCTCACCGGCGCTCTTCGCCGGCGGCCTCGCCGCGGTGGCGTTCGTCGCCTCCATGCTCTCGGTCTGGCAGAAGACCGTCATCGACGTCACGCCGAGCGTTGGCCAGGACGATCGGAGCGTACGCAGCATCACGATGGACAACCAGGTCGGTTCGGCCGACCTGCTCAGCCTGATCTACATCGGTGGCACCCTGGCCCTGCTGCTGCTCGTCGGGGCGTGCCTGAGCCGGCCCGAACTGGCGGTGAAGGTCCGCATGGCGGTCCTCGGCGGTGGCGTCGGCCTGGCCGGCATCGTCGCCGGTTTCACCGTGCGGGTGCCCAACGCACTGGAGAACCAGTCGGCGCTCGGCGCGGTGCCGACCGAGTACCACGACCGCATCACCACCTCGTTCCAGCCGGGCCTGTTCCTGGGCTTCGCCGCGGTGGCCCTCAGCGTGGTGTCGATCTGGCTGGCGACGCCGGCTCGCCGACACCTGGGTTCCCGGGCCCTCGCGGTGCCGCTCGAGGAGGAGCCCGGGCAGGCGCCGTCGGTGACTCCCGACGGGTATGTGACCGGCCCGGTTCCGGGTCTGGAGACGGGGCGCGGTCTCACCGTCTCCGCCGCCGAGCCGATCGACGGGCGTCGGGGCGCCGGCGACGGGTGGCCGCGCTGACGGCGGCGACCGCGTCGATATCCGGGTGAGTCGGGCGCCACGGTCCGGGTAGGCTCGGAGTCCGTGATTGACCTGCGCCTGCTCCGGGACGATCCGGAGGCGGTCCGCGAGAGCCAGCGTGCGCGCGGCGAGCCGGAGTCGCTCGTGGACGAGTTGCTGCACGCCGATGAGGAGCGCCGGGTGGCCCGCCAGGCGTACGAGACCCTGCGGGCCGAGCAGAAGCAGCTCTCCCAGCAGGTCCGTACCGTGCCGGGGAACGAGCGAGCCGACCTGCTCGGGCGGACCAAGGAACTCGCCACCCGGGTGAAGGCGGCCGAGGCGGCCGCGACCGAGGCCGACGCCGCCCAACGCCGGGCGCATCTGGCGGTGTCGAACGTCGTCGAGGGGGGACCCGCGGGCGGCGAGGAGGACTACGTCGTGCTGCGCGAGGTCGGCGCCCGCCCCGAGCTGGCCGACCCGCTCGACCACCTGGTGATCGGCGAGCGGCTCGCCCTCATCGACACCGAGCGGGGCGCGAAGGTCTCCGGCAGCCGGTTCTACTTCCTCACCGGTGCCGGCGCGCTGCTGCAGCTGGGCCTGCTTCAGCTCGCCATCGCGCAGGCGGTGGACCACGGCTTCACCCCGATGATCACCCCGGCGCTGGTCAAGCCGGAGGCGATGGAGGGCACCGGTTTCCTGGGCGCGCACGCGAACGAGATCTATCGCCTCGAGGCCGATGACCTGTACCTCGTGGGCACCTCGGAGGTGGCGCTCGCGGCGTACCACGGCAACGAGATCCTGGATCTGCCGGCCGGTGCGCCGGCCCGCTACGTCGGCTGGTCGTCGTGTTTTCGTCGGGAGGCCGGTTCGCACGGCAAGGACGTTCGCGGCATCATCCGGGTGCACCAGTTCGACAAGGTGGAGATGTTCTCCTACTGCCGGCCGGATGAGGCCGGCCAGGAGCACCTGCGCCTGCTGGCCTGGCAGGAGGAGATGCTGGCCAAGGTCGACGTACCCTACCGGGTCATCGACGTGGCCGCCGGCGACCTGGGCAGTTCGGCCGCGCGCAAGTACGACTGCGAGGCCTGGGTGCCCTCACAGGGTCGCTACCGCGAGGTGACCTCGACCTCCAACTGCACCACCTTCCAGGCGCGGCGACTCGGCGTGCGCTACCGCGACGCCGCCGGCCGCCCCCAGGTGGCCGCCACCCTCAACGGCACGCTCGCCACCACCCGGTGGCTGGTGGCGATCCTGGAGAACCACCAGCAGTCAGACGGCTCGGTCACGGTGCCCAAGGCCCTGCAGCCGTTCCTCGGAGGGCGGGACGTGCTGGAGCCGGCCTGAGCGGCGTTCACGTGGCCGCGGTGGCGGGGCCGGCGTATCGTTGCTGGCCCGCGATCCGCCGGGATGCACCGCAGGAGGGCATCGTGCCCGATTTTCCGCGCCTCGTCGCCACCGACCTGGACGGCACGCTGGTGCGCAGCGACGAGACCGTCTCCGACTACTCGATCACTGTGCTCCGCAAGGTTCGGGAGGCCGGCATCGCGGTGGCCGGGGTCACCGGGCGCGGGCCCCGCCTGATCGACCTGTGCCGGCGGGACCTGCCGGAGGCGGACTTCTTCGTGCTCGCTCAGGGGGCATACGTCGTCGACGTCCGGGAACCAGGTGAACCACGGGTGCTGCGCCGCGAGCGCCTGGCCGGGGCCGCGTTGGCCGAGTCGCTGCGCCGCCTGGAGGCGCAGGTCGGTCGGCTCGACGTCCTGATCGAGGCGGGTGACCAGCCCCGCGATCCACTGTGGGGGGATCCGGGAGTCGCCTGGCCGTACCCGGAATGGGTGCCGTACCAACGCGAGCTGGCCCTGGCCGGACTTGTCTACAAAGGATTCGCGCACGCCGCCCACCTGAGCGCCGACGAGCTGCTGGAGATCGCCCGGACGGTGGTCCCGCCGGAGTTGGCCAGCGCCACCCAGGCCGGACTGGGCTACGTCGAGTTCACCGCGCCCGGCGTGGACAAGGGTAGCGGCCTCGCGGTGGTCGCGGCCGAGCTGGGCGTCAGCGCGGCGCAGACGCTCGTCTTCGGCGACATGCCCAACGACGTTTCGATGTTCACGTGGGCGCGCTGGCGTCGGGTCGCGGTCGCGAACGCCCACCCCGAGGTGCTGGCGCTGGCGGACGAGGTCACCGCGAGCAACGACGCCGACGGGGTGGCGGCCTGGCTGGAGTCGCTGCTCTCCGGCTGAATCAGAGGTACTGGCCGGTGCGGCCGCTCTCGCCGCGATCCTCGCCCTGGTGTCCGGGTTGGTTGCCGTGGGCGAGCCCGGGCATGCCCGGCACCCCGGACGGGCCCATCGGCAGCGCCGGCCGGCCGGTGCGCATCTGCTCCAGCTGCATGCGGGCGGCCATCTGCTGGGCGACCAGGGTCGCCTGGATGCCGTGGAAGAGCCCCTCCAGCCAACCGACGAGTTGCGCCTGCGCCATCCGCAGTTCGGCCTCGCTCGGCGTGCTGCCCTCGGCGAAGGGAAGCGAGAGCCGATCCAGCTCTTCGACGAGCTCGGGGGCGAGGCCGGTCTCCAGCTCACGGATCGAGCGCTGGTGGATCTCGGTGAGGCGTTGGCGCGCCTTCTCGTCGAGCGGGGCGGCCCTGACCTCGTCGAGCAATTGCTTGATCATGCTCCCGATCCGCATCACCTTGGCCGGCTGCTCCACCAGGCGCGATGGATCCTCCTCCTCGTTGGCTCGACCCTCGGCCTGGGCCTGGTCGACCTCGAGCGTGCCGATCGGTCGACCGTCCGGGCCAACGACGACAACGGTCTGGGTCGCGCCGTCGCCCTTCTCGTCTGCTTTCTCGGCTGCGGTGCTCTGCTGCGCGCTCTCGGTCACCCTGCCTCCTCCGCGGAGTCCGAACAACCCTCCACGATAGCGTCGCCCCCGTGGCCCATGACCCCCGCTCCGTCCTTACCCGAGCGGCGGCGCCACCGAACCTGGCGCTGTGGTACGCCGACGGCCCGGATCACGCCGTTGACGTGTGGCTGCCGCCGCCCGCTGCGGAGCGGCCGGCCCTGGTAATTTTCTTCCACGGCGGGTTCTGGCGCCGGCAGTACGACCGCACCCACGTCGCGCCGCTCGCCGCTGACCTGGCCGGACGTGGCTACGTGGTGGCGACCCCGGAGTACCGGCGTACCGGTGCGCCCGGCGGGGGTTGGCCCGGCACCTTCGACGACGTGGCCGCGGCGGTGCGCGTGATCCCCGGCCAGGTGGCCGCCCACACCGCGGTCGACCTGTCCCGACTGGTGGTCGCCGGACACTCCGCCGGCGGGCATCTGGCGCTATGGGCGGCCGAGGCCGGGCACCTGAGCCCGCCGGGTCGGGTGGTGGGCCTGGCGCCAGTGGCCGACCTGCAACTTGCGTACCAGCTCGACCTGGACTCCGGCGCGGTGCGGGCGCTGCTGGGCGCCCGGGCACGGCGCGAGCCGGAGCGCTACCGCCAGGCCGACCCGATGGCCCGACTACCGCTGGGTGTGCCGGCCTGGTTGGTCCACGGTGACCAGGACCAGCAGGTACCGGTGGGACTTTCGGTGCGATTCGCGGCCGCGGCCGGGGCGGCCGGGGATGCGGTGCACCTGCAGGTCCTGCCGGCGGTCGAGCACTTTGGGGTTATTGATCCGCAATCGGCGGCGTGGCCGGCGGTGCTCACGGCATTCGCCCAGGCCACGACGCCGGACCGGTGAGCGCGAGGAGCGAGCGGGTGCGAGGACCGCAGCGCGAACGAAAAGGCGGGCAGGCACGTTGACGCATGAGGTTCCGGCGGGGTAGAACCCCGGTGGGACCGGCGTCGGGCCCCGTGCGCACTGGGAGGAACAAGGGTGTCCACACTGGACCGTAGGCAGGTTCTCCGGCTGTTCGGCGCGGCCGCCGCCGTCGGGGTCACGGGCGCCGCCGCGGCCTGCGCCAGCCAACCCGAGGGCACGCCGATGGAGCACCCCAACGGCCGTTCGGTGAGCGTGGGGCTGCTGGCCCCGGCCGTCGGCGCGTACGGCGAGATCGGCGACGAGATCACCAAGGGCTTCCGGCTCTACCTCGACGACCACAGCGGGCTGCTCGGACTGTTCCGGGCCGACCTGCAGCTCGGCGAGGAGGGCGCGACCGTCGCCGACGCGACCAGCGCGGTCAAGGCGCTGCTGGCCAAGGGCGTGGTCGCGATCGCCGGCGTCGCGAACCCGGCCGTGCTCGCCGCGCTGGCTCCGGTCGTGAGCGAGGCCGCGGTCCCGTTGCTCAGCGCCAATGGGGCACCGGCCTCGATCGGCGGCGGGGAGTGGGTGTGGCGGGCGTCGTATGTCGAGGGTGAGGCGGGGACGTCGATGGCGGGCTTCGCCCGCCGCCAGGGCGACGCCGCGTTCATCCTGCGCGACGAGAGCCCATCCTCGCGGGCGGAGGCCGACGGCTTCGGCAAGGCTTTCACCGCGCTCGGCGGGGTGATCACCGGCAGCTCGGTCGGCGTGGACGCTTTCGGCGGTCGGTTGCAGTCGGCCCGCGGCTCCGGCGCCGACTCGATCTTCGCCGCGCACACCGGCGATGCCGCCTCGGCGCTGCTCGTCGCCTACCGCGCGGTCGACTCGGGCCCGGCCCTGCTGGGGCCGGGCACGCTGACCGAGTCGATCGACCTGACCAAGCTCGGCGCGCTGCCGCAGCGGGTCTACACCTCGATGAACTACGCCCCGGACCTCGACAACGAGGAGAACCGCCGCTTCGTCGCCGGCTACCAGAAGGTGCACCTGGTGCAGCCGACATCCGCGGCGATGGCGGCCTACGACACCGCGTCCGTGCTCGACAAGGCGCTTCGGCTGGTCGACGGCGAGGTGACCCCGGCGAAGATAGGGGACGGGCTCAAAGTCCTAGGCCAGATCGACAGTCCACGCGGCGTCTGGACGTTCAACATGAACCGGGCCCCCCAGCAGATGTGGTACCTGCGGCGGCTGCGGCTGGACGGGCAGGTGCCGTCCGACCTGATCGACAGCGATCTCGCCATACTGTCGTAGCGCCGCGGCCCGTAGACTCGGCGCGTCACGTCCTGGTCGTCCCGTGGAGCCGGTGGTGAGACCCTCTCTCCCGATACTCGTCGACATGCAGCGGGGCTGACGGTGCGCGGGCGGGCCGTCCTGATAGCGGCGGTGGTCATCATGATCGTGGGCCTGGGCAGTGTCGCCGCCGGCCTCTGGTTCGGCGCCGGCCCGGTCGCCACCTGGTCGGTCGCGGCCAGCCCGTCGCCGCCACCGTCCACTGTGTCCACTGACCCTGCCACGCCCGGCCCAACCGTCAGCCCGACCTGCGCGCCGTGGGGCTGCGCCCAGCAGGCTCGCTTCGCCGCCTCCGCCACCATGCTGAAGAAGGTTTCGGGACATGTTGGCATCGTGGTCAAGGACCGGGTGACCGGCGCGGTGTGGCAGGGCGGCGAACCGGCCTACCGGATCTGGGCCGGGTCCACCCCGAAGCTTGCGTTCGCGGTGGCCCTGCGCGAGGAGGCGAGGGCCGGTCAGATCACCCTGGACGCGACCGCAGACAGCCAGATCGCCGCGATGTTGTCGGTCTCCGACAACACGGCCGCCGACACCCTGTGGAACCGCTACGCCCACGCGACCGACCTGATGAACCGCTTCCGCACCCGGTACGGGATGTCCACCGCCGGCTACGTGAGCGGGTTCCCCAGCCGGTGGGGCTTCGTCAAGTGCACCGCCCGCGACCTGGCCAGCCTGATGTCCTACATCCTGGACAAGCTGAACGCCGCCGACCGTGCGTATGTCGTCTCGGCGATGCGTTCGGTCGGCGACGTGCAGCACTGGGGCGTCTGGGGGGCCGGCGCCGCGCTGCACCCCGGGGTCAAGGACGGCTGGTCGATCGAGAAAGACGCCGGTAAGGACCATTGGATCACCGCGACGGTCGGCTTCGTCGGGCCCGGCGAGCGGTACGTGGTCGCCGCGATGTATCACCAGTTTCCCGGTGGCGACACCATCGAGCACGGCGTTCATGTGCTGACCGACCTGGTCGCGACGGTGTTCGGCGCCCCGGTCCCGGCCCCGGTCACCATCCCCCCGGACTACTGACCCTCGCCGAGATCCCCGTCGGGATCCCCGTCGAGATCCCCGTCGATCTAGGGCTTAGGCACACGGATGGAGATCAAAGCACGTGTCTATGCCCTAGATCGACGGGGATAGCGCGGCGGTGATGGTGGCGCGCAGGCTCGCGGCATCCAGGCTGTGCGCCCGGGCGTGGTCAGCCCGGGTGCCGTAGCGGTGCAGGTCGGTGCGCCCGACCCCGAGACTGACCAGCCGGTGGGCCACCCCGGTCAGGGCGGTGGCGACGGCGTGGGCGGAGGTGCCGGCAAGGTACGGTTCGACGACGATCACCACGGGCGGATCCACGAGATCCCAGGCCAGTTCCCGCAGGCCGGCGGCGTCCCACGGGCGCGGGGTGTTGGTGTATGCGAGCGTGAGGTCGAGGCCCTCGGTCGCGCGGACCAGCGGCGCGAGCATCGGGCCGACCGCGATCGCCAGACCCTGCCGGCCCCGGCGGAGCACGGTGAGCCGCCCATCCGTCTGGTGTGGATGTTCGTTCTGGTCCTCGGCGAGCCGAAGGTAGACCGGCCGGTCGTGTGTGGCCGCCGATCGAATCATCGGGCCGACCTCATCGGGGTGGCCCGGGACCTGGACCGTCCAGCCGTCCAATGTGTCCAGTAACGCGACATCGCCGGGGCTGTGGTGGGTCCGGCCGGAGGCCGACGAGTCGTAGGATGCGCCGACGCTGACCAGGATCGCGCCGGAACCCTGGTGGTCGAGGTCGAGCTTGATCTGCTCCCACGCGCGTTCGATGAGGAACGGGGCGTAGGAGTGGGCCAGCGGGCGCAGGCCGGCCAACGCCAGGCCGCCGGCCACGCTGACCATGAGCTGTTCCCGGATGCCCACGTTGAGCACCCGGTCGGGATGACGGCGGGCCGGCTCGGTCAGCCCCGCGGCCGAGATGTCGGCGAGCACCAGGGCGGTGCGCGGATCATCGGCGAGCAGGGATGTGGTCGCGGCGTAGAAGGCCTCCCGCATCATGACGGCTTCCTTCCGGTCCGGGCGACAACCACGTGCGGGCGGGTGCCGTCGGGTCCCTGCAGCCCTCGCTCGATCGCGTCGTGGTCGTGGCCGTCCACAGGGGAGGCAGACCATCCGTTCACGGTGAACCGGGAGGCGATCCCGCCCGGCCAGCCATGGGTGGCCGAGCCGTTGTCCACCACGACCGCCGTCAGGCTGGCCAGACCGACCGCGCCGGCGTACGCGATGGCCTCGTGGTTGGATCCCTCGTCCAGCTCAGCGTCGCCGAGCAGGACGTACACGCGCGGCCTGGTCAGGCCCTGGGCCCGCAGCCCGAGGGCCAGGCCGACTCCGATCGGCAGCCCGTGTCCGAGCGACCCGGAGGAGATCTCCACACCGGGCACGCGGTGGCGGTCGGGATGATGCCCCAGCGGGCTCTCCCACGACCCGACATCGTCGAGCCAGTCCACGGGAATGAAGCCCTTCGCCGCGAGAACGGCGTAATACGCCACCGGCCCGTGCCCCTTCGAGAGCAGGAAGCGATCCCGGTCATCGGCGTCGAGGGTGGCTGGGCTGACCCGCAACACCCGGTCGTAGAGCACCCAGAGCACATCGAGGGTCGAGTGGGCACTCGGCGTGTGCTTCTCGTCGCCGGTGACCCGCCGCAACAACTGGTAGAGCTCAGCGATCGGAGCCCGCGTACTCGTGGTCATGATGCTAGCCTGCATCTTGAAGTTAACTTCAACTCAAGGGGCATGTGGTGCAGGACTCGTTGACCATCGGCGAGCTCTCGGCCCGCAGCGGCGCGGCGAGCTCCGCCCTGCGCTACTACGAGCGCCTGGGTCTGATCCGGGCGCGGCGCACCGGTGGCAACCAGCGGGTCTATGACCGGGCTGCGCTGCGCCGGGTGGCGTTCATCCGGATCGCCCAACGGGTCGGGCTGTCGTTGGACGAGATCGGGGCGGCGCTGGCGACGCTGCCGGGCGGTCGCACCCCGACGAAAGCCGACTGGGCCCGGCTCTCGGCCAGCTGGCGCGGCCGGCTGGACGACCAGATCGGGCTGCTGCAACGCTTACGGGACAATCTCACCGGCTGTATCGGCTGCGGCTGCCTGTCGCTGCAGAAGTGCCGGATCTCCAACCCGGACGATGAGCTGGCGGCCGAGGGCCCAGGGCCGCGAAACCTGCTCCGGGCGTGACCAACCGCGGTGCGCGTTGGCGCCGGGTCACGGTGAGAGCAGGACGACCTTGCCGGTGTGCTTGGACGCCTCCATCATGCGATGGGCGGCCACCGCGTCCGGCATCGGCAGTCGCTTGTACACGATGGGCTTCACCGTGCCGGCCTCGAGCATCGGCCACACGTGTTCGCGGACGGCGGCGACGATCGCCGACTTCTCCTGCGCCGGCCGCGCCCGCAACGTCGATGCGCTGATGGTGGCCCGCTTGGCCAGCAGCGAGCCGAGGTTGAGCTCCCCGGAGCGCCCGCCCTGCAGGCCGATCACGACCAGGCGCCCGCCGGTGGCCAGCACCTCGACGTTGCGCTCCAGATAGGGCCCGCCGATGATGTCGAGGATCACGTCCGCCCCGTGGTCGCGGGTGGCGGCCTTGACCGAGGCGACGAAGTCCTCGTCGTCGTAGTCGATCGCGATCTCGGCGCCGAGCTCGCGCAGCATCGGGTGCTTGGCCGCGCGGGCGGTGGTGAAGACGCGGGCGCCATGGTTCGCCGCCAGCTGGATCGCGAAGGTGCCGATACCGCCCCCGCCGCCGTGTACGAGAAACGTATCGAGCGCGCCCAACCGCCCAACTTCGAAGACATTCGTCCAGACCGTGCAGGCCACCTCGGGCAGCGCGGCGGCGTCCACGAGCGACACCCCAATCGGCACCGGCAGGCAGTGCTCCGCCGGCACGGCGACCAGCTGGGCGTAGCCGCCGCCGCTGAGCAGCGCGCAGACCTCGTCACCGACCTGCCACTGGGTCACTCCGGACCCCAGCGCGAGCACCCGGCCGGAGCATTCCAGACCCGGGTACGGCGGGGCGCCCGGTGGTGGCGGGTAGAAACCCGCGCGCTGGAGCAGGTCAGCGCGGTTGACCGCGCTGGCCGCGACGTCCACGAGCACCTCGCCGGGCGCCGGCTCGGGGTCGGGCACCTGCGTCCAGGCCAGTACCTCGGGGCCGCCGGCCCGGCTGATCGTCACCGCATGCACGGGTCCATCTTGCCGCCTCCGGCCCCCCGACGGGGCGCCGGAGGCAATTGCGTGTCTGCCCGGTCAGCCCGGCCAGGGCGTACCGGTGATCCGCTCGTACACCTCGAGATAGCACGTCCGGGTGGCCGCGACCACCTCCGGCGGGATCTGGGGGCCGGGGGCGGTGCGGTCCCAACCGGTGCTGGCCGCCCAATCGCGCACCATCTGCTTGTCGAAGGGGTGCTGCGGGTGGCCCGGCTGCCATTGGTCAGCCGGCCAGAACCGGGACGAGTCCGGGGTGAGGACCTCATCAGCGAGCATGAGCGTACCGCTGGGCGTCCGTCCAATCTCGACCTTGGTGTCGGCGATGATGATGCCGCGCGGGCCGGCGATCTCCGCGCCCCGGCGGTACACCTCGAGTGTGATGCGCCGCAGCTCCCCGGCGGTCTCCTCCCCCTCCTGGGCCACGACCTGGTCGAATGTCATGAACTCGTCGTGCTGGCCGGGTGGCGCCTTGGTGGTCGGCGTGAAGATCGGCTCGGAGAGCCGGCTCGCCTCGACGAGCCCGGCCGGCAGCGCGACGCCGGAGACCGCGCCGTCGCGGCGGTACTCGGCCAGGCCCAGACCGGTCAGGTAGCCCCGGGTGATGCACTCGACCTTGACCATCTCCAGACGCCGGCAGCGCACCGCCCGCCCGGTCCACTCGGCCGGCACGTCGGTCGCCGAGATCACGTGGTTGGGCACGATGTCGGCGAGCCGTTCGAACCACCACAGCGAGAGCCGGGTCAGCACCTTCCCCTTGTCGGGTATGGGTGTCGGCAGCACCACGTCGTAGACCGAAACCCGGTCGGAGGCGACGAGGATAAGTTCGGCACCGTCGGCGTAGACGTCGCGGACCTTGCCCGAGTGCAGCAGCTTCATGGGTCTAGCCGGTCGCCCCGGCCCAGGTGTGCGCCTGCGCCTCGAAGGATGCCCGCGGACTCTGCACCGGTACGACGCAGAGCAGGTGACCCCCCGGCGCCCGCAACACCACCCAGCCGGGTTGGCGGGTGTGCTCGACCGCCCCCAGACGGATGAGGCGCGCGGTCTCCGCCGCGACGTCGTCAGTCTCGATGTCGACGTGGTAGCGCGGTGTGTCATCGACCGCCTGCACCTCCAGCCGCAGGTCCCCGGTGCCCCCGGAGATCACCACGTACGGGTCGTCGGGGACCGCACGCCTGGCGGTGGAGCCCAGCGCACCGGCCCAGAAGTCGACCGCGGAACCTGCCTCGGCGATCGGGGCGTCGACGAAGAGCCCGAACAGGCGGCTGCGATGCATGCCGGCACGGTAACAGGCCGGACCACCGCCGGCTGGCATACCGGCCCGGCTGGCCCCCCGGTCCGCTGTTGACGGTTGGAGATCGGTGTGCGGCGCGCCGTCGTGCAGTGTGAGTGCGCGGCTGCGCGGATGACGGCGATCTTCGGTCCTGCCTCGACCGGTCGGCCCACTGACCCGACCGGTCGAGGCCGGTTTGCGCTCAGGCCCTCGGGGTGGGCCGGGGAATCGATGCCGCACGGGCGGCCAGGTCCACGACGTCGTCCAGCCCCAGCGCCGCTCCGGCGTCGGCCAGGTGCGCGTACGTCTGGTCACCGAGCAGCTGCCGTAGCCGCGCCGCGATCTGGTCGTGGTCGGCCTGGTCCACCACCCAGACGGGGGCGTTGATGGAGTGGCGGATACCGTCGGCCGCGCCGAGCAGCGTGGTGGCCTGGTCGGCATCGCCGTTCTGTTCGGCCAGGGTGGCGAAGGTGTCGACCGCCCGGGCCAGGATTTCCCGGTTGGCGAGCCCGATGGCGACCGCGAGCGACTCACCCATTGGTTCCCGGGCGCCGGCAATGTCGTGCTGCCCGATACGGGCCCGAGCCAGCTCGACGAGCGCGTTGCCGAGCATGTTGTGCTCGTGGCAGGCCCGGGCGACGTCGGCGGCCTCGGCCAGCGGTGCGATCGCGTCGGCCTCGCGGTGCGCGAGAAGGCGCATGGTCCCGACCGCCAGCAGGGCGAGGATCAGCCCCCAGCGGTCGTCGAGTCCGCGGAACATGTCCACGGCCCGGTTCATGGCGGACTGGCCGTCGTCCCGGCCCTCGAGGGCCGCGATCACGCCGAGCGGGACCGAAGCCGTCGCGACGCCGCGGGCGTCCCCCTTCTGGGCGTACCTGTGCAGGGCCGGCTGCAGGATGCCGGCGGCGCGCGGGTAGTCGCCGTGCTCGAAGACCATCATGCCCAGCGACACCATGACGTCGGCCCGGCTGTCCTCGGTCAGCGCGAGGTCGGCCGCGAGGACGCGCTGCATCGACTCTTCACCCTCGGTGTAGCGGCCAAGGGTGAACCACAATGGCCAGGTGGCGGTGCCGATCTGCGCGGCGGTGTCGCCGTCGCGGGTGTCGATGAACCATTGCAGCGCCGCCGCGATGTTGGCCTGGTCGACCAGGTGCTGCTCGATCGGCCGCTGCATGTCGCCTGCGCGCAGGCGCCGGGCATTGTCGATGACCAGCTGGCGGTAGTACCCGGCATGTGCGGCCCGGAGCCGGTCACGCTCACCGGTACTGGTCAACCGGTCACCGGCGTACTCGTGGATGACCTGGAGCATGGTGAAGCGCGGTTGCCCGTGCACGGAGTGGTCCGGGCGGATCAGCGCTTTGTCCACAAGCGACGATAGGCTGTCGAGGACGGCCGGCCCGTGCTCGACAGCGCAGATGGCCTCGGCCGCATCGAGGCTGAAACCACCGGTGAAGACGCCGAGGCAGTCGAAGAGGTGCTGGACCGGTTGATCGAGCTGATCGTAGCTCCACGCGATCGTCGTGCGGAGCGTCTGCTGCCGTGGCGGCAGATCGCGGGGACCACCGGTCAGGATGGCGAGGCCGCGATCGAGCAGGTGATCGAGCTCGTCCAGACCGAGCGTCCTGGTCCGGGACGCGGCCAGCTCGACCGCGAGCGGAAGACCGTCGAGGCGCTGGCAGATCTGGCTGATCGTACGGATCTCGGTGTCGTCCAGACTGAGCGTGGCGCCGGCGGCGGTGGCCCGGTCGATGAACAGTTGCACCGACTCGGACCGGTGCGCCGACTCGACGCTCTCCGACCACGTCGGCAGACTCAGCGGGGGCACCTCGACCACGCGCTCGCCGGTCAGCCGCAGCGCCTCCCGGCTTGTCGCCAGCACGGTCAGCGCAGTCGTCTGGCTGATCAGCTGAGCCACCAGCGGAGCATCATCGAGGATGTGCTCGAAGCCGTCGAGCACCAGCAACACGCGGCGCGCACCGACGTACGCCGCGACCGACGAGAGCAGCGAGGTGCCCGTGGTATCGGGAACGCCCAGCGCCGATGCGATCGCGGACACGACCAGTGGCCTGGCCGCTGATACCCGGTCGAGCTCGGCGACCGCGACCACCTCGTAGTCGGTGGCGGCCGCGGCGGCCTGCATGGCGAGTCTGGTCTTGCCGATCCCGCCGGGCCCAGTCAGCGTGATCAGGCGTGCCTGCGGACCTGCCAGTAGCCGACTCAGTGCGTCGAGCTCATGCTCGCGACCGACGAAGCGGTTGGCGGCGCCCGGCTCGTCCCGGCCGATCCGGCGCTGGGACGGCTTCGGCGCTGTCGGCGCCTTCTGCGGCGGGGCTGCTGAATCGCCGCCTGGGGCGAACCGTTCGCTCAACAGCACCGCCAGGTCGTCGGAGATGATCCCGACCAGATCCTTGGCGCGGCCGAACGTGCGGCATGACACCCCGCCCGCCTCCACCCGCTTGAGCATGTCGGCCAGGCGCGGGTCGCGGCCGGGCGCCGGGGACAGCAGGTACACCAGTCGCGGCTTGTCGGCCGCGGCGAGATACTCGTCCTCCAGCCCGGAGATCTGCTGTCCGGGCGCGATCCAGCCGTACTGCTCGCCGTAGACGCCAATAAAGACGTGGCTCTGCCGGAGGTAGGCCAGGTACAGATCACGTGGCGGATAGGGCCGGGCACCCAGCTCGAACATGACCGGGGTGAGGTGGAGCCGTTCAATTGCCCGCTTGGCCGCGGCTCGCTCATCCGAGAGTTCGTTCATGGTCGAGCTGACGAAGACCCGGAGTCGTTGGTCAGGCGTACGGATCTGGACCATGCCTTCTCGCCTCACGCCGGACGGTGCGTATCAACCACCCACGCTAACGCGTGGACACACCGGCCCGGGCGGACTCCGGCTGTCCGGGGGCGCTGGACCGTCCGCGAGGTGTTCGCCGTTTCCCTGACGCACCAGCCCCATCCGGATACCGTGGACCGTTGATGACCCGCGGCCGGCCGATGACGCGCGCCGCCATCCCGACCGCCAAACCACGAGGGGGGACGAGATGGTCATCGCCAGAGAGGTTATGCACGGCGACGTCCAGAGCATCCGTCATGACGAGTCACTTCTGTCCGCCGCGATCATGATGCGCGACCTGTACGTCGGCGCGCTGCCGGTGATCGACGCGGCGAACCGGGTCCAGGGGATCATCACGGACCGCGACATCGTGGTGCGCGGCCTGGCCGAGGGCAGCGATCCCGGCGCCACCACCGCGGCGGACCTGGTCCATGACGCCCCGGTCTCGGTCGAGGCGAGCTCGGACATCAGTGACGTCCTGGCCACCATGGAGCAGAACAAGGTACGCCGGGTGATGGTCGTCGACGACGGCCGGTTGGTCGGGATCATCAGCGAGGCGAACCTGGCGACCACGCTCGGCGCCGGCGAGGTCGGCGCGTTCGCGGCGGCGGTCTACTCCGCGCCGCCCAACAACTGACACGAACCGGCTCTTCCGGCTCCTCCGGCGGCGACAGCGCCTCTTGCTGAAGCCGGCGTCCGAGGGTAGTGGGGCCGCGGCCCGCACGATCGCGGGTGGCACACTGGCCATGGACGCCGGCACGCCGGTGGCCGGGAGGGCTCGCCTAGTGGCCGATGGCGGCGGTCTTGAAAACCGCTTCAGGGTTACACCTGACGTGGGTTCGAATCCCACGCCCTCCGCTTGTCAGGCCTCGTGACAAGCGCGAACCTGGCCGACGAGTAGGTCCCGGCGGTCTCACCATGTCTCGTTTGATCTCGCTGTCGCTCAATGACCGGGGGCGTATCGGGGGGAAGCTTGGAGCGCCCCCACACCTGTGACTGAATCCGGCGGTGCCATGGCCTTGGAGCGCCCACGGGGTGCGCGGCGCGCCGTCGCGCGTTCCGAGCGGCCCTGCTTGAGACTTAAGTACATGCTCCGACGAGGAACCGTCGTGCTGCTGGCCGTCGGGTCGGCAGCATTGCAGATCCTTGCGGGATGGGGTGTCAGACCGACGGTGTCTCAGGTGTCGGCAGCCGTCGTTGCGGTCCTCGCGGCCGGGGCCGGTGTAGTCATTCAGGACAAGCTCTCAAAAAAAAAGTACCGCGTGTACGCATAACCAGGGTTATGTGGCCAGGCGCTTTGGATATGGCCCCGACCATGAGTCAAGCGGGAGTTTGCGGCTTTGGGGGTTGGGTAAGAGCGGGAGGGTCATGCGCCGCCAACGAGAGTCCTCAATTCGTGGGGCTGCCGGCGTCGTCGCGGGGTGGAGTCTGATGGCCAACTGGTCAGGTCCTCGTGCCGGACAGCCCTGGATGCCGTCGTTGCTGGACGAGGCCGACCAACACAACTGGCATCGGATCGCCCAATCTCGGCCGCGATTGGAGTGTTGTGCCCGCGGCGCAGGCTGCCCGCTCTGCGGGCCGCCCTTGATATGCGTAGAAGGTTTCACCAAGATCAGCCTCGGCAATCAGCCCCGACCAGTAACCCGACGGACGGCCTGCCAACCAAGACGACGGTCATCGGCGACAGGAGCGTTTTTCGTTGCCAACGCGATCACCGCCGCGCGTACATCGGAGCGCTAGGGTGGGGGCGACTCCATCTAGCGAAGGGCTCGTGTCATGGCTCGCCAGCAGAGCGCAACTCCATTTCTCGCACACCCAGTGTATCTTGATGTCCCCATGATGGTGAGCTTTCTCGCCGCTCTTGACGATGGTGTCGCGTACTCGAGCGAGGTGGCGGAGAAGCTGATTTCGAATAGCGAACGAGAAGGCGAGGGCGGCGGGAAGATCGGACTGCCTAGCCTCGCTCAGTGGTTGGGCTTGTCGCTCACAGCCGAAGGTAGGTATCGACGACGTTCCGTGGAGGATGAGTCCGTAGAGGCGCGGCTAGTACGCGAGCATACATCGGCCTCGCTCTTCAACATCCTACGGCAAAGAATTCTAGCGACCGGCGGCGCTCGCGCTCTGCAATCTAGCGAAGATATATCTGCGGCCAGAGTCGGCGATATTGTCGAGGTACGCGGAACCATTATGGGCGACCCTCTGCGACGTTTCATTGACCTAATATCGGTAGTGGCCCCGTATGTGGGCATAGATCTAGAACGGGACACTTCTTCGGGGGCAGGCTCCGCCGGCGGAAAGAATCAAAAGGGTTCCCGTCCGACCACCGGACCTGCCTCGGCAGGGAGCGTAGTTGATTCTGAGTCGCTTAAGATGCTTAAGATACTTAAGGCAGATGTGGCAAAGTCGACGGTGGTCGACCTCAGTATGTCTCTCCCGACGGGTGAGACGGTTGTGCTGACGGCTTCAAATGAGTACATTACGGATGCGGCCGTGCAATACATGCTTGCGGGTTCGTTCACGGCTCTCGGTAAGGTGACTCAAATCATTGGGGAAGGCGAGTCAATCAGCCTTCTTCGAAGGACGGTTTTCAGCGTTCTGGACGCAGCCGGACAGTCCACCACAGCGGATGCTTTTGGCGGTCTGGCAGCTATGATGCCAGGAATGAATTTCAGTATGCTTGCCGTCAACGGTCCAGGGTTGCAGATCCTTCCGCTATCGGTGTTCGTGTAGCGGACTTCCAGCGGACCAGATGCCGGAGGCATCCGGAGGGGACCGCAGATGGCGCCACATTTGCCCGCGACTGAGCAATGATTGTGATCTGACGGGCCGGTTTCGGTCGTCACATAGGGCTCGTCCGCCGACTGACCAAGTGCCGTGGTACGGCAACGTCCTGATTACAAGTCGGGACGGCTGTGTTCGGCCTGGTATGAGGCAGTGCGTATGGGCAGGTGACGGTTGGGGCCGCGGCGGAAGGCGCTTGGCGGGGTTCGAAGTCGTTGCTGTCATGCGCTGCTGTCATCGACGGCAGTTGTCACGGGTGTAGGGGCGGAGCCGGCAGCATCAGCAAGATCGCGCAGGTTATCGCGTACGGTCGCGGTCAATGGGTGGTCGGCGCCGAGTACCCGCACCATGTCGGCCAGGGTCTGCTCGTACAGCGGAACGGCCCGCCCCAGATCCCCCGCCGCCTCATACGCGCCGGCGAGGTTGTTGCGCGAGGTCAGGCTGATGGGGTGATCGGCGCCGAGCACCCGCAACCGGTCGGCCAGGGTCTGCTCATAGAGCGGGATCGCCCGCCCCAGATCCCCCGCCGCCTCATACGCGTAGGCGAGGTTGTTGCGCGAGGTCAGGGTGTCGGGGTGATCGGCGCCGAGCACCCGCAACCGGTCGGCCAGGGTCTGCTCATACAGCGGGATCGCCCGCCCCAGATCCCCCGCCGCCTCATACGCGTAGGCGAGGTTGTTGCGCGAGGTCAGGCTGGAGGGGTGATCGGCGCCGAGCACCCGCAGCGAGTCGGCCAGGGTCTGCTCATACAGCGGGATCGCCCGCCCCAGATCCCCCGCCGCCTCATACGCGTAGGCGAGGTTGTTGCGCGAGGTCAGGGTATCGGGGTGATCGGCGCCGAGCACCCGCAGCGAGTCGGCCAGGGTCTGCTCATACAGCGGGACCGCCCGCCCCAGATCCCCCGCCGCCTCATACGCGCCGGCGAGGTTGTTGCGCGAGGTCAGGCTGGTGGGGTGATCGGCGCCGAGCACCCGCAGCATGTCGGCCAGGGTCTGCTCATAGAGCGGGATCGCCCGCCCCAGATCCCCCGCCGCCTCATACGCGTAGGCGAGGTTGTTGCGCGAGGTCAGGGTGTCGGGGTGATCGGCGCCGAGCACCCGCAACCGGTCGGCCAGGGTCTGCTCATAGAGCGGGATCGCCCGCCCCAGATCCCCCGCCGCCTCATACGCGTAGGCGAGGTTGTTGCGCGAGGTCAGGCTGGTGGGGTGATCGGCGCCGAGCACCCGCAGCGAGTCGGCCAGGGTCTGCTCATACAGCGGGATCGCCCGCCCCAGATCCCCCGCCGCCTCATACGCGCCGGCGAGGTTGTTGCGCGAGGTCAGGCTGGTGGGGTGATCGGCGCCGAGCACCCGCAGCGAGTCGGCCAGGGTCTGCTCATACAGCGGGATCGCCCGCCCCAGATCCCCCGCCGCCTGGTACGCGTAGGCGAGGTTGTTGCGCGAGGTCAGGGTGTCGGGGTGATCGGCGCCGAGCACCCGCAACCGGTCGGCCAGGGTCTGCTCATACAGCGGGATCGCCCGCCCCAGATCCCCCGCCGCCTCATACGCGTAGGCGAGGTTGTTGCGCGAGGTCAGGCTGGAGGGGTGATCGGCGCCGAGCACCCGCAGCGAGTCGGCCAGGGTCTGCTCATAGAGCGGGATCGCCCGCCCCAGATCCCCCGCCGCCTGGTACGCGTAGGCGAGGTTGTTGCGCGAGGTCAGGCTGGAGGGGTGATCGGCGCCGAGCACCCGCAGCGAGTCGGCCAGGGTCTGCTCATACAGCGGGATCGCCCGCCCCAGATCCCCCGCCGCCTCATACGCGTAGGCGAGGTTGTTGCGCGAGGTCAGGGTATCGGGGTGATCGGCGCCGAGCACCCGCAGCGAGTCGGCCAGGGTCTGCTCATACAGCGGGACCGCCCGCCCCAGATCCCCCGCCGCCTCATACGCGCCGGCGAGGTTGTTGCGCGAGGTCAGGCTGATGGGGTGATCGGCGCCGAGCACCCGCAGCGAGTCGGCCAGGGTCTGCTCATACAGCGGGATCGCCCGCCCCAGATCCCCCGCCGCCTGGTACGCGTAGGCGAGGTTGCTTTGCGAGGTCAGGGTGTCGGGGTGATTGGCGCCGAGTACCCGCAGTGCATCGGCACTGAGACCGGCGGCGTAGCCGATGGCATTCGCGGGATTGAACAAGTTGTTGATCAAATGGGCGGTGCGGAGCCGCAGGACGATAAGGGCGGCGAGGGTCGCCTGAGTGACCGGGTGTTCGGTGATGGTGTGGCCCTGGCTGTGGTGCCACAACGCGTCGACGTGCTCGCGGCGGACTTCCACCTCGGCCGAGCGGTGCCACGCGTCATGCTCGGTGAGGTCGTCGGTGGCGGCGATCGCCTCGGCGGCCGTGGCAATGATCGCGTCGAAATGCCCGGTGGCGGTGAGCTGTTCGCGGATGACCCGTTGGGTGAGCCGGTGCATGATCAACGTTTGCCCGTCGACACTGAGGATGATCAACGCACGGTCAGCCAGGACCGCGACGGCGTGGTCGAGTGCCTCGGTGTCGGCGGTGCCGGGTGTAGCGGCGGTCAGGGCGGCGACGGCCAGGGTGGTGGAGACGCCGGTGGAGGAGAGCACGGCGAGCAGATGGGCCAGGGTGGTGGCGTGGCCGGCGGGGTCGGCGGCGGTGAGTTGGGTCAGGGACAGCTGTTGGGCTTGGGCGGCGCCTAGGGCATATTCGCTGCCCGACACGGCCCGCAGGTGCGACTCGACGGGAGTGGCGCGCAGCCTTCGCAGGTAGGTGGGGTAACTGGGGTTGTCCCGCCCGACGCCGATGGTGGCGGCGGCCTGGGCTAGGCCTAGCGGCAGCCGCCCCAGCTCTGCAGCCAACTGTCGGGCGCCGGCGTCGTCGTCCAGGCCGGTGCGCTGGCGCAGGAAGTCCAACGCTTCTGCCTCGGTGAACAGGTCGACCTCCACGACGATAGCCAGGTTGGCAAAAGTAGACCGCACGGTGGTGATCACGGTCTGGACACGCCCGGCCGGGGGAATCCACCCCCGCAGCAGATCGACGTCCTCCGCATTGTCATAGACCAGCAGCACCGGGCCCGGCTGGCGCCGCAGCCAGTCGAGGGCCAGTCGAGCTGCCTGGGTGGTGTCCGACTCGGCTGGGCGGATCCGCCGATCATCAGCCAGCTGGGCCAACCCGGCAGTGAGCTGCTCCTGGCTGGCGGCCGAGACCCATACCACCGACCAGCCTTCGGCGATCGCGACGCGGCAGTACTCGGCGGCAAGCTGGGTCTTACCCACCCCCCGCATTCCGGTCACAGCGGTCACCACCGCTGTCTGCCTCTGCTCACGCAGACGGCGCAGCGCGGCCAGCAACTCCGGCCGATGCTGCAGCGCCGCCGCTGCAAGAGGAATGTCACCGACGACGATCTGGTGCCGGTTCAAGGATTCGTCGGAGCCAGCTAGGTCAGGTATCCCGATCAGGGAGCTGACCGATACCGCAAGTCCACTTGCGAGGGCCGACAACTCCTCCAACGTCAAGAACCGTCGGACACCCGACTCGATCTTGGCAATTGTGCCGCGGGTGAGCGAGGTCACCCCAACGTCAGCGCAGCGTTGGGCCAACTCGCGAGCCGAAATGCCGGACTTACGTCGTGCGTCACGAATACGACTGACGACTTCGGCGGTGACGGTCGCTTCGGCAGGGCGACCGCTTGGTTTCTGCTCCATCCGGGAGCAGAGTACCCCAGATCCGAGGGTTGCACGACCGGCACGCCAAGCCTAGGGTGTTCCGTGGCAGAGCATTCTGCTCCGCAGGGGAGAACGAGCCTGTCGAACGTTGGGCACGCTCGCCAACAGGTGTCTGGAGCCGCTGGAAGGAAGACCCGATGTACCCGAGCGACCGTAGGACGCGATCTTGGCGGGGCGAGCGGACCGACGTCAACATGACCAGGCGGGCAAGGCGGCGCGAAGCGGTTGTCCGAGTTTGGCGCGTGTCCGTGACATTCAACATTTGGGCAGGGCTGGTATTGATCCTGATGCTGGTCGTCATGGCTGTCTTGTTGCTGCTTCCGAGCGCCCAGGGCGTAGAGCGACTAGGACAACTTCTTCTCGACCTGTGGGGCTGAACGCCGGCTTCCGGCGGCACGGCGTGCGGCTCAGTGCGGCGGCAACGGGCCCGATGTGCCCTTCGACCGCTGGCGCATGGTGGGCAACCGCTTGCACGCGCCGCTGGGCTTGAGCGGCCGCAACTAGACATGGGTCTGGCCGGGCGGGTCGAAAGACGACCTACTCCGGACCGCAGGGACGCACAGGGACGCTCCCAGGCGCCGTTGACGCCGTCGACGGTCAGAAAGACGATCAAAGGTCGGGATGCCCGCCCGCGAACCGCGACCCGCCGGGGCCAGCCCGAACCTGGGCGAGCAGTGACAGCCGCGGAACCGACCGCAAGGGTGCTCATCTGATGCGTCGGCCCGGCCGGCCGCGGGCCGAAGGCAGAGCGGCCGGCCAGGGGACGACGCGGCGCCAGCGATGCAAGGGCCCGCGGTGATCGCCGTCAGGCCAGGCGGCGCCGCCACCGGTCACGTGATCCTGGTGGAGATGCCCGGGAGCGCGGCGGGTGATCGGGCACGAGCTGGTCACCGCGGCTACGGTATCTGTCCGGTACGTGCCGCACCCAGACACGGCGATCAGCGTGTGGACGACCAGCACGAGCTGGTGGAGCCGCCGCCGAAGGCCTCAGCCGATGCGCCGCGCAACGCGCGGCGCCTTGATAGAGGAAAGCATGACTCGGCAACGCGCGGCGCACTCGGCGTCCAGCACTCGGACCGTGAGGCAACGAGTGGTCGGCGGGCATCCCTGCACCGGCGCGACTGCGCTAGGCAGCCGCCGTACCGTTCGACCTCGCCTACGAGCGTAGAGGGCGCAGGGGATCTAGAGTGCAGAGCGTGACGGAAGAGGATTGGGAGCCTGACTCGCTGGACATCGAGCGAAGCAGCTATTCGATAGGCGAGTTCATGGAATGGCATGAGGGGGGGAAGCTTGAGCTTAGTCCGGAATTCCAGCGCGGCGAGGTCTGGCGAACTCCGGCGAAGGCGTACTTAATAGACACCATCCTGCGAAACTTTCCTATTCCGCCTCTCCACATAAGACTGGTGGCCCGTGGCAACAGGGGACTAGTGCGTGAGGTAATAGACGGGCAGCAACGCCTGACAGCTGTATTGCAGTATGTCGATGGCAAGTATCCGTTGGCTACGCGGCGAACGGGCGCATCGTCGTCACCGCCGTGGGCAGGGCTAAAGTTCGGCCAGCTCACCGAGGAATATCGGCAGCGTATCCTCAACTACTCATTCCGCTGTGAAGTCTACCGGGGCAATATCGCGGACTCCCTCGTCCACGAAATCTTCTCTCGCATCAATATTCACAGTATTCCTTTGAGCGACCAAGAGCTGCGAAATGGAAGGTACTTCGGCGAGTTTAAGCAATCCGTATACGGTCTCGCCCGCGAGTATGAGAGATTTTGGGTAGCGGGAGGTCTCTTCTCATCACAGAGTATAGCGAGAATGTTGGACGCGCAATTCGTATCCGAGGCAATTGTAATGCAAATTGCAGGCATGCAAGACAAGAAGGGTACAATCGATTCGTTTTATGCGCGGTTCGACAATGCCTGGGATGAGCGCGAGTCGCATGAGGCCCGATTCCGCGACACGATGGATACAATACGCAGCGTCCTCGGTGACATACTGAAGCAGACGAAATTTCGCCGAGTTCCACTATTCTATTCCTTATACGCTGTCGTTTACCACAGAATTGTTGGTATCAACACGCAGCGGATACCCGATCGAATGCCTCCACTCCCGGTTAGTCCGTGCGCGCCTCTACCCGAGGAAAAGGCGGCCGAGCTCCGCAGCACTGTGGAGGTGCTGTCGGCGGTTCTCGAAAATGACGATGGCGAGGGAGCTTTGGCAGACTTTGTAAGCGCCTCAAGTCGACAGACGGACAATATTAGGCCCCGCTTGATTCGTTTCGCCACGGTGTGGGACCTGGTTCGACTCTCAGATCTGTGAGAGTGACGTCGTCTGTCGACGCATTTGTTCCGACTTTGGTGGCCTCGATCGAGGGTGTTGGCTTCCACCATTCGGGCAGGATTGTTTCAGGCTGCCCGACATGTCAGGTGGCGGCAGAAGGCGCTTTAATGCGCGCGATGCGGCGCTGGGAGTGGTTCATCGAGCAGGTACTGGTGGAGCTAATGGTGGGCCTTGAAACATCACATCGAAACGGTTGCGGCTGCGTCAGCAGGTTCGCCCATGTGTCTCTTGCTGACGCGCGTCGTGAGCTTTTGAGATCGCGGTATGAGATTGGGAGAAGCAGAGTTGTACTAGTATCAACTCCGGCGGACTACCTTCTACTACATCAGCCTGCAAAAGTCGCGGCAGTTTCGGATTACTGGTTGGAATCCAGCCCGGTGTCGAGGGTTGTCCTCGGGAATCAACAGGCGATCGAGCAAGTGCTACAGCTCCGCCACGGCCTCGCTCATGGTACCGACCACGCGTCGGTGCAAGCACGCGCAGCGATGCTTAGGTTCGACCCTCTGAATGCGTACGCCAGTATTGGGAGCTTTCTATCTGCCCGTAGCTCTAATGGTGTGACGCCCTGGCTCGAGGTCATATTTGAATCGTTGGCGGAATGGGCTATCGATATGTCGCCTTGAGGGGATGGAGCTAGCAACTACTGTCGGGTGGAGTCTGCGGACGCGCGCAGCTCAGCAGCACCGATTGGACCTCGGGCGGGTTATCGTGGCGAGTTACGCCGTGCGGCTCTAGCTGCCAGATGTCTAGGCTCTAGGCAAGGCTTTCTCTGACGTAGACACCTACACCAGGAAGCGTCTCCGTGAGTCCGGCGACCCGAAGGATCATCATAGCTTTGTCGATGACGGTATCGGAGGCGTTAAACTCTTCGCGGAGTTCGCGGCGGGTGGGCATCTGTGAGCCGGGTGGGTACACGCGGCTCTGGATGCGGGTGCGCAGCTCGGCAGCGACGCGTTCGTATTGCTGTTGAACCACTGTTGGGACTCCTCGGTTGGCGCGAGGATTGTCCCACATACCTACGATCGGCAGCAATGGCAAGCTATGGCGCTTGACGTACTATCGCCTGCCATCGTACCGTCATGTCGGCTCTTCGGTTGGCGCCTGGGGCCAGCCGCCGGACGCGGTCGCACCCCGTCCGCGTCCGGCGAGCTACCGACTTGGGAGGCGAAGCGTGAGGGACATTCCGATCGAGCCGGACTTGTGGCGGCGGCCGGACATGTTGGCTGCATTGGCGGCCCGCGACGTCGGGACGGTGTACCGGCTGTTGCAGCGCGTGGGGGTGTCGCAGCGTCGGATCGCGGCGATGACGGGGCAGTCGCAGTCGGAGATCTCGGAGATTCTCGGCGGTCGGCGGGTATCGGCGTATGACGTGCTGGTGCGGATCGCGGAAGGCCTGGGCATCCCCCGTGGCCGGCTCGGGCTGGCCCACGATGAGGCGACGCAGTACCTGGCGCCCAGGTCCTCGACACCGACAAAGGATCCGGAGACGGGCCGGTGGGTGATCCGGCTGCCAGTCTTGGTGGACGACTACGCAGCGGCGCTGAATCTAGCCGACTCGATCGCCCGCAGCATGCCGTGGGTGCCGCCCAATGACCGACCCATCCGGGACACCAGCCGGGAGACTGAGCGTCAATGGCTACTTGACGGCCGGCGGCTGCTCGCCAGCGCCGCCTAACCTAACGCTGGCCTGCGCCGCCGAACGTGATGAGGGCGGCGGCCTTGTCGTCGTGCCGCTTTGAGCGGGGCCAGCGGACACCGTGCGGGTCGGAGTCCTCCGTGTCGTCGACCAAATCGATCAGGCGGCCGACCCCTGAGCGAGCGAGGGCGAACGCGGAGGTCCAGTCGGCCGGCGTGCCGTAGACGTCGACTCCATCGGAGACGCCGTCGGTCAGGACCAGAATCGCGGACACCGAGCTGTCGAACCGTGCTCGGATCGACTCGTGTGCGGCGGCGGCGGTTGCTTCTGCGATCCAGTAGCCGCCGGGCCGGTTGCGGGCGGAGCGTTCCGCGGCGACCAGGGTGCGCCATTGCTGCTCGAGGTGCTGGGCGAAGCCGTGTCCGTCCATGGCGGCGATGGGGCCGTCGCGCTCGTCGAGGTTGGCCAGGCGGTCGTCCCGGATCTCTTGAACCTGGCCATCGCGGGTCTGCACGATGACAGGAGTGTCGCCGAGGACGAGTACGTCGACGCGGTCCTCATCCCACCGGACGATGCTGACGGTGGTCGACGGCGCCAGGCCAGGCACGAGGCCGTGGGTCGAGGCCACATCTCGGATCGCGTCGTACAGGGTCTCCGCCAGGTCCCGATCGGCGGCCTCACGCAGTCGGGCTGCCATACCATCGCCGAGGGTCTTGGCGAGCCAGCCGCCGTCGTGTAGGCCGGAGTCGGGCTGCGACGCGCCGTCGAGGACGATGACCGCGTTCGGGGTGGTGAAGATGCGGTCCTGGCTAGGTCCCCCGCTGCCGTCGCGGGTGGCGGTGTCGACTCGGACTACTCGTGCACGCGTGCCGGGCATGCCGCCTCGCTTTGCTTGACGGTGTCGCCGTCGTGTTCGCTGCTGATGACCATGGAGAAGTTCTTCATACCGACCTGCGCGTACAGCTCGCTCAGGTGGTGGGTGAGGTAGTCGACGATGCCGACCGAGCCCAGCGCGTGCACCCCGGCGACGATGACCAGCGCTCGGCCGTTGACGGTGAGCCGGGCCAGGTAGCCGACGTCGGCCCACCGGTCGGTGGACGCTTCGTCCATCGGGGAGTCGAAGACCTGTCCGGTGGCCCGGTCGCGGATGGCCCACCGTCCCGATTGGTCGGCGCCGAAGGACAGGAACGGGTCGGCCTCGATGGCGCGGGCGGTGACCGGTGAGGACTTGGGGCCGCAGATGGCCACGACGTCGCCAGCCGGGGGTTTCCACTGACCCGAGGTCGGGATGCTGATCCGGGTTGCCGGCAACGACAGGTCGGCGAGCAGCCGGGCCAGGTTCTCATACGCCCGGGTGTCCTCGGAGGAGATGACGGGCAGTCTGCGGCCGGGCAGATCACGCAGCGGCACCGCTACTGTGACCGGACCTGTGCCGAAGAAAGCGCCTTCGGCCGCGGGGCCGCCGTGGCGGATCTGATGGATCCGGCCACGCGTCAAGCCGGCGGCCTCGCCGATCTGTGTGTAGGACATTCCCTGTCCCCGCAGCTGCTCGATGAGGCGCTTACGCAGCCGCGACAGCTCGGTGACCTCGCGTTGCGACTCGGCCATCTGCTGCGTTGCTGCCCGCAACTGGTCCAATGGATCCTCCATCGCCGCGATCCGGCTTACCACGTCGGCGCGTTCCGCCATGGCCGTTCCCTCTCGGACACGAGCCGGGGCGTATAGCCCCCTTGACAGGTCCAACCTATCGGCTTAGCGTGTCGTATAGCCCCCTAGACAGCCGAAGGTGTGTCGAACATCAACTGTCTAGGGGACTGGACAAGGCCACTAGACAGTCAGCGAGGAGGAAGCACGTGGCAGTGCCCAACGGCATCAAGGTGCCGGTTCCGTTCGAGTACGTCTTCCCGGCCGGGGCGATGTTCATGGGCGTCGAGCGCGTGACCGACTTCGGCCTGAAGGCGTCGGGAGCCGGTGACGACCAGGCACGAGACAAGGAGACAGGGGAGCGGTTGTGGCAGGTGACCGTGATCGACAACGACGAGGAGGCGTCGAAGTTTGGTCGCTCGCCAGCAGTGAAGGTCAAGATTCCGGCGCGGCAGTCGCCGGTCCCGCCGGCGCCGCAGGTGGCGGGGTTCCGTCCGCTGGTGGCGTTCGAGGGACTGACCCTGACCCCGTACGTCGATCAGACGAAGTGCAAGGCAACGCCGGTCGGGCCGCACAGGTGCGGTGGCCGGCAGGCGTACTCCATCCGCGCGACCGCGATGGTCGAGGCGGCCCAGCGGCCGAGCGTGTCCACGTCGGCCTGAGGTAGATCGGCGCGGTCCTGGTTTCCGCATCCGCCAAAGACAAGGACCCGGACCGCGCCGTACCAACCGCGACTCTCCTGGAAGGGAGTGGGGCTGTGATGCCCATGTTAGTGCCCTGCGCGCGGCGCCGTGTGCCGCCAGGGTTGCCAGTGGCGGCGCTGCTGCGGCTGCGACGACCTGCTGGCGATGCCGCACCGCATCCGCATCTGCAACGAATGCCTAACCCGTACGCCGCACCGGCGGCCGCGGGCCATCGGCCACCCGTCGCCGTACCGAACCGGCCCGCACCCTGCCTGCCGCCGGCACGCTCGACCCCGACCGCCCACGTCGCACTCGGCGGGGCCGTGAGCCGGGCCGCGGACCGGTACGCCGACTGCGCCCAGATCCTCGACGACCACCTCGCCACCTACCCGAGCTGCAGCACCGGCACCGCCTGCTCCGACGGCGACGCGTTCGCCGACGCCGAGTACCGCTCTTGGCGCGAGCTGCAACAAGACGACTCCACCACCGCACACCACCATCACGGCCGAAAGGGACGCATCCGATGACCACCCCGACCATGGCCGAGTCGCCCGAGACCCGCTACGTCGCCGCCCGCTCCACCGCACTGCTGCTCGACACCGACGACCCGACCCGCGTGCTGGCCTGGCTGTGTCCCCTCTGCAAGCTCTGGACCAGACCGCGGCGCTTCTCCATCACATCCGGCACCTGCCGCACCTGCACCCCTGCGCCGAATACGTCACCTGGACGCGCGGTGGCCCGACATGCCTAGAGCCAAGCCGCCGACCATCATTACCGCCACACCGCCACCGTTCATCCGGGCCTTTCCGCGTCTGTCCACCTGGATTCTGTTCGGTCTCGCCGCACTCGACGTCATCGCCGGGTTGTGTCTGCGATGTTGGCCCTGGCGACGCGAGCTGCTGCTCGCCGCCATCCTTTGTGGAGCATGGGTCGAAGCCGGCCAGATCCTGCCCATCTGGCCGGCCCTGGCCCTGGTCCTGGGTGCCGCTGCCACACTGGGGGCCGCCGCTCCGGTGCGACGCTGGCTGCTCGGCTGGCTGCGCTGCTCCCGCACGCGGCGTCAACTGCTGACCGGGTTCGCCGAGACCCGGGCGGCCAACCCGTCCGGCCGGCTGCCCCGCGTCAGCCGGTTGAGCGTGACCGCAGTCGGGGAACGGGTCCAGCTCACCGCCCGACCCGGGCACTCCGCCGAGCTGCTCGACGCCCGGGTCGAGGAGCTGCGCGCCGCCGTGCGAAGCCGCGAAGTCCGCATCACCCGCGACCCGAACCGATCCCACCGCATCAGCATCGACGTGGTCCGCCGCGACCCGCTCACCGCAACCGCCGACATCGCCTGGGCGGACCTGGACGTCGACGTGCTGTCGATGTGGCACCCCGTCGCCGTCGGCGTCGACGAAGCTGCCGAACCCCTACGTGTGTCGCTTGTGGAACGCGGCCTGATCGGCGCCGGCGAGCCCGGGTCGGGCAAGTCATCACTTGGCAATGTCATCGTCTCTCACGCCGCCAAGTCACCCGACGCACACCTGGTCCTCATCGACCCTAACGAGGTTCAGTTCGCACCCTGGCGTGATCGTGCCCTCGCCTTCGCCTCGGACGATCCCGGCGACGCTCTGGCCGTGCTGGACCTGGTCCGCGACGAGGTACGCCGCCGCCTCGCGCTGCTGAGGACTCTGCCCGGGGTGGTGCGCAAGGTGACCCGCGACGTCGCCGCCGAGCACGGCCTACCGCTGTGGCTGTTCGCCATTGACGAGCTTGCGTTCCACACCTCCGTGGTTGGCACCCCCGCCCAGCGGGCCGCCTTCAACACCGCCTGCCGCGACATCGTCGCCCGCTCCCGAGCCGCCGGAGTTATCCCGGTCGCGTTCACCCAACGCCCCACCGCCGATGTGGTGCCGACATCACTACGCGACCTGTTCAGCCTCCGCTGCGCCTTCCGTACCACCACCAGGGCCTCCTCCGACGTGATCCTCGGCGAGGGCTGGGCGCGCCAGGGCTACTCCGCCACCGACGTCGACATCACCGCCCGCGGCGTCGGCTGGCTGCTGGCCGAAGGGCAACAACCCCAACGGTTCAAAGGCGCCTGGCTCCCCGACGCCACCATCGCCGAGCTGTCCATCACCACCATCCGCCATCGCCCACCCGCACCACCTGGCCTGGCCGGACTCGGCCCGCCCATCCCGCCGTGGCCCCGCCCGACCCGGACCCGCCCCATCGATCGGCAGGAGCAACCGTGACCATCTCTCATCTGCTCAGTCGAATGGGCGCGACGGCGCGCCAGGCGCCCGTCAGCGTGACCCTGGCCGGCGAAGCATCGGCGGTCATCAGCCTCGCCCGGGCACTGACGCACACCGCGGCCGTCACCGCGATGAGCCGCCACGTGTGCACCGACGACAGCGGCATCATTCGCCTCGACGCGACCTGCCACCCCCGCCAGACGCCTGGACGGGACGGTTACCGGTGAGCCGCAACCACGTCAACCGTGCCTTGACACCGCACCGGCGACGAGACGTCGTCGAGAACGACGCGTACGCCGCCTTCACCCGCCGCGTCCTGCGCGCCTACGCCCGCCGCGTCGGCGCCGGCGACGTGGAAGCCCTCACCGCGATGGTCGCGCTCAGCCACGACATCGACCGCGCCGTCCACCACGCCGTCACAGGCCTGCGCGGCTTCGGCTACTCCTGGGCAGAGATCGGCACCCGCCTAGGCATCTCCCGCCAAGCCGTGCAACAGCGCTGGGGCAACACCCGCAACCCCACCTACCACGACGCGCCCACGCGCCGACCCGACGCCCACGGAGACCCCCATGCCAACCCCCGCTGACAACCCACCCCCCGACTACCAATCCCAGGCCCAGGAGCTGCTTGCCCGGCTCGTCGGCTCGACCCGCCGCGACCGGATCGCCTTCGCGTTGGGCTACGCCGTCGCGTTCAACGCCATGGCCGACGCCCTGACACCACACGACTTCATCCACCACCGCCACCTGGCTGCCGCGATCCACACCATGTGCTCGGAGGACCCCCAGTGACCCACACCGCGGCCACACTGCGCCGGCTGCGACGCGTCCGCTGGGCCGTACGAGCCACCCTCACCTTCGGCGTCGCCGCCTCCGTCAGCGCCAACATCCTGCACGCCGACCGCAACCCCATCAGCGAAGCCATCGCCGGCTGGCCCCCACTGGCCCTCCTCCTGACCATCGAACTGATCTCCCGGGTCCCCATCCACCGGCGATCCCTCGCCGCGCTACGAGTCCTGGCCACCGCAGTCATCTCCGGCATCGCGGCTTGGGTCTCCTACTGGCACATGGTCGGCGTCGCCTCCCGCTACGGCGAAACCGACACCAGCCCCTACCTGCTGCCCATCTCCGTCGACGGGCTCATCGTCGTCGCCTCCATCAGCCTCGTCGAACTCGCCGCCCGCATCCGCACCCTCGACACACCAACGGCTCCCCAGACGCAGCCCACACCGGCGCCCAGCCTCCCCGCCGCCCCAAGCGACCAGACACGGCCAACCCCGGCGTCGACCCGTCCGCCGCGCCGCCCCACCATCCCTCTGATCGGAGAACTCACCCGGTGACCACCGCCCACCCCTCACCCACAACCGCGGCATCCGTGGCAGAACCGCCGCGACCGGGTAGCCGCGCCGCTCGCCTCGCCCACCCGCTCACGTTGCACGCACTCAAGGCGATGGCGGCCGAGCATGGCGTGTGCATCCGCCCCTTCGCGATGCGCCGCACCGACCTGGCTACCGGACGGACCGAGGTGATCGACCTGCCCTGCGGGGCCACCCGGGCCAGCAAGTGTCCGGGCTGCGCCATTCGCGCTCAGCGGCTGCGTTGGCAGCAATGCCGCGAAGGGTGGCATCGAAGCGACGAACCTCTGCCCGAACCGCAGGCGAGCCCGGAACAGGTCGCGTTGATCCTGCTGCGTGCCGACTTCGAATACGCCCGCGCCGCGTGCCTGGCCCGCAGCCAGTGGCACCACGTCGAGGACCTCGACGACGCCATTGATGAGGTGGAGCAGCTCATCGCCGCCTCCGGCCTACGCGGGCCGGCCGCACCGCCACGCACCGACGAGGGCGCGTCACCACCGGCGAAACGGCAGCGATCGACGCGCCGGCGGCAGGACACCCCCGACCTGCCCCGCCGGACAATGACGGCCCGCACCATTGGGCGGACGTTCATGGGCCACGGCGGGCGACAGTACCGACCCTCCACTTTCCTCACTCTGACGCTGGACTCCTACGGCCCGGTCCGGCCCGACGGCTCGCCGGTGAACCCGGCCAGCTACGACTATCGCCGCGCCGCCTGGGATGCGGTGCACTTCCCCGCCCTGCTGGACCGGCTGTGGCAGAACCTACGCCGCGCCGAAGGGTGGAACATCCAGTACTTCGGCGCCGTCGAACCCCAGCGGCGCCTGGCCCCGCACGCCCACTTCGCCGCCCGCGGCACCATCCCCCGCGCCCAGATCCGGCGCGTCGTGGCCGCCACCTACCACCAGGTGTGGTGGCCATCCACCACCACCGTGTACTACCCCGACCACGCCGCCCAGCCCACGTGGGACGAGGACGCCCGCACCTACCTCGACCCCACCACCGGGGCTCCATTGCCCACCTGGGACGAGGCGATGGACGCCCTCGACGAGCGGCTGGACACCAACCCTGACACGCAGCCCGAACACGTCATCCGCTTCGGTCCCCAGGTCGACGTCAAGGGCGTCCTGGTCGGCACCGCGCAGGCGGACAGGCTGATCTGGTACCTCTCGAAGTACCTCACCAAGAGCGTGGCCGAATGCCACCCGCCGGACACCGCCACGGCCGAAGCCCACCAGGGTCGCCTGTGGGAAGAGCTCCGGTTCACGCCCTGCTCGCCCCGGTGCGCGAACTGGCTGCGCTACGGGGTTCAGCCCCAACACGCTCGGGCCAGACTGCACGCGGGGCGGTGCAAAGCCAGAGTGCACCAGCTCGACACCCTCGGCATCGGCGGCCGGCGCGTGCTCGTCTCCCGCCAGTGGTCGGGCAAGACCCTCGCCGACCATCGCTACGACCAGGCTGCCTGGGTCCGCAAGACCCTCGCCGTCGGCCTCGGCCACACCGACGCCGACGATCAGGCCGTGACGATCGACGCCGCCCGCGCCGGCGAGGCACCCGCACCCATCGCCTGGGAACGTGCCCGACCCGACGACCCCGACGTACCCGACCTGCACCGCCGACTCCTCCGGGCCGTCTCCACCCGCATCCAACACCGAGCCGCCATCGCTGCCGCCCGAGCCAGAGGAGCACCACTCGATGTTTCGGCAACGTCGGACGGTGGTGGACGGTGGTGGACCGGAAGCTGTTGACCGTCGCGGTGGTGATCGCGGAGCTGGATATTCCCCGCTCGACGTTCTACAAGTGGCGTCGCCTGGGCACTGCACCACGCTGCATCAAGCTGCCCAACGGCGAGGTGCGCATTCGCCGAGCCGACCTCGACGCCTGGCTCTTCAGTCGTGAGGACACAGCGGCGTGACTTCCTACGACGTCAAGATTCACGAGATTGGCAAGCGAGACGATCGCGGCAAGGGTAAGTCGTACCGCGTCCGGTGGGTCGTCGCTGGTAAGCGGTTCGAGCGTTCGTACACAACCAAGGCACTCGCGGACCGCTTCCGGGCCGAGCTGCTGCGGGCGGTCTCGTCCGGCCTGGCATTCGATGAGGCGTCGGGCCTCCCCGCCGAATTGGCCCGCGCTCGTGATCGGACGACCTGGTACGAGCACGCTCGCGCGTACGTGGAGATGAAGTGGCCCCAGCTCGCAGCGAAGTCGCGACGGTCGATGGTCGAGGCGCTGGCGACCGTCACACCCGCGCTCGTCACCAGCGACCGGGGAACTCCGGACGCAGGCGTACTCCGCCGGGCGTTGTACGGCTGGGCGTTCAACGTTAATAGATGGAACGACGACCTTGCCAGATCTGAACGGACGGCACTCGACTGGTTGGAGCACGCCTCCCAGCCCGTCGTGCGCATGGCCGAGTCCGACGTGATCCGCACAGCGCTCAACGCCTGCGCACGCAAGATGGACGGCAAGCCGGCCGCCGCGACGGTGGTGAACCGCAAGCGAGCCGTGCTGTACAACGCTCTCGGGTACGCGGTGGAGCGTGGGCTCCTGGAATACAACCCGGTCGACAAGGTGCAATGGCGCGCCCCCGCGGTCGCAGAACAGGTGGATCGGCGCGTCGTTGCCAACACGCGTCAGGTCGAAGCGATCCTGGCCGCGCTCCCCGCCGTGGACCGACAGGGCGAGCACCTGCTGGCGTTCTTCGCCTGTATGTACTTCGGCGGACTGCGCCCATCGGAGGCGGCATCGTTGCGTATCCAGGACTGCACCTTGCCATCTGACGGCTGGGGCTCAATCGCGCTGGCGGAGACGGCTCCGCACGCGGGCGCAGAGTGGACGAACGACGGTGCGACCCGCGAGGTTCGCGGGCTCAAGCATCGCGCCGTGGCTGACGTGCGGCACGTACCGATCCCGCCCGACCTCGTGCGCCTACTGAGAGAGCATATCGATCGGTTCGGCGCGGCGCCTGATGGTCGCCTGTTCCGCGCACCTCGCGGCGGCTACCTTTCCGAGTCGGCGTACAGCCAGGCGTGGAAAAAGGCGCGCCAGGCGGCCCTGACACCCGCCCAGGTCGCGTCCCCGCTGGCCGGTAGACCATACGACCTGCGTCATGCCGCCGTGTCGCTATGGCTGAACTGTGGGGTGCCGGCGACAGAGGTGGCCTATCGTGCCGGACACGGTGTCGCAGTGCTCCTCAAGGTCTATGCGGGCTGTGTCGATGGCGAGGCCGGGAGAGTCAACGAGAGGATCGGCCGGGCTCTCGAGGCGAGCCGGTGCTCAACCTCGCCGTGAGGGAAGCTGGGCCGATCAAGGAACTCGCTGGTGAGGTTCTGCCGTACGGGTCTGCGGCGCTCGTGTTCCGGCCGGCCGGCGCTGGCTCGAAGGGCTGGAGCGGTCTTGGGGCACATCGGGGGGAAGCCGTGCGTAACCTGCATCGTGGGCGCAAGCTTCCCGCTGGTCACGGGACTGTGCTACTGAGTTCGCCCGCCCACTTGAAAACCGCTTCAGGGTTACACCTGACGTGGGTTCGAATCCCACGCCCTCCGCCCGAAACCTTACGCACCAACGGATCCAGCCTATTCGGACAGGTGCGGCCGGTCACGCTGAGTCTCGCCAGGAGACGGCCGTGGCTCACTGTTCGGGGGCGTATCGGAGGAAGATCCACGGGTGCCTCCCCGGGCCACCGAGGATTCCGGTGATGCTCGGCGTGCCGGGTCGCTGACCTATCCACCGGCCTTCGTGTAGTCGCGGGTCAGCCAGTGCTCGGGGCGGATGTGGATCGCGCACATGCGGCCGGTGACGTCCCGGGTGGCCTCGACGTAGCCGTCGGCGCCCTCGTGGCCCAGGTAGCGGCGGGCGAGCGCCAAGCGCTGCTCGACGGTGACGGTGTCCTCGATCGCGGTGACCGGGCCCTCGACGGAGGCGTACCGGTAGGGCATCTCCTGGGTCTGCGCGCAGACGGTGACCCGGCCGGCCTTGCGGATCAGGTGGGCCTTGCGGCTGTTGCCGTCGGTCAGCAGGACGATCTCGCCGCCGGGCTGGTAGTCGTACCAGAGCGGGATGGCCAGCGGACCTCGGCCGTCGTCGTCGGCCACGGTCACGACGGCGACGTGCACTTCGGCGAGGAAGGCTTCGCGTTCGGCGGGCGTCATTGCCAGGGACATCGTCCATAGGCTATCGCACCGTGCATGGGTCGGTGAGGACCAGCGGCGGCGCCAACGGTCTGCCTGCGCAATGCCGGCAGGCGCCGTTGACGCCGTCGCGCTGGCCGGAAGACGATCAAGCGTCGCGATGGGTGTACGGATCCAGGCTCATCAAGCCACGTTCCACCGTTGAGTGTCGCTGCCAGTGCACGTGGCTTGGAAGAGAATGCCCCTCAACCCGCCAGATTCCGTGAGGCATTGGTTGGTTCGTGCCCTGATGGACGAATTCTGTGTACGACAGCCCGTTGACGGTCATTGCCACAGCGGTCATCACGAAATCAGCGAGGAGATGCCATGAGTAGGCGAACGATCGCAGCCTTGTGCGCAGCAGTTGGCCTGGGGCTGGTCATCGCGGTCACCATGAGCGCCACCGCGTCGGCCAAGCCGAAGGGCGTCGCCGGCCTGGCCCAGCGTACCGTGCAGGCTCACATCACGGCGCCGGCTCACAACACCAGCGAAGTCCAGGCGTGGTACGACCCGGACGAACTGCTTACCGGCGGCGGCTACACCATCTTCAGCGTCGGGCACGACGACAAGGTCTACGTCAATGCGCCGTATCAGGACCGATCCTGGCTTGTCGAATTCGTCAATGATACTGATTTCAATATTGAGCTGTATGCTTTCACTGTCTGCATCGGTGCTGCCAAGTAGAACCGGTGCACTCAGACAGGCGACTGCTCGGCGCGGGAGTGCCTGCCGCCACCGACACCGCAGGCAGGCTGCAGTGGTGCTCCACCGAAAGCCTGTCCGCCTTCTCATCGTCCTGCACGGTAACGAGATGGCTGAGAAACCTCACGTCATGGCGGCGACTACCGCGAGCACGGCGATGAGGGCGACGAGCATGTAGGCAAGGTACGCGTCGAGCCGGCCGGACTGGAGCCGTTTGGCCAGCCGGGAAACGAGGAGAGCCGGACGACGCAATGGGCGGTAGAGGTACTCCTCCACGATCTCTATGACGTCCGTAGTATAGCCCAGGTGGGTACCGGCGGCGCCGCGGACTTCATCGCCGCTCTGGCCGCCGGTGGAGGTCTCCACCTCGCGAAGTTCGTTACGGGTGAGCAGAAGCGCAGCAAGGATCTTGCGCGTCGGATGAGAGTAACCGAATGGCGTGTACTGGTCAGCACCCTCGACGCCCGCGGTCGCTGACCGCCACGGCGGCACCCGCCGGACGCGGGTCATACCCCGACCTGATAGCAGGAACAAGGCCAGGACCGCCGAAGCGAAGAGAACCGGCATCATGATCCACAACCAGGACGGGGAGAGGATTGAGAAGTCGGGATAGACGGGTTGCAGCACCCAGGCGGACTTCAACGCGCCCAACGTGGCTTCGGGCGGGACCACGGGTGCCAAGCCGGCGGCGAGCAGTCGTATCTCCAGCGGGGTGACCACCGCGACAGCGAGGCACGCCGCCGCGAGGAGCAGTAGTCCGGCGCGGCCGAGGATGCCGGCCTCGCGAGGCGGTCGCAAGAGCGGGGCCGGGCCCGGGTGTCCCAGCACGGTGAAGGCGACGACGCGGGCGAACGCGACACCCGCGAACCCGGCGGTGAGCGCAACCAGCGCTCCGGCGATGGCCATGGCCAACTGGCTGGGCAGAGCGCCGAGACGGAACTGCTGGGCGATCGCCTCGAGCAGGAACCATTCAGAGACGAACCCGATCGTAGGTGGCAGACCGGCTAGGGTCAGTGAGCCTATCGCCAGTGCGGTAGCGCTGTACGGCATGCGGCGGGCCACTCCGCGCACCGTTTCCATCTCGTCGACGCCGTACGCGGAACTGATCACACCGGCGGCAGAGAACAGGGCAGACTTGGCGATGGCGTGGGCCACCATCTGCAGGCTGGCAGCGAGCAGCCCGACCGCGGTCAACGGTGGCTGGTGCGTTTCCAGCCCGATCAGGGCGATCGCGTACCCAACCATGATGAGTCCCGCGTTTTCGACGCTGGAGTAGGCGATGACCCGATTGAGCCGTTCGCCGACAGTGGCGTGGGCGATGCCGCCCAGCGCCGTCAAACCGCCAATGAGGAGCAGGAGAACGGGCAGCCAGGCAGGAGGTGCGCCGAGCAGGGCCGCCGTGCGCCACAGGCCGTAGAAGCCGACGTTGACGGCCGCACCGGCAAGCAGCGCCCGCACCGGACCGGGAGCGGCCGCATAGCCGCCCGGCATCCACACCTGCCCGGGGACGAGCCCGACCTTGATGCCGAAGCCTGCGATCAGCAGCACGTAGGCCCAGGCGTGTACCGTCCCGGCCGGCATCGCGGCTAGTCCGGCGAGCTTGAGAGTGCCGGCGTGGGCGGCGGCGAACAGGAGCCCGAGCATGGCGAGCTGCCCGCTGGCCTTACCGAAGATGAGCGTGAGGATGCTCGGGTTCACGGTGTCGGGCCGGCGACGGTAGGCGGTGATGAGGTAGAAGGCAAGGGTCAGCGCCTCCCAGCCGAACAGGAACACGAACACGTGGTCGGCGGTGAATATGAGCGCGACCGAGCCGAGCAGGAGTGCGGTTGCAGCGCCGAGGCCCCGGGATGGCAGCTGCCCGCGCGTAGCGGCCCAGTCGGCCACGACGGCACAGACCGGGGTGGCGACGGCGAACGCGAGGAGCAGAAACAGCGCGGAGAGTCGGTCGGTGGTCAGGGCCGCCGAGCCGAAGCCGACCCACCCGTCCAGGCTGAGATGCGCCGGGTGCCCCGCGAGCGCGGCCGCGCCAACCACGGCGAGGGCGGCGCTGGCCGTGCCGCACAGGGTGAACGGCAGCCAGATCGCCCAGGGCCGCAACGGCACGACGTAGTCAGTGACCGCGGCAAGCGCCAGCAGCCCCAGGGCAGCGGCGAGCAGCGTGGTCATCGCGGCACCTCCGCCTCGGCCGGAACCCGGCCGAGGCCGAGCAGGATCGCGTGCAGCAGACTGAATGGGCTAGGTGGATTCCCCGGCACCCACACGTCTACGGGGAGCAGGTCACCGACACCACCGTGTGTCGCGTACGCCCCGCCGACCAGGCCGCCGCTGATCGCGTCCGTGCCCGCCGCGATGATCACCAGCGGCCGCGGCATGCCCTCGAGCGTTCGCGCCAGTGGTTCGGCCATACCGCGGGCGCCGACGCCAGTGACGAGGAGGATGTCGGCGTGGCGCGGGCTGGCGGTGAGGAAGATACCCAACCGTTGCACGTCGTATACCGGGTTGAACAGCGCCATGATCTCCCACTCCTCCGTTCCGTCCGAGCCGGCATCAACATGTCGTATGTCGACGGAGCGGCGAAGTCGCCGAACCCGTTTGGCGAGCGCTTCCCGAACGGCGGCGAGGGCGCCGTCGGTCTCCGCGGCCTCCGGCACGACGAGGCTCGACCGTGACAGCGTCGACGTGGCGGCGCCGGGCATCCACGCGAAGAGGTCCGGGCGGGCGGTGACACAGGCTCGGCACAGGATGCAGCGCCCGCGGTCCACGAATAGCCGCCCATCTGCCGCGGCCTGGATTGCGCCGGTCGGGCAGACGTCGGCGACGCGATTCGCATCGACATGGTGCCCCTGGTCCGTCACCCGGATCGCGACCGGAAACGCTTGTTGGTAGCTGTCTTGTCGGTCCGGCCACCCGGTGGTGAGGACTCCGTTGCGCAGGCCGCGCAGCAACCACGTCACAGTGCCACCCCCGCGATCGAGACCCCGAAGCTCGCCTCGATGAACGGAAAATCGGTGAGGATGTCGCCAGTGAAGACCGCCCCGAACAGGGCCAGGTTGTGGAACGACGCTGAGCGAGGTGCGCATCGGGTGATCCGCCCGTTTGCGAGAATCACCACGTACAGCACCTCACCTTGTGGCGCCTCGGCCCAGCCAAGACCGCGCCCGTCCGCCGGCTCCAACTGCGCACGCAACACGCCAGAGATATCCAAACTCTCTGCGGCCGTGCGAATCAACCGCAAGGATTCATCGATCTCAGCGACGCGCACGCGGAGCCGGGCCAGCGCGTCGCCGGTATCGAAGGAGTCCACTGGCTGCGTGCCTAGATCGGGATAGGCGTCATAGGCGCGCGTGCATCTGTCGTCATCGACCTGGCCGCTTGCCCGCCCGACCGGGCCCAAGGCGCCGTGTTCGGCAGCGAGCCGATGCTCGAGCGGCCCGGTCCGGCGCAGCCGGTCCAGGAACGATGACGTGGTGAGCAGCAACTTCAGGTCCGGCGCCATTGCCGCCTCGATCCGACCCAACTCAGCCAGCAACTCACTTCTGGACAGTCTTGGCGGTCCCGTCACGCCGCCGGGCACGACGACCCCGCGACCGAACCGGCTACCGCACATGCCACCGATTAGGCGCAAGACCCGCTCCTTGTGCCAGCCGAACCGGGCGACCGCGATGGCGAGTCCGGCCGCGTCGGCCAGCCGCAACGCGACGTCGAGATGGTTGGCGATGCGTTCCAGCTCCGCGTGCAGGACCCGGACGTATCCAGCTGTGGAGGGTGCCTTGGTCTCGCAGAGGGATTCGATCGCGTGCGCGTAAGCTAGGGCGTGGGCAACGGTGGCGATTCCTTCCACCCGCTCCGCGAGCAGTGCTCCATCGTGGACGCTCAGCCCTTCGAAGCGCTTGTCGATGCCACGGTGCTTATAGTATGGCCGGACTCGCAGGTACGGGATGTCTTCGCCCGGCGTTTCGACCAGGTACTCGACCGACTCCGTGATCCCGGAACGGACGGGTCCGTGCGGAATCGTGAACAGGCCGGCCCCGAGCACGTGGCGTGTCAGGACATGCTCGTCGGGGTCCAGCGCCCCCAGCGCGCCCGAGGCGCCCGGTCGCGGCCGTCGCGCTCCCGCCGGCAGCGGGAGCACCAGCGGATCGAGCCTGGGGTGACCCTCAGGTACGGTACCGAACAGGTCATGGATGGCCCGCTCGTACCAGAACGCGGCAGGCACGGTCAGCGACAACGAGCGGTATCCCCCGGCTGGGACGACGGCATCGAGCGGCTCGACCCAACCCGCGGTGGCGAGCAAGGCCGTCAATCGCAGCCTGTCGGCGTCGATCGCAGTTGCGTAGAGGCCGGCGAAGCGCTGCCCCTCATCCAGCGCCGTGCGAACCCGCTCGGCCAAGGCATGGGCATCGGTGTCAATCGCGTGCTGGGTCACGCTCGCCTCCTTGCTCGGTCACGGCGTTCCCCGTAGTTGGAGCGCGGCTCGGGTCAGCAGGTCGGAGAGATCGCCCGGCAGGTAGACGCCAAGCAGCAGCAGGACGACGATCCCCGCCACCATGGGGGCGACCATCCAGGCCGAGACCTCCCCGCGCGCCACCGTGGCGGTTCCGGCCGGGGCGGGTGACGGGTCAGGGCTGTACACGACCCTCGTCGTTGCTATCGACAGGCCCAGGAAGGCCAGTGTCACCAGCGCGACCAGGATGACCGCGCTGGTACTGTGGGACGCTTGCAGGCCACCGGCGACGATCGCGAATTCGCTGCGGAACAGGCCGAACGGCGGCATCGCCGACAATGCGAGCACGGCGAGCAGGAACAGCGGCGCCGTCCACGGCAGGACCCCTCTGGCCCCGCGGATGGCGGCGAGATCCTTGGTGAGATACTTGCGGACCAGAACCCCGGCGCCGTAGAAGGCGTTTCCCTTCGCGGCGGCGTGAGCGAGCACGTGCAGCAGCGCGCCGAACAGTGCCAGCGGAACCCCGAAGCTCACCGCGATCGCCAGGATGCCCATGTGCTCGACGGAGGAGTAGGCGAGCAGACGTTTGATATCACGTTGGTCGAGCAGGCACAGCGCGGCCAGGGCGAGGGACGCGATGCCGAAGACGAGCAGCACGGTCTGCGGGAAGGCCGGGCCCAGCGTGGTAACGGCGATCTGATAGAAGCGCAGCACGGCGTAGAAGCTCGTCGCAAGCAGCGATCCGGACAGCATTGCCGAGATCGGGGTAGGTGCCTCGGAATGGGCGTCGGGCAGCCAGGTGTGGACGGGGAACAGTCCGACCTTGGTCCCGAAGCCGAGTACGGCCAGGACGAATGCGAGCCGAACCGCGGTGTGCGGCAATGCTGGCCCAGCCGACAACAGCGGCGCGAACGCCAGGTCATAGGAGGCGCCGAGAACCTGGGCGCCGGCATAGTACATGAAGGTGGTGGCGAGCAGCGCGATGCCAAGACCGGCCGAGGCGAGCAGAACGTACTTCCACGATGCTTCCACCGCTCCGTCGGTGTTCTCAATCGCGACCAGCAGCGCCGAGACGACGGTGGTGATCTCGATGGCGATCCACAGCAGGGCCAGCCCGTTGGCCGCCGGGGCACACAGCATCGACCAGGCGAAGACGTTCATCCCGACGTAGAACCGTCGCATGTAGACGGCCGACTCCTCGCCGCGAAGGTAGCCGATGGAGTAGGCGGCGGTAGCGGCGTACAGGAAGGCGGTGGCCAGAAGGAACACCGCCGACAGCGCGTCGACCCGCAGGAACGTGATCTCCACGCCACCTTCGGCCCTGGCCGCGGGCACCAACGCGACCACCAAGGCGAAGCACGTGAGGCCCGACAACAGGGTGATCGCCTTCATCAGCCAGGCGGGCGCCGCAAGCGCCAGCAGTGATGGCACCAATGGCACGACCAACAGGGCGACGAGTGCGTGAGGCCCGGACAACGCGCTCACCCCCGAAGCCGGGTCAACGGGGTGGTCGACAGCGAGGCGGTGCGCATGTGGTGCACGCGCATCAGCACCCCGAAGACAACGACCGCCACCAACAGGTCGAACAGGAACGCAACCTCAAGGATGAGAGGTAGCCCGGCCGCGACCACCAGGCTGGCCAGAGACACTCCATTCTCGAGCGAAAAGAACCCGATGGCTTGTGACACAACGTCCTGACGTACAACCATCAGCACGAATGCGACGAGCACTACCCCGACCGACACGGACAGTGCCGTTGTCGGCAGTACGCCGCTGGGCAGATGGAGCTTCCCTACGGTAAAGAAGCCGAATCCAGCAACCACAATGGAGACCAGAACCGCGGACGCGACACCAAGGGTCGCGGACCCGGCGATCTCCTCGCTGGTGTCGCGCATGAGCCGCGCAACTACGAGCGGCACGACGACGACCTTGAGCGCGAAGGACAAGCCCGCCAGGGCGTACAGGTCGGGCAGGTGATTCGCCGCCGCGACCACCACCGCCAGCACCGAGACGACCAGTGACTGGGCGGCGTAGAGCCGGAGCTGGTCGCGTAGTAGCGCCGAACGCAGCATCCCGAACTCGATCAGGAGCACGAGCACGGCGATGATGTTGGCGACGCCGGCGAAGACGCTGGGTGCCGGTGCCGGGTTCAATCAGCCACCTCCGAGGTACAGGGTCAGCACGGCGAGGACGGCGAGCAGGAACGCGGTCGCCACAAACTCTGTGATCTTGAATAGTCGGAGTTTTGCGAAGGAGTTGTCGATCAGGGTCACGCCGGCGCCGACGAGCGTCGCCTTCACCAGCAGGGCGACGATGGCCAGTGCGACGGATCCGAGGGTGGCGGTCGCGGCAAGCCCCCACGGCGCGAGAAACACATTGATCAGAATCGTGTACAGGATGAGCTGTTTCATCGCCGAACCCAGCTTCAACGCCGCGAAGTACGGCCCGGAGTGCTCGAATCCACGCGCCTCGTCGATCATTCCGAACTCGTTGGTGCCCGTGTGTGTCTCCACCGGGATCCGGCTGGTCTCGGCCAGAATCACCATGAACAGCGCACCTGCGGCGAGCAGGTGAGCCGGCCGGACAACCTGGCTGAACGAGGAGCGCAACGTGGCCGCCATCGCGTAAGGCAGGTCGGTCGTCGTGACCAGAGCCACCGCAAGCACGACGAAGAGAACCACCGGCTCCGTGATCGCAGAGAAGGTCTTGGCCCGGCTCGACCCGAGTTGGGCGTACGGGCCACCCGACACAGCCGCCGCAATAGCCACGCTGAACCCGGCGAGCGACAGTATGAAACCGCCACCGAGAATGTCGGCCATGTAGCCGAGCGGGAGCGGGAACTCGGTCAGGACCGGGATCAGCAGCGGCACGGTGAGATAGCACGTCAGGGCTAGCAGCGGCCCGACGAGAAAGAACCGGCTCGCGTGAGCCGGCGCCAACGATTCCTTGGCGAACAGCTTCGCGAGGTCGTAATACGGCTGGAGAACCCGCGGTCCCCGGCGGCCCTGCAGGCGAGCCTCGATCCGGGAGATCACTCCGCTGATCCCCGGCGCGGCTATCAGGACCGTGAGAACCTGCGCGGTTTGAACGGCCGCGACCGGCAGCTCCAGACCCGCCGGTGTCGCCATCGGCTTCCTCTCAGCTATCGGACAGCTGGCGCCGTCAGTCGACAGTTGGTAGAAGCCATCAGCGGAGACGTACTCCGCGGTTCATGGCGAGCCTCATCGCCGTCACAGATCATGACATGACCCAGGGCCGTCGGCAACAACGCGCCGAGTTGTTCGAGCAGGACCGGGATGGTCGAAGCCAGACGGGACGGGCCTTGGCCGCGTGGCCGTCGGGCTACAGCAGGGCCATCGCCTCCCACATGGCCATGGCCAGGCCCAAGCCCCGTACGTCGGTGAGCGTGTCGGCCATCCGGTTCGGGGCGCGCGGCTTTCGGTGGGCTCCTACAGCAGTTCGGCGTCCTGCTCTACGTGCAGGAGCGCCGGGCCGTCACTGGCAAAGAGCTGCGTCATGGCCGCCTCGAGTTGCTCCCGCCGGTCGACTCGAATACCAGTAGCCCCGCATAGGCGGGCGTACCCGGCCCAGTCTGGGTTCACCAGCGAGGTGTGCCAGACCGGAAAGTCCTCAGCCCGCTGCTCCTTGGCGATCTTTCCCAGGGCGTGGTTGTCCAGCAGCACGTGCTTGATGCCGAAGCCGTACCTGATCGCAGTGGTCAGCTCCATCGCGTACTGACCGAAGCCACCGTCACCGGTGACCGCGACAACGGGCCGGGTGCCTCCGGTCGCGGCCCAGGCCCCAAGCGCCGCCGGGCAGCCGAAGCCGATGGAACCGAGATACCCGGACATCAGCACCGGTTGGCCCTGCGACTCGAGGTAGCGGCCCAACGAGTATGCGTGGTTGCCGACGTCCACGGTCACGACGGCGTCAGTGGGCAGGTGCCGGGACAGAGCGTCGAAGACCGCGGCGGCGGACACGCCGCGTCCCCGATCGTCGGCCACGCGGCGGGCCTTCTCGGCATGCCAGATCGCCCACCGAGCCGCGACATCGGGCGCTTGGTCCAGGCTCATCGTTGCGCCGAGCGTGTCCACCAGCGCCGCCAAGGTCAACGTGGCCTCCCCGAGCACAGCCACCGTGACCGGGTGGAAGCGGCCGATCGCGGCATGGTCGTCGTCGACCTGCACGATCGGCTTGTAGGGGGCGATGCCGGTGTGATTGGCGAAGGAGGCGCCGACAACAACGAGCAGGTCAGCCTCGTTCATCAGCCAACTGGCCACGGGCGTACCGCTGCGGCCGAGCACGCCGGCGCCGAGCGGGTGGTTGTCGGGCACCAGGCCCTTGGCCTTGAACGTGGTCAGCACCGGGGCTCGGAGCCGCTCAGCGAGCCGACGGATTTCTGGCCCGGCGGCACGGGCGCCGTGCCCGGCGATAAGCACCGGGCGCCGGGCGTCGCGGATCAGCTCGGCCGCGCGGGCCAGCGCGGCCTCGTCAGGGCGTACCCGCCGGTCGGACAGCCGCCCGTCCGGCCGGGCCGCATCCGCCTGGCTGGGTTGCACCTGGACCTCGTCCGGCAAGACGAGGTGGGCCACACCGCGGCCGTCTATCGCATGTTTGACCGCCAGGGCGGCCAGCTCGGCATGGTCGCTTCCACTGTGGACTGTTGCCGTCCACGCGGCCACATCCCGGAACACCGCCGACAGGTCCAGATCCTGGAAAGCTCCGCGGCCGAGGACTTTGGAGGGCACCTGCCCGGAGATGGCGAGGACGGGCGCCTGGTCCAGCTTGGCGTCATACAGCCCGGTGAGCAGGTTGGTCGACCCCGGCCCGGCGATGGCGAAGCAGGCCGCCGGACGGCCGGTCAGCTTGCCGTATGCGCTGGCCGCGAACGCCGCCGCGCCCTCGTGGCGGATCCCGACATAGGTCAGGTCACCGCGCTGCTCGGCCCGGCGAAGCGCGTCTGCGAAACCGAGGTTCGAGTGACCCACCATGCCGAACACATGCCGCACGCCATGGGCGACGAGGGTCTCCACGAGGACATCAGCGACCGGTCTTCCGGGCACCGGCCGCCCCGGCAGCCGCACGTAGACACCATCCGGGCGTTCGTCCGTTTCGTACGCGGTAACCGCATCGGCAAACCCCTCCGGTGGTCGGCCGTTCACCGGGTCGTAGTCGTAGCCGTGCCAGGGACAGCGCAACCATCCGTTCTCGATCGACCCCTCCCCCAGCGGGCCACCCTGATGTGGGCACCGGTTCTCCAACGCCCCCAACCGGGTGCCGCACCGGGTCAGTGCCACGCTGCGCCCGTCCACGACCGCGGTACGCACCCGCCCGTCGTCGGGTACGTCCGCCGGGTCCACCCGGTGCCAGTCGTGCGCAGTCACACCCACGCTCCCTTCGACCTGGTGCCCTCCCGTGAGCGCCAGCGACCCGTACCCGCGTTACCTGATCACCTGCCTGGCCCCGAGCCATTGTGCGTCGGTCCGACCCCGATTGCGAGATCCTTACGCGACTCTTACGGGTGGCGAGCGGTCGCCCGTGCCGTCCACGATCCCGATATCGTGAATTGATGCGCAAGTGGGTCGTCGCAGGCGCCGCCGTGGTCCTTGTCGCCGTCGCGGCCGGACTGTACTGGTTCCAGCCCTGGAAGCTCGTTACGTCCAAGACGGTCAACGATCCGGTGCCGGTGGTCGACACCAACACCGAGACCCGGCCCGCTCCGGGCACATCCGCGGCCACCCTCGTCGCCCGCGGCGTCCTGGTCGCACACGAGCACAACACCTCGGGCGACGTGCAGCTGGTACGCCTCGCGGACGGTCGTCATCAGCTGATCATTCACGATCTGTCTACATCAGATGGACCTGACCTTCGGGTCTGGCTCACCGACCAACCGTTGCGCGCCAGCAGTGAAGGCTGGCGCATCTTCGACGATGGCCGGTACCTGGAGCTGGGTCCGCTGAAGGGCAACCGCGGCACCCAGGTGTACGACATCCCGGCGGGAACCGACGTGGTCGCATACCGCAGCGTTACCATCTGGTGCAAACGTTTCGCGGTATCCTTCGGGGCTGCCGACCTCAACCGGCCATGAGGAGCCCGCCCACCGGGCAGGCCCGGTGTGGTTCTCGACCTTCTCGGCCGATCGTGGAACGACGCCCTCAACAGGAGAGGTGAACACCCGGTGACCCAACCGCCCGCCCGCTACGACGACCTCAATGCCCTGTTCATCAACTGTACGCTCAAGCGGTCCCCCGAACTCAGCCACACCGGCGGGCTCATCGAGATCAGTCGGTCCATCATGGACAAACATGGCGTCACCGTCGACATCGTCCGGGCGGTCGACCACGACATCGCCACCGGAGTCTGGCCGGACATGACCGAGCATGGCTGGGACAGTGACGAATGGCCGGCTCTCTACCAGCGTGTTCTCGCCGCCGACATCCTCGTCCTGGCTGGGCCGATCTGGCTGGGAGACAACAGCTCGGTGACGAAGCGGATCATCGAGCGGCTCTACGCCTGCTCGTCCCTGCTCAACGACGCCGGCCAGTACGCCTACTACGGACGGGTTGGCGGCTGCCTCATCACCGGCAACGAAGACGGCGTCAAACACTGCTCCATGAACGTCCTCTACAGTCTGCAGCACCTCGGCTACACGATCCCGCCGCAGGCCGACGCCGGCTGGATCGGCGAGGCCGGACCCGGACCATCCTATCTGGACCCCGGATCGGGCGGGCCGGAGAACGACTTCACCAACCGCAATACGACCTTCATGACATGGAACCTGCTGCACCTTGCGCGAATGCTCAAGGACGCCGGCGGCGTGCCGGCATACGGCAACCAACGCCGTGCCTGGGATGCCGGAGCCCGGTTCGACTTCCCCAACCCCGAGTACCGGTGATCCCCCGCGCCGCGAGCTACCCCGGCCGCCAGTACGTCTGCTACCGGCTGCATGGGTACGGCGGCCAGTTGTGGGCACCGAGGAGCACGCCGTGATCGCCGCCAGCCGACGCGAGGGTGTAGATCCGCATACGTGACCAGTCGAGCATTCGCTGTACGTGCGCGATCCCGTCCGGTTCGGTGACTTCGTACACCTGGATCGCGTACAGAATCGGATGGGCCGCGTACCGGCGCGCGATGTCGGCGACGATCTGCGGTACCGGCGGCGTCGTACGGCGCAGGTCCAGTCCGGACCGCTCGTCCAATGCAGTACCCCACGGCGGTGCGAGGAAGGCGACGATCGCGTGGTGCTCGGGAACGCGCCGGCGCTCGAGCACGCTGCGGTAGTCGCCGCCGGACAACTCGATGCGCCGGTCCAGCCCGGCGATGTTCTGCTGGGTCAGGGTCCGCACCAACGGGTCGAGTTCGCAGGCGATGCCCACCGAATCGGGCAGGTGTCGCAGAATCCAGTACAGCGTGTTGCACGACCCCGCGAACGGATCGATGACCGTCACCGGAGTGCCCGGCGGAAGGGCCGCGGCGGCCGTCGCGATGTCCCGGCCGATCGCGTCGGCGAGCTCGTCCTGGGTACATTCGACCGCTGTGCGCCCCAGCAGCCGGATGCCGCGGGCGTACCACTGATCCGGCGTCATCCCGTACAGGCGCACATGGTCGGCATCGCCGAAGCTGTCGATGCCGTACCGTTGGACCTCCCGCAGGGTCAGCGTCAGGTTCCGCTTGGCGCCGTAGAGCAGCAGCGAGCGGTCGTGACGGGGCTCGGCGGGCGGTGCATCGGATCCGCTCATCGATCTCCGTGTTGGGCCGTCGGGCCAAGCAGCGGGGCCGCCGGGGTGGAATTGTGTGCCGCCGCGGTAGATCGCTACCAGGCGCGCGCCGGTGAAGTGTCGCTTCACTCTGGCGCGTACCGTACCGATCTACCAGACTCGCGCAAGCCGTCGTAGGCCGTGACGAAAGCGGCGGAGACATCGTCGGTGGTTGCGAGAACCTGAGCGGAGGCGAGGTGACGGGGGGCCTCTTGTACGAGATGGTGGGCGTTGGCCCCACTCGGAGCAAGCTGCTCGATCTTTCCGCGGTCGATGAGGAACTGCACGCCCTGCCGGTTGGGTTGCCACCGGAGGTTGCCGGCGACTGTCTTGTCGTCAGACATGCGTAGCCTGCTTCAACACTACGGGGATCCGTGGGCGTGCGGCGACGGTCTCGAGGAGCGGATTGCTGTCAGGATGCTGCCACGCGTGCCCGCTGGTGCGGTGGATGTTGACGACGACACCCAGTCGCTCCCGCGCGGTTGTCTCAACGGCAACCAGCGTGTCCACGTCTATGTCGCCGATGACGATGACGTCGATGTCGTGGGGGAAGGGGCCGGGCTGGCCGGATCGTCTGGCGGCCCACGACCCGTAGATGAACGCCTCTTGAAGGCCTGGCTGGCCGTCGAGCAGTTCACGCAGTACCGGCACCGGACCATACGTAGCCTGGATGATCTCGTCCATCGGCGCGTACAGCGGATGGTTGCGGTCGACGGCGACCAGCCGGTTGTTGCCATCTCGCCGCTCGCGCAGCACGCGGGCCACAACCAGTCGTCCGATCTCTCGGTGTGCCACGGCCGGCAGCACACCGGCCGCCGACCGACGTCTGAGATCACGACGTTGCGATCCACAATTCTGCGGAACAGCAGGATGTCCACTTCGCGCTGGACCCATCGACTTTCGAGGGCGTTCGTGTCCAGAAGGACGATCGCCGCGCCACACCGTGCGAGCCCGTGATAGAGGACGGAACTCCAGGCATCACCGGGCTCAAGTCGTTGTTGATCGACAAAGACTGTGTGGCTCTCCGCCAGCTTCCTCGAAACCTCGCTCAAGACCGATTGGGCATACTCGGTGTGGGCGCTATGGCTGATGAAAACCTCCATGTAACCGCCCTGGAAGCAAATCGGTATCTCACCGCGGAGAGCCTGCCCTGTCTTGATGTCGACCGTCAATACGCCGTTCGGGCGCCCCGGGTATGGACCCTCGATGCGTGCCGTCGCCTGACTGGCGGACGAGCAGCCCCCTCGCGCTGGCCGCCAGCTGGCCGTGACCCGACTGCCGCGTTGGTTCAGGGTCAGAGTGAGAGGACCCGCCGAAGACCTTGGTCCACCACGTCCATCAGGCCTTCGGGGACGCTGGCGACTGGCTTCCCCATCTCGTCTTTGCTCAGCGTGACGAGGCCGGTCACATTGGCCACGGAGTCACGCGGTAGACCGGTTGCCGCTGCGGGCAGGAAGACGTTGCCTGGCATCGCCGCGATGCTGGTGTTCGATGTGATGACCACGGCGATGACGGTGCCCAGTCGACTGCCGTTGTAGGGCTCGGACTGTATTACGAGTACGGGGCGCCGCTTGGCCGGTCGACTACCGACGGCGTCACCCAGACCAGCCCAGTGAACGTCACCGCGGCGAATCACCAGTCATCCTCATCTCCGGCCAGCAGGCGATGCCCGGCAGCAACCGCGGCGGTCGCGGAATCATCGCTACCAACCAGTGCCAACGCAGCGTCGATGCGCGCCGTGAGCGAGTGCGTGTCCAGTTCCTCCAAGTAGCGCTGGGCCGCACGGGTGAAGAACTCTGAGCGACTGACCCCTAATGCCTCGGCCTGTCGTTCAGCCCGCTCGAAGGTCGCGTCCGGAACAGAGATCGCGGTCTTCATGACCGGAGTATAACTGGGTATGACCGCCATCGTCGACCGATGAAGGCACCGCCGAGAGCACCCGCGCCGACCGGTAGACATCGCGGCCGAGGCGCCCGCGGCCCCACCCAGCCGGGTTTTGTCCGCCTTACCCGCTCTGGCCCGCGCAGCCCCACACGACGTTCGTACGAGAGGAACATCAGCTCAGGCCCGTCGGCCGCGCGAGATCGCGCGCGTGTGGAGTCTCCAGGTCGATGTCTCCCACCCTGAGGGAGGGCCAGAACGTAAAAGGACCACCCGGCTGGTAGGTCCCCGGCGAGGTCGACTGCCACCCCTCTGCGCCGAGCGCGATACTGGATGCATGGCGCAGCCAAGGGCGTTGTACGAGGATGGCCGGCCCTACACCGTGCCGGGGTCGCTGGAGGAGCTGACCGGGCCAACAGCAGGCGTGGTCGAGCTGCCATTACGCCTGGACTGGTCTGAACAGGGCCGCTACGACCTGTCCGACGAACGTCAGCGGAACCTGATGTATGAGCGGGTGATCCGCGAGTCGATGCGAGTCGAGGATCTTCGCACCTATCTCCACGGTCCTACCCTGCGCCTGGTGTGGCGCCAGCTCTGGCTGCCGCGAAAGGTCCGCAGGATGTGGGAGTCCCACGTCCCGGGCCTGGCCGGCGCGGCCTGAGTCGTGGACCCGTTTCATCAACGACTCGCACGGGTTGCATTGGAAGCCGCGGCCCGGTATGGCTTCTGCCTGGCAGGTGGGTACGCGGTGCAGGCCCATGGCTTCGTTGACCGCGTGTCCAAGGACGTGGACCTGTTCACGACCATGGCGGCAGCGTCGGACTTTCCGGCAGCGCAGGCCGCCGTAGTGGAGGCGCTACACGCTGACGGGCTGGAGGTGACCGTGGAGCGGGAGGGGCCATCGTTCGCCCGCCTGGCAGTCACCGACCCACTGGCCGGGAACGCCAGCACGGTGGAGCTTGGCGTGGACTGGCGGGCGTACCCGCCAGTCCAGCTCGCGATTGGCCCGGTTCTGCATCCGGCCGACGCGGTGGCGAACAAGGTATGTGCCCTCTTCGGGCGGGCCGAGGTACGCGACTACATCGACGTCTGCGGCGTCCTTGAGGACGGGCGTTACGCGCGGGACGAACTGCTGCGGATGGCCGCGGACCATGACCCCGGTTTCGCCCCGAACATCTTCGTTGAGGCGCTCCGCGCGGTCCGCCGGTTTCCTGATTCAGCTTTCGAGCCATACAAGCTCAGCGCCGAACAGATCGACACGCTGTGCACCCGACTGCTCGCCTGGGCCGACGAGATCGCGGCAAGCGGTTCCTGATTCATCCCAAAGTACCCAAGCGGAAGCCCGGCAAACCGCCTCCACCTCGCCCTGCGGCCGGTCGACCAGGCCGCTGAGCTCGTGCGGTTGGAACAGCTCCGCGCCGGGTCGGCGTGGGCCAGAGCGCGGATGTGCGGTGGGACGTCATGGCCGACCCGGACGGCAACGGATTCCGCATACTGCGCGCGCTCGGCCCGAAGGAGCGTGCCGCTGCCCGACCACACCCCACGGGGCGACAGGAGTTGACAGCACGGACGATACTTCGGCGTGATGGCACAGGGCGACGGTGAGCTGTTGAGGGTGATCGGGCGGGGGCGGGTACGCGGCCCGAGGGTGGTATCGACCGGTTCGCCGTACCCGATGGTCGCCGAGGCGAGCCTGGCACCGGTCCAGCGGCGACCGTTCCGCGTGAGCCGGCGGCACCCCGGTGAGCTGCCGGCGCGGCCACCGGGCGCGGTGTACGTGTTCACCGTCGGTGGCCGGGTAGTGCCGTACGGGCGAACCCACCTCAACACCGCCGACACGGTGGTGGTCGACGCGACCGAGGTATACGTGGTCGACATGTGGCCGCGACTGGTCGCGGTGGACATCGTTCTCGCCTCGTCCGTGCCGGCCAACGATCACACGGTCCGGATCACGTTCCGGTGCCAGGTGACCGACCCGGCCGAGGTGGCCACGGCAGGGCTCAGCGATCTCCCGACGGTGCTGGCCGGACACCTTGGCGAGGACAACGCGTTCGCGCGCGGCCTCGACCGTACCGATGTGCACACGTTGCGCCGCACCGCCGACGCGCACGTGCGGGCGTACTGCATGGTGGCTCCACCGGCCATCGGCGGCATGGAGATCACTCTGGTGAACGTCGAGGTCCTGACGGCCGAGCAGGTGACGGCCCGGGAACTGGATGAGCAGCTGGCGATCGACGACGATCCTGGATTCCCCGCTGGAGGTCGGTGGTAGTGCCCACATTGGAGTATCCGGGCCAGGACGACACCCCGGACCCCCGAACCCACGACCCGGACTCCAGGGCCGAAGGCTCGGACGGCATGGACGACAGCCTCCGCGTCGAGGACGAGGGCCAACCATGGGATCAGGACGGCCCGGCCTGGGATTACGAGGACCCCTCCTGGGAACACGCCGCCCCGTACGGGGATCACGCTGATCCGCCCTGGGACGGGGCGGACCAGGCCGACCCCGCGATGGCCGACGCGATGACGGCCGCGCCGGTCACGGAGCAGCCGACCGTCGACATCGGCGCGATCGCGCCGCCGGTGCGGGCCCGCTACGTACCCTCGCCGGTGGCGTACCAGCCGCCGCGCGAGCGCCGCTTCGACCCGGCCCGATGGCTGCGCGGGTTGGCCGGCATCGACGAGCGGCTGCTGCGCTACGTGTGGTTCGAGCGCGCACGGCACACCGCGCTCGGTGGGATCATCCTCGGCACCGGTCTGATCGCCGGCCTGTCCATGTTCCTGGCGATCAACGAGTCGCTCGGGTACGCGACCTGGCTCAACCTGATACCCGCGGTGATCTGGTTCATCTTCATCGTGAACCTCGATCGCGTGCTGGTCTCCACGATGGTCGGCCAGGGCAAGCGATGGGGGCCGTTCCTGATGCGGCTGCTGCTCGCCATGATGTTCGGGTTCATCATCGCCGAGCCGCTGACCATCCGGATCTTCCAAACCGCGATCGAGCAACACATCCGCGACGAGCGGACCCAGCAACTGGACGACCTGCGCAGCTCGCTGCTGGCCTGCAACACCAAGGAGCGGGTGGTCGGCACGGCCTCGACGCCGGCCGGCTGCGACTCGTACCTGCTCTCCTTCGAGAAGACCCCGCTCGCCGCCGAGGCCGAGCTGGCGCAGCGGCAGAAGGACGAGCAGACCCTCGCCGCCACGATCGCGGCCGACGGCAAGGAGCTGGCCAGGCTGACCGACCTCGCCCGCAAGGAGTGCGCGGGTACGAGTGGGCCCGGCCTCACCGGCCAGGCCGGGTACGGGCCAGATTGCCGTGACCGCAACAAGGACGTGGCCAACTTCATCGCGACCCACCCGGCCAAGGCGAACCAGGATCGCCTGCTCGCCACCCGGGCCGACATCGCCACCCTCACGTCCCAGATCGGCGCGGCCCAGACCAACTTCGAAGCCACCCGGGACACGCTGATCGCACAACGGGTGCAGGAGGCGCGCGACCATCAGGGCTCGATCGGGCTGCTCGAGCGGATGCGGGCGCTGCACGCGTTGGCCGCGAGTACCGTCGCGTTGTTCATCGGCACCTGGGCCGTGCGTCTCTTCTTCGTGATCGCCGACTGCCTACCGGTCGTGGTGAAGTTCACCGGCGGCAACAACGAGTACGACCGGATCTTCCGGGCACAGGCCGCCAACTCGGTGGCCCGCTACGACCAGGATCTCGGGATCATCCGCGATGAGGCCGACGCACACGTCCGGATGCACCGCTCCGACCTCGAGCTGGAGGTGCAGGAGCATCGGGCCGATGTCAGCATCCGGCGCGCGGAGGCGGTCGGCCGGGTGGCCGCGCACATGCTCGGGGAGAACGAACGGGCGCCCTGACGCGGGCGGCGCCGCTCCCCGGAGAAGGGGTCAGGCCCCGCCAGGATCCCAGCTGTACAGCGGGGGCCCGAGGGCGTCCGCGGCCTGGGAGGCCTCGCGCAGCCACGCGCTGATGCCGAGCGCCTCGGCCGGGCCGAGGAGCAGGGTCGCGGTGACCGAGCCGTCCGCGCCCACCTGAGCCGACTCGGCGCTCACGTGCAGGGTCACGGCCACGGCTCCCCGCAGCTCATCGTCCTCGGGGAGCGCGACCGCGCGGACGGCCAGCGTGCCGCCCGAGAGCAGCCGGTCGGAGCGTTCCCAGGCGATGTCGGGTTTCATCGGCACAGTATGGCGGGTCAGCCCAGGATGCCGGGCGCGACCGCGGGCATCGGCTATGTTGGTGGCCATGACGCCGGCTGTCCGGTACCGCCCATACTCGCAGCGCTCGCCGGATGGGCAGTACGGTCGGCTGCTCGCCGAGATCCTCGACCGGGGCGAGTCGACCCCGACGCGACAGGGCCCACCCGCGTTGACCCTGATGCAGCAGATCATGCGGTTCGATCTGGCCAACGGCTTCCCCGTGGTCACCGAACGGAGCATCGAGAGCTTTTGGCGCAAGCCGATCGGCGAGCTGTGCGCGTTCATCAACGGGGTCACCACACTCGACGGTCTCAAGGCGTTCGGGTGCGACTGGTGGGACGCGTGGGCCACGCCCGAGAAGACCGCCAACCGCGGGCTGCTGCCCGGCGACATCGGCCCCGGTTCCTACGGCGGCGCTTTCCATGACTTCCCCACCGCCGAGGGCACCGGCTTCGACCAGTTCCGGCACCTGGTCGAGCAGCTGCGCGAGCTGCCCGAGGACCGTACCCACTTCGTCTCGCCGTGGATCCCCCAGTACCAGACCCGCGGGGCTGGCAAGACGCCCCGGACCACGATCGCGCCCTGCCACGGCTGGGTCCACGTGCGAATCTTGAGTGGCCGCCTGCACCTGCACATGTTCCAGCGCTCCGGCGACGTACCGGTCGGCGTACCGTCCAATATGGTGCAGTACGCCGCCCTGACCCTGATGCTCGCCCACCTGACCGGGGTCCCGGCCGCGACGTACTATCACACGATCTCCGACGCCCACATCTACGCCGACCAGATCGGATCCGCCCGCACCATGAGTACGCGCGAGCCGCGCCCGCTGCCGACCGTCCAGCTCAACGCCGACGGCGAGCAGGTGCGCGACATCCACGACTTCCGGGCCGAGCACTTCGAGCTGCGCGACTACCATCCCCACCCGGGCCTGCGTATCCCGGTCTCCCCGTGAGGTCGGCGTGCGGGTCTGCATGATCGTCGCCGCCGACGACAAGGACGTGATCGGGCGCGGCGGTCAGCTGCCGTGGCACCTGCCCGAGGACCTGGCCCGGTTCAAGCGGCTGACGACGGGGCATGTCGTCCTCGCCGGTCGCCGGACGCAGGACTCCATTGTGGATCGACTTGGCCGCCCGCTGCCCGGGCGGATCACCGTCGTGGTGACCCGCCAGCCCGGTCGGGTCAGTCACAATACGGTGCTCTACCAGCCCGACACCGGGTCCGCCCTCGGCGTGGCCCGGGCGATCGAGGATTTCGCCGGCCGCGACGAGGTCTTCGTGATCGGCGGCGCCGAGATCTTCGCCGCCACGCTGCCTGAGGTGGATCGGGTCTACCTCACCCGGGTCGCCGGATGCGTCGACGGGGATACCGCGATGCCGGCCGGGTGGCTCGACCCGTTCCACCAGGTCGCGCAGGAGCAACCGCAGTCCCCCGGCTTCACGTTCCTGACCTACGAGCGCGGGTGAGGTGGGTGTCGCTGTACTACCTGGGTAACGCCCGCTCGGCGGAGCAGATCGCCGATATGCAGCAGTTGGAGGCCCAGGGGGCATGCATCTTCTGCCCCGAGCACCTCGCGGCCGATCCGAACCAGCGGGTGCTGCACCGCACGGCGCAGTGGACGGTGACGCCGAACGAGTTCCCGTACCGGGGCACCCGGCTGCACCTGCTCCTCGTCCCCGATCAGCACGTCACCGACCTGGTCGACCTCTCGGCCGAGGCGCAACGGGAGTTCTGGACCGCGTTGCGGTGGGTCAAAGACCACTATGGACTCACCTTCTACGGGCTGGCCGCGCGCAGTGGTGAGTGCGAGTTCACCGGCGGCACTGTCCGGCATCTGCATGTCCACCTGGTGCAGGGCGATGTCGACGACCCGGATCACGAGCCGGTACGGACCCGGCTCAGCTCCCGCCCAGATCCACCCAGATGAGCTCGACGCCGGCCGCGCGCAGCACGGTGTCGCCGGCGAGCACGGTGTACGGGCCGGCGAAGTAGCAGCGGCGGAACCCGGCCACCGCGATCAGGCGGGCGCAGGCCGGACACGGGAACGTGGAGACGTAGAGATCGGCGTCGAGCAGGGCGGTGCCGTCGCGGGCGGCCCGGGCGATGAGCGCGGCCTCGGCGTGGATCGCGGTGGACAGGTCGGTCCGCACACCCCGGCTGAAGTTGTTGCGCGGATCGCCGTCGAGGTAGGGCGAGTACTCGGTCGGCAGGTGTTCGTTGTGCGCCACCGCGATCACGACGCCGTCGCGGGCCGCGATCGCGCCGACCTGACGCCACCAGTCCGAGCTGAGCGCCGCCTGGGCGACCGCCTGCCGGGTGAGCAGGCGGGCCAGGCTGTCGGTCGCGATGGTGCCGTCGTACTGCGCGGGCCGTGCGGCCTGCGACCATTCCCGGTCCCACCGTAGGAAGGTCCGCTCCAGCACCAGCGCCCGGTCACCGGCGAGGTCGTGGCGGGCGACGATCGCCCGCATCAGCTCCTCATCCGGGACCACTAGCACGTCGGCGGTGATCGCGTCGGGCAGCTGGTCGCGCTCGACCACCCGTACCCGGGCGCGGGTGCCGGCGGCGGCTAGATAGCGAGCCGCGGCCCCGGGGTCGAGGGCTCGGATCTCCTTGCGCAGCACCGGGAACTCGTCCGCGAACGAGACGCCGAGCACCATCACCTCGTCGGCGTCCGGGTGCTTGTCCAGCAGGGCCTGGTAGCCGGCGTGCAGCACCGGTAGGTAGAGCAGAATCTGTTTCAGTGGGTCCCGCCGATCTCGTCGATCACATCCTGGAGGAGGTCGGGCAGCCGCTCGGAGAGCCGCTGGGACATGCGCTCACCCAGGCCGAGCTGCAGCAGCCGCAACCGGGCGGACGTCGAGACGGTCGCCATCCGGTCGAGCACCTCGACCCGCCCGCACAGACCCGCCTCGAGTTCGGCGATCTCGTCGGGCTTGTACGTGTCGGCGGTGGCGACGAGCACGTCCGGCCGGACGGCCTGAATCAGTGACCAGCGCGGGGCGTCGATCGGTTTGAGGGTCACCAGTCCGACGCCCCGCTGATGGGTCACCATGCGCAGGCGTTCCAGTTCCGGTACGGCCGGCCGCCAGGCACCCTTGCGCAGGCGCACCTTCTGGTCGCTGTCGATGCCCACGATGAGGAAGTCGCCGAACGCCCGAGCCGCCTCCAGATACATGGAGTGGCCCTCGTGCAGGATGTCGAAGGTGCCGCTGGTGAGCACGACCTTGAGGCCGAGCACTCGCAACGCGGCGACGATCTCGGTGATCCGGGGGTACTCAGGGACGAAGCGCAGTTCGAAGTTGGACGCGTCGGCGAAGAGTCCACTCTCGGCCACCATCGCGTCCTCCTCACCGCCGGGCGCAGGCCATGCTACCGGCCCACACCCCCCGGTGCCCGGACGCCGCCGCGGACCGGCGGTGTCATCGCGTGCCGCCCTGGGCGGCGGTGTCATCCACTGCCGCCCTCGGCGGTTGTCACTGGATGCAGCAGCCGGCACAGATCGTCGGCTCGGGCAAGGTGAACGCCAGGCAGCACGTGTGCCGACGTACCGCGAAGCCGCCGCCGTCGTGCGGCGCCAGCTCGACCAGGTCGGCCAGGCCCAGGCTGGTCAGCAGCCGGTTCGCGATCGCGATGGCTGGCCCGGGCAGGACCTCGTCGGCTCGGGAAAGGCCGTGCGCGATGCCGGAGGCGAGCGACCCCCAGAGGGTGCGTTGGCCCAGATGCAGCTGGGCTCGGATGCGCGCCATCAAAGGCGCCAGGTGGTCGTCCACGACCGCCGACCGCAACATCGCGAGCAGGGCGTCCTCGTCGGGCACGACCCGGACCCGGGCGGATCGCCGGGAGGCCGGTGACGCCGACGCCAGCGGGTCGTCGGGCAGCACGGCGACCTCGACCGAGGTGAGCCCGATGCGCAGGAACGGCTGGGCCGCGGACCAGTGCACCACGACGCTGCCGGGACGGACCAGGGGGACCCGGCGGGCGGCCGCGTAGCCGAGCACGGCGGGCAGGGCGAGCCAGTAGGTATAGCTCTTCCAGGCCAGGGCGGCGGCGGCATGCGGCGCCGCCCGCCAGCGCCGGCGGGCCGTCGCGAGCAGGTCGTCCAGCGCGTCACCCGAGATCAGCGCGGTCGCCGGCACCCACCCGTCGAGATCGGTCACGGTCAGGTCGGCGGCGATCCCGTCGACCGGCGGCAGGTTCGGCCGGGCCCGCATGGCCGCCAGAACCTGGCGTACCGGGGCAAGTGGCTCCCGTTGCGGCGCCTGCACCGCGGTCATCGGCGCCCGCCCGCGCGTCGACCGCTGATCATGACCGCCACCTCTCACCGCGTGTCGCGTCAAACAAAGGCCAGCCTAACCGTAGCTCGACGGGCACGACCGGCGAAGCCGTATCCTTGACGGTCGCTGAAGCCCCGGTCGATTCCGTGATGTCAAGTGTTTGTCAGGAACGCGTCGGTCTGGTTATCCGCCCGGCGAGCGGCCGAAACACTGAGACAACCGGTCCACGGTGCCGGGTGAGCGGGCCCCGAGGGGGACGCGACCATGACAAACCCGCTGGTCGAGGCGGCTGCCGACGCGTTCTCGGCCGCGCTCGTGCAGTGGCGGGGGCAGCGGCGGCTGTCGAAGAAGGAGCTGGCCGCCGAGATGGGGTTCGACCCGTCGTACGTGAGTCACGTCGAGGCGCGCCGGCATCGGCCCACCGAGGACTTCGCCCGCCGGGCGGAGGCGGTGCTGCGCGCCGGCGGCCTGATCTGGCAGCGGTTCCGCGAGTACGACGAGGCGCGCCAGCAGGCCGCCCACACCGGCGAGCGGCCGGCCCTGCGTACCGCCACCGTGCCCGAGCAGTGGTTTCCGCCCACCGGCGGGCTGATCATCGAACGGGAGTACTCCGAGCTGATCTACCTCAACGGGGTGTACCGCTGCGAGATCCGCCGTGAGCTCTACAACGCGGGCGACGAGCCGGTCACCCGTTACCCGATCCGGATCGCGATCGACCGGTACCCCGGCGAGCCGGACCGGTCGAACCGGCATCACCGCGACCATCCACTCACCTGGGCCGAACTGAGCTTCGCGGCCCGGTGCGGCGACGAGCCGATGCGGTGGGAGCGCCGCCATGATCGGGACGCGTTCAAGGAGATCTGGCTGCTCTTCGAGAACGACGGCGCCCGCTTCCCGCTCTATCCCGGGCAGCGGGCCACGATCGGCTACTGCTACACAGTCGGCGAGGACAAGTGGGGAGCCTGGTTCCAGCGGGCCGTGCGGCTGCCCACCCGCAGCCTCGCCGTGCACCTGGACCTGCCAACGGCGCTGCGCCCGGTCGTCTGGGGCGTCTCCGGCTCGCTGACCACCGAGGTGTTGCCCCTGCGGACGCCGGTGACGGAGCGTGTCGAGGGGGACCGGACCCACTTCGAGTGGTCGACCGACGAGCCCCCGCTGAACTCCCGCTACCGGCTGGAGTGGCGGTTCCGGGAGAACGACGAGGCCGCGCCGGCCCAGGCGCCGCCGCCGGCCCGCCTCAGTGAGCTGATGCGCAACGCCGGCGTCGTGCAACGCGGGGCCCCCATCCTGGAACGGGCGGCCCGCTGGTTCGATCTGCCGGAGCAGGCGGCTCTCGCCGACGAGGTGGTGGCCCGGCTGTTGGAGGCGGTCGACCGGCTGGCTGCGGGGTACGACTTCGGCAACGGGGTCGGCCTCGCCGCGCCCCAGCTCGGCATCGGCTGGGCCGCCGCGGTGATCCGGGCGCCGGAGCCGGCGGCCGCGCCGATCGTGCTGCTCAACCCGCGCATCGTCGGCGAGTCGGTCGACCACGACAGCCAGTACGAGGGATGCCTGTCCTTCTTCGACGTCCGCGGTCTGGTGTCGCGGGCCCTGCTCGTCGAGGTCGAGCACGCGGGCGCCGACGGCGAGCTCAGTGTGAGCACGTACCGGCACGGGTTGGCTCGGATCGTGGCCCACGAGATCGATCACCTCGGCGGCTTGCTCTACACCGACCGGATGCCCACCGACGGACGGCTCATCCCGGTCGACGAGTACGCCGACCACGGCCGCTCGTGGCACTACGCCACGTAGGACGTGACCGCGTCGTAGCGGACCCGGCTCGGTGGAGTCTCCATTCTGGATAGTGTCCGCAACGTGGTACGTACCATGCCGGGCGCGCCGCTGACGAAGAACTCGTGATCTGGCCAGGGTCCGAAGCGCTCCACCACGTCGCTGATCGCGCCCGTCTCGCCCGGGTAGGTGGGGTCGTCGCTGCACGCCGGGATGATCGACAGCCAGGGGTAGCGGGCCGCGAGGCGGGTGAGGTCGGGCAGGTCGTAGAACTCCTCCCGGGTCCGGGCGCCGATGAAGACGTGAACCCAGCGGTTGTGGCTGCGTCGGGTCAGTTCCTCCACAAGGGACTTCACCGGCGCGAGCCCGGTGCCACCGGCGACACAGACGATGTCGCGTGGTGACTCGAGGTCGAGCACCATGCCCCCGAGCGGCGCCCCGAGCCGGACCACCTCGCCGACTCGAAGCCGGCGGACCAGCGCGGCCGAGACCCAGCCGTCGCGGGCGCGCACATGGAAGTCGAGGGTGCCGTCTTGGCGCGGGGCGTTCGCGATCGAGTACGGCCGCCACTCGCGCGGGTGGTAGTGGCACTCCAGGTGCAGGTACTGGCCGGCGACGTAGCTGTACGGCTTGAGCGGCCGGCAGCGGAACACAGCGACGTCGCGCCCGCGCCGTTCGTGGGCCACCACCTCGGCGTACCAGACCGGCGGTCGGTGCGAGTCCTGCTCGGCGCCGGCGAGCATGGCGCTCGCCATCATCCGGTACGTGTCCCGCCACGCCTGCTCGTACTCGACCGACCAGTGCCGGCCGCAGCACTGCCGCATCGAGTCGACCAACGCCGCGCTGACGATGCCGTAATGCTCGGCGCGGACGTGGTAGCGGCGGTGCTCGCGCCCGAGATTGGCCATCAGCCGGCCGAATCGGAGCGGGTCGTCGATCACCTGCATCGCGGCGACCAGACCGTCGACCATGCGCGAGCGCTGCCTGGACATGTCGACCGGGAACAGCTCGCGCAGGCCGGGCTCGGTGAGAAAGATCCGGGCGTAGAACTGGTTGGCAAACTGGTCGGACTGGCCCTCGACGTGCGACCAGCTCTCCTTGAGCAGAACCGCCAGGGTGCCCATGCCCGCCCTACATGTCGCTGCATTATTGATATCGACGAGTGCCACTTGCAATCCCAGTCTGCCCACCGGCGGCGTACCACGCCGCACAACGTGTGCGACGATCGCGGTCGTGGACCACGAGGAACCGCCCCAAATCGGGCTGCGTCAATCGGTGCGGTGGCACGAGGTGTTGCTCGTGCTCGGCGTGTCGCTCGGCTCGTCCGCGGTCTACTCGGTGCTGTCTCTGATCGAGAAGCTCACCCGACCGCAAGCCCTGTCGCAGCAAACCACCCGCCTCAACCCGTCCGTGGTGCCCGACCGGCCGTGGCTGGACCTCAGCTACCAGCTCGCCGCCATCGTCTTCGATCTGGTGCCGGCGCTGCTCGCGCTGCACCTGCTCAACCGGGACGGTGGCGACGTCCGTCGCGACCTCGGTCTCGACCGGCGCCGGCCCGGGTTCGACATCGGGTTCGGCGTCGCGCTCGCGGCGGCCATCGGCATCCCCGGCATCGGCCTGTACGCCGCCGCCCGAGCGCTGGGTATCAATACCGCGGTGGCGGCGGCGAACCTGACCGACGTGTGGTGGGCGGTGCCGGTGCTGGTGCTCGCGGCGGCCGCCAACGGGATCCTCGAGGAGGTCGTGGTTGTCGGCTACCTCGTCACCCGGCTGCGCGAGCTGGGGTGGCGGATCGGGGCGGTGGTGGTGGCGAGCTCACTGCTACGCGGCTCCTACCACCTCTACCAGGGGTTCGGCGCCTTCGTCGGCAACGCGCTCATGGGCGCCGTCTTCGCGCTGTTCTTCCTGCGTACCCGCCGCCTGGCTCCGCTGGTGATCGCACACACGCTGCTCGATGTGGTCTCGTTCGTGGGCTACACGCTGCTGCGGGGGCATGTCTCCTTCCTGTGATGCGTTCGCGCGCGGCGATCAGGATTGTGCGCTCACCGGGATGTTGATGGTGAGGGTTCCGTGGCCGGAGATGAGCACCGGCTGGTTGGTCTGCCCGTAGTAGACCGTCGACGGCCCGAAGACGGGCGCCTTGAGCTGGACCGCCTGCGGTCCGGTGGCGTAGAGCGTGTAGTGCCCGTCGGTCACCGGCGAGCTGCCCATGACATCGCCGGTGACGAGGTTCACCGCGACCACGAAGCCGTCGACGACCGGGCCACCGTCATTCGCGATCAGCGTGCCGGTGACGGTGGTGCCGCGGCTGAGCCGGGCGTTGGCCGTCGATGTCCGACCTTCCCGCACGGTCACCGGGGTGGCGAGCAGGCGGTTTGCCACGCCGCCGGACCACTGGGGCGCGTGCTGGAAATGCCAGAAGTAGATCGGCCAGTCGTACGGGCCGAGTCCCTCGAAAACGTAGCGCCCGTCGGCGTCGGTGGACGACCCGAAGCCCGCCTCCCGGATGGGGTTGAACGGGTTGAGCAGTGCCCGGGCATTCTCCAGCGGCGCACCGGCGGTGTCGGTGATCCGGCCGGCGATCCGGCCAGCCCGGTCGACCTTGACGGTGGGAACGGAGGTGACGGCGCCGGCCGTCGCCTTGACCACCCGGGCCAGCTCGGACCGCCCGGTCCCGCCGCCCGACGGGTTGACCCACATCATGCCGTGCTGGCCGTCGTCGAAGCGGATGAAGAGGTGCAACGATCCGGGGTCGATCGGGCCAACCGTCACCGTGCCGGTGGCGTCGCTGCAGAAGGGCGTCTGCACCCCGACCGGGTTGAGGTCGCCCACCGGAATCGGCTCTACGCAGCCGCCGACCACCGGTGCCCCGGTCCTGCGGTCCACCAGGCGGGTAGTGATGCTCGCGGCCCGGCGCAGGCTCACGGTGACGCTCACCGTGCCGCCGCTGGGGACGATCACCGTGACGCCCTCGTTGAAGTACCGGCCGCTCTGCGGATCGACCTCGTAGATCTGCTGCCCGGGGGGCACATCGGTGAGCGTGATGACGCCGGTGCCGTTGTCGCACGCGTCCAGGCCGAGCAGGCAGAAGCCGGTCACCGTGGCGCCATCGGTGGCGTCCTTGGCCCGGATCACCACAGTTCCGGTGGCGAGCAACTGCTCGTCCAGCACGGTGTCGGCACCGCCGACGACGACCACCGGGTCCGCCTCGTCCAAGCTGGTCTTGCCATGGGCGTACTGGGTCCGACTGAAGTCGGGCGTGTTGAACAGGACCTTATACGTCGACGCCAGCAGGGCCGGGAAGCTGAAGGCGCCGGCGTCGTCGGTGGCGGCGAACGCCACGAAGTTGCCAGCCGGGTCAAGGACCTGGACCGATCCGCCGGCCACCGGGCCACCGCCGGTGTCGGTGAAGTGGCCCGAGAGGGAGCCGATCGCGAGCAGGCTCTCGTCGGCGGTGGTGGGTGGCGCCAGCGGTCACCGTGAAGGTGTCCGCCGTGCTGCCGCTGACCTGGTGATGCAGCCACTGGGACACGGGCGTCGCATCGGGCTGTCGAACGATCGACACGGTGTAATCCGCGGCCGGCACCTCCAGCTGCCAGAGCCCGTCGGCGCCAGCGGTGGTGAACGCGACCACGCCGAACGGATCGCTGGCCAGGTGGACCTGCACGTCAGCCACGTCCGGTGCGCCCCCGGCGTCGGTCACCATGCCCTGCAGGGTGCCGGTCGGCAGCGTGGCCTCGTCGACCGTGGTGGTCGCGCCGGCGGTGACGTCGATGAGGTCGGCGTCGAGGTAGCTGAGTTTCTGGTGGGCGTACTGGCTCAGGCCGGTGGTGTCGTCGTGGAACAGCACCCGGTACTGCCCGGGCGGGAGGTCGGCCACGGTGAACGCACCATCGCTGTCGAGGTTCGCCCCGGCGGTGGTGTCACCCTGGTCTGCGGTGACGAAGACGCTGCCCGGGCTGACCGGTGCGCCGTCGTGGGTGAAGTGGCCGGTGAGGGTGCCGGTGGTCTCATCGGCGTACGCGGTCAGACCAGCCGCGCCGATACCTCCGACGACGGCCACGACGGCCGTCGCAACCAGGCCTAACCGGGTCCGATGTGAGCGGAACATGAAGATCGACTCCTCCTGGGAGCCGGGGCCGGCCGCCGCCTGTGCACCCCCGTAGCCAACCTGGCGCCCAGCAGGGTAGTCGCTTTGGCACCACCTCCGCTGCCCTGTATCCTCGGACGACGGTGACCTGCGCAGACAGGCCGCCGATGGAGGCTTCGCCTAGTTCGGTCTATGGCGCCGCACTGCTAATGCGGTTGGGGTCTTAAAGCCCCTCCCGGGTTCGAATCCCGGAGCCTCCGCGTTCCGCGGCCATGTACGATGGTCCGGCACCGGCGCCCGTAGCTCAACGGATAGAGCATCTGACTACGGATCAGAAGGTTGGGGGTTCGAATCCCTTCGGGCGCGCAAGATCATAAGCCATCTGACCTGCGGTTATTCAGTGGCGCCGATTCCGCTTTCTCGTCCTGTGTAGACGGTGGGGGGCTCGTGGGGACCCAGTCGGGGGCCGTCCGTCTTGGGCTTGTTGATCGTTGCTCAGGACGCTGACCTGCGGTTTTGGCGGCTCGCCAGGCCGTGTCGGTGTGGGAGCACCTGTCGGCGACGCGGTCGGCGGTCGGTTGCGTCGCGCCGTGGCCTTGATCTTCTTGCGGGTCCGGCTCGCTGCGGCGAGCACCAGGTGTGCGGTCGCCTCGGCCACGCGCCGCTGCCTCGGTGGCAGGACGCTGGTGTACGTGTCCGCCGTGACCAGGATGCTCGAATGACCCAGCAGCTCCTGGATGTCCTTGAGGTCTGCCCCAGCTTGGTGGGAGAGCGAGGCGGTGCCGTGGCGCAGGTCGTGCAGCCGCACCGGCGGCATGCCGGTGCGGGTGATGAGCAACCGGAACCGCGTCGAGGCGTACGACGGGTGCAGCGGCGAGCCGTCCTTGCGGACGAAGACGTACCCGGAGTCGACCCACAGCTTGCCGGCGGCCAGTCTTCGCTCCCGCGCGGCCTCCTGCGCGGCGCGGTGCGTGCGCAGGACGGCGACGGTGCGTCGATCGAGCGCGATCGCCCGGACGCCGGCGGCGGTCTTCGGATCGCCCTCGAACACCTCGTACCCGGCGGTGGTCCGGTTACGGACGACGAACAGCAGGCCCCCGTCGAGGTCCACTTCCGACCAGCGCAGCCCGCACGCTTCGCCCCGCCGAAGGCCACGCAACCCGATGAGCCACCACATCGCGTACAGCGAGTCGTCGACCACCGCGGCCAGGAACGCGGCGAGCTGCACGGCCGTCCAGACGGCCACGGCCGGGTGTTCGCCGGTGTCCTGCCACTGCTTGACCCGCCCGTCGGTCCACACCCGGGCCAGCGGCTTGCGGTAGGCGGGGATCTCCAGCCGGCGGACCGGGTTCTCCGTCAGAATCTCCTCGCGGATCGCGAAGTTGAGCGCCGCCCGCAGTGTGGCGCGAGCATGGTGCAGGGCCGACGCTGACTGTGGCACGCCCTTGCTGTTGATGGATGCCGCCAGTGAGGCGAATCCGGCCCGTAGGCGCTTGGCGTCCAGATCGGACAGGCGTACCTCGCCCAGGTGAGGGATCAGCAGGTTCTCCACGTCCGTGCTGTAGTGCAGGCGTGCGGTCGGCTTCAGCCGGGTACGCGCGGACAGCCAGTACCGCAGCCACTGCGCCACCGTCCACGCCCGGGCCGTGCGCTCCCCACCAGTCGCGGCCAGCCACTCATCCCGGGCCCGGGTCGCGGCCGCCTTCGACGAGAACCCGCCCTGGCGCTTGCGCTCGGCGCGGCCCAGCACATTCGGCGCCGAGCACTGGAAGTACCACGAGCCGTGCCCTCGCTCCGGCAGCCGCGGACACGACCGCTCCAACCGCCGTCCCGACGCGTCCCGGCATCCGCACCGCTTGAAGGTCACACCCGTCGATTTCATCGCCCCTCCCCAGCCGCGACCAATACATCTATTTCCCACGGTGGGCCCGATCCATACGGGCGGGCAAACACGGAGTCGGTGGACCTGGGCAAATTGCCGCAAACCAGAACACCCTGGACGAGCAAGAGCTCCGCAAGACTCGCAGTTCGTCTCCTGCGGTGCCATCGGCCGGTTCCTCGGTAGCATTCGATGGTCGACGGTCTATTTTGATGCGGGGTCGGAGCGCGCGTGCCACTGTGGAAAATCCGTGTGAATCGGACCATTCGCATCTATATCACGTGTGTTGCGGCTGCCGTGGCATTCTTCGTGGTTTGGTTGTCGTGTGCCGCGATATTCGGCATGAGCCAGGACGTCGCTCTCGCTCTGGCCGCATTGGCCGACGTCATTTTGCTGATACCACTGAGCCTGTGGATAACGAGCACTTCGAAATCGCAGCCGTCGCCCACGGCGGACGGACCTGCCCAGCCGGGGTTAGCCGGCAATGGCTCCACTCCAGCACCTAAGCGCATGCTGGTCGGCGCAATACCCAACCCGGCGGACTGTTTCCAGCACCGCGCCGTCGCTGACCGACTGGAGTTGGTGCTGGGCAGCAACGCCGGAGCTAGCGTGACGATTCTGTCCGGTTTGGGTGGGGTCGGCAAAACGCAGGCGGCGGCGGCCCTGGCACGCAACGTGTGGGACGCCCGTGCCGTCGATGTGCTCATTTGGATCAATGCGAGCAGTCGAGAATCGATCATATCTGGATACGCCCAAGCATGGGCCGATCTTCTGAACACGGAAGAAGACGCTGCCCCGGGCGTCGCCAAACGCATTCTGAACTGGCTGGCCACCACGGACCGCCGGTGGCTGGTGGTACTCGACGACCTATCGGAGCCGGGACACGTGGATCAATGGTGGCCGCCAGCAAGCGGTAATGGCTGGGTTGTGCTGACCACACGTAGGCGCGATGCCGCCTTACAAAACCACGGCCAACTGGTGGACGTCGCAGTCTTCACCCCCGAGGAGGCGAAGGCATACCTCACCGACAAGTTCGGCCACCGGCCCGATCGGCTGGCCCAAGCCGGGAGGATGGCCCAGGATCTTGCCTACTTGCCGTTGGCCCTGGCTCAAGCCGCCGCCTACATCACCGACCGTAACATTGATTGCGGGGAATATCGGCGTCGCTTCGCCGACCAGCGTCGGCGCCTGTCTGAGCTACTGCCAGAGCCTGGCGCGCTCCCAGACGAGTATCCCAACCCGGTGGCGGTGACGTGGTTGCTCTCGGTTGAGGCAGCCAACCAACTCCACCCTCCCGGCCTGGCGTATCCGATGTTGGTCTTGTTGAGCCTGCTCGACTCCAACGGCATCCCCGCGGACGTGGTGGCTAGTCCGGCGACGATGGATTTCCTAGCCCATCACAGGACCCAGGGTGCAGCAGACAGGGAACTCCCCGTCCTCGACGCAGACGCGGCACGCGATGCCGTCGCCTGCCTGTCTCGACTAAACCTCGCTGTTGCTGGTGAGCATGACGCTCAGCGGCCAACGATACGAGTGCATGCGCTCGTTCAACGCACCACGAGGGAGCAATCCACTCCGGACCTTGTGGCCCAAGCGACTGTTGCGGCTGCCGACGCGCTCCTCGATGTCTGGCCCGACGTACAACGCGATACGCAGCTCAGCCAGATCCTGCTTGCGAACGCGAGCGCTCTGCTGGGAAACGCCGAGGACCACCTGTGGCATCGGGGCGTCCACAGACTCTTGTTCCGTTTCGGCCACGGCCTCGGGGAAGCAGGACTCGTCGCGGCCGCCGTCCAACATTTCGAGCAGCTCGCAGTCGATATCGCCGATCGGCTCGAGCCAAGCCACGTCGATGCCCTAACCGCCCGCGCCGGCAACGCCTGGTGGCGCGGATGCGCAGGGGACGCCGCTGGCGCTGCGGCAACATTCGAGGTTCTGATCCCCGACTTCTTGCGCGTGCTCGGGCCGGAGCACCCCGAAACCCTAACCGCACGCAGCGACCTTGCCTGGTGGCGAGGACAGGCAGGGGACGCGGCGGGCGCCGCGGCCGCATTTCAGGTACTGCTTGCCGACCGGCTGCGGGTGCTCGGCCCCGACCATCCCCACACCTTGGCTAACCGAAGCAACCTTGCCCAATCACTCAGCAGTGCCGGCGACGCTGGCGGTGCCGCAGACGCGTTCAGGATGCTCCTCGCCGATTCTCTGAGGGTGCAAGGCGCGGACCACCCGGATACCCTGGCCACCAGGGGACACCTGTATTGGCAACAAGGCGAGGCTGGCGATCAGGCCGGTGCCGTCGCAGCCTTCGAGGCGTTGCTAGCCGACGATCTGCGAGTGCTCGGCCCCGACCACCACGACACCTTGGCCACGCGAGGCGACCTTGCCTGGTGGCGAGGGCAGGCAGGGGATGCGGCCGGCGCCGCAGCCGCGTTCGAGGTACTGCTTGCCGACCGGTTACGGGTGCTCGGCGCTGACCATCCGGAGACCTTGGCCACGCGGGGCAATCTTGCCTGGTGGCGAGGGCAGGCAGGGGATGCGGCCGGCGCCGCGGCCGCGTTCGAGGTACTGCTTGCCGACCGGTTACGGGTGCTCGGCGCTGACCATCCGGAGACCTTGGCCACGCGGGGCAATCTTGCCTGGTGGCGAGGGCAGGCAGGGGATGCGGCCGGCGCCGCGGCCGCGTTCGAGGTACTGCTTGCCGACCGGTTACGGGTGCTCGGCGCTGACCATCCGGAGACCTTGGCCACGCGGGGCGACCTTGCCTGGTGGCAAGGGCAGGCGGGTGACACAACGGCCGCCTACACCGCGTTCATCGATCTGCTTGCGGACTCGTTGCGAGTCCTCGGCCCTGAGCACCCCGACACGCTGGCCACCCGAAGTAACCTCGCTCACTGGCAAGGCGAGACCAGCGATGCGGCGGGGGCCGCAGCGAGCTTCGAGTCGCTTCTTGCCGATCAAGTTCGGTCGCTCGGTCCTTACCACCCCCTTGTTCAAACCACCCGGGAGAGCCTCGCTGAATGGCGACGACGGGCGGGCAATCAGCAAAGTCTCAGATCCTCCACCACCGGGGTGGAGCACCGCGCTGACCAGGTCTGAGCTTCGCCGGACGTTGCCTGCCCCGACGAAACGTCTGACCGTATTGCCCAGTGCATGGACCAGTCCAGATTCCCACCGGTCGGCCTTGCCAGTAGCCCTGGTCTTGTTCGGTACCGAGGGAGTGAACCAGGGTCTGACCATCATCAAGATCAACAAGTCCAGCGGTGTCAATCGCGTGGTGCTGAGCCGGGCGCCCGTTCGGTGCTGCGGGTCTTTCGCCTTCGCTGCAGGGTGTCGTGAGCACGCAGCCAAGTCATCCAGGGCTCTCGGGCTTCTGCCGTGCGCGCGGTGCCCGTGATGTGTCGTCGTGCCGCCTCTGCGTGCCGCATGGCTCGCAGGCAGCGTGGTGAGCATGCGACGTACGGGACCAAGGCGATGCCTCCCCCGTACCCTCGGGGGTCGAGGTCGGGGGTGCCAACCCGGTCACATGCCGCACCGAGCCGGGCGGCATGAGCGTCGATGTTCTCCTCACCTGCGGTTGCGGCGGCCCGCGTGCAGCATTCGGGGTACCCGAGGAGCAGACCTAATTCCAAGGCGTGTGGTTGGGTGCTGCGGTCGACGTCGAGGATGTGCCTGGCGAGTTCGAGGGTCGGTGCGGCCACGAGGTACTCGCCGTCGCGGGCCGCTGACCAGCCAACTGCTGTGATCACGTCCGTGACGCGGCCGGTGACTGTGTTGCGGAGGGGGATGCGGATGGCGGGCTTGCCGTATGCCAGGACTCCGAGGATATCGACGCGGACGCTTGCCGGCAGATCCAGCCACGGTAGGTCCAGCCAGCCGATCACCGGTGTCTGCCGGGTCGTCTCCAGACCATGATGAGCTCGCGGCCCGAGGCATCGTGGATTGTGTAGCCGCCGCGCTCGGCGGCGGTACGGGAGGCGAGGTTGGATTTGCCGACGTGGGCGTAGATGGTGTCGTGGTCGCTGGCCTCGGCGGCCAGGCGGTAGGCGACTCGTCCGACGCCCCGGCCCTGCCAGGACTGGTTGACATGGATCTGGATGCTCGCGTGGGTGCCGAGTGGCGGCGTGTCGATGACGTTGACGAAAATGTTGCCCGCTCTGGTGTCGTCGACGTAGATGTGCCAGTAGCCTCCGCCCGGTCCGCCCCCACGACCGGCGCTTCCGTTTCCTCGCTCGAGGCGTACCTGGTCGGGGTTGACGGGCGGCCGGATGCCGCTGCGGACGCTTGTGGGCGGCGGGGTGCGTCGCCGTACAGGTCGGCGTGGTTTGCGGCCTGCGGCGGGCCTGCTGGTTGCCACGGCGTCTACTGGTCGACGGCGAGGTCTTTGATGAGGGCGCCGCAGACCGGAGCCCACAGCTCGGCGGGGAAGAATCCTGGTGAGATACCGATTGCCACATCGACGATTCTATGGCGAAGTGGCATCAATGCGTCTACCACCTGCTCGACGCGCTGCATCACATGCTCGTGGCTCGGGTCGTGTCGGTCGGTGCTTTCCCGCCAGTCGGAGTCCCCGTCGAACCGGTTGTTGAAGAAGTCAAGGTCAATGTGGAGCAGGATCGGCCCGTCGTTGATGTCGGCGAAAAGCTTGGTTTCGTCATCCCCAGCCTGGTAGGTCCCCGATGTTCGTTCGGGCATCGATGCCCCGTCAGCGGTCGGCACTAGCTGTATGGACGGTCGACGGGCATCTGGGGCGAGGATCGTGTCGGGTTCGGTGGCGCGTACGACCCAGAACTGATCCGCACGTGTACGAGCGTAGGCGGTATCGCAGAGGTGGAGGATATCGACCGACGGCAATGTGTGCAGCATCGGGGTGAGGAAGCTGCCCATCCCTACAGCGCCGCTGCTGATGGCGCCGGCAACCGATACAGGGTCATCGAGGTGCACCGGCCGTCCGGTGAGCAGGTCGGTGAAGCGTCCGTCGTCGGCACGAAGACGGGGGCACATCAGGTCGTCGTGATCATCGAGGTGGATGATCGTGGCATGCGGTGGCGCCGATGGCTGGCGTGCCAGCCATTCGCTCATCGACAGTAGGGCCCAGGCGTCGGAGAGGCCGACGAAGACTCCGCGTGTCGTGCGGTGGGCGAACGGGACGTCGGTCACGGAGCAGCCCCACCAGCGCAGTCCCTCCTCGATGCGGGGGTCGACATAGAACTCGGCGGAGGGAGGCACGCTGACAGTGATCGCCCAGTCTCCATCAGCGGTCGGCGCGGAGTTGGGGATCCGTTCGGCGAAGTAGCTGGTCAGGATCTCGTCGCGTGGAGCGGCGTCGGCCGGGAGTCGTGTGGCGGGAACGGAAAGGGCCAGAGTGTTCACGATCGGGACCGCTGCTCCAGCACGGCCGTGAGGTAACGACCGGCGGGGGTGAGGTCGACGGTTGCCAGGGTCTGCCAGGCCTGCGTCAGTCGCTGGTCGGTGACAGCGATCTGGCTGGCTGCGCGGGCCCGGACATCGGCGGTCGCGTGTCGGTCGACGTAGTGCCAGAACCGTCGTAGCTCGACGAACACCCAGGCGGCGTGCAGGAGCCCGCTGGGTGGTCGTGGCTCCTCCCGCCATGGTGAGGTGATGAGCGGCCGGTCGGCGGAAACCAGTTCGACTTCCCGGCCGAGCAGGTAGAGCTTCTGGTGGCGGTGTTCGTGGATCAGGCTGTCCGCGAGATCGTAGACGTCTACGCCGCCGGCATGGCTGCCCAGTCCGAGGTAGAGGGCTCCGGGCACGACGTCGTCGCTGAAGGAGACGACCTTGTCGGGGTGTGCGGAGATGTCGCGGACGAACTGGATCTCCGGACTGATCAGCCGGATCTCGGCGGCCAGCGCGGGGTCGTACTCCATGATGAGCGGCATGGCCCGTGCGACGAGGTCACGCCCGCGGGCCGCGTCGGTTTCATCGGCGAACACGATGGGTTCGCTGAATGGCATGCGAAGCCACGGGTTGTCGCGGTGGACGCGCACGGGTGTATCGAGTGGCTCGTCCATCATCTGTGCCACTGTGGCCGCGTAGGCCGGGTCGAACCGCACCTCCGTGCCGTCGGGCCGCCGCAGCGGTGTGCCGAACCGTTCGTCGGTTCCGATCCTGGTCCAGAGCACGACACTTGGCCTGGTCGCGACGCGGCCGAGCCGCTCGTCGTCGGCGTCTGCGAGGGCTTGCAGGGCAGCGCGGTCCTCGTCGGCGAGCGTGCCGGTGGCCAGCAGCTGGACAGCCAGCGCCCGGATGTCGGCGGACGCGGCATGGCGCCAGTCGCTCATCAGCGTCTCTACGACGTTCGTCGCGGTCGCGGCCTGCTCGAAGGCGGCAAGGTCGAGACGGTCGGCTGCGCCTCGGGCTGCCCGCTCGTCGCGCTGTTCCGCGACGGTGGATCGCATTCGGCGCTGAACGTGTTGGATCAGCGCGAGCATCTCTCGGCAGTACACCGTGGGGTTGGCGAAACCGTTGTCTCCGTAGCGGTGCGGCACGGACCCGCCACCGCAGACGTCGACCACTGGGCATGCCTGACAGGTGTCGGAGAGGCCGTCGCGGGTGAGCAGCTGGCGGTGGGCGGCGAGCTTCGGCGAGTCCGCCACATCCGCAATCGACATGGTGGTGAGATCGGCACCGAGGGCAGTCTGACCCGGCTGTGTGATCTTAAGGACGTCGAGGTCGTGATAGGTGCCGTCGGTTTCGATGGTCAGCAGGCTGACGTCGCCGAAGCCGAAGGCGTCCGTTCCTCCCGGGAGACCCGCGACGGCGGCGAGGAGTGCGTCGAATGTCCGGACGGGCAGATGCGAATACCGGTCGTACCACAGGTCGAAGGCGTCGATGAGCCAGTCGCGATACCGGGCCGGCTCGGCGTCACGGCCCGCAGGTGGGCGTTGATGGTTCGCGTCGGGCAGCAGCAAGTCGAGACTCGGCAACGGCCGCGCCGCAAAGAAGCCCAGCACGTCCTCCGGCGGCACTGCCGGATCGATCACAGCGATGACACCGGCGAAGATGTCGGGCCGTCGTTCCAACCGGGCCAGAGCGTCGGCTACCGCGGCAAACGTGGACTCCCCAGCGGCGGAGTGCCGATGACGGTCGTTCGCATGCTGCGGCCCGTCGATCGACAAGGAGACAGCGATCCCGGCCGTACCGAGTGCTTCGATCGAGTCGTCATCGAGAAGGACGCCATTGGTCTGCACGGAGAAGTCAGCCTTCGTCGAGGCCGGCAGTTTGGTTCGGACATCGTCGGCGAACGCCGCCAACGTCGCGGCGCCCGCCAACAGCGGCTCACCCCCGTGGAAGATGACCAGAATCCGGTCGAGCCCGGCCGAGGCGGCGTACTCGCCCAGCCGCTCGGCTACCGCGTGCCGCGTGTCCTCGCTCATCAGGTGAGGCTGGTCCCGCCAGCCCTGGTCACTGTGCTCATACATGTAGCAGTAGTCGCATTTGATGTTGCACCGGGACGCAACCTTGACCAGGAAAGACGTAAACCTTACCTGCTGATCGTTAACTACCAACAACTCTGACGACGATGAACTGTCCATTGTGGCCGGATCCGGCTATCTTCTACGATCGGTTGTGCCGGTGGTGCATCCGGTTGTAGCTCGTGATCTGCTGTTCCTCTGAGTTGACCATGCGCTGACGGAGCCGCGCGAGGGCCGGGTGTTCTGGGCGATGCTCGCGCAGTTCGTCAACCAGGTCCCCTTGCTCTGCAAGGGAAGCAGCCGTGTCGGCATCCATCAGACTCTCCCTACTGCTATTTTCGATCGCCCGACGGTTCGCGGGACACAAGAGCCATGATGCATTACCGACACGCTAAGCGAAAGGCCCGGTCCAACACGATCAATCACGGTGATCATATTTGGCTTGATCCACCGCACTTGTCTGTCATGATCTGTTCGACCTGTACTGGATGGCTCACGTCGCTTGCGGAGCGCCGAACCCCCGGGGAGAATCTTCATCCATGACGTTCGCACGGGCACTGATCGCCCCGGAATGTCGAGCAGCCTCCCCTGTCGGTCCTGTGACCGCCAGGGTGGGCTCGCAGTGACCCGAGAGCTGAGTCCGTGGTGCGCGGTCGTCATGCCCTGTCTCAATGAGCAGGACACTCTTCTCGACACCTGCCGTTCGCTGGGTTTTGCCAACTCACGAGAACCGCCCGAACGGTGCTTCCTGGTGCTCGTCGACAACGGCTCAACGGATCGCACTCCGGAACTGTGCCGGGCGCTACAGTCCGAACTGCTCGACTCCGTGGTCGCCGTGCGAGAACCTGTACGCGGTCACGTTCCGGCCCGCCGACGAGGCAACGAGACCGCTGCCCATGTCGCACGCACGCGAGGACGACCCGAGGCGACACTCGTCATAATCCAAGCGGACGCCGACACGCACTACTCACCCGACTACGTGGACAACGTCCGCGAGACCATCTCGAGCACGCCAGTGTCGGGCCCCATCGGACAAGCCATCACGACCCGCCCGCCCGAACTCAGAAACCAGTATCCAGGCGTGGTCTCCGAAGTCGATCTCATCGACGACTCGGTGCAACGACGGTTCGGTTCCCCACGACTCGACGCCCTCGTCGACGACAAGGCCTGCGCCTACGTACTCGGCGACTACCAACGCTGGGGAGGCCATCGACGAGAATATCTCCAGGACGGCACCGAGATACTCGCTGAAACGACCAGACTAGCGATCGCCGGCCTCGCCCAAGGGGCAGAACGGATCGAAATCGCAGGAGCATCAGCGACTCACTCTCAACGTCGGCTGCTAGCCGACGCCGTCCAGGAACTGGCCAGCGCAGGTTTTCCGTACGGCGAACGCAGGATTTTTCCGCGCCAGGCCACTATGACCTTGAGCGATTTTGAGCAGATGGTGACGGCAGGAGACCGGCGCCTTCTGGACAAGGTACTTGCCGCGAGGGCGGCTCACCTGGTTGCCCTGACGGCCCTGTTGCCCGCCCACCTTGCCCGCAGCCTCACAGGCCAGGTCCCAGCCGACCCTAGGTTGCGCACGCTCCTGTACGAACTGCCGCAACGTTCCATCCACGAAGCCGCCAAAACCCCGGGCCGCCTTCTTGCTGACGTTCTGAACGTGGCGATGACCGCCAGCCCCCTACTCGACCATCGCTCAGGCTTCGAACCCTGAGCCCAAGCACCCGTTGTACGGCTACCCCGATCAAGGGCTAGTCGATCTACGGATCGGAAGGGCAGGTTCGAATCTCTTCGGGCACACAAGATCATAGTGGTTCCCACGGTGCGGTTATTCAGCTACGTCGATTTCCCGTTGTTCGTCTTGTGCTGTCCTTGAGGTCTGCCCCAGCTTGGGAGAGCGAGGCGGTGCCGTGGCGCAGGTCGTGCAGCCGCACCGGCGGCATGCCGGTGCGGGTGATGAGCAACCGGAACCGCGTCGAGGCGTACGACGGGTGCAGCGGCGAGCCGTCCTTGCGGACGAAGACGTACCCGGAGTCGACCCACAGCTTGCCGGCGGCCAGTCTTCGCTCCCGCGCGGCCTCCTGCGCGGCGCGGTGCGTGCGCAGGACGGCGACGGTGCGTCGATCGAGCGCGATCGCCCGGACGCCGGCGGCGGTCTTCGGATCGCCCTCGAACACCTCGTACCCGGCGGTGGTCCGGTTACGGACGACGAACAGCAGGCCCCCGTCGAGGTCCACTTCCGACCAGCGCAGCCCGCACGCTTCGCCCCGCCGAAGGCCACGCAACCCGATGAGCCACCACATCGCGTACAGCGAGTCGTCGACCACCGCGGCCAGGAACGCGGCGAGCTGCACGGCCGTCCAGACGGCCACGGCCGGGTGTTCGCCGGTGTCCTGCCACTGCTTGACCCGCCCGTCGGTCCACACCCGGGCCAGCGGCCGGGAAGCCGACGGCGACGCCGGTCCGCGCGTTGTCCCGGTGGTACGTGCGCCTCTCGCCAGCCCCAACCGTGAGGGCCGCTGCCGTGGGTGTGGCCGGAAGCGACCGCTCCGACGGTGCCGGACCCGGTGCGGCCGGCTGGTCCCAGCCGCCACGAGTACACAGCAGACGACCGCCGCAACCCACGGCATCCTCACGGTCACGGCGCCGCGACCACTGGTGCGTCGTGGCCGGCGTTTACCAGCCAGAATCGGAACCCGAACGCGCCGAGTGGCGTGAGGGCGACCGTGTCATTGTCGCGGGCGAGGGCACCGAACTGCTCCAGTATGTCGATGGCGGTCCCGACGAACTCGGTCACGTCGTCGGCGATGAACGGTGGAGTCAATCGCCAGGGCTGGCCGGTCAGGTGCTCGCTGAGCATCCGGGGGAGGAACTCGATCGTGATGGCTTCGTCCTCGGCGAACGCGACGTAGAGCCAGCAGAGCACCTGGGGCAGCTTGAGCGACCACGGCAGCCCGAGCCGTGACGAGGTGAAAGGGAACTCCGACTCGGCTTCGAGGATCAGGCACATCGCGTCGTACCAGTCACTCACGGCTTGATCGTCGTGGGTGGGAGATCCGGGCACGCCTACGACCTTGACCGTCGTGCCGGCACCGGCGAGTTGGAGCCAGTTCAGCCGCTCGGCGATCAGCCAGAGGCGATGAAGCTCGGCCACGTCCCGCGCACTTTTCATGCCTTTCACGCGCGGATCATCGTCGGGTACCAGGCCCAGCGCGGCGACGGCGGCCTTGGCGTCGGCCCGCCTGAGCACCCCGGTCGCGGTCAGCGGCCGTTCCCAGCCGACCCATTCGGCCAGCCGCCGGGCATCGGCGAGCGGCCGCGATCGGCGCGCCGCCGCGGCGACCTCGTCGAGCGCCGGCAGCCGGATGGCCGGGAACGGAACGGGGTCGGCGTCAACCGGTTCCGCTCGATCGTCGAGATCCTCGAGGCCGAGGATCTCCGCGGCCACCTCGAGCAGGTCTGCGGGTGCGCCGACTCGTGCCAGCTGCGCCAGCACCTCGGTGGGGTCCGCGTTCGCCTCGGCCAGCGCATCCGGTAGTGCCTCGGCGGCCCGGGCCAGCTCACCTCGAGCCCGGTTCACCGCCCTGCGGGCGAGGCGGTTCTCCTCGTCGAGGAAGTCGACGACCGTGGTCATGGCCATGATCAGCACGGGGGCCTGCTCGGGGGCGACGGGCGCGACGTCTGGGACGATGTCGAGTAGCAGATCCTCGATCACGTCCCGCCCGATCTCCGACAAACCCTCGAGCTCCAGCTCATCGCGGGCGATCTCCAACAGCCGGGTGAGCATCCCCATGTCCACGTCGCGTTCACGCTTGCGCACCCAACCGTCGATCTCGGCGACGGCGCCGGCCACCCAGTCCTCGGCCACCCGTCGACCGTATCGTTCTGAGCCGGTCGGGTAGTGGGCCCGGTCCGCTCGTGAGGCTGTCGTTGTTGTGCTTGAAGCTCTCCGGTGCGGCTGACCATTCGTCCAGCACGCGCGAGGGGTGGTTCGGTTTGTCGAATGTGCCTCAGGAGCTGCTCGCCAGGCCGACCATGAGCGTTGGTACGGTCGCGGTGAGCCATGTCGCGATGTCGACGATCTGGCTCCGAGCTGCACGCTCGGCGGGTGGCACGGCTCACCCGCCGGGCTATGAGCCGGGCCGACGGACTCGGCGCGGAATCGCCGTCGTGAGCCGCCCCAAGCGCTCAGTCGATCGTCGCCGTGCGGGACGGTGCCGGCGGCGCCAGGCCCGTCGGGAGCAGCGTCGTTCGTAGTCGCAGCAGGGGCAGGTAGTCGCGTACGCATGCGACCTGGTCCGGGTCGACGGGACAGGGCGGCCGGCTGAGCGCACGTTCCAGGACCGGGCGGGTGTGGGCGGGCTTGTTGTCGAAGAAGTCGAGCCCGTGTCGGGCGGCGACGGCGCGGTAGTCCCTGCGCGTCTTGTTGGGGGTGCCGGAGACCCAGCAGTCTTTCACCCCGCCCCCGAGGTCGTGGTCGATGAGGACGGCCAGTCCGTGCGGCTTGCGGCCGGGGTACTGGAACGGGGTCACGACTGTTTCCTGACAGCCCATAGGGTCGGTATAGCCGAAGCATGGTCCCGGCGTCGGTGTACCGAGCCCGTCCACCCAGGTGGGATCGGTGAGCCCGGTGGTGACCAGGCGGTCGGCGGCTCCCGATGCTCCGGACTGTAGATGTGATGGCCCCATAACCGCCATTACCCGTAGCGCCGCCAGCGCCTCGCGGCCCCCGCAGGCCTCGACCTGTGACACCAACTCGGCGAGCAGATCGGGCGGCGCGTCGGCGCAGGCCAACGCGCCGAGGAACTCGGCCCCGGTCAGCTCCGCTCGCAACGGGTCGCCGCCGTGCCGCAGTGTCGGCTGGAACTTGCCGAGAAGTCCGGCCAGGAACCGTTGCGGCGTGGGCATGAGCCCGTCCGTGATCAGTTTGCGCAGGAACGCCACGGCGCCTGCGGTGTTGCCGGCCATCTCGGCCAGTTCGTCGGCTGGGGCTCCGCGCGCTGCGAGCACTTGATGAAGCTCGACCATCATGTGCTGCTCCACCAGCCCGGGGCCGGCTGTGGCAAGGCCACCACTGGCATCGGTGTCCATGATGGTGGGACCGCCGACGATGGTCGGCGTCGCCCGGTGGGTGACCATGCCGGTCATGCTGCCAGGGCTGCCACCCCCGAGCACGCCGACCCGCGGTTGCTTGCGACCTCGACCCTCTGCGAGTGGACAAGTCCCCGTCGTGGCTGTCGATGGTGGCCTCGGCAACTATCCGGCAGACGCGGCCGGCCTGTGCAGCGCTGCGGGTCCGGATCGGTGTGCGCAAACAGCGTCGCGGGTGTCGAAGCGGTCAGGGTGCTCTTACGTGTGGGTGAGTCCGGCGCGGTCGAGGCGTTGGAGCAGGCCGGGTCTGCCGGTGTATTGCTGGCGCAGTAGGTGTAGTCGTTTGTGGAAGGTGTCGGGGTCGCCGTTTCGTTGGCTGAGCTCGCGCAGGTCGCGGAGCAGTTCGACCGCGGTGTCGTATTCGCGGATCTTCTTTGTGTCGATGAGGGTGTTGACGCGCTGCCATGCCTGTTCGCCTTCGCGGGCCAGCGCGTCGAGGTGGCGGTTGCGGTCGGCGGCCGCCTTGCGTTCCCGCCGGCTGCGCTGGTGTTCCAGGTCTTTGGCGGTTTGCCGTTCGCGATCGTCACGATGTCGCTGGGCCGCGTCGACCAGTTCGGCGACGGTCCGGCCGGTCCTGGCCGGCGGGTGGGGCAGGGGATTGTCCGCGGACGCGGCGGAGCAGTTCCGTGCGCAGGTGCGCGTCGTCTCCGTCGAGCACCCGAAGGATCAGGGTGTCCTTCTCTTCCGCCGGCAGGTTCCGTACCCACGTGGCGAGTTGCGCCTGGGTTGGTGTGGTGTTGTCGTGGTGTGCGCTGTTGTGGGCGGCGACCGCGAGGAGGTCCTCGTCGAGGCGGATGAAGTCGACGAGGCTGCGTAGTGGCGCGTTCAGGGTGGCCAGATTCGCCGGGACCGGCGGTTCGACCTCTTCGTCATCGAGTTCGCCGGCCCCCGCCGAGTGCAGCCACGCCAGATACAGCAGGCGCCGGTCGCCGGCGGCGAGTTCGGCGCGGGCGCTGATGATCGAGGCGAGCCGTCCCTCGCCGTCCTCCTCGATCGCGTCGCCCTCATCGGACTCGCGGGTCAGGTGGACGATGACGTTGCCGTCCTTGGCCCACGCGGCCGCCGAGTCTGTCATGCAGTACTGCTGCGCGGTGACCGGGTCCAGGAGCCGGGCCGGCAGCTTGATCATGAACTGGCGGGTGCCCCAGTTGGCGAGGTAGAGGAACGCGTCGAAGTAGCGCTCGACCATCCGGCGCGGGTCGCCGTGGAAATCGCCCCAGTGGTAGGTGTTGACGAAGCTGGTCGGGGTGATGTGCGCCCGGGTCGACATGGCTCGCACCTCGTCGAGTTGGTGGGCGTCCAGGGCACGGTCCACCGCTAGGAACTCGTAGTACTGGTACTCACTCACCCGGCTCCTCCACGGTGGACGGTTGTGACGGCCGCCGGGTGACCCGCTCGGCGCGGCGACGTTCATCGAGTCGCGTCGTCTCCTCGAGGGACCTGACGACGTCGGGGCGTTCGCGACCGAAGTGCTTGGCGTAGAGGTGCTCGATTACCTGTTGCGTTGCTCGGCTCGCAAGCTCGCCGACGTGGGGCAGCGGTGCCTTCCACGTCCGGCGGTGGCGTCGGCAAGGGAAGATCCAGGACGGAGATCGCCTGCCGGAATGCTCCGCGGGAACAGTGGGCGACGATGGTGTTCTGGCCGGTCAGGTCGATGTCCTCGACGGCGACCTCCACGCCGAGGACGGTGGTCTGGAACGGCGTGGCGAGGTTGTCGGCGATCATCGTGTACAAGCCCATGACCTGCTCGTCCTCGCCGTTGCTGTCGACGGTGGCCTCCTCGACCAGCGCGTCGAGCTGCGCCCGGCTCATCGTGCCCACCGCGGGAAACGTACCGGAACGCCGGCATCCGGACGGCCAACCACACGCCCGAGTCAGATGGGCGGAGAGGAGAGTTCGGCGCGGCGTTGGCGGACCCGTTCCTGATACCGGCCAGGAACGTCGGCGGCGTCGAGCAGCTTGACGGCGATGTCGGTGCGGTGGCGCTTGATGGCGGCGCCGACCATGGCGTCGAGGCCGGCCCAGCTGCTTGATCCGATCGCCGCAGCGGTTGCCTCGAACCTCGTGAGCCGGCCACCCGCGACGACGGCACACCCGCGCAACCCCTGTGCCTGCTCGGCATGCCAGCTCATCCGGGCGTCGGTGTAGTCGCACGCGAGCTCGGCGAGAATGGAATCGACAAGGTCGAGATCGTGCTTGACGCAGGGGCGGCGAAGGACATCGATCTCAGAGGCCAGGTCCGCTTCGGCTTCGGCGATCTCATACGCCAGTGTCCTGGTTGCCCATCCGTCCCAGTAACGTTCGTCGTCAACGTCGAAGCGCGCGAACAGCGAGTCGTACGAGGGTTGGGGTGAGCTGGGGAAGTCCGGCCATGAGCCGAACAGAGCGCGACGGGTCAGCTGTACCCGACGGTGGGTTGCGCATCAGCGGAGTGAGGTCGCGCCGATACAGCGACGACTTCATCACCTTCCTGCGGGCCTTTCCTCGCAGCTTCGGCTGCCGCAGGCTCGCCCCGACCAGGTCGGCGCGCTCAGGCCGGCCCGGTCCAGGCGTTCGGTGAGGTCCCGCAGGTGACTCCACTTCTGCTCACCGTAGTGCTTGTCGGCCTTCTGGATCGCCTCGTCCAACGCACCCCAGCCCCCGCCATGATCGGCCAGGCACACCACGCAGAACCACAGGTCCCAGTAGGACCAGTCCAGGTCGGCGATGATGTGCCACCGCTCGGGTCCGTATCCGGTGGTCGGCGGCTGCGGCGCCGCGTGGGGCCGTTCGAGGTTCACCGGGACACCGTACGTCGCACGGTCCGGCACATCGACGTGCGGCGCGGCGTCGGGCCTCGCGGACACATGGATCGGTAGGCTCCCTCGCGTCTCCGAGGTCCAGCCACCGGCCGAGCGACGGGAGCCACCTTGAGTCCACGCCGGACAGCACCAACGAAGAAGACGTCGGCCCTGAACGCCCTCAGCGTGGCGGAGAAGGGTGAACTACTCGACAAGCTGCTCACGGTACGGCCGGAGCTGCGGGAGCAGGCCGAGGACCTCGCCGCGCAGCGGCTGGTCGATGAGGACAGGACCGCGGTCGCCGATGACGTCGAGTCCGCATTGCGCTACCACGACATCGACGAGCTGAACGGCCGGGCGGGGTACCACCCGGGCAGGGGCTACGTCGATCCGGGTGAGGCCGCCGACGAGATCCTCGACGAGGCCCTGCAACCGTTTCTCGACGACCTTGCCCGCCGCGGGGAGCTGGGTATGGCCGCGGCGGCGGAGTTGGCCGTTGGCATTTTGTGCGGGCTGTACGCGTGCCGGGAGGCAGGCTCCGAGTCGCTGCTCGGGTACTCCCCCGACTATGCGGTCGAGCATGCCGGGGAGGTGGTGGACAGGTGCGCCGCGTTGGGGGTCGCGTTGCCTGTTGACGATCTTCTTGAGGCGGTACCGGAATGGAGCAGGCTCCTGTGGCCGCCTCCGTGGCGCCGAACGGGCGCGGCGCCGCGTCCCGCATCGGTGGAGTCTGCATCGAGAGTCGGGAGGTCGAAGAGATGAGAAGCCCTGCCTGGTCGCCCGTCGGCTCCGGCAGCTCCGGCCGGGGAAGTTCAAGCAGGGCTGCCGCCGGTACGGACTGGGCACCCTGGGCTGGCGGACGAGCACACCCGCGTGGCCGGCTTTCTACTCGACGTGACCGCGCTACGCCTCGTCGGTGAGGAGTTGCTCGCGCCACTGCCTGAAGCGCTTCCGCATCGCGGTGATCTGAGTGGAGTCGGCGCCGTAGGCGGCGAACCGGCGGTCCGGGTAGCGCTCCAGCATTCCGAACAGGTCAGCCAGGATGCGCCGGTCGAACCCGGAGTCGGCCTGCTCAGCCAGCTCACACAGGCGGTCTCGGGTGTAGCGGCCCGAGGTGAGGGCGGCGTCGATGTCCAGGAAGTCTCGTGGTTCGGCCCGCGTGTACAGCGCCGACATCTTGCCCGCGACCACGTCGTCGGCGTGAAGGACCGGGCCGATGTCCATCATCACCGGCGGCAAGGCGCGCCAGTTGGCGGCCAACTCGACCTTGTATGCGTGGTCGGCCAGGGCGGGATCGGTGACCGCGAGCCGGGCGAACGTGTCGAATTGCTGCGTGATCTCGACGGTGTACCCGCCGTCGCGGTAGCCGTTGACGACCGCGTCGACCGCTGAGGCGAACTCGTCGCGGCGTTCCCACGCGGTGAACAGGTCGATATCCTCGCTGGGCCGGTCCAGGATGCCATGGGCCTGGACGGCGTAGCCGCCGGCCAGCGCGAACCCGTAGCGGGCGGCCACTCGGAGACCGATCTCCGCCAAGCGGAGGTGGACCGGCTCCACCTAGCCAGCCATCGACTCGGGTGGCGAGGCCAGTTCGGGAATGCGGGCCTGCCACAGGGCCCGCATTCGGGCCGGAAGCCACAAGTTGGGCCACAGCCGGCGCACCGTATCTCCGTCGAGCCACCGGGATAGATCCGCGACAGTCGTGGCCTGATTCAGTACGGTTTGGTACATCAGTTGAAGATCTCCGGGGTCATCCAGGTCGTAGCTGCCATCGCCGGACCAGTCCAGCCATCGGTCGAGGGTGACCGTGCCACTTACCGGGCCGCGCAGGTCGGCTAGGCGTGAGGCGGCCACGTAATGCCGCTGATCGGCGTACCGCGACCCAGGGGGTGCGGCACTGGACGCCGAGCGACTCATAGCCCGCACCTCCCTCTCCAACGCCGGCGACAACGGTCCCCCCAACGGTAGACCACCGTCGCGTCGGTCGTGTGCACCACCGCAGGACGCCTGGATGAGAGATCCGGCCGCGAAGACCAACGATGAGTGGATCTTTGGGTGCTCGGATGGTGCTCGAACGACGGCGATCAGGTCGGACTTTCCTACGCCATTCTGGTACTCCGGCTCGACCGGAACCGCCGTCGCGTGGTCAAGGATCGGGTCCAGCGCCCGGACCTGCCAGTACTCACCGGCACCCGGCCGGACGCAGACAATTGGAAACAGAACTCTGCGTACGTTAATCGGATAGAGAGTCATAAACAGGGGCATTCTGACTACGGATCAGAAGGTTGGGGGTTCGAATCCCTTCGGGCGCGCAAGATCGAACGGCGTCTGACCTGCGGATACACGGCTCAGGCGCCGATCTTTGTTCATCCACTGTGGATGATCGGGAGCTTCTGTGGTGCTCGTCCGACGCGGACACTTATGCGCGGGGTTCGTCTGGCCAGCTACGGGCAGGTGCCAGGCGATCCTCACTGGTCCTGATCTTCGGCGTTACCCAGACGGCGCATCTTGGGCTGACGTCGGATCGGGGACCGTCTGACTTGCGGCGGCTGGAAGAGATCTTGGACACTGTCGGCGTCCAGCCAGCGACCCACGTCGCGGGCTGTCCGGCAGGCGTCATTCCGCTAGCTGCGTCGGCCACCCACCAAGATCCACTGTACTTCATCTAGCCGAGAGTCGTGCGCTTCGTAGTCCAAGGGCATCGTCACGGATGGCGTCGAGTGGGTCGTAGGCCAGGGTCGCGGCGTGCCTTGTTACTCGGGCCGCCGTCCGCCTCGAGCTGGCGACGCCGCGTCCGGCGGATGCCCGCGCCGTTGTCAGCGCACGTCGGCTCGGGCTCGACTGAGCGGTCGAGAATTCCACCAAGCTCCAGTGGCGGCGGCGCCCTTCAGCTCGGGGTTCGGGTTTGACGACGCCGTCGACAGTGGGGGCATGTGGGAATCGATGCTGTCGACCATCGTCGGCGGAGTCGTGGCCGCCGGCGCCGGCGGCCTGACCGCGTTCGTCCAGGCGCGCCAGGCATCGCGGCTGCGCGGGCAGCAGCAGAAGCACGAGGATCAGTACCGCCTCCATCAGGACCGCGTCCCGGCCTACATCGCGTTCCGCGCCTTGGCCGGCAAGGCACGCGGGACGCTGCAGGACCTCACGGGCGATACCCCTGAAGGCGACGCGAAACGCCGCGACGCCCGCAACGAGACTCACCTGGCGGGCATCAAGATCGCACTTATCGGCGGCGCCGAGGTCGTGGCCGCGGCCCGCCGCGTGATGATTCACATCGATGCCATCACCTATGGACGCGATACGTTCGACACGGATGCCTGGAGCGAGGTCCTCGCCGTCTTCGAGGAAGCCGCCCGGTACGACCCGACCGGCCTGCGGGATCTGGCGTCACTCATGGCCGTGGCGGCATGGCCAGCCCCGCCGCCACGGCCAGCGGCAACCCGCAGCATCGGGGCGGTCGCTCGGCCGCTCCGATGGTCCATCTGCGTCCGATGAGAGCGCTCCTCCATGACGTAACGACCAACAGCACGCACATGCCATGGACAACGCGTCGACCGACGGGTGAGAAGCGAGGGTGTGGCTTCCCGGCCTGCGGCTCTGAGCTGAGTCAGGTCCCTCCGATGTTCCAGCCCAAGGCGACCAGGTCTGCCACAATCCTTTCCGCTCGGTAGGTCCGGAAGATCCACAGCTCATCCTGGTCGGCGACGTCGAACTCGAGACCTCGGCTGGCGTAGCGCCAAGGCCGGATCGCGGTCAGCGGGTGAGCGGTGGTGCGACGGGCAGGTGCACCGTGACGCTGAGGCCCCCGGCGGGACGAGGGGTGAGGGTGAGCGTTCCGTCGTGTGCGTGGGTGATGGTCTTGACGATGGCCAGGCCGAGGCCGACACCCGCGTCGTCGGTGCGGATGCGTTCGGTGCCGCGATGAAATGGCTCGGCCAATGTGGACACCAACTGTGGGGTGAGGCTCTCGCCGGTGTTCTCGACAGTGAGCACCGCACGCTCGGGGTGGACGCTGGTGGTGACCCACACGGTGCCCTGTTCAGGCAGGTTGTGGACGATCGCGTTGTGGACGAGGTTCGTCGTCATCTGCAGAAGGAGCGCGTGTGAGCCGATGGTGGGGGCCGTGTCGCCGGAGGTCGCAATGGTGACACCATGCTTTTCGGCGAGGGGGAGGAGCGTTTCAGTGGCTTCTTCAGCGGTGAGGGACAGGTCTACGTGTACTGGCGTGAAGGACCGCTGGTCGGCGCGACGGAGCAGGAGCAGTGCCTCGGTGAGGTCGATCGCTCGGGTGTTGACGATGTGGAGGCGGTCGACGAGTTCGTCGGTGTCGCGGTTCAGATCGTTACGGGCGACGTCGAGCAGCGTCCGCGTTATCGCCAGCGGGGTGCGCAGTTCGTGGGAGGCGTTGGCCGCGAATCTCTGCTGTTCGGCGACGTGTGCTTCCAGCCGCGCGAGCATCGCGTCGAAAGCGTCGGCGAGTTCGCGGAACTCATCTTGGCGGCCCAGCAGCCGGATTCGGTGGGATAGCGATCCCGGTCGTGGCCAAGCGGGTGGCGTCCGTGATGCGAGTCAGCGGGGCGAGCATCCGGCCGGCGAGAAGCCATCCGCCCACGAGACCGAACACCAGCAGGAGCGCGAACACCACGGCTGCCCTCGGAGCGAACACGCGCAGGAGGCTGGATTGGATGGGAAAGCCCTTGAAGTCGGTGCTGGGGCTCGTGATGAGCAGACGGTCAGGGATGTAGCGCAGAAGGAACAACCACACGGCGGCGAGCAGTGAGGCGCCCGTGAGCATGACGAAGCCGGCGTAGGTGAGGGTGAGTTTGAGGCGGACGCTCAACCCACGGGCTCTAACCACGCTCGCCTCCGGCACGCTCAGTGTCTGGTTGAGTGCTGATGCGGTACCCGACGCCGGCCACGGTGGCGATGATCCCGGGGTCGCCGAGCCGTTTGCGCAGCGCCGAGACTGTGATGCGCACGGCGTTGCTGAACGGGTCGGCGTTCTCATCCCACGCCCGCTCCAAGAGTTCCTCGGCGCTGACCACGCCGCCTTCGGCGGCGACGAGAACCTCGAGCACGGCGAACTGCTTGCGGGTGAGCGCGACGTAGCGGCCGTCGCGGTAGACCTCGCGGCGGAACGGATCCAGACGCAGGCCCGCAATCTCTCGCACGGGTGGCCGGTGGTGGGCGCGTCTGCGGTCGAGCGCTCTGAGCCGGAGCACAAGTTCTCGAAGTTCGAAGGGCTTCGTGAGGTAGTCGTCGGCGCCGAGTTCGAACCCGGTGGCCTTGTCGTCGAGCCGGTCGGCGGCGGTGAGCATGAGGATCGGCATGCCGCTGCCGGCGGCGACGATGTGTGTGGCGATCTCGTCGCCGGTAGGGCCGGGGATGTCTCGGTCGAGGACGGCGATGTCGTAGGCGTTGATGCTCAACAGTTCCAGAGCGGTGTCGCCGTCACCGGCGATGTCGGCGGTGATCGCCTCCAGGCGTAGGCCATCGCGGATGGCTTCTGCCATATAAGGTTCGTCCTCGACGATCAACACCCGCACGCTCTCGATGGTACCGACCGGTAGCATATCGTCGGCGTATCAAGAACCCCATACGTCCTGGCAACACCACGCTGCCTTGACTGGAGGCATGACCTACAGCGAGCCGACCCGACCAACGACCCGCCGGGTTCCCGGGATCCTAGCCGCCGGCCTGCTGGCCGTTGTCGCGGCGATCAGCGCGGGCTGTTCGAACACACCCGCCGAGACCGGCGCCGGCAGCGGGAACGCCACTCGTGAGCAGGCGGTGAAGTTCGCCCAGTGCATGCGCGACAATGGCGTCAAGGAGTTCCCGGACCCGGACGCGTCGGGCCAGCTCACCATCGACGGGGTACTGAACGGTTCGTCGATAGACTCGGACAGCGCCACATTCAAGCAGGCCATCAACGCGTGCAAGGACCTGCAGCCACCCGGGTTCACGGGCTACAAGAGGAACGCGCAGCAGCAGGAGGCGGCCCTTAAGTTCGCCCAGTGCATCCGCGACAACGGCGTGAAGGACTTCCCGGACCCCGCCCCCGATCAGCCCATGATCGACACGAATCGAATTCCATCCGCCAACCGGGACGGTGGTATGAGCATTCTCCACGCCGCCATGCAGAAGTGCAGCGACCTCGCGCGGGCGGAAGGGGTGACGGGGGGCCAGTGATGATGCGGAAGCGATGGGTGCTGGCCGGTGCGGCGCTCGTGGTCGCGGTCGGGGTGACCGGCGGCGTGGCCCTCCTGTCCGCATCGACGCAGGCGACCCCGGCCGCACAGGATCTGCCGTTGAACACCGCGAAGGTGGAGAAGGGAAAGCTGTCGGCCAAGGTCTCCCTGAATGGGACGCTGACCTATCGGGCGCGGTTGGACGGCTCCCCGTACTCCGTGATCAACCAGGCCCGAGGGACGTACACCAAGCTGCCCGACGATGGCGACAAGGTCGACTGCGGCGACGTGCTCTATCGGGTCGACGACCACCCGGTGCTGCTGCTATGTGGCACGGTCCCGGCCTACCGCGAACTGCGCCGAGGTGCTGTGGGCGAGGATGTCCGGCAGCTCAACCGGAACCTGCACAACCTCGGCTACGACCGCGCGGCCGGTGTCGGCATCCAGCCCGACCACAACGACTTCACCGAGACGACGGAGAAGGCTCTCACGGTGCTCCAGCACGACAAGGACATGCAGGTGACCGGAGAGCTTGCCCTCGGTGATGCGGTCTTCCTGCCCGAGTCGGTGCGGATAGCCAAGGTGACCGGCGAGCTTGGTGGATCCGCCCAACCGGTGACAGCAGTCGCACAGGCCACATCGGACACGTTGGAGGTGCAGGTGGTCCTCGAGGCGTCGCAGCAGGGTGAGGTGAAGCTGGGCGACCGTGCGCGGATCAACCTGCCAGGCAACCAGTCGGTGACGGGAAAGGTGGATCGGCTCGGCAGAGTCGCCCAGGTTCCCGCCCAGCAGGGATCGGGGCAGAACCCGAACGTCGGGGACGCGACTATCTCCGCCTACATCAGTCTCGACGACCCGCAGAAGGCCAGCGGATTCGACCGGGCCCCGGTCCGGGTGGACATCACGACCACGGGCGTGGATGGTGTCCTGAGCGTCCCCGTGACCGCGATCGTCGGGAGGTCCGGCGGCGGGTTCGCGGTCGAGGTCGTGCGCGACGGCGGGCGGCGCGAGCTGGTCTCGGTGGAACTGGGCCTGTTCGACAGCACAGCCGGACGGGTCCAGGTCCAGGGCGATCTTGCCGAGGGCGATGACGTGGTGGTGCCGTCGTCGTGAGCGGCGAACCCGTTCTGGAACTGGTCGGGGTGACCAAGGTCTACGGTGAGCAGCCGCCCGTGCCCGCCCTCCGGGGGGTGTCGTTCTCCGTACGGCGGGGCGAGCTGGTGGCGGTCGTCGGGCCCTCCGGGTCGGGCAAGTCTACGCTCCTGCACATCATGGGGACACTGGAGCGGCCCAGCAGTGGCATGGTCCGGATCGGTGGGGTCGACGCGGCCCGGCTGAGCGACCGTGCGCTGTCGCTGCTGCGGGCCCGGGAGATCGGGTTCGTCTTCCAACAGTTCTTCCTGGCCGAACACGCCACGGTGCGGGAGAACGTCGCCGACGGGTTGCTCTACGCCGGCGTCCCCGCCGCCGAGCGGTACAGGCGCGCGGATGAGGCGCTGATGAGGGTCGGCCTGTCCGAACGCGCGACATTCAAACCGACCAAAATCTCGGGAGGTGAGCGGCAGCGGGTCGCGATCGCCCGGGCCCTCATCGGGCCTCCGGCGATCGTTCTCGCCGACGAGCCGACGGGGAACCTCGACAGCGCCACCGGCGCATCGATCATGGAGCTCATCCACGAGCTCAACACGGCCGGCGCCACGATCGTCATGATCACGCACGATGCGGGCGTCGCCGATCAGCTGCCGCGCCAGATTCGGATGCTGGACGGGCAGGTGGTCTCCGATACCGGCCGCGATCACGGCATCCTGATGGCGCCCACGGGCGGTACCTGGGCGAAGGGAGAGCTGCCGTGAGGGCCAAGGGTGGACGGTTGCGGCCGAAGGACGGGCTGCGGGTGGCCAGTGTGGGGCTGCGCGCTCGACCGCTGCGCGCCGCGCTGTCCGCGCTGGGAATCGCGATCGGAACGGCGGCGATCGTGGGGGTCCTCGGGTTGTCGTCCTCCTCGCAAGCCGGGCTGATCGCGGAGATCAACCGGCTCGGCACGAACCTGCTGACCGTCGAGGCCGGACGCAGCCTTGCCGGTGGGCCGGCGGAGCTGCCCCATGAAGCGCCGGCGCGGATCACACACCTGGACAACGTCCAACTGGTGGCACACACGGCCGTGATGAAGGACAAGTACGTCTATCGGAGCTCGATGATCCCGGTAGGCAACACCCGGGGTCTCCAGGTGCAGGCCACCAGCCTGAACCTGCTCTCTGTGCTGGGCACCGGCGTCGCCCGCGGCGACTGGCTCAACGAGGGCACGGCCCGCGTACCGGTCGCGGTGCTCGGTTCGACCGCCGCCGCCCAGCTGGGCATCGACCGCGTCTACCCCGATCAGCGCATCTGGCTGGGAGACCAGTGGTTCAACATCGCGGGCATCCTGAACCCCTCGCCGCTGACGCCAGACATCGACGTCAGCGCCCTCATCGGTTATCCCGCCGCGCAGACGTACCTCGGCTACGTCAGGATGGTCGGCGGCGAGGTGAAGGCCGGCCCGCCGAGCAGAATCTACGTGCGCGCCGCCATTGACCACGAGACGGCGGTACAGTCGCTGCTCGCGCAGACCGCCAGCCCCGAGGCACCCAACGAGGTGAACGTCAGCCAACCGTCCGATGTGCTCACCGCCCGGGCCGCTGCCGCGGGGGCGTTCAATAGCCTCTTTCTCGGGCTCGGGGTGGTGGCACTGATGGTAGGTGCCGTCGGTGTCGCCAACATCATGATCATATCGGTTCTGGAACGCCGCTCGGAGATCGGCCTCCGTCGCGCTCTTGGTGCGACGAAGAGCCAGATCCGTACGCAGTTCTTTGCGGAGTCGATCCTGCTCGCCGTCATCGGCGGCGTCGTCGGCGTGCTGGCCGGGGCCGCGGCAACGGCCGTGTACGCCAGCTCGAAAAGCTGGGCCGTCGTGATCCCCGTCGAGGCGTGGTTGGGCGGCATCGCCTCGGCCATCCTGATCGGCGCGATCGCCGGCCTGATGCCGGCCGTTCGAGCATCTCGGATGCCGCCCACCGTGGCACTGCGAACGGTCTGAGCCAAGAAAGTGGGTCTCCTATCGAGAAGGCGTGTTCGTGGTCGCAGAGCTGGGCGGCCCCGCGTTTCCGGTCGGCTTGGTGGGGATTTCGGCGCGACGAGTGGCGTCCTGGCGCCGGTTCGGTGGCGGGCCAGGCCGATTGGACGTGGGCGCGGGATGAGGGCCGATGCCATGTTGGACGTCACTCCCGATGGGGCCCCGCAGTCCTGGTTTCGTCACTCGTGACGAGCGTCCCAGCCGACGTTGTGTGACGGATCGCGACTGCGCCCTGGTCAGGCACGGCCCGCCCGGCCACGCCGGGTGCGTGCCCGGGACGGCCAGGACCGTTTCCTGCGCCCTGCCGCGTGGCGCGCCTGCGGGCACGGGCGGATCACCTGGCTACGACGTCGCGTTCTGGCGGCGTGTCTGGCCGGTCGTGGCTGGGGCCGTCGGTATGGTGCGCGTCGAGGCACGCTGGGCAGAGGGAGGACGCAATGGCCACGCGCCGCACGGTCGGCAGGGAGGCGTCGGTACTGGCCTCACTCACCTTGGTTGAGAAGGGTGAGTTGCTCGACCATCTCCTCACGCTTCGGCCGGAGTTGGGTGAGCCGGTGGAGGAGGTGGCGCGGCTGCGGCTGGTCGAGGCGAATCGGGAGGCGGTCGCGGCGGATGTCGAGTGGGCGATCAGCTCCCATGATATTGACGAGATCAACGGCCGGGCCGGGTACCATCCCGGTCGGGGCTACGTCGGGCCGGGCGAGGCTGCCGATGAGATCCTCGATGAGGATCTCCAACGGTGCCTGGATGACCTGGCCCGCCGCGCCGAGCTCGGCCTGGCCGCGACCGCTACGGAGTTAGCGACCGGCATCCTTTGTGGACTGTACGCGTGCCGGGAGGCTGGCGCCGAGACGCTGCTGGAGTACACGCCCGACTTTGTGGTCGAGCGGGCCGGGATGGTGATCGACGAGTGCGTCAAGCTTGGCGTGGCGCTGCCGGTCGATGACCTGGTCGACCTCGTCCCGGAATGGGGTGGGCTGCTGCACAAGGCCACGGCGGGAGGACGGACGCGATGAGAGCGCCGGCATGGTCACCGGCCGGCAGCGACGGTCGCTACGCCTACGAGGCGGCCGTCGTGATGGTCTTGTGGCCTGAATCGCAGCACCGTGCCCTGATGGCACGGTGGCCGCACCTAGCCGGCGATGTCGGCGCCACCTGGGAGGAGCACCGGCGCCGGGTCGAGCGGCATTGTGTGTTCGCCGAACGGGACACGGGCATGGCGGTCAACCAGGTCGCGGCCGAACTGCGCGGCTTCGAGGCATGGCTGGCCCGCCGCGGCGTGCAACGCCCGACCGGCGACGACCTGCGTGACTACCACCCCGACGTGCGTCACGCCGCCGAGGGATTGGTGGCGTGGCCACCGGACCGCGTCGGGCCGTGTTGGTGCGGCTCGGGTCGCAAGTACAAGCGGTGCTGCCGCCCGTACGGCCTGGGCACGCTGGGGCCGGACTGACCCCCAACACCAGTCGGAGCACGGGGCAGCGCCCCGGCTGGGCCGGCGCTTGACTGTCAGCGCTCGCGCAACGAGAGCGTTGCCCGCAAGAGGCCTGGGATACGTCCGAGATCTCGGCCGGCACTCCACAGCTCTCGGACGTCGTATGCGAGGCGACGCGGCGTGGTCGTCGTGGACGCGTCGGTGGCGGTGGCGCGCGGGACGGGTGTCCACGACCGTCCGCGTCACCGGCAAGATGAGACGGTGCTCATCGTGCGCGCGACTAGGACGTTGCTGCAACGGTACGGTCGACCGACCCTCGGCGTGGGTGAGGGCTCGACCACACTGCTGGGCGAGTGGTACGCGACCGCGCTGTTCTGGCGACCCCAGGTCGTCCTGCTGGTCAACGAACCCACCCTGATGCCCGTCCTGCTGCCCCTGGCTCCGGCGGCCACGCTGCCGGCCAGAATCCCCGCACAGATCGCCGTGACGCTGTCCGCACACAGCGCGGCGGTCGCGATCGTGGACGAGGAGCTGCAACGGATGCAGGACCGGCGCATCGCGCCGACCGCCAACCGCAGCGTGGTCGGCATCATGAACGAGTTCACTTACCTGGCCGAGGCCTGGCGGGATGGCCAGACCGGGCCGGACTTGCACGCGCTCGCGCTCCGGCCGGCCAGGACGCCGTGCGGTCGCGCCCAGTCCGCGTCAGCCCGCTCAGGCAGGTAGCAGTCGAGGCGTACGACGGACCGATGAGCACCGCGTCCTTGTGATCGGCTAGGCCCGCAACGGCGCCGTCGCGAACTCGGCAATGCCGTCGGCGAACCCGACGGACGCCACGAAACCGAGCTCTCGCTGAGCCCGAGCTGGCGACGCGACGACGTGGCGGACATCGCCGGGGCGGTACTCGCCTGTGATGGCGGGGGTCGGCCCGTGGAGGCACTCGGATAGAGCTTTGGCCATGTCGGCCACGGTGCGCGGCAAACCTGATGCCACGTTGTAGGCGCGAAGCTGGCCGCCGTCGAGTTGGTCTATGGCTCGCATTGCGGCCTGGTTGGCCCGGGCCACGTCGGTGACGTGGACGAAGTCGCGTCGTTGCTGGCCGTCCTCGAAGACTCGTGGGGCAGCTCCGTGTTCGAGCGCAGATCGGAAAATCGCGGCGACTCCGGCGTACGGTGTGTCCCGCGGCATTCCGGGACCGTACACATTGTGATAACGCAGGGCGATGCAGCGACCACCGCTTGCGGCGGCCCAGGCGCCGCAGAGGTGCTCCTGGGCGACCTTGGTGGCGGCGTAGACGCTCCGTGGGTCGATCGGTGCGTCTTCGTTGACTAACGATGGGCTCAGTTGACGAGCGCACCGTGGACAGTTCGGTTCGAAGCGGCCTTGGGCGAGGTCGGCCTGGCGTCGCGGAGCGGGCCGAACCGAGCCGTGAACGTCGCATTCGTATGCGCCCTCGCCATACACCACCATCGAGCTGGCGAGGACCAGGCGGCGGACCCCGGCGGTGGCCATCGCCGCCAACAACACCGCGGTGGCGAAATCGTTGCAGGACACGTACTCCGGCATATCGGCGAGGTCGATGCCTTGCCCGACCATCGCGGCCAGGTGCACGACGACGTCGGTGCCGCGCATCGCGGTGGCGATGACCGTGGGGTCGCGGACGTCGCCGAGGAGCACGCCGTCGGGCATCTCGCATTTTCGGTGTGCGGCCGGGTGGAGCAGGTCGACGCCGACGACCTCGACGTCCGGCTCGGTCTGCAGCAGCGCGAACAGGCGCGTGCCGATGAAACCCGCAGCGCCAGTCACCAGCACACGCATCTAAGCTCCCGGTCGCCGTTCGGCATCCTCGATCGGTCCCCAAACGTAGCGGCGGGCAACCTCTTTGAGCGGGAACGTTTCCGATCCGTAAGATCTCGATCCTCACCTCGTAAGCATGCGTGGCGGTCCCTTGCCGTCGGCACGGGCGTAACGTTGCGTTGGTGATCGATGTGGTGCTGCCATGCCTGAACGAGGCGACGGCGCTGCCCATGGTGCTGGCGGCGATCCCCAAGGGCTTTCGCGCAATCGTCGCGGACAATGGGTCGACCGACGGATCAGTTGACATCGCGCGCAACATGGCTGCGATGGTGGTCCACGCGCGACCCGCTGGCTTCGGAGCCGCCGCCCACAGTGGTTTAGTCGCAGCCACCGCCGACGTCGTCTGTTTCATGGATGCGGATGGCTCGCTCGATCCGGCAGAGCTCACACGCGTCGCCCACCCGGTGTTGGCCGGGCAGGCCGACCTCGTGCTCGGCCGACGCCGCCGGACGACTCCGAGGGCCTTCCCGGTCCACGCCCGATGGGGCAACGCGGCGCTGTCGTGGCAGCTGCGTCGCGGCGTAGGGGCGCCGGTACATGATCTCGGCCCGATGCGGGCAGCTCGGCGGGAGGCGCTGCTCAGCCTGGATCTGCGGGATCGACGCTTCGGCTATCCCCTCGAGATGGTCGTGCGCGCCGCGGCGGCGGGCTGGCGGATCGCTGAGGTCGATGTCAGCTACGGGCCACGCGTCGGCGGCAGATCGAAGGTCACCGGTTCGGTGCGCGGCACTGTCCGAACGCTAAGGGACATGAGCCGGGTGATAGCCCTGGCTCGGACCCGCCCATGATTCCGTCGCTGATCGTACTCGCCAAGGAGCCGGTTCCGGGCCACGTGAAGACGCGGCTATCTCCACCGTGTACTGCTGAGCAGGCCGCCGCAGTGGCGGAGGCTGCGCTGTTGGACACGATCGACGTGGTCGACCAAACGGATGCTCCCCATCGCACGCTCGCATTACTGGGGTATTACGACGCGCCGGCTGGCTGGCGCGTGCTGCCCCAACGTGGCGAGGGCTTGGCCCAACGCATCGCCCACGCGTTCGGCGACGCTGGCGATGCAACCACTGGATCCCTCCTCGTGGGCATGGACACGCCCCAGCTGACGATCGAACTACTTCGCGAACTGGGACGCGCACTTGACCGCGCCGACGCGGTCGTGGCGCCGGCCGACGACGGTGGTTGGTGGGCGCTCGGGCTACGCGACCCACGGCAGGCGGCGGCCGTGGTTGGCGTTGCAATGTCCACCGCCCAGACTGGCCGGCGGACGGTGGCTGCATTGCGCGCTCGAGGACTGATGGTCGAGCTCGGGCCGAGGCTGCGCGACGTGGACACCGCAGCCGACGCCTTCGCGGTAGCGAGCCTCGCGGCCGGCACGCGGTTCTGCCGCGCAGTCGCGACCCACATACCGATGGGCTCACACGCGTGACCGTGCGATCCGCGCCCACTGCCGCACCGCCGATCGCGGTGTACGGGACGGCATTGCGTGACGTCATCGCCGGTCGGTCGGGCCAGCTACACGTCATAGATCAGATCGGTCGGCGGATCGCGCGCATCGATGCTGCCTCCTGGCTGCTGCCTCGGGCCGGAGACGAGACCTTGTTGTCGCGATGCGGCCATGCCACCCTTGACCTGGGCTGCGGCCCAGGCCGACTGTCGCTCGCGCTAGCCGAAGCTGGCTTCGACGTACTCGGCGTCGACCTCGCCGTTGACGCCGTCCGTCACGCCCGACTCCGGGGCGCCCCAGCCATCCAAAGCGACATCTTCCGTCCCCTACCCCGCGAGGGACGCTGGCAGACAGTGCTCCTGGCCGACGGAAACCTCGGTATCGGTGGCGATCCCTTGCTGCTGCTGCGACGGTGCCGGCGACTTCTGAGCGCAGGCGGCACGGTGCTCGCTGAGGTGTCGCCACCCGGAACGCCGTCCTGGCGGGGCCGGGTCCGGCTGCACTACGACGGAGCCACGAGCGCACCGTTTGGCTGGGCAAGCGTATCGAGCGACGACATCGCCGACCTCGCCGCAGCGACGCGGCTCACGTTCAAGGAACGCTGGACCGAGGAGGGCCGATGGTTCGCTCGGTTGATTCGTTAGTGCGGCTGCTGCGCCGACCACTGCCAAGGCCGCCGGAGCGGTGGCGACGCGGGCCGTTCCGCAGCGGGGCTTCCGCCGCAAACGGCCGCAGCCCCCGGCTGACCAGTCAGCTCGGTCTGGCACTCGGTAGCTGTTTCGTCGTCTGTTTCGCTACCGGAATCCTGAGTCACCTTATCCAGCATCCGCCCAATTGGTTTTGGTGGCCGTCACGGCCAGTTGGCCTGTACCGTGCGACGCAAGGCTTGCACGTCGCCACCGGCCTGGCGATCGTTCCGCTGCTCTCAGCCAAGCTGTGGTCGGTCTATCCTAAGCTATTCACGTGGCCACCCGCCCGCGACGTCATGCACGCGTTGGAGCGAGTGGCTGTACTCTTGCTGGCCGCCGGCGGTCTGTTTCAGATGGTTTCAGGACTGCTCAATATCACCTACTGGTATAGCGCTATGCCGTTTGCCTTTCTGGCCGGCCACTATTGGGGCGCGTGGCTTGTCATGGGGGCGTTGCTCATCCACGTCGCCGTCAAGCTGCCCACCATTCGAGAGGCACTGAGCCGACCCGGTGTGATCGCGGAAGTCGCCTCAGTGCAGTTGTCGCGACGCCGGGTGCTTAGCGCGGTTGCGGCAACCATGACCGTGGTCACCGTCACCACGGTCGGTCAGACCGTGGTGACGCTCAGGGGACTTGCCCTCCTCGCGCCGCGCCGCCCCGACATCGGCCCGCAGGCCGTACCGGTCAATACGTCAGCGGTGGCCGCCGGCGTCGTCGATCGTCTCGCCGACCCGGCCTACCGGCTGGTCATCACCTCCCCGCGCGGGAGACGAGAACTGTCTCTGGCCGACTTGGTGGCGATGCCTCAAACCGCCGCAGAACTGCCGATCGCCTGTGTGGAGGGCTGGAGCGCGACCGCGGTATGGACGGGAGTGCGCATCGCCGACCTAATCGCACTGGTCGGAGCTCCGCCCACCAGCACCGTGACTGTGGTATCGCTGCAACAGGGCGGCAATCACCAGTCGCTGCTGCAGCCGCCCCATACTCGCGATCCCCTGACCCTGCTCGCCTTGCAGCTCAACGGAACTCGATTGCACCCCGACCACGGCTACCCGGCCCGGCTCATCGCGCCCAACCGACCGGGCACGTTACAGACCAAGTGGGTCGCCGAGCTTCGGGTGCTGTCGTGAATGCCATCCGCGTCAGCCTCGTGATCGTCGGTCTCGTCGCGATCGGCATCGCCGTGGTCGGTGCCATCGCCGACCCCGGCCTCAACCAGGCCGGGGCGCTAGCATTCCTCCTTGGCGTACTTATAACACACGACCTCGTCGCCCTGCCGTTGGCGATTACCGTCGGCGCGCTCCTCAGCCGCAGGCTGGTGCGTTGGGCACGTCCGTGGGTCCTCGGCGGCCTGTTCGCCAGCGCCGTCGTCACGGTGCTGGCGATCCCTTTGTTGATCGGCACCGGACGAAGGGCCGACAACCGTAGCCGTCTGCCACTGGACTACCCGCGAAACCTGCTCGTCGTCCTCGTTGTCATCTGGACCGTTGTCGTGGCCGGCTGCCTGATCAGCAGGTGGCGCAGCTGTCGACCCGTGCAGGTCGACCGATGAAACGCGCCGTTGCAGCGGTCGGCGCTCTCGCCGCGTCAGTGTTGGCACTGTCGCAGACCAGAACGGCCGGGTCGCACATCGATATGCTTGCCCTGATCGGCCTGACCTGGCTGGCGTTCGCGTTCGGTGCGTGGTGCGTCCTGGGACTGCCGCAACGCTCCGCCACATGGCTGATCCTCCTCGGCGCGATCGCTCTGCAACTGACGGCCTTGCCGCGCGGCCCCCGCACCAGCGACGACTTTTTTCGCTACATCTGGGACGGGCGCGTCCAAGCTGCCGGCATCGACCCATACCGTTATGCACCAGGAGACCCGGCGTTGATCGGACTCCGCGACGCCTACCTGTGGCCGGCCAACGGAGCGTGGTGCCTGCGGGCCGACGCTCACGATCAGAGCACCGGCACGCCACTCGTTCCCGGCTGCACCCGGATCAATCGACCAAACGTCCATACCATCTATCCCCCCGTCGCTGAGGCAGTCTTCGCCGGCGTGTATGACCTGTCCGGCGGACAGCCCAGCGAGGTCCCGATCAAGGCCGCTGAGGCGACATTCGTGATCGCCACGACAGTCTTGCTGCTCGTCGGGCTCGGCCGCGGCGGCCGCGACTCGCGCCGCGCGGTGCTATGGGCCTGGTGCCCGGCAGTCGCGATCGAGGCAACCGCTAACGGGCACATCGATGTGTTGGCTGCCGGCATCACCGCCGGCGCGCTGATCGTCCTCAGCAGCAGATCGGGCGATCAGGTGTCGGCCCGGTGGGGGGCCATCGGCGGCGGGTCGCTGCTTGGGCTCGCTATCGCAACCAAATTGACGCCAGCACTCGTGGTGCCGTCAGTGTTACGGCGCCATCCGATCGCAACGATCCTCTCGGCGCTTAGTGCACTCGCGCTGGTCTATCTACCGCACGTCCTGGCCGTTGGCGGGGCCGTCATCGGGTACCTGCCCGGCTACCTCCAGGAGGAGGGCTACCGCAGTGGCAGTCGGTTTCCCCTCCTGACTTGGGCCATGTCGGACGCCGTGGCCGCTGGGGTGGCTGTCCTCATCTTGGTCGTCGTGGCGACGGTCGCCGCCAGAACCAGTCGTCCCCACGAGCCGTGGCACGCGGCCGCTCTGACGCTGGGGTCAGCGTTGATCCTCACCAGCCCGACCTACACCTGGTACGCCGTCCTGTTGGTAGTCGTGGTCGCGCTGGGTGCCCGTTGGGAATGGCTCGCTGTACCGGCTCTCGCCTATGCGGCGCAATACGCTGGCGTGATCGGTCTCAGCGTGTCGCTCACCCAGCGTCTGGCCTACGGCGCCAGCATGGCCGTCGTGCTCGCCGGCCATGCCATTCGTCGCCACCCGATAGCTTTGATGACCATTTCCGGGCGAGCCCGGAGGAAGTCTTCCTAGCGTTGTTGCGTGACGAACAAGCGCCTATGACAGCCAGGACGCTGCAGACAAGTGTTGTCGACATTGGCATCGACGTCGAGACTGCACGTCGTGTTTGGCTTGAGGCAAAGTCGTTGCTAGTAGACAACCGGCACGTTGCGGCGATGGCTGGGGGCAAGTATTCGTGGCGCGACGAGCCAATTGATCCGTACGAATCTATCCGACGTCTAAGCCCTGAGGAGGCTTTGCAGCGGATACAAAAGGCGGTATCAAGACAGACGTGAAGGCTGCTCTCGCGGAAATGGTGCGAGCTGGTTTCACGAGATGACGGCTCGCGTTCCTCCCTCATCGAGTCTCTGCTGTTCACGAAAGGCATACAGCTAATCCTCTCCGTTAGCCAACGAGACCATGGCGTCCTGCGGCGGCGGCCCTCACCAGTTCGGCGACCTTCTTCTCCACTGCCGGGCTCCATCGTGTGAGCGCGTACGACACCGGCCACATCTCGCCGTCGTCGAGTGTCGCCGTATCCTGGAACTCCAGGGTCGAGTACCGCGTGTTGAACTTCCCCGAATTCTTGAACGCAACGACGATCTTGCCAGCTGCGTTGGCGTAGGCGGGCATGCCGTACCAGGTCTTCGGCGACAATTCGGCGGCGTGTGTGGTCAGGGTCGCGTGGACGCGCTCGGCGAGCGCACGGTCCTCGGTTGTCATCTTCGCGATGCTGTCGAGGGCCGCCTGCAGATCGTCGGCCTTCTTGGCGCCCGCCTTGCCTTCGGCGCGTAGCTCGTTGGCGCGCGCCTTCATCGCGGCCCGCTCCTCAGCGCTGAAGCCGCCGGACTCGGTCTTGGCACTCTTACCAGGCATCTTTCAGGATTCCCTTCTCGACGTGTAGGGCTCGGCGTCAGTCCTGTCTGCCATCGACGGTAGGCCCCAGCGCACGGTGGCGCTTCTCCGTTCCTGATCGGTTCGGGATCCGGCCGTGGTTGACTGCCGCCAAGGCCCAGATAGCTTCGTGCGGCGGCGCACGAGGACGCTGCTATCGCAAGTGGCGGCGATCGGGCCCTGGCGGCGCGGCTGGGCGGGCTACCCCAGCGGGCCGAGTACCTTGCGCGCCAGACATAGGCACTTACGTCCCCACGCACGCCGCGGTGCTCACCGAGAGCGCGCGTTGAACCGGTCGCAAACCACCGCCGGCGCGTCGAAGACGCTATCGGTGAACGCGGTGCACCGGTCCAGCAGTCCTTGAATGCCTGCTGGGCTGACGGCTTCAAGGCGTTGCTTGCGCCGCCAGGGTTCCCACTTGGGCTGGGCGAGTTCGACTATGCCGTGCAGTACGGTCGCAACCGGCGCTAGCCGCACCCGAACTGCCGGTGGTCGAGTCGAGGTCCGGCCAGCGCAGCCGTGCTGGGGCGGTCCGTCGCACGGCGTCCGACCAGATTGACGATCAAAGTACGGCCAGGCTAACATAGCGACTGCGACCAGATGAACGCAGATCGGATATGACGGCATGCCTCGACTACCCGCCTCCCCCATCGGTCGGATTCTTCCACGGCACGCGAGCACGGTCGTCGAGGAGGCGCTCAGCGACACCCGTGTGGTGCTCGTCAATGGTGCCCGGCAATCCGGCAAGAGCACATTAGTGGTGCAGATCGGCGCGAACCGCGGGGCGGAGTGGCGCACCCTGGACCGTGCCGCGACGCGCCAGGCTGCGCAGTTTGACCCTACCGAGTTCGTCGCGAGCGCGGGCGCCATGGTTATCGACGAGGTCCAGCGGGTTCCTGAACTGCTGCTGGCCATCAAGGAGAGCGTCGATGCCGACCCGCGCCCGGGTCGATTCCTGCTCACCGGGTCCGCTCGTGTCCTCGGCCTGAGAACGGTGCCGGACGCGTTGCCGGGACGGGTGGAGACCGTCGAACTCTGGCCGCTGTCCCAAGGGGAGATCGACGACCAACCGGACGGCTTCATCGACGCGATCTTCGATGCGGGACCGGAGCTCTCGCCGACGTCTCGGGAGACGCGCGCCGGCTATGTCGACCGGATAGTCCGGGGCGGCTTTCCGGAGGCAGTCGCGCGTACGGGTGCTCGGCGGGAACGGTTTCTGGACTCCTACGTTGCCGACCTCATCAACCGCGACGTGGTGCAGCTCTCAGAGATCGAACGCGGCGCCGAGATGCGCAGGCTCACCAGGTTGCTTGCGGCGCGATCCGGTCAGCTGTTGGTTCCGGGTGCTCTGGGCACTCAGCTGGGCCTCCCCCAACCCACCGTTACCCGCTATATCGGCCTGCTGGAAGAGGTCTTTCTCATCAAGCGGATCCCGGCCTGGTCACGCAACCTCGGCTCGCGGGCGGTCGGAACCGTCAAGGTCGCGATGGTCGACTCCGCAATTGCGGCGAACCTGCTCGACCTGGACGCCGGCAGCCTGCGCCAACCCGCCGGCCCGCTCGGGCCCCTCCTCGAGGCGTTTGTCGCGATGGAACTCGCTCGTCAGCTCACCTGGTCGCGCCAGCGCGCCGAGCTGTACCACTACCGAACGAAGGACAAGGTAGAGGTCGACATCGTCTTGGAGAACCGCCGCGGACAGGTCGTGGCCATCGATGTCAAGGCAGGATCGACGGTACGGGCGGAAGACTTCCGAGGACTGCGACATCTGGCCGACCGCACCGGCGACGACCTGCTCGTCGGTGTCATCTTCTATACCGGTCAGCAGACTCTCCCGTTCGGACCGCGCCTGCGGGCGATCCCGATCAGCGCTCTCTGGGAGGCGAGAGCGGAACATGCGCACAACTGACCGTCCGCGGCTACCGGTCCTTGCCGGGGGGACCGCAGGCCCAACCATCGGGCCGGAGCTGGGGGAGCCCGGCCGCGGGCCACCGGCCGCTCCTACGACGTGGACGTCATCGGCGAGGTGAAGGCGTCTGAAGGCCCTCGCGGACTCGATGACGTTCGCCGCCTCGACCGCATCGCCACTCTCATCCCCGACGCGCGTCGTGCGCGAACCGTGCACCGCGTCCTGTTCGCTCTGTCCGGAGTGGACGGCGCCACTCGCCACGAGGCCGCCGGCCGGCCCGAGCTGCACGTCATCGACGACGCTGCCCTCTGCGGCTGAGGCACCGCATCACTGCCGGGACCAGGAGTCGAGCAAGGCCCGCGCACCAACTACGACGCGGTGGGGCATGATGCTCGGATGAGTTCGTACGTCTCGCACACCACCGTGGACTGCGCCGACGCGTACACACTGTCAATATGGTGGCAGGGCGTCCTCGACTACCGCATGGACCCCGCCGACCCGAACGAGCCGGGCCATGAGGAGTGCCTCATCATCTCGCCGGACGGTCACCACCGGATTCTGTTCATCGAGGTGCCCGAGGGTAAGCAGGTCAAGAACCGGATCCACTTCGACCTGCGCCCGCGCGAAGGCACCAGGGATGACGAACTCGCCCGCCTCGTCGCCCACGGGTCGACCGAGGTCAACGACCTGCGCCGACCGGACGGCCGCGGCTGGGTCGTGCTCGCCGACCCTGAGGGCAACGAGTTCTGCATCCTGCGCGGCGAGGCCGAGATCGCTGCCGCCCAGGACCCGGCGGCCGGCTAGTCCGTGGACCGGGGCCGGTTCAAAGCCGCGGGGCACCGCTGACAGCAACGATCCCGTCCCATGCTGACCAGCCCGGCGTCTCAGGGAGCGCCGTCAGCCGCAGGTGTTGTAGAACTGCGCGATGCCGACCGCCTTGTAGATGTTGAGTGCATGACCGTTGCAGACGTAGATGGCCTCGCCCAGGCCGGTGGCGACGGTCGTCCATACATTGGGTGAGACGTACCGGTAGATGGCGGTGGACATCGGGTACTCCTGACCGGTGTGGTTGTCGATGCAGTACCGGAACGCGTGGATGTTCTGGGTGCCGCTTTCGACGGAGTAGCTGTACTGCGGGGTGCAGTCCTTCGGGATCGCCTGCGCGGGCGAGCCGACGGCGATGGCGCCGCCGATCGCCAGGACCGCCGTCGCGGCGGCTGTGCCGGCTCGTCGGATCACGCGGTTCATGTCTGACCTCCTGTTCAGTGGCGATGCCGCACACCGCCTCCGCCCAGTCATCGTGGGCACGGCGGTCATCGCCCGATCAGAGTCCGGTCAGTTCATCGGGGCGGGTGCGGTCACCGTGTCGGTGTCACCCGGTCCAGCCGCTCGCGCAGATCCGCCACCTCGGGATGGTCGAGCTCCTCGAGGATGATCAGCGCCGCTTGCCAGGCGATCACAGCGCGGTCCAGTTCGCCGGCGGCTTGGTGGTTGTCGCCGAGGTGGGTCAGCGTGTCAGCCTGGCAGTAGCGGTCGCCTACCAGCCGATACCGGTCGAGTGCGTTGCCGAAGCACGAGGTCGCCTCGGTGAAGTTGCCCAGACGCTGGTGGGCATAGCCCAGGCTGTCCCACGCATCGGCGGCCGACGCTACGTCGCCGAACTCCTGAAAGATGGCCAGCGCTTGGCCGCAGTGGACGAGGGTCTCCTGCGGTGCATCCAGCCGCGCGTGGCACCAGCCGATCGCATTGAGTGCCACCGCCTCGCCGAAGCGGTTTCCGGCCGCCCCGAACAGGGCGTGCGCGCGGCGCGACTCCTGCAGCGCCTCGGCATGGCGGTCCTCGCTGATGAGCATCCAACCCAGATCCAGCCGGCCATGGGCCTCGCCGATCTTGTCGCCGACGCGCTGGAACAGCGACAGCGCCTGGTGGTGGTGCTCGTGGGCCAGGTCGCGTGCGCCCAGCCGGCCATGGGCGCGCGCGAGCACCCGATGGGCGTACGCCTGCCCGGCCAGGTCATCGAGCCGAAGCGCGGCCTGCAACGCGACCAGGTGGGTGGTGAGCAGCGCGGGCCAGTCCGCCCGCAGCGACAGGTACGTCGCGGTCATCCGGGCGAGGTTGAAGACCCGGTCGTCGAGCCCGGGCGGTGCCGTGGTGATCATGGCGATGATCGTGGGCTTCTCGGCGGCGAACCACGCCATGGCCGATTCATAGTCGGCCAGATCCTCGGGCAGCACACCCGGTTGCGGTGCCGGCAAGGCGACGTCGCTGACATTCGGGCTGAGCCGGTGACTGGCCCCATACGCGGTGCGGAGGAAGTGGTCGTACGCGCGATACAGAGCGCCGTCCCGCTCAGCCGCACCGTCATGTGTGCGGACCTGCTCCGCGGCGTACGCGCGGAGCAGGTCGTGAAACGCGTACCGGCTGGGAGTGTCTTGACTGATCAGGTTCGCGCGGACCAGTTCGGTGAGGGCACGGTCGATCGCGGCGCCATCGGCTGGCGCCGCCGCCACCAGGCTGGCGGCCGCGGCCGGTGTGATGTCCGGGCCCGGGTGCAGTCCGACGAGCCGGAACAGCCGCGCCGCATCAGGACCCAGCGTCCGGTATGACCACGAGAACACGGCGCGCACGTCGGTGGTCGGGTCAGCGTCCGACAGGGCGTCCAACGGTCCACTGGCCTTCTGCAACGTCGCGGCCAGGCGAGACAGATCGACGTGTGGGATCATCGCGGCGCGGGCCGCCACGATGGCCAGGGCCAGGGGCAGCCCGGCACACCTACGGATGATCTCCGCGGCCGCGGACGGCTGTGCGTTGACCTTGGCTGCGCCGATGCGGCGCACGAGCAGGTCGTGTGCGTCGGGCGGCGGCAGGACGTTGAGATTGAGTGGGTACGCGCCCTCGGCCACGATGAGGCTGGTGAGCTGATTGCGGCTGGTCACCACGGCAACGCAGCCCGGCGATCCGGGCAGCAGGGCCCTGACCTGTCGCACCGACGCGGCGTTGTCGAGCACCACCAGCATCCGTCGGCCGGCCAACATGCTGCGGTACACCGACGCCTGGGCGTCCAGCCCGGCGGGGATTCGCTCTGGCGGCACCGCGAGCGCAGTAAGGAACCCGCGGAGCGCCTCATTAGGCTCGGTTGCCCGACCGTCCGGGTCGAACCCGTGCAGGTTGACATACAGCTGGCCGTCGGGGAAGCGGGCGGCGACCCGATGCGCCCAATGCAACGCAAGCGACGTCTTGCCCACGCCCGCCAGGCCCCCGATCGCCGCCACCGGCATCGTCTCGGCGGCGTCGAGCAGCTCGTCGAGGCGGCGCAGCTCGTCGGTGCGGCCGGCGAAGGCGGCGACCGCGAGGGGAAGCTGCGCTGGCACCCTCGGCTGACCCCGGGACGGCCGAATCGGCGGGGCATCCGCTGGCGCGAGGTCGAGCGACCGGTCACCGCGCAGGATCGCGCTTTCCAGCTCCCGCAGCTCCCGGCCAGGATCCAGGCCCAGCTCCTCGGTGAGACGCGCACGGGTGTCCCGGAAGACCGCCAGCGCCTCGGCGCGCTGGCCACTGCGGTACAGGGCGAGCATCAGCTGCCCCGCCATGCGCTCACGGATCGGGTTGGCATGCAGCGCGCCCATCAGCTCGTCCAGGACCTCCCGATGCTCGCCACGGCGCAGCCGCGCGTCGAACAGATCTTCCATGGACACCTGGCGGGCCTCCTCCAGCCCGCTGCAGAGGCGGTCGCGTACCTGGTCGGTGGCGACGTCGGCGAGGGCGCGGCCACGCCACAGCGACAGCGCCTCCGCCAGCAGGCGCACCCTCGCGGTGTCATCCGTCGCAACCTTGGCCTGGTCCAGCAGCGCACGGAAATGGTGCGCGTCGACGCACATGGGGTCGGCGCGCAGGAGGTATCCGGTGCCGTGGCCGGCCGGCGTCAGCTCGACGTCGTCGGCGGGCGCGGAGGCGGCCAGCACGGCCCGCAGCCGCGATACACACACCCGCACGGCATGAATAGCAGTGCGGGGTGGGGATACCGGCCACAAGAGGTCGACGAGGCGGTCGATCTGGACCACACGGTTCACCTCGAGCGCCAGCACCGCCGCAACGAACCGCTGCTGCTTGGGTCCGGGATCTACCGGCCGATCCTCCACGGAGATCTCAACGGGGCCGAGCAACCGAAAACGCACCAGACATTCGTACCCTGTGCCCTGGTGGCGATCAATGCTTCCTCGCCATCGCCTCGGCCAGTCCGGTGGAGGCGAGCCCGCCAGACGCGCGCAACTGACGATCGCGGCCACACCCGCCGCCGAGGCGGTCCAGCGCCGACCGCTTATCGTGCCGCGGTTGTGTGCAGGAGTACGCGGTGCACTGGTCGGGAAGGCGTCACGATGCGGTCATCGCCGGCATCGGCGAAGGCCGATCAAAGGAGGACGTCATGACGGCCGGTTCGCTGGGCCGCCGACGGTAAACGACCGCCACGCGGTAGGCCGGTGCGGCGTGGAATACGGAGAACGCCGTATGGCCCAGGCTCGGCCCCAGCGTTCACGATGGACTTCGATTCCGAAGGGCGTGGCCTCTCAAGGACTGCCAACGCTCACGCAACGGTGAGCGGCGAGCGTCGGCCGCTGATAGGGAGAAGAAAATGAAGCTGGCAGGTATTCCGGCCGTGGGCCTGACGGTGATCGCCCTGATGGCCGTCCCCCGGATGCAGGTGGCGTGGGTTCAGCCGGCAGCCGACCCCACGCATTCCACGATCGTGAAGCTGATTGGTGACGGAGAAATGCAGGTCACCTCGCCCGACTTCGACACCGGCATCCACGTCCAGGCGCAGCCTCCCACCATCCGGTGTGTCACATCCGACCTTCCGATGATCGCCACCGCACCGTGCGTCGCCGTTCAGATGGCGGTCTCGGTGAGGCACAGTGCCCCTTTCATCAGGTGAAATCGGTCCTGGTCCTCACCTCCACGGGCGACGATGTGGTCATCACAATCGTGCAAGTGCCGGTGACTGTGATCACCGGTGGGGGGAGCGACAATGTCGTCAACCACTCGACCAACAGCAGCCTTATCCTGCTCGGCGATGGCGATGACTTCATGTCGGTCAGGGAGGTTACCGGGGCGAGCGAAGTCTTCGGCGGACCAGGCGTCGACCTGGTGCACTATTTGCTCCTCCCGCGGGAGATCGAGGTCGCGGTCTCGCTCGATGACATCGCCAACGACGGCCCGCTGGATGTTACCAGGGACGACAATATCCACTCCGACGTCGAGAATATCGAGGGTGGTGACGGTGCCGACATCCTGATCGGGTCGGACAGCAACAATCTGATCCTCGGCGACGGCGGCAATGACACTATCCGTGGACTCGGCGGCGACGACACGATGATCGGAGGCCTACCCACTGTCCCCGACGCCGACCTCCTCGATGGCGGCGCCGGAGCCGACACGGTCAACTACTTCGAAAGCAGCGCCCCGGTGAACGTCAGCCTTGACGGTGTGGCCAACGACGGCAGTGCGGGCGAGCTGGATAATGTCATCAATACGGAAAACATCGTCGGTGGCAACGGCGCCGACACGTTGACCGGTAATGCGTCAAGTAACGTCATTCGTGGCCTCGGCGGTGACGACACGATCGCCGGCGGCGGGGGCGCGGATTCGACGGCGGCACCGGCCCGACACCGCCACCTACGCCGACCACCTCACCGCCGTGACCGTCAGCCTTGAAGGCCTGGCATCGACGGCAGCACTGGCGAGCCGGATAGTCATCAATACCGAGAACCCCGTCGGTGGCGGCAGCAGCGCCCCGTTGACGGGAAGTGCCGGGCCCAATTTCCTTCGTGGCCTGGGCGGCAACGATCAGCTACGGGGACTCGCCGGCAACGATCTCCTCATCGGAGACGCGGGCACCGACCTTGCGGACGGCGGCGCCGGAAGCGACCTCTGTCAGGCCGAACGCGTGCTCAACTGCCCCTGACGAATCCGCGATCACTCGATAGCCGGCAGCGCTGTCTACCGGCCAGCGGTCAGCCTGTTGGCCGCTTAGGCAGCAGTCAATGAAGCCGTCATGTTCCGGCCGTGCTTGCGGTGATCGCTTGCACTGCCGTGCCCCGGTCGACGTGGCGTGGTTCAGCTATCCGCCGCCTTACCAATCCCGTGATCGTGAAGCTGATTGGTGTCGGGGAATGCAGGGCACCTCACCGATGACGACACAGACATCACGGTCGAGGCTATCTTCTCCAACCAGCCGGTACTTGTGTTTTCCGACCATCCGCTGATCGCTACCGCACCGTGTGTCGCCGTTCAGAGTGCCGGTCAGGTTCAGGTACAGTGCCCCTTTGATCGGGTGACGTCGGTCTTGGTCCTCACGTCCGCGGGCACGACAGGTTGTCCCGTCGTGCCGGTGCCGACGCCCGTGATCACCGGCGCGGGAAACGCACGGTCGCCTCACCGTCCGCCTTGGGCGATCCTTCCTGCTTGGCGATGCGCGTCGTGGTCCGCATAGCGCACGGGTGCCGGCCGGGCGCGTCTTCGGCGGCCAGGCCGGACCAGGTGTCCTACGACCTGCCACTCGAGCTTTTTGAAGGCGTGTCGATCTCGCTCGATGATGTCGCCAACGACGGACCGTTATCGATAGCCAGGAATGACAATATTCACTCCGATGTCGAAAACCTCGTTGGTGGGGTCGGTAACGACATCCTGATCGCATCGGACAGCAGCAACCTGATCCTGGGCGGCCCGGGCGACGACACGATCCGCGGGCTCGGCGGCGATGACACGATGAACGGCGACGGCACGTTCTTCCTCGGGGACCTCTATACAGACCTGATCGATGGCGGCGCCGGGTCCGGCACCGTCTACGCCGGCCGCACGCACCGGTTGTCATTCTTAACGGCAGGCAAACGACGGCGATCCGACCATAGAGGCGGATAACGTCCTCAATACGGAGAACATCGTCGGTGGCGGCGGCGACGACACTTTGACCGGTAACGCGGCGGGCAACATCATGCGTGGCCTGGCCGGAGACGTATCACGATCGCCGCTGGCGCGGGTCGAAACCTCATCTATGGCGGCGGGGGCACCGCATCGCCACCCGCGATCACCTCACCGGCGTGACCGTCAGCCTTGACGGCCTGGCCAACGAAGGCAGTCGGGTCTACCTGGTATGTCTCAACACGGGGAACCCATCGTGGATGGCAAGTCTCGGTGACGGACGCAGAGCCATACTTCATTCGTGGTCAGCAATGACGCCGCTGGGGGCCGTGCGCCGGCAGCAACTCTTCAACGGGAGCGGGCACAAACACGCTGACGGCGGCGCCGGAGGCGACCTCTGTCAGGCCGAACGCGTGCTCAGCTGCCCCTGACGAGATGGCGGTGAGTGCCCTGATGCTGGGCCGACGCCGGCACCCGGCAGAGGCGGAAGCCGATATTGGGTGTCAGGTGCGGATTCCACTTCGCGTCCCGCCACGAGCCGGATCCGTATGACGCGCGGAACGATACCGTGACGACATCTGCGCAGTCGGTCCAGGAGCCGCCCCGTACCACCTTCTGCTTCCCCTCCGGCGGTCCAGTTGGGTCTTCGACCGGGCTGTCGGCGTAGTAGTGGGCGTCGTACCAGTCCGCTGTCCATTCCCAGACCCCGCCGCACATGCCGTACAACCCGTACCGTGGGCGAGCTGTGGTCGCGGCGGGATGACCCAGTACTGTTCGAATCGATTGAAGTCGCAGCGGTCAATGGTTGGTGGTTCGTCACCCCAGGCATACCGGGCGTCGCAGCCGCCGGAGCCGCAGACCTGCCCTACCAGCTTCGGTTGGCGACGGGTCTGCGGCCCAGCAGTGGAGTGTCTTCGCGGCGGACAACCCTCTCGGGCCGCCCTCGGGCTGGTACGACGTCTGGGAGAACGTGTCGAGCAAGTTCTGCCTGGGTGCGCCCAGGTGACTGGTGTCGAACGGGTGGTTTCGCGCGGAGCACTTGGCAGTCCACCAAACGGGTCAGCCGAGTCGAGTTCTGCTCTCTGCGTTCGATCATCCATGTGCCCTCGGACCCGGACGGCGGTGTCGCGTTCGCCACCGGGCCCTAGTCTGGTACGACAACACGTGCACGCCGCACCGGCCACGCCACCGACCTTCAACGAACGGTGGCACCAGCAGTGAGCATTGCGCTTGCCGGCACGGCCCACCGCCAGCCGCGATACTCGTGAAGGCATCTCGGGTTGGAGCACTTAGGCGCTTTCACAGCGTCGCCTTCCGATCGCCCTCCGTTGGCCTCGTAGCGCCCGGCGACCGGAGCTGCCGAGGCTCCCGGGTGGCGCTTGACTGACGTGGAAAGCTTAGTCGTGATCAAAGGCAGCATCATCGCTGAGGTCGAGCGTATTATCCGCGAAATTGTAGGAACTGAAGTCCTGCCCCGGTTTGGCCGTCTCAATAGTTTCGACATCAGCCTAACGGACTCCGGCGCCCTCGTCACCGTGGCTGACAGACGCGCCGAGGCGAGGCTCGCGGACGAACTGATGCGCGTGCTGTAAGTCGGTCGTGATCGGCCAAGAGGCGGTCGCCGCCGCGAGCCATTTCGGCAGCGTGCACAGTGACCGCCCAGTGTGGATCGTAGATCCGATCGATGGTACGGAGAATTTCGTCGCGGGCAGCTCGCGTTTCACGACGGCGGTTGCCCTCGTCGAGCGAGGGGTCACCATCGCTTCGTGGATCATCGCACCCCTGCTCAACGTTGCCGCGGTCGCGAGCGCTGGCGGGGGTTCCCATGTCAACGGGGAACGCGTTCAGGTCAGGTCGGATGGGCTGCCACTTCGACACTTGGATGTGAGCGCCCCGCAGCCTCGATGGTGGAGCAAAGACAGCGTCCAACGCCATTCTCAATCGCAGCCGGCCCAGTATTTCGTTGCCCCCGGTTTCGACCGAGTGGCACGCGGCCCGTCGGGCTTCTGTTCACCTGGCCACCCGTGGGACCATGCCGCGGCATGTTGCTGCACGCCGAGGCAGGCGGTGCTCGTTGACAGCGGATGGCGTGCCTTTCGCGCTGAGGGGTACAAACGCCCTACCCATGGTCGTGGCACCTGGCCCCACAACCGCGTCGGCCCTGCAGGCAGCACTCAATGAACCAAAGCCGTGAACACCCGATAGGCGCGCATGCCACACCGCCGCTAGCGATCAATGATCTGGGACTGGCACCAGGTCGCGTGCCGTACTCGCGCCGAAGACCCCCAACGTCGCTCCGCCTTGCGTGCGGACTCATGGGTGTGATTCAGTGGCATGATTACCTCAAGCGATCGCAGGACGGTGCCGGGAACGTGAGTCATGGGTCGGGCTGGCGCCTTACGAATCCCAAGCTTGGTGTGACGCAGTTCGGGCCACCCTCCTTTCCGCCGTGTCCGATTGGAAAGAAAAGCAATGATTCAACTCTCTGTCCTTGACAAGGCCAGCCGGCGGGAAGGCTCGGCCCCTCGCGGTTCCAGCGAAGGCGCCCTATCGACACGGGATGCCGGCCGCCGCGACACGTGAGATAGCCCTCTCTGACTACGCCGACCGGTGACTGGTGCTCCCATGCATGCACGACTGGAAGCTCCTCGGCCATGTCGCGGGCGGCCGTCGTCTTCGGTGGGCGCGGCATGCTGTGCCCGCGGTGTCCGGCGTCTCCAGGCTCACTCGGCAGGCGCTTGCCTTCGCTGATCAGTGGGCCAACCTCGACCGCGGGCCGACGTGAACGAGCCAGTGTCGGTCAGCCTGGACGTCCAGCAGTTGCGGATCGCACGTTACATCGAAGCGCTGCAGATTGTCAGGGAGGTTCGCGGCCGCGACGGCCTACGATCGTTTCTCCAGGAAGCGATCCTACATGCTCACGAGCAGATGGCGAGCCTCCGCGATCAGCCGATACCAGATGCCGAGTTCGCCCAGTTGAGCGACGGATCGACGGGTGGAAGATCCCAGACGGGCTGGCCCTGTTGGCCGAGCTCCTTCGTACTCACGGCGAGCACGTCCATCGGTATCTTCTGACCACTAACATCGATCCTTTCACGAAGTTCAATGCTCGTACAGGTACTGGTCACGCGACTGGCGTGCGGAGCGAACTTCTCAACAGCTGGCCCGCCGGGTCGCGCCCTTCGACGGGGTGCAGCTTCATGGTGGCCGGCCACGAGCGGAAACCATCACCGATAGAACCCGTCGCGGTCGCTCGGCCGCCGACGACGGGGAGAACTGGCTCGAGGCCAAGTGCGCGGCAACCATCTGCTCGTCCTCGGGTATAGCGGCTGGGATGGGCTGATTCAGCGAACCATGATGCGGCATTTCGGTCGAGACACTGGCGACAAGGACGATCAGGGTGTTGAGGTGCTGTGGGCGGTCTACGAGAGCCCAGCAGACCATCCACATGTCAATGCTGGATCGCCACTTCTTCACGGTGCCGGTGCCGGTAGCCGCCAATGTGGTCGTTCGCGACCGCCCTTGCATGCAGTCACCTGGGCAACGACGCAACGCAGGCAACGGTGGTTGCGGTGCTCAAGTCGCACCCGTCATCGGCTCTGATTTCTATCGTTCACCATCGGCTACTCGCCTTGAGTATACTACGGGCATCAGCCAGGATCGGCTGCTACCAACTCCTGCCTTTCTTTTCTTACAACACCGGCTCCGGCGCCCCCATGATTCTGGCGTACATGCACTGCCGGTCCATTGTTGCGCAACTCGGCTTTACCATTGAGCTGCATTTCGCCAACACTCAAATGCCGATGCCTTCGCGGCCGGAGCGGGAGACTTTGTCCAGCCGTCAGCGCCTGGTTCGAGCTCTGCGGAGCCCAACGACCGCCGCCGTGTTCCGGATAGCCAGGCTCCTTCGGTACGGGTCGGAGGTTGAGCAGGCGGCTCGACTGTGGAGCGTCGCCCTCGACTGGTACTCATCTACCAACTCCGCGTTTGATGCCCTGATGGCCACGAAGGTTGCGACTTCGGAGGCCGATGTCGTCACCATTAACCCAACGCAAGCACATCGCCTCATTCGTCCCGTGTACACATGGCTCGCCTTGGACGACGCGCTCGACCGCCACGGCATCAGAGAAGGGCAGGCAACCTCGCCCGTGACGCTCGGCGGCGTTGACGAACAGAAGGTGTGGGATCTCTGGGTGGCCAGGCCGCACGCCCCCGCGGTGGCGAGTATCTTCGTGCCTCGGCTCGAGAGCCCGACCGACAAGGCCGACCTCTGGCAGTACGCCGAACTGCGACGCGACACGCCGTATGGTGTGCGGGACCTGGAGCGGTTTCTGGCCCGCTCGGCGGGCTTGGCCGGCCGGGGAGCCCATCGCGTTGTTACACGTTTGCCAACCGCCTCGACCGCCCTGGCCTCCTATACTGCCGAACCCGACCTACCTAGTACAAGCGGTGGCCCGGCCACCTGGCGAGAGGTGAGCGAAGACCTTGGTCGCCGACCCGACGAGGTCTGCGCGTCTATCAGCGAGGTCGTCGCGACGTGGTTCTATCATGCCGGGCAAATGACCTGACTGTCTGGTTCGCCGTCCTCCGGTCGTGCGACTGCCTCGGCGTGCCACTGACGCGGCGGCGACCAACCTGATAACGTTCCCGCTTATTCCTTCGCCAAGCGACTGAGGACAAAGTGACAGAACGTGTCGCCGTGCGCTCGACGGAGCCGCCAGCCGATGTGCCGCCCCTGGCGGCCGACACCTTCAAGCTCGCGGGCATCGACCTTTACATCCGTCGGTCTGCACCGACGGTGACCTTCTGCTTCCTGTCTGACGATTTCCTGCGCAGTCATCAGGTGATGTCCGTTCGCATGGCACGCGAAATCGTGGCGTGGGCGGCAGCCGGCAACGTCAAGATCACCGTTCGGCTCGGGAGCCGGCTACTCAAGCCGGAGTGGTCGCCATCGTGCTGGGTAGCCAAGAATCAGGTCCGTTCCGTTCGAACCGCTACAATGGCAGCCGAGCGGTCCGGCGAGCCCTTCGCCGACCAGTGCTTGTGGACGCACTCAGTCGGGTAGCTGTCAGTGTGGACGCGCCGATCGCGGCGCACATGGACCGGCTTCGAGGCGACGGAGCCTTCGCCGACGCACTAGCTACGGTCGAGGCGCTTCGCGAGGTCGGCATTCCGTTCGATCTCAATTGCACCGTGCTGCGTTCCTGCTTGGACATCTTCCCAGACATGCTGGATTTTGCCGAGGATCAGGGCGCCAACCGGCTCAACGTGCACTGGTTCTCCACGGTCGGGCGGGGCGCCACGCATGCCTCGGACGAGACAGTGACACCGACCGAGTGGCGCGATCACGTGCTCGATGTGGTTGGCCGGTACCAGTCGCCACGTCCCGATTACGTTGTGGACTGCGAGCTGGCGTACCGGTTCGGACTGCCCGGGGAAGACCCGACCGCTTGCGCCGTGCGCGGCCGGGAGAACCTGCAGTTCTTTCCAAGCGGCGCCGTGTTCTCCTGTGGACTGCTCGTCGGGAACGATGCGCTGAGCGGGTACCGGTGGGAGGCCGATGGGCTGCGCGAGCGCCCAGGGCACACGGAACTCGAGGCGACGGCCGCGTGTGACGGTTGTGCCTATCGTCCGGCCAATGGAGAGCATCAGCCAGTCTGCATATATAATCGCATGGTGACGTGAGCATTCTCGGCACAGACAGCGTGCGGTCTAGGTGGATATCGACAACGCATCAACTTGCCGAGGTCATCTCGGCGATCATCCAGCGCGGACGCCATGTCGCCGAGCCGGCCACGGGCGTCCAGCTCACCCCCACACACCCTGCGGCCCGTCGTCGAACTGTGCCCGTTCGTGCGGTGGTACGCCGAACAGATCCGCCAAGTCCTGCCAGTCGTAGGTGAGCCGGTGGCAAACCTCCAGCCGTAGCGCACCGGGGAACCATACTGATGTGGTCCCGGCCGCCGCAGGGCTCTCGAGGTCGACGACCAGGCCGCCCAGCAACCGGTACAGAACCTCGGCGGACGCCCGGGCGGCGAAGCGTTTGTACCGGTCGTCCTTGGTCGGGTCGGCCCGGTCCATGACGCCCTTGGCAATGAGCCAGTGCGGGACGCGCCTTTCATGAGCGACCGTCGCGATCGTTGCCGCCTCCATGTCGAGCGCGGCAATCTTGCGGACACCCATGTCCTTGAGTCGTTGCCAGACGTTCTGGTCCCTGACGACGGCGTTGCCACTTGCCATCGGACCGACGTGCACCGCAAACGGCAACATTTCTGGCCCGTCGATGTCGTCGTAGATGACACGCTTGATAAACGACCTGCCCGACTCGGTGAGGGCACAGCCATCGTCCTGGAACTCGATGCGTCCCGCGGACTCGATCTCTTGCAACCGAGGTTGCCACGTGCCGCGCGGAAAGTAACGGTCGCGGGCTGGGTGCGTTCGCGGGTCTTGGCGGCGGTACAGCCGTTCCAGGAACCAGATGGTCGCCTCGTCCTCGGTGGCCGGACTGTAGCTTGGCAGGGTTGTGACGTCCAGGTCCTGGGCGGCGCGCACCCACCGGGCGTCGAGAGGGTACTGGCGGTGATCGCCTTCCAATGTCGAGCCGCCACGCACCCTCGTGTACTCGTCACCACCTCACCGTCACCACGTCGCCGGGAGCGGTATGCCGTGTTGCCGGCGCCCTCCACACATCGCCAGACATGTGGGCGGACGCTGTCGGTCAGCGTCGTCCGAGCGGACCTGTGACTCGTCCGCCGGGCCGGGTCTGCCGAGCCAGTGCGATGGGCAGCTGGTTTCCCACCGCTAGTAGTCACCGGCGGATCGCATCCGGCGGTACCGAGTTCGTGCCATTGCCGAATGCCGCCAGCGAGCCCGGCCGCCTTGACGGCGTCGAACTCCTCGGGCAGCGCGGCAATGATCAACGCATCGATACGCTCCACCGTCACCTCCGGCCCTTGCCCGATCAGCATAGATCGGCGTGCAGGCCGCGACATCGTCGAACCGACAATCTGATCAAGCTTTGGCCCGCACCGTCAAGCGTCAACGGTGCTGGCCGGTGCGCCTCGGCGGTCCGCGAGCAGAGTACCTCGGATCGACATAGCTGGTGGGTATGCGCCGGATGCCCGCCGGTCAGGGGAGTCGCCCGTTGGAGCCGGGCGGTACGGTCGGCGCGTGGTGATCGAGGTTGAGGATCTGACGCGGACATTCCGCTCGACCAAGGGGTTCTTGCGCCGGTCACGGCGGGAGATCCAGGCGGTGCGGGGAGTCAGCTTCTCGGTGGCGCGAGGCGAGCTGTTCGGGCTGCTCGGGCCGAACGGCGCCGGCAAGACCACTACGATCAAGATGTTGATCACGCTGCTGCTGCCAACGCGTGGGCGGGCCCGGGTCCTCGGCTACGACGTGGTCCGGCAGGCGCGGGAGGTTCGCCAGCGGGTCGGTTACGTGTTCGGCGGCGACCGTGGCCTGTACGAGCGACTGTCCGCATTGGACAATCTGCGGTACTTCGCTGAGCTGTACGGCGTGCCGCCGCGCGAGCAGCGCGTGCGCATCGGCGAGCTGTTCGAGCTGGTTGGCCTGTCCGGACGCGAGCGCGAGCGAGTGGAGGGTTATTCGCGCGGCATGCGCCAGCGATTGCACATCGCCCGGGGCCTGCTGCACCGACCCGACGTGCTCTTCCTCGACGAGCCCAGCATCGGCCTCGATCCGGTCGGCGCACGCGAACTGCGGACCACGGTCCGGGCCCTCGTCGACGGCGGCACCACGGTGCTGCTGACGACCCACTACATGTTCGAGGCCGACGAGCTCTGCGATCGGATCGCGGTGATCAGTGACGGCCGGATCGTCGCGAGCGGAACCCCTGACGTGCTCAAGCAGCGGGTCAGCAACGGGACGGTCGTCGAGGTCGAGGCGTTCGGCGTCCCCGATGACGCGCTGGTGCGGGTGCGGGCCGCGACCGGTGTCCGCTCCGTGGTGGTAGAGGAGCGCGGGCAGGCCCAGGTGCTGATGGTGCACGCCGAGCCGGGCGCGGAGGTGGTCCAGGCGGTCCTTGCCTGCCTGGACCGGGTACGGGTCGGCCGGGTCGTCAGCCGTGAACCGACCCTGGAGGACGCCTATGTCGAGCTGGTCGGCTCATGAGGGTGGTCCGGTTGCTCGCGGTCACGTCGTGGCTGCAACTGAAGATCCGCGGGCGGTCCGCCTTCGACGGGCTGCTGTCCCTGCTGTGGCCGCTGTCGTTCTCCTCCGTGGTGTTTCTCATGTACCGCTCGGTCGAGGCCGGCGGGTCCGCGCTGCTCTCCGCAGCGGTGGGGGCGAGCGTGATGGGCGTATGGACAGCCACCAGCACGCCGGCCGCCTCGAGCCTGCAGCGCGAACGTCGACAAGGGACGCTTGAGCTCCTGGTCGCGGCGCCCAGGCCACTGCCATTGCTCATCTTCCCGGTGACGCTGTCGATGGCCGCGGTGGGCGGCTACAGCCTGATCACCACACTGCTGTGGGGCCGGTTCGTGTTCGGGATCGACATCGCAGTCCGGCAACCCGCCGCGTTCGTGGTGGCTGTCCTGGTGATGGTCCTGGCGATCGCAACACTCGGGTTCCTGCTCGCCATCACGTCCGTGCGGTACCGGACCGCGTGGGCCCTCGGCGCCGGCCTCGAGTTCCCGGTGTGGTTCCTGTGCGGCTTCCTCATTCCACTCTCGGCGCTGCCCGCCTGGGTACGCCCGATCTCCTGGCTGCTCGCCCCGACCTGGGGCATGGCGGCCATCCGGGACGCCACCGAGGGCCGCGACCCGCTGCCTGCCCTGGCGACCTGCCTCGCCGTCACCGCCGCGTACGCGGTGCTCGGTACGCTGCTCGCCCGGTATCTGGTCAACTCGGCCCGGGCCAACGCGACGTTGGCGCTGACCTGATGGCGTCGCTTCGGGTCCTCTTCATCGGTGGTCTGATCAGCTATCGGGCTCTGTTCGGCTGGCTGAATCCGTGGATCCTCATCCCCACGTTTCTGATTACGCCGTTGTTCCAGATCCTGTTCTTCGCCTTCGTCGGGCGAACGGTGGGCGTCGGCAACGACGCGTTCTTCCTCATCGGCAATGCGGTGTTGTACGCGGCCATCCCGTGCCTGTTCGCCATGGACAGCACCATCAGTGGCGAGCGCCAGCAGGGCACGCTCGCGCTGCTATTGGCGTCGCCCACGCGCCGGATCCCGCTGTTCCTCGGGCGGGCCCTGCCGGTGATCCTCAACGGGTTCGCCGTCGCGGCCGTGTCGCTCATCGTCGGTGCGCTCGTGCTCGGCGTGCCGATGCCCGTGGCCACCTGGGCGCCTCTGATCCTGGTCATCGCTGTCAGCACGTTCTCCTGCGCGGGGTTGGGTATGGTCACCGCGGCGCTCGCCCTGCGCGTGCGGGAGACCGCGGTCCTCACGAATGTCGTCTTCGCCATCCTCATCCTCTTCGCCGGCGTCAACGTTCCGCTGGACGACCTGCCCGGCTGGATGGCGGCGGCCGCCGGGTGGATGCCCATGACCCACGGCATCGCCGCCGCGCATGCGGTCGCCGCGGGCGTGCCACTCTCCGATGTCAGCGGCAACCTGGTCAGGGAGGCTGGGCTGGGCCTGCTCTACGTCGCGGTCGGCCTCGCGCTGCTGGCCTGGTTCGAACGGGAGGCGCGCCGCCGCGCCACCCTCGAGGCGTACTGACCCACCGCCGGATGCCGCAACGTCGCCTGAACCGATATCGCTGTGGTGGCCGGGCGAGGAGTCGAACCTCGCATGTGGGCGCGGGGTTCCCTCGGTCCGCCTCACCCTGTTCGGGTAGTTTCCGTATGTCTACCGGCCATGCGTCTCATTGCAACTGTATCTGACCGCATCCAGGACGCTGATTCACAGTGACGAAAGTCCCGACCGTGGCGCCGGAGGTCCATCGTGGTGGGCGGGCTCGAGCAGGCTACCCGGGCGATCCACCGTGCGGCATGCTCGGTGCCTGCCGTCGCGGCGCACGGTGCGCGATCTGTGCCTTCCTGGCCCGGTTCTGGTGCGAGGCGGTCGCCTGGGCCGAGTAGGTCGGTCACCGTCGCCGGCCGCCCCGAATCACCGGGTACGGGTGGCGAGCGCGAAGAAGCGGTGTGGCGGGTCGTCGTACTCGGTGAGTCTCCATCCACCGGCGAGCATGGCGGCCCGCAGCGGCGCCTCGGCGAGTGGTTCGTCGCCGCGCAACGGGCGACCGCGACGGGCGGCGAGCGCGGCGCGTCCCGACGGGTGGAACAGCGCGAGGCGACCGTCGGCGACGCTGACCCGGGCCAGCTCGGTGAGCACCGGTACGACCTCGGGCACGTGACCGATGAGTCCGGCGGCGAACACCGCATCGACGCGGGCATCCGCGACCGGAAGGTGCCGGGCGTCGGCGAGCACGAGGTCCGCGTACTCGTCGCGTCCATGGGTACGGGCGGCCAACAGCATCTGCTCGGTGAGGTCCAGCCCGATTACGGTGCCGTCGGGGCCGACCGCCGAGCGCAGCGCCGGCAGCGCCCGCCCGGTGCCGCAGCCGACGTCGATCGCGACCCCGCCCGCCCGGATACCCATCTGCGCGACCGCCTGGGCGTACGCGGGCAGGTCGTCGCCGAACCTCTCGTCCCAGGTGGCCGCGCGGACGGCGAAGAAGGCCCGGGTCTCGCGAAGGTACCAGGAACGGCGGTCGGCGAGACTGGGGTCGACGTGGCGGATCACGGGCCACGCCAGGTCGTGCAGGTCGACGACGATGTGTGCGCCGATTTCGCCATCCCGGTGCCCGGGCGTGGTCGGCGCCGAGGTGCGCAGCCAGATGACCACGTCCCAGTCGGTGCCGGGCGGATGCGTGTGCCAGTGGGCCCCGGCGGCGACCGCCACGACAGCGTGATCAGGATCGTGCTCCGGCGACGCGGCATCGCCCGGGAGGCGGACGCATTGCGTGCCGAGAGAGTCCACCGCGTCGGCGAGCCGGTCGGCGAAGAGGTCGGCATGGGCGTGGCCGTCCACGACGACCCGCCGGGGTCCCGACGCGAGGGTGCTCGCCAGTCCGCGCAACAACTCCTGCCAGCGCTGAACCTGCGCCGGTGTCATCGAGTCCCAACTGGGGATCGCCGTGTCGGGCATACCATCATCATGGCGGTGCGACCGTGCGCAGCGTGCAGCTGGTGCGATCGCAAGGGTTTCCCCCGAGATCCTCGCGACCTGCGACGAGGCCCGGGCGGCGCCGTGCCCGCCGGCCCCGTCCGGACGGTGCCCCATCAGGAGACCGGGCACCGTCCGGCTGGGGGGTGTCAGGGCAGGAAGTAGTTGGGGTTGGGCAGCTTGAAGACGCGGTCGGCGTGGCCACCCTCGAGGTCGCTGAACTGGTCGCCGAAGTTCGCCACGATCTCGTAACCGAGCGACTCGATGTGGGCCCGAGTCGCCGACTTGTAGTGCACGGTCGTGCAGGAGCCGTTCGGGTCGCCGGCACACGCGGCGCGCAGGTAGTCCGGGTAGTCGGCCACGGCCGGCTTGGTGAACAACCCGTCCTCACCGTCGTTGAGGGTGGTCGGCTTCGGGTAGCCCGCGTCGACCCCGATGCCGTCGGCGGTCAGGTTGCCCAACGTGGCCTGTTCCTGGGTCGCCGGCCGACCGGTGAGGAAGATGATGGCGTACCCCTCGCGCTCGGCGGCCTGCGCCATGTCGACCATGCCGAAGACGGCCGGGAAGCGCTGCTCGGTCACGAAGGTGGCGTTGGTGGCGGGGTTGAACGCCCAGTTGCTGAAGATTTCGTAGTTCCACGTTGTCAGCGAGGTGTCGTCGACATCGAGCACGATCGCCTTGATCCCGTGGGTGTGGCGGGGAGTCGCGAGCCACCGTTCCCCGGCCGCGGCGACCGACGCCGCCTCGTGGGCGTAGTTGCCGTCGCTGGCGGGGATGCCGGTGCCGAGCGGGTCGCCGTAATAGTTGCGGATCTGCTGCCGCAACACATCGAGGTTAGTGATCTGGTGTTCGGACCGCGGCGTGAAGGTCTTGATCGCCGGTTCGGTGGCCGCGTAGGCGATGCCGCCGCCGACGAGAGCGAAGGCGAGCACAGCGGCTGCGGCGAGCAGTACCTGTCGGGACGGATGGCGCCAGGATTTCATGGACACGATGGCCTTCCTCGAGCAGTGATCGCTTGTTTCCGCTCAACCTAACCGCGGCCGGTCGGAGTCGCCACGCGAGCCATCGGCGCAGGTAGCCCCGTCAACGCCGGCGCCGCCAGCCCCCTCTCGTCGATCTAGGGCTCAGGCACACGGATAGAGATCAAAGTATGTGCATACGCCCTAGATCGACGAGGAGGGGGGCGGCGGTGAGGAAGTCGAGCAGGACCGGATCGAACCGGTCCGGGTCCTCCAGGCTCGGCAGATGGCCGGCCCAGTCGAGCACGACGAGTCGCGCTCCGGGGATCGTCGTCGCCAGCATCTGGGCGATCTGGCGGAACTGGTCCAGGTCGTGCGCGCCGGAGACGACGAGCGTCCGTGCGCGGATCCCGCCAAGGTCGTACTCGACCTCGGGTGCGTCCATCTCCTTGACCGGCAGCTGCAGCTCGAACGCCCGGCGCTGCATGGTGGCGACCGCGGCCCGGGTGGCGTCGTCGGCGGATGGGCCGACCCAGGTCGCCACGTTCAATGCGACGGCCCCCTCGACGTCGCCCGCCTCGAGCAGCGCCTCCTCGGCCTCGCCGTAGCCGGCGAAGGCCGCGGTCCGCGGGTAGTCAGCGGTGGCGGAGCAGACCAGCATCAGCTCCGTGACCCGGTCGGGCCAGCGGGCCGCCACCTCCTGGGCGACCCGGCCGCCGAACGACGAGCCCACCAGCGTCACGCTGTCAAGGCTTAGCCGGTCCAGCAGATCGCGGACGTCGTCCGCGTCGCGGTAGGGCTCGTCGGGGACGGGGGTGTCGCCGAACCCGCGGAAGTCCGCCCGCACGGTCCGGAACCCGGCCGCCGCCAGCGTGGCCCATTGCGGATTCCACATGCGCCGGTCGGTGACGCCGGAGTGCAGGAGCACCACCGGCCGACCGGTCCCGGCGACGTCGTACGCGAGCGTCATGCGCAGCGATCGCGCGGGGTCGCCGGGACCGCCCCGTGGCTCAGGTCGGCGGTGTGCGGCACGGCTGGACTCTAGCGAGCGCCCCACCCACCGGGGAACCGATTATCGTGACGGCGGCCATCGCTACCAGGAGTCGTCAGCGGCCAGGTTCATGCCGACCTCGCAGTCGCAGAAGCCGCCCAGCCCGCGCAGGGACCGGGCCAGCCGGCCCCAGCCGACCCCGTGCGCCCGGGCCCAGCCCTCGGCGTGGCGCAGAGTGTTGTCGCAGCCCTGCATGGCGGTCATCTCGTCGAGGTAGCTCATCAGCGAGCGGAACTGGTCACCGCTGACCGGCAGCCGGACGGCTCGCCCTGAGCCGGTGTGCACCACGTGTCCGGCCGTCGATCCATTCGTCTCCATGCGGGAATCGTGGCACCGGGGTACGACACTCTCGTAGAGTAGCGATCGGGTCACGGTGGGCGTCGTCGTGAGGAGTATGCACATGTCTCGACGTTGGCTGCTGGTCCTCGTGGTCGCGCTGGTCGCGCTCGCGTGCAAGGCGCCGGTCGGTGGCGGGCCGAGCCCGCGGCCGAAGCCGACTCCGGTGAAGGGCTTCCCGTCCTCGATGGTGGCCCTGGGCGACTCGCTGACTGCGGCGTTCGGCTCCTGCCTCGCCCCCACCGCCTGTCCCCGCAACTCCTGGTCGACCGGGGACGGAACCTTGGTCAACTCGCATTTCCGGCGCATCCAGCGGGCCAACCCCGCCATCTCGGGGCACAACCGCAACCTGGCGATCCCCGGTGCCACCGTCGCCGACCTACCGGCGGAGGCGTCGCAGGCGGCCAGCCGGCCGGTCGACTACGTCACCGTGCTCATCGGCGGCAACGATGCCTGCCACACCGTGATGACCTCGACGTCGGCGTTCCGGTCGTCGGTGGATCGGGCGTTGGGGATCCTGAAGAAGGCGATGCCGAACGCCCGGGTGCTCGTGGTCGGCATCCCGGACCTGTACCGGGTCTGGGTCGTCGGGCACACCAGCCGGGTCGCGGTGCAGGTGTGGAAGTCGGGGGTGTGCCCCAACCTGCTGACCAACCCGACCTCGACCGCCCGGGCCGATGTCGACCGCCGGGCCGCCGTCCGGGACCGGGTCTCGGCGTACAACGGCCAGCTCCGCGACGCCTGTGCCAGCTACGGGCACCGGTGCCGGTTCGACAGCGTCTCCGGGGTGGCGTTCACGCTCACCATGCTCAGCGCGATCGACTTCTTCCACCCGAACGCCACCGGGCAGAACGTGCTGGCCGACCAGACCTACCCGAGCAGCTTCACCTGGTGAGCCCCGCCGTACCCTGGAGGGCCAGTTCGAGACCGTGGCCAGGGGAGCGGGTGGCAGGCAGGTGACCCGAGCGTCCGAGATCGCCGCTGAGCAACGCCACGTCGACCGGGTGTACGCGCGGGTCGAGGAGCTGCGGGCCGAGGTGGAACGCACCCACCGGGAGGGTCACCGGTTGGCCGGCGCCCGCACGCCGGGCTCACTCGTGGAGCGCGACGCGATGGTCTTCCATACCGCGCGGCGCCTGCGGGCGCTGGACGCGCAGTACGAGGGACTGGTCTTCGGCCGGCTCGACCTCGCCGGCGGTGAGGTGCGTCACATCGGCCGGCTGGGCCTGCGCGATCGGGCTCAGGAGCCGCTGGTGGTGGACTGGCGGGCGCCGGCGGCGGCGCCGTTCTACCAGGCGACCGCCGAGGAGTCGATGGGGGTGGTGCGCCGCCGGGTGATCCGCTGCAGTGGACCCACCGTGATCGACGTCGAGGATGACCTGCTCGTCCCGGGCGCGGCCGGCGGCCTGGCCGTGGTCGGCGAGGGCGCCCTGCTGGCGACGCTGGCCCGGGCCCGCGGGACCCGGATGCGCGACATCGTCGCCACCATCCAGCGCGAGCAGGACGAGGCGATCCGCTCACCCGCCCGCGGGGTCACCCTGATCGAGGGCGGCCCGGGCACCGGAAAGACCGCGGTGGCCCTGCACCGGGCAGCGCACCTGCTCTACCGCGACCGCCGGCGCTTCGAGGGCGGGGGGGTCCTGCTCGTCGGCCCGTCGCCGATCTTCATGTCCTATGTGGAGCGGGTCCTGCCCTCGCTCGGCGAGGAGACCGCTGAGCTGCGCCCACTCGGTGCTGTCGTGGACGGCATCGCCACCGACCGACTCGACCCACCGCCACTCGCCGCCGTCAAGGGCTCGCTGCGGATGCGCCGGCTACTTCAACGGGCTCTGCGCCAGCCGCCACCCGAGGCCCCGCAGGAGCTGCGGATCGTCTATGGCGGCGAGGTCCTGCGCGTGCGCAGTGAGGAGCTGGCCCGGGTCCGCCAGGAGGTGCACGGCCTCGGCCACCACCCGAATGCCGCCGGCCCGCACGCGCGGCGGGAGCTGGTGCGGGCGCTGTGGGGGCGGCGCCCGGAGGGTGTCGCCTGGACGACCCGCATCTTCGCCTCGGAGCTCTACGACCGCAACGAGTTCGAGCGCTTCGCCCGCGCCTGGTGGCCGGTGCTGACCCCGGTTGACGTGCTGGGCTGGCTGCGCGATCCGGACCGGGTCCGCGACGCCGGCCGGGACTGGCTCTCGGCCAGCCAGGTGGGCGCCCTCGCCGAGTCGTGGGCCCACGTGCCGGCGGTGCTCACCGTGGCCGACGTGGCGCTCGTGGACGAGCTGCGGGAGCTGGTCGGCGAAGAGCCGCGGCCGCCACGGCGTCGCGGGCTGGGGCTGGACACCGCGGGTGGGGATCTCCGCGAGCTGTCCACAGTGGCTGATCGCTACTACGCCGCCCCGGAACGGGCGACCCGGCCGGACAATTACGACGGTTACGCTCACGTCCTCGTCGACGAGGCGCAGGATGTTTCGCCCATGCAGTGGCGGATGCTGGCCCGGCGCGGGCAGCAGGCGAGCTGGACGATCGTGGGCGACGCCGCCCAGAGCGCCTGGCCCGACCCGGCCGAGGCGGTGCGGGCCCGCGACGAGGCGCTGCGGGGCAAGCCGCTGCGCCGCTTCCACCTGAGCACCAACTACCGCAACTCGGCCGAGATCTTCGAGTTCGCCGCCGCGGTGGTCCGTGAGGCGGTGCCGGACGCCGACCTGCCGCGCGCGGTTCGCCGTACCGGCAAACCGCCCGAGCAGCTACGGGTCGGCGCCGACGCGCTGACCGCGGCGGTCACCGCGGCGGTCACGGAGCTGCTCGACGCGGTCGAGGGCACCGTCGGCGTGATCACGCCGACGGCCCGGCGGGACGCGGTGGCCAGCTGGCTGGCCGGCCTCGACCCAGCCCGGCTGCAGGTGGTCGACGGCATGCGGGCCAAGGGCATGGAGTACGACGCGGTCGCCGTGGTAGCGCCCGACGAGATCACCGGCGAGTCCCCGGCCGGGATCCGGGTGCTCTACGTTGCCTTGACCCGGGCGACCCACCGCCTGGTGACCATTGCCGTGAGCGACGAGGAACCAGCGGCCGCATCCTGATCCGGCACCGGCCGCCGCCGCGGTCAACCCCGGTCGGCTCGCCGGGCGCGGATGGCCGTCATCGCACCGGTCGCCGCGGCCGCGACGGCGGCGGTCGCCACCGAACAGGTGAGGATCTGGCCGAGGCTCGGCGCGGGCAGCAGTTGGGTGGCCGCCGCGAACCCGGCCAGGGCCAACCACAATGGCGCGCCGGGCCAGCGAACCCGGCCGGCGATCTCCGCATTCACGAACAGGAAGCAGATCGAGTAGAGCCCGCCCACCGCCGCGAACGCCGGGGCGTACCCGCCGAGGTGGGTGTAGGCCGGGCCGCCGGCCAGACCCATGGCCAGGCCACCAGCGACCGCGGCCGCACCGATCAGCGCGGCGGCGCAGGTCGAGATCACCAGGAGCGCGCCGACCAAGGTGCGGCGGTGGCCCTGCGCCAATCGCGGCAGCGCCAGGATTGTCACCACCTGGGGGGCCCACAACGCGCCCTTGGTCAGCACGGCACCGACCGCGTACGCGCCGGACTCAGCCGCCGGCAGCAGGCCGCGGGCCACGATCAGATCGGCGTATGAGACGACCAGCATGGCGAGGGTGGCCCCGCCCGCCGCGGCGATGTCGCGCGGACGCACGACCGCGGGCCCATCGCCGGCCGTCGCCGGCCGCCCTCGCCAGGCGACCAGCGCGAGGAACGGTACGACCAGCCAGGCCACCGCCGCCCCGGCGACCAGCGACACGGTGACGCCGGCACCCGCGGCCAGTCCCACGATCACCCCGCCGTAGCGGGCCACGGCCAGCAGCACGATGCCCACGGCCAATCCGCCGAACCGCTGCTCGCCCTGGAGCTCGCCGAGATAGCGGCTGGCCACGACGACGGCCGCGGTGGTGACGATGAGCAGGGCGGGCAGGACCGGCGCCAGGTGTAGCGCGATCACGATGGCCGGGGTGGCGACCAGCAGCGCGCCCACGGTCGCGGCCAGGGTGGCGGCGGTGGCCCGGTTCGCGTTGGCGACCAGCCCATGGCGGGCCCAGCGCACCGCCAGCGCGGCCTGCAGACCCAGGCCGGGCACGGTGGCTATGGCGCCCAGCGCGAGGATCGCGGCGAGGGCACTGAGGTCGGCCGCGCTCAGCGTGCGCGCGCCGAGCACCGGCACCGCGTACCCGAGGGCGTTGACCACGATCCCGGCCACGGCCACGGCCGCGCCGGCCGGTCCGAGCCGACCGGTTCGCCGCCGCCCGCCGATCGCGCCGTCGCCGTCCGACGCGGCCGCCCGGGTGGTCGCGGTGCCAGCCATCGTCGCCGTGCGCTCCTGCCGTTGTCGCTCGTGCCCCGATGTCCCGCCGCCGGCCGGGGCGGGCGAAGTACAGTGTCGCCACGTCCGGCCGGGCGGTAGCGGTCAGCATAGTGAGGGGTCTGCGCCATGCGGCAACGCGCCGAGACGCTCCCGGCCGCGGGCGCGTTCCGGGCCGACCTGGCCCGGTCGATCCGGCTCTTCGGCGCGTTCCGCCGGGAGCAGAGCGACCCCGACCACTTCTACCGGCTGCTCGCCGACGACACCCTGAGCCAGCTACGCCGGTACACCGCGCTGTCCGGCGCTGTGGTGGTCGATGTCGGCGGCGGGGCCGGCTATTTCTCCACCGCGCTGCGACGGGCCGGCGCCACCGTGATCTGTGTGGACGTCGACGCGGGCGAGATGTCGTGGCGGGACGGCACCCTGCCCGACGGCGCGTTGCTGGGCAGCGCTCTGGATCTGCCGATCAGGACCGGTTCGGTCGACCTGTGCTTCTCGTCCAATGTGCTCGAGCACGTGCCGGATCCGTTCCGGATGGCCGACGAGATGGTCCGGGTGACCCGGCCGGGCGGCATCGTCTACCTCTCCTACACGAACTGGCTCTCCCCCTGGGGTGGGCACGAGACCTCCCCGTGGCACTACCTCGGTGGCGCCTGGGCTGCGCGCCGGTACCAGCGGCGCCACGGGCGCCCGCCGAAGAACCGGTACGGCGAGAGTATGTTCAGCGTCTCGATCGGCCAGGCGATGCGCTGGGCTCGGCGGCATGCAGCGGCCGACGTGGTCGCGGTGATGCCGCGCTACCTGCCGTCGTGGGCGACCTGGGTGGTACGGCTGCCGGGCCTGCGGGAGTTCGTCACCTGGAACCTCGTGCTCGTTCTGCGCCCGCGATGATCCGCCGGCGCGGAGCAAGCGGGTGAGCATCGCCGAGCCGGCTGTGATCGGTCGGCGGGAGTCCCGTGCCGGCCATGCCGCCGCCGCGGTGATCACGGTGCTGGTGTTGGCGCCGCTGATCCGGCCGGGCTACGTGCTCAGCTTCGACATGGTGTTCGTGCCCCGCCAGCCGCTGCGGTGGGACTTGATCGCGCCCACCGCCGGCCTGCCGCGGGCGGTGCCGGAGGACGCCGTGGTCTCGCTGCTCAGCCTGGTGGCCCCCGGCTGGCTCCTGCAACGCGTCGCCCTGGCGGGCGCGGTGTACCTGGCCGCGCTCGGCGCCGCCCGCCTGGTGCCGGCGACGCGGGTCCTGACCCGGGTGATCGCTGCGGTCGGCTATGCCTGGAGCCCATTTCTGGCCGAGCGGCTGCTGCTGGGCCAGTGGGGGCTGCTGCTCGGGTACGCGGCGCTGCCCTGGCTCGTCGCGGCCGCGCTCGGCGTCCGAGCCGGCCGCTCCGGCTCCTGGCCCCGGCTCATGGTTGCCGCAGCCCCGGCGGCGATCACGCCGACCGGAGGACTGCTCGCGCTCGCGGTCACGGCGGGATTGACCGCGCGACCAGGCTGGCCGGCGGTCCGGTCGTGGGGATGGGCCGTCGCCAGCGTGGCGGCGCTGAACGCGCCGTGGCTGGTGGCGGCGGTGACCACGGCGGCCGGCGGCCGCTCGGATCCGGCCGGGGTGGCGGCGTTCGCCGCCCGCGGCGAGAACTGGGCCGGCCCGCTGGTCGCCCTGGCCGGCACCGGCGGTATCTGGAACGCGTTGACCACCCCGGCCAGCCGGAGCTCGGTCCTCGTCCCGGTGGTGACGCTCGGCCTGCTGCTGCTGGCCGGCGCCGGCTACCCCGCCTTGCGCCGGCGCTGGTCGGGTGGCGCGACCCGGCTCGCCGTCGTCGCCGCGGTCGGCTTCGTGGTGGCCGCGGCCGGAACCCTCGCCGTCTCAGCCCGGCTGCTCAGCTGGGCTGTCCAGGCCGTCCCCGGCGCGGGTCTGCTGCGGGACGGGCAGAAGTTCCTGGCCCCGTACGCCCTGTTGCTCGCCGTCTGCGTGGCGCTCGGCGTGGAGCGCCTGGCGGACCGGTTGGCCCGGCCCCGGGCCCGGCTGGTCGCCGCGGCGGCGATCGCGCTGCCGGTGCTGGCCATGCCCGATCTGGCCTTCGGCGGCTGGGGCCAGCTGCAGCCGGTCTCCTACCCACCCGACTGGGACCGGGTGGCGGCTCAGATCGCCGCCGCTCCCGGTGAGGTGATCGCGCTTCCGTTCAGCGAGTACCGCACATACCCGTGGAATCGCGGCCGGATTGTGATCGACCCGGCGCCGCGCTACTTCGACGCCGACGTGCTGGTCGACGACACCCTGCAGGTGGGCGGCATCGTCGTGGCGGGCGAGGATCCGCAGGCGGCGCAGCTGCGCCGGCTGATCGCGGCTGGCCGGCCGATCGCGTCCGCGGGCAGCCGATGGGTTTTGGTCGAGCACGGCGGGCAACCGCCGCCGGCGGTGGGCTCGCTGGCCGGACTGCGGCGCGTCCTGGCCGGCCCGGTGCTCGACCTGTACCAGAACCCGGCGGCCCCGGTGCCCGATCGGCGCTCGGACGGTCGTCGGTGGCTGCTGCTCGCCGTCGACCTGGCGGCCGCCGGGGTGTTCGCAGGCGCCGGTGTCAGCCTCTTCGCCCGCGCGATACCCCGTGGTAACGTGCCGCCACACACCTGAGGAGGAAGTGGCGATGGCGGCATCAACGTTGCTCTCCAAGCTCGTCGCCCTGGTCATCGGCGTCGTGATCGGCGCGGTGGCGGTGGGCGCGCTCACCCGGGTGCTGAGCCCCTCCGCCGCCGATGTCGCCAACCAGGTGCAGGACATCAGGCCCGGCGTCTACGGAACCAGGTAGGGCTCCCGCTCCAGCCGGGTCGGACCGTTCGCCGCCCCGCCGACCAGTGCAGCGAACCGTTCCCCGGCCGCGGCCCAGGTGAATTGGGCGGCATGGGCCCGGGCCGCCTCGCCCATGGCCAGCCGCCGGTCGTCGTCGCAGATCAGTTCGTGCACCTTCGCCGTGAAGTCGGCACCGTCATCGGCCAGCAGACCGGTCACGCCGTCGATCAGCGCTTCGGTGACCCCGCCCGCGCTGCGGAACGCGACCGTCGGCGTGCCCCACTCGCCCGCCTCGACGATGGTCAGACCCCAGCCCTCCTTGAGGGACGGCGTGAGCGCCAGCCAGGCCGACGCGAGCAGGGCATGCTTCTCGGCCTCCGTGACGAACCCGGTGAACTGGACCTGGGAGCTGATGCCCAGCTCGGCAGCGAGCTCGCGTAGCTGCGATTCCCACCAACCCCGGCCGGCGACGGTCAGCCCGAGCCCGGGGATCTCGCGGGTAAGGGCGGCGACCGCGTGCAGCGCGACCTCCACCTGCTTGTGCGGCACCAACCGGCCCAGCACGAGCAGGTGCGGGGTGGCGCTGCGCTCCCGCGCGGTCGCCGGTGCGGGCTTCTCCGGCGTGCCGTTGTGGATGACCGTCACCCGGCCGGCCGCCACGCCCAGGCCGCCCAGCTCGCTGCGGGTGGCGTGCGAAACCGTGACATAGCGGCAGGTGCGGTACAACCGAGGGGCGAGCCGGGACTCGATCCACCAGCCGACCCGGCCGCGCCAGCCGGGCAGCGCCACCCGCCACTGGTGGCGATGGACGTGGTGGACCAGGGCGACCACCGGCCGCCGGGCGTACAGGATCGAGAAGAACGGCAGTCCGTTACAGACATCGACGACCACATCCGGTCGCCCGTGCCGGCGAGCCAGCACTCCGACGCCGAACCAGCCGGCGAGGTAGGTCATCGCGGCATAGAAGTAAACGGTCCGGCGGCCACCACGCCGGACAATGTGGACACCGCCGGCGGTGACCTCGTCGGCCGGCGCATTGGCGTGGGCGGCGCACAGGACGGTCGCGCGCAGGCCCCTGCGTACCAGTTCGGCGGCGATCCGCTCGACGTACACCTCGGAGCCGCCACCCTCGGGGTTTCGAGTGTCGCGCCAGTTGAGGAAGAGTACGTGGCGGAGTGCCGTGCCGGGGGTCTGTCCGCCCACTGCTACTCCCGAGTAGTCTTTCGCGATCGCGTCACGATAGGGGGTCGCGGGCGGACGTGGCAATGGCCGGACGGAGGCAGCATGCGGGTTGACCCCGGGCGGCGCGACGGCGGTTCCACCCCAGCGGTGCCGCGCTCGGTATGGCGTATCCGCGAAATCGCGATCTGCGTCGGGCTCACCGCGATCGCGTTCCTCCAGCAGCCGGGCCGGATCGTGGCCGACTCCAAGATCGATCTCGCCGTGAACCCGGTGGGCTGGCTGGAGCGCTCGCTGCACCTGTGGGATCCGGCCAACGCCTTCGGCCAATTGCAGAACCAGGCGTATGGCTACCTGTGGCCGATCGGTCCGTTCTTCGCCGCCGGCGCCGGCCTGCAGATCCCGACCTGGGCAGTGCAGCGGTTGTGGTGGGCACTGCTGTTCTGCGTCGCATTCACCGGCGTGGTCCGGCTGGCCAACCGGCTCGATATCGGGACACCGGCGGCCCGGCTCATCGCCGCCACCGCGTTCGCCCTGTCGCCGCGGATCCTCACCGAGCTCGGGTCGCTCTCGGTCGAGGCGTGGCCGGGCGCCGTGGCGCCGTGGGTCCTGGTTCCGCTGATCGGGCTCGCCCGCGGCGCGCGGATGCGCCGGGCGGTGGCACTGTCCGGGCTGGCGGTCGCCTGCGCCGGCGGGGTCAACGCCACGGCGACGCTCGCGGTCCTGCCGCTGGCCGTGCTCTGGCTGCTCAGCCTCAGTCCGGCCCGGCGGCGCTTCGCCTGCCTGGGCGCCTGGTCGCTCGCCGTGCTCGCGGCTACCGCGTGGTGGCTCGTGCCGCTGGCGGTGCTGGGCCGCTACAGCCCACCGTTCCTGGACTACATCGAGACCTCGGCGGCGACCACCGGCATCACCGACTCCGTCTCCATCCTGCGCGGCGCCAGCCAGTGGGTCGCCTATCTCGGCTCTCCCTTCGGAGCGGTCCTACCGGCCGGTGCCCGGCTGGCCGACGAACCGCTGCTGATCGTGGCCACGGTCGTGGTCGCCGCGCTCGGCCTGGCCGGACTGTCCCGGCGAGGGATGCCGCACCGCGGGTTCCTGGTCACCGGTCTCGTGCTCGGTCTGGCTCTGGTCGGGCTGGGACACGTCAGCGACCTGCCCGGCACCTTCGCGGCCGATCAGCAACATTTTCTCGACGGCATCGGCGCGCCCCTGCGCAACGTGCACAAGTTCGACGTCCTGCTCCGGCTCCCGCTCGCCCTCGGACTGGCCCACCTGCTCGGCGTGCTCGCCCGCTGGGGAGCCGTGGTGCGTCGGGGATTCCGCTACTCCCCCGCCCCGGCCGCCATCGTCACCGTGGTCAGCCTGGCCGCGATCGGCGTGGCCGCCATACCGGCGTTCGCCGGCGATCTAGCCCCGACCGGCGGCTTCCAGGCGGTGCCCACCTACTGGCGCACCGCCGCGCACTGGCTTGACGCGAACGCGCCGCAGCAGCGGATCCTGGTCGTGCCCGGGGCCCGCTTCGCCACCTACATCTGGGGCCGCACCGTCGACGAGATCACCCAGCCGTTGCTGAGCGGCCCGTCGGCCGTGCGCAACGCAGTTCCGTTGACGCCGCCGGACACCATCCGCCTCCTGGATTCGATCGGGTCGACCCTGTCGACCGGAGCCGGCTCGGCCGGCCTCGCCGATGTGCTGGCCCGCTCGGGTGTGAGCTACGTGCTGTTGCGCTCAGATCTCGACTACGGCCGTTCCGGTGCGAGCGAACCGATCGTCGTGGAACAGGCGCTGCGCCGTTCGCCCGGCCTGTCGATGGTCGCGAGCTTCGGTCCCCTGCTGGGCAGCCCGGCCACGCTGCGCGGCTACACCGATCACGGCCTCGGCATCGAGGCGCGCGCGCTGGAGGTGTTCCGGGTGGACCGGCCGGTCAGCCCGGCGGTCGCCTACGACCTCGGCGATGTGACCACTGTGGTCGGTGGCCCGGAGGCACTGGTCGACCTGGCCGCCGCCCAGCAGCTGACCGACGCACCGGCGATCATGGCCGGGGATCTCCCCACCGGTACGGCGCCAGGCCGGGTCGCGATCACCGACACCATGCGCCGGCGGGATGTCGCGTTCGGCGCGGACCGCGACACCACCTCGGCCACGCTCACCGCGGCCGAGGCCGAGGACGGCGGGGCGCACGACTACCTGCCGCGATGGGGCACCACGTTGGCGACGACGGTGCGCTACGAGGGCGTGCGCGATATCGGCGTCTCCAGTTCGGCCGCGCAGGCCGGCGCGTCCGGGGGCAGCCGGCCCGAGTACCAGCCTTATGCAGCCTTCGACGGCGACCTCGGCACCGCCTGGCGGCCGTTGCCGGGCACGCCCAACATCGGTCAGTGGATCGAGGTCGACCTGAACGGCCCGACCACGGTCAGTGCCGTGCAGGTCTCGTTCGACGTCAGCAGTGGAGCCCTGCCCACAAAGGTGACCGTCGACGCCGGCCTGGAGCGGGCCACCGTGCGGACGTTCGGCTCGGGCGTGAGCATCGCCCTGCCGGGGATCCACGCGACCCGGTCGGTCCGGCTCACCGTGGAGCAGGTGCTCGTCAATCGACCTGGCGCCAGCTTCGGTATCGCCGAGATGGCCATCCCGGGCGTGCATGTGCGCCGCACGCTCGCGGTGCCGGCGGCCCCGGCGTCCGGCCAGCCGGCGACGGTCGTGGTCACCGCCGCGCCGAGCATGCCGGCCTGCTTCTTCAGCCTGGCCGAGCCGCACTGCTCGCCGGCGGTTGCCCGGGCGTCGGAGGATGGCAACCAGATCGACCGCACCATCACCCTGGCCACCGCCGGCACCTACCGCCCCGCCGTCTGGGCGACCCCACGTCCAGGCCCGGCCCTGAACGAGGTGCTGGACCGGGAGTCGGCCGCGGAGAACGCGCTCAAGCTCGCCCCAGCGATCAGTGCCTCCACCACCGAGGTCGACGAACCGGCCGGGCGAGCGGGTGCGGTGCTCGACGGTGACCCGGCGACCGCCTGGTTCCCGTCGGCCGCCGACGCCAATCCGATGCTGCGGCTGACCTTCGTGACACCGCGCACGGTCACCGGGGTCCAGGTGACCCTGGACCGTTCGGTCGCCGCCACCCGACCCGGGGTGATCCGGGTCGTCGGCGACGACGGGATGGCGTGGGGCTTCCTCAATCCCGACGGGGTGCTGATCTTCGGCAAGCCGATGCATACCGACAACCTGTCGATCTTCCTGGCCAACGGGCCGACCGCCCGCTCCTACGACTCGTACACCACCAAGACCGAGGTGCTGCCGGTCGCGGTGGGCGAGGTGACCATCCTGCCGGGGGTGCCGAAGAGGCGACTGGACCTGGACACGGTTGTGGCTCTGCCCTGCGGGAGCGGCCCGACCTTGTATGCCGGCTGGGCGCAGTTCCGCACCCGGCTCGTCGCCACCCGGCGCGACCTGCTGGAGCTACGCGAGACGCCGGCCGAGCCGTGCGGCGACCGGGGTGCGGCCACCACGGTGCCATTGCTGGCAGGGGAACTGCCGGTGGTCGCCGCGCCCAGCGGGTTGGCGGTACCGGTACGGGCGGCCCTCCTGCCGACCGGAACCGCGGCGCTGCCGACCGCGTCGCCGGTGCAGGTGCAGAGCTGGTCGGTCGTCGAGCGCCACCTCACCGTCCCCGGCCGGCTGACGCAGCGCCTGCTGGCCGTGCGCGAGAATGCCAACCCGGGCTGGCAGGCCACGGCCGGCGGCCAGGTGCTGACGCCGATCGTCGTCGACGGTTGGCAGCAGGGATGGCTCATCCCGTCCGGGTACGCGGGCGAGATCGTGCTTCGGTTCCTGCCGGACGTCCCGTACCGGATCGGGCTGCTCGGGGGCGCCGCCGCCGTGCTCATCCTGGTGGTGCTGGCGCTGGTGCCGGCCCGACCGCGGGGCGCGCACGCCCCGCGGCCAGCGGTGTCCCGGCGGGGGATCGGTCCGGCCGTGCCGTTCATCGTCGGAGGCATGGCGCTGACCGCCGTCGGCGGCCTCGTCGGGGCCGTGGTCGTGCTCGCGGGCCTGTTGATGGCGACCTACCGGGCCACCGTGCCCCGCCGCGGCCGGGGGCGCCGGCTAGGCAGTATCGAACTGTGGCTGCCGTCCGGTCTGCTGCTGCTCGGTGGTTGGTGGACGGTGGCCATGGACGACAGCCACCGCGCCGCCGCCCCCCAGCTGGCCGGCCTGCTGGCGGTCGGGGGCGTGTGGCTCTCGGTCTGCGTTCCGCGCGGGCGCCAGCGCGCGCTTCGGCCAGCGCCGACCCCAGACCTGCAAGGGCTTCTCAACGGCGTAGTAACTTATCGACGCGACCAGCAGCCCGCCGGCCATCGTCAGAAGGAACATCTGCAGCGTGTCCCGGCCGAACGGCGGCCCGAGAACCTTGTTGATGGCCTCCATCACGGCGGGATGCCAGAGGAACAACCCGTACGACACGGTGCCGACCCACCGGATCACCGGGTGACCCAGGAGCACGTCCAGTGAGGTGTGCGGTCCGAACGCGACCGGAATCAGCATTGACGTGGCCACGCCGAGGAACAGCATCAGCCTGACGGTGAGCTGAGCGCCGGTCGGGAGACCGATCCCACCCAGCGGTCCGGCGATCTGCGTGCTGACGATGGCGAGCAGGCCGAGCGCGACGGCCCAGCAGGCCCACGGCGCGCTCGCGATCTCGTTGAGGAACGCCCAGGACCGGGGAGCGGTGCCGGTGTGCAGCGCGACGTGCGCGGTGGCCAGCGCGATACCCACGCCGAAGCAGGCGGCGTACGTGGGGAACCACAGCGGCTGGATGAAGATGCTCAGGCCGCCGGGACGGACCAGGGCGAGCCACCCGAGGGTGATGGGGACGCCGAGCAACGCCAGTCCCGCGGTCCGGGCCGGCCGCCACCGTCCGAACAGGGTGCCGATGGCGATGAACGGGAGCAGCAGATAGAACGCCATCTCCACGGTGAGCGTCCAGGCCTGACCGATCCCGACCAGCAGGTGGGCGTCGCCGTAGAACTGCGTGAAGGTCAGGTGGCTCACCCACCGGCTCCACGGCAGCGGGCCGTTGAGGAAGCCGAGGCAGACCACCGCCATGAGCCAGTACGCGGGCACGATCCGCAGCACCCGGCGCCACAGGTGCCGCCGGACTCCGGGGCGGTCGGCGCCGACCGCCTTTGCCTGCGCGAACGGGCGGAAGAGCACGAATCCCGAAAGGACGAAGAACAGGCTGACGCACACCTCGAGGCGGGAGAAGAATCCGCCGATAACTGGCCAACCGATGGCTCCGGTGGCGAATGTGACGTGCGCCCCCACCACTCCCGTCGCCCCGATGCCACGCAACGCGTCGAGGTTCGGTATGCGCACGGAGGGTGAGGAAGCGGGCGTCGCCATCGCACATCCAGGGGATCGCGTCGAAGTTAACTTGGGGGTAACGTTCCGCCGATACTAGGGACTGGAACCCCCTCGCGACAGACGTCGCGGCCAGATCCGTAGAAGGGACGACGTATGCGCCGCTTTCTCGGCACGGTGCTGGTCGGCATCGGCGCCTTGTGTCTGGTCGCTGCGGTGGGTGTGCCGTTGTACCTGGCACCGGCGGTGACCAAGTTGCCCAACGATCTTCAAGCGTGTCCCCCGCCGCCGGCCGCCGCGCCGTCGGGTTGTGTGGAGCCGTCGGTGGCCGAGGCAACCGGCGCGACCTACCTGCAGAAGAGCGACCTCACCATCAAGACGGGGATGCTGCGCTCGACCACCGAGGTCATTCCGCAGCCGAAGACCACGGCCGACCAGCAGAAGGCCGGCAAGCTCGATGACAACGCAACGGTCTGGGACGTGTACTCGACCGTTCAGGATGCCCAGGGCTCCGTGGTCAGCGCCTCGTCGACCGAGCTCGCCCTCGATCGGGTAACCGGCGCGGCGATCAACTGGGACGGCCAGTGGATCGACGACTCGCAGAGCAAGGACACCGCCATCCGCTACTCGGACCAAGTCTACAAGTTCCCGTTCGGGACCGAGAAGGTGGATACCTACAAGATCTACGACACCGACCTGCGCCAGGCCCTACCGGTCCATTTCGTCTCCGTTGAGACGATCGAGGGTGTCGAGGTTTACCACTTCGAGCAGCAGTTCGCCGATCAGGACCTCAGCGTGGCCGCCTCGGATCTCGCCGCGCTCGTGGGCGCGTTCGGGCCCGGGGCGACGACCGGACGGGTGACCTACTCGAACACCCGCGAGGTCTGGGTCGAGCCGACCACCGGCGCCTACATCAAGGTCCGGGAACAGCCGAAGCAGGTCTTCCAGCCCGATGTCGGCACGCCGACGGTGTTGCTGCAGGCCGACTTCGTCTACACCCCGCAGACCATCTCGGCCAGTGCCGCCTCGGCCAAATCGAACCGTACCCAGCTGCAGATTGTGCACCTGTGGGGCCCGATCGTCCTCGGCGTCCTCGCGATCGTCCTGCTGCTGGCCGGATTCCTCATGGCCCGCCGTCGTCCGGACGACGGTGAGCCAGGGTCGTGGGACTCGCAACTGCCCGACCCGCGTCATCGCCTGCGCGGTGACGGCCAGGCAGGCGAACCGGCTGATGAGCCGACGGCGACGTCTTGGAGCGGCTCGCACTAGGCCTGCGGACGACGGGATCGGGGGCGGCGCGTCGCGGCGCCCCCGATCTTCCCGGCCCCCTCCCCGGTCGGGTCCGGCTTGACCGCGTCCAGGACGAGGATCGAGGCGAGTGACGGGCGCCGGCAGCAGGCGGCGTCGAGCCAGCCGGCCGCCCTCGGCACGTCGTGGTAGCGGGCGCCGCGCACCGAGACGACCGCGAGGCCCTCCCGGCGCACCAGGTCGACCAGTGCGCGGCGGTTGAACAGCCGCAGATGGCCGACGGGCCTGGTGTCGTGCTTGAACCGTCGCAGGGCGCCGGCGCCGACCGCGGTGGTGCGGGTCGAGGTCTCGTGGAACACCGGCTGGATACCGAGCACGAACAGCGCCCGGTTGAACCAGGCCTGCAGGTTCGGGGTGGTGATGACGAGATGCCCACCGGGGCGCAACACCCGGGCACACTCCTCGATCAGCAGATCCGGATCGTAGAGGTGCTCGATCACCTCCGCCGCGTGTACCAGGTCGACCGAGCCGTCCGGCAGCGGAATGCCCTCGCCGAGGTCGCACCGGTGAAACTCGAATGGCAGCCTCGCCGCCTTGGCCAGTTGGTATCCGGAGTAGTCGACGCCGACGTAGCTGGCGTCCGGATCGGCCAGGTCGGCGCAGAGCTGGGCCAGGAAACTCCCGTCGCCGCAGCCGATGTCGAGCACGCGCGGACCCGCGCCGGGTGCGCCGGCCAGGGCGCTCTTGACCACCTTCCGAGCGACCGCCTGCCGGTGCAGTGGTGCGGTTCGGTCCTCCTGGCCACGACCATCGGCGCCGTAGTAGTCGATCAACCGCACGCTCGCTCCAGCCCCAGGCCTCCGATCCCATACGAGGCGGTGGCGACAGCATAGCCTCCGGCGCGATGGGCCGGAGGGCGAGCTCGCGACGAGATTCTCGTCCCTCCGATGTGGAGAAGTCGGCGATCACGCTATGCTTGCCCCGGTTCACCGTCCAGATGCAGGTGGACTCCCCGTCTTTGCGCCACCGGCGGCGACTGGGCGCGTCTGCACACCCACGCCCGGCCGCTCGATATCGACCACATCGGCCCGCCTATCGCCCGGGCTCACCGGGCGAGCGGGTCCACCAACCCGCAAGAGACAGCCGCGACGAGCCCGCCGGGCGGGCGGCCAGCGCCGCGCTCCGCGACAACAACATCGACACCACGTGGGAGGAGGTGGTGCAGTCCCCATGCAGGACACCGTGACCAGAGCCGGCGCCGCGAGCGTGGACCCCCGGGCCGGTGCCGCCACCACAGCGGCCAAGACTCAGCACTGGCGACTCAAAGTGCTCGGTCCGGTCGAGCTCTGCTACGACGGGCGGGCGGTGGAGGTGACCGGGCTCGCCCGCTCCGTGCTGGCGGTACTCGCCCGCAGCCCCGGCGAGGAGGTCGCCACCGCCGGCATCGTCGCCACCATCTGGGGCAGTGCGGCGCCCGAGGATGTCGAGAACACCATCGCCGCCACCGTGTCGCGACTGCGCAAAGCGCTCACCGCGGTCGCTCCCGATGTCGACCCGACCGGGGTCGTGGTGACCCTGCCGCAGGGGTATCTCCTACGGCTCGGTACGTCCCATGTGGACGCTGAAGCGTTCGAGCACCTGTTGGCTGAGGGGCGGCGCGCGCTGCGAGTTGGTCAGCCGGCGCTGGCGGTGGCGCGTCTGGACGCGGCGCTGCGACTGTGGCGGGGCGACGCCTACGCCGACTTCGGCGACCAGCCGTTCACCCGGGCCGAGGCCAGCCGTCTGGAAGATCTCCGGCTGGTCGCGCTTGAGTCCAGAGTGGAGGCTCAGCTGGCCCTGGCCGCTCCGGACGCCCCCGAGGAGCTGGTCGACGAGTTGGACGCGCTGCTGCGCCGGCATTGGCACCGGGAACGGCTGTGGGCCCACCTCATGACCGCCCTGTTCCGGCTCGGCCGGCGCGGCGATGCGCTGGCTGCCTTCCGGCAGGCCGAGACGAGACTCGCCACCGAGCTGACCATCCAGCCGGGATCCGACCTGCGGGCGGTCGAGCGAGCGGTCCTGGCCCACGACTCCGCCCTGCGGGGAGTGGCGCTGCCGGTGTCGAGCGCACCACCGGCGTTGTCGATGACCGATCCGGCGTGCGTCGGCCGGGAGGAGGAGATGGCGTGGCTGCTGGCCGCGCTGGACATGGCGGCCACCCGGCGGGCACAGGCCCGGCTCATCGTCGGCTCTCCCGGCATCGGCAAGACCCGACTGGTCGCAGACGTGGCCCAGCGGGCCGCCGAACGGGGTGTGCGCATCACCTACGCCGACGTGGCCGAGGGCCCCGTGTCCGAGGCCTTGACGGCACCGTCGGACCAGCTGAGCCTCGTGATCGTCGACAACCTCGACACCGGCACGAGCGACGAGGTGGCGGCGGTGACCCGGTTCATCCAGGCCACCGCGCAGTCCGCGGTCCTGACCCTGGTCAGCTGCCGCGATCCGGTACGGGTCGGCGACCTCGCCAGCTTGCCGAAGCTGGTGCTGACCGCACTCTCCGACGCCGCGATCACCGAGATCGTGCGGATCTACGCGCCGACGGCGACCGAGGCGATCGCGGCCTCCGCCATGGTGAGCGCCGGCGGCGTGCCGGCGCGGGTGCACCGCGCCGCCAGTGAGTGGGCCTTCGCCCGGGCCGGCCGCCGGATCGACCGCGCCGCCGCTCACGTCGTCGAGCCTCGCCAGCGGCTCGCCGCCGCCCACGACGAGATCGTCTCCGGGGTTCTCGAGCTTGATCACGTCCGGCGGCGGGCCCGTCCGCTGCGCGGGCCGACCCGTGAGGTGTCCGGCTGCCCGTACCGAGGCCTTGAGGGCTACCAGAGCGCCGACGCCCAGGTGTTGCGCGGACGCGAGCTGGCGATCGCCGACCTGCTGGCTCGCCTGGCCACCGGGCCGGTGCTCACGATCGTGGGCGAGGCCGGCACCGGCAAGTCGTCGCTCGTCCGAGCGGGGTTGCTGCCCGCACTGGCCGGCGGCGTGCTGACCGACTCCGGCGGGTGGCGCCCGGTGGTCATCACCCCAGCCCACGCCGGCGAGCTGGCGACCCGGCTGGCACCGCCCGATCCGCCTGCGGCGCCCGATCCGCCTGCGGCGCCCGAGGCGCCGCCCGCGGCGACGGACGACGCGACCGCCGCCGGCGCGCCCCCGGCCGCCCCGGATGCCGACGCGACCGCCGCCGGCGCGCCCCCGGCCGCCCCGGATGCCGACGCGCCGGCTCCGCCGGCCCCGCCGCGGCTCCTTCTCGTGGTGGACCAGCTGGAACAGGCCTTCACCAGTTTGCCGGCCCCGCAGCGACGGGCATTCTTTGATGCGGTGGTCGCGGCCGCGGCCGATGGTGCCGCCGTGATCCTTGTGCTGCGCTCGGACGCCTACCCGCGCTGTGCCGAACATCCGGGTCTGGCCGGCCTGGTCACCGCGAACACCGCCATGGTGGCCGCGATGACCCCGAAGGAGCTGGGCCAGGCAATCGAGGAGCCGGCCGCCCTGGCCGGCGCCCGGTTCGCCGACGGCCTCGCCGCGACCATCGCGGCCGATGTCGCCGCCGCGCCGGGCGGGCTGAGCGCGCTCTCGGTCGCGCTGGTCGCGCTGTGGCCGCAGCGCCGGGACGGGGTCATCGAGGCGTCGGCGTACCACGGCGCCGGCGGTCTGACCCGGGCGATCGAGAACCTCGGCGAGCGGGCCTTCGCGGAGCTGGGCACGCTCGAGCGCCGGCGCGCGGCCGGCAACCTCTTCGTCGCGCTGGCGACCGGGTATCCGCGCGAGCGGACCGAGCTCCTGCGCGAGAGCGGGCCCGCCGCCGAGGCGGCGCTCGACGTGCTGGCCGCGCACGGACTGGTCGTTGTGGACGGCCAGGCGGTGCGGCTGGTGCACGAGGCGTTGGCCGCACACTGGCCGCGCCTGCACCGCTGGCTCGCGGACGCGCAGGCCGCTGCGGATGTCCGGGCGCACCTGGCCCGGGCGGCCCAGGAGTGGGCGGCGGCCGGCCGGGACCCGGGCCTTGTCTACGGCGCCGCGCGGCTCGCCGCCGCCACCGACCAGCCGCCCGGCGCCCGGGCGCTGACCCCGGTCGAACGGGACTTCCTCGCCGCCGGGCAACGGGTGCTCTTCGCCGCCGAGAACCGCCGCCGGCGCAAGGTCGGCCGGCTCTGGCGTACCGTCGTCGTCCTGGCGCTGGCGCTGGCCACGGCCGTCGCCGCCGGGATCATGGTCTTCATCGCGTGGCGTGGCGCGACCGCGGCCACCGAGCGGGCCGACGCGGCCCGGCTGGGCGCGGTCGCGGCCGTCGAGCCGGACCTGCGCCGGGCGTTGCTGCTCGCGGTGGCGGCGACCACAGTGGACGCGTCGACCGCGCCCGCCCTGCGGGCCGCGCTGCTGCGCGCGCCCGACCTCATCGCCACCGGCGGCGAGGGGGTACGGGCCGTCGCCGTCAGTGCGGACGGCGGCCGCATCGCCATCGGCAGCGCCGACGGCACGGTCTCCCTGCTCGGTGCCGGCGGGCTCGATCTGGTCAACCGGCTGGCCTATCCCGACCATGCGCCGGTGGCCGGCCTTTCCTTCACGCCCGACGGCCGGCGGCTGGTCGCCTGGGGTGGCGGCCAGTCCGGGCCAACCGCCAGCATCGTCGTCTGGGATCTGGCCGGCCACCGCCTGGACGGGCCACCCTTCGGCGAGGCCTGGCCGGACCGCGGCGGCGGCCTGCTCGCCGACGGCGACATCCTGGTGCTGGCCCAGCACGGCACCGATCCCGGGAAGCTGCCGGTACCGGTGGCCTGGAGCCTGAGCGCCCGCACGCCCTCGACCGCGTACCAGTTGCCCACCGGAGCGGCCAGCCCGCTGCTGGTCGCCCCGGACGGCGGGACACTGGCGCTGGGCGACGGCTCGGCGACCACCGTCGCCGACCTCGAGAGTGGACACAGCCGGGTCCTGTCCGGCGTCGCCCGACCGGTTGCGCTGGGCGGCGGGGGCCGCCGCCTGCTCGCCCTCGGCGCCGGCGCGGTGGAGGTGTGGGACGTGGCCTCCGGTGTGCGTCTGGGCCAGGTTCGCCACCCGGGAGCCCTCGGGGCGGCGTGGTCCGCCGACGGCCGGCTCTTCGCCTCGATCGCGCAGGACGGTACCGCGGTCGTCTGGGACGCCCGGACCCTGTCGCCGCTGCACACATTCAGTGGCGACCGGCTACCGGTGCGCAGTGTCGAGTTTGGACTGGATGGGCGCACCATGTACACGGCCGGTGACTCGGGCGCGCTGATGGCCTGGGATCTCACCGGCACCCGGGGCCTGGGGCAGCGCCTCGACGACGTGGACCTGTCGCACCTGGTGGCCCAGGCGTGCCTGATCGCCGGGCGGAACCTGACCCAGCAGGAGTGGGCGACCTACCTGCCGACCCACCCGTACCGGGAACTCTGCCCCTAACCTCGCGTCGATCTAGGGCGTACGTACACGTTTGGAGATCAAAGCACGTGCGCCCGCCCTAGATCGACGCGAGGTATCAGAGGCGAGCCAGGGCGGCGCGCAGCGGATCGAGGCCGAGGGCGCCGAGGTCCAGCGCGGCCCGGTGGAACGCCTTGAGGTCGAAGGCCGCCCCCTTGCGCGCCTGGGCGTCGGCCCGGGCCTGCAGCCAGATCCGCTCGCCCACCTTGTACGACGGTGCCTGCCCCGGCCAACCCAGGTAGCGGTTGAGCTCGAAGCGCAGGTTCTCGTCGGCCATGCTGCAGTGCGCGCGCATGAACTCCCAGCCGAGCTGCGGGGTGAACCGCTCGCCCGGGTGGAAGCCGAGCGGGTTGTCCCGGGGGATCTCCAGCTCCAGGTGCATGCCGATGTCGACGACCACCCGGGCGGCGCGGAAGGACTGCGAGTCGAGCAGGCCCATCTTCTCCCCGGGATCGTCAAGGTATCCGAGCTCGTCCATGAGCCGCTCGGCGTAGAGGGCCCAGCCCTCGCCGTGTCCGGAACAACCGCAGACCATGCGCCGCCAGCGGTTGAGCACGTCCTTCCGGACGACCGTCTGGGCGACCTGGAGGTGATGGCCGGGCACGCCCTCGTGATAGACCGTGCTCACCTCCTGCCAGGTGGCGAACGAGTCGATGCCCTGCGGGACGGCCCACCACATCTGACCGGGTCGGGAGAAGTCCTCGGTCGGTCCGGTGTAGTAGATACCGCCGTCGGCTATCGGGGCGATGCAGCACTCGATGCGGCGCACCTGTTCGGGGATGTCGAAATGGGTGTCGCTCAGCTCGGCCACCGCCCGATCGGCCAGCTGTTGCATCCAGTCCCGGAACGCCTCCTTGCCGACGATCCGGCGGGCCGGGTCGGCGCCCAGCGCGGCGATCGCGGCGGCCGGCGTCGCCCCCGGTGCGATTTTGTCAGCCACCGTACGCATCTCAGCCTGGATTCGGGCCAGCTCATCGAAGCCCCAGGCGTACGTCTCGTCCAGATCCACTGTGGAGCCAAGGAAGAACCGGGAGACGAGGCCGTAGCGTTCCCGGCCGACCGCCTCCTTCTCCGCGCCGTGCGCCGCGAGCTCGTCACGCAGGAACCGGCCGAAGTCCGCGGTCGCCTGGCGGGCCATGGCGGCCGCCCGTTCGAGGTCGCCGGCGAGTGAGTCGGGCAGCCCGGGGTTGGCCGCGGTGACCCGCTGGGCCAGGCCGGGCCAGAAATCGTCTCCATCGGCGGCGATCCAGGCGTCGCACTGTTTGGCGACCTCGAGTATCTGCTTGCGGGACGCGACATGGCCATGTTCGGCGGACTCGAGCAGTGTCCAGCGGAACTGCGCCAGGGCGGTCGGCACGGCCGCCAGCCGGGCCGCGATGGCGTGCGCGGCCGGCTCACCGTCGATGCTCATCAGGTCGAAGACCGTCCGGACGTCGTGCAGCCGGCTCGCCACGACGTTGATCTCGCTGGTCGTGACACCGGCGTCGTAGAGCTCCAGGGCCAGCCCGAGACGCTCCTGCATCGCCTCCTTGCCGACCCGCTCGTTCTCCCCGGCCGGCTGGACGAGGTCGATCTGAGCGAGCGTACGGCGATCGAGGTCGGCCAACGCGGCGAAACCTTCCGGTGACAGCTCGGTGAGCTTCTCCTCGTGGTCGGCGATGCCGCAGTGGGTGGCCGCGATCGGGTCGAGCCGGGCCCAGTCGTCGACGTAGTGGTCGGCGATGTCGTCAATGTGTCCCACGCCACCGACCATAACCGACCGGTACGCGCGCTTCGCGCGGGTTATCGCGGGGTCGGCGCGCACCGCCTGGTCCGAAAGGCGCTCGGTTTCGTCGTACGGCTTTGGCATGCTAGGGGTCGTGAGCGTTTCAGTCCTTACCGAGTCGGCCCGCCCCACAGCGGCGCGGGCGTGGCTGCCGGGTTTCCTGCTGCTCGCCGTGATCTGGGGTTCCAGCTTCCTGCTCATCAAGGTGGGCATCGGCGAGCTGGCCCCGGTCTACGTCGCCCTGGGCCGGGTCGCCGCGGGTGCGCTGACCCTGCTGATCCTGCTCGTCGCGGTGCGCCAGCGGCTGCCCCGCGACCCGCGGGTATGGGGCCATCTCGCGGTCGCCGGCACCCTGGGTTCGGCGTTGCCGTTCACCCTGTTCGCCGCCGGCGAGCAACGGATACCGTCGATCCTCGCCGGCATCTGGAACGCCAGCACACCACTGATCGTGCTGCCGATGGCGGTGCTCGTGTTCCGGACCGAGGCGATGACCCGCCGCCGGGCCGCCGGGCTGGTCGTCGGCTTCGCCGGCGTCCTGATCGTCCTCGGGGTGTGGCAGGTCGGCGCCGGGTCCAGCCTCATCGGCCAGTTGCTCTGCCTGACCGCGGCGGCGTGCTACGGCGTGGCCATCCCGTACCAGCGCCGCTTTCTGGCCCGGCGGCCGGAGTCCGGCATCGCGCTGGCCGCCGGACAGCTGATCGTCGGCACGCTGGCCCTCGCGGTGGCCGCGCCGCTCATCGCCGGGCCGCCGCCGGTGCCGACCACGCTCGCGGCCCCGGTGATCGCCAGCGTCCTGGCCCTGGGCGCGCTCGGCACCGGCCTCGCCTTCGCGCTCAACTTCCGGGTTATCCGGCTCGCCGGCGCCAGCACCTCCGCGTCGGTGACCTACCTGCTACCGATCGTGGCCACCCTGCTCGGCATCGCCGTCCTCGGCGAGCACCTCACCTGGTACCAGCCGGTCGGCGTCGCGGTGGTGCTCGCCGGCGTGGCGATCTCGCAGGGTGTGCTGGCCGTGCGGCGACGGCCGGCGGTGCCGGCGCCGCTCGCCGCGGCGTGCCAGCAGGTGTGAGCGGGCACCGACCGCTCAGTGCTCGGCCGCCCAGGCCAGCAGCTGATCGGCCGGCCAGGTGTTCACGACCCGTTCCGGGGTGAGCCCGCACAGGGCCGCCCGCTCACAGCCGTTGGCCAGCCAGTCGAGCTGGCCCGGGGCGTGCGCGTCCGTGTCGATGGCGAAGACGCAGCCGAGTTCGTACGCCTGGCGCAGCAGCCGCTTGGGCGGGTCCAGCCGGTCGGGCCGGCAGTTGATCTCGACCGCCTTGCCCAGCGAGGAACACGCCGTGAAGACCGCCTCGGCGTCGAACGTGCTCTCCGGCCGCCCCCGGCCGCCGCGGTGGGCCCGGTCGCCCGCGTCGGCCCGGGCGCCGGCGCCGGCGTCGGCCCGGGCGGCGAGCCGGCGGCCGGTGCAGTGTCCCAGGATGTCGAGGTGTGGGTTGGCGATGGCGGTGAGCATGCGCCGGGTCATCGTGTCGGCGTCGTCCCGTAATCCACTATGGACAGATGCGACCACGACGTCGAGCGCGGCGAGCAGCTTCTCATCCTGGTCGAGCGCGCCATCGGCGACAATGTCGACCTCGATGCCGGTGAGCAGGCGGAACTCGGCGCCGGCGCCGGCCAGGGCCTCGTTGAGCGCGCCGACGACATCGATCTGCTCGGCCAAGCGCTGCGCCGACAGGCCGCGGGCCACGGTGAGCCGCGGCGAGTGGTCGGTGAGCACCAGATAGGAATGGCCCAGATCGATCGCGGCCGCCACCATCTCCTCGATCGGCGAACCACCGTCGGACCAGTTCGAGTGCGAGTGGCAGTCGCCCCGCAGCGCCCGCCGCAAAGCCGCGGCCGCCTCGCCGATGTCGGTGCCGTCGGTCGCGGTGAGGCGGCGCAGGTACACCGGCTCCTCGCCGGCGAGCGACTCCACCACGCAGCGGGCGGTCACCTCGCCGACGCCGCTGATGCTGGTCAACGTGGCGTCGGCCGCCCGGGTGGCGATCTCCTCGGCGCTGAGCACCTCGAGCGCGGCCGCTGCGCTCCGGAAGGCGCGAACCCGGTACGTCGCCTCGTTCGCGCGCTCCAGCAGGAACGCGATCCGGCGAAGGTCGGCGACGGGATCCCGGGCGGTCACAGATATTGAGCCTACTCAGGAGAGCCCGGCGCCGTACGCTGCGCTCGTGCGGACGATCGACTGGGTCGAGGACGCGATCGTGATCATCGACCAGACCGAGCTGCCGGAGCGGGTGGTCTGGCTGCGGCTATCCACTGTGGATGAGGTCGTCGACGCAATCACGCGCCTGGCGGTGCGCGGAGCGCCCGCCATCGGGGTCGCCGGCGCACTAGGTGTCGCGCTGGCGGCCCGGGCGTACCCGGGTGACCCGGCGGAGCTGGCCGCGGCGGTACGGCGGCTGGAGACGGCCCGGCCGACCGCGGTCAACCTGGCCCGCGGGGTCCGGCTGGCCGCGGCCGCGCTCGCGGAGGGAGCCGGTGGCGTGCTCGCCGCCGCGCTTGCCCTGCGCGACGCCGAGCTGGCGGCGAGCGCGTCGATGGCGACCCGGGGCGCGGACCTGGTGGTCGAGCTGTGTGGCTCGGCGCCACGGATCCTGACCCACTGCAACACCGGCGGCCTGGCCACGGTGAGCCTGGGCACCGCGCTCGCGGTCGTCGGCGAACTGCACCGCCGGGGCGTACCGGTCTCCGTGGTGGCGAGCGAGACCCGGCCGTTGCTGCAGGGCTCCCGACTGACCGCCTGGGAGCTGGGCCGTCTCGGCGTGCCGTACCGGGTTGCCGTCGACGGCGCCGGAGCCTTCCTGATGGCTCGGGGACAGATCGACGCGGTGCTCGTCGGGGCCGACCGGATCTGCGCCAACCACGATGTGGTGAACAAGGTCGGCACCTACGCGCACGCGCTGGGGGCCAGGGCCGCTGGGGTGCCGTTCATCGTGGTGGCGCCGGAGTCCACGGTGGACGACGCCACCCCGACCGGGGCGGCCGTGCGGATCGAGGACCGGGACCCGGCCGAGGTGCTCGAATACCGGGGCGCCCGGGTCGCCCCGGCCGGCGCTGACGCGGTGAACCCGGCCTTCGATGTGACCGCGGCCGAGCTGGTCACCGCGATCGTCACCGAGCGGCGGGTGATCAGATCGGGCTGGCTGACGTGACCGTCCGGCCGTCGGCCGAGACGGCGATGACCCAGCCGCCGTCGTCGCCGAGCGCGAGCAGGTCGTCCGGGGTGGCCGGGATCTGTTTAGGCACGCCCCAGCCCGGCGGCCACATTGTCCGCACGGCGTGAGCCGGCGCGACCCACTGCCGGATGGCCGCGATCGGATCCTCGGAGTCGAGCGCCCGGCGAACCTCCTGCAACCGCCCGAGGACGCGGTCGAGCGCCTCCCGGACGTGCTGCGCGTTGCCGCCACACGCGGACGCGGTCAACTCGGGCAGGCTGGCCGCGACCCGGGTGCCGTCGCGGAACGACCCAGCGGCCAGGCTGGCGGCGAGCGGATCGGCGACCGCGGTCGCCAGCGCGGCGGCGAGCAGGTGCGGCACCTGCGACACGGTCGCGACCACCCGGTCGTGGTCCTCGGCCGTGGTCGGTACCACCCGGGCGCCCAGACCCGTGACCAGACGGGCCAGCGTCAACCAGTCGTCGAACCGGGTCTCCTCGTCGAGGCAGAGCACCCAGGCGCAGGCACGGAAGAGCCCGGCGTCGGTGGCCGCGAAACCGGCCAGCTCCCGACCGGCCATCGGGTGGCCGCCAACGAAACCGGCCAGGTTCAGCCCGCCGGCGCGCAGCCGGCGCGCGACCAGTTCCCGCATCGGCTCCTTCACCGAGACGACATCGGTGACCAGGCCGGCGTACCCGGTTCCGGCGAGCTCGTCCAGGACCGTGGCCACGGCGGTCAGCGGGGTGGCGATCACGACCAGGTCCACCTGGGCCACCGCGTCCGCGATCGACGGCGCGACCTGCCAGCGGGACGTCTTCGGGGCCTGGGCCGCGCCGGTGCGGGCCATGGCGCGGGTCGACGGGTCCAGGTCGTACCCGATGACCCAGTGCCCGGCCTCGGCGAGCGCGCGCAGCAGGGACCCCCCGATGAGGCCCATGCCGATCACCGCGACGTTCACGCGGTTCACCCTACGGGGCGTCGCCGCCCATCGGGACCCGCCGGTACCGGGCGCCGGCGGTGGCTAGGCTGCTCACCGTGGAGCTGCGAGAGCCCTCGGGTCTGTTCCCGTCCGGGCCGCCGCGACCGACCTGGCGGGAGCCGCACCCGGCACGGGTGGCGGCCGGGGTAGCCGGGGCGGCGGTGGCCGGCCTCTGGCTGTTGCTCATCGGCCTGCTCGGCACCTCGGTGGCGGCGTACGTCTGGTTGAGCATCGTCGCGTCGATCGCGGCCTGGCTCACCGCGCTGGCGCTCGCCCGGGCCGGCGACCGCGGGGTCGCGGCCGGGGTCGCCGTCGCCACCGGCGTCGGTCTGGCCATCGCGATGGCGGTCACCCTCGAACAATGGATCACGGTCGGTTGGCCACTGTGGTGACGTACCGTAGCCAGCCGTAGGGGCGGCGCTGCATGTGGTGATCGGTATTGACTGCGCAGCGTCAAGCCGGCACCCTCGCGTCATGCACCCTCGCGTCATCGATCTGGATCCGCCCGACCCGGAACGGTACCGCCGCCGCCTGCGGCTGCTCGCGGAGCTCGCCCGAGCTGCCCGGGTACGCCGCCGCACCGGTTGGCCGGTCGGCGCCCGGCGCACCCGCGAGGTGGTTGCGGTATGGCGGCGCCTCGCCGGGTAGGTGGGACCGGCCGCAGGTCGCGACCGTCCGCCGGTCCTGATCGTTTGGCCGTTCTTGCTCGCGCGGTCGTCCGCTGGTCTTGATCGTGCGGGGTTCCTGATCATCCACTGGTCTTGATCGTCCGGTGGTCTTGATCGTTCGTTGTCATGGTCGGGGAATGTGGACGTTCACTCGGCTGTCCGGTGAAACCATGCAAGGCTCGTCGGTGAGAATGGGGCGGACGAGCGAACACTTCATCCCGGGGGGATCGTGTTGTATTTCGCGGTGGCGGCGGTCAAGGACCCCGCTGGGTGGGCGGCCTCGGAGGTGTCGCTGGCCGACGCCGCCGATATCGAGGATGTCGCCGACCGGCTGCGCGATGTCGCACCGGCGGCGGACGTATCCCTGCTCTTCGTGGAGTCCGACGATTCCTACCTGGTGATACTCCGGCTCGACCAGGGTGAGGACCTGCGCGTCTTCGGCTCCGACGCGGCCTTCGCCGAGGACTCCCGCCTCGGCGCGCTCCTGCTCGACGAGGTGGGTGGGCCACCGGGTGAGCTGGCGGCCGCCGATCTCAGCGTGCCCGAGTTGGAGCGGGCCGAGCCGGGCGGCGCGGACCTGGAGGCGGAGGTCGCCGAGCCGGACGAGGAGGTGGCCCAATCCGGCGTGGCGGTCGCCGACGCCGACCCGGTCGGCGACGTTGACCTGCTCGCCGACCTCGGCGTACCGCCCGCGCGGCTGCTGGAGCTGTGCACGCAGGAGGGCATGCTCCCGGCCGACATCACCGCCGAGATCTGCCAGCGTGTCGGTTGCGGGGACGAGGTCGAAGAACTGCGCGAAGCATGACCCGCGGCCAGCACGAGGCGTGGATGCGTCGCGCGCTGGCGATCGCGGCCAGCACCCCGCCGGCCGATTCGCCCGACGTGCCGGTCGGAGCCGTTGTCTACGGCCCCGACGGGCACGAGTTGGCCAGCGGTCGCAACGAGCGGGAGGCGACCGCCGACCCCACCGCCCACGCGGAGATCGTGGCCCTGCGCCGGGCGGCACAGCGGGTCGCCTCCTGGCGCCTGGACCGCTGCACCTTGGTCGTCACCGTCGAACCGTGCACCATGTGCGCCGGCGCGGCCGTGCTGGCCCGGATCGCGACCGTGGTCTTCGGCGCCTGGGAGCCCAGGACCGGGGCGGTCGGCTCGCTCTGGGACGTGGTACGCGATCCGCGGCTCACCCACCGGCCGGAGGTCTACGGCGGCGTCCTGGCCGACGAGTGTGCCGCCCTGCTGCGCGACTTCTTCACCCCCCGCCGCCCCTCCCCGCATCCCCCGTCGATCTAGGGCATACGCACATGGAATGATCTCCAATCGCGTGCCTACGCCCTAGGTCAACGTGGTTCCGCCGGTGCGGACGGCCTAGGTCAACGTGGTTTCGCCGGTACGGACGGCCTAGGTGTCACCTTGGCCTAGGTCCATGGATCGGTGACGCGATGGCGGGCCGCGCGGACAGTGTCCACAATGGATGCCGGATCGCCGTACAGATCGCGGTCGGTGAAGTACCGCATCCGCCAGCCGTGGCCGTCCAGCCAGTTGTGCCGGAAGCGGTCCCGTCGCATCCGCTGGCGGTCCAGATGGGACGATCCGTCGTACTCCACGCCGACGCGAGTCACCGGGTCGGCGAGGTCGAGGTAGTACCGTGCGTAGCCGTCATCCATCACTGGGAACTGTGGCTGGAATCCACGCAGTCCGCCCTCGTACAAAGTGAGCCGGAGCTGGCTCTCCTGGCGGCATGGTGCTCGGGGGTCGGCGAGCGGGACCAGATCGCGGGCCTGCTTGATGCCGCGCAGCCGGTCGTGGCGGGCCAACTCGGCGCTGAGCGACTCGGCGTCGCACGCGCCGGTCCGCAGGGCCGCGTCGAGCACGGCGAGGACATCGCGGCGGCGCACCATGCGGGCCAGGTCGATGGCGCACCGGGCCGCCGGGGTGCACGGAACGCCCCGTACCGTGGCCGGCTCGGGCAGCGGCACTACGCACTGGTGGGTGGCGATGCCAGGCCGCTGCGGAAACGCCGTCCCCGCCGGTACGACCACGTGGATCGCGGCGCTGTCGAGCACGCCGAACCCCAGCAGGAGGGCGGCGGTGTGGTGGCCGATGACCGCGTGCGGCCCGCATACGGCCAGTGCGGCCCGGACACGGTCGAGCAGGTCGGTGGGGTCGGAGCCGACGAGGTAGGTGCCGCGGTGCGCGCGCGTTGCCCGTCCCGTCCGGACCATCCAGTCCAGGCGTCGCCGGCCGAGGTCGCTGGTGGTAACCGTTCTTGCTCCGGTGAGCTGGCCGGGGATCTGGGCGGCGAGATCATAGACATCCACGGATAGGTATCGTGGCCGATTCGCGAGGCGGCGGGCAGAACCGCGTCCTGGTCTGTGGATAACTCTGCGCCCCCCGAACCCCGCTTCTCGTGGATCTAGGGCTTAGGCGTACGAATAGAGATCAAAGCACGTGCGCACGCCCTAGATCGACGAAGGCTGGGGCGGGGCGACGGGAGGCTGGGGCGGGGCGACGGGGAGGCTGGCGGGTGGCTTCAGGTTCAGGCGATGGCGGCGTCGAGGGCGACCTCGACCATCTGGCTGAAGGTCTGCTCCCGCTCCCGGGCTGAGGTGTGCTCGCCGGTTCGGATGTGGTCGCTGACCGTGAGCAGGGTCAGGGCCCGGGCCTGGAACCGGGACGCGATGGTGTAGAGGGCGGCCGACTCCATCTCGACCGCGAGGACCCCGTAGTCGGCGAGCGTGTCGTAGAGGTCCGGCCGGTCGGTGTAGAAGGCGTCCGCGGCCAGGATCGGTCCAACGTGTACGGTGATGCCGCGCCGCTCGGCGGCCTCGACTGCGGCGCGGAGCAGGGAGAAGTTCGCCACCGGCGCATAGTCGATCAGACCGTCGAACCGCATCCGGTTCATCGCCGAATCGGTGGATGACCCGATCGCGGCGATGACGTCGCGCAGTTGGAGCGCGGGTGAGAGCGCGCCACACGAGCCGACCCGGATGAGCGTCTTCACGCCGTACTCGTTGATCAGCTCGTGAGCGTAGATCGAGCAGGACGGCATACCCATGCCTGAACCCTGGACCGACACGTCCACGCCCTGGTAACGACCGGTGTAGCCGAACATGTTGCGCACGCTCGAGTAGCAGGTCGCGTCGTCCAGGAACGTCTCCGCAATCCATTTCGCCCGTAGGGGATCACCCGGCATCAGCACCCGCTCGGCGATCTGGCCCGGCTGCGCTCCGATGTGCGTACTCATGCGTAGATCATGGCATCGCCCGGGCCAGCTCCGCGGCCTGGTCCGGCGGCGGTCGTTGGGTTCTGCTCAGCCGGCCGGCCCGAGATGCCTGTGGGACGACCGGTGGGCAGGTCGGGTACCCTACTCGGCGGTGGCGTGTCCGAGTGGCCTAAGGAGCACGCCTCGAAAGCGTGTGAGGGGGTAACTCCTCCCGGGGTTCGAATCCCCGCGCCACCGCGCACTACCTGGGCAAACGCCGGGCTCCCCGTCAGGGTGAGCCCGGCGCAACTGGTCGTAGTCTCAGTTTCGGTCTCAGTCGTGGGCGGCAGGGGCTCGACCCGGACGATGTCGAGGGCCGGCCTTTGCGGACGTTGACTTCGATCGTCTTCCAGGCTTAGTCATTGATCAGTTGCTGGAATGCGGGTTCGTCGCGGATCGGATCCAGATCGGAGTCGGTCTTCGCGGAAGCGCGAAACTCCTCTGACATCTCGATGGCGTGCCGGAGGTGGTCGAGCGCATCACCTTTCCGGCCACACCGGCTCTCGCAGCAGGCGAGGTTAAAGAACAACATCGGGTACTGCGGAGAAGCTGCGACAATGGCGCCCAGACGATCGGCGACCTCCGCGTACTCGCCCGCAAAATAGAGCGGGGCGAGCGGAGCCCACAGTTCCCAGCCACGGGCCTCATAGGCTTTTCCAGGCGTGCCTTCCACCGCGATGATGGTCGTCCCGTCCTGCCTGGCGGAGGCCGTTCGCTGAGTGCGGGGAGGGACGAATACGACAGTTCCAGCCGGCGCGTCGACCTGTTCACCGTTAAGCTCGAACACGGCGTGACCGCGCAGCACGAGAAAGAGCTCCTGGTCCGCGGTGGGGTCGCCCTCGTCGTGTTCGTTGATGACTAGGTCGCCCGCGGCATGGGCCGTCCAAGCAGTCACTCCGAACGCCGTGATGCCCAGGTGGTGCCGGATCGGCCGATAGTGACAGCCTGCGTCGTTGAATTCCTCGATGTCGTCCAGATGCGCAACCGCGTAAGCAACCATGGGCTCGTCCGTCCCCTCCCCATGAGTACCGAAAGTCTTGAACCGCCGCAGGCTATACCCTGCGTCCGTAATCTGTGGGGCCTTCCCGCCCGGTAAGACAGCCCCCTATGCGTTGCCAGACCGCTGTTCGGGGCGGACCTGGTGCTTGCTCGAAAGCGCGTGAGGTTCGAATCCCCGCGCCACCGCCCGTACTCCGCACGTTGTGCCCCAGGCCCGGCGCCATCGTGATCGCGAAGCGTAGGTGCACGCCGGACGACACCAAGTCTTCGCGATCACGTGATAGGGCCTGGGTAGGCTCGGGGGATGGGAAGGGTCCTGTCGGTCAACCTCGCCGTCCCCGAGCTGAGCACCGCGAAGTCGGTCGGCATGACCGGCATCAACAAGCAGCCGGTCGACGGCCCGGTGTCGGTGCGAGCACCGGGCCCGAAAACCGTGGGCCTGGGCAGCGGCCTCGTGGGCGATCAGGTCTTCGACGTGGACCACCACGGCGGCGACGACCAGGCGGTGTACGCCTACGCCCGGGAAGACTACGACTGGTGGGAGACCGAGCTGGACCGGCCGCTGCGCAATGGCCTGTTCGGCGACAACCTCACCCTGGCCGGAGTCGACGTTACCGACGCCATCATCGGCGAGCGCTGGCGGATCGGCTCGGATCTGGTGCTGCAGACGACGTTCGCCCGCATCCCGTGCGCGACCTTCCAGGCGAAGATGGCGCTGCCGCAGTGGGTGCGGCGGTTCACCCACGTGGCCCGTCCGGGTGCGTACATGCGGGTGGTCGAGCCGGGTGATGTGCGGACTGGCGATGTGGTCACGGTGATTCACCGCCCGCAGCACGGAGTGAGCATAGCCGAAGGATTCCGGGCGTGGACCTTCCAGCCGGAGTTGCTGCCGCGACTCCTGGAGGCCGACGACGCGCCCGAGGAACTGCGAGAGAAGGTCCGCCGGCGACTCAGCCTGCTCGATACACCCGGCTGAGCCGGGGCGGGTGGCGGACGTGGGACTCCGCATCCAGGCGAACGAGACTGGAGTTGAGATCACCGCCGAGATCGATGAGTGGTCGGGCCGGTACCGGGCACTGTGGGAGTAGTGCCGGCGCCAGCGTGGTTGCCCAAGTGAGACGGGAGCTGACGGCGAACGCGGCGTCCGTCCGATCGACTGGCGCCGCGTTGTCCCTGGTAAGTGTGGCGGAGGATACGAGATTCGAACTCGTGAGGGTGTTATCCCAACACGCTTTCCAAGTCTGCATACGGTGATGCGCTGAGATGCGTCATTGGCCGTGAGCTGAGTCTTGTCGTGCTTGCCGACCTTCACGACCGCTCTCGAACGCCGGCGAATGAGACTGAAACTGAGACCGACGTAGGCGCCATGGACTAACCGACCACCATCAGCTTGGGAATCGGACAGGTGAGGACGGTGGTCGCGCTGGTCGTGATGGTCCTCGATCACCACGCGATGCCCGTGGTGGCCTGGGTTATTGGCCGTTGATGGCCCGAGCGGCAACTTCCTCGCCCGCGTTTCTTGAGGTCGGTCGTCAGGATCGGCGACCTGGGCACTTGATGCCCATCGCTTCGAACAGGCACCACTCGACGAGATGGCCGACCAGGCAGTTGATGATCGCGCTGGCCGCTGCAGATATTATGATCTTCTTCACCGGTTACGGCTCCCCTCCAAGAGAGTGCACCCTCGCCCCCTGGAGAGCGCCACCCTCCTAGGAGAGCACGCCCGATCCCAGTTGCCAACAGCGGAAACTCTTTGTGCGAGTTTGAGGGCCGTCCACCGGGGGTACTGGACAACCCAGCAAGATATCGCCCAACCCACCGGGAGTGCTTACCGGTACACTCCGAGCATGACCACCGATCCGCCTAGTATGGCTTCCGCCGAACGGGTCGACACAGCCGCGCTTCGTCGGGCCGCGAGCGAGGCAGGGCTGCTGATCAGCGACCGTCTGCTGGAAACGCTGCGGTGGCAACGTCTGGTCCCTCGACCTGTCAGGGCGGGCCATCGCGGCCGAAGCCCGATTTGGGCGTATCCGGCGGAGGCGGTTCCGCAACTGCTCACCCTTCTGCGATGGCGGCAGTACACCAAGGACCCGGACACCCTGCGGCTGCTGCTCTGGGTCGACGGGTACGCGATCCCGACCTCGGATGTCCGCGCCGCACTCGTGGCCTGGCTGGAACGGGCGCTGAGCACCCTGGATCGCGAGATCCACGTCCACGCGAAGCGGCATGGATTGAACCTGGACCATGACGAGGACCTGGACGAAGTGGTATGGCAGGTGTCACGCCTCTTCGCCAATAAGCGCGGCTCAATCTCCCTACCTCGTCAAGGCCGGGTGCCAGCCGCGGAACGAGCCCACGCGATGAACATCCTGATTCGCAGGTTCCTGCTCGACGTACCGACCGACGGCGATACCGAGCAGGAAGCGCAGACAGTCGAGAAGGTTCTCGGAATGATCCCGGGCCGTACCCGAACGATCGAGGGTAGCGGTCCTTGGTTAACCGGGCCTGCTGCGCCCTTGCTCGATGCCGCCGAGTTCATCGCCCTGCCGCGGCTGCACGAAGCTGTAAGAAGCGCCGCTGACGGCGAGCTGGAAATGGCACGAGAAACCGTCCGCGCCACGTTCCAGTTCCTACCGTTCATGGTCCGTGTCATCGGCGTCCTCACCGGCGACGACAACCACATCGGGTTGGCTGGACTCCGCGATGCGGATCAGAAGCCGGAGGTGCTCTTCTACCTCATCCCGATAATCGTCGCCATGCTTCGGGCCGGCTGGACAGACAGCCTGCAAACTGTGACCGCGGCCCTCAACAACCTCCCCGAGCTTGCCCAACAAGCACAGACCATGCTGGAGTTACCCGCGTCTATGGTCCGCCAGAACCTCGCCTCCCAACCCCCGGAGGTTCAAGAACGAGCCCAGCGGCTCATCGATGGCGCCCTTAGCGGCCAGCTGAACATCGCTCCCCGCGACCCACCCCGCGCTCGGCGACGGTCTTGACGTTCGTTCGAATCCCACGCCCTCCGCCAGTGTCGAGTCTTCACCAGCCCAAACGCGGCTCCGGTCGGCCTCCGCTGGTATCACTCTGCTCACCGGGACCGGCTGAGTTCGGCGTTTGGGCGAGGGTTGATCATGCTGACTGCGCGACGTTTGTAGGTGAGTCCGTGTCGGATGCCGGGCGCGGACCCAGGAGTAGCCGGCCGAGCGACCCGCACTGACGATCGCTCAGGTACTCGTCCTCGCCGACATTGTGCGGGTCCAGTACCGCGCTGTGGTGATGCTCGTCGTTCGCTTGCGTGCGGTGGGGTGGCGTTACCGCGCTCCAGCGCCAAGATCTGGATGTGGATTCGGGGATCGTGCGTGTCCGGCAGGCCGTCGTGGAGCAGCGTGGCGGGCTTGGCAATCGGCCCGCCCAAGTCGAGGGCTGGACGCCGATGCGTGAGCGGACGCGGATGGGCCACGACAGTTCCCGGGCAGCGCTGATCGACCAGCACGCGACTTCGGGCGCGGACCGCTACATCGCCCAGGCACTGAGTGAGCAGATCGCAGCGGAACAGGAGAAGCCTCGTACGCGCGCAGGCGAGGATCGAGGACGACCTGGCGGGCGGCGTGGTGCAATTCGCTCGCGAGGCGCTGGCGGGCCAACGGTTCCCAGAGACGTTCCATCCGCTAGGGCAGTCGTTGCCGACTGCGCCCACGGGCGAGAGCCGAAAGTAAACAAACATGTCCAGGATGGTCGGCCAGGGGAAGATCGGCGCCCTCCGGTCGAAGATTGGCCCCAGGTGGCCAGTGACAGAGTGGCACGAGCACCGAATGATTGGCACATGACGACAGAATCCGTTCGCGAGGACCTGCATGTCCCGGATCGCTTCGAGGCGTTGAAGGAGGCAGGCAGCGGGTCCCTGCGGACGATCGTGGTGCCTGTCGCGAAGGCTCTGTCGATCATCGACAGCAGGTTCGTAGATATGCGCGCAGCCCGGCGCGGGTCACTTCTGATCCTGCGAGGTGACGCGGGGTCTGGGAAGTCGACCTTCCTGGATACGGTCTACCTGTTCCGTCAACAGGTCATCACGCACCATGTGACCGCAGGTGACGATGTAAAGCGAGCGCTATCAAAGCTGGGAGCTGCAAGGACACCGAGGATCGTCGTACTGGATGGTCGGGAAGCCCTTGGGCAGGTGTCTGCAGCCGCAATCGAGGCCGCGATGCACGCAATCAATACCTTCGTTCGCTCAGAGGAAGGACGAGATACCCTCATAGTTTGGCCGACGAATACGGATGAACTGACGAGTTTGCTGGTCGGTCTTGCTCAGAATCTTGGGGCAGAGGCGCTGTTTGGCGTGGGCGAGCCCTACACACAGTTCTCGGGGCCGGATCGGAGCGACTTCGTAAACATAGCCGGCCGTACTGTCGCGGCTCTGAACGAAGGCGCCTCACTGGCAACGCTTGGAATCTCAGAAGAGCATGCGAATAGCCTTGCCGCGGGCGCGCAGACGATTGGCAGATACATGGCTCTTGTACGCCACGCGTTGCTGCAGAATCAGAGAAATGTGCGCGGCCTCCTCAAGACCGAGCAATTCCGCCTTTGGACGGTCGTGATCGGGGGTAACGAGCCCGAAGGTGACGTGGCCGCGCTGACCCGAGGCGGATATGCCTATGTCGACATTGATCGATTGATTACGGCGACGGGGGCGAACATTGTCGCCGAGTTGAAGAAGTCGCCCGAGCGACTCGGAATTCTCGGAAGCATGTTGGACGCACGAATAGCCTATATGGACACAGTGACGGTACTTTCGATTGTGCGGAGGTACGGCGATAAGTCACTGCACAATCTAATGAAGGCCGCCGGCATGTCTGTGAGTGCGGACCGAAAGGCAGCGACACGCGTCACGGCCTCGGAACTGGGAGTTCTGATCTCGGGTAGATCCCTAGGTGTTCGCAAGACTGGTGGCAAGGCGGGCAGTAGCACTCAGGCAGCATTCCGGAATCTTGCTGAGATCGCGCGGCGGTACGATGGATTGCTCAATCGCGCGCTAGGGACCGCGCTAAAGAGCACCGGTCTGATACTAGACTTTGAGACTGAACGAAGCTTCGGTGCCGACCCAAGGTATGTCACGGATCTTTACTGTGTCCGGGCCGACGGGCCGCTCCGAATTGAGGTAATGTGGCGAACCGCAGTCGGCCGCGCGGACATCGCTAACTATGTACTTACTAAGCTCGGCAACTACGGTAGGGCAATTGGGTTGGTCGGGTGATCGGACGGTTCGTGTTGTCCCCGGACGCTCAAGATGAGGATGTCGGCGTCGCTGAGGTAGTCAGGTTCGAGCGGATCGACGGGACGCTTGCTGACCACCGCCACGGCGTGGTGTTCAACGTGGGGCGTTGGTTTTCATCGCGACGGGTGGACGTAGGCAGTCTTTCTCCCCGGACAGCGCCTTGTTGATCACGTTTCGGGCGCCGGCGCGAGGTTGCGACCGCTGGTGAAACACGGTGATCAGAGACCAGGTGGAGGCGCCGTTGTCGGCGAATCGGCGGCGAGCACCCCTGCTCGGCCTCTGTTGGCAGCGGCTGTGCTCACCGTGTCGGCTGAACACCGAAGCGGATACGCCCCGCAAGTGGCGCCGATCAGGATCAACACCGAACGGAACTTGCTGCGGATCATGCGCCCTACGTGGGCTAACCAGGTTAAACGTTGGATCGTAAAAGAGACGCGGTGCCCGGGAAACACGGTCGCTCCCCGTGAGTGACCTTGGCTCGGGGCATGCTGCGTGCACGACAGCAACCAGAAGTCGGCCGTCAGACGCCATTACGGTAGACGGTCGCCGACGCCCGTCCAGCCGCCGAGGCCTTCCACGGTTGGAGATGGTCCAACGCGGAGGCATGACCCGTTGGCTGGGGTGCTACGATTCGTCCACGAAACCCGAGCCAGCCGTCAGGCAGACGCTAACTGTCTCGGGTTCCGGTGGCGCCGTAGCTCAACGGACAGAGCTGGGTCCTCGTAAGCCCCTGGTTGCGGGTTCGAATCCCGCCGGCGCCACCTCAATGGATGGTACTGATAGCACACGCGCCTGACAACACGCCGTGGGAAACCGACAAAACCGACCCTCGATGGCAGCCGAGTTGGCTCCATGCCCGCAGTTGGGCGTCGTGCTCCGCGCCACGGACCCATGCACGACCCCTCAATGGTGGGCACTGCTGTGTTGGAGCGGTCGTCGGTGGCGCCAAGTTGCGTTGGACGGATGGCCTACGCTCCAACGGAGGATCCTGCTGTGTTGGAGCGCCTGCCGGTAGGGCCAACGTAGGTTGGACCGGTTGGCCGAACACTCCAACGGTAGGTGTAGCTGTGTTGGAGCGCTTGGATGTAGCGCCAAGTTGAGTAGGACCGTTGGCGGCTCGTTCCAACGGAGTGCCCCCGCCTCGTCGGAGCTTTGTTGTTGCCACACATTGCGCCGAACGTGGACGACGTAGGCCAACTCCCCGGCGTACTGGCACGGTGTATGCGCGCACTGCGGGAGTCGAACGTTGGACCCAAGAAGTGTCAGTCAAGGATCTCAAAGATCTCGTGGCCGACCCAGTAGACTCGTCCGGTACGCGGGTCAGGTCGCAGGCGTGTTAGCCATTTCCGTTCCTCCAGCCCCTCGATAAGATTTCGTGCGCCTTGATTGGTGACCTTCAGGGCGCGTTCGACCCGCCTCACGGTGACGTACGGATTGAGAAATAACAGCTCGGCGACTTCGATGGCGCGACTCTTGCCGCCTTTTAGGGCCGCGCGGTAGCGCTCGCGCAATCTCGCCAGCTTTTCGGCGCGGGCTTCAGCGTCCTGGGCCTGCTTTTCAACGGCCGTTAGAAAGAATTGTAGCCATTCTTGAATGGCCCCCGTCTCGCGAACAGCCTGCAGACGCTCGTAGTACTCGCGGCGATTTTGTTCCATGAATGCGCTGACATAGAGAAGTGGCAACGAAAGTAGACCTTCTTCTATTACCATAAGTATGATTAGGAGCCGGCCGACGCGACCGTTGCCATCAAGGAACGGGTGAATCGTTTCGAATTGATGGTGCATAAGGGCGCACCTGATCAACGCAGGTAAGCGCGGTGGATCGTTAACGAAGCGCTCCCAGTCGGCCATGGCGTCCGGGATGTGCTCAGGCAGCGGCGGGACGAACGCGGCGGTGTCCGGTGAATCGGTGGCAGACCCAATCCACACGGGCGACTTCCTGAACTCGCCAGGGAGCTTTTCCTGGCCACGAACGCCAGTTAGCAGGATGTCGTGCATCTCCCGCACGACTCGAATGCCGATGTGGTGACTGCCGAGCATTTCCAATCCGCGGTTTAGAGCCGCTTGGTAGTTAAGAACCTCTTTGACGTCCTCGTCGTTGGAAGGCTCTTCGCTCGCTTCGGCTTGTAGTACGTCGGACAAAGAGGCGACTGTTCCCTCGATGCGCGAACTTGCAAGTGCCTCGCGGGTTACGTACGGGCGGACGAGCAACGCCGGTTGACGAAGAAGCCGACCAACTCCGCTTAGCCTCCCCAGAGCGGCGTCCGCTTTGGACAAAGCAAAGATGGTCTCAGGGGCCAGAATAAGATCACGAGGCATTTGATTCGGCAGGTAGTAGTAGAAGGCCCAGTTCTCGCCGGGCCGGCGTTGCACGGTTCCGAACTGGTCGGAAGGGAAGCGCGCGGGATCCACGTTGAGAAGGGTACAACACTGTGTCGCCTAGGCTTGGAGGTACTCCAACGCCACGCGCATGAGTCATCAGACGGCGGCTCGGTGCGCGGATCATCGTCTCGTCGGATCATCCAGCTGGCCTGAGGGAGGATGGCGCTGAGGTGGTGACGCCGCTGGTCCCGGAGCTGCGGGTCTTCCTGGTATGTCTGCCTTCCAGCGCAGGAGGGGTGACCGCTCGCACGGCCGGTATGTGTTCGACCGCCCGGAACTGACGGCGGCGACCGGGTCGTCGCGGCGGTCGAATTGCGGCCCCCGCCGAAGGCGTCGGCCAGGGACAAACGGTGCCCTACTTGCCTTCGGGACACAGCACCGGGCGGCGTGGCACTTCTCCACGAAGTCCCGTCGGTACTCCACCACCCTTACCAAGCTGCGCACCGCTCGTATCCGCGCCGCCCGGGCCATCGCCCGCGGACTCGCCCCGGACCATCTCGCCGAGCTCGAGGACGCCGGCACCACCGTCGTCATCAAACACTGGCACTACATCGGCACCGGCTGGCTCACCACCGGAGACGCCGCCCTTGCCCTCATGGCCGCCGACGCTGCCAGGCAACGCCGCCCGGCCGGACTCCCCAACGCCCACCCGGCGTGACCGTTACTTGATAACTCCACAGTGGATCCTCTCGTCCGTCACCTTCGCGCCACTCAACCCGAACCTGGAAGGAACCGCACCATGACCAGCCCCAGACCACTCCACGCCAAGCTGCTACTCACCGTCGACGAAGCAGCAGCCCTGCTCGGCATCAAACGCACCCTCACCTACGAACTGATCCGGACCGGCGCCCTCGCCTCTGTACGAGTCGGGCGGCTCCGACGCATCCGCTACAGCGACCTGGACGCGTATGCCGCCGGGCTCGGCCCCGATCCGCGCAGCACGAACACAACGACAGCAGCCTGAAGGGAGGCAGACCATGGGCAGGAAGCCCAACGGAGCATCGAGCATCTACAAAGGCGCGGACGGCTATTGGCACGGCCGGGTCACCGTCGGCGTCCGAGACAACGGCAAACCAGATCGTCGGCACGTCATGGCCAAGACAGAGGCAGCTATCACGAAGAAGGTCCGGCAGCTTGAACGCGACCGCGACAGCGGCCTGGCTCGCCCGGTCGGAGAGCGGTGGACCGTTGCTTCCTGGCTGACACACTGGGTCGACAACATTGCGGCGCCTGTCGTCCGAGAGAACACCATTGCCGGGTACCGCGTGGCGGTCCGCCGCCACCTCATTCCAGGGGTTGGGGCACACAAGCTGGGCAGCCTGGAGCCGGAGCACCTGGAGCGGCTGTACGCCCGAATGATCAAGGCCGGTAGCGCACCCGGTACGGCGCATCAGGCGCACCGGACCATCCGGACCGCACTGAACGAGGCGGTCCGGCGAGGTCATCTCGTGCGCAACCCGGCGGCCCACGCCAAGCCGCCCAGGTTGGCCGAGCACGAGATCGAGCCGTACACCGTGGCCGAGGTGCGTCGGCTGCTCGATGCGGCGGGCAAACGTCGCAACAGCGCGCGCTGGGCGGTCGCCTTCGCCCTTGGCCTACGGCAGGGGGAAGCGCTCGGACTCAAGTGGTCAGACATTGATCTCGACGAGAGCCGCCTGGTGGTCCGTCGAGCTCGGCAGCGGCCGCGATGGGGACACGGGTGCGGCGGGACGTGCGGGCGCGCGGTTGGCGGCTACTGCCCGCTGCGAGTGCCGCTCCGATCCGAAACGGCAGATTCGAAGTCACGGGCGGGCCGGCGTGCAATCGGTCTGCCCGACGGGTTGGTCGCTCTGCTCAGGAAGCATCGGGAAGTGCAGGATGCCGAGCGGGAGCTGGCCGCACAACTTTGGCGTGAAGGCGGCTGGGTGTTCGCCAGCGCCACCGGTGCCCCGCTCAACCCGAACACCGACTATGACGAGTGGAAGCGCCTACTCACTCTGGCTGGCCTACGGGACGGGCGGCTTCATGACGCTCGCCACACCGCGGCGACGGTGCTGCTGATCCTCGGCGTGCCCGAGCGGGCCGTCATGGAAATCATGGGGTGGTCATCGTCGGCAATGGCGACGCGCTATCAGCACATCACAGCGCAGATCCGCAGCGATATCGCCAGGCGCGTCGGTGGGCTGATCTGGCCGGGCCATCGTGACCCGGACGATGACGGTGGGCTGGCGGGGACGCCAGTCCACCGGGGCAGATGAGACTAGAACTGAGACTGAAACGGCGAACGCGGCGTCCGCACAGGTGGCCGGCGCGCGTCTGTGCTGGTCAGGTGGCGGAGGATACGAGATTCGAACTCGTGAGGGTGTTACCCCAACACGCTTTCCAAGCGTGCGCCCTAGGCCACTAGGCGAATCCTCCGCGGGCCAGGATACCGAAGCCGGGGCGGTACGCGCACTCGGGTAGAGTCGAGGGAGCCCCTCGTGCGGCGACCATCCTGTGAACCTCCCCAGGGCCGGAAGGCAGCAAGGATAAGCGGGCTCTGGCGGGTGCACGGGGGGCCTCCCGTTCGGCCGTCAACGCCGATCGGCGCGATACCGGAGCACCACGATCAACATCATCAGCAGCCCCAGGGCGAAGATGCCGATCCCGAAGAGCATGCCCGGGGTCAGTGTGGGCAGTGTGGTCGGGAATGAGTCGGGCGCGGCGGCCGCCGCGGTGAGTCCGGGTTGGCCGGCGCTCGGCGCGACCACCGTCTCGGCGATCACGGTGGCCAGTTGCGTGGGGGCGACATCGGTGGCCACGGCCGACGCGCTCACCCGGGCCTGGGTGCCGAATGTCCCGGCCTGCTCGACGCGGATGTCGAGGGTCAGCGTGACCGCCGCGTGAGGCGCGACGGTGCCGACCGTCCAGACGCCGGTGGCGGCGTTGTACGGGCTCTCCGGCTCGGCGACGGTGAGTCCCGCTGGCAGCGGGGCGGTCACGGCGACGCCGGAATCGGGCAGGTCACCGTCGTTGCTGAGCGCCAGCGTGAGTTGGATCACCGAGCCGACCGCGACGTGGGCGGGCGTGAAGCGGGCGGTCAGGGCGAGCTTCGCCCGGACCGCCAGGACGGCGCTCACCGCGACGATGGTGGCGGCCCAGCCGTCAGTGGTCGCGGTCGCGGCCAGCGTCCGGGTGGAGCCCGCGGCCAGCGCGCCGGCCGGCAGCGGTTGGGTCGCCATCCGGTATCCGGGGCCGGCCGGAGAACCCGTGGCCAGCGGCAGGCCATCGAGGGCCAGTCGGGCGCCGCCCATGGTGGCGACCGCGACCCGGTCCGCCCCGGCGGTCGCCGGCCAGGAGAGAGCAACCTGCGACGTCTCGCCGGCCCGGATGGGTTGGACCGTGTCGAAGACGGCGATGCTGCGGTAGTCGGGCGCGTAGGTCGGTTGTGGACCGTCGCGGAAGGAGTAAACACAGTAGACGGTCCAGCCACCGGTGCAGCCAGCTCCGGCGGCCACCTGAAGGCCGCCGACGGTGAGCGGGATCGTGGCTGTTGACGAGCGGCCGCCGTACCGGCGAAGGAGCGAGGTGATGTCGGCGACCGCCTGGAACCCGGAGCCGCCGGCGACATCGGCCAGGCTCAACGCGGGCACCGCCTGGTACGGCTGGCCCGCCACCGCGACGAGCACGTCGCTGGCGCGGTCGGGAGCTGGCGGCGGGGTCGCTGGCGCAGCGTCCGGCGCTGCCGTCGCGCAGTGGCCACCCGGCCCGGAGCCGCGGTCGCCGGCCCAGTAGAGCCCGGCCCAGTCGATGCCCGCTCCGGGCGGGAGGCTCACCACGGCCTGACTCGAGTCCACTGTCGACGGATCGGCGTCGACGTCGACCCATCCGGTTGTGGTGCAGCCGGCGGAGCACGCGAGCACCGCCGCGCCGGCCTGGACCGTGTCGGCCCACCCGCGTCCGGCGTACCGGGGCGCCACCGCGAGCGGATCGGCGCGAGCGGATAGCCCGCTGCGCGCGAGCGGCCCGGACGGCGGCCCGGCCAGTAACCGCGGGGGCTGAGGCATGGCGGTCGCAGCGGCCGGCCCGCCCGGCTGTGCGCCGAGCAGGACGGCCGCCACCACGACGGCGGTGAGCCGCCGAACGGACATCACGCCCAAATGGTACGGGGCGCGCGGCCGCATCCATCGAGACCAGCCAAACGCCGTGCCGGCCGAGGTGTACACCGACCGGCACGGGACACTTACTTCTTCGGCAGGCTCCGCAGGAAGGCGCGGACCTGCTTGGCCTCGCTGATCGCGGTGTGCAGGTCGGCGCGACCGGCGATGAGACCCGAGCGGACCGAGTCGACCTTCGCCTTGATGGCGGCACCGTCGGGGCCGGGTTGGACCGCGAGCAGTCCAGCCACCAGCCCGCTGGTGTCGGTGCCGACCTTGTCCAGCGCGGCCGACATGTCCGCCAGGTTCTGCTCGGCGGCGGCGGTGTCGGCCCCACCGGCCTTGGCCGTGGCGACCAGTCCGGCCAGGGTGTCGTGTACGGTGCGCAGCTTCGCCGTGGCCGCGTCCTCGGTATCACCGGCGATGGTGAGGCGTACCGTCGGTCCCACCAGGATGAAGATCCGGTAGTCGTTGACCATGCTCTGGGCGTCGGCCTTGAGCGCGGCCAGGGTGGTCTCGCCGGCGACCTTGGTCTTGAGCGAGGTCAGCCCGGAGATGTCCGCGGTGACCAGGTCGTGCAGGGTCGACTGGTGGGCGTCGGTGAGGCGCTTGGCGCCGGTGAGGGCGGCGTCGTCGCGATGCAGAGCGGCCAGCCGCAGGTCGATGCGTTTGGTCACCGCGTCCTTGGCCTTGGCCACGGCGGTGGTGTCATCGGCGAGCGCCGGTGCGCCGATCGCGAGCGCACCGATGAGCGCGACCGCGACGGCCAGGACGACTCGTTTCTTTCCGATCATCATCAGACCTTTCAGTCGGCGTCTTCGGGCGTCTTCGCGGCCGCGGACAGGTCGGAGTCCACGTCGTTGAGCAGGGCGTCGATCTCGGAAAGGTCGCCGTCGACCTTGACCGGGTCGAGCTGGACGGCCGGCGGCGGAGGCTGGTTCTGGCCCGTACCGTTCGGGCCGCCCTGCTGCGTCGTGCCCTGGTCGGAGCGGGCCGCTCTCGGGGCGCACCCGGCGACGGCGAGCACGCCCGCGAGGGCGAGCGCCGCGGTGGCGAGCGCAATGATCTTCTTCATGGACGCAGCCTGGCATTGCGGCGCAAGGCGGGGGTGAGTGACATGTTCGAGGAACGTTCGACCAATAGATCTTGGTCAACCAAGGCGGTCAGGACCGCCAGCGGTGTCCATGATCGCGACGGCCGGGGCGCGGCCGGTGCCGTTTGTCGGCTGCGGGCGGTACCGTGGCGCGGGACCCGGTGGTTGCCGGGAGGGGGGTGAGGTCGTGGCGCTGGCGCTCTACCGCAAGTACCGGCCGCGCACATTTGCCGAGGTCATCGGCCAGCAGCAGGTCACCGAACCGTTGGCGCAGGCCCTGCGTACCGGCCGGTTGCACCACGCGTACCTCTTCTCCGGCCCTCGGGGCTGCGGCAAGACGTCATCGGCGCGGATCCTGGCCCGCTCGCTCAACTGTGCCAAGGGTCCCACCCCGGAGCCGTGCGGAGAGTGCGAATCCTGCGTCGCGCTGGCGCCCGACGGTCCCGGCTCGATCGACGTCATCGAGATCGACGCGGCCAGCCACGGTGGCGTGGACGACGCCCGGGACCTGCGCGAGCGGGCCTTCTTCGCGCCGGTCAACAGCCGGTTCAAGGTGTACGTGATCGACGAGGCCCACATGGTCTCCACGCAGGGGTTCAACGCCCTGCTCAAGCTCGTCGAGGAGCCGCCGGAGTACGTGAAGTTCGTCTTCGCCACCACCGAGCCGGAGAAGGTGCTGGGCACGATCAAGTCCCGCACCCACCACTACCCGTTCCGGCTGATCCCGCCGACGGTGCTGCGGCCGTACCTGGAGCAGCTGTGCCGCGAGGAGGGCGTCGCGGTCGAGCCGGCGGTGTTCCCGCTGGTCGTGCGGGCCGGCGGCGGCTCGGTACGGGATTCGTTGTCGGTGCTCGACCAGCTCATCGCGGGCGCGGGGGTCTACGGGGTGACCTACACCCGGGCGGTCGGCCTGCTCGGGGTGACCGACGTCGCGCTGATCGACGAGATGGTCGACGCCCTCGCCGCGGCCGACGGGGCCGCCGCGTTCGCCACCATCGACCGGGTCGCCGAGGCGGGTCACGACACCCGCCGCTACACCGCGGACCTGCTCGAACGCCTCCGTGATCTGATCATCATGCAGCGGGTGCCGGACGCGGCGGCGACCGGCATCATCGAGGCGCCCGACGACCAGCTCGAGCGGATGACGGCCCAGGCCGCCCGGATGGGTGCGGCGACCCTGTCCCGCCTCGCCGACATCGCCCACAATGGACTGACGGAGATGCGCGGCACCATGGCCCCCCGCCTGGTGCTGGAGCTCCTCGTCGCCCGCATGCTGCTGCCGGGGGCCGACGATTCGCACGGCGCGCTGTTGCAGCGGGTGGAGCGGATGGAGCGCCGGCTCGGCGCCGCGTCCGGTGCTGACTCGCCCCCAGCCGCGCCGGTGCTCGATCTCGAATCCGCCCCCCCGGTACGGGCGGCCAGCCCGCGGCCCGAGCCCTCCGCACCGGCAGCGGCCGCGATGCCGGACACCAGTGCCAAGCCGGCGCCACCGAAAGACCCACCGGCGACCGCCGACCATCCCGGTGCCCTGGACGCGGCGGCGGTCCGCCGGGTCTGGGATGAGGTACTGGCCGTGGTCCGCCGGCGCAGCCCGCGGGCGTGGGCGGTGGTTCGCGAGGCCGTGGTACGCGACGTGCACGACGAGCAGATCCTGCTGGTCTTCCAGCACGCGGTGCACGCCAGCATGTTCGGCGCGCAGACGGAGCTGCTGGTCGAGGCGGTGCGGGAGGTGCTCGGCGGGAACTGGCATGTGCAGGCCGAGTTGGGCGGCGACGAGCGGGCCCGCGAGGGCGGAGCCGCCGCCGATCCGGACGGGGATGATCACGGCGCCGACGGGCAACCCGACGCCGGCGCGCCGGGCGCGCAGTGGCCGACACCGGCCCGTCCAGGACGGCCGGTCACCCCGAGCCCGGCGCCTGACGGCGGCCCGACCGATCGAGCGCGCCCGGTGGGCGGGGCTGACCGGGCACGCCCAGCCGCCGACCGCTCCCGCGGTGCAACCACCGCCCGCGGTGGCTCGAGCCGGACCTCGACGGGCGCAACTGGACGCGGGCAGCGCGCTGGCGCCCGGGGACTGCCGTCCAACTCCGAGGGCGCCGACCTGACCATCGACGGCGACGGCGGCGCGCTCGCCGACGGGGTGGATCCCGACGGTGACCCGCCGGCCGGCGCCGCCGCGCCGAGCAGTGAGGAGCGGGCGATCCAGCTCCTCGCCGACGGCCTGGGCGCCGAGCGCATCGGCGAGCCCTGACCACGGCGACGACGAGCACTGACGAACGCTGACCACGGCGCCGAGCGCATCGGCGAGCCCTGACCACGGCGCCAGTCCGGTCAGCGGGTGCGGGCCATCGTTGCCCGCCAGGCCAGCGCGGCCAGCACGAGGGCGACCCCCGCCGTCGCCGCGTAGCAGGTGGCGAGCGCAACCCCGCGCTGGTGCAGGGGTCCTACGCCGAAGGCGGCGATGCCGTACCCGAGTTGGTAGCAGGCGATCACACCGCCGGCCACCCCGGCTGCCGCCGGGGCGAACTCACGCTCGGCGAGGCTGATGGTCAGCGGCAGCAGCGCCGAGCACCCGAGGCCGGCCAGTCCGAAGGCGGCGACGGCCAGCCCACCCCGACCGGCCGGCAAGGCCGCGATCAGGGCGAGCGCGATGGCCAGCACCAGCGGCAGCAGCCGGTATGTCCACACGGGAGGAAACCAGCGGGCCAGTGCGGCGAACCCGACCCGGCCCACGGTCACCGCCGTCCAGAACGTGGCCAGGGCCACCGAGGCGACGACGGTGGTCGCGCCGAGCGCGGTGGTGAGGTCGGTCTGCGACCAGTTGCCGTTGATGGTCTCGCACACTCCATAGAGGACCGCGAAGGCGCCGTAGATACCGAAGCGCGCCGGCAGCCGGATGGGTGTGCGGGGACCGGCGTCGGCGGCGGCCCGCAGCGGCTGGCCGGTGGCGACGGCGAGCGCGACGACCAGCAGTAGCGCCGAGAGCAGCGGCAGCGCCCACCAGCTGCCCAAGCCGACGAAGAGGGCCACGAACAGGGGGGCCAGCGCGGTCCCGACCCCGAGCAGCGCGTTGAGCACGAGCACCGCCGCGTCCACCCGGCCCGGATGCTGGGCCGCGGTGAGCGAGTTCATCGCCGGTACCGCGAGCCCGAAGCCGCCGCCCACGCCGGCCGTGGCGACCAGCAGCAGCGGGTAGGCCAGGCCCGGCCGGTGCGCCACCGGGTAGCTCGCGAGCAGCAGCAGCATGGCCACCGCACTGGCGCCGAGCCCGGCCAGGAAGATCCGCTTGGTGCCCAGCCGGCGGCTCAGCTTCGCGCCGAGCAGGGCCGCGGCGATGGCCACGATGACTTGCGGCAGGAACATGGCGCCGTAGCGCGCGCTGGAGAGTCCGTACGTGGCGGGGTCGGTGAAGACCGAACTGGCGGCCGGGATGGTGACCAGCACAATGCCCTGGACTGCGGCGGCGGCGTAGACGACGCCGGTGGCCGCTCGCATCTCAGCCCGGGCCGGCGGAGGCGGCTCCCAGCTCGCTGCGCTGCGGGTGGGCCGTGCGTACGTTGACCCGGCCGCGGGCGAACGCGTCCAGCCGACCCCACCGGCCGGGGATGTCCAGCAGCTCCAGGTGACCGATGCCGGCCGGTAGGGCCGGGTCGACCACCAGGTGCTCGCCCACCGGTTCCAGGCCCAACATGGTGCGCAGCAACAGCAGCGGAGCCCCGGTCGACCAGGCCTGCGGGCTGCAGGCGGTCGGGTACTGCACCGGGTAGCGGGTCTGGTTGCGTTCGTACCCGCCGAACGCCTCGGGTAGCCGGCCGTCGAAGAAGCTCGCCGCATCCAGGATCCCGGCGGCGATGCGGGCCGCCTCGCGCTTGAAGCCGTACCGGCGAAGTCCCCAGGCGATGAAGGAATTGTCAAACGGCCAGACGGTGCCGACGTGGTAGCCGATCGGGTTGAACCGCCGGTCGCCCTCGGCGAGTGTGCGCACTCCCCAGCCGGAGAAGAGCCTCGGCCCGAGCAGATGCCGGGCGACGGCGCGGGCCTTGGACTTCTCGACGATCCCACTCCAGAGCAGGTGGCCGATGTTTGAGGCGAGCGCGTCGACCTGGGACCCGTCGGGTTCCAGCGCGAGCGCGAAGTACTCACCGCCGGCCACCCAGAAGTCCCGGTTGAAGCGCCGCTTGAGCTCGGCCGCCTGTTTCTCCAGCACGTCGGCGAAGGCCGGGTCCTTCCACACCGTGCGGGCCAGCCGGGCGCCGCGGGTCTTCGCGTCGTACGCGTAGCCCTGCAGCTCACACGTCGCCCGCGGGAAGCCCGGCAGCCGACCGTCCTGATAGGAGATAGAGTCCCAGGAGTCCTTCCAGCACTGGTTCTCCAGCCCGGTGCGCTCGTTGCGCCGCTGGTAGGCGATGTAGCCGTTGCCGGCCAGGTCGGCGTACCGGTCGATCCACTCCAGCGCAGCCCGCGCCTCCGGCTCGAGGCTGCGCACCAGCCGGGTGTCGCCGGTCCACCGCTCGTACTCATCGAGCAGCACCACGAAGAGCGGGGTGGCATCGGCGTTGCCGTAGTACGGGGTGTGCGGCTGCTCCTCGAACGCGGCGGTCTCGCCGTAGCGCATCTCGTGCATGATGCGCCCGGGATCCTCGTCGCGGAAGTCGTCGCGGCGCACGCCCTGCCAGTCGGCGAGGGCGAGCAGGGTCGTCGCCGCCAGCTCCGGCTGGAACGGCAGCGCCTGCAGGCTGGTGAAGATGCTGTCCCGGCCGAACATGGCCATGAACCACGGCAGGCCGGCCGCCGGCAAGCTGCGCCCGCCGGCCACCGGTGGCGAGAACCGCAGCGCGGCGAGGTCGACCAGGCTCCGCCGATACGTGGCGACCAATGGCTCCCAGTCGCAGCGCAGTTTCGGTGCCGTCTCGATCCAGCGGTCCAGCTCGCGGCCGAGATCCTCGGCGCGGCGGGAGCGGCCGGCCGGGCTGATGCCGGCGCCCGGCATGACGGCCGCGACCTCCCACCTGGTCGTCCACCGCTCGTCGGGTTGCAGGTGCAGCGTGAACGTGAAGCCGTGCTCGTCGACCTGGCCCGGGGTCGAGCAGGAGATCGCCGTTTCCCGTCGGAAGCCGGCGCGCTGGTAGCCGAGCACCAGCCGGGACTCTTCGACCCGGAAGTCGTAGTCGCCCACCTTTCCGGTCGCGTCCTTCACCTCGAACAGGTCGGCGAAGTCGCACCCGGCCTGCATCCGTACCGTGAGCTCGACCGCCTTCTCGTCGTGGTTGATGACGGTGAGCTCCTCGCGGAAGCCGCCGCAGACCTCGCGCCGGCGGATGACCGAGAGCTTGGCATCCACGTAGACCGTCCCGGTGCCGGGCACCAGGAAGAACTTCGCCTCGAAGTACTGCAGGTCGTCGGTGGACAGCGCGTGCAGCCGCTGCCCGTCCACGGTGAGCACCCAGGTGGACAGGAAGCGGGTGTCGAACGAGAAGAGGCCGGACGGGTCGGTCGGGCTCGCCTCGATGTCTCCGCGGTCGTCGCTGACCACGAACGTGTTGCCGTCCAGGACCTTTACGCTGGCGTCAGGACTCATCGGTGTATCCCTTCGTGGCTGCCGGAGACGGCAGGAGTCGCTGCAGCAGCACGATCGGGACCGGGTTTCCTTCGAAGGTGACCTCGTTGCGCAGCATCGCGGCCATCGCGTTGAGCTCGCCGCGGGCGACCTGGTCGAAGGTGTCCCGCTCCGCGCGCATCACGCAGTCGGCCGGCCCGTCCTGGTGCGAGACGGTCACCTCGCCGCGATCGAGGGTGAGGTACCAATGCTCGACCCCGCCGGCTGTGGTCAGATCGACGCGCACCGTCGCCTGCGCGCGGGCCAGCTGCGGTTGCCGACCGCGCTCGCCCAGCCCGGTGAAGAACTCCGCGGATCCGGTCGCCGCGGCTGCTCGCGGTTCGGCGCCGGTCATCGCGGTTGCTCCCGGTTCGGCGCCGAGCCTGGTCCGGGCCCGGTGGCCGTGGCCGCCGCCGGGATCGTGGCGCCCAGGCGCTGCATGATGTGGTCGCCGACGCGCAGCGCGTTCGCCATCGCGGTCAGCGCCGGGTTCACCGCGCTGATGCTGGGGAAGAAGCTGGTGTCGACCACATAGAGGTTGTCGACCTCGTGCGCGCGGCAGTTCAGGTCGAGCACCGAGGTGGCCGGGTCGCGGCCGAAGCGGCAGGTGCCGGCCTGGTGGGCGACCCCGGCGACCGGGATGTCGCTCTTCATGTACGCGAAGCGGTGGATCAGATGCTCCTCGTGCATGCCCAGCCGGCCGAGCATCGACTTCAGCTGGTGGTAGAGCCGTTTCGCGGCGGTCGCGTTGGTCGGCTGGTACCGCAGCGAGATGTTGCCGTCGCGATCGAGGGTGACCCGATTCTCCGAGTGCGGCAGGTCCTCTGTGGAGAGCCAGAAGTCGACGGCGTGCTCGGCGACGTCCCGCAGCGCCCAGGTCGGGGCGAGTGCGGTCTCCAGCGGCTTCTCGCCATGGAACATCGCCGGCTGGGACTTCCCGAGCATCTGGATGTTGCCCATCGGGAAGTCGAAGTCCGGCCCGCGGAAGTAGAAGTCGTTGACGCCGAGCGTCTTCTGGTAGATGGTCGGGTTCGGCTCCTTGGACAGCGCCAGCACGGCCTGGCTGTCGTGGAACATGTAGTTGCGGCCGACCTCATCGGAGCCGTTGGCGAGCCCGGCCGGGTGGGCGTCGCTCGCCGAGAGCAGCAGCAGCTTCGCCGAGTTGGCCGCGCCGCACGAGACCACCACGATGTCGCCGCGGTAACGCTCCAGGTGCCCTTCGTGCTCGACCACCACCTCGGTCACCTCGCTGCCGGTGGAGTTCGTCTCCAGCCGTACCGCCTTGGCCTGGGTAAGAAGGTCCACATTGGAGTACTCGAGCGCTGGGCGGACCGAGTTCACCTCGGCATCGGCCTTGCCCTGCACCGCGCAGGGGAAGCCGTCGCAGTCGGCGCAGCGCACGCAGGCGCTGTAGGGCAGATTCGCCTCGTTGAGCATGATGCCGCAGGGTGCGTGGAACGGATGGAAGCCGGCGGCCGTGAGGTCGTCGGAGAGCTGCTGGATGCGGGGCTCGTGGCTCACCGGTGGGTACGGGTAGGGTGCGCTCGCCGGCGGTTCGGTCGGATCCTCGTACCGGGCGCCGTGCACCTGGTAACGCTGCTCGGCCAGGGTGTAGTACGGCTCCATGACGTCGTACCCGATGGGCCACGCCGGCGAGAGGCCGCCGTGGTGGTGTACCTCGCCGAAGTCCTCCTTCCGCATCCGGTAGAGGGCCGCGCCGTACAGCTTCGTCGCGCCGCCGACGAAGTAGTGGATCTGCGGTTGGAAGGCCCGCCCGTCGGCGTCGGTCCAGGTGTCCGGCGAGATGTAGCGGTTGTCAACGAAGACATCGGCCGCTTGCCAGTTCGCCGGCTCGCGGGGCAGCCAGTCCCCGCGCTCCAGTAGCAGGATCCGCTTGCCGGACGGGGCCAGATGGGCGGCCAGCGTGCCACCGCCGGCGCCGGTCCCGATGATGATGACGTCGTAGGTGTTCATAAGTACTCCTTGAGGCGTTCGGCGACGATGATCCGGCCGGCCGCCTCGATCAGGGCGAGGTGGGAGAACGCCTGCGGGAAGTTGCCCAGGTGCCGGGCGGCCGTGGTCTCGAACTCCTCGGCGTAGAGCCCCAGCGGCGTGGCCACCCGAAGCAGCTTCTCCATGAGGTCGCGGGCCCGGATCACCTCGCCGACCGCGGCGAGCGCCGAGACGAGCCAGAACGAGCAGATGAGGAACGTGCCCTCCCGCCCGGACATGCCGTCGTCGGTCTCGTCGGTGCGGTAGCGCAGCACGAATCCGTTGTCGGTCAACTGATCGGCTATCGCGTCCACCGTCTTGCGGGCCCGGTCATCGCCCGGCTCGAAGAAGCCGAAGTTCACTGCGAGCAGCGTGGAGGCGTCAAGGGCGTCGGTGCCGTAGTGCTGGCGCAGCGCCCCGGTCGGGCTCACACCGTTGGCCAGGATGTCGGCCCGGATGGCGTCGGCGGTGGTGTGCCACTGGCTGGCCTTGTCGGCGTCGCCCCGGATCTCGGCCAGGGTGGCCGCGCGGTCAAGGGCGAGCCAGCACATGAGCTTGGACGACACGTAGTGTTGGGGATCGCCGCGGGCTTCCCAGATGCCCTGATCGGGGCTCTGCCAGACCCGGGTCGCGCACTCGGCCTGGGACTCGACGATCGGCCACAGCCGGGCCGGCATGCGCTGGCTGCGGCGGCTGTGCAGGAGGATCGAGTCGAGTACCGCGCCGTATACGTCGTTCTGCCGTTGTTGGTACGCCGCGTTGCCGATCCTGACCGGGCGGGCCCCCTCGTACCCGGAGAGGTCCTCGAGGGTCGACTCGGGGAGTTCGCTGCGCCCGTCGATGCCGTACATGATCTGCAATGAGCCGTCGGCCGCCGGCTCGACGTCCGCGACGAACTGCATGAACTCGTCGGCCTCCCAGTCCAGGGCGAGCCAATGCAGAGCCTGCAGGGTGAAGGTCGAGTCGCGCATCCAGGTGAACCGGTAGTCCCAGTTGCGTTCGCCCCCGGGGGTCTCCGGCAGCGAGGTGGTCGCCGCGGCCACGGTGGCGCCGGTCGGCATGTAGGTGAGGCCCTTGATAGCGAGCGCGGAGCGCTGGAGCGGATCGCGCCAGCGATGATCGGGCATCCGGGCGTCGGCGAGCCACCGGTGCCAGAAGGCGATGGTGGCGTCGATGCGCTCGGTCGCCTCGGCCGCGGTCATCGGGGTCTGCAGTTTCTCCGACCAGGAGAGTGCGCAGTACGCCCGATCGCCGGCGACCAGCACGTGGCGCCCGCGCACCCGGCCGCCTTCGATGCCGAGGGCGAGGTCGGCGTGCAACCGCACGCTGGTGTCGCCGCCGGTGCCGATCGCGGTGTGCCGGCCATCTTCCATGCGCCAGTGCGCGGGCGCACGCCCGTAGTCGAACATCGGCTCGCAGACGATCTCCACCTCGACGTGCCCCTCGGTGCACTCCACCGTCCGCACGAGCATGTGGTCGGCGTCCTCGTCGATCGGCGGCCGGGTGTGCGGCGTCACGCAGTCGTCCGAGTCGTGCCGGCCCATGGTCAGCGCGTCCCGGACCTCGATCCAGCCGGTCGGTGTGCGCCAGGTTGTCGCGACCACGTTGGTCCCGGGGAGGTAGACGCGGGCGGTCGGGTGGTCGATGCCGTACGGCCCGACCCGGAACGTCCCGGCCTCGCGGTCGAGCAGGCTGCCGAAAATGCTCGGCGCGTCGAAGCGTGGGATGCAGAGCCAGTCCACCGACCCGTCGGAGGCGACCAGCGCGCCGGTGTGGCAGTTGGACAGGAACGCATAGTCGGCGATGGGGGGAAACGGCGACTCCTCCGGCAACGCCGCCTGGTGAGCCGCTGGTGTGGTCAGGAGACTGGTCATGCCGCCTCCTCCGCTGAGGTGAGCGCGTCGTCGGTCATGATGCCTCCTCCGCGGAGGAAAGCGCGTCGTCGGTCATGATGCCTCCTCCGCGGAGGAAAGCGCGTCGTCGGTCACGACGCCACCCACGGCTCGCGCCAGCCGCCGTGCCCAGCCAGCAGATGGTCTGCGGCCGCCGGCCCCCAGGTTCCCGGCTGGTAGCGGTGCAGCGCCGGCGGCGCATCCAGCAACGGCGCCATGATGCGCCACTGCTCGTCCACGCCGTCCTGGCGGGTGAAGCGGGTGCTGTTGCCGATGAGCGCGGCGTGCAGCAGCACCTCGTACGGCAGCGCGCCGGTGCCGCCCTCGTCGGCGAACTCCATGTCGAGCGTGATGGCCTGCGGCGCGCGGGCGTAGCCGCGGTGGGCATTCAGCTTCGCCCGGATGCCCGGGGTGGGGTCGAGCTTGACCACGAGCTCGTCCGGCTCCGGGCGGTGGAAGCCGGGCAGGTTCAGCCCGAGCCGGGGCGGCTCGGCGAAGATGAGTCGCAGCTCGGTCTGGGTGACCGGCAGGCGCTTGCCGGTACGCAGGAAGAACGGAACCCCGGCCCAGCGCCAGTTGTCGATCTCCAGCCGCAGGGCCGCGTACGTCTCGGTGGTCGAGTTCGCCGCCACCCCGTCAATGGACTGGTAGCCGTCGTACTCACCCCGGACGTAGTGCGCGGGGTCGGCGCTGACCACCGCCTTCCAGAGGGCGACCTGAGCATTCTTCAGGGTGTCCGGGTCGCCGCCGGCCGGCGGCTCCATGGCGCCCGCGGCGACCAGCTGGAGCATGTGGTTGACCACCACGTCGCGCAACGCGCCGACCCGGTCGTAGAAGTGACCCCGGTCCTCGACACCGAAGCTCTCGGCCATGGTGATCTGGACCGACGAGAGGTACTTGCGGTTCCATACCGGCTCGAGCATGGTGTTGGCGAACCGGAGGTAGAGCAGCTCCTCCAGGCCCATCTTGCCGAGGAAGTGGTCGATGCGGAACAGCTGCGACTCGTCGACGTACTGGTGCAGCTCGTCAGCGAGCTCCCGGGCCGAGTCGAGGTCATGCCCGAACGGCTTCTCCACCACGATCCGTCCCGCCCGGGTCAGGCCGGCCTTGGCCAGCCCGTTCACCACCGGCGCGAAGAGGAACGGCGGAATCTCCAGGTAGAACAGCGGCACGTGGGCCCCCTTGATGGCGGCCGCGACGTGGTCATAAGTGACCGGGTCGGCGAAGTCGCCCGGTAGGTAGGACATCCGGGCTGCCAGCCGATCGAACACGCCCGGGTCGACCCGCTCACCGGCGGCCTCGATCGCCTCGCCGGCATGCTTGCGCAGATCGTCGGTGCTCCAGTGGTCGCCGGCCACGCCGAGGATGGGACAGGTGAGCAGGCCGCGCGCCTCCAGCCGGTACAGCGCCTGGAACGTCATCACCTTGGCCAGGTCGCCGGTGATCCCGAAGATGACGAATACGTCGGCCGGACCCGGTCCGGCCGTCTGATTTTTCTCCACCTGCCGCTCCCCCGTGCTCGCCCGCCGTCGGCGGTCTTCTCCAGTTCACCAGGCTCGGTCGGGCCGCGTCTGGGCATCGGCGGCAACGGTGGCGCCTGTGGGCGGTGAGGTTGGTGCTCCGTGGCGGTCGGTTTGGGGAACCTGGCCCGCGGGGGGTCGCTGGCCACGCAGCATGACAGAGTGACCAGCGATGCCCTCGCGGGCCGGCGCGCCGACGGGCGCCGGTTGCTGCGACAGTCGCGCCCGGCCCGCGTTGGGGTGGTGATCGGTGTCGCCCTCGGCGTGCTCGCGGCGGTCCTGACGATCGGGCAGGCAATGCTGTTGGCCGGCGCCATCGCCGCGGTGCTCACCGGCGGCGCCGACCTGGCCGCGGTACGGCCGGCGCTGGTGCTGCTCGCGGCGACGGTCCTCGGCCGGGCGGGGGTGACCTGGGCCCACGAGGTGGCCGCCCGCCGGGTGGCGAGCGCGGTCCAGGCCGAGCTGCGCGGCCGGCTGCTGGCCCATCTCACCCGCCTCGGGCCGGGGTGGCTCACCACTGAGCGCAGCGGTGAGCTGGCGACCACGGCCACCCGGGGCATCGAGGCGCTCGACCCGTATGTGGCCCGCTACCTGCCTGCGCTGGCACTCGCGGTGTTCGTGCCGATGCTCGTGCTTGCTGCGGTGCTCGCGGCCGATCTGGTCGCCGGGTTGACGATCCTCCTGACCCTGCCCTTGGTGCCGGTGTTCCTGGTGCTGGTCGGGCGCGGCACGCAGGCGGCGAACCGGCGCGGGTTCTGGTTGCTGGCCCGGCTCTCGCATCACTTCGTCGATGTGGTCGCCGGGGTGCGCACGCTGACCGTCTTCGGGCGTACCCGGGCGCAGGCGGGCACGATCGCGGCGGTGACCGACGCGCTGCGCCGGGCGAACCTTCGCAGCCTGCGACTGGCGTTCCTCTCCTCCCTCGTGCTGGACCTGCTCTGCACCCTCTCGGTGGCGCTGGTCGCGGTCGGCGTCGGCCTGCGACTGGTCGGTGGTGGGCTGGACCTGCGGACCGCGCTGCTGGTGCTGGTGCTCGCGCCCGAGGCGTACCTGCCGTTGCGGAACCTCGGTACGCACTACCACGCGAGCGCCGAGGGTGTCGCCGCCGCGAGTGCGGTCTTCGCCGTGCTCGACCGGCGGGTCCGCCGGCCGGCCGGAGGTGGTGTGGAGCCGTCCGCCGGGGCCCTGGTGCTCGATCGGGTGTCGGTGTGCTATCCGGGCCGCGAGGTGCCGGCACTGGTCGACTTGTCCCTGCGGGTCGAACTGGGCGAGGTCGTCGCCTTGACCGGGCCTAGCGGAAGCGGGAAGTCGAGTGTGTTGGCGCTGCTGCTCGGTATGGTCGCGCCCGGGCCCGGCGAGGTGCGGCTGGAGTCGTCCGGGCGGCCCCCGCTGCCCATCCATGATGCCGATCCGGCTTCCTGGCGGCGGATGTTCGCCTGGGTGCCGCAGCGGCCACACCTGATCGCGGGGACGGTGGCCGAGAACATCCGGCTCGGGCGGCCGGCCGCGAGTGACGACGCGGTCAGGTCGGTGCTGGACGCGGTCGGCGCGTGGGATCTGGTGCGGGCGCTCCCCGACGGTCTGGCCACGGTCATCGGCGACGGCGGTCACGGCCTCTCCGCGGGCCAGCGCCAGCGCCTCGCCCTGGCTCGCGCGCTGCTGCGGGACGCGCCGGTCCTGTTGCTGGACGAGCCGACGGCGAACCTGGACGACGCGGCACAGCGGGTCGTGCTGGCCGCGCTCGCGCGGGCCGCGGTCGGGCGCCAGGTGATCCTGGTGGCCCACCGGCCGGCCCTGCTCGCGCTCGCCGACCGGGTGGTCACGCTCTGCCCGGCGCCGGCCGGAGCGGCCGCGCCCGGTCGCCAGAGTGGGCCGGCGATGAGTCGATGACCTCGCAGCGACGATGAGCGGGCCGGTCCGCCGCCTGCTCCGGCTGGCTCGTCCGGCGGCCCCCCGGCTCGTTATCGCCAGTCTTGCCGGGGCGGCTGCGGCGGTCAGTGGCATCGGCCTGACGGCCACCGCGGCCTGGCTCATCGCCCGCGCCGCCGAGCATCCGCCCGTGCTCGACCTGGGCGTGGCGGTGGTTGCGGTACGGGCCTTCGGTCTGTCCCGGGGATTCCTGCGCTACGGCGAGCGGCTCGCCGGGCACGACGCCGCCCTGCGGGTGCTGGCGCGGCTACGGGTGCGCGCGTTCGAGCGGCTGGCCCGCACGGTGCCGGCTGGCGACCGGTGCGCCCGGGGGGATCTGCTGAGCCGGTTCGCCTCCGATGTGGACGCCAGCGTCGACGTGCTGGTCCGGGCGGGCCTGCCGTACGCCGCAGCCCTGCTCGCCGGCGGTGCCGCGGTGGCGTTGTCGGCCGGTCTGTTGCCCGCGGCCGGGGCGGCGCTCGCGGTGATGGTGGTTGTCGGGTGCTTCGTCGTCCCGGTGGTACAGCACGTGGGGGCCCGACGGGCCGACCGTCGTCTGGCCCCGCTGCGGGGCGAGCTGGCAGGCTCCACAGTGGATTTCGTGGTCGGGTTGGCCGACCTCACCGCGTACGGCGCGGCCGAGGCGCGACTGGCCCGGCTCGCCGCGACCCAGCGGCGGCTGCATCGGTTGGCCGGGCGGTCCAGCGCGACGGTCGGGGCCGGCGCCGCCCTGCTCACCCTGGCCGGCGGCGGTTGCGTGGTGGCCACGCTGGTGCTCGCCATCCCGCAGGTGCGGGCGGGCCGGTTGCCCGGCGTGCTGCTCGCGGTCGCCGGGCTGACCCCGCTGGCGGTGCTGGAGGTGGTGGCCGGGCTGCCCGCCGCGGCGGCCCAGTTCGGCGTGGCGCGCACGGCGCTGCGGCGGGTGTTCGCGGTCACCGATCGCCCGGAGCCGGCACCCGACCCCGACTCGGCGGCGCCGCTGCCGGCACCGCCGTACCACCTGCGGGTCGAGGACGCCGGCGCCCGGTGGCGGCCGGACGGGCCCGAGGTGTTCTCCGGGCTGAGCCTCGATCTGCCCCCCGGACGCCGGGTGGCGCTGGTCGGTCCCAGCGGTTGCGGCAAGACCACCCTCGCCAGTCTCTTGGTGCGCTTCCTCGATCCGGACACCGGGCGGGTCACCCTGAACGGCGTCGACCTGCGCGACCTTGCCGGTGATGCAGTCCGACGCGTGGTCGGCCTGGTGACCGACGATGCCTACTGCTTCGACACCACCATCGAGGGCAACCTGCGGGTCGGTCGTCCCGGTGCCACCATCGCTCAGCTACGGGCAGCGCTGCGTGCCGCGCGGCTGCTCGACTGGGTGGAGTCGTTGCCGCTGGGACTGGCGACGCCGGTGGGCGAGCACGGCGGGCAGCTCTCGGGCGGGCAGCGACGCCGGTTGGCCCTGGCTCGGGCCCTGCTGGCCGACTTCCCGATCCTCGTGCTGGACGAACCCACCGAGCACCTCGACGACGCCACCGCGGCGGCGCTCACCGCCGACCTGCTGGCCGCCACCGCGGGGCGCAGCGCCCTGCTCATCACCCATCGACCCTTCGGCCTCGATCAGGTGGACGAAGTGGTCGTGCTGGTGGCCCCGGAGCCGGAGTCGGCCGAGACTCGATGCCGGAAGACGTGGTAGGTCCACCCCTGGTAGACCAACACCACCGGCAACAGCACCGCCAGCACGACGGTCATCACGGTCAGCGTGTACGACGCCGAGGACGTGTTGTCGATGGTGAGGTTGTTCGCCGCGCCCAGCGACGACACCATCACCACCGGGTAGAGGTTGGTGAAGATGGTCAGGGTCACCCCGGCCACGGTGACCGTGGTGGCCACGAACGCCCAGCCGTGGTGGTGCACCGCGAGCAGCCAGACCGCGGCGATGGCGGCCAGGATCGCGACCAGCTCGACGAGTGAGAGCAGGAAGCCCCGGCCGGCCACGACGTGGGTCCAGATCACCATCGCAAGCACCAGGGCGGCGATCGGCGGGGCCAGCCCGCGGGCGGCCCGTACCGCCCGGGCCTGCAGGTCGGCACCCGTCTTCAGGGTGAGGAAGACCGCGCCGTGCAGCAGGGTGAGTCCGGCGAGGGTGATCCCCATGAGCACGGAGTACCCGGAGAACAGATCGGTGAAGCCGCCGACGTACTCCTGGTGCGCGTCGATCGGCAACCCGTACACCAGGTCGGCCAGCGCGATGCCGATCAGCAACGGGACGAGGGCGCTGCTGGTGACCAGCGCAACGCTGCACAGTCGACGCCACCGCGCCGAGGGCCGTTTGCCCCGGAACTCGATGGCCACGCCGCGCAGGATGAGGGCGACCAGCGTCACCACCAGTGCGAGGTAGAGCCCGGAGAACATGGTCGCGTACCAGCCTGGGAACGCGGCGAACATACCGGCCCCGGCGGTGACGAGCCAGACCTCGTTGCCGTCCCATACCGGGGCGATCGTGGCCAGCACCCGTCGGCGGCCGTCGTCGTCGCGACCAATGGCGGTGTGCAGCGTGCCGACGCCGAAGTCGAATCCCTCCAGCACCAGGAACCCGGTCCAGAGGATGGCGATGGCGATGAACCAGAAGGTGATCACGGCGGCCTCAGTAGCTGAACTCGGGCACGGGCGAGTCGTCGGCGTGCTCCCGACCGGTCGGCGGTTCTCCGACGAGCTGCCGGCGCGCGTAATGGGTCATGAGGATGGTGTCCACAATGGCGAGTGCCCCGTAGAGCACGACGAACACGATGATGCTGGTGACCACGCTCGCCGTGCTCACCGACGGCGAGACGGCGTCCCGGGTGAGCTGGAGGCCCTGCACGATCCAGGGCTGGCGGCCGTTCTCGGTCAGCAGCCAGCCGGCGATGTTGATGCCGAACGGCAGCGGCGCGGTCCAGACCGCGGCCCACAGGAACCGCCGCGACTGTTCCAGGCGGCCGCGCCAGAGCAGGAACGCGCCCAGCACGGCGACCGCGAAGACCAGCACGCCGAGGTAGGCCATGACGCGCATCGACCAGTACTGGATGAAGACGTTGGGCACGTAGTCACCGGGGCCGTAGCGCTGCTGGTACTGGGCCTGCAACTGGTTGAGGCCGACCACCTGGCCGTTCCAGGAGTCGGTGGAGAGCAACGAGAGCAGGTGCGGGATTTGGATGATCTTCGTTGGGGTCTCGTCGCGGCTGCCGCCGCCGACTTGGAAGAGCGAGAACGAGCACGGCTGGCAGGTGTTCCAGGTCGCCTCCGCGGCCGCGATCTTCATGGGCTGGTATTCGGTCTCGATCACTCCGAGCCGGCTGCCGACCATGAGCGCGAAGAGGCTGGCCGGCACCAGCACCACGATCGCCAGTCGGGCCGACCGGCCGAAGACCTCCGGGCTGGACCGGCGACGCAGGTGCCAGGCCGAGACGCCGAGCAGAACCCCGGCCGCGGTCACCAGGGAGGCGAGCAGCACGTGCAGGTAGGCCCATAGGAAGACCTGGTTGGTCAGGACCGCCCAGATGTCGGTGAGCCGGGCCCGGCCGGTCGTCGGGTCGATCGCGTACCCGACCGGGCGTTGCATCCACGAGTTGGCCGCCATGATGAAGGCCGCCGAGAGCGCCGCGCCGAGCGCGACAGCCCAGATCGTGGCGAGGTGCAGCCGGCGGGAGAGCCGGTTCCAGCCGAAGAGCCACAGGCCGAGGAAGACCGACTCCAGGAAGAAGGCGGCCAGGCCCTCCATCGCCAGCGGCGCCCCGAAGACGTCACCGACGAACCGCGAGTAGGCCGACCAGTTCATGCCGAACTCGAACTCCTGGACCAACCCGGTCACCACGCCGACCGCCACATTGATGACGAGCAGGGTGCCGAAGAACTTGGTCAGGCGCCGATCCTCCGGCCGGCCGTGCCGGTGCCAGGAGGTCTGCATCACCGCGGTCAGGAAGCTCAGCCCGATGGTGAGTGGGACGAACAGGAAGTGGTAGATCGACGTCATGGCGAACTGCAGCCGGGCCAGGTCGACCGTCGACATCGCCGTCCCCTTCGCCGGGTGCGGCGCGCAGGTCTGCGCGCACCGCTTCCCAGGCAACCGCATCGGCGGGCCCGGGCGAGGCGTACCGCGGCGGAATCCGCCGCTCGGGTGACCCGGCTAGGGCCCCGTCCCTTTCCACCCGATCTTCGGCGCGTCGATCTGGCCCGGGTCGAGCAGGTCGGCCCGCCGGTGGTGGGGACGGACGTAGAACTCCTCGGCCCACGCGACGAACGCGTTCAGCTCGGCGCCGGCGTTGGCCAACAGCTCCGCGTGCACCCCGAGCCAGGCGGCGAACGCGAGCCGCCCGTGCAACTCATGGCGGTGTGGGCCGATCTCCGCGACCGCCGCCCGCCGGCCGATCATCGCCATGATCCCCTTGTCCCGGTAGTGGAACGGCTGCCGGCCGGTGCCGTCGATGTCGCCCAGGATGTTACGGGCGGCCCAGGCGCCGGACTGCTGCGCAACGCTGCCCAGTTGGGGCAGCGCACTCTCGTCGCCGGCCGGGATGTTGGCCGCGTCGCCGACCGCGAAGACCTGCCGGTGCCCGGGCACACTCAGGTCCGGCTGGACGTCGATGCGACCGCCCCGTCCCTGCCCCAACCCGAGCTGACCGGCGACCGGGGCAGCCTGCTCGCCGCCGCCCCATACCACCAGCCCAGTGGCCACAGTGGAGCCATCGCTCAGGACGACGTGGTCGTCAGCCACCTCGGCCACCGCGGTTCCGAGTCGCAGCTCGACACCGCGGCGCTGCAGCTGGGCGGCCGCATAGGCATGTGACTCCGCGGTGAACGGAGCGAGCACGCCGTGGCCCGGATCGACCAGGATGACCCGGGCGCCGGCCGACGCGAGCCGCGGATAGCGGTGCGGCATAACGTCGTGCACCAGCTCCGCCAGGGCGCCGGCGAACTCGACCCCGGTGGCCCCGCCCCCCGCCACGACGAAGGTCAGCGCGCCCTCGTCGACCAGCTCCGGCTTGGCCGCCGCGTCGGCGAAGAGCTCCAGCACCCGGTCGCGTACCCGCAGGGCATCATCGAGGCTGTAGAGCGGGTACGCGGCCTCCCGCGCGCCGGGGGTGTGGAAGAACGACGGCTGCGCTCCGGCCGCGAGCACCAGCACGTCGCCGTCGATCGGCTCGCCGTCGGCGAGGATCACCCGGAGCCGGCCGGCGTCGGCGGCGGCCACCTGAGCGTGGCGAAGCTCGACGCTGGGCAGGTTGCGGAAGAGGTCGCGGTGGTCGAAGGCCATGTCGGCCGGCGCGAGCTCGGCGGTGGCCACCTGATAGAGCAACGGCTGGAACTGGTGGTAGCCGTTCTGGTCGATCAGGGTGACCCGCACCCGGTCCTCGCCCGCGAGCAGTTTCGCGCAGGCCACACCGGCGAACCCGCCACCCACGATGACGACGCGTGTGCGCCCGGTCTCATCCATACCTCCATGCTGTGCTCCGGGCCGGGTCACCGGCGCCCGAATGGCTTCTGCGCTCACCGAACCGGGGGCCGCGCGGGCTCCCACCGGGCCGAGAGCACGTGCGACACCACAGCCGCCACGATGACCACGGGCATGAGCACCAGTCCATCGGAGAGCAGCAGCAGCGTGGCGAGCAGCACGGAGGTCAGCGGCAGGCGCAGCATCGCCGTGGTCAGCGCGCCGATGCCCATGGCCGCGCCGGCGACCATGGGCAGGCCGGGCAGGTGCGACAGCGCGATACCGCCGGCCGCGCCCAGGAACATCGACGGGAAGATGGGACCGCCGCGCAGCGTGGCCAGGCAGGCGATGTAGGCCAGCCCCTTGAACAGAACCAGGATCACCAGCGCCCAGCTCTGATAACTGTCGGCCGACGAGAGCAGCGGGCCGAGCGCGTCCTGGCCGGAGAAGAGCACGTCGCTGTTGGGGTGACCGGTAGTACCGGTGTAGGCCACCGCCAGCCCGGCCACGGCGAGCCCCGCGATCGGCCCGGCGACCAGGATCCGGTGCTGGGCTGGTGCCGCTAGCCGGCCCGCCAGCCGGCGGATCGTGGTACCGAGCAGCGCCGCGCCAGCACCGATGACGATCGCCCAGCCAAACTCCGCGAGAGTGGGATGGGCCACCTTCGGCACGCTCGGCAGCACGAGCGAGAAGGTGCCCAGCCCGGTCCAACTGCCCAGGCCGGTGAAGACCAGGGCACCGATGCCGGCGGCGAGCAGGCCGGGTACCAGTACCAGTCCGAGCATCGCGCCGCCGAGGCCGGACGCCTCCATGAGCAGAAACGCGCCGAGCAGCGGGGAGCCGAGCAGCGCGCTGATCGCCGCGAAGCTGCCCGCGGCGCCGAGGATCGCGACGGCCTGGTGGTTACCGGCCCGATCCCGTGGCCGTAGGGCAAGGGTGGCGAGCCCGCCGCCGAGGGCGATCAGCGGTGCCTCCGGCCCGAGGACCACGCCAAGGCCGAGTCCGGCCAGCGCGGCGAGGACGATGCCGACCAGGTCGACCGGGCGCGGCGGGCCGCCGGTCTCCAGACCGCCGGCCGGGACATGACCGCCGCGGCCCGGCAGGTACCTGATCGCGGCGGCGACGGCGATGCCGGCCACCGCGAGCACCGGGATCGGCCACCACCACGGCGGCGCGGCGAAGCCGAAGGTGGTGGGCAGATCCTGGAAGACCCAGCCCTGCACCGCGCTGACCAGGACGAGGAAGCCGTACGCGGCGGCCGAGATCGGAACGCCGACCAGGCTCGCCACCACCAGCAGGGCGACATAGCCTCGGCTGCGCAGGAGAGCGCCTGGGTCGGCCGGCGTGGCCCCCGCGCTCACGTGCTTGCCTTTCGTTCGCGCTGCGGTGCTCGCACCCGCTCGCTCCTCGCGCTCACGTGCTTGCCTTTCGTTCGCGCTGCGGTGCTCGCACCCGCTCGCTCCTCGCGCTCACAGGAGGCCGAGACGCCGGGCCTGGTCGACCGCGGCGCGGCGGGACCGCACCCCGAGCTTGCGGTAGATGCTCTTGAGCTGTGTCTTGACCGTGTTCGCCGAGACGTAGAGCTCGGCCGCGATCTCGCCGGTGGTCAGCAGCGTCGGCAGGTAGGCGAGTACCACCGACTCCCGCTCGGTCACCGCGTCGACGAGGGCGCCGGGCTGGGCCGGTCCGTCCACAGGCAACAGTCCGTAGCTTCGGATCAGTTCGGCCTGGCGGGCGACCAGCTGGCGCAATGCCGGCTCATCGGCCGGCCATGGCCGGCCGATGCGCTCCGCCGCGGCCAGCCGGGACGCGCGTGACAGCGCGATCTGCGCGGCCCCCGCGAGCCCCAACTGCTTGGCCGCCAGCGCATCGAGCAGCCAGCCCTCCGTTGCCTCGTCGCCACCCAGGCCACCGCCGGCCAGCAGCTGGCTCAGCACCCGCCTCGCCTGGGCCGCGTCGCCGCGAGCGAGCAAGGTGCGGGCCCGATCGAGCTCAGCTCGGTCATCGGGACTGGCCCCCCCGGGCGTGAGCGCGTGGGTGACGGCTGACACGGCCGGCGCACCTCCGTGGTCGTCGGGCGCACCGAAGGCCCCCGCTCGCACCGCAGCGTAGCCAGCGCGCGGCGGCGGCGGGTCGGAACGCACGCCCCGCCACCTTCACGGTCAAAGCGGAACTGCGCCCCCGCCAGCTGGACTAACGTCTGCCCTATGTCTGCGCGGATGGCCTCCGAACCTGGCTGGCCGGACGATCCCCGGCGGATGTCCTGGCCGGGGTGGCCGGACCGGCCCGCCGATGCGGTGCCGCCTGCGCCGGCGGTGTCCTCTGCGCCGGCGGTGGCGTCCGAGCCGGCGGTGCCCTCTGCGCCGGCAGTGGCGTCCGAGCCGGCGGTGTCTCCTGCGCCGGCGGCGACCCACCCGGCGCGAACCGCACTGGGCATGGCGATGCTGGCCGCGGAACGGCTGCGCCCGGGTGCGCCTCGCCCGCACCGTAACGAGATGCTCGTGCTCGGCGTGGGCATCGCCCACCAGACCGCAACCGAGGTCCACGGACTCGCGCAGCGGGTCATGGGCCCGCCGTCCCGGCTCGCGGCGCGCACGCTGGACTGGGCTGCCCGGCAGAGCGCCGGTGAGCCCGTCACCGGCGGGTTGCTGGCGCGTTCCCGGGCCAGGCTGAGCCGGTTGGTGCTGGACGCGCGCACGGCCGGAGAAGCCACGCTCTCGGCCGGCCGGGCCGAGGCGGACGCACTCGTACGCACCGGTGTCGCCGACGGCATCGCGTGGGCCCAGGCCCAGGCGGTCCCCCAGATCGTCGACGGCATGGTGCCTCACCTGGTCGATACCGTGATGCCCCAGCTGATCGAGGGTGCGCTGCCTGAGATCCGGGCCCGCGTGCTACCTGTCGTCATCGACGACCTGACCAACGATCCCCGGTTGCGCGAGCTCGTCATGGAACAGAGCCGCGGCGTGGTCGGCGAGGCAGCCCACCAGGTGCGCTCGGCCACCGCGAACGCCGACGACCGGGTTGAGACGGCCTTCCGGCGGCTGGTCGGTTCTGACCATCACCCGGACGGTCCCGACCCGGTGCCGGGCCCCGCGTCGTCCTGATGGAGCGCGGCATCGACGAATTGCCGCACACCGCGTACGCGGGTCTGGTGTCCCGGCTCGGCGCCTTGGCTGTCGACATAGGACTGATCACTTTGAGCACGCTGGCCGTGGGTACCCTGCCGGTGCTCGCCTGGGAGCAGGTGTCGCCGCAGGATGCGCCGGCCTGGTTCGGAGCGCTCACGCGGGTGATCGCCGCGCTGCTGCCGTTGGGGTACTTCACCGCCTTCTGGTGGCTCACCGGTCAGACCGTCGGCGCCCTCGTCACCGGGGTGCGCGTGCGCAACCGCCACGATGGTCGACTGTCGCTGCCGCACGCGGCGGTCCGGGCCGCCGGCTGCCTGCTCTTCGCTCCACTGTGGTTGGTCGGCCTGCTGGCCGTGCTCTGGGACCGGCGCCGGCGAGCCTGGCACGATCGGGTCTTCGCCACCGTGGTCTGCTACTCGGGCGCGCCGACCCGGACGGGGTCGGGGCCGGCTGCCGGTTAGGCTGTCAGGCATTCGAGCAAAGGAGTGCGTCGTGCGCCCGGGTGGACAGCCCAACTTGCAACAGATCATGAAGCAGGCCCAGCAGATGCAGCGCAAGCTGGCCGCTGCGCAGGCCGAGCTCGCCGAGGCTGAGGTCACCGGCACGGCCGGTGGCGGGCTCGTGACCATCACCGCTTCCGGGGCCGGCGACTACCGCTCCGTAAAGATCGATCCGAAGGCGGTCGACCCGGACGACGTGGAGACTCTCGAGGACCTCGTGCTGGCCGCGATCCACAACACCGCCGAGGCGGTGCGGGAAGTCACCGAGGAGAAGATGGGTCCGATCAGTGGCGGGCTCGGCTCGGGCCTCGGCCTGCCGGGCCTTTAGACGGCCATGTACGAAGGCGCGATCCAGGACCTCATCGACGAGCTGGGCCGGTTACCGGGCATCGGGCCGAAGAGCGCCCAGCGCCTCGCTTTTCACATCCTGCAGGCCGAGACGGCCGATGTCGCCCGGCTCGCCGCGGCCCTTCAACGGGTCAAGGAACAGGTGCGCTTCTGCGCCATCTGCTTCAACGTGGCTGAGTCCGAGCAATGCCGGATCTGCCGCGACCCGCGGCGCACCAACGAGATCATCTGCGTCGTCGAGGAGCCCAAGGACGTGGTGGCGATCGAGCGGACCGGCGAGTTCCGGGGCCGCTACCACGTGCTCGGTGGCGCAATCAATCCGCTGGAGGGAATAGGGCCGGACAACCTGCACATCCGCGAGCTGATGGTCCGCCTCGGCGACGGCAGCGTCACCGAGCTGATCCTGGCGACCGACCCGAACACTGAGGGCGAGGCGACCGCCACCTACCTCGCCTTGCTGGTCAAGCCGATGGGACTCGCAGTGACCCGGCTGGCCAGTGGTCTTCCGGTCGGCGGCGACCTGGAATACGCCGACGAGATCACCCTGGGCCGGGCATTCGAAGGCCGGCGGGCCGTCTGAGTCCATTGCGGACGGATCCCGGCCGGCGGTCGGGACAAAGATCGCCGAAGGCTCTGCGGGCCGGTCCGGCCGGCCGGTAACGTCGCCGACATGGGCGCTGTCCGGGCCGGAGTGGTGCGGAACGCGGTGGGCAGCCTCGCCATCGCCGCGGTGGTTGCGTTGATCGCGTTCGGGCTGCCGCTCCTGGATCGATCTCTCCCGGCCCTCCGGGCGGTCGCCCGCGGCGCGCCGTATGCCATCGGGGATGGCGTCAGTGTGGTGCCGCCGGCCAGCGCGACGCTCGACGTGAGTCAGACCCGGCCGGCGACGGCCCGCGGAACGGTCCTGTTCCGGGTGGGCACCATCCGTTACCTGCTCGTCGCCGCGCCGTACCGGGGCACGCTGGGCGACGCGACCCTGCGGGTCCGATCCAAGATCACTGCTCGCCCCGGCTATCAGGTGACCGGACGTGACCGGGCGGTCCGTACCGACGGTGGACTGCGCGGGTCGGCCGGCGGGTACGCCTCGCCTGGACGCCTGGGACGCTACGCCGTGTTCGTCGCCGGTGGGACCGCGGTGGAGGTGACCGCGAGTGGCCCGGAGACTGAGCTGCGTCCAGCGCTGCCGGCGCTGGACGCGAGCCTGCGTACCGTCGTTATCCGGAGTCGGCGATGACCGCAGCCCCGGTCCGCCTGCCCGCGCAGGGCAGCCCGGGCGTCTGGACGGTCCCGTCGTGGGTCATGCTCGCGGCGGTCATCGCCATCGGCGGTTGGCGTATCGCTTCGCTCGTGCACGCGTCCTTCGGCCCGTACCCGGTCGCCACCATGCTGGCAGTGATCCTCTTCGGGCTCTACGCGGTGCCGTTCGTCGTGCTCCTTCGAATGATCGACTACTTGGAGTCGCAGCCGGCGGTGTTGCAGGCCACCGCGTTCGCCTGGGGGGCCGTGGTGGCCACCTCGGCCGCCATCTCCGGCGGGACGGCGCTGCAGGACGTCCTCGCCAAGACTGTCTCGCCAAGCTACGCGACCCAGTGGGGACCGGCGGTCGTCGCGGCCGGTCTGGAGGAGATCCTCAAGGTCGCCGGCGTGTTGGCCATCGCGGTGACGGCCCGGGCCCACTTCACCGGCCTGATCGATGGGTTCGTCTACGGTGCCCTGGTCGGGCTCGGGTTCCAGGTGGTCGAGGACATCCTGGTCGCGACGAACGCGGTGGCCGTCGAGGGCGGGGTCGACCAGGTCCGCCCGGTGCTGGTCACGCTGGTGCTGCGCGGCTTCGTCGCCGGCCTGTGGAGCCACACGCTCTTCTCCGCGCTGGCCGGCACCGGCGTGGCCTATGCCGTGCTGCGCCCGCACCGACCGCCGCTGGTCCGGATCGCGGCCGTGGTCGGGCTCTTCGGCGCCGCCTGGGGCGGCCACTTCCTGTGGAACTCGCCACTGCTCGGCGACGGGTTCGGCGGCGCCGCGGGAGCCATCGGCGCGCTGCTCGTCAAGGGAATTCCGGCGGTGGCGGTGGCGGTGACCCTGCTGGTGGCGGCCGAGCGCCGGGAGGCCGACTACTTCGCGGCGCTCCTGGCCGGGCTGGGTGATCCTAAGGTCGCCACGCAGGCTGAGATCGTGGCGTTGGTCTCGCCCCGGCGGCGGCTGGCCGCCCGGCGGCGGGCCCGGCTCCGGCTAGGTCCCCCGGGGGCCCGCGCGCTGCGGCGGCTGCAGCGCACGCAGGCCCAGCTGGCGGTGGCGGTGTCGCGAAGCCGCCGGTACGGCACCGGGCCGGACGTGCTGCGCCGGCGGTGCGACGTGCTGGCGCGGCGCCATCAGCTGCTCGCCCTTGACCTCGCCGCCGGCGGTGCCGGCACCAGGCGCAGCGCACGGATCGCCTTCTCGGCCGCCGCCATCGCGCCGGTGTTGCTGGCCCTACTGGTGCTCGCCGCGATCGCGGTGGCGATCCGGTCCCTCGGCGGTTCGTGACGCGGCGCCGAGCTGGCGATCCGGATGAACAGAGCCTGGGGCTGTGTCGTCAGCCTGAGTCTGTCTAGGTCAGCGGGATGCCGCCGTCTCCCTTGACGACCTGGTCGGGCTGGCCGTCCTGGGTCAGGTCCGAGATCGTCAGATCGACCTCGCCATCGCCGTCGTGATCGAACTGGAACAGGTCGGCCTTGCCGTCGCCATCCGTGTCGACGACCCACAGGTCGGCTTTCCCGTCGTTGTTCGTGTCCGCGACGATGAGCTCGATCCGCTCGTCTCCGCGAGTCTCCACGGGCTCGTTCTCGCTCATGGGCTACCTCTCTGCGAAACAGTGACGTGCACACGGTATGGCCAACGGGCGCGGAAGGCGACCCGGGTGCCCGGCGGCCCGCGACCACCGCTGTGACCCGGCGCCGAACGGGCCGGGTAACGTCCCGCCCATGGCGCAGGCGAGCGATGGTGGGGTGATGTCGGACGCCGAGCTGACCGGAGGTCCGGGTACCCTGCTGGAGCGCATGGGGATCGTGGTCACCGAGGCCTCGGCGCGGCGGGTGGTCGGCAGCATGCCCGTGCTCGGCAACACCCAGCCGTTCGGGCTGTTGCACGGCGGGGCGTCCTGCGTGCTCGCCGAGTCGCTCGGCTCGGTCGGCGCCACCCTGCACGCCCGGGACATCTTCGGGGGGTACGCGGTCGGCATCGACATCTCGGCGACCCACCACCGCGCCGCCCGCGCCGGTACGGTGACCGGCGTCGCGACCGCGCTGCACCTGGGCGGGCTGGTCGCCTCGTACGAGATCGTCATCACCGATGAGGATGACCAGCGACTCTGCACCGCGCGGTTGACCTGCATGTTGCGTCGGCCGTCGAACCAATGACCGGTTGCGGACGCGGCTTACGCTGCGCTGATGACGACGGCCGGTCCGGAGATACCACCGGAGATCTACCAGGATGCCGCCGCGGTTCTCGACCATGCCCTGCGCGGTGATCGGGAGGCGGTGACCCACGCGGTCGATGCGGTGGTCCACCGGGGCGGCGTTCGCGGTGCCTATGACCTGGCCTGCTGCCTGGCGGCCGCGATGGTCGGCGAGGACGCGCCGGACGGGTTCGCCGTCCTGGACTTCCCCGAGATCGATCTGGCCCCGTACGAAGCCCGCTGGGTCGCCCGGTTCGTCAGTGCGTACGCCAACGCCGATGTCCCCACCGGACGAGCGCTCTTCGGGGTGGCGATGGCGGACGGTTATCTCTCGGAGTGCCTGATGACGCTCGCCGGGTCGACCGTGGCGACGCTGCGGCGACGATCGCCGGACCGGGGGCAGCCACCATGACGTCACGCAACTTCCCAGCTCATGACCGCTTTGGGCGAACTTTTGGGCGCCAGTCATGTCAGTAGTGACGTCGTAGTGCTTGACAGGATGCGCTCATGACGTCACAGTGACGTCATGACTGGCTCTCTTCTGCTCCGGCATCGCACCTTCGGCCTGCTCTGGGTCGCCGGGCTCATCTCGTTGACCGGTGACTGGCTGCTCGGTGTCGCGCTGCCGGTGTCGGTGTACCGGCTGACCGGCTCCCCCGCGGCCACCAGCGCCGTGCTCGCTGTCAGCGTGGGCGCCGCCCTGGTTGCCGGCACGATCGCCGGCGTCTACGTGGACCGCTGGGACCGGCGGAAGGTCCTGGTGGTCGCGAATCTGCTCCAGGTCGCTGCGGTGCTCCCGCTGCTCGCGGTCACCTCGGCCGCGCAGGTCTGGATCGTGCTGGTGGTCGCGGCCGTCGAATCGACGCTCGGCCAGTTCGTCGCTCCGGCCGAACATGCGCTGCTGCCGCAGTTGGTGGCGCAGGACGATCTCGGCTCGGCCAACTCGCTCAACACCCTCAACGCCAACATCGCCAGGCTGGCCGGACCGGCGCTGGGCGCCATCGTGGTCGCCGCCGCCGGGTTGGCTGGCGCGGCGATCCTCGACGCCGCGTCATTCGCGGTTGCGGCCGTTCTGGTGGCCCTGATCGGCGGGGTCCACCGGGCGAGCGCGGTTGCGTCGGCCCCGCGACCCGCGGGCAGGCGCCCCCGCCCGGACCGGGTCTCTGCCTTCGCCCGGTGGCGGGCGGAGCTCGCGGGCGGGTTGCAGGCGATCTGGGCCTCCCGATTGGTGCGCGCCCTGCTGGTCGTCCTGCTGATCACCTCCGTCGGCGAGGGCGTCATGGGTTCGCTCTTCGCGGTGTTCGCCGATCGGGGCCTGACTGGTGGCGCCACCGACATCGGCTGGTTGATGTCGGCGCAGGCCGTGGGCGGGATCGCCGGCGGCATCCTGAGCGCGGCCTTCGCCCGCCGGATCCGCCCGGTGCCGATGCTCGTGGTCGGCTACGCGGTCTTCGGCGTCATCGACGTCGTCATCTTCAACCTGCCGCGGTGGACTCCGGCCCTGGCTCCGCAGGTCGGGCTCTTCATCCTCATCGGGATCCCCGGTGCGCTGGCGATGGCGGCCACCATGACGCTGTTGCAAACCGAGGTCGCGGACGGACTGCGCGGCCGGGTCTTCGCCGCGTTCATGGTCGCCCAGTCGGCGGCCGCCCTGGTGGGGTCCGGCCTGGCCGCCCTGCTCACCGACCGCCTCGGCGTTTTCACCGTGCTGACCGCCCAGGGCTGCGGATACGTTGTCGCGGCCGGTGCCTTCCTGGTGCTCGCCCGGGCCCGGGCGGCGCGGCGGCGGCGAGTGCTGAACACTGCGGAACTGCAGGAGCATCGGCGGCTCGCGACCGTTGGCCACGGCGTCGACGCCCTCCAGCGCCGCTGGAACGTCTGACCTCTACCGCGCCACGGAGTCGGGCTGCCGGAGCCAGGCAACAAAGGCAGCCCACTCCGGTGGCGAGAACGTCAACCAGGCGCCTTGCGGATCGCGCGAATTGCGTACGTACACCCGCTCCGGCGTCTCCGCGACCTCGACGCATGTGCTGGTGTCACAGTATGGACTTTTGCGCCAGACCAGCGCCGGCCCGTCGCTCATTGATCCACCCTCCCGCGGCAGTCCGTATCAACAGTACCGAGTGGGCGCAAAGAAAGAGAGGTCTGGGTATGAAACCACAGACCTCTCTCGGGTGGGCAAGCGCGAGTTATGGTTGCCCGAAGTCGAAGTCACCCTGCCGAATGCCGGCGACGAACGCGTTCCATTCGGGGAGTGAGAATCGGAGAAACGGGCCATCGGGGTGTTTGGAATCCCGGATGGCCATCTCCGCATCGATGCGGGCGACCTCGACGCAGTGCGAGGAGTCGCAACGAAGACTCCGCCGCCATGCGGGCTGGGGCTGGGCAAGGCGCAACGTGCGTCCTTTCGGCCGCGCTCCGGCGGGCATCAACCGGAGCGATCCAAGGTGGATGTAGATCGACAACACCTAGCGGCGGTCTGCCCTCGTGTCAAGCGATGCCCGCATTCTGGCCTTATGGGCCTCGATGAGGCGACCCGATGCCTCGGGTGAGAGCGACATGTCCCACAGCCGTTCGAACATGAGACGATGCCGGCGAACGAGGTCAGATGCATGCACGATCTCGTCGCTGGAGGTGCTCTCGCGGTAGAGGATAGCGTTCTCCTCGTCTCCAAGGTCAAGTATTGTGAAACTCCCATGTGTTGGGGCGATTCCCGACGTAAACGGCAATACCCGGATCGACACCGTGGGAAGTTGCGCCACCGCCTGTACCGCACTCAGCTGCTCCGACATCACCCGAGCCCCGCCCAGTTGCCGGGTCACGGCGGACTCGTCCACGATCGCCAGGAACAGGGGCGGGTCCGGGCGGTGGAACACATGATCAGCACGCTGGATCCGGGCCTCCAGACGCGCCTGCCAGTCATCCGAGGACACAATCTCGTCCTTCCAGGCGTCGAGGATCGTCTCGGCGTAGGCGCGGGTCTGGAGAATGCCGGGGATCATCAGCGGCTGCAGCGTCCGGATCGCGGTTGCCTCGCCCTCGAACTGGAGCAGCTGGAGGGTCGCGGCCGAGAGGTGCTCCCGGAAACGGGGCTCGTCCCACCAGCCGCGCCGGCGCGAGGTCCGGGCGTCGGCGATCATCTGCTGCACGACGTCCGGTTCGTCGACCTGGAGCAGGTCGGCCAGTGCCCGCAGGTCCGTGATGGAGATAGCGACGTCGCCCTTCTCGATCCGGATCACCTTCGACAGTGACCAGTCGAGGGCGTCGGCGACCTGGCCCTGCGTCAGGCCCTGGTCATCGCGGGCCTTGCGCAGGGCCAGTCGTAGCCGCCGCCGGGCGACGGCGGGTGAGTCGTTGCCGGTCATCGCTGGATGTGCGACCTCGCGGGAGCTTTGTGTCGAAACGCCATATGGCGCACGATACACCGCCGGTCAGCGTGGGGAAGGTCAGGCGCGCGCGGCCCGACTCACCGCCTCGTCGGCCGGCCCGGTGCCGCCGGCCCGCTCAAGCACGCGCGTCAGCGCCCGCTTGACCTGGGCGAAGGCGGCCTGGTCCGGGGTCGAGAAGATGCAGATCCGGTCCCCCCGATAGATCGCCCAGAGCTGCTTCGGCCGCCGGTAGGCCTGCCAGGCCCAGGCCGAGACCCAGGCCGAGAGGAGCAGCGCGGCGGTCGCGACCAGGCTCAGCGAGAGCTGGCCGAGTACGAACCAGCCGCTCGTGGCCACCAGCGCCGACGCCGCCACGAACGCGGTGGAGCCGACCCGGATCGCGGTCGACGAGGCGAGGCTCTGCGGCATCGTCTCGGTGACGGTGTGGATCTGGTGCAGCTCGCGAATCGCGTAGGTCTGGTAGGACGGGCAGCGCGCGACGAAGACCTCATGAGTCACGATCGCGCACGGCCCCCGATAGAACAGGGTCATCTCCCTTACTCCCTCGGCCATTGCGAGGAGGGGGCTGAGTGCGCAAAGATTCCATCATTGGGTCCTCCCCTCCTCACGGTGGGTGGACTAAAAGCGGCGCCCGGTGCCAGCCGGGTTCCGCTTTGTTTCCGGCGTTTGGCGGCGCTGCCATACCGGCCCGTCCTCAGTATGAGCGGGCGCCGCTTTGATCGCCATACGTCTAATCGCCATATGGCAGTTTCGCCGGTAAAGCTGCCGGGGTGGCCGATGCGATTCCCTGCGTTGGCCCAACTCGGCCGAATATCGCCGAGCCCGCTTCCCGCGTCCTGTGACCTTCGGCTCTTGGCCGGCGGGCCAGCGGGGGCGAGGCTCGGTCCGAGAGGAACCGCTGGTGAAGGATGGCCGTCCGGAGGGATCGATGTGGTGGCTGGCGCTGGGCGAGCAGGCGCTGCCGGCAGGAGAGCACTGGCTGACCCCGGCCGAGCAGGCCCGAGCCGCGGGCCTGCGATTCCCTAAGCGACGTACCGAGTACCTGCTGCGCCGGCTGGTGGTCAAGCACGCGGTCGCGCTGCGGTCGGGGTGGCCCCTGGACCCGCCGACCCTGACCCGCATCGACGTGCGTAACGATGCTGACGGCGCCCCCTACGTGTTGGTCGACGGCGCCGCCCTGGGCGTCGACGTGTCGATCACCGACCGGGCCGGCTGGGCGGTGTGTGCGCTCGGCGTTCGGATCGGGTGTGATCTTGAGCTGGTTGAGCCGCGTACGGCGAGCTTCGCCCGCGAATACCTCACCGACGGCGAACAGCGGCTGGTCGGCTCGCGGTCAGCCGGCGACGAACGCGACTGTGTGCTCAACGTTGTCTGGTCGGCGAAGGAGAGCGCGCTCAAGGCACTGCGGACCGGCCTGCGCCGGGACACCCGGCGGGTGGAGGTGACCCTCGCCGACGCCTCGGGCCCCGGTTGGCGGGCACTGACCGTGCGCACCGTGGAGGCGGTGTGGCCGGGGTGGTGGCGACACGACGGCTCGTTCGTGCTCACCATGGTCGCGGCTACCGCCGCCTCGCCACCGGTGCCGATCGCCGATCCCGACGCCCTGGCCGGCGCCGTTGCCCAACACACCTGGCTGCGTCGCCCGTCACCCGGGTGAGGCGGCCAGGCCGCGCTCCAGAGCGTCCACAATGTACGGTCGAAGCTCGCCACCGTTGATGATGCGGTCCACCGAACCGACCGCGAGCGCTCGTTGCACGGTGTGGACGCGGTCGAACTCGTCGGCCACCTCGCCCAGTTTCTGCGACCGTACCGTGGCGAGCGTCTCGGCCAGCTGGGCCCGCGCCACCCCGGCGGCCGCGTCGCTCGCCGCGCGCAGCCGTTCGGTGGCCTCCCGTACCAGGGGATCGGCGTCGGTTCGGGTCTTGACCTCACGCGCGAAGACGGTCGCGGCGGCCGGGGCACCGCCGATGACCGACGCGAACGATCCGGCCACCGCGGCGATCTCGAGGTGCTCGTTGAGCGTCGTGGAGAAGACCACGAACGCCCCGCCGTGGTAGCGGGAGACGACCACGAACACGATCGGCCCCCGGAAGTTGACCACGGCCCGGCCGATCTCGGCGCCGTACTCCAGCTGCCAGCGTCGCATCGACTCCGGTGAGCCGTCGAAGCCGGAGAGGTTGGCCAGCACGACCACCGGCCGGTTCCCGGTCGCGGCGTTGATGGCTCGGGCCAGCTTGCGCGACGACTGGGGGAACAGCGTGCCCGATGTCCAGGATCCCGGTCCGCCGGCCGGGACGAACCCGTGCCGGGCGACGGTGTGCGACTCGATGCCGAGCAGGCTCACCGGGATGCCGCCGACGTGGGCGTCCCAGACGATGGCTGTCTCGCCGCCGCGCCAGTTGGCCCACCGTTCGAGCGGGTCGCAGTCGGCATCGGTGAGCGCCCGCATCACGGCGCGCATGTCGAAGGGTCGCTTGCGGTCGGCGTTGTGCTCGGTGGAGAAGACGTCGCCGACCGATCGCAGTTCGGTGCCCGGCTCGAAATGGGGAGCGGCTCGGACGTCCCGCTCGATCGGGTCCGGCGTGGTCCGCCGGCGCGGGCGCGGTTCGCCGGGCACCACGTAGGTGTGCTCGTAGTGGCGCAACAGGATGTCGCAGGCGGCCACCAGCGAGCCGGCCCAGTACTGGCCCTGCCCGTTCGGGCCCATGATCTGGTCGTAGCCGCCGATGCCGAAGTTGTCGTCGGCCGAGACGCCGCCGGAGAAGTCCAGTGCCTGCTTGCCGGTGAGCACCATGGCGCTGGCCGGCGTCATCACCAGGATGCCGCGGGTGTGCATCAGCATGGTCGCTTCCGCGTTCCAGTACGGCTGAGCCCCCACGTTGACCCCGGTGACGATGATATTCACCTCGCCGCCGGCCTGGGTGAACTCGATGATCCGCCGCAGCACCGCGGCGATCCAGTCCATGTTCTCGGTGCCGCTGTCCATGGCGATGCGGGCGCCGGAAGAGAGCGCGAACCACTCCACCGGCAGGCGCATCCGTTCGGCGAGGTCGAGCGCGGCGATGATGCGCCGACACTCTTGTTCGGCCAGGTTGCCCAGGCCCGTAGTCGGGTCGCCGAAGATCGCCACCCGGGCCATGCCCTCCGGCACGCTCGCGGTGTCGTTGGTCAGCACCCCGACGACGATGTTCGCGGTGTTGAGCCCGTACCCGCGGGCCACCGGCACCAGGACGCCATCCGGATCGAGGTCGTACTCGGTGAACCGGCCGGCCGGGAAACGAGCGGGGGCACCCGGGGGCGGGGTGAGCATGCGCACGATCTCGTACGGATAGGGGGCGCCGAGGCGCTGCGCGCGCAGCAGCTTCTGTTGGTACGGCGAGAGCGACCGGACCGGTTCGTCGCCGGGTCGGCGCTCACGGACGATGACCCCGCCATCGAGCCCTTCGACCTGCAGGACCGCGTCCCGCCCGCCGCCGTCGTGGGGGATCTGGACCCGCAGAACGACCTTCTCCAGTCCCGCGCCGGCCGCGAGCGGGGCGAGCGAGCGGGCCAACTCCGGCCAGCGCGCCGCCGGCAGGTCCCAGGGCGGGCGGACGTAGAGCACGATGCGGTTCGCGGCCGGCCGGTCCCGTTCGCCGAATGTGGACAGTGCTTCCCGCATGGCGGCCAGGGCGAGCAGGCCGAGCAGCTCCATCCGTGGGTAACGGACCCGGCCGTCGGCATCCGGCGTGGCGGTCAGGTCACGCACCTCGGCGAGTGCGAAGAGCCGGTGGTCGCTCGGGTTGTCCCGGGCGACCCCGTGGAACACGTACACATCCTCGGCCGAGCGGACCCGGCGCAGCTCGAAGTTCGACAACCGCCACAGCTCCAGTCGCTTGGCGAGCATCGGATGCAGGTTGCGGTAGAGCGGCTCCTCGACGAAGGTGCCGTCCTCGCCGGCGCGGAAGGTCAGGTGCTGAGTGCGCAGGCGCTCCGGCTCGGGCCCGTCGAGGGTGGTGACCGTGACGTCAAGGCGCCACAGTGGACGGTCGAACTCGCAGGAGGCGAGAAGCTTCTCGACCTCCGCGGCGAGAGTGTCGATGTCGACCAGGTCGCCACTGCGCCAGGTGGCGACGTCGACCACGACCGCCCGGTCGGTCCCGGCCGCGCGCACATGGGCCGCGATCGCCTGGGACAGCGCGGGCAGCTCGTCCAGCGGTGCATAGCTCGTCACCAGGTGGATGCGCTTCTCACCGAGGTCATATTCGGCGGTGGCCAGTTGCCACCCGGCCGGCCGGACGAAGCGCAGCCGCTGTAGCCGGCGGATGCGGTAGAAGCGGCGGGTGTAGACCTCGAGCAGGATCCGGCGCGTGCGGGCGTCGGTGCTGTCGAGCCAGTGTCGAAGGAGCAGCGGGCGCAGTGGCTGCGGGCAGCTGACGAGCCGGTTGATCCGTTCGCGGGTGCGGGCGCGGTCCGGATCGCGACTCGCCGCCTCGAGGTCGCGCTCGGCCCGAGCCTGCTCCTCGGCCGTCACCGCGGCGAGCAACGGCTCGTCGACGTAGCGGAATCTGTTGTCGCGCACCAGATCCGCCACCGCCTGGTGACGGCCCGAAACCGCCGCGGCGAGCCGGTCGAGGCGGGCCCGCATCGCGTCGTCGGCCCGGTCGGCGAGCACGCCGTGCCAGCGCAACCGCCGCAGCAGGATGTTCGTTATCGCCGGCACCAGCTCGGCGACCCGCTGCACGGAACGGAACATCCAGACGACCGCCTCCTCCAGTTCGGCCGTCCGGTCGAGCCGGCGCACCCCGTAGCGCAGGAGCGCCCGCTCCAGCCGGCGCCGGTACCCGTCCGGCAAGCCGGCGCGGTCGGCGTCCAACCACTGCAGGTACGACAGCAGGTACTCCTGGGTACCGTCGCCCGCCTCGGCCTCGGCTCCATTTCTCGGCCGGCTCAGCGCGCAGGCGTCGGCGAACACGTCCAGCAGACCGTCCTCGCACGAGAGCAGATCGGCATCGGCCGGCGGTGCGAGCTCGCCGAGGCGACGCTGGCGGGTCAGCAGCTCCCGCACTGTTGCCGGGTCGAGGTCGTACCCCAGCAGGTAGGACTGCAGGGCGCCATAGACCTGCTCGCACGGTGGCGTGTGCGGCGGGGTACTGACCAGACCCGATAGGCGTACCCGGTCGCCGGCCGGCGCGGACCCGATGTGGGCGGCCCGGATGCGCACCACCGGTGCGCCTGCGTCGACCTGCGTGTTCTCGGCCACCTCGACCGCGACCACCTCACCCGCGAACGGTGCCGCGATGGTGGACTCGAGTTTCATGCTCTCCACAACGGCGAGCGGATCGCCGGCGCGGACCAGGTCGCCCACCGCGACCGCGACCGAGACGACGAACGCGGGGCCGGGGCAGCGCACGGTGGCGCCATCGTCGCGCGACACCACGTGCGCGGCGCCGTCGACGTCGACGCGCAGGCACGGCCCGTCGATCGCCGCCTGGACCCGGTGGGCCCGATCGCCGACGACGACCGTCTGTTCGTAGCGGCCCGCGCTCGCCAGCGTCACATCGGCAATGCCGGCCTCGCCGCTGACCCGGTACGTGCGGGCGCCGGTACGCAGGACCCTGAGGTCGTAGCGGTGTCCCCGGTACCCGAGCTGGGACCGGTATCCCGGCTCGGTCGCGTGCGGCGGGGCGCCGCGGGCCGCGCGGGCGTGGAACGCAGCCTGGTCGGCCGCCTGATCCAGCCGGTAGCACCCCACCGCCGCGAGCGTCAGGGCAACCGGGTCCGGTGCCGGCAGGTGACCGCCGCCGGCCACGAACCGGTCGAGCCAGCCATCGTCGACCCCGCCGTGGCGTACCTCGGGGTGGTCGAGCAGAGCGAGCAGGAACGACCGGTCGGTCGTGCCGCCCTCGATGACGACGGCGGTCTGGCGCAAAGCCCGACGCAGCCGAGCCAGCGCCTCCGACCGGTCCCGGCCATACGCGGCGATGGTCGCGACCGTGAGGTCGCCGCCCGCGTGGATCTGGTCGCCCTCGCGCACCGCGGCCTCCACCCGGATCCCGATGCCGGCCGGCCGGGCGAGCCGCACCACCCGTCCGGGGGCGGGCGCGAAGTCGTTCTGCGGATCCTGGGCGCGCAGGTGCACCTGGATTGCGTGCCCGCAGGTCGCCGGCGGCGCGCCGAGGAGCCGGTCGCCCCGCGCCACCTGCACCCGCAGCTTGACCAGGTCCAGGCCGGTCGTCATCTCGGTGACCAGGTGCGCGAACGGGAGCCGGACCTGGACCTCGTGCAGCCGCCACTGGCTGGTCGGCAGGTTGATCGCGAACTCAACCGCGGCCGCGCCCCGATGGCCGAGCTCCTCCATGAGACCCGCCACCGTGGCCCGCACCGCCCGGGCCACACCCGGCGGTAGGGTCACGGACTCCTCGATGACCGGCTGCCCGCCGCGGCGCAGCGTGCTGTCGATGAAGCCGACCGTCCACACGGTGGCGTCGTCGTCGACCAGCGCCGGGACGACGATCACCCGGGTCGGGGACTCCATCGGTTCGCCCCCACCGTCCCCGCCGGATGCCACGACCTCGCCCAGCCGATCCATGGTCGAGGTCGCCACCCCGCCCAGCCGCTCGATAGTCGTGCTCGGAGGGCCGAGCACGAGGATGCCGGCCTCCTCGCAGCGCCGGACGAAGCTACCCGGGTCGGCCAGCAGTTGCCAGTCGACCCATACCGCGTCGGCGCCAGCGCGTTGCAGAGCCGCGAGTGCCGCGGTCACGTCGAGGACGCCGCCGGCGCCGTCCGGCTCGGGGATGGCCGGGCCGAGCGGGAAAGCCTCGTCCGCCTCGCCGACGAACCAGGCCGCCGCGTCGACGTCGGTGTGCAGCACCACCGTAGAGATCGTTGGCTGGTCGTCGGCGAGGTTGAGCTCGCTCACGGCACTGAGCAGGCGGGCCGCCGGCAGGCCACGGTCTATGATCGCCAGTCGCCGGATCTGTCGGCACATCCGACCCGCCTCCCTCATCCTCGCAGGATGGCGCCGATGGGCGCCATGACCTCGTCGCTCAGCGGGTCCGGCAGCGCGACCGTGCGGTACCCCTCGACCTCCACGACGACCGCACCACTGCCATCGCGGACCGCGCAGGTGAAGCCGCCGGCGGGCGCCGGCTGCGCGGTGGCCACCAGCTCGGGCCGCTCGCTCGGGTCGGCGCCGAGCCGCACGGCGTCGACGTGCAGCGGTAGCGCGAGCCGGCCCTCGTGGCCCGCCTCCCACAGCCCCGCCGTCTGGAAGCAGAGCTCGATCAGGCGGGGACCGATCAGCGTGGGCGCATCGGTGCCGGGCGGTAGGTCGCGGCGTAGCGCCGCCGCCGCACCGTCATCGTGCCGCCACGCCGAGCCGACGACCTGGTACGCCGGTCCGTGGAAGAAGAGGCGATACACCTCGTCCGGGCCGAGCAGTTTGCCGTCCGGGTTGACCGGGTACGGCTGCGCCGGCAGCGTCGGTGGTTGGGCGGTGAGCCGGACCGAGCCGGTGGCGTGCAGCGTGGGCTGCGGCGACTGGGTGCCGGGTACGGTGCGCTCGGCCACCAGCCGGCACTCGGCGACCAGGTCGGCACCGTCCGGCCGGACCAACGCGGTCACGCTCAGGGCGCGCGGCTCGTCCCGGTAGAACTTCAGCGGGGCCAGGAAGTCCACGTTCTCCAGACCGGCCAGGTGCCAACCCGGAGCCAGCACCATGGCCGCCTCGGCGAAGGCTTCCATCGTCATCACCCCAGGCAGCACGGCCACGCCGTTGATCCGGTGGTGGTCGAGGAAGGGCTGCCGAGCCGGGTCCAGCATCGTGCGCACCGTCAGTCCCGTGTGGACGCTGACCCGCTGTACCGCTGCGGCCATCGGGCCATGTCCGGTCAGCGCCGCCGGGTCGACGCCACCGGTGTCGTGGAACTCCCCGGCCATCGAGCCCAGTGCGCCCGCGACCACGACCTCGCCGGAGCCGGTGGCGCTCATGAGCTCCCGCCGGACCCAGGCGATCCCGGCCGCGGCCGGCAGCATCTCCACGCCGGCCAGCTCCATCAGCTTCGGGATCGAGCCGCGGGTGGCCATCCCGATCCCAGCCCACGCGGTCCAGTCGATCGCCAGCGCCCGGACCTGGGGCCGGCTGCGGCGCAGGCTGCTCAGCACCGTGCACATCAGGTCATTCGCCGCGCTGTAATCGGTCTGGCCGGTGTTGCCGAAGCGTCCGGCCACCGAGCTGAACCCCACGACGGTGCCCAGCGGCAGATCGGCCGCCGCGTGCAGCAGGTGGAACAGGCCGTCGGCCTTCACCCGCAGTACCCGGTCGAACTCATCGGGATCCTTGTCCGGTAGGGCGTGGCTGATCTCGATGCCGGCGGCGTGCAGGAGCACATCGACCCGGCCACTGGCGTCGCGTACCTGCGCCATCACCTTCTCGACCGCGTTCGGGTCGGTGAGGTCGACGCAGTGGTAGTGGACCGTGCCGCCGGCCCGCTCGACCGCCTGGATCGCGGCGAGCGCGGCCTGGGACCGCTCCAGTCGGGCCAGCTCGTGCCCGATCAGCACCGGCGTCGGGCGCTCGCCCCGGGCTCGCATCCGGTTCGCGAACTCGACCTGGTACGCCGCCTGGTCCTCGACATAGCGGCACAGGTCCGGGTCACCCGGATCCGGTTGCGGGGTGAGGTCAAGGAGGTGGAAAGTCCCGCCGCTGGCGGCGGCCAGGTCTGCCGTGATCGCCGAGACGATGCTGCCGGCCGCTCCGGTCACCAGGTAGACCTGGTCGCCGGCGAGGGATTGGGTCAGGGTGGGGAACGGCCGCTGGGCCAGGCCGACGCCCCAGCGGCGACCGCCGGCGTACCCGATCTCGACGCAGCCCGGATCGCGAAGCGTCTCGGCGACCAGCAGCTCAGCCAGCGCCGCGGTCTTGCCACTGGCCGCGAAGTCCACCGCCTTCACCGTGGCATCGGGCCGCTCACGCCGGTAGGCCTTGGCGAAACCGGTCACCGCACCGCCGAGCGGGCAGGTGGCGCCGGCGTCGTCGTAACCGTGGTAGCCGCCCAGCCGGGTTGCGGTGACCAGGAATGGGCTCTGGTCGTAGAGGTGGCGCATGGTGGCGTAGAGGCCGTAGACGCGCCGGTGCAGTGCGTCGCGCCAGCCGGCCGGGTTCAGGTCGGCGAGCGGACCCTCGTCATCGAGCGCGGCCAACCAGTACACGCCATGGACCGCGGCGCTGGCGGCGAACGCGTCGAGCTCGGCCGCCGTCACCTCGGGCTCGGCGGCCAGCACCTCGGCCCCCAACCGCTTGAGGTGTGAGACCAGCGCATCGCCGACGCCACCGCGGTCGCGGACGACGACGACGCGGGTGCCGACGCCCAGCGTCACCCCGGTGGGGACGCAGACCGCCAGGTCGGGGCGCAGCACCGGTACCGGGACCCGCCGGACAATGTGGTCGGTCGCCGCGAGGTCCCCAGCGAGCGGGGCGGCCACCGGCTGACTCGTCGCCGGGGGCGCCGGGCTTCCGGGTGCTTCGATCGCAGGGGGTTGGGTCGCTGGGGTTGGGGTTGGCGTGGTGGTCTTGTCGCGGATCCAGCCGATGACGTGGGTGAGGGTGGGGAAGTTGCGCAGGGGCAGGGTGTCGTCGCGGGCGATGTGGAAGTGTTCGCGGACGGCGGCGAAGACTTCGGCTTGTTTGACGGTGTCGACGCCGAGGTCGGCTTCCAGGTCGAGGTCGAGGTCGAGCAGGTCGGCCGGGTAGCCGGTGAGTCCGGAGACGATGCCGACCACGACGGCGGGCACGTCGTCGGCGGGTGTGGTGGGTGCTGGGGTGGCGGCGGGTATCGGGGTCGGGGGTGCTTCGGTCACGGTGGGTTGGGCCACGGGTGCTTTGATCGCAGGGGGTTGGCTCGCGGGGGTTGGGGTGGCGGCCGCGGTTTGGGGTGCGGTGGTGGTCTTGTCGCGGATCCAGCCGATGACGTGGGTGAGGGTGGGGAAGTTGCGCAGGGGCAGGGTGTCGTCGCGGGCGATGTGGAAGTGTTCGCGGACGGCGGCGAAGACTTCGGCTTGTTTGACGGTGTCGACGCCGAGGTCGGCTTCCAGGTCGAGGTCGAGGTCGAGCAGGTCGGCCGGGTAGCCGGTGAGTCCGGAGACGATTCCGACCACGGTCTCGGTGACGCTGTCCGGCGCCGCGGCGGCGACCGCGACCGGCTCTGGCGCGGCGACCGCGACCGGCTCCGGCGCGACAACAGCGACCGGCTCGGGCATCGTCACCGGCTCAGGCGGTGGCACCACAACGGGCTGCGGTGCCGCCACGGCCCGCGGTGCGGCCGCCACGACCTGCGGTGCCTGGGCGGCGACCGCCGGCCGGGCACCGGCGGGCGCGACGCCCTTGTCGGCGACCCGCAGCCGGCGCTGCACGACCTCCAGCTGGGCATCGGCACCGCCGATGCCGGCCAACCAGCGGTGCCAGGCCGCCGGGTCGGCGATGCGGTAGCCGTATCCCAGCTCGTCGGGGGCGCGGTGCTGACCATCCGGTGGCGGGGTCCAGCGCAACAGGGACATCGCGATCTGCGATCCGAAGCCGGCGGCCAACCGCAACGCGTACCGGACCGGATAGGTGCCTCCGGTCGAGAGGTTGAGCGGGCCCAACTCGGGGTCGGGCTCCTTGACGTTGGGTACCGGCGGAACCACTCCGGTCTCCAACGCCTTGATCGCGACGATCTCCTCGACGCCGGCGCCCATCGCGTGCCCGGTGAAGCCCTTCGTGTTCGTGATGACGATGGCGTCGGCCTCGGCGCCGAAGACCCGGCGCAGTGCACTGATCTCGGCCGAGGCGCTGCCGCCACGGGCCGGGGTGTAGGTCTCGTGGGAGACGAAGACGGTGGCGGGCGCGATCGCCTTCCGGTCGATCCCGCGCGCCTCGGCCTGCACGAGCAGTCGCTGCATGACCTCGCCGATGTGTTCCACGTCCAGACGGGTGCCGTGGTACGCGCTGTTCGCGGTGACCGTACCGAGGATCTCGCAGATGGGTTGCAGGCCGCGCTCGCGGGCGGCAGCGGCGGACTCGACGACGAACGCGGCCGCTCCCATCCCGACGATCAGCCCGTGCCGGCGCCGGTCGAACGGCGTCGCGGCGTCCTCGACGATGTCATCGGTCGCGGCCGCCCCGGAGGCGAGGAAGCCTGAGCCGATCCACGGCAGCATCGAGTTCGAGGTGGCGTCGTCGCCGGAGACGACGACCACCCGCCGGCAGCGCCCGGCCCGGATCCAGTCCTCGGCCAGCGCGGTCGCCAGCGTGGTGCTCGCACAGGCCGCGTTGATCTGCGTGTTCGGCCCGCGGGCCCCGATCAGCTCAGCGAACTGGGAGTGGCCCATGGACAGGCACCGGAACAGGAATCGCCGGTCGAACGTGTACGGGTCAGCCTCGGCGGCGTGCCGGAGCGCGTGGATGCGCCGATCCAGCTCGGTGCGGGCCGGGTTGTCGGCATCCATGCGGGCCCGCACGGACTCGAGGGCGGCCAGCTGATCGCGGCGGCCGCGTGAGCTGAAGTAGCCCTCGAGTTCATGCGCGAAACTGTCGTAGCCGGGGAAGGCGGAGGCGAAGATGACCCCGGTGTCGTCGCGCATCGACGCGGGCAACCCCCACCGGTCGGCGAGCTTTGTACCCAGTGTCGTGGTCTTGTACTGCATGACGAGCGGGATCCCGGCGTCGCGCAGGGCATCGATGCCGGCCCCGATCGCTAGCCGGGTGGTGACGTCGAGGGTCGCGTCCCTCGCCGGGTCGATCCCGAACTCGGCGACCAGATCGAGGGCACCGCGGCGGCCGGCCAGCTTGACGACATCGGCCTCGCTGTCGATGGTCTCGAACGTCGGGTCGCCCGACTCGCGCTTGACCAGGCGGGTGATGCTGTGGTCGACCATGGCCTGGCGCAGGCGGTGCGGGACGGTGTCGATGAACTGCTCGCCGTCGAGGATCCGGGCGATGTTGGCGTCGTCGAAGACCCGCTCGACCCCGGGCAGGCCCAGCGCGGCGCCGGTGATCACCACCGGCTCGGTGCCCGCCGTTGCCGGCGGCGGGGCGGCCACCGGTTGCGGCCGGCCGAAACCGAGGCCCGCGGCGTAAAGGCCGCACAGCGCCTGGTTGAACGAGACCAGGTCGCCGCTCTTCGGGTGGTTGGTGAACAGCGCAACGGCATCGTCACCCAGCACGTCCTCGACGAAGCCGTAGAGCGCCTTCTTCGGCCCCACCTCGACGAAGACCCGTGCGCCGGCGGCGTAGAGGGTGTGCAGCCCCTTGACGAACTGCACCGGCGACGCGACCTGCCGGCCCAGCAGGTCGAGCATGGTCTCCACGTCCGCATCGCCGGGGTAGAACTCGCCGGTCACGTTGGCGACGACCGGAAGGGCCGGAGGTCGCAGCGCCAGCCGGCGAAGGGCCGCGGTCAACGGCTTGCTGGCGGGCGCGACGATCGAAGTGTGGAAGGCGTGGCTGACCGGAATCCGGGTCGCGGTCAGGCCAGCTGACTCGAACGCGGCCATGGCCCGCTCCACCGCGTCCGTGGCACCGCCGACAACCGCCTGGCGGGTGCTGTTGATGTTGGCGATCACCACGTAGCCGTCGACCGCCGCGACGATCCGCTCGATCTGGTCGAGCGGGCCGAACACCGCCGCCATGGCGCCGTTGTCGGCCATCGAGAGACTCGCCATCTCGTGACCACGGGCGCTCACCGCCTCGAGCGCGCTGTCGAAGGAGAGTGCGCCCGCGGCCACGAGGGCGCCGTATTCGCCGAGGCTGTGGCCCATCACCATGTCGGGTTGGATGCCGTACGAGTCGAGCAGTCGGGTGAGGGCGAGGTCGGCGGTGAGCACCGCCGGCTGGGTGATTTCGGTCTGCATGAGCTGTTTGTCCAGCCGGGCCACGACCTGCGGGTCGGTGGTGTCGGCGAACACGCATGCGGTCAGCGGGCCCCCGAGCAGCGGAGTCATCAGCCGGTCCGCTTCGTCGAAGGTGCGGGCCACCACGGGCTGGCTGGCCCGCAGGTCGGCCAGCATGTTCAGGTACTGCGAGCCCTGGCCGGGGTAAAGGAAGGCGACCTTGCCCGGTGCGCCCCGCCCGACGAAGATGCCCTGGGCCCGTAGCAGCCGCCACTGCGCCGGGTTGGCCCGTTCGATGGCCTCGATCGCCTTCGTCGCCTTCGCGGCGAGGTCGGCGGCGTCGGCATAGTCGATGGCGACCCGGACCGCCGCCGCGGCCAGCGCCGGATCGGGCGCGCCGGTTGGCGGTGTCTGCCCCTGGGCGGCGCTCGCCCGCAGCCGCGCCAACTCGCCGGCGACCTGCGCGTCGTCGCGCCCGCCGACGACGACCGCGCCCCGGATCGGGGCCGGCCGTTCAATGGCGGTGCCTGCGTGGGCCGGCTGTTGGCCGGCGGTGCCGGCCTGGGCCGGCTGTTGGCCGGCGGTGGTCAGCTGTGGCAGTGAAACGCCCGGGTACGAACGGGCCGCCTGCGGCGCGCGGTGCCGCCCGGGTACGTACTCCTCGATGACTACGTGGAAGTTGGTCCCGCCGAAACCGAAGGCGCTGACCCCGGCCAGGCGTACCCCGCCGGTCGGCACCGACCAGTCGCGAAGCTCGGTGTTGACGCGGAAGGGAACCGCGTCCCAGTCCACATTCGGGTTCAGCTCGGTCACGTGCAGACTCGGCGCCAGGACCTTCTCGTGCAGGCTGAGGACGACCTTGAACAGGCCGGCGGCCCCAGCGGCCGCCTTGAGGTGGCCGATGTTCGACTTGACCGAGCCGAGCGCGATCGCCCCGGTCTGCGCACCGGCCTTGCCGAACACGTCGCTCAGGCTGGCCAGCTCGGTGGCGTCGCCGACCCGGGTCGAGGTGCCGTGAGCCTCCACATAGGAAGCGAGCGCCGGGTCGACGCCGGCGATCTGCCAGGCCCGCTCGATTGCGAGGCGCTGGCCGGTCGGGTTGGGGGCGGTGATGCCCTTCCCGCGGCCGTCGCTGGATCCGCCAATACCCAGCAGGACGGCGTAGATGTGGTCACCGTCGCGCTCGGCGTCGGCGAGACGCTTGAGGACGAACAGCGCCGCGCCCTCGCCCATGACGAAGCCGTCGGCGCCGGCGTCGAAGGGCCGGGTGCCGGTGGCCGAGAGCGCCCCGATCTTGCAGAACTTGACGAAGGCGGCCGCGTGCATGTTGCGGTCGACGCCACCGGTGATGACGGCGTCGAAGTCGCCGGCGCGCAGCCCGTGCACCGCCGCCGACATCGCGGCCAGGCCGGAGGCGCAGGCGGCATCGGTGGTGAAGTTGGCCCCGCGGAGGTTGAACAGGTTGGCGATCCGCCCGGCGGTCACATTGGCCAACTCGCCGGGCATCGAGTCTTCGGTGATCTCCATGAACTGGCTGAGGAACGAGGTACGGGTCTCGGCGAGGACGGCGTCGCGCACGCTGGCCGGCAGGGCCGCGAACGACGGCGCGCGGCGCAGCTCACGGTCGAACTCCGGGTACTCCACCCGAAGGCTGCTGCGGTACTGCTTGTCGCCCCCGATGGCGTTGCCGATGATGACCGCGACCCGCTCCGGGTCGACCGGCCACTCGGGCCAGCCGGCGTCGAGCAGAGCCGTGCGCGCCCCGGCGACTGCCCATTTCTGGCCCGCCTCCATCTGGTCGGCGACGGTGGGCGGTACGGGTAGGCGCCAGCCGATCGGATCCCACGGGTAGTCCCGGACCCAGCCGCCGATGCGCGAGTACGTCTTGTCCGGCACCCGGGGGTCCGGGTCGTAGTACAGCTCCGGGTCCCAGCGCTCGGTCGGCACATCGCTGATGCTGTACCGGCCACCCCTGATATTCGCCCAGAACGTCTCGGCGTCGGGCGCGTCAGGCATGATCGCACTGACCCCCACGATGGCGATGGGCGTTACTGCGGTCATGACATCACCCTCCACGGTGGACTAATTGGTCGAACGGCGGTAGAGCGCATCCGCGACGATCTCCATGTCGGCCAGGAGCCCGGCCTGGGCCCGGCGTACCCGCTCGAGCGGCAGGCTGGCGGCCAGGTCATCGGCGGCACCCGGCGGCTGCGCGCCGGACACCCAGCGCAAACCCTCCTCGGCCACCTTCATGGCGGCCTCCCGGGCGAAGACCCGGCTGGCGGCGGCGAGAGCCGCCGGCTCGAAGCGGCGGTCGGCCTTCTCCGGCAGCTGGTCGGTGGCGGCCGCGGCGGCGCGACGGGCCAGCGCGCCGGCGCACTCGGCGTAGGCGATCAGCTCGCCCAGGCGCATGAGCACGTGCTGGTTGCGGGTCAGCCGGCCGACCCGGCACGCCTCCAAGACGGCGGCCAGGCACTCGAAGGCCAGGGCGGCGGTCGGCCCGCCGTAGGCGTTCGCGATGCCGGCGTGCTCGCGGGCGGCGTCGCGGTAGTAGGCGCCGGACGTCTTGAGGTGTTGCTGCCAGCGGTCCCGGGCGATGGTGAGCTCGAGGATCTCGGAGGTGCCCTCGTAGATCGTGGTGATCCGAACGTCGCGCTTGATCTTCTCCACCAGGTACGGGCGGGTGTAGCCGTAGCCGCCGTGGGCCTGGATCCCGGCGTCGGCCGCGGCGTTGCCGGCCTCGGTCGACAGGTACTTGGCGATCGCTCCCTCGGTGTTCAGCGCCCCGTCGGCGCCGTGCCCGGCGTCGATGCGGGTCGCCGTCTCCTCCAGGAACGCGCGGGCGGCCTCGAGCCGGACAGCGTGCGGGACGATCAGTTTGAAGGTGTATCCCTGCTTGCCGGAGAGAGGCCCGCCGCCCTGCACCCGGCCCGTCGAGTAGTCGATCGCGCGGTCAAGCGCCGCCCAGCCGCCGCCGAGGCCGAACGCCGCGACCATCACCCGGGTGTAGCCGAAGACCTGTTGGGCCTGGGTCAGGCCGATGCCCTCGACCTGGCCGACCAGGTGGTGCGCGGGGACCTCGACATCGTCGAGGAAGAGCGCGGCGGTGTTGGACAACCGGATGCCGTGCTTGTCCTCCGGCGGGGCGGCGGCGAAGCCGGGCGTGCCCTTCTCGACGATGAACCACGACGGGCCGTGGGGCGCGCGGGCCAGGATCGTGTACGCATCGGCAATGCCGCCGTTGCTGATCCACTGCTTGCGTCCGTTGAGCCGATAGGCGGTGATCTGGCCGTCGGTCTCGACCGGGGTGGCCGTGGTCCGCAGCGCGCCGAGGTCACTGCCGGCTTCGGGTTCGGTCGCGCCGTACGCGAAGAGTGTGCCCTGCTCGGCGATCCGGGTCAGCCACTGGGTGCGCTGCTCGGCGGTCGCGCCGACCAGGATCGGGTCGCTGCCGAGGAAGGTGGCGAAGACCGAGGTGGCCAGGCCGATGTCGATGCGCGCGAGCCGCTCGCAGAGCCGGTACGAGTCGAAGGCCCCGCCGCCGAGCCCGCCATATTCCTCGGGGACGAACACCAGGTGCACACCCAGGTCGTCGCCGCACATGGCCCGAACTGTCTGCTCTGGACAGACGTCGTCCCGGTCGAGCTCGAGCCGGCGGTGCTCCGGAAGGGCGCTGTTGAGGTAATCCTCCAGCGACGAGAGCATCAACTCGAGCGTGTCGCGGTCTAGACCAGTCGTAGTGATCATGACGCCCCTCCCAGTGAGCTTCAGCCGGGACGGTATGGGCGGTGGTCGATCACGGACAGGCGCCAAGTGCCCGCCCGAGCAGGACCTACGGCCCCTCTTGGCACTGGCGGGGGCGCGTAGGGTGTCGCCATGTCTACCGAGCTGATCGTGGTCGTGGTCGTCGTCGGCGCGCTCGCATTCCTCGGTGGGCTGACGGCGTTGATGGCGCGCCCCGCGCAGATCCGGGTCGAGGTCGCCGGTGACTCGTTCGTTGTCGAGCCACTCGGGCTGGACCGGCTGTGGTGTGTGCGCGCCCGGATCCAGATCCCTCAGTCCGCGGTCTCCGGCGTTCGGGTCGCGGCCCGCCGGGAGGTGCGGCCGACCGGGATCCGGCTGCCGGGCTCATACCTGCCCGGGGTCATCACCGCCGGCTCCTACGGCACCGGGGACATTCGATCGTTCTGGGACGTGCGTCGGGCTGACCGGGTACTGGTGATCGACTGTACGCCACACCCGGCCTTCGGCTACCGGCGGTTGGTGCTCGAGGTCACCGACCCGGATGCCACCGCCGCCATACTGCAGCGGGCGCTCACCGCACACGCCGGCTAGCTCACCCGGACCGGCGCATCGGCTTGTGCATGCAGGGCCGACCAACCTACCGGGCCGACCGGGTGCTTAACCTCACCCCGACGGGTCCGGCTCGCACCGCCACGGCGCCTGGGGACCGACCGTCGCGCGAGTGCCGTCCGTTTCCATCTGCGTTCCCTGCACCTCGTCGCTTCCGGATGGCAGGACGGTGGTCCGGCGATCCGGTCGGTCGGAACCGGGCTAGCCCGCGATTGCCGGGCGGGCTGTCCCGTATTCCCTGCCGGCTGGCGAGGGTTCACCATGTTGGGCATGGCTGCTGCTACGGCCGCCCTCGCGGTCCCGGACGCTGCGGTGCGTCGGCGTAGCGGTCTTGCCGCGGCGGTAGCGGCGGCGGGGGCGGTGGCGTGTGTGCTGTCGATCGCGGCGCCGGCTCTACACGGATTGCCGTTGCACGTCGTCGACCAGTCAGTTCACGCGGGGGTCGCGGCGAGCTACCTCGTCGCGGCGGTCGTTGCGCTGTTGCGCCGGCCCGGTAATGCGACCGGAGCGTGGATGGCGGCGGTGGGGTTCTTGTGGCTGGTGCAGGACCTGTACTGGATCTGGGCTCCGCTGCCGTATACCGTCGCGTCGACCTACGAGAAGGTGTATCAGCCGGCGCTGGCCACGCTGGCCTTGGTTTTTCCGACCGGGCGTTTTAGCAGAGGCTTCGACCGCCGGGTGATGGTGGGGGTCTGGATCTGGACGCTGGTCAACAACCCGGTTCGCATGCTGTTCTTCGACCCGAACGCCAATGGTTGTCTCGGCTGCCGTCAGTTGCTGCTCGTCGGCCACAATCCGGGCGCATACCGGGTGATCGAACAGGCCACGACATACCTGTCAGCCGTGATCATAATCGCGGTCACCGGCGTGATCGTACGGCATTGGCGGCTTGCCACCCGTGCCGCCAGACGGGTGATGCAACCGGTGCTGTGGATGGTGATTCCGACCGTCGCGTTCCTGCTCGCCCAGCAATTTGCCGACGTTGTCGTGCTGCCGAGTGCCGCGCGGCACGTCATCAACGATTACCTGCCGGTGGGGCTCACTGTCCTTCCAGTCGGCTTCCTCGTCGGGCTGTTGCGTACCCGACGAGCCTACGCACAGGTGGGCGAGCTGTTGCCGCAACTGAATACGGGCCTGGCCCCGGGCCGGGTGCGCGACGCCCTGGCTGCAACCCTTCGCGACCCCGACCTCGAGCTGTTGTACTGGTCCCCGGCCGGCGACTGCTACGTCGACCTGGACGGCCAGGCATATGAACCGACCCCGCGGCCGGGTCGCGTGGTTCATCTGATTGAGGGCGTCAATGGACCATTGGCCGCCATGATCGTGGACGAGACCGCCTTGGCCGAGCCGGCGTTGCTGAGCAGCGCGGCAGCGCTGGCCCGCCTGGCGCTGGAAAACGAGTGGTTGCACGCCGAGGTGCGCAGCCAGCTTGTGCAGTTACGGTCGAGCACGACGCGAATCCTGGAAGCCGGGCAGGACGCGCGCCGGCGCATCGAACGCGACCTGCACGACGGTGCCCAGCAACGATTGCTCGCCCTATCGATGGTGCTGGGCCAAGCACGGACCAAGGCCTTAGCCAAAGGTGACGCGGAGGTCGCTGGATTCCTCGCTCGGGCCGCCGAGGAACTACAACAAGCTATCAACGAACTGCGGGAGCTCGCTCGCGGGATCCACCCGATGCTGCTCATCCAGGAGGGCCTCGCCTCCGCTGTGCGAGCCCTGGCCGAGCGCGCCCCCCTGCCGATCGTGGTGTCCGCACCCACCGCACGTTTCCCCGGTACCGTCGAGGCCACCGCCTACTTCTTCGTATCCGAAGCGGTCACCAACGCCGCGCGACACAGTCGAGCCTCCGGCGTGTGGGTCGAACTCGTCGCCAACCACGGTCAGCTGACCATCCGCGTACGCGACGACGGCATCGGCGGCGCCGGGCAAGTCGACGCGGACACCGGATCGGGATTGCAGGGCATGCGCGATCGGGTGCTGGCGGTCGGAGGGCGGATGACCATCGCCAGTCCCCCGGGTGGCGGCACTACTGTGACGGCGAGGCTGCCGTGCGGGTGATCATTGCCGAAGATTCGCCGCTCCTGCGTCAGGGGCTAGCCCGCCTGCTCGCCGATGCCGGCGTCGAGGTGGTGCAGACGGTCGCCGACCTCACGACTCTTCGCGCCGCAGTGGAGGCCGGCCAACCCGACGTCGTCGTGACCGACATCAGGATGCCACCGACCTTTACCGACGAGGGGCTCACCGCCGCCATCGAGATCCGTACCCACTCCCCGAAGGTCGCCGTCCTGGTGCTGTCCCAGTACGCCGAAGCCGCCTACGCAGAGCGCCTACTACGCGGCGGCACCACTCACGTGGGGTACCTACTCAAAGACCGCGTCAACGACGTCACCGCCCTCCACGACGCGATGGTGCGGGTGGCGCTCGGCGAGTCAGTTATCGACTCCGAGATCGTCCGCACCCTGATAACCCGTCCCCGCCAACAGAACCCGCTCGACCGACTGACCGAACGGGAGCGGGACGTGCTCGCCCTGATGGCCGAGGGCCGCTCGAATCACGGCATCGGCCAGCGGCTCGGCCTGTCCGCCAAGACGGTAGAGACGTACGTCGGCGCCATCATGGCCAAGCTCGACATCGGAGACACCGCTGACGACAACCGTCGCGTCGCCACAGTTGTTCGCTACCTACGCGGCTGAACGGTCATAGGTAGCAGCGGGCTACCCCTTCGCCGATCGCGGGCTATCCCGATGTTGGCGGACGAGCCTGCGACCTAGTGTCCCATCACTAGGAAACTCAGTGAACCAACGAGGTGACATGTGATCGAAACCCAGCACCTCGACTCAAACGCCCGGTAGATGCGGCTAGCCGTAGAACTACCGGTTCGGCCCGTTGGCGTTCGGATCCGAGGTGAGCAGATGAGCACGACGATTCCGTCAGACAAACGAGCCGAGTGGCGGGCGTGGGCTGAACAGGAAGTCGGTGGTGATCCACGAGCCGTTGAGGCCGCGACCGACGCCGTCCTCGCTGCTCTCGTCCGAGGCACGACGATCGACGAAGCGATGAGCGTGGGCCGCGCCGCCGGTCGGGTCCCGGGCAACGACGCCGATCCCGGATCGATACGTCCGGCCCATCCTGTCTCGGACCGGGCTCACGTCCGCGGCCAGGTGGCCGCGTTTCGCCAGCGCAACGAGCTGATGGGTCGCCGGTACGGGTCAATATGGGATTTCCGCGTCGACAGTTGGGACGCCGCGGGCCAACCACAGCCGCCGGTGGCGGTGGAGATCCGCGCGCTTTCTATCGAAGGCTCAATCGGCGACGGTGACTGGGTCGAAATCAGCGGTCACCCCTCAGCCGGCCGAGTACTCAAAGTCAGGCGCCTACGCAACATCAGCATGAACGCCCTCGTCGTCGCCCGCGGTGGCCCCAGCAGCGGACGTCCATGGCGTTTCGTCAAAGGACTCATGAGCCTAGTTTTCGCGGCTGGATTCGCGGCACTGATCATCTTCATCGCGGTCAGCATCTACCAGGCCGGGCATCAACCGTGACCGGGCCAGGTCCCACGCCATACGACGTCGGCTACTTCACCGACGCCAACCAACTACGCGACCCGTCGCCGCCCCCGCCCGCGCCGCCACCGCCACCCCCGCCGCCCCCTCCAACCATGCCCAACCCCGGCCCTCCGCCGCCCATCTCGCCGCCCGGGGTGATGCTCATGCCGCCCGACTACATCTATGGCACACCACCCGCACTGGCCGTGCCGATTGCTCCCGCGCCGCCAGCCTTTGTTCCTCCTCCGCCAGCCCTGCCCCCGCCGGTGCCCTCCCCCCCAGCCGCCTTCGCACCGCCGCCCGTGCCCATCATCCGGCCCGACCAGATGCCTTCCCCGCCCCAAGACATCCCCACCCCGGCACCGCCCGCGCCATCGACGAGTCCCCCTCCGCCGATCTTCATCCAGCCACCGCCACCGCCGATCCCCCCGCTCCCCGTCGTGCCCCCAGCCGCGTACGTACCGCCGCCGCCCGTACCACCGCGCCGCCAACCACCGCCCCCCCCGTCTCCGCAACCCATGCCCGACCGACCCACTGGCAGTGGCGGACTAACCCCGCGAGCTGCTGACCAGCTGCCAAGTCCACCGGTCGTGCGGGTCATTCCGTCGCCGCCGTCGAAAAGCCAGCTCCCGTTCGACGCCGAGGGTCGACTCGACCCGAGGATGTTCCCGCCCACGCCGACGTATAGCGCCGACGACCTGCGACGAATCGAAGAGACGAGTCCTGATCGAGTGGCGTTGCATGCGGCCTATCAGACCCTGATGGGCCTGCTCGGCGTCGGTACGGCCAGTGCACCAGAGACGGCAGCCGTGGCCGAACACGACCGCCAAGACCTGGGCGTCACGCCAGCAGAGCAAGCCGCCAACATCGCAGTTGCCATGATCCCGGTCGAGCGAATCCTAGGCCTGGCCGCCAAGGCAGTCGGCGGAGCGGCGACCACGGTAATCGGCAGCCTGTCCACGCAAGAGTGCCGGGTCGCGTTACGTCGCCTGATGATCAATCGCATTGGCGGTGCACGACTTCCCGGGACCGTGCTACCACCGGGGGACCTTGGAAAGCTTGCCCTGATAGACATTGCGGCCGCAGAACGCCCCATCGTGATCCGACATCTATCGGTCGAGTCCGTCGATGCGCTCACGCGTCAGTACGGCTCCGGACTCGCCGTCGGCCTAAACCAGAAGGGAACCATCGCCCCCTACAACGCCCTGGCCCGCGCAGTCGAAGGGCTCGACAGGGCGTACCAGGCCCACCACATCGTGGAAGTGCAGGTACTCGAGAAGCTGGGCCTCCCCACCGACCAGGCACCAGCAGTCATCCTGACCTCGGCCGAGCACACACAGATGACAACGGCACTGGCCCGCGAGCTCCCACCCGGCCACCTCGACGCGATGTCCAAGCAGGAAATACTGCGAGCGTATGAAACGGTGTACAGAGACCGCCCTGAGTGGATAGCCGAGGTCAGGCGGTACTTCACCAGATAACCGCAATACGTGGCTGTACCCCCCCGGAGGCGGCCGATGATCAATGGGTTACGGCGACGAGCATCCGGCCATGCCGCAGACGTAGAAAGCGTATCGATGCTCTCGCCTTCATCGGCCATAACATCCAACCGACGCCCGTCAGACAGACAAGACCTGCAGGGACAAAGCAGCAGCAGCAAGAACTAGGAACAGCAACGGCGCCGGTAAACCCTTGACGTCCCCCTTACGCAGATGGGCAACGACCGCCCCGACAAAGTACAGCACCAACGCGCCGGCGGCGGCGATGCCCAGCGGGCGATACCAAAGCCCCACCAGAAGGCCGGCGCCGCCAGCGACTAAGCAGGTGGCCAAGAACGGCAGGATACGAACTGAAATACCAAGATGCGCCATGTTGGCGAGGATCACCTTGTTACCGGTGATTTGTGCCGTCGCGGAGGCCAGCACCCCTAGTGCCAGCACCGCCCCGACTATGGCGTAGGCGATGAACACGGTAAACTCCAAACATTCGAATTGGCCAATCAGATGATCACCCGGCTAGGGTCAGACAACCGTAGTCGCCGCTCGGCGCACGCATATGGCACCTTTGGGCAGCGACCTATAGCCGGACGGTTAACAGCCCTGCAGCGCGCCACGCCTACGCCCGAAACAAGCGGTACTGGCCATTCTGCCGACGGCGTCCAGGCGCCATAATTCATAAGTCACTTTTCCGGCATAAGCGCCGAACAGCACCGTGGGCGAGGTCGGGCGACACGCGACGCCAATGTCACCGGCATCACCACCGGATTGAAGAAAGCGATCAACGTGTACTACGGCGAGCGGATCACCGGACAGTAGGAGACGATCGCCGTCTCCTCCACAAAGATCCGGACATTCCCCGGCGAGGTATCGGCGGTGGCGCTGGGCGGGTCGGTGACCGAGATGTGATCATCTCGGGCGGCCGGGACGGTTCGGCGCGGGTGTGGGACGCCGGCACCGGCCAGCCGGTGGGTGCCCAGCTCACCCGCGTGGTGTACGCGGTGGCGCTGGGCGACTCGGTGACCAGGATGTGATCATCTCTGGCTGCCGGGACGGTTAGGTGGGGGTGTGGGACGCCGGCTCCCAAAGGCCACGGTCTGGCGGCTGCTCAACCGTCTCGACGTGGCCGTCGTTGGCCGGATTCGTGCGGCGCGGGCGCTGGCTCGCCAGGTGGCGTGGTCGCAGGCCGCCGAGACCGGGCGGATGGTGTCCTCATCCGTGGCCGGCTACACGATCCTCGGTCGGAGCTGGAGGTGGACGCCACGATCGTCGTCTATCACAGCGGGCGCATCATGCTCGGGCGGCAACGCACCAGCGTCGGCTATCGCGCGGTCGAGAGGGGGAAGCCAAGACCACCGCCGGCGATGAGCGCATCGTGTGGCTCGACGAGCACACGCTCCGAGCGGTCGTGACCTGGCGGCGGGCTCAGGCAGCGGAGCAGCTGCACTGGGGCGATGCGTACCACGACAACGGGTACGTGTTCACGCACGAGGACGGTCGACCGTTGCACCCCGACTACGTCACGAAGATTGTCAAACGGATCCTCGTCCACCACGTCTACCCGGCGCGAAGCTGCACGAGCTACGCCATTTCCGCGCGTCCGCCCTGATCTCCACCGGTGCTGACATCGCCGCCGTGTCCAAGGCGATGGGTCACAAGAGCATCGGCGTAACCAGCGACCTGTACGGCAACCTCTTCGACCGGGCTGGACGCGAGATGGCGAACCGAGCCGCAGACATCGTGCCCAGACAACGACGAAGCCGCGACGAAAGCAAGATCCCCGACAATCCCCCGACAGCGAGGCCCTAAACGATCAACGGCCTCTACGGATGATCTCTCCGCAAGGCCGCTGAGCTGCTGAAATACAAGTGGCCAGGGGCGGGGTCGAACCGCCGACCTTCCGATTTTCAGTCGGACGCTCGTACCAACTGAGCTACCTGGCCGTGCGGTCCTGACGGGACTTGAACCCGCGACCTCCGCCTTGACAGGGCGGCGAGCACTCCAACTGCTCCACAGGACCTTGATCGTCGTGCCCCCAACGGGATTCGAACCCGTGCTACCGCCTTGAAAGGGCGGCGTCCTGGGCCGCTAGACGATGGGGGCGGCTCCGCCATCATCTCACAGCCCCGCCGGAGGCCTGGACAGCATACGTGAGCGCCGAAGTGATCGCCAAGCGCCTTGGCGTCAGGTCGGCATCGGGATCAGCTTGTAGCGCGTGCGCAGCCAGGGTAGCAGCGTCGCGTACGCGGTGATCGTGTCCGGCTTCTTGTAGTCGTGGGAGAGCACGACGGCCCCTGGGCGCACGTGCACCTCCACTGCGCCCACGACGTGGTTGACCATGCTGGTGCCGTGGCCGTAGCGGGCGGCGTCCCAGTCGCGGGGATCGACCGCCCAGTAGAGCGACCGCATGCCCAGCGAGGTGGCGATCCGGACGATGCGAGGGGAAAAGATGCCGCCCGGAGCCCGGAAGTACTCGACCTTCGCCTTGGGGGCGGCGGCCCGGATCGCGTCGCGGGTGGCGGTCAGATCCCTGCGGATCACGTCGATCGGCTGGCTGGCCAGGTCCATCCGGTGATGCCAGGTGTGATCGCAGATCGCATGGCCCTCGGCCACGATGCGCCTCACGATTGCCGGGTACGCCCTAACGTTCGTGCCGACCAGGCAGAACGTGGCCTTCACGTGGTACCTCTTCAGCAGATCGAGGATCTTCGGCGTGTTGACCGGGTCCGGACCGTCGTCGAAGGTGAGCGCGACCGCCGACGAACCGGTGCCCATGAGCGAACCTCCCGGACCATGGGCGGTGACCCGGGTCTGCTTGACCTGGACGATCGCCGGTTTCCTCTTCTTCACCGGCGTCGGTTTGGGGGTGCGCGGAAAAAGCGTGGGGTGAGGTTGGCCACCCGGTGGGCCGGCGCTGGCGTGGCCGTCCGGGGCCGAGCAGGCGGGCAGGGTCAACGCGAGCGCCGCGGCGAAGGCGGTGGCCGCGCACAGCCGACGGAGGAGCACGGGCGGGACTCCCGGGGATTGAGAGCCGGTCGGACGCCTGCCACCGTATCGGAGTTCAGCGGTGCGGTGTCAGACCCTTTATCCGCCCCGGTTGATCGATGGTGGTGCCAACCCCGCTGCCGGGGCCGGCAACGCGACCGCGAGTACACCGCCCAGCCACGGTGTGTAGGACCCGGAAGTCCCGCGGCTCACCTCGGCCAGCAGGGCGGGCCCGGGTGCCCACCGGGTCGCGGCGACCTCCGCCGGGTCCGGCTCGAGGGCGGTGTCGGCCGGGATGCGGCCGACCAGCACATGGTCGTATTCACGCTCGACCCGCCCGGTACCCGCATCGCGAGCGAAGTACGTGTGCACGCCCACCTCGGCCAGCGCCACGCCGGCCAGTCCGAGCTCCTCCCGCAGTCGCCGCCCGGCCGCGAGCGCGACATCCTCGCCCGGCGCCGGGTGCCCGCAACAGGCGTTCGCCCAGCCGAGCGGAAACCGGGTCTTGCTCGCCGCGCGCCGCTGCAGCAGGGTCCGCCCGTCATCGTCGAAGAGCAGCACCGAGAACGCCCGGTGCAGCAGCCCTGGTTCGGTGTGCGCTTGCTCCACTGTGGATACACCGATAGGCACGCCGACCGGCGACACCAGCTCGACCAGGTGCCCCTCGCGATCGCTCATCGCCGGCCGGTCACCCGTTGGGCGGCGAGCTTGCCGGAGACGAGCACCATCGGCACCCCGACACCGGGTTGGGTGCCCGACCCGACGAAGACCACGTTGTCCAGCCCCGGGTGCAGGTTCGTCGGACGGAACGGTCCGGTCTGGCCGATGGTGTGCGCCGCCGCGAATGGCGTACCGGCCCCATGACCGGCCTCGGCCCAGTCGGCGGGGGTCACCACCCGGCTGGTGTCCACACTAGAGCGCAGATTCACGTAGCCCCGTCGCTCCAGGGTGCGCAGCAACTCGTCGGCGTACCGGTGGCCGAGCTCGCCCCGCCACGCGGCCGCGTCCGGGCCGCGGCCGGCGAGGTTGGGCACCGGGGCCAGAACGCTGTACATCTGCGCGCCGTCCGGGGCCAGGGTCGGGTCGGTCCGGGTCGGGTTGCTCACCAGCAGGGACGGGTCGCGCATCATTTGACCCCGCTCGATGACGTCGTCGAAGGTCGTCGCCCAACAGCGTCCAAAGTGGAGATTGTGGTGAGCGATCTTCGAGTAGTGCTGGGTCGAGCCGAGGTGGATGAGCACACAGGAGGGGGAGTAGCGCAGCCGGGAGATCCGCACCGGGACCCGGGTGGCCGGCAGCAGGGCCCGGTAGGCGGCCGGCAGATCGGGGTTGAGCACGACGACGTCGGCCGGGATGCGCTCTCCGGTCGACGTGTGTACCGCCCGCGCCCGGCCCGCGTAGGTCTCGACCCGGGTCACCGTCGTGTCGAAGCGGAAGCTCACACCATGCTTTTCGGCGGCGGCCGCCAATGCCTGCGGCACGGCGTGCATGCCGCCGTGCGGGAAGTAGACGCCCGCGACCGTGTCGAGGTAGGAGATGACCGCGTACAAGGCGAGCGCCCGGTGCGGGGCGAGGCCGGCGTAGAGGGCCTGGAATGAGAAGACCCGCTGGGTCCGGGGGTCGTGGAAGAATTGGTTGATCTTGCTGCTGAACCGCCGGAAGCCACCAGCTAACAGGAGTCGAAGCAGGGCCGGGCGGAGCAGGTCCGCAGGCGAGTCCAGGTTACGGTCGATGAAGTCGGCCCGCTCCAGGCGCCACATCCGGGCGGCGAACTCGACGAAGCGCAGGTAGCCCTCGCCCTCGGCGCGCCCGCAGACCCGTTCGACCTCGGCCGCCATCGCGGTTGGTTCGGCGATCACATCCAGGTTCGAGCCGTCCGGATAGTGCGCCCGGTACGCCGGCCGCAACCGGCTGAGCGTGAGCCAGTCCTCCAGCCGCTCACCGACCGCGGCCAGTGGCTCGGCGACGAGGTCAGGGGCGGTGAGCACGGTCGGGCCGGTGTCGAAGTCGAAGCCATCGAGGCGCAGCCGCCCCGCCCGGCCACCAGGCCCAGACTCCCGTTCGAGCACGGTCACGCTGCGACCGCTCGCGGCGAGGTGCAGCGCGCAGGCCAGCCCGCCCAGGCCGGCGCCGACGACGACCACCCGGTCGCTGCGTCCGGTCACCGTGCGCATCAGCCCCCCAAAACGGCATCGCTGGCGCATCCGTTTGTCTAGCCTAGGCCGTACCGCGGGCGCCGCCCGGCGCGGGATGAGAGTCGCCGGCCGCGGAATGAGAGCGGTTGTCACGAGACGAGAGGAGCTGGAGCTGTCACCGGTCCCGACATCCGCACCCCCGCCGGGCCTGCTCGCCGACGCGTACGACCGCTGCCGGCGACTCAACCAGGCCCACGGGCGCAGCTACTTCCTCGCGACCAGGTTGCTGCCGGCCCCCAAGCGGCGCCACGTTCACGCGCTCTACGCATTCGCCCGCTGGGCCGATGAGATCGTCGACACCGGCGACGCCACCGCGAACGAACGGGAGGCGCGGCTCAAGGAGTGGGGCGAGGCCGTACACGGTGGCGGTGACACCGGCGACCCGTTGCTCCCGGCGGTGCTGGACACGATCGGCCGGTACCGGCTGGACATCGCCGAGCTAGACCGGTTCCTGACCAGCATGGCGATGGACATAACGGTCACCGGGTACCCGACCTACGCCGAGCTGCTGGAGTACATGTCCGGCTCGGCGGCTGCGATCGGCGCCCTGATGCTGCCGATCCTCGGCACCGTCCCCGGGGCCGACCAGGCGATCGCCGGCGACTCCGCCCGGCAACTCGGGTACGCGTTTCAACTGACGAACTTCATCCGCGACGTTGGCGAGGATCTCCGGCGGGGCCGGGTCTACCTGCCCGACGAGGACCTCGACCGCTTCCGGGTCACTCGGCGCGGGCTCGCCGAGGACGCGGCCGCCGGCCGGGCCTCGACACCGGTGCGCTCGCTGATCCGCTTCGAGTGCGGCCGGGCGCTGGTCCACTACCGCGCCGCCCTGCCCGGGCTGGCGCTGCTCGAGCCGCGGTCGCGACTGTGCCTCCGGGCGGCGTACCTGCTCTACGGCGGCATCCTGCGGCAGGTGCGGCGCCAGGGGTACGACGTGCTGCGCACCCGCGCCCGGGTCCCCCGCCGAACCCGGGCCACGATCATCGCCGCGGCCGGCTCGCAGCGGGTCTTCGAACGTCTGGTCCGACATTGGCCCGGTTTGGTGATCGGCGCATAGATCCGCGGTCGGCTGGGTAGTACCACCGGAGGATCGCGCGGCGCCGGTCCGCGCCCGGATGAAGGAGGTGCGCCGTGGCCGTGGTCTCAGAGCGTACGGGAAGGGTCACCGCGACCCGGGATGAGAACAGCGACGGCGTGATCGACCGTCGCGACGACGCCATCGTTGCCCGCCGGTTCCCGACGTCCAGAACCGCCGAACAGCCCACGATCGCCCGTGATGACACCGAGGTCGTCACCCCGCTCGGCCCACGTCCCCGGGCCAGCCTGCTCGCCAGCCTCTCTCTCGTGCTGGGCGTCGTGGCCGTGCTCGCCGTGCTCACCGGCGTGTTGGCCGCGCCCGCCATCGGGGTGGGTGCGCTCGCCGCTCTGCTCGCCATCGGCGGCATCTCCGCCACCAGCAGCCGCTATGTGGCCGGCAAGGGCGACGCCATGTTCGGCCTGCTCTTCGGCCTCGGCGCGGTAGTGGTCGGCGTCCTCTCACTGACCGGCATGTTGCCCTGGCTGACCGGCGACACCAACCAGGTCGCCCACCTGCACACCTGGCTGCAGGCGCACGCGTCCTGGATGCTTCCCTCCTGAGCCGGCCGGCCCTGCCCGGCCCTGCCCCGGCATCCTCGGCATGGCATGGATGTCCGGTAACCTGGCAGGGCCGGGCCGCTAGCTCAATGGCAGAGCTGCGGACTTTTAACAAGCGGGTCACGGCCCTGTGAGCGATCATTGTGTAGTCGATCAAGCGCCGACGTGCGGAAACGTGGTGATCCCAGGATCGGAGACGGTCCTAAGTGGATGCTCGTGTGATCCATCCGTGATCCATAGTCTGGGCCGGGCACCGGCACGGCCGGCCCCCGACGAGCGCGCAGCGAACCGACACGTCGGCAACAGGAGCATCGCCGGCCGAAGCGCCTCCCAGGACTGTCGGTGGCGCCGCCTACGCTCCGAAGCAGAATGTTCAGGAGGATGGGGACATGTCGGAACGGCTCGACGAGGTGCTTAGACATCAGCATGTCTACGTGCCGAGGGGCACGACCAAAGGACACGATTGAGCTGGGCAAGCGGCTCGGGCTTGCGGTGGCGCGCGGGCACGGCGCTCGGCTGACGGTGTCTGCGAGCAGAAGTCGAACGCCGCGCACCACCACGAGATGGCCGAGCTCGAGATCGTGACCGAGCGAAGCGGCCACGTCCTGGACGGTGGCGTGGTGCTGGCCTGGTGCCCCACCTACAAGGTCATGGGGAAGATCCGGCATTTGGCGCAGAGCGTGGTCGTGCTTGTCGAGTGGATGCCGCGGGAGTACGAAGGCTGGGCCAAGCTCGCCGGCGCCTACAACGTCGTCACCGGCGAGGTCATGGCGTCGGGCCTCAGCGAAGCCGGCCTCAAGGCGCTGAAAGCCGTTTCGAAGGCCACAACGGCCCCGCCGCCGGCTCAACAGATCGAGATATTGTTCGACATCATCACTAGGCGGGCCGTCCGCCGAGCTCGCCTCGATCAACGCCCTGATCGTACGTATCCGCACCCCACGGCAGGCGCTGAACGCGGTCTAGACGGGCACAAGATCGACATCGAAGTCCGTACGGGAGGTGCCATCGCGAATCACGTACAAGCCAACTCCGATTGGCACAGAAACCTGTCGGATTTGATCGACCCATAGCTCTGGCCACTGTGTGCTGTCGGACCACTCGATCCCTTCAAGAGGAATCCCCGCCAAGTCAACATTTCGCAAGTCCGCTCCACCGAAGTCGACCAGTGCGTGCACGATCCGCCGGAGGTCCCCGCGATTGATCTGGGTCACGTCGGTTACTCTGTTAGGCGCCAAGCCCAAGTTCTTAGCCAGGGAAGAGCCAAATGCACGAGTCACGCCGGCCAACGTCTCTTCAGCTTGCCGGACACGTGGCTGCATCCCGGCCACGAGTTGTGGCCACATGCTGGGTGGACCGTGGAGAATCGATTCGCAGAAACTACTCACGCTCTCGACATCTGTAACGGCCGGAACGACGAGTCCGTTGTCATTCCTAACGTACTGCATGGACTGTTGGGCCCGTAATAGCTCGTTCCTAAGCTCACTTACGAAAAGACGCACATCTTTTACCGCCGAATCATGAGCGTACAGCCGGAACCAGCTCGGCAGAGCGTGAACTTTCGCCGCAAGCTCATCGTAGAGTCGGCGAACCGCGGCGATGTACGTCGAAGCATCCAACGCCCCGTCTAGCCGGCGCGCGACGTCGAGTGCAGCTGACCGCATGACTAGGCGCCTAGCTGGTGGGGTCCTTAGTATAGCGCCGATAATTTCGCCGATCCCTGTTCGACCGGGCGGCGCATCTACGGGGCCCTCCTCCCTCGGCAGAGCGCCGCGCGGATGCGCGACACCGATGGCGGCCAGTCCAGCATCCAGATCAAGCAGCTCTGCAATGTCGGTGACGAGGTCGCCGTGGTCGGCGGAGAGCGTTACCTCCCGCAGGCCCGTCTCTAGGTCGAGGACAGCGCCAAGGTCATTGACTAGTCGTTGGTACTGCCCTTCAAGCCAGTCCTCGATGGATGCAGCATCCCACGCCGTCACGGCTCTTCCCCTCCCCTCTGAAGGTAGCGGGCAACTGCGCGACGAGCTCTAAGCAGGCTGGTTCGGACCGCCTCCGGCGCCATTCGCAGTTCCTCGGCTATCTCCGTCGGCGTGTAGCCATCTAGCATCCACGCGAGCACCTGTCGTTGACGCGGCGGCAATCGGTCCAGTATTCGCAATACGTCATGGCGCTGTTCCCACACTATCACATCGGTGATCTTGAGGAGCGATGGGGTGTCGGGCGGATTTGGGGTTGTGTAGTCCACCGTTTGGGAGATCTGCCTCGCCCACATGCGCGACGCGACCCTAAGGCACCATGCACCAGGGTTCTCGATACTTGACCAACGTCGATAAGCCTGGATCATTGTCTCCTGCGCGAGGTCGGCGGCCGAGCTCAGCGGTACGCCCTGCCATCGAAGGAAAGCCACTAGCCTCGGCACGAAATCCCGGTAGAATGCCGCGAAGGCCGCATCCTGCGCGGCGCGATCGACGTCAAGCCAATCCGGATCCGGCGGACTTGGCGCGGTGAACGCGGCTTCTTGAGTTTCGGGCTCATCCACTACGGTGCGATACCTCCAGGTCCCCCGCGGCGGGTTTGCTGCCGTCGTCGCGGTCATCGTGGCACCGTGCGCGCGTAGCGGCAACAAGCTCCTTCATCGTGCGCAGGTAGATCTCGCCCTGCCGCACCTGCGAGCGGAGTCCGATGCAGAGCATCGCAAGTCCCAATACGTTGGCAACCACCTGCCCGATCAGCTCAACGTCTGCAGTCATCAACCCTCCCGATCGAGTACTTCGATGTATAGAGACCAGCAAGGGCCTGTGGCGTGACTACTGGTAGCAAGATCCTTCCCGGGACAGCCCGCTATAGGTCAATATGATCGGCGCCATGGCCGAAGTCGCCCGTCGATCCGGGTCGAGCTGTTCGACACGAAAGTGTCAACGACGGCTGAATCTGGACCCCGTCTCCCCCGTCGCCGACAGAAAGCTCAACTCCACGTCGTCACGCGAATCTCGGTGCTCATCGGGCAGCTCCCGAACCCATCGAGCCATGGCGTGGCAGGTTGGTCAGCGCGTCGGTGGGGTCGTGCAGGACGCTCCACGCCCACCGAGCGGCCTCCGCTTCGCGACCCGATCGCGCCAGCACCGCCCGAGCCCGATCGCTGGCCCGCTGCGCAGCCAACTGCGTCGTGTGCGCCGAGTACGCCCACACCAAGCGCTCGAACGCGTCCACGCCGAGCTCTTATCCCGGATAGACCGTCTACCCGCTGACCACATCCAGAGCCTCTCGGCCTACGTGGGCCAATCCGCGGCGTCGAAGCCTTGCTCGTGGCCGGGCTGGTAGTGCGTTCTCAAGGGCATGTCGCACGGCTTGGGCGAGCTTGTGTTGGTGGCGCGAGTGGCCGTCGTAGGCCATCACGGTGCGGCCCTGGAGCAGGGTTGGGCGTCCTCGACGGCCTGGCGCGAGCTGTTCACGTGGGGAAACGTGGGGCGCCCGGGACTCGAACCCGGAACCTACAGATTAAAAGTCTGCAGCTCTGCCGTTGAGCTAGCGCCCCCTTGATGCTGATGTCAGGTTACCTGACCTGGCTGGCGGCGCTCGCCGGACTTCTCGGCGCCACAGGCTCGGTCACGGTGAGTAGTCATGCGAGGAGTTGCCGGTGTGCTCTCCATGTGACGCAGCGTGCGTGGGTTTGCCTGGGGATGACGGCGGCGGTGATGCCGGTCGACCTTGCCACCGAGTTTGGCCGGTTGCCCTCCTCGCGGGCCGACCCAGCCGGTGCCCGGCCCGGATTGTTCCACCTGTCGGGAGGCGACATCGAGCACACTGTTAGGAGTTCCTGCGCACATGCTCGATGATGGCCTCGCCCACCGCCTTAGCCAATCTCGGCGGCACCGCATTTCCTATTAGCCTGCCCAGAGGTGCGAACTGGACTGGCTGATCGGGAGCGACGAATTCGTAATCGCGGGGGAAGCTCTGCAGAATCGCCGCTTCTCGAAGGCTGATTGCGCGATGCTGCTCGGGATGCCCGAATCGGCCCGTGCCAAAGTTGTGGGCCAATGTGGTGATCGTGGGGGAAGGCTCGTTCCACGCCATTCGGGCGTAGACGCTGCGGAACGTAGCGCCCGACTGCTTTCGATGGCACGGCGCCCTGAGGTCGGGATCCCAGTCGTGCCATGTGCCACCGGGCTTGGACGCCTTGATCCTCTTATAGTTGATGTCCGTGAGACTCCGGGCTTTATGCAGTCGGTCGTCTGGATCTTGTGCTCCATGTCGAAGGCGCGGTAGGTCGCCGATCTCGTCGCGAACGGTGCGGAACTGATCCGGAGACACAGTGCCGTCTGGTACGAGGATGCGCCCCCGACGGGATGCAAGCAGGACGAGTCGGCGGCGGTGTTGCGGAACGCCGTACGCCGGGCAATAGCAAGACCGGTGGTCAACGTGGTAGCCACACCGCTCCAGAGTCTCGACGAATGCTCGGAAGATCGGCTTGGTCGCGATCCGTGTCACGTTTTCCATCGTCACGATGTCGGGGAGGGTTTCCGCGGCGAGCCGGCCGAAATCGTTGAGTAACGACCACTGCTCCTCGGTCGATGTGTCGACGCCACGCCGGTGAGGCGAGAAGGGCTGGCATGGCGCACAACCGGCGAGCACCCTGACAGCGTGGCTCGGCCACATCCCCCGAAGCTCGTCGGCCGTTACATCCCTAATGTCGCGTTTATGAAATGGAGCGTGGATGTTTCTCTCGTAGGGGTATTGACAGCTACCGTCGATGTCGATGCCCGCCGCAACGCGGATCTTGGCCTCCGTCAGACCCCACGAGAGCCCACCAACCCCGCAGAAGACATCGATTGCGGAGATCAGAGGTGACGGACGCCGAGCCACGCCTGGATACTGTAGTTGACCTTTGTTGATGCCGGGGCCAGGGCGTCCGCGTGTCGGCCAGCCCCGATCGCTACGGACGGACGATGGAAAGGCCCCAAACGCGGCTCTTGTCGCCGGCATCGGTGACGCATCCGCGTGGGTGAATTATCGCCCCGGCATATGCCCTTATGGTTGTCGCCAACGAGGGAGGCGGTATTGGCGGCCCAACGGCGGGCAGACTCGAGCGATGCCTCGCATGCGCCCCCGCTCGGCGCAAGGCTTCGGCGTTTCGTCGCGCTCCTTGGGGGCAACCTATCCCGCTCGGACGGGCGCCGGCTCACCGTCAACAACGGGCTACCGCCGGATCAGGCCGATATGCTGCCCGCAGGGCGGGCAGTCAGCGACGCGACCTCGCCGGACGGCGACAGCTGGCACGCCGCGGACCTGACCCAGGTTCCTCCAAACGGTCCCAGCTGCCCTGAGTCCGTGAATGGGGACGACGGGGACGCGGACAGCGAGGCGGTCGACCTGGCTTGGATGTTCCCCGAAGACGAACCGCCGTCCGCGGGCTCGCAGATCGCGGACCCTGCTGTGGCACGGGCCTTCGAGGATCTGCTCGGCGACTGGGTGCGAAAGGGCGGCGAGCTCAGCCGCGGCGAGGTGTCGCTGCTTGCTGTTGGCCGGGGTCTGTCGGCGGCGCACGTCAGCGACCTGGTCCGCCACCTCGAGGCGGCGGGCGTGGAACTTGCCGAGGCGTCGACCAGGCCGGATGTGTCAGCTGGTGCCCGGACGGTTGCGGCTGCCGCGAGGCGTTTCGATGGCGACCTTGATCTTCTCGGGCTATACCTGGACGAGATCGCGCGGTACCCGCTGCTGACCGCTCAGCAAGAGGTCGAGCTGTGGTCGTCCATCGTTGATGGCGCAGCCGCTCAGCAGGAGATCGAGCTTTGGGACGGCGGCGAGCCGCCCGCCCGCGAGGCCCGGCAGCTGCGTCCGAGGGTCGAGGCCGGACGGCGCGCGTGGGCGGGGCTGGTCTGCGGCAACCTGCGTCTGGTCGTCTCGATCGCTCGGCAGAGGAAGTACGAGGGCCGGGGCGTCGCGTTGGCTGACCGCATCCAGGACGGCAATCTTGGCCTAATGCGGGCGGCCGACAAGTTCGACGGTTCCCGGGGTTACAAGTTCTCCACCTACGCGACCTGGTGGATTCGACAGTCCATAGAGCGAGCGATCGCCGACAGGGGCCGCGCGATCCGGATCCCGGTCCACGTGGTCGAGACGATGAACAAGGTCCTCAACTTGACGCGGAGGCTGGAGAGCCGGCTCGGCCGAGAGCCTACAGTCGAGGAGATCGCCGACAGGGCGATGATGCAGCCTGCGGCGGTGGCGGCGTTGCTGGATCTGGCACGACCCATGGTCAGCATCGACGTGCTGCTCGGCGAGGACGGTGACCTTCGGCTGTCCGACATCCTCACCTCAGACGATGAGCGCGACGGCAGGACCGACCCGGCCAACGTCGTGAGCGAGGCCGCGCACCGCGCCGAGGTCGAACGAGTCCTTCGGGCGGTCCTGCCGGCGAGGGCTGTCGAGATAGTGCAGCGCCGCTACGGGTTTCACACCGCGGAGAGCGAGACGCTCGAGGCGATCGGCGCCGACTACGGCCTGACCAGAGAGCGGATCCGCCAGATCGTGGTCAAGTCGCTCGAACGGCTCAGGGAACGCCCGGAGGTCTGGGCGTTGGCATCATCCGACGACGGGATGCCGTTCATGCCACGCCAGCTAACCGGAGGGAAGGACGATGAGTGACCCGGGCGGCCAGACGCTGGACGAGGCTTGCGCACGGTTCGTCGAGTGGCTCGAACGCCAAGTACTGAGGGTGGGTCGGGGCGACGACACAGACCGGCTCGACGTCGATCCCGCCGGCACCTTCTGGCTGGGACGGCTCGCGACCGAGGACGAGGTCAGCAGCAGCTCGCTGGGTGACCGTGCCGAACGCCTCGACCCGTGCGCCATCGCGATCCGACTGCGCCCAGCGGCCACCGCGCCGTGGTCGATGACCGTGACGGTGCGAGCGCGGGGCTGGCTGCGCGACGAGAAGAAGGACGCCGACCCGGCCGGACGGTGGCGGCGTACCGACCTGGTCGAAGAGGACGTACCGGTCACGTCAGGGCCCGGGGGTGGCGTTTTCGGCCGCGAGCAGCTGGAGCGGGCTTTCGCGGCCGTCGGGGCGCCTGGCCTGTCGGCCGAGGTACGGGTCGAGGTGGAAGATTGGCGGCAGACCACGGAAGTAGTGGTCGAATTGGTCAACACGAGCCCGCTCAAGGTGTCCGGGCTCGCAGACACGCATTTGTTCGAGACCGAGATCGAGGTCGCGGGCATTTCGACGCTGCCGTTCCAGTTGGAGTCCCTGCCCGACAGCTTCCGGTACGACCGGGACGTGCCTGCCTATGGGGTCAATGTCGGCGTCGAGGTGCTGCCGTCGGGCGCGTTCCGCACAACGGACACGGTCACCGTGCAGACGAATCGTCCGAACTACTGGAACAGCGACCGCACCAAGCCCGACCTGGCCTTCGCGACCCTGGCCACCGAGCCGCTCCCGCAGCTGACCGCGCTGGCCGAGGCGCTGGCGGCGTATGACGAGTCGAACTGGTCGCCAGCGGTGCTCGCGCGCCGTCAGAGCGAGGACGGGTGGACTGCGCAGATGCGCACCGAGGCCGACCTGGCCGCGGCCGAGATTCTTGCCGAGCTGAATCGCCTCCGGGAAGGGCTGCGGATCTTGGGCGAGACGCCCGCGATCATGCGGGCCTTCCAGCTGATGAACATGGCCATCGGCCGTAGCGCCGCGGACAAGTACTCCGACTGGCGACCGTTCCAGGTCGGCTTCCTGCTGTCGGCGCTACCGTTTCTCGCCGACCCCAAACGCGAGGCCGACATCGTAGACACGGTGTGGTTCGCCACCGGTGGCGGCAAAACCGAGACCTATTTGGGCCTGCTGCTGACCGCCGCTTTCCTCGACCGGCTGACCGGCAAGAGCGTGGGCATCACCGCCTGGTCGCGGTTTCCGCTGCGGCTACTGAGCCTGCAGCAGACGCAGCGCTTCGCCGACGCGCTGGCCGCTGCCGAGCTGGTGCGCCGCGAGGAAGAGATCGGCGGCAGCCCGTTCAGCCTCGGCTTCCTCGTGGGCCGCAACGGCACTCCCAACCGGATCGTCCCGACCACCAAGGCCAGGCCAGACGACATCACCCCCGACAGCTCGGGCATGCCTAACAGCTATCAGGTGCTGCTGCGCTGCCCCTTTTGCCGCGACGAGAACTTGACCATGAAGTTCGAGCACAAGAATTGGAAGCTCGAGCACCGGTGCAGCAACCCGCAGTGCCCCTGGAAGGGGCCGCTACCGATCTATGTTGTGGACACCGAGGTCTTCCGGTTCCTGCCGACGGTCGTAGTCGGAACCCTGGACAAGGCCGCCTCGATCGCCATGCAGCAGGCGATGCGGGGCTTGGTCGGCGCTCCGTGGGGAGTGTGCTCGACGCCGTGGCATGGCTTCACCTATGCCACCCGGTCCAGCGCTCCGTTCGGTTGCCTCGTGCCTGACTGTCAGGCGACCTCGAAAGATCTGCCGATGCCGCGGGATCGGTTCGCGCCGTCGCTGCGGCTGCAGGACGAGCTGCACTTGTTGCGTGACAGCCTGGGCGCCGTCGACAGCCACTACGAGAGCCTGCTCGACTATCTGCAGGCCGAGCTAGGTGGCTCCCGGCCGAAGATCGTCGCCAGCAGTGCGACCCTGACCGGCTACGACCGGCAGGTCGACGTGCTCTATCAGCGCGAAGGACGGATGTTCCCACAACCTGGGCCGAAGGCAGGTCAGTCGTTTTGGACCAGGCCGACAGACAAGCCACTGCGGACCTTCGTAGCGGTCGCTCCCCGTGGGGTCACGCTCGAGCACGTCAGCGACCGTACGGTCGACACACTGCAGCGTAACGTCCGACGCTTACGCGACGCGACGGATGCGGCGGCGATCTGCCTGGAGGCGGGCATCGACCCAGCGCATGCGAA
>CAVWCL010000007.1:0-326913 GCA_963753485.1 uncultured Actinomycetota bacterium | reverse complement strand
CTCATCGTCGCCCATCTGATACGCCGCCAAGCCGACCAGGCCGGCCTGCATCTGTCCGTGCGCGAACTGCTCGAACAACTCGCCGGCATCCAGGAGACCGTGCTGATCTACCCCTCCACCGGCGGCAGGCCCAAGGCCCGGCGCATGCTCACCGAGACCAGCCCGACCCAGGACCAGCTCACCGAGATCTTCGACCTCAAACGCTGGGCACCACGCGCTTAGGTCATACACCCCCGGCCAGTCCAAACCCCGGCCTACCAGGGGAAACGACCATCAAGATCGCGTTAGCCCGGAAACCGCCGCTAGGAGACCACTGAATAATCGGGCGTGTCGCTCCTGTGGATCTTGGTGATCTTGCTCGATCATCATCGGGTGCAGGGTGTGGAGCGTGCGGACCGGGATCTGCTCGATGCTGCGGCGATGGTGGGCCACCTGGTGGCTGAGGGCAGTGTGTTCGCGTTCCTGGCCGAGCATCGGGGTCGGGTGTTTCCTGACGGGGACTTCACGGATCTGTTTCGGTCGGGGTTGGGTCGTCCGTCGATGCCGGCGCCGGTGGCGGCGACGATTTTGACGTTGCAGACGCTGCTGGACCTCTCTGATGCGGAGGCGGCCGAGGCGGCCCGGTGTGATCTGCGGTGGAAGGTCGCCACCGGGATGGCGTTGGACGACAAGGGATTTCACCCGTCGACGTTGACGTATTGGCGGCGTCGGTTGGCGAAGTCGGCGCGGCCGCACCGTATCAACGAGGCGGTGCGCAAGGTGGTGGAGGAGACCGGGGTCTTGCGGGGCCGTCACCGCCGGGCGGTGGATTCCACGATCCTGGCCGATGCGGTGGCTACGCAGGACACCATCACCCAGTTGGTGGCGGCGGTGCGGCGGGTGGCGCGGCAGGTGCCCGGCGCGGCGGAGCAGATCGCCGCGGTGTGTACCGGGCATGACTACAGTCAGCCGGGCAAGCCGGACATCGACTGGGACGACCCAACGGCCAAGGACGCGATGGTCTCAGCGCTGGTCAACGACGCCAACGCGCTGGTCGCCGCGTTGGCGGGGGCCGATCTGGACGAGCAGGCCCAGTCCACGCTGGCCTTGTTGGCGTTGGTGGCCGGGCAGGACGTGGAGCCGGCCGAGGGCTCGGATGGCAGTGACGGGCGGTGGCGTATCGCCCGCAAGGTGGCCGAAGACCGGGTCATCTCCACTGTGGACCCCGAGGCCCGGCACACCCGCAAGTCGCCCGAGGCGCGTCGCGACGGCTACCGGGCCCACCTGGCCGCCGAGCCCGACACCGGCATCATCACCGACGAGGAACTGACCAAGGCCGCCGGGACCGAGAACTCCGACCCGGCCGTGGCCGAGCGTTTCTTGGCCGCCGACATCCTCAACAGCAGCGACAGCACTGACGAGGAGCAGGCCAGCGGCGGCGACACCGACGGCGGCGACCCGGCGCGGCGTGAGTGGTACGGCGACTCGGCCTACGGCACCGGGGATCTGCGGGGCTCGGTCGACGATGCCGGCCATGAGGCCGTGATCAAGCCCAAGCCGCTGCAATCGGCGGTCGAGGGCGGGTTCACCGTCGATGACTTCACCGTGGACGAAGAGAACCAGACGGTCACCTGTCCCAACGGCAATAGCCGGCCGATCAGCGTCACCCGGGTCGCGACGTTCGGCGCCCTGTGCCGTGACTGTCCGCTGCGCGAGATGTGCACCAGGTCCAAGACCGGTCGGAAGATCGTCCTGCACGACCGCGATGACCTGCTCCGCAAGGCCCGCCGCGACTGGAAGAACAACCCCGACCTGCCCGAGCGTTACCGGCGCCACCGGCCCAACGTCGAACGCGTCGTGTCCCAGCTCGCCAGCCGGGGCGGACGGCGCCTCAAACTGCGCTACCGGGGCACCGACCGCAACAATGCCTGGCTCAAGCGCCGCACCGCAGCCCTCAACCTGCGCAACCTCATCAACCGGGGCCTCGACTTCACCCAAGGATGGGTCCTCGCCACCGCGTGAGGAGGCATCAGGGGCCGTAGAAGCCCGTCACCAGACCCTAAGACCCGCTCTCCGGCCCAAATCAACGCCGGAAGCAACACCCCCGACCACGCCGCCCAACCACCGGCCGCCGGGCCACCCGCCCGGGCGCCGGCCAGACCAGCGTGAGGGCCCTACCAGACGGCGATATTCAGTGGTCTCCTAGCTCGACGGTTCCGCGGGCGGGGCGAAGGCTGAGGTGCGGGTCAGGCCGGCCGCCCGGCCCTTGCCGGCGACCACAACCGCCATCTTCCGGGATGCCTCGTCGATCATCTCGTCACCGAGCATGACCGCGCCCACCTTGCCGCCGGCCTCGGAGGTGGCGTGCTGGTACGCGTCGAGGATGAGCTCGGCGTGGTCGTAGTCGGCCTGGGAGGGTGCGTAGATCTCGTTCGCGGCGTCGATCTGGCCCGGGTGGAGCACCCATTTCCCGTCGTAGCCGAGCGCGGCCGAGCGCTTGGCGACCTCCCGGTACCCATCCACGTCGCGGATCTGCAGGTACGGCCCATCGATCGCCTGCAGATCGTGCATCCGGGCGGCCATGAGGATACGCATCAGGATGTAGTGGAAGGGGTCGCCCGGGTAGTCCGGGTGCAGCGCGCCCACGGCGAGTGACTTCATGTTGATCGAAGCCATGAAATCGGCCGGCCCGAAAATGATCGTCTCGGTCCGCGGCGAGGCGGCGGCGATCGCATCGACCTGGACCAGCCCACGGGCGTTCTCGATCTGCGCCTCGATGCCGATCCGGCCGACCGGCAGACCGAGCGCCTGCTCGATCTGGCCCAGGGTGAGGTCCAGCCAGGCCACCTGCTCCGGCCCTTGGACCTTGGGCAGCATGATGCAGTCCAGGTGGGCGCCGGCGCCCTCGACCACGTCGACGACGTCCCGGTACGCCCACGGCGTGGTGACGTCGTTGACCCGGACCACGCGGGTCTTCCCGGCCCACTCCCCCTCGGTGAGCGCGGCCACGATGTTCTTGCGCGCGTCGGCCTTGGCCAGCGGCGCGACCGCGTCCTCGAGGTCGAGGAAGACCTGGTCGGCCGGGAGTGCCTGGGCCTTGCCGAGCATTTTCACGCTCGAGCCGGGTACCGAAAGGCACGACCGGCGCGGTCGGGACGTGGCCATCGCGGAGGCTCCTCACATCGACGCGGCGGATACTGCGTCACCGTAACGTCGCGTCGCGACCGGCGGGAACGGGGCGTGGACGATCTCACGACGCGGCAGCCGAAGCACGCCCCGACGCTCACGCCTCGACGATCGGGTCGAGCGGGGCCGGGGCACTGTCGCGGGAACGGCGTCCGGCGAGGATCACCACCACCACGCCGAGCACCAACAGGACCAGGCCCGGCACCGCCGCCGGTCGGGGCACCTGACCCAGCCAGAGCCAGCCGATCAGGGCGGCTCCCGGCACCTCGAGCAGGATCAGCACCGCGAGCGTGGTCGCCGAGAACCGCCGGAGCGCAAAGTTGATCATCGAGTGGCCGAGCAGCTGCGGGCCGACGGTGAGGGCGACCAGGGCGAGCCAGGTGGTCGCGGCATACCCGGCCAGCTGAAGATGGTCGGCGAGGCAGAAGCCGAGCAACAGCAGGGCACACACCCCGTAGCAGACCGCGGTGTACGAGGTGGTGCTGATCGAGACCCGGGCCCGCTCCCCCAGCGCGGTGTAGACGGCCGCCGCTATCCCACCGGTGATCGCCATCGCGTCGCCGACCACCGCCACGGTGGAGACGCCGATGTCGACCCCGGTCGCCGCCACCGCCCCGGTCACCGCGACCCCGATGCCGAGCCAGGTCAGGCCGGTCAGCCGCCGTCCCTGGCCGACGGCGATGAGGCCCTGCCACACCGGTTGGGTGGCGACCAGGGCGGTCGCGGTCGCGACCGTGGTCAGCTTGATGCTGGGTACCCAGAGCCCGAAATGCACCGCGAGCGCGGTGCCGGCGAGCACGCAGAAGATCCCCTCCCGCCGGTACGGGCCGGCCACCAGCGCCGCCAGTTCGGAGCGCCGGCGCAGCACGGCGAGGGGAGTCAGCGCACCCGCGGCCAGTGCATTGCGCCAGAACGCGATCGCCACCGCCGGCGCCGCGGCGTACGCGATCATCGGCCCCGACGAAGAGAACGCCACCACCGCGACGACCAGCGCGGTGACGGTCACCGGCCGGGGCGGCGTGCGAGGGGGCATGAGCACAGATGATCGCAGGTCGGCTCTGGCAGGATGCGGGCGTGGACCCGCTGGTGGCGACGGCCATGAAGAAGGCCGCGGTGGCCTGGCTCAGCGTCGACGGCCACCCGCCGTACCTGGTCTGGTGTCGCTGGCTCGACGGCGCGCTGTACGTGGTCAGCGGGCCGGGCGAGCAGAGCGCGCCGGGGCTCGCCGGCGCCACCCGAGCCGTGGTGACCGGCCGTGGTGACCACGGCGGCCGGATCGTCGCCTGGCCGGCCGCGGTGACCGCGGTGGCACCGGGCACCGCGCAGTGGGCCGCGGCGGTGCCGGCGCTGGCCGCCCGGCGGCTCAACTCCGCGCCGGCGGCCGAACTCACCGCCCGGTGGGCCGGCAGCTGCCGGGTGAGCCGGCTCGCCCCGATCGAGGCGCCACCGGCCTGACTCACCACCCGCCCGGGGCCGTCAGGCCTCGGCCGTGGCCGGGATCAGCCGACGAACGGCGGCACCGCGATCTGGCCGGAGGCGATGGGCACCACCGAGCCGGTGACCGTCACCCGGGCGGTTCGTCCATCCACAGCGGACACGACGCACTCGAGCGTCGACGGGCGGTGGATCTCGGCCCCTTGTTTGACCACATAGGACGATTCTCGGTTGCCCGGCAGCAGGCGGTTCGCGACCAGCCAGACCCCCAGGCCCAACGCGGCCGAGCCGGTGGCCGGATCCTCCGCTACGCCGGCGCCGGGGACGAAGACGCGGGCATGGGCCCGGTGCTCGTCAGGATCCCACGCGAAGACCGACACGCTCGCCACGCTGCCACCGGCCGGTGCGAGGCCGGCCCGGGCGACCGCGTCGGGGTGCACCGACAGGAACGGGAACTCCAGGCCGCAGCCGGCGACCCGGGGCGCCGGGCCGGCGAAGTCGGCCGCGGTCAGCCCGACCGCGGCGAGCAGCGGTTGCGGGTCGATCGGGGGGCCGATGACCGGGGTACCGCCGGTCAGGGTGGCCCGCCCGGTCGCCTCAACCTCCACCGGGAGCAGACCGGCGCCGCACTCCTGCAACACCACGCCCGGGCCGAACAGCCCTCGTCGCATCTGGGTGACCGCGACACCGACGCTGGGATGCCCGGCGAAGGGCAGCTCGTTCTCGGGCGTGAAGATGCGGGCCCGATAGGTGGCCCCGTCGACCGTTGGCGGCAGCACGAACACGGTCTCGGAGAGGTGGAACTCGCGGGCCAGCGCCTGCAACTGCTCGTAGCCGAGGCCCTCACCACCGAAGACGACTGCGAGCGGATTCCCCGTGAACGGTCGATCGGTGAAGACGTCGACGATCTCGTAGGAGAGCATGCTCACCAGCCCTACGATAGGCGATCTGGATGCCGCCACCAGGCACCCCACTACGCTGGGATGGTGAGCCGGATCTACGTCGCCCGGATAGCTGGGATCGCCATCTACGACCCCAACGGCGACCAGGTGGGCCGGGTTCGCGACGCAGTTGCCCGTATCGGCGACACTGCCCGGGCACCACACGTGATCGGACTTGTCGCCGAGATGCCGGTGCGGCGGCGCATCTTCGTGCCGATCGGACGGATCGTGAGCATCGACCCGGACGCGGTGGTCCTGGGTACCGGCACGCTGAGCCTGCGCCGGTTCTCCAAGCGCACCGGCGAGATCCTGGTACTCGAAGACCTCCTGGACCGCCAGGTGACCATCCTGGACTCGGGACGCACGGCGCTGGTCGTGGATCTCGCGATGGACTCCGACCGGACCGGCGGGTGGAGCCTTGACCGGATCGCGGTGCGCGAACAGACCGGCCGACTCAGCCGCCGCGGGCACCTCTACCAGCTGGACTGGAACGACGTGCATGGGCTGATCGGTGCCCCCGAGGCGCAGGGAACCGCGTCCCTGCTGGCCATGCTGGAACAGCTGCGACCGGCCGACGTCGCCAATGTGCTGCAGGACCTGCCGGACGCCCGGCGCAACGCGGTGGCCGCCGCCATGGACGACGAGCGCCTCGCCGACGTTCTGGGCGAACTGCCCGAACACGACCAAGTGGAGATCCTGGCCGCCCTCGACCGCGACCGGGCGGCCGACGTGCTGTCCGAGATGGACCCCGACGACGCCGCTGACCTCCTCGCCGAGCTGCCCGAGCTGGACAAGGAGGAGCTGCTCGACCTGATGGAGCCCGAGGAGGCGCTGCCGGTGCGGGCACTGCTCGCCTATCTGCCCGACACCGCCGGCAGCCTGATGACCTCTGAGCCGGTCATCGTGGCTCCGGACGCCACGGTGGCGGAGGCGCTGGCCCGCATCCGGGAGCCGCAACTGCCGCCGGCCGTGGCGGCGCAGGTCTTCGTCTCCCGCGCCCCGGCTGCCACGCCGACCGGGCAGTACCTGGGGGTGGTGCACTTCCAACGCCTGCTCCGCGAGCCTCCCGCCGCGCTGGTCGGCGGCATCGTGGATCGCGGGGTCGACCCGATCGAGCCCGCCGCCTCCATCATCGAGATCACCGAACGGATGGCGACCTACAACCTGGTCGCGCTGGCGGTCGTCGACGACCGGGACCGGCTCGTCGGCGCGGTCACCGTCGACGACCTGCTCGACCACCTGCTCCCCCGCGACTGGCGCGACCGTGACCAGGTTGAGCTGCGCCCGGCGGGTTCGAGGCCGTTCACCCGTCCGGCCACGGTTCCGGCGAGCCCCGCATGAGTCCTGATGAGTGAGGTACGCCGGGAGCCGGGCCGAGCGAAGACCTCGCGCACCGGGGCGCGGGCCGAGCGTGGACGGCTGGACCAGCCCCGCGAGCCGGCCCGGGTACGCCTGCCCCGGTTCGACCCGGAGGCGTTCGGCCGCTGGTCGGAGGCGATCGCGCGGCACATGGGCACCGCCCGGTTCTTGGTCTACATGACGGTGGTCATCCTGCTGTGGTTCGGCTGGAACACGCTGGCCCCGCCCGGATGGCGCTTCGACCCGTACACCTTCACCTTCCTGACGCTGATCCTGTCGCTGCAGGCGTCGTACGCGGCACCACTGATCCTGCTGGCACAGAACCGGCAGGCTGACCGGGACCGGCTCGCGCTGGAGGAGGACCGGCGGCGGGCGAGCATGCAGAAGGCGGACACCGAGTACCTGTCCCGGGAGATCGCGTCCCTGCGCATCGCGATCGGTGACGTGGCCACCCGCGACTTCATCCGCTCCGAACTGAACCGGCTCGCCGAGGATCTGGCCGAGACCGCCCGACACCCCGTCGACCGCGGGCAGCGCCGGCCGGTCCGGCGCGATCCCGAACGCGACGCCCCGGCCGGGGCAGCCGCGGACGGCACCAGCGCACCGGCCGGCAACGGATCCCGGACCAAGAAACGAGCGTCGCGCGCCTCAAGGGGCTAGGCGCGCGACGCCAACGGTACGAATTGTCCCGCACCCCCGCGGCATCCACAACCCGCTCGCGCCCGCCTGCAACCGCGCCCGACCGCGGCCGGCGCAATGCGAACTAGCATGGACGCCATGGCAGCTCCCGCGACCACCATCGAGTCGGCGGTGCACGCCGCGCTGGCCACCGTCGACGACCCCGAGATCCGCCGGCCGATCACCGATCTGGGCATGGTCAAATCGGTCACCGTCGACGCCGGTGGTACCGCCGACATCGCCATCCTGCTGACCGTCGCCGGCTGCCCGCTGCGGGACAAGCTGACCGCGGACATCACCGCCGCCGCCGGGGCGGTCACCGGCGTCGAGCGGGTACGTATCGACTTCGGCGTGATGAGTGACGAGCAGCGCCGTGAGCTGCAGACCAGCCTGCGCGGCGGGGCCAGCGCCGAACCGGTGATTCCGTTCGCCCAGCCCGGCACCCGTACCCGGATCTACGCGGTGGCCAGTGGCAAGGGCGGAGTCGGCAAGTCCTCGCTGACGGTCAACCTGGCCGCCGCGCTGGCTAGCCGCGGGCTGGCCGTCGGGGTGGTCGACGCGGACATCTACGGGCATTCGGTCCCCCGCATGCTCGGCACCCACGACCGCCCGACCCAGGTCGAAGACATGATGATGCCCCCGCAGGCGCATGGGGTGAAGGTCATCTCGATCGGCATGTTCACCCCCGGCAACGCGGCGGTGGTCTGGCGGGGGCCGATGCTGCACCGGGCGTTGCAGCAGTTCCTGGCCGACGTCTACTGGGGCGACCTGGACGTCCTGCTGCTCGACCTGCCACCGGGCACCGGCGATGTCGCGATCTCACTGGCCCAGTTGCTGCCCAGCGCGGAGATCCTCGTGGTGACGACGCCGCAGATGGCGGCGGCCGAGGTCGCCGAGCGGGCGGGGGCCATCGCCCTGCAGACCCACCAGCGCCTCATCGGCGTGGTCGAGAACATGTCCTGGCTGGAGCTGCCCGGTGGCGAGCGCATGGAGATCTTCGGCGCCGGTGGCGGCGCCACCGTGGCCGAGTCACTCACCCGGATCATCGGTGCCCCGGTGCCGCTCCTGGCCCAGATCCCCCTGGATACCCGGGTACGGGAGGCCGGGGACGCGGGCACGCCGATTGTGCTGGCCGACCCGACCGCGCCGGCCGCGGCCGCGATGATCGCGATGGCCGACCGGCTCGCCCAGCGCCGGGAGAGCCTCGTCGGCAAGCCGTTGGGCCTGCGGCCCACCCACTGAGCGTCAGGTGGCGTCGGCGTCGTAGCCGTGCGTCGGCTCGTACCGGTGCGGATCCGGCCGCTGGTCGGCCGGGTGCGGCTCCGGCGGCGGGTACGACCGCGGTTCAACGTCGGGATCCTGCCCGTGAACGGGCTCGTACCCGCGCTCCGGCTCATAGCCGGCGGCAGCGTCGTACCGGTCGGTCCCGTCGTACCGGTCGGTCCCGTCGTACCGGTCGGTCCCGTCGCGGTAGCTCCGGGGCGCCGGGGCGGCGGGCGGTCGGATCTCCTCCCCGGCCTCGGTCGCGATCTGCCGGACGTCGCGGTACATGTCCTCGAACGGGCGCCGCAGGTCCCGTTCGTCCTCTTCGGAGAGCAGGTGCTTGCGGATGAACGTCCGCGGGTGCAGGTCCTCCAGGCGCACGTCGGTGCCCATCTCCCGGGACAGGTCGTTGGTCGCGTTGCGCGCCATGGTGCGGATACCGCGCAGCAACCGCACCGCGTCGCCGATCACCTTCGGCAGCCGGTCCGGGCCGAAGATGAACAGACCGAGGAGGGCGAGCACGATGAGCTCCCACCCATTCAGGTTCTCGAACATGCCCTCCTCCTCACCGCCAGCCTACGCAGGGCGCCTGCTGGCGGCGAGGGGGCGGGCTGGGCTAGTTCGAGGCGGCAACGAGGGTCACGCTCGCGGTCTGGGTGAGGCTGCCCCGCCGGTAGGTCAGGGTCACCACGGTGCCCGGATCGTAGCGGCGCACCAAGGCGATCAGATCGGGCGGCCCGAGGATCACGTGGGTGCCCAGGCGCACGACGACGTCCCCGGTACGCAGGCCGGCCTCGGCCGCGGGGCCACCGGCGTCGACCCGGGTGAGCCGGACCCCGCCGCCGCTGAACTCGCCGAGCTGGGCACCGATCACTGTCCGCTTGGCCCGCCCGGTGTCGATGATCTCGTTGGCGATGCGGGCCGCCTGGTTACTCGGGATGGCGAACGCGATCCCGATGTTGCCACCCTCTTCGCCGCTCTCGACAAGGGACTTGATCACACTGTTGATGCCGATGACCCGGCCTTCCATGTTGAACAGCGGGCCGCCGGAGTTGCCCCGGTTGACCGCGGCGTCGGTCTGGATGGCGGCGTAGTAGCGCTGGGCGCCGCCGACATCGCGGGTCTCGATGGTGCGATCGAGCGCGCTGACGATGCCGGCAGTCACGGTGCCCGCGAGGGCCAGCGGCGAGCCCACCGCGATCACGTTGTCCCCGACCGCCACCTGATCGGAGTTCGCGAACTGCACCGGGCGCAGGTTCGGCCGGGTCACCTTGATCACCGCGAGGTCCGACTCGGCGTCCCGCCCGACGACGCGCGCGGCGGTTGTGATCGAGTCGTTGAACGTGATCTTCACCGACCCGTCCGGTACGTCGGCGACCACGTGCTCGTTGGTGAGGATGTAGCCCTCTGACGAGATCACGAAGCCCGAGCCGATGCTCTCGCCCAGCCCGCTCTGCCCCTGCACGGTCACCACGCTGGGCATCACCTGGGACACAATGCCGGCAAGGGAGCGGGTCGGGCGCTGCGGTGGCGGCGACGAGCCACCCCCCACCACGACCGTGGGCGCCTGCCGGTTCGCGGCGGCCACGTACCCGATCGCGCCGCCGAGCCCGCCGGCGAGCAGGCCGGCGGCGAGGGCGACGGTCAGGATCAGGCGCAGCTGTCCCGGCCCGGCGCTGGGCTCCGGGGGTCGCTCCGGCGGCGGGGAGGCGGCCGGTGCCCGGCTGACGATGACCGTCTCGGATTCGGGGTTGCGCCACGGATCATTCGCGCCGTCGGACCACCATGGCTGGGCCGGACCCGGCGACCACGCACCGCCAGTCACTCGCCGATCACCTCCCAATCCTCGTCCTCCAGGATGACACGACCCGGCACCGCCCAGGGCCGCCATCGGTTGCATAGGCTGGCCGGGCATCCCCCACCCGGGCCGCAAGGGAGGACGTCATCAACCCCGCGACCGCTCGCAACGGCCTCGCTGAGACCTATGCCCCAGTCGAGCCGGTGCTGCTGCACGCCATGAGCTGGGCGGCCGAGCTCGGGGTCGGCGCCGTCGGGCCCGGCGCCGGGGCGACGCTGCGCCTGCTGGCGGCGGCGGCCCGGGCCAAGACCGTGGTCGAGATCGGCACCGGGATCGGGGTCAGCGGCGTCTGGCTGCTGCGCGGCATGCGAGACGACGGGGTGCTCACCACGATCGACGTCGAGCCTGAGTACCAGGCGATGGCCCGACAATCCTTTGCCGCGGCGGGCTTCGCGCCGGGGCGGGCCCGCCTCATCGCCGGACTCGCCCAGGAGGTGTTGCCCCGGCTGGCCGACGGCGCCTATGACCTCGTCTTCGTCGATGGTGACGTGACCGAGTACCCGCAGGACACCGAGGCCGCCCACCGGCTGCTGCGCCCGGGGGGCCTGCTGATCGTCAACAACGCTCTGGCCGGCGACCCGGCCGCCGGTCCGGCCATCGCCGCGTCGGGCGCTGCTGCCGACGAGCCCGATGGGGCCGCCACCGTGGCCCGCCTGCTGGCCCGGGTACGCGACGCTCCTGAATGGACACCAGCCCTGCTCGCGGCCGGCGCCGGCCTGCTCTGCGCCGTGAAACGCTAGGAACCGGTCGCCCGACATCGGGCAGTGCCGTTCCTCAAGCGGCAATCACATCGACGACAACCACTGAATCAACATCCGCACACCCCAGCCGGTGGCGCCCTTGACCAGCAGGCCGTCGTTGCTCTCGGCCCACGAGGGCGCGGACATGTCGATGTGCGCCCAATGGGCCCGCAGGTCACCGGTGAACTCCCGCAGATAGAGGGCGGCGGCGATGGCGCCGGCACCAGCGGCCTGGCCGGGGGAGTTGTTCAGGTCGGCGACGTCGCTGGCGAGCAGGCCGACGTAGTCGTCGGTCAGCGGCAGCCGCCACATCCGCTCGCCCACCTCGTCGCCCGCGGCCACCAGGGCACCGGCCAGCTCGTCGTCGTGGCTGAACAGGGCCGCGGTGCGCTTACCCAGGGCGACCCGCGCAGCACCGGTGAGGGTAGCCAGGTCGACCAGGACATCCGGGCGCAGACGCCGCACCGCGTACGCCAGCGCGTCGCCGAGCACCACCCGACCCTCGGCGTCGGTGTTCTGGATCTCCGTGGTGAGGCCGCCAAAGTGCCTGATCACATCGCCTGGGCGGCTGGCGGTGCCGCTGACGAGGTTCTCCGCCAGCGGCGCGAGCGCGGTCACCCGTACCGGCAGGGCGAGGTCCGCGACCGCGAGCACGGCGGCGCAGACGGCCGCCGCACCGCCCATGTCCTTGCGCATCAGCTTCATGGCGTCCTTCGGCTTCAACGAGATGCCGCCGGAGTCGAAGGTGATCCCCTTGCCCACCAGCACGACGTGCACCGGGCGCCGGCCCCGGCGGGGCGCGGGCCGCCAGGCCAGCTCGAACAGGTTCGGCGGACGCGGCGAGCCGGCGCCGACGGCCAGCAGCCCCCCGAACCCGCTGCGTTGGAGTTCGGCCTTGTCGTGGACGGTGACGCTGACGCCCGGGCGACGGGCGGCCGCCGCGCTGACCCGGTCGGCAAACCATTTCGGCGACTTCTGCCGGCTCGGGGCGTTGGTGAGATCCCGGGCCAGGGCGACCGCGTCGGTGGTCGCCGAGGCCTGATTCAGCGCGGCGGTGACCACCGATGCGGCGCCGTCGACGGTGATCCGGCGCAGCGAGACAGCCGTTGGCGGGGTATCGGGTACCAACCGGAACCGGTAGGAGGCGAGCACTCCGGCCTCGAAGAAGGCGCGCAGGGCCGGGCCGGAGACGTCATCGGGCAGCCGTACATGCACCGCCGGCCACCGCGTCGACGCCGCGCGCACCAGGGCCGCGCCGGCGGCTCGCCAGTCGGCCGTGGCGCCACCGCCGACCCCGACCAGCAGGACCGCGTTCGGCCGGCGCCCCGGTCGGGGCAGCACCTGCACGGCGCCGGCGGCACCCCGGTGATCAACATCGGCGATGAAGGCGGCGAGCTCCTGCGCGAGCGCGGCGTCGTCGATGATGGCCGGCGCAACCGCGGCGAGTGCATCGCCGCCGCGCAGTGCAAGCACCAGCGGGGCGCCACGGGGCGCGGCGCCGACCCGGAACTCGATCAATCGCTCGCCACCTTCACACACGTGATCGCCGCCCGCCGACGCTGCTGGGCGGCGATCTGTCCCAGGTTGTCATCAGCCAACGGCGGCCTTGAGCGCCTCACCGAGTGCGGTCGCCTCATCCGGCGTCATCTCCACGACCAGGCGGCCGCCACCCTCCAGCGGCACCCGCATGACGATGCCGCGGCCCTCCTTGGTGACCTCCAGCGGTCCGTCGCCGGTCCGCGGCTTCATCGCCGCCATTTCGTCTCCCCTCGCATGCCTTGCCTGGTGTATGTCTTCTGGGACGAGCCCGATAACGACGCCCGGCGCGGTCCGCACGCCCGAACCGAGGCCGCGCGCCGCCAACGGGTGCTGGCGTCGGCGCACGACGGCGGAGGTGCGCCGCCGCCGTGTCGTGCCAGTTGTTGATTTTCCCTGATGGACGCCCCTGGTCCCAAACCGGGCCGGTCATGTTGTGACAGATGTTGTCATTTGTGACTGCACACTGTCACAATGACAGCTCCATGCACGCGCGCTCGGCCCTTTTCGACCTGTACGGCGACCACCTACGGCCCCGGGGTGGCCGGGCACCGGTGGCCGCCCTGGTCCGCCTCCTGGCGCCGCTGGGGATCGCGGCGCCGGCGGTCCGCACCGCGATCTCACGGATGGTGCGCCAGGGCTGGCTCGTCCCGGTACGGGCCCACGGCGGGGCCGGATACCAGCTCACCGTTCGGGCGGTCCGCCGGCTGGACGAGGCGGCGGCCCGCATCTACCGGACCAGCCGATCGGGCTGGTCCGGCCACTTCGACCTCCTGCTCCTCGGCGGGCCGGCCCACGGGCCCGGCTGGACCCGGGTCACCCGGACGCTGGCCTACCTCGGCTACGGCCGGCTCGACACCGCCACCTGGGTGGCCCCGAGAGCCGCGGAGGAGGTCGACGCCCTGCTCGACGACGCCGGCATCCCGTACGAGCGGTTCGAGGCCACGCACACAGCCGGGTCGAAGGGCGCCGCTGCGCTGGTCCGCCGCGCATGGGACCTGGACTCGCTGGCCGAGGCGTACCGGCAGTTCGTCGCCGACCAGAGCGAGCCGATGCGCGCCGGCCGCAACACCGCCGACGAGACGGCGTACGCGGCCCGGTTCCGGTTGGTCCATGCCTGGCGGGCCTTCCTCTTCCGGGATCCGCTGCTGCCGGCCGAGCTGTTGCCGGAGCCGTGGCCCGGCGACGCCGCGGCCACCTTCTTCGACCGCCACGAGTCCCGGCTGCGCCCCGCCGCCGACCGGTTCGTGGATCGCTGCCTGTCATGAAGGCGCTGCCTGTCATGAAATCGCTGCCTCTCCTGAGGTCCTGAAAGGACGTTGCCGTGACCCATGCCCTCCTGGTCGAGCGCCATGACGGCGTGCTCACCCTGACCTTGAACCGGCCCGACTCCCTCAACTCGCTCGACGCCGACCTGAAGGTGGCGTTGCGGGACGCGATCGACGCGGCCAGCACCGACCCGCAGTGCCGGGCGTTGGTGCTGGCCGGGGCCGGCCGGGCCTTCTGCGTCGGCCAGGACCTCAAGGAGCACGTGGCCTCGCTCGCCACCGACGCACCGCCGCTGAGCACGGTCGTGGAGCACTACAACCCGCTGGTTCTCCAGCTGGCGCGGCTGCCCAAGCCAGTCGTGGCCGCGGTCCGCGGCGCCGCCGCCGGGGCCGGGGCGTCGCTTGCGTTCCTGGCCGACTTCCGTATCGGAGGCCCCCGGACCACGTTCCTGTTGGCGTTCGCCAACGTCGGTCTGGCGGCGGACTCGGGAGCGTCCTGGACGCTGCCCCGACTGGTCGGGTACGCGAAGGCGACCGAGCTGCTCATGCTGGCCGAGCCGGTACCGGCAGCCGAGGCGCTGCGGCTGGGCCTGCTGACCCGACTGGTCGACTCGGACGACGAGGTGCTCGCCGCCGCCCAGGAACTGGCCGGCCGGCTCGCCGCCGGGCCGACCGTCGCATATGGACAGATCAAGCGGGAGCTGCTGGGCGGCAGCTCCGGTGGCCTGGAGGAGGCGCTGGCCACCGAGGGCGATGCCCAACGGGTCGCCGGCGCCACCGCCGACCACCGCAACGCGACCGAGGCGTTCGTGGCCAAGCAGCCGCCGCGCTTCACCGGCGCCTGACCCGCTAGGCGTCGTCCTCCTCCGGATCCAGGTTCGTCTGCCGGTCCAACAGGTACGCCTGCATCGACAGCTCATCGCCGCGCGGCCACACGTAGGCGGGCAACTCCTCCGGGCCCAGGCGGCCAACGTAGGACCAGAACTCCCGCACGGCGTCCGCACGGTTCGCCGCCTCGATCGGCAGAGTCACGCTGACGAACCACTCCGGCAAGGACCGCATGGCCCATCTCACCACGGCCGGTGCGTCGAGTCCGCCGAGCTAACCGCGCCGGCGTACGTGGCAGCCGGCCAGGTGGTCGTCAACCATCCCGGTCGCCTGCATCAGCGCGTAGGCGGTGGTCGGTCCGACGAACCGGAAGCCTAGCCGCTTGAGCTCCTTCGCCATCGCCGTCGAGGCCGGCGTGCTCGCCGGCACTGAGGCGTTGGAGGTCGGGCGCCGGCGCCGTCCGGTCGGTGCGTACGACCACAGCAACGCGGCCAACCCTTCGGGCAGTGCCATGGCGGCCTGCGCGTTGGCGATCGCGGCCAGGATCTTCGCCCGGTTCCGCACGATCGCGGAGTCGGCGAGCAGCCGGTCCACATCGGGCGGACCGAAGCCGGCCACCGCGTCGATGTCGAAGCCGGCGAAGGCAGCCCGGAAGCCCGCCCGCTTGCGCAGGATGGTCAGCCACGACAGCCCCGACTGGAAGGCCTCCAGCGTCATCCGCTCGTAGAGCCCGTCGTCGGTGCGCACCGGTACGCCCCACTCGGTGTCGTGGTAGACCAGGTATTCGGGGGCGCTCGCGCCCCAGCGGCAACGGGCCCGGCCGTCCAGCCCGACCACCAGGTCGCCGGTCACGGCAACCGACCCGACTCGACCAGCCGGCCGAACCGGCGCAGCGCGTAGCTCAGGCTGAGCTTCGAGCCGGGCCACAGCAGCGGCCAGGCCATCACGCCGGCGAGTCCGGCGGGCAGTTGGAACCATTCGTGCCAGACCATCTGGGTACGCTCGCCAGCCAGTGAGGTGCAGCGCATCACCCCCGGGCCGCGCAGCAACGGCCCACAGTGGACCACCCGCACCTCGTACGGCGGATCGACCCGGTCCACCCGCATCTCGTCGCGCAGGATCGCGGGTCCGAGCGTGGTCACCGCCTCGATCCGGCTACCTTCGCCGCCGTCGCCCGAGATCAACCGGACCCGGGTCAGCGGGATCCACTCCCCCTGGCGTTCCCACTCGAGGAACGCGGCGAAGACCCGCTCCTGCGGCGCCCGCAGCACCAGCGTCGCGGTCACCTCACCCGCGCCCGGCTGGGCGGGGTCGGCGTCATCCACGCGACCGCCCGTCCACGTCGGCGGTCTGGACGTCACCGCGCTGGACGTCCTCGGTTCGCGCGTCACCACTCTGGACGTCGTCGGCCTGGCCGTCGCCGGTTCGCGCGTCACCACTCTGGACGTCGCCGGTCTGGCCGTCGCCGGTTGGGACCTCGACGTCCTCGGCCGAGCCGGCCGCCCGCTCGGCGAACGAGACCTCGGTGGTCTGGATCTTCGCGAACCGGGCCCCGTCAGCCTGGACGTCGCCAGGCTGGACGTCCGCGGTCGCTGCCTCGTCCGCGTCGGCCTCCACGGGTTCTTCGGCGCCGGCCGGAGCATCGGCGGCCGCACGGTCGGGCAACTCCACCGACTCCACCGCGGACCGCCGGGCCAGCCGACCGGGACCGGTATACCGGCTTGGATCGCCGTCGCCGCCGTCGTCGTCCTCGTCCACGACACCTGGCTCAGCTGACGCGCCGCCGGCGTCCTCCCGGTCGAACGCGCCGCCGTCGTCGCGGCCGTTGCTGACGATGTCGAGGGGCACCGGGGCGGATCCCGACGGCCATGGGTTCGGGGTGGGCGGCGCCGCCGGGGCGACCGGAGCCGGGTTCGCGGCCGACTCGCGGGCCTTGCGCAGCAGCTCCGCGTCCTCGCCGCGGCCCTCGCGCAGCGCGATCACCTCGGCCTCCAGCACGGCGATCATCTCGTCCTTGTAGCCCAGGTCGTACGCGGTGCGCCGGAGCACCCGGTCAACCTGAGCCATCCGATACCCGCGGACGGCGAGGTCGAAGCGCACCGCCTTGAGATCGGACTCGGTCAACGACCGGTTGTTCGGCAGCGGGAGCGCGCGGCCGTCCGGCTCCGCCGGAGCCAGCCCCGGGTCTTCCCCCGTGAGCAGGGTGACCACACCGAAGACGAGCGCGGCGACCACGAGCACCACGACGAGCACGAGCAGGACCGTTGCCATGACGCGATCGTGGCACGCGGTCCTGATCGAGGCTAACCGGACACCCGGTTTTTCGCCGCCGCGCCGCCCGCCGGGCGCACGCGGCCGGCCCCTAGGCGGAGAAGGAGAGACCGAGCTGTACCACGGTCTCGTCCGACCAGCGCAGGTACATCCGGCCGGTGCCGCCGGCGTCCCACTCGAAGGCCGCCTCGACCGCGTCCGCGCCGATCTCCCGCATGTCCATCAGGGCGATGGTGTCGGTCGGGGGCTGGGTCCGGTACGCCTCGGCGATCTCGGCCGAGCCCCGAAACGGCCCGGCCGGCTTGTCATCGAAGGTCATCACCGCATCGGCGGCGAAGGTGTCGAGGTAGGGCCCGTAGTCGCCGGTCCGGACCGCCTCGTTGAACAACTCGACATGCCGTTCGAGCAACGTCCGTAGGTCAGCCTCGGCCACGCTCGGCAGGCTATCCGAACCGTTCGACCACGTCGAGAGCTTCGTCCACAGATCTGACGACGTGCACCATGGCGAGCCCCTCCGCCCGCACGAAGCCCCGGGCGCTCAGCCCAGCCAGCCACTCCAGCAGGCCGGCGTAGAAGCCCTCCACGTCGAGCAGCACCACCGGTTTGGCGTGCAGACCCAGGGTCGCGGTCGTCCACACCTCGAAGAGCTCATCCAGGGTGCCCAGGCCACCGGGGAGCACGACGAAGGCGTCCGAGCGCTGCATCATCACGGTCTTCCGGGTGGCCATCCCGGCGGTGACCACCAGCTCGTCGGCGTCGTCGTCGGCGATCTCCTGATCGATGAGCTCCCGCGGGATGACCCCGACGGTGTGCGCGCCGGCCTTGCGGGCGCCGGCGGCGACCGTACCCATCATGCCCACGCGGCCGCCGCCCGAGACCACGTCGTGGCCGCGGGCCCCGAGCGCCTCACCAAGATCACGGCCGAGGTCCAGCCAGCGCTGGTCGATCCGGCGCGAGGAGGCGCAGAAGACGCAGACCCGCGCCATTCAGCCGGCCGAATCGTCGACCGGGGCCGGCGCGGCCGAGCTCACCTGGATATCGCCGGCGGCAAGGATGTGCTCGACCGCGACCTCCACGTCGTCGGTGACCCAGAGCAGGTCCAGGTCGGTGGGCGCGATCCAGCCCGCGGCCACCATCGACGCCCGCATCCAGGCCAGCAGGCCGTCCCAGTACGCGGTGCCGAGCAGGACAACCGGGAACCGGGTCACCTTGCCCGTCTGGACCAGCGTCAGCGCCTCGAACAGCTCGTCCATGGTGCCGAAACCGCCCGGCAGCACGCAGAACGCCTGGGCGTACTTCACGAACATGGTCTTGCGCGCGAAGAAGTAGCGGAAGTCGATGCCGATCTCCACCCACTCGTTCATGCCCTGCTCGTACGGCAGCTCGATGCCCAGACCGACGGATAGCCCGCCGGCGTCCCGGGCGCCCCGGTTCGCGGCCGCCATCACGCCCGGCCCGCCCCCGGTGATGACGGCGAATCCGGCCCGGGCGAGGCTGGCCGCCAGCCGCTCGGCGAGCAGGCATTCCGGGCCGTCCGGCTTGGCCCGCGAGGAGCCGAAGATGCTCACCGCCGGTGGCAGCTCGGCGAGCGTGTCGAACCCCTCGACGAACTCGGAGAGGATGCGAAGCGCCCGCCAGGCATCCTTCTGTTTCCAGTCCGCCCGCGCCCGCGAGTCGAGGAGATGCTGGTCGGCGGTGGTTCGCGGGATGGCACCGCCACGCAGCGTGACCGCGCCCCGGTGATGCTCGGACGGATCGCGGTTGGTGTGCACCATGTGCCCACGGTAGCCAGCGCGGTCCGGGTCGGGCGCCGGCAGGGCCGCACCCGCCCGGTCAGGGACCGGCGAGCCAGCGGCGCAGCACCTGGGCGCCCTCCACGATCTTGGAGATCTCCACGTGCTCGTCCTGCCGGTGGGCCAGGTTCGGGTCACCCGGCCCGAAGTTCAACGCGGGTACGCCGCGGGCGGCGAACCGGGCCACGTCGGTCCACCCCAGCTTGCCCACCGGTGGCTGGCCGACGGCGGCCAGGAACTCCCGCGCCGGCGCGGCGGTCAGGTTCGGCATGGCGCCGGCGGCCGAATCGGCCACCGCCATCTCGTACCCGGCGAACACCTCGGCCAGGTGGGCCGCCGCCTCTGCCTCGCTCCGATCGGGGGCGAACCGGTAGTTGACCTCGATCTCACACCGGTCGGGGATGACGTTGCCGGCGACGCCGCCGCGGATCCCGACCGCGTTCAGGCCCTCGCGGTAGTCGCAGCCGTCGATGGTGATCCGCCGGGCCGGGTACTCGGAGAGCCGGCCCAGCACCTCGCCGGCGCGGTGGATCGCGTTGACACCGTGCCACGAGCGAGCGGCGTGCGCCCGGGTGCCGGTAACCGTGACCAGCGCCCGCATGGTGCCCTGGCACCCGGCCTCGACCTGACCGTAGGTGGGCTCCAGCAGCACCGCGAAGTCGGCCGCCAACCACTCGGGGTGGCTCTGGGCAATCTTGGCGAGACCGTTGCGCTCGGCCTCGACCTCCTCGCAGTCGTAGAACAGGTAGCTGACGTCGAAGCCCGGCTCGGCCACGGTCAGGGCGAGATGCAGGGCGAGCGCGGCGCCCGACTTCATGTCGGCCGTTCCGCATCCCCACATCAGATCACCGGAGATCCGGGCTGGCAGGTTGCCGTGCACCGGCACCGTGTCGAGGTGGCCGGCGAGGATGACCCGGCTGCCTCGGCCCGAGCCCGTGCTCGCCCGCACCACCTGCCCGACCCGGTCGACGGTCAGGTGGCTGGCGGTGGCGAGGGCCGCCTCGACCAGGTCGGTGATCGCCTTCTCGTTACCGGAGACCGACTCGACATCGACCAACGCCCGGGTCAACGCCACCGGGTCGGCGAGCTCCGCCGGGGTCAGGGCGGTTGGGACAGCCATGAACGCAGCGTAATGCCAGCGGGCGGGGCCGCCTGATAGCGTCACCAGCCGTGACGATCGCGGACGCCGCCTGGGGTCTCGGCCTGGCCACCGTGACCGAACAGGGCCAGCTGCTCGACGTGTGGTTCCCGGCCGCCACCCTGGCGCTCGGGGCCGCCCCGGTCGAGCTCGCCGAGCTGCCCCGCGGTGAGCCGTTGCCGCCTGCGCTGGGCGCGGCTCAGCTCGGTGTGGCTCCCGGCGCCCTCGGCCCCCGGCCGCTGCCCGGGTTGACCAGCGTGGCCGTCCTGGTCGTGATCGACTCGTTGACCCACCCTCCGGCCGGCACACCGGACGTCTGGCTGCGCCTGCACCTGCTCTCCCACCGCCTGATCAAGCCGCACGACGCGAACCTGGCCGACGTCTTCGGGCATCTGGTCAATGTGGCCTGGACCTCGGCCGGGCCCTGTCCCCCCGAGCGGGTGGACGAGCTGCGCCTGATCGAGCGCGGCGCCGGGCGGGTGCTCGCGGTCTGGGGCGTCGACAAGTTCCCCCGGATGACCGACTACGTGGTGCCCAGCGGGGTCCGCATCGCCGACGCCGGCCGGGTACGGCTCGGGGCCCACCTGGCGCCCGGCACGACGGTGATGCACGAGGGTTTCGTCAACTTCAACGCCGGCACGCTGGGAACGTCGATGGTGGAGGGTCGGATCGTGGCCGGGGTGGTGGTCGGCGATGGCAGCGACATCGGCGGCGGCGCGTCCATCATGGGCACCCTCTCCGGCGGCGGTACCGAGGTCGTCCGGATCGGCGAGCGCTGTCTGATCGGGGCGAACGGCGGCGTCGGGATCTCACTCGGCGACGACAGCGTCGTGGAGGCCGGGTGCTACATCACCGCCGGGTCGAAGGTCGCGCTACCGGACGGTCGCGTGGTCAAGGCGCGGGAACTCTCGGGGGTGCCCGGGTTGGTTTACTGGAGAAACTCGCAGAGCGGGGCGCTCGAGGTGCGGCCCCGCACCGGCGCCGCCATCACACTCAACGCCACCCTGCACGCGAATTGAGCGGCACGCGAACTGAGAACGCCACGGCTGGCGAACGGGGGCAGCTAATCGGTCAGGCCAACCCGGCGGGCGGGTTGGCGAGCCAGGGCTCGTAGTGCTCCTTCATCTTCAGAGCCTGCTCATGCTCCTCGCAGGGGAAGACCCGGCCGCAGTCGCGGCAGCAGCCGGTCTCCTCGCGGGTATGGCGCCGGATCAGCTCGGCGCCGAGCTGGTGCTGGCGACGGGCATAGTCGACGAAGTTGCTGGCGGCGTTGGAGTCAAGCGCTGACATGTCTCATCCCCCGAATGGCGCGTCGGGCGCCGTGCCCGTGACCGCCCAGCCGTAGAGGGTGTCGACGCAGGGCCACGGGTCGCCGCAGCCGGAGCAGATCCGGCGGACAACCGCTCGCGGCTGGTGGACGGCGAGGATCCCCCGGGCATGCTCGATGTCATCCATCGAGGCGAGTGATGCGAGCGGGACCGCGAGATCGCGCCGGATCCGTGCAGAGGTGGCCCACATATCCCCGTTGGAGTCACCGTCCGGCATGGTCGGACCTCCTGTCCCGGGTGAGCGGCGATCCACACATTCACCTTTCGTCCAGCGTCGCAGTCCGGGCTGGTGCCGTCAATCTTACGGCGTAAGATTTCTGCGGACGACGCAAGGTGATCCTAACGTGACTGTGTGGCTTGCCAAGGCCATAACCAGCATGAACACTGAACGCCGGACGAAGGAGAGCGGTGACCAAGCCGATCGGACCGACGATCCCCCGCTGGCAGCTTGGCGAGCAGCTCATTCACATGCGCGAGCACGCGGGCGTCACGCAGGCAGAAGTCGCCAGACACCTGGGCTGCTCGCTGAGCAAGATCCAAAAGATCGAGGCCGGCGGCGTTGGCATCGTGCGGGCTGAGCTCATCATGATGCTCGACTTCTACGGCGTGACCGACACGCCGGTGCGCGACGAGCTGCTCCAGCTGCAGGGCCTGGGCAAGCAACGGGGCTGGTGGTCCACGTTCGGCCAGGTACCAACGCCGTTCGCGATCTTCCTGGGTCTGGAGAGCGCGGCCATTTCGATCCACATCTTCGAGCCACTCATGGTCACCGGCCTGCTGCAGACCGAGGAGTACGCCCGGGCCATCGCCGAGACCTGCGATCCCGGGCTGACTCAGGAGCAGATCGAGAAACAGGTCAAACTACGCATCGAGCGCCAGCAGCGGGTCCTCGACTCCGACCCGCCGGCGACCTGGGTCATCCTCGACGAGGCGGCGATCCGTCGGGAAGTCGGCGGCCCGGCCGTGATGGCGGCACAACTGCGGAAACTGGAGGTGCTCGCGAAAAGGATCACGCTTCAGGTCGTGCCGTTCACGCACGGTAGCTATCCCGGTGTGCGTGGAGGTCTGACGATTTTCGAGTTCGACGAACGAATGCACTCGCCAGTCGCTTACGTAGAAAGCAACGCCGGCAATCTCTATATGGAACGGTCTGAGGAACTGCACGGGTGTAATGTGACCTTCCGTCACATGACGGCAGTCGCGCTCAACCGCCCGGACTCCCTGGCGATGATCTCGAGTGCCGCTCGTCACTTCGCAGAACTCGATGGGAGCAACCATTGAACCCGGACCTGACCGCAGCTAACTGGTTCAAGAGCAGCAAATCGGCCAACAACGGCCAATGCGTTGAGGTCGCCTTCGTGGACGGGCTCGTTGCGGTCCGCGACTCCAAGGACCCTGCGGGGCCAGCGTTGGTCTTCAATCAGCAGGAGTGGGCCGCCTTCGTCGCCGGTGTGAGCGCGGGCGAATTCGCCCCGGCCGTGGGCTGAGCGCCGCCCGTTTCGCCGTGGCGGGCCGGCACACCCGCCCGCCACGGCACCGAACGTCCACGGCCCCGAACGTCCACGGCACCGATGTCCGTCACGGGCATTCGGCCATGCTTGGCGCCGTCCCGGGCCAGCACAGCGCCGGCAGCCCCGCGAGCAGATTGTGGTCGTAGACGAGCACCGCGACCCGGTCGACCTGGTAGCGCGCCACCGGCGGGCCGAACTGGGCCAGGCTGGCCGCCTCCGCGCCGTACTCCGGCGAGCCGACCTGCAGCAGCACGAACCGAGCATCGTGGCGCGCCGGGTCGTACCAGTCGCGCCGGGACAGCCATTGGTAGCCGTAGACCCGGTCGGCCCCGGCGACCGGCACCACCTGAACCCGCCTCCCGGTCTGCAGGGTGATGTTGTTGGCGGTCCAGAACCCCCCGAGCCCGTAGGTCAGCCGGTGCTCCTCGAGGAATCGGGCCACCCGGTGGCCGTCGTCCGGTACGGCCGGCCTCGTTCCCCGTACCGCGAACTCACCGGCGGCGACGAGCACGATCGCGGCGACCGCGGCCGGCAGCCACCGGGCTCGGGCCACCCGGACGCCCAGCACGCGCCCGAGCAGCGCCCCGCCCAGGAACAGTACCGGCGTGACCTGGCGGGCACTGGTCACGTCGTACGGGATGGTCGAGGCCAGGAACGCGCCAAGGTTGATCAGGACGCCGACCGCCAGCAGCTCGTCGACCAGACCGCCGCCCGCCGGTGACCGGCCCCGCAGCCACCGGAGCAGGACCAGGGCCACCACCGCCAGCGTGGCCACGAGCCCGGCCAACCGGATCACGCCGACCACGCCGTCCAGCGCGCCGTGGCGGTCGGGGGGGTAGGCACCGAAGTCCGCCGAGAGCCCGACCACCGCAACCCACAGGTTGTGCAGCAGCCGAGCCGGCGCGGCCAGCCCGGCCCCCGCCTCGTGTACCCGTAGACCGCCGAGCGCCTGCAGGCAGAACAGGAACCCGCGGGACGCCACCACCGACGCGACCGCGGCCACCGCGAGCTGCGCGTCCGGGCCGCGCCACTGCGCCGGGCGGCGCCGGCCGGCCCGCCACAACCGGGTCCCACAGACGACCAGGACCGGCAGGGCGCCGACGTACGCGGCCAGCGGATCCGAGATCGCAGCGACGGTGAGCACGGACCCGACCGCGTACGGCAGCCATCGCGGCCCGGCCCGCGGCTGCCCGCCGGGAGCGGTCACGGCCCGGTCGATGAGGATCAGCGTGGCCAGCAGCGGCACCCCCGTGCCGGTGTGGTCGGGCGAGAGCAGGAGCACCGAGACTCCGATGCCCGCCATCGGGACCAGCAGCGGGGCCACCGCCACCGCCACCCGGGCCACCGCCTCGCGGCCGCCCGCCCGCCCACGGGCCAGGACGGCCACCCCGAACACCAGCAGGGTGTAGAGCACGGCCGCGCCGATGTGCACCACGTCGCCGTCGAGGCCGTGGACCGCCTCGATGACCGCCAGCAGCGGCACCTCGTTGGTGTAGAAGGGCACGTCCGACGCGGTCCAGCCGGCCAGGGCGACGTTGCCGTGCAGCAGGTCCCAGGCTTGCAGGGCCTGGCTGGCACCGTCGGCGTTGGTGGGCTGGGTGCGGGACATGGCCAGGTAGCCGGCGAAGAGCCCGGCCAGGCACGCCAACACCGCGGCCGCAACGGTGAGCCGGCGCAGCCCGGGCCGCCGCGCCGGCCCGGTCCCGGCGGGGAGCCGCTGCGTCGGGACTGCCATACCCGCCCGTCCGGTTGTCGGTGACGCCCGCGTGTCGGTGGGTCGCGAGTGGGCGACGCCGGCTGACCATGGCACGGAAGGGGTCACCGCTGTTATGTCCCTGTCCAGTCACGGGTCCAGCCGGGCCACCGCCGCCGCGACCCGGTCGTCGGCCGCGGTCAGCGCGACCCGGACGTGCCGCTCGCCAGCGGGCCCGTAGAAGACTCCCGGCGAGACCAGGATGCCGCGCTCGGCCAGCCAGTCCACCGTGGACCAGCACTCCTCCCCGCGGGTGGCCCACAGGTACAGGCCGGCCCCGGACTGGTCGATGCGGAAGCCGGCGCCGGTCAGCGCCGCCTGAAGCGACGCCCGGCGGGCCTGGTAGCGGGCCCGCTGGACGGCGACGTGGGCGTCGTCGGCGAGCGCGGCCACCATGGCCGCCTGCACCGGCTCCGGCACGATCATGCCGGCATGCTTGCGCACCCGGAACAGCTCTGCGACCAGTGCCGGGTCGCCGGCGACGAACCCGGCCCGGTAGCCGGCCAGGTTGGACCGCTTGGAGAGCGAGTGCACCGCGAGCACGCCGTCGAGATCGCCGTCGCAGACGGCGAGGGCGGACACCGGCTGCTCCTCCCAGCCGAGCTCGAGATAGCACTCGTCGCTGGCCACCACCGCGCCGCGCTCGCGCGCCCAGTCGATGGTCTTGCGCAGGTGCGCCGCCGGCAGCACCCGGCCGTCCGGGTTGCCGGGAGAGTTGACCCAGACCAGTCCGACCCGCGGCTGCGGGCCGAGCGCGAGCAGCGAGTCCGACCGGACGACCCGGGCGCCGGCCAGCCGTGCCCCCACCTCGTACGTCGGATAGCACACCGACGGAATCACCACGGTGTCGCCCGGGCCCAGGCCGAGCAGGCTGGGCAACCAGGCGACCAGCTCCTTGGAACCGATGGTCGGCAGCACCGCGTCCGGACCTACCGCCACCCCGCACCGCCGGGCCAGGTACTGCACCAGGCCCGCCCGCAGCGCCGCCGAGCCGGCCGTGAGCGGATAGCCGGGGGCGTTGGAGGCCGCGTCCAGCGCCTGCCGGACAACCGCGGGCACCGGGTCGACCGGGGTGCCCATGGAAAGGTCGACGATGCCGTCAGGGTGGCTCTGCGCCCGCTGCTTCGCCGGGGCCAGCACGTCCCACGGGAAGTCGGGCAGCTCCGCGAAGCGGCGCGGCCGGGGAGGCGTCGAGACCTGCGGGGAGGTCAGTGTTCCGTCTCCCGCGGCGGCTGCGCGGCCACGAAGGTGGCATCCTTATTGATCTTGCCAGTCTTGGAAGCGCCTCCCGGCGAGCCCAGGTCCTCGAAGAACTCGTAGTTCGCGTTGGTGTAGTCACGCCACTGCTCTGGTACATCGTCCTCGTAGAAGATCGCCTCCACCGGGCACACCGGCTCGCACGCCCCGCAGTCCACGCACTCGTCGGGGTGGATGTACAGCATCCGGTTGCCCTCGTAGATGCAGTCGACCGGGCATTCCTCGATGCACGCCTTGTCGAGCAGATCGACGCACGGCTCGGCGATGATGTATGTCACCGGTTGTCCTCTCCGAATGACCTCTCCGGTACCCCAGGGTCACGATCGGTCCTGGCGAGGCTCAAGCCTAATATCCCCTGGCCGGCGCGCACACAAGGGCCCCACCCGGTGTGGCTCACCGAACACGCAACCCAGGGTGGCTCACCAGCGCACGGTGCGCTGTGGCGTGGCTCACCAGCGCACGGTGCGCTGCGGCGTTGCTCAGCCGCGCACCGTGCGGTTCGGCCGGCGCTTGTAGGTCTGCTCGAAGCGGCGCAGGCCCCGGCTCTTCCAGTCCTTGCCGACGGCGACCATGGCGAGGAAGCCGAGCACCACCCCGACCGCCGCGATGGCGAGGAAGAGCAGCAGCTGGCCGATGAAGAAGCCGAGCCCCTCGACGAAGGGCTTGGAACCGCCGAAGAACGGTCCGACGAGCACCGCGAGCAGGGCACCGGCGACGACGGCGGCACCGACATCGCCGACGAGACGGATGAACGGATACCGCACCGCCCACCACGCGGCGACCCCGATGAGGAGCACGGCGACCAGGCCGACGCCGATGAAGCCGATCGTCATCTGTTCGGACTCCTCGACGATGTGCCCCTTCCACGTCGCGAACCGGGCGATCACATTCACCAGGAAGATCCCCAGCGCCACCAGTCCCACCGGCAGCCAGCGTCGAAGCACGTGTCACCTCCGTTCACTGGTTGGCGATGGTAGAACACCGCTGAGCGGGTCGTCACCCCTCGATGCGACTGCGGCGCCTGGCAACTTCCGGTGAGTTCGACCGTCGCGGGGTGGTCAGGCGGTATGCGCACACCCCGATCGTCGCGGCGCCAGTGAGCAGGTACGCCGTGGCCACCCAGTCGGTGCTGATCAGGACCAGGTCGCCCTCGCGGGTGCGACTGGAAGCCACGAACGACAGGATCACCCACACCGCGGCGGGCGCGAGGGCCAGCGCGCGGCTGCGGGTCACCGTGTAGCCGAACCAGATCACCGCCACGTTCCCGGCGATCCCGATCACCAATGAGATCGGGACGAGCGTGGCCCCGACCCGGTATGGGGTGAGGAAGGCGCCGTACACGGCGACCAGCGCCGACGCGACGACGGCGACCGCGGTGCCGGCGATCCGTAGGCCGGACTCCGCCAACGGCAGCGCCGAGCGGGGCGAGGTCACCGGTGCGCGGACAGCTCGGCCACGACCCCGGCGAAGAGGTCGTCCTCCCAGGCGCCGGCACCGGCTGGGCTCTGCTCGCCCGCGGCCAGCGTGTAGTGCTCCACCCCGAGGGCGTCGCCGCCGAAGCTCGAGGCCAGGGTGAACAGCCAGGAGGTGGGCGGGATCTGGGTCGCATGCGCCCGCACCGCGGCCATCTTCGCCGCCTTGTACGTGCGGGCGTCGATGCGCGCGGCGATCTTCTCATCGGGCACCCCGAAGGGCAGGTCCTCGGCCCGCTGGGCATCGCCGAACGGGTTGTTGGCGCTGCCGGCGAACTCCTGCATGCCGCGGGCCAGCACGCTGAGCGGGATGGCCGGGCAGTAGACCTTCGCCGGCCCGATTCCCTCCGCCGCCGCCAGTTCGACCGCGCGCATGCTCACCCGGTGGGCCTGGATGTGGTCCGGGTGGCCGTATCCGCCGTTCTCGTCGTAGGTCACCACCACCTGCGGGCGGGTCTCGCGCATCACGTCCAGCAGCAGTCCGGCGGCGGCGTCGAGGTCGGCTTGCCAGAACGCCCGCTGGTGATCGTTGGTCGGCAGCCCCATCATCCCCGAATCCCGGAACCGCCCGGCGCCGCCGAGGAACCGGTGATCGGTCACCCCCAACGCGGCACAGGCCCGAGCAAGCTCGATCAACCGGTAGCCGCCGAGCTGATCGGCCTCGGTGGCGGCGAGTCCGGCGAGCTCGGGCAGGTGGATCTCGCCCTCCTCGCCGAGCGTGCAGGTGACGAGCGTGACCTGCGCGCCCTCGGCGGCGTAGCGAGCCATGGTCGCCCCGGTCGAGATCGTCTCGTCGTCCGGATGGGCGTGCACGAACAGCATCCGGCGCTGGGCCGGCCCGGCTGGGGTGCTCACCTGGCCCACTCTACGCGGGGCGCCGTGGGACGATCTCCTGGTGGATTATCCGGAGCTGGCCGCCCGTACCCGGGGTTTCACCGCCGGAGCACCGCGCGCGCTGAGCATCGGGATCGACGGCCAGCGGGTCTGTTTCCTGCGCTCGGCCGGGCCCGAGGACACCGTCGATCGACTGTGGTCCTTCGACGTCGCCACCGGCACCGAGCGGCTGATCTGCGACCCTGCCACCATCGCCGAGCAGCTCAGTGCCGGGCCGGGCGGAAACGGCACCGGCGATGCTCTGCCCCCGGCCGAACAGGCGCTGCGGGAGCGCATGCGCCTGAATGCCAACGGGATCGGCGCCTACGCGACCGACCCGCTGGTCCGGCTGGCCGCCTTCACCCTCGGCGGCTCCCTGGTGGTCGCCCCGATCGCCGACGCCGCCGCGCCCACCGTGTACCCGACCGGAGGTCCGGTCGTCGATCCGCGACCCGACCCGACCGGCCGGCGGGTGGCGTACGTGAGCGGCGGCACGCTGCACGCGCTCGACCTCACCAGCGGACGGGACGCCGTGCTGGCCGGCGAGGGCGAGACCGCGGGGGTCACCTGGGGACTCGCCGACTTCATCGCGGCCGAGGAGTTCGGCCGCTTCCGCGGGTACTGGTGGTCCCCCGACGGTGAGTCGGTGCTGGCGGCCCGGGTGGACGAGGCCCGGGTCCAGCGATGGCACCTGCACGATCCGGCTGAGCCGGCGGCCCCGGCCCGCGAGATCGCCTACCCGGCCGCGGGTACGCCGAACGCGGAGGTCTCCCTGCACCTGCTGGACCTCGACGGCGGCTGGGTCGACGTGCACTGGGACCGGGAGACCTACCCGTACCTGGTCTCGGTCTCCTGGACCGATGTCGGCGGCCCTCTGATCACAGTGCTGCGCCGGCTGCAGCAGCACGGCCTGGTGCTGGCGGTCGACCCGCGCACCGGCGAGACCCAGGTCCACGCCGAGCTGGCCGACCCGCGATGGGTGGAGCCGGTCGCCGGCGCGCCGACCTACCTGACCGACGGGCGGGTGCTCATCGGCGGTGACCTCGCCCACGACGGCTACGACGCCCGGTGCCTGTTCGCCGACGGCGCCCTGCTGACCCCGGCGTCGCTCTACCTGCGCGCCGTCTGCGGGCTGGTCGGCACCGACCTGCTGATCGAGGCGAGCGAGGGCGAGCCCAGTGAGCGCCACCTCTACCAGGTGAACACGCACGCCATTGCGGGCACCGAGGTGAGCCGGCTGACCGCTGCGCCCGGCTGGCATGTCGGCCACGCCGGCGGCCTGACCGTGGCCGTCGGCGCGGCCTCGCTGGACCACGATGGTACTCACTGGACTATCCACTCAGGAGGGACGCAGGTCGGTTCGCTGACGTCCTACGCCGCCGCGCCGCCGTACGCGCCGCGCCCGCTGCTGCAACGGGTTACCGACCGCCGCCTGCCGACCGGGGTCCTCTACCCCCGCGGCCACGTTGCCGGGCGGCGGCTACCGGTGCTGCTCGACATCTACGGCGGCCCCGGTCACCAGGAGGTGATCGCCGCCCGGTCGCGCTGGCAGGAGCGGCAATGGTGGGCCGACGCCGGCTTCGCGGTGGTCGTGATCGACAACCGCGGCACCCCCGGGGTCTCACCGGCGTTCGAGAAGGTGATCCACCGGCGGCTGGCCGACACCATCCTGGCCGACCAGGTGGACGCGCTGGCCGCGCTGGCGGACAAGCATCCGGACCTGGATCTGGCGCGGGTCGGCGTACGTGGCTGGTCCTTCGGCGGCTGGCTCGCCGGCCTCGCGGTGCTGCGCCACCCGGATCTCTTCCGGTGCGGCATCGCCGGCGCTCCGGTCACCGACTGGAGCCTCTACGACACCGCGTACACCGAGCGCTATCTCGGCCTTCCCGCCGAGGCCAGCGAGGTGTACGTGCACAACTCGATCATCGAGGCGGCCGGGGAGCCGGTGCGCCGCGGCGAACCGGTCGCTGAACTGTTGCTGATCCACGGCATGGTCGACGACAACGTGGTCAGCGCCCACACCATGCGCCTGTCCGCCGCGCTGCTGCGCGCCGGCCGCCCACACGCCATGATCCCGTTGGCCGGAGCCACCCACATGGCCGCCGGGGGCCTGGCCCAGCGCCTGCTGCGCCTCGAGCTCGAGTTCCTGCGACGAAACCTCTTTCCCGAGCCCGCCCCGGCCTAACACCGACCGGTAGCGGCCGATGAACGGCTCGGGATCAGACGAGCGGCGCGGCCTCCGGGAAATGGCAGGCGGCGTGCGACCCGTTGGCCTTCAACGTCAACGGTGGCTCCTGCTGGGCGCAGATGTCCTGCGCCTTCCAGCACCGGGTACGGAAGCGGCAGCCCGACGGCGGGTTGATCGGGCTGGGTACGTCACCTTCGAGCCGGATCCGGGTGGTCGACCGGCCGAGCTTGGTCACGTCGGGCACGGCGGAGAGCAGGGCCCGGGTGTACGGGTGGGCCGGCCGGTCGTAGATCTCGGCCCGGGTGCCGATCTCGACCACCTTGCCCAGGTACATGACGGCGATCCGCTCGCAGAAGTGCCGGACCACCGCCAGGTCGTGCGCGATGAAGACGAAGGCCAGATTGAACTCCCGCTGCAGATCTCGCAGCAGGTTGATGACCTGCGCCTGGATCGAGACGTCCAGCGCCGAGACCGGCTCGTCCGCCACGATCATCTTCGGGTGCAGGGCGAGCGCCCGGGCGACGCCGATGCGCTGGCGCTGGCCACCCGAGAACTCATGCGGGTAGCGGTTGTAGTGCTCGGGGTTGAGCCCGACCAGCTCCAGCAGCTCCCGCACCCGCTTCTTGGTGCCGCCCGGCGGCTTGATGTGCCCGACATTCATCGGCATGGCGACGATGTCGCCAACGGTGTGCCGTGGGTTCAGCGACGAGTAGGGGTCCTGGAAGATGATCTGCATGTCCTGCCGCAGCGGCCGCATCGCGCTGCGGCTCAGGTGGGTGATGTCGCGACCGTCGAAAATGATCTTGCCATGGGTCGGATCGAGCAGCCGCACGAGCATCCGCCCCATGGTCGTCTTCCCGCAGCCCGACTCACCGACCACGCCGAGCGTCTCGCCCGCACCCAGGGTGAAGTCGATACCGTCCACCGCACGCACGACCTGTTTCTCGCCGAGCAAGCCGGTGCCGCGCACGGGGAAGTACTTCGTCAGCCCCTCCACCTGCAGCAACGGTTGCCCGGTGGTGCGCGAGGGGGTGCTCTGACGCTGCGGCGTCACCAGTTCCGTCACCGGTCTGCCCTTTCCTGCCAGCGGGTCACAGAGCGACCCCGACCGACGCGATGTCCTGCTCGTACACGGCCTTGCGCTGTCGCTCGGGCAGATGGCAAGCGACCAGGTGGCCTGGCTCGTCAACGGCCATGAGCGGCAGTAGTTGTGGGACCTCGATATCGCAGGGTCCACCGTTGAGCATCGCGTACCGGCAGCGCGGATGGAAGGCACAGCCCGATGGGACGTTGATGAGGCTGGGTGGGTTTCCCTTGATCGGGAGCAGGTCCGCGTCGGCGTCACCGTGCAGTGATGGCACGCTGGCCAGCAGACCCCAGGAGTACGGATGCTGCGGCCCGCGCAGGACCTGCTCCTTCGTCCCGTACTCGGCGACCCGGCCCGCATACATCACCAGGATGTCGTCGGCGACCTGGCTGATCACGCCGAGGTCGTGGGTGATGATGATGATCGCGGAGTTGAACTCCTCCTGCAGGCTGGCGACGAGATCCAGGATCTGCGCCTGTACGGTCACGTCCAGCGCCGTCGTCGGCTCGTCCGCGATGAGCAGGGCCGGGTCGTTGACGAGCGACATCGCGATCATCGCGCGCTGGCGCATGCCGCCGGAGAACTCGTGCGGGTACTGGTCGACCCGCTTGGCGGCCTGCGGGATGCCCACCCGGTCGAGCATGTCGATCGCCCGGCGGCGCCCTTCGGACTTGCTCGCGCCGGGGTGGTGGATCTGGTACGCCTCGATGATCTGGCGGCCGATCGTGTAGAACGGATGCAGCGCCGAGAGCGGATCCTGGAAGATCATCGCCATGTCGTACCCGCGAAGCTTTCGGATCTCCTCGTCGTCCATGCCGACGATGTTGCGGCCCTCGACGAGGACCTCGCCGGAGAGCCGGGTCCGCTTCGGGTTGTGCAGGCCGAGGATGGCCATGCTGGTGACACTCTTGCCCGAACCGGACTCACCCACGATGCCCAGGGTTTGCCCCCGGTCGACGTTGAACGTCACGCCGTCGACCGCGCGCACGATGCCGTCCTCCGTGGAGAACTGCACCCGAAGATCCTTGACCTGCAGGTACGGGCCGCTGTAGGCCGGCCGCGCCGATGCCGCTGGAGCAGACACTGTTGCCGATTCCCTCTCTGCTGCCGCGGCGGCTAAGCGCCGAGCCGGACCCGCGGATCGATGGCCGCGTAGAGCCCGTCCACGATGATATTGGCGACCACGATGAACGTCGCGGCCAGGAGCACGGTCGCCAGGACGACCGGGAGGTTCAGGACTGCCACCGCGTCGACCGCGGTCTTGCCGAGGCCGTTGAGGCTGAACACCCGCTCAGTGATCACGGTGCCGCCCAGGGCAAGGCCGATGTCGAGGCCGGCGACGGTGACGATGGGGTTGATCGCGGCGCGCAGCGCATGGCGCAGGTAGACAGTTCGCTTCGGCACGCCCTTGGCCCGGGCGGTGCGCACGAAGTCCTCCGAGAGCGTCTCGATCATCTGGGCCCGGGAGAGCCGGGCGTAGAGGGCCGCGTTGAGGAAGCCGAGGGTCACCCAGGGCAAGATCATCGCTTTGAGCCACCCCAGCGGATCAACCCAGAGCGAGACATACTGCGGATAGGGCATCAACTTGAACGTGTACACAAAAATCATGAGAAGCAGCAGGCCGAAGAAGTAGACCTGCAGCGACGCTCCGGTCAAAGCGACGCCGATCGACACCTTGTCGAAGACGGTCCCGCGTCTCAGCGCGGAGATCATCCCCAGGCTCACCCCGAACAAGATCCACAGAATCGCGGCGCCGGTAACGATGCTCACCGTCACCGGCAGGGTGCGGCCAATGATCTCGGTCACCGCCTCGTTGCTGCGGTACGAATAGCCCAGGCACGGCGCCGGGCAGTGCCGCAAGAAGTCACCGGACCCGTAGTCGCGGCCGACGAAGATGCCCTTGACGAAGCTCGTGTACTGGACCAACTTCGGCTGGTCCAGGCCCAGATTGACCAGCGTGTCATGGATCTGTTTCGGATCACAGTTCTTGCCGCACATCACCAGCGCGGGATTTGACGGCACGACGAAGAACAGCGCGAACGTCACGATGCTGATGGCGAACAGAGTGAGTACCGCACGTAGCGCGCGCTGGATCAGAAAGCGGATCATGGCACACCTTCACATCATTGGACCGGCTGGTACCTGTGCTTCTGGGGTGGCCGCCCGTGAGCGGCCACCCCAGAGCTATCTACGTCAGGACTTGACGAAGATGGTGTTCAGGCTGGTCACGCCGTAGGCGGAGGACATGAACGCCCCTCCGATTTTCGACCCGATCAGCGTGTAGTTGCGGGCGTTGTCGACCGGGATCATCGGCGCGAAGTCAGTCATGATCTTCTTGTCGAGGGCGGCCCAGTCATCGGCGGCCTTGCTGGCGTCGGAGAGCGCGGAGATCCGGTCGATCTCAGCGTTGACGCCGGCGTCGTTGAAGTACTCCAGGTTCTGGTTCCCCTCAGCCTGGATCGACCGGCCATCGAGCAGCGGTGCAATGATCGTCGAACCGGACGGCCAGTCCGAGCCCCAGCCACTGCGGTACAGGTCGCAGGTGTTGCCCTTCTTGCCGAGGATGGTGTAGTAGCTGGCTGCGTCGATCGCCTTCAGCGTGATCTTGAAGCCGGCCTTCTGCAGGCTGTCCTGAATCGCCAGGGCCTGGTTCTGCCGGCGAGCGCTGTTGGCGTAGCACAGCACCAGGTCGGGGGTGGCCCCGTTGAGCATGGTCTTCGCCTTGTTGGGGTCACCGGTCGAGCCGACACCGAACACGTTGTAGTCCTTCCACCCAGCGGTGGTCGGCGACTCGATCGTGTTCAGCGGGGTACCGGCCAGGTCGCCGCCGACGGCCTTGAGGACGGCGTCCTTGTCGATCGCGGTGTTGAGGGCCTTACGGATGTTGACGTCCGTCACCCGGTCGTTGTTGATGGTGATGTACTCGGCGAACTGCGTGGCGCCGTCGATAACGCGCTGCGCCACCGGTCCGGTCACCTGCGCGGCCACCTCAGGGTTGACGTTCACCCAGGTCAGCGCCGTCTGGTCGTCGCCGGAGTCGGCGATGAGGCGCTGGTTGATCGCCTGCGAGTCGACGTTGAGGGCGAACTTGATGGTGTCCGGGTACGCATTGTGGGCGGCGTCGGTGGCCGGGTCCCAGTTCGGGTTCCGGACCAGGGTCAGCGACGTGTCCTTGATGTACTCGGAGATCATGTACGGACCCGACGAGATCGGGTGCCGGTCGTAGTCCAGCTTGGTGTCCTTGGCCTGCGGCACCGGGGACGTCATCGGCAGGGCCGCGGCGTACGGCATGTCACAGTTGGCGTTCGGGAACGTGAAGACGATGGTCTTCGTGTCCGGCGTGGTGATGCCCGGCGGGACCGCCGCGCCACCGTCATAGGGGCCCTTGTAGGTCTTGTTGTAGTCCGCGCTGGTCGCACCGGTGCCGGCGAGCCAGTTCTGGACATAGTGCGGGCCCTCGGCCAGCTGAGGGCTGAACGAACGGGCCACGCCGTAGGCGACATCGGCTGCGGTGACCGGGCTGCCATCCTCAAACTTGATGTTGTCCTTGAGGGTGTACTTCCAGGTCTTGCAGTCCTTGTTGACGTCGATACCTGGGTTGGTCGCCAGGTCCCCGACGACGGTCATCTTGACCGAACCGTCGGCCTGCGGAACCTCTTTGTACGTGGCGAGGCTGCGCGTGATCAACGTACCGACGACCTGCTGGACGTTGACATAGCTGCGTGCCGGGTCAAGGTGGTCGAAGTCGGAGTTCAGCAGCACCGACACGGTGCCACCCCGAGTCGCGCCGGAGATCGGCTTCGCCGGACCGGTCGAGTCGGCGGGGTCGTAGGACACCACACCAGCCTGCTGTTGCACGTTGGCGTTGTTGCCAGTGTTGTTGTTGGACGTGCAGCCGGACGCCGCGATCGCCACCGCTAGGGCGCCGATCGACAGCACTGCCAATTTGCGTCGCACAGTTTCTCTCCCTCCACGCTCGACCAGGGCGACACACGCCCTTGCCATGTCGAGCGATGTGCGTTTTTGCTACTTCTCTCTTGTGGTCACCGCTGACTCAGCGAGATGACCTCGGATCCAACGCGTCCCGGATCGAATCGCCGAGCAAGTTGAACGCGAGCACCAGCAAGAAGATGGTGACGCCCGGGAACAACGTGAACCAGGGATCCGACTGGGCGTAGCCGAGACTGTCGAAAATCATCCTGCCCAGGTCTGGTGTCGGCTCGATCACGCCGATGTTCAGGAACGACAACGCCGCCTCCGCCGTAATGAGAGACGGCACACTGAGCGAGAAGACCACGAGGATCGGCGCCCACAGATTCGGCAGCAGCTGACGGAACAGCATATGCGCGGTGCCGGCGCCGGCCGCCTTGGCTGCCTCAACGAACTCACGCTCGCGCAGGGACAGGACCTGACCGCGCACGATGCGCGCGGTGTACGGCCAGCCGAACGTGGCCAGCACGAGGATCAGAATGACGATCCGGAAGAGCGGGTTCTCCCGCGGATTGTCGCCATAGACGCGGTTGACAATCACCGGGATGGCGGCGAGGGAGAACACCAGGAACGGGAACGCGAGTACGAAATCGGTAAACCAATTGATCACGGCAGCGAGCAAGCCGGTCGCGTATCCGGCCACGATGCCGATCAGCACACCGAGCATCGTGGTCAGGATGGCCGCGGCAAACGCGATCATCAGCGACGTGCGGAGTCCGTAGATCACCTGCATCATGATGTCGCGGCCGAGGTTGGGTGTGATGCCAAGCCAGTGCTCGCTGCTCATGCCACCGTTGACACCAAGCGGCAGCGCGCCGTGCAGCGAGATCAGCCGCGGGTTGGTGTTCGTCGGGCTCTGCCCGTAGAGCTTCTCGATGAGCGGCGCCGCGAAGGCGAGCACGAAGAAGAAGAGCAGGACGGCCACGCTCGGCATCACCGAGCGGTCGCGGCGCAGGCGCATGAAGGCGAGCTGGCCAGGCGAGCGACCGATGATCGCAGCGGCCGGCAGGCCTACCGGTACGGCGATGTCTGGAGCGTTGACGGCCACGGCGAGGACGTCTTCGCCGTCCTTAGCCTCATCCGCAGTCACCAAACGATCGCCACTCGTGGTGGTATCGCTCATGAGTGCAGCTCCTTCCACGGAGGCGAGCCGTGTGCGCTCGCTCCCTCGGTGGAAACGTAGCCGCGTTCCGCTTCGCGAGAAACCCCCCCAAGCATCGGTCCGGTAACAGCTCGATCACATCTGTCTGACCTGCGAGAAGTCGCTTGCCTGAGCGTGGGCTCAGGGGACAGGGAGATCGATGGCGTGTCACGCTGGGCGCCATGACGCATTTCGACGCGGCCTCGAAGGCAGTCGAAGCCGCCCTCTCGGCCGGGGCCCGGTACGCCGATGCCCGGGTCATGCACCGGCGTACCGAAGCCATGACAGCACGTAACGGCGAGCTGGACCGGGTGGTCCAGGAGGAGGACGCCGGGGTGGGCGTACGGGCGCTGACCGGATCCGGCTGGGGCTTCTTCGCCGTGCCTGACTTGTCGGATTCCGCGGCCCGGTCCGCCGGCGAGCGGGCGGCTGCGATCGCGGCGGCGAGCGCATCAGTGCCCGGCCCCGCCAGCGAACTCGTCGCCGGCTCGCCGGCGGTGGCGAGCTGGTCGTCGCCGTGTGCGGTCGATCCGCTGGCGGTGCCGCTCTCGGTCAAGGGTGACCTACTGGTGGGGCTCACCGCGACGATGCGCTCGAGCGGTGCCGACCACGCCGAGGCGGACTGCCACATCTGGGATACCCGCAAGTGGTTCGTCTCCAGCGACGGCCACCGCATCGACCAGCACATCCGCGAGTGCGGGGGTGGCATCCACGCCATCGCGATCGGGGACGGGGAGATCCAGCGGCGCTCGTACCCGGCCTACCGCGGCCAATACGCGACCCGGGGCTGGGAGCTCATCGATGAGCTGGACCTGCCCACGCACGCCGGCCGGGTCGCCGAAGAGGCGCGGGCCCTGCTCACGGCCCCACGGTGCCCGGCCGGGACCACCACCGTGCTGCTCGGCAGTGAGCAGGTGGCGCTGCAGATCCACGAGTCGGTCGGGCACGCGATCGAGCTGGACCGGATCCTCGGTTGGGAGGCCGCCTTCGCCGGCACCTCCTGGCTCGACCTGCGCGAACTCGGCACGCTGCGCTACGGCTCGCCGCTCATGAATATCACCATCGATCCGACCATCGTCGGTGGCCTGGGCTCGTTCGGCTTCGACGATGAAGGCACCGCCGCAACCGCCCGCGACGCGGTGCGCGACGGCGTCTGGGTCGGTGTGCTGGCCGGCCGCGACTCCGCGGCCGTCGCCGGACTCACCTACGGCGGCAGTGTGCGCTCCGACGGCTGGGCCCGGCTGCCCATGGTCCGCATGACCAACGTGGGGCTCGAGCCTGGGCCGCACACCCTGGCCGAGATGATCGCCGCGACCGACGACGGCATCCTCATGGACACCAACCGGTCGTGGTCGATCGACGACCGACGGTTGAATTTCCAGTTCGGCTGCGAGATCGCATGGGAGATCACGAAGGGACGGCAGGGCCGGATGCTGCGCAACCCGACCTACACCGGGATCGGACCCCGGTTCTGGCAGTCGATGGACATGCTCAGCGGGGAGATCACGACCTGGGGCACGCCGAGCTGCGGCAAGGGCCAACCCGGGCAGACCGCGCATACCGGGCATCCAGCGGCGCCGGCCCGGTTCACCGACGTGCGCGTGGGGGTTTCAGGGTGAGCGCGAGGAGCGAGCAGGTGCGAGCACCGCAGCGCGAACGAACAGGCGGCACCGTGAGCGCGAGGAGCGAGCAGGTGCGAGCACCGCAGCGCGAACGAACAGGCGGCACCGTGAGCGCGAGGAGCGAGCAGGTGCGAGCACCGCAGCGCGAACGAACAGGCGGCACCGTGAGCGCGAGGAGCGAGCAGGTGCGAGCACCGCAGCGCGAACGAACAGGCGGCACAGCGTGACCACCGAGGCGCAGGATGTGGCGGCGCGCATGCTGGAACTGGTGCGGGCGATCGATTCCGGCGCGGAGGCCGAGGTGGTGGTCGACCACAACGACCTCGCGTTGACCCGGTTCGCGAACTCCTTCATCCATCAGAACGTCGCCGAGTCGACCACGACCGTGCGGTTGCGCGTGCACCTTGGCGGCCGGACCGCGACCGGGTCGAGCACGGTAGCCGGCGAAGGTCTCGCCGCGCTGGTCGACCGGACGGTCGCCGCGGCCCGGCTCAGCCCACCCGACCCGCTCTGGCCCGGGCTCGCCGCACCGGCGCCGGTGCCACCGGCCCAGCCGCCGGACGCCGAAACGGTGGCGGCCGACCCGCAGGCCCGAGCGGCCCGGGTCGCGGCGTTCGTCGCCGCCGCCGGTGGGCTGGAGACCGCGGGCTACTGCCGCACCCTGCACCGGTCGGTCACCTTCGCGAACTCGACCGGCCAGTGGGCCAGTGCCGAGTTGACCGAGGCGGCGATGGACGCGATCGCCCGGGTCGGCCGGTGCGACGGCGTGGCCCGGACGGCCGGTCCACGCCTGTCCGCGATCGACGGTGGCCGCCTCGGCGCCCGGGCGGCCGCCAAGGCGCGGGCCGCGGTCGACCCGGTCGAGCTGGCGCCCGGCGATTACGAGGTGGTCCTCGAATCCGGCGCCGTCTACGACATCGTCGACCTCATGGGTTCGTTCGGGTTCAACGGCCGGTCGGTCGCCGACCAGCAGTCCTTCGTGGTGCTCGGTGCCGGCCAACTGGATCCCCATCTGTCCCTTGTGGACGACCCTTTCGATCCGGACGGCTCCAGCCTGCCGTTCGACCTGGAGGGCACGCCGCGGCAGAGCCTGACACTGGTCGCGGCCGGGGTGTGCGCCGCGGTGGCGCACGACCGGCGCACCGCCGCGATGGCCGGCACCCGGTCGACCGGGCACGCGGCCGAGCCGGAGTCCGACCGGCCAACGCCGGCGAACCTGGTGCTGCAGGCCTCGGGTACGCCGGCGCCGGAGCGCGAGGTCGCGGAGGTCGACGGCCCGGCCGCGGACGCCTCGGTGGCCGAGCTGGTCGCCCAGGTCGAGCGGGGCCTGCTCGTCACCGACAGCTGGTACACCCGGTTGCTGGATCCGCGCGCCCTGGTGGTGACCGGCCTGACCCGCAACGGGGTGTGGCGGATCGAGGACGGACAGATCGGGCCGGCGGTACAGAACCTGAGGTTCACCCAGGCCTACCCGGCCGCGTTGGGCCCCGGCGCGGTGCTCGGCGTCGGCCGGCACCTGAGCGCGGTGCCGCCGAACTGGGGCACGGGCTGCTATCGGGTGCCGGCGCTGCGCCTGGCCTCGTGGCACTACACCGGTAACGCCGCTGGGTAGGCGACCGGCCACGGGCCGGTCTGCTTGAGCGCCTTGGCCCGAACCGGTACGGTCGTCCCACCATCCGACCGAGGAGTGACGATGACCGCGGCGACGCCCCCGCCAGACGAAGAGCCGCAGCCCAAAGAGTCGTCGCCAACGGACGCGGCACCGCCCGCGCCGCCGCCGGCCGCGGGGCCACCGGCGGCGCCCACCTCGCCGGCGCCCACCTCGCCGGCGCCCACCTCGCCGGCGCCCACCTCGCCGGCGCCGACCTCCCCGGCGCCCGAGCCGGCCGCGGGTCCGCCGCCGCCGGCACCGACCTCTCCGACGCCCATTTCTCCGGCGCCGGCGCCCCCGGTGTCGCCCCCGGCGCCGGTCAGGGCCGTGCCCACCCCACCGGTGCCGGCCCCCAAGCCGGTCAAGAACGCCGCATTGAAGAGCCGGCCGCGCGCGCCACGCCCGCCCGGCAGCCGCTCCGGCGGCGTCGCGGTGATGATCGCCCTGCTCGCTCTCCTACTCGCCGGGGCAGCCACCGTGTTCGGGCTCTACGCACTGGACGTGGCCCGCGACGCGAAGAGCAGGGCGGCCGCCGCGGCCAGCCAGAACGACGCCGCGGCGAACCGGCCGCCGGCGAGCGCCGCGGCACCGACAACGACCCCGCCGGCGGCGACCCCCTCGCCCACACCGGGCTTCGTCGCCGACCTGCGCCCGACCGACCTCACCGCCCCGCCGACGGTGGGCTGCGCCTCGATCTATGTCGACGTGGACTCGGCTCAGGTGGGCAACTTCAGCGGCCACGACTTCTACTTCAGCAGCTGCCTCGGCCCGCTGACGGCGCGCTTCGACTCCGTTGACGCGGCGACCGCGGTCCCGGCCGACCCGACACCGGAGTCCTGTGCCCAGGCCCTGCGCGGCGTGGCCCCGACGCCGGAGCTCTCCCTGACCGTGGTGGCCGGGCTCACCTTCTGCCTGTTCACCTCGCGGCAGGCGGCCGACAGCGCCGGCATCCCGCAACGGCTGGCCATCGTCGAGGTGCGCAGCGTCGCCGCCGACCGCACGCTGACCATCTCCCTGAGCACCTACCGGGTGCCCGTCTGACGCCGGGCGCCCGCCGGCGGTGATGTTGTCCACACTTGGGCCGGGCGGGCCGCGAGGGACTTCCGCCGGCTCGACGCGGGCGCGAGACTCCCCTTTGGGGGTACCCGGCCGAACCGGGCGTAACGTGTGCACCGACACTGCGACCGGCGCGCCGGGCACACCGCTCTGACCTGCGCGGATGCTCGGTCAACCCACCACCTGTCCGCCCTGACTCTGCGGCCAAGAAAGCGATCGAGACGATGACGACCACGGCAACGAGGCCGGCCCGGGCCGCGATCTCGGCGAGAACGCTGCGCACCGACCGGTGGTGGCTCAGCCCGGTACTGACGGTGGCCGGCCTGTCGGCCTGGCTGATCTACGGGTTCGCCCACGTGCTCATGCAGCGCTGGTACTTCGCCGAGGGACCCGGCTTCCACTACCTCACGCCGTTCTACTCCCCCTGTGTGAACAACGGCTGCGTACCGGCCTCGGCGGAGTTCGGCCGCTTCGTGCCGGACTGGCCGCTGGTCCCGTACGCGCTGGTGAGCCTGCCGTTCCTGTTGCTGTTCCGGCTCACCTGCTACTACTACCGGCGGGCCTACTACCGCTCGTTCTGGCTCTCGCCGCCGGCGTGCGCGGTGCCCGACGCCCACCGGCGTTACTCGGGCGAGACCCGGTTCCCACTGATCCTGCAGAACCTGCACCGGTACACGTTCTACGCCGCCGTGCTCATCTCGCTCGTCAACACCTGGGATGCGATCCGGGCGTTTCGGGGGACCGAGGGCTTCGGGTTCGGCCTGGGCAACCTGATCCTGATCGGCAATGTCGTCCTGCTCTGGGCGTACACGGCCTCGTGCCACTCCTGCCGGCACATCATGGGCGGCCGGTTGCGCACCTTCTCCGAGCACCCGGTGCGCTACCGGGCCTGGACCCTGGTTTCCCGGCTCAACACCCGGCACATGCAACTCGCCTGGGTGACCCTGGGCACGCTCGCCCTGGCCGACCTCTACGTGCTGGCGGTCTCGGCCCACTGGATCTCCGACCTGCGCTTCGTCAACTGAGGACCCGACGGATGACTGAGAACATCGAACGACACCGCTACGACGTCGTGGTGATCGGTGCCGGCGGCGCCGGACTGCGCGCCGCGATCGAGGCGCGACTGGCCGGCAAACGGGTGGCGGTCATCTCCAAGTCGCTGTTCGGCAAGGCGCACACCGTGATGGCCGAGGGCGGGGCGGCCGCGGCGATGGGCAACATGAACGCCAACGACAACTGGATGGTCCATTTCCGGGACACCATGCGCGGCGGCAAGTTCCTCAACAACTACCGGATGGCCGAACTGCACGCGAAGGAAGCGCCCGAGCGGGTCTGGGAGCTGGAGACCTACGGCGCCCTGTTCGACCGCACTCCCGACGGGCGCATCTCGCAGCGCAACTTCGGCGGTCATGAGTACCCGCGCCTGGCCCACGTCGGCGACCGCACCGGCCTGGAGCTCATCCGTACCCTCCAGCAGAAGATCGTCTCGCTGCAGCAGGAGGATCGGCGTACCGCCGGCGACTTCGAGGCCCGCATCAAGGTCTTCGCCGAGTGCACCATCACCGAGCTCCTGCTCGACGGCGCCCGGATCGCCGGGGCGTTCGGCTACCACCGCGAGTCGGGTCGGTTCGTCCTCTTCGAGACACCGGCGGTGATCCTGGCCACCGGCGGGATCGGCAAGTCGTACAGGGTGACCTCGAACTCGTGGGAGTACACAGGGGACGGTCACGCCCTCGCCCTCCGGGCCGGCACCACGCTGATCAACATGGAGTTCCTCCAGTTCCACCCGACCGGCATGGTCTGGCCGCCCTCGGTACGGGGCATCCTGGTCACCGAGTCGGTCCGGGGCGACGGCGGTGTGCTGAAGAACTCCGAAGGCAAGCGGTTCATGTTCGACTACGTCCCGGACGTCTTCCGCAAGCAGTACGCCGAGACCGAGGCCGAGGCGGACCGCTGGTACACCGATCCCGACCACAACAAGCGCCCACCCGAGCTGCTCCCCCGCGACGAGGTCGCCCGGGCGATCAACAACGAGGTCAAGCAGGGGCGGGGCACGCCCGCGGGCGGCGTCTACCTCGACATCGCGTCGAGGCGCTCGGCCGAGTTCATCCTCAAGCGCCTACCCTCGATGTACCACCAGTTCAAGGAACTGGCCGATGTGGACATCACCGCCCAACCGATGGAGATCGGGCCGACCTGCCACTACGTGATGGGCGGCGTCGAGGTGGACGCCGACACGGCGGCGACGCCGGCAGTGGCCGGGCTCTACGCGGCCGGCGAGGTCTCCGGCGGCATGCACGGCTCGAACCGGCTGGGCGGCAACTCCCTCTCCGACCTGCTGGTCTTCGGCAAGCGGGCCGGCGAGTTCGCGGCCCGCTACGTCGACGAACTCGGTGGCGACCGCCCGGTGGTAGGAAAGAGCGCGGTCTCGGCCGCGCAGGCGGCCGCCCTCGCGCCGCTGGAGCGCGGCGACGGCGAGAACCCGTATACCGTCTGGCACGACCTGCAGCAGGTCATGCAGGACCTGGTCGGCATCATCCGCCGCCGGCACGAGCTCGAAGAGTCGCTCAAACGCCTGGCCGACCTGCGGCCGCGGATCGCGGCCGTGAGCGCGACCGGTGGGCGGCGCTACAACCCCGGCTGGCACCTCGCGCTCGACCTGCGCAACATGCTGATCGTTTCCGAGTGCACGGCGAAGGCGGCCCTGGAGCGGGAGGAGTCGCGCGGCGGCCACACTCGGGAGGACTTCCCGGAGATGGACCCGACCTGGCGCAAGGTGAATCTCGTCTGCTCGCTGGTCGGCGGCGAGGTCGCGGTCAGCCGCCAGGCGCTGATGCCCATGCGAGCCGACCTGCTGGAGCTGTTCGACCGGGGCGAGATGTCCAAGTACCTCACCGAGGAGGAGCTGGCGGACCTGGCGCCCGTCACCACCGGGAAGGCGGATCACTGATGGGAGTCCTGCGCAGGTTCAAGGTGTGGCGCGGCGACCGGTCCGGTGGCACGCTGACCGACTACACGGTCGAGGTCAACGACGGTGAGGTCGTGCTCGACGTCATCCACCGCCTGCAGGCGAGCCAGGCGCCCGACCTCGCGGTCCGGTGGAACTGCAAGGCCGGCAAGTGCGGCTCCTGCTCGATGGAGATCAACGGCAAGCCGCGACTGGGCTGCATGACCCGCATGTCGATCTTCGAAGCCGAGGAGACGGTCACCGTCACTCCGCTTCGGACATTCCCGGTGATCCGAGATCTGGTGACCGACGTCTCGTTCAACTACCGCAAGGCGCTGCAGATGCCGGCGTTCGCCCCGCCGGCCGGGGTGGCCCCCGGGCAGTACCGGATGAAGCAGGTCGACATCGAGCGCTCGCAGGAGTTCCGCAAGTGCATCGAGTGCTTCCTCTGCCAGAACACGTGTCACGTGGTGCGCGACCACGAGGAGAACGCGTCCGCCTTCTCCGGGCCCCGGCTGTTCATCCGGGCGGCCGAGTTGGACATGCATCCGCTCGATGCCCGCCGCGACCGCAAGGACTTCGCCCAGGAGGAGCAGGGTCTGGGCTACTGCAACATCACCAAGTGCTGCACCGAGGTCTGCCCGGAGCACATCAAGATCACCGACAACGCGATCATCCCGATGAAGGAGCGGGTCGTCGACAACCGCTACGACCCGCTGGTCTGGCTCGGCCGCAAGATCTTCCGCCGGGATCAGCTGGGGACACCGGCAGCCGAGCCGGCCGCCCCCCACGGCGCTGGCCGCCGGCACTCGCCGAGCGCCGCGAGCTTCGTGCCCGACGGCGTCGTCTGGCACTCCCCGCAGCGGCCCGCGGTCGAGGCTGAGGTGGGTCCGACCGGCCGGATGCAGCTCACCGAGGTGACCTTCGATCGGGCCGGTGCCGCCTCACCCTTCGGCGACGAGGTGGAGTTCCCGCTACCCAGCACTGACATCACGTACCAGCACCCGACCTCCGAGTAGCGCCGCCGCTGAACCGAACGATCCGTGGCGATATTGCGCGCGATCAATTACGGTCGGTGCGCAGGTGGTGACGAGTCGGAGGGGGCGGTCATCATGCGCAGGATGGCAGTGGTAGGGCTGCTGATCGCGACCGGGCTGGCTCTGCCCGGCACCGCCGCCGCCGACCCGACCGGTGGTGGACCCGGGGACGACCAGACCCGCGCCGCCGGTGGTCCCGCGGTCACGGTTGGCCTCGGCGACGCCGACGCCACCGCGATGCGTACCCAGACCGCGGCGGTCACCGCAGCCGACGGGCTGCGCGCGGCGGTCTCCGGGCTGACCGGGTTCACCGGCATCGAGCTCGACGGCGCCGGCGTCGTCCTGCGGTGGCAGGGGCAGCCGCCGGCGGCCGCCGATGCGGCCCTCACCGCAGCCCGGGGCGCCGTCGGCGTCCGGGTGGTGAGTGCCCGGTACGCCCGGGCCGACCTGACCACGGCAGCGTCGGCGCTGATCAAGGAGATCGAGGCGGGCCGCGGCAACGGCGTGCACACGGTCACCGTGCTCGCCGACGGCAGCGGGCTGCGCCTGGGCGTCGACCCCCCGGCGGCTGTTGCCGCCGGGGCCGGACCTGATCCGGCGCAGGTCGCCGCCGCGGCGCGGACCGCACAGCAGGCCGGCACCTCGGTGGCCACGACGGTCGCGGTGCAGCCGCGCATCTCCAGCTTCAGCCGGGAGAACGACTTCCCGCCGTGGGCCGGTGGGGCGGTCGTGGTGAACCGCCAGTCCGGATCGCAGTACAACGGCCGGGCCTGCACGTCCGGCTGGGGCATGAAGAGTCCAACCGGCCACGGATACCTGATCACCGCGAGCCACTGCGGGGAGCTGGGCGACCTGTTCCGGGATCCGACCGGTGAGTCGATCGGCCGGGTGACCGTGCGCGATCACGACCGCGACATCGAGCTCATCATGCCGACGTCGTCCGCCGGGGAAATCTATGTCGGTGGCCCGATCGGCGCGGCCCAGGCGATCAAAGGGGTTGCCGGCTGGTCGCACCCGTACGTCAACGAGAGCATCTGCCAGTCGGGCGCGTACAGCGGCAACATCTGCGGTCTGGTCGTGGACGTCGCCGAGGACTACAAGTGCGACGTGGAACCGAACGGCCGGTGGAAGTGTTGGGGTCCGCTGCTGCGGGCCACCCGGACCAGCGGCGGCCTGGCCGGACGCCCCGGCGACAGCGGCGGGCCGCTGTACTACGCGTTCGGCAGCCGGGTGATGGCGCTCGGCACCGTCACCGGCGGTGACAATGGTGCTGAACTCTGGTTCGTCGCCATCGACGCGGGCTTGGGCGAATGGGGAATGACGATGCTGACCAGGTCGTACTAGCCGTGGGCGGCCCGGATCCCGCCGGGCGGGTGGGACCGTGAGGCTGGCCCGATCGCTGGGCCGGTGACGCCGGCCCGATCGCTTCGGTGGTCACCCCGCCGGTGACCGGCCGCGCAGGAGGTCGGCGAGGTCGGCCACGATCGGGGCATCGGCCGGCAGCCACGGCACCGAGTCGAGTTCGTCGGGCGCCAGCCAGCGCAACGCCGAGTGCTCGAGCGGCTGCGGCTGCGGCTCGCCGTCGACCAGCTCCGCCAACCAGACCCGCAGCACCGCGCGGCCGTGCGCGAGCGGGATGTCGGCTCCGATCCGGTCACCCAGGGTGATGCCGACGCCCAGCTCCTCCTGGCACTCCCGGACCAGGGCGGCCTCGTCAGTCTCGCCCGGCTCGACCTTGCCACCGGGGAACTCCCAGCGGCCGGCGACCTCGGGCGGCTCGGCCCGCTCACAGCCCAGCACGCGTCCGTCGACGACGATCGCCGCGCCGACGATGATCAGTGGGCTGACGCGTTCCGTGTGCACGGCGGTTCAGCGTGCCAGATGCCTTGGCCGTCCGGATGACCGGCCTGCCCCAACGGCCTGAGAAGGGGGATATGTGGGCGTGGACGTCGGCTCACAAAACGGTAACACTAGGGTCACGGCCGTAACGGGTCGGTAAAGCAAGGGCCATCAGCCGTCACAACACTCCTCGGAGGTAGGACGTTGCTTCCGGTCGGCCGCGATGATCTCCGCGACGCGTTGGGCCAGCTCACCGAGTGGGTCGGGGACGCCCGCGAGATCAGGCGCACGATGCGCCTCGACGACAGTGAGCACGCCCAGTTCGCCGAGCGCGTCAAGGTCGTCGCCGAGGCGCTCGAGGTCCATCCACACGTGCGCCGTCTTGACGGGGTGACCCAGGTCAGCCTGCGTACCGTCGATGGCGGCGCACTCACGGCGGGCGAGGTCCGGTTGGCCGCGCGGATCGAGGACGCCTACCGGTCGGTCACCCGGCCGCGCTGACCTGACGCGCCTCAGCTCGCCTGCTTGAGCAGGTACGCGTTCGCCTTCCACCAGTCGTACGCGGTTCCCCCGTCCTTGGCGTCCATGAAGACCACGATGTTGTCGTTGTCGAACGTCCAGATCAGCTGGAAACCACCGCTGTCGACCTCGGTGCAGACCAGCGTGCCGAGGTTGGTCGTGGAGCCACTGCGCTGCCAGGGGGCCTTGTACCGGCCGGCCGCACAGGACGAGCTGGTGAAGCCGACCCCCTGCCGCCCGAGGTAGTCGCTCTGGGCCTGGGCGCTGACGAAGCGCAGGACGAGCGGCCGCTTGCTCGGCCCGGTGCGGGCCGCGTCACAGTTGACCGCGGCGAGCACGTTGGAGTTCTCCTCGCCCGGCGTCGAGGTGCACCCGGTCAGCACCGCCGGGTTCACGGCGTCGACCAGCGACTGCTCGGCCGCGTTCAGCCCACCCGAGGGCGGCGGGGTGGTGGCCACGATGGTCGGTGTCGCGCCGTCTCCGACGATGAGCAGGCACTGGTTGAGGCCGAGCTGGGATGCGCTGCGCGACCACGCCGGCAAGCTCGACCCCATGACCAGCTGCAGCTTGTTGATGGCGTTCTGGCCGTCGACCAGACTCGCCTTGCCGATCTCGAAGTTCACCAGGAATGAGGCGACCACGCCGAGCGCGTTCGAGACGTCGTTGCCCGACGTGAGCAGCCGCTGGATCTCCGTGTCGTCGTAGCCCTTCGGCAGATCCACGGCGCGCAGGTCGCCGGTCATGGCGCGGAAGGCCGAGGCCATGTCGGCGACCGTCTTGATCAGCTGGGCCAGGTTCTCGTTGTTCGTGCCCGACGCCGGCGTCTTCGCGATGGCCTGGGCCAGCAGCGGTGTCAGCACGAAGGCGGTCGTCTGGACGGCGCCGAAGTCCTTCTCGCAGATCGAATTCGCCTTGCGCGCCCAATCGGCGATCGTGTACGGATCCGGCCGGTCCTTGATGGCGAAGTAGGCCCCGATGACCGTGGCGGCGAGGGTGAGGAAGCCGGCGACCACCTTGACGAAGAGGCTGGCCCGCCCGAACAGGCCACTCCTGGGCGCCTCGGCGATGGTCGGGGCCTCCGGCCGCGGGGGAATGGTGCCCGGCCCGAAGGGCCCCGGCCCGATGGGCCCCGGCCCGGCCGGCGCTCCCCCGGCCGGAATCCAGAACTGCCATCCGGGCGGCGCCGGCGGCCAGGACGGATCCGGCGTCCAGCCCGCGGGCGGGATCCAGCCCGGCGGGACCGGCCACCCGGGCGGGGCGTTGAAGTGCCAGCCGCCGCCTACCCTTGGATCGCTCATGACGCCCGTCCAGGTCCATTGTGGTGCGCAATCGCCCAATCCCCGCGCTCGGTGAGAGCGTATCGAGCGGTGGCCGGCCACGACTCCGACACTCGGACGGCGTCCCGGCGCCGAATGTCGTCCCCTCAATCGGCGCAACTGCCAAAATCTTCGGCACAACGGCGGACGCGCGGCGCGCCCGGCCGGGTACCGGTAGCGGCCGTATCGTGCCGGCATGACGGGTCTTCCGCAGACACTGCGGCTACCGAGCACGGTCGGCACCGAACTGGGCGCCCTCGTCATCGCCGACTGCCTGGACGTGCTGCGCGAGCTCCCGGACGGCTGCGTCGACCTCGTCGTCACGTCGCCGCCGTACGACCGGCAACCGCGCTACGCCGACGGCGAGAGCTACCTGCGCGAGTGGTACTCCGGCTTCTTCCTCAAGGCGACCGCGGAGATTCTGCGAGTACTCACCCCGCGGGGCAGCTTCGTGCTGAACTACCGGTCCCGCCGCCACGGCGGCGAGCGCGGCCTACTGCAGTACGAGCTCGTCTTCTGGCTACGCGAGCAGGGTTTCCGGTTCGCGGAGGACTTCATCTGGGGTAAGCCGTCGCCCCCGCCCGGGCGTTTCCCCCGGCACCTCAAGGACGCGGTCGAGTACTGCTTCCAGTTCACCCGCGGCCCCGACTGGCAGTTCTTCCCCGACGCCTGCCGTACCCCGGCGCGTTGGGATCGCCGCGACGTGGAACGGCGAAAGAAGCTCGCGCACAACTACGAGCGCGCCACCACCCCGTCCGGGCAGGGCCGCAAGCGCGTGCAGGCCGGGCCCGACCTGGTCCGCCCGTCGACCCTGCTCAGCTTCGAGCCGGAGTTCCGGCCCAACCCCACCCGCCATCCGGCCCGCTTCCCCGAGGCGCTACCGGCGTTCTTCATCAACCTGCTGACCCTGCCCGGGCAGTTGGTGCTGGACCCGTTCGCCGGCACCGGCACCACCGGCGTCGCCGCCGAACGCCTCGGGCGGCGCTGGCTCCTGGTCGAGCGCGACCCCACCCACGCCGCCGCCCTCCAGTCCCGCCTCTCGTCGATCTAGGGCGCAGGTACGTGCTTTGATCTCTATCCGTGTGCCTACGCCCTAGATCGACGGGGACCCGCTGAGCCTGGACACGACCCGCTGACCGCCACGGCGGCTGCGTAAGCTCGTCAGTCGTGAGTCTCACCATCGGCATCGTCGGTCTGCCCAACGTCGGCAAGAGCACCCTGTTCAACGCGCTGACCAAGAACGATGTGCTGGCGGCGAACTACCCGTTCGCGACCATCGACCCCAACGTCGGCGTCGTCGGGCTGCCCGATCCCCGCCTCGCCGTGCTCGCCCGCCTGCACGAATCGCAGCGCATCGTGCCCGCGCCGGTGTCGTTCGTCGACATTGCCGGGCTCGTGCGGGGCGCGTCCAAAGGGCAGGGGCGCGGCAACGCGTTCCTGGCGAACATCCGCGAGGCCAGCGCCGTCTGCCAGGTGGTCCGCGCCTTCTCCGATCCCCAGGTCGTGCACGTCGAGGGCAAGGTCTCGCCGGCCGACGACATCGAGACGGTCAACACCGAGCTGATCCTGGCCGACATCCAGACCATCGACAAAGCGCTGCCGCGCCTGGAGAAGGAAGCCAAGGTACGTAAGGACCGGGCACCCCTGGCCGCCGCGGCGAGCGCCGCTCGGGCATTGTTGGATGGCGGCGCGACCCTGAACTCCGCGGCCGCGGCCGGGCTCGACGTCGCCGAGCTGCGCGAGCTGCATCTGCTGACCGCCAAACCATTCCTCTATGTCATCAACGTCGACGAGGCGGAGCTGGCCAACGCCACCTTCCTCGACGAGATGCGAGCGCTGGTCGCACCGGCCGAGGCCGTCTTCATGGATGCGAAGATCGAGTCCGAGCTCACCGACCTGCCCGACGACGAAGCGGCCGAGCTGCTGGCCGCGATCGGCCAACCTGAGCCCGGACTGCACCAGCTCATCCGCGTCGGCTTCGCCACCCTGGGTCTGCAGACGTTCCTCACCGCCGGCCCCAAGGAGACCCGGGCGTGGACCATCCCGGTGGGTGCGACCGCCCCCGAGGCGGCCGGCGTCATCCACACCGACTTCCAACGCGGTTTCATCAAGGCGGAGGTGGTCGGGTACGACGACCTCGTCGCGGCCGGCTCGATGGCGGCCGCGAAGGCCGCCGGCAAGGTACGCATCGAAGGCAAGGAGTACGTCATGCGCGACGGCGACGTGGTCGAGTTCCGGTTCAACGTGTAGTCGTGTCCCGTCGAGGACCCATCGTCGGCTCAGCGTTGATACGACCCGCTCAGCATCTCGTGCCCGTTGCGGCTCGACCTCGAGACCGGGTGGCCGTCGGGGGCGGGTGATTCAATGGTTCACCGTGGAGTGGGTCTTCGACGGCGAGATCATCGAGTGGCGCGGACCGGCACCGTACTTCTTCGTGGCCATGTCCGAGTCCGACAGTGCCGAGCTCAAGGAGGAGGCGCGATCACTGATCTACTGGGGCCAGGTCCCGGTGCACGTCGTCATCGGGGACACGGAGTTCAACACGGCACTCTTCCCCAGGGGCGGCCGGTATCTGGTTCCGCTCAAGGATGCCGTCAGGAAGGCCGAAGGCATCTACGAAGGTGACGTCGTGGCGGTGGTGCTGCGTCCGGCCCGTCGACCCGACGCACATCGGTGACGGAACCGGGTCGGGTTCCGGTAAACGTGTCGCGGAGTCGGCTGGGCGTTGTCCGGCGGTGATCGGAGTGGTACGCGCGATGGCGCAGCGGGACTGCACGATGGCGCGCCTGACGCCAATCTTCCTGCAGCCTCGGCCCACAGAGCGCGGCCGGCCCCGCCCGCCCGTCCGAAACCCGCCAGCAGGCGGGCCCGGCGTCGGGGCAGGATCGGGGTCGTGGACGAGGACTTCGAGCGGCAGTACCGCGCGGTGGCGAGCCGGGACGCCCGCTTCGACGGCTGGTTTGTGACCGCCGTCACCTCGACCGGCATCTACTGCCGTCCCTCCTGCCCGGCGCTCACGCCCAAGCGGGAGAACGTCCGCTTCCTCCCGTCCGCGGCCGCGGCCCAGCGGGCGGGCTTTCGGGCCTGCCTGCGCTGCCGGCCGGACGCGGCGCCCGGCTCGCCGGAGTGGAACTCCCGCGCCGACGTCGTGGCCCGGGCGATGCGCCTCATCGCGGACGGCGTCGTTGACCGGGACGGCGTACCCGGTCTGGCCGCGCGGCTCGGCTATACCACGCGCCATCTCGGCCGGCTGCTGCAGGCCGAGGTGGGCGCCGGCCCGCTCGCGCTGGCCCGGGCCCAGCGGGGCCAGACCGCCCGCATCCTGATCGAAACGACCGTGCTCGGCCTGGCCGAGATCGCGTTCGCCGCCGGCTTCGGCAGTGTGCGCCAGTTCAACGACACGGTCCGGGAGATCTACGGTCGCACGCCGTCGCAGCTGCGAACGGCCCGTCGGGGCCGGCCGGAGCCGATCGCCGGCGAGCTGGGCACACTGACGCTGCGCCTGCCCTACCGCGAGCCGCTGCACGCCGGGGCGTTGCTCGAGTTCCTGGCCGCCCGAACGGTGCCCGGCGTCGACGAGGTGGTCGGCGGGGCATACCGGCGCGGCCTGCGCCTGCCGCACGGGCCGGCCACGGCCGAACTGGAGATCCTGCCCGGGTACGTGCGGACCACGTTGCACCTCAGCAACGTGCGGGACGTCTCGCCGGCGGTGGCCCGATGCCGACGCCTGCTCGATCTCGACGCCGACCCGGTCGCGGTCGACACCGTGCTCGGTGCCGATCCGGCGCTGGCGTACCAGGTGGCGAAGGAGCCCGGGGTACGGGCGCCCGGGGCCGCGGACGGGTTCGAGATGGCCGTGCGGGCCATCGTCGGCCAGCAGATCTCGGTGACCGGAGCCCGGACGATCCTGGGCCGCCTCGTCGCCGGCGCGAGCACGACCAGACCCGCCGACCCGGATCCAGTCACGAAGGCGAGCGAAAGCCCCGCCCTTCCCGGCTTTCCCACCGCAGCCGAGGTGGCGGCGGCGCCAGACGCCGCGTTCGGCATGCCGGCGGCGCGCCGGCGGACCCTGCGCGCGCTCGCCGAGGCGGTGGCCGCCGGATCGCTGCCGCTCGATCCCGGGGCCGAGCGGGGCGAGACCCGCTCCCGGCTGCTCGCGCTGGCCGGCGTGGGACCGTGGACCGCGCAGTATGTCGCCCTCCGCGCGCTCGGCGACCCGGACGTCCTGCTCGCCACGGACCTCGGCGTGCGGCGCGGGGCGGCGGCGCTGGGCCTGCCGGACGAGCCGACCGCGCTGGCCGCGCATGCGCGGGCCCACTGGGCGCCCTGGCGCTCCTACGCGACGATCCGCCTCTGGAGGCACCCGTGAGCACATTTACGTCCACAGTGGAGACACCAATTGGCCCGTTCACCATCGTCGTCGACGAGCAGGGCAGCGTGCTCGCCGCGGGCTGGACCGCCGGGGTGCCCGCGCTGGTGGCGCTGATCCACCCGCGGCTGCGCCAGGAGCCGGCGTACCGCCGCGACCTCGGGTTGGCGAGCCAGGCGGCGAGCGCATACCACGCCGGCGACCTCGGCGCGCCGGCGAGCGTCGCGGTCCGCCAGCACAGCGATGGCGAGTTCCTGCCGGTGGCGTGGCAGACCCTGCGCGAGGTGCGTTCCGGAACTCCGGTCAGCTACGCGGAATTGGCCGTCCGTGCCGGCAATCCCGCTGCGGTCCGGGCCGCCGGTCAGGCCTGCGCCCGCAACGCGGCCGCGCTCTTCGTTCCGTGCCACCGGGTCACCCGCACCGATGGCTCGCTCGGCGGCTTCCGCTGGGGCCTGCCGGTCAAGCGGTGGCTTCTTGCGCATGAAACAGGCAACGGAAAACCATGAGCCAAATGTCACACCGGCGAGCTAACGTCGGATCGTGCCGGCGCAACCAAGACACTTCCATGCCCTGCACAATCTCTGGCGACTTCGCAGCTACCTACGTCCCTATGCGTGGCAGTACGTTCGGGTCATCATCGCCGGCGTCATCGCGACCGCGGTCGGCATCGCGATCCCGTTGCTGGCCCAACGGGTCGTCGATGGGCCGGTCGCACACCGTGACTCGAACGGGCTGTGGCTGCTGGGTGGGCTGGCCCTGGCGTTCGGACTGACCGAGGCGCTGGTCAACTTCTACCGGCGGTGGGCCCAGTCGGCCTCCGCACTGGGCATGGAGACGACGCTGCGCAACGACCTCTACGCCCACCTGCAGCAGCTGCCGATCGCGTTTCACGACGGCTGGCAATCCGGTCAGCTGCTCTCCCGGGCTACCTCCGATCTCAGCGTGATCCGGCGGTTCCTCTCGTTCGGGCTGGTCTTCCTGGTGATCAGCTTCACCACGTTCGTCACCGTGGTGGCCCTGCTCATCCACCTGTTCTGGCCGCTGGGCCTGCTGGTGACGGTCAGCGCGCTGCCGCTGTTCTTCATCAGCCAGCACTTCACCCAGCGCTACAACGTCGCCTCCCGCAGGATGCAGGACGAGCAGGGCGACGTGGCAACCCTGATCGAGGAGAGCGCCGGCGGGATCCGGGTGATCAAAGCGTTCGGCCGGCGTGAGTATATGGCGGCCCAGTTCGACGAACGGGTGCGGCGACTCTTTCGGACCGCCGTCGGCAAGACCCGGATGGTCGCCAACACCTGGCCGAAGTTCGACGCGGTGCCGAATGTGACGCTCGCCATCGTGCTGGTTGCCGGCGCCGCCGCGGTCGCCACCGACCGGATGACCACCGGCGCGCTGGTCGCGTTCGTGGCGCTGCAGCTGATGCTGATCTGGCCGATCGACGCGATGGGCTACATCATCGCCAACGCTCAGGAGGCGATGACCGCGGCCGACCGGGTGTTCGAGGTGCTCGACACCGAGCCGACCATCGTGGACCGTCCGGACGCGACCCCGCTGACGAGATCCGCGGTACGCGGGGCGCTGCGCTTCGAGGGGGTCCAGTTCAGCTATCCCGGGGCTCAGGCACCGGTGCTGCGCCGGATCGATCTCGACGTACGGCCGGGCGAGACGGTGGCCATCGTCGGCGTCACCGGCAGTGGCAAGACGACGCTGGCCTGCCTGGTCCCGCGCCTCATCGACGTCACCAGCGGGCGGATCACCCTCGACGGCCGCGACATCCGGGACACCACATTGGACTCCCTGCGCTCGGTCATCGGCGTCGCCTTCGAGGAGTCGACGCTGTTCTCGATGAGCGTGCGGGAGAACCTCACCCTCGGCCACCCCGAGGCCACCGACGACGACATCGCCGAGGCGCTCTCGATCGCCCAGGCCGACTTCGTCAACGACCTGCCGTGGGGCCTGGCCACCCGAGTCGGGGAGCAGGGCCTCTCCCTCTCCGGCGGCCAGCGTCAGCGCCTGGCGCTGGCGCGCGCGGTGCTCGGCAAGCCCCGGGTGCTGGTGCTCGACGACCCGCTCTCCGCGCTGGACGTGCACACCGAGGCGTTGGTGGAGGAGGCGCTCGCGCGGGTACTGGCCGGCACCACGGCCGTGCTGGTGGTGCACCGGCCGAGCACCGTGGCGCTGGCCGACCGGGTCGCCCTGCTCCAGGACGGTGTGATCGCGGCGGTCGGCACCCACTCGGAGCTGCTGGCCACGGTGCCGGCGTACCGCCATGTGCTCTCCGCCGCGGCGGAGGGTGGCGACTCCGCCCACGCCCGGCAGGCCGGAGTCGGTGCGTCATGAGTGAGCGCAGCGAGCGAATCATTGGGCTCAGCGTCGTAGAGCCTCATGACGCCGGCGAGCGCAGCGAGGCGGGGTCATGAGTCTGGATGTCGAGCAATGGCGCGGCGTGGCGGCGGAGAGCGATGCCGAACGCACCGAGGCCGAGGCGCCGGACGAAAAGGCCAGCATCCGGCTGCGGGCGTCCACCCGCACGCTGCTCGGTTCGCTGCTCACCCCGCACCGGCGGGCACTGGTCATTGTGGTCGCGCTACTCCTGCTGCAGAACGGCGCCGCCATGGCCGGGCCGTACCTGGTGATGCTCGGCATCGACAACGGCATCCCCCCGCTGCGCGCCGGTCACCCGTCGGTGCTGTTCGGGCTCGCGGCCGCGTTCGGCGTGGCCGCGATCGCCGAGTACCTGGGCAAGCGGGGCTTCCTCACGATCTCCGGCCGGGTGGGTCAGTCCATCCTGCTCGAGCTGCGCCGCCGGGTGTACCGGCACTTCCAGCGGCTCTCGATCGCTTTCCACGAGCGCTACACCTCGGGCCGGATGGTCTCCCGGCTGACCTCCGACATGGACACCATCTCCGAGCTGGTCGACGGCGGTATCGAGGATCTGGTGCTGGCCGCGCTCTCGGTGGTCTCCATCGCGGTGATCCTGCTGGTGCTGGATGCGCCGCTGGCGCTGGTCACGATGCTCTCCTTCCCGTTCCTGTTGTGGCTGTCGAACTGGTTCCGGCACGCCTCGGCGAAGGCGTACCGGCGCACCCGGGAGGCGGTCGCGCTGGTCATCGTCCATTTCGTGGAATCGCTCGGCGGCATCCGCGCGGTCCAGGCGTTTCGCCGGGAGCCACGCAACCAGCAGATCTTCGAGGTGGTCAACGACGAGTACCGGGCGGCGAACCTGGTCGCCGCGCGGCTCATCGCCCTGTTCGCGCCCGGCATCAAGGTCATCGGCAACGTCACCATCGCGGTGGTGCTCACCTACGGTGCCTACCGGGTGCTGGGCGGGGCGATGGAGGTCGGCGTGCTCGCTGCGTTCCTGCTCTACCTACGCCGCTTCTTCGAGCCGATGCAGGAGCTCAGCCAGTTCTACAACGCGCTGCAGTCCGCGACCGCGGCGCTGGAGAAGCTCTCCGGGGTGCTGCAGGAGGAGCAGGGGGTTCCGGAGCCGACCCGCCCGACGCCGCTCGCCCCGGCCGGTGAGACCGCTCGCGGCGAGGTCGCCTTCGACCGGGTCCGCTTCGGCTACCGGCCGGACCGCACCGTGCTGCACACGCTGGACCTGGTGATCCCCGCGGGCCAGACGGTCGCCCTCGTCGGCGCCACCGGTGCCGGCAAGTCGACCGTCGCCAAGCTGGTCGCCCGCTTCTACGACCCGGTCACCGGCGCGGTCCGGCTCGACGGAGTCGACCTGCGCCAGGTCGCCGAGGAGGAGCTGCGACGGGCGGTGGTCATGGTGACCCAGGAGAACTTCCTCTTCTCCGGCACCATCGCCGAGAACATCGCGTTCGGCCGACCCCAGGCGAGTCCGGACGAGGTACGGGCGGCCGCCGGGGCGATCGGCGCCGACGGTTTCATCGGTGCGCTGCCCGAGGGCTACGACACCGACGTGCGCAAGCGGGGCGGCCGACTCTCGGCCGGGCAGCGGCAGCTGGTCGCGTTCGCTCGCGCCTTCCTCGCCGACCCGGCGGTGCTCATCCTCGACGAGGCGACCTCGTCGCTGGACATCCCGTCGGAGCGGCTGGTGCAGCGGGCGCTGCTGACAATCCTGTCCGGACGGACCGCGTTCGTGATCGCCCACCGGCTGTCAACGGTGGAGATCGCCGACCGGGTCCTCGTGGTCGAGGCCGGCCGGGTCGTCGAGGACGGGTCACCGGCGGCGCTGCGGGCCGAGGGCGGCCGCTACGCCACCCTGCATCAGCAATGGAATGACAGCCTGCTCTGACCGCCGCGCAACACCGTCGCGCAATACCGCCGCGCAACACCGCCGCGCGGCGCGGGGAATACGGTCGCCGGCACCACCCGGTGGGCCTAGCCTGTCCGCCATGACGGATATCGCGCGCGACGCGTACCGCGTGCCGGCGAAGCCCACCCTGGCGGGCCTCGAGCAGCGGTGGTCGCACAGGTGGCAGGAGGAGGGCACGTATGCGTTCGACCGGTCGCGGGACCGGGTGGACGTCTACGCGATCGACACACCCCCGCCCACCGTATCCGGCCTGCTCCACATCGGACACGTCTTCTCCTACACCCACACCGACACGATCGCCCGGTTCCAGCGCATGCGGGGCAAGGAGGTCTTCTACCCGATCGGCTGGGACGACAACGGCCTGCCGAGCGAGCGCCGGGTGCAGCACCACTTCGGCGTGCGGTGCGACCCCACCCTGCCCTACGATCCTGACGCCGTGCCGCCGGCGAAGCCGGACCCCCGGCGTCAGGTCCCGATCTCCCGACGCGCGTTCGTCGAACTCTGTACCCGCCAGACACTCGTGGACGAGCAGGCGTACGAGCAGCTGTGGCGACACCTCGGGCTCAGCGTGGACTGGGCCTACCAGTACACGACGATCGGCACCCGGGCACGGACCGCCTCGCAGCGCGCGTTTCTGCGCAACCTCGCCCGCGGGGAGGCGTACACGGCACAGGCGCCGACGCTGTGGGACCTCACGTTCAACACCGCGGTCGCCCAGGCCGAGCTGGAGGATCGGGAACGGCAGGGCGCCTACCATCGGCTGCGCTTCGACGGCCCGGCCGGGCCACTGGAGATCGACACCACCCGGCCGGAGCTGCTCCCCGCGTGCGTGGCCCTGGTCTGCCACCCCGACGACCGCCGCTACTCCGGGCTGGTCGGGTCGCTCGCCCGTACCCCGGTCTTTGGTGCCCCGGTGCCGATCCACGCCCACCACCTGGCCGACCCGGCGAAGGGCACCGGGCTCGCCATGATCTGCACATTCGGCGACCTCACGGACGTGACCTGGTGGCGGGATCTGCAACTGGACACCCGGGTCGTGATCGGCCGGGACGGGCGGCTGGTCGCCGACGCGCCCACCGAGGTCGACCCGAAGCGGTACGCCGAGCTCGCCGGCCTGGGCATCAACCGGGCCCGCTCGCGCACGGTCGAGCTGCTGCGCGAGGCCGGCGCCCTGATCGGTGAGCCGCGCCCGATCACCCACCCGGTCAAGTTCTACGAGAAGGGCGAGCACCCGCTGGAGATCGTGAGCACCCGCCAGTGGTACCTGCGCAACGGCGGCCGCGACCGCGAGCTGCGGGCCGAGCTGCTCGAGCTCGGCCGCCGGTTGACCTGGGTGCCCGGGCACATGCACCACCGCTACGAGCACTGGGTGAACGGGCTCACCGGCGACTGGCTGATCAGCCGGCAGCGCTTCTTCGGGGTGCCGTTCCCGGTCTGGTACCGCCTCGACGACCAGGGCGAGCCCGACTACGCCGAGCCGCTCACCGCTGACGAGTCCCGGCTGCCGGTCGATCCATCCTCGGAGGTGCCGGATGGGTACACCGAGTCCCAGCGGGGTCAGCCCGGCGGCTTCGTCGGCGACCCGGACGTCATGGACACGTGGGCGACGTCATCGCTGACTCCGCAGATCGTCAGCGGTTGGGAGAGCGATCCCGACCTGTTCCACCGAGTGTTCCCGATGGACCTCCGACCCCAGGCCCACGAGATCATCCGGACCTGGCTCTTCGCCACCCTGGTGCGCTCCCGGGCCGAGCACGGCGAGCTGCCCTGGCACACCGTGGACATCTCGGGCTGGATCGTCGACGCCGAACGCAAGAAGATGGGCAAGTCGGTCGGCAACGCGCAGGGTCCGCTGGAGATGCTGGAGCGGTACGGCTCGGACGCCGTGCGCTATTGGGCGGCGAGTGGCCGACCCGGGGTCGACCTGGCGCTCGATGAGGCGCAGATGAAGGTCGGCCGGCGGCTGGCCACCAAGCTGCTCAACGCGTCCGCGTTCGTCCTCGGCTTCGGTCGGCCAGCCGGAACCCCGAGCGAACCGCTGGATCTCGCGATGCTCGCCACCCTGAGCCGGGTGGTGCAGACCGCGACCGAGGCGTTCGCCGGATACGACCACACCGCCGCACTCGCGGCCGCGGAGTCGTTCTTCTGGGGGTTCTGCGACGACTATCTCGAGCTGGTCAAGGAGCGAGCGTACGGGGAGGGCCCGCCGGCCGGCCCGGCCCGGGCCGCGCTGAACGCGGCGTTGTCCGCCCGGGCCGCGCTGAACGCGGCGTTGTCCGCCCGGGCCGCGCTGAACGCGGCGTTGTCCGCCCGGGCCGCGCTGAACGCGGCGTTGGATGTGCAGCTACGTCTCTTCGCGCCGTTCCTGCCGTTCGCCACCGAGGAGATCTGGTCCTGGTACGCGCCGGGATCGGTGCACCGCAGCGGGTGGCCGACCGCGGACGAGCTGACTACCGGTGGCGACCCGATCGTGCTCACCGTGGCGGCCGGGGTGCTCGGTCAGGTCCGGCGGGCCAAGTCACTGCGGCAACTGTCGATGCGGGCCGAGGTGGCCCGGGCAACGGTCACCGGTAGCGAGGCTGAACTGGCGCGGGTGGCCGACGCCGCGGCCGACCTGCGGGCGGCCGGCCGGATTGCCCGGCTCGACCTCCGCCCGGTGGCCGAGGGCTCCCTCGAGGTGTCGTGTGAGTGGCCGCCTGTTGAGTAACCGGAGACCGCGCGCTGAGTAATAGATACATGTACATGAGTGAAAAGAATCACGCGGGGTAACTATGCCCATGCGCTACGCACGACTAGCGTTGGCCGAGGCCAATCCGAGCCGGTCTGGGCACCCGTCACTCGGCGGACACCCCCGACCCCTTGGAGTACCCATGAGCGCCGTGCCGCGCGGGCCCCGTACGCGTCCGCGGCACCCGTCCCACCTCGCCATTCTGGGAGCCGATGACACCGCCGAGGTCATCGTCTCGATCACCGTCCGCGGCGCTGAAGCCATCTCCGCGATCGCACCGCTCGTCGCCGCCGTCCGGGAGATCGGGTCGGCGGCGGTGACCGTCGCCGCCGCGCCCGGCCGAGGAGCCGATGACGAGATGACGGCCGGGTTCGACTACCTCGACGATGAGGCCGGGGCCGAGCATGCCCCGCTGCGGATCCTCACCCAGGAGTACGTGGCCGAACTCGACGGCACCCCGCTGGAGCTGCCCCGCCGCGAGTACGACCTGCTGCTCTTCCTCGCCACCCATCCGCGCCACGTGTTCACCCGCGGGCAGTTGCTGCAAACCGTGTGGGGGTACGAGTTCGGGGGCGGCGGGCGCACGGTCGACGTGCACGTACGCCGGCTGAGACAGAAGCTCGGCGACCGGGGCCCGTCGATCGCGACGGTGCGGGGCGTCGGGTACCGGCTGGATGAGACGGACCGGGTCGTGGTGGTGGATCCGGCGCTGCCGCCCGGCCCGGTCGCCACCGCCTCGCACGTCTGACCGGCCGGTCAGAAGCCGCCGACGTCACCACCGAAGTCGCCGCTGAAATCGCCGGCGTCGACGTCACCGCCGTCGTAGCTGGCCGCATCGTAGCCCGAGGCGCCGCCGCCGTCCGCTCCACCGTCGGCACTGCCGCCCGGGTCCCAACCGTGGTCGTCGGCGTCCTCGAGGCCCTGCTGGTAGCCCTGGTCGTAGCCGCCATCGGAGAAGCCGCCGGCGAGGGCGTCGAAGAGCAGCAGACCGCCGACGACCCCGGCCCCGGTGGCCAGCGCCGAGTGCCACCACGGTTCGGAGTACCAGCCAGCCGGAACCGGGCGGCCCTGCACCCGCCCGCCGGGGTGGTAGTACGGGGTGTCGCCGGCCGGTTGTGGCGACGCCCGGTAGCGGCGACCGTCGAGGTCGACCTCGCGCTCTTCGGTGATCGCGCCCACACCGCGTTGCGCGGCGAGCGCCGGCAGCTCAGGTCCCGGGTCCAGGCCCATGGCCAGACGCGCGGCCCGGATGTAGGCCAGACCCGCCAGGGTCGTCTCCCGGGCCAGCCCGAACTGCTTGGGTGTCTCGGCCCGGTCCAGCTGTGCGCCGGCCGCGTTGTAGCGCTCACCGGCGTCGACCATCGCCTGCTTCACCGCGCGGTCATCGCCCGAGGGCAGGTTGGCGATCTGCCCGCCCAGACGCTCGTACCAGCGCAGGGCCTCCTCCCGCGCGTCCGCCAGCTCCCGTTCCCTGCGCCTGCGCCCGAACATGTGCACCGCCCCCTCCTCGCTTTCGACGGTACACAGCGAGGGCACGCGGCCCCGATGATCAACTAGCCGGCGGGCGTACCCAGGCCGGCGGCGAGCGCAGCGGCGGCCTCGGCCCGCGTCGCAGCCGCCGAGCGCATGTCGCGCTTGAGCTCCTGCGGCAGTGAGAAGACGAGCTTCTCGGTCGCAGTGGTCACCTCAGCGACCTGATCGAACCCGCGGGCGGCGAGGTGGTCGAGCACCTGCATGACCAGCTCGTCCGGGACGCTCGCGCCGGAGGTGAGGCCGACCGTGCTCGCGCCGGCGAGCCACCCGTCCTCGATCTCGGCGGCGAAGTCGACCAGATGGGAGGCCCGCGCGCCGGCGGTGACGGCGACCTCGGCGAGCCGGACCGAGTTGGAGGAGTTGCGTGAGCCGACGACGATCACCACGTCGCACTGCGGCGCGATCTCCTTCACGACCTGCTGACGATTGGAGGTCGCGTAGCAGATGTCGTCGCTCGGCGGCGACTGCAGCAGCGGCAGCCGCTGCCGGAGCCGGGCGACGGTCTGCATCGTCTCGTCGACCGAGAGCGTCGTCTGGGAGAGCCAGACCACCTTCGCCGGATCGCGTACCTGGACCTTCTCCACGCCGTCCGGGCCGTCGACGAGCTGGACGTGCTCCGGCGCCTCGCCCGCGGTACCGACCACCTCCTCGTGCCCGTCGTGGCCGATCAACAGGATGTCGAAGTCGTCGGCGGCGAACCGCTTCGCCTCCTGGTGCACCTTGGTCACCAGCGGGCAGGTGGCGTCGATGGTCTTCAAGTCGCGCGCCCGGGCCTGGTCATAGACCGAAGGAGCGACACCGTGGGCGGAGAAGACGACGATCGCGCCGGTCGGCACCTCGTCCGTCTCCTCGACGAAGATCGCACCCTGGGCCTGCAGCGTGCTCACCACGTGCCGGTTGTGCACGATCTCCTTGCGGACGTAGATCGGTGGCCCGTAGAGCTTGAGGGCCTCCACCACGGTCTGCACCGCGCGGTCAACGCCCGCGCAGTACCCACGCGGTTTGGCCAAGAGCACCCTCTTCCCGGTCACGGTCCCCATGGTACGGGCGGGCCGGCACACCGGCGGCGGGCGCAGGTCCCGCTCGGCGGCCGACTTAGGCTGGCGGTGTGCGGGACGACCCGGCTCCACCAGGCGACGGCCGGAGTACGGCCGAGCAGCCCTGGCCGGTACGGGTGGTCAGCCAGAAGATCGCCGGCTGGATCGGGCGACTCGGGTGGGTCTGGGTCGACGGCCAGATCGCCCAGGTCAGCCGGCGCCCGGGCGCCAGCGTGGTCTTTCTCACGTTGCGCGACCCCGCGGCCGACATCAGTCTCACCGTGACCGCGCACCGCGACGTGCTCGACACCGGGGCGCCCAACCTTGGCGACGGCGCCCGGGTCGTGGTGCACGCCCGGCCCGAGTTCTATCCGGGCCGGGGCACGCTATCGCTGCGCGCGGACGAGATCCGCCAGGTCGGGCTCGGTGAGCTGCTCGCCCGCCTCGAACAGCTCAAGAAACAGCTGGCCGCCGAGGGGCTCTTCGACCCGGCCCGCAAGCGGCGACCGCCGTTCCTGCCGCGCACGGTGGGACTGATCACCGGTCGGGCCAGCGCGGCCGAACGCGACGTGCTCACCAACGCCCGGCAGCGTTGGCCGGCGGTCCGGTTCAGGGTCCTCAACGTGGCCGTGCAGGGACCGTCGGCGGTGACCCAGGTCGTGGACGCGCTCGCCGAACTCGACCGGGACCCGTCCGTCGACGTGATCATCATGGCCCGGGGTGGCGGCGGCGTCGAGGATCTGCTGCCGTTCTCCGACGAGTACCTGTGCCGGGCCGTCTTCGCCTGCGCCACGCCGGTGATCTCAGCGATCGGCCACGAGACGGACACTCCGCTGGTGGATTTCGTCGCCGACGTGCGGGCCTCAACGCCCACCGACGCGGCCAAACGCGCGGTCCCCCACCTCGCCGACGAGCTGCGTCTCATCGCCACCGCCCGGTCCCGCCTGACCCGGGCGATCCACCACCTGCTCGAGCGCGAGCGGCACCGCATCGACGCGGTGCGCAGCCGGCCGGTGCTCGCCCGCCCGGCCACCATGCTCGACCTGCGGGCCGAGCAGATCGCCGGCCTGCGGGGGCGGGCCGGCCGGAGCCTGGGCCACCGCCTCGAGCGGGCATCCGCGGACCTGCACCACACGCTGGCCCGGCTGCGGGCACTCTCTCCGGCGGCCACGCTCGACCGGGGGTACGCGATCGTCCAGCGCGAGGCCGACGGCGCCGTGCTGACCGATCCGGCCGGCGTCGGCCCCGGTGAGCGGCTGCGGGTCCGGCTGGCCAAAGGTGAGCTGGCGGCTAGGGTCGAACGAACACCCCAGGGGAACTGAAGGGCCGATGGTGACGAGCGAGCCGGAGCTGAGCTACGAAGAGGCACGAGCCGAGCTGGCGAGCGTGGTCGAGCGGCTGGAGTCCGGCGGCGGCACCTTGGCCGAGTCGCTTGAGCTGTGGGAGCGCGGCGAGCACCTCGTCGCGGTCTGCCAACACTGGCTCGACGGGGCCCAGGCGCGCCTGGATGCCGCCCAGCGCGGCGGCCCGCCCGCCGAGCCGCCGGCCTGAGCCGGCGCGAGGTCAGCTCAGGAACGCGTAGAGCAGCGCCGGCGCCTCCACCGATGTCGCCGGCTTAACCGCGTTCACCGGCGCTCCCCAGTTCGACCAGGTGGAGGTCAGGTCGGTCGCGGTGTTGACCCCGATCGCCGGGAGCTTCAGCACGAAGTTCATGATCCGGCCCTGATCGTCGAGGGTGGCGGTGAATGGCACCAGGCGGGCCGCCGCCGGCAGCTTCGCCACGTCGGCCGGATTCACCCCGGCCGGTACCGCCCTGCCCAGGTCGACCGTGCCGGTCACCTTGGTGGCGCTGGTTGCCGTGGCCGCGGTGACCCCCTTGATGTAGGTCTGCGGGCCGAACAGGTCCTGGCCTGGCTTGATGCCGAGCCGGGCGGCACCCGGAGCCTTGGCCGGGTCGATGTGCATCCAGGTGTCCGCGGTGGGCAGACCCGGGACGACGCCGGCCATCGGGCCGAGATCCACCTTCGCGTAGGCGGTGTCGGTCAGGACGACCGCGTCCGCCTTCACCACCACGCCGCTGGCGGCGTCGGCGATGGTGACCTTCAGTGAGGTCGCTGAACCGTCGCCGCTGGAGACGCCCTCGCCGGTGAGCGCCGTGCCGTACGCCACCACGAACTGGTAGCTCTTGCCCTGCGTCTTCGCCGCCGCGGCGTTGAGGACCTCGATGCCGCTGGCCGGATTGCTCGGGTTCGCCGAGCCGTTACCAGCGGTGCAGCCGGCGGCGCCGAACGCGACGGCGGCGAGCACGGCAAGACTGGTGAGCACCGAACGCTGCTTCATCCGAGAACCCTTCGGTCGTGGTGTGGTGGCCGAGCGTACGTTCCCCGTGCAACCTTCGTGGTCTCCGGGGAGTCCGTCCGCGCGCGCCTCCCAGGACCTTTCCCCGTGCTGAGCGCAGTCAACCACCGCAGGCGCCCCGGCGCCGCTCACGCCACGGCCGCGGCGAGTTCTCGCAGCTCACCGACGTCGGCATGGCCGATGATCACAATGGTCCGGCCGGCCTGCGGCAGCACCAGCGCCAGCTCGCCGGCGCGTACCTGGTAGGAGTTCCACCGGTTCGCGCCGATGGGTTCGGTCCCGGTGGGGCGGGAGTTGTCCCCCAGTTCGCGCACGAGCAGTCCGTCGAGCGCCGCATCCGACTCGATCAGCTGGACCGCACCGCCGCTCGGGGTGACGTAACCGATGCGCAGCACCGCGCCGCCCGGATCCCGGGTGAACTGCGCGCTCACGCTGCGCCACGACGATCCCAGGCCGGTCGGGACGGCGACCGGGAAGCTCTTCGCCGCCGTCGCCTCCGCAATCGCCGGACCCGGATCCACTACGACGACGTCGGAGCCACCGCGGATGTTCACCAACGCGACGATGATCGCCACCGGGACCAGCAGGATCAGCAGCGAGATGGCCATGTCCCGGGCGGTGTGCCCAGCACGCCCGGGTGGCGCCGGAGCCGGCGCGGACACGTTCGTCACCCCTCCATCGTGACTCACGCCGCCGCGGCCCGGCCGACCTGGTCACACCATGCTGCGCAGGACCTCGTCCGGGTCGGTGGGCGACAGACCGAAGGTCGCCTCGGCGGCCGACGAGTCCAGCACGAACGGCCGCTGGAACTGGTAGCGCACCTCCAGGAACTCCTTCGCCAGCGGGGAGAAGAGTCCACCCAGACGAACCACCCCGCCCGGTATCGGGGTGAGCCGGGGCGCCCGCGCGCCGGCCAACTCGGCCAGCCGGCGGGCCACCTGGCCCAGGGTCTGCGGTCGCGGCGTCGGCACGTGCCACGGCCGGCCCCAGGCCCGCTCGTCAGTGCCCAGAATGGCCAGAGTCCGCCCGACGTCGCCGGTGTACGTCAGGCTGTGCGGCACGTCGAGGCGCACCGGCACGTACGCGCGCCGGCCGGCCCGTACCGCCGGCGCAATCATGTCGCAGAAGAGCGACGACGCGTCCCGGCCCAGGTAGTCGCTCGCCCTCGCCTCGGTGGCCCGTACCCGCCCGGCCTCGTGGGCGGCGAGCGCGTCGAGCCACATCTTCGCCCGTACCCGGCCCTTCACCGAGGTCGCGGCGAGCGGCAGATCCTCGGTCATCGCCGCGTCCACCGGCCCGTAGCCGTAGAGGTTGCTCATGATCACCAGCACCGCACCGGAGCGCTCGGCCGCGGTCAGCAGCGCCGCCGCGAGCGGCGGCCACTCGACCGGCCAGCGATGGTACGGCGGGTTGGCGCAGTTGTAGACGGCCGCCGCGCCGGCGGCGAGGGAGGTGAGCCGTTGCGCGTCGGTGGCGTCGGCACTGACCCGCTCCACCGACGGATGGTCCAGACCGGTCCCCCGGCGAGTGATCACCCGTACCTGGTGCCCGGCCGCGACCAGTTCGCGGGCCGTGGCGGTGCCGACGGGTCCGGCGCCGACGATCACATGCAGGGCCACGATGGTCCCCTTCTTTGCCACTGAGGTGCGAGAGCAGTGCTCTCGATATGGACTTATAGTCTCGCTGGATGCCGCTCGCTGTCAAGAGCAGTGCTCTGCAAGACTGCTGGCATGGCGGATGAGGGCCGGGCGGCATCGCTACGCGCCCGGGTGCGGGCGGAGCTGGCCGACGAGATCAAACAGACCGCTCGGCGGCATCTCGCTGCCGGCGGCGCCGCCAACCTCTCCCTGCGCGCGGTCGCCCGCGACGTCGGCATGGTCTCCTCCGCGGTCTACCGCTACTTCGCCAGCCGGGACGAACTGCTCACCGCGCTCATCATCGACGCATACGACTCGTTGGGCGAGACCGTCGAGGCGGCCGAAGCCGCCCAGGATCGATCCGATCTGGTCGCCCGCCATCAGGCAACCTGCCACGCGGTCCGGGACTGGGCGCTGGCCAACCCACACGAGTACGCCCTGACCTACGGCAGCCCGGTGCCCGGGTACGCGGCGCCGCAGGACACCGTCGCGCCAGCCACCCGGGTGGCGTTCGTGCTCGCCCGGATCCTGGCCGACGGGGTGGGCGCGGGCATCATCCGGCCGCAGGCCGGAGACTGGCTCACGCCGGCGGTCAACGCCGAGATGGCCCGGATCGCGGCGGCGACCGTGCCCGGCATCCCGACCACGGTGATGGCGCGCGGCATGATCTCGTGGACCCAGCTCTTCGGCGCGGTGAGCTTCGAGGTGTTCGGCCGGCTCAACAACACGATCGACGATCGCCGGGCGTGGTTCGAGCACCAGGTCTACGCGATGGCCAGGCTGGTCGGCCTGCGCCCCTGACGCCGGCCCGCCCTGCGCCGATGGCCCGAGTGTTTGTCCTCCGGCCGCCCGAGTGTGTGCAGGGGCACCCTTTACCACGGAAAGCGTTAAAAGGGTGCCCTTGCTAACAAAGCAGCAGCGGGGCGCCGGCTGAGCTGACGGTGACCGGTCAGCCGTTGTCGGACGAGTGGCCGGGGAAGAGATGCGCGGACGGGTCGATCGCGACCGCGGCATTGTTGACCGCGGTCGCCGCCTCGCCGAAGCCGACAGCGATCAGTCGGACCTTTCCCGGATACTCCGAGATGTCGCCGGCCGCAAAGACCCGCGGCAGGTTGGTCGCCGTGGTCGAGTCAACGATGATGTGGCGCTTGTCCAGCGTGAGGCCCCACTCGGCGAGTGGACCCAGGTCGGCGGTGAAGCCCAGGGCGGCCACCACCGTGTCGGCCGGCAGCAGACGGGGCTCACCGCCCTTGACAAGTACCTCGCATCCGGTGACCTTGCCGTCGCCGTGCAGCCGGCTCACCTCGGCGTTGACGATGAGCTCGATGGGCAGCTCGTGCACCCGGGCCACGGTGGCAGCGTGGGCGCGGAACTTGTCCCGGCGGTGCACCAGGGTGACCGAGCGGGCCAGCGGTTGCAGCGCCAGCGCCCAGTCGAAGGCGGAGTCGCCGCCACCGACGATGACCACGTCGTGGCCGGCCAGCTCGTCAAGGTGCTTGACGAAGAAGAGCACCCCGGAGCCGGTGAAGAGGTCGGCGGCGGGCAGCGGCCGCGGGGTGAAGCTGCCCAGGCCGCCCGTGATGATGATGGCGCCGCAGCGCAACTGCGCACCGTCGGAGAGGGTCAGGTTCGGCCGGCCGTCGGCGTCATAGGCCAGCTTCTCCGCCCGTACGCCCAGCAGGTAGGTCGGGTTGAACGCGGCCGCCTGGGTCACCAGATTGGCTACCAGCTCGCGGCCCTTGATGGTCGGGAACCCGCCGACGTCGAAGATCGCCTTCTCCGGGTACATCGCGGTGACCTGGCCGCCAGGCTCGGGGAGGGCATCGATGACGACGGTGGAGAGGCCGCGGAAGCCCGCGTAGTACGCCGCGAAGAGGCCGGTCGGGCCGGCACCCACGATCGCGAGGTCGACGTCGGACATCTTTACTCCTCAATCCCATACCCGACCTTCAGACGGCCGGCGCTGCTGGCATCGCCAGTGCGAACGGTACGGGCGCCGCCCGGCGACCGGCAAGCACCGCCCCACTACCGGTAGGGAGTGGCCCACAGGTCGTTGGCGCCCGATGCGGGGACCTCGCCGGCTGTTGGCCGGCGCCGGCGGAACAGGACCGCCGCCAGCAGCCCGCCAACGAAGCCGAACAGGTGACCCACCCAGGACACCTGTTCCTGGGTGGGGAAGAGCAGGTAGACCTGCCAGCCGTAGAGCAGCGCGGCGAGCACCACCACCCACAGGTGCCACCAGCTCCGGTCGACGAGCGCGCGCATGACCAGCAGGCCAAGCCAGCCGAAGATCACCCCGCTGGAGCCGACCACCAGGTACTGGGCCGGCGTGAGGAACCACACCGCGAGCCCGCTCACCACCGCGATGAGCAGGGTGGCGGCGAGGAAGCGCCGCCAGCTCGGGGCCAGCGCGAACGTACCCAGGATGATCAGCGGGGCGGCGTTGGCGAGCAGGTGGCCGAATCCGTCGTGGACCAACGGGGCCAGCAGGACGCCGGCCAGCCCCGACACGTCGTGCGGCCGGATGCCGGCGAACCGGTCGACCGCCCCACCCTCCCGCTGGTCGATGAACTCGACCAGTTCGAGGACCGGGACGACGGCGCACATCGCGAGGAAGGCCCGACCGAGCGTGGCGTAGAAGGGCTGCGTGCCGAACCGTTCCGCATCGGCCCGCGTCGGCCCGTTGACCACGGACGTGCCTCCGTTCGCCGATCCGCGGCGGCCCGGGTCAGTACCAGCCGGTCGCCTGCGAGTGAGCCCACGCGTTACACGGTGTGCCGTACCGGTTCTTGATGTAGCTCAAACCCCACTTGATCTGCGGCACCGGGTTGGTACGCCAGTCCGCGCCGTACGCCGCCATCTTGTCACCGGGCAGGGCCTGAGGAATCCCGTACGCGCCGGAGGACGTGTTCTCGGCCTTGGTGTTCCAGTGGCTCTCTCTGGTCCAGAGCAGATCGAGGCACGGCATCTCGTCCAGGGTGTAGCCGGCGTCGAGCAGCAGGCCACAGCCGAGCGCCTTGTTGCCGGAGTACGCCTTGCATGACGCCGGCACCGGGTACTGGGGTGTGCGCGGCTGCGAGCGGCTGACCGCCTGCTCGCGGCTGGCGACCTCGTTCGCCCGGCGCGCCTTCGCGGCGGCCGCGGCGGCTGCCTGCGCAGCCTTGGCCTTGGCCGATGCCGCGGCCTTCACCGCGGCCGGGTCCAGCGCCGGGTTCGGCGCCATCGCGGCCACGTCGAAGACCGGCATCATGCCGTGCACGCTGCGGTCTGGTCGGCTGAGGCCGAGGTAGCCGCCGCCGACCGCGCCGACCGCGAGCAGCACCACACCGACCACCCGGAAGACGTGGTTGGGTCGGCGGTGCCCGGCGAGGCGGACGTCGGGCGGGCGGCTGACCGGCATCCGAGGCTCGCCGCGTGGTCCGGGCCCCCGGGCTTCGGTCACCTGAGCCTGCGCGGCCCGGCCATCGGGTACCCGGCGTGCGTGCGCGGGGGCCCGGGGCTCCGGCGGGCGGCCCGGCGCAGCCGGGCGCTGCGCATCCAGAACGTCGGCCCGGCGGGCCCGGGAAGCCCGAGCCGGCGTCGTTCGGGATGCGGACGTCGCCCGGGCCTGGGGCAGTTGGGGCGTCGTTCGGGATTGGCGCGTCGTTAGCGGTTGGTCGGTTCGTGGCTGGTTGCCCTTGGGTGCGCGACCCACCAAGCGTTCCCTTCGCCGGGGACAGGGACGCGGTCGACCGGGATCGCCATCTGTGATCGCGAGCCGCCGGCTGCCGCAAGCGTGCCGCCCGCGGTACCGGCGCCAGCGCTCGGAGCCCACACTGGTGCAACGAGGGGCCCGCGGGCACGCTGGGGCGTGAAGAGTGTGACCGAGGCCACAGCATAAATATGGACATAGTTGGGCTAAGTATGGCTACGTTGGAAGGTCGTCCAGGAGATCGGTGACCATGGCGGCGATCGGCGACCGCTCCGAGCGGGTCAGGGTGACGTGCGCGAAGAGCGGATGACCCTTGAGCGCTTCGATCACCGCGGCGATGCCGTCGTACCGGCCGACCCGCAGGTTGTCACGCTGAGCGACATCGTGGGTCAGCACGACCCGCGAGCCCTGTCCGATCCGGGACAGGACGGTCAGCAGGACGCCGCGCTCGAGGGACTGGGCTTCATCGACAATCACGAACGCGTCGTGCAGGCTGCGTCCCCGGATGTGAGTGAGCGGAAGGACCTCCAGCATCCCGCGGGTGGCGACCTCCTCAAGCACGTTCTCGTGGACCACCGAACCCAGCGTGTCGAAGACCGCCTGGGCCCACGGCGACATCTTCTCGGCCTCGGTGCCGGGCAGGTACCCCAGTTCCTGACCCCCGACGGCGTACAGCGGCCGGAACACCACGACCTTGCGGTGCCGGCGCCGCTCCATCACCGCCTCGAGGCCGGCGCAGAGTGCCAGCGCCGACTTGCCGGTCCCGGCCCGGCCGCCGAGCGAGACGATCCCGATCGATTCGTCCAGCAGCAGGTCAAGGGCGATACGCTGCTCGGCCGACCGGCCGCGCAGCCCGAACGCCTCCCGGTCGCCGCGCACCAGCCGTACCGTCTTGTCGGGATGGACCCGGCCCAGCGCCGAGCCGTTCGAGGAGTGCAGCACCAGACCGGTGTGGCAGGTGAGATCGCCCACCGTCGACAGCTCCAGCCCGTCGCCGGCGTAGAGCCGTTTGACCTCGGCGTCGGTGAGTTCCGCCTCGGCCATCCCGGACCAGGTCGGGTCGCTGGCCTGACCGTGGCGATACTCGTCGGCGACCAGGCCGACCGCGGCCGCCTTGACCCGAAGCGGGATGTCCTTGGTCACCAAGGTGACCTCGTGGCCCTCGGCGACCAGGCCAAGGGCGACCGAGAGGATCCGGGCATCGTTGGTCTCGGTACGAAAACCCGCCGGCAGCCGGCCGGGATCCGCGTGGTTCAGCTCGACCCGCGCGGTGCCACCGTCGTCGTTGACGACCAGCGGCTCGTCCAGCCGGCCGTGGCGGGCCCGCAGGTCGTCCAGGATGCGCAGTGCCTGCCGGGCGAAGACCCCGAGCTCGGGGTGGCGGCGCTTGCCTTCGAGCTCCGAGATGACAACCAGGGGCAGCACCACGTCGTGCTCGGCGAAACGAAGAATCGCCCGCGGATCGGCCAGGAGCACCGAGGTGTCCAGGACGTAGATCCGGCGGGCGAGGGTTGGACTGGTGGTCCGGGTGTCGTCGGCGGGGCGGGATCGGGGTCGGCGTCTGCCGGGCGGCGACTCGTCGGCGACCCTGGGCGGCGCCGCGGCTCGGGGCTCGGCCGGTGGTCGGGCCGCCGCGGCGGGTTTGCTACGGGAGCGGGAAGGGGTGGCGGCCGAGTGCGGACGTCTGGCGTTCGGACTGCTCTGGCTCACAGGCTGCTCCGGCGGACGCGCACCCTGGCTGTCCGCGGCTCGCAACGTCCGACGCCCGGTACAGGGCGGGGTGCCGGCCCTGTGCTCGGTCGGGCCTCGCGCGGCCGGGAAGTCCCCGGCCACATCCAGACGCTAACCGCCGGGCGCCAGTTCAAACCAGATACCTATGCGTGTCGCAAGTACGACCGCTACCCCTCGCGAGCGGCGTCGACCAGCGCCCAGGCCTCCCGGGCATGGCGCCCTTCGCCCCCACCGGCCGGCGCGGACCCGCTCGCGGCGCCACCGGTCCCGGTCGCCGCAGTTCCGGCTCCGGTCGCCGCAGTTCCGGCTCCGGTCGCCGCAGTTCCGGCTCCGGTCGCCGCGCCGCTGGCGTACATGGTGCCCGCTCGGGACTGGGCTGGAAACATCTCCGCCCGCTGCTCGGGCGGCGTGCTGACCACGGCCGCGACCACCGACTGCAGCTCACGCTTACGACGGGTCCAGCTCGCCCGGTCGCCGTCGAAGTAACCGTGCCGGTACCCGAGGCGGTACCCCAGCCGATAGCCGAACTGTCCGTGCAACCGGCCGGCGGCGTACCCCGAGGTGGTGAGCAGCAGGATGACCAGCAGGACCACGATCTCCGACATCGGTACCTCCCTCGTTCCCCCCAGTGGCACAACGACTCCCACGATCCAAGGGCGCGGCGTCGGTGACCGGCCACATCGGCGCGGCGGCCGGGCGTTCGTACCGACCGGCCTGGCCATCCGGTCGGCCCAGCATGGCGGGAGGGACAGAGTGTGCGAAACCCGAGCGGGGAACTGCCGATCACTCTGGTAACCGACACTTCCACGCCGCTCGCAGATCGCTAGGCTGCGGGAGATGACGCTTCGTACCCTGGTCTACTCGCTCTACGAGCGCCGGCTCGCGGCCGGGCTCGTGGGTCGGCCGCACCCCCGCCACGTCGGCGTGATGTGCGACGGCAACCGGCGCTGGGCCAAGGAGATGGGCTACGTCGACCCGAACGACGGCCATCGCGTCGGGGCTGACCGGATCAAGGAGCTGCTGCGCTGGTGCGACGAGGCCGGCATCGACCACGTCACGCTCTGGCTGCTCTCGACCGACAACCTCAGCCGCCCGACGACCGAGCTCGACCCCCTGCTGCAGATCATCGACGACCTGGTGACCGAGCTGGCCGCGGATGACCAGCCGTGGAGCCTACGGATGGTGGGCGCACTCGACGTGCTCCCCACTCCATTGGCGCTCTCCCTCAAGGCCGCCGAGGAACGCACCGCCGGCCGCGACGGCGCGAAGGTCAACATCGCGGTCGGGTACGGCGGACGTCGGGAAATTGCGGACGCCGTCCGCTCACTGCTGCATGAGCACGCCCGTAACGGCGGCACCATCGAGGAGCTGGCCGAGGTGCTCGACGTCGACCATATTGCCGAGCACCTCTATACCAAGGGCCTGCCCGATCCGGATCTGGTCATCCGCACCAGTGGTGAGCAGCGACTCTCCGGGTTCCTGCTCTGGCAGAGCGCCCACTCGGAGTTCTACTTCGCCGACATGAACTGGCCAGACTTCCGCAAGACGGACTTTTTGCGGGCGCTGCGCAGCTACGCCAGTCGCCAACGCCGCTTCGGCAGCTGACCGACCGCTTCACTCGATCGCGAAAGCTGACGCATTCGCGCGTGGGTGCCTCGGCGTTAGCAAGGGCACCCACTTAACGGTTTCGGTTGTAAAGGGTGCCCTTGCTAACCAGCACCAGCACCAGCACCAGCCGCACCACTGGTCGCGGGCCGGCGCGCGCTCAGTCGGCGATGCCCAGGCGGGCCTTCAGCGCATCCAGTTCGGCCCAGAGCACCCCGGGCAGCTTCTCGCCGAACGCGCTGAACCAATCAGCGATCTGGGGGATCTCCGCCTGCCACTCCTCCGGCCGGACCGCGAGGACCGCGGCCAAGTCGTCGGGAGCCAGGTCGAGCCCGGTGGTGTCGAGGGCGTCGGGCGTCGGTACCAGCCCGATCGCCGTCTCGACCGCCGCCGCCCGGCCCTCCAGGCGGTCGACGATCCACTTGAGCACCCGGGAGTTCTCCCCGAAACCGGGCCAGAGGAAGCGCCCGTCCTCGCCGCGACGGAACCAGTTCACATAGAAGATCTTCGGTAGCAGCGAGGCGTCGCCGGCGCCCGCCCCGGCGCCCTTGCTCATGTCGATCCAGTGTCGGAAGTAGTCACCGCCGTGGTAGCCGATGAACGGCAGCATCGCCATCGGGTCGCGGCGGACCACCCCCACCCGGCCGGCCGCCGCGGCGGTGGTCTCCGACGACAAGGTGGCGCCGAGGAAGACCCCGTGCACCCAGTCGCGGGCCTCACTCACCAACGGGATCGTGGTTTTGCGCCGGCCGCCGAAGAGGATCGCCGAGATCGGCACGCCGGCCGGGTCGTCGTACTCGGGCGCCAGGATGGGGCACTGACCGATCGGGGTGCAGAACCGCGAGTTCGGGTGGCTGGACGGCTCCTCGCTCGCCGGGGTCCAGTCCCGGCCCTTCCAGTCGGTCAGGTGGGCCGGCGGCGTGCCCATGCCCTCCCACCACACGTCGTCGTCGTCGGTGCGGGCGACATTGGTGAAGATGGAGTTGCCCCGATCCAGGGTACGCATGGCGTTGGGGTTGGTGGTCCAGTCCGTACCGGGGGCCACGCCGAAGAGGCCGTACTCGGGGTTGATCGCGTAGAGCCGGCCGTCGGGCCCGAACCGCATCCAGGCGATGTCATCGCCGAGGGTCTCGACCTTCCAGCCGGTGACCGTCGGCTCCAGCATGGCCAGGTTCGTCTTGCCGCAGGCCGACGGGAAAGCGGCCGCGATGTAATGCACCGCACCCTCGGGCGAGGTGAGCTTCATGATCAACATGTGCTCGGCGAGCCAGCCCTCGTCGCGCGCCAGCACGCTCGCGATCCGCAGCGAGTAGCACTTCTTGCCGAGCAGGGAGTTCCCGCCGTACCCGGATCCGTAGGACCAGATCTCGCGAGTGGCCGGGAAGTGGGAAATGTACTTCGTCTGGTTGCAGGGCCAGGGCACGTCGGGCTGGCCCGGCTCCAGCGGAGCGCCGATCGAGTGCAGTGCCGGCACGAAGGCGGCGTCGTCGCCCATGGCGTCCAGCACCGCGGTGCCCATCCGGGTCATGATGTGCATCGAGACGACCACGTACGGGCTGTCGGTGATCTCGACGCCGAACATCGGCCGGGCCGCGGTCAGCGGGCCCATGCAGAACGGGATGACATACATCGTGCGGCCGCGCATGCAGCCCCGGTAGAGCTCGGTCATCACCGCCTTCATCTCACCCGGGTCCATCCAGTTGTTGGTCGGACCGGCATCGGCCTCGTCGACCGAGCAGATGAACGTGCGCTCCTCCACCCGCGCGACATCGGACGGATCGGTGCGCGCCCAGAACGAGTTCGGCCGGCGCTTCGGGTCGAGCGGCACCAGAGTGCCGGCCGTGACCAGCTCGGCCGTGAGCCCGCGCCACTCGGCCGGCGAGCCGTCGCACCACACGATCCGTTCCGGCGTGGTCAGCTCCGCTACCGCACGTACCCACTCGAGCAGCTGGGCGTGCCCGGTCGGGGCGCCGGTGTCGAGGTCGCTGGCGGTCGCGGTCATGAGCTTCTCCTTGCGGTCGACATTGACCAGATACCCCGGCACACCGCCGGACGGCGGCGGCGTCACCAGGGGATGCAGTCAGCCTAAACCGGCGCCAAATTTCGGGCAGCTTAGTCGCTTGTGAACAACTGCACAAGCAAGCGATCCGGGCCATGGCCGGCCTGCGTTTCGCGGGCAAACGCACCTGGGAGCGCTTCCGCCGGTGCCCGGCGATCCAACCACCCGCGCCGCGGCCGGCAGGCTACGATCGCCTGCGTGCAAACAGAGCTGCCCGGCCTGGTCACGGGCACACCGGCAGCAAGCCGACTGCGTGGGCTGTATGAGCGATTTGCCCATCTCATCCATGAGGTGGGCAAATTTGGCGTCGTCGGTGCGGTCTGCTACGGCATCGACGTCACGGTCTTCAACGTCTGCCTGCTCGGCCTGCACCTGGCCTGGTTCCCGGCGCTCGTGGTCTCCACCGTCGTCAGCGCCTCGTGCGCCTTCGTCGGCAACCGGTACTGGACCTGGCGGCACCGGGAACGTACCGCGCTGCACCGGGAGTACGCGCTCTACTTCGCGTTCAACGTCGTCGGGCTGCTGATCAGCACCGCAGCCCTGCTGCTCAGCCACGACGTGCTCGGGTCGACCTGGCCGGTCTTCCAGACCCCGCTCGCCGACAACGTCTCCGGTAAGGTCATCGGCGTCGGCTTCGCCTCGCTGTTCCGGTTCTGGGCCTACCGCCGATTCGTGTTCCGACCCGGGCCGGCAGCGGACTGAACTACGCTGCGTATCGCCGACACACGCACCGTGACCTGAGCCGGTCGCGGCCACGCCAGCGCCAGGCACCATCTAGAGTGGCGTGGTGCGTCTCGTCGAGCTCCTTCCGGAGCGGTTCCACGCCATCACCAAAGAGCTGGCGAAGTTCGGCACCATCGGGTTGATCAACCTGGTCATCAACTTCGCCGTCTCGAACATCCTGCTGCTCACCGTGTTGCGCAGCGGCGAGGTGAAGGCGAAGGCGGTCGCCGCCATCGTCGCGACCACGTGCGCGTACTTCATGAACCGGCACTGGACCTACCGCGACCGTCCGAAGTCGACATTGCACCGCGAGTACGGGCTCTTCTTCTTCTTCAACGCGGTCGGTCTGCTCATTGAGACCAGCGTGGTGGCCTTCACCAAGTACGGGCTGCACCAGACGCACCTCATCGCGTTCAACATCAGCACCGCGGTCGGCATCGGGCTGGGCACGCTGTTCCGGTTCTGGGCCTACCGCACCCACGTCTTCAAGGAGCAGCTCGCGCCCGAGACCCCAGCGGCGCTTGAGGATGCCCCACTTGACGGGGCCGCACTTGACGATGCCGCGCGCGACGGGGTTGCGGTGGACCTGGTGGCGGCCCCGGTGCGCGCAGCGCCGGCGCTCGTGGTCACCGCGACCCCGGGTGGCTCCGTGGTCATCAAGGTGGTTGACGCACCCTTTGCCCGCCACGGCGCGAACCGGCACACCGTCGACGCCACCGCCTTCGCCCATCGATCTCGGGCCAAAGCCCACGACTGACGCCTAAAGCGGTAAAGATCAGGACTTGTCGTTGTCGCCGCGGACCACTTCGCGCAGCGCGTTGCGTAGGTCCTGGTCATCCAGGGTACGGCGTTCGTGGTCGGCCTCGACGAGTTCGTAGACCACCTTCTGCACCCGGACCACCTGCGGCACGTTGTGCAGTACCGACTGGCCGCGCTCGCCGGCCGACTCGACGGTGAGCTGCCCGCAGGCGAGCAGCCGCTGCCACAGGTGCTGCGACGAGGTCACGTCGTTGACCCGGGTCAGCGGAATGTCGCGCTGCTCGCGGTTCAGGACGCCCTCACGCAGCAGCACCCGCTCGTTCGTGAAGACGAAATGCGTGCTGCGCCAGACGATGAATGGCCACAGGGCCAGCCAGAGAAAGAGCACCAGCGCGACCGCGCCGATCACAATGACCAGGAAACTGGCCCAACCCAGGACCGACGCGGCAATGAGCGCACCGGCCCCGACGACGGTCCAGAATCCGGGAATGATCATCGCGGCCCAGTGCGGATGCAGGTGCAGCACCACATGTTCGTCGTCGGTTAGCGAATCATCTGGAAAAGCCACCCGAACCTCCCGACCACCATCGTTATCGGCGCCGACCTTAGTGGGTCCACGCCAGCCTTGTCCTCACCTGAACGCGCATATCGGAACAAGCCCATGATCACCGTACGGCCAGCACGTCACCGGCGGCAAGCGGGCGCACACCGGCACCGGTGGCGATCAGCAACCGGCCGTCGAGGTCGACATCGCGGGCCTGCCCGCGCACGATCTCCCCGTCGGGCAGACCCACGGTGACCTCCTGCCTGATCGTGTGACAGGCGTCCCGGTACGCCTGGCGCAGCCCGCACTGCTCGGGATCCCCGTCCGTCGCGCACCAGCGCCGGTACCACTCGCCCAGACCGCGCAGGATCGCCCGTACCAGCGGATCCCGGTCGACACACGCCGCCCCCGCGAGCGCGAGCGACGTGGACGGGAAGGCGGACCGGTCGATCGGCGGCGGCAGTTCGTCGGCCCGCTGGCTGACGTTGAGCCCGATGCCGAGGACCACGGCGCCGGGCACCGCCTCGGCCAGCACACCGGCGCACTTGCCATAGCCGTCGGCCCCGGCGGCCGGCCGTACCAGCAGGTCGTTGGGCCACTTGACAGCGGCGTCGACAACCGCGACCCGCCCGACCGTCTCGACCAGGGCGGCCCCGGCGAGCAGCGGGAGCCACCCCAGGCGGACCGCGGGCACGTCTGGTCGCAGCAGCACGCTCATCGTGATCGAGGAGCGGGGCGGCGCGGCCCAGACGCGGTCGAGCCGGCCACGCCCGGCACTCTGGCTCTCGGCCACCAGCACCAGGCCCTCCGGCTCACCCCGGCGGGCGGCGGCGGCGAGATCGGCATTGGTCGAGCCGGTGGCGGCGACCACCCGGATCTGCGACCAGACGCCGTCGTCGACGACCAGAGCCCGGGCGAGTCGCCCCGCGTGCAGCGGGGGTCGGGACAGATCCCGGTAAGCGGCGCCGGCCATACCGTTCATGGTGCCGCAGGCCGCCCCGTCCGGCTCAGCGGGTGGGTCGGGCCCCACGCGGTGGCTGTACCCGCGGTGCCGGCGCCGGCTTCGTCTGGTTGGCCGAGGCGTTCGGCGCCGGATCGCGACGGGCCGGCCGGTTGCGTACATCCCGGCGGGGCAACGGCTCCGCGCGGGCCGGGGCGGCTCGGGGCGGCTGGGGGCCGGCGGCGGACGGGGCCCGCTCGGCCGGGGGGCGCGCCGGCTGGCGGCGTGGTGGCATCGCGACGGTTGACTGGTTGCGTGGTGCGACCCGGCCGGCGGAACCGGCACCCGGGGGCCGCCGCGAGTTGCCGGCCAACTGGTTGCGGGGGGACGGCGGGACCACGGCTCCCGGGACGGCGGTCGCCCAGGCCGGCACGAGCTGACCGATCAGCACCGTGTCGGCGTTCAGGATGCTGCGCTGGACCTCAGGGCCGGGACTGCCGCTGTAGCGCGCGCCCAGAGCAGCCGGCGGACGAACCGGTTGCCAGTCGGACCGACCGGCCGGCCGGGGGGTGGCCGCGCCGGCGAGCGCGCGTACCCGGGCATCGCGGCGTCGGGCGGCCCGGGTGCGGCCGGCACCGACACAGGCACCGCCGAAGAGCAGCACACCGCCCAGGATCAGGCCGAGTCCGAACAAGGTCATCCAGTTCACGAAGCCAGCCATAACGGGGTAACGACCGGCGAGTGGGCGGCGACACGCGCGGGCGGCGTGACCGTGGATACCATCGCGATCGTGACCGCAACGCGACCCGCGACCGAGTCGGACATCCACACCACCGCCGGCAAGATTGCGGAGCTTGATCTGCGCATCGACGAGGCGGCGCATGCCGGCTCGGCAGAGGCGACCAACAAGCAACACGCCCGTGGGAAGAAGACCGCCCGTGAGCGCATCGACCTGCTGTTGGATCCGGGATCCTTCGTCGAGCTGGACGAACTCGCCCGTCACCGGTCGACCAGTTTCGGGCAGGAGCGGGTGCGCCCTTACGGCGACGGCGTGGTCACCGGGTACGGCACCGTCGACGGCCGCCAGATCTGTGTCTTCGCGCAGGACTTCACGGTCTTCGGCGGCTCGCTGGGCGAGGTGTTCGGCGAGAAGATCGTCAAGGTCATGGATCTGGCCATGAAGATCGGGTGTCCGGTGATCGGCATCAACGACTCGGGCGGGGCCCGCATCCAGGAGGGCGTGGTCTCGCTCGGCCTCTACGGCGAGATCTTCTTCCGCAACGTGCGGGCCAGCGGGGTGATCCCGCAGATCTCGCTCATCATGGGGCCGTGTGCCGGCGGCGCGGTCTACTCGCCGGCGGTCACCGACTTCACCGTCATGGTCGATCAGACCAGCCACATGTTCATCACCGGGCCCGATGTCATCAAGACGGTGACCGGTGAGGATGTCGGCTTCGAAGAGCTCGGCGGCGCGCGCGCCCACAACACCCGCAGCGGCAACGCGCACTACCTGGCCGCCGATGAGGAGGACGCGATCGAGTACGCCAAGGCGCTGCTCGGCTACCTGCCGGCGAACAACCTGGACGACCCGCCGGTCCTGCCGGCCTCGACCGACCTCGACCCCACGCCGGCCGACGAGGCGATGGATGCCCTGATCCCGGACTCGGCCAACCAGCCCTACGACATGCACCAGGTGATCGAGGGCGTGCTCGACGACGGCGACTTCCTCGAGGTGCACTCCCTCTACGCACAGAACATCGTGGTGGGCTTCGGCCGGGTCGAAGGGCACCCGGTCGGCGTGGTGGCGAACCAGCCGATGCACTTCGCCGGCTGTCTGGACATCGCCGCCAGCGAGAAGGCCGCCCGGTTCGTGCGCACCTGCGACGCGTTCAACATCCCCATCCTCACCTTCGTCGACGTGCCCGGCTTCCTGCCCGGCACCGGGCAGGAGTGGGAGGGCATCATCCGCCGCGGGGCCAAGTTGCTCTACGCGTACGCCGAGGCCACGGTGCCCAAGGTCACGGTGATCACGCGCAAGGCGTACGGCGGGGCGTATGACGTCATGGGCTCCAAGCACCTGGGCGCGGACCTCAACTTCGCCTGGCCGACGGCGCAGATCGCGGTCATGGGCGCGCAAGGTGCGGTGAACATCTTGCACCGCCAGGAGCTGCGCACCGCCGCCGATCCGGTGGCCGAACGGGCCCGGCTGGTCGGCGAGTACGAGGACGCGCTCGCCAACCCGTACGTGGCCGCCGAGCGCGGGTACGTCGACTCGGTCATCAAGCCGTCCGCGACCCGGGTGCAGGTCGTGCGGGCCCTGCGGGCGCTGCGCACGAAACGGGAGTCGCTGCCCCCGAAGAAGCACGGCAACATCCCGCTGTAGGACCGTGGTGTGCGGCGGGTGAAGGGAGATGGGCGAGGTGGCCGACGAGATCCGGATCGTGCGCGGCGCGCCCACCGACGAGGAGCTGGCCGCGATCGTCTGCGTGCTGCTCGCCGCCCGGTCGACCGCCCGGGCCGGAGAACCAGCCACCAGGGCGTCCAGTCTCTGGGCCCGGTCGGCCCGCGCGGGCCGCCGGCAGCGCGACGCGGATCCCAGCACCCCCGCCGCGAGTGCGTGGCGGGCCTCGGGCCAGCCCGGCTGACGAGCACCGGCCTGCACGCGGGTGCCATGACATACCGTGTGCCGGTGACGACCCGACCCAGTTTCGTCCTCGCCTCGGCGAGCCCGGCCCGGCTGAAGACCCTGCGCGCCGCCGGCGTCGAGCCCGAGGTGGTCACGAGCGGCGTTGACGAGTCCATCGTGGAGTCCACCAGCGCGCCCGTGCTCTGCGCCACCCTGGCCCGGATGAAGGCCGAGGCGGTGGTGGCGCGCCTGGCCCACCACCGCACCGCGCCGGCCCCGGCGCGCACCGTGGTGCTCGGGTGTGACTCGATGCTCGAGCTCGATGGCGAGATCCTCGGCAAGCCGGTCGATGCCGACGACGCGGTACGCCGGTGGCGGCGGATGCGGGGCGGCACCGGAACCCTCCACACCGGACACTGCCTGGTCGACGCCGGCACCGGCGCGCGGGCCGAGGCGGTGGCCAGCGCCCGGGTGCGCTTCGCCGACCTGACCGACCGGGAGGTCGAGGCGTACGTGGGCACCGGTGAGCCGCTGCAGGTCGCCGGTGCCTTCACCATCGACGGCCTGGGCGGCTGGTTCGTGGACGGTATCGATGGCGACCCGGGCACCGTCGTCGGTGTGTCGCTGCCGCTGCTGCGCCGGCTGCTCGCCGAGCTGGGCACCTCCGTCGAGCAGCTGTGGGGACTGCATTAGCGTCGCCACCATGAGCTTCAAGTCACTCGGACTCTCCGACGACCTACACGCCTACCTCGTCGCGCACAACCCGCCACCGGACGCGGTCGTGACGGCGCTGATGGCGCGCACCCGCGCCACCCTGCCCGACGAGGCGAACATGCAGATCGCGCCGGAGCAGGCGCCCTTCCTGACCTTCCTGGCCCGCCTGGTCGGGGCCCGGCAGGCGCTGGAGGTCGGCACGTTCACCGGCCTCTCGGCCCTCGCCGTGGCCCGTGGGCTCGCGCCCGGCGGCACGCTGATCTGTTGCGACATCTCGGCCGAGTACACCTCGATCGCGCGCGAGTTCTGGGCGAAGGCTGGCGTCGCCGACCGGATCGACCTACGTCTGGGCCCGGCGGCGCAGACCCTGGCCGCGCTGCCGACGCAGCCCCAGGTCGACCTGGCCTTCATCGACGCCGACAAGGAGGGGTACCCGACCTACTGGGCCGAGATCGTGCCGCGGATGCGCCCCGGCGGCGTCATCGTCGTCGACAACGTGCTGTGCGGCGGCCGGGTGGTCGAGCCCGACGATCGCGATACCCGCGCGATCGTGGCGTTCAACGACCTGGTCCTGGCCGACGAGCGGGTGGATTCGGTGATGATCCCACTCGCCGACGGCCTGACCCTGGCCTGCCGCCGCTGAGGCCGGCCAGGGTCGCCGCACCGACCGGGGTCAGCGCACGCTGCGGGCGAACTCGCGGGCCGCCCACACGACCGCGAGCACGGTGAGCGCGCCGGTGATGAGCAACGCCTGCCAGACCCGGGCGTTGCCGAGGTCTCCGTTGAACAGCGCCCGGCTTCCTTCGACCGCCCACGAGAACGGGTTCCACTTGGCCACTTTGATCAGCCAGGCCGGGGCAAAGGCCAGCGGCAGCAGGATGCCCGAGAGCAGCAGCACCGGCTGGGCCACCGTGTTCATCAAGGGCGCCAGCGCGTCCTCGCTCTTGACCTTCAGCGCGATCCCGTACGAGAGGGCCGAGGTCATCATCGCGATGAGGCCGAGCAGCAGGTAGGCGAGCAGGAGGTTGAACACCTGCACACGCAGGCCGAAGGCGAGCGCGAGCACCGTGATGATCACGGCTTGGGCGATGAGCGACGCCACGTCGCGCAGCGAGCGTCCAAGCAGCAGGGCGAGCCGACTGACCGGAGTCACCCGGGACCGCTCGATGACGCCGGCCCGCAGCTCGGCGATGAGGCCGAAGCCTTGGAACAGGCCGCCGAAGATGGCCAGCAACACCAGCAGCCCCGGCACGAAGATGCGGTAGGTGTCGGCCGTGCTGGTCGCACCCAACGGCGCCAGCGCCGGCTTGAGCAGCGGGGCGAAGAGCAGCAGGTACATCACCGGCTGGAAGATCCCCACGAAGATCCATACGGGATTCCGCCGGAGCAGCAGGAGCTGGCGCTGGAAGATGAGCCAGCAGTCGCGGACGAGCTTCATGACATTCCCTTCGTAGGCTTCGGGTCAGCTTTCCCGCAGCGACCGGCCGGTCTTGGTGAGGAACACGTCGTCGAGACTCGGGCGGTGCAGCTCGATCGAGCGCAGCGGTACGCCACCGCCGTCGAGCACCCGCAGGATCTCGGGGATGGCGGTGGCGCCCTCGGTGACGTGTAGCCGCAGCCCACCCTCGTCGGTCGTCTCCACCCGGTTGACCACCGCCTCCGTGGCGAGCAGCTTCGCCGCCTGCTCCTGTCCGCCCTCGAAGCCGACCGTGACGATGTCGCCGGAGATCTGCCGTTTGAGCTCGTCCGGCGTGCCCTCGGCGACGACCAGCCCGTAGTCCATGATGGCGACCCGGTCGCAGAGGGCGTCGGCCTCGTCGAGGTAGTGGGTGGTCAGGAAGACGGTGATGCCCTCGGCCTGCAGCCGCCGGATCTCCGTCCACATGTGCGCCCGGCTCTGCGGGTCCAACCCGGTTGTCGGCTCGTCCAGGAACACGATCTTCGGGTGGTGGATGATGCCGAGCGCGATGTCGACGCGACGGCGCTGCCCACCCGAGTACGTCTTGCAGGGGCGGTCGGCGTACTCAGTCAGCTGGAACGACTCCAGTGCCTGCGCGGCCCGGCGCTGCGCCTCTGCCTTCGACATCCCGTACAAGCGCGCCTGCAGGACGAGTTCCTCGCGCGCGGTCGACTCCTCCCAGGTGCTGCCGCCCTGGGCGACGTAGCCGATGCGGCGACGCACCTCGCCGGGGCGCTTGCGCAGGTCGACACCGGCGATGGTGGCCGAGCCGCCGTCCGGGTCGATGAGGGTCGCGAGCATCCGCAGGGTGGTGGTCTTGCCGGCGCCATTCGGCCCGAGGAAACCGAAGATCTCCCCCTCGGCCACGGCGAGATCCACGCCGCGGACCGCTTCGACCGACTTCTTCTCCCGTCCGCGGGTGCGGAAGGACTTCCTCAGTCCGGCGGTTTCGATGATCATTTACCGTCCCCCAACCTGGGCCAGCCCGTCGGGCGGCAACGCTGGATATCCCTCCTCGCGACGCGACACTATCGCGATATGGCTGCCATAGTCAACTTTGGTTATTGCGCGTTCGCTGGAGGCCCGGTGGTGATCGCCCGGTCAGGCTGCGGTGGTGGCAGCGTGGTCTCACCGCTCTCGATCCGGTGCGCGATCCGCTCACACCACCGGATCTCCACCTCCAACCGGTCGATCATCAGCTCGAACATCCAGAACACATGCGCCGGCTTGGTGGCCCGCATCACGTCGGTCGAGAGCGCGAACCGGTGGGCCTCGACCGCCGCCAGCAGGAAGCGGGCCCGGTTACGCAGCGCGGCCGCCGACTCCCGCGCCGGCAGGGCCGGCAGGAACGCGAAGCCGGCCGCGAACGGGTCGATCGCCGGTGTGTACTCCCACCAGTACCGGCGCAACAGGTCGGCGAACTCGACCTCGCCGCGGGGAGTCACCCGGTACGTGGTGCGCGCGGGCCGACTGCCGACCCGCTCGGTGGCGACCTCTTCGAGCAACCCGTCCTCGCTGAGCTTACGCAGGGCGTGGTAGATCGACCCGGGGGCGATGCTGGCCCATTGCTCCACCTGCCAGCTCTCCAACTCCCGGCGCACGTCGTAGCCGTGCACGGGCTGCATCATGCGCACCAGCCCCAGGATCATCAGGCGGGTCGTCGACATCACACAAGCGTAATAGCCAACGTTGACTAACCGTGGCCGCGGGCGACTCTGGTGCCGGCATCGAGCCGTAGCCATGATCACCGTTATCGCTAGACTCGGCCGACAGACTGCGGGTTCCCGGGAGCCGGATACCGTCGTCGGACGCGGCCGGAGGAGGAGCGAACGACGTGCGCAAGGTACTCATCGCCAACCGGGGAGAGATCGCGGTACGGGTGATCCGCGCCTGCCGCGACGCCGGCCTGGCCAGCGTCGCGGTCTATGCCGACTCCGACCGGGACGCGCTGCACGCCAAGTTGGCCGATGAAGCGCACTCGCTGGACGGCGAGAGCGGCGCCGAGACCTACCTGCGCGTCGCCAAGCTGCTTGACGTGGCCGCGCGGGCTGGCGCGGACGCGGTGCATCCGGGCTACGGCTTCCTGGCCGAGAACGCCGAGTTCGCCCAGGCCGTCATCGACGCCGGCCTGACCTGGATCGGTCCCCCGCCGCAGGCGATCCGCGATCTCGGCGACAAGGTGACCGCTCGTCACCTGGCCCAGCGGGTCGGGGCGCCGCTCGTGCCCGGCACGCCGGAACCGGTCGAGGGCCCGGACGAGGTGGTCGAGTTCGCCCGCGAGCACGGCCTGCCGGTGGCGATCAAGGCTGCCTTCGGTGGCGGCGGCCGGGGGCTCAAGGTCGCGCACACCCTGGAAGAGATCCCGGCCCTGCTCGAGTCGGCGATCCGGGAGGCGCTGGCCGCCTTTGGCCGGGGTGAGTGTTTCGTGGAGCGCTACCTCGACCGGCCCCGCCACGTCGAGGCGCAGGTCCTCGCCGACCAGCACGGCCAGGTCGTCGTTGTCGGAACCCGGGACTGCTCCCTGCAGCGGCGCCACCAGAAGCTGGTCGAGGAGGCGCCCGCGCCGTTCCTGACCGACGAACAGCGCGCCACCATCCACGAGTCGGCGAAGGCGATCTGCCGGGAGGCCGGCTACCAGGGCGCCGGGACCGTGGAGTACCTCGTCGGCGCGGAGGGCACGATCTCTTTCCTCGAGGTCAACACGCGGCTGCAGGTGGAGCATCCGGTGACCGAGGAGACCGCCGGCATCGACCTGGTGCGCGAGCAGTTCCGCATCGCCGACGGGGAGAAGCTCAGGCTGACCGCCGATCCGGTGCCCCGCGGCCACGCGATCGAGTTCCGGATCAACGGCGAGGACCCGGGGCGCAACTTCCTGCCCGCGCCGGGCATGGTCACCGCCTGGCGGTTGCCGGAGGGCCCCGGGGTCCGGGTGGACACCGGCACCGAGGCGGGCACGGTCATCGGCGGGAATTTCGACTCGCTCCTGGCCAAGGTGATCATCACGGGAGAGACCCGGACCGAGGCGCTGGAGCGGGCGCGGCGGGCGCTCGACGAGATGATCGTCGACGGGATGGCGACCGTGCTGCCGTTCCACCGGCTGATCGTGCGCGACCCATCCTTTGTGGACGAGCCATTCCGGGTGCACACCCGGTGGATCGAGACAGAGTGGGTGAACCCGCTGCCGCCGTTCACCGGGCCGGCCGCGGCCGACGTCTCCCCGGCCGGACGGACCACTGTTGTGGTCGAGGTCGGGGGCAAACGGCTGGAGGTGTCGCTGCCGGCCACCTTCGGCGGCGAGCCCCCGCGCGCCGCGGTGAGCGTGCGGCGGCACACCACCCGGAGCGGGGGCGGCGCCGCCCCGTCACTGGCCGCGCTCGCGAGCCCGATGCAGGGCACCATCGTCAAGGTGGCGGTGGCCGAGGGCGACACCGTCGCCGAGGGAGACCTCATCGTCGTCCTCGAGGCGATGAAGATGGAGCAGCCGCTCAGCGCGCACAAGGGCGGGATCGTGACCGGACTGATGGCAGAGGTCGGCGCGACCGTCGCGGCCGGCACCGTCATCTGCGACATCGTCTGACGCCCGCCGGTACGCCTCACCCCGCCGGTACGCCTCACCCCGCCGGTACGCCTCACCCCGCCGGTACGCCTCACCCCGCCGGTACGCCTCACCCCGCCGGCTCGCCTCACTCCGCCGGCTCGGCCAGCGCCGCGCCGAGGTAGGCCAGCGCCGCCGCGACCGGTTGCCCCGGCAGGGGCGGGCCGCCCCGCGCGCGAAGCGAGACCGCACCGGCGGCCAGCTCCCGCTCGCCGATGACCGCCAGGTACGGAATCTTGCGCACCTGGGCCGCCCGGATGCGGGCCGAGAGCGAGCCGTCGGCATCGAGCTCCGCCCGGATGCCGGCGGCGACGCACGCGGACACCAGGTCAGCCGCGGCGGCGATGGCCACCTCGGCCACCGGAAGTGCGATCACCTGCACCGGGGCGTACCAGGCGGGGAACGCACCCTCGTGCACCTCGATGAGGTGGGCGAAAAGCCGCTCCAGGCTGCCCACGATGCTGCGGTGCACCATGATTGGGCAGCGCCGCTCGCCCGAGGCGGCGACGTAGGCCAAGTCGAACCGCCCCGGCTGGTGGAAGTCGACCTGCACAGTGGCCAGGGTGAACTCATGCCCGGCGCAGTCGCGCATCTGCACGTCTATCTTGGGGCCGTAGAACGCCGCCTCCCCGGGCGCCTCCACAAAGGAGAGTTCCGCGTCGACGAGGACGTCGCGCAGGGCCTGCTCGGCCCGATCCCATTGCTCGCCGGCGCCGGCGTACTTCTCCCCGGGCCCACGCCGGGAGAGCCGGAAGCCCGCGGCGGCGATGCCCAGCGCCCGGTGCACCCGCACGATCATGGCGAGGACCGCGGCGACCTCGGAGCCGATCTGATCCTCGGTGCAGAAGACGTGCCCGTCGTTGAGGGAGATGGACCGGACCCGGAAAAGTCCACTGAGGACCCCGGAGCGCTCGGTCCGGTACTGCCCGCCGAACTCGGCGATACGTACCGGCAGGTCCCGGTAGGAGCGGCCGCGCGAGGCGAAGACCATCGCGTGGTGCGGGCACAGGCTGGGCCGCAGTATGAGCTCGTCCCCACCGACCGGCATCGGCGGGAACATCTCGGCGGCGAAGTGGTCCAGATGGCCGGAGCGTTCGTACATCTCACGCCGGGCCAGCGGCGGCGAGTACACGTGCTGGTACCCGCCCTCGGTCTCCACCCGTCGTACGTAGGACTCGACGGCGTAGCGGGCGGCGGCGCCCGCCGGTAGCCAGAGGGGCAGACCGGCGCCGACGAGTGGTTCGGATTCGAAGAGCTCGAGCTCGCGGCCGAGCTTGCGATGGTCGATCATGTCGCGCTCCTTCGCGGTTGGGGGGTGTCGTCGGAGCACACACGAAACGGCCCCGGACGATCGCCCGGGGCCGTGGATGACGGATGAGGTCAGCTCGTCGGCGCGCCGGGTGTTCCCGGCGTCGTCGTACTGGCGGCGTGACCTCGCATGGCGGCCAGGTTACCCGCCGCCGGCCCGGCCGGCGAGCACATTCGCCGCCCGCCGGTCAGGCGAACTCGGGTCGCATGAGCTGACGGGCGGCCTCGGCGATCGACCCGGAGAGCGACGGGTAGATGGTGATCGTCTGGGCGAGCTGATCCACGGTGAGGTGGTTGGCCACCGCGAGCGCGATCGGCAGGATCAGCTCACTGGCCCGGGGCGCCACCACCACGCCGCCGACGACGAGGCCGGAGGCCGGGCGGCAGAACAGTTTCACGAAGCCGTCGGCCAGGTCGGCCATCTTGGCCCGGGCGTTGCCGGCCAGCGGCAGGGTGACCGAGCGCGCCGGCACCCGGCCGGCGTCCGCGTCGCCCTGGGTGATGCCGACCGTGGCCAGCTCCGGATCGGTGAAGACGTTGGCCGAGACCGTGGTCAGCCGCAACGGGGTGACCGCCTCGCCGAGGGCGTGCCACATCGCGATCCGGCCCTGCATCGCGGCGACGCTGGCCAGCGGCAGCACCCCGGTGCAGTCGCCGCCGGCGTAGATGCCCGGCACGTTGGTCCGGGAGACCCGGTCGACGGCGATCTGCCCGGCGGCGCCGACGTCGACGCCGTACTCGGCCAGCCCCAGCCCCGATGTCGTGGGCACCGAACCGACCGCCATCAGGGCGTGCGAACCCTCCACAGTAGATCCATCAGCCAGCTCGACGACGACGCCCCCGCCGGTCGCGGTGGCCGACACCGCCCGCGCCGTGGGCAGGATCGTCATCCCGCGCGCCCGGAACGCGTTCTCGACGGCGGCCGCCGCGTCGGGATCCTCGTGCGGCATGACCCGTTCCCGGCTGGAGACCAGGGTCACCTCGACTCCGGCGGCGAGGTATGCGCTGGCGAACTCGGCGCCGGTCACCCCCGAACCCACGACGATGAGCCGCTGCGGCAACTGTGGTAGGTCGTACACGTCGCGCCAGGTCAGGATCCGCTCGCCGTCGGGCGAGGCGTCGGGCAGCATCCTGGGATGCGCGCCGGTGGCGATGAGCACAGTGGTCGCCTCCATCGTGTACGGCTCGCCGGCGGCCGGCTCGACCACCACCGGGTGGCGGTGGCCAGGACCGCCCGCGCCGAGGCGGGCCCGCCCGGCGACCAGCTCCACCCCCGCCTTCGCCAGCTTGGCCGCGATGTCGGCCGACTGGGCCAGCGCGAGCCGCTTCACCCGGGCGTGCACCGCCGGACCGTCCACGCCGACCGCATCCGGCCCGCTCACCCGGACCCCGAGATTCCCACCGTGGTGGAACGCGGTGACCACATCGGTGGATGCGATGAACGCCTTCGACGGCACGCAATCGGAGAGCACGCAAGCACCGCCGGCTCCGGCCGCCTCGATCACCGTGGTCGGCGCACCGAGCTGCGCCGCCACCAGCGCCGCTTCGTACCCCGCGGGCCCACCTCCGATGATCACAACCTGACCCACCACGCCCCCAGCCGAACACACGACGACGATTACCGACCGTTGCATTCTCCCTCACGTCCGAAGGGACTATCGTCATCGCGTGGGCCTCTACGCCGCGTACGGATCGAATCTGGACCCCGGACGCATGCGGGCCTATTGCCCCCATTCACCGCTGGTCGGGACCGGATGGCTGGAGGGGTGGCGGCTCACGTTCGCCGGCGAGGACCTGCTCGGCTACGAGGGCGCGGTCTGCACGGTGGTGGAGTCCGATTCGGAGGGTGACCGGGTATTCGTTGCGCTCTACGACGTGCATCCACACGACGAGCAGCTGCTCGAAGAAGTCGAAGGCATCGTCGCCGGTACCTATCACAAGATCCACATTCGAGCCGCGACCCTCGACGGCGAGGTGACCGCCTGGCTGTCGGTCTTCGCCGGCTACGAGGGTGGCCTGCCCACCGCGTGGTACCTGACCGAGATATCCAACGCCGCCCTCAAGGCCGGCGCGCCGGACGACTACATCGAGAACCTGCGCTCGCGCCCCACCCGCACCGCGACGGCCTGACGCCCCGCCCCCGCCCCCGCCCGCCCGGCCCCGCGTCGTGCCCGCCCGGCCCCGCGTCGTGCCCGCCCGGCCCCGCGTCGTGCCCGCCGCCCCGTGTTAGCAAGGGCACCCCACTAACGCATTCAGTTGTAAAGGGTGCCCCTGCCAACCAGAGGATCTACGCGCTCAGGCAGCGGCGACTGGGCGTCGATGCATTACGGCGTGGCTCGGATCGCGTCGGCCGCCTCGGTGAGCAGCCGGGCGAACTCGGCCCGCTCCGCCGGCGGCAGACAGGTGAATGCCTGACCCACGATCCGGTCCGCCACCGCCTCGGCATACGTGTAGCGCCGGATGAGCGGCACCCGGGCCGGAAACGGCGGCCGCCAGCCGAAGGTAAGTGCCTCCTCCTCGCCGTCGGGCCCGGCAATGATCGCCTCGACCGGGGTCAATCCACACGCCCGGACCCCCACGAGCATCGCGCCGGCACGATGCTCGCGCATCAGGTGCACTAGGACCGCCGCGTGCGACCCCGCGCCACCATCGGGCACCGGCATCGCCCGGGTGGCGGCGAAGAGAGGCATGCCGACCGCGTCCGCGTGCAGCGCCACCCGTTCGGCGAGCTCCACCATCCGCTCCAGCCCGGGCAGGTCGCCCAGGTGTTCGTCGCCCCACCGGGCGCACTCGGCGAGCCGGCAGGCGGCGACCTCGGCCGGGCCGACCTTACCGGCCGCCTCCCAGCCGGCCTGTACCGCTTCCGGAGCGATGATGCCGATCGCGGCCGCGACCGTCTCCGGCCGGGCGTCGTCGCCCAGCACGCCGCCGCGGCCGGCCACATAGAATGCCCAACCGGAGAGTTCGAGCAGCCGGGCCCGGCGCAGCGTCCTGGGACAGGTGCTCCAGGCGGTGTCGATCTCGCACACCGGCCATTTGGTGGCGGCGGCGGCGAGTTCGGGGGGCATGCGGCGATTGTGACCCCGGTTGGCCACCCTGGCATCACACGAACGCGCCGACGCAGGGTGAATGTTCACCGGTGATGCATCCGGCAAACGCGGACAGTATCGTCCGTTCGGGTCAGTCCAGCTCGACCGACTCGCCGGAGGCGAGCCGCTGATACGGCGCGCCGCCCAGCCGGCCGAGCAGCCCGTCGGTGATCGCGAAGCCAGCCTCACTGAGCAGGCAGTCATGCAACGCGTACGCCCGGCGCGGGCGGACCGCCCGGACGAACTCCACCGCCTCCGCCGCCTTGAGCCAAGGTGCCGAAATGGGGACGAACAGGGTGTCCACCTCGGCATCGGTCGGTACGTCGAACGAGTCGCCGGGGTGGTAGAGCGACCCGCCGACCAGGAAACCGAGGTTGGGCACGAGCGGGATATCGGGATGGATCTGGGCGTGCCAGCCGCCGTAGGCGCGCACCGGCAGCCCGGCCGCCTCGAACTGCTCGCCCGAGTTCACCGCGGTGACCGCTTCGGCCAGGTCACCCAGCTTGCCGGCGACCGCGGGGTGAGTGAAGATGCGTACCGCTGGTCGTTTGCCCAACTCGTCGGCGAGGGTGTCGATCTGCATGTGGTCGGCGTGCTCATGCGTGATCAGTACGGCATCGGCTCCGTCGAGCGCGGCCCGCTCGGTGAATATGCCGGGATCGATCACGAGGACGGCGGCATCCGACTCGACGCGCACGCACGCATGCGCCCATTTGGTCACCCGCAGCATGGCCCCATCGTAGGCCGCACCCACCTGACCGCCGGCGGCCTACTGACACACCGGCGGCGGTCTCCCGCCGGCGGCCTACTGACACACCGGCGGCGGTCTCCCGCCGACGGCCTACTGACACACCGGCGGCGGTCTCCCGCCGACGGCCTACTGACACACCGGCGGCGGTCTCCCGCCGGCGGCCTACTGACACACCGGCGGCGGTCTCCCGCCGGCGGCCTACTGACGCAGCAACCCGACAAGGTCGTCCATGGCCTGGCCGAACTGCGGCGTGAGCTGGTAGCCGGAGTGCGCCTGCACCTTGGGCGGCACCTGGTCGCCCGGGAGCGGGTCGAACGATCCGGGGTCGGCCAGCCGCCGGTCCCCGATGCCGATCGCGCCACCGATCGGATCGGAGCGCCGCCACAGATTCACCCAGCGCTCCTGGCCGCGCGGTCCGGCCACCGCCGCGCCGATGTCGTTGAGCACGGCGTCGTTGAAGTAGCTCGGAAACGCCCGTACGTAGAGCCGGCAGATCGGCGAGCCGTAGGTCAGCAGGGCGGTGGCCCGGCGGGCGTCGCGCGGCAGCTGCAGCACCGCCGCCGCGGCCAGCACCGAGCCCTGGCTGTGCCCGGAGAGGACGACGCCGCCCTGCTCCCGGGCCAGCCACTCGGACCGGTGCACCAGCTCCGGCACGACCCGCTCGGCATAGCACGGCGGCGCCAACGGGTGGGCGGCCCGCGGCCAGAAGGTCGCCAGATCCCAGATCACCCCGACCGTGCGGCGAACCCGCGGATTGCGGTACGTCTGGATGCCGAGCACCACCAGCAGCAACAACGACAGGCTGATCAGGTACGTGCCGACGTTGGCCACGATGGAGACCGCGTACGCGGCGGCCGAGCCGGAGGCGAAGAGCTGCACCGGTCCTTTGTGGAGGACGGCGAGGGTGGTCGCGATCAGCCCCATGCCAGCGACCAGGACCCAGGCGACCGCCGACGTGCGGGAGACGTGGTCGGTGAGGCGGGCGTTCGCAGTGGCCTTGTCGATCGCCCGGGCCCGCGCCTTGTCGCGTTGCCGGCCACCGGGGTAGTCCTGGTCGGTCTCGGCCCGGGCGTGGCGGGCCAGCGCCGGCCGGGTCACGAACCGCAGCCAGATCGCCGCGACCAGGACGATGAGCACCATCGCCACGAAGCCGACCGCCGCCCATTGGTAGGAGACCGGGGGTTGGAGCCCCTGGGTCTCGGGCCGGGCGCCGAACTGGGCCGGGCTCGGCACCGCGGAGCCGTCCAGGTAGTCCGCCACCCGGTAGGACGCGCCGGCGGAAATCGCGGCCCCGAGGCCCAGCCCGAGCGAGGCCACCACCGGGCCGGCGAAGCCGGCGAAGAGCGCTCCCTTGCACCGGTGCCGCTGGAAGAGCACGACCAGCACCAGCAGGCCGAGCAGTCCGGCCTGGCCCGCGAAGAGGATGGTGACGGTGTCGGCGTAGTACGGCAGAGGTCCGGCGGTGGGCCAGGGCGCCCGCGGGACCACGGCATAGGCCAGGCAGAGTGCGGTCACGACGAGCGAGATCCACAGCAGCGAGTCCGAGGTGATCTGGGCCAACCGCGACTTCGACACCCGGTCGACCACCGCGGGCATGAGCAGCGACAGCAGAGACAGCCCGATGATCGCGACCGAGGCGAGGAAGAGCACCCGGCCGGCGTCGACCACGCTCTGCCACGGCGTGCCGGCCAGGTCCACGTTCGCGTAAGCGCCCGGGTTACGGTCGTGCTGGGTGAGGACGCTGGCGAGCAGCGCGTCGGCCACCGCGAACATGGTTGCGACGTGCAGGCTGCGCAGCCGGCTGACCTGCTCGCGGCCGTCCCAGAAGGTCGGGGTGGCGAGACCGTCGCCGTCCGGGTTGTGCTGTGGGGTGTGGTAGGCCTCGTACCGGGCCCAGGTCCGCCGGGCGAGGAACCACAGCACCGAGATGAGCAGGATCGGGCCGAGCGCGGCCAGCGCGAGCCGGCGCCCGGTCGGCTCGAAAAAGCCGGTGAACATCACGCTCAGCCAGGGACGCTGGTCCAGGCACCGGCTCTGCGGCGAGGCGCATTGCCAGCCGATGAGATCGAAGGAGATGCCCGCCACCGCGAGCGTGAGTGTGGCCGAGAGCGTGAGCGAGAAGACCCGGGTGATGCCGTGCACCAGGCCCCGGCCCAGGCCGGGTGAGGGTGGCCGCATCCACATGGCCACATTCACCAGCGTGAACGGCAACAGCAGCAGCCAGAACGCGCGGGCGGCCGCCCCGGCGGTGAGGTTGCCCCAGCGGTACGCCTCCAGTCGCGCCCCGCCCGGGCCGAGGGTGGCGCCGTACTCGGTACGGGGCCGGAAGAAGCCGGCCTCACCGTCGCCGGCGACCTGGCCGACGATCTGCCGGTCGAGGATCTCCTCGGCCGGCGTGCCCGAGACACCGTGTACCCGAAGCTCGGTGGGCGGCGTGCCCGGCGAAACCGGCGCCGCCAGCTGGTCGGTGCGCGCCTCGCCGCCAACCGAGCTGCCAACGGAGCCGCTGGCGGAGCCGCCAACGGAGAGGTGGGCCGTCGGACCTTCGGGTATCGGGTCGGTGGCCACCGGGGCGCCGCTCTGGTGTCCCGGGAGGGTCGGACCGGGCTGGGTGCGGGTCGGCGCGAGACGCTCGACCGGTGGCTCTATCGGCATGCTTCGTCGGGGTCGCCGGCCGGTGACCGGCGAACCCTCCCCCTCTCGGCGGCTAGGGCAGGTGCCTCGCGCACCGGCGAGGGGCCGGCGGGGTACAACCGCGAGGATGCGTTTGGACGGTAAACCCCTGGCGTCGGCGCGGGCAACCAACCCGGGCCGACTGACCGCCCGGACCTACCGCTCCGGCTGGCTGCGCGGCGGTTGGGCCAACGCGTCGGCGGCGGCGAGGGCCAGCACCCGCGCACCGACCCCGATGGCGGCCTCGTCCACGTCGAAGCGAGGGTGGTGGATGTCCACGATCTCAGCCCGGCCGGGCGGCCGGACACCGAGCCGGAACATCGCGCCGGGGACCTGCTGCAGGTAGAACGAGAAGTCCTCGGCCCCCATGCTCACCTCGGCTTGGACCACGTTCTCCTCGCCGAGCAGCCGGCCGGCGGCGCCGGCCACCACCGCGGTCGCGGCCGGGTCGTTCACCACCGCCGGCACCCCACGCAGGTACTGGACGTCGGCAGCGGCGCCGGTGCCCCGTACCGCGGCGGAGACGATCTCGTCGATGATGGCCGGAAGGACGTCCCAGCTCTCGCGCCCGAGCGAGCGCACCATGGCGCTGGCCCGACCCTCGGAGGGGATCGCGTTCGCCGCCTCGCCGGCGCAGACGCTGCCGAAGACCATGCTGACCGCGTACCGCGGGTCGATGCGGCGGCTGAGCACGGCCGGCACGTCGGCCACCACCTTGCCCAGCGCGTGCACCAGGTCGACGGTGAGGTGCGGGCGGGCGGTGTGGCCGCCGGGTCCACTCAGGCGGATGTCGACCCGGTCGGCCGACGCGGTGAACGCGCCGGCGCGCACACCAACCGTCCCGGCCTCGAGCTGCGGGTTGCAGTGCAGCGCGAAGATGGCCGCGACGCCGTCGAGCCCACCAGCCTCGATCACCTGGGGGGCGCCGGAGGGCACCTGCTCCTCGGCCGGTTGGAAGATCAGCCGTACCCGACCGGGCAGCCGGCTCCGCGCGGCCAGCCCGGCCAGCGCCAGCGCGGCACCGAGCAGCGCCGTGGTGTGCACGTCGTGGCCACACGCGTGGCAGACTCTATCCACAGTGGATCGATATGGCACGTCCTTGGTGTCGGCGAGCGCCAGCGCGTCCAGGTCGGCTCGCAGAGCGACCATCCGGTCGCCGTGGCCGATGTCGCAGAGCACACCGTTGCCGGCGGGCAGCAGGCGCGGCCGCAGGCCGAGCTCGCTCAGGCGGCCGGCGACCAGGGCGGCGGTCTGGAACTCCTGTCCCGACAGCTCCGGGTGGGCGTGGATGTGCCGGCGGATTCGGACCAGCTCCGCGGTGTTGGCGGTCACCGTCGCGTCGATCGCGGCGATGACCGGATCGAGCACCGCCGGCGTACCACCCGACCACGGATCCCGTTCCTGGGGATGTCCCGCTTCTTCGTTGGACATGAGCGCACTCGTCACGGCGACAACCCGATCCCGATCGGTCCAGTGAGCACTATCCACGGCAGCTTAGTCTCCCCGTAACCGTGTGCAACCTCCGCGAGGGCACGTCCCATAGCACCCGGTGAACACGGACGCGTGCCACCCACAGCAAACACTCATCAGCAGGACCACGTTACTACGTTTGTCGTGATTGGCGGGCCCATCGTCGCCGGCGCTGACCGGGCGTTTCTTACCCTGTGTCAGCAGCGCTTCGACAGCTCTCCATGACAGAACGTGACCAGAGGACTGATCAGCAACTGGTCTCGCGGGTCAGAACTGCTCCGCCGGCTGATGCAGACCCCACACCGAACGCAGCGCATCGCAGACCTCACCCACGGTGGCCCGGGCGCGCAGCGCCTCCCGCATCGGATACAGCACGTTGGCGGTGCCGGCGGCGGCCTCGCGCAGGTCCTTCAACGCCGCCTCGACCGCTCCGGTGTCGCGCTGCGACCGCAATCCCGCCAGCCGGGCCGCCTGTTCCGCCTCGATCGCCGAGTTCACCCGCAGCGGTTGGTACGCCTCCTCGTCGGCCACCGCGAACCGGTTGACGCCGACCACGACCCGCTCCCCGGACTCGATCTCCTGCGCCCACCGGTAGGCGGAGGTCTCGATCTCGTGCTTCTGGAACCCGGCCTCGATCGCGTCCACGGCCGAGCCGAACTCGGCCACCCGGGCCATCAGGGCGAGCGCGGCCGCCTCGACCTCGTCGGTCATCGCCTCGATCGCGTACGAGCCGGCGAACGGGTCCACTGTGGAGGTGAGGTCGGTCTCGTACGCGAGGACCTGCTGGGTGCGCAGAGCCAGGCGGGCCGCCTTCTCGGTCGGGAGGGCGATCGCCTCGTCGTAGGAGTTGGTGTGCAACGACTGGGTACCACCCAGGACGGCGCCGATCGCCTGGGTCGCCACCCGTACCAGGTTCACCTCCGGCTGCTGGGCGGTGAGCTCCACCCCGGCGGTCTGGGTGTGGAAACGCAGCATCATGGAACGCGGGTCGGCCGCCCCGAACTCGTCGCGCATCAGCCGGGCCCAGATCCGCCGGGCCGCCCGGAACTTCGCCACCTCCTCCAGGAGCGCGGTCCGGGCGACGAAGAAGAACGAGAGTCGAGGTGCGAAGTCGTCGATACCGAGGCCGGCGGCGAGCGCCGTGCGGACGTAGTCCACGCCGTTGGCCAACGTGAAGGCGACCTCCTGGGCTGGCGTGGCGCCCGCCTCGGCCATGTGGTAGCCGGAAATCGAGATCGTGTTCCACCGGGGGATCTCGCGCTGGCAGTAGGCGAAGATGTCGGCCACCAGTCGCAGCGAGGGCTTGGGCGGGAAGATGTACGTGCCCCGAGCGATGTACTCCTTGAGGATGTCGTTCTGGATGGTGCCGTTGAGCGCCGTCGATGCGATTCCCTGCTCCTCGGCGACCAGCTGGTAGAGCAGGAGCAGCACGGCGGCCGGCGCGTTGATCGTCATCGAGGTGGAGATCTTGTCCAGGGGCAGGCCGTCGAAGAGGCGGCGCATGTCCGCCACCGAGTCGATGGCCACGCCGACCTTGCCCACCTCCCCGTGCGCGAGCGGCGCGTCCGAGTCGTACCCCATCTGGGTCGGCAGGTCGAACGCGACCGACAGCCCGGTGGTGCCGGCGGCCAGCAGGGCGTGGTAGCGCCGGTTGGACTCGACGGCGGTGCCGAAGCCCGCGTACTGGCGCATGGTCCACGGGCGCGTGGTGTACATGGTGGTGTGCACGCCCCGGGTGAACGGGTACTCGCCGGGCTCACCCAGCCGGTCGGCCAGGTCGCCCGGCGCCCGGTCATAGAGTGGCTTGATGACGAAACCGGACCCGCTGTGATGCTCGGCGGTCATGACGCCGCCTCCGCGCAGGGAAGTACGTCGGCGGTCATGACGCCGCCTCCGCGCAGGGAAGTACGTCGGCGGTCATGACGCCGCCTCCGCGCAGGGAAGTACGTCGGCGGTCATGACGCCGCCTCCGCGCAGGGAAGTACGTCGGCGGTCATGGGAGCCTCCTCCGCAGCAGGAGCAGTCACATTGCCGCCTCCGCGGAGAAGATGCGTCAGCGGGTCGTATTGACCGCATGGTACGAGCCTGACCGGGCTCGCGCCGCCGGCCGTGGCTGAGTCATTGCTCATAGTGCCGCCGCGGCCGCCACGACCATGGCCGGATCGGCGCCGGACGACGGATAGCCGACGCAGCCGACCTGGGCAGATGCTGCGACTTTTCCTCCAGCGCATCGTCGCGCAAGATAGGGCTGTTGTCCCATCACCGCGCGACCCACGGGAGCGACCCGACGTCATGGCTTCTCGATCGACGGCCGGCCGCCGGTGACCACCCAGATCCCGACCTGGCGGGAGCCGTCCTCGCCGGGCCCGAGTGGTGAGCGAGCGGCCCCCGGGACCATGGTCGGCGGCCGGTACGAGCTGCGTGAGCCGATCGGCAACGGTGGCATGGGTACGGTCTGGCGCTCCACCGACACGCTCCTTCACCGCGACGTCGCGGTGAAGGAGGTCATTCTCCCGCCGACCATGCCGCCGGGTGAGAAGGACGCGCTGTGCGAGCGCACGCTGCGCGAGGCCCGGGCGGCCGCCGCCCTCTCGCACCCCAGCGTGGTGCAGGTCTATGACGTGGTCACCGACGGTGGGCGGCCGTGGATCGTGATGGAGCTGCTCGAGGCCCGCAGCCTGGCCGACATGGTCATCGACGACGGCCCGCTCTCCGGCCGGGCGGTGGCCAAGATCGGCATCGCCATGCTCGGCGCCCTCGAGGTGGCCCACGCGGCCGGCGTGCTGCACCGTGACGTCAAGCCGGCGAACGTGCTCATCTGCACTGACGGCCGCTGCGTGCTGACCGACTTCGGCGTCGCCCGGCTGCCGACGGAGAGCAACCTCACCACGCCGGGGATGGTGCTCGGCTCGCCGCATTTCATCTCGCCGGAGCGGGCGGTCGGCGGCAGCTTCGGTCCGCCCAGCGATCTGTTCTCGCTCGGCGTGACCCTCTACACCGCGGTCGAGGGCGGTCCGCCGTTCGATCGGGGAGATCCATTCGAGACCATGCGCGCGGTGGTCGAGGAATCACCCCGCCCGGCCCGCCTGGCCGGCCCACTGCAGCCGGTGCTCATGGGCCTGCTGGAGAAGGAGCCGGCCCGCCGGTGGGGGGTCGACCAGGCCCGCGCGGTCCTGCGCGAGCTGCTCACCGGCTCGCTGGGCCGCATTGGCCGGGCCCGCCACGACACCGACCTGCAGGCCGTGGTTCGGCCGGATGCCGGTCCGCCGCCGGCGGTACGCGAGCCCAGACGCGCCGGCCACCAGGTCGGCGGTCGGGCGATGCTCGACCCCGACGAACCGCTGACCGGGCAGCTGGCCCGGCGGGGCCCGGCCCCGACCCGGCCCACCGGGCCACCTCCCGCACCGCCCCCAGGTCGACCCCCGGCGCCCCTGCCGGGACCACCCGCCGGCGACCTGCCGCCGCGTCCGCCCGGACCCGACGGCTGGCCGCCCTCGCCTCGGCAGGGCGCCGGCCGGCGCCGGGCCCGCCCGGCCGCCGCGGTCCTGGCCGACCGGGTCAAAGAGCGGCTCGGCGAGGTGTCCCGGCAGGCCCGCGAACCGGCCAACCGGACCTGGCTGCTGGTCGGGATCGGGGTCGCGGTTGTGCTGCTCCTGGTCGGCATCGCCGCACTCACCGGACTCCTCTTCGGTGGCGGCGGCGCCGCACCGCCGGGTTCCCAGGCCACCGCGGCACCGTCGGCAAGCTCGCTGATCCCGGTGCAGGAGTACCGGGATCGGCGGGGGCTCGTGGTGAACGTGCCGAAGGGCTGGAACCGCTCCGGCGCCTCCTACGTGGACTTCACCGATCCGGCCGGTGGTCGCAAGGTCCGGATCAACGTGGAGCCGGCCACGAACACCGCCCAGCGGTTCCTCCAGACCGCCGAGTCCGGCCTGCGGCGGCCCTCGATCTGCCCGTCGCCCTACAAACGGGTCGCGCTGCGCGACGCCACCCTGGCCGGCCGCCCGGGCGCGGAGCTCGAGTACACCTGCGGCTCGGGCCCCGACAAGCGGCACGGAATCTGGCGGGCGGTGGTGGTGGACGGCACGGCGTACCACTTCTACCTGACCGTGCCGGACTCCCAGTTCGCCGCGAGCAAGGTCATCTACGACGAGATGGTGCGATCGTTCCGGCTGGTCTGACCGCCGCGGGTGACGGGAGGCTGGCGGGTGGAGATCGACGCATTGCGCCGTCGGGTCGAGCAATGGGTGGCCGAGGACCCCGACCCGACCAGCCAGGCCGAGCTGCGGGCGCTGCTTGACGGCCTGCCGGCGACCGCGACCGAGCTCGCCGACCGGTTCGCCGGCCCGCTCGCCTTCGGCACGGCCGGGCTGCGCGGGCCGATGCGGGCTGGGCCCAACGGCATGAACCTCGCCGTGGTCCGCCAGAGCGCGGCCGGGCTGGTCGCCTTCCTCGCCGTCCATGGGGCCGCTGGAGCGCTGGTCATCGGCTACGACGCCCGGTACGGCTCGGCCGCGTTCGCCGAAGAGACGGCGAGGGTGGCCACCGGCGCCGGCCGGGAGGCGTTGCTGCTGCCGCGGGCGCTGCCCACGCCGGTGCTCGCCTATGCGGTACGCGCCCTCGGCGCGGCGGGCGGGGTCATGGTGACCGCGAGCCACAACCCACCGCGGGACAACGGATACAAGGTCTACCTCGGAGCCGCGTTGGGTGGCGTCGGCGGGGCGGGCGCCCAGATCGTGCCGCCAGCCGACATCGAGATCGAAGCGGCCATCCGGGCGGTCGGGCCGCTGTCCCAGGTACCGCTGGGTCCCGCCGGCGCCCGGCTCGGCGAGGAGATCGTAGAGTCCTATGTGGACTCAGTCGTTGACGTGTTGGATCCGGCCGGCCGCGGCCAGCGGGCCGCGCTCACCGTCGCCTACACGGCGATGCACGGGGTCGGCGCGAGCGTGCTGGCAGCCTCGTTCGACCGAGCGGGCTTCGTTCGCCCGATCGCGGTGGCCGAACAGTCCACACCGGACCCCGACTTCCCGACCGTCGCCTTTCCCAACCCGGAGGAGCCCGGCGCCATGGACCGGGTGCTGGCGCTGGCCGCGTCGAGCGCAGCCGACCTCGCCATCGCCAACGACCCGGACGCCGACCGGTGCGCGGTCGCGGTGCCGGCGGGCGCCGGCTGGCGGATCCTGCGCGGCGACGAGGTAGGTGTGCTGCTCGCCGACCACCTGATGCGGCGGGGGGTGACCGGCTGGTACGCGACCACGATCGTCTCCTCGTCGATGCTGCGTACCATCTGCGCCGCCCGCGGCGTGCCGTACGCACAGACGCTGACCGGTTTCAAGTGGATCGTCCGGGCCGGCGGGGCGGACGCGGACCGGCTGGCGTACGGCTACGAGGAGGCCCTGGGCTACTGTGTCGCCCCGGCCCAGGTACGTGACAAGGACGGCATCAGCGCGGCCCTGCTGATCGCCGAGTTGGCCGCCGATCTCAAGGCCGGGGCGCGCACGCTGGCCGACCGGCTCGACGAGCTCGCGGCCGAGTTCGGGGTCCACGCCACCGACCAGCTCTCGATGCGGGTGGACGATCTGGCGGAGATCGCCAGGGCCATGAGCAAGCTGCGGTCGGCCCCACCCGCGGTTCTGCTCGGCGAACCGGTTACCGGCGTCGACGATCTCTCCCCGGACGCCGATGTGCTGGTGCTGCGAACCGGTACCAGTCGAGTTGTCGTTCGGCCTTCGGGCACGGAGCCGAAGCTCAAGGCATATCTTGAGGTCGTGGAACCGGCCGGCGAGGCCGACGTGGAGGGCGCCCGCGAACGTGCCGGTGCCGCCCTGTCGGCTCTGCGGGCGGAGGTGGCCACCGCACTGGGCTTGTGACGACCGGGGGGAGGGTGCCCGATGCCCTTTCTCAGCCTGGTCGTCCCGGTGCACGGTGTGCAGGGCTTCTTGGGCGAATGCCTGGACTCGATCCTGACCCAGCCGTTCGCCGACCTCGAGGTGATCGCGGTCGACGACGCCTCGCCTGACCATTGCGGCGAGATTCTGGACTCCTACGCCGAACGGGATCCACGGGTGCGGGTCATCCACCTGGAGTCCAATGTGGGCCTCGGCCCGGCGCGTAACGTCGGCCTGGACGAGGCCCTCGGGGAGTACGTGTGGTTCGTCGACAGCGACGACTGGCTGGCCGCCGGCGCGCTGCCGGCGATCGCCCGCGCCGCCCGCGCAGCGAGCCCGGATCTCATCCTGGTCGACCACACCCGGGCCGACTGGTTCGGCCGGCATCGCCCCAGCGACAGCGGCCCGGTGCTGGCCCGGGTCGCGGCCGCCGGCGCGGTGTCGCTCGCGGCCGAGCCGGGCCTGCTCGACCTGTTCACGGTCGTCTGGAACAAGGTGGTGCGCCGCGACTTCCTGGTGCGCACCGGCATCCGGTTCGACATCGGCTGGTACGAGGATCTCCCGTTCACCCACCCCGTCCTGATCGCGGCTGACCGCATCGCCGCGGTGGACCGGGTCTGTTACCACTACCGCCAGCGCCGCACCGACGCCATCACCCGCACCCGCAGCGCGCGCCACACCGAGGTCTTCGATCAGTGGACCCGGGTCTTCGACCGCCTCGACGCCATGGGCGAGCGGGCCACGCCGTACCGGGCCGCGGTCGCCGAGCGGATGCGCTGGCACCTGCTGGTGGTGCTCTCCCGCCCGGACCGGGTGCCGCCGCGACTACGCCGGGACTTCTTCCGCCGGACATCGCTGCTGCAACACCGCTACCAGGTCGGGCCACGGCCGGCCAGCGAGGCTTCCGACCGGCTGCGCCACGCGCTGATCGCCGCGAACGCGTACCTCGCGTTCCAGATCCTGCGGTTGCTGCGCCACGGCCTCGACTCCGTACGGCGCCGAGCCCGCACGGCGCTGCGGCGCTCTCGCGGCGGCGCGCGAGCGCTGGTCGGGGCGACCCGGACCCTGCTCGGCCACGGCTGGTACCACCTGCAGCGGCGGCTACCCATGGACCAGCGGCTGGCCGTCTACGCGGCCTACTGGTACCGCGGCTTCGGATGCAACCCGGCCGCCATCTACGCCTCGGCCCGCGAGCTCATCCCGTCGGTGCGCGGGGTGTGGGTCGTCGAGCGGGGCGGCCAGGACGCGATGCCGCCGCAGGTGCCGTACGTGGTGGCCGGCACCGCGGCCTACTACCGCGCGCTGGCCCGGGCCCGGTGGCTGATCAACAACGTGAACTTTCCAGACTTCGTGGTGAAGCGGCCCGGCTCCGTGCACGTGCAGACCCACCACGGCACCCCGGTGAAGGTGATGGGGCTGGACCAGGCGGCGTTCCCGATCAGCGCGCAGGGAATGGACTTCGCGGCGCTGCTGCGCCGAAGCGACCGGTGGGACTACAGCCTCAGCGCCAACGCCCACAGCACTCAGGTGTGGTCGCGGGCCTACCCGTGTTCGTACGAGGCGCTCGAGCTGGGGTACCCGCGCAACGACCGGCTGGCGCTCGCCGAGCCGGACGAGATCGCAGCGGCCCGGGCCGAGCTGGACGCCGGCGAGCGCACCGTGGTGCTCTACGCGCCCACGTTCCGCGACTACCTGCCGGGCCGGCCGGCCCTGCTCGACCCCGAGCAGGTCGCCGACGCCCTCGGGGAACAGGTGCTGCTGTTGCTGCGATACCACTACTTCGATGACGACACACCGGCCGCCGACCATCCGCGGGTCCGGGACGTCTCGGCCCACCCGCGGGTCGAGGATCTGCTGCTCGCCGCCGACGTGCTGATCACCGACTACTCGTCACTGATGTTCGACTACGCGGTGCTGGACCGCCCGATCGTCATCTTCGCGCCTGACTGGGACGCCTACCGCCGTACCCGCGGAGTGACCTTCGACCTGTTGGCCGAGCCGCCCGGGGTGGTCGCGACCGACCAGGCCGCGCTGATCGACGCCTTCGGGACCCAGGAGGTGTTCGGCGAGGCGGCGGCGAAGGCTCGAGCCCAGTTCCGCGAACGGTTCTGCTACCTCGACGATGGTCGGGCCGCCGACCGGGTGGTGCGGCGGGTCTTCGGGCGCACCCCGCGCCGTCCGGGCATCGTCGTTGGATCGAGGCTGGGTGGGTGACGCCGGCGCTGACCCGCCCGCCGCCCCGGCCCGCGCTGGTGGCCCGGCTGGCCGCCCGGCACGAGGTGCGGCTGGGCGCACTGACCTATGTGGTCACCCAGCTCATCCTGGTGTTCTGGTGGGTGGCGTTCTTCCCCGGTCTGATGAGCTACGACAGCGTCATGTACGTCTGGCAGGCGACCACGGGCAACTGGTCGACCAGCCACTCCGTGCTCTACAACGCGTTGCTGTGGCTGTCGCTGCGGGCGAGCGGCGAGGTCTACCTGCTCACCCTGGCCCAGACCGCGGCGATGGCGGCCGGGCTGGCCTACGCGGTGACCGGCCTGCGCGCGCTGCGGGTGCCGGGCCGGTGGCTGGCGATCGCGGCCACGCTCGCCGTCTGCCTACCCGCGGTGGCGACCTTCACCGTCTACGTCTCCAAGGACACGGCCTTCGTGATCTGCGAGGTGTGGCTGCTCGGCACGATCGCGCGCCTGGTGGCCCGGCCGGCCACACCCGGCCGGCTGGCGGCGCTCACCCTGGAGCTGGCGCTGATCGCCCTGTTCCGGCCGAACGGCTTCGTGGTCATCGCCCTGACCACGCTCGGACTGGTGGTGGCGTTGCGCGGCCTGCGCCGGCGACTCGCGGCCAGCGGCGCGGTGGCGATCGCGGTCGGCTTCCTGGCCACCCTCGTGCTGTTCCCGGCGATCGGTGTGCGCTCGGCCGGGTCCGAACTGGTTCTCGGGCCGGCCTACGCCGATCTGGCGGTGGCCTGGCGGACCCGGCCCAGCGCGTTTTACGCCAGCGACCGCGAGCTGCTCGCCCGGGTGGCGCCGCTGTCGTACTGGCGGCGCACGGCCAACTGCTACAACGCCGACGCCACCGTGGCCTTCAACCGGGCGCAGTTCTCGATCGAGGCGGCCCGGGCCAACCAACGGGCCCTGTTCGACCTCTGGCTGCGGGTGCTGGAGCGGGCGCCGGATGTGGTGCTGCAGGCCCGCATCTGCCGAGGGTCGATCGCCTGGAACCCGCTGCCGGGGCCGGCGCAGGGGTGGACGGTCAAGGTGCCGATCACCGGGGTCGGTGACTACTTCGACTTCCCGGCGGCGCAGATCGCGCAGAGTCCCTACCGCGGGGCGATCCACAGTGCCCCGCTCAGCCGGTCGGCGAACAAGCTCGCGGTCTTCCTGCGCCGGCTCTCCGATACCCCGGCCGTCGAGTGGCTCGCCTGGCGTGGCGCGACCTGGGCGTACGTGGCCTACGCCGCGGTCGGCCTGTTCGCCCGCCGGCGGCGCCGGCCGGCGATCCTGGCCCTGGTGACGGTGGTCGCGGCGACCCAGCTCAACGTGCTCGTCAACAACCCGGGACAGCTCATGCGCTACCTGGCCGGTCCGCTGATCCTCGGCATCCTCCTGCTGCCGCTCGCGTTCGCCGGGCGCCGGCCGGTGCCGCCGGCATTGGCGCCGGCATCGGCGCCGCAGAGTCCCACCCCGCCGCAGAGTCCTCCGCTGGCTCAGAACCGCGGCATGCCGCCGAACTGACGATCGCCGGCGTCGCCGAGGCCGGGCACGATGAAGGCCCGGTCGTTGAGGCGTTCGTCGATGGCCGCGGTCACCAGCCGGACCGGCAGCCCGGTCGCGTCGAGGCGGGCGATGCCCTCGGGCGCCGCGAGCACGCAGATCACGGTGATGTCGCCGCAGCCCCGGTCGACGATCAGTCGAACGCAGTGCTCCAGCGAGCCACCGGTGGCGAGCATCGGGTCGAGCACGAGTACCGCGATGTCGGAGAGGTCGGCCGGCAGCGACTCGAGGTACGCCCGGGGGGCGAACGTCTCCTCGTCCCGGGCCAGCCCGACGAAGCCCATGGACGACTCCGGCAGCAGGGCCAGCGCGGCGTCGGACATGCCGAGTCCGGCGCGCAGCACCGGAACCAGCAGCGGCGGGTGGGCCACCCGGTGGCCACGGGTTGGCCCGACCGGGGTACGGATCGGGTACTCCTCGACCACGATCGCGCGGGTCGCCTCGTAGACCAACATCGTGGTGAGTTCGTGAAGCGAGGCCCGGAACGAGCCGGAATCGGTGCGTTCGTCACGCATGGCGGTGAGCCGGGTACGGGCCAGCGGGTGGTCAACCACGAGTACGTCCACGGCTGTTGAACCTACCGGCCCGATGGCCGCCGGCGTGGTACCCCGCGCCCAGGCCGGGCCCGGTGATCGCGCTGGTCCGTGCTCGCCACGGAGACCCGACGGCAAGATCTGGCGACCGGCGCCGCGGGTAGAGTGGGCGTGTGACGCTGACAGCGCACTCCGCCGGTGCCGGCGCCCTGGCGGAGGTCGGCCAGTCGGAGACGGCGCTGCGCGCGTTCCTGCACGGGTTGCCGGGGGTGGACCAGGTCGGTGCCGATGCCCGGGCGGCGATGCTCGCCAAGCGCTCGATCAAGACGACCGCCAAGGCGTGGGCCATCGACCTCGCTATCCGCATGGTGGACCTGACGACGCTGGAGGGCGCGGACACCGCCGGCAAGGTCCGCACACTGTGCGCCAAGGCCCGCCACCCGGATCCCACCGATCCCGGGTGTCCGGCGGTGGCCGCGGTCTGCGTCTACCCCGCGATGGTTCCGGTCGCCGCCGCCGGGCTGCGCGGCAGCGGCGTCCACCTGGCCAGCGTCGCGACCGCCTTCCCGTCCGGGCAATCGCCGCTGCCGATCAGGCTGGAGGAGACCCGGCAGGCGGTCGCGGCCGGGGCGGACGAGATCGACATGGTGATCAACCGGGGGGCCTTCCTCGCCGGCGGCTACCAGCGGGTCTTCGAGGAGATCGTCGCGGTGAAGCAGGCCTGCGGCGCCGCCCATCTCAAGGTGATCCTGGAGACAGGCGAGCTGGTCACCTACGACAACGTGCGGCGGGCGAGCTGGCTGGCGATGCTCGCCGGGGCCGACTTCATCAAGACCTCGACCGGTAAGGTGACGCCGGCGGCCACCTTGCCGGTGACCCTGGTGATGGTCGAGGCGGTGCGCGATTTCCGGGATGCCACCGGCCGCCAGGTCGGGGTCAAGCCGGCTGGCGGGATCCGCGCCAGCAAAGAGGCGATCGCATACCTGGTGATGGTGAACGAGACCGCCGGCGAGGACTGGCTGCACCCCGACTGGTTCCGCTTCGGCGCGTCCACGCTGCTCAACGACCTGCTCATGCAGCGCACCCGGATGGCGACCGGCCGCTACAGTGGCCCCGACTACGTCACGCTGGACTGACCATGACGCGCTTCGAGTACGCCCCTGCCCCCGAATCACGCTCCATTGTGGAGATCCAGCCGTCGTATGGCCTGTTCATCGGTGGCTCCTTTGTGGACGGGCGCGACGGGGGATCGCGCAAGACGGTGAACCCGGCGACCGAGGAGGTCCTCGCCGAGATCACGGAGGCCGGCGCGGCCGATGTGGACGCCGCGGTCGGCGCCGCCCGCGCGGCGTATGAGGCGGTGTGGCGCCCGATGCCCGGCGCCGACCGGGCCAAGTACCTCTACCGGATCGCTCGCATCGTCCAAGAGCGCTCCCGGGAGCTCGCCGTGCTCGAGTCGATCGACAACGGCAAGCCGATCCGGGAGTCGCGCGACGTCGACATTCCACTGGTCGCCGCCCACTTCTTCTACTACGCGGGCTGGGCGGACAAGCTGGGCCACGCCGGCTTCGGCCCCGATCCACGCCCGCTCGGCGTGGCCGGCCAGGTGATCCCGTGGAACTTTCCGTTGCTCATGCTGGCCTGGAAGATCGCCCCGGCGCTGGCCGCGGGCAACACCGTGGTGCTCAAGCCGGCCGAGACTACCCCGCTCACCGCACTCGCCTTCGCCGACATCTGCCAGCAGGCCGAGCTGCCGGCCGGCGTGGTGAACATCGTCACCGGCGGCGGCGAGACCGGTCGGCTCGTGGTGGAGCACCCCGGCGTCGACAAGGTCGCGTTCACCGGCTCGACCGAGGTCGGGCGGGCGATCGCGAAGTCGGTCGCCGGCACCGGGAAGCGGCTCACCCTCGAGCTCGGTGGCAAAGCGGCGAACATCGTCTTCGACGACGCGCCGATCGACCAGGCGGTCGAGGGCATTGTCAATGGCATCTTCTTCAACCAGGGCCACGTGTGCTGCGCCGGCTCCCGCCTGCTGGCGCAGGAGTCCATCGTGGACGTCCTGCTCGCGAGCCTGAAGCGACGCATGGCCCAGCTGCGCGTCGGCGACCCGCTGGACAAGAACACGGACGTGGGCGCGATCAACTCGGCAGCCCAGCTGGAACGCATCCGCGAGCTCTCGGCGGCCGGCGAGACCGAAGGCGCGCACCGCTGGTCGCCACCGTGCGATCTGCCCGACCGCGGGTTCTGGTTCGCGCCGACCCTGTTCACCGGCGTCTCCCAGGCCCATCGCATCGCGCGTGAGGAGATCTTCGGGCCGGTGCTGTCGGTGCTGACCTTCCGAACCCCGGCCGAGGCGGTGGAGAAGGCGAACAACACCCCGTACGGGCTCTCCGCCGGCATCTGGACCGAGAAGGGGTCCCGCATCCTGGCCATCGCCGATCGGCTGCGGGCCGGCGTGGTCTGGGCCAACACGTTCAACGCCTTCGACCCGGCCAGCCCGTTCGGCGGCTACAAGGAATCGGGGTACGGGCGCGAGGGTGGCCGGCACGGGCTGGAGGCCTACCTTGCCCACTAGGAGTGCGCCCGCGAAGAAGGACCCGCCGGCCGGACGGGTCGGCGTCCGCAAGACGTACAAGCTGTTCATCGGCGGCGCCTTCCCGCGCAGCGAGTCGGGGCGCTCGTACCCGGTGACCTCGGCCGCCGGCGACTTCGTGGCCAATGCCGCGTTGGCGTCGCGCAAGGACGTTCGTGATGCGGTCCGGGCCGCCCGGGCCGCGGTTGCGATCTGGTCGGGCGCGACCGCATACAACCGCGGCCAGATCCTCTACCGGATCGCGGAGATGCTCGAAGGGCGCTGGGCCCAGTTCGTGGACGAGGTGCGCACCGGTGAGGGCCGTAGCGACGCCGAGGCCGTGGTCGACGCGGCCATCGACCGTTGGGTCTGGTACGCCGGCTGGTCGGACAAGGTCGCCCAGGTCTACGGCAACGCCAACCCGGTGGCCGGACCGTTCTTCAACCTCACCACGCCGGAGCCGACCGGCGTGGTCGGGATCGTCGCGCCGCCGGACTCGTCCCTGCTCGGCCTGGTGAGCGCGGTGGCGCCGGTCATCGTCACCGGCAACACCTGCGTGGTCCTGGCCAGCGAGCTCCGCCCGCTGCCGGCGATCACGCTGGCCGAGGTGCTGGCCACCTCCGACCTGCCAGCCGGTGTGGTCAACCTGCTCACCAGCCGGGTCGCCGAGACCGGGCCGTGGCTCGCCGCGCACATGGACGTCAACGCCGTCGATCTCACCGGGGTCGCCGATCCGGCGCTCGCGACCGAGCTGGAGGTGGCCGCGGCCGACAACCTCAAACGGGTGCTGCGGCCCCGACCGGACGAAGACTGGACCGCCGAACCCGGGCTGACCCGGCTGCTCGCATTCCTGGAAGCCAAGACGGTCTGGCATCCCAAAGGCCTATGAGCAGCGAGCATCGGTCAGTCCCCGCGGTAGAGGCGGTCCAGGTCGACAAGCTCGAGGTCACGTCGTTGCTCACGGGCGCGTAGGACGGCGGCCGTGAAGCCCGCCCGGCTGAAGAGGAACAGTTTCGGGGGCGTCGCGGTGGCCCTGTCGGGCAGCAGTGCCCGCAGGTGCTCCAACCGCTGGAGCTCCGCGACGTCCACCGGCTTCCTGGTTGCCTTGGCCTCCCCGATGGCCAGCACCTGATCCGACTGGGACGGCGTCGACCGTACCGCCACAACATCCAGTTCGTGGCCCTCGCCGTGTTCCCGGCACGCGATGGTTGCGGGTCGCACCCACTGCGGACTGCCCCCGAGCGTGCCCGCGGATGCGTGTGCGATTGTCCATTCGCGAGCGAGATTCTCGAAATGGGGCCCGTAGATCTTCGCGGCAACGGTGTCGGCCACATCGTCCCAGACTCTCGTCGCATCGTGGCGGACCAGCCGCCCTTCGTTGCGCGCGATGACGAGTCGGTGGAACCGGATCAGCGGATCGCCGATTCGATACACGCCGCGCTTTTCCCGGAATGCGTCCTCGAGCCGTTCGAGTAGACCGACCTGTTCCAGGCCGGCGAGCAGGTGGGCGATGGATGTCGCCGGCCGGCCCAGGGCGGCGGCAATCTCGGTACGCCGTACCCGGCCCTGGCTGACCGCGGTCAGCACTCCCGCGTACGCGGTTGGGTCGGCGATGTCAGGCTCTTCCCGCAACACCAGGTTGCCCTCACGGAACATCGCGCTTCCCGGGTCCAACAGACTCGACGCGACCCAGCGGTCGAAGGTTCCCACCGAACGGGGAGCGTCGCCGCACATTTCCCGGTATGCCGGGGTACCACCAAGGATGGCATTGACCCGGAACGCCAGCTCGGGTTCGTGGTCGAGCCCCCAGAACGTCGCTGCCTCGCGATAGTCGAACGGACGGACCACCAGTTCCATGACAGCGCGACCCCGCAGGGGTGCGCCACCACCCAGCAAGCCCTGCATCGTGGTCAATGCACTGCCGCAGAGGATGAGCCGCGCGCGGCTCGGGCGTCGCGCGACGCTGCGAGGACTCAGAGCCGTCTGGAGGTACGACGGTAGCGCGGGCGACGTGGCGATCAGGTACGGGAACTCGTCGATGATGATGGGCACCGGCTCCTCGTGGCCGGCGCCGAGGTCCAGCAGCGCCTCGATGGCGTCCCGCCAGCCCCCGAACGCGACCGGCGCCGGCGCACCGACGTACCGGGCGTACTGGGCGCCGATGTCCGCGAGGTTCTGCGTCTGCGTCTGTTGCTGGGCACCGTACAGAAATCCACCCGTCGCCTCGGCCAGAAGTTCCAGCATGAGTGTCTTGCCCTGCCGACGCCGCCCGTAGACCAGGCCAAGTGCGGCCCCGGTGGTCGGGCGGCCCACGAACCCGGTGAGCGTGGCCCACTCGTGGGTGCGGCCGTGAAGATCTGCTGGTTTGACGATACCGGTCCAGTTGATCACCGCACCTCGTTTCCATTATGATGGCGTGAACTATTATAGTTTGGCCAATCATAATGTAGCCGCGGCAGCGCGCTGGGCCGGGGCCTGCGCATCGGTAGGCGGGAACCGGATAGGGTGTGCGCTGAGTCGCCGATGCGCCGCGGTGCGTTCCGGGTCGGCCCATCCAGCGCAGGCTTCGCGCACACACGTACGGAGGTCGCCGTGGCGGCAGACGAGCCGGAGGACGGCAGCGGCCGTCCCGCCGGCACCGACCAGCTCTGGGCCGACGTGCGGATCGACCCGGTCGAGATCGCACTGCCCGGGGGCGTCGGATACACGCTGCGGGCCTACCGGGCGCCGGCCGATGTCGGGCCGACCGATGACGACGACGGCGAACGGGAGTTGGACGACTTCGACGCGGCTGCGGCGGCCGTGCTGCGCCGGCGGCGACAGGAGAGCCCCGCGCTCGGGGAGACAGACGACGAACCCGCCGGCGACGAGGACCAGGACGAGGATGACGCGCAGCGTGCGGCCGGCGACGAGAACGAGGACGACGACGAGGGCGATGAGCTCGAGGACGATGAACTCGAGGACGAGTACGCCGAGGAGGCGGCCCAGGAGGCGGCCGCCGCGGAGGACGTGCCGGTCTTTCTCGGTCGCGGCGGCCGGCTGTATCTGTTCCACAGTCCCCAGAAGCTGGTGGAGTTCGTCACCTCGGCCGACGAGCACGACCTGAGCGGGCTGGATACGTGGCCGGACCTGGTCCGCCGGATCCGCGTGGCCGACGTCGACGCCCGCGACGAGGACACCTACGAGCTCGACCTCGTGGTCGAGAACCTGCGCGGAGGGGCGGACGCCTGGGACACCACCCTGCTGCTCAAAGCGGGCGAGCTCGCACGTGACCTTGGTTACGCCCTCCGCCTGGAGACCGTGCTCGCCGCGCTCGGCAGCGGCTCGCCCCTCGACGACCTCGACGAGGCACTGCGGGCGGTCGATGCGGGTGGGGTCGGCGGGTTCTTCGCACGCCGCAAACTTCGCAAAATGCCAATCCAGCAGACCTGGCTCGCCTGGCGCACGGTCATCGGGAAGATCGCCGGGGCCGCGGATTGGCGGGACTCGTGACGTTGCGGCACCGGGGAATACCAGGGAACATCGGTCTTTGACATGCAGGTACCCGGCCGCGTGGCGGACCGGGAGGTTTTTGCTCGGTTCGGGAAGGAGGAGGACGAGGCCGTGGCGCTGGCGCGCGTGTTCTGCGGTGTGACCGCCGCCGACGTGGCTCCATGGCTCACCGTCGCGGTGGTTGACGACGCCGGCCGCCTGCAGGACCTGCGCCATGTCAGCGACGATCCGGCCGGCTTCGCACAGCTGGGCGGCCTGCTCGCCGACCACTCGGGCGGTCTGGCCCCGGTCGCGGTGGATCGGCCCGCGTATGTCGTAGCCCAGCTGATCGCCGCCGCCGGCCAGCTTCTCGCCCTCGCGGAGGACACGGCCGCGGCCGACTTCGCCGAACGCTTCGCCGATGACACCTCCTACGACGAGATCCGGGCTCCGCTCGACCAGCGCCGGGCCATCGGCCTGGCCCGGGCCTTGCAGTCGGGCCGGCTCGCCGCCAGCCCACAGCGCCCGTCCTGGAACCTCGACGAGCTCAAGCCGATGCTGGCCGCGCACGGGGCGATCGCCACCAGCCGGCAGGCGGCCGCCGCCGCGCTGCGGGAGGTCCTGCGCGAGCTCTACCCGGCCGCGCTGCGCGCCTACGCCGACCCGGCCGAGTTCGTGCCGCTGCGGATACTCGACGCCCTCCCCGAGTCCAGCATGCTGACCTCATCGCCCTCGGCCCGCCAGCGCGACGCCGCGCTGGTCGACGAGCTCGTGGCCACCGGCGTCACCGACCAGACGAACGCCGTGCAGGCGATCAGCGCCCTGCACATCGCGGTCGAGGAGACCCCTCGTTGGGGTCACAACCGGCAACTCGCACCGGTGGTGGCCGAGACGGTCCGCCAGGCCATCGCCGCCGTGCGGGCCTGCGACAGCGCGTCGTCGGCCCTGGTGTTGGCGCTCGGCGAGCGGCTGAACGCGGTACGCGCCGGGGCTGGCGCACCGACGCGGCCGTACCTGGTGCCCGACGCCCCGGCGTCGCCGGCCCACCGGCGGGGACCGGGCCCCGCCGCCGAAGTGCCGGCCAGCCGGCTGTCCCCACGGGAGAGCGGCGCCAGTGCCGCGGCCGCCGGCGTACCCGGACCGAGCGCCCCGCAGACGCTCGACGAGCTCGTCACCACACTATCGTTCAGCCTCGATCCGCTGAACGCGCCACTCTCTCCGGCCCCGCCGGCGTACCCGACGCCAGCCCCACCCGCGCCCCCGCCGTATCCGACGCAGGCACCGACGCCGGCCAGGACCGCACCGCCGGCGTACCCGACGCCGGCCCAGGACTACCGCCTGGCCGCGGCCGCCGCCGCGACGACCCCACCGGCGGCCTGGCACGACCTGCGCTTCCCGCCGGAGCCGCCACCGCCGCTGCGTCTGGTCGACCAGCCACCGGCCGAACCGAGCCGGACGGTTGACCCACTCACCGATCCGATCCCGGTCGGCCCCCCGGTGCTGCGGGTCATCGACGGCGAGCGGGGACGCCGCGCAGCCGGCGGGCCGGGGGCCGACGGCGACCTGCTGATCTTCTCGGAGGCGCAGCAGACCGCGTGGTTCACCGCGGTCGACGAGCAGGCGCTGGCCGAGGAGGTCAACTGGGGGCGCCTGGCCGACGACGGCTGGCGGGCGGCGGAGCAGCTCGTCCATCCCACGGTGGGGACCGAGACGTCGGCCGGGCTCCCGCGGCGGGTGCCGCAAGCCAACCTCGTCCCGGGCTCGGCCCAACCGCCGCCACGCCAGCTACACATCGTGCGCGACGCGCACAGCATCGCCGCCCACACCGAGGGCTACTTCCGGGGCTGGCGGCGCGGGCAGGAGATCGGCGGATTCGCGGTGGGCCAACGTGATCGCGCCGCCTGGGAGTTCAATCGCGACCAGCGCGCCCGGCTGTCCTGATGACCAGCGTGGCGACGTACTCAAGCAGCCTGAACTCGCTGTTGGCGGGCATGCTCGCCCGTACCCCGGGAACGGTGCACGCGGTCCTGGCCACAGTGGACGGGGTGAGTGTCGCGGTCTCCTCCGGGCTGCCGCCCGGTCGGGCCGAGCAGCTCGCCACCATCGGCGCGGGTCTGCTCAGCATCGCCGACGGTGCCGGCATCATGATGAATACCGGCGCCCCGCGCCACGTGATCGTCGAGATGTACGGAGGCCTGCTGCTGGCGGCGCCGGTGGCTCCCCGCGTGGTGCTCAGCTTGCTCGCCGCCCACGACACGGATCGCGAGCGGCTCGGCTTCGAACTGGCCCAGTTCGCAGGCCAGATCGCTCCCCTGCTGACGCACATCGAGTAGCCCATATCCCCGTCGATCTAGGGCGTAGGCACACGGTTTGATCTCCAAGCGTGTGCCTACGCCCTAGATCGACGCGGGCGGGCCCACGCCGACCGGGCTCAGACCGGACTGGCCCACGCCGACCGGGCTCAGACCGGACCGGCTCACGCCTGACCGGGCTCAACGTCGGCCCAGGCTCAGGCGGGGGCGGGTGAACGCGGTCGGCGCAGCGAGAGCACGTGCTCGACGAGCGCGATCAGGATGTTCTTCGTCGACTCCCGGGTCCGGGCGTCGCAGCTGAGCACCGGCACGTCCGGCGGGATCGCCAGCGCCTCCCGAACGTCGTTCGCCTCGTGGTACTGCACCCCGTCGAAACAGTTGATCGCGACAAGGTAGGGCAGCCGGCGGTGCTCGAAGAAGTCGATCGCGGCGAAGCAGTCGGCCAGCCGCCGGGTGTCCACCATCACGACGGCGCCGATCGCCCCGCGGACCAGCTCGTCCCACATGAACCAGAACCGGGTCTGGCCCGGGGTGCCGAACAAATACAAGATCAGATCGTGGTCGATGGAGATCCGGCCGAAGTCCATCGCCACGGTCGTCGTGGTCTTGCCAGGCACCTGCCGGGTGTCGTCCACCCCGACGCCGGCCGAGGTCATGATCGCCTCGGTGGTCAGCGGCGTGATCTCCGAGACCGACCCCACCAGCGTCGTCTTGCCAACGCCGAACCCGCCCGCAATCACGATCTTCGCCGACGTCACCCGACCGGACGACGGACGGTGCGTCATGTCAGAGTTTCCGTAGTCCACTCAGCACCCTCTCAAGCAGTTCTGTGCCCACCGCGTCGTTTTCGTCGAGCGATGTCGGCTCGTATACCGCGACCAGGCCGTCGGCGGCCATGTCCGCAACCAGGACCCGTGCAACCCCCAGCGGAAGCTGCATCCGGGCCGAGATCTCGGCCAGCGACTGCAACCGCCCATCACACAGCGTCACGATGTAATTCTGTTCACGACCCGCCGACACGCCTTCGCGGCTGCCGGCGCTGCGGCCGCGCTGGGTCGTCTCTACCAGGGCTTCGATGGCGATCTCCAGCCGGGGGCGGGTTCGCCCGCCGGTGACTGCGTATGGCCGGACCAGGGCGCCCGTCGGCTCGTCGCCCGGGCTCACCATCGCGGTCACCTCCTCCCCGATTGCTCCTGCCTGCGAAGCCAAGGTTCTGCTCCGTCACGCCTCGTGTCCATGAAGCCTGCCAACCGCGACCGATCCGCCCACCATCGCTTGCGCGATCCGTCCCCCCGGCGGACGCTCGGTCCGATCAGCCGAACACGGATGCCGTCGACCGCGGTTGTGGCGTGAGCGCCTCGCCGACCCGGTCGACGAGCAGCGCCATCTCGTAGCCAACCTGGCCGACGTCACAACTGCGGGCGGCGAGGACCGCGAACGATGAACCGTCCGAAATGGACATCAGGAAGAGGAACCCGTTGTCCATCTCGACCACGGTCTGCAACACCGCGCCGCCCTCGAAGCAACGGGCCGCGCCCTGGGTCAGGCTCACCAACCCCGATGCGATGGCGGCCAACTGATCGGCTCGGTCCCGGGGCAGGTCGCGCGAGGCCGCGAGAAGCAACCCGTCGGCCGACACCGCGATCGCGTGGGCGACGCCCGGAACGCGGTCGGCGAAGTTGGCGAGAAGCCAGCTCAGATCCTGGGTACTTGTCATGCGTCCTGCTCCTTGCCACTGGACTGCGAGTCCGTCGCTTCGTCCGCGGCGCCGGCGTGGGCATCTCGCCCGCGCTGCACGCCTCGGTGGTACGCCGACAAAAGACCGCGCACCGAATCGGGCGTACGCCGATCCGATCCGCCCGTTGCGCTCTCGACGCCGCCCGGTACGAGTTGAGCCATCGGCACCCGACGCGGAAGTCCCATATCGGTATTGCCGCCGTCATGTGGTTCGGTGGCCGCCTGTGCGGCCATCCAACCGTCGTCGGCCGCGGTGCGCCACGATACCTCGGAAGCCGAGCCGGACGCATCCTCGCCGCCGGCGCGGGCCGAACGGCGGCCCGACATCGCCGACGCGGCCAGGGCCGGGTCGGTCGACCAGTCACCGCCCGCCGCGTGCTCCGACCAGCCGGCGGACCCGGCGGCGGACTCCTGCGCCTCGGTGTGGAACCAGGCTGACTCGAGCTCACGGAAGATCGGCAGCTCCATGGTCATGTCGTTGGAGTACCTCATCGGTTCTGACGTGTCCGCATCACGCATCTTCGGGAGCTCGGAGGTCATGTCCAGCGAGGCCGAGAACGCCTCGGGCACACTGGGCACCGCGTCCGGATAGCCACCAGCTTCGGTGCTCACCGGCGGCCAGGCCGGCGGCCGGGAGCCGGCCGGCCCCGACGCCGCGAAGCCGGGTCGACCCTCCGCCGGCCCCGAGGGTTGGCGGGGTATGCCGAGCCCGGGGTCGGACCCCTCCGCCTCGCCCCACTGCGGCCGCCGCTGTGGCAGCGGATCGTTCTCGCTCGGACCGCCGGGTCCCGAGGGTTGCTGGTGGTGCTGATCGGTCTGGTCGGACCCGGTGAGGTCCGACCAGGCCGGCAACGCCCGGCCATGGCTGCCGTTGGTGCCGTTGCCCGCCCGCCCGGGATGGTTCGCCGGATCGAACCCGCGCTCGCCGGCGAGCGCGGCACCCAGACCGCCGGCGGCGAACGAGGGCGGCCCCTGACCGGCTGGCGGCCGAGCTGGGCCGCGCACGTCGTCGCGGGCTGGCCACGGCACCCGCCGGTCGGGCGGGGCGTCCGGCGCGCCCCAGGCCGGTGCCCCGCCTGGCGTGCCGTTGGCCCCCCACGCGGGCGCCGGCTGGCCGTTGCCCCAGGCCGGCTGCTCGGGGGTGCCCCAGGCGGGCTGGCCGTTGCCCCAGGTCGGGGCGGGGACGCCGGGCGCCGGTGAGCCCCACGTCGGCGGCGGCCCGGAGGGCCCGCTCTCCAGCGCCAACGGCGCCCCGAAGGACGGCCGAGGCGGGGCCTGGACCGGAGCCGGGCGGGCGGCCGCCGGGAAGCCGGTCGGCATCTGGCCGCGGCCCGCCAGCGCCCGTGGCACCAGCACTCCGCTGGGCATGAGCACATCGGCGACGGTTCCGCGGTCCGGGGCCGGACGCAGCTCGGTCTTGACCCCGTGCCGGGCCGCGAGCCGGGCCACCACGACCAGCCCCATCATCCGGGAGACCGCCACGTCCACCATGGGCGGCGTCGCCAGCCGGTCGTTGAGCTCGGCATACTGGTCCGGCGACATGCCGATGCCGCGGTCCTCCACCTGCAGCACGGCGCGGTCGCCGACCCGCCGCGCCTCGACCGTGATCGCGGTGTCCGGCGGGGAGAAGGCGGTCGCGTTGTCGAAGAGTTCGGCGACGAGGTGGACCAGGTCGTTGACGGCGTGTGCGGCGATCTCGATGTCCTGGTCGATAGTGCCGAACTCGATCCGGGTGTAGTGCTCGACCTCGGACTGGGCGGCCCGCAGTACGTCCATGAGCGCCGCCGGCTCGCGCTGGATACGGGTGGAGTCAGCCCCCGCCAGCACCAGCAGGTTCTCGTCGTTGCGGCGCATCCGGGTGGCCAGGTGGTCGAGCTGGAACAGCTCGGAGAGCCGGTCGGGATCCTGCTCTCCGCGTTCCAACCGGTCCAGGTGGCCGATCAGCCGGTCGACCAGGATCTGGCTTCGGCGGGCCAGGTTCACGAACATCGTGGCCACGGAGGAGCGCAGGGCCGCCTGCTCGGCGGCGGTACGAACGGCTTCCAGGTGCACTGCGTTGAACGCCTCGGTCACCTGGCCGAACTCGTCCCGGCTGCGCACCGGCAGCGGCTCGGCGATCTGCAATGCCACCCCGGCCGGCGACATGTTCGTGGCCAACGCCGGATCCCGCAGCCGGGCCACCGCCTGCGGCAGGCCGTACTGGGCTACCGCGAGCGCACCCTGGCGCAGGTCGCGCAGCGAGCGCGCCATCGACCGCGCGACCAACCAGGCGAAGAGCACGCCCAGCAGCAGGGTGAGCAGCAGCAGGCCGGTCTCGAGGAGGACCTGTCGCTGCACCCGGGCGCCGAGGTCGACGGCGGCCGTCTGGGCCTGGGCGTTGAGTGCGGTCTCGACCGTGTTCAACAGGTCGGACCGGCCACTCATGGACCGGTCCCAGGTGTCCGCGTTGACCACGGTATTGGGGTTCGCGCCGATGGCGAGGCTATCCAGGCGACCCTCGTCCTCGAGGGTCTGCCGGACCTCGGGCCCGGTGATCGTCCGGTTCAGCAGTTGGGACTGGTCGGGCGTGGCCGCGCCGGCAAAGGTCGTGAGGGCGAGGTCCTGGCCGGTACGGGTATTGATGAACTCCCGGCGGTTCGCCTCGGTCATCTCCTTGTCGGCCAGGGTCTGCAGGACGACCACGCGCTCCTGTGACAGATACTCCTTCACCGACGCGACCGCGCCGGCGGCGCGCAACCGCTCGGTGAGCGTGGTGTCGCCGGTGAACTGGGAGGCGATGTCGCGGATCTGCAGCAGGTCGGAGATGAGGACCCGGTAGCGCCGTTCGGCGACCGACCGCGGGATCTGGATGCGGCCCACGATCTGGGTGCGCATCTTGGGCAGCTCTCCGAGCTGGGCCTCGATCCGGTCGAGCAGGGCACGCAGGTTGTCGGGGATGTCGGCGAGCGTGGAGCGGCTCTGGCGGTAGATGAGGTTCGCCGCGTCGGTCTTCTCCTGCAGGTTGGCGTACTCGCCGGTGAGCGTGGCCAGATCGGCCTTCTGCGAGGTGTTGAGCAACTGGACGGCCTTGGAGCGCTCGTCCTGGATGCCGTGCACCAGGTTGCCGGCATCGCCGGCGAGCACCACCAACGTGCGCGCGCGATCGGCGTTGTTCGCTGCCTGGACGTGATCGAGCAGGCCGGCCGTACCGACGATGATGGTCGCGAGGGTAGGCACGATCATGATGAGACCGAGCTTGGTCCAGATCGGCAGGTCGCGCACCCAACCGACCGGCCTGGAGGTACGCAGGGGCACCGCGGCCGGCGCGTTTGGTTGTTTGCTCACCTCACCACCCTCCGAGGTGACGCCGCTTCGGCTGGGGCGCCAGTCACTCGCCGTGCCCGATGCAGAACGGGTCGGCCTGGAAGATTCCATCACGGCCAGTGGCAAAGAGAAAGTCCAGCCCTGCAGCAACCGGTACGTGATCGGGCGGTCACCCGCCGTCCGAAAAGCAACACCCGTCGCCTATCCGCCGGTGAGTGCGTCAAATGGGAGCAACATCCGCATTGTTGCGGGCCGATTCCTCGATCACCGGCTACTCTGCGGCACCCAGGGGTGAGATGAGCTTCGCGTACGCCGGTTTGATCACATCGTTGATGAGCACGAGTCGCTCGTCGAACGGGATGAACGAGCTCTTCATCGCATTGATGGTGAACCACTGCAGGTCCGCCCACCCGTAGCCGAACGCGTCCACCAGCAGGGACATCTCCCGGCTCATCGAGGTGGCGCTCATCAACCGGTTGTCTGTGTTCACCGTCACCCGGAACCGCAACGAGCGCAGCAGGCCGATCGGGTGCTCGGCGATCGAGGTGGCCGCGCCGGTCTGCACGTTGGAGGACGGACACAGTTCCAGCGGCACCCGTTTGTCCCGCACGTAGGCCGCCAGCCGGCCCAGCTCGGACCCATCGGGACTGATGTCGTCGATGATGCGCACACCGTGTCCGAGTCGGTCGGCGCCACACCACTGCAATGCCTGCCAGATCGAGGGCAGGCCGAACCCCTCTCCGGCGTGGATGGTGAAGTGGAAGTTCTCCCGCTGCAGATACTCGAACGCGTCCAGGTGGCGGGTCGGTGGATAGCCGGCCTCGGCCCCGGCAATGTCGAAGCCGACCACGCCGACATCGCGGAAGCGCACCGCCAGTTCGGCGATCTCAGTGGACCGGGCGGCGTGGCGCATCGCGGTCAGCAGGGTACCGATGCGGATGCCGGTGCCATCGGCGCGCGCCTGCACCGAGCCGGCCTCGAAGCCGGCCAGCACCGCCTCGACCACTTCGGGCAGGGCGAGCCCCCGCTCCAGGTGCTGCTCCGGCGCGAACCGCACCTCGGCATAGACGACACCGTCGGCGGCGAGGTCGAGCGCACACTCCCGGGCCACCCGGTAGAGCGCGTCGGAGGTCTGCATCACCGCCACCGTGTGCGCGAACGTCTCCAGGTAGCGTTCGAGGGAGCCCGAGTCGGCCGCCGCCCGGAACCAGGCGGCAAGCCCGGCCGCGTCCGCCGCCGGCAGCCGGTGGCCGATCTCGTCGGCGAGCTCGACGATGCTGGCCGGGCGCAGGCCGCCATCGAGGTGGTCATGCAGCAGCGCCTTGGGGGCCTGGCGGATCGCGTCGACGGTCGGGCTACCCATACACCGACACTAGTGGTCGTAGCGCCGTCACCATCGCAGCGGCGCTGACCACCACGAGGAACGAGCATGCTGGCCGACGTCCTGCCCTACCTGCGCTGCCCGGTCTGCCGCGCCCCGATCGACGCCGAGCCATCCCCCGCGCCGCGGGCGGCTCGGGCCGAGCCATCCCCCGCGCCCGGCGCGGTCCTGCGCTGCCGGGGCGGGCATGCGTACGACGTCGCCCGCCAGGGCTATGTCAACCTGCTCACCGGCCGCCCGCCCGCCGGCGCCGACACCCCGGCGATGGTGGCGGCCCGCTGCGCGGTGCACGCCGCCGGCCACCTGGACCGCCTGGTCGAGCGGGTAACCACGGCCGCCATTGCGGCCGCCAATACAAGCCCAGCGGCCGCCGTCGCGGCCGCCACCGCAAGCCCAGCGGCCGCCGGCCCGACCGGGCTGGTGATCGACGCGGGCGCCGGCCCGGGTCACTACCTCGCCGCGGTCGTCGACCGGCTCGGCGGAGCGGTCGGTCTCGCGCTGGATTCGGCGACCGCGGCGGTCCGCCGGGCCGCCCGCGCACACCCCCGGGTCGGTGCCGCGGTCTGCGACGTCTGGCGGGGCCTGCCGGTCGCGGACGGCTGCGCAGACCTCGTCCTCGACGTCTTCGCGCCGCGCAATCCGCCGGAGTTTCACCGGGTGCTCGATCCCGCCGGCGTCCTGCTCGTGGTGACCCCGTCCGCCGACCACCTGGCCGAACTGGTGGCGGCGTTCGGGCTGCTCGCCGTCGACCCGTCCAAGCAGGGCCGGCTGGCGGCGAGCGTGGGCCGATGGTTCCGGCTGGACCGGCGTACGGCGTACCGGGAGATTGTCAGCATCGGGCGCGACGACGCGGCCCGGCTCGCGGCCATGGGCCCGAGCGCCTTCCACACCGGTGCGGCCGAGCTGGCCCGGCGGGCCCGCGGGCTCGACCCGTCGACGTCGGTGACGCTCTCGGTCGAGCTCGGCATCTACCGGCCCGTGGGCCGTCCCCGGTGAGCGGCGCCCGGCCCCGGTACGGCAGGCTGTCGGGCGGCCCGGCGAGGGCCGGCCCGGTGGAGGGATGGGCGATGCCGCGCAGCACGATCGGGCGCATCGGGCGCTGGTGTAGCCGGCGCTGGTGGTGGGTGCTCGTGGCCTGGCTGATCGCGATCGGTGCGGGTATCGCGGCCACCGGTCCGCTCTTCGGCCGCCTGGCCGATGCCGGGCCCCCGCACTCCGTCGAGTCGGTCGTCGCCAACGACGTCCTGAGCCAGGGTGGCAACACCGGCGGCACAGTCATCGGTGTGGTGGACCGGGCCGACCCGCGTTCGCCGGCGGTGCGGGCGGCGGTGACCGCGGTGGCGGCGCAGCTCGCCGCCATACCCGACGTCGCCCGCGTGGACCATCCGTTCGAGGTGGGGCTGGCGCCCGCGGTCGCGCTGCGCCTCGTGGAGCCGGATGGGCAGGCCTTCCTGGTCTCGGTCACGCTCGCCGACGTGCCCCGCGCACGCCGGGACGCGGCGACCGCGGCGATCACCGCCGACCTGCACGCGCTCACCGCCGACCTGCCGGGCGACGCCGTGGTCGAGGTGGGCGGCGGGCCGGCGCTCAACCTGCGGACCCGGACCCTGGTACGCCAGGACCTGGAGCGGGCCGAGTACTCCTCCCTGCCGGTGACTCTGATCGTGCTCATCGTGGTCTTCGGTGGCCTGGTCGCGGCCGGGTTGCCGGTACTCACCGCGGCTGCCTCGGTCGCCGCCGCCATGGGCGTGCTCCTGGGCTTCTCCACGTTCACCGACGTGGCCCAGGACGGGGTGACCGTGGTCACGTTGCTCGGGCTGGGGCTGTCCATCGACTACGGCCTGCTGCTCGTGGCCCGTTACCGGGAAGAGCTGATGCAGGGTTGGGCGCCTGACGTCGCAGTGGCCCGGGCCTGGGCGACCGCCGGGCGCACCATCCTGTTCAGTGCGCTCACCGTGGCGGCCTCGCTCAGTGGCCTGCTCACGTTCCGGCTGCCGACCCTCACCGCACTCGGCGCGGCCGGGGTCTCGATCGCGGTGGTGGCGATGGTTGGCTCGCTGACCCTGACCGCCGCGCTGATCGGATTGCTGCGCCGTTGGATCCGGCCGTCGCGGCGGCGGCGGCGGGGCGGCGGGGCGGCCGACGACGAGCGCGGCTTCTTCGCCGGCCTGTCCCGCCTGGTCCAGCGCCGACCCGTGCTCGTGGTCGTGGTCACCGCCGCCGCTCTGCTGGCCGCCGGCGCCCCGCTGCTCTCCGCCTCCGTCCGGTTGCCCGGTCTGGGCGGCATACCCAGCAGCGAGGAGCCGATCCGGGTCGCCACCGCGCTGGCCGACCGTTTCGGCCGGCCGGCGGCGCCACCGATCACGGTGGTGGCCCGCGCCGACCCGGGCACCCTGGCCGCGTGGGCGGACCGCTGGCGGGCCGACCCGGAAGTCGCCGCGATTCGGCCGGCGCAGTCGGTGGCCGGCGGCAGCGCCTCCTCGGTCGGCATCGACGTCGTCGGCGATCCGCAGGGCGCCGACGCCCGGGCCCTGGTCGGCCGGATCCGAGCCGACCGGCCGCCGGGCGGGCCATCCTGGGTGACCGGCGACGCGGCGGTCCTCACCGACCTGCTCGGCCTGATCGGCGGCGCGCTGCCGGCGGCCCTGGGCATCACCGTGGTGGCCATGGTCGCCCTGCTCTTCGCGATGACCGGATCGCTGGTCGTGCCGCTCAAGGCGATCCTCGCCAACGTGGTCTCCCTCGGCGCCACCTTCGGTGTGCTCACCGCGGTCTTCGCCCACGGGTTGGGCAGCGGCCTGCTGGACACGCTCACCGTCGGGGCGCTGAACCCGTTCATCGTCGTACTCGTCTTCGCGTTCGCGTTCGGCCTCTCCATGGATTACGAGGTGTTCCTGCTCGGCCGGATCAAGGAGCAGGTGGACGCCGGTATGAACACCGACGCCGCGGTACGCCGGGGGCTGCAGCGCACCGGCCGGGTGATCACGTCAGCGGCGCTGCTCATGATGATCGTGTTCAGCTGTTTCGCGGCGGCCCGGGTCGGCAACGTCGAGCAGATCGGTCTCGGCCTCACGGTGGCCGTACTGATCGACGCCACCATCGTGCGCTGCCTGCTGGTGCCGGCGACGATGACGCTGCTCGGGCGGTGGAACTGGTGGGCGCCGGTCTGGCTGACCCGGCTGCGTTCCCGGATCGGACTGCGGGAGCAGCCGTTGCCAACACGGGCCGAGGCCCCGGTCAGGCCGGAGCGGGATCCGGCGCCGGCCTGACCGACGGCTCAGGCCGGCTCGGACCCGCCCAGATGGAACGGCCGGCTAGGTGGAGAGGTCGACCTCTTCCCAGCCGACGGGCGGCGCCTGGTAGGGGCCGCGCATGACCACGCCCCACTCCAGCGCCCACCGGCGCTGGCCGATCGCGTTGGAGTCGATCAGTCCGGGTAGCCGGATGCGCCGCCGCTCCGCCTCCAGGTACGCCCAGTCCAGGCAGTAGAGCAGGTCCAGCACGATGGCCGCCTCCGGCGGCTGGCGAGGGGCCGGGGTGGTCCGCACCAGCCACGCCTCGAAGGTCTCCTTCGTCGGCAGGTGCGGCAGCTGCCCGATGAGCGTGTCCGGCGCCGGCTCCTTCGGGTCCAGGTGCGGCACCAGCCCGATCAGCCAGGCCAAACCGTAGATCGCCTCCAGGTGCAGCGCGAACGAGCGGTCCTCGCCGTCACCGGTGGCGACGAAGCTCCACTCCGGCTTGGTCAGGCTCTCCAGCAGGTGCGCTTCGAGCAACCAGGCCATCGCCGCCTCACCGGGCATGCCGAAGCAGCGGGCCAGCACCACGTTCAGGATCGCGGTGCGTCCGAGGAGCTCCTCCATCGGTCGCAGCTCGACCGTGTCGCCCGGCTCCCACACCAACGGGAAGCTCGGTGGCGGTGCCGGCAGCTCCAACCGGCGCAACTGCTCGACGCTGGCCGCACGGACCCGGTGCGGATCGGGCGCGGGGACGGTCACGGAACTTGCTCACCCATTCGACGACGCTCGGTGCTCCGGCCGCGAACTGTAGCGCGCGCGGGCCACCGAGGTCGACCATCGCGGCGCCACGTCGCGATCACCCGTCGTGACGATGTGCGCGCTCTGGGGTAAACGCCGGCAGGCAAATAGCAACATACTCGGCGCCATCCGGCTCGGGTGTGGAGTACCGTACGGTCTCCCCGGACCGGGTCAGCACCGCCTGCCCCGCCCGTACCTCGACCGCGCCGGCGTCGTGCTCGACCCGTACGCAGCCCCGCAGCACCAAGGTCACCTCGTCGAACTCGGGGGTCTGGGCCGGCTCGGTCCAACCGCCGGGCGCATGCATGTGGGCTACTGACGCCCGCTCCTCACCACGGCTGGCCAGGCCCAGGTACTCATCGATGATCTTACCGCCGGACACCGGCACCCGCAGCGGTCGCTCGATCCACTCGACCATGTCGCTCCTCTCCGCCGATCCCTCACGCCCGCGCCGTGCGCGGCGCGGCCCGCCGGGGCCGGGGGGCGCGCCTGCGCGCGCCGGCGATCCGGTCCAGGACCAGGGGTTGGGTCGGTAGCGCCGCCGCCGTGATGCTCACCGCGTCCCGCGCCGCCTCGAGCGCAGCCGGGATCCGGGCCGGATCCTCGGCACGCAGCTCGTAGAGCAGATCGCCCGAGCGCACCCGGTCGCCGGGGCGGCGGTGCAGCAGCACGCCGGCGCCCGCGCTCACCGGATCCTCCTTGCGGGCCCGGCCGGCCCCGAGCCGCCAGGCGGCCAGACCGATCGCGTACGCGTCCACGGTCGCGACGTACCCGCTCCGGGACGCCCGGACCGCCTCGCACTCCGGCGCCTGCGGCAGCGGCGCGGCCGGATCGCCGCCCTGCGCCCGGATCATCGAGCGCCAGGTGTCCATCGCCCGCCCGCTGGCGAGCGCGTCGGCAGGGTCCACATCGGAGAGTCCAGCCACCGCCAGCATCTCCCGGGCGAGGGTGAGGGTCAGCTCGACCACGTCGGCCGGCCCACCCCCGGCCAGCACCGCAAGTGCCTCCTCGACCTCGATGGCGTTGCCGACGGCCAGCCCGAGCGGCGTCGACATCCCGGTCAGCACGGCCACCGTACGCACCCCGTGCGCCTCACCCAGCGCCACCATGGTGCGGGCGAGCTTGCGGGCGTCCGGCTCCGACTTCATGAACGCGCCCGTGCCGACCTTGACGTCGAGCACGAGCGAGCCGGTGCCCTCGGCGATCTTCTTGCTCATGATCGAGCTGGCGATCAGCGGGATCGCCTCGACGGTGCCGGTCACGTCGCGTAGCGCATAGAGCTTGCGGTCGGCCGGCGCCAGCTCTTCACCGGCGGCGCAGATGACCGCGCCGACCTCGCGCAGCTGGCGCACGAACTCGTCGTTTCCGAGCACCGCCCGCCACCCGGCGATCGACTCGAGCTTGTCCAGAGTGCCGCCGGTATGACCGAGTCCGCGGCCGGACAGTTGCGGCACGGCCGCGCCACAGGCGGCGACGAGCGGCGTCAACGGCAAGGTGATCTTGTCGCCGACCCCGCCGGTGGAGTGCTTGTCGGTGGTCGGGCGATCCACACTGGACAGATCTAGCCGCTCCCCGGAAGCGATCATCGCCGTCGTCCACCGGGAGATCTCGCCCGGGGCCATGCCGCGCAACAGGATCGCCATGGCCAGGGCCGACATCTGCTCGTCGGCGACGGCCCCGCGAGTGTAGGCGTCGACCACCCAGTCGATCTGGGCGTCGCTGAGCCGGCCCCCGTCCCGCTTGGTCCGGATCACGTCGACCGCGGCGAACGGCTCGGTCATGCCAACTCCCGCTCCCGCCGCGATGTTAGGAGGGGCACCTTGTTAACGCATTCCGTAGAACAAGGTGCCCCTCCTAACGTCCGGGCCGTCACCACCCGGGGCGTCACACTGGCTCCCAGCGCGCGCTCACCTGCGCCGGCGGATCGCCGGCTCCGGCCCAGGACAGCGTGCCGTCGCCGTCCACCACGACCACCCGGTCGGTACGCGCCCGACCCCAGCCCACCGCGGCCGCTACCGAGGGCCAGGTCGGCCCCTCCTCCAGGATTCCCCGCTGCGCACCCGGGTCCCCGGTGAACCCGTCCGAGCGCTCCCAGTACGCGGTCCATACCTCCTGCCCACCGGCCACATCCGGATGCACGAACACGGTGCCCCGGCCCTGCCAGTCGCGCAGCCGCGCCGGCACTGCGGCAACCGGCTGCTCACCCCCCTGGTAGGCGCCGAACCGGACCAGGTCCGCCGGGCCGAAGGCGTCCGGAAGCAGGTCGGCCATGCGGATCGGACCCCGCTCGCTGTCGACGAGGCAGTCCGACCCGCCGTGTTCCCAGAGCAGTTGGCGACAGCGCCCGCATGGCATCAGCAGGGCACCGCGACCGTCCACACACGACAGCGCGACCAGGCGCCCGCCACCGGACGCGCAGAGCGCCGAGACCACGCCACACTCGGCACACAGGGTCACGCCGTAGCCGGCATTCTCCACGTTGCAGCCGACCACGATCCGCCCGTCGTCGGCCAGGCCAGCCGCCCCGACCGGGAACTGGGAGTACGGCGCGTACGCCCGGGCCATGACGTCGGTCGCCGCGGTCCGCAGGCGCCCCCAGTCCACCGCGGCGCCCACCGTCAGCCCTTCACGTACGGCTTGCCGTCCGCCGCCGGTGCCCGTACCCGACCGACCAGACCGGCCACCGCGAAGATGGTCGCCAGGTAGGGCAGCATGGCCAGGAAGTCTCCGGGAATCGGACTGTTGATGCTGGTCAGGTAGCCAGAGAGCTTGTCGGCGAAACCGAAGAAGAGTGCGGCCAGCAAGGCTCCGGTCGGGCTCCACCGGCCGAAGATGAGCGCGGCGAGCGCGATGAATCCTTTGCCACTGATCATGTTCTTGGTGAACTGGCCGACCAGGCTGAGGGTGAAGTACGCGCCGCCCGTGCCGGCCACGGCGCCGGCCAGCAGGACGTTGCGGTAGCGCACCAGCAGCACGTTGATGCCAACCGTGTCCGCGGCGGCCGGGTGCTCGCCCACGGCCCTCGTGCGCAGTCCCCACCGGGTGCGGAACAGCCCGACGTTGATCACGACGACGAGAGCCAGGCCGAGGAAGAGGAAGACCGGTCCGGTGAAGATGGCCGGCCCCAGCACCGGGATCTTCGACAGCAGCGGGATCTGCCACACCGGTACCTTGGGCGGTTGGTTGTACTTGAGCGCGTCCGGCCGCATGACCTGCTCGTAGATGAACCCGGTCAACCCGAGCGCGAACAGGTTGAGCACGATCCCGAGCACCACCTGGTCGACCAGGTACCGGATGGAGAACCAGGCGAGCAGTGCGGAGATGAGCATGCCGCCGAGGATCCCGCCGACGATGCCGATCCACGCGTTGGCTGCGACGGTGCCGACGAGCGCGCCGGCAAACGCCCCGGTCAGCAGCTGGCCTTCGATGGCCACATTGACCACACCGGACCGTTCGCACAGGACACCGGCGAGTGCGCCGAAGATCAGCGGCAGTGCGCCGAGGAACGTGCCGCGCACGATGTCGACCAACGGCATGAAGTTCAACCCCGGCGGTGCCGATGAGATCTGCCAGCACAGCGACGCGATCACCACGGCGACAATGCCGGCACCGACCAGCCAGCTATACCAGCGCTGGGCCGCGGGCAACCACATGAGCACGCCCGCGAGCACCGCGATGAGTCCGAAAAGGATAGCGCCGAGGGTGCCGTTGACGGAGATGGCCGCGCCCTCGGGAACCTCGGTCAGGGTGAACCGGACCGCCTGGCCGGTCGCCGCGGCGCCGAAGCCCAGCGTAGCCAGCGCGCCGGCCACCACAAAGCCCGCGCCGCTACGGCGTTCCCGGGTCCAGAACCGGGTCGGCTCGGCGACCACCAGGTCGGTGAAGGTCACCGCGCTCATGGCCGGTTCACCAGCCCTTCGCCAGCGAGGTCTCCAGCCGCGCCGCCCGCGCGGCGCGCAGCTGGAATACCGCCTTCACCAGCGCGGGTGCCGCGACGAAGAGCACGATGAGCGCCTGGACCACGGTGACCAGCTCCTGGGAGATGCCGGAGTAGGACTGCATCCGGTTGCCGCCGGCGCGCAGCGCGCCGAACAGCAGAGCCGCCAGCACCACGCCCCACGGCTTAACCCGGCCCAGCAGCGCCACCATGATGCCGTCGAAGCCGATGTTGCCCACCACCGAACCAGTGAGCGCGTTGGCCTGCGCGCCCAGGACGGTGGTGCTGCCGCCCAGCCCGGCCAACGCGCCGGCCAGGGCGAACACGATCACCGTGGTGCGGGCCACGCTCATCCCGGCGGTACGGGCCGCAGTGGGGTTGGAGCCGACGGCTCGCAGTTCGAAGCCGAACGTGGACCGGTTGAGGATCCAGGACACCGCCCACGTGACGAGCAGGGCGAGGATGATGCCGGCGTCCAGGCGCAGGTTCTGCCCGAGCAGCCGGGGCAACTTGGCCGACGGGTCGAGCTCGCGGCTGATTGCGTCCGACCGGCGGGTGTTGTGTACGCCGTTCTGCACGATCAGCCAGTTGAGGAAGTAGAGCGCGATGTAGTTGAGCATGATCGTTGTGATGACCTCGTGCGCGCCGGTACGCGCCTTGAGCAGGCCGGGCAGGGACCCGTACACGAGACCACCGACGGCGCCGGCGATAAGCGCGATGAGCAGGTGTATCCCGAGTGGAAGGTGCAGCGCGAAGCCGGCCACCGCGGCCAGGGTGACCCCGACGATGGCCTGGCCCTGAGCCCCGATGTTGAACAGGCCACCGCGGAAGGCGAGCGCCACACACAGACCGGTGAAGACCAGCGGGGTGGCGTAGCTGAGCGTCTCCGAGATCGGGAAGAACACCAGCTCCCAGCCGTTGGACCCGTTGATCCACCCCTGCACCGCGGCCGGGTCGACGATGGACCCCCGGAACAGGTTCGCGTACGCGTCGCCGACCGTGGCCCAGGAGGCGCTCAACGCATCGGTGGGCCGGGTGAAGAAGTAGGAGAACATCGATCGCAGGTCCGCCTCGGACACCACGATGAGCACCGCACCGACGAGCATGGCGAGCACGATGGCGAGCGCGTTCACGGTCGGGGTGTTGGACCGCCAGAGCCCGCTCATGAAGTGCGGCAGGAACCGGTCCGGCTCCGGCGTCTGGCCGGGCGGCGACTCTGCGGTGGTCGCGCCGGCCGCCTCCGGGCGGGACGGGGCGTCGCGGTCGGGGTGGGTCATGACCGTGCTCCCTGGCTGTCGGAGGGCCGGACACCGGCCATGAGGAGCCCGATCTCCTCGCGCGGCGTGTCCGGGGGGACGGTGGCGATGACCCGGCCGCGGTACATCACCGCGATCCGGTCGGCGAGGGCGATCACCTCGTCCAGCTCGCTGGTGACCAGCAGCACCGCGGTGCCGATCTCCCGCTCGTGGATGATGCGGCTGTGGATGAACTCGATCGAGCCGACATCCACGCCCCGGGTCGGTTGTGCGGCCACGAAGAGCTTCAGCGGTCGCGACATCTCCCGCGCCACGATCACCTTCTGCTGGTTGCCGCCGGAGAGTGAGGCGGCCTGAGCCTGCGACGAGGTGGTCCGCACGTCGAACTGGGCGATCCGGTCTCCGGCCGACGAGGAGATCGCCGCCGGATTCAACGCGAACCGGGAGCCGAACGGCGGCTGGTCGTAGAGGTCGAGCACGAGGTTCTCGGCGACGCTGAAGTCGGGGACGAGGCCGTCGGCCGTGCGATCCTCCGGCACATAGCCGACCCCGGACTGCAGGATGTCCTTTGTGGACTTTCCATGGATACCCTGGCCCCCGACCGTCACCGCGCCGGCGAGGATCGGGCGCAGGCCCATGATCGCCTCGACCAGTTCGGTCTGCCCGTTGCCCTGCACGCCGGCGATCCCGAGCACCTCGCCTTCGTGCACGGTCAGATCGACGCCGTCGACCGCACGGTGCCCCCGCTCGTCGTTGACCGCGAGCCCGGCCACCTCCAGGACCGCGGCCCCAGGCGGTCGCGCGCTCTTGCCGACGGTCAGGCGGACCGAGCGGCCCACCATCATCGCGGCCAGCTCCTCCTCATCGGTCTCGGGCGCCGTGGTCGCCACGGTACGGCCGCGCCGGATCACCGTGATGACGTCCGCGATCGCCTTGACCTCGTGCAGCTTGTGCGTGATGAACACGATCGACTTGCCGGATGCCTTCAGCGATCGCATGATCTGGAGCAGCTCGTCGGTCTCCTGCGGAGTGAGCACAGCGGTCGGCTCGTCGAGGATGAGCAGATCGACCTCGCGGGTCAGCGCCTTCACGATCTCGACGCGCTGCTGCACTCCCACCGGAAGGTCCTCGACGACCGCTTCCGGGTCAACCGCGAGCCCGTACCGGTTCGACACCTCGGTCACCTCGGCGCTCGCCCGTCGCCGGTCGAGCAGGCCGCCCCGCCCGACCAGCTCCGCGCCGAGCACCACATTCTCGGCCACCGTGAACACCGGCACCAGCATGAAGTGCTGGTGGACCATGCCAATACCGGCCCGGATGGCGTCGCCGGGGTTGCGGATACGGATCGGCGTACCGTCGACCAGGATCTCGCCCGAGTCCGGCTGGAGCAGGCCGTACAACACGTTCATCAGCGTCGACTTGCCGGCGCCGTTCTCCCCCAGCAGGGCGTGGATCTGACCGGGCTCCACGATGAGGTCGATGTGGTCGTTCGCCACCAGATCGCCGAAGCGCTTGGTCATGCCACGCAGTTCGAGTCTCAGCGGAACCTCCCTGTGCCTGCTAGTTCACAGAATCGGACCGGCCCCCAGGGTGATGATCTCACCATGGGGGCCGGCCCGTGTCACGTGGTTCGCGCCTCGAATTGCGCTACTTCGGCGACGACGGCGAGTCGACCGTAACCGTCCCGGCGATGATGTCGGCCTTGAGCTGGTCGACCTCGGCCTTCAGCCCGGCATCGATCTTGGAGTCGAAGGTGTGGTACGGCGCAATCGATACGCCGTTGTTGGCCAGCGTGCCGACGAAGCCGCTGGAGACCGCCAGGCTCTGCTTCTTGGCGCCCTTCAGCACCGCATCGCGCACCGCATCCGGAATGTTCTTCACCACGGTGGTGAGCAGCCCGTTGCAGTACTGCGTGCTGTTGCAGCCGTCGACGTCGACCCAGATGGCGGTGAACGCGCCGGCCGCGGCGTTCTCGGCCGTGCCAAGGCCGGTGCCGCCGGCGACTGGCATGATCACGTCAGCGCCCTGGGCCTTCAGCGTGTCGGAGAGCTGCTTGCCCTTCGGCGGCGACGTGAAGTCGTTGGAGAACAGGCCGGTCTGTGCGGCCTTGTTCCACCCGAGGACCTGGACGCTCGCGCCCTTCTTCTGGTTGTAGTAGGCGACACCGTCGGCGAAGCCGTCCATGAAGATCGTCACTGGCGGGATCTTGAGACCGCCGTACGTGCCGACCTTCTTGGACTTGGAGTAGCCCGCCGCCAGGTAGCCGGCGAGGAAGCCGGCCTGCGCCGTGTTGAACTGCATCGGGTAGACGTTGGGGTTGTCCGGCAGCGACGCGTCGACGATCGCGAACTGCTGGTTCGGGTTCGCCTTGGCGACCTTCGAGGTGGCGTCGGCCATGAGCCCGCCGACCGCCAGAATGAAGTCGCACTTCTGGTTGACGAACGCGGTCAGGTTTGGCTCGTAGTCGGCCTCGGTGGTCGACGGCACATTCTTGATGTCGACATTGGTGCTCGAGTCGTCCCGGGCGGCCTCCATGCCCTTCCAGGCCGAGGCGTTGAACGACTTGTCGTCCAGACCGCCCTGGTCGGTGACCATGCAGGCGGTGTACTTGGCCGCGGCACTCGACGTGCCCCCTGGGTTGCTATCGGGAGCCTTGCCACAGGCCGCGGCGGCGAGGGCCAGCCCGCCCACGGCCACGACTGCAACAATCCTCATCCCACGCACTGGGCGCAAGACGTTCTCCTTCCCCATCAAGCGCCGCAACACCTGCGGCGATACCTCGTCCGGAGCGTACGCCGACCGCTGATCCGGGCCAGCGCCGCCGGCGCCGGCTCTGCCGCGGCGTTACCCGGCCGTGACCCTTCCGTGTCTTGAATCTCGGATCACCACCGCGATGACATCATATGAGTGCTATATCGCCTGTAATACTCCCACAAGTGAAAAAAAGGACGGAGCCCCATCGACCCTTGTTTATCCCAAGTCCCGGCTCAGCACCGGCCCGGCGATCTACGATCTCCGGTGTGCGGGCATCGTCGTGAATGCAGGTATCGTATGAATGCGGGCATTGCGTGAACCAGCCGCGGCTGCGCGGGGAGCCGGAGCGCCGCTGGCGCGATGGGCTGGCCGCCTGGGCGATCCCTGATCACATCCTCGCCGGCGTGACGCAGTCGCCCTGGACGCTGCCGACCGAGGTGTTCACCCGGCGGGCCGACGACCAGCTCGCCTCGCCCGGCGGGGTGTCCTGGCAGCACGCCCGGGAGGCGCTGGTCCCACCCGGCACGGTGCTGGACGTGGGCGCCGGCGCCGGGGCGGCCAGCCTGCCGCTGGCTCCGGTCACGACCGCGCTGACCGCGGTGGACCAGAGCGAAACGATGCTGGCCGAGCTGGCCCGACGGGCCGCCGGGCTCGGTCTACCGGCAACCCTCGTGGTCGGCCGGTGGCCCGAGGTCGATGCCCCGGTCGCCGATGTTGTGCTCTGTCATCACGTGCTATACAACGTGGCCGAGCTCAGCGCCTTCGTGCGCGCGTTGAATGACCACGCCCGGCGCCGGGTGGTGATCGAGCTGACGCCGATGCACCCGCTGACCCCGCTTAGTCCCTTGTGGAGGATAATGCACGGGATCGAGCGTCCTCACGGCCCGAGCGCCGACGACGCGGTCGCGGTCCTGCGCGCCGCCGGCCTGGATCCGGTTGTGCACCGTTGGGCGCGCCGACCGCGTCCGGATTACCCGACGTTCGCGGAGCTGATCGCGGCCACCCGTCGCCGGCTCTGCCTGCCGCCGGAACGCGACGGCGAGCTGGCCGCCGCGCTGCGCGAGCTGGGGGTGGACCCGGCGCACCCGCGTGACCTCGCCCCCGCGGACGACTCGCTGGTCACGCTCTGGTGGGACCGCGCCGATGGCGACCAGGCTCCCGCGGATCGTCCAGCGGCGGGGCCGTGATCGCGACGGATTGGTCAGTCCAGCGGCCACCACCCCGCGGTGTCCGGGGGCAGCTCGTCGCCGACGCCGGGATCGCTCGCTACCAGCGCCGGCGAGCGGCTCGGGCTGGGCACCGGAGTCGAGCCCAGGTTGACCGCACACCGCACGCCGGTGCCGTCGGGCCCGGGCCGGGAGAAGACCAGGACATCGGCGTCCGGGTTGCTGTGCCAGCTGAGAACGCCGCCGCCGAGGGCGGCCACCTCGCGGCGCAGGCGCAGCGCGCGCCGGTAGAGCGACAGAGTGGAGGTGGCGTCGCCGGACTGTACCTGCACCGAGAGCTCGGCCCAGCCGGGCGGCTGCGGTAACCAGGGCTGCCCGGAGGTCGGCCCGAAGCCGTACGGGGGTTCGGTGCCCGACCAGGGCAGGGGCACCCGACAACCGTCGCGACCGAGCTCGGCCCCACCCGTACGGGCGAAGATGGGATCCTGGCGAGCCGCGGCTGGCAGGTCGAGTACCTCGGGCAGCCCCAGCTCCTCGCCCTGGTAGAGGTAGGCGGCACCGGGGAGGGCGAGCATGAGCAGGGCGGCCGCGCGGGCCCGTCGCCGGCCCAGGGCCGGATCGCCGGCGTCGACCGCGCCACCGCCGGCGCGACCACCGGCGCCGGTGGCCAGGCGGGTGGCTGGCCGGGTCACGTCATGGTTGGACATCACCCAGGTCGCCGGCGCCCCGACCGAGCCCATCGCCGCCAGCGCGGCGTCGATCACCCGCCGGTATCCCGGCCCGGACCAGGGCGCGGTGAGGAACTCGAAGTTGAACGCCTGGTGCAGCTCGTCGGCGCGCACGTAGCGCGCGGTCCGGACCACCGTCGGCAGCCAGGCCTCGGCGACCGCGATCCGCTGCGGGGCGTAGGTGTCCAGGATCGCGCGCCAGTGCCGGTAGATGTCGTGCACGGCGTCCTGGTCGAAGAAGGGCGCGGGATCGCTGGCGAGCGGGGTCGGGCCCGCGTCCATGTCCGGCAGTCCGTGGGCCTTGACCAGGCCATGGGCGACGTCGATACGTACCCCGTCAACGCCGCGATCCAGCCAGAACCGCAACACGTCGGCGAACTCGGCCCGTACCTGCGGGTTGTCCCAGTTGAAGTCGGGCTGTTGCGGCGCGAACAGGTGCAGGTACCACTCGCCGTCCGCGACCTGGGTCCATGCCGGCCCCCGGAAGATGGACTGCCAGTTGTTCGGCGGCCGGTGCCCGTTGGCGAAGTGGAACCGGCTCCGCTCGGGCGAGCCCGGGCCGGCCGCGAGGGCAGCCCGGAACCAGGGATGAGCCTCCGAACAGTGGTTCGGCACCAGGTCCACGATGACCTTCAGGCCGCGGCTGTGCGCCTGGGTCAGCAGCGTGTCGAACTCGGCCAGCGTGCCCAGGCTGGGATCGATGTCGCGGTAGTCGGCCACGTCGTAACCGCCGTCGGCCATCGGGGACGGGTAGAACGGCGTGAGCCACACCGCGTCCACCCCGAGCTCGACCAGGTAGTCCAGACGGCTCACGATGCCGCGGAGGTCGCCGACGCCGTCATTGTCCGAGTCGGCGAAGCTGCGGATGTAGATCTCGTAGATCACGGCGTCGCACGCCCACGAACCGTCGGCCCCCATCGGCCCCCTCCTGCCCGCACCCACCCGGCTGGCGGCGCGGGGTGCCATCCTCACACAGGATGGCGAGCACCCGCGTGCGGGTGCGGGCCCGCTGTTCGCGGCGGGGCCGCGAGCCGATGGGCGGCTCAGCCCTGGGCGAGCTTCGCGGCGATCCGGGCGAAGCCGGCCCGGACCTCGGCCGGCGAGGGCGGCGGCGTCGGCTCGACCTCTTCGAAGTCGTCCTCCTCGGCATCGTCGTCGGCCTCGTCATCGTCATCGTCATCGAGCTCGTCGAAGTCGTCGTCGACCGAGACCTCGACGTCCTCGTCGTCGTCGTACTCGTCCTCCTCGTCGGCCGCGGCGGCCCGGGCGGTCTCGATCTCGCTGCGGATCTCCTCGACGCTGGCGTGCGGCAGCACCGGCTCGACCACCGCCATCAGCTCCTCGTCGGCGACCACGGTCTCGGCCAGGGCCAGGGCGTGGGCGCGCTCATAGGGTCCGCAAACCACAGGCTCCCACTCGTCGCTGTCGTCGAGGGGACCGAACGTGATGATCCAGGGCAGCGTCAGCACCGGCGAGTCGTCCGGCAGGTCCAAGGTTACGAGGGCTCCCACGTCGGTACCTTTCCATCGGGGTCACGAGCGGATCGTCGATCAAGAGCTGGACTCACGGCGCCCATCATCGCGGCTCCGGCCGTCCGGAGCCGGGCGGCTCGCCGACGCCACCTGCGGTGGCCGGCTCTGACGCCGGGCCGGCCGCCAGATCCAGGACCGTGCCCCTGGCCGCGGTCGCGGCGATCGCGGAGCCGAAAAGGATGAGCTGGTTGAGCAGGTAGAGGTAGACCAGCAGGCCAACCGCGCCGGTGACCAGCTGGTAGGCCGGCCGATGCTCGGTACGGTCGATGTAGAGCCGGCCGATGGTGTTGAGCAGCTGGATCCCGATCCCGACCACGAGCGCGGCCGGTATCAGCCGGCGGGGGCTGAGCCGCAGCCGCGGCACCACTAGCAGCAACGCTGCCGCCAGCACCTGGTTCACCAGGAACTCCAGCACCGGCCCGGAGCCGCGCAGCAGCGCCTGCCCCACTGCGCCGATCCCCGGGGCGACATGGTCGACGAGGCTGTCGATCGCACCAGCTGTGGCGAGGGAGAGTGCGAGCAGCAGGCCGAGCAGGGCCAGCATGCCGAGGTCGACCAGGCGCCGGATGATCCAGTGGCCAGGGTGCTGGTCGAGCAGCCAGATCGCTCGGGTCGACGAGCGCAGCGCGTCGACCCAGGCAACCCCGGTGAGCACCAGGGCGATGGTTCCGATCGCGGTGATCTGACCGGTGCCGACCTGGCTCGCGGTGCTGACGACCCAGGAAAGCGACTGGGACAGATAGTTGTTCACGGTGGCGATGAACCCGCCGCTGGTGCTGCCGACCACCCGGCCGAGCAGCGAGTAGGCGACCACCGCGAGAGAAAAGGCGGCGAAGAAGCCGTAGTACGAGATGGCCGCGGCGAGCCGGCCGCCGAGCACGTCGTTGAACCGGTCCTTGGCCCGCCAGACGTGATCGAACGTGCCTGAGCGCGTGCGGGCGCCCGCGACGCCGCGGTCGAAGGCGTCAACGGCCCGATCCAGGACCTTCACCCCCGCATGCTGACACACGCTCCCCGGCATCGAAGCGCACCTGCGTCACCGCGGCCCGGCGGACCGGGCCCGGGCGGGCGTCAGGGCTGGCGTACCGGGGCCAGGAAGCCGACCCGGTCATATACGGCGCGCAGCGTGACCGAGGCGACCGAGCGGGCCTTCTCGGCCCCGATGCCGAGCAGCTTGTCCAGTTGGCTCGGATCGTCGAGGTAGCCCCGGGTGCGCTCCTGGATCGGCCGGACCACCTCGGCGACGAGCACGCCGAGATCCTTCTTCAGCTCCCCGTATCCCCGGCCGTGGTACGCGGTGACCAGCTCATCGATGCCCCGGCCACTCAGCGCCGAGAAGATGGTCAGCAGGTTCGCCACCCCGGGCTTGGCCACCGGGTCGTACGTGACCGCACGGCCGGCGTCGGTGACCGCGGAACGGATCTTCTTGGCCGACCTCGCCGGATCCTCCAGCAGATCGACGATGCCGTTGGGCGAGGAGGCCGACTTCGACATCTTCGCGGTCGGGTCCTGCAGGTCCGTGATCTTCGCGGTGCCGGCGATGATGTACGGCTCGGGCACGGTCAGCGTCGGGCCGTAGGTGGTGTTGAACCGCTGGGCCAGATCCCGGGTGAGCTCGAGGTGCTGGCGCTGGTCCTCGCCGACCGGTACGGCGTCGGCCCGGTAGAGCAGGATGTCGGCGGCCTGCAGCACCGGATAGGTGAACAGGCCGACGGACGCCCGCTCGGCCCCGTGGCGACTGGACTTGTCCTTGAACTGGGTCATCCGGCCGGCCTCGCCGAACCCGGTGATGCAGCCCAGCACCCAGGCCAGCTGGGCGTGCTCGGGCACCTGGGACTGGACGAAGAGCGTGCACCGGTCGGGGTCCAACCCGAGCGCGAGCAGCTGCGCCGCGCTGACCCGGGTGCGCTGGCGCAGCAGGGCCGGGTCGTGCCCGGCGGTGATCGCGTGCAGGTCGACCACGCAGTAGTAGGCGTCGTGGGTCTCCTGCAACGCCACCCAGTTGCGCAGCGCCCCCAGGTAGTTGCCGAGGTGGAAGGAGTCGGCCGTCGGCTGGATGCCGGACAGGACACGGGGACGCACGGGCATGCGCGCCATTCTCGCAGGCGCGTGTCGCCTCACATTGCCGGCCATGCCACCACGCGTTGTTCGGTGCACCGCCCAGTGGTAGATCGAGCCGGCAGACGATGCTGCCGCCGCCACATCAAGATCAGAGCGGCACGGTATCGCTGGCGAGCAGCTCGGCCAGGGGCATCTGGACCTGCAACACGTACTCGCCGTCGACCAGCCGGAAAATCACGACGGAGTCATCGGGTTCGACGCGCCAGAACCTTGCGATGCCGGCATCAGCATATTCAAGTGGCTTAAGCCATCGATCAGTGCGCTCGGAACCCTTGGACACGATCTCCACGGCAAGGAGAACCAGCTCGGGCGCCAGCCACACCGTCTCATCCGGCACCGGGCCGTTGGCCACGACAAGATCGGGAACCCGGCCGTTCAGGTTGTCGGTAGCCCGTGCGAACCCCGGGTGCGACACTGACGCGGTCGCCGAAGCCGCAGTTACTGAGCCACGCGATCAAGGGTGCTATAAATCGCGGAGACGCCGCCCATCGCCACCGACGCCCTGAGCGCAGATGGCGAGCGAGCCCCGCCCGGCGTGAAACGTGCCGGTTCGCACCGCCAGAGCGCTGGCGTCCGTGATGTGCCAGGAATCAGCCGGCGTTGGCCGGCTCGGCGAAGGGCGACGCGACCACCGGCTGCGCCCGGCCGTGTTCGGGCGCAGGCTCGCCCGGCCGGCTCAGCGCAACCCGGGCCACCCGCCGGCCGTCCAGCGCGACCACGGTGAGCCGCCAGGCGCCTCCGACGCCGCCGACCCGGACCGTGTCCCCGAGCTCCGGAACCCGTCCCAGAGCCGCCATCAGGAACCCGCCGACCGTGTCGTAGGGGCCTGCGGCCAGCTCGAACCCGACCCGGCCGGCGAAGTCGGCCAGGTTGAGCAGACCATCCACTTCAGACGGAGCCGTGCCGTCGACGGCGACCACGTCCGGGGCGGCGTCGTACTCGTCGTGGATCTCCCCGACGAACTCCTCGATCAGGTCCTCGAGGGTGACGATGCCGGCGGTGCCGCCGTACTCGTCGACCACCAGTGCGAGGTGGTCCCCGGCCCGGCGCATCTCCGACAGCGCCGCCAGGGCCCGCTTGCCGGCCGGCAGCTGGCACACCGGTCGGGTGATCTCCGCCACGGTGGCGGCGCGGTCGGGCTCGGGGCGCATGAGCAGATCGCGCAGGTGCACGAAGCCGGTCACGTCATCGTGCGAGCCGTTCACGACGGGGAAGCGGGAGTGCCGGTGATCGCGCACCGTCCGGCGCGCCTCGGCGATGGTCATGGCGGCGTCGAGAAAAACCACCTCGGTGCGCGGCACCATGAGCGCGCGGACGCTGCGCTCGCGGGCGGCGAGCACCTCGCCGATGAGCCGGCGCTGCTCCCCGTCCAGCACCCGGCTGTGCGCGACCAGGGCGCGCAGCTCAGCCTGGGAGAAGTCCTCACGCCCGGCCGAGCTGCTCTCGCCGAGCTGGCGGGTGATCCATCGCATCACCGTGTCGGTGGCTCGCACCAGCAGCCGCGCCAGCATTCGCAGCAGGCGTACCGCGACGTCCGGCGTCTGATCCGTGCGCCCGGGGTTCGGTCTGCTCCCGCCCCCGGGCCCGGTACTGCCGTCGCCCATGTCGGGAAGTCTAAGGTCCCCCACCGGCAGCGTCGAGCCGATGACCGCTTGCCGGTCTTGACCCCGGCGGCCCGGGTCCCGCCGATACGCTGAGCCGGTGAAGCTGCTGGTGACCGGGGGCGCCGGGTATATCGGAAGCGCCGTGGCGACCCTCCTCCTCGACGCCGGGCACGAGGTGCTCGTGCTCGACGACCTCTCCACCGGGCACGAGGACGCGGTGCCGGCTGGCGCCCGGTTCGTGCGGGGCCGGGTCCACGACGCGGTCGCCGACGTGCTCACCGACGACGTCGACGGAGTGCTGCACTTCGCCGCCTTCATCGCCGCCGGGGAGAGCGTCTCGCAGCCGCAGCGGTACTGGGACAACAACGTCGTGGGCACCCTGCGCCTGCTCGACGTGGTCCGCCAGTACGGCGTGCCCCGGTTCGTCTTCTCGTCCACCGCCAACATCTACGGCGACCCGCGTGAGATTCCGATCACCGAGACCGCCGTCGCCGCGCCGCCCAACCCGTACGCGACGAGCAAGCTCGCGGTCGAGTACGCGCTCACCGGCGAGGCCACCGCCCACGCTCTGGCCGCGGTCTCGCTGCGGTACTTCAACGCCGCCGGCGCCCTGCTCGGCCCGGGGGTACCGGCCGGCGAACGGCACGATCCGGAGACCCACCTGATCCCCAACGCGCTCCAGGTCGCCGCCGGAGTCCGGGAGAAGCTCACGCTCTTCGGCGATGACTACCCGACCCCCGACGGCACCTGTATCCGCGACTACATCCACATCCGCGACCTGGCCACCGCGCACCTGCTCGCCCTCGACGCCGTCCAGGCCGGCGAACACCGGGTCTACAACCTGGGCAACGGCACCGGGTTCTCCAACCGCGAGGTGGTGGAGACGGTACGGGCGGTCACCGGGCAGCCGGTACCGGTGGAGATCGGTCCCCGCCGCCCGGGTGACCCGGCCGTGCTCGTCGCCTCCGCCGCGAAGGCCCAGGCGGAGCTGGGCTGGCTGCCGGCGCGGCCGGAGCTCACCGACATCGTCGCCGACGCGTGGACCTTCGCCCGCAACCACCGCTGAGGCCGGCCGAAGCGGTCAGGCGGCATCACCGCTGAGGCCGTCGGTCCGGGTCAGGCCGCTTCGAGGATCATCGCGGCGCCGACCGTCCGGTTGGTGGCTTCGTCGATCACGATGAAGCCACCGGTGGTGCGGTTGCGGCGGTACTCGTCGGCGAGCAGCGGCACCGTGGTGCGCAGCCGCACCCGCCCGATCTCGTTGAGCGCCAACGACTGCGCCTGCTCGTCGCGGTGCAGCGTGTTGACGTCCAGGCGGTACTGCAGCTCCTTGACGACCGCCCGGGCGCTGCGCGTGGTGTGCTTCACCGCGTACTTGCGGCCCGCGGTCAGCGGCGTGGACTCGTCCATCCAGCAGATGAGCGCATCGATGTCCTGGGCCGGCCTCGGCGCGTTGTGCGGCCGGCAGATCAGGTCACCGCGGGCGATGTCGAGCTCGTCGGTGAGCCGCACCACCACCGACATCGGCGGGTACGCCTCGGCGACCGGTCCGTCCGCGGTCTCGATCGACGCGATCTGGCTGGTGAAGCCGGAGGGCAGCACCATCACCTCGTCGCCCGGTTTGAGGACGCCGGAGGCCACCTGGCCGGCGTACCCGCGGTAGTCGGGGTACCGGCTGGACTGGGGCCGGATCACGTACTGCACCGGGAACCGGACATCGACCAGGTTGCGGTCGGAGGCGAAATGCACCCGCTCCAGGTGGTGCAGCAGAGCCGGCCCGTCGTACCAGGGCATGTTCTCCGACCGGGTCACGACATTGTCGCCGTGCAGGGCCGAGATCGGGATCGCGGCGAGGTCGGGCGCCTCCAGCTTCGCCGCGAACGCGGTGAACTCGTCGGCGATCGCGTCGAAGACCTCCTCGGACCAGTCCACCAGGTCCATCTTGTTTACGCAGAGCACCAGGTGCGGTACCCGCAGCAGCGAGCAGAGGAAGGCGTGCCGGCGGGACTGCTCGAGCAGCCCCTTGCGCGCGTCGACGAGCACCAGGGCCAGATCGGCGGTCGAGGCGCCGGTGACCATGTTGCGGGTGTACTGGATGTGTCCGGGGGTGTCGGCGATCACGAAGGTCCGCCGTGGGGTGGCGAAGTACCGGTACGCCACATCGATCGTGATGCCCTGCTCCCGTTCGGCCCGCAGCCCGTCGGTGAGCAGCGCCAGGTTGGTGTACTCGTCACCCCGGGCGGCGCTGAGCGCCTCGACCGACGCCAGTTGGTCTTCGAAGATCGACTTGGTGTCGTAGAGCAGCCGCCCGATGAGGGTGGACTTCCCGTCGTCGACCGAGCCCGCGGTGGCGAAGCGGAGCAGATCGACCGGGTGGTCCGGGCGGCCCATCAGAAGTAACCCTCGCGCTTGCGGTCCTCCATGGACGCCTCGCTGACCCGGTCGTCGCCCCGGGTGGCGCCCCGCTCCGTGATCCGGGTGGCGGCGATCTCGGCGATCACCTTCTCGACCGTGTCCGCCTCCGAGCGCACCGCGGCGGTGTAGCTGGCGTCGCCGACCGTGCGGTAGCGCACCCGGGCCGGGAACGGCGCGTCGCCAGGCCGGGCCGCCAGGTGGCGGTGCACGCCGTAGAGCATGCCGCCGCGGTCGACCACCTCACGCTCGTGGGCGAAGTAGATCTCGGGCAGGCCGACCTGCTCCCGGCCGATGTAGCGCCACACGTCCAGCTCGGTCCAGTTCGAGAGCGGGAAGACCCGGATCGACTCGCCTGGATGGATCCGGGCGTTATAGAGCGCCCACAGCTCGGGGCGCTGGTTGCGCGGGTCCCACTGGCCGAACTCGTCCCGGAAGCTGAACACCCGCTCCTTGGCCCGGGCCTTCTCCTCGTCGCGGCGGGCGCCGCCGAAGAGCGCGTCGAAGCGGTGCTTCTCGATCGCCTCCAGCAGCACCGGCGTCTGGATGCGGTTGCGCGAGCCGTCGGCCGGCTCCCGGACCAGGCCGCTCACCAGGGCCTCCGGCACCGAGGCGACCACCAGGTTCAGGCTGAGCTCGGCCACCCGCCGGTCCCGGTACGCGATGACCTCGTCGAAGTTGTGGCCGGAGTCCACGTGCAGCACGGCGAACGGGATCCGGGCCGGCCAGAACGCCTTCTCGGCCAGGCGCAGCATCACGATCGAGTCCTTGCCGCCGGAGAAGAGCAGCACCGGACGCTCGAACTCGGCCACCACCTCGCGCATCACGAAGATGGCCTCGGCCTCGAGCGCGTCAAGGTGCGAGAACCGGTACGCGGCCACGCCAGCCATGGCGGCATCCTTCGATATCCGTGCCGGTTCGGCAACCCCTGTTCAACTTACCGGGGTCGCCCGGTGCGGCGCTGTGGTCGCCGCCACACCGGCGCTACTCGGCCCCGTGGTAGGCGTTCTGGGTCGGCTCCAGCCCGCGGACCACGAGCGATTCGACGATGTCGGCCGCCCGGTCGACCAGGTAGTCGAGATCCTTGCGCTCGGCCGGCGAGAAGTCGGAGAGCACGTAGTCGGCCGGATCCTGCCGCCCGGGTGGGCGGGAGATGCCGAAGCGCACCCGCAGGTAGTCCTGTGTAGACAACGATCGGGAGACCGAGCGCAGGCCGTTGTGCCCGCCCTCGCCCCCACCGAGCTTCGTCCGCAGCGCGCCGAAGGGCAGGTCCAGGTCGTCGTGTACGGCGACCAGGTTCGCCGGCTCCACCTTGTAGAAGTGGCCCAGTGCGGCCACCGGCCCACCGGCCAGGTTCATGTAGGTCATCGGCTTGGCCAGGACGAGCTGGGGAGCCTCGACGCCGACGCCGAGGCGGGCCTGGGCCACCTCGGCGACCGCACGCCGGTGCCGGCCGAACCGCACGCCGGTCCGACGGGCCAGCAGGTCCACGACCAGGAAGCCCACATTGTGGCGGTTGCCCGCGTACTCGCGGCCGGGGTTGCCCAGGCCGACGATCAGCCACACGGCGCTACCCCCTCCCGGGAGTGGACGGGTAGACCTGGTTCGCTCAGGCCGCGCTGTCGGCCGCTGCCGGCGCCGCTTCGGCGGGCTCCTCGGCGGCCGCCTCGGGTGCCTCGGCGACCTCGCCCTCGAGCTGCTCGGCCGAGGGCGCAACGCTCACGATGGCCAGGATGTAGTCGGGGTCGACCGCGAGCTCGGCGCCCTCCGGCAGGACGACCTGCCCCGCCGTGACGTGGGCACCGGCCTCCAGCCCCTCGATCGAGGCCTCCAGGAACTCGGGCAGTTGCAGCGCATCGGCGGTCAGCGACATCCGGTCGTGCTCAGCGATGACCAGGGTGCCTCGGGCGGCCTCGCCGACGAGCCGGACCGGCACGTCGACGGTGACCTTCTCCCCGCGCCGCACGATGATCAGGTCGACGTGCTCGAAACCGTCCTTGAGCGGGTTGCGCTGGATCGCCTTGGGCAGCGCCAGCGTCTGGGTGCCGTCGGCCAGCACGATGTTGAAGATCTGGTTGACGCCACCGTGGCGGATGGCCGCGGCGAACTCACGCGCCGGCAGCGCAATGTGCTTGGGGGGTTCGCCGTGCCCGTAGAGCACACCCGGAACCAGGCCGGCGCGCCGGGTACGGCGAGCGCCGCCCTTGCCGAACTCGGTTCGGGCCTCGGCGCTGATCTTTACCTCGGACACGGAAGGACTCCTGATGTGATCTGCTGCGAACGTCTGCGTTGTCACGCAGCGGTACGTGCGGTGCCCGGGCGAGGGTGCGCCGAGACGAGGCCCGTGGCACCGCGCCGATCACGGCACCGTGACCTGGGATGGTGGCCCGTCCAGGCGGTGCCCTCGCCGTGGCAACCTGGACAGCTTACCCGAGACCCGGACACGCCCTGACACCGTCCCCGCTCGGAACATTTGCGATAGTTCATCCCGTTCTGGGGGAGAATGAGTGCTCCGCCGGTGTTGGGGAGGATCATGACCCGAGTGCTTGTCGTGGAGGATGACGACACCATCACCTCGATGTTGCGCCTGGTGCTCGCCCGGTCCGGCTTCGACATCGTCTCGGCCGCCGACGGCCGGGCCGCGCTGCGCGCCTTCCACCGCGACCGCCCGGATGTCGTCGTGCTCGACATCGGCCTGCCCGAGATCAACGGCTGGGAGGTGCTGCGGCGCATCCGGGACGCCAGCGACGTCCCGGTCCTCGTCCTCTCCTCGTACGACGCGGAGGCGGACAAGGTGCGCGGGCTGCACGGCGGCGCCGACGACTACCTGACCAAGCCGTTCGGGCCCCGGGAGCTGGTCGCCCGGCTGCAGGCCCTGCTGCGGCGCAGCCCGGACGCCGACCAGAGCACGACCGCGGAGTTCGACGACGGCACCGTCTGGCTCGACGCGAGCACCCATGAGGTGCGCGTGGGCGGCCTCGTACGCACCCTCACCCCGATCGAGTTCCGCCTGCTGAGCCTGTTCGTGCGCCATCCGGGTCAGGTCTTCGGCCCGTCGCAGCTGCTGGTCCGGGTGTGGGACGACCCCTCGGGCATCGCCCCGCAGCGGGTCAAGTACGCGGTGCGCCGGTTGCGGGGAAAGCTCGGCTGGGACGACCCGGCCCACACCCCGATCGAGTCGGTCCGGGGGTCCGGATACCGCTACCGCCGGCCCGGCTCGCCGGCCTGATCGCCCGGCCTGATCGCCCGGCTTGTCGCCGGGCCGAACCACCGGGCCTTGTCGCCGGGCCCTGTCGCCGGGCCCTGTCGCCGGGCCCTGTCGCCGGGCCCTGTCGCCGGGCCCTGTCGCCGGCGTTCAACCGCCACCGTTTCGCCACTCGGCCGCCACGAGGCCCGCCACCGCCGGCGGCGACGGTCGATACATGAGAAACGCGACGCAGACCCAGACCCTGATCCCGACGACCGAGGTACGCCCGAGCGGACCGGAGACGATCAGCATCGTGGTGCCGGCCCTCAACGAGGAGCGCAACCTGCCGGCCGTGTTCGCGGCCCTGCCGAGCCAGGCCCAGGTCATCCTCGTCGATGGCGGTTCCGTCGACCGGACCGTCGCGGTGGCCCGCGAGCTGCGTCCCGGTGTCCAGGTCGTGCAGCAGACCCGCTCCGGCAAGGGCAACGCGTTGGCCTGTGGCTTCGCCGCCGCCCGTGGCGAGATCATCGTCATGATCGACGCCGACGGCTCCACCGATCCCGGCGAGATCCCGCGCTTCGTAGACGCGCTCAACGACGGCGCGGAGTTCGCCAAGGGCTCCCGGTTCCGGCCGGGCGGCGACAGCGACGACATCACACCGCTGCGCCGGCTGGGAAACCTGGGCCTCAACGGCTTGGTGAACGTGCTGCTCGGTACCGGCTTCACCGACCTGTGCTATGGCTACAACGCGTTCCGCCGTACCGTCCTGGCCGACCTGAACCTGCCGGCGCTGGACGCGCCGACGCCGAGCGAAACCACCGTGTGGGGCGACGGGTTCGAGATCGAGACCCTGATCAACATGCGGGTCGCCGCGGCCGGCCGGAAGATCACCGAGGTGCCCAGCGTCGAAGCGCCCCGCCAGTACGGCGAGAGCAAGCTGCACGCGGTGAAGGACGGCCTGCGGGTGCTGCGCACCATCGTGCGGGAGTTCCTCGCGATCCGGCGCAGCTGACGATCGTGGACGGGGGAGCACAGGTGGGAGCCCGGCGCCGGCTGGAGATCGGTGCGCGGCGCCGGCCGACCCGATACCATGGAGATGATCTTCCCCCGCCGTACGTGAAGCCCGAGCCAGGCAGGCCCGTACTCGAGCCAGGGAAGGTGTCCCATGACCTCGGATACCGCGGTCAGCGTCGTCATCGCGTGCCACGACGAACGCCGCTTCGATCTGCTCGCGGCGGTGGTCGAGGCCGCCCGGCGCCAGTCGACCCGGCCGGCCGAGATCGTGGTGGTGGTCGACCACAACGAACGCCTCTACGCCCGGGCCGCCCGGGAGCTGCACGCCACCGTGCTGCGAAACTGTCACCGCCGGGGCGTCTCGGGCAACCGGAACACCGGCGCCCGGCACACGACCTCGCCACTGGTGGCGTTCCTCGACGATGACGTGGTCGTGGCGGCCGACTGGTTGGCCCGGTTGGTCGAGCCGTTGCACGACCCGAGGGTCATCGGCACCGGCGGTGCCATCGAGCCGCTCTGGACGCGGGCGCCCTGGTGGCTGCCACCAGAGTTCCTGTGGGCCTTCGGTGCCTCGTACACGGGCCTGCCGACCAGCACCAGCCCGGTGCGCAACGTGTGGTCGGCGAGCATGGTGGTGCGGCGCGGCGTGTTCGAGGCGGTCGGCGGGTTCCGGACGGACTTCGGCAAGGTGGGCGACCGGTCGCGTCCGGAGGACACGGAGCTGTGCATCCGGATGTCCGCGGCGACCGGCGGGCGCTGGGTCTACGTACCGGATGCGGTCATCGGTCACCACGTGCCGCCGCGGGCGCGCACGCTGCGCTACCTCATGACCCGCAGCTACCACGAGGGGCGCGGCAAGATCGCGATGGCCAGCCTCGAGCGTGCCGGCGCCACCGGGTCGGGCCTGGGGGCGGAGGAGGTGTACCTACGCCACACGCTGCCCCGGGCGGCGGTGCGGGAGGCCCGCCAGGCCGTGCGGCGCCGCGATCCGCGGGCGGCGGCGCGGGTCGCGGTGATCCTCGGCGGGGTCGCGGTGGCCGGACTGGGCGGCGCGGTGGAGCTGCTCGGCCAGGTTCGCTCCGGCACGGCGCGCGGCGGCCCGCGCCGGCCCCATGAGCGCCAGGAGCGAGCGGGTCGGGTGCCCGGCTGATGGCGACCGCCGCGGCCGCCACCGCTGAGCTACCAGCCGCGGTGGTCGACATTGACCTGGCCCAGCCCGTCCAGCCGGTGCCCGCCACCCGCGACGGCCGGCGGATCCGCCGGGCCTGGCTGCTGATCCGCCTCTTCGACGAACCGCTCGGTGTCGTCACCGCCGAGCTGCCGGAGCACGGCCTGACCGCGGACGAGGTCGGCACGCTCGCGACCGGAGCCTTCGGCCCGGCCATCGAAGAACGGCGCGAGGCCGACGCCGCGCCGTACCTGGCCCGCCGGGCCGAGGTGCTCCGCGACGCGCCGACCATCACGGCCGTGGTCTGCACCCGGGAACGCCCGCAGGAGCTGCGCCGCTGCCTGGACAGCCTGGTTACGCAGGCGTACCCGCGTTTCCGGGTCCTGGTGGTCGACAACGCCCCTACCAGCGACGCGACCGAGCGCATCGTTGGCCGCTATCCAGACGTGGGATATCTGGTCGAGCCGCGGCCCGGGCTCTCGCGGGCGCGCAACGCGGCGGTCGCGGTGGCCCCGGGCGAGATCCTGGCCTGGACCGACGACGACGTCGTCGCCGACCCGCACTGGCTCGCGGAGGTCGCCCGCGCGCTGGCCGACCATCCCGACGCCGACGTGGTCGCCGGCGCGATTCTGCCCGGCGAACTGGACAGCGAGGCCCAGGTGTGGTTCGAGGAGTTCGGCGGACACAGCAAGGGCCGCGGCTTCACACCGGCGGTCTTTTCCCCAGCCACCGCGTACCGCCAGCATCCCCTCTACCCGCTGCCGCCGTTCGGCACCGGCGCCAACCTGACGTTCCGGGCCGGGGTGATCGAGAGCATCGGCGGCTTCGATCCGGCCCTGGGCGCCGGAACTCCGGCCATGGGTTCGGAGGACACGGCCGCCCTGATGCGGGTGATGCGCGCCGGCGGCACCGTGGTGTACCAGCCCTCCGCCCTGGTCTGGCACTTCCATCGCACCGACCTCGACGGGCTGCGCCGGCAACTGGTCGGCTACGGCACCGGACTCACGGCGGCGTACACCAGCCTGGTCCTCAGCGATCCGCGCGTGCTGGTGGACCTGATCCGGCTGGCCCCGACGGCGGCGCGCGACCTCTTCAGCGGGTCGAGCCAGCGGGTGCGCGGGCTGGGCGCCCAGTTTCCCCGCGAACTGCTCGGACTCAACCGCCGGGGCATGCTGCGCGGCCCGTTGGCGTACCTGAGGGGACGGAGGCGCACCCGGTGAACCCCCGCGCGCCCCAGGTGGACCTGGACCAGGCGCCAGCGACCACCTCGATCCGGGGGTCGGGCACGGTGGTGGTCCGGCAGGCGTCGGCGCTGATGGTCTCGACGCTGGCCAGCGCCGCGTTCGGGTTCGGTTTCTGGGTCGTCGCAGCCCGCTGGTTCCCACCGAGCGCCGTCGGCACGGCCTCGGCGGTGGTCTCCGCGATGACGTTGCTCGCCGGCATCGCCCAGCTCAACCTGGCGAGTCTCTACGCCCGGTACGTGCCGACCGCGGGTGGCCGGACCCGCACCGTGCTCCTCGGCGGGGCGGCGGCCACCACTGCCATGGGGGTGCTGGCGACCGGGCTCTACCTCTGGCTGGTTCCCGGGCAGCCGGCGCCGATGGCCGGCATCCTGCGGGGCGTTGCCTTCGGGCTGGCGGTCGTCGCCTCCGCGCTGTACTTCATCGCCGACGGCGCGTTCACGGCGCTGGGTCGGGCGACCCGGGTCCCGGTGAAGAACGTGCTCACCTCGGCCGCCAAGCTCGCGCTCGTGGCCGGGCTGGGTCTGGCCGGGCTGGGCGTGGCCGGCGGGCAACGCAGCGCCGAGGGGCTCCTCGCCGCCTGGATCCTGCCGGTCGTGGTGGCGGTGCTGGTGGTGACGGTCGTCCTGCTGCGCCGGTACGTGCCGTCCCACGTGCGCGACAGCGCGCACCGCGCGGAGCCGATCGACCAGGCCGAGGTGTTCCGGTTCGCCGGTGCCGAGTACGTCAACGCGATCGTCTCCAACACGGTCGCCTTCGCCCCGCCGGTCCTGGTCTCGGCGGCCGTCGGCCCCACCGAGGGGGCGTATTTCTACCTGCCCTGGATCGTCGGGGTGGCGGCGACCACGCTGTTGTGGAACATCGTCACCTCGTTCGTGGCCGCGGCCTCCGGGGACGCCCAGGCGGCCCGGCACCTGCTGACCCGGTCGGTGCGCCTCGGCGCGATCGTCGCCGGCGGTGGCGCGCTGGTTCTCGCGGTCGCGGCCGGACCACTGCTGAGCCTGCTCGGCGGCGACTACGCCAACCGCGGCACCACCCCGATGCGCCTGATCGGGTTGGCCCTGCCGGGCACCGCGGTCGTGCTGCTCTTCGGCGCGTTCTGCGTGATGCGACGGCGGATGTGGGCGTTGACGCTCGTCCAGACCAGTGGCGCGATTGCCTTCTTCGCCGCCATCCCGGTCGGGCTCGACCGGCTCGGCCTGCCCGGGCCCGCGCTGGCCTACCTGCTCGCCCAGACCGCGGTGGCGCTGGCCGTGCTGCCAACCGTCGTGCGGCGGTTCCGGGAGTTCGGGGCCGCCGAGCCCGCCCAGCGCGGGACCGACCCGTGAGCGCGAGGAGCGAGCGGGTGCGAGCACCGCAGCGCGAACGAAAGGCAACCCCGTGAGCCGACCGGTGCTCGCGCGGCTGCCGCTGGACCAGACCGCCGCGCCGCCCCGGACCCCGGCCGTCCTGAGACCGATGGCGGCGCGCCCGGCGGCCGTGACCGGCTGGGTCGGGCTCGCCGTGAGTCTCGCCGCCATCGCCGCCATCGGCTTCGCCGTGCCGCCGCCGGTACGCCTGGCGGCGGTGTTGCTCTTCGCGTGCGCCGGACCCGGGTGCGCGATCGTCAGCCACACCCGCCCGGACGAGCGCATCACCGCCGCCGCACTCGCGATCGTAGCGAGCCTGTCGGTCTTCGCCGCGCTCGCCACGTTGCTCGCCTGGGCCGGCTGGTGGGTCCCGGAGCTCTCGGTCAGCCTGCTCGCCGGGGCCAGCGCGATCGGCTGTGGGGTCGGGCTGCGTCGGCTGCGCCCGCCGGGTGCCCGTCGGAGGCCCCGCCTCAGCGTGCACTGGCGGCGCCGCTGGATCCGGCTGGCCCTTGTAGACAGTCTGGTGCTCGCGGTCGCGGCGGATGCCTGGCTACTCGGGCTGGCCGGCATCGATGTCGCCGCGGTCGGCCAGTACGGTCTGCTCGCCGCGGTGCCGCCCGTCTTCTTCCTCGCCCCGGTCCTGTGTATCGGCGGCTTCGTCGCCGAACTGGCCCGGGGCGGACGCCGGGGCGGGGCGCTCGCCGCGTACCTGGGCCTGCTCGTGTTCGTGGTGCACGCGAGCACGCCGATGCTGCTGGCGCTGCCCCAGTACTCGTGGACGTACAAGCACATCGGCGTGGTGGCCTACTTCGCGGCCGGCGGGACCCCCAGTTCCGCGCACGACATCTACCAGCAATGGCCCGCCTTCTTCACGGCCGCCGCCCAGCTGAGCGGGGCCGGCGGTGTCGACCCGCTGCGTTATGCGGCGTGGGCGCCGGTCGTGTTCAACCTGCTCGCCTCGTTCGTGCTCTACGCAATCGCCCGCACGCTGGCGCGCGACCGGCGGATCGCCGCCGGCACGGTGCTGGTGTTCCAGTGCGCGAACTGGATCGAGGAGGACTACCTGTCGCCGCAGGGGTTCGCCTTCGTCCTGAGCCTGGGCGTCTACCTCATCGCGCTGCGCTGGCTGCGCAGCGAGCCGAGCGGTCCCGGCGCCGGCCGGCTGGACCGGCTGCGGGCGGCGCTGACCCGGGGCCTGGACCCGCCGCCGGTGATCTCCCCCGCGGCCCGTAACGGTGCCATCGCCGGCCTCCTCGGGGTGATGGCGGTGCTCAGTGCCGTGCACCAGCTCTCGCCGTACCTGGTCGGGGCCGGTCTGGTGGTGCTCACCCTGCTCGGCCTGCTCCGGCCACGGTGGGTCGCGGTGGCCGCGGTGGCGCTGGTGGTGCTCTACCTGCTGCCCCGCTTCGGCACCGTCTCGTCGGCGTTTCACATCTTCGAGGGGTTCAACCTGCTCGGCAACGCCGGCGGTACCGCCCAGGCGTGGGGGAGCGTGGGGCAGGCGGTCTCGGCGCTGGCGGTACGCACGCTGGCGCTCGCGGTCTGGGCCGCGGTGGCGCTGGCGGCCTGGCGGAGCCGGCGAGCCCTCGGCCGGATCATCACCCCGCTGGTGCTCGCCATTGTCCCCTGTGGACTCCTGCTGGCCCAGAGCTACGGCGGCGAGGCGATCTATCGGGTGTACCTGTTCTCGGTGCCGTGGTGCGCGCTGATCCTGGCCGACCTGGTTCTCGGCTCGGTCTGGTGGCGGCGGACCACCCGGGCGCGGCCGGCCCGGCCCCGGCTGCGGGTGGCCACGCTCGGCGCAACGGCTTTCGTGCTCACCGTCATGCTCGCGGCGACCATGCAGGGCCGCCATGGCCAGCTCATGGTCGACCAGCAGTGGCCGGACGATGTCGCCGCGGCCCGCTACCTCTACGCCCACGCCCAACCGGGGGCCACCATCGTGCTCGCCACCCCGGACTTCCCCAGCCGACTGACGGCCAACTACGACCAGTTCAACACGACGGTCGCCGTCGGCGAGCCCGACCTGGTGACCGGCGCGAAGCTGCACGGGGTGCTCGGCATCGACTCCCTGCCGGCGATCGCCTCATTCGCCCGGTCGTTCAACGGCACCACGGCGTACCTCGTGATCAGCGACCAGATGCAGCGCCAGGCGCAGTACTTCGGCTACCTGCCCGACGGTTCGCTGGCCGCGCTGGCGGTGGCGCTCGACCAGGATCCACAGTGGAGCATCTTCTACCGCAACGCCGGCGTGGTCATCTACCAACTCCATTGACCGGATGCGACGCCACGACCGACGCGGCGATCGCGACCGGCACTGCGGCGAGGCGATGGCGCGGCAGGTCGACAAGCTGCTCGCCGATCGCGCCGGGCGAGTGGTCGCGGACCAGGGCTCGGGCGGCGTTCTTGGTCAGGGCACCACCCCCGGCCCGGATCAGCCCTTCCCGCCAGGTGTTGCTCACGGTGCCGTGGGCGCGGTCGAGCACGGCCCGCACGGCCTGGTCGGCACCGGACAGTCCGGTGGCATCGACGCGATCGGCCTCCACGATCGCCCGGTGCGGTCCGGGGGTGCTACGCCGTAGCCGCAGCCGCCACTTCGCCGCCACCAGCTCGGTGAGCGCGCGCTGCGCGGCCGCGCTCGCGAGGTCCGGATGGTTGTTCGGCACCAGAACCGCAAGCCGGGGCGCATCGAGGGCGAGCAGGACCCGGGCGAGCCAACCACCGGGATCATCGCTCAGGTCCACGGCGAGGGCCTGCCGGTGGCCGGCCCGCCGGCCGGCGAGCACGTCCGCCACCGGCCACCGGCGATCACCCACCATCGCCACCTCCAGGCCACCGGAGCCCGCGGCCGCGCGCAGCGCGGCGGCCTCCTCGGCGGTGGCGCCCGGAGGGCCCGCCTCCAGCGCCTGCACGCCACGTGTGTACAGGTTCACCGGTATCGGGCCTCTGGCTGGGCCGCTACGCGCGGTGGGCCGCAGGACGTAGAGGTTGCTGGCGCTGCCGACGGCCTGGGCGCCGTAATAGCGGTTGAACGCCGGCAGCACCGCCTCGTACACGAGGTGCAGATCGGCCACGGCCTGCTGGACCTTGAGCGCGAGCGCCGGCTGACCGGCGCTGAACCCGTACGAGAGCACCAGCCGGGAATGTGTCCGTTCGCGCAGCCCCTCCAGGCCGCGCGCGAGAAACAGCCGGACGCCGTCGGGCGTGTACGGCGGATCCGTGAAGACCAGATCCGCCCACTCGCGCGCGCCACTGGCGAGCCCGAGGCGCACGTCCGACCACAGGCACCGGACGGATGGCGCGCCGATGCCATCGATGAACGCCAGCACGAGGTCGTCCACATCGACGACGGTGACCTCGACCTTCGGGTTCACGGCCGCCACCGTGAGCGAGGTCAGGTCGTGGTCGCCGAGGCAGAGCAGCCGAGCTCCGTCGAGGTCGAAGGTGCTGTCCAGCCACACCGCCCGGCGGACCGCCGTCTCCGCGGTCGCCGACACGTGATCCAGTGCCGGGCGCGGGCCGGGCAGTTGCGCCATCCACGTGCTCACGGTGGCGATCAGCGGCGCCTGCCGCGCCATCAGGTGGGCCAGGGGATCGACCGGCTGAGCCCCGGTTCCCGGCGGGTCGTCGACGAGCGTGCGGTAGAAGCCGACCCGCCCAGGCGCGATCCGCATCTCGTCGTTACCGGTCCGCAGCAGGTCGGCGCCGAGCGCAGCCAGGAGGCGTTCGACGGTACGGCGTTCCACGGCGGACTCGCGGATCAGCGAGGCCAGGGTGTGCGGGCGCTCGGTCAGCGCGGCGATGACGGCGCGCAGCCGCCGGGCCCCGATGCCGGCATCGCGCAGCAGGCCCTGTACCGGCTCGTCCACGTCCGGGACCTCGCAGGGGACGCCCATTCCAGCTCCTCGAATGCCGCAATCGGGTCACTGTATCGTCGGGACCGGGTCGCGCCGCGGTGTCGGAGGTCGCGGTGAACGGGGTCCATCCCCTCCAGGAGCCCCAGCTCGCCGACGCCGTGCAGCGCTACGCCTAGGCGGACCGGCCGCGGTGTCGCCGGCTCAGGTCAGCCGGACCCCGAAAAGGTCGCGGGCCACCCGGCGCACGCCCCGCCACGGCGGTCGGACGAGATCCTTGGCCGCCGGGCTCAGCCGCGGGCCGCCGGTGCGGATGAGCGTGAGTAACTGCTCTCCGGTGAGGTCAGGGGTGATCATCAGCCGCGGGATCGCCATCGGGTCGCCGCCGCGGTAGAGCCGGCGCCCCACCTCGCAGGCGGTGTGGTGGCCGGCGCCGGCCACCACCGCGCGGACCCGCCGGGAGTGGTAGCCGTGCGGATAGGCGAACGAGCGCACCTCGCTGCGGGTGTGCTGGCGCAGCCGGTCCCGGGCCATGCGCACCTGCACCGCCACCACCCGCGGCGGCAGCACGTCCAGCGGCGTATGGACGAGGGCGTGGCTGCCGATCTCCACCCCGGCCGCGGCCACCTCGCCGACCTCGTCCCAGGTGAGGATCGGCGCGACCTGGGTCGCCTGGCGGCCCAGCCAGCTCGCCGGCCGGCCGACATGGCCGGCCGCGACGTATAGCGTCGCGGCGGCACCGGCGGCGTCGAGAATCGGCAGCCCGGTGGTGAGGAAGTCGCGGAACCCGTCGTCGAAGGTCACCGCGACCACGCGGCGCTGCGGGTCGGCCGCCCGCACGGCCAGCGCCTCGGTCAACCCCACGGCGGCGTACCCGGCGCCGACCAGCGCCGCCAGCTGCTCGGCCAGGCGGGCCGGTGGGACCGCGAGCGCTCGCACCGGTCCCGCGGGGACCCGCGAAACCGAGTGGTACATGAGCACCGGCAGCGGCGGGAGCCCGGTCATGGCCGCCACTCGTACTGCGCCACCCAGTCGACCAGAAGGTTCACCCGCGCCGGGGTCGAGGAGTCCGGGCAGGCTTCCCAGCTACGCCCACAGAACCACGACTGCGTCTGCACGGCCAGAGTCATCGGTTGGGCGGGCACGCTGGCGCCGGCGAAGCGCGCCCACTCCCGCCCGTCCAGCGTCAGCGCCAGCAGACCCGGGGTCCACTGCAGACCCGCGGTGTGCCATTGGGTGAAGTCACCGGCGACGCTGCGCTCGCTGGGCTGACCGCGGCCCGGTGGGTGCAGGGTCGCGTACATGACGGTCCGGTCGCGGCCGTTGTCCTCGGCGATGTCGATCTCCGGCGGAAACGAGTTCGTCGCCGGCCACAGCAGGAGGGCGTACGAGATGCCGTGGCCCCGCTGCATCCGGAACCGGATGTCGAAACGGCCGTACTTCTGGGCGAGCGACCGTTGCACCGAGATGCCGCCGGTGACGTACCGGTTCTGGCGCGCCGCCTCGCGCCACGCGCCGATGGTGAGCCGCCCACCGCCGACCGAGACGTGCGACGGGGCGAAGTAGCCGCCCGGGTCGTTCTCCGGCTGGCCGGTGTAGGCGAACCAGTCGCCGCCGAGCTCGGTGCCGTCGAAGTCGTCGCGGAAGGCGAGCCGCCACCCCGGCTGACCGACGGTTGGCGCGGCCCCGCTGGCTGGTGCGGCCGCGGTACCGGATGCGGTGACGGGTGCGCCGGCCGATGACGGCATCGCGGCGATCCGGGGCGCCGGCCCGGCGGCCGGCCCGGTGGTCCCTCCCGCCCCGACAAGCCCGTGCAGGGCCGCCCGCAACGGCGAGCCGACCACCACGTACACGCCTACGAGCGCAACGATCGCGACCAAGGTCGCGATGAGGGCACGCCACCGACGAGGTGTCGGGCTCACCCGCCGAGTCTAGATCAGCTCAGCCCGCCGAAGAGGGTGGTCACCGAGCCGTCGTCAAATACTTCGCGGATCGCCCGGGCGAGCAGTGGGGCGATCGAAAGCACGGTGATCTTGTCGAGCAGCTTCTCCGGCGGGATCGGCAGCGTGTTCGTCACCACCACCTCGCTGATCTTGCTGTTGCGCAGGCGTTCGGTCGCCGGGTCGGAGAGCAGCGCGTGGGTCGAGGCCACGATGACGTCCGCGGCGCCCTCGTGTTGCAGGATCTCCGCCGCCCGGCAGATGGTGCTGCCGGTGTCGATCATGTCGTCGACGATGAGGCAGACCCGGCCGTCCACCTCCCCGACCACGCGGTTGGCCACCACCTGGTTCGGCTTGAGCGGGTCGCGGGTCTTGTGGATGAAGGCGAGGGGGCAGCCGCCGAGACGGTCCGTCCAGCGCTCGGCCACCCGGACCCGGCCCGAGTCGGGCGCGACCACCGCCATCGGGCGGCCGCCGTAGCGGTCCTCGACATAGCCGGCGAGCACATCCATCGCGAACAAGTGATCGACCGGGCCGTCGAAGAAGCCCTGGATCTGGGCGGTGTGCAGGTCAACGGTGAGGATCCGGTTGGCCCCCGCGGTCTTGAACAGGTCGGCGACCAGCCGGGCCGAGATCGGCTCCCGGCCGCGATGTTTCTTGTCCTGGCGGGCGTACGGGTAGAACGGCAGCACGACCGTGATCCGCTTCGCCGAGCCGCGCTTGAGTGCGTCCACCATGATCAACGTTTCCATGGTCCAGGTGTTTCGGGGCGTACCCATGGACTGCACCACGAAGGCGTCGGAGCCGCGCACGGACTCCTTGTAGCGCACGAAGACCTCGCCGTCGGCGAACTCGTAGATGTCCGTCGGCGTCGGCGCCACCCCGAGGTAGCTGCCGATCTCCTCAGCGAGTGCCGGATAGCAGCGACCGGAGAAGAGCATCAGGGTCTTCCGGTTCTCCGCGCTGATGCTGTTCATCCGTGCTCGGTCCCCCCAGGTCGGCTACCTGTGTGCAGTATCGCTCGGATCGAGCCCGCCGTCGCCGGCAGCCTCCCCGCCGACCGTCGAGCCGCCGTCATCGCCGGCCTGCGCCGCCTGTGCTTCTTCGGCGGCCTTCGCCGCGTCGGTGCCCGCCCGCCGCCGGCCGACCCACCCGCTGATGTTGCGCTGGGGGGCGCGACCCACGCCCAGCGCGCCAGCGGGCACGTCCTTGGTGATGACGCTGCCGGCCGCCGTGTAGGCGCCGTCGCCGACGGTCAGTGGCGCCACCAGCATGGTGTCCGAGCCGGTCCGCACGTGCGAGCCGATCACCGTGCGGTGCTTGTTCACGCCGTCGTAGTTCACCACCACGTTGGCCGCTCCGATGTTGGAGTGTTCACCGATGGTGGCATCGCCCACATAGGACAGATGGGGGATCTTGCTACCGGTGCCGACCTCAGAGTTCTTCACCTCGACGAACGTGCCGACCTTCGACTCCGCGTGCAGCACGGTCCCCGGGCGCAGGTACGCGTATGGGCCGACCACCGCCCGCGCACCGATCAGCGCCTGCACCGCATGCGCGCGTACGACCTGGGCGCCGTCGCCGACGTACGTGTCGACCAGCGTGGTGTCGGGGCCGACGACCGCGCCCGGGCCGACCTCGCTGGTCCCCCGCAGGTGGGTGTTCGGCTCGATCATCGAGTCCCGGCCGAGCCGGGCGGTGACATCGATCCAGGTGGTGTCCGGGTCGATGATCGTGACACCGGCCCGCATCCACCCCTCGTTGACCCGGTCGCGTAGCAGCGAGCGCAGGACGGCGAGCTCAACCCGGTCGTTGCAGCCGAGAACCTCGGTCGGGTCCTCGGCGGCGAAGGCGTTGACCACCGTGCCGGAGTCGACCAGCAGCCCGATGACGTCGGTGAGGTACTCCTCGCCCTGCTCGTTGTGCGTGGTGAGCTTGCCGAGCGCCTGGATGAGCAGCCCAGCGTCGAACGCGTACAGGCCGGCGTTGATTTCGTGGATCTCGCGCTGCGCGGGTGTGGCGTCGCGCTCCTCGACGATGGCGTCGACGGCGCGGGTGCCGAAATGCCGAATGATCCGACCAAAGCCGTACGGGATGGGCACGTCCGCGGTGAGGATGGTGGCCGCGGCCCCGGCGGCCTCGTGTGCCTGCACCAGCCCCATCAGCGTCTCGGCCCGCAGCAACGGGATGTCACCGTTGACGATGACCACGGTGCCGCTCGCCCCGGCCAGCACATCCAGGGCGATCCGGGTGGCGTGGCCGGTGCCGCGCTGCTGGGGCTGGCGGGCCGTGCAGGCGTACGGGGCGATCTCGGCGACGTGTGCGGCCACGGTGTCGGCGCCATGGCCGACCACCACGACGGCCTGCTCGGGCTCCAGCGCCTCGGTCGCGGCGAGCACGTGGCCGACCATGCTCCGGCCGAGGATCGGGTGCATGATTTTCGGCAGAGCCGACTTCATCCGCTTTCCCTCACCCGCCGCCAGCACGACCACCGTTCGTCCTTGCCCCACGGTCGCACTCCTCTGCCCCGACATCGTGAACCCGCTCATGCTAGCCAGCCGGCCGAACTGCGGCGATCACGACGGGGGATTAGCCTCTCGCGGTGGGCATCTCTCGACGGGCCGTGATCATCGGGTCGGGCGTCCTCGGCGGCGCCGCCGGCCTCGGCGGCTGGGGCCTGCTCGCAGACGCCCGGCTGGTGCCGGGACGCTCCCTGCTCGACGGACTGCTGGGCCGGTGCGACATCTCCGCTACGCCCCGCGAGGCCGAACCCGGGCGGGTGCTGCGCAGCTCGTTCTACTCCCGCAAGCGCAACCGCAGCGTCAACTACATGATCGCGTACCCGCCGGCGACAGCGGCCGGTGCCCGGCTGCCGGTCTGCCTGCTGCTGCACGGGCTGGGTGAGGACGAACGGACCGGCTTCGACGGCCTCCGCCTGCACCGGCTGGTCGCCGGCGCGATGACCTCGCAGAGTCCCCGGTTCGTGCTCGCCGCGGTGAGCGGCGGCGACGGCTACTGGCATCCGCGCCCGGGCGACGACCCGCTCGGCATGGTGCTGGAGGAGTGGCCGGTCGTGCTGGCACAGCACGGCCTGCCGGTCGACCGGTTCGGGCTGCTCGGCTGGTCGATGGGCGGGTACGGCGCCCTGGTGGCCGCGAGTGAGCAGCCGGCCCGGTTCCCGGTGGTGGTGGCCGACGCGCCGGCGTTCTGGCTGTCCTACGAGGACGCCCGCTCCGCCAACCCGACCGCGTTCACCTCAGCCGATGAGTGGCGGGCCTGGGGCGACCTGACCACCCGGACCGACAAGCTGGCCGATCTCACTCTGCGCATCGACTGTGGCGAGTCCGATCCGTTCGAGCCCGCCGTCAGCGACCTGCGCGACCGGCTGCCCGACCCGTCGGTGGTGCACATCACTCCCGGCTGCCACGACGGCGCGTTCTGGCGCTCGGTCGCCCCGGCACAGATCCGGCTCATCTCGCAGGTCCTGGGCACCGCCAAGACATCCTGATCGCGAGAAGCCGAACTACGCCAAACCCTTGCCCGCTGCGCCGCACATGTCGCGCCGAGGGGGCGCCCGGCGGGCGTTCGGCGCGCCGGGTCAAGCTGGGACGTTGGAAACGAGACCAAGTCCCTGGGATTGCTCTCGCATACCCTCCATGGACGTGATCAGCACAAGCCGCGCCGTATTGGGATCCACCCGCGAAGAGGCCTGCAGTGGAGCCGGTATCACGTTGCGGGCAAAGGCGAGGGCGGCGGCGCGGAGGAACGCGGACACGCTCATACCCCGTATCTCCGCGGCTTCTCGAACGGCATCGGCCTCGTCGGGAGCCAATCGGACCGAGATCATTGATGCCAGACGGCGGCGCGGCGGCACGATGACGCCGTGGAAGCCTCAGTTGTCATTTGCGACTTCGCCCAAGTGCACGCCGGGAAGCTCTACATCGTCGGCAGCGCCATCAACCTCGCCGGCACACCCGCCGCCGAGCCGCCGCATCCGATCAACCTCTTCGCCGCAGCGCTGGTCCGCGTGCCCTGGCAGGCACACAACCAGGTGCACCGTCTCAACATCTCCCTCCGCGACGACGACGGGGGGAAGGTGCCCCTGCCCACGCTGCCGGCGCCTGGCCTTGAGCTCAGGGAGGGTGAGGAGGGCACGGTTGTGGGCCAGTTCAACGCGGGGCGCGGCCCGATCATGCAAGCGGGCGACGACTCGCTCCTGCCCATCGCTGTACCGCTTCAGGTCGCGGTGCCCAGGCTGGACCGCTACCACGTCAAACTCGAGATTGACGGCACCGAGCTAGCCTCGGCAACGTTTCGCGTCCTACACGGGCCATCGCTTGGTATGGGCTAGGCCATGGCCGGCCGGGCCGCGGTGTCAGGGCCTCTGACCCGCGGTTGGGGCCGGGAAGCTCGGCCGCCAGGACTCGAACCTGGAACATTTGCTCCAAAGGCAAAGGTGTTGCCGATTACACCACGGCCGAATGGCGCTGCCAGCTTAACGCACGCCGGATACAGCCAGGCTCGACCGTTTCGACCGCCCTGACCTGCGAGGTGTGCGTGAACGGACACCCGGCCGTCCCTGTCCGAGGTAGCGTTGCCTAAGTTACGGTGACGTAGCCGTAGCCAGCGTTCGAGCCGCCACACACCCCGATAGAGGTGCCATGTCCACAGCAGTGCTCCCGCCCCCGACCGATGCGCAAGCGCCCGCGCCGCGCGAGTTGACCACCGGTAAGCAGCCCATCGGCGTCCTGATCGCGCTGTGGGGCTTCGTGACGGTACCGTTCGCCGCCCTGCTGGTGGCGGTACCGGCCATGTGGGGCTGGGGCCTGAACTGGGTCGATGTCGTGCTCTTCGTGATCTTCTATCTGGTCGGTGGGTTCGGCATCGGGGCCGGGTTCCATCGCCACCTGACCCACGGCTCGTTCAAGGCGAACCGCGCCCTGCGCATCGGGCTCACGGTGGCCGGGACGCTCGCGATCGAGGGCGCGCCGACCCAGTGGGTGGCCGACCATCGCCGCCATCACCAGTTCAGCGACATGGAGGGTGACCCCCATTCGCCGTGGCGTTACGGCACCAGCGTCTGGGGTCTGACCAAGGGCCTGTGGTACTCGCACATGGGTTGGCTGTTCTACCGGGAGATGTCCAACCAGGCCCGGTTCGCGCCGGATCTCCTCGCCGACCGGGATATCCGGCGCATCGACAAGCTCTTCCCCTACCTCGTGGTCACCTCGGTGGTGCTGCCGGCGGCCCTCGGCGGGCTGCTCACGTGGTCGTGGGCGGGCGCCCTGTCGGCGCTGTTCTGGGCCAGCCTGGTACGCATCGCGCTGCTGCACCACACCACCTGGTCGATCAACTCGATCTGCCACGTGTACGGCGAGCGCCCGTTCGACAGCCGCGACCGGGCCACCAACTTCTGGCCGCTGGCGATCCTCTCGTTCGGCGAGAACTGGCACAACCTGCACCACGCCGATCCGACCTGCGCCCGCCACGGCGTGCTGCGCGGCCAGATCGACATGAACGCGCGCCTCATCTGGATCTTCGAGAAGCTCGGCTGGGCCACGCAGGTCCGGTGGCCCAAAGTGGACCGGCTGCAGCTGAAGATGATCGAACCGACGAAAACGACACCGTTCCGCAAGGCCGGCTGATCGTATGTTTCCGGCCCGGCCTGGAACGATGGCACGGTGACGGGAAGCGATGGATCAGGCACAACCGGTCCGGCCGGGGGCAGCCCGACGCCCGAGCTGACGCCGCCGAGCCGGGTCCCGGCGACCAGGTCCGCCCGCAACGGCAGCGGCAAGGTGCGGATGTCCTCGGCCCAGCGCCGCGAGCAGCTTATCGCGGTCGGCCGGCACACGTTCGCCGAGAAGGGCCTCGACGGTACGTCGGTCGAGGAGGTCGCGGCCCGCGCGAAGGTCTCCAAGCCGGTGGTGTACGAGCACTTCGGCGGCAAGGAGGGGCTCTACGCCGTGGTGGTCGACCGGGAGGTCCTGGGCCTCCTGGAACGGATCACCACCGCGCTGACCGGCGGCCACCCGCGCGAACTGCTGGAGCAGGCGGCGCTCGCGCTGCTCGACTACATCGAAGAGGAGACCGACGGGTTCCGGGTCCTCGTGCGCGAGTCCCCGGTCGGCTCGGCGACCGGCAACTTCTCCTCGGTCCTCAACGATGTCGCGCATCAGGTCGAGTACATCCTGGCGCGGGAGTTCAAGAATCGCGGGTACGACGGGAAGCTCGCTGAGCTCTACTCGCAGGCGCTGGTCGGGATGGTGGCGCTGACCGGCCGGTGGTGGCTGGAGGTGCGCAAGCCGCGCAAGGAGACGGTCGCCGCCCACCTGGTCAACATCGCCTGGAATGGCCTGTCCCACCTGGAGACGAAGCCTGACCTGCTGCTCCGCAAGCCGCGCTGACCCCGCTCACGGTGTAATGCCCGCCAGGCTCAATGCCCGCCGTGGCGGGCCACCTCCTCGGCGGCGGCCTGTTCGGACGAGCCCGAGGTGAGGTAGAGCCCGGCGGCGAAGAGCACGACCCCGAGCACCGACGACACGACCACGGTGGCCATCGAGAAGTTCAGCACGTTGAGATCCGTGTGGAGCACGGCCATCATCGCCATGCCGACCGCCATGAAGACCACACCGCCCCACCGGGTGACCGCGGTGTCCACGTTGCGCCCCGCCACCAGCGCCAGCAGGATCGCGGCGCCGACGACGATGGAGGCGACCGAGAAGGCGAGGTTGGTCCGCAGCCCCAGGGCGGTGACGTCGCCGCGGCTGAACAGGCTGTCGCCGGCGGTGCGGACGGCGCCGATGGCGCCGAAGACGATGACGTAGAGGGCGACCACGGTGGCCAGCGTCCGGTAGAGCGGGCGCAGGTGGTGGTTGATCGGGAAATGCGACATCGGGAGTCCTCCGGGCCGGGAATGCCGCGGCCGCGACATCGCAGCGATTCTCGCGCACCGGCGGCGGCACGCGGCAGCGACCCCGCCGCCGCCATCAGCCGGCCGGCTCGGCCCGCTCCAACCATCAGCGGCCAGACTCGGCCCGGTCCACCTCTTCGGCGAGGGTGAGCCACTCGTCCTCGGCCACGGCCCGTTCGGCCAGCACCGCCCGCAGATCCCGGTCGAGAGTGACGATCACCTGGTAGTCGGTCGCGTGCGTGGCCAGCTCCTGGTGCAGCTGCGCCTCGCGCTGCGCCAGCTGACCGATCCGCCGCTCCAGCCGGGCAAGCTCCTTGCGGGCCGCCCGCCGCTCGCCGGCCGCGGCCGGGCCGCTCGCAGCCGGCAGAGCCGGCTCCGCCGAGCCGGACGGCTCCGCGGAGCCGTCGAGGGGCCACACCCGGGCGAGGTACTCGTCCACCCCGCCGGGCAGGTGGGTCAGCCGGCCGTCGCCGAGCAGGCCGTAGACATTGTCGCAGACCCGCTCGACCAGGTACCGGTCGTGCGACGCGATCACCATGGTGGCTGGCCAGGTGTCGAGAAGGTCCTCCAGCGCGGCCAGCGTGTCGGTGTCCAGGTCGTTCGTGGGCTCGTCGAGCAGCAGCACGTTTGGTTCGCCTGCGAGCAGGCGCAGCAGTTGCAGCCGGCGCCGTTCGCCACCGGACAGGTCCGCCACCGGAGTCCACAGTCGACTCTCGCCGAACCCGAACACCTCGGCCAGCTGGGCCGCGCTCAGGTCCCGGCCGGCGAGGCTCACCCGGCGGGCCACCGCCTCCACCGCGGCCAGCACCCGGACGGTTGGCGGCAGCTCGGCCAGCTCCTGGGACAGGTATGCGCTGCGCACCGTCGATCCGGTGGTGACCGTGCCGGCGTCCACGCCCCGGTGCCCGGCCAGCACCCGCAGCAGGGTGGTCTTACCGGCGCCGTTCGCGCCCACGATCCCGATCCGGTCGCCCGGGCCGACCAGCCAGTCGACCCGGTCGAGCAGGGTCCGCGAGCCCACCCGTACCGTCGCCGCGGCGAGCTCGAAGACCTGCTTGCCCAGGCGGGCGGTGGCCAGCCGGCGCAACGAGACGGAGTCGCGCGGCTCGGGCACATCGGCGATGAGGGTGTTGGCGGCCTCAATGCGGAACTTCGGCTTCGAGGTGCGCGCCGGCGGACCGCGGCGCAGCCACGCGATCTCCTTGCGGAGCAGGTTCTGGCGGCGGGCCTCGGTGGCCGCGGCGATCCGCGACCGCTCGGCCCGGGCCAGGATCCAGGCCGCGTACCCGCCCTCGTACGCCCGGACCGTCGTGTCCACCACCTCCCAGGTCCGCTCGCACACCTCGTCGAGGAACCAGCGATCGTGGGTCACGACCACCAGTGCGCCGCGCCGGTGGCGCAGATGGGCCGCCAGCCAGGTGATGCCGGCGATGTCGAGGTGGTTGGTCGGCTCGTCGAGCACCAGCAGATCGGACTCGCGCACCAGCAGCGCGGCGAGCGCCACCCGCCGCCGCTCGCCGCCGGACATCGGTCCGAGCGCCGCGTCGAGCCCGAGATCGGGCAGGCCGAGTCCAGACAGGACGGTCCGCACCCCGGTATCGCCGGCCCATTCGTGCTCGGCGGCGAAGGCCGGCGGCAGCCAGCCGCTGCCCACCACCACCTCCCGGACGGTCGCCTGCGCGGCCAGCTCCAGCGTCTGCGGCAGCGTGAGCACACGAAGGTCCCGCCGGTGGGTCACCCGGCCCTCATCGGGCGTCTCTTCCCGGGTGAGCAGCCGCAGCAGCGTGGACTTTCCGGCCCCGTTGAGCCCGACCACACCAACCCGGTCTGAGTCGTCGAGCCCGAGCGAGACGCCGACGAGCAGGGCACCGGCACCGCCGTAGGCCTTGCCCACCCGGTCCACGCTGACGATGTTCGCCACCCGCCGGCCGCTCCGATCAGACCAGCCGGGCGCCCGGCACCGGTCCGAGCGCGGTCCGCACCAGCCGGCCAACGCCGAGGCCGTCCAGCTCTTGCGCGACCTCGGCCGCGTGGCCGGCGTCGCGGCACAGGAACACGCAGGTCGGGCCGGAGCCCGAGATGAGCCCGGCGAGCGTGCCCGCCCGGGCGCCGGCCTCGAGTACCTCGTGCAGCTCGGGGCGCAGCGACAGCGCCGCGGGCTGCAGATCGTTGCCGAGCGCCTTGGCGAGCACCCGCGGATCCCGCTGTCGCAACGCGGCCAGGATCTCATCTGGCGCGCCCACCGAGGGCGGGGCGGTGCCGGCGGCCCGCAAGCGGTCCAGCTCGCGGTAGACCGTCGGCGTGGCGAGACCGCCGTCGGGCAGCACCAGGACCCAGTGCCAGGCATGGCCGGGCGCCAGCACCGGGCTGATGGTCTCGCCCCGCCCGGTGCCCAGCGCGGTGCCGCCGGCGACCAGGAACGGGACGTCCGAGCCGAGCTGAGCGGCCACACCGGCCAGTTCCTCCCGGCTGTACCCGGTCGCCCAGAGGGCGTCGCAGGCGACGAGCGCGGCCGCCGCGTCGGCGCTGCCGCCGGCGAGGCCAGCCGCGAGCGGGATCTGCTTGCGCAGGTGCAGTCGGGCCTGCGCCGGCCGGGAGGCCGCGACGGCGAGCGCCCGGGCGGCCCGGATCACCAGGTTCTGGTCGTCGAACGTGAGCTCGCCGGCGCCCTCGCCATCCATGGTGAGCGCGAGCGTGTCCGCACTGCGGGCGGTGATTTCGTCATAGATTGCGATGGCGTGGTAGATCGTGGCGACCTCGTGGAACCCGTCGGTGCGCAGGGTGCCGACGCCGAGATGCAAATTGATCTTCGCTGGCACCCGCACCTTGACCGGGCCCACGCTCGCAGGGCGGGGGCGCTCATCCTCCCAGAGCGGCTCCGTCACTGCCCACCCTCCGGTTGCCAGGCGCCCGGGCGACGCCGCCGGCGTGCCGCACGACGCGTACCGTGCCCGCACCACACCTTACCGGCGACTTCCGACGGCCGGACGCGCCGCGGCGATCGCGGCGAACTGGCCGACGCTGAGCTCCTCCCCCCGGGCGGTCGGGTCGATGCCGGCCCGCGCCAGGATCTCCGCTGCGGCGCCCGGCCCGCCGGCCCACCCGGCCAGGGCCGAGCGCAGCATCTTGCGGCGTTGCCCGAACGCCGCGTCCACCACCCCGAAGACCTCGGCCCGGCCGGCCAGCGCCGGGGGCGGCGGTCGGCGGACGACGGCGACCAGGCCCGATTCCACGGTGGGCACCGGCCAGAAGACGCGCGCCGGCACCGTGCCGGCCGCCCGGGCTTCGGCGTACCAGGCGAGTTTGACGCTGGGGACGCCGTACACCTTCGACCCGGGCGTCGCGGTGAGCCGGTCGGCCACCTCCCGCTGCACCAGGACAAGGCCGTGCGCCACCGTAGGCAGCACGCCCAGCAGGTGCAACAGGACCGGGACGGCGACGTTGTAGGGCAGGTTCGCCACCAGCGCGGTGGGCGCCGGATCGAGTGCCGCCGCCGACAGGGTCAAGGCATCGCGGGCGTGCACGATCAGTCGGTCCGCGACCGCGGGCGCCCGCTCCTCCACAGTGGAGCTCAACCGTCGAGCCAGGTTCGGATCGATCTCGACCGCGTGCACCTGGGCGGCGACCGGCAGCAGGCCCAGGGTGAGCGAGCCGAGGCCCGGCCCCACCTCGACCACAACCTCATGCGCCTCGATCGCGGCCACCCGAACGATGCGCCGGATGGTGTTCGGGTCGTGGACGAAGTTCTGCCCGAGCGACTTACTCGGCCGCAGGCCGAGCTCGGCAGCGAGGCGGCGGATCTCGACCGGACCGAGCAGGCGAGCCACGTCCACAGAGTACGGCCAGCGCAGCGGCGGCGGGCCGGCGCTCAGGACCAGGACCCGAAGACCCGCTCGGCGTTGACCGAGATGGCCCGGCACAGCGTGGGCAGGCCGGCGCCGGTCGTCTCGGCCAGCGCCCGCACCGTCAGCGGGATCAGGTAGGAACCGTTGGGCCGGCCCCGGTACGGCATCGGGGTGAGGAACGGGGCATCGGTCTCGACCAGGATCGCGTGCAGCGGAGTTGCCGCGGCCGCGGCGCGCAGGTTCCCGGCACTGGCGAAGGTCACGGTGCCGGCGAAGCTCAGGGTGAACCCGCGGCGCAGGCATTGCCCCGCGAACGCGGCGTCGCCGGAGAAGCAGTGCATGACCACCTGGTCCGGCCGGCCCTCGTCGTCCAGCACGCGCAGCACGTCGGCGTGGGCGTCGCGGTCATGGATCACCAGGGCCTTGCCGTACCGCTTCGCGATGGCGATGTGGGCGCGGAAGCTGGTCTCCTGGGCGGCCCGGCCGGACTCGCCGGTGCGGAAATGGTCCAGACCGGTCTCGCCGATTCCGCGTACCCGGGGATCGGCGGCCAGCCCTTCAATCTCGCGCAGGGCTTCATCCAGGTTGGACAGTCGCGGCGCCTCGTTGGGGTGGATGGCCACCGTCGCCAGCACGCCGGGTTCGGTACGCGCCAGCTCGACGCCCCAGCGCGAGGACGCGACATCGACACCGACCTGGACCAGGCGGTCCACCCCGACCGCGGTGGCGGCCGCGAGCTGGCCGATCGGATCGGTGCCGACGATGTCCAGGTGGGCGTGGCTGTCGGGAACCGGAAACGGCAACGGGGCCGGAGCGGGTGGCGGGTCACCAAGGCGGCTGGATCGCCCCCGCGACGGCGGCTCGTTCTCGGGCATCCGAGCCAGGATCTCACATACCGGGTCAGTCGCCGGTGACCCCGTCGATGCGCTCGCGGATGAGGTCGGCGTGCCCGTTGTGGCGGGCGTACTCCTCGATCATGTGCACATAGACCCAGCGCACGCTCAAGGTCCGGCCGGTGCGAGGGTGCACGAACGTCTCCTCCAGCGGATGACCGGCGGCCGCCGCCCGGCAGGCGTCCAGCTCGGCCGCGAAGGTCGCGAAGTCGGCCGCCGGGTCGGCGCCGGCGATGTCGTCGAAGTCCCCGTCCGGGCTCTCGTCGGTGCAGTACACCGGCGCGGCCGCCTCGCCGTTGACCCGGCGGCGGAACCAGTTGCGCTCGACCTCGGTCATATGCCGGACCAGGCCGAGCAGGGTGAGGTTGGACGGTGGGGTCGAGGCCAGTTTGAGCTGGTCGCCGGTGAGGCCCTGGCATTTCAGCAGCAGAGTCTGGCGATGGTACTCCAGCCAGCCGATCAGCATGGTCAGCTCGTCGCCGACGGATGGCTCGTCGGTGCGGTCGATGTCGGGAGCAGTCCAGGTCATCCCGTCATCATCCCCGGCGACCGTGGACCGGTCGCACCCGGACGCGCGTTAACGCGGCGTTTACCTGCCGGGTACGAAGCGTGGATAGGCTGCGGCGCGTGACGTTGCTCCAGGCGCCGTCGACGGAGATCGCGGTCGCCGAGCCGGACGAGGCGCCATTGCTGGCTCCGGTGACTGTCGACATGTCCTGGTCCCGGGTCCATGCGCTGACCCAGAGCCCCCCGCACCGGCGCCCGGTGTTGGCGAGCACCGATGCGCTGGTATGCATCCGCCGCAGCGCACTCATCCGGACCGGCACCAGGATGATCAAGCTGCTCACCGCCCGCCAGCTCGGCGGTTACCTGCTCGGACGCCGTCCCGGTGGCTTCTGTTACCGGTCCTACGACGTCGCCGCCCTGCGCACGGCGGCCGAGCTGGCCATGCTCACCGGCGACGAGACGCCGGCCTGCCAAGATGTCGTGTTCGGGCTGCGGTGGCGGGCGCTCGACCCGGCCGACTACGAGATCCCGTTCTCGATGCCGGTGCCCGACCTGCCGGCGTACCCCGGCCTCGCCTCGATCCGGCCGCACGACCGGCTGGGCCCACCGGTGCTCGGCACCGGCTTCGCGCCGAGCAGCAACCACGTGATCCCGGAGTACGTCACCGCGGACCTGGCCGACCTGCCGATGCCGGCCAACGCCCACCTGGTCGCGTTCGGCGTGGACGGCGCCGAGGTGCCGCTCTACCGGTACCTACCCGAGCAGCGGGCCTGGATCCGCGTCTTCGGACCGCATTGGCGCCACCTGCTGCACGGCGTGCCCGAGGTGGCGCCCGACCAGGAACTGGTGCCGACCGGCGACCAGCTGCGCGGCGGCACCACGCTGGTCGGCCGGTACCAGGGCGAGATGTACGAGGCGGTCGCCGACCCGCCCCATGAGTACCGCCTGCTGGCCAACGCCGGCTCGGCCCACTACCCGGTGGACGGTCTGGCTCGCCGCACCGGGTACGCGACCTGGCGTGCGGCATCGTGCACGGTGGTGCGGGTGGACGGCGAGTGGCTGCAACTGCGGCTGTGCCGCCCCGACCAGCACAGCGTGCCCACGCTGGGCGTGCACTGTGTCGAGCGCGGCGTGTACGAGGTGTGGGCGGCCGCGACCGAGGTCACCGGGCTGCGCGACGTCGACCACGAGTACGTGCTGCCGCTGCGATCGCCGGGCTAGGACTCCAGGCGGGCCAGCTCCTCGTCCACGATGGACGGATCCAGCTTACGGAAGACCAGCTTCGGCGGGGCCAGCGGCTGCCCGACCGCCACCGGTACCGATTCCCACCGGGCACCTCCCGTGTAGTCCCCGGTGATGATCGGGTAACCCGGTCCGCCGTCGAGGTCGTCGACCTCCTCGATCACCGGCATCGGCGCGTGCACGCCGGTGCCGCCGAGCAGCTCGTGGATCCGCTGAGCGGAGTGCGGCAGGAACGGGGTGAGCAGGACGTTGCAGTCGCGCACCGCCTGCAGCGCCACGTGCAGGATGGTGCCGAGCCGTACCGGATCATCCTTGATCTTCCACGGGGCCTCGTCCGACAGGTACTTGTTCGCCTCGCCGACGACCCGCATCGCCTCCCCGATCGCCGCCTTCTGCCGTTGCCGCTCGATCAGTGCGCCGACGACCCCGAACGCCGCGCGGGTCGAATCGAGCAGAGCCTGGTCGGCCACGGTCAGCTCGCCGGCGGGCGGGATCGCGCCGAAGTTCTTCGCCGCCATCGAGATCGACCGGTGGACCAGGTTGCCCCAGCCGGCGACGAGCTCGTCGTTGTTGCGCCGCAGGAACTCGGCCCAGGTGAAGTCGACGTCGGTCAGCTCCGGCCCGGCGACCGCGACGTAGTAGCGCAGCGCGTCGGGGTCATAGCGCTCGAGGAAGTCGCGGACGTAGATGACCACCTTGCGCGACGACGAGAACTTGCGCCCCTCCATGGTGAGGAACTCGCTCGAGACCACCTCGGTCGGCAGGGCCAGCAGCCCATACTCACCCGGCTCGCCACCCCGGTCGCCCTCGCCGTTGTACGCCAAGAGCTCGGCCGGCCAGATCTGCGAGTGGAAGGTGATGTTGTCCTTGCCCATGAAGTAGTACGAGCGGGCGTCTGACTCGGCAGCCCACCACCGGCGCCACGCCTGCGGGTCGCCGGTGCGCCGGGCCCACTCGATCGACGCGGAGAGATAGCCGATCACCGCGTCGAACCAGACGTAGAGCCGCTTGGCCGGGTTCTCCTCCCACCCGGGCAGCGGGACCGGGACGCCCCAGTCGATGTCGCGGGTCATCGCCCGCGCGCGCAGGTCGTCGAGCAGGTTGAGCGAGAACCGCAGCACGTTGGGGCGCCAGTCGGTGCGCGTCTTCAACCACTCCCCCAGCGCCGACGCGAGTGCCGGCAGGTCGAGGAAGAAATGTTCGGTCTCGACGAAGCGGGGCACCTCACCGTTGACCCGGCTGCGCGGGTTGATCAGGTCGACCGGATCGAGCTGGTTGCCGCAGTTGTCGCACTGGTCGCCGCGGGCGCCGTCGTATCCGCAGATCGGGCAGGTGCCCTCCACGTAGCGGTCGGGCAGGGTACGGCCGGTCGAAGGCGAGATCGCGCCCCGGGTGGTCCGCACGACCATGTACCCGTTGCCGTACATGGTGCGGAAGAGCTCCTGAGCCACCGCGTAGTGGTTGCGCGTCGTGGTCCGGGTGAACAGGTCGTAGCTCAGCCCGAGGGCGGCGAAGTCCTCCACGATCACGCGGTTGTAGCGGTCGGCCAGCTGCTGCGGGCTGACCCCGGCCCCCTCCGCCTCGTACAGGATCGGGGTGCCGTGCTCGTCGGTTCCCGAGACCATGAGCACCTCGTGCCCGGCCATGCGCAGGTAGCGGCTGAAGACATCGGAGGGAATGCCGAACCCGGAGACATGGCCGATGTGGCGCGGCCCGTTGGCGTACGGCCAGGCCACCGCGGCGAGGTAACGACTCATGGCTGCCAAGCGTAGTGACCGCGGGGATGCGACAGCGACCGGATAAGCGCTGGAGCCCGGCCGATGGGCCGCCAGCGCGGGCCGCGTATCGACCGGCGGCCGCTGGCCGCCCCGCGGCACCGCCTCCTCGTTGATCTAGGGCGTAGGCACGTGATTTGATCTCTAGCCACGTGCCTACGCCCTAGGTCGACGCGAGATGGCCGGCCCCGGGGCACGGCCGACACGCGCCGCAGATCCGACCGGGCGGTGCCGGACGGGTGTGCAATGGCAGCTGTGACGATCTCCGACGACCCGCCCCCGGGTGAGCAGCCGCGCCCGTGGCCGGCGCCGGGCGCCGATGTCGACTGGTGGCGGGGGGAGTCGGAGCCGGCGGACCGGGAGCAGACCACCGCCGGCGAGGGCGAGGCCGCCGCGGACGCCAGCCCGGACGAGCCGGCGGCGCGGACCGGGCCCTACGAGACGCCGCCGCGCCCGGCCGGCCCTCGGCCGCCAGCCGAGCCGCGACGACCCGACCCGCCGCCGGCGATGCCGCTCATGCGGGCCGAGCCATTGCCGGTGCCAGCGTTGGCTCCGCCCGAGGCCGGCGGAGCCGGCGAGCCCGCGGACTCCGGCCCGCTCGCCACCCGGGTGCCGCCACAGCGCATTCCACCCGGGATCCCGCCGGCGCTGACCCGGCCGGCGCGGCGGCACCACTCGCGGGAGCTGCGCGGGCCGTGGCTCGCCGTCCCGGGGCTGCTGGTGGTCACCATTCTGGCCACGTTCTTCGGCTGGGTCGCGGCCGAGCCGTTCTGGCTCGCCGCCGGACACGGTCATCACGGCCGCGCGACGGTGCTTGCCGCCGGTCCGGGGTGCCGGGCCTCGTTCACCGCCGACGACGCCACGTTCACCGCGGCGGCCGACGTGGCCGGCATCGATCCGGCGAGCTGCCCCGCGGGCGCCGTCCGTCCGGCGTGGATGGTCTCGGCCGGTGGGTCGCGGGTCTACCTCACCGACGCCCGCGGGCTCGCCGTGCGTTGGGGGGTGGGCTTCGGCCTCGTCCTGGTCTGCGCCCTGGCCGCGGTGTGGGTCACCGGCGCGACCCGCTTCGCCGGCTGGCGGCGCGGCGTGGCCACCGCGCTCACGCTCGCGGCGCCGATCGTGCTGGCCGCCGCCATGGTCGCATCGGCCTACTGAGGCCCGGTCGGCGATCCGGCCGCCGGCCGGGCGCGGACCACGGCTTCGTAGACGAGCCGGCGGGCGACCTCATGGCGGCGGGCGACCTCGGTGATCGCCTGCTTGCGATCGGTGCCGGCCGCCTCGGCCCGGGCCACGTCGGCGGCCAGGACCGCGGGCCCCGGTGGTGCCGGCCGGCCCGCGCCCGCCACCACCAGCGTGATCTCGCCGCGGATCTCGCCGGTGCCGGCCCAGTCCGCGAGCTCACCCAGCGGGGCCCGACGGATCTCCTCGTACGTCTTGGTCAGCTCACGGCAGAGCGCGGCGGCCCGGTCCGGGCCGAAGACGGCCTGCGCGTCGGCGAGCATCGCCGCGATCCGGTGCGGTGACTCGAACAGGACCATGGTGCGCTCCTCCCCGGCGAGGGCGGCGAGCCGGGCCCGCCGTTGCGCCGCGCGATGCGGGAGGAAACCTTCAAAGCAGAACCGGTCGCAGGCCAGGCCGGAAACGGCGAGGGCGGTGGTCACCGCGGAGGGTCCGGGCGCGACGGTCACGGCGACGCCGGCCGCGACCGCGGCCCGGACGAGGCGGAAGCCGGGGTCGGAGACGCTCGGCATGCCGCCGTCGGTCACCAGCACGACCTGGGCGCCGGCCGCGGCGGTGTCGACCAGCTCCGGCGTACGGCGGGGCTCGTTGCCCTCGAAATAGGAGACCACCCGGCCGGTCACCGCGATCCCGAGGTCCCCGGCGAGGCGGCGCAGCCGCCGGGTGTCCTCGGCCGCGATCACCTCGGCGGTGGCGAGCAGGTCACGCAGGCGCTGCGAGGCGTCGGCCGGGTTGCCCAACGGAGCACCGACGAGCACGATCCGCCCGGCTCCGCCGGCTGTGCCGGCCGTCGCGGCTCCGCCGGCTGTGCCGGCCGTCGCGGCTCCGCCGGCTGTGCCGGCCGTCGCGGCTCCGCCGGCTGTGCCGGCCGCCGCGGCTCTGCCCGCCGTCGCGGCTCTGCCGGCTCCGCCGGATGCCCGGATTGGGTCGGTCATGGTGGCGGTGCTCCTCGGTGTGAGATAGATCGACGGCCGGTCGGCGGGCCTGTCCAGGGCAGCCTACGATCGCGGGGTGAGTGTGCAGGTCAGCGCCGAGCCCCAGGCCGACGACCCGCCCGAGGAGCGGGAACCGGCGCCGGCCGAGATCCACGAGAGCATCCGCCGGCGCCTGGAGCCGATGCCCGCCTGGACCTGGCGCTCCTGGGGGGCGGCCCTCTGGGTGGTCGCCATCGCGGCCATCCTGCGCTTCGTCAACCTGGGACTGCCCCGGGGTGTCATCTTCGACGAGGTCTATTACGCCACCGAAGGCCAGGAGCTGCTCGACCACGGGGTGGAGTGGCGCACCGCGACCGATTCCGCCGGCAGCGTCACGGCCTCCTACGGCGACTTCGTGGTGCACCCACCCCTCGGCAAGTGGATCATCGCTTTAGGCATCAAGATCTTCCAGCCCGACGGGTGGGCGTCGCATCTGCTCTCCCCGCTGGGCATCCGCCTCAACGTGAGCCCGGAGTTCGCCTGGCGGTCCACGAGCGCGCTCGTCGGCACGCTCTCGATCCTCATCGTCATCCGGACCGCTCGCCGGATGTTCCGCAGCACGTTGCTGGGGTGCGCGGCCGGGCTGCTCATGGCCCTGGATGGGATGCATCTGGTGCTCTCGCGCACCGCGCTGCTCGACATCTTCCTGATGTTCTTCATCGTGGCCGCGTTCGCCTGCATCGTGCTCGACCGCGACGATCGGCGCCGGCGCTGGTTGCGGCTGATGGCGGCGGGTCTTGACCCGACTACGCCGGGCCGAGCCGGTCGCCCGCGGCGCAGCTGGTCCAGCATTGCATGGTGGCGCCTGGCCGCCGCGGTGATGCTCGGCGCCGCCTGCGGGGTCAAATGGAGTGCCATCTGGTTCGTGCCGCTCTTCATCGGCCTGCTGCTGCTGTGGGGCGCCGGGCTGCGCCGCACGGTCGGGGCGGCCCACCCGTGGCGGGACACGCTGCTGGACGAGTCCGGCTGGATCTTCGCGATGTTGGCGCTGGTGCTGGTCACCTACCTGTCCGCCTGGACCGGCTGGTTCCTCTCCGACGACGGGTGGAAGCGGCACTACCTGGCCAACGAATTGGGCCGTCCGGAGCCGTTCATCTTCGGGCCGCTGTACAACCTGTACGCGTACCACGTCGACATCCTGCACTTCCACGACAACCTCAGCACGCCCCACCTGTACCAGTCGTGGCCGTGGCAGTGGCTGCTGCTGGGCCGGCCGGTCGCGTTCTACTGGAACAGCGACGCCGTCTGTGGCCAGCCTCAATGCGCCGCCGAGATCCTCCTGCTCGGGACGCCGGTGCTGTGGTGGGCCTTCATCCCGGCCCTGATCGGCACCACCTGGTTCGGCATCAGCCGCCGGGACTGGCGCGCGCTGCCGATCTGGCTGGGCGTCATCGCCGGGATCGTGCCGTGGTTCCCCTACGAGGTGGCGCACCGCACGATGTTCTACTTCTACGCGTTACCGGCCGAACCGTTCCTCGTGCTCGCCGTGGTGTACGTCCTCGGCTGCCTGATTCAGGGGCCGGGGGTGGGCCGCTTCGGCGCCGGCCGGGTTCGCCCCACCCTGAGCCTGCCGGCCGAGGACCGCCGGCTCTACGGCACGATCGCTGCCGGCGCGTTCGTGCTCTTCGTCGCCGTCTGCTTCTGGTGGTACTACCCGCTCTATGTCGGCAACTCGATCCCGTACACCGACTGGCTGCGCCACATGCTCCTGGGCAACCGCTGGGTTTGACGTACCAGCCGACGGGTGGCGGCCCCCGGCTCGGGGAGCCGACTGCCCGCCGGAGCCGGGGCTACCCCGCCCGCTCGGCCAGATCGACCAGGGCGGCCGCGGCCCGGAAGTACTTGTTTCGGCCCAGGTCGCCGATCGTCTTGATGTTGAATGCCTGCTTGAGCAGCTCGGCGTCGCCGTCGCTCACCCCGGAGAGGGCCGCCACCGGCGCGTCGACCAGTTCGCTCAGCGGCGTCGCTTCGTACGCCTTGTCGAGAATCTTGTCCAGGTTGGCGCTGACCGCCATGACTCCTCCTTCAGGCCGGCCCACCCGGCGCTGGCCCATGATCTCACGACCGCTGGCCGGGCCAGTCAGCCTCCGGTGCGATCGTCGGTGGCCGCCCGGTCGGCGGCCCGCGCGCGAAGGCTGTGCTCCAGCTCGTCGCGGGCCTCGAGCACGAGCCGGCGCAGGCCGGCCGGCAACCGCGCGTCGGCCAGAAACTCGTCGGTGCGGGCCAGAGTCGCCGGCGCGATGCAGTAGAGCGGGTAGAGCCCGGTCACCAGGATGCGGGCGATCTCCAGCGTTCGGGTCCGCCAGATCTCGGGCAGCGCGGCGAAGTACCGCTCCACATAGGGCGCCAGCAGGTCGGACTGTCCGAACTGGACGAACCCGAGTCCGAACTGGGCGGTGACGCCGCCGACGATCGCCTCCTGGGTCTTGTTCGGCAGGTCGTCGTGATCGACGACCCGGGCCCACGCCTCGGCCTTGGCTTCGACGCTCGGCTGCGCCGCATGGGCACCGAGGGCGTACGCCCGACCGGCGGTGGTCTGGTCGCCGGCGAGCTCGACCTCGATCTGCGCCGCCGTGGCCCAGCCGGCCCGCACGAGGCCGGTGAGCAGCGCCCAGCTCAGTTCGGTGTCCACGACGAGTCCGGGCAGTTCGAGCTCCCGCCGGTGCAGGCGGGCGAGGAGTGAGAGATCCTCCTCCGCCTCGGCGACCCGGGCCAGCAGGCGCACCCAGGCGAGCTGGTGGTCGCTGCCGGCCGGCGCGCCGGCGAGCACGGCCCGGGCGGCCGTGGTCACCTCCGACCGGACCGCCGGCAGGTGGACCGGATCGACGTAGCGCTCAAGGGCGGTCACCAGCGCGGCGTGCAGTCCCTGCACCATGGTGATGTCGTCCTCGCCGGCGATGCCGGCCAGAACCATGCGCACGTAGGCCCGCGGGGCCAATTCCTGCGCCTGGACCATATCCCAGGCGGCAGTCCAGATCAGCGCGCGCGGCAGCGACTCGGTGAACGCGGCGACGTTGCCGGCGACCGCGGCCAGCGTCCGCGGGTCCAGCCGCAGGGACGCGAAGGTGAGGTCGTCGTCGTTGAGCAGGACGACCTCCGGCCGAGTGACGCCGACGAGCTCCGGCACCTCGGTGCGGGCGCCGGCCACGTCCAGCTCCAGCCGGCGATGGCGCACCAGCGCTCCCGCCGATCGTCCATAAAGGCCGATCGCGATCCGGTGCGAGCGCAGCGTCGGGTGCGCTGCCAAGGCCTCCTGGCCGACGACGAAAGAGGTGAAGCGGCCCTCGCCATCTACCGTGTACTCCGGCCGCAGGGTGTTCGGCCCCGGGCTGCGCAGCCACTGCCGGCTCCAGCTCGCCAGGTCCCGGCCGGACGCCTCGGCGAGCACGTCGAGCAGATCCTCCAGGGTGGTGCTGCCCCACGCGTGGCGGCGGAGGTACGTGCGCAGGCCGGCGAAGAAGGCGTCGCTGCCGACCCAGGCGACCAGCTGTTTCACCACCGCAGCGCCCTTGGCATACGTGATCCCGTCGAAGTTGAGCTGAATGTCGGCCAGGTCCTTGATCTCGGCGACGATCGGGTGGGTCGAGGGAGCCTGATCCTGGCGCAGGCCGCGGGCCTTCTCGGCGGCGGCGAACGTGGTCCAGGCGTTCGTCCACCGGGTCGCTTCGGCCTGGCACCGTACCGCCAGGTACGACGCCAGCGACTCCTTGAGCCACAGGTCGTCCCACCATCGCATGGTGACCAGGTTGCCGAACCACATGTGCGCGAGCTCATGCAGCATGACTTCGGCCCGCCGCTCCCGGGCGGCGCCGGTCACCTTGGAGCGGAAGACGTAACGCTCCACATAGGTCACACAGCCCACGTTCTCCATGCCGCCGATGTTGAACTCCGGCACGAAGGCCTGGTCGTACTTCTCGAACGGGTACGGGTGGTCGAAGACGGACAGGTAGTAGTCGAAGCCGGCCCGGGTGATCTCAAAGAGCTCGCCCGCATCCAGGTACGGCGCGAGCGATGCGCGGCAGGCCAGGCCGAGCGGGACGACCTGGCCGGTCGGGGCCACGTAGGTGTCGTGGATCATGTGGTACTCGCCGGCGACGAGCGCGGTCACGTAGGTCGAGATGCGCGGCGTCGGCGCGAACCGCCAGACCGAGACTCCGTCCAGATCGGAGAGTGGTTCCGGCTTCGGGGTGGCCGAGTTGGACAGTACCGTCCAGTGGGCCGGCGCGATCACCGTGAAGGTGAACTCTGCTTTGAGGTCGGGCTGCTCGAAGCTGGCGAAGACCCGCCGGGCATCCGGTACTTCGTAGTAGGTGTAGAGGTAGGTCCGCCCGTCGGCCGGGTCGATCGTGCGGTGCAGGCCCTCCCCGGTGTTCATGTATGCGCAGTCGGCCACCACCCGCAGCTCGTTCTCGGCGGCCAGGTCATCCAGTTCGATCCGGCTGTCCCGGTACACCGTGGCCGGGTCGAGCCGGCGGCCGTTGAGGACGACCTCGCGCACCCGTGGGGCGACGAGGTCGGCGAAGGTGGCGGCCCCGGGTCGGGCCGCGGTGAACCGGATCACGGTCGTCGACCCGAAGACCTCGCCCGGCCGGCTCAGATCCAGCTCGACCCGGTACGCGTCGACGTGCAGCAGGGCGCCGCGCGCCACCGCCTCGTCGTAGGTCAGATTCGGTCCGGGCACCAGGGCTCCTTCGCGGTCATGGTCAACGGCGCTCAGCCGTACCGTAGCCTCATCGCCGATACCGCGTCACCGCGCCGGCGGGAACGACTCGCCCTCCTTGAGCGGGCGGAACCGCAGGGCCGACCAGACGTCGTCGACGGCGACCTGGGTCACCGGCCGCAACCCGTACTCGCGCAGGATCGGCCACAGCGAGTCCCGGTTGACGTCGGTGCGGTTGCCCTTGGGGTAGACAACCCACAAGGCGGCCGGCTTGGCCAGATCCGATCGCTGGGCGGCCAGGATCGTCCGCAACGAACCGGCATCCTCAGCGAAGACGAGCGCGGTATCCGTGTCGCCGAACCGGTCCACCCGGGTCACCCCGTCGGGAACCGGTTCGAGGCGGCCGGCGTACCCGGCGTGCGAGCACCACAATGTCGTTGCGGGCTTGATGAGGAGTTTCTCCGCGACCGATCTGCTCACCGTTCTCCTATCATCCTATGTGGACTGAGTGCGGGGGCCCCAGCCCTGGGCCCTCAGCTGGGCCCACGGATCGTAGTCGACCTCGAGGGCCTCCTGGGCCGGCCGTTGCGCCGCCGGTACGTTGCGTAGGTTCAGCCGGATCCGGTAGTAGGCCGAGCTGCGCCCGCGCATCGCGTCGAGGAGGATATCGGCCGGTGCCAGCATCGCGTAGACCGCAGGGTGGCGGGCCCGCCAGCGGTCCAATCCGGCCAGCGCCTCCTCCCGGCTCGCGGCCCGCGCGATCTCGATCAACGGCATCGTGCTGCGACGGCGACCGGTTCGGGGCGCATCCGGCTCGGGCTCGGGCCGGCCGCCCTCACCCTGCCGCTCGGCGAGCTCGAGCAGCGGGGCCAGCGAGCCGGCGGCGTCGTCGATGCCGGCCGCCGGATCCCCGAGCTCGACCAGCCGGCGCGGCACGGACGCCAAGGTGAACTGGTCCGGTTCACAGTCGGCGACCTCGTCCCAGCGCAGTGGGGTTGAGACCCGGGCGTCAGCGGTGGGCCGCACCGAGTAGGCCGACACCGTCGTGCGGTCCTTGGCATTCTGGTTGTAGTCGACGAAGACCCCGTGGCGCTCCTCCTTCCACCACCGGCTGGTGGCCAGCTCGGGCGCGCGGTCGGAGACCTCGCGGGCCAGGGCGAGGCCGGCCCGGTGCAGCTCGGCGAAGCTCCACTGTGCAGCGATGCGGCAGTAGATGTGCAGCCCTCGCGAACCCGAGGTCTTCGGCCAGCCAGTGAGGCCGAGGTCGGCCAGCACGTCCCGCACGACCAGGGCGACCTCGCGCACCTGCGACCACGGCACGCCCGGTATCGGGTCGAGATCGACCCGCAACTCATCCGGGTGGGTCAGGTCGTCGGCCCGTACCGCGTGCGGGTGCAGGTCGATGCAGCCCAGGTTGGCCAGCCAGGCCAGATCGGCGGCTTCCCGGACGACCACCTCGTGGGCGCTACGCCCGGACGGATAGCGCAGCTCGACCGTCTCGATCCACTCCGGCCGCGAGTCCGGTGCACGCTTCTGGTAGAAGGCCTCGCCGGCGATGCCGTGGACATAGCGCTTGAGCGCCATCGGCCGCCCGTAGACCGCGGGCAGCGCCCCGGCGGCGGTCGCGAGGTAGTAGCTGACCAGGTCCCGCTTGGTGTACCCGGCGGCCGGAAAGTAGACCCGGTCCGGGTTGGTGATGGTCACGTCCCGGTCGCCGACCTCGATCACTTCCTTGCGCGGCGCCATGACCAGCACCCTACTGCGTGGCTGAGCACTCAGGTCGGCTCCAGCCGACCGGTCACCTCCAGCAGGCCAAGGGCATACGCGGTCGACAGCGCCCCGGAGCGGCCGGGCAGTGGAAGCCCGAGGTGCCGCTGGCGCCGTACCCGAACACCTGGGTGGCGGGCAGGCTGGCCGGCAGGATCTGCTGGGTGAACTGGCGCACCGCGATGTCGTACATGTCGACCTGTCCGCCGCCGCCCGCGCGGCGCATCGCGGGCAGGACGAACAACCCCCGTCGTGTGACCATGACTCGAACCTCCCTCTTCGAGTTGATGTCCGTCGATGGATACAGGTCAACGACAGTCAACGTCGTAGATCGCGAGACGGTCAAGCACACGAATCCCCCTCATGGCAGATCTTGGACAGTGACGGTGGTCCTGGCCGCCATCTGTGACCAACATCGACCCGCGGCATCCCCTAAACCCCCATCGCGACGAGCGGGATATCCCCGATGCGCGGCCGGGTCCACCGGCGACAAGGTGGGCTCAGCAGGTTGGCAGCGAGCCGGCCGCAGGACAAGGAGTACGAGATGTCGAGTCTGTTCCGGGCCCCGGCGGCCTTCGCGGCCATCGTCGTGGTGGCGCTCGTGTCCGCTGCAGGCTGCGGCAGCAGGTCCGAGGGCGTCGCCGCGCCTCCCCCGACCACAAGCCCGACGCCGGCCACGCCGGCGGCCACCACGGAGCCCCCCAAGCCGGGCCATTCGACCACCACGAAGCCCCCGCCTGCGCCGTCCTGGCCGACGCCCGAGGACTGCGTCTCCTACAACGCGAACTCGCTCACGGTGCACTTCGACGGCGCCGGCACGTACACCGTCGACGACGGGTCCCAGATCGTGCTGAAGGTCAGCGGCCAGTCGGGCGACAACACCGGCGACAAGGCGCTCGCGCTCGCCCAGCGCTACACCAAGCACTGCTATCTGGGCCGCAACAACACCCGCGAGGAGAAGTACGCGTACATCTTCGACTACTGGCGCAACGCCTCCGGCAAGAACACGACCATCGCCGACCAGGAGGACGACTGCTCGCCGTACAACCGCAACAACCTCACCGTCGAGGACATGGGCGACGGCAACGGGTGGCGGGTCAAGGACCACGATCACGTGCTGCAACTGTTCGACAACGGGACCGACGCCCGCAACGGCAAGCTGGTCCTGGCCAAGTACAACCAGATCTGCTTCATCGGCAACGGAGACGACCAGAACCAGATCTCCTACTTCCTCTGATGTCGCCGATCTAGGGCGTAGGCACATGGATGGATCTCCAATCATGTGCCTACGCCCTAGATCCACGGTGAGATGGGAAGGAGACAGATGCGGGTCACGATGATCCTGCCGGCCCTGACCGAAGCCACCAGCCCGTTCTTCCGCCCGATCAAGTACTCGCTCTTCCCACCCCTGGGCCTGGCGACCCTCGCCGGCTATCTGCGCGCGGACGACGAGGTGACGCTGCACGACGAACACGTCGAGAAGCTCCGCCTCGACGACGACCGCCCGGACCTCGTGGTCATCCAGCCCTACATCACCTCCGCCCGGCGGGCGTACCAACTCGCCGACGGCTACCGGGCCCGCGGCGTGCACGTGGCGATGGGCGGGTTGCACGTGACGTCGCTGCCGGATGAGGCGGCCGCCCACGCGGACACCGTCTTCGTCGGGCCCGGCGAGGACACCTGGCCGGTGTTCCTCGATGACCTGCGTCGCGGCGTGCCCCGCGCCCGTTACGTCTCCACCACCCGCACGCTGGAGTCGCTGCCGCCGGTGCGCCGGGACCTGATCAAACGACGGCACTACCTGGTCCCGAACTCCCTCGTGGTCTCCCGGGGCTGCCCCCATCACTGCGACTTCTGCTACAAGGACGCGTTCTTCGCCGGTGGCCGGTCGTTCTACACGCAGACCGTCGATGACGCGCTGGCTGAGATCGACCGCTTGCCGGGACGGCACCTGTACTTCCTGGACGACCACCTGTTCGGCAACCGCCGCTTCGCCGAGGCGCTCTTCGCCGGCCTGGCCGGGGCCGGACGGGTCTGGCAGGCGGCCGGCACCGTCGACTCCGTGTTCGCCCCCGGCCTGCTCGAGCAGGCGGTGCGGGCCGGCCTGCGCAGCCTCTTCGTCGGCTTCGAGACGATCAACGGCGACAATCTGGCAAGCCAGCGCAAGCGGCAGAACATCGGCCGCGACTACGCCGCCGTGGTCCGCCGGCTGCACGGGCACGGCGTGATGGTGAACGCGAGCTTCGTCTTCGGCATGGACGACGACCGGCCCGACGTCTTCGACCGCACCGTCGCGTGGGCGGTGGAGCAGGGCATCGAGACCGCCACCTTCCACATCATGACGCCCTACCCGGGCACCGCCCTCTACGCCCGGATGCTGGCGCAGGGCCGGATGCTGCACCAGGACTGGGACCGCTACGACACCCGGCACGTGGTGTTCCGCCCGATCGGGTTGACCGAGCGTCAGCTGGTGGACGGGTACTGGCGGGCGTACCGCGACTTCTACCGCTGGCGCGCGATCTGGCGGGGCGCACAGTCCAAGCCCGTGCTCCGCGACCGGCTGCGCCATCTCGGGTACGCCGGCGGTTGGAAGAAGTTCGAGCCGTTGTGGGATCTGCTCATCCGCAGCGGCCGCGTGGTCCATGCGCTACCGATCTTGGAGGCGATGCTCGGCAGTTTCGGTGCCCGCCGGCCGGTGGCCGGTGGCGCTGGGGGCGGCCACCCCGCGCTGGTTAGCAGGGGCACCCTCTTAACGGTTTCTGACGAAGAGGGTGCCCTTGCCAACGACGTGACTTCGGGCTAGGACGTGACTTCGGGCTAGGACGCGGCGCGGTCGACCCGGGCGCGCACCCGGGCGGTCAGCGCGTCCAGCTCGGCCACGGTCTGCGCGGCGAGCAGGAACCCGCCGGGACGGTTGAGCGACCAGGTGACCGCGGTCGCCATCCAGGCGTCGGCCAGGTTGATGTCGGTACGCACGACGCCGGGCATCGCGGCCACCGCCCGCAGCGCCTCGACCGGCACCGGCGTACCGGGCTCGAAGATCGGATACCACACACCGGCGGCGGCCTCGCGGGTGCGGCTCACCGGCGCTTCCTGGTCGCCGGCGATGGCGACCACGGCGTCGAAGAGGTCGACCCCGGTGGCGAGTTCGGTCATCTCCATGATGAAGTCACCCGGCGTACGGACGCCGACCTCCATCACGTACGGGCCGTCGGGGCGCACCCGCACCTCGACGTGGGCGAGCCCGGCCCGCATCCCGATCGCGGCGACCACCGCAGCCGCCTGGTCGATGATCGCGGCCGCGGTGCCGGCATCGCAGCCGGCCGGCGTGCGGTGTCCGATCTCGATGCACATCGGCGGCGGCGTGGTCGTCTTCCCGGTGACGTTGGCGAAGACCACCCGCCCGTGCTGGACCAGCACCTCGCAGCTGTACTCCGGCCCGTCGCAGTACTCCTCGCACAGGAACGCCCCGGTGGCGTGCCCTTCGGCGAGCCACTGCTTGACCTCCGCGTCGTCGTGGACCACGCGGACCCCGAGGCTGCCGGCCTGCGACAGCGGCTTGAGCACGACCGGGAAGTCCCCGCCGGTCCAACTGAGAACCGTCTCGGCGTCGGTGGCCAGCCGGTGCCGAGGCTGCCGGATGCCGTAGCGGGCGAACGTCTCCCGCTGCAGGTGCTTGTTTCGGGACAGGCTGGCCGCTCGCAGCCCCGGGGCCGGCAGGCCGAGCTCGTCGGCGAGGTACGCGGCCGCCATCACGTGCGGTTCGGAGAACGCGACCACGGCATCGGGCCGGTGACCCGCGGCGGCGGCGCTGACCGCCGCGTACCAGGCCTCATCGCCGGCACCGTCGACCGCCTCGGTATGGTCGCCGGGCTGCCAGTCGGCGAGCACCTGGGGATCGGCGAGGTTGGCCGGATTGTCCACAACGGAGAGCACGAACCCGCGGGCCCGGGCGCGCGGCACGTACGGGCGGCCCATGACGCCCATGCCGACGAGGAGCAGCCGGGGGTGGCCCGCTGGCGACATCGTCGTGACCTCCTCGGCGGCGGGTCGTGGTCGATGGACAGCGGAAGCCTATCCGCCCGCCGTGGCGGCGGACAGGCCGGTAGCGGCCGGACGGGCCGGTAAGGATCAGCTGCCGCCGGGTGCGCTCCACATCGGAGTGAGCAGGCGCACGTTGTCCAGCACGATCACGCCGCTGCCCTGGCCGCGGTGGATGTGGTGCAGGGCGAAGTCGTCCCCGGTCCGGGCCCGCAGCCAGTCCAGACCGTACCCGCTGGGCTGGGCGTGGTACTCCATGACCAGGCGGGCCACCGCCTTGACCACGAACTCGTAGTCGCTGTCGATGATGGTGTACTCGGCGCCCTCGATATCCATCTTCAGCACGTCGATGCGCTCGAGCTGGCGGCTGGCGGCGAAGGTGGAGAGGCGGTAGGAGGGCACCGGCGTGCCGCCGGGGGACCGGGTGAGGGCGATCGCGTCGTGCTGGCTGCCCAGGTCGATCTCCACCTCGCCGTCCACATCACTGATCGCGGCTGGCACCACCTCGAAGTCCCGGACGCCGTTGAGCCGAAGGTTGGCCCGAAGCAGAGCCAGGTTGCCCGGGGCCGGCTCGATCGCGTACCCGACGTAGCCGGTGTCCCGGTTGAGCCGGTCGAAGTAGACGGCCGAGTCCCCGATGTAGGCGCCGAGGTCGACGATGACGCCGCCGGCCGGCACCCGGGCGTACTCGGCCGGATACTCGTGCCCGGACATCATCACCACCAACTCGTTGATGTCGGTGCTGCGGGGTCGGCACAGGAAGGTCTCCCCCGTCCGGGTGCGGTAGCGGCACCGGTAGACCAGTCCGAGCTTGTCCGGCAGTACCAGCGGCCAGTTGCGAATGGTCCGCCGGAGCAACCGGAACTTCTCCCACCGGCTCAGGGCAGCGCTCACGTCGTCGTCCTTTCGATCAGCACGAAATGCCAGCAGTCCGCTCGCGACCGCGGCCGCCTCGGCCGTCTTGAGCAGAAGCAGGCCGAGGTAGCGCAGCGGGTGGCGCGCGAGCAGGTCGATGCGGCGCAGGTAGAGGGCGTAGCGGTAGAACACATTGGCCTGCCAGGCGAAGTGGCCCGGATGCTCGCGGGCGAAGGCGCGTGCGGTGGCCGCGTACCGGCGCTTCTTCGCCATGCTCGTGCGCAGGGTGAGCTGGCCCTCGTCATGGCGCAGCCGGGCCCGGGTACGGGCGAGCCGGTAGCCGGCGGCCCGTACCCGCAGATCCAGGTCCTTGTCCTCGGAGAAGACCAGGTTCGGGTTGTGCCCACCGACCGCCTGGTAGCAGTCGCGGGTGATCGCACGCAGCGACTCGATCCGCCCGACGCCCGCGTAGCACCGCTTCTCCAGCCACTTGCACCGGGCCCAGAACGTCGTCCCGAAGGACTCCTCCGGGATCACGAGGGCGTCGGCGCCGGCGCCGACGAGCCGCACGCACTCCCCGACCAGCTCCGGCTCGAGCTGCATGTCCGCATCCAGGTGCAGCAGGATCTCGCCGCGGCTGTGCCGGGCGCCGACCGCTCGCCCGGCGGACATGCTGATGTTCTCGGTCAGGTAGCTGATGCTCAGGCCGTCGGCCCGGAACCGGGTGACCACGTCGGCCATCCGGTCGCGGCTGCGCGGGTCGTCGTTGATGACGACCTCGAGGTTCGGATAGGTCGACCGCCGGCACGAGAGCAGCAGCCGGCGCATCAGCTCCGCCGAGTCGCGGGTCGGCACCACGATCGAGACGAGCGGACCGGTGGTGACCGGGCCAGGGCTCACTGGGCTGGCGGTGGCCGGGCCGGGGCGGGCCCGTCGGCGGCGGACGGCGCCGACGAGGAGCCAGCCGACCGCGACCGCCGCGGCCACGACGGAGGTCACAATCGCGGCCACCGCCCAGATGGCTGGCCGGTACTCGACCCGGAGGGTGGCGTCGCCACGCCCGGCGACCAGCCACCCGTTGGCGTAGCCGTCGACCCGCCGCTGGGTCGCGGTCCACCCGGGCGGCAGCCCGCCGACCCGCCACCCCGGCGAGTACGACTCGGCCAGAGTCAGCAGGAACGGCCCGCTGGCGCCGTGCACCCGCACGACCCCGCGATCCACGTCGAACTGCGGCGCCGGCCCGGACGGCTCAGCGGTCAGCAGGAGGGAGGCGCCCGCGGCTGGCGCCAGGCGCACCTTGCGGTAGCCGACGCGAACCGGCCGGGCCAGGCCGTCGGCGTAGAGGTAGAGCGTGAGCCGGCGGGTGCCGGGCTGGACCGCGAAGGTCATGGCGACCCGGTGCCAGCCCGTGGCGGTGGGCAGGGTCACCAGGTCGACACAGCGGTCCGGGCCCTCCTGCCAGACGCAGGCCCGAGCCCCCACGCCGGTTCCGGAGTGGACCTCGAAGGAGACCCGGTAGCGGGACGGCGGTTGCGGCACCAGCGCGGCGGTGTGCACGCACGCGGTGGTGCCGGTCGCGGCGAGCTCGACCGTGGCGGGGTCGAACCGGTGCACGCCCGTTGCGTCGCAGGCGGACAGGCCGGCCGCGCCGGGCAGACCGGGGCCTCGAAGGGTGATCTGATGCCAGCCGGCGGAGAGCTCGCGGGTCACCACGGGCGCCGGCGGGGCGGCGAGCACCGCGTGGCCGATCGGGGTCAGCTCGACCCCCGCGGGCGCCGGCTCTGCGCGGCCCGACCGGGCCACCCCGTAGACGGTGACCGTGGTCGGTGCGCCGAGCGCGAGCACCGGTACGCCGGCCGCGATCGGAACCATGGCCGAACCAGTGCTGACGGCGACCGGTACCCCGCCCAGCGGAACTGACAGCGGTGGCCGGGCCGGCAACGCGATCGCGTCCAGGCTCAACTCGTCGGCATCGGTCAGCCGCAGCTGGGCCTGGCCGCCCCGGTGGACGACCTGGGCCAGGTACCGGACCGGTTGCGACGGGGGGCGACTCACCATGTAGCGGCCGGCCCGGTCCACCCGGATCTGGTCGCTCACCGCGGTCTGGTCGGTGTGCCACTCCAGCGCGTCGCCAGGCGGCGCCGCCCCGCCGGCGGTGACCGGCCCGACCGCACCCACCCGGCCCACCGCGTCGGCGGTTCCCGACGCGTCGGCTGTGCTCCGGATCAGGCGGGCCCCGGCGCTCAGCGGCGGGGCCGGGTCCAGGCGGTAGAGCGCGCCGACCGCGGTGACCGCCAGCCTGGTCGCCGCCGGCATCGCGGCCAGCGTGGCCCCGATCGGGCCGGGGTCGGCCGGTCGGAGCGCGTAGACACCGCCACGCAGGTCGCGTCGCACCACGACGTGGCTCGCGCCGAGTGCGCGCAGCTGGGCGGCGGCGGCCACCCCATCGCCGGCTAGCAGGTTGCGCTGCACCGCCAGCAGAAGCGCGGCGACCCCGGCACCCGGTGCGAAGTAGCCGCCCGGGAGCAGACGCAGCACCGGCCGCCGCACCAACTGGGCCGGCACCTCGTCCACCCCGGCGTAGCCCCAGTCGGTCTGCACCTGGTAGTAGGGATCAAGGGGAAGGATCACCACCTTGCCCGGCTGGGGATCGGTGTTGAGCCGATCAGCCAACTGGTACCACTCCGGCGGCACCGCGACCCGAGCCCCCGCCAGCTGCCCCCGCGACGACGCCGCGACCTGCCCCGTCCACAGTGGAGCCGGATAGGCCAGGATGGCGGCCAGGACCATCGCCGCCGCCGCCCGCAGAGCCCACGAGAGCCGGCGCCGCCCGATCCGGAGCATCCGCTCGATGGCCAGCGCGGCCAGGCTCGCGTACCCGAGCACAAGGAGCACACCCAGTTTGCTCATCGGGTCGCGGAACAACCACGCCCCGGGCAGGTGCTGGTAGAGCCACAGGTTGGCGCCACCGAGCGGCGGATGGGTGCCGGTGCCGAGCGCGGCCACGACCAGGATCCCGCCGGCCAGCAGCCACGCCGCCGTTCGGCGGCGCCGACCAGCGGCCAGCACCCCGAACGCCGCCAGCACCGGCACCAGCCAGCGCAGCATCGGGCCGGCGCCACCGGAGAGCGCGGGCGCGTACGGATACAGGTCGGGGTCGTCCCACCCCCACTGCCCGTTGAGGGTGAGCACGTTCGCCAGCCCGGTTCGGGCGTGACTCCAGGCCCACGACAGCACGTCGGTCTGAGCCGAGAAGGTCGCGGCGCCGACCGGCATGAGCGTGAGCGCGAACGGCACCAGCCACCACAGGTGCAGCGGCGCCGCCCACCCGAGCGCACGGCTCAGCAGCGCCCCGATCCGCCGGGGAGCACCGGGCCCGCCGGCGAGTGCGCCGACGGCTGCGGCCCCGAGTACCCCGAGGCCGGCGACGACCAGCAGGGCCGGACTCCGGGCCAGATAGCCCAGCGGGAGGCTCACCAACGCCACCGTCGAGCCCCGTACCCGCCCCCGGCGGGCGCCGCGCAGCACCAGGCCCGCCAGGGTGCCGGTGAGTCCGACGGTCAGCGCCGGCAGCACATTGGGGTAGCTCACGAGCAGGAACACGTTGAACGCGCCGACCAGACCAGCCGCCGCCCGCGGTACCGCCCGCCCGGTCCACGCGCCCGCCAGGTACGCCGACCCGAACGCGGCCAACCCGGCGCCGCCCGCGTAGAGCAGCTGCTGGGCGGCGACCGGAGCGGCGCCGACCGCCCGGGCGAGCGCGAGCAGGGCGACGTCAGGGGCGCCGACGATCGCGTACGAGGCTGATCCGGCTCCGCTGAGCTGGTGGTTCCAGACCCCGCCGAGCTCGGCCGCGAGGTTGTCGCGCAGGTACGGCGGCACGTCCCCGGCGGCGAAGAACCGGCCAGGCGAGAACCAGCCGACGGTGACGACCGCCGCCACCAGGCTGGGCAGGGCGTACCCGATCGCGAAGCGGATCCCGCGCTCGCGGGGCGACCCGAGTGCCATGGCTACCGCGGTACGGTGGCCGCGGCAGCACCGCGCCGGTTCGACGGCGCCACCACCCGCCGATCCGATGTGGACCCGAGGCGCTCCTCGATCCGCCTCAGCACCTGGGCGGCGACCAGGTCCCAGTCCAGCGCCCCGCCGGCCCAGCCCGCCGTGGCCGGCTGCGCGGTCAGCCGGGGCAGATGCGCAGCGAGCGCGGCGGCGAGCGCGGCCGGACGGGGCGGCACCAGGATGCCACCGGCCGCCGGTACGGAGTCGCGCAGTCCGGGCCGGTCGTAGGCGATGGTCGGCGTACCCATCGCGGCCGCTTCGTCGACGACGAGTGCCCACCCCTCGCGGACCGAGGTCGCGATGAGCACGTGGGCCCGGGCGAGCAGCTCGTCGCGTCGATCCCGGTCGACTCGCCCATGCAGGCGCACACCCGGGCCGGCGCGGCGCAGCACGCGCTCGCGCTGCGGCCCGTCGCCGACGAACCACAGCTTCGCCGCTGGCACCTGACGGCGCAGGATCTCGAAGGCCGCCAGCGCGTGCAGCGGACGCTTGCTGGCGCTCAGCCGGCCCAGGAAGAGCACCGTCGGCGAGTCCTCTCGCGCCACGCCGGGCCGGGGCCGCCGGTCGACACCCTCGCCGACCACGGTGACATCACGCAGGCCGGCCGCGACCAGGGAGGCTCGGCTCGACTCGGAGACGGTGAGGACCGGACGTTCCCGGTACGCCGCCAACCACCGGGGTTCGAGCAGATAGCGGCCGGCGAGCGCCACCGGCAGGGGCAGCTCGTGAAACCAGATCTCCCGGCACAGCTGGTGGATGAAGGCGACAACCGGCGCCTCGCCGGCCCAGCTCGCGCAGCCAAACGGCCGGGTGTTCACCATGTCGACGACCGCGTCGACGGGCCCGCACCCGCCACCCTCGTAGTAGTCGTGGGCGGCCCGGTAGACGCCGAGGCGCCCGCCCCGGCGGATCACCGTCACCCCGTCGACGACCTCGCCAGCCGGCCGGCCGGCGACCGCGGCGGCGAAGATGGCGACCCGATGCCCGCTCGCCGCCCACCGCCGGGTCACCTCGTGCAGGTACACCTCGGCCCCGCCGGCGTGCGGGTGCGCCAGGTCCTTCCAGTTGAAGACGAGGATGCGCATCACCACACCTCGCCGAAACCCAGTCGGGACAGGGCAACCGGCAGCCGATCCGGCTCGGCTGGGCGGGCCCGCTCGAGGTGCGCGTCGTCCTGGTGGGCGTCATAGGTCCGCGTCCCCCAGACCCGCCAGGCCAGCCCGATCGTGCCGACGAACATCCGCCAGATCGCCGGGACCCGGATGGTCGACGCCCCGGTACGGCGAAGGCGCACCGGCGCCGGCAGGATCCTGCGGTAGCCGAGGCGTTGGGCCGCGGCGAGCAGTTCCAGGTCGAAGACAAAGCCACGCTCGACCGTGCGGTGCAACACGTCGGCGAGTAGCTCGCGGCGGAACACCTTGACCCCCACCTGGGTTTCATGGACGCGCAGCGTGGGGAAGAGGAGCCGGACCAGGGTGCGGTACCCGGCCGAGTAGACCCGCCGCAGGGCCCGGGAGCCCTCGTGTACCTCGGAGAGTGGGTGGCGTTTCGCGCCGATGACCGCGTCCGGCTGGTACAGCTGCATCAGCGACAGGAACGAGTGCAGGACCTTCGGATCGAGGTCCCCGTCGGCGTCGATGAAACCGACGTAGCGGCCCCGGCCCTGGCTGAGGCCGAGGCGCAGGGCGGCGCCCTTGCCGGCGTTGCGGCTGAACGAGAACCGGCGGACCACGGCCGGATCGAGGTCGGCGATCGTCTCCGCGCTGCCGTCGGTGCAACCGTCGGCAACCGTGATCACCTCGAAGCTGACGCCGCACTCGCGCAGCGCGCCGATCAGGTTGAGGACATTGCCCCGCAGCGTCGGGCCGGGGTTGAAGTACGGCACGACCACGGTGAGGTCGAGCGACCCGGGCCCCGCCGCCGGCGCGTTGGTGACCATGGCGACCGGCATGCCCGGGGCCGGGGATCGGCCCGTCCGGTGATACCAGGAACTGGCCAGCGCCGCCGCCAGGCCAACCAGGCTGGCGAGCGACATGACCGCGGCCAGCCGGTACGGGGTACCGGCCAGACTCGGGCCGGCCAACGCCACGACCGCCAGCCCGCACCAGGCCAGCCACGCCGGCCCGCCGCGTACCAGATGGAACTGCACCAGGACCCACACCAACGACAGCCCGGTGCCGGCGAGCGCGACCCAGGCCATCAGGCCCGCCGGCACGTGGTACGCCGGCCCGAAGAGCACACTGGCCACTGTGGAGCCAGCCAACCCGAACGCCAGCACCGCCGCGGCGCCCGCAGCCGCGGTGGCGAGGAGCGTGACCCGAAGGGCCGCCGCGGCCAGGCGCGCGGACGCCCCGGCGAAGATCGGTACGGCCAGCAGGCACAGCGCCTGGGCGAGGAAGAACACCGCCCGGGCGGCGGTCGAGGCCGCCTGGTACTCCCCGACGACCACCGGCGCGAACCGGTGCCGCGCGAGCATGCTGTCGGCGCACATGACCAGCCACACCCCGGTCACGGCGGCGACCGCACTGAGCGTGGGGTAGCTCGGCCGGGGTGGCCGTGACCGGCCGCCCTGCCGGCCGGCTACCGCGATCGCGAACTGCAGGGCGCCGACGCACTCGCCGGCGGTCGATGCGGCCACCGCCCCGGTGACCCCGTATCCGGCGCTCACGAGCACGGCGGCCAGTCCGATGCGGACCGCCGCGGCCGTGAGCGCGATCCGGGCCGCGGTGAGGAATCGGCGTTGTCCGCAGAGCAGCGCCCACATCACCACCGAGCCGGTCATCGGCACGCAGCCCAGGGCGAGAAAGACGATCGGCCCGATCGAGGGCAGGTTCAGGTAGTCACGAAGCAACGGTGCGGTGAGCAGGAGGCCGGCGCCGGTGGCCAGGCCGACCGCGAGCGTCCGGCGCAGCACGGTCGCCAGGTCCACCGGCAGGCCCTGCAGCGTGCGCCGGGCGACGCTGGCAGCGACCAGGGTCTGGGTCGCCATCGCCGGCACCGCGAGGATCGCGACGAAGGCGAGCAGCGACACCAGCTCGCCGTAGCCCGCGGGCCCGAGCTGACGACTCATCGCGACGTGGAAACCAAGGTTGGTGACGCCGACGAGGAGCTGCAGCGCGACGAATGCCGCGCCCACCGTGCGGTACGCCGCCACCCAGCTCCGACCCGGCGGCGGTGGCGCCGGCGAACCCGGCGCAGGCAGGAGATCCGGGACGGCCCCGGTTTCGGCCGCCGCGGTCATCGCCGTCTCCTGTTGCCTGCGCTGGGGACCCTAGGCATCAAGGTCGGCGTCGGCCGGCCGGCGGCGTTGCCGGATCCGGACGACCGACACGAGGACGAACGCCACGCCGAGCGCGAGCACCAAGCCGCTGGCGGTCATGATCAGTCCGATCGGGGCACCGGTGACCGGCAGCCCGCCGGCAACGGTGAAGAAGATGTCGTCGATGAGCGTCGCCCCGTCGGCGGCGGTGCCGGTCGCCCTCAGCTCGTGCCGCCCCGGCTCGAGATCGATCGGGATGATCACCTCGACCAGGGTCGATCCGGTGACGTCGGCGAGCACGGTCGTGAGGTGTCGCGGGTTGCTGAAGATGTCGTGCGACACCGAGGCACCGGGGGAGAAGCCGTGGCCGACGACGGTCACCCTGGCGCCCGGCACCAGGCTTCCGGTGACCACCACGAGCGGGCCGGTCTCGATCGGGTACGCCTGGGCGGGGCCCGCGGCCCACGCGGTGAGCAGGAACGGTATGGCGAGGACCGCGGCGCGCGCGAGTGCGCGTCGACCCCCGACCCGCCAGCCTCGACGCGACCGGTCCACAGGCCTCTGCCACCCTTCCCAGCGATACCGACAGTTCGGACTAACAATCACTCTCGGATACTAACGCCTGAAACCGTTCATTAGTGTTGAGACACCACCATATCCCCTTAAGGGGTGCCGGCGCCGCCGGCGCCGGGCAATCGCCGGCCACATGGCGAGGCCGAGCAGGCCGGCGACGGTGACCGCCGAGACGGCATAGCCGGCATACGCGAAGCCGGCAGGTCCGTAGTCGATGGACAGCGCCGCGTCGCCGCGCCCGCTCACCAGCCAGGCCTGCGCGTAGCCGTTCGCGGTGAAGGGTCGGGCCGACCAACCCGCCGGCAGGCCGCGCAGCCGCCAACCCGGTGCCGCCGCCTCGGCCAGCACGAGCGCGAACGTGCCGGTCGCCCCGCGCACCCCGACACTGACCTCGGCCGGGCCCAGCTGGTGGACCGCGATCCGCGGCGGGCTCGGTGGGGCGGTGGTCGGATAGATGTGCACGCCGAACTCCGGCTCCAGGGCCAGGCTGGCGCGACGGAACTCCACCACCGTCGCCGGCTCCCGCTGGCCATCCGCGTAGAGGTAGAGCGACAGGCGCTGGCTGCGGACGTCGGGCTCCACCGTGGTCGACAGCCGGGTCCAGGCCGACCCCGCGGCCAGGTCCGGCAGGGGCGCGCACCGGTCCGGTCCGGCCTGCCACAGGCAGACCCGGGCCGGCCGGCCGGTCACCGTGCGGTACTCCAGATTCAGCCGGTAGCGGACACCGAGCGGCTCCTGCGCGGTCAACTGGACGCACGCGATGTGCGCGGGTGCCGTGAGCCGGACGAGGCCGTCCGGGCCCGCCTGCAGACCCAGACCGAGCTGTGCCGGGGTCTGCCCGCCGACGTTGTTGCAGTCGCCGAGCTCCCGGGGAGCGTCCAAGGTGGAGGGTGCGGCCACCCTGGCGTCCACGCGGTGCCGGCCGGCGCTCAGCTGCCGCTCGACGACGGCCGGCGCGGACGGCGTGACGGTGGTCCGGGCGGTGCGGTGCAGAGGGTCCACGTGCACGTCCGCGTACTGGGTCACTGTGTGCCCATTCCAGCTGCCGTCGGCGTAGAGGAAGAGCAGCACCCGTCCACTGCCGCGGGCCACCGCGGTGGCCGCGCGATAGGTGTGCCAGCCCGGCCCGACCGGGAGGGCCGGCAGCTCGGCACACCGGCGCAGGCTCGTCTGCCACAGGCAGATCCGCGCCGGCCGGCCGCTGACCTGCTGGTATCGCAGCCGGACGAGGTAGACCCCGGATGTCGACGGGGGTGCCGGCGTGGTCACACAGGCGGAGTGCGCGTCCGCGCCCAGCCGTACCGTGGTGGGATCGGGGAACTCTCGGGTGAGATGGGCATCGGCCGCGTCGGCTTTGGCGCAGTCGCCGAGCGGGCCCAGCCGGGCCGCGCGCGAGGTGCGGTCCGCCCCGTATGCCGTGATCGTGGTGGCCCCGGCGAGCTGGATGAGCTGCGGGTCGGCCGTGCTCGCGCGCAGCTCGCCGTTGGTGGCGAAGGCCACCGGGCGCCGCCCCAGCGACACGGTCATCGGGGTTCGGGCCGGCAACGGCGAGCCATCCACCGCAGCCTGCACCGCATCCGTGAGCCGCAGCGCGGCGGTCCGGCCCGTGCGGATGACGCTGGCCCGGTAGACCGGGGTGATGGCGCTCTGGTCGAACCGGTACGTCCCGGCCGAGGAGACGGTGAAGGCCGGCTCCCCGCCCGGGCGCCAGATCACCTCGTCACCGCCGACGCCGGCGGTCGTGGTGGCGACCACCTGCGCCCGCACCGGGGGCAACACCGCCCAGTCGTCGACCCCACCATCGCCGACGACGGTCGCGACGCTGCCGTAGGCGCTCACGGCGCCAGCGGCGGCGGGCACCCGATAGACGTCGGCGACGGCGAAGGCGCCCGCGGGGCGCAGCGCCTGACCGGCGGTACGGCGCAGCAGCCCAACGTCGACCGGCGGCGATCCGGTGTCGAGCAGGTCCTTGCGGATCACCACCTGGCCGACCCCGAGCGCGGCCAGGCCCCGGCGCGCGCCGTCGATGTCGCCGGCGAGGAGGGCCCGCTGCACGCCCCCGATGAGGGTCTCGGCGCTGCCGGCCGGGCGGAAGTACCCGCCCGGCAACGGTTGGATCACCGGGCGGGTCAGGAGCTGGTTCGGAATGGTGTCGGCGCCGTGGTATCCCCAGTCGGTGGTGACCTGGTAGAAGCGGTTCAGGGGCAGCACCAGGACCTTGCCCGGCGCCGCGGCGGCGTTCACGCTCGCCGCCAGCTGATACCAGGAGGCGGGTACGCTCACCCGCGAGCCGGGCAGGGGCGAACGGTCGACCGGCACCACGGCACCGGTCCACAGTGGCCACGGATAGGCCACGGCTGCAATCGTCAGGACGGCGGCGACCGCGTGCGCCGGTAGCCGGATCGCCCGCGAGCCAGGCAGCCCGAGCAGCCGGTCGACCGCGATCGCCACTAGCACCGCGTAGCCGAGCACCTGCAGCACGCCCAGCTTCATCGCCGGGTCACGCAATAGCCAGCCGCCGGGAAGATGCTCGAGCAGCCACAGGTTCAGGGCGGCGAAGGGCGGGTGCTGGCCGGTGCCGACAACGGCGAGCACGACACCGGCGAAGCCGAGGAGCCAGGCGAGCCAGCGTCTGGCGCGCTCGACGATGACAACGCCGAGGCCGGCGAGGGCCGGCAGCGCCCAGGCCAACGCCGGCCAGCCACCGGCCTCCATGTCCAGGCGATAGGGGAAGTAGCTCAACTGGAGCCAGCCCCACGTCGGGTTGAGCGTGACCACATTCGTCATCGAGGCCCGGGTCTGCGTCCAGGCCCAGTCGAGGATGTCGGTACTGGCGGCGAGCTGCAGCCCGGGCCAGCTGACCAGCGTGATCGCGTACGGCACCAGCCACCAGAGGTTCACCACGAGCACGAGTGGCGTGGCCCGGACGAGGAACCGGACCGCGCGCCCGGTCGCGCCGGGACCGATGACCAGCCGGGCGCCGGCGGTTGCGGCGAGCACGCTCACCAGGCACACCGCGAGCAGCGGAGGGTTGTCGGCGAGAACGGACGCGAGCAGGCTGGCCAGGACGAAGGCGCGCAGCCGGACGGCACGCGCCGGCGCGGTGCCCGCGACCGGGGCCGAATCCCCAGCGGCCGCCTCCGGGCTGGCCGCGGCTCGCAGCAGCAACCCGACCAGCAGGCCGACGAGTCCAATCGCGACCGCTGGCAGCGGCAGGGGGTGGTTGATCAGCAGGTACATGTTGAACGCGCCGACCAGCCCGGCCGCGGCGATCGCGGCCGGGCGGCGGATCCACACCGCGGCGAGATAGGCGGCCCCGAATGCGGCGAATCCCCACACCAGCGCGTAGTGCAGATGCTGGGCGAGCATCGGGCTCAACCCGAGCAGGCGGGCCACCTCGGCGATGGCGACCACACCGAGCCGGCTGACCGCGTACGACGTCGAGCCGGTGCCCGTGCTCTGGTGGTTCCATAGCGAGCCGAGCTCCGACGCCGTGTTGGATACCTCGAACGGCGGTATGTCGCCGGAGGCGATGAACGCCCCGGGCGAGAACCAGGTGAACGTCACTGCGATCGCGGCGAACACCGGCAGCCCGTACCCGATCAGCCGGTCGCGGCCGCGACCAGGTCGGCCGCCGCCCGGAGTCTGGCCGGTCGCGGCCGCGCACACCGGGGGCGCCGACACCACCGACGTGCTCATGCCGCCCTACCCCGCCTGCTCATGGCGCCCCAGCCGCCGGTACGGCGGATCCCGGTCGCCGAGCCGTCCGCATCATCGGCAGGCAGAGCAGGCCGACGGCGACACTGGTCGCCAGGGCGAGACTGGCCGCGCTGGAGTGGTAGAGCATGCCGGCGGCCACGACCAGGCCGACCCCGAGCCACGCCGCGGCTGGACGGACCGACCGGGTCCGGGTGAGCCGGAACTGCAGCACGACCCCGACGAGCCCGACCACGACGGCGGCCGAAGCCCGCAGCAGCAGCAGCCGACTGGAGAACGAGTACTCGGCTCCGATCAGCAGCGGCAGCACGGTCGGGCCGAGCACGCTCAGGGCCACCGCCGCGCCCACACCGAGAGCGGCGCTCGCGAGCAGCGTCGATCGCAGCGCCTGCGCCGGCTGGTCGCCGCGCCCGACGGCGAAGCGGGGCAGTACCAGGGTGCACCCAATCTGGATGGCAAAGACGATCGTGCGGGCCGCAGTGGTGGCGGCCACGTAGAGCCCGGCCTGCGACGCCACCAGGTAGTGCCGCGCCAGCACCGCGTCGACGATCAGCACCAGCTGCAACGCGGTCATGCTGCTGGCACCGGCGGTGGCCGGCCGCAGCCGCAACCGCAACGCCGGCGCCCCGCGCCAGGTTGAGGTGGTGCGCGACGCGGTCCACCAGAGCAGGCCGACCCGCAGGCAGTCGGCGACCAGCGACCCGGCCAGCGCACCGGCGACCCCGAAGCCCGCTCCGATGAGGAGGACGGCAAAGACGATCTTCAGTACCGCCCCGGCCAACCCGATGGCGCCGACCACGGCGAACCGCCGCTGTCCACAGAGGACGCCGCCGGCGACGACGCCGGCGGCGAGCGGTACGCAGGACGCCGCGACCAGGACGACCGGCCAGCCGCCGGCCAGGTGGATGTAGGAGCCCAGCAGTGGGCTGGCGGCGAGCAGCATCGCGCCAGCGGCGCAGCCGAACGCCAAGGACATCCGCATCGCCGGCGTCGGGTCGAACCGGGTTCCGCGCTGCATCCGCCGGGCCACCCGGGCGGTGACCACGGTCTGCACCGCGGTGGCCGGCAGAGCCAGTGCGGCCATCACCGCGACGAGCGCGCCCAGCGCGCCGTACTCGGCCGGACCCAGGAGCCCCGCGGCGGCCAGGTGGAACCCGACCTGGCTGAGATTGGCGGCCAGGGACGCGACCGCGAAGACGATACCGGCCGTGGCGGCGCGGTACCGCCGCTCCCGCGGCCGCGCCTGCGCGCCGGCCGCCGCCAATCCGCCGCCGACTGCCACCCCGCCGCCGATCGCCTCCTCGCCGACCGTGGCGATCGGACCGGGCCGGAGATCAGCTGTCACCCGTACTGACCTCCTGGCGCGACGGACGTGGACGACCGAGTCGGACTATACATACCCTTTAAGCAGTTTATAGCTATTCGTCCGATAGTGTGGGGATCAAGCCAATCCGAGTGTGATCAAGAGGGGTGACCCCGGTTGAATGCAGGGCGTCCGCGCGACGTGCGAGCAGCGGCGGTCGTGGCCGCCATCCCGCCCGAACATCGGGAACGGTGCCTGATCGTCGGCTCGTACGGCGGCGGCAACTACGGCGACGAGCTGCTCCTGGAACTGACCCAGCGACACCTGCACCGCGCCGGCGTACGTCGCGCTTCATTCATCTACCAGGCTCCGGCCAGGTACGCGGCCCGCCACCGCGACTTCGGCTATCGCCTGGTCGACACCGGCCGGACGCTGGCGGTGCTGCGCGCGGTCGTCCAGGCCAGGGCGATCGTGGTCGGCGGCGGCGGTCTGTGGGGCCGCGACGCCACCCGCAGCACACTGGTGCTCAGCCTGGGCCTGCTGATGGCGCGCTGGCTGCTCGGCACCCCGGTCTACCTGCTGGGGGTCGGGTACTACCGGTCCGCCTCCCGATGGGCCCGGGCCGGCGCCCGGCTGGCGGCCTGGGCGAGCACCGCGATCCTGGCCCGCGACCAGGAAACCTACGCGAACTTCCGGCGGATCACCCGCCGGATGCGCCGCGACCGTGATCTCATCTTCCATGTCGACGACGCCGATCTCGACGCGTACCAGAGCGAAGCCGAGCTGATCGGGGCGCGGCTCGCCGGCGGCGCCGGGCCGGGCCGGGCGGTCTTCGTCGGCCTCCGCCGCTTCCGGGATGAGCTGGGGCGGGCCTACCAGAATTCGATCGAGCGGCTCATCGGTGCCCATCCTGACCGGTTGTTCCTCCTCGCGACACTCGAGCCACCCGATATCGACGACGTCCAGTACGCGTGGGCGATGGAGTTGGCCCGTCGCTGTAGCAATGTCCGGGTGCTCGATATCGATCACAACCCGTTGGCGTTGCTGGCCTGGCTACGACGTGAGCGGGACCGGCTCATCATGCTCGCTCCGCAATACCACGCCATCGCGTCCGCGCACCTGGCTGGGATTCCGCTGTTTCCGATGGCGTACGACAACAAGGTCGAGCAGTTGCTCACCGAATGCGGATACGACCGGGTGGAGTCGTTCTACACGGTGCCCTACGCGGAGCTCGACGCATTTGTCGCGTCGACGTGGTCGCCGGGTGCCCCGATCACGGAGCCCATTGCTACGTCATGAGCGGCGAGCGCACTCGCGCTTTCCGGCCGGCCAGCTTGCGCTGCCAGAGAACCTCCACCCGACCGGGTGCGCCATCCACGATCGTCGTGTGATAGATCGCCGCGAACTCCGTATTGCCGCGCGGCATCGGCAGACGTTCGATTGCCCGCAGACCCGCCCAGGAACCGAATCCCAGGCAACCCGCAATGATCACGACCCAGCCACCGGTACCGTCCGGGTTGCGCGCCCGAACCAGGACGCCATAGTCGCTGGTCACTGGGCCGCCGGCGGCCTTGCCGGGACGGTACACATGTGGCGGACTCACTACGTGATCTTCGAGCACCGGCGGATCGATCGCATTGTGGTTGACCAGCCTGACCTTTGTGCCCAACTCGTCGAGGAGGCGCGGCGTCATGGTGTTGGCATCGCCGCCGCCGATGATGACGAGATTGCCCGACCGCTGGTGCGGGGTGAGGCTGGTCTCGTCCTCGATCTCGAATTGGCCCAACTTGCTGGACCGGAAGACGTGGGTCAGTTCGAGGAGCGTCTTCAGATCACCCCGGCCAACCACGCCGGATGGCTCGTAGTCCAACAGCGGCGGCGCGGTCAGACTGCCGATCACAAACGTGACCGGCCCGGCGAGTGGTCGCCAGAATCGATGTGTGCGCAGCGCCCTTACACGCACGACCAGAATTCGAGCGCCGTAGCCCAGGAGAAACGACAAGGCGCTAGCTGCGATGCCCGTCAGGATGTTCCGAAGGTCATTCATCGTCGGGCCATCGTCACAGGGACTCTCGCAAGGGGTGTGGTCAGCTGATCGTCGATGGCCATAATAACCCGCGGCGGGCCCTCATGGCGTGTGCACAAGCACCGGCGACCGTGTTCCAGGTTCACGACAATCGATACGGAACACTCGACGACTCCCACCGGGCCAACCGCTCGGTATCGCCCGGAGCGGCGTGTTGGATAAACCTTGAGCAGTCGGACAGATACCCTTTAGGCGAAAACGCCGTGTGTCGTGGTTTAGGATTTCGTCGCGTACCTGGTTCAGCCTGGCCCGGGTTCACTTGATCGGACCCGCCGGCTATCTGCGCGGGACGGACACCCAGTAACATCACCGGCGTCGGCCGGGGCCGGTTGGAAGAACAGGTGGGAGAGGGCATGGCAGCGGTAGGAACTCGGCGCCGACTGAGAATACGTCAGGCGCTGGCGAGTGACCTGCCTGCGCTGACCGCCAGCTTCGACCAGGAGTTCTTTTTCCAGGAACGCTTCGCCCGCCAGCAAAGAGACGAGGGCCGACTGCTGGTGGCCAAGCTCGGCCGACGGGCGGTCGGCGACGTCTACCTTTGGCTGGGTCCAGCCGAGGAAGAGGATCTACGAACCCGGCTCCCCCGGGTGCCGTTGCTTACCCACCTCGAAGTCCTGCCCGAGTACCGCAACCAAGGAATCGGCTCCGATCTGATCGCCGAATGCGAGCGTCTGCTCCGCGAACGTGGCGTTGACCGGGTCGCCCTCGGCGTTGGCCTGGATAATGCCGCGGCAACCCGGCTGTATCACCGCCTCGGCTATGTCGAGTGGGACCACGGAATCCTGGCCACCGAAAAGGTCACATTCCTGGAAGGCCTGCAGGAGATCCGGGAATGGGAGAAATGCCGCGTGATGATCAAGTCCCTCTGATCAGCTCGTTTCGCTAAACACCCTTCGTTGCCACGCCAGCGGACTCCTCCGCCAGAGCTACGTTAGTGGCCGTTCGTCACCGGTGGCGATCGATTGAGCGCCTTGGTGAGACGTACGTCCTCTTCGCGGTATCCGCGCTGCCCGTAGAAGGCTCTCCCCTGCCTGTTTGCCGCTCCGGTTTCCAGGGTCAGGTACCGGCGGCCACGACGCCGCCAGTCTTCCGCTGCCTGAATGAGCAGCGTTCCCACACCTCGTCGTTCGTGGTCTTCACTCACCACCAACTCGCCGACGTAGGCGTCGATCTCGCCGGTGAAGTGCCGCCGTTCGGCCACTGTCACCAACCCGATCAGCTCCTGGCCGCGGGTCGCAACCAGTACCTCGTGATCGTCCGCAGCGTGGTCGTCGAGCGATGTGAGGACCCATTCGGCGACGGCTCGGGCGACCGCTTCGGGTCTCTCCAACCGGCCACACCGATTCCCAGCCGAGGAGCCAGTGCAACGGCAGCCTGCCGGTCAGACGGCTCATACCGACGGGTGATCGCCTTGAGCCGCTGCCCCCGCCGTCACCTGACCGACTGGATGGGCAGGGAAATCGTGAATGTCGCCCCGTGGCGGGGCCCATCGCTGTGCGCTTTGATGTTGCCATGGTGGGCGGTGACGATGGCTTTGGCGATGGTCAGCCCGATGCCCGATCCGCCGCGCACCCGGGCCGGGTCGGCACGGTAGAAGCGCTCGAAAATGCGACCGGCGTCGGCCGGGTCGAAGCCGTCACCGGTGTCGGCGATGGTGAGCGTGGCCATGTCCTGCCCAAACTGGTCGTCGCATCCGGTGGTCACGGTGACCACGCCGCCGGCCGGGGTGTGCCGGAGGGCGTTGTCCAGCAGGTTGGCCAGCGCCTCGCTGAGTCGAGCTGAGTCCACAAGCACCATTGGATGCGGCCGCGCAGGATCGGTGACACCCACCCGTACGCCCTTTGCGGCGTAGCGCGCCTGCGCACTGGCGACGGCAGTGCTGGCGAGGTCAGCGAGCGGCTGGGGTAGCCGGTCCAGCACGATGCCCCGCTCCTCGGCGCGGGAGACGGAGTCGATATCGGCCACCAGGCGGGCCAGGCGCTGGGCCTGGTCGGTGAGGGAGGCCCAACTGGTGGCGTCGGCGGGCAGTACGCCATCGGCGATGGCCTCGACGGTCGCCTCGATCGACGCGACCGGGGTACGCAGCTCGTGGGCGAGATCGGCGAGCAGTCGCTGACGCAGGTGCTCGGTACGGGCGATCCGGGTGGCCATGGTGTTGAAGCTGTCGGCGAGCGTGGCGAACTCCGGTCCCAGTCCCGGCTGCGGCACCTCGGCGCCGTACTCTCCTGCAGCCAGACGGCCGGCCGCGGTGGCCAGACCGGTGAGCGGCGCGGCGATGCGTCGCGACACCAGGAACGTGACGGTGAGCGCGGTCACGGTTCCCACGGTCACGGCCATCGCCAGCGACAGCAGGATCGCCTCGGCGAAGGCCAGGTCGACGTGGGTCAGGGTGGCGGCCGGCAGGTCGCCCAGCGCCTGGCGCAGGTGGCTGTGGAAGACGGCCGGTGCGGCCAACAGCGCGACGGCGAGCAACGTGCTCGCTCCGGCGGCCACCACCAGGCTGGTTGCGGCGAACAGGCGCGGACCCAGTCCGAGTCCCGACCGGCGCCGTCTCCGCGGGCCCGGTTGGCCGGACCGGCTGGCCGCCGTCATGGCTGGCCCATCCGGTATCCCACGCCGCGGACGGTCAGGATGAAACGGGGGGTGCTGGGGTCGTCGCCGAGCTTGCGCCGGATGTGTCCGATGTGGATGTCGACCAGGTGTTCGTCGCCGACCCAGCCATCACCCCACACCGCCGCGATCAATTGACCGCGACCAAACGCCAATCGTGGCCGGGCGGACAATGCGTCGAGGAGGTCGAACTCGGTACGGGTCAGCTCCACCGGCACGCCGTTGAGGTGGACCTCGCGGGCCTGCGCGTCGATGAGCAGGCCGCCGAACCGGCGCACCGGGTTGGTTAGCTGCGCGGCGCGGGGGCGGCGCAGCATCACCTTGACCCGGGCCACCAACTCCCGCGGGCTGAACGGCTTGGTCAGGTAGTCGTCGGCGCCCACCGACAGGCCGATCAGTTTGTCCACCTCCTCGGCGCGCGCGGTGAGCATGATGACGTACGCGTCGGAGAACGTTCGCAGTTGCCGGCATACCTCGACGCCGTCGATGCCGGGCAGCATCAGATCCAGTACGACGACGTCCGGCGGTTGGCGGCGAGCGACCGACAGTGCGGTTTCGCCGTCGCCGGCGGTGTCCACTGTGTAGCCCGCCTGGCTCAGGTAGCCAGCCACCACCCGCACCAGGCTCGGTTCATCGTCAACGACCAACGCCCGTACCCGTGGCGCGGGTGGGCCCGTCGCCGCGGGTGCCGAGGTGGGCTGGGCGCTCAGCGGTCCTCCCGGGTGATGAACCGGCCGTGCCAGGAGTGGTACCAGACCTGACCGGTTACCGCGTGTACCGACAGCATCCCGTTGATGACGCCGTCGCTGGTGGTGGTCTCCATGGTGTAGTAGCCGGGGTATGCGTCCGGCTCGCCGGCCAGCCGGCCGGGCCGGTTGCCAGCAAGCCAGTCGGTGGCGAGCTGGCGGGCGCGCTCCGCCGACACGCTGGGCCCGGTGGCCTCGACCGCCCGATGCATGCCATAGCGGGTGTTCCACATCATCGCCGGCCCGGGCTCGGTGCTCACGGCACCGGTGCGCACGTCGACGATCACTTCGGTGGCGGGGGCACCGTTGGCGCCCTTCAGCTCGACGTAGAAGCCGTTGTCGAACCAGATCACCTCACCTGTGCGTAGACCGGCTGGTGATGCGGCCTGGTCCGCCCGGGCTCGGGCGGCGGCGATCGAGCCCACCGGCTGACCGTCGCCGGCCAGCCACACCATGCCGTACAACATGCCCGAGCCGGCCATCATGCCCGGGCCGCCCGTCAGGCCGGAGCCGCTCATCAGGCCCGACCGGCCGCTACCGGGTCCGGTGAACGCGAAGCCGGCCGGCGAGTGCGGGGTGCGCTGGTACTGGGCCACGGCGGCGACAGACCCGATCAGGGCGGTCACCGCGGCGGCCAGTGCGAGGCTGAGCCACATGCGACGCATCGGTGTCACCGCCGTTCGCCGCGGTGCTTGGCCAGGACGGCCCGCTGCGAGACGTAGGTGGCCTCGTCTATCTCGCCGCGGGCAAACCGATGATCGAGGATGTCTTCGGGGGTCGGCAGCCCGGCGCCGCCGGCCGCCGGTGGCTTGCTGGTCGGCAGTAGCCGCACCACCAGGAAGATGATCAGAGCGAGCAGGGCCAACCAGAACCCGCCCATCAGCAGCCAGCCAGCCCAGCCCATGCCCCCGCCGTACCAGCCCATCATCGCAACCACCTCAGTCTGTCGATGTTGTCCTCACGGGTCATCCTCGCCAGATTGGCCGAAGATCCTGCTGACGGGTGGCAAAGGTTTGACGAAGAAACCCCCGGCTATCGCACACTCCAATCCCGTTCCCGACTCCCACGACGGCTCGTTATTTCAGGATCACCGGGACATACCCTCCGGGGGTAGGGACCTTTGCCCCGTCGGCTCAGGCCCGCCGCCCTGCCCGGTCGATTCAACAGCCTGGCCCTGATCGGCATCGACCTGCCCGCCGCTCCTTTGGCCTTGGGCACGCACGGGTAGACCCGGCCTTGCCAGACGTGCGCCGGCTGCGGCATCATTAGTTCGTCACGAAAGGTTCGTGACGAACTACCTGAGCCCGTGGTGAACAGTGACCGATGCGAGGATCGCGGCGGACGAGATCGGCCGGCTGTACCCGGCGGTGTACCAGCGGTTCCACGTCTCCCGGCGCCCGGTCGACGGCAGCGACCTCACTCCCCGGATGCTGGGTGTGCTGCACCACCTGTCGGCCAGCGGGCCACTGACCCTCGGCGAACTGGCCACGCACCTGGGTCTGTCCAAGGCAACCGGCACCGAGCTGGTGACCCGGGTCGAGGAGCGAGGGCTGGTCGACCGGATGCGCGACGAGCGCGACCGGCGGCGGGTCTACGTCTGGCTGACCGAGCACGGTCGCCAGCGGGCGAACTCGCACGCCCGGGTGCTCGCCGACGACGAACTGCTCGCCGCCGTCCGCCGGATGACTGCGACCGACCGCGAATCACTCATCAACGGCCTGCGTGCCCTGCTGGCCGCGGCCGACGCGAAGGAGCGCAAGGGTGACAACACAGAACTGTGAGAGCTGCGGGATGCCGATGCAGACCGCCGAGGACCACGCGCCCGGCCACCCCGACAGCACCTGGTGCCGGCACTGCTCCGCCGAGGATGGCAGCCTGCAACCGTTCGAGGAACGGTTCGAGCGCATGACCCAGTGGGCGGTCCGCAAGGACGGGCTGGACCGGGCGACGGCCGAGGCGAAGACGCGCGATTACATGCGCACGATGCCGGCCTGGCGCGACCACCCCGCCCTGCAGGCCTGAACGCCGGCAAAGGGCGGCCGTTCGCTCGTGCCCCGCGTCGGATGAACGGCCGCGGCCGGCCTCGCGCACCGGCGCCCGGTCAGCCCGCTCGGCTACCCGGCGAAGCCGGCCCGCTTTGCAGGCCACCGACACTGCCTGGCAGCACGGTAGCGGCCCCGAGGTGACCGGTCCGCTCATCGCGCTCGTCATGGCCATGACCGGCCGGAAGGCCGCGTTGGATGACCTGTCCGGGCCCGGCGTCACGACTCTGCGGGAGCGCGCCTGAGCGCATCTGTGCTCGTCCTGTCAATCCGGCTGCTCCAGGATCGCCTTGAGGGCGGCGAGGTCCTTGCGGTTGGCGCGACGCATCGCCACGGCCATGACCGGTGCGGCCATCCCGACGAAACCCGAAGGCTCGCCCCGGTTGCGCAGGCTCATGCGGGTACCGGCGCCGTCCGGCTCGAAGGTGTAGGTGGTCTGCATCGGGAACGGCCCCTGGGCGGTCTGCATCACCAGCCGCTGCCCCGGGGTGTACTCGACCACCTCGTACGTGTAGGCCAAGCGGCGACCCAGAAACCGGGCCACGAATGCCATCCGCGACCCGACCGCGACCGGCGGTTCGGTCAGCCACTCCACCGAGTCGATGTTGGCGTACCAGTCCGGGGCGTGGGACGGGTCGGCGGCATAGTCGGCCACCCGCTGCGGCGGCACGGCGATGTGCACCTCGGTGACGACGTCGACGGGCATGGGCTAATCGTGGACGAAAAACGGCGTCGGCGTACCGGTCCGGGTGTATTCGGCCAGCCGCAGCAGCATCCCGGGGAACCAGAATCGGTCTATCTCGCCTGGCCTACCCTCCGTCTCGTTGCGGGTGGTCCACCAGCCCGCCACCCCCGCCGTCGTGGTCAGGGCCGCGTAGACGTCCTGCGCCGCGGCGGGAACGTCGATCTGCATCGCGATGTCGTAGCTCATGCTGCGCCTCCATGTTTCAGCGCACACTAAAATATCCCACGCCGTGGCGCAAGCTTTAGCAACAGCTAAAGTAACGGGGTGGATGCGATGCGGGCCATCGCCGAGCCGCGCCGTCGCGAGATCCTGCGGCTGATCTGGGATGGCGAGCACACCGCCGGCGAGATCGCCGCGCGTTTCGAGGTCACCTTCGGTGCGGTCTCCCAGCACCTTGGCGTGCTGCGCCAGGCCGGACTGGTCGTGGTTCGCCGGGACGGCACCCGGCGCTTCTACCGCGCCAACCGCCCGGCACTGGCCCCGTTCGCCGCCGTACTGCAACAGATGTGGGCCGGGAAACTCGACCGGCTCGCCGAGCTGGCCGAGGAGGCAGCCGATGAGCGATGACCGTGGCCTGGACACCGTCGTGGTGGAACGGATCGTGAAGGCGCCGGCCGAGACGGTGTTCTCGTTCTTCACCGACCCCGTTCAGTGGCTGCGCTGGCAGGGCGTCGACGCCACCATCGAGGCGCACCCCGGTGGCGGCTTCCGGGTCAACGTGCGCGGGGACGGGTACGCCTGCGGCCACATCCTCGAACTCGACCCACCCCACCGCATCGTGCTCAGCTGGGGCTGGGAGATGGACGGCAACCCGATGCCACCCGGCTCCACCCTCGTCGAGATCGATCTGGTGCCCGATCCGGCCGGTACCCTCGTCCGGCTCACCCACCGCAACCTGCCGCCCGGCACGGCCGAGATGCACGAGGCCGGCTGGAACCACTACCTCGACCGGCTCGCCGCCGCGGCCGCCGGCGCCGACCCGGGACCCGACGCCTGGCTCCTGTCCTGAAACCAGCCCGACTCCCACAGGTAGTCGGTACGCTCACCCGACCTCCTATGTGGACTTGTCGACGCCGTTCGTGGTCTCGGTCTCACCGCCGACGTCGCGACCGGCGGCGCGATCCTCGGTATCGGCCGCAGCAAGGCATACGAACGTGCGAACCACGGCGACTTCCCGGTCCGGATCGTGCGTTCGTCACACCGACGAGGTGGTTCGTCAGGCAACAGCCGCGTTGGCGGCGGCAACCGTTTGCGTCACGCCCAGGGTCGCTCCGGTGGCGCTGACGATCAATTCACCCTGCGGAGACACGGCGTAGAGCGAGACCGATGCGGCATTGCCGCTCCCGCGGGCTACCGTAACTGCATACGACGCGCCGGGCAGTGTCGTCGGGTTCGCAATTGCGTGCGCGGCCGTTGCATTGCTCACTACCGCATCGACGTTCTGCTTTGTGATGCCGGGATGTACTGATATGCGCAATACAGTTGGGGTGCCCGAGATCTGCCAAAAGCAGCCGTCTCCGACTGACTCGGGGGCGGGGAAATCGACGCCCGTGGCGCTGTTGATCGCTGCTGCGTTGATGGCCGAACACAGGTTGGCGCTCGCCGCGAACAGGCGGTCCATACCCGAACTGCCGGCTGGGGCTCCTGTCGTCGCAGCCGGCGAGGTTGTTGGTGCTGCAGTATCTCCGGGTCCGTTGGGTTGGCTGCTGCTGGAACACGATGCCAGCAGCAGTGCAGCTGCGCCGATGCCGAAGAAGGACATGAATCTCTTCGCGTACGACATGTGACACTCCGGTCATTTAGCATCGTCCGGTTTCGGGCCCGGGTGGCCCATTGTCGCGGCACGCTATCGCCGTTCGGCATCCGGACGAATCAGGGGTTCTCCTATGGTCCTGGTCGGCGCGCCGGCCGCGATGGATCGTCAGCTCGCCACCGTGCAGGTCGGCCGGCCGCGGGACCGCCCGTTCTGGGTGGTTCCGGGGCCTTCCGTGGAGCAGGTCGACCTGGTCGTAGGGCTGCCCGTCCGCGCAGGCTCTGCCCTACTGGGACGCCCCCGGCCCCGCAATGTAATTCACGCGTACGCCAAAGTAGCGATGTCGACGGCACCATCGTCTTCGAGATGCACACCTAGCAACCTGGTCCCGGGGGGCACTCCAACGGCGAGTCGCCTACGGGGTACGGCCGGCCGGGCGGTGGACGAGCTTGACCACGCGGAGTGCGGTGTAGGGCCAGGCCCGCACGAGGTCCGCCGGTGCCAGCGCTGCAGGGACGGCAGGAGGCGCGGGTGGGGTCGGTACGCCGACGGCAGCCACCGTGCACAGGTCGGCCACGGATCCGGCGATGGCCAGCAGCGCCACCCGGCTCCCCACCACCGGCGCGGACGGCCCGGCCGTGAAGTCGATGTCAATGGATACCGCCCGCGGCATGCGAGCGTCCAACTGGGTCCCGACCCGGTGCACGAAGGTTCCCAACGGTCCGCTGCCGGTGGGGACCGCTGACCACTGGGTCAGCGCCGGGACCGGCCGGGCGGGCGCGGGCGCTCCCGGCAGTTCGGCATTGAGCAGGGTGGCGACGAAGTCGGGGATGAGGGCGGTGTCCGTGTCGGCCGCCAGGACTTGTGCTTGGGACGGCTTGTGCCGCCACAAGAGGATCACGAACGCGTCGTTGGCCTCCACCCAATGGGTGTCCCTGTGGTGCACCAGGACGTCGACCGTGTTTGGTTCCAGGAACACCTCCCAGACCTCGTTGGCGGCCGAGTCGATCCGGGGTGGCAGGACACCCTCGAGCAGGTCCACCTCGGTTGGGATCAGTGTCGGCGTGGCGGCCGACAGCCACGGGCTCTGGTAGACGGCGAGCGGGTGGGCCGGATCGGTAGACAGGGCGAAGGTCGCCGGGTCCAACCGGGCGGCTGCCGCTGACGGGGGCAGGCCCGCTGCCACGGCGGCCGGTGGAAGGGTGCCCGCCATCACCGCTCGCCATAGATCACGGTCGATATATGCCCCGGTCAGGTGCAGCGCGGCACGGTGCCGGGCGACCATCTGCCGCAGGGGAGCGCTATCCAGCCCGGTGGCGAAGATGCTGGGGTGGTGCCAGCGGAACGCGGTCTGGAAGGTCCACAGCTGGTAGTCCGGGGTAGTGAACGATCCGGTGAGCCGGGCGGTCGGCCCGAACTGCCAGCCTGGCGGGGTGGCGCCGACCCGGCCCGGCTGCGGGCGCACGACGATGTCCGGGCTGGAGTGCGCCACGGTAGTCGCACCGGGCCGACGGCGCGGGTTGTGCAGCGGTGTCGGCAGCTGACGCCGGTCGTCTCGGGCGTGTACGCGCAGATAGGTTTTGGCTGGCGCCGGATTGCTGGTGAGGTCCAGCTCCCAGACTCCCCGTGACTGGATCCCAGCCCGCAGCAGGCGTGGCCCACCCGGTCTGGCGGGGTCGTGGAAGACCGACAGGTCCTGGACCAGCGCATCTGGCAGGCCGTTCACCATGGGCGTCCAGGTGTGCCCGACAGGACTCGGCGACGGCGGGCTGGTGGCGGCCCGAACGCCACGCCACACGGCACTGACCGTACCCACATAGACGGTGGTGGCGTCGTCAGGGTCGACGACGACAGCGTGCGCCGGGTCGAGCGGAGCGAGCTGGGCGCGCAGACCCGTCGGCCGAAACTCGCCAGGCGAACCGTCCGCGAAGTACAGGCAGGTTTCATCCGTGGTGCCAGTGCGGCCGGTCGTGGCGAGATAGAAGTCGTGCCCGCCCGGCACCGGCGCCAGATCGCTAAGCACGGTGTTCGCGGGATCGGGCGCACCGGCCGGCAGACCGGCGACAAGCACACCGCCGGACCCGGTCGGCCCGATCAGCAGCCGGGCGGACCAGGACGCGCCTGACCGGGTCCAGCGGACGAGGCCGCGCTCGAAGATGACCAGCAGCTCGGTCTCGCTCGCCCACTTGAGGAAGTGCACCGGGCCGAGCGGGTCCGCGCCGACCGGGCCGGCGGCGAGTGGGGCGCCTTGGGGAACCCCGAACCCTCGCCGGGCGGGCGGATCGCTGCCGCGAGGGCGGGGGTCGGCCGCGGCGGCGCCGGGAGCCGGCAGGTAGGGCAGCACCCGCCACGAGATGCCGCCGGTGCCGTCGAGATTCTCCGTGATCCACACGCGGTCGGTGCCCAGCGCGAAGCGGGCCGCGTCCGCGGTGCCGATCGTGGTCGCCGCGACGCCCGAGTAGAACGCCGAGCGGAGATTCTCGCGGTCACCGTACGGCGGCTGGTCAACGGTGTGGGACAGCGGCTGGGTGAAGTCTCGCGCGGTGGCCGCGAAGGTGCCAAAGGATACCTGGGACACGACGATGTGAGATCGCCGCGGATGGAAGGCCACACCGCCCGCGTCGCCGAATGCGTTCTGCCACCACACCACATCGCCGACGCGGACGTGGGCGCCGTTGTCCTGCGTGCCGATCGCCACGAAATGGCTCGACGTTGGGTGCGACGCGACGAAGTTGACCTCCAGTGCGGCCAGCCCGGTGACCCGGGGGGCGAATGTGAAAGCGGTACCCTGCTCGGTGGAGACATACACGCCGCCGTCACAGCCAACCCAGACGTGGCCACTCGTCCCGGCCACCCGCACGCAGTGCACATCGGCATGAACGTGGGGGCCGATCCAACCATCGACCGGTGTGCCGGCGGCGGCGTTCGAGATGTTGGCGATGCCGGTCAGCACACCACCTGCGCCGGCGGCCGGAACCTCGAAGCACCACAACGACGCGAACGAATGGTTGAGCGCGTGGTTCCAGTTGCCGCCCAGCAGCACCCGGTCGTCCGCCCCGACGGGGTGCACGGCGATCGCCTGGTCATAGTCGCGCTGTGAGGAGAACTCCGGCTGGTCGGGGACGCCACTGACAGCCCACAAGCCGGGCGGGACCCCGGAGAGCGCGGTGGCGGCCGGTGATGGTGCGGTGATGTCAGGGATGCGCCATACGGTGGCGTCCGGCAAGAGGGGTGGTGTGGTCGGAGGCGGGGTCGACCATTGGGCGCCGAGGACATAGACGCGGTTGCCGGTGTTGGCCAGGCTCATCCGCCCGACGATGCGCTGGGCGGAGTCCAGCGCGCCGATCCAGTGGAAATGCAGGCCGCCGTCGGTGCTGAGGAGCACCCCGCTGCCCTGATGCGTCGACGTCAGCGGCTGCGTCGAACCCGGCCGTTCGAGCTCGGCGGCGACCGCCACCACGATGACCCCGTCGGCGGTAGCGCCAGGCAACCACAGCACGTCGCAGGCGAATGGTGGGATGCTCCCGGCGGGATAGCCGACATCGCGGTCCAGTGCCGGCACCGGTGTCCAGTCGTAGTGCTCCGCGGTCCAGTGCACGTCGGCGGGGTTACGGGTCCCCCGGAATAGCCCGCCGCTCGTGGCGGCGAGCACCTCGGCCGGGAAGCCGGACGGCATGCGGTGGTCCGGTCTTCGGGCCAGGTGGAGGATTCCCTTACCTTCCAGTTCCGGCTGGCCGGTCGGCTCGTCCCACGGATCACCGCCGGGACTGTGCGCGGCCGGACCGCGGGCGCTGAGCACGCCTACGCCGAGCAGGCTCGGCCGCGCCGGTCGGCTCCGGACGAACTCGCCGGTGCCGACCAGGACGATGTCGTCGGCAGCGCTGCTTCCGAACTCCACGAGCAGACAGGCGGCTGACGAAGCGCCGACCCCGCCGCCACGGAGTCGGGCCCGCTCGGCCCAGCCGCCGACGGGCGCCCACGTCGCACCGGCGTCGCCCGTATACCACACTCCGCCCTTGGCGCTGCCGGCATAGGCGCGGGTTCCTGCGGCATTTACCTGGATATCTCGGATTCTGCCGCTTTGTCTGGTCCAGCCCGAAAGCTGGCCCTGCGCGACCGTGGGATCGGGAAGTGCGACCGAGGGTCCGATCGGCACCCACCGTGGCTGGCCGGCTATCTCCGCCAGACGTTCCTCGACAAGGGCGGCGACAGCCTGCTTCAGCACGCCGTAGTCGAGGACGCCGGCGAACTTCGAGACGAACGCCTCGCGACTGTGCGCCAGACCCCGTCGCCGAGCGGGTGCCGGGTCTGTCGCGCGGTCCGGGCGCAACGGGTCGGTCATCCGCGGGCACCCCCTTCGTCAGCACATACCGGGACCTCGCATGAGCGCCCGGTCATGACGACTCGCCCTCCGACTCGTCGGGGACGACCCGCACCCAGCCCTCCTGCGCCTCGTGCGGCAGGCGCGGCAGGTAGGCGGTCTGGGTCGCGGCCAGAATCGCGTCATCGCGCCAGGTGAGCAGTCCCGTGCGCCGGGTAAATGTCTGCTTGTCGCCGAGCAGGCGTACCAGCGGCAGCCGGATCTCGGCCGGGTCCACGAGCACTGGCCCGACCCGGACAGAGGGCACGAGCCGGCGTAGCCCCGGCGTGACCCAGTCGTCGGCCAGCGCGATCTGCTTGCGCGGCAGGATGCCTGAGGTGAGGTGCACGCGCCCCGCCGGAAGCATGAGCAGGGTGAGCCACACCGTCTGCCCGGGCCGCACCCAGATCGTCGGGTCCGGGACGAGATAGGGATGTTCCAGGGGGACGACGGGCGGTACGTCGACCGCTCCGAGCCGGTCGAGGTGCCCACGGTGTTGCCCGCTCTCGATGGCCAGATCGGCCACGACGCGGTCGACCAGGCGCAGGTGGGCGTAGTCATCGTCCACATAGAACCCGAGCAGGGCGTCGTCGGCGCGGTTGAGGGTGCCTAGCCGCACGGCGAAGCGCTGCTCGGCCAGGGCGGCGAATGCCAACCTCCGGGCCTCGGCCCCACCCGGGTCGCTGACGTCGACCTCGGCGAGGTCGTCGGGCGCCTCCAGCCGCAGCAGTGCCCGGACGACCGCCAGCGGCCGACCAACCAGCCCGGCCACGGTGGTCGACCCGACCGCGGCGAACGTGTCGACGCTCCACAGTGTCGTGTCGACCGCGCGCAGCAACGCGCTCAGCGCGCTGCGCGCCGGCGGGGCGGCCAGCTCGCGCGAGACCGCGTCCGCAGCCCGCACGCCGGCGGCGATCTCCGCCACGAGCCGGGCGGCGGGCTCGACGCCCTCGCCCGGGGAGGCGTCTGGCGGCACGGGCCGTCCCGGTGCGGGTTCCCAGGTGACGGCGCCGTTCACCGCGTCGTGGCCGAGCTGGCCGATCGGGGCGCCAGCGGCGGTGAACGCCTCCAGTTCCTCGTCGATGTGGTCGGGAAGCAGGAAACCAGCGACGGGACTGACCGCGCGCGCCGGTTCGATCTGGTCCACGAACGCCTCGGCGGGCTCGGTCGCCGCCGGGACCGCGGGGTCGACGAGGCGCAGGAGGAAGCGGGCCGCATGCTGGATCCGGGGTCGCATCAGCATTCCCGGGTGTCCAGCCGGCGCAAGCGGGGCGGTGGCGGTCAGCTCCGCGGTCGACACCGTGGCGGCCACCACCGGCGCCGGCACCTCCAGGATGCGGCCGAAGGCATCGACGAGCCGTAGGGCCACGATGCGCAGCACCCCGCCGAAGAGCGGTGTCGCCGGACCGGCGGCCCGCGGGTGTGCGCCGGCGGCGCGGGCAACGACCCCGACGTAGGCGATGCCGAGCAGCCGCTCGCGGATCCCGTCGAGAGACGCCGAGACCAGATCGAGCCCCACCGGCACGCCGCTCGCCGGCCCGAGCAGGTCGCCCAGGCGTGCCAGCACGTCGGCGTCGGCCGGTGGTAGCGCGGTGCCGGGTGTCGCGTCGCGGCTGCGCTCGGCGTCCAGCCAGCGGCTGATGGACTGCTGCAGCGCCTTGACCACGCCCTGCCCGACGACGCTGCGACCGACGATAACCTCGCTCACGGCGTGCCCGGCCGCCCCGGCCGGTGGTGTCGGCTGCAGGTCCAACCCGTCCAGCCGCCACCCGGTCGCCGTGTCCGTGCCATCGATGCGGACGCGCCACTCCAGCCACAGCGGTACCCAGGGCTGGCGCCAGGTGGTGAACCCGACCGGGCTCGGCGGGGAACCGGCGACCAGTGAGTGCCTGGCCAACTCGGCGGCGATCTGGCGGTCCAACACGGCGGTGTCCGCCGACACGGCATCGAACGAGGCGAGCCCACCGTGTAACGCCACGCTGGTGGCGAGGTGGCTGCTGTCATCGTAGCGACCGTCCACCCCGTAGAGGCGGACCATCTCGGCCTCCAACCTGGCCTGCACGGCGGAGGGCGCGGCACCGGTGGTCGCCGCGGCAGTGAGCCAGTGCAGGCCGTACGGGTTGAGCAGCAGAGCCTCCCGCACAACGGTGAGCACCTCCGGCGGGACCGCCCCCGAGCCGAGCGATGCGAGCAGGGTGGTGCCGCTGACCACGCCCTCGATCGCGCCGACACACTCGGTCGGGTAGCGGCACCGCAGCCGGCCGTTGTCTTCGTAGCGGCCGTCGCCGTGGTGCCGATGGTTGGGCCGGGCGCCGCGCAGCGCCACCAGCGGCGCCTGTGGCCGGAAGAAGCGGGGGGCGGGCCGGATGATGATGCGGGGCTCCGCTGTAGACGGTGGCGGGGCCGGCGCGCGCGACGCCCCGGTGCCGCGCCCGTCGGCCCAGCCGAGGGTGGCACCGACCTGGGCGGACCGGCCGCGGCGTCCGACCGTGGTCGGGCCTAGGCCGGCAGGTTGCTGCGGCCGCAGCCGGTCGGGCCGGGCTTGGGGCAGCGCAGGGCCGGGCAAAGGCCAGAAGGTGTCGGCGTGCTCGCGCTCGGCGAGGTCCTCCAGCCCATCGATCGATCCGAGCTGCTCGATGACTCCACCCGTGAACGCGGCCAGCAGGGTCTCTGCCGAGCGGCGCTGCGAACCATCGAGACTGAGGACGCTTGCGCCCAGCGCGCTGACCACGTCGTCCAGGTCGTGGCCGATGGACACCTCGAGCTCCTCGCCGCGCGGCCGATCGTCGGCGGCGGGCAACGTGGCGCCGATCGGCACCCCGAGCACGCTGCCGTGCAGCAAGGTCGCGTAGCAGGTCCGGTCGGCGAGAAAGACCACGTCCTTGGCCGCCAGCCCAGCCAAACTCGGGACGTTGCCGCCCAGCATGATCTCCGCGTTCCGCAACCGCTCCTGCGCGGTCAGCTTCGGAGTCTGCGGCGACGGCAACACCGGCGGTGGAGGTGGTGGCGGCGAGCTGTCCTCGCCGTCGAACCAGCCCAGCTCGGCAAGCCGGGCATCAAGGGCGGCCGGCCCGTGAGCGCGGTTGAGCGGGTCCGCGCCGGAGTCGCTCCACCAACCAGCCACCGTATAGACCGCCTGGTCGCCCGACCAGCGTCCGGCAGGTACCGCGCCGTCGACACCGCGCAGGTCGGTCAACGGGTCATGCAGTGCGAACCGGTCGGCGCTCGCCGCGTAGGAAGCGGTCCACAGCAACGAGCCGCCGCTGGTCCCGTCGAGCGGGTCAAGGCGCGCCCGCGTGCCCGGGGCCACCGTTCCGGCATAGCTGTCTAAAGTGGTCACTGAGCCAGTCACGGCGTCGATGACCCACCCGCGGACGCTGGCATGGCGGGCGCCGACCGGCTGCAGCGCGCGTACGACGACCCAGCGGTCCGGCAGCGCTGGTAGAGCCAACGAGTCCGACGCCGAACTGGCTCGTTGGGCCGAGAGCAGGGCGTCGGGCAGTGCCCAGTGCAGGTGCACGCCTGCGGGTAGCGCCGTGCCCGCGGCGAACGGGGGCGGGTCGTCCGCCGCACCAGTCAACGACACGACCGGCTCGCCGCCTGTCGCCGTCATCACGAACGCCTGCACGTCGATGGGCACGAGCAGGCGGGTCCAGCGCGGCAGCGTCGGATCCCAGGTGCGCAGCGTCGCGGCGTCGACGCCGGCCCGGACCAGGCCGGCGAAGCGCGGATCCAGCACGGTCTGACTGGCGGGCACCTGCGCGTCCGGTGCGGTCCCGGTCGCGCGCTGGACCGGTGGTCGCTTAGCCATGGACGATCATCTTCGGCTGCTCGAGGATCTGCCCGTAACGCACGGTCGGGCGGAAGACGGCGGTGACCGGTGTGGCTACCGCCTCGCCGAAGATCTGCCGGTACGGGAAGCGGATCAGCTGCACCGCGTACTCGGCGCTGTCCAGCCCGTCCCCCGCCCCGCTACCAGCCCGGGAGGCTAGGTCGCGTTGTAGCGCCTGAATGTCGATGACGCCGCCCGCCCCGCCGGCGCGGAACGGCACTGTGACCGGGTCGCCGTCCAGGTCTTGGAAGGTCGTCGCGTTGCGTGGCGTGAAGGTGGCGGTGCTGCGGCCATCGCCGTGGTGGGCCAGGTCGAAGCCGAACTGCACGCCCTGTCGTGGCTCCTCGATGTGGACGACCGCGGGGATGCCGTCGAAGAGGCACAGCAGCACGGCGGGCGCGAGCCGTTCCAGGCGTAGCAGCCGTTGCTGTCCCGGTGCGTCGTCGGGCGCCCGCCCGGTATCGGGGAAGCCTGGCTCGGTACTGTATGCCCGCACGTGAAGCGCCGGCCAACCCGACACGGCCTGCGAGCGCAGCAGGAAACCGCTGATCGGTCCGCCTGGCCCGGTGAGCCTCGGCGTGTGCGCCCGGCGGCGTAGGTTGCGCTCCTCGCTATCCAGCTCTTCCCGCGCCGCCGGATAGGTGGCGACAAGCTGCGTCCGGTCGTCACTGTTCAACGTCCCGACCGCGAGTGCGCCCTGCACCAGGGCATCCGTCCAGCGTCTGTCCACATAGAACCATCGAATCGACTCCGGCGGCAGCAGGTCGGTGTCGGCGACCAGATAGGCGAACGGCACGCCGTCGAGCAGCCGCAGACGGACCAGCCATTGGCGCAGCTCAGCGGGGATCGCGCCGGCCCCGTCGTCGTCGGTAACCGAGACCGGCGGCGGCGCCTGCGCGAGCGCGAGCGGTAGGTGTTGGAACAGCAGTCGTGCCTCGACCCTCACAGCGCACCTCCGATGTCGCCCGGTTCGAGCGAGTCCAGTGGCAGCTGCGCCATCGACGACCCGAGCAGCTGTAGGTGTTCGGCCAGCGCGCTGCCCAGGATGGTGCTCAGCGCCGCGTGCTCGCCGGAGGTGACCGGGTCGGTCGCGACGATCCCGTGGGCCACCGGCGTGGCGCGCAGCTCGTCGAGCAGGACGCCGCCGGGGGCGGCCAGACTGTGCGCGTCCAGACCGAAGCCCCGAGCCATCACATGAGCGGCGTCCCCGGCCACCTCGAGCGGCCGGCCGGGGGCCACGACGGGCACCGGGATACCGAGCAGGCGCTCCGGCGCCAGGGCCACGGTGCCGGCCAGGCCGCGCCCCAGCAGGACACCCAGGCGCGGGTCGCGCAGCACACCTGGGTCCACGGCGGACAAGCCGAGCACGCTCCGGACGACGGACTCGAGATCGCTCCAGATCGCGCCGGAGCGTCCCGCCCGATAGCCCTCCTGTCGCCAGCGCAGCATGGCTGCGATGATCGACGGCTGCGCCAGCGCCAGCAGCCGACCGATCTCGAACGCGGCAGCCAGCGATATGTCCTCCCCCCCGTCGGGTACCACGATGCGGATCTGGTCGGCCGCGTGTGCCAGCTCCAGCCGGGGATCCTCCTCCATCGGGTGCGCCACGAACGGGCCGCGGTACCAGGCGCGCAGCGGCTCGCCCCGGCGGGTTCGGTGGATCAGCCCGACGTGGGCGGTCTCGGTGATCTCGACCGGGTCGCGACCGCCCGGAGCAGCGGCAGGTTCGGGGTCGGGTGCGCTGCCCAGCAGCGTCGAGCTCAGGTTCTGCATGAGTGACATGAAGGTCACGTCGCCCGCCGAGGTGAAGCTCCAGTGCAGAAGGACCGGGAAGGTCAGAACAGGATCATGCTCGATGGCCGGTCCGGCGATGAAGCCCGGTTGGACGCGGGCGGTGAGGTCACCCGCCATCTCGAGGTCGACATCGGCCCGGGCGACCGGAGCCGTGGCCCGGCCATCGGACCTCGTCACGGCCGCGGCGCCCGAGGAGACCAGCTTGGGCGCGAGGCCCGGAGGTCCGCTGGTCAGGCCGCTCGATAGCCGCTCAATGCGGCCCGCGATCGGGCTCTTGGCCGAATCCGGCGGGGGGTCGGTGAGCATGATCATGTCTCGCCACAACCGGCGAGTAGCCCAAATGGGCGAGTCCGGCGGCGCCGGCAGGCGGGTGAACTGGCCCTCGAGGTTCACCAGGCAGGCAACGTACTTCACCGGCACCTCGCTGCCGTCTGGTCCGACGCCGGGCAGCGGCAGCCGGTTGGCGATAACCACGGCGAGGAAGCCGTCGTCGTCGCCCATCATCAGCTCCGTGTCGTCGATGTCCACCTCCCGAGCGTGCGCGAGCAGCGGCACGTCGGCCTGGGTGGGGAAGACCCGGTCCGCTGTGGACTTGCGGATCCGCAGGCAGTTCCCGGTCTCCGCGTCGGCGGGGCCGCTGAGAGCGACGCCCGGCGTGACGCACTGCGCCACGGGCTGATTGAGCGCAAGCTCCGCCTCGCCCTCGGTGACCACGACGAGGGCGAGCCATGGAGTCTCGCGAGGCACCGTGGACTGCACGTGCCGTTCCCACGGCAGCGTACGTCGCCGGAATACGACTTGGGGCAGGCGCGAGCCGTACGACCCTACGCCCATGGCAGGTGGGTAGGTGGACAGGACCTGGTCAGGTGGCAGGGCGAAGCGTGGCGAGCGCACCGTGAGATGCGTCGGCAGCGACGCTATCCGTGGCGGGTCGGCCGTCGGCCCGTCCGCGGTCAGGTCCAGGTCCGCGGTCAGCAGATACTCGCCCGCCTGAAGCGGCGGCATTACCCGTCCGTAGAGCCGGAAGTGCCCGTCACCCACCACGGTGCCACCACCTCCGCTTGCGGTTCTTGGCCACCGGACCGGGCTGAGCCGGCGCGGGGGGAGCGGTCCACGACAGCAGGCACCCCGGGCCAGGCTCGACGGTCAGCTGGCGAACCGGACTGACCACCCCGTCGCGGGCGGTCGCGGCCGCCAGTGCGGCCGCGTCTGAGGTGGACCCGAGCACGCCGGCAAGCCGCCAGCCCGGGCCGTCCGCGCGCACGCTGACCACCACCCCCGCGCCCGGGTCGGGCACGACGGCGTAGACCAGCACCGCCGATGCGCCGTTGACCAGCACGCGGGGCGGCAGTGGCCGACCACGCCGGTCGAGGGCGAGATGCCCGCCGGTGCACACCACCCCGATGCCGGCGAGCGAGGACGGCTGCGGGGCCTCGACCACGACGGCGATGGCCTGCACCGGCACGGCGAACCTGGTGGACACGGCGTCAGCGCCGCGCAGCAGGTCGCCGGCACTCACCCATCCGGCCCCGGCGGCCGGAGCCCGACCATGCGTAGTCAACACGCACCCGGGCGCCACGGCGACCGACGAGCCGACGGCGCTGACCCGGGAGGTCGCGTGCCAGCCAGCCAGTCGAACCCTCGCCGCGCCTGCCTGCACCCAGACCAGGCTGGTCCCGCGCGGGATCTGCAGGCCGCCATGGGCCGGTCCATCGTGGACGACCACGCCGGCGCCCCGGACGAGCACCACCCGCGCGGACCCGTCCACTGTCAATGCCGGCCGGATTACACCGACGTCGACGGTGGCGTCGGGCAGCGCCAGTACCAGCACGTCGCCCGCGCCGAGTGACCGGGGAGTGGCGCCCGGCACCGCGCCCTGCCCGGCCCGCACCACCGACCGGGCCGCGCCCGGTACGACGGTGCGGGGCACCGCCGCGACAATCAGGTCGCCGTGCGCCACCGCCGGCAAAGCGGCGGTAACCAGGCTGATCGGCAGGCCGACCAGGTGCGATTGGACGAGGGTGACCGATGGCGCGCTCACTCGCCGGATCCGTCCATCGGCGACGGTCGTGCGTGCGGGTCGGGTGGCGAGCACACTGCCGGCTGGCAGCAGGGCTACCACGGTCGGACCGCGCAGGTCACGCAGGAGCGGTGCCAAGGCGGGGGCGGTCGCGGCCGCTGGTGGCGCCGGTGGGGGGTTGTCCGGGCGCATGCCGTCGGCAAGAGTCCCGAACAGCGGCGGGGCGGCGGCGTCGCGGCGGTAGGTCACCCGGCCCAGCGGGCTGCGCGTGGTCCCGTCCGGGAACAGCAGTGCCTCGGCGGCCGCGAACGCCACCTCGGCACTGTCCACTTCGGGCAGTGCCACCCCCGCGGCCGCGCCGACGATGTCGGCCCGCGCGGTCCCGTTGGCCTGCAGCGGTAGCGGGCGCCGGTCCGCCACGACCTGGTAGTAGTCGATCGTGGGCCCGGCGAAATCCAGGCGCGCCTCCGCCACGAGCCGCAACCGGCTGCCGGCGTAGACCACGTCGCCGGTCGGCAGTGGAGCCGCGGGCAGTCCCGCCGGCTCGGGCGCCCCCCACGCACCGATGGGGAAGCCCTCCGTCTCGACCCGGGTCCCGGTCGGCTTCGGTGGGGACCCGTCCGCCGGCCGGAGGTTTGCGGTGAGAAGGGCCAGGTCGGCCGGGTCGTCCCCACGGACCCAGCCCCCCTTGACGGCCCGGCGTTGCAGCCGCAGCCGCAGTAGCGAGGCGCTGAGGCCTACCTGCATCGGCTTGATCCCGAGGCCGGTCGGCAGCCCGTCCGAGCGCACCACCGGCAGCGTGAGATCGCCCCCGGGGAGCGCCACCGCGGACATCGGCACCGTGCTGACAACGGTCAGCTCGAACTCGGCGAACACCTCGAACGGGCGGTCGGCGGTCCCGTTCGCGGTGGGCGCCGCGCGGTCGCCCCCGGTGGCCGGTGGCAGCGCGCCCCGACCAGCTATCGAAGACAGTGCCCTGGCGGTCCCCGAGCTTGCCGCCTCGAGGTACTTGGTGACGAAATCGACCCAGGGCAGAGGTGGGGATCGACGCTCGGCCGGGCCGCCGAAGGCGACCGAGAGCGAGACCGGACCGACCTCCAGCGCCGCCTCGCCCGCGAAGTCCGGACCCCACACGCGGATCTCCGCGGCGAGGCTGAGGCTGAGGCTGATCGTGAACAGGCCCACATCGAGCTTGACCCCGGCGGAGATTCGCGCGTAGGCGTAGACCTCGAAAAAGAACGGATCGAAGTAGACGATGCCGTGCGCGCCGAACGCAATGCGCGCCCAGACGAAGCCGAAGTCCACACTGATCTCGACGTCGACCCCGGCCATGAGCGCCTCGGAGGTGAGCGCGAAGTACGCGCCGCCCTTGATGACGATCGCATCGCTGACCTGCCAGACGAGGCCCAGCCGGGGCACCTCGGGGTAACCGTCGCGATGGAAGTCGGGATGGTAGCCGCCGATGGAGAGCACGAACTGCCCGGCCAGCGGACCCTTCCACCACACCGCGAACGCAAAACCGCCGGTGATCCGCACGTCGCGGTAGAGCAGCCATGAGTTGTCGGTGAGTTGGGCCTGGATCATGAAGACGCCCTCCCGGGTGGAGAACCGGGCGAGCAGCGCGAGCTCGATGTTCACCAACTCGGCGCCGGGGCGGGGCAGTGCCATGCGGGCCAGGCCGAGGATCGAGATATCCAGGCCGTCGCCGAAAGAGACCGCCAGGACGGCGACCCCGTCGACCAGCGTGAAGCTGTTGAAGCTGATACCGGCCGCGAACCAGAACGTCGCGTGCTGGACTGGGAACTCTTGGCCCAGTTGGCGCAGGTAGTCCATCGGATCGGTTATCGGCGGCGCGCTCGGGTCGAGTCCTCTGACGAAGACAAAGTCGCCGACCGAGGCCGGATCCGCGGGCAGGTTCAGGCCGCGGTTGATACCCAGGCCGCCACCGACGCCGGTGACGAAGAAGGCTGGCGGGCCACCGATGGGCCCGTTGAGCGAGCCGAAGACGAAGAACGACGGGTCACCGTTCGCGTCCTGGCTGTACCCGCCGAACACGGACAGGCCATAGGTGCCGAACCGGCCGACCAGCATCCCGACGTAGGAGATGACGCCCGCGTCGGTGGTCTTGAGCAGGCCGCCGGCGAGGGAGGCGCCGGAGAGGTCGGCGGAGATGGCCAGGCCCTGCAGGTCCACGGCCCAGCTACCGATGTCGAGCACGTCGCCACGGCCAGCGTCCCAGCCGATGGAAAGCTGATCCACGGCGGCGGTGAACCCGAACAGCGACACCCGCCCATCGAAGTACAGGGCGACCCGGCTGACCGTGCCGGCGGTCTCGGCGGTGTCGATGCCGATCCGTTCCAGATAGAGCGGACCGAGCTGGCGCTGGACCACGAGCCACCACGGTCCCGGTGGCGGGCCCGCGCGCAGCGAGACGGAGAGGTCGGCACCCGGATGTTTTTGGATGGCCAGCGCGGGCGAGAAGCTCGGGCGGCTGGACGGTGCCGACTGGCCGGCGTCGTTCATGATGCCGTTGGCGATAGCGTTGTCGCCTCCGGCGCCGCCGGGTGAGACCGCGAACCCGGCGAGTTCGAGGTTCACTCCACCGCCGACGCCGGACACGCCGGCCTCGCCATAGACATGCACGGCGATGCTGTCCAGGCTCAGACCGCCCAGCGACAGCAGCGGACCCCCCGACTTGCTGAAGCGCACCCCGATTCCGACGACCGCCACGGCTGGCACGATCGTCAGCGTTGCGGGCGTCCGGCCAGAGAGCACCAGCACCGACAGTCCCGGCGGCAGCGTCGGGTGCACCCACGACGCATCTACCTCGAGATCGACCCGCACGTCGCCCTGCGCCAGCGGGAATCGCGCGCCGGGCGTCACGGACAGGTTGACGCCCAGCGCCCACGGATCGGTCTCCGCCGAACGGAACCTGGCCAGCCCGATGGTGACCACCCCGCCGAGGGTGACCGATACGCCGGAACCGGCGGCGTTCCACAGCAGTCGCCGGAGCCGGCCGGCCAGCCGGTCGACCGCGTCGGGCTCGAAGAGGTCCAGCGCCACGCCCGGGTCCACCGTGGACCCGTCCTCGGTGAGCACCACGCCCGACAGGCTGGCGACCGTGGTCGGGCCGAGCACAGGGCGAAGCCGGTCCATGGCCAGGCCGCCAGCGATGCTCAGGCCGATGCCGGCCAGCCACTGACCGGCCTGGTCCGCGGTGCCGAGCGTGTCCCCGCTTGGTCCACTGTGGACAGCGAAGAGTCCCGGTGGGTCGGCGTCCAGCGTCCACCGGACCTGCACCGATCGGGTCGCGACGTCGTCGAGGGCCAGCCCGACACCGACCATCCGGCTCTCCGCTGCGCTGCCCGCCCGCAGCACCAGCAACGGGCGCAGCCGCACTGCACCGACCTCCAGGGACACCGGACCGAGGCCCAAGGACACGTCGACGCCGGCGGCGGAGGCGCGCAGGTCGGCGCGTAGCCGGTCGAGGCCGGGCACTGTGACGTCCAGCCGCAGCCCCACCGCCGGCGCGGGCCCACCAGTGTCGAGCACGACCGAGACCGGCCGGCCGGCCGGTCTGGTCCGGCCGAAACCGAGAGCGACCGACGAGGGCATGGTGGTGACGCCGACCATGGCGGCGTCACGGTCCAGCGCTCGCGCAACCGTCGCCACCGCCGTGGTGAGCAGGTACGGCAGCCTGGCCAACAGCGCCGCGGCCGGATCAGCGGCGAAGGCGGCCACCCGGGCACCGCTGAAGCTACCGGACTCCATCAGATCCATCGCGAGGCCGAGGTCATAGACCATTCGGCCGACGTCGTGGACCAGCGATGCCGAGTCATCCGAGCCGTGGCTGGCCACCGCGTTGAGCACGAGCGGCACAAGCGCCTGCGCGACGTCACTGAGGATCTCGCCAAGCCCGGGCCCGCCCGGGTAGAGCACCAGTGGTGGGGCCGGAGCCGGGCGGACCAGGCTCAGGGCAACGGGAGGGTCGACGCCCGAGTCGACCGCGAGCAGCAGCCCCCGCCCGCCGAGGTCGAGCGATGCCTGCAGGAAGGGCCGCGGCGGCGCATCCGCCGCCATCACCAGGCCGCCGCCGAGACGTGTCACGACGATTGCGGTGTCCACTGTGGAGGTTAACTCGACGTCGATGGCCAGGCGCAAACGGTTGGTACTCTCCACCCGGTACACAACGCTCACGCCCGGGGCCAGTGGCCAGCTGGAGGTGGTGTCCTGGCCGGGTGCGAGGACGGCCCCGAGCGGGCGCAACAGTGCGACCACGCCGGCGGCGGTGTTGTCGCGCAGTGCCTGGGTGGCATTGCGTAGCCACCCACCCGGCTCGGTGAGTAGGCCAAGCGGCACAACGACCGAGCGCGACCCGAAATGGTCGGGCGGCCCGAGCAGGCCGACCGCGTCCAATGCAGCGTCGAGGATCGAGCGACCATCCGGCGACGCCAGGGCCCGCAGCGCGGTGGCCAGCGCCTGGGCGATCATCGCGGGCAGCACAATCGTGACCAGGTCGGTCAGGCCCGGCCCGTCCGGCTCGGGAAGGAGCGCGACCTCCCGGACCGCGCTGCCCTGCGGCTGCCACTGCACTGCCACCCGGGCCGGGCCGGTCATGGCCGCCAGGCGTAGCCCGCCCGCGTGCGGGTCCAGGGTGCCGATCGCGAGGCTGACCGAAGCGGAGTCGGGCTCCGATGTGGACAGTTGCAGTGCGACCGCGGGTAACCCAGCAACGTCGACACTCAGCATCGCCTGCCAGGTGCCGCTGGCGACGTCGATCCCGACGGTCACGTCGACCGGATCGGGCGTCGCGACCGCCGGGTCCGGACCCGGTGCCGAGTCCAGGCGCCAGCGCACCAGCGAACCTGTGGCGGCGACGTCCGGAGCGAGACCACCGCCAGCGATGACGGCGCGCACCGCAGCTGCGAATGCGACCGGGTCGGCGGCGACCCGACCGCGGAGCATCGGCGCCGGCTGGTGAAGCAGCAGGTCGGTGCCATCGGGATCCAGGCCCCCGTCGCGGCTGAGCCCGAGCAGGTCCAACAGAGTTACCATGGTGGACGACGCGGCCCGCAGGCGGGCCGCAACGGCCGCGAGCAGGATCCGTGCCTCGGGCACCATGGTGGTGGTGTGCGCGGTGGAGAGTTCGGCGGCGTTTGCGCGGATCTCCCAGCGCTCGCGGTCGATGCCCAGCGCTCCCGCCTCGTGCAGCACCAGCAGCGTGCTGCCCGGGCCGTCCGGACTCACCTCCACCCGCGCAAACAGCCAGCGTAGGTGCGCCTCGCCCGCGTCACCCGGCCCGCCGACGAGCCAGCCGTCGCGCACGCCGATGCGTACCTCGACCACGGTCGACCGGGTGGTGTCGACGGTGAGTCGCCCGCTGCCCTGCTCCAGCCGGCACAGCCGCAGGGTGGTATCGATGGCCACGAGCAGCCCGCCCAGGTCGAGCCGGGCCATCGGCGCGTCGAGCGCAGCATTGATGGCGGTCAGCGGATCCGCCGGCCGGCCGGAGTCGCCTGGCGGCCCATCAGTCAGCCGGGTCTGGATGCCCGCCGCCACCGCCTGGCCCAGGCCCAGCAAGAGCGTTTCCTCGTCGAGGTGGCCGAACACCGCGTGCAGCCCCAGCCCTTCCCGGCGGGACTCGGCGCCAGCCGACGGCAGGTCGGCGGCGGTCCGCCCCAGCACCAGTTCGGCTCGCTGGCACGGGTTGGCATGCAACGCGAGGATCGTGTCGGGCAACGGCTCGCCAGGTGGGTTCAGCCGGCGCAGTAGGGCCAGCGCGTCCGCGGCGACGTCGCTCGGCGCGGGGAGAGGATCGGCCGACCAGGGCGTGCCGACGGTGACGACATCGCTGACCGCGCCGATGCTGCCTGCTGCACGCACAGTCGCCGCGCCCGCGGCGCCGTACCCGACCAGGACCACCGGTGCGGTCCGGCCGGCAAGCAACCCCGCCAACCGGGCCGCCTGCTCACCGACGCCGCCCCGATCTGGACGCGCAGCGGCCGCCGCCGCCGGGGTCGGCAACCGCACAAACCACGTGCCCGGAGTGCTCCCGGGCAGGCTCGCCGGCGGCGCGGGCGCGTCGGTGGCGCCGGCAGCCGACAGGTCGAAGAAGGTGCCGTCCTCGCGGTCCGTGACCCAGCTCGGCTCGCATCCGATGTGGATGGTCGCGGCGGGCGGCCCGGTCAGGACCTCGTCGACCAGCAGCCCGGCGCTGCCCAGGGCGACGAGCTCATCGTACGTACGGCCTTCCAGCTCCAACACCACCACGCCGGCCGGCGGCGAAGCCGGCGCACCCACGACGCCGTCGGTGCCCGTCCACTGCTGGCACAGCTGTGCCAGCCCGACCTCCAGCGAATCTCGCGCCACGAGCAGGTCGGCGATGTCGGGCAGCTGGGTAGCGGCCTCGGCCAGCGTGCCCGCGATGTCGCCGGGCTCGGGCGGCTCGGGCCCGGCGATCGGTCCCAGCCGCAAAGCCGCCAGGCGAGGCACCGGTTCGGGTTCCAGCCACACGGTCAGACCGGGCGCGCCGATGTCCTCGCCGACGGGGCAGCGCAGTGGGCGTTCCGTCGTACCCAGGCCGCGCGGCGCGGTGCGGGTCCAGCCGCTGAGCACCGTCGCGACCGGGCCGAGGAGCATACGCACCCGGTCGGCGTCGAAGACCAGGTCGGCCAGCCAGCTGTTCAATGCCGTCAGGGGATCGGCGCCGAGCAGGCCGGCCAGCGCCAGATGTGGTCCCTGGCCACGCCAACCCGCCAGGTCGAGCAGGGCGCTGACGGCGGGGGCGCGCAGCTCGCCCAGCAACACCGAGAGGATGCGCTCGAGCACGGTCCAGTCGGCGTCGGGCAGCCGCAGTCCGCCCGTCTCGTCCCAGGTTGGCAGGGCCACCGTCGCGCTCTGGACGCCCAGGTCGGGCGCGGCCGCGGTGAGTCCTGTGGCGACCAGCCCGACCCTCAGGCCCTGGGCGGGCGACCATCCACACTCAACGCCCAGGTCCTGGGCCGCCAGGACGAGCGGACCCAGTGCCAGGGTCGCAGTGGTACCGTCCACCCCGCTGACGCTGAGCCGCCCACGTACCTGCGCGCCGAACGTTGCGGTCGGCTGAGCCAGGTCGAGCCGCAGCACGGTGATGGCGAGCAGGGCACGCACCTGAAGGTTGTCCAGCACCGGGGTGCCCACCGTGCCGGCCAGGTCGGCGATCAGCACCGGCCCTTCACGCCATAGTCGAAGTTCAATATCTACGACGGCCGGGCCGCTGCCGGAGTTCGCCGCCAGTGGAAGCCGCCATGGCAGCGCCGGCGTGCCCGCACCGGCCACTGGGGCCGGTACGCCGCCCACCATGAGCGCGCGCAAGCGGCCGAGCACGTCGGCGCCGGCGGCCGCGGACCCGGTCAGGTCACGCCAGTACCGGGTCAGTTCGGCGAGCGGGTCGGCCAGCAGGGCCGGCACACTGATGCGGTCCACGCCGGTCGGGGGGTCCAGCCCGAGGAGCCGGTTGAGCAGCACGCCGGGCGGGCCGAGCTGGGCAATCGCGGCGATCAGCGCGTCCTCGAGCACCTCGCTGGCCGCGTCCAGCGCCGCCGAGGGCGTCGACACGTCGAGTAGCGGGTGGTTGCGGCCCAGCACGCCCACGTCGTGCAGGGTCAGCAAGAAGCCCGGCCGGCCGGTGCCGTCGATCGACAGTCCAGTGTGGAGGCTACCGATGGAGGGTGTGTCACCACCCCCGGCAAGCAGGCGGCCACCGCCGGCGTCCGCGCCGAAGACCCCCTCCAGCCGCGCACAGGGCAGCGCGACGACCGTCCCCGTGCCGGTGTCAGCGCGCAACAGGTCGGCCGCCAGCCGAGCCCACGCGCCCTCGCGGGTCGCGAGCGCCACCTCGACCGTCGGTACGAGCACCGGGTGCCCGCCGGCGCCGGGACTCACCCGTAGCCCGACCGCGACCCGGACCGGCCCAGCGGTCCAGGCCACGGCATCGGCGGCGGTGTCGACTGTGCCATCGACCAGCGTGGCCAGTTGGCCCAGCCACGCGTCGCGGGCAGCGTTGTCGGTCAGCACTGCCTCGGCCCAGCCGACGATGGCGGCAATGCCCCGGGTGGTCAGGTCGGCGAACGGCAGCGGAGGAAGACCGGGCACGTCGCGTAGGCCAAGTACTCCGGTGAGCGCGGCGAACGGGCGCAGCGCCGGGTTGCCGGCATCGATGGCGTTGGCCTGTTCCCGGATCACTCCGATGAGCAGGTCGAAGACATCGCGGCCGAGCCCGCTCAGGTCGTCGGCGTCGCTGAGGTTCGCGGCGCTCAGCGCGAAGGTACGGGGCGCTCGCGCGCCGGGCAGCTGCAGGTCGCGCAGCGCGAGCTCGATGTCCAGGCCGGCGCCTGAGGCGGTCGGGATCGCAACACTGAGGCCGATGCCGCCGAGCGAGGCCGTTCCCGGGGTCGGGGTCACGTCGGTGAAGATCACATCGACGCTGACTCCGACGCGCCCCTCCGGTCGGCCCAGCACCAGCCAGTCGGGCAGTCCACCCCCGCTGGGCCGGACGCCCGAGCCGCCGCGGCGGACGAACTGGAAGAGGGGGACATGCAAGCGGCATGCCACCCTGGGCAGGGCGGACCCGGAGGCGTGCTCCAGCCCGATCCCGAGCCGCACGATCCCGGCGTCCTCAGCGACCACCGCAGAGATGGTCAGGCTGGGATCGTCCTGGGTGAATAGCGGAACCCACGTCTGGCCGTCCCGGTTGGCCGCAGCGGGTGGGCCGAGGATCTCGTCGACGAAGCCGACCAGTGCGGTCCGCTGGCCGTCGTCGGCCAGCAGATGACGTAGGCCATGCTGGTTGCCAGAACCGCCGGCCGCCCCAACCGGATCGCCGAACCAGGCCTGGTTCGCCTGCCCGGTGGAGTCGAGCAGGCCGATCGCGGTGGCAAGCGCACCGAAGGCACCTAGGCTCTGCCTGTCAACGGTCACCGCTGCGCCCGGCCCGCAGGTGGTACAACGACCGACGTCCCTGCCGTATGTCGCTCGGCCCGCGTGGATGGGATGAGTGCGGTCGGCGTCCGGGCCATCGGCAGCACCAGCAGGGCGCCGTCCTCCGCGCCGACGCTGGCCGGCACGAGCGGCTGGCCAACCTCGTCCACACCGGCCCGTGCGGACGCCCGCACTGCTACCCGGAGCAGGCAATCCCAGGCGTACGCGGTCAGCGACGGTGCCCAGGCGTCCACCACAACGGCAGGTCCTGCCGGCCAGTCCAGGGTGGACATCACCAGCCCCGTCAGCTCACCGGGCCGGCCAACGCCGAACGGAACGTGGACGAGCACCTCGCCCGGCACCTGGTCGCAGGCGACGGCAACGGTGACCGTCGCAAGTCCCGGCTCGCAGGACAGGTCGACAGCGCCGAGCCGGACCAGGAGCTCAGCCGCGGGCGACGTCCAGACCACCTGCTCCTCGCGCGCTGCGACACCAGCGGCGTCACGGGCGACCTCGCGCAACATGCCGCGGGCATGGTCCACCGGGATGCGGATCAGTACGGCAGGCTGCGACGTCACCGTGGCCGACCTGGGCGGGCTGCGGCTGCCGGCGGTGCGACCCCGGGCGCGCCACTCGAGTGCGGCCCAGCCGGTCAGCACTGCGCTCACCGCGAGCATCGCACCGGCGACCAGCAGCTCAGCCTCACCACTGCCGGCGTCGGGCGCCACCGAGAAGGTCTGCTCGATCCAGTCCCTGACAAACAGCGTCACACTCAAGAGGCCGACACCTGTCAGCGCCATGACGGTGGCAATCCATGCCCGGGCGCGAACCATCGCAACACCTACTTCACGGTCGATCCGTAGGGATGGGTCAACAGGTTAGCGGCCCGTGGGTCGTCACAACAGTATCCGTTTCTCTTGTCGCGACCGCGATGGCAATAGGCGTAGCGAACGCGACCACCCCACGTAGGCGGCCAACCGAGCCGCCTCGTTCAGACCGACGTCCGCAAGCTCGTCCAGAACAACTCGAAGTAACGCAAACAAGCTCACGCGGGCATCAGGTGGTCCGCTTCCAGAGGAGGGACGCTTTCCTGCGCGAACGCGAAGGCAACCAGCGCCAGCAATGCCTCCGTCGCATGGGCGGCACCGCGTGCGGATTGCCGCAGTCGTACCCGATGATCGCCGTACCGGCAGCGTCGGGGATCTCCGGCTGTCCGACCACCACGGCGGGCGCGGTGATGGACCGCCGGCCGAAAGGGCGCCGGGCGTCGGCGGGTCTGCCGTGCGCCAGCGGTCCGAAGAGCCGGCCGGTTCTGCCGTGCGCCAGCCACGAGGGCCGGGTAACACGAGGGCCGGGCACCAGCTGCGCTAGCCGCGACGGCCGTGCGCCAGCTGTGAGGGCCGAGCCGATCATTGACCAAAGGAATTATTTGACTATAGTCAACCGTTGAAACGCGTCAGGATCGGCTCAGCGTCTGCAGAGGTAGTCATCCCTGAAGGAGCCGTGTCAACCCCGGTCGCCGTACTGATGTGACCGGTTCCTCCTCATTTCCCGGCTCGGTGCGGACATACGCCGGTGAGGGGTCGGGGTCAAGGTTCGACCGGAGGTCGACCCGCGTAGCGGGCTTGGCCTTGACGCCGGCTCCGATGGGCGTAGAGTCGTCGCGCCGGGAACGAGGCTTGTGTGGTTGTGGGTGGCCGTGTTCTCCATCGTCCGTTGTGGACGGTGTGGCGGAACCGTAAGATCACTTGCCCCGAAAACGTGACAGACCCACCTATCCGCCTTGTTCCCCTTGATCGAGAGGCGATGTGGGGGTGGTCAAGGCCTGCAACCTGCTGATCGGCCGTGATGTTGGCATGGTGTGCGCTGTGACGTCCTCGTAATGGAGACCCGCGAGCTCCGTGGGCAGCTCACACTCCGCCAACAGAAGCGGGAGTATCGGCCTGCGCCGGTGTTCGGCATAGCTGATCTCGTGTCGAACCCATCGCGAGGCCGCTGCGTGAGGGGTCAGGACGACTAGCAAAGCGCGGGAACGATCTATCGCATCCTGGATGACGGGAGCGAACAGCTCGCCTGTCTCGATCTCGTGGTCGTACCAGACGGCTACGCCATTGCGGCCGAGGAACGCGGCGAGTGCGTCGACGTAGCTACGATCGGCTCGGCTGTAGCTGATGAAGACATGTCCGTGGTCACTGGCCGAGGGACCGGCAGCTTCATCATCCACCGTGGACAGATCGGTGCTATTCCACAGCATGATCGTGTGGTCAGCGCCGGCGCTAACGAGCTGCTGGCCATCGGGTCGCCAAGCCAGCGCGAAAACATGGCCGCTGTGGCCCCTGATCTCCTCCCGGACTGTGCCCGTTCCGGTGTCCCAGATAGCGATTGCGTTGTGGTCGCCGTCGGTTGCCAGATTGCGGCCGAGCGGTGACCACGCGACTACATTGACTCCCGTCTTATGTTTGAGGATCCTCGCACAGGCCCAGGTCGCTGCGTCCCAGACACGAGCCGTTCCGTCGAAGCTGGCAGTCGCGATGTACTCGTCCTCGCATGACCAGGAAACCGACACCACCCACTCGGTGTGCCCCGGTGAGCTGCGCGAGCGCACGGCCTGTCCGAACGTCCCAGATCACCAATGTCCGGTCGTAGTTGCCAACGCTCGCCAGTCGAGTGGCATCCGACGACCAGGCTGCATTTATCACCAGATCGGCGTGTCCACTCAGGACGCGAGATTCGGTCCATGCATCGGCATCCCAAAGGCACAGCAGGCTGTCGGAACACCCAACCGCCAAGTATCGGCCATCAGGAGACCAAGCCACGCAGTGTACGCCGTGATCGCGGGCGATAGTCGTAACGACCTCAGCTGTCGCGACAACCTTGATCTCCACGGAGAACGCTCTTGCGATGGCAAGGTAGCGGCAATCGGCAATCAGGGGAGAATGCGATCGAGTCCGCCCCGACCGAGCCACGGTCGAAGACCCTGTGACGACCGCCCTCGTGCGGCGTCCAGAACCGAACGGTGTCGTCGTCGGCGGCGGTCGCCAGCACATTCCCGTCGGGCGACCAGGCAGCGCAACGAACGATATCGGTGTGACCCGAAAGGGTCGCAATCCATCGATCGGACATCAAGGCCATTCGCTCACCGTCCTCAAACCATTGACTCAGAATCCGCTCGGGTATGCCGCTGCACGGGGTGTGAACGGCTCCGCGGTGCGCGCATGGTGCACCGATTGCGCGACCCACATCGATGATGGCCCCGAGGAGCAACGATCCGATCAGACGCCGCCGCCCGACCCAGTTCAACCAGCGGCCGGTGCCCACCGAGACCACCCATCAGGTGGGGAGACCGCCATGAGCACCCCGAAAGGAGCGACCCCGCGGGTCTGGACACCAGAGATCGTCCGCCAGCTGGGCATGACGACCGACGTCGCCACCGCCGGTGCCATCCTCGGCATCGGACGCAGCAAGGCATACGAACTAGCCAAGAACGGAGAGTTCCCGGTTGCCATCCTTCGTCGCTACCTTGTTCCGACGAACACCCTTCTGGCGCTCCTCGGCGGACATGGCTAGGTGAGCCACCCTGCCCAGCGAGCAGGTAGCAGATCTCCAGGCCCTGGCACAGCGGGCGCATACCGGCTCCAGTCCCAGTCGCCAATCATTGATCAACTGGCGTTGGCCGCGCGAGTTCAACGCCGCCTCTCCGCCCGCGAGACTGCGCCCGGGCAGTTGTCCGCGGTGACGTCCGGTGGGTCCTTGTGCCGTCCGGTCTCGCGGGCGAATGACGGACAAATGATCAAGAGCCTTGACCGGCTGCACGTCGGTCACGGCTCTTACCTGCGGAGACGGGGTGGAGCTGAGGGGATTCGAACCCCTGACCCCCTCGATGCGAACGAGGTGCGCTACCAGGCTGCGCTACAGCCCCCGGAACGTCGTCAACGCTAACAGGTCGGCCGCTGGGCACGCGAACAAGATGCGGCGTCGCCCGTAGCCGCAGGTCCCCGTTCCCGGCAAGCGGCAGGTCCCCGTTCCCGGCCGGCGCACTGCGTCGCCCGGAAGCCGATGCAAGCGTCCACTCAACCTGTTGACCTAGGGCGTAGGCACATGATTAGTGATCAAATCACGTGCTTACGCCCTAGATCAACAGTATCGGAGGCGGGGGCGGAGGCGGGGGCGGGGGCGGCTATGGGACGGCGGGGCGGGTGGTGTAGCGCTCCACGTAGTCGGACGTATCACGGGCGGCGACCCGGCGGGCCTGCTCACGGATGGCGGCGGCGCGGCGGGCGGCCGCCTGCCGTTCGGCGGCCCGGCGAGCGTGTTCCCGGCGGACCGCGGCTTGCTGGACGGCGACCCAGGCCTGGCGGCGGCGGTCACGTCGCCGCCAACGGGTGGCGACGACAGCGCGCCGGCGCAGGTAGCCGAGATCGGCGAGCAGGACGGTGAAGCTGACCGAGAACCCGATCCAGAAGCCAGGCCCGACCAGCAGTACGCCGAGCAGTTCCACGACGTTGAGCAGGACCAGGGCAAGGAAGACCCGCCGCCGGCGGTGCAGCGCGGTGGGCACCGGACGCCGCGCCGGCTGGGCACGTCGGGATCGGCCACCGCCGACCGCGGACCCAGCGCCAACCCGCGACCGACCGGTACCGGTGCGAGCCGCACCAGTTCCGGCCCGCGAGCGTACCTTCGCCGCGACGGCCGAGCGCGCGGCGGCCGAGCGCGCGGCGGCCGAGCGCGCGGCGGCCGAGCGCGCCGCGGCCGAGCGCGGGACGGCCGACCCCGCGACGGCGGAGCCTGCCCCGGCCCGACGCCGGTCAGCCGCACTGGCCGCGGCCAGCCGGCGCAGTGCCCAGGACGGCGGGTTGACCGGCCGGCGGCCGGGAACGGTACGGCGACGGCGGCGACGGGAGAGAACCCGCGCCGTGGACGTCGCCCGCTCCGCGGCGACCCGCTCGGTGGCGTCGTAGCGGCGCGTCAGCGCCGGCGCGAGGGCCAGCAGGCCAGCCGCGGCGAGAACGGCGAGGAGCACCGAGGTCGGCACCCTCACTCCTTCTGCCACCCAGCTGATACGACACGCCACACCGGACCGTCGGGTCGGTACGCGCCGTGCTGTGAGGGTACGCCACATTCGCCGATCCGCGGCCGCGCCGAACCGACACAGAAAGTTCGTGGACGTCGGTGGTGCCTATAGCCGCCACGAACGACCAAGATCCGCTGGCACCCGCCCGCCAAAAGAAAGGCTCAGCCGGAGGCGACGGTACCGATCAGCCGGTGCCAGCGGGCCAGCAGCCCGCCCTCCGGCAGCACCTCTTCCGCGGTGATGGCGTAGCCGACGTGGTCGCGCCACGCGCCGTCGATGTGCAGGTACTTCGCGTGGTACGCCTCCTCCCGGAAGCCCAGCTTGTCCACCACCCGCCGGCTCGCGGTGTTCTCCGGCCGGATGTTGACCTCGATGCGGTGCAGTTGGCCGTTGACGAAGGCGTGGTCGACCGCGAGCGCGAGGGCGGTCGGGATGACGCCGCGGCCGGCGACCCGCTCATCCACCCAGTAGCCCGCGTAGGCCGAGCAGAACGCCCGCCGCACGATGTTGCCCAGCGTCACCTGACCGACGAAGTCATCACCGCGCTGACCGCGCAGGCAGACGGCGAACGGCATCGCGGTCCCGGCCCGGGCCACCCGCTTCAGCTCGCGGTGCACCGTGCGGAATGCGGCGGTGGAGTTCAGGTCGCCCCAGGTGCCGCGCGGCGGCGTCGGCTCCCACCGGGACAGCCACGCCTCATTGGCACAGCGGCTGCGCACCCAGGCCGAGGCGTCCGATCGGCGGTACGGGCGAAGCAGGACACCGGTTCGCGAGTCGAAGAGAACCACCGGCCACCCGGGCGCACCACCCTCCACCCGCACATCATCTCCCCTGCGCCGCCATTGCCACAGCGATCGGCCGTCAACATCACCAGGGAGCGCCTATCGCGCACCGCCGCTCACCTCACCATGCCGGCCGGCGGCGATCAACCGCAAACCCAAAGCGAGCAACCACGAACAGAACAGACCGGGTCAGCGCTGGCGATCAAGCATCAGGACGTCCACGGTCGAGCCCGCCGGCGCGGTGCCGACCCGCTCGCCCAGCACGATCAGGGCGTTCGCCATCGCCAGGCCGGACAGCGTGTACGGCCCGCCGGGCATCGGTTGCGCGGTGTAGCCGCCGCCGCGGCGTTCGGCGACATGGGCGGGACGGAACTCGCGTAGCCCCAGGGGTGAGGCGAGGGTCTCCAGCAGGTGCGCCCGTACGCTGGGTCGGAAGACCGGCTCAGCGCCGGCCAACTTCTGGATCACCGGGCGGGCAAGGACCTCGAACCCGATCAGGGCGGCGCCCGGATCACCCGGCAGGTTGATGATCGGCAGGTCGGCCCCACGGGCGGTCCGCGCGGTGAGCCGGCCGTACCCGAGGGACGTGCACGGGAACAGCGACACCTCGGTGAAGCGCACCGACCCGTCCCGGCCCAGAATCCGGCGCACCATGTCCCCCGGCCCGTTGCCGGTACCACCGGTGGTCACCACTAGATCGGTCTGGTCCATCTGGTCGTCGAGGAGTCGCCGCAGCCCCTCCGGGTCGTCGTCGCAGATGCCGATCCGGTACGCGTGCGCCCCCGCCTCAGCCGCGGCGGCGGCGAGCGCGTGTGAGTTGGCGTCGACCACCTGTCCGGCCTGGCTGGCGCGGCCGGCGTCGACGAGCTCGTCACCGGTGGCGATGACCGCCACCCGGGGGTTGGGTCGCACGGTGACGTGGCCGACCCCGGTGGCGGCCAGGGTCGCGACGAGGGCCGGAGTCACGTACGCGCCGGGGCCCGCGAGCACCGCCCCGGCCTTGATCTCCTCGCCCGCTCGCCGCAGGCCGTGGCCGCGCCGGGGCTGCTCCCGGATCTCCACCGCCGCCATCCCCTGATCGGTGTAGGCGGGCGGGATGACCACGTCGGCGGCGGCCGGCAACGGCGCGCCGGCGGCGACCGCGAAGCAGGTGCCGGGGGCCACCCGTACCGGGCGCCAGCTCGACGCGCCGAGGTCGCCGACCACGCTGAGCCGGACGGGGCGATGCGGCGCGGCGCCGAGGATGTCCTCGGAGCGGGCGGCATAGCCGTCGATGCAGACGTGGTCGAAGGCCGGCAGGCCGGTCGGGGCGCGCACCTCCTCGGCGAGGACGTTGCCGTAGGACTGGGTGAGGTCCAGCTCGAGCGGCGGCAGCGGGCGAAGCGCGTTCAGGACACCTGCGAGGTAGTCGGCGAGCGGTGTCAACTCGGGGGTGGGGGCCAGCGTGGTCCGGGCGATCATCTCCTCGTTTCAATCCGGAAGAATGTCATTCCCGGGCCCTGGCTCGGGACAGTTCGGTGGTGACGTAGGTGGTCAGCCACTCGGCGAAGGTTGGGCCGAGGTCCGCGCGCTTGACCGCGAGTTGCACCACCGCCTGCAGGTAGCCCAACGGCAACCCGGTGTCGTACCGCTGTCCGCGGTAGACGATGCCGTGCACCGGCACCCCCTCGGCGAGCAGCAACGCCATCGCGTCGGTGAGCTGGATCTCGCCGCCGGCGCCCGGCTTGATCCGCTGGATCGCGTCGAAGATCGACGGCGGCAGGATGTAACGGCCCAACACCGCCAGGTTGCTGGGCGCCTTCTCCGGCGGCGGCTTCTCCACCAGACCGGTGACCCGGTACACCTCGCCGAGCCCCTCGGCCGCCGTGAGCGGTCGGGCCAGGTGCGCCGCCGCGTCCACGGAGGCGATGCCGTAGCGCGACGTCTCCGACCAGTCGACCTCGGCGAATCCGAGGACAACACCGCCGGTCTGGGCCTGAAGCTCGATCATCGAGGGCAGCAGCGGCGCCTGCACGTCCACGAACTCGTCGCCCAGCAGCACGGCGAAGGGAGCCTGGCCGACGTGCGACTCGGCGTACGACACCGCGTGGCCGAGACCCAACGGCTCGCCTTGGCGGCAGGTGTAGATCTCGGCGAGCTCGCTGGTTGCCCGGACGGCGGCCAGCTTCTCCAGGTCTCCCTTCGCCTCCAGCCGCGACTCCAGGTAGGGCTGGCGGTCGAAGTGGTCCACCATGCTCGTCTTGCCCCGGCCGGTGACCAGCAGCACGTCGACGATGCCCGCGGCCGCGGCCTCCTCGACGATGTACTGCAGCACCGGACGATCCACGACCGGCAGCAGTTCCTTGGGTACGGCCTTGGTCGCCGGAAGGAACCGGGTGGCGAGTCCAGCGGCGGGAATCACCGCCTTCACGGCCCGGGCCCCGGGCGCGTGCGCAGCGGCATTGTCCGGCATGTGCCCGAGACTAGCCGTCTGGCGAGGTTCAGGGGGAAGTAGTCCCGGCCGACGCGCCGCCCAGGTCCGCCGTCCACAGGCCGGCACCGGGCGAGCCGACCCGCTGGCGGCGCTGCCCCGGCAGCACGGAGCTGGCCAGCACGAACGTGTCCCGGCCGGCCGCCTTCGCGGCGTACAGGGCGGCGTCGGCCGCCTCCAGGGTGTCGATGTCGCTGCCGCCATGGCGCGGGAAGACGGCGACCCCGATCGAGACGGTCATCCGGATGCCTGGCACCGGACCACCAGTGGTGAACGGCTCGGCGCGCACGGCGTCGCCGATGCGCTGTGCCGCCACCAGGCTGCCGGTCACGCCGGTCTCCGGCAACAGGATCACGAACTCCTCACCGCCCTGACGGAACGGCAGGTCGACCTCACGGATCACTGAACGCAGCCGCCGGGCGAACTCGGCCAGCACGGTGTCCCCGGCCCGGTGCCCGTAGGCGTCGTTGACCTGCTTGAAGTGGTCAAGGTCGAGCGCGAGCACGCCGAGGGTCCGGCCGAACCGGGCCGCGCGCTCGACCTCGAGGCGAAGCGAGTCGGCGAGCTGGCGGCGGTTTCCCAGACCGGTCAGGGCATCGGTGATCGCGGCCTGCTGCATCTCCAGCATCCCGCTCGCGAGGCGGTCCAACGCCGCCCCGAGCTGGGCCGCTTCGTCGCGACCCCGTAGTCGCACCCGCGCGGAGAGGTCACCGGCACTCACCCGCTGGACGCCGGTGAGCAGCAGCTCCAGCGGCCGGGTCGCCACGCCGGCGAGCCACCAGCCGAGGCCGAGCGCCGCGGTTACCGCCACCGCGATGGCGGCCAGGGCGACCACGATCCGGCCGGCGGGCGCCGCGGTCGGAGCCGGCGCCGACATTGACAGCGGCAGCGGCTGGTCGGGGCTCGTCGGCGCCTGCCCGGCAGCGAGCAGCCGCACCGGCATGCCGGCGGCCTGGGAGAGCCGGTCCAGGAAGGCCCGGTCCAGCGGCTGGACCGCGTAGGCCCAGCCCGACGGCCGACCCGCACCACCGGTCACCGGAGCCCGGGCGGCCAGCCCGGTGTAGTGCAGGGTGGCCGCGGCGGGAGCGGCCGGCTGCCCGCAGAGCGCCCACGGTCCGGCCGCGGCCGGCGGTGTCCACGCGTACGTCTGGTGCCGAGCAGCCGCGGTGACCGCGAGCGCCCGGGCGGCCGCGGTGAGGCGCGCACAGGCGGCGACGACCTGGCCGCGTACGGCCAGCACCGCCTGCTCGGTGCGGGCCCGGTCGACGGTGGCGGTGCCCGCGCCGGCGGTGGCCGCGTCGAGCAGCGCGGCGACGAGCACCGCGGGGCCGACCAGGATGGCGACGAAGGCCAGCCACAGCCGGGCGCGCAGGCTCATCGACTCACCTCCGAACCCGACCCGGCCGGGAAAGTCTGAGACGATCGTGCTGCCCTGACCAACCGTGCAGAGGCTGGGGAGGACATGGTCAGCGCGGATCTGTCGGACAAAGGGTCGGCCCGCCGGGCCGCACTCGCGGCGCGGCGCGCACTCGGCGCGCCGGCCCGGGAGGCGGCCGATCACGACCTGGTCCGGGCGGCGGTGGCCTACGCGCGGGGTCGGTCGTGCATCGCCGCGTACGTGCCGATGTCCGGCGAGCCGGGTGGCCGGCAACTGCTGGCGGCGCTGGCCGCCGCGGTCGCCACGGTGCTGCTGCCGATCCTGCGATCCGACTGGGATCTGGACTGGGCGGCCTACACCGGCGAGCTGGAGCCGCCCGGGTCGGCTGGGTTCCGGGCGCCGGTCGGCGAACGGCTCGGGGTTCAGGCGGTGCGCGACGCCGAGCTGCTGTTCGTGCCGGCGCTCGCGGTCGACCGGGACGGCAACCGGCTGGGGCGGGGCGGCGGCTGCTACGACCGGGCCCTGGCCCGGGTGTCCCCCGGTACGCCGGTGGTCGCGCTGCTCTACCCGCAGGAACTACACGATCGGGTGCCCACCGGCGAGCACGATCAACCGGTGAGCGCGGTGCTGCTCCCCACCGGAGTGTGGTCGTGTGTGTCACGCCGAACCCGCGGGAGTGGACGAAACGGGGTCCGGTAGGCGACCATTGGCACTCGAAGAGTCCGAGTGCCAGCACTCACTCCCTGACGACGGAGGCCCCCGTGCCCACCTACCAGTACGCGTGCACCGTCTGTGGCCACCGGCTCGAAGCGGTGCAGTCCTTCTCGGATGCCGCGCTGGTCGAGTGCCCGGAGTGCGCCGGGCGGCTGCGCAAGCTGTACTCGGGCGTCGGCATCGTCTTCAAGGGCTCCGGCTTCTACCGCACCGACTCCCGCGCGTCCGCCAAGGCCGACGCTGCCACCGGGTCGGGGTCAGCCGGCTCGACCGAGGGCGCGGCCGCCGCAACCAAGGCCGCCGACTCGTCCTCGACCTCACCGTCGACATCGTCTGGTTCGACATCGGAATCGGCCAAGGGGTCCGCCGGCTCAGCCGGCTCAGCCACCAAGAGCACCGGAAGCAAGGCCGCCAGCGCCGCCTGAACGGCGCTCAATCCCAATGGGGCGGACGCTGCTCGCGTAGCCAGTCGTCGTCGCCGGCGTCCCGCTCGCTCCAGCCGACATCGGTCTCGTCGCGCGACGAGCGCGGCAAGATCGCCTCGTCATCATCGAGGAACTCGACCACCCGCTCGTCGTCGAGGCCGTCCATCACACCTCCCAGCCGCTGGGAATCGGATCCGGCGCTCAGCTGAGCCTGCCTTTCGTTCGCGCTGCGGTGCTCGCACCCGCTCGCTCCTCGCGCTCACGTGTGGGCGCCGGCCAGAGCGTACCCGGCCTCGACCACAGCCGCCTCGACGCTGGCCTGGTCGAGCGGCGTGTCGCTGGTGACGCTGAGCGCACCGGTGTCGAGGTCGACATCGACCGCCCGTACCCCGCGGAGCCGTCCCACCTCCTCGGTGACCGCCCGCACGCAGTGCTCGCACGTCATGCCGACGACGCGGTAGCTGGTCTGGACCGTCATGCTCACCCTCCTGCGGGTCGAAAATCAGGACCGGACCAGCCGGGCGATGGCGTCCGAGGCTTCCTTCACCTTCGCGGTCGGATCGCCGGTACGGGCCGCGTCCACCACGCAGTGCGCCAGGTGGCCCTCGAGCAGGCCCAAGGCGACCGCCTGCAGCGCACGGGTCGCGGCGGCGATCTGGGTCAGCACGTCGATGCAGTAGGTGTCCTGCTCCACCATCCGGTGCACCCCGCGAACCTGACCTTCGATACGGCGAAGCCGCCCGAGCAACGCCTGCCGGTCGGCGCCGTACCAGTACTGCGGGCGGGTGACCGGCTCGGCCGGCTCGCCGGTGTCGGGTGTCATTCCCCCAGGGTACCCCTACGGGGTATCGGGCGACCACGGGCGTGCCTGGAGTCGCCGCTAGATCGTTGAGTCCCACGTGCCGTCATTACCCAGGCGGGGTCGCCCGCTCTCCCGCCGACACATCGTGACCGCGCTCGCCGCCTTCGTCGCCATCGTTGGCCTCGCTCCACACACCGGTCACGCCGAACCGAGACAGCTCGACCGCGAGATCGACGCGGCCAACCAGCGGCTCGAGGGGCTGGTGGAGCGCTACGACGCCGCCCGGGCCGACCTGATCCAGACCCAGAGACGCGAGCAACGCATCGCGGTGGCCCTGGCTGAGGTCACGGGGCAGCTGACCGCGATCCAGGACCGCGTCGCCACGGTGGCCACCTTCGCGTACGAGAGCGCACCGATCGGCCCGGTCACCCTCGCCCTCGCCGCCGGCTCACCGGCGACGCTCATCGCTCAACTGTCCACCCTGGACAACCTGGCGCGGGCGAGGAGAGCGCAGTACGACCGGCTGGCCCAGACCGCCGGCGAGCTGGACCGCCAGCGGGCCGCGCTGGCCGCAGCCGCGGCCCAGCAGAGCGCACAGCGCGATCAACTCGGCCGGCTCACCGGTGACGTCCGGCGCGACATCACCCGGCTCGCTCAATTGCGAGCGGCGGCGCGCGCGAGCCGTCCCACTCTCGCGGCCTCGCGCGGCCTGAGCCGACCCCCGCGGCTGGGCCCGTTGCCCGCGCTGAGCGGCGCGGCCGGGCGGGCGATCGCATTCGCGTACCGGCAGATCGGCAAGCCATATGAGTTCGGCGCCGATGGGCCACGCACGTACGACTGTTCCGGACTGACCATGGCCGCGTGGCGGGCCGCCGGTGTTTTTCTGCCGCACAATGCGGCTCGCCAATCCGCCACGGTTACGCCGATCACGCGATCTCAGCTTCGACCCGGCGATCTCGTTTTCTATTACTCGAGCGTGCACCATGTGGCCATCTATGCCGGCGGCGGCCGGATCATCCACGCCCCGAACTCGGGCGAACGCGTGCGGCTGCAAGCGATGGACTACGCGCCGATTCATGGGTACGGGCGCCCCGCCTGACGAATGCGGATCGTAGGGCAGCGCACACGCTGTGCGATATAGGTATCCACGGGTGTGGCTGAGTAGAGCAATTCGATCGGGCATCCGCGAGGCGGGGATATCGCGGCTGGAAGGAGTGCGCGGTGGTGAGTGTTGACGAGTTCAGCTATGGATTGCTGAACCCGGCGCTGGCGTACACCATGTCGGTTTTCGGCTGTTTCCTCGCGATCCTGCTGGCGACAAAGGCCCGGCGACGCGACGGGCAGCGACGGGTGCGCCTGCTGATCTATGCGACGGTGGCGCTCGGCGGAATCGGGATGTGGCAACCACAGGTCATCGAGATGCTCGGTTTCAGCATCGGCGACGCTCCGGTCCGGTTCGACCCCCGCGCCCTCGGGCTGAGCCTGGTCGTCTGCCTCATCGACATCGGCACCGGTCTGTTTCTCGCCGGCTACGGTCGGATCACCTGGCGTCGACTGATCCCCGCCGCCACCATTGTCGGCCTCGGCAGCGCGACCGCCCACTACGCCGCCTTGACCGCGATCCGCGTCGGCGCGACCGTCTCCTATAATCTGCCGCTGTTCGCCATCTCGATCGTCATCTGCACCATGGTCGCGTCCACCGTGCTGTGGTGCACCATCGCCCTGCGTGGACTCTGGTCCACAGTGGGTGCCGCGTTTGTGATGGGGCTGGCGATCTGTGGGATGCACTACGCCGGACTCTCGGCCGTCACTGTCGAGTTGGGACCGTCCGATGGGGACGTGACCGGATTGACAGCGACGCTCATGCTGGCGCCGGTGGTGCTGGGCGGCACCACGGTCATGGCGATGCTGGCCTACTTCACCATCGGCAGCGCGACCCTGCGTGACCTGCGCGGGATCTTCGGGCCGAACCGGCACACCGAGGCGATCGAACCATGGCTGATCACCGAGGTGACCACCCGGGTGGCCACCCCGCCGAACGACGACCGGCCGACCGTACCCACCATCCCGGCGCCGGCGCTGCCCGCCCTGCCGATCTACCCGCCGCGGCGCGGGGTGCTGTTCGGCAACGCAGGCCGCCGGGAGGTCCGCATCGCCGACCTGGCCGCCCTGCGGGCCGGTCACCGTCCCGATCCCGATGCCGGCGGCGCTCGCCGCGACCACGCCAGCACGTCGGCCGCCACGGGTGGCCGGCTGACCATGCGCCGGGTGCCCGTTGACGCCCGGCGCAATGAACGCAACGACTGACGCACCCACTGTTGGCCGGCGCGCCGCCGGGCCAGACTGTCGGCGTGACCGCCAAGACTCCACCCGGCTACCCGCCCGGCCCGCGCTGGATCCGGGCCGCCAAGGCGCCCGCCACCGTACCGCCGCCGCTGACCGGTGACTGGGTTCCGAGCGACACCCGGCTGGACCGGTTGGAGGTGTTGCCGACGCCCGGCCGGGGACCCGAGGATGTCGCGTTCGACGCCGCCGGTCGGGCGGTGGCCGGCACCGAGGACGGGCGCATCTGGCGCTGGCGCCACGACATCTTCGACCACCCGCCCACCGATCGCACCCCGCACCTGCTCGCGAACACCGGCGCCCGGCCCCTGGGCATCGAGCTCGATCCGCGCGACGGCACGCTCGTGGTCTGCGACGCCTACCGCGGGTTGCTCCGCCTCACCGACGACGGCCGGCTCATCGAGCTCGCCGCCGAGGCCGCCGGGCGCCCGCTCAAGCTCTGCAACAACGCCGCCATCGCCTCCGACGGCACCGTGTTCTTCACCGATTCCTCCGACCGGTACCCGGTCGCACGGTGGCGACGGGACCTGCTCGAGCACCGGCCCAACGGCCGGCTGCTGGCCTGGCGGCCGGAGACCGGCCGGGCCGAGCTGATCTGCGCCGGGCTGTACTTTCCCAACGGGGTCGCGCTGACGCCCGATGAGAGCGCCGTGCTGGTGCTGGAGACCACGACCCACCGGTTGCTCCGGGTGCCACTGCACGGGCGCGGGGACGGCGCACCGGAAGTGGTGATCGACCTGCCCGCGTACCCGGACAACATGAGCTCGGTCGGGGACGGCACCTACTGGCTGGCGCTGCCCAGCCCGCGGGTGGCCATCGCCGAGCGCCTGCTGCCGCACCCGCACGTTCGCCAGGTCGCCGCGCTGCTGCCGGAACGGATGCAGCCGCAACCGCACCCGTACGGGCTTACCGCGCTCGTCGACGGGGCCGGCCGGGTGCTGCGCACCCTGCACGGGCCCGCTGGTCGGTACTGCATGGTGACCGGGGTACGCCAGCGCGGGGAGCACCTGTGGCTGGGCAGCCTCACCGAGCACGCCGTCGGTCGGGTCTCGCTGACCGGCTGAGCCGGTTCAGCCGGTCAGCCGTTCAGCCGGGCGCCGACAGGTCGCGCGACGCGCGGGCGATCAGCGCGATCGCCGCGCGGCGCGGCAACACCCGCGCCATCAGCGCCGATGAGAGTTGCATCGACACACCCGGCACCACCCGCGGACCGCGGCCCAACCCGCGCAGGGCAGCCGCCGCGACCTGGTCGGGGGTACGCGTGCCGGGCGCGCGCCGGGCCATCGCACCGGCCAGGCCAGGGGTGGAGACCGCGCCGGCGACACAGGCCACCACGTCCACCCCGGTGTGGCGCAGCTCAGCCCACAGCCCCTCCGCGAGCACCGCGCCGAATGCCTTGGTGGCCGCGTACACGCTGATTGGCGGTGAGCCCTGCATCCCAGCGAGCGACGACATCACGATGAAGCCGCCGCGGCCCCTGGCCGCCATCCTCGGCAGCAGTTCCTGAGCCAGGCGCAGCGGCGCCCGGCAGTTCAGGTCGACCGCCCGGTCGGCCTGTTCGGCGGTCAGGGTCAGGAAGGCGCCGATCGGCGAGTAGGCCGCGTTCGCCACCACGAGCCCGACCTCGACCGCGGCGGCGGCCCGCACGGCGGCGTCGACACCCTCGACGGTGCCCAGATCGGCTACCACGGTCGCGGTCGGACCCGGCAGCGTGGCCGCGAACGCGGTCAGCTCCGGCTCCCGCCGGGCGACCAGGATCACCCCGAGGCCTCGGGCCGCGAGCTGGCGGGCGAAGGCTGCTCCCAGACCGGCCGAGGCGCCGGCGACCAGGGCCCACCGCCCGTACCGGTCGCGGAAGCCGGCGCGCCCGCTCACTCCGCCGCCGCGGTCACGGCCACCGGCTCCACCCGCAACGGCCCGGAGAACGGACGGTCGCGGCGCATGCGGGCGATCGTCGCGATCGGCATCAGCAACCAGAGCAGGTTCGCCCCGATCGTCTGGGCGAAGTTGGGCGCCGGCGTCACCCCGTACCGCTCATCCATCAGGATGATCAACACGTTGGAGAGCATCATGCCCGACCACACCAGCGCCGGCACCCGGATCCAGTCGCGTCCCCGCACGAACGCGTAGATCGCGCACAGGTAGAACGGTCCAAACAGGACGACGTCGATCCAGATGGTCATTCGCCAGAAGGGTGGCCGGGCCATCAGCAGCGGGTCGAAGCGCCCGCCGTACGCGTGCACGAGGTCGACAAACGGGGCTGGCGGCCACACCGGGTACTGGAAATGGCGCGGGTCCGCGATGACGATCTGTTCCAGATCGATGATGTACGTGATGAAGCCCAGGTTCACCACGAAGAACGCGACGAACAGCAGGTCGACCTTGCGATCACGCAGGCGCAGAATCGTCTCCCCCCACCCTCGCCGGTCCAGGGCCAAGGCACCCGAGATGATCGCTCATCATGGCTCCACCCCGTGCACCGGCGCAATCGCGGCCGCGGTCGCGGGCCGAGGGCGGACGGACGCCTGGGCGGCGGCTCAGATCACCGAGAGGTGGACGTGGTTGGTGTGCTCGGAGGCGGGATCCCCCGAGCCGAAGTAGGCGCGCCAACCGATGCCGGGCATCCAGATCTGGCGGAACCAGATCACGTAGAGCACGCCGAGCGCATCGGAATTTTTGATACACCAGGCGGCGAGCCTGTTGCCGTAGGTCTTCTCGGACCCGGTCGCGACGCCGGCGAAGGCACTCTTGTTCGCGGCGAAGTCACACGCCCGCCCCTTCGGATGCTCGCCCCAGCTCTGCGTTCGCCAACAATGAACATAGTGTGTGAATCCGGCGAGTCGGGCTTCGGTCAACGCATGGTACATACGCGGTGAGACACATCCACCCGAGGTGGGATCGGGTAGCGAGCACGACTCGGTCGGGAAGCTGCCGTCGGCGTTGCGCGGCGCGGGTTGAGCGTCGGTGACGGACCCGGTATAACCGGCACTCACCATGCCGCCGACCGAGGCGAGCGCCTTCTCCGCGGTCCGTTTCGCCTTGTCCAGGTCGGCGTACTGCTTCTTCTCGTTCGCCAGCTCGGCGGTGAGCAGGGTCTGCTGGCGGACCGAGTCATCCTTCGCTTCCCGGTACAGGCGCAGCTGGGTGTCGTCCCGCCAGACCAGGTACTCCTCGACCGCGCCGGCGGCGAGCAGGTCCTCGGTCGAGCCTTGGCCGGTGAAGAGTCCGTTCATCAGGCCGAGCTGGCTGCCCTTGTAGCGGGCGGCGGCGATGTCACCGACGACGGCGGTCAGGCGGACCAGGCTCAGCTGAGCATCGGTGAGCCGCTTGCGGATCTCGACCTGGCGCCGTTGGGAGGCGGTGAGCTTCGCCTTGATCTCGTAGTAGCTCTTCGCCGCCGCCTCCAGCTTGTCGCTGAGCGCCTTGGTCGCACCCTCCGAGTCGGTGCCGGGGTCCGCCGAGGCCGGAATGGCGAACCCGACCAGCGACGCCACGATGGCAAGGACAGCGATCAGCAGCGTCAGGCGCCGGCGGCGCCCGCCCGAACTGACACCCATGGTGATGGCGCACCTCTTCCGTCAACCGCCTACCGAGTTAGCTGACGGGTTCGGGCCCGGATTAGCCCTACCGCTCGCGCGGATTCACCCCGATGACTCGTACCTCTCGGTGGTTCCCCGGCTCACCCGGAGGTGACTCGGCGGCGACCGCCGTTGGCGCGTCCCAGAAGCGCCGGGGGGCAGCGGTCGGGGCGAGCTTACCGGAAAGGCGAGACGGGTTCACGCAGGCGCAGGCGGCACTCATTTCTGTGGTCGCATGGTGATTGTCGGTGCATCACCCATCACCGAACCGGGCGCCCCCGCCGACCGGCCGAGGTTACGGTCGGCCCGGGCGATCAGCACACCCTCGTAGAGCTCCACGCTGTCCCACGGCTTGAGCGGGTACGGCGGCCCGCCAGCCAGATGCAGCAGGTCGGCGGTGGCGTAGGGCGAGGTGCGGCTGCGTACCATGGTGCCGTTGGTGGACAGGTCGATCGCGTACAGCACCCCCTCGCGCAGCTCGAGCCGGACGTGGTTGCGGCTGATCATCGAGGCGGCGTCGCCGGAGAGGTGCGCGCCGATCTCGATGCCGTCGGCATCGTCGGGCGACCGGCCCACCACCAGCGGCCACCCCATCCGGACCACGAACCGATCCCGTACGACGCCATCGACGATCAGGACCATGGTCACCGACGGCACCTTCGCACCGGCGTTGGTCAACGGCTCCTCGTGCCGCGGGCAGATCGGCACGCCGGCGCGCATCCGCGGCACCGCCTGGGTGCCGGCCCGGCGGTCGCCGAAGGTCGGGCAGTCGCGACGCGGGCACCGCCACACCCGGCTCAGCAGGGCCGATCCGGGCGGCGCCGGCTGCGCCGGACCCGGTACCGCGCCCAGCAACCGGGCGCCGCCGTCGCCCGGCACCAGCTGCAGCACCCGGTCCGGTTGGCCGCGCAGCCACGGGTAGCGACCCTCCAGACCGGGATAGCCACCGCGCGTGATCACCGGTAGCCCGGTGATATCGGCCACCTCCGCCACCCGGTCAGCCACCGTCGGCACCACCTCGATCAGGCCGTCGGTCGCCCAACGCCCGAGGACCATCCGCTCCTTGGAGGTCAGGTCGGCGTCGGTGAGCAGGGCCCGGCCGGCGATCGCGTAGACCATGACCGCGTCCTCGCCGAGGTGGCGGGCGAACGCGTCCAACGCCTGTCCGGTGCGCAGCAGGTTGACCGGGCGGCCACCGTCGAGCGCGTCGAACCAGGCGATCTCGCCGAGGTCGACGACCGCTTGGGCCAAGGCCACCTCGGTGGTGAGATGGCGCTCGATCGCGTCGAGCACCTGGCTGACGTCGAAGCGCATGCCCGTTCCTCCTCGACACGTACCCTAAGCCCTCGCCCGCCTTTCGCCGGCCACTGCACGGGTTGGCTGCACCCGCCCGTGCCCGCCTGTCGCTCGCGACGGCGGGGCTGGCTGCACCCGGCCGCACCGCCTTTCGCTCGCGACTGCGGGCTCGCACCGGCTCGCTCCTCGCGCTCGCATCAACGGGCGGGGAAGCCGTCGAGATAGGCCTCGGTACGTTCGGCCGGCTGCGGCCGCGCGAAGAGGTGGCCTTGGCCGAGCCGGCAGCCGGCACCGCGGACCACATCGAGCTGGGCCGGCGCCTCCAGGCCCAGCGCGATCACGTCGATGCCCAGACGCCGGCCGAGCCCCACCATCACGTCGATGATCGGCGCCGACCGGTCGACCGGGCGGGCCTGGCTTACCGGCGCGCCGACCAGCGAGGAGCAGCCCAGCGGCGTGGTCGCCCGCTCGTAGAACGATCGGCCGATCTTCACCAGGTCAACCGGCAGGCAGCGCAGGTGGGTGAGCGACTCCGCCCCGGTGCCGAAGTCGTCCAGCGCGGTGCGGACTCCGCGCCCGCGCAGCATGCCGAGGCATTGGGCGATGGGTGCGGTGTCCGCGGCGAGGCCCCATTCGGAGAGCTCCAGGACCAGCCGCTCGGGCGGCACCGCGTGCTCCTGCAGCGCGGCGTCGACCTCCTCCAGCAGGTGCGCGCCGACCTGGGCGGGCGAGACATTGACCGCCATCGACAGGTCGCGGCCCTCGCGCAACCAGGCCGCCAGCTGCCGGCTGGCCTGGTGGAGCACCCAGTCGCCGATGGGGCCGATCAGGTCGAGATCCTCGGCCACCGGGATGATGTCGCCCGGCAGGAGCGTGCCCAGGCGGGGATGGCGCCAGCGCAGCAGCGCCTCCACCCCCAGCGGGCGGCCCGCGACGAGGTCGACGATCGGCTGGTAGATGAGGTCGAGCTGGCCGCGGGCGAGCGCGGCCGGGAGTTCCTGCTCCAGCGTCAGCCGGCGGACCAGCACCTCCTCGACCACTTCGTCGTACCACTCGACCCGGCCACGACCCAGCTGTTTGGCCCGGCGCAGCGCGAGATCGGCCCGGCGCAGCACGTCCTCGGCGTTGTCACCTCCGACCAGATCGGTCAGCCCGACGTTCGCGGTGAGGTGGGCGGTGACTCCGGGCAGGACCACCGGCTCGGCGAGCATGGTGACCAGCCGGGTCGCGAGGGCGTACACCCGCATCGGGCTCTCCTCGGTGACCACCGCGAACTCGTCGCCGGCCAGGCGCGCCAGCACATCCGTGTCGCTCGACCCGGCTCGCAGCCGACGGGCCACCTCGACCAGTACGGCGTCGCCGATGTCAAACCCGCGCACGTCGTTGACGGCGGTGAAGCCGTGCAGCTCGAGCAGGAGCAACGCCCCCCGGGCCACCGGCGCCGCCTGCATCGACGCGATCGACAGCAGCAGCTGGCGCCGGTTGGCCAGCCCGGTCAGCGGGTCGGCGTAGGCCAGGCGGTGCAGCGTGCGCTCCATCTCCTTGCGTTCGCCGACGTCGCGGATGTGCACCACCAGGCCACCCACCGCGGGCACCCGGCGCTGGTCGTTGATCGACGACTCGGTCTCCCGCCAGCGTCCGAATCCGTCGCGCAGCCGCGCCTCGATGAGCGGAGGCGGTTCCGCCTCGCCCCCGGTCGCCGGCCCGTCAGATCCACCATCGACCGGCGCCGCCAGCGCGGCTGTGAGCCGGCGGCAGGCGGTGGCCGCATCGGCCGGGTGGATCATCGACGGGAAGTGCCGCCCCACCACATCCTGGTCGGACAGGCCGAACTGGCGAGCGGCCGCCGGCGACTGCCAGCGCACGATGAGGTCGCCGTCCAACACCATGATCACGTCGGTCGAACCGGCGACGAGACTGCGGAACTGGGCCTCCTGCGCCACCACCCGCCGGGCGTACCGGGAAACGTCGAAGGCGCCGAGCGACTCGCGCACCGCCACCACCACGATGCCGACGATGCCCAGCAGGACCGACGGGCGGTCGAAGGCGCCGCCGGCGACCAGGCGGTAGAGCGCCACCCCGATCGCGGCCGCGGCCGGCACGGCGAGCACCGGGTACCCGGCCAGCGCCACGGTCACGTCCGGCGCCGCCAGCTCCGGCTCGATCTCCGCGCGCCGGGAGCCGGCGAGGGCGAGCACCGGGCCGGCGGCCACGACCATGGCGAAGACGGCCGGCAACGCACCGGGCAGCCGGGTGTCGACCGCGTAGCCGAGGCCGTCCAGGCCGACCACGGCGGCCGCGACCCCGCCGCCGCACGCCAGCACGGCGGGCCGATTCGTGGCTGCTCGTAAGACGGTCATCACCGTCAGTGAGAGCACGCAGCAGGTGACGATCGCGATCCAGAAGCCCAGGCTGTCGATCCGGCCCTCGGGCGCGATCACCAGCACCCAACTGGTGAAGAGCAGGCAGATGCCGACGCTGACCGCGTCCAGGGCGCGGCGCAGCCGAGCCACCGGATCCGCCGCCGCACCCGGCATCAGCAGGAGCGCGGGGATGAAGAACGCCGCGGCCACCGCGAGCCCGGCGGCGAACAGGCCCGACGCGGACCGGGTCGACCCGGCACTGAGCGTCACCACCGCGCCGCACCCGCAGCTGACCGCGGTCGCCAGGAAGCCGATGCCGAGCAGCCCGGCGCTACGGCAGGCGCCGGTATAGCCGACGTGGCTGCCCGGCGGGGCCCTCCGGACATCCGCCTGGTGCAGTCCGAGCGCTCGAAGGATCAGCCGGACCCCGTACCAGGCGCTCCACAGCGCGGTCCCCGCGGCCGGTACCACGATGGCGAGGCCCCGCTCCTTGGGATGCAGCCCGGCCAGGACGGCCACCGCGATGCCGGCGACCAACACGGTGGCCAGCGCGATCCGGCCGGCCGGGGCGGGGAGGACGCCCGCCCGCGGGCGGGGGCGAGGGAGCAGGGGTACGGACACGGGCCAGTGGGTCCTTCGGGGTGGGGCGGAGCGCTGGCTTCAGGCGGCGGGCGCGGGAGAGCCTGAGGTAACAGGCCCCCGATAACCCTCAACGACCTGGCGACCGGACCCGTTACGCCCTGTCAGTTCCCCGGCAGTTCGGCTTGCCCGCAGAGGCGCCCCGCGGTGGACTGGACGTATGGGCGGCGGCACGGGGGCGGTGCGGGTGGGTACCGCCTCCTGGACGGATCGGACTCTGCTGGATTCGGGGTGGTACCCCGAAGCGGCCACCACGGCCGAGAAGCGCCTCGCCTACTATGCCGAGCACTTTCCGTTGGTCGAGGTCGACGCGACCTACTATGCGCCGCCGGCCGAGCAGACGGCCACCTTGTGGGCGCAGCGGACACCGGCGAACTTCCTCTTCAATGTGAAGGCGTTCAGCCTGCTGACCGGACACCCGACCCGGGTCTCCGCGCTGTACAAGGACCTCCGCCCGGAGACGACCAAGACCAACGTCTACCCCGGTGACCTGGAGCCTGGCGCGTACGAGCAGGTGTGGCAACGGTTCCTGTCGGCACTCGACCCGCTGGTCGCGGCGAAGAAGCTCGGTGCGCTGCTCTTCCAGTTCCCGCCGTGGTTCACCATCCGCCGGGCCAACAAGCAGTACCTGCTCGAGGTGGCGAAGCGGTGCAGCCCGCTGCGGATCGCGGTGGAGTTCCGCCACGCCTCGTGGTTCGACGGCGACAACCGCGACGAGACGCTGGAATTCCTGCGCCGCCACCACCTTCCGTTCGTCTGCGTGGACATGCCCCAGGGCTATCGCTCCTCGGTCCCGCCGGTGTTGACGGCCACGGCCGGCCTCGCGGTGGTGCGCTTCCACGGGCACAGCGAGCAGTGGACGAGCAAGGACATCCACGAGAAGTTCGGCTACCTCTACTCCGAGCGCGAGCTCAAGGACTGGGCGCCGCGGGTCGGCAAGCTCGCCGACGAGGCGGGCGAGACGCACGTACTGATGAACAACTGCTACTCCGACTACGCCCAGCGCAACGCGTCCCGCTTGATCGACCTGCTGGGCGCACACGCCTACCGGGCGTAGGTATACGTAGCCGCCGCCAACGCGCCGGTACGTAGGTCGCGGACCGCAAGATACGCAAACGCTGCCGATGTGGTGGCCCGTCCGTTCGCCGACGCTGGAGTCACCAACAACGACAAAGGACGGACACCATGTACGCACACCCCGAGATCCTGGCGAACCTGGCCAGGCAGCACCAGGTCGAGCTCCTCGACACGGCGGACCGGCACCGGGTGGCGGTGGCGGCGCGGGCCGCGAGTCACCACCGGGCAGACTCGTCCCGGACCGACTCTCCCCGGGCCGGGTCCAACGGCGGCCGGGCCAGCGTGGCCAGCGACCGCCGAGGCGTCGGTAGGCTGGTTGAGTGCGAGGAGCTGAGCCTGGGACCAGCCCGGTGATGGTCGGGCGCGCGGACGAGCTGCGCCGGTTGACGCAGCTCGTCACCGCGCCGGGCACCGGCGTCGCGGTCCTGGCCGGCGAGCCCGGCATCGGCAAGACAAGACTCGTGCACGAACTGCTGGCGAACCTCCCGGCGTCGACGACCGTCCTCGTCGGGCAGGCGGAACCGGGCTCGCTCGGCCGCCCATTCGAGCTGCTGCAGTCCGCATTGGACGGACGTGACGACGTCGACCCGGCCCGCCTCGAGGTGCTGAGCGACATCGCCCGTACCCAGGTGGAGCGACTCAAGGCGGGTCTGGAGATCCTGCTCGCGGCGACGGCCGGAGCGCCGGCGGTGGTCATCTTCGACGATCTGCATTGGGCCGATTCAGAGAGCATCGCGCTCTTCGAGCGCATCGCCGATCTCGACGGTGATCGCCTGTTGCTCGGCACCTACCGTCCGGAGGAGGTGATGCGGCGCAACCCGCTCGCCGGCATGCTGGACCGGCTCGAGCGGCGCCACACCGTCTACCACGTCCGGCTGGAACGTCTCGATCTCGCCGAGACATCCGCGTTCGTGACCGCCGCCCGGGGGCAGCCGCCCACGTACCGGGCGGCCGTGTCCCTGCACAACCGCACCGGTGGCAACCCGTTCTTTCTGGAGGAGCTGCTGCGCGGCGGCGAGGACCTGGACGATCTGTGCGACCACCCGCTGCCCTGGAGCCTCGCCGAGACCCTGCGCCGGCAGGTGGACCACCTCGAGACCGGCGACCGGCGGCTGGTGGAGGCGGCCAGCGTGCTCGGCAACCGGATTCCGTTCGATCTGCTCGCCACCGTCACCGGGCGGGACGAGGTCGAGCTCATCGCGTCGCTGCGCGATCTGGTCGCGCAGGGGGTGCTGGTCGAGTCGGGCGAGGACGAGTTCGCCTTCCGGCACGCGCTGGTACGGGAGGCGGTTGGCGAACGCCTGCTCGGCCGGGAGCGCCGCCACCTGCACGAGGCGGCACTGGAGGCGCTGCTCACCGCCGGCGATGCCAACGCGGCCCTGGTGGTCAAGCATGCCCGGGGAGCCGGGCGTTTTGACGACATGCTCGAGGCCGCGCGCACGGGCAGCGAGGCCTACCTCGCCATGGGCTCCGCATTCCAGGCCCTCCAACTCGCCGAGACCGGACTCGAGGAGGCGCCCGAGGACGCCGGGCTGCTGGCCACGGCCGCCCGGGCCGGCTGGTTGGCCGGGCTGTACGACGACGCCGATGCGCACGCCATCCATTGGCAGGCGCAGGCGGGCACCGCCGAAGACTCCTCGGCGGCGCTCCGGCTGCGGGTACGCCTGGCGTGGGAGGTCCAGGATCTGGACCTGATGAGCCGGCTCAGCGACGAACTGCAGACCGCGCTCGCGGCGCTGGCGCCCGGTGAGGAGCGGGCCAGCGCGATGGCCGCGCTGGCGCAGTCGGCTCGGCTGCGCGACCGCGACGCCGAATGTCTGGAGTGGACGAACCGCACGGTCGCCCTCGCCGACGAGCTGCCCGGCCTGGATGGCGTGCGGTTGGCCGCACTGGTCGAGAAGGGCGCACTGCTCGTCGCCTCATCGTCCTCCATTGAGGAGGGACGGGCGCTGCTCTCCGCGGTAGCGGACGAGGCCGAGAAGGCCGGTGAATGGCTGGCCGCCGCCCAGGCGCTCAACCGGCTGGTGCACCTGCCACTCTCGTCGTCCGCGCGGGAACTCGCCGAGCTGCTCGAGCGGATGCGCTCGGCGGCCGAGCGGGCCGGTTCCGAGAGCCTCACCGTGACCGCGTATCGGCAGGGACGCGCGCGGCTGTTCATGCGCAAGGGCAACCTCGCCGCCGCGACCGAGGAGATCGAGCGGGGGCGAGCGCAGGATCTGGGCTACCAGCGCACCCTCGCCCGCACAGACAACTACGGCGCGTTCCTGGCCGGGCTGCGCCTCGAAGCCGGTGACACGGACGGTGCGGCCCAGGTCGCCGCCGAAATCGCCGACATCCCCGGTCTGGCGATCGGAGCGCCCGGCCTGGACTTCCACATCGCCTGCCGCCGGGGCGACCTGGCTCGGGCGCACGCCCTGATCGCCGGGGTGATCGCGGTCACCACATCCTCGGGCGGACGCGACGGCGAGTTCCTGCACGACCTCGTCTCGGCGGCGCTGGCGGCGCCGTTGCCGATCGAGGACGTTCGCGCGCTCGCGGCCGGAATCGACGGTCCGGCGGTGGACCCGTCCTACCGACGGTTGGTCGCGGCCCAGGTGGCCGAGGTCGCCGGCGCCGCGGCCGCGGCGCTCGCTGACTATGTCGCCGCGGCCGACGAAGCGTCGGGGCTGCCACCGGCGGCCCGGGGCACCGCCGAGGTTGGCGCGGCCCGTTGTCTGATCGCCCTGCACCGTCCGGACGACGCGTCCGAGCACGCCGAGCGGGCCGGGGTGCTGCTGCGGCAATGGTCGGGCTGGCGGGTCGACGAGCTGGCCGCGCTACGCCGCCGGCTCGGCCTCACCGGCGTCGAGGCCAACCCCGCCGAGCAGCTCACGCCCCGCGAGCGCGAGGTCGCCCTGCTCATCGCGGCCGGGCTCACCAACGCGGATCTGGCGCGCCGCCTCTATATCTCGCCGCGCACGGCCGCGGTGCACGTCTCGTCCATCCTGCGCAAGCTCGGGGTCACCTCGCGCACCGAGGTTGGCGCCATCCTGTCGCCGGCCGTCGCCCCACGCCGGCACCCCTCGTACGCCACCCGCGCCGGATCGGCCTGACCGCGGCGCGAGCAATCTCACCCCGCTGGCGTGACCGGCGCGAGAAGCGGCGCCAGCACGCCCGGCAACACCGCGTCGGCGATCGCCACCCCGCGCGCGGCGCCGACGTCGGGCAGCTCGTAGCGCTGCCGGCCCGCCGCGGTCGTCGCGGTCAGCGTCACCAGATTGCTGCGGCGTTGGAAGACAGACTGCCGGATGGTGACTCCGATGACCCCCTCGACCGCGAGCACGCAGCGGCGGCGTACCACGCAGCCCTGGCGGAACACCAGCCAGCGACCGCTGATCGCGTGGCCGAGGCTGCGGTAGCGGTCGATCCCCACCAGCAACCCAGCCGGCCCGAGCACCACCGCAGTGGTGATCACCCAGCTCGGGTCGTCGCGGACCCACGAGAGCAGCCCGGCCGCGGCGGTGAGGAGCCCGACGCTCACCGCTACCCGTACCAACCGGCGGCGAAGCGCCGCTCGGGGATGTCGGGTTAGGTCCATGGTGAGGGGCACCGGGTCGCCGAGAACGGCGGCGCCCACCCGGTACGCCTCGGTCGCCGGTGCCGGCGGCAGGATCAGCGATCCACCGCGCTCGGCGCCCCGGCCCACCCGCAGCCCGGTGGTGATGGCGACACAACGGGCCCCCCGTACCGCCCGCAGCAGCAACGGTTCGCTGAGCTCGAGGCCGCGCAGGCGCCGCTCCTCGATGGTGGTCGCCCTCGTGGTCAGCAGGCCCCGGGTCACGTGCAGGGTCGCGCTGGCGCTGCGGGTCAGTCGGAAGTTCCAGAACGCGAGCGTGTACGCCACCGTCGAGGCGGCCGCCACCAGCACCAGGCCGGCGAGCACAACCTCGGCGACCGCGAAGACCACCGGGAGCCGGGCGAGCTGGTGGCCCACCGCCTTCGCGGCGGCGAGCCGCTCGGGATTCAGGTTCGCCTCGTTCACCGTGCGCCAGGCGAAGGCGACCACGATCCCGATGGTGACCAGGCCGGAGAGCGTGAACGGGCCATAACGGATCCAGCCCGGTGCCAGCGCCGCGAGCACCTCCTCCCGGCTGGAGGCGGCTTCCCGGCTAGTGGCGGCTTCCCGGCTGGAGGCGGCTTCCCGGCTGGTGGCGGAGGCGAGCGCGGGCGAGCCGGCCGGGGCATCCGGTTCGCGGGGCGCCGGCACCGGGGCGCCGCCGGGGCGCGAGTGGAGCAGGTCGTCGCGCAGGCGGGCGGCGTCGGCGGTGGTCAGCCCGTCCAGCACCAGGCCGTCCTGGCGCCGGCGGTCGGACTGGCCGGTGCCGACCGCGACCCGGGCCAACCCGAGCACCCGGTGCAGCACGTGGGAGGTCACGTCAACGGTGCGGACCCGGTCGCGGGGGACGGTCAGCACCCGCCGGTTGAGCAGCCCGCGCTGGATCTCGACCTGGTTCTCCGTGATCCGGTACCTGGTGGTGGCCCAGCGGAGCAGGCCGAGGGTGACCGCGGCCGCCAGCCCGATGAGGCTCCACCAGCCGCCCTGCCCGCGCTGGCTGCCGACGACGAGGAGGGCGACAACGGCCGGCAGGGCCCGGCCGAGTTCGAGCACCGGATGGACGGCGAGCATCCGCACGCTGAGCCGGCGCCACCCGGCGTCGACCGGGGTGACGGTCTGCGTCGCCGGCGTGACCGACGTCATGTCGCGTCTCCGGCGGTGGTCTGGGTCGTCTGGATGAGGTCGTCGACGAGATCCTGCGCAGTCGTCCGGTCCAGTCCGTGGATCTTCAACGGCCCAGCCGCGGACGCGGTGGTGACGGTGACGTTCGAGAGCCCGAAGATCCGCTCGAACAGACCCATGTTGCTGTCGACGGTCTGGATCCGCGAGATCGGCGCGATCCGCCGCTCGACGGTGAACCACCCGGACTGCGTGTAGACCGCGTCCGGCGTACGTTCCCAACGGTGCACCCGGTAGCGCCACTGCGGCATGACGGCGAGATGGGCCAGCGCCAGCGCCCCGGTGACCGCGAGCACCGCGATGTGTACCGGGGCGGACCCGCCCGAGTCGTTGATCCAAATGATCACCTGGATGGCGACCACGACGAGCCAGCCCACGGCGGCCCGGAGCGTCCAGTACGGCAGGCAGCGGCGGCTCACCAGGAGCCGCGGGGGCCGTAGCGTCATATCGGCCATAGCTCCACGTTCGCACACCCGGTCACGCCATCGCCCGTGCGCGCATCCCGGTCTGGCCACGATGAATGTCACAGCGGCCTCCGGCCGATTACAGTGTGACGGCTGCGCTCGCATCACACAGTTACCTGCTTGATCGTCTATATCAGACGCAGGCCGGCATCGTTGGGGGATAAGGACGTATGGCGCGAAGGGCACGCTTCCGGACGAGGCTGCGCTACTGGTTCGACAACACGATGTCCCGCGGGACGGCGAGCCTGATCGGTTGGCTGGCGGTCGCCTCCCTGCTGCTGATCGTCGCGGTCAGCGCCGCGCTGGAGCTGGTCCAGCCGACCAACACCGACGGCAGCCCGCAGGGCATCATCACGCTGCTGTGGCAGACGTTCGTGACCACGTTCAGCCTCGCCGTGCCGAGGGACGCCGCGCTGGCGGTGTTGGCGCTGTGGTTCCTGCTGGCGCTCGGCGGCATCTTCGTCGTCAGTGCCCTGGTCGGTCTGCTGACCAGCGGTCTGAACCAGAAGCTGGAGCAGCTGCGCAAGGGTCGCTCGCTCGTCGTCGAGACCGACCACACTGTGATCCTCGGCTGGTCCGACCAGGTGTACACGGTCGTCTCCGAGCTCGTCGAGGCGAACCGCAGCCGGCGCCGGGCCACGATCACGATCCTCGCCGAGCAGGACAAGGTCAGCATGGAGGACTGGCTGCGCCATCGGCTCGGCTCCACCGCCAACACCCGCCTGGTCTGCCGGACCGGCAGCCCGCTGGACCTGACCGACCTCGAGCTGATGAACCTCAACGCGGCCCGATCGATCATCGTGCTGGCCCCGGGCGGCTCCTCGATCGAGGACGCGGACGCGTACGTACTCAAGGTCCTGCTGGCGATCAACCGCGGCCCGCACTTCCGTGACCGCCGCCACCACGTGATTGCCGCGGTACGCGACAGCCGGAACCGGGCGGTGGCGCGCCTCGCCGGCGGCGACGCCATCGTGATCGACAGTGACGACATCAGCGCCCGGCTGGTGGTGCAGACCGCCCGGCAACCGCGCCTCTCGGTGGTCTACCACGATCTGCTCGACTTCGGTGGTGACGAGTTCTACATCGTCGGCGAGCGGAGCCTGGTCGGGCGCCAATTCGGCCAGACACTGTCCGCCTACAGCCGCTCCTGCCCGGTCGGGATCTTCCATGCCGACGGCACCACGCAGCTCAACCCTCCGATGGAGACGGTGGTCGGACCGGACGACAAGCTGGTCATCCTGGCCGAGGACGACTCCTCGATCAAGCTCGCCGACCGGGTGTACCCGATCGACAACAGCGCGATCGTGCACTCCTTCCGCGGCCCGCAGGCGCCGGAGAGCTCGCTCATCCTCGGCTGGAACGGCCGCGCGGTCCGCATCATCGAGCAGCTCGACATCTACGTGACCAATGGATCCACAGTAGACGTCGTGAGCGACCGGCCCGATGTCGACCTGGCGGTGGCCCAGCTCTCGGCCCGGTTGCGCCGGCTCAAGGTACGGGTGAAGGAGGGCGACACCCGCGACCGGGCGGTGCTGGAGTCGCTGGATGTGGCCGCCTACAACAACATCATCGTGTTAGCCGACGACACCCTCGACCCGCTCGCGGCCGACTCGCGGGTGCTGGTGACCCTGCTGCACCTGCGCGACATGCTCGCCCGGCGCGGGCGCGCGGGACAGATCGTGAGCGAGATGCGCGACGACCGGGACCGGGCCCTGGCCCAGCTCACCCGGGCCGACGACTTCGTGGTCAGTGAGCAGCTGGTGAGCCTGCTCATGACCCAGATCTCGGAGAACCGCCACCTGGAGTCGGTATTCGCCGACCTGTTCGACTCCGAGGGCGCGGAGATCTACGTCCGCCCGGCCACCTACTACGTACGGGTGACCCCGAACCTGACCTTCGCCACCGTGGTCGAGTCGGCCCGGCGCCGCGGTGAGGTCGCCATCGGCTACCGGGTCGCCGACCCGGGCGATGGGCACGGCGTGGTGCTCAACCCGGAGAAGGGCCGGCCGATGCCGCCGATCGATCGGGTGATCGTGCTGGCCAACGGCTGACCGCCGGTCCGTCACCGGGCCGCTGGCGCCGCCGGGGCGCTGCGGTGACCGCGGCGAGGGCCCGCGCAGCGCAGTCGCGTAGGTCCTGCAGGCTCGTCCGGGCCGCCGCTTCGCCGGCCGGTTCGAGCTCGGCCAGCAGGGCCTCGTGGGCCCGCTCGAAGGCCGCGCTGGCGCGCCGGTGCGCGCGCAGGCCGGCCGGGGTCAGCGCGAGCAGGTAGGCGCGGCTGTCCCGCGGGTGTGGCTCGCGGCGCAGATGCCCACGGGCCCGCATGGTCCGGACGTAATCGGCCGCGGTCGTGACCGGCATGCCCAGCTCCCGCGCCATCTCGGTCATCGTCAGTTCCCGCGCCTCGAAGACCACGCTGTAGGCCGCGTACTCGTCGGCGCGCAGGCCACACTCGGCCATGGTGGCGGCGAGCAGCGACCGGACGACCTGGCCCAGCGCGAAGACGTCGAAGAGTAGCGAGAGATGCCGATCGGGGTCGGGCTGCCAACCTTCGGTCGGCGCTGATCGGCGCGCCATCGTTGCAGTCTAGTAACGCAGCTCGACAGTTATAACGGATCCGTAGTACATGTTACGGATCCGTACTACCGCAGGGGGTTGAGATGCGACGGCTGATCGCGCTCGGGCTCACGGTCATGCTGGTCGGCGCGTGCGCCCCGGGGCCGCCTCCGGCGAGGCCCACGACAACCGCTTCGACACCCGCGTCGACACCCGCGTCGACACCGGCGGAGCCCGGCCGACCGGTCACCTTCACGACCGCCGATCGGGTCGCGCTCACCGGCCGGATCTACGGCAGCGGTACGACCGCGGCCGTGCTCTCCAACATGGGCGACAACGATCCCGGACCGTGGGAGGCCTTCGCCCCGCTCCTGGCCGCGCGCGGTTACCTGGTGCTGACCTACGGCTTCCGCTACCCGCGCGACGCCAACAGTTTCACCGCGAGCATGGCCCGCGACACCGTGCCCGACCTGACCGCAGCGATCGCGTACGTGCGCACTCAGGGCGCTCGCCACGTGGTGCTGATCGGGGCCAGCCTGGGCGGCATCACCACCGGTGTGGTGGCCGCGAGCGCGGGTGCGGTCGCAGTCGTCATCATCTCGGCGGAACAGGACCTGGCCGCCTACGGCCTGGCCGTCACCGCGCCCGAGCTGGCCGCGATGAGGGTGCCGAAGCTCTTCGTTGCCAGCGAGCAGGACCAGAACACGCCGTTCGCCGATACCCAGGCGTACTTCCGCAACGCGCCACCGCCCAAACAGTTCCACCCGTTCCCCGGCGACGTGCACGGTGTGCGCATCTTCGCCACCGACCACGGAGACGAACTGCGCACGCTCTTGATCGACTTCGTGACCGCCCACGCGCCGCCGTCGTCATTGACCCCGAGCCCAGTTGGCTCGCTGGGGCCCACCGGACGTTAGCAAGGGCACCCGCTTAACGGTTTCAGTTGTAAAGGGTGCCCTTGCTAACTAACGCCGAGAATCGGCGCTAACAGGCGTCGGCGTACTCGCGCAGGCCGGCCGGGGTCAGCCGGTAGAGGTGGCGCGGGGGGCGGCTGGGCGTGGAGTCGGTCTCCCACATCGCCTCGAGCAGGCCCCGCTCGGTGAGCCGGTTGAGGATCGGGTAGAGCGAGCCGGCCTTGAGCTGGACCTCCTGCCCCAGCTCGTACCCGTACCGCCAGTCACTCGGCCGGGCAGCCAGGGCGGCGATCACCGCCATCGTCTGCGGCGAATGGGTCCTGGGCACAAGTTGACCCTATCCAGAAAGCCCTCACTGTTCGCAACAGTTCTATATCGACACTGCTGTATAAAGAGAGGTTACGGGGCGTACCCGAACGAAGCTCACAGTCGCTGTCTGCCACCGGCTGGCGGCGTAGGGTCACGACCAGGCCGGCACCAGGTCGGCGGTGGCGCCGGCCGCCGCGTCTGCGGTCAGCCGCTCCTTCAGGAATGACCCTCAGCCACGGAGTACTCCGGTGGGGCGAAGATCACGAGCACGGCGAGGCTTTCGGCCACGTCGACGAAACGGTGCTCCTCGCCGGCCGGAACGTAGATCACAGATCCGGGCCCGACCCTGGCCGAGCCCGAGTCGGCGACCAGCCGCGCGCGTCCGGCCAGCACGACATAGACCTCGTCCTCGGTATGCGGCGACTGGGTGTCGGTGCCACCGACCGCGATCGAGTACGTCCCGACGCTCAGGTGAGGCGCCCGCAGCTGCTCAACCCATCGGCTGGCGGCGCCGGGCTCCGGCGCGGTGAACTGGCCGGCATCACTGATCACCTGCATGACGGCCACGCTAGGCCACCCTTGCGCCGGCCGCGCCGAACCCCCGGACCACCCGACCGAGTACGGCCGCCCCGAGCGTGGCCGGCAGTGTGGTCGGCGTTGCCCACCGCGGGGTGCCCTGCCACCATGGACGGGTGCCTGCATGACGGGTCTGCCGAGGCCCCAGCATGAGTTTCCGGAGGCGCCCCGGCGTGCAGAGAGAGGGTCGGCCATCAACGCAGTGCTGCTGATCCACGGTGGACTCTGGGACGACATGGACGCCGAACGGTTCTGGACCCGACCCGGCATCGACGCCGGGCTGCAACGGTGTGGGTTCGAGGTTCTCGCTCCCAACCGGCGACCGCGAGCTCGGCACTGGGCCGCCGAGGTCGACCATCTCACGCTGGCGCTGCCCCGTCAGCCGGTCGACGTGGTCGCCGGCTCGAACGGCTGCACCGTCGCCGTCCGGCTCGCGTTGGCGTTCCCCGATCGGGTCCGGCGACTCGTGCTGGCCTGGCCGGCCACCGCCGGGGACCCGGTCGTCGACAGCCGTACTCGCAGCGAGCTGATCACGCTCGGCGCCACCGCCGAGACCGTCGATAGCCTGTTGGCCGGTCAGACCCTTCGCGGAGTCACCGACAGCCAACTGGCAACGATCACGACACTGGTCGGCGTGCTCCCGGCGACGCCGGCAAACCTGCACCACCAGCAGCAGACCACCGACGCGCTGCATGACCTCCTGCAGAGCGCGGTCGTGCTGCCCGGCGGCCCCGAACCCCCACGCCCCGACTTTCCGCCACACCTGCAATCGTTTCTCGACGCGGTGGCCGGGCTGCTGAGGAGTTGCTGACCACATCCGGGCCCGGTCGGCGGCTGGCGGCCGCCAACCCGCGCGACGCCGTGAGCACACGGCGACCCGAAACGCATAGCGGCACGCCGGCACGGCCGACCGGGATCGCGCCCGGCCCGGCAGGGCCGCCGGCAGCGTCGGTAGAGTTCCGGCAGGACACGCTACGCCCACCGGTGAGGAGTCGTCGCATGCCGCATGAGACCGTGGCGACCCAGGCCACTCCTGCGCTGGTCATCTACCTGCTCGACATGAGCGTGTCCATGAACGACGCGGTGGACGAGGAGAGTGAGGGCTCCGAGAGCAAGAGCGAGCTGGTGACCCGCACGCTCACCCGCGCGATCCGGGAGATGGTGCGGCGCTCGACCCGGGGCACCCATCCGCTGGCGAGATACCGGGTGGCGGCGTTCGCGTACAACAGTGAGATCCACGACGTGTTCGGCGGTGCCCGGCCGATCACGGACATCATTCAGATCGGTGTGCCGGTCATGACCGCTTCCGGCACCACCGACACCGCGAAGGCGTTCGAGCATGCCGAGCAGTTGCTGATCGGCATGCACAGCGAACTGCGCGCCTGCCCGGCCCCGTTGATCTGCCACTTCACCGACGGGGCGTACACCGAGGCGAGTCCCCTCCCCGTGGTGGAGCGGATCCAGCAGCTCACCTTCCCCGACGGCCCGGTCCTCATCGAGAACATCTTCTTCGACAACGGGGCGCTCGCCGTGCCGGTGACCGACCCGTACACCTGGCCGGGCATCCTCTCCCGAGACGACCTGGCCAGCACGTACGCCTACGAGTTGTACGAGATGTCCTCGCCCATACCGGAGAGCTACCTGCGCCTGTTCACCGAGCGGGGCTACGCCATGCGCCCGGGCGCGCGGCTCTTCTTCCCGGGTAGCAGTCCGGACATGGTGGAGGCCGCGTTCACGATGTCCGGCATGACCCCGATCGCCTGAGTGGGCGTCGTCACCATGGCGGTACACCCCGATGAACGTGGCCGACGGGCGCCGACGCCAACGGCCCTGGCGTCGCTGGACACCGTGCCGGACGGGTACCGGATCCTGCCAGATCCGTTGCTCGGCCAGCCGCTCATCCGAGTTCCGGTCAGGTCGGCCGACGTGCGGCTGCTGCTGGACCGGTCGCGCGAGAGCGCGCAGGCCGGAGAGCCGTCCCAGGACTACCTCGCCCTACGTTGCGATCAGCAGCAGCTGAGCTTCGCCGTGACTGACGGCGTCGGGTCGTCGTTTCTGGGCGATGTTGCCGCCCAGATCCTGGCCGCCCAGCTGGCGGACTGGCTGGCCGTCGCGGGAGCGGCGCACACCAGCGATCCGTTCGATGTCGCGCTCACTGAGTTCCTCCATCGACTCTCACGGGAGGTTGGGGACCGGGTCGCGAGGTGGCCGATTCCAGAATCGGTATCCGGACTGGTCCGGGCGGCGCTCAACCAGCAGCGCACGTACGGTAGCGAGGCCATGCTCGCCTGCGGTGTCGTCGACCTCGCCGGTGGCCGCGCCGCCATGGCCACGGTGGCCTGGCTCGGCGATACCCACCTCCGGTTGATCATGCGAGACGGGCAGCAGGCCAACCATAGTGGACAGACCACGCACCGGTGGTCATCCCGGCTCGGCCCGCGGGGAGAGGTACACGTCCGGACCTGGCCGGTGGCGGAGATCGCACGCGTCATCGCTTGCACCGACGGCCTGCTACCTGAGCTCGACGCGACTGTGCTGCTCCCCGACGACCAACTCGATGCGCGCCTGCGGGCCCTGGCCCAGCGCCCGGGCAATGACGACATCGCCCTGGTCGACATCGGCCTCACCCCCCACGCGATGCCGCCGGCCGAGACGGCCGCCGGCTCGGCGCTGTGGCGCCGGCTCACCGACGAGCCGACGGGCCGACACGCGCGCACGACGCCGGCGGGATCAGCCCTGCGGCGACTCATGCGGGCGGTCGCGCCGGCGGCGGCGTCCGCGCCACAACCGGCGGCAGTCCGCGAACCGGCGGCGGTCAAAGAGCCCATCATGGAGAATCGGCCCGCTCCCGTTGAGCCGCCAGCCGACGTGCGGTGCCGGCACTCCGAGCGGGGCCGGGAGGTGAGCTGGTCGGCGGTGGCCGACGCCGACGCCTATGCGGTGCAGGTGTGCCGGGAACCCAGCTTTACCGAGCCGTTGCTGTATACGGTGCGGGGTCTCAGCTTCGCGGTGCCGCCCCTACCCGGGCCGCTCTTCCTCCGGCTTCGTTGCCTCGTCGCCGGCGAGCCGGGTCCATGGGGCGGCGTGTATGCCCTTTCCGCGCCACGGACCAGCGAGGGCCCGCCACCAGCCACGGGCGCGTCGTGAACGGCGGATACCGGCCCTTCGACGGCGATGCCTGGCTCGGCCGCGATATCCCGCTGGTTGGTGGCCCGTACCGGATGGTCCCCGAGAGTGCGTTCGAGGTCGCCGAGGAGATGGCGTTCGCCCGCCAAGGACGCAAGTCGCGGGTGTTCAGACTGCAGGGGCCGGACGGCGCACCGTTCGCGCTGAAGACGTTCTACCGCGGCTTCAGCCTGCCGGCGTACGGGCCGATCACCAGGTCGCTGCTCGCCTTCGGCGACATCCCCGGCCTCCGCACATGTCAACGTCGCCTGGTCGGCGAGGACGAGGCGAGGGCGATCGGCGAGCCGGGCCTCGCCTATGCGATCCTCATGCCCTGGATCGAGGGGGGCGCCTGGGCCGGCGTCATTGAGGGGCGCTTTCCACTGGCCGAGCCGACGTGCCTCGCGCTGGCGGCCCGGACGGCGGACGTGCTGGCCACCATGGAGGCCGCCGGGCTCGTACACGCCGACATCTCCAGCAGCAACGTCCTGATCACCAACTCCGGAACCGGGCCGACGGTCGAGTTGATCGACGTCGAGGACATGTACCACGACAGTTTCGGCCCACTTCCGTATGTACCTGACGGCAGCCCTGGTTACGCACACCCGCGCAACCAGGGTCGTGGCTGCCGTAACCAGTTCGGCGACCGCTTCGCCGGGGCGATCCTCCTGACCGAGATGCTGGTATGGCCGGACCCGGCCGTACGGCAGTCGGCCGCGGACGTCAGCGTGTTCGAACAGGTCGAACTGTGTCGCGGCGGACCCAAGTACGACCTGGTGCACAAGATCCTTCAGACCCGCTCGGACGAGCTGGTCAGGCTGTTCGAGCGAGCATGGGACTCACCTGGTCCATCCGGCTGCCCTCGCCTGGCCGAGTGGGCCGCCGCGATGGCGGGCGCCCGCCCAGCCGACACCACGGCACGACTGCCGGCAAGGACGTCGGGCCGGGGTCGAGGCCACCATCCACAAACGACCGCGGCTGGCGTGGGCTCGAGCAGCTGCCCCTGCTGCGGCCAGCCGGTACGGCCCGGACACCCCACCGCCGACCACGCCCCCACGTGCCCGCTGCGTCCCCCTCCCGCGGGGCCAGCCGGTCCGGACAAGTCCGCGTTTCCGGGAGTGCCCACGCACGACGACATCGACTTCATCCCGCTCTTCGGGGCTGATCTGCCCTGACCCCGCCACCACTCCGTGCTCGGCGGCCCGTCGCCGGCGTTGCCCTCCGGGGGCCCGGCCACCATGAGCAGGGCCAGCATCGAGACCCACGGTGAACGCGCGATGAGCGCCAGAGCGGTGAGCGTCACCGCCATGGTGGACCGCCACGCCGCCGCCGTCCTCGCGATCTACCAGGCCGGCATCGACGAGGGCGACGCCACTTTCGAGACCACGGCCCCGCCATGGGAACAGTTCTGCGCCACCCACCTGGCCGGCCACCGCTTCGTCGCGGTCGACCCCGACGGCACGGTGCTCGGGTGGGCCGCCTGCTCGCCCGTCTCCGGCCGGCGGGCGTACGCCGGGGTCGTCGAGCACTCGGTCTATGTCCACCCTGCTCACCGTGGCCGCGGCATCGGCCGGCGACTGCTCGACGCACTTGTCGCGTCGACCGAGGCGGCCGGCGTCTGGACCGTCCAATCAGGAATCTTCCCGGAGAACGAGGCGAGCCTCGCCCTGCACCGGGCGGCCGGCTTCCGCGTGGTCGGCACCCGCCGCCGCATCGGTCACCATCGGGGCCGCTGGCGCGACGTCATCCTGGTCGAACGCCGCTCCGACCGAATGACAGCGCCCGACGGCTGCTCCTGACGCCGACCCAGGTCGACGGTCGGTCGTCCTGAGGGCAACCTACGTCGACGGTCGGTCGGGCCGCCACGGGCGAAGCCGGGGCCACCATCCGGGTACCGCCCGCCGGTAGGCCAGGTACTCGTCGCCGAACTGGCGCTGCAGCGCCGGCTGCTCGTACCCGAGCACGAAGAGCACGAAGAGCACCGCAACGATCAGCGCGTAGCCGAGGAGAACGGACTGCCAGAGCAGCATGGCCTGGCCGAGAATCGCGGCCAGGACGGCGAGGTACATCGGGTTGCGCACATAGCGGTAGAGGCCGCCCACAACGAGGTGCGACGGCGCAGCGAGTGGCGCCGGGGTACCCAAGCCCTCCACGACGAAGCGGACGAAGGCATGGATGAGCACCTCGGCGCCGGCAAGGGTGAGCAGGATGCCGAGAACCCGCACCGGCAGGGCATGGCCGAACGGCTCCCGCAGCCGCCAGCCTGTCAGCAACCACGGCACCAGACCGGCCACAGTACCCGGGGCCACGGCGAAGAAGACCGCGCTGCCCGCCGCCGCCACGCTCCTGCGCATGGGCAGATGATGTCACGCCGGGGGCCACCGCGGGTGTCGGGTGAACGCGGCGGCGATGCCATCGGTGCGCCGTCGCTCGCCGGCGGTCACCGGCCGGCGGTCACAGGTGCAGGCCGCGCAACACCTCGTACGGGCGCTCGATGTGCAGGAAATGCGCGGCGTCGTCAACGACTCTCGCGTCGGCTTCCGGGCACACCTGACCCAGCCGGATCCGGTCGGGCACGGCAACCAAGCGGTCCCGGCGCCCGAAGACGGCGTGTACCGGACAGCTGATCTCGCGCCACCGCGCCACGGGATCGTAGCCGACCACGTTCGTCGCGGCGTGGCGGAACGAGCGTGGCCGCATCTCCGCCACGATCGCCTCGAGTGCGCGCGGCTTGAACCGCGAGGGGTGTGCGATCAACGGCCACAGCAGTGGCGCCAGCGTGCCCGATCGGTAGCTCAGGCGCGCCAACCCGGCGCCGACGCCCGAGCGGGCGGCCAGGTACTGCAGCCAGAACAGCGACGTCGGCAGCGGCGCGCGCACGAGGCCGGCGATCGGGTGGTTCACCGCATCAATGATCGCGAAGCCGGAGCCGGCGGCCAGGTGCAGCGAGGCGACCTCCAGCTGTGGGCGGGCCGCCATGTCCAGCGCAAGGAGCCCACCCATGGAATGCCCGACCAGGCGCACCCGGGAGTACCCGAGTTCGCGCAGGTACGCCCCGAGCTCGCCGGCGACCTGCAGCGAGTCAAGGTGGTTGAGCCGGTTCTCCGATCGGCCGAAGCCCGGCAGGTCGACCGCGACGACACCCTGGGTGAGGCGGCCGGCCGCCTGGGCGGCTCGCAGCAGCGGCGTCCAAGTCGTCCACCGGCCGCCGACGCCGTGCAGGAGCAGCGTTGCGACATCCGATGTCCGCTGCGCGCCACGGACGGCGTACATCTTGCCGAAGCGCGTCTCCACCATCTCGTCGGTCAACCCGAAGAACGCGGGGTCGGAGTCCAGGTCGTGCGGGCAGTAACCGTGATCCATGGTGCCTCACATGCAGACGAAGGTGCGGGTCGATCTCACGGGGCACCTGGCAGTCGACCCATGCTACCGGCGGTCGATGACCGGATGCCGGTCGGCACGTGTCCGGGTCGTGGCATGAGGCCGTCGCGGCGCACGTGCAGGAGTCCCATCGCCGCCAGCGACCGGCACAGGAGATAGCCGACGTCCAGCTCCCACCAGTAGTAGCAGAACCGGGCCGAGCCGGGGTGCGCGTGGTGGTTGTTCTGCAGACCTTCGCCTCCGACCAGCCACGCCACCACCTGGTTGTTGCGGGAGTCGTCCGGCGTGTCGAACGTGCGGTATCCGACGGCGTGGCCGAGGGAGTTCACCAGCCAACCCTGCACCGGGTGACTCGCCATGCCGAGCAGGTACGCCGCGCCGACCACCCACACGCCGCTGGCGAGCCAGACTCCTACGGCCACCGCGGTGTGGACCAGGGATCCGAGGAACCAGGCCCGCTGACGGCTGAGCCAGTGCAGATCGAAGTCGAGATCCGTCACTACCGCGCAGAGCTCCGGATCGTGCCGCGCCAGGCCGGAGAGGATCTGCCGGTACGAGTGGAGGGCAGCCGGAGCCACCCCGAGAATGCCCACGTTTCGGGGACTGTGCGGATCGCGCGGGGTGTCCGCATAGGCGTGATGGATCCGGTGCATGCAGGCCCACGCCTTGAGGTCGAGCCCGGTTACCCATTTGCTGCTCACGACGACGAATCTGCGTACGGTCGGGTGTAGGCCGACAGCACCGTGGGTGAATGCGCGATGGTAGAAGACCGTGATGTAGAGCAGGTTGACTGAGTAGGTGAACAGCAGGACGGCGGCGCCCGCCGCGTATCCCCCTAGGCTCATGGGTGGTCCCTTCTGGATGGTCAGCCGCCGAACGCCTGGTACACCTGGTTGCCGAATGTCCACGCCGCGGCCACGAAGGGCGGTACGAAGGTGATCAACCTTCGCATCCGGCCGCCGATGGGGTACGTGGGTGCACTGGTGAGGCTGAGCGCCTCGGTGAGCAGGAAGAGCCGGTCCTCGGGTGGCCCGCCGACGGCTGGGGATGGACCGGCGGCCGCCGGGCCGGCGGTGGTGGGACCGGCCGGCGTCGGCTCGGCCGCCGGGCCGGCGGTGGCAGAGCCGGCCGGCGTCGGCCGTAGCAGCAGCCGGATTCGACGCCGCTCCTCGGTGACCGAGTCCCGGAAAAGCTTGCGTATGGTGTGCATCAGCGACAGCAGGAACGCGGCATTGGCGAGCACGCCGGCCGTGGCGATCACCGCGAGCACGATGGGCAACACCTGCGACGGCCCGGGATTGTCGGAGCGCAACATGTACAGCGCGGCCGAGAACGAGGCGAGAAAATCGAACGCGGCCAGGTAACCGAGGCTGACCAGTCCGGCGCACGGTCCCCAGCCGTAATCGGTGTCGATCCATCGGGGCACGAACTCGACGGGCCGGCGCGTGCGCCGCAACCGCACCAGGAACGTGCCGAACGCCAGGAACGCGATGCCCTGTTCGACCGCGAAGAACAGACCGATGGCGCCGACCAGGATGCCCATGGCGGTGTTGACCGGGTGGTACTGATGGTTGGCCCACCAGTTCTGTCGCAGCAGCTCAGCCGTGACCCCGGGCGAACCCATGTCGGTATAGGCGCCGGCCAGGTCCCGGAAGATCGGACCGTGGGTGTAGAGCCACACATACATGGTGGCGCTGCCGATCACGCTGCCAACCGCCAGCAATGTGGTGGCGAAGGGGCCGGACAGCGGGCGGCGGCGAGGTGGCCCGGCGAGCTCGGCGGCGAGGCCGGACTGCTGGAGGCCGATCGGCGAGACCAGGCCGGTCTCCTCGAGGTCGGATTGCAGGCGCCGAAGGCGGTCGTTGAAGACCACGTAGATGGAGACCGCGAAGCCGGCGGTCACGGCGAGGGTCATGTTGGGCAGATCGGCCGAGAATGGCACCGAATGGCAGGCCGAGTGCGGCACCGCCACCGATGGCAGGAACGGGAAGAGCCGGTGCAGCCCGTCGAGGATCCGGCTCCGACTCGCCGCGTCGAGCAGGACGCCACCACTGCCGCAGCCGGCTCCGACCGCGGTCCCGGTCACGGCGTTGACGATCCACATGATGACGGAGAGCAGGATCGGCCCGGACAGCAGCACGCCCACCTGCCGGCCACGCGTGCTGAGCAGGGCGCTGACCATGCGTTCACGCCTCATGGTTTGGTCCCGACGGATCGCTCTCCGGCCGCAGGGCTCGCGCCGGCGGTGACGCCGCGGCGGCTGCTCACGCCCCCGAGCGCCGGCCCCGGGCGGGCCCGTCCACGCCGGAGTCCGCGGGCGACCAACTCCGGCAGGGATCGGAACGAGGTTCGAAACGAGTCGTTGCCCAGCATCGGCAGGAACATCACGGCGCCGGCCGTGAACCCCTGGCGCCACCCGCCGAACACGGCGGCCATCGTGGTCAGAGGCAGGTAGCAGAGAAGGATGTGGGCCGCCCCGATGTTCTTGAAGGTCGCCAGGTTGTCCGCGGCGGCAAAGCCGGCCCGGTGCAACACCATCGCGGCGATCGTCAGCGCCAGGCCGGCGGCGTACCACCCGAGGCGACCGGTTCGATGGCCGCCGCTGATGGCGACGATGGCGACCACGGCGACGGCACCCATCGCCGCCTGCAGGGACCAGGAGTAGACCTGCAGCCGGCGAGGAACCACCACTCCGGTCGGCGTGGGCCGGGCACCAAAGGCGATCGCGGTGGTGCGAGCGCCGCGGCGCGAGTCGTTGTCCAGGTCCCGGAGTCCGCCATGGACGCCGTTGACGAGGACGACGAAGAGGAACGTGAAGGCGCCGGTCAGCCAGGTCGCCGCGGTGGGGCCACCGCCTCGCTCGGCCGCGTATCCGACGAGGCACGCCCAACCGAGCCCCTGTACGGCGTCCATGACCACGGGCCAGGAGATCCGCTTGCTGTACGCGTCGTAAAGGAACAGGCCGGCGTACGCGCCCACCAACCAGGCGGCCGCCGCAAAGGACATACCGAAACCGACCAGGTCAACGCCGAAGCTCGCGAGTCCAATGACGCCAATGACGATCCCGGCCGTTCGGGGCGTGATCGTACCGGCGACGAGTGGGCTACCGGCGCGGCTCGGATCGGTCCGGTCGATCTCCAGGTCGAACAGATCGTTGAGGGCGAACGCGACGACATGGAACGCCAGTCCCACCACGAGGAGCAGCCCGACCGTGTGCAGATTGAACCCCGTCTGGGCACTCGCATATCCGGTAACCACACAGGACAGTCCGAGGCCAGCCGCGGTGAGCCGGCCGAAGGCCTTGGTCGATCGTGCGAAGCTGACGAACCTGCCGAACACAGCCGCCCCACATCCGCGACCCGAACGACGTGACGGCCACAATCGTCCCCAGTTAATCGACGAACCTAGCGGAACGACGTCATGGCGCGCAACGGCCGCGGGTGCGGTCTACGGCTTGGCGGTCAGTGAGCCCACCCGTAGGAGCCGACGAGCGTGGCCTGCGCCGGTGCCGGGCCCTCGACGCAGCGCTGCGCAAGGTCACGCTGGAACTCGGCGAACGCCGGGAGCGTCGACAGCGGGTCGTCGGCTGGCTCTGGTCCGCTGGTTAGGAAGGGCACCCTTTACAACGGAAAACGATAAGGGGGTGCCCCTCCTAACACCCCCCGCAGGCCTGGCGAGCCGTGCCCGGGGCCGGAAGATCTCGCCGGGGACGGTGGTGAAGCCGACCGGAAGCGAGACTTCTGGAGGCGCCTGGCCGGCGGCCAGAGCCGCGGCTCGTCCGTTCTCCCAGTACTCCCGGGCCGCCGAGGCGCCGGTGCCTGTCAGCCAGTACAGCGTGATGTTGTCGAGGATCCGTTCCTGTGTTAGATGGCCCGCCGGCTGACAAAGGCGCGGGCGATCTTCTGGTAGCTGTCGGTGTCGTGGTCGAGCAGCCAGGCCGCCAGGGCAACCGGTGAGTCCAGCAGCGCGTAGCCGATCGTCTGCGGTCGCGTGGCCTGTTCCAGGAAGTAGCCACTGCCGCTCCGCATGCGGTGACTTGACCTGGATGAAGTGGACGTCGACGCCGTCGACCGCGGTCTTGAACTGCGGCAGCGCGTTGAGTTTCGCCTCACACGTGCGCCAGTCGTAGTCGGCCGCGGCCGGCTGGATGAGGCGTTTCCCTTGTACCGCTGGACCGCCCGAAGCCGACGTTCTAGCGGCCCGGCGCTACGGCGACCGAACCCTTAGCTTCGTGACTCCCGACGAGTCAGTGACCGGGTCGACGACAACGATGTAGGTTCCGGCGGCGGGCAGGTTCAGCGCGGCGATCGAGCCCGTTCCGTTGATCACGCAGCCGCTGGCCAGCTGCGTCCCGGCTGGATTGAGTAGCAGCAGCGGTGAGCACTGGCTCGGCAGACTCGACGAGGTGGCCTCGATCGAAACCCGCTGACCGGCCGTACCCACGAAGGTGAAACGAGCTTGCGAGCCCGGCGTGGTGAGACGGGCCTCGACCTCGGCCCCGTTGACCGTCACCGAACCGGTCTGGTCGGCGGCGACGTACAGGCGGACACGGGCATCGCCGAAGGTCCGGTCATTGGGATCCACGACGATCGAGTAGTGGCCGGTCACCGGCAGGGTGGTGCGGTCGACGTAGCCGGACCCGTTGATCACACACCCCGAGCTCAGGTTCTTCCCGCTCGGATCCCTAATGGACAGTGGGCTGCACTCGCTGGGCAGCGACGACGCCACGCTCGCCAGGACGCTCTGCCCCGCCGTACCGTCGAAGGTCAGGATGCCTTGTGACCCGGGACGATCCAGCATGATGTCGACCGCAGCGCCGGGAGCGATCGGCTTGACCTGGTCGGCGGCGGTAACCACGCTGACCCAGACCGCGCCGGTGGCCTTGGCCGGTTCGGCCGACACGGTGTACTGACCCGTGGTGGCGAGCACGGTGCGATCGATGTACCCGTCGCCGTTGATCACACATCCGCTGTTGACCACATGGCCGGTCGGATCGCGCAGCTTGAGCGGGCTGCACTCGCTGGGCAACGTGGTGGCGGGTACGTCCACAAAGACAACCTGGCCGGCGGTACCGGAGAAGGTCAGGTGGGGCTTGTCGCCAGGATGTGCGACCCGCAGTTCTGTTTCGGTGCCGTTGAGCGCGCCGAACGTTCCGGCCTGGGTGTTCGCCAAGGCTATCCCGAAGTCCGGCTGTCCGGTCAGGCCCACATCCAGCACGCAGGCTGCCAGCAGTACCGCGTCGGTGACGCCGAGGCGGCGGCACAGCGCCTCGATGCTGGCACGCCCCGGCACCTGGTCGAGCGCCGTCGGGCGGTCGGGGAATGTGGTGTCGGTGAAGGTGGCCGTGCTCGTGCCCGGCGCGTAGGCGAACAGCGATGATGCGCTCGTGACCCGCCAGCGGTTGGCGTAGGCGGGGTAGAGGTCGGCGAACGTGGGTTTGGCCACGGCGGCGCCCCCCGCCAGCACCACGTCGTTGGTCGGGTCACGATCGTCGTTGCCGAGCAGGCCCTGCAGTACGCCGGCGTGCTTCGCGCTCGGCGCCACGCTCAGATGCAGCCCCCACGGACCGATCGGGCGCGTCATGGCCGCCGAGCCGTCCGGCCACTCGACAGTGACCGCGGCTCCATACGCCTCCGGCGTGACATCGATCGAACCACCCTTGCTGAGGGACCGGGATTCGAGCGGCACGCCATGGCCGTCGACCAGCAGCACGGGTGCGCCGCGGGCGGCCTGCACCTGCACCCGGTTGCCGGCGACATCCATGGCTACCGCGGTGTTCACGGCCACCAGCCGCGAGGTCGACCACGGCGACTGGCGCACCTGGATCTCGAAGCCGCCGGCCGGGTCGCGCGTGGCCACGAACTCGCCAACCGCCTGGAAGTCATAGCGGAGCCGGTCAAAGGTGAACAGGTGCGGGTCACCGTTGGAGTCGCCGCAGGTACCGCCGGCCGAGCACGCCTCCTTGGCGTGGGGTTGCTGGGACGGCGGGAGGCAGTAGTCCGGCAGCGGCGTGCGCCCGTAATGATCCCGCTCGCCCAGGCCGAGAAGCTTGCGCAGTTTGTTCTGGGCCCTGGTGGCGGTGACCTCGTTGACCGGGAGGCCGCTGGGTCCGTTGGGGCCGACGCACGGGGAATGGTCCTGGCCGCCAGTGGCGTCCTCCCAGGCGTGGTACATCTCGTGGTACAGCGACGTACACGGGTCCGCTTCTCCGCCGCTCCCAAAATACTTGTGATGATCGTCGATGTCCCAGAAGATAAAGATCTGGGATGGTGAGGTCGCCCCTTCATGGGTGATATCGCCGCCAGCGGGGATGATCTGCACCGTGGTGCCCCCGGCCTCAAGGGTCGGCAGGATCTCGGCCGGGTCGCCACCCGGGCCATGAAAGATCGTGCTGCAGCTTGCCCAGGCGCCAGACAGCGGCGGCGACACATCGATGTCGGCGCGCGCCGGCGCTGCCCGGCCCAGGAGCGTCAGCACGATAGCCGCCAGCACGAGCACCGTGGCCGCTCCCGGGCCCACCTGGCGGCGCTGCGATCTGCGCCGGATCAAACGAACGACCAGGACGAGGATGCCCAGCCCGATCAGCACACCGGCACCGATGACGACCCACCACAGCCACCCGGGTCGACTCGATGCCGGCGGCCCCGCCGCGCCACCGGCGACGCACAGCCCGACGCCAGGGCTGGTGACCGGTACGGCGTAGGTAGCGGTCAGTCGAAGCGGCCGATCGGTGTGCACCGGGTAGAGCGCGCCGATCGGCCCGGCGGCCGACAGCTGCACCGTCTCGATGGCGCTTCCGGTCGGGCCGACCGGAAGCACGTGCAGCGGCAGTTCGACCGAGGTGCCCGGCTGGAGGACCTGGAGCCGGCCGATGATGGCGAGCTCGATGGAGTCCGCGAAGGCGGCATCGAAGAAGATCGGTTCGATGGCCGTGCCGTCCTGGTCGACCGGGCCGATCGTCACTGTCCCCAGTGAGGTGGTCGCGACCCGGCAGGCGGCGCTGGCCCCGTTGGTCAGCACCACGCTGGGCGTACGGACGTCGTCGCTGCGCACCGCGACCTGCAGACCCGGGACATCGGCGCCGGCGCTGGCCTGGGCCGTCGCGCTGGGCGACGGTGCGAAGGCAGCCGGGGCGCCGAGGTGCACCGTCGCCACGGACGGGCCGGCCGCGGCGGCTATCGCAATGGTGCAGGACACCACAAGACGGAGATTCGCCATCTTGCCCACCCTTTCCGGAGAATGCGTACCGCGACAAGCCGGACCGAGCCGGTGTCTGCCGTCAGTACGGTCCACCGTATCGATCCGTGCAAGTCCTCAGGCCGGACCCAGCTCGCGCCGACGCAACGCCCAGCTCCCACCCCCGCGATTGTCCGTAACCCGTCTCGCCGGACATTGAACCTCGTGCGAAGCCCTAACGTTCGCGCCATGGGTCTGCTCGATCGACGGCGGCTTGGTCTGGCCGCCGTGGTACTGGTCGCCGCCGCGAGTGTGTCCGTGCTGGCCGGTACCGGCCAGGCCGCGATGGCCGACCCAGGCGGGCTGCAGGTGACGGCGCAGACGCAGGACGTGACCCATCCGGTGCTGCTACTGACCAACCGGGGCAGCGCGCCCTGCCAGGTGGTGGCGGGTGCGCTCGGGCCGATCGCGTTCACCTCAGTCGAGCAGAACGCGGCGGCGGTCTCCCCGGTCGGCGCCGAGGGGTCCATCGAGGACGGCCTTGACACGATCATGGAGGCCCAGCTGCGTACGTTGCCGCCGGGCGGTTCGCTTCGCGTCTCGCTGCCGGTGCTCGACTGGGACAGCGGCCACGCGCTGCAAACGGTGGCGTGGTCCCCGACCGCGGGAACGTTCGCCACCTTCTACCCGATCGATACGGGCAAGCCACTGACGGTGCACGCCACCTACACCGCACCGGCGCTGGCGGTCAGCGGTGCTCCGCTGTGCGTCGCTGTCGCTGCCGCCAGTGCTTCGCGGACCCCGCCCGCGACGTCGTCCTCGTTGCTGATCTGGGTCGCGGCGGGGGTGGTGTTGATCCTGCTGGCACTGCTCTTCGTGGTGTGGCGGGCCGTGGTGTGGCGGGCCCGCCGGCGGGCCGCGAAAGCCGGCTCGGCCACAGTGCTGCTCCTCGTCGCGGGTCTCGCTGTGGTGGCTGGGCAGGCTCGCCCGGCGTACGCGACCATCGTGCCCAACCCCAGCCTGGCCGCGGCCTGGGCCGGCTGCAGCCAGCTGTTGCACGAACCGGGACACGATCCGGCCGGCATCCTGCCCACATTGGAGGATCCCGCCATCAAGGTCGAGATCACGCCGGCCCTGCCGAACGCACCCGACTACGGCAATGGCGAGTACGGCCTCTCCAAGACCCATATGTTGATCACTTGGAACATTGACGACTTCCACCAGTACGCCGGCACCGGCGGCACCGCGGACCCGTGCGACTCGCTCTATCACGAGCTCTACCACGCCTACGAACACGCCAAGGGCACCTACGATCACAACGACTGCATCACCGCCGCCAACGGCAACACCCACATCCCGGCAGCGGAGGTGAACGCGACCCGGGCGCAGAACCTGTTGCGTGCTCGGCTGCACCGCGATGAGCGCAGCCACTACGGCCAACTACCGATGCCGACCGGGCCGTGCCTGCCGCCACCGGATCCGAACACCTGCCACCCTAACGGTGGCTCAGCCCATCCAGCGCCGATCGTGGCGGGCGAGGTGGCGGATGTGCGTGGTGCGCCGGCCACCCAACGGCCGGTACGGGCGAGCCTGGTGGCCACCGGCCGGGACGGCTGCGGCGACACCAACGGCGACCCGCACCTGCGCACGCTGGACGGGCGCCGCTACGACTTCCAGGCGGCCGGTGAGTTCGTGCTCACCCGCCAGTCACAGAGCGGGTTCGAGGTGCAGGTACGCCAGCAGCCGTTTCCTGGCTCGCGCACGGTTGCGGTGAACACAGCCACCGCGATGGCGGTGGGCACCGACCGGGTGGAGGTAGGCCTCGCCGTTGACGGCACCGTGCGGCTGCTCGTCAACGGTGCATCACGACCGATGCAGCCGGTGTCGTTGCCGGGCGGTGGCCTGGTCGAGCTGCCGGCCCGCGGAGGTGTCGCGGTCATCTGGCCCGACACCTCACGGGTCACTGTGACGCCGATCGGCCGATGGGGTCTGCACGTGACCGCCGAACCGGCGCCGGCGCGGGATGGCAAGCTCGATGGTCTGCTCGGCGACCTCGACGGCACCCGGGACAACGACATCCGCCCCCGCGGCGGCAAGCCCATCGCCGATGTCACCTATGCCGCGCTCTATCCGGCCTTCGCCGACAGTTGGCGGGTGGTCCAGCAGAGTTCGCTGTTCACATACGACCCCGGCACGTCGACGGCCACCTATACCGATCGCAGCTTCCCCGACCCGACGGTGCCAACCCTGCCGAACCGGTCGGCGGCCGAGGCCATCTGCCGCACGTTCGGGGTGAGCGATCCCGACGTCTTCGCCGCGTGCGTGCTCGATGTCGCGCTCACCGGGCAGCCAGACTTCGCCGAGGCGGCCGTGGCGAGCCAGATCTTCGCCGGTGCCGCCGCGATCGGCGGCACCAACTGGACGGCTGGGATCGCCGCCGCCGGCAGGACCGACTCGCACACGTTCGATGGCGTCACCGGCCAGCGACTGTTCATCGACGTGCCGTCGTCGAACCTCCCCGACCAGTGCGGTGTGGTCACGGTCTCCAACCCGGACAAGACCTTCCTCACCAGTGGCTGCATCATCGGCGGCAAGGGTTACGTCGATGGCATCCTGCTGCCGGCGACCGGCACGTACACCGTCACCGTCGATCCGGCCGGCCCGGCCACCGGGCAGGCCAGCCTCACCCTCATCCTCAGCCAGGACCACCAGGGCAGCATCAGCATCGACGGTCCGTCCCAGGTCGCCATCGAGGAGAGCCCCGGTCAGATCACCCGGCTCGGGTTCGATGCCACCGCCGGACAGAAGATTTTCGTCGACGTGACCGGGGCCACGACACCCGATCAGTGCGGCCTGGTGGCGGTGCGAGCGCCCGACGACGCATTCCTCAGTAGTGGCTGCGTCATCGGAGGGCGAGGCTACGTCGACGCTACCGATCTGCCCGTGTCCGGACACTACTCGCTCGTCATCGATCCCGGCGCCCGTGGGATCGGGACCATCACCCTGCGGATGATCAGCGACCACGATCAGCATGGAACCCTGGTCGTCAACGCAGCCGCGGTGGTGGCGAGCATCCAGCAGCCGGGCGCGGTCGCCGCATTCACCTTCACCGGTACGGCCGGGCAGCAGGTGGCCATCGACGTCACCTCCTCCACCCTGCCGGACCAGTGCGGTCTGGTCGCGATCCGGGACTCGCGGAACGCGCCCATCAATGGCGTCTGCGTCATTGGCGGTCACGGCAGCGCACCGCTCGCGACCCTGCCGGTGACGGGCACCTACACGGTTCTCGTCGACCCGGGCGACCGGGCCACGGGTTCCCTGCAGGTTCGCCTGCACACCTGAGCCTCGCGCCACGCCGTCCCCGATCAGGGTTGCTGTCCGGGACGGTCGACCACAGCCACCTTGAGCACGGCCGTGAACCCGATGACCGTCCCCGCCGGCAGGCCGTAGATGGGTTCGGTGGTTAACTCGCGGGTGCCGAGGTAGGCGAACGTCTGTCGGTCAAAGATGAGCTCCTGGCGCTGCCCGTTGTAGGTCCGCCCAACCGCGATGCCGTGCCGGCCGGCGGCGTCGACCATGTCCTGCTGGACCGTCACGCCGGGAATCCGAGCCGTAGCCGAGACCTGCGATGGTCGCAGGTTACGATAGTCGTAGCCTGCGATGGTCGCGGGCCGCCGATACCTCGGGTGGGCTTTGCGTGCGTTTCGTGAATCGCGTCAACGAACTGTCAATTCTCGATGACTGGTACGCGCGGCCGGGTCCCCAACTTGGCGTGGTCTGGGGGCGGCGACGAGTCGGCAAGTCGCACCTGCTGGCGCATTGGGCGGGCGGCAAGCGGGCGATCTACCATGTCGCCCGCAACAGGGCGCTGGGCCAGGAACTTGCAGCCCTCTCGGCGGCCGCCGCGCCGGTGCTCGCTCTGCCCGATCGTGACTTGGCCAGCCGGCCGTTCCGGGACTGGGACGAGGCATTCGACATCTTCCGGCGGGCCGCCGCGCGGGCACCCTTGATAGTGATCATCGACGAGTTCCCCGAGTTGGTGCAGGCCGATCCGCATGTCGAGAGCGCGCTGCGGGCGATCTGGGAGGGCATGGGGGACCAGGCGGTCCGCCTTGTCCTTTGCGGATCCGCGGTGCGGACCATGGAAGCGTTGCAGGAGGAGCGCGCACCCCTCTACGGCCGGGCCACGCTGCGCATGCAGGTCCGGCCGTTCCTGCCCGGCGAGGCCGCGCTGATGCTGTCCGACCTTGACCCGGCTGAGCGGGCCAAGGTCTGGGGCGTCTGCGGCGGCACACCGTTCTACCTGGACCTGTGGGACCAGTCATTGTCATTTCGAGACAACCTCGCACGTCTGGTCGCCACCGAGCATGGGCTGTGGCTCAACGAGGGGCAGTTGATTCTCGCCACTGAGGATTTCGCCGGTGGTCGGCGCGAACGCGTGCCCGAGCAGGTGTTGCGTGCGATCGCCGCCGGGCGGACCAGGTTTGGCGAGATCAAAGACGCGTTGGGCACCGACCCGAGCCGGGCCCTGGCTGCACTGGCTGACCTGGACCTGGTGCAGCGGGTCCTCCCGGTCGGCCGCAACGCCGATCCGCGGCGGGCGTACTACCGGGTCGCCGACAACTTCCTGGCCTTCTGGCTATCCATTGTAGAACCACGCCGCGCAGCGATCATTCAAGGACTGGGAAGGTCGGTCGCAGCCGCTATGGAGAGCCAGCTCGACGGGTTCATGGGCGACCGCTGGGAGGACGCTGTTCGCGCGCACCTGGTGCAGGCCTTCGTGGATGATCCGCGGGTGGCACCGGTGATCGAGGTCGGCCGCTTCTGGCATCAGTACGGCACCGACCCGGCCGAGATCGACGTTGCCATGCTCAGCGAGCCTGGCGGCCGGCTCAGCGTCGCCGCCGAGGTGAAATGGGCCAAGCGGGAGGACGGTACGCGGCTGCTGCGCGCTCTGGTCCGCAAAGCCCACGCCTCCAATCTCGTACCGCCAGACGGCCCGGAGCCGGTCTACGTTCTCGCGGCCCGGCAGGAGGTGACGGGCAACCTGCCCGACGACGTGTTGGTCGTCACCGCCGCCGACGTGCTCGGCTGAGCCGCAGTGCAGAGCGAGCCCCTGGACAACATGAGCTGGTCGTCGGTCGCTGTCATTGAGCTTCCACCCGACGCCTCAACAGGTACGTAGCCGGAGTACTGCTGTCGGCCATGAGCCGCGCTCGCGGCTACTCGCGGGTCGACCGACGGCCCTCAACAATCTTGGAAAGCGGGCGCCTGCGCGCACCGACGTGACTCCGGTGCGCGGCGACGGCCGCGAAAATCGCGTGTGATCTTCGGCCCGCCGCCTTATCCTGACCGCCATGATGCTGGCCAGGTACGGCCAGGGCACCCGGTAGACCGCGCAAACACCGGGAGCGCCACTGCGGCGCACACATGCCCTGCGGTAGGTCCGTCTACGGACGACGCGCCTGCCTTTGCCGTACCCGCCAAACGGAGACCATCATGGCCGCCGCGCACGTCAGCGCTCGCGATCCGCGCATCAGCGCGTTCCTGGCCCCGCGCACCCCGTCCGGAATCGTTCTCGCCGAGGGAACGTGGGCCCATCGTCATCTGCTCGACATCGGGGCCGACATCGACAGCTTCCTGTCCTGCCCCGAACTGCTCCAACCGCCCGCCCGTCCGCTTGCGCAGGCCATGGCCCGGCGCGCGCTCTCGGCGTACATGGTATCGGCCAGGACGTTCGCCCGCGTCAGCCGCCGTACACGTCCTTCTGGCCTTGCCTCTCTGGTACGGCTGCCGGCCTGGCAAGCCGACGACGGCGTCATCGGCGGAGGGACGATCCACAGTGGAACGCTGGTGCTGGTCGCAGACGGGATCGAGTACGCCGCCAATCTCGGCGCGCTGATCCGTGTCGTCGACGCCAGCGGCGCGCAAGCATTGCTGCTGACCAATCGTCAGGCCCGCATCGAGCATCCGGACGTGTTCACGGCCAGCCGTGGCACTCTGCTGACCACACCGGTAATCGACTTTGGTGATCCACCGGCCGCGGCAGCCTGGCTGACCCGGGAAGGGTTCACGGTGCATCTGGCTCTGCCTGGCGCTTCCCGCGACTTCCGTGATCGTCCCCACGGCGTACGCCCAACCGCGATCGTCGTGGGTGCCGAAGGCCGCGGTGTCTCGGCGCAGTGGCGGTCGGTGCCGCACGAGGCGGTGTCGATTCCGATGCGCGGCCAGGCCGACTCCCTCAACGTGGCCGTCGCCGCGGGCGTTCTGCTCTTCGGCTGACGCGCCCTGCCCGCCGTGTTGGTCGCCGTAGGTGCGGCTGCGCTGCTGTTGCCGACAGGGGCGGTTCTGCTCGCTCCGGCGACGTGGTCGTCGACGCAACGGGCGGTGGCGGGCATCGAGGCAATGCTGTACCTCGCCTTCCTGGTATACCTCGCGCTCCTGCAGCGGCGTGCTCCGCGGCAGAAATGCGGCTGCCTCGGATCGGCCGATGAACGCACCAGCATCGACCTGGTGCCACTGGTGTGCGACGCTGTCTCGTACGCCACGGTCCGGTGTGGCATGCGGTTGTCATCCGGCTGTACGGCCGCGTGGCGTTTGCTGGTTGGTTACGGGTCGAGGCGGTAGAAGCGCCAGAGGTCGTGTTCGATGGGCAGGACCGTGACAGCGGAGAAGCCCGCTTCCCGGGCGAAACGGCGTACGGTGTCGGGCCTTATCACCGTTCCGGTTGCGGCCGAGGTCGGCTCGGTCAGACTGGCGGGGAGGCAATGCAGGGCGCTCCAGCCGTAGTTGAACCGTTCCAGTTCGTCGCCGGGCGCAGTGAAGGTCTCCGCCACCTTTTCGTCGCCGATGAGCACCGCCCCGCCGGTCGTGAGGAGGGCTGCCGCCGCGCGCAGGGCCGCCACGGGATCGGTCAGGTCGTGCAGGGTCTCGAAGATTGTGACCAGGTCGTACTGCCCGGCGAGGGTGGGATCGGCAGCGTCGCGGCATTCGAAGCGCACCCGGTCGGTGACACCAGCGGCCACGGCGTTGCGCCGGGCCTCCGCGATGGACGCTTGGTCGAGGTCGATGCCGTCGATGTGGGCGGCGGGATGGGCCTGGGCGAGCGCGATGCTCGACCAGCCGGTGCCGCAGCCGAGGTCGGCGACGCGGGCCGGGGTGTCGGTGGCTTGCAGCCGGGTCTGGATGTCGGGCAGTGCCGGGATCCAATGCGCGGCGAGCTGGTGGCGAAACATTGGCCGGTTGAGCCGGGCGATACCTTCCCGGAAGTCCTCGCCGTACGCCGCGTACGGCACCCCGCCGCCGGTGCGGAACGCTTCGAGCACCGCGGGAAGCGTCTGGCCGAGGCTCGCCACGAGCGGCGCGAGCGGCGCGAGGTAGTTGAGGCTGTCAGGGTGGGTCATGACCTCGGCAACCTCTGCCGGTAGCCGGTAGCGCCGGGTGGCCGGGTCGCCGTCGTCGACGACGTCGAGCAGGCCGGCGACGGCCTGCTGTTCGAGCCACTCGCGGGCGTACCGCTCGGCGATCCCCGCGTTGGCCGCCAGCTCGCCGGGGGATGCGTCCGCGGTTTGCGCCAGCGACGCGTACAGGCCAAGCCGGTCTCCGAGGTAGACGTGCAGCGTCTCCAAGGCCCCGATCGCGCCGAGGAAGAGTTGCTCGACGATGGCCTCGCGGCGGGTGGTGTCCACGGTGGTGGTCATGGTGTGCCTCCTGTTGTCCGTTGTCCGTGGCAGAACCGTGGACCGGGCCACTGTCATCTGCCTGTCGTGGCGCTTGCGAGCGGGAGCGGGCGCCGCATGCTTGTACCGTGCGGTACCGGGTACTCGGGCCGATCGAGGTGGCCGACGACCGCGGCGACCCGGCGCCTCTCGCCGGGCCACGCCAGAGCGCACTGCTGGCGGTGTTGCTCGCGCGTGCCGGTCAGGTGGTGCCGGCCGAGCGGTTGGCCGAGGGTCTGTGGGGGGAGCAGCAGCCGGCGGATCCGGCCGCCGCACTCCAGTCGCATGTTTCTCGGCTGCGCCGCCGGCTCGGCGCCGGTGCCGGCCTGGAAACCGCAGGCCTCGGTTACCGGCTGCGCCCGGCCCCGGGCGCCTTCGACGCGGCGGTCTTCGAGCAGCTGATCGTGGAGGCCCGCACGGCGAGCGAAGCCGGCCAGGCGCTGCGGCTGCTCGACGAGGCGTTGTCGCTGTGGCGAGGTCCGGCCTACGTTGGGTGCCTCGGCGATCCTGACGTGCTGACCGCCGCCGAGCGGCTGGAGGAGCTGCGCAGGACTGCCCGCGAGGAGCAGGCCGCGGCGCTGCTGGCAGTGGGGCGCAGCGACGAGGCCGCGGAGCACGCGGCGGCGCTGGCGCGGGAGTACCCGCTGCGGGAACGGGCGGTCGAAATTCTCGTGGCGGCGTGCTACGACGCGGGGCGGGCCAGTGAGGCGCTGGCGGCGTACGAGCGGTACCGCGCCCGACTGGCCGACGAGCTCGGCCTGGACCCTGGGGAGGATCTCCGCAGCCTGCACCTACGGGTCCTGCGCGGCCAGCGCAGCGTCGCCGGCACTCGAGCGAGGTTGCCACGTCCGGTGACCTCCTTCGTGAGCCGGGACGACGAGGTGGTCGCCGTGTCGGAGATTGTTTGCGCTGGGCGCCACGTCACGCTGATCGGGCCCGGCGGCGTTGGCAAGACGCGGCTGGCCATCGAGGTCGCTACGCGGCTGGCCGGGGACTTCGCGGATGGTGTGTGGTTCTGCGACCTCGCCGCGGTCTCCGACGCGCACGCGGTTCCCGCCGCGGTGGCCTCCGTCCTGGCCATCCACCGGCGGCACGGTCGCTCGATCATCGAGCGCCTGGTCGAGGTACTTGATGAGCGTCGGGCGCTGCTGGTGCTGGACAACTGCGAGCACGTGCACGACGCGGCCGGGCGGCTCACGCAGCAGGTGGTCGAGCACACCGCCGAGGTCCGCGTGCTGGCCACCAGCCGTGAGCCGCTTGGGGTACCGGGCGAGCAACGCATCGTCGTCGAGCCGCTGACGGTGGACGGGGCGGCACGGTTGTTCGCCGACCGCGCCCGCGCGGCGCGGCCGGGACTCACGCTGTCCGCGTACGACCTTGTCGCCGTGCGCCAGATCTGCCAGCAGGTCGCCGGCCTGCCGCTGGCCATCGAGCTCGCCGCGGCCCGCGCCGCCGCCCGCACGCCGGGCGAGATCGCCGCCGACCTCACCGGCCGGGTCGACCGACTCTCCGGGACCCGATCAGGCCTGGCTCGTCACCAGTCGGTGGCGGCCGTCGTGGACTGGTCACTGGACCGGCTCGCCGACCCCGATCGGGATCTCGCCGAGCACCTCGCCGTGTTCGCCGGGGCCTGCACCGCCGACTCGGCCGCCGCCGTCCTCGGCCGCAACGTCGGCGATGTCGCCGATCTGCTCGTCGCACTCGTCGATCGCTCCATCATCACCCCGGTGGAGACCACCGGGCACACCCGCTACCTGATGCTGGAGCCGGTGCGCGCCCGCGCCGAGCAGCGCCTCCGCGAACGGGATCTGCTCGCCGAAGCCAAACGGCGACACGCCACGTACTTCGCCACCCTCACCGCCACGGCCTGCGCCGGGCTGCGGACCAACCAGGCCGCGCGCTGGCTGGACACCCTCGATCTCGAACTGGCCAACCTTCGAGCCGCATGCCGGTGGTCCCTCCACGCGGACGCCGCCAACACCGCACTGCGGCTGCTCGCACCGCTATACCTGTACGCGTGGTTCCGCATGCCGGCCGAGGTGTCCGAATGGGCCGAGGCGGCCAGCGACCGCACACCGGGCACCCGGCACCCGGCCCTCCCCGCCGTGCTCGCCTTAGCGGCGATGGGCGCCTGGCGGCGCGGCGATCTCCGGCGGGCGCGGACGCTCGCCGAGCGGGCGACAGCTGCGGAAGGACCGCCCGATTTTGTGGCCTTCGCCTTCGAGGCGCTGGGAGACACCCTCCTATTCCAAGGCCGACCGGACGAAGCGGTGGCCCAGTATCGTACCGCCAGCGCCACGGCACAGGCCGCCGGGGACACCTTCGCCGAGCTGCTATTCGCCGTCGACGCCTCGCTCGCCCGCGGTTACACCGGTGACCAGCAAGCGATGGCGGCCGCCGACGAGATATGTGCCCGGGCCGAGCCGCTGGATGCTCCGCTGCTCACGGGCTGGGCGCGCTACGCCGCCGGAGAGATTCGGCTAGAGCAGTCACCAGATCAAGCGCTGCCGCACCTCCGCCGTGCGTGGCAGATCGCACGAGCCGCCGGCGACCGGTTCACCGCCGCCGCTGCCGGGCTGTCCGCCACATCGATCGAGGTGCGTCTGGGCAACCCCAGCCGCGCACTGGCCGATCTCGCCGAGCTCGTCGACGAGTGGCACCGGGCCGGCTCCTGGAACCAGACGTGGATCACCATCCGGCTATGCATCCAGGTCTTCCAACGGCTCGGCGCGCACGAAGCGGCCGCCCAGCTCCTCGCCGCGATGACAACCTCAGCAACGGCCGGCCCGATCCACGGCACGGACGCCGACCGGCTCGCCAGCACGCAGACCACCCTGCGCTCCCAGCTCGGCGACGCGACCTACCACACGCTCGCGGCTCGCGGTGCAGCACTCGGCGACGACGGCGCCATCAACCTCGCCCGCCGCACTCTCGACGACCTCCAAAGATCCGCACGGCAACCCCCAAGCGTGCCCATGCGAGGACGACCATCCCCTGCGACACACCAGGAAGAACTTCCCACCGGACGCCCAAACCGGCCAACGCCCAACGCCGCCAACCACGACATCGACGACCAACTCGAAACCTGACCCACACCCCGGCCCGCAAACCACCCATGGCGATGCAGAAATTGACTGATGGCCTCGCCCGTTCCTGCCGCCGAGCCATTGACGCACAAACCTGGGCTGAGTGACGAGCTGATGGGCTCACGGGGGACCACGGGCTTCGGGTTCCGCTTGGACCCTGGTCTGTTTGGGCTGTAACGACTCCTCAACGATCCACTGTGGACAAGTCGGCTGCCTGCGGGCTGGTGGTCAGGCCGCGGCCGCGGGTCGGCGGCCGCGTACGGCGCCGGCGGCGATGGCGGGGTTCCACGCCACCTGGTGGGTGGTGATGGCCTGCAGCCAGCGCAGCAGCGCGGCGGCGCAGGCCACCCGGGCCTGGGCGGGGGGTGAACCGGTTGCCGTCACGACTGGTCGGGTGGGTGAACTTGGCCGACAGGATCGGGTTGGTGGGCAGCGCGGCCCACACGGCCCGCCAGGCGGTCACCCGTAGTGCGGGTCCGGCCGCGGCGGCTGACCTTGCGGATATTGCGGAACGTGCCGGAGGTGTTCTCGGCCGGGTTGAGCCCGGCATGTTTGACCACGCTGCGGCTGCTGGCGAAGCGGGCCAGGTCACCGGTCTCGGCCAGGATGACCGCCGCGCCGACCGCGGACAGGCCGGGGATGGAGGTCACCAGCGCGGTCAGGCCCACCGCGTCAAGGACACCGACCATGCGTTGTTCCACACCGGACACTCGCGCCTGCGTGGCCAGCCAGTCGTCGATGAGGAAGCCGACGCGTTCCAGCCCTGGGCTAGAGCTCCGAATCCGGTCCCAGAATGCCCACGCGGCGTGACCTCGCCATCGGAACGTTATGCCTGGTGGGACGCACCGACATCACTGAAGCCCGCTGGGCAACCCGCGACATGCGGCGTCTGTTCATCCTCGGACCTATGACACGATCTTGAAATGACCGTGGGATCTCATCGACTCCCGGCTCGATCAACGTTTCTCAATGCGGATCGACTGAAGATGCTTGACCCGTGGCCTTGAGGCGCCGACACTTGTGCCTATTAACACGGCCGTGAAGTTGGGCACGTCACCGTCATGGGTCGCCTGATTCGGGATCACGCCATCAAGAACGAGAGTGGGACGGTTGATATGATCCGAAGGTTAGCTGTGCTCGCCATTACGCTGTGTGCAACGCTTTTCGTGTCCCTGCCGACGGCATCAGCCGCTACCCTCACCACGGTCCCGGCCAGATCGGCGCCGGACAACGCACCCCAGACCCTTGGCTCGGCTACGTTCTACGGCACCACGACGCCGGTGAGCCTGACCGCGACAGCCGTCAGGGGCGCGGCAAGCCAGCCCGACTTCCACACTGCCCAGACACTCGGTTTCCACGCGCATGCCGCGGCGGCTTCACCGAGGGCGCGCAGCGCGGCGCTCCAGCCGCCGTCACCGGCGGGTACGCAGACCGTGAACTCGATCGGCGCAGCGACTGGATTCAACGGCATCTCCCACATCGACCAGCGGAATGCCGGCACCGGCATATACACGAGTACGAATAACAACATAGAGCCACCTGACCAGGCTCTCTGCGCGGGAGATGGCTTCGTCGTGGAGGTGATCAATGATGCGCTCGCCGTTTACGACGAGAACGGAAACACCGTGACCGCAGTCACCGCGCTCAACCAGTTCTATAATTTAGTGCCGTTCTTCAACCGTGTCACCGGCTTCGTTGGCGACGACGTCTCGGACCCGAAGTGCTACTACGACCCCGTGGGCCAGCGCTTCATCCAGACGATCCTTGAGGTGGACTCACCTGGCAACTTCGGCCAGCCACCCGCCAACCGGACGCACCTACTGATCGCGGTCAGCCAGACCAGCGACCCGACCGGATCGTGGAACCTGTTCACCATCGACAGCAGCGATGACGGTCTGAACGGCACGCCCGCCCACACGGCCTGCCCGTGCCTTCCGGACCAGCCGCTACTCGGCGCCAATGAAGACGGCGTGTTCATCGACACCAACGAGCTCCAGAACAACGCGAGCATGTTCTTCAACGGCGTCCAGATGTACGCGCTTGGCCGGGCCAGCCTGGAAGGCAGCACGTCATCCGTTGGATTCGTCCACCTCGACCTCGGCCCGGTGCCCACTGGTGACGCGAACCTGCCGATGTGGGGATCGATACAGCCCTCAACGGCTCTAGATCCAGGCAGCGGTACCGAGCTGCTGATGAGCGGCGGCCCGGACGACATCTTCCAGAGCACCGCGTCGCTCGACAATCGCATCGCCGTCTGGTCCCTCACCGGCACTGGATCGCTCAACAGCGCCACGCCCAGCGTCGCGCTGCGGCACGTGGTGCTCGCCAGCCAGACGTACGGCGTGCCCCAAAACACAGGCGCGACCCAGAAAGAAGGGCCCACTCCGCTGCGTGACCTGCTCAATCAGCAGTTCAACGACAACGATCCCCTGGAGGCGATCAACAGCAACGACTCCCGGATGCGGAGCCAGGTCACCGACCTCCACGGCATCCTCTACGGCGCCACCAACACCACGGTCACCTCCGCGACCGGACCGCCAAGAATCGGCATCGCCTACTTCGTGGTCAGCGCCATCGGCACCCCCTCCGGCGTTGTCGCAGCCATCGTCCATCAGGGCTACCTGGCGGCGGACGGGGAGAACGTGCTCTACCCCTCTATCGCCGTAAGCAGGCACGGCCTCGGCGCGATGTCCTTCACGCTCAGCGGACCTGACTTCTTCCCCAGCGCCGCCTACGTCCGGTTCGACCTAGTCCAACCGGTCGGCCCGATCCACGTCGCAGAAGCAGGCGCGGCCCCAGAGGACGGCTTCTCCGGATACAACTTCTTCCAGGAACCAGTGCCGGGCGTCGCACGCTGGGGAGACTACTCCGCCGCGGTCTTCGCCGATGACGCCGTCTGGATGGGCAACGAGTTCATACCCAGCACTCCCCGCTCGTTGCTCGCAGACTGGGGAACGTTCATCACCAAGCTCCCGCGCTAGCACTCACGCCCGCCGGTCATGCGATGCCCCCGACCGGCGGGCCAGCTCATACGTCCACGCTACCCATCCGAGCAAGTGCGCCGCCGAGTATCCACCTGCGACAGTTGCGCGGCCGCTTCCTCCCACATCGGCGAGATTAAGCCGGGGTTGCTGTGCAGGGCAGCGGATCAACGGTGGTGGCCGGTCGCGACGGTGGCAGGTCAACAGCGACCGAGATGGCGTTGTTGGACTCACTGGACTCCCGGTACTGGTCGGCCGGGTCGACTGTGATCCGCACGGTGAGGACGTGGCCCCAATCGCCGGCCCGGATCGGGCCCTGCATCGGCTGATAGGCGCTGCCACTGGGCGACCCCGTGTAGGTCACGCCGTATCCGTTGCCGAACGAGACCGCCGTTTGCATCCGGCCGGGCAGCGAACTCGCGCCGACGAGGTAGACGTACATGAAGACGGTCAGGCCGTCGCTGCCATCGAGATTGCCGTTCGGCACGTAGGAGCACTGGACGTTCTGGGCCGCGGCGACCAGGTCCCCGACGATCGGACGCGTATCCGGCGGCGCGGTGGAGGCCGTGACCGCTGAGGGCTGCCCGCCCGGTGACGGGCCACCGGTCGCGACGCTGGCGTTCGGGCTCGGGCTGGTCGCGGTACGCCCGGTTGCCGCAGGAGTGTTGCCGTTCTGGTTGCAGCCCGTCGCTGCAAGCAGTCCCGCGAGGGTAACCACCGTGACGGTCCGCCGCACGAACAGTGGCGTCATCGGTTCAGTGTCGATGATCAGCGGCGTCGGGCTAAACAATGTGTCCAAGATCTTCATTCAACCGTTCTCACCGGTCGGTTTGTGTCCGGTCGCCGGGCAACGATTAACGGACTCCGCTCGTGAGCGAGCGGGACCTCTACGCTTCGCTGGTGGATCCGACCGGTGGGAGCGGTTGAGTGCCCTCGCGAGCAGTATCTGCCGGTGATGTGACCCAGTGTGGGCACATCGCAGCAAGATCATCACGTAGGACGCGGTACACTCTTGCGTATGACGAGGTGACGCCCCCGTGCCACCGATGAGACTCCAGCAGATCTACTGGGGTCACAACACCGCCTACGCCACCCGTCGAGCGACGATGACCGAGATTGAGGAGGTGCTCGTGAGCCCCAACTCCGCGTTCCGCCGGAACCTACGCGGCCGGGCGGCCACTCACCTCGCCAGCGGTCGCACGGCAGCGAGGCGACGTCTGACCGTAGCGTTCATCTACCAAGTGGCCTTGCGCACCGCCATCCCGATCAACGCGTGGGAGAACCGATGACCAAACGAGACCCCGTCACCGGCCTCACCGACGCCGAGCTAGCGAGGCTCGCCGACGAGGCATACAGCGAACGAGACAACCCCGAGGCATGGGAGGCAGAAGCCGCGCCAGCGATTGGCGCCGACGTTCGGTCCGTCGTGTCGGTCAGGTTCAGTCGTGGTGAGCTCGGGCCGATCGAACGAGCGGCCGCAGCCGCCGGCGTGCCCGTGTCGACGTACATCCGCAATGCCGCCATCAACGGTGCAGCACCCATCGATCTGGACGAAGCTCGGCACAAGATCGAGGCAATGCAAGCTCAACTCGACGGTCTGGCGAGAGTGCTCAACACAGATGACAACGCCAAGCTGGGTCGCCCGGCGAAGCGTCGACGAGCTGTTGCGTGAGGTGTACGGACGGAACTGGCTAATGAAGGGACGGGCATGATGGCGACACGACACGCCCGGTGGGAGACGGACGCTCCACGCTGAGCTCGGCCGAGCTGGACCTCGCGGTCGAGGTGGCGCTTGCCGCGGGCGCACTCGGCGCCCGGATGACCGGCGGTGGCTTCGGTGGCTGCGCCATCGCGCTGGTGACCGCCGCTGCGGCCGGAGCCGTCCTGCGGGCCTTTGCCGGCAGAGGGCTGCGCTCGCCGGCCGTTTTCGCCGCCACCCCGGTCGACGGCGTCTGTAGGGCGTGACGCTACGGTGCTCAGCGGATAGGCGGAGCATACTGCCACGGCTCGTCGCGTCGTCCACGTCAGCGTTGTGTCGAGGGCACCGCAGGGCCGTCGTCCGCGTTCCCAACGCCGTTGTCGCCGATCTTGGAATTTCCGTAGTCTCGATCACCGAAATTCCCTAGGTAGCGGGGTCTTCGGTGGTCGGTGTGGACACTACCGGTTGGGCATGATCGTCGTCTGTTGGTCGATGAGGTCGGACAGTGCGACGGGTTGGTCGCATTCACTGAACTTTGACAAACGTCGATGTCATGCCTGGCCGGGTTGCTCAGTCAGGAGGTTGGGGCCGCGTGAGCGTCGATGACGTGGTAAGGCAGCCCCAGGTGGACGGTCGTTTTGTGATGGGGTCCCTGGTCTATTTGGATGAGTTTGTCCTCGGCGCCGGTGAGGCTGACTCTGAGTCCTTCGACTTCGCCGAGCCAGCCTTCGCGTTCGGCCTCGGCGATGCGGGCCTTCAGGTTGTCGCGGATCTCTACCAGCCGTGGCCGTTGGGCCGGGTCGGGCCAGAGCATGGAACAGCGAACACATGCATGTTCATGGATGCATGGGGTGGAGAATGCGCGGGCGCAGGTGCCGATGGATACCTTGCGTCGTTCGAAGTGGCCGAGGAACTCGCTCCATTCCTCCTCGGTGGGGACACGGTATTCGTCGCTGGGTCGTAGGGAGCGTCGCCGGGCCAGGAAGGCGAGGTGGGCCTGGATCGCCTCGTCGGGATAGACGGCCTTGTAGCCGAGGGTGACGTTGATGTCTTGGTGGCCGGCGATGACCTGGGCGATGTGCGGTGGCAGGCCGTTGAGGATGGCGTCGGTGATGAACAAGCGCCGGAAGTCGTGGGGGCTGTAGTGCAGGAGGCGACCTTCGACCGAGTCGACCAGCCCGGCTCGGGTCACCGCGGCGGTGAGCATTTTCAGGATGCTGCTGTGCGCGAACGCACGGTTCTCGGAGTTGATACGACGCTGGAACAGCCGCGGCGACGGGGGCAGCCACACCTTTTCGTAGTCGTCGTAGGCGCTGACGAGCGGGACGGCGGCCAGCGGGCCTCGAATCCGGTTGATGATGTGGGCGAGCACGTCGGCCAGTTCCGGGCTGACCACCAGGAGTCGTTCTTTGTCGAGCTTCGACGGCGCGATCTGTAACAGCGGGATCAGCTCGCCGGTGGTGGGCAGCCGGTACTGCACCAGGCTGTGGTGGCTGAGTTCGAGAAGCTCCTCGATGCGGATCCCGGTGCCGCGTAAGACTTCCACGATCGCCCAGACCCAGAACGCGAGTTCCTCGTCCAGGGACAGGTTGCGGCGTTTGCCGGTGTCGTCTTGCGCCCAGACTCCGCCTGCCCGGCTTCGGCGGGTGAAGAGCGAGCCAGCCACGACGAAGACCTCTCCTGGTGCGGTGTTCGTGGCCGCGTCGAGCAGGATCTTGGTGTCCTTGCGGTGGCGGTCGATGGCGGCGACCAGCATGGGCAGCACCGGCAGACGCTGGCGTGTGCGCGCGTCCATCCGTGCCTTGCGTTGGCGGGTGACCTTGCGCTGGACGCCTTCCTCCGCGCTGACCGGGCAGGGCGCCACCCAGGCCGCCCAGCGCCCCGGGTCTTCGACCGCCCAGTGTGCCAGGTCCAGGTAGAAGGCCCGTACCGGGGTGAGGCACTCGCGGTAGCTCAGCCGCGCGACGACGACCTGCATGCTCTCGCCGGCTTCGGTGCGCACCTTCTTGGTGGTGGTCTGCAGGCGCTGCTTCCACCCGCGGGCGACCTCGTCGGGCAGGTGCAGACTGCTGATGCCGGGATGATGCGCTTCGAGGTCGGCCCAGAAACGGTTGCCCAACAGGTTGGCCAGCGACTCCAGGCTGTTGTAGTCCAGCGCGGGCTGACGCTCTTTGAGGTAGTCCACCAGCAGGTCACGCACGGGGCGGCAGGCGAGGTTGTACCGGTCGATCATCTGCTCGGGGGTGCGCGGGCCGGGGGTGCGCAGCTGGCGTAGCGATGACGGCGCTTTCTGGCCGAGGATGCCCGTCTCGTGCAGGGTCCGGTAGAAGAGCGTGGTTCCATCACCGGGCTGGCCGTGCACGGTCGCTTCGGCGTCGAACAGCTCGACCACGTCGCCGACGGTGATCTCGGCAACGCCGCCGCCCTTGGCCGCCATGATCAACGAGCTGCGGTGCAGTATCCGAGCCATCACGCGCTCGGAGATGTCCGGGTTCGCGGTGCCGTATGCCCGCAGCCGGGCGAACCCCTCCGGGTCTCGGGAGACGGCGAAGACACGGACCAACGCTCCGCGGCCCATCGCTTCGGACAGCAGCCACGACAGTGATGGGCGCACCAGGTCGGCGCTGATCGCCATCCGCAGCGCGATGGCCACGTAGTCCTGGTGCCACCGGCAGGGGTAGCCGTGATCGGCCAGCCACCCACCGAGCACCTTGCGCCAGGCTGGCCCGAAGACCTCGGGTTCGCCGGCCAACCAGCGCTGCTGCCAGCTCGTTCCCGGATTGCCTGCCAGCCAGTCGAGCAGCAGGCCAGCCGCGACCCGGCGCCGACGTTGCTCGACCGGCCGGTCCGCGACGAACGGCGCCGCACCCAGACGTCGCAGCACCTCGGCGCGGCTGGTTTCGGTCGCCGGCCATGCCGCCGACGTCGGACGCGCAGGGAACTCGTAAAGCGACGCCCACCGCTCCGGTGCGGGGTTGAGGGCGGGCACGGCCATCGCCGTGGGTCGCTGGACAACGTCGAACGCTGCAGGGCGTTGGACAACATCGATGCTCACAATGCGGCCGTTGCGAACAGAACCCGCAGTGCCTCGGGCCGGTAGCCGGACCCGACCGGTGGTGGCACCCGCTCGGCTGCCCGCCGGGTCGCCTCGGCATGATGGGCCAGCAGCCGGCGGATCACGTCCTCCTTGCGGGGGTTCATATAGATCTGGGTCGTGGTCAGTTGCGCGTGGCCCAACACGCGCTGGACGTCGGTGAGTGGAAGGGCGGGATCCTCGGCCATCCGGTAGGCGGCGGTGTGGCGCAGCGAGTGCAACGTCGCCGCGGTCCCCGCCCGGTCGTTGACCCGCTCGAACATGCGGTGCACGCCGTGGTAGGTCAACGGGCGGGCCGGAGGGCGCAATGTCCACCACAACGGTTGCCGACCCCCGCGTGGGATCGCCTCGGCCATCTCCACCTGGTAGAGCCGCAACCAGACGAACGCGTCCGTGGACGCCGGCAACTCCTGAACGGCGCGACTGCCCTTGCGCACCACCGAAATCAGCTGCCGGCCGGGGTCGACCCCGGCCTGGGTGACCGACAGCAACTCCGAGGCCCTGGCACCGGTGGAGACGTAGAACGCGACCAGTGCCCGGTCCCGGTGCGAGGGCAGCCGCGCGAAGATCTCGTTGAACTCCTCGTCAGGGATGCTGCGCGGCACGCGTTTCGGCACCGTCGGCCGGTGCCGGCCGGTCCGTTCGTTACGGTACGGCTCCATCGGATTGTGGTGCGCGTGCGCCCGCCGTCCCCGACGGGACCGCTCCAGCGGGAACGGGTTCAGGATCGGGCCGCTCCCGGCGTCGCGGTGCACGTCGTAGAAGCACCGCAACACCGTCTCGCTGTGTGCACGCACCGACACCGAGTACGCCCCGCCGGCAGACACGTTCCTCCCGCGCCCGCTCGAGCGGGCGGGCTTGCCCGCGATCTGCATCCATCGGCAGAAGTCGCGGGCCTCGACCCGGGTCGCCCGATCCCAGGGCACCTCCAGAGCCCACAAGAATCGGAACCAACGCAGCAGGTCCATCCCGTAGGACCGGACGGTCGCCGAAGACCGGCCCGCAGCCTGAAGGTCCCGGAAGTATGCACCGACCGCCTCAACCGGCTTGCCGTCCGGGTCAACGAGCCGGTAGGGCTCCCACGGGTCGTCGCACTCGACCAACTGCCCGACCTTCGCCACGACCACAGCTGCGAGGTTCCTCGAAGACGATCCGATCCCGTCCATGACAGCACCAACGACGACTACCACAAATGGTCACTGAGCTGGGAAACCCCCAACCGTAGTTCAGTCAACAAGCAGTGGGGGCAGAGGCCTCCGATTCCGATGCGGCGGGCGAAGCTGCCGCAGGGTTGGCAGCGTTGCTGGCCGTAGAGCCGTTCGCCGCAGTCTCCGCATTCGTAGATGGTGTAGTCCCGGCGGGGGCGGGCGGCGGGGACGGTGATCGTGGCGGACGGGTTTTGGTGTCTGCGCCGGAACGCGGTTTTGCGACATGGTGTGCTGCAGTAGGTTTGGCGCCCGACGGGGGTGAAGTAGGTCTGGCAGACGGGGCAGGTCATCGTCGCTGGGTCGTCCCGTGACGGGGTTGGCTGTGCTGGCTCGGTCATGATGTTCCCGTCCCTGGGCGCAGTTTGTCGGTGCGGGCGCGGTGGGAGCGCATCCGGTAGGACTCGCCGGTGATGTTGAAGACCACCGATCTGTGGAGCAGCCGGTCGAGCATGGCGGCGGCGACCATGGGGTCGTCGTTGAAGATCCGCCCCCAGGACGGGATGCCGAGGTTGGTGGTCAGCACGATCGAGCCTTTGAGGTAGCGCTGGGTGATGACCTGAAACAGTGCGGCCGCGGCTTCGCCGGCCATCGGCAGGTACCCCAGTTCATCAATCTATGCCGACATCTTATCTGGGGTAGATGATCTTCAATCGCATATTTGTCGAGGTAGAACGTTTGCGGACGCGTCCGTAGGAGGACCGTAGAGTTGAAGTGTGGCGGGGAGGCCATGGAGCGCGGTGCTGGTCATTGATCACGACGTGCGCGACTCTGCTTGGGGATAGGGCGCGACATTGCGGCGGCCCACTCGGCGGCGCAGGTCGAGGATCTCGCCGCGGGCGGTCTCGAGGGCCTGCCGAAGCTGATGGATCTCGTCTCGGTGTTGTTGTTTGAGCGCGGCGAGTTGCGCCGTGAGGGTGCGAACGACGCTACTCGGGGCGTCCTCGTGGACCACGGTCGCGGCTGGTCGCGGGGTGTTCTGTTGTTGGGTCCGCAGGTGCTCGACGCGTTGGCGGATCGGGGCGCGGCGGTAGAGGAAGTCCAGGGAGACGCCGGCGGTCTGGGCTAGGCCGCGGAAGGTGATCGGCTCGTTGCGGCGGATCATGTCGCGCAGGCCTTGTTCGGCGCGGGTCTGGGCGGCGGCGCTCTTGCGGGCGGCGGCTTGGCGAAGGTTGTCGGGGTTGCCGCGCATCAGTTGTTGTCCTGGTTGTCGGTGATGGCGTCGGTGCGGGCGGGAACCCCGGCGCCCCGGATGGCCTGAACGGTGCCGTCGGCGAGCCGGGTGTGTTCGAGCTTGACGATGATGCGGCTGAGGGCGTCGTGTTCCTGACGGCGTCCGGCGAGCCACACGTTGTCGTCACCGATTTCCTGGCCGGTGCGGGTTTTGAATGCTTCACGGCGATCGTCGACGAGCTGTCCGGTGCGGACCATTTGGGTGCGCAGCTCCGGCAGAAACGTCGCGTCCGTGGCGAACTTGTCACAGGTGAGACAGGCGTTGCCCTTCACGCAAACCTGGCGCGGGGGTAATAGACACCATCCGTTGGGCAGGATTCGGTCGGTGCGCCTGTCCAACTCGAGCATGTCGTAAAGGTCTTGGGGGTCGATGTCGAGTTCGCGGGCGTCGGCGGTGACCTTGCGGTAGCGGAGAAACTCTCGCTCGGCGGTGGACTGCAGCGTCTGCGCGTAGGTCATGGTCATGGTCGGCGTCAGGTGCCCGAGGTAGCGCTGCACGACGTGTAACGGGACGCCGGCGTTGAGCAGGCTGGTGGCGACCGTGTGCCGGAATCGGTGGGTGCGGTTGAAGTCGACCACGGCGCCGGTGCTGTCGCGCACGTCCAGCCGGCCGGCCAGGTCGGTCAGCAGGCTCCGCAGGGTGCGATCGGTGTATGGCCGGTCGCCGTTGCGGTTCATCTGTGTCGCCAGGAACAGGTACTTCGGTGTCTTGCCGGGCGCGCCGTGTTCGGCGAAGTACCCCTTCGCCCACTCTTGCTGTTCCCGAACGATCGCGACGACGTCGGCGTGCACGAGGATGGTGTTGGGAGCGCCGTCGATCTTCGTCTGCTGGTAGCGGAGCTTGGCGACCGGTGCCTGGGCGTCGCCGTCTGTCGCCGTATCAGCCCGCCCGGCCGCGGTCGCGGGCAGCAGCGGCAACAGCGGATCGCGGTCCAGTAGGCAGATCTCACTGATGCGACGGCCCAGCAACGCCACCAGCAAGGTGATTCGCATTGCCTGCTCATCACCGAACCCGCCGTGCTCGACCGCGGCGCCGAGCAGGTTCAATCCGTCCATGATCTGCGTCATGGCGTCGTCGTCGATGACCTGTCCTTCGAGTCGAGGCGGCTGCTTTCCGGGTAGCTCGCCGCGCCGGTAGAAGCCAGCGTGCTCGGCCCCGAGCCGCAGCCAGCCCGGTTCGCCCAGCGCGGCCGCCACCGCGTCCTTGTTGTCGGCCATGAACAGATAGAACTGTTCGACATCGCTGGCAAGACGCTGCACCGAGGCCGGCGAAAGCCGCTGCCCGGCACGGCGTCCACGGGTAGCCTCCCTGGCTCGGAGGTGGCCGAGGAAGTCCAGCATGAGGGTGCGCACCTCGGCGGCGTGATCGGCAAGGCGGGGCCCGCTAACCTGCCGGCCGTGTAGGAACGTGTCGAACTCCTTCACCGCGACGATGCGGCGGTGCACCGTCGACCAGCTCAACACCCCGGTGTCCAGGCCGACTTTGCAGTGCCACTGAAGGCCGCGTCGCAGCCACGGCGTGCCGATTCGGTCGAACCGCACCGCGTACCGGCCCATCGGTTCGTGGTCGCGCAACGGGATCCGGATGTCCTCGACCGGGTTCCACCGGTCGTGCCGCCACCAGGGGCCGGTATCCAACGCGGTAGCCAGCAGCCGCGTCATGCGCGTGAGCAGCCCACGGATGTTGTTCATCGTGGTGGCCGCCGGCAGCCGTCCGGTGCGGCGGTGCACCGCGTGCTGGATCTGCTGACACCAGTCCCGCCCGGACAGACCCAGCAGCGAGGCGGGCACCGCGCGGGCGCGGTCGGCGAGCACCTCACCCAGCCGGCGCACCAGCATGCTCACGCCCGGCGTCGGGATCTTCCCACCCAGCTCGATGATCCGGAACACGCACCAAGCCACCTCCCGGCGCATCGGCTGCGGCAGCGCCGACAGGTCCACCCCGGCCCTGAAGGTCCCGTCGTGGCAGAACGCACCCGCGTACTGCGCAGGGACGGTCGACTCGGCGAAACACGACAGCCGCATCGGCTCGGGCACCGCCGCCCACAAGCCTTCCAGCGCCGTCGAGTCGCGGCGACCGCGGGCCGACGCCAACCAGTCCACAGAGGACTCCGCGAGCCCGCCGGTCACAAGCAGTGCCCGATCTCATCGTGGCCCTGCAGACCGATCCGCCAGCCGGCCGTGAACGCCTTCCACTGCGCAACCGCCCGCATCTCGACGTCCTCGGTCACGTGCGCGTAGGTGTTGAGCGTGGTCTGCACGTCGGCGTGGCCGAGTCGACGACTGACCACGTGCACCGGCACTCCCGACAACAACAGCGCTGTGGCATGGCTGTGGCGCATCCAGTGCGGCGTCCACGCCGTCGGCACCTGCCCGGACAGTTGGCGGCGCAGCCGATCCACCAGGTCGTAGACCGACTCCGGACGCCACGGGGCGAACCTCGGTTCCCGATCCAGGTTGACGAATACGCAGGTGGCGTCGAAGTCCTCGGCGGCCAGATCGGCGCCGGCCTCGCACAACTGCCACACGTACTCGCCGTAGAGGCGATCCAACTCGTCGGAGACATACAACCGCCGATAGCCGCTCTTGGCCCGCACCGCATGTGGATGGTCGCGGGCCACGACCTCGATGAACGGGGTGTCGCCGCGTCCGGTGTGCCAGTCACGATGCTGCAACCCGAGGGCCTCACCCAACCGGACACCGGTCTCCGCAAGCACCATCCACAGCAGCCTGTTACGGACCGACCCACGCCACTCGCGGCCCGCGATGTCCCAGCTCGCGCACGCTGCACCGATGAGCTCGATCTGCTGAGGTGTCAGGATCGGTGGCGCCGCCGGACGAGGGCTGCGCACCCGGATCACCGCCTGACGGCGGCCTTTACGGCGGGCGATGTGCTCCAGCAGCGGCTTGTACCGGCCGCCACCGCGATGCGTGACCCGATGCAGGTCTCGACCTACGTCCACACCGTTGAGGACGTGATAGTCGTAGCAGGAGACCACCGCATGCAGCCGCGCGGCGATCGTCGACTCGGCGAACCGCGCCGGGCGGCGCTCGATCGACACGACCTTGGGCTCGTCCCCGGTACGGAGCCAGGTCAGGAACGCCCCGAAGCCTTGCAACGTCACCGCATCCCAGCTCAGCCCGAACGCATCCAGATACTGCCACCACAACGCCAACGACCTCGCGTACGCCTTCACCGTGTTCGGCGACGCCCGCTGCGCCCGCAGGAACTCCAGGAACTCCTCCGCCGGCTCGACCATGCGGTGGTCCGTGCCCAACACCGTCCACGTGCGCTCGCCCGTAGGCAGGGTCAGCCGCTGCGATCGGAACGAGCAGACCTCTGCGGTCGCGGTTGTCATGCCCCGTACCGTAAGAACCACAGATAACCAGTCCGCAAAGGACACGCGGCACCTCGAAATGTTCACTCATCCTGGTTACAGACGGGCCGGAGATCACCCCAGATAAGACATCCACATAACATCTCCTCACCCGCCGGGTGATCGATCTCGATCGTGTCCCGGCCGGACACGCCCGCACACGCCTCGCAGTGCGGACGCAGCCCCGCCCGACGCAACTGGCGTGCAAAGCTGACATAGCTGCCCGGATAACCCAACGGCACCACCTCGTCGAACAACGCCGTCGCCCACAAGTGCGGGTCATCGACGAAACGGGCCCGCAGATACGCAACGAACGGGGCCAACAGGTCCGGGCGCGAACTGGCCCGTTTACCCGCCTCCCGCTCGCCGCTGAGATAGGCACGAATGGTCTTCGGGTCTCGGCCCAGGTGACGGGCGATCGCCGAGACCGTCCACCCCCGCTGCCGCAATGCATGTACTTCCACGTCTTCTCCCTGTGTGAGCATGAGCCGAGGGCTCCCCTTGATCGACGGACGCAACACCGTCAGTTCAAGGGGAGCCCGCGCCGTGATGGCGGACCTTCCACACGACCCGCCGAGGGCCCCACAGCTAGGGAGATTCAGTGATCGAGACTAGGGAGATTCCGGTGATCGTGGACAACCCTTCGAGAGCTCTACCTGAAGACCCGTGGGGAAGGTGAGGAGGAGGGCATCGCGGTCGCACTGGCCGCGTCGGCGACCAGCCAGCACCTCGATGCACTGATCGGCCTGCTTGGTGAGGACTCCCGAGGGAGCACCCGGATCCACTTTCTTCGCGCCATCAAGCGGGTTGGCGGGCGCCGGGGTCGTGAGGTGCTTGAGTCGCTTAGGTCTGATCCCATGTTCGGCAAGGAAGCACGGGCGCTGTTGAAGTCGTAACCGCCAGACCGCAACGACCGGCGCCCAGGTAGCCAGCCCTGGTCCCGCCCTTGCCCCGGGGCACGTGCCTGAAGGGTTGTCAGAGCGAGGCTATCGCTCTCCAGGAGGGGGTGCTGGCTGATAGATCGCGGATCCTCGGTCGCGACCACCGGGACACGATCGTCTCCCGCGCCAACCTCGCCTCCGCCTACCGAGAGGCCGGCCGGCTGGACGAGGCCATCGCGTTGTTTGTCGACGCTCACGTTATTCCCCAGGGCTGGGCTCAAGTAATTCCCCGGGGCGTCGTCCTCATGTCCTGAGTGGACTCTACTTGGTGGGCTACTCGGAAGTCGAGTCGTTGGCCCAGGTGGGTCGTTTGCGGGGCCGGTAGCTGGGGGCCGTTCATGAAGATCTGGTGACTGCTGTTGATGATCCTGTCGAGCAGGGGCTGGGCGACGACGGGGTTGGGGAACAGCGGGTACCTGTCGACCGGTGACCGGTTGGAGGTGCGGATCATCGACCGGCCGGTGCGGGCTCGTTCGGAGGTCAGCTCGTATAAGTCGTCGGCCTGCTGGGCGGTGAGCTCGCGCATGGCGAAGTCGTCGAGGACCAGCAGCGTGGGCCGGACGAGTTCGGCGAGCCGTTTGGTCCAGGTGCGGTCGGCGTGTCCGCCGGCGAGGTCGGCCAGGGCCCGGCTGGTCTTGGTGAAGCGGACCTCGGCCCCGGCGCGGATGGCCTGGTGTCCGAGGGCTTGGGCGACGTGGCTCTTGCCGACGACGGGTCCGTAGAGGATGATCGACTCGCCTGCGTGCAGCCAGCGCAGCGCGGCCAGGTCGCGGATGGCGGCGGCGGGCAGTTTCGGGCTGGCTGCGAAGTCGAACTCCTCCAGGGTGGTGGTCTGGTCGAACCGGGCCCGGCGCAGCCGCCGGGTCATGGACATGGCGTCGCGGCCGTTGATCTCGTCGTGGCAGAGGACCTGGAGGAACTCCAGGTGTCCCAACTCGCCGGCGCGGTTGTGGGCGAGGCGGGCGTCGAGGGTGTGCAGCATGCCGGACAGCTTCAACGTGCGCAGGCTATCGTGCAGCGCAGTATCGATGCTGCTCATGGGTTCTCCGGGTTGGTAGGACCCCGGCCGGCTGTTTGGCCAGCCGGCCGGGGCGGGTCACCGGGTGGGCGTGGTGATCGTGATGGCGGCGTCGAGCAGGTCGGTGACGGCAACCGGTTCATCGCATTCACTGAACTTTGACAAACGTCGATGTCATGCCTGGCCGGGTTGCTCAGTCAGGAGGTTGGGGCCGCGTGAGCGTCGATGACGTGGTAAGGCAGCCCCAGGTGGACGGTCGTTTTGTGATGGGGTCCCTGGTCTATTTGGATGAGTTTGTCCTCGGCGCCGGTGAGGCTGACTCTGAGTCCTTCGACTTCGCCGAGCCAGCCTTCGCGTTCGGCCTCGGCGATGCGGGCCTTCAGGTTGTCGCGGATCTCTACCAGCCGTGGCCGTTGGGCCGGGTCGGGCCAGAGCATGGAACAGCGAACACATGCATGTTCATGGATGCATGGGGTGGAGAATGCGCGGGCGCAGGTGCCGATGGATACCTTGCGTCGTTCGAAGTGGCCGAGGAACTCGCTCCATTCCTCCTCGGTGGGGACACGGTATTCGTCGCTGGGTCGTAGGGAGCGTCGCCGGGCCAGGAAGGCGAGGTGGGCCTGGATCGCCTCGTCGGGATAGACGGCCTTGTAGCCGAGGGTGACGTTGATGTCTTGGTGGCCGGCGATGACCTGGGCGATGTGCGGTGGCAGGCCGTTGAGGATGGCGTCGGTGATGAACAAGCGCCGGAAGTCGTGGGGGCTGTAGTGCAGGAGGCGACCTTCGACCGAGTCGACCAGCCCGGCTCGGGTCACCGCGGCGGTGAGCATTTTCAGGATGCTGCTGTGCGCGAACGCACGGTTCTCGGAGTTGATACGACGCTGGAACAGCCGCGGCGACGGGGGCAGCCACACCTTTTCGTAGTCGTCGTAGGCGCTGACGAGCGGGACGGCGGCCAGCGGGCCTCGAATCCGGTTGATGATGTGGGCGAGCACGTCGGCCAGTTCCGGGCTGACCACCAGGAGTCGTTCTTTGTCGAGCTTCGACGGCGCGATCTGTAACAGCGGGATCAGCTCGCCGGTGGTGGGCAGCCGGTACTGCACCAGGCTGTGGTGGCTGAGTTCGAGAAGCTCCTCGATGCGGATCCCGGTGCCGCGTAAGACTTCCACGATCGCCCAGACCCAGAACGCGAGTTCCTCGTCCAGGGACAGGTTGCGGCGTTTGCCGGTGTCGTCTTGCGCCCAGACTCCGCCTGCCCGGCTTCGGCGGGTGAAGAGCGAGCCAGCCACGACGAAGACCTCTCCTGGTGCGGTGTTCGTGGCCGCGTCGAGCAGGATCTTGGTGTCCTTGCGGTGGCGGTCGATGGCGGCGACCAGCATGGGCAGCACCGGCAGACGCTGGCGTGTGCGCGCGTCCATCCGTGCCTTGCGTTGGCGGGTGACCTTGCGCTGGACGCCTTCCTCCGCGCTGACCGGGCAGGGCGCCACCCAGGCCGCCCAGCGCCCCGGGTCTTCGACCGCCCAGTGTGCCAGGTCCAGGTAGAAGGCCCGTACCGGGGTGAGGCACTCGCGGTAGCTCAGCCGCGCGACGACGACCTGCATGCTCTCGCCGGCTTCGGTGCGCACCTTCTTGGTGGTGGTCTGCAGGCGCTGCTTCCACCCGCGGGCGACCTCGTCGGGCAGGTGCAGACTGCTGATGCCGGGATGATGCGCTTCGAGGTCGGCCCAGAAACGGTTGCCCAACAGGTTGGCCAGCGACTCCAGGCTGTTGTAGTCCAGCGCGGGCTGACGCTCTTTGAGGTAGTCCACCAGCAGGTCACGCACGGGGCGGCAGGCGAGGTTGTACCGGTCGATCATCTGCTCGGGGGTGCGCGGGCCGGGGGTGCGCAGCTGGCGTAGCGATGACGGCGCTTTCTGGCCGAGGATGCCCGTCTCGTGCAGGGTCCGGTAGAAGAGCGTGGTTCCATCACCGGGCTGGCCGTGCACGGTCGCTTCGGCGTCGAACAGCTCGACCACGTCGCCGACGGTGATCTCGGCAACGCCGCCGCCCTTGGCCGCCATGATCAACGAGCTGCGGTGCAGTATCCGAGCCATCACGCGCTCGGAGATGTCCGGGTTCGCGGTGCCGTATGCCCGCAGCCGGGCGAACCCCTCCGGGTCTCGGGAGACGGCGAAGACACGGACCAACGCTCCGCGGCCCATCGCTTCGGACAGCAGCCACGACAGTGATGGGCGCACCAGGTCGGCGCTGATCGCCATCCGCAGCGCGATGGCCACGTAGTCCTGGTGCCACCGGCAGGGGTAGCCGTGATCGGCCAGCCACCCACCGAGCACCTTGCGCCAGGCTGGCCCGAAGACCTCGGGTTCGCCGGCCAACCAGCGCTGCTGCCAGCTCGTTCCCGGATTGCCTGCCAGCCAGTCGAGCAGCAGGCCAGCCGCGACCCGGCGCCGACGTTGCTCGACCGGCCGGTCCGCGACGAACGGCGCCGCACCCAGACGTCGCAGCACCTCGGCGCGGCTGGTTTCGGTCGCCGGCCATGCCGCCGACGTCGGACGCGCAGGGAACTCGTAAAGCGACGCCCACCGCTCCGGTGCGGGGTTGAGGGCGGGCACGGCCATCGCCGTGGGTCGCTGGACAACGTCGAACGCTGCAGGGCGTTGGACAACATCGATGCTCACAATGCGGCCGTTGCGAACAGAACCCGCAGTGCCTCGGGCCGGTAGCCGGACCCGACCGGTGGTGGCACCCGCTCGGCTGCCCGCCGGGTCGCCTCGGCATGATGGGCCAGCAGCCGGCGGATCACGTCCTCCTTGCGGGGGTTCATATAGATCTGGGTCGTGGTCAGTTGCGCGTGGCCCAACACGCGCTGGACGTCGGTGAGTGGAAGGGCGGGATCCTCGGCCATCCGGTAGGCGGCGGTGTGGCGCAGCGAGTGCAACGTCGCCGCGGTCCCCGCCCGGTCGTTGACCCGCTCGAACATGCGGTGCACGCCGTGGTAGGTCAACGGGCGGGCCGGAGGGCGCAATGTCCACCACAACGGTTGCCGACCCCCGCGTGGGATCGCCTCGGCCATCTCCACCTGGTAGAGCCGCAACCAGACGAACGCGTCCGTGGACGCCGGCAACTCCTGAACGGCGCGACTGCCCTTGCGCACCACCGAAATCAGCTGCCGGCCGGGGTCGACCCCGGCCTGGGTGACCGACAGCAACTCCGAGGCCCTGGCACCGGTGGAGACGTAGAACGCGACCAGTGCCCGGTCCCGGTGCGAGGGCAGCCGCGCGAAGATCTCGTTGAACTCCTCGTCAGGGATGCTGCGCGGCACGCGTTTCGGCACCGTCGGCCGGTGCCGGCCGGTCCGTTCGTTACGGTACGGCTCCATCGGATTGTGGTGCGCGTGCGCCCGCCGTCCCCGACGGGACCGCTCCAGCGGGAACGGGTTCAGGATCGGGCCGCTCCCGGCGTCGCGGTGCACGTCGTAGAAGCACCGCAACACCGTCTCGCTGTGTGCACGCACCGACACCGAGTACGCCCCGCCGGCAGACACGTTCCTCCCGCGCCCGCTCGAGCGGGCGGGCTTGCCCGCGATCTGCATCCATCGGCAGAAGTCGCGGGCCTCGACCCGGGTCGCCCGATCCCAGGGCACCTCCAGAGCCCACAAGAATCGGAACCAACGCAGCAGGTCCATCCCGTAGGACCGGACGGTCGCCGAAGACCGGCCCGCAGCCTGAAGGTCCCGGAAGTATGCACCGACCGCCTCAACCGGCTTGCCGTCCGGGTCAACGAGCCGGTAGGGCTCCCACGGGTCGTCGCACTCGACCAACTGCCCGACCTTCGCCACGACCACAGCTGCGAGGTTCCTCGAAGACGATCCGATCCCGTCCATGACAGCACCAACGACGACTACCACAAATGGTCACTGAGCTGGGAAACCCCCAACCGTAGTTCAGTCAACAAGCAGTGAGGTCGGACAGTGCGACGGGTTGGTCGCGTTGGGACATGCGCCGCCGATGCCGACCCGGCGGGCGAAGACCGCGCAGTCGGGGCAGCGCTGCTCGCCAAGCAGCCGCAGCCCGCAGGTGGGCATTCATAGACTGTGATCGGCCGGCGTGGTCGTACAGGTCGGGCTTGTCCACCCCGGTACGCAGATTATTTTCGGTCACAAGCCGACGCGGTGCCCCGCCGAAGAACGCGAACGCCTCCACGTGCGCCTGGGTCCACTCTTGCTGGTCCATACGCAGGCACGGGCGCAGGAACAGACGGGTCCTTGCCGACGGCAGGAGCCGTAACAGGGCCTGCGTCGCCGGGTACGTCTCGCATCCGGCTTGATCAAGCTCGTGACCGGACCGGGCGGGTCGGCCCAGCGCCGATCACCGCGAGGTGTGAAGTCTCGCGGCTCAACGGCGAGCCGGCCTTAAGGCACGGATGCGCGGGGGACAATCCAGTGGGCGGTGAAGGCGGGGTACGCCTGGGCGATGTGTTCGAAGTCGGAGTCGTAGTGCAGCACGACCGCACCGGCGTGGATGGCGATGGCCGCGACCGCCACGTCGACAACTCCGGCGGCGCGGCCTTTGCCGGCCTGCCAGAGTGCCGCCCGGATGTCCACGGCGATCTGGTCCGCGGCGGGCGAGGAAGGCAGGTATAGGAACGAGCCGCGCAGCCGGCGCATCGCTTCGGCGTGCTCGGCCGCCGAGCGGGTGCTGTAGCCGAACGCGTCCAGCGTCAGGGCGCAGCAGCACAGTTCGTGCTGGGCGTCCAAGATCGCGGCCACCGCCTCGCGCACGGGGAGGCTTCGGGGCAGGCGTTGCAGGACACTGTTGTCGACCAGGAACCGGGTCACCGACGCGCGGCGTCGCGGACCTTCGGGTCGCGCAGGTCGGCGATCGGGTCGGTGTTGGTGATCCAGTCGATCGTCTCGCGCTGGTCATGCAGTCGCACCAGCATCGACAGAGCGGTGTTGACCGCGTCCTTCTTGGTCGCCTCGGAGCCCAGGATCTCCCGGGCACGACGCAGCAGATCCTCGTCAACATCAATGAGTGTCTTGGCCACCGCAACCTCCCGAGAAGCAACCGTCCGCCAGTATATACCCTTCGTATATCTACCGAGGATCGCTGTCTTGATCCGTAGCGGTTGGCGTCACTGTCGGGGATCTTGACCTGGCAGCCGTCCAGCGTGGCGACCCGCAGCCCGTGCCACAAGGGGCCCGGCTCGGTGGCGGCGGCCAGGTGACCGGCGACGCGGGCAAACAGGGCCTTCATCGGCGCCACGCCCAGCCGCCACGCCGTGACCACCGTGGACTCCGGTACCCGCCAGTCGCGCAGCCACGGCAGCCGGGGCAGCACACCGACCAGCTGCGCGAACGCCTCCACAGAGGACGCGTTGGGCAGTAGGGTCATCGCCAGGACCAGCCGAGCCACCAGCGGCAGCGACATCAACCGTTGCCGCTCGCGCCGGGTCGGGGCCGGCGCGAGCTTGGCGACGGCCTGCTCCACTGCGCCGTCGCCCAGGTGCTCTTCCAGCCCCGCCCAGGCGCACGTGGTCGGGCAGCCACCCGTCGGCGCCGATGCGGCCGTTCTCGTCAAACACGGCCGGGGTGACCGCGACGACCGTGCACCACGCCACCAGGTCCCCGTCGCGAACCGGCCCCACCGGGCCCGGCGCCAGCAGCTCGGCCCCGCCCGCGGCGTCGGCCACGACCAGGTCGGCGACCCGGACCGCGAGTACCCCTCCAGCCAACCCAGCACCGACCGGCACCGGCCGGGGCTGTCGCGAACGCCCAGGCCGGGATGCTCGAGTGGCAACGTTGCAGGAACGAACCCGGTCGGGTACAACTGGACTCCAAGGCTCTTGGGCTCGGTGAAAGTGTTGGTGGTACTTCACTTCTACCAGAACAAGAGCCTCTACTATGGACACAACAGCCTGAGCCGGACGGATCGTGATCCACCCGTGACACACCGCCCGCTGCCCAACACCGGCCATCGACGCACGTCAGCTGGGAAAAAACGGCATACCACCACGAAGTCACCACACTTCGTGACCGCACGTCGATGCATCACAGAGCGCGGGCACCGCAATCGATGGCCTGCCTCCGCTGACCAGCGCCAACGCTATCTACCTGGTGTTGGGTCATGACCGAACAGTGCGTGATCACCGACCTGACCGCAGCCGGCTTGACCGCTCTGATTCCGCAGTGGCGCCTCGCCCTGCGCGCCGAGGACCAGGGCCCCCGGCGCGATCGAGGTCTACACCGACGGCGCGCAGCGCTACCTGCACTGGTGTGAGTCCACCGGCGTCGCCCCGATGACCAGAACGTCGCTGCACACCTGGATGGCGCAGCTGCTCGGCCCGGGGGCAGCCCCGGGCACCGTGCGGACACGGCAGCTCGTGGCCAGGCGGCTCGCCCCTGGCTCATCTCCACCGGACAGCTGGCCTGTACGCGTGGTCGCGGCATTCCGATGGAGCGGGATGGAGCCTGGGCTACCTGGCCGCGCCACCCTGGCTGCCACGCCTGGCCCGCGTCCTCACGCCATTCGCGTAACCTGGATCGTCCTCGAGGTCAAGAGCGAGGAGCGCTCGGTCGCCGCCACGTTCGGGCGGGAGTACAACCACTACCGGAGCACCGCCCGGACCCTGGTGTGAATCCCGAGGAGGGGGACTCGCCCGGTGGGGTGTCGCGGCGACCGATGCACGAATCTTCCCACCTGGGTTGATTCCAAGATGGGACACGGGCCCGATGTGGCCCGTGCCCGGCTCGAGACCTACTGGAGACATGGAACTCAGCCAGCTCCCGATCCTCGCCGGCTCGATCGCGACAACGATCTTTGTTGGCAGTTACCTGCCGATGCTCGTCCGGGCGATGCGCACCCGCAACCTTTCGTCCTACAGCCGGTCCAGTCTCGTCCTGGCCAACATCGGGAACCTGGTGCAGACGGCGTACGTCGTCACGCTCCCCCTCGGTCCGATCTGGGGCCTCCACGCGTTCTACGTGCTCGCCACCCTCATCATGCTGGTACTCCATCTGTGGCACGCGCACCCGACGTTTCAGCGAGAGACTGTGTCAGCGGAGGGACCAGGCGTGTGACATCCAGTTCGCGCGCAAACTTCGGCAGCGCGTCAGCGAACAGCGTGGGTTGCTCCGCGTGGGCAACTTGGGCGGCAGCCGGCAGGTTCGAGGACCTGCGGCCGCCCGTCGGCGACTCGGCCAGGTTGTGGGCCAGCAGTCGGTGTGGCGGGACCGATTCCGCGCCGCCGGGCACGGGGACGGAGGGGTCGATCTCCGCCAAGTCCACCGCAGGCATGGCCGTCTTCGGGGTGCGCAGGGCTGCGAGCCCGGCCACGGGGCACATGCAGGGGGTCTTCGAGACCGCGCCCTGGCCACGTCCGGTCACGACGAGGAGCTCCAGACACATCGACGCACCGGCCCTGGATGTCGGGGAAGTGCTCGTTGACGTCGCGCACGGGCCCGAGTGGTCCCATCTTCAGGCATATGCCCGATCGGCGGCCGTGGACGACGCCCTCGAGCGCCTGTCGACTCACACCCGGGGTGGGCTCGCCAAGCTGGCCGAACTGGCGTGACCGGACTGCGTGAGGTGCGAACCGCGGGTGCCGGCTGCCTCTCACTGGGTGATCGGGCCGGGGATGGGTGGCTCGGCGACACCGAGACGGGACGGCAGCCTCCGGCTGATCCGGGCGACGGGCACCTGGTTCACAGCATGCGGTGTTCGTAGGCGAAGGCTGCGGCTGCGGTCCGGGATCCCACATCGAGCTTGGTGAATATGTTGGAGAGGTGTCGTGACACGGTCTTTTCGGAGAGCACGAGCTCTGCGGCGATCTCGGGGTTCGTCCTGCCCGCTGCGACGAGGCGGAGCACCTGGACCTCACGCGGGCTGAGCCCGCCCGGTGCCTTCTCCTCCCCGAGCAGGGCGGCGGTCTCCTGTTCGGCCGGACCGGTACCGAGGTCGGCGAAGGCCTTCCGGGCGGCTTTCAGGTCGGCGACGGCTGATTCTTCGTCACCGAGGAGGCGCAGTGCCTGGCCGACCACCCTTCTGCTCCGGGCGACCTCGTAGGGCGCGGAGAGCTGTGACCAGCCCTCCAGGGCTCTGCGGGCGGCCTGGAGTGCCGGCTCGGGTGCACCCTGGGCCAGCTCGGCGGTCGCCAGGGCGTACTGTCCGGCCGCCTGAAGGGCGGTGCAGCCGAACGAATCTCCGATCATCCGGAGCTCCTCGCAGAGCTGGGCTGCGTCATCGGTGTCGCCGGTGGCCAAGAGCACCTCCACAGCCGCCGCCAAGACCTGTGAGCGGTGCACGGGGTCTTCGAGTTCGGCGAGCAGCCGGCGTATCGCCGCTGTTGCCGCGTCTGGTTGCCCGCGGGCCAGCCAAAGCAGGGCACGGCCCGGCTGGCTGGGATGGCCGTGCTCGGAGGCTCGGGTGTAGGCGGCCTCTGCGTGGTCGTGGTCGCCGCGCAGCCGGTGGGTCTCGGCGAGCTCGTAGTGGGCGAGCCCGAGTGCTGGGTCGCCGCCGACGGCCTGATATCGGTCGACCGCCCGTTGGAGCTCCTCGACCGCCTCGGCATACGCGCCATGCAGGCGTAGCAGTTGGCCTCGGTGGGTCGCACACTGGCCGGTGAAGGCGACCAGCCCCGGCTGGTTCTCGCACCACGTGGTGAGCGCGTGGGTCCACGCGCCGGCGCGGCCGTAGTCGGAGACCTCCTGGCAGGCCTCGATCGTGGAGCAGTAGACCCGGCCCGCCGTCACCGGCGTCACCTCGCCGGCCATGACGCCGGCCAGCGCCTCGTCCATCCGCCTCAGGCCGTCGGCCACCGAGCCCGAGTAGAGCATCAGTCGGCCTTCGGCGTGCAGTCCGAGCGCGAGCAGGTCGGGCTCGTGGTGGCGTCGGCCGTGGTCGGTGATCTGTGGCGGCAGCGGGAACGCCTCCGCGAATTCACCGGCGAGGATGTGTCCCATCATGTCCAGGTCGTGGAGGAAGCCGCGCTCGGCCACGTCGTCCTCGATCTCATCCAGGAGCCGCCCGGCCCGGGCGTGCCAGCCGTTGCCGACGGCCAGCTCGCCTGCCTGCCACAAGGTGATGGTCATCAGGTACGCCGCGCGCACGCCCGCCGGCCGGTCCCCGGACGCCAGAGCCGCCTGGTAGGCCCGCTGGAGAGCGTGCACACAGTCGTTGCGCCGACCGAGCAGGTAGCCGGTGGTGGCCAGCGCCAGGAAGTCTTCGGCCTTCAGCTCCGTGCCGTCGAGGTCGGAGAGGGCTTGGTAGGCCGCCACCCATTCGCGCCGCTCGTAGGCCTTCCGTGCCCGGTGGAGATCCTGGACAACCCCCATCTCATCCACCTCCTCGTGCACCTCCAGCCTAGCCAGTGGCGACCTTGCGCGGGTCTGGGTGACGCCCCTCGTCGGCGAGGTCGGGTCCCGTGCACCGGCCATCGCGCCGCGGCCTCAGGCAGCCACGCTGGCTCGGGCCCCGGCGCGCTGGTCGATCCTGCCGGCGACGTACGCCGCGTCCCGCCCGACACCGGGGAGCACCATGGAGCTGAACGAGAACTGGAACGAGAGCCCGCAGAAGAAGAGTCCAGGCACTTCGTCGGCCACGCCCCGGTACTCTCGCGGCCAGCCGTCCTCGCCGGTGATCGGGGCATCGATCCAGCCGAAGTCCGGCCGGAAGCCGGTCGCCCAGATGACGTTAGCGACGTCGAGGACTCGCCCGTCGCTGAGCACAGGCTTGCCGTCGGGGGACCCGCCGGTGACCTTGTGCTCGATGCGTTCCACGCCCCGCTCGGCGAGGTGGTGTGGCTTCACTCGGGTGGTCGGGGCCCCCTGGTGGCGCACCTTTTGCATCTCCTTGCGACCCATCGGCGTGCGCCGGGTGAGAACGTGCTTCCAGGCGAAGACGACGACCGGCATCGCGACCTTGAACCTGGCCGAGTCCCACTCGAGCGGGATGTTCCCGCGGTCGGGACCCACCAGGATCGTCGGCCGGTCGGCGGCCACCTCGTAGGCGATGTCGCAGCCGGAGTGGGAGGCGCCGACGACCAGGGTCGGCCCAGGCTGGAGCTGGGTCGGGTTCTTGTAATCCGCGGAGTGGAGCTGTTGGATCCCCGGCGAGAGCGACGCCGCGACGATGGGCACCCGCGGGGTGCGGCCGAAGGTGCCGGTGGCGAGGACCAGGTTGTCGCACTCGACCGTCTCGGACCCCAGGTGGGCGGTGAAGCCGCCGTCGTGGGGTACTACTCGGTCCACCCGGGTCTGAAGCCGCACCGGCAGCTCCATCTCGACGGCGTAGTGCTCGAGGAAGTCCGCGACCTCGTCCTTGCCCGGGAAGTGCCACGGGTCGCCGGGGAAGTCCATGCCCGGCAGGCCGTCGAACCGCGCCGGCGAGTAGAGCTTCAGCGAGTCGTAGTGACTGCGCCAGTTGTCGCCGATCCTGCCGTTGCCGTCGACGATCAGCACCTCCCGCCCGCGCCGGGTCAGGTGGTAGCCGGTGGCCAGACCCGCCTGGCCGGCGCCGATGATCAGGGCCTCGATGTGTTGGGTGGTCATGGTCTCTTCTCCTTTGAGCTGTCAGCGGGTGACGAGGTGCAGGCTGAGGACCGTGATCCACAGCCAGTAGGTGGCGATGAGCGCCCGCTGCACCAGGCCGGTGTAGGCGGCGTCACGGCGGTAGGCGGTGATCAGCCAGCCGGTGGTGACCAGGCCGACGAGCGCGGTCGCGAGGGTGTAGGTCGCCCACAGTCCGTCGAGCTGCCGGGCGACGACGATGCAGGCGCCGAACAGGGCCAGGGTCATCAACGGGCCACTGACCTCGTGGAGCTGGGCGTGCAGGGTCTCGGGCCGGGCCGTTCGACTCGATGCGCCCGGCGGGTATCCGCGGACCGGGTCCGGGGCGAAGATCGCGGCCATCACCAGGCCGAGGGCTGCCACGCCGAGCAGGACCGCGCCGGTGGTCGTCTGGAGGGTGCGCTGCACTCCGACCGCGACGGCGGCGAACCCGGACCCCACCAGGAGGAAGTTCGCACGCTGGATCCAGCCACCCGGGCCGAGCTCCAGCTCGCTCCCGGTGTGGTACGCCGCGTCGTACCCGGGCCTCCGCGCGCCCTCGAGTGTCATCACGACGACGAACAGGACCACGGTCGCTGCGCCGAACAACAGCAGGGCGGCGGTGCTCATCGTCCCGCCTCCAGGTGGTCGCGGGCCAGTTCGGCGACCATGTCGGCGTGATGGAACCAGGGGGCGTGGCCGCCTGGCATCACATGCACGTCGGCGTCGGGGATCAGCTCGGCGATGCGACGACCAGCCTCCGGCGATCCGAAGCTGTCCCGCTCGCCCCAGATCAGCCGTACCGGATGGCTTATCCGTCGCAGCTGCTCGGGCGTGGTCACGACCGCCGGGCGCGGCCGGGTCCAGCTCATCATCGCGCGCATCAAAGCCAGCAGGCTGGGGGTGTAGGTCGGCAGCCGCTGCGCGGCAATGAGAACGTCGCGCAATTCGTCGAGGCCGACGGGATCCTCTCCGACCGTCCGCATCATCCGCTCGGCGTTGGTCGACGACGGCCTCTGCAGGGCCATCAGCATCGACCCGAGGCCGGGAACCGAGGCCAGCCGGAACGGCAGCACCGCCGAGGTGTCCAGGAAGAACGCCGGGCAGCCGACCATCACCTGCGAGCGCACCGTGCCGGGCCGGTCGGCCGCCAGCCAGGCGGTCCACAGCGAGCCCATCGACTGGGTCACGAAGTCACTCGGCCCGAGGCCGAGGACGCCTAGGACACCGGCCAGGTGGTCCACAGCGGTCCGCCGCAACGTCGTGGGGTGGTACGCCGTCGGGTCGGTGAGCCCGAAGCCGGGTAGCTCGATCGCGTAGAGCCTGCGGCCCGGGAGCCTGGCCATCAGCGGGATCCAGAACGCGGCCGGCACGGCACCGCCGATCACCATCACCAGTGGCGGCCCCTGACCCGTGACCAGCACTTGGGCCTGCCCACCCGTTGCCGGCACCTCGACGTACCGACGCTGCGCGTTGACTCGGTAGCGCTCCAGGACCCGTTGCTGGGCGTCGAGGAAGGCAGCGACCCGAGCGCCCGCATCGCGGGACGACTCCTCTCTCCCGGTCAAGACGTGTTCGGTGTCCATGTCTGTGACGCTAGAAACCGATCGGCGGATCCGCGTCGGGCTGGATACCCATTCGTCCCGGCGAGCAATGGGTGTTCCTCACCACGGGCGTTAGCAGCGCCGTGGCGCGTCTCGCCGCCGACGCGGGAGCGCGGCTCGCCCTCGGCGACCGGCTGGTCGAGGATCTCGAGGTGGCCGGCCTGCTGCACGACGTCGGGCGCGTCGCGGTGAGCAGCGCGGTCTGGGACAAGCCATCACGCCTGACCCCGGACGAATGGGAGCGGGCGCGGCTGCACGCCTACCACACCGAGCGGATCCTGAACGCCTCCGCCGAGCTGTCCCGGCTTGCGCCGTGCGCGGGACGACACCACGAGCGCCTCGACGGGTCGGGCTACCACCGAGGCTGCACTGCGGTCGACCTTCCCCTGCCGGCACGTGCTGGCCGCGGCCGATCGCTACCGCACCCTGGTCGAGCCGCGTGCGCACCGGCCGGCCCGATCCCCGGACGAAGCGAGCAAGAGCCTGTGGGCCGACGCCCGCGACGGGCACCTGGACACCGAGTCCGTCGCGGCCGTGCTCGAGGTTGCCGGTCATCCGGTCGACCCGCCGACGTCGCTGCCCCCCGGCGGCTTGTCGCCGCGGGAGCTGGAGGTGGTGGCGCTGGTCGCACGTGGCTGCACCAACCAGGAGGTCGCCGCGCGGCTGGTGATCTCCCGGCGCACCGCCGAGCACCACGTGCAGCACGTCTACGCCAAGATCGGCGCGTCCAGCCGCGCCGCCGTCGCCCTCTTCGCCGTGGAGCACGGTCTGGTCGACCCGAGCACGCAGCAATAGGTAGCTCTGCCGATGCGACACGGGCGGCCGCGGCGGCAGTGTGAGAGCCCTGTGCGAGAGGAGACCACGATGACCAGCCAGACCGCCTCGGCCAGCCGCTCCAGCGTCGTCGAGTCCGCCGACGGCACCCCGATCGCCGTCACGATCTCAGGTGAGGGACGACCACTCGTGTTGGTGCCCGGCACCAGCGCCGACCATACGTCGTGGCGGCTCGTCCAGCCGTACCTCGAACCCGTCGTGACCGTGCACGCGGTGGACCGCCGCGGACGTGGCGGCAGCGGTGATCACCCCGACTACCAGGTGGAGCGGGAGTACGCCGACATCGCCGCCGTCGTCGACGCGGCGGCCGCCGTGCACGGCGGCCCCGTGGACCTGGTCGGCCACTCCTACGGTGGCATGGTCTGCTTCGGTGCCGCCGCAATGTCCGGCAACGTGCGGCGCCTAGTGCTGTATGAGGGCTGGGCGCTGCCCGACCCGGCGTTCCGCGCCGTCGACACCGCAGTCCTGGCCACGGTGGAGCGGCTGTTGGCGGATGGTCAGCGCGAAGAGCTGCTGAGGACGTTCTTCCGCGAGGTCGTCCATATGGGTGAGGAGGAGCTGCGGGCCCTCCACGCGGCGCCGACGTGGCCGGCCCGGGTGGCCGCGGCGCACACCGTGCCTCGCGAGCTGCGCGCCTTCGAGCGGCAGGTGCTCGAGGCCGACACCGCAGCACGGATCGAGGTCCCCGTCCTTATCTTGGTCGGCGAGCTGTCTCCGGACGACATCCGCGCGGACCCCGAGGCGGTCGCAGCAGCACTGCGGGACGCCCGGATCCAGCAGCTGCCCGGCCAGACCCACGTGGCCAACACGTCGGCCCCGCGCATGCTCGGCGAGGCGGTCGCGTCCTTCCTCCGCGCCTGACCGGGCGGGATCGCATGTGGCCGACGCACCACGACAAGCTGAAGCAGGCATGCTCACCCGTCGCCACCTGACCGAGGTGGACCTGGACGCCCCTCGCCGGCTAAGGCCCTCACCGTGCTCGAAGGCGGCTTCCCGCTCGTCCGCAGTCTTGGTGAACCCGTTGCCGGGCGCCAGCTCACTCGAGCGATACCTCACTCACCCCTCGATTTCTGTTATGGCCATCTCGAACCTGATCGGGGGTCTGGCCGGGTCGGCGGCGGCGCTGACCTGGAGTCAGGCGATGAGGGCCCGGGCTGGGTGGCGGGGGACTCCAGAAGTCTCGGTCATGCGCTGCCAGGAAGCGGCGATCCGCTGGACGGCGTCGATGAGCTGGTCCTCGGGCTTGGTGTACGGGATGCGCAGCCAGGTCGAGGTGGACGCGGGTGGCGACGATGCGGTCGACGAGGTGCCGTGGTGCGCGGATCCAGGCCACGCACAGGCCGCCCCAGAGCATCTTCGAGGCGCTGCCGATGGTGATCGTGTCGGCGGCGTGAGCGGCGAACGGCGCCGGCATGGGGCCGTCGGTGAGGCTGGTCGGTTGGAGGGTCTCGCCTACGACGGCGGTGACCCGGGCCGCCCGCAGCGCCTGGGCGTAGCGCTCCCGGTCCGGGTCGGTCATCAAGAACCCGGTGGGATTTGGAAGTCGGGGATGAGGGAGGCGAGGTGGGGTGCGGTCTGCCGCATTGTGGCGATGACTCCGTCGAGGTCCCACCCCGTCCTCACCGAGCGGGTCGGCCAGCGGGGAGCTGACCAGGCGGCCGCCGCCGAGGCGTAGGGGGGGTTTACTGCGCGTCGGGCCCGTCGACGGGGAACACGAGTTGGCCCTCTCCCACTCGCGAGATCACGACCTCGCCGGGCTCGGACGAGGCGTTTCCCTCACGATGCACCGTGTGCCTGGGCACCTCGAAGTACTCACCCTTGCCGACCTCGACCCTCTGGCTCCCGCCAGGACCGAACTCCAAGGTGACATTTCCTTTGACGACGTACCCCATCGTCACGTTGTCGCCATGGTGGTGCCAACCGGACATGGTCTCGGGAGCGGCCTCGATGTGTCCGAACCAGTGGCCGTCGCCCTCGAATGCAGTGCGGCGGAGCAACCCCGGAGTCCCCTCTGCCTCGCGGAGATCGCCATTGGTCACCTTGCGTACCGGGTCGTACATCGCACTTCACCTTCCTCCAGATCGTTCGTTCCTTCATTCCTATGACGCGCGTCGGCGGGGGACAAGGCAGGAGGCCGCCCTACGTGGTGTTGCGGCTGCAGCGGCCGTAGTGGGTGCCGCGTCACCGGGGCAGAGTCCGGTTGAGGATGCCCAAGAGCCAGGTGCTGTCCTCGACCTGCCTCACCCCGCTCCGAGCCCCGTCGGTCGAAGCTGCGTGACCGAGCGCGATCGCGGACCTACCGTGGACCTACACCACCCGGTCCCCTGGTCCGAGGACGGCTCCGGGGCGTACCTGGTCACTCCTGAGCAGACGCGCGAGTTGCTTGAGCAGGCGGGTCTCGTCGACATCGCCATCGTCGACACCGGGCAGGAGCATCTGGCGGCGTATCGCGCGATCGTGGCGCTAGCCTGAGTTTCCCCCGTAATTCGATCTTGGGCTTGTTTCCGCTGGTGGAGAGGGGTGTGGCCGGTCCTGGGTGTATTACCTAACCCTGGGCGCGGCTGGCGTCAGCGGGTGGGGGCGTAGCGGTTGATGTTGAACAGGTCGGCGAGGCGCTGCTGGGTGGGGTCCATGTCGGTGATCATGCGGCGGGCGCGGGGGCGGCCTTTGCCGCCGTCGTGGTAGAGCAGCACGGTCTCGCCGATGCCGGCGAGGGTGCGGAGGAGTTCGCGGACGGACATGGGTAGGCCGGCGTTGCGGGCTTCGCGGCGCATGAGGTGGGCGATGGCGAGGGCGAGCACGCAGTAGAAGGCGTGCACACGGATCTTCTGGTCGGTCCAGTGGTGCATCGGGCTGAACGACACGACGTGGGGGTCTTTCATCTGCCGGAATCCGGCCTCTACTTCGGACTGGGAGCGGTAGGCGGCGACAACGTCGGTGACGGGCCAGTGGTCGCGGTTGGTGAACAGGATCCGTTTACCGAAGAGACGGTCTTCCAGCCGCCGGCGGGCGTGGATGTCGGTGTGCCAGGACAGGCGCAGCTCGCCCGGATTGTCACCGGTCAGGGTGGCGGTGATGACCTCCCCGACCCAGCGGGGTTTGAGGATCGTGGCGATCTCGGCAGCCACGACATCGCGGCTGCGGCGGGTGCCGCCGCGGGCCAGTCGTTGCTGCAGGTCGCACAGCCGGCGGATGGCCTTGGCCATGGTCTGGGTGAACCCGCGCGACTGCTTGTCGTGCAACGTCTGCGAGTGGGTCAACACCGCGCGGCGGGTCACCCCGAGCGCGGTCACGGTGGTGTCCACATGACTCAGGCCCGGGAACCGATCGGCGTCGACGATGCGGTAGCGCGACATCGGTATGACCAACAGGTCGGGGTGATCCGAGGGAGGTAGCGAACCCACGAACCCGATTCCCTGGTCTTCGACCAACGTGTGGTTGTCGGCCGAGTTCTGTCCCGCGTCGTAGACCACCGTCAGATCCTCGACCCGGTCGACCAGGTGCCGGTAGCCGGCCATGAGCTCGGCGACCACGGTCGAGAACTGGGTCACGTCGGGCTGGTCCCCGGCGTAGGCGTGCGACACGATCGGCACCCCACCGTCACGGGTAACGACCAAGGCCAGCCCGACCAGGCGCAGGTCGGTGCGTTTCTGCTTGGCCTTACCCCGCTGTGCGATCGGGGCCCGTTCGTTGGCTGAGTCGATGAACGTGGCGAAGTTGGTCATGTCCAGCACCAGACCCGACAGATCCAGCCCGAACTCGCTCACCAGCCGCCGACCCAACTCGAGCTCTACCGTGCGCAGATCGGACTGCGACAGGGCGTCCATCGCATCCCAGAACCGCCGGTGATCCAACGCCGCCTCGGGAAGCTTGACCATCCGCGGCCCGGCCGTGGTGGCCCACCAGTCCGCGAACGCCAGCTTCGAGCACGGGTCCACGATCCGGTTCGCCGTGGCCAACGCCATATACGTGCCCACCGACGCCGCCGCGTCCACCCGCCGCGGCACGACCGCGTCGATGACCCCGGCCACGTCGAGACGCTCCAGCATCGACCACACCGCGGCCAGATCCCCGAACCGCCGGTGCTGGCTGCGCACCGCCTCGCCCGAGCCCTGCCCGGCCAGCTTCGCCATCACCTCCTCCGCACTGCCCAGATACTGCTGCGACACGATGCGCGGCTTGCCCTCCACCCGCGCGGACTCCACCAGGTAGTAGTACGTCTGCTTACCCTGACGCTTCCCCACGATCGACGGCATTTCTAGGTAATACACTCGGGCACGCGCGAACTCAAGTACCGCAACGCGTGTCGCAGAAGTTGATCAACGAGGGGGGAAACTCAGGCTAGCTGACAGCGGCGAAGTGCCACCACTCGGACTGCATGTGCTGATCGGCCAGACGGCGGCCATCAAGGCTCGCAACTCGGTCCGCAACGTCGAGGAAGCAGGCACCCGGCCGGTGCGGGTCCTCTGCCACAAGACCGGCTGACGCGTTTCGCCGGCGCCTGGGCGGAGTGGAGTCCGCCAGGTGTCTGGTTGACGCACCGACCTGACCTGCTGGCACGTCATTCCTCGCTGGTCAGCCCCAGTGTCCCCATGCCCGAACGAGTAGCGGCTACCGGACGTCCTCGCTGCCGGACGTCCACATCGGAGCCGCGGTGAGTCGTCGACGAAGCCGGGTTCCTGCGTACCCTCGGGGGGTGGCGGGAGCCGAGCTCGATGACCTGCTCGCGGCAGGGGACGATGCCTTGGTCGCTGGCCAGTGGGCCAGCGCCGGCGCAGCGTTCCAGGCTGCACTGGAGGTGCGGCCGGTGGCCGAGGCGCACGCCGGGCTCGCCGACGTGTTGTGGTGGCAAGGGGAGACCGATGCCGCAATCGAGCATGGCGAGCGGGCCTATGCCGCGTTCCGGCGTCGTCCTGAGCCGTTCCAGGCGGCACGGTCGGCGATCGGGCTGTACTTCCTGTACCGGATCAGTCTGGGCAACACCGCCGTCGCACGCGGGTGGCTGGGTCGCCTGGCGCGGTTGGTGGACGAGGCAGATCTCGCGCCCCTGTCCGGCTGGGTCCTGCTCTTGCGGGCCCACGACAGCGACGATGCGGTGGCCTCGCAGGAGTGGGCGCAGCAGGCCTGTGAGCTGGCCCGACGGTTCGCTGACCCGGACCTCGAACTGTGCGCGCTGAGCCAGCTCGGCGCTGCCTTGGTGGAATGCGGGCGGCTTGCCGATGGCGGTGCCCTGCTCGACGAGGCGATGGCCGCGGCGCTCGGTGGGGAGTGCCGGCGACTCAACACGGTGGTGTACGCCAGCTGCAACATGATCAGCTCCTGCAGCCGGGTCGCCGAGGTCGAAAGAGCCACTCAGTGGATTCGTGCAGCCGACGGGTTCACCCGCCGCTACGGCAGCGCCCACCTCTACACGCACTGCCGCAGCTACCACGGCTCGGTGCTCTTCGCCGCCGGGGACTGGGAGGGCGCCGAGCAAGCATTCCGGGAGGCGCTGCGCATGGGCGAGTCCGCAGAACGCGCCCTGTACGGCGAAGCGCTGGCCGGCCTGGCCCAGCTGCGCCTCGCCCAAGGACGTCTCGAGGAGGCCGAACGGCTCCTTGACGGCTTCGACAACCACGTCGCCAGCACCGCCGTCCTCGCCGGGCTGTGGCTGACACGCAACGATCCGGCCACCGCCGCCCGGATACTGCGACGGCGGCTGCACGAGATCGAGCACCAGCAAGGCCGCCGGACAGCCGCCTACCGGGCGGGAGCGACGATCTGCCTTGAAAGAGCAGAGTTGCTGGAACTGCTCACCGAAGCCCAGATCGAAACCGACCGCCTGGATGTGGCTGCCGAGACTGTCGAGCAGTTGTCCGCGTTGCCGACAGTTGTGGAGTGTGACGTGATCGGTGCGCGCGTCGAGCGGGCGCGCGGCCGACTCCTCGGTGTCAATGGTGACGTTGCTGCGGCGACGCTCCACCTGGAGAGCGCGCTCGCGGGCTTCGTACGGCTTGAGATGCCCTACGAGGCCGCACGCACCCAACTCCTGCTAGGAGACCACTGAATATCGCCGTCTGGTAGGGCCCTCACGCTGGTCGTCTGGCCGGCGCCCGGGCGGGTGGCCCGGCGGCCGGTGGTTGGGCGGCGTGGTCGGGGGTGTTGCTTCCGGCGTTGATTTGGGCCGGAGAGCGGGTCTTAGGGTCTGGTGACGGGCTTCTACGGCCCCTGATGCCTCCTCACGCGGTGGCGAGGACCCATCCTTGGGTGAAGTCGAGGCCCCGGTTGATGAGGTTGCGCAGGTTGAGGGCTGCGGTGCGGCGCTTGAGCCAGGCATTGTTGCGGTCGGTGCCCCGGTAGCGCAGTTTGAGGCGCCGTCCGCCCCGGCTGGCGAGCTGGGACACGACGCGTTCGACGTTGGGCCGGTGGCGCCGGTAACGCTCGGGCAGGTCGGGGTTGTTCTTCCAGTCGCGGCGGGCCTTGCGGAGCAGGTCATCGCGGTCGTGCAGGACGATCTTCCGACCGGTCTTGGACGTGGTGCACATCTCGCGCAGCGGACAGTCACGGCACAGGGCGCCGAACGTCGCGACCCGGGTGACGCTGATCGGCCGGCTATTGCCGTTGGGACAGGTGACCGTCTGGTTCTCTTCGTCCACGGTGAAGTCATCGACGGTGAACCCGCCCTCGACCGCCGATTGCAGCGGCTTGGGCTTGATCACGGCCTCATGGCCGGCATCGTCGACCGAGCCCCGCAGATCCCCGGTGCCGTAGGCCGAGTCGCCGTACCACTCACGCCGCGCCGGGTCGCCGCCGTCGGTGTCGCCGCCGCTGGCCTGCTCCTCGTCAGTGCTGTCGCTGCTGTTGAGGATGTCGGCGGCCAAGAAACGCTCGGCCACGGCCGGGTCGGAGTTCTCGGTCCCGGCGGCCTTGGTCAGTTCCTCGTCGGTGATGATGCCGGTGTCGGGCTCGGCGGCCAGGTGGGCCCGGTAGCCGTCGCGACGCGCCTCGGGCGACTTGCGGGTGTGCCGGGCCTCGGGGTCCACAGTGGAGATGACCCGGTCTTCGGCCACCTTGCGGGCGATACGCCACCGCCCGTCACTGCCATCCGAGCCCTCGGCCGGCTCCACGTCCTGCCCGGCCACCAACGCCAACAAGGCCAGCGTGGACTGGGCCTGCTCGTCCAGATCGGCCCCCGCCAACGCGGCGACCAGCGCGTTGGCGTCGTTGACCAGCGCTGAGACCATCGCGTCCTTGGCCGTTGGGTCGTCCCAGTCGATGTCCGGCTTGCCCGGCTGACTGTAGTCATGCCCGGTACACACCGCGGCGATCTGCTCCGCCGCGCCGGGCACCTGCCGCGCCACCCGCCGCACCGCCGCCACCAACTGGGTGATGGTGTCCTGCGTAGCCACCGCATCGGCCAGGATCGTGGAATCCACCGCCCGGCGGTGACGGCCCCGCAAGACCCCGGTCTCCTCCACCACCTTGCGCACCGCCTCGTTGATACGGTGCGGCCGCGCCGACTTCGCCAACCGACGCCGCCAATACGTCAACGTCGACGGGTGAAATCCCTTGTCGTCCAACGCCATCCCGGTGGCGACCTTCCACCGCAGATCACACCGGGCCGCCTCGGCCGCCTCCGCATCAGAGAGGTCCAGCAGCGTCTGCAACGTCAAAATCGTCGCCGCCACCGGCGCCGGCATCGACGGACGACCCAACCCCGACCGAAACAGATCCGTGAAGTCCCCGTCAGGAAACACCCGACCCCGATGCTCGGCCAGGAACGCGAACACACTGCCCTCAGCCACCAGGTGGCCCACCATCGCCGCAGCATCGAGCAGATCCCGGTCCGCACGCTCCACACCCTGCACCCGATGATGATCGAGCAAGATCACCAAGATCCACAGGAGCGACACGCCCGATTATTCAGTGGTCTCCTAGCCGGCATGGTGGCGGAGCGAGAACCCGCAGCCGCGGTCGCGGAAGCCCATGCTGCCCTGGATGCCTTCGAGGCACTGGGCGCGCGCCGCGGCTCAGACGCGGCAGCGGCCCTGCTCCGGTCATGGGGAGAGCGGGTGACCCAAGTCCGCGGCTCCACCAGCGCGTCACTGTCGAGACGGGAGAGGGAGGTGCTGCTTCTCCTTGGCGAAGGGCTGTCGAACCGGGAACTGGCCGAGCGTCTCTTCCTTAGCCGCAAGACGATCGAGCACCACGTGCGCAGCGTGCTGACCAAGCTCGGCCTGCATAACCGGGCCGAAGCCGCTGCCTACGCCGTGCGGCACCACGACGGGGAATCAGCCACGAACTAAGGGTTCTCGCCGATGCCGACAAACGCCCGCGACGGCACGCTGGCGGCATGACCGATCGAACAGAACACCCCGGCGGTCCGATGGCACGAACGCCCGTGGTCCGCGAGACCCGCCGCCAAGCGGAGGAGTCGCATGCCGTCGCCGAGCTCAAACGGCAAACGCGGGCGACCTGGGCCGCCGGTGACTATCACAGCATCGCCGAACGCGAACTGTGGCCACTCGGCGACCAGATCATCAGCAGGGTCGACGTACGGCCCGAGGATGACGTCCTGGATGTGGCTTGCGGCACAGGGAACGCGGCGATCCGCGCAGCCCAGGCCGGCGCCCACTCCGTCGGCGTCGACCTCACTCCCGAACTGTTCGACGCAGGACGCCGTGCCGCGGCCGATGCCGCAGTCGAGGTGGAGTGGGTCGAAGGCGACGCCGAGGCCCTGCCTTTCGATGACGCGAGCTTCGACGTCGTCGTATCGGTTCTCGGCGTCATCTTCGCGCCACGCCAACGGGTCGCGGCCACCGAACTTGCCCGGGTGCTGCGCCCCGGTGGCAGGCTGGCCATCCTCTGCTGGACACCCGAGAGCAGCATCGGCCGCGTCTTCGCCACCCTGGCGCGTTACCTCCCCGAGCCACCGCCGTTCGCGGCGCCGCCCCTGCTATGGGGCAGCGAGGAGCACCTGCGGTCGCTCTTCACCGAGGCCAGCGTCGAGCTCGAGTTCGAGCGCGGCACAGCCCACTTCCCGCCGTTCGCCACCGCCGAGGACGACCTCGAGTACCGACTGACGCGCTTCGGGCCCCTCATGGCCGCACGCACCGTGGCCACGGCGACCGGACGCTGGCCCGACCTGCAGCGAGAACTGCTCGCCCTACACGAGGGGCTCAGCTCGGCTGAGTACCTGCTGACGCTCGGACGCAAACGTTGACCAGCTCGACGAGGAGAAGACGATGACAACAGCATCAGAGATCAACACGTCAGCGGTCGAGGAGTTCCTCGGCCAGGCGGTCAACGACGCCGCCGCCGCGGTGAGCGTCCTGCTCGCCCATCTCGGCGACCGGCTCGGCCTCTACCGGGCGATGGCCGACGGCAACCCGAACACCGCGGACGAACTCGCGTCTCGGACCGACACCAACCCACGCCTGGTGCGCGAATGGCTGAACAACCAGGCCGCAGGCGGGTACGTCGACCACGACCCACAGGCCGACACCTTCCGGCTGCCCGCCGAGCACGCGCTCGCCCTCGCCCACGAGTCCAGCCCGGCGATGGTGCAGGGCCTGTTCGACCTCGTCGCAGCCGTCTACCAGAGCATCGACAAGGAGATCGACGCCTTCCGCACCGGCACCGGGCTGGCCTGGGCCGACCACCACCCCTCTCTGTTCCAGGCCACCGAGCGGGCGTTCCGCCCCGGCTACCAAGCGCATCTGGTTCAGGAGTGGATCCCGGCTCTCGACGGTCTGCACGAGAATCTGACCGCCGGTGCGCGGGTCGCGGACGTAGGTTGTGGGCACGGAGCGTCCACGGCGGTGCTCGCGTCGGCGTACCCGAACTCAACCTTCGTCGGCTACGACTACCACGCCCCGTCGCTGGAACTGGCCCGGGTCGCGGCCGAGGAGGCCGGCGTCGCCGAGCGGGTGGAGTTCCGGCTGGGGGACGCGACCAGCATCACCGGGCCCTTCGACCTGATCGCCTTCTTCGACTGCTGGCACGACACCGCCGACCCGCTGGGCGTGGCGAAGGCGGCCCGGCAGGCACTGGCCGAGGGCGGCCGGGTGCTGCTGGCGGAGCCGTCCGCTGGCGACTGGCTGGAGGACAACTTCAACCCGCTCGGACGGTTCGGCTACGGCATCTCCACACTGGTTTGCACGCCCTGCTCGATTAGCGACGGTGGACCCGGACTCGGCGCCCAGGCGGGCGAAGCACGGACCCGCGACATGTTCGCCGAGGCAGGGTTCGGCACCTTTCGCCGAGCTGCGGAGACGCCGCTGAACATCGTTTACGAGGCGCGACCGTAGAGTCAGGCCCCGCCATCTTGTTATTCGCCGCGCCGCGCCGCGCCGGTGCTGGCGGTGGTCAGCCCAGCGTCAACCAAGGGGGCTGCGAGGGACTTCTGCGCCATCGGGACAGTCCGACCCCTCCGGCCGCCGTCCGAAGCGCGCGCCGTCCCTCTTGCATGTCGGCGGGGGACGGATACCCCGCTTCGGCGCGATCATAAACCCCATCCGGACCGCGGGTGACAGGCTCTTGCTGAAGGTGCCTACGTAGATGACCCGGCCGTCACGATCCAGCCGCTGCAGCGGTTCCAGCGGACGTGCGGTGTGGCGGAACTCGGTGTCGTAGTCGTCCTCGACTATTGCCGCGTTGGTTCTGCAGGCCCAGCGCAACAGCTCGAGCCGGCGGTGCCAGGCCATCACCATGCCCAGGGGATACTGGTGTGAGGGCGTGACGTAGATCAGCCGGACATTCGACGGCACCGCGTCCACGATCAGGCCGTCGTCGTCAACCGGCACGCCGACAACGCGGACCCGGTGGCTCCGGAGCAGTTCGACGACCGGCGGATAGCCCGGCTCTTCCACGGCGACGACGTCTTCCGGCTCCAGCAACACTCGCGCGACGAGATCGATGGCATGCCCGGCGCCTGAGGTCACGACGATCTGGTCGCTGGTGGCGAGGATGCCCCGGGATCGCGTGGCCCACTTCGCCAGGGCCGCGCGGAGTTCCGCCGTGCTCGCCGGGTCTCCGTACGACGCTGCGGCGTGGTCGAGCGCCCTCCGGGCACAGCGCCGCCAAGCGGCGTGCGGGAACAGCTCGCCATCGACCCGGCCGGTACGCAGGTCGAAGGCCGCATCGAGGGTGGTTCTTTGGTCCGGCATCGTGACGCCGGCCGCGAGTGGATCCTGGAGGTCGCGATCGGCACGGGGCTCAACTTGCCGCACTACCGGGTCGACGCGACCGTGACAGGGATCGAGCTGAGCCCGGCGATGCTGGCCATCGCAAAGCAGCGTGCCGCCGACCTCGGCCGCGATGTCGACCTGCACGCCGGCGACGCCGAAGCGCTGCCGTTTGACGAGGCCGCATTCGACACCGTGGTATGCGCGCTGTCACTGTGCACCATCCCCGACCCGGCTGTGGCGATCGGCGAGATGAAGCGGGTCCTCGTTCCCGGCGGGCGGTTGCTGCTGCTCGACCACATCGGCAGCACCTGGCCACCCATCTACGCCGCACAATGGCTGCTGGAGCGGCTCACCATCCGCGCCGCCGGTAAGCACTTCACCCGCCGACAACGACCGCTCGTCCGGGCGGCCGGGTTCGAGATCGTCGAAGTCGAACGGCTCAAGGCCGGCACGGGTCGAACGCATCCTCGCGCGTAAGCCGGTCACCGAGTGACTCACCGGACGGCCGCAGAGGCGCTGCGGTGATCGGGCCCAAGCTTCGCGAGGCCGAGGTATACGCGTGGGGTGACGACGTGGGTCGTCAAGCTTACCGTCCCGGATATCTCGGACACCGTGCGGAGTCGATGGCACTGGCGAGGCTGGACGGTCACAGCGTCGCCCCGAGGTTGATCGACATCGTGGACTGTGATGGGCGCCCAGGCTTGGTGCTGGAGCGTCTCGGCGGGTCGGACATGCTGGCGCTGCTGCAACGCCAACCGTGGCGCGTGCTGGACTTGGCGCG
>CAVWCL010000006.1:0-32101 GCA_963753485.1 uncultured Actinomycetota bacterium | reverse complement strand
TGGTCGCGGATGTACGCGTGCATGCCGGTATCCATGCCCCCGGGGTCGACCGTGTGGACCGCGATGCGCTCGATCCCAGCCAGCTCCGCGCGCACCACATCGAAGAACATCTCCGCCCCGGCCTTGCCGGCGCAGTAGGCGGCGGTGCCCGGCTTGGGGGTGCGCGCCGCGCTACTGCTCACCAGCAGAAGGCGGGCGAGCGCGATGTGTGGGCGCAGCGCCAGGGGTCCCGCCCCGACCCCTAGGCGTTCCTCGGCGACGGCGCCGAGGAAGGCGTTGGTGAGCACCATCACACCGCCGAGGTTGACGGCCGCGGCGGCGGCCAGCTCGGCGCCGGCGAGGTGGCCCACCGCGCCCAGTGGCGCGACCGTCGCGGCGTTGTTGATCAGAACGGGCTCGGCGCAGTCACCAAGGAACGCGGCCGCCTCGGCGGCATCCGGCAGGGTGTCGCTGGCGCTCAGGTCACACGGACGCAGGAACACCCGCTCCGGATACGCGCCGGCCAGTTCATGCTGGCGCGGGCCGAACGACCGGGCCAGCGCCAGCACCCGCACGTCAAGCCGGCCGAGGTGGTCCAGCAGGGCCTCGCCGAGCCCCCGCGAGGCTCCGGTCATGATGATCGCCCGCACGCCACCGAGGCTACCGGCGGCCGGCGCGAGGCGGGGCGACCCGCTCGTCCCGTGTCCGCTGGTTTGCAAGGGCACCCTGCTATCGCTTTCGCGATAGCAGGGTGCCCCTCCCAACAACGCCACCCGGCGATTCCCACCGCGGCTACCCACCAGTAACATTGAGGCTGAAGCCATGAGCCCGGCCGGCGCCGAACCCGTCAAGGGAGTCACGCGGTGAAGCAGATCCTCGACGCGATCATGTCAGCCGAGACCGCCGCTGACCCGGGCGCCGAGCTGGCGCGGATCACCGGCCTGCCGGTGCCGGAGAGCTATCAGGGCGTGGTCGTGCGCGCCGACGAGGTGGAGATGTTCGCCGGCCAGGACAGCGCGGCCAAGGATCCGCGGCGCTCGCTGCACCTGCAGGAGGTGCCGACGCCCGAGGTCGGCACGGGCGAGGCGCTGATCGCGGTGATGGCGAGCGCGATCAACTACAACACCGTCTGGACCTCGATCTTCGAGCCCGTGTCGACCTTCCAGTTCCTGCGCCGCTACGGCCGGCTGTCCGCGCTCACCCGGCGCCACGACCTGCCCTACCACGTGGTCGGCTCGGACTGCGCCGGAGTGGTGTTGCGCGTCGGCGCCGGCGTGACCCGGTGGCGACCGGGCGACGAGGTGGTCGCCCACTGCCTGTCGGTCGAGCTCGAGGAGGCGGCCGGGCACGACGACACCCTGCTCGACCCGGAGCAGCGGATCTGGGGCTTCGAGACGAACTTCGGCGGGCTGGCCGAACTCGGCCTGGTGAAGGCGAACCAGCTCATGCCCAAGCCGCGCCACCTCACCTGGGAGGAGGCGGCCTGCCCCGGGCTGGTGAACTCCACCGCCTACCGCCAACTCGTCTCCCACCACGGAGCCCAGATGAAGCAGGGCGACACGATCCTTATCTGGGGGGCCTCCGGCGGGCTCGGCTCGTACGCGACCCAGTTCGCTCTCAACGGCGGCGGCGTGCCGGTGTGCGTGGTCTCCTCGCCGGAGAAGGCCGACCTGTGCCGCGCCATGGGTGCCGAGTTCGTCATCGACCGGGCCGCGGAGCAGTACCGGTTCTGGCGCGACGACCAGACCCAGGACCCGGCCGAGTGGCGCCGGTTCGGCGAGCGGATCCGCGAGCTCACCGGCGGCGAGGACCCCGACATTGTCTTCGAGCATCCCGGCCGGGACACCTTCGGCGCCTCGGTCTTCGTGGCCAAGCGCGGCGGCACCGTGGTCACCTGCGCCTCCACGAGTGGATTCCTGCACACCTACGACAACCGGTACCTGTGGATGAGTGTCAAGCGCATCATCGGCTCCCATTTCGCCAACTACCGCGAGGCGTGGGAGGCCAACCGGCTGATCGTCCAGGGACGTATCCATCCGACGCTGTCCAAGACCTACCCGCTGGCCGAGACCGGCCAGGCCACCTTCGAGGTGCACCGCAACCTGCATCAGGGAAAGGTCGGCGTGCGCTGTCTGGCCCCGGCCGACGGTCTCGGAGTACGCGACCCGGAGCTCCGCAGCCGGCACCAGGATGCGATCACGCGGTTCTCCGGTCGGTGACGGCACAAGAACCGGTTCGAGCGTCGAAACACGCATAAAAGCCACGACCGTTAGCCGCGGAACCGTTCCCTTCCCGACGCCAACGGATCACCACGTCCATAAGGTGCCAACAAGACGGCCTACGCCCTTGCGAAGGGGCAGGGTGTGTCTGCGAGTATGTGCGGCATGGCTCAGCAGTCTTCCCTGACGTTCTTCGAGAACGCCAACTCCCAGCCTGACTTCACGGTCGTCCTGCGGGGCTACGACCGGCCGCAGGTTGACGACTTCGTCCAGCGCCTCAACGCAGCTCTGGCGCAGTCGGAGGCTGCGCGGGCCGAGGCCGAACAGCGACTCAACGAGGTCCAGCGGCGCCATCGGGCGGCCGAGCAGGCGCTGACCTCTGCGCAGCAGAAACTCACCGACCAGAGCAAGCAGATCGAGGAGAGCAGCCGGCCGACGCTCTCCGGCCTCGGCACCCGGGTCGAGCAGATCCTGCGCCTCGCCGAGGAGCAGGCCAACGAGCACCGGGGCGAGTCGAAGCGGGACTCCGAGGGCATCATCTCCGGCGCTCGCCTGGAGGCCCGGGAGATCACCGACAAGGCCCGCGCCGAGTCGGCGGCGATGAAGGCATCGGCCGAGCGGGACGCGAGCAACCTGCGCACCGCGGCCGAGCGCGAGGCGGCCGAGGTGCGGGTGCAGGCCCGCCGCGAGGCGGACACGCTGCGCTCGGACGCCGACCGGGACACCAAGCAGCTGCGAACCGCGACCGCGCACGAGGTGGCCGAGCTGAAGGCGACGATCGAGCGCGAGGTGGCGACCATGCGCGCCACCGCCGAGCGGGAGATCACCCAGCTGCGGGCGAAGGCGGCCCGCGAGGCCGAGGAGAAGCGGGCCGAGGCGGCGAAGCTGCACGCCGAGGCGAAGGACCGCCGCGACAAGGAGATCCAGGCGCTGCAGCTCGAGCTCGCCGAGCGGCGGGAGAAGGCCGAGCGCGAGGAGGGCCAGCGGCACGCCGCCGCCGTCGCCAACACCAACAAGTTGGTCGGCGAGGCCGAGATCCGGGCCCGGTCCGCGGAGGAGCGGGCGAAGGAGATCGAGCAACGGGCCGAGGCCCGCCGCATCGAGTCCGAGCGCTCCGCGACGGACACCCTCGACAAGGCAAAGTCGTTGGCCGACAAGACGGTCAACGATGCCCGGGCCGAGGCGCACCGGCTGCTCAGCGAGGCCCGGACCGAGGCCGAGCTGACCACCGGCGCGGCGCGGCGCGAGGTCGAGGACCTGACCCGGCAGAAGGACGCGGTCACCTCCCAGCTCGGCCAGATGCTCTCCGGCCTGGCCGGCATCGTGCCCGGGTCCCCACCGAAGGGCCAGGGCGGCGAACCTCAGGGTCAGCACCGCTGAGGCTTGGCGCACCCGCGCGGCGGTCGGATGATCGCCCGTGGCCGGACGGCGCAGAGCCGCTATTGGCCGTACGGCACAGAGCCGACATTGGCCTTTCGGCGCAGAGCCGCTATTGGCCGTACGGCACGGAGCCGCTATTGGCCTTTCGGCCACAAAGGACAGCCGTGGCGTCCCGTCACCGGCCCTGGGGCCTGCGTGGCGGGACGCGCCATGTGAGGATGGAGCCATGTCTTCCGGCCCCCCCGAACCGTTCCCCTTTGCCGGCACCTCCTCCTTCGAGCTGGCCCTGCGCGGCTACGACAAACGCCAGGTCGACCGGTACGTCCAGCAGGTCGAGACCGAGATCGCGGCTCTGGTGGCCGAACGCGAGGAGACGTACGCCCAGATCGCTCTGCTGAACCAGCATGTGGCGCAGCTGCAGCAGGAGGTCGGCGCGGCCCGCCGGTTCGTGGCCACCGGCGACACGGTGTCGTACCGGCACCTGGGGCCCCGGGTCGAGCAGATTCTCGCCCTCGCCGAGGAGCAGGCGACCGAGCTGCGGCACCGGGCCGAGCGGGAGTTGACCGAGCGGGAGGCGGCGGTCGCCCGGGCGCGGGCTGAGATCGATGCCGAAGCCCGAGACGCCACGCGCGACTTCGAGATGGCACTGGCCGGCCGCCGGGTAGAGGAGGAGCGTGCCGCGGCGCGGCGTCGGGAGGAGGTCGCCATCGAGATCGAGGCGTCCCGCACGTACGCCGCGCGCATCCGGGCCGACATCGACGCCCTCTACGCCGCCGCGCAACAGGAGTCCAACCGGGTCGGCGAGGCGACCAAGGCGTACGCGGAACGGGTCCGGGCCGAGACCGAGGCGCACGCCGCCCAGATCCGCCACCAGGTGGCCGACGAAGCCGCCGCCCAGCGCGCGGCCCTCGAAGTGGAGTTCGAGGCCCGCCGCGCCGCCCATGAGTCCGATCTGGAGCGCAAGCGCGAGGCGGCCGAGCAACGCATCGACGACACCGCCGAGCAGGCCACCGCCGACGTGCGGGCGTTGCGCTCGGTCGCCGAGCAGTACTCGGTGGCGTTGCGGACCCGGGCCGACGAACAGCTCGGCAAGGCCGAGCGGGAGGCGGAGCAGATGCTCGCCCAGGCGCGCCAGGAGTTGGCCCAGGCGAGCGCGCTGCGCGCGGCAGTCGAGGCGGAGCAGGCCGGGGGGCTGCTCGCCGGCGCCCGGACCGAGGCCGAGAACCTGGTCCTCGATGCCCGCGCCCAGGCCGAGAACCTGGTCGCCGACGCGCACGCGAGGGCCGAGAGCACGCTCGCCGAGGCCCGCCGGGAGGCGGAGTCGCGCCACGCCGACGCGGACGAGACCATCCAGGCCGCCCGTTCGCAGGCCGACGCCCTGCTCCACGACGCCCGCACCGAAGCCGAGTCGGGAGCCCGAGAGGCGGAGAGTCTGCGCTCCGAGGCGCGGGCGCTGCGGGACGAGGCGGCCGCCCTGCGGGCCGAGGCGCAGGCGCAGGCCCACGCCGAGCTCGCCGCGGCCAAGGCCCGGGCGGATGCCCTCTTCGCCGAGGCGGACGAGTTCGTCAAGCAGATCGAGAGCTCGGTCGCGGCCGGGTCGATCCGGCTGCCCGGACGGCCGAGCGCAAACCCGCCGGACCTTGGTACGCCAGACCTTGGTACGCCAGACCTTGGTACGCCAGACCTCGGTACGCCAGACCTCGGTACGTCCTTCGGTACGCCGGCATCGCACGGGGGCGAGATCGCGCCGGCACCACGCACGCCGGATCCGTCCGAGAGCGACGCGGCTCCGGCCGCTGAGGCGGCACCACCGTCCGCGGTCGCCGAGCCGGCACCACTCGCGGCGGCCGACCCGGCACCGCCGGGCGCGCAGGCGTCAGATCCGCTACCCACGGCCACCTCGGTCACGCCGGCCGAACTCGCCACACCAGCCTCGCGGGCCGATCAGGCCGCGCCCGCGCCGCGGGCCGAACCCGCCGATGAGGCCACGCCCGCCGCGCGGACCGAACCCGAGGTGGCCGAGGTCGCCGAACACTGAGCTCGGGCAGCGCGGGCCGGTGGCGGGTATCCGTCAGCTCCGGCCGGCCACCCCTGGCTGCGCGGTAGGTTTCGTGATCGCCACATTCCCCCCGCGGCGAGACCCCGACTTCGAAGGACGGTCATGGTAGCGACCGACCCGACTGGTGACCCGACCGTCGGCCGGTTCCGGTGGGCGCCGGCGCGCCTGAGCCAGCTGCGTACCGGCATCGACGCGCTCTTCCCGACCGCGCCCCCCGGCCGGGTGACTGGTAGTGGAGCTGCGCTGGCCGCCGCGGCGGTCGTGCTCGGCACGGTGGTCGGCGTCTGGCGGGTGCCCGGCGCCGGGGCGCTGGACACCGTGTGGGCCGAGGACGGCTCGGTCTTCCTCACCGGCGCCGCCAACCAGGGTCTGCTGGATTCCATCACGACCTCGTACGCCGGCTACTACCACCTGCTGCCGCGGGCGCTGGCGAAGCTGGCTGTGCTGTTCCCACCGGGCGCGGCCGCCGGCGTACTGGCGGTCGAGGCGGCACTGTTGACCTCGCTCGTCGCCCTGCTCGTGTATGTGGCCAGCGCGGCGCACCTGCGCAGCCAGCTGGCGCGGATCCTGGTCTCCGCGATCGTGGTGCTGCTGCCGATGGCGAGCGAGGTCCCGGACGCCATCGCCAACGCCCACTGGTACGGGCTGTACGCCGTCTTCTGGGTGCTGCTGTGGACCCCACGCGGGCGGGCCGGGCGGATCGTCGCCATCCTGGTCGTGCTCCTGGTCGCCGGCAGTGACGTGCTGGTCCTGGTCTTCGTCCCGCTTGCTCTGGTACGCGCCCTGCGGCGGGCGCCGGACGGTCGCCGCGAGCGCCACGGCATCGTGCTGGCCAGCGTGCTCTGCACGGTGGAAGTGGTGCAGCTGGCCGGGCTGTTGACCGGCTCCAGCTCGCGCCATCTCTCCCCCAACCCGGTCCCGGTGGTCACCGGGCTGGTGCTGCGCATCGTGCCGTACACGATGGTCGGCGAGGTCTCGCTCGGCGACGATCCGCACAGCGGGCGCTGGCTGGCCCTGACCGCGCTCGCCTGGCTGCTGGTCGCGGCCGCGGCGCTGGTCGTGGTCCGCCGGCTCACCCGACCGGGCTGGCCGCTGGCGATCACGGCCGCGCTGCACAGCGTCGGCGCGTACGCCCTGCCGGCGCTGCTCACCGGGGTGGCGACCCCGCGCTACGCGGCCGCCCCGGTGATGTTGACCGTGACCGCGCTGGTCGCCGTGCTCCAACCCACGGATCGACCCCGGGGCTGGGTGCCGCTGGGAGCGCTCGCCGCGGTGCTCGCCGTGGTCTGCGCGATCAATCTGCGCATCGACAGCCCTCGGGCCCAGGGGCCGAGCTGGGGCGCCGGGTTGGACCAGGCGAAGGTGGCCTGCGCAGCCGGCGCCACCCGGGTGGCGATCCAGGTCCCCCCACGCGACGCCCAGCCGTCCCCGCTCTCCGCCGAGCTGCCCTGCAGCTACGTCGAGCGCTGAGCGGCCCGTACCCGCGATGGCGAGCGCTGAGCCGCCCGTACCCGCGATGTAAGAAAGCTGACCTGGCCGGTCGAAGGCGTCGATCGGCTGCGTAAAGTACGACAACCGGGACAGTCGTGTGGGAGGGAGTCGCCCGGTGCCTGACGCGCCGCACGGGACGAGCGACGGGGCGACGAGCGACGAGGTGACTGCCGCCAGCGCGCCGGCAGACTCACCGCCGTCAGCCGAACCGCCGCCGGCCATCCCGCGACAAGGTGACCAGCCGGTCTCCGCCCGCGAGCAACCCGTCGGATCCGCCCGCTCGGCCCTGTTCTGGACGTATGCGCTGACCATCGCCCGGTTCACCACCACCGGCGTGGTCACCATCGTGATGGCGTCGTACCTGCAGCCGCGCGCGTACGGCGTGATGGCGTTGGCGATGGTATGGGTGGTGTTCGCGCAGGCGCTGGCCCAGCACGGCCCGGCGCAGGCCGTCGTACAGCGGGACCAGGTCACCGACCGCCATCACGACGCCGCCTTCTGGTCCACCCTTGCCGGCTCGGTGCTGCTCGCCGTCATCTTCGCGGCGGTGGCGCCGCTGTGGGCCACCGTGAACGGCGCGCCGGAGCTCATCACGGTCTGCTGGGCACTCGCGCCGGCCATCGTCCTCAACGCCTTCGTGCTGGTTCCGGACGCCGTCCTGCGCCGGCAGATGCAGTTCAAGCGGCTCTCCATCCGGATCATGGTCGCCAGCCTGATCAGTGGCGTGGTCGGGATCGCGGCGGCAGTGGCCGGGTACGGCGTGTGGGCGCTCGTGATCCAGCAGCTGCTGCTCAGTGGCATCAGCGCGGTCGTGGTCTCGGCGGTCGCGCCGTGGCGGCCCCGGCTGCGATCGTTCGGTCACGAGCTGCGCGACATCCGTGGGTTTTCGCTGCATTCGGTCTCGGTCTACCTCGCGTACTTCGCCTCCACCCGCATGGACAGCATCATGCTGGGCGCCTTCTTCGGCCCGGTCGCGATCGGCCTGTACCGGTTCTCCGTGCGGATTACCGACATGATCACCGATGTCTCCGCCGGCGGTCTCGGCCAGATCTCACTGCCCCACCTGTCCCGGTTCAGCGTTGACCGGGCCGAGTTCGCCCGGCAACTGGGCAAGGTGCTGCATGCCGGTGCCGTCCTCTCGGTGCCGCTGTTCGGCATCCTTTTCCCGTGCGCCGACGAGGTGGTCGCCTTCCTCGGTCCGCAGTGGGTCACCGCGGGGCCGGCGCTGCGGGCGCTCTGCCTGGCCGGCATGGGTGGTGTGCTCGGCACGATCCTCGCCCCGGCGATCCAGGCGGTCGGGCGGCCCGGCGTCAGCGCGGCGATCGGCTGGGTCAAGGCGGGGGTGACCGCGGTCGCGCTGGCGACCGTCGGCATTCTCGAGCGCGGCGCGACGCCGCAGGTCCAGGTGCTGACCATGGCCGTGACCTTCGGCATCATCCACGTCAGCTTCGGGGCATTCGGCGTCGTGGTGGTGTTCCGGTGGATCCTGCGGCTGCCCATCGGCCCGGCGGTCCGTCCGGCTGTACCGGCACTACTATCCGGGGTCGTCGCCGCCGCACTCGGCTGGGCGACCCAGCCACTCACCGCCGGCCTGGCGCCGCTGGCCGGGCTCCTGGTCACCGGATCGGTCTCCGGGCTCGGCGCGGCCGCCGTGCTGCTCTGGCTGGACGCCGAGGTTTCGGCGACCTCCCGGCGGATCGTGCGCCGGCTCCGCCCGGCACCCCAGCGCGCCTGACCGCGAAGCTACTTCGCCATCGTGGTGGCCTGGGTGCGGGTCCGCGGCCATCGCAGAATCCGCCGCCGCCACCGGCCGAGGAAGATGTGCGCGCGTCGCAGCTCCCACGTGGCCAGGAAGGTGCCGGTGGCGGCGGCCCGGGCGCCGACCGGCAGGTTGGCCCGCACCAGGGCTCGCGTGGTGGCGACGGTGAGCTTGGTGTGGTCACCGCGGGGGGAGGAGTACCGGGCCGGCACCCGTCGCTGCTCGACCACGCCGGGTTCGAGCCAGGCGTAGACCTCGGTCGCCGTACGGTGCTGGCCGAACGTGTTGGCGCCGTGCAGCCGCCGGTAGAACAGGTACCCCGGCACCAGGTAGAAGCCACCCCGGGCGAGCAGCTCGACCAGCAACTGCTTGTCCGCCGAGACGTACTGGCCGAACGGGCTCACCGCCCGCAGGGCGCTGGTGCGGATGAGGCCGAACAGCTCGTTGACGAGGCTCCAGTGCCGCACGTAGGCGTTGATCCGACGGCTGGCGCTGCGGTCGCGCAGGTCCTGATCGCCATCGAACTCGACCAGCGTTGCCCCGTTCTCGTCGATGACCACGGTCCGCGGGAAGGCGAGCACCGCGCCCGGGTTGGTGTCGAGAACCTCGACGCACCGCGACAGCAGCGTGGGCGCGATCAGGTCGTCGTGCGAGGTGAGGCGGAAGTACTCACCGCGGGCCTGGCTCAACACCCGGGCGAAGTTGCCGGCCTGGCCGACGTTGGTGGGGTTACGGAAGATGCGCCACCGTGCATCCTTCTCCGCGTACTGCTGGCAGATGGCCCAGGTGCCGTCGGTGGACTGGTTGTCGCAGACAACCACCTCGAAGTCCTCGAAGTCCTGCGCGAGCACGGCGTCGAAGGCGCCGGCCAGGTACCGCTCGACGTTGTACGTCGTGACCCCGATCGTGACCCGGGGGGTGTCAACCATCGTGTGCTCCTCAGAGGAGACGGGCGGCGCCGCGCCCACCGCCAACGATCACGCTTCCAGCAGGTTGGCCGGTACGCCGAGGCGGGCCAACTCGGTAGCGATCTCGTCGCGGTAGGCCGGGTTGGTAATGATAACCGTTGCCGGCTTCAGCTCCCGAAGCGTATCGGGTGCGTCCACCCGATGGGCCGTGACGGGCAGGAACCTGCCCCACTTACGCGGGTTCACGTCGACCACGCCGAAAAGGCGCCGGTCCGGGTCGGCGAGCGTGAGGAACTGCACCCCGCGCGACCCGGCGCCCCACAGCACCGGCCGATCGCCGTTCTCGGCAAGCGCCGCGATGCGCGCCCGCCAGCCGTCCCGTTCGGCCCGGTGCCGGTCGGCAAAACCACGGATGGCGGTGAGCTGGCGACCGCGATCGGCCTGTTCGGCTGGGCTGGCCACGCCAACACCGGCGCCGTCGGTGTTCGCCGAGACCACGATGTAGCGGAACATCCCTTGAAACCAGGTCCCGCTCTCCTCCACCCGCCAGCCGGCCCGCTCAACGATGTGCCGCAGCGCCGAACCGTCGAAATAGGACACATGCGGGTAGATGACCTCCCAGCCCGCGGTCGCCAGGTCGTAGCTGGCGTCCGGCACCTCCAGATAGCCGTAGGCGGGTCGAGTGCCGGCCCGCTGGCGCAGGTCGACCAGGAACTCGTACGGGTCGTCGAGGTGCTCGAACCAGTGCCGGGAGGTGAACAGGTCGAACTCGGCCAAGGCCGCTCCGCGCGGAGCCAGGCCGCAATGGAACACCGCTCCCGATGGGTCGGGCCCGGTGGTGCCTGCGTACATCGCGTCGTAGCCGACGCCGTGGGCACCGGTTTCGTGGCACAACTCGCGCAGGAACTCCCCCTGCCCGCAGCCCACGTCGAGAACCCGCTGGCCGGCGCCGACGTACCTCGCCAGGTGCTTGACGAGCTGTCCGGAGAACTCACGGAACGCCGGGGAATGATGCAGGTTGGTGTCCATAGTGGTGTCATAGACCATCATGGCCGGATCGAACGCGCCATTGCGGACGTAGGCACAGTTCGGGCAGTAGGCCAGCACCATCCGCCCGACCGGGCTGGCGGCTGCCTGCGCCGCATCGCTCCAGTGCACGCCGCACAGCACCGGAATCTCGCCGAGGTCGGCGAAGGTGATCAGCTCCGCCTGGCCGCACGCATCGCAGACTCGCGGGCGCACACTCGCCCCGGTCACGAGTCCGGGTCGCCGTCGTCGGGTATGCGGCGCAGCCAGGCCTCGCGCCAGTACGGCGTGATGGCCCGCGGGCAGAAACGGTGGTAGATGCCGGTGCAGACGGTGTCGGCGAGCACGTAGCAGTCCGACAGCTTGATCATCCGACCGGTCTTCTCGTCGACGATCCGCTCCACTGACCGCTCGACCCGGGCCCGGCGGCCGGAGTACGGCAACATCTCGCCGTCGTAGAGCATGCCGCGATTCTTGTAGTTGGGCCCGAGGGTGGCCAGGATCTCGGCCTTGGAGCGCACCTCGACCAGATCGCCGACGTGCAGTCCGGCCGTCGGCACCGCGGCTCCGGTGCCGGTCACCCGCAGGAACGGATAGCTGCGCGCACCGAAGAGCCGCAGCCAGCGAGGGAAGCGGCGCCCGGTGATGTTCTGGTACCGGTTGAAGGCGTCGATGAGAAGTCCCTTGAGCAACACCCACACCGTGACGTTGCGGGAGCGCACGTCGGCCAGGTACTGGTCGACATCGGTGCGCTTGAGCGGCGAGGTCGCGTTGAGCAGCTCGGTGGCCTGGCAGCGGAAGGTCGTGTTCCCGGACGGGTCCGTCGACTGCGTCTGTTCGCTCAGGGCTGGTGCTGTCAGAGCCGGGCCCGCCGGCCGCGGCGGTGCGGCCACCGGTCGGCCCGGCTCGTCGGCGCGCTCGAGCCACTCCTCGCGCCAGTAGAGCAGGCAGCCGGCTTGGCAACCCCCGTGCGCGCTGCCGTCACAGCGGGCGCCGGCCAGGTGCACGGTGTTGATCATCCGCAGGGTCGGCCCGGTCTCCTGGATCGTGTTGCACGTCTTGTGGGCCGCCGCCGACACCTGGAGCTCCTGGCCACACCAGGCGAGCATCTCGGGCATGAACGGCAACCCGTCCACGGTTCCGTCCGGGGACAAGGTCGCCAGGATCTCCTCCTGGCTGCGCACCCGGACGGAGCTACCACGACCCAGGTGTGCTCCGCGCGCGCTGGCGGGGTCAGACACAGCCACCTGCACTCCTCGCACTTCTCCTTGTCCGTTCATGGCAAGGCTCCGCACTCAGGGCCGACTCCATTGTGGCCCGCCGCACCGCCACCCGGCGGTTGCGACTCACGTCCGCGACGACGATATACAGGTCGGTTGCCCAACCGACAGCACGCGTTGTGGGCATGTCTGGAAGACGACACGTGCGGGGGCGAGAGCGCCGGGCGGGTCTGCTGGGGCCAGGCGCAACGGGTCAGCCGGCCGGACGCGAATCCCCGTGGAGCACCGGGTGCCACCTGGCCGCCCTGGCCCCGCGGGGCCATGGCAGGAAGAGCTCGTGGGTGTCCGAGGCGGCGTCGATAACCGCTGGTGGCAACGGTTCCCACTCCTCGTCCGCGGGTACCGCGGCCGGCCGGCTCAGTTGGGAGGCGTGCGCCTGCAGGGCGTGCAGTTTCGCCGGCAGGTGCCCGGCCGTGCGGACCTTGACCGCCCGCCGGCCGAGCACGGTGGCGGCGGCGCTCATGGTCGAGCGCAGCCGGTCGCCGCGCTGTACCGGCCAGGACCGCCACAGCCAGATGGGGTACTCCAGCAGCTGGCATTCGCCCTCGTAGCCGGTCACCGATCGCCGCGCCACCCGGGCCAGGCTGGCGTGATCGGGGTGCGGCTCGGCGGCACAGGTGGTGTAGACCTCCTGCGGATTCAGCTCCTCGAGCAGATCGTCGACGAACCTGACCGCCTCGTCTTCATGCTCGGCGAGCGCACCGTCGATGAACCCTCCCCATCGCACGTCCTGGCCGGAAAGGCCGAGGCGGCGGGCCGCTTCCGCCATCTCGGTCCGCCGGAGCTCGGCCAAACGGTCAGGGGTCACCACCCGACTGTGGTGCGAATGCCGACCATCGGTCAGCACCGCCACCGTCACCGGTGTCCCGGCCGTCACCTTGAGACGGATCGCCGCTCCACAGCCCAGGGTCTCGTCGTCCGGGTGCGGCGCCAGCACGAGCGCGCTACGCCCGGCGCAGGCCGTGGTGTCGTCGCGAGCGGTTCCCCGCACCGCGGTTCGCACCAACCGCCTCACCTGCGCCAGCACGCTGACCCCTTACCCACGACGACGGCTCACAGCCATCAAGCTCCCAGCAAATTCTAAGGGTTATTCCGTTCGACTCGTCGCGGCCGCGCCCGCCGGTCGCCCAGCCGCGTCCGCGGCCGGCGCTGGGCCGACCGTCGGTCGGCTACACTGCTTCGCGATGCGTACCGTTGGCACCTGGGTACGGGGGCTTGCCCGCAAGCATATGCAGGCAAGGGATCTGGCGTGGCGGCACGTGCCCGCGTTCCGCGTGGGTGACGATCCCGCGCCGACCCCGACCGTGTACTACCTCGCGCCGCACGTGCCGACCGCACGGGGCGGCGTTCGGGTCATCTATCGGCATGTCGACACCCTGAACGCGGCTGGCATCCCGGCCGCCGTCGTGCACGCCCAAGCGAACTACCGCAGCTCCTGGTTCGCGAACACCACCCGCGTGCTCGACGCGGCTGAGGTCGTGCTCAGCCGCAACGATGTGTTGGTCGTGCCGGAGTGCTACGGGCCCGGCCTGCACGGGCTCCCGGTCGGCCCGCGCGTGGTGATTTTCAACCAGGCCGCCTACCACACCTTCGACCTGGTGCGCCTGGAGGACAGTGAGCCCGGGGCGCCGTACCGGCAGGCCGCCGGTTTGGTCGCGCTGCTCACGGTCTCGCAGGACAACGCCGACCTGCTCCGCCATGTCTTCCCCGACCTCCCGGTGGCGCAGTGCCGGCAGGTCATCGACACCACCGTTTTTCACCCCGGGTCCACCCCGCCCCGGCGTCGCCTCGCCTTCACCACCGACCGGCGAGCGCAGGAGCGCCAGCAACTGCTGCACATCCTGCGGGCCCGTGGCCTGCTCTCGCGCTGGGAGCTGGCGCCGATCGTCGGGCGGAGCGAGGAGCAGACCGCGCAGATCATGCGGGAGAGCGCCATCTTCCTCAGCTTCAGCGAGCGCGAGGGCTTCGGCCTACCGCCGGCCGAGGCGATGGCGAGCGGCGCCTATGTTGTCGGCTACGCCGGTCTGGCTGGGCGGGAGTACTTCGACCCGGCCTACTGCGCGCCGGTCCCCGACGGCGACCTGCTCGCCTTCGCCCGGGCGGTGGAGGACGCCTGCGCCGCCTATGACACGGACCCGGATGCGTTCGCCGGCCACGGGCAACTCGCCGCCAAGCACATCGGCGACCGCTACTCCCCCGACGGTCTGCGCGGGGATCTGCTGCGCTTCTACCAGCCTTTGGTGGACCGCTGACCGCAGTGTCTGCTGTGGACACATCGGCGGCCGCCGCGAGATGACCGGAGGAGAGCACTCGTGTCCCACCCGCGCATCGGCTTTGCCTGCTTGTGGAACGACGACGAGTACACCACGTGGTCGTACACGCCCTGGCACCTGCGGGAGTCGCTGCGGCGGGTGGGGGATGTCGTCGACGTCGGGGTGCGCCTGGACACCCTCACCCGGACCACCCTCAAGGGCCTGCACGCGCGGGTCCGGGCCGGGCGGCCGACCTCCATCTGGCGCCAGTCCCGCCTGACCGACGCGGTCTGCCAGCGCCAGATCAGCCGCCGGGCCGCCGCGCGGGGCTGCGACGCGGTGCTGGAGATCCAGGATCTGGCGCCGCTGTCGCTGCCGTTCTTCCTGTACCAGGACATGAGCTTCGCCGCGCTGCTCGCAATGCCGGAGCCGGAGAAGCTGCCGCCCCACCTGGGCCTGTCGCTGACCGACCTGCGCCGCCGTCAGGAGCGCCAGCGCGGCATCTACGACCGGGCCACCGCAGTGCTGGCCATGAGTCACTGGCTGGCGCGCAGCCTGCTGGAGACCACCGATCTGCGCCCGGAACAGGTCCACGTGGTGCACCCGGGCATCTCGGCGGCCGGCTCAGCCGCACAGATCCCGGTGCGCGAACCTCCTCGCCGGCGGCTGCTCTTCATCGGCGGGGACTTCGCCCGCAAGGCCGGCGACCAGGTGGTCGGGGCCTTCACGATCCTGCGCGACAGCGTCGATCCGCAGCTCACGTTGACCATCGCCGGGCCGCCCGTGTGGCCGCTGGCGGGCGAGATCCCGCCAGGGGTCCGCTTCCTCGGCCGCCGCCCACTGGCCGAGATCGCCCAGCTCTACGACACCCACGATCTGTTCATCATGCCGAGCCGGCTGGAGGCGTTCGGCATCGCGTTCGCCGAGGCGCTGGCCCGCGGGCTGCCCTGCATCGGGCGCAACGCCTTCGCCATGCCCGAGATCATCGAGGCCGGAGTGACCGGGGCGCTGGTCGACTCCGACGATCCGGCCGTGCTGGCCGGGGTCATCGCGAGCACGCTGACCGACGACACAATCTACGAGACCTGCCGCGAGCGGGTGCCGCAGACGGTCGAGCACTACTCCTGGGGCCGCGCGGCCCGCGACTGCGTGCGGGCGATCACCCAGACCCTCGCCCCGGGCGCCGGGCCGGCACCCCACCGAGCCGGCTCGGCTGGTATGTGAGCAGGGGCACCCCGTTAACTGTTCCCGTTGTAAAGGGTGCCCTTCCTAACATCGGGGGCGCCGGGGCCGGCGGACTAGCCCTCAGCGCTCGGAAGTGACCCGACTCGACTCGTCGCGCGCCCAACCCCGGTCACCGCCGCGGCGGGCCTGCCGCTGGGCGAGGACGACCACCGTGACGTAGCCGAGCGCCGCCGGCGCCAGCCAGGGCGCGCGGGCCACCACGTCGGTCAACCACGAGAGCGGACGCGCCCGGCGCACGTGTGGACCCGCGGCTCGCATCACCGCGTTGCCGGCGCGCACCCGGGCGAGCCGGCGCACCAGGTCCCGGCTGCGGACCGGGGTACGCACGACGGACGCGGCGGCGTCGGCCACGATGCGCTCGTCGAGGCCGAACTGCGAATCCAGGAAAAGGTCGTCCGCGGTCAGCTCGGGAAACCGGTCGAACCGGGCCCGGCCGGTCTCAGAGACCGCGATGACGCCGCGGCCGAAGAGACCCTCGCGCATCGCCGGCAGCCGCCGATGGATGGCGTAGTAGGCCCGCACCAGCAGTGGCCGGCCGGCCAGCTCCAACTCCCGGCGGGGCACCGCGGCCAGCGCGCCGGTCGCGGCCATCGCCTTGGTGATCTCCGCGATCGCATTGGGCGAGAGCACGATGTCGGCGTCGACGTAGAACCTGGGGAAGGTGGTGGCCGCGGCGTCGCCGGCGTTGAGTGCGCGGGCCTTGGATGCCTCAGCCAGCTCGATCACCTGCACCCCGCGCGCCCGCGCGATGGCGGCGGTGTCGTCGACGCAGCCGTTGGCCACGACGATCACCTCGACACCGGCGGCGGTGACCGCGTCCAGGCAGGAGCCGAGCACGGCCGACTCGTTGTGCGCCGCGATGACCACGCTGGGCATCTCAGTACCTCCGCACCTCAGTACCTCCGCACGGCGGAGGTGCGCACGGTCCGGGTCGGATGGGTGAGCCGCCAGACCGTCCCGCAACAGCCCATCATGAGGGCGAGGGTGATGGCGAAGGTGGAGAACGCCAGCGAGTCGAAGGTCGCCGCGACCGCGATCGCGATCACCTGCGCCGCGATCAGCGCCATGCACAGGTGGCGCTCCGGCTCGCTCATTGACCGCTTGCGGGCCAGCCCGGCGAGCCAGATGCAGGTGATGTGCAGCCCGGCCAGCGCGGCGACCCCGACCAGCCCGAAGGTCACCAGCTGGCCGAGCCACTGGTTGTCCAGGATCCGGTAGAGCACCGGGATGAGTGTGCCCGGGCCCCGGCCGAGCAGGGGACGCTGGCCAAACCAGTGCGCGACGAACGCGTAGTCCTCGGTGCGGCCCTGGATGCTGGGGTCGTCGGCCGCGGTGGCGAAGACATACGAGCGCAGTGTGCCCAGCAGCCCGGGGCGCACCACCATCAACGCCAGGCCGCCGGCCACGATGACGCAGAGCACGTTGTACCGGAACCGCCAGCCCCAGGCCGCCATCATCACGATGATGGCGATGGCCAGAGCGAGCACGCCGGTCCGCGAGATGGCGAGCGGGATCGCGATGGCGATCAGCAGGGACAGCACCGTGAAGGCGCGGCGCTGTCGGCGGGTGGCGGCGAACCGGGCGTAGTGGATCGCGAACGGCAGTGCCATCGCGATGACGGTGGCGAACTCGATGTAGTGCGTCGCCGTGCCGGCGACCCGATGCAGGTCCGCGGTGCCCCGGTCCTCGAAACCGGCGAGGCCACCCTTCAGCTGAAGCCCCGGAATGATCATGTATTGGGTGGGGTCGTAGGAGGCCAGCGCCTGGATCAGGCCGATCGAGGCCATGTAGCCGGCGAACCACACGAACGACTTCAGGACGTCGTTGAGGCGGTGCCAGTTCGGGATGCCGTCGGCGGCGATCAGGGCGACGCCGAAGAACTCGAACGCGGTGATCACCGCGAAGTCCTGGCCGTTGGCCTCCAATGTGGTCAGCCCGCGCTGCACGCCGGCGATGTAGGAGGCGAGCAGCGCGACCAGGTAGACGCAGGTAGCCCAGCGCAACGGCTGCGGCCCGGTCATCACCAGCCGATGGTTGAGGTGCGAGAGCAGCCACCAGCACCACAGCGCGAACGCGATCATCAGTGCGGGCCGGCCGGCGTAGGTCAGGTTCGGCACGATGAGGTGCGCCGGCAACAGGTAGAGCAGGCCGAGCATGACGATGAGAATGTTCGGCACATCGAGGCGGGCGTAGCGCCGCCGGCTCGTGTAGGTGCTCGGCGCGACGAGCGACGGCTCGAGGTCGACCGAGTGCGTCGCCAGCACGCTCAACGAGGCCTGCTCTTGTCCTTGGTCGATGACCACGACGGGTTCGGCAGCGGCAGCACGATGGTGGAGTTGACATCCGTGGGGTACGCCGACGGCTCCTTGGCCGGAGCGCTCTGCTCACCCGAGACCGGGCCGTACTCCACCACGATGTCCGAGTTCCCGGCCGGCATCTGGCCCATCGGAGCCTCGCCCATCCCGAGCCCGGCCAGCGTCCCGGTGCTGCCGTTGCGGCCGGCGTCGGGGCGCGCCGGGGGTTCGGCGAGAAGCGGCCCGGGCCGGCTCGGCGGCTCGCTCAGCCGGCGGGGCGGCAGCGTCGGCGGGTCCAGGTCCCGGTAGCCGTTGCGGGTCGATGGCGGCATCGGTACCGCCGGGTCCTCATCGAAGAAATCCGTGCGCCGCAGCGCCGCGCGCTGGCGGCGCCGGAACAGCGCGTCGACCGCGAGCGTGCCCGCGATGGTGAGCAGGAGGCTCGCGCCGGCGGCCGCCGCGATGCCCCGCTTGACCTTCGACGTGACGACCTTCACATTGCTGCCGTCGTCGAGCGGTTGGGTGGTGAAAGCCTTGCCCGCGGGGAGCCGGTACGGCGCTTGCTCGGCCGCGACGTCCTCCTCGATCAACTCCATCACCCGGCGCACCGTGGCCGTGGCGACCTGCGGCGTCGACGCAACCGCCTCGATCGCCAGGATCGCCTCCACCGGCGAGATTGTGAACGAATCGGTGAGACCCTCGCCGACGAGCTGATCCACGACCGACTGGTTGGTGACCTTGACGATCGCCGCCTGGCCGAGGGCATCGACGCCCAGGTCCACCCACGGATTGCGGTTGCCGGTGTTCGCCTGCGAGTCGGCGGCGGTCGGCGGAATCATCTGCAGGTGGCCGGCGGCGCTGTAGTCGGGCTTGACGGCCTGGCCGATGAAGATGGCCACCGATGCGGTCAGGACGAGCAGCGGCAGCGCGACGTACCAGCGCCGGAACAGCACCTTGGTGAGATCCCAGAGGTCCACGTGTTACTCCTTCTTCGGCACCGCGGGGCTAGAACACGGCTCTCCGCGGCCGCACCAACGGGATGCTCGTCGCGCATCGACGCAATCTTCCTACAGGTGTGCAGGCGCCAGCAAGCCAGCCACACCGCTGACGGGACGCCACGATCATTGCCCAGCTGGGCCCGTGACGTGTACACGTTTGTCCGCATTCCGACATGGGATAGGCGACCGGAACGCCGGCTGGCCTCGGCTGAGCGAGGCGGGCGGGGCGGTGCCCGAATGGCCTCGGCTGAGCGAGGCGGGCGGGGCGGTGCCCGAATGGCCTCGACTGGGCGAGGCGGTGCCCGCTCCGCCCAGCCGAGTCCCGACTCAGGACGGCGGTCGGAACGTCACCCCCCGGCCGGAGGTGATGATCGCCTGATGGTAGGAGTACTCGAAGGCCACGGTGCCGGCCGCGTTCTCGATGCCGATCACCGCCGTTGAGCCGTGGCCCATGTTGGTCCCCGACATGTTGGTGTAGACCACCGCGATGGTGCCGGAGTTCTCGGTCAGGATCAGCTCGAAGGTCACCCTCGTGCTGCGATCCGAGAAGATGGCCGCGTTGCGCCATTCGATGATGAATTGGCGGTTCGGCGCGGTGCCGGTGGTGCCGGTGCGGATGCTCGCCGAGGAGTCGATCACGAGATCGTCCCAGAACGGGTAGAGCGCCGCGTTCGGCTTGGCGGTGCCCGGGATGTGGGTGTCCCACGCGACCGCCGAGCCACCCGGGCTCGCGAACGAGACCACGCCGTTCGTGTCGACCCACGCCGTCGTGTACGACGTGCCGTAGAGCGTCACCGCGAACGGCACCGTGATCTGCTTGATCGCGTCGTCGCCGGTGAGGGCGAGCACCGTCGGGGCGGCGACATAGGTGGCCGGCCCGTCGGTGCAGGTGTAGCCGTAGGAGTCGGTGCGCGATGTCTGGGTCAGCGTGAGGTCAACGGTCTCGTTGCCGTCCACTGTGACCGGTGCCGACGCCGACTGGCCGCCGCACTGGGTCGAACCGGCGCCGGCCGAGACGGTGTACGAGCCGTAGGTGACGGTGGCGAACTGGTAGGAGCCGTCGGCCGCGGACGTCGTGGAGAGGCCACCGGGCGACAGGGTGACCGGCACCGAGCCGGCCGGGCCGCCGCCGCTGGGCAGGGTCACGTGGCCGGAGATCGAGCCGGTCTGCACCGGGGTCGATCCCGGCATGTGGAACGTGACGCCCTCCGACGCACTCAGCACCGCTTGCTGGTAGGCGTACTCGAAGCCGTCGGTGCCGGTCGGGCTCTCGATGCCGACGACCGCCTCGGAGCCCTGCCCGCGGGCGTTGGCGGTGAGGTTGGCGTAGGTGAGCGTGATGTCCCCGGTGTTCTCCGAGAAGATCACTTCGGCGGTGAGCCGGGTATTGGCATCGGAGTACGTGCGAAGGTTGCGCCACTCGACGACGAACTGGCGGTTGGGTGCGGTGCCGGTGGTCGCGGTCCGCACGCTCGCCGAGGCGTCGACCACCAGGTCGTCCCAGAACGCGAAGACGGTGGCGTTCGGCGGGCTGGCCGTGGGGATGTGGGTACCGAAGGCGACCGCCGACCCGCCCGGGTTGACCAGGGAGACCAGGCCGTTGGTGTCCACCCAGGCGGTGTTGTAGGTCGATCCGTAGTAGCGGATCGGGAATGGCGTGCTGACCGAGGCCACGTTGTCGTCACCGCTGAGGCTCAGCACCGTGCCGGCCGCGACGTAGGCCGACGCGCCGGTGCTGCACGTGTACCCGAAGATGTCCGAGCGCTGGGTCACCGAGAGGTTCACCGTCTGGGCACCGGCCACGGTCACCGGAGCCGAGGCCGACAGGCCGCCGCATTGGGACGCCGCCGTCGACACACTGACCGTGTACGAGCCGTACGCGACACCGGTGAACTGGTACGAGCCGTCGGCCGCGGTGGTGGTCGTGCTGCCGGCGGGGTTGAGGGTCATCGTCGCCCCGGCCACCGCCGAGCCGTCGCTCGCTCTGGTCACCCGACCCGAGACGGAGCCGGTGGGCGGCGGCTGACCGGCGCCGGGCGGCTGGAAGGTCACGCTGAGGTTCGTCTTGAGCAGCGGCTGGTGGAAGGCGTACTCGAAGCCGTCGGTGCCGGCCGCGTTCTCGATGCCGATCACCGCGGTCGCCCCGAGCTCCTCGGCACGGTTGTCGATGCCCTGGTACACCAGGGTTATCGCACCCGTGGTCTCGGCGAAGATCGCTTCCACGGTGACCCGGGAGGCCTGGTCGGAGTAGAACGTGACGTTGCGCCACTCGACCACGAACGTGCGGTTGGGCGCGGTGCCGGTGCTCGCGGTGCGGATGCTCGCCGAGGCGTCCACCAGCAGGTCGTCCCAGAGCGGGAAGACCGACGCGTGCGGTGAGCCGGCGCTGGGGATGTGCGAGTTCCAGGTCACCGCCGAGTGCCCCGGGTTGACGAACGAGATGACGCCGTTCGTGTCCAGCCAGGCCGACGAGTACGAGGTGCCGTAGAGCTTGACCGGGAACGGCGTCGAGATCTGGGTGATCGCGTCATCGCCGCCCAGCCCGACGACGGTGCCGGCCGCGACGTACGACGCGGCCAGCGTGTCGGCACAGGTGTTGCCGTACGCGTCCGCCCGCTGGAGCAGTGAGACCGTCACCGTCTGCGGGCCGCTCATGGTCACCGGCACCGAGGCCGGCGCGGTGCACTGGCTGGTCGCGAGCGAGCCGGTGACGGTGTACTCGCCGGCATTGACGCCGGTAAAGGTGAAGTGCCCTGCAGAGTCGGTCGTGGTGGACCGGCCATCGGGGGTCAGCGTCACGGTGGCACCGGCAATCGGCCGGCCGTCGCTGCCGTTGACCGTGCCGGTGAGATTAGGCAGCGTGCCACCCGGGGTGTAGGTCGCGGCCAGGGAAGCCGCGCCGGCGGGTGCCGTGAAGACGTGGGTCTGGCTGCCGCCGTCGGACCAGTTGGCGAACTGGTAGGTGGTGCCGCCGACGGCCTGCGGTGACAGCGCACTGACCGACTCGGCCGCTCCGATGACCATGGTACGGGTGAACGGCGTGACACCACTGGTCGAGCCGACCGAGAGCAGCATGCCCGACGGCGAGCTGGTGAAGTTCACGTCCGTGGTCTGCGGATCGAGCCGCAGCGACGTCTGGCTGCTGGCGCCGCCCGCGTCGGTCGCGGTCAGGCGTAGTTCCAGATAGGACGGATATTCGTGGTCAGGAGCTTGGAACGAGCCGGCCGCGACGCCGGTCCAGGATTGGACGAAGTGCTCGTGGCAGCTGGTCGGGGTGGCGCAGTGGTGCAGCACCGCCTGCCACTGCAGCCGCGAGGCCGGCTCGGTGCCGTCCTGCGGGTCGGTGGCGTGTCCGCTGAACGAGATGGTCGCCCCGGTGACGTAGTGGAACGAGGCGGCGGGCGTGTCGATGACCGGCACCGGCGCGTCGTTGTCCACCGATATGGTCAGCGTGGTCGTGCTGGCCTCCAGTTGGCTGTCGGTCACCGTCAGCCGGGCGACGTAGGTGCCCGCCGTGGAGTAGGTGTGTGACGTGGTGACCCCGGTGGCGTCCGTGGTGCCGTCGCTGGTGAAGTCCCAGGCGTAGTTGAGGATGTCGCCCGGGTCCGGGTCGCTCGAGGTATGCGCGTCGAAGTTGACGGTCAGCGGTGGATGGCCCGACAGCGGCGCGCCGGTGGCCGCGGCCACCGGCGCGTGGTTGGACGAGGAGTACCAGATGCGCCGCACGGTGCCGCCGGAGAGGTCCACATAGTATAGATCGCCGGCCGGGCCGATCTCGAGGTCGACCGGGTTCGCCGCCCCGCCGTCGAAGGTGATGATGTTGCCCGGGTTGGGCAGGCCACCGGCGCCCGGCATCATGGCCCAGATGCAGCCGCGGCTGTAGTCGGCCCAGAACAGGGCGCCGTGGTACGCCGACGGGTAGGAGCCTCCCGAGCTGGGGTAGAACGCCACCCCGGTCGGCGACGACCCGCCGGAGCCGCATACCTCACCCGGGACCACCTGGGCCGCGTGGTTGTAGGTGTAGGTCGGCGCCGCGGCGGTGCCGGCCGAGTACAGGTTCTCGCACTGCACCAGGTCGGCTTGGTCGTAGAGGGGCTGGTGGCCGGCGCCCTCGTAGCAGGGCCAGCCGAAGTTGGTTACGGTCGCGGCGAGCGGGTTGGGGTTGCGGTCGATCTCCTCCCAGGTGTTCCAGCCGACGTCGCCGAGCCAGATCTCGTTGGAGCCGGGGCGGAACGTGAACCGGAACGGGTTGCGCACGCCGTAGGTCACGATGCGCCGCTTGTTCGGGTCGCTGGAGCCTGCGTAGGGGTTGTCGGAGACCGCCGCCGCGGTGTTCGGGTCGATCCGGATGACCGTCCCGCCGAGCACGGCCGGCCCGTCGATGCGCTGGCTGCTCTGGCTACGCAGGGCGCCACCTTCGGCCGCCGGCGGGTTCATGGAGGAGCCGACGCTGCCCGGCGGGTCACCGCATGGATTGGACGGGGAGCCCACCTGGCCCCAGTCGACCACGCTCGCGCTGGCGCCGTCGCCGCCGGAGACCCACAGCTTGCCGTCCGGGCCGAAGGCCACATTGCCGATCGAGTGGGTCTCCGAGACCTCGCACCAGTCGTTGAGCAGCACCTGCTCCGAGCCGACCATGTGGTTGCCGCTCGCCTGCAGGCGCGAGAGCCGCCCGCTGGTCACGCAGTTGTTGTTCGGGCAGCTGTCGTGGAAGACCGGCGCGGTGCCGCCGATCGGGGCGTCCGCGGTGTACAGCACATAGACGTAGGGCGTGGTCGGGAAATCCGGTGGCACCGCCAGACCGAGCAGGCCGTGGTCCTCCCAGTCGTGCACCTGCGTGCTCAGGTCGGCGAAGATGTCGGGGGTGGGGTCGGTGATGCTGTCGAAAACCTTGATCACGCCGCTCTTCTCGGCCACGAAGATCCGGCCGTCCGGGGCGAAGACCAGCTTGGTCGGGTGGTTGAGCCCGCTGAAGATCACCTGCTCGGCGAAGCCGGCCGGCTGCGCGGCGGCGGCTACGGTGGCGCCGGCGGTCACCGCGAAGACGCCGGCCAGGACGCTGGCGAGCAGCATCAACGCGGCTGGACCGATACCGCGACGCCACATACAGGTACTCCTCTGCTCGCTGGCGAATGCCGTCCGGGCGGACCTGCCGCCGCTGGCGGCCACCGCATCCCCGGTGATGATAGGGACGTGACCGGCGGGGATGGTGTCAACGTCCGGTCAGATGCTACCAAGGTCAACTCTCATATCGTGACGACGGTCACGTTGTAGCCACCATCCGAACGTTCAGACTTCTCCAGGCGAATGGCCAAACCCGCCGCCGTTTTACTTCGCTGCCGCGAATGGGGTGGGCCGGCCGGTCGGCGCCGGCGACCCCCGCCGGCGCAGAAACGCCGGTGCCCACCAGTTGAGGTCACCGAGCAGCGACATCGCGGCCGGCAGCAGGAGTCCACGAACGACGGTGACATCGAGCAGAATCGCGACCGCCATCCCGAATCCCACCTCCTTCACGGCGGTCAGGCCGCCGAGCAGGAAGCCGAGAAACACCACGCCGATACTGAGCGCGGCCGTGGTGACCACGGGCCCGGTGCGGCGGATACCGATCAGAACGGCGCGGTCATTATCGTGCGTGCGCTCCCATTCCTGCGTGATCCGGGCGAGCAGGAAGACCTCGTAATCCATGGTCAAGCCGAAAACGAAGATGAACAGCAACAGCGGCGTGGTCAGGTCGATCGCGCCCCACGACTGGAATCCCAGCAGCCAACCGCCCCAGCCCCATTGAAATGTGATCACGAGGACACCCAGCGTCGCGCCCAGAGTGAGCAGGTTGAGCAGCAGCGCCTTGAGCGGGATGATCACCGAGCCGGTGAGCGCGAAGAGCAGGACGCCAGTAGTGATCAACAGAACCAGCGCCACGACCGGCAGCCGGGTCGCCACCGAGCTCTGGTAGTCCACCAGTTCGGCCGCGGCGCCGCCAACCGTCACGGGAAACGGTGTCGTCAGCCCGCGCAGATCGCGGACCAGGGCCCGCGACTGCGGCCCGGCGGTGTCGCCCAGCGGGGTCACGTCGATCACGGTGGCGGTGCGCGGAACGTCGGGCCGGATCGCGACCCGGTGCACGTTGGGCAACCGTTCGATGTGGTTGAGGTAGAACACCAGGTCAGCGTTGTCCGGGGCAACCGACGCGACCACCGTGACGGGGGCGGCCAGCTTGTTGTTGAACAGCGCCTGCACGGCGTCGTAACCCTGCCGGACCTCCATCGACCTCGGCATGGCACGGGCGTCGGAGTTGGCGAGGTTGGCTCCGAGGAAGAGCGCCGCCAAGCCGAGAAGCCCCACCGTTGTGACCGCCGCGACCGGGCCGGGTCGGCGCTGGGCGAAGCCGGCCAACCGGGCCAGCAGGGTGTCCGCGGCCCCCGGTGGGCCGGCGGCCGGCCGGCGGCGGACCGGCGGCGGCGCGGGGCGTCGGGCCCGTACCGGGGTCGACGCGCGCTCCGGCCGCCGGCGGCGCACTGCGGACCACCCAGCCACCACGGTGCGCCGCAGCGCCCCGAGCACAGCGTCTCGGGCGGCGGTGACCCAGGTCGACCCGCCCGGCGGTGGGATGCGGTCACCGGCCACCGCGAGCAGCGCCGGCACCAGCGTCAGCGCGACCGCCATGGCGAGCAGCACCACGATCGCGCCACCCAGGGCCATGGCCGCGAGCAGCGGCTCACCGAAGACGGCGAGCCCGCCCATGGCGGCGGCGACGGCGAGGCCGGAGATCAGCACCACCCGACCGGCGGTGGCCATCAGGTCGGGGAGCACTTCGCCCGCTTCGGTGTCCGCCGCGGCCCGGAGCTCGCGGAACCGGAAGATCAGCAACACCGTGTAGTCGACCGCGAGCCCGATGCCGAACAGGGTGACCACGTTGACCGCGAACTGGCTGACGCTGGTGACCGCACTGAATCCCAGCAGGCCGAGCAGGCCGCCGGCGATGACCACGAGTGCCACCGCCAGCGTCACCCCGGCGCCGGTGAACCCGCCGAAGACCGCGATCAGCACGATCACCAGCACGACCAGCGCGACCGACTCGCCGGTGGCGGCGTCCGCGGTGGCCCGGTCGGCAAAGGCTCGCTGAGCCAGGTGGTCGCCGGTGACCAGGACCCGGGGGGCGTCGATGCGGTGCACCAGCACGACCACCTGGTCTTCGGCCGCCTCCAGCTGCGCCTCGGGCAGGTGGTCGGCGAATTGGATCACGATGACCGAACTGTTGTTGTCGGCGCCGACCTGGCCGTGGCCGTTGTAGACGTCGTCGACCGAGGCCACGCCGGGCACCGCCCGTATCTGGTTGGTGATCTTCGTCGCGTTGGCGACCAGGCCCGGTTCGTATGGACCGATCCCGAGCACGGCCGCCTCGATGATCGGCCCGTCGGGCTTGAGCCGGTCGACCGTGCTCTTCGCGACCATGGACTCGGCGCTCGGCCCCAGGCTCGGCACATCGACCGCCCGGTCGAAGACCGCGCCACCGAAGATCGCGCCGGCGAGCGCGAGGGCCGCCCACGCGCCGATCACGACCCAGCGGGCCCGGACCATGGTCGCGCCCAGTCGGGCAAACATCGTGTCCGTCTCCAGGTCGCGTGTGGGCTCGCCGGCGACCACCGCCGGTCCGTCCGGGGTCCGGGCGGCCGGTTGATTGTCGTCCACCCGGCCGCACCAGCCAACAACCGAACGGCCCGCCGGTCGCGGCGCCAGTGCGGCACCGGCACCGTCACCGTCGCCCGGCGCCCAGCCCGCCGATCTAGGTCGTATGCACGTGGTTCGATCTCCAAACGTGTGCGTAAGCCCTAGATCGACGGGAGAAGGGGCGCTAGTTCGGCACCGGTACGGTCGCCCCGTTGTCCTGGTAGACGTTGTGGTACCAGTTGCCGGAGTTCCACGGTCCGGCGTCGTAGGAGACGTCGACCTGCCAGGTGCGGTTCACATGATTGTTGACGAACATGCAACCACCACCCGGGCAGGAGTTGCGGTCGAAGCCGATCGCGAAGCTCGTGATGCCGTCCGGCGCACGCCGTCCGAGCAGCAGGTTGTCGTCGATGACCCAGAAGTTCGAACCGCCGCCCTGCACCAGGATGTCGCTGGTGTTCCCGCCCTCGATCGTGTTGTGGTAGATCAGCACGTACGAGCCACCGAACGTCTGCACCCCGTCGGAGTGGGCGGCGTCGTTGGTGATGTCCAGCGCGTGGATGTAGCTGTAGCGCAGGGTGAAGTTGCCGTCCGGGCGGACGCCGTCCCCGACGTTGTGGATGTGCAGGTACTCCAGAATGTTGTTGTTGACCGCGCTCGCCTTGTTCTCGGTGCCGAACAGCTCGACGCCGACCGGGACGTTGCCCCACCCGCTGTCCAGGCCGATGTCGTCGTGGTCGAGGTGCAGGCCCTTGAATCCGTTGGACTGCGAGACGCAGGTGTCTCCGTCGAAGCAGCGGATCCGGCTGTTCTTGATGGTGACGTTGTTCGCCTTGATCTCGATGACCCCGGGCAGGTCCCAGCCGTTGATGACGGTGCCGGGCGTGGTGACGATGTAGTGCTGGTTGGTCTTCTTGACCAGTTTCGTCCCGGGCGGCACGCCGGTGCTCGCCGCGTCGGGCCAGCCGAAGGTGGCCGGCTCGGGCACCGACGGGGCGCCGCGCGGCCGCCCCGACGTGGGCGGCGCCGTGCTCGGCCGGGTCGGGGCCGCGGTCGCCGACGGGAAGGCCGGGCCGGAGGCCACCGCGCTGGGTGACCGGGACGATGCGGTCGCAGGGCCGGCGTCGGCGGCCGAGGAGACCGACAGGCGCCAGAGCGCGACCGCGCTGAGCAGGCCGATGGTGAGCAGCGCCACACCGAGAACCAGCATCCGGGTGGAGATTGGGTGCTGACCCTTGGTGCGGGGTGGTGGGGGTGGGGGTGGGGCAGCGACCGGAGAAGGGGGAGGGATTGTCGGTCTTCCAGTCATGTTCCGGCTGATCCTCACGGTTGACGGACCTGCGAGCCGCCGATGCTGGCGCACCCGCCGTGCTCGCCGCGTTGCTCATCGTAAATGCGGCGGCCCGCCCATCACTGAATATGGTAGCGGCAGCTCGGGGCGTCAACCCGAGCCCGGCCGGTCCGGCGTGGCGCGGAGCAGCTCAAACGCGGCGTGGTGCGCACCGGCTCAACCCAGTCGCAGGACCAGCTTGCCGCACTGGTACGCCTCGGCGTAGCGGGACCGGCACTCCATGCCACGCAGCCGGGCGAGGCCGAGAAAGACCTCGTCGTCCCACCAGTCCCGGGTCCGTTGCGAGGGGTATGAGGCGTGCAGCAGCTCGAGTTTGCGCCGGGCCAGGTCCTCGGTCAGCGGCAGGTAGACATTGCGGCGGCCGAAGTCGCCGTCCCATTTGGGGATCTCGTAGTGCAGCGCCAGCGCCGAGCGGAACACCGTGGCCACCAGCTCACCGAGCAGCCGGTGGTCCTGGTGGGCGTCGTCGGTCGAGGGACAGAGCACGAGGTCGGGTTCGAATCCCTCGGCGACGTCGTGCAGATGCTGTTTGACCTCGCCCCAATGCGCCGGCAACCGGCCGTCGGCGTACCCGTGCAGGGCGAAGGACAGCTTTGCATCGGGCAGGAACGCCTTCGCCGCCGCCCGCGACTCGGCGTGGCGCTGCGGCGATCCGGTCAGCAGGACATAGCGGACCGCGATGCCGGCATTCGCCGCCGCGATCGCGAGCATCAGCCCACCCGCGGCGATCTCGATGTCGTCGGGATGCGCGCCGAGCGCCACCATGGACCGGACGCCGGTCAGCGACAGCATCGCCTCACCAGGTCGCGGCCACGCCGGCCGACCGGTCGTCGTGGACCGCCGCCAGCGTGGCCAGGTCGTCCTCGAGGCGTCGATTCCACACCATCCACGGGCTCGCGCCGGTGGCCACCATCTCTTCCAGCTCGACCCGGTCCTTGAACGTGTCCGCCGCCCGCCAGAAGCCGGTGAACCGTTGAGCCAGCAGCTTCCCTTGTGGAATGAGCCGGGTGAACGCGTGCGGCACCATGTCCTCGCCGTCACGGAGCACGTCGAAGATGGCGGGGCGGAGCACGAAGTAGCCGCCGTTCTCCCACTGCATCAGGTCCCGGACGTCCCGCACGCCGGTGACCGTGCCCTCGTCGTCCATCTCGACCACGTGATGGGTGGAGACCGGGGGCACCGCGAGCACACTGGCCACCGAGTCGGTGCGCCGGAACGTTTCGATGAGCTCGTTGAGCGGTGCGTCGGTCAGGGTGTCCGCGTAGTTGGCCAGGAACATCTCCTCGCCTTCGACGTGCCCACGGACCCGCAGCAGCCGCTCGCCGATGCTCGCCCGCAGGCCGGTGTCGATGAAGGTCACCGTCCAGTCGGTGATGTCGCTGCTGTGCAGCGTGATGTCGCGCCCGCCGGCGCTCAGCGTGAAGTCGTTGGACCGGGTCTCGTCGTAGCGCAGGAAGTAGTCCTTCACCGCCCCGGCCCCGTAGCCCAGGCAGAGGATGAACTCGGTGTGGCCGAAGTGCGCGTAGTAGCGCATCACGTGCCAGAGCAGCGGCCGGTCGCCGATCATGTTCATCGGTTTCGGCATGCTGGTCGCGTCCTCGCGCATGCGCATGCCGAGCCCACCGCAGAACAGGACCACCTTCATGCTCAGACCACCTCCAGCGCGGGGATCGGGAACACCAGCCGGCCGCCCCACTCGGACACGTAGGCGAGCTGTGCGGCCAGCTCGGTGCGCAGATTCCACGGCAGGATCAGAACGTAGTCCGGCCGGTCGTGGGCGATCTGGTCCGGGTGCGCGATCGGGATATGGGTGCCCGGGAGGAACTTGCCGTGCTTGTGCGGATTGCGGTCCACAGTGTACGCGAGCAGGTCGCCGCGGATGCCGCAGTGGTTGAGCAGCGTGTTGCCCTTGCCGGGGGCTCCGTAGCCGACCACCCGCTTGCCGTCGGCCTGCGCGGTGAGCAGGAAGGTGAGCAGGTCGTGCTTGATCTGCGTGACCGCGTGCGCAAAACCCGCGTGACCACTGACGGTGTGCAGGCCGGCGGCGGCCTCGGCGGCCAGCAGGGCGGTGACGGCCGGCGTGGGATCGACGGCGGCCGCCGCCGGGCGGGCGTAGATCCGCAGCGAGCCGCCGTGGGTGGCGAGCTCCTCCACATCGACGACGACCAGTCCGGCGGTGGCCAGCGCGCGGGTCGCCGTGCGCAGGGTGAGGTAGTGGTAGTGCTCGTGGTAGATGGTGTCGTACTGGCGCCGCTCGATGAGGCGCATGAGGTGGGGGAACTCCAGTGTCACCCAACCGGTCGGGGCGACCAGTGCGGCCAGCCCGGCGGTGAAGTCGCGAATATCCGGTATGTGAGCGTAAACGTTGTTGCCGACCACGAGGTCGGCCCGGCCGTACTGCTCGGCCAGCTCCCGCCCGGTCACCGCACCGAGAAAACGGGTCACGGTGCGGATGCCCTTCTCCTGGGCGGCCGCCGCGACGTTCGCCGCCGGCTCGACGCCCAGGACCGCGATGCCCGCGGCGACGAAATGCTGCAGCAGGTAGCCGTCGTTGCTCGCCACCTCGGTCACCAACGAGCGCGGGCCCAGGTCCAGCCGCGCGGTCATCTCCTCGGCGTAGCGACGGGCATGCGCCACCCAGGAGTCCGAGTAGGACGAGAAGTACGCGTAGTTGGTGAAGATGTCCTCACCCGACACATACGCCGGCAGTTGGACCAGCAGGCACTCCGAGCAGATCCGTACGTGCAGCGGGTAGAAGGTTTCCGCGCTGTCCAGCTGGTCGGCGCTGAGAAAGCTCTCGCAGAGCGGCGACATTCCAAGATCGATAAATGTTTCGGTCAGCTTGGCATCGCACAGTCGACAGATCGGCGTGGTCATTGTTTTCCCAGGTCTGGCCGGCGTGAACGCGATCGAACGTACTGCGCGGGCGATCACCTACCCACAGGGAGTAAGAAACCCGTCAGTCCGGACGGCGGCCCAGCGCGGGGACGGCGGGCCGGTTGGCCGGCCGGGACCATGGCGGGCAGACTGGGGCCGGCCCGTCCGGGCCACTGTCGATGGGAGCCTTCATGCGCGTGCTCGTCACCGGTCACCAGGGGTATCTCGGCAGCGTTCTGGTCGCGCACCTGACCGCGGCGGGGCACGAGGTCATCGGCGCCGACACCGGCTTCTTCGCCGAGTGCCTGCTCGGCCCGGCACCGGTCGAGGTGGCGAGCGTGCGCATGGACCTGCGCGACGTCACGGCGGAACAGATCGCCCAGGTACGCCCGGACGCGGTGATGCATCTGGCCGCGCTCTCCAACGACCCGCTCAGCAACCTCGACCCGGAGCTCACCTACGACATCAACCACCGCGCCAGCGTCCGGCTCGGGCGGGCGGCCAAGGCGGCCGGAGTCACCCGGTTCCTGTTCTCCTCGTCCTGCAGCCTGTACGGGGCCGGTGCCGACGACACCCCGCTGGACGAGACCGCTGCCTTCGCCCCGATCACGCCGTACGGGGAGTCGAAGGTGTACTCCGAACGGGACCTGGCTGAGCTCGCCGACGACGACTTCTCGCCGGTTTTCCTGCGCAACGCGACCGCGTACGGCTTCTCCCCCCGGCTGCGCTGCGACCTGGTCATCAACGACCTCGTCGCCCGGGCTCTGCTCACCGGCGAGATCCGCCTGAACAGCGACGGCCGCGCCTGGCGTCCACTGGTGCACGCCCAGGACATCGCGAGTGCGTTCCTCGCGCTGCTGGAGGCCCCGCGCGAGGTGACCCACCTGCGCGCCTACAACGTGGGCCAGACCTCCGAGAACTACCTCATCCGGGACGTCGCCGAGCTGGTCCGCGAGGTCGCCGGCGGCACCGTGACCTACGCCACCGGCGGCGGACCCGATGCCCGCAACTACCGGGCCTCCTGTGACCTGATCGCCCGTGAGGTGCCGACGTTCAAGCCACAGTGGACGGTACGCAAGGGGATCGAGCAGCTGGTCGAGGCGTACCAGCGATTCCAGCCGGTGATGGCGGACCTCTTCGGGCCCCGATACCAGCGCCTGGCGCAGATCACCCAGCTACGCGCCACCGGTCAGCTCGACGCCACTCTGCGCTGGACCGCGGCCACGAACGCCTGACCGGAAACCCGCTGTCTACTCTGGACCGCACGATATCGGTTCAAACCCGGACTAACACCAACGAAGCCGGCGTCGGTGGA
>CAVWCL010000005.1:0-251652 GCA_963753485.1 uncultured Actinomycetota bacterium | reverse complement strand
CGAGAGCGAGAGTCCACAAGGGACCTGCTCGATATGAAAGGAGCGGCCATGCGTCTTGGTATTGACACCTCCGGGGTGCAGTTCACGGTCACGCGGAACACGGAGCAGAAGCTGGACCAGAACGGCAAGCAGAAGGTTGATCGCGAGGGGCGGCCGATGTGGACCACTCAGGTCACGGCCCTGGACGAGACCGGCGGCGAAATCCTGGCGATCTCGGTGGCTGGCATCACGCCTTCGGTCACCGTGGGCCAGGTGGTCAAGCCGGTTGGGCTGGAAGCGATCCCGTGGAACAACAACGGGAAGCACGGCGTCGCCTACCGCGCGGTCGAGCTGAAGGCCGTGTCGGCGGCGAAGTGATGCTCCGACGGTTCGGCGTGACCGGACCCGGATGGGGAGGGTCGGTTCACCGCTGACGCACATCCTCGTTCGCGGAGTCACCCGGATGCGTCCGGGAAGGCTACGAACGGCCGGGCCGAAAGGCCCACGCCGGCCCGGAAGTTGGCGCTTCCGGACCGGTCGCAAGCGGACGCGGGGTCGGTGCTGAGGGTTTCTCCGCCGGCTCCGTGTCCTACCAAACCCATCAACCCCTGTGAAGGAGGGGTGGACGAGTCATGTCCCACTCTAGGTCATCCCGGCTGAGGCGGGGATACGGCTCCGCCGCCACTGGCGCCATGACATGGCGCTGATCGAACTCAGTACGAAGGTCCGGGCGGTCCGCCGTTCGAAGATCGCGTTCTGGACCATCGGGTCCGCCGTGGGGGTGTGCACCGCCGTCATCGGCTCGGCCATCACCGCACCGGCACGGGCGGTCCTGATCGGACTCGTCGCCGGCCTGAGCGTCGGCTTCCTCGCCGGGTTCACCCTGTTCTGCTGGCCCGCGATCCGCGTGTTCTGGCATTGGGCACCCGAACTCCTGCTCTTCACCAGTCTGCTCGCCTTGTATCTGCTGCTGACCGGCCACCTGCCGTGGTGGGCCGCCCTGGCCACGCTGACCATCCCCAGCGGCGGCCTGGTCCTGATCCCCGCGCTGCGGCGCCGGGTCTGGCCGTGGGTGATGTGCGCGGTCTCCCGCCACCGGCTGCGGGTGTGCTTTCACGCCTTCATCACCACCCAACGCTCCGGCATGCCCCCGCTGATTCTGTTCGCCCACCCGATCCCGGCCGGGGAACGGGTGTGGATCTGGCTTCGACCCGGTCTCGCCCTGGCCGACCTCGAGCAGCGCCTGGACCGCATCGCCACCGGTTGCTGGGCGGCCGAATGCCGCATCAGCGCAGCCTCGCGCCGCCACGCGGCGTTGCTTCAACTCGACCTGATCCGCCGCGACCCGCTCACCGCGGCCATCGACTCACCACTGCCCGCCCGGGTCCCCCCGGCCACCGACACCACCCACCCGCGATCACGACGCGGCCCGGGCTGGACCTGCCCGACATCGAAGCGCCACCGGCAATATCCCGTCCGGCCAAGGCGGTCACCGCAGCAGCGGCCACACCGAACCCGGTGATCAACGACCTGATCCCCACGGCGACCGGACCGGTCGATGACCTGTCCGACTGGATCTAACCCACAACCATCTATCTCCCTGCGGTGGGCGGCGCATCTTGGCGGCCCATCGGCCGCCCACCCTTGGAAGGAGCCGTCATGGCAGCGCGCCGTAGAACCTCCACACCGGACACTGTGCCGGTCGGACCGAGCATGTCCATGTTCGACCCGGTGTATCTGGGCATCGACGAAACCGGTGACCCGGTCTACCTGCCGATGATGTATCACAACCTGCTGCTCGGTGGTGTGCCCGGTGCGGGCAAGTCCGCCACCATCAGCCTGATTGTCGCCCACGCCGCCCTGTCGTTGGACTGCCGGCTGTGCCTCATCGACGGCAAACAGGTCGAACTCGGCCTGTGGAAAGACACCGCCGACGTGTTCGTCGGCCCCGACATCGAGCACGCCATCACCACGCTTCGCCGGCTGCAAACCGTGATGGACAACCGCTACGCCTACCTCATGGCCCAACAGCGTCGCAAGATCGAACGCGGCGACGCCATGAACGCCATCGTCCTGGTCCTGGACGAGATCGCCTTCTTCTCCGCCACCGTCGGCGACAAAACTACCCGCGACCTGTTCTCGGCGCTGCTGCGCGACATTGTCGCCCGCGGCCGGGCGGTCGGCCTGATCGTGGTCGGCGCCACCCAACGCCCCACCGCCGACATCATCCCTACCAGCCTGCGCGACATCTTCTCCTGGCGCTTTGCCGGCCGGTGCACCAACGACATCTCCTCCGACGTCATCCTCGGCTACGGCTGGGCCGCCCGCGGCTACTCCGCCGCCACCATCTCACCCACCGATGCGGGAGTCGGGTGGCTGGTCGCCGACTCCGGCACCCCCCGACGCATCAAAGTCGCCTACCTCGACGACGCGGCCATCATCCGCCTGGCCGCCTACGCCCGCCAGATCCGCCGCCCCGGCCACAGCCTGGCCGAACCCAGCTACGGCGGCCTCGGCCATCCCCCATCGCGGGGAAACGGCCACTACCCGACTAATGCCAGCACGGCCGCGGGACCGGATCAGAGCCCTGGAAAGCCACCCGGTCACACGGCCGCCACCACACCCGAGAGGACGTGGCGTGATGCACGCTACCCACCATCCACCCACCGACGCGAATCCGACCCATTCCACAGTGGTCGATACGCTGCGCCGCGCTGCGGTCTACCTGAGTCGCCACGGCTGGGTCCGACACCGCTTCTACGCCAACCTGCAGGCACCCACACCGGCGGCCTGCGTGCTGGGTGCGCTCTTTATCGCCTGCCTCGACGACGCGCACCCGCAGCCCTACACCAACCTCTTCGATGAGGACGGGCGCAGCGACGCCCACACCCACTACCTGAACGCCGCGACGGTCCTGGCCCAGTATCTGGGCGGCCACCCCGCCGACACCTGCGTTGACCGGGTGCATCGCTGGAACGACGAGGCGGCCCGCACCGCCACCGACGTGATCGCCACCCTGCACGCCGCCGCCGACACCGCCGACACCGGCGGCGCGCCATGACCATTCCGTCATCGGTCGAGGTGACACGTACGTGTCAGACCACCGCCCCGGATTCGTTCACCACGGCCGCGCTGCTGGGCGCGTTGGAAGGCGCCTGGGTCGCCATCCGCAGCCACCATCCAGACGTCCCGGCCGCGATCATCGTGGTCGGCTCCGGATCCACCTCCGCGAAAAGCAGCGACCTCAAGTACGGGCACTACGCCACCCTGCGCTGGCAACTCGGCGAGCATCTGCTGCCCGAGGTCCTCGTCTCCGGTGAAGGCCTGCACCGCACCCCCGTCGAGGTGCTGAGCACCCTGCTGCACGAAGCCACCCACGCCCTGGCCGACCGACGCGGCATCCAGGACACCTCCCGCCAAGGCCGCTGGCACAACCAGCGTTTCGCCACCCTGGCCGGCGAACTCGGCCTGATCGCCGAGAAAGATCCACACATCGGCTGGTCGCCCTGCACCCTGGCCGAGCACACCCAGCGCCGCTACGCCGGCGTGCTCACCGCTTTGACCGCGGCGATGCGGGCCTACCGCCACCCCGAAGACGGCATCGAACGGACCCGCACGAACAACAACAACGGCCACGTGCTGACCTGCGACTGCCCACGCAGAATCCGCGTCTCGGTCAAGGTCGCCGACGAAGGCCCCATCCACTGTGGCATCTGCCACAGCGTGTTCCTCACCGAGGAGCAGCGCGAGCTCGGCGTCGACCCCAGGCCGCGCCCGGACGTCTACGATCCCACCGGCGCCTATCACGACGGTATGCCCACCTACCCGTACCGGCTGGCCCCCAGAGGGTTGGCCACCCGCCGCCAACTACGCCGCCTGGACCTTCGCCCCGCGGGGCAACCCATTGCCGCCCAGATCCTCTGGCGTCAAGGCACCCGGGTCGCCTACCTGTTCCGCATCGACCTGGCCCAACCCAAACGGAGCCCTACCGCGGCGCAGCTGGGCGCCCTGGACAAGGCGATGCAAGCCCGCCGCACCTGCCCCACCTGCACCCAGGTGAAGGACTACTACATCCCCCGCCGCCTCGGCCACTGCGCCGACTGCAACCGTGGCGGTGTGCGATGACCACACCCACCGTCGACTGCCTGTCCTGTGTGGACGGCATGGCCCCCACCACCACCGAGCTGCTCGGGGCGTGCTACCGCATCTGCCCCACCTGCCAGCCACCCTGTGCCTGCTGCCACGGCGAGGGCTGCTTCCCCGCCTGGACCAGCAGCCTGCACGAGTTCGTCGACAGCTACAACACCATCGGCCTGCAGCCCGTGCTCTGCCACACCTGCCTGGGCCTCCTCACCGTCACTCGCCTCACCGACCAGGAGGCATCCGCATGAGTGCACCCAGTCGAGTCGACCGGTTCGAAGGCGTCATCCTCGTTATCATCCTGCTCAGCATCGGCGGCGCCTCCGCCGCCGCCTCGTTCACCCACATCCACGACTGGACCATGGTCAACAGCCCCACCGGCACCGGTGACTGGTTCGGCTGGGCTAACGCCGTCGTCTCCGACCTGGTCCCCCTCGGCGTCGGCCTGGAGGTCCGCCGCCGCCGCCGTCACCACTTGCGCATCGGCGCCTACCCCATCACCGTCATCATGGCCGCGGCCGCCCTCTCCTTGGCCGGGCAGCTGGCCCAGGCCCGACCCTCCATCACCGGCTGGCTACTCGCCGCCGTGCCCGCCCTCGGCTTTCTCGCCCTGACCAAACTCGTGTTGTCCCGACCTTCGGTGCCCGAACCCTCACCCCGCACACCTGTCGTGCCTGCGGTGTCTGTCATGGACACCCGCACACCCGTACCCGGGCGTGGTGCGCTCCGCCCGGTTGAGCACGGCGACAGCTTCCCCGACGGGCTGATCCCCGGGGCGCGCATCATCGTCGACGCCTACCACCAGGCCACCGGCCAACAGATCACCCCGCATGCGCTGGCCGAACGGCTGCGCATCCCGCTGCCCACCGCCGAGCGGCTTATCCGCTCCTTGGCTGTCACCGAACCATCGGCAACCATAACCAGCCCGGTTCGGCTCAACAATCAGCAGCCCGCAGAGGTTCGCCTGTGAGCGCCTCGACGTTGACCGCCTCGCCCGGTGTGCACCTCGCCCCGGGCGGGGCCGCCAACGCCGAGACCATCACCCTGGGCGCCTGGCCGTCCCCCGCGCAATGGGCCATCCACCGCGCCGTCACCGCACCGGACTACTTCGCCTGGCTCGAGCACATCTCCTCCGCCGCCGGCTGCTCGCACCCGATCCGACTCGCCGGCCACGTCACCACCCGCAACCCCGACGGCACCCTCAACACCGCCAGGTCCACCACCGACATGCCCGACGGGGTGATCTACAAGAACTGCGGCAACCGCCGCGCCGCCGCCTGCCCGTCCTGCTCCACGACGTATCGACGCGACGCATACCACCTCATCCGAACCGGACTGGTCGGCGGCAAAGGTGTGCCCACCACCGTGGCCGAGCATCCTGCCGTGTTCGCCACCCTCACCGCACCCGGCTTCGGCCCCGTGCACACCCGACGCACCGGCACCGCCGCCCGAGGTCTGCCTTGCCGGCCACGGCGCGGCGAACAGCGCTGCCCGCACGGCGTCGACCTGCGCTGCGAGCGGATCCACCGCGACGCCGACAAGCTCCTCGGCGTCCCGCTGTGCCTGGACTGCTACGACCACCAGCACCAGGTCGTGTGGAACCTGCACGCCAGCGAACTGTGGCGACGCACCCGCATCGACCTGGACCGCGGCCTTAAACGCATCGCACGGTCGCGAGGCATCGACCCGGCCACCGTGCGGCTGTCCTACGGCAAAGTGGCCGAGATGCAACGCCGCGGAGTCGTGCATTTCCACGCCATCATCCGCCTCGACGGCTCCGACCCAGACGATCCCGACGCGGTCCTACCGGTACCCGACGGCATCGGCCGGCAAGACCTGGTCGACGCCATCGCACACGCCGCCGCGAACACCCGCTTCACCACCAAACCCCACCACCATCGCGACGGCTGGCTCATCGCCTGGGGACAACAGCTCGACATCCGACCCGTCCGGGTCACCGGCGAACGGGAACTCAACGACGAGATGGTCGCCGGGTACCTCGCCAAGTACGCCACCAAATCCACGGAGGCCTGCGGGCACGTGTCGCGCCGGCTGACCCGTGAGACCATCGACCTCTACGCAGACCCGCAGGGAAGCCACACCGAACGGCTCATCCACGCCTGCTGGCGCCTCGGTGGCTACGTTCCCGGTCTGCGCTTGGCCGACCAACCTCAACGGCCGTACGGTCGGCTACGCCGATGGGCCCACATGCTCGGCTTCGGCGGGCACTTCCTCACCAAGTCCCGCCGCTACTCCGTCACGTTCCGCCTCCTGCGGGACAACCGCGTCATCTGGCGTCGCACCGTCGACCACGACGACGAAACCACCCTGGTCGTCGCCAACCTCACCTACGCCGGCGCCGGCTGGCGCACCCTCGGCGACGCCCTGCTCGCCAACACCGCCGCCGCCATCGCTCGCGAACGACACCGCGTCGGAGGCATCGAAACAACCAGCCTCAACTGACACGTACGTGTCAGCTCCGCAACCCGAGAAAGGACCACAGTGGACACCGCAGCACTCATCACGCAGATCGCGAACGGCCGCGTGATCGCGCTCGTTCCCGAACCACACCCGCCCGAGCACGTGCCCCGATCCGACGTACTTGGCAAACGCTGGTACAGCATGCATGAGGTCGCGGACATGCTCGGCTTCGGCCTGTGCAAGGTGAAGACGCTCGTCATCACCGGCGAACTGCGCTCCATCAAAGACGGCAAATACCGCCGCATCCTGCCGGAGTGGGTCGACGAATACATCGCCCGACGCGTGAAGAGGCGAACCCGTGACCGCCAAACGCGCGCGGCAGAATGGGGAAGGTTCCATCTTCGCCTATCGCAACGGATTCGCCGCATACGTGTGGGTCAACAAACCCGACGGCAAACGTGACCGCAAATGGGTCTACGGCCCAACGCGAGAAGACGTCCACGAGAAATGGGTGAAGCTGCATGCTCGGGCGTCTAGCCGGACCGGTGCCGACGAAGACTCCCACCGTCGCCGACTATCTGACGTACTGGCTGCGGGAGGTGGTCGAACCCAACCTTGCCCCGCTCACCTACTCCACCTACGACACGCTCACTCGCCTCTACATCGTTCCCGGCGTCGGTGCCAAACGCATCGACCGGCTCCAGGTCCGCGACGTCCAGACCTGGATCAACCAGATCGGCCGGCTGTGCCAGTGCTGCATTCAGACGAAAGGACGCCAAACGGCCCGCCGACAAGCGGCGGTGCTGCGCGGCTGGGCAGTGCTGTCGCCGCACCCCGTCGGCCAACACGATCGGAGACCTGCGCAAGGTGCTCCGCTCGGCGCTGTCCCACGCCATGACCGAGGAGCTGATCACCCGTAACGTCGCCGCGCTGGTCAAGCTGCCCCCGGTTCGGCGACGCAAGGGTCAAGCCTGGTCGACCGAGGAGGCCCGCCGGTTCCTCGAGTCGGCACGTCACGACGACGATCCGCTCTACGCCGCCTACGTCCTGGTCCTCGTGCTCGGTCTGCGCAAAGGCGAGGTGCTCGGGCTCACCTGGAACGCGATCGACCTGGACACCGCCGAGCTGGCCACCGCCCTGCAACTTCAACGGGTCCGCCGTCGGCTGCTGCACCGCGAGACCAAGACGGCCGCCTCCGATGCGACGCTGCCGATCCCCGACCTGTGCGTCACCGCGCTCCAGCTCCGTCGACGCGCAGCAGCGGGCCGCACAAGAATCCGCCGGCGCCGCCTGGCGAGGCTCGACCCTGGTATTCACCACCGCCTACGGCAGCCCCGGTCGAGCCGCGCAACTTCAACCGATCATGGGACCACCGCATCGCCAAGGCCGGCATCCGCAAGATCACCGTCCACGACGCCCGCCGGACCTGCGCCACCCTGCTTGCCGATCTTGACGTGCATCCTCGGGTCGCCATGGCGATCCTCCGCCACGCCCGGTTCTCGATCACGATGGAGATCTACACCCAGGCGTCCACAAAGGCCACACGGGAAGCGCTCAAGCGTCTCGGGGAGAGCCTCGATGGATGACCGTAGCTGTACTTCGCTGCTGTACGGGCACGAGAGAGGCCATGTCCGTCGATGGAACATGGCCTCTGACCTGGTGGGCGATACTGGGTTTGAACCAGTGACCTCTTCCGTGTCAAGGAAGCGCGCTCCCACTGCGCTAATCGCCCGAGGCGGGTGCGGGAATCGAACCCGCGTACAGGGCTTTGCAGGCCCTTGCCTAAGCCACTCGGCCAACCCGCCGGTTGCCCTTACGGGACCGGCCCGGCGGCCGAGCCGCCGCAGCGAGCGGACGACGGGATTCGAACCCGCGACCCTCACCTTGGCAAGGTGATGCGCTACCAGCTGCGCTACGTCCGCATGCCAGCCGGTGTGCCGGCGACGGAAGCAAACTTTAGCCCACCCGTCCCGGCTGTGACAAACCGGATCCCGCGCGTCGCTCGTCCGTGGGTTCGCTCGCCAACCGGCTCGGGCCACGACCCCAGGAAGCCACGGCCCCACGAAGACCACGAAGGCCACCAAGATCGACTAGGGCCGAGTGGCGGCCAATGCGGTGCATCCCCGCAGCGCCGCGTACTTCTTGGCGATGCGCTGGCTCTCCGAACCCGTGGTCGGGTCCGGCTGGCCCGTTGTGCGGTTGATGTAGGCGGGCACGAACTCGGTCCGCACGATCGTCGCCCCGGACAGGGTCACCCGCATGACCCCGGTGTCGTTGGAGGCGGCCTCGTTGAGCCACCAGACAAAGTTCGACATACCGTACGCGACGAACGTGTTGCCGAGCCATCCGGAGCCTTGCAGCACATGCACATGGGAGCCGATCACCATGGTCGCGCCCGCGGTGGCGAGCGTCTTGGCGAATGACTTCTGCTGCGACGTGGGGCAGTGGTTGTACTCCTGTCCCCAGTGCATGAAGACCACCACGACATCGGCCGAGGCGCGGGCCTTCTTCACCGCGGCGACGGCACGGGCCTGGTCGAAGGCCATCGCGATGCCGGACCGGTCATCCTTCGCCGCCCAGCTGGAGGCGAGCTCGGCGATCTGGCTCATTCCCAGAAACGCGATCTTCACGCCCTTGACCTCCGTGATCCAGGCCTGGTACGCGTGCTCGGCATCACGGCCGACGCCGACGATCGGCATCTTCGCCGCCTCAGCCGAGGCGATCGTGTCCTCGAGCGCGGTCCGGCCGTAGTCCAGCGCGTGGTTGTTGGCCAGCGTCACCACGTCGATCCCGGCCGCCTGGACCGCCGCGTACGCACTCGCCGGCGCCCGGAAGTGGAACGTCTTCGGCTCGGGTGTCCCCCGCGTGCTCACCGCAGACTCCAGGTTGACCATGGCCACGTCGGCCGCCGAGAGCACCGTCGAGACCGGGCCGAACGCGGTCGCCGGGTCGTCGAGCAGCGTCAGGGTACGCCCGGTGAAGTGGACGTCCCCGCCGAACGCGAGCGTGATCTCGGGTGGCACCGCGGGGGTCGAGGAGGCTGACGGCCCGGCCGACGAATGAGCGGCCGGCGGCGACCAGCTGGCGGTGGTCGCGCACGCGCAGACCCCCAGACCAGTGGCGACCAGTGCCGCCACCAGCGTCGTTACCCGGCGTCGCGCCGCTGCCACCACGCCGCACACACTACGTCCCGGGCGGCCGCAAATGCGCCCCCCCGACCGCACCCGACGTTCCGGACTCCTGCGCTGAACAACGGAAACACGCCCGCCAACCGGGCCGGGCAGACAGTCACGGACGAAATGGGCTATCTTGGCCCGCGTGACGCGACGTTCGGCTGAGGTCCGCCTGGACGGTCTTCTCCGCACCGCCTGCGACGTCATTGTGGAGCGCGGCCTGGCCAACACCCGCACCGCGGACGTCGCGGCGGCCGCCGGCGTGAGCCAGGCACTGGTCTTCTACCATTTCGACACGAAGGAGCGCCTGCTCGCCCAGGCGTTCAGTTGGGCGGCCGAGCAGGACCTCAACCGGCTCGAGGCCGTTATCGGCTCGACCGCGGCGCCGCTGGACAAGCTGCGCAAAATTCTGCGCTGGTACGCACCGACCGGCTCCTCCAAGTCGTGGTCGATGTGGATTGACTGCTGGGCCGAGTCGCTGCGGTTGCCGGAGTTGGAGAAGGTGTCGCGCCGGCTCGACCTGCGCTGGAAGGACGCGCTCACCGAGGTGATCGAGGCCGGCGTGAAGGAGGGCCAGTTCGACTGCGACGACCCCGCCGGCGCGGCCTGGCGGATCATCGCCCTGGTCGACGGGCTGGCGGTCCAGGTGACCGTGCACGAGCGGGTCATCTCCCGCCGCCAACTCTCCGACTGGGTACGGCTGAGCGCCGCCCGCGAGCTGGGACTCGACCCCGACGACCTCGCCTGACCAGACCCCGGACGTCCATGGCGCTCTTGGACGCCGTTAGCAAGGGCACCTTGTTCTACTGGATGCGTTAGTGGGGTGCCCCTGCTAACGCCGCTGCGCGGGCTAACGCCGCTGCGCGGGCCAACGCCGCCGCGCGGGTGGTCAGGCTGGGGAGAGCTGGGCACCGTAGGGCAGCGGGTACGCCGGTGCCGGGGTGTAGCCGTACCGGTCGCAGATGTCGCCCAGCAGCACGCCGTAGGTGTGGTCGTCCACGCAGAATCCGTACCGCTCGCCGTACACCTTGCCGCCGCGCAGATCCGGCCGCTCCTGCTGCTTCGCCGCTTGCCAGCGCTGCCAGTCGGGGCCGGCCAGCTCGCGCAGGGTGATGTCGACGACCGCCACCCGGGCCATCTCGTCGAAGCGCGGGAACGCCGCCCCCGCCAGGTCACTCAACCCGACCACGGTCAAGCCGTCGTAGGTACGGCTGAACATGTTCAGGTACAGATCCGGTACGCCGTCGGCGCCGAGCAGCTCGGCCGGCAGGAACTGCGGGCGGCGGTCGTACCCGGTCGCGGCGATGATGAGGTCGACCTGCTCGACCCGGCCGTCGGTGAACCGGACCCCGTCGGGCAGGATCTCCGCGATGTCCGGGCGGACTGCGAGCCAGCCCCGGATCACCGCGTTGAGCACCTCGTTGTTGACCGTCGGGTGACCGGCGAGCACCCGGTAGTCGGGCTCGACCAGCCCGAGCGGGATGACATCGCGCAACAGGGTTCGCGTCAGCTCCGCGGCATCGGGCGGTAGGTTCAGCGGGCTCGGCGGATCCAGGATGCCGTTGAGTACCGCGTCGGTCGGGATCGGACCCAGGTAGCGCGGCAGGAACCGGTACCCGCGCCGTACCGAGAGGAAGGCCGCCGCCGCCGAGCGCACGGCGTCGCAGGCGATGTCGGCGCCGGAGTTGCCGGCACCGACGACGAGCACCCGGCGCCCGTCCAGGTCGCGGGGCGAGACGTAGCGGGCCGCATGCCAGATCTGGCCCCGGAACGCCTCCTGCCCCGGCCAGGTCGGCAGCACCGGACTCCACGCCGGCCCGGCGGCGGCGATGACCCCGGAGTAGTAGCGGAACTCACCGGTGGTGAGCGTGACCGTCCACCCGGGACCGTCGGGCTTCACCCAGGTCACCGCGGTGTCGAAGGTGACCCTCGGGTAGAGGTCGAAGTGGCGCGCATAGGCGCGCAGGTAGTCGCGCACCTGCCACCACGCCGGATAGTCGGGCACGTCGTCGGGCATCCGGAAGTCCGGGAATCCCAGGGTGAACTTCGAGGAGATCGCAGTGAGGGTGTCATAGATCGCGGTACCCGAGCGGTCGATGTGCCACATCCCACCGATGTCGCTGCCCCGCTCGAACCAGTCGAAGAGCACGCCCTCCTCGCTGAGGCGGCGCGCCGTCGCCAGACCCGCCGGGCCCGCCCCGATGAGGCAGTACCGCCGGGTCCAGTTGGCCGGCCGGGGCATGGTACGCGCCAGGGGACGCAGCCGGCTCTCCGCGAGCCGGGCGTACCGGGCCGGCCGGCGCCGGCGGATCACCAGTCCGGTCAGCACTCCGGCCGCCGTCACCACCACCACCAGCCACGGCAGCGCGGCCACCCAGGGGGCGTGGTTGTTGACCACCTGCGGGAAGTTGACCAGCAGGATGCCGGTCGCACACGCCAGCCCGGCCGCCCCGATGGCCGGCAGTACGAGGGTCTTCAGGTAGCTCCGGTAGCCCTGCCGCCGGAAGAAGGCCACGATCGCCACCGAGGCGAGCATCTGCAGGCTGACGACGCCCAAGGTGGCCAGCCCGAGCGCGCCCTGGCCGAGTTCGGTGTACGGATCGAGGCGGGTGACCACCGCGATCCCGATGAGCGCCGCGGTGGCCCCGCTGATGGCCAGGCTGGCGACGTGCGGGCTGCGGTAGCGCGGATGCACCTGGCCCAGCCGGGCCGGCAGCACCCGGTCGCGGCCGAGGACGAACAGGTACCGGCTGGCCGCGTTGTGAAAGGCGAGCATGCAGGCGAAGGTGCCCGCCACCGCCAGCAGGCCGGTGGCCGCCTGCAGCGCCTGGCCACCGTAGACCGCCGCCTGGTTCAGCACCAGGTTGCCCAGGTCCCGCCGGCCGGCTTCCTGGGTGCGGTCGGCCCCGATGGCACCGACGAGGATCCACACACTGAGCGTGTAGATCACGCCCAGGCCGCCGACGGCGGCATACGTGGCCCGCGGCACCGAACGGCCGGGGTTGCGGGTCTCCTCGCTGTAGAGCGCGCCCGACTCGATCCCGACGAAACAGGTGAGCGCGAAGCCCAGCGCCAGCCCGGGCGAACCAGCCATGATCACCGAGGGGGTGAATGCAGCGGTCGGGAATGCGTCGAGACCTTTCGCCGCCACCACCAGCACGTCCAGCACCACCAGGACGAGCAACCCGGCGATGAGCAGCGCCCCGAGCAGGCGGGCGGAGAGCGCCACCTGCCGGTAGCCGATGACGCCGACGACCACGATGGCGCCCACGCTGCCCCAGATCCAGCCGGGCGACGAGCCGTCCGCGCCGGCGACGATGCTGGCGAAGTAGCCGAGGGATCCGGCGATGCCGGCCGTGTTGACGAAATAGGAGACCACCGCGAGGAACGCGGCCCCGATCGCCGGCGGCCGGCCGATGCCACGGGCGATGTAGGAGTAGAAGGCGCCAGTGTTGATCATTCGACGGCTAATCGCGGCGTAGCCGACCGCGAAGCACAGCAGAATGAGGGTGCCGACCAGGAATCCGGCCGGCAGCCCGGCGCCGTCCTGCACGAAGCCGAGTGGCACTGTGCCGACGATCGAGGCGAGCGGCCCGGCGGCCGAGGTCACCAGGAAGAAGACCAGGACGGTGCTCAGCCTCGGCCGCCGCCTCGCCTGCGCCGCCCATGGGCGCTGTGCCATCCGCGTCCTCCCCAGGCCGCACGGCCGATCCCGGTACGCCTGACCCTAGGTTGATCAGCTCCAGCGCGCCACCGACGGCCCGGGGACGGTGCGCCACCGAACGGCTCAGGGAGGGCCCGCCGGCGGCTCAGGGATAGCGGGCCCGCAGCTGGGCGGCCCGCTCGTTGGACATCGCGATCGCGGCCTCCCGCGGGCACATGCGGTCCCGTTCGCTGCGGTCGAACAGTTCGGTCACGAGCGAGGTGAGGGTCGCGGAGATCTTCCGGAAGGCCGGCTCGGCCGCGGGTTCGATATCGCCGAAGAGCGTCCACCACCACCATGCGTTGGTCGCGACATTCGCCACGAAGTCCGGCACGACCCGGATGGACCGGTCGAGCAGCGCCCGCTCAGCCGCTGGGGTCGCCGGTACGTTGGCCGCCTCCACCACGAGGGCGGCGCGCACCGCGTCGACCGTGGACTCGGTGAGCACATAGGACATCGCCGCCGGTATGAGGATCTCGCCTGGCACGTCGAGCCAGCTCGCGGCCGGCAGCTGGCGGTCGTCCGGGCGCAGCGCGGCCCGGTCGATGCCGCCGAACGGATCCCGGGTCAGCAGGAGCCGCTCCACGTCCAGCCCCGCCGGGTTCGCCACCACGCCACCGGCGTCGCAGATGCCGACCACCGGTACGCCGGCGGCCGCGAGGTAGCGTGCGCTGGCCCCACCCATGGAGCCGAAGCCCTGCACCACAGCCCGCGGGCCACCCGGTTCGCCCACCCGGGCACCACCTGCGCCGCGCAGGTCCATCCGCGCGGCCGCGGTCAGGGCTGCTTGGGCGACCCCGAAGCCGCCGACCAGGTCGGCCAGGCCCACCCCGTCCACCCGGACCGCGAACGCGGCGTGCAGCCGGGCCAGCGACCAGTCGGGGTCCGCGACCAGCCGCAGCGCCGCGTCGATGGTCGAGCGCAGCCCCGCCTCGACCGCGACCTGGTCGAGCACCTCCTGCCGGACGCCGAAGTCCTCCCCGGTCGACCACAGCGTCGCCAACAGCGGCTTCATCGCGGCCACGTAGCGGGCCATGATCCCACGGGCCCGCGGATCCTGGGGCGAGCAGTCGATGCCGCCCTTACCACCGCCGAACGGCACGTACCGGTCCCCCGGTGAGTAGACGATCGCCTCCTTGAGCGTCATCCCCTGCGCCAGGTCGCGCACCTCGGCCAGCGTGCAGCCCTCGCGCATCCGCAGGCCGCCGCTGGACGCGCCCCGGATCAGCTGGTCGATGACGAGGAAGCCCTGGTGCCCGGTCTCTTCGTCGGTCCACACGAGCTCCAGAAACGACGCCATTACCGGTCCTCGGCGACGACGAGCAGGGTGGGTACGGGGCGGCGCAGGGCCAACGCGAGCTCGTCGGCGAGCTGCTGCGGGCGGTGACAGGTACGACCGGTGCCGCCCAGCGCGGCGGCCAGCCCGGCGAAGTCCGGCTCGGGCAGGTCGACGCCGACCGGCGCGATGCCCAGCTCGCACATCTGCTGGCGGATCTCGCCGTAGCCGCCGTTGGCGAAGACCACCACCGGCAGCGCCAGCCCCAGCTGGGCCACACTCGCCAGCTCCGGGAGCGCGAACATCAGGCCGCCGTCGCCGATGAGCGCGACCACCTGACGCCCGGGATGAGCCACCGCGGCCCCGAGCGCGGCCGGCACGCTGTAGCCCAGGGTGCCGAACCCGGTCGGGCCGGCGTACGCGCCGGGCGCGTGGACGGGCAGGTTCGCCAGCGCGCCGTAGTTGGTCGCCATCGCGTTGTCCACGGTCACCACCGCATCCCGGTCGAGCACCGACGCGATCGCCTCCATCGTGGACACCCAGCGGGCTCCCTCGGCCGCCGCCTCGGCCCGCAGTCGCGAACGCCACCCGGCCGCCCGCGCGGCGGCCGCGACCGGAATGCCTGCGGTCGCGGCCGACGCTAGCGCGGCCGCAGTGCCTGCGGTCGCGGCCGACGCTAGCGCGGCCGCGATGGCGGCCAGGCCGAGCTCGGCGTCGGCGTGCAGCGCCAGGTCGGCCGGCCGGTTGCGGTCGAGCTGGCCGGCGTCGATGTCCAGCCGGATCAGCTGCCGCGGCGCCGGCGGGCCGTACCACCAGTCGGTGCTCGCGAGCTCGGTGCCGACCGCCAGCACGATGCCGGCCTCGGCCACCAGTGCCGCCGCCGTGGACAGGTGCAGACCGCTGCCGACGCAGAGCGGATGGTCGGCGGGCACGCAGCCCTTGCCGTTCGCGGTGGTGAGCACCGCCGCACCCAATGCCGTCGCCACCGCCAGCGCGGCCGTGCCGGCGCGTTTCGCACCACCGCCGAGCACCAGGACCGGATCGGTGGCCGCGGCGAGCCGGCGGGCCGCCTCGGCCACCCGGGTCGGATCCGGCGCCACCGCGACCGCCGGCCGGGGCGCGGCGACGCTCACGTCGGCGGCCTCGGTGAGCAGGTCGAGCGGGATCTCCAGGTAGACCGGTCGGGGCCGCCCCGCCGTCATGGCCCCGAACGCGCCGGCGACGGCGTCGGTGAGCTCGGCCGGGGTGCGCACCCGCCAGCCGCTGCCGGTCACCGCGGTCAACGCACCCAGCTGGTCGCGGGTCTCGTGCAGCAGGCCGGCGCCGGCTTCGTGGTCTCGTGGCATCCCCGGGGCCAGCGCCAGCACCGGCACCGAGTCGGAGTACGCCTGGCCCAGCGCCGCGGCCAGGTTCAATGCGGCCGGGCCGGTGGTGGTCAGCGCGATCCCGGGCCGGTCACCGGTGCGGGCGTACCCGTCGGCGGCGTAGCCGGCGCCCTGCTCGTGCCGGGTGGTGACGTGGGTGATCCCGTACGGGCGAAGGTGGCGGTAGATCTCCAGGTTGTGGGTGCCGGGGATGCCGAAAACCGTGTCGACCCCGTGTGCGGCCAGGCTGCGTACGAGCAGCTCGCCACCGGTCATCATGTCGGCAGCCCCCGGGAGATGAGCAGCCGCTGGATGTCCGAGGTCCCCTCCTCGATCTCCTCCAGCTTCGCGTCGCGCAACCACTTCTCGGCCAGGAACTCGCGCGAGTAGCCCCAGCCACCCATGGTCTGCACCGCCGCCCAGGCACAGAACATCGCGGTCTCCGACGCGTGCAGCTTCGCCATCGCCGACGCGGTGGTGCCCGGCGCGCCGGTGTCCAGGCGCCGGGCGGCGCGCCAGACCAGCAGCCGGGAGGCCTCGATCCGGGTGGCCATCTCAGCCAGCCGGAACGCCACCGCCTGGTGCTCGATGATCGGCCGGCCGAACTGCGAGCGCTGGCGGGCATACCCGGTGGCCAGCTCCAGGCAGGCCCGGGCCAGTCCGGTCGCCGAGGCGCCCAGCACGGTCCGGGAGATGTCGAAGGTGCGCATCAGGCCGGCGAAGCCCTGCCCTTCGGCGCCCAGACGGTCCTCGTCGGCGACGAACACGTCGTCGAGGAAGACCTCGGTGTTGACGATGGCGCGCTGGCCGAGCTTACGCATCGGCGCCCCGAAGGTGAGCCCGGGGACGCCCTTGCCGACCAGGAACGCGGTCACCCCGCGCGAGCGCAGCGCCGGGTCGACGGTGGCGAAGACCACGTAGAACTCGGCCACCTCACCATTGGAGATCCACGCCTTCTGGCCGGCGAGCCGGTACCCGCCGGTGACCCGGCTCGCCCGGGTGGTCAACCCCGCGGCGTCCGAGCCCACGTCCGGCTCGGTGACCGCCACTGCGGTCATCGGCGGGTCGTCGGTACAGAGTGGACGAAGCCAGCGCTCCTGCTGTTCCGGCGTGCCCAGTTCGAGCACGGGGTCGGCGAAGAACCCACCCGAGGTCACCAGGTTGGCGATCGGCGCGTCGGCCGCCGCCAGCTCCTCCTGCACCAGGCACTGGGTGAACACGTCGGTGAAGCCGCCGCCGCCGTACCGGCTGGGCAGCATGAACGCGGTGAGCCCGACCTGGGCGGCGGCCCGCCACAGCAGCCACGGCGTGACCGTGTCCGCCTCGTCGACCTCGCGCGCGGCCGGCCGGATCACTTCGGCGCCGAACCGGCGGCACAGGTCGAGGATGTCGCGCTGCTCGTCGGTGAGCGCGACGAGCTCGGTCGGCAGCTCCACCAGTCCCCCTTCCTGAGTGGTGACTCAGTTAACCATGCGCTTGCCGGCTAGGTCCGGGTGAGTCCCGACAATGCCGCCACGGTCAGCGAGCCCGGCGTCGGCAGGTGGTATCCGCCCTCGTGGACCGCCACCACCGGGACGTCCAGATCGGCGACGAGAGCCCCGGTCCGTCGGTAACCATCATGGGTGACGCCGAGCGGGCTCTCCGGCTCGACCGGCCACCACGGCAGTGGCGAGATCTTCCTCGCCGCCGGGACCGGGCTGCGCGCGCCCCGGGGTGAGCCACCACCCGGCGTACCGCTGAGCGGATCCGAGCTGGACCCGTTCTTCGCGGCCGCGGTGGACGCGACCGAGGAGTGCGTGCTCAACAGCCTGCTCCAGGCGCCGACGGTGACCGGGCGCGACGGCCACACCTCGTACGGGCTGCCGGCAGACGCGGTCGAGCAGTCGCTGCGCGCGCACGGCCGCTAGCCCTGGACCCCGGACGGGGGCACCAGCAGGCAGGGCGGCCTCGTGCCCGACAGCCGGCGCGAGCACCGCCAGCGCCTCGGTGCGGCAGCGCTGCGCGATCCCGGCCGCCTGTGCATTGCCGTCGGCCAGCGCCGGGCAGCGAGGGTGGAACCGGCATCCGGGCGGGATCCGGCTTCCTCGTCGATCTAGGGCGTATGCACGTGATTCGATCTTTAAACGTGTGCATATGCCCTAGATCGACGAGGAAGCGGGCGGGTCACGTTGACGAAACCGATCAGCCGCTTGGGTTCTGCGGGATCAAGCTGACGCAGTTCGGCGGTCGTGAGGTCCTCAACCTGCTCTACCGCCTCGACCCCACCGCGTGGGGCCACAGAGTGGCCACCGAATCCGCCGCCGCCGTCCTGGGTTGGGCCACCACCCACGTCCCAGACCACCCCGTCATCGCGCGCGTCCGCCCCGACAACATCGCGTCCCAAAGGGTCGCGGAGCGAATCGGGCTCCATCGGGCCCAGCGCCTGGACACCGACGGCGAAGACGGCCTCGACTGGATCTTCGTATCGGACTGGCCAGATACACCCGCGAGCCCGGCCGGCGCACATTTGTGAGGGCCGGCCAGCCCTCAACGTCGGGTGCCGCCGCTGGCGGTGCCGTGCAGCAGTGGGCTGAGCCAGGAGGGGGCCGCGGCTCGAAACCGGGGTCCGGTCATCGCCGCGGCGCCATCGGGCAGGCGACCCTCGATCGGAGCCGTCAGATCAACCAGATTCGTACGGTGCACCAGTTCGGGCTGCGGCGGCCACGCGCCGATCACCACGTGCGCCGGCAGGCCGCGACGCTCGAGCGCCTCCAGGGTCAGCGCCGTGTGGTTGAGGGTGCCGAGCCCAGCCCGGATCACCACCACGGCCGGAACCTGGGTCGCGCGGGCCAGATCGACGATCGTCCACCCGCCGGCGCCCAGCGGCACCAAGAGCCCACCGGCCCCCTCGACCAGCACCAGATCGTGCCCGGCGCGTAGGCGGGCCACCTCGCCCAGCACCGGCTCCAGCTCCAGCGGCGCAGCGCCACTGACCCGGGCCGCGGTCGCCGGCGCGAGCGGATCCGGGTAGCTGGCCAGCACCAGGGCGGTCGCGGGGGCGGCCAGGCGCCTGACCACCTCGATGTCAGACTCCTCGGGCGAGCCGTCCGGGATCCCGGTCTGGGCCGGCTTCAGCACGGCCACCCGGCATCCCGCTCGGCCGGCCGCGGCCGCGATCGCGGCGGTCACCGCGGTCTTGCCCACATCGGTGTCGGTGCCGGTGACCACCACCACACCCCGTAGGCCGGTCACGCCCCCCGCCGCGCTGATCACCGCCGGGCCGCGGCCGGGGCTTGCGCCACCACCACATCCAGGGCCCGCTGGAAGTCCCCGCGCGCCATCCCGACGTTCACCGTCAGCCGTAGCCGCGACGAACCGTCCGGTGTGGATGGTGGGCGGAAGCAGCCCACGACCACCCCCCGCTCCCGGCAGCGCGACATCCAGGCGACCGCCTCCGCCGGCCCTGGCGCCGGGACCGAGAGCACCCCGCCGGCCGGTGGCGCCACGTCGAAGCCGGCCGCCCGCAGCACCGTGTAAGCGTGGCCGGCCCGGTCGGTCAGCTCGGCCCGGGCCCGCTCGCCCACCGGGCCGCCGACCAGGTCCAGCGCGGCGAAGGCGCCCGCCGCCACCGCCGGCGGCAGGCCGGTGTCGTAGATGAACGTCCGAGACGTCTCCACCAGGTGACCGATGAACGCGGCCGGGCCAGCCACCACTCCCCCGGCCGCGCCGAGCGCTTTGGACAGGGTCGCGGTCACCACCACATCGCTCGCCCCGGCCAGCCCGGCCGCGGCGACACCACCGCGGCCAGCGGTGCCGAGCACGCCGAGCGCGTGGGCATCGTCGACCAGCAGAACCGCGCCCCGTGTCCGGGCCACCCGGTGCAGCTCGCGCAACGGCGCCAGATCGCCGTGGACCGAGAAGACCGACTCGGTCACCACCGCCGCGCCATCGACCGCGCCGCGCCCGAGCACCTCATCCAGCGCCATCGGGTCGGCGTGGTCATACACGGCCACCGCCGACCGGGCCAGCCGGCAACCGTCTACAAGGGAGGCGTGATTGTGCGCGTCCGAGGCGACCAGCTCGGACACGTCGGCCAGTCCGCGCACTGCGCCCATGTTGGCCAGGTAGCCCGAGGAGTAGACCAGCGCCGCCTCGGCGCCCAGCAGCGCCGCGAGCGCCACCTCGAGCTCGGCGTGCGCCTGCGTGCTCCCCCGGACCAGGCGGGACGAGGTCGCGCCGAGACCGTACCCCTTCAGGGCCGCGCCGGCGGCCGCGATCACGTCGGGATGCCGCGACAGCCCAAGGTAGTCGTTGCCGGCCAGGTCGATCAGCCCGTCCTCCTCCGGCCGCGGGCGCAGCACCCGTCGCAGACCGGCCCGTTCCCGATCGGCCGCCAGGCGCTCCACTCTGGACAGCCAGGTCACCCGATCACCTCGGCGATGCCCGCGACCAGTGCGCCGACCAACATCTCGGTTTCCGACGGTCCCAGCGACAGCGGCGGCATCAGCACCACGGTGTCGCCGAGCGGGCGCAGCCACACCCCGTACCGGCGGGCCGCCTGGCACACCCGGGCGCCGGTGCGCTCACCGGCGGGCACCACCTCGACGCCGGTCATCGTGCCGATCCGGCGCACCTCCACGACCCGGTCGTCGCTTGCCAGTGGCGCGAGCAGCGAGCCCAGCCGCTCCCCCAGCTCGGCCGCCTGCGCGACCAGGCCTCGCGCCGCCACCAGGTCGAGGTTCGCGTTTGCCGCGGCGCAGCACAGCGGGTTGGCGGTGAACGTGTGCCCGTGAAAGAAGGTGCGCGCCGAGGCCGGCGTACCGAGGAATGCTTCGTACACCTCCTTGCTCGCCAGCACCGCGGAGAGCGGCAGGTAGCCACCGGTCAGCCCCTTGCCGCAGGTGAGCAGGTCCGGGCCGACGCCGGCGTGTTCGCTGGCCCACATCCGGCCGGTGCGCCCTATCCCGGTGGCCACCTCGTCGCAGATGAGCAGCGCGCCGTGCGCGGTGGCCAGGCGGCGCGCGGCGCGCAGGAACTCGGCGTGGTAGGTGAGCATGCCGGCGGCCGCCTGCACCATCGGCTCGACCACGATCGCGCACACCTCGCCGCCGCGCTCGGCCATGACCGCGCTCATTTCGGCCACCACCTCCGCGCACCGGTGCGCCGCGCTCTGCCCGCTCGCCCGTACCCCGGGGGAGGAGACCGGCAACCGTTCGCAGCAACAGCGGTCGATAGGTGGCGTGGAACAGCTCCACCCCGCCGACGCTCACCGCGCCGAGGGTGTCGCCGTGGTACGCCTCGCGCAGGTGCACGAAGAGCGGCCGCGAGTGTCCTGTTTGGACCGAATGCTGGTAGGCCATCTTGAGCGCCACCTCGACGGCGCTCGACCCGTCGCCGGCGAAGAAGACCTTCGACAAGCGCGGGCCCTCGCCACGAGGGCGCGGTCGCGAGCAGTCGTTCGGCCAGCTCGATGCCGGGCGCGTGGGTGGCCCCGAGGAAGGTGGCGTGGTCGAGGCGGTCGAGCTGAGTCGCGGATGGCGTTGTCAATCTCGGGGGTCCGGTGGCCGAACGTGGTCACCCACAGCGAGGAGACACCGTCGAGGTAGCGGTTGCCGTCCACGTCGACGAGCCACGGCCCCTCGGCCCGGTCGACCACCACTGGTTCGTCGGAGCCGCCAGACGCTGTGTTGGGTGAACGGATGCCACACCGACGCCGCGTCGCGGTCGAGCCAGGCCCTGCTGTCCATTCCAGCCACTCCAGGGTTTGCAGATCGTCTTGTAGGGTACGCACCATGCCCGCGATCCTGGACCGCGCCCGGGCCGAGGTGCTCGAGACCGGAGCTGGACTCGATGAGTCCGGCAGTGCTCGACGTGCTGCGCCTGCCCGACGACCAGATCGGACCGGCGCTCGAGCTCGCCCATGCGGTCCGGCTGCGCTGGTGCGGCCCCGACGTCGAGGTCGAGGGCATCGTCTCGGTCAAGACCGGCGGCTGCCCGGAGGACTGCCATTTCTGTTCCCAGTCGGGGCTCTTCGCCTCTCCGGTACGGGCGGTCTGGCTGGACGTCGCGGACCTGGTGGCGGCGGCCCGCCAGACGGCGGCGACCGGCGCCACCGAGTTCTGCATCGTGGCCGCGGTCCGGGGACCGGACGAGAAGCTGATGGCCCAGGTGCGCGCGGGCGTCGCGGCGATCCGCGCAGCGGTCCCGATCAACGTCGCCGCATCGCTGGGCATCCTCATCCCCGACCAGGTGGCTGAGCTCGCCGCGATCGGGATCCACCGCTATAACCACAACCTGGAGACCGCCCGCTCCTACTTCCCGCAGGTGGTCACCACGCACACCTGGGCGGAGCGCTGGGAGACGCTGCGCCTGGTCCGCGACGCCGGGATGCAGGTGTGCTGCGGTGGCATCCTCGGCCTCGGCGAGAGCATCGAACAGCGAGCCGAGTTCGCCGCGCAGCTCGCCGCGCTCGACCCGCATGAGGTGCCGCTGAACTTCCTCAACCCCCGCCCCGGCACGCCGCTGGCCGAGCAGGCGGTGCTGAGCGCGACCGACGCGTTGCGGGCCATCGCCGCGTTCCGGCTCGCCCTGCCGCGCACCATCCTGCGCTACGCCGGTGGCCGGGAGATCACCCTTGGCGACCTCGGCACCCGCGACGGCCTGCTCGGCGGGGTCAACGCGATCATCGTCGGCAACTACCTGACCACGCTGGGGCGGCCGGCCACCGACGACCTGGCCCTGCTGGCCGACCTCGCCATGCCGGTCAAGGCTCTCTCCGCGACGTTATGAGCTCTGAATACTGCGACCGGTGCGGGGGCGCCCTCGACACCAATACGCATGCGGCCTGCGCGGCCGCCCGTACCTTGGAGCCGCCGCGCTTCTGCCCGCGCTGCCGGCGCCGCCTGCGGGTGCAGGTGCTGCCCGCGGGCTGGCGGGCGACCTGCAGCGAGCACGGCGTGAGCACGGCCTCGACCTGATCAGCCAGGCTCCCTGTGTGCCTTCGTCCATGGACGCCGCCCGCCCGGTCCGCCACGATCTCCCGGTAGGGCCGGCCCGGACCAGGTTGGCCGAGAGCTTCGCAGGGCAGGAGGACCGGAGATGGCGATGGTACGGCAGGCGGTGGGGCGCGCCGTGGTGACGACGGGTACCGGCGGGACGGTTCCGCACCAGCCCGGCGCCGCGCCCGGCCCGGCCCCGGAGATGGCCGCCGCCGCCGGCTCGCCGCCGGCCAATGGCTGGGCCGTCCTCTCCGGACTCGGCCTGACCGGCCTCGGTGCCGTCGGCGCGTGGAACATCGGCACGATGGTCCAACCGACCGTCTTCCAGGTCGGCAATCAGATGTCCGCGTTCGCCGCCCTCTTCGTCTTCGCGGCCGCGGTCGAACGGGTGCTCGAGCCGTTCACGCGTTGGCTGCCCGGCCGGGCCGCGCAGGAACGCTACGAGAAGGCGCTCGCCGACATGGACAACGGCGTGCCGGGGGCCACTGCCGCGGCCGCGCAGTTCAAGGCGATGGTCGACCAGGCCCGGGCGACCCGCGCCATCCTGCTGTGGGGCATGGCCACCTTCCTGGCGACCCTGCTCTCGGCCGGCGCCGGCTTCTACCTGCTACGGCTGATCTCCGCGAGCCCGACCTGGAACGGCGTCTCCACCTGGATCGACGCTCTGGTCACCGGGTTGGTCGTGGGCAGCGGGACCAAGCCGCTGCACGACATCGTCACCCGCCTGCAGCGCCCGACCACCTGACCAGGCTGTGGGCGGCTCTCAGGCCAGCTATTGGCGCCAAGTCGCTCGGCGCCACGTCGACCGGTGACCCGACGGAGCCGACCCAGTCGCCGTCCCTTTCGTCGATCTAGGACGTATGCACATGGTTCGATCTCCGTTGGCATGCGTAAGCCCTAGATCGACGGGAGGACAGTCACGAGGAGGCGCGCACGACCAGGTGGGTGTCGAGTACGACCAGGGGAGCCGGGACAACGTCGCCGCGGATGTGGGCGACCAGCAGCCGGGCCATCTCCCGGCCCATCGCCTCCACCGGCTGGTGCACGGTGGTGAGCGCTGGGTCGGTCTGGCGGGCGAGCACGGAGTCCTCGAAGCCGACCACGGCGACATCGCCCGGCACCCGCCGGCCGTACTCCCGCAGTACCCGCATGGCGCCGACCGCCATCAGATCGGAGGCGGCGAAAACCCCGTCCAGGTCGGGGTGGCGGTCGAGCAGGGTACGCATGGCGGTGGCGCCGCTCGCCTCGGAGAAGTCGCCGTAGCCGACCCGGGACTCGTCGACCGGTAGACCGGCGGCCTGCAGGGCGCGGCGGTATCCGGTGAGGCGGGCAACACCCACGCCCATGTCCTGCGGGCCGGCGATCGCGGCGACCCGCAGGCGGCCGCGCTCGATCAGGTGCGCCGTTGCCGCCTGAGCGCCGCCGGTGTTGTCGGCGTCGACGCAGCTCATCTGGTCACCGACGATGCGCACCCGGCCGCCGGGCTGGCCGCCGAGCACCACCGGCAGGCCGCGCTGGGCGAGCAGGGCCGGCAACGGATCGTCGCCGTGCAGCGAGAGCAGCAGCACCCCGTCGACGTGCTGCGGGGTGAGGTGGTGCTCCACCCGTTCGCGCTCCGCGCTCGACTGCGCCATCGCCAGCCAGAGTTGCAGGGGTGTCTCCAGCAGTTTGGAGTTGATACCCCGGATGATCCCGGCGAAGAACGGCTCGCCGAAGACCCGCTCCTCCGATTCGGAGACCACGAGCGCGACCGAGTCGGTCCGCTGGGTCACCAGCGCCCGGGCCGCCCGGTTGGGCACGTAGCCGAGCTCCTCGATCGCCTGCTCCACCGCGGCTTTCGCGGACGCCGACACCTGGGGCGAGCCGTTGACCACCCGGGAGACCGTGCCGCGCCCGACGCCGGCGCGGGCGGCGACCTCGTCCAGCGTGGGCCGCCCCGCCGACCGCGTGCGTTGGCTCATGCGCTGGATCCTCACCCTGTTCCTCCGTGTCGGGCCCGACCGGTGTGCGGCTGGGCCACCTTGATTGTGCCGTCAGGCGGCGGGTCCGGCAGCCGGAGGGTCGGTCTCCACCAGACCGTGGTGGCGGATGACGTCGGCGTACCACAGCGCGCTCGACTTCGGCGTCCGCGCCAGGCTGTGGTAGTCGACATACACCAGACCGAAGCGGCGGGTATAACCCCACGCCCACTCATAATTGTCCATAAGGGACCAGGCAAAGTAGCCCCGCAGCGGTACCCCATCGGCGATCGCGTCCAGGCAGGCGGCCAGGTGCTGGGCCAGGAAGGCCCGCCGGTCCGGATCGTCGACGCTGCCATCGGCCGAGACCTGGTCGTCGAAGGCGGCGCCGTTCTCGGTCACGTAGAGGGGCACCGGCGGGTACTCGCGCGCCACCTGGCGCAGGACCTCGCCCAGACCAGCGGCATCGATCTCCCAGTCCATCGCGGTGACCGGCACCCCCCGCTTGACGAACTGGGCATTCTCGCTGCCGGGGTACGGGCTGGCGGTATCCGGGCAGTGCCAGACGACGACGCCGTCCGCACCCGCCTTCGGCGCGGCGAGCACGTGGCGGCTGTAGTAGTTCACGCCCAGCATCGACAGCGGTCGCGAGATGACCGCGAGGTCTCCGTCGCGCACGTGACGGAAGTCGGTGACCGGGGCGAGGTCGGCGACGACGTCCTCCGGGTAGCGACCGAGCAGCACCGGGTCGAGGAAGAGCCGGTTGCTCAGTCCGTCGATGCGCCGGGCGGCGTCCTCGTCGTCCACGCTCATCGAGGCGGGTGAGATGGCGTAGAGATTCAGCGAGATGCCGACCTCGGCGCGGAGGCCGCCGGGTCGATGCGCGTCCACACCGCGGATCGCGTCCACGGCCAGGCCGTGGGCCAACAGCAGATGGTGGGTGGCCCGGAGGGCGTCCACCGGGTTGCGCCGCCCGGGCGCGTGCTCACCCGAGCCGTACCCGAGGAAGGCGGAGCACCAGGGTTCGTTGAGCGTCGTCCAGCGGCGGACCCGATCCCCGAGGGCTCGGTACACAATGGACGCATACTCGGCGAAGCGGGCGGCGGTGTCGCGCTCGGGCCAACCGCCGGCCTGTTCCACCGCCTGCGGCAGGTCCCAGTGGTAGAGGGTCAGCCACGGCTCGATGCCGCGCTCGAGCAGTTTGTCGACCAGCCGCCGGTAGAAATCCAGGCCGTGCGGATTGGCCGGGCCGGCGCCGTCGGGCTGCACCCGGGGCCAGGAGACCGAGAACCGGTACGCGTTCAGTCCCAGGTCCGCCATCATCGCGACGTCGTCGGCGTAGCGGTGGTAATGGTCGGTCGCCACGTGGCCGGTGTGCCCGGCGACGACCCGCCCCGGTGTCCGGCTGAAGGTGTCCCAGATCGAGGGCGTGCGGCCGTCGGTGGCCGCGGCGCCTTCGATCTGGTACGCGGCGGTGGCCGCACCCAGGCGGAAGCCTTCGGGGAAGCGTCGAACGCGCGGCGACGTGGCGGCGGCCGGCTGACCCTCCACCAACCCGTCGCGGGAGGCGGCGTCCACCGCCGTCTGGACGTCGAGGGGCTGCGAGGTAGTCACGCTTTGACCGCACCTTCCATGATGCCGCTGATGATCTGGCGACCGAAGACGATGAAGACGAGGATCAGCGGGACGGTGGCCACCGCGGTGGCGGCGAAGACCATCGAGTAGTCGGTGTAGTAGCCGAAGGAGATGAAGCCCAGCGACACCTGCATCGTCGGGTTCTCCGAGGTGAGGATGGCCCGCGGCCAGATGAAGCTGTTCCACTGCTCCATGAACGTGAGCAGGGCGAGCACACCGGCCGCCGGGCGCACCGCCGGCAGCACCACGTTCCAGTAGACGCGCAGGGTCGAGCAGCCGTCGACCCGGGCCGCCTCGATGAGCTCGTCGGAGACCGCGGTGCTGGTGTACTGGCGCATGAGGAACACCCCGAAGGCGCTGGTCAGGAACGGCACGATGACCGCCTGCAGGGTGTCGAACCAGTCGAAGTCCTGCATCATGCCCCACAGCGGAATGAGGCCGAGCTGAGTCGGGATCATCATCGTGGTCAGCACCGTCAGCAGAAGAACGTTGCGACCGGCGAACCGCAGCTTGGCGAAGGCGAACCCGGCCAGCGTCGAGGTGAGCACCACGCTGAACGTGACCACGGAGGAGACGATGATCGAGTTCTTCAAACCCAGGAGGAAGTTGACATCGGACTTGTCCAGGGCCCGGGTGAAGTTGTCCCAGAACGAGCTGCCAGGGGTGAACGGCGGCGGGACGTCGTTGATCGCGTCGAGGCTGCGGGTGGCGATGACGAACATGTAGTAGAACGGGTAGATCGACAGCAGCACGGCGAGCACGAGCGCGATGTAGGTGAGCGGGGTGCCGCGGCGCAGGCGCTGGATCGCGGTGAGCATGGCTGGCTCCTCACTTCACGGTCTTGCGGATGAGCGCGAAGTTCGCCAGCGAGGCGAGCATGATGATGATGAAGAGCGCCCAGGCCACCGCCGCGCCGTACCCGGCCCGGCTGGTGTTCTCGATCGAGTTCTCCCACATGTACATGGTCACCGTCTGCGACTCGCGGACGTTACCGCCGACGATCGAGCCGTTGTTGAACAGCAGCGGCTCGGTGAACAACTGCATTCCCCCCACAATGGACACGATGGTCACGAAGATGAATGTGGGGCGCAGCATCGGCAGCGTGATGGACCAGAACTGGCGCCACTGGTTGGCCCCGTCGATGGCGGCCGACTCGTAGAGGTCGCGCGGAATGGCCTGCATGCCGGCGAGCAGGATCAGCGTGTTGTACCCGGTCCAGCGCCAGTCCACCATGGTCGCGATGGCCACCCACGAATGCAACCGTCCGATGTGCCAGTCAACCGGGTTCACGTGCAGCAGGTGCAGGATCCAGTTGATGACCCCGAAGTCCCGCTGGAACAGCATGCCGAAGACGATGGCGACGGCCGCGACCGAGGTGACGTTGGGCACCAGCACCGCCATCCGGAACAGCGTCTTCGCCTTCAGCGCGGGCCGGTTGAGCAGGCTGGCCAGGTAGAGCGCGAGGAGCATCTGGGGAATGGTGGCGATGAAGAACATGCCGAGCGTGTTGACGACCGCGTTCCAGAAGTAGTCGTCCTTGAGCAGCGCGGCGTAATTGTCCAGGCCGACGAACGTGTGGCCCAACGTCCGGTCGTTGACGAGATCCCATTTGTGCAACGACATCCACGCCGTACGGCCCAGCGGGTAGAGGCCGAAGACGCCGAAGATGAGGAAGAACGGGGCGACGTACAGGTAGGGCGCTGCCTTGAGGTCGAGGCGGGTCAGCCGACCGGCGCGCAGGACCCGGCGTGGGGGCCCGGGCGGCGGATCGACCCGCGCCGCGGGCGTCGTGGTGGCCGAGAGGCTCATGGCTGGCCCTTCGTGCGCTGCTGATGGATCTGTTGGCCCCGGATGAGCCGGTGGCGCCCGGACGATACGCCGGACGCCACCGAACTCACCAGGTGCGACTCACCGGATCGCGACTAGTAGGCGCCCTGGATCGGCACATCCTTGAGGAACTGTGCCCAGGCCGCGGTGGCGCTAAGCTGGCCGCCTTCGTAGGCCTGCAAGGCCGGCTCAAGCGCCCGCTCCTTCACGGCTCCGTGCTTGGGTCCGAGGGTGAGCGGCTTGATGTTGGCGACACTGCCGCCGAAGATCTTCCCGGTCGGGGCGTTGTTGAAGTACGGGTTCTGGTACGCCTGGAAGTCCGGGTTCTGCAGGGCCGCCAGGTTGGTCGGCAGCGGGCCCTTGAGCTTGAACGCGGCGACCTGGCTCTGGGCGTTGGTCAGGAACGCGGCCAGCTTGGCCGCCTCGGCCGGGTACTTCGTCTGCGTCGGTACGGCGAGCCAGGACCCGCCCCAGTTTCCGGAGCCACCCGGAACCGCGGCCACGTCCCACTTGCCCTTGTTCTCCGCGCCCGAGTTGCCCTCGACGATGCCGGTCATCCAGGACGGGCAGAAGGTGGCGGCGAAGGTGCCGTTCTTGAAGCCACCCGACCACTCCGGCGACCAGGTCTTCACCTTGGCGGTGATGCCCGCGTCAACCATCTTGATCGAGGTGTCCCAGGCCTGCTTCACCGCGGGGCTGTTGGCGGCGACCAGGTTCTCCGGCTTCGACTGGTCCGCGCCATCTGGATAGAGCTGCATGTCGGCGTTGTAGAAGCTGTCCCCACCGACCTGGAAGATGATTGCGCTGGCGGCGGTGGTCACCGAGTCGAGTAGCGCCTTACCGGTCTTCTGGCGGTAGGTCTGGCCGGTCTGGATGAACTGGTCCCAGGTCGGCCACAGGGCGCTGACCGCATCCCGGTCCACCGGCAGGCCGGCGGCCTGGAACAGGTCGCGCCGGTAGCACACGGCGAGACTGCCCACGTCGGTCGGCAGGCCGATGAGCTTGCCGTCCGGCGCTTTGCCGAGTTGGTACTTCCAGCCGAGGTACTGCGAGCTCTTGTCGCCCACGAGCGGGGCCAGGTCGACCCAGTTCGCTGGGTTGATCTTGAACTCGTTGATGATGCCTTCCTCGAGCGCCACCACGTCGCCCGCGCCCTTGCCGGTCGCCAGGTACCGGACCAGCTTGGGCCGGTAGTCGCCAAGTTGAGCGGTCTTGCGCAGCTCGACCTTGATGCCGGTCTGCTGCTCATACTGCTTGACCAGGTTGTCGTAGCCGAACTCGCCGAACGTGTCGACGATCAGCTTGTCGGGCTTGGAGCCCGCCGCAGGCGTGTTGCCGCTGTTGCAGGCGGCCGCCGCGCCGAGCGCGACGAAGCCGACGAGAGCGACCGCTGCGGCCTTGCGCAGTCGGTGCTTCGTAACACTCATCCCGGACCCCTCTCAGGTCGTGATGTTGTGGTGAATAGGTGGGACCTCGCGTCGGCTCTGGTTGGGCTTCGGTGGGCCGCAAGTGGGTGTGCCGCAAGTGGCTTACCATCGCGTCTGAGCTGCACGAATGCCACATCTGGTGCCCGGATGTGGCATCCGCCACACTCGGCTTGGAACATTACGGGAGCGCTCCCACAGCGTCCCGGCCGTCTGGGGGACTGTCAACGGGTACCGGTGGGAGCGTTCCCAATTCGTTACGAACGGCTTGACCGGACGGCCGGCCCCGCTGACGCTGAAGGCATGATCTGCCCGGCCTGTCGGGCGCAGGAGCACCGCCGCTGCCCGGGCGGCAGTTGGTGCGACTGCCAGCACCGGCGACCAGAGCCGACGCCGCCGGCGACCGGCCGCCCTGGCGAGTAGGCGCGTGCGGCCCCCACCGGACCGGGGAATCTCGGGCGGGTCCGGTCGCCACCGGACCGGCGTATGTCAGGCACGCGGTCGCGGCCGTAACAGGCGATGATGATGGGCATGCATAGGATCTGGCCCGACCCGGCGCCGCTGGACGACACCAGCCTCGCCGAAGCGTATGCACCCGACCGCCGGTCGCCCTCGCTCCGGATGAACTTCGTCAGCAGCCTGGATGGCGCGGTCGAGGTGGGCGGCTACTCCAAGGGGTTATCCGATCCGGCCGACCAGACGGTCCTGCATGCCCTACGGGTCCACGCCGACGCGGTGATGGTCGGGGCCGGCACCTTGCGACACGAGGGCTACGGGGCGATCCGCCTCGACGAACGCGACCGGTCGCTGCGCACCGCACAGGGGCTGGCCGCCGATCCCACCCTGGTCGTGGTCTCGTCCACACTGGACCTGGATACCGGCGGTTCCGCGTTCAGCCAGGCACCGGTCCGGCCGATCATCCTCACGCATGGCGGTTCGCCGGCCGACCGGCGTAGCGCGCTTGCCGCCGTGGCCGACGTGGTGACCTGCGGCGACGCCGTTGTCGACCCCGCGGTCGGCCTGGCCGAGCTGCACTGGCGCGGGCTCGGCCAGGTGCTCTGCGAAGGCGGGCCATACCTGTTCGGCGCCCTGCTCGCCGCGGACCTGGTCGACGAGATCTGCCTGACCTTCGCGCCGCTGCTCGCCGGCGCCGGTGCCGGCCGGATCGTGGCCGGCGGCCGCCGGGAGATCCCGGCCGATATGCGCCGGATGCATGTGATCGCGGCCGGGGACACCCTGCTCACGCGGTACCGGCGCGCCCGCTGACGCGGGCCCGTCCCCGCGTCGCACCGAGCCATATCGTCGCGAGCCGGACTCGCTTGGTGAGGCTGGTCGACCCCGGTGCGGCGATATGCGTAAATCGTCCGTTGTCGGGAGACTCGCGGAGCCTGTCGAGGTCCACGGCCCGACCGCCCGCCGGGTGCACGATGCCTACAGCCGGCGTACCGGAGGGGGGTGCCGATGGAGGGCGATGCGGTCGGACGCGTGCTCGGCACGGTCGACGCCACCCCGCTGCAGTTCTGGGTCGCCGTGCGCCCCGGCGCGTACCTGCAGCTCGACGACGTCGTCGTCACCACGCGGGAGTTGCCGGTGCCGGGTCGCGGGCCGGTGACGATCGCCGGCGTGGTGACCCAGGTCCGGGCCCGGCACGAGGGCGCGGCCTTCGACTCCGATGTCTTCGCGATCGCCGACGGAACGCTGCCGGCGCAGGTCCAGGAGGCGGCCGAGATCACCACCACCCGGGTGGAGCCAGAGATCTACGTCCCGCCCGAGCCGGGGGGCGTCGTGCGCCGGGCCAGTGGCGAGGAGCGCGACGGGGCGCTCTACTTCGACCGGATGCAGCGACGGGTGCCGATCGGGGTGGGCCGCGACGGCGAGCCGCTCTACCTCAACCCCGACTTCCTCGACGGCACCCGGGGAGCGCACGTCTCCATCTCCGGTATCTCGGGGGTGGCGACCAAGACCAGCTTCGCCACCTGGCTGCTCTACGCGGTGTTCCGATCCGGCGTGCTCGGCGGGGCCGGCGAAACCGCCAACACCCGGGCCCTGATCTTCAACGTCAAGGGTGAGGACCTGCTCTTCCTCGACCACCCCAACACGCGCCTCGACGCGGACATCCGGGCGGCGTACGCCCGGCTCGGGCTGGATGCCGGGCCGTTCCCGGACGTGTGCGTCTACGCCCCGCCGCGCGCCGGTGACCGCAGCGGCGCCCCCGATGTCGCCAGCCGGCTCACCGGAGTCGACTCGTTCTACTGGACGGTCGCGGAGTTCTGCGCCGACCGGCTACTGCCGTACGTGTTCGCCGACGCCGACGACGACCGCCAGCAGTACACGATGGTGGTGCACGCGGTCACCGCGTACCTGCACCGGCACGCGAGCGCGGCCGACGGCGGCGTGGTGCTGGACGGTGTCCGGATCGGCTCGTACTCCGATCTCGTGGAGTTCATCGCGCAGCGCCTGGGCGACGAGGAGACCCGGGCCGAGTGGGCCGGGTCGACGGTCGGGCTGGGCACCGTCAACGCGTTCCTGCGCCGGCTCGTCGCCAGCACCCGCGACCTGGCCCGGCTGATCCGCGGCGACCTGCCCACCGACCGCCGCCACGGCGTGGAGACCGCCCAGAGCGCGCAGGTCACCGTGGTCGACCTGCACAACCTGGCGGACCGGGCGCAGCGGTTCGTGGTCGGCGTCATCCTCACATCGGAGTTCGACCGCAAGGAGCGCAGCGGCACCGCCAAGCCGTTGCTCTTCGTGGTGCTCGACGAGCTCAACAAGTACGCCCCCCGGGACGGCTCGTCACCGATCAAGGAGGTGCTGCTCGACATCGCCGAGCGGGGTCGTTCCCTCGGTGTGGTGCTCATCGGCGCCCAGCAGACCGCGAGCGAGGTCGAGCGGCGCATCATCGTCAACTCGGCGGTCAAGGTGGTCGGCCGGTTGGACGCGGCCGAGTCCGGCCGACCGGAGTACGGCTTCCTGCCGCCGGCCCAGCTCAAGCGTGCGCTGATCGCCAAGCCGGGCACCATGTTCGTCAGCCAGCCCGACATCCCGGTGCCGCTCGCGGTGGAGTTCCCATTCCCGGCCTGGGCCACCCGACCGGGCGAGGCCGGGGCCGCGCCGACCGCGACCATCCGTTCGCTGGTCTCCGGCACCGACCCGTTCGCGGTCGTCGGTGCGGCCCGCGCCGGCATCGCCGACGACGAGATCCCGTTCTGATCGCGAGGTACGGATGAAGATCCTGCACACCTCCGACTGGCACCTCGGCAAGGTCCTCAAGGGACAGTCGCGGTTGGACGAGCAGCTCGCCGTGCTCGCCGAGATCGTCCGGATCGCCGAGGTGGAACGGCCCGACCTCGCGATCGTCGCCGGCGACCTCTACGACTCCCCCGCCCCGGCCGCCGATCCGAAGAAGATCGTGGTACGGGCGCTCACCGCGCTGCGCAGGCACTCGTCCGCCGTCGTGGTCATCGCCGGGAACCATGACCACGGCCAGGAGATCGACGCTCTGCGCCCGTGGGCGGACGGGGCCGGGGTCACCCTGCGCGGGACCATCGGAAAGCCGGACGACCACCTCATCACCGGCGTCACGGCCGGCGGCGAGGCCTGGCGGCTGGCCGCACTGCCGTTCGTGTCGCAGCGTTACGCGGTGCGGGCGTCGGAGATGTTCGAGCTCACCGGGGCCGACGCCAGCGCGACCTACGCCGACCATCTGGCCCGCCTGATCGCCACGCTGACCGAGCCGTTCGCCGACGGGTCGAGCACGGTGAACCTCGTCACGGCCCACCTCACCGTTGTCGGCGGCCGATTGGGTGGCGGCGAGCGCGATGCGCACACCATCGAGGCGTACGCCGTGCCGTCAACGGTCTTCCCGGCCTCGACCCATTACGCCGCGCTGGGCCATCTGCACCGCCGCCAACAGGTTCCGGCACCCTGCCCGGTGCACTACTGCGGCAGTCCGCTCGCGATCGACTTCGGTGAGCAGGACAACCAGCCATCGGTGTCCATCGTGGAGGTCACCGCCGGGACGGCCGCCAAGGTACGGGCGGTGCCGCTGACCGCGGCGGTCCCGCTGCGCACGGTACGGGGGACGCTGGCCGAGCTGGCGTCGGTCCCGGTCGACGAGTCGGCCTGGCTGCGGGTCTACGTCAAGGAGAAGACGCGCGCGGGCCTGAAGGAGGACGTCCAGGCGTTGCTGCCACGGGCGCTGGAGGTGCGCATCGATCCCGGGCTGCTGCCCGACCTCGACCCGACGGCGCGGCGGGTCAGCAACGTCGGCCGCTCGCCGCGTGAGCTCTTCGCCGAGTACCTCGAGGCCAAGGGTGTCGCCGACACCGAGGTCGGCGAGCTGTTCGGACGCATGCTCGAGGAGGTGGGGACCGCGTGAGGCCGCTGCGACTGGACATGGCCGGGTTCACCGTGTTCCGGGATCCGACCACAGTGGACCTCACCGACGCCGACTTCTTCGTCCTCGTCGGACCGACCGGCTCGGGCAAGTCGACCGTGCTGGACGCGATCTGCTTCGCGCTCTACGGCACCGTCCCCCGGTGGGACGACCGGCGCAGCATCGAGCACGCGCTGTCCCCGTCGGCCACCGAGGCCCGGGTGCGGCTGGTTTTCGAGGCGGCCGGCGCCCGTTTCGTCGCCACCCGGGTGGTGCGCCGCGACGGCAAAGGCAAGGTGTGGACCGCCCAGGCCGGTCTCGAGCAGCTGCCGGCCGGCTTCGACCTGTCGACCTTCGACCTGGCTCCGGCCCAGCGGGGCGCGGAGAGCCTCGGCACCGTGCTCGCCGGCACCCCGACCGAGATGGACGCGGCCGTGCAGGCCGCCGTCGGCCTACCGTACGAGCAGTTCACCAGCAGCGTCATGCTGCCGCAGGGGGCGTTCGCCCGCTTCCTGCACGCCAAGCCGAAGGAGCGCCAGGACATCCTGGTCAACCTGCTCGGCCTGCACGTGTACCGGCGGATCGGGGAGCGGGCCGGCCTGGTCCAGCGGGAGGCCGAGGCGGCCGCGAGCGCCACCCGCAGCCTGCTCGGCGACGTCTCCGGAGCCGACGACGCCAGCCTGGCCACCGCTGAGCAGGAGATGGCGGCCGCGCACACCCTGGTCGAGGCGGTCGAAGGGGAGCTGCCGGCGCTGATCGAGGCGAGCGCCGCCGGTGCGGCCGCCCAGGCCGACCTGACCCGCCTCGCCGACGAGCTGGCGCGGCTCTCCTCGGTCCGCCTGCCGGCGGCCGTGGCCACGCTCGGCTCTGACGCCGCCGCCGCCCGGCAGGCGCTCGAGCTGGCCGAGGCGGAGGTGCTCGCCGCCGAGGAACGCGACGAGAAGCTGCGCGCCGAGCTGGCCGCGGCCGGCGACCGGGCCACCCTGCAGCGGGTCGTGGACGGCTACGGCGAGCAGGAGCGGCTCAACCGGCGAGTAGCCGAGCTGGCCCAGCGGGTCCACGCGGTGAGCGTGGAGCATGCCCGGGTGGCGGCCGGGCTCGCCGAGGCCCAGGACACGGCTGGCCGGGCCACCGCGGCCGCCCAGGACGCGCTCGCCGGCATCGAGGCGGCGCAGACCGCCGACCGGGCCGCCAGCCTGCGCGCCCACCTGGTCGCCGGCGCCCCCTGCCCGGTCTGCGAGCAGGAAGTCCTCGTGGTGCCGGCGATGCCCGCGACCCCGGCCCTCACCTCGGCCAAGCGGCGCCACGCCGAGGCTGAGAAGGCGGCGAAGGGCGCGGCCGCGATCGCGGACCGCCTCGACACCGCGCTCCGGCAACTCGATCGTGACCTGGCCGCGGTCGGCGCGCAGCACGAGGAGTCGGTCCGGCGGCTGGACGACAGCCGCCGGGAACTCGCCGCGGCGGGCCCGCTCGCCGCCGTCCGCGGGCAGCTCCAGTCGATCACTAAGTCCGAACGGGCGGTCGAGGCCGGGGCCGCAGCCGTTCGGGACGCCCGCGGGCAGCTGCGCCGGGCCACCGGTGCGGCCCGGTCGGCGCAGGACCGGCTGCGCGGGGCGTGGCGCGAGTTCGACCTGGTGCGCGACGGCTTGGCCGGGCACGAACCGCCCAGCCCCGACCGCGACGACCTCGCCGGATCCTGGCAGGCCCTACACGTTTGGGCCGCCGCTGTCCACTCCGACCGCACCGCCGCCCGGGCCACGCTGGTTGCGCGGGCGGAGTCGGCGCTCGCCGCGATCACCGAGCGGGTCGCCCGCCTGGACGAGCAGTTCAGCGCCGCCGGCGTACCAGCGATCGCGCCGACCACCGAGGCGCCGGCGTACCGGCAGGCGGCCGCGCTGGCCGCGCAACGCCGCACCGCCGCCCACCAGCGGGTGGTCGAGCTACGCGAGCAGGCCACCCGACTGGCTGAGCAGGTGGCGCGCTACGAACGCCAGGCGCAGGTGGCCAAGGCGCTCGCGCTGCACCTGCGGGCCGACCGGTTCGAGCGGTGGCTGCTCGCCGAGGCGCTGGACGCGCTGGTCACCGGGGCCTCCCGGATCCTGCGCGAGCTCTCCGGCGGCCAGTACGACCTGGCCCACGACAAGGGTGAGTTCCACGTCGTCGACCACGCCGACGCCGGCCTGCGTCGCGGGGTGCGCACGCTCTCCGGTGGCGAGACGTTCCAGGCATCGCTGGCCCTCGCCCTGGCCCTCTCCGAGCAGCTCGCCGGCTTGTCGAGCACCTCGGCGAGCCTCGAGTCGATCATGCTCGACGAGGGCTTCGGCACCCTGGACACGACCACGCTCGATCTGGTCGCCGCGACCCTGGAGAACCTGGCCGCCCGGGGCGACCGGCTGGTCGGCGTGGTGACCCACGTGCCGGCCCTCGCCGAGCGGATCCCGGTCCGCTTCGAGGTGAGCAAGGACGCCCGGGGCGTGGCCCACATCGAGCGGCTCGGCTGACCCGGATGACCCCGGTACGCCTGCACGTGGACAGCTGGGATCCCTCCTACGCCGCCGCGGTGGACCCGGCCGAGACCGGCCCGGCCGGGCAGAGCAGCGCGCGGCTGGTCCTCGACGTCGAACGCCCGCCCGGTGGGTGGCAACCGCTGAGCCCGCCGCCCGAGCTGCGCACCCCGCCGGTGGTGCTCATGGTCGACGGTGTCCGCCGCGTCGACGCCCGGATCTGGGTGGAACCGGCCGACGGCCCGTTGCACCCGGGCCTGGCCGCCTCGTACGCCGCCGGTGTCGTGCGTTGCGACCTGCGCCGCGGTCGGGCCGAGGTGGTACGGGCCCGGGTCGAGCGTGGACTCTTCACCCCGGCCGCGGACGCGGTCGAGCTGGGTAGCGGAATCACCCGGTACCCCGTGCGGCCGGTGAGCGGCGGCGAGCCGGCGGTCCTCACCGCGGGGATCCAGGCCGACCTGCAGGCACTGGAGGCCCTCGTCTCGGCCGAGGTCCGGTCGGTCGGCGACGGTGCGGACGACCTGCTCGTCATCGACGGGCCGCTGCGTGGCCGGGCCCACCTGCCCCGGGCTCTCGGGTATGTCAAGACTCACCACACCCAGTACCTACCGGCGGAGCTCGCGGCGATCATCGGCCAACTGCGGCCGGGCCAGCGGACCCCGGTCTTCCTGCTCGGCACCAGCTGGCACCGCTACACGTGGTACCTCAAGCTCCCCGGTCCGGGCGGGTCACCCTGGGCCGGCGTGGTCCGCGTCGAGGCCGCCGCCGACCTTCCCCGCGGCGAGGTGATCGAACTGTCCGACCGGGCCGCGTTGACCCTGCCGCGGTTCGCGTCGCCCGGCTACAAGGACGCCCGGGCGCCGCAGAACCTGACGCCGATCGCGGGGCTGGAGCGTAGGCTGCGCGGCATGCTCGGAGATCCCCGCCTGCTGCTGCGCAGCCTGGTGAGCGCGGCCGCGGCCCACGCCGCCGGGCTCGACGCGGCCCACGCCGCCGGGCTCGACGCGGCCCACGCCGCCGGGCTCGACGCGGCCCACGCCGCCGGGCTCGACGCGGCCCACGCCGCCGGGCTCGACGCGGCCCACGCCGCCGGCGCCGACGCGGCCTGACCGGGGTGGCTACTCGGCGGTTGGCGTTGCCCGACGGCTACGACTTCGCGGGCACCGTGCGCGCCCTACCGATGAGCCGCCACGACCCATGCTTCCGGGTGGCGGAGCGGTCGTTCTGGTGGGCCACCCGGACCCCCGCCGGACCGGCCACGCTGAGCCTTCGCCGCGACGGCGCCGAGCTGATCGCGACCGGGTACGGGCCCGGGGCTGACTGGGTACTGGACCGCGCCGATGCCGTCGCCGGCCTGCGCGACGATCTGACCGGCTTCGCCCAGGTGGCCCGGGCGCATCCGGTGGTCGACCGGCTCGCACGTCTCCACAAGGGACACCGGCTGGCCGCGACCGGCCGGGTCTTCCCCCGCGTGTTGCGAGCCGTGCTGGAACAGAAGGTCACCGGCTCCGAGGCGTACCAGGCCTACGCGGCGACGGTCCGCCACTTCCATCGCCGGGCCGGGGGCGAGCCCGCGCCGGGCACGCTGCCGGACCTGCTGCTACCGCCTGACCCGGACGCGGTCGCCGCCACGCCGTACTGGGTGTTCCATCCGTTCGGGGTGGAACAGCGCCGCGCCGACGCCTTGCGCCGGGTGGCCGCGGTCGCCGACCAGCTGGAAGCGTGCCCGGACGCGGCCTCGCTGACCGCCCGGCTCACCTCGATCCCCGGGATCGGTGCGTGGACCGCCGCCGAGGTGGTCCGGGTGACCCACGGCGATCCGGACGCCGTCTCGGTCGGCGACTACCACATCCCACACCTGGTCTCCTGGGCGCTGGCCGGACAGGCGAGGGCGGGCTCCCGCGACGCCGGACCCGACCCGGCGCCGGGCGCGTTGAGCCCGGCCGACCGCCGGATGCTGGAGTTGCTGGAGCCGTTCCGCGGCCATCGAGGACGGGTCTGCGTCCTGCTGGAGGCGAGCGGGCTGTCCGCCCCGCGCTTCGGTCCCCGGATGCCGGTCCGCTCATTCGCCACGTTCTGAGCGCTGATCCCCAATACGGGCAGCCCCCCGCCAGACCGGTCGCCCGCGCTGGCCTTGCTTGCTTCCTTCCTTGCTTGCTTGTTAGGAAGGGCACCCCATTAACGCATTCAGTGGTAAAGGGTGCCCTTGCTAACACGTGGCCGGGGGTGAGGCGCGCCGCGCGACACCGTGCAGTGTGCTCGACGACAGCCCGTAGCCTTGACGTCATCCGCTCTCGGGAGGAGAACCCTGTGCGCCGTCGCCTCGCGTTGCTGGCCACCATCGCGGCCCTTACGGTCGCCACCGCGGCCTGCACCTCCTCGCCGACCATCGAGTGGAAACCCTCGCCCGGATCGGGCGGCCCCGGCTCCAGCGCCGGCACGATCACCTGGCGGGACTGCACCGCGGACGCACGCAAGATCAATAGCTCACTCCCGGCATCGCTCGCCGCCGCGTGTGGCACCGTGACCGTGCCGGCTGACTGGCGGACCGCGACCAATGGCAAGGCCAGCGACGGCAAGACGTTCGCCATCGCCGTGATGCGGATCCACTCGTCCGCCGAGCACGATCCGCTCGGCTCGATCGTGATCAACCCGGGCGGCCCCGGCGGCTCGGGCTTCGACTTCGCCGCCCAGCTCGCGCCGCGCGTCGGCGGCCTGCTCACCCGTTTCGACCTGGTCGGCTTCGACCCGCGCGGGGTGGGTCGGTCGGCCCCGGTGGAGTGCATCTCGAACGCGGATCTCGACGCGAACTTCGGCTACGACCCGGATCCGGCCAGCGACAGCTCGTTCCAGGGCCTGGTCACCCTGAACCAGCACATCGCCAGCGACTGTGCGGCCAAGTACGGCGCCCAGCTCTCGCTTTTCGCCACCGAGCAGGCCGCCCGGGACATCGACGCGATCCGGGCCGCTCTCGGCGAGCCGAAACTCAACTACCTCGGCTTCTCCTACGGCACGCTGCTGGGCGCCGTCTACGCCGAGCTGTTCGGTCGCAACATCCGGGCAATGGTGCTCGACGGAGCGGTCGACCCGACCCAGAACGCGATCGACTCCGCCGAGGGGCAGGCGAAGGGATTCGAGCGGGCCTTCGCCAACTTCACCACCTGGTGCCAGCAGCACGCCAGCCAATGCCCGATCAGCGCCGACCCCCGGGCCGCGGTCCAGAACGCGATCGACACCGCGCGCACCGCGCCGGTGGCCGGGCCGGGTGGCCGCAAGGCGACCGCCGGCTGGGTCTTCTATGCGCTGGTCGCCTCGCTCTACTCGCAGGACACCTGGCCCTACCTTGCGCGGGCCATCGACGACCTCGGACACGGCCGGACGCAGTACCTGTTCCTGCTGGCCGACAGCTACGCCGAGCGCAACCCCGACGGCAGCTACAGCAACCTGTTCGACGCCAACGACGCGATCAACTGTGCCGACGCCGCGTACCCGAACCTCGACCAGATCCGCTCCCTGCAGTCCCAGTGGCGCACCCGGTATCCGCTCTTCGGCGCGCCGATCGCGGCGAGCCTGGTGAGCTGTTCGGTCTGGCGGGCGACGAAGGACCCGTACCCCACCGGCAAGGCGAACGGATCCCCGCCGATCGTGGTGATCGGCACCACCGGTGACCCGGCCACGCCGTACGAGTCGACCGCCCGGCTGGCCACCATGCTCGGCACCGGCACCGTGCTCACCTGGCAGGGCGAGGGCCACACCGCGTACCCGGAGACGGCCTGCATCCGCACGGCGGTGGACACCTACTTCATCGATCTGCAGGTACCGAAGCCCGGCACCACCTGCCCTGCCCGCTGACCCTTGCATCGTCTCTGCCCCACGCACCCTTTCTCGTGGATCTAGGCCGTACGCACATACTTTGATCTCTAACCGTGTGCGTATGCCCTAGATCGACAGGAGGAGAGGGCTAGCCGGTGGTCTGGGTGCGGTCCCGGTCCCGGTCACGGCTGGGCTGGACCCGCTTCGGCTCGCCAGGCATTTTCGGGTACTCCGGCGGGTACGGCAGGTCACCGTCGCCCGCTGATTCGTCCCGGTCGGCCCACTCCAGCAGTGGCGTGATGTCGTGCGCGACCTCGTTGATCGCCGCGTGCGGGTCGCCGATCGTGGCGAACCGCTCGCGTACCGAGTCGAGGGTGAAGTCGTTTGGCTCGACCCGGTCCAACTCGTCCCACCGCAGCGGGGTGGAGACGGTCGCGCGGGCGTTGGCCCGCAGGGAGTAGGCGCAGGCGATGGTCCGGTCGCGGGCCATCTGGTTGTAGTCCAGGAACACCCGCTTGCCGCGCTGCTCCTTCCACCATTTCGTGGTCGCCTGGTCCGGGCGGCGGCGCTCGATCTCGCGCGCGAACGCGATGACGGCGCGGCGGGCATCCACGAATGACCACTGTGGAGCAATGCGGATGTACACGTGGATCCCGCGACCGCCTGAGGTCTTGGGGAAGCCGACCCAGCCCAGCTCATCCAGCAACGCCCGGACCTCGCCGGCCACGGCGACCGCGTCGGTGAAGTCGGTGCCGGGCTGCGGGTCGAGGTCGATGCGCAGCTCGTCTGGAGCGTCTACATCAGATCGACGCACCGGCCACGGGTGGAAGACGATCGTGCCGAGCTGTGCGGCCCACGCCACGTGGGCCAGGTCGACCGGACAGAGCTCGTCGGCCGTCCGTCCACTGGGGAACTTGATCTCAGCGGACTCCACCCACTCGGGCACGCCCCGGGTCGGGATGCGCTTCTGGTAGAAGGCATCGCCGGTGTGGTCCATCCGGGTCGACAGCTTCGCGCCCGGAACGACACCGCCCGGCCATCGCTCCAGTGTGGTCGGACGCTCGAACAGCGCGCGCAGGATGCCGTCGCCGACGGCGATGTAGTACGACACCACGTCGAGTTTGGTGAACCCGCGTTCGGGGAAGTAGATCTTGTCCGGGTTGCTTACCCGGACGGTATGCCCCGCGACCTCCAACTCGACCGCCGTAGTCTTCCCGGCCATAGGACGACCCTACCCTGGCCCCGGGGCCCGGTTCCCCGTCGTGGCGGGTAGTGATGGGCGCTCACGGCGTACCCGCGATGGGTTGCCCACAGGTGACGCAGCATGAACATCTTGCGTTCGAAGGCCGGATCGTGGGCGAACCACCGGCCGTCGTACGGCGCCCGCAGCCGCGCCACCTGGCCATTGTCGAGCTGCACGACGATGCGGGTCCGGCCACCCCTGCGCTCGGTATACAAGTCATCGACGCGCCGCCACGCGACGTACCCGCCCACCTGGTCGGGCACTGGGTGCAGGCCGCTGTCGTCGACATCCGTGCCCTGCACACGGCCCAGCGATACGCCGGCCGCACCACCGAGGAGAGCGAGCACGGCGATCGGTATCGCGGCCAGCCACTCGGACGCCCCCGCCCGCACGTCCACGCCGGTCGCCGAGAGCAGGACCAGGACGAGACACACCGCCATACCCGCGGCGGCGCCGAAGCACATCCCACGACCGAGCGACTGGGCGAGCGTGGGTCGAAAGCTCACCACAGGCGTCCGTCGGTCATGCCGTACCCAACGACGGCCGTTCGCGATTGGTAACAGACGAACCGCGAGCTTCTGCGTACCGTTGAACCATGACCAGCGAACTGCCAGTGGATCTACCCCATACCGAGGACGAGTGGCGGGTCCGGCTGAGCCCGGCCGAGTTCCGGGTCCTGCGCCAAGCGGGCACCGAGCCCGCCTGGACGGGTGAGTACGTCAGTACGAAGACCAAGGGCCGGTACGCGTGCCGGGCCTGCGGCGCCGAGCTGTTCTCCTCCGACGCCAAGTTCGACTCGCACTGCGGCTGGCCGTCGTTCGACGAGGCGCTGCCCGGAGCCATCCGCTATCTGGAGGACCGCTCGCACGGCATGGTGCGCATCGAGGTCCGGTGCGCACGGTGCGACTCGCATCTCGGTCACCGATTCGACGGTGAGCGGATGACGCCCAAGAACGCGCGCTACTGCATCAACAGCATCAGCATGACCCTCGAATCTGGCGAGCGGGCGACGTAGCGACGCCTCGAACCGCAGGTAGCCTGCTTCACGCAGCACACCGCACGGCCGGTGGCAATTGCGCTGCTTCTCGTCGGCGCCGCCGCCTACTGGTACCGGCGCCGTCGAAATACGACGCGGCAGGATACCGCCCCCGGATAGCAGTAGCGATCTTCGCGTGACTTCGTCAGGGTCACCGGTGCCATCGGCGAATTGGCCTGCACCTGGGCGAACTCCCCGCGCGGCCGTGCTCACGGGCCCCGCGCGCGGTCAGTTCGAGGCCTGCAGCGTCAACCCTTTACCCGTTGGGCCTGACAGCATCAACCGCTGCCAGTCGATGCGGTAGCTGACATCGCCGCGCAGGGTCGCCAGGACGGCATTGTGGAGTGGGAGCCGTTCATCCTCTGTACAGGTCGGCGTGCCTGACACGGAAACGGTAATCTGGTCGATGGCGATGACGGCGGTTCCATTGACTGGCGTGCAACCGGTCGATCCAGTGAAGCCCCCGACCCCATCGAAGATCAGGTAGGCTTCGTGACCGGGATCAACAGACGCCCCAGCCGAGGCAACCTTGTCGACGACCCAACGGGTGTGGATCAGTGACCGGTCCGCGTCGGTTGGTGCCTTTGTCTGGTTACAGCCGGCCGTTGCCATGACGACTGTGAGCAAGCAAAGGGTGGCCCTCAGCGAACGTGACGTCCCCATGGGGATCTGACGCCGTCCGCGACGCGTGGTCTGCACAGTCGGAGCGTACCGGGAGACGCAACCCCGACACATTTCCGGCCGCGCAAACCACACGACGCACGCGGTTGCCCGCCGGCCGCTCGAGCGACGAAAAGCCCCAAGGGGCCCGTCAATTCGCTGGAATCCGTGCAAGTTGTGGAATCGGCCGTCACGGGTGATCGAAACGCTCGCGTTATGAATCATGGATTCGACGAAGTTTCTTGTCGAATGAGATCGAATCCCATTTCCCTCTTGACAGCGGGTTCGGTCCGAATAGGCTGCTGTCACATCTGTTTCGACCGCATGGCGGACGAGCGGGGGGCGAAATGGCGAGCAACCGTCGATGGCCGGCCGGCGTACTGATCATTCTTGCCCTTCTTGGGGGATGTACGAGGTCACCGTCGGTCGCGCCACCGACGTCGGAATCCGTCTCCACACCGGCGGTAACCGGCCCGCCGATGGACCCGCTCCGCGACATCGCCACGGGCACGTCGCGGTATCAACTCGTCGTCCGGCCCGGCGAACGAATCGCGGACGGCTCGTCCGTTGTGATCAATGAAGGCCACGAGCCGGTTGAGCTGATCAGCGCCGAACCGGTTTTCCAGGACGCGCCCCAGGCGGACGTGATCCTCGGCGTCCATGTCATTCGGTACGACAAGGATGAGGACTCGTTCGGCATTGCCCGGTCGTATCCGCCACCCGGCGCCACCTTGCAGGACGTGGCGGGTCTCGTTCTCGAACCGGCGGAGCACGGCGGCACTCGGTATCAGTTCATGCTCGGAATCCGAGTAGGTACGAAAGACATCGCGCTCACCGAGCTCCGGGTCGTCTACCGCACGGCCGGCGAGACCTACGCCCTGACCCTGCGGCATTTCGTCGACATGTGCGTCGGCCGGCCGGCCGGCGCCACCAGCTGCTGATCGTCCGCATCTTCGCGGACACCCGGCGGGCCCGGGCGTCGACGGTCAGGCTGGAACTCATTGCTGTAAAACAGGGAGGAAGGCAATGACATCGGCTGGGATTCGATTATTGACTACTACGGTATTGGTATCCGCCATCTCACTCGTTCCGGCTACAGCGGCCACGGCCGCGGGGCCGGTCATCCCGAATGCGTGCCTGTCCGAAACCGACTACTCGGCGCACAGCCCGCTGCTGGGGTGGCGGACCTCGAACACCGCCAGCGACTGGCTGGCCGGGCCGGGCACCATCGAGCACACCGTCTCGGCGACCGCCACCACGACCCTCGGCGGTTCGCTCAGTGGCGGTGTGAGCTTCTCCGGCAGCCTGGTCGTGGTGGCGATCGAGCAGTCCATTGGACTCAGCGTCGACCTCTCGGTCAGCGCCAGCCGGAGTTCATCGTGGACCTACTCGACCCCGGTACCGGCCGGCAAGACGGCTCGCGTCGTCGTCAGCGAACGCGGCTACCGGGCGAACGTCACCAAGTACGTGTACCACGCTGACTGCTCGACCAGTACGTACACCGGCTCGTTCCAGGCGCCCTATACGTCGTTCACGCCGTCGACCACCTGCCTGTACCGCGATATCTGGCCGGCGACGAGTTTCCAGACCACGACGGGCGGATGCCAGGCGGAGACCTGACCGACCGGCTCTTCGTAGCATCGAACCGTGCATGAGCTGATGGCGAGCCTGTCCGATCTGGACGCGACGACGCTGTACCGGCTGCTGCGGTTACGCAGCGACGTCTTCGTCGTGGAGCAGCACTGCCCCTACCCCGAGCTCGACGGCCGTGACCTGGAACCGCGGACCCGGCACCTGTGGTACGCCGACGCCGCCGGTGAGCCGGTCGCCTATCTGCGGATCCTGGCCGAGCCGGGTGGCGAGTCCCGCATCGGCCGGGTCTGCACCGCGGTCGGCGCGCGCGGCGGCGGCCTGTCCGGCCGGTTGGTGGCCGCCGCCCTGAACCTCGTCGGCGGGCAGCCCTGCGTGCTGGACGCGCAGAGCTACCTGGTCGGCTTCTACGCCCGGTACGGCTTCAGCCCGAGCGGGCCCGAGTACGAAGAGGACGGCATCCGGCACGTGCCGATGCGCCGCCCGGCCACTGTCTGATTCCCCCTGTCGACCTTGGGCTTGGACACCCGTTCAGAGATCAAACCATGTGCGTACGCCCTAGATCGACGGAGGTTGTGGCGCGGGCTACGGCAGCGAGGCGAGGATGTCGGCGATGGGGCGGCGGCGCCCGGTGTAGAAGGGGACTTCCTCGCGCACGTGCCGCCGGGCACGCGAGGCCCGCAGGTCGCGCATGAGGTCCACGATGCGGTGCAGCTCGTCCGCCTCGAAGGCCAGGATCCACTCGTAGTCGCCGAGTGCGAACGAGGCGACCGTGTTGGCCCGCACGTCCGGGTAGGCCCGCGCCATCCGGCCGTGCTCGGCGAGCATTTCGCGGCGCTCCTCGTCGGGGAGCAGGTACCACTCGTACGAGCGGACGAACGGATATACGCAGACATACGCCTTCGGCGGCTCGCCGGCGAGGAACGCCGGCACGTGGCTCTTGTTGAACTCGGCCGGGCGGTGCAGCGCCATCGCCGACCAGACCGGGGTCAGCGTGGCCCCGCGGATGCGGCGCAGGCGCCCGTACGCGTCCTGGAGGGCGTCCGCGGTCGGGGCGTGCCACCACACCATGAGATCGGCGTCGGCCCGCAGGCCGGAGACATCGTAGGTGCCGCGCACCACGACGTCCTTCGCGACCAGCCCTTCGACGAGCGAGTCCACCTCGTCGGCGACATTCTCACGCTGTACCACCGGCGCCTCGATCGTGGCCCGGAACACCGACCACATCGTGTACCGCATGGTGGCGTTCAACTCGCGCAGCCGGGCGGCGTTCGTTTCAGTCATGGCCGTCACTCTCCCAGGCTCAGCCGCACCGAATCGGCGGCCGCCTCTCCCGAGCGTACGCAGGCGGCGATGCCCACGCCGTCGTAGGCCGCCCCGGCCAGCGCGAGTGTGGGCGGCAGGCCCGCCCGCACCCGGGCGATCCGCTCCTGGTGGCCGACCGGATACTGCGGCAGCGCCCCGCCCCACCGGGTGACCCGGGCCCCCAGCGGCGCCGGCAGAGCAGCCCCGAGCAGCGTGGCCAGCTCACCACGGACCAGGGTGACCAGCTCGGGATCGGTGCGCCGGAGCACCGCCTCGTCGCCCTGGCGCCCGACCGACGCGCGGAGCACGACCGGCACGCCCGGACGGGCCATCCACGGCCATTTGGCGGTGAGGAACGTGGCCGCCTTCACCGCGAAGCCTTCGGTGGCCGGCACCAGGAAACCCGAGAGTGCGGGCAGCGGCGTGCCGGGCGCCAGCGCGAGGGTGACCAGCGCCACACTCGCGTACTCCAGCGCCGAGATGTCGGCGCACGCCAGCAGCCGCCCGGCCGGCCGACCCGGGACGGCGAGCACCACCGCGTCGGCCCGCAGCTCCTCGGCGTGGGCCGCCGAGCCCACCAGGAGGCGCCATCCGTCCCCGGTACTGCTCAGCCGGCGAACAGTGGCCCGCCGGCGCACGTTCGCCGTGCTCGCCGTGACCGCCGCGTCCACCAGTCGGCTGAGCCCGCCCCGCACGCCGCCGAAGACCGGCGCCCCCGGTGGCCGCGGTGCGGCCGCCAGCGCCGCCCGCACCGCGCCGGTCAACGTCGGATGATGTTGCGCCGCCTCGAACAGGCCCGGCATGGTCGTGGCGAGCGAGAGCCGGTCGGCGCGCCCGGCGTAAACGCCACCGAGCATCGGATCGACCAGCCGGTCGACGACCTCATCGCCGAGGCGGGCGCGGACCAGGGTGCCGACACTTACGTCCTGCCCTGGCTGGAGCAGCGGCTGCCCGTCGTCCCGGTCACGATCGTCCACAGTGGCCAGTGGCGCCACGGTGGACAGATCCGACGGCACCCCGAGCAGGGTGCCGGCCGGTACCAGGTGCAGCTGGCCGTCGAGCGCGATCGCCGCCGGCACCGCCGCCGGATGCACCAGGTCGGGTCCGAGGCCGACCCGCTCGACCAGCCGGCTGACCGCCGACGGCGCCCCGTACTCGCGGACGAGGAACGTCTCGGCCCCCGCCTCGACCGCTTCACCGGCGAGCTCGCCCGTGCATACCTTGCCGCCCACCCGGTCCGCCTGGTCAACGAGCACAAGCTGTGCCTGCGGAACCAGGTCGTGCAGGCGGAGCGCGGCCGCCACTCCGGCCACGCCCGCGCCCACCACGGCGATCCGCACGCCACCATCGAACCCCGCCGGTCGCCGCGGCGTCGCGCCGGGTGCCCGTACCGTGGGAGCCGTGACGGACGCAGCGATACCCGGGCCGGTCGCGGTGGTCACCGGCGCTGCGCAGGGCATCGGGCGGCGCATCGCCGAGGTCCTGGACGGCGCCGGGTTCCGCCTGGCCCTGCTGGACCGGCAACCGGTGGCCGGCTTCGACCAGGCCCTGCGCGTCGCCGGTGACGTCGCCGACGAGAACGACGTTGCGAGCTTCGCGGCCGAACTCGACACCGCCTACGGGCGCGCCGACGTGCTGGTCAACAACGCCGGCATTGCGCTCATCAGCCCGGCCGAGCAGACGCCGGCGCAGCGGTGGCGCCAGGTGGTGGAGGTCAACCTGACCGGCGCCTTCCTGCTGTGCCAGGCGTTCGGCCGCCGCATGCTCGCCCAGGGCAGCGGGAGCATCGTGAACATCGCCTCCGTCGCCGGGCTGCTCGGCGTCGCCGATCGGGCCGCGTACAACGCGAGCAAGCATGGCCTGATCGGGCTCACCCGGACGCTGGCGGTGGAGTGGGGCGGGCGTGGCGTACGGGTCAACGCCGTGTGTCCGGGGTGGGTGAAGACCCCGATGGACGACGCGTCGCAGGGCGAGGGCGCCTACGGGGACGCGGACATCAACGACCACGTGCCGATGGGGCGCTTCGCCACGCCGGACGACGTGGCGCAGGCGGTGGCGTTCCTCGCTGACAGCGACCGGAGCGGCTTCGTCAACGGAGTGGCTCTGCCGGTCGACGGCGGCTGGAGCGTCGACGGATCATGGCAGTCGCTACGCCTCGGCGCCCGCAACCGGCCCAACTCCTCGTCGATCTAGGGCTTGCGCACACGATTTGAGATCGAACCATGTGCATACGCCCTAGATCGACGGGGAAAGGGGCGGCGGACTGGTGTGGACCAGGTCGACGATGCGGGTGAGGACGTCGGGATCGGTCTCAGGTAACACCCCGTGGCCGAGGTTGAACACGTGGCCGGGCGCGGCCGCGCCGTCGCGAACCACGCGACCGACCTCGGCCGCCACCACCGGCCACGGGGCGAACAGGATCACCGGGTCGAGGTTGCCCTGCACGGCGAAGGGGGAACCGAGCCGGGCCGAGGCCACGTCGAGCGGGGTCCGCCAGTCCACCCCGACCACGTCGGCGCCGGCCTCGCCGATGGCCCCGAGCAGCTCGCCGGTGCCGACCCCGAAGTGGATGCGGGGTACCGCGGGGAACTGCGTACCCAACGGCCCCAGCACGGCGGCCGAGTGCGGCAGCACATAGCGGCGGTAGTCGGCCTCCGACAGCGCGCCGGCCCAGGAGTCGAAGAGCTGGACAACGCCGGCGCCGGCGCGGATCTGCACCCGGAGGAACTCCAGCGTGATCTGGGCCAGTCGTTGGCACAGTGCGTGCCAGATGTCGGGCGCCCCGTACATGAGTGCCTTCGTCTTCACGTAGGTGCGCGACGGGCCGCCCTCGATGAGGTAGGAGGCGAGGGTGAACGGTGCACCGGCGAAGCCGATCAGCGGCGTGGCGCCCAGCTCCGGCGTCAGCAACGCGATCGCGTCGGCCACCGTCGCCACCGACTCGGCGGCGAGTGGGCCGATCGCGGCCACGTCGGCCAGGCTCGCCACCGGCTTGGCGATCACCGGTCCGACTCCGGCGACGATCTCCACGTCGACGCCGGCGGCGGCCAGCGGCACCACGATGTCGGAGAACAGGATGGCGGCGTCCACCCCGTGGCGGCGTACCGGCTGCAGGGTGAGCTCGCAGACCAGCTCGGGGCGGTGGCAGGCGGCCAGCATCGGCAGGCCGGCCCGGGCACGGGCGCTGCGGTACTCGGGCAACGACCGGCCGGCCTGGCGCATGAACCACACGGGCGGGTACGGGACGCTTTGGCGGCGGCAGGCCCGGATCAGGACGGGAACATCGGTGCTCATCCAGACTCATGGTGTCACGCCGCCGACGGGGAGTGCGGCCGGTCAGCTGTGCCGATGCCGGACAATTCCGGACACACGTCCGTGGTCGGAGCAACCCCGCCGGGTACTGCGCCCCTCCAGCCGGCGTGCCATGTTCCCGCGGTCACCGGCGGCGCCATACGCTCAGGCCGTGGCGACCCCGACCGCCGTGCCCGCGATCTTCGCTGAGGCCGTACGTGGCCTTCGATCGGCCCACCCCCGCCCGGAGATCGCACTGACCGAGGTGGCGGCGCCGCGACGGCTGGCCCCGTACTCCTTTGCGCTGACCGCAACGGTGCTGCGCGAGGGCGATGAGGTCGCCGACGGCCGGCTCATCCTTCTGCACGACCCGGCCGGCCACGAAGCGTGGGAGGGGACACTACGCCTCGTCACCTACGTCACCGCCGAGATCGACGCCGAGATGGCGGCCGATCCGTTCCTGCCCGAGGTGGGCTGGAGCTGGCTCACCGACGCGCTGGACCACTGTGGCGCGCGGCACAAGGCGGCGGCCGGCACCGTCACCCAGACGCTCTCCACTCGGTTCGGCGACCTCTCCGGGCAGCCGACCTCGGCCGACATCGAGATCCGGGCATCGTGGACGCCGGTCGACCGCGACACCGCAACCCATCTCGACGCGTGGTGCGCACTGCTCGCCTCGACCGCCGGGCTGCCACCACCGGGCGTGGTGTCGCTGCGCGACCACTTCGGCCTCGCCGGCCGCTGACCGTCGCGGCCCCGCGGCCCCGCGGGCTCGTGCCGGCCGCCGGGCCGGCCGTCGAGGCGCCGGCCGGTGACCGTACGGTTGGGTGGTGACCGACGGACCAGACGCCGCCCCCAGCTCGGCCGTCGTCCTTCGAGCGCCGCGCGACGGTACGCCCGTGCCCATCGTCACCAACCAGGAGTTGACCCGGGCCGCGCGGCGGCTCGCCGCCGGCACCGGTCCGGTCGCGGTCGACGCCGAACGGGCGTCGGGCTACCGCTACACTCATCGGGCCTACCTGGTGCAGGTGCGCCGCGAGGGCACCGGCACCATCCTCATCGATCCGTTGCCGTTCAAGGATCTCAGCGAGATCGCCCGCTCGATCGCGGATGCGGAGTGGGTGCTGCACGCAGCGAGCCAGGACCTGCCGTGCCTGGCCGAGATCGGCCTGCGCCCGACCCGCCTCTTCGACACCGAGCTGGCCGCGCGGCTGGCTAACTTCGAGCGGGTGGGGTTGGCCGCGCTGACCGAGAACCTGCTCGGCTTCGCGCTCGAGAAGCATCACTCCGCGGCCGACTGGTCGAGCCGCCCGCTGCCGTCATCGTGGCTGAGCTACGCCGCCCTCGACGTGGAGCTGTTGATCGGGCTGCGTGACCAGCTCGAGGAGGAGCTCGTCACCCAGGGAAAGCTCGAATGGGCCCGGCAGGAGTTCGCCGCCCTGGTCGCTTCGGCCGGGCGGACGCCGCCGCCCCGACCCGATCCCTGGCGGCGCACCTCCGGCATCCACAAGGTTCGCGGCGCCCGGGCGCTGGCGCGGGTCCGGGCGCTCTGGTACGCCCGCGACCGGGTGGCGGTCCGGCGGGACGCGGCACCGGGGCGGGTTCTGCCCGACGCCGCGATCATCGCCGCCGCCACCGGCGATCCTCAGGACGAGCGGGCGCTGTTGACCCTGCCCGGCTTCGGCGGTCGCTCGGTGCGCCGGCTGGCGCAGGTGTGGCTGGACGCGCTCGCCCAGGCGCGCGGGCTGGCCGACGCCGAGCTGCCGCAACCACCCAGCCTGGACGGTCCACCGCCGCCGCACCGGTGGGCCGAGCGCGATCCGGTTGCCGCGGCCCGGCTGGCCCGCTGCCGGGAGGTGGTGACCCAGCTCGCCGGTGAGCACAGCCTGCCGCCGGAGAACCTGGTCGCTCCGGACTCGGTTCGCCGACTCGCCTGGACGCCGCCCGAGCCACCAACCCCCCAGTCGGTGGCCGCGGCGCTGGCCGACACCGGCGTGCGGGCGTGGCAGGTCGGTCTGCTGGCCACCGATCTCGCCGCCGCGCTGCGCGACCCGGCGCCGGCGTCAGCCGCCGAGGCGCTGGTCCCGCAGGGCGGCCCATCGCAGTGAGTCGCGGATGCCGTCGTCGACGGTGAACCGGGGCTGGAACCCGAGCAGCGCGCGGGCCCGCTCGATGCGGGTATAGGAGCCGACCACATCGCCCGGGCGGGGGGGCGCCTCCCGGACCCGGATCGGCGTCGGGCAGACCCGGCGGAACGCGGCCACGAACTCGCGGACCGTGGTCCCGCTACCGGTGCCAAGGTTGATCACCTCGTACCGGCGGGGCCCGCCCGGTGCCAGCAGCTCGTCGAATCGCTGCAGCGCCGAGACGTGCGCGCCGGCCAGGTCCCAGACGTGGATGAAGTCCCGGATCGCCGATCCGTCGCGGGTCGGCCAGTCGACCCCGGTGAGCACGAACTCCTCCCCGCTCTCAGCCGCGCTCACCAGTCGGCCGAGCAGGTGCGTGGGCTCGCGGACCTGCAGACCGCTGCGCAGCGTCGGGTCGGCCCCGATCGGGTTGAAGTAGCGCAGCGAGAGCACCCGCAGGTCGTACGCCACGGTGCAGTCGGCGAGCACGCCCTCCATGACCGCCTTGGTCCGCGCGTACGGGCTGGCCGGCGCGAGCGGCGACGACTCGTCGACGGTGAAGTCGGCGCCGGGGGCGTAGATGGCGGCCGACGAGCTGAACAGGTAGCGCTGGCAGCCGTTGCGCACCACGTGCTCGACGAAGTCGACCGACTTCGCCACGTTCTCCCGGTAGTAGCGCAGCGGTTGGGCCACCGACTCCGGCACCACAATCGCGGCCGCGGTGTGCACCACGGCGGCGAGCTGCGGATGCTCCGCGAATATCTTGTCGATCAGGGGGCCGTCGGCGATGTCGCCGTGGTAGAAGACCCGGCCGGCAGTGAACTCAGCCCGGCCGGTGGCGAGGCTGTCCAGGAGCACCGGCTCGATCCCGGCGTCCAGACAGGCGGAGGCGACCGTGCTGCCGATGAACCCGGCGCCGCCGGCGATGAGGACTTTCACGCGCTCGCCTCTCTCCCACGACGAACCTAGCCGATCCTGGTCTGTGGCCGGCGACACCTGGCCCCCGCCCGCCCGGTTGGTTACCCACGAGTAGCATCGACTCGACGTTGCTGAGCGCGAGGAGGCGGCAGTGCCCGCAGACCATGCCCCCCGGACCGTGCGCGAGGTCGTCTTCTGCGACGGGGTGCGGACCCCGTTCGGGAAGGCGAACAGCCTCTATGCCAACACCCGGGCCGACGACCTGGTGATCCGGTGCATCCGGGAACTGTTACGCCGCAACCCGTCGCTGCCGCCCGACCGGGTCGACGAGGTCGCGATCGCGGCCACCACCCAGATCGGCGACCAGGGGCTGACCATCGGGCGGACGGCGGCGTTGCTGGCCGGGCTGCCCAAGAGCGTGCCGGGCTTCGCCGTCGACCGGATGTGCGCCGGCGCCACCACCGCGGTGACCACCCTCGCCTCCGGGATCGCGTTCGGCGCCTACGACGTCGCCATCGCCGGCGGTGTCGAGCACATGGGTCGCCACCCGATGGGTGAGGGGGTGGACCCCAACCCACGGATCCTGGCCGAGCACCTGGTCGACCCGTCCGCTCTGGTCATGGGCGCGACCGCGGAGAACCTGCACGACCGCCTGCCCGCGATCAGCAAGGAGCGGGCCGACCGGTTCGCTCTGGCTTCGCAGGAGCGCACCGCGAAGGCGTACGCCGACGGCAAGCTCCAGCCGGACCTGGTCACCGTCGCCATCCGCGATCCGGCCGCCGGGTGGGGACTGGCCAGCACCGACGAGGCCCCGCGGGACACCTCGATGGCCCAGCTGGCCACGCTCAAGACACCGTTTCGACCACACGGCAAGGTGACCGCGGGCAACGCCGCCGGCCTCAACGACGGGGCGACCGCCTGCCTGCTCGCCAGCGCCGACGCCGCATCCGAACTGGGGCTGCCGGTGGCCATGCGGCTGGTCACCTACGCGTTCGCCGGCGTCGAACCCGAGGTCATGGGCGTCGGCCCGATCCCGGCCACCGAGAAGGCGCTGCGCCGCGCCGGTCTGTCCATTGCGGACATCGGTCTGTTCGAGCTGAACGAGGCGTTCGCCGTGCAGGTGCTCGCGTTCCTCGACCACTTCGGGATCGCCGACGACGACCCCCGGGTGAACCCGTGGGGCGGCGCGATCGCGGTCGGGCATCCGCTGGCCTCCTCCGGGGTGCGGCTGATGACCCAGCTGGCGCGGGAGTTCGCCGAGCGGCCATCGGTGCGCTACGGCCTCACCGCGATGTGTGTCGGCATCGGCATGGGCGCCACCGTCATCTGGGAGAACCCGCATTGGAGGCAGCCGTGAGCGCACCGCAGTTTCCCGACGAGGTGGTGACCAAGGCCCTGCTGCGCCCGGTGGCGGTGCCGGGACTGGACCGCCCGGCCGCCCTCATCACGCTCGACAACGGCCTGGACCACACCAAGCCGAACACCCTCGGCCCGGCCGGCCTGGCCAGTCTCGCCGCCGCGATCGAGGCGGCCCAGGCCGCCGAGCCCGCCCTGATCGCGATCACCGGCAAGCCCTACATCTTCTGCGTCGGCGCCGACGTGACCGGCCTACCGCTCATCCGCAGCCGCGACCAGGCGATCGAGATCGGCCGGTACGGGCACCGGGTCTTCGCCGCGCTGAAGGACTCGCCGGTGCCCACCTTCGCGTTCCTCAACGGCGCCGTCCTCGGCGGCGGGCTGGAACTCGCGCTGCATTGCCAGTACCGCACCCTGTCGAGCACGGTGACCGCGATCGGCCTGCCCGAGGTGTCCCTCGGCCTGGTGCCGGCGTGGGGTGGGACCCAGCTGCTGCCCCATCTGATCGGGATCGCCGACGCCGCCCAGGTCATCATCGCCAACCCGCTGCAGCAGAACCGGATGCTCCGGGCGGAGCAGGCGCACGGGCTGGGCATCGCCGACCAGCTCCTGGAGCCGGCGGACTTCCTGGAGCGTTCGCTGGCCTGGGCGGCCTCGGTGGTTCGCAGTGAGACGAGGGTGAACCGCCGTCCGGTCGACGCCGGTGAGGTCTGGGACATGGTCATCGACTACGCCCGCGGCCAGCTCGACGAGCGCCTGCACCGGGCGGCGCCGGCACCGTACCGGGCCCTGGAGCTGCTGACGCTGGCCCGCACCGCGCCCTTCGCCGAAGGAACCGCGGCCGAGGACACGGCCCTGGGCGACCTGGTCATGAGCGAGGAGCTGCGCAGCGGTCTCTACGCGTTCGACCTGGTGCAGCGGCGGGCCAAGCGCCCCGCCGGCGCCCCGGACCGGAACCTGGCCCGGCCGGTGACCAAGGTGGGCATCGTCGGCGCCGGCCTGATGGCCAGCCAGCTCGCCCTGCTCACGGTGCGGCGGCTGGAGGTTCCGGTGGTCCTCACCGACCTCGACCAGGCCCGGGTGGACCAGGGTGTGTCCTATGTGCACACCGAGGTGGCGAAGCTGGTCGCCAAGGGCCGCCTCGACGCCGGCAAGGCGGCGAAGCTCACCGCCCTGGTCTCCGGCAGCGTGGAGAAGGCCGCCTTCGCCGACGCCGACCTCGTGATCGAGGCGGTCTTCGAAGAGCTGGCGGTGAAGAAGCAGGTCTGGGCCGAGGTGGAGAAGGTGGTCACTGCGCAGTGTGTGCTGGCGACCAACACCTCCTCGCTCTCGGTGGCCGCGATGGGGGCCGACCTGGACCACCCGCAACGCCTGGTCGGCCTGCACTTCTTCAACCCGGTGGCGCTGATGCCGCTGCTGGAGGTGGTCCGGGCGGAGTTGACCGACGACGCCACCCTGGCCACCGCGTTCGCCGTCGGCCGGGCGCTGCGCAAGTCCTGCGTGCTGGTCAAGGATGCGCCGGCCTTCGTGGTGAACCGGGTGCTCACCCGGTTCCTCGGCGAGATCTTCGCCGCCGTCGACGCCGGCACCGCGCCCGCGGTCGCGGACACCAGCCTCGACCAGCTCGGCCTGCCGATGCGCCCGCTTGCGCTCCTGCAGCTCGTCGGCCCAGCGGTCGCCTACCACGTCGGCAGCGTGCTGCACGAGGCCTTCCCCGACCGGTTCGCGGTGAGCCAGAACATGCGGCGCATCGCCGAGTCCGGGCTGCCGATCCTGGTCGATGGCGAGCTCAACCCGGCCCTGGCCGAGCAACTGGAACTCGGTTCGGCGCCGTTGGACGCGAATGCGGTACGCGACCGGGCGCTGGCGGCGCTGGCTGAGGAGATCCGGATCATGCTCGACGAGGCAGTGGTCGCGCAGGCTCAGGACATCGACCTGTGCCTGCTCCTCGGGGCCGGCTGGCCGTTCCACCTCGGCGGGATCACGCCGTACCTGGATCGTTGCGGCATCGCGGAGCGGGTCACCGGACACCGTTTCCTGCCGGCCGGGGTCGCGTCGCTGCCCTGAGCCGTGGGTCAGTCCGCGATCCGGGGCGGCACGGCTGCGGAGGCGGCCACGACCGGGGTGGTCGCGGCGGCCGGCAGGGTGACCGTGACCTCCAGGCCGCCGCCCTCGGCGTTGGCGATGGCACCCACGGTGCCGCCGTGCGCCTCGGCGACCGCCCGCACGATGGACAGCCCCAACCCGGAGCCGCGGCCCCCGGTCCGTTCCCAGCCACCGCGCCGGAACGGCTCGAAGAGCCCGGGGACGTCCACCGGGTCCACCTCGAAGCCGGTGTTGCGCACCACCAACCACGCGTGCGTGTCATCGGCGCCGGTGCGCACCTCGAGGCGACCGTGCAGATGGTTGTAGCGGACCGCGTTCTCGATGAGGTTGCCGGCCAGCCGGTCCAACAGGCCGGGATCCCCGACCACCGGGGCCGGTTCGAGCTCGGTGACGATGGTGAGGCTGATCCGGTCGGCCTCGCGCCGCATCGCCGAGATGGCCGCCGCCACCCCGGTGCACAGATCAGCCGGCATCTTGCGGGAGAGCCGGCGCCCGGCCTGGGCCTCGCTGCGCGCCAGCACGAGCAGCGCGTCGACCAGCGCGTTGGCCCGTTCCGACCCGTCGCGCACCACCTTGGCCATCCGCCGGTACTCGGCGATGTCCGCCTCCGGGTCGGCCAGGGTCACGTCGATCTCGGTTCGCATCACCGCCAGCGGCGTACGCAGCTCGTGCGAGGCGTTGGCGACGAAGCGTTTCTGGGTTTCGAAGGCGGTGTTGATGCGGTCCAGCATCGCGTCGAAGGTGGCGGCCAACTCGGCCACCTCGTCGTCGGCGCCGACGTAGCGGATCCGCTGCTCCAGCGTCTCGCCGGAGAGGTGGCGCGCGGTCGTGGTCACCTGCTGCAGCGGCCGCAGCGCCCGACCGGCGACCATGTACGCGCCGGCCACCCCGATCGCGCTGACCGCCAGCACCGCCAGCAGACCGTCGAGGAGCAGGTGCCGGCGTACCGACGAGGTCAGCTCCTGCTGCCACTGCGTGGCCGCGACCCGGGAGCCGTCGGCGCGGACCACCTGGGCGCCGGGCTCGACCGCGGCGTCCAGCGCGTTGCCGACCAGGACCCAGGTCAGCAACACCAGCAGCAGGGCCCCGCCGACGAGCAGCGCGCCGTTGAGGAGGGTGAGCCGCAACCGCAGGGTGGGCCGCACCTGCCGCCGCCACCACCGGCCCTCGGTACGGGCGTCGTAGACGGTCATAACGCCGCCTCCGCGGAGGAAAGCACGTCGGCGGTCACGACGCCGCCTCCGCGGAGGAAAGCACGTCGGCGGTCACGACGCCGCCTCCGCGGAGGAAAGCACGTCGGCGGTCACGACGGCCGGCCGTTCCCGCCGGCCGCCGGCACCCGGTAGCCGACGCCGACCACGGTCTCGATGATCGGGGGATCGCCCAACTTCCGCCGCAGCGTCATCATGGTCACCCGTACCGTGGTCGTGAAGGGATCGGTGTTGGCGTCCCACACCCGCTCCAGCAACTCCTCACTGGAGACCACGCCACCGCGCGCCTTGAGCAGCTCCTCGAGCAGACCGAACTCCTTGCGGGTCAGGTCGAGCGGCTCGCCGGCGCGGGTGACCGTGCGCTGGGCCTGATCGAGCACGATGTCGGCGGCGACGAGCACCGGCGGCGCCGCCGGCGTGGCTCGCCGGCCGAGGGCCCGCACCCGGGCCACCAGCTCCTCGAAGGCGAACGGCTTGGGCAGGTAGTCATCGGCGCCCAGCTTGAGCCCCTCGACCCGGTCGGCCACCGTGCCGCTGGCGGTGAGCATGATGACCCGGGTCAGCGCGCCGGAGGCGACGAGGTCGGCGCAGATGCGGTCGCCGTGCACCCCGGGCAGGTCGCGGTCGAGCACCACCACGTCGTAGCGGGTCACCAGGGCCATCTCGTGACCCTGCGCACCGTCGTAGGCGATGTCGACCGCAAGGCCCTCGCGACGCAGGCCGCGGGCGATCGCGTCGGCGAGGCTACGCTCGTCCTCCACCACCAGGACGCGCATCGGTCTGCCTCCTCCGGTCAAGGCGTTCGCCGCACACGCTAGCCGCCGCTTGGCCCGGCCGCGAAGCCAGCACCCGGCCCGGGCTGCCGGTCAGCCGGGCACCCGCCAGGCCCGCACCGCGCCGGCGTCGTCGACGCAGGCGAGCACCGCACCGCCGCGGGCACAGATCAGGTCGTCGCGGGCCACGGTGAACAGCTGGGTCGCCCGGCCGTCGCCGGCGAACACGGTGAAATCAGTCTGCCGGTCGGTCACCCGGCGTAGTACCGCCTGCGCGGCGGAGACGGTGGCACCCGGTTCGTTGCCCGGCGATCCGGCGTCGACCAGGTCGGCGTTGGCGACCGTGGCGACCACCCGCCCGGTGTGCGGGTCGAGGGCGGCAATGTCGCGGGCGAACCGACCCGACGCGTCCAGGTGGCCCAGGTACGGCTCGGCGAGCAGCGCGCCGGTGCCGACCCGGGTCAGCGCGGTCAGCGGGGTGCGGAAGCGCAGCCGCCCGGTACCCGCGTCGACCACGGCGGTGCCGCCGCCATCGGCGACGCAGATCAGGTCGCCACATGGGCGCAGACCGACCAACGCCGCCTCGGGCTGGCGTGGGCCCGGGTCGCGGGGCAGGTCGAGGGTCCACAGCCGGTCCAGGGTGTCCACCCGGTAGCCGGTCAGGGCGGTGTGCTCGACATCGGCCCGGCCGACCACGAGCACGCCGGCGGCGCTGGCGCTGAGCCGGATTCCGCCGCCGGAGGTCACCGTCCCCGCCACGGTGGTCAGCTCCGCGGCGGTGGCCACGGTGTGCAGGCTGATCGAACCATCGGCGCTCGCGGTCGCGAACAGTCCACCCGTCGCTTCGCCGTGGGCGAGCAACCGCCCACCCTGGCCCATCAGAAGGCGCCACGCGATCTGGCCGGTCGCCAGGTCGACGGCGTCGACCTCGCCACACTCGGCGCAGGTCCGACCGTGCACGTCCAGCAGCACCAGGGCGCCGAAGCGGCGTACTGGATCGCCGGCCACCCGGGCGAGCACCCGGCCGGAGCCGCGCACCACCAGCCAGGTCTCGTCCGGCCCGGACCCGGCCACCGGCCCACTGGCACTGCCGGCCGCGCCGTTGCCGCCGATGCCGATGCCGGAGTCGGCCGGCGTCGGCGCGGCGCGCAGGACCACCGCGTCGAACCCGGCGCCCAGATCCATCACCGCCAACGGTGCGCTGCGCAGCGCGAGGCGCCACCAGGGGCGCGACGTGCTGGCGTCAATCGCGGTGAGCGCGGCCGGAGTGTCGTGCTCCACCAGGTAGACCACGTCACCGCTGGCGAGCACGCTGGTGCCCTCGCCCGACTGGATGGTCCACAGTGGATGTGTCCGGTCCGGCGGCGCGGCACTGGCCGCGGTCAGCCCGACCAGGCAGCCGACGAGCAGCGCAACCAACACTCGGGGCCGCGAACGCAGCGCGCCGCCGGCCGGCACGGCCCACACCTCATCGAGCTCGCCGCCGAGCTCCCCCAGGTCGATCAGGGGCTCGGCCTCCAGCACACCCTGCACCACGGCCCACCTCAACCCCTGGCGCGAGCGGCCCTGTGTCCACGGTAGGCCGCCGATCGCCCAGACGGTAGGGCGCGCCCACGGTCGCCAGGCCGCCGGCGCGGCCGGCCCGCGGTCGCCGGGCCGTCAGCCCCGACGTGGGTGGCGCTGTCTTCAGATCTACGTTCGCCAACGTTTCCAGCAGCCTGCGGCGATCGAACGGTGCCACCTATGGACGGACGTGAGTGGACTTCGCCGATCGTCTTGGCTGTGGGTGCTGTCAGACCCAGCTCTTACGGTGCCGGCATGCCCAGCGGTGAGCATGAATCCCCGATCGCGTTGGCCAGGCTGGACCCGGACGTGGTGGCTTGGCTGTTGACGAACGTTTTCGACGTCAAGGTCCCCGACTACCATCACGCCCGCGCGCAGGCCACCGACGTGAGGGTCCTGGTACCACGCACCTTTCACGCCGACGGCATGCTGCTGTTCTGCGATCCGTTCGACCAGCCGCTGCTGGCGGTGGTACTGGAGGTACAGCGAAGCAAGGACCTCGGCAAGCGACGCACCTGGAAGCTGTATGTGGCACAGCTCGAGGCGGAGCTGAACGTGACCGCTGCCCTGGTTGTGTTCTGCCCGGATCCTGGACTGGCTGGGTGGTATCGCGGCCTGATGGAGCTGGACGGGTTGAGCCTGACGCTGCGGCCGTTGATCTTCACCCCGGAGGATGTGCCGCTCGTGGTGGAGGTGGAGTCGGCTCGGGCCAACCCGGCGCTGGCGGTGCTCTCGGCGATCTGTCACGGTGGGCGGGCCGAGCTGGACGGCATGTTTCCGGCGTTGGCTGAGGCGCTGCGTTCGCTCGGCCCGCGAAAGGCGATCTTGTATTATGACGTTGTGCTGTCCGGGTTGCCCGGACCAGCCCGGGTTCGCTGGGAGGCGTTCATGTCCACCACCGTCGAGCAGTACCACAGCGAACTGCTGCGCGGGCTCGCGGCCCAGCACGAACAGCTCGGTGAAGCCCGAGGTGAGGCCCGAGGTGAGGCCCGAGGTGAGGGACGTGCGGTGCTGACCGTGCTTGACGCGCGTGGCGTGGCGGTGCCGGCCGCGGTCCGCGAGCAGGTCCTCGCTTGCACGGACCTGACTCAGCTCGACATTTGGCTGCGCCGCGCCCTTACCGCTGCCACGGTTGACGACGTCATCCGCGGATAGCAATAGCTGAAGCAGCATTCAGCGACTGGCCGCGCGGTCGCGGCCGGTACGAACTGTTCGCAGCGGCTGATCATGGTTTCTTGCACCACGGCCCACCGCAACCCCTGGCGCGAGCGGCCCTGTGTCCACGCTAGGCCGCCGATCGCGGGGACGGTAGGGGCGGTCCGAAACATGAGGTGGCGTTCGCGCAGGTCGCGGGTCTGCCCGAGGCGGTCCCGATCGTTCCCCGGACAGTCTGAGCGTGTTGCTAGAAGCCGCGGTCGAGTGATGCTGCGACCGGTGTTCGGCACCGCGCTGGATGACTGGTTCGCCGTGATCGCGATATGTGTCCCGCCGGGGTGCGACCGTGCCTACTTGTCAAAGACGAACCCGCAAGCGGTTTCTCCGTACTCGTTCATGGTCTTGTTGGCAGCGACGAATCCAGCTGGTGGGGGCGCGGAGTAGTTACTGTCCTTTAGCGCCTGGAAGTAGTCAATCACCACCTGGAAATCAGGCTGGAGGTTGTTTGGCAGCGCGGCCTGCATTTGGTCCTTCGCGGCCAGGGAGAGGGTGACCACGGATTTGAACATGTCGAGCGTTTCCTTCGACAGCGGGATGAAGTGCTTGTTGACCATCACTCCGGACTGGGTGGAGATCGCCTCGGCGAGGGCGCAGTAGCCGGTAGCGTTGCCCGATGGAAGGGGCGGTACGGTCGTCGAGGAGGCCACCGTGGAGCCGTTCGCTTGGGGTGTCGAGGTTGCGCCGGGGCTGCTCTTGGCACAGCCGGTCACGACCGCTCCGGTTAGTACGGCAACGATGAACAGCGTCCACCGCGCGGATGCGCCGTAGATTGGCATGACTTGTCCCTTCACTCCCGCGCGCTTCGATCGGTGCGTGAAGGCTAGCCAGCCGTCGACTGGTCGGGCATCAGTGAAATTACGGCTCTTTACCGACCGAGGCCACCCGGTCGCGCTGCTGACGCCATTGCCCCGACCGCGGCCCGCTGGGACGGTTGCCGTCTGGGACGGCTGCGCGCTGGCGGAGACGTCGACGTCGCCACCGGTGACGTTGCCGAGCTACCCGCTTTCCTGGTTCAACCCCCAGGGACGGAGCCGGCCTCGGCAGTGTTGGCTCGCCTGCGTCGGCCTGAGCGATGACCCCGTGCGACGTACCTGGACTCCTCTCATTGTTGAAGAGCCGGTAAAGGTCACGAGTGCGGCTGCGTTACTAATCCACAAATTTCCATTGTTGAAGCCAGCCATCGCCGCATTGCTGCAGGGCGAGCGGTGCCCCAATGTCGTCGGTGGCGGATGGTTGGAGACAGAGCAGTTCGCTTTGGGTGGGATGTATGTGCTCCCACTATTCGGCGTACCACTTTTCCAATGTGATTCGATCGTCCACTGTTGCATTGTGGGCGGGCCACAGTTCTCCCAGACGTCGCTGCCCTCCGCCACGGTTCCATGCACGGTCATGCAGATGGTCGGGTGCTCGGCGCTCGGATGGACGATGATAACGCAGCGCTCAGCGGCCTGTGACTGCTTGACGAGCTTCTACATGAGCATCGGCAACGGCCCTGCTCCGACTCGTGGCCGGTCATCTTCGTGTAGGTACATGTGGCTGCTGTGGTTTTGCAGGCTGTAGCTGCCCTGGCCGGACGCGCAGAGCGTCTCGCGGTTGACATCGATAGACTCAGACGGCCCGGCCGACGGGTTGGGCGCCGACCGCGACCTGGTCGCCCGGAGGGTAGCCGGCGCCTGAGCCAGCTTCGCCAACCCCCATACGAGTAGAATGGCCACGACAACCAGGCCGACCAACACCCACAATTGGGACGCGCGACATCGGCGTGACGACTGAGCCCGAAGTCGGAGTGAAGATTTGCCCCATGCGGCAGTTGAGCACGTTGATCAAGAGATCGGCGAGCCCTGTCTCGCCTCCACGACACGCCGATGTGACAAGTGATCGTGTTGATCATCGTGTTGCTGGTAGTGTCGTCGATGTGACTGTCAGCATCTCCATCACTCTCGACGACGAGCTCGGCGCGGAGCTCAACGCCGCGGTCGCCGGTAACAACCGATCCGCGCTGGTCGCTGAGGCGGTCCGCGAATACCTCGATCGGCGCGCGATCGCCGCGGCTACCGCCTGGCACGCATCGCTGAGCGGCGAGGACGCCGCCGTCTTCGCAGACTTCAACGCCGCGTGGTAGCTCAGCCGGGCGGCCCGAAGCGCGGCGACGTCGTCGACTACACGCTGGGCAGTCGCTGCATCCGCATCTTGGTGGTCAGCGCGAACGCCTACACCCGCACCTATCCGGTCATCGTGCTCATCCACAGCCGCGCCGACGGCGACGTCCCGGGAATCTTGCTCCCACTGCCCGCCGACCTCGCCGGCGGCGGAACCATTGACCTGTCCAGGATCCGCTTCGCCGATCCGGGCGCTCTCGGACACCGCCACGGGCAGATCAGCTCAACGCTTGCCGCCAAGGTCGACCACGGTCTTCGCCGTCTGCTCAGCCTGTAAGTAAACGTCCGACTCGCGGCAAAGTCGTGCAAGCGTAGGGTCGGTGGGTGCAGCACGTTCATCGACATGTTGACGGATTGGACGGCACCTTGATCGAGGGCGCCGTTGCCCAACTCTGCGCGCTGGAGCCCGACGCGACGGCTGTGCTACTCACCGGCAGCTACGCGAAGGGGACGGCGTCAGTGACCAGTGACCTTGATTTGACAACGATCACGCCGTCACCCCGAGTGGCGTACCGCGCTTGGTTCGTTGCCCGGGCCGAGGCGGCGCCGCTTCACGTGTCTGCCGCGGCCACGACGGCCGATGCGTGGCTGGCCAGGATGACAACGCCGGCGCGTTGGTCATTCGGCTTCCCGGCGATCAATGCCGCCGTCTATCTTCGTACGGATGCACGGACCCGGACACGGCTGGGTGACGATCCGTCGCTGCGGCATCCGGCCGCCGCGCCGGAGGTCGAGGACTTCCTCGACCTCGTGATAAAGGCCAAACGAGCGGCCAGCGACGGCGACCAACTGGGCTTGTGTTGGTTCGCTCAAGCCGCCGCAGCGCTCGCACCAACACTCTTGATCCCCATTAACGAGCCACGGATCGTAAGCGATCGCCGTGACGCGCTGGATGCCGCTATCAGCCTCACCATCGCATCGTCCAACTTCGCGGACGATCTCGTCGTTAGCCTTGGCCTCACCCCGGCGCCAGGAGAAAGCGTGAAGGCGGCAATTACTCGATTGGCCAAGGAGCTGCTGGCGTTCCTCCGAGAGCGTCGACCTGACGTCGATGATCAGCCTGAGATCGCGCGTTACCTGACCGACGGCACCCTCGAACGCCACCTCGCGCAAATCGAGTAACAGCCCGACCCCAGGGACCCGGACCGTGGCGTCTCATTCACAGCGGCTTCTCGAGGTACGTCAGCGAGAACGACCCATGGATACGGCCGCCGCGAACCCGGCGCCACGTTGGTCGTGGCAGTACTACTCGCGAGCCCGGAGCGCGGCTAGTTCCACAAGAAGATCGTAGGCAAAGATCAGAAACGTCGCGCACTGTCCGCGGCAGTTGAGGATAGTGCCTGACTGACTCCCCCGGCCGGCATCGCTGCGGCCGCCTGATCTAGGCGCGGACTCGGATCACGACGTTGCCGACCTTCTGACCGGCGTCGACGTAGCGGTACGCGTCGACGATCTCCTCTAGTGGATAGACCCGGTCGATGACGGGGGTGAAATCACCGGACTCGAGGAGTTGCCGCATGGCCCGGACCGTGTCCCGGTTTTGCGGCCGTACGGGAATTTTGACCCGGCGGCCCGGCAGTAGCGCGGTGAGTGGGATCAGAAAGACGTTCTGCCACAGTGGGCCGACATCGGTGGACAGGAAGACGCCGCGGGGTACGAGTAACCGCCGGCATCGCCAGAATGTCGTCTTACCCACGGCGTCGAAAACCACGTGGTAGCGGCGCTCGTCCCGGGTGAAGTCGGTGGTCCGGTAGTCGACGACGCGGTCCGCTCCCAGCCCCCGGACCAGATCCACGTGCGGGGTGGCACAGACCGCGGTCACGTACGCATGCATGCTTTTCAGTAGTTGCACTGCCGCCGACCCGATCGCGCCGGTGGCCCCGTAGACCAGAACCGCCTGCCCGTCGCGGATGTCGGCCCCGAGGAGGCAGGTACGGGCGTAGTGCGACGCCTCGGTGGCGGCCGCCGCCTGTTCGAAGCTGGCACCATCCGGCATTGTTGCGATGGGACCGTCCTCGGGCAGGGCCAGGTACTCGGCGTGCGCCCCGAACCGGCGCGGACTGAACCCGAACACCCGGTCCCCGGACCTGAAGGCGGTCACCTGGCCGCCGACCTCCTCGACCACGCCGGCGAACTCGGTGCCCAGGATCTGTATCCTTGGCCGGCGCAGACCCGTCAGGAACCGGGCCAGAAACGGCTTGGCCCGCCGGAACCCGCAGTCCGTCCGGTTCACGGAGGTCGCGTGTACGGAGACGAGCACGTCCCGATCGCCGCCCGAGGGCCGGGGCACCTCCACGACCCGCACCACCTCCGGCGGACCGTACCTATCGAACACCGCAGCCTTCACGGCAGGAACCTACCAACACGCGGCTAAGACACGACTGGAATACCCGGTCGGCCGCTCTCCAACGCGAGCGCGCCGCGGCCCCGGATCCCCGCCGCACTGCGTGCGGGCCCCCCGTCGATGCTTTCTTTGTCCGCGCCCACCACGCGGCATGAGAGTGCGATGCTGGCGCTGTGGAAGCAGCGATCATCTGCCGTTGGCGCGACCCGATCACCGACGAGGAGATGGTCGACCTCGTGCTGTCCCATGGCGGGCGTGCCGTCGAGGACTGGTGGAGCAAGGTCAGTCGCCACAGCCTTGGCTGGGTCAGTGCTCGTGAAGAATCTGGTGCACTGGTCGGATTTGTGAACGTGGCGTGGGACGGTGGGGATCACGCGTTCTTGCTCGATACAAAGACTCGGGGCACGCGGCAGCGCCGCGGAGTCGGCACAGCGGTGGTCGCACTCGCCGTACGTGAGGCGCGGGCGGCGGACGGGGGGTGGCTGCACGTCGACTGCGAGGCCCACCTTCGACCCTTCTACTTTGACGCGTGCGGCTTCCGCCCGACAGATGCCGGGCTGATTCATCTGCCTTCCACGAATGAGTAGGCCTCCGGAGAGCTCCATGTCCACGTTCGGCATGATCGCGCGGTTGCGGCAGATGAGGGCGTTGTTGTCGTGGCGGATGTCCGCCGCCGGCCGCGCTGGTCCTATCCTGGTGCCGTGGCCGGCCGTGCTCAGCAGCCGATGCTGTTCCTGGACGTCGACGGGGTACTCATCCCGTACGGCACCGAGGGCGCGCCGAAATTCGGCCATGGTCCTGGTGGCTGGGCCGAGTCTGGACGCCGTGCCGTTGAGCCGGGTCAACCCGGCGCTCGGGCCGAGACTGCTGTCGCTTGGATGCGACCTCGTCTGGGCGACTGGCTGGGAGGACAAAGCCAACGACGTGATCTCCTCGAGAGTGAACCCTGCCCCGGCTCCCGGTGCTCGGCTGGAGTTGTGCCGGTCCGGAATCCGGACCGGCACAACTGCACTGGAAGACGCGCGAGTTCGTCGCCTATGCCGCCGAGCGCCCGTCATCTGGCTCGATGGCTGTGCCGAGCATGCCGAGTGGCCCGCAGGCACCCGGGAGTCTGCGGGCCGCATCGCGACGATTCAGCGAGTTGACGAGCGAGAGCTATTGGCTGCTTTCGCAAACATCACCCACTGTGGATGGCAAGCGTGCCGGTCAGGTTCATGGTGAACGTGCCCGCGTTAAAGTCCGCGCCACCATCGGCGGTACCGACCCCAGTGGCGCCGGCGAACCTGCCGGTCCCACCGCTCACGTACCATTGGCCCGTGCCGTGGACGGTCCCGGGGCCGGTTGGACAGGCGACGTCTTGACTGACGATCGTGAGTGTGTCGCCAGCGAAGGTCGTGAGTGTCTCGGTGTTCACGTTCGCGATCGCGTTGGGGCAGCTGGGGTCCGATCCGGTGACGACGATGGACCCGGCGTTGGTAACGCGTCCCATATGCGTGGCGGTGCCGGAGCCGGTGAACGAGATTGTCGTCTGGCTCGTCATCGCGACGCTGCCGGCGAGGGTCGCGGTAAAGGGGACCTGAGGCACTGACGCGAACGCTGTATGCGCGCCCACCGCCAGGACGGCACCTGCCATGACGGCCGTACCAGCGATGGCGACTTTCTTGATCATGGTGTCTCCGCCTTCTCGTGCTTCGTATTTCCGGCCACGCTCTGGCCCCAGTCGGCCAGGGCGACCGCCTCGTCACCGGCGACCCACGCGTCGTGCGCGGCGGGATCTCGAACAGGTCCCAGGCCGGTACGTCCAATGTGGAACTTCCTCTGCGACACGTGCAGCCGACCCGAGAGTGCATACCGTACGTGCAGTCTCGGGCAGTGGTCCGCGCCGAGGATCGGGCGCAGGTCATTCGTCCAGGGCCGCCAGGGTTCGAACGTGCTCGGACTGACCGGCGAGCCGAGTACCTTGACGAGGCGCTCCCCGCCGTTCGGGAACCGGGTCGTGTTCTCGCCAGCGTCGAGACGCTATGGCATTCCAGGCATTCTGCCTCCCTACCTGATCGGCGACCCGTTCGGATCTGTCACCAACGTTAGGAAGGAATACGGCGCCGGTCATGAGGAGTTCTCCTCAGGCCGGGCCGGCAGGACACCTCAGGCCTGGACCGGCTCCAGCGTCGAGAGCATGCCGTGCTCAAGTGCGAAGAGTGTCGCTGTCGCACGACTGGAGGCACCTGTCTTGGCGTAGATCCGTTCGATGTGGTTGCCCGCCGTCTTCGGCGTGATGTTGAGGGTCCGAGCAACGTGACGAGTCGAGGCGCCACGCGCAACCAGGAGGAGTACCTCCACCTCGCGGGGTGTCAGACCGGCGGGCGCGCCGACGGTGCCGGTGCGGCGGTGGCCCGACGTACCGAGGACGGCGTCTACCGCGGCGCCGTCGAGCCTTCCGTCGCGGACCTCGGCGCGCAGCACGTTCGCCGCCGCCTTGGGCTCGCGGGCGGGCCGGTGCGGGCGGTCCTCGAGCAGCGCATGGTAGGCATCGGCGACGGCCAGATACCGTGCCAGCAAAGGGACGTCTGAGCCGCGGGTGCCGCGGTGGTAGCCCGAACCGTCGAGGCGCTCGTGGTGGGCGGCGGCGATCGCGGCGAGTCCGGCTAGCGCGGCAGGGCGTCGGAGCATGCGCTCGGTGTAGTACGTGTGCAGCCGGACCCGCTCGCGCTCGCTCTCGGTCAGCGGGGCTTGCTTGTCCCAGACAGCGTTGGAGATTCCGGTACGGCCGAGGTCGTGCAGATATCCGGCGCGCCGCGTATTCGCGACGTCCTGGTCCGGCATGCCGGCGGCTTTGACCGCGCCTGCCGCGAGTTCCGCAACGCCACGGGAGTGCCCGGAGAACCACGGTGACTTCAGATCCGCGATGTCGGCCATCACCTCGATCGCGATCTCGAACTCCTCGTTGTCCAGTGGCGGCCTGGGCATGGGCTCGGCCTCGATGACGCGGTCCCAGATGTCCCCGTCGAGATCTGCAAGAATCTCCTGCGCCCCGGCCTGGAACACCTTCGCGAGGTCGGGGGAGAACTGCTTGCCAGCGTGGGTACGGGCGAGCTCGATCGCCCCGTCGACGCCGTGCAGCCGCCCGTGTACCTCGACGTAGTCGGCCAGTTGCATCAGCTGGACCGATCTCGGCACGGCCTCCGCGGCGACTCCGCGCGGGATCCCCTTGCCGTCCCAGCGTACGAAGGTGTGCGACAGCGCCACACCGACGGCCGGGTCAAGGTCGAAGCGTCGCGAAATCTCGGTCGTCAGCGCGCAGTGGGCGAGGAACCTCGCCTCGACCGTCTTCCCCCTGCTCGCGAGGATCCCAGCTGCCGCCCGCACCCGTCCGGGGGTCGAGTGGTTCGACCCGGCCAATCCGAGCGCGTGCGCCATCTGCGCGAGCTGCGATGGTCCCACGTGGTAGATGCCCGACCGGAACGCGACCTCGCTCCCGAACATCTGCGCGAGCTCGAACGACTCTCCGGTGCACACCGTCGCGAGCAGGGTGACCCAGTAGGTCTCGCCGCGCTCCCGCGGATCTAGGCCCAGGCGCTCGGCCAGGCGCAGTGATATCAGGCACGAGCGGAGCACGTGTTCCATCGGCTGTCCGAGACCGAAGTCGGAGGCGAACGACAGCACGGCGACGAGCTCGGAGAGGCGTACGCCGGATGATCGCCCGCGTGCGCTGTCGTTCCCACGAGCCGCTGAGGATGCCATCCGCACTCCCGTCCGCACATCTTGCGCCAGGCGCCAACCTAGCGGACGGCGAGCGGGAACCAGCCGCCGAGCGCCGGCAGCCGAGCGGCGAGCTTGACCCACACGTCGAGCACCAACGCCAGGCTGTTGCGCTTGGGCCCGGTCGCCAGGTCAAGCTGGCTCCGGCGGTGAAGGGCAGCCAGCCGCGCGCAGGCGCGACTCGCCGCCAGTCCGGATCGAGCGCACTGCCACCGCTGGCAGGCACGGTCGTTCCTGCCCGGCTTGCTGTCTGATGTGGACAGTCGATCGGGTTGGCAGTTGGCTGAACGGGCCGGCGACCAGCGCCTGCACCGCCGGCACGAGCGAGCGGTTTGTCGTTGCGCCAGGTCGCCCCGCGGGCGAACGCACAGTCTGCGGCGCGTGCTTGTGGCTGGCTCAGGGGGGCAGGGGGCTGCTGGGTGGCCAGGTTTGAGACGTCGGTGTTGGCGCCGCATAGAATCACGCAGACCCTCTCCCCGGCGGCGGGGCGGTAGCGGTGGCTGGTGTCGCCGGCCGGTTCGCGGTCGGAGTTGTCGGCGGCGGGCTGGTCGGGGGAGGCGAGCGCGGCGAGGGCTGTCGCGGCGCCGTACTCGACGGCGAGGCGATGCTCGTCCCACAGCTGTTGACGGGCTCGGACGATGCCGCTGTCCGGGACGAGGATGGAATGCACGCCCTCACGCTGGGCTGCGTGCAGCGCCATGGTGCAGATGCGGCGGGCACCCAGGGAGTCGGCGGCGATGGAACTGACGGGGACGTCGACTGGGTGGCCTGCCTGCAGTGCGGCGTTGAGCGCGCGGCAGTTCTCCGGTTCGGCCGCCACAACACCGAGGCCATGCTGTTGGGCAGCGGTTGCCACGCCCGCGAACAGTCCGCCGCCCCCAACAGCCACCACCAGGGTGTCCAGGCCAGGGAACTGCCGGTGGATCTCCTCCAGCAAGGTGCCAGCCCCCGCTGCGATCAGCGGATGGTCGTAGGCGTGCGAGGCCAGCGCGCCGGTCGAGGCGGCGAACTCCTGACACGCGGCCAGCGCCTCGGCGTACTCCAACCCGACCAGCCGTACCTGGGCGCCGTACCCGCGCAGCCGGGCAACCTTCACCGCCGGCGCGGTGTCGGGAAGGAACACCGTCGCGCGGACCCCGTGCTGTCGGGCCGCCCAGGCGCACGCCATCCCCGCGTTGCCACCGGAAGCGATCGTCACGCCCGCGTCCGGCAGGGTGCCCGCCTCACCGTGCGCCACAGTGAAGTTCGCGGCGCCGCGAGCCTTGAACGAACCGGTGTGCTGCATGAACTCCAACGCCAACCACAGCTCGTACGACGCGGCCCGATCACCGCCGCCGGCGCCCTGAACCACGCCGACATCCATCCGAGCAGCCACGACAGGGCGAACCCGCCCCGCGATCCGACCCGCTGCCGCCTCGATATCGCCGTACGTCAAAGTCTGCACGTCACCGCTCCTCGCACGAGAGTCCGGGGGCACAGGCTACGAGAACACCTCACCGCACCTCAGGTCGGGTAGCCGGCCATATTCCGCTCATCGGCATGACCGCGCGGTTCCCGGGCAGATGTGCACACCGGATCAGGCGGTGGGGTTCCGAGACGGGACGGTCTGGCTGTTCCCAGTCGACCGAACGACCAGGTGGCCGCCGAAACGAAGCAGGAACCAGGCCTGGGCTCAGTTCACCGGCGCCGCCCAGGTAGGGCGTCTGATCAAGCAGAATGGGTGGCCAGCGGGATCGCCGTACACGTGATCGCCGGGCAACCTCCGCGCGCCCAGCGCGAGTACTGCCTCGCCCGCGCCATCCTGGTCGTCCACCATCACGTCAAGGTGCATCTGCTGCGGCACTGCCGGCTCCGGCCACGTCGGCGGCGTCAGGTCGGGGGCGCGCTGAAACGCCAGCCCGGACGCCGCTGTGCTGGGCGACACGACGACGAAGTCCTCGTCCGCGTAGGTGATCGGACCGCCAAGGGCCGCGCTCCAGAACTGCGCCTCGGCCATCGGATCAGGGCAGTCGATGATCAGATGGTGAAGCCGGCCGACAGGCAAGGGCGGCCACCTCCTTCGTGGTTAGAGCCGTGCCAGCACGTGGCATCGCCACTTCCGACGGACGGGACTGTACGTTTCTGGAAACCAGGTTCGTTCATCGTCGCCTCGGGTGTGAGGAACTGCCACCCGGGTGGAAAGCGGCAGTTGAGCACCGTCGAGGTCGACCCCGTGAAGATCGAAGCGGCGAGGAACGAAGTGCCCGCCGAAGGCGGGCGGCGCTGAAGCGACCCGCGGCAGATGTTCGCGCGTGGCGATGGCCGGGAAGCCGACCCGCTCGAGGACCCGGGCGGACCCGGGGTCCCAGGCGTTGGGGAGCACAAAAGCCGGGACCCGCGTGCAGAGCGAGGAGGGCGGCTGCCTTGTCGGTCGAAGATCGTGTAGTCACGAGCCGAACTTCGACGTCGGCGCGCGACGCATCGGATACCGGAATGTGCCCAGTCGCCAGTCGAAGGCAGCCTCGGCCCGGGTCGGCCTCGATGTGCGCGTAGCGTCCATAGCCGCCCCATCGTAGGACAGCGAGTCGTCGTCCCAGCCTGCGATGAGCAGCACGGCGCGAGACCGGATGGCAGGCTCGCATGCGACTACGTGGTCGGCCTCACCGGCGTTCGCCGCACTCATGCCGGAGAGCATCCAAACCGGTCACAGACAGTCGAAGAATGAGGGTTACTTTCGCGCCGTCAAGAGTGACAGAGCCTCGCACTCTGCACCGACGCCGACCGGTTTGCGCGCCCGACACCGGTTCGCGCTCATGCGATGTCCGCTCCCGGAGGTCGCCTCCACACAAGCCTTCGCCGGCCGAGCCGCGAGACCGAGCGAACGAGGCCCCACAGCACATATGCCGTCGAGGCCGCGGCGAGCATGAAGGCCAGGACGCCGGCCTCACCGGCGGGGCTGGTCAATCCGTGGGTGGTTGCCGCGGCCAGGGACGTTACGAGGATTCTCACCAACGCCGGCGCACCGTACCCGAGGAAGTACCACCCGCTCCAGAGCATGCCCGGCACGTAAAGGCAGAGAAAGACTCTGGCCCAGAAGATCTCGCGATGACCGATGGTGTCCAACAGGGCGACGTCGTCCGGCGTTGCCCGTCGTATCGCCCGTCGAGCGACCGCGCCCTTGGTGGCCCAGAGATTCTTGCAGCCGGTCGCGACCACGAACAGCGCGTACACGTCCGTGCGCAGGAAGATGAGGAACTGGAACACAATCGCACCGACATTGAGGAAATTCACTTCTCGGGTCAGTTGCACGACCAGCGATGGAGCGTGGCGCAGCACGGTCAGCTGCATGAGGTCGAGCAACCCGATGGTCGCGCCGTCGAAGAGGATGCCGGCGAGCAAAGGTACGACGCGGGCCTTGCGAGGCACGCTCCAGAGCCGGGTGAGGTCGGTCTGGTAGACGAGCGCGACCGCCCGCCGACTGATCGATACCCGGCTGGTTACTCCGGCCGCCCAGGCGGCGAGGACGTGGGCGCACTCGTGGGCCAGCCCCAACGCGGTTGCGACGATCGGGATCAGAAGGACACTGGCCAGCGGCACGGTGGTCACGATCGCATCGGTGTAGACCGGGCGCACCTGGGGGGCGGCGATCGCGGTGACCGCCGCGGCGACGACGAGCAGGCCCTGTACGGTCAGACCCGGTTTGCCGAACAGGACGCGGCCGAGGTTTCGTTTCCAGGCGGCCACGGCGACCGACGCGGTCGGCGCGCCGTCGTGCGCCGGTAGCAATCCGGCTTGGGCCAGGCCGTCAAGGAAACCGGCGACGTCGACCGGCTCGCCGGCGACTTCGGTGGCTCGCCACGTGCATTCCTCGATGCTGGCGCCGTCCTGTAGCCACCGGACCACCCGGCCGCCGATGTCCGGTACGGCGACGAACTCGGCGGAGTGCCGGCTGCCCAGCACGAAGCCCTCACCTTCACGGACGACGGTGAGCGTGGCGTAACGGCCCACAATGTCGGGTGCGGTCATTGCCCGGCACCCACGAGTCGACCGGTGTCGGCGTGGTCGGGCGTGGGCCGACAGCTGGTGGCGCACAACGGACACGCGTGGTGCCGTTGCCATGGTGCGTGCGACGTCTGCATCCGGTCGGCAACTTCGATGACGTGGTACGCCGCCGCGGCCACCGGTGGATCGGTGCGGGTCAGGTACCGCATCACCTCCATGGACATCAGTCCAGACAGCAGCTGGACGATCGGCCCGGTGGCCCGGTTGACCGGCGGCGGCTCGATGATTGGGTCCCGGCGCAGGATCGGCGGCAATGTCTGCAACTCGTCCTGGCGATGGTGGTCAAGGCAGAGCCGGCACGGCGTGCGACCCGGATCGACCGACCAGTACGACAGCGTGGAGTAGCTGAGGCCTCCCGCGACGAACGGCACACCGAGCGCGAAGGCGGCCTCGTTCACGAGCAGCTGGGCATCGCTCGGCGAATCGATGGCGCAGACCACGACGTCCGCGTCCACGCCCAGTTCGACGATCGTCGACACGTCGGTGATCCGGCGGTGGACGGGCACCACGCGAGTGCCTGGCGAGTAGGACGCGGCCCAGTCGTAGGCCGCGTCCACCTTGCGCCGACCCACCGAGTCCAGCCCGTACACGAACTGCCGGGCGAGGTTCTTCGTCTCCACTACATCGGTATCCACGATCGTCACGGCGCCGACGCCGAGGCCGCACATGGACTGCAGGATGCCCGAGCCCAACCCACCCGCGCCGAGCAGCAACACCCGCGAACTCGCCGCCGCGGTGTGCAACGACGCGCTGGTGCGATCCAGTCGCGCAAACAGGTCATAGAAGCGCAGGTTGCTCTGATGGCGCGTACGCGTCGCGTCGTCCAGAACATCGTCACCATCAGCCTGTTCCAGCACGCGGAGGTCGTCCAGCGCCGACAACACGCCGCCGATCTCCTCGTCGGTGACGTCGAAGCCGCGCGCGGCCATCGCCTGGCGTAGCTCGGCGGTCTGATGTTCGCCGGTCACGAGAAGCTGCAACATCGCCGCGACGCTGCCCGAGGGGTCGTCGAGGAACACACGTTTCAGCGCACGGTGCCAAATGATCAGTTGCCCAGCAGAACTGTGTACCGTAATTGACTTGAGTCGTGGCCGGTCCGGCATGGTTCTCTCCTGCTTCGTGGCGGGCCGGCCATCGGGTCGGCGCATCGAACTTGGTGGTGGCGCCCCGGGCTGTCGCCGCGGGGCGCCACACCCGACTACGCGAGCTGGCTCGGGTCCGTGTGGACCCGCGTCGCCTCGATCGTCTCGACCTTGGTGATGGTGATGGTCATCCAACTCACCTCCCTCCTACCGCATGTGCTGACAGCTGACAGCAGACCATTGGCCAGCGAGCCGCTACATGCAGAAGTGCACGTAAGCCAGGTGACGAGACTTACACCTACTCACCGGCCGCTACTACTCAGCGCCATCGTCCTGGTGTGCGCTCGACGCGGCGCGCGACGCGACATTCGGGCGTACGGCCGGGATCCCGTCACGTCTAAGTCCATTGTGGACATATCAGCAATGACTCGGCGTGACCCGGGTCAGCCGAAGCAGACGGCCCGAAAGGAGCGCCTGTCAATGCTGCCCCCATTGTCCGAGGCGGATGACTTCTCCGCGCCCGCCTGCGTTCCGCGGCCCGTGGACTCTGTGGCGGGACGTCTTTCGCGTGATAGCCAACGATGACTCCCACCGATCAGAACGTAGTACGTTCAAGTGGACGCGGCCGATCAGGCGCCTGAAGGCTCGGCCGCTGCCCGCTTCGCGAGCAGGTAAGAGGGTGCTTGCTGAACCGCCCCTGTTCTGCGACCGTCGGATCATGACGGTGGCCGACCCCTTTCAGCTGATCGAAGCGTTCAACGCGGCGTGGAACGCACATGATCTGCCGGTGGCGCTGGCGTTGTGCACACCCGACGTGGTGTTCGAGACCATTGATCCGGCTCCCGACGGCCGGCGCCTGGTGGGCCAGGTCGCCGTCGGCGAGGCGTGGCGGCCGGTGTTTGACCTACCGCAGGCCCGGTTCAACATCGAAGAGATCATCGTCGTCGCGGACCGGGTGGTACAGCGATGGCGCTTCGACTGGGGTAGCGGTCATGTCCGAGGGGTCGACATCATCACCGTGCGACGGGCCAGATTGCCGAGAAGCTGTCTTACGTGAAGGGCTGAGCGGCTGCTGGCGCGATCGCAACACATCAAACCGAACGACGTAGGGCAGCCAGATGAGGTCGTTCGATCCCGCCGATCAGCGCCGCGCTCGAATCCCTTCCGCTCAGCGCGTTCGTCGAGGGCAGTATCACAGAGGCCTTGCTTCTGTCCCTGGAGACCCAATCCCTTACCGCGGCCTAGAAACCAAACCTTTTCTGTCATCGGCATGACGACGCGATTCCCGGGCAGGTGTGCACACCGGATCAACCGATGGGTTTCCGAAACTGCCACGCGGGCCGCGGACAGCGGCAGTTGAGCACCGTCGAGGTCGACCCCGTGAAGATCGAAGCGGCGAGGAACGAGGTGCCCGCCGAAGGCGGGCGGCCACGAGCGACCCGTGGCAGATTGACACGGGTCGGCACGTGAACGTCATATGGTGCCTAAACTCCTGCAACTGCGGCATTGGACCCCATGGAATGCGATACCTTCTAGAACACGAGCCTTGTGGTATGAATCCCAAGGTCGGCTAAGAGGACGTAAGTGTTCTCAGATACCCTGACTAGGTTCGAGCAAGACGTGCAGTCCATTTCCAGTTCGAGCTCCGCGCGCACAAGTCCATCATGCGTGACTTGCCAAAGCCGGGTGTCGTACTGAAGGAGAATGCCAGTCGGCGAAACGTCAGCAATGTTGAGTCCCTGCGAGAAGCCATCGATCCTGCAGGTCCAGAGCACGCGACCCGTCTCAATGTCGAGCTTCGTAAGATAACTCACGTGCCTAGTCGCCTCGGCCAGAATGAAATACAAGCATTGGTCCATTGCGACCAAGCGCGACGCGATCATCACCTCGCTCCGAGTCCGATAGACCTCTTCACCTTCGGCATAGACCGCAAGTGGTGCCCCCTCGTCGAGCGCGTCGATGCTGGGGTATGGAAACTCCCACAGTGTTGTTCCGCCGCGGTCAAGACAGGAAAGACGATCACCAAATCCGCAGAGGACCGTACTCCCGTGTGCAATGGGTGCGGTTCCGACGTGACCAGTGGTGAGACCGAACACGGATCTGTACCTGCGCGACTCGGCTAGCCGGTCCAAGCTCGCCGGGTCGAGCCATTCGAGCCATGACTCAGTGCGATTCGCGACGTGAACGATCATTGCGGAGCCCGCCGCGACGCTGTCAACACGTACTTTTCGGCCGCGGCCGAGGGACTTCCGTCGCTGAGTGGGCATCGTCAAAATGTGGCCATATGGACTCTGCAAAACCAAATTCGAGCCGACCACGATCGGGTTGAGCGGATAGCGATCCTCCGACAGATACATCGGCCGGTAGGGTTCTCCATTGATGAAGGTGCGACGCCGGGCACCTTGAGGTCCATTCGGGTCCAAGACGATCGCCTGGTAGCGGCCGTCCCTCAGTAACGCTGTAAGAGCAACCGTCCCTGAATCGGGCCACGCTTGAACCGAGGACGCGCGCGCAACAGGGTCGCCGATACTGTACTCCCAAGTCCTTGCGTATCCGAAATTCGCGTCAAGGCAGTAAACTGCTCCCTCCAGAGTTGCGAGGATCAAGGAATCTGAAACCGTAGGATCAGGGAAGGTAGGTACTGGTGCGATCACGTCCAGGCCGTGCCACCATCGCTCCTGACGTGGCCGCTCCACCAAACGCGTCGGCACCTTGAGGCGCTCGGGTGCACCGACGGTCGCATCCAACGGTGTTGGGAGAATCGTGCGCAGGAGGGTGGTCAAACGCTCAATCTCAGACTCCCACCGGTCCCCGAATAGGTCCACCCTATGGATCAGGTCGTCAAGCGTTCGAGCGCCCGGACCGAGGTCGAAGGACGGAACGGCTGTATCCGAGAATCGGATGGGGATCAACCAAGGGCGACCCGGTGGTCGCAACCTCATTTGTTCTATCGCCAGTAGTATTTCCTCATTCTGATACGACCTGAGCCGGCTGTTCGACTGCTCAGAGAAACAAGCGAGGAAGGCAATGCTGCCATTTGTTATCGCCTTGCGGATCTCGGCCCGCCAATCCTGTCCAGGCCATAGACGCTCGGTGTCTCGCCAAACCGGAATTCCGGCATCCTGCAGAGCTTGCTGTAGCCGTCGGACCTGGGGCGCGTCCTCACGGACGTACGACACAAATGCGTAGCCTATGGGTGCACTAACAATGGGGTCCACCAGGGTATGGTATGGCCCTACCCCAAGTCGGAGCGACTCGCCGGCACCGGCCTAGCAGTCGCAGTTGGGTCCATCGTTCATGCGTCTCGTGGTCGGGCGAGGCAGTATGGGTCGCGGCGTGGTCACGTTGGCACGGTGGCGAATCCGGTGAGTACTCAGCCAAGATCGTAATGCGCGCTCATCGGCATGTGAGCACGATCGCTGTTAATCTTCCGCGACCACCGACCGGCCGCACGCAGAGTCGAACCTGGGTCAGCGCGCGATCCAGACCCGCACGGCCTCGCCGGCCTGGCAGGCCACGGCGACGCCGCCGGCGCTCGGTGCGGCCAGACACTGGTCGGCGAGCGAGAGTGGACTGACCGCGCCCAGGGTCCGAATGGTCTGCATCGACACGTCCAGCAGACCCAGGGTGGTGCCGGCGCCTGGTCCGGATTGCGCGATCACCACAAGATCACCATAGGGCGCGGCGTCCCAGATCCGCCATCGCGCGTCGGCGGGCAGGTTGTCTCCCGTCACCGGGTCGACCAGCTCCAGTTGCTCGCCGAAGAGCGTCACCAGCGCCCGCGCGGCCGGGCCGGCCTGGCGCAGGTGGCGGCCGGACAGCCGCCAGGCGACCGCGCCGGTCGGGACCTCCAGCGCGACCACGCCCCGGTCGGTGGCCAGACACAGTCTGGCGCCGCACTGCAGCGGCGTGGCGTAGAGGGCCGGTGCGGGCACCACCCAGCGGCCTACCAGGGTCGTCCCGTCGTACGAGGAGAGCGTGGCCAACCCGCGGGTCGCGTCCGGTGCGGCGGCGCCCGGCTCGTCGGCCGCTTGGCGGCGGACGAGAACCGTGTCGGCGAGGGCGCTCACGTAGCCTTCCTGGCCCAGCCGACCGACGTCGCGGTGGGCCACGGTGCGTCCGGAGGAGAGGTCCCATACCTCCACCGCGCCGGCTGGCGTGCTGGTCACCAGCCAGTGCTGACCCGGCGGCAGCCCGACCACGCCCTCGGTTCCCGTCCGGACCCCGGGCAGGGACCACCCGGTGCCGGCGGGCAGTACGCGGCGCCACCGCACGGCCCCGCTGCGCACGTCCCGCGCCGTCACCAGGTACGCCTGGCCGAGTCCGGTCTCCGGCGCGCTGAGGTCGGGCCGGCGCGCCTGCGGGCCAGCGGGCGGGTCGCGGTCGATCGTCACCGCGACATCGTCGGCGATGTAGACGAGTGCTATGGCAGCCGCCGGGTACGCCCCCACCACCTGGCCGGTGCGGGTATCCAGCACCAGCGTGGTGACGCCGAGGTCGCGGGTGGGCGGGAACCGGCTCACCAGCGAATCCCAACCGCTCGGATAACCGGCGGCGAGCGGGCCGGCGAGGGCCACGCTCCACATCGGCGTACCGCGGCGAAGCTCGCGCGCGGTGAGCGTCAACCGCGCCGTAGCGGTCTCGTTGATCGTGAAGACCGTGGTCGGAGTGAGCCAGAAGAAACCGTCGAAGGCCGGCTGCTGCCAGGCCAGCGAGAGCGGCCGGCCGGCCACGACGGTCGGCCCGGTCAGCGCGATCAGTACGGCGACGGCGATCAGCAGCCCGATGAGGAGCGGGGGCCGCCGGTCACGGGCGGGCCGGTCCAACGACCACGGGGCGGACGTGTCCAACTCGATCACTGCCACGCCGCACCTCCCCTCGCCGCGGTCGTGCGCAAGCGCAGGGTAAGCCGATACCGGCCGGCGCTGCACCGTGGACCGGACGCGAACGGGTGGGCGCGACGTAGCGTGAGCGCCGGTAGCTACACCCCGGCGGCGAAGGCGGTGTCGTCCGGATCCAGGGCGGAGACCCACCCGGTGACCTGGCGGGCGACATCCTGCGCGGTCAGGCCGAGGTCGGCGAGCACCTCGGCCCGGCTGCCGTGTGGATGCCAGCCCGGTTCGACGCCGATCTGGTGGACCGGGGTCGGCACGAAGCGGTCGCGCAGCAGCTGGGCGACCGCGCTGCCGACGCCACCGGCGCGTACCCCGTCCTCGACCACCACGACCAGACGGTGGTCAGCGGCCAGCCCCACCAGCTCCATCGGCACCGGGCGGACCCAGCGCGGGTCGACGACGGTCACGCCGTACCCCTGTTCGCCGAGGCGGGTGGCCACCTCGACGCCGAGGTGGGCGAAGGCGCCGACCGCGACCAGTAGCACGTCGCGCTGCTCACTCTGGGCGAGTACGTCGACACCGCCGATGCGGCGCAGAACCGGCAGATCTGCCGGCACTGAGCCGGTCGGGAACCGCACGATCGTCGGGCCGTCGATGTCGAGGGCCTCGCGGAACTCCGCCCGCAGCGTGGCGGCGTCGCGGGGAGCGGCGATGCGCAGGCCCGGCACCACCCCGAAGACGGCCAGATCCCAGATGCCGTAGTGGCTCGGCCCGTCGGGGCCGGTGATGCCGGCCCGGTCGAGCACGAACGTCACCGGCAGCCCGTGCAGCGCCACGTCGAGCAGCACCTGGTCGAAGGCGCGGTTGAGGAACGTCGCGTAGACCGCCACGACCGGGTGCAGACCGCCCAGCGCCAGGCCCGCGGCGGAGGTGGTCGCGTGCTGCTCGGCGATCCCGACGTCGAACGCCCGCTCGGGGTAGCGCTCGGCGAGCCGGGCGATGCCGGTCGAGTCGCCCATCGCGGCTGTGATGCCGACGATGTCGTCGCGCTCGTCGGCCGCGGCCACCAGCTCGTCGGCGAAGACCGCGGTCCACTTCACCGCACCGGAGGCGGTGGGGCGACCGGTCTCCGGGTCGAACGCAGACGGGCTGTGCAGGCAGTCGGTCTCGTCGTCCTCGGCCGGCCGGTACCCCTGGCCCTTGCGGGTCACCACGTGCACGATCACCGGGTCCCCATAGGACTTCGCCCGCCGCAGGGCGCTCTCCACCGCCAGCACATCGTGCCCATCCACCGGGCCCACGTACTTGATACCGAGGTCTTCGAACATGGCCTGCGGGGCGACCGCGTCTTTGATCCCCTTCTTGACCGCGTGCAGCACCTCGTAGAGCGGGCCACCCACCAACGGCGTCTTGGACAGCGAGTCCTTGACCAGGTCGAGCACCTTCTCGTAGCCCGGGTTCAGCCGCAGCGTGGCCAAATGGTCGGCGAGCCCCCCGATGGTGGGCGCGTACGAGCGGCCGTTGTCGTTGACCACGATGACGAGCGGGTTGTGGCTGCCGGCGATGTTGTTCAGCGCTTCCCAGCACATCCCGCCGGTGAGCGCGCCGTCACCGACGACGGCGACCACGTGGCGGCGCTCGCCGCGCAGCGCGAACGCCTTCGCCAGGCCGTCGGCGTAGGACAGGGCGGTGGAGGCGTGGCAGTTCTCGATGACGTCGTGCTCGCTCTCCCCCTGGTTGGGGTAGCCGGTCAGGCCGCCGTGCTGTTTCAGCCGGTCGAACCCGGCCTGGCGACCGGTCACGATCTTGTGCACGTACGCCTGGTGCCCGGTGTCGAAGAGCAGCCGGTCGTGCGGGGAGTCGAAGACCCGGTGCAGCGCCAGGGTGAGCTCGACCACCCCCAGGTTGGGGCCCAGGTGGCCCCCGGTACGGGCGACGCTCGCCACCAGGAAGGACCGGATCTGGGTCGCGAGCCGGCCAAGCTCGGCCAGCGAGAGGCTACGCAGATCCTGCGGCCCACGAATGGAATCGAGAAGACCGTCGTCCGGACCGTCCAAGCCTGGGCCTTTCCCGCGCACGCTCATACCGCGTCAGTGTATCGGGGCCCGCCAGCACCGCAGCGGCCACAGGGGCGCCCCGGGCCGGCGCGCTGCCCGGCCCGCCTTCAGCCGAGGCAGGCGCCGGTCTCCGGATCGAAGTAGTACAGCCGGGACGCATCGATGCCGAGCGTGAGCGGCTCACCGAGCGTAGCCGCTGCGTCCGCCGGCACCCGGGCGGTGAACCGGGCCCGCGAGCTCGCCGCGAGCAGGGTGACGTCATCGGAGCTGCGCGCGTCCAGGGCCGCGTGCACCGCGTCGGTGTCGACCCGGGGGGCGTCCAGCTCGAAGATGAGGTACCGCTCGTCGCCGAGGTCCTCGATGACGTCCGGCACGACGGTGACGCTCGGCCAGCCGTCGCGACCGCCGGCCGCGAACGCGGTCGGGCGCAACCCGAGCACGACCTGCCCGTCGGCGATCGCGGGCGCCGGGGCCGACACGCCACCGAACGAGACCAGGCCACGACCGACGGTGGCGCTGACGAAGTTCATCGAGGGTGAGCCGATGAACGCCGCCACGAAGAGGTTCACCGGATGCCGGAACAGGTTCTGCGGGGTGTCGCACTGCTGCAGCACGCCGTCGCGCAGCACCGCCACCCGCTGACCCAGCGTCATCGCTTCGATCTGGTCGTGGGTGACATAGACGGTGGTCGTGCCCAACCGTTTGTGCAGCAGGGAGAGCTGGGCGCGCATACTCACCCGGAGCTTTGCGTCCAGGTTGGACAGTGGCTCGTCCATGAGGAAGGCCTGCGGCTCCCGCACGATCGCCCGGCCCATCGCCACCCGCTGGCGCTGGCCGCCCGAGAGCGCCGCCGGGCGCCGATCCAGCAGCGGCTCCAGGCCCAGGATGTCGGCCACCGCGTGTACCCGGTGCTCCCGCTCGGCCTTGGCGGTCCCCCGCATCTGCAGCCCGAACGCCATGTTGCGCCGCACCGACATCCGCGGGTAGAGCGCGTAGCTCTGGAACACCATCGCGATGTCCCGCTTCTGCGGCAGGTCGTAGGTGACGTCCCGGTCGCCGAGGAACACCCGCCCGGCGGTGATCTCCTCCAAGCCCGCGATCATGCGCAGGAGCGTGGACTTGCCGCACCCCGACGGCCCGACGAGCACGATGAACTCGCCCGGTTTCACCGTGAGGTCCACGTCATTCACGGCCAGCACGCCGCCGCGGTACCGCTTGCTCACGTGGTCCAGCCGGATCGCCGACGGCTGCCGCGCCGCCACCAGGTCAGCGGCCTGGCTCACCGCGTCCGATCCTCTCACCGTTGTCATGACATCAACCCTTGAGCGCACCGGCCATGAGGCCGCGCATGAAGAAGCGACCGAGGAGAACATAGATGAGCAGAGTCGGGATGCTGGCCAGTAGGGCGCTCGCCATCGCCTGGTTGAACGGGATGGTCTGGCCGCCCGCGATGTTGTTGAGCGCGACCGTGATTGGCCAGTAGTTGCGGCTGGTCAGCAGCACGCCGAAGAGGAAGTCGTTCCAGCTGGACGTGAACTGCCAGATCAGCGACACCGCGAACGCCGGTGGCGCGACCGGGAGTGCGACGAAGAAGAACGTCCGGAACATGCCGGCACCGTCCATCTTGGACGCTTCGATCAGTTCGTCGGAGATGCCGGCGAAGTAGCTTCGGAAGATCAATGTCGTGATCGGCAGGCCGTAGATGACATGCACCAGGATCAGCCCGTCCAGGCCACCGACCAGACCGCTGTCGGACATCACCTTGTACATCGGGATGAGGATCGCCTGGTACGGGATGAACATGCCGAACAGGATGAGCGGGAACACCACGTCGGCGCCGGGGAATTTCCACTTCGCCAGCACGAACCCGTTCATGGCGCCGAGCAGGGAGGAGATGACACTCGCCGGCACCGCCAGCATGGTGCTGTTGATGAAGCCGTCCTTGATGTCCGGCCACACGATGCGGAAGTTGTCGAAGGAGAAGGTGTGCGGCAGCTCCCACATCCGCACCACGCTCACCTCGGCCGGCGCCTTGAGGGCGGTCAGCAGCAGCGCCCACACCGGCATGAGGAAGAAACACGCCAACGCGAAGAGCGCGAGGTAGCGGGTGACGGTGACATACGGCGTCCATTTCGACCGGCCCCGCCGCTCGCGCCCGCTCGGCGCCAACGGATCGACCGCCGCCAGCGGAGCCGGCTCAGCCCGAAGTGCCGTCATGGTGCCGCCTCCGTGCAGGAGAGCGCGTCGGCGGTCATCAGCGGCGCTCCGAGCGGACCGAGTACCAGATGTAGGGCACGATGACCACCGCGACCGCGAAGAGCAGCAGGGTAGCCAGGGTGCCGCCGCGCCAGTAGAAGCCCGGGCTGAATGTGGTGAACCACATGTACAGCGCCGGTGTGTCGATCTTCAGGCTCTGCGGGTCCATGGCGTAGAAGAGGTCGAAGGTCTTCATCGAGATGTGCGCCAGGATCACCACGGCACTCATGACCACCGGCAGCAGCATCGGGCGGACCACGTACCAGAAGACCCGGGGCTCGTTGGCGCCGTCGACCCGGGCCGCCTCCCGCAGCTCCTCCGGGATGCCGCGCATGCCGGCCAGGAACAGGGCCATGACGTAGCCGGAGAGCGCCCAGCCGGCCGGGATCGCGATCGCGGCCACCGCCCACTTCGAGTCGGCCTTGTGCCAGTTGCCCTGCAGGAAGCCGAGCCCCAGGTTGCCCAGGAGCTTGTTCAGGCCGGCGGTCGAGGCACCCTCGCCGTTGTTGAGAAGCCAGCGCCAGATGATGCCGGTGGCGATGAACGAGATCGCCATCGGGAACAGGAACACGCTGCGGAAGAACCCCTCCCCGCGCACCCCCTTGTCCAGCAGCAGGGCCATGAAGAACCCGAGGATCAGGGCGCCGCCGACGAAGACGAGCGTGAAGATGGCCAAGTTGCGGATGTCGATCTGGAACCGCTCGTCGGCGAAGACCAGCTTGTAGTTGCGCAGCCCGACCCAGTCGTACTTCGGCGTCTGGCCGTACCAGCTGGTGAACGAGACCCGGATGTTCCAGCCGAGGAAGTAATAGACGAACACGCCCAGCGCCACGAGCGAGGGCAGCAGGAACAGGATGCCCGGTCCCCAGCGCTGGAGCCGGCGCCGGATCAGGGGCCATCGAAGCGACGACGACTGCGGTTGCATGCTGCCTCCTCCCCGGGCAGACCAGACCGGGGCTGGCCGGCGGTGCCGGCCAGCCCCATGACCGTGTCGGTCAGTGTGTCACTCGATCATCGGTGCACATAAGGGGCTACTTGGTGGTGTCGTAGGCGGACTTGACCTTGTCCGCGAACTTCGCCACGTCGTGGTCACCGACGAAGATGCCGAGCGCGGTGTCGATCTCGCCGTTCCACCCGTTGTTCGCCACCACGCCGTGGGTGAGCGAGCCGACGATGGTCGTCGCCGGGTTCTGCCACTCGGCCAGCGCGTCGGCCAGGTAGCCGGTGTACTTCGACTTGTCGGCGTCCAGCCGGGCCGGCACCGAGCCCTTCTGCGGGTTGAACAGGTCCTCGCCCCGCACCGACGCGCACTCCTTCAGCCACTTCTCCGCGGCGCCCTTGTGCGGCGCGCCTACGGGCAGGGTGAACGAGTCCGACAGGAAGTTGTAGACGCCGGCCGAGCCGGGCGAGGCCACCACGTTCCAGTCGGTCTTGTACGCGAGCTTCTTGGTGCCGCCGAGGTAGCCGGCCTCCCAGTCACCCATCACCTGGTACGCCGCCGTGCCGTCGACGATCTTGTCAGCGGCCGGCTGCCAGTCCGCCGCGGCCGACTTGAGGTCGGAGTAGCTGAGGATGGTGACGTAGTCGTTGAGCGCATTGGTGACGTCGGCACCCTTCCAGTCCGTGGATCCGTTCCACAGACCCATGTACTTGCTCGCGCCGAGCTCACCGAGGAGCACGTTCTCGAGCAGGTGCTTCTGGGTCCAGAGTGGACCGAGAGCGAGCGCCGCGACGCCCTTCGCCTTGAGCGCGGCCGCCTGGGTCAGGAACTCGGCCCAGGTCGTCGGGGGCGCCGAGATGCCCCACTCAGCCAGCTTCTTCGGGTTGAAGAAGAGCAGGTTGGCCCGGTGGATGTTCACCGGCACCTGGTAGATCTTCCCGCCGACGGTGATCGCGTCGACGAGGCCCTTCGGGAACTTGTCCTTCCAGCCGTTGTCGTTGTAGAGGTAGGTGATGTCCTGGAGATAGCCGGCCTTGATGTCGCTCTGGGCCTCCAGCCCGGCGTGCAGCTGGTAGGAGTCGGGCGGGTTCTTCGCGCCGAGGCGCGTGGCCAGGATCGTCTTCGCGTTCGTGCCGGCGCCGCCGGCGACGGCCGCGTTGTTGAACGCGATCGTCGGGTACTGCGCCTTGAAGTCCGCGATCATCGCGTCCAGGCCCTCTTTCTCGCCGGGCCCGGCCCACCAGGAGAACACTTCGACCGTCGTGTCGTTGTTGGAGCCAGCGTTGTTGGCGTTCTTCGAGCATGCGGGGAGCGCGAACAAAGCGGCCGTCAGACCGAGAGCCAACAGGCCCTTGCGGCTGAGTCGCATACCACCCTCCAAAGGTGTGTGACAGCCAGGTGTTGCATGCGAACGCTCGCTCCAGGCCTAGGTTCTGTCAACGAGTAGCAATTCGGTTGTGACCAAGCTGCAACCTTCAGGCGCCGGTGCGGGTTGTCAGGGCTGGCCATGGCCGGCCCACCCCGGATGTGGTTCTTTTAACATTTGACAAAACTGGCCGGAGCGGCTCACGATGCTGAGCGTGACCGCACCGCCACCCGCCGCTGGTGCACTGTGGACGGACGGGTTCGGGCCGATAACCCGCCGGATCGCCGAGGTGCTGCGTAGCCACGGCCCACGGACCCGGGCCGAGCTGATGCGGCTGGCCGGCCTGTCCCGGCCGACCGTCGCGGCCAGCCTGGCTGAGCTGGCCGCGGTCGGGCTGGTGGTCGAGGAGGCCGGAGCGCCCAACGGTCCGCACGGGGGCCGGCCACCCGCCGTCGTCCGGCTCTCCCGGGACGCGGGTCTGGCGGTGGGGATCGACATCGGGCGCCGCCACATCCGGGTCGCCGTCGCCGACCTCGGGCACACCGTGCTGACCGACCGGGAGACCCGGCTGCCGTTCGAGGCCGACGACAACCCGATCAAGGTGCTCGACCGCACGGTGTCCCTGGTCGACGAGACACTGGCCGGCATGGGCTCGGGCCGTGACCGGGTGGTCGGCGTCGGTCTCGGTGTGCCGGCGCCGATAACCCAGACCGGCCACATCGGAGCGCCGGCCCTGCTGCCCGGTTGGGCCGACCTGATACCCGCGGTCGAGCTGGGTGCCCGTCTCGGATTGCCGGTGCGGGCGGACAACGACGCCAACGTCGGCGCGCTCGGCGAATACGCGTGGGGAGCCGGACGGGGCTGCGCGGATCTGGTCTACGTCAAGGTCGCCACCGGCATCGGGGCCGGCATCGTGCTCGACGGGCGGCTCTACCGGGGCGCTTCCGGGGTCGCCGGTGAACTGGGCCACGTCACCCTCAATGCCCGCGGACCGCTGTGCCGGTGCGGCAACCGGGGCTGCCTGGAGCTCACCGCCAGCGGGCGGGCCCTGCTGGAGAGCGCCCGCGCGAGCCACCCCGGCCTGCGCGACCTGGTCGAGCTGGTCCGGCTGGCCAGCGACGGCGACGCGGGCTGCCGCCGGCTGCTGGTGGACGCCGGCATCCAGCTCGGCCTGGCCATGGGTGGCCTGGTCAACCTCGTCAACCCCGAACGGATCGTGCTCGGCGGCGAGCTCGGTGCGGCCACCCAGCTCCTCCTCGATCCGCTGCGCCGCGGGCTCGCCGACACCGCGATGCCGGCCGCGGTCCAGGCGGTCCAGGTGGTGCCGGCCGAACTCGGCGAGCGCGCCTCCGCTCTCGGCGCGATCGCGCTCGCCCTCACCCCGACGCCAGCCTCACGAACTCGGTCATTGTCCCGTTGAACAGCACGTCGGTGGTCTGGCTCAGGAGGATGGCCACCCGGTCGCGGCCGGGATGGTTGAACCAGACGGTGCCGTAGCCGCCCTCCCAGCCGTACCCGCCGGCGGCCGGCGGCGCGGTGAGCACGGACATCCCGTAGCCCCAGCCGCGCCCACCGAGGATCGGTCCGGCGCCGGCCATCTGATGGGGCGTGAGGTGGTTGGTGGTCATCGCCGCCACCGACTCGGCCGAGAGCAGCCGGGTGCCCCCGGCGACGCCACCTCGCAGCAGCATCCGGGCGAAGGCGAGGTAGTCGGTCGCGGTCGCGACCAGACCGGCCGCACCGGACGGGAAGGCCGGCGGCTGCGCCCACTGGTGGGGTGGCGAGAGGCTCTGCCGTTGCCGTACCCCCGACTGCGGGTCGGTCGCGTAGTACGCCGGCAGCCGGTCGACCTGGTCGGGCGGGAGCCAGAAACCCGTGTCCACCATGCCCAGCGGCGCAGTGATCCGGGTACGCACGAGCTCCGGCAGCGACCGGCCGGCCGCCCGCGCCACCAGCGCGCTGAGCACCAGCGCACCCACGTTGTACTGCCAGCGTTCGCCCGGCTGGCACATGAGCGGCAGGGTGCCGAAGCGCCGGATCCACTCGTCCGGCTGGTGCGGGGTGCGCGGATCCGGCGGGCCCGTCACCAGCCCCAGCTCGCGGGCCGCGGTGATGACCGGATACGGCGGGTCAAAGGTTGGTTCGACGATCAGGCCGTAGCCCATGCGGAAGGTGAGCAGGTCCTCCACGGTGATCGGCCGGTCGGCCGGCACCGTCTCGTCGAGCGGGCCGTCGATGCGAGCGAGCACCCGGCGGTTCGCGAGCTCCGGCAGCAGCCGGTCGACCGGTTCGTCCAGCGCGATCACCCCGTCGTCGACCAGCATCATGGTCGCCGCGGCCAGGACCGGCTTGGTCAGCGACGCGATCCGGAAGACCGTGTCCGCGCGCATGGGCTGCCCGTCCTCGAATGCGGTGGCGCCGATCGCGTCCAGGCGAACCTGCTCGCCGTCGGCCACCAGGATCACCAGGCCGGGCAGCTCGCCGCGCTCGACCCGGGCCGCCATCGCCTCGCGCAGCCGCTGGAACACGTCGTCGGTCATCCCCGATAACCTCCTCTGCTCGCGCCGGCTCGGCCACCGCCGCCGGCGGCACCGCGGTCTTGCGGAATGAGGAGTCCGACGCACTCGACATGGTGGGTCATCGGGAACAGGTCGAACGCCGACAATGCGGTCAGCCGCCAGCCCTCGTCCCGAAAGAAACGCACGTCGCGGGCGAATGCCGCCGGGTCACAGGCCACGTAGGCCACCGCTCGCGGGCGGCGCGCCGCCACCGCCCGGACCACCGCCCGGCCGGCCCCGGTACGGGGCGGGTCGAGCACGACCAGGTCAACGCTGCGCCAGGCGCGGTTGGCCAGGGCACGCTCCACATCGGAGCACCGCACGGTCACGGTGGTGAGGTCGCGCAGGTTGGTCGAGGCCGCGGCGGCGGCCCGCGGGTCGGCCTCGACCACGGTGATCCGGCCCGCGCCGCCGAGGTGCGGCGCGAGCGCGGCCGCGAACAGGCCGACTCCGCCGTAGAGGTCCCAGGCCCGTTCGGCCGGGCGCGGCGCCAGCAGCTCCACCACGGTGGCGGCGAGGGCATCGGCGGCCGCCGGATGCACCTGCCAGAAGACGTCGGCCGGCAGGCGCCAGTCGCGGTCGACGGCATGCTCGCGTACCTGGGCGGTTCCGGAGACCAACTCGGGACGGCGGGTGGCCCGGCGGCCATCACCCGGCCGGGTGCCGAGCACACTCACCTCTCCGGCCGCCGGGGCCACCACCTCGATCTGGTGTAGCTCGGGCCAGTCCCGACCGAGCACCGCCGCGGCCTGCACCGCCGGATGCGCGATCAGGCACCGCTGCACCGCCACGACCTCGTGCGAGCGGTGGGCGAGCAGCCCGGCCCGGCCGGCGGAGTCCACCGTGTACGTCACCCGGGTCCGCCAGCCCAGACCTTCGCTCTGGCCGGCCGGATCGGGCAGCGCGCGCACCTGGACCGCCAGCGCGGCGATCGCGGCCGGGGCGAGGCCACCGATGCGGGCCAGCTGCTCGCGCACGACATCGGCCTTCAACGTCCGCTGGGCCGCGGGCGTCGCGTGCTGCAGGTCGCAGCCGCCACAGCGACCCGGTCCGGCCCACGGGCAGGGCGGCGTCACCCGCTCGGGCGCCGGCTCGAAAATTTCGATTGCGTCGGCCCGCAGGTAGCCGCGGCGCTCCTCGGTGACCACCGCGCGGACCCGCTCCCCCGGCAGCGCGTGCCGCACGAACACAACCCGCCCGTCGCCGGAGCGGGCCAGGCAGTGCCCACCGTGCGCCACCGCGCCCACGGTGAGCTCGACGCAGGCGCCCTCGAGCCCCTCCGAGGATGGTGCGGCCCGGCTCACCGGTGCGACGCGGCCCGCGGCCCCGGCTCCTCCGCCGGCCCAGAGGAGGAGCCGGCGGCCGGCGCAGAGGAGCCGGCCGGCCCATCGGGCCCACCGGGCATGACGAGGGTCTCCGACAGGCCAGCGGGCCGCGGGCCCCGCGGCGCGCGATGACGCAATGAGGCGTCGAAGCGGTCCAGGTCCCTTGTGGAGGACGACTCCAGCTGCCAGGGCACGCTGGTGACCATCACCCCCGGCTCGAAGAGCAGCCGACCCTTGATGCGCAGCGCACTCTGGTTGTGCAACAGGTGCTCCCACCAGCGCCCGACCACGTACTCGGGAATGAAGACGGTGACCACGTCGCGGGGCGAGTCGCGGCGCAGTGACTTCACGAACTCGATGATGGGCCGGGTGATCTCGCGGTACGGCGAGTCGATGACGGTCAGCGGCACCGTGACACCGCGCCGTTCCCACTCCTCCTGGATCCGGCGGGTGTCCGCCTCGTCGACATTGACAGTGAGCCCGGTGAGCGTGTCGGGCCGGGTCGCCTGGGCGTAGGACAGTGCCCGCAGGGTGGGCATGTGTACCTTGCTCACCAGCACGATCGCATGGTTGCGCGACGGCAGGGTTGGCCGCTCGTCATGCGGATCCAGTTCCCGGGCGACCGTGTCGTAGTGGCGGCGGATGCTGAGCATCACCAGGTAGATGACGAGCATGGCGGCGATCGCGATCCAGGCGCCGAGCAGGAACTTGGTGAGCAGGACGACGATGAGCACCGCGCCGGTGAGCACCATGCCGAAGCTGTTGATGGCCCGCGACCGGTTCATCCGGTACCGCACCGACGGGTCCCGCTCGGTGCGCAGCAGCCGGTTCCAGTGCCGCAGCATGCCCGCCTGCGAGAGGGTGAACGAGACGAACACTCCGACGATGTAGAGCTGGATGAGGCGGGTCACCTCGGCCCGGAACGACACGATGAGCACAATCGCGAACCCGGCCAGGAAGAGGATCCCGTTGGAGAACGCCAGCCGGTCGCCGCGGGTGTGCAGCTGGCGGGGCAGGTAGCGGTCCTGGGCCAGGATGGAGCCGAGCACCGGGAAGCCGTTGAACGCGGTGTTGGCGGCCAGGAACAGGATCAGCGCGGTGGCGCCGGCGACCACGTACAGCATGACGGAGTCGGCGCCGAAGACGGCCGAGCCGATCTGGGCGGTGACCGTCTTCTGCACGTAGCCGGCCGGCCCGGAGACGATCTGCGAGGCGTCCTCGACGAAGTGCAGATTGGTCAGGCGCGAGAGCACGACGATTCCGGTCATCATGGTGACCGCGACAATGCCCAGCAGAAGCAGGGTGGTGGCGGCGTTGCGGCTCTTCGGTTTCCGGAACGCCGGCACCCCGTTCGAGATGGCCTCCACACCAGTGAGCGCGGCGCACCCCGAGGAGAAGGCGCGCAACAGCAGGAAGAACATGGCGGCCCCGCTGAAGTCGTGCTCCTTGGTGACGACGAGCGACGCGCTCGGCGCCTGCAGGTTGTTGTCGAGGACGAAGATGCGGAACAGGCCGGTGACAATCATGAACAGGATGACGATCATGAATCCGTACGTGGGGATGGCGAAGGCCGTGCCGGATTCGCGGATCCCCCGCAGGTTCATCGCGGTGAGCAGCGCCACCGCGCAGACGGCGACCCCCACCTTGTGCTCGGCGACGAACGGGACCACCGAGCCGAGGTTGGCCACCCCCGAGGCGACCGAGACGGCGACTGTGAGCACGTAGTCGACGAGCAGCGCGCTGGCCACGGCGAGGCCGAAACGGGGCCCCAGGTTCACCGTCGCGACCTCGTAATCGCCGCCGCCGGACGGGTAGGCGTGCACGTTCTGGCGGTAGCTGGCGACCACGGTGAGCATGACCACGACGACGGCCAGAGCGACCCAGAGCGACTGGGCGTAGGCGGCCGCGCCGGCGATCGACAGGGTCAGCAGGATCTCGTCCGGGGCGTAGGCCACGCTGGAGAGGGCGTCGGAGGCGAACACCGGCAGCGCGATCCGCTTCGGCAGCAGGGTGTGCTGCAGACGGTCAGAGCGAAACGGTCGGCCGACGAGCAGGCGCTTGAGCACCGAGGTCGGGTTGGCCACCTGGAAAGGGTAAGGCCCGCCCGCCCGGCCGGTGGCATCGACCGGGCGGCGCACGGTGGTGGGCTGGCCCGCTGGCCCCGATCGGGGGGTGTTCACGGTGTACCGTCCGGACTGGAGGCGGGCCGGCGCCGGCCGCGGCCGAGCGCGGGCGCGGCCGGTCGATGATGTCCGGAGGGCGAGCGTGCACGTCGTGATCATGGGCTGCGGACGGGTCGGGTCGACGGTCGCGCACACCCTCGAATCTCGCGGTCACACGGTCGCGGTCGTCGACCAGAACCCGGACGCGTTCCGCCGGCTGGGTCCGGAGTTCGCCGGGCTGACCGTGACCGGTGTCGGCTTCGACCGCAACGTGCTCGCCGAGGCCGGCATCGAGCGGGCCGACGCGTTCGCCGCCGTCTCCAGCGGCGACAACTCGAATATCATCTCGGCCCGGCTGGCCCGGGAGACGTTCGGTGTGAGCCGCGTGGTGGCGCGCATCTACGACCCGAAACGGGCCGAGGTGTACGAGCGGTTGGGTATCCCCACGGTGGCCACGGTGCGCTGGACCGCCGACCGGATGGTGCGCCACCTGGTGCCGGACATGCTCGCCGAGCTGTGGCGCGACCCGACCGGCGTGGTCTCGCTCATCGAGGTGCCGGTGCATGCCGACTGGCTCTCCGCGCCGGTGCGCGCGCTGGAGGAGGCGAGCGGGGCGCGGGTGGCCTACCTCATGCGATTCGGGCTGGGCACACTGCCCACCGAATCGACCGTGCTGCAGGACGGCGACCAGGTTTTCATGCTGGTCACCGACGACATGGTGGACGGGGTACGGGCGGTCACCGGCGCCGCCCGTACCGGGTAGGGCATGCTCGGATGCGCATCGGCGCACGCCGCGGCGAGGAGGCGCAGTGAGGGTCGCGATCGGCGGAGCGGGCAACGTGGGCCGCTCCATCGCCCAGGAACTCATCGAGAACGGGCACACGGTGCTGCTCATCGAGCGCCAGCCGTCCGCCGTGCGGCCGGAGCGGGTCAGCGCCGCCGAGTGGATCCTCGCCGACTGCTGCGAGCTGGCCAGCCTGCAGGAAGCGAACCTGGCCAGTTGCGACGTCGTGGTCGCGGCGACCGGCGACGACAAGGCGAACCTGGTGCTCTCGCTGCTGGCGAAGACCGAATTCGCGGTACCCCGGGTGGTGGCCCGGGTGAACCGGGCCGAGAACGAATGGCTTTTCACTGAGCAGTGGGGCGTGGACGTGTCGGTGAGCAAACCGCGACTCCTGGCGGCGCTGGTCGAGGAGGCGGTGAGCGTCGGTGACCTCGTCCGCCTGATGACGTTCCACCAGTCCCAGGCGAACCTGGTCGAGATCACCCTGCCGGAGACGGCGCCCTACGTCGGCCACGCCGTCCGCGACGTCCCGCTACCCCGTGACGCGGCGCTCGTGGCCATCCTGCGTGGCAAGCGAGTCGTCGCTCCCACGCCGGACGACTCCCTCGAACCCGGCGACGAGCTCGTCTTCATCTGCACCACTGAGGTCGAGGATGAGGTCCGCCAGGTGGTGCTCGGCGAGCGCGCGGTGCCCGGCTGAGCCGGACTCGCTCGGGACCGGGTTGGCCAGCGCCGGCAGCTGGCGGCGCACCGCCCACACCGTGAGCGCGAGCAGCAACGCGTACGGCGGGAACCCGAGCACGATCCGCATGATGCCGAGGATGCTCGCCTTCTGGTCCTCGCTGAGCCCGGCCGCGAAGTAGACCCAGAAGTTCACCGCCACCTTGACCAGATAGGTGGCCGCCCACAGCACGGTGAGGCGGCCGAAGGTGCGCCGCAGCTCGGCCCGCTCGCGCCAGCGGGTGGACCCACCGTCGGCCACCACGGCCCATATCCAGCCGACCAGCGGGCGGCGCAGGGCCACCGACGCGATCATGGCCAACCCGTACCCCAGGCTGAGCAGGATGCCGGGCAGGTAGAAATCCTTCGGGCTGCCGGTCTTCCAGGCGATCAGGGCACCGATGCCGATGCCGACCAGCCCGTTGACGGCGTGCCGGACCGGCTGGCGCCGGCTGAGCCGGAACCCGGCGATCGCCAGCGCGGTCGCCAACGCGATCAGCAGCGCCGGCCGGAGCTCCCAGACGATGTTCACGAGCACGAACGCGATCACCGGCACGCTCGACTCGACCATGCCGCGCACCCCGCCGAGCTGTGCCGACACCTGCTCGGAGAAGGTCGGCACCGCGATCTCCGGCTCGGACCCGGTCGACGTCGGCGGGTGGAGCGGGCGGCCGGATGTCACGAGTGCGTCTCCCTCATACGGTGTGCGGGTCAAGCTCGTAGTACGGGTTGTAGATGACCTTGCGGTCGTCGCGGAGCGCTACCCGGCCGCGGGCGGTGACCGACCGCCCCGGCTCGATGCCCGCGATATGCCGGCGACCCAGCCACACCAGCGTCACCACGTCGGTGCCGTCGTACAGGTCGGCCTCCAGCGTGGGCAGGTTGGTGCGCGGCGTATACACCACTGTACGCAGCCGTCCCGTGACGCTGACCAGCTCTCCCCGCTTCACCTCGCGACAGGGCACCGCGCCGGCGGCCGCACTGTGGTCGCGCAGCTCCTCGGCGTCCAGCTCGGCCTCGGTCGCGGTGAGCTTGCGCAGGAACCCCCGCAGTCCACCGGTACGTTGCTCAGGCTCAGCCTGGTCGGACATCACGACCGCCGACCGCCGCCGCGCCCGCCCGACCGCTTGGCCGGTGGCCGCGCCGTGCTCTTCCCGGCCGGTGCCGCCTCCGTCGGGTCGGTGTCGGCGGGCGCGCCCGCGGCGGGCCCGGTCTTCTTGACCGGCGCGCCCGCCGCCGGCGGTGCCTTCCTGGCCGGCGCGCCCGCCGCCGGCGGTGCCTTCCTGGCCGGCGCGCCCGCCGCCGGCGGTGCCTTCCTGGCCGGCGCGCCCGCCGCCGGCGGTGCCTTCCTGGCCGGCGCGCCCGCGGCTGGCTGTGCTTTCGTGGCCGGGATCGCTGGGCTGTTCTCGGCCGGTGCCCGGGCGGCCGCGAGCTGGGCTGCGGCCTCGGGCGGCAGCCGCAACGGCAACGCCTCACTGACCGGGCGGGCGTCGACCCCACGATCGACCACCAGCCCCCGCAGCACCTCGCCGAGCGGACCGGCCTGGTCGGGGTGGATCGCCGCGGCCCCAAGGAAGATCCCGTGCACGAACCACCGCGGACCGTCCACGCCGAGGTGGCGCACGTCGAGTGTGCCCGAGCCGTCGCGTACCTGGGCCCGCAGCTCCGGGCCGTAGTCGCCGGTCGCATCCCGGGGGGTGGCCCCGGCCTGAGTCAGCGACTCCCGCAGCGACTCTCGGATCTCATCCCAGATGCCTTCGGTACGGGGGGCCGCGAACACCCCGAGCTGCAGCCGGCTGGACGCGTGTGCCAGGACGATCTGCTGGATCTCGCCTTCCGGCCCCGCCTGGAGCTGGATCTCCACGCCGGCGATCGCCGGGATCCGCAGCGCGCCCAGATCCAGGCGCTCCTGGCCGTCCTGCGGCGCCTCGCCGAGATCCCACGGCCCGAATGGCCGGGGCGGGGCCTCGTCGACGTCGCTCTCCGTAAACTCGCCGTCGTCGACGTTGAGATCGTCGGCCTCGCGACCCCGTACGTGGCGGCCGCGGGGCCGCGACCCGCTGTGCCGACCTTGGTTCCCGCGATTCCGCGAGAAGATCACCGCGTCTCCTCCTCTGCCGGGCCGGCACCGGCGACCCGGGTGGCCGCGGCGTGGCCGCCGCCGGTGCTGCCATCGGCCAGGCTCGCGACGAACACCGCATGCCCTCCGGTGGATCCGAGCCCATGGCCGCCGCGCGAGGTCTCGGTCAGCTCGTCTACCCAGTAAAAGTCTGCTCGCTCCACCCGCTGCACGACAAGCTGGGCTATCCGATCACCGCGGGCGATGGTCGCCGGCTCCCGGTCGTGGTTCACCAGGTTCACCATGACCTCGCCCCGGTACCCGGAGTCGACCGTACCCGGTGCATTCAACACCGTGACCCCCAACCGGTTGGCCAGGCCGGAGCGGGGATGCACCAGACCGACGTAGCCGGGCGGCACCGCCACCGCGATCCCGGTCGGAAACAGCGCTCGGGCCCCGGGCGCCAGCTCGACCGTGACCGCCGAGTACAGGTCGGCGCCGGCGTCGCCCTCATGGGCGTAGGACGGCAGCGGCAACTGCGGGTCGAGGCGGCGCACCGCCACCGGTACCGGACTCATGGGGTCGCCTCGCTCCAACCTCGCCGATCTTGGTTACTGATGGCGGCCATGGCAACCACCACCGTCCACGATCCGCCTGCGCCTATCATCGCTGACCGGTCGGCGATGGCGAGGGTAGCCGCCCGGATGCGGCGAGCCTGATCCGCGACTCAGCCCGCGTGAGCCCGCTCGGTGAGGTCCTTGCGAACCTCGTGCGCCAGCCGCAGGGTGGCCCGGCGGTTCAGGTACGCCGCGGCTGCCGCGCCGGTGAAGAGTGGGCCCAGCGCGGTCAGGTTGCGCCCGAACCGGCGGATCAGGCGATCGCGCAGCTCATGGCGGGCCGCGGTACCGAGCACCGCGGTGAGGCCGCGCCCCGGAACCAGCAGGCTCACCCCGCGGCGACCGGCCCACGCGGTCAACAGGCTCACGGCGCGCTGTGTCGGGCTCCCAGGCACCGGCTGCCCGTAGAGTTCCTGCAGCTCAGCGAGGAGCTTGAGCTCAACGGCGACGACCGCGACCGTTTCGGCGGCGAGCACGGCCGGCGCGGTCAACAGCGCCGGTGGCGCCGCCCACTCGATGGCCGAGATGCCGCCACCGATCGCGCCGATGCTGGCGCTGGCGCGGCCGGCCTGGCGGACGATCCGGTCGGCGATGTCATGGTCGGACAGGCCGGGGTGCTGGCCCCGCAGGGCCGGCAAGCTGCGGACCGGGATGCGCGGGGCGATCTCCACGACCTGGTCGGAGATCCAGGTCATCGCGGCCTTCGGGCGCAGGAACTCGGTGAACCCCCGACCGCGCAGGGCCGCTGCGAGCTGGCCGACCGCCCGGCGGCGCTCCGCCGGCGGGAGGTCCTCCTCGGTGATCCGGGCGAGCGCGTCGGTCATGCCGTTGCCGGATGTGGCGGCGTCCCCCGAGACGACGGCATTGCCTGAACCGGCGGGGTTCCCTGATACGACGGCATTCCCTGATACGACGGTGCCCGACGCATTGTCGCCGGGCACATCTTTCTTCGTCATGGTGGGTGGCCTTCCGCGCTGGGGGTCGCCGTCCGCGGCACCATTGTTACCTACCCGCAGCAGCGTGGAAAGCAAACCCGATCCGGCGCCCGCCGGCGCACGGCCGGCGGTGCCAGTCGGGTCAGGCGCACTCTCGGCAGATGAGCTCTCCGTTGCGTTCGTAGGCGAGCTGGCTGCGGTGGTGCACCAGGAAGCATCTCGAGCAGCGGAACTCGTCGGCCTGCATGGGCAGGACCCGAACCGTCAGTTCCTCGTCGGCGAGGTCGGCGCCGGGCAGCTCGAAGCTGTCCGCCGCGTCGCTCTCGTCGACGTCAACACTGCCCGACTGCGCGTCGACCCGGCGGGACTTCAGCTCTTCGATGCTGTCCTCGCCGAGATCGACCTCGTCACGCCGAGGCGCGTCGTAGTCGGTGGCCATGCGCTGTCACACTCCCAGTTTCTCCTGCCTCCTCCGTGGAGGAGAGCGCGTCGTCGCCTCCGGTGGCGCCGGGTGTCCTCACGTCCTACCCCTGCCCGGTTCGGTTCTGGCGGACCATTGTCCGTGGCGGATCGCGGTCGTGCGAGGGAATCGGCGCACATCGGCTGGTCGTGTTGCGCGCCGGCCGGGTCGATCATCGTGCCCCCGCCGTCATCGCGGAGCTGGACCCGAACGCTCCGCACCCCGCTCGCACGATCGCCCCTGGACTGCCTCACGGCCGCACCGGCGGCGTACCTTACCGTCCCCTCGCGCAAAGTTGTACGCACCAGCACCGAAGAATGTTCCCGATGTGACCCAGGCGACACCAAAGGTAGGGGTGGCTGTCCTCCGTTCGCGGTCGGCACGCCGACAGACGTTCGAGATTCCCCGCACGACGCACGGCCGACAGTTACCCTCGGAAAGCACCGGTACTCTCGCCGACACAAGAGTCTGCCGCCGCCGTGGTGGGCATCGTACAGATCCATTGTCGGCCGAAGCTTGAGCGCGGGGAGTGGCGAGGGATGACGTTCGCGAGAGTCCGGGCGCTCGTGGTCGTGGCCGCACTGTTCATCACCGCCGGGGTGGTCGTCCTCATGGCGATCAACCGCGACACCCAGACCCGCACCGCGCACAACACGGTCTGCCCACCCGGCCTGGTGCCCGCCAAGATCAAAATGCCCGAGCGGAACCAGGTCACGGTGAACGTCATCAACGGCACCAAGACGGTCGGACTGGCCCAGAAGATCGGCGACGAGCTGAAGTTCCGCGGCTTCCATGTGGACAAGACGGCCACCGCGCCCGGCAAGCCGGTCGACCAGATCGCGGTCATCGTCTTTGGCCCGAACGCGGTCGGGGCGGCCTGGCTGGTCAGCGCGAACTTTCTGGTCGACGAGGCCGAGATGGACTTCGACATCAACCGCAAGGGCGCCGAGGTCGACGTGACCCTGGGCATCCAGTTCCAGCAGCTCGCCACCACGACCGAGGTGAACCAGTCGATCGCGGCGATCGGCAACCCGCCGTTGCCGCCCGGCACCTGCGAGCTCTGACCCCTTCACGGCCCGCCGCCGGCGTCCAGCGCCACCAGCAGGTCGTGCAGCTCCTGATACACCCCCGGCGGCGCCGCCAGCACCATCTCCGGTCCCGCGGGGCGGTCGTTGAGCCCGCTCACCCGTAACCCGGCCTCGGTCGCCACCAGAGCGCCGGCGGCGTGGTCCCAGGCGTTGAGCCCCTTCTCGAAGTAGGCGTCGACCCGGCCCTCGGCGGCGAAGCACAGGTCGAGCGCGGCCGCGCCGAAGCGCCGGATGTCGCGTACCCGAGGCAGCACCTCGGCCAGCACCGCCGCCTGATGGGCGCGGCGGGCCGGGTCGTAGCCGAAGCCGGTCGCCACCAGCGCCTCGGCGAGCCTCGACACCTGGGAGCCGGCCAGCCGATCGCCGGCGCGCCACGCTCCGCCGCCCCGGGCCGCGGTCCACGACTCGCCGGTGGCGACGTTGCGCACCACGCCGGCCACGCTCACCCCGTCGACCTGAGCGGCGATCGAGACGGCGTACTGCGGCAGCCCGTAGACGTAGTTGACGGTGCCATCGATCGGGTCGACCACCCACTGGACCACCGAGGCGCCGTCCGGCCCGCCGCCGCCCCAGCCGTACTCCTCCCCGAGAACCGGGTCGCCGGGGCGCAGCGCTCGCAGCCGCGCCACGATGAGCTCCTCGACCGCCCGGTCGGCCGCGGTGACCAGGTCGGTCGCGCTGGTCTTCACGCCGATGGCGCCGATGCCGTCGCGGCGGCGGGCCCGCGCCAACTCGGCCGCCTCGGCGGCCACCTGGACGGCGATGCTGAGCAGCACCCGGGTGTCGGGTGGGTGGTGCGATGCCTGGCCCATGCTCTCCCCGGTCCGGTCTGCCCTGGCGGTGCGAATGGCGCGACGAAACGGCCGCTTGGCGTACCCTCGCAAGCGTGCCGCCCTCCATGCTCGCAGGCCCACGACGGGCCACGACGCAAGATGATCGCGATGTTCGGCGCTACAATTCAGGCCTGACCGCGTGTCCCGGCTCCCACCACCGGGGACGGGGGTTAAGAAGAAATCACCGCATAATCGCTTGGGGCACCGCCGCGCCTGTCGTAGGGCTACGCACCGCCGTCTCGCCACGGGAAGGTCGTTCGTGACAGAACTCCGCCACACCGGCGCCGACGTCCAGTCGATCACCGAAGCGCTCCTCGCGCATGCCGCCGGCGCGGGCGGCCAGCTGAGCTCGGCGGAGGTGGGACTGAGGCTGGAGGCGGCCCAGGTGACCCCGGCGCAGGCCAAGAAGGTGTTGCGCGCGCTCACCCAGAGCGGCGCCGTCGCCGTTGACGGCTCGACGGCCCTCTCCCCCAGCTCCGGCCGGGCCGCGGCCCGTACCTCGGGCCGGTCCGCACCGGCTCGGGTGGCAGCCGCCCGGTCGGCCACCGCCGCGTCCCGGGCCACCACGGTCAAGGCCGAGACCGGCGACGCCCCTTCACGGCCGGTCAAGGCCGAGACCGGCGACGCCCCCGCGCGGTCGGTCAAGGGCGTACCGAACGAACCCGCCGCTGAGGAACAGCCGCCGGCCGAACCGGCGAAGAGCACCCGGTCCCGGGCCAAGGGCGGGGCCCGGCTCGCCGCCGTCGGATCGACGCCCCGCCGGTCGGGCAAGACCGCGGCCGAGCCCGACCCGGTCGCCGACGTTGTAGCGGCCGTCGCCGCCGCCGATTCGGCCGCAGACTCAGCCGCCGCTTTATCGGAGGCCGACGCGACTCCGCCGGCCGCGGCGTCGAAGAAGTCCGCCCGCAAATCGGCGGCCCAACCCGCCGAGGCGCCGGGCGCCGATACCGCGATCGCCGATCCTGCGACCGCGAATGCTGCGACCGCGAATGCCGCCGCCGATGCCGCGATCGCCGTGCCCGTGATGGCCGGCGAGGCGGCGCTGGCCCTGGATCCGTCGGTGGAGTCGGGCGAGGTGGAGCCCGATCTCCAGGACGTCGAGCTCGACGAGGAGCTCACCCTCGACCTGGAGGAGGTCGTCGTCGAGGAGCCCGCCGCCCTGGTGGAGGCGGCCCAGGCCGACGCGGAGGCCGACGATGACTTCCAGTGGGACGACGAGGAGTCCGAGGCGCTCAAGCAGGCGCGGCGCGACGCCGAGCTGACCGCGTCCGCCGACTCCGTGCGGGCGTACCTCAAGCAGATCGGTAAGGTCCCCCTGCTCAACGCCGAGCAGGAGGTCGACCTGGCCAAGCGCATCGAGGCCGGCCTGTACGCCTCCGAGCGGCTACGCCTGTCGGAGGAGGAGGGGGAGAAGCTCGCCACCCCGATGCGGCGCGACCTCGACTGGATCTCCCGTGACGGTGAGCGGGCGAAGAACCACCTGCTGGAAGCGAACTTGCGGCTGGTGGTGTCGCTGGCCAAGCGGTACACCGGCCGTGGCATGGCCTTCCTCGACCTGATCCAGGAGGGCAACCTCGGACTCATCCGCGCGGTGGAGAAGTTCGACTACACCAAGGGCTACAAGTTCTCCACCTACGCCACCTGGTGGATCCGCCAGGCCATCACCCGCGCCATGGCCGACCAGGCCCGCACCATCCGCATCCCGGTGCACATGGTCGAGGTCATCAACAAGCTCGGCCGGATCCAACGTGAGCTGCTGCAGGACCTCGGGCGGGAGCCGACCCCGGAGGAACTGGCCAAGGAGATGGACATCACCCCGGAGAAGGTGCTGGAAATCCAGCAGTACGCCCGGGAACCCATCTCGCTCGACCAGACCATCGGCGACGAGGGTGACAGCCAGCTCGGCGACTTCATCGAGGACTCCGAGGCCGTGGTGGCCGTGGACGCGGTCTCCTTCTCCCTGCTCCAGGATCAACTCCAGCAGGTGCTGCAGACGCTCTCCGAGCGCGAGGCCGGCGTGGTACGGCTGCGCTTCGGGCTCACCGACGGGCAACCCCGCACACTGGACGAGATCGGCCAAGTCTACGGGGTGACCAGGGAGCGGATCCGCCAGATCGAGTCCAAGACCATGTCCAAGCTGCGCCACCCGTCGCGCTCGCAGGTGCTGCGCGACTACCTGGACTGAGCCGCGGCCGGATTCCGGCCGCTCGGTCCGGCCTCTCGGGGGGTGCGGACATTCCGCGTCCGGCCCTTGGTCGGCCGCACTTGCGAGCGATCGGTTCGGTCGGGTTTTCGACTGATCGCTTCGGTCACGGTTTCGCTGATCGCGTAATGGTCGGCCGGACGGATCGGGCCACGGCGCCATCCGGATGCCGCCCCGTTGGGTACTTTGCGCAGGTCGGCGACCCGCTGCGGTACCCCGACCGCACCAACTGTCGCTCGATGGTGCCGCACCCGGCGGCCGATGCCGCCCGATGACGGATGGGGCGGCGTGGACCCCCGGGATACGCTGGCTGTGACCCCGGTCGCCGCGCCCCTGTGGCGGGGAACGTGGTTCGCAGACACGATGTTGAACGATAGGTGAGGGAAGAGTTGACCGGCATGGCCCATCGACGCTCGACCAGAAGGAGCAGGCGATGACCCCGACGCTCACGCCGCCGCCCGAGGCCGCCGCGCCGCCCGCGGTCGAAGAGCGCTGCGACCGCTGCAACGCCACCGCCAAGCTACGCATCGTCCTCGCCGGCGGCGGGGAACTGGTCTTCTGCGGCCACCACGCGAACGCCTTCGCCCCTGAGCTGATCAAGATCGCCGTCGAGGCCTTCCCGGCCGCCGACTTCAGCTGGCGCGGCACCGAACTGCGCGTCTGATCCCCGCTCCGCTCACGAACGACCCACGCTCACACGCCTCGCCCGCTCACCACCGCCGGGACGTTGGGTGCTCCCCGCTGAGCGTTAGGTTAGGAAGGGCACCCCGTTAACGCATTCAGTGGTAAAGGGTGCCCCTGCAAACACTGGCAGCGGAGCAGCGGAGCAGCCGGGCACGGCGCCAGCGAGAGCGCTACTTCCAGGACATCAGCTTCGCGTCGCTCTCGTAGATCTCCTTGCACTCCGGACAGACCGGGAACCGCTGTGGATCGCGGGACGGAACCCACACCTTTCCGCAGAGCGCGCGTATCGGAGTACCCAGCACCATGGCTTCGGTGATCTTGTCAGCCTCGGCGTAATGCGAGAACCGCTCGTGATCGCCCTCCTCGACCCGGAACTCGGTACGTTCCTCGACCCGCTCCTCGAGCAGGGTCCGGCCGTGGTCGGGATCCTCTGGTGTGCTCACGCCCCCAGTCTGGCAGGTTCGGCGCAATCCGCCCAGGACGACGGCAGCCCAGCACGACGGCCTCCTTCGACGACGGACGCCCAGCACGACGGACGAGCAGTACGACGCCGTACGGTGGCCGGCATGGAGCAGGTCCGCGTCGGCGATCACGTGAGGATCGCGCTGGGCGCGGACCGGCCGGTCGTGGCCCTGGAGAGCACGCTCATCGCGCACGGGCTGCGGCGTCCCCGCAACCTCGACGTCGCCCGCGAGATCGAGCAGACCGTCCGGGACAACGGAGCGGTGCCGGCGACCATCGGAGTGATCGCGGGCGAGCCGGTGGTCGGCCTCGACGACGACCAGCTGACTCGCCTCGCCACTCGCCCCGGCGTCGCCAAGCTCTCGGTGCGGGATCTGGCCGTGGCCGCCGCGGTCGGGGCCGACGGCGCGACAACCGTGGCGAGCACCGCCGCCGTGGCGGCCCGGGTCGGTATCGCGCTGTTCGCCACCGGAGGGCTGGGTGGCGTGCACCGTGGCGCCCAGCAGTCTTACGACGAGTCGGCCGATCTGGTCACGCTGGCCCGCACGCCGGTAATGGTGGTCTGCGCCGGTGTGAAGTCCATTCTGGACGTCGGGGCGACCCTGGAACGGCTGGAGACACTGGGCGTGACCGTCGTCGGGTACGGCAGCCGCCGATTCCCGGGCTTCTATCTCACCGACGGTGGGTTCGACCTGGACTGGTCGGTCGACTCGCCGGCCGCGCTCGCCGCCGTGCTGCATGCGCGAGCGGCCCAGGCCCTATCGCCGGCCGCCATCGTGGTGGCCAACCCACTGCCGGCGGCCGAGCAGCTCGATCCGGCCGTACACGACCAAGCGCTGCGCACCGGTCTGGATGGTGTAGCCCGCGACCGGATCACCGGAAAGGCGGTCACGCCGTACCTACTCGCCCATTTCCACAAGGCGACCGGCGGCCAGAGCCTCGAAGTCAACATCCGCCTCGTCCTGCGCAACGCCGCCCTCGCGGCCCAGGTGGCGGCGGCCCGGGCGGACCTGCCCGCACTGCCGTGACGGTCGTGGTCGTCGGCGACATCGTCACCGACATCGTCGCGGTCCATCGTGGACCCATCGCCGCCGACTCGGACACCCCGGCCTCGATCACCGTCTCCGGTGGCGGCTCGGCGGCCAACACCGCCGCCTGGCTGGCGGCGGCCGGGGTACGGGTGGCCCTGGTCGGAGTGGTCGGCGACGACCCGGCCGGCGACGAACGGGTGACCGAACTGGAGTCGGCCGGGGTGGACTGCACCGGTGTTCGGCGTACCCGGGCGTCGACCGGGTCGGTGATCGTCCTGGCGAACGGGGTCGAGCGGTCGATGCTCTGCGACCGGGGCGCCAACCTTCGGCTGGCACCGTCCGATGTGTCCAGTGCGCTGCCCGGGGCTACCCATCTTCACTTGTCCGGCTACACCCTGTTCGACGCCGGCTCCCGATCGGCCGGCCGGTTCGCGCTCGACCGGGCCCGCGGTCAGGGATTGACCACCAGCGTCGACGCCGCCTCGGCGGCCCCGCTGGGCCGAGTAGGCCCGACCGCGTTCGCGTCCTGGATCGACGGGGTGGACGTCCTCTTCGCCAACCTCGACGAGGCGGCGGTGCTCGCCCCGACGCCGGCCGCGCCTGACGTGCTCGCCGCCGCGCTGACCCGCGTGGCCGTGCACGTGGTGGTGAAGCTCGGACCGGCGGGGGCGCTGTGGGCTGGGCCGCACGGGCTGGCCCGGGCGCCCGCCCAGCCAGCCACCCTCCTCGACCCCACTGGCGCCGGCGACGCCTTCACCGCGGGGTTCCTGGCCGGCTGGCTCGCCGGCGAAAGCGAGCAGACAGTGCTCGTCCAGGCAACGTCGTACGGAGCGCAGGCGGTCGCGCGCATCGGCGGCCGGCCGCCCAACCCGGGTTCCACGGAGATCCGCGCTAGTCCGGGCCGATGATCTGGCTAATCGGGGTCGATGATCCGATCGGGCCCGTGGGCCGGCAGCGCCCGAGTTCCGGAGTACTCGTCCCGTTCGCGGGCGGCGGCCCGCTCGGCCCGCGACTTCGGCGGCCGGTCGTTGGCCAGGATGACCGCGAGCCACGGCAGCGCCACCATCGCGACAACGCACCCCACCAGCCACAGTGGCCACAACGGCGGCTTCGTCGAGACGATCACCGCGCCACCGATCAGGCAGGCGGCCCGCAACAGCATCATGGACACGTACCGGATCTCGCGCCGGCGAAGCTCCTTCTCCGGGTCCTCCGCGGCGTCCGTGATCAGTACGGGTACCGGCTTGCGGTCCGATCGCACGGCATCCGCCTTTCTGCGGGGTTCCTTTCGAGTCTGCCACGACCGGGTACGGCCAGCACGCCGGCCCGCCCGGCGGGCATCGATGTCCGCCTCCTCGATCGTGGACTCTGGTGGCGCCTATGGCCACCGCCACCGTCCACGATCCGAAACGCGTTGCGAGCCGCCACTCGTTCGCCGCGGCCAGATCATGCGCGTCCTCGAACGCGCGATGGTGACGACCCCCGGTCCGCTCGCGCGACAAGTCAGGAGCCGTTCGACCTAGATTGGGGCGCGTCGGAGCGCGGAGAGCCTCGGCCGGACTGCCACGGCCGGTATGCTCCTCAGCGTGGCCGGGAGCCGAGAATGAGCGCGGCGACGATCGGCGCCCAGATGCCGACCGAGATCACTTTGGCCGACGTTGCGGCGATGTCTGCAGCGGATGAACACCATCGATACGAACTCAGTCGCGAAGGGGTCTTGTCGATCATGCCGCCTGCGCGTCCGGAAGACGCGGTGATCGTCGCTCGGCTCATCCATTGGTTCCATGTGCACGGTTACGGTCCCGAGCAAGTGGTTCCAGACTGTGGCATCGATGTTGGCGGAGGCCGCCAGCCCGACCTGACCATCTGGGCCAAGGGCCAACCCCCTCGCAGTGCGAGGTCAAGCTACGCGGGCCTCGATGGGCTGCTGTTGATCATTGAGGTCGTATCGCCGGACAGCGAGACAATCGACCGCGTGATCAAGCGTGCCGAGTTTGCCGCGGCAGGTGCCGTCCGCTACTGGATCGTCGGGAGCGACAAGGTCAACACCGTGCAGATGCTGGCGTTGGCCGATGATGGCTACCGGCCCGAGCGCGACGGCGTCGCCCTGAACTGGCTACTGAACGAGACGCCACCCGAACTCGGCTGACGGGCCGGGCAATTGCGTCAGGCGTCTGCTCTTGCCGCGCGCTTGCTTGTACTCGCGGACCTTGATAGGGAGGCCTCGTCGGTGATGCCTTCCCCATTGATCACAACGGCTCTGCGAACGCGTTTGACCGCTATCTCGTCACCGTAAAGGTAGGAACGCGGTAGCAATGCTGGTAGCATGTACGGTATGAAGGTCAGCGTGAGTCTCCCCGATGAGGACCTCGCTTACATCGACGAGTACATACGACGCACGGGCACGCCATCCCGGTCGTCCGCACTTCACCAAGCAGTCAGCCTGCTGCGGATGAGCGAGATCGAAGGGGCGTACGCCGCGGCCTGGGACGAGTGGCAGCAGACCGAAGAAGCTGAGCTGTGGGATTCGACCTCCGCTGACGGGTTGGCTGATGCGTCGCGGTGACGTCGTCCTGGTCAACCTGGATCCTTCACTGGGCGCCGAGACGAACAAGATCCGACCCGCCGTCCTGGTCAGCAACGACGCCGCGAACACCACTGCGAATCGCAACGGTCGCGGCGTCGTCACCGTAGTTCCGATCACGTCCAACACGAGCCGGGTCTACCCATTTCAGGTTCTGTTGAGCAGCGGCGAGGGTGGCCTGGACCACGAGTCGAAGGCGCAGGCCGAACAGCTACGCTCGGTCGATGTGGTACGGCTGGGTCGCCGCCTGGGCTCGCTCCGCCCGGCCACACTCCGCCTGCTCGATGACGCGCTGAGACTTCATCTGGCCTTGTGACTGCGAGAGGCTGACCTCCTACGAGTCATTCTGCGACCTTGGCGGCGGCCTTCATGGCTTGCTTGTACTCGCGGACCTTGGCCAGGGACGCCTCGTCGGTGATGTCGGCGACCGAGCGGTAGGAGCCCTCCTCACCGAACACCCCGGTCGCCTCCCGCCACCCGGGCGGCTGCACCCCGAACTGCTTGGCCAACAGAGCCACGAAGATCTGCGACTTCTGCTTGCCGAACCCCGGCAACTGCCCGACCCGGGCCACCAGCTCCGCGCCACTGCTCGCGTCGGCCCACACCTTCGCCGCGTCACCGTCATAGCGGTCCACCAAGATCTGGCACATGTCCTGCGCCCGCTTGGCGTTGGCCTTCGGGAACCGGTGCAGCGCCGGCGGCCGGGCGAACAGCTCGGTCAAGGTGTCCGGGTCCATCGCGGCCAGCTCGTGCGCGTCCAGGTCGTGCCCGAGGCGCTCCTGCAGCACGTACGGAGATGAAAACGCCTTTTCCATCGTTATTTGTTGATCTAGCAACATTCCCAAAATGAGTGCGAGCGGGCTGCTCCGCAACAGCGCGGTGGCCGCCGGGTCGATCGGGAGCGAGAGCGCCATGGCCTGGACCTCCAGTATTACGTTGTTGCCCCATCCTGCTCCCGCCACCCTGCCCGACGATGGGTGGGGTTGCCGCGACGACGACACCGACGTACCCGGTGCCAGGACGGTTCACCCGCCTCGGGGAGCGGCGACCCCGGTCGTCGGCGCCCGACCGGTGACAACGTGTAGTGGTCGACGAGCGACACGGAGCGGGAGTCCCCCACAGCGTCCGGTTCGAAGGCTACCTAAGCCGTTCGGCCATCACTTTCCAACCGTTCGGCGGCCAGATTATCGCGTAGCTGGGCGTACACCTTCTCCGTGATGTCGTGTGGACCGCCGCGATCAGCACCCCGGCTGCGGCCGGGGCAACGCGGCCACTACATTGCAGCTCTGCGCTGACCGACATCCGGGCGCGTCCATCCGTGTGGCACCTGAATCCTTCGAGGAGTATGTGTGAAGCGTTTCCCCCCGTCCGGGCGACGGTTGCTCAGCATCGCCTCCGCCACTGTCGCGGGCGCCGCTGCGATGCTCATGTTTGCCACCCCGGCCAACGCCATCGATGAGCACCTCACCGTCACCCACACGGCCCGCTGCCTACCCACCGGGCAGCAGGAGGTGACCTGGACGGTCACCAGCAGCCGAGACGTGACCAGCACCCTCTCCGTAGTCGACCTGACCTCCAGCCCGGCCGGGTCCGGTTTCGTGGATGGCAACATCATCAAGGTCGGCGCCACGCTGCCGGCGATGCCAGCGCAGCTCACCGACACGCAGCTGCTGCCCGGAACTGCCGCGAGTGCGGCGCTGCACGTCGAGACGGTCTTCGGTAGCGGCGAGTTCGCAACCACGATCGACGGTGACGACGAGGTGGCCTTCGAGGGCACCTGCAGCCCGGCCTACACGGTGACCCAGGATTGCCACGGCATCACGTTCACGTTCAAGGCGCCGCCGGTCGGTACCACCGTGATCACCATCCATATCACGCTGCACCCGAGTGTCGGCGCGGACGAGGTGTTCACCATCAAGTCCGGGGACGCGGACAAGACGGTCACCTTCCCCGGATCACCCGGCTTGACGGTCGACCTGAGCTACGGCGACGAGTTCAAGACGAGCTACACCTGGACCCATGACCCGTGCCCGTCGCCGACCCTGCCCACCACCGGCGGCAGCCTCTCCACTCCCATCGGCTTCGGGGTTGGCCTGATCGTCGGTGGCGTCGGCCTGCTTGTCCTGCTGTTCGTGCTGCGCCGCCGGCGCACCATTCGCGGCAACTAGCACAGCGCTTGACGAAACGGCCCGGGTCACGGCCCCGGGCCGTTTCGTATGTCAACGTCTTTGGGCCGGCGCGGGACCGCCAGTTATCGGGCCGGCCGCTGTCGTTGGCGAAGAGCTCGGCCATCGGCGTTTCGGGCGGCGGCGACCGTTGACACCCGGCCGTCGAACGGGATCCAGCCGGACCACATAGGGCTGGTCGGCGATGCTTGCCACATATGGAACACGACCGAGTCGTCGCTGATGCCGAACGGCGGCTGGCTGCGGAGGGTGATGACCTGATCACCAGCCTTCGATCACATCGACGGGACCCGCCCCGCCCGAGCGCACCAACTGATCAACGGTTGCAGACATGACTGTGCCGCGATTGAATGCTGACAAGGCTCGCGAGCGGGACCTACCACCGCCACCGCGGATGGTACGCACCCCGCCGGGTGGGGCCCGGGGTATCGATGAATGAACTACCGCCAAGTGAAGAGGAGCACCTGTGAACTCGTGGCTGCGAAGGTTGGCTCCGGTAACCGTTCTCGTGCTCGCAGCGGCCGGCTGCTCCAGCGGGAGTGGATCGGGCGACGACAGCAACCTCAACGGCAAGACCGTCAGCGTGATCGGCACCTGGGGCGGTGACGAACAGAAGGCCTTCCTCAAGATGGTCGAGCCCTGGGAGCAACAGACGGGCGCGAAGGTGAAGTACACCGGCACCCGTGACATCAACACCGTCCTCACCACCGGCGTCGCCTCCGGCGTGCTGCCGGACCTGGCCGGCCTGCCCGGCCCGGGTCAGATGGCCGAGTACGCCCAGTCCGGCAAGCTGTTGCCGCTGGACGACGTGCTGGACATCGCGACGTACCAGAGCCAGACCGCGCCGGCGCTGGTGCAGCTCGGCAAGACCGACGGCAAGGTCTACGGCGTCTTCATCAAGGCCGCCATCAAGGGCCTGATCTGGTTCAACCCGAAGACGCACGACTACAGTGCGAGCCCGCCCACGACCTGGACCGACCTGCTCAGCCAGGCGAGTGCGAACCAGGGCTCGGCCAAGTCGGTGTGGTGCCTCGGCGTGGAGTCAGGCGCCGCATCCGGCTGGCCGGCCACCGACTGGATCGAGGACCTGGTCCTGCGTACCGCCGGTCCCGACGTCTACACCAACTGGTACCAAGGCAAGGTCAAGTGGAGCGACCCGGCCATCAAGAACGCGTTCCAGATGTACGTCACCGATGTCGTCGCCAAGACCTACGGCGGCAACAAGACCGCGGTGGCGACGAACTTCGGCAACGCCGGCGACCCGCTCTTCGCCAGCCCGCCCGGGTGCGAGTTCCTGCACCAGGCGAGCTTCATCACGGGGTTCAGCCAGTTCAAGTCGCACACGTCCGGAACGGACTACAACTTCTTCCCGTTCCCAGACATCAACTCGCAGTTCGCCGGGGCGGTCGAGGGAGCCGGTGACCTGTTCGGCATGTTCCACGACACGCCGGCCGCGAAGTCCCTCATGAAGTACCTGGTGACTGCGCAGGCGCAGGACATCTGGGTGAAGATCGGCGGGGCGCTCTCCGCGAACAAGAACGCCGCCGACTACCCGGACGACGTCAGCAAGCGGTCGGCGGCGGTCCTCGCCAACGCGAAGAGCTTCGTCTTCGACGCCTCCGACAGCATGCCGACCGCGATGAACGACGCGTTCTTCAAGGCCATGGTGGCCCTCACCAACGGAAGCAAGTCAGTCGACCAGGTTCTGTCCGATCTGGACGCTGCCCAGAAGGACGCGTACACGACCTGACAACCCGGCGGATGGGGGAGCGGCGCGGCCGCTCCCCCATCGCCATCCAGCGGTACGGAGGTGCGAGTGGACCCACGTCTGATCACCGCGATCGAAGTCGTCATCGGCGTCCCCGCCGTGCTGGTCGCATACATCTGGGGCACCGAGCGGCTGATCACGGCGCTGAAACCGCAGTGGCAACGGCGTATCCGACCCTGGCTGTGGATCGCGCCGGCGCTGGCCTTCCTCGGCTTCTTCCTGGTCTACCCGACCGTGCGCACCATCATCCGCAGCCTGTACAGCAAGAACGAGCTGCACCCCAAGTTCGTCGGTCTGGACAACTACCGCTGGTTCTTCACCAACAGCGACGCGCTCGGCACCCTGCTCAACAACGTGCTCTGGGTCGTCTTCCTCACCCTGTTCACCGTCGGCCTCGGTCTGGTCGTCGCGATCCTCGTCGACCGGGTGCGGTTCGAGGCCTGGGCCAAGAGCATCATCTTCCTGCCGCTGGCGATCAGCATGGTGGCCGCCGGCGTCATCTGGAAGTTCATGTACGACTACAAGCCGCCCGGCGAGCCCCAGACCGGCACCGTCAACGCGCTGATCGGCACCGTCGGTCTCGGCCCGGTCGGCTGGCTGCAGTCTCCGGGGCTGCGAGTGAGTACGTTCGCACTGATCGCGATCATGATCTGGATGTGGACCGGGTTCGCCATGGTCATCATCTCGGCCGCGCTCAAGGGGATCGACCCCGAACTGCTAGAAGCGGCCCGGGTGGACGGCGCGACCGAATGGCAGGTCTTCCGCAAGGTGACCTTCCCGCTGCTCGGCCCGACCCTGGCGGTGGTCTCGACCACGATGATCATTACGTCGTTGAAGACATTCGACATCGTCTACACCTTGACCAACGGCAACTACGACACCGAGGTCATGGCCAACCTCATGGTCAAGGAGATGTTCACGTTCGGAGACTTCGGTCGGGCCAGCGCGGTCGCCGTGGTGCTCCTGCTCGCGATCGTACCGATCATGGGATTCAACATCCGCAACTTCCGGGCTCAGGAGTCGATCAGATGACCGTGGTCGCCATTCCCGAGGCGCAAGGTGTCACCCCGACGCTGGCCCGCCGCAAGCCCCGCACCCGGAGCCGGCTCGTGCTGCACCTCGTCGTCGTCGGCCTCATGATCATTTGGGCAGTACCGACGATCGGTCTGCTCGTGAGCTCCTTCCGGCCCCAGTCGGTGCTCTCCACCTCCGGTTGGTGGACCGCCTTCGCGCCGCCGTACCACTTCACCCTGGAGAACTATCGCGACGTGCTCAGTCAGGCCGGCATCGGGCAGGCGTTCGTCAACAGCCTCTTCATCGCGATCCCGGCCACCCTCATCCCGCTCTTCGTCGCCGCGGTCGCCGCGTACGCCTTCAGCTGGATGGAGTTCCCCGGCCGCGACATCCTGTTCGTCGTGGTTGTCGGGCTGCTCGTGGTGCCCCTGCAGACCACCCTGATCCCGATTCTGCAGGCCTTCGCGAGCTGGGGCCTCACCGGCCAGTTCGTCGCCGTGTGGCTCGCCCACACCGGGTACGGGTTGCCGTTCGCGGTCTACCTGCTGCGCAACTTCATGGGTTCACTGCCGCGGGCGGTGTTCGAGTCGGCCGCCATCGACGGGGCCAACCACGTCACCTCGTTCTTCCGGCTCGCGGTACCGATGAGTGTGCCCGCCTTCGCCGCGCTCGCCATCTTCCAGTTCCTGTTCGTATGGAACGACCTGCTCGTCGCCCTCATCTACATTGGACTGGCAAACTCAGACAACCTGCCGATGACCGCGACGATCGCCAACCTGGTCAACTCGCTGGGCGGCGGATGGTACCTGCTCGGCGCCGCCGCGTTCCTGTCCATGGCGTTGCCGCTCGGGGTCTTCTTCGCCCTGCAGCGCTACTTCGTCCGCGGCATCGTGGGCGGGGCCGTCAAGGGCTGACCGGGTCGCCCTGCGGGCCGGCCCGCGGCTGGCCGGCCCGCTGGTACCCGCGTGATCGCGAAGAGCTGGTGTCGCTTCCGGTGCACTTACTCTTCGCGATCACGCACTGCGGCCCGCACGGACGCGGCCGCCCTCGCCACCCGTTGCGAATGAGCACAGTCGCGAGCTGGAGCGCGACCTCGCACGTCCGCCCCACCACATCGGCGGCGTCGTAGCGCAGCACGGTGAGACCGGCCGCGACGGCAGCGTTGTCGCGACGCCGGTCGCGTCCCCTTACGTCCGCTGGGTGCGCCGGCGCGCCGTCCACCTCCACGACCGTGCGGTAGGCCGCATAGTGCAGGTCGTCGTACCAGCGCCCGCCCGGTCGAGCGCGCATGGCCTGGCGGGTGGCGGTGGGCAGGCGATGGCAGCGTTCCACACCACGCAGGTAGGCGACCTCGAGGGTGCAATGACAGCCGGCCCGGACATCGTCGAGTACCACGCCGAGCTGCGCGCGCCAGCGCAGCTTCCTGCGGGCTGCCATCGCCGCCCGTAACCGGGCCACCGTGGTAAGGCGGGCACATGCGCGCACCATGAAGCGGTGAACGCTGTGTATGTCGCCGTGGTCGGGCCGGCCGAGGCCAAGGACGAGGAGATGGCGGTGGCCGAACGGGTGGGCGAGCTGCTGGCGCGGGCCGGTTCCGTGGTCGTCACCGGCGGGCTGGGCGGGGTGATGACGGCCGCGGGCCGGGGTGCCTTGGCCGCGGGTGGGCAGAGCGTCGGCCTCTTGCCTGGCCGGGACCGGTCGGCCGGCAACCCGTACCTGTCGATCGCGCTGCCGACCGGCCTGGGCGAGCTGCGCAACGGCCTGGTGATCGGGGTCGCCGATGCGGTGGTGGCGGTCGGCGGCAGCTGGGGCACGCTCAGCGAGATCGCGCTCGCCCGGCGGGCGGGCAAGCCCGTGATCACGATCGGTGGCTGGCGGGTCGGCACCGCCCGCGGCGAGCAGACCCTCGCCGAGGCCCGGACGCCGGAGGAGGCGGTCGCGGACGCGCTCGCCGCGATCGGAGCGCCCGGCTAGGCCGCCCAAGAGCAGGAGCCCCGGACAACGCTGGGGCACGGCGTCGCCGATGCTGATTAGGGCTCAGACTCTGCTCTGGGCCAGGTCGCGGCGGGTCCGCTGGTACTGGCGGACCAGCTCGGCGTCGATCCGGTCGGACTCCACCTCCCCGAGCACGAGTGTCGCCCCCTGTGGTGGTGCAATGTCGATCAGCCAGGCCCGCAGCCCCGACGGCGGGTGGTGGCGCCGCAACGACGCGTCGCGCCGGGCCGAGAGCTGGCGCAACCGGGACCGCACGGCGCGATCGCTACGTAGGGTCCGCTCGGCCGCCTGCCGCCACGCCGCGTTGGTCTGCTGCGCTCGGGCCAGCGAAGCTATGACGGTGTCCACATCGCTCACCAAGAGATCCAGCACCTGCGTGGTGGCCTCGCTGCCGGCGAGCCGGCTCGCCGTCTGGTCGGCCAGGTACTCCCGCCGCTGGGTGTCGCGGAGAACAACGGCGAGCACACCGAAGTGGACAAGATAGAGCAGCGCGCCGATGACCCGCATGGCCGCGGTCACGAGCGGCTCGAGCAGGTTCTTCGCGTGCGTCCCTCCGGTGCCGGCCGCTCCGCGCCAACGGCTCCACTCGGCGTCGACGTCACCGCCGACGCCGCGGAAGAAGCGGACCACCGGACGGGCGTCGAACAGGTCGGCGAGCCGGCCCAGCGTCGTCATCGCCGGCTGGGTGAACCACCCCCGCAGGCTGTCGCCGTTGGCGAAGTGGCCCAGCTCATGGGCTATCACCGCCACCCGCTGCGGTGGCTCGAGGGCGCCCCATAGCGCCATACCGATGACCAGTGCCCGCTGGCGGCGCGGGCCGGTTGCCATGGTCATCGCATTGAACCAGGGCTCGACCGCAATCACCTTCGGTCGCGGCGTGCGGGCCGCCGCCGCTACCCGGTCGACGAAGGCGTAGAGGGTGGGCGCGTCCTCGCGGCGGAGCACCTCCACGCCGGCGGGCAAGCAACTGAACCGCGGCAGCAGGTAGCCGGCGATGAGCAGCGCCAATGCCCCCAACACGATCGTCGGACTGGGGAATTGGAGCAGGATCAGCCGGACGCCGAGGTAGCCGAGCCCGATGATGAGCGCGTAGAAGGTCAGGGCGAAGGCGACCACGACGAGCCGGGCCGGCCCCCACGGACGGGGCTTGGCGAGCGGACCGACCTGTGACGCCGAGGCTCCGACGACCGGCAGTGCCCCGCCGGCGAGCGCCCGGAACTGGCCCATGGTCATCCGGTACGCGATCCGATGGCTGAGCGCGCCGGCGCGGCGGCGCAGCCACGAGGTACCTGGGGATGGCTCGTACACGCCGAGCCGCCAGCCGCACTGCTCGCACCAGGCCGCCGCGCCCCGTTCGCTGACCAGCGGGGCCTGGCAGACCGGGCACCGCCCGGTGGTGGCCGAGGCCGGCGCCAACGCATCGGGAGTGGACACGGCGTCAGTGTGACGTATCAATGCCAGCCGGCGTGACGTCTCCATTCGTGTGGAGCGACGGGACATGCCCGCACTCAGACGGGACATGCCCGCACTCAAGGGAGCGAGACCGGTGGGCGCCGTACGCTTCGGCCATGCGCGCAGTGGTGCAGACGGTGAGCCGAGCGTCGGTCACTGTGGACGGTGAGGTGGTCGGATCGATCGACGAGGGACTGCTGGTCCTGCTCGGCGTCACCCACACCGACACGGCGGCGCTCGCCGCCACCCTCGCCGGCAAGGTGCACGAGCTACGGATCCTCGACGATGACGAGTCCGCCGCCACTCGCGGCTGCCCGCTGCTCGTGGTCAGCCAGTTCACGCTCTACGGCGACACCCGCAAGGGGCGCCGGCCGAGCTGGACCGCGGCGGCCCCGGCCGAGGTGGCGCAGCCCCTCGTCGAGGCGTTCGTCGAGGCGCTGCGCCACCGGGGGGCGAAGGTGCAGACCGGGCGGTTTCGGGCCCGCATGCTGGTGGAGAGCGTGAACGTCGGACCGCGCACGATCCTGCTCGAACAGGAGTAGCTGGTATCCGGACGAATCGCCCCGGTCCGGCCGGCACTCCGGCGGCTCACCGGGACTTAACGCCACCCCGGGGAAGCTCGAAAGCGTGACAACCACCAGCGCCACGCGAGCCGACGAAACGGGGAGGCGACAGATCGTGGCCATGTCTCAGGACACGGGCAGCACCGTTGCACGCAGCAGGTCGCAGGAGGCCGTCCTCAGCGCCGAGGAGACCGATCTGGACGACGACAGTCTCGACACCGCGTCGATCGACCGGGCCGTGCTCCAGCTGCCGACGGTCGAGGTCGACGACGACGCCGACCTCGACGAGGAGTACCCGGCCGCGGTCGAGGACGAGCGGGGAGTGTCGGCGGACCTGGTCCGCGCGTACCTCAACGGCATCGGTCGCACCAAGCTGCTCACCGCCGAGCAGGAGGTCGACCTGGCCAAGCGCATCGAGGCCGGCCTCTTCGCCGAAGAGCGGCTCACCATCGCCGCCGAGCGCGGAACTGAGTTTCCGGCACAGTTCCTGACCGACCTGCGCACCATCGTGGCCGAGGGGCGAGCGGCGAAGAACCACCTGCTGGAGGCGAACCTGCGGCTAGTGGTGAGCATCGCGAAGCGGTACACCGGCCGTGGCATGGCCTTCCTCGACCTGATCCAGGAGGGTAACCTCGGACTCATCCGCGCGGTGGAGAAGTTCGACTACACCAAGGGCTACAAGTTCTCCACCTACGCCACCTGGTGGATCCGCCAGGCCATCACCCGCGCCATGGCCGACCAGGCCCGCACCATCCGCATCCCGGTGCACATGGTCGAGCAGGTCAACCGGATGGTACGGGCTCGCCGCGACCTGGCCGCGACCCTCGGGCGCGAGCCGGTGGTGACCGAGGTCGCGCAGGCCCTCGGACTTGAGGTTTACCAGGTGCTCGATCTGATCTCGTACGATCGCGAGCCGGTCTCGCTTGACCAGGCCGTGGGCGAGGACGGCGAGAGCGCCCTGGGCGACTTCGTGGCCCGCATCGACCCACGGGACGAGCCGGCGGATGCCGTGACCCAGAGCCAGCTGCGCAGCGAGATGGAGATCGTGCTCGCCACCCTGTCGCAACGGGAGCAGCAGGTGATCCGGCTGCGTTTTGGGCTCGACGACGGCCGCCAGCGCACCTTGGACGAGGTCGGCCGGGAGTTCGGGCTCTCCCGCGAGCGGATCCGGCAGATCGAGAAGATCACGCTGCACAAGCTGCGCCATCCGTCCCGGGCTCGGCGCCTGGAGGCCTACGCCTGCTGATCCGGCCGACCGGCCTCCATGACGTAGCCCTCCGGAGGGGTCGGCGGACGGGGCGAGCGCGAGCTGTCGAGGGCGCCCGGCCGGCGACTCACACGGGCGCGATGTAAGGCGCGCCCGGCGGGGGGGCGGGCTCAGTCCCGCGGGTCGAACGGGTCGAGGCCGAGAAGCGGAAACACGTGCCGCCGGGTGGCCGCGATCGCCCGGTCGACGGCGTCGCCGTCGGTGCCCGGTTGCCACGGCGTGTACACCGGTTCGACGCCGTCGGTCATGGTGTCCGGAATGCCCGGTCCACCGGGGATCAACCGCAGCCGCGAGCGCCCACCCGAGCGGCCGCGCTCCAGCCGCTGCTGGACCAACTCCCGCCAGGCCGCCGGCGTCGCCGTCGCCGGGTCGAGCGGGTCACCGGTGGCGATGGCGAGCAGGTGCGTCCATGCCCGGGGCACCGCCTCCACGAGCGCGTAGCCGCCACCTCCGGTCGCGATCCAGCGCCCGTCGCAGAGCTCGTCGGCGAGCGCGCGCAGGGCGAGGTACGCCGCCCGCTGCCCGTCCACGGTGAGCCGGAGGTCGGCGAGCGGGTCGATCCGGTACGTGTCGGCGCCGCACTGGGTGAAGAGCACCTCCGGCCGGAACGCCCGCAGCACCCCGGGCACGACGGCGTGGAACGCGCGCAGCCAACCGTGGTCGTCGGTGCCCGGCGGCAGCGCCAGGTTGACCGCCGACCCCGGTGCGCCCGGGCCGCCGCTCTCGTGCGGGAAACCGGTCCCCGGGAAGAGCGCCAGCGGCGTCTCGTGCAGGCTGACTGTGAGCACCCGCGGATCGTTCCAGAAGATCTCCTGTACGCCGTCGCCGTGGTGCACATCGACGTCCACATAGGCCACTCGTTCGGCGCCGAGGTCGAGCAGCCGGGCGATGGCGACCGCGGGATCGTTGTAGACGCAGAAGCCCGACGCCCGGGCCGGCATCGCATGGTGCAGTCCGCCGGCGACGTTCACCGCCCGCCGGGCCTGCCCGCCCCATACTGCCTCGGCGGCCCGCAGTGTGGCCCCGGCGACCAGGGCGCTCGCCTCGTGCATCCCGGCGAAGACCGGGTTGTCCGGCGTACCCAGGCCCCAGCCCTGGAAGAACGGGTCCTGCGGGGCGGCCCGGACCGCGTCCAGATAGGCCGGCGTGTGCACCCGGGTCAAGGTGGCATCGTCCGCCGGCTGCGGGGTGACCACGCTCACCGACGGCCGGTCGAGCACGCCCAGCGCGCGGGCCAGGGCGATGGTCAGCTCGACCCGGACCGGGTCGAGCGGGTGCTCGCCGAGGTCGTAGCCGAGCAGCTCATCGGCCCAGACCACCATCGCCGCGGGCGGGGTCATGACGCGCCGGCCTGGCCGCCGGTGGCGACCGGGCGCTGCGGGTCGGCCACCCAGTTGCTCCACGAGCCGACGTAGAGCTGCCCGTCCAGGCCGGCCTCGTGCAGGGCCAGGATCGTCTGTGCGGCGATCACCCCAGAGCCGCAGTACGCGCCGACCTCACCGAGCCCGGCGCCGGCCCGCTGGAACACCTCGCGCAGCTCCGCGGCCGGGCGCAGCCGGCCGTCCGGGTCGACGAGCTCGCCCACCGGCAGGTTCACGGCGCCTGGAATGTGTCCGGCGACCGGATCGACCGGTTCCTGCTCGCCCCGGAACCGCGGCCCGACCCGGGCATCGAGGAGGACCCCGGTACGGGCTCGTTCGGCGGCACCGTCGGCGTCGAGCACCGGCAGCTGGCCCGGCCGTACCTCGATATCGCCGCGGGGCGCGATCGCCTCCCCCGGTTCGACCGGGCGACCGGCGGCCACCCAGGCCGCGAAGCCACCGTCGAGGACCCGCACGCCGTCATGCCCGGCCCAGCACAGCGTCCACCACAGCCGGGCCGCGGCCTGGCCGTTACCGTCGTCGTAGGCGATCACCGGCTGACCCTGGCGGACGCCGGCCCGGCGCAGCGCTCCTTGCAGCGCAGCCGGCTCCGGCAGCGGATGGCGCCCACCCGTACCCGGCACACCGCACAGCTCGGTGTCGAGGTCGAGGAAGGTGGCCCCGGGAATGTGCCCCTCCAGGTAGCTGTCCCGGCCCGGTGGGCCGCCCAGGCGCCAGCGCACGTCGATCACGGTGGGCGGGCGGACGCCGGCGAGCAGGCCGGCAAGGGTCGGTACGTCGACGAGCGCCACCCGATCAGTCAACACCATCGCTGGGTCGGCCGGGGCGCCACGCTGGACGGGAGCCCGGCCGTGATGATCGCCCGAGGCTCGGCGTCGGTAGGCCCGGGTAGGATTCCGCTCGGGAGGACTTCCGCCGTGAACGATCTGGTCGACACGACCGAGATGTACCTGCGCACCGTCCTGGAGCTCGAAGAGGAGGGTGTGCCGGCGCTGCGTGCGCGGATCGCCGAGCGGCTGCACCAGAGCGGACCCACGGTGAGCCAGACCGTGGCCCGGATGGAGCGCGACGGCCTCCTCACCGTCGAGGGTGACCGTCACCTGGCCCTCACCGATCTTGGGCGGTCCCGGGCGGTCGGCGTGATGCGCAAGCACCGCCTGGCCGAGCTGCTGCTCGTCAACGTGATCGGCATGCCCTACGAGGAGGCCCACGAGGAGGCCTGCCGCTGGGAGCACGTGATGAGCGAGGCGGTGGAGCAGAAGGTTTACGAGCTGCTCAACCGACCCACCCGTTCGCCTTACGGCAACCCGATCCCTGGCCTGGACGGCTTCGACGGCGCGGTCAACGGTGCCGGCGCGGGCGACGGACCGGAGCGCAACCTGGCCTTCCCGGGCCTGGCCGGCAAGGTCGTGGTGAGCCGGATCTGCGAGAGCGTGCAGACCGACAACGACGTGCTGCGCCAGCTGCACACCGCGGGCGTCGACCCCGGCGCGACCGTGGTCGTCGCACAGGAGCGCGACGGGGTGGTGGTGGAGCGCGACGGCGACTTCGTCCGGCTGCCTCGCGAGGTCGCCTCCCGGGTCTTCGTCACCTCCCGCTGAGCAGCGCCCGGCTCTGGCCTGCCGGCGCTGGCTCTCGGGCGCTGGCTCTCGGGCGCTGGCCCTCCGGCGCTGGCTTGGTCCAGCTCTGGCGCCACCTGGCGTTGGCGCTACCGGCTCTCGGGCGCTTGCTTCTCGACCCGCTGGGCCAGCGCCAGCAGCTTCGGTTCGAGCGCGGTCACCTGCCCCGGGACGGTCTGCGCCGCGAACGTAAAGCGCAGCACGAGCAGCCGGCGCTTCGCCGAGAGCCAGCCGAACTCCAGACCCGGCCCGTGCCCGTCGCCGGCCGCCAGCGCCAGCCGGTAGCCGACCACCCCCAGCCCCTCCTGGACGCTCGAGCCGTCCGGAGCCACGCTCACCGTGAAGATCAGGTCGTCGGCAGCGGTCGGGGAGAGCGACAGCGTGAGGTCGGGAAAGTCGTGCCCGACCTGAGCCAACGCACAGGTGTAGGTGTCATCGACGTGGGCGCCGCCAGCGGTGTCGAACCGCACCCCGAGCTCGCGGTCCACCTGGTCGAAGTCGAGCAGCTCGCAGGCGACCCCGGAGGCGGCCGCCGGCCATTCGGTCAGCCGCCGCTCGCCGGAGCTGGCCGCGGCCACCACGTCACAGCCGCTGGTGAGCAACACCAGGCCGGCCCCCCAGGCCAGGACCGACCGCCGCCACGACCGTACCCGCACGCCTGCCCTCCCCTGCAGTCGTCGGTGACCGCATCACCGTACGGCAGCGGCGCCCGGGAGGCGAACGGTGGCCGGCGCGATCCGGGGACGGTGGGCGGCTCAGTCGCCGAGCTGGTCGACGATGTGGCGGCCGATCTCCAGCGAGCTGGTCGCCGCCGGTGAGGGGGCGTTGAGCACGTGTACCTGGCGGGGCGCGCGCACGATGAGGAAGTCGTCGACCAGGCGCCCGTCGGGCGCGATCGCCTGCGCCCGGACGCCGGCGCCGGCCGGCACGATGTCGTCGGTGGTGAGCGCCGGCACCAACCGGGCCAGGCTGCGGGCGAAGAGCCGGCGCGACAGTGATCGGCGCACCTCGCTGATGCCGTAGCGCAGGTGTCGCCGGCCCAGCCGCCACAGGCCCGGGTAGGTGGCGATCTCGGCCAGGTCCCGCGGGCGGATCCGTCCCCAGCTGTAGCCCTCCCGGGCCAGCGCGAGCACCGCGTTCGGTCCAGCGTGGACAGCGCCGTCGATGCCGCGGGTGAGGTGCACACCGAGGAACGGGAACTGCGGATCGGGCACCGGGTAGATCAGTCCCCGGACCAGGTCGCGGCGCTGCGGGCGCAGCTCGTAGTACTCCCCGCGGAACGGCACGATCCGGGCCGGTGGGTGCAGGCCGGCCAGCCGGGCGACCCGGTCGGAGTGCAGGCCGGCGCAGTTGACCAGGTGGTCGGCGCGCAGCAGGCCGGCCGTGGTCTCCAGGACGACCGCGGCGCCGGTGTGGCCGATCCCGGTCACCCGGGTGCCGAGGTGCACCTCGCCGCCGGCCGCCACGATCTGTCCGGCCAGGGTACGGGCGATGTGTCCATAGTCGACAATGCCGGTCGCGGCGACGTGGACGGCCGCCACGCACGCCACCTGAGGCTCGTGCTCACGCGCCTGTTCCGGGGTGAGCCGAGTGACCGCCAGCCCATTGGCGCTGGCTCGCTCGTACAGGGCATCGAGGCGAGGCAGTTCGGACGTCTCGGTGGCGACAATCAGCTTGCCGCAGATGCGCACCGGAATCTCATGCACCGCACAGAAGTCCACTATGGATCGTGCGCCGGCCCGGCACAGGCGGGCCTTGAGACTGCCGGGCTGGTAGTAGACGCCGGCGTGGATGACCCCGGAGTTGTGGCCGGTCTGGTGGGGCGCGACCCGGTCCTCCTTCTCCAGGACGCTGACGGCCGCGCCGGGGCGTTGCTGGGTCAGCTGGTACGCGGTGGCCAGGCCGACGATCCCAGCCCCGATCACGGCGTAGCGGGTCACCCGCTCCACCCTACGCGGCCGCGGCGATGGCCGGCCGCAGACGCCCCCGGATGCGCACCGACATCGTGGCGGCGAAGAAGCAGAGCACGCCGGAGATCACCCAGGCCAGCGTGTAGCCGCCGGTCAGGTCGCGGATCGCGCCGGCGCCGGTCGCCGCGACCGCGGCACCGAGCTGGTGCGAGGCGAAGACCCAGCCGAAGACGATCGGACCGTCGGTGCCGAAGTGCTGGCGGCACAGGGCGATCGTCGGGGGTACGGTGGCGACCCAGTCCAGGCCGTAGAAGATGATGAAGACGAGCATGGACGGGTGCGTACTGGCTCCGATGAGGCCGGGCAGGAGCAGCAGGGAGACCCCGCGCAGCGCGTAGTACCCGCCCAACAGGGCGCGCGAGTCGAAGCGATCGGTGAGCCACCCCGAGAGCACGGTGCCGGCGATGTCGAACAGGCCGACCAGCGCCAGCAGGCTGGCCGCGGTGGTCTCCGGCATGCCATGGTCGTGGGCGGCCGGGATGAAGTGCGTGGCGATCAGCCCGTTCGTGCTCGCTCCGCAGATGGCGAAGCCGCCGGCGAGCAGCCAGAACGTGCCGCTGTGCGAGGCCGACCGCAGTACCCGCAGCGTGCGGCGGGCGGCGCCCGCCACGACCGCCGGGCGCTGCACTGGCGTACCCGCCGGCGCCCCGTACGCGGTCACGCCGGCATCGGCCGGGTGGTCGCGCAGCAGCCAGGCCACCAGCGGCACCACGGCCAGCGCCGCCACCGCGACCGTGACCCCGGCCGCCCGCCAGCCGAAGGCCTGGGTAATCCGGGCGAGCACCGGTAGAAAGATCAGTTGGCCGGTGGCCCCGGCCGCGGTCAGCACACCGGTCACCACACCCCGATGTTTGACGAACCAGCGACCGGTGACCGTGGCCACGAAGACCAGCGCCATCGAGCCGGTGCCCAGGCCGACGAGCACGCCCCAGCAGAGCACCAGCTGCCAGCTCGTGGTCATGAAGACGGTCAGGCCGCTGCCCAGGGCCACCAGGCACAGCGCCGTCGCGACCACCCGGCGCAGCCCGAAGCGGTCCATGAGCGCCGCGGCGAACGGCGCGGTCAGGCCGAAGAGCACCAGGTTGACCGAGACGGCCAAGGAGATGGTCGCCCGCGACCAGCCGAACTCGTCGTGCAGCGGGTTGATCAGAACCCCGGGCGTGGCGCGGAAGCCGGCGGCGCCGATGATCGCGATGCCGGCCACCGCCGCGACCCACCAGGCCCGGTGGATGCGGCGGGCACGCACCGGGGCAGCGGGCAGCGCGGTCATGGGATCCGTGATGGTCACGAGACGATGCTGCACAACCGTCGACGGGGCCGACCAGTGGCCGAAAAGCCACGGTACGGCGAGATCCTGCCAACGACGGCACCCGGCCTTCCCGGGCGGTGCCGCTGTGGCACGCTCGCCTGGTGGACCTGGACCGGTCCGGCGCCACCGACGACGCGAGGGTTGGCTCAGCGCTCGGCGCTGCCGGTCCTGGCCGGGCGCTCGGCGCCGCCGCTGGCGCGGGGGCTGGCTGGGCGCTCGGCGCCGCCGCCGGCGCGGGGGTTGGCTGGGCGCTCGGCGCTGCCGCCGGCCGGTATCTGGCCGGCCTTGGCCACGTCGCCATCCAGCCCGGCCTGACCGGCACCGAACTGGACCGGATCGAGCAGCGCTTCGGCTGCACCTTCGCCGAGGACCACCGCGCCTTCCTGGCCACCGTGCTGCCCGTCGGCACCGGCTGGCCCGACTGGCGCGACGGCGATCCGGACGTGCTCTCCGAGACGCTCGACTGGCCGATCGAGGGCGTGCTCCTCGACGTGGAGCGCAACGGCTTCTGGTGGCCGTCGTGGGGCCAGCGTCCGGCGACCGCCCCTCTCGCCGTCGCCCGCCGGCACCTGCTCGCCGCTCCCCGGATGGTTCCGGTCCACTCGCACCGCTACCTGCCGGCTGAGCGCAGCAGCTTCGGCCATCCGGTGCTGTCGATGTACCAGACGGACATCTCGTGCGTGGCCGAGGACCTGCTGCGCTTCGTCCAGTACGAGTTCGGGCCGGTTGACCGACGCCCGGCCGCCGGCCGGCCGGCGGACGCGGTGGCGACCGTCTCCTTCTGGCGCGACCTGGTCGCCTGAGCCACGAGGCGGCGGCTCGCGGCGGGCGCCGGGACGGTACGGTGCGGCGATCGACCGAACTGGAGGGAGCCGCCCGATGTCCGCCGGCGCGCCGTTCGCCCTGACCGAGCCGTACGACGAGGGGATGCTCGACGTCGGCGATGGCAACCTCGTCCACTGGAATATGCGCGGCAACCCCGACGGCAAGCCGGCCGTGATCGTCCACGGTGGACCAGGATCGGGCAGCGCGACCGGGACGCCGCGGGCCTTCCATCCGGACCGGTACCGGCTGGTCGGCTTCGACCAGCGCGGGTGCGGGCGCAGTACGCCATCCGCGAGCGACCCGGCGACGGACCTGCGCCACAACACCACCGAGCACCTGTTGGCCGACATGGAGCGGCTGCGGGTGGCGCTCGACATCGAACGCTGGCTGGTGTTCGGCGGCTCGTGGGGCTCGACGCTCGCCCTGGCCTACGCCGAGCGCCATCCCCACCGGGTCCGCGAACTGGTCCTCGCCTCGATGTGGTTCCTGGGTAGCTCCGATGTGGACTGGCTCTACCGGGGCGGGCTGGCCCGGGTCTTTCCCGAGCAGTGGGAGCGGTTCGCCGGCGACATCGACGGCGACGTGGTGGCCGCGTATGTAGACCGGATGGCCGACCCGGATCCCGACGTGCGGACCGCGGCCGCGCAGCGCTGGACCGCCTGGGAGGACGCGGTCCTCTCGCTGGAGCCCAACGGCCGGCCGAGCCCGTTCAGCGATCGACCGGCGCAGGCGCTGCAGGCGTTCGTGCGGATCTGCTCGCACTACGTCGCCCATACCGCGTGGCTGGAGGAGGGCGCGCTGCTGCGCGACGCGTCGCAGCTGGCCGGCGTGCCGGGGGTGATCATCCACGGCCGGCACGATCTGAGCTGCCCGGCCCAGAGCGCGTGGCGGCTCGCCCAAGCCTGGCCCGACGCCGAGCTCTTCCTGATCGATGACGCCGGTCACAAGGGGAGCCCGGCCTCGAACCAGTGTCTCTACGACGCCCTGGATCGCTTCAGCGCCCTACCTTCCCGCTGACGGAGCTGCGCCCCCCCCCCGTCGATCTAGGGCATAGGCACACGGTTCGATCTTCAATCGTGCGCCTAAGCCCTAGATCAACAGCAGGTAGGGGGGGTGATCGGTGTCAGGCGCGCATCCGGGCAGCGTGACTTCACGTCGGCGCGTATCGCACCGATCTCCTCGGCGCCTTCCGGGTACCAGCGCCTTTGCGATGGTCTACCGCCCAGCCCGTATACTGCCTAGAGTTCGCGCCAGATAGTGGCTATACTTCTGCACATGACGGTCATGCCTTTCACCGACGCACGCAACCGGCTCTCCGAGCTCGTCGACGAGGTTGAGCGCACCCACGAGCGGGTGGAGATCACTCGCCATGGGCACGCGGTGGCGGTCCTCATCTCGCCACACGATCTTGCCTCTCTGGAGGAGACGATCGAGGTTCTCTCCAGCCCAGAGGCGATGCGTCAGCTGGCCGAGTCCCGCCGCGCCATCGCCGAGGGTGACGTCCTTGATGCCGAGCAGCTCGCCGAGCTGATGGCTCGACGCACGCGTCGGGACAGGAAGAGGTGAGCGAACCCGACCTGCCGAGCCGTTACGCACTGCGCATCGCCGGCCCGGCGGCACGGGCACTCGCCGAAGGCATACCCGAGAAGATCGCGACCGCCGTCCACGAGTTCATCACCACGACTCTCCTCGAAAACCCGCATCGGGTCGGCAAGCAGTTGCTGCTACCTCCATATTCGGGCACCTGGTCGGCTCGGCGGGGCACGTACCGCGTGCTCTATGAGATTGATGAGAAGCAGCTCGTCGTGACGGTGACGGCAGTTGAACATCGCGCGAACGCCTACCGCACGCGCTGAGCCCACCCCTTCCGAGGGCGGCGATCAAGGGCCGAGGCCCTGATGAACGGCGTTCGGTGACACGATCCTTACCCGACTGGCCGAGTCCGCGGTGGACACGCGTCACTACGCTCGCTGTGATATCGGACATCGAGGCGGCGGCGGTGGCGGAGCGGACATTTCAGATCCAGTTGGAGGGTCTGATCCAGCTGCTGGCGCAGAACCTCTACGCCGATCCCGATGTGTTCCTGCGCGAGATGATCCAGAACGCGCACGACTCGATCAACCGACGGGCCGAGCTGGCGGTCGAGCGCGGCGAGGCCGAGGTGCCCTCGCCGCGGATCGTGGTGGTGCCCGACCCGGCCGCGCAGACCATCGACATCATCGACAACGGGTCCGGCCTCACGGAAGAGGAGATCGACAGCTTCCTCTCCACCATCGGCCGGTCCGGCACCGATGAGCTGCGCCAGCGCATCCTGGCCTCCGACCGGACCCGGACCGTGGAGCTCATCGGACAGTTCGGCATCGGCCTGCTCAGCGCGTTCATCGTGTCCGAGCGGGTCACCGTGCTCACCCGGGCGGCCGAGCACGAGGCGCTGCGGTGGGAGAGCCGGGGCGGCGGCAGTTACACGGTCGAGGCCGCGCAACGCCCGCAGGTGGGCACGACGGTGACGCTGCACCTGCGGGCCGGGCACAGCCGTTACCTCGACCGGACCCGACTCCAGTCGATCATCAGGACGTACGCCGACTTCATCGGCATGCCGGTCTACCTCGGCGACGACAGTGAGCCAGCCAACGCGGTGGTCGCGCCGTGGCACCGCACGTACCCGTCGGACCGCGAGCGCGACCGGGCCTACTACGAGTTCTGGGAGCACAAGTTCCTCAGCGAGACCTCCCTGCACGTCTTCGCCGTGGACGAGGGCTTCGAGTGGGATGACGCGGCCGCACCCAGCGGCAAGGCGCGCGGCCGGGTCCGCGGGGTGCTCGCCATCACCGACCGCCACGTCCCCGACGTCAACGCGCGCGGCACGGTCGATGTCTACATCAACCGGATGTTCATCGGCGCCGCCAATCGGGACGTGCTGCCCGCGTGGGCGCGGTTCCTGCAGGGCGTGATCGAGTGCAACGACCTGACCCCGAACGCCGCCCGCGACAACGTGGTCCGCAACGCCGCGCTCGCCGCCGTGCAGCGCTCGCTCGGCGAGCTGATCGTGCGGGAGCTGACCGTGCTGTCCCGCCACCGACACCAGCGCTTCGTCGAGATCATGCGCTGGCACTCCTACCACGTCCTAGCCATGGCGGTCCAGCCGGAGCACGAGGACTTCTTCCACGCGGTGGCCGACCTCATGCCGCTGATGAGCGACCAAGGTCCGATCACCGTCCCGGACTACCTGTCCACCGCCGGCGAGCGCACCGACGGGTCCCGGGTTGTCTACTACCTCACCGAGCGCGGCTCGGCCAACCAGTTCTTCCTGCTCGCCAACGCCCGCAGCATCCGGGTCTTCGACTGCTCCGAGCCGTTCGCCGAGCGGCCTGGGCCGCGGCGTCCCGCTATCTCGACGCCGCCAGCCGGATCGGCGGCCACGTCCGGCCCTACTACGCGGTCCGCGCCGCCGTCGACGTGGACCTCGACCGCGGTGAGCTTGACGCCGCTCGAGGCCTGCTCGACGAACTGGACGAGCATGCCGCCGCAATGGACAAGGCGACCGGCCGGAGCATCCACGGCGAGGCGACGGCCAAGCGCCACCAACGCCTCACCGACCTGACCCGCCAAACCTCCCGTTGATCTAGGGCTTAGGCGCACGATTAGAGATCGAACCGTGTGCCTACGCCCTAGATCGACAGGAGGTGGGGGTCAGCTGCAGCCGCTGGTGGAGCCGCAGCCTTCGCAGACGTAGCAGCTGCCGGCCGGGCGCATCTTGGTCCCGCAGGTGAAGCAGAGTGGGGCGTCGGACTCCTTGCTCTGCACCTTCTCCAGCAGTTCCCGGACGGGAGCCACGGCGGGCGGCGCCGGCACGACCTCGTCGTCCCTCTTCGCCGCCGGCTTGGTCTCGATGGGTGCACTCGCGGCCAGTTCGGCCAGGTCGAGATCCTCGCCGGCTTCCGCGCGGGCCTGGGCGACCCGCTCGGCGGCGGTGAAGATGCCGAGGTCGGCCCGCTTGTCGAAGGGCAGGAAGTCCAACGCCAGCCGGCGGAAGATGTAGTCCATCACCGAGGCGGCCATCCGGATGTCCGGGTCGTCGGTCATGCCGGCCGGCTCGAAGCGCATGTTGGTGAACTTGCCGACGTAGGTCTCCAGTGGCACGCCGTACTGCAGGCCGATGGAGATGGCGACCGAGAACGCGTCCATGACACCGGCCAATGTGGAGCCCTGCTTGGACATCTTGAGGAAGACCTCGCCCAGGCCGTCTTCCGGATAGGACGAGGCGGTCAGATAGCCCTTGGCCCCGCTGACCGTGAACGAGACCGTCTCCGATGGACGCTTCTTGGGCAGCCGCTTGCGCATCGGGCGGTACTCGATGACGGTCTCCGGCGCCGGCGCGTCCTTCTTCGCTCTCGCGTTGGACAGCGGCTGGCCCACCTTGCAGTTGTCGCGGTAGATGGCGAGCGCCTTGAGGCCCAGCTTCCAGCCCTGCATGTGGACGTGCTCGACATCCTCGACGGTCGCCGACTCCGGCATGTTGATGGTCTTGCTGATCGCGCCGGACAGGAACGGCTGGGTCGCCGCCATCATCCGGACGTGACCCATCGGCGCGATCGACCGCTCGCCCATCGCGCAGTCGAAGACCGGGTAGTGGTCGGGCTTCAGCCCTGGCGCGTCCACCACGTGCCCGTGCTCGCCGATGTACTCCACGATCGCCTCGACCTGCTCCTCCTGGTAGCCCAGGGTGCGCAGGGCCAGCGGCACGGTCTGGTTGACGATCTGCATGGAGCCGCCGCCGACCAGCTTCTTGAACTTCACCAGCGCCAGGTCCGGCTCGATGCCGGTGGTGTCGCAGTCCATCATCAGGCCGATGGTGCCGGTCGGCGCGAGCAGCGACGCCTGGGCGTTGCGGTAGCCGTTCTTCTCGCCGAGCTTGAGGCACTGCTGCCACTGGCGAGCCGCCTCGCGCACGATCGGCGCGGCGGCCGGCGGCGCCGCGATGCCGTCGTTGCAGGCCGCGTGCTTGCGCATGACCCGCTTGTGCGGGTCCGCGTTGCGGGCGTACCCGTCGTACGGGCCGACCACTGCGGCCAGCTCAGTCGAGCGCCGGTACGCCGTACCGGTCATCAGAGACGTGATGGCGGCCGCGACCGCACGGCCCGCCTCGGAGTCGTAGGGCAGCCCGTCGGCCATCAGCAGCGCGCCCAGGTTCGCGTACCCGATGCCGAGCTGGCGGTACGCGCGGGTGGTCTGCGCGATCTTCTCGGTTGGGAAGTCCGCGAAGCAGATCGAGATGTCCATCGCGGTGATCACCAGCTCGACCGTCTTGACGAACGTGTCCACCTGGAACACACCGTCGGCCCGGCGGAACTTCATCAGGTTGAGCGAGGCGAGGTTGCAGGAGGAGTTGTCCAGGCTCATGTACTCCGAGCACGGGTTGCTCGCGGTGATCCGGCCGGTCTCGGGGTTGGTGTGCCAGTCGTTGATGGTGCCGTCGTATTGGATGCCGGGATCGGCGCATTCCCAGGCGGCCTGGGCCAGCTGGCGGAACAGCGTGCGGGCGTCGACGGTCTCGACGATCCGCCCGTCAAGGCGGCCGGCGAGCTCGAACGGGTCGCCGGCCTCGACCGCCCGCATGAACTCGTCCGAGACCCGCACCGAGTTGTTGGCGTTCTGGTACTGGACGCTGACGATGTCCTTGCCACCGAGGTCCATGTCGAAGCCGGCGTCCCGCAGCGCCCGGATCTTGTCCTCCTCGCGGGCCTTCAGCGAGATGAACTCTTCGATGTCGGGGTGGTCGACGTCGAGGATCACCATTTTGGCCGCGCGCCGGGTGGCGCCGCCCGACTTGATCGTCCCGGCACTGGCGTCGGCGCCGCGCATGAAGCTCACCGGCCCGGACGCGGTACCGCCGGAGGAGAGCAGTTCCTTCGAGGCCCTGATGCGCGACAGGTTCACCCCGGCGCCCGAGCCGCCCTGGAAGATCAGCCCTTCCTCCTTGTACCAGTCGAGGATCGAGTCCATCGAGTCGTCGACGGCGAGGATGAAGCACGCGCTGACCTGCTGCTTGGACGGGGTGCCCACGTTGAACCAGACCGGCGAGTTGAAGCTGAACACCTGGTGCAGCAGCATCCAGGTCAGCTCGTGGTCGAAGATCTCCGCGTCCTCGGCGGTGGCGAAGTAGCCGTGCTCCTCACCGGCGCGCCGGTAGCTGCCGACCACCCGGTCGATGAGCTGGCGCAGACTGGTCTCCCGCTGCGAGGTGCCGACGGCTCCCCGGAAGTACTTCGTGGTCACGATGTTCGTCGCGTTCAGGCTCCAGAAGTCGGGGAACTCGACCCCGCGCTGCTCGAAGTTGACCGTGCCGTCGCGCCAGTTCGTCATGACGACGTCGCGCCGCTCCCAGGTCACCTCGTCATAGGGGTGCACGCCCGCGGTGGTCCAGACGCGTTCGAGACGTAGCCCGGTCGTCGCCGTCCGGCTGCGGCCCCTCGGCGTCGACCCGGACTCCCCCGCCCCCGACGGCGTCCCTACTGCTCGCGTCATGCCCGTCTCCCTTTGCCATCCGCGGCCAGACGCCGCGCTCGTACCAATACAGATGTTCGGTTCAGCTGTCGTGCCGATGTCAGCCGGTGTTCACCCCGGCTTCGGCGCCAGCGCGCAGGGCGGCGATCTCCCGTTCGAAATCGGCCAGCGAGTCGAAGGACCGGTAGACGCTGGCGAAGCGGAGATAGGCCACCTCGTCCAGGTCCCGCAGCGGCCCCAGGATCACCAAACCCACCTCCTGGCTGGGTACCTCCGCCGCGCCGCGAGCTCGGATCGCCTCCTCCACCCGCTGCGCGAGCAGCGCGATCGCGTCCTCGTCCACCGGCCGGCCCTGGCACGCCTTACGCACGCCGGAGATCACCTTGAGCCGGCTGAATGGTTCGGTCACGCCGCTGCGCTTCACGATGGCGAGAATCGCCTCCTCGACCGTGGTGAACCGCCGGCCACACTCCGGGCAGGCCCGCCGGCGCCGGATGATGGCACCATCCTCAGCTTCGCGCGAGTCGACGACGCGCGAGTCGGCATGCCGGCAATAGGGACAACGCACGGCCACACCTCCTCGTTTCTCGCCTCACGCGACGGATCTGGCGGCGGACCGGGGGCACCCGGCGACACGCGACGGCCACGCCGGCACGGCCGGCCGGAGACCGGCGCTGCCGACGATGCGTCACCAGGTCCTGGGTAACTACATTGCTGTAACTACTATATCTAGTGGTCGACGGTAGTCCTCTCCCCCGCGGCGTGCAAGTCCTCGGCTGACACCTGATTCCACCGCGGGGGTACGACACCGGCCCGTCACACCCCTCGAACTGGCGTGCGACGATACCGCCAGCCGGCGTCCGCGCCGCCGCGACACGCCGTCGAACAGCTGTTTGAACAGATCGCGACAAGCCGGTACAGTTGTTCGAGCATCGGACAGCACGCGAGGAGGCGGACAGTGGTACCCGACAACCGGCGCAAGCGTGAGGAGACGTCGGCTGGCGCGATCGTCGACGACTCGTTGGACGGGGACGCCGGCAGCCCCGCCGACTCGCCGGTCGTGGGCGGCCCTCGGGTCCGCCGGCGTGGCGGAGCGGGCGAGTTGCGCGCGGTCGAGGCGGTCATGAGCGCCCTACCTGAGGTCTTCGCGGCCGACCTGACCGCGCGCCAGCGGCGCATCCTCGACTACATCCGCGACACCGTGGAGACCCGCGGCTACCCGCCGACGGTTCGCGAGATCGGCGAGGCGGTCGGCCTGGTCTCGCCCTCCAGCGTCGCCTACCAGATGGGCGTGCTACAGCGAAAGGGCTACCTGCGCAAGGATCGCAACCGGCCCCGGGCGGTCGATGTCCGGCCGCCGAGCGAGCTCGCCCTCGACGACGACGAGGAGGCGGTCCGGGCCGCCCGGCCGGCCCCGGCCTACGTGCCGGTGCTCGGCCGCATCGCCGCCGGTGGACCGATCCTGGCCGAGCAGGCGGTGGAGGACGTCTTCCCGCTGCCCCGCGAGATCGTCGGCGAGGGCACGCTCTTCCTGCTCCAGGTCAAGGGCGACTCGATGCTCGACGCCGCGATCTGCGACGGCGACTGGGTCGTGGTGCGCCAGCAGCCGACCGCGAACAACGGCGAAATCGTCGCGGCGATGCTCGACGGTGAAGCGACCGTCAAGACGTTCCGCTTCCGGGACAAGCACATCTGGTTGCTGCCGCAGAACCCGGCGTTCGAGCCGATTCCCGGCGACGACGCGACCATCATGGGCAAGGTGGTCGCGGTCCTGCGGCGCATCTGAGCGGGACCGCGCGCACGTACGTTGGGCGCCAGCCCTCACCGGACGCTGGCCGTCACCGGGCGCCGCCCCCTCCCAGGGCTGGCCCCGCACTCGGCGCCGGCCCGCACTCGGCGCCGGCCCGCACTCAGCGCCGGCGGGGATCCTGTAGCGGGTCGAAGTCGTCGTCGTAGCCACCGCCGTACTGCTGCTGGCCATAGCCGCCATACTCGCCGCCGTAGCCCTGCTGGCCGCCATAGCCCTGCTGTCCGCCGTAGCCCGGCTGACCGTAGCCCTGCTGCTGGCCGGCGTCGTACCCGGGCTGTTGGCCGTAGCCGTACCCGGGCTCGCCGTATCCGCCGCCGGCGCCATAGCCGTTGGCGCCGTAGGCGTTCGCGTCATAGCCCGGCTGGCCACCGTAGCCGCTGGGCGCGGCGTAGCCGCCACCACCGCCGTAGCCGTTGCCGCCGTACCCCGCGTCGGCGTACCCGCCGCCGTACTGGTCGTACTGGTCGTCCTCGTACCGGGGCTCGCGCAGGGAGCCGTATCCGCCGCGGCCACGCCGGCGCCGCGGGCGGTCGTCGTAGTCGTCGTAGTCGTCGTACTCCTCTTCCTCCCGGCGCCGCCGGCGCGCCCGCCGGATGCCGACGATGCCGGCGATAGCGAGCACGAAGCCGACCGCGCCCACCGCCGCGACGATGCGGGTGAGTTGGGAGAAGGTGAGCTTGGAGAGCCAACTCTGGGCACCGTTGGGCGCGTTCGAGGCGTCGATCGGACCCTCTTCGCCCTCACTGGATGCCGGCGCCGGGACGAACGGCGGGTAGCTCAGCAACTTCGGCTTGGTCGACGCCGAAATGGTCAGGAAGGCCTTCCCATCGGCGCTGTAGGTGATGGCCCGGCCGGCCGCCTCGTTCGGCAGCGGCGTGACCACAGGCGTGCCGGTGGTGATCGCCTTGACCACGTCACCGTCCTCGCCGACGGTGAACTCGTACGCGTCGGAGAAGGTCCGGATCACGACCTTCGTACCGTCGGGCGACTTCGCCGCCCCGGTCACAATCGCGTTGCCGACGACGGGTGTCTGCGGCGTGTCCGTCCCGGTGGCCTGCGGCGTGAAGTCGCCGACCTTGACCAGCGTGGGCAGGCCGGTCGTGGTGTCCGGCTCGAGCGCCTTGTTCGGCTTGTAGATCCCGGTCTTGCCGGTCTGGCTCGCGATGATCACCGGCGTGTCGTCCTTGTCCAGGATCATCGCTTCGGCGTTGAACTTGCCGGTGGTCGGGTACAGGAAACGGTACGGCACGGCTGGTGTGGAGCCGCCGATCGTGACCTTCTCCACCGCCAAGCGGGGGCGGGAGTTGGTCGAGCCGGAGGTGCCGTCGCCGATGTCGGCGATGATGAGCGAGCCATCCGAGCCGACCGCCAGGTCCTGCGGATCGACCGGATTGAAGCCGTAGTTCTTCTGCGTCGCCGCGCAGGTCTTGCTGTTCAGCGTCCAGATCACGACCGACGAGGGGTCGGCCGTGTCACCGCCTTCCACGACGAATAGCCCCTTGTCGGTGGCGACCATCCCGGTGATGTCATCCAGTGCGGTGCTGCTCACCGTACAGACGGCCTTGCCCGGGGTGGCTGGCCCGAGATTCGAGTCACTGCCGCCGGCGCCCGGGGATGGAGGAGGGGTGGTGGGGGCGGCCATGGCCGTGGCCGCCGAACCCAGCGTGGCGAGCACCGCGACAAAAGCGGCGGCGGCCAGCCGGGACGAGGCCCAGAGCGGCTGGGTGGGGTGACCGCGCATGCGGCCAGTGTGTCAGAGACGAGGGCACCCTGCGTAGTCACATGTGGGACGTAACACTGCGTTACGAGTCACGACGTCGAGGTAGCCACGAACGGCGCCAGCTCGGCCGCGATCGTCGGGCTGACCCGAATCCGCAGGTGGGTGCCGTGCTCGGTGTGCTCGCTGCGCAGCACCTCGCCGCGCTCGTGGATCCGGGCGACGAGATCGCCGCGGGCGTAGGGAAGGAGCACCTCCAGCTCCACCTCAGGTCGAGGTAGCCGCGCCTCCAGCCGCTCGCGCAGGTCATCCAGGCCAGCCCGGGTCCGGGCCGAGACGAAGACCGCGTCCGGCCAGAGCCGCTTCAACGCCAGCAGGGTCTCCTCGCCGGCCACGTCGATCTTGTTGACCACCACCAGCTCGGGCACCTTCTCGGCGCCCACCTCGGCCAGCACCTCGCGCACCGCCCGGACCTGCTCCAGCGGATCGGCGTGCGCGCCGTCGACCACATGCAGCACCAGGTCGGCCTGGGCCACTTCCTCCAGCGTGGACCGGAACGCCTCGACGAGCTGGTGCGGCAGGTGCCGGACGAAGCCGACCGTGTCGGAGAGGGTGTACACCCGGCCATCCGCTGTCCGCGCGCGCCGGGTGGCCGGATCGAGGGTGGCGAAGAGCGCGTCCTCGACCAGCACGCCGGCGCCGGTGAGCCGGTTGAGGAGCGAGGACTTGCCGGCGTTGGTGTAGCCGGCGATCGCCACGCTCGGCACACTGCGGCGGCGGCGTACCGCGCGCTTGGTGTCGCGGACCGTGCGCATCTCGGCGATGTCCCGCTTCAGCTTGGAGATGCGGGTCCGGATCCGGCGCCGGTCCGTCTCGATCTTCGTCTCGCCAGGCCCGCGCAGACCGACGCCGCCGCCGGCCCCGCCGCCCCGGCCGCTGCCGCCGGCCTGGCGGGAGAGTGCCGCGCCCCAGCCACGCAGACGGGGAAGGAAGTACTGCAGCTGCGCCAGCTCGACCTGAGCCTTGCCCTCCCGGCTCTTGGCATGCTGGGCGAAGATGTCGAGGATCAGCGCGGTCCGGTCGATGACCTTGGTCTTGACGTGATCTTCCAACGTCCGCAGCTGCGAGGGCGACAGCTCACCGTCGCAAATCACCGTGTCGGCGCCGGACTCGTCCACGACCGAGCGAAGCTCGGCCACCTTGCCCCGACCGATGAAGGTCGACGGATCAGGCCGGCCGCGGCGCTGGATCAGACCGTCGAGCACCAGCGATCCGGCGGTCTTGGCCAGCTCGGCGAGCTCGGCGAGGGAGTTCTCCGCGTCCACCGCGGTGCCCTCGGTCCAGACACCCACCAGGACCACCCGCTCCAATCGGAGCTGGCGGTACTCCACCTCGGTGATGTCCGCGAGTTCGGTGGACAGGCCGGCGACCCGGCGCAGCGCATTGCGCTCCTCCAGGTCCAGTTCGCCGGCGAGCACCGGGCTGGACTGCGGTGGTTGCGGCTCGGGTGCTCCGTCGTTGGTCGTCATCGGTTCCGATGGTGCCACGGCCCGCGGGCCGGGCGCACCCACGTTTCCGAGGGCCGGTCCGCTTGAGCGATGCTCGCCCGGCCGGGATGCTGAGTCCGGATCTTCTAGCACCGATCGTCCTCCGATCAGCCGGCGCCCCATCGCCTGACGAAAGGCAAAACTATGAGCACCCGTTTGCCCAGCGCCGGCTTCTCGATCACGGTACGGGTGAGCGTGGTGGCCGACCCGTACGCGATCGGCCGGTTGACCACGGCCGTCGGTGAGGCTGGTGGCATCGTCACCGCACTCGACGTGGTCGACTCGGACCCCGTCGCGATCGTCGCCGACCTCACCTGCGACACCGCCGACGCCACCCACGCGGAGCAGGTGACCCGGGCGCTGACCGACCTCGACGGCGTCATCGTCCGCAATGTCAGCGACCGCACCTTCCTGCTCCACCTTGGCGGCAAGATCGAGGTCACCCCGAAGATCGCGCTCCGCAACCGGGATGAGCTGTCGCGCGCCTACACCCCGGGCGTCGCGCGGGTCTGCCTCGCCATCGCGGAGAACCCTGACGACGCGCGCCATCTCACGATCAAACGCAACACGATCGCGGTGGTAACCGACGGCACCGCCGTGCTCGGCCTCGGCGACCTGGGCCCGGCCGCCGCCCTGCCGGTGATGGAGGGAAAGGCGGCGCTGTTCAAGCGGTTCGGCGGCGTCGACGCCTGGCCGGTGGTGCTCGACACCCGCGACACCGACGAGATCGTGGCGATCGTGCGGGCCATCGCGCCGGCGTACGGCGGGATCAACCTGGAGGACATCGCGGCGCCGCGCTGCTTCGAGATCGAGGAGCGTCTACGCGGCCTGCTGGACATCCCGGTCTTCCACGACGACCAGCACGGCACCGCGATCGTGGTGCTCGCGGCACTGACCAACGCGTTGCGGGTGGTCGGCAAGTCGCTGTCCGAGGTGACGGTCGTGGTCGCCGGAGCCGGCGCCGCCGGCACCGCCATCATCAAGCTGCTGCTGCGCCGGAGCGTCGGCGACGTCATCGCGTACGACCGGCCCGGCGCGCTGCACCCGGGACTGGCGGACCTCTCGCCATCCTGGGAGTGGCTGGCCCGCAACACCAACCGGCGCGGCTATACGGGAGATCTTCCCGGTGCACTGCGCGGCGCCGACGTCTTCATCGGTGTCTCCGCCCCGAACCTGCTCACCGGCGACGACATCGCCGCCATGGCTCCGGACGCGATCGTGTTCGCCCTGGCGAATCCGGATCCGGAGGTCGACCCGCGCGAGGCCCGCCGCCATGCCGCGATCGTCGCGACTGGACGCTCCGACCAGCCCAACCAGATCAACAACGTGCTCGCGTTCCCCGGGGTGTTCCGCGGCATGCTCGACGCCGGGGCGCGCGCGTTCACCGAGGAGATGGCGCTCGCAGCCGCCCGCGCGATCGCCGACGCCGTCGGGGTGGACAAGATCAATTCATCGGTGATCGTGCCCAGTGTCTTCGACCCGCGGGTCGCCCCCGCCGTGGCCGACGCTGTGCGCGCGGTGGCCAAGGCCGGCGGCGAGCGGACCAGCGCCGAACCGGCGGAAACGGTCCGGTAGGACCCGGTCCACCCGCCGGCCGTGGCTGGGAGCTGCCACACTCGTGCCCATGCGACCTGCGGCCGCCTTCGCCGCCCTCGCCGCCGCGGCGCTGGCTCTCCCGCCCGTCCCGGCCGGCGGGCTGGTCGCGGCGCCGCCGGCCGGCCAGGCGCCGAGCGCACCACTGGCCCGGCAAACGCCGACCGCACAGCCTGGCGGCACCGCCGTGTGTACGGTCCGCAGCCCACTCGCCACCGAGCTCTCCGGCTTGGTGGTCACCGCGACCGGCTACGTGTCCATCAACGACAGTCGCGACGACCCGCGCCAGATCCGCATCTTCTACCTCGACGCCCGATGCGCGCTGACGAAAAGCGTCCACTACCCTACGGCTGCGCGCGATCCCGAGGACCTCGCCGAGGCACCGGACGGCACCCTCTGGGTCGCCGACACCGGCGACAACCCCACCGCAACGGAGCATCGGGCGACAGTCGCGCTATGGCATCTCCCGGTCGACGGCAGCGCACCGGTGATCTACCGGCTGCGTTACCCGGACGGTCCCCACGACGCCGAGGCGCTCTTCTTCACGCCCGCCGGTACCCCGGTCATCGTCACCAAGGAGATCTCCGGCCGGTCCGGAATCTACGAGCCCACCGGCGCGCTCCAGCCCCACACCACCAGCGGTGTGGCGATGCGCCGGGTCGGCGAGTTCAGCCCGACCGTGACCGGGGTCGCCAACCCGTTGGCCAAGATCGGTGAGGTACTGGTCACCGGCGCCGCCACCACGCCGGACCGCCGCCGGGTCGCGCTGCGCACCTACGCCGCCGCGTACGAATGGGACGTGCCCGACGGTGACCCGGTTGCGGCGATCACGAATACCGCGCCGCGGGTCACGCCGCTGCCCAACGAGCCGCAGGGCGAGGCGATTGCGTACAGCCCCGACGGGACCACGTTCCTGACCCTGAGCGACGAACCGGGTCCCACCACGCTGCGCCGCTATCCCGTCGCTACGGCGACAACCGTGGCCACCACCGCGGCCGCCGCCGGGCCACCCCCGGCGCCCGCGGTCCCGCCGGCACTGCCGCCGTGGGCGATCGCGGGGGCGGCCGTGGGCGGTCTCACCCTGGCCGCGGCCGGCCTCCTCGGCCTGCGCCGCGCCCGCCGCTGACCCGCGCCCGCCCCGCGTTAGCAAGGGCACCCTTTACCACCGAATCCGTTTGCAGGGTGCCCTTGCTAACACTCCAGCCCGAGCGGACACCCCGGGCGGCTCAGAGGCATACGGTGCCGCGGGCCACGATCACGGCGGGACCGGTCAGCACGCAACGATCCGGGGCCAGCGTCACCAGCAACTGTCCACCTGGGACATCTACGGTCAGCTCACCGGTGAGGCCGCTATCGCGCAGTGCCACCGCGGCCGCCGCGCAGGCGCCCGAGCCACAGGAGAGTGTCTCCCCGACGCCTCGCTCCACCACCCTCAGGCCGACGTGGCGCTCGCCGAGCCAGCGCACGAACTCCACATTGGCCCCGGCCGGGAACGTGGCCTCGTCCAGGTGCAGCCGGCCGGTCAGATCCAGTCTGTCGGGGTCGTCGACAAAGCAGACCAGGTTGGGGTTGCCACAGCTGGCGACCGTGCCCTTGAGCTCAACGCCGCCGAGCCGTACCGCGCTCATCCCGGCCAGGACCGGCACGGGCATCTCGATCGCCACGGCCTGCGGGCCGACCTCGGCGGTGACCCGGCCGGCTCGGGTGAGCACCGCGACGACTGGGCCGGTGGCCATCCCGGACTCGACCAGATACCGGGCGAAGACCCGTGCCCCGTTGCCGCACATCTCGGCGAGCGAACCGTCCGCGTTGCGGTAGTCCATGAGCCACTCGTCCCCGTCTCGCACCACGCGCAGAACCCCGTCGCCACCGATGCCCCGCCGCCGGTCGCAGAGCGCGACCACCTCGGCCGCGGCCAGGTCGAGGGCGCCATCGGGGTCCGGCACGATCACGAAGTCGTTGCCGGTGCCGTGGCCCTTGGCGAAGGGCAGCTCACGCGTGGCCATCGGCTCCATCATCCCCCGCCAGCGCGAGGGCCCGGGCCACCAACCCGGAGTCGGCGCCGTCCAGCCAGACCACGCGCGGATCTCGGGTGAACCAGGAGCGCTGGCGGCGCACGAACCGGCGGGTCGCCCGAACCGTGGCGGCCCGCGCCTGGGCCTCGTCGCACTCGCCGGCGAGGTGGGCCAGGACCTGCTGGTACCCGAGCGCGCGCGAGGCGGTGCGCCCGTCCTGCAGGCCCCGCCCGAGCAGCGTCCGCACCTCGCCGACCAGGCCGGCGGCCCACATCCGGTCGACCCGCTGCTCGATCCGGTCATCGAGGACGGCGGTCTCCAGATCTACTCCGATGTGGACGGTCGGGTAGCAGGGCCGCGGGTCGGGCAGATCGGCCCGGAACGGCGCGCCGGTCAGCTCGTTCACCTCCAGCGCGCGCACGATCCGCCGCCCGTTGCCCGGCAGGATCTTCGCCGCCGCGACCGGATCCCGGGCGGCGAGCCGGGCGTGCAGCCGGGCCGGCCCGTCGGCGGCCAACTCGGCCTCCAGCCGGGTGCGCACCGCAGTATCCGTACCGGGGAACTCGAAGTTCTCCAGCGCCGCGCGGACGTAAAGGCCGGAGCCGCCGACGAGCAGCGCGGTACGCCCGCGGGCGCGCAGGGCGTCGATGGCCGCGTGGGCCGCCCGCTGGTAGGCGACGACGCTCGCCGGCTCGGTAACGTCCCAGAGGTCGAGGACGTGGTGCGCAACCCCTTCGCGCTGGTCGGGGCGTAGCTTGGCGGTGCCGATGTCCATGCCCCGGTAGAGCTGCATGGAGTCGGCGTTGACCACCTCACCGTCGAGCGCGTGCGCGAGCGCCAGGCTGAGCGCGCTCTTCCCAGCGGCGGTCGGCCCGACAACAGCGATCACCGCGGACACGAGGTCAAACCTAGTCGAGACGCCCGGTGGGAGCGCTCCCGCGATGGCCGAAGGTCACGGTTCGGCCGCACTGGCCGATCCTGGCCCTTCGGCCGCTCGACGAGAACCCCAAGTGACCTGTGAGAATGCAACGACAACACGGCCTGGGGGCGGCGAGAAAGCACGTGACGTGGTCTCGCGTAGCGTGCCGCGGTGACCCATAGTGTTCATACAACTGCGCACATGGCGGCGATCGGCGGTGGCGGCCGGTTCGCCGGGACGAACGAGGTGGGCAAGATGAGCGACTGGACGTCCTTCGGTCGAGTCGACGACGACGGCACGGTTTACGTCAAGACATCTGCCGGGGAGCGGGTGGTCGGCTCCTGGCAGGCGGGCACTCCAGAGGAGGGGCTGGCCCACTTCGCCCGTCGCTTCGCCGATCTCGTCACCGAGGTGGACCTCATCGAGACCCGCCTGGGCACCGGCGCAGCCGACCCCGCCCACACGCTCACCAGCCTGCGCCGGTTGCGCGGCTCACTTGGCGACGCACACGTCGTCGGCGACCTGGACGGACTCGCGTCCCGGCTGGAGAAGCTGACCGCGGTAGCCGAGGAGAAATCCGGCGAGGCGCGCGCCGCCCGTGAGGTCGCCCGGACCCAGGCGCTGGCGCGCAAGACCGAGCTGGCCGAGGAGGCCGAACGGATCGCGGCCGAGTCCACCCAGTGGAAATCCGCGGGCGACCGGCTACGCGAGATCCTCGACGAGTGGAAGACGATCAAGGGGATCGAGAAGAAGGCCGACGGCGAGCTGTGGAGGCGCTACTCCACCGCCCGGGACTCATTCACCCGCCGCCGCGGCACCCACTTCGCCAGCCTCGATGCCCAGCGAAAGCAGGCGTCGGGGCGCAAGGAGGAGCTCGTCGCCGAGGCCGAGACGCTGACTGGTTCCGCCGACTGGGCGGCCACCGCCAACCGGCTCAAGGAGCTGATGGGCGAATGGAAGGCGGCGCCACGCGCCGCCAAGGAGGTCGAGCAGAAACTGTGGGACCGCTTCCGGGCCGCGCAGGATGCGTTCTTCGCCCGCCGCAGTGAGGCCTTCTCGACCCGCGACGCCGAGCAGCGGGCCGGGCTCGACCGTCGCCACGCCTTGCTGGCCGAGGCGGAGTCGCTCGACGTGGACGCCGACCCCCGGGCGGCTCAGGCGCGCCTACGCGAGATCCAGGGTCAATGGCACGACTCTGGCCGGGTGCCGCGGGAGACGGCCGGCAGTCTGGACCGGCGACTGCGAGCCGTGGACGACAAGGTGCGCTCCGCGATGGAGACCGCCTGGCGGCGGACCACGCCGGACTCGAACCCGTTGCTCTCCCAGATGCGCGAGCAGGTCGCGGAGGCTGAGCAGCGGGTTGCCCGGGCCGAAGCCGCCGGAGACGCGAAGCGGATCCAGGAGGCTCAGCGGGCGCTGGCGGCCAAGCGGCGTTTCCTCGAACTCGCCGAGCAAGCCGGCTGATTCCCGCCCCCTTTCCCGTCGATCTAGGGCATAGGCACAGGTTTAGAGATCAAACCATGTGCCTATGCCCTAGATCGACGGGACAGGACGCCGGCGGGAGGGAAGGCCGAGCGGGACCGCTGAGCCGCGCGACTGGCTGGCGGCCCAGGCATCGCCGGCCCGGGTACGCCGGTGTCCGACGAGTGGCCCATCGGCGTTGAGGTGGTGCGGCGCCGCATAGGTGATCACAGCGTGGACGACATCGCCCGGCCTGATCTGCCCTCCATCCGATGTGGACGGGGCTGGTGTGGTGGGCGGGGCGATGTGAACGAGGCGGCCGTCGCGCGCCCGTCCGGTGAACCGGCCGGTGGCCGCGTCCTTACGGCCTTCGCCGAGGGCTACCAGTACCTCCACAGTGGAGCCGAGGAGTCGGCGGTTCTCCGCCCAACTGATCTCCTCCAGGCATGCGACCAGTCGGTCATAGCGTTCCCGTACCACTTCTTTGGGCACCTGAGCGTCCATAGTGGCGGCTGGCGTACCGGGCCGCTTCGAGTACTGGAACGTGAACGCCGAGGAGAACCGGGCCGTGCGGACGACCTCCAGAGTGGACTCGAAGTCCGCGTCGGTCTCGCCGGGAAAGCCCACGATGATGTCCGACGTGATCGCCGCGTCCGGCATGGCCGCCCGCACCTCATCGAGAATGCGCAGGTACCGCTCGGCCCGGTAGGAGCGCTTCATCAGCCGCAGCACCCGGTCTGAGCCGGACTGCAGCGGCATGTGCAGACTGTGGCAGACATTCGGCGTCTGCGCCATCGCCTCGATGACGTCGCCGGTGAAGTCCTTGGGATGCGGGCTGGTGAACCGCACCCGCTCCAGCCCCTCGCCGGCCAGCTCGCCGCAGGCGCGCAGGAGCTTGCCGAACGCCTGCCGGTCGCCGAACTCGACGCCGTAGGAGTTGACGTTCTGGCCGAGCAGGGTGACCTCGAGCACGCCGTCGGCGACCAACGCGTGAACCTCGGCGAGGATGTCGCCGGGCCGGCGGTCCTTCTCCCGACCGCGCAGCGCCGGCACGATGCAGAAGGTGCAGGTGTTGTTGCAGCCCACCGAGATCGAGACCCACCCGGCGTAGGCCGACTCGCGGCGCGCCGGCAGGGTCGACGGAAAGACGTCGAGCGACTCGAGGATCTCCACTTCGGCGGCGGCGTTGTGGCGGGCCCGCTCGAGCAGCACCGGCAGCGAGCCGATGTTGTGCGTACCGAAGACGACGTCGACCCAGGGCGCCTTGCGCACGATCTCGCCGCGGTCCTTCTGGGCCAGGCAGCCCCCGACCGCGATCTGCATGCCGGGGCGGGCGAGCTTGACCGGGCGCAGGTGGCCCAGGTTGCCGTAGAGCCGGTTGTCCGCGTTCTCGCGTACCGCGCAGGTGTTGAAGACGACCACGTCGGCGTCGCCGGCGGCCTCGGCGCGCCGGTACCCGGCCGACTCAAGCAGGCCAGAGATCCGCTCGGAGTCGTGCTGGTTCATCTGGCAGCCGTAGGTCACGACCGTGAAGGTTCTCGGCACCCGGCGCGCCCCTCTCCCGTCGGGTCTCCAGGGTAGCCGCGCTGCCCGCCGGCGAGCGGAGCGGGCAGGATGGAGGCATGTGCCGAAGCATCAAGACCCTCCGTGAACCCTTTACGGCCGACGTGACCGAGGACGACGTCGCCGCGGCGGCGCTGCAGTACGTGCGCAAGATCTCCGGATTCCGGGCGCCCGCGGCGCACAACGCCGCGGTCTTCGAGGAGGCGGTACGGGCAGTCAGCGCGGCCACCCAGACCCTGCTCGACGGCCTGGTCGTACGGGCCGGCAGCCACGCAGGCGCTAGCGAGCCACTTCGCTGGCGCGCGACTCCCGCACCACGGTGACCCGGATCTGCCCTGGATAGGTCAACTCCTCCTCGATCTGCTTGGCCACGTCGCGGGCGAGCACGGCGGCGCCGATGTCGTCCACCTCGTCCGGGCGGACCATTACCCGGATCTCCCGTCCGGCCTGCATCGCGAAGACCTTGTCGACGCCGGTCTTGCCGATCGCTATCTCCTCGATCCGCTCAAGCCGCTTGACGTAGACCTCCAGGCTCTCCCGGCGAGCGCCGGGGCGACCGCCGGAGCAGGCGTCGCTGGCCTGGGTGAGCACCGCCTCGACGGTCTGCGGCGGCACCTCGTTGTGGTGGGCCTCGATGGCGTGCACGACGTCGTCGTGCTCGCCGAACTTGCGGGCGACATCGGCTCCGATCAGTGCGTGGCTGCCCTCCATCTCATGGGTGAGCGCCTTGCCGATGTCGTGCAGGAACGCGCACCGCTTGACCAGGGCGACGTCGAGGCGCAGCTCGGCGGCCATCACCCCGGCGACATGTGCCGTTTCGATCAGGTGCTTGAGCACGTTCTGCCCGTACGACGTGCGGTAGCGCAACCGGCCGAGCATGGTCACCAGTTCCGGGTGGATATCGGTAATGCCCACGTCGATCAGGGCGTCCTCGGCCGCCCGCTGGCACAGCCGCTCCACCTCACGGCCGGCCGTCTCGTAGACCTCCTCGATGCGGTGCGGGTGGATCCGCCCGTCCAGCACGAGCTTCTCCAGCGTCAGTCGGCCGACCTCCCGGCGTACCGGGTCGAAGCAGGAGAGCAGGACCGCCTCGGGAGTGTCATCGATGATCAGGTTGACCCCGGTCACCGACTCGAAGGCCCGGATGTTGCGGCCCTCCCGACCGATGATCCGTCCCTTCATCTCATCTGAGGGGAGGTGGAGCACGCTGACCACACTGTCCGCGGTCTGTTCGCTCGCCACCCGCTGGATCGCCTCGACCACGATGTGGCGGGCCTGCTGCTCCGCGGTGGCCCGGGCGTCGGTCTCGATCGCCCGCACCAGCAGTACCGCATCGCGTTTGGCCTGCGCCTCGATCGTGTCCACCAGCTCGGCCTTGGCCGCTTCGGCGGTGAGGCCGGCGATGCGCTCGAGTTCGCGATGCTGTTCCCCGGTCGCGGAGGCGAGTTCCACCTCGCGCCCGGCCAGCTCGGCATCCCGCTCGGTCAGGTCGGCCTCGGCGGCGGCGATCCGGCGGTCCCGCTCAGCCAGCCGCTCGGCATCCTCGGCCAGCAGTCGTTCCCGCTCATCGAGACGCAGCTGGCGCCGCTCGGCATCGGCCGCCTGTTCCTTGGCAGCCGACCTGAGCGTCGCGAGCTCGTGCTCGCTGGCCCGGCGTGCGCTGGCCCGGGCCTGCCCGGCGTCGTGCTCGGCCTGCTTGTGCGCCCGGTCGAGCAGGGCGTCGGCCTCGACGCGGGCGTTGTCGAGGATGCGACGGGCTTCGGCCCGGGCGGCGGAGGCTTCGGCCTTGGCCGCCGCCGCATCTGCCCGGGCGGCCGCCGCGTCGTCGCGGGACGCCGCCGCCGCCGCTCGCACCTCATCGAGGGCAGTCACCGCCCCGGCCGACGCGAGTGTTGGGTCGGTGTCCGCCCGTGGGGTGGCTGGACGGGCCGGGGAGGCCGGGCCCAGCTGCCGGACGGCCCGGATCCCGAGCACGAAGCCGGCGACGAGAGCGGAGCCGAGCAGGACCACAGCGATGATGAGCACAACGTCGAGTGCGGTCACGGCGTTCTCCCTCCCCGGCGGACCGAGCCCTCGGGGGAGGAGGGCGGGCCCGCGCCTGACCCAGCCCCGCGTGGTGGGAACCGTGGCGGTGCGGCGACTCAGGCGTTTCGTATCCGGGAGTGCTTCGGCCACCGTGGTGACGGCGTCAGCCGCCGGTCTCTCCGATCGGCCAGGACCCCTGTCGCTGGTGGCACCGTTGTCACCGCACCCACCGGGTGCGGTGACCAGGACCCGTCAACGGCCGACGAACAGGTTGCCGCGTCTGCGGCGTGCGCCTCCTCAGCCAGCATTCGATGTTGTTTCGTTATGCAATCTATGTTGTGCGGTTGTCCCGCGGTGTGTCGTCGTACTCCCGGTACAGCCGAGGCTAGGCGCACACCGCCGTCCGGTCAAGGCGAGATGATCTAGAAAGGGTGGCTTGCGGCGACTTGCCGAGGCCGGCGCCGAGGTCGGGAACTGGTGGCGGTCACGGCAGCCGCCATCGTCCAAGATCGGCCGAAAGAGCGGTCACCACGGTTCACGCTCCGGGTCGAGGTCGTCGGCCTCGAGGGCGGCCGCCTCGAGGGCATCCGAGTCCCCCATATCCGGTTCGTCGACCGCCCGCGCCGCCATCGCCTCGCGCACGACCCGGAACGCGAGCGCCGGCGGATAGCCTTTGCGCGCCAGCAGGCCGACGAGGCGGCGCAGGGTGGCCTCGGGAGTTCCCGGCCGTTCGGCGCGCAGCTTGCGCTCGACCAGCGCGCGAGCGGTGCCAGCCTCGGTATCGGTGCTCACCTCGTCCAGCGCCGCCCCGAGGGTGTCGTCCGCGACGCCCTTGCGGCGCAGTTCCCCGGCGAGGGCGCGCCGGGCCAGTCCCTTGCCGTGGTGCCGGCTGGTGACCCAGGCCCGGGCGAACGCCTCGTCGTCGACGATGCCCACCTCGCCGTAGCGGGCCAGCACGTCGGCCGCGACGTCGTCGGGAATGTGCTGGCGGCGCAGCGCGGCCGCGAGCTCGAGTTGCGTGCGCGGACGGACCGCCAGCTGTCGCAGGCAGATCTCCCGGGCCCGCTCGGCCGGGTCGCGGGCATCAGCGCGGTCGAAGGTCCGGGCGGCGCCGGCGCGCTCGCGGGCCGGGGTGCGGGGGATGGCCGCATCCCAGCCCCGACCGGTACGCGCACGCCGGCTACCGGCCACGATCCCACCGCGCTGCCGGGCGACGGGACCTTGGACACGTGTGGTTGTCGGGGCGACCACGGACGTCCAAGATCCACGAGGCCACGTTCACGAGCCCTTAGAAGTCAACCGGGGGCAGATCGGGTCCGCCGGCGGCATCCGTGGACTGCCCCACGCCGAGCTTCTCCAGGATCCGCTTCTCGATCTCGGCGGCCACGTCCGGGTACTCCTTGAGGAAGTTTCGCGAGTTCTCCTTGCCCTGGCCGAGTTGGTCGCCGTCGTAGGTGTACCAGGCGCCGGACTTGCGAATGATGCCCTGCTCCACCCCGACATCGATCAGCGAGCCTTCGCGGGAGATGCCCTTGCCGTACATGATGTCGAACTCGGCCTGCTTGAACGGGGAGGCGACCTTGTTTTTGACGACCTTGACCCGGGTCCGGTTGCCCACCGCCTCCGTCGAGTCCTTCAGCGTCTCGATGCGACGCACGTCCAGCCGCACCGACGCATAGAACTTCAGTGCCCGGCCGCCGGTCGTCGTCTCCGGGCTCCCGAACATGACCCCGATCTTCTCGCGGAGCTGGTTGATGAAGACCGCGGTGGTGTTGGACGTGTTCAAAGCGCCGGTGATCTTCCGGAGAGCCTGGCTCATCAGCCGGGCCTGCAGGCCGACGTGACTGTCGCCCATCTCCCCCTCGATCTCGGCCCGGGGCACGAGTGCCGCCACCGAGTCGATCACGATGATGTCGAGCGCGCCGGAGCGCACGAGCATGTCGGTGATCTCCAGGGCCTGCTCGCCGGTGTCGGGCTGGGAGACCAGCAGCGCGTCGGTGTCGACCCCCAGTGCCCGGGCGTAGTCAGGGTCGAGCGCGTGCTCGGCGTCGATGAACGCGGCGATGCCACCCATCCGCTGCGCGCTGGCGATCGCGTGCAGCGCGACCGTGGTCTTGCCGGAGGACTCCGGTCCGTAGATCTCCACGACCCGTCCGCGGGGCAGACCGCCGATGCCAAGAGCGATGTCCAGCGCGATGGATCCAGTAGGGATAACCGCCATCGGGATCGTCGGGCGCTCGCCCAGCCGCATCACCGAGCCCTTGCCGAACTGCTTGTCGATCTGCGCCAGGGCCAGCCCCAGAGCCTTCTCGCGGTCGGGTGATGATGCCATCTGTGCCACCCCTGGGTTCGCGGTCTTCGTCGGTCGCTTCGTCACACTCACGCGCTCACACGCTAGGCGTCCGGTCCGACAGATTCGATAGTCAACGCCGAGCTGTGGATAACCATCTGCCAATGCCTGTGGACGACGTCGCGCCTCTCCACCATAGCCGTACGTCTGTTCGAGGCAAGGACCGACGCGCGGGGGGGACGTACGCCCAGGTCAGCCCGGCGTGTCGGGCCGATCCCGGCCGCCGCCCAGGCTCAGCGCAGGGCGGCTGGCACCCGGTCCGGAAAGTTCGCCACCACCGCCCGCCATACCGCCAGCACCTCGATCCCGGCCGCCAGCGCCTGTTGGATCGTCCGCCCCTCCAACTGCGGGATGACCTGGTCGCGGGCGACGCTCTCGGCGTACCCGGGTCCGAACGTCTGCTCGAGTCGGTCCCACAGGTCGGTCAACTTCACCCGGTCCCCTCCATCGCCACCACCCGCACCGGCCGCAGCGCCAACGCGACCAGCGGCACCGTGGCCACGGCCGCGAGTACGGTCAGCGTCGAATAGGACGACCATGCCACGACCAGCCCGCTCAGCGCCCCCGATGACGCGCCGGCCAACCCCATCACCAGATCCGAGAGCCCTTGTACGGCCGGCTTGTTGGCGACGCCGACCGACTCGGCGAGCAGCGTCGACCCGGCCACCATGGTGCCGGACCAGCCCAGGCCGAGCAGGCTGAGCCCGGCGGCCAGCCGGACCGTGTCGTGCCCGGCGGTCCCGGCGACCGCGCACGCGGTCACCAGCAGGGCGATCCCGGCCAGGATGACCGGGCGGCGCCCCAGCCGGTCGGTGAGCCACCCGGTCACCGGCGAGATCGCGTACATCCCGGCGATGTGCACGCTGAGCACGATGCCCACGATGCGCAGGGTGTCGGCGTGGCCCTCCTCGCCGATGTGTACCGGCGTCATCGACATCACGCCGACCATGACCAGATGCCCCATCGCGACCGAGGCGATGCCCAGCCGGGCCGCCGGGGAGGCGGCCACCTCGCGAACCGCGGCCCGTAGCCCGGGCCGGGGCGCATCCGCCCGGGCCGCCGGCGCGATCCGTCGGGCCAGCAGCAGCGGATCGGGCCGCAGCAGCATCGCCACCAGGATCCCCACGACGAGGAACGCGGCCGCGCTGAAGACGAACGGGCCGGCGTAGGTGCTCACGCCGAAGCGGTGCAGGGCCCGGTCGGCAATCGGGGCGAGGTTCGGCCCGGCCACCGCCCCGATCGTGGTCGCCCAGACCACCCAGGAGAGCTGCCGGCCCCGGCGGGCCGGCTCGGCCAGGTCCACCGCCGCGTACCGGGCCTGGTAGTTGGCCGCGTTCCCGCCGCCGAAGAGGAACAGGCCGGCGAAGAGCAACGGCACCGAGCCGCGACCGGCCGCGACCACCACGACGACCGCGCCGATTGCGCCCACCACGTAGGCGAAGAAGAGCCCGCGACGCCGGCCGCCGGCCCGCATGAGCCGGGTCGCCGGCACTGCCAGCAGAGCACCGCCGACGACGAGCGAACTCTGGCCCAACCCGGAGATCCCGGTCCCGCCCATGGACGCGGCGAGCAGAGCCCCGACCGCGATCCCGATGGCGACGCCGACGCCACCGATCACCTGGGTGAGCATCAGCACCCGCAGGGTGCGTCGCTGCACCCGGTCCACGTCCACTGTGGCGGGTGGGGCCGGGTCGGCCGGGCGGGTGGTCACCGGTTGCGAAGCCGTCGTCATGGCGTGATCCTCGCGCGCCCGCCTTGCCGTTGGTGTGCAGTCCCGTTCGCGGTGACCGCCACCACGCCCGGCCGCGCGGCGACCGGCACGCCCGCCGGCGCCGTCGCCGATGCATCGGCGGGCACCGTCATTGCCTCACAGGCCCAGGCCACGGCCGATGATCTCCTTCATGATCTCGGTGGTGCCGCCATAGATGGTCTGCACCCGCCCGTCCAGCCAGGCCCGGGCCACCGGGTACTCGAGCATGTAGCCGTATCCCCCGTGCAGCTGCACGCAGCGATCGGCGACCCGGTTCTGCAGTTCAGTCGTCCACCACTTCGCCTTCGCCGCGTCGGTCACCGTGAGCCGGCCGGCGTTGAACTCGGTGATGCAGTGGTTGAGGAAGGTCCGGGCGATGGTGACCTCGGTGTCCAGCTCGGCGAGCAGGAACCGGTTGTGCTGGAAGGCGCCGATCGGCCGGCCGAAGGCCTGCCGCGTCCGGGCGTAGTCGAGGGTGAGCGCAAGGATCCGCTCGGCCGCAGCGACCGCCGCCACGGCGATTCCGAGCCGTTCCCGGGGCAGGTTCGCCATCAGCTGGTAGAAGCCGTGGTTCTCGGTGCCGATGAGGTTCTCGGCCGGCACCCGGCAGTCGTCGAAGAAGAGCTCGGCGGTGTCGTTCGCCTTCAGCCCCACCTTCTCCAGCCGCCGGCCGCGGGTGAAGCCCGCCGTGCCCCGCTCGACCACGACCAGGCTGACGCCGTGCGCGCCCTGGTCGGCCGCGGTCTTGGCGACCACGATGACCAGATCGGCCAGCTCCCCGTTGGTGATGAACGTCTTCTGTCCATTGAGGACATATGTGTCGCCCTCGCGGACCGCGCTGGTCCGGATCCCGGCGAGGTCCGAGCCGGCCCCGGGTTCGCTCATCGCGATCGCGGTGATCATCTCGCCCGAGCAGAACCCGGGCAGCCACCGTTTGCGCTGTTCGAGCGTTGTCAACTCGGTCAGATACGGGGCCACCACGTCGTTGTGCAGCCCGAAGCCGAGACCGGAGCAACCCGCCCGGATGATCTCCTCGACGAGCACGCAGTTGAATCGGAAGTCGTGCTGGCCGCCGCCCCCGTACTCCTCGTCGACGTCGAGCCCGAGCAGTCCGGCCCGGCCCGCGGCCCGCCACACGCTTCGGTCGACCAGACCGGCCTTGACCCAGGCGTCGTGGTGCGGTACCGCTTCCCGGTCGAGGAACTCCCGGCACAGGGCGCGGAATTCGTCGTGTACGGGCTCATAGAGGGGCTGCTCCATAGCCGGAGAGTAGCCGCCGACGCGGCCGGGGCGCACCGGCCGGACCAGCAGGTGCCAGGTCGGCGCGACACGAATGCGCAACGAAGGCTTGACGACGGGATCCGTGGCGCGACTATCCTGCCGATCAGGTATCCGTCGGTTGGACCGGTCAAAGGTACCAAATCCGTTGAAAGGGTTCACCACCGTGTCGAGTGACCAGACGCCCGCCGTCCGCCTCACCGGCCTGCGGAAGTCGTTCGGTGCGGTCACCGCGGTCGACGGGATCGACCTCGACATCGCCGACGGCGAGTTCTTCTCGATGCTGGGCCCGTCCGGGTCGGGCAAGACCACGGTGTTGCGCATGATCGCCGGCTTCGAGCAGCCGACCACCGGCTCGGTGCAGCTCAACGGGCGGGACGTGACCCGGCTGGCGCCCTTCGAGCGGGACGTGAACACCGTCTTCCAGGACTACGCACTCTTCCCGCACATGGCCGTGCAGGGCAACGTCGAGTACGGGCTGAAGGTACGCAAGGTGCCCCGCCTGGAGCGGCGCGCGCGGGCGGCCGAGGCGCTGGCCACCGTGCGCCTGCCCGGATACGGACAGCGCCGGCCGGCCGAGCTCTCCGGCGGCCAGCGCCAACGGGTGGCGCTGGCCCGGGCGCTGGTCAATCGGCCGCGGGTGCTGCTGCTCGACGAGCCGCTCGGCGCACTCGACCTCAAGCTCCGCGAGGAGATGCAGGTCGAGCTCAAGGCGATCCAGCGCGAGGTCGGCATCACGTTTCTCTTCGTCACCCACGACCAGGACGAGGCGCTCACCCTCAGCGACCGGGTCGCCGTCTTCAACCACGGCCGCATCGAGCAGGTCGGCTCGCCGGAGGAGGTCTACGAGCACCCCGCGTCGGCCTTCGTCGCCGGTTTCGTCGGGACCTCGAACCTGCTGACCGGCGCCGTCGCGGCCCGCATCCTGGGTCGTGAAGGGGTCTTCTCGGTGCGGCCGGAGAAGATCCACCTGACGGTCGGCGTGGAGCCGGCCACGCCCGGAGGCGACGGCGAGATCAGCGCCACCGGCCGGGTCGCGGAGGTGGTCTACGCCGGCCCGGTGACCCGCTTCGTGGTCGACCTGGACGGCGGCGTACGCCTCGTCGCGGTGCAGCAGAACCTGCAGACCTCGTCGGCCGACGTGGCCGCCCTGCGTGGGCAGCCGGTCCGACTGCGATGGCGCGCCGAGCATGTCGTCTCCGTGCCGGCGACCCCGGCACCGCGACAATCCGTGCCCGCCTCAGCCTGACAACCCCCCGAAGGAGAGCTGTGATGAGATCGATGCGTATTGCCACCGCGCTGGCGGGGGTCAGCCTGCTGGCCGTCGCCGCCTGCGCAGGCGGCAGCAACAACGCCGGGCCCGGCCCGGGCGGCCTGACTCCACCGAAGGTCGACAAACTGGCGGCGCTCGGCGCCGGCGAGGGCCAGGTCAACATCGTCTCCTGGGCCGGGTACGTCGAGGACGGTACCAACGACAAGACGGTCGACTGGGTCACCAATTTCCAGCAGGAGACCGGCTGCAAGGTGAACAACCACATCGCTCCCACCTCGGACGACATGGTCACGCTCATGAAGTCGGGCGAGTACGACGTCGTCTCCGCATCCGGGGACGCGTCGCTGCGGCTCATCTACGGCGGCGATGTCGCGCCGGTCAACACCGACCTGGTGCCCAACTACGCCGACATCTTCCCCGGCCTGAAGCTCAAGCCGTGGAACTCGGTCAACGGCGTCGCCTACGGCATCCCGCACGGCCGGGGCGCGAACCTGCTGATGTGGCGCACCGACAAGGTCACCCCGGCGCCGACCTCCTGGGCGTCGGTGTTCGACCCGAACTCGCCGTACCGGGGAAAGGTCACCGCGTACGACTCACCGATCTACATCGCGGACGCGGCGCTCTATCTCATGAACACCAGGCCCGCGCTGAACATCAAGAACCCGTACGCCCTGGACGACACCCAGTTCCAGGCCGCGATCGACGTGCTCAAGGCGCAGAACGCCAACATCGGTGAGTACTGGTCGGACTACACCAAGGAGGTGCAGGCGTTCAAGGCCGGCAACTCCGTCATCGGCACCACCTGGCAGGTGATCACCAACCTGGCCCAGGCGGACAAGGCGCCGGTCGAGGCGATCCTGCCGGCCGAGGGCTCCACCGGCTGGTCGGACACCTGGATGGTGGCGGCGAAGGCGAAGCATCCCAACTGCGCGTACCTGTGGATGAACCACATTGTCTCGCCGCAGACGAACGCGGCGGTGGCCGAATGGTTCGGCGAGGCGCCCTCGAACAGCAAGGCGTGCCAGAACACCGCGGACAAGACGTTCTGCGCCACCTATCACGCCGATGACGAGAGCTACTACCAGAAGGTCTGGTACTGGAACACCCCGATCAGCCAGTGCCTGGACGGCCGGACGAACGTGACCTGCAAGGACTACGCGGCCTGGACCCAGGCCTGGACCACGATCAAGGGCTGAGCCGTTGTCTCAGGTCTCCACTGTGGACCCCGCCGGCGCCGTCACGGCGCGCGCCGGCGGGCCCGGTCGGCGGTTGGCGGCCTGGCTGAACCGGCACGGATGGGTACGGCTCGCCGCGCTGCTCAGCGCGCCGATGCTGTGGCTGGTGGTGGCGTACCTCGGCTCACTGGGGCTGATGTTCGTCTCCTCACTGTGGACGGTGAACAGCTTCACCACGCAGCTGGTACGGGAACCGACGCTGGCCAACTTCCGCACGGTGCTGACCGAGCCGGTCTACCGCGACGTGGCGCTGCGCAGCCTTGGCATCGCGATCGCGGTCACCCTGATCGACGCGCTGATCGCGTTGCCGATGGCGGTGTACATGGCCAAGGTCGCCTCGCCGCGGGCCCGGCACTGGCTGGTCATCGCGATCCTCACCCCGCTGTGGGCGAGCTACCTGGTCAAGGCGTACTCGTGGCGGGTCATGCTGGCCAATGGTGGGCCGGTCGACTGGCTGCTCGGCGGCGAGGGCCACGGACCCGGGTATGGGCAGACCGCCACCATCCTGGTGCTGGCCTACCTGTGGCTGCCGTACATGATCCTGCCGGTCTACACCGGGTTGGAGCGGCTGCCGAACTCGCTACTCGAGGCCTCGGCCGACCTCGGCGGGCGGGGTGGCCGGACCTTCTGGTCGGTGGTGCTGCCGATGGCCCTGCCGGCGGTCGCGGCCGGTTCGATCTTCACCTTCTCGCTCTCCCTCGGCGACTACATCACGGTGCAGATCGTCGGCGGCAAGCTGCAGCTCATCGGGAACCTCGTCTACGTCAACATCGGCGCGGCGAACAACCTGCCGCTCGCCGCCGCCCTCGCCACCATTCCGGTGGTCATCATGATCGGCTATCTGCTCGCTGTACGCCGGTCGGGAGCGCTGGACCAGTTGTGACCCTGACCCCGTTGACCCGGTGGCTGCTGCGCGGCGCGATGGTGCTGGGCCTGGCCTTCATCTACGTGCCGCTCGCGGTCGTGGTGGTGAACTCCTTCAACACCGATCGCACCTTCGGCTGGCCGCCGGCGGGCTGGACGACGCAGTGGTGGTCGCGGGCCTGGGAGAGCTCGGGCGCCCGTGCGGCGCTGTGGACCTCCGTCCAGACTGGACTCGGCGCGACCGCGATCGCGCTCCTGCTGGGCACCATGGTGGCGTTCGCCGTCGCCCGTTTCCACTTCTTCGGCCGCAATGCCCTGTCGCTGCTCGTGGTGCTGCCGATCGCCCTGCCCGGCATCATCACCGGGGTCGCGCTCTCCGGTGCGTACCAGACCCTGGTCGCGCCGCTCGGGGTGGAGAAGGGTCTCTTCTGGGTCATCGTCGGGCACGCGACCTTCTGTGTGGTGGTCGTCTACAACAACGTGCTCGCCCGGCTGCGGCGCGTCGGGGGGAACCTGGAGGAGGCGAGTGCCGACCTCGGCGCGGACACCTTCCAGACGCTGCGCTACGTGACCTTTCCCTTGATCCGCTCGGCCCTGCTCGCCGGCGGCCTGCTCGCCTTCGCGCTCTCCTTCGATGAGATCATCGTCACCACGTTCACCGCGGGTCCGGGCATCCAGACTCTGCCACTGTGGATCTTCTCCAACTTGTTCCGGCCAAACCAGGCACCGGTCATCAACGTGGTCGCGGTGGTCCTGATCGTGCTCTCCATCGTGCCGATCTACCTGGCCCAGCGGCTTTCCGCGGACTCCGCCGCCGGCGGCCGCATCTAGATCCACACCCTCGGTGCGCGCCGCCCCGGGGTTGCCAGGTGTCGCATGTGGGTAGCCCGCGGGTCTGACCTTGTATGTTCTTGCCGATTGAGGCACGATCATGCCGCGATACGAGGGGAGCCGGACATCCGCACCTCAACCGGGCAGCCTGGTCGGCGCCGATGACGTCGACGCCGCCGCCGGCACGCCCGAACCCGGTGCCACGTCAGCCCGGCCCGCGTGGGCCGGGCCCGGCCCGGACCGCCGCCATCGGCCGGGCGGAGGGTCGCCTGCGGGTGCTCCTCGTCGAGGACGACGACCAGGACGCCTACCTGGTACGCGAGCTGCTGGACGAAGCCCGGGCGGCGATCGACCTCGTGGTGGCCACGACGTTGAGCGAGGGCCTGGCCGAGGTGGGCCGGGCCGACTGCGTGCTGCTCGACCTCGGCCTGCCCGACGCCCAGGGGCTGGACGGCTTGCGCCGGCTGCTCGGTGCGGCGAACCGCGCGGCGATCTGCGTGCTGACCGGGCTCGGCGATGAGCACCTCGGTGTCGCTGCGGTCGGCGAAGGCGCCCAGGACTATCTGATCAAGGGCCAGGTGGACGGGGTGCTGCTCGCCCGGTCGATCCGGTACGCCGTCGAGCGCAAGCGGGCCGACGAGAACGCCCGCCGCCTCTACGAGGTGGAGCTGCTCCAGCAGCAGTCGGCCCGACTGGAGCGCGGCCTGCTCCCCCAGCCGCTGCTGCGTACCAAGGGCATTCCGCTGCACACCTTCTATCAACCGGGCCGGCACAGCGCCCAGCTCGGCGGCGATTTCTATGACGTGGTTCAGACGTCCGCCGATCGGATCACCATGATGGTCGGCGATGTCTGCGGCCACGGCGTCGACGAGGCCGCCCTGGGGGTCGAGCTTCGAGCGGCCTGGCGCGCGCTCATGCTCGCCGACGTCGCCGACGACCGGGTGCTTCCGGCGATCGAGCAGGTCCTCATCAGCGAGCGCAATCGCGACGACGTCTTCGCCACCCTGGCCATGGTGACCATCGACCTGGAAGAGGGCGAGGCCGTGGTCCGGCTGGCGGGCCACCCGCCACCGCTGCTGCTCACCGACGGCGACGCCCGGGTCGTGGCGGCGGCCCACGGGCCGGTGCTCGGGGTGTTCGAGGACGCCGAGCGTCCATCCACCCGGGTCGTTCTCGCGCCGGCGGACTGGGCCCTGCTGCTCTACACGGACGGACTCATCGAAGGGCGCGTCGGCGACGGCGACGCCCGCCTGGAGGTGACCGGACTGCAGTCGCTGATCACCAGCGAGCCGGCCCGCCGGGTACCGCGGGAACGCCTCGCCAGCTGGCTGGTGGCCCAGGCCGAACAGGCCAACGGCGGCCCCCTCGCCGACGATGTCGCGATGCTCTTGATGAGCGCGCCCGGAGTCGGGCCATGAGCGAGCGTAGCGAGCGAATCATCGGGCACAGTGCGCTCGAGCCTCATGGCGCCGGCGAGCGCAGCGAGGCGGCGACATGAGCGAGCGTAGCGAGCGAATCATCGGGCACAGTGCGCTCGAGCCTCATGGCGCCGGCGAGCGCAGCGAGGCGGCGACATGAGCGAGCGTAGCGAGCGAATCATCGGGCACAGTGCGCTCGAGCCTCATGGCGCCGGCGAGCGCAGCGAGGCGGCGACATGAGCGAGCGTAGCGAGCGAATCATGAGCATGCCGGCGGCCGCGGCGACACTCAACCCGCCGTGGTCGTTGCGGCGCCGGGTGATCGCGCTCTGCCTGCTGCTCGCGGTCGTGCTCGCCTTCCTCGCCGCCGGTGCCACCGCCACCGCGGTGGCCAACCGGGGCCGGCTCGACGACCTGCTCGACGACGTGGGTCCGTTGCGTACCGCCAGCAACGACCTGCTCTCGGCGCTGGTCAACCAGGAGACCGCGCTGCGCGGCTACGTGCTCACCGCCAGCCCCCGCGACCTCGCGGCCTACCAGGCCGGGGTCGCCGCCGAGCAGGTCCAGACCACCGCGATCACCACGAGCCCGGCCGCGAACGAGGCGGTCAAGGCGAAGCTGGCGATCGTAACCTCCGATGTGGACTCGTGGCGGACAGCGGTCGCCGAACCGGTGATCGCCGCCGTCGCGAGCGGCGATGCCAGCGCCGCCGCGAGGTTCATCGACGACAGTGCTCGGGAGCGGTTCGACCGGGTACGGCGGGACATCACCGCCCTGCAGCAGGCCACCCAGACCGTGCGCGAGGAGGCGGTCCGCGCCGTCCGGGACGCCGGCACCACCACCCTCTTCGCGCTCATCACGGTGACCGTCCTGGTGCTCGCCGGCGCGATCGCGCTCGTGGTGGCCCTGCAACGTACCGTCATCGGCCCGGTCACCCACCTGGCCGCGCAGGTGCGGGCGGTCTCCCGGGGAGACTACGACCGGCCCATCGCCACGGCCGGACCGCCGGAGCTCGCCAACCTTGGCCGCGACGTTGACCGGATGCGTCGGCAGATCGCCGCCGACCTGGCCGTCGTCGACACCGCGCGCCGTCAGCTCGAGCAGACCGCCGTCGTACTCGAACAACAGGCGGCCGAGCTGGCGAGGTCCAACCGCGACCTTGAGCAGTTCGCCTACGTGGCCTCGCACGACCTGCAGGAGCCGCTGCGCAAGGTATCCAGCTTCTGCCAGCTGCTCCAGCGCCGCTACGAGGGCCAGCTGGATGAGCGGGCCGATGAGTACATCGCGTTCGCGGTCAGCGGAGCCCAGCGCATGCAACGGCTCATCAACGACCTGCTCGCCTTCTCCCGAATCGGCCGCCAGACCTCCGGGTACGCCGACGTCGACCTCGCCCAGGTGGTCGCGGATGCGGCCAGCGTCCGGGTCGATCCGGGCGAACTACCCGATGGCGGCCCGCGCTCGACCGAGCCGCTGAAGCCCGAGATCACCTGGTTCGACCTGCCTGTCGTTCCTGGCGAGGAGGAGCTGCTCACGACGCTCTTCACCAACCTGATCGGCAACTCAGTCAAGTTCGCCCGGCCCGGGGTGACCCCGCAGGTGAACATCTCCAGCCGGGCGGTACCCGGCGGCTGGGAGATAAGTTGCGTGGACAACGGCATCGGCATCGAGCCCGAGTATGCCGAGAAGGTCTTCGTGATCTTCCAGCGCCTGCACCCGCGCGACAGCTATCCGGGCACCGGCATCGGGCTGTCGGTGGCGAAGAAGATTGTGGAGTATCACGGCGGCCGGATCTGGGTAGACCATAACTACGATGGTGGCACCGCCATCCGATTCTTCCTTCCGTCGGTCGCACCGGCCGACACCGCGGCCCGGACCAGGGAGCTCGCCGCGTGAACCGTGCCGAGGAGCCACTTGTGCCCATCGAGGTCCTGCTCGTCGAAGACGATCCCGGCGACGTGCTCATGACCCGGGAGGCGTTCGAGGAGAACAAGGTAAACAACCGGCTCACCGTCGTCGCCGACGGCGTCGAGGCCCTCGCCTACCTGCGCCGGGAGGGCGGGTACGCCGACGCGGTACGGCCCGACCTCATCCTGCTCGACCTCAACCTCCCGCGCCGGGACGGTCGGGAGGTGCTGGCCGAGATCAAGTCCGACGAGGACCTGCACCAGATCCCGGTCGTGGTCCTCACCACCTCACAGTCCGAAGAGGACATCCTGCGCAGCTACCAGTTGCACGCGAACGCGTACGTCACGAAGCCGGTCGACTTCGATCGCTTCATCTCGGTGGTACGCCAGATCGACGACTTCTTCGTCAGCGTGGTCAAGCTGCCCCCCCGCCAGTCGTAGCCGCCGATCGTGGACAGTGATGGCGGCCATGACCGCCACTACGGTCCACGATCGGGGAGAGTTGTCCACAGGCGCGCCGGCGTCCTTGTGAGCCCGCCCCGGTGGCGGCAGGGTATTCGAATGCCATCCCTTCCGATGAGCTGCGGCCCCTGCTGAGCCGCCAATGCGGCACGATCAGCTACTGCGGCGTGGTGGTGCACCGGACCAGACAGCTCACGGCCCGTGACGTCAGGCGGGTGGTCAGGCCGGCCGGCACCACGCCGCCCTGCACCACGCCGGCTCGCTCCATCGTCGACGCCGCCAGTTGGGACCGCACCGATCGGGAGGCGATCACGCTGGTTGCCATGTCCTTCCAGCAGCGCCTGGTCACCCTCGCGGAGATCCGGGCTGTGCTCAACTGCCGGCCACGCGCCAAACGGCGCCGGCTCGTCTGGTTGACAGCGGCCGACGCCGCCGGCGGCTCCGAAGCGCTGGGCGAGCTCGACGTGCTGGTCCTGCTGCGCGCGGCGCGCCTGCCCGCGCCCACGCGAAACGCTGAGCGCACCGACGCGGCCGGCCGCCGGCGTTACCTCGACCTCTTCTTCGACGAGTGGCAGCTGCAGGTCGAGATCGACGGTGGCCACCACCTCGACGTGCGCCACGCCTGGGCGGACAACTAGCGCCAGAACGACCTCTGGACCGCGGGCGTGCGGATCCTGCGGTTCCCGACGTGGCTGGTGCGGCAGGAGCCGCAGACCGTCGTGGCCGCGATCCGGACCGCACTTCGGGTCGCCGGCTGGCCCGGCTGAGCCAGATCGTGGGCGCTGGTGGCGGTCATAGCCGCCGCCACAGTCCACGATCGGCCGATCCACTCCGGCGGCCGAATAGCTGGTGAACCTGGCTATCGGGAGAAGCCGGCCGGCACCGGAGCGGCGAGCGCGGCCGCGATGTCGTCGGCAAGGGCACCCACACTCGACAGTCGCAGACCGCCGACGGAGATCCGGATGCCCGGCGCGCTGCGTTGGCGGTACAGAGAGCCGGGCGAGACCATCCAGCCGCGTTCGCGCAGGGCGGCGACCGTGGCCGGCTCGTCGGCGGCCGGTACCCACACGTTGATCCCGGTACGGCCGTGGGCGGTGACGCCCCGGTGGGCCAACGCAGCGAGCAGGCTCTGGCGGCGCGCGATGTACTGCTGCCTCGCCCGCTCGACGCCGGCCGCCACCGCCTCGTCGCGCCACATCTCGAGGACCAGCCGCTGCATCAGAGTGGACACCCAGCCGGCACCGAGGCGCATGCGGCCCTCGACCCGGGCGATGCTGGCGTCGTCGCCCGCCACCACGGCCAGGCGCAGGTCGGGGCCGTACGGTTTGGAGACCGATCGGACGAAGGCCCAGGCGGTACCGGCCCCGGCCAGGGTGGCCAGCGGCACCTCGGCCAGCTCGGCGGCATGGTCGTCCTCGATCAGTAGGACATCGGGCACGGCGGCCAGCTCTGCCCGCAGTGCGACCGCCCGGCTGGCCGACACCGCGCCACCGGTGGGGTTCTGGGCCCGGCTGGTCACCACGACCGCGGCCACCCGCGCGCGCAGCGCCTGCCGGAGCCCCTCGACGGTCGGGCCGTCGTCGTCGACCGCGACCGGCACCACCTCCAGCGAGAGGGCGGCGACGAGGTCGAGCAGGTTGGCCCAGCCGGGGTCCTCGACCGCGATCCGGTCACCCGGGCGCAGGTGCGCGGCGAGCAGCCGCTCGAAGGCGTCCAGGGTTCCCGAGGTGACCGCGATGGCACCCCGCGCGGGTACGCCGTCGGCGACCAGGCGGCTTCGGGCCAGCTCGGCCAGCTCGGTCAGCGGCCCGGACCGCGCGTAGCCCACCGGGGCGTCGGCGATGCGGGCCAGCCGGCGCAGGTGGGCGCCGAGGGCCGGCAGCAGCGCCGGATCGGGTTCGCCCGAGGCGAGGTCGACCGTTCCGGGTGGGGCGGGGTGGCGGTGCGCCAACCGCGGCCGTACGGCCGGCTGCGGGCGTACCCGGGTGCCGTTGCGACCGGCGGTCTCCACCACGCCCCGCTGGCGCAGCGAGCGGTAGGCGGCCGCCACCGTGGCCGGCGCGACGGCCAGCTGCGTGGCCAGCGTGCGTACCGGGGGCAGCGCCGCGCCCGGACCGAGCGCTCCGGTCCGCACGCCGGCCTCGACACTGGCCGAGATGGCGGCAGCGCCCCGCCCGGTGATCTGATAACGTACTGTCACAGTTTTACCATCGTACTAGTACGAAAGGCAGAAGGCAATGACTGAGCGCAGCCAGCCGGCGAACCCGGATGAGCGGCAGCGGCCGGCGAAACCGAGTGGGCAGCCGGCCGGCCCGAGTGGGCAGCCGCCGTCGGCGACGATGTTCGCGCGTACCCCGCGCACCACCGCCTCGCGGTACCGGGACCGGGTCAACTTCCAGCGCGCCACCGCGAACGCGATCCTGGATGAGGCGTACTTCTGCCATCTCGCCTTCACCGCGGCCGACCCGCAGACCGGCGCGGTGGAACCGCGGGTGCTGCCGACCCTGCACGTGCGCATCGACGATGTGCTCTACCTGCACGGCTCGACCGGTTCCCGGCCGCTGCTGGGCGCCCGCGGCCCCGACGGGCTTGCCGTCTGCGTCGCGGCCACCCACCTCGACGGCCTGGTCCTGGCGCGCTCACAGTTCCACCACAGCGCCAACTACCGCTCGGTGATCGCCCACGGCCGCGCGTACCTGGTCACGGACGAGGCGGAGAAGCTGCGCGTCATGACCGCCCTGGTCGACAAGGTCGCGCCGGGGCGGGCCGGCGAGACGCGGCCGCCCACCGCCAACGAGCTCGCCCAGACCGCCGTCCTGGCCCTGCCCCTCACCGAGGTGTCGGTCAAGGCACGCGTCGGCGCAGTGGCCGACGACGAGGCCGACCTCGCGCTGTCCTGCTGGGCCGGGGTGGTGCCGTTGCGGTTGCGGCCGGGCCGGCCGGAGACCGCGCCCGGGGTACGGGTGCCGGTGCCGTCCTACCTCCGCGAGCCCCGATCGCCCTGGCTGGCCGCCCCCCGGCTGGCCGGCGAGCACGTGGTGCTCGAAGCACTCGATCCATCCCATGTGGACGAACTCTTCGCCGCCATCGCCGACGAGGAGGTCTACCGGTGGATCTCCGTCGAACGACCGGCCACCGTCGAGGAGATGGCTGGCCAGGTCGGCGACGCGTTGCGCGCGTGGGAGTTCGGCGAGCGGGTGCCGTTCGTCCAGCGCAGCGCGGTCACCGGGGCCATCGTCGGGCTGACGTCCTACCACGCGGTGGACGAGGCGAACCGCTGCCTCGCCATCGGATACACCATGCTGGCCCGCTCGGCCTGGCGGACGGGGATCAACACCGAGGCGAAACTGTTGCTGCTGCGGCGGGCCTTTGACGAACTGGGCGCGGTCCGGGTCGAGTGGCACACCGACCTGCGCAACCTGCGCTCGCAGCAGGCGATCGAGCGCCTCGGGGCGCTGCGTGAAGGTGTTCTGCGCCGGCACAAGCGCCGCCACGATGGCAGCTGGCGGGACACCGTGCTCTACGCGATGACCGACGAGCAGTGGCCGGCGGCACGGGCGCGGCTCGCCGGCCGGCTCCGCCAACCCGTACCGGTGGGGTGAGGGGGAGCGGGTGCGGCCGGACGCCGGGCCGGGCAGGATGACCGGATGATCGGCGAGGACGCGGTCGAGGTGGTGCGCAACGACGACGGGCACCGGTATGAGGCCTGGCTGGACGGCCGGGTGGTGGCCTTCGTCCGGTTCCGCGCTCAGCCGGGCACGATCGTGCTCATCCACACCGAGACCGAGCCGGCCTACGGCGGGCGCGGGATCGCCAGCGCGCTCGCCCGCGGCGCGCTCGAGGACATCCGGGCCCGCGGCGAGCGGGCGGTGGCGCGGTGCCCGTTCATCGCCGGCTACGTGCAGCGCAACCCCGACTACGCCGACCTGCTGATTCCCGGCTGAGGGGGCGGTTGTCGTACCGCCGGGGCAGCATGGGTCCCATGCCCGCGGACCGCGAGAGCGCCGGCGGGGTGCTCGAGCGCTTCGGCCCGGCCACCCGCGCCTGGTTCGAGGCGGCCTTCGCCGAGCCGACGCCGGCCCAGGCGGGCGCGTGGCAGGCGATCAGTGACCGCCGCCACACGCTGGTGGTGGCGCCGACCGGCTCCGGTAAGACCCTGGCCGCGTTCCTGTGGGCGCTGGACCGACTGGCCGCCGACGCTGACCAACCTCCCGCCGACCCGCGGGCCCGCTGCCGGGTGCTCTACGTCAGCCCACTCAAGGCGCTCGCCGTCGATGTCGAGCGCAACCTCCGCTCTCCGCTGGCCGGCATCCGCCACGCGGCCGGTCGGCTCGGCCTGAGCCTGCCCGAGATCAGCGTCGCCATGCGTACCGGCGACACCCCGGTCGAAGATCGCCGAGCGTTCGCGCGCGCGCCGGCCGACATCCTCATCACCACACCGGAGTCGCTCTTCCTCCTGCTGACCTCTTCGGCCCGGGAGGCCCTGCGGGGGGTGCGCACGGTCATCGTCGACGAGGTGCACGCGGTGGCCGCCACCAAACGCGGTGCCCACCTGGCCCTGTCGCTGGAGCGCCTCGACGCCCTGCTGCCGGCGCCGGCCCAGCGGATCGGCCTGTCGGCGACGGTGCGCCCGGTCGACGAGGTGGCCCGGTTCCTCGGCGGCACGGCGGCGGTACAGGTCGTGCACCCCCCGTCGGCCAAGGTGATCGAGGTGCGGGTCGAGGTGCCGGTCGAGGACATGACCCGCCTGGACGAGTCCGAGCCGGACGCCGATGAGCTGCAGCCACGCCGGGCGTCGATCTGGCCGGCGGTGGAGCAGCGGGTCTTCGACCTGATCAGGACCCACCGGTCGACGATCGTCTTCGCCAACTCGCGCCGGCTCTCGGAGCGGCTGTGTGCGCGCCTCAACGAACTCGCCGCCGAGCAGCCGCAGGCCGATGCCCCGGCCGGCCAGAGCGGTGCGCCAGCCCAGGTGATGGCGCAGTCGCCGGTGGCGACCGGCGCCGTGCCGGTGATCGCCCGGGCCCACCACGGCAGCGTGTCGCGGGAGGAGCGCAAACACATTGAGGAGGCCCTGAAGTCGGGACGGCTGCCGGCCGTGGTCGCCACCAGCTCGCTCGAGCTCGGCATCGACATGGGCGCGGTGGATCTGGTGATCCAGATCGAGGCACCGCCCTCGGTCGCGGCCGGCCTGCAACGCGTGGGCCGGGCCGGGCATCAGGTCGGGGCGGTCTCGCGCGGCATCGTCTTCCCCAAACACCGCGGCGACCTGCTCTCCTGCGCGGTGGTGGCGCATCGCATGCACGACGGCCTCATCGAGGAGCTGCGCTACCCGCGCAACCCGCTCGACGTGCTGGCTCAACACATCGTGGCCATGGTCGCCCTCGACCCGTGGCGGGTGGGCGACCTGGCCGTCCTCGTGCGCCGGGCGGCCGCCTTCGCCGAGCTGCCCGCCTCCGCGCTGGACGCGACCCTGGACATGCTCTCCGGTCGCTATCCCTCGACCGCCTTCGCCGAGCTGCGCCCCCGCATCGTCTGGGACCGGGCGACCGATCTGCTCACCGCCCGGCCGGGAGCCCAACGCCTCGCGGTGACCAGCGGCGGGACCATTCCCGACCGCGGTCTGTTCGGAGTCTTCCTGGCCGGGGCGGAGCGGGCCGCCCGGGTTGGCGAGTTGGACGAGGAGATGGTCTACGAGTCGCGGGTCGGCGACGTGTTCCTGCTCGGCTCCACCTCGTGGCGCATCGAGGACATCACCCCCGACCGGGTGCTGGTCTCCCCGGCGCCCGGAGTCGCCGCCCGGATGCCGTTCTGGAAGGGCGACCAGCCCGGCCGCCCGGTCGAGCTGGGCCGGGCGATCGGCGCCACCCTGCGGGATCTGGCCCGTCACCCCAGGGAGAAGGCCGAAGCCGACCTGGCCGGGTCCGGATTGGACGGCTGGGCGATCGACAATCTTCTCTCCTATGTGGACGAGCAGCGGGAGGCGACCCGCCATCTCCCCGACGACCGGACCGTGCTGGTCGAGCGGTTCCGCGACGAGCTCGGCGACTGGCGGCTGGCTGTCCACTGTGTCCTCGGGGCGAAGGTCAACGCGGCCTGGGCCATGGCGATCGGGGTGCGCATCAGCGAACGCTACGGCGTGGACGCCCAGGTGCTGCCGAGCGACGACGGCATCGTGGTGCGCCTGCCCGACGCCGTGGACGCGGCCGGCGTGGACGCGCCGCCCGGTGCCGACCTGGTCGTCTTCGACCCGGAGGAGATTGTCGCACTGGTCGAAGACTCGGTCGGCGCCTCGGCCATGTTCGCCGCCCGGTTCCGCGAGTGCGCCGCCCGGGCGCTCCTGCTCCCCCGCCGCGATCCGCGGCGCCGCCAACCGCTGTGGCAGCAGCGCCAGCGAGCCGCCCAGCTACTCGACGTCGCCCGCGGGTACGCCGATTTCCCGATCACCCTCGAGGCGGCTCGCGAATGCCTGCAGGATGTCCTCGACGTACCCGGCCTGGTGGGCCTGATGCGCGACCTCGCGGCCCGGGCCGTCCGGCTCGTCGAGGTCGAGACGCCGCGGCCGTCGCCGTTCGCCCGCTCGCTCCTCTTCGGGTACGTGGGTGCCTTCCTCTACGGCGGGGACGTGCCGCTGGCCGAACGCCGGGCGGCCGCGCTCGCGCTGGACTCGACGCTGCTGGGCGAGCTGCTGGGCCGGGTCGAGCTGCGCGAGCTGCTCGACCCCGACGTGGTCGTCGAGACCGAACGGCGGTTGCAGTGGCTCGACGGCTCCCGGACCGTGCGCGACGGCGAGGACCTGATCGAGCTGCTGCGGGTGCTCGGCGATCTGTCCACGGTGGAGTGCGTGGCCCGGGGTGGCCACCCGGAATGGCTCGAGGTGCTGGCCGCGGCCCGGCGCGTCATCGACGTCCGCATCGCCGGCGAGCAACGCTGGATCCTCATCGAGGACGCGGCCCGGGTACGCGACGGTCTCGGGGTGGCGTTGCCGGTCGGGTTGGCCGGGGCGTACCTGGAGCCGGTCGCCGACCCCATCGGCGACCTCGTCGCCCGGTATGCGCGCACCCGCGGACCGTTCACCGCGGCGGCCTGCGCCGCCCGCTTCGGCCTGGGCAGCTTCGTGGTGGAGCAGGCGCTCAAGCGACTCGCCGCCACCGGCCGGGTGGCGGCCGGCGAGTTCACTCCGGCCGGGGTCGACGGCGCGCCGATCGGCACCGAGTGGTGCGACAGCGAGGTGCTGCGGCTGCTGCGCCGGCGGTCGCTGGCGGCGCTGCGGCGCGAGATCGAGCCGGTGCCACCGCGGATCCTGGCCGCCTTCCTCCCCCGCTGGCAGCAGGTCGGCTCGTCGGCGCGCGGGGTCGAGGCGGTCGCCGCGGCCCTGGAGCAGCTGCAGGGCGTGGCGCTGCCAGCCTCGGCCTGGGAGCCACTGGTGCTCGCCGCCCGGGTGGCCGACTACACGCCGGCGTACCTGGACGAGCTCTGCACCAGCGGCGAGGTGATCTGGGCCGGCAACGGCTCGCTCGCCGGCACCGACGGCTGGCTGGCGTTCAGCTGGGCCGAATCGGCTCCGCTGTTGCTGCCCCCGCCCGACCCGGAGTTCACCGCCGGCCCGCTGCATCAGGCGGTGCTGGAGCGCCTCGACGCTGGCCAGGCCCTGTTCTTTCGCCAGCTCGCCGACCTGGCCGGGGCGAGTGGCGAGAGCGCCGAGGCTGACCTGCTCGCCGCGGTGTGGGACCTGGTCTGGGCCGGGTTGGTCGCGAACGACACGCTCGCGCCGGTGCGAGCCATGCTCGCTGGTCGGGGCGCGCACCGGGGCAGGCCTGCCGCGGCCCGGGCCCGGCTGCGTTCGCCGTCCCGGTTGCCGACCGGTCGGCTGAGTCGGACATCGCTCGCCGCCGCCCGGTCGGGGCCGCCGAGTGCCGCCGGACGGTGGTACCGGCTGCCCGAGCGCGACACCAATCCCACCCGGCGGGCCACGGCAGCGGCCGAGAACCTGCTCGAGCGCCATGGCGTGGTCACCCGGGGTGCGGTGCTCGCCGAGGGCACCCCGGGTGGGTTCGCGGCGGTGTACCCGGTGCTCTCGGCGCTGGAGGAGCGCGGCTCGGCCCGTCGCGGGTACTTCGTGGACGGGCTGGGCGCGGCCCAGTTCGCGGTTCCCGGTGCCGTGGACCGGCTGCGGGCCATGGCGGAGAGCGCCGAGGCACGCACCGCACGCGCTCTGGTGCTGGCTACCACCGACCCGGCCAACCCGTACGGCGCCGCCCTTGCCTGGCCCGAGCGGGTGGTTGACGAGGGCGAGCCGGGCACCGGGCACCGGCCTGGCCGCAAGGCGGGCGCACTGGTGGTGCTGGTCGCCGGGGACCTCGCCATCTATGTGGAGCGGGGCGGTCGCACCCTGCTCTCCTTCACCGACGATCCGCAGACGCTGGTGGCGGCGGCCACCGCCCTTGCCGGCGCGGTCCGCACCGGCGCTCTCGGTCCGATGTCGGTCGAGCGCGCCGACGGCGAGACCATCCACGCGTCCCCGCTGCGCGCCGCCCTCACCGCGGCCGGCTTCCGGACGACCCCGCGCGGGTTGCGTCTGCGCTCCTGACGACCCGGCCGCCCCGGCACCGGCGGCGTAGGCGCAACCACCCGACGGTCCTTGCGTGCGCCGGATGGCGGGGAGAAGCTACCGGACATGGTGCTGCCCCTCGCTCGCCTCACCGCGGTGGTGCTGGACTGTCCAGATCCCCACAAACTCGCCCACTTCTATGGCGAGCTCACCGGCTGGCACGTCGAGTACGACGAAGCCGAGTGGGTGACCCTCAACAGCGGCACCGGCCTACGGGTCTGCTTTCAGGAGAGCCCGGACCACGTGCCGCCGGCGTGGCCGGACCCCACCGGTCCGCAGCAGGTGCACCTCGACTTCACCGTCGAGGACCTGGAGGCCGCCGAGGAGCGGGTGCTTGCCCTGGGCGGGGTCCGACCCGCGTACCAGCCGGGGGAGACCTGGCGGGTCTACGCTGACCCGGCCGGCCACCCGTTCTGCCTGACCGAAGAGGACTGATGAACCAGCCCACACTGCTGAGCAAGCTGCTCAGCCCGGCCGGGTTCGGCCTCGTTCTGCTGCTGTTCCTGTTCCCGTTCGCCGCCGTCTCGTGCGGCCCGGACCCGGCCACGCGGGTCACCGCGGTCTTCACCGGCATCGACATGATCAACGCCGGGGCCCCGGACATCAGCGGCGCCGGCGTCGACCCGGGCGAGGCCGACGACCTCGTCGCGCTCTTCGCCGACCAGTACGACATCGAGCCCTTGGCGATCCTGTCCGCCGTCGCGGTCCTGGGCGCGATGGCGACGGCATTGATCCGACCGGTGCTCATCCGGCACACCGCCGCCACCGGGCTCGCCGCGCTCGGTCTCGGCCTGCTCATCGCGGCCGAGGTGCGGGCGATCGCCAGGCTGGAGAACGTCAAGACCGCCGACCTGCCGACCAACGGGATCCCCCGGGCGCTCAACGTCACCGCGAGCCCGCGCTACGGCTTCTTCCTCGCGGCCGCGACCCTGCTGGTGCTCGGAACGGGGCACGCCATCGCCCTGGTCCGCGCGCGCCGCTCGGGTGCCGGCATGGGGCCGGTCGGGGCCGGACCGCCGGAGTACGACGACGACATCCTCTTCGACGACCCGACGGTCTGGCGGCGACCGGAGGACGACTGACCGGCCGGTCACCCGAGCTGAGGCAGCACCGCCGACGCGACCAGGTCGAGGTGATCGAGATCGGTCAGATCGAGGACCTGCAGGTGCAAGCGGGAAGCCCCGGCCGCGGCGAACGCGCCGATCCGGTCGACCACCTCGGCCGGGGTGCCGGCGATCCCATTGGCCCGTAGCCGGTCGGCGGGCTGCCCGATCGCCTCGGCCCGGCGGGTCACCTCGGCGGCGCTGCGGCCGCAACACAGCGTCTGGGCGGCCGAGAGCACGAGCGGCCGGCGAGCCAGATCGCGGCCCTGTTCGGTGCCGGCGCGCTCAGCCCGGCGGTACTGCGCCGCGGTCTCGGCCACGCCGGCGAACGGCACATTGAACTCGTCCGCGTAGCGGGCCGCGAGCATCGGTGTCCGCCGCCGGCCGCCGCCACCGATGATCACTGGCGGTCCCGGCACCTGCACCGGCTTCGGCAGCGCCGGTGAGTCGGCCAGCGAGTACCAGGCGCCCTGGAACGAGAACCGCTCGCCGGCCGGGGTCGCCCACAGCCCAGTGATGATCGCGAGCTGTTCGGCGAGACGGTCGAATCGCTCGCCCACCGGCGGGAACGGGATCCCGTATGCGAGGTGCTCGGTCTCATACCAACCGGCGCCGAGACCGAGCTCCACCCGGCCGCCGCTCATCGCGTCCACCTGGGCCACGGCAATGGCGAGCGGGCCCGGCCGCCGGAACGTGGCCGAGGTGACCAGGGTGCCGAGCCGGATGCCCTCGGTCTCGCGGGCCAGGCCGGCCAGCGTCACCCATGCGTCGGTCGGTCCGGGTAGCCCGTCGCTGCCGAAGGCCACGTAGTGGTCGGAGCGGAAGAAGCCATCGAAGCCGGCCGCCTGGGCGTGTCGCGCCACCCGCAGCAGATCGGCGTAGCTCGCCCCCTGCTGGGGCTCGGTGAAGATCGTCAAACGCATGGCCTATGCATACCGTGGCCCACCATCGACACCGGCACAGGGCCGCCCTGTGCGGGCCGACGGCGGCGTTACCCTCGGCGATATGGCAGCTCTGGGCGGTCCGGCGACTCCCGGCGGCGTTTCGGACGGCCGCGGGTACGGCTGGGTCAGTCTCACCACGGACTACGGGCTCAGCGACGGCTTCGTCGCGGTGTGCCACGGCGTCCTCGCGCGCGCGGCACCCGCGGTACGCGTGCTCGACATCACCCATCTGGTGCCGCCGGGCGACGTCAGCGCCGGCGCGGCCGTGCTCGCCCAGACCGTGCCGCACCTGCCCATCGCCATCCACATCGCGATCGTGGATCCCGGTGTCGGTACCGCCCGGCGCGGCGTCGCCCTCGACACCGAGCGCGGCGTGCTCGTGGGCCCGGACAACGGACTGCTGATGGCCGCCGCCGATGCGCTCGGCGGCGTGCGCCGGGCGGTGGAACTGACCAACTCGGCCTGGTTCGCGCCCGCCGTCTCCGCGACCTTTCACGGCCGCGACATTTTCGCCCCGGTCGCCGCCCGGCTGGCGACCGGCGCCGACCTGGCCGGCGCCGGGGAGGCGCTGGACCCCGGCGGTCTGTGCCGTCTGCCCGACCCCATGGTCGTGATCGCCGACGGCGTCGTGGAGGCCGAGGTGGTGCAGGTGGACCGCTTCGGCAATGTCCAGCTGGCGGCCGCCGGCGAGGTGCTGGCGACCCTGCCGGCGGCGCTGCACGTCGGCGGTGAGCCGGCGGTGCGGGGCCGGACCTTCGCCGACGCCCGCCCGGGCGAGCTGGTCGCGTACCAGGATTCGGCCGGCCGGCTCGCGGTGGCGGTCAACGGCGGACAGGCGGATCGGGTGCTCGGCGCCGCGCCCGGCGACGTGGTGCGCCTCACCGGCCGGTAGCCCGCCCGCCCTCACGGCTGGTGCGCCGTCGGGCACGATAGGAGCGTGCCCGAGGGCGACACGGTCTGGAACACGGCGCGGATGCTCGACCGGGCCCTCGCCGGCACCGTGGTCGACCACAGTGACCTGCGGGTGCCCCGACTGGCCACGGTGGAGCTGTCGGGATGGCTCGTGAACGGCTGCGCCAGCCGGGGCAAACACCTGCTGCTGCGCCTGACCCCGCCCGCCGCCGACACCGGGCCGGCCGATCCCGCACCCGCCAAGGCAATGCCCACCCCGCCCGGCGCTCGCAGTCCGCGCATCGCCGGCGAGCGGCCGGTCACTCTGCACTCCCACCTGCGGATGGATGGCCACTGGCAGGTGTACCGGCCGGGGGTGGCCTGGCGCGGCGGTCCGGCGCACCTGATCCGGGCCGTGCTGCGCACCGGCTCCGCGGTCGCGGTCGGCTACCACCTGCACGAACTGTCCATTGTGGCCACCGACGAGGAAGCGCGGCTCGTCGGGCATCTCGGACCGGACCTGCTCGGGTCGCCGGACGAACCGGGCGGCTGGGACCGGGCCGAGGCGGTGCGCCGGCTGCGCGAGCATCCGGATCAGCCGATCGCCGAGGCCCTACTGGAGCAGCGCAATCTCGCCGGCATCGGGAACCTGTACAAGGCGGAGACGCTCTTCCTCCGGGGGCTCAACCCGTGGGCACTGGTATCCACAGTGGATGATCTGGAGGCCGTGGTCGACCTGGCCCGGGCCCTGCTGCGCAGCAACCGGGGCCGGGCGACCCAGGCGACCACCGGCTCCCTGCGCCGGGGCCAGGAGGTCTACGTCTACGGCCGCGCAGGTGCACCATGCCGACGCTGCGGCACGCCGATCGCCCGGGCTGATCAGGGCGAGCGGGTCACCTACTGGTGCCCGCGCTGCCAGCCGCCGCCCTGAGCCGCTCAGGTCTGCTCGGTTTGCCGCGCCGCCTCGGCCGAGGCGGCCGGCTCGGCCGACGAAGCCGGCGAAGCGTCGCTGGCCGGGGCGTCCGCAGCCGCCGACACCGCGGGCGGCGTGCGGGCGCCGGCGACCGCGGGTGGCGGAGCCGAGGCGGTCAGCTCGCCGGCCATGCTCGCCCGGATCTCCGCCAGCCGGCTCGAACCGGCCATGTCCAGGGTGGCCTTCTGCACCTCGAGACGCCGACCCTCCACCGAACCCTGGGCCAGGTCAGCTCGCCCGAGCGCGACCGCGTACCGCTTCTCGATCTTGTCACGGACCTCGTCCAGCGAGGGCGATGTGCCCGGAGCGGAGAGCGAGCCGAGCGACTCCAGGGACCGGGCAACGCTCTCCTGCATCTTCGCCTGCTCCAGCTGGCTGAGCAGCTTGGTGCGCTCGGCCAGGCGCTGGCGCAGCACCATCTCGTTGCTCTTCACCGCCTCGCGGGCCTGGGTCGCCGCGCCGAGCGACTGGTCGTGCAGCGCCTTGAGATCGGTGAGCGAGCTCTCCGCCGCGACCAGCTGGGTCGCGAATGTCTGGGCCGTGTGCTCGTAGTCGGTCGCCTTCGCCTCATCGCCCGCGCCCCGCGCCCGGTCGGCCAGGATCAACGCCTGGCGGGCGTTGGCCTGCATGTTCTCGACCTCGGTGAGCTGGCGCGAGAGCTTCATCTCCAGCTGATGCTGGTTGCCGATGACCGCCGCCGCCTGCTGCAGCAGCGACTGGTGCTGGCGCTGTGCGTCCTCGATCGCCTGCTGGATCTGCACCTTCGGGTCGGCGTACTCGTCGATCTTGGACCCGAACAGCGCCATCAGGTACTTCCAGCCCTTGACGAACGGATTCGCCATCGTGCGTCCTCTCTGCCGCGGATACCACCGCCGTCCGGCCCGGCCCCTGGGGTCCAGGCCCCGGGTCCCGGGCCCTGAGTCCAGGCTGTGGGCCTCGGGTCCCGGCCGTGGGTCCGGCCGTCGCTCTCCAATCTTGACAGCCCGCCGCCACCGGCGTCAGGTCGCGGGCTACCACGTCCTCGGGGTGGCGGCCGGACTGGATCGGGCCGAGTGCTCAGCCGACCAGGATCGAGGGCAGCTGGCGCGGACCCGGTGCCGTCCGCTTCGCGGTGAGGGTGGTACGCAGCGGGCCGTCGCTGTGCACCTGGACGGTCAGCTCGCCGTCGGTGACCAGGGCATCTAGGCCGGCATCGGCGGCCACCGCGTTGGTGACGGCCGCGCTGGTCTCCGGCGCCTCGGCGGCCGCGAAGACCTGCTCCACCTGCTCGGACATCTGCTCGGCGAGGGCGAAGGTGGCGCTCGCGTCACCGAGCATCTGCGACAACGGGGCGCCGAGGGCGTCGCAGATCGACGCGAGCAGCTCACTCGAGGCTTCCTTGTGGCCGCGCTCGATCTCGGAGAGGTACCCCAGGCTCACGTTGGCCGCGGTCGAGACCTCCCGCAGCGTCCGATGCTGAGCGAGGCGGCGGGCCCGCAGCGCGTCGCCGATCACCTTGCGGAGCAGGACCATGGCACCTCCTCACCCACGGCAGCCGCGCCAGCGCACCTATCGGTCGTGCCTGTCAGGCTACCCGGTCACGTCGTGTTCGACATCTTCGGTGCTGCTCACTTTGGCCCCTTCCGCGGCGAGCGCCGTCCCGAGCAGATCGAGGGCGGCGGCCACCGCCGCCGAGCGGATCGCGGCCCGGTCGCCGTCGAGCGTGAACCGGCGAACGGCCGCGCCGGACGGACCCGACGCCGCCACGAAGACGGTGCCGACCGGCACTCCGCGCTGGGTCTCCGGGCCGGCCACACCGGTGGTCGCCACGCCCCAGTCGGCGCCGCACCGCTCGCGAGCCCCGGCGGCGAGCGCGACCGCCACGTCCGGGTCGACCGGGCCGCGGTCGGCCAGAAGCTGCGCCGGTACGCCGGCGAGCGTCTCCTTGAGGTCGGTGGCGTAGACCACCAGCCCGCCCCGGAAGACCTTGCTGGCCCCGGGCACCTCGACCAGCGCGGCGGCGAGCAGCCCTCCGGTGAGCGACTCGGCGACCGCCAGGGTCGCCCCCCGGGCCGCCAGCTGGTTCAGCACCTCAGCCGCGCTCATCGTGACTCCGGTTCCACTCGTCCTGATCCCGGCGCACCCGCTGCCACAGCCAGCGCAGCTCATCGGCCCCGATATCGTCCAACGCCAGCCGGAATCGTTCGGCGAGCTGCTCGCGCCACTCCGGCATGGTCGCGAACTCGGTGGTGCTGGTGCCGCCGCCGTCCACCCGGTGCAGCGTCGCGCTCACCAGCCGGTCGCACCCGTCCGCGTCGCGGCGCTGCACGCTGAGCTTGCGGACGAAACCCGACTCCGGCGACGTCGACAGGTAGCGGTGCGCCAGCGCGAAGTCGGCGACCGCCGCCGGCGCCATCTCGAAGTCCATTGTCCGGAAGGTCCCGCGCGGGTCGTGGTGAAACCGCCAGCCACCGGCCAGCACCGGCGAGGGCTCCAGGGTGTAGCTGAAGCCACCCTGGACCACTGCGCCGATACGCAGCGGGATCGGTTCGTACAGTGCATCCCCCAGACCCGCGTCGACGAACCACGCGCCCCCGGGGTTGTCGGCGGTGGGCAGCGCGTGCACGGTGAGCGCCAGGTGGTTGGCGAACGGGCGTAGCGGCACCTCGTTCGGCTCGCTCCACACCCCACCCCGGTGCCGGCGGACCTCGAAGCCGACCGCCTCCAAAAGGGCCGCCAGCGCACCGTTGAGGTGGAAGCAGTAGCCGGCCCGACCGGTCGCCGCGATCATGGCGACGACCTGGTCCGGCTCGATCGGGGCTGGCCGGCCCAGTTGGATGTCGATGGTGTTGTAGGCGATCCGTTCGACCTGCGCCCGGTGGATCGCCTCCAGAGCCGGGTACGACGGCGTGCGGGGGCGTTGCAGGCCGAGCCGGTCCAGGTAGCCGGCGATCTCCAGCACGCAGCCGAGGCTACCGGCCCGGCCGGTGCAGTGCCGCCGTGGTCCGCCTGATGCGCAGGGCCCGCACCACGTAGTCCACGCCGGTGGCCACCGTCACGACCACCGCGACCAACATGATCCACTGGCCGGCGGCCGCCACCGCGGGGGAGAACGGCCAGATGTACCAACCGATCGCGGTGACCTGCAGAACCGTCTTCACCTTGCCGCCGCGGCTCGCCGGGATCACGCCGAAGCGGATCACCCACAGCCGCAACAGGGTCACCCCGATCTCCCGGGCGAGGATCACCGAGGTCGCCCACCAGGGCACCGCCCCGTAGATCGAGAGCAGCACCAGCGCGGTCCCGGTCAACGCCTTGTCGGCGATCGGATCGGCGACCTTTCCGAACGAGGTGACCTGGTCGAGCGCCCGGGCCAGCCAGCCGTCGGCGAGGTCGGTCAGCGACGCGACCACGAAGGCGATGGCGGCGGCGATGCGGTACGCCGTCGAGGTCATCTGCGAGGCGACCAGGAGCACCACGAATACCGGCACCAGGCCGATCCGCAGCACCGTCAACGCGTTGGCGATGTTGACCAGCGGTGGCCGCCGGCCGGGCGGTGGCGGCTGCGGGCCGTCCGGCGGCACGCTCGACCTGGGCACGCGTGACTCGCTGACGGCCGGCTCGCTCATACCGGTTCGCCGGCCGCACTGATCACCGCGACCAGCTCGGCCACCAGGTCGACCCCGTCGGTCCCGGTGACCCGGGCCCGCACCAGGTCGCCGGCGGCGAGTCCGGTGGCCCCCGGCAGCAGGGTGGCGCCGTCGACCTCGGGTGCCTGGTGAGCCGCCCGCCCCTCGACCGCACCGCCGCCGACCGTCTCGACCAGGACCTCGACCAGGGAACCGATCCGCTGCGCGGCCCGCTCGTTACCGAGGTGCTCGGCGAGTGAGCTGACCCGGGCGTACCGGCGCACCCGCGTCGCCGCGGCGACCTTGCCGGGCAGGCCGGCCGCCTCGGTGCCGTCCTCGTCGCTGTACTCGAAGACCCCGATCGCGTCCAGCCGGGCGGCCTGGAGAAAGCGGCTCAGCTCGGCCACATCGGCCCGGGTCTCACCCGGGAAGCCCACGATGACGTTGCTGCGCGCGCCGGCGGCCGGATCCCAATCCCGGATCGAGTCGAGTAGCGCGAGAAACCGGTCAGTGCCGCCGAATCGCCGCATCCGGCGCAGCACCGGTTCGCTGGCGTGCTGGAAGGACAGGTCGAAGTAGGCGGCCACCCCCGGTGTGGTGGCGATCGCCTCGACGAGACTGGGCCGGGTCTCGGCCGGCTGCAGGTAGCTCACCCGTACCCGGACAATGCCCGGCACGGCGGCGAGCTGGGGCAGCAGGGCTTCCAGCGCGCGCAGCTCGCCCAGGTCCTTGCCGTACGAGGTGGAGTTCTCGCTGACCAGCACGAGCTCACGCACGCCCTGGCCGGCGAGCCAGTGCGCCTCGGCGAGGATCTCGGTGGGCGGGCGGGAGACGAATGCCCCGCGAAACGACGGGATCGCGCAGAAGGAGCACCGGCGGTCGCAGCCGGAGGCGAGCTTGAGCGGCGCGACCGGGCCGCGCGCCAGCCGGTGGCGCAGGATCGGACGCAGGTGGGCCGGGATCCGCTCGTCCAACGCCGGCGATGGACCCGTTGCGGCCGACCGGGCCGCAGGCCGCTGCGCGGGCGCGAGCGGCAGCAGCGAGCGCCGATCGCGGCGCGGGTGCGGGTCCAGCCGTTCGCCGGCCAGCACCGAGCGCAGCCGCTGGGAGATCTCGGGGTAATCGTCGAAGCCGAGGACCGCGTCGGCCTCCGGTAGCGAGGCGGCCAGCTCCTGCCCGTAGCGCTCGGCCAGGCACCCGGCGGCGACCACCTTCGCCCCCGAGTCGACGGCCGCGAGCAACGTCTCGATGGAGTCCCGCTTCGCGCTCTCCACGAAACCACAGGTATTCACGAGCACGACGTCGGCCCGTTCGGCGGCGGCGACCAGGCGCCAACCGTCGGCGTCCAGACGGGCCGCCAGTTCCTCGGAGTCCACCTCGTTGCGGGCACAGCCCAAGGTGAGCAGGGCAACCCGACCAGCGGCCGTCCGCTCAGTAGCGAGAACGGGGCCAGGCCGGCTGGCGATCACGGACACCTACCGAGGGTACCGGGCCGCGGGCCGGCGGTGGCGGCTGCGGGCTATCCGCGGGCTGGCTGCGGGCTATCCGCCGGCCGGCGCACCCGCGGCCGGCGCTGCCCGCCCGTAGGTGCGATGGTCGTGCCGGCCGGTGCCCCGAGCCTCGATCACGAGCATGCCGGCGAGCAGCGCGATCAGGGCGCCCAGTTGCGCTACCCCGAGCACCAGTCCCAGCGGCACGGTGGCCAGCGCCAGCACCGCGGCGATGGCCCGGTAGCGCGGGCTGCTGATGCGCAGGATCCGCCGGAACACCGCGTCGGCGCCGAGGTAACAGGTGACGCCGGCGGCGAGCACCAGCGCCGGGCCGAGGCCGAGGTGGTCGGTGGCGTGCCCGATCAGCTTCTTCACGCCGGCCGCCACCGCCACGATCCCGAGCAGCAGGCCCAGGTGTGCCCACCCGTACGCGTTGATGGCGACTCGCGACCGGCGGGGCGGCTCGACCGCCGCGAGGGCGCGCTCGGCCGCCGTGTCGTCGCCGGCGAAGTACACCCACCACAGCAGGTAGGTCAGGCTGAGCCCGAGCGTCGCCACCAGGACGAGTCGCAGGTCCACCGGCAGGCCGGCGGCGCCCGCGCCGATCGCCACCACCGACTCGCCGAGCGCGATGATGATGACCAGGCCATGACGCTCCACGAAATGCGCGGGCGAGATGGTGAACGACCCGATCGGGTTCAGGTACGGCGACGCGACCTGGATCGCCAGCGCCAGGCCCCACAGCCCGAACCGGGCGCCACCCGGCACGAACCCGCCGATGAGGATGAGGCCGGAGCTGAGCAGGTTCAGCGGCCCGAGCAGCTTCATCGCCCGGGCGACTCCGGCGCCGCCGGCGATGGTGAAGAGCCCCGTATGGACCGCGTTCACGACGAAGTAGCCGACGCCGAAGAGCCAGCCGGTCGCGCCGAACGCGGTCGGGATGGCGAGCGCGATGCCGAGGAATCCACCCATGCCGATGAGCAGGAGAGTGCGCCGCGCCCGGCTGTTGGGGGCGATGGCGTTGGTCAACCACGCATACCCGCCGTACATCCACAAGATCACCGCGAGCATGAGGATCACCTGGCCGACGCCGCGCACGGTCAGGTCGCCGGCCAGCACCGCGGTGAGCTGAGTGATCGTGAAGACGAAGACCAGGTCGAAGAAGAGCTCCAGGGTGCTGACCCGCCCCGGTTGGTCGGTGCCCGGTTCGTCAGCACTGACCCGCCCGGGCTGGTCGGTGCCTGGTTCATCCACGGCCGGTTCGTCGCGTGCAGGCAGCTGGGACACGCCGACAGATTATGCCGAGGACGGGCTGGGCCAGAGTTCGCGCCCCACCCGGTGCGCGGCTGGCTCAGCCGCGCAGCCCGTCGAGCACCGCGGAGAGCTCGTCCGGTTTGACCAGCACGTCGCGGGCTTTCGATCCCTCGGAGGGTCCAACGATGCCACGCGACTCCATGAGGTCCATCAACCGGCCGGCCTTGGCGAAGCCGACCCGCAGCTTGCGCTGCAGCATCGAGGTCGAGCCGAACTGGGAGCTCACCACGAGCTCGACCGCCTGCAGCAGCAAGGCGAGATCGTCGCCGACCTCCTCGTCGGCCCTCGGCCGCGTCGCCGATCCGGTCTCCAGGACGTCGGGCCGGAACTCCGGCTCGCGCTGCTCGCGGCAGAACCGCACCACGTCCGCGATCTCAGCCTCGCTGACCCAGGCGCCCTGCACCCGTACCGGCTTCGACGCCCCGGTGGGCAGGAAGAGCGCGTCGCCGCGGCCGATCAGCTTCTCCGCCCCGGGCTGGTCGAGGATGACCCGGGAGTCGGCGAGCGACGACGTGGCGAACGACAGGCGCGATGGCACATTCGCCTTGATCAACCCGGTGACCACGTCCACCGACGGGCGCTGGGTGGCGAGCACCAGGTGTATCCCGGCGGCCCGGGCGAGCTGGGTGATGCGCACCACCGAGTCCTCGACGTCGCGGGGGGCCACCATCATGAGGTCGGCCAGCTCGTCCACGATCACCAGGAGATACGGGTACGGGCGGACGGCGCGCTCACTTCCGGGCGGCGCCCGGTAGCTCCCGTCGCGTACCTTGCGATTGAAGTCGTCGATGTGGCGTACCCCGGCGGCGGCCAGGTCGTCGTAGCGCATGTCCATCTCGCGGACCACCCAGTCCAGCGCATCGGCGGCCTTGCGCGGGTTGGTGACGATCGGCGCGACCAGGTGCGGCACACCCTCGTACCCGGTGAGTTCCACCCGCTTCGGGTCGATCAGCAGCAGGCGTACCTGGTCCGGTGTCGCCCGCGCCAGGATCGAGATCAGCAGGGTGTTGAGACAGCTCGACTTGCCCGCGCCGGTCGCCCCGGCGATCAGCATGTGCGGCATCCGGGCCAGGTTGGCGACCACGAAGCCGCCCTCGATGTCCTTGCCCAGCGCGACCAGCAGCGGATGGTGGTCCGACGTGGCCGCCCGGGAGCGCAGGACGTCGCCGAGGGCGACGTTCTCCCGATCCGCATTGGGGATCTCGATACCGACCGCGGACCGGCCCGGGATCGGGCTGATGATGCGCACGTCCGGCGACTTCACCGCGTACGCGATGTTGCGGGAGAGCTGGGTGATCCGCTCCACCTTGACTCCGGGGCCCAGCTCGACCTCGTACCGGGTCACGGTCGGCCCCCGGGTGAAGCCGGTGACGTCGGCGTCCACATCGAACTGTTCGAAGACGCCCCGCAGCGCGCGGATCACGTCGTCGTTGGCCTTGCTCCGGGCCCGTGGGAACTCCCCCGGATGCAGCAGGGACACCGGGGGCAACGTGTAGTCGCTCTCCAGCGGCGCGAGCACGAGCTGCTGCGCCCTCGCCGGCGCCGGCGAGTGGCCCGGTGGGGAGAGTCTGCGGGCCTGCGGCCCCGACCGCTGCAGCGCCTCCGGCACGGATCGCTGCAGCGGGCGCCGGTCGAGCACCACCGCCTCGTCGGGCTGGATGGCCTCGTCGTAGACCTCGGCATCGTCGTCGGCGAAGACGCCCTGGCGCCGCCGGCTGGACCCGCGCCCGCGCGGGCGCAGTGCGGGCAGGTTCGCCGGCCCGGCCGCGAGCACCTCTCCTTCCTCCACTGTGGCCGGTGGAGCGCCCACGAGGTAGCGCCAGAACGCGGCCAGCCGGAAGCCGATCTGGTTGATCGGGGTCGCGGTGATGACGAGCACCCCGAAGGCGGCCAGCAGGACCAGCAGCGGCACCGCGACGTATCCGGTCACCGCGATGGCCAGGCCCGAGCCCACGCCCCGGCCGAGCACGCCGCCGGCCCGCTCGATCATGGTGAGTTCGGTCGGCTGGTGCTTGCCCAGGTGCAGTAGGCCGGCGGCGGCGAGCACGAGGGCCGACCAGCCCACGAGGCCCCGACCTCGCTGGGCCTCGTCGCCGGGCTTGCGCATCATCTGGACGCCGGCGACGAGCAGGAGGATCGGCAGCGCCGAGGCGATCGCCCCGACGCTGAGTCGGGTGGTGCGGGCCAGCCACAGCCCGAACGGACCCGCCGCGCCGAACCACACCGCGACCGCGAGCACGATCGCCAGGCCGACCAGGAGCAGCGCCGCGCCGTCGCGGCGGTGCTCGGGGTCGAGGTCCTTGGCCGTGGCCGCCTTCCGGCCGACCGCCCGGACGGCCCAGCCGAGAGCGTGGGCGATGCCCATCCACAACCCGACGACGCCGGCGCCGATGAAGCCCAGCGATGTCCAGGTGGAGCCGCCGCCGACCGCCCGGTCGGCGGCCCGCCGGGTCCGCGCGACCTCGGCGCGCGCTTTCTGGGCAGCTCGACGCCGGCCCGCCGGAGAGGTTCGGCCAGCCACGCTCACACCGTAATGGCGCCGGTGCGCTCCGCCACGCTTTTGCCCCTCGTGTCGCCCCGCTCCGCTCTCCACCCCCCTGCCCCGTCGATCTAGGGCTTGTGCACATGGTTCGATCTCCCATCGTGTGCGTAAGCCCTAGATCGGCGAGGGGGAGGCGGGGTCAGCCGTGCGCGGCATGGTACTGGTGGACCACCGCGTGCCCCCGACCACGGGAGATCATCGCGCGGTTCACCGGCGTGGTGAGCACGAACGCGACGACCAGCGAGAACGCCAGCGAGCCCCAGAACAGCGGGCTGGCCAGGCCGGCGTTGATGGCGCCGGGCACGACGAGGATGAACAGGTTGTCCAGCAACTCCATCAGCGCGATCGACACCGTGTCCGCGGCCAACGCGATCTTCACGGCGTCCCGGAAGCCGACGCCGGCGCGCAGCACACCTCGCATGGTCAGCCCGTACCCGAAGATGAACGCGAGCACGATGGAGAGCACGACGGTGATCGCGTTCGCCAGCCGGAACGCGGTGCCGATGACCATGCCGGCGACTTCACCGATGGCACAGCCGGTCAGGCAGTGCAGCGTCGCCTGGGCGGCCGCCCCCCAGGTGGCCCGAGGGTGCTGACCGTGTTCCATCCAGGCACCTCCAGGAACGCGTGCGGCCGGCGTCGCGATGCTCTCAGACCTCGACCACCGTCGGGACGATCATCGGGCGCCGCCGGTAGGTGTCGTTGACCCACCGGCCCACCGTGCGCCGCACGACCTGCTGGAGCTGATGCGGATCGGTGATCCCCTCGGCCGCCGCCCGGTCGAGAGCCTCGGTGACCAGCCGTATCACCGGGTCGAATGCGGCCGGATCCTCGCTGAACCCCTTGCCGGAGACGTTGGGGCCGCCGACCACCTTGCCGGTGACCGAGTCGACCACGACGGTCGCCGCGATGAAGCCGCCGTCGCTGAGGATGCGCCGCTCGGTCAGCAGTGACTCCCCGACATCGCCGACGGCCAGACCGTCCACATAGACGTACCGGCAGCGCACGTGCCCGACGATCGTCGCCAACCCGTCCACGAGGTCCACCACGTCGCCGTCCTCGCACAGCACGATCCGCTCCTCCGGGATGCCCGACTCGAGGCCGAGACGCGCATGGGCGCGCAGGTGGCGCCACTCGCCGTGCACCGGCATGAAGTTGCGCGGCTTCACCACGTTGAGCAGATACAGCAGCTCACCCGCGGGCGAGTGCCCGGATACGTGTACCTTCGCCACGTCCTTATGGATGACGAACGCGCCCGCGCGGGACAGCTGGTTGATCACCCGGTAGACGGCGGTCTCGTTGCCGGGCACGAGGGAGCTCGCGAGCACCACCGTGTCACCGGCGGCGACGGTGACGTGGCGGTGATCGCCGATCGCCATCCGGCCCAGTGCGCTCATCGGCTCGCCCTGCGACCCGGTCGACATCAGCACGATCTCGTGCGCGGGCAGTCCGATCGCGTCGTCGAGCCCGACCACCAGGCCGGGCTGGATGCGCAGCAGGCCGAGGTCCCGGGCGATGCCCATGTTGCGCACCATCGACCGCCCGATGAAGGTGACCTTCCGGTGATGGGCGTAGGCGGCGTCGAGAACCTGCTGGACCCGGTGCACGTGCGAGGCGAACGAGGCGACGATGATGCGCCCGGTGGCGCGGGCGAAGATTGAGTCGAGCACCGGACCGATCTCCCGTTCCGGCGTGACGAAGCCCGGGATCTCGGCGTTGGTCGAGTCGGAGAGCAGCAGGTCCACTCCGGACGCTCCCAGCCGCGCGAAGCCGGCGAGGTCGGTGAGCCGCCCGTCCAGGGGCAGCTGGTCCATCTTGAAGTCGCCGGTGTGCAGCACGGTGCCGGCCGGCGTGGTCACCCCGACCGCGAGCGCATCCGGGATCGAGTGGTTCACCGCGAAGAATTCACATTCGAACGGTCCCAGCCGTTCGGTCTGCCCCGCGGTGACGGTCAGCGAGTACGGGGTCAACCGGCGCTCGGCCAGCTTCGCCTCGACCAGGGCCAGGGTGAACTGCGAACCGACGAGCGGAATGTCGGGCTTGTGGGCCAACAGGTACGGCACCGCGCCGATGTGATCCTCGTGCCCGTGGGTGAGCACGATCGCCTGTACGTCGCCCAGACGGTCCAGAATGGACGAGAAGTCCGGCAGGATCAGGTCGACGCCAGGCTGTTCGACATCGGGGAACAACACTCCACAGTCGACGATGAGCAGCTTGCGCTGGAACTCGAGGACGGTCATGTTCCGCCCGATGGCGCCCAGCCCGCCCAACGGAATGACCCGCAGCGCGCCGTCGGGCACCGCGGGCAGCGGTGCAAGCTCGTCGATCGCCTGGGTCATTCCGCTCCCCCGGAGGCCGACACCGCGACGGCGGGGCCGAGCTCCAGCCCGGCATCCGCACAGTCGACGCGCAGCGTGGCCAGCTCGGCGTCGGTGGCGTCGACCAGCGGCGCGCGCACCGGGCCGGCGGGCAGTCCACAGGCGTTGAGCGCCGCCTTGGTCAAGATGACCCCCTGGGTACGGAAGAAGCCGTAGTACACCGGCAGCTGCTGATGATGCAGCCGCAACGCTTCGGTGTGGTCTCCCCGCTCGTACGCCTCGATCATCGCCTTGGTCGACCGTCCAAACAGGTGGGTCACCACGCCGACGACACCGACCGCGCCGACGGACAGCAGCGGCAGCGTGTTGCGGTCGTCGCCGGAGTAAAAGGCGAGGGCGGTGTTCCGGGTGACCCAGGAGGTGTTCGCGATCTCACCCTTGGCATCCTTCACCGCCACGATGCGCGGGTGGTCAGCCAGGCGGCCGAACGTCTCGGTGGCGATCGGGGTGCCGGTGCGGCCCGGGATGTCGTAGACCATCACCGGCAGCTCGGTGGCGTCGGCGACCGCGGTGAAGTGCCGCACCAGGCCGGCCTGGGGCGGCTTGTTGTAGTACGGCGTGACCACCAGCAGCGCATCCGCACCCGCCTTCTCCGCGGCCCGCGCCAACTCGGTCGAGTGGCGGGTGTCGTAGGTGCCGACACCGGCGATCACCTGCGCCCGGTCGCCGACCGCGTCCACCACGGCCCGCACGACCGCCTCCTTCTCGGCGTCGGTGGTCGTCGGCGACTCTCCGGTGGTTCCGTTGACGACCAGACCGTCGTTGCCCTGGACATCGACGAGGTAGGCCGCGAGGCGGCCAACGCCATCCAGATCGAGCGATCCGCCTGCCGAGCAGGGCGTCACCATGGCGGTGACAAGCCGGCCGAACGGCCGGCGACGGTCAACTGCGTTCGTCATGGCCACCCCTTCGCGTGCGTTCGTGTTCCTCATCATGTCAGCGGTCCACCCCGCCCGGCGATCTCGTCCCCGGACCCGTCGCGTTGATCTAGGGCTAAAGCACCTAAAATAATCTCTGACCATGTGCATACGCCCTAGATCGGACAGGGGTGGTGGCGGCGGGGCGGGCGGCGACTTGACAAGACGTCGTGCCGACGTCACTATGACGTCATGGATCTTTCGCCGTACCTTGACGGCCTGCGCCGGGACCTGACCGCCGCCGCGGCACCCGGCGGTCCCGAGATCGTCCGGGCCGCCGAGACGCTCGCCGGCTCGCTGGAGGCCTCGGCCAGGCTCTTCCTGCTGGAGGCGCTCTCCGACGCCGCCGCCGAGATCACGGCGAGGCTGGCCCGGGGCGCTGACGACGCGGGCTCCTTCAGCGTCGAGGTCCGCCTACGCGGCCGCGATGCCCACATGGTGGTCACCGAGACACCGCCGCCCGGCGAGCCACCCGCCAGCTCCCACCGTGCGCCCGCCGCGCCGAGCGGAGCCGGTGAGGACGCCGGCGACCTGGCTCGGGTCACCCTGCGCCTGCCCGAGTCGCTCAAGGAGGCGGTCGAGCGGGCGGCGGCGGCCGAGTCCATCTCGATCAATGCGTGGCTCGTGCGCGCCATCGCCCAGATGGTCGCCGCACCGCCCGGCACCAACCGTGGGCCCAACCCGCCGGGGCGCGGCCGCCTCGGCCGACGGGTCACCGGGTACGCCCGGGCCTGAGCACCACCACCCGTACTCACCACCAAGGAGTGTTCCCCATGGCACAGTTCGACCCGCAGGAGTTCGTCTGCACCGGCCCGATCGACACGAACATCCGGGTCGGCGCCGGCCTGCTCACCGTGGCCACCTCGCCCGATCCGGTCGCCGTGGTCACGGTGACCCCGTACGACGACAACGAGGCCTCGCAGGTGGCCGCGGCCAACACCAAGGTCCAGTTCGACGACGGCCGGCTGCGCATCGAAACGCCGGACAGCCACGGCGGCTGGATCTTCAAGCGCAACGGGCGGGTCCGGGTCGACGTCCGGCTGCCCGACGACAGTCGCCTGCGCTCGCATACCGGCTCGGCCGACGTCCGGGTCGAGGGGCAGCTGCGCGACGCCGACATCCACACCGGCTCCGGCGACACGTTCATCTCCCGGACCACCGGTGATCTCACGGTACGCAGCGGCAGCGGCGACGTGCACGGCGAAGAGATCGGTGGCGAGCTGCGGGTGAGCACCGGATCCGGAGACCTCAGGGTCACCCGGGTCACCGGCGCCATCACCGCCGAGACCGCCAGCGGCGATGTCAGCATCGACGACGCGCATGCCACGGTACGGGCCAGTACCGCCTCCGGCGACGTCCAGATTGGCGCGGCCCGCGGTGGCGATGTCCGGGTCAACTCCGCCTCCGGCGACGTTGCCGTCGGCGTGCCGGCCGGCACCGGGGTGTGGCTCGACCTGAACACCGTGTCCGGCTCGACCAACAGCAATCTGGACATGTCGGCGGCGCCAGGCGAGAGTGGCGCCAAGCTGACGCTGCATGTTCAAACCGTCAGCGGCGATATCACCGTACGCCGGGTAGCGCTCGCCGGCTGACCCCCTCCCTTCCCGTCGATCTAGGGCATACGCACGCGATTAGAGATCGAAGCATGTGCATACGCCCTAGATCGACGGGCTCAGACGTAGAGCCGGAGGGGGGCTCAGCGCCCGAGGGGGTTACACGTACAGGGAGGTGAAGGGCGCGAACGGAAGGTTGCGGGCGATCATGAAGACCGCCCAGGCGCCCAGGTAGAGACTCATCGCGCGGGGGCCGAGGTTCGGCACCGGAACCTGCTTGCCGGTAACCCGCTTGATGGCCCAGGCCAGGTAGAACCAGACCAGGAACGGCGCGGCGAAGACGGCGATCGCGTGGTAGCGGGCGGCCTCGGCGATGTTGCCGTGCAGCAGGTAGTAGAACGCCCGGGTACCGCCGCAGCCGGGGCAGTCCAGCCCGGTGGTGAGCTTGACGATGCACGTCGGGATGTCAGCCGCACCCCCGTTGGTGGGGTTGCTGATCCACACGTACGAGGCGGCGCCGGCGAAGCAGAACAGCACCGCCGCCGGCGCGGCCCATCGCGGGGTTCGCTGGTAAAGGTGCAGGAACGCCCGGGTCATGGCGTTGGGCGTCGACGCGGGCCGGGGCGCGATGTGCGCCGGCAGTGCGTGGGCCCGTAGCGCGTGCGCGTGGTCGGGCCCCGGCTCGGTGGCGTAGCTCACGCCTACACCGTAGCGCGAGCCGGCCCACGCAGGGCGGCCCGCAGCGCGGATGCGAGGTCGCCCTTTGCCGGCGACGCCACCTCGTCCAGGCCCAGCCACGACGCCATCGCGTGCAGGGCGTCACCGAGCGCCACCGCGACCTCGTCGGCGCGGTGTCCCGGCTCCGCCCAGGCGGCCGGTACCCGCAGCACCCCGGCCCGCCGATCGGACTTGAGGTCGACCCGGGCGACGATCGCCTCGCCGTGCAGGAACGGCAGGACGTAATACCCGTGAACCCGTTTGGCGGCCGGTGTGTAGATCTCGATCCGGTAGCGGAAGTCGAAGAGCCGCTCCGAGCGTCCCCGCTCCCAGACCAGCGGATCGAACGGACTGACCAGGGTCGACGCGCGAACCCAGCGGGGCAGCCGGGCCTCGTGATGCAGGTACGCCGGCGCTCGCCAGCCTTGGACGGTGACCGGTTGGAGCACCCCGTCCTCGACCAGTTCGGCCACCGCCCGGCGGGCGCCGGCCACCGGCAATCGGAAGTAGTCGCGCAGCTCCACCTCGGCGGCGACGCCGAGGGCCACGGCCGAGACCCGGACCAACTCCCGCATCGCCTCGGCCTCGGTGGGCGTCGGCGCGTTCACCACCTGCGCCGGCAGCACCCGCTCGGGCAGGTCGTAGAGGCGGGCGAAGGAGTTGGTCCGGCGGGCCGCGGTGATCTGTCCGCTGAAGAACAGCCACTCCAGCGCCTGCTTGGTGTCCGACCAGTTCCAGCCCCAGTTCTCGGTACGGCGGGGCACGTCCTCCTCGATCTCGGCGGCGGCGACCGGTCCCTTCTCGCGCACCTCGGCGAGCACCCAGGCGATCAGCTCCGGCCGCTCCTCGGCGATCCGCCGGATGCCGCCCCAGGCCTGGTCCCGCCACCGGGCCATGCGCCAGCGCAGGTACGGCTGCAAAGCCACCGGCAACAGCGACGCCTCATGTCCCCAGTACTCGAAGAGCTCCCGGGGCGCGGCGGCCGCGGCCCGGTCGAGCAGGGCGGTCGGGTATGCCCCCAGCCGGCTGAACAGCGGGAGGTAGTGCGCGCGCTGCAGCACGTTGACCGAGTCCACCTGGAGCAGCCCGATGCGACCGAGTACGCGGCGCAGGTGGCGCATCGTCGGCGTCCCGGTCGGGCGGGCGTCGGTGAAACCCTGCGCCGCCAGCGCGATGCGCCGCGCCTGGGCAAGCGAAAGCGCGTTGGCGGTGACGCGCCGCGGTAGGGCAGCCATGGTCAGCGCAGGCTATCGGCCGCCTATGACACCCCCGACGACGCCACCCGCGGGGACGACACTCGACGACGCCACCCGCGTCGACGTCACTCCGACACCGACGACGCGGGTACGGCTGAGGCCCGCAGGCGGGCGGGCACCGGTCCGCTGATCGTGTCCGTGAGTGACTGCGCCGGTGGGGCCTGCTCGGCCGGCGAGCGCTGGCGGATCGGCAGCGCGACCAGCAGCGCGATGCTGATCCACACGTAGGTGCTGCTGAAGAACCAGGTGACCGGGTTGTCCCAGCTGTCGGGGAACTGCCACACCAGCCGGCTGCAGAGCAGCCCATACGAGACGATCATGAACGCGAAGAGCCGCCAGCGACGGCGCCGGTCGCGCGCGGTGAGCACGCTGTCGAGCAGGAGCAGGATCGCCGGACCAACCCAGACCAGATGGTGTACCCAGGTGATCGGGCTGATCAGGCAGCCGACCAGACCGGTGAGCGCAAAACCGGTGATCTCGTCGCCGGCCACCGCGGCGCGGCGCACCCGGACCACCCAGATGGCCAGCACCACCGCCACCGCGGCGAGCCAGCCGACGGTGCTCGGGTTCGCCTCGTTCAGCCGGGCCACCGCCCCGTTGAGCGACTGGTTGGAGATGAACGACAAGGCGCCGACCCGGTCGGTGTTCCAGACCGCGTCGGTCCAGAAGACGAGCGACGAGTCGGGTGAGATGGCGGCCGACGCCACCGTGGCCAGCGCGGCGGTGACGCTCGCCACCACGGCCGCCCGCCACCGCCGGGTGATGAGCAGGTAGACGATGAAGATGCCCGGTGTCAGCTTGATCGCCGTGGCCAGGCCGATGCCGACCCCGGCGAACCGGCTGCCCCGGCCGACCAGAAGCACGATGTCCGCCGCCACCAGGAACAGCAGCAGCATGTTGACCTGTCCGAAGAGGAACGTCTCGCGCAGCGGTTCGAAGATGATGCCGAAGCACAGGGTGACGGCCACCGCGTACCAGACCGGCCACCCCTGCCGCCGGGCGATCGGGCTGACCAGCCAGTAGACGACGGCCATCGAGGTGACGACGCAGAGGACCGAACTGATCACGATCGCGACCGGCCAAGGGGTGATCGCCATCGGGACCATGGTGATCGCGGCGAAGGGCGGATAGGTGTAGCCGTACGTGTTCCCCGGCACCAGGTAGTCGTAGATCAGCCCGCCGTCGTGCATCCAGTAGTTGATCGCGCCGTAGTAGACCCGCAGGTCGAAGTACCCGTGCCGGACGGCGAGGAAGAAGTCGAAGGTCAGGGCGCCGGCCGCGAGGACGGCGATGACCGCGAGCCGGCTGCGGGTGACGGTGCTGCGTGGCGCGACGACGACCCTCGTCGCGGCGTGGGTCACAACGGCCCCTCCCATCCCCGACAGCTACCCTGCTCGGCCCGCCGGCAACCTCGCCGACCTCGCCTCCCGTACGCTCGGCGACCATGGCGCTTGGCTACGTCCGCCCCGCAACACCCGCCGACGCCGTCGAGATCGCGCGCATCCAGCTCGCCACCTGGCGGCAGGCCTACCGAGGCATTCTCCCCCACCGTGTGCTCGCCGAACTGGACGACGCCTGGATGACAGGCCGCTGGTTGGCCTCGATCGAGGAGCCGCCCTCGCCTCGCCACCGCGTACTGGTCGCCGTGGAACAAGCGGAACAATCGTACCTGGTCGGGTTCCTGGCAGCCGGTGAGGCCGATGAGGCGGCGCTGGCGCCGGACGAGGCCCCCGGCGCACTGGGGCCGGAGGTGGCCGCCGTCACCGACCTGGTAGTGGAGCCGCGCTGGGGCCGGCGCGGTCACGGCAGCCGCCTGCTCGCGGCCGGGACCGATACCTGGCGCGCGGACGGGTTCACCGCCGCGGTGGCGTGGACGTTCGAGGCCGACACCGTGGTGCGGGGATTCCTCGCCTCGGCTGGGTGGGAGCCCGACGGCGTCACCCGCGCGCTCGACGTGGACGACCTCCTGGTGGACCAGATCCGCCTGCACACCCGGCTCGACCCGGATCGGTGAACCGGCGACGGGTTCAGGTGTCGATCAGCGGGCCCAGACCGACGGTGAGCCCGGGGCGCTGGCGTACCGAGCGGATCGCCAGCAGCACGCCGGGCATGTAGGAATTGCGGTCGAACGAGTCGTGCCGAATGGTCAGGGTCTCCCCGCCGCTACCGAGGAGCACCTGCTGATGCGCCACCAGGCCGGCCATCCGCACCGAGTGGATGCGCACCCCTTGCACCTCGGAGCCGCGGGCACCGAGCATGTCCTCCTTGGTGGCGTCAGGCATGGGTCCCAGACCGGCGTCGGCCCGCGCCGCGGCAACCAACTCCGCGGTGCGCAGGGCGGTGCCGCTCGGCGCGTCGACCTTGTTCGGGTGGTGCATCTCGACGATCTCGACCGACTCGAAGAAGCGGGCCGCCCGTTCGGCGAACTCCATCATCAGCACCGCGCCGAGGCCGAAGTTGGGCGCCACGATGACGCCCAGATCGGGCTTGTGGGCGAGCCATTGACGGATCCGGTCGTAGCGCTGCTGGGTGAAGCCGCTGGTGCCCACGACGAGGTTGATGCCCTGTTCGATGCACCAGTGCACGTGGTCCATCACCGAGTCGGGCGAGGTGAAGTCGACCACGACCTCGCTCCCGGCGTCGGCGATGTTGAACAGCCAGTCACCCTGGTCGACCATGGCGACCAGCTCGAGATCGTCGGCGGCGTCAACCGCCCGACACACCTGCGCACCCATGCGTCCCCGCGCCCCGAGCACGCCGACCCGGATCGGCTCGTTCTCAGTCACGACCCATAACCTAATGCAGAACGGGCCGCCCGGCGCGCAGGCCGTTAGTTCGGTGCCGGGGACCGGCCGATCACTCGACGCAGCGTGGCGACCAGGCTGCGCGTCGTCGAGCCGGCGCCGCGGCGCGGCCGCCCGAGCAGCCGGCCGACCGCGAACGTGCGGTAGGCGCCGCGGGCCACCAGGCGCGACTTCACACCGTCCGGGCCGGGCGGCACGAGATAACCCGCGCCGGGTGCGTGGCGGCGGTAGAGCCCGGTCATCTCGCGGAAGAAGTCGCGCCGACGCCGAACCGGCACCCGCTGCGGGTTGCCGAAGACCGCCAGCAGATGCCACATCATGCGGGCGAAGACCAGGGCCCGCAACGCATCCAGGTCGCCCCGGCGGTCGAGGAAAGCGAAGACCCGCTCCCACTGCGCGAACACGTCGAAATGGCGCTCGCCGACGGTCTGCGTGATCGCGCCGGTGGCCCGCTGGCGGTAGCAGTAGCAGACCCGGCCGAGTACGCCGAGACGGCGCCCGGCCAGCAGCAACGGGAGGCTGAACGAGACGTCCTCGTACCAGCCGGGCGCGAACCGCACCCCCACCTCGAGCAGGTACGCCCGGCGGACCACCTTGGTACAGGCGAGGTGCAGCGAACGCAGCAACTCCGGCCGCTGGGCGATCGTGAACACCTCGGGCCACGCAGCGCCGTCCGGGAGGAGCTCCGCCGCGGCGTAGACCCGGCCGGAGCCGTCCGGGAACATCCGGACGTAGTCCACGACGAGCACGTCGGGTGCGGTACGGGTGAGCCGCTCGACCACCGCGGCGACGGTGCCGGGGGGCAGCCAGTCGTCGCTGTCGACGAACCACACGTAGCGGCCGGTCGCGGCGCCGAGCCCGGCGTTGCGCGCGGCCCCGAGCCCGCCGTTACGGGCGAGCGTCAGCACCCGAAGCCGCGGGTCGCGGCCGGCGTACTCGGCCAGGATGGTGGCGCAGGCGTCGGGCGAGGCGTCGTCGACCGCGATGACCTCGCACTGCGCACCCGCCTGGGACAGCACCGAATCCAGGCAGGCCGGCAGGTACTCCGCCACCAGGTAGACCGGTACCACGACGCTGAGCAGGGGCACGGCACCGCCCGGACTCAGGCCCGCAGCACGTCGGAGAAGTCGTGGTCGGCGAAGGGGCCGATCACGGCAAGACTGGTCGGAGCGCCCAGGACCTGGGCAGCCACCGCCCGGATCTCGTCCGGGGTGACCGCGTCGACCCGGTCGAGGATCTCGTCGACCGAGAGCAGCCGGTCGTAGAGGAGCTCACCCTTGCCCAGGCGCGACATCCGCGACCCGGTGTCCTCGAGCCCCAGCACGAGCGAGCCCTTGTACATCCCCTTGCCGCGGGACACCTCCTCGTCGTCGAGGCCGCCCTCGGCGATGCGGGCCAGCTCGGTACGGGCGATCGCCAGCACCTCGTCCACCTTGCCGGGCGCGCAGCCCGCGTAGACGCCGAAGATTCCGGAGTCTGCGTAGTGGCTCGTGTAGGAGTAGACCGAGTACGCGAGACCCCGCTTCTCCCGGATCTCCTGGAACAGCCGGGAAGACATCCCGCCGCCGAGCGCGTTGTTGAGAACCGCCAGGGCGAAGCGACGCTCGTCCGCGCGGTGTACGCCGACCCCGCCCAGCACCAGGTGAGCCTGCTCGGTCTCCTTGTCCCGCACCCGGACCCGGCCCGAGCGGGCCCGCGGCGCCGGCGTGGAGCCGTCGGCGCCGCGTCGGGGGCGGGGCTCCTCGGGGCTGTCGAAACGGGCCGTGCCGGCGAACGCCTCCTTGACCCACCGCACGACCTGCGCATGGTCGACGTTGCCGGCGGCGGCGACCACTATGGAGGGTGCGGTGTAGCGGCGCTGGTAGAAGCCGAGGATCTGCCGCCGACTCATCCGGGAGATGGTCTCCGCGGTACCCGAGATGAGCCGGCCGAGTGGATGGTCGCCGTAGACGGCGTCGCTGAACAGGTCGTGCACCTCTTCGTCCGGCTCGTCGTCGTGCATGGCGATCTCCTCAAGGATCACCCCGCGCTCGGTCTCGATGTCCGCCTCGGCCAGCACCGAGTCGGTCACCAGATCGCACATGACGTCGATCGCGAGCGGCAGATCGGCGTCGAGCACCCGCGCGTAGTAGCAGGTGTACTCCTTGGTGGTGAACGCGTTCGTCTCGCCGCCGACGGCCTCGATGGAGGCGGAGATGTCCAGCGCGGAGCGCCGGTTCGTGCCTTTGAAGAGCAGGTGTTCCAGGAAGTGCGAGGCACCCGAGAGGTGGCGCGACTCGTCCCGGGAGCCGACGCCGACCCAGATGCCGAACGACACGCTGCGCATCGCCGGCACCGCCTCGGTCAGGATCCGCAGACCGCTGGGCAGCACGGTGCGGCGCACGGTGCCGCCCAGCGGGTCGTCAGCCAGCGTCCAGGTGCGGGCGCGGGTCACGTGAGCTCAACGGTCCCGGGTACGACGGCGGCGCTCGCCGCCCTCACCGCCCTCACTCCGGCCGGGTCCACGGTCGCCCCGATCCCGGTCGCGCGGCCCCCGGTCACCGCGATCGCGGCCGGCCGGCCGGTCGCCCTCCGGCGCGGGCGCACCCTCGGGCCGGACCTTGTCCAGGTAGATCTTTCCGCGACCGTCGATCTCGGCGATCTCCACCTCGACCTTGTCGCCGACGTTGAGGAAATCCTCGACCTTCTCCACGCGTTTGCCGTCGCCCACCTTCGAGATGTGCAGCAGCCCGTCGCGGCCCGGCAACAGCGAGACGAATGCGCCGAACGGGGCGGTCTTCACCACGGTGCCGAGGAACCGGTCGCCCACCTTCGGCATGGTCGGGTTGGCGATCGCGTTGATCCGATCGACGGCGGCCTGTGCGGAGGGGCCATTGGTGGCCCCGACGTAGATGGTGCCATCGTCCTCAATGGAGATCTCGGCGCCGGTCTCGTCCTGGATCGCGTTGATGGTCTGGCCCTTCGGGCCGATCACCATGCCGATCTTGTCGACCGGGATCCGCACCGAGGTGACCCGCGGGGCATACTGCGACATGCCGGCCGGCGACTCGATCGCCTCGGCCATCACGTCGAGGATGGTCTGGCGCGCGTCGTGGGCCTGCTGGAGCGCCGCCGCCAGCACGTCGGACGGGATGCCGTCGAGCTTGGTGTCCAGTTGCAGCGCGGTCACGAACTCCCGGGTGCCGGCCACTTTGAAGTCCATGTCGCCGAACGCGTCCTCGGCGCCGAGGATGTCGGTGAGCGAGATGTAGTCGGTCTTGCCGTCCACCTCGTCGGAGATCAGGCCCATGGCGATACCGGCCACCGGGGCCCTCAGCGGTACGCCGGCGGCCAGCAGCGACATCGTCGACGCGCAGACCGACCCCATCGACGTGGAGCCGTTGGACCCCAACGCCTCGGAGACCTGACGGATGGCGTACGGGAACTCCTCCCGGGCCGGCAGCACCGGGATCAGGGCCCGCTCAGCCAGAGCGCCGTGGCCGATCTCGCGACGCTTGGGGGCGCCCACCCGGCCGGTCTCGCCGGTCGAGTACGGCGGGAAGTTATAGTTGTGCATGTAGCGCTTGGACTTCGCGAGCCCCAGGGTGTCCAGGGTCTGCTCCATGCGCAGCATGTTCAACGTGGTCACACCCATGATCTGGGTCTCCCCGCGCTCGAACAGCGCCGAGCCGTGCACCCGGGGCAGCACCCCGACCTCGGCGGTGAGCGGGCGGATGTCGCGCGGGCCGCGCCCGTCGATGCGCACCTGGTCGCGCAGGACGCGGGCCCGGACCTCCTTCTTGGTGACGGCGCGGAATGCCGCGCCGATCTCCCTCTCCCGGCCCTCGAACTGACCGGCGAGGCGTTCGTACGCCCGGTCCTTGATGCGGTCGAGCGCCTCCTCCCGCTCGGCCTTGCCGGCGATCTTCAGCGCCTCGGCCACCTCGTCCCGGACGGCCGACTCGACCGCCGCGTACGCGTCGGGCTCGTAGTCGAGGAAGACCGGGAACTCCATCACCGGCTTGGCCGCCACCGCGGCCAGCTCGTCCTGAGCGCGGCACAGTTCCCGGATCGCCGGCTTGGCGGCCTCGAGTCCGCCGGCCACGACCTCCTCGGTCGGGCGTGGCGAGCCTTGCGCGATGAGCCCGAACACGTGCTCGGTCGCCTCGGCCTCGACCATCATGATGGCGACATCGCCGTCGGGCAGCACCCGGCCGGCGACCACCATGTCGAAGGTGGCCCGTTCGAGCTCGTCGTGGGTCGGGAAGGCCACCCAGGTCCCGTCGATGTGGGCCATCCGGGTCGCCCCGACCGGGCCGGAGAAGGGCAGTCCGGAGAGCTTCGTTGACAGCGACGCGCCGTTGATGGCGACCACGTCGTAGGGGTGCTGGGGGTCCAGCGCAAGCACCGTCGCCACGACCTGGACCTCGTTGCGCAGGCCCTTCACGAACGAGGGCCGCAGCGGTCGGTCGATCAGCCGGCAGGTGAGGATGGCGTCCTCGCTCGGGCGGCCCTCACGCCGGAAGAACGAGCCGGGGATGCGGCCGGCGGCGTACATCCGCTCCTCGACATCCACGGTGAGTGGGAAGAAGTCGAACTGGTCCTTGGCGTGCCGGCTGGCCGTGGTGGCCGAGAGCACGACGGTGTCGGCGAGCTGCACGAGCGCCGAGCCCGCCGCCTGTTTGGCTAGGCGGCCGGTGCTGAAGACGATCTCACGAGTGCCGAATGTGCCGTTGTCGATGACGGCAGTGCTGTGGTGCGTGCCGAGGGTTGTCTCGGTCATGTGCGGTCTTTCTCCCTTTCCACGGATACGCCGGGGGGAGCGTGCGCCGCGGTCGGTCTTCGATCGAAGCCCTCGGGCCCGGCACGCACCTGGCGCGTACCTCCCGGGGGCCACTACCGAGGACCGACGTGTGCGTCGGCGGGTTGCCGACCGGCTCCCCAGATCGGCGTATCGAAACAGTTGTCGCCGGAATATGTGTGCTCCGGCCGGTTGTCGCCGAACCATCGGTGGTCCGGCTCCTTGTCGAACGGATCCGCAGTCCTCGCGGATCCCCACGGTCAGGAGAGAACCGGCGACCGGCTCCGCCGCTCCCCTGGTGCACGGCTACCTCCGCAGGCCGAGTCGCTCGGCGATGGCGCGGCGGCGCTGGATGTCGGTCTTGGCCAGGTATGCCAGCAGGCGTCGCCGCTGGCCGACCAGGATCAGCAGGCCGCGCCGGCTGTGGTGGTCGTGCTTGTGCTGCTTGAGGTGCTCGGTGAGTTGGTTGATCCGGCGCGTCAGCATCGCGATCTGCACCTCGGGCGAGCCGGTGTCGCCCTCCTTGGTGCCGTACTCCCCAATGATCTCGGCCTTGGTGGCCTGGTCGAGCGCCATGGTCTCCCTCTGCGGTCGGGTGTCGTCGCCTCGCACCCACGGCGTCGAGCAGGCACGCGAGACCTCACCGGTTACCCGGTGTCGGCCCAACACTAACAGACCGGCATGGCGAACCCGGCGGGCCCCACCCGACCGAGCCCCGCGCAGCGGGCCCGGGCTCCGGCGGGCTCAGGCCAGCAGCGCGCGGGTCTCGGCGACATCCTTCTCGATCTGCTCGGTCAGTGCCGCGACGCCATCGTAGCGGCGCATTTCCCGAAGCCGGGCGACGAAGTCCAACGCCAGCCGCTCCCCGTAGAGGTCGCCGGAGAAGTCCAACAGGTACGCCTCGACCCGGCGCTCCCGACCGGAGAAGGTGGGGTTCGTCCCGATGGAGACCGCGGCCCGGTGCGGCCCCGACGCCGCCCGGGCGCCCCGCCGGGACAGCCAGGCCGCGTAGACGCCGTCCGCCGGCACGGCGGCGTGCGGGGAGTGCAGCAGGTTTGCGGTCCGGAAGCCGATCTCGCGGCCCCGCCGGTCGCCCCGCACAACCACGCCCTCCACCCGGTGGGGCCGGCCGAGGGCCGCCGCCGCGGCGGCCACGTCACCGGCGTCCACGCAGCTGCGGATGTAGGTCGAGGACACGGTCGCCGCGTCCGCCTCGCCACTGGTGACCAGCGGTGCACCCTCCACAGTGAACCCAAAGGTACGCCCGAGCCTGGTCAACAGCGCCACGTCCCCGGCCGCGCGGTGCCCGAAGCGGAAGTTCTCGCCGACCACGACCGCGCTGGCGTGCAGGTGCTCCACCAGCACGTCGTGGACGAAGGTCTCCGCCGAGAGGTGGGAGAAGTCCAGCGTGAACGGAATCACACAGAAGACGTCCACCCCGAGCTGCTCGATGAGGTCCGCCTTGCGGGCCGACTCGGTGAGGATCGCCGGATGCGAGCCAGGCCGGACCACCTCGGACGGATGGGGGTCGAAGGTGACCACCACCGACGCCAGGCCGGAGCTGTGGGCCCGGGCCACCGTGTGCCCGATGATCGCCTCATGTCCACGATGGACACCGTCGAAGACGCCGATGGTGACGACCGAACGCCCCCAACCGGCCGGTGCCGCGTCGATTCCCCGCCATCGTTGCACCGTCAGCTCCCTTCCTTGGCTCCGGTGGCCTCGGTACCGGTGCCCTTGGCTCCCGTGGCCTCGGCTCCCGTGGCCTCGGCTCCGGTGCCCGTGGCTCCGGTGCCCGTGGCTCCGGTGCCCGTGGCTCCGGTGCCCGTGGCTCCGGTGCCCGTGGCTCCAGTGGCCGGGGCGAGCACCACCTCGGCCTGGGCCCGGCCGTTGCGCTCGGCGACGATCGCGACCACGTGGCCGTCCGGACCGAAGACCGCGTACGGGCCGGTGCGCCCGCTCGGCGCCAGCGTGCCGCCATGGGAGAGCACCCGGGCCTCGTTGGTGTCGGCGTCGCGGCGGGCGAAGAGCCGGGCCGCCGCGGCGTCCAGCGGAATCGTCACCGGGTCGGCCAGCCCGGCCAGGTGCTCCATTGTAGACGCTTCCGCCACCGTGAAGTCGCCGACGGTGGTGCGCCGCAACGCGGTGAGGTGCCCCCCGACGCCCAGCGCCGTGCCCAGATCGCGGGCGATGGCCCGCACATAGGTGCCCGACGAGCAGGCGACCTCGACCGCGACGTCGACCACCACGACGCCGTCCGGTCCGCGGACCGGACGCACCGCCGACACCTCCAGCGAGGCGATGCGGACATGACGCGGGGCCAGCTGCACCGCCTCGCCGCGCCGTACCCGGGCATATGAGCGCACCCCACCCACCTTGATCGCGCTGACGGCGCTCGGCACCTGCTCCAGGTCGCCGACGAACGCGGCACAGGCGGCACGCACCGCCGCCTCGGTGATCTCAGCCGCACCCGGCCGGCGCACCACCTCGCCGTCCGCGTCGTCGGTCACCGTCGACTCGCCAAGCCGGATGCTCGCCTGGTACGTCTTGTCCCGGCCGACCAGGTAGGTGAGCAGCCTGGTCGCCCGCTCGACGCCGAGCACCAGCACCCCGGTCGCCAGCGGATCCAGCGTGCCGGCGTGCCCGACCCGGCGGGTGCCGGCCAGCCGGCGGACCCGGGCGACGACATCGTGCGACGTCAGGCCACCCGGCTTGTCCACCACCACCAGCCCGTTCCGCGCCACCCCGGTCCCCACCTTGTCCGCGCCATCCGCCCGCCAGCGTCGCAGATCGGACACGGTGGGGTCGCCGCGGGTGCTCCGCCGACCCCACGGTGTCGACGAGCCATGGCACAATCCCGGGGCAGACCGGCCTCACCTGGCGCGACCAACCGCTACCCCAACCCCTTGAGGTGGACCATGACCGGCGCTTACCCGCCCGACCCGAGAGCCGGTCAGCCGCCGACCGGCCCGCAACCACCCTGGCCTCCGGTTCAGCCCGGGCCGCCGGGCGGCCCCGGGCCGGAGCCGCCGCTGAACTATCCGCCGTACGCGCCGAACCAGCCCTATCCACCGGCCCAGCCCTACCCGTCGCCGCCGGGCTCCGCACCGTACCCGCCGCCGGGGTCCGCACCGTACCCGCCGCCGGGGTCTGCGCCCTACCCGCCGGTTGGGGAGTATCCGACCCAGCAGTACCCGCCCTACCCGGCGTTGGGATACCCGCAGGAGCAGTTCGCAGCCCTACGGGAGGGCCAGCCGGAGCCGCCGAAGAAGGGCATCGGCAAAAGAACCGTCGGTGGTCTGGTCGCGCTCCTGGTGGTGCTGGTCGGGGTCGCGGTCCGGGCCGGGGGCAGCAACCTGTTCTCGGGGCATGACAGCGGCGCCAACCCGTCGAGCAGCGCCGCGATCGACGCCGTGCCGGTCGGCATCTTCGACGGCACGCCGGCCAGCACCTACCCGGCCGGCGCGGAGGGCATCGTGCTGCCGCCGGCGACGGCGGTGAGCGGCTTCACGAAGGCGCAGGTCAGCGCCGCGTTGGCCAAGGTCAAGCAGGCGCTCGTCGCGTCCCGGCTCGACTCGGCGATGCTGGTGTCGCACCAGAGCTCGACGTTTGTGAACCTCTTCGCCGCCGACGACCGGGCGTCGGTGACCAAGGATTTCAGCACCCACAAGTTCTTCGCGTTCGCCTCGCAGCTCGCCCCCGGCAACACCTTGACCTCGGATCCGATCCGGGTGAAGGGCGCCATGAGCTTCAGCGCCAGCACCTCCGACGGGGTCCGGGAGCTCGACGTGGTCACGAACTTCGTGTGGGTGTACCCATTCGCCGGTACCCGCAAGGAGGCCGGCGACCACCTCGTCGTGGTCCGGGACAAAGTGACCTGGGGCTTCCCGGCGGACAACGACGTCGACAAGAGCTCTCGGGGCATGTGGCTGCTGGATGCCAGTGCCTTCGGCTCCAACATCGACTGTGACCAGCTCGCGAATGACCTGCTCGCGCTGGGCACCCCGACGTTCGTCGTCGGCGGCGGCCAGCAGGATGACAACGCGCCGTTCGATCCCAACGCGTCGATCGATTCCCTCAAGGAGACCTGCTAGGAACGGCAATGCCGCTCGACGCTCGGGCGGCGTTGCCGGCAATGTGGACGGTGGCCGCGGCGGCCACCGTCCACGATTGACATTGGGTCAACGCTGCCAGCGGTGCCGACGCCATCAGCGGCGTCGCTGCTACCAGCGGCGATCCATCGACTGCTGCAATGCCTGCTGCGCCGTCTCGCGCGGCGGCGTCGGCTCCGGCTTGGGCGGGCTCTTCGGCTTCTCGTTCATGACGACTGGACCTTCCACAGGAGTGGTTTCGGACATGCGGCGGGTGAGCGCCGGATGGGCCGAGGGTCCGGGATCGCCGGTACCTCTGCGCGTGGGGCGTCGGCGGGGAGTGCGTGTCCCCCTCGCCGCTTGAGCCCCCTTGGCCCGAGTGCTCGATCTGGTGAGTGCCAGCACCGGACTCCGCGACGGGGGCTGGCCTGCTTAGCTGCAGATCCCGTCGCGGCAACGGAGGATGAGTACCTCACGCACGTTGACTAAGTTAACGTTCAGGTCCACCTACTGGCATGAAGTTCCCAGAATCCGGTATGCGCACCGGTGGCCTCCGGTATGCTGCCGATAGCGGTGCGATAGCGCGCGCTATCGCCCCGGACTACACTGCCGGTATGGCCGCTTCTGATCCGGTACCGACCCCCGACCCGGCGCCCGCGGACCCGGCGAGCCGCCTCGTCGCCCTGCTCGAGACGCTGCCGCCCCCGCAACGGCAGGAGTTGACGACCTGGCTCCTCGGCCGGCCCAACCTCGGAATCGAGCTGCTCAGCGCGCATCCGCGCCGGTTGCGCCAGGCTGAGCTGGCGGTCAGCCTGCCGCCGCACGAGGACCATCAGCTGATCACGATCCGGCTCCCGGCGGAGCGCCACGCCCACCTGCGGACCTGGTGCGCCGAGCACGGCTTCACCATGGCCGCGGTCGTCCGTGGCCTCGTCGAGCGCTTCCTCGAGCAGCGCGGGGCCTCGCCCTCGCCTCCGGGCGCCGAGGTCGGCGATGCCCCGGCCGGGCCTTAGCGGAGGGTAGTCAGCGGCTCGGGATCAGCGCGCGAAGAAATGCCACCCGACCCACCACCAGAAGCCGAGCACCGCGACCCGGCCCACCGGCACCTTGCCGACCCGGTAGTCCATCACGAACCCGCTGATGTCTCCGAGTGACGGCACCCGCGAGCGCTCCCGGCGCGAAAGCAGCCCGGCGACCGCGAAGCCGGCGGCGGCGAGGATGAAGAGCGAGATGATAATGAATCGGCTCATCGGCGTACCAATCCCCAGAACGCCGCCAGCCAGCCGAAGTAGCATGCGGCCCGGGCGAGATAGCCATCCAGGATGGGGTCGGCGAGCAGCGACAGCGTCGGAAACTCCTCAATGGAGTGTTTGCTGAACGCGAAGAGCTCAGTGAACGCGAAGACCAGCACCGGCGCGAGCCACCAAGCGGCGCCCGCCCGCAGCCGGATCGGGGCCCGGCGGCGCCCGGCACGGCCGGTGACGCCGACCCAGAACATGGCTCCGCCGACGGCCAGGACAAGGAGGTTGGCACTGAGTGTGAATGAGCCGAAGAGGCCGCCGACCGCCGCGATGAGGGCAAAGATTGGATACCGGACGGAGGCTCGATCCCAGGTTCGCTCGGCGTCGGCGGAAAGCTGCGACGGCTGGTCCATCTGTCTATTGTCGCCCTTCCCGGGCCGGGCTACCCGCGACTTGGTCCCCGATAACACCCTGATCTTCGATCGGGCGACCCAGCCACGGCGCCCCGGCGAGGTGCGTCCGGATGGCGGCGAGCACGTCGGCCGCCTCGCCGGCGCCGGTGAAGCCGGCCGCGAGCCGGTGTCCGCCGCCGCCGAGGGCGACCGCGACCGCTGACACATCGGTGGCACCTTTGCTGCGCAGAGACACCGACCATTCACCCGGAGCAATCGGCTTCAGCAGGCAGGCAACGTCGGCCTCCGCGGCGGTGCGGACCACATCCATGAAACTCTCCAGCACGTGCGACTGCTGGCCGAACCGGTCCAGGTCGGCCGGCGTGGCGTAGGCGGACACCAGCCCACGCCCGCCGGCCGCCGACCGGTCGAGTGCGGCCCGGTCGAGCACCGCGGCCAACAGCTGGATCGCCGCGAACGGGCGCGCGTCGAAGACGTTGCGGGCCACCTCGCCGGGCCGGGCCCCGGCGGTGACCAGCCGGGCGGCGAGCGAGAGCACCTCGGCGCTGGTGACGTCGAACTTGAACGAGCCGGTGTCGGTGGCCACCCCGACATAGAGGCAGGTGGCCATCCCGGCGTCGAGTTCGACCTCGAGTGCGTCCAGGAAACGGGCCGCGACCACCGCGGTCGCGGCGGCGTTCGGGTCGACCAGCCGCAGCGAGCCGAAACCGGTGTTGGAGATGTGGTGGTCGAGCACCACCCAGGTGGCCGCGGCGGCGGACGCGGCGACGAGCGGGCCGAGCCGGCTCGGGCTGGCGGCGTCGAAGCTCACCGCCAGCGCCGGGGCCGGGCAGACCGCCTCCGGCGCCACCAGCAGGTCGAGCCCGGGCATGAACCGGAACGGCTCCACCACCTCGAACGGCTGCGGGAACGTCGCCTGCACCCGGCGGAAACCCAGGCTGCGCAGACCGAGCCCGAAGGCCAGCATGCTACCGAGCGCGTCGCCGTCCGGATTCACGTGGCACACCAGCAACACCGCGGAGTCGCGGGGCAGGTCGGCCACGGCCTTGACCGCCGTGATCAGGTCACCGTCGAATGTGGACCCTGGTTCGCCCTTTGGCGTTGGCGGCATCACCTACGTTCGCCCACATTGTCCAGCGATGCTCCACCGTGGAGGGATCCTTCCTTGTCGCCGTCATCGGTCAGCGGCTCCGCGACCCGGTACGGCTGCGAGTCGCCGGCGTAGTGGGCGCCGACCGCCAGCTCGTGCACCTTGGCGTCCGAGGCATGGGCCGCCGCCAGCAGCTCGTCGATGTGCTTCGCCTGGTCCTGCACATCGTCCGGAACGAAGGTGAGCGTCGGTGAGTGCTTGAGCCCGAGGGCCTTGCCAACGGTGCTGCGCATCAGGCCCTTGGCGCTGTCCAGCGCGGCCGCGGTGGCGGCCTGCTCGGCCATGTCGCCCAGCACCGTGTAGAACACGGTCGCGTCGCGCAGGTCGGGCGTGATGCGGGAGTCGGTAATCGTGATCATACCGAGGCGGGGATCCTTGATCTGGGTTCGCACGACCTCCGCGACAAGTTCCCGGATGCGCTCGGCGTGCCGGCGCACCTTGGCCGGATCTGTCATTTCCTCCACCTCCGCGAGTGTGACGAGGGGCAGCCCGACCCTTTGACACTACTCCCGGGCCCGGTGTCCGGCCGCGCCGAGACACCATCCCCGCGCCGGTCCGCCGGCGGGCCACCCGGTCGCTCAGTCGTCGCGTCCGTAGAGCCGGCGGCGGGCCGAGAGGAACTCCACCTCGGGCCGCTCGACGACCAGGCGCTCGCACGAATCCAGCACCTGCGCGACGTGGGCGGCGTCGGGCGCGACCACCGCGACCCCGATCTCGGCGCGCCCGTGCACGTCCATCAGGCCGACCTCCGCGGCGGCCACCTCGAAGCGGCGCAACGCCGCCACGATCGGCCGCACATATGAACGCTTCACCTTCAGCGACCGGGAGTCTCCCGGCAACAGCAGGTCAAACACCACAGTGCCCACGTACACGATGGGCAAGACTACGGTGCGCGGCTACGCGGGCGCCAACCGTCACCCGTCGTGTCTCCGGTCGTCGGCGGTATGCCACGCTGGCCGCGATGGGCCGGTACGCGCTGCTGCTCCTGCCGTCGGCGAACCGGGTGTACACCGGCGCCGCGGTCGAGCTCACCCTGGCCGAGCTCGAGGTCTTCAACCGTTGCGTCCTGGGCCAACGGATGCACGCCGCAGCGGCGACCGAGATCGCCGGGGTGCCGTACCTGACCTTCACCGCCGACCTCAACGAGGCGGACCTTGCCTACCTGGCCAACCTCTCGGCGGCGTACGCGCTCTTCGAGATGGTCTCCGGCGGTCTGTACCCGGTCGCGCTCACCCCGTTGGACCAGTTCGACGACGACCTGGTCACCATCCCCAAGTACCCGGGTAAGACCAACGAACAGTTCACCAAGCTGCTGCTCAACGTCACCCTGCTCGCCGGCGCCGCCGCCGCCGACATGCTCACCCGGCGGCTGCGGGTGCTGGATCCGTTGTGCGGCCGGGGCACCACACTCAACCAGGCCCTGACCTACGGCTACGACGCGGCCGGACTGGACCTCGACGGCAAGGACGTCGAGGCCTACGCCGGCTACCTGCGCACCTACCTGCAACGCAAGCGCCTCAAGCATCAGCTGCAGTTCGGGCCGGTGCGGCGGGAGCGGCGCGTGGTCGGCAAGCGGCTGCGGGTGACGCTGGCGGCGTCGACTCAGCGCCACCGGGCCGGCGACGTCATCTCCGTGGACGTCGTCCAGGCCGACACCACCGCCGCGCTGGACTTCTTCGCGCCGGCGAGCTTCGACGCGGTGGTGACCGACGCACCGTACGGGGTGCAGCACGGCAGTCGCACGCCGGCGACCGGGCTCCGGCGCAGCCCCCTCGACCTGCTGGGCCAGGCAGCTCCGGTGTGGGCGGCCCTGCTGCGCCCCGGCGCGGCCATGGGGATCGCGTGGAACACGCTGGTGGCCAAGCGCCCGGCCGCGGTCGAGGTACTCGCCGGTGCGGGCCTTGAGGTGCTGGACGACGGCCCGTACCGGTGCTTCGAGCACCGGGTCGACCAGGGCATCGTCCGGGACATCCTGGTCGCCCGCCGACCGCACACCGGCAGCGCTCGCGCTGGTGGCGGCGGCGAGGGCACTGGCGGCGCCGGCACTGGCGGCGCCGGCACTGGGGGCGAGAGTTAGGAAGGGCACCTTGTTATCGCCTAGGCGATAACAAGGTGCCCTTCCTAACAAGTGGACGGGGCACGCGAGGCGGGTGGGTCAGGCCCGGGGCTTCTCGCGCATCTCGAAGGTCTCGATCACGTCCCCGACCTTGATGTCGTTGTAGTTGCCCAGGGTCAGGCCGCACTCGAAGCCCTCCCGGACCTCGGTCGCGTCGTCCTTGAACCGGCGCAGCGAGGTGATGGAGAGGTTCTCGGCAACCACGGCGCCGTCGCGCAGCAGCCGGGCCTTGGCGTTTCGCCGGATGACCCCCGAACGCACGATGCAGCCCGGGATGTTGCCCAGCTTGGACGAGCGGAAGACCTCGCGGACCTCCGCGCTGCCGAGCTCGACCTCTTCGAACTCCGGCTTGAGCATCCCCTTGAGGGCCGACTCGACCTCTTCGATCGCCTGGTAGATCACCGTGTAGTACCGGATCTCGACACCCTCGCGGTCGGCGTAGTCGCGCACCTTGCCCTCGGCCCGGACGTTGAAGCCGATGATGATGGCGTCGGACGCCTTGGCCAGGTTGACGTCGTCCTGGGTGACACCGCCGACCCCACGGTGGATGATCTTGAGGCTGACCTCGTCGGATACATCGATCTTGACGAGGGCGTCCTCGAGTGCCTCGACCGAGCCGGAGACGTCGCCCTTGAGGATGAGGGTGAGTGTGGTGCGCTCGCCTTCCTTGATCCGCTCGAGCAGGTTCTCCAGGGTGACCCGGCCACCGCGGTTGGCGATCTGAGCCGCCCGTTCGCGGGCCTGGCGCTGTTCGGCGATCTGCCGGGCGATGCGGTCCTCGCCGACAGCAAGGAACGTGTCGCCGGCGTCTGGAACCGCGGTCAGGCCAAGGACCTGCACCGGGCGGGCTGGTCCGGCGGTGGGCACCGGCTTGCCGTACTCGTCCAGCATGGCCCGGACCCGACCGTGCGCGTCGCCGGAGACGATCGAATCGCCGACCGCGAGCGTGCCCCGGTTGACCAGTACGGTCGCCACCGGGCCGCGGCCGCGGTCCAGGTGCGCCTCGATCGCGATGCCCTGAGCCGGCCCGTCGACCGGCGCCCGGAGATCGAGCGCGGCGTCGGCGGTCAACAGCACACCTTCGAGCAGCCCGTCGATATTGAGCCGGCTCTTCGCCGAGATGTCGATGAAGAGGGTGTCGCCGCCGTACTCCTCGGCCACCAGCCCGTACTCGGTGAGCTGCTGGCGCACCTTGGCCGGGTTGGCGTCCTCCTTATCGATCTTGTTGACGGCGACCACGATCGGCACCTCGGCCGCTTTGGCGTGGTTGAGCGCCTCGATCGTCTGAGGCATGACACCGTCATCGGCCGCGACCACCAGGACCACGATGTCGGTGGCCTGAGCACCGCGGGCGCGCATGGCGGTGAACGCCTCGTGACCCGGGGTGTCGATGAATGTGACCGCCCGGTCCACGCCTTCGTGCTGGATGTGGACCTGGTAGGCGCCGATGTGCTGGGTGATGCCGCCGGCCTCGTCGGCGACCATGTTGGTCTGGCGGATCGCATCGAGCAGCTTCGTCTTGCCGTGGTCGACATGGCCCATGACGGTCACGATCGGTGCCCGGGTGACCAGCCGATCCTCGTCGATGTCCTCGTCCAGATCGATGTCGAACCGGGCCAGCAGCTCGCGGTCCTCCTCCTCGGGGCTGACGATCTGTACCTCGAAGCCGAGGTGCTCGCCGAGCAGCAGCAGCGTCTCGTCGGTGCACGACTGGGTCGCGGTCACCATCTCGCCCAGGTTGAACATCTCCTGGACCAGCGAGCCAGGGTTCGCGCTGATCTTGTCCGCGAAGTCGGAGAGCGACGCGCCCCGCGGCAGCCGGACAACCTGACCTTGGCCCCGCGGAGCTCCCGAGCTCATCGTCGGCGCGGAGAGGTTGTCGAACTCCTGGCGCTTCTGGCGCTTGGACTTGCGGCCCTTGGGTTTGCCGCCGCCGCGGCCGAAGGCGCCGCCGGCACCGCCGGGGCGACCCCGCCCGCCGGGCCCACCGCCGGGACGGCCGGCGCCGGCGCCACCGGCTCCGGGCCCGCCGACCTGTCCGCCGGGACCACCGCGGTACCCGCCGCCGCCGGGCCGGAACCCGGTGCCGCCGGCACCCGGTCCGCCCCGATAGCCGGTGCCGGGCGCGCCGCCCGGGCCCGCTGGCCCGCCACGGTAGGCGGTACCGGCGGGACCACCCGGCCGGCCCGTACCGGGACCGGCGGCCGGGCCACCGCGGAAGCCGCCCGGCGCGCCCGGGCCCATCGGCCGGCCGGGACGCTCACCCGGGCGACCGGGGCGCTGGGTCGGCATCTGGGATGGGTTGGGGCGCGGGCCGAGCGAGGCCGGGTTGGGCCGCGGCGGCATGGAGGCTGGGTTGGGTCGGGGCATCCCGGTCGGGTTCGGACGGGAGCCCTGGCTGATGCCGAACGGGTTGTTACCGCCGGCCCGCGGTGGCCGGGCGGTCGGGCCCACCGGGCGTGGACCGGCCGGCGTTCCGGGTCGCAGGCCATCCACGGGCCCGGTGGTCGGGGCCGGCCGCGGCGCGGTCGGCCGCGGACTCGCCGCGCCGCCACGCTCCTGCGCGGCCCGCACGGCGGCCTCCTGCTCGGCCTTCAGCTGCGCGGCCCGCACCTCGGCGGCGGCTACCTCAATGTCGTGGGCGCTGATCGGCTGGGCCACCGGTGGGGTCGCCGGGGCCTTCTTCGCCGGGGTCTTCTTCGGCGGCGCGGGCCGGAAGGCGCCGTCCGCCGCCGGGGCCGCCGGGGCGGCCGGCGGCGCGCTCGCGCCGGCTGCTTCCATCGTCGCGCGGAGCCGGCGGGCGACGGGCGCCTCGATCGTGCTCGACGCGGACTTCACGTACTCGCCCATCTCCTGCAACTTGGCGAGCACGATCTTGCTTTCGACGCCGAGCTCCTTCGCCAGCTCGTGTACCCGGGGCTTGCCTGCCACTGCACTCCTCATCCCGAGGCCGGCGGCTTCCCCCGCACGACCTCACTTGGGCACTTGAAGCCTGATCATGTCAGCGACTTCATCGTGTGCTCATTGTGATCGTCCCACCTTGCGTGTCCGGGGTGGGAAAACCCACCATCGGTCAATCCGAGCCCTCAGGCTACAGCGGAAGGCCAGCGACATACTCGTCGAGCGGTCCGGTGTCGAGGACCCCGGTAATCCGCAACGCCCGGCCGAAGGCCCGACGTCGCACCGCCTGTGCGAGACATGTGGGATCGGGATGGATGTGCGCTCCCCGACCCGGTCGCCGCCGCCCCGGATCGGCATCGACGCGGACTGCCTCGCCGGCATCCCGGCGGGGCGACTCCGCGCCCGACCCGACCGTGACAGAGTCGACCGCAACGACCCTTAGCAACTCGGAGGATGGTGCGCGGCTCCGGCAACCCACACAGGTGCGCACCGGGGACGCGCGACGTACCACTGAGGAAGTCTACCCTGCGCGCGGGACAAACGCCTCGGGCGGGCAGGACCGATTGCGCCCTGCTGGCTGCGCCGGCCCCGCCGGCCAACCACAGCATCGCCGGCCCCGCCGGCCAACCACAGCATCGCCGGCCCCGCCGGCCCACCGCAGCATCGCCGGCCTACCGCAGCTTCGCCCGCCGCGGCCCCGCCCGGGCGCGCGTCAGGGCGCCGGGGTGCGCTCGGGCAATCCGGAGTGGCCGATGGCACCAGGACTGGCGCCGTCGGCCGGTTCGGCGCCGGCAGCATCGTCAATACCGGCTGCATCGTCGACTCCGGCGCCGCTGGCCTCGGCCGCACCAGACCCGGTGCGCCCGGCCGCGGTCCGACCGGCCTCGGTCCGACCAGCCTCGCCGGCGCCGGTCTCGGCCGGCTCCGTATCCGGGTGGATATCGATGCGCCAGCCGGTCAGCCGGGCGGCCAGGCGGGCATTCTGCCCTTCCCGCCCGATCGCCAGGGACAGCTGGAAGTCCGGCACGGTGACCCGGGCCGCCCGGCTGGCCAGATCGACCACCTCGACCCGCAACGCCTTAGCCGGTGAGAGCGCGTTGCCGACGAAGTTGGCGGGCTCGTCCGACCAGTCGATGATGTCGATCTTCTCGCCGTGCAGCTCGCTCATGACCGCCCGCACCCGGGCGCCCATCGGGCCGATGCAGGCGCCCTTGGCGTTGACCCCGGGCGAGGTCGACCGTACGGCGATCTTGGTACGGTGGCCGGCCTCACGCGCGATCGCGGCGATCTCCACGGTGCCGTCGGCTATCTCGGGGACCTCAAGGGCGAAGAGCTTCTTCACCAGACTGGGATGCGAGCGGGACAACGTGACCTGAGGCCCGCGGAAGGTCTTGGCCACATGCACCACGACACACTTGATTCGCTGCCCGTGCCCGTACACCTCGCCGGGAACCTGCTCGGAGGCGGGCAGCATCGCCTCCAGCTTGCCGAGGTCGACACTGACGATCCCCTTTTCCGAGCGGCCCTCGTGGGCCTGGACCACCCCGGTCACCAGATCGCCGTCGCGGCCGACATATTCGCCGTAGTGGACCTCGTCGGTCGCCTCCCGCAGCCGTTGCAGGATCACCTGCTTGGCGGTCATTGCCGCGATCCGACCGAAGTCGTGCGGGGTGTCGTCCCATTCCCGTACCGGGGCGCCGGCCTCGTCCAGCTCCTGCGCAAATACGGTGGCGACCCCGGTCCTCCGATCGATCTCGACGCGGGCGTGCGGCTGCGAGCCCTCGGTATGCCGGTACGCGGTCAGCAGCGCGGTCTCGATGGCGGCGAGGATCGTCTCGACCGGGATCTCCCGTTCCTGTGCCAGCGCACGGAGCGCGGCAAGGTCGATGTTCACCCCCGGACCTCCTCTGTGTGGTCGGCGCCGCCGGTCGCCGCCACCTCGGCCGGGCCGCCGAGGTCGCCGTCGTCGGGAGAGTCACCGTCGGTTGGTAGCCCTTCGTCAGCCCCGTCCTCCGAGAGCTCGGCCAGCCGGGTGAACTCCACTTGGACGTGGCCGGGGCCTAAATCTGCGAACGCCAGGCTCGAACCGCCCTCGAAGGTAACCCCGGTGTCGTCGACCGTGGCCACCCGGGCGGTCAGTGCCCGCCCGGCCGCGCGGACCGAGACCAGCCGGCCCACGTTGCGCCGCCAGTGTGCCGGTCGGGTCAGCGGCCGATCCACACCGGGAGAGCTGACCTCCAGCGTGTAGGGGTCGGGGCCCAGGTCCTGCCCGTTGGACTCGGCCGCGTCGAGCGCGGCCGAGAGCTCCTGCGCCACCTGGCTCAGGTCGTTGTGGTCAACCCCGCCGTCGGCGTCGACGACCACCCGCACCACGAATCGGCGACCGGCCCGGGTCACGGTCAGCTCATCCAGGTCCAGCCCGGCGGCGGCCACGACCGGCTCGGCCACACTGTGGGCCCGGGCCCGCAGCAGCGCCGGCGACGGACCCGGGAGGTCAGCAACTCGGGGCGCCGGCCGGGCCCCGGCCGCCCGAGAGGCTGCCCCCCGCTCCCGTCGCGCCATGCCCTACCTCCCGGTGGGTCGCCGTATTCAGTCGGACCGCCCCGACCGGGCCGACACAGCGAAGGGTGACGTCCGTCACATCCGCTGGATACGGGCCCGCCCCTCACGATCGTGGTGGATGACCGAAGCGTAACGCGCGGTCACGGGTCATCGCCTGCGCCACGATCCCGACACGCACGGCGCGCCCACCCATACCGCGACATGCCGGGCAGCCGCCGAGCCGCTGCCGGCCGCCGGCGCCGACCTGGCAGGATGACCGCGTGCCCAGCTCGGATCCGGCGGTGACCAGCAGGCGGGCGTTCCTGCGCGGCGCGCTGGCCATGGTCGGTCTCGGCCTGGTCGCGCCGGCCGCCCTCACCGGCTGCGACCTGTTCGGGTCGACCCCGGACGCAGCCGACCAGGATCACGGTCTGGATGGGTTCCTGGCCGGCACCGTCGCGCTCGGTCATCTCTACGACGTCACCATCACGGCTCTGCCGGACTTCGCCGCTCAGCTGACTCCGCTGCGCGATGCGCACCGGGCGCACGCCCAGGCACTCGCCGACGCGCTCGCCACGCCGGTGCCGATCGCGGCCGACAGCGCGGCGCCGCCCACCTCGCCCGAGGCCGCCATGCCGGCGTTGACGGCGGCCGAGAAGTCCGGCCGCGATGCGGCGACCGCGGCCTGCATCGCTGCCAGCGCCCGCCTGGCGCCGCTGCTCGGGTCGATCGCGGCCGCCCGAGCCAGTCACCTGGAGGTGTTGGTGTGAGCGCGAGGAGCGAGCGGGTGCGAGCACCGCAGCGCGAACGAAAGGCTGGCCCGGTGAGCGCGAGGAGCGAGCGGGTGCGAGCACCGCAGCGCGAACGAAAGGCTGGCCCGGTGAGCGCGAGGAGCGAGCGGGTGCGAGCACCGCAGCGCGAACGAAAGGTAGACCCGGTGAGGCCATGAGTGCGAGCACTGACGCCCTCGGCACCGCCCTCGCGGCCGAGCACGCCGCGATCTTCGGGTACGGCGTCGTCGGCGCGCACCTGGACAAGGCCGGCCAGGACCTGGCCCGGTCCGCGGAGGCCGCCCACCGCGCGCGCCGCGACGCGGTGGAGACCCGCATGGTGGCGGCGACCGCGACCCCGCCCACGTCCGCCCCGGCGTACGCGCTGCCGTTCCCGGTCATCGACCGGGCATCCGCGATCCGCCTCGCGGTGACCCTGGAGGACGGCTGTGCCCACGCGTGGCACGCGGCACTCGCGGCCACCTCGGGCGCGGATCGCAAGATCGCTGTGAACGCCCTGGTGGACTGCGCCGTCTGGGCCACCCGGTGGCGCCGCACCGGCGGTGTCAGCCCGGCCACCGTCACCTTCCCCGGCACCCAGGCCTGACCCCCCGACCCTTCCCCGTCGATCTAGGGCGTATGCACATGGTTCGATCTCTGTTGGCATGCGTGAGCCCTAGATCGACGGGGGAAGGGCGGCGGAGGAGACTGTCGGCGTGTCCGTCCTCTCCACGCTGGCTCGCCGCTACGGCGGCCGGACCTGGTTCGCTTTGGTTGGCCGCGCGTACGTGCCCATGGACCGCCTGCTCGGCAGGTGGAGCAAGGGCCGGCTGGTCGCCCTGGGCCAACGCGATCTGCCGTCACTGCTGATCACGACGACCGGCCGGCGCACCGGTCAGCCGCGCTCGAATCCGCTGCTCTACGCGGCCGATGGCGACGCGTTCGTGGTCATCGGCTCCAACTGGGGCCAGGCGCACCACCCGGCGTGGTCGGGCAACCTGCTGGCGACGCCGGAGGCCACGGTGACACTGAGGGGTGAGCGGATCCCGGTCCGCGCCCGTCTGGTCACCGGCACCGAGCGGACCCGGCTGCGCCAGCTGCTGCTGCGGACCTGGCCGGCGTACACCGCCTACGAGCGCCGGGCGCCGCAGCGCCGGCTGCGCATCTTCAGGCTGGAGCGCCGGTAGCGAAGCGCTGCCCGGCTCGCCAACCATCCACGACACCGAGCAGGTCGCCCAGCCGCCGGACGACGGCGTCCGGCTCGCCCTGCGTATGTCCACGCTGGACAGCCGGAATATCGCTGTGCGGCACCAGAACCGCCCGCATGCCGACCTGGCGCGCGCCGAAGATGTCGTCGAACGGGCGGTCACCCACGAACACGCACCGGCTCGGATCACTCGCCCCGACCGCGCGCATCGCGGCCAGGAAGGCCTCCGGATGCGGCTTGGTCCACGCGATCTCAGAGGTGTAGACGGCACCATCGAGGAGGTGGTCCACGCCGTCACGGGCGAAGATGCGCTCGTGCTGAGCCCGCGTCCAGGCGGTATTGGAGAGCACACCGACCCGGATGCCGCGCTCACGCAGCCCGGCGAACAGTTCCGGCGCCTCCGGATCGAGATAGGTCGCCCACTCGTACTCGGCGTCGTGGATGGCGTAGAAGGCCTCGTCCGGTGTGAGTCCGGCGGCGGCCAGCACCTCGGCCAGGGTGCCACTGCGGTGCTCCTCGCGAGCCCGCCGCCACAGCTCCTCTTCGGCCTGCCACAACCGCGCGCCGGTGGCTTCAACCTCATCGGCCGGGATCACGCCGGCCGCGGCCAGCTCGCCGGCGATGCGCCACCAGGACCGGCCGTCCAGCGCCTTCCAGGGCGTCAGCGTGCCGCCCCAGTCGAAGATCACCGCATCTACGGTCATGACGCCGCCTCCGCGGAGAGAAGTACGTCGGCGGTCACAATGCCGCCTCCGCGGAGAGAAGTACGTCGGCGGTCACAATGCCGCCTCCGCGGAGAGAAGTACGTCGGCGGTCACAATGCCGCCTCCGCGGAGAGAAGTACGTCGGCGGTCACAATGCCGCCTCCGCGGAGAGAAGTACGTCGGCGGTCACACACCCACTGTAGCGGCGGGCGGAGCGGAGCCGCGGTTCGCGGAAAGGCCAGAATGGCCTGGTGCCGGCCGACCACCCTTCGCCCGCAGGCGGCAGCCTGCGCTGGGCGGTCGCCGAGCAGATCACGTTCGCGCTGCGCACCCGGTACGGCATGGACCTGCAGGCGGTCGGCGTACACGGGTCATTGGCCCACGGTGACGACACCGACGCGAGCGACGTGGAACTGGTCGTGGTTACCCGCCATGCCGGTGCCGGGCCGCCCGCCGGCACCCGCCGCATTGACGGGGTCATCGTCGACCTCAGTGTGGTGCCGGCCGAGGAGTACCTGCGCCACGCGGCGACGCTGACCACCTCGTGGCCGCTGGTCGCCGATCGCTACCTCGCCACCAGACCGCTGCACGACCCGGACGCCTGGTTGCCGCGGCTGCGCGACACCCACCTGGCCCGGCTGGCCGGCACCGAGCCGCACGTCTTCGCGTCCCTGGCCCGAGAGGCGTGGTGTCGGGCGCGCACCGCGCAGGCCACGGCCCGCCGACTGGCCGAATGGTTCGAGACCGACTCGGCGATGCTCGTGCTCGGCGAGGCCCGCCTGGGCGTGGCCGTCGTCGACGGGCTGCTCACCCGGACCTACTTCCGCGACGGCGCCGACGCGGTGAAGCGCGTCGGGGTGGCCTCGGCCCACGTCTACGAGCTCGACGAGCGGCTCGCGGCGCAGGCGGAGCTGCTGGCCCGGCGCGGCCGACCGGTCGACGGTGACATCGACGACCTGCTCGGCGGCTGAGGTACGCCGCTCAGACCGCGCCACCGCCGATGAGGCGGCCGATGAGGTAGGTGACCCCGGCGGCCAGCCCACCGAGGGCGAGCTGGCGCAGGCCCGACGCCCACCACGCCCGGCCGGTGAACCGGGCCACCAGGGCGCCGGCGGCGAACAGGCCGACGCCGCCGGCGAGCAGGGACGGCCAGAGCACGGTGGCACCGAGGACGTAGGGCATCAGCGGGATGAGCGCCCCGACGGCGAAGCAGAGGAAGGACGAGATCGCCGCGGTCCATGGGCTGGGCTGCTCGTCCGGGTCGACGCCGAGCTCTTCCCGGGCGTGCAGGCGCAGGGCCTCGGACGGGTTGGTGTGCACAACCGCGGCGACTTCGCGGGCGAGGTCGGCCGGCAGCCCGCGCCGGATCCAGGTCTGGGCCAGCTCCTCGGTCTCCATCGCCGGATTGCGCTCGAGCTCGCGGCGCTCCTTCTCGACCTCGGCCGCGACCTGTTCGCTCTGGGTGCGCACCGAGGTGTACTCCCCCAGCGCCATCGACACCGCGCCGGCCACCAGGCCGGCGGTTCCGGTGATCACGATGGCCCGCGGCCCGACGCCACCGCCGCCGACGCCGGCGATCAGGCCGATGTTGGAGACCAGCCCGTCCATGGCGCCGAAGACAGCGGCGCGTAGCCAGCCCCCGGACACGTCGGCGTGGTGGTCCGGCCGGATCCGACTTCTCATGGCAGCGTGAGGATCTCGTAGCCGGTCTCGGTGACCGCGAGCGTGTGCTCGAACTGCGCCGTCCACCGCCGGTCCTTGGTGACCACCGTCCAGCCGTCGCTCCACAGGTCGTGCTGGTGGGTGCCGAGGGTGATCATCGGTTCCACGGTGAAGGTCATGCCCGGCTCCATCAACACCGACAGGCCCGGGTTGTCGTAGTGCGGAATGAACAGGCCGGAGTGGAACGACTCGCCGATACCGTGGCCGCCGAAGTCACGCACCACGCCGTACCCGAAGCGTTTCGCGTAGGCCTCGATGACCCGACCGATGACGTTGATCTGGCGGCCGGGCGCGACCGCGGCGATGCCGCGCATGGTCGCCGCACGGGTGCGCTCGACCAGTTGCCGCGCTTCTGGCGACACCTCGCCGACACAGAACGTCTGGTTGGTGTCCCCATGCACGCCGTGAAGGTACGCGGTGACGTCCACGTTCACGATGTCGCCGTCCTCGATCACGGTGGAGTCGGGGATGCCATGACAGATGACCTCGTTGAGGCTTGTGCAGCACGACTTCGGGAAACCCTTGTACCCGAGCGTGGACGGGTAGGCGCCGTGGTCACAGAGGAACTCGTGCACCACCCGGTCGACCTCGTCGGTGCTCACGCCCGGCTTGCAATGCTCGCCGGCGAGGACGACGGCCTGGGCGGCGAGGCGCCCGGCGACCCGCATCCGGTCGATGATCTCCGGCGTCTGGACGGTGCGGTTCGATCGGGTCGGGGCCTTCTTTCCCACGTACTCCGGCCGCGCGATCGGGGCGGGCACGTCGCGGCTCGGCGAGAGCCGGCCGGGGGCCAGCGCGGCTCGTGGTGCGCGGGTGCGCTCGCTGCTCATGGGCCCGAGCCTAGCGGGCGGGCCGGGCCGGTCGCGCGGATGTCACCATGAGCCGCGGGGGTGGTGGCGTCAGCTGCGGTGAGCCGCCGACAGCGCCGCATCGGCCGCCTCGACCAGCGCGGCGAACATCCGGTGGTCGGTCGAGTCCTCCGGATGCCACTGCACGCCGAAGACGAACGTGTGCTCCGGGTCCTCGGCCACCTCGATCAACCCATCCTCGACCGACCACCCGGTCGGTACCAGGCGACCGGAGTCGGCGATGCCCTGATGGTGGAAGGAGTTCACGCTCACCCGATCGCCGAGGATCCGCTCCGCCAGCGAGCCGCGCTCGATTCGTACGTCGTGGCCGCCGTAGCCGGGTTCGGTGACTGGCCGGTGCAGATCGGTACCGAGCACGGCGGGCAGGTGCTGGTGCAGCCGCCCGCCGTACTCGACCGCCATCAGCTGCAGGCCCCGGCAGACGCCGAGGACGGGCAGGTCACGGGCGAGCGCTGCCCGCAGGAAGAGCATCTCGGCCCGGTCGCGACTCTGGCGCACCACCACCGACTCGTGCGGCGGCTCGCCGTAGTACGCCGGATCCAGGTCGGATCCTCCACAGAGGACCAGTCCGTCGAGGTGGCCGATCAGGTCCGCTCCCGGATCGTCGGAGGGAAGGAGCACCGCGCGTCCGCCGCTGGTGTTCACCGCCTGCACGTACGCCGCGGGCAGGCCGACCGCCGGCAGCTCGCCACGGGTGAACCGCTGCGGCTCGGCGTAGGTGGTGAGTCCGATCAACGGACGACCCACGAGCCCCACCTCCTCCGGCCCGGCGCACTAGCCGCTCCAGCGTATCCGAACCGGGTCGGGCCGGGCGACCGGGTCCTGCGCTGCAACCCGGTCCCCGACCCGCGCCCGGCGACTCCACTGTGGAGCACGGCTCATGCTCAGTCACGGAGCGACGGTTACCACTCGACCCAGTCGCCCTGTCCGGCCCGCCACACGGAGGTGTCGGGGGTCCCGACGAGGACCGGGCCGAGCTCGTCGTAGCCGATGTTCTGATCGTAGTGGTGCGCCATGTCATCGGCGTCGAGCCAGGTGTCGACGCCGAGGACCTCGGCGACCGGCGGCTGGCCCGGGTCGGGCACCCGCACCCAGAGGCTGTGCGAGACGAGTCCATGCCGTCGCGCACGGTTGATGGTGACCGCCGCGTAAGCCCGGAACGCACGGGCGGCGTCCTCCACTGTGGTCACCGCCGAGCGCAGCAGCCCGACCGCGGCCACGCTGCGACCGGACGGCGTGGCCAGGTGGAACGAGCCGAAGTCCCGGGCGGGCGCCCAGACCGGCGCCTCCCGCTTGGTGAACAGCAGGTTGCCGCCCGCCTGCACCTGCGGGTCGGCGAAGAACTGGGCCATGCCGGAGAGGCTGTTCCAGAAGTCCAGGAACAGCAGCTCACCCGCGTTGTGGTCGGTGAGGCCGGAGTAGACGTTGTGGCTCAGGTCGCCCAACGCCCGGGCCGCGGCCACACCCGCCTCGGCGCCGGCGGTGCGGTTGTGCAGGCTGCGCCCTTCGGTGCCGCCGGTGGTCGCGGCCACCCCGCGGACGGTGAGCAGGTAGGTGGTGGCGCCGGCGTCGCCCGGGTACGTGATGTCTGACATGGCTCCTCCTTCGTCGGTGTCCTGAACACCCGTCGAACGAGCAGAGCCCGGATCGACATCCGGCGAGACTCACATCGGCGTGACGTAGGCGCCGGTCAGCCCGCCATCGACCACGAAGGAGGACGCGGTGATGAACGAGGCGTCGTCGCTGGCGAGGAACGCGACCGTCGCCGCGATCTCCGCCGGCTCGGCGAAGCGGCCCATCGGGATGTGCACCAGGCGGCGGGCCGCCCGCTCGGGATCCTTGGCGAACAGCTCCATCAGCAACGCAGTGGCGACCGGGCCCGGGCAGAGGGCGTTGACCCGGATGCCCTCCCGGGCGAACTGCACGCCGAGCTCGCGGGTCATCGCGAGTACGCCGCCCTTGCTCGCGGTGTACGAGATCTGCGACGTCGCGGCGCCCATCAGCGCGACGAAGCTCGCCGTGTTGATGATCGATCCTTTACCCTGGCGACGCATGTGCGGAATCGCGTACTTGCAACACAGGTAGACCGACGTGAGGTTCACCCGCTGCACGCGCTCCCAGGCATCCAGCCCGGTCGTGAGGATCGAGTCATCGTCGGCCGGCGAGATCCCGGCGTTGTTGAACGCGATGTCCAGGCGTCCGTAGGTGGTGGCCACGCTGTCGAAGAGCTCGGCCACCGCCGGCTCCGAGGACACGTCGCAGGCGACGAAGGCGCCGCCAACCTCATCCGCCGCGGCCATGCCGCTCGCCTCGTCGAGGTCGACCGCAACCACCCGGGCGCCCTCCGCACCGAAGCGCCGCGCTGTGGCCCGGCCGATGCCGCTGCCGGCCCCGGTGATGACCGCGACCCGTCCCGCCAACCGACCCTCCACGCGCGCCTCCTTCGGTGCCAATCTGTCGCTCTACTCGGTGCTGAAGAAGACGTTCTTCACGTCGGTGAACGAGGCGAGCGCGTCCGGGCCCAGCTCCCGCCCGAGGCCGGACTGTTTCATCCCGCCGAACGGAGTCCAGTAGCGCACCGACGAATGGGAGTTCACGCTGAGGTTGCCCGACTCCACAGCGCGGGCCACCCGGATCGCGCGACCCAGATCGCGCGTCCAGATCGAGCCCGACAGGCCGTACTCGGAGTCGTTCGCCAACCGGACCGCGTCCTGCTCGTCGTCGAAAGGCAGCACCGAGACGACCGGACCGAAGATCTCTTCCCGCCAGTGCCGCTCCTCGCCGGTACGGGCGAGCAGCACCGTCGGCGGGTACCAGAACCCCGGGCCGGCCGGGGCGGTGCCGCGGAACGCAACCTCGGCGCCGTCGACATAGCCGTCGACGGCCTCTCGCTGGCCGGCAGAGATCAGCGGACCCATCTCCGCGGTGTCCAGCGCCGGATCTTCGACCCGCAACGCCTTCACCGCCGGCTCGAGCAGCTCCAGGAATCGCTCGTACGCCGGGCGCTCGACCAGCAGTCGCGTGCGGGCGCAACAGTCCTGGCCGGCGTTGTCGAAGACGGCGTAGGGAGCGCTGGCGGCGGCCCGCGGGAGGTCGGCGTCGGCGAAGACGATGTTCGCACTCTTCCCGCCGAGCTCGAGGGTTAGCCGCTTCACCCGGTCGGCACAGCCCCGCATGATGCGTTGACCCACCTCGGTCGAACCGGTGAAGCAGATCTTGCGAACCGCCGGGTGGGCCACGAAGCGCTCGCCGACGACACTGCCCTTACCGGGAATCACGGTGAAGACGCCCTCGCTCAGGCCGGCTTCGACGCCCAGCTCGCCCAGGCGGATGGCGGTCAGCGGGGTCAGCTCGGCCGGCTTGAGCACGACCGTGTTGCCGGCCGCGAGTGCGGGCGCGAACCCCCACCCGGCGATCGGCATCGGGAAGTTCCACGGCACGATCACGCCCACTACCCCGAGCGGTTCGTGGAACGTGACGTCGAGCCCGCCCGGAACCGGGATCTGCCGACCGGTGAGCCGCTCCGGGGCGGCCGAGTAGTAGGTGAGCACGTTGCGGACGTTGGTCGCCTCCCACCGCGCGTTGGCGACGGTGTGCCCGCTGTTGCGCACCTCCAGTCCGGCCAGCTCCTCGATGTGGCTGTCCACAAGGGAGGCGAACCGCCGCAGCAGCTCACCGCGCTCGGCCGGCGGCAGCCGTCGCCACGGCTCAAACGCCCGCCCGGCCGCCTCGATCGCCGCGTCCGCCTCGGCCGCGTCGGCCTGCGGCACGCTCGCCACCACGTTCTCGGTCGCGGGGTTCACCACGTCGCGGCGGGCGGTCATAGCCGCTCGAACCCCCGGTACATCTCCCAATCGGTGACCGCCGCGTCAAACGCCGCCAGCTCGATCTGGGCCATGTTCGCGTAGTGGTCCACCACCTCGGTGCCGAATGCGGCGCGGGCCAGGGGACTGTCCCGCCACAATGCCAGCGCGTCGCGCAGGGTCCTGGGTACCCGCGCCGCGCTCTCGTCCACGTAGGCGTTGCCGCCCAGCGCCGGCTCGAGCGGCAGGTCGTTCTCGAGGCCGTGCACCGCACCGGCGATCATCCCGGCGAGCGCCAGGTACGGGTTGACGTCGCCCCCGGGGACCCGGTTCTCCACCCGCAGCGACGGGCCGTGCCCGACCAGGCGGAGCGAACAGGTGCGGTTGTCCACGCCCCAGCGCACCGCGGTCGGCGCGAAGGTGCCCGGCTGGTAGCGCTTGTAGGAGTTGATGTTCGGCGCATAGAGCAGGGTCAGCTCGCGCATTGACGCCAGCAGGCCGGCCAGCACCCGCTCCCCGGCCGGTGACATGCCGGCCCGGCCGTCGCCGGCCATCACCGGATTGCCGTCGGCCGCGCGCAGCGAGAAGTGGATGTGGCAGGAGTTTCCTTCCCGCTGGTTCGGTTTCGCCATGAAGGTGAGCGACATGCCCTCCTGCGCGGCGATCTCCTTGGCGCCGAGCTTGTAGACGCTGTGGTGGTCAGCGGTGGTCAGCGCCGGCGCGTACCGGAACGCGATCTCGTGCTGGCCGAGGTTGCACTCGCCCTTGGCGCTCTCCGGGCGCAACCCGGCGCCGGCCATGGCCGTGCGGATGCGGCGCAGCAGGGGCTCGACCCGTGACGTTCCAAGCAAGGAATAGTCCACATTGTACAAATTGGCTGGCGAGAGGTCGCGATAGCCGCGCTGCCACGCGTGCTCGTAGGTGTCGCGGTAGACACAGAACTCCAGCTCGGTGCCGGCGTATGCGGACAGACCGTGGCGGGCGAGCCGGTCGAGCTGGAAGCGCAGGATCTGGCGGGGCGACGCCACCACCGGCGTGCCGTCGAGCCAGGCCAGGTCGGCCAGCAGCAGCGCGGTACCCGGCTGCCAGGGCACCCGGCGCAGCGTGCTCAGGTCGGGCACCATGGCGAAGTCGCCATACCCACGGTCCCAGCTCGACATCGCGTACCCGCCGACGGTGTTCATGTCGACGTCGACCGCGAGCAGGTAGTTGCAGCCCTCGGTGCCGTGCCGCATCACCTCGTCCAGGAAGAAGTCGGCGTGCAGGCGCTTGCCCTGCATGCGGCCCTGCATGTCCACAATGGCCAGGACGACGGTGTCGATGTGCCCGGACTCGATGCCCAGCCGCAATTCCTCGAGGGTCAGCGACGGGTCAACTCTGGTCATCTGCGTACCTCCGCGCCGGCTGCGGTCATCGGGGACACCCTAATGGTCTGAACGCGTTCCATGAAGATCGCCCGGGACGGTTCGCGGCGCCGGCACGTGGTGCATCTGCGCCCCTTCCGGCCCGGTAGCGAGGTGGGCGCGCGCCCTGCCGCGCGCCCACCTCTGGCCCCGACGACGCTACCCCGGATGCACCGTTTCCGTGCGCAGTACCGTCTCGTCGCTCGCGCTGACCGGGCCGGTGAGCCAGGTGTACACCGACACCGGTCCAACTTCTCCAGCGAGGTCACGAGAAAGCGATGCCTCCCCGGGCGGGTCGGAGACGCCCAGCCGCCAGGTCCAGCTGCCGGCCAAGTTCCGGCGAATCGAGGCAACGGACGGCGTGACTCCATTTGGCGCGCGCCTCAGCCCAATAGTCGAAGGCCAGCTCGGGCCGGTGGAACAGGCCGTGGTGTACGGAGAACCAGAGCGTCCAGAGCACATGGGACAGGCTGATGCTCAGCTGCACACGCGCAGTGAGGGCGACCGACAGATCGGCCTCGAAGTACGCGGACGCCAGTGCCAGGACCAGATCCGGGTCGTAATCCGACTCGGCCGCGATGTCACCTAATTCGAAGCACGGATCGTTCATGCCGGAGAGCTGGTAGTCCACGATGCGGACAGCCCGGCCTGACTGCACCATATTCGCCGGGAGCAAGTCGTTGTGGCACGGTACGAGCCGGGCCCGGTCGGCCTCGAGCTGGTCGCCGATGCGCTCCACGATGGATAAACGCTCGAGGTACCCATCAGGAATGGGCAGCTCATGCCGGCGACAGATGGCGAGCAGCTCGCGCAGCTTGGCCGGCACGGAGAACGGGTTGGCGAACGCCGGCCCCCCATGCAGGCGCCGCACGGCGCCGGCGATGGCCGGCACGAGGTCGCGGCTGCGGACATCAGCCGCACCGAGGGTCCGGCCGGGCAGGTACTCCAGCACCATTGCCGGCACTTCCGGCAACACCTCGAAGACGCGGGCCCCGACGCCACACTCGGCCGCGCGCAGTGTGTTTGAGATCTCCTGCGCAGGCGGCAAGCCCAGCCCGGCCGCGCAGAGGTCCGAGTTGAGCACCCGCAGCACGAACGAGCGTCCCCCACAGTCGACCCGCCAGATGTGGTGGCTTAGCCCCCCTGCAATTGGACGGTGGCTGACGAGACGGCCAGCCCACATGGCGACCCTACCGAGCACCTCCTCGACCGCCAGAACTGCGCCCATCTCCCACCACCCGCTCTCACGCCGTTGAGCGCGTGTGCGCAGTGTCAACCCTCAGGTGATGGGCGGTCAATGATCCCAACGGGCCGACATGATGGCCGCCGGCCGCCGTGGGGCAAGACCAATACCGGGCGACCGGGCGTGGCTGCGGTCTGGCCCGATTGCGCGGTGGGTGCTGGCCACCAGAGCCGTCGGGTCCCACGAGCGGGTCGATCCACTGTAGAATCGCCGCGATTCCGTATGGATCAGCGCTTCTCGACGTGACCGGCCATCGACCCCACCCGGGTCCGTCATGTTCGGGCGCACCAACGGCCACCGAGTATGCGTCACCCGATCGGCTGTTCCGCGGTCCGATCCGATCCGCGGCCGGAGGAGCCCAGCTAGTTTTCCCTTGGCGCCTGACACGCCGGAGACGGTGAGCTGAGATGTTGGTGGTCACGACAGAGGGCATTTCGGGCTATGAAATACGCGCCGTGATCGGCGAAGTGGTTGGAGTCACCGCTCGGTCGTTCAACCCCTTTGTCGAGGGTGTCAAGTCGCTGAACGGCCGGCTGAACCCCCAGCTGGTGCGGCTGCTCGCGCAGATACGCCAGGAGGCCGTGAATCATATGGTCGAGGCCGCCGAGGACCGTGGTGCCAACGCGATCATTGGAATGCGCTTTGACCACCGTGGCGTGACGCCCTCGTGGAACGAGGTGTGCGCGTACGGCACTGCGGTCCTCGTCGTGTCCGAAACCTCCTCCAGCGCCGCCTAGAAGGCGCCCCGACGACTACCGGCTTGAGGGCGTCGCTTCCGGCTGATCCGGTCGCCCACCGAGCACGTCCGCGACGTGCGTCTGCCCGTACCCTTCCACCTCAGGGTGGCCATGCTCTCCCCGAGTCAACGCGAACTCCTCCTCGGGCGACAGGATCAGCTTGTGCCTGCCCGCGATGGCGAAGTAGGCGATGGCGAGAATGAACCAGGCGGCCACGCCGTAAACACCCGGCCGGTAGTCGGGTCGGACGAACAACGCCGCCAGCGACGCCAACGCGATGACGCCTGCCACGGCGGCACCGAGCGTTCCCAGCGGGCTGCGGTAGGGACGCGCGATGTTCGGGAGCTTCCGTCGGAGCAGGATGAACGACAGCATCTGCATGAAGTACGAGATCACAGCCCCGAAGACCGCCATGGACAGCAGAGCTGCGCTGAGGTTGCCGCCGAGCCAGTTGCGGTTGCCCGCCTCGTAGAGCAGGTAGGCCAGGCCATAGCCGAGAACGCCGCCGCCGAGCAGAGCAACATAGGGCGTCTTTCGCTTGCCATGAGTGAGCGAGAGCCAATGGGGGTAGTAGCCCGCACGCGACAGCGAGAACACGTTTCTTCCGTAGGCGAAGATGATCGTGTGGAAACTGGCGACAAGCCCCGCAACGGCGACCAGGCCCAGGAGAGACGCTGACGTCCCGCTGCCGAATATGGTCTTCAAGCCGTCCAGCAGAGGCTCGCCGGAGGCACGCAGGCCTTCCGCTCCTGGTGCGATGCTGGTGTTAAGAAAGAGGACCAGGAACGCGGCAACCATCAGAGTCAGGAGCCCGTAGATGGTGCCTCGGGGAATGTCACGCTTGGGGTCGTGGGATTCCTCGGCGGCCAGCGGGAGTTCTTCAATAGCCAGGAAGAACCAGATGGCAAAGGGCATGGCGAGGAAGATGCCCTTGGTTAGCCCGAACGGATACCACGTCGAGTTGCCCGTTTCAGGCACGATGTTGAGCGCATTTGCCGTGAAATCGAACTTGGTCAACGCCCCTATGCAGAAGACCGCCAGGATCGCGAGGGCCAGCAGGCAGATCACAACCGTGAACCGCATCGCCAACTCGATGCCGGCCAGGTTGAGCACAAGGAAGATAGCGTAGAAGATGAGCCACCAGATCGGCTGAGCGATACGTACGCCGAAGAGGTCATCGACGATGGATTGCATGTACTGTGCGATGAAAGTGACGATGACCGCAGGAGTGACGATGTACTCGATGCTCTCGGCGACACCCGTGATGAACCCGCCCCACGGACCCATCGCCGATCGGGCGAACGAGTAGGCGCCACCCGTATGTGGCTGTGCCGGGGACATCTCGGCGATGCTGTAGCAAAGGCCGAAGTACATCACCGCGATGATCACCGTCGCGACGAGCAGCCCGCCGAAACCGCCGGCGTCCAGGCCGAGGTTCCAACCGGAGAACTCGCCCGAGATGACCGCGGCCACCCCGAGTGCCCACAGTGACCAGACGCCAGCGTGCCGGCGGAGTGCGCGTTTGGCGAAGTAGCCGCCGTCCGCCTCACGATAGGTGACACCACCAGGGCTTTGTCCGGCCATCCTGCTCACCTCAGACGTGCGAGATCACCTTGTGGCAGAGGCTAGAGCAGATCAACTCACGCGGTCAAGATACTGCCCGAGCCCGGATGGACGCTGGAAAGCGCTATCCTCAAGAGGTCACAAAGCAGTCTGTAAACCAACAAACTTCATCGACCGGCTAGGCGCTGATGCTCCGGTCAAGGGTGGAGCCGTGTCGGTCTGCAGATGGGCCATCCCCAGCGAGGATAGCCAGGGCGCAGGCGGCAGGCTTGGCCCGACCGGTCAGGCGATCCGGATGCCGCGGGCCAGCCGGCGGGCCGGAGTCTGCAGGCGGCGGGTGGTCACCACCACGGCACCGATGCCGAGCAGGACGTCGAAGGCGAGCCCGTACGGCCAGACCGCGGGCGCCTCCGGCTGTTCCGGACAGACATCGAGGCAGGTCGCCGGCGGCTGGCGGATGTCGCGCACCTCCCGGCCCAATGCGCTCAGCGGGTCGTAGTCGTCGACCTGGATGACATCGCCGTACGCCGTGATCCGCGGTGGCACCCGGGGCGCGGCGTCGGCCAGCACCACGAACGGGTTCGGCGCGAGCAGCCACCACACCCGGTCCTGGCGCTGCACGTCGTAGCTGTAGGCGTAACCCTCCGGGGTGTGCTCGGTCTTCTCGTCGGCCACCAGCGGCACGATCAGCATGAACGCGATCAGCGTGCCCACGGTCAGGAAAGCGACCGTGAGGTAGGAGAGCAGCGCGGAGGTGATACTGCGGGCGAGCAGCGCCGAGAGGGCCTGCGACACCGCGCACACCACGCCGATCAGCAGCGCCACCACGCCGTACACCGCCGCCGTCCGTGCGGCGGTGATGCCGCCGTTCGCCATCGCGTACCCGGTGAACGGCAGGGTCAGCGCGAGCGCGACCAGGCCGACGCCCCAGCCCGCGATGAGCTTGCCCAGCGCGATCTCGGCCGGACGCAGCATGGTCACCTGAAGCGTGGCGAGGGTGCCGCGTTCGCGGTCACCATTGACGGTCTGCGAGGTGAGCGCCGGACTGATCACCAGCACCATGCCGAGCACGAAGAGCATGAGAATGCCGAAGAGCGGGACGCCGCGCCGCTCGGTATCGTCCCGCACGACCCCGTAGCCGGTGTCGATGGACAGGTTGAGCAGCAACGTGAACGCGCCGAGCAGGACGACCCAGCCGGCGAGGAGCCAACGCCAGCGGCCGGTGCGCAGCCGGATCCGGAACTCCTGCCGGGTCACCAGAGCGATGCCGCGCGGGGACGCCCTCATCGCCGGTCCTCCGTCATGGCCAGGTACACCGACTCCAGATTGCTGCCCAGCGGCTCGAACGCGACCACCCGCACGCCGGCGCCGACGAGCCCGGCGAGCAGGTCGGCAGCGTCCTCTTCGGACATCGGGGCCACCTCGGCCCCGGCCCCGTTGGCGCTGCTGTATGCGACACCGCGGGCCCTGAGGGCACCGGCGAGCGCGTCGGGATCGCTGGCCCGCACCCGGTAGCCGACAGCGGCCCGGGCGGCCAGCTCGGCCATGGTGTGCTCGCCCGCGGTGCGACCCTTGGCGACCAGCACCACCCGGTCCGCGATCTCGCCGAGCTCGGTGAGGATGTGGCTGGAGATGAGGATGGCCGCGCCGCCGGCGGCGAGTCCACGCAGGACATCGCGCAGCTCGACCCGCGAGCGCGGATCCAACCCGGACGCCGGCTCGTCAAGCAACAGCACCCGCGGGCGGTGGATGAGCGCGCGGGCCAGGGCCAGGCGCTGCTTCTGGCCGCGCGAAAGCACGTGCACCGGCTGGTCGGCGTACTCGGAGAGGTGGATGAGCAGGAGCAGCTCGGCCACCCGGTCGGCGACGCTCGAGCGGGGCAGCCGGTAGGCGGCGCCGAAGAACCCCAGATAGTCGCGCACGGTGAGCTGGTCGTAGACGCCGAGACTGTCCGGCATCCAGCCCATGAGCGAACGCACCGCCTGCGCGTCGGCGACCGGGTCGGCACCGCCCACGCGGACCCGACCACGATCCGGGCGCAACAGGGAGGCGAGGATCAACAGCAGCGTGGTCTTGCCGGCGCCGTTGGGCCCGACCAGCGCGGTGACCTGCCCGTACGGCGCCGACAGGTGCACACCGGTGAGCGCGGGCACCGGGCCGAAATGGCGCCACACATCCTCGACGGCGACGCCCAGCTCCGTGTCCGCCACGATCGCCCTCCCAGCCACACCCGCCGCGGTCGCGCCAGGATAGCGGAGCCCCGGCCGGGGTGGTGTCCTTCAGACGCCGCCCCGGCGAGCCGGGTTCCCGGCCAGCTGTCGGGTTGGCGCAGCATCGGGTTACAGCAGAACGGTGGCGAAGGTACCGACGCGCTGGAACCCGCACCGGTCGTAGATGCGCCGGGCCGGCACGTTGTAGTCGTTGACGTAGAGACTCACGCTCGGCGCCACCCGGCGCAGCGCGTCGCGGACCACGGCCGCCATCGCGCTCGTGCCGATGCCGAGACCCCGCCACTGCGGCGCCACCCAGACGCCCTGCACCTGCGCGGTGTGCCGGGTGACCACGGCGAGCTCGGCCTTGAACGCCACCCGGCCACTGACAAACTTTGCGTACGCCCGGCGCCCCCGCACCAGATCGCTGACGCGCTCACGGTAGTCCCGGCCACCGTCGACCTGCAGCGGCGAGACGCCCACCTCTTCGGTGTACATGGCCACCGAGGCGGGGAAGAGCGCATCGATCTCATGTGGACGGACCAGCCGCACGGTGGGGTCGGCCGGCGTCGACGGCGGCGTAGAGGTCAACAACAACGGCTGGCACGGGCGTACATCGCGGGCCGGTCCCCAGAGCTGAGCGAGCCGCTGCCACATCTCCAGCACCGCGTCGCACTCACCGACCAGAGACGAACAGGTGCGCGGATGGGCCGCGGCGGCCTCCGCGAACGCGGCCGCCGCGGCGGTCGAGGCCTGCACCGGGATCAGGTTCGCCCCGGACCAGCAGATGGAGTCGATGCGTCGGCGGGCGCCGTAGCCGAAGATGCGCGCGTCGACCCGCCATGAGACCCCACCGGCGCCGACGCGCTCGGCCACCTGGGCCGCGGCGATGGGCGACGCCTCGAGCACCCGGTCGACCGCGGAGCGCTCGGTCTCGCTCAGCAGCCGCGCCGGGATCGTCAGCATGCCTTCAGCCTGCCACGCGCAGCCATGAGCGGGAGCACCCCTTCCGGGTGGGTCCGGGAGACTTGTCGACGACGTATTCTCGATATATCGTCAACACATCACAGACGCTCTGAAAGGAAAGATCATGAGAGGATTCGCTGGGCCGCACGAGGCCCGTATGCGCGGCGCCGGCTGGCGCCTGCCGTTCCCCCCGCCGTGGGGACCCGGCCAGGGCCCTGGTGGCCCGGGTGGCCGCGGCCACTGGCGTGGCGGGCGCGGCCGCCGGGCGAACGTCCGGGCCGCGCTGCTCGCGCTGCTCCTGGAGCGGCCGATGCACGGCTACGAGATGATCACCGAGTTGGACTCGCGGACCCGGGGCGTCTGGCGCCCCAGCCCCGGGTCGGTCTACCCGACGCTGCAACTGCTCGAGGACGAGGGCCTCATCGCCAGCGAGGAGACCGGCGGGCGGCGTCGCTTCACGCTCACCGACGCCGGGCGCGCCGAGGCCGAGGCCGCGGGTGACACCGCGCCCTGGGCGGAGTTCACCGACGACACGTTCGCCAGCTGGCACGACGTCCGCGACGCCACCTTCGGCGCCATGAACGCGCTGCGCCAGGTCATGATGAGCGGCACCGACGAACAGCGCCAGCGGGCGGCCGCCGTCATCGAGGAGGCCAAGCGCAAGCTCTACGCCATCCTGGCCGAATAGCCAGGCCACCGCCCCCCGCCCCTATCTCGTCGATCTAGGGCGTATGCACACGGTTCGATCTCTATCCGTGTGCATACGCCCTAGATCGACAGGGAGGGCGGGGGGTCAGGTGAGAGTGACGGTGACGCCGCCGGAGAGCGGCGAGTCGTGCAGTTCGAGCTTGACGATCGAAGCGGCCTTGGGGATGTCGAAGACGATCGTCCCGGTTAGCGAGTTCCCCGGGTTGACGGTGGTCCACACCGTGGTGCCACCACTGTTCTCGATCACGCCGGCGGCTGGATCGGTGCCGTACTCGGTGCCGTCGGGCCCGAACGCCTTCTGGAACCCCTCGGCGAACGTACGCGCGCCCGTACCGACGTTGGTGATGCTGAGCGTCGCCAGGCAGAACTGGCCCTGGGCCGAGCGGGTGACGAAGCTGCGCCCGACCGTGGCATGCCCGCAGCTGAAACCGGTGACCACGAACTCGAACCGCCCGTCGCGTACCGGGGAGTGCAGACCCGGCGGGGCGACCCCGAGCGACGCGTTCGGCGAGGCCTTCACCAGAGCCGCGAGCACCAACAGGCTGGTCGCGCCGAGCGCGCAGACCGCGGCCAGGACCCCGAACACCATCAGGGCCACCTTGCCGGCCGAGCGGCGGGGCGCGGGCGCGGGCACCAGGATCACCTGGGGTTGAGTCATCGCCGGCGTCGGGTGCGCGGTCGCCCGACCGACCCAGCGTTCGGGCGGCGGGGGGTCGCCGCTCATGAAGCCAGGCTAATGCACAGTGACGACCGCACCGGTCGCGCCGGGAACCTGCACGCCCATCTCGTCGGCGAGGCGGAGCGCCTCTTCGACGAGCACCTCGACGATCTGCGACTCGGGCACCGTCTTGATCACCTCGCCCTTGACGAAGATCTGGCCCTTGCCGTTGCCCGAGGCGACGCCGAGATCGGCCTCGCGGGCCTCGCCCGGGCCATTGACGACACAGCCCATGACGGCCACCCGCAGCGGCGCCGGGAAGCCCTCCAGTGCCGCGGTGACCTGCTCGGCGAGCGTGTAGACATCGACCTGAGCCCGGCCGCAGGAGGGACACGAGACGATCTCGAGCCCGCGCTCCTTGAGACCAAGCGACTCCAGGATCGCGTTGCCGACCTTGACCTCCTCGACCGGCGGTGCCGACAGCGACACCCGGATGGTGTCGCCGATGCCCTCGGCGAGCAGCGCACCGAAGGCGACCGCCGACTTGACGGTGCCCTGAAACGCCGGCCCGGCCTCGGTGACCCCGAGATGCAGCGGGTAGTCGCAGGCCTCGGCGAGCTGCCGGTACGCCTGCACCATCACGACCGGGTCGTTGTGCTTCACAGAGATCTTGATGTCGCGGAACCCGTGCTCCTCGAAGAGCGAGCACTCCCACAGCGCCGATTCGACCAGCGCCTCGGGGGTGGCCCGGCCGTACTTCTGCAGCAGCCGAGGATCCAGTGAGCCGGCGTTGACCCCGATCCGGATCGGCACCCCGGCATCGGCGGCCGCCCGGGCGATCTCGCCCACCTTGTCGTCGAACTTCTTGATGTTGCCGGGGTTCACCCGGACCGCGGCGCAGCCCGCCTCGATCGCAGCGAAGACGTACCGGGGCTGGAAATGGATGTCCGCGATCACCGGAATGGTGGCCTTGCGGGCGATCGCGGGCAGCGCCTCGACATCGTCCTGCGACGGCACCGCCACCCGCACGATCTGGCAACCGGCCGCGGTCAGCTCCGCGATCTGCTGCAGGGTGGCGTTGACATCGGCGGTGAGGGTGGTCGTCATCGACTGCACCGACACCGGCGCGCCTCCGCCCACCGGCACCGAGCCGACCATGATCTGGCGGCTGGGCCGGCGGGTCGCCAGCGCCCGCACCGGGGCGGCCGGAAGGCCAAGGTTGACGGCGGTCACCGTGCTCCTCACTTGAAGATCGTGATCGGGTTGACGATATCGGCCGCCACCGTCAGCAGCGTGAACCCGCCGAAGATCAGGATCACGGCGTAGGTGACCGGCATCAGCTTGAGGTAGTCCACCCGGCCGGGGTCACGCCGACCGAGCCGCGCGTAGAGCCAGGACCGGGCCCGTTCGAACCAGGCGATCGCGATGTGCCCGCCGTCCAGCGGCAGCAGGGGTAGCAGGTTGAAGATGCCGACGAAGAAGTTGAGGCTCGCGAGGATCAGCAGGAAGGTCGGGAACTCGCCCTGCTGGAACAGCTCGCCCCCGATGCGACTGGCGCCGACGACGCTGATCGGCGTCTCCGGATCGCGCTGCGCACCGGTCAGCGCCGACCACAGCTTCGGCACCTTCTCCGGGAACTTCTTCATGGCGGCGAAGGTGCCGTCGAAGAGCGCCACGGTCTGGTTGCCGGCCCGCCCGAAGGCGGCGACCGGGCCGGCGACCGTCTTCGGCACCACCGGTGTGATGCCGAGCACGCCGACGTTCTCCAGGTCGGCCGGGGTGACGTCCTCGGCGGTCTTCTGCGGATCGGCGAGCACGCTCAGCTTGATCCGCTGGGCCACCGGCAGCGTCAGGGTGCTGGTCTGGGCCTGCCCGCCCCGGGTGTAGGAGATCGTGATCTGCTTCCCGCCGGCCGCCCGGATGCGGGTGGTGAGGTCGTCCCAGCCGCTGACCACGCCGCCGTCGACGGCGGTGACCACATCGCCCGGGCGCAAGCCGATCTTGGTCGCGGCACTGGCCGGGTCGCTGCCCGGCACGCAGTCGCGCGGTTGCTTCGTGGCCGGGTCGAACTGCCAGGTCGCGGCGACGCAGGGGGCGACGGTGTCGATGGTCACCGGCGAGCTCTGCAGCTTTCCCTGGTCGGGTAGCGCGATGAACGCGAACACCGCCCAGAGGATCACGATGCCGAGCATGAAGTGGGTGACCGAGCCGGCAGCCATGACGATGGTGCGCTTCCACACCGGATAACGCCACATCACCCGCGACTCGTCCTCCGGCGCGACGTCGTCGTCCTGCGGGGTCATCCCCACGATCTTGACGAAGCCGCCGACCGGGATGGCCTTGACGCCGTACTCGGTCTCACCGCGCCGGAACGACCACAGCGTGGGCCCGAAGCCGACGAAGTACCGGGTGACCTTCATGCCGAAGGCCTTGGCGCTGACCATGTGTCCGGCTTCGTGGAGGCAGACCGAGAGGAGGATGCCGAGGGCGAATACGACGATCCCGATGAGCTCCATGCGTCTCCCTCGCCCTGGTCATGCTCCGGTCGCCGCGATCAGGCCGCCGGCCCGGGAGCGGGCCCACTCCTGCGCGACGAGTACGTCCTCGACGGTACCTGGTTCCGGAAAGCCGGGCGCCTCGTCGAGCACCCTGGCCAGCGTGTCGACGATGGCCAGGAACGCCACCCGGCCGGCGATGAACGCGGCCACCAGCACCTCATTCGCCGCGTTGTAGATCGCCGGCCAGCACCCGCCGGCCCGCCCGGCCTCCTTGGCCAGCCGGACCGCGGGGAACGCCTTCTCGTCGAGCGGCTCGAAGGTCCAGGTGGCCGCGGCCGACCAGTCGACCGCGGCGGCGGCGCCCGGCACCCGGTCAGGCCAGGACAAGCCGAGCGCGATCGGCAGGTGCATGTCGGGCGGGCTGCACTGGGCGATGGTGGAGCCATCCACGAACTCCACCATGGAGTGGATCACCGACTGCGGATGCACCACTACGTCGATCTCGCCGTAGCCGAGACCGAACAGCTCGTGCGCCTCGATCACCTCGAGCGCCTTGTTGACCATGGTCGCCGAGTTGATGGTCACCACCGGGCCCATCGACCACGTCGGGTGGGCCAGCGCCTGCGCCGGTGTGACCTCGGTCAGCTCCTCCCGGGACCGGCCCCGGAACGGCCCTCCGCTCGCGGTCAGCAGCAGCCGGCGCACCTCGGCCGCCGAGCCCGCTCGCAGGCACTGGGCCAGGGCGGAGTGTTCGGAGTCCACCGGGACGATCTGGTCCGGTCGGGTCAGCGCGGCCCGGATCAGCGGGCCACCAGCGATCAGCGACTCCTTGTTCGCCAGCGCGAGCGTGCGCCCGGCCCGCAGGGCGGCCAGCGTGGGGGCGAGGCCGAGGGCCCCGACCATACCGTTGAGCACCAGGTCGCACGGCCACTGGGCGAGCTCGGTCATGGCCTGCGGGCCGCCGCGGATGCTGGGAATGCGGAACTGCCCGGCCGGGTAGCCCCGCCGGGCCGCGGCGGCGTAGAAGGCGAGCTGCAGGTCCTGCACCGCGGTCGCCTTCGCCACCCCGACCACGTCGACGCCGAGCTCCAGGGCCTGCTCGGCGAGCAGCTCGACCTGGGCGCCGCCGGCGCCGATGCCGACCACGCGGAACCGGTCGGGATTGGCCCGCACGAGGTCGACGGCCTGGGTGCCGATCGACCCGGTCGAGCCGAGCAGGACGACCTCGCGCGGGCTCACCGGCTCATTCTCCCGCAGCCGCGCCGGCCGCCGGCAGGCCGGCCGGGCGGGCGATCCGGAAGGCCTCCAGCTCGGTGTCGTACCAGCGCCGGGTACGCCCGAGCGGCGTCATCCCGAGCCGCCGGCACACCGCGAGCGAGGCTGTGTTGCCGGGCCGTACGATGGCGTAGATCTCGGCCAACCCGGCGCCGAAGCCCCGCGCCAACGCGCCGCAGGCGGCCTCGGTGGCGTAGCCGTTACCCCAGGAATCCGGGTGGAAGTGCCAACCCACCTCGACCTCGCCGTGACCGCCGCCGTCCGGGTCGGGCAGGCGGACGAGCAGAACCGTGCCGGCAACCACACCCGTGTCGCGCCGCTGGACCGCCCATGCGCCGAACGGAGCGTCGGCGCGGCCCTGGAAGCGTTCGGCCACCTGCACCGCCTGCTGGCGCGACTCCAGTGGCCGGGGCACCGAACCCAACCAGCGGGCGACGTCCCACCGCGAGTACGTGTCCAGGATTCTGTCCACATCGGACTCGCTCGTGGTCCAGGGCCGGACCACGAGCCGGTCCGTGGTGAATATCGCGTCGCCCTCGGCCACACCCGACGCTATCGCGCGCCGACCGTCTCCCGCGAGCGGACCGGTGCCGGCGCCGCCTCCGCCCGCAGACCGTAGCGGCGGTAGAGCCGGGCCAACGGTCCGGGCGCCCACCAGTTCCACCGGCCGAGCAGGCGCATCGTCGCCGGCACCAGCAGCGTGCGGACCAGGGCGGCATCGACCGCGACCGCGACCACCGTGCCGACCCCGAGCATCTTGATGGTCTCCGCGCCACCGGTGGCGAACCCGCCGACGACGATGATCAGCAGCAGCGCGGCGGCGGTGATGATGGCGCCCGTGCGCTGCAGGCCGGCGGTGACCGCCTCGGTGTTGTTGCGGGTGCGGTCCCACTCCTCGCGGACCCGGGAGAGCAGGAACACCTCGTAGTCGGTGGACAGTCCAAAGAGGATGGCGAGCATGAGGATGAGGTCGGTCGGCTCCAGGTATCCGGTCGGCGTGAACCCCAGCCAGCCGGCGAGATGCCCGTCCTGGAAGGCCCAGACGACGACACCGAAGGACGCCCCGATCGACACCACGTTCATGACGATGGCCTTGAGCGGCAGCACCACCGAGCCGAAGGCGAAGAAGAGCAGGACGAAGGTCACCGCCCCGACATAGAGCACCATCCACGGCAACCGGCCGCCGAGGCTGCTCAACTGGTCGAGGTCCGCGGCCGGACGACCGGAGACGGCGACGGTGGCCCCGCGCGGCGCCGGCAAGGCTCTCAGCGCGGTGACCACGCCCCGGGCCTGCGCGGAGGTCGGCTCGCCCCGGTAGCCGACAGTGACCAGTGCGGACGAGTCCTGGCTCGCGGTCACCGCGGCGCCGGTCACGTCCGCAAGCTCGGCGACCGCGGTGGCGTACGACTGCGCCTGGGCCGCCGTGACCCCTGAGACCAGCACCACGATCGGTGCGACGCCGCCGCCGGGGAAGTCGGCGGCGATCCGGGCCGCCACGGTACGACTGGGCGTACCCGCGGGCAGCACCCGCTCGTCGAAACCACCGAAGGACGCCCGCAGGAACGGCGTCGCCAGGGCCAGCAGCACCACGGCCACCCCGACGACGTAGAGCACCGGGCGCCGCATGACGCTGCGGGCCAGCCGGGCCCAGCCCTCGCCGGGGGTTCCGCGAACTGACCGCCGGCCCAGCGGGATCCGCAGAGCGTTGATCCGCGGCCCGAGCACCGCCAGGAAGGCGGGCAGCACGGTGAGCGCGGCGAGCATCGCGACCAGGACCGCGGCCATCCCGCCGTACGCCATCGAGCGCAGGAAGCCCATCGGGAACAGCGCCAGCCCGGACAGGGCCAGCGCCACCGTCAGACCGGAGACCACGATGGTCCGGCCGGCGGTGGCGATGGTGCGACCGATCGCCACCGCGGTCGGGTGACCGGCGGCCAGCTCCTCGCGGAACCGGCTCACCACGAAGAGCGCATAGTCGATCGCCATGCCGAGGCCGAGCATGGTGATGACGTTGGCGGCGAAGACCGAGACCTCGGTGACCTGCGTCAGCGCCCGGGTGACCGAGAACGCGCCCACTATGGCGCTGACCCCGACCAGCAGCGGCATCGTGGCCGCGACCAGCCCGCGGAAGATGATCACCATGAGCACCAGCAGGATCGGCAGCGAGAGCATCTCGGCCCGGACGATGTCGCGCTCGATCTGGTCACTCGCGTCGGCGAGGAAACCGACCACGCCGCCGACCTCGGTTCGGACGCCCCCGCCGGCGTCGAGCAGGGGCCGGATCGCGGCCAGGTCCGCGCTCTTGGCATCCGGGTCGCCGTCGCGCAGCTGGATGGCGGCGTAGGTGGCGTGGCGGTCGGTCGAGACCTGCCGGGGCGAGCCGGTGGCGTAGAAGGACCGGACCTGCGCCACCTCGGGGCGGCCGTCAAGGCGGCCCAGGGCCGTGGTCACCGCGCCGCGCATCGCTGGATCGTCCACGGTGGACCCGGGATCGGTGTAGAGGACGAGCACGTCGGCGTCCTGGCGGCCGAACTCGGCGGTGATCCGGTCGTACGCCACCCGGGACGGGCTGGCCGGGTCGTCGAACCCGCCACTGCTGAGCGCCCCGAAGACGCCGGTGCCCCAGATGCCGCCGAGGAACACCAGACCCGCGGCCGCCGCGAGTACTGCCCAGCGCAGCCGGACGACCGTACGGCCCCACCACCCCAACATCGCTCCCCCTCGCCGCCGCATCCCGTAAGCTTCATACACATGGCACAGTTGAGTGAACGTCGTTTACTATGCCTACACCGTTCCCTCTCGTCAAGGGAGTTCACGGATCCATTATGTCGATCACCACACCCACCCGCCGGGAGCGCCTGCGCACCGCCACCGTCGCCGAGATCAAGGACCTGGCGCGGCGGCTGCTGGTCACGGGTGGGCCGGCCGCGATCTCATTGCGGGCGATCGCCCGCGAGATGGGCATGACCGCACCCGCGATCTACCGCTATTTTCCCAGCCTGGATGCGCTGGTGGCCGAGCTCACCGAGGACCTCTACGACGAGCTGCGCGCCTACATCGAGTCGGCCGGCACGGCCACCGGCGAGCCGCTCGCCGACCTGCTCGCGATGGCGCGCGCCTTCCGCCGCTGGTCGGTCGGGCACCCGGCCGAGTTCGGGCTGATGTTCGGCAACCCGGTCCCGGGCGTGACCACGTTCGAGGGCGAGTGCATCGGACCTGACCACGCCGGGGCGCGCTTCGGCGCCCCGTTCCTCGCCGCGTTCGCCGCCGTCTGGCAGCAGACCCCGTTCGCCACTCCGCCGGCCGAGCTCATCGAGGCCCAGCTCGGCGCCCATCTCGGCCCGTACCGGGAGACCTTCGGCGCGGACGTACCGGTACAGATCGTATACGGCTACCTGTCCGCCTGGATCCGGCTCTACGGCCTGGTGGCGATGGAGGTATTCGGCCACCTGCGGTGGGCGGTCACCGACGTCGAGCCTCTCTTCGAGGTGGAGCTGGCGTCGTACGTGGCGCAGATGACCGGCCCCGGCTGAGCTGTGTCGACCGGGTACGGCGCGAGCGCGGCGTTAGGGTCTCGCCCATGTCGACTGCGACGTACCCGCCGACGCCGCCGCTGCTCGGGGTCGCCGGGCATTGGGGCGCGGCCGAGATAGCGCTGGCCCGCCGCCTGGACGAGCTGCACCAGCTCATCTACACCCGCGGCGGCATCCGGCCGTCCAACGCAGCGGTCGAGGAGCTCGCGAAGCTGGTCCTGGTGCGGTTGTGGAGCCTGCGCCGCGGCGATGCCCTGTTCACCGGTGGCTCGGTCGCCGACTTCCAGGCGGCGTTCGCGGCCGCGCTCGCCGCGCCCGACCTCGTCGCGGTCGACCCGGCCGGGCGGGCCCACCCCGTCTGGCCACCCGGCGAGCCGTTCCGCCTAGCCGACCAGGAGGTGCTCAACGTCGCCGCCGGCATCGTCGCCGGCGTCGTCGACCATGGGCAACCGTCGGTATCCGATCCGCTGGGCGTGGCCTTCGACGCCCTGCTCGCCGGCCGGTACGACCACGCCGGCGGGCTCGGCACCTACCTCACCCCGAGCGGCGTGGCCCGGATGATGGCCGAGATCGCCATATCGCTCGTGGACGCGTCACCGGACGGATCCGGCCCGGGCTTCGGCGACCCGTACTGCGGCACCGGCCGGTTCCTCGTTGCGACCCTGGAGGTGCTGCGCGCGCTGGGCGCGAGCGAGCTGCTCACCGCCGGCGGGTTCGGCGCCGACCAGTCGCCCTCGGCGGTGGCCAAGGCCAGGATCAACATGCTCCTGTACGGCGTGGGCCGCCCGCTGGTGTGGAGCGTCGCGGACTCGGTGACCGACTCCGATGTGGACCGTCTGCGGGGGCGGGTACCGCTGATCCTCACCAATCCGCCGTTCGGCGAAGGCAAGTACGACGACCCGGACGGGGTGGCCGCCACCACGGCGGCGATCGGCGCCCTGGCCGGGCGGCGCCGCCTGGACCCGAGCCTGGTCGGCCTGGTCCGGTCGCTGCGCCTGCTGGCCCCGGGCGGCGTGCTCGGCATCGTGCTCCCCGACGGCGTCGTCGCCTCCCGGGCGTTCGCCCATCTCGTGCTCGGCAGCTCCGCGTCGGCGCCGGCGTCATCGGGTGGGGCTTCACCGCGTGGGGCTTCACCGCGTGGGGCTTCACCGTGCGGGGCTTCATTGCAGGAAGCTTCGCTGGTGGGCGGGGTGACGCTCGCGGCCGTCGTCAGCCTGCCCGCCGCGACTTTCGCCCTCGGTGGCACCGCCGTGCGCACCAGCGCCGTCTTTCTGCGCCGGGCGGCCCGGCGGCCGGCGGCCCCGGTCGCCCTGGCCCGGGTGTCGCACCTGGGTTACCTGCGCCAGGGTGGTCGGGCGGCGCCGGACCCGCAGGGCAACCAGCTGCCGGAGGTGTCCCGGCTGGTCCGAGCCGGCCTGGGCGCGGCCGGCGACGACGGCGCCGCAGCCGGCACCGCGGCGTCGGGGGCCGGAGCGCCACTCGTCGTGCTCACCCCGGCCGACGCCGTGCGCACCCTCGATCCGTCCACTCTGGACCCCGATGCGCTGGCCGCCCGGGCCTGGCTGACCGAGCGGGGCGGGGTCGAGCTGCGCGAGCTGATCGTGGCGGTGCCCACGCCCCGGGCCCGCGTCGCGACCAGTCCGTTCATCTCCGTCCTGCACGTGGACGACCTGGGCACGGTCGACTGGCAGGCCGCCCGCACACACGCACCGGCCACCCCCGGCCTGCACGTCGCGGACGGCGACCTGTTGGTGAGCTTGCTCAACCCGTCCAAGCCCCGAGCCACGGTGATCCCGACCGGCACCGGGCCGGTCCAGGTCTCGGCCGAGTTCGGGGTGTTCCGGGCGACCGGCGATCCGTACGCGGTGCTGGCCCTGCTCTATTCCCCGCGGGTGGTGGCGCAGTTGCGCCCGCTCGGCACTGGTACCTCCAGCTCGCGGCGGCGCATCGAGGCCGCCGACGTGCTCGGCCTGGTGGTGCCGAAGCTCACCGCGGCCGAGATGGACCTGCTCGGTCGCGCGGTCGCCGACGCGAGCGCCCGGATCGCGCAGGCCCGCGCCGAGCTACGCGCCTGCTCCGCCTCCCTCCCGTCGATCTAGGGCATACGCACATGCTTCGATCTCCATTGGTATGCCTAAGCCCTAGATCGACGAGGAAGGGGACGACGACGGGGGGGCGGGCTGGGCGCGCAGCTCGTGGCCGGCACTGGTGAGGCACCGACCCGACGCGAGGTCGAACTTCCAGCCATGCAGCAGGCAGGTCAGGGTCCCGCCCTCGATCACCCCGAACCGGGTGAGATCCGCCTTGAGGTGCGGGCAGCGCCGCTGCAGCACCCAGCCGTCCAGCGTGATGTCCTCCGCGTCCGTGCTGCGCTGGTGTTCGTCGTACCAGCCCTCGGCGTACTGCAGGCGCTCCTCGGACAGGCATTTGAAGAACGCGTACACGAACTCGTTGTACTGGCCGATCCGGGCGGCGGAGAACCGGCAGGACAGGAAGAGCGAGTTCACCCAGTCCACCTCGTCGAGGTGGAGCAGGTGCTCGACCAGTACCCGCTCGGTCCGGAAGCGGTAGCGCACCTTCTCGCCGGCATACCGGCGGACCTGCTTACCCGGGAAATCGACCACGATCGACTCGATCGACTCGCCGTCCTGGCCGACCAGGTCGAAGCGAACCGGCCCGCCGACACCGGCGGCGAGGTAGATCGACTCGTCCAGCAACGGAACGATCCGTCGCTTCATGCCGGCGAGCACGTCGATCGCGGGGTGGTGCCACGATGCCCGGGCCGCCGCGATGACGGGTCGCTGCCGTTGCGCGTACCCGGTCAGGTGCTCCCGCTTGGCCGCGAAGAAGGCACCGACATCGGCCACCGGATGGGTTACGGCACAGGTCTCCTCGCCGACCGTGGCCACGCTGCCGGGCAGCAACACCACCGCGTTATCCCGACCGATCTTCGCGTACTCCGCAAGGAACACACTCTGGTCGGGGAAGATGTTGCCGTCATCGCCGTCCAGGTCATTGAGGTGCCAGAGTTCCTCGTCGAGGAAGCAGGGCGGACCCGCGATCGGGAACACCCAGGACGCCTTGAGGTCGTCGATGTAGCGCCAGGTCCGGTCGAACTGGCGCTCCCGCTTCTGTTTGCCGAACGCCCGCTTGGCCGCGTCGGGCAGCTCGTAGACCATCGGGTACCAGATCGCACCGGAGAACTGCAGCAGGTGCGCGTGCACCGGCCCGAGGTCGGCGAAGAGGGCGAGGTCGGTCGGCCGGGCGTCGTTCTGGTTCAGCAGGCGGACCCCGTCGTGCTCCACCCACAGGGACGAGTCGCCGATCGGCCCGTCTGTCGGTGAGGTCAGGGCCTGAATCATGATCTTCAGCCCGCCGTCGAGCTCGAGCACCTCGCCGGAGACGGTCGGCCGGAAGCTGGTGAAGCCCAGCTCTCGCAGCTCGTCCTCGAGCTCGCTGGTCGGGTACGCCGGCAGCAGCACGGTTGCCCGCTTGCTCACATACCGGCGCAGGTGGTCGGCGTCGAAGTGGTCCCGGTGCAGGTGCGAGACGTAGAGGTAGTCGGTCTGGCCGAGGTGCTCCCAGTCCAACTGGGAGTTGTCCGGGAACGGGAACCAGGAGGCGAAGTAGGCCGGGTTGACCCACGGGTCACACAGGATGCTGCCGGCCCCGGTGTCGATCCGCAGGCCGGCGTGGCCCGTACCGGTGATGCGCACCGCCGCCATCCCCTCCGCCTGCCACCCCCGACGCGTGCCAGACTAGCTCCGGCGAACGAGCGAGCGAGGAAGGGGACCCCGACGTGTCCGGCGACGAAGAGGTGACCTCACCCGACCAGCATCGACCGACGGTGAGCCGGCGGGCGGCCCGGTTCGGTGCGGTCCTGACCATCCTGATCCTGCTGGGCATGACCATCGGCAACAAGACGGGGCACATCCAGGACTTCTTCCTGGTCGGCATGGCCGGACTGATCGCCCTCGCGCTCGTACTGGACGCGGTGCTGCGCCGAAACGGCCTGCGTTCCTGACCCAGCCGGGCCGCTGGTGATCAGCGGCGGACCAGGTCCCGGACCTCGCGCAGGGCCTGGTTCACCTCGGCCTCGAAGTATCCGCCGGGGACCAGGCTGAACTGGTTCGGGTCGAGCTCGGACTCGTTGAGCGGCATGCCGGAGCGTCCGGAGAGCGCCGCGATGATCGCGTCGAAGAGCCGGTTGACCTGGATCGCGTCGTAGCCGCTGCCGAACCGGCGGGCGGTGAAGGTGCGCCGCATCGAGTCGATGCGCTGCAGCTCGGAGGGGCTCGCCGGGCCACCCGAGGTGGGCATCGAGCCGTTGAGGTCGAACCGCATCTCGTGCGTCATGTCCATCCGACCGCGCCGGCCGCCGAAGTCGCCGCCCATGCCACCCGGGTACTCAGGGTGGTGGCCGTGGCCGTGGCCGTTGCTGTCGTACGGACGGCCCGGCATCGGCGGACCGGACATGGGCCGCAGCGGCGGGCCCGACATCGGGCGCATCGGCGGGGCGGACATCGGTGGCGGGGCCATCGGCGGCGCCGACATGGGCGGCGGGGTGAGGTGGTAGCCGCCCATCGGCGGCCCGGACATCTGCGCGCCCATCGGGGTCAGTGGGCGGCTGGGCATCGGCGGTGGCGGCATGCTGGGCCGGCGGGGTTCGAGGTGCTCCTCCCGCAGCGCGGAGAGCCGGTCGTGACGAGGCTCACGCAGGTAGCCGCCGGTGCGCTCCTCCAGGTCGGCCAGTTGCCGCTCGACCCGGTCCAGGTGCAGGTCGACCTGCCACTCGTCGTAGCCCCCGAAGCGCACGCGGAAAACCACGTCGTGCACCTCTTGCGCGGCCACCGGGGCGCCGATGGGGTCGCCGGCGAGCGTCGCCTCCACCCGGTCGAGGAAGGCATCGACCTCGTCGACCTTGTAGCCGCGCCGGAGCGCGCGCCGCCTGAACCGCTGACCCTGACTCGTCACTGCTCCGCCTTTCGTCCGCGGCCACGCCCTGCTGGTTCGTTCTCCGTGGCCGCGAGTTGCCCGCACGCACCGTCAATTTCCCGGCCCCGCGTGTCCCGGACCGTGGTCGGGACGCCCGCGGCGCGCAGCCTTCGTACAAACTCCCGCTCCACCGGCTTGGAACTGGCGTCCCAACGGGATCCCGGTGTGGGGTTGAGCGGGATCAGGTTGACATGAGCATGTTTGCCCGAGAGCAGTCTACCTAACCGATCTGCCCGCCATGCCTGGTCGTTGACATCCCGGATGAGGGCGTACTCGATCGACACACGCCTACCTGTGCGCGCGGCGTAGTCCCACGCAGCGTGGAGCACGTCGTCGACCTTCCAATGATGGTTCACGGGCACAAGCTCATCGCGCAGATCATCATCTGGCGCATGGAGCGAAAGCGCAAGAGTCAGGGCGAGATCCTCCTCGGCGAGACGACGTATCGCCGGTACCAATCCCACCGTGGAGACGGTGATATGGCGCTGCGATAGGCCGAGCCCTTCGGGGACGGGGGCGACCAGGCGCCGGATGGCGGTCAGCACACGGTGGTAATTCGCCAGTGGCTCGCCCATTCCCATGAACACCACGTGCGACACCCGGGACGGGGCGCCAGCCAGCCCGTCGGCGGCCGCGAGTGCGGCGAACCAGACGACCTGGTCGACGATCTCGCCGGTGGACAGGTTGCGCTGCAGCCCGGCCTGCCCGGTGGCGCAGAACGGGCAGCCCATGCCGCAGCCGGCCTGGCTGCTGACGCAGACCGTGACCCGGTCGGGGTAGCCCATGAGCACGCTCTCCACCAGGGCGCCGTCGTGCAGCCGCCAGAGGGTCTTGCGGGTGGCGCCGCCATCGCAGGCCAGCTCGCGCACCGGGGTGAGCAGCGCCGGCAGCAGTTCGGCGGCGAGCCGGGCCCGGGCCCCCGCCGGCACATCCGTCATCGCCGCCGGGTCGCGGACAAGGCGCCCGAAATAGTGCTGGGAGAGCTGGCCGGCGCGATATTCCCGCTCCCCGAGGGCGGCCGCCGCGGCCCGCCGGCCGGCCAGATCGAGGTCGGCGAGGTGGCGAGGGGCAAACGGGGTCCGGCCGGTGCCGACAGGCTCGAGCAGGGGAAGGGTCGTCATGACGGCACCAGTGTCCCATGCCCGCGCCGCCGCACCTCGGGCCGCCCGGTCCCGGCGGCTCGGCGGCTCGCCCCGATCCGCCCTCAGCCGACCGGCGCCAGCACCGTGAGCAGGGCGTAGGCGGTTGGCACCGCGAAGACGATCGAGTCCAGCCGATCCATGAGGCCACCGTGGCCGGGCAGCAGGTTACTCATGTCCTTGACGCCGAGATCCCGCTTGACCATGGATTCGCCGAGATCGCCCAGGGTCGACGCGGCCGCGATGGCGAGACCGAAGGCGACACCGGCCCACACCGGAGTGGAGAGCAGGATGCTGAGCAGCACCGCCTCGCCGGCGGCGGTCGCGACCAGCGATCCGGCCAGCCCTTCCCAGGACTTCTTCGGGCTGACCGACGGCGACATCGGGTGCCGGCCGAAAAGAACACCGGCCACGTACCCACCGGTGTCCGAGAGCACCACCCCGGCGAGGGTCACCACCACCCGCCGACCACCATCCACCGGTGTCGCGAGCAGTGCGGCGAAGCCGGCAAGAAACGGCACGTAGACGGCGACCAGCACCGCGGCGGTCACGTCCGGCCCGTACTCTTCGACGCCGTCCGCCAGCCGCCAGACCATGGCCGCGAGAACGGTGATGATCAGGCCGAAGGTCAGCGCGTCGGCCTGGCCCCACCAGGCCAGCCCGGCCACCAGCGCGCCGCCGATCAGCAGCGGAGCTAACGGAGGATATATACCGATAGTTCGGATTGCCCGAGTCAGCTCCCAGGTCGCCACCACCACCGCGACCGCGATGACGCCGAGGAACGACGGTCGCCACAGGAAGAGGGAGGCCAGCACGACCGCCCCGAGCACGAGGCCGACACCGATCGCGGCGGGCAGGTTGCGTCCACTTCGACCCCGGTCCCGGGATCGACCCTGGTCTCGGGCCGTCGGCACCGCCCGATCGTCCAGGCCGCCCGGGTAGCGATCGGTGGGGTGGGTCGGCCCCGGGCCTCCCGGGTACGGGTCGGGCGGGTACGGGTCGGCCGGGTACGGCTCAGGCGTGGTGAAGTCGGTGACGTAGGGGTCGGGCGCGAACGCGACCGGCGCCGGCTCGGCGTACCCGCCGGCGGCGAACGGTGGCTCACCCGCCCGATACGACTCTGCCCCGCGGTACGACTCTGCCCCGCGGTACGACTCTGCCCCGCGGTACGACTCTGCCGGGTACTGGTAGAGGTCCGCGGCGTACGGCTCGGGATCGGGGGGTGGGTTGGCGGGCCGCCGCCGCGGTCGACTGCGCCGTAGATCCTCCGGGGTGCCGTAGGTGGCCGCGTCCCAGGCCGGCCGGGCAGCACGAGGACGACGGCCGTCGGGCGAGCGGGCGTCGTCCTGCTCGGAGGGGTCGTCGGACATCAGACCTCGAGCAGCTCGGCTTCCTTGTGCCGAAGAACCTCGTCGATGTGGGCCACGTACCGGTGGGTCAGGTCTTCGAGCTCTTTCTCCGCCCGGCGGCCCTCATCCTCGCCGGCCTCGCCGTCCTTGACGATGCGGTCGAGCCCCTCCTTCGCCTTGCGCCGGATGTTGCGGATCGCAACCCGGGCCTCCTCGCCCTTGTGGCGGGCCACTTTGATCATGTCCCGGCGCCGCTCCTCGGTCATCTGCGGGATCAGCAGGCGGATCTGGGTGCCCTCGTTGTTCGGGTTGACGCCGAGATCGGAGTCGCGCAGCGCCTTCTCCATCGCCTTGATCTGCGACGGATCATGCGGCTTGATCAGCACCATCCGCGGTTCCGGGATCGCTATCGACGCCATCTGCGGCAGCGGCGTCGGCGAGCCGTAGTAGTCGATCACGATGCGTGAGAACATCCCGGGCGTTGCCCGGCCCGTGCGGATGGTGGCGAACTCCTCCTTGGCGAACTCAACCGCCCGCTCCATCTTCTCCTCGGCCTCGAAGAGAGTCTCCTCAATCACCTGGTCTGTCGCCTCCTTCGGCGCTCTCTTCGCTTCCTCCGGTTGTGCGGGCCGCACGGGCTTCGGCGGGCCCGGCAGTGATCAGCGTCCCGATCCGGTCGCCACCCAGCGCGCGGACGATCGTGTCCGAACCCTCGGCGCCAAAGACCAGCATCGGCAGCTTGTTCTCCTGGCAGAGGCTGAAGGCCGCGGCGTCGACCACCTTCAGGTTGCGCCGCAGGGCCTCCTCGAACGTCACGGTGGCCAGCTTGCGCGCCGTCGGATCGGTGCGCGGATCGGCGGTGTATACCCCGTCGACGCCGTTCTTGCTCATGAGCACGAGATCCGCGTGGATCTCCAGCGCGCGCTGGGCGGCGACGGTGTCGGTCGTGAAATAGGGCATGCCGGCACCGGCCCCGAAGATCACGACACGCCCCTTCTCCAGGTGCCGAATGGCCCGGCGCGGGATGTAGGGCTCGGCCACCTGCGCCATCGAGATCGCCGTTTGGACGCGGGTCTCGATGCCCTCCTTCTCCAGGAAATCCTGCAACGCCAGGCAGTTCATCACCGTGCTCAACATGCCCATGTAGTCGGCCCGGGGACGGTCCATGCCGCGTTCCTGCAGTTCCGCACCGCGGAAGAAGTTTCCGCCGCCCACGACGACCGCGACCTGCAACCCCTGGTGGACCGCGGTCGCGATCTGGTGGGCCAGCCGCTGCACGACGTCCGGATCCACGCCGATCTTGCCGCCGCCGAACACCTCGCCGGAGAGCTTGAGCACGACCCGCCGCGGTCGCAGCCTCCCCCCGAACGGCTCTACGGCCGACGCCTCGCCCGCGATCTCGTCCACCACCGTGTCCGTCACTGCCCGCCCCCTGCCGTCGCTGCCCCGCCCCGGGCGCCGGCCACCCGGGGCCGTGCCGCCTCCATTCAACCCCCTGCGGCGCCCGAGTGCCGCCCACCAACGGTGCCCAGTCTGCTGCATGATCATCCAGATACGACCGGGGCGCCACGAGGGGCCACCACTCGCCAGCGGTGACCCCCACGTGTCCAGACCGGACCCGCTCCGTGTCCGAGCGTCGCCGGCCTCGGCGTACCGATCAGGCCTGGCCGACCTCGAAACGGACGAACCGGGTGATGGTGATTCCGGCGTTGGCCAGGACCTGCCGTACCGTCTTCTTGTTGTCGGCCACGGACGCCTGCTCGACCAGGACGAAGTCCTTGAAGAAGCCGTTCACCCGGCCATCGATGATCTTGGGCAGGGCGGCTTCGGGCTTGCCCTCCTCGCGCGCGGTCTCCTCGGCGATGCGCCGCTCGGTCGCGACCACGTCGGCCGGCACGTCCTCGCGGGTGACATAGCGCGGCCGCATCGCCGCGATCTGCATCGCGATCCCGCGGGCCTCCGACTCAGCCGCCTCGTCCGACGAGCCCGTGTACGCCACCGCGACGCCGACCTGGGGTGGCAGATCCGGGCTCTTGCGGTGCAGGTACACGGCGATCGGGGGCTCCAGGACGGCGAGCCGGCTCACCACCAGCTTCTCGCCGATCTTGGCGGAGGCTGACTCGACCGTCTCGGCCACGGTCCGCCCGTCGGGCAGCGTCGCCTCGAGAAGCGCGGCGACGTCGACCGGGCGATGCTCGTCGACGAACCGGGCCAGGGTCTGCCCCAGCTCGACGAACTCGGCGCTCTTCGCGACGAAATCGGTCTCGCAGTTGAGTTCGAGCAGGGCCGCTCCGGCGTGGGCGACCAGTCCGTTGGCGGTCGCCCGGCCGGCCCGCTTGCCGACATCCTTGGCACCTTTGATCCGGAGGATCTCGACCGCCTTGTCGAGGTCGCCTTCGCTTTCCTCCAGCGCCTTCTTGCAGTCCATCATCCCGGAACCGGTCAGCTCACGGAGCTTCTTGACGTCCGCTGCAGTGAAGTTCGACATCTTCTCTCTCGCTTCGGCGTTAATGAACTCAGCCCTCGGCCGCGACCGGGGCCGGGGCGTCGTCGGGGTTGGCCCGCTCGAGGAGCTCGCGCTCCCATTCGGCCAGCGGCTCGTCGCCGGCCACCGTGCCCGGCTCGGGCTTCGCCTCGGCGCTGCCGCCGCGCAGGGCCTTGCCGGACCGGGCGATCAGACCGTCGGCGACCGCATCCGCGACCACGCGCGTGAGCAGCGCCGCCGACCGGATCGCGTCGTCGTTGCCCGGGATCGGGAAGTCGACCTCGTCCGGGTCGCAGTTCGTGTCCAGGACCGCGATCACCGGGATGCCCAGCTTGCGGGCCTCGTCCACGGCGATGTGCTCCTTCTTGGTGTCCACGATCCACACCGCCGCGGGCACCCGCTGCATGTCCCGCAGACCACCCAGGGTCTTGGTCAGCTTGGTTTTCTCGCGCTGCAGCTGCAGGCTTTCCTTCTTGGTGAAGCCCTGCGCCGCGCCGGTCTGCTCGATCGCCTCGAGCTCCTTCATCCGCTGCAGCCGCTTGAACACGGTGCCGAAGTTGGTCAGCATGCCGCCCAGCCACCGGTGGTTCACGAAGGGCATGCCGACCCGCGAGGCCTGCTCGGCGATCGCCTCCTGGGCCTGCTTCTTGGTACCGACGAAGAGAATGCTGCCGCCGTCGGCGACCGTCGTGCGGACGTACTCGTACGCCTTGTCGATGTAGTCGAGGGTCTGGCGGAGGTCGATGATGTAGATGCCATTGCGTTCGGTGAAGATGAAGCGCTTCATCTTGGGATTCCAGCGCCGGGTCTGGTGCCCGAAGTGGACACCGCTCTCCAGCAGCTGCCGCATGGTGACGACGGCCATGAGCGGGTGATCTCCTCTGTCTCCCTGGTTGTCGCGGTACGCCGGCTGGCACACCGCCCTGACGCCCGATCGCCGGCCGGAGTGGTGCTCGACACCTCGAGACCAGGGAGGCCGCCGCTCCGCCGACGGTGATGACGGGCGGAGAAGGGCATGCGAGGTCGGCCACGCGAAGTGACCGCCGGGAACAAGTCTACGCACTCCGAGCGGGTGGCCCCACCCCGGGCAGCCGGGCTGCCTGCCCTGGCGGCCCCGGCGGCCCTGGCGGCCGTGGCGCCCCGGTGGCGCCGGCGGCCGTGGCGGCCCCGGCGGCCGTGGCGCCCCGGCGGCGCCGGCGCGGTGGCGGCGCCGGCCAACCTCGGACACTGGTGGTGGTCGGGGCAACCACCGGTTTGTCGCGGTAGGGACCGCCCTTACGGGCGGCCCCCCGCACAGATCCCAGCGAGCGGGACTACCGCACTGGGCTCCTGCCTTGGGTTCTGGCGGCGAGGCGCACGTCCGGGAATGGGTGCAGGATGCGCACCGGGGGTAGCCATCGGTTGATGTACTCGTTCATCCTCGCCCAGGTCAGCCGGCGGCCACGTTGGCTACGTCGCCGCAGCGATCGCAGCCAGTGCCGGTTGATCTGGGTTCGGAACTGCCGGATCGCGGTCCAGTTGCCGGGGACTGCGTAGTGATTGAGATGGCCCTGGAGGACCCGTCTCAGCCACATGCCCTGTTCCTGGAGCGGCCAATGGCGGCGTCGCTTCAACTCGACCTTGATCTGTTGCAGCTTCGCCCGCATCCGCTTCGCGATCGTGATGCGCTTGATCCAGAATCTGCCGCCCCTGCGGGACTTCGCGCAGATGTGCGTGAAGCCGAGGAAGTCGAACGTGTCTGGTTTGGCATCCCCACGCTTGGCCCGTCGCCAGGCGGCGTGGCGGCCGAACTCGATCAGCCGTGTCTTCTCCGGGTGCAGCGCTAGCCCGAACTGCGCGAAACGCTCTCGCAGGTCAGCCAGAAACTGCCGCGCTTCCTGTTCATGTTCGAACCCGACCACGAAGTCGTCGGCATACCGCACGGTGACCACGTCACCGTCGGCCCGAGTCCGCCGCCAGTGGTCGACCCACAGGTCGAAAACGTAGTGCAGAACCACGTTGCCCAGCAGCGGCGACAGCGACGCCCCTAATGAGCAGCGCTGGGTTATGCGCAGCGTCGACCTGTTCGACCTGGTCAGGGTGGTGCCGGGGGTCGAACACTGCGCATAACTCCTGTCGGGCGTGGAGGCTCACAGTGCGGCGAGCCAGTTGAGTAGTTCGGGGTCTTGGTTCCATTCGGGTAGCTCGTTGGTGACGATGTCGGTGTAGGCGGCTTCGAGGGCTCTGCGTTTGGCTTCGGTTGAGGCGCGTGCGTAGATTTCGGTGGTGCTCAGGTCGACGTGTCCGAGGATGTCGCGGATGTAGGGCAACGGGATGCCGGCGTCGTAGAGGTGCATGGCCTTGCTGTGTCCTCCTCCCTTTTCCTTCTCCTCCCCCCTCCTTTCCCCTCCCTTCCCCCTTCCCTTCTCTTTTGCTTCTCGCCCTCGTGCGCTGGTGGCGCTTTCGTGGCTTTGCGTTTCGCCTCCGCGTCGGCGCGGGCGTAGATCTCGGTGGTGGACACGTCGGCGTGGCCGGCGTCACGTTGATCAGGTTACTCCGGCTTCGAGCAGGTGCATCGCGCGGGTCCTTCTATCACGTGCGGCGTGACATTCATACCGGCCGCATAGCCGGGTTCGCGGCGGCGCAGGGATTGGACATGTCTGGCGAGGATTTTCGTTACGCCCCACCGGGTGAGTCGGGTCTGTTCGGCCGCTGACAGCGGGTCAGCGTCAGCGCCGACGCCAAGGTGGGGCGCGCGCCGCTTGAGGTAGTCCTCCACGAGATGGGCTGTGGGGTCCATCAGCGGACCCGCCGGGTCTGCACCCTTACCGCGCAGCGATACCAGCTCGGGCGGGCCGCCCACGTCGGAGGCGTTCAGGTCGCAGATCTCTGGACGCGGGCGGCCGTGTCGTAGAGCATGGAAAGCAGGACCGTATCGCGCAGCCCGCGCCGGGTGGCTGCGTCTGGTTCGGACAGCAGAGCTTTGACCTCGCTGCCGGTAAGGTGGCCCAGGTCAGCGGCCGGGGTCTACTTCTGTTGACAGCAAGGATCTGGGTGGCTGTTCGAGGAACTCTGGCCGCTCACCGCGGCGTACCGGACGAACGACTTGATCACGGCGGCGCTGGTTGCGGGTCGCCGCCGAGTTGCCGCGTGCGGCCTCGAGCCAGTCCAGGAAGGGAGCACCCGCGCCCGGTCCAAGTCGGCGAGGCGCAGCTTCTCGGGCCGGGTTCCCCTTATATCGCGTCCAGTCGCAGCAGTCTGATCGCTCCCGGTAGGAGGCAGGTCTGGGCGGACAGGTCCCTTCACCGGCCAGGTAGTTGGGAGGAACCTCACGCACCTCCGCCGGATCCCCGCCACCGGTTGACCGGCTCACCGCTGGCCTGCTGTGACGCGACCGGCCGGGATGACGTAGCCGACCTGCTGGCCATGCGCGACCTCGGGAGCGCTCCGCTCAGCTAGTGACGCCGCGCACGCTACCCAAACGCACAATTGCGCATCACTCTACCCCCTCCCCCCACCACGCACTACGCCCTGCGCGCAACCCTCCCGATAGACCCTCATATACACACCTTTAAATCACTCCCCCCTCCCATACGCTCCCACGCGCCCCGCAATAGCTCCGCCCACCCACCACGCCTCCTACCCCACCTCCGCACCCCCACTCTAACCCCCAACGCCCCCACACCCACGCACCCACCCCCCCACATCTCACGCCTCTACCCACTCCCCCACACCCCCCCCCCCCCCCCCCCACCCCCCCCCACCCCCTCACCCCTCCCCCCCCACCACCCCCCTACCCCCCCCCCCCCCCCCCCCCACCCTCCTTACCCCCCCCACCCCCCCACACCCCCCACCCCCTCCCACACCCACCCCCCCCCCTCCCCCCTCTACCCCCACCCCCCACCCTTCCCACCCCCCCCCCCCCCCCCCCCCCACCCCCCCCCCTCCCGCCCCCACGCCACCACCACCCCCCCCCCCCCACCCACCCCCCCCCCCCCCCCCTCCTCCCCCTCCCCCCCCCCCCCCACCCCCCCCCCCCCACCCACCCGCCCCCCCCCACCCCCCCACCCCCCCCCCCTCCCCCCCCTCCACCCCCCCAACCCCCCCCCCACCCCTCCTCCCCCCCCCCCCCACCCCCCCCCCCCCCACCCCCCCCCCCCCCCCCCCCCCCCCACCCCCCCCCCCCCCCCCTCCCCACCCCCCACCCACCACCCCCCCCCCCCCCCGCCCACCCCCCCCCCACCCCCCCCCCCCCCCCCTCACCCCTTACCCCTCTCTCCCGCGCAGGGTATGCGGGCTAATATTGATGTTGGTGAGTGTTTTGTCGGCGATCCTGGCGAGGTATTTGTCGATGATCCAGGCGATCCCGCCGCGGCTGAGCTTGCCGCCGTGCTGGTTGACGAACAGCGGATGGTCGTCGTAGCCGGGGGTGTCGAGGTGGTGTTCGGCCAGGTATGCCTCCAGCAGTGCGACCGTGTTGTCGGTGAGGGGGACGTGGCGGGTCTTGCCGCCTTTGCCGGTCAAGACGGCCAGGGCGGGGGGTTGCGGGCGGATGTCGCGCACGGCGAGGTCGGCCAGTTCCTGGACTCTGGCGCCGGTGTCGTAGAGGGTAGCCAGCAGGGTCGCGTCGCGGCGGCCTCGCCGGGTGGTGCGGTCGGGCGCGGCCAGCAGCCGGCGGGTCTGCTCGACGGTCAGGTGATGGACGGCCGGTTGGGTCTGCTTCTTGGCGGGGATGGCGAGGATGTCCTGGCAGCAGGCCAGCTGGGTGGGGTCCTGAGATTGCAGCCACCGGTAGAACGAACTGACCGCGGCCAGCCGCTGGTTGCGGGTCGAGGTGCTGTTGTGCCTGCTGGCCTCCAGCCAGTTCAGGAAACCGGCGATCGCGGCGGCGTCGATGCGATCGAGGGTGAGCTTTTCCGGTGGGATAGATGCCTCGTCGCGGAAGTAGGTGACCAGGAGTTTGAACGTGTCGCGGTAGGATCCGATCGTGTTGGGTGAGCAGCCGCGTAGCCCGGCCAGGTGCGTGGTGAAGAAGCGGCGGAGTAAGACCGCGAAGTCAGTGGCCATGATGGGGCCCGGCGGTGATGGGTGGGACGATGTCGCCGATGACGCGTTGGACCTGGGCGGTGATGTGCGGGTAGGACTCGGCGGTCAGCCGGAGGTAGTAGGCGGTATCGGAGATCGAGTAATGACCCATGTAGGTTTGCAGGACCGGCAGCAACGCGCCGACGTCCTGGCCACGGGCGAACCACGACCGTAGATTGTGGACCGCAAAGGCATGACGAAGATCATGTACGCGCGGGCCGTGGCCTGGACCGCCGTGGGGAATGCGGGCCTGCCACAGGAATCGGCGGAAGTTGTGGTAGACGTTGCCGAGTGTCAGCGGCTTCCCGGCCGTTGCGGGGAAGAACCAGTCCCCACCAAAGCGCCCAACGTGGGCGTGGTAGCCGGCGAGCCGTTCGCGCAACGACCCGTGGACGGGCACCTGCCGGTCTTTACCGCCTTTGGCGTCGCGGATCTGCAGCACGCCGGTACTGAGGTCGACGTCGCCGGTGCGTAGCAGGCGGGCTTCGGAGGCCCGCAGGCCGCAGGCGTAGATCGTGCGGAACAACACCGGCATGACCAGATGCCGCAACGGAACCTCAGCACAGTACCGGCAGCGGTCAGTCTGGGCGAACAGCGCGGCCAGTTCCTGATCGGTGTAGATGTGCGGGACGTAGCGGGCCGGCCGCGGCAGCGCGCCCTGCGGCAGCACGTAGGCCGGCACGCCGCGGCGGCCCAGCCACCGGGCCAACTCCCGCACCGGCGCGGCCAGGCCCTGCAACGTCGCCGGGGTGACCCCACGCCGCCGGGCGGCTGACAGCCACGCCTCGACCGCGACCTGGTCGAGTACTGCCAGTGCAGGGAACTCACGGTGGCAGAACACGGCGAACCGGGCCAGCACCCGCTCCTCGGCGGCGTACTTGTAGCCGACGGCGCGTTTCTCCGCCACCAGCGCGGTGATCGCGTCGGCCAGGGGGATGTCGGGGCTCATCGTGCCGACTCCCGCTCTGGTGTGTCCGGGTCCAGGGCGCACTTGGCCAACAGCCCCAGCGACGACTTCAAGTACACACCCGTGGATTGAACTGATTGATGGCCGAGGATGTCGGCGATCTGCTCGACCGGTGTGCCGTCCTCCATCAACTTCGTGGCCAGCGAGTGCCGCAGCGAATGCATGCCGTGGCGGCGTTTGTCGCTGACCGGCACGTGCGCCACCCGGGCGTGCTTGACCAGGATCTGATGCAGATGGTCCTGGTCGGAGAACGGGCTGATCGGGGCGTGGTGGCGCAGAAACACCTGCGGACGGTCGCAGACCGGTCGGCCATGGCGAATGTAGTCGATCACCGCCCAGCCGACCTCCTTCAGCAACGGCAGTTGCACCCGGTGCCCGGTCTTGGCCTGGACCACGAACAACCGGTTGCCCGGCCAGTCGAAGTCGGCGAACTCCAGCCGTTTGACGTCGATGCCGCGTAGCCCGAGCCGAGCGATCAGCACAATGATCGCGTAATCCCGTTTCCCGCACGGGTTGCCGCGGTCGATCGCGGCCAGGATCCGGGCCACCTGGCCGGGATCCCACACCGACGGCACCCTGGCCTGCTTACTGGCACGCACCGCCGGCACCGCACCCAGCACGCCGGCCTCCACCAGACCGTCAGCGGCGGCGAACCGGAGAAACGACCGTACCGCGCACAGTTTCTGCTCAACCGTCTTGATCTGGTAGCCGGTCAGGGTGGCGACGAACGCCTCGACCGTGCCGGCAGCGCAACACGCCAGCCCGCCGCGGGTGCCGGCGAACGCGACGAACTCCCCGGCCAACGTCCCATACGTGCGCACGGTCGACGCGGAGCGCTCAGCGGCCCGAAGCCACCCCTGGAACCGTGCGATCGCCTCGGCACCCGGCCCGTCCAGCTTGCTCACCGACCGGGAGTAGCGGCGCAGCACCGCCCCGTGGACCGCGTAATCCTCCAGCATCTGGGCAACCCTGAACAAATAGACATCAGTTGGTCTGAGCGTGCCCGCCTGCTCCTTGTCGAAGAAGCCGCCCACCGCCGCATCGACCCAGGCCATCGCCACGTCCAGAGAGAACTCCTCGACACCACGGGCCGCGAAGAACCTCTCCAAGCGGCGCCAGCAGTTCCGATACCAGACCATCGTCGAGTCCTTGTAGCCCAGACGCCGCAACTCCGCGTCCAGATCCGACACCAGCGCGGACAAAGCCACCATCACAGCGACCTCCGATCATGCGGCTCGGCACCATGCCGAACCTCTGATCGGAATCCTCGGCGCGT
>CAVWCL010000004.1:0-244150 GCA_963753485.1 uncultured Actinomycetota bacterium | reverse complement strand
GGGGAGCACCGGCGCGAACGAGCCGGTGGTGAAGTCGGCGACCGCGGAGACCGCCTCCCGGTGGCGGAGCAGGGACTTGGGCGTGAACACCACCAGCGGCTTCTTCTTCGATGACAGCGCCTGGCGGCGCAGCAGGTGGAAGTAGCTCGCCGGGGTGGTCGGCACCGCGACCCGCAGGTTGTCCTCGGCGCACAGTTGCAGGTAGCGCTCGATGCGCCCGGAGGTGTGGTCGGGACCCTGCCCCTCGTGCGAATGCGGCAGCAGCAGGGTCAGCGACGAGCGCTGACCCCACTTCACCTCTCCGGCGGAGACGAACTCGTCCACGATGGACTGCGCCCCGTTGGCGAAGTCGCCGAACTGGGCCTCCCACAGCACGAGGGCGTCGGGGGCCTCGACCGAGTAGCCGTACTCGAAGCCCATGACGGCGAACTCCGACAACAGCGAGTCGTGGGCGAACAGGCGCCCGCCGCGGGCGGCGACCGCCTGCACCGGCAGATAGTCCTCGCCGGTCACGGCGTCCACGATGGACGCGTGGCGTTGCACGAAGGTGCCACGGCGCGAGTCCTGGCCCGACAGGCGCACGGTGACGCCCTGGTGCACCAGGGTGCCGAAGGCGAGGATCTCGGCGAAGCCCCAGTCGATGTCGCCGTCGACGGCCATCGCGGCCCGCCGGTCGAGCAGCTGTTGCACCCGCTTGTTCGGGGTGAAGCCGGGCGGCAGCTGCCGATGGGCCTCGCCGACGCGGATCAGGTCGGCCGCCTCGACTGCGGTCTCCACCATGGGCTCCGGCTCGACCGGACGCGGCCCGGTGGTGCGCGTCGAGCTGCTGGAGGCGGCGTCCCGGGTCACCTTGAAGACCTGTTCCAGCTGGGCGTGGTAGTCGCGCAGCAGCTCCTCGGCCTGTTCCAGGGTGATGTCGCCGCGGCCGATCAGCTCCTCGGTGTAGATCTTGCGGACCGACCGCTTGGTGTCGATGATCTGGTACATCTTCGGGTTGGTCATCGACGGATCGTCGCCCTCGTTGTGGCCGCGGCGGCGGTAGCAGACCATGTCGACCACGACGTCCTTGGTGAATGCCTGCCGGTACTCGAAGGCCAGCCGGGCCACCCGTACCACGGCCTCGGGGTCATCGCCGTTCACGTGGAAGATCGGCGCCTGGATCATGCGGGCGATGTCGGTCGAGTAGAGCGAGGAGCGGGAGTACTCCGGTGCGGTGGTGAACCCCACCTGGTTGTTGATCACGACGTGCACGGTGCCGCCGGTGCGGTAGCCCCGCAGCTGCGACAGGTTGAGCGTCTCGGCGACCACGCCCTGGCCGGCGAAGGCGGCATCGCCGTGCACGAGCAGCGGCAGCACGGTGTACCCCTCGAGCTTGAGGTCGAGGCGGTCCTGCTTGGCCCGCACGATCCCCTCGACCACCGGGTCGACCGCCTCCAGGTGCGACGGGTTGGCCACCACGCTGACCGTGGTCGCGTGCTCGCCGTCCGGGGTGGTGAACTTGCCGGTCATGCCGAGGTGGTATTTCACATCGCCGGAGCCCTGGGTGGACTTCGGGTCCAGGTGCCCCTCGAACTCGTTGAAGATCTTCTCGTACGGCTTGCCGACGATGTTGGCCAGCACGTTGAGCCGGCCGCGGTGCGCCATGCCGATGACGACCTCGTCGAGCCCGGCCGCCGCCGACAAGGTGAGGATCTCGTCCAGCAACGGGATGACACTCTCCGCGCCCTCCAGCGAGAAGCGGCGCTGGCCCACGTACTTGGTCTGCAGAAACGTCTCGAACGCCTCGGCGGCGTTGAGCCGGGCCAGGATGTGCTGCTGCTCGCCGGGGCTCGGTTTGGTGTAGCGCCGCTCGACCCGGTCCTGGATCCAGCGGCGCTCCTCCGGGTCCTGGATGTGCATGTACTCGATGCCGATGCGCCGGCAGTACGAGTCGCGCAGCACCCCGAGGATGTCGCGCAGCTTCATCCGCTGCTGGCCGGCGAAGCCGCCGACCGGGAACGAGCGGTCCAGATCCCACAGGGTGAGGTCGTGCTCGCGGACGTCGAGGTCGGGGTGGTGGCGGATGTGGTACTCGAGCGGGTCGGTGTCGGCCATCAGGTGGCCGCGGACCCGGTACGCGTGGATGAGCTCGACCACCCGGGCCGCCTTGTCGATCTGGCCCTCGGAGGTGTGGGCGACATCGCGGGTCCACCGGATCGGCTCGTACGGGATGCGCAGCGAGGTGAAGATGTGGTCGTAGAACTCCTGCCCGCCCAGCAGCAGGTCATGGATGACCTTGAGGAACTCGCCGGACTGGGCGCCCTGGATCACCCGGTGGTCGTAGGTCGAGGTGAGCGTAATGATCTTGCTTATCGCCAGCCTGGCCAGCTCGTCATCGCTCATCCCGGCAAACTGCGCCGGGTACTGCATGGCCCCGACGCCCACGATCGCGCCCTGACCGGGCAGCAGCCGCGGCATCGAGTGCACCGTGCCGATCCCGCCCGGGTTGGTGAGCGAGATCGTGGTGCCGGCGTAGTCGTCCATGCTCAGCTCGTTGCGGCGGGCCCGGCGCACGACGTCCTCATAGGACTGCCAGAACTGGCGGAAGTCCATGGTGCCGACGCCCTTGATGTTCGGCACCACCAGGTTGCGGGTGCCGTCCGGCTTGATCAGGTCGATCGCGATGCCGAGGTTGATGGCATCCGGGATCACCGTGACCGGCTTGCCGTCGACCAGGTCGTAGGAGCTGTTCATCTCCGGATGGACCAGCATCGAGCGCACCATCGCGTACCCGATGAGGTGGGTGAAGCTCACCTTGCCGCCGCGTCCGCGGGCGAGGTGATTGTTGATCACGACTCGGTTGTCCTCGAGCAGCTTGGCCGGCACCGCCCGCACGCTGGTCGCCGTGGGCACCTGGACGGAGGCGTCCATGTTCGCCACGATCCGGGCGGCAACACCGCGGATGGGCGCGGTCCGGCCGGCAACACCGCGGATGGGCGCGGCCCCGGCCGGTGCCTTCGCCTTGGCCGCCGGGCGAGCCGGCTTGGCCGGGGGGGTCGTCGACGCGGCTGGCGTGGCCCCGTTCCCGGCGCCGGCACCGGCGACGCTCGGCGCGCTCGGGGGCGCCCCGTCGGGCGCGGGTTTCGCGGTCGGGGGGTTCTCCCGGCTGATCGGCTGGTAGCCGACGAAGAAGTCATGCCAGGCGGGCGCCACGCTGGTGGGGTCGGCGAGGTACTGCTGGTACATGTCCTCGACCAGCCATTCGTTGGCGCCGAAATCCGCCAGCTGGTGCTCCGACGGGTTGGTCGCTTGGCTGCTGCTCACGGCGGCCATGGCCTTTCCTGACGCGGCATCCGCCGCGGACGTGGTCTCTGTGCTGCTGGTCAAGGCTACGCCAGCGCCGGCACGCCATGACGGCGATGCCCACCCGTTGACCGCCCGGTGAGGCGCCGATCGCGCGCGGTCAGGAGATGTCGCGGCGCCGGATGAGCAGGGTGCCGATGCCGGCCGCGAGCACGCCGTAGCCGACCAGGATGACCGCGCCGACCCACCACTGTGGCCCGTAGATGACACCGGCCTTGTCGGAGTAGCCCAGCACCAACGGCTCGGCCGAGACCATCACCTGCGAGGACACCGCCGGCACCGCCACCTGGGCCTGCAGCACCCAGGGGTCCTTGATGACGAACTGGAAGATCAGGTTGAAGAAGAGCTGGCCCAGGACCGTGCCGACCGTGTAGAGCAGGATGCCGGTGATGGTGGCGCCGATCTGGCTGCGGATGAGCACGCCGAGCCCGACGCCGAAGACCGCCCAGATCGCGTACGCCGGCAGGTTGACCAGGATCGCCCGTTCGACCGACCACACGCCCAGGCTGTTGGGTTGCCCCTCGCCGGAGAAGATGAGCGCGCCGACGCCGAGGTTGATCAGTGTGGTGACCACCCAGGCCGCGGTGGCGATGCCGACCGCGGCGGCCAGCTTGGCCAGGATGACCTCGGTCCGCTTCGGCGTGGTCAGGAACGTGGCGGTGGCGGTCTGGTGGAAGAACTCGTTCGTGATCAGCAGGATGCCGAGCAGCATGACCAACATCAGGCCGAAGAACTGGCCAGAGGTGAAGATGTTCGCGGCGCTGCGCAGCAGCACCGTCTGCAGACCGTTCTGGGCCAGGAACTCCGCCTGCAACCGCTGGATGTCCTGCTGGGACGGCGGCTGCCCGTTCGGCCCGAGCTCCTTGGTGAAGTCGGGCGGGTTGAGCGCGGCGCCGATCTCGAAATGCGCCTGGACGGCGTTGACCAGGAGGGCCAACGCCAGCCCGACGAGGGCGCAGATGGCCAGGATCCACCACATGTTCGTGGTCCAGATCTTGAGCAGCTCGCCCCGCACCAGACGGCTGGGCACCGAGCCCCGCCGGGCCGGTGGCGCCGGCGCGGTCTGCGTCGACCCGCTCACCATTACCGGATCCCACCCTTTCCTTGGGTCAGCTGTAGGAACACCTGCTCCAGGTCGGGGCGCTCCTCGACCAGCTCGTGCAGCTCGACCTGGGCCGCCAGGGCGGCCCGCCCGACCGTCGGCGCGTCCACGCCGCTGACTTGCAGCGCCCCGTGCCCGTTCGGGGCCACGGTGGCGCCGAGCCGGCGCAGCTCGGTGGTCAGGGCCTCGGCGTGGGGCGTGCGCACGCGTACCGTGGCCGCCGCCGTACCGTCGATGATCTCGCCGAGGCGGCCGCGGGCGACCAGCGTGCCGGCGGCGATGATGATCACGTCGTCGGCGAGCTGCTCCATTTCGGAGAGCAGGTGGCTGGAGACGAAAACGGTGCGCCCCTGAGCCGCCAGGGCCCGCAGGAACTCGCGCATCCAGCGAATGCCCTCGGGGTCGAGCCCGTTCGCCGGTTCGTCCAGGATGAGCACCTGTGGATCGCCGAGCATCGCGCTGGCGATGCCGAGCCGCTGGCGCATGCCGAGAGAGTAGGTGCGGAACTTGCGCCTCGCCGCCGGTGCGAGCCCGACCATGTCCAGCACCTCGTCGGCCCGGTGTACCGGATAGCCGGCGGCGGCACAGATGACCCGCAGGTGGTTGCGCCCGGTACGGCCCTTGTGCGCGCTGGAGGCCTCGAGCACCGCACCGACCGTGGCGAGGGGGTTGTCCAGGTCGCTGTAGCGGGCGCCGCTGACGGTCGCGCTGCCCCGGGTCGGGGTGACCAGATTCAGCACCATCCGCAGGGTGGTCGTCTTGCCCGAGCCGTTAGGCCCCAGGAAACCGGTGACCCGACCGGGCGCCACCTCGAACGACAGTCCGTCCACCGCGGTCACCTTGGGAAACACTTTGGTCAACCCGGAGACGACGATCTGCCCCTCCATTGCGCCCCTTCCTCGCCGAGGGTCCGACCATACCGGTCAAGGTCAATCCCCGCCGACCGGGGCGGCGGGAATCGCGATCCAGGTCGCCCGGGCCTGGGCGAGCACCGCGCCGGTGCCGGAGTACAGGGTGGTGCGTACGTCCGCCTTGCGCCCGGCTTCGCGGGTCATCTGCCCCATGACCACGCAGCGCTCGCCCGGTGTCGGCGTCGCCCGCACGCTCGCGGTCATCCGGCCCAGCACGTACGGGCGGGCCTGCATCGGCACCGCCCAGCCGCCGGGGCAGTCCAGCGCCGCCCAGACCAGGACCGGGTCGACGTCGGCCGGGGCGACGAACGGGGTCGCCGTGCGACCGTCCGCGAGCAGGCCGGGGAAGAGGCGCAGACCGTCGCCGGGGACGCGGTCCGGCCCGCAGACGAAGCAGCCCGGGAAAGGGTGGGCGACGAAGCCGCGGTAGGACGGCGAGACCTCCGCCGCCTGGCCGAACGGGACGGCAGCGACGACCTCGCCCGGGTCCAGCGGCGCCGGCCGGGCCGTCGCGATCAGGTCGTCGCCGTGGAAGGCGGCCAGGCCACCGTCGAGGTCGCGCAGGGTGAGCTCGGTGCCCAGGGGCGGTGGCCGGCGCAGCGTGACCTCGACTCCGGCGCTCGCCCCGCTCAACTGCGTGGCGAGCAGGCCGGCGCTGTAGCCGCCGTTGCCGGTGTCGGCCGGCCCGTTGTAGCGCGCGTCGATGATCATCGGTCGGCCTTCCGGATGACGTGCTTGAGGCCGGACCAGACGTCGTCGACCGCGCAGACCTTGACGTCGACCCGCCCGTTGGCGAGCGCGAAGTCGCGTACGACGTTCTCGTCGACGTCGGTGGCGAGCCCGGACGAGCGTTTCGGCCAGGCGATCCAGAGCGCCCCGGCCGGAGTGGTCAACGGATGCAGGGCCGGCCACCGGTCGGCGAGCCGCGCCGCGGACGGGCAGAAGCAGACGATCACGTCGTAGGGCCCGCGCCCGGCCCGCCGGGCGAGCGTCGCGCCAGCGGGCAGCTCGCCGAGCGAGAAGGCCGGCGGGGCGCCGTCGAGCAGCACGGACGACCCGGCGGTCACGCCGAGCTTGTGGGGCAGCGGGGTGCCCGAATAGCCGGCCACGGGTGACATCCTGCCACGCCACTACCGCCCGGATGTCGCGATGTATCGCGTTTGGTGTTACGATACATCGCGACAGCAGCAATCGCGACGCCGTTCGGTCGCTGAAGGGAAGCCCGATGTCAACCTGGCACGTCGACACGCCGCAGCAGCTCACCATGGATGGCCAGGTGACCAGCCTGGAGGTGTGGCTCGCACACGGGAAGCTCCGGGTCGTCGGCACCGACGGTCCGGCCCGCCTCGACGTGCAGAAGGTGGGGCACCGCGGGCTTTCAGTGACCAACGACGAGGGCGCGCTCACCATCCGGCACGACATCAAGCGCGCCGGCTGGCGCTTCTGGACCGGACCTCTCTACTGGTTCACCGCGGGACGGCGCAACTACGACGCCCACCTCACGGTCGCGGTACCCCCGCGGGTCGCCGCCGCGCTCACGGTGATCTCGGGCTCGGTGGTCGCCTCCGGGCTGCACCGGGGGGCCACCGTCCAGGTCACCAGCGGCTCCATCACGCTCATGGGTCTCGGCGGGCAGGTCCGGGCGAAGACGATCTCCGGCTCGATCGAGGCCATGGGGGTCGGCGGCGACCTGACGATGGAGACGGTCTCGGGTGAGATCAGCCTGGCCGAATCATCGGCCGAGCGGATCTTCGCTCGCACCATCTCCGGCTCGCTCACCTGCGACCTGGGCAACCCGGACGCCCACGACGTCCGGCTCAACACCACCTCGGGCGAGATCATCGTCCGGGTGCCGAACGACGCCGACTTCGAGGTCAGCCTCAACGCCACCTCCGGCCGGGTGACCAGCTCGTTCCCCGAGGTACGGGAGAGCGGTATGCCCGGGATGCACGCCGCGAGCGGGCGCATCGGCAGCGGTGCCGGCACCCTGCACGCGTACGCCCTCTCGGGCTCGGTATCCCTGCTCTCCCGGCCGTCGGAGCGCTTCACGCCGTCCGCAGACGAGGAATCGGCATGAGTGCGGTGTTCAGCCACGGTCGGCTGCGCCTCTACCTGCTCAAGCTGCTGAGGGAGGGGCCCAAGCACGGGTACGAGTTGATCCGCCTGCTGGAGGACCGGTTCTACGGGCTCTACGCCCCGTCTGCCGGCACCATCTACCCCCGGCTGGCCCGGATGGAGGTCGACCAACTCATCACCCACACCGCGGCCGGCGGTCGGAAGGTCTACGCGATCACCGACGCCGGTCGGGCCGAGCTGGCCGCTCGGGCCGACGAGCTCAGCGAGCTCGAGCGCGAGATCCATGCCTCGGTCGCGGACCTGGCGGCGCTCGCCGAGGAGGTGGAGCGGGGTGTGCGGGGCGGGATACGGGATCTGAAGCAGGAGCTGCGCTCGGCCAAGCAGGAGGCGCGCGCGGCTCGGCCGTCGGACTGGCGGCAGGTCCGCGACGCCTGGACCGCGGCCGGTCGACCCCAGACCAGCAGCGAGCCCGGGGTCGAGCTCGAGCACAAGGCCAACGACCTGGCGGCCGAGGTCCGGCGGCTGGTGGCCACCGGTCGGCCGACCCTGGAGGACCTACGGGTCGCCGGCACTGTGCTCGACTCGGTGCGCGACCAGCTCCGGCATATCCTGCGGGGCTCGTAGCCTGCGTCGGTCACGGCCCTGGTCCGGTCGTGGCGTGGGCCGTTCACAGGAGATTCCCAGGGAATCGCCAGCCGCAACCAAGGGCGTACGAGCAGGATGGCAGACATGGCGGTCCGGTCGGGTGCGGTGCAGTCCGGGGTCACCGCGCCCGCCGACGTCCGGCACGACGGAGCGCAGGCTCGTCCGCGGCTGCTCGTGGTCGAGGATGATCCGAACATCGTCGAGTTGCTCTCGGCGAGCCTGCGCTTCGCCGGCTTCGAGGTGTCGGCGGCTACCAATGGCGCGGAAGCGATCAGCGCCGCCCGTGAGGTGCACCCCGACCTCGTCGTGCTGGATGTCATGCTGCCCGACCTCGACGGGTTCGAGGTGATCCGGCGGATGCGCGAGCGCGGCGTCCGGACTCCGGTGGTCTTCCTGACCGCCCGCGATGCGACCGACGACAAGATCCGCGGCCTGACCTTGGGCGGCGACGACTACGTGACCAAGCCGTTCAGCCTGGAGGAGTTGACCGCCCGGATCCGGGCGGTGCTGCGCCGCAGCAGCGGTGAGCTCGACGACCGCGCCACCTTGAGCTTCGCCGACCTGGAGCTGGACGAGGAGTCCCACGAGGTGCGCCGGGCCGGGACGCTCGTCTCGCTCTCCCCGACCGAGTTCAAGCTGCTGCGCTACCTGCTGCTCAACGCCGGCCGGGTGCTCTCCAAGGCCCAGATCCTCGACCACGTCTGGCAGTACGACTTCCGTGGCGACGACAGCATCGTCGAGTCCTACATCTCCTACCTGCGCCGCAAGGTCGATACGGTGGAACCGCGGCTGATCCACACTCTGCGGGGCGTCGGGTACGTCCTACGCTTGCCTTCGTGAGTCACGCCGTGACCGAGCCGACGCCCCCGCCGGTCACCGAGATGGCAGCCCCGACCGGGTCAACGGGTCGGCCCCATGCCCGGTGGTGGACCCGCAATCCGCTGCGGGTCAAGCTGGTCGGCGCGGTGCTCGTGGTGGTGGCTCTGGCGCTGATCGTCATCGGCACGTCGAGTGCCTACTTTCTCAACCAGTACCTGCTCGACCGCTCGGACAGCCAGCTGACCACGCTCGCGCACACCGCCAACCGACTGCTCAGCTCCCCGTCGGACCTGCGTACACAGGTCATCCTGCCCACCGACTTCGTCGCCGGCCACTACGTCGCCGGCGACTGGTACGTGGTCTTCGACGCGTACTCGGGTCTGTCCAATGCGGACTTTCCGAGCACGCTCACGGATCCGAACGCGGCCGCCCAGCGCCTGGACGAGCCGTACACGATGTCCGGCGCGAACGGCCGGTACCGCTGGCGCATCCTCACCATCAAGATCGGCGACGCCCCGCTGGTCTTCGCCCAGAACCTGACCAACGTCGACCAGACGGTGGACCGCCTGGTCCTGGTCGAGATCCTCGTCGGCGCCGCGGTTCTCGTCGCCCTCGCCCTCGCCGGAGCCTGGATGGTACGGGCCAGCCTGCGCCCGCTGGCGGCGATCGAGCGCACGGCGGCCGCGATCGCCGGCGGTGACCTGACCCAGCGGGTGCCTGAGCTCGATCCGCGCACCGAACTCGGTCAGCTGTCCAACGCCCTGAACACCATGCTCAGCCAGATCGAGACCGCGTTCAAGGCGCGCGCCGCCTCGGAGGCCCGGGCTGTTGGCTCCGAGGAGCGGATGCGCCAGTTCGTCGCCGACGCCTCGCATGAGCTGCGCACCCCGCTGACCACGATCCGCGGCTTCGCCGAGCTCTACCGGCAGGGGGCCGCCGCCGATCCGTCCGATGTGCTGCGCCGGATCGAAGACGAGGCGGCCCGGATGGGGTTGCTGGTGGAGGATCTCCTCCTGCTGGCCCGGCTGGACCAGGAGCGTCCGATGTCGTATGCGCCGGTGGCGCTGCCCGCGCTGGTGCGCGACGCCGCGGAGGCGGCCCGCGCGGTCGCCCCCGAGCGGGCCGTCGAGGTCGACATCGCCGAGCCCTCCGAACGCCTCGTGGTCACCGGCGACGAGGGCCGGCTGCGCCAGATCGTCGGCAACCTGGTGACCAACGCGTTGGCCCATACGCCGACCGGAACGCCGGTCGCCCTTCGGCTGCACGCCGATGGCGGCGACCGGGCGGTGATCGAGGTCAGCGACCGCGGGCCGGGACTCACCCCCGAGCAGGCGCAGCGGGTCTTCGAGCGGTTCTACCGGGTGGACCGGGCCCGTACCCGCCGTTCCGCCGCCGCGGCACCAGCCGTGGCCGCGGCCCCGCACACCGGCGCCGGTCTCGGCCTGGCCATCGTCGCGGCGCTCGTCTCGGCCCATCACGGCTCGGTCGAGGTCGACACCGCTCCGGGTGCGGGCGCCACCTTCCGCGTCCTGCTTCCCCTCGCCCAAGATCGACAATTCACAGGTACCTTTCAGGATTGACCCAGCGGTGATGAAGTGCGGTAGGGGATCGTGGTGGCATGACTGAGAATCAGGTAGGGCCCGGGGATTCGGCAGTGCCCGGGAGTCCGGCGGAGCCCGGCGTCGAGGGCGCGGCCCGGCAGCCCGAGGCGCCGGCCACCGGTTCGTCGGCAGCGGAGGCGCCGAGGTTCGTGGGAGCGGCAGCACGGAGGCGCCGGCCACCGGTTCGTGGGAGCGCGCGAGCGTGGCCCCGTCGACCGGTGCCGCCGCGTCGGCCTGGCCGATGGCCGCACCGACCTCGCCGCCCCCCGCCTCGCCGTGGGCGCCTGGCACCGCGCAGACCGACCCGCAGCCGTGGGCGCCTGGCACCGCGCAGACCGACCCGCAGCCATGGGCGCCTGGCACCGCGCAGACCACCCTCCCGTATGGCGGACCGGGGCTGCCGCCCGGGTCGCCGCCACCGGGAACCGCGATCGGATCGGTGTCGCCAGGCTCGCGAGGCTGGCGCCGTACGGCGGTCGCCGGGGCGGCGGCGGTGGCGATCGCCCTCGGGGCCGGGGGCGTCGGCGGCTACGTCGGCTACGCCCTGCATCCGGACACCTCGTCGTCGGCCGGGGCACTGCAGAATGTGGCGCCGGCGGGCAGCGGGAATGCCCCCATTGTGGACCGTTCGTCGCTGGCGTCGATCGCGGCGAGCGTACAGCCGACCGTGGTGGTGATCCAGACCGGCAACGCCGAGGGGTCGGGCGTGGTGCTCACCTCCGATGGCTACATCGTGACCAACAACCACGTGGTCTCCGGCGCTACCGGCTCGACCGTGAAGGTCACCTTCAACAGCGGCAAGCAGGTCGACGCGAACATCGTCGGGACCGACGTCAAGACCGACCTGGCCGTGGTGAAGGCGAGCGTGACCGGACTGCGCACCGCGACCTGGGGCAACAGCGACGACGTCCAGGTTGGCGACACGGTGCTGGCGATCGGGAGCCCCCTGGGCCTGCAGGGCTCGGTCACCGCCGGCATCGTGAGCGCCTTGCACCGCACCATCACGGTCGGCGGCGACCAGCAGTCACCGTTCGAGGCGCCGTCGGCGCGGACCACCATCGGCGACGCCATCCAGACCGACGCGCCGATCAATCCCGGCAACTCCGGCGGCGCCCTGGTGAGCACCGACGGCAAGGTCATCGGCATCAACAGCGCGATCGCCACCTCCGGCTCGACCGGTAACATCGGCGTCGGCTTCGCGATCTCGTCGAACAAGGCGAAGGCGGTGGCCGAGCAGCTCATCAAGGGCGGCAAGGTCAGCCACCCGTACCTTGGTGTCTCGGTGGGCAACGCCAGCAACGGCGGCGCGCAGATCCAGCAGGTCGTCTCCGGCAGCCCGGCCGAGAAGGCGGGGCTGCGCGAGGGCGACGTGGTTGTCAAGATCAACGATCGCGCGATCGCGAGCAGGGAGGACCTCGTGGGTGCCGTACAGGCGAGCTCGGTGGGTGCGACCCTGGTGCTCACGATCGACCGGGACGGCTCCGAATCGACGGTGAGCGTGACCGTCGGCGAGGCCCCGTAGACCTGACTCTCTCCACCCTCCAGGAACCGGTGGGCGGCGCGGCCTCCGCGCCGCCCACCGGCGTCTGGCACCCGCGCCGCCCACCGGCGTCTGGCACCCGCGCCGCCCACCGGCGTCTGGCACCCGCGCCGCCCACCGGCGTTTCCCCAGCGCGGTCCGGCGCTTTGCCTGCTTGTTAGCAAGGGCACCCCCTTAACGGTTTCCGTTGTGAAGGGTGCCCTTGCTAACGCTCGGGCGTCGGGCGGCGGCGTTCCGCGGTACCCTCCTGCGCGGGCCGCCCACCCCACCGTGGGCCGCCGCGGGTCGAGTTTGGAGGATCCACATGGGTACGTCGCACGCCGACCCCGTAGAGCTGGTGGTCGACACGGATCGCTACCCGCTCGCCGATCCCGCTGGCGACATGCTTCGGTCCGTCGTTGCCAAAAGCCGGCGTGAGCTGCACGAGCGCGGCTGCACCGTGCTGCCCGACTTCATCCGGGCGTCGCAGCAGGAAACGCTGCGCGGGGAGGGTGAGAGTGTCGCCGGATTGGCGTACTATGATGTTGAGATCGTCAATGTCTATAACATCGACGTGGACTCGTCCCTGCCGGCCGACCATCCGGGACGAGTCACCCTGCAGCGTGGCAACGCGTTCGTTGCGCGTGACCAGATCGACCAGTCGGCCATCATCAGCGTGCTCTACACCAGCGAGCTCTTCCAGGGTTTCCTGGCCACCTGCTTTGAGCTGCCACGCCTGTACGAACTCGCCGATCCCCTCTCCGGCCTGGTCCTCAACGTCGTCAAGCCGGGGATGGCGCATCCCTGGCACTTCGACACCAACGAGTTCACGGTGAGCGTGCTGACCCAACAGCCGCAGGCCGGCGGCGAGTTCGAGTACTGCCCGAACATCCGGTCGGCCCAGTCGGAGAACCTCGACGACGTCCGGGACGTGCTGGCGGGCCGCGGTGAGCGCCTGATCCGCCAACTCACCCTGCGCCCCGGTGACCTGCAGCTCTTCCAGGGCCGCTACGCGTTGCACCGGGTCAGTACCGTGCTCGGCGACACGTCCCGCCACACCGCGATCTTCGCTTACAGCGAGCGCCCAGGCGTGATCGGCAGCGTGGCGCGCACCCGCCAGCTCTTCGGGCGGGTCCGGCCCGAACACCTGGCCGCGCAGAGCCGGGTCCGGGTCGACGAGCTGCTGGACTAGCGATCCCACGTCCTGTCGTCCACAAGGGAGCAAAGCCGTGCTGTTTCACGACGATGGAAAGGTCGCGTTCGATCACATCTACACCCAGTCCGACCCGCGGGCGTACTTCACCGCGTTGCGCCAGCTCGACTACTGCATCCCGCAACTGGCGAAGCCGCACTTCGCCGACCTCATCGCCGAGCTCCACGAGTTGCGGGGCGGCTCGGCCGTGTCCGTGTTGGACATCGGCTGCTCCTATGGCATCAATGCCGCCCTGCTGCGGTGCGACGCGACCATGGACGAGCTGTACGGGCGCTACTGTGGCCCCGAGGCCGCCCGCCAGACCCGCGAGGAGCTACTGGCCAGCGACCGGTCGTTGGTCACGTCTCGCGGACGGGCCGACAACACCCGGTACGTGGGCCTCGACACGGCCCACGACGCCTTGTCGTACGCGCACCTGTCCGGATTCATCGACAGCGCAGTTCACGCGGACCTCGAACGCGACGACCCGACGCCGGAGCAGGCGGAGCAGCTCGCCGACGTCGACCTTGTCATCTCGACCGGCTGCATCGGGTACATCACCGAACGGACGATCTCCCGGGTGGTGCGGGCCAACCGCGCCCGTCCGTGGATGGCGCATTTCGTCCTGCGGATGTATCCGTTCGAACCGGTGGCGCAATGCCTGGCCGGCTTCGGCTATCACACGGTCCACGTTGGGCAGGTCTTCAAACAACGCCGGTTCGCCTCGGCCGAGGAGAAGTCCGCCGTCCTCGAGACGCTGACCGGCATCGGCGTCGACTCGCGGGGGCTGGAGGACGAGGGCTGGCTGCTCGCCCAGCTGTTCGTGTCCCGGCCGTCGGTGACGTAGGGCCGGTGGAGTCGCCGGTAGGATCACAGACTCGCCTGAGCTCGTCGCACCTGTGAGCCCCAGGTTGCCCGTACCGTCGATGTCGAGGGATGAGTGTGGACAGTCACGCCTGGTCAACCCGTACGTTCGGCAACGAGGACCGGTTGCCCCGAGTGCCGTTGCCCACCTTGGCGGAGACCTGCGAGCGGTTCCTCGCCTGGTGCGCGCCGCTGCTGACCGCGGGCGAGCTGGCGCAGACCGAGGCCGCCGTCGCCGCGTTCGCCCATCCGGACGGCCCGGGACCCAAGCTGCACGCCGCCCTGCAGCGCTACGACGCCAGCGACGGCGTGGACAGCTGGCTCGACGCCTTCTGGGAGTACCGGTACCTGGGCCGGCGCGACCGCATCGCGCTCAACGCGAACTTCTTCTTCCTGTTCAACGACACCGGCCAAGGGCAGCTGGAACGGGCCGCCGGCCTCATCGCGTCGATCGTCAGCTACAAGCTTCGCCTCGATGCCGAACTCATACCACCGGTCATCTCGCGCGGCCGGGCGCTGTCCATGGAGCAGAACAAGTTCCTGTTCTCGACCACGCGCATTCCGGGGCCCGTCCAGGACACGGTGCGCCGGCCGTACACCGCGCATTGGCCCGGACCGTCGCGGGCCCGCCATATCCTGGTCCTCGTCCGCGGAAACATGTTCCGCCTGGATGTCCTCGGCCCGGACGGCCGCCCCTACACATTGGACGATCTCACGGAGGGCCTGCGAGCCGTCCAGGCCGCGGGCGCCCGGCGAGCGGCGCCAGACACGTGCGTCGGGCATCTCACCACGAAGGCCCGGGCTGAGTGGGCGGCGAGCCGGCAGGCGCTGCTCGCCGTCGACCCCGGCAACGCGATCGCGCTAGACACCGTGGAGACGGCGCTGTTCTGTCTATGCCTGGAGGACCTCGCCCCAGCCGACTCGCTGGCCGCCTGCGACCACCTGCTGCATGGCGACAGCGGCAACCGCTGGTTCGACAAGTCCCTGTCCATGATTGTCTTTGCCGACGGCCAGGCCGGCCTCAACGGCGAGCACTGCGGGCTGGACGGGACCACGGTCCTCAGCTTCATCGACACCGTGCTGGGCTCGCCGGCCGAGGAGCAGTCCCGCCAGTCGGGGGCGGTGGCACAGGGAGTGCCGCCCATGGAGGCCGTCGAGTTCGTCCTGGATGACCGGCTGCGGGCCGACGTGGGGGCGGCCGCCGCGGCGTTCGCGCAGTACGAGGCGGATACCGCCAGCACCACAGTGTCCCTGCCCGACTTCGGCGCCGATCGGGCGAAGGCACTGCGGATGTCGCCGGACGCGTTCGTGCAGATGGCCTACCAGCTCGCCCACCAGCGGGCCAAGGGTTTCGTCGGAGCCACGTACGAGTCGATCGCCACCCGGCAGTTTCGTCGTGGGCGTACCGAGGCGATGCGCGTGGTCACCCCGGAGATCCTCCGCTTCGTGGCGGCGATGGACGATCCGGGCGCGGACCTGGCCAGCCGGCGGGCGGCCTTCCGGGCCGCCGCCGAGGCACACGTGGCGCGGGCCACGCAGTGCCAGGCCGGTGCCGCGCCGGAGCAGCACCTGTGGGAGCTCCTGCTGATCCAGCAGCGGCGCGGAGCGGAGCTCGGAGTCAGCGAGCCGCCGGAGCTCTACCAGACGCCCGGCTGGCTGACCATGCGCGAGGACTACCTGAGCACCAGCTCGGCGCCGTCGACGCGGATCCAGTACTTCGGCTTCGGCTCCACCAGTCGCCGCTGCATCGGCGTCGCCTACCTCCTGCTCGCCGACCATCTCAATCTTTATCTGAGTACGCCTCGGCCGGTCGCCGCCCAGATGTACACGTTCGCCGACCGGCTCCGCGATGCGCTGCGGGAGCTTCAGGACCTGCTCGCGACACAGACGGCGCCGGACTGAGCGGCGCGTTGCGCTGCCCTGCGTGACGGTTCAATCAGATCCGGCGACGGTCGAGAACCATTCGCAACACCGCGAGACGGGACCGTGTGCCCCCGTCCCGACCGCGACACACGCCTATGTCCGGGAACTGCTGCCGATCACGTGACTTTCTCGGGAATCCACGCTGGCGTCAAATCCCCATACGAGAGTACCATAAATCGGCGGAGTCACTATTCATTACATTGGTTTCTGATAGCTAGTCCCAGGCGGCGGATACACTTCCGGCCACCATTGCGGCACCTCCAAGCCACACCACAGCGCCGATGAGTGCGGCCACCGGCGAACTCCACGCGACGCTCTGGTGCTCGGCCCAGCGGCGCCAAACTTCGACGATCATGGTGACTGTGAGAAACAGGGTGCCTACGAGAGCGATAAGAGCGCTCGTTGCCGCCGCGGCCGCGCTCCGCCCGGTAAATCGCAAGCCAACCGCTGAGCTGAGAGTAGTACTGATAGGGCTCCGGACACCGCATAAGGGATGCGGGCCCAAGTCACCCACACGTCGGCTCCGTCCCACCCCCACACAACACCAACAACGGCGATGATGAGCCCAGTAATCGCGACTGCGCGGCGAATCCGCGTGTGACGCTCCGTGCTCAGCTTCCGCTTGCGCCGCCACGTGTGCTGTTGAAGGGCCTGGTCAGGGCCGGCTGACCCGCTATCCACGCACCAACGGTAACTCTGTCGTCAATATCGTCAGCCAGTTTGCCCAATTGAGACCATGTGTAGTGACATGTGTAGTAACATGTGTAGTGAGTTGTGTTGCTTGGCCACTGCAGGTCGCTTTGCCCGGCTGATGCCTGTGATGGATCAAGCTCCATTTCCGCGCCCAGGCTCCGATGGTGGTTGTCGCGGGCCGGCCGGACACGACGGTCGCCGCCGTCGGCTGTTAGGCTACTCGGCCGTGAGGCTCTATCGCAGCGTGGTGGTCGGAGTTCTTCTCATGACGCTGGCGTCGTGCACGGCCACCTTTTCCACGTCGAGCGGGACGGGCCCTCCGTATACGTGCTGCGAAGCAGCGGATGTCAACCGAGACTACCGGCCGGGCGACACCCTGGCGATTCATTGGATCGTCGTCCCGGGAAAACTGGGTAGCGACAGTCCAGGCCGTGAGATCGAGTTGAACGCATGCCTGACCGGCCCGTACTCGACTGTGAGCGATCTGAAGAAGGCGAACGGGGACCGAGACCTCGCAACGGGCTGCACACTCTCCGCCGTACCAGTTCGCCCGTCTCGCCAGCCCGGGGAGCAGCCGGTGAGTGTCATCCTGATCCCGCCAACTGCACTGCCTGGGAGCTACAACCTCACAACGTCGGTAAGCGGGTCTGGGTTTAGCTTCGGCGGTGCCGCCGTCATCCAGGTGATCTCCAAGACCTGAGCCGCCGTCGCCCGGGCTGACGCCAACGATCGCAACGGCGAGCAGCATCCGGAGCAGATCCTGAGTGTCAGGCCGCCGCCGTCCGCTTCCGCCGCGTTGTGTGTGGGGGGCTCGCTCGAGCTGCGTGGACATCGCGTCGCGTCTGGCACGGCTACGATCTTGCGATGGCCGCCGTTCGGTATCTGGTTGTGGATGTCAGCTCCGCCGTACGCTTCTACGTCGACCAGCTCGGATTCGAGGAGAAGCAGCGGTACGGGATGGCCATGGCCATCGTGGAGCGCGACGGGGTTCAGCTATGGCTGGCCGGGCCGACGTCCTCAGCCGCCACGCCGATGCCGGATGGGCGCACACCCACGCCTGGTGGTTGGAACCGCGTAGTCATCGACGTCGATGACATCGATGAGGTGGTGCGGCGACTCCACACCGCCGGGGTCACCTTCCGCAACACGCCCATCTCGGGGCCGGGTGGCAGCCAGGTGCTCGTGGAGGATCCCTCCGGCAACCCCATCGAGTTGTTCCAGCCTCGCTGATTGGCCGCTACGGCGGCGTCATCAAACGTGGATGGCCACCAACACTGGTCGCGGCGTTAAGAGCTCTCCTTCTGGTGCGCTTCCGGACCGGGCCGGACCGATATCACTGTCGCCGCAAGTGTCATCAACAATGGACATCGGCGGACAATACCGCCGCGCACCGCCCGTTAACGAGAGCACTCTGATCTTCCGCACAGCGCGTTCCTGCCGATGAGCGCGATCCTCCGCACTACGTTTGTCGCTACGACCGACGTCTCTTCGCGAGCTGACTTGGTCGACGTGGTGTGGGACCTCCGAGATCGGGCCTACGACAACCCTGACCCGTGGGACCGAATGGACGCTCAAGCGTTCTTTCAGGCGTTAGCTGCGCGTCCGCCGCGAGGGGCGGGAACTCGCGGTCCGACTCCTGCCCGGCTCCGAGACCGTCGCCGTCCCCGTCTGGCGACCGTCCAACCGGCCACAGTCCGGTTAGGCCACCGCCGGCTCGGCTGAGTCACGCCGGGTCAGGCCGCCCAAGCCGGCCGGCGAGCGACGAGTGCACCCATCTGCCGCGACGCGCTCGCCGACCCAGAACCAGAAACGGGGGTCGCCCCGAAGGGGCGGCGGGCACAACGCGCGCTCATGCCGCGACTCGCTCGCTCCGCTCGGGGTTGGCGGCGACACCTGGGCGAGCTCAGGGGCATGCGCACAATCAAAGTAAGGTCGAGCCCGCCGTCAGGGGCAACGCTGGCCGATGAGATCGTCGAGGTGCGCGGACGCGCGTCCTGCGGGGCCGTAACCGACTCGACGGAGGAAGACCCATGTTCGATCGCTGGAGCAGGTTCGTCGTTCGACGGGCATGGTGGGTTATCGGCGGTTGGCTGGTTGGGGCGGTCTTGATCATCGGCATCCTGCCCAGCCTTTCCGACATCACCAGTGGCGACCAGGGCAGCTTCCTGCCCGACAGCTATGAGTCGATACAGGCGATCAACCTGGCTAAGACGGCGTTCCCGGAACAATCCACGTCCACCGCGATCGTGGTGGTGAAGCGTACGGACGGCGGCCCGTTGACCTCGGCCGACCAGGACCGGGTCGTTTCATTGACGGCCGCGATCGCCGGCGCACACATCGCCGAGATCGGCCAGCCGCAGACCGGCCCGCAGGCCGTCGCACCGAACAAGCTCGTCCAACTGATCAACGTGCCCATCACCGCGGCGCCAACCGACAACCAGCGGCAGATGGACGCAGTGACAAAGACCCGCGACGTCATCAAGACCAACCTGGCCGGCACCGGACTGAGCGCGGGGGTCGCCGGTCAGGTGGCCCAATTTGTCGACAACCAAGACACCTTCAACACCGCGCTCACGGTCGTCGGAGCGGCTACCTTCGTACTGATCATCGTGCTGCTTCTGACCATCTTCCGCAGCCCGATCGCCGCGCTGCTGCCCATTCTGGTCATCAGCGTTGTCCTGCCGGTCTCGTCGAACCTGGTCGCGACGGCCGGCAAGCTGTTCGACTTCCGCGTCGACCAGAGCGTGCAGACTCTGTTGCTGATCGTGCTATACGGCATCGGCACGGACTACATGCTGTTCCTGCTGTTCCGATACCGTGAACAGCTGCGCGCCGGTGCGGACAAGAAGGCCGCGATGGTGTATGCGGTCTCCCGTGTCGGCGAAGTGATCGCGTCGGCCGCCGCCGCGGTCATCGTTGCCTTCCTGATCTTGCTGCTGGCCAGCTTTGGCGGGTTCGGGTCGCTCGGTCCGGCTCTCGCCATCGCGGTTTTTGTCATGCTGATCACCGCGCTGACCCTGGTCCCGGCGGTGGTGAGCCTGATCGGACCAGCGACATTCTGGCCTTCCAAGGCGTGGCGACGCGAACCGAAGGGCACTACCTTCGCACGGATCGGCGCCGCACTCGGCAAGCGCCCGGCGCTCGCGGCTGTCTCGTCCGGCCTGATACTGATCGCCCTGGCCAGCGGGGCTTTCCTGTTCAAGGCGGACTACGACTTCGCGGCAGGTTTCCCGAGCACGACAGAGTCCGCCAAGGCGACCGCCGATCTGGAGCGCGGCTTCCCGCAGGGGGCCCTCGACCCCACCCTGGCGTTCCTAGCCACCAGTGATGGAGGGCAGCTGACACCCGCACAACTCGACCAGTTCGGAGTGGCCGCCGCGAAGGTGTCAGGGGTCGGCGGCGTGCAACCACCAGTGAAGGCGCCCGACGGAACAGTGGCCCGCTTCAGTCTGCTGCTCAACGTGAACCCCACATCCAACGACGCGATCACCCTGATCCATGATCACCTACGCGGCGACCTGCACGCCATCGCACCACCCGGCACCAGGGTGCTCGTTGGCGGCACCACGGCGCTCTACGCGGACATCAACTCGGCCAACAACCGCGACCTGTCCGTGATCCTCCCCGTCGCGGCGCTGATCATCGCGATCATCCTCGCCCTCCTGCTGCGCAGCATTATCGCGCCGGTCTACCTGGTCCTCGCGGTGCTGCTCAACTTCGCAGCCACCCTCGGCGCCGCCATCTACCTGTTCCAAGGCGCGTTCGGCCACCCCGGAGTCACCTTCCAACTGCCGATCGTGCTGTATCTGTTCGTCCTTGCCATCGGCACCGACTACAACATCCTGATGATCGCCCGACTGCGCGAGGAGGCTCGTGCCGGCAACAATCCCCGCACCGCCGCCGCTCTGAGTCTCCGCCACGGTGGCCCGACGGTCGCCGCGGCCGGCCTGATTCTCGCCGGAACCTTCGCCGTGCTGGCCCTCGCCCCGGTCTCGTTCCTGCAGCAAATCGGATTCTCCGTGGCGGCCGGCATCCTGCTGTCGGCGTTCGTCATGTCGATGTTCCTGGTGCCGTCTCTCACCGCGATCATGGGGCATGCCGCCTGGTGGCCAGGGCATGGCGACGTCACCCAGCCAGGGGCCACGACCGCGCCCATCCAACCCTCGACCTCCGACGCATCAGACTGACCCACCCGGCGACGATCTGGTCCTGCATCACGTTCGACCTGGTGGAGGCCACCCTCCGCGGTGATGCCCCGGTCGCTGCCCGTTGACGACCGAACCACGCCTTCTCGGCTGCATCCGGCTGGGTGCGGGGCATCCGGCATATATGACAGAAGCTTGTGACCAGGGCAGGCTCTGACACAGGCAGGAACGTGCGCGTCAAGGCGGTCGCGATCTGCTCGCCGACTCGGGCGGGCAGGGTCGTCTTCGGAGGCAGCGGCATGAGTACGGTCAGCAAGGTCGTTTCGTTGACCAGGAGCGCGCGATCTCCGGCCGCCAGTGCAGCGCGGTGGCACCACGGGCCAGGCAGTTGCTGGCCGTCGCGGCTGGCCCGGACGGTGCTGGCGTGGATGGGCTGCAGCCGGCCAACAGCACAGCGACCAGGGGGCACCACACACCATCTACAAGGGACACGGAGATCACGCCGGCTCCGGCGGGTTGGACGAGGATCCCAGCCACGAACCACGGGGCCTCGGAATCGCTGCGCTACCCAATTCATGGTGCCGCCGACTTCGAGATGCGGGTTTGCCTTCACGGTAGCTTTCGGGCCGGCAATCCGGCTATACGCCATTGACCTGGGACGGCGCCTCCTGATCCGTGGGGTCACGATAGCCGGCCAGGTGACGCCGCAGTGCAGGAGCAGTCGGGTCCGGTAGTTGCTCCAGTTGCGGTAGCCGTGCCCGACGCGTCGGATCTTCTCCACGAGCAGGTTGACGGCCTCGGTGGGGCCGTTGCTGATTCGGTTGGTGTCGAAGTAGGCCAGGTACTCCTTGCGCCACAAGGCGAGCGTGCGGCCGAGGCGGCGGACCTCGGGGACCGGGCAGTCGAGCACGGTGGGGATGGTGTGCTCGGCGTGGCGGCGTCCGGCGGCGAGGTCGGTGGTGGCGTAGGCCAGGGTGACCTGTTGGGCGCATCACCAGGCCACGGTGAACTCGTAGTTCGGGTCGCCGGCGCTCAGGGCGGCGTCGAGGCGGGCGATGGCGGTGGGTGAGAGCCGGTCGGCGCGGCGGCGCAGCAGCCGGCGGATCTCGTAGAGCGGGTTGCCCTTGCGGCCCGTTGGCCCAGGGTGGCTTGTTGGACGCGGCGGCGGACTTTGTCGACGGCGGTGAAGGCGAGCTTGGTGACGTGGAACGCGTCCAGCACATGAGTGGCGTCGGGCAGGTGGGTGCGTAGCGCGTTGAGATAGCCCCGGAACGGATCCAACGCGCCACCCGCACGCATGCGCGCCAGGCGTCGCCGCGCTGGGCGATCCAGTTGCCATACACCGTGCCGGAGCGGCCGGGCACCACGTCCAGAAGTCGGGCCGTACGACCGGGGGTCAGGTCGACGATGCCGGTGGCGAACTGGGTCGAGCGGTGGGCGTTGGCGTGCTGCCAAGGGTGCTCGTCCACGCCCAGGCCGCGCACGTCCTCCAGGCGGGCAGAATCGTCGATGAGCGGTGTGCCCACCTCGGTCACGGCGCGCAGCACCGTGCCCCAGCCCAACCCGAGCTCCCGGGCGAGCCCGGCCACCGTGTGCGCATCGGCGCCGACCCGTCGGGCCAGCCACACCTTGGCCCGCTGGGTCACCGCGGATCGGGGTGCCGCCAACGGCAGCTGCTCGGTCCAGGTCCTCGTGTCGCAGTCCGGGCTGGGGCAGCGCCAGATCCGTTTCCACCACACCAACACCGTCGCCCGACCGCCGACCGGTACGTCGCGCAGCAGATGTTCACGCCGATCGTGGGCCCGAGCCGGCGTCCGGCACTGACCACAATGGACCGGGCAAACTGTCGTCTCGACGAGTAGTTCCAGCTCACCGCCGTACTCGCCGGCCGCGAGGACCGTGAAGCCGGGCAGGTCAACGACCGTTTCCGGGCAGCCACTGGTAGCGTCAGCACCCACTGGGGCCTCCCATGATCCGTAGCTTCGTCGCTTTGGATCATGAGGCCCCAGGCCTCTACTCAGCCCTCACTTGACAGGGCGTGTCGCAACAGACCCTCCCACCTTCGTGACGAAGAGCCGCTAAACCAAGGCGTCGCCAGGGAGTCCAATTTCGGCCGTCGTCGACCCGGGGTCCGGACACGCCAGGTTTCCGCGCAAATTTGACCCGAAGTGGACGCTCGACAAACCGGAAGCTCGCCTCGGCCAGGACGACGACAATGGCAATCCAGGCGATATCACCGACTACCGTATGTCCGAGCTTATTCAGTACCACGATTCGCGCGAGGACATTCCAGAGATAGATCGAATACGCCCGCTCGCCCAGCCACCGCATGGGGCCGCTAGCCAGCAGCGACCCAACAGCTGATCGCGGTCGCGTCACGACACCGATCAACATCACGAGCGTCAGCCCGGTCCCCGCGACGGTCACCAGGGAGGTGTGGTCGGTGTCGTTGCGATATGCCAGGACCGGCAGCAGGGCAACGGCTAGGAATGTAAAGGATGCAGGATATCGAGTCAGCCGAGGCAGCCAACCGTTGTGAACAGCAATCGCCAGCATTGAGCCAACCAGAATTGGCAATGCATTTGTGTCGCTCCCGACGTACTCGTGCGCATCGAAGAACACCTCTCGACTCAGGCCGAGGTAGAGGTTGAGCGCCAGGGTGATCCCGATGAGCGACACGGTGAGCACGGCGAACAGCCGAGGATTGCGACGATAGCCCCAGAGCAGTGCGAACGGCCACAGCACGTAGAACTGCTCTTCGACCGAGAGCGTCCAGGTGTAGTTGAAGTAGTCTTTGGTAGCGAAGAAATGGCCCGACCAGTCAAAGAGGTTGGTTGCGTAGGCAACAGCTGCGCCGGCGGGTGCGAAAATCTGCCCGACACTCAGGTCTGGTCGTCCTATGAACAGCACCATAATCGTCACCGCGAGGACCGTCACCAACGCCGGGCCAAGGCGCGCCGCGCGTCGGCGATAGAACGCGGGCACATTGATGGTACCGGTCTGGAGTTCGCGGACCAACAGAGTGGTGATGAGATACCCCGACAGGCAAAAGAACACTGTCACGCCGACGAAGCCGTCGATGAGCGGTTTGGTCGGGGCGTGCTGGCCGAGGACCAGAAGAATTGCCACGCCCCGGACGCCATCCAGTCCAGGATGGTGATCACGGTCGTGCACGAGCCGCCGCCCTAGAAGGGCGGGTGCCATTGGAGGCTCGAACACATCGGACCCGACTCGGATCGGGAACCGGCCGTGGGCTTCAGGTGCATCTGATACGCCCTCTCATTCCGCCGGGAATTTATCAGCCGAACGCTCGCTGCGACGGTGGCACGCCTCAGCGCCGGCGGCTCCGGGTGAAGTAGCGGCGATTGCTGAGGCCGGACAAATGCAATGCGAGGCAGAGCAAACCTGCCGTGGTGAGCGTGCCGGTCGTCACGACCGTACCCAGACTCTGCTTGGTGAGTTCGAGCAGCAACGCGAGCCCGAACAGCACCGCGGCGGTGATTGCGAACATGGCACTCCGCCTTCCGACAGGTGTGAGCGCTGACGGCGAGCATGTTCCCCAGCACGGTCGGCGGCAAACCCTGCGCCTGCTGCGATCCGCACATGTCCGGATTACGCATGGATCGTCGTGCGTCTGGTGGCCCGGAGGGGCCGGGCGGTCGGGGCCGACCGACCGCCTGACCCCACTGCGCCTCGGCGACGCCGGCGCGGAGGTGCGCTCGCCGGCGACGCTGTGGGACTGTTCGTCGGATCACCACCGCCGACCGGTAGCTCCTATGAGGACGGTGCTATATGTAGCGCATTGGGCATGAACGGCGAATTGAGAACTCGGCGGCTCGTAGGAAGAGTGCAACGTAGAACGCCGTGTCCAGGTCATCGCGCCACGCTCCGGACGGGGCCGCGACACCACCCGACTGGACCTCGTCGAACCATATGGTGATATCGAGGTCGTCACTACGGCGCGGGACCTGCGGGGGCAGGTCGAGCAGATGGGCGAGCGTCGTCATGGCCGCCGGCAGGACGAAGGAGCTACCGACCGTGGTCGTGGCCTGGTACGCGGAGGGCGCGGTCAGCTCGATCGGCTCGTCGAAGGCGATGGGAACGATCATCGACCAGTACGGGAGGCTTTCCAGTGCCGTGCCGCCATGGCGTTCACTGAGAAGCCGTACGAAGCCCCTCTGGTCGCGAAACAGCTTCTCCTCGAAGTGATCACCCTCGCCGGGTGGCACCACGACCTCACGCGGCGGACCCTCATAGCGAGCGATCCCCCGCGCCGCCAGCGCACGGTTCAGCTCGGCGACCATCAGCTCGTCATCGGCCCAGTCGTCCGCGTCCACATTGACCAGGTACACACCACGGGGCCACCCTAGCGACCACAAGTCCCCAACCGTGTCCATCCGGGCTGCGGCAGAGCGAGACGCAGGCCCGCCAGCTGAAGCTGGCGTGGTCGCGCCGGAGTGGATCACTGGTGCGGCGCGGCGAGGGTGGCGGCGAGTCGGGCGATCGCCGTCGTGAACGCGTGCGCGGGCGGCGTGCCGTAGCCGATGACCAGCGCTGGTGGAGGTGCACCGTGGTCCTGCGCGTTGTCCTCGGGGCCGAAGGTGCCCAGCGCATCCAGCGCGAGTCCTCGCGCCCAGGCTCGTTGGACGATCTCCTCCTCGTCCCACTCTGGGGGCAGCTCGAGTACCGCATGCAGGCCGGCCGCGATCCCGGCCATCCGTACCCGGGGCGCCTGCTCGCGCAGCAGGGCGACCAGTCGGTCACGGCGTCGCCGGTACATGAGGCGGCATCGGCGTACGTGTCGGTCATAGCCGCCCGAGCCGATCAGGTCGGCCAGCGTGAGCTGATCGAGCGCGCTCGTCTGAACGTCGGCCAAGGCCTTCGCAGCGATGATGTCGTCGAGGAGATGCGTGGGCGGGACGAGCCAGCCCAGTCGCACCCCGGGTGCGAGCGTCTTGCTCACGGTTCCCGCGTAGGCGACAGCGTCCGGTGCCAGGGCCTGCATCGCGCCGATAGCCTGGCGGTCGTAGCGGAACTCGCCGTCGTAGTCATCCTCGACGATGAGCGCTCCGGTGGCGCTGGCCCACTGCACCGCTGCGGTCCGCCGGTGTGGTGCCAGGGCCATGCCGAGCGGGAACTGGTGGGCCGGCGTGACCAGGACGGCGTGCGCATCGCCCAAGTCTTCGACGACCGCGCCGTGCGTGTCGAGTCGCGTCTGGTGCACCTGCAGACCACGCGCCGACACGAGCTGGCGGTGGCTGCGATGCCCGTACGCCTCCAGCGCCATGCTGGTCGCACCGCGTCGAGCCAGCACCTCGCACAGCAACGACAGCGCCTGGGTGAAGCCGGTACAGACGACAATGTGTTGGGCGTCGGTTCGCACGCCGCGGGCCCGGGCGAGGTAGCCGGCGAGTGCCTGGCGCAGTTCTGGTCGGCCGCGCGGATCACCGTAGCCGAGAGCGTCGTTGGGGGCATCGCTCAGCGCCCGCCGGGCGGCGTTGAGCCACGCGGCACGCGGAAACGTGGACACGTCGGGATAGCCGGCCCGAAGGTCGTAGCGGATCGGCCGGGCCTTGACCGGCGGTGCGACCGGCGGCGATGCCTCGATCCTGCGGCCGGCCACCTGGGTGCCCGATCCGGTGACCGCGGTGAGCCAACCTTCGGCGACGAGCTGACCGTACGCGTCGACGACCGTGTTCCGGGCGACCCCCAGGTCCTGTGCCAGCGCGCGAGAAGAGGGCAGGCGAGTGCCGGGTGGAAGTTGTCCACTCTGGACAGCGTCGCGCAGGGCGTGTTCGATGGCGGCTCGCCCACGCCGGCCGCCGGCGAGGTCCAGGTGCAGGTCGGGTCCGAAAGTGGCCCACGTTCTCTTCATAGAAATGGACCATATCGGTGGGCCGCTTAGCGCCTAACGTAGGTGGCATGACAGACACAGACACCACGCTTCAGGTCGATGTCCGCCTCGACTTCGACGCTCACGCGGCCACGTTCTCGAAGGCGATGTCCCACCTGGACAACGCAGCCACGAAGCAACTGGACCAGGTCGAGTTCGATCCACGGCTGCGTGAACTCGTCCGTATCCGCGCGTCGCAGATCAACGGTTGCGCGTACTGCGTGGACATGCACACCAAGGACGCCCGGGCGATCAGCGAAACCGAGCAGCGCCTTTACGCGCTGCCTGTCTGGCGGGACACGCCGTACTTCACCGTCCGCGAGCGGGCGGCGCTCGCCTTCACCGAGGCGGTCACCCTGCTCGCCGTCGATCATGTGCCGGTTGAGGCGTACGACGCCGTCGCCGCACAGTTCACCCCGGCCGAAGTCGGTGCGCTGCTGAGCCTGATCGTGACGATCAACGCCTGGAACGCGATCGGAGTCAGCGCCCGTGCCTGGGTCCCCGGTTCCTACCAGCCGTGACGTGGGCCAGCCGTGACGTGGGCCAGCCGTGACGTGGGCCAGCCGTGACGTGGGCCAGCCGTGACGTGGGCCAGCCGTGACGTGGGCCAGCCGTGACGTGGGCCAGCCGTGACGTGGGCCAGCCGTGACGTGGGCCAGCCGTACCGTGGGCCAGCCGTACCGTGGACGACGTCGCGTCGACCAGTCAGGGAGCCACCGAATGACCAACGCACCGGCCCGTCCCGAACTGGTTGCCGCCTTCCGGGACCTGCACGTGCCAGGACAGCCGCTGCTCATCCCGAACCCGTGGGACGTCGGTTCTGCCCGGGTGCTCGCCCACCTCGGGTACGCGGCACTGGCCACCACGAGCAGCGGCTTCGCGGCCACGCTGGGTCGCCTTGACGGCACCGTGTCCCGCGACGAGGCGCTGCGGCATGCGGCCGACATCGCTGCCGCGACCGCGCTGCCGGTCTCCGCGGACCTGGAGAACGGGTACGCCGACGAGCCCGCCGACGTCGCGGACCTGGTCCGCGCCGCAATCGGGGTCGGACTGGCCGGATGTTCGATCGAGGACGCGACCGGCCGATCCGACGACCCGATCTACGAGCCGCGGTTGGCCTCCGAGCGGGTCGCGGCCGCGGCCGAAGCCGCGCACGGCGGAGTGCACCGGTTGGTCCTGACCGCCCGGGCCGAGAACCACCTGCACGGCCGCGACGATCTGGCCGACACCATCGACCCGACTGCAGCGCTTCCAGCAGGCAGGTGCGGATGTCCTGTACGCGCCGGGGCTGACCCGAGTGGAGGACATCGAGGCCGTGGTGCGCTCGGTCGATCGGCCGGTCAACGTCCTCGCGATGCCGAGCGGGCCGCCCGTCGCGCAACTCGCCGACCTCGGTGTCAGCCGCGTGTCGGTCGGCGGATCATTCGCGTACGCGGCGCTCGACGCTCTCGTCGCGGCGGCCCGGGAACTACTCGACCTGGGCACGTACGGATACGGCCGCCACTCGGCCAGCGGACGCGAGGTCGCCCGCGCCGCGTTCGAAGGGTGGCGCTGACCGCCCGACGCAGGGTCAGCCGATGTCCCGCCGGCGCAGCCCCGTGATTCCCGCGAACGTGAGTGCGGCGGCGAGCGCCGTGATGACCGCAACGGGGGTAATGGTGAGGTGTGCGGCGGGAAGCTGTGGCGTGCGCTCGAACGGCGAGAGCTGGACAACCCAATGGGGCAGTTTCAATACCTCACCGAGCAACCCGATGACGAAACACACGGCCAGGATGGTCCATGCGGCTCCGGTGGCGCGCGGGGCCAGGCCGTGCAACGCGCTGGTGACACCCGCGAGTAGCCACATCGCGGGCAGGTACACCAGGGCCGCGCAGAGCAACTGGGGGATCTTGCTGGCATCGTGGAACTCGGCGGCGTAGGGGATCCCGGCACCCAGACCCGCGGCGGCGATGACCAGGACGCTGCCGCCGAACGCGATCGCGAGGTGACTGGCGGCCCAGCGGGTCCGGGATGTCGGCGTGGCCAACAGGTACTCCGCGTGCAGGGTGGTCTCCTCGCCGCGCAGTCGTTGCGCGGCCTGAACCGTGAAGCCGGAGGCGATCAGCGCCATGGCGAGCATGGCGGTGCCGAAGTAGGCATCGACGAGGTCCGCCCCACCGGCGGCGGCCATGAGCTCCTGAAGAGCCGGGTTGTCCGCGACGAAATCCTTGATGACATTGGCGATGGCGCCGTAGACGAAGCCGAGGACCAGCAGGCCGGCGGTCCACGCGATGATGGTCGGGCGTTGCAGGCGCAGGGCGAGGCCGAGCGGTCGGCCGAGGCTGGGTGCGGCGACCACCGGTCCGGGTCTGGGCTGGATCAGTCCGGCGCCGTAGTCGCGTCGGGCGGTCAACGTCCCGGCGCCGATGAGCAGGATGACCGCGGCGCCCACCGGGATCGCCAGCGGCCACCACTGCTCGTCGGCGAACGGGCGCAGCTTCTGGGACCACCCGATCGGCGACAGCCAGGAGAGCCGACCGTCTCCGATGTCACCGACGGCCCTCATCACGAACGCGTAACCGAGCACGACACCGGCCAGCCCCGAGGTGGCCCGGCTGCTCTCACTGACCTGAGCGGTGAGCAGGGAGAGCGAGCTGAACACCAGACCCAGGGCCAGAAACGAGAGGCCGAACGACACCGACCCGGCCACCGGCAGGCCTTGGAGCATGAGGCTGACGGTCACGGCCGAGCCGATGAGTACGTTCATCCCGATCACGATGGCGAGCGCGGCCGCGGTCTGGGCGTCGCGACCAAGGGCGGCGGCCCGCAGCAGCTCGGTTCGGCCGCTCTCCTCCTCGCTGCGGGAGTATCGGGAGATCATCAGCACACTCATCAACCCGACCAGAGTCAGCCCGAACGTGCCCGACTGGAACGCGACCTCACCGCCGACGGTGTTCAGGCCCTGCACCGGACCGTTGAACGCGATCACCGCCGCGTTCTTCCCGGACGCCACCGCAGCCTCGTCCAGGGCGGCCTGTGTGGGGTACAAACCCTTGATGGCGGCCGCGGTGAGGATGACCAGGCCGGTGACCGAGGTGAGCCATACCGTGATACGCAGCCAGTCGCGGCGCAGCGTGAATCGCACCAGTAGCCAGGTGCCGGCGAGTTCGGTCATCGAGTGGTCCGCGGCGACTCGGCGTCGGCCCGCTCGCGCGCGGAGCGGGCTCGCTCCCCGTCGGCGACATTGCTGTACTCCCGCAGGAACAGCTCTTCCAGGGTCGGCGGCTGGCTCGTCACCGTCTGCAGACCGTGCTCGACGAGCAACCGCATCGCCTCCCCGAGGTACTGGCTGTCCACAGTGAACCGTGACCGCGGGCCGTCAACCTCCACATCGTGCACGCCGGGCAGGTCGGCCAACCCGTCCGGGGCCGAAGCCGTCTGCGCGGTGACCGACGTGCGCCCCAGGCCGCGCAGGTGGCTCAAGGTTCCGCTCTGCACGGCCCGACCGGACCGGATGATGGTCACCCGATCGCAGAGCGTCTCCACCTCGGCCAGGATGTGGCTGGACAGGAGCACCGTGCGGCCCTCGGCCTTGACTTCGCGGATGCAGTCCTGGAAGACGGCCTCCATCAGCGGATCCAGACCCGATGTCGGCTCGTCCATGATGAGCAGTTCGGCGTGGGAAGCGAGCGCCGCGACCAGTGCCACCTTCTGCCGGTTGCCCTTGGAGTATGTCCGCGCCTTCTTCGTCGGGTCGAGCTCGAAGCGCGCCAGCAACTCGTCCCGCCGCCGTCGGTCCAGATCACCGCGCATCCGGCTGATCAGGTCGATCACCTCGCCGCCGCTGATCTTCGGCCACAGGTTGACCTCGCCGGGCACGTACGCCAGTCGTCGATGCAGCGCGACCGCGTCCTGCCACGGATCGCCGCCCAGCAGGGCGAGCTGCCCCGCGTCGGCTCGCAACAGACCCAACAAGATCCTGATGGTGGTCGTCTTGCCCGCCCCGTTCGGGCCGAGAAAACCGTGCACCTCGCCCGGGGTCACGGTCAGCTCGAGCCCGTCCAGGGCCCGGGTCCGGCCGAACGTCTTGACCACACCCGATGCGATGATCGCAGCCTCCATGGGGCTGAAGGTACTCCAGCGCTCCGCACCGGCTGACCATCACGCGATCATGTTGGGTGTGCGGCCAGCCAGACGGCCGCTCGGCGCGCGGATGCGCGGGACAGCCAGGCGTCCTGGACCACCTCGGCGAGCTCCTCGCGGGTGAGTTCACCGACCCGACTGGCTCGCAGCAGCACCGACGGGTGGCCGTCGAAGTGCGCGGTGGTGAAGAACGGCGACGCCTCATCCTGGACCAGAGCCTGCTTGTCCCCTTCGGACCCGACCCAGAAGACGATCACATCCGGGTAGCGCTCCCCAGTGTCCGGGTCGATCGCGTCCGGCCGCGGATTGCGGAAGAAGATGAACGATTTCCCGCCGACCTGGTACACCGGATTCTCGCCGGATCCGTACTCGACGGTGACGTGCGGCATGGCCAGGGCCAGCTCGTGCACGTCATTGATCCGGGCACGCCGGCTCCGGGGGTTGGACACAGCCTCAGGCTAGGCCGCCGCCGGTCGGAGCTGACGTCGGCGAGCCAGTAGCACATGTGCTACATTGGCGGGCGTGAGCGAGGTTGGGCTGCGCGAGATGCGCCAGAACGCGAGCGAGTTGGTCCGCCGGGCGCAGGCCGGCGAGCAGGTGACGATCACGGTGGCTGGACGGCCGGCGGCTGTGCTCGGGCCGGTCAATCCACGTGCGTGGCGGCAATGGGCGGACGTTGCCGACATCTTCGCCATCCCGGCCGACGCCGAATGGGCGGGTGAGCGTGACCTGCTCGACCAATCGCTCGATGACCCCTGGTCTGACCGGTGAGCCGAGGCATTCTCGCCACCAGCGTTCTGATCGCCGATGACGTCATGCCCGTTCCCGGTGAGCTTGCCATCAGTGTGGTCAGCATCGCCGAGATGAACTTTGGCGTGCTGGTCGCCACGACCGACCAGCTCCGCGCGGTACGCCTGAGGCGGCTCAGCGCTGTGCAACGACGCTTTGATCCCTTGCCGGTCGATGACGCCGTTGCGGACAGCTATGGCCTGCTGGCGGCCCGGGTCGTTCAGATCGGGCGACAACCTCGGGCCCGCGTCATGGATCTCCTCATAGCCGCCACCGCCCACGCACACGACGCGATGGTGTACACGCGAAACGCAGACGACCTCGCCGGCCTTGAAGATCTCATTACCATCGCCGCCATGTGAACGGCAAGCCCTGGCAATAGTCGCGCTCGCGGGTCGGCGGGGTGGTGGGCCGTAGCCCTTTACGCGAACGGTTGGTCGCTCACTCGACCGCGTGGGCCCGGGTGGCTGCTCACGCCGACCAGCGAGAGCCATCGCGCGAACTCGGGCGACGCTGCGTCGCCGGTCCGCAGCCCGACGTGGCCGTCCGGCCTGACCGCGACCAGCCCGCGACCGGGCCGATCGAGCAGCTGGTGTGCGTAGACGTGGGGATGATCTGACAGGTGGGCGAGGCCCGGCGCGTCCCGGTCCAGCAACAGATGGACGCCGGGCCGGGCAATGAGTTCGTGCAGCCGCACGGACCCCGCGACGACCGTGACCGGCACGTCCGGCAGCCGCTTCCCAGCGACCGGGCCCGGCCGATGTCGGCCGGCCTCAATCGATAGCGGGCTGCGTGGATAGCCGATGCGAAGCTGCGCAAGAATCGTGAAGCCCGCGGCCACCAGGCGCTGGCGACCCAGCACGGCCGGCAGCAGCGGTGCGCTGAGCGGTAGCAGCACGGCCCGGCCCAACACGGCAAACGGGTCGAGACCCGACTCAGCCCAGAAGGCCAGGTCGGTCAGCGCCATCGTGATGCGAGCCACCGGCCGGCGCTCCTGCTGGTACGAGTCGAGCAGCGTCTGCGGATCGGAGCTACAGTCCGCGAAGGCGAGCTTCCAGCCGAGGTTGATCCCATCCTGGATACCGGTGTTCATCCCCTGCCCGCCGGCGGGTGAGTGGACGTGCGCGGCATCACCGGCCAGGAACACCCGGCCTTGCCGGTAGCGGTCGGCCAGCCGATGCCGCAGCGGAACCACGCTCGACCAGCCGACCTGCCTTATCCACGCCGGCACGTGAGCGTCGTCGAGGATGCACCCCAGCTCAACGGGCATCAGCGGATGGCCAACCGGTGCACCGCTGGCTGCCCGGGTCGCCAACAACCGCCACGTCGCCCGGTCACCGAGCGGGAAGAGGAAGACCATGCCGGCCCGGCCGGCCGCCACCTGCGCAACGCCCGGCGCGAGGTCACCGCCGAGCTCGACGTCGGCAAGTATCGCCTCCCGCCGATAGCCGTGACCGCGGCTGCCGATCATGGCGAGCGACCGGACGGTGCTGTCCGCGCCGTCGCAGCCGACAAGGTAGTCGACGACGGCGTGGGTCTCGCCGGTCCCGCGCAGGCCCACCCGGACATTGCCGTCCGGATCCCCGGCAAAGTCGTACAGCTCCACGCCACGCTCGACCGTCACGCCGCGTCCGGCCAGCGCGGCCCCGAGCACCGATTCGACATCGGCCTGGCGTATCAGCGTGAGGTGCGGATAGGCGGCGTCGGCCAGCATGAATCCGGAAAGCTCCAGCCGCACACTGCGCCGGCGCAGGTGGATCTCCATCCGTGGCGCGGTGTCGGCCCGGGCCAGGAGCGCCTCTACCACCCCGAGCGGACGAAGCATCTCCAGGGTGCGTGAATGGACCATCATGGCGCGAGACGGCCGGAACGCCTCGGGGCGCCGGTCGATGACCTGCACCGCCGCGCCCAGCGAGTGGGCTTGCAGGGCCAGCGCCAGCCCGGTCGGCCCAGCGCCGACCACCAGGACCCGAGCCGTGCTCACGACCCTCTCAGCGGGCGCCACCACTGCCCCGGTTCGTCGGACACCAACATGTCGACGAGGCGCGGGTCGGCGAGCACGTCGTCACGGCGCAAGCCGGGCAGTATCTGATGCCGGATCGACCTCGTGTCGCTCACAGTGGCGAGCGCCCACCACAGGGCGAGGACGTAGGACCGGGCACGATCCGGACCGTCCCATTCGTAGAATCCCCGATATCCGCCATGCTCGTCGGCGGCGAGCCAGAGCTTCGACACGAAGCCCGGAAAGCCCACGAACAACGGGGTATTCAGCAGACTCTCGGCCCGGAACAGCCGGTGCCCCCAGCCGCGGACCAACCGCAGCCGGAACTGGACTATCAGCACGCACGGATCGGACGGCGGGAGCTGGTCCAGCGTCGTCTCCCGGTAGACCCACGAGGACGTTCCGTCGGCGAACCGCAGCCGGGCGCCCACCCAGGTAGGGCGAAGATGCACCCGACCCACAGCGAGCAATCGGGCGGTCCGGCCCGCACACGCGGCCAACCTTGGCAGAGCCACCGCCAGCGGAAGACGCTCCGCCCGGTAGACCTGTCCGACCATGGCTCACCTCCCGCTCAGGCTGGCCGACGCAGTAACCTTCCCGCGCGATGATGACCGCAGACAGGGCCTAACGTCCCGGCCACACGCCAGCTCGCCCCGGCTGGCGTCAGACGGGGAGCCGGCAGCGTCGGGCGTCCAGCGGTTGGCCGGCCGCCTCGGTGACGCTGGCGAAGGTAGGATGCCGACCTTCCCTCGACCTTCCCCGTCGAGTCCGAGCAGGGGTGGAGCAGCAGTCGTGACGGGCCGTCCGGCCGCAGGTTCAGACCCAGTCGAGAGTGCGGGCGACCGCCTTGCGCCAGCGGCCGTAACCGGCCTCGCGCTCCGGAACGGACATGGCTGGCGTCCAGGTCGACTCGGCACTCCAGTTGGCCCGCAGCGTATCCACGTCGGGCCAGTAGCCGACGGCGAGGCCGGCCGCGTACGCCGCCCCGAGGCAGGTCGTTTCGGTCACCTGTGGACGGATCACTGGCACGTCCAGGACGTCGGCCTGCACCTGCAGTAGCACCTCGCTGGCGGTCATCCCTCCGTCCACCTTGAGCGCGGTCAGCGGCAGGCCGGTGTCCTCGGCCATCGCGTCGACCACCTCCCGAACCTGCCACGCGGTCGCTTCGAGGGCCGCGCGGGCCAGGTGCGCCTTCGTCACGTACCCGGTCAGCCCGGCGATGATGCCGCGCGCGTCGGAGCGCCAGTGGGGCGCGAACAGCCCAGAGAACGCGGGCACGATGACGGCGCCGCCACTGTCGAGCACCGTCCGCGCGAGCTCGTCCACATCGGAGGCTCGTTGGATGAGCTGGAGGTTGTCGCGCAACCACTGCACGAGCGAGCCGGCGACTGCGATCGAGCCTTCCAACGCGTAGACCGGCGGTTGGCCCGAGAGCTGGTAGCCGACCGTGGTGACCAGGCCGGCCGTGCTCAGCGTGGCGTCGGCACCAGTATTGAGGAGCAGGAAGGCGCCGGTGCCGTAAGTGCACTTGGCGTCGCCGCGGTCGAAGCAGGCCTGCCCGAACAGCGCCGCCTGCTGGTCGCCGAGGGCGCCGGCGATCGGTACCCCGTGCAGTGGCCCACCGGCCTCGCCGTACACGTGCGACGACGGTCGGATCTCGGGCAGCATGATCCGCGGCACGCCGATCGCGGCCAGCAGCTCCTCATCCCAGGCCACTGTGGACAGGTTCATGAGCATGGTCCGGCTGGCGTTGGTGACGTCGGTGACATGGTGGCCGGTGAGGTTCCAGACGAGCCAGGTGTCCATGGTGCCGAACAGGATCTCGCCGGCCTCGGCCCGCCGGCGCAGCTGCGGGTCGGCGTCGAGCAGCCAGCGCACCTTCGGGCCGGAGAAGTAGGTGGCCAGCGGCAGCCCGCAACGGCCGCGGAAGCGGTCCTGCCCGCCCGCCCGGGCCAGCTCCGCCACCAGGGCGTCGGTACGGGTGTCCTGCCAGACGATCGCGTTGTGCACCGGCGCGCCGGTGCGCCGGTCCCACAGCACGGTCGTCTCGCGCTGGTTGGTGATGCCGATCGCGGTGAGGTCGGCCCGGGTGAGCCCGGCTCGCTGCAACGCGTTGTTGACGCATGACTGTACGTTGAGCCAGATCTCGGCCGGGTCGTGCTCGACCCAGCCCGGGCGGGGGAAGATCTGCCGGTGTTCGCGCTGGTCGACCGCGACCACGCGGCCGTGCTGGTCGAAGATGATGCATCGGGACGAGGTGGTGCCCTGGTCGATCGCGGCGACGAAGCTCACCGGTCCAGTCTCGGCGCCGCCGGGCCGGCGTGTCACGCCGCCGAGCGGATGCGGGCCCCCGGAAGCCCCGGTGGCTTTTGTCGCAGATGTGAAAATCGGTCGTCGACTCCGGCCGGCTCACGCTGGGAAGATCATGGACCACTGGCTCGCGGAGGGTGGCGTTCGCCTCATACAGTGCGTCCGAAGTCCCCAGGTGCGGACGAAAGGGCGCTGATCGTGTCGCTGGTCGAGACCCGGGTCAGTCTGTGGGAGGCGCTCGCCGGGCGCGCCCCCGGGAAGCCTGTGGGACCGGCCGATCCCGGACTGTGGTCGGCGGTGGCCGATCGGGTCAATCCAGCCAAGGCCCGGCCGATCCTGCGCCCAGGGGTCGAGGAGGCCGCACTGGTCAGCGCCCGCGGCGTGGGCTACACGATGCTGCGCTCGCCCGACGGCCCGCAGGCGTGCTATCTGCGACTCGCTCCGGAAGAGGTCGACCTGATCCATCTCATGGACGGCAGCCGGACCCTGGCCCGCCTGGTCGCCGAGTTCGCCCGCATCTCCGGGCGGCTCGCGCCCGACCAGGTCCGCCGCATCGTCGCCGACCTCGCCGGCAACCGCATGCTGGAGGAGCTGCCGGTCGACGCGTTCCGGCCGTTGCGCCGGGTGCACCGCCGGCCGTGGCCGATCCGGTTCGGCCGGGGGTTGCTCGCGTTCGTCCAGGGACGCCGGGTGGTGCTCGCCAACATCGATCCCGCGGTCGGGCTGCTCTACCGGGCCGGCGGCCGGCTGCTCTTCACCCGCGCCGCGGCGGCCCTCATGGGCACGGTGGCGGTGCTCGGCGTGCTCGCGTTCGGCTGGCAGTGGTGGACCGGTGAGCAGTCGGTCTTCCTCACCGGCAACTCGTACTTCGCCGGTGCCGCTCTCCTGCTCGGGCTCAACGTGCTGGCGCTGGCCTGCCACGAGCTGGGGCATGCCCTGGCCACCAAGCACGCCGGCCGGCGGGTGCCCGCGGCCGGGTTCCTGGTCTACTTCGGCATCCCGTCCGTCTTCGTGGACACCACCGACGTGTGGATGGCCGGCCGGCGGGGGCGGTTGCTCACCACCGCGGCCGGGCCCGCCGCCGGCCTCGTCCTCGCCGGCGCGTCGGCGCTGGTCGCCTTCGCCGTGCCGGCCGCCGCGCCCTGGTGCTTCAAGCTCTCCTTCGCCTGGTACATCAACGCACTGTTCAACCTGAACCCGTTCCTGGCCCTGGATGGCTACTACCTGGTGATGGACTGGCTGGAGGTGCCCAACCTGCGGGCCCGCGGGCTCGCCTGGGTGATCGCGCGGCTGCGCCGGCGTCCGCCGGCCTGGCGGGCGCTCGACCGCGAGGGCCGCCTGATCGCCCTGTACGGGATGCTGGCCATCGGCTGGCTCGCGATCGCGCTCAACATCGGCTACCGGGTGTACGTCGACCGGGTCGGCGGGCTGGTCACCGGCTTGTGGCGGTCCGGCTGGTGGGCTCGCGTCCTGCTCGTCGTGGTCGTGGCCGCGCTGATGTCGCCGATCGTCTACATTGGAGCCGCCTGGCTGGGGCGACGGTGGCGCCGCCTGCGCCAGCGGGCGTCGGAACGCCGGGTCGGCCGGGACGCACCCCGCCGTCTCGATGCATTGCGCACCTCCAGCCTGCGTGAGCTCCCGGTGGCCGCGCTCAGCGAGCTCGCGCAGCGGGCCCGCTGGGTCTATCCCGGTACGGGTGAGCAACTGGTCTTCGCGGGCGCGGCTCAACCTGAGGTCTACGCGGTCGTCGAAGGGGCGCTGGAGGGCCGCGCGCCCGACGACCCGGTCGGCACGGTGCGGGAGCGGGTCGGCGCCGGCGGCGTCGTCGGCCTCGCCGCTGCGGTCACCGGCGCGCCGTCGCCGCTGGCCTGGTACACCGCCGGCACGAGGCTGCTCGCGATGCCGTCGACCGCGGTCGCCGCCGCCGTCGGCCCGGTCACCGGCGGATCGCTGGGCGACGCGAGCGACCCAACCGGCACGTCCTCGGGCACCGCGGCCGAGGCCAGGGGCCTCTTCGCCGAGTCGCCCGCGATGGCCAGCCTCTCCACCGAGGACACCCTTGGCCTGGCCACGGTGGCCGTCCCGGTCTCGCTCGGCGCCGGCGCACCGGTCGTGCTCTCCGGCGCGGCGGACGCGCTGGTCATCATCTCGGGGATCATCGCCCTGCCCGACGGCGAGCAGCTCGGCCGGGGAACCATGATCGGACCGTCCGGAGTGGACGGTGCTCAACAGATCGCCGTGGCCCGGTCGCCGGTGCGGCTGTACCGAGTGCCGGCCGCCAGCGGCCTGCCCTTGCTGCTGGGCGGGTCGGCCGGTGGCGACGCCGAGCCGCCGCCACCGGGGCGCGCCCCGGTGTACGGGGTGCACCCCCCGGCCGGGTACCCGCCGCTGGCGAGCCCGCCCGGACCGCCGCCACCGGTGGACGCCGACGACCAGGACGACCGCTTCGAACGCCGGATGCGCTGGTTCGTCATCCTCGTCATCCTCGTCGCGCTGCTCTTCACCGGCACCAACCTGGTGTTGGGCAAGCTGGCCTGGGCGGAGATGCCCACCGACCGGGTGCTCCTGCACGCCGAGCGCGGGCCGACGGCGGCCACCGTCGACGGGGCGGCGGTCGAGCTCGACGAGGGCCAGGACCGCTACCTCGGGGAGGGCGATTCGGTACGGGTGCCGCCGCGTTCGCGGGCCACGCTGACCTTCCGCGGCGGGGCCGTGTCGATACTCTGCGCGGGCGCCATGGTCGATATCGGCCCGCTGGCCAGCGCTGGGCATCCGGTCTCGCCGTACGCGACGTTGAGCCTGCGCGCCGGGCTCACCCTCACCGACACCGCGGGCACGTCGCCGGCGTTCACCCCGCTCGCCGCCGCCTGGCGGCTGCCCGACGGCACCGCCGCGAACGACGGACCAGCTTGGTTCGCCACCGCTTCGTGGGGGGTCGTGGTGGCCGAGGGAGTGGTGACCTACAACGGGATCGCCGTCGAGCCGACCCACGCCTCGCTCGGCTGCGGCGACGGCGAGGTGTCGCGGCCCAGCACCACGCCGACGGCTACCCCGACCCCGACCGAGACGCCCACGCCGACCCCGACCGCAACTCCCACGCCGACCCCGACTCCGACAGTCGCCGTTCCCACCACCACGACGAAGACCACGACGAAGCCGCCCACCACGACGACCACGACCACAACCCAGCCGCCACCGCCACCGCCAGCGAAGATCAGCAATGTCCGGATCCGGTTAAAGGTAATCTCGCAGCTGCGCAATCGGGTGCCGTGCGGCAACTACCCGCCCACGACTGACATCTTGGTGGACATCACAGGGGAAGTCTCGGCATCAGGGTCGTACAAGATCGGCAGCGAGAAGCCGGTTGCCATGGGCTTCCAGGTCAACGGTGATACCTACACGTTCAGGCTGGGTCCGATCGACTGGACACCGCAGCATGCCGGAGGCGGCGACATTGTCGTCACGATCTCGGCGCTGAACTCTGCGCATGTGCGGACTAGCGTAACGTTCACGATCACGCTTGACTCCTGCATCATCGTACCCGGATAGGAGACGCTCCCGGTGTTGTGCTGGTTCTGCGCCAAGGCGGCGCGCGGGACGTGCCGGTTCTGCGGGCGCGGGGTGTGCGAGGATCACGCGCGGTTCGGTCCGTACCTGCTGGAGGTGCACCGCAGTACCGCCCGCAACCGCACCGAGGCGCTCGTCGTCGAAGACGCCATCCACTGTGGAACGTGTCGGCCCCGTCCGCAACCGGTACCGATGCCGGAGCTTGACTGAGCACCGCAGCGCAGACAGGAGCAAAGCCGATGAGTGACTTCGACACAGTGCTGGAGCGCCTGGTGACCGACCCGACGTTCCAGGCGCGGCTTACCGCGAACCCCGACGCTGCCCTCGCCGGCTACACCCTCGATTCGGAGGAGCGCGCGCTGCTCGGCGTACCGGTGTCCGCCGGCGAAGGGGCGGACCGGACCGTCGAGCTGCGGACGAGCAAGTCCGGCGTGGTCGGCATGCTGGGGCCGGTGGTCTCCGCGCTCGGGGTCGCGGCCGCATCGGTTGGCGTGGGACCGGCATCGGAGGGCACGGCCACCTTGGGTAGTGCACCGCTCGCGGGTAGTGGTCACGCCGGTGGGGCCGTCCCGCCGCTCGGCGACCAGTCGTTGGGTTCGGCCGGCACCCAGTCGTTGGGTGGCGACAACCACGCGGCCAGCATGGGGACCGCGCCGGTGCCGGCGACCGACTACCACACCCGCGTCGACGTCGACGGCGACGGCCACTGGGATGCGTACCACGCGTTCGAGCGCGCCGACGGCGGCGTCGACATCGAGGTCGACCTCGACCGCGACGGCCGGGTGGACTTCGTCGGCCACGACTACGACCGGGACGCGCTGGTCGACGACGCGGACTTCGATGAGGATCACGACGGCGTGCTGGATACCCGGATGTACGACGACACCGGGGACGGGTGGATGGACCGCCGTACGCCCATCCCACGTGGTCCCGGCCAGACCCAGGAGACGTTCGGACCAGCCCCCGGATCCGAGTGATCCAGGGCACTGTGAGCACGACCGGCGGGGTTGCCGGCGGCCGGTAGGGTGCTCTCTATGCCTTCGACCATCGACGTCGCCGACCTCCGCAAGTTCTACGGCGACACCAAGGCCGTGGACGGCATCTCGTTCGAGGTGCAGGACGGCGAGTTCTTCGGCATCCTCGGGCCGAACGGGGCGGGCAAGACCACAACACTGGAGATCATCGAAGGGCTGCGCCGGCCGGACAGCGGTACTGTGCGGCTCTTCGGCGTGGATCCCTGGCCACGCAAGCCGGACCTCCTGCCCCGCATCGGCGTGCAACTGCAGGCGACGAGTTTCTTCGAGCGGCTCACCGCGCGCGAGCAGATCCGCACCTGGGCGTCGCTGTATGGAGTGCCGCCCAAGAAGGCGGACGAGATGCTCGAGACCGTCGGCCTGGGCGACAAGGCGAACACCCGCACCGAGAAACTCTCCGGTGGTCAGGCCCAGCGGCTCTCGATCGCCTGCGCGCTCGCCCACGGGCCCGACCTCGTCTTCCTGGACGAACCCACCTCGGGGCTCGACCCGCAGGCCCGGCGCAACCTGTGGGACCTGTTGCGCGACATAAACTCGCAGGGCCGCACTGTGGTGCTCACCACGCACTACATGGATGAGGCCGAGGTGCTCTGCGACCGGGTCGCCATCATGGACGAAGGCAAGATCCTTCAGAATGGCCCACCGGCGGCACTGGTTCGCGGGCTACAGGCGCCGACGCGTATCTCTGTCGAGAGTGGAGCGATCGGTGAAGGCGACGCGCGGAAGCTCTTCGACTCCTCCGAGGTGGCCGACGATGGTGTGTCGCTCACCATCGCTACGCACGCGCCGTCGAGCGTGCTCTCCACGCTCGCCGATCGCCATGCGCTGCGGGGTCTCTCCGTCAGGGGCGCCACTCTGGAGGACGTGTTCCTCAACCTGACCGGACGGGAGTACCGGGCATGAGACATCCGCTGTCAACCTCAGGTCTTCGTCCCGGCCGGGCCAGGCGTTGCGTGATCGCGAAGAGCTGGTGTCGTTCGCGCGACCACAGCTCTTCGCGATTACGGGCCGCGGCTGCCGACGAGCGGAGCGAGGCGGCGGCATGAGTAGTTTGCGGAGTCTTTCGCGGGCGATGACGCTCGGCTTCTTCCGGGATCGGACCGCCCTGTTCTTCACCGTGCTGTTCCCACTGATGTTCCTGGTTCTCTTCGGTGGCATCTTCGCCAACCAGACCGCCCCGCGCCCGCACGTCCTGCAGATCGGGTCGGTCGCGTTGCTCGACCAGATCCCGGCCGGCGCGCGGGCGAACCTCGACCAGGTGCTCGAGGTCACCCGTACCGACAACCAGGCCGACGCGCTTGAGCAGGTCCGCAAGGGCGATGTGGACGGTGCCGTCGAACAGGATGGGCGGGCCATCGTGGTGCATTACTCGGCGGCTGACCAGGTGAAGTCGGGCGTCGTGCAGGGCCTGTTCAACTCGCTGGTGCAGACCGGCAACCTCGCGGTCGCCGGCGTCGCGCCGACCTTCACCCTGCGCACCGAGCAGGTCGAGGACGAGTCGCTCAAGACGATCCAGTACGTCACCCCGGGGCTGCTCGGTTGGGCCATCGCCACCGGCGCCACCTTCGGGGCGGCCCTGACCCTGATCACCTGGCGGCAGAAGAAGGTCCTGCGCCGGCTGCGCCTCTCGCCGACCAGCCTCGGCTCGATCGTGGGCGCCCGCGTCGGCGTGAGCATCCTGATCGCGCTGGTGCAGATGGCTATCTTCATCGGCGTCGCCTCCTTGCCCTACTTCGGCCTGCGGCTGGCGGCGTACTGGTGGATGGCGATTCCGTTGATCATTGTCGGCAGCCTCGCGTTCCTCGCCATCGGCCTGCTCGCCGGCTCGTTCGCCAAGACGCCGGAGGCCGGCAGCGCGGTGGCGAACCTCATCGTGCTGCCGATGGCGTTCCTCTCCGGTGCCTTCTTCCCGTTGCAGGGTGCTCCGGCGTGGCTGCAGACCATCTCCAAGGCGTTGCCGCTGCGGCATCTCGTAGACGGCATGCAGGCGGTGATGGTCCGCGGGCAGCCGCCCAGCAGCGTGTTGCCACAGATCGGCATCCTGGCCGGCTTCACGGTGGTAGTGACCGGGATCGCCCTCGCCCTCTTCACCTGGGATGACGCCTAGCCGGGGGGAAGGCGAGCCCGGCGTGGGCCCACTTGGCCGCCCGCATCGCCTCGTTGATCTAGGGATTACGCACACGATTGGAGATCGAAGCATGTGCATACGCCCTAGATCGGCGCAGGGGTGAGCCGGCTGGGGTCGGCGGAGGGGTGAGCCGGCTGGGGTCGGTCGAACTGCTGCGCGGGCTGGTCGCCGAACGGGCCCGGGTGCCGGGCACCAGCCGGCTGCTGGTCGGGATTGCCGGCCCCCCAGGGGCCGGCAAGTCCACCCTCGCCGCTGACCTGGTGGCCTGGCTCACCGGCGAACTCAGCGAAACCAGCTTGCCGGCGGTCGCCGTACCCATGGATGGATTTCATCTGTCCAACGTGGAGCTTGCACGGTTGGGACTGGCCGGGCGCAAGGGAGCCCCGGAGACATTCGACGCGGCCGGCTTCGTCCACCTGGTCCGCCGGATCCGCGCGGGCGGTGAGCTGGTCTACGCGCCGGCGTACAGCCGGGTCTTGCACGAGTCGCTCGGCGGGGTGATCCCGGTGTTCCCAGGGGTCCGCGTGGTCGTGCTGGAGGGCAACTACCTCCTGGTGCCCGATGGCGCCTGGGCGCCGCTGCGGGAGCTGTTCGACCTGACCGGGTACGTCGACACGCCGGCCGATCAGCGCATCGAACGGCTGGTCCGTCGCCAGCTCGCGACTGGGCGGACGCCGGCGGCCGCGCATGACTGGGTGCATCGCAGCGATGAGGTGAACGCGAGGATCGTGGCCGCCACCCGGTACAACGCCGACGTCGTGCTCACTGGCGGCTGACCCGGGCGCCGATGCCGTCCCACCCGAACGCGACCAGACCAGCCGAGCCGTTCACGTGAGCGACCAACCCCGCCAGTCGCAGGTCGCTCCGATGGCTTGCTGTGTTCACTATTCGTTCATCTCACGCCATGATCCCGTCCACCTCGCCCTCCTACTGTTCGCCTCGTCGGGGGCCGTCCATGCCGGCCCCACCCTCAACAGAGAGGCAATCCAGACGTGAACCGTAGTGTGATCTGGCCACGCCTGATCATCGGCGTCGCCCTTGCCACGCTCACCGTCGCCGGTTGCGCCGACCAGACCCCCACCTCAACCTCGAGCAGCTCGGGTGCGGCGAATGAGTACGCGGCTCTTACCGGCTCGATCAAGGGTTCCGGCTCCAGTTTCCAGAACGCCCTCGAACAGAAGTCCATCGACGAGTTCGTGAAGCTGGCCGAGAACGCCGACGTCACCTACAACTCGGTCGGCTCCGGCACCGGCAAGAAGGAGTTCGGCTCTGGTCTGACGGAGTTTGCGGGCACGGACAGTCTCGTCAAGGACTCGGACGGTGTCGCGGCCGGATCGTTCTTGTACTTCCCGCTCGCGGCGGCACCGATCACGGTGTCGTACAACCTGGCCGGGGTCAGCAAGCTCCAGTTCAGTGGCGACACTCTGGGGGACATCTTTGCACGCAAGATCAAGACCTGGAACGACCCGAAGATCGCCGCAGACAATCCCGGCGTTACCCTGCCGAACAAACCCATCGTGGTGGCGCACCGCTCCGACGGCTCCGGCACGACGAACCAGTTCACGAAGTTCCTGGTCGCCGCGGGCGGTCCCGGGTGGACGCTGGGCACGGGTGACAGCGTGGCCTGGCCAGCCGACACGCAGGGTGGCGACAAGAACACCGGGGTGGCGCAGATCATCAAGCAGAGCGACGGCGCCATCGGATACGTCGACTACGCCGACGCGGTCGCGAGCGGCCTGACATTCGCCTCGGTCAAGAACAAGGACGGCCAGTTCGTGGCGCCGTCGCTTGACGGCGCGACCGCCGCGATGGCTGGCGCCGAGGTCAAGGACGACCTGACCTTCAACCCGATCAATACGGCCGGTGCTACGACCTACCCCATCACCGCACCGACCTACTTCCTGCTCCGGACCAGCTATGCCGACGCGGCCAAGGCGAAGCTGGTCAAGGGATACGCCAACTGGCTGCTCACCAACGCGCAGGACCTCGCCGGTGGCGTGAACTTCGCCAAGCTGCCCGACGATTTGCGGCAGAAGGCGCTGACTCAGCTGGCTAAGGTCCAGGGCTAACACCAGAGATCTCACACGCCAGCGTCGCCCGGGGGCGGGATCGGTCATCCCTCCCCCGGGGGGCGAGGCTCGAGGAGCCATCCGTGACACAGGTCAATGAACGGTCGGACGACCTCCACCGGCGCGGACGCGGGGTGGCCGCGGACCGATCCTTCTCGCTAATGAGTCTCCTGGCCGGCCTCCTCGTGCTGGCCATCCTTGCGTTGATCCTCGGCACGACCTTGCACGAGGCGTGGCCGGCGTTTCGCTACCAAGGGCTCAGTTTCATCACCAGCGGTACCTGGGTGCCCAACGACCCGGACGGTGATGGTCCGGCCAAGGCGCAGTTCGGCGTGTTGGCCTTCATCTTCGGTACCGCCGTCGTCTCGCTGATCGCACTCGTCGTAGCGGTGCCGATCTCGATCGGCATCGCTCTGTTTCTCACCGAGCTCGCCCCGATGCGCGTGCGCTCGGCCGTCGTGACCGTGATCGACCTGCTGGCCGCCATCCCTTCGGTGGTCTTCGGACTCTGGGGCATCCTCGTTGTGGCGCCGGCACTTGTCCCGATCTACCAGTGGTTGCACCGCGTCCTCGGCGGCGTTCCGGTGATCGGGCAGCTGTTCGGCCAGCCGGTCAGCACCGGCCGCAGCTTCATGACCGCGGGACTCATCCTGGCCATCATGATCGTGCCGATCATCACGTCGGTGACCCGCGAGGTGTTCGCCACGGTGCCGGTCGAGGACAAACACGCGGCGCTGGCGCTGGGCGCCACGCGGTGGGAGATGATCAAAGGCGCCGTGTTCCCGCACAGCTTCGGCGGCCTGGTCGGTGCCGTCATGTTGGGTCTCGGTCGCGCCATGGGCGAGACCATCGCCGTATCACTGACCATCGGAGCGGCGGTCCAGATAACCCCGAACATGTTCGCCGGAGGCAACGCGCTGCCGTCGATCATCGTGCAGAACTTCGGCGATCCCGGCACGTACCCGGGCCGTGAGGCGCTGATCGGTTGCGGGGTCGTGCTGTTCGCCATGACGATTGTGATCAACTATGGTGCACGGATGATCGTGCGTCGGGCCGACATCCGGATGAAGGGGGTGGCGGCATGACAGCCGCAACCGCGGCTCCCGCGCAGTCCGGTTCGGTGCCGCAGTACCTGCGGCGCGCGAACCTGTCCCGGCGGCGACGTGTGATCGACCTGATGGCGAGGATGGCGGTCTGGCTCTCGGTCGCGGTCGCGATGGTCCCCCTCGGCCTGGTGACGTACTACCTGGTCAGCAAGGGTCTGCAGGTGATGAGCTGGGACTTCCTCACGCAACGCATACCCAGGCAGCCGCAGACGGAGGGTGGCGGCGTCGGGCCGGCCATCGTGGGCACGATCGTGAGCGTTGGTACGGCTTCGTTGCTCGCGATCCCCCTTGGCGTTCTCGGCGCGATCTACCTGAACGAGTACGGAAAGCAGAGCGCACTCGCCCGCACGATCCGAACCATGGCGGACGTGATGACCGGCGTTCCATCGATCATGATGGGTCTGTTCATCTTCATCGGGTTCGTACTCCTGACCGGTCAGCAGAACGCCTTTGCCGCCGCCCTGGCGCTCGCGTGCCTGATGCTGCCCGTTGTCATCCGAACCAGCGAGGAGATGCTTCGGCTGGTCCCGGATGAGCTGCGCCACGCCAGCCTCGCCCTGGGTGCCCGGAAATGGAAGGCCACCGTATCGGTCGTGCTGCCGACCGCGATCTCGGGCATCACCAGTGGCGCCCTACTCGCCGTCGCGCGGGCGGCCGGCGAGACGGCGCCAATCGTCCTGGTCATCGGCCTGATCTACCGTCCGAACTGGAGCCTGTTCGACGCGAATACCGCGTTGCCCGCTCAGATCTACCGTAACGCGGCGGAGCCGTTCGCCGCCGCCAACGCCCGAGCCTGGGGTGCCGCGCTCACCCTGGTCGGCATCGTGTTCATTCTGACCTTGATCGGACGATTCGTAGCTGCCCGGTTCACGATGAAGGAGCGCTGAGGAGTGTCCGGTCCGCTACCAGAGGTGAGGCATGACGAACGTGACTGATCGGCCAGGCATCAGGATCGCCGGCGCCAGCTTCGACCGGCCGGGACGCACCAGCGAGGACGCCGGCCGGGGGGGCGCACCGAACGTGTTCGAACTGCGGGACGTGAGCGTGTTCTATGGCGCGTATCAGGCCGTCCGGGGCACGAGCATGGAGATAAGGAAGAATCAGATCACCGCGATGATCGGACCGTCCGGCTGCGGCAAGTCGACCGTCCTACGTAGCCTCAACCGGATGAACGACCTCATCCCCGGAGCCCGGGTGCAAGGTCGGATCTCCTTTCATGGCACTGATCTGTACGCCCCGGAGGTCGACCCGATCCAGGTGCGGCGCCGTATCGGAATGGTCTTCCAGAAGCCGAATCCGTTCCCCAAGTCCATCTACGACAACGTCGCCTACGGCCTGCGGATCAATAACATCGCAGGCAACATGGACGACATGGTGGCGCAGGCACTCAAGGGTGCCGCGCTCTGGGACGAGGTCAAGGACAAGCTCAAGACGAGCGCTCTCGCGCTCTCCGGCGGCCAGCAGCAGCGCCTGTGTATCGCCCGGACGATCGCCGTGAGGCCCGAAGTGATCCTCATGGACGAGCCGTGCTCGGCCCTCGACCCGCTGGCCACCTCGAAGATCGAGGATCTGATGCGCGAGCTCACCTTCGACTACACCATCGTCATCGTCACCCACAACATGCAGCAGGCGGCCCGGGTCAGCCACAAGACCGCCTTCTTCACCGCCGAGGTCGATGAACAATCCGTACGGCACGGCCGGTTGGTGGAGTTCGACGATACGTCGAAGATCTTTACAAACCCCCAGGACAAGCGCACCGAGGACTACATCACGGGTCGCTTCGGGTAGGCCGGATGACCACCGTCCTGCCCATGGGGACGCCATTGGCGCGCCGCGCCGCGCACCGGCCGTTCCGGTTGCTCATCGCCGACGCCGACCCCGCCCTGACGACCGGACTCACCGCGACCCTGGCCGAGCATCAGGTCAGCGTCATCGTCTGCGCCGACGGCGCCGAGGCGCTCATCGCCGCCGGCGCGGAGCATCCCGATGCGGTGCTCGCGAGCGCGACCCTGCCGACGATCGGCGGGACCACGCTGACCCGGGCGCTGGCCGCCCGTACCCGGATCCCGGTGGTGGTCGGCGTCGGTGACGGCGATGGACGAGCCGCGGCCGAGGCGCTCGCCGCCGGCGCCGCCGCCTGCGTCGCCCACCCGTACCGGCTGCGCGAGCTGCTCTCGATCCTCCAGGCCATCCGCCCCGACGGGGTGGCCGGATTCCCGCCGCCGCTGCAATGCGGTGGACTGCGCTTCGATCCGGCCTCGCTCGAGGTCCACCTCAACGGCCGGCTGGTCCGGATGCCGATGCGCGAGCTGCGCCTGCTCGAGCTGCTCATGACCAACGCCGACCACATCGTGACCCGGGAGCAGATCCGCGACGCGGTGTGGGGCGGCGCGCCCGGCTCCAACACCATCACCGTGCACGTGCAACGGTTGCGCCACCGCCTCGGCGACGACCAGGTCGATCCGCGCATCATCCTGACCGTGCGCGGCGTCGGCTACCGCCTGGTCTCGCCGCCCGTCGGCCGGAGCCGGGCGGACCGGCCGGCCGCTAGTCGTGGGTGAGCTGGCGCAGGCGGAAAGCGAGCACGATGTCGGTGATACCGCGGGTGAGCGCGATCGCGGCGACGAAGACGACCAGCAGCGCGGCCGAGCGGCCGAAGCTGCCGGCGGCCCAGAAGCCCAGGATCACCTCGATGATGCCGACCACGAGCCCCAGCCACCATCCATCGTAGACACTCTTGGTCGCGAACGCGATCATGATGTCGAGCAGGCCCTTGAACAGCAGGTACCAGCCGACGAAGGCGGCCAGCATGGCGAAGGTCCCGCCCGGGTGGAAGAACGCGACGATGCCGGTGGCGACGAAGACCACGCCCAGGATGGCATGCAGCCACCGCCAACCGGGCGCGGCGTAGGCGTTGAAGAGCTCGGCCAGCCCGGCCGCCAGGATCACGATGCCGGCGAGCACGCTGATCGCGGTGACGGTGCCGAGGTCGAAGCGCAGGACCACCCACGCAATCACGAACCAGGCGGCACCGGTGATGAGGTAGAGCCACCACGGCACGATGGCAGCGGCTCGGGTCGTTGAGGTGACGGCGACCATGGGGTCCTCCCCGGGTGAGGTCAGGCGACGCGCGGCGCACGCCGGTCGGGAATGACGAGGTTGATCAGCCAGCTCACGACCCCGACGATGATCGCGCCCCAGAACGCGGCCCAGAATCCGTTGACGTGGAAGGGCAACCGCAGCACGCTGCAGATCCAGCTGACCAGAAGGAAGAGCAGGGCGTTGACGACGAGGGCGAACAGGCCGAGCGTCAGGACATAGAAAAGACAGCCGAAGATCTTGATGATCGGCTTGAGGATCGCGTTGACCAGACCGAAGATGATCGCGACCGCCAGCAGGGTCAGCACGCGCGACAGCGTGCTGCCGCCGACCAGGTAGATGCCGCCGAGGAGCGCCGTCGCCACCCACAGCGCGACGGCCGTGACGACGGTACGGACCAGAAAGCCCACCCGCCGAGTCCTCCCTTCCTTCCGGCCTGACCCTCCCGGGCCTCGACCGTCCCAGGCCGGCCCGGCCTGGCCAGCTCCGGCCTCGACCACGTCGGGCCTGGTAGGCCGACACCGATGGAATTCCATGGTGGGCCTCGCGGCGGTACCTATGCTGGCAAATCGGGAACTTTGACCCGTCCACCGCCGTAGCGCGCGAAGATCGACGTGGACGGCATCGGCGACGTGGGGGCGGTATGTCCGATATAGGGGATGACCGGGCGTATGAGCCCGTTGCGGCGCCGTAGCGCCCGCGAGCGGCCGGCCTACCTCCGGCTGCTCGCCGGCATCCTGATCTCCTATGCGCTGATCATCGGCTTCGGCGACACCGGGCCGGGTGATGCCCTGCGCATGGTGCTCTTCGGGTTCCTGCTCTGGACCGCACTGCGGCTACGTGGCCTGAGCCGCTACCGCTGGTGGGTCTTCGGCGCCACCGCGGTGGTGCTGGTCGCAACCGGCTGGGCCGCGTATGCGGGCTCGCCGCGCCTAGCCTCTGAGGTCGCCGGAGCCTGCACGTTGGTCATGATCAGTGCGGTCATCGTCATGATCGCGTCGCATATCGTCGGGCTGGGTGCGATCGACACCCGCAGCGTGCTCGGCGTGCTCTGCATCTACCTGCTGCTCGCGCTCTTCTTCGCCGCCGTCCATCAGGTGCTGGGCGCCTGGTCCGACCCCTACCTGCACGGGACGGCCTCCCCGGCCAGCGCCTCCGACCTGCTCTACTTCAGCGTGATCACGATGACCACGGTCGGCTTTGGCGACATCACCCCGGCGAGCCAGGTGGCCCGGGCCGTGACCGTCACCGAGGCCCTGGCCGGCCAGCTCTACCTGGTCTCGGTGGTCGCCGCGACGGTAGCCAACTGGCGGGGGCGGAGTACCGGCCGGAACGGCGCACGTCCCGACCAGTGACTCCACGCCGCCCGCCGCGCCTGCGCCGCCCCCGTAGTGGCGCCGCCGGCGTTCCCCCGTTGTGGCGCCGTGCGATCGACCGGCCGCGCTGACGGGCCGGCACTAATACTCCTATAACTGGGCATAATTCTAGCGCAGCAAAGCCCTATAAAAGGTGCAATTCGGTTCCGAGGACCGAGTGGCCTGGGTTGGCTAACCTCGGGCCGATGACGGACAACTCAGCTGCCGACGGCTCCGTCACCGCGCCGATCGTGGCGGTGACGGTCTTCCCCGACCGGGCCCGGGTCACCCGGCGCGCCCGCCAGCGCCTGAGCACTGGCGAGCACCAGCTCGTCTTCGACCACCTGCCGCTGGCGCTGCAAGCTGACTCGGTCCGGGTCGCCGGGAGCGGGCCGGCCAGCGTCCTGGGTGTCGATGTCGCTCGCCGCCACGAGCCGCGCACCGCCGATGAGGTCGCCGCGCGGCTGGAGGAGCAGCTGCAGGCCGCCCGGGCCGCGCTTGTGGAACTGGACGACGAGGACGCGGTCGCCGAGGAGCGCCTTGGCTTCCTCAGTGGACTGTCGCGGCGCTCAGCGCGCTCCTACGCCAAGGCCCTCGCCGCCGGCGTGGCCAATCCCGGCCGGGTGGTCGAGCTCGCCGATGCCCTCGCCGCCCAGCAGGCCGACGTGCGCCAGGCTCGCCGGGCGTTGGCCGAGCGCCGTGAGCGGGCAGCCGAGCAGATCGCGGCGTACGAGCGGGGCCTGGAGGCCCGTCGCCGCCAGCGCGAGCCCGACCACGTCGCCGCCGTGGTCTCGCTCGCGGTGAGCGCGGAGGCCGATGTCGATCTCGAGCTCTCGTACCTCGTCGACGGGGCCGGCTGGCGCTCCACCTACGACCTGCGGCTGGCCGGCGACACCCTGACGCTGACCTGGTTCGGCCTGATAACGCAGCGCAGCGGGGAGGACTGGCCCGAGTGTGACCTGCGCCTGTCCACGGCTCGACCGTCGGGCTCGGTGACCGTACCGGAGCTGGATCCGTGGTTCCTCGACCGGGTGCACCCCATGCCGCGGCCGGCGGCGGCGCGCGGGTTGAGCTTCGGGACGTCGGCCGGCGCGGCCATGCCACAACCGGCGGCGGTGGCCCTCGCCGTTCAGGACGCCGCGCCGATCCTCGAGGTGGTCGCGTCCGTGGAGCAGGGCGCGACCGCCGCGACCTACCAGCCCGCCCGGCCGGTCGCGGTCCCGGCGGACGGTGCCGCCCATCGGGCCACCGTGGCCGTCGTCGAGTTCGCCGCTGAACGCGACTACATCACCGCACCGGTCCGCGCGGCCGAGGCGTACCTGCGGGCGACCGTGACCAACAGCTCGACGCACACGTTGCCCAAGGGGAGCGCGGCGATCTTCCACGGTGGCGACTTCGTCGGCTCCACGACACTGGAGGTGTGGGCTCCGGGCGAGGAGGTCGAGCTCGCGCTCGGCGTCGACGACCGGATCCGGATCGAGCGGGAGCTGGTCCGCCGGACCGCCACCAAGGCCGTGCTCGGTTCGACCCGGCGGCGGGAGGCGGAGCACCGCATCACCGTGACCAATCACACGCCGGCCCGGGCCCGGGTGAGCGTGCTGGACCAGACCCCGGTCTCGCGCGACGATGCCATCACGGTGAAGGAGCAGCGGGCAGATCCCGCGCCCACCGAGCGCACCGAGATGGGCACGCTGACCTGGGTGCTCGATCTGGCGCCGGGCGAGTCGCGCATGATCCATCTTGGGGTCCGGGTCGAGGTGGCCCGGGGCGCCGAGATGACCGGGTGGCGTGAGTGACATCACGCTATGACGGACAACCTGTGCGGGCGCTGAGCCTGCGTTGCCGATCCGGGCTCACCGAGATCCACTGTGGAGGACGAGTGAACCTTTAGTCGGTCTCGTCCGTCTACCACTACGATCCAAGCCGGCAGCGGCCCGGCGCCGAACACCTACCGGTGGCGCGATCGAGATCAACGACATCAAACTGCCGGCCCGAAAGTGTAGCGCTCATCACGAAGTTGTGACCGTTTTCTGAGGGCGGAACGGAATCACCCCGGGTGGGCGTCTGTTGTGTTAGTGGCACGGCCGGGGGGGCGGTGCCCGACGGAGGGGTCGCGACAGTGGAGAAGATGACGAGGGCGGTACGCACCGACGAGGGCGCTGAAGAGCGCGACCTGGTCGGCGTCTACCTGCACGAGATCTCGAAGACTCCGCTCCTGGACGCCGCGGCGGAGGTTGACCTGTCAAAGGCCATCGAGGGCGGGTTGTACGCCGAGTACCTCCTTGAGGAGGCCTCGTGGCCCGCTGGAGTCACCCAGGCCGAGCTGGAGCGCATCGTGGCCGAGGGTGAGGACGCGAAGGACCGCTTCATCCGGGCCAACCTGCGGCTGGTGGTGTCGATCGCCCGCCGCTATGTGCGCTCCGGCATGCCCATGCTCGACCTGATCCAGGAGGGCAACACGGGCCTGGTCCGGGCGGTCGAGAAGTTCGACTACCTGCGCGGCTACAAGTTCTCGACATACGCGACGTGGTGGATCCGCCAGGCGATCAGCCGGGCCATCGCGCAGCAGGAGCGCACCGTGCGACTGCCGGTACACCTGGTCGAGGACGTGAACCGGATGCGCAACGTGGCCCGCCAGTTCACCCGGGAGAACGGCGCCGAGCCGGAGCCCGAGCAGCTCGCGGTCGCCATGGATGTGCCGGTCGAGCGGGTACGCGAGCTGATGCGCTGGTCGCAGGACACGGTCTCACTCGACACTCCGGTCGGCGACGACGGCGACACGAACCTCGGTGACCTGGTGGCCGACTCCGACGAGCCGTCGCCCGAGGAGGTCGTCCTGGCGGCGTTGGAGCGGCAGCGCATCGAGAGCCTGCTCAACCACCTCGACGACCGCTCGGCCGGGATCATGCGGGCCCGCTACGGGCTGGAAGACGGTCGCGAGCACTCGCTCACCGAGGTGGCGACCCGGTTCTCCCTCTCTCGTGAGCGCATCCGCCAGCTGGAGATCCAGGCGCTGGGCCGCCTGCGTGAACTGGCTCGCGCGGAAGGCCTGGCCGCGGCCTAACGTGCCGTGGCGCCCCCGTGTGTGCCGCGCCCGCGTGCGTGCCGCGCCCCCGTGTGGCGCGCCCGCGTGTGTGCCGCGCCCCCGTGTGGCGCGCCCGCGTGCGTGCCGCGCCCCCGTGCGTGCCGCGCCTCGCGTGTTAGCAAGGGCACCCCATTAACGGTTTCCGTTGTAAAGGGTGCCCCTCCTAACGTCGGGGCACCCGCGGGGGCAGGCCACCAGTGGGCCGGCGCTAGGTGTGCGGGCGGCCGTAGCCGTACGGGGCCATCACGTCCACGCTCGCGATCCGCACCACGTCGCCGAAGGATGGCGCGTGGATGATGCGGCCGTTGCCCACGTAGAGCCCGACATGCCCCAGGCCGGAGTAGAAGACGAGGTCGCCGGGTTTCAGTGCGCCCCGGGAGAGGTGGCTCACCTCGCTCCACTGCGAGGCCGCGTTGTGCGACAACGAGACCCCGGCCGCTCGCCAGGCCGCCATCGTGAGCCCAGAGCAGTCGTAGGAACCAGGCCCGGCGCTACCCCAGGCGTAGGGCTTGCCCAGAGCCGCGTACGCGTAGCGAACGGCGACCCCGGCCTTGCCGGCCACGTATGGTGCCGGCGTACCGGCGCCCGAGGGGGCCTGGTTGGCGACGGTGCCGTAGACCTTGCGCCGCAGGGCGTAGAGCGCCGCCAGGTCGGCGTTGATCTTCTTCTTCTGCGCCACCAGCGTGGCCCGCTTGGCCTGCTCGTCAGCGATGAGCGCGGCCAACCGGGCGACGGCAACGTCCTGGCGCGCCTTGGCGTCGAGCACCGCAGCCATCTGGGTGTTCTCGTACGCCGAGATCTGGCTGATCGTGATGAGCCGGTCGACCACGATGGCGGTGTCGGGCGCGCTCAGCACGGCCGAGAACTGGGCCAGGGAGGCTCCCTGGTAGGCCGCAACGGCGATCCGGGCGACCCGGGCATTGGCCAGGTCCACCTGGGCCTGCATCGGCGCCAGGCGGCCACGCAGCGCTTTCGCCGCGGTTTGTGACCGGCCCAGATCATCGTTGATCTTGTTGTACTGCTCGACCACCTTCTCCAGGCGAACGGCCGAGGTGCGGATCCGGTCTTCGAGGGCAGCCGCGGAGGGCGCGGCCTGCGCGGCCGTGTTCGGGGCCAGGACCCCCGCCGCGACGACACCGAAGAGCAGCGGCTTCCACAGCCCGCGATGCTGTGCTGACAATCCGACTCCTTCTCCCCAGCCGCCTACCGGGTTAGCTGTCGGGTTCGGGCGGAGAACGGTGCCCTACCGGCCCGCGGCACACACCCAGCGGGTTCGGATTCACCCCAAGGGACCAGGCCCGCGGCGCGCGCGGCTGCGATGGGTCCCCGGTTCGCCCAGGTTTGCGACGATCGCGCCGTACGCGCGGTCCGCCCGGCCCGTGGCGATTCGGCGGCACCCGGCCGGGTCACCGATGGTCAGCGACTGCGTCCAGCCAGGCTGCGACAAGGTAGCGCCTGAGGCCCCTGGTGGGAAGCGCGAAAGGGGCAGTGCGCGTGGCTCACCCATCAATTTGACGAATGTCGTATTCGCGCAAGGCCCTACCGTACAATCCCGTCGATCTAGGGCATAGGACCATGACTAGAGATCGACTCGTGGGCATATGCCCTAGATCGACGAGGGTAAGGTGGCCGGATGGGTGATCCACTCGACGAACGGGACGAGGTCTTCGCGGCGCTACGCATGGTCTCCGAGGCGGCCGAGACCTACCTGCGCGACCTACCCGAGCGCCTCGTCTATGACGTCTCCCATGAGCCGATGCTGGCCGAGCTCGGTGGCGACCTGCCCGAGCACGGCATCGGCACCGCGGCGGCGGTGCAGCGCCTGCTGCGGGTGGGCCCGGCCACCGCGACCGCGTCGGCCGGCCCCCGCTTCTACCACTTCGTGATCGGCGGCGCCACACCCGCGGCGCTGGCGGCCGACTGGACGGTGTCCCTTCTGGACCAGAACGCCGCCGTGCGCGCCTCCTCCACGCTGGCGCACGAGATGGAGACGATCGTGCTGGACTGGTTGCGGGACCTCGTCGGCCTGCCCCGACCGTGGGGCGGCGCGCTGACGACGAGCGCCACCTTCGCGAACTTCACCGGGCTGGGCTGCGCCACCCACTGGTGGGGCGAGCGCCTGGGCGTCGACGTGGCCGCCGACGGGATCACCGGCCTGCCGCGGCTGCCGGTGCTCACCAGCGGCTTCGCGCATCCCAGCGCCCGCAAGGCACTGCAGATGCTGGGGCACGGCAAGACCGTGGAGGTCTACGCGGCCGACCCGATCGGCCGGCTGGACCGCTCCGGCCTGCGCCGGCGGCTGGACGAACTGGCGGGCGCGCCGGCGGTCATCGTGGCCACCGTCGGCGAGCCCAACGCGGGGGAGTCCGACCCGCTCGCCGAGCTGGCGACACTCGCCGCCGAGCACGACGCCTGGTTGCATGTGGACGGCGCGTTCGGCATCTTCGCCGCGCTCTCACCCCGGACCGCGCACCTGGTGTCCGGTATGGACAGAGCCGACTCGGTCGCCGCCGACGCGCACAAATGGCTCAACGTCCCCTACGAGAGCGGGTTCGTGCTGTTGCGGGATCCGCAGCGGTTGGGCCGGGCGTACGGGATGCCGGGAGCGCCCTACCTGCCCGGGCCGGACGAGCCAGGCAGCGGCTACATGTACTTCGGCCCGGAGTCCTCCCGCCGGGCCCGGTCGCTGCCGATCTGGGCGAGCCTGGCCGCGTACGGGCGCGCCGGGCACCGGGTCATGGTGGAGCGGCACTGCGAGCTGGCCCGGCACCTGGCCGAGCGGGTCGATACCGCCCCCGATCTGGAACGCCTCGCGGAGGTGCCGCTCAACGTGGTCTGCTTCCGCTACCGGCCAGCCGACCTTGGCGACGATCAGCTCAACCGGGTCAACCGGGCCATCGGCGAGGAGCTGTTGCGCGACGGCCGGGTCTTCGCCGGCACCACCCTCTACGGTGGACAGGTCGCGCTGCGCCCCGCCATCAGCAACTGGCGCACCACGGCGGCGGATATGGACCTGTTCGTCGATGTCGTGCGCGAACTCGGTGCCCGTCTGCGCGATTGAGCCGACTCGACGGTGGGCATATACCGGGTGCCGCGGCCGTCTCTCGCCCCGCGGCGGCGGGAGGAGAGCATGAAGCGTTCGGTGCGGCGGGCCAGGGCGTACCGCGATCGTCTGGTGCGGCTGCTCGCCGACGCTCCGCGAACCCCGGCGGAGCTGAAGGGGCGTTCCTGGTGGGGAGTGTTCCGGCGGACCATCAGCGAATTCATCGCCGACGATCTGAACGACCGGGCGGCCACCCTGACGTACTACGGCATGATGTCGATCTTCCCCGGGCTCCTGGTACTGGTGGCCGGCGCCGGGCTGCTCGACCGGTCGGTGACCGACGACATCGTCGCCAACGTGCACCAGCTCGCCCCCGGACCGGCGCGGGAGATCCTCATCCAGGCCATCGCGGACATGCAGCGGCGAGGGGGAACCTCGGCCGTGCTCGCCATCGCTGCACTGGTGTTGGCGTTCTGGTCGGCAACCGGTTACATCGGCGCGTTCATGCGGGCGGCCAACGCCATCTACGACGTACCGGAAGCCCGGCCGGCGTGGAAGACCGTGCCGCTGCAGCTCGTGGTCACCGCGGTCACCGGCATCTTCTTCGGCGCCTGCGCGCTGGCGGTGGTCTTCACCGGTCGGCTCGCCCAAGGAGCCGGCCGGGCGCTGGGCATCGAGCGGGCCACGGTCGACGCCTTCGACGTGCTGAAGTGGCCCGTGCTGGTCGTGGTCGCCGGTCTGCTCATCGCCCTGCTCTACTGGGTGTCGCCGAACGCCCGCCAGGGTGGCTTCCACTGGATCACGCCGGGCAGCGTGCTCGGAGTATTCGGCCTGGTGATCGTCTCCGCCGGGCTGGCGCTCTACATTTCCAAGTTCAACTCCTACAACCGCACCTACGGCGCGCTCGGCGGAGTGGTGGTCTTCCTGGTCTGGCTGTGGCTGTGCAACATCGCCATCCTGGTCGGCGCCGAGTTCGACGCGGAGATGAGTCGGGCTCGGGCGATGGAGGTCGGATTGCCGCGGGACGCCGAGCCCTACCTGCCGCTGCGCGACCTGCCGAAGCAGCTGGACGGACCGGAACCGGTCGAGCACAAAGAGGGCGAGGCGAAGCCGCCGGTGCCCGACGACGACGTCGCGGTCGAGGTGGCCCTGCCGGATCGCTGAGCACGCCGGCTCAGAGCTCGGCGTCCGGACGTCCGGCGCTGCGGGCCCGGCGTCGTCGGGCGGCGACCAGGACGACGAGCCACACGAGCAGGAACGCGCTCGCCACCGTCGCCGCCCCGAGCACCGCGACCGGGCTGCCTCCGGCCGGGCCGCCGCCGGCTGGGCCGGCCGCCGCCGGTGCGGCGTTCAACGCGGCCACCGACGCCCGCGCGGCCTCGACCTCGCCCGGCGCCACCAGCCGACCGACCGACTGGCCCGCCGGTACGGCGAAGCCCCAGTCCAGCAACGCTGCGCCCTGCTTCCACATCCGGATCGGCCGATGCTCACCACCGAGCATGGTGACCACGAGCCTGCGTCCGTTGCGTTGCGCCGCACCGACGTAGGGTGTGCCGGGCGATGTCGGTGAAGCCGGTCTTGCCGCCGATCGCGCCGGGATAGGCGAAGAGCAACTGGTTCTCGTTCTGGATCTGGAACCCGTGCTTGTCCTTCGGAGGCTCGGGCGGTATCTGCGCCGTTCTGGTCGCGGTGTACCGGCAGAAGTCCGCGCGAGCGAAGTCGGCCCGCGCGATGAGGGCCAGGTCGTACGCGCTGGTCACCTGACCCGGCCCGTCCAGGCCGGACGGGGTCTCGGCATGGGTGTCCAGCGCCCCGAGATGGTGCGCCTCGGCGTTCATGTCCGCGACCGCGCCCGGTACGCCCCGACCGCCGCTGCCCAGTCGGGCCAGCACGTTGGCGGCGTCGTTGCCGGAATTCAGCAACAGCCCGAACCAGAGCGTGGCCACCGGGTAGCGGCCGCCCTGGATCAGGCCCACCGCCGAGCTGCCCGGCTCGAAGTTCATGTCCTCCGCCGTGATCGTGGCCACGTCCTTCGGGTCCAGCCGCGGCATCATCGTCGCCGCCAGCAGCAGCTTCTGCAGGCTGGCCGGCGCGCCATAGGCATGCGGCCCGCAGGCGCCGACGACGGCACCCGTATCCAGATCGGCCACCACCCAGGAGGTGGCCGAGATGACGCCGGGCAGCGCCGGGCTGCCCGTGGGGACGGCCAGCCCCGTCGTGGCGAGTGCGTCGCCGCCGATGACCGGCGCACCTGGGGGGTGGGTGGGTAACGGTGACGTCGTCGGGGCCGGTGGATTCGGCCTCACGTGCACCAACGGACACGCGATGGTGGCCGGCTGTGGCATCGGCCCGACCCGCAGAGCGGCCGGGGCCGCAGCGACCGGGGATGCGGCGACCGGGCTCGCGACCGCGAGCAGCGTGGCCAGGGCAGCAGCCGGGATGAGCGAGGGTCTCACAGCGCGAGGGTAGCCATCCAGGCGGCCACGGGCGAACCATCGGCCGACCGGTCGCCCGCCCGGGGATCGTGGAGACTGGTGGCTGCCGGATCGGGGGAGCCACGATCGACCATTACGCCGGAGGAGCCGTATGCAGGTCGGACTGATCCTGCCGCTGGGAGATGAGCCGGGGCCGGGCGTACCGGGCCGCTACGCCGAGATCCGGGACCTGGCCCTGCGGGTCGAGGATGCCGGCCTGGACTCGGTCTGGGTCTACGACCACCTGATCAGCGTGGCCGGCGATGCCCCGCCCGAGGGCACCTGGGAAGCGTGGACGACGCTGAGCGCGCTGGCCGCGGTGACCAGCCGGGTGCGGCTTGGCACGCTGGTGAGCTGCGCCAGCTTCCGCGACCCCGGCCTGCTGGCGAAGATGGCGCATACGGCGGCCGAGATCAGCGGCGATCGGCTGATCCTCGGCCTCGGCGCCGGCTGGCACGAGCCCGAGTACGCGGCCTTCGGCTTCCCGTTCGACCACCGCGTCGAGCGGTTCGCCGAGTCGATCGCGATCACCGCAACCCTGCTCCGCGAGGGTCGGGCGAGCTTCGAGGGGACCTACCATCGGCTCCGCGACGCGCCCCTGCTGCCGCGACGCGAGCCGGCCCGGCCACCCGTTCCCATCCTCGTCGGCTGCGGCGGCGGCCCGCGGATGATGGCGCTCGTGGCCCAGTGGGCTGACGCCTGGAACGGCGCCTGGTTCGGGACACCCGGGCCGAAGTTCTTCGAGCGGCGCGACGCCCTGCGCGCGGCCTGTGACCGGATCGGTCGGCATTTCTCCACAATAGACATCACGGTGGGCATGACGATCGGCGCCCAGGCGCCGGCGGTGCCGGTGCAGGCCAGCGCGGTCGCCGACGCTCTCGGCCAGTGGCAGGAGCAGGGCGTGGCGCACGTGATCGGGCTGCCCGATCCGACCAACCCGGCCGGCGTGGCCGCGTTGACCGACGCCGTCGCTGCGCTGCGGCGCTGACCGGGTCGGCTGCGGTGCGGCGCTGGCCGGTCAGCTCATCTGGCGCAGAGCCGCGCGCAGCCGGCGCAGGTCGCGACGGCGACGCTCGTACGTGATGGCCAGGCCGACCAGCAGCGCACCGCCCACCGCGAGGGGGATCCAGCCGGGCAGCAGCTGCCACGCGAGGACGATCTCGTGCACCGCCACGATGAGCAGTACCAGCCCGCCGATCACCACCGGCGCCTGCCGGCGAGCGGTCGCCCCGGCGATGACCACTGCCAGCGTCCCTACGCCCAGTGTGAGGCGGCGCCATGGCTCACCGGCGGTACCGATGACCGCGGCCAGCGAGGGCAGGAAGGCGGCGGCGAGTGCCGGACCGTACGCGACCCAGCTCCGCAGCTCGGGCCGGGCCCGTAGGGCCGCCCACCCGGCGATGAGCGAGACCGCCGCCAGCGGCAGCGTGTACGCCTCGATGAGCGTCACCTCGCGGTCGGCGAGCAGCAGCCACCAGGCGAGCAGCTCGAAACCGCCGCCGGCGGCGGCCAGCCCGGCCCGGCCGGCTCGGCTGGTGCCGGGCCAGAGCGCGCGCAGCCCGACCGCCACCCCCCACACCGCGCTCACCGCGGCGGTGTGCGTTGGCCAGCCGAGGGTGAAGAGCATGGCGACCACGGCGCCGGCGTGCGCCGCGGCCGAGGTCGCGGTCGCCTCCGCCCGGCGTGGCCGAAGCGGTCCGTCGACAGTCGTCCCCTCCGGTCGGGCCCGAGGCGGTTCGTCGGCCATCGCCGTTCCGTCCGGTCCAGGCCCGGGCGGTTCGTCGGCCGCCGTTCCGTCCGGTCGGGGCCCGGGCCCGGGTGGTTCGTCGATGGTCGTCGTCGCTGTCCGGGCGGAGCGGCGGTCGAGGACGGCACCGAGGAACAGGGCCGCGACGCTCACGCCGAGCACACCGAGCGCGGCATCACGGGCGGCCAGGTCGGCGGCGAGCCCGGCGGCGGCCGCGGTGGCGAGCGCGGCGGCCACCGCGACCAGCCAGCTGGTGACCCGTCCGGCCAGCGGCCGCCCGGCCGTACCGATGACCACGCCGACGACCACAGTGGACCCCAGGGCGGCCAGGGTGCTCCACTCCTGGCTCAGTGCGCCGGCCACGCCGGCACCGACGTAGATGACGCCCTGACCAACTGCGAGCGGGACCAGCCAGCCCGACCGCCCGAGCGGCGTGAGGGTGGCGGCGAGGACGAGCGCATATCCGGTCGCCAACAGCGCCGCCGGCAGGCCTGGCCAGCGGGCACCGGCAGCCACCACTCCGACGACGATCGCGGTGGGCCCACCGAGCAGCAGCCCACCGAGGGCCGATCGGATCCGCCTGGTCAGCGCGAACGTGGTGACGGCGCTCGCGAGCGCAAGGACAGTGAGGGCCGCCGCAGCGGACCAGGTGACCGCGACCTGCGGCTGTCCCGGCGGGGCGAGCCCAACTCCGCTGGGCGGGCCGGACCAGACCGCGCCGACCCAGGCGTAGGGCAGCGCGACCACCGTGAGTACTGCCGGTCCGACAGCGATGGCGAGGCCGGCCAAGCCGGGCACCGCCGCGACCCCCGCGGCCCAGCTCCATCCACTCACGACAGCCGGTTGGGTCGTCAGGGCCAGTGCGATGATGGTCAACGACACCGCGCTGTAGACGCCCCATGCGTCCCGCTCGGTGTTGGCGGCCACCGCGGGCCACGTCACCGCGGAGACCAGCGTGGCGGCGAACGCGTACTGGGTCAGAGCTTGCAGCCGAGGCCCGGGCCGGCCGAGCAGCCCGAGGGCGAGCACGACCCCGGCCACTGCGGCGACCGTCGCTCGGGCCGCCCACCAGCCCGGTGTGCCGGCCGCGACCAGCGCGCTGCCGATCGCCGGCGGCCCGGCGAGCAGACCGAGCACAAGTGCGCAGCCGCCGACCGCGATCCGGTCGGCGCCGCCCACGGGCCGCCGACCGGCGACGACCGCCGCGGTCAGACCGGCCACGGCCAGGCCGGCCAGAACCGCGCCGGTGAGGGCGGGGCGGGCCAGGCTGGTCAGCACGGCGACGATCACCAGAATGCCGGCGGCGCTGGCGGCACTCACGGTCGTCCGGGCGGTCCGGCCACCCACGGCGACCACCAGGAGTCCGCAGGCGCCGGCCGCGGCGAGCACGGCCGGCGCCCACCAGGTCAGTCCGGCCATGTCGATGAGCGCCAGCATGGCCACCGCCGCGCCGACCGCTGCGGCGGTGGACCGCCAGGATCGGGGGAGCACCACGGCGATCGCCATGGCCACCACCACCGCCTCGACCGCGAGCTGCCAGGTGCCGGTGCCCGGTTCGGACACGTCGGCAGTCCACATCGGAATGGACCGTGCGATCGCCCGCACCGCCGCGCTCACCGCGTCGAGTGTGGTCGCCAGCCCGACCGCCGCGGCGGCGATCGCGGTGCCGACGGCCGGACCCGGGCGCAGCCGGGGGAGGGCCCGCCCCACCAGGCCCGCGGCGACCGCCAACGCGAAGATCACCACCGCGACAAGGATCGACCGGTACGCCGGCCAGGCGACCGCGACCGCGCGACCCGCGCCGAGAGCGGCGGCGAGGACCAACCCGGCGGCGGCGATCCGGTGCAGCAGCCGTACCCGGATGACCGCGGACGCGGCGGCGAAGACGACCGCCACCATCATGCTGGCCAGCGCGGCCCAGCCGGCCTCGCCGGGACTGGCGCTGACGATCTCCGCGTCGAGCGCGATCAAGCCGGCCACGAGCAGGGCGAGCCCGAGCAAACCCCAGGCAATCGCGCGGATGGCGATCGACACCGTCCGGCCGGTCCGCGCCCGGGGGCTGCCGTGTCGCCAGATCACCAGGACGTTGATCGCCGCGACGGCGGAGGCGAGCGCCGACCATCCGGCCGCGCTGGGACGCCAGTCGGCCGCGATGAGCGGCAGCGCCGGCTGGATGGCCACCAGCGCGGCGAAGGCCGGACCGATCAGCCGGGTCCCGGTCCGGTAGGCAACTCCGGCTGCGGCCGCCGCCACACAGACGAGACCGGCGAACCGGGTGCCTGGCATCGCCTGGAGGCCGCCGAGGTTGACCGCCCAGGCCGCGTACCCGTCGAGCACCACGAGCAGCAGGCCGACCGCCGCGAACGTCTCCGCGGTCGCCGACAGCCGACGGGCTAGCGCGATCAGGGGCAGCGCCAGCGTGACGACGGTGACCCCGGCGAGCACGGCGGCCCGGCCGGCGTTGCCGAAGGTGGCCCAGGCGACCGCGGTGAAGACGATGGCGGCGATCCCGAGCAGCAACCCGCCGAGGATGAAGAGCAGGTTTTGCACGGTGTGCGTGGAGGCCTCGGGAGCCGGCCCGCCCGCTACCGGCACGGCGCTCGGCGCGGGTGGCAGCGTCGTGTCGGATGCCGGCGTCTGGGTCGGCGCGGCGGTCCCGGTCGCTTGGCCGGGCGCGCCGGCGGTCCGCAGTTCGGCCGCGACCTGGTCGCGCCTGGCCAGCGTCGCCCGGAAGATGGCGTCGGCGGCGACCCAGGCCTGGTGAGCTTCGGTGGCCCGGTGGCCGAGCTCGCCCAGCTCGAGATTGAGCCGATCCAGCTCGGTCTGGGTGGCCGGAGACGGGCCGTCGTCAGTCATGGTCGCAGTGTGCCGGGTTGCGGGGGCCCGGGATAGCGCGGCGCGGCTCAGCCTTGGCCGGGGGTGATGGTGCGGTTGTTGAGGTGGGTGAAGCCCGGGTGCAGCGCCGCTATGTCCACATCAGAAAGTCGGTGCAGGTAGAGGCAGGAGCGTAGGCGACCACGTCGGCCCCGGGCTCACTGAGGCGGTGACGTCACGGGCCGGTTCCCTCCTGGCGCGCGATGAGTCCGATGAGCTGATCGAACCGGGCGTCCATCCGGTCGGCGAGACGGAGGTGGGCCCGCTCGAGGCGGTTCAGCTGCACCTTGATCTCGGCCACGTCGGTCTTGAGTTCGGCGACGTCGGCTTTGAGCTGGACGACGTCGGTCTTGAGGACGGCGACCTCGGCTTTGAGTTGGGCGACGTCGGTCTTGAGTTCGGCCACGTCGGCCTTGAGTTGGGCCACGTCGGCCTTGAGTTGGGCCACGTCGGCCTTGATCTCGGCGACGTCGATCTTGAGGACGGCGACGTCGATCTTGAGGACGGCGACGTCGGCCTTGAGGATGGCGATGTCGGCTTTGACCGCGGCCATGTCGGTTGTGAGGACGGCGACGCCGGTTTTGAGCTCGGCGCCGTCGCCCTGCAGCACGGCAACGTCGCCGTCCAGGCGGTCGAACCTGGCCACGATGCGTGCCTGCCCGCCCGTGAGCTGCTCGCCCAACCGTCGCCACAAGCCGCCCAGGTCGTCCTCGCGCCTGGCCGGGTCTCTGGTCTCCACGCCCACGTCCCGCTCCCCCAGATCCGTTGTCACGGCCGACAGTAGAGCAATACCGCGCCGGTGACGATGCCGCAAAGTCGGCCTGTGGATAACTTCGGCGGGGCTTCCGATCACGCCGCCGGGCAAATTGGGATGCCGTTGCGCGCGGTCATTGCGAGACTCTGCTGTGTGCGGCAACTGGAACATGTCCGGGTCGGTACGGGCACCTCATGACCGGGCCGGCTGATCGCGCCGGGTCGGCCCCGGTCACCATTCGCCGCCAGCGACCGACCGACCGGGCCGCGGTGCGCGATGTGGTCAGCAGGGCGTTCGGGGACGCCCTCGTGGCCGACCTGGCGGAGTCGCTCTCCGATGGCCCAGCGGGCGCCGCCGGGCTGTCGTTCGTCGCCGATCTCGACGGCCAGGTCGTCGGTCACGTCCAGCTGTCGAGGTCCTGGCTGGACTGCCCGCAGCGGCTGCTCGACGTGCTGGTGCTCAGTCCGCTCAGCGTCGTGCCGGAGCACCACCGGCGGGGCATCGGCAGCCGCCTCGTCGAGCATGCCGTGAGCGAGGCCGCCCGGCTCGGCGCACCGTTGGTCTTTCTCGAAGGCTCGCCCCGGTACTACCACCGCTTCGGCTTCACCACGGCCAGCGCGCTCGGCTTCACGGCACCGTCGGTACGCATCCCGGACGAGGCGTTCCAGGTCGTCGTCCTGCCGTCGGCGGAGCCGTGGATGCGCGGAGCGTTGGTCTACGCCGAGCCGTTCTGGGTGCACGACCGCGTCGGGCGGCGTGCTCCGGTCGGCTGACGTGCAGGGCCCGGCCCAGGTTTCCACGGCTCGGCCGGGTTTCCACGGCTCGGCCGGGTTTCCACGGCCCGGCCGGGTTTCCACGGCCCGGCCGGGTTTCAGGGTACGACCCCGGTTCCGGGGCTGGCCCGGGCGACGCCTGGGCCAGCCGCCTTGCCGGTGACCCGGCCCGGCGGGAGGATCGGGCGATGGGGATGGCCGAGCTCGCGGCCCGGCTGCGGGCCGAGCTGGGCGAGTCGGCCCTGGTCACCGATGAGGCCGGGCGGCGCACGTACGAGTGCGACGGGCTGGCGCACTATCGCACGGTCCCCGCATTGGTCGTGCTCCCGGCCGACGTCGGGCAGGTGTGCGCCGCGGTCCGAGCCTGCCGCGACCACGCCGTACCGTGGGTCGCGCGTGGATCGGGCACCGGTCTGTCCGGTGGGGCGCTGCCGGTCGCCGACGGCGTGCTCATCGTGACCAGTCGCCTGCGCGCGATCGTCGAGATCGACCTCGCCGACGGCCGGGCGGTGGTGGAGCCGGGGGTGGCAAATCTCGCGGTGAGCCAGGCCGTCGCGGCCGATGGCTGGTTCTACGCGCCCGACCCGTCCAGCCAGGTGATCTGCTCCATCGGCGGCAACGTCGCGGAGAACTCCGGGGGCGCGCACTGCGTGAAGTACGGGATGACCGTGCACCACGTGACCGGTCTGGAGGTGTGCACCTCCGACGGCGAGCTGGTGTGGCTCGGTGGCGGCCGGGCGGCCGACGCCCCCGGCTACGACCTGACCGGCGTGTTCGTCGGCTCCGAAGGCACCCTCGGTATCGCCACCAAGGTGGCCCTGCGGCTGCTGCCCCGGCCGGAGGCGGTGAGCACCCTGCTCGCCGGCTTCCACACCATGGCGGCGGCAGGCGCCGCGACGAGCGCGATCGTCGCCGCCGGGCTCAGCCCGGCGGCCGCCGAGATCATGGACTCGCTGGCGATCCTGGCCGCCGAGCGGACGGTCGCCTGCGACTACCCGGCCGGTGCCGGTGCCGTGCTCATCGTCGAGCTCGATGGCGCGGCGGCCGAGGTGGCGGCCGAGGAGCGGACGGTCCGCCGGCTCTGCCAGGAGACCGGTGCGTTCGAGATCCGGGTGGCGGCGACCGAGGCCGAACGCGCGGAGATCTGGAAGGGCCGCAAGTCGGCATTCGCGGCCATGGGGCGGATCTCGCCCAACTACATCGTGCAGGACGGCGTGATCCCGCGCACCGCGCTGGCCGAGGTCCTCGCGCAGATCGACGGGTTGGCGGCCCAGGCCGGCATCCGGGTGGCCAACGTGTTCCACGCCGGCGACGGCAACCTGCACCCGTTGGTGCTCTACGACGACGCCGTCGAGGGCGAGTACGAGGCGGCCGAGCGGGTCTCCGGCGCGATTCTGGACCTCTGCGTGGCGCACGGCGGCTCGATCACCGGCGAGCACGGAGTCGGCGTCGACAAGGCCAAACATCTGCCCCGCATGTTCACCGAGGCCGACATGCAGACCATGCAGCTGCTGCGGTGCGCGTTCGATCCGGCCGGACTCGCCAACCCGGGCAAGGTCTTCCCCACCCCGCGCCTGTGTGGCGAGCAGCCGCGGCCCCGAGCGGCGACCGACGCGGTACCGGCCGGGACCGAGCTGTGGTGAGCGTGCTGCGTCCAGCCACCGTGGACGATGTCGCCGATGCCCTGCGCACAGCGCGTGCGGACGGGTCCACGGTAGAGATCCGTGGGGCCGGCACCAAGGCGAGTTGGGGCGGCGTGCTGTCCCCTGTGGACATCGTCGTCGACACCCGACGGCTCCGCGGGGTGCTCGAGCACGAACCGGGCGACCTCGTCGCTACGGTCAGCGCCGGCAGCCTCCTCGGCGACGTCCAGGCGGTGCTGGCGTTGACCGGGCAGCGGATCGCGGTCGAGTCCGGGTGGCCGGGCGCCACCATCGGGGGGCTGCTGGCAACCGGTGAGGCCGGCCCGTCCCGGATGCGCTTCGGGGCCGGGCGCGACCTGCTCATCGGCGCGCGGTTCGTCCGCGCGGACGGGGTCGCGGCCCGCTCCGGCGGCAAGGTGGTGAAGAACGTGGCCGGCTACGATCTGGGCCGACTGCTCTGCGGCTCGTACGGCACCCTGGCCGTGCTCACCGCGGCCACGTTTCGACTGCACCCGCTGCCGGCAACGCGGGCCTGGGTGAGCCGGGCGATCGCCGGCCCGGACGAACTGGCCCGCCTGGTGCCGGCGGCCCGGGCGCCGTCGGTGAACCCGACCGCGATCGAGGTGGATCTGCGAGGCGGTGCCGGCACCCTGGCCGTGCTCGTCGAGGGCTCCGCCCGAGGGGTGCAGCAGCGGGCGGCCACGGCCGCGGCGCTGCTCGGCGACGCGGCCGTGGCCGGGTCACCGCCGCCCTGGTGGGGCCGGTATCCGTTCGAACCGGCCGACGTCGCGTTGAAGATCGCGGTGGGGGCCGGGCGGTTGCCGGCGGTGCTGACGACCGTGCGGGCGGCCGCCGGCGCCGACCTCGCGGTGCGTGGCTCAGCCGGCGCCGGCGTGGTCCACGTGGCCCTCCCGGCGGGGGTTGAGCCGGCTCACCTGGCCGAGGTGGTACGCGCCGTCCGGTCGACGATCGGGTCATCGCCGGGCGCGGGATCCTGTGTCGTGCTGGTCGCACCGGCCCCGGCACGGGCGGCGGTGGACAGCTGGGGGCCGGTGCCCGGCCTGGAGCTGATGCGTCGGGTCAAGCAGCAGTTCGACCCGCAAGGCCGCTTCGCCGCGGGACGGTTCGTAGGCGGCATCTGATGGACTTACGCGCCCTCACCGATACCTGTGTCCACTGTGGCTTCTGCTTGCCGGCCTGCCCCACGTACCAGCTCGACGGGGAGGAGGCCGACTCGCCGCGCGGCCGCATCCACCTGGTCGGGCAGATCCTCGACGGCGCCGCGGTCACCGCCGACCTCGCCGGCCACCTGGACGCCTGCCTCGGCTGCCTGGCCTGCGTGCCAGCCTGCCCCTCCGGCGTGCGCTACGACTCGATCATCACGCAGGCCCGGGTCGTGGTCGAGCAGCAGGCGCCACGCCGGCCCTTCGAGCGCGCGTTGCGGGCCGCCATCTTCGCGCTCTTTCCCTATCCGCGACGGCTGCGGGCGCTGCGGCCGGCGCTGCGGCTCGGGGCTCGCCTACGGTTGACCGGTCCGTCGCTGCGGCGCCGGCTGGCTCCGAGCCTGGCTGCCATGGCCGAGTTGGCGCCGCCGATCCGCCCGCGGGTGGTGTTGCCGAGGGCGGTGGCGGCCCGGTCGACCCCGCGGCGGGCCGTGGTGGGCCTGCTCACCGGCTGCGTCCAGGCCGCCTTCTTCTCGCAGGTCTCGGCGGCCACCGCGCGTGTTCTCGCGCTGGAGGGCTGCGATGTGGTCATCCCTGGGGGACAAGGGTGCTGTGGCGCGCTGGCTCGCCACGCCGGCCGGTCCGCGCAGGCGGCCCAACTGGCGCGGCGCACGGTGGCCGCGTTCACCCGGGCCGGCGTCGACCTGGTCGTCACCGACGTGGCCGGGTGTGGCTCGGTGATGAAGGAGTACGCCGAGCTGCTGCAGGAGGACGAGCGCTGGGCGGCACCGGCCGCCGCGCTGGCCGCCAAGGTCCGCGACATCACCGAGGTGCTGCCGGAGCTGGGCGAGCCGCGCGCCCGCCGGCATCCGGTGCCGGCGACGGTCGCGTACCACGACGCCTGTCACCTCTCGCACGGCCAGGGGGTGCGGGCGCAACCACGCGAGCTGCTGGCCGGCATTCCCGAGCTGACGGTGGTCACCGCGTCCGGGGCCGACGTGTGCTGCGGCTCGGCCGGCGTCTACAACCTGCTCGAGCCGGCGCGAGCCACCCGCCTGAGTGATCTCAAGGCCGCCGCGCTGCGGACCACCGGCGCGAGCGCGATCGTCGCCGGTAACCCGGGTTGCCTGCTGCAGATCGCCGCTGCGCTGCGCCGCGACGGCGGCCCGGCGCTGCCCACCCTGCACACGGTCGAGTTGCTCGACCACTCGTTGCGGGGCGGCGGCGCGCCCGAGCCGGTGCATGGCTCGTCGATCTAGGGCTTGTGCACACGATTGGAGATCAATCAACGTGCCTAAGCCCTAGATCGACGGGGGACGATGCCGACCATCGCGTCCAACCCCTCGTCGTGCGCGCGCTGGCCGGCCCCGAACGAGCGAGGCACCGGAACGGTTGCCCGGCTCATGCGTTACTCATCACGACCAGCATGTCGTTTCCAGGTGATCCAACGAGCCGGAAGGGGCGCGGACGTGGCAGTGTTGACAGCGGCGTCGATCCTCGTCACCGGCGGCACCGGCTCGTTCGGGCAGGCATTTGTCCGGTACGCCCTGACGCACCTCGACCCGAAGCGGATCGTGATCTTCTCCCGGGACGAGCTGAAACAGTACGAGGCTCGGGAGCGGTTCAACGACGACCGCCGGCTTCGCTGGTTCATCGGCGATGTGCGCGACCGCGCCCGCCTGGCGCGGGCCATGCACGGTGTGGACCACGTCGTGCACGCCGCGGCGCTGAAGCAGGTCGACCCGGCCGAGTACAACCCGTTCGAGTACGTGCAGACAAACGTGGACGGCTCCCAGAACGTGGTGGACGCGGCGATCGACTGCGAGGTCCGCAACGTCGTGGCACTCTCGACCGACAAGGCATCCAGCCCGATCAACCTCTACGGCGCCACCAACCTGGTCGCGGACAAGCTCTTCATCTCGGCCAACCACTACGCCGCGCATCAGCGCACCCGCTTTGCGGTGGTGCGCTACGGCTATGTCATGGGCAGCCGTGGCTCGGTGGTGGCACTGTTCCGGCGGTTGGCCGGGTCGGGCGAGTCCCTGCCGATCACGGACAAGCAGATGACCCGGTTCTGGATCACGCTCGACCAGGCGGTGCGGTTCGTGGTCGACTCATTCGACCTGATGCACGGCGGCGAGCTCTTCGTGCCGCGCATCCCGAGCGTCCGGATCATGGACCTGGCCGAGGCGGTCGCCCCGGAGTGCCCGACCCACGAGGTCGGCATCCGGCCCGGACAGAAGGTGCACGAAGAGATGATCTCGCCCGACGACGGGCGACGGACCCTGCGCTTCGCCGATCGGTACGTGGTCCAGCCGGCGATCGCGACCTGGGGCTACCGCCCGCACGCCGGGGGCGAGCGCTTGGGCGATGGGTTCTGCTACCGCTCCGATCGCAACGACGCCTGGCTGGGCGTCGACGAGTTGCGGGCGATCCTCAACCACGAAATCTGAGATGCTCCCTTATGGACGCCAGAGCATCGACGCGACCGACGAGGCCGAGGTGCTCGACGCGTTGCGGGCCGCCTATCTGAGCACCGGGCCGCTGGTCGAGGCGTTTGAGGAGGAGCTCGCCGCCTGGACCGACGGCATCACCTGCGTCGCCGTGAGCAGCGGCAGCGCCGCCCTGCACGTCGCCTACGCGGCGGCCGGTGTCGGCCCTGACGACGACGTGGTCACCTCGCCGATGACGTTCATCGCCACCGCGTCGGCGGCGGTGGCCCTGGGCGCCCGGGTGGTCTTCGCCGACATCGAGGACGAGACGGCGAACCTGGACGCCGGCGCGGTGGCCGCCGCGTTGACCGGGCGTACCCGCGTGGTGACCGCGGTCGACTACGCCGGCCATCCGGCCGAGTACGACGACCTGCGCAAGCTCACCGACACCGCGGGCGTCGTGCTGATCGCCGATGCGGCGCACGCGATCGGATCGACGTACCGGGGCATCGCGGTTGGCGCGCTCGCCGACCTCACCACGTTCTCGTTCTACCCAACCAAGAACATGACCACGGCCGAAGGGGGCGCGGTCGCGGTGGCCGACGAGTCGCTGCTGACCGCGGCCCGGCGCTTCCGCAACCACGGCCTCGTCCGCGATCGGGCCCACCTGCGCGAGCCGGACGAAGGCGGCTGGCATCAGGAGGTGGCCACGTTCGGCCTCAACTACCGGCTGCCCGATCTGCTGTGTGCGCTCGGACGCAGCCAGCTGCGCCGGCTCGGGACGTTCAAGGCGCGCCGGGCCGCGCTGGTGCGCCGCTACCGGTCGCTGCTCGCCGATGTCCCCGGTCTGCGCCTGCCGGCGCAGCGGGCATGGGTGGATCCGGCGTGGCACCTGTTCGCGGTGCGGATCCTCGACGGGCGGCGCCGCCAGGTCTACGACGCCCTGCATCGCGCCGGCATCCGGGCTCAGGTCAACTACCTGCCGGCGTACCGGCATCCGGCCTTCGCCGATCTGGGCTACCGCCGCGGAATGTGCCCGGTGGCCGAACAGTTCTACGCCGAGCAGCTGTCCCTGCCCCTCTTCGCCGACCTGAGCGACGCCGACCAGGACCGGGTCGTCGAGGTGCTGCGGTCGGTCCTGCGCTAGGGGTGCTCCGGTGCACCACGCGAACCACTTCTACGGCCACGCCCAGGTGCTGGCCCGCTACTGCGGCCTCGACGGTTCGCCGCGCATCCGGGGCTACCTGCAGCACGGCTGGAACATCGGCGACGGCCTGGCTCGGGGGCTCACCGTGGTACCAGGGCATCCGGTCTTCGTCTGGTCGGAGCAGACCCGCCGGCGCGCGCTCGCCCTCGGTCGGCGCAACGTCGTGGTGATCGGGGCACCCTGGGTCCACCTGCTGGCGTTGTCGGCGCCGGTGACCCGGGCCCGGGCCGGGACCATCTGGTATCCGTTCCACGGTTGGGAGGGGCAGCGGGTGCGGGGCGACCATCGCCGGCTGATGCGGACCATACAGGCGGTGGAGACCGGCCCGGTCACGGTCTGCCTGTACTGGAACGAGTACCGCACCCGTTCGATCCGGCGACGGTACGAGCGGGCCGGTTTCCGGGTGATCTGCCACGGCTACCGGGGCCGCCACCGCACCGGGGCCGACACGCATTTCCTGGACCGCCAGCTAGCCGAGCTACGGGCGCATCGACGGGTGGCGTCGAACCGCCTCGCGACGGCCATCTTCTACGGCACGCTCGCCGGCTGCGAACCGGCGGTCTACGGCGACCCGATGGTGCTCGAGGATGAGGAGCAGGCGTACGGCGGGGGCGCCCGGGTCCGCCGGCAATGGGCCGAGCTGCATGGCGAGGAGGTGGACCTCGACCAGGCCCGCGGCGCGGCCGTGGCCGAACTCGGCGCCGACCGCGTCTACCCACCGGGAGCGTTGCGGGAGATCCTCGGCTGGGCCAGCCGTGGCTGAGCTCACGGTGCCGGCCAAGGCCGGGTTGAGCCTGATCGGCGGTGAAATGGTCGGCTGCTCGGATGAGGAGCACGGCCCGCCCGACGGGCTGGCGCTGGCCGCCCTCGTGGGGTCCCTGCCGTTGGCCGGGCGGGTCCTGGTCGCCGGGCCGCACGGCGCCGATCTGGTGCGCCGGATCGTACGGCCGGGTGTGCAGGTCACCCTGCTGGTGCGCTCCCTTGTGGACGCCGGCTCGCTGGCCCGACGGTTCGCCGGGCAGGTGCGGGTCTTCTGCGGAAGCGTGGCCAAGCTCGGCGGCGACGAGCCGTACGACGCCGTACTGGCGCTGGATGGTCTGGCCCGGCTCTGTTCGGTCGAGGGCCCGCAGCTCGGCTGGACCGAGGTGGCCATGACGCTGGCCACGACGCTGCGTCCGGGAGGAGTGCTCCTGGTCGCGGCGGCCAATCCGGTCGGCCTGCACCGGCTGGCCGGACTGGATCTGGAGTCCATTGGCGACACTGCCCGGCCGGCATCACCGGCCGGGCTGCAGGCATGCCTGGCCGACCTGGGGCTACGTCCGCAGCGGGTGTGGGCCGGGTACCCGGCCCCGGCCGAGCCGACCGTGCTGGTGCCGGTGGAGCTGCTCGAGCGTGAGCCGGCTCAGCTCGCCACCCTGATCGCTCTGGCCGGCGGGTTGACCGCGACGCCGATGCTCGCCGACACCCGGACGCTGATCGGCGCGGTGGCCCGGGCTGGACAGCTCGCCAGTTTCGCGCCGGTCTGGTTGGGCCTGGCCCGCCGGCCGGCGGGGCCGGTCCGCTCGGGCCTGCCGGGTCCGCGTCCGCACGAGCCGGTGGCCACGGCTGCGCCGGTGATCCTGGTGGCCGACGGTGCCGGCGAACTCGCCACCGTGGTCGAGCTGACGCCGAGCGAGCATGGTTGGCAGCGGCGGGTCCTGAGCGCACCGGATCGGGTCGGCTGCCGGGGCGTCCTGCGCCGCGACCGGGTTGCCCTGGCCGAACCGGTGCCGTCCGGGCGGGGCCTCGCCGACGCCCTGCTCACCGCGTGCGCCGCCGGCGACCTGAGGCAGCTGGCGACCGACCTGAGCCGGTGGGCCGCGCTGGCCGAGGCGGAGCCGTTCGCCACCGCCGAGAACGTCGTGATCGCCAGGGGCGAGTTGCGGTTGGTCGATCCCAGTTTCTCCACAGTGGACAGAGTTTCGCCGACGGTGGCGCTGGCCCGTTGCCTGCGTTGCTTCGCGGTCGAGCTGCTCGCCCGCGACGTGCCGCACCCCTGGCCGGCCGGCCTCGACGCCGACCGGCTCACCGCGGTGCTCGCCGCGCTCGCCGGGCGCACCCTGAGCCGCGCCGACCTCGCCGCCGCCGTCGAGCTGGATCTCGCGGTCCGCGCGAGCCGGCAGGAGCTGAGTCCGGCTCAGGTCGACGAGCTCGCCACCCAGCTGCGGGCGGCGGACCGGTTCGCCCCGCCGCCGGGCCCGGCCGGGGTACGCGAGCTGACCGCCGCGCTGGCTCGCGTGCGCCGGGCGCTCGCCGAGGCGCAAGCCTCCCTGACCTGGTATGAGGAGCGTCTCGGTGCCACCGAGGCTGAGCTGGCTCGAGCCCGCGACCGCGTCGATCTGCTGACCGGGTCGCCGCTGGCGAGCGTGGCCCGGCTCGTGCTGCGCACCGTGCGCCGCGGCGCCGCCCGGGCCGGGCGCCGGCTGAGCCGGCGCGGTTGACCGAGGGCGGCGAGATGCGCGTACTCGGCCAGCGGTGGCGGCCCTGCGCCGGCTGCTGCTCGACCGGGGGGAGCGGACCCGGATGGCGCGCCGTGGTTGGGACGCCGTCGACGGTGCGGGCCGGCATCGGGTCGCGGATGCGCTACTGCGCCGGGCTGCCCGTACCGTGGGAACCGCCAGCGGCCGCCCGCGGTGACCCGTCTCAGCCGGCCGGCGGCGGGTCGGTCGGGCCCGTCCGTTCGGCCAGGAAGCGCTCCAGCTCGGCGCCCAGCTCGTCGGCGGTCGGCAGCGGGCCGGTCTGTTCGGCGAGCAGGTTGGTGCCCTGCTGCCCGCGCACGAACTCGTCGTACTGCTCCTCCAGCCCCCGCACCACGGAGGCCGCCTCGTCGGCCTGGGCGACCTGCTGGTCGATCTCGGCCCGGGCCACCTCGGCTGCGGCCCGCAGGCTGTCGGTCGGCAGCAGCAGTCCGGTCGCCTTGGAGACCGCGGTGAGCAGTCGCTCGGCCGCGGCCGGGTACTCGGTCTGGGCCAGGTAGTGCGGCACGTGCACGGCGAACCCCATGGCATCGCGGCCGCGCTGCCCCAGCCGGAACTCCAGCAGGTGGCCGGCACTGCCCGGCACCTGCACCCGGCGCAACCACGGCTCGTACCCGGCGATGAGTTCGCGGCGGGTGGCGTGGGCCGTGATGCCCGCCGGTCGGGTGTGCGGCACCGCCATCGGGATCGAGTTGAAGCCGACGGTGAGGCGGACGCCGAGCCGGTCCATCAGCGACACGATCGCGGTCGTGAACCGTTCCCAGAACAGGTCCGGCTCAGGGCCGGCGAGCAGCAGGAACGGGGTGCTGGCCTGGTCATGCAGCAGGTACAGCGCGAGCACCGGCTCCTCGTAGCTCTCCCAGTGGTCCTCCATGAAGATCATGGATGGTCGCCGCGACCGGTAGTCCAGCAGCAGGTCGATGTCGAAGGTGGCCACCACCTGGGTCGGCAGCGTGCTGAGCAGGTGTTCGCGGGCGAGCCGGCCGGCCGCGCCCGCGTCGACGAAGCCGGTCAACGCCTGGATCAGCACCGGCCGGTCGAGCTCGGGGACGTCGTCGGCGAGCCGGTACAGCTCGTCAGGATTGGGCACTGAGTGCTCCTCGCGACTGGTCACCGGGCGGGTACCCATCATTCCTACCGCACCCCACCGCCCACAGCGGCGGTCGCGGCCGGTTTGCGGCGATGCCGTGTTTGCGCGGACGGCGCCGATCGTCCGGGACCGGGGAGTGCACGCCCGGACGCTGACCTGGTACATTTCGTTCATGATCTTCTGAGGACTGCACGCGTCGCCGATGCGCCGACCCGCGTGCCCGACCAGCCGTCGACCCCGGCCTTCCCAGTCCCAACCAGGAGATGACCATGTCCGCTTCTCGTAAGGCACCCGGTGCCGCCCGCAAGCCCGTCGCTCGTGCAAGCGAGGCCGGGCCGCCAACCGATGAACCCGACGCCCCCGGCGCGGCGAGCCCAGCTTCCGCGGGCGCCGGTTCAGCGGGCGCCGAGCGCGGCGCCGAGGACGACCGCGCCGAGGACGACCGCGCCGAGGACGACCGCGCCGAGCTCGAGCCGCCGATGAACCGGGCCGAACGTCGAGCGCGCGGTAAGGGCGGGCGGCCGGCGCCCGCGTACGGCCGCGGCAAGAGCGTCGCCGGCAAGGCGCCGGCTCAGGGCCCGCGGATGTGGGCCAACCGCCGCAGCGGCTGACACTCGTTGATCTAGGGCGTAGGCACACGATTGGAGATCAAACCATGTGCCTATGCCCTAGATCGACAGGGTCAGGGGAGCGTGAGGATCTCGGGGCCGGCGGCGGTGATGGCGATGGTGTGCTCGGCGTGGGCGGCCCGGCTGGCGTCGGTGGTGACCACGGTCCAGCCATCCGGCAGGGTGCGGGCGCGATCGCGGCCGCCCTCGATGAGCATGGGCTCGATCGCGAGCACCAGCCCCTCGCGCAGGGTCAGGCCGCGCCCCGCCCGGCCGGTGTTCGGCACGTGCGGATCTTCGTGCATCGAGGTGCCGATGCCATGCCCACCCAGACCGGGCGGCAGGCCGTACCGGCCGGCGCGGGCGACCTGTTCGACCGCGGCCGAGATGTCGCCGATCCGGGCGCCGGGTCGGGCCGCCGCGATGCCGGCGGCGAGCGCGGCGTCGGTGGCCTCGACCAGGCGGCGACCGGCCGGGTCCGGTTCCCCGACGAAGACGGTGACGGCCGCGTCCCCGTGCAGGCCGTCGACGATCGCGCCGCAGTCGATCGAGAGCAGGTCGCCCGCGCGCAGCGCGCGGGACGTGGGAATGCCGTGCACGATCGCGTCGTTCACCGACAGGCACACCACGCCCGGATAGGACACCGGCGCCCACGACGGGTGGTAGCCGAGGAAGGACGGCTTGGCGCCGAGCGAAGCGATCAGGTCGGCCGCGAGCCGGTCCAGATCGGCGAGCCGGGTCCCGGCCAGGGCTGCGGCCGCGACCGCGGCCAGGGTCCTGGCGACCACCCGGCCGGCCTCGCGCATGGTGGCGATCTCCGCCGGCGACTTCAGCACAACCATCCTGGCATTCTAATACCAGGACTATTATCGTCGGGTGGTACGGACTCCGTTGACCGCGAGCGAGCGGGAACGCGGTCTCACGCTCGGGCGTACCCTGCAACAGGCCCGGGGCACCCGCAGCGCGGCCGAGGTGGCGATGCGCGCGGGCATCTCCTTGGACACGCTTCGCAAGATCGAGCGGGGCGCGATCGCGACCCCGGCGTTCTTCACCGTGGCGGCGCTGGCCCGGGTCCTCGACATCGACCTGCAGGCGCTCGCCGAACTGTCCTGACCCGCGCAGGCTAGGGTGTGCCGGTCGCACGGCGCAGGCAAGGCGAGGTTCAGGTGGCGGGAATGGCCGGGCGCACCCGGTGGGTGGCGGTGCTCGGTGTGGCGCTCGTCGGGACCGCGCTCGCGCTCGCCCCGGCCGCGCCGGCCGCCGCGCACGACGTGGGTGGGGTGGGCGCCACCGACTTCCAGACGACCCTGACCGCGCTGGCGCCCGCCGTCGGCGGCGTCGATCTGCGGGTCATCGAGAACGGCAGCCGGTTGGAGCTGACCAACACGACCGGCACCGACGTGACCGTCGCCGGCTACGCGGGCGAGCCCTATGCCCGCGTCGGGCCGGGCGGCGCGTTCGTGAACGACAACTCGCCCGCGACCTACCTCAACGCCGACCGCTTCTCCGTCACCGTGGTGCCCGCCCGCGCCGACCCCACCAAGCCGCCGGCCTGGCGCCAGGTCGACTCCCGCCCGCTCCTGCGGTGGCACGACCACCGCATCCACTGGATGCTGAGCACCCTGCCGCCCGCGGTCGCGGCCAACCCCTCGGTCACCCACCACATCTCCTCCTGGTCGGTGACCCTCCGGTACGCCGACCGCCCGCTCACCGCGACCGGTTCGCTGGACTGGGTGCCCGGCCCGGCGCCGTGGCCCTGGCTCGCGGCGACCGCCATCATGGTGACCGCACTGGTCGTGGTGGCCTGGCGCCCGCGGCCGCACCGGGCACTCGCCGCCGCGGCGGCGGCCATGGTGGTCGCGCAGGCCGTCCACGGGCTCGGTATCGCCGCGGCCATCGCCGGCACTCTGCCGGAGAAGCTCGGCGCGGTGCTCGGCTCGGACGCGCTGCTGATCTGGCCGCTCGCCCTCGTCGGGGCGGGGCTGCTGGCGCGCGGACACGCCCGCGCGGCCTGGCTCACCGGTGCGGCCGGACTCTTCGTGGCGGTGAGCCTGGTCGTCGACGACGCACCGCTGTGGTGGCGCTCATCCGCGCCGTCCGGTCTCCCGATGACGCTCAACCGCGCGGTGCTCGCGCTCGGCGTCGGCGTCGGCCTCGGGCTGGCCGCGGCGGCGGTGCCGATGGTCGGCCGGCACGCGGCGCCGGTCCGGGCGTGGGGGGAGCCATCGACACCCGGACCCGCCGGCGACGAGAATCCACGTGTGCCGACCCCCCGCCCCGTTCGAGCGCCCGAGCCGGCGGTGCCCGAGCCGGCGGCGACCGGCGACGCGTCCCCGGCCGGCGTCGGGCGTCGCCAGCTGGGTGGATACCTCGCCGTCGGCGCGCTCGGCGCGGTCGCCGGAGCCGCGGCCACCGCGCTTTTCCCACCCGCGTCCCCGCCGCCGCCGGCACCGGTGGGCCCCGCCCTCGGCGAGGTGGGCGCCCGCCTGGTCGCGTTCCACGGCCGCAACCAGGCCGGCATCGCCGCCCCGGCCCAACCGCAGGCCCAGGCGTGGGTGGCCGGCTTCGACGTCCTGCCGGGAACGGGCCTGGATGAGCTGAGCGGGCTCCTGCGCCGCTGGACCGCCGCCGCCCGCCGGCTCACGACGAACCAGCCGATCGGTGACTCCGACGACGCCGTGGTGGCCGGCCTGGGGGCGTCGGCGCTGACCATCACGGTGGGCTTCGGTGCCTCGCTGTTCGGCCGGGCCGGGGTGCCCGCGTCGGCGAGACCACCCGCACTGGCTGCCCTGCCGGCATTCGCCGGCGAGCGGCTGGACCCGACGCGCAGCAACGGCGACCTCGGCGTGGTCGTCGCGGCCGACGACCCGCTCGTGGTGGCTCATGCCGCCCGGGTGCTGAGCCGGCTGGCCAACGGCGCCGCCCGTATCCGCTGGCAGCTGTCCGGCTTCAACCCGGCCCGGGGCGCGGGCCCGGATGGCGCGACCCGACGCAACCTCATGGGCCAGCTCGACGGCACGAACAACCCGAAGCCGGCCGATCCTGACTTCGCGGCCCGGGTCTTCGTGGCCGACGACGATCCGGCCGGCTGGCTTCGTGGTGGCTCCTTTCTCGTCGTGCGCCGCATCCGGATGCTGCTCGACGAGTGGGACCGCACCGGCCGCCCGGAGCAGGAGCGGGTGATCGGCCGTCGGCGGGACACCGGTGGCCCGCTGAGCGGCGGGACCGAGTTCACCCCAGCCGACTACGGCGCCCGGGCCGACGGCTCGCTGGTGATCCCGGCCGATGCTCACATCCGGCTGGCTGCGCCGGCGTTCAACGACGGGGCGGCCATGCTGCGGCGCGGGTTCTCCTACCGGGACGGCGACGAGTCAGGACTGCTCTTCCTGGCCTGGCAGGCCGATCCCCGGCGCGGCTTCATTCCGGTGCAGCGCCGCCTGGTTGCCGCCGACGCGCTGCGCCGTTTCATCAGGCATGAGACCAGCGCACTCTTCGCCATGCCGGGCGGCGTCTCTCCCGATCAGTATCTCGGACAGTCGCTTGTGGAGGGCTAGCCGGATGCGCTCGGGGTGGCTGCTGCTCGCGGTGGTCGGGCTGCTCGGCCTGAGCGGCTGCTCTATCTGGGGCATGGAGGGCGGCCCCGGTGGGCTCGGAGCCTCGACGCCGGCGAGCTCGAGCATGCCCGCCCGGGCCGCAGTGACCGGGCCCGACGGCGTACAGCGGGTGCAGATCACGGTCGACGACGACCTGCGCCTGGATCCGTCGGTGGTCTCGGCCCACCCCGGTCTGGTCGAGTTCACCTTCCACAACGCCGGCTCGACGCCGCACGACATCGAGTTCCCGTTGCCGTCCGCGGCCGCCCCGGTGCCCGGTGACACCGGGAATCTCAACGCCGGTGCGCAGGCAACGGTCAGGCTGCGGGTGGACCAGCCCGGCACCTACCCGTTTCCGTGCGTCTACCACCAGAGCAGCGGCATGATCGGAACTCTCATCGTGCGTTGAGACCGGTACCCGCGGGCGGGGTGGCCAGGCGCCGTACGTGATCGGGCAGCATGTTCTTCAGCGCGCCACCCCGGCGTCGGGCCCAGCCGATCGGCCAGCGCCGCCAGCAGACGAGGACCCACCCGTCCGGACCCGGATCGTCGATGACCTCGCCGCTCAGGTAGGCCCGCAGCGCTTCGTCGCCGGTGTCCCAGTGCACCGCCATGGCTGCCGCAGTGGCCGGGATCGCGGTCGCCAGCGAGTGCGCCGGCTCGAACCGTCCGGGGCGGGCCCGCCCCAGAGGCAGGCCCGGGCGGGCGAGCAGCTCAAACGCCAGCGCGGGGTTCGCCGGCGCCAGGTACACGGTGTCGCCCCGGACGGCCAGGTCGCCGCCGGGCAGCGCGAGCGCGGGCAGGTACCGCTCGTGAAACGCGGTCCAGGCCGCGATCGGGTCGCCGGCCTCCCGGGGCCGCGGCCGACGGGGAGTCCGGTTCGCGCGGGCGGGCGGCGACTGCGCGGGGGCGCGCAGGCGAGCCACGAACTGACCCTCGCCCGGTGCCCGGTGCGGCCACAACCGCGCCATGCCCGCCGTACCCCGCGCCGGGGAGGCCGTTGGGCTCAATGCCGGGCTCACGCCGGGGGTCGCCATGACCGGCGCCGGCTCGAGCTGCCAACCCGGGTGTTCGGTGAGGAAGGCCACGACCCGGTCCTCGTTCTCCTCCCGGTTGAAGGTGCAGGTGCTGTAGACCAGCACGCCGTCCGGCCGGACCAGGCGGGCCGCGTCGGCGAGCAGCCGGGCCTGGCGCCGGGCGGCGCCCGTGACCGCGGCCGGGCTCCAGTCGCGGATCGCCGCCGGCCGGCGGCGAAACAGGGCTTCGCCGCTGCACGGGGCGTCGAGGAGAACCCCGTCGAAGGTCGCCGCCTGCTGGGCCAGGACACCAAGGGCGAGCCCGCTGGTGACCAGGCCGGCTCCGCCCCACAGGTCCAGGCTCTCGTGCAGGACCCGCCGCCGGGCGGGGGCGACCTCGTTCGCGAGCACCAGCCCCGACGGCCCGACCAGGGCACTGAGGTGCGTCGTCTTCCCACCTGGTGCCGCGGCGAGGTCGGCGACCCGCCAGCCCGGCTCGGGCGCCAGCACCTCGGCCGGGAGCATGGCCGAGGGCTCCTGCAGGTAGTACAGGCCAGCCAGGTGAGCGGTGTGCCCCCCGCCGGTCGCGGCGTCGACGGCATACCCGGTCGGGCACCAGGGGACCGGGGTCAGCGCCGATCCCGCCGTACCCGGCGGTGGCGTGTCGAGGGCGTAGGCGAGGCCGGCGGCGTCGGTCTTGGCCGGGTTCAGCCGAAGGGCGCGGGTGCGCCGCGCGTGGAGCGCGGCGAGCAACTCGCCGGCCTCCCGGCCGAGCAGAGCCGCCATCTGGTCGACGAAGAGCGGCGGCAGCGGCGGGGAGTTCCGGGCGGAGATGAGCACAGCGTACCGCCTGTCGAGCCGCTCGGGCCGAGTTCCGCTTTGCCAGGATTAGCGGTGTATGTGGGTGTTAGCGTGATGGCCGTCCGTATCCAACCGTTCGCCGGGCGAACCTGTCCCACGGAGCACAATGGACTCTCGGGCCTACGGGCCGGCGACCGGGCGAGCGTCTGGCGAGAGGGCCCGACCGTGACCGCTCTCACCTCGATCCGGCTCGCTGGCGCGCCGGTGGCGGCGCCGCCGACCGGCCGGCTGGTGGCCCTGTTCCCGAACGCCGCCGCGGTACGCCTGAGCAGGCGCATGGTGGCGCTGGCGGTGCTCGCCGTGCTCGCCGGTGCCGCGGTGAGCCTGGCCCGGGTCGCCGGCACCGGGGCGCTGCAGAGCATCTGGGAAGAGGACGCCCGCGACATCCTGGACGGCGCATTGACCTCTCCGGGCCTGGCCACCCTGGCCCGGCCGGCGGTCGGCTACGTCGTCGTCGGCCCGCGCCTGCTGGGGTTTCTCGCCACCGGATTCCCGGTCAGCTGGGCCGCCGGCGTGCTGTCGGTGTCGGCCGCGGTCATCACGTCGCTACTCGCGCTGCAGGTCTACTGCGCCAGCCGGGCGCATTTTCCCAGCCGGGTCTCCGGGCGGATGGCCCGGGTGGTGGTCAGCGCGCCGATGCTGCTCGCGCCGGTGGCCGAGAACCGGTTCGCGGAGGTCTACGACCGGCCGGTCTGCCTGCACTTCTTCGCCATGTACGCGCTGTTCTGGATCCTGCTGTGGACACCGGCCCGGCGCGGGGCGCGGGCCGGCGCGCTCGTCACCGTCGGCCTGACCGCGCTGAGCACCATCCTGGCGGTCGGCTACCTGCCGTTGGCCGTACTCCGCCTCGCGGTGCGCCGGGACCGGCTCAGTGCCGCGCTGCTGGGCCTGCTCGGTGTCGGGGCCGCGGTCAACGCCATTGCCCTGAAGACCGGCCTGGCGTCCCGGGTCGGGGTGTCCGTGCCGCGCCTGGACCTCATCTGGGCGTTGAAGAATCTGGTCGGCTGGGCGGTTCCGACCTCGGTGCTCGGCTTCCGGGCGACCAGCGGGCTATCCCGCGGGCTCGGCACCTTCCACGTCACCGTCGCCCGCGACCTGAAGGTGATCGGGCTCGCGTGGCTCCTGGTCGCGGTGGTGGTGGGGCTCGCGGTCGCCGGTGCCCGGCTTGGCCTGCTCCGTCCGGCGTGGACACTCGCGGCGCTCGCCGGTGGGTATGCCGTCTGGCTCTTCGGCCTGACCGCGATGGCGAACGGCGCCATCGCGTACCGGTATCTCGTCCCGATCGAACTGCTCGGCTTCGCTGCCGCGGTTGCGCTCCTGCGCCCGCGGGCCGGGGTCGAGCTCGGCCGCGCCCTGCCGGCGCTGGCCGCGTTCGCGGCCTTCATTCTGGCGATCAGCGCAGCCAACTACCGCTGGCCGGACACCCACCGGGCGGCGGCTCCGCGCTGGAGCGACCAAGTGAAGGCGGTGACCGCGCGCTGTGCGGCCGACCCGCGGCTCGGGTACGTCATCGCCCGTGGCGGTCCGCAGCCGTACTGGTCGATCGTGCGGATACCGTGCCACGACGTGATCGACCCGGCCGCCTGCCAGCCGCCGCAGTGTTCCTGGCTGGACCCGCCGGTGAGCGCCGGCATCCCGCGCCGGCGGTCGGTGCGGTGACGATGGAACAGGCGGTCGTCGAGCCGGCCGCGGCTCAACGCCGCGCCGGCACGGACCTGGGGGTCCGGCCGGCGGTGTGGTGGGCGGCGCTGATCGTGGGCTTCGCCCTGCAGGTCGCCTGGCGCCTGCACCTCTCACTTCCGCTCACCGGGCCGATCGCCCACGGTGACGAGGACGGGTACCTGCTGGGGGCGAGGGTCCTCGCCGGCGGGCCGGCGGCCACCCTGCCGGCGTGGAGCATCATGCGCCCCATGGGCTACCCGCTCCTGCTGGCGCCCATCTACTGGTTCGTCCAGGAGCCGGAGCAGGTCTACGCCGGCGTCCACATCGTCGACGCGGCGCTGATGGCATCGACGTTCCCGCTGCTCTACCTGCTCGCCCGGCGGCTGTTCGAGGCCCCGCGGGGCTTGGCGCTCGCGCTCGCCTTCGTCCTCGCCACCCTGCCCAGCCTGGTCTTCTTCGGTGAGTTCGCGCTGACCGACGCGCTGTTGCCCGAGCTGCTCCTGGTGCTGCTGCTGGCCATGCACGCGATGGTGGCCGGGCGGCGACCGATCGGGGCCGGGCTGGTCGCCGGCGCGACCGCCGGCTACGCGGCCAACACCCACGTGCGCGGCCTGGTCATGCTGGTCGTCCTGGTCGCGGTCGTCGGGTTGGGCTGGTACCGCCGGTGGCTTCCCCGCACCAGCGCGGTCGCCACCCTCGCCGCGGCTGGCACCGTCTACGTTGCCGGCCGGAGAATCAACAGCTGGCTGGAGCATCAACTCTTCCCCACCGGCGCGGTGAGCGTGGACGGCCGGGTAGCCGACCGGCTCACCTCGCCGACCGGCCTGATGCGGGTGCTCTGCGACGGCGCCGGCCAGATCTGGCATCTGTGCACGAGCACGTACGGTCTGGCCGCGCTCGGGATCGCCGCGGCCGCGCTCGCCCTCCTCCGGCGCGAGGGGTCCAGACCGACCCGCATCGTGCTCGGCGCTGGTCTGGCCATGACCGCCGGCATCGCGTTCGCCACCGCCGCCGGGATCCCGGACGAGGGTCGGGTGAACAACCACGTCTATGGACGGTATGTGGCGCTGTTCGCCGGCTTCTGGGCGCTGGTGGCCGTGAACGCGTTGACCCGGGCGAGCTGGCGGCGCGCCGCCCTGCTCGTCGCGGTCGCCGCCGGCCTCGTGATGCTCACCCTCGGCGCCGTGCTCGCGTGGGCCGGGCACCGCCTGCCCGGCGAGATCTTCGTCAACTTCGACGCGCCGGAGCTGTCGTTCCTCAGTGGTGACTACAGGGCGCTGCACCTCTACCGGATGACCGGGTTCGCGTTCGGCTTCATGGTGCTCTTCGCGGCCGCCTTCACCGGCTGGCACACGGTACGCCGCTGGTCGCTGCCGGGCTCGCGGCCGAGCTGGACCGTGAGCCGGCGGCGGTGGGGCCCACGCTGCGCTCTGGTTGGCCTGCTGGTGCTGAACCTGGTCGCGATGGTGTCCATCACGAACAACATCAGCGCCGCCTGGGCCGACCAGCAGTACCACCCCGGCCCCCGACAGCTGGTCCGCGATGCGAACGTGGCGCCGGGGAGCACCGTCGCCGAAGCGTCGAACCTGCCCTGGAACGTCAACCAGCGCCACCAGCGCGAGGTCTACTGGCGGGCGCTGGCCTCCTTCGACCCCGGTACCGGTGCGCCCCCGGACGACCCCACCTACGTGGTGACCCTGGCCAGCCGGTCGGGGGCCTGGAACGGCGCCCGCTACGGCTACGCCGCGGTGCTTCGGTGCCGCGAGTCGAAGAGCGTCACCTGGGTGGTCTGGCGCCGGCGTTGACCCGACCGCGGCCGGTCAACCGAGCCGCACCACCATCTTGCCGATGTTCTCGCCCCGCAGCATCCGGATGAACGCATCCGGCGTGTTCTCCAGACTATCCACAATGGTCTCGTCGAGCCGGACGGCGTCGTCCCGGATCCAGGTGGCCATCCGGTCGACGAATTCCGGCCGCCGGTGCTCGAAGGACGTCACGATGAACCCGCGCAAGGTCAGCTGCTTGCCGATGGCGAGGCCGAGATTCGCCGGGCCGGGCGCGGGCCGCTCGGTGTTGTACTGGGAGACCGCGCCACAGAGCGCGACCCGGCCAAAGGTGTGCAGCCGGGCCAGCGCCGCCTCGAGGTGCTCGCCGCCGACATTGTCGAAATAGACGTCGATGCCATCGGGGGCCGCTGCGCGCAGGCTCGCCTCGACCGGCCCGTCGTGGTAGTCGAAGGCGGCGTCGAAGCCCAGACTCTCCAGATAGGACACCTTGGCCGCCGAGCCGGCGCTGCCGACGACCCGGGCCGCCCCGAGCAGCCTGGCCAGCTGTCCGGCCAGGCTGCCGACCGCGCCGGCGGCACCGGAGACGAAGACGATGTCGCCCGGGGTGAGCGCGGCGATGTCGACCAGGCCGACGTAGGCGGTGAGCCCGGTGACGCCCAGCGCGCCCAGGTAATGCGAGGGGGAGACGAGCGAGCCGTCCACGACGCGGGTGCGGGCGGCGTCGACCACGGTCACGTCGCGCCAGCCGTGATTGCTCAGCACCAGGTCGCCCACGCTGCGATCGGGCGAGCGCGACTGGATCACCTCGCCGATGGCACCCCCGTCCAGCGCCTCGCCGACCACGAACGGCGGGATGTAGGACTTCACATCGTTCATGCGCCCGCGCATGTACGGGTCGACCGACAGGTAGCGATTGCGGACCACGATCTGGCCGTCGGCGGGATCGGGCAGTTCGGTCTCGACGAGCCGGAAGTTCGCCGGCGTCGGCCACCCGGTCGGGCGGGAGGCGAGGTGGATCTGCCGACTGTGGACGGTCATGCTGCCTCCTCCGCGGGGGAAAGCGCGTCGTCGGTCATGCTGCCTCCTCCGCGGAAGAAAGCGCGTAGTGGTTCATGAACCGGATGTCGGCTCGGTGTGGCACACCGCCTCGACGTTGTTCCCGTCGAGGTCGCGCACGAAGGCGCCGAAGTAGCTCGGGTGGTACTCCGGCCACAGCCGCGGGGCATGCAGCACCGCCACGCCGGCGGCGACGGCGGCGTCGTGGAAGGCGGTGACCGCCGCCCGGTCCGGCGCGGAGAAGGCGATGTGCATCTCACGGGCCAGGCCGCCGGTGGTGACCGGGCCCAGCCAGAACATGGGCTGCGAGCGGCCGTAGCCGATCTGTTCGCCGAACTCCATCAGCCGCTTGCCGCCCAACGGTGCCAGGACCGCGTCGTAGAAGGCGGCGCTGGCCGCCACGTCGGTGACCTGGATGGACAGGTGGTCAAGCATGGGCATCTCCTTCGGGGCGGACACCAGTGATCATGCCAGCCCCGAGCCCGCTCAGGTAGGCGGCGGCTTCGGATCTGGCGGCACCGGCCGCAGGCCCCGGCGCTCGCCGTTGGCCGCCCGCATGCCCTTGAGGTAGCCCTCGGTCTCGCGCCCTTCGCCGTAGTCGATGGCGAGCGCGGTCAGCCGCTCCTCGGCCGCCACCAGCCGGCGAACCAGGTAGTCGCGGGCGTAGGCGACGATCGCGATGACCCACGCGACCACGCACAGCGCGATCGCGATGAGCAGGGCGGTGGCCTCCGGCGGCGGTGGCGGTGGCGCATCCCCTCGTTGGAACCCCGGCGGCGGCCCCACCCGGGCTGCCAGGACGGCGGTGACCACCACGGCGACCGTGGTGATGGCGGCCGAGATGAGGCCGACGAGCAGCATCGGGCTGAGCTGGACATGCAGGAGATCCCGGCCCGCCGGCGGGGGACTGGTGGGGGAGGGGGCCACGGCGCCCAGCCTAGGCCGGACGGTGGCATGGTTCAATCTTCGCGAAACGGTGAGTGTCGATCATTGAATGGTCGGACCGTCAGGCGGCGCCGGAGGAGGGCCGCCGGCGGCGTAAAACCCGGCGGTAGGGCTCCAACATCAGGTCGAGGACGTTCGCCAGCGCCTCCCGGTCGGTCGCCGGCACCGGAGAATCGTCGGCCAGGATGCGGCCCAGCTCGTAGGCGATCGGATGGATGCGGGCGGGCGGCGCGCCGGCCGGCTGACCGAGCTGGTCGGGGTAGGCCGCCTGCACCATGTCGTTGATGCTCTTGCCGAGCACCGGCGCGATCCGCTCGATCGACCGGATGGTCGGCCGCTGCTCCTCGCTGATCCAGCGCAGCACCACCGACGGATCCGTGCCGACCTCACGGGCGAACTGGGTCGGCGTGGTGAAGCCGGCCGCATGGATGGCGTCGCGAAGGTAGGCGCCGAACCCGAGTTGGCTCACCAGCCAATCCTAATCAACCGTCCACCCGGTCCGCCAATGACCGTTGCTCAGCCGGACAGCGGCTCAACGGAGGAGGTCACGCGACCGATCGGCCGGTTACCGTCGGCCCGCTGTCAGATATCTTCGTTGGCGTGCGAACCAACCAAGGTATTACATTGGCGACAAAGACGCATGTCCTCGGGTGGGGGTCCCCATGGTGAGCCAGCTTCTGGTCACGAGTGGTATCGCCGCCGTGTGCCTCGGGTTGGGGCTCGCCGACCGGCTACGCGCCCGGTCGGTCCGGACAGCCCGGCGCAGCAGTGTCCCGATCAGGACCGGCCCGCAGCGGATCGGGCGGTCGATCGTGGCCGAGTTGACGCCGGCGCCGACGCGGCGCCAGCCATTCGCACGAACAGAGGTCTAGCACCATGTCCGGTCCTTACGGCGACACCTCCTCCCCGCGCCTTTCGGTGCAGTTACGGCAGTTCTACCGCACGCTGCTGGTCGAGCACGCCAACGATTCCAACGGCCGATGTGGCCGTTGCCGCCGGCCCCGGTGCGCCGAGTGGCGGCACGCGTACGAACGTCTGGTCTGCGCCGGCGAGGTGGCCCGAGCGCGCTGAGGCCGGCGCCACCGGGGTCAAACGTCGGGCCGCCATGTCAGCCGGGCGTCCCGGTCAAACGCCGGGCCGCCGGGTCAGCCGGGCGTCCCGGTCAAACGCCGGGCCGCCATGGCTTCATCCACGGGGTCTCCGGCCAGTTCTCGGCCGCTGCCATCAGCGGGTACGCCCTCGCGCCGTCGATGGACTCGCGCACGAGGTCCGCGTGCCCGGCATGGCGCGCGGTCTCCTCGATGAGGTGCAGCAGCACCCAGCGCACCGACCAGGCGTCGACATCGTCGGGAAACCACGGCACCCCCCGCGGTACCGGCACCGGCTGGCCGAGGTCGGGGATGCCGGCGATGATCTCCTCGGTCTCGGCCGCCACGGCCGCGTAATAGTCCAGGGTCCCGGCGAGGGTCTCGCCGGGACCGAGCCGGAAGCCGTCGGCATAGTCCGCCTCGCCATCCTCGCGATCGGCGGCCTCGCGCTGGAGCGTGGTGTCCATCCAACCTCGTTCGACCGCGGCCACGTGCTTGATCAGTCCACCCACGCTGAGGCTGCTCGCGGACGGGGCGGCTCGGGCCTGCTCCTCAGTCAACCCGTAGGCGGCGATCCGCAGCACGAGGCGCTGCTGGGCGAGGAACGAGAGCAGCCCGTCGCGTTCGTCGGCGACCGGGGCGACGTTTCCTGGCATGTGATTCCTTCCTCCGGGCGGCGCGGTCCTGATCGATCGCGCGTGATCGTCACATGGCGGTCCGACAGGTAAGCGCCGCGCGCGCCGGCCGCTGTGGCTCTAGCCGGTCCGATTTAGCAGTTGAAAAGATGATTGACTGTGATTCGAACCACTGTTCTGCGCCGAGAGTTGCCCTGGCCGCACGATCTGGTCGAAGGTCTGGTGACCAGCGCCGCCGCGACGGGCCGCTGGTCGACCCAGGGAGCACCCCTTGCCTGTGCGTTCGCACCGCCGTCCCCGCCGCCCGGCTGGCTATCACCCCCGACACCGCCGGCGGGAGAATCGCGCTGTGCTCACCGCGGCGGCGGCCATGATCGCCGCCGGGGCCAGCCTGGGCGCGGCCGGCATCGGGAACCAGGCGGGGCCGGCTCCGATCCCGGCGGCTGCGGTGCCGGAGGACGTGACCGCACCGCGCATCGACGAGCCGGCCACCGACCCGGCTGGCGCGCCCTCACCGGCACCCACGACGCCGGCACCGACCTCGGCGACCGCACCGTCGCCCAGCGCCCAGCCGGCGGAGGTGACCGTAGCGCGGGCCGGGTCGACAACCACCCGCCCGGCCCCGGTGGCGACGCCGACCACCCGGGCGACGGTCACGCCACGCCCGAGTTCGACACCGACACCGACACCGGCCCCGAGCCCGCCACCCGCGCCCACGCCCACGCCCACGCCGACAGCGACGCCGACCCCGCCGCCCACACCAACCACGGCACCGTCGCCGACCGCGACGGATCCGGTCAGCGGGCCGTGACCGGAACGAAGGCGCGCTCGGCCGACCCGGTGTAGAGCTGGCGCGGTCGTCCGATCTTGTTGTCGGGGTCGACGATCATCTCCCGCCACTGGGCGATCCACCCGGCCAGCCGGCCGATCGCGAAGAGCACGGTGAACATCCGCGGTGGGAAGCCCAGCGCCTTGTAGATCAGGCCGGTGTAGAAGTCCACGTTCGGGTAGAGCTTGCGGGAGACGAAGAAGTCGTCGGCGAGCGCGATCTCCTCCAGCTCCATGGCGATGTCCAGCAGCGGGTCCGACCGGTGCATCCGGGCCAGCACGTCCTGGGCGGCCCGCTTGACCAGCGCCGCCCGCGGGTCGTAGTGCTTGTAGACCCGGTGGCCGAAGCCCATCAGCCGGATCCCGCCGTCGCGGTTCTTCACCCGCTTGACGAACGCCTGGGTGTCGCCGCCGGCCGCGCGGATCTGCTCCAGCATCTGCAGCACGGCCTCGTTCGCACCACCGTGCAGCGGCCCGGAGAGCGCGCTGACGCCGGCCGAGACCGAGGCGAACAGGTTCGCCTGCGCCGAGCCGACCAACCGGACCGCCGAGGTGGAGCAGTTCTGCTCATGGTCGGCGTGCAGTACGAACAGCATGTCCAGCACCTTCGCCGCCACCGGATCCACGTGGTACTGCTGGGTCGGCACGCCGAACGTCATCCGCAGGAAGTTCTCCGTGTACGCGAGAGCGTTGTCCGGGTAGAGGAACGGTTGCCCGATCGACTTCTTGTACGCGTACGAGGCGATTGTGGGCAGCTTGGCCAGCAGCCGCACGGTCGAGATCTCCACCTGGTCCTCGTCGAACGGATCGAGGCTGTCCTGGTAGAAGGTGGAGAGCGCGTTCACCGCCGAGGAGAGGACCGGCATCGGATGCGCGTCGGCCGGGAACCCGTCGAAGAAGCGCTTCAGGTCCTCATGCAGCAGCGTGTGCACGCTGATCAGCTCGGCGAACTCCGCCAACTGGATCGCGGTGGGCAGCTCGCCGTAGATCAGCAGGTAGGAGACTTCGAGGAACGAGGCGCCCTGCGCCAGCTGGTCGATCGGGTACCCGCGGTAGCGCAGGATGCCGGCCTCGCCGTCGATGTAGGTGATCGCCGACGTGCAGGCGGCGGTGTTGACGTACCCCGGGTCGTAAGTCACCAGGCCAGCCTTGGCGAGGCTGCCCAGATCGATCCCGGCCGGTCCCTGTACGGCTTCGTGCACCGGTAGCGGCAACTGACCGCCCGCGTAGTCGAGCGTGGTCTCCATTGTGTGGCCCCCAGATCCGCGACGATCGTGACGTCATCGACACCAATTCCATCGCAGATCCGGTCGGCTGGATAGGGCGAGTTCGCCCGTCTGAGAGCAGGATCACCCGCCCTCAGATCGGGCGGTCGGGCGCTCGGCCGGCCCGCAGCGGGCCCGGCGAGGGCTGGCCGTCCAGGGCCATCGGGTCGACGCTCCAGGCCCGGGCGACCCGGATGACGTCCTGCTCGCCGACGAGGATGTCGGTGTCGCCCTCCAGGCGGGCCGGCAAGCCGATCGCCCGCTCGGCGTCGTCGAGGTCGCCGCGCCAGTCGGTCACCTCGCCCTCCCGGCCGAGGTAGCGAAACGACCGGACGAGTTTGCCGTCGACCGCCCGCGCCCACCGGTGCAGCTCGGTCACCCGGTAGCTCGCGAAGTACTGCACCTCGGTGGCCAGGCGAGTGGAGAGCGTCTCGAGGTCCACATCTGACTCGTGCATCAGCAGCCACCTCCCCACCACCAGGAGCCAGCCGTGCACCGGCGGGGTGGCGACCAGGCAATCGTCGGTGAGGTAGCACCGGTCGATCCCGGTACGCCAGGAGCAGGTCCCCTCGTCGGTGGCGCCGAGGGCGGCGAAGGCGGCGGCAGCCTCGCCACCGCGGACCGCGAGCCAGGCCTGCTTGTAGCCGAACCCCACCATCGTCTCGCCCGCCATGGCCGAACCCTACCGGGGGCACCCGGCGTCGGCGAGCCATCGGCGGGCCCGTGCACCTCCACTGTGGAGGATGGCGGCGGTATGGCAGGCTGGCGGGGGTGAAGGTCTTCATCTCCGTGGACATGGAAGGGGTCGCCGGCATCGTCGACTGGGCGCAGTGCCTGGCCGGTGGGGACGACTATCAGCTGGGCCGCGAACTGCTGGTCGGCGAGGTGAACGCGGCCATCGCCGGCGCGCTCGCCGCCGGGGCGACCGAGATCCTGGTCAACGACGCGCACTCGGTCATGCGCAACCTGTCGCCGGCGGCCCTCGGTGGCCGCGCCGCCTACCTCTCCGGCCGGTTCAAGCCGCGCTACATGATGCAGGGGCTCGACGAGACGTTCGACGCCGCGGTGTTCCTCGGCTACCACGCCGCCATGGCCACACCGGGCGTGCTGTCGCACACCTACAACCCGCGCGCCATCGCCAACGTCCGCCTCGGGGGCACGGTGACCGGCGAGGCCGGACTGAACGCGCTGGTCGCCCAGCATCTCGGGATACCGATCGCGGTGATCACCGGCGACCAGTACGTCGGCCCGGAGGCGTCGCCGTTCTGTCCCGCCATCGCGTCGGTGCAGGTGAAGGAGTCGATCAGTCGGTACGCTGCGGTGCACCGGCACCCGCTCACCGCCCGCGAGCTGATCGAGGACGGGGTGCGGAGCGCACTTGGTGCGCTGGACGCCATCGGACCGCCGGCGATCGCCCTGCCGGCGACGATCGAGATTGAGTTCGTGAGCCCGGACATGGCCGAGCAGTCCACCTGGGTCCGCGGGGTGAGCCGGCTGGACTCGCGCACAGTCTCTGTCACCGACGACGACCCGCTGCGCCTTTACCAGGCGTTCATCACGCTCGTCTACCTCACCCGATCGCTGGTCGAGACCGCCTGAGCCGGCCGGGTTCGACACCGGGTCGCAGCACTCTGGCCAACCCGAGGACGGCAGGTCGACCCGGGCCATACGGTGGACCGGTGGCAGGGCTAGGCCGCCCGGGTGCCGGCGCGTTGGCGTCGGTGCGCGCGGCGCAGGTCGACGCCGGGCTGGTGGCGCTGGCGCTGCTGGCGGTGCTCGCGTTCATCGTCGTTCTGCTGGTGATCGTGGTCTCCCAGGCGGTGGCGCTGCGGCGCGCCCGGGCCGCAACCCGGTCGCGGGCGCCCACGGCCGGCGCGCGGCGCCACCCGCCGCGCGCCGGCGACATCGTGATGATCTGCGACTCGCACCTGACCGCGACATACGTCTCACCGGCGAGTGTGCCGCTGTTGGGTTACCGCCCCGAGGAGCTCCTCGGCACCCGCATCACCGCCGTGGTCCACCCGGCGGATGCCGCCCGGCTTCAGGCCTACGTCAGCCGCCCGGACGCGCCCTTGATCTCGGCGCGCTACCGCCGCCACGACGGCGAGTGGGTGTGGCTGGATGCGGCGACCGGCTCCGGGTTACCCGGGCAGAGCGGTGCCATCCATTTCTTCCCGCGCGAGGTCAGCGACCGGGTCCGGGCGGAGCAGGCGGTGGCGGCCCAGCGCCGACTCACCGATGTGGTGCTGGCGTTGGCCAGCGATGCTTTCATCGGCTCCGACGAGCAGGGCACCATCGTCGAGTGGAACCGCGCCGCCGAGTCGATGCTGGGCTGGCCCCGGGCCGAGGCGATCGGGCGCGACCTGGCCGACACCGTGGTGCCGGTGCCGTTGCGCGTGCCGTACCGGAAGGGCATGCGTCAGCTCTGGTCCGGCGAGTTCGACCGGGTGGACGAGCCGACCGAGGCGACCGCGCTCCGCCGGGACGGCACCGAGATCACGGTGGAGGTGAGCGCCTGGACGGTTCAGGTCGGCGAGAGCCGCCAGATGAACGCCCTCATGCGCGACGTCACCGGTCGCAAGCAGGTGGAGCAGGCGCTCACCGAGGCACGCGAACAGGCCATCGAGGCCTCCCGGCTCAAGTCCGAGTTCCTGGCGACCATGAGCCACGAGATCCGGACCCCGATGAACGGGGTCATCGGCCTGGCCGGACTGATGCTCGCCACCGATCTCGACCCCGACCAGCGCCGCTACTCCGAGGGCATCAGGACCGCGGGTAACGCGTTGCTCAACGTCATCAACGACATCCTCGACTTCTCCAAAGTGGAGTCCGGAAAGATCGCTCTGGACGACGCGGATTTCGACCTGCTCGTGCTGGTCGAGGACGTGGTCGAGCTGGTGGCCGAGCCGGCGCGGGCCAAGGGGCTGGAGCTGGTGGGCTACTGCCACCCGGAACTTCCGCTCGCCCTGCGGGGCGATCCGGCCCGGCTGCGCCAGGTGCTGCTCAACCTGGCCAGCAACGCGGTGAAGTTCACCGAACAAGGCGAGGTCGTGGTGCGGGCCGAACCGGTCGAGGCCGACCGGCTGGCGGGCGAGGCGGCGCCCGACGGCAACCGCGTCTGGATCCGGTTCGCGGTCATCGACACCGGCATCGGCATCGCCGCGCAGGATCGCGACCGGATGTTCGACGCCTTCTCCCAGGCGGACGCGTCCACCACCCGCCGCTTCGGTGGCACCGGTCTTGGTCTGGCCATCTGCCGGCGGCTGGTGGAAGCCATGGGTGGCCGGATCGGGCTGGAGAGCGAGCTGGGTACCGGAAGCACTTTCTGGTGCGAGGTTCCGCTGCGCACCCAGGCCCCGGGCGGGACGGCGGCCCGGCTGCGCCGCGACGACCTGAGCGGCCTACGGGTGCTCATCGTGGACAACAACGCGACCAACCGGCTGATCCTCTCCGAGCAGCTGCGCGCCTGGCGGATGTCGGCCGACGCGGTCGACTCCGGCCAGACGGCGCTGGCCGCACTGCGGGCCGCCACCGAGCGGGGACGCCCGTACGACGTGGCCCTGCTCGATCTGGCAATGCCCACAATGGATGGACTGGAGCTCGGCCGCCAGATCGCCGACGATCCCGGCGTGGCCGCGGTGCACCTGGTGCTGCTCACCTCGGGCCTGCCGGTCGACGCCGACGCCGCCGCGCAGGCCGGCATCGCGGCCAGCCTGACCAAGCCGGTGCACCAGTCCGAACTCTACGACTGCTTAGCGAGGATCATGACGACGCACGAGCCAACGCCGGTGCCGGCGGCCGCGGCGCCGCTGGGCGCAGCGCCGCCGGACGGCGCGACACCGGCCCGGGGCCGGGTCCTGCTCGCCGAGGACAACTCGATCAACCAGCAGGTCGCGGCCGCGATGTTGCAGAAGCTGGGGTACGCCGTCGACCTGGCCACCGACGGCTTCGGTGCCGTGGACCTGTTCGACCGGCAGCCCTACGACGCCGTCTTGATGGATTGCCAGATGCCCGGCATGGACGGCTTCGACGCCACCCGCGAGTTGCGCCGTCGCGAGGGCGGGCAGCGACACACCACGATCATCGCGCTCACCGCGAGCGCGCTCGCCGAGGATCGCGACCGCTGCCTGGCGGCGGGCATGGACGACTACCTGTCCAAGCCGATCATGCCGGACGGGCTCGCGGCGGTCCTGGACCGCTGGCGCGACGGCGGTCCGCCGGGCCCGGAGGTCGGGGCCGCCATCGAGACGCGGCTCGACGAGATCCGCACGGTCGACCCGGACGCGGCCGGCGCGCTGATCCGCCAGCTCGTCGCCTCGTTCGCCGATCGCCTCCCCGACTCGGTCGGCGCCATCGTCGAGGCCGTTGACCACCGGGATGCCGGGGGCGCCGCCGACCACGCGCACAGCCTGCAGGGCAGTGCGGCGAACCTCGGCGCGAACGCCCTCGCCGCGACCTGCCAGGACCTCACCGGGGCCTGCCGAGCCGGAGACCTCGACCGGGCCGTCGGCCTGCTGCCCCATCTGCATCGGGATGAGCAGAGCGTCCTGGCCGCGCTGCGGGCGCTGCAACCCCGGCTGTGACCAACCCCCCGGGGGATCGGCTCAACCGTCGGTCCCGTCGAGGACGGACCTTTGCCTCTGCTGCGCCGGCGTCGCGCGACCTAGCCTGGCGCCGAGCCCGGATGGCGGTCGCCGCTGGTGGCCGGCTGACGGCGGCTCGACATCTGAACAGGAGGCCGTCATGTCCACCGTTGTGACCCGCCACCCGCACCTGGTCGCCCGGCACGTCGGCTACGCGATCGCTGCGCTCATCAACGCCGCTCTCCTCTGGGTCATCAACGTTGCGCCCGGCTGGCAGAGCGTGCCCTTCCTCACCGACCAGACGCCCCGGGTGCTGGAGGTGCTCAACATCTCGCTCGCGCTCGCCGTCGCGGTCAACATCGTCTACCTGGTCTACGATCCGGCGTGGTTCCGCGCGCTCGGGGACGTGGCGACCACCGCGGTCGGACTCGCCGTCCTGGTCCGCATCTGGAAGGTGTTCCCGTTCGACTTCGGCCGGTACGACTTCGACGCCACCATCCTGGCCCGCGGTCTGCTCGTCCTCGTCATCGCCGGCGCCGCTCTCGGCCTTTTCATACAGCTGATCACGTTGCTGCGTCGCCTCGCCGAGCGCGTTGACTGACCGCTCGCGCCGCCTCGCCCGCTTCGCCGGCTGATCGCCCGGGTCGACAACGGTCCATATTGGACGTTGCGCCGGCGCCGCGGGCTGGATTGGGCCCGGCCGCCAACGGGTAGCATGCTGCTCGAACGGAGACGCCGGCATCGCAGGCGTTGGATGCTGACGGATCGAACCGTTTGGGGAGGATCGTCATGACAAAGCCGGCTTTGCCAAGGTTTGGCGGGCGGATTCTCGCCGCGACCTGCCTCGCGCTGGCCCTGCTCGCGGCTTCCGCCTGTTCGAACGCCCAGTGGCAGTCCGGCTCCGGGGCCACGCCCAGCGGCTCCGCCCCGGCCGGGTCGGCGTCGGCGACCCCGGCAACCGGCCGACCCGTGCACGTACGGCTGTACCAGAGCGACGGCGCGACCTACGGCGTGGGGATGCCGATCATCGCGTATCTCTCGGCGACGATCACCGACGGTCAACCGTTCGCCGCCGCGACGGTGGTGACCGCGAACGGTGCGCCGGTCGCCGGCGCCTGGTACTTCGAGAAGTCAGCGATCTACAAGGACTATCCGCTCGAGGCGCACTACCGGCCGAACGACTACTGGCCGGCGCACGCGTCGATCCACATGGACCTGCCCGTCCAGGGCGTCTCGGCCGGCCCCGGCCTGGTCTACGACGACAGTCTGACCCTGGACATCTCCACCGGCGCGGCCAACATCAGCCGGATCGACGGGCACACCGAGCGGATGGTCGTGACCTCCGACGGGGCGCAGCTCTTCTCGTTCCCGGTCTCGCTGGGCAAGGCATCCACGCCGACCTTCGCCGGTACGAAGATTGTCATGGACAAGGCGAAGGTGCAGCGGATGGTGAGCACCCAGCCGGGCAACGCCTATGACCTGAAGGTCCCGTGGTCGGTGCGCATCACCAACTCGGGGGAGTTCATCCACTCGGCGAGCTGGAACGGTGGCAACATCGGCCACCGCAGTACCTCGCACGGGTGCACCAACCTCAATGAGAGCGACGCGAAGAAATTCTTCGACCTCGCGCAGGTGGGTGACGTGACCATCTACACGAACACCGGCGGCGCGACGATGCCGAGCTGGGACGGGTACGGCGACTGGAACCTGCCGTGGACCACCTGGCAGTCCGGCGGCGAGGTCAAGACGGCATAGCGCGGGCGGCCGCGACGACCGTGCCTTCGAGCTCGGCCGACCTGGCCACCGCCGCCACCAGCCCGGCGCGGGCGGCGGCCGCCACGACATCCGGCGCCTGGCGCTCGCTCGTCTCCACCAACAGGTGGCCGGCGGGCGCCAACCATGGCCCGACCGCCGCCACCACCCGGCGGAGGACATCAAGCCCGTCGTCTCCGCCGTCGAGGGCCATTGTGGCCTCCTGCAAGCGCGCCTCCGGCGGCATCAGCGCGATCGCCTGGGTCGGCACGTAGGGCGCATTGGCGACCACGATGTCGACCCGGCCCCGCAGTGCGGTGGGCAGCGGCTGATAGAGGTCCCCCTGGTACACCCGGCCGCCCACCGGGGTGACGTTGCGGCGGGCGCACCGGACCGCGGCCGGGTCGAGGTCCACGGCGTACAGGTCGATGCCGCTCACGGCCGCCGACAGCGCCACGCCGACGGCGCCCGACCCGCAGCACAGGTCGACCACGACCGGCGCCGCGCCATCGGCGGCCGGCAGGTGGGCCGCGGCCCGTTGGACGAGGAACTCGGTGCGCCGGCGCGGCACGAAGACGCCCGGGTCAACCGCGATCCGCAGGCCACAGAATTCGGCCCAGCCGAGGACGTGTTCCAGCGGGATACCCGCCACCCGGCGCTGGAGCATCGCCGCGAGCTCGGAAGCGGTACCGGCCTCGGCGACGAGCAACCGCGCCTCGTCCTCCGCGTAGACACACCCGGCGGCCCGCAGCGCGGCGACGATCTCGGTCGGCGTGGGGCGAGCAGGCACACGACACTCCGGTCTGTGGGTCGACGCTGGGCACCGGGAACGCTACCCGCGCGCCTCCCCGGTGGCCGCGGGCGCGCCCGCCGATCCTGTTCGCCGGGGAGATCGGAGCGATACGCGCCAATGTCAAGTCTCGCTTCACCCGCGCGCGCCTGACACCGATCTCGCGCCGGCGACCGCGCTCGCTCCCTGGCGACCGCGCACAGCCACCTATCATGTGGGCGTTGCCCACACCGGAAGCCGGCAGGCGCTTGAGCGTTCGCGAAGGGGGATGAGCTGTGGCCGACCACCGGCGCCCGGCGAAGCCGGCGCCCACGAGCCGGACTGTGTCCGGGGAGGACCTCTACGGCGAGGACCTGACCGGCCAGGTGGAGAGCCAGGTGCGCTACGTCGACGTGGATCTCACCGAGTCCACGTCTACCGCCGGTGCCGTCTTCGACGAGTGCGTGTTCAGCAATGTCAGGTTCAATGCCGCCGGGCACCTGGGCGCGGCATTTACGAACTGCACGTTCCTGCGGTGCAACTTCTTCGCCGCCACCTTCACCGACTGCAAGCTGGTCGGCAGCGCCTTCGAGGGGTGCTCGTTCGAGCAGCTGCGGGTCGAGGGCGGCGACTGGTCGTTCGTCGGTCTGTCCGGGGCCGACCTGCGCAAAGCATCCTTCACCGGCGTGCGGATGCGTGAGGTCGATCTCGCCGGTGCGCGCGGCGAGGGCATGTCGATGCTGCGCGCCGATCTGTCCGGCTCATCGTTTGCGAAGGCGTCCTTTGACGGTGCCGACCTGCGCGGCAGTGATCTGTCGTCGATGGACCCATGGTCGGTGAGCCTGCGCGCGACGATCGTCGACTGGGACCAGGCGATCGCTCTCGCCGCCGCGCTCGGGCTGGACGTCCGCCCGGCGTAGGCGTGACCCGATCGTCCTCGACGACCGGGCGGTGGTGCCCGGCTCTGGGCGGAGCCTGGGGCGCAGCGGACTAGGCTCGAGGGCTATGGGGCGGTTTGTGTACTGGATGAACGTCTCGGTCGACCTCAAGATCGAGTACGCCGGGGGTGAGGAGGGCGGCGGTAACTGGCTGCGCATTACGGCGGCGTTGCACCGGGTGTTCAACGAGCGCGCCCGTGCGATGGCGCTCATGGTCGAGGGGCGCACGATCTACGAGACGATGGAGGCGTTCTGGCCCGGTGCCCGCGCGGATGAGTCGCTGCCGGAATACCTGCGCGAGTACGGCGAGATCTGGACGTCGATGCCCAAGGTGCTCGTCTCCAACACCCGCACGAGCGCCGAGTACAACACGCGCATTGTCGGCGGCGAGGACGCGATCGAGCAGCTCGCCGCGATACGGGCACAGACTGTCGGCGATATCGGTGTTGGTGGAGCCACCTTGGCCACCCAGTTGCTGCGGGCGAACCTGCTCGACGAGCTGCTGCTCTTCACGCACCCGGTCATCCTGGGCGGCGGGCGACCGCTGATCGACGACCACGACCAACTGATCGAGCTGGACCTTCTCGAACAGGCGGCGTTCGAGGGCGGCGTGACATTGCACCGGTACGCGGTGCGCGGCGCGCACCCCGCTGGCTAGCGGTAGCGAGCGACCTCATACCGCCAAGGCTCGCGGCGTCGCCGCGATAGGACAGCGTGACGAGCGGGTCTCCGTCGGGAGGCCCGCCCGCCGTGTCGGTCGTAACCTCGGGGTTGCTGAGACCTGGAGGTTGCAATGGCCGACTATGCGACTCTACTGCGCGATCATGTGACGCTCACCTGCCGTTCGGTGGACCGGATCTTCCTGCAGGCGTACGTACCGAAGCTGCAGACGGTGGGCTGGGTTTGCCAGTTCCTGCGCTGGCAGCGCGGGTTCGTCATCCCGTCCTCGGCGGCGTTCGGCAAGATCGGCGACGAGTACGTGCGTGAGGTGCACCGGTACGCCGAAGCCGGCGACATTCCCGTGGTCCACTTCGGAAAGGGGGACGACAAGGAGGCCGTGGCCCGCCCGCTCATCGACGCCGCCGCCGCGCAGGGCGGCAACGGTCGGGTGGTGCTGATCGGCATCGCGCAGGAGAAGGCGCCGGTGTGGCGGTCGTGGAAGGCCAAGGGCCAAGAGCACGCCCCGCATCCGCACATGGAGTGGGGCCGGCAGATGGCCTTCATCAACCACTTCTACTTCTACCTGTGGGACCCGGACTGGGGCGGGGCGTTCTGGAAGACCAACGCCTATGCCCCGTATCCAATCTGGATCTGGCTCAACGGACACACCTGGGCCCAGCGTCAATGTGAGCGGGCCGGGATCGGCTACGCCCCGCTGGACAACGGGTTCGCCTCCTGCGACGACCCGGCCGGGTTGCAGCGCATCTGCGACCGACTCGGCTCCGGTGCGGTCAAGTCGTTCTTCTGGCGCTGGGCCCGTCGGCTGCCTTCACCGTTCACCACCGCGGATCTACGCGCCGGCTATACCTACGAGTTGGCGTTTCGCCAGTTCGAGGTCTCCGACACCCGGGTGTTCGAGCGGCCCGCCGCCGGGCGGGCGTTCTTCGAGGGCGTCATCCGCGACCACCTCGACGTCGGCCGTCCCTCCCAGGTGGCGCTGACCTTCGACCGGCGCATCAACAGCCGAACCCCCGGCTCGTTCCGCACGAAGGTCATCACCAAGGGTGTGGACCCGCAGGTCGTCTGCTACTACAAGGCCAGCCGGCTTAAGCAGTACTTCAAGGAGGGTCGAGCCCTCCGCACCGAGACCGTCATCTGCGACACCCGCGACTTCGGCATCGGCCGGCGGGTCAACGCAGCCAACTGGAAAGCCCTCAAGGCGGTTGGCGACAAGGCCAACCAGCGTCTATGCGACGCACAAGCATCCGATGCCCAACCTGCACCCGACGTGGTCACCCTCAACCAGGTGACCCGGCCATCGTTGACCAACGACGGCCAGCGCACCCCCGCGCTACGCTTCGGCGACCCCCGGGTGACCGCACTCATGTCCGCCATCGTCGGCTTCTGCCACCTCGTCGCCGGGTTCGACAACCGCACCCTCACCGACCTGATGCGCAGCCTGCTCGACACCCCGTACACCAACAGGCAGGCCACCTACGACCTGCGTCGGCTGCGACGAAAGAACATCATCGAGCGCCTCCCACACAGCAACCGCTACCAGCTCACAGCCCTCGGCCGGCGCGTGGCCGTCATGTTCACCAAGGCCTACGGCCGCGTCCTCGCCCCAGGACTGACCGCCCTCGACCCCGCCCTACCCGCCGACATAGGCAAACGACATCCCCTCGCCACGGCCTGGCGCACTCTCGAACGCGAACTCGATCGTTTCGTCACCAGCGGGCTGGCCGCCGCATGAACCGGAAATCTTGACTCAACCGGAAACTTCGTTCCGGCCAAGCGGAGCTAGCCGCGCTGACTCGGCCGTCGCGCCGCGCTCTCCTTTCTGCCCGACGCGCAGCGGGCGGTGGCCGAGTTCGCGCGGGTGTTGCGTCCAGGCGGACGGGTGATGATCTCCACCTGGGGTGACCCAGACCCGCGATGGGCCTGGGAGGACCCGCTGACGGCGGCGGTCGAGGTGAGTCGACGCGCTGTGGCCAAGCCGTTCGATCAGCCACGGGAGGTCGCCGATCTGTTGGCCGAGGTTGGGTTCGCCGACGTTCGCAGCGAGTGTCTTGAGCACGAGGTGCACTTTGCAAATCCTGAGCAGTGGTGGGCTTGGAAGTGATCGTTCAGCCTCCGCGGCGTGCCGGAGCAGTTGGCACCGGATGAGCCGAAAGACTGCGCGCCGCGATGTTCGCCGGTGCGGCCCGGATGACCGATGCCCCAGGTCTGTCGATGAGACTGCGCGCCTGGTGCACGCTCGCAACCAAGCCCGCCTGACCCCCGCTGAGTCCTCGCGGTGGCCCGCGGCCCCTACGATGGTGGCATCGGGCTCTTTCAGAGATGGCGCTGGTACCAGGTGAATTCCAAGACGGCCGACGAGATCCGGGGCACGGAGTACGACTGGATTGCCGCCGACGCTGACGGCCACGTGGCCCTGTTCACCACCGCTGGTGGTGGGTACGCACCAGAGGAGTTCCTGCAGGACACGGATGCACATGATGACGCGATCGCGGCCATCCTCGCATCGCCCGCCGTCACCACCGCGCGGTTCTCTCCGGAGCTGGGCACAGACTTTGTCAACACCTGGCGTCTGGTGGCCGAGCGTGGCCTATTCGCCTATGACGCGGACATTTACGGTGGCCCATACCGGCTGGACGCCGCGCCCGAGGTACCGATCCGGATCCATCAACTGCCGGCCATCGCCGCCCGTTTGCTCGGCCGGCTGACTTTTCAAGGTATCCGGTTCGCAGAAACTCCAGTCGTCTCAGAGGAAACCCTTCAGAATGGCCGCTGATCGAGTCGAGTGATGGCGATGCCCGGCTATGCCGGGTTGCGCGCGGCCGACACCGGGGCTCGCGATTCGCCGGATACGCGCTCGCTGCCCACATTGGATGGTTTCGGGCCACGGCGCCCGCCGATGGGCGTACCACAGTCGGGAGTCGGACTCGGGGAGGGCTTGACCTTGACGTGGGAGCCGGCAGCATATCCTCATGATCTCGGTTGGTCGTCGACTACTGGTGTGCGCCGCGGCTGTGTTTGCAGTGGGAGCGGCCGGCGCGTGCGGGGGAACCTCGCCGACGGACTCATCGTCGGGCCCGGCTCCGACCTCGGCCGCAGCCACGGGTGGCAGCGCTGAGCAGTTCTGCGCCGTGGTCCGGCAGCAGGAGGTCCTGTTGCAGGGAACCGCGCTGCCCGCCCTGCTGGCGAGCGGGACACCGGCCGCGTGGAAGACGTACCTCGACCAGACGGCCGCGATGAACCAGCAGCTGGTGGACGCCGCCCCGCCGGAGGTCTCGGCGAATGTCAAGACCCTGCAGGACGGCACGTTGCAGCTGAAGTCGACGATGGAGGCGGCCAACTACGACGTGTCGAAGGTCGGCAGCGCGCAGCTGATCCAGCTGCTACAGGCGCCGGAGCGCAAGACGGCCACCACGGCGTTGGTGACCTACGTCCAGGCGCAGTGCGGAATCGACCTGACCAAGGTGGGCGGCTGACCGTCGAACGCCTCAGGGTGGCCGGGCTGGGCGGATCAGCCGGGCGGCTGATAGAAGAGTTCGAGCTGGATGTTGTCGGGATCGCGGAAGATCAGCACGGCGGCGCCGGGGATCGAGTTGGCCGGGGCGACGGGCGAATGAGGCACGCCAGCGGCGGCGAATCGTTCGGCCCACTCGTCGAGCGCTGCGCGGTCAGCGACGGCGAACGCCAGGTGGTCCCGGTAGAAACCAAGCACGTCCTCATACCAGGAAGCACTGGCGTCAACGTCACGCACGGTGAATCCAAAATGACTCAATCCCGTGATCACGAGACCATGCTAACCGTGGATCCTGCAAGGTCGGGTGGTCGCCTAGGCTACGGCCATGGTGGCCATCGGATCGGTTGTGGCCGACCGTTATGAGCTACAGACACTCATCGATGCTGGTGGCCTGGGCTCGGTGTGGCGCGCATGGGACCGCCTCAGCGGTGAGCTCGTGGCGGTCAAGACCCGCGACTGCTCGTCCGGCACCGACGAGATGTTCGGCCGGCGCTATGTCGCGGAGACCCGGTACCTGGCGGCCATCTCGGATCCGGGCGTCGTCGCGCTGCTCGGCTACGGATATGACGAGCCCGTCGCGTGGTCGGCGATGCCGCTGCTGGCCGGCGAGTCCGTTCGTGCCCGCCTGGCCCGGCTCGGGCCGGTGGCCCCGGTGGTGGCGATGGGTTGGCTCGCCCAGGCGGCGGCGGCGCTGCGCGAGGTGCACCGCCACGGCGTTGTTCATCGCGGGCTGCGGCCATCGCGGGTGTTTGTCCTGACCGACGAGCGCATCGTGCTCACCGAGTTCGGTTTGATCAGCACCCCGACGGGGGCGCACGCCGGTGCGGCTTTGTACCTCGCGCCGGCTTACCTGGCACCCGAGCAGGCGATGGGCGAGCAGGCGACGACACTGTCGGACCTGTACCAGCTGGGACTGATCGCGTACGAATGCCTGGCCGGCCGCCCACCGTTCGTGGCGGAGAACCCGCTTGAGGTCGCGATGATGCAGATCCAGCCGGAACCTTCGCCGCTTCCGAATGAGGTGCCCGCACGCGTACGCAGTGTTGTCGAGCGGTGCCTGGCCAAGTCGCCCACTGCGCGCTTTCCGGACGCCGCGACTCTCGCTCATGTCGCCGCCCAGGCCACCTGAACTGAGCCGGCTGGCGAAGGCCCGACTCCGGGATGCCTCACGGCCGCGTGACGATCACCAATTCGTTGCCTTCGGGGTCGGCGACCCGCCAGCGATCCTCCGACTCGTCAAGGAGCCGGCCACCGGCTGCGACGGTCGTGGCGAGGCGCGTCTGCGCGAGGTCCGACGGCACCGCGAGCTCGAAATGGATGCGGTTGCGCTGCCGGCGCCGCTCCGTCTCCGAAGCGTCGAGCTCTTGGAACACCAGCACCGGGTTCAGCCGCCGCGGGTCGTGGATGTCGCTGGCCTCGGCTCGCCGGTCGTGGGTGTATCCGAGTGCGGCGACCCAGAACGCGCGGACCGCGGCGACGTCGGCGGCGTCGAGGAAGAGCTGAACGAAGCGCGGCAGCCCCGGATCTGCGGTGGCGCCGAGTTCGCGGGCAGCGGTCTGGAGGTTTCCGGCGAGGTCGGTGAAGTCGAGCTCGAGGCCGTGGGCCTCGTCGTCCCACTGGTCCTTACCGCTGTCGATGATCACGAGCCCAGGGCGCAGGTCGACCAGCAGCGGGAAGCCCGTGTCGTCGGCCAGCGTCGCCGCTGCGGCGGCCAGGTCACGCTGCTGCGTCGGCGAGGCGATGCGGTAGCACGCCATCGCGCCGAACACCGCCTGCCAGTCGGCTGTCCCGATCCGCTCGCCGAGCGCCGCGCCCGGCACCAGGTCGACCTCGTTGCCGTCGGGGTCGGTGTGACAGACCCCGAACGGTCCCGATGCCTCACCAAGACTCGCCTGCTCGACCGCCGCGGCCGGCCGCACCACGTCGAGGTGGATGCGGTTTCGCAACGGCCGGGAATCGGTCGAGGGCCGGATCCGGATCGCGGGGTCGCGCCGCAACGGATCCGCCAAACCGCCGTCCTCCCCGGGCGCGTAGTCAAGCACGCGCTGCCAGAACCGCCTCACCCCAGACGGGTTCGCGGATTCGAACACGACGCTCAGCTGCTGCGGCACGGCAGGGTTCGCGGCCAGCCCGAGATCCCGCGCAGCCGCCGACACCGCCTCGGCGTGCTTGTCGGAGTCGAGGCGCACCCGCAGGCCGGTCGCGCGCAGGTCGACCACGATCTCGGCCGACAGCTCCACGATGCGCCCGGCCAGCGCAGCCCCCTCGATCAGCGAAGGCGCGTCGAACCATGCCGTCGCAACGCCATCGACCACCCGCCAATCCGTTCCGATCTCTGTCATGCCCGGCACTGTAGCGCCCATTCCAGACGATCTCCTTCCGGATAGTGATCAAGTCTCGGCCGAGCATTGATGGACGAGGAGGTCGGGGGGCAGGGCCCACGCCGCTCAGCCGCCGGCGGGACGAGCGGGCGTTACAGCCCGGACAGGAAATCGATCAGACCGGCGAAGTACACCCGCTGGTCGTCGTACATCGCCAGGTGGCTGCCATGCGGACAATGCAGGTATCGGCCCTGCGGCAGGCGGCTGGCCATCATCTGCATATGCGCCGGGTCCATCGTGTCGTGCTCAGCGCCGATGACCAGAGCCGGCACGTCGATCGACGCCAGCTCCGTGGTTCGGTCCCAGTGCGCCAGTGTGGCCTGCGCGCTGATGCCCAGCTCGCTGGGGCCCTGCATGGTCACGTAGATGGCCGGATTGATGTGGTCGAACCCGCGGTGTACCGGATCCGGCCAATCCTGCACCGGCATCCGCAGGACATGATGCACGTAGTGCTGCTCCATCAGCAGTTCCATGTATCGGGGGTTCTCGTGGTGCCCATTGGCCTCCAGTTCCTTGATCTCGGCGAGCGCGGCTTGGTCCATCTGCGGCATCAGCACCCGCTCGGCGAATTCGTTATACGCTGGGACGCTGGCCATCATGTTGGAGATGACCAACCCGCGCAGATGCCGCTGGTAGCTAAGTGCGTATTCGATGGCGAGAATCCCGCCCCAGGAATGGCCTAACAGCACGAAGCTGTCACGCTCCAGCCCGAGCGCGCGGCGGACCTGCTCGACCTCGTCAACGAAGCGGTCCAATTCCCACAACGAAGGCTGATCCGGCTGATCGCTGAACCCGGAGCCGAGCTGGTCGTAGTAGTAATACTCGATCCCCGCGGCGGGTAGGAAGCTGTCACATGCCTCCAGGTACTCGTGGGTCGATCCGGGCCCGCCATGCAGCAGCAGGACCTGCAAGCGCGGATTGTTCCCGATCCGCTTCACCCACACCCGGTAGGTACCGGCCGGCGTGCCAACCGCGATCTTCCGCGCACCCCCGCCGAGCACGTCGTCCCGGCCGGAGTAGTCCAGGTAGCTACTGACCGGCTGCATCTGCTGTCCCTCCGCGTCTCCGGCACGCGCGCCGCACCTGCCAGCAGCCTAAGCCTTGCCCAATGACGCGAAGGTCCGCTCTGATGCTCGAACGACGCTACGGTTGAAAGTGCGGCCGGTCGCCGGCGGGCCCAGGTTGGGTTCGGCGGATGCAAGCCGGCGGATGCAAGCATAAAGGAGTGCCCAGGCGTGATCCTCCCGAAGGTCCGGGACCCTCGCTTCGTGACGATTCGCCGTGGTGGCACCCTCACTGACTCGGATCACCATCTCCTGGCTCTGTGGGCGGCATCGTGCGCCGAGCACGTCCTCGACCTGTTCGAGTCGGCTCGCCCTGAGGATCCACGACCACGGCAGGCGATCGAGCATGTCCGTGCCTGGGTGCGTGGCGAGGTCAGGATGATGCAGGCTCGGGCGGCGGGCGGCCACGCCATGGGTGCGGCCAGAGACCTCCGTGGGGCCGCGCGGCAGGCCGCGTACGCCGCGGGGCAGGCCGGGGTCGTCGCACATGTCGCCGCGCACGAGCTCGGGGCGGCCGCCTATGCGATCAAGGCCGCGCAGGCCGCCGCGCCGCAAGGCGAGGGCGAGACCGCACGGCGACTCGAGTGCCGATGGCAGCGTGACCAGCTGCCGGGGGCGATTCGCGAGCTGGTACTTGACGATCAGCGGTTGCGCAACGCCATCTGCTGGTCGGTGTTTGACTGCTGAGCCGAGGTTGGGCGTGCCACCGCCCGGTTCGCTCTCGCCAGGAGATCGGCGCGCTCCGGGTCAGGTAACGTCCAGGACTACGCTGTCGCCGGATGGAGGGCGACCGTCTCGGCCTCGGCCGGGCAACCCCTTGGGCGCGCCACCACGTGTAACAGGCGAGAGGGGTGAGCGTGACCACGATCGAGGAGTATGTGGCGGCCGAGTGCACCCGGCTGCTGCATACGGCCTTCCTCCTGACGGGTGATCGGCATGCCGCCGAGGATCTCGTCCAAACGGCGCTGATGAAGGTCTGGCCGAAATGGTCCGACCTCGCCGAACGTGGCCGGCCAGACGCGTACGTGCGCCGGACCCTACTCACCACATACCTGAGCTGGCGCCGTCGGCGGAGCTTCTTCGAGCGGCCGGCGTCGAACCTGCCGGAAATCTCGGCTCGTACCGAGGACCATGACCTTCGCATCGTGTTACTCGCGACCCTCGCCCGGCTGCCTGCGCGACAGCGGGCCACCTTGGTGCTGCGCTACTACGAGGATCTCTCCGAGGTGGACACCGCCGCAACGCTCGGGTGCAGCGTCGGCACGGTCAAGAGCCAGGCCGCCAAGGCCATGCGGTCCATGCGAGCACTGTTGGACCAGGTGCAGATGGAGGGCCAACCATGACCCCGAGCGATCAATTCGATCAAAGACTGCGTCGTCTCATGCGGGACACGGCCCAGCTTGCGGGCCCGGCCGAACCCGGGCGGATGCTCGCGGCGAGTGCCGGTGCGGCGGGAAACGCACGACAGGTCCGTCCGACTGCGCTCCGCCCGCTGATCGCCGCCGGCGCGGTCGTGCTGGTCCTGGCCGTATCGTTCGTTGCGGTCCAGCTGTACCGGACCTCCACGCAGGAGTCGGTGAGACCGGCCGCACCCGGGTCGGGCTCGCCCACTGCTGCGGGCACCTGTCCGACGGCTCAGCCGACGGGCAAGGTTAATGGAGCCGTCGAGCCGGCCGGGCCATTCCTCGACGGGACGCCAACCTCCATCACGGTGTGTGCCTACGGGACTGGGCAGATCCCGCAGTGGACCATCGTGATGGCGCTGGACCGGGTCGCCAGGGTGGCTGAGCTTCTTGATGGCCTGCCGCCGGCCCCGCGTGGGTTCCGGTCCTGCCCATTCGACGACGGCAGCCATTACCTCCTGCTCGTGCGGATGCAAAACACCGAGCAGCTCATCGTTGTCGAGCGAACCGGGTGCCGGACCGCGAGCGATGGCCGGCATCTGCGCCAGGCGAACGACGAGCTGCTCGGTGCGCTGAATCAGCAGTGATACCAGTGCTCGGTGAACGTCTTCGACCCGGTCATTGCGCCGGGGTGCGCGTTGGTTATCCCGCCGTACACCAGGATCACCTCGACCTCGTTCTGTGACTGCAGCGTGTACCACGTGCCGCTGGTCCGCTGGGCCTGCGCGTTGGTCCAGGCGATGCTGCCGAAGTTGCGCAAGTAGTTGACGTTCGGATTGGGCATCTCGTCGATGTACGCGGTCGAACTGCCGTCGTAGTACGTGGAGACGGACAGGGTCAGCACGACCGACTTATTCACGCCGGTCGCGGTGTCATAGACGTAGAACGTCGTCTGGCCCGTGGAGCGTTGGATGACCTCGTACGTGTGGATCCGGTCACCCGGGTGGACATTGATCGTGTAGACCGGTGCGATCCCGGCACCGTTGTTGCCCAGGTACTCATACCAGGCCCGGTTCGTACTCATCTCGGTGCCGGCCTGGATCAGGCGACCCGAGTGGTAGCCGCCGATCCCGGTCCACGAGCCCTCCTCGTTCGGCGAGCAGTTCGGGCTGTGCAACGTCGGGTGGACGAAGTCGCCCTGGGCGGCGATGTACGTCGTCGTGCCAGCCCCCGCGTCGGCGACATATCCCGCCCAGTTGATGGACTGCACGGAGTAGGTGGTCGCTTCATCCGTGCCCGCCACCGCAGCACGCGTGGCCGGCATGAACTGGTGGTATTTGCGCTCCGTGCCGACACACAACGAAGCGTCGGTGTTGCGCTTCCAGCCATCGAGGAGGCCGTGCCAGCGCTGCATGCCGGCCACATCCGTCGCCGCGGGCCGCTCCGGTAGGCCGTACCGGGCCAGCATCGCGTTGGCCGCGGTGGCCGGGTTGAAACCGGCCGGGGCGATCGGCACCTCGTGAATCTCCTGGCCGATTCGGTAGCGGTACCCGAGACCCCCGTCGTCGTAGTGGGTAATGCCGACAAGGGGCGCGTACGTCCCTTCCGGACAACTCACGCCGGGCGCCGGGGCCGCGGCCGCGGCCGCGGCCTGTACACCGACGACGCCCAATGCGGCGGCCATCGTCAAGACGACCAATGTCGCAGGACACTTCCGCATCCGAACCCCCTAACGGCGGCGCTGTCGGTGAATCCGAGTGATCCATCGATCGTCACCACCTTGAGCTGGATGGTGACGGACTTGCTCAATGTCATGTGGCCGCTACGGCAAACCATCTCTGTTGCGTACACGCACACCAATAACGGCATAAGGGATGCCGAGCCCGCTCCTGAGTTTGTGGGGGGTCGATAGCACGCCGACGGTCGGCACCCGCCGCCGGCAGTGACCGACCATGCCGGCTCGACTATGTGTCTGCCACGTGACTCTTCGTCGGCGGCTAGCCGACTGTGTACGGCGGTCGCTGGCGCGCAGGCTGGCGGAAGTCGTACCCAGTGGGCGTTCGTTGTGAGGTGAGTCATGCGGGCAGTTCGTCGCCGCTGGACGGTTTCGGTCGTGGCCATCGTCGCGGCTGTGATCCTGGTGACGGCCGGCATCGCCGTCGCCGCGGCCAACCAGTTCCAGGGCAAGTCCCGCAAGGAGTACGTGCACTCTGGCGCTGCCGTGGTGGTGACCACCACGAGCTGGACCCTGCTGAGCGACCTGACCACGTCGGGCACCTGGGGCGGCGGCGATCTGCTCATCGCGCGGTTCACCGTCAGCAGCCGATGCCAGTCCGCCGTCGGTGTGTTCGGCTACTGCCGGGTGCGTATCGCGCTGGACTGCCTCGACGAGGGCGGCCCGTCCGCGGAGTTCCTGCCGGCCGGCGCCGCGATGGAGCCGTTCGACAGCGCTCCCGGCTCGCCGTATGACTCCCTTGACGCAGAGAGCCTGGCCACCACGCGCTACCTGCCATTGGACTCCCGCGCGACGGCTGGCTGTGTGGTGATCGCGGAGGCCTCGGTGAGCAACGACGGGGTGATCTTCATCCTCGGTCAGCCAGTGCTCACGATCGATGTTGTGGCCTCGACGGTCACGTGATGGACGCCTTTTAGCCCCTTAGGGTGCGGTCCGGACATCACGGCCAGCCCGCCCCCGGCACATCGACCTGGGTGGTGAGCACCTGGCCGCTGCCCGGCGTCACCATCTCGGACTCGGTCATGCCCCGCCACGAAGCGGCCGTGATGAACAGCGTCGTCCCGTCGGGCCCGCCCAACGTGCAGGCGAAGCCGCCGCGGTCCAGGTTGACCTGCTGCAGCACCGCGCCGCCCTCGGCGACGCGGACGCATCGCCGGTTGGGCACGTCGGCATACCAGGCGGCGTTCTGCGCGTCCACGCAGATGCCGTCCGGCGTGCCCTCGCCCACGTCGGCCCAGACCCGCCGATGGGACAACCCGCCGTCCGCGCCGATGTCGAAGGCGACCAGGCTGTGCCGGTAGGAATCCGCGACGATCAGCGTTGAATTGTCGGCTGTCACCGCCATTCCGTTCGGAAATGCGATGTCGTCGGCGACCCGCCGTACCGAACCGTCCGCCGTGGCCAGGACGATGCAACCAGGCCGGAACGCCTCGTCGGCCATGGGGTTGGAGCCGGCGCCGTTGACATACACATTGCCCCGGCCGTCGGCCACGACGTCATTCCAGCCCGGCTGGCCGAGGTCGGCGTGGGTGACCAGAGCCCCGTCGGGTTCCCGGCGCAGCAGCAGACCGGCCGCCGACGAGACGATCACCAGCCGATCCTCCGGAAGCCACGCGCTGCACAGCGGCAGCGAGTCCACGCGCGCGACCACCTCGCTGGAGCCATCCAGGTCGACGGCGACGATCTCGCCAGCAGACCAATCGGAGAAATACAACCGGTCACCATGCCAGCGCGGTGACTCGACCAAGCCCCGACCGGCGAGCAGCGTCCGCACCTCACCCATGCCCATCGCCGTCCTTCTCCGCCAACCGCGCGGTGCCAGCGTCTGCCCGGATCTTCCGCGCCGGTATGGCGCCAAGCTACCGGAAGTCTCGGCTGCCCATCGCACACCTCGGCCCAGCGAGCGGTGACCGCACCACCCGCAATCAATCTGCCCTGGTGTGTCCGCGGCACGCGGCGGCCCGCGATCGCATGAGCGCACGCTCGCCGTCGTTGCTGGTGAGTTCCGCCGCGTGGTCGAACTGCGCCGCCGCCTCATCGGTGCGGCCGAGCTTTGCCAGCAGGTCACCGCGGACCGCCGGCACGAGATGGAAGTCTGGCAGAGCTCCGGCGATCTCATCGACGAGCGCGAGTCCGACCTGGGGGCCGTGAGCCATGCCCAGGGCAACCGCGCGGTTGAGTTGCACCACCGCCGAACCCGTGGCACCGGCCAGTGTCTCGTAGAGCGAGGCGATTCGCGCCCAGTCAGTCGTCTGCACCGAAACGGCGCGGGCGTGTTCGGCCGCGATCGCCGCCTGCAGCACGTACGGCCCGTCGCCGCCCAATGCCAGCGCCACACCCAACGCGGCGAATCCGCGGGAGATGGCCGCCCGGTCCCAGCGGGCGCGGTCCTGGTCATTGAGCAGGATGGGGTCGCCGGAGGCGTCCACGCGCGCGGACAGCCGCGAGGATTGCAGCTCGAGGAGTGCGAGCAGGCCATGGGCCTCCGGGTCCTTTGGTACGAGCGTGACCAGCAACGCGGCAACCCGTACGGCCTCCGCGCACAGCGCTGGACGGGTCCAGTTGACGCCGGCCGTCGCGGCGTACCCCTCGTTGAAGAGTAGGTAGATCACGGTCATGACCGAAGCCAGCCGGGCGACGCGCTCGGGTCCGGTCGGCTCCTCCATGGCGGCGCGCTCGCGGTTCAGCGTCCCCTTCGCCCGCGAGATCCGGGTGGCCACGGTCGCCTCGGAGGTGAGGTAGGCGCGGGCTATCTCCCGTGTGGTCAGGCCGGCGACCAGGCGCAGCGTGAGGACCGTGCGGGTGTCGTCGGTCAGGGACGGGTGGCAGCACACGAAGATCAGCCGCAGCACGTCGTCCTCGATGTGATCGACTGTGAACGCCTCCAGGTATGACTGCGCCACCTCGGCCGAGACAGTCGCGTAGGCGCGGAGCTGGCGCTCGCCCGCCCGGAACTGGTCGATCGCACGCCGCTTGGCGGCGGTCATCAGCCACGCGCCTGGGCTCTCCGGTACGCCGGACGTTGGCCACTGCGCCAGCGCGGCCGCGAGCGCCTCCTGCGCGAGGTCTTCGGCGCGGTCAAGGTCTCTGGTGATCCGTAACAGCGCGCCGAGCAGGCGGGACGACTCCTGTCGCCACACCTGCTCGACCACTGCGGCGGCACCTGTCGCCGCGGGGTGCGCTGTCATGGGTCGCTCAGGCGGCCGGCGGTTGGGCGTCGAGCATGGCCCGCACCTCGATCCAACCCTCCCAGCCAGGCCACGTCTTGCGGTGCGCATCGAGGAACAGCTCCGCCTTCGCCGCCGCCGTGGCGGCATCCGGCACGTCGTACACCGCGTACCCGCCGACCAACTCCCGGGTCTCCACAAACGGACCGTCCGTGGTGGTGATCGTGTCGTCGGCGAGGCGCACGACCGCGCCGGCCTGGATCGGCAGCAGGCCACCAACCTCGACCAGGCTGCCGTTCGCGGTGTTCTCCGCACCAAGAGCGCCGATCGCCGCGAACAGGTCCGCGGGCGGTTCGGCCGTCGGGCGGGTGACCTCGTGTACCAGCATCATGAACTTCATCGTGACTCCCGTTGTCCGCGGCAGCCCTGGCGGCTGCCTTCCACCCCATGCGTCGTCCTGCGCCCTCGATTCTTGACCTGGCGTCCCAAGATTTTTCGCCGGCTTCCTTGGCGCCGGCTTCCTTAGCGGCGACCGCCGTAGGAGGCGACCAGCGCGTCCGCCACGATCGTGGCGTCCGCCTCGGCCACGTCGGCCGGGTATTCGGGCAGCAGGTCATCCCAGACCACCATCCACGACCCGAACAACTGGGCCTGTCCCGCCGGCCGGGCGAAGAACCAGATGTGCAGATGGGCCCCGCCGTCTCCGATGCGGTAGACGTGCGCCCGGCTGATGTGCGCCAGCGCCTGCATGTGACGGGCGATGTGCGTGCTCAGCACCCCCAGTTCGGCGGCCAGCTCATCGGGCAGGTCCGCCAGGTCGTAGTGATCGCGCGGATGCAGCATGAGCACCAGCGGCACGCCGACTCCGGTGATCCGGGTCAGCCGCCAGCGGTCGTCGAACCAGATCCCTTCGTCCCGGCCACGACATGAACCACAATCCGATGGGTCCTCGCCGTTGCGCGGCGGCTCAGGCAGGACCGGTGGGCGCAGCGGCGCGACCCGCAGCCCGTCCGGCTCGAACGGACTGATGTCCCACCCCGTCATCCGCGACAGCGGCAGCCGTCGCTCATCGTCCGCTGCGGCCAGGGCATGGTCGTAGAACTCGTCAGGTCGTAAGGCCATGATCCGAAGACTAGTACGGCCGCCAGCTGCGCACATTCTGGCAAACACGCCCTACCTTTGGCCGCGCTGCTTCCCACCAGTTCAGGGCACGAAGCGCGCGGAGCGTGTTCCAGCGGCTCGGCATCGGGTGACGCCGCCCGCCGCCACTGATGTGACCCGCGCTACCATCGGTGGGTACGGGCTGGAGGTGAATGGTGGACCGGGCACGGGCGTACCCGCTCATCGGCGGGCCTCGACCTCTGCTGCCGGCCTGCCCGCTTCAGCAGTACCGCTGACGGCGCTGCGGCCGGCCCCCCGTTTCCCGTCATCTCGCCGCGTGCCGGCACCTCTTCGCTGGGCGCGGTCTGTCTCCAAGGAGCCACACTCCGATGAAGATGTCGAACCTTTTCGGCACCACGCTGCGCACTGCCCCGGGCCGAAGTGAGGCGGAGGGGCACCACCTGCTCCTGCGGGCGGGCATGGTCCGTCAACTCGGTCAGGGGATCTACTCCTATCTGCCGCTGGGCTGGCGGACCCTACGCAAGATCGAAGCCATTCTGCGCGCCGAGATGGACGCGGTCGGTGGCCAGGAACTGTCCATGCCGGTGGTCCAACCGGCCGAGGTCTGGCGGGCGTCGGGCCGCTACACCACGGTCGGGCCGGAGCTGGCCCGCTTCGCCGACCGCCGCGGGCGCGACCTGGTGCTCGCCATGACCCATGAAGAGGTCGTGGCCGACCTCTGCAAGAGCGAGATCGACTCGTACCGGGATCTGCCGCGGCTGGTGTACCAGATCCAGACCAAGTTCCGCGACGATCCGCGCCCGCGGGCCGGACTCATCCGGGTCCGCGAGTTCCTCATGAAGGACGCCTACAGCCTGGACGCCACCGCCGAGGGACTGTCCACACAGTACACAGCCCAGTACCGGGCCTACCACAACGTGTTTCGCCGGTGCGCGCTGCCGGTGCTTGCGGTCGCCTCGGATGTCGGCGTGATGGGTGGGCAACTGGCCCACGAGTTCATGTACGCGACGCCGGTGGGCGAGGACACGCTGGTGCTCTGCGACTCGTGCGGCTATTCGGCCAACCGGCAGGTCGCGACGTTCCGCAAACCGGTGCCGGCGGCGGAGGAGCCGCAGCCGATGGTCGAGTTCGCCACGCCGGGTGCGGCGACCATTGACGACCTGGTCCGCGGATACGGCATACCGATCGAGCGGACGGCCAAGGCGATGTTCATGGCGGCCGAACACGAGCAGCCGGACGGGTCGGTGACGGTCGAGTCCGTCGTCGCCCTTCTGCGCGGTGACATGGAGCTCAACGAAACCAAGCTCGCCAACGTGGTCGGCGCTGTCGACCTGCGGCCGATGACGGAGGAGGAGATCGCCAAGATCGGAGCGGTCGCCGGCTACGGCTCCGCGGTCGGGGTCACCGGAGCCACCGTGGTGGTGGACGAGCTCGTGGCGGTCTCGCCGAACCTGGTCGCCGGGGCCAACCAGGAGGGCTTCCACCTGCGTAACGTGACCGCCGGACACGACTACTCGGCGGACCACGTCGCCGACATCACGGCCGCCCGGGCCGGCGATGCCTGCGCGAGCTGTGGCGAGCCGGTGCGGACCACGAGGGGGGTCGAGGTCGGCAACATCTTCAAGCTCGGTGACCGCTACTCCGCGGCGGTCGGGGCGACGTACCTGGATCCGCAGGGCCAGCGGCGACCGGTGATCATGGGCAGCTACGGCATCGGCGTCGGTCGGCTACTCGCCTGCATCGCCGAGGAGCACCGGGATGAGCGCGGGCTGCGCTGGCCGGTCACGGTCGCGCCGTACCAGGTGCACCTGTGCCAACTCGACGGTGCCGGCACCCGGTCGGCCGCGGTGGCCGATCAGGTCTATCGGGACCTGTGGGCCGGCGGGATCGAGGTGCTGCACGACGAGCGGGGCGAGCGGCCGGGCGTGCAGTTCGCCGATGCCGACCTGATCGGGTTGCCGGTGCGGCTGGTGGTCGGCGAGAAAGCGCTCGCACGCGGCGGCGTGGAGGTGCGCTCGCGGGCGACTGGCGAGACCACCGTTGTGCCGGTCGACGCCGTGGTCGATGAGGTACGCCGGCGGCTGGCCGCGCTCACCGACGAGATCACCGCGGCGATGATCCCGCTCGAACTCCCCGCCGAGCTGCGGTGATGCCCGTTACCGGCTGACCAGCGCAGGGACCTCCAGGGGCGCGAACCGGGCGTTGAAGAACCTGAGCGTTGGGGGCTCGTACACCATGCGCAGGCCGAGGATGCGGCTGCGACGCGCGTGCAGGCCGATGACGGACTCGGCCACCACATCCATGTGCCGGTCGGTGTAGACCCGGCGGGGAATGGTCAGCCTGACCAGTTCCAGCTTCGGGACGTGGTTGTGGCCGGTCTTCGGGTCGCGGCCGGCGGAGACGATGCCGCGCTCCATCGAGCGCACGCCGCTGTCCAGATAGAGCTGGGCCGCGAGCGCCTGGGCGGGCAGCTGCTCCTGGTCGAGGTGGGGCAGGAACCGCCGCGCGTCCAGGAAGACCGCGTGCCCGCCGATCGGCTCCACCACCGGTACGCCGGCGACGATGAGCTGCTCACCGAGGTAGCGGACCTGGTTGACCCGGTGGGCGATGTACTGGTCATCGACCATCTCCCGGATGCCGACCGCCATCGCCTCCATGTCCCGACCGGCCAGCCCGCCGTAGGTGGGCATGCCCTCGTAGAGGACGACGAGCTCGCGCGCCCGCTGAAGGATGGACTCGTCGTTCATGGCGAGGAAGCCGCCGATGTTGACCAGGGCGTCCTTCTTTCCTGACATGGTGGCGCCGTCGAAGCAGGACATCATGTCCCGCACGATGTCGGCGACGGGCCGGCCGATCTCACCCTCCTCGCGCTCGGCGATGAAGAAGGCGTTCTCCACCAGCCGGGTCGCGTCGCACCAGAGCAGGATGTCGTGACGCCGGCACAGTTCGCGGACCTGGCGCAGGTTCATCAGGGACACCGGCTGACCGCCGGCCATGTTCACGGTGACCGCCACGTTGACGTAGGCGATGTTCGCCGCGCCAACGGTGTCGATCAGAGCCTGCAGCTTCGTGAGGTCCACATTGCCCTTGAACGGATGGTGGGCCTGCGGGTCGTGTGCCTCGTCGATGATGACGTCGGCGAAGATGCCACCGGCGAGTTCCTGATGTGCGCGGGTGGTGGTGAAGTACATGTTGCCGGGCACGTACTGGCCCGGCTTGATGAGGATTCGTGAGATGAGGTGCTCGGCGCCGCGGCCCTGGTGGGTCGGCACCACGTAGCGGAAGCCGTAGATGTCGCGAACCGCCTCCTCCAGCCGGTAGAACGAGGTGGCGCCGGCGTACGCCTCGTCACCCATCATGAGCGCCGCCCACTGCCGGTCGCTCATCGCGCTGGTGCCGCTGTCGGTGAGCAGGTCGATGTAGACGTCGCGGCTGCGCAACAGGAAGGTGTTGTACCCCGCCTCCTCGATGGCGGCCAACCGCTGCGCCGGCGTCGGGATGTGCAGTGGTTCCACCGCCTTGATCCGGTACGGTTCGGCCAGCATGCTCATGATGAACTCCTCACGGGGTCAACGAATGAAGATCAGGGCGACGCCCTGGTAGACAACGAAGCCGAACCAGCCGATGGCGATGCAGGCGAGCGGCCGCAGCCGGTGCGCCGTGGCCACGACCGCGGGGAACGCGACCAGGAAGGCCACCGCGTAGAGCAGGAGGTAGGCCCAGACCAGGGCGAGAGTGAGGCTGGGGTGCGTGATGCCGCGCTGCCACGCGCCCGAGTCCATGGCTCCCGTGTTGAGCAGCACCCCGATGGCCAGGTCGGGGATCAACGTGAACAGGGTGCAGACTCCGACCGCCGGCCCGACCAGAGCCAGGGTCTCGTCGAACGTGCCCGTCCCGCCGGCCGCTCGAGCCAGCAGGTACAGGCAGGCCGTCGCGAGCAGTCCACAGCCGACGATGACCGGGGCGATGAACGCGGGCTCCCACCAGAAGTACTGGGCGGCCGGGATGTTCAGCCACGGTTGCAGGTCGCCGGGCTGGTCACCGCCGGCGGCGAGGATCAGGACCGCGATGGCGTACGCGAGCCCGGTCGCGGTCAGCCAGCCGAAGCCGGTACCCAGCGGATGCGCATCGGTGAGTCGGCGGTTCAGGACGCGGTGAACCGGCGCCAGCGCGGCCGCCGGGGCAGGGGAGAACATCGGTACCTCCGAGACTCAACGCGAATCGGTGCGCAGGTACGCCCTGACCGGCGCGAGCAGGGGCAACAGCAGCAACGCGACGCCGACCACGCCGTACACGGCCTGCAACGCCGAGAGCTCAGGGAGGTAGAACAGCTCCAGGGTGATCCAGACGACCTGGCCGAGACCGATCAGGATGGTGGCGATCCAGGACCAGTGGTGGCGGGTGGGACGCTCGACGACGTCGAGCCAGGCCCAGTGCGGCCGGCGCGTGACTCCGTACGCAACGATCAGAGAGCCGACGCCGAACCCGAGTCCCAGGACCAGCCCGGGCATCGTCCAGCTGTCGACCAGGGGGATCTTGTCCAACCAGCTCTGGGGAGGCGCCGCCGACCCGAGGCTGAAGACCAGGGCGACACCCCCGCCGAACGCGGAGATGCCGAGAAACACGAGCACGCCGATGGTGGTAAGAACCGCTGCCGGCCGGTGATGGGTCACCGCCGATGCCGCTGTGGCAGTCATGACGTACCTCCGCTACTCCAGCTGTCGCCACCAGCGCACCTCGCGGCCACCCCGGCCGGTAGGGTCCAACGACCCGCCACCGGCGGGACTTGGGTACGCGTGCCGGCGGCCGATCGCGGGTGGCCGGTCGTCAGGTCCCCCGGGAGGTGCTCCTGGCCGCCTGGCCGGGCGAACCCCGCTTGCTGCAACGGCTGCTCGGGGCACCCTGGAGACCGCCGATGTGCGGACGGGGACGAAGTCGGCGGGGCCGCCTTACGGCGGTGGCCACACCGTGGACTGGACCGGCACACTCGCAGCTGGCGCTGTGGGCGAGGCGGGTACCAGCAGAACGTGGTCGGTGAGGTGGCGGTACCCAAGTCGCTCGTAGAGGGTGCGTGAGCCAGGCGCGCAGTGCAGCCACACCAGGTCCGAGTAGCCGGCGGCGAGGGCACCGGCGGCGTTCGTCAGGGCGGTACCGAGCCCTCGTCCGCGCCAGGCTGGCAGCACGGTTATCGCTCCCAGGTATGCGGTGTCGGCCATAAGCCTGACTCGCGCGCAGCCAACCGGTACGCCGGCCACCCGCGCGACCAGATGATGCATCCGGCCCGAGTCGAGGTGGGCTGCGGTGACCAGGGGTGCCAGTTCGGCGCCGTACGGGACGAGGAACTCCTCCCGATCGCGGGCCGGTCCGATGTCGGCCAGCGATCGAGCGGGTGACGGGGGCCGACCCTGCAGCGCGAGCGCGGGCATCAGATCCCACCGGTCATAGCCGGCGACCCGGTGTTCGTCCTCGGCCCGGACCATGAGTGTCCACAGTGGCGATCTGGCGTGCAACCAAGCCGCCACGTGGGCCACGGTGTCGGTGGTGGGCGGGCCGGGCAGCGCAAGGACGCGTCCGACGGTGGCCCAGGGGTAGGGCAGCGCGATGTGCTGGCAGGGTACCCCGGACACGACCGCCCAGGCGTCGCCGGCCGGGGCCAGATCCGCGGTGTCGGCGTAGGCCGCTGAGATTCGCCTCGCCGCGTCACTCATCCGCTCAGCTCACCCCGCTCGACGGTGCCGTGTCCACCCATATCCGGCCAACCCGATCCACCATGGTGGGTCTTCGCCACCGATGTCATGGTGGCCGCGATCGCCCCCCTGTCGATCTAGGGCGTATGCACATGGTTTGATCTTCAAACGTGTGCATATGCCCTAGATCGACAGGGAGGTCAGGGGACGTGCAGGGTCCGCTCGGGTCGGGGGTCAGCTGGCGTCTTCGAGCTTGAACGAGACCTGCACCCGGGCCCGGTAGGCGCGCACCTGCCCGCCGTCGAGTTCCATGTCGAGCTTGACGACCTCGGCGACGCGAAGGTCTCGAAGGGTCTTCGACGCCCGCTCCACCGCGGTGGCCGCGGCCTTCTCCCACGACTCGGTGCTGGTGCCAACGACCTCAGTAAAGGTGTACACGCTGTCGGCCACGATGAACCTCCGATAACCACCTCAGCGGTGCCGCGGATGAGCTTGTGAGGCCCGAACGTACACCGCCTGAGGCATAGGACTCCAGTGCCATGATCGGCTCTGGTCACGTTACCGCGGTCGTCCGCCGGCGAGGCGCTCTTCGGCGGCGTCGTGCTCTTTGAGATCAAGAAGGAGGCGCGCGGTTCGGCGGCCGGCCACCACGACCGCGAGGCCCCACGCGGCGCGTCGTGCCACCTGGATGACCGGCTTGAGTCCGGCCTTGAGCGACGTGAATGACTGGTGGCGAAACCAGATGTACCAACCGGAGACCACGGCCCAGGGCAGCACCGCCAGAATGGTCCGCGGGCCGAGCGCCGGCCACAGCCACACCGCGGCGCCCAGCACCAGGGCCAGGCCGGCCAGGCAGCGTTGCCACGACCGGCTGGCGAGCATCAAGGCGATCGCGCCCGCGAGACCGATCGACGCGGCCGCGGTGACCGGAGCCGACGATGACGAGGTCAGCCACCCTGGGCCGGTCGCCGACGAGGCGATGTCGAGGGGACCGGGCGCCGCCCGGCCCGCCGCGAATCCGAAGCCGGCGGCGCCGGCGGCGCCGCCGGTCAGAACCATCGCGAGGTTCCAGGGCGCCAGCACCCGCCCGCGCCGGCGCAGTGGTGTCGCCTGGGCGCCGGCCGTGGGTCCGGACCCAGCCGCACCCGCCACGGCCGACCCGCGAATCGCGCCGACGTAGGGCAGCAGCGCCGCCAGGTGGGGCTTGTCGAGCAGTGCCCGAGCAAAATCGACGTGACCGGTCGCCGGATCGGAGTAGCAGTAGCTGCTGGCATCCAGGACCCAGGTGAGGGTCACGAACACCACGCCAAAGGTCAGCAGCATGACTGCCGCCGCCGCGATCACCCATCCGGTCGCGGGCACACCGGCGACCAGGAACCCAGCCACGCCCCGGATCGCATAACCAACTCCGACCGCGATCCAGATCTGAATGGTGACGGTGCCGGTCCGAAACTCCGCGCCCGGCGGCGGCTTTCGCGAACGCAGCAGCTCGTACAGCACGGCGACACCGAAGATGACAACAGACAGCGCCGCCGTCATCCGTAGCAGGCCGGCACCCAGCGCCGCGGCGACGGCCAGCGCGACGCCGATGCGCGCCAGCGCCGTCCATGCGCTGATCCGGACGTTTCGGCGGGCGTGCTCAGCGTCTAGGCCGACGGGCAGCCGTCGCTTGGGCACCGGATGGGCGAGGTCTTCGGCGAGACCCCGGATGTCGTTCCACTGGTAGCGAGCTTCGAAGAGCAGATACTCGACAATCACGAAGACGAATACCAGTCGCACGACCGGAAGAGTCATCAGCTGGGCCGACGCGACCGGATCCAGCCAGAAGGCAGCGTGGCGCAGCTGTGTCCAGGCATCGACCGCCTGCGCGACGAGGTCAGCCCAGCCGGCACCGACGGCCCAGCTGCCGACGACGAATGCCGCCGGAAGGAAGATCCACTTGATCATGTCCTGCGGCCTTGGCAGGAGCACGTAGCCGGCGATGCTCCGCTCGTGCAGGTCCGCCAGGCGTGATACGTCCGGGACGTTGGACCGGTAGCGGCGGTATGACCATATCGCCCGGGCAAAAAGTCCTCGTCCGCCTACGGAGGCTCGCATCACCTCCGCGATCATGACGACCACCCCGGTGGTGTACGTGGCGGCGGCGATCCACCGGTAGGGAGGCGGCAGTCGCAACACGATATAGCCAATGATGGCGCCGAATACCACGAGCACGGCCAGGAACATCACGACTACGAGAAGTCGCGAGCCGCGCCGGCCCCGCCGGAGACTGCCAACCGCGACGGATAGGGAGATGAATGAGGCGGGCGGCAGCGCAACCGCGGCCATGTCCGCGCCGCCGTAACCCTGCAGCTCCTGCTCCACCGCCCGCAGGTAGTAGCTGCGAATGGTCGCCGACGTGCCCAGACCGGCCAGGTAGGCCACAAGGGCGAACGGGCCCAACGGCGTGATAGCAACTATCCAGAGTGGAATGTTGATGCAGTTGGTGGAGCTGGGGTCGCCGGCCAGCCCGCAGGTCTGGCTCACCAGAGGCAACAGGATGGCGATCAGGGCGACCGCGATGCCGAACATGGTGGTGACGGTGTTCGTGAGGACCCGCTCATCCTCCCGACCGATTTCATAGTCGAGCTTGAGCAGCTCGAAACGACGGTCGGCTTCGTCCCCATTGTCGCTCACAGATCTGCCTGCCATCGCTGGTTGGAAAGGAATGAGGAGCGGGCCGCCGGCTTGTCCCCCGTCGGGATTCTGGGCCAGCACCGACGCGGATGCCATCGCCGTTTCGGGCAGCCGGAGGCCCCTGGGATGGGCATCCTCAGGTCCGGGAGCCGGGGCGCGACAGGTTGGGCTTCGAGGGCGTGCACGACGCACGCGCGAACCCAGTCATCGGGCCGGCTGAGCAGGCGGACGCCGGCATGATCGGCCCGCTTCGACCACTCCGCGCAGAACGTCAGTACCGGGTCGTGAGATGCTCCCGGCCCGGCCGCGGCTCGGCGCGATCGGGCCAATAGTCGGTAACCCGGGTGATCAGGCCGCCATTGCTGTCCAGCCAGACGATCGCGTCGAGCGGCTGGCCGTCATCCAGCACATCGAGCCAGATCGCGGCGTACCGGCCCTCGGCCACGACCCGGCGGATCGTGAGGTGCCAGTCGCTGGGGTACTCGACGTTGAACCGGACGAACGTCGCCCGGCCGGCGATGCGCTCCCGGGTCTGTGGCATCTCGTAGACGACATCTTCGGCAAGAAGCGAGGTCACGCCATCCCAGTCGCGTGCTTCCAGGCGCTCGATGTAGGCAACGGCCAGCGTGTGAGCGTCCACGAAGCAACACTACCGCCGCCACGAGATTTGTCCGCTGGGCCGCGGGTCACGCCCCACCGGCGGCGGTGCCAGCCGCGTTGCGGTGGTGCATCTGGGCCATGGCCAGGATCAGCCCGTCGCGGCCGGGCACGGGCGCCCCGAGCTGGCGGTAGATGGCGCCCACGGTGAGCACCAGACGTTCGGGATGGCCCCAGCGGGGGCGCCAGGACCCGGCGATGCGCTCGGCGGCCACCTCGTGGTCCACGCCCTGGGTGCAGTACCGCCGGGCGTGGTGGGCGACGTGCTGCAGGTAGTCGCGAAACAGCGCCACCCCGGCTGCGTCGGTGACCGGTCCGTGCCCGGGCACGACCACGGCCGCCCCGGTGGTGAGGATCTGCTCGCACGCATTGACCCAGTTGTCGATCGGGCCCGACCACATCACCGGATGGTCGCCGATGAACAGGATGTCGCCGGCGTAGAGCACGCCGACGTCGGCCGCGTGGGCGATCACGTCGCCGTCGGTGTGGGCCGGACCGACCTCAACCAGGCGCACCACTCGATCGCCGGCGAGCACGGTGGTCTCGCCGGTGAAGGTGCGCGTAGGTTGGGTGAGCACGATCCCGCTGAAGTCGTAGACGCCGAAGTACCGGCGCAGGTAGGCACCGAGCGGCGAGTCCGGCGCGGTGGCGTGCAGCATCGCGGTCATCGCCTCGGGTGCGATCTCGGTGTGCATGCCCGCGCTGGTGGCTTCGGACGCGACGATCTCGGCGCCGGCCAGCAACTGGTTGCCCCAGCAGTGATCTCCGTTCGGGTGGGTGTTGACCACGGTGGTGATGCGCGCATCGGGCCGGGCGTCGGCGATGATCTGCTGCAACCAGCGGGTGCGCTCCAGCGTCCACGGGGTGTCCACCAGCACAGCGTCGCCGTCGGCGCCGACGAGCAGGCCGCCGTTGCTCTGCCCCCACGACCCGGGCGGCTGCAACCAGGCGTAGGTGTGTGGCGCCACCTCGTGTAGACCCGTCGTGTACGGCACCGCCATGCCGCCATCCTGCCAGCCGGAACCCTCCGGTGCCCGGCCTGGACCGGCCATCCCGCTGGCAGCGGGACAGCCGATCCGGCGGTCACCCACCGCGGCAGGACATCGCCGGCTCGTTACGCCGGGCCGAAGCTCACGCGCCGGTTCTCCGCATCGATCGCGACGATGCGCACCGCGACGCGTTCGCCGGCCGCGGGCAGCGTCGCCCACAGCTGCTGTGGCGCCAGTCCGTCGACGCCGTCGCCGACCCGGATGAAGGCTCCGAACGGCACGACGCTCACGACGTGACCAGGCACCACATCACCCACCTCGTGGTGGCCCAGGAAATCAGCCCAGCCGGCTTGACTACTGGTGTGCTCAGGGCGGGACATGCAATCACCTCCTCTCCGCGCAAATCTCCGCCACGCGCGGCAAGGAGGGCGGGCCACGGGCCCGCGGTGACGTCACCGATCGACCGGGTACCCGATCCGCTCATGGCTGCAAACAGCCGACCCGGTCGTCATGCCGGCAACTCTACCGGCCCACCAGCGGGCCGCGGCGCCTCCGCTCGCGGCAAGACCCGCGGCGCCATCGGGCGACGCCGATCCGTGCTGCGGCTCAGGCCAGGCGGGTGGCGGCGGTCGCCGCGGGCGGGGGTAGGACCTCGGGGTGCAGGATCGCCGCCATCGTCTCGACGCCATCCACGAGGCGCGGTCCGGGGCGCACGATGAGCGAGTCACCGTCCAACGCCCACACCGGTAGGCCGGGCAGCGCGGCGGCGACCGTGCGTGCCTGCTGCGCCGCGCCGTCGAGATGGAAACCGCACGGCGCCACCAGCACGACGTCGGGTCGGGCGTCGGCGAACTCGGTCCAGGTCACCTGCACCGACCGGGCACCGGCCCGGGCGGCGACCGGTTCGCCGCCGGCGGCGACCACGAGATCGGGCACCCAGTGTCCCGCGGTGAATGGCGGGTCGACCCACTCGACCACCGCAACCCTGGGCGCATCCCGCCCGGCCACCGCCGCCGCCACCGTGGCGAGCCGCCGGCGCAGCCCGGCGACCACGGCGTCGGCCCGGTCGGGTACACCGGTGCGGGAACCGACGGCGTGGATCGTGTCGAAGACGTCCTCGAGCGTGTACGGGTCGAGGGAGAGCACGTCCCCCCGGCAGCCGAGATGCTCCAGCGCCGCCGAGACCTGCCCGGAGGGCAGGGCGCAGACGCGGCAGAGATCCTGGGTGAGGATAAGGTCGGGCTCAAGTCCGGCCAATGCGTTGGTGTGCAGCGTATACAGGTCGGAGCCGGCGGCGAGCTGGCCGCGCACATAGCCGTCGATCTCGGCGGGTGTCATCCCGCGGGTGTCCCGACCAGCGACGACGACGGCCTTGTCGCCCCGGGCGGACGGTGGCTCGTCACATTCGAACGTCACCCCGACCAACTGGTCGCCCAGGCCGAGCGCGTAGACAATCTCGGTCGCGGACGGCAGCAAGGAGACCAGACGCATGCCGCCATCATCCCTCCCGCAGAGACGATGCCCGCGGACCGGGGCGGCGCCCGCCGCCAGAAGTCACCGATACCGGCAAATGTCCACAGTGTACCGTCAGGGTCGGCCGCCTCGGGCACACGACCACCCTCACGCCGGCCGCTGGCCGGTGGCCGGTGGCCGCGGAGGGTTGAGTCGGCGATGTCTATCGTACGGAAGAACTGGTCGCCCAGAACCGAGGGAGTGGGCATGTCGAACCGCACGTACCGCGTCACCGAGATCGTCGGCACGAGCACCGAAGGCATCGACGCGGCGATCAAGAATGGGTTGGCCCGCGCCGCTGAGACCCTTCGTCACCTTGACTGGTTTGAGGTGACCGAGATCCGCGGTCACCTCGACGACGGCGCGATCGACCATATCCAGGTCGGTATGAAGGTTGGCTTCCGTCTGGAAGAGAGCTGACCAACCACCCGGGCACTGTCCCCATCGACGTCAAGGCGCCGGCCGGTTCACACGCCGTAGACCCGGCGGGCATTACCTGCGGACACCTGCTCGGTGAGGCGGTCGGCGTCGGTCCGGCTCATCGCACTGTCGGCGATCCAGTGGTCGAGGAGTCGGTGCAGGCTGTACTGGAACTGCGCCGCCCCGACGAGGTAGAGCTCCGGTAGCTGGTAGGCGTCGGTGGAGAACAGCACCTTGCCGAACGGTGCAAGCTCGAGGAACTCGCCGATCACGCTATCCGCCCGCAGGCCGGCGTGGTTGACCGTCAACCCCACGTCGACATAGACGTGCGGGTAGACCTGAGCCAGCCAACCCGCGCTGCGATGGTAGGGGTAGGTGTGCAGGAGCACGATCGGTACCCCGGCCGACCGGGTGGCGTCGAAGAAGGGCTGGGCCAGTGCCGGATCGGCCCGGCCCAGGCGCACGTCGCGATCGCCGAAGCCGGTGTGCAGCTGTAGGGGCAACCCGGTATCGATGCCCACCCAGAGCAGATGGCGCAGGAGCACCGGGTCGGTGAGCCGCCCACCGACCCGCAACCACCGGCCGGCGGCCCGGGTGACCTCGGTCGCGGAGGGCCGTCGGGATCCGATCTCCAGACCATGCCGGTACGCGATGATCGACTTGACGGCGACCGCGCGGCTGGCCCCCTCGGCCAGCGCGGTGGCGAAGGCGCTGGCGAAGCCGGCGGCCGCCACGCCGCCAGCCAGGTGTTCGGCCACCTGCTCCAGGCGGATCACCTCGTGCACCGGTGCCCCGGCCATGGCCGACAGCTCCGGCAGCTCGACCAGGTCCGGCCCGTCCGGTCCGGTGTCGACCAGGAGCGCGGCCAGGCCGGCCCGGGCGAGCAGGGCCGAGGTCACCGCCGACCAGCCCAGCTCGGACCGGCGGGCCAGATAGTCATCGATGTTGACGTGGGCGGCCAGCCCGAGCACCGGCGGGCACCATCGCCGAATCGCTGTCCCCAGTTGACTATCCACATAGGATACTCCCGCGGGCGCCGGTAGGTCAGCCTCGCCGCACGCCAGCTCGAAGCCGCTGCGATCGAGATCGCGGGCCAAGACCCGGTGGCAGTGCCCGTCGATCAGTAGCGCCACCGGCAGGCCTCGGCAATCTCCTGCGGGCTGGCGGTGGCGAACAGGTCGGCTTCGGCCTGCCGGACGGCGCAGAACGCATCGAGCAACGGCTCGCCGAGAGCCGCCGGCAGCACATCGTCGGCGCGCAGGGCGGTCACCGCGTCGGCAATGGCCTGGGGCAGCCGGGCCGGCTGCTCGCCCGCGGGTCGCAATGCCGGATCGTCGGGGACCTCCGCGGGCAACCGGCGGCCGGATTGGAACGACGCCGTCGCAATGGCCGTCACCGCGCCCACGACGAGATAGGGGTTGGCCGAACCATCGCAGCACTTCAGCTCGGCATTCGCGGCCCGACCCCGTTCGCCGACACTGCCGGTGATCAGTCGTAGCGCCGCCTCCCGATTCTCGCGCCCCCAGCATTGGTACGGGCCCGCCCAGCGCTGCGGCACCAGCCGCAGGAAGCTGGCCACGCTGGGCGCGCTGATCGCGGTGAGCGCGGGCAGTCGCTCGAGGAGGCCGGCCAGCAGTGCCTCACCCGGACCGGTGAGCCCATAGGGACCGTCGCCGCCGCTGAACAGCGGCCTACCCGCATGCCGGGCCGACAGGTGCAGGTGCTGACCGTTTCCGACCTGCCCGGCCACCACCACGGGCGCGAACGACGCCTGGTGACCATGGGCTTGCGACACCGCCCGGATCGTCTCCCGCACCAGAACGCTGCGATCGGCGGCCGCCACCGGGTCGGCCGCGGCGACCGACAGCTCGAGCTGGCCCGGCGCGTACTCCGGATGGAACTGCTCGACCGGCACCCCCTGGGTGTCCAGTGCGGACAGCAGGTCGTCGACGTAGGCGGACAGCTCAACCACCCGGGTCATCCCATATGCGGGGCCGGTGCAGGCCGGCGTCGCATTCCGGTCGCCGAGGAACCACTCGATCTCAAACGCCATCCGCAACCCCAGACCGACCCGCTCGGCGTGGGCGACAGCGGCCCGGGCGAACGTGCGCTGGCAGCCCGGATGGGCCTCACCCTCCTGGGTGACCCGGTCCACCGGCGCCCAGGCCCAGCCAGGCTGCGCCGCCAGCACGCACGCCCGGTCGAGGTCGGGGTACAGCCGCAGATCCCCGGTCGGCCCACCGGCGGACCGACTGGTCGTGATCGAGTCGTCGACGACGAACACATCGAAGACCGGCGACATCCCCACTCCCCAGGCCGCCGCGTGACCAAGCCGCCGGGCCGGTACCGCCTTGACCCGGGTGATCCCGGCGTTGTCGACCCACGTGAGCGCGACCGCGCGGACTCCTTGACCAGCGAGGTGGGACCCGATCTCCTCGCCACGCTGGGCGGCGTCTTGACGATCCACGCCGCCATCATCCCGTACCGCCGGAGGCTGGGTACGGCGGTGCAGGGACGGAGCGGGATGCCACGGCGCACCGGGCGACCGGCGGGCACCACCCGGGGCCAGGGTCGCACCGGAAGTCAGGGCGAACTGTGCAATAGTTGGCTCCATATGAACGGCAGGTGGCCGTGAGGTGGCCAGCCGGCGAAATGCGGCGTTAGGGTCGCGTTCCCGGCTCATCGCCCGATCGTGGGGACAACGGATGCTGTGGCACCGCACCAAAGCGCGGCGACTTGGTCGCTGGCTGGGCCGCGCCGCGAGGCGAGGCCCGCGCCTGGCCTACTACCACGCGCACCGGCTGTTGCCCCGTGATCCGAATCTTGCGGTCTACGCCGCGTACTGGTACGGCGGCTACTCGTGCAACCCGGCCGCCATCTACGAGAAGGCGCGTGAGCTCGTCCCGGCTGTGCGGGGCGTGTGGGTCGTCAGCTCCGACCGCCGGGGCAGCGTGCCGGACGGGGTTGCCACCGTGGTCGACGATTCGCTGGCGTACTACCGGTTGCTCGCGCGGGCGACGTATTTCGTCAACAACGTCAACTTTCCCGACTTCCTGGTGAAGCGCCAGGGCTCGGTCCACGTGCAGACGCACCATGGCACGCCGGTCAAGGTGATGGGCACCGCGGTGGCGCCGTACATCCCGACGCTGGACGTGGCGGCGATCGTGCGGCGATGCCGCCGGTGGGACTACAGCATCAGTGCCAACGCGCACACGACGCGGGCGTGGGCGCAGGCGTACCCCGGCCGCTACGAGACCCTCGAGTACGGCTATCCACGCAATGACCGGCTGGCTCTCGCGGATGCCACGGACGTGGCCGCGGCCCGTGACGCGCTCGGGATCGAGGCCGGACAGGCCGTCGTCCTGTACGCACCCACCCAGCGGGGCAAGGGCCGGGGCTATCGGGCCCTGCTCGACCTGGCCGAGGTCGCGCAGTCGCTGGGACCGGAGTATGTCCTGTTGCTGCGCGCCCACCACTTCTACGGCCCGACGGGTCCGGTGCACCATCCGCGGGTACGCGACGTGTCGGCGCATCCCTGCGTCGAGGACCTCATGCTCGCGACGGACGTCCTGGTGACCGACTACTCGTCGATCATGTTCGATTTCGCGGTACGCGATCTGCCGATCGTGCTCTACGTGCCCGACTGGGATTGGTACCGGCGCACCCGCGGCGTCATCCTCGACGTCGTGGCGGAGCCGCCGGGTGTGGTCACGATGACGCAGCCGGAGCTGGTGGACGCATTCCTCAGCGGCGCGGCAACGGGCGAGGTGGCCACCAAGCACCGCGACCTGTTCCGGCGCCGCTACTGCTACCTCGACGACGGGCGCGCCGCGGAGCGTGTCGTACGAAAGGTGTTCGCCAGTCCCGCTGGCGGAGTCGCCAGCACCTGAGCGGCCTCGACAACTCAGGCAGGGCACACCCGGGTCGGGATCCCGTGCCAGGATCATTGTATGAAGGAGACTGCCGAGGAACTGGCCGCGCTGCAGGGCCTGCTGGATGAGTCGATCGGCTCCTCCGGCGCGCACCTGACCGGCATCGTCACGCCGCCCCGCCGGCTCGCGGCCCGCCAGCTCACCACTGCGCTGACCGGGATGAAGGTCCTCGTGGTCGCGACCGTGACCGCCGCCGGGGAACCCCGCACCAGCTGCGCCGACGGTCATTTCCTGCACGGGACCTGGATGTTCAGCACGGCCGGCTCCGCCTACAAGGCCCGCCACCTGCGAGCCCGGCCGGCCGTGAGCGCGACCCACGTCGACGGCGAGCGCCTGGCCGTGTTCACCCACGGCCAGGCGGAGTACATCACCCCCGACGACGCCGCGTTCGGGCCGCTGGAGGAGCATTTCGTCGCGCACTACCAATCCTCGCCACGGGACTGGTCACCCGACCCCGTCTTCATCCGCATCCGTCCTACCTGGATGGTCGGGTTCGCGATGGACGCGGCCGAGTTTCCCGACTCCTAGAAGTCCAGCTCGGCCGATCAGGGGACGACGCCCGCCCGCGCTGGGCGGCATGCTGGCACGGTGGAGTTCGCCGTGCAGGTGCCGGGCGGTCGTCTGGTGGGCTGGCAGGCCGGCACCGGCGTGCCTGTGCTGATTCTGCACGGCGGGCCGCTGACCGACTACACGGCGGGGCTGGCCGAGCTGCTGCCGGGATTTCGCACCATCCGCTACCAGTAGCGCGGCCTGCCGCCGAGCATGCTCGCGCCGCCGTACACGATCGAGACGCACGTCGCCGACGCCATCGCGGTGCTGGACGCGCTGCAGATCGAGCGGGCCTGGGTGATCGGGCACTCGTGGGGCGGGCATCTCGCGATGCACCTGGCGGTGGCGCACCCGAGCCGGCTGCTCGGCGTCGTCGGTGTGGACCCGCTCGGCGCGGTTCCGGATGGCGGCTGGGCCGACCTCGACCGCAACCTCTTCGACCGGCTGGCCCGCCACTCGCCAGCGGGGTCGGAACGGGCGCAGGAGATCGACCGCCGCGCCATGGCGGGTGAGGCCACCGCCGACGAGATGCGCGAGTCAGTGGTGCTGGTCTGGCCGCACTACTTCGCGCAACCCGAGACCGCGCCGCCGCCACCGCCGGACCTGGACGTGAACGTCGAGCTCTACGCCGGCGTGGTCGCCTCCGTCTACGAGCACTTCGACCGCGGCACCCTCGAGCGCGGCCTGCCCGGCTACGCCGACCCGTTCCTGCTCGTCCACGGCGAGAGCGACCCGCTGCCGCTGGAGGCGAGCCGCCGGACGGCCGGCCTGATGCCGCAGGCCGTGCTGACGCCGATCGCCGGCGTCGGCCATTTCCCGTGGCTGGAGCGTCCGGAGGAGGTCTCGGCCGCGCTCACCGTGTTCCTGCAGGATCGCTGAGGTCCACCCACCCACCGCTTCCGCATCCACAAAGGATCACGCACCACGGCCGACAGCTTCTCACGCCCCGCCGCAGCCGTCGAGGAGAACTCAAACAGGCCTCGAGCCGGGTGCAGCATCGTGACGGAACAACGCACTCCACTCTGCGGAGTGCCCGCCGCCGGTGCCCCGGTGTTGGTATCCACCAGCGAGGGAGGGAGGTGAGCACGATGAAGGAGGTTCAAAGTCCTACCTGCGACGAGGAGATTATCGTCGTGTGTGAGGAGGTCTAGAGCGCTCTGCTGATCTCAGTGTTGGTTCGCCGAGCGCGCCGGCGGACTACCACACCTGGCCGTTCCTGCGCCGCGTGTGCCCCCGGCACCATCGCCGTGCCGGGGGAGCTACCCGATCAACCCTCGCTGGACGCCACATGAGTGAAGACATTGTGATCCAGGATGCGGGAGACCGCGTTCGCCAGTACACCGGCCGGATTATCGCTGCCACTCATACTGCGCCAGGCCACGTGGTTGTCAGGGCGCACCAGGATGGCACCCTCGTCGGTGATCTGCCGGACGGTCTCCCAGCCGCCGTCAACGTCGGTGAACTCCCCGCCATTGCCGATGTGGGCGGCGACGATCGGGATCGAGAACTTCTCTGCCACCTGCGCGGCCGCCTCGCACCACGCCGCTCCACCCGGGCCGGTGAGGAGCGCAAAACTGGTTGCGGTGCCGGTCAGGTCGTGGGTCGATAGGCGCCGACCGCCGCGTTCGATCCACACGTGCGGCAGCACGTGTCCGGGGCGGGTCGTGGAGTGGTACACGTCGCGCATCGGCGCGCGGGGTGGCGGCTGGCTGCCGTCCGGGATGACCGCGCCCTCTTCGTAGGCGAAGCCGATCTCCATGTCGTGCGCCTGGCACCCACCCCGGTGGGTGCCGAAGATCTCCGCCGCCCGTCCCCGCACGGCCGCGCCGATCGGGGACGGGTCGAAGTACGCGGAGAACATCGGCGCCCGGCGTTGCGGCGGGACGTTATGGCCGAGGCCGATGGCGTCGAGGATTGCCTGGTGGTGGGAGGCCGCGGACATTGCCCAGTCGATGTTGTGCCTCGCTACCGGCCGCCGCTCCGCCTCGTACGTGTCGAGCAGGCTGTCGTGTGCGCGTCCGGTGAGCACCGCGCCGAGCTTCCAGGCGAGGTTGTGCGCATCCTGGATCCCGCTGTTCAGGCCGAGCCCGACGGTCGGCGGCTGGCGGTGCGCGGCGTCGCCGGCGAGCAGCACCCGACCGTCCCGGTAGCGGTCGGCGAGCACGGCCTCGACGGTCCAGTGCGCCACCTGGTGCAGGGTCAGCTCCAGGCCGGGCAGGCCGAGGACCTCACGGATCTTAGGGGCGACCGCCTGCTCGTCGAGACCGGCCGGGTTGCCCGGCGGGAAATGCATGACCCACTCCTCGCAGCTCTTACCCCAGGTCGGTCCCATCTCGATGAGGTTGCTGGAGAGGTCCCGGTCGTATGGGTTGAGGAAGTGCGTGATGAGCGTGCCGTCGCGCCACCACGCCGACAGGTCGGCGGAGAAGTACGCGGTCGTGACGTGGACAAGACTCGGCAGGCCCTGCATCTGCACGCCGAGCGCGGCACCCACCATGCGGCCGCCATCGGCGGCGACGAGGTACTGGGCGGCGACCGTGGTGATCTCTCCGGTTTCAACGTCGCGGACCTCGGCCAGCACGCGGTCGCCCTCGTCGGAGAAGGCGACCAGTTCGTGGCCGAACCGGATGCGCCCGGGATTGCGCTGCTCGGCGTAGCGGCGCAGGATCGGCTCCAGCCGGACCTGCGGCAGCTTGACGGGCAGGATGGGCCCGGCCGCCGCGTACGTCTCGCGCAGCGCGCCGCCGCCGAACGCATCCATCTCATGGATCAGCCGCGCATCCAGCGCTCCGTCCCCGGCGAGCGAGGTCAGCCAGCGCACCTTGCCGAACTTCTCCAGTGACGCCCCCTGCTCGACCACCGGCCCGTCGATCCCGTGCTGGCGGAAGATATCCATCGAGCGCTGGTTGAGGTAGTGCGCCTTCGGAATTGTCGACGTGCCCGGGTGCCGTTCCACCAGCAGGTGGCCGACGCCGTGGTCGGAGAAGAAGATGGATGCCGACAGGCCGCATCCGCCGCCGCCCACGATCAGCACCGGAACCTCAATTGCTCCCATGTTCGTCCTTCCAGATTGTGACAGCCCTGAGGCGAGCGTTAGGTGACCTTGGACGGTTGGACCGGCGGGGGCGCCCCCTCGGGGGAGGTCGGCCTGACACCGTTGCCCACCTGCCGCAGCGTGGTGCGCATGGACTGGGTGTCGTTGAGGTGCGGGAAGTCTTCGGCTGGCACCTCAACTCCCAGGAACGCGCACAGCGGGTCCCACCCTTGCCTCACGTCGTAGACGAGGAGGTTGGCGGGATCGATGGTCGCGACGACCCCCTGGTTGTGGCGGTGAAAGACGTCGATGGCGTGGTCCTTGTCCTCGAACCGGCCGCCAAACAGACCGTTCCAGATCATGGAACTGGTGAAGCGGTAGAGCCGGGACTGCCGGGAATGAATGTCCGCCGGGTTGTCCCGGTTGGCAAGGGCGAACTGGTACAGCGTGTCGTAGGTGCTGCGGTACCACCCCTCGGCATCGCGGACCGTCAGCATGATCTTAGCCTCGGGAAATGCCTGCATGATCTGCCGATAGTAGATGGCGCAGGGACCGTCCACAGCGGACGTATACCCGTCGAAGATCGCTTCCCAGTCCGCCGGCTGCTTGTCGCAGACGATTCGTTCCCACTGCCCGAGCCGCTCGTCGCTGCTGACAATGTCGAACATGTGGTAGCCGGGACCGAAGCCCAGCCGCTCCAACGCCACCTGCAGGGACGTCGTCCCGGTCCGGCCCAGGCCGGCGTTGATGAGCTTCAACACGGCGATGTCTCTTTCCTTCGGTGGCGGTCGGCCGGCGGTGTCCGGGTGGTCTAGGACGCCTCGAGCCGTGTGGTCATCGGCGTCCACGCTCGGGGGGAGATGCGCCAGTCCACCGCTTCCTGCCTGGTAGTGAGGTTGACCCGGTTCCAGAGGTTGACCAGGCCGATGTGTATGACCAACGCGCCGAGTTCCTGTTCGTTGTAGTGCCGGGCGGCCTCCTGCCAGACCTCGTCCGGCACCGGGTTCTCGCGGTCGCTGAGTCGGGTCATGGCTTCGCCCAGCGCCAGCGCGGCGCGCTCGGCATCGGTGAACCCAGGCGTGTCGCGCCATTCGGCCACCATCGGTAGGCGTTGATCCTCCTCCTCCGCCGCCGCGAATTCACGAGAATTGACCGGGATATGGATGGGCCGGCCGTTGATCTGGCTCACGCGCAGATGGACAAGAACGAGTGTCCGCAGCGGCACCCCGACATTGTTGATTGCCTTGGTCAGGTCGAGCAGGGGCTGCAGGGCGTCGGGAACGACCAGCGACGGGTTAGTCATCCGAGGTAGCATCGGGCCTTCTCCTGTGGGTTGGGACTACCCGTGCATTCCCTTCGCGGAGCACGGCCTCCATGGCCAGAAGGGTGCCGTCACCGCCGGTGTGTGCGCAAGGTTACGAGTGCGCAGTTGGGAGGCGGGCGCGTCCAGCCGCCTCGGCCAGTGCCAGGTGCGGCCGCGCCTCCTCGGTCTGGCCGGCCTCCCATTGCACACCGATCGCGAATGGGTGATCGATTGCTTCGACCACCTCGATGACTCCGTCGGGTGCCCACGCGGTGGCGGTGAGTCCGGTGCCGAGCTGGTTGATCGCCTGATGGTGGTGGCAGGAAGTCTCGGGTGTGTCAGCTGCGAAGATCTCGGCGATCCGGCTGCCGGGTTTCAGGTCCAGGCGCAGTCGGCCGAGGGTGAACGCCGTGGTTTGCGGACAATGGCCGTCATGGCCGGTGATCTCGGGCAGATGCTGGTGCAGTGTGCCTCCGTAGTGCACGTTGAGCAGCTGCATGCCGCGGCAGATGGCCAGCACGGGCAGGCCGGTGCTGAGCGCCCGCCCGAGCAGTGCCAGCTCGGCGGCGTCCATGACCGGGCTGCCGCCACGGGTTTCGGGGTGCCGGGTGCTGCCATACAGCGCCGGATCCACGTCCGGGCCGCCCGGGATCAACAAACCGTCGAGCTGACCGATGATGTGCTCGCCGCCGGGCAGCAGCGGAAGCAGCACGGGCGTGCAGCCGGCAGCGGCGAGGAAATCCACATGCGACTGCAGCGCCAGGTTGACGGTCATGTCGATGCCCTGCAACGTGACCGGGGCCGTGCGGGCACAGATCCCGATCACCGGCCGCCCGGCGGACGGCCGCGTTCGGGCCGAACCATTCGGCGCTGAGCTCATGACCACCTCATCGTTGCCTGTCGTTCAACTGACGAAGCCGCGCAGATGAAACCCCTCCGGCGGGTCGACGACTCCCGTTCGCGCCTCCCCGGACCCTAGGAAGCTTCGGGTACGCAGAGCTGCGCGTTGATTGCCTCGATCAGGGCGCGCGGTGTGGCCGCATCGGCGAGTGTCTCGTCATCCAGCTTGATCCCGGTTTCGAGCTCGATCCGTCTAGCGGTCTCGAGCAGAGCCAGCGAGTCATAGCCAAGCTCGACGAACTCGACGTCCAGGGTGTCGACGTCGACATCGGCCTCTTCACTCTCGCCCGAGGCGTCATGCAGGATGCGCCGCAGGTCCTCGATGGTGAATTCACCGGATGCCATGGAGGCTCCTTTCAACGTTTGCGTTCCAGTCGATGGATCGCAGGACGACGGCGGAGTTGAAGCCGCCGTGGCCGCGCGCGAGAACAACGGCCGTGTCCACGGACGTGCGCCGCGCCAAGGTGGTCACCAGGTCGATGGCGTACTCGGGTGAGAGGGTGACGTTCGTCGTCGGCGGGATCAGTCCCGACCGCATGGACAGGAAGGCAGCGGCGACGTCCAGCGGGGCGGCGCCACTGCCGAGCCTGCCCGTCATGGTCTTGGGAGCGGTGACCGGGACCTTGCGGGGCCCGAAGACCTCGGTGATCGCCCTCGCCTCGATGCGATCAAGTTCCGGGATGGCGGCCGCGTCGGCGAAGACGACATCGATCTCCCCCGGCGACAGGCCCGCGTTGTCCAGCGCGATCTCGATCGCCGTCCGTAGCGCCGGCTCTCGGCCGCTGCCGGGTCTTGGGTCGAATGTGGACCCATATCCACAGATCTCGCCGTAGGCGTGGGTCGCGCCCCGTCGGCGCGCGGTCTCGGCGTTCTCGACGATCAGCAGTGCGCCGCCTTCGCCCGGTACATGCCCGGCCGCGTCGGTGTCGAAGGGGAGGTAGGCCCGGTCCGGTTGGTCAACGGTGCTCAGCCTTCCGCTGGTGAGCTGGGCCACCCATCCCCACGGGCAGATGGACGCGTCGACCCCGCCGGACAGAATCAGATCGCTGCCGTTGCGGACCAGGCGGCACGCGTGCGCGATGGCGTCCAGGCCGCCGGCCTGGTCGCTCACCAGGACGCCGCTGGGGCCGCGCATGCCGTGCCGGATCGAGATCTGGCCGGTATTGACCGCGTAGAACCAGGCGAACGACTGGTACGCGCTGACGTACTCGCTGCCCTTGCTCCAGAGGTTGCGCAGCTCGCCCTGGCCGAACTCGAAACCGCCACACGAGCTGGCCGTGACCACACCCATGCCGAACTCGGGCAGGGCGGCCGTACTCACCCCGGCGTCGGCGAGCGCGCGCTCGGCACTCACGAGGGCCAGCTGGGTCATCCGGTCGGTCTGCGGTATGAGCCTGCTCGGGAGGTGTTCCTGGGCACTGAACCCGGACACCTCGCCGGCGAGCTTCGCCGGGTATCGCTGTGGATCGAATCGTGTGATCCGACCGATGCCGCTGGTACCGTTGCAGGTGGCGGCCCAGTAGTCGGCCACGCCGAATCCGTTGGGAGACACGACGCCGATTCCGGTCACCACCACCCGCGAGGTCATGGCAGGCTTCGATCCGGATGGGCCAGGATCATTGCGCTCTGGAAGCCGCCGAAGCCGCTGCCCACCGTGAGCACCGTGTCGGTTCGCCAGTCGCGTGCGGTCAGCGGCACGTAGTCGAGATCGCATTCGGGGTCGGGCACGTGCAGGTTCGCCGTCGGCGGCACCACGTTGTTCTCGATGGCCAGGACTGAGGCCGCGATCTCGATCGAGCCGATCGCACCGAGCGAATGGCCGATCATCGACTTGATGGAGCTCACCGGCGTCCGCCGGGCATGCTCGCCGAGGCTGAGCTTGAAGGCAGCTGTCTCATGCCGGTCGTTCTGCTTGGTTCCCGAGCCGTGCGCGTTGATGTAGTCGACGTCGACCGGATTCACCTTCGCGCCGTTCAGTGCCGCGCGGATGGCCTCGGCCATCTCCCGGCCATCGGGGCGCAGCCCGGTCATGTGGAAGGCGTTGCACCGGGACGCGTACCCGGCGATCTCGGCGTACAGATGAGCGCCCCGGCGGCGTGCGGCTCCCAGCTCCTCCAGGATGAACATCGCGGCGCCCTCGCCGAGCACGAAGCCGTTGCGGGTGCGGTCGAATGGCCGGGAGGCGTGCTCGGGGTCGTCGTTGCGCGGCGTAGTCGCCTTGATCGCGTCGAAGCAGGCCACGGTTATCGGGGAGATCGGCGCGTCCGTTGCCCCGGCGATCATCACATCGGTGCAGTTGTCGCGGATCAGTTCGGCCGCGTAGCCGACCGAGTCCAGCCCCGAGGTGCAGCCGGTGGAGACCACGGTGGCCGGACCCTCGGCACCGGCCAACCAGGCCACCTCGGCCGCGAACGAACTCGGTACGAAGTAGTTGTACAGGTGCGGGACGGCGTACTCATGGTCGACCAGGTCGAGCCGGCCACCGTCGCTGACCACCCGGTACTCCTGGTCCAGGCCCATGGTGGCACCAACGGCGCTGCCGACGCTTACGCCGGCGCGATGAGGTGCGATGGCGCTCAGGTCCAGGCCGCTGTCGGCCATCGCCTCTCTCGCCGTGACCACGGCGAACTGCGCTGCCCGGTCCATGCGCCGTATCTCCTGCGCGCCGAGGCCGTGCTCCCAGGGATCGAAATCGGCCTCGGCCGCGACCCGCGAACGGAACGGGGACGGATCGAAGAAGGTAATCCCCCTGGTCGAGGTCCGGCCTTCGCTGAGCAGGCTCCAGAAGTCCTTGACGCCGATGCCTCCGGGCGCCAGCACACCGACTCCGGTGATGACCACGCGTCGGCCGGTCATGGGGATTCCCAGCAGTAGAACCGTTTCGCCATGGCGTCCGCCGGCGATCGCCAGGTCGCGGGATCGTAGGGCTCGATGAATGGCTTGAGATCCTCGCTTATCTGTACGAAGCGCGGATCAGTCTTCGCCTCCTCGATAAGCTCTCCACCGTTGACGGTGTCGAAGTCTTGAAGGTGGAAGTACAGGCCATGAAACGAAAAGAGCTGACGCCGCCGCGTGCCCATGCGATCAGCCATGTCGGTCTTGTCGAAAGCGCTGAAGAGTTCCGCCACGGCAGCGCTCGAACGAGGCGCCATTCTGGCCACGATCAGATTACTGTGCATGCTACTGCCGCCTCGATAAGGTGTGTGTCACGTCAGATCACGATGATGTCCAAATCGGCTTGGTACGCCTAGCCGGCATCCACCGGTAGGCCGCAGGTGCGCGCGAGCCGACCCGGATCGCCGCGCCAGCTGGTCGTGTACGCCAATTGACATAGTCTTTCGCCGCGCAACGTCGTACCGGTCAGGAACCGGACGCAGCCGGCGTCACAGCGTCGTCCGCTCGCCACTCGCGGCAGGGCGACCGGGTCGGTCATTGCCACTGGTGGCACGATCCACATCAGTCCCATCCACTTCAGTCCTTCACCGGCATAATCCAGTAGGGACCGCATTGCGGACTTGAACCGTGGGCCTTTCATGCTAGCATTCCTCACTTCGAGACCACTCGCATCCTCTGCTGCGGCCGGCGGTAACCGGTCATCGCCACCTTGCGCCTCGGCTCTCAACGAAGAACCGAGAAAGAGTCGAAGCTCGCTTGAGCCGCGATTCTCAGCCGGTTCTTGAGCGGTCCTTGACGAGGTGGCGGCACGGTCATGGTGACCCGGGAGCAGACGACCCCGGCGATCCGGCGGAGGCGATCATGAGAATGCTCGGAATCCGTGCCACTCTCGCCCTGGACGAGTGGCTCTGCGTGGCCCCACTGGCCGGTCAGCCGTCCATGCCGATCATGTCGTACGAGGCGATGGCCGAGCTGCTCGAGGAGTACGTCACCGGCGAGACGACCGGCCGCGATGAGGACTGGCGGGCGTTTCCTATGAGGTGATCGTGGCTGCCGGCGCGGTCGCCCGGCCGCGGTGGTCGAACACCCGCTTCGCCTTGGAGATGGCGCGCTCGAGAGTGAACGGCTCCAGGATCTCGACCTCGAAGCTGATGTTGGTCTCGTTTTTGAGTTTGCGCCGGACCCGCCGGGCCAGCTCGGCGCGGAACGCGTCGGTGGTGTCGACCGTCGTCGCGGGGTCGTACTCCACGCGTACCAGGACGCGATCCAGGCTCTGCGCCCGGTCCAGGACGATCGCGAACTCCACGCCGGTGCCCGGAACCTCGAGCAGGGAGCGCTGCACCTGGCTGGGGTAGACGTTGGCCCCGCGGATGATCAGCATGTCGTCCAGGCGTCCGTAGATGCCGTCCGGAAGCCGCGGATATGTTCGCCCGCACGGGCACGGCTCGTAGGTGATGTGCGACTCGTCGCCGGAGACGAACCGGATCATGGGTTGGGAGTCGCGGCGCAGGTGGGTGTAGATCACGCCGCCGCTCTCGCCTTCCGGAGCCGTTCGGGCCGGGTCGGCCTTGTCGACGACCTCGGTCCAGACCTCGTCCTGCAACACGTGCACCCCGTTTCCGGCGGCGCACTCGACGTTGGTGCCCCACGGGGTCATCTCCGAGGTGGTCGCCATATCGCGGACCTCTATGCCCCAACCATCGGCGAGGACCTGCCGCGTCGCCGGTATCGCGGCACCGGGCTCACCGATGAAGATGCCCAGGCGCAAGGGCGAGGCCGCCGTGTCGTAGCCGAGCGTGCGCGCCACTTCCAGCATGTGCAACGCGTAGGTCGGTGTCGTCACCAACGTGGTGCTGCCGATGCGGTACATGAGCTCCAGTTGCCGTTCCGTCTCGCCCGCGCCGAGGGGAAAAGCGGTGGCCCCAAGAGCCTCACACCCGACCAGTGCCCCCCAGCCACCCATGAACAGGCTGAACACGGTGGCCAGTTGCACGGTGTCGCCGGGCCGAACGCCGGCGATGCCGAACGCGCGGGCCATGACCTCGGTGGTGTGGTCCCAGTCGTGGCGAGAGAACGCGTAGAGCGTCGGCTTGCCGGTCGTTCCCGACGAGCCGTGCACGCGGATGATGTCCTCCCGCGCGACGCCGAGGTAGGTGCCGAACGGAGGATGCTGGGCCTGGTCGTCGCGCAGCATCGATTTGGTGATGACCGGCACGCGCTCGGTGAAGTCGGTCAAGGACCGGACCTGGTCGGGGTGGAAGCCGTGGGCGTCGTAGTGCGCGCGGTAGAACGGCAGTTTCGCGTACGCGAACTGCAACTGGTGCTGCAACAGCGACAGCACCTCCGCTTCACGGGCCGCGCGAGGCAGCCGCTCGCGTTTGACGTTGCCGTCAGCCTGAGCCATGTCGGTCTCCTGCCCGCGTCGGTTCCTGGGCTCAGCTTCAGTGAGGCGTCTTGAGCGCTGCTCGTAAACCCGTCGGGCCGCGCTCGTGATGGCGACAGCCCGTGGTGGACCGCAACGCGAACGAGTTTGAGTCCGCTCAGTACGTCGCTACCATCGCTTCGCCGGACCCTTCCCCATCGGGGCGCACAGCAACAGGAGAAACCCATGTCAGCAACGGATTCCCGCCCACCGATGAGCCGCCGGTCCATGCTCGCCCTGGCCAGCGGTGGCGTGGCCGCCGCCGTCCTGACCGCGTGCGAAGTTCGCACCGGGGTGCTGGCGGTGACAGCCTCGTCCGGTCGCGGCGCGGTGTCGCCGTCGGCCGCCACCGGGCCAGCGTCGCCTCCCGACCCCGCAGCCACCATCGCCGGCCCACGGATCGACCTGACCGCGGCCGCGGTGACCGCCGATCTGGCCGGACGGACGGTGTCGACCTGGGCCTACCGAGCCGGCCTGGCCGGACCGGAGATCCGTGTGCGCAAAGGCGACACCCTCGCCGTCACCATCGCCAACCACCTGACCGCACCGACCACTGTGCACTGGCACGGCGTCGCGCTGCGCAACGCGTCCGACGGCGTTCCCGACCTAACCCAGCCGGCGATCGCTCCGGGCGGCCGCTACAGCACCAGCTTCGTGGTGCCCGACCCGGGCACCTACTGGTACCACTCGCACGTTGGCGTTCAGCTCGACCGCGGACTCTACGGGCCGCTCATCGTCGAGGACCCCGACGACCCCGCCGTCGACCTCGACCAGGTCATCATGCTCGACGACTGGCTCGATGGCCTCGGCGCAACACCCGAGCAGGTCCTCGCCGTGGTGGGCAGCGCCGATGGCATGGCCGGCATGGCGAACATGGCCGGCATGAGTGAGGTCGCCGTCGGTGCGGCGGCCGGTCTGGTGCCGCCCACGCCGATGCTGTCGGCCGCCCTTGGCGGTCAGGCGGGCAGCATCGCCTACCCGATGCACCTGCTCAACGGGCGGCCGCCGGCCGACCGGCCCACCTATCGGGTCGCCCGCGGCGGTCGCGTCCGGCTACGGTTGATCAATGCGGGCTCCGACACCGCCTACCGGTTCGCCGTCGGCGGCCACCAGCTCACCGTCACCCACGCCGACGGTTGGCCGATTCACCCGGTACCCGTCTCGAGCCTGCTCATCGGCATGGGCGAACGCTACGACGTCACCTTCGTCGCCCGCTCCGGGGTGTGGCCGATCTACGCCGCCGCCGAGGGCAAGACCGGCGCCGCCGCGGCGGTGTTGCGTACGACCGACACGATTGCCGGCGCCCCGGCGCCCGCCTCCGTCCCCGCGGAACTGTCCGGCGCCCTGCTCAGCTACGGCCAGCTGCGCCCGGCCGAGCACACCGCGCTCGCCGATCGCCGTCCAGACAACGAGTTCCAGGTGGTCCTCAGCGGCCGGATGAGCCGGCCCGGGCGTACCGGGTCATGGAAGCTCTTCGGCGACGTAGCGAACGGGATGCGGGTCCGGGCCGGCGAGCGGGTACGCATCACCATGCTCAATCGCAGCCCCCTGTTCCACCCGATGCACCTGCATGGCCACACCTTCGCCGTCTCCGGCTCAGGCACCCGCAAGGACACCGTCAACGTCCTGCCCCGCCAGAGCATCAGCATCGACTTCGACGCGACCAACCCCGGCCAGTGGATGTACCACTGCCACAACACCTACCACTCGGCCATGGGCATGATGACCACCCTGCGCTACCAGTAAGGGCGGCCGTGAGCTAAGTGGACACTCGACCTCGTCGCGCGGGTCAGGTGGTGGCGAACTCGGCCAGGACCCGGCCGAGGATGTCCATCTGCACCCGGTGCCAGGAACCGGGCAACTCCAGTCCCCGGGCATTGGGCAGCGCGGCCGTGGTCGCCTGCGCCGCCGCACGCAGCCAATCGCTTGTGCTGTCACTGTTGACGACCAGCGTCGAGGTCCGGTAGGTGGCCAGCCGTTGCACCGGGACGGTGAAGTCGCCACAGATGGCCGTGTCGTACGGGAGGGTCTGTGCGTTCGCCTCGTTCGTCGCCCACAGCGGGCCCTGCCGCCAGTCCGCGATGACCTCGGGGGGCAACCCCACCAGATTGGCGAGGAAGTACTCCGCAGCCTCGCTGCGTTTGTCGTCCGCCAGCAGCGCCTGCAGGTTGTCCATGAAGTCGGCCGGGGGTTTCGGGTAGCCCTCGATCCGGTAGTACGGCTCATGCAGGGCCAGCTTGGTGATCGGGGCGCCGGCCATGGCCGCTTCGAGCGCCAGATTCGCGCCGGATGACCCGGCGAACACCACTGCCTGACCACCGGCCTCGTGGATCACCGCTTCGAGGTCCTCGATCTCCCGCGCAACGGCGTAGGCGGGGGAGTCGCCGCTCTCACCTCGCCCCCGCCGATCGTAGACATAGGTCGCGCAGTGCGGGGCCAGTTCCGGAACGAGCTGGTCGAAGATCGTGTGGTCGCGGAATGCGCCGTTGAGCAGCACGATCGGCGGACCGTCGCCAGTGCTCTCGAAAGCAATCGTCGTGCCGTCGCGCGAAACGGCTTTGCGCATGACGCTCTCCTCAGGCCACCTCGATGTGTTCGCGCCGTCAATCTCGCGCAGGCTGCTCGGCGGCCGCTCGAGAACCGGTCGCCCCGGCGCCAACGTGGCCCGCTCATGAGCGACTGCTCGCCCCGCGCGGTTGCCCGTGGCGCCGCGGCTACCGGACGTGGCGGCGCCGGAGCGCGCCGGGGACCGACTGGCGCGACCGATACACCGGCGCCGCGGCCGACGCGCCGATCCGTGTACGTGTGATGTATCAGCCGCTGTGAGTATGTGCCGAACGACACAGTCCTGGGGGGCACCCATGAACGCAAGCGGCACAGCGACCTTGAGCACCGCGACTCTGAGCACTGCGACCCCGAGCGCTGCGATTCGGAGCACAGCGACCCTGGGCGCAGCGACCCTAAGTACAGCGACCCTGAATGCGGCGACCCTGAGTGGAGCGACCACGAGTCCCGCGACGCCGAATTCGGCGACACAGGTGGTGCCGATCCAATCCCTGCTGCCGGCGGACTCGCCCCGCCTGGTCGGTGAGGACGTCGCGCACACCCGTCTGCTGGCCCAGACCGACACCACACTCCCGCCGATCCTGGTGCACCGGGACAGCATGCGCGTCATCGACGGGGTGCATCGCGTGTGCGCGGCCCGGCTGCGCGGCTGCGACGCGATCGAGGTGCAGTTCTTCGACGGCACCGAAGCGGACGCGTTCGTGCTGGCGGTGAAGGAGAACGTGACCCACGGCCTGCCGCTGTCGCGGGCCGACCGGGAGGCCGCAGCCCGGCGGATCATCGGCTCGCACCCGCAGTGGTCGGACCGCGCCATCGCCGTCGCCACCGGACTGTCAGGGGCGACGGTCGCCGGCATCCGCCGTACCTGCGGCCACAATGGACAGCCGGACGCGCGGATCGGCCGGGACGGACGGGTGCGCCCGCTCAACGCCGCCGCCGGACGCCGGCTGGCCAGCCAGGTGATCGCCGACCAGCCGGGCTCGTCGCTGCGCCAGATCGCCCGCGCGGCCGGGATCTCGGTGGCCACGGCGCGCGACGTGCGCAATCGCTTGCACCGCGGCGAGGACCCGGTGCCGCTCAAGCAGCGCGGAGCCGCCGTCGAACGGTCGCGGCGCCCGGCCGGCGCCGGGCCCGCCGGCTTCCCGGCGCGCGCCGGCGTCGTCGCCAACAACCCACCGATCGAGCGCGACCGGGCGGGTGTGCTGCAGAACCTGCGCACCGACCCGTCGCTGCGGTTCGTGGAGAACGGACGGATGCTGCTGCGCTGGCTGCACGCGCACTCGGCCGAGCTCGGCGAGTGGCGTTCCTTCGTGGCCCAGACGCCGCCGCACTGCGCGTACACCATCGCGCGCCTGGCCCGTGGCTGCGCGGCGGAGTGGCTCGACTTCGCCGGCCAGCTCGAGCGCCGGCTCGGTGCGATGGAGGGCGACGTCGACGTGGCCTGAGTGGCAAACGCCACCGCGGGCTGCTGCTTGGCCCGCACGCGGTCGTCGCGAGGCTCCATGGGCCGCCGGGCTTTGCCGGGGCGCAGGGGGTGATCGGTGTCAGGCGCATGCGGGTGGCGCGTACCGTACCGATCTCTGTGGTGATTCCGGGTACGCGCAAGTCCGATGGATCGACCCGAAGACAAACGACAGCGGTTCACATGGGTCGGGCGGGGGAGGTACCCCACCCGCGACTGATGGCCGACCACCGCCCGGCGTTGCCGAGCCACTGGCGTCCCGGCGCCGCCACCCGCGCGGGCTGCACCAGGGGCCGCTGCGGCACGGGCGACTGTCCATTGAGGATCGCGGTGTGTACGCGCTGCAGCTCAACCCCGGGCTCGACGCCGAGCTCTTCGATGGATGTCCGGCGCGCCTCGCGGTAGGCGCTGAGCGCGTCCGCGGTGCGACCGGCCGCGCGCAAGGCCAGGATCAGTTGCAGCCGGGTCTGCTCGCACAGCGGCCGCTCCGCGATCATCTGGCGCAGCTGCGGGATGAGCTGGTCACACTGGCCCAAGGTGAGGCGGGCGTCGACCCAGCTCGCCGCCACGGCCCACCGCTCGTCCTCCAGCGCGGTCGCCCGGGCCGAGACAGCGGAACCCACGGCGGGCAGGTCGGCCAGCGGCCGGCCGCGCCACAGGCTCAGGGCGAGGCCGAGCCGCTCCACCGCGCGCCGGTGGTCCCCGCACTTGACCGCCTGGTGGCCGTCCTCGGCGAGCTCGCGGAAGCGCAGCAGGTCCAGCTCCGCCGGATCCACGTCGATCTCGTACCCGGAGGGATGGCTGATCAGACGGGTCGGCGAGTCGCCCGCGTGCTGCAGCAGCCGCCGCAGCCGGTGCACATACGTGCGGATGTTGGCAATCGCCGAGTCGGGTGGGTCGTCGGACCAGATTCCGTCGACCAGCGCGGACAGCGTGACGATCCGGCCGGGGTCCATGAGCAGGATCGCCAGCAGCGTGCGCCGGCGGGGTCCGCTGATCGGGACGGGTCCAAGGTCGCCGACGGCCTCGAGCGGACCGAGCACGTGAAACCGCATGGTTCCCCCAGGTGAGAGCAGTGTCATTGGGTACGGGGCTGGTAGATCGGTGCGCCTGGTTCCAGGCCGGCGACCAGCAGGTCGATGAGCGCGACGGGCGGGTCGAAGACGCTGTCGTGGCCGCCCTCGAGCAGCGCGAAGGTGGTCGGCCCGCACTCGGACCAGCCGCGCATCAACGCCGCGTCCACCTGGTCGTCGCGGTCCCAGCCGATCGCGGTGATCGGACAGGCGATCTCGACCGGGGCGATCGGCCGGTACCGCTGCAGCACAGCGATGTCGGCCGGGAGAGTACGCAGGCAGGCCTCCAACGCCGCGCGCGACTGGTCCCCGTACGCCCGCTTGACCAGCCGCCCCATCTGGGCGATGAGGTCGCGATTGGTCAGCCGGGAGAGCCGGTCGTGTGGGCCGTGGTGGGGCGCGGGCTGGGCGGAGACGCAGAGCCGGCACGGGGTTGGCCCGTGCGGACCGCTCAGCCGTACCGCCGCCTCGTAGCCGAGGAGCGCGGCGGCGCCGTGACCGAAGAACCCGAACGGGCGGTCCAGGTACGGTTCCAGCGCGTCGGTCAGCGCCTTGGCGATCTCCGCGTAGGTGGGCGGCAGCGACTCGCGGGAGCGGTTCTCCCGGGCAGGCAGTTGCACCGGGCAGATCTCGACATCGCCGGCGGCACCGGGCCAGCGCCGGTACATGCTCGCTCCGAACCCGGGATAGGGCAGGCAGAACAACAGCGCCCTGGCCTGCGGGGACGGCGCGTCCGGGAGCCAGCCCGGGGCCGGCCGCCCGCGGCGAGTTCGGTCGTACATCACGCTTTTCTCCCTCAGACGGCCCCCGTCGATGCCCCTCCACGTTTCGCGACGCGCCTATCGAGGCGCTGTCGTCGGGCTATCGCGAGGCGATTGCGGAATGAAGTCGGGTCGATGGTCGACGTCCATAGCGTCGGCGCAGCCAAGCCGAAGTCGATCGAAGGACGTGACATCATGTATCGGAAGCACAACGGCAGCAGGCGGCTCGTCGCAGCGACGCTGATCTCCCTGGCTCTGGCGGCACCGGTCATCGGGAACGCCGCGATGGGCGATGCGACGGCCAAGGCCACAGCCATGGCGGCGGCGAGTCGGGCGGCCGCGACAACGGCGGTGGGCGGGGCGGCCCCGGCGCTAGCGCACACGGACGACACGCCGTGGGACCCGTGACCTAGCCGGCGCCTCCGGACGGATGTCGCGCCGCGGACCGGTGCGAGGGGAGACTTTCCCCCTCGCCCGGTCCGTTTCTTGGGTCCAGTGCGCTCAGAGGCCTGTGCTCAGCGGCCTGCGCTCAGAGGCCTGTGCTCAGAGGCCTGTGCTCAGCGGCCTGTGCTCAGCGGCCTGTGCTCAAGCCTGCGCTCAGAGCCTGGGCTCAAGGCCCGCAGGAAGGCGTGCGCTCAAAGGTCTGCGGCCGGAAGGTCTGCCGCCGGAAGGTCTGCCGCCGGAAGGTTTGCGGCCGGAAGGTCTATCACCGAAAGGTCTATGACCTCGAGGTCCGTGACCGCACGGTCGGAGACGGAACCGGGTGTGACGGAAACGTCTGTGGCCGCAAGCTCCAGCTGCGCAGTCTCCGCGGGTGGCGTGCCGGCCAGTCCGTTGGCCTCGGTCCACGCGGCCACCGCCGCCGGCAGGCTCCCGGACAGCGCGTGCACCTCGCCCAGTGCATCCAGGGCGCGCGCCTGCCACACCGTGGCCTGCTGCGCCGCGAAGGCCGCCGCGGCTTGGGTGAGGTAATCCTCGGCCCTGGCGAGGTCGCGTTTGCCAGTGCTCAGGCGCCCCAGCGCCAGCAGTACCCGAGCCTGGGCCTGCCGGCCGCCCACCTCGCGGCAGAGCTCGTACGCCTCGGTCAGCAGCTCCTCGGCCACCCCGAACCCCCGCAGCGCGGTGAACACGTTGCCCATCCCGGTCAGCGCGTAGACCTGGCCGACCCGGTCGCCGGAGCGCCTGGCGGCGGCCAGCACCTCGCGGAACGCCGCATCGGCCTCGGTCAGCCGGCCCTGCCGTAACAGCAGATCACCCAGGCGGTGCAGAGTCTGGGTGGCGACGCGGGCGTTGCCCACCTCGGCCGACGCGTCCAGGGACTCGTGCAGCAGCGTCTCGGCCCGGGACAGCTCGCCGCGATCGAGATAGACCTGGGCCAGACTGCCCAGCACGTGCGCCTCGCCGACCCGGTCGGCGACCTGCCGGAAGCCGACCAGGGCGCGCTCGTAGCCGGTCACCGCCTCGTCGAACCGGCCCTGCATCAGGTCGAAGTTGGCCAGGTTGCGCAACGCCAGCGCGGTGCCCAACTGCTCGCCGAGCCGCTCGAACAGGTGCAGCGCCCGGCGCAGCAGGTAATGGTCGTCGTCCCCGCGCAGCGCGGTGCCGAGCGAGCCGAGTGAGCACAGGGTGGCCGCCTCGCCGCGCAAGTTGCCGGCCCGGCGGGTGGCCGCCAGGGCCACCTCGTGCGAAGCCCGCCAGTCGTCGTAGTAGCCGCGGGCCTCGAACAGGGTCACTGCGGTGACCGCGAGGTCCCAGCACAGCTCGTCCAGGTCGGCCTCGGCGGCCTGCCGGATCGCGGCGAGTAGCGCCGGTCGTTCGTCCTCGAACCAGGCCAGCGGATCGCGCAGCAGCTCGTCGCGGTACCGCTCGTCGGGTTGCCAGCGCGGCCCGGCCCCGTGCAGCACCGTATAGTCCCCGCCGTATATCCGCCGGTGCGCCTCCTCGACCAGGGTGAGGTATCCGCCGAGCAGCCGGACCAGGGCGCTCATGGCGTCGGCCGCGGGTTCCTGTACGTGCAGCAGTTCCCGGGCGAAGACGCGTACCAGATCATGGAAACGGTAGTGCAGCGTGTCGCCGCCATCCGACTCGATCTCCAGCAGCCGCACGTCGACCAGCTCGTCAATGAGCCCGCCGACGACCTCCGGGCCGGCGCCCATCAGCACGATCGCGGTCCAGGCCGCGAAGTGCGGCGCGTCCACCACGCCGAGGAGGCGGAAGAGCCGCCGGGCCTGGGTGGAGAGGCCCTCGTACGTGATCGACAGGGTGGCCCGAACGCCCAGCTCCCCGTAGGCCAACTCGTCGAGCCGGATGCGCTCGTCGGTGAGCCGCTCGACCATCCGGTCCAGCCGCCAATGCGGGCGCGCGGCCATGCGCGCCCCGACGATGCGTAAGGCCAGCGGCAGCCCGCCGCAGAGCACGGCGAGTTCGGCGACTGCGGCCGGCTCGGCCCCGGCCCGGGCCGGGCCGACGATGTCGGTCAGCAGCGCGATCGCGTGCTCCGGGGCCAGCACATCCACCTCGGTCGCCCGTACGCCGGGCAGGGCGCCCAGCCGGAACCGGCTGGTGATGATGACCGCACACCCGGGCGAGCCCGGCAGCAGCGGCATCACCTGGCCCTCGTCGCGGGCGTCGTCCAGCACCACCAGTACCCGGCGGCCGGCCAGGCGACTGCGGTAGGTCTCGGCCCGCTCGTCCACCCCGGTGCCGATACCAGTCGGGGGAACCCCGAGCGCCCGCAGGAACCGGCCGAGGATCTCGTCAAGGCTCGTCGGCCGAGCCTGCGAGCCGCGCAGGCTGGCGAACAGCTGACCATCGGGGAAAGCGTGCCGGACCAGGTGGGCCGTCCGCACCGCGAGTGTGGTCTTGCCGACGCCGCCGAGCCCGGTGATGGCGCAGATGGGCACGAGGACCGGGGCCGACGCCGCCGGTTGCCCCGGATCGCCGAGAATCTTGGACACCAGCCGCTCGACCCGGTCGGGTGGTCCGGTGAAATCGCCAATGTCTGCCGGTAGCTGCTGGGGGCAGTCAGCATCGGTCGGCATTCTGCCGTTGTCGCCGGTACGCCGGCCTGCGGCCGCCCGTCCCACTCCCCGCTGCTCCGGCTGGCCCAGGTCCAGGCCGGCGTCGCGGGCCAGGATCGCCTGCTCGAGCTGGCGCAGTGGCTCACCGGGCTCCAGGCCGAGCTCCTCGATGAATTCGCGGCGGGCGGCCCGGTACGCATCGAGCGCCTCGGCCTGCCGGCCGCACCGGTACAGCGCGACCATCAGGTAGCCGCGCAGTCGTTCCCGCAGCGGATGGTCGCCCACGAGGCCCACCAGCTCGCTGGTCAGCTCGCGGTGGCGGCCCAGCTCCAGTTCGACCTCGACCAGCTCCTCGATGACGGTCAATCGCAGTTCCGCCAGGCGGGCCGCGGCCGCCTCGATGGTCCGGCCGGGGATCCCGGCCAGGGCTGACCCTCGCCACAGGGCGAGCGCCGAGCGCAGGTTGTGTACGGCCTCCTCTGGTTGCCCGGACGCGACGGCCGCCCGGCCGGCGGCGAGGCGGCGGTCGAACCGGATCAGGTCGACCTCGTTGTCGTCGGCCCGCAGCGAGTAACCGCCAGGGTGGGTCAGGACCCGGGAGCTGCCCAGGACGCGACGCAGCGCAGAGATGCAGATCTGAACCTGGCTGCGAGCGGTCGTCGGCGGATCGTCCGGCCACACCGCGTCGATGAGCTGGTCCACCGGCACCGTTCGGCCATGACTGAGCAGCAGCATGGACAGGATCACCTGCTGGCGGGGGGCATCGACGGCAATACGCCGGCCGGCCACGCTGACATCGAGCGGACCGAGCGCGCGGAAGGCAATCTCGCCCATGTCAACCTCTGGCCACGTCCGCATGTCGAATCTAGGCTCGATGGTACGGCGCAGCCGGTTCCTTTCCTATCGACGGCTGATGATCCACTTCCTCGGACATTTTCCACACTGGACTCAAAATCGGGCCTGGTCGGGGTAATTGACCGACTCCAACGGCAGTCGCTCGTTCGCTGTGGGCAACGAGCGTCGCTGCCGCTGGAAGGGCACCCACAAAGGGTTTGCGGTCGGCCGTGACCGGCGGCCGGCTGAGTCACGGGTCAGGCCGCCCGATATCATTGCGTAACGACCGTTGATGCGCTTGCAAGGGCAAGCATCCGGCGAGCCTCACCGCGCCCTGCCGGGCCCGCCGACCCCCACCGCCGGTCGGTCAGGGTCGGCTCGGTCGAACCGGTCGGTCAGTCGCTCCGGTCGGCCAGGTCTTTCGGCCGTTCGGTGGTACCGGATCAGTCGTACCGCTGGCTCGGTCGTACCCTCAGGTTTGTGGCACCAGGCGGCCCGGCCGCATATCCGGGCCGGACCACCACGCGCCGCCGCGGGGTCTCGCCGCCCGGCCCCAGCGACGCGACCCGGCGCCAGGATGGCCCCGCCGGTTGTCGGGCGCGACCCGGCCAACTGTCCAGAGTGGACAGTCACCGACCTCGGACCGTCGCCCCAACGCAGTTTCTGCGCGAGTTGGCAACATCAGCTGTCGCCGATGCACACGAGCTTGGTGAAAGAGGGAACCTGGAGCATGCTCTCTAGGACGAGACCCGCCTGGACACAAGGGTTTTGAGGAGACGGCATGAACCGGGATCCCAGGCCGCTGAGCATCGGACTGCTTGGCCCGCTGTCCCTTCGCATCAACCAGAGGCCGGTGACGACGAGCGCACCAAAGCAACGTCAAGTCCTGGCTCTGCTCGCGTTGAACGCGGGCCGGGTCGTCACCGTACCGACGCTCATCGAGGAACTGTGGGGAGACTGCCCGCCGCGCAGCTACGCCACCACGTTGCAGACATACATCTTCCAGCTACGAAACGCGTTGGCCGCAGCTAACTCCGGCCACGCGGGCGCACGGCAGATGCTCAGCACCCGCCACTACGGTTACCTGCTCGAGGACGACGCCTGCCAAACGGATGTCGATGTATTCGACCGTCGTGCGCGGGCCGGTCGCGCGGCCGCCGAGGCAGGCGATCACCGCCTCGCTTCGGAGGAGCTCAGCGACGCGTTGCGGCTCTGGCGCGGACCGGCTCTGGTCGATGTCCGGATGGGTCGGGTGCTCGAAATCGAGGCGGCGTCGCTGGAGGAGTACCGGCTCGGTGCGCTGGAGCGGCGGATCGAAGCCGACCTGGCCCTGGGACGCCATGCCGACCTGCTGGGCGAACTGACGCTCGTGGCGGCCAGGAACCCGATGAACGAGAACCTCTGCGCATTCCTGATGACCGCCCTGTATCGCGCGGGGCACGTCGGACGCTCGCTGCAGGCATTCAACCGGCTCCGGTCCGAGCTGAACCGTGAGCTGGGGGTCGAGCCCTGTCCGAGACTGCAGCGCTTGCAGGCGGCCATCCTGTCGGGCGATCCGGCACTCGCGGCGTGAGCGTGCTACGTCGGGGGATTCCCGTGTTTGCGCGGCATCAGCTCCGGTCGCTTCTCGCTGAGCAGGTCGAGTGCGCGAATGATCATGAAGCGCGTGTCTGCGGGATCGATCACGTCGTCGACCAGGCCTCTCTCCGACGCGTAGTACGGGTGCATGAGTTCTTCGGCGTACTCGGCAATGAGCTGCGACCTGAGCTCGTCGGGGAAGGTGGCGGCGGCCAGCTCCTTGCGGTAGATCACACCGACGGCGGCTTCGGCGCCCATCACGGCGATCTCGTTGGTCGGCCAGGCGAAGGATAGGTCCGCTCCGATGGACCGCGAATCCATCACGATGTACGCGCCGCCGTACGCCTTGCGAAGGATCACCTGCACCCGGGGGACGGTGGCGTCGCAGTATGCGTAGAGCAGCTTGGCTCCGTGCCTGATGATCCCGTGATGCTCCTGGTCCACGCCGGGCAGGAAGCCTGGTACGTCAACGAGCGTGACCAAGGGGATGCTGAAGGCGTCGCACATCTGCACGAACCTGGCACCCTTCTGAGAGGTGTCGATGTCGAGGACGCCGGCCCGGACGACCGGCTGGTTGGCCAGGATCCCGACCGTGCGACCACCCAGGCGGGCGAGCGCGCACACGATGTTGCGGGCCCAGTGTTGGTGGACCTCCATGAACTCGCCGTGGTCGGCGATCTCAGCGACCACATCGCGGATGTCGTACGGGACCTTCGGGTTGGCTGGCACGATGTCGGCGAGGCGGGGGCAGCGCCGGTCCGGCGGATCGCTTGTCTGGCACAGCGGGGGCAGGTCGTGGTTGTTGGACGGCAGCAGCGAGATGAGGTAGCGCACGTCGTCCAGGCAAGCCGCCTCGTCGTCGTAGATGAACGTCGCCACCCCAGTGCCCGCGTGCACGTGGGCGCCGCCCAGCTGCTCATGCGTGACCGACTCGCCCGTCACGGTCTTGATGACGTCCGGTCCGGTGATGAACATGTGCGAGGTGTCACGCACCATGAAGGTGAAATCGGTCAGCGCCGGTGAATAGGCGGCACCGCCGGCGCAGGGTCCCAGCACGACGCTGATCTGCGGAATCACGCCGGAGGCGCGCACGTTGCGACGGAAGATCCCGCCGTAACCGGCGAGCGCGGTGACGCCCTCCTGGATCCGCGCCCCGCCGCTGTCGTTGATCGCGACGAGCGGAGCCCCGGCGGCGAGGGCGAGATCCATGACCTTGTGGATCTTCGCTGCGTGCACCTCGCCGAGCGAACCGCCGAAGATGCGGAAGTCCTGCGCGTAGGCGAAGACCCGGCGGCCATGCACGGTACCGGCGCCGGTCACGACCCCGTCGGTGAAGGGCCCTTCGGGCGTCGGGCCGGTCGCCCGGCGCCGGAACAGGTCGAGCTCGGTGAAGGAACCGGTGTCAAGCAGGTGCTCGAGCCGCTGCCTGGCAGTCAGCTTTCCCTTGGCGTGTTGGCGCGCCGTGGCCAGCTCGTCCCCTTGGATCGCCCGCTTGCGGATCTCCAACAGCCGGCGGACGTGGTCCCTGGTCGGCGTGGCGTGCTGAAAGGTTTCTGGCGCCGATGGCGGGAACACACGGTGGTGGTCGAGGGCAGCCGACCCTGACCGAGGCTCGGGCTGGACCGGCCGGCCGACGGCAATCGAACTTGCGACATGAATGTCGTGCACGCCTCCCAGGGTGCGCCAATCCCCGGACGCGTCCATCTCGTAGCTTGCCCTCCCGTCAGGCGACTAGCGCTGCTCGAGCTAGCCGCGACGGCCGAGGGCCAGGCTGATGGCTGGGAAGGACACAGTGAGGTGCATATGGATAAAGCAGTTGAAAGGGCGATCGAGTGCATCTGGGAGCGCTACAGTGAGCCGCTGTCTCTCACACAGATCGCGCAAAGTGCTCTGCTCAGCCGCTTCTATTTCGCTCGCCTGTTCAGGGACGCGACTGGAATCACTCCTGGCCGATTCCTCGCCGCGGTGCGCATTCACCAGGCCAAGCGCCTGCTCCTGAACACGTCGATGAGCGCAACTGACATTTCGTGCGCGGTCGGGTATCACAGCCTGGGCTCGTTCACCAACTACTTTACGACGGTCGTCGGCGTCTCTCCTGGCCGGTTCCGCCGCCTGTCGCGGTCCGGGGGGTTCGGCTTGCCTGGCCCGCAACCGAATCCGTGCACCGGGTTCGGCGCGGTCGCCGGGACCATCAGCCTGCCGGAAGGCTACGGGAACGCACGCGTGTACGTGGCTGCCTTGCGGACCCCTATCGTCCAGCACCCGTCGGCCGCCGCCGTCCTCGTCGACGTACCCGGCGGCCGCCCGTCCTGCTACTACCTGCCGGACGTGCCCGAAGGCACCTGGTTCGTGCACGCGGTGGGAGTGGCCGACGGCGTTGGACCCGATCCGTTGGCCTACCGGACCTCGCTCGTCGGCGGCCACGCCGCGGTGACGGTAACCGCGGACAGCGTCACCAGCGTCGCGGTGCGCCTGCGCCACGGTCGGCTGGCCGACCCGCCGATCCTGCTCGCGCTGCCCGACCTCGAACCCGCTCCCACCCTCGCGGCGGACGCCGGGTGTCCGGCCATCAGTCCGCGCTCGGCGCCGGCCGCCCCGCGCACGACGACCGCGACGCGCCCGGTGACGGCCGCTGGGCGCACGGCGATGGCCAATGAGCGCCGGGCGGCCGACGGCAATCGCCGGATCGCGACGTCGGCGCGGGTAGGATCGCCGTCTTGAGCAAAGCGGGGAAACATCCACAAGGGACGTTTCCCCGCATGCTCTGGGTGCTTACCGCACCCCATCTTGGCGGCACCTGAGCCGCTCGGCGAACAGGCCCCACTCCTTGCTGATGCTGTCGGCTATCGGAGCCATGACGCTGAGCCAATGCGCGGGGATAGCGTTGACGAAGTCCCGCCACCCGTCCGTGTGGGTTCCATGCGAGGCCATCCACCGGTAGAACTCTTTGCCGCTGTCGGTGTAGCGGATGGTCGGGTCGTTGGCCACGTTGGCCGCGACTCTGGCCCAGGTGAGCGGAGCGTCGGCGTAGTTCTTGCGCCGCAGCGGCGGACCGCTGGCGCTGGGCGCCACGGTGACCGCATCTCCGTTGACTGGGTGCGCGGTCCCGTTGACCGGATGCCCGACTCCGTTGGGGGGCGCGGTCCCGTTGACCGGATGCCCGACTCCGTTGGGGGGCGCGGTCCCATTGACCGGGTGCACGGTCCCGTTGGTCGAGTGCACGACCCCGTCGGCGAGGTGTACGACCCCGTTGGCCGGGTGCACAACTCCGTTGGCCGGGTGCACGGCCAGCCGGACCGCAGTTACCCGGTGCCCGTTCTGCTCCGGGCTGACCCCCCGGCGAAGCCGCGCGCTCACGTCGTGCACGGTGCCGAGTGACACGTCGGTTTCCCGGGCGACCTGTCGGAGCGGAGCGTTCGGATGAGCGCTGATGTACTCGGCGGCGCGAAGCCTGCCCTCACCGGCGGCCACCGGGCGCCTGATCCCGTCGCGTCCGAGGCGTTTGCCAGCCAGCTGCGCCGCGTTGCCCGACCGGCTGCGCAGCGACGCGATCGTTTTCGCGCTGAGCCCGGTGATGCCGGCGATGGCGCGATCGGACCAGTCGGGATGTTCGGTCAGCACGCGTTTGGCGCCGGAGACACGGTCGGCCTTCGACAACGGAAGTCCGTGCGCACTGTTGGCCTTCATCGCCAGGACGAGCGCTTCGGAGTCCGTGCAGTCGAGAAAGCGTGCCTGGATGATGTGGTCGCCGCAGAGCTTGGCGACCTCCAGCCGGTGCAACCCGTCGATGACCCGCCGACCGTCCTCCTGTACCAGGATCGGTGGGAGCGTCGAGGAGCCCGCCGCGTCGATGAGCAGTTGGACATGGGCGGCGTTGGTACCACCCTGACGCAGGTACAGCCCGGGTGACAACGCGCTTACCGGCACCTCGCGGGCCGGCAGTTTCTCGAAGTTCTTCAGATCGAATCCGTCGCTGATCACGTCATGAGCCATTCGTTTGCCCCCTCTCGGCTGCCATACGGCCGAGAGTGGCAGGGGCGCCTTTAGCCGCAGTCGAGGGCGGGTGCACGTGCTCTAGGCTGGCTGTGCGGTGACGGTGGTGCGAGCGGCGGTCGTGCCAGCGGTGATCGGGGTACGGGTAGCGACGGTGCGGGTGGCGACGGGAGTGCGGGCGGTGCCGAACCAGTGGCCGAGTGCGTCGGTGAGGTGGCTGTCGCTGCCGGGGGATGTCCAGGCGACGTAGCCGTCGGGTCGGATCAGTACGGCGTCGGGCGCGATGTCGGTGCCAGCCCCCGTGCCGGTGGTCCAGGTGGCAGTGATGATGTCGATCCGGTCGGCCCAACCGTCGGCGACTTGCCGGGTGTCGCGGGAGTGGTTGGTGGTGATGAGCACGCCGCGGGCGGGGCGCAGCAGGTCGGCGATGCGGGTGCGGCTGCGGTCGGGGCGGGTCAGCTCGCGGTCGGGTGGCATGCGCCGGCCCAGCAGCGGGTGCTCGCCCGGACCCATGTGGTAGCGGATGCCCAGACCGCTCAGCATCGCGGCGAGGTGCTCGGCCGCATCCTGGTACGCCATCAGCTCGGTCAGCACACTGCGGATTGGATCCATCTCCTCGCCGTTCAGCCGCAGTTCGATTGCGGCGCGGGCGTTGCGCGCCAGTTGCTGGCCGATCGGGTGGCGTTCGGCGTGGTAGGTGTCGAGCAAGCCCTCGGGGGCCCAGCCGTTGATGGTCGCCGCCAGCTTCCAGCCGAGGTTCACCGCGTCCTGCACGCCCACGCTCAGTCCTTGCGCCATGGCCGGCGGCTGCACATGCGTGGCGTCGCCGGCCAGGAACACCCGGCCGCGCCGGTACTCGGCGGCGACCCGGGAGGCGTCGGTGAAGCAGCTCAGCCAGCGGCACTGCCCGTGGTGGATGGATTCGCCGGTGAGCCGCTGCCACGCGTCGGCCAGGTCGGTGTACTTCAGCGAGTCCCGGTCCCGTGGCGGCATGCCCTTCTCATGCACGACTACCCGGGTGACCCCGTTTTCCAGGTCCATCGCCATGACCATGCTGCCGTCAGGCAGGTCCTCGCCAATGCGCCGGCGACGGGTGTCGATCCCGCTGACATCGGCCGTATAGAACCCGCGCGTGGGCTCCGATCCCGGGAAGTCGATGCCGGCCAGCTTTCGGATGGTGCTCCGGCCACCGTCGCACCCGACCAGAAACCTGGCGGTGTCCACGCCGCGGCCCTTCGGGCCGTTGTAGGCCACCACCACGCCGCCCGGTGTCGCGCGGAAGTCGGTCACCTCATATCCGCGCCGCAACACCACTCCGAGCTCGGTCGCCCAGCCTTCGAGCATCCGCTCGGTACGGAACTGGGAGACGCCCCTGGCACCGAAGTGGTCTTCGGAGAACCGGCCGAGGTCGATCGGCACCCCGCCGAAGTGGCTGTCCGCCGGTTCCGTCTCGCCCAGGCGGCCGAGCAACCCCCGCTGATCGAAGCACTCGGCCGCGCGCCTGGTGAAGCTGGCACCGCGCGACTCCCGTGGCGGGGTGAGCAGCGTCTCGTAGACGACGACGTCGACGCCGCCGAGGCGGAGTTCGCCCGCCGTCATCAGCCCGACCGGACCCGCGCCGACGACGATCACGTCCTTTGTCATTCGTACGCTCCTATGAGGTCGATCCGCTGGCACGGCTGGCCGGCGGTCAGGTGACGGTGCGGGCGGCGACCGTGGTACCGGCGGCGACGGTGGTGACCGGGGTGCGGGCGGTGCCGAACCAGCGGCCGAGTGCGGCGGTGAGGTGGCTGTCGCTGCCGGGGGATGTCCAGGCGACGTAGCCGTCGGGTCGGATCAGTACGGCGTCGAGTGCGGGGTCGGGGCCGGTCCAGGTGCCGGCGATGGTGTCGATCCGGTCGGCCCAGCCGTCGGCGAGTTGCCGGGTGTCGCGGGAGTGGTTGGTGGTGATGAGCACGCCGCGGGCGGGGCGCAGCAGGTCGCCGATGCGGGTGCGGCTGCCATTGGGCAGCGTCAGCTCGCGGTCGGGTGGCATCCGTAGGCCCAGCAGCGGGTGCTCGCCCGGGCCCATGTGGTAGCGGATCCCCAACCCGCTCACGATCCCGGCGAGGTGCTCGGCCGCCTCCCGGTACGCCATCAACTCGGTGAGCACACTGCGCATCGGATCCAGGTCAGCGTCGCTGAGGTACAGCATCGACGCCGCCTGCGCGTTGCGGATCAGCTGTTGGCCGATCGGGTGGCGTTCGGCGTGGTAGGTGTCGAGCAAGCCTTCGGGGGCCCAGCCCTTGATGGTCGCCGCCAGCTTCCAGCCGAGGTTCACCGCGTCCTGCAGACCGGCGCTGAGCCCCCAAGCGGCCAGCGGGGGGAGATCGTGCGCGGCATCGCCGGCCAGGAACACCCGCCCGCGCCGGTACTCGGCGGCGAGTCTGGCCGCGTTGCCACAGGCCCATAACCACCCCGCGCGCGCGTCGTGGATGGATTCACCGGTGAGCCGTTGCCACGCATCGGCGACCTGCGGGAACGTCAGTGCGTCGGGGTCCGGACAAGCAGGCAGGCTGCTGTCGTGGATCACAATGCGGTAGTGGCCGCCCTCGCCCAGCGGGGTGCACACCACCATGTTGCCGCCGGGAATGCGTTCGCCGATCGGCCGCGGACGCAACGCAACTCCGGCTAGCTCCGCCGTGTACATGCCCCGCGTGGCCTTCGAACCGAGCGTGTCGATGCCGGCCAGCTTGCGGATGGTGCTCTGGGCACCGTCGCAGCCGACCACGTATGCGGCGGTGTCCTCGCCGCCGCCCTGCGGGCCATCAAATGCCACGACGACGCCAGCTGGCGTCTCGCGCACGCCGGTCACCGCGAATCCGCGTCGCACCGGGATCCCGAGTTCGGCCAACCAGCCCTCGAGCATCTCCTCGGTCCTGGCCTGCGACAGGCCGAGCACGCCGCTGTGGTCCTCGTCCAGCATGCCGAGGTCGAAGCGGACGCCGCCGAAGTGCCCCATCGGGCCCCACCGGAGCTCGCCCAGCCGGGCAAGCAGCCCGCGCTGGCCCAGCGATTCGGCGGCTCGACGGTTGAAGCCGAGAGCGCGGGATTCCCCGGTCGGCGCGGTCAGCCTGTCATAGACGGTGACCTCCGCCCCGCCCAGGTGGAGTTCGCTGGCCAGCATCAAACCGACCGGTCCGGCGCCGACAACAATTACGCCAGTCTTCATTGCCCGGCCCTCCGCGCGGTGGCGAGAGAATCGCCAGCGTCAAACTACAGATCGTCGTGTACGGGGTGCACTGTGACAGTGCACGGGTGCCGGCTCGCCTTGTTCGACTGCGGGGCCCGCGCGGTTGAACCCTCAGTGTCCACAGCAAGTCCGAAGATGTCGGCAGGCTATGTGGCCCTCCACTATGAACGCAAGAGCCTTGCGGTAGACGTGAAAGTGGAAGGATCGCCATGCGGTCTGTCATTGCCCGCATCGGCAATGTGGTAGTTGAAAGCTGGTCGCCGGACGCCCCGGGCAATGCGCTTTCTGATAAGACGAAGCGGCGCGGGTGGGCGGGCCGACGCTGGGCCCGTCCCGGCCGGGGCCGGTTGCCAGACCCGTGGCAGCGGGCCGCGGGCCGCCGGCGGCTCGGCCCGGACCGCGACGAGGCGAGCCATGTTTGAACCGGCATTGACCACGGCGGCCGTGAGCGCAGCGGGAGTGAGTGCAGCGGGAGTGACCGCGGCAGCAGTGAGCACAGCCGCAGTGACCGCGGCAGCAGCGACCCCGCTACCAGGCAGCGCCGGCGAGGCCAGCCGCGCGGCGTCGCGGCGTACCGCGTTCGCCTACCAGGACGGCGTGATGCTCGCCGCGTCGGTGCGGGCTCTCGCTTCGCTCGGGCTCCTCGACGATCCCAGCGGCGCGCCCGACCTGCCCGACACCGGGTACCTGCGGGTCGCGTGGCGCTGCCTGGCCAGTACCGGCTGGATCGACGAGACGCCCTATCGGACTTGGACCGCGGCCGGCCGGTCCGCCATGCGGCACCGCGAGCGGTATGTGACCATCGGGCGGTTCCTCTCCCGGTTCACCGGCAACACCCCAGACTCCTGGTCCTCGCCCTGGGACGCGTCGACGCGGGCCGCGTTCGCCGGCGAGATCGACGCCCACGAGCGGTGGCGAGCGACTGCCGATCCGGACCACCTCGTCACGGCGCACCTGGACGGGGCGCTGGCCGTCCCGGCGTTGCTGTCCCTGCGCGGGACGGGGCGCCTGCACCGGCCCGATGGCGACATCGCGAAGCTGCTGATCCTGCTCGGCTGGCTCGACCGGTCCGGCCGGTGGTCCGAGCGCGGCTGGGCCAACCTCGCGTTCGTGGACCACTTTGGACTCGTCGGGTCGTATCTGCCGATGCTGGCAAGGCTGGAACAGCTGTGCCGCGGCGAGCTTGTCGTCAGCCCCGGCGGCGATGAATGGCATTGCCAGCGCGAGCTCAACGTCCAAGCGAGCGCGGCCGCGCATCGGCGTTACTTCGCGGACGCGGACCCTGTCTTCCGCGAAATCTTCAGCCGGGCGCCGCGACCGGAGTTCATCGCGGACGTGGGCTGCGGCGACGGCAGCTGGCTCGCCCATCTGTACGGGATGTTCGGCGATGCCATCCGCTATGTCGGCATCGACGCCAGCCCGGTAGCGCTGGACTACGCACGTGGTGTGCTCAAGGACGCCGGTGTCCAGGACCCGTTACTGCTGGTGGGCGACATCACCGATCCGGACGCCCTGCGAGCTGAACTGGCTGGGCACGGTCTGGCCATGGCCGACGGCCTGCACATCCGCTCCTTCATCGACCACGACCGCGTGCACCGCGGCGACTTCGTGAGCGAGGAGGTTCCCGGCTGGGCCAGCGGAGCCTACGTAGCGCCTGACGGCCGCCCGCTGAGCGCGGCGGAGGTCGAGTCGGACCTGGTGGCTCACCTGCGACGGTGGACGCCACACGTGCGCAACCATGGTCTGGTCATCCTCGAGGCGCACTGCGTCGCGCCCGAGGTGGCCCGCCGCCACCTCGGCGAGTTGCACTCGGTGGCCTTCGACGCCTACCACGGCCTCTCGCACCAGTACCCGATCGAGCACTCCGCATTCATGCGCTGCTGCTCGCTCGCCGGGCTGCAGCCGGTCAGCTATCAGGAACGGCGGTATCCGTCCGCGCGGCCGTTCGTGGCGGTCTCGCTGAACCGGTTCCTGCCGACCCAGCCGGCTCCGCCGGCGGTCACCGCCGCCCGCTACGACACCTGGCAGCCCGAGCCCGGCACCGACCTGACCGACGGCGAGCAGCTGCACCGGCTGCTGTACACCAACGGTGACCTGGCTCATCCGCGGAGCTGGGCGGCGGGTGCCACCGGAATCGTGGTCCGCGACACGCTCGACGCCATCGAGGCCCGCATCGAACGCGCCGGCCGGGGCGACGTCATCCGGGTGCTCGACTACGGTGCCGGCTCTGGGCTGGCCTCGATCGAGCTCAGCAAAGCGTGCGTCGCGCGCAACGTCGAGCAGCGCCTCGCCGACCGCGGGGCCGGTTTCGAGTTGCACCTCGTCGATCTGCCTACCCCATGGTTCGCGCAGGGCTTCGAGCTGTTGCGGGAGGTTGCGTGGACGCGGTTCCACGCGCTCGTGACGCACGGCAGCACCTTCCGCCCGCTGCTGGCGGTGACCGCGGGGGAACAGGTGGACGCGGTGATGGCCAACATGGTCTTCCACCTGCTCAGCCCGGTCGCCATGCGGCACGCCGCCGGGTCCATCGGCGACGTCCTGCGCCCCGGTGGTCGGCTCTCGTTCAGCGCACCCGACCTCGCTCCCACGACGCGGTACTCCGTGCTCTTCCACGACCCGAACCGCCTGCTGCGCAAGTATTGGCTCGGTGCGCTGAACGCGCCGGACCTCGAGTCGCTGCCACCGGTGCTGCGGGCGGCGGCGATCGCCGCCGGCCGGGCGGACCGCGAGTGGGCCCAGCGGCGAGCCGACCGGAGGATCCTGCCCACGCCGCAGACGGCGGAGTCGGTCGCGGCCGCCCTGGCGCCGCGGTTCTCGGGTGCCCTCGAGCGACGCACGTTCGAGCTGCTCGCCGAGGAGAGCCTGATGACGGCCCTGGTGCCGGCCAACCAGGCCGAGTACCTGGCGGAGCTCACCGATGATCGGCTCCGCGACGGCGTCATCCGGTACCTGATGCGCGAGCGGGTGCTGCCCGAGCTGATGGGCGGGCCGGCCGGAACGGCCTTGGGCCTGAACGTTGAGTGGAAGCTCGGCCGGTTCCTGCGCCGCGCCTGACATACGCCTCCTACGACAGAAGGGACTCCAGCCGTGCCGGTCGGGAAGATCGCGCTGATCACGGGCGCCAACAAGGGCATCGGATTCGAGATAGCCCGGCAGCTGGGGGAACGGGGAAACGTTGTCCTCGTCGGCGCCCGGGACGAGGTGCGCGGCAAGCAGGCGGTCGATACGCTGGCGGGCCGTGGCATTTCGGCGGCGGTGGTGCCCTTGGACGTAACGGATGCGCGCTCCGTAGCCGACGCCGCGACCCAGATCGAGCAGGGCTACGGCCGGCTGGACATCCTGGTGAACAACGCCGGTATCGTCGGCGGCTTCACCGGGGCGCCCAGTGCGGCCACCGCCGACGACCTGCGGGAGGTCTTCGAGACCAACGTCTTCGGCGTGGTGTCGGTGACCAATGCGATGCTGCCGCTGCTGCGCCGCTCGGAAGCCGGGCGCATCGTCAACCTGTCCAGCCACGTCGCGTCGCTGGCCCTGAATTCGGATCCGGGTTCCCCGTTCGCGCACCTCAACCTGATCGCGTACCAGTCCTCGAAAACCGCGCTGAACGCCATCACGCTCGCGTACGCGAAAGAGCTGCGGGGGACACCGATCAAAGTCAACGCGGCCCTTCCCGGAGTGGTCGCCACCGACATCAATAATCATCAGGGGCACCGGACTCCCGCCGAGGGAGCCGTGATCGCAGTCCGGTTGGCGCTGCTGGACGACGCGGGACCGTCGGGGGCGTCGCTCTCGGAGGACGGGATCGTTGCGTGGTAATGGGATTGACGCGCGGTTACCATCCTGACGGCAACTCGTGTCCATGGGATCTCTTCACCGTCACGTAGTCCCTCGCGGTGATGTGTCATCACAGCGAGGGCGTATTCCCACCCACAGGAGGAAGACCGATGCCACCCCGGATGACGAACCCGTCGCTGGTCGTCCCCGACGCCCTGCAGCCCCTGCTCGACCTGACCAAAGCCATCGGCAAGGTCGGAGTGCCGCAGCAGACGCTCGATCTCGTCCGTCTGCGCGTAAGCCAGATCAATGGCCGTGATATCGAGAAAGCGGAGGAGAGGGAGGAGCGCCTACTCATCATGGTGGCTGCCTGGCGGGATGCGCCCGGCTTCACCGATGCCGAGCGCGCCGCGCTGGAGCTGACCGAGGCGGTCACCCGACTCAGCGATCAGGAGAACCCGGTGCCGGACGAGGTGTGGGGCGAGGTCGCCCGGCACTACGACGAACAGCAACTCGGCGCGTTGGTCATCCACATCGGCCTGGTCAACCTGTGGAACCGGGTCAACCTCTCCACCAGGCAGGAACCGGGCACGGTCCGCAGCTGAGCGACCGCTGGCGGTGCGGTCCATGTTGACCGCGCGGCCAGCACACCGCGCGGCCAGCACACCGGGCCCGGCTCACGCAGCGGCGTAGTCGATCTCGGCCGCGCGGGTGTTGAGGACGGCGAGCAGCGTGCGCGCCTGCACGTTGACGTAGCGGCTGTGCCCGGCCAACCAGTTCAGTTGCCCCGGGGTAATCCATTGAAAGCCTGGCCGGGCCTCGGTCGGGGTCGTCGATTCGTCGGTCTCAACAATCAGGTAACGGCTCTCGGCGTTGAGGAACCGACCGCCTTCCTCGGAGTGAACCGCCGCGTAGCGGATGCGGTTCGCCGGCGCGTCCAGCATCAGGTCAAGGAAGGGCGGGCGGTGCGCCGTCGGTAGCTCGGCATAGTTCGTCGGACCACACTGGACGGTCGGCCCGAGCTCGGCGGTGTCGAGGAAGCCGCCCTCGACGCGGGCCTCCACGAGGACATGGGGCACGCCCTCGAAGCTGCGGTACGCAAAGGCGACGACCCCGGGCCTGACGGGTTCGAACAGCGGCTGGGTCCAGCTGGCGACCTCACGCTCGGCCCCCTCCACGGCGACCGCCACCACCCGGAAGAACCGGTTGTCCGCATGGTGGATGCAGTGGTCATCGCGGAGCCAGTCGGCCACCCGGCGCAGGGGAATGCGGCGGGCGTTGACGTCGTTGCGGGCCCGTTCCGCGGTGAACCACGCCAGCAGATCGGGGTCGGACCACAGCGCCTGCCGCTCGGGATGCGTCATCGGCGCGCTCGCCAGCACCGTGCGCGCGTCCATATTCACCAGGTTGTCCTGATGAAGCAGCTCGCCCAGCTGTCCAAGGGTGAACCAGCGGAAGTCGTCGTGAACGGGAACGTCCTCGTCCGCCTCGACGATCATGTTGCGGTTGCGCTTGTGATAGAACCACGCGCCGTGCTCGGACTGCAGGACGTCGGTGAGCACCCGGTCCCGGTCGCGTTGGAGGAAGTACTCCAGATACTTCACCTCCGCCCCTCCGTGCGCCTTCGCATAGTTGCTACGGGTGGCCTGCACGGTCGGGGACAGCTGCACCAGGTTGGGATTGCCGGGCTCCATCTTCGCTTGCATCAGGAAGTGGAGTATCCCGTTGAACTCCTTGGCCAAGATGCCGAGGATGCCGATCTCCGGTTGCACGATGATCGGTTGTTGCCACTCCTCCTGCGGCCGGACGACGTGGAGGCCCTCGATGGTGAAGAACCGTCCGCTGCGGTGTCTCAGGTCGCCGGTGTCCGCCGCAAACGACCAGCCGTCGAGCTCCGCGAACGGGATCGGCCGTACCCGGGCCCGGCCGGCCCGCCTGGTGGCGGCCAGCCACTCGGGCACCTCGGACGTCGCCATGGCGACGCCTTCGGTCGCCGCCGCGGACCGGGCCAGCCGCTCGGCGACCCCGGCACCGGAACGCGGTCTCAGCAGTGCCTGGACGGTCACGGTTGCTCACCGCTCCGCGTGATCGGCTTCCACCACTGCGGGTTGTCCTGATACCACGCGACGGTCTCCGCCAGACCCTCGCTGAACCGGACACGCGGCTCCCGGCCGAGTTCGCGCTCGAATTTGGTCTGGTCCAGGGCGTAGCGCCGATCATGGGCCTTGCGATCGGCGACATGGCGGATCATGTCTGGCTCCGCTCCGCACAGTTCCGCCAGCCGACGGGCCACCGCCAGATTGGGGACGGCGGTGCCGGCGCCGATGTTGTAGACCTCACCCGCCCGGCCCTCGGTGAGTACCCGGTGAATTGCCTGGCAGTGGTCGGCCACGTGCAGCCATTCGCGGACCTGACGCCCGTCTCCGTACACCGGAACGGGCCGTCCCTCCAGCAGGTTGGTGATGGCGTGCGGGATGAACTTCTCCGGGTGCTGGTACGGGCCGTAGTTGTTGCAGCAGCGGGTGATGCAGACTTCCAGCCGGTGGGTGCGGTAGTAGGACTGGGCCACGAGATCAGAGGCTGCCTTGGATGCGGCGTAGGGGGACGTGGGCAGCAGGGGGGACTGCTCGGTCCACGTGCCGTGCTCGATGGATCCGTACACCTCGTCCGTCGAGACATGGACCACCCGCTCGACGCCGGTCGCCAAACACGCCTCGAGCAACGCCTGGGTGCCTTCCACGTTGGTCCGGACGAATTCGGCGGCACCCGTGATCGAACGGTCCACATGGCTCTCGGCCGCGAAGTGCACCACCGCGTCCTGACCGTCCAGCACGTGGCGCAACAGTCTCCGGTCGACGAGATTGCCTCGTACGAAGGTCAGACGCGGATGGGAATGAGGGAGGTTTTCCCGGTTGCCGGCATAGGTCAAGTAGTCCAGGACGGTGACGTGGGCGTCCTCGAAGTTCCGATATCCACCGTCGAGCATGGTTCGCACATAATGGGAACCGATGAATCCGGCTCCGCCGGTGACGAGGATTCTCATGAGGACACACCGCAGCCGAAGATCCGTGGTCGAAACATGTGCTGTCACCATTCCTGCGAGGTGGGGTGGGTGCCGCGCGCGCACCACGATATGGCCCGGGCCCTTTTCCCGGCACCTTTTACATTGCCCCGCTACCCTTTCGTGGTTCTGGGACCGGCCGGGACCGGCCGGCCGCCTGGCAATGTAAAAGAAGCTTCCCCGGGGCCGCGCGACGAAAATGGAACTAGCCCGGTCGCGAGCCACCGGTGATCACTCGCGCTGGAACGAGTGATTGAAGGAGCACTGTATGCGAATCTCGGCGATGACGGTCCCCGGCGCGTACCGGGTCGAACCCGAGCACCTGATGGACGTGCGGGGCCGCTTCTATGAGTCGGTGAAGAGCAGCGATCTGCTGGCCAACACCGGCTGGGACCTCACCGTCCGTCAGGTCAACTTCTCGACATCCCGACGAAACACCATCCGGGGAATCCACGGCACCACGGTCCCGCCTGGTCAGGCGAAGTTCATCACCTGCGTACGGGGGCTCGCGCTGGACATCGTGGTCGACCTCCGGGTGGGCTCGCCGACATTTGGGGACTACGACCTCACGTACCAGAGTCCCGAGTCCGGTACGGCGGTGTACCTGCCCGACGGGTTCGGCCACGCGTTTCTGGCCCTCGCCGACGACACCTGCATGTGCTACATCTGCGACGCGGAGTACGTACCGGGCACGATGATCGAGATCGACGCACTCGATCCGGATCTGGCGCTGCCGTGGGAACTGACGGAGCCGCCGATCCGCTCGGCCAAGGACGCCGCGGCTCCCTCGCTCGCGAAGGCGGCCGCCGCCGGTCTCCTGCCCACCTATGAGCAGTGTCCGACCCGCGCCATCCCATTGGCGCCCCAGGACGGCTTGACGGCGTGGGGCGGCGAAGCCACGTGGTGACCCCGCCACCCCACCGCGGTCGGCGAGGTCACGCGGCGGCCAGCGTGGCCAACGTGTGGATCACGTCGGGGGGCGTTGGCAGCGTGGATATCTCCGTGGCGAGGGCCCGCGCCCGTTGGGCATATCCGGGGCTGGACAGCATCTCCCGGCAGCCGGCTGCGATCACCTCGGCCGGGTCCTGTTCGGGTTCCTGCTGCGGCGTCACCGTCAGGGCGGCACCGAAGCCGGACAGCGCCTGCGCAACGGCCTCCCCGTAGCGGTTGCCCGGGATGATCAGTTGCGGTACGCCGGCGTTGATGAACGTCATTGCGGTGACGGCGGCGCCAAGATGCACGGCCAGATCGCACGTGGGCGCGACCACATCCAGCGGGATCCAGTCGATGCGGGCATCGCCCAGTTGCGGTGCGCCCAGCTCCGCGGACAGGTCCGCGATGCACGTCTCGTCGGCCCCCTCGGGCGCGGCGATCAGGACCTCGGCGCCGGCCAGGGTCAGCTGGTCCACCAGATGCCGCATGGAGCTGTCGGCGGGGTCGCGCAAGATGGTGCGGGTTCCCGACGTGATCAGCACGCGGCGACGGCTCATGGGTCGGGTGTACATCCACTGCTCAATGGGGCGTTGGCGATTGTTCGGGATCCAGCGCATAGGCTGCAGGTCGGCGTCGTGCGACGGCCTAAGAGACGGCGGTGTGACGTCGATGAACAGGGCCGGAGGCGGCAGTTCCGTCAGCCCCAGGCGCTCCACGTCGGGCTGGAGTTCCTCCTTGTCCGTCCGGTCCTTCTCTGCCATCGGAACCCAGGCCTGGCGCACGTACGGGACCTTGAGACGGGTGGCGAGCACCCCGGGGACGTGGGAGAGGCCACCGATGACCAGATCGGGTGGCCAGTCCTCGGCCAGGCCCTGCAGCGCGTCCAGCCGGGCGGAGGCCCCCGTGAAGCGCTGACCGCGGATCGGCTCGGGCTTGATGGTGACCGCGGGAAGCCCGAGGACCTCCGCCGTCTTCGTCGCCGGCTCGTGGATGACCAGGAGGATCTCATGTCCCGCGTTCCGCGCGGCCGTGGCGAGAGGGGCGACGCCAAAGACGATCGACTGGGTGCCACCGGCGGTGAACAAGATTTTCATGGCATCGGACGCTTTCCCTTAGACGGCGCAGTGGATAGTTCTTTCTCAACGTCGGCTCCACGATCCGGCTGCGGCGTCCCCGAAGCAACTCCCCGTTCTTTTGACCTCAGCCGGACACGGCCACTTCCATGATGTACTGGCCGTAGGGTGAGTTCGCCAGCCGACTGCCGAGACGGTAACAGGTCTCCCGGTCTATGTATCCCATGCGCCAGGCGATCTCTTCGAGACAGCCGATCCGTACGCCTTGCCGGTGCTCCAGGACCTGCACGTACTGTCCCGCTTCCATAAGGGCGTCGTGGGTCCCCATGTCCAGCCAGACGAAGCCGCGCCCCAGTGGAATCAGCGTGGCCTCATCCCGTTCCAGGTATATCCGGTTGACATCGGTTATCTCGAGCTCTCCGCGCTCGGAGGGCTGCAGGCCTCGGGCGATGTCCACCACTGTATTGTCATAGAGGTACAGGCCGGTGATCGCCATGTTCGTTCGTGCCTTGACCGGCTTCTCCTCGATGGAAATGAGTTTCCCCCGCTCGTCCACCATGCCGACCCCGTAGCGTTCCGGGTCGCGTACCGGGTGGCCAAAGAGGACACAGCCCTTGACGTTCTGCGCGACCCGCTGAAGCAAGGTTCCGAACCCCGCTCCGTGAAATATATTGTCACCGAGCACCAGAGCAACGGGGTCGTCTCCGATGTGGTCGGCCGAAACCAGGAACGCATCCGCAAGTCCTCTGGGCTTGTCCTGCTTCGCATACGTGAGGCAGATACCGAGCGACGAGCCGTCTCCCAGGAGTCGCTGGAATGCTCCCAGGTCCTCCGGCGACGAGATGATTTCGATCTCGGTGATTCCCGCGAACATCAGGACAGACAGCGGGTAGTAGATCATCGGTTTGTCATAAACCGGCAGCACCTGTTTCGAAACACCGAGCGTGGTAGGGTGCAGCCGAGTGCCATGGCCGCCGGCCAGAATTACTCCTTTCACGGTCGCGCCTCCTTTGCCCTTTCCGTGTCAATTCAGCGATGATTGGCTTTCAAGGCAGATCAGTCGCGCGAATGTCGATTCCGGGACTTCCACGCGTTCTGGTCTGCCGTGGGCGTCGGCGATGCGTATAACGCCCGCCCGGCGGCGTCCGAGCCATCTCAGGCCCGTCCACACCTCACATGGTGGGCAGCCGTATGGCCGGCCAGCACCTTCGGCATTGCCGTGGTGGTTCGAGCTTGCCGTCCCCGGCGGGGACGCACTGATCCTCGTCGGCTCGAGGGCCCGGCCGATGACGTGATGCGCTGGGTTCGGCCCGCGCCCCTTCGGCTCGGTCGTGTTCAACTGCGCGATGTCGCCAGTCGAACCGGTTCGCCATCGGCCCGGCCGACGGAGTGTTCGGAGGGATTTCTTGACGGTCAAAGAATCGCCTCCTTAGGCTGGCACGTGCCCGGTTCTGACGTATCCATTCGCGGACTCCCGCGATTGGACACACAAGCTCGCCTTTATCCAGCCGGGTGCCGTGCGCCTGCAGGGCGCGGCGTTCAGGCTCCGGTTCGTCAATTCCGCCGTCTCACGGGAAGCATCCGAATGCCATGAAATTCTTGTTCGTCACCACTGGCAGCCAGGCGACCTTCTATGCCGTCGCCCCTCTCGCAACGGCCGCGCGGAATGCGGGACACGAGGTCATCCTGGCCGCCCACGAGCCGTGGATGGAGACCGTGGAGGCCATCGGCGTGCCTACGGTCTCCTTCACGTCCGAGCCGATCCGGCATTTCATGAAGACCGTCCACCCGGGAAAGGCACTGAGATTCCCCAAGAAGCTGGGCGATGAGGAGATGCTCGGCCAGGGCCGGGGCTTCGCCAGGATGGCCTGCGCCGGGCTGGACGCGCTGCTGGACCTGGCCGAGGACTGGCCACCCGATCTGGTCATCGGCAGCTCGATGAGCTACTCGGCCGGGCTGCTCGCCACCCACCTCAAGGTTCCCTACGTGCGCCAGGCCGAGTACCTCGCGATCCCGATCACCGGCATCGACCCGGGGGCCGAGGAGGAACTCCAGCCCGAGCTGGAGCGCCTCGGACTGACCGAACTGCCAGGTCCCGCCCTGTTCATCGACGCCACCCCACCATCGCTGCGGCCGCCGCACGACCCCGAGGCGCAACCGATGCGCTGGATCCCGAGCAATCCCCAGCGCCGCCTCGAGTCCTGGATGTACACCCGCCCCAAAGGCCGCCGCCGCGTCCTGATCACCTCGGGATTCCGCAGCCTCATGTTCCGTACCCCTGGCTGGTCCATGCCGCACCTGGTGGAATCGCTTTCCCAGGAGGGAGCCGAAGTGCTGATCGCGGCGTCTCCGGGCGCCGCCGAGAGGTTCGGCGCGGAGCTGGGCGACGCGCGTGTCGGCTGGATCCCGGTGGACGTGGTCGCCCCCACCTGCGATCTGGCGGTGCATCACGGAGGCGGTACCACCGCCACGACCTTCATGGCCGCCGGGGTGCCGCAGCTGATCATCCCCGAGAACCCGCCCGAGTTCCCCGAGAACTACCACCGCAATGCCATTGCGCAGGCCCTGTCGGGCTTCGGGTCTGCCATGACGGTGATGCCGCAGCAGGAAAGGCCCGATGAGGACCCGGGCGAGGTGATCGCCGCGGGTTGCCGGGAGATCCTCTCCAGCACCCGCTACACCCAGAAGGCGCAAGCCCTGGCGGCGGAGATCGCCACGCTGCCGACGCCCTCCGAGGTGGTGCACACGCTGGAGACGCTGGCGGCCCCGTAGGGCCGGCCGCACATCGGGGCGAAGGACACCAGAACGGCGACTGACGTTGCGGGTCGCGGAGCGCGCCCTCCGCGGCCCGCAGCATGGCGGTGGTCGCAGACGGCTGGGTCCGCGCGTTTCTCTCACGGCGCCAAGGAGATCGGTGCGGTACGCGCCGCAGCGAAGTCACCCTTCACCCCCGCGCGCCTGACAGCGATCTTCTCTCGCCGCGCCAATCGTCCGGCGCCGCGCGCCGCTGACCCGTGTGGCCCGGCCTCGGCCCGGACAGACGCGTGTACAACCGCGGCTTCACGCAGTCGAACACGCGCCAGGATGCATTCGCGGTACACGCGGATGAACACGAAGGACGAGCAGCAATCCAAAAAGTTGCATTCGAATATCGTGTGGATGACGATGGAGTCTCAGTTACCAAAGCTCTTGCGGAGGGAGGTGTCATTGATGCAGGTTGTTCGTAGGTGGAACGTGCTGCGCGCTCTGCGTGTGGGTGCCGTTCGTCCGGCTGGCAAGCACTTCAAGTGGACTGCCTGATAAGGTTCGATGCCTGTGGAGGGCATTTCAGCCCTCCACAGGCTCATGCGGCAGCGAGGTGAAACTCAATGCACCGATGGAGTGTCGAGCGCTTTCTTGCCGATCAGGAGATCCTGGAGAACCTGACTGAGCGCTTTTTAGCCGTCGAGTTGTGGCAGAAACCACGTCACCCGCTGACGAACGGCGAGCGCGCCGAATTGCGACAGCTGATTGCCGAGCTCCGCCACCCGCGGGCCGTCGAGGAAATCTGCGCGCTGGCGGCGACCCATCCCAACGCCGGGATCAGACGGTCGATTGTGGAGGGTGTCGAGCCACTCTTGACCGCCCATCCCGCGGCTCGTGAGCTGGTGGTATGGCTGCTCGGCGACGATGAGGACTTCGTCTGTTTCGCGGCCGCGCGGGTCGCCGGGCGTAACCGGATCGGCGAAACGTACGAGGAGCTCGAGCACATCACCGGCCCGGCGAAGGCCGCCCTGTTCCGCAGTCTCAAGCCGGTAGGTATCGGTGCGGCCGTCATCGCCAAGGCGATGGCCGACGTCCTCGGTGCCGCGGACCGCGCGGCCAGGTTGGCGGCCGAAGAGGAGTACCTCCACACCGGAGCGCTGCCGGCGGGAGCTGAGCTTGACGAGTTCTGGGACTACGACCCGGAGAACCTGCCAAGGCCGGTCCCTGAAGACATGGTGCTCATTCCGGCCGCTGAGTTCATCATCGGCATCGGTATGGATGACGTCGTTCATCCGCTCTACGACGTCGACGACGCGGTGCCCCGGCAGACCCGCTACCTGCCCGACTTCCTGATCGACCGGTATCCGGTGACCAACCGCCAGTATGACGAGTGGGCCGAAGGCCCGGCGGCGGCCGAGCATCTGCTCTGCCACCCCGACGAGCCCCCGGACAAGCATCATCGGCGTGGGCTCATCGAAGACACCCGGTTCGGTCCCGATCATCCCGCCGTCGGCGTCGACTGGTATGACGCCTATGCCTACCTGGCCCACCACGGCAAACGGTTGCCGACCGAGGTGGAATGGGAAAAGGCCGCCCGCGGCGAAAACGGCGCCCGTTACCCATGGGGCGATGAGTTCGATCCCGACGCGTTGCGGTGGTTCGGCGCGGCCTTCGCTCCGGCGGCGAGTCTGGAGGGCTGGCGGGAGACACTGTGTACGTTCGACGACACCACCCCCGAGGTGACCACAGTCCCGGTGGCTTCATATCCCAAGAACGTCAGCAGTTATGGAGTCTTCGACCTGATCGGTAACTGCTGGGAGTGGACGGACACCAACTACTTCACCCGTGATCGTATGCGGCCGATGATTTCGGGCCGGCCCCGACCGGAATGGGCCACCGCCGAGGAGACGGCCGTCGTGATCCGCGGTGGCGCCTGGACCTCAATGGCGGAGGAGCTCATGACGTTCTTCCGAGGTAAGGATCTGTTCACCGATCGGCACAACGAGATCGGGTTTCGAGGGGTTATCCGATGAACGTCCCGCAGCGCGTCCCATGGTTCCGGTTCTCCGGATCAGTCACGGTGGAGCAGCGTGCATTTTACGAACGTCATGGGTTTGTGGTCTACCGAGGCGTGCTCGACGCCGACGATGTACAGGTCATCAAAGCCGACGCCGAACGCCTCGAGGCCGATACGCTCGCCGGGAATATTCCGGCCGAGCACCGTGACCAGGTTCTTCTCGCCTCCTCCGACGAACACGGCCGGGCGAGCCTGCACCGGCTGCCCTACTTCACGCTGTACAGCCCGAAGACTCGGGCGCTGGTGGAGCAGCGCGGGCTGGACGCGCTCGGCCCCGGCCTGCTGGGCCGGCCGACCTGGCGTTTCGAGGACTCCATCGACGGCGCCGTGTGGCAGATGAAGCGTCGCCGCCGTTCCTCGTACAGCGCACTGGACTGGCACCTCGACTTCCCCCACGACCACCCGGTTTCCCCATTGGTGAACGTGGGTATCTACCTGGACGCGGCCACCGCTGCGAACGGCTGCCTCGTGGTCGTCCCCGGTTCGCACCGATTCCCGGCGCGTCGTCTGGATCCGCTCGGTCTGCCGGTCGTGGTCGACGCCGGAGACGTCATCTGCCATGCCAACAACATCTTCCATCACTCCGGCCCGGTACTGGATGACACCAGCCGGGCGACGCTGTACCTGTACTACGCCGCGGGTCAGAAGCCGGCGGCCGGAACGTCATACACCCATGAAGCGGCTGAGGGCTTCGCGGATCTGTTCGTCGAGACGGAGGTGGGCACGCGATGACAAGTCTCAGTTCCGCAACTCCGCACGCCGAGGTGCCCGTCGAGGTCCTGCGCCTGGCCTACTGGACCGAGGGTCGGGCCGCGGAACGAGACGCCGTGCTCGGTGCCTACCTGGGCTGCCTGGACCGGCTGACCGACCCCCAACTGCTCGATGAATGCCTGGTGGTCGGTTTGCTGCACGCCGCGCCCGAAGTGCGCCGGCAGGCGCAGACGGCCGCCGCCCGTCTCGGTTCGGAGCTGTCGGCCGAGGCGACCGGCTGGACGTTGGGCGACCCCGACGAGACTGTACGCGCGGCCGCCCTCGCCGCCGCGAATGGTGCGCCGGCACTCGAGGCCCTGTTGGCCTCGTTCGGCCGGTCGGCGGAGCTGATCGCCTCGGGCGTCGAAGGCTGCGTGACGGTGACCGACGCGCAGGCCCGGGCGGCGGCGCGCAGACTACTGGCCGACGCCGAGTTGGCCGATGCGGTGATGGCCGACCTGCCGGTCCCGCTCTCCGCCGACCGGATGCCGAGCCGGTTGTCCGTGACCGGGATGCGGCATGTTCCCGCCGGGCGACTGGCCCGGGGGCCCCGCGCCGACCAGCGGTCGGCCTGGGGTGATCCCGCCCGGCCCGCGGTCGCCGAGACCTTTGTGGACGGGTTCTACCTGGACGTCCACCCGGTGACCAACGATGAGTATGACGCCTTCGTCGCCGATGTCGGCGAGAACGGCCATCTGTGGTGTCATCCCGACGAGCCGAGGGACACCCGCCACTCGCGGTCCACGGTGGACGATCCGCGCTGCGCCGGTGATCATCCCGTGACCGGGGTCTCCTGGTACGACGCCGTGGCCTATGCCGCGTGGTGCGGCAAGCGACTGCCCACCGAGGACGAGTGGGAACGGGCCGCGCGCGGCGACGACCACCGCCGTTACCCGTGGGGCGAGGACTTCCGCGCGGACCAGGTTCGTGGCCTGCATTCGGTGACCTCGGCCGACGGCGACGCCGACCTGGACCGCCACGGTTGGCTGCGGCGGCTCGAGGAGCTGCCCGTCGACGCCCTGCCCGCGATGACCGGACCCGTGGGCCAGTATCCGGCAGACGAGTCCCCGTTCGGCCTGCGGGACATGTGCGGCAACGTCTGGGAGTGGACTTCGACCCGATTGCTTGACGGTCTCCCGCTCGAGCCGCGCTTCGGGACCATGGAGTCCGGCGACCTGTGGGGCGAGTGGTCGGCGGAAGTCAGCGTTCGCGGCGGCGCGTGGAGCTCGCCCCCGGCGCTGCTCACCACCGTCAGCCGAGCCGGCAAGCTGCTGGTCAGCAGAAGCCCGGAGATCGGTTTCCGGTGCGCGGTGAGCGAGGCCGAGGTGGATCCTTGATGGTCGGCGAGCGACGGTTGACTGGGTTGCTGCCCGCCGGCTACGCGCGCCTGTTCGCCAACCGTGACTTCGGCCGGATGCAGCCCGGCTTCCTGATTTCCTTTCTCGGCGACGGAATGAGCCTGCTGGGGGTGCCCCTGCTGGCCCTTCAGTTGGCCGCTCCGGGCCGCGGGCCGACCCTGGTCGGGCTGGCCTTCGCGGCCTACAGTCTCCCCGCGGCGATTGGCTCGTTCACGCTGGGACGTTGGTTGAGCTCGCGGCGAACCAAGAGCCTGATCCTGCTGGACTCGCTCCTGCGCGGGATCGTGTTCACGCTGATACCGGTACTGCACTGGCTGCACCTGCTCAACGCCGTGCTCTTCATCGCATTGCTCGCCGTGTCGTCGCTGTTGCACGCCTGGGGGATCGCGGGGCGGCAGACCTTCGTCGCCGAGTCCCTGTCGCCATCGGACCTGCTGGCCGGGCATTCGCTGGTGGCCAGTCAGGAACAGCTCTCCTTCATCGCGGGACCGCCGCTGGCCGGGCTGGTAGCCGTTGCGTTCGGACCGGCGGCAGTGCTGGCCTTCGACGCGGCCAGCTATCTGTACCTCGCCTTCATGGCGGCCGGCATCCGGGTGGCGGGAACGGTCGGCCGTCGGCCGCCGATCCCGTTGCGGCGGGTCGGACGGACCCTCACCCGCTATCCCGGGCTCATTGGCCTGCTAGCGCTGAGCTTCGTGTTCAACCTGCTCTACGGGCCGATCGAGGTGGCTGTTCCGGTGTTCGTGGCCGACCGGCTCGGCGGTAACCCCGCTCTGTTGGGATGGATCTGGGGCGCCTTCGGCGTCGGCGCGGTCATCGGCGCCCTGATCACCGGAACGTTGCGGCGGCTGCCGCTGTGGCCGACGGTGCTGGCCATTGTGGCCGGATGGGGATTGGCGATGCTCCCGGTCGCGGAGTTCGGCACGTTCGCCGCCGCAATCGTGGGCTTTGCCGTCGGTGGGCTGATCTACGCCCCGTACGGTCCGGTGTCGATCACCTTGCTGCAGCAGAAGGCGCCGTTCGACGAACTCAAGAGCCTCAGCGCGTTCCGCAGCGCCGTTTTGGTGATGGCGAGCCCGCTGGGCGCAGGTCTGGGCGGACTGCTGGTCTCCCAGCTCGGCCCGGTGGGCACGATACGGCTCTCCGGCCTGACCACGGTCGGGCTCGCGGGCCTCGGCGCGGCATTCGTCCTCCTGGTACGGCTGAGCCGGCGCACCGGCGACGTCCCGGCCACATCGGTGTCCGGCCGGCGGTACGTCGGACAGGTCTGAGCGGCCGCGTCATTGGTCGGGCGCGCGTTCATCGAAAGTGCGTAGTCATCGAAGATATGGACATAGGGAGCGACGATGATCATCGGGCAGGACGAGATGCGAGCCCGGATCGAGCGGGTGCGGTCGGTCCGCCTGGCCACGATCGACGAGCGCGGCCAAGCGCATGTGGTGCCGGTCATCTTCGCCGTCGACGGCGACACCTTCTACTCCCCGACGGATAAGCCGAAGGGCGACAAACCGCGGCTGCCCAAGCGGTTGCGCAACCTGGATCACGACGATCGGGTCACGATCCTGGCCGACTTCTACCACGAGGACTGGCTTAAGGCGTGGTGGGTGCGGCTGCGCGGCACCGGCCGGGTGGTCGGCGAGAGCCCGGAGCGCACGCACGCGATCGGCCTGCTGGATCGGAAGTACCGGCAGTTCGCCGGCGACGCGTACGCCCAGGATGGTGGCCCGATGGTGGTGGTCGACATCAAGGACTGGCTCGGCTGGGCGTACAGCGACCTGTCGGCCGGCGGCCGCGGATGGTGGCGCACCTGGCCATGGCGGCGTTCGCGTTGACGGCCCGTTGGACCGGGTGATTCCGGTCCCCGCGACGCGGGTGGTCAGTTCAGGCGGCGGCCAGGGTTTCCAGCGTGCGCACCAGCTCGGCGGGTGTTGGCAGCGTGGCTATCTCCGCGGCGAGCGCCTGGGCCCGCTCGGCGTACCGGGGATTGGCGAGAATCTCCCGGCAGCCGGCCGCGATCACCTCGGTCGGATCCTGGTCGGGTCCCTGCTCCGACAGTGACACCCTGATGGCGGCGCCGAAACGGGACAGCGCCTGGGCGACGGCGTTCCCGTAGCCGTTGTCCGGGATGATCAGTTGCGGCACCGCGGCGTTCGTGAAGGTCATGGCGGTGGTTGCGCCGCCGTGATGCACGGCCAGATCGCAGGTGCGGGCGACGACATCCAACGGGATCCAGCCGATGTGCACATCGCCCAGCTGCGCACCGAACTTCTCGACGGCCCCGTCGGGAGCCGCGATCAGGACCTCGGCTCCGGTCAGGGTCAGCTGGTCCACCAGATGCCGCATGGAGCTGCCCGGGGTGTCGAGCATGAGGGTACGAGTGCCTGAGGTGATCAGCACGCGGCGGCGTCCGATGGGTCGGGTGTACATCCACCGCTCGAGGCGGCGCTGGCGATTGCGCGGGATCCAGCGCATCGACTGCGCGTCGGGCTGGTGCGATGACCGCAGCGACGGCGGGCAGACGTCGATGAACAGGGCCGGTGCAGGCAGTTCGGTCAGTCCCAGGCGTTGCACCTCAGGCCGGAGTTCCTCCTCGGCTCTGCGGTCCACATCCGGCATCGGCACCCAGGCCTGGCGCACGTACGGGACCTTGAGCCGGGTGGTGAGCAACCGCGGGACGTGGGAGAGGCCACCAATGACCAGATCGGGCGGCCAGTCCTGGGCCAGGTCCAGCAGTGCGTCCAGCCGTCCGGAGGCCGTCCGGGCGTCCTGGCCGTGCCGGATCGGCTCGGGGGTGACGGCGACCGCGGGGAGTCCGATGGCCTCCGCGGTCGCGACCATCGGCTCGTCGGCGGCCAGGAGGATCTCGTGTCCGGCGTTGCGCGCGGCCGTGGCGAGCGGGGCGACGGCGAAGACGGTCGCCTGGCTGCCTCCGGCGGTGAACAGGAACTTCATGGCAATCCGAATGCCTTCCGTGAGGCGGCTTCGCGGGTGTCGCTGGCCTACCGCGGAGCTAGGTGAGGGCGTGCGATCGTATCTGTGCCATGAGTTCGGCCTGTCGCACCAGCGCGCGGTGATGTGCCGGACGTGATTGCGGATCTCGGGTCGCGTCGTGGAACGCGGTCATGACGCCGATGAACTGGTCGGACGCCGCGGCCAGGTATCTGGTCTCGCGATCCTTCTGCTGGAGCCTCAGCACCGGGCGCGCGTCCCGGGAGGGGGTGAAGGCCCAGTCCAGCACGAGACGTCCTTGACTGCCCCAGAGAGCGTAGGTCGATCGATAGCTGTGGACGAGACCAAAGGTGCAGTGTGCGGTGACCCCGTTGCCGTCGCGCAACAGCGCCCCGCCGGCGACGTCCACGCCCAGTTCCGCATCGACGTCCAGGCTGGCGCCCAGGACCTTCACCGGCGCCTCGAGGTACTCCTGGGCGGCGCGTACCGGATAGCATCCGACCTCCGACAGCGATCCGCCACCCAACGACGCCTGGTAGCGGATCCCGTGGTGGCCGGTCGGCGGTACGCCGAAGGTGCCGCTGTATGACCGGATCTCGCCGATGCAGCCGCTGCTCACGAGGGCCCGAGCCTGTTCGTGCTGGGGATGCTGAAGAAAGGCGAAGTTCTCCATCACCAGCAGGCCGAGCTCCTCGGCGAGCGTGACCAGCGCATGCGCGGCGTCCGAGCCGGTGACCGCCGGCTTCTCGATCAGCACGTGTTTTCCCGCGCTCAGCGCCCGCTGCGCCCACTCGGCATGGTCACTGTTAGGCAGCGGTATGTAGACCGCATCGATGTCGGACATCTCGAGGAGCCGACCGTAGCCCTCGACCGCCTTACACCCGAATCGGGCCGCGATCGGCGCGGCCTTCTCCGCAGACCGACTCGCGACCGCCACCAGGTGGAAAGGCGACTCCTGGATCGCGGGCAGGGCCCGCCGGACAGCGATGTCGGCGCACCCCAGGACGCCGATACCGGGTCTTGGCAGATCTTCGATCTTCACGATCCCACCTAAGAACGATTGAGCGGGTGAGGAGTCGCACGGTGAAGTGAGTTTGCTGGCGTCGCGCCGAGCCCCAGCAGATCACGCCGGTTCGGCCGTCCGGAAGCCTACCCGCAAGCGTAATGGCTGCACGGGCGATACTTCGCCACCTGTGCACCGTGCGGAATATCAACGTCAGCCGTTCGACTGGTGACGGCACGCAGTTGAGCAGTGGCATCTGGTTGGCCGCCACGCCGGCCTCCTCACGGCCAATCGCTCGGTGTCTGAAGAGCAGACGCTTCCCGGTTGCGACCAGCCGATGATTTACTACCTGCCGGCGGATGAGCGCCCACTGGGCATGCGATCGAAAGGCAGCGGCTCACATGAACAATCTGCTGTACAACGCCAGGATGGCCCTTCGGGACATTATTGAAATCAACATCTTCACGAGGGGAAACGACCGGGTGTACCTTTCCTTGTCCCCGGATCTCACCTGGGAGAGCGACGAGCCGGAGACCGATCAGCAACGCGAAGAGATTGAGCTGGCCCGACGAGTGCATGCGGAGAATGCGGTCATGCATGTCGTCGACCGCCTCCGGGACATGGACCTCATCCTCGCCGGCGGCGACGCCGCTATCAACGCGCTCATGGAATCCGAGTCGGTGGAGGTCCTTCGGAAAGCGGCCTAGGTGGACCGTCCTGGGTAGCCCGGCCCGTGTGCTGGCGGGCAGTAGACATGGAGGCAGACGGTGGCGGTGGACGAGGCGATCCTGGTGTTCGGCGGTACCGGACGGCAAGGCGGCGCGGTGGCCCGCGAGCTGCTGCGCCGTGGGCGGGTTGTCCATGCTCTGGTCCGTGATCCGCAGACGCGTGCCGCCCGCAGGCTCGCCGACGCGGGTGCGCTACTGGTGCGCGGTGACCTGGATGACGACGCGTCATTGCGGTCGGCGATGACCGGGATCCACGGCGTGTTCAGCGTCCAGCCGTTCCGGACCCCTGGCGGCGTCGACGCCGAGGAGCGACAGGGCAAGGCGGTGTCTGACGCCGCGGCTGATGTCGGCGTGGCACACCTGGTCTACAGCTCGGTTGGCGGCGCGGAACGGGCCAGCGGCATTGCGCACTTCGAGAGCAAGTGGAACGTCGAACAACACATTCAAAAGCTCGGCCTGCCGGCGACGGTGCTGCGGCCGACCATGTTCTACGACGTCTTCCACGACATCGGTCCCCGCCTGGTGAACGGAAAGCTCGTCCTGGGTTTGTGGCTGCGCCCGGAGGTCCGGGTACAGGTCATCGCGACCAGCGACATCGGCGGATTCGCCGCCGACGCCTTCGACGACCCGGCCACCTGGCTTGGCCGGCAGGTCGAGATTGCCGGCGACGAGCTGACCGGACCGCAGATGGCCGAGGCGTTTGAGCGCGTGTCCGGCATCCCGACCCGATATGAGCAACAGCCGATCGAGCGGCTCCGCGCGGTTCGCGCGGACCTGGCCACCATGTTCGACTGGTTCGAGCGCGAAGGGTACCGCGCCGACCTGCCGGCGCTGCGCCGCATCAGACCGGACCTCATCAACCTCGAGACCTGGCTGTACACCGACTGGACCGGGCCCGAGGCTCAGGTGGCGCGGTGATGGCCACGACGGAGCACCGACCGGGCCTGGGATCCCAGCTGACAGCTCCGATCACCAGACATACAGGCGCAGCGAGCGCGCTCGCCGGTCACCCAGGCGGTGAACCTGCTCGGCGGCCGGTTGAGCGGTCGGTGCCTCGATGGCCGGAGCCGGCGGGTGCACCCGATCCGTACGCCGGCCCAGAACCCACAATCGAATAGACATGGTCGAGTCCCAGGCGACAGTGAGGACGACGGTCCTCAGTAGTTCCCGAGACCGCCACAGACGTTGATCGCCTGCGCGGTCACGGGCGCGGCCGCCTCGGTGATCAGGTAACTGACGAGGGCAGCCACCTCCTCGGCGGTGGAGTAGCGACCAAGCGGTATCTTCGCCTCGAAGCGCTCGAGGATCGCCTCTTCGGTCGTGTTGAAGTGCGCGGCATAGCCCTGCCTGACCCGCTGTGCCATCGGGGTTTCGACGTAGCCAGGGCAGACCGCGTTGACCGTGACACCGGTCTTCGCGAGTTCAAGGCCCAGCGCCTTGGTGAATCCGATGACGCCGTGCTTGGAGGCGGAGTAGGGGGCGCCGAGCACCACTCCCTGCTTGCCGCCGGTCGACGCGATGTTGATGATTCGTCCCCAACCGCGCTCGAGCAGCCCGCCCGACCTGAGCACCTCGCGGGTCACCAGGAAGACGCTGTTCAGGTTGGTGTCGACGACGTCGTACCAGAGCTCGTCGGCGATGTCGGCGGTGATGCCGCCGCCGCTACGTCCGGCGTTGTTCACCAGGATGTCGATGCGACCGTAGCGCTGCACGGCGGTCTCCACGAGCTCGCTGACGTCCTGCGCACGCCGTACGTCCGCGGCCACGCCGTCGGCTTGGTAGCCGTTCGAGCGGAGTTTGCCGACCGTCTCCTGGACGGCCTCGGGGTGCCGCGAGCAGATGAAGACCGTAAGGCCGCGGGCCCCGAGGGTCTCGCCAACCGCCAGGCCGATTCCGCTCGTCCCCCCGGTGATGAGTGCAACCTGCTGTTCGTTGTCCGCCATTTACACCTTCTCCTTCGTGGATACTGTGACGTACAGTTTCGCGGCGACTCCATTAATCTCGGTCGAGCACGGGTGGACCCGGCTCGGTTCAACTGCGCCAATTCTTCAGTTGAACGCTCCGCGATGGGTGTTACGAGGAGCGGCACGCAGCCTTGCGACCAGGAAAGACACCGATTTATCGTCGGCACCCGGAAGCTACGAATTCAGGAGGGAACCATGTCCGCAAAGCCCGCGGTGCGGGATCTGTCGGCCGCGTACTCGTTGGTTGACCTGATTCAAGGCGCGGTGATAACCCAGGCAATTTCTGTCGCGGCCACGCTGGGTATCGCAGACGTTCTCGGCGACGGACCGCTGCCCGCGGAGGAGATCGCCAAGCGGGTCGGATCCGACCCGGAGGCGACGTACCGGCTGCTGCGCACGCTGTCCGGCTACTCGGTGTTCGCGGTCGCGCCGGACGGCCGGTTCGAGCTCACGCCGATGGCCGACGCGCTCCGCGACCGGGCACCGGATTCGATGCGCGGCCTCGCGATGCTGATGGGTCATCCCTTGCTCTGGGAGGACTGGGGGCACCTGCTCAGCTCCGTGAGCACCGGCGAGGCCAGCCTGCCCAAGGTGCGCGGCATGGGTGCATACGAATTCCTCATGGCGAATCCGGACTACGCGGCCACGTTCTTCCAGGGGATGCGCGCCATGTCGGAATCGGAGACCGCTCCGGTGCTGGCGGCGTACGACTTCTCCCGGTACCGCACGATCGTCGACGTTGTCGGTGGGCGCGGCACGCTCCTGGCCGGGATCCTCGCGCAGTCGCCGAGCTCTCATGGCGTGCTCTACGACTCCGAGTTCGCGACCGCCGACGCGCCGTCGCTGTTCGACGCGGCCGGTGTCGGGGGGCGGGTCACGATCGAGAACGGCGGCCACTTCGACAAGCTGCCGGTGGGCGCGGACGCCTATGTGCTCAAGCACATCCTGCACGACTTCGCGGAGCCCCAGTGTCTTGCGCTCCTGACGAACGTGCGTGACGCGATCGCCCCCGACGGCACGATGCTCGTGATCGAGTACGTGCTCAACGCGGACAACCAGCGCCACCTCGGAAACATCATCGATCTGTGGCTGCTGCTGCTCCTGGGCGCCAAGGAACGCACGCTGCCGCAGTACACCGAGCTGTTCGCCAAGGCGGGCCTGAAGGTCATCAGGTCGGTGCCCACCACATCGCCGGTCTCGATCATCGAGGCAGTGCCCGTCTAGAAGCCCGGCGAGCATGCCGGCCCCCGACGCCCACCCGAAACTGAGGACAGGACATGGATGCTGATGTAATCGTTATCGGTGCCGGGCCGACGGGATTGATGCTCGCGGGCGAGCTCCGTCTCGGCGGCGCTGAGGTCATCGTCTTCGAGCAGCGGACCGAGCGGAGCTGGGAGTCGCGCGGTCTCGGCTTCACCGCACGCGCGACCGAGGTGTTGCATCAGCGCGGCCTACTCGAGCGGCTGGAAAACGCCGAGATCACCCGGCAGGGGCACTTCGGTGGCATCCCGATCGACTACGGGGTGCTCGAAGGCTCGCACTTCGGGGTGCGGGGCGTACCCCAGTACAAGATCGAGGAGATGCTCGAGGGCTGGGCCCTGGAGCTGGGTGCAAGCCTCCGACGCGGATACGAGTTCACCGGCCTGACCGACACCGCGGACGGCGTCACCGCGATCGTGCAGGGGCCCGATGGCGCCGGCGAGTACTCGGCCCGTTACCTGGTGGGCTGTGACGGCGGTCGGAGCGCCGTCAGGGAACTCGGCGGCTTCGACTTCCCCGGCTCTGACGCCACCCGCGAGATGTACCTGGCTGACGTCACCGGCTGCGACATCCGGCCGCGGATGATCGGCGAGCTGCTGCCGAACGGCATGGTCATGGCGGCTGCGCTGGAGAAGGGCTACTTCCGCATCATCGTCTGCGAGAACGGAACGCCGCCGCCGGACAAGAACCGCCAGGTGACCTTCGCCGACGTCGCCGACGCCTGGCAGCGGCTGACCGGCGAGTCGATCCATGGCGGGCAGGCGCGCTGGGTGAGCAGCTTCACCGACGCGACGCGTCAGGTCACTGAATACCGCCGCGGTGGCGTGTTGCTGGCGGGGGATGCCGCGCACATCCACCTCCCGGCCGGCGGCCAGGGGCTAAGTATCGGGGTGCAGGACGCGGTCAACCTCGGCTGGAAGCTGGCCGCGACGGTCAAGGGCTGGGCCCCCGACAACCTGCTCGACACCTACCACCGGGAGCGGCACGAGGTGGGGGCCCGGGTTCTGCGTAACACGCGCGCTCAGGGGACGCTGAACCTCAGCGGTAAGTCGGTCGAGCCGCTGCGGGCGGTCGTGTCGGAGCTCGTCGCGATCCCCGTGGTGGCGCGGCATCTGTCCGGCATGGTCAGCGGGCTTGACATCCGTTACGACATGGGCGAGCAGGGGCATCCGCTGCTGGGCGCGCGGATGGCCGACCGCGAGTTGGAACTCGCCGGTGGCGGACGTGAGCAGATCGCCCGGCTGCTGCACCGGGCGCGGGGCGTCCTGGTCACCGCCGACGACTCGGATGAGATGCGCCGGCGTGCGGCCGGCTGGTCAGACCGCGTCGAGTTGGTGAGGGTCAAGGGCTTCCCGGCCGGGCCGGAGGAGGCCGGAGCCGTGACCGACTCGGTGCTGATCCGCCCCGACGGCTATGTGGCCTGGGCCGCGCCGGGCGCAGGCCAGCTGGACGAGGCACTGCGCCGCTGGTTCGGCGCGGCCCGGCCGGTCCGCAAGACCAAGGCCGCCAAGTCGCTGGTGTCCGCCCGTTAGCCGATGCCGTTACGCAGAGGAGAAGGATCGTGACTTCGAGCGCGGTGCGTGAGACGGAACATGAGGTCAAGATCGGTGCATCCGCCGAGCGGGTGTACGGGCTGATCACGGACGTCGGCACCTGGCCGGAGATCTTCCCCCCGACCGTGCACGCCGAGTGCGTCGAACGGGACGGGAACTCGGAGCTGATCCGGCTGTGGGCGACCGCGAACGGCACCGCCAAGACCTGGACGTCCAGGCGTCAGCACGACCCGGAGCGGCTGAGTGTTTCCTTTCGTCAGGAGCGGTCCCAGCCCCCGGTCGGCGGTATGGGCGGGACGTGGGTGGTGGAGCCCGTTTCCGAAACGGAATGCCAGGTGCGCCTGCGGCACGATTTCTTCGCGGTGAGCGACAATCCAGCCGATCTCGAGTGGATCAGTCAAGCGGTGGACCGGAACAGCACGGCAGAACTGCAGGCACTCAAGACAAGCGCGGAGCTGATCGGCCCCGACCAGCTGATCACCTTCGACGACACCGTTACGGTCGACGGTCGCGCCGAGGACGTCTACCACTTCCTCAACGAGGCGCAGCTCTGGTCACAGCGGCTGCCGCATGTCTCCCGGGTCTCGCTGCAGGAGGAGACGCCCGGGTTGCAGATCCTGGAGATGGACACCAGCACAAAGGACGGAGCAGTGCACACCACCCGGTCCGTGCGCGTGTGCCAGCCGTACGCCAGCATCGTGTACAAGCAGGTCGTCGTGCCCGCACTGATGACGCTGCACACCGGGCGGTGGCTGATCGAGGAGCGCGGCGACGGCGGTGGGGTGTCCGTGACGTCGCGGCACACGGTGCGGGTCAACCGGGCGCGCATCGCCGACGTGCTCGGCGCCGGTGTGGACGTGGCGACCGCGCAGGAGACCGTCCGGACGGCCCTGAGTGGAAACAGCCTGGCTACCCTGCGCACCGCGAAGGCCTACGCCGAGGCCCTCGCCGGACCGCGCGCGGCGTCGTGACGCGGCCCCGGGCGGCCGCACGGGTCGTCATCGTCGGCGCGGGGCCGGTCGGGCTCCTGCTCGCCTGCGAGCTGCGCCGGGCCGGGGTGCCGGTCGTCATCGTGGAGCGCCTGGCCAGCCCCATGACCGAGTCGCGGGCCAGCCAGCTCAGCGCGCTGACCGCCGAACTCCTGCACGAGCGCGGGTTCGATGCGCTGCTCGGTGAAGCCGAACACGAGCCGCGGGCGCACTTCGGCGGGCTGGGGTTCGAGCTGTCCGGACTGGACAGTGAGTACGCGGGCAACTGGAAGGTGCCCCAACACCGAACCGAGGCCGTGCTGGGCGAGCGCGCGCAGGCTCTGGGCGCGACCCTGCTGCGGGCACACGAGTTGACCAAGATCACTGAGCTGCCGGACCACCTCGTCTGTGCGGTGTTGGGCCCCGGTGGCCACCGGCGGTTCCAGGCGGGGTATGTGGTCGGCTGCGACGGAGCCCGCAGCACCGTGCGCCGGCTGGCTGGGTTCCCGGTGTCGACCACGGCGGCGACGAAGGAGCTGCTGCGAGCCGACATCACCGGTATCGCGATCCGCGAGCGCAGGTTCGAGCGGCTCGACGCCGGGTTCGCGGTGGCGGCGGCCCGCGACGGTGTCACCCGGGTGATGGTGCATGCCTTCGGCCAGACCTGCAGCGAGCGCAGTGGGCCGCCGGAGTTCAGCGAGGTCGTTCGGCTCTGGGAGAAGGTGACCGGCGAGGATATCTCCAGTGGGAACGCCGTCTGGGTGAACTCCTTCGACAACGCCATGGGACAGGCTGACTCGTACCGGCGGGGCCGGGTACTGCTGGCCGGCGACGCCGCCCATTGGCACCTGCCGATCGGCGGCCAGGCCCTGAACGTCGGACTCCAGGACGCGGCCAACCTGGGCTGGAAGCTGGCCGGGACGGTGAAGGGCTGGGCGGCCCCTGGGCTGCTGGACAGTTACCACGACGAACGGCATCCGGTCGGGGCGCGGGTGCTCGACTATGTCGCGGCTCAGGAGGTCCTGCTGCTCGGCGGCGCCGAGATCGAGCGGCTGCGTACGGTGCTCGCGGAGCTGACCGGCCTGAGCCAGGTCCGGGCCCACCTGGCCGGGGTGGTCAGCAATCTCGACGACCGGTACGGCCCGCCCGGGTCCACGATCGTCGGGCGGCGGATCGCAAACCTGGGGCTGCGAACGGAATCGGGCCCGCTGCGCTCGGCGGGCACCGAGCCGGTCATCGTGCGCCTCACCCCGTCATCGGGCGAGCTCGGCCGGTTCAGCATCCCAACGATTCACGCGATCGACGAGGGGGATTCTCTCCCGGCAGGCACCACAATCCTCCTGCGGCCCGACGGCTATGTCGCCTGGGCCGGCGACCGCGAGGACGACCTGAACCAGGCGATCGGGAAGCTGCTGCGCGCGGAAGGCGAGTAGGAACATGCACGGCTTTGATGCGGACGTCATCGTGGTGGGGGCCGGCCCCACCGGACTCATGCTCGCCGGCGAGCTGCGCCTGGCCGGAGTCTCGACCATCGTCCTGGAGCGGCTGGCCGAGCCGATGAAGCAGTCGCGCGCCCTAGGTTTCTCGGCCCGCACCATCGAGGAGTTCGACCAGCGGGGGCTGCTGGCGCTCTTCGGTGATCTGCACACCATTCCGGTCGGCCATTTCGGCGGCCTGCCCATCGACTACCGGGTACTGGAGGGCGGCTCCTACGGCGCGCGGGGCAAACCGCAGTCGCTCACCGAGGCGGTGCTGGCCGGATGGGCGGACGAGAAGGGCGCCGTGGTCTACCGGGATCACGAGGTCACCGGCTTGCGCACCGCCGCCGATGGCGTCGAGCTCGATGTGTCCACCCCGGACGGCCGCACACGCCTGCGCGCCCGCTATGTTGCCGGCTGCGACGGGGCCCGCAGCAGCGTGCGCAAGCTGATCGGCGTGGATTTCCCCGGCACCGACCCGGTCATCGAGATGTGGTTCGCCGACCTGGCCGGCTGCACCCTGCGGCCGCGCTTCTCGGGCGAGCGGGTACCGGGCGGGATGGTCATGGTGCTGCCGATGGGCCCCGAGATCAACCGCGTGGTCATGTACGAGCGGGGCGTGACCCGACAGGGCGACGGCGCACCGAGCTTCGGCGAGGTCGCCGCTTCGTGGCATCGACTGACCGGCGAGGACATCAGCGCCGCGTTGCCACTGTGGACGAGCTTCACCACCGATGCGAGCCGGCAGGCGACGCAGTACCGCTGCGGGCGGGTCTTCCTGCTCGGCGACGCGGCCCACATCCACCTGCCGGTCGGTGCCCAGGGAATGAGCGCCGGTATCGGCGACGCCGTGAACCTGGGGTGGAAGCTCGGCAGCGAGATCAACGGCTACGCGCCGGCCGATCTGCTGGACACCTACCACACCGAGCGGCACCCCGTGGCGGCCCGCATCCTGGTCAACACCCTCGCCCAGCGCATCCTGTACCTCAGCGGCGACGAGATGAACCCGATGCGGGACGTCATGACCGAGTTGCTGGCCCACGAAGAGGTCCGCAAGCTGCTGGTCGGCATGGTCACCGGCTTGGACATCCGGTACGACGTCGGCCCGGGCGACCACCCGCTGCTCGGCCGCCGACTGCCGGACCTCGAGCTCACCGGCGACTTCGGAAACTCCGGCCGGGCGAAAGCCTTCCAGTTCCTGTCGGCCGGCCGCGGCGTCCTGCTCGACCTGGGCAACGACGCCACACTGCGGGCCGCCGCCGCGCCGTGGACGGATCGGATCGACATCATCACCACGACCTGCCGTCCGCGCGGCGCACTCACGGACGTCGAGGCCGCGCTGGTGCGGCCGGACGGCTATATCGCGTGGATCGGCTCCAGCGGGGTCGGGGCGGCTGCCCTGCCGGCCGCCCTTGCCCGCTGGTTCGGCCAGCCACAGGAGAGTCAACCGGTTGTCGGGCCCGTCGCGACGCTCGCCCGGCCGTAGGCGCCGGCAAACCAAGGATGCGAGGAGAGCATGCCATTCATCAATCCCGAGGACGGGTACCTGACGGTCATCAACCTGTTCAGGACGACCTCGCAGAGACGGGTCGACCGGCTGGTCAAGGAGATGCGGGCGATCGTCGATACGGCCGCGTTCCCCGGCTGGATCTCGAGCACGGTCCACCGCGGTCAGGAGAAGCGGGGAACCGCGAACTTCATCCAATGGCGCGGTAAGCAGGACCTGGAGTCGAGGTACGCCGGTGCCGAGTTCAAACACCACACGGTGCCGGTGTTCCGTGAGATCACCACGTACATGCGGCTGATGCAGACCGAGGTTGAGCTGAGCCAGCGCCACCCGGCGCACGGCGACGTCACCGAGATCTCGCCCAGGCGCGACGACTACACGGTGATCGAGATTCTCGGGGTGGCACCAGCCGACCAGGACGACCTGATCGCCGTGCTCGCAGCGGCTCACGATTGGCTGGTGGAGGTGCCGGGCTACCGTTCACAGACCGTGCTGCGCGGCATCCGGTCCCGTGGCCCCGAGGGCACGGGAAACCTGACGACCATCGGGACGGACAACGATTTCGTGGTGGTCTACTCGCAATGGGACGGCCAGGAGTCCTACGACGCGTTCCGGGTGCTCGCCGAGGACCAGCGGCCGGGGTCCCGACGCAAGACCGCGGTCGCCCGGCGCAGGACCCAGGAGAGGCGGAACTCGCTGACGACCGCGGCCGACTGGAACAGCTACCGGGTCGTGCACACCCGGTCCGCGCCGGACGCCCAGTCGGCCCAAGCCAAGGATCTCGAGCATTCCGCTACCGCGTGATCTTCTCCCAGTGCCAGGTGGCGTCGAACGTCGTGACCTCGATCCCGGTGCCGTCGGCGGCCAGTGCGGCGGCCAGGCTCGTGGCCTTCGCGATGAAGCCCGAGGCGCGATGTGCGGCCAGCAGGTCCTGCTCGTCGAAGGGCAGACCCTCACAGCGCAGCAATCGCAGATCGACGAACCCGTTGAACGTCCGGCCCAGCACCTGCACCGCCTGCGGGCTGCGGACGCTGAAGCGCACCCGGGCGGCGACGTGGCCGTGATGGTGCTGGTCGGAGTAGTACGCGATGTCGGGGATCGTGGGCGGGACGAAGTAGTCCCGGGCCGTGATCTCGGGGGCCTTCGGGAGGTTGCCGACCAGAAAATGCCAGGAGTTGTACTGCATCCGCGAGGAGATCGACCACGCGGTGTCGGCCAGGTGCGTTGGTGAGTCCCCGAAGTACCGGCGGGCTTGCGGCGCCGGGACGACGCAGCAGAAGAAGTGCGGGAGATCCCAAGTGGCGATCTTGGGCCACTCCTGCTCGCGCAGCGCCGTGATCAATGCGGTTAGCGACCGCATCCCGCGGCTCATCGCGAAGTCGGCGTCGAAGGTCGCCGTCGCCGCGCACACCGTCTCGTACACCAGGGACTCCAGGCCGGTGCCGAACTCGCCGTGCCACTGCGCAAGCCACCCGGGCGACGCCTCGACACTGGCGCCGAGCTCCGCGAACGTGTCGCCGCTGACCGGGAGCCGGTCGCGCAGACGCGCGCACAGCTCGGCCTCCAGCCGCTTCGCGTCGTCGGCAGGGGTGCCGGCGACCCGCTCGATCTTGTGCATCAGCGCGCCATGGATCTCGCGGTAGAGCTGGACCTTCGTGGTGATCTCCCGGCGCCGCCGGGCGACCGCCTCCGCGAGGTCGCCCAGTGCCGCCACCCGGGTCGAGGCCGCGGGCGGCACCGGCGGCCCGCCGGGTACGCGGTTGTACGCCCGGCGCGTCCGCTCGAGAAGGTGGGCCACGTGGTCGACCGTGAGTTGGGTCCCGTTGGCTTCCTCGATCCGAGCGAACCCGGCCGACCGCACCAGCAGGGTGAGGCAGACCACCATCAGCACGTCGCTGTCCGACCACAGCTCGAGCGGTACCGTGGCCAGGCTGCTCAGCGCACAATCCGGGTGACCCGGCCACAGCGTCTTGCCGGTCAGCGTGTTGCGGTCGCGGAAGTTGGTGTACTGCCGGTCGCCGGAGTACAGCACGAATGGTGCCGTCCGGCGGGCCGCCTCGCTCAGGTCCTGCAGTATGTCCTCACGGCCGTCCACGCCGGCCGCGGCCAGCCACTCGCGGCAGTCGGCGACCGAGTCGCGCAGCCGGGCCGTGGCACCGGCCAGCTCGATCTGGTAGTCCGACAGGTCGCGCTCGGACCACGGCACCCGCAGCACGCCGCCGACGAGGCCCTCCGCGCCGGACAGCGGGCCCTTCGACGGGACCCGCACGACCACCCGGCCGCTCGTGTTCAGCCCGATCTCACCGAGGAACGCCGTGCTGATGCCGCCCCCAGGATCGGTGCCCCGGCCGGGTGCTCGCCACGACTTGCCGAACAAGACCGTCAGCGCACACTCCTCCTGGGCGGGCAGCGCCCGTAGCTGGATGTCGGCGGGGACGTGCCCGGCGAGCGTGAGCAACGTGTTCACCGCCGACGGCAGGTCCGGTGCGGTGATCGCCTCCTGCCATACCCGTTTCAGCAGCCCCGGGAAACCGGCGTCCTCGGCGACCAGGTAGTCCGGTTTGGTCGCCGCGCCGGCCGGCTGGCCGAGCCGGCTGGGCCGGCGGCTCTGCCGCGCTTTCGCCAGCGTGGCCTTGCGGGACAGGGCCGCATCCCGCTCGATGGACAGCGTCACGGCGAAGCTCCTTCGGTGGTCAGGGCAATGTGATCCCACATCTGGACCGCAGTGGGGGTCCACTGGTCGTCGACGTAGATGCAGTCGACGGGACAGACCATCACGCACACCGGGCAGCCGGAGCACAGCTCCGGGACTATCACCACGTCTAGCCCACGATCGAAGATCGCCCCGAACTCGGGGGGGCAGTTACGCAGGCACGTGTCGCACGTGATGCATTCTGACGTCTCGATGCGACGCGGCGGCTTCTTCCAGTTCTCGTTGCGGGATCGTTGCGCGATCCGCTCGGCCCGCGCGGTGCCGGCTGCGGACGCAATGTCGGTTGCCCACGGCATGGCGTGCTCCCACCTCAGCTTCCTGGTGCGCCCGGGCCCATGCCGTTGCCGGCCCCCGGGGATGTGAGATCAGGTCGCATCGCGACGCTCAAGGATCTTGCCGAGAATGCCGTCCCAGAATCGGCTCCGGGCCGCGAGCGCGAGGTTGATCGTCTCCTCGCACTGCGCCCAGGTGCCGTCGTCGTCGCCGCACAGGTCGGCGAGCATCTGCATGGCCATCGGCGTGTGCTCTTCGCTGTCCACCTGGATATGGCGCCGGAGATAGTCGACGAACGTCGACAGCCCACCCAGTTCCGCGTTCAGCGCGGCGACCTGGTCGAACATGTCGGGGATCAGGTCCTCGCGGCCGAACGCGAACGCGGCGGCCTGGCCGTGCACCGGAGCGTTCTCGATGAACTCCCACGTCGTGGCCACGAAGTCGGCCGCCGCCGCCGGCGCACCCGCCTCCTTCAGGGAGGGCAGGACCGGTTGGCCCCGGCGCAGTAGGCCGATGAAGGCGTCGATGGCGGTCGTGTCGGCGCCTGCCTGGCGCATACCGTCGAGGTACAGCTCGAAGTGGCTGATGAAGCCGTTCCCGAGCTCGTCGCTCTCCTCGACCAGGACGATGTCGTTGATCAGCCTGCGGCTGCCGGTGGATCCGGTCGGCACCCAGGGCACGTCGACACAGGTCAGGGCTCCCTGCAGGGTCTTCAGCAGTGACATGAAATCCCATACTGCGAACGCATGGTGTTCCATGAACGTGATCACCGCGTCCAGGCTGTTCAGCTCGTGATACAGCGGATGGCCGATCACCTTCCGCCGGGCCGGTTCAATGGCGGCTTTGAGCCGTTCGATGGCGGGATTCGCACCGCCCCAGTCGTAGCGTGACATGACAACTGTTCCTCTCAATCGTGGTGTTCAGAAGTCGCCGAAGTACTCGCGGTGCTCCCATTCAGTCACCTCGTCCGCGGCCGGCTCGTGCGCCGCGCACCAGGCGTCGAACCGCGACGCCTCGCTCTCCTTCAGCTTCACCAGGCAGGTCTTGAGCGGCGCCCCGAGCAGCTCCTCGGCGTGGGTGCTCTCGCGGAACGCGTCCAGCGCCTCGCGCAGCGACCGTGGCAGCGGCGGATAGCTGGCCCCGTTCGCTCGAGCTCCGGAGAGCAGACCCTCCAAGCCCGCGTAGAGCTGGGAGGCCAGCGCCAGGTAGGGGTTGGCACACGGCTCTCCGATCCGGTTCTCGACGTGTGTCGAGCCGTCGCCGCTGAGCACCCGGACCATGGCGCTGCGGTCCTCGAAGCGCCAGTTGACCGCCGTCGGGGCGAGCGTGAACTGCGGAGCCAGTCGCCGGTAGCCGTTCACGGTCGGAACCGAGAGCAGGCAGAACTCTCGCGCACGGGAGAGCAGACCCTCCACATAGGCCTCTCCCTCGGGAGAGATCGTGTCCTGCGCGCTGCCCGCCGCGAACATGTTGAAGCTCGTCTTCATGCTCATGACGGACTGGTGCACATGCCAGCCGCTGGGGTCGAAGCTTTCCAGGCGCGGCAGGGTCATGAAGGACGCGTGGAAGCCGCGGCGCCGGCAGGCCTGCTTGACCTGGGTGCGGAACAGCAGCATCGCGTCGGCCGCGTCCATGGCCAGCATCGGGCCGAAGGTCGTCTCGATCTGTCCGGGGCCGGACTCGTGCTCGATCGTGCGCAGCGGCAGGCCGAGTGCCATCAGCATCGCGGCCAGCGGATCGGCGACCTCGGCCACTTTGTCGTAATAGCTGTCGAGGTTGAACTGGTAGCCGGGATCCATGGCCTCCACTGCCGGGGCCGCCCCCTGCAGGCCGAAACCGTTTCCCGCGTTTCCCGGCGGCCCGCCGGTCAGGCGGGTGAGGTACCACTCGACCTCCAGCCCGATGACCGAGGCCAGGTCATGCCGGGCGTACTCGGCGCAGACGCGGCGTAGGACGTCGCGGGAAGCGAGCGGGTGCGGAGTGCCGTCGCGCAGGAACTCGTTTCCGAGCACCCAGGCGGTCCGCGGCTCGGGGCGGGGCAGCACCTGGAAGGTGCGCGGATCGGGGACGAGCACGAAGTCGCCGGCGCCGAGCAGTTCGCTGACCCCCACACCGGCGTCGGCGAGGAAATCGACCGCGACGGCATGGCCGGTGTCGAAGAGGAACGGCCCGGCGCTGAAGTCCATGCCGTTACGCAGGACCGTGCGGAAGACGTTCACGGGCACCGTCTTCGACCGGGCCAGCCCGTGGGGGTCACAGAACACGACCCGCACGAGGTCGACATCATCGAGCTTCACCTCGACCTGCTCGGCCGCGGCGGCCTGCCGGTCGTCCCAGAGCCCGAACTCGGCTACGAACGAGGGGCGCCCGACGCCACTCCCGTCGCCGTACAGGGACCATGGCCTGGAAGTCATGATCATTCCCCTTTCATTGCCTGGGTCGGCGGCACCATCGTGAGGCCGAGCTCTGCCTCGATGAGGCCGGCGGCTGTGAGCACCAGGTCGTCGTCGCCGACCCGGCCGACGAGCTGGAGCCCGACCGGAAGCCCACCGGACGTGACGCCGACGGGCAGGGACAGAGCTGGCTGGCCGGTGATGTTGAACGGGTAGGTGGCGGGCGACCACGCGAGCCATTGCAGGTCGTCCGGATCGGCTGCCCACGAGGGCGCGATCGCGTCGGCCTCGAACGGCTCGGTGGGCACGGTCGCCATGGCGAGCAGGTCATAGCTCTCCATCACCAGGCCCAACCTCGCCCTCAGGGCCAGGAGTGCCTCCGTGGCCCGCATGACCGCGGCGCCGCTCAGGCGACGCCCGTACCGCGCGACCGCGACCCGGCCCGCGTCACACCACGGTTCGTCCGCCGGCGCCGTACCGCTCGCCTCGGCGGCGGCGAGGATGTCCACCAGGGCGGCGTACGGGTCGGCGAAGGGGACGTCGATGCGATCGACGCGGTGTCCCTGACCGGTCAGGACCGGCACGACCTCCTCGGTGATCCGGCGGACCTCGTCGGACATCCCCGGGAACTCGACCCACCCGATGCGCAGGGACGCCGGCGATGTGGTGAGCACGGGCGGTCCGGTCACCGAGTCCGGGTCGCGATGGTCCGGGCCGGCCAGCACCGCGGTGAGTTCGGCGATATCGGCCACGCTCCGCGCGAGCGGCCCGACGTGGGCCAGCCGCTCGGGGATCGGCGGCACGTAGGGAACCCGGCCGAAGGAGGGCTTGAAACCGACCACGCCGCAGAACGCCGCGGGGATCCGGACCGACCCGGCTCCGTCGGTGCCGACCGACGCGACGCCCAGGCCCGCGCAGACCGCGGCGGCCGACCCGCCGCTCGACCCACCGGCGGACTTGTCGCGGGCCCAGGGATTGCGGGTGGGGTTGGCTACCCGGCTCACCGTGCTCGCGCTCCACCCGTACTCCGAGGTCGCCGTCTTCCCCACCACGATCGCGCCGGCCTTGCGGAGTCGGACAACCGCGGGCGCGTCCGCCGCGGCGCGGCGGTTGGGCAGGAGCGACCCCCTCGTGGTCGGCAGGTCCTGCGTCTGGATGAGATCCTTCACCGACACCGTGACCCCGAGCAGCGGCCGGCTGGCGAAGGCGGCCCCGCCGAGGCTGGCGACGAGCCGGTCAGCCGCTTCCGCCTCCCGCAGCGCGCGATCGCCCGCGACCGCGACGAACGCACCGAGCGTCGCGTCGGTGTCGCGGATGGCGGCCAGCACGGTCTGCACGTGCCCGGCGATCGTGGCCCGGCCCTGGAGAAACAACTGGCGTGTTTCGCCAATACTGAGGCAGGTCGACTGCCTGTTTATGGGGGCGGTGGAGACTGACACGCGACCACTACAGGACGCCGCCTGGCGCCGGGCAAGTTGCGGACGTCAAGGAACAGGCCCGCCCAGCGCAAGCCCGGAGAAGCGTTTCTCGGAATCGGCGGGTCCCGCCAGTTCAACCGCGGAGTACCGGCAATCGAACGACCGCACGTACGGAGAAGTCCGCAGCAATGCCGGCGAGAGCCTGCTATACACCGCGCCCCGCGAATTATCCTGCGGTTGGCAGTCATGCCTGCGGAGGGACAGTGTCATGATTTTTCGCTATTCGCTGCCGGATATGGCGCGGCTCTGGTCTGATAAGGCCCGCTATGCCACCTGGGCCAAGGTGGAAGTCCTGGCATCCGCGGCGCAGGCGCTGCTCGGTCGGGTACCCGAGAGCGCCCTGGCGGACATCCGGCGGGCCCGGGTGCCGTCGGCCGCGCGGGTGGCCGAGCTTGAACGCGAACGTGATCACGAGATCCTTTCGTTCCTCGCCGCCTTTTGCGAGAACATCCCCGACGACTCCGCGCGGTGGGTGCACCTCGGTATGACGAGCTATGACCTCGTGGACACGGCCCTGGGATACAGCCTCGCCCGCGCCTGCGACCTCCTGCTCCGGGCCGCGGTGCGGCTTCGCGGCGTGTTGGCGGAGAAGGCGGTCGAGCACTGGAGCACGGTGTGCATCGGGCGCACCCATGGGATGCACGCGGAGCCCACCACGTTCGGCCACAAGCTCGCGGGGTTCGCGTTCGCGATCGACCGCTGCGTCCGGCGGCTGGAGGCCGCCCGCACCGAGGTCGCGGTGGGCACGATCTCCGGGTCCGTCGGCACCTACGCGTTGATCGACCCCTTCGTCGAGGAGTACGTGTGCGCCGAACTCGGCCTGGCCGTGGAGCCCGCGCCGAGCCAGGTCGTGGCCCGCGACCGGCACGCCCAACTCATGCAGGCGGTGGCCATGCTCGGCGCCTGCATTGAGCAGCTCGCCACCGAGATCCGGCTGCTCTCGCGCAGCGAAGTCCGCGAGGTCGAGGAGAGCCGCACAGTCGGCTACCAGGGGTCGAGCGCCATGCCGCACAAGCGCAACCCGACGACCAGCGAGCGCCTGGTCGGGCTGGCCCGGCTGCTGCGCGGGTACGCGGGGACGATGCTGGAAGACGTTGCGCTCTGGCACGAGCGCGACCTGTCCCACTCCTCGGTCGAACGGGTCGTGGTGCCGGACGCGATGATTGTCGCGCATTACCAGACAACCGCGGCGGCCGATCTGGTGGCGGCGCTCGAGGTGTTTCCGGACCGGATGCGCGCCGCGATCGACCAGACCAACGGTTTGGTGTACAGCTCGGCCGTGCTGGCCGACCTGCTGGAGGACGGCACCGGGCGGGAGCGGGCGTACCGGGCGGTCCAAGCCGCGGCGTACGGCGCTATCTCCGCGGGCGAGGATTTCAGTACCCTGCTGCGGACCGAGGGAATCGATATCGGCCCGCTACGGCCGGAGCGTTTCCTGGTTCACCATGACGTGATCTTCAAACGATTGGAAGCGCTCCGTGACCTGGGACATCAGACGTGAGAACGGCACCGATCTGGACCTCGATGAGGTGCTGGGCGTTTACCGGTCATCGGGGCTCGGAGAACGCCGGCCGATCGCGGAGACCGGGCGTTTGGCGGCCATGGTCCAAAACGCCAACCTGGTCCTCACGTGTCGTATCGACGGTGAACTCGTCGGTATCGCACGGAGCATGTCGGACTTCTCTTACGTGACGTATCTCTCCGACATCGCGGTCAGCTACGAGCATCAGCGCTCCGGTATCGGAAAGGCCCTTATCGACGCGACCCGGAAAGAGGCGCCGCAGGCCAAGATCGTGCTGCTGTCGGCGCCCGCCGCGGTGGACTTCTATCCGCGCATCGGCTTCACCCAGCACAATTCCGCCTGGGTACTGAGCCCGTAGCGGCGCTGGACCGGCGAGCACGCCAGCGCCGTACCGAGCCGGGTCCACCCGCGCTCGACCGAGATTATGGGGATCCCCGCCAGACTGCTGCGACACCGTTTCCATGAAGGAGCAGGCGGAAGATGGCGGACAACGGACATGGTCCGGCAAGGGGAGCGCCGCATGTGGTCATCGTCGGTGGCGGCATCGCCGGGCTGGCGGCAGCGTATTACCTGCGCGACGAGCCGGTGCGGGTGACGGTTCTCGAGGAGACGCCCCGGCTTGGCGGGAAGCTGAGCCTGTCGGAGATCGCGGGCGTCACCGTCGACGAGGGCGCGGATTCGACCTACCGCTGGCGGGCCAAGACCACCGGGCTGATCGCGGCCGCCGGCCTTGGCGATCAGCTTGTCTCCGCGGGTACCACGTCGTCGGCGATCTGGACCCGCAACGTGATGCGGCCGCTGCCCGGCCGGCAATTCATGGGCGTGCCCTCCGACATGGATGAGCTGGCCAGGTCGGGCGTGCTCTCGGGTGACGGGCTGGCCCGCGCCCGCGAGGACCTTGAGCTGCCGTCGACCGAACGGGATGGGGACGTCTCGGTCGCGGCGTATGTCGCCGGTCGGCTCGGCCAGGAGGTCGTGGACCGCCTCGTCGACCCGTTCCTCTGCGACGTGTACTCCGGCCGCGCCGAGGAGCTCTCGTTCGAGGCCACGATGACCCCGCTGGCCGCCGCCGCTCGCAAGTACCCGTCGCTCGCGCAGGCGGCCGGCTCGCTGATTCCGCCGCCGAAGCCGGCCGGGGAGGAGCCACCGCCGGGCATCGCAACCCTCACCAGTGGGCTCGGCCAGCTGCCCCAGATGCTCGCGGAGGCCGTCCTCGCCGCCTCACCGGACGCGGCCGTGCGGACCGGAGCCGGGGTCCGCGAGCTTGAGCGGACCGAGGACGGCTGGCGCCTCACCGTGGGCTCCGTCGCGGATCCGGAGTACCTCGCCGCGGATGCTGTCATCGTCGCCACTCCCGCCGGTCCGGCCAGCCGGTTGCTGGCCGGGGCGCCCGGGGGCGCGCAGGCCGCCGCCGGGTTGGCCGAGATCCCGTACGCCAGCATGGCGATCATCACGCTCGCCTATCCGCGCCAGGCGTTTCCCGGCGGGCTCGCCGCGCGGGGAATCTGCGGCTACCGGGTGCCGGCGGTCGACGGGCGGCTGGTCAACGAGGTCACGTTCTCGACCGTGAAGTGGCCGCACCTGGCGGGTGAGGTGGAGATCGTACGGTGCGCGGTCGGGCGGACCGGCGAGGAGGAGCTGTTGCAGCGCACCGACGCCGACCTGGCCGCACTGGCCGCATCCGAGCTCACCGCGGCCACCGGGGCGGCCGGCGACCCGGTGGCGACCCGGGTGACCCGATGGACGGACGCGCTGCCGCAGTACACGGTGGGCCACCCTGATCGAGTGGCTCGGATCCGTACCTCGGTCGCGGCCCAGCCGGGGCTCGCGGTGTGTGGCGCCGCGTACGACGGCGTGGGGGTCGGCCAGTGCATGGCCAGCGCGCAGAAGGCGGCCAATCAGGTGCGCACCTGGCTGCGCCGAGACATTACCGCCGCGGCGGACGGGCGGGGTCTTCAGCAACCCGTACCACAACGGGCTGGCTGAGCACGACGGCGGGCCGCGCTTGGGTTGCCCGGAACGACAATCTCGCATGGGAGGCTGGACTTGTCTCAGGACACCCCGACCCTGGTCGATTTCTGGTTCGATCCGCTGTGCCCGTGGGCCTGGATCGCGTCGAGATGGATGCACGAGGTGGCGCGGCAGCGGCCGGTCAACACCCGCTGGCACGTGATGAGCCTCGCCGTGCTCAACGAGGGGCGCGATCTGCCGCCGAGGTACCGGATACCGGCGGACCAGGCCTGGGGGTCGGTCCGGGTCTGCATCGCCGCCGAGCAGAAGTACGGCGCCGAGGTGCTTGGCCGGCTCTATACCGAACTGGGCAACCGGTTCCACCACGAGAAGGCGCCGAAGGACCGGGCCACCGTCGGGGCCGCACTGGCGGCGGCGGGCCTGGACCGCGAGCTGGCCGACGCGATGGATTGCACCGACTACGACCTGGCGCTGCGTGAGTCGCACCGCGACGGTATGGACCGGGTCGGCTATGAGGTCGGCACTCCGGTGATCTCCGTGGACGGAGCCGCGTTCTTCGGGCCGGTGGTGACCCCGATCCCGCGAGGTGAGGCGGCGGCGAAACTCTGGGACGGCGTGCGGCTGGTCGCCGCAACGGATGGGTTCTACGAGCTCAAGCGCACCCGGGACCGGGCTCCGATCTTCGACTGATGCGCACCGGCCGCGGTGGCCGTGGGCCGAGGAGGTAGATGTGGGTTATCCGATGGGGTCGATGGGGGTCGGCAGTTTCAACATGGTGCGCTCCATGCGCCGCCGCGACGCCCTCGAGGGCCAGCGGGCCCGGCGGGAGACCGCACTTCGGGTGCTGCGCTTTGCCCGGCCGTACCGCCGGCCCATCGCGATCTTCCTCGTGCTGGTCGTCGTATCCTCGACCGTCGCGGTGGCGACGCCGGTGCTCGCCGGCAACGTCATCAACGCCATCAGCGCCAACCGACCCGACGCCGCGGCCGTGGTGGCGCGGATCGCGCTGCTCATCGCGGGCCTGGCCGTGCTCGACGCGATGCTGACGCTCGGGCAGCGGTTCTTCTCTTCCCGCATCGGCGAGAGCGTCACCTACGACCTGCGCACCCAGGTCTACGACCACGTGCAGCAGATGCCGCTGCAGTTCTTCAGCCGCACCCAGACCGGCGCCCTGGTCAGCCGGCTCAACAATGACGTGAGCGGTGCGCAGCAGGCGTTCACGTCGACCCTCTCCGGCGTGGTCGGCAACCTGATCGCCCTCATGCTCACGGCCGGGGTGATGTTCTCGCTCTCCTGGCAGGTGACCGCACTCTCGTTACTGCTGGTGCCGGCGTTCCTGTTGCCGGGCCGGTTCGTCGGCCGCCGCCTGGCCGAGATAACCCGGGAGACCTTCCAGCTCGCCGCGAAGATGAACGCCACCATGACCGAGCGCTTCGGCGTGGCCGGGGCCCTGCTGGTCAAGCTGTTCGGGCGCCCCGGTGAGGAGGCGACGCGGTTCTCCGGCCGAGCCGCCCGGGTACGCGACATCGGCGTGCAGCAGGCGATGTTCAGCACGTCGTTCTTCGTCGCGATGATGCTCGTGGCCTCGCTGGCCCAGGCGCTCACCTACGGTCTGGGTGGCTGGCTCGCCGTACGAGGGACGATCGCCTCGGGCACCGTGGTCACGCTGGCACTGTTGCTGACCCGGCTCTACGGCCCGATCACGTCGCTGTCCAACCTGCGGATCAACATCATGAGTGCGCTGGTCTCGTTCGAGCGGGTCTTCGAGGTTCTCGACCTCGCGCCCGGCATCGCGGAGCGACCCGACGCCACCACGGTACCGCGGGGCACGGCCCGGATCGAGTTTCGAAACGTTCACTTCCGCTACCCGGCTGCGGCCGAGGTGTCGCTCGCCTCGCTGGAGGACGTGGCCGTGCTCGACCGTACGACCGCCGATCCGGTGCTCCGGGGAGTGTCGTTCACGGTCAAGCCGGGTCAGCTGGTCGCGTTGGTCGGGCCGTCGGGTGCCGGCAAGTCCACCACCGCGATGCTGGTGCCGCGGGTCTACGACGTCACCAATGGCGCGGTGCTCGTCGGCGGCGTCGACGTGCGCGAGGTGTCGCTGGCTTCCTTGCGCGACACCATCGGCGTGGTGACCCAGGACGCGCATCTGTTCCACGAGACGATCGCGGAGAACCTGCGCTACGCCCGGCCGGAGGCGAGCGACGAGCAGCTGTGGCAGGCGCTCGAGCGGGCCCAGATCGCCCCGCTGGTGCGCTCGCTGCCCGATGGGCTGGACACGGTGGTCGGGGAGCGGGGTTACCGGTTCTCCGGTGGCGAGAAACAGCGCATCGCCATCGCCCGCCTGCTGTTGAAGGCACCGTCCATTGTGATTCTCGACGAGGCGACCGCCCACCTGGACTCGGAGTCCGAGGCGGCGGTGCAGAGTGCCCTGGCCGAGGCGCTGCAAGGGCGAACGGCACTGGTCATCGCCCACCGCCTCTCGACCGTGCGCGATGCCGACCAGATCCTGGTGCTGGACGGGGGGCGCATCGTCGAACGCGGCACCCATGTGGACCTGTTCGCCGCGGGTGGCCTTTACAGCGAGCTCTACCGCACCCAGTTCGCCGTCCCCGAGCTCGGCATCGAGCATGGGGCTCGGCTCCTCGTCGCCAGCGGCGCACCGCACCCGCATCCCAACGGCGTGACTGCGGCGGTGGCCGCCAAGCGACCACACCGTGGGTCGCACAAGCGTCGATCGGCCCGGCGGAGCCGGTAGCTCGGCGAGGGCGTCAGGCGCCTCAGTCAGGCGCCGATGTAGGTCGCGAGGTGCTCGCCGGTGAGGGTGGAGCGGGCGGCGATCAGGTCGGCGGGGGTGCCCTCGAAGACGATCCGGCCGCCGTCGTGGCCGGCGCCCGGGCCGAGGTCGATGACCCAGTCGGCGTGCGCGATCACCGCCTGATGGTGCTCGATGACGATGACCGACTTGCCGGCGTCGACGAGCCGGTCCAGCAGGCCGAGCAGCTGCTCGATGTCGGCGAGGTGCAGGCCGGTGGTCACCTCGTCGAAGACGTAGACGTCGCCCTTCTCGGCCATGTGGGTGGCGAGCTTGAGTCGCTGCCGCTCGCCGCCGGAGAGCGTCGTGAGCGGTTGGCCGAGGGTGAGGTAGCCGAGCCCGACGTCGGCGAGCCGGTTGAGGATGGCGTGTGCGGCCGGCGTGCGCGCCTCGCCGGCGCCGAAGAACTCCTCGGCGTCGGTCACCGACATGGCGAGCACCTGGCTGATGTCGCGGCCGCCGAGGTGGTGGTGCAGCACCGATGCCTCGAACCGCTTGCCCTCGCACTCCTCGCAGACGGTGGCGACTCCCGCCATCATCCCCAGGTCGGTGTAGACCACCCCGGCGCCGTTGCAGGTGGGGCACGCGCCCTCGGAGTTGGCACTGAACAGGGCCGGCGGCACACCGTTGGCCTTCGCGAACGCCTTACGGATCGGGTCCAGCAGACCGGTGTAGGTCGCGGGGTTGCTGCGTCGCGAGCCGCGGATCGCGGCCTGGTCGATCGAGACCACGCCGGCGCCGGCGGGGATCGATCCGTGTACAAGCGAACTCTTGCCCGAGCCGGCGACGCCGGTGACCACGACGAGTACGCCGAGCGGGATGTCGACGTCGACGTCGCGCAGGTTGTGCGTGCTCGCGCCGCGTATCGCCAGCGCGCCCGAGGGTGTGCGTACCTTGTCCTTGAGGGCGGCCCGGTCGTCGAGATGGCGGCCGGTCAGGGTGCCACTTCGCCGCAGCTCGTCGACGCTGCCCTCGAAGCAGACGCTGCCGCCGGCCGCACCGGCGCCGGGGCCGAGATCGACGATATGGTCGGCGGTCGCGATCGTCGCCGGCTTGTGCTCCACGACGAGCACCGTGTTGCCCTTGTCCCGCAGCCGCAGCAGCAGGTCGTTCATCCGCTGGATGTCATGGGGGTGCAGGCCCGCGGTCGGCTCGTCGAAGACGTAGGTGACATCGGTGAGGGAAGAGCCGAGGTGTCGGATCATCTTGACCCGCTGCGCCTCGCCGCCCGACAGCGTGCCCGACGGCCGATCGAGCGAGAGGTAGCCCAGCCCGATCTCCACGAACGAGTCGAGTGTGCGCTGCACGGTCGCGAGCAGCGGCGCCACCGATGGCTCGTTGAGGCCGCGGATCCAGTCGGCCAGGTCGCTGATCTGCATCGCGCAGGTGTCGGCGATGTTGATGCCCTTGATCTTCGACGACCGGGCCGCCTCGCCGAGCCGGGTGCCGCCGCACTCGGGACACGCGGTGAAGGTCACCGCCCGATCCACGAACGCCCGGATATGGGGCTGCAGCGCGTCGGGATCCTTGGCGAGGAACGACTTCTGCACCTTGGCGATCAGCCCCTCGTAGGTCAGGTTCACGCCGTTGATCTTCACCTTGACCGGCTCTTTGTAGAGGAAGTCGTGCATCTCCTTCTTGGTGTACCTGCGGATTGGCTTGTCCGGGTCGAGGAAGCCCGACTCGGTGAAGATCCCCACCGTCCACCAGCCGTCCACTTTGTAGCCGGGGATGGTGATCGCGCCTTCGGCGAGCGACTTGGAGTCGTCGTAGAGCTGGGTGAGGTCGATATCGGAGACCGTCCCTCGGCCTTCGCAGCGCGGACACATGCCGCCGATGCGGGCGAAGGTCTGCCTCACCGTCTTGGCGGCACCACGGTCGACGGTGATCGCACCGGTGCCTCGTACCGAGGGAACGTTGAAGGAGAACGCATTGGATGAGCCGATGTGCGGCCGCCCGAGTCGGCTGAAGAGGATGCGCAGCATCGCGTTGGCGTCAGTGGCGGTGCCGACGGTGGAGCGGGGGTCGGCACCCATCCGCTGCTGGTCGACGATGATCGCGGTGGTCAGGCCGTCGAGCACGTCGACCTCGGGCCGCGACAGCGTCGGCATGAAGCCCTGCACGAAGGTGCTGTAGGTCTCGTTGATCAGCCGCTGCGACTCCGCCGCTATGGTGCTGAACACCAATGAGCTCTTGCCGGAGCCGGAGATGCCGGTGAACACCGTGAGCCGGCGCTTCGGGAGCTCGACGCTGACGTCCTTGAGGTTGTTCACGCGCGCGCCCTGCACGCGAATCACATCGTGGCTGTCGGCCCTGTGCGGCGCCGGAGACTTCGCGTCCGTCCTCGTGGCCTTGCTCATCGCGTCGTTCTCACCGGTCCTGAATAGGCCCCAGGACGTTGCCGTCGGGGTCGGTGACGGTGGCCACCAGCCGGCCCTCACCCACGTCGGTCGGACACGGGCAGCAGCCCGGTCTTGATCCTCTGAGTGGTCGAGCCGGTCATGGTCACTCCTGCCTGTCGTGGGTCACATCGACCCAGTCTGTCCTGTCGAGCCTAACGATGAACGGGTAGCCCTGGTACTCGATGTGCCGGGCCTCCCGGCCGCGCCGCCCGCCCCCCGCGGTCGCTGCCGGCGGTCCGCTGCCGGCGGTCCGAGCGTTTGCAAGGGCACCCTCTACAACGGAAAACGTTAAGAGGGTGCCCTTGCTAACAAACGGACGAGACGGCAGGCGTCCACTGTCGCGGCGGTCGCGCAGCCGTGACGTTGCGCCGAAGGGGCGTTAACGTCGGGCGACGTCGAGGGCGCGACCAGCCCACGGCGGCCGCCGAGAATCGCGCCCGGGTCGGCCCGGGCGAGGTCAGCCCGGGTGCTGGCCGAAGACGCCATGCCCGGAAACGGGCGGAGCGACGAGAACGGGAGTTGAGATGTTGCGCCGATGGACTGAGTTCGTGCTGGCACATCGCCGGTTGGTCGTGCTGTTCTGGGTGCTGGTGGCCATTGGCGGGATGGCTGTGTCGGGGCAGGTTTCCCAACGGCTGACCTACGAGTACTCGTTGCCGGGCGAGCCCGGTGCGAAGACCGCCGAGCAGATCACGCAGACGTTCGGCAACGGCGGCTACACTCCGCCATTCCTGGTCTCGGTGACTCTTCCCAAGGGTCAGACGGTCACCGGTCACGAGGCCGACATCGCCGCCGCGTTCGACGCCGTGGCCAAGCGGGTGACCTCGGTACGCGTGCTCGACGAGGCCAACACCGGCGACATCGCATTCCGTACCAGGGACGGGCGCACGGCGTACGCGCTGGTCTTCTACCAGTTCAACGCGGAGGGTAACGGCCAGCTGCCGACCGAGAAGATGCGCGCCGCGCTCGAGGCGGCTAAGCCGGCCGGCGCCACGGTCGGCGTCACCGGCGAGAATGCGTTGGCCGCCGGTTCGGCCTCGGGCGGTTTCGGGGTTCTGGCCGAGGTCATCATCGGCGCGATCGGGGCCCTGGTGGTGCTGGCGTTCGTGTTCGCGTCCATGCTGGCGTTGCTGCCACTGGTCGTAGCCGCGGTGTCGATCCTGACCACTTTTCTGGTGCTGCTGCCGTTGACCTATACCGGCGAATACTCCGGCCTGGTGCAGTTCCTGATCGCGTTGATCGGGTTGGGGCTGGCGATTGACTACTCGCTGCTGCTCGTGACTCGCTGGCGGGAAGAGCGCCACCAGGGCCGAAGTAACCACGAGGCGGTCACGCTGGCGATGCAGACCGCTGGTCGCTCGGTCCTGTTCAGTGGCGTCACCGTCGCGATCGGGCTACTCGCCCTGGTCGCGCTGCCGGTGCCGTTCATGCGTAGCGTCGGCATCGCCGGCGCACTCATCCCGTTGGCCAGCGTGGCGACCACGTTGAGCTTCACTCCGGCCATCCTGGGCGGCATCGGGCCACGGGTGGACTGGCCGAGGATCCGCCGGGAGAACCGACCCAGCCCGTTCTGGAGCAGCTGGGCCGCCCGGGTGGTGCGGGCCCGGTGGGTAGCCGCCGGGGTGTCCCTTGTGGTGCTGTTGGCGCTCGTCAGCGTGCTGTTCGACATCAAGGTGGGGCTGTCGTCCACCGATTCGCTGGCCACGAGCGGACCCGCCTACGAGGCGCTGGACACCCTCAAGCGCGGCGGCGTCACCACCGGCAACCTGACCCCGATCGAGGTTCTGGTCACCGCCGACCAGGCCGGGTCGGCCGCTGCCCAACTGGCCACAGTGGATGGAGTCGAGCGGGCCGTGGTCTCCCGCGATCAGGCCAGCAGCCGGGGCGGTCAGGCCGTGGTCGTGCTCGTGCCCGACCGGGAAACAGTCGACTCGGCCAGCGTCGATGTCGTGACCCGGGTGCGGGAGCGGGCTGCGCAGATACCCGGTGTCCTCGGCGTGACTGGCGTCGGGGCGTCCGAGGCCGACTTCGCCCACGCCGTCTACGGCAACTTCCCGCTGATGCTCGCCCTGGTCGCGTTGCTCACCTACCTGCTGCTGGTGTGGGTCTTCCGGTCACTGCTGCTGGCGGCGAAGGCGGTGCTGCTCAACCTGGTGTCGCTGGGCGCCGCTTTTGGACTCCTCGTGCTGTTCTGGCAGAAGGGCATCGGGTCGCAAGCCGTGTTCGGCGTCGCCGCAACCGGAGCCATCGCGTTCTATGTCCCGCTGCTGGTCTTCGCATTCCTCTTCGGACTGTCGATGGACTACGAGGTGTTCATCCTGGCGCGCATCCGCGAGGAGTACGACGCCACCGGCTCGACCGACCATGCCGTCATCGCCGGCACGGCGCGCACCGGCCGTCTGGTCACCAGCGCCGCGTTGATCCTGTTCCTGGCCTTCGCCGCGTTGGCGTCCGGCCCCAGCACCGAGCTGAAGGTGATGGCGACCGGACTCGGCTTCGGCATCCTGCTCGATGCCACCCTGGTACGGTCGCTGCTCTTACCCTCGCTGGTGTCACTGTTCGGCCGATGGAACTGGTACCTGCCCGCGGGCCTGGCCAGAGTCCTGCGCGCCCAACGGCCACAGCCGATCACGACCACACCCAGCCCGGCGCCCGACCCGGCACCGGTCGGCTAGTGCACCAAGGTGACCGTGGCGGCGGTAGGCAGGACGCGCCCCGCCGCCACGGTCAGTGGCCTTGCATCAGCGTGATGTTCGGTCCGGTGCCGGTGAGGGTTCCGCCGAGGCCAACCCCCACGCCGCCGGTGACATAGATGCCGCCGTCGGTGGTGGCACCGGCACCGCCACAGACTCCCATCACGGTTCCGGACACACAGAGCTCGAAGCTGTCCTTACCCTGCCGGGCTCCGGGGACCGAGGCGACGTTAGGTCCGGCCGAAATGCCGAGCCCGATGCCGTTGATGGAAAGGCTCCAGCCGTCGTTCGCCTTGGTGAAGGTCAGGCAGATTCCCACGCAGGCCGAGGCGGACACCGCTACCTGGCCGCTCAGACCGCTTCGCGGCCGGGGGCCGGAGTAGGGGCGTGGGGCAATCGACACTCGAAGGTCGACGCCGGAATCAACTATCTTGCACGCAGATCCACCATCGGCATAGAGCAGACAGCTCTCCTCCCAGTACGGTACGCCGTACGCAGTGACCAACTCGTCGTCGAGCGGCATGCTCGTGGCTGTGGTGGGGGTTCCGTAGACCAGGATTTTGGCGTGCACCGGGCGGTTCGGCGAGTTGCCCGGCTTGCGGTGCGGCGCCCACTTGCACTCCCATGATGTCAAGCACACCTGATGGATGGTGCAGATCCCATTCGGGCATGTGCTGGAGCGGGCCTGCCGCGCCTCGTACTCGTTCAGCCGGTCCCGCGCCGCCTTGGCGGTGGCCGGGTCCTTGCTCTTGAGCTGGCTGCCGCAGACACCGGAGTCGTCGATGGTGATGCCGCACGAGGCCAGCAGGCCCGACGGATCGCTGAGAGTCTCCGGGTTGTTGATGGCGTAGCTGTAGGCGTTCAGGTTCTGCGGGTTCCCGGGCGTGGTGACCGGATCCGGCGAGGTGAACCGGGCGGTGGTCGGGTCGTAGTAGCGGGCGCCGTCGGCGATCAGACTCGTGGTCACGTCCTGCGGGTGGCCGAGGAATGACGTGTCGGTACCGGGCGCCGGCCCCTGGGTGCCCCGTTGCGCCCCGAACGGCAGGTAGCGCTGCCGAAGGTACGCGCCGGTGCCAGCGTCGATGGTGAACTCGGCGCTGCGCTGGGGATCGGCCATCGTCCAGGACACGGACCCGGTGCCCGATCCGCCCACGCGCATCGCCACCTGGCTGTCATCCTGACCGTAGTACCGGGTCGGGGTGACCACGCTGCCGACCAGGCGCAGCTCTTGACCGGGAAGGTAGAGCGTGGCGTCGCTGCCGGTCTTGCGCAGCAGCCGGGCGCCGGCGCCGTCGTAGTAGAAGGTGGTCGTGGCCGCACCGGTGGTGAATGTCGACAGTTGGTGCATGACGGTCCAGGTGGAGGCGCTGAAGACACCGGCAACCGTGCGCCCCACCTGGGCGCCGTTCTGGTTGTACGAGTAGGTGTAGTGCCCGCTGGGGCCACCGTTGAGCAGGACGTCGGTGACGGCGTGGAGGTGGGCGGCGTCGGTGAAGCTGTAGGTGCTCGTCACCGCCGCGATGGTGTCGACGACGCTCGTCATGTCGCCGAGCTGGTCGTAGGCGTACACAAGATCGTAGGGGGACGTGCCACCGGTGTGGTTGGGGGCCGCGCCCTGGCAGCTGGCTACGGTGGCCGTGGTCGTGGTGTACGCGGTGGTGAGCCGGTTCAGGCTGTCGTAGCCGAAGCATTGTTGCTGCCCGCTGCTCACCGAGGCGATCTCCAGGAGGTTGCCGGCGTTGTCGCGGGTGTAGGCGGCATTCTGCACCGTTGTCGGGGTACCGCCGTTGGTGATGGTGGCGGTGGTGCCGGTCAGATCGCCGACCGCCTGACTCCAGGTGTAGCTGCGGGTGGCGGTGTGGGCGGTCGCCGAGCCGTACGTGCGGGAGGTCAGCGGTCCGTAGTTGGCGTAGGTGGTCGCCGACACGTAGGTCGCCAGCGGGCTGGTCACCGTCGTCGGCAGGCCGGTCGCGGCGTACCCAGTCGTCACAGTCTCGGCCGGCAGCGCAGCGGCGCCGGTACCGACAGCGGGGTAGGTGATGGTGGTCTGGTGGCCGGCCCGGTCGTAGCCGTAGGTGGTGTCATAGCCGCCGGCCAGCAGGCCCTCGCCGGGTGGAATGGAGACCGTGGTCCCGGTCTGCCGGCCATCGGCGTCGTAGCCGTCGACCAACGTCTTGTACGAGCTCCCGCCGTTGTTGAAACTGGTCGAGCTCGCGAGCTTGCCCTTGCCGCCAGGGGCCGAGTCGTAGCTGTAGTAGATCAGCTTGTTGGCGCCGACCGTACCGTTCCAGCGGGCCGTCGGGCGGTCGATGGCGTCGTAGACGGTCGTGATCAGCTGACCTTTGTTGTCGGTGGAGGTAACGATGTTTCCGTTGTTGTCGTGGGTCTGGGTCGTGGTGCCACTGTCGGGGTCGGTCGCCGACAGCACCTGGTTGAGCCAGTCGTACGTGTACGAGCTGACGTGGCCGGCCGCGTCGGTGATGGAGGTGAGCTGACCGGTGTGGTTGTAGGTGTACGTCGTGGTGATGGTGGCGGGGGACAGGTTCGGGGTGTGCTGCACGATCGACGTGACCTGGCCGGACACGTCGGTATAGCTGTCGGTGACGTGTCCGTCCGGATCGGTCACCGCATGGTAGTCCGCGCCCGGGTAGGCGGTGTGCACGTCGCCGCGGGTCTGAGCGACCCCGAGGGCGAGGATCTTCGATTCCGTGGTACGCCCTGACCAGTCCACGCTCAGCTGCGCCGCGGACGGCAGTGTGGACAGAGCCGGGTTGACCATCCCCGAGCCAGGGGACCCGCTGTTGAAGTAGGCGTTCGACGTCACCGTCGCGTGACCGGCGTCGTCGTAGCGGGTGGAGATCACATCACGACCGGCCGACCCGTCGGTGGCCGGCGTCTGGTTCTCCCGGGTGCGGCCCAAGCCGTCCAGGTACTCGTAGCTGGCCAGGTAGAGGGGCCCAGACAGCGATTGCAGCATGGCCGACCTGGTTCGGGCCGGGCCGGAGACCACGGTGGGGACGCCGTTGGTGGTGGCGGTCGGGATCGTGTAGGTGAAGGTCGCCGACGCCACCCCCGAGGTGGGCTCGGTCGGGTTCCACAGGTTCACGATCCGGCCGACCGAGTCGTACTGGATCGTGGTTACGTTCCCGTTCGGGTCGGTCACCCGCAGCGGCTGGCCGTTGGTCGGCGAGGAGACGGTCGTTGTCGTGAGCCCGGTCGGTGAGCCGGTCACGCCGGTGGGGTCGGGCGGCGGGACGGTGACCGCGACGCCCGTGCTGGGCCAGTTCGCCGCCGGACTGTAGCTGGTCGTGGCCGTGTTGCCGTTTCCGTCGGTGGTGCTCACCCGGCGACCACCACCGTCATAGGTGGCGGTGGTGGTTACCATCGTGGACGGTCCACTGTAGGTGATCACCTTGGTGGGATTGCCGGAGTACGGAGCATTCACCGACTCTGACGCGGCGCCGTCGTAGAGCGTGACCACGCGCGAGAACTGGGCTGCCGGCGTACCGGGGCAGGCCGAGCCGAACTGGCGCAGGTCGTCGTCGAGTGCGTACCACTCGTCCTGGCCGAGGGTTGAGTTGACCACCGGTGCGGTATCGAACGCGTACCCGTACGTGGTGCACGTATCGTCGCCGGGCACCGAGGTGTCACCTTGGTCGTACACCGAGACGGGCAGTCCGAAGTCAGATGTCGCCGGCTGTGCGGTATCGAAGTTCGTGACGACGACGTGCTCCCGCCAGGTCGAGTCCGTTGCGGACGAGGTGGACAGCCTCATCCGGGTGGTCGTCCTGTTCTCCCGGATGAACCGCGCGTCGGGCAGACCCGGGTAGGGTCCGATGTCGTCGCTCCAGTACTGGTGGAATCTGTGTATCTGGTCGGCGCCCGCGCCGTCCTGCGCGACCTCCTCCAGCGGCCGGTCACCCAGGAACGAGGAGTCGGTGTAGGCGGTTCCGTTGGAGTCGGTGACGCTGACGGACTTGTAGTCGGCCGGGTTGGCGGGGTCCGCGTCGACAACCTTGCGGTCGCCGTCGATGCCTTGGTACTGGTAGTAGACGGTCGAGTTCTTGGCGGCGCCGGAGCCGGTGGTGACGGTGGCGCGCTGGTAGCCCCGCCACTCGGTCCACGACTCGTTGTCCCGCTTCTGGGTCGGGTCGGCCGGGAACCGCCAGGCCGCCTTGTTGGTCGCGTAGCTGTAGGTGGTGATCTGCTTGGGGTCGCCGTCATTGCCCGCGCCGACCCCGACCCGCGGGTCGACGGTCACCGAGGTCACCAGCTGCTTCTTGTACCAGGCCCAGGTTTGGGTCCCGCCCTGCGGCGTGTACTGGTGGCGGTAACAGTCCTTGGTGTTGGTGGCCGGGTCGGGCGGCGCCGTCGGGCTGCACGCGTCGGGTGTGCCGTAGGCGACGGTGACCTGCGCGCCAAGGTCGGTGGTGACGCCGGTCAGCCGGCCGAAGTCCAAGCCGGTGCCGGCGAGCGTGTTGTCCAGGTCGGTATAGGAGAACGCGATGGTCGGTAGGGTCACCGCACCGCCGGTTCCGCCGGTCGCCTCGCGCTGCAGGTAGTCCAATTGGAGGTACGGCCCGACCCCGCCGGCCGGGTTGTGCAGCGAGTGCTTGAGCGCATACTGAATAACCCGGGTCCAGGTGCCCGAGGCCGAGATTGTGCTCACGTAGATGGACTTGAGCATGGTCTCGGTGAAGAAGACCGGCCCCCACGCGTGGGCCGAACAGCTGTCGGGGTCGTTGCCGGGGCAGGCGAGATCGACCGGCACATCGGGGAAGTTGGTCGCGGTCATCGGCAGTGAGCAGGTGGCCGGCGAGTTGTGCAGCAGGTCCGTTTGTGCCATCGCGCCGACACATCGGTACCAGGTGCTGGTCGTGACCGCGTCGGTGAAGTTGGCGCCGGCCAGGCCCTGGGCATACCCGTAGTCGATCTCCACAAGGTGGGACTCGTAGACGTAGGTGCGCTCGACCGGCGAGCCCATCGTCGAGTGGTACCCGTTGGTGTTCTTGACGTACAGATAGCTGGAGTCGACCTCGTTCGGATCCTGCACCAGGTCCAGGTTCCAACGGTAGGCCTGGGTGCAGGGGCTCGAGCCGTAGCACGGCTCACCCGGGTTGTTCCCGAATACCGGAGCCGTCTGCACGGAGTTGGTCGGCACATGGTCGGTGAACCTGGCCCCATACCCGAACCAGTTGTGCGTGCCGTCGGGCGTGGTGACGACCCAGAACTCGCCGTCATTGTCGCCGTTGCCGGTCAACCCGGTCAGATGTTGGATCCGCCAACCCCGGTCGTCGACCATGTGGAAGATGGTCGAGTCGCTCGGATCCTGGATCAACTCCGACGAAACTCCATTGAGGACAATCGTGTAGTCGGCGTCGCCGGGGTTGGTGCCCGCCGGTGAGGCCGGTGAGTCCCAGCACAGATCACCGTCGCTCGGCGCACCGCCATCGTCCGAGCAGAGCCGGTAGTGCCGCTCGACGTAGGAACCGGACAGTGACCAGCCCATACCGGCCGGTCCGGCCTGGTTGTTCGTCGCCGAGGTCAGGCCGTCCACCGACTGCGAGTCGTAGTTGAGCGACAGCTTCGGCGCGCTCCCGTACGGCGGTGCCGGTAGCTGGATCGGCACGCTGTACGTGAAGTCGCCAGATCCCGGCGCAACCGACCAGGCGCCGGTCGGCGCCAGATCGGTCGCCCGGTAGTCCCCGGCCGGTGACGACGAACCCGCCGCGAGCGTCACCAGCGACGGGAGAGCCCCGGCCGGATCGACCGGCACCACCCCGGTGATCGTGCGCGTCACCGGATCGTTGACGGCACCAAGGACGGTTGGCAGCTGGCACGCGGCCAGTCGCGGCGTGGTGAGCGCGCACGCCGGCAGGCGCACCAGGCGCAGCCGCCGCCCGTAGCTGCCGCCATAGGCGGTGGCGAAGGCGGAGTAGTCGATCCGGATCCGCGCCCTCCCGCCGGTCCGCCCACCGTCGGCCCGGGTCAACACGAGCCCGAGCGGCTGTCCACCGGTCGCCGCCATCGCCGCGTGGTCGAGCACACGCGCGCGCACGGAGCCAACCGAGCCCGAATCCGCATCGGCCGGACCGACCGACACGGCGGAGCGCGCCACCGCAACCGCCGACTCGCCCGGGGGCACCGCGGCCAGGTTCACCACCGCGTCGGCCGCGGCGGGCCAGACCGGCGGCGCCAGCGCCGGCGCCGACGCCGACGCGGCCGGCAGTCCACCCCGCGCGTGATCTGCCAGCGGACGCCCGGGGACCGACGGTTCGTCTCCCCGACCGGTCGTCGCCGACGCGGCTGCCGGCGCCGGCAGCGGCGACACCAGCGGCGGTGCGACGACCCCCGTAACCAGTACCGCAGATGTGACAATCGCGGCGAAGCGGAGCGGACGCATGGCCGACCTCCAGGCGTGTTGGGACACCATCCGGGCAGGGTCGGCCCGTCTCCTTGCCGGAATCTTGACAATCGACGGATACCGAACCCGGCTGGCGGGGAGCTACCGTCGGCACGTGGAGTTTCGCCTGCTCGGGGGCGTCGAGGCGCGCGTCGATGACGAGGTGGTCGACCTTGGACGACGCCATCAACGGTGCCTACTCGGCCTGCTGCTGCTCGAACCGGGCCGCGCGATACCGGTCGAACGACTGGCCGACCTGTTGTGGGACGGCTCGCCGCCCGCCGCCGCCCGGGCCGCCATCCACACCTACGTCGCCCGCCTACGCGCCGGCCTGACCCGGCATGGGGTGTCGATTGTGACGAGTCGGTTCGGCTACCGGATCGATGTCGACCCGGCCAGCATCGACTACCACCGCGCCCGGGCCGCGGTGCTGTCCCACTCGACCGACGAGGATCCGCAGGCCTGCTCCCCGCGCCTGGCCGCTGCGCTGACCCAACTGCGGGAACCTCTGCTCGCCGGTGCCGCCACCAGCTATCTCACCGAACGTATCTCGGTGGAATGCCAACAGTTGCGGCTGGCTGGGCTCCAGCGCTATGCCGAGGCGGAGCTGGCCAACGGCCGCCCGGAGGCGGCGATCAGCGTGTTGGCCGAGGTCGCGCTGGAACCGCCGGTGCGGGAGGGTCTCGTCGCCGCCCTCATGACGGCGTACGTGTCGAGTGGGCGGACCGCGGAGGCCCTGGCCACCTACCGGGCGGCCCGGACCTCCCTCATTGACGAGCTTGGGATCGAACCGGGTGCGACTCTGCAGGACCTGCACCGTGACATCCTTCGGGTGCCGTCGCCGGATCACACATCCGGATCGCGCTCGCAGGCACCGGAGGCGATCCGGCCCGCACAACTGCCACCCCGACTGGTGAACCTGCTACCCCGATCTCGCTACGAGCGGCCGATCGTTGAGGTCGCCGACAGGCTGGCGTCGTGCGCCGAAACGGCGATCGTCGTGGTGAGCGGTATGGGCGGTCTCGGGAAGACGTCGTTGGCGGTGGGGGTGGCTCACGACCTGCGAGCGGCGTTTCCCGATGGGCAACTCTTCGTCGACCTCGGTGGTTTCGGTCTGGGGCCGCCGACCTCGCCCGTGGATGCGCTGCGCGGACTGCTCTGGGCCCTCGGCATCCGCAGCGTTCCCCACCAGCTGGATCTGGCCGCGGCCTTCCGCACGGCCACCGCCGACCGCTGCTTGTTGATCGTGCTCGACAACGCCGCCACCGCGGCCCAGGTACGCCCTCTGCTCCCGGGAGCCGGTCGTCACCTGGTCCTGATCACCTCGCGTGATGCCATGGCCGGTCTCGCCATCTCCCACAATGCCCGCCTCATCCGGGTCGACCCGATGAACGGCGCGGAGACCACCGAGATGTTGCTGCGCCGCGCCGAAGGCCGGCTCGACGACCAGCCCGCCGCCACCGTCTGCGCGCTCGCCGCCGCCTGCCGGGGACTCCCGCTCGCGGTCGCACTGGTCGGCGCCGAACTGGCCCGAGGCGACCAGGCCGCCGGTGACATCCTCACCAGCCTGCAGGAGAACGCACTCGACGCGCTGCGCAGCGCCGATCCGCACACCGACCTACGTACGATCTTCTCCTGGTCGTACCGGCGGCTCTCCGACTCGGGACAACGGCTGCTGCGCTACGCCGCCGCCGCGCCCGGTACGGACCTCGATGCCGCGGCCGCGGCGAGCCTCCTCGCCACCGACCCGGGCACCGCACGATCGGTCATTGCGGAGTTGACCGAGGCCCACAGCATCGAATACCGCGCTGGACGGCTGCACCTGCACGACCTGGTCCGCGCGTACGCCGCCGAGCACGTGGGTGCCGAGGAGACCCGCGCGGTGCTGGCGCGTCTGCTGAACTTCTACCTGCACATCAGTGCCGACCTGGCGGTCGGGGGACCCTTGCCGACTCTGCCCGAGCCGGTGCCGGTTCCGCACGAGCGCACGGCGTGCGAGGACAACCTTGATGCCATCGTCGCCGTCATCAAGCCGGCCATCAGCAACGGATTCCGTGCCGAGGCATATGTGCTCGCTGCCCGCTGCTGCGACCCGCTGCAACGTCACGGGCGCTTCCGTGACCAGCAGCGAACACAGCTGGCCGCGATCCAGGCGGCACAGTTCCTCGACCTGCCGGGTGCGGCCGCCGAGGCCCACCGCGGCGCCGCCCGCGCCTACGCCAAACTCGGCGACGTGACGGCGGCCGCCGCCCACTTCGGCGAGGCGGCTGCGCTCTTCGAGGCGGTCAACGACCAGCGTGGCACTGCGCGGGTCCTGCAGAATCTTGCCTGGATGTACGGCACCGTCCGGCGGTACCGCTTGGCCAGGAACACCAGTCACGCCGCCATGGACCTGTTCCACAACCTCGGTGATCACATCGGGGAAGCCATCGCCCGCAATGCCGTCGGCTGGTACACGGCCCAACTCGGCCGTCTCGACGAGGCCCAGCGCAAATGCACTCTGGCATTGACCACGCTGCTGGCCCACCAGCATCACATCGGCGCTGCCAGCGCGTATGACAGCATCGGTTTCATCCATCGCAACAAGGGCGAGTACGCCGATGCCATCCAGGCCTACGGCCGCGCATTGGAGCACAACGACGCCTCCGGCGACCACCCCGCCTGCGCGAACAGCCTGCGTCAGATCGGCCACACCCACCTGGCCGCGAAGGACCCGCAGGCCGCGAGGAGCGCGTGGCAACGGGCCTACACCATCCTCCGTGCCTGCAATGACCCAACCGCGCGAGAGATTCTTCACGACCTGGAGCAGCTGACGAGTCTCTCAACCTGACGGAGCAGACGTACCCACCATTGCCTGTCTTGCCCATGAAGCGGGTGATCCCGCGCGTCAGGTCCCAGCGTGCAAGATAATCCATTGTGGACTGCGATCAGCCGCCGGTCTCTCTACCCCGGTCGCGAGCCCGAATAGCCGCCTTTGCCGCCGCCGGCCTGGCGGCTGCCCGGGCGGCCTCGTGGGGGGCGGGGTGTTCGCGTCCATTCGGGCAGTATCCAACGGGGCCGCTGGCCCAGTGCTGAGCAGGACTTTCAACGCAACGGTTGACACATCTGGGAGCGGCGACTACCGTTAGTTTCAACCAGGGAGTTGAAAGACCAATCGTATGGGGATGTAGATGGCGGCGGACGAGCTGTCTCTGATCTTCGCGGCACTCGCGGATCCGACCAGGCGCGACATGGTGACCCGGCTGGCGGCCGGCGACGCGACGGTGAACCAGCTCGCCGAGCCATACCAGATTTCGCTTCAGGCGGTCTACAAGCACCTGAGGGTGCTCGAGGACGCCGGGGTGGTGAGCCGGCCGCCGGGGCCCCAGCCTCGGCCGGCGCGGCTGGAGGCGGAGGTCTTCGATCTGATGGACAAGTGGATCGAGCGCTACCGGCGCCAGGCGGAGGAGCGTTACCGCCGCTTGGACGCGGTCCTCGCGCAACTGAACGAAACCGAGACCGGCAACGACGAGCAGAAGGGAAGCGCGGCATGAGCACCATCGCCGAGACCAAGATCGAGGCCGACCCGAATGTGCCGATCATTCGTATGACCCGCGAGTTCGCGGGCACTCCCGAGCAGCTGTTCCGGGCGCACACCGATCCCACGCTGTTCGCGCAGTGGATCGGCCCGAGCTCCCTGGAGACATGCATCGAGGAGTGGGACGCGCGCTCCGGCGGCAGCTGGCGGTTCGTGTCTACCCGTGACGGGGAGAAACACGCGTTTCGCGGCTGCTTCCACGAGGTCCGGCCGGACCGCATCGTGCAGACGTTCAGCTACCAGGGCGACCCCGACGGTGTGGCCCTGGAGACGCTGTGGTTCGAGGACCTCGGCAACGGCCGCACCCGGCTGCGCACGCAGTCCCTTGTGGATAGTTTCGAGAGCCGCGACGCGTGGCTCAAGAGCGGCATGGAGGTCGGGGTCAACGAGGGCTACGCGAAGCTCGAGGAGATGCTCGCCGATGGCACTGTCTGACCGGCCCGCTGAGCGGCACCGGGAGATCTGCCGGGTATTCACGGATCGCGTCCGGGGCGTCCGGTCGTGGGACGTGTCCTCGCCGGTCGCCGAGTGGACCGCCCGGGACGTGGTGCGCCACCTGACGGAGTGGTTGCCCTCGTTCCTCGCCGCCGGCAGCGACCTACGGCTGCCGGGCGGACCGAGCGTTGACGGCGACCCGGTCGGTGCGTGGCAGGCCCAGTGCGACGCCGTGCAGGCGCTGCTCGACGACCCGGCCACCGCCGACCTGGTTCTGCGCAACCAGCACATCGGCGAGGTGCCGCTGGACCGCGCGATCGACCAGTTCTACACCGCCGACGTGTTCATGCACACCTGGGACCTCGCCCGGGCCACCGGCCAGGACGACCGGCTGGACCCCGACTTCTGCGCCGAGCTGCTGGCCGGGATGGAGCCGATCGAGGAGGTCATGCGGTCCTCCGGGCAGTACGGTGCCCGGGTGCCCGTGAAGGACGACGCCGACGCACAGACCAAGATGCTCGGTTTTATCGGCCGGGACCCGGACTGGACGCCGCGTTGATCGTGGTGACGCGATCCGGTGGGAGGCGACGGAGCTGAGGCTGTCGGTGAGCCGCGATCAGCGCCGCCGCACCTGCCGCGATCGCGCCCAGGACGAACGGCGCGTGCCGTCCGGCGAGCATCGCGACGCCGGCGGCGATGGGGCCACCGGCCGCGTTACCGCCGAGCAGGACAACCGCGAGTAGGGACATTGTGTCGAGGGCGTTGACGATGCCCCAGGCGGTGGCGAGCACACAGATCCACGGCAGGGTCAGGTGGTCGAGGGCGGATACCAGAGCGTAGGTCAACGCGACCAGACCCAGTCCGGCCTCGGCGAGCATGAGCAGCCGGCGACGGTCGTGACGGTCAGCGACGGCACCGAACCACGGTCCGAGTACGAGGCTGGGCAGGAACTGCAGCGCGACCACCAGACCGAGCTCGACCTCGACGCCGATTCGCCCGGGCCGGCGAGCCGGGGTGAACAGGGCCGGCTTGTGCTCTCCGAGCGCACCGTCGAGGCCCACGTTCGACGAATTCTCGCCAAGACCGGGCACACCTCGCGTACCGAGTTGATCCGGTGGTTCCTTACCCGCCAGGACTAGCCGGTGCACCGGTGTTGGCTCGCCCCCGATCCTCGATGATCTGCATGAGCGTCGTGACGCCGATGCCCCGGCTGGCCCACGGGAACAGGAACCGGGTGGTGCCGGCATGGCCTGGGTGCCGCTACCGTGGTTGGCGGGTGACCGGGAGGAGGCGGCGGTGGTCAGGAAAGGTGCGCCGCAGGTTACGGCGCGCGGCAACAGCTCGGCGTCGCCAAAGCGTACGGCCCCACCGGAGTTGGTCGTGTTCGCGCCGCTGCGGGAGTTCACCTGCGGTGAGTGCGGCGGCCCGGATGACCTGCTCAGGATGGAGAACGAGGTAGCGCTGTGCCTGGGCTGCGCCGATCTGGACCACCTGGTGTATCTGGGGGCCGGGGACGCCGCGCTGACCCGGCGGGCCAAGGCGGGCAGCACCCTGTCCGCGGTGGTGGTGCGGTTCAGCCGGTCGCGCAAGCGCTACGAACGTCAGGGTGTTCTGGTGGAACCCGATGCGCTGGCCGCCGCGGAAGCGTCCTGTCTGAGCGATCAGGACGCCCGGCAGCGTCGCCGCGAACGCGACCAGGCGCGCCGGGAGCAGGGCGATGAGGTGTTCGTCGCCGAGTTGGCGCGGGCGATCCGTCGCCTGTTTCCCGGCTGCCCACCTGGCCGGGCGCAGGGTATCGCCGCGCACACCGGGCAGCGCGGCTCGGGCCGGGTCGGGCGTACCGCGGCCGGGCGGGCGTTGGACGAGCCGGCCATCATCGCGGCGGTGGTCGCCTCCATTCGCCATGAGGACACCAACTATGACCAGCTGCTGGCCGCCGGACGGGCCCGGCTGGACGCCCGCGACCAGGTCCGCGCCCGTATCGACGCCGTCCTGACCGGCTGGCGACAGTCGGCGAACCTTCCGGCCAGGACGACGCCCAGCAGTTGATCTTTCTCGGTCAGCGGTCGACGTGCCGGCGGTGCCGGTGGCGGTGGTCGAATGCGTATCTGCGCCTGCGCGGTTGCGCTAGACCAACGGTCGCCGGATCCCGCGGGTCACTCGAGCAGGCAGGCGATCACGCGGCGGTGTCTCGGTGGGCGATGACCTCCCGGAGGCGACCGGACGCGGCGAGTTCAGCCGGTCCGACGTCGACACCGAAGCGCTCGGCTAGCACCGCTCGGGCCCACTGTTCCCGCTCGGCGAGTTCGGTGGCGGTCGGCGTCGCCGCCGCGAGATCCTCGACGAGGTCCCTCAGCGTCGTGTGTCGCTCGGCCGCCAGTCGGGCCAGCCGTTCCCGGGTCTGTTTGGAGACCTTGATACTGGTGTCGTCCTCAGCCACCCGAACACTCTACCCACGGTAGAGCGTTTGCCCGCCAGGCCGTGGTCCGCGACGCCCGCGCGGCATCGAGTCGACCAGACCAATCGACGCGGCGCGCATGTCGGAGTTTGTCCGACGCCTGCGGTAGGTTTGCGAACCGACGATGATGCGACGGAGGTCGGCCAGCCATGACAGAGGCATTCGAGGCGGCGCTCGCCGCCACCGAGCGAGGCGTGGACGCCGCGCTGCGTAGCGCTGGTGCGGCCACTCGGGAGCTGCGCAAGGCGCTCGCGGGCGCGAGGAGCGGACAGGTGCGTGATCTGCGGCGCGCCTTGGCCGCGGCTGAGTCAGCGGCGACCACGCTGGTCGCGGAGGCACGGGCGGCCCGCACCGGCTTCGACTTCGATGAGCAGAGTTATCTGGCCGACGGCCGGTATGCCAAGGAGCTGCTCGCGACGGCCGCCGCGGGTGGGGTGACCATGTTCGAGGAGGACGACCGGCTGTTGTGTTACCCGTCGCTGGTGAAGGTCATCGCCGGTGATGTCGCCGTCGAGATCGACAAGAAGAGGGAACGGCGGTTGCGCCCGTCGATGCTCGTGCGGCTGCTCGGTGAGCGGCAGGGACAGGCTCCGCGGTTCAAGGCGGAGGCGTTCCTGGAGAGCCTCTTGTCGGCGTACGAACTGGTTGTCACGCGCGACGGGAAGAAGGCCGATGCGGTGGCCCGGCTCGTCGACCTGTGGGCGGTCCTGACCATCCTGCCTGGTCAGGCCCGCGAGTACACCAAGCAGGAGTTCGCCCGCGACCTCTACCTGCTGGATCAGGCCGGCGTCACCCGCACCCGCGCGGGTCGGGCACTGCGCTGGTCGGCGAGCACCGGCACGAAGGGCGCGGGGGTATTGACGACGGTGGCCCGCGGTGGTCAGCAGCAGCGCTACTGGGGCGTTTCGTTCTCGTCGTCGGAGGTGCGTCCGTGACCATCGCGGCCCGGCGGATCGAGGGCGGCCTTCCCTCGGGTGGTGCGCCCATGGCGGCCGCGGACTACCTGGAGTTCGTGGCGAAGGAGTATCTCCACGGGTACGTGTCGCGCGGTGGTTCGACCGTCAAGGTTCTGGTCGTGGGCGGCGAAGCCGTGTCGCGCGAGCTGACCGACGGCCTGGCTTGCCTGGGCGACGGTTTCGTGAACGTCGTCGTCGACGCCGCAAACGCCAAGGTTCACATGATCGACCAGGTGTTCACCGCGATCGCCGCACAACTGGATTGGGACGCGCTGGCGGAGGCCGTCGTCCGCCGCGCCTACAGTCACGCCGATTTGCCGGCGCCGGGCACAGGCCCGGAGTCGCTGACGGTGGCGACGGTCGCTGCCTACCACGAGCTGGACCCGGGCGAGGTGTACCGGAGCGTGCGTCGGGCGCTGGAGTCGACGATCCTCGCGGACACGACACTCAGCCACGAGTTCCGGGTGGGGATGCTGCGGTTGTGCTCGGCGTTGTTGGACCGCGGGGATGTGGATCCCGCCGAGCGCGACACGGTTCTCGGCTGGCTGCGCGGGGAGAAGGTGCCGGCGGCGAGGCTGCGGCGGGCCGGCCTGGTCGCGCGGGTCGCTCGCCACAACGCTCGTGCCCTTCTGGTGTCCACGACCCGGTGGGTGCGCCGCGCCGGCCAGCCGGGCATCGTGCTCGCCATCGACCTGGAGCGGTTGCTGGTGGCGCGGCGCCCACCGGCGGGCCTGCGCGACGGCGTCTACTACTCCAAGGCGGCCGCTATGGACGCGTACGAGGTGCTGCGTCAGCTCATCGATGCGACGGACGAGCTGGAGGGGTTGTTCGTGGCGGTGCTGCTGCCGCCGGATCTCATCACCGATGAGGGTCGGGGACTGCCCGCTTACACCGCGCTGCACCTGCGGGTGGCCGACGAGGTGCGCGACCGGCGACGGCCGAACCCGTACGCCGCGTTGGTACGCATCGGCGTGCGATTGGAGGCGGTGCGGTGACGGTGGTGACGGCCGACGTCAATGTGGCGCGGCGTCGCGCGATCGAGGCACTGCGGGCGGGTGTCCCGTCGCGCGACGCCGTGGCGGCGCTGGGCACGGGGCAGGCCGCGATCGAGGATCGGGTGGGCGAGCTGCTGAGCGAGGTGCGCGAGGGTCGGCCCGGCGGCCTGCTGCTCGGCGGCGGCTTCGGCGCCGGGAAGAGCCACCTGCTCGAGCACCTGGCCCGGTTGGCGCTCGACCATGGCTTCGCGGTGAGCCGCGTGGTCGTCAGCAAGGAGACTCCCTTGCACGACCCGGTCAAGGTGTTCCAGGCGGCCGCGGCGTCTGTAGTGACCGCTGCCTACGGCGGCCCGGCGATCGCGGAGGCCGCCGCCGAGATCGACATTGAGGCGCGCGGATACGCCGAGCTGCGGCTGTGGGCGGGCTCGCCGGCCGCCGATCTCAATGAGCGCTTCCCGGCCACGTTGGCCCTGTTCCAGAGGCTTCGCGATCGCGATGGCGAGTTCGCCGACGCCATCGTGCGGTTCTGGTCCGGCGATCCAATGTCGGCGGCGGAGCTGCGCCGGCGGCTGCGGGAGATCGGCGAGTCCCCGGTCGTCCTGTCGCCCGTGCCGCTTCGCGAGCTGGGCCGGCAGCGGATGCGCTTTGTGGCGAGGCTTCTCGCCGCGGCGGGATGCGCCGGGTGGCTGATCCTCTTTGACGAGGTGGAGCTGATCGGGCGTTACTCGGTGCAGCAGAGAGCCAAGTCGTACGCCGAGTTGGCTCGGTGGGTGCGCGGCGATCACGGCGCCCCGGGCGTTCCGCTCGCCGCGGTCCTCGCCATGACCGACGATTTCGAAGCAGCCGTGATCACCGGCAAGAACGACCGCGAGCAGATCGGCCAGCGGTTGCGCGCCAAGGACACTCCCGAGTCCAGTGAGCTCGCGGGTGCCGCCGAACAGGGCATGCGGATCATCGATCGGGAGATGGTTCTGCTCACCCCGCCCGACGCCGCCGAGCTTGACCAGGCGTACGACAGGCTGAAGCAACTGCACTCGGAGGCCTTCGGCTGGGCACCGCCAGACGTCGCCGGGTTGGAACGGCTCGGCGCCACCCGGATGCGCCAGTACGTGCGAGCGTGGATCAACGAATGGGACCTCGTGCGTCTCGACCCGGAGTACCAGCCGGAGACGCAGACCGCCCAGGTCAGGTCCGACTACCGCGAAGACCCGTCACTGGACAGTTCGGAGATCGACGCCGACGACTAGGCCGAACCTTCGCAGCGCCGTGCTGCGGGCGCGGACCGGGTACGCCGAGTCGCGGACATTGACACGTGGCAGGGACCGGCCGCCCGGGTCGCATTCTGGACCCGGGGGCCGGCCCCTGCTCTTACCTCACGTGGTAGGCGGCGGGGGGAGGAGGCTGTCGACAGTGAGCTGATAGGCCACCGTCTTGTTCTTCCCGAGCAGAGGTGAATCGGTGGTGACAGATATGGGATGGACGCCGACCGCAGCCGTGCTGGAGGCAGTTAACGTCAGGGTGGACGTGGGGTTGGCGGCGCTGATGGTGCTCGGGGCGAAGGACGCGGTGACCCCCGGCGGCAGGCCGTGCACGACGACGGCCGGGGTTGCGGCGAACGGCCCGATCGCTGTCAGCGTCAGGCCGACTGTCAGGTCCCCACCGACGTCATACCCGCCCAGGAGCGGCAGGCGGCCTGACCCCGGCATCGCCTTGACCTCAGTGATCCTAGTCAGCCATCATTGACTCAATGAATGCTGAGTCTTCTGCGGAGCTGGCGGCTCGGGCGAGGCGGTATGCGGCGCTGGGTGAGCCGGCCCGTCTGGCTATGGTCGACATGCTGTGCCTCGGGGATGTGTCGCCGGGTGAGTTCGCCGCGCGGCTGGAGCTGCCGACGAATCTGGTCGCCCATCATGTGGCTGTCCTGATCGAGGCCGGGCTGGTAGGGCGGGTCAGGTCCGAGGGCGATCGGCGGCGCACCTATCTGCGGCTGCGCCTGGCCGCCCTGTCGGCCATGACGAGCCCGGCGATGCTTCGGGCGACGCGCGTGGTGTTTGTCTGCCAGGCCAACTCCGCGCGCTCCCAGCTGGCCGCCGCGCTGTGGCGGCGGCACGGTCGGGTGCCGGCCGCCTCGGCGGGCACCGACCCGGCACCGGCCGTGCATCGCCGGGCCGTGGCGGTCGCGGCCAAGCATGGATTGGATTTGTCTGGCGCGACCACGAGCGACGTGCGGCATGTACTGCGCGATGGCGACCTGGTGGTCGCGGTGTGCGACACCGCCCATGAGCACCTGCCGGCCGGCGCGCAGATCCGGCTTCACTGGTCGGTGCCGGATCCGGCCCGTACCGCCACCAACCAGGCGTTCGAGGCCGCGTTCGCCGACATCGCCGCGCGCATCGACACCCTGGCCCCTGCCGTCACCCCCGCCACCTAACACCCCGGAAGGTCTGCCATGCCCGAAGCCCCGTTCCACACCGACCTGGCCGTCGACGCCCAGCTCGCGCTGCGTACCGCCGCGGCGAACCTGCAACGCGAGTTCGCCGCGGTGTACGGCACCGAAACCATCGAATTGTTCCTGCACACCAGCTTCGACCAGTTCGCCAGCACCAGCCGGGTCACCCGGTTCCTGCCGCTGATCGCCGAGCGGTTCGCCCGGCAACGGCTGACCGCCCTGGCCAAGGTCGACGGCCGTCGCGACGATGGCCGCCCGGTGGTGCTGTTCCTGTGCGTGCACAACGCCGGCCGCTCGCAGATGGCGCTGGGCTTCTTCCAGCACCTGGCCGGCGACCGGGCCGTGGGCTGGTCGGGCGGATCCGAACCCGGCATGGAGATCAACCCGGCGGCGGTGGCGGCGATGGCCGAACGCGGTATCGACATCACCGGCGAGTTCCCCAAGCCCTGGACCGACGAGATCGTGCGCGCCGCCGAGGTCGTGGTCACCATGGGCTGCGGCGACGCCTGCCCGATCTTCCCCGGCAAGCGTTACCTCAACTGGGAGCTCGACGACCCGGCCGGCCTGGACGTGGCCGACGTACGCCCGATCCGCGACGAGATCGAACGGCGGGTGCGCACCCTGCTCGACGAAACCCTGACGCCGGCCGCATGACCACCCGCAGCCCATCGTGATGATGACGTCGGATCCCTCGGCGAGGTCCCGGTCGAGCTTGTGCGGGTTGCCATCTGGGGGCGGCCGGCGTTGTGCATGCACCCGAACAGCACACGGGGTGTTGCTACTGGTAGTCATCGGACTGCTCCCGTCGAGGTCAGGATATCGGGCGAGGCAGGCGTGGCGGGCGTCGTTCAGGCCCCACGTGCGGTGACCGGCCACCGGTCGGCCGGTGCATCGGCGTCTACGTCGGCCAGGACCGACCTGCCTGCGGCTGCCCGCCGAAGGCCCTGCGAATGCGACCTCTACCTGTCCTGCGCGAAGTTCGTCACCACCCCGCACTACGCCAACCGGTTGCGCCGCCGCCACCAGCTCGAACAGACCCTGACCGACGACGCCCGCACCCGCGGCTGGGACCGCGAAGTCCAACGCCACCAAGGCATTGCCGCCCGCATCCACACCCTGCTGACCAACCTCGGTGAACCCCTCAACTGCCCAGGCGAGCACGCCGCCGCCGAACCGGCCTGCGCTGAGACCCGGATCACCGACTGTTCACCCGCCGGTCCAGCAGATCCGGTGGACGACGCTCCGACACCGTGAAAGCATCATCTCGTGCTGATATCACAGGAGAATGATGTGATCAGGTTGCTGGGCGACCCGATCCGCGCGCAGATCATCACCCTGCTCGCCGACGGCCCCGCCTGCACCTGTCACCTCGTCGCGGACACCGGCGCGAAACAGCCCAACATCTCCAACCACCTCCGCGTGCTGCGCGACGCCGGCCTGATCGCCGCCGAGCCACGCGGCCGGTTCACCTACTACCGGCTGCTGCCTGACGCGATCGAGGCCGCCGCCGCCCACCTCACCGCGCTGGCCACCCGCGCCCGCACCACCACCGAATCCCTCCGGGAGTGCTGATGACCGCCGCCGACACCACGTACCCACCCCCAGCGGTCGTCGCGCGGCTGTCCCGCCTGGACCGCCTGCTGCCCGCCTGGATCGGCCTGGCCATGGCCGCCGGCCTGCTCCTCGGCCGCGTCATCCCTAGCTTCAACAGCGCCCTGGACGCGGTCAAAATTGGCGGAATCTCCCTGCCGATCGCCCTCGGACTTCTGATCATGATGTATCCCGTCCTGGCGAAAGTCCGCTACGACCGGCTCGACACCGTCACCGGCGACCGCCGACTACTGATCTCCTCACTGATCCTCAACTGGCTCGTCGGCCCCGCGGTCATGTTCACCCTCGCCTGGATCTTCCTGGCCGACCAGCCCGAATACCGCACCGGCCTGATCATCGTCGGGCTCGCCCGCTGCATCGCCATGGTCATCATCTGGAACGATCTGGCCTGCGGCGACCGCGAAGCCGCCGCAGTCCTGGTCGCCCTCAACTCCGTGTTCCAGGTCCTCGCCTTCGGCCTGCTCGGCTGGTTCTACCTCACCGTGCTGCCCAACTGGCTGCACCTACCCGGCGCCCACCTCGACGTCTCCGGCTGGGACATCGCCCGCAACGTCCTGATCTTCCTCGGCATCCCCCTACTCGCCGGCTACCTCACCCGCCGCCTCGGCGAACGCGCCAAAGGCCGAACCTGGTACGAGCAGCGGTTCCTGCCCAAGATCGGACCGGCCGCGCTCTACGGCCTGCTCTTCACCATCGTCATCCTCTTCGCCCTGCAAGGCGACGCCATCACCAACCAGCCCTGGGACGTCGCCCGCATCGCCCTGCCACTGCTGGCCTACTTCGCCATCATGTGGGCCGGCGCCTACGCCCTCGGCCGCGGCATCGGCCTCAACTACCCCCGCACCACCACCCTCGCCTTCACCGCCGCCGGCAACAACTTCGAACTCGCCATCGCAGTCGCCATCGGCACCTTCGGCGTCACCTCCGGCCAAGCCCTCGCCGGAGTCGTCGGCCCACTCATCGAAGTCCCCGTCCTCGTCGCCCTCGTCTACGTCAGCCTCGCCCTACGCCAACGACTCTTCCCCACCAACACCGCAGCAACCACCAACACGACACGCCCCTGACGCTCCACCAGTTGGGCTTGTGAGGGGCCAGCCCGAACACGGTGGCGGTGGAGTTCTCCAGTAGCTGTAGGCCGAGGTCGTACGGGGACAGGGTCTGGGCCATGATGCCGGAGCCGACGACCGCGGTGACCAGCAGCCCGGTGCCCAGCAGTTCGGCGGCGGCGCGTCGTCACAGCGGTCTGGCCACGCGCACACCCGCCGTGCGTCGGCGCGGGCGCGGGCCCGGTCGGCCAGGTGCGATAGGTGCGCGGCGGCGGTGTCGAGCACCTCGGGTACGAGGTGGTAGAAGGTGAACCGGCCGTGCTGCTGGGTGGTAACCAGCCCGGCGTGGCGCAGTGCCCGCAGGTGGTTGGAGACGTTGGGCTGGGTCAGGCCGAGGTCGTCGACGAGGTGGCAGTTGCAGGCGGGACCGGCGGCGAGGGTTTCGATGATCGCCGCCCGGGTCGGGTCGGCGAGCAGGCGTAGCGTCTCTCCCACCGTCGCATCACCGGCAACTGATATGACCATGGCCTAATTCAATACCGCTGCAGGTCAAGCCGTCAATCCGGCGATCATGAACGCTCCATGAAGTCGACCCACACGCAGACCATCCCTGATGTGCCCGTAGGTCGGCGACGGCCCCTATAGATAGTATTACAAAGTATTGCGATGCTACGGTAGGGCTGCGGCATTCCCATCGCGGCATGGAGAGGGGAGACGCGAAGTGCTGCCAATGCGACCAGAGCTGCTCAAAGGCCATCTCGATACGCTGCTGCTGGCGGTTCTGGAGATCGGGCCGCAGCATGGCTACGCGATCATCGAAACGCTGCGCACCGCCAGCGGCGGCGCTCTCGACCTGCCCACCGGCACCGTCTACCCGGCCCTGCACCGGCTGGAGCGGGCCGGGCTGATCGGCAGCAACTGGCAGACCGTCGGCGGACGCCGCCGGCGGGCCTACCGCCTTACTGCCTCCGGGCGGGCCGCACTGGGCGAGCAACGCGCCGTCTGGGAGCAATTCTCTGCCGCCATCACCGCCGTCCTTGGTAGGCGAGCATGGCCAACCACCGCCTGACCCCGCCGCTGGCCGGTTCACTAGTCGACGCGTACCTGGCCGAGCTCGCCTCGCTGCTGCCCGGGCCGCGCTGGCGCCGAACGCAGATCCTGACCGAACTGCGCGATGGCCTCGGCCATGCCGTGGCCGGCCGCGTCGCCGACGGTATCCCCCAAGATCAGGCGGAGGGCGAAGCGGTCGCCGAGTTCGGCACGCCGCAGGCGGTCGCCGCAGCGTTCACGGGAGAACTGGCCACCGCGTACGCCCGGCGTACGATCGCCATCTACATCGGCACCGGACCGCTCGTGGGCATCTGGTGGCTCCTGCTGCTGCAACCACGTCCATGGCGTACTGGCCTGGCCGCCCTGCTGATCGCCATCCCCGTCCTCCCGCTGGTGATCGTCGGGGTCGCTACCGCGGCGATCACCCTGGCCACCACCGGCCGGCTGATGCGCTGGCTGCCTGAGGCCAGCCCACGCCGCGCGCTCACCGCCACCACAGCCGTCGCCGGCCTCACCCTCGCCGCCGACACCGCCGTCATCGCCACGTTCACCGGGTCGGGCATCGGCTGGCCGCTGTTGGCGGTCATCGCGGTGCTCGCCAGCCTGGCCCGCATCGCCTGCGCCATCACCACCCTGCGCCACGCCACCGTTATGCGGCATGCCACGACCGGTCACCACCCGACAGCCGTCAGATGACCGCGCGCGAGATCTTCGGCCTGTACGTCCCGGACGAGGGTGTGCTGTTCTACGCGGCGTTGGTCATACATGTCGCGGCGGCTCTGATGGCGCTGGTGGCCGGGGTGTTGGCGGCAACCGCACGTAAGCGGCCGGGCCGGCATCCGCGCGCCGGCCGGGTGTACCTGTGCGGGCTCGTGGTGGTGGCCGCGACGGCGGCGGTGATGACCGCGGTCCGCTTCCGCCAGGATGCACACCTGCTGGCGATCGGCTTGATTGCCGTGGCGCTGGGGCTGTTCGGGTGGCGGGCCCGGCGCCGGCACCGGCCCGGTTGGCCGGTACGGCACGCGGTCGGCATGGGTGGCTCGTTCGTCGGCCTGCTGACCGCGTTCTACGTCGACAACGGCCCGCAGCTACCGGTCTGGGACCGGCTACCACACTGGACGTATTGGGTGCTGCCGACCGCCGTCGGGGTGCCGCTGATCTGGTGGGCGCTGCGCCGCTTCCGCGCCGGAGTCAGCGGCCGGCCCCGGTCGACGGGCGCGCGGACGCCGGCTTCCGGTCGTTAGAGGTCGGGGCTGCGGCGCTCGATCAGGGTGAGGTCGCGCCACCCGCCGTGATGGCGGCCGAGGCGCTGGCGGGTGCCGACGGCACACGCAGATCTCGCCCCCGCCGCACCGGCAGTCGTTTAGACACCCGTTTATCTTGACAGTCGTCTAGACAACATGCCAGTCTTCATCTAGACAGCCATCTAAACAGAATTCATGATCCTCACGGAGGTAGCCATGTCCCGCGTCCAGCTCGCCCTGCGCGTATCCGACCTCGACAAGTCGATCGCCTTCTACAGCAAGCTGTTCGGCACCGAGCCGACCAAACTCCGCCCCGGGTACGCCAACTTCGCCATCGACGAGCCGCCGCTCAAGCTCGTCCTCATCGAGGGCAGCCCTGACCAGCCCACCGTGATGGACCACCTCGGCGTCGAGGTGTTCTCCACCGACGAGGTCACCGCGGCCACCACTCGACTGGCGGAGTCCGGCCTGGTCACTTTCACCGAGGAGGACACCACCTGCTGCTACGCCCTGCAGGACAAGGTCTGGGTCCACGGCCCCGGCAACGAACCCTGGGAGGTCTACGTCGTCAAGGCCGACGCCGACCACCTCGACAAGCAGGCCACCAGCGTCTGCTGCGCAACGCCAGACGCCGAGGGTGAGCTGGCCCCGGCCACCTCCGGCGGCACCGGCTGCTGCTGACCTGCACCGCCCTTGCGGGCTCGCCGGCACCGCGCCGAGCCCGCAAGGCGCAGTTCACCCGCATGACCGGGCGGCGGATTGCCAACCTTGATTGGTTCGTCGATGGAGTGGACGGTGCGCGAGGTCAGTGATTTGCGTGATCGGCTGCCCGTAGGGCGGCTAGCGCTGCCTGCAGCCAAGATCACTATCGGCGGGCCAGGCCTGGACGTTAACATTTGGCGGGAGGACGCCCGTCCCTCCCCCGGGACGCTTACCGCGTCTCCGCGTTGGCGAGCCGGCTCGCCAACGCGGCTCGCGATCGCACACCGAGCTTGCGGTAGACACGGGTCAGGTTCACCTCGACGGTTTTCGGACTCACGAACACGCGTTCCGCGATCTCCCTGTTGCTCAATCCCTGCGCCGCCAGCCGGGCGACGATCTCCTCGGTCGCGGTCAGCCCGGTGGAAGCCTGGCCCGACGGTATACGGGCCAGCTCTGAGCGTGCCCGCTGCGCCCATATCGGCGTGCCCAACTGCTCGAAAGCGTCCAGCGCGGCGGTCAACGCCTGCCGTCCCAATCGTTTCTCCCGCCGTCGGCGGCGCACCTGGCCGAGCACGAACATCGTCCGGGCCCGCTCAAATGGCATTGGCAGCCCATCGAACAGCGCCACCGCATCCTGTGCACTGGCCAACGCTTCGTCCGTGTCACCCCGTGCCGCCAGTAGCTGTGCCCGGCACCGCGCCGCCATCGCCAGCGACCACAGCCCCTGCGACCTTGTAGCCTGCTCCTCGAGTCGGGCGAGTACCTCGGTCGCCGATTCCAGATCATCCGCACCGAGCAACGCCTCGATGAGGTCGCACACATGCACCCACAGCCGAGGATCACGGATACCTGAGGTCCGTTTGATGTGATCGACCTTCCGAAGATGCGCCATGGCCGGCTGGTAATGACCCCGTGACATGGCCACGATGCCGAGAGCAGTCAGGGCTGGCGAGTGGTTGATCTCAGATGGCTCGCCGGGACTGCTGTCGGAGGCGTCTGGGCCGACGACGGTACGCGCCTCGGCCTCGGCCTCGTCGAGCCGGCCGAGCATTGCCAGCGCGACGGCCAGAAAGCCAACCTCCCACGGGCAGCCGCCAGGACTGCCGGCCTCCTCGGCCCGCTCGACCGCCTCCCGAGCCAGCGCCACGGCGGCCTCGAACCGCCCGGCCATGATCTGGGCTTCGGCCATCCAACCCAGAAACGCCGGCAGCGCTCCGCGATAGGAGATCGCAGCCCTGTCGTACATCGCCCGCAACACAGCGAGCCCTTCGTCGATACGCCCGGAGAAGGTCAGCAGTCGGCCGATCAGATCCTCCGCGCGACCTGCGGTGCGGGTGGGCGGAAACTGCTGGCGGCTGCCCGGGTCCAGACCGTCCAGATGCTCCAGATGGATGCCCAGTCCCGCATAGAACTCGGCCTCCACCCGAGCCGCCTGCATATGGAACACTATGTATGGATCAGGGTCGGCGATCAGTTTGAGCGCGGCCAGCCCGGCCCGGGCGGTCGCCAGCTTGCGCCCGATGTCGTTATCGGACAGACGCGAGAGCATCTCGTAGACCTCGGCCTGCAACGAAAGGTCATCGGCCGCCTCCGTCACCACCCGCATGCCTTCCTCGATGGCCACCTCTATCGACGCGGTCAGTCGGCGGATGTACATGAGGTGGTACAGAACTCGGGCCCGCAACGGACCCGGCGACGCCTGGGCCGCGACGGACTCCAGCTCGGCGATCGCACCCGGAGCATCGCCGGCCCCGTTCAGCAGCCGCGCATACGCGGTTCGGCGAGTCACGAGCGCCTCGTCATCGCCGGGCAGGGTCAGGTCGCACGCGAGCCGCATCAACTCCGCCGCCGCAACTGGAGCACCACGATCCCACGCCTGCCGTGCGGCATTGCCTACAACCTGTGCGATCGCCTCGTCCGGTCCCTGCGACGCAGCGGCCAGGTGCCGCGCCCGTTCCTCGAGATTGTCCGACAGCTCAGCAACCGCCCGATGCAGGGCCCGCCGGCGCACCGCGGGGGTCGACCCATACACGGCTGCGGCCAGGATCGGATGGGTGAACACCACCCGGCTCCGCTCAACGGTGACAATCCCACGCCGCTCCGCCGCCGTGAGCGCGTCACTCACGTCCAGCCCACCAGGATCCAGGCGCAACAACACATCCTGCGACGGCGCCCGGAGGACCGCAACAAGCTCAAGGATCTGCCGCACCCGCTCGGGCAGCGCCGCAATACGGGAACGCGCCAGCTCAACCAACCCGCCTCGCGGGGCGTCGCCGAGTTGCTCGCCCCAGCGATCACGGCCTGATGCCCGCGCCAGTTCCACCGCGTACAGCGGATTCCCCCCGGACAACTCCGCGATGCGCAACAGCTTCGGCCACGCCGGCGCCCAACCCAACACCAGCCGTAAGATCCGCGACAGCTCGCTCGGCTCTACCGGACCCAACTGGACAGTTGCGAACTCGTCCTCCGGAAGGGCACGCACGAGTTCGCCGATCCGCGGCGATGACTCGCCATCGCCCGCGCCGCTCCGGTGCGCTACGACGATCCGGGCCGCGGTCCCCATCAGGCGCCGTGCGACATAGCCCAGCGTCCGAGCGGTCGACGTGTCAAGCCACTGGATATCGTCGACAACAATTGCCATCGGACCCGTGGCCGCCACCGCCCGCAGCGCTGCGACCACCGCCACATTCACTGACAGGTCGTCGAACGGCCCGTCCGGCTCCTGCTGACGCATAACCATCCGCAGTAACCGCGCCTGGCCTTGGGACAGGGCACGGAAGACGTCGTCACCCACGGCCTCCAGCAGTTCGACGAGATTGACATACGACAGGCCCATCTCCGACCGCATCGGCCGGCACGATAGCACCGGATAGCCCCGCTCCCGAGCGGCGGCAATCAACTGGCGCACCAGCGTCGTCTTGCCGATACCGGCCTCGCCCTCGACCAGCAGCGCCCGCGGCTGCGCTCGTTGGTCGGCCAGGAACTCCTCGACGGCCGCACGTTCGGCGGTCCTGCCCACCATCGCGTGCACCGACACCTCCCGCTCAGCGTCCGACGAGCGCATCGTCTCACGTGGGGCATCTGCGGAAAGGGGTCAGTGGGCGTGGGAGGCGCGCCGTTCGGCTTCGGCCTTGATCGCCCGCATGATCGCACGGCTCGCCCTGCCACCACAGGTACGGCTCCGGGCCCGCGCAGAACGCGGCCAGCTCATCGAGCTCCGGCCGCCCACCGCCCGGCCCGGCACCGTCGGCCGGCCGGTCTGGTTCCAGCGCCATGCCCTCCCTCGACCCACGTCGATGACCCTCCCATCGTGGCGTACCGCCGCCACCACCGCGGGTTTCCGTCGGACCCGCGGGTCGACCTCGGACCACGCTTGCGTCGGCCAACGCCTGCTGGAGCTGTGAGAACGGGCGCCAATGCGGCGCCGCTCAGGCGAGCAGGGCGCGGATGTCGGCGGCGGAGAGGCGGGCGTCGGCAAAGTCGCCTTCGTCCATGACGCCGCGGAACAGCTCCGCCTTGCGCGCCTTGAGCGCCATGACCTTCTCCTCGATGGTGTCCTTGGCGACCAGTCGGTAGACCATGACGGCACGGGTCTGGCCGATTCGGTGGACCCGGTCGACGGCCTGCGCCTCGGTGGCGGGGTTCCACCACGGGTCGAGCACGAAGCAGTAGTCCGCTTCGGTCAGGTTGAGGCCGAACCCGCCCGCCTTGAGGCTGATGAGGAACACGGGGACGTTGCCCTGCTTGAACTCGGCAATGACGTCGGCCCGCCGAGTGGTGCTGCCGTCGAGATACGCACACGCGATGCCTGCCCGCTCCAGCCGTTGCCGTGCCGCGCTGAGGAAGCGGGTGAACTGGCTGAAGACGAGCGTGCGATGCCCCTCCGCGGTAATGTCGCTGACCTGTTCGACCAGGTGGTCCAGCTTGGTCGAGGGTACGGCCTGCTTGTGCCCCACCAGGCTGACGTCGAGCGCTGCTTGCCGCAGCAGCATCAGGGATCGGAAGATCTCAAACCGATTCTTGTTCATGTCGCCGAGCAGGCCGAGCACCTTCTGTCGTTCGCGCTGTAGGTACGTCTGATAGACACGGCGGTGCCGCGGTGCCAGTTCGAGGTCCACGATCTGCTCCTGCTTGGGCGGCAGGTCGATGGCCACGTCGGTCTTGCGCCGGCGCAGTAGGAATGGCCGGATCCGTCGGCGCAACTGGTCCAGACGCGTCGCGTCGTGCGCGCGTTCGATCGGGTTGCGGTAATACTCGGTGAAGCGGGCCAGCCGGCCGAAGATGCCGGGCATCGTGATCGTGCACAGCGACCACAGCTCTGCGAGATTGTTCTCCATCGGCGTTCCGGTGATCGCGAGCTTGAAGGGCGCCGGCAGCCTCGTCGCACACTCGAACCCCTTGCTGTTGGGGTTCTTCACGAACTGTGCTTCGTCGAGGATCAGCCCCGCCCACAGCACGGCTTCGTAGCCGTCGTACTCCAGCCGGAACAGTGCGTACGACGTGACCACGATGTCCGCGCCGGCGACGGCTTCATGCAGCGGCGTGCCCCGGCGGGTCTCGGTCTGGGTCACCGCGCGTACGTCCAGGTCGGGGGCGAAGCGGCGCGTCTCTGCGGCCCAGTTCGATACGACGCTGGCCGGGGCGACGACGAGGAATGGGCCGACGTCCCAGTGCTCGCGCGCGTGGCAGATCAGGGCCAGCGTCTGCACGGTCTTGCCCAGGCCCATGTCGTCGGCGAGGATGCCGCCGAGATCGTGGTCGTACCGCGTGGCGAGCCAGGTCAGCCCCTCGTGCTGGTAGGGACGAAGGGTCGCCTGCAGCCCGGCCGGCAGCGGGACCTGAGCGTCGTGTTCCAGGATCTCCCGCAATGAGGCCTGCCACGCGGCGGCGGCGCCGGTTACCTCGCCCAGGTCGGCGATATCCGCCCACAGTCCTGCCTGGTAGCGGCCGACCCGCAGCACGCCGGTGGGCGCGTCCTCGAGTTCGCGGGCTTCGGCGATCAGCTCGCGAAGCTGGCGAAACTCCGGCTGGTCGAGGCTGAAGAAGACGCCGGTGGGCAGCAGCAGGAACTCCCGCTCCTGGGCCAGCGCCACGAACAGCTCGTGGAAGGTGACGTGCTCGCCCCCGACGCTGACCTCCACCGCCAGGTCGTACCAGTCCCGTCGATCCGATTCTCCGGTGGCGAATCGGATCGACGGGCGTTCCTGCGTCTCGTGGCAGTGCAGGTCCAGCAACTCCGGTGGCACCTGTACGTCGACATCGTCCAGGTCGCGCAGCGCCGCGAGTACCTCGCTGAGGAAGCGGACCAGTTCGTCGCCGTCGATGGTCGCCGTGGCGGCGAGCCGGCGGTCGGCCGGTAGCTCCTCGACGGCGGAAGGCGTCCGCTTGGCGACAAGCTCGAGTACCTGCGACATGAGGTCGGTGCGGTGCGCGGCCTCCGTAGCCTCCACGCCACCGGCCCAGAGTGGTTCCTCATGCCGGACGTCGCCGACTGGGACGCTCCAGGTCCATTCCAGTGTGACGCCCTGCGCCAGACTGCCCAGAGCTCGTACTGCCAGCACGAGCCGGGAGCGCCCGACCTCGGGGAGCTCGACCGAGTCGTCCGGCATGACCGCCACCCGGGCGGACAGTCGGGGATAGACGTGGCGCAAGAACCGCTCCTCCTGCGCCGCCGGTACGCGCACCGGCGGCGCATTCATCGCGGCCTCCAGATCCGTACCGCGGGCCAAGGGCGCCATATGGAGCGCGTCGCGCCCGTGCCACCAGATCACGCCGTGTGCCGGGCTGCCGACCAGCACGTGGTTGTCCCTGTCGATGACTTCGCTACCAGCGGCCAGGGCCGGCGTCATGACGATGTCAGCGCCGTGCCGCCGCGCCTGTACGGTGAGCCGTACCGGCTCGCGCGAGACCAGCGCGGGTCCGGTGGCCCGGCCGGACCGCGTCAGCGCCAGGCCCAGCTCCTCCGCCTCGGCCAGCACGTCCCAGAGGCGTCGACTGCGTACCGACGTCAGCTCGATGGCCTTCGGCACCGATCCGTAGGTCTCGTGGCCGTTCCCGGCCAGCGTCAGCAGCTCCATCAGTAGCCGTCGGCGTTCGGCGCCTAACATCGGCGTCCAGCGCACGGCCGACCAGCTGACGTTGCTCGATTGCACCCAGCCGAACTTGCCGGGCACGACGAGCCGGAGCAGCACACGGGTCGGTTGACTGGCCACGTCGAATTGCAGGCCGATCGGCGCCTCGGTGGTCGGCCGGGCGCGCGTCGGCCCGCCGAACCAGGCCTCGATCTCCCGCTCCCACGCGGCCAGCTGCGGCACCTGCGCCTGGCCGGCCGCCACGGGGATGGGTTGGTCATCGATGGTGAGCAGGACCAGGGCTGCGCCGTGGTCGCAGGAGTCCGACCGCCGGCAGGTGCACGCGCCGTCGATCGTTCCGGTCTCCGGCCGCCAGACGGCCCGGACAGATGCCGGCGGGTCACCGAGCACGACCGCCGAGGCCCGCCGCTCGCGCTCATGCCACGCGACCTGGGCGACCGCGCCGCGCTCGGCCACCGTCCGGGCGCGTACGTACGCCTCAGGCCCGATTGCCCGGAAGACCGTGTCTTCCTTGGGCCTGAGTCTCAGCTTCACCGCGGCACCTCCCGGAGTCGGGAAGAGCCTACGACCAACCCCCGACGCTCCCGGGTCGCCACGCGCTGCCGGCGTCGCCTACGCAGCTGAGCGCGACCGGATCACGGGCAAGGCACGGCGCCCCCCTTGGATGCGCGTTCACTCGGCGGGACGCTCACTGTCGACGCCACGCGGGCCGAGTGCCTCACAGAGGGCTGAGAAGCGCACGCTCCTGTTCAAGCCGCAGCGATGGTCCGTAGGTTCCTTCCAAAAGGTCGCGGTCCAGCTGGGCCTCGTCGTTGGTCAGGTGCTGGAGTGGATCGTTGGTTTGCGACTGCTCGATGACCCAGTGCTGTTCATGGTCGGTGAGGACCTTGGCTGTCATCAGCATCGACTCGGTGTGGGGGAACTGGCCGCGCACGCGGTCCAGGATGGCGAAGCCGTGGGTGTCGATGTCGCCCCAGTAGACCAGCCTGGTCCGGTTGAGCCAGTCGAGGTGGCGCAGGGTCCTGGCGGTCCCCGACGCTGGGCGGTGGATGGTCTGCGAACCATAGGAGCGCTTCCCTGACGGCTGCTGCTTGCTTTCGAAGCAGCTGCTTGCCGAGCTGGCCGTTGCTGTCGACTACAACGAGCTCGATGTAGACCGTAGGTTCGCCGAGGCGACTGCGACGACGGTGCAATGGCTGTGCGGGGAGAGCCCGGTCGCCGCCGCCAGGCCGGGGACAGCTGGCCGTGATGCGGGCGATCGCAGACCGGCCGAGCGAGGTCAGCCGACTGCTCGGTGCGTTCGGTATCGCCCCGCCCCAACGAGTACTTCGCCCCTGCCAACCTGGTGCGGCTGCTGGGCTGGCGAGGACTGCGACACGTCATTGCTCCGGGAAATGGATGGCGTACGAGCCGGAGGCCGTGCAAGCTCGTGGCCAATGACGAGTAGCGACGTGTGGGACTCAGAGGCGGCGGAGCGGTACGACGAGGGCTCAGCCGACATGTTCGCCCCTGAGATCCTCGGCCCCACGGTGGACTTCCTCGTGCGGCTGGCTGGAGATGGTCCGGCGCTGGAATTCGCGATCGGCACCGGTCGGGTGGCGGTCCCGCTCGCCGCTCGTGGCATCGCCGTGAGCGGGATCGAGCTGTCGGCGCCCATGGTCGATCAGCTGCGCCGCAAGCGGACCGCGGCGGAGCTGCCGGTCGCTATCGGGGACATGGCCACCGTGACCGTGCCCGGTCATTTCTCGCTCGTGTACGTCGTGTTCAACAGCATCGGCAATCTGCGCACTCAGGACGAACAGGTCGAGTGTTTCCGAAACGCCGCCCAGCACCTGTCGCCCGGTGGCCATTTCGTCATCGAACTGTGGGTGCCGGGCATTCGGCGCTTTCCGCCCGGCCAGTCGGCCGTTCCGTTTGAGGTCACCGACCGACATGTCGGCTTCGACACCTACGACATGGTCACCCAGCAGGGCACCTCTCACCACTACTGGCGGCAGGAGGACGGAAGCACCAGCTACGGCGTCAGCAACTTCCGCTACATCTGGCCGGCCGAATGCGACCTCATGGCGCGGCTGGCCGGCCTGGTGCTCGAGCAGCGGGTCGCGGACTGGGGCGGAGCGCCTTTCACCTCCGACAGCACGAGCCACGTCTCGGTCTGGCGCAAGCCCACGCCTTAGGCCCGCGCCGGATCCGATCGGGCGCGGGCGGCTGGCCGGGTCTTGCTGCCTCCGAGGCGGTTGCAGAACGGGACCGAGTGGGACCGACCGGTGCGATGCGCGACGGCGTCGAGCCGTCGGTTCGCGTCGTCCAGGTGGATCGGGCCGGGTCGAAGTCGCTGCCCTTGTCAAGGTGCGACCCGCACACACCCAGTGGATCAACGCGGTGACTCGGGTCAAACGCACGCGCCGACGCCGCATCGGTGGTCAGGTCCAGTTCGGTCGACATCACTCACCGTCGAGTCGAGCGGTCACAAGGCAACTGTTGGGATCGGCGTATTCTGCCAAGTGCGCCATCGCGCGTTGACGGCAGCGACGCGGACTCGCCAGTTGGCCCAGGCCCACGAGCACCGCGCTCAGCCGAAACGAGGCGATCTTCGACGTGGAGCCAATGGACGCCTCGGCGCAACGCACAGGTCGCGTCGGGATGTGTCCATGCGTCGAGGTGAGGGTTGGAGGCCTATTGTGCGACGCGCTGGATCAGGGTAGTTGTGGGTCGGGACGGTCGGCGAGGTAGCCATCGGCGGTGTCCTGGTTGATCAGCGAGTTGTCCAGCAGCCATTCCACGGCGCGGCGTTTGGCGCGCACGCCAGATGTACGGCCGCGCCAACCACGACCTGCTCGCAAACGCATTCTGCTCGCCACGTGATCAATCACGGAATCCGAGCCAGAGCCCGTTTTCACGCGTCGTCGACATACCAGACCCGCGCCGGTCGACGCGGCCGCCGCGAGGTCGCTCTGCACCGCGCGGACTCGCGGCAGCCGGGAGCCGGGGCCATTGCCGTCGCGGGTCGAGGAAGCGCGGGCCTCACCGTGACAGCGTCGTCGCAAGGCACAGCGGCGGACGGGTAGGTTCGCTGTCCGCCACGAAAACGTAGACTTCTGATCATGTTTCGTCCTGGAAGCTGGTCCAGGCCCGCGGGTAGAGGTCCCGCCCAGGTAGGTACCGGAGCGCCTGGTAGCAGGCCCCGGTTCGTCGTCGAGAGGTGGCGGGCTGAGCGGGGTGTCGAGAGGCTGGCGAGCGCCACAGCAAGGTCCGACGCGCTGGGTATCGGAAGTCAGACTCGTAACCAGCAGGCGCAGCGTTCCCACCCTTGGCGTCATGCTGACGTATTCATTTGCCGATGACAGTGAGTCGCACGCCTTCCGGCCACCGCCGCAACCGCTGCTCTTCCCTTACGGGCAACAGCCGGTGACCTGAAGCAGCACGTACGACTGCCATAAAGGATCGAGGGCTACGCCCTCCAAACCAATAGACCCGGCCCTCGGGGTGGGGTAGACGACGAAATTGATGACGGGTCCGCCTGTTCGTCGTTGCCAGTAGGACAGCACCCCGTATTCAAAGTCGCCGCACCAGTCGCGGTTCGCGCTGGCGAGGGAGGGGATGGCGCACCGGTAGCCCGCGTTCTCCATGGCGGTCACGACGATCTTAATTGTTGCCTCATGCGGAAGTGGGCTGGTGTAAATGCGTGACAAGCGCACGCATTCCTCTAGACAGATCCGATTGCCTGTCGAGGTCTCTTTGACCAACGTGAGATCCGGTGGGAAGGTCACCTCGTCGGCGGCTTCTGTAAGCCCGCCCAGGCTTGGGCCCAGATTGCTCACGACGACGACAACCGGGGCTATCACGCACAGGGCAACCAACAACACTGCCGCCACCACATACGCCCACATCCGACGACGCTTGCGGGTGGCCGGCCGCGCGGGGGTCGCCTGGAGCCGAGGACCACCGGCAGGATCCGGGGACCAACCCGGCGGAGGGTTCTGCTGCGGCTCCATCGCGATGGCTCCATTGTCCGCAAATGCATGAGGTTCCATGCGTACTCTCCTCCTTACAGTGAGCCGCTGACACGGCGATTCGGCGATGTGCCCTCCGCCGAACGGCCACGTTCGGAGGTCGTCGCAGCGAAGCGACCGCATTTGCCGCGTAGCGAGTGGAGCGGACGAGGTAAGCGGCGAGGAGTATCTGTGGCAGGTCGGCGAGAACGCGTAGGTCGTGCTCGACGATCGCGACGTGCGGGCCGGGTCGGTGGGCAAAGCCATGATCACGCTCGGTGTCACCGACCTCGACCAGATCCTGGCACGCCTCGCCACACACGGTATCGGTCACGAACCGGTGGAGACTTACAGCAACCGCGTGCGGCACGTCGTCGTGCTGGACCCGGACGGGAACAGCCGACCGGGTGTTGAGCGTCCCGCGCGATGCATCGCCGCCATCTACGTCGCCGGCGTCAGCATGATTCGATGTGTCCACTCCAGGTGACGCGTGACCTGGAACGGACCAGTCCAGCCCAGCACGGGCTCGTCGTCGTACTCAACGACCGACCGGCAGTCATCGAAAACCACCGCGCACTCGCAGTTGCCGCGGAAGATGTCGGTAACCGTGCCGACCACGATCGAGCCCACCGGGCATCGCCTGGTGATCGCCGCCCATTCCTCGCCCGACCAGCGGAAGTACCGCGTCCGCCGACCGCGCATTCCAGCGTCGAGCGGGAACAGCCGCACCTGGCCCAGTCGATGCTGCAGGACCTCAAACAGACCGGCACGGCCCACGACCGGCCACTCAGCCGGGTCCTCCGGTAGGTCCAGCACGTCAACCCAGCCTTTGGGTGGCCGCCCGAGATCGACCGAGAGTCCGCTGAATCCCGGCCCCATCGCAACGGCTGACACAACGCCTCGGACCCGGTCGCCAACAGGAAACCTCCGACGCGCGGGGTATAGATCCTCAAGGCCCTCAGACACCCACGAATCCCCCTGCTACCGCACGGCCCGCAGGCCGGATGTCCATTCTCCAACCGGACCGCCCGGGCTGACCAAGACGCGCTCTTCTGCCGCGTGGAGCGCAGGTGCGCCTGCTGCCGGTAGGCCCCGACGCTCCACGAGTTGACGTCGGTGCGGGAGCGCGCATACCTACGGTCGACGCCTGTCGGACTCCAGGCGTTGCTGATGGCCATCCATCGTGTTCTAGCGTTTGCACTGGCCGAGACGGCAAGTCATACTGGTTGTATGACACCTGTACGACAGAATGGCCGCACTGAGGCTCGGCGAGGCACGGCCGCCTCTCGCAAGGCTGCCGGCCAAGCAGCGGGAGCCAAGGCTGCAGGCCGGCGGGGCGATGCAGGGACAAAGAGCGCATCAACCACGAAGCAGACAAGCCCGCGCAAGGGCAGTGCCTCGCAGGTCGCGCAGGTTCGACTTCAGGCCGACGAGATGGCAGCACTGCACCAGGTCATGAACCAGCTGCGGCTGTCCTCGACATCCGAAGCACTCCGCGAAGGCATTCGGCTGCTCATCCGCGAGGCCAGTGAACTCGCCGCCGCCGAGCAGATCAGCCGTTTCTACGGCGGAGCCATGGCCCCAGTGCCGGATGGCGTCATCCGGGCGACCGAGGAGGATCTCGCCGCCGCGGATGCGGCGCAATGGTAGCCGTTGGCGATGCGACACCCCTGCGCGGCGAGGTGTGGGCTTGTGCAGTTCCTCAGGTCGGACCCCATCCCGTGGTTGTCTTGACGGTCAACCGCATCGCCGCGCCCCTGTCTGCAGTCACCGTTGCGCTGGTCACAGGAACATCTGGCCCCGAGGTCGCTCATGTTCGCATCGGACCTGATTCGGGCGTCCGAAGGTATCCGGAGTCGTTCGTAAACTGCTCCGACCTGCACACGGTGGACAAACCTCGGCTGCGCCGACGACTCGGGCGTCTTGCGCCAGTCGAAATGCACGGCGTGGAGATCGCCGTACGCCAGATTCTCGGCCTGTAACAGCCGATGCCCCATTCGAGCGACGTACTCATCTGCCGTTGCGACACGAGGTCGCGCGCTGAACCTTTCATCCTGACGGTGCGGGCGATCACCGAAGAGGCGTTCGTTGACATGGCGGCACCTGAACCGCCGGTTGCGGTCGCACAGGCATCCCAGCGGTATCCACGACGGTCAATTCCCGGTAGCATCTTGAGAATGGGTGCTTATTGCGCTCGGTGAGAGCCGGTGTTCCGTTTGGTGGTGAGCCACGATTCCGGTGCGGGTGAGCCACCGTGTCGGTGTCGGGTGAGCCGTGATAGCGGTGGGCGGGCCACCGGAGGTGGCCCGCCCTTGCTGGGCTGTTCAGTCGATCTGGTTGAAGCGTTTGCGCATGGAGTCGTCGCAGGTGAGGAGGGTGGCGTGCGCGTTGGTGGTGATCCGGTCGACGATCGCGTCGGCGAGGATCTTCTCCTCCATCCGGTCGTGCCACTGGTCGGGCGGCAGCTGGGTGCTGTAGATCGTCGAGGCGGTCTTGTGACGCCGGTCGATGAGGGTGTGCAGCTGCTGGACCTGCTGCCTGCTGGGTGCGGTCAGGAACCAGTCGTCGATGATCAGCAGCTCTACTCGAACGAGGGTGTCGAGGCAGCGTTTCTTGTCCCCGGTGCGTTCGGCGATGGTGATGCGGTCGAACAGTTCGCTGGCCGGCAGGTAGAGCACGGTGCGGTACTGCTGGCATGCCTTGTTGCCCAGGGCGCAGGCCACGTAGGTCTTCCCGGCGCCGGTCGGGCCCTGCAAGATGACGTCCTGGTGCTTTTGTAGGTAGGCACCGACCGCCAGCCGGGAGATCAGCTCGGCGTCGACCGTGCGGCCGGGCATGGCCTTGATGTCGGCGATGTCGGCGTCGGACTGGGCCAGGCCGGCGTGTTTGCGCAGTCGGTGGAGTTTGCTGTCTCGCCGACGTTCGTATTCCCAGTCGACGGCCATCTTGATCATCTCCGGGCCGGTTAGCGTGGCGTTCTTCCCGGTGTTGTTAGCGAGGTTCTCGAAGAATTCGGCCATCCCTGACAGGCGCATCGCTTTGAGCCGGGCGAGGGTTTCGACGTCGATCACGCCTGGCCTCCGTCGGGTGTGTAGTAGCCGGAGCCGCGTACGAAACCCGCGTCTGCCGAGCGACGCCGCCGGCGGCGCTTCGGTGGGCTGCCAGCCTGCCCACAGTTTCTTGATCAGCGTGTAGGACGGCGACGGTGTCGCTTGCAGCGCCTGCCCGCAGGTGTCCTCCAGCCGGATCATCCCGCCCGGCTTCTTGGCCAGCGACATGACACCGAGGCAGGATCGGTAGGACTGCTCGACGATCTTCCGGGAGGCAAGGATCGCCTGAAGGGCCGCCACGGTGTTCGGGCCGATGGTGGCGGCCCACTGCTCGAACCGTTGCGGCGTCCAATCAGCGAGCCGGTGACGATGACCTTCGGGCATGTGCGAGGCCACAGTCTGATACCGGCCACGCACGCCGCCCAGCCGGGCGTGGCAGGCGACCCGCTCGCCGCCTTCGTAAACCTCGATCGTGTGCGAGGTGAGACGCACGTCCAGACTCCGCCCGATCAGCGTCGATGGCACCGAGTAGAAGTTCCGCTCGACCTGGACGTGGTAGTTCGGGCCAACCTTCGCCTTACGCAGGTCGGCAAGCTCGAACCGCACCGTAGGCAGCGGTGTAAGCAGTGGGCGCTCGTCGCGGACGAAAACGATCTTCCGGGAGTCCTCCCGCTTCTGAAACGGCCGGACGTTGATCTCAGCGACCTCATCGAAGATCGCCTCGTTCAACTCAGCCAGGCCAACGAACCGCCGATCCCGCAGCACTGCCGCGACCGGGTTGGCGACGAACCGGACACTGCCTTCCACGACCGGCTTGTCGCGGTTATCGCGGATCCGCGATAACCGCGACTATCCCGAGGATTCGGTTATCCCGAGTCGTGGATGTCGTGGGTGGCTGCCTGGGGTGCTCGGCAGCGGTTCCTCGGGATAACTATTTGAGTCCGGCGAGTTCGAGGATATGGTCGTCGTCTCCTTTCCAGATGGGGGCGAGGTCGGGTGCACTGCTCGCTGCTTTCTGGATCGCTTCGCGGACCATCTGGTTGTCTGCTGATGCATAGATGTTGGTGGTGGCGATGTTCGCGTGGCCGAGGAATTCCTTGATGTGGGGCAACGGCACGCCGGCGCGCAACATCTGCATGGCGCGGGCATGCCGAAGCTGGTGGGCATGGACCCGGGCGGGGAGGTCGGGGCAGTCCGGCCGCGCGGCCGTCGCGTTTTTGTTGAGCAGGTAGCTGACGTTGTCCTGACTCATAGGATGACGGTGCCCTGCCCGGATCGTGTAGAACACCAGCGCGTCTGGTTCCGGGTTTCCGGCGTGGAAGGTGCTGATGTATTGATCGAGGTGCCGGCCAGTCTTATCCATGATCGGCACGATTCTCGTTCAGTTGGCCTTTCCCGGTGAGCGTGACCCGGCCGTGGCCGGCGGTGGTGTCGATATCGGTGATCGTGAGGTCGAGGACTTCTTGGATACGGGCGGCGGCATCGAAGAGAAGCAGGATGATCGTGGTGTCACGCGCCCACCGCGCCGCGTGTGCTGCCCAGGCGCGCGGATCAGCGCCTCAACTGCGGGCATGGGCAGCGCGTCTGGAGCGCGAGCCGGTGCGCGGGCGGGCCGGACTTGCTTGATATCCAGCCAGACCGCCACCAGTGCCGGGTCT
>CAVWCL010000003.1:0-835989 GCA_963753485.1 uncultured Actinomycetota bacterium | reverse complement strand
CAGGCGGAGTAGTCGTATCTGGGCCTACCGCTCTTCGCGGCGAAGAGACGCAGCTCACGGTCATCAGGATGACAACGACCTGTAGGCCCATCCGTCCTGGGCGGCTCCGCCAGGGCCATGATCGGGGAGGCTGGTATTCCGGGCCCGCCAGCCCCAGGTAGGTGCGTCGTGACCGCCGCGTCCGTCGGCGCCCGAGTCCACCCGGGGAGCGGTCGGCCCGCCGGCCGGCACGGGGCTGCTCGGGAGATCGCAACCAGGCGCGCGGGTGAAGGCCTACTTCACGTTGGCGCGTATCGCTCTGATCTCCCCGCCGGCCGCCGATCGGTGACCGGTACTGCGACGACGTCACCGGCCACGTTGACCGTCGCGTCGTCCGCTACGTGTAGTGGACGGTCAGGCCAGCAGCTCGCTAGGACCGGTCGGGGCGTCGCCCGGTACGTCGGAACAGCGACGATCGCGATTCGAGCCGGCCGCGTTACCGTCGGCGGATGATCGAGCGGATGCCCTTCGATGTGGATGCCTACGTCACGCGGACCCGGTCCGGCGGCTGCTTCATCTGCGCGATGCTGGCCGGCGACGCGGGCGCCGAGCACGAGCTGGTCGCGCAGGACGAGCAGCACGTCGCGTTTCTGTCCCGGTATCCAACGCTGCTCGGTTACACGCTCGTCGCGCCGAAGGCGCACCGCGAGCGGGTGGTGGGCGACTTCGACGAACCGGCCTTCCTGGCCATGATGTCGTTCGTCCGCCAGGTGGCCATCGCGGTGGAGGCGGTGCTGGCACCGGAGCGGATCTATCTGCTCTCACTCGGTAGCCAGCAGGGCAACGCCCATGTGCATTGGCACCTGGCCGCGCTACCGCCCGGGGTGCCGTACCGGGAGCAGCAGATGCACGCGCTGATGGCCGAACACGGGGTCATCGCCACCACCCCCGAGGGCCAGGCCGATCTGGCTCGCCGGATCCGCGAAGCGCTGCCCGTCGGGGACCACGCTAGCGGGGCGTGGTCGGGGTCCGCGGGGAGTTAGTCACGCGGTTGCCGGTGGGTTCCAGCCGTGTTTCAGGGCCGCGCCAGACCCTCCGTCCACAGTGTCGCCATGAGACGATTATCGAACACCACACCCTTCCTTCGTCGCGTCGTCATCGCCGGGGCCGCCATCGGCCTGGCGGTGGTGGCCGTGGCCGTCCCCGCCGGCGCAAGTCCGGCCGGTGCCGACGCGGTGTCGAAGCCTGGCGCGATGTCCGCCCCGACCGCCGCCGGCCCACCCGCGGCCGCGGCGAAGGACCCAGTTCCGGCCGGATTCATCAGCTGGTCCGATGTGTACGCGTTCCAGACCCGGCTCGACACCGCGGCCGAGCGGATCCTGGCCGTTGGCAGGGCGGAGAACGCCAGCATCGTGGCGGCACCGCAGAACCATGAGCTACGTGTGTACTGGAAGGGCACGGTGCCGGGTCGGGTACGCAATCTGGTCAAGGATCTGGGCGTACCGGTGCGGTTCGCGTCGGCGGCCTACACCCACACCGAGCTGGTGGCTCAGGCCAAGCGCCTGATCGGCGCCAATCCGGCGGTGGCCGAGGTGGCGCCCCGGCCCGACGGCAGTGGACTCAACGTGACCGTCGTCACCGGGATGGCTCCGGCCGACCGGGTCTCGCTGCGCACGACGACCGAGATGCCGTTGACGATCACCAACGGTCCGCGACCCGAGTCGATGTTCAACCGGCAAGCTGACATTCCTGGGTTCTGGGGTGGCTCGGCGTACACTACGCCGCTGGGCGGGTGCACCAACGGGTTCCCGATCTCGACCGCCGGCTCACCCAACAACGTGTACATGCTCAGTGCGGGCCATTGCGGCAACAACACCGATCCGGCGAACATCTCCGGTCAGCCGGTGCCGACCGGAACGATCACCGCCAAGGTGCCCTGCCGGGACATTCTCCTGATCCATTACCCGTTCGGGACGGGGCCGGAGATCTATGTGGGCGGGACCACCTCATCGAGCGGCGCGTCGGTGGTCGGAACCGCGTCGGATTTCGTCGGCAACCTGGTCGACACCGGCGGCGCCCTGACCGGCGAGCACCTCAACATCACGGTTGGCGCGGTGGACGTCTTTGCCTCGATCAACGGCATCGCCTCCTGCGACACCAACCAGACGCTTGGTCCGTTCACCCAGGCGTTCTACAGCACGGCGAGTTGCGCCACCGCTCCCGGCGACAGCGGTGGGCCGGTCTACTCCTACCTCTCCAACTCGACGGTGCTGGGCCGCGGCACCATCACCGCCGGCATGAGCGGCACTGGCAACTGCGGCGTGGCTGGCGGCAGCAACACCGTGCTCTACGTTCCATTGATCCGCCCGTCCGGTGATGCGGTCGTCGGGTCGCTCCAGTTCTACGGGGTGGGCCTGCTGACCTGTCCGTCGTGTACGCCGCCTGGCGTGACGGTGCCCAACGTGACCGGCCAGAGCCAGAACGCCGCGATGGCGAATCTCACCGCGGTCGGCCTGCAGAGTCAGGTCAGCTTCGTCGCTGACAACAGCTGTAACGACCTCGGCGACGTGATCAGTCAGAGCCCGGACGGTGGTGCCCAGGTGACCCAGGGCTCGACGGTGAGCCTCTCCGTGGGGCAGATGCCGCCACCACCGTTCCAGTGTCCGTAACCTGACGGGGCAGCCCGCCCGCGACCCGCGGGCGGGCTGCCCCGATCTGATGATTCCGGTAACTCAACCGAGACCGTCGAGCTGGCGTTAGTTGAAGCTTGCCAGCGTACCTACGATGACGATGGCCAGGGCCGTGAATTGGAGCCCCGTACCGATGACCCAACCGGCCAGCACGCCCAGCCGAACCCGGGATCGCGGTGCCTGATGGCCCGGATACCGAGGACCAGGCTGGCGGTCAGGAGCACAACCTCGGCGAGAAGGGTGAGGTAGTCAACGATGCTGCCGACCAACAGACTGCCGAGCATCAGGATGAAGGCCACGGTGATGACCTGACCGAGCATCGCCAGGCCGACTCCACCCGCGAATCTGCGGCCAGAGTGCGCGGGGCTTCGATAGCTGGCCGCGGCCATAGTGGACAGTTGGGAACTGGGCGCCGATGTGGACATCGAGGTGCTCCTTGTGGTCAGTAGGGCAACGCAAGCTCATGGACCGTGGCCTCCTGGAGTTCCGCAAGGTCGGCACGCACCACCGCATCCGGGTGTCCTCGATCCGGGCGTTCCTCGACGCCGAGCGCCCCCGTCGGCGCTAGGCGATGGCCGACTTGGCAGCCTTGCAGAACGAGCTCGGCCTGACCGAATGACCAACCCCATCGGCGAGGCCGACCTCATCCGCGTCATCCTCGCCGACGCCAACGTCCTGTATTCCCGGGTCCTGCGCGACTATCTGCTGTACGCGGCCGACCAGGAGATCATTGCCATCACCTGGAGCGAGCAGATCCTGGCCGAGGTTACCGAGCACCTCGAGCAGAACGTCGCCGGCTTCGACCGCGCCTCGGGCGAGCGGCTGGTGCGCGCGATGAACCGGGCCTTCCCCTTCGCCGAGGTCGAGCCGGGCAACGAGCACTGGCGTGCGTTGGCTGACGTCGTGCTTCCCGACGAGGACGACCGGCACGTCCTGGCCGCCGCTGTCGCCGCCGAGGCGACGGTGCTGTGCACGTCCAACCTGAAGGACTCGACCCGGCTGACCCGCGACCAGGCCGTGACGTTCGTGGCACTGGTGAACGGGCTACGGCCCGGTCTGCGATGGCCCGCAGCCAGCTGCCCGGGAACGGACGGCTCGGGGTATCTGGTGCGGTTGTCGTACGGCGGCGATCCGTTCGACAGCTACCTCCGACTCGCTGGCTGCGACCGCCTCGGTGCTGACTCAGGCGCCCGTACCAGGGGGGCTGACACCCACGTTCGCGCAACAGTTCCTGGCGGTGGACCCGGACCACCTGGGCGGCTACACCATCCCGATCGACTGAGTCGCACCAGCCGTCCTCGTTGGTGGAGGGACGGGTGCCGGCCACGGAGTTGGACTCGCCGGCGGGTCCGCCATCGGCGATGATTCGGTCATGGTGACCGTGCTGGACGACGCGGCCGTGACCGAGCGGTTGGCCCCGCGGACGGCGGTGGCAGCGATGTCTCAAGCACTGGTGGCGGCGTACCGGGGCGAGTTGACCGCACCACCGCGGGTGCACGCGGACGGGTTGACGTTCACCTGTGGCCGCCTCGGCGGGCACTGGTACGGGTATCGCAGCTACGACACCTACGTGGGCGGCGAGCAACTGGTCGTGGTGCACGCCGAGCCGCAGGGCGAGCTCGCCGGCATCGCCGTGGGCTCGACCCTGGGCGAGTACCGTACCGGCGCGCTCGGTGGCGCCGCGGTGCAGGCGCTGGCCCGACCGGATGCGAGTCGGCTCGGTCTGATCGGCACGGGTCGGCAGGCGTGGGCCCAGTTGTGGGCGGTCGCGGCCGTACGTGAGCTGACCGACGTGGCGGTGTTCAGCACCACGCTGGCCCGGCGCACGGCGTTCGCCGCCCGCGCGGCCGACGTTCTCGGGGTGCCGGCCCGGGCGGTCGCCACCGCGAACGACGCCATCGCGGACCGGGACATCGTGGTGCTGGCCACCACGTCGGGGACCCCGGTCATCGACGCGGCGCAGCTGGCACCGGGCACCGCCGTCAACGCGGTCGGCCCGAAACAGGTCGACCGCGCCGAGTTCGGTCCTGACCTACCCGAACGGGCCGGCCTTCTGGTCACCGACTCGCCCGACCAACTCGCCTCCTACGACCCGCCGGCGGTACTGGCGGGCGCGAGGGCGCTACATCTGGGAGCCGTGCTCGCCGGAGATCACCCTGGTCGGACCAGCCCGACCGAGATCACCCTGTACCAGTCGGTCGGGCTCGCCGGCACCGAACCGTACCTGCTCGCCACCCTTCTCGGCCTTCCCTACAGCACGGCGGGCCCGCCTCGGGGGCCACAGCAGACGCGGGCCTGCCGCCGACCTTGCCGGGGAATGGTCGCCGTCCAGCGCTCACACCACGGGGAAGGCGCCATGCCATGAGGAGTTGTCAGGCCAGCCGATCCATGACCAGCTCGTGGATCGCATCGAGCAGGTCGACCTCGCGTTCGGAGTGGGCGGTCACCGTGGCGGCCGCCCGTAGTTCAGGGAAGTGGTCGAGGAGCCGATCGTTGAGGGTGAGACGTCCCTCGGCCTCCGCAAGTCCGAGCGCCACCGAGGTGAACGTCTTTGCGACCGAGTAGAGGTTCACCCGGTCGTCGGATCGGACCCGCCGCTCGATCGGCGGGCGGCCATCGTGGTACAGGTGGACCCCGTAGGCGCCAAGGCTGCGCTCACGATTCGCGCGGATGAAGTCGTCAAGGAGGTCGCCCACCCACGAATCCTACAAAGGCTGAGATCGCCGGAGACGCGGCTGCGACGGGTTGCCGTGCAGCAACCGGCGGGCCAACGGGTCGATGCACGCTCAGCGGCGGCGAGGTTTTGACAGAGCAGCGTCGATCTCGTCGCGCCGACGCGTCACGAGCGCTTCGAACGCCGTGTCCGGCAGGTGGCGCTTCTCGGTGAACCTGATGCCACCCTTGGTGGACTCGAAGTCATCGAACTCCGCGATCACGCTCGCGACGACCGCGGAACTGAACGGGAACACCGAGTAGCCCTGATTCGTCGAGACCACGCTGATGAGCGGCCGGCCGTGGTAGCGCAACGCCGCCATGCCATAGCTCGTGCCCTCCTCGGCCTCCGGCACAACGGCCACCGCACACGCCCGGTACCGCTCGAGCACCGAGCGGGCGGGCTCGTCGTGGCCGGCGATGTAGTCGGTCACCTCACCCATGCCGACATGGTGCCATCCCCGCGGCCAGTTGAGGATGGAGTGGGCCGCCGCCTCACATCCGGGATCTCAGCACATCGACCTCGCAGCCTGGCGAGAACGGGTCGAAGCCGTGTTCGACCAGCCACCGGATGACCACCAGGCTTCGCCAGGACCACCACGCGTGGATCACGTCGAGATCGACGTCGGTGCCGTAGCCGGCTACGACATGGCCGAGATGCTCCTCGTGTCCCAGCGTCATGGTGGCGAGATCGAACAGGGCATCGCCCTGAGCCGCCTCGGACCAGTCGATCACGCCCGTGATCTGCTCACCGTCGACGAACACGTGACCGACCTGCAGGTCGCCGTGCGTGAACACCGGTGTCCACGGCCGGAGTGCGGCCTCGGCGACCCGGCGGTTGCGCGTGACCAGGTCGGTGGGAAGGACGCCGCTCGCGACCAGCCACTCGCATTCGCCCTCAAGGCGCAGTGCGATCTCGTCGAGGCTCCGACCGGGCCAAGGCGGAAGCGGCGCGTCGTGCAGCATCCGGGCCGCGGCACCCGCTGCGGCCCACGCCGCAGATGACGCGGTCGACGGCTGGCCGAGGCGGCCGAGTGCCGTCCCGGGGAGGGCGGCGAGCGCGAGCACGGGCGGCTTGCGCCACAGGACCTCCGGAGTCGGGACCGGCGCCATGGCCATCGCCTCGACTTCGACGTCGGTACGCGTCTGATCAGCGTCGATCTTCAGGAACACGGCGCCGACACGTAGGGTCGCACGCTCGTTATGAGCAACGACGACCTCGACCTCCTCCACGTCGGCCATTGTTGCGGAGATGACCACCCTCGTCGCCGGGTTATTGCCGGCGATTGCGGGGCTGACCGCCCCCCGCTTCCCGGCAGCGACGTACCACCGTCCTGGTAGGTCGTCGGCCGGCGAGGTCGGATCGGGCGGCGCGTGCGACGATCACTATGTGTCGGTTGGCGGCACGGTGACGTGTCCCTCGGACAACGTCGGTGATCTGGTTGACTGATGCCACCACAAGCCGCGGGGAGGAGTGGCGGTGACCGGTACGTCGCCCCGGCGCACCACCGCCGGTATGCGTCGGGTACTCGTCGTGGCGGCTGGGTTGGTGTTCACCCTCGGCACGATTCTGTACCTGGGTAGTGGCGCGACCGACCGGTTCTTCGCCTGGACGATCGCGGTGCCGTTGACGGCGGCGATGCTGGGCGTGGGTTATCTGTCCAGCGGCCTGTCGGAGATCGTCGCCGCCCGCACGCCGGTCTGGGCCAACGCCCGCCTGGCCGGCGTTCCCGTGCTGATCTTCTCGGTGATCACGTTGGCGGTCACCGTCATCCACCGCGATCTGTTCCACTTTGGACCGGGCCACCCGGCGACCGCGCGACTGGTGGCGTGGGCGTGGCTGGTCGTGTACCTGGCGTTCCCGGCCGCCATGACGGCGGCCCTGATCGGCCAGCGGCGGGTGGCCGGCGCCGATCCGCCGCGGCTGCACCGGCTGTCGCGGGGGTGGAAGCTGGGGCTGGGTGTGGCGTCGGGCGCGCTGGCCGGTCCCGGGGCGATCCTGCTGCTCGCCCCGACACTCATGGCGCGGGTGTGGCCATGGCCGCTGACGCCGCTGACCGCTCGGGCGCTCGGAGCGTGGGGGATCGGGCTGGGCGTTGGCCTCGCTCAGGGGATCTGGGAAGACGACTGGCACCGGCTGCGGGTCGCTGCCCCGATCTACCCGATCTTCGGCGCACTTGGTCTCATCACCCTGCTGCGCTACGCGGGTTCGGTGCACTGGGCCCGCCCGGCCGCGTGGATCCTGCTGACCGTGCTGGTTGGACTGCTCGCCGGCGGCGCATACGCGGCAGCCACCACCCGCCGGTACGCCATCATGACGAGTCCATCCGAGCCCATGAGTCAGTAGCTGCCCACGCTAGGGCCGCGCGGGTCCGCCCATCGACAACGGCCGAGCCGAAGACGCCCAGCGTCCCGAGTGTGTTCGGGTCATACCCGGCGTTGTGTGGTCCCTACGTTGTGATGCAGCTGTTAGCGTAGGGCAATGACGTCAACGCAGAGTGCGTCATCGGCCTGGCAGCGGCTGGCCCCGATCACCGATCTGGTGACACCGATGGCGGTCCGGGTGGCCGCCACGCTGCGATTGGCCGACCTGATGGCCGGCGGTGCCGAGCGCATCGAGGATCTGGCGGAACGGTCCGGCACCGACGTCGAAGCGCTGGGCCGCATGTTGCGGCACCTCACCTGCCGCGGGGTGTTCGGCGAACCCGCGCCCGGGCGGTTCACCATCAACGACATCGCCGACCTCCTCCGGTCGGACCATCCATCGGGCATGCGGACGATGTTCGACCTGGATGAGTTCGGCGGCCGGATGGACCTGGTGTTCACCCACCTCATACATACGGTCCGCACCGGCCAACCCGCGTGGGAGGCGGTCTTCGGCGCGCCGTTCTGGGACTACCTCGCCGCCGACCCCGCCCTGGCCGCCTCGTTCGACGCGACGATGGCGGGCTCGACGCGGACCACGGCAGCCACCGCCTACGACTGGTCCGGGGTGCGACACGTCGTCGATGTCGGTGGCGGAACCGGTGCGTTACTGGCCGAGGTGCTGCGGGCCAATGCCGGTGTCCGTGGCACCCTGGTCGAGTTGCCCGACACCGTAGCCCGGGGCCGCCGGTTCCTGGCCGAGCGCGGGCTGGACGGGCGGTGTGAGTTCGCCGCCCAGAGCTTCCTCGACCCGCTGCCCGCCGGCGGGGACGTGTATCTGCTCAGCGCCGTGCTCCACGGCTGGGATGACGAGCCGGCCGTCGCGATCTTGCGCAGGTGCGCCGAGGCCGCCGGTGATGCCGGCCATGTGGTCATCGTCGAGTCGCATGGCACCGCCGGCGACGATCCGGGCATGTTCGCCGAGATGGACCTTCGCATGCTGGTGCTGTCCGGTGGGCGCGAGCGCAGCGTCGACGATTATCTGGCGCTCGCGGCAGCGGCCGGGCTGACAACGACCGAGGTCAGAACGACGTCGTCCGGCCTCGTCGTCATCGACTGCCGGTCCGCCTGATCCAACCGATTCACACGTGTTGAGGCTTCTCCGTCACAACCATCGGGATCGAGTAGGCCACATGTTCTTTGCGGCTCATCGTTCTGGGGTCCGAGGGCCCGCTGCCGACAGGGCAACGTGTGGCAGGCCGGCCGGCGATAGCTGGCGTCGAACCATGGTCAACGCGATCGCGCGCTCCGGCTCGGCGTACCGGTGGGTGTCGACGACCTGGACGGCGTCGTAGGTGAGGTCGTCCAGCGCGCGGACACATCGGTGGTAGGCCAACCGGACGGGGTCCACGACGGCCGCGCCGTACCCCTCGAAGAACAACGACTGTTCCCGCCGGCCGACGGGCGCCGTGGCGACCACGCCACGGATGACGAACATGAGATCCAGTTCGCGGGGCGCCAGGACCGCATCGTCCCAGTCGATCAACCAGACCCGCGCGTCCGGTCCCAGCAGCAGGTTGCCGAGATGAGGGTCGCCGTGGCAGACCACGCCGGGAGTCTGGCGGCGACGAAGCTCACGGCCGAGCGCGTCAGCCCGGTCAAGGACGGCCGACACCAGGCCGGCCGAGGCGCGCCACTCGTCGGCCTGGGCGCGAACGAGACTGTCAGTCGGTCCCCGCTGCCCGGCGGATGTGTGCAGCCGGCCGTCGAGCGACCGGACCGTCGACGTGAGCCGGTCGTGGGTGTGATCCTCCCGCGGGAGGAGGTCGGCCAGGCCGCCGGTCGGCGCGGTGGCGTGTACCTCGGCCAGCAGCGCGCCGTAGGCCACCCAGTGCTCGGCGGCCATCACCCCGTAGAGTGCGCGATCATCGGACACCCACGGCGAAACCGAGAGTCGACGCCCCCCGTGCTCGCTCCACAGTCGCCCGTCGTGGGTGGGCACCGGCCCGACGGCACCCGGTATCCCGCGTTGCGCCAGCTGAGCCGAGACCACCAACCCGGCCGCCGTGCCTGCCCCACTGAGCTTGACCGCGTACGCGGCCGCGCCGGCGCAGGTGCCCCGCCATACCTGCGCGGACAGGTCCGCGCCATGGCCGGCTGGCTCGAGCGTGACCAGGTCCAGCCCGAAATCCGCCCGTACCCACGCGCGTAGCCGTTGCGCCGCGGCCGCGTCGTGGCGGCGCCCGGGCCGGTCCTCGTTGTCGTTCACTATGCGCCAGTGTCACACCCGCCGGCGAGGGCGAGGCCGTGGGCCGTCTTTGTCGGACCTCGGTCACCGTGGCCGACCCTGGTTCTGCGGTGGAGCTCCCAGGCGTGAGCATCGCCGTCGTCGAGAACGTCACCTCGACGACGGTGATGGTGTGCACCAGCGACCGTCGCCGGCCGTACACGCGTCGGCTCTTCCCGTCGCGGCCATTCCCCAACATGGCGCTCTTGGCAGCCATGGCCCGGATTCTCCCGGCTCGACCGGCGGCAACGTGACCGCTGGAAACCGGGATACCGCAATCGCGATCAAACGCTTCGCCCTCCCGGGCCGCAGAATGGCGCCATGACCGGCGCGCCCGATGTGTTCGCCGCCTTCGTGGCGGTGCTCAGCGCGGCGCTCGATGAGCACGACGCGACCGGCGCCGAGCTCGCCCGGCGGGTGCACCTGTCGCGCTTCCACTTCGACCGGGTCGTCCACGCACTGTCCGGGGAGTCGCCCGGGCGGTTTCGCCGCCGGGTTCTCCTGGAGCGGGCGGCGTACCGCCTGCTGGCCACCGATCGCACCGTCCTCGACATCGCGGTGGAGGCCGGGTACTCGTCGCAGGAGGCGTTCACCCGCGCGTTCGTACGGTTCTACGGGAACAGCCCGGCGCGCTGGCGGCTGCGTCCCGGCGGCCTGCGCATCGACGCGCCCAACGGCGTCCATTTCCATCCGCCGGCGAGCATTCGGCTGCCCGCCTCCAGAAGGGTGAGCTCCATGGATCTGGTACTCGGCATGCTGGAGCACCACCGGTGGCTGCTCGACCAGATGCTGCAGCGCGCCGATGCGCTTGCTGAGGCTCAGCTTGACCGGCCGATCGAGATGTCGGTTGAGGGGATCGACCAGAACCCCACCCTGCGGTCGCTGCTGGCCCGGCTGGTCGGGCAGCTCGAGATGTGGAACGCCGGGATCGCCGGCGCCGAGTACGACATGGCCGGGGAGCGGACCCGCACCGTGCCCGAACTGCGCGCCCGGCTGGCGGTGGTCGGCCCGGCCTTCCTGGCCACCATCGCCGACGCCGTTGAGCACGAACGGCTGGACGACGCCCTGGTCTGTCCGGGTGAGCCGGTCGAGGTCTACACGATCGGCGCGGTCGTGGCCCATGTGCTCACCTACGCGGCACACCGCCGCACCCTGGTCGCCGGCGCGCTCTGGGACGCCGGCGTCCGCGACCTCGACGACGACCCGGTGCGGTGGCTCACCCAGGCGTCGGGCCCGGCCGACCGGTAGGACACCTCCGCGCCGAGGACCCACCGGGGCACGCACGAAGATCGGCCAGATCCTGGGGTCGGTCTGGTCGTCCCGCACGTGGATCTTGAGCGCGATCAGGTGTCCCACGGTCGCCACCGGCTGCGAATCCCGAGAGAACCCTTCCGCGTCGCCAAGGGCGGCGCCTGACCGGTTGAGTAGCCAGGACCGGACCGAAGCGTCGATATCCGCCATGGACGCGGCGGGATCGAGCCGTCGGAGCCGGGCGCCCTCGAACGCCTTTCACAAGTCGGCCTTCGTGTTCCTGACGATGGGCCACGACGGCTTCGGGGATGGGCTTGCCGCCGAGAATTGGCACGTCCATCTGCGGACTTCGCGAATCCTTGGCCTCGCCGGCGCTGACCGTGTTGGCATCGCATGCGCCGTGGACCGCAAGTTGCCGGCATCCATTGGAGGGTCGTTCGCGCAAACAGTGCCCTAGCCGGCCAACACGTAGACCAGCGCGTCGAAGTCGGGCTTGCCACGGAAGGGTGCGTGTGGCGCCAGCAGCGAGCGTCGCGTGGATCAGGCTGATGGGCGTATAGGTGACGCCCGGGGCCTGGCGGCCAGTGACATCACCGCCCGTCACCCGGCCAAGCCTGCAAGAATCGCCGCGACGAGTGCGGCCATGAGGGACGTACCCATCCTCGACCCGCGATGTCTTGCGCGGCGCGACCGTCGTTCTCGCTTTGCCTCATCCTTCGTCCGTCCCGCCGCCTGCGACGCTTGGCGAGCAGGAACGCCGCGCCTGCGACGGCCGAAATGGTGGTGGCGACGGCAGAAATTGAGTCCCAATGCACGCGAGCCAGCGTGCGGCCCACTCGAGCTCATGTCCCCCCACCGTTAGGCCCCGGAGTTCACCTGTCCGGGCGAAGGAGTGACTCGCTGGTTGCGAGAGCCAGAGGGAGAGCCCAGCTCTCAGGATCTTCCACGGCAGTCCGGCATCAGGACTGCGACGACCTGAGAGCGGAGAGCAGATCAACCAAGCAACGGCTCATCTCGTTGGCGATATTCAGGGGCAATCGTCGGGCGTGCAATGTTACGGGCCTTGGTCGCGGGCCGCGATGGCGGCACGGTCGAGCAGGTAGTTGACATTGCAGCCAAATTGCGTAAAACCTCCGTACTCGACGAACCAGCCAGTCGGACGACGATTCAATACGATCGGCTGGTTCGCCGCGTCTTGCCCCGCGGCAAGCTTACGAAACGTGCTCGCCACCTTCCTTCCCGGCGTTCGCGACGTTCGGACGCCATTGACCATCGGATATGCCTGGCTTATCGCGGTATGGCTCGCCTTTGCGCACGACCTACCGTCGCGATCGTCCGCGAACGTCTATGGCGAGATACTCCGCGGCCTCGGGAGGGTCAACCCGGTCGCCGTTGGTCTCATTGCAAGCGTCGCCGCATATCTAATCGGCGTGGTGGCCGTCGCGATCACGCTGCGCGTCACGGCGGACCTTGGAACATTTCTTGGACTGACGCCGCTCGGCAAGTTCACGCCACAACGTCGCAGCGCCGGCAGACTTCGCTTCGTACTCGAACGACTCGTCCTCCGCAGGCTCCGCATCAGGCTCGCGACGGACCCGGTCTTTCAGGCCTACGTCCTGTCGCCATCGAAGGGCGCAGCCAGTGCTAGGCCTTCGGTGCTGCGGCCGAGGAAGCGCCGGGAGTGGAAGGCGGCCGAGGCCCTTCGGCGGCTCCGCGCCACCGTTGATCCACTAAAGTACCTGGCAATCGAGCAGCAACGACTCCTATTCCGGGGCTGGTCATGATAGACCCGTTGGTTAACGGAATGATGGCCGATCTCGACTCGATCGCGTTGCGCTTGCGCAGCACCCACTACTCAATCTACGACGAGTACGACCGCCTTCAGTCCGAGGGCGATTTTCGGGTCGCTATCTTTCCGCCCGTGGTCGCGCTGTTCATGATTCTGGGCGTGCGATGGAATCTCCTCTGGTGTGCCGGGGGGCTCGTCGCAGTGGCGTTGCTCTACGTGGGTGCCGGCGCCCGAGCGAAGGCCGGCGGTGTTGTTGTGAATGCCCTGATAGCATTGGATATAGATGATCCCGCTCTGGAAAGGGTGGACAGCGGAAACCTCGACCTTGTCAGTATGAAATCAAGATCGGAATAGACGTCGATGCAGGCTGCGAGTTTTCTGTCGGCGATCTTGACGCCGTCAATAGGTGCTGGTATTGATTCGCTCATGAGCGGTCCCCGATCTGCCGTGCTCTGGGCCACACGTCGGCGGCAAGGGTATGACCGGCTGTGCCCAGTTCGTTCGACGCTGACCATTCAGGCCCCGATGATTGGACGGTACGGTGCCGGCGAGGCTCGCCCAGTCCTGCCGGCGGTCCGGTCGGGCTGTGGACCCCGCCGGTTCGCCCGATTCACCCAGTGCCGGTGCGCGGTTGACATGACGCATCGTGCTACGTCCTACCAAATCGATGGAAGATGCTCCGCGCCGTCAGAAACCCGCTGCGGTGTCAGGCCGAGCGGCTGCCTTGGGGAGGTCATTGGCCTTGAACGGTTTCGTTTCTCGATTGAGGCAGGCGCTGACCGAATCGTTCACCGGCATCGACCATTGCCCGCTAGGTGATCGCATCGATGGCGTGGCGGTCAACTGCCCGATGTGCGGTCGGTTTGTGCTGTTCCTGCCCGCGATCTATCGCGGCGGTCGCCGTTACAGGTCGCGCCTTCACGGCATGATCATTTTGGTCGCGGCAGTGCTCACTTTCGTCCTGTTCCGGTACACGGACGTGGTTTGGCCACTCTACTGGTTTATCTTGCTCGGCATTGTGCATATGTACGCGACGGTTTTCACCCGCGGCGCGGCTCTCGGCAGCGCTGCCTGGTTTCTTGCGGCGACTGCAGGCCTGTCTACTGCTTGGGCGGCTGCGCGCGGACATCTGCACCCGACGGGGGAGATCGGGGTCCTGATCGATGCCGCCCTGCGGATCTTACCCTTTGTCGCGTGGCTTCTCGTTACCGCCTACATGTTTCTGCTCGGTCGGCGATCCATCTCGAAGATCAAGACTGCCAGCAGCTACTTCCTCGGTGCTGCCACGTTGACCCTGGGATTCTGGGGCATCTGGCTTTACTATCTTGAGAACGATCTTGTGAACTCGATGGTCTACCACGTGGCCGTGGCCGTCGGCATTGCAATGCCTGTCCTGTGCCTGCTCTTCCTGTTCATCCTCCCGGTCGGCGAGGATTGGGATCGGCGGCCCTGGTGGCTGAGCCTCGGTGCCCTCACCCTCGTAGCGCTCGCCACGAACCTGATCCTAATTGAACCACTGGTGGGAGTACTTGGACTCATCCTGGGTCGGTTCTTTCCGCGGCTCGTCGGAGTCGGCCCGTTACCTGAGATCTCCACCCATTGGTTGGGTGGGCAGCACTGGCGGGCCCTCGGGAGTTCGGCCATGCTGCTGGTCGCGGCTACGCTGGTCGCGGTGAAGGCGACCCAGGAGGCGTCGGGCACGGAGGCCGGACCTGCGCTGACCCAGATTGACGATCCGGCTCCAGGTCGGGTCATCGATGGCGAGGTGTTATCTCCAAGAGAACCGTCAGGTACTCTCGCCCTCGTTGAGCCGGCCGGCACGAAGACCTCGTCGGTGCGCACCGTTGCCGAAAGCATGTTCGGAGGGGTCGCGTTCGACGCCCGATATCTAGGTGAAATTGCACTCCTCATCGTCGCGAATATCTATGATACGATTCGGCGGGCCTTTTTCGCAGTGTTGCCGTCAGTAGCTTTTTCTCTATTGTCGATGTTGGTCATTCTGGTCCTCGGCAAACTTGGTGAGTATCTGAGGCACGGGCCGTTCTTGGAAGCGGCCTCGCTTTGGGGAATGAGCGTGTCCGTCCTCGTCGGCACGATTGTGCTCTGCGGCATCGCTTTCGATTTTTCGCCGTCACAGGAACAGGTTACTGCGCCGTCACAGGAGCAGGGCACTTCGCAGCGATCGCGTCTCGGCGTGCCATTGGTTCTCATCGCCGCCGGCACTGTGGTCACGAGTCTTAGCTACTTTCTTGTGTCCTTCGCGAGCGCGGCGCTGCTGCCGATCCTGTGGCCGCCGAATGTCGAGCCCTTACTGCTGTTCTCCGGTGACGTCTACTTCGTCAATTTGGCTATCTCCACAGTGACTCTGGCCCTGCTCGCTTGCCTATTCGCGATCAGCCGAGGCGTCGAGCGACACCGACAAGCCGCAGAGGCGCGTGCGGCCGCTAAGCTCATTGCCCTGCGAGAGACGGTCGCGCAACCGCGCCCCAAGCGGCTATCCGCTCGCGTCTTCACCATCCCGGCGGCAGCAATACTCGTGGCGGTGGCCAGTGCGGCGGTGTACTTGGGTGCCGCACCAACGCTGGCCACGCTCGAGTTTGTCACGGGACCGTACTCAGCCGCCGAGGCACCGGCGCTGACAAGCCTGGTGCCGGCTCAGTTCGCCGCGACGTGCGGCAGAGACTACTTGCTGCTGCACGGTCAGACTGCGAGCGTGGCGTGCCGTGATGGGGACGCGACCGAGGTGTCGTACCACGCGTTCGACTCGGCTGACGATCTGGACCAGTGGTATCGCGAGACAGTGCGAGTGCGTGGAGTCGTGATCGGGTCAGGCTCATGCGACCGGCAATGGCCCGCCGAGCACCCGTACTTCGGCCCGGCCGGCAAAGGGCGCGTTGCGTGCAATGTGGACCGGCGTGGAGCGTGGCTGCTGTGGACGGATAACGGCACCTTGGGCATCGCGCTGCGATCGGATGGCCAGTCGTCGGCGCTCTACTCGGCGTGGTTGGCCGGAGCATTCAGGCTGCGACCACGCTGATATCCGGGCGACGGACTGCTGTTCCGTTCCACGGTACGAGGGCAGCCGAGCTGATCATCAGCACCGGGTAGCCATCCGACTGGCATTGCCGGTCTCGCTGAGACGGCGCCCAAATCCTTGAAAATACGATATGGGTCGGACGTTGTCGACCCCGGCCAGCGCGCTCCAACCACCAAGTGCGGTCACCACGATCGGCACGGCTGTGGGTCGGTCGAGACCGTCGTGGGCAGAGTCCGGATCATCCGGATATCGGCGCGGCCCGAGCGAATCACGGCTACCCCTCGACGGTCCGTGTACGCCATCGGGCCGGTAGACCCGTTGACGCGGCAATTTTTCGAGCATTCCTCACGCCATTCCCTAGTGGACTGGGCCACTGTCGGCCCCGGCCTGGTCCAGGGCCGAACCCCGCGCACCAAAAAGTCGGAGGATGACGTGAGGCTAACCCGGTTGGCTGGGCGACGACGCTCAGTCGTGATCATGACGACGGTCGCCGTCGTTGCCAGCGCGCTGGCGGTGGCCAGCCCTAGCAGCGCACAGGCGCAGGCGCCGAGTTCCGCAACGAAGCTCTACCTGGTGCAGACGGCCGGATCCCCGGTCGCCACCTACGCGGGCGGCGACCACGGCTTCGCAGCGACCAGGCCGGCCGCGGGTACCAAGGTGGATGCGAACACCTCAGCCGCGAAAGCGTACCGGGGCCATCTGCGCACCGTGCACGACGACACGTTGCGCCGGGCGAACATCGCCGCCAGTCGCAAGACCAGCGACTACGCCGTGACGTTCAACGGTTTCGCCGCGCGGTTGACCGACTCCGAGGCCACCCGGCTCGCCCACACGGCGGGTGTCACCCAGGTGTGGAAGAACCAGATCATCACGACCGACACCATCTCCACGCCGACCTTCCTCGGCCTGGCCGGCGATCAGGGCGTGTGGAAGAAGGAGTTCGGCGACCCCACGCGGGCCGGCCGGGGCATCATCATCGGTAGCATCGACACCGGCCTGTGGCCCGAGAACGCGAGCTTCGCGCCGCTGAGCTCCCCGTCCGACACGGCGGTGATCGCGCACAAGTTCCACGGCATCTGCGACGCCGGCAGCCCGGGCACGGCGACCCCGGCCCCCGCCTTCTCCTGCAACAACAAGGTGATCGGCGGCCGCTTCTACAACACCACCGGCCTGGCCCAGCCGACCGAGTTCCTCAGCCCGCGCGACCTCGACGGGCACGGTTCACACACCGCCGGCACCGCTGCCGGCGACTACAACGTCCCGGCCGTCATCAACGGCCTGACGCTGGGCGACGCCAGCGGCATGGCCCCGGCCGCCCATATCGCCGTCTACAAGGCGCTGTGGCACAACCTGGCCTCCGGGAACGCGAGCGGCGGCACGGTTGACCTGGTCGCCGCGATCGACGACGCGGTCGCCGACGGCGTTGATGTCATCAACTACTCGATCTCCGGCTCGACCCAGCTCATCGTGGATCCGGTCGAGATCGCGTTCTTCAACGCCGCCGCCGCGGGTGTCTTCATCGCTGCCTCGGCCGGTAACGACGGCCCGGGCGCCAGCACGGTGGCGCACAATTCGCCGTGGCTGACCACGGTCGCCGCGAGCACGCACGACCGCAGCACGGTGAAGTCGGTTGCCCTCGGCAACGGCGCCTCCTACCAGGGTGTTGGTGTCGGCCCGGGCGTCGGGCCGGCTCCGATCATCGACTCGGTCAACGCCGGTCTGGCCGGTGCCCCGGCCAACGCGGTGGCGCTCTGCTTCTCCGACGCGGACGGCAACCCGACCAACGGGGTGGTCCCGGTCCTCGACCCGGCGAAGGTCGCCGGAAAGATCGTGCTGTGCAAGCGCGGCACCAACATCCGCGTCGACAAGAGCCTCGCGGTCCTCAACGCCGGTGGGGTCGGCATGGTCCTCTACAACCCCACGCCGCAATCGCTCAACGCCGACTTCCACTCGGTCCCGTCCATCCACGTCGACGAGGTTTCCGGTGCGGCGATCAAGACGTACGCGGACACCGACGCCAGTCCGACGGCAACCATCTCCGACGTGCTGCCGGGGACGGTCGAGGCGCCGGCGATGGCCAGCTTCTCATCCCGCGGTCCGGCCAACGCCGGCCATGGCGACCTGCTCAAGCCGGACATCACCGCTCCCGGTGTGGACATCATCGCGCCGGTCTCCTCGCCCAACGGCAGTACCAACACCTTCGGTGACCTCTCCGGCACGTCGATGTCCTCCCCGCACATCGCCGGCATCGCCGCACTCATCCTGAGCCGGCACCCCAGCTGGTCGCCGATGTGGGTCAAGTCCGCCCTCATGACGACGGCGTCCGTTGTGGACAACGAGGGCAACCCGATCCGGAAGGACTCCGGTGGCGCGGCCGACCCGCTCGCGTACGGCTCGGGCCATGTCACGCCGAAGGACGCGTTCAGCCCCGGTCTGGTGTACGACTCGACCCCGGCCGACTGGATCGCGTACGGCTGCAGCATCGGCCAGTTCCAGCTCATCACCGACCCGTCGTTCTGCGCCGGGTACCCGACAATCGACCCGAGCGACCTGAACTACCCGTCGATCGCCGTCGGTGACCTGGCCGGCTCGCAGACCGTAACCCGTAAGGTCACCAACGTCAGCTACACCGTCGGGGTCTACGTGGCGAAGGTGTCGGCACCGGTGGGCTTCGAGGTCAAGGTGTCGCCACAGGTCCTCGTGGTCCTGCCACACCACACCAAGACCTTCAAGGTCACGATCACGCGCACAACGGCCGCCGTGAACCAGTACGCGTTCGGTTCGCTGACCTGGGCCGGCCTGGTCCACTCGGTCCGCAGCCCGATCGTGGTGGAGCCGCTCGCGCTGGCCGCGCCGACGGAGGTCACCTTCTCCGGAACCAGCGGGAGTGCCGACATCTCCATGAAGGCCGGGTACACCGGCTCGCTCAACACTACGGTGGACGGGCTGGTCCCGGCGAGCATCGCCAGCCAGACGCTCGATCCGGCAGGACCGCATTTCAACTCGAACGCCCCGACGCCGAGCATCGCCACCCAGCGGGTCGACGTCACCATTCCGGCCGGCACCACGCTGGCGCGCTTCGCCACCTTCGCCTCGGACTACGCGGCCAACACCGATGTCGACATCTTCGTCTACAGCGTGACCGGGTCGACGTTGCACCTGGTGGGCCAGAGCACCGGTGGCACCGCCGATGAGGCGGTCAACCTCACCAACCCGGCGGCCGGGACGTACGCGTTCTTCGCGAACCTGTTCGCCAGCCCGGCTGGGCCGGTCGCGGTGAGTGCCGATAGTTGGGTGCTCACCGGCTCTGCGGCCGGCAACTTCACGGCCACCACGGCCAGCCTTTCGGTGACCACCGGGGCGACCGTCAACAACGGCCTGAGCTGGACCGGTCTCACCGCCGGGCAGCGCTACGTCGGTTCGGCCACCTACAGCGACGGATCCGCGACGGTCGGCCGGACCATCGTGAACGTCAACTCGTAACCACGCACATTCGTCACCACGCACAACGGGTGCCTCCCGCCCTCGCCCAGCGGGAGGCACCCCCATGTCCGCCCCGTGGGCCGCGGTAGTCACGCCCGCGTCGGCCGCCCGGCGGTCCCTGAGCCGATCTCAGGGTCGGCGATCAGGGGCCGGTCGGGGATGGCTACCGATGCGGGCGGTGCCGCGAGTGCCTACGGTCAACCCCATGGGTACCCCCCGGACCATCCTCGCCATCGCAACCGTCGCGCTGCTGCCGGCGCTGGCCGCCTGCGTGGTCAAGACGAACACGCTGGTCGACGGTCTCACCCCGACGACGCCGGTCACCGAGATCCGGCTCAACGGGTCGGGCAGCGCCGATCTGACCGTCACCGCCGACGACACGATCACCGGGTTGGATCTGCGGCGCACGGTGCACTATGCGCATACCAAGCCGCCGCAGACCGCCCGGATCGAGGGCGGCGGGACGCTGGTCCTGGACACCGAGTGTGGCTTCGACTGCAGCATCGTCTACGACGTGCGCACCGGGTCGGGCGTACGGGTCAGCGGCAGCACCGGGTCGGGCGATATCCGGCTGACCCGGGTCGGCCCGGTCGACCTGACCGTGCACTCCGGCGACCTGGCCGTGACCGACGCGGCCGGACCGGTCACCCTGCGGACCAACTCCGGCGACATCACGCTCACCGGCGCGAGTTCGAACGTGGATGTGCACACCGATTCCGGGGACATCCAGGGCCGCAACCTCTCCGCGGGCACGGTCCGGGCCGAGGCGACCTCGGGTGACATCACCCTGGATCTGGCCACCGTCGGCGCGGCCACCGCGGAGACGACGAGCGGGGACATCGAGGTACGGGTGCCCGACCACAGCTGCCGGATCGATGCCAACGCCACCAGCGGCGACGTCCACGTCAACGTCACCAGCGACCCGGGCAGCGGCCACGTGCTCACCCTGCGCGCGACCAGCGGCGACATCACCGTGTCGGCCCGCTGACTGATGTCAGCGCCGCCACCGCGGCCTAGGCTGGCGCCATGGTCCACACTCGCTGCTACCGGGATGGCAAGCTGCACAAGGAGGGCTTCGCCATCGCCGATGTCTCCGACTACCTCGCTGACCCCGCGAACACCCTGTGGTTCGACCTGTGTGCCCCCGATCAGGACGATCTCGAGGTGGTCCGGGAGGAGCTGGGGCTGCACGCGCTCGCGGTCGAGGATGTCCTGCAACCGGGGCAACGCCCGAAGCTGGACCACTACCCCGAGCACCTGTTCCTGGTCGCCTACGCGATCGGCTTCGACCCGCCATCGAGCCGGCTGGACGTGCACGAGGTGGCCGTTTTCATCACCAAGAACGCGATGGTCACGGTACGGGCGGATCCCGGCTTCGACATCGACGAGGTGATGCGTCGCTGGGACAACTCGCCCGATCTGGCCGGCAACGGTGTGCCGTTCCTGCTGCACGGCCTGCTCGACTACATCGTCGACACGCATTTCGAGGCGGTGCAGCAGCTCGACGGTGAGATCGACACCCTGGAGGACCGCCTTTTCGACGACGTCACCTCCGACGCGACGATGCAACGACGCACCTTCGAGCTGCGCAAGAGCCTGGTCGCCCTGCGGCGCCTGGTGCTGCCGATGCGCGAGGTGGTCAACACCGTGATGCGCCGCGATCTGGACCTGATGACCGGTGCCATGGGACCGTACTTCCAGGATGTCTACGACCACGTGCTGCGGGCCGGGGAGTGGACCGACTCGCTGCGCGACCTGCTCGCCAACGTGATGGAAACCCGCCTCACGGTACGGGGGAACCGGCTCAACGTGGTGATGAAGAAAGTGACGAGCTGGGCGGCGATCATCGCGGTGCCGACCGCGGTCACCGGCTTCTACGGCCAGAACATCCCGTTCCCCGGCTTCGAGCAGAGCTGGGGCGTCTGGGCATCGGTGATCATCATGCTGGGCACGTCCCTCACGCTCTATGTGATCTTCAAGCGGAAGGACTGGCTCTGAGGATGCCCCAGCTCGATCTGACCCCACGCCCCGGCGACCTGGAGCCCATCGAGACCGCGTCCCGCGACGAGGTGGTCGCGCTGCAGCGCGAGCGTCTGCTGTGGACGCTGCAGCACGCGTACCAGAACGTGCCGTTCTACCGCCGGTCGTTCGACGCGGTCGGGGTTCGCCCGGAGGACCTGCGTGAGCCGGCCGACATCGCCCGGTTCCCGTTCACCACCAAGCAGGACCTGCGCGAGCACTACCCGTTCGGCATGTTCGCCGTGCCGCGTGAGCAGGTCGCCCGCATCCACGCCTCCAGCGGCACCACCGGCAAGCCCACCGTGGTCGGCTACACCCGCCGCGACCTGGACACCTGGGCCGACCTGATGGCGCGCTCGATCCGGGCCGCCGGCGGGCGGCCGGGCATGCTCGTCCACGTCGCCTACGGCTACGGCCTTTTCACCGGTGGACTCGGCGCGCACTACGGTGCCGAACGCCTCGGCTGCACCGTGGTGCCGATGTCCGGTGGCATGACCGAGCGCCAGGTCGCGCTCATCCTGGACTTCCGGCCCGAGATCATCATGGTCACGCCGAGCTACCTGCTGACCATTGTGGACGAGATGATCCGTCAGGGGGTCGACCCGGCCGGCACCTCCCTGACGGTGGCCATTCTCGGCGCCGAGCCGTGGACCGAGGACATGCGGACCGAGATCGAGAGCCGGCTGGGGATCCATGCGGTCGACATTTACGGCCTGTCGGAGGTGATGGGGCCCGGGGTGGCCAACGAGTGCGTGGAGACCAAGGACGGCCTGCACATCTGGGAGGATCACTTCCTTCCCGAGGTGATCGACCCGTTCACCGGCGAGGTGCTGCCCGACGGCTCGCGCGGCGAGCTGGTCTTCACGTCGCTGACCAAGCAGGCCCTGCCGATCATCCGGTACCGCACCCGCGACCTCACCCGCCTGCAGCCCGGCACCGCCCGGCCCGGGATGCGGCGGATGGAGAAGATCACCGGGCGCAGCGACGACATGATGATCATTCGTGGCGTCAACGTGTTCCCGACCCAGATCGAGGAGCTCATCCTGCGCATGGACGGCCTGACGCCGCATTTCCAATGCGTGCTCACCCGGCCCGAGCGCCTGGACGAGCTGGAGGTCCGGGTGGAGTCACGCGATCATCTCTCCACACAGGAGAGTGCCGCGCTGGCCACCACGCTGGCCGGGCGCGGCAAGGACGTCATCGGGGTGAGCATGGTGGTCACGGTGGTGCCGCCGGACTCGATCGAACGCTCGCTCGGCAAGATGAAGCGCATCCTGGACCACCGCCCGGCCGCGCCGTCCTAGCCGGCGGCGCCCGGCTACGGAGCCAGGGGGGTGTTGAACTCGACGAGCTCCAGTCCGGTCGGGCCGGCCACCCAGCGGGTCACCGAGGCGTTGCGCACCGGTCCGGCCGCGTACCACTCGTTCTGGGAGAGCTCCTCGATCACATACCGCAGCATGAGCACGGTCGCGTCGTGTCCGACGACGAGCACCCGGCCGCCCCGATAGCGCGGCGTCGCGTCGGCGAGGAAGCTGCGCAATCGCAGGGCCACGTCCGGCATCGACTCCCCGCCCGGCGGCCGGTAAAGGAACTCGTCCATGCGGGTACGCCGCTCGGCCTCCTCGGGATGACGGCGCTTGACCGCGGCGGCCGTCAGCATCTCGAGCACGCCGAGCTCGCGGTCGCGCAGGCGCTCGTCGATGCGTACCGGGTGGCGCAGGCCGGCCGTGGCGAGCGCGAGCCAGGTGGTGTCCCGGGCTCGGGTGTACGGCGAGGAGACCACCGCGTCAAGCGGGTCGGCGCGGTCCGCGAGCCAGCGGCCCACGGCCGCCGACTGCTCGCGGCCGAGCGGCGTCAGGCCCACATCGGCGTCGCTGCCCGGGATCCCGGACTCCTCACTGCCGACCGCGTCGGCGGCCGGAAACGCGACGTTCGCGGTGCTCTGCCCGTGCCGTACGGCGATCAACTCGATCACGCTCCCAGTATCCCAACCGGCGCCGTCGGAGATGTTCAGTGGGCGGACTGGTCGGCGAGGTCGTCGAGCACGCGGTAGAGGCGCACCTCGGAGATCGGGTACGGGGTGCGCAGCTCCTGGGCGAAGAAGCTGATCCGCAGCTCCTCGAGCATCCAGCGCACCTCGCGGACGTCGGGGTCCTCGCGCCGGGCCGGCGGAAGCGCGGCGAGCAGCTCCTGGAACTCGGCCCGGACGGCGGCCACCCGGGCCATCCAGTCCCGGTCGCGGGTCGGGTTGGCCGGCAGGCGCTGCAGCCGCAGGTCGATGCCGCGCAGGTAGCGCGGCAGGTCGCCGAGGTGAGCGGCGCCGGCGGCGGTGACGAACCCGGGCTGGATCAGCGCCACCAGTTGGGCGCGCATGTCCGCGATCGACGGCTGCAGGGCCGGGGCCGCCGGGGCCGCGAGCCGGCTGCGCACCTCGTGGGCGGCGGCGACCACCTTCTCCACCGCGACCACGGTCTGCACGGTCGCCGCCGCCAGATCCGCCCGGGCGGCCTCGCGCAGCCGCCGGTAGCCCTCATCGTCCCAGGCCGGACCACCGGCGTCGGCCACGATGGTGTCCATGGCCGCGCGCACGCACTCCTCCAGCAGGTCCGGCACGCTCGCGTACGGGTAGCGGGTCAGCCCGAGCTTGACCGGGTTGCTCAGGCGCCGGGCGAGCAGCGGGATCGGCGTCGGCACCTCGAGCAGCAGCAGCCGGCGGGTGCCGGCCCACATCTGGCGGGCCTGCTCGGCCTCGGAGTCGAAGACCCGCACGGCGACCGAGTCGGTGTGGTCGACCAGCGCCGGGTACGCCCGTACCGCGTGCCCGGCTCGGCGGCGCTGGACAACCCGGGCGAGGGTGCCCGGATTCCAGGTGGTGAGCCCGTCGCGCTCGAGGTCGTCGGCCGCGTCGGCCACCACCGCGCGCGCCTGCGGGGCGAGTTGGCGCCGCAGGGCCGTCAGGTCCTTGCCCTCGCCGACGAGGCCACCATCGTCCTCGACCCGGTACGTGATCCGCAGGTGGTCGGGCACCTTCGCCCAGGCCCAGTCGCCGCGGCCGACCACGACGCCGGTGTGGTGGTGCAGATACTCGGCCAGCGTGTCCAGCAGCGACCCGTCGGCCGGCGAGGCGGTGTCGAGAAAGGCCTGGACGTGCTCGGGTACCGGTACCGCGTACCGGCGTACCGGGCGCGGCAGGGACCGGATCAGAGCGGTGACCAGCTCCGCGCGCAGGCCCGGGATCTGCCAGTCGAACCCGGTGTCGTGGACCTGGTTGAGCACGGCGAGCGGGATGTGCACACTCACCCCGTCGGCGGCGGCACCCGGCTCGAACTGGTAGGTCACCGGCAGTTCCAGCTCGCCCTGGCGCCAGGTGCCGGGGTAGTCGGCGGGGTTGACGCCGGCGGCCCGGTCGGTGACCAGCATGGCGGTGGTGAAGGTGAGCAGCTCCGGGGTATCCCGACGGGTCCGCTTCCACCAGGCGTCGAAGTGGCGGGCCGAGACCACCTCGGCCGGGATGAGCCGGTCGTAGAAGGCGAACAGCGTCTGGTCGTCGACGACGATGTCGCGGCGGCGCACCCGCGCCTCCAACTCGTCGACCTCGTCGAGCAGAGCGCGGTTGGCGTGGAAGAACTCATGGCGGGTCCGCCAGTCGCCCTCGACCAGAGCATGGCGGATGAACAGCTCCCGCGAGACCACCGGGTCGATGCGTCCATACTGGACGGTACGGGCGGCGATCAGCGGCAGCCCGTACAGGGTGACCTTCTCCGCGGCGACCACACTGCCCTGATCGCGCTCCCAGTGTGGCTCGCTGTAGCTGCGCTTCACCAGGTGGCCGGCGAGGCGCTCGGCCCACTCCGGCTCGATGCGGGCGACCACCCGGCCCCACAGCCGCGACGTCTCGACCAGTTCGGCCGCCATCACCCAGCGGGCGGTGCGCCGGAACAGGGTCGAGCCCGGGAAGATGGCGAAGCGGGCGCCCCGCGCGCCGATGTACTCCGGTTTCTCGATGTCCTTGAGCCCGATGTGCGACAGCAGGCCAGCCAGGATCGCCTGGTGCACCTGGCGCGGCTCGGCCACCTGGTCGCCGACGGCGATGCCCATGCCCCTGACCACCTGGCGGAGCTGGCTGTCCAGGTCCTGCCACTCGCGTACCCGCAGGTAGTTGAGGAACTCGGCCCGGCACAGCCGGCGGAACTGGCTGGAGGAGAGGTTTCGTTGCTGCTCCTGCAGGTAGCTCCACAGGTTCAGCAGGGTGACGAAGTCCGAGTCCGGGTCGCGGAACCGGGCGTGCTTCTCGCCGGCGGCCTGCTGCTTGTCCAGCGGCCGTTCGCGAGGGTCCTGAATGGAGAGTGCGGCTGCGATGACGAGCAGCTCGCGCACGCAACCGTTGGTATCGGCTTCGAGGACCATGCGGCCCAGCCGCGGGTCGACCGGAAGCTCCGCCAGGCGCCGCCCGAGGGGGGTGAGCCGGCGGTCCCGTCCGGTCCCGTCGAGCGCGCCCAGCTCGTGCAGCAGGGCGACGCCGTCGTTGACGCTGCGCCGGTCGGGCGGCTCGACGAACGGGAACTCGGCGACATCGCCGAGCTCGAGTGCGGTCATCTGCAGGATGACCGAGGCGAGGTTGGTCCGCAGGATCTCCGGATCGGTGAACTCGGGCCGGGCGTCGAAGTCGGCCTCGGTGTAGAGGCGGATGCAGATTCCGTCGGCGGTGCGCCCGCACCGTCCCTTGCGCTGGTTCGCCGACGCCTGCGAGACCGGTTCGATCGGCAGGCGCTGAACCTTGAGGCGCTGGCTGTAGCGGGAGATGCGGGCGGTGCCCGGGTCGACGACGTACCGGATGCCCGGCACCGTCAAGGAGGTCTCGGCCACGTTGGTGGCGAGCACGACCCGCCGGCCGGTGTGCGGCGCGAAGACGCGGTGCTGCTCAGCCGCGCTCAGCCGGGCGTAGAGCGGTACCACCTCGAGGTCGCCGCCGGTGCGGCGCAGGGCGTCGGCGGTGTCGCGGATCTCCCGCTCGCCGGAGAGGAAGACAAGAATGTCACCGGGGCCGTGCGCGCAAAGCTCCGCCACCGCGTCGCAGACGGCCTGGATCTGGTCGCGCACGGTGTCGCCCGCCTCGGGCCCGACCTCGTCCGGGTCGCCCGGGTCGACCAGCGGGCGGTAGCGCACCTCGACCGGGTATGTCCGGCCGGACACCTCGATGATCGGTGCGTCCACACCGGAGTGTCCGAAGTGGCGCGCGAAGCGCTGCGGGTCGATGGTGGCGCTGGTGATGACGATCTTCAGGTCGCGCCGGCGCGCCAGCAGCCGCTTGAGGTATCCGAGGATGAAGTCGATGTTGAGACTGCGCTCGTGCGCCTCGTCCACGATGATCGTGTCGTAGGCGTAGAGCATCGGGTCGCGACGGGTCTCGGCGAGCAGGATGCCGTCGGTCATCAGCTTGACCAGTGTGGTGTCGGCGACCCGACCGGTGAAGCGCACCTGGTAGCCCACCGCCGCCCCGAGCGGGGTCGCCAGCTCCTCGGCGATCCGTTCGGCCACGGTGCGCGCGGCGATGCGCCGGGGTTGGGTGTGTCCGATCATGCCCCGGATCCCGCGACCCAGCTCCAGGCAGATCTTCGGCAGCTGGGTGGTCTTGCCAGACCCGGTCTCGCCGGCCACGATGACCACCGGGTGATCGCGGATGGCAGTGGCGATCTCCGCCCGAGCCTGGCTCACCGGCAGCTCGGCCGGGTACCCGATCGCGGGTAGACCGGCCCGGCGGGCGTCCAGCCGGGCCCGGGCCACGGCGATCTGAGCCTCGAGCTGGTCGCTGGCCCGTCGTCGCTTCGCTGGGTCGCGCCCCCGGCCCAGCAGGGCCAGCCGCCGTCCCAGCCGCTCTTCGTCGCGCAGAGTGAGGCCCGCCAGGCGCTCGCTCTGCTCGGCGGCGGTCATGCCGTTCTCGGCAGCGGCGGGCAGCGGTGTCATGGCGTGGCCAGGATAGGCACGAACCCACCCGGCCCGGCCACGGGTTTACCTCCGCGCGGCGCGCCCAATGTCCGGTCTCGGGGCCGATGGCATGATCGGCGGAGATTGCTGGCTGATCGGATGACCGCGTCGGCCGCCCCGGTCGCGAGACTTTCCCGGTGCGTGCGCGAAGCGGAATCCTCAGCCAGATCCAGCGCCGGTGGGCCTGGGTCACGTTCTTCCTGCTGGCCGCTTACGCGCCGGTGGTCGCCGTGCTCCTGCCCGACGACACCTGGCTGCTGAGCGTGACGGTGGCGGCGCTCGTGGCCTTCGTGATCATTGTGGACGACACCGAACGTCGGCGGGTGCGCGGCGACGACTCCGCTGGTGTGTGAGCAAGGGCACCCTCTTAACGGATCCCGTTGTAAAGGGTGCCCCTGCTCACGCGCGGGCCACGGAGCCCGCAGCACTGTGCAGGCGGGGCGCTCGCCGCGTCGCTGCGGCTGTGCGCCCCGCCTCCGGTGTCGCGTGGTGCTACTGCGGCGGACCCTGTGGGTTGCGCGGCATGTCCGGCGGCGGCTGGCCACCACCAGCTCGGGACGCGCGGGACGTCGCCTCGGCGGCTTGCCGCTGCTCCGCGCTGGTCCGGTCGCCGACGCCCTCCTTGGCCGGCTCGCCGGCCCAGTGCCGCCCGCCCGGCTGGTTCGTCGCGGGCCAGCGTTCCCCCGACTGGTCGGCCCCGCCGGCGTACGGGCTCGCGGATATCGCGGTCGCCTCGGACATGTCCTCCCGCGCCTGCGTTCGTGACCCGCCGTGCGCGATCGCCCAGATCACGAAGATGTCCAGTGCGATGATCAGCAGCGACCACAACGGGTAGTACGGCAGGAAGAAGAAGTTCGCCGCCGCCGACAGGAAGGCCATGATCACACCGAGCACCCGGGCCCACATCATGCCCGTGTACAGGCCCACCCCGGCCAACGCGGCGACAATGCCGAGACCGAGATGGATCCAGCCCCACGAGGTGGTGCTGTACGAGTACACGTAGTTGGGCGCGACGATGAAGAACGACCCCCGCACGATGGCTGCGATCCCCAGCAAGATCTGGTAGAGCCCGATAATGAGCAGGACGGTCGCGGCGAAGACCATGCCTCCCGTCGCCCATGCCCGGGCTGTGCTGCCCTGCGCCATCTCATTTCCCCCCCGCATATGCGGCCGGCTCCGTGCCGGTCAATCACCTCGATTCTCCCGCGCCGCATGGCCGGTTGGCACCCGAACGGGGCACTCAGCCTGCCCCGATCTTGGGCCGGCGCCCAGGTGCGTGGCGCTCTGGGGTGCTCAGACCTCCCAGAGCCTCACGGTGCCATCGTTGCCAGCGGTGGCGAGGCGGCTGCGATCGTGCGACCACGCCTGCGATATCAAGGCGCCCTTGTGCCCGGCGAGCGTGGCCGATCGCCAACTGCTGCCGACGAGATCCCACAGCCGGACGGTCTTGTCATCCCGGCCGGTGGTAGCGAGCCAGGTGCCGTCGGGGGCGATCGCGACCCCGGTCACCCAGCCGGTGTGCCCGGTCAGGGTCGCCTGTTCGGTGCCGTCGGCCGCGCGCCAGAGCCGGACGGTCCCGTCCTGGCCGCCGGTGGCGAGCCAGGTGCCGTCGGGGGCGATCGCGACCCCGGTCACCCAGCCGGTGTGTCCGGTCAGGCTGGCGCGTTGGCTGTGGGTCGTGCGGTCCCATAGGTAGACGGCCGCGTGGTAGGTGTTGGTATGACTTGATCCGGCGCCGAAGCCGGCGGCGAGCCAGGTGCCGTCCGAGGCGATGGCGACGCCAGTTGTCGGGGTCATGCCGGTGTCGGGCAGGATCGCGAGTTGAGCGCCGGTGGCGCTGTCCCACAGGCGTACGTTGGCCTGGGGAAGTTTGTAGGCGTACCCACCGGTGCGGTTTGTCACGCTGACGAAGCCGGTGGTGGCGAACCAGGCGCCGCCGGGCGCGATGGTAACCCCGGCCACCCGCCCCGACCGCCGTCAGCGTCCAGGATCCAAGCTCGCGCTAGCCGTCGATGCGGTGGGTGGTCCAGAAGTGAGGTGAGGTCCGCAGGCGGCGGCGGCCGCCGGGGTCACGGCGAGCGCGACCGCCGAGGCCGCGCCGAGTGCGAATTCGTGAATGAAAGGCCCGCAGCCGGGGCTCAGCCGGCCGGGGGGAACAGCTCGGCCAGGTCGGCGGCCCGGGTGCGGGTCGCTTCGATGATTCCGGTGACGAGATCCTCCCGGCTCAGCGCCTTGACCTGGCGACCGCCGCGGATACGCAGGCTGACCGTCCCGGCCTCGCTCTCGCGCTTGCCCAGGATCGCAATCACCGGCGTCTTCTCCTGTTCGGCCCGGCGGATGCGGGCGTTGAGGGTGTCGTCGCTGGCCCGCAGGGTGGTGCGGATACCGGCCCGGGCGCATTGCTGCATCAGGTCGCGGGCGTAGTCGTCGGCGTCGGTGGCGACCGGAATGAGGGCCAGCTGGACCGGCGAGGCCCACAGCGGGAAGGCGCCGGCGGTGTGTTCGATGAGGATGCCGAGGAAGCGTTCCAGCGACCCGTAGATGGCCCGGTGCAGGACGACCGGGGTACGCCGCTGCCCGGTCTCGTCCACGTAGACGCAGCCGAAGCGGCGTGGCAGCTGGAAGTCGAGCTGGACGGTACCCAACTGCCAGGTCCGGCCGAGCGCGTCGTGCAACAGGATGTCGATCTTCGGTCCGTAGAAGGCCCCGCCGCCGTCCTCCACCGTGAAGTCGCCGCCGGTGCGCCGCTGCAGGATCTCGTGCAGGGCCGCCTCGGCCCGGTCCCAGCTCTCGATGTCGCCGAGGTACCCCTCGGGCCGGGTGCCAAGCCGCAGCGAGTAGGTCAGGCCGAAGGCGCCGTAGAGCTGGTCGGCGAGGGCGAAGATGTTGTCCACCTCGGCGGCGATGTCGTCCTCGGCGACGAAGACGTGCGCGTCGTCCTGCATGAACCGCTGGGTCCGGAAGAGCCCGTGCAGCGTGCCCGAGCGTTCGTTGCGGTGCAGCACGTCGTAGTCGGAGAGCTTGAGCGGCAGGTCGCGGTAGCTACGGGTCTTCGAGTTGAACACGATCATCGCGTTCGGGCAGTTCATCGGCTTGGCGGCGAGGGTGCGATGCTCGTCGATCGGGATGATGAACATGTTGTCGTGGTAGTGCTCCCAGTGCCCGGACTGCTCCCACAAGGTCATTGAGTTGATGAGCGGGGTGCAGACCTCCTGGTATCCCTGCGCACCGTTGGTCTCCCGGGAGAAGTCGACCAGGGCGTTGAGCAGCGTGACCCCGCGCGGCAGCCAGTACGGCATCGCCGGTGCGGTCTCGTGGAAGAAGAACAGCTCGAGCGCGGGGCCGAGCCGGCGGTGGTCCCGGTCCAGCGCGGCCTGCCGATTGTCCACATAGGTCTGCAGCTCCGCGGCCGAGGTGAAGGCCGCCCCGTAGATCCGTTGCAGCATCGGCCGCTTCTCGCTGCCTCGCCAGTAGGCGCCGGCGACCGAGAGCAGCTTGAGACCATCGGTCGGGATCATGCCGGTGGAGGCGACGTGCGGGCCCTGGCAGAGATCGACGAACGGGCCGGACCGGTAGATGGTGAGCCCGCTGCCGCGCTGCCCGGCCGGGGCGTCGGCATCCGCGGTGAGGGCACCGGCGACGATGCCGTCGATGAGCTCCAGCTTGAACGGCTCGTCGCGGAACATGGTGCGGGCCTCGTCGGGCTCCACCGGTTCGCAGACGAACGGATAGTCCTGCGCGATGATCTTTCGCATCAAGGCCTCGAGCGCCACCAGATCGTCCTCGTCGGCCGGGCGCGGGAGCTTGAAGTCGTAGTAGAAGCCATCGGCGGTCGCCGGTCCGGTGCCAAGCTGCACCTCGGCCTGGCCGAAGTACTCCTGCACCGCGGTCGCGAGCACGTGCGCGGCACTGTGCCGGATGCGCAGCAGGCGGTCGTCCAGCTTGCCCTCCTGCGGCCCCTTGCCGGATCTGGCGGCGTGTCCCACGGTGGCGGTCCTTTGCTCGACGGTGGCGATGGCGGCGGCGGTCGCGGACAAGGGGCTCGGGTGGGGTCACCGGCCCGCGTCCTGCGCTGGCATCGTACCCGGCGCCGGTCGAGGACCCGCGCGCCGGCCCGCCACCGCTCAGTCGTCGTAGGGCAGACCGACGTAGTTCTCGGCCAGGCTGGTCGCCGCCGCCCGCGAGCTGACGGTGTAGCGCAGCTGCGCGAGCTGCAGCTGGTGGGCGAACGCGTCGGCGTCATCGAAGCGGTGCAGCATCGAGGTCATCCACCAGGAGAAGTGTTCGGCTCGCCAGACCCGGCGCAGGCACGCCTCGCTGTAGCCGGCGAGCAGGTCCTGCCGGCCGGCGCGCAGCGCGGCGACGCAGGCACGGGCCAGCCGGCGGACGTCGGCAACGGCCAGGTTCATGCCCTTGGCCCCGGTGGGGGGAACGATGTGCGCGGCGTCGCCGGCCAGGTAGAGCCGGCCGTGGCCCATCGGGGCGACCACGTAGCTACGCATGCCGGCGATGCTCTTCTCCAGCACCGGACCCTCGGTCAGGGTCAACCCGCCACCGTCGAGCCGGCGGTGCAGCTCGGCCCAGATCCGCTCGTCGCTCCAGTCCGCGATGTCGTCGGCCGGGGGCACCTGCAGGTAGAGCCGGGTGATCCGGGGCGAGCGCATGCTGTGCAGGGCGAAGCCGCGCTCGTGGTAGGAGTAGATCAGCTCTTCGTGGGAGGGCGGTGCCTGCACCAGGATGCCGAGCCAGGCGAACGGATAGCTGCGTTCGTAGGCGGCGAACGAGCCGGCCGGCAGGCTGTCGCGGGTGATGCCGTGGAAACCGTCGCAGCCGGCGACCAGGTCGCCGACCACCTCACCGGGTCGGTCCGCGCCGTCCCGGTACGTGATCCGGGGCCGACCGCTGTCGATGTCGTGCAGGGTCACCGCGGAGACGTCGAAGAGCAGGGCGCCGCCGGCCGCGAGCCGGGCGGCGATGAGGTCCTTGACCACCTCCTGCTGCCCGTACACGGTGATCGATCCGCCGGTGAGGTCGGCGAAGTCGATGCGGTGGTTCGCCCCGTCGAAGCGCAGCAGGATGCCGTGGTGCACCAGGCCTTCCCGGTCGAGGCGATCGGCAACGCCGGCGGCGCGCAACAACTCCACTGTGGGCTGTTCCAGAACCCCCGCGCGGACCCGGCGCTCGACGTACTCCCGGCTGCGGGTCTCCAGCACGACCGAGTCGATGCCCTCGCGGTGCAGCAGGTGGGCCAGCAGCAGCCCGGCTGGCCCGGCACCCACGATCGCGACCTGTGTGCGCACCCGGCCAGGGTAGCGGCGAAGCGGCCGGCCGCGTCGTCAGCGGCGGTGGAGGCGGTCAGCGGGGGAGCGGGGCGCTCTCCTGGCGCTTGCCCCAGGCGTTCTTCATCGCGTGCTCGACGAGGGCGATGAGCACCTCCTTCGCCGACTCGCGCCGCCGGGCATCGCAGAGGATGACCGGGACCTCGGGGTCGAGGCTGAGCGCCTGCTGGACCTCGGCCGGGGTGAACGACGCGGTCCCGTCGAAGCAGTTGACCGCGACCACGAACGGGGTGCCGCGCCGTTCGAAATAGTCAACCGACGGGAAGCAGTCGGCCAGTCGCCGGGTGTCGGCCATCACCACCGCCCCGATCGCGCCCAGCGCGAGCTCATCCCAGACGAAGAGGAACCGGTCCTGCCCGGGCGTACCGAACAGGTAGAGAACCAGGTCGTGGCTCAGCGTGATCCGGCCGAAGTCCATGGCGACCGTGGTGGTGTTCTTTGCCTCCACGCCGGCGACATCGTCGACGCCGATGCTCTCGTCGGTGAGGTACTCCTCGGTGAGCAACGGCTGGGTCTCGCTCACGGCGCCGACCAGTGTGGTCTTCCCGACGCCGAAGCCGCCCGCGATGAGAATCTTCAGGGCGACCGGCAGGGTGCCGGCACCGTTGCGGGGTTCAGAGTGCGCGGAGACCATCGAGTACCGCCTTGAATACGCGCTCGCTGGGCAGGTGGGCGGCCGGCTCCGGGGCGCGGGTCCGGATGAAGCCGCGGTCGAGCAGATCACCGAGCAGGACCCGGACCGTTCCGACCGGCAGGTCCAGGTGGGCAGCGACCTCGGCGACCGAGGTCGGATTCTGGCACAAGGCCACGATCGAGGCGAGTTCCGGCTGGGTGCCGGCGTCGGCGGCCGGCACCGCGCGGGTGGCCATCACCACCGTGATGAGGTCGAAGTCACCACGCGTCGGCCGGGTGCGACCGTGGGTCATCGCGTAGTGGCGCACGACCGGGCCGGCCTCCTCGTCGACCCAGACCGCGTCGTCGGCGTCGGGTGCCCGCATACCGGCCCCTAACCCTCGGCGGTCGCGGTCGAGCGGGCCGAGGTCGACAGGTACTGGCCCACCCTGGCCACGAGCATCTCCATCTCGTACGCGATGAGCCCGACGTCGGCGTTGTCGGCGCCGAGCACGCCGAGGCAGGCGCCGTTACCACCGGCGGCGACGAACAGAAAACCGCCGTCCATCTCGATGATGGTCTGGCGCACCCGGCCGCGACCGAAGCGCCGTCCGGCCCCGCGGGCGAGTCCGTGCAGTCCGGCCGCGACCGCGGAGAGGTGCTCGGCGTCCTCGCGGTCAAGGCCGGCCGACTTCGCGATCAGCAGCCCGTCATGGGAGAGCACCACGGCGTGCTCCACCAGGGCCACCCGCTCGACCAGGTCGTTCACGAGCCAGGTGATGTCGACGGCGGTACCCAACCGCTGGGTCACGGTGTCACTCGTCCTCTCCGATGCCGGGCAGCTGCGGTGCTGATGTCCACTCAGGAGTGTTGTCGTCGGAGAGGCGGGCGGCGTCGTCGCGCCCGCGCAAGGTTCCGGACCGGTACGAGGAGAGCTGGCCGCGCATGTCCTCGGGGCGCCTCACTTCCTCCTCGCCGGTGAGCGGGCCGGCGCCGGTGAGCGGGCCGGCGCTCGGGGCGCTGCCGCCGGTGAGCGGGCCAGGCTCCGGCGCCTCGCCGACCGTGGCCACCCCGGTGGGTGGTGTGGGCGCGGCCATCGCGCTCGGCTGGGATCCGGGGTCGCTCGTGCGCCGCCGCCACGGCAGCCCGGCCGGGGTCAGCGGCGGCGGGTCGGCGGGCGCGGTGCCGCCGTTGGGTGGTGGCGGCTGGTACGGCGCAGTCGCGATCGCCGTACCAGGGGGGTCCGGCAGCGGCGCGCGGCCGCTGATGACGCCGGCGGCGTGCCGTGGTCGGGCGACCCCGATCGCGGTGAGCTGGCCGGCCCGGGTGGCGATCTCCTCGTCGGTCCGGGCGCCCACGCTCAGCGGCAGGATCTCGTCGGTCGTCTCCTCCGCCATCAGCGTGGCCGGCAGGAGAACGATCGCGGTGGTGCCGCCGTAGGGCGACTCGGTGAGCTGGACCCGGATGCCGTGGCGTTGGGCCAGCTTCCCGACCACGTAGAGACCGAGCCGGGCGGTGCCGGAGAGCTTGAACTCGGGCGGGTTGCGCAGCTGTTCGTTCGCCGCCTCGCGCTCCGCCTCCGTCATCCCGAGCCCGCGGTCCTCGATCTCCACCGCGAACCCGTTGCCCACCACGGAACCGCCGACCCGCACGACCGTCTGCGGCGGCGAGAACGACACCGCGTTCTCGATCAGCTCCGCCAGCAGGTGGATCACGTCGCCGACGGCGCGACCGATCAGCGACGCCGAGCCGGTCGGCAGCACGGTCACCCGGGTGTAGTCCTCGACCTCGGCGAGCGCACCGCGGATCACGTCGACCATCGGCACCGGCTTGCGCCAGGCCCGACCGGCGGTCGCCCCGGAGAGCACGATGAGGTTCTCCGCGTTGCGGCGCATCCGGGTGGCCAGATGGTCGACCCGGAACAGCTCGGCCAGCTCCTCGGCGTCACTGGAGCGCCGCTCCATCGCGTCGAGCAGGCCGAGCTGGCGATGCAGCAGGGCCTGGCTGCGCCGGGCCAGGCTGAGGAAGACGTCGCGCACGCTGCGGCGCAGCTCGGCCTGCTCGACCGCGACCCGGACCGCGGTCTCCTGCACCTCGTTGAACGCCCGCCCGACCTGGCCGATCTCGTCGCGGCCGAAGTCCAGCGGGGGAGCCTCCGCGGCCACGTCGACCTTCTCCCCGTGTTGCAACCGGTCCACCACCGCCGGCAGCCGGGCCGAGGCGAGGTCTTCGGCCGCGGTGCGCAGCCGTCCCAACTGGCGGACCAGCGTGCGGGCCGTGGTGATCGAGATAACGATCGAGGCGACGACGGCGAGCAGGCCCAGGCCGCCGGCGAGGACCAGGCGGACGATGATTCCGGCCGCGGCCGGCTTGGCTCGCTGCAGGATGCGGTCGGCTTGGTCCAGCTCGAACTGGCGCAGCTGGCCGAGGACCGGGTCGAGCGCGGCCCGCCAGCTGCTGGCGGTGAACGGTGGCGGCGCGCCGGCGCGACCCTGCGCCATCGCGCTCGCCTCGAGGCTGGAGAAGCGGGCGAACGCCGCCCCGTTGACGATCTGGTCGTAGCCGGCCCGGTCGCTGTCGGAGAGCCGGGCCACCTCCTCGGCGTAGAAGGCGCGCTGGGCCCCGACCAGGCGGGTGAACTCGGCCGGCTCGTCGGGGCCGAAGGTGCCGGCCGCGAGTACCCCGGAGAGCATGGTGTCCTCCTGGGCGAGCAGCTCGCGCGAGCGGGACAGGGCCACGACGGTACGCCCCTCACCGGAAATCTGGATCGCGTACTGGCCCAGCTCGTCGTAGACCCGGAAGGCGGAGTCGATCATCCGCGTGTACCCGGCCGCGGTCTGCCCGCGCAGCAGGTCGCCGCCGCGGTCCACCGCGTCCCGGGTGGCCGCTAGCTCGCCCAGCCGGCCGAAGAGCTGGTCCACCCGGGCCGCGAACTGGTCCGTCTCGGCCCAGCGCACGGAGGTCGAGCGGGCCGAGCGGACCAGGTCCGCCCGGGCGCGGTCGGTCGCCGCGCGCGCCTCGGCCAGGCTCGGGCCCGGCCCGACGTGGCCGGCGCCGAGATACACCACCGAGAGTCGTCGCTCGGTCTGCAGCGCGGTGACGAGGGCGTCGGTGGGCCGACCCACACCCTGATCGAGCGCATTGATGAAGAGCAGGCTCAGCCCCGCCTGAACCGTCACGTACGCGGCGAAGGCCCACAGGGCGACCAGCGAGACGAGCAATGCGGCGATCTTTGATCGCACACGGGTACTCCGGGAAGTCATCACGCCCGTTCCTGACGTACGAACACGACTGCTAGCACGCTACCGAGGCGAGCGTGGGGTTGCGAACCGCACGAATCGCTGGTCGAGTGGGCAGACTGCGCTGCGCCACCAGACACTCGCGCAACGTAGCAAGGTTGCATTGATGGTCGCAAGGTGGGCCACGGCGCCACCGCACGTCATGTCCGTCATCCATGCAGTGAGGTGTGTCGATCATCGTCCTCCACTGTGGAGCCCCGTCGCGGGCGGGGCACCTGGGCCGGCCGGCCCGGCTGTCGGGCGGCGAGGGCACCGAGCACGCAGGCCCGGACCACCGCGAGCGGCACGTACAGATCCTTGTCATGCCAGAGTGGAGGGTCGTCACCGGCGGCGATACTTCGACGCAGGTAGGCGTGGCCGCGGGCCAGCGCCGGGGCCACGTTCGCGGTGGCGATGCCCGCGGGGACGCCGACCAGGGCCCGCACCGCATACGCGGTCTCCTCCCGGGTCGAGTCCCATCGACCCCAGCCGCCGTCGCAGCGCTGGCTCGCCAGTAGCCAACCGACGGCCCGAGTGACCGCCGCCGGTGCGCCGGGCGTGTGCCCGCCGAAGCGGGCCAGCGCGAGCAGACAGCCGCCGGTGGCATAGAACTGCGACGCGTGCCACTTGTCGCGCCACGAGCCGTCGACGGCCTGCTGGTCGCACAGCCAGCCGACCACCCGGTCCCGGGCGGCGCCGTAGCGGGTGTGTTGCTCCGGCCGGCGCCGCAGGCGGGTGCCGAGCGCGTCGAGCACGTGCGCGTTCGTGCTGACCGACGGCGTCCGTTCCAGGGCCCAGGTGAGGAAATGGGTATCGCTCTGGTAGCCGAGGAGCAGGTCCAGCTCGGGCTCGCCGCCGACCTGTTCGATCGCGAGCAAGGTCACCGAGGTGGTGTCCCCGTCGGGCGGCAGCCCGGCCCCGCCCGCGGTGCCCTGCGGGCCGAGGCCGGCGGCGAGCTGCGCGATCAGCCGTACCCGGGGCTGGTGGGGCAGCGCGATCCCGGCGTCGGCGAGGGTGGTCAGCACCCACGCGCACTCGAACGCGGTGATCGGGATGACGCTGGGCACCGCGCCGCCGTGCCGATCGGCCACCCGCGCGAGGTAATTCACCGCCTTGGGATGCCGGCCCGGCCGGTGGCCCAACCAGGCCGCGGTGGCGGCCGGCGAGGCGCCCACGGTCCAGGCCGGCTGCGGCGTGAGCGCACGGGCGGCGCGCGGCAACGGGGCCGCGACCTCCAGGGAGTGCAACAGCTTGGCCGGCAGCGCCGCGCCGCTGCGCAACGCGGCCCGGATGGTGGCCAGCAGGTCAGGGTCGCTGCCCGGCGGATGGGACAGCTGGGCCAGCCCGCGCCAGCGGCCGGCGCCGGCTGGGGCCGCGTCCCGCGCCAACCGGGCGTTGATGGCGCCGACCAACGCCGGCACGATGATCTCGATGGCCGGGGTGTCCGGCAGCGCCGGCGCCGGCGAGCTGGCGAGCAGGCGGTGCAGCGCGTCCAGGCCGCGCTCGGCCATCAGGGTGGCGTCGGTGGCTCCGGTCCGCTCGGCCACGCTCATCGCCGCCTCGGTGGCACTGAGCGTCGGCACCAGGTCATAGCCGGCGCCGGTGCCCGATCGACCATTCTGGCCCCACCGACCGTCGGGGCGCTGGGTACGGGCGAGGAAGCGCTGCCGGGCGGCGTGCCCGGCCAGCCAGGGCGCGAGCGCCACTAGCCGCGCGGTCTCGTAGACCGACGGCGACACCTGTCCCCACGGCTGCGCTTCGAGGCTGGCCAGCAGCTCGCCCGCGGCGGCGGCGAGCGGCACCCGCTCGATGCCGGCCGGGCCCGTGGCCAAGGCTTCGTGCAGTGATCGCATCCATCCACCCACTTTGATCGATACGTAGTGTCGACAGCAGAATTACCACACGTGGCGACCACTGAGCTCGGCAGTCTTCCGTCAGCGCGCGATGTTGGGTGGATTTGTGCGGTCTCGGGGCAGGTTCAGCGGGACCTGCACCGCTGTGCCGGCCGTTATCCCGGCCTCTACCCGAGCGAGCTCTACGACTGTGCCCTGTTCAGCTCGGTGGCGCTGGCGACGACGTTCTCCTCGCCCTGGCTCAGCGCGGCGCAGCTGCGTCCCGGCGGTCGGGCCGCGTTGTGGACATTCGGGCTCGACCGGCTGGTGGACGCCGCGGGAGCCTCGGTGGCGCAGGTCGGGGAGATCGTGACCGGCTGCCTCGAGGCGGCCGGCAGCGGACGCGCGGCGCCGGGCGACGAGCTCGCCGCCTTCCTGGTGGAGATCCGCGAGGAGCTCGCGGCCACCCCCGGCTTCCCGGCGCTGGGCCGGGTGTGGCTGCGGGAGCTGGGTCGGATGCTCACCGGCATGGCCCGCGAGCGGGCGTGGCTGGCCGGCGGGCCGGCCGGGCGCCCGAGCGTGGCGGCCTACCTGGACAACGCCGACAACCTCGCCATGGCCTTCGTCTTCGCCAGCCATCTGGTCGGTGTGCACGGGCCCGGGGAGCCGATCGCGGTGGACGGGCTCTTCGCCGCGGTCCGCACGGCGCAGCGGGCGCTGCGGCTGGTCAACGATCTGGCCACCTACGAGCGGGACGCCGAGACCGGCGACCTCAACGTGCTGATGCTCGGGCTGAGCCGGGCCGAAGCGGGCCAGCGGATCGTGGAGTTGACCGCGACCGCGCGGGCCCTGCTCGCTCCACTTGCGACGGTCGTACCGCGGTTGGCGGCCCATGTCGATCGGCAGCTCAGCTACAACCTCGCCTTTTACGGTGTGTCGGACTACTGGCGCGGCTGATGTGGCCGGGGCCGTCGGGCCGACTAGAGTCGTGGGGTGGATCACCCCGAGGTCAGTTTCCGCCTGCGCGCCGTGCCCGCCGCCGTCTTCGTCGACCTGCTGCGCGCGGCCGGCGAGCCGATGGACGCTCGGGCGCTGAAGCGGCGGCTGGCCGAGTCGGGGGTGGCCACCGAGGCGGTCGAGGCGGCCTGGCGGCGCGCCCAGCCGGGCGTGCGGCGCCACGCCAACGTGGCCTTCGACCGGGCGCGCGGCTGCTACTGGTGGAGCGCGACGCCGATGCCCGGCCCGGTGCCCGGCCCGACCCCGGCCCAGGCGCTCGAGCGGCTGCTGCGAGGGCGGGTGCCGGCCGCGCTCAAGGCCGAGCTGGCCGAACAGCTGCGGGGCGCGCTGCGCGACCGCGACGACCTCGAGGCCCAGGCCCGCCGGTCCTACCAGAGCTCCCGGCTCTCCCGCGCCCACCACGAGCGGCAGATCCAGACCGACGCGGTGCGCGCCCTGGCCGAGCTGGCGATGGAGGTCGAGGAGCTCGCGGCGGCCGGGGCCGACCCGGATGTGCTGGTCGAGCGGATCCGGGCGCTGGTCAAGGCGTTCGAGCTCGAGCCCATCGGCCGGGCGGGGGAGCGGATCGCCTACGACTCGGCCCGCCATGCGCCGATCGGCGCCCCGCCGCCGGCCGGGTCGGCGGTGATCGTGGTCCGCCCGGGCTATGGCTGGCGGCGCGGTGAAGAGGATGTACTCCTGGAGAAGGCGCAGGTCGCGCTGGGCTGACCGGCGCCCGGGAGGAGTAGGACGATGCCGCGATCCGACGTCGTCGGCATCGACTTCGGGACCACGACGACCCGGGTCGCCTGGGGCGAGGCGTCGGTGGTGACACTGGGTCGAACCACGGTGTGGTTGCCGTCGGTGGCCCGGCTCGTTGCGGCCGGGGTGATCGTCGGGGAGGACGCCGACGACGCCGGCCCGCACCAGATCCGCTCGATCAAGCGGGCCATCACGGAGCGGCGCGAGCTGGTCACCATCGCCGGACCCGAGGCCAGCTTCGAGGTCGACGCCGACGCGGTCACCGTCGCGGTCCTCGCCGAGGCGGTGGCTCGGGCCCGCCGCGCCGGCACCGAACTGGACGGCCGGTCGCAGGTGCGCCTGGGGTGCCCGGCCCTGTGGGACGGCCACCAGCGCCAGCGGCTGCTGCGGGCGGCCGGGGCGGCCGGGCTGCCGGTGGACGACGCCACCTTGGTCGACGAGCCGGTCGCCGCCGGCATCGCCTGGCTGGCTCACCGGTACCTGCACCACGGCGAGCGGCCAAGCGGTTGCCTGCTCGTCTTCGACATGGGCGGCGGCACGCTCGACGTGGCGGTGCTGGAGGTGGCCGGCAGGCCGGCACCACAGGTACGGGTGCTCGCTTCGCTCGGCCTGGCCCTCGCCGGCGATGCGCTCGACCTGGCGGTCGCCCGTGACCTGGCCGCCGAGATGGCGGCGAACCGGATCGACGTCGCGCTGCATCCGCGCCCGGACCTGGCCTGGGCCCTGCTCGAGCGGGCCGGCCGCGAGGCGAAGGTCCGGCTGACCAGCGTCGCCGAACACCCGGTCGTGCTGCACCGCCAGCTCGCCTACCCGCAGGCGCTGCGCTACCGGCGCGACCGGCTGGAGCGAGCCTTCGCCGACCAGTTCGACGGCGGGTACGAGCGGATCAGCCTGCACCGGCCCAGCGTCGACTTCGTGCTGGAGTGGGACGGCGGTGGCCGCCACCCGCTCTACGAGGCGTTCACACCGCTCTACGAACCCTGGCAAGTCTACAATGGATATTCAGATCTCGGGTTCGAGCGCCCGGTGCCGGCCGACCAGATCCCGTCATCGGGATACGGCTGGCTGCGGGCCCGCTCGATCGCCGGCCGGCTGGTGCGCCTGGAGGTCGACGGCGAGGCGCTGGACGGCCTGCCCGTGCGGTTCGGCCCGGAGCCGGTGGTGTTCCGGGTGGATTGCGATGGCCGGCTGTGGTTGGCCGACGGCACCGGTGATCTCCTGAGTGTCTCGGCCGCCGCCTGGCCGCTGATCGCCGGCGACGTCAGCGCGCTGGCGCTGCGCCGGCTGCGCTGGCCGGACCTGGGCCGGCGCTGACCGGCCGACCGGGTGCGTCAGCTGGTGATGTCGCGACCGCCGAAGCGCGCCCAGGCGGCGCTGCCGAAGATCAGCGTGTACGCGGCCGCGGAGGCCACGCCGTGCGCCATCGCGCCCAACGGCACCGGGTCGCGCAGCAGGTCGCCGAAGGCGGTCCACCAGTGGGTGAGCAGGTACGGGTGCAGCCAGGCCACCTGCGGGACGGTGTCGGCGATGAAGCTGGCCACGCAGAGCATCACGGTCGCGATGGTGGCCCCGATCGGCTGCTCGGTGAGCGTGGAGACGAAGAGCCCGACCGCGCCCAGGGCCATCAGCGCGATCCCGATATAGCCGCAGACGCCGGCCAGTCGCAGCAGCCCGGCCCAGAACGACACCTGAGCCCCGGAGAGCAGGGTGACCGGGCCACCGCCGAAGAGGGCCAGCCCGACCAGCGTGCCGACCACGGCCACCACCGCGGTCGCGGCGAGGGCGAAGATCGCGATCGCGGTGTACTTCACCGCCAGCATCCGGGTGCGCGTGACCGGCACCGCGAGCAGGTAGCGCAGCGTGCCCAGGTTGGCCTCGCCGGCGATCGCGTCGGCCGAGATCGCCGCCACCGCGATCGGCAGGAAGAGCGGCAGCTCCACCGCGAGCGCGGCCAGCGCGACGAAGAGTCCGTTGCTGGTGATGCTGGCGAAGAAGTCCGGCCCGTCGCCGCCCCCGCGGCCCCCGCGGCCGTCGACGGCGACCGCGATCGAGATCAGGACCGGCACCGCGGCCAGCACCGCCAGCCCGGCCCAGTTGCGCCGCCGCCCGAAGATCAGCGTGAGCTCGGAGCGCAGAAACCGGGTACTCACCCCGCGGCTGACCCGCCCGACGCGCCGGCCCTTCGTTCCCGCTGCGGTGCTCGCACCCGCTCGCTCCTCGCGCTCACGGGCCGGGACCGGCAGCTCAACCGCTGACATCGAAGCCCTCGCCGGTGAGGGAGACGAAGAGCTCCTCGAGCTCCGGGGCGGCCACCCGGAATCCACGCACCCCGACACCGTCGTGCACCAGGGCGGCGACCACCTTCTCCGGGGCCAGCGGGCCGAGCAGGCCGGTGGTGACGCCGGCCGCGACCTGCACGTCGCCGGCGCCGATCTCGCGCAGCACCCGGGCGGCGTCGTCGGGCCGGTCGGTTTCCACCCGGGCCCGGGCGGCACCCCCGGCGCGCAGGGTGGCCAGCGGCGCCTGCGCCACCAGCCGGCCCTGGTGCATCACCCCGACGTGGCCGCACACCTGCTCGACCTCGGCCAGCAGGTGGGTGGAGAGCATCACCGTGGTCCCGTCGGCGGCCAGGGCCATGAGCAGCGAGCGCACCTCGCGGGTCCCCTGCGGATCAAGGCCGTTGGTCGGCTCGTCCAGCACCAGCAGGTCGCGTGGCTGGAGCAGCGCGGCGGCGAGGGCCAGGCGCTGGCGCATGCCCAACGAGTACGCCCGGTAGCGCTTGCCGCCCGCGGCGAGCAGCCCGACGCGGTCCAGCGCAGCGCCAATGCGCGCGGCCGCGGTCCGCGGATCGGCGGTCCGGTCGGCCGCGTCCAACCGGACCAGATTGTCCACACCGGACAGGTAAGGGTGGAAGGCCGGACCCTCCACAAGGGAACCCACCCGGGGCAGGACGGCGGCCGAGCGCTCGGGCACCGCCTGGCCGAGCAGCTCGTGACGCCCGGCGGTGGGCCGGATCAGGCCGAGCAGCATCCGGATCGTGGTGGTCTTGCCGGATCCGTTGGGACCGAGGAACCCGTACACCTGCCCGCGCGGCACCGCGAGGTCGATGCCGTCGACCGCGAGGTGGTGCCCGAATCGCTTGGTCAGCCCGCGGCTGCTGACCGCGAGCGCGGTCATTCCGCCTCCTCCGCGCAGGGAAGCGCGTCGTCGGTCATTCCGCCTCCTCCGCGCAGGGAAGCGCGTCGTCGGTCATTCCGCCTCCTCCGCGCAGGGAAGCGCGTCGTCGGTCATTCCGCCTCCTCCGCGGAGGGAAGCGCGTCGTCGGTCATTCCGCCTCCTCCGCGCAGGGAAGCGCGTCGTCGGTCATTCCGCCTCCTCCGCGGAGGGAAGCGCGTCGTCGGTCATTCCGGCAGCTTCGCCGCCGGGTCGGCCGCGGCCAGGTAGAGCCGGGCCGGGCTGACCGCCCCGACGAGCAGCCGGCCGTCGTCGGTGACCAGCACGCTGATCAACTGGCTGGTGAGCAGATGGCCGGTGCCCCAGGCGCCGTGCACCGCGGGGAGGTTGGCGAGCAGGCCGGAGAGCTGGCGCTGGCCGCTGCGTTCCTGGTCGCTGCCCTTCTGGTCGCTGGCCGGCTGGGGAACGCGGGCGACCAGCACGCTGGTCCAGCCGCTGCCCACGACCACGAACGGCGGCTTGCCGCTCTGGTCAGGCTTGGCAACCGTGCCCGGTGTGGATTGGCTGGGCTTGGCGGCGTCCCGCTCGACCACGGTGGCGCCCGGTGGCGGGTTGAACACGAACTGCGCTGGGTCCGGCCGGGCGAAGCTCACCTGGGTGAAGGCGACCTCGATCGCCGGTGACGCGGCGCCCCGGGCGAAGATCTGGACCCGCAGGGGCACGTGCTCGGTCGCGTCCACCGCGAGCCGGATCGACCCGATCAGGCTCGCCCGGTCGCGCGGGTTGAGGACCAGCTCGTACGCGTCCCGCCCGGCGATGCTGGCGGTGCCCTGGGTAGTCACCTCGGTGCTCGGGTTCACCGCGGCCAGGGCCAGGTCGGCGATCTGCTGCGGGGTGAGCGCGCCACCACCCGGCAGCTTCAGCGACGGCGTGCCGGCGCCCGGCTGGGCCCCCGGCTTCGCCTCCCCCGGCTTCGCCTCCCCCGGCTTCGCCTCCCCCGGCTTCGCATCCCCCAGCGGGTTGAGGGCACCGTGGGTGGCCTTGTTCGCCCGGCTGTCCCAGGTCCACACGTCGGAGCCGTTGATGATGACGTCGGTCTCGCCGAGCGTGCCGAGCAGGGCGACCCGGGCCTTGTCGGGGCCGGAGTACCAGACGCGCAGGGTGTGGGTGCCGCTCAGGAGTGAGGTGAGCTCGGTGCTGCCGGCACCACCCAGGCCGGGCAGGGCCGGCAGGCCGAGGTCGGCCCGCGCCACGACGGTGCCGGACAGGCCGTCCAGACGCGCGGTCTGCAGGTCCACCAGCAGCTGGGCGGCGCTGCGGGTGGGCAGGCTCGGGTCGGCGGCGGCGGTGATGGCGCCGACGGCGGCGCCGCCGCCGAGGACGGCGACCACCGCCGCGGCCGGGACCAACCAGCGCAGTGCGGGGCGGGAGTTGAGAGCGGACATGAGGGCACCTCCTGGTCATCATCCTGCCCCGACCGCACTGTGAACCGGCTGAGCGATGCTGTGCACCCGCGCAGGGGCGTGGCAGGCTGAATGCATGCGCGTACTGGTCGTGGAGGACGAGGCGCGCCTCGCCACGGCGTTGCAGCGCGGGCTGCAGGCGGAGGGCTTCGCAGTCGACGTGGCCGGCGACGGACCCTCGGGGCTGGAGCTGGCCCGCCACGGTGAGTACGACGCGATGATCCTCGATGTCATGCTGCCCGGCCTGTCGGGCTACCGGGTCGTGCGCACCTTGCGGGCCGAGGGTCACTGGGTGCCGGTGCTCATGCTTTCGGCCAAGGACGGCGAGCACGACCAGGCCGACGGGCTGGACTGCGGTGCCGACGACTACCTCACCAAGCCGTTCTCCTATGTGGTGCTGCTGGCCCGGCTGCGGGCGTTGCTGCGCCGGGGCGCGCCCGAGCGCCCGGCCGTGCTCACCGTCGGCGATGTCTGCCTGGATCCGGCCCGGCGCCGGGTCACCGTCGCCGGCAGCGAGGTGGTGTTGACCACGCGCGAGTACGGGTTGCTGCAGTACCTCATGCGCCGGGCCGGGGATGTGGTCTCCAAGACCGAGCTGCTCGACCACGTCTGGGACGCGAACGAGGAGACCGCGCCGAACGCGGTCGAAGTCTACATCGGATACCTGCGGCGCAAGCTCGGCCGGGGCCTGCTGGAAACGGTGCGCGGCGCGGGTTACCGGCTGGTCGCCGGTACGCCGTGAGCTGGTGGCGCCGGCGTACCCTGCGGGCCCGGCTGCTGATCATCGGCATGGTGGGGCTGAGCGCCGGCCTGCTCGTCGGCGGGGTGGCCCTGGTGGCCGCGCTCGGCGCGTCCCTGCAACGCTCGGTCGACGCCGAGCTGGACCGCAGCGCCCACGACGTGGCCGCCTTGGTCAACGCGGACGCGCTGCCGCAACCGGTGCCGGTGGCCGGATCCGGGCTGGTCCAGGTGGTCGACTCGGCCAGCCGGGTGCGGTCGGCGTCGATCGACGCCGACCGGCTGGTCTGCATGCTGCACCCGGATGAGTTGGCCCGGGCCCGGTCCGGCACCAAGGTGTTCATCGACGGCGACCGGCTGGGGCTGACCGGCCCGGTGCGGGTGGTCGCGGTGCCGGCCGGTTCGGCCGCCGACCCGCAGACGGTGTTGGTCGCCCGGCCGATGGCCGATGCGCTCAAGGGGGTGGCGGCGCTGCGTAACACCCTGCTCATCGTCTTCCCCCTGCTGGTGTTGATCCTGGCCGCGGTCGCCTGGCGGGTGATCGGGGCCACCCTGCGCCCGGTCGAGGAGTTGCGGCGAGGAGCCGAGGAGATCACCGGTGCCGGCCACTCCGGCCGGTTGCCGGTACCGGGCGGCCACGACGAGGTGCACCGGCTCGCCACCACCCTCAACGACATGCTGGCTCGGCTGGACAGTGGCCGGGCCAGGCAGCGGGAGTTCGTCGCCGATGCCGCGCACGAGCTGCGCAGCCCGCTGGCGAACATGCGCACCCAGCTCGAGGTGGCCAAGCGGCTGGGGCCGCGCACGGACTGGCCAACGGTCGCCGACGATCTGCTGACCGACGCGGCGCGACTGTCCCGGCTCGTCGACGACCTGTTGCTGTTGGCCCGCTCCGACGCCACGACCGGGCTCAGCCGGGCCGGGCCGCTCGACCTGGACGCACTGGTCCGCGAGGTGGCGGCGCGTTACCCGGGAGTGACCGGGCCGCCAGCCGGCGATCCACTGTGGATGGTGGGGGAGCCGGACCCGCTGCGTCGGGCGGTGGCCAACGTGCTGGACAACGCGGTGCGCTACGCCCGCACGTCGGTGCGGGTCGAGGTTGGCCGCGACGGCGGGTACCTGCGGGTGGCGGTCACCGACGACGGCCCGGGGATTCCCGAGTCGGATCGGGAGCGGGTCTTCGAGCGGTTCACCCGCCTGGACGGCGCGCGCGCCCGCGACGGCGGCGGCGCGGGGCTCGGGCTGGCCATCGTCCGCGAGCTGGTGCGTCGCCACGGTGGCACCGTCACCCTCGCCGACGCCACGCCCGGTCTGCGGGTGCAGTTGCGGCTGCCGGCCGCCGATGAGGTGCCGGGCCCGGCGCTCGCCTACGACGCCGTGCCGGCGACTGCAGGGGCGGCCGCGAGCCAGCGCGTCGGCTCGGCGAGGATGGCGCCGATCACCGAGCCAGCTGCCCCCACGACCGCGGCCGACTCGTCCAGCGCCGAGGCCCGCACGGTGACCGGCGCCCAGGCCGCGCTGAGCACCCGTTCGGAGATCTCGCGCGACATCGGCTCGACCAGCCATGGCGCCAGCGGCGCGTAGCCGCCGCCGAGGACCACGGTCGGCAGGTCGAGCAGGTTGAGTGCGCTCGCCACCGCCACCCCCAGCGCCGAGCCGGCCTCCTCCAACGCCATCAGCACGGGATGGGCCCCGGCCCGGGCAAGGGCCACCACGCGCGCGATCGCGGTCTCGCCGGCGCCGGCGAGGATCGCCTCCTGGTTGGCGTACGCCTCCAGGCAGCCGCGCGCCCCGCACCGGCAGTGGCGGCCATCGGGCCGGATGGTGACGTGCCCCAGCTCGCCCGCCAACCCCCGGGCGCCGCGCAGGAGCTGGCCGTCGAAGACGATGCCGGACCCGATCCCGGCCTGCCCACACACGTAGAGGAAGCTCGCCGGCTCGCCGGCCGGCCACACCCGGGACTCGGCCAGTGCGGCCAGGTCGGCGGCGTTCGCCACCGCGAGCAGGTCGCCCGGGTAGGCGTCCAGCGGGGCGCGGGCCAGCAACTGGGCGCGCACGTCGACCTCGCGCCAGCCCAGGTTCGCCGCGAACCGCACCACCCCGTCGGAGACGAGACCGGGCACCCCCACCGCGGTCCCGGCCACCCGCAGACCCTGATCGGCGGCGGCCGTGATCGCCGTGCCGGCCATCTCGGCGAGCTCTGCCACCACGACCCCGGGGTCGGTACCGCGCCGGTCGGCCGGGCGCACGTGGTGATGGCGCACCACACCGGTGAGGTCGACGACGCAGGCGGCGAGGTGGTCCACCGTGACCTCGAGCCCGAGCGCGGCCGGGCCGGCGGCGTCGAGGCGGAGGCCGGCGGCCGGGCGCCCGGCCCCGGTACGGGGAGCCGGCTCCACCTCGGTCAGCAGTTGTCCGGCGAGCAGCTCATCGACGAGCGTGGAGACCGTCGCCCGGGTGAGGCCGGTGGCCGCCGCGACGTCGGCCCGGGACAGCGGCCGCGCGGTGCCGGCGACGTGTCGCAGGACCAGGCCGAGGTTGTGGGCCCGCAGGCTGCGCTGGCGCACGGGCTCGTCGCGGACGGCGGGCACGGCAGGCATGGTCATGACAATGCCACGTCCGGGCAACGCCCGGCCAATGCACGAGCCTCCCCAGTGGACAGTCGAGGCGACTCGGCCGGCGCGCCGCGGTCGCGGCGCGGTCCGCCTCGGCCAGCTCCGGTATCGTCGTCGATCGCCCGCCGGCCCCGGGCGCCGGCCCGACCGCGGAGCGTGACCTGCCGCGGCGCCGGCCCGACCGCGGAGCGTGACCTGCCGCGGCGCATTCAAGCCTTGTACACTTTCTGCGCCACAGGGAGGAGCCCGCATGACGGTGGAGACGCCCGGATCGCAGAGCGCCCTGCGCGAGGCGAACCAACGCCGGGTGATCCACGCGGTCCGGACCGCCGGCGCGCTCACGCAGGCCGAGATCGCGCGCACCACCGGACTCTCCGCGGCCACCGTCTCCAACATCGTGCGCGAGCTGCGCGAGGTGGGCACGGTGCTGGTGACCCCGACCTCCAGTGGCGGGCGGCGCGCGCTCAGCGTCTCCCTCGCCCGGGCGACCGGGCTGCTGCTCGGCGTGGAGATCGGCACCGCCCGCTTGCGGGCGGTGCTCTGTGATCATGACCATCAGGTGCTCACCGAGGAGAGCATCGCCTACGACACCGGCCAGTCGGCCGAGCGTGGGCTGCGCCGTACCGAGTGGCTGGTCACGACCCTGCTGCGGCAGGCGCGGGTGGTCCGCACCTCGGTGCGCGGGATCGGCATCAGCCTGCCCGGTCCGATCGACGCGTTCTCCGGCGAGCTGGCCGCGCCGGCGGTGCTACCGGCCTGGCAGGGCACCGACATCGCGGCGGCGCTGACCGAACGGTTCGGCCGGCCGGTCTTCGTGGACAACGACGCCAACGCGGCCGCGCTGGGCGAGCTGGAATGGGGCGCCGGCCGGGGCGTGCCCGACCTGATCTACCTGAAGCTCTCGACGAACGTCTCGGCCGCGCTGGTGCTGCGCGGGTCGGTCTACCCGGGCGCCGCCGGGCTCGCCGGCCAGATCGGCCACATCACCGTGGACGAGCAGGGACGGATCTGTCGCTGCGGAAACCGCGGCTGCCTGGAGACCCTGGTCGGGGCGGCGTCCCTGCTCGACCTGCTGCCCTCCGGCTGGACCAGCCGCAACCCCGACCTGTCGACCCTCGTCGACGCGGCGGTGCGCGGTGATCTGGGCTGCCGGCGGATCGTGGCCGACGCCGGCCGGGCGGTCGGTGCGGCCACCGCGATGCTGGTCAATGTGCTCAACCCGAGCCGGATCGTGGTCGGTGGCGAACTCGCGGAGGCGGGCGAGCTGTTGCTGAGCCCGCTGCGGGAGACCCTGCACCGCCAGACCCTGCCCCGCTCGGCCGCATCGGTGGTGGTGACCCTGGCCGAGCTGGGGGAGCGGGCGGTCGCCCTCGGCGCGGTCGCGCTGCTGGAGCGCCGGCTCGCGGTCACCGCCGACGCCATCTGGCCGGCGGCGACCGGGTACCCATCCGGCTGACTCGCTTCGCGGTCGCCGGCAACCCGTTCTGTATTTGAGGGTTGGCGTCGGTCCGCGCTTGTGACCCCATCATGCGTTCAACTCTTGACGCCATGGCCATCAAGGGGTTGACTTTGTTCAGTCAGCGTGTGAGGTCGGCCACGCTTCGAAGCACATGAAACGGGAAAAGCGACCAGCGGCGCGGTAAGAACCGTGACGCGGACATCGGGAGGGCCGGATGCGAATAAGGACCCGACAGGGCTTGGCCGCCGTCGGCGCTGTCGCCCTGTTACTCGGCGGGCTGGCCGCCTGTAGCAGCGACAACAACGGCGGTGGCGGCGGGGGGGCCAGCGTTGACCAGGGTTTCAAGATCGGACTACTGCTGCCGGAGTCGAAGACCACACGGTACGAGACCTTCGACCGGCCATTGATCCAGGCGAAGCTCAAGGAGCTCTGCCCGAAGTGCGATGTCCTGTACCAGAACGCCGACCAGGACAGCGCCAAGCAGCAATCGCAGGCCGAGGCGATGCTCACCCAGGGTGTCAAGGTGATGATCCTCGATGCCGTCGACGCCAAAGCGGCCGGCGGGCTGGTGGCCAACGCGAAGGCGCAGAACATCCCGGTCGTCGCGTACGACCGGTTGGCCACCGGGCCGGTGAGCTACTACGTCTCGTACGAGAACAAGAAGGTCGGCCAGACCCAGGGTCAGGCGCTGCTGCAGGCGATCTCGGCCGGGGGCGACCCCAAACGGGGCAAGATCGTAATGATCAACGGTGACCCGACCGACCCGAACGCCGCCGACTTCAAGGCCGGCGCCCACTCGGTGCTCGACGGCAAGGTGACCATCGGGCAGGAGTTCGACACTCCGGAGTGGTCGGCCGACAACGCGCAGAAGGAGATGGAGCAGGCCATCACCGGGATCGGCAAGGACAACATCATCGGCGTCTACGCGGCCAACGACGGCACCGCCGGCGGCGCGATCGCGGCGATGAAGGGGGGCGGCTTCACCACCCTGCCGCCGGTCACCGGCCAGGATGCCGAGATCGCGGCGATCCAGCGGATCCTCACCGGCGAGCAGGCGATGACGATCTACAAGGCGATCAAGCCTGAGGCCGACGCGGCCGCGCAGATGGCGATTGCGGCGGCGACCGGCACGGCGCTCACCGGCACCCCGACCACCACCAAGGTCAACAACGGCACGGCCGATGTGCCCTCGGTGCTGCTCGACCCGGTCGCGGTGACCAAGGACAACGTCAAGAGCACGGTGATCGCGGACGGCTTCTACCAGGCGTCGACGATCTGCACCGCGCAGTACGCGCAGGCGTGCGCGGCCGCCGGCATCTCCTGACCGGTACGGCCACCCGGCGCGCGCTCGCCGGGACCATGGTGGGTCCGCACACCGTGGCCCGGCGAGCGGGCGTGGCGGACCGGCAGGTGTCAGCCGGCGCCAACAGGTGAATACTCCGCAGGACCGGCCGGATCCGGGTCGGCCGGCGGTGGCACTGGGGAGGAGGCGGTGCGGTGACCCGCGAAGCCGTCTTGTCGTTGCGAGGGATCTCGAAGCGCTTCGGGGCCGTCCAGGCGCTCACCGACGCGAGCCTCGACGTCTACCCGGGCGAGGTGGTGGCCCTCGTCGGTGACAACGGTGCCGGCAAGTCCACCATGATCAAGGTGATCGCCGGCGTGAACCCGGCCGACGGCGGCGAGATGCGCTGGCAGGGCCATTCGGTGAACATAGGCCGGCCCAGCGACGCCACCGCGCTCGGCATCGCGACCGTTTACCAGGACCTCGCCCTCTGCGACAACCTGGACGTGGTGGCGAACCTCTTCCTCGGCCAGGAGGACGCCCACGGCAGTGTGCTGGACGAGATCGCCATGGAGAAGGCCGCGAGCAACCTGCTCGACACCCTGTCGGTACGCATCCCGAGCGTGCGGGTCCCGGTGGCGGCGCTCTCGGGCGGCCAGCGCCAGTCGGTGGCGATCGCCCGCTCCTTGCTGGGCGAGCCGAAGGTGGTGCTGCTGGACGAGCCGACCGCGGCGCTCGGGGTGGCTCAGACCGCTCAGGTGCTGGACCTCATCGAGCGGCTGCGCGATCGCGGCCACGGGGTCGTGCTCATCAGCCACAACCTCGCCGACGTCAAGGCGGTGGCCGACCGGGTGACGGTGCTGCGGCTGGGCCGGGTCGTTGGCGACTTCTCGATGCAGGAGACCACCCAGGAACAGATCGTGCAGGCGATCACCGGCGCCTCCGACAATGTCGTCTCCCGGCGGGCGGCCCGCGCGGGCGCGGAGGGCGGCCCCAACGTCCGCCGCGAGCCGCACAAGGACTGGACCATCTCGGACACCCAGGAGCGGCCATGAGAGCGCGAGGAGTGAGCGTCAGCGAGCCCCGCAGCCGCGAGCGGAAGGCAGGCCCATGAGTGAGCGAAGCGAGCGAATCATCAGGCACAGGGCACTCGTGCCTCATGGGGCCGGTGAGCGGAGCGAGCCGGCGCCATGAGTGAGCGAAGCGAGCGAATCTTCAGGCACAGGGCACTCGTGCCTCATGGGGCCGGTGAGCGGAGCGAGCCGGCGCCATGAGTACGGTCGTGTCGAACCCGCCGGTACCGGCCGGCACGCCCGACCGCTCGCCATCGCGGGGCATGTGGACCCCGTTCGCTGCGGTGGGGCGCCGGGTGCGCACCGGCGAGCTCGGTGCCTGGCCGGTGATCATCGGGCTGATCGTCATTTGGATCGTGTTCCAGTCGCTCAACCACGCCTTCCTCACCGCCCAGAACCTGTCCAACATGACCCTGCAGATCGTGGCGTACGGCGTGATCAGCGTGGGCATCGTGCTGGTGCTGCTGCTCGGCGAGATCGACCTCTCGGTCGGCTCGGTGGCCGGTGTCGGCGCGGCCATGCTCGTGGTGCTGGCGGTCCGCCACGGGTGGCCGGACTGGTTCGCGCTGCTCGCCGTGCTCGTCCTCGGCGCGGTCATCGGCACCGTCCAGGGCTTCTTCTTCGCCAAGGTGGGCGTGCCCGCGTTCGTGGTCACCCTCGCCGGCAACCTGGGCTGGCTGGGTCTGCAGATCTGGCTGCTCTTCCCGCAGGGCACGATCAACATCCCGTACACCGGTTTTCTGGCGAACCTCACCCACAAGTACGTCTCGGTGGTGGCCGGCTGGGCGATCGGTGCGGCCGTGGCGATCGCGTACGGGTCGGCGGTGATGGTGGACCGGCGCCGCCGGGTCGCGGCGGCACTGCCGGTGCGGAGCCGGCTCGGCGACGGGATCCGCGTCGGCGGCCTGGCGGTGCTGATCGCCGCCGCGGTCGCGGTGCTCAACTCCGCCCAGGGCGTGCCGGTGCCGCTGCTCATCTTCGTCGGCCTGGTCGCGGTCACCGACCTGGTGCTGCGCCGCACCCGGTACGGCCGGCGGATCTTCGCCGTTGGCGGCAATGTCGAGGCCGCCCGGCGAGCCGGGGTGAACGTCGCCCTGGTACGGATCTCGGTGTTCGCGCTCGCGTCGACGTTCGCGGCGTTCGGCGGGGTGCTCTTCGCCTCCCGCAACTTCGCCGCGAGCCAGTCCACCGGCGGCAGCGAGACGCTGCTCATCGCGATCGCCGGTGCGGTCATCGGTGGGGTCAGCCTCTTCGGCGGCCGGGGCAGCACCTACGGTGCCCTGCTCGGTGCGGTCGTCCTGGGCTCGATCACCAACGGCATGTTCCTGCTCCAGCTGGAGTCGTCGGTGCGCTTCATGATCACAGCGGCCGTGCTGCTGGCCGCGGTGGTCCTGGACTCGCTCGCCCGCCGGGGCCGGCGTACCCACGGCCGCGAGTAGCCGGTCAGTAGCGGGTCCGCGCCGGCAGGCCGAGCTCGGCGCGCAAGCCGTTCTCGGTGAGCGGGAACGGATGATCCGTGGCCAGCGCCATCGGGGTGGCCGGATCGCCGTCGACGTCGAAGGGCAGCCCGACCGCCTCCCGCTCCAGGTTCGGCACGCCAGGATTGTCGGGCCCGGCGTAGGTGCCCTCGGCGATGGTGCCGGCGAACGCGTCCTCGACATGGGCCAGCTCGTGATAGAGCACCACGACCGGGGGGACCGCGGCACCGGTGCCCAAGCCGTCGAAGGTGGGGTCGTAGCGGATGTCCGCGACGACCGGCCCGAACCGGGGGATCGCGGTGTCGGCGTACCCATTGGTGTCGTGCACCTCCCGGATGACCAGGCTGTCGCCGGCGGCGAGCCGACCCAGCACCGGCACCTCGGCAGCCCAGCCGCGGGTGTCGTCGTGCTGGCGTTGCAGCGCGGCGAGCATGGCGTGCCCGGTCGCCGAGGAGCGCAGTGTGTCCAGATCGGACTCGACCCGGGCGGCGAACTGCGGGCTGCCCTCGATGCGGATGAAGCTGCCCGATCCGGTTTCGCCGACCGGGGCCGCGGTGGCGCTCACGATCCGGTCGTCGGCCTGGACGAAGGCCCGGTCGGCGCCGGCGCCGCCGTCGACGCGATCGGCGCCGGCACCGGTGTAGAGGACATCGTCCCCGCCGCCCCCGCGCAGGATGTCATCGCCGCGACCGCCGGCGAGCACGTCCGCGCCGGCCCCGCCGGCGAGGTCGTCGGACCCGGGCCCGCCGTCGAGGTAGTCGCGACCGTCGCCGCCGCCGACCCGGTCCTGGCCGTCCAGACCGTAGAGGGTGTCCGCCCCGGGCCCGCCACTGAGCCGGTCGTCGCCGGCCTGACCGTCCACATAGTCATCACCGGCGCCGCCGGCCACCCGGTCGTCGCCGGCGCCGGCCTGCAGGGTGTCGTTGCCCCACAACCCGAAGAGCTCGTCGTCGCCGGCACCGCCACGCACCCGGTCGTCGCCGGCACCGCCGAGCACGGTCACCGGCCCGTCGGTGGCCACGGTGACGGCGTCGTCACCGTCGCCCGCGCGGATCACCAGCTGGGTGCCGGCCGGTAACCGACGCACCACCCCGTCGACGGTGACGACCTGCTCACCGGTGGCCCGGTCCCGGTCCACCCGGATCACGTCGTCCCCGCTGGTGCCGTCGATGACGGCCATGCCGCTGGTGCCGTCGATGACGGCCATGCCGCCGGCGAGCAGCACGGAGCCCGGGTGGCGCCGCTCCGGGGTCCCGTCCGGCGCAGGGTCGGCGAGGTGTCGAAGACTGTCGGCCAGGCTCGAGAGCCGGTCACCGAGTGCGGTCAACCGGCCGGTGGCGGCGGCCAGGGCGCCGTCCGCCGCCGCGCCGACCGGCGCGCTCACCGCCAAGGCCCGGCCGGCGAACAGGGCGGCGCCGGCGAGCCCGGCCGGGGCGGACGCGGCCCAGATCAGGTCGAGGCGGCGCTGGGCCGCGAGCAGCGCCGACGCGGCCGCCTCGAGCAGCTCGGCCACCGCGGCGGCGAGCAGGACGAACTCGGCCAGGCCGGCCACCACGGCGCGGTGGCGGGCCTGGTAGGCCCGGGCCGAGCCGCCCCGCCACCGCTGAGCCAGCCCAGCGTCCAGATCGGCGACCCCGACCCGGCTGCGCTCACCGCTCCGGCTCAGCTGCCGCCACTGCGCGGCGGCCCGGGCCAGCTCGTCGGGGCGGGCGTCGAGCGTCCAGCGCTCAGCCATCAGCGGCCGACCGGATGGTGGGCGGCGCCGGTCCGGTGGGCCGCCGCGGTGTCGGCGCCGACCAGCGCGAAGGCGACCCGCAGCAGCCGGTCGGCGTCCCCCGCGAGCACGTCGACCAGGTGGTCGACGATCCGGGCCGCGGCGTCGACGGCCGACTGGTGTGCGCCGGCCAGTGATCGCGAGTGGGGCAGGGCGCCGAAGGCGGCGGCGCGCACGTCCACACTGGACAGCAATGGACCCGCCTCATCCCAGCCGGCGCGGACCAGGTCCAGCAGGTCACCGGCGGCCCGGGCCAGGGCGGCGGGCTGGGCGTGCAGCGACGTATCGACGGGCATAGGTGTCAGGCTAGCCGTCGAAGCGCCGGTGGGGCAGACACCGATGGCCGCCTGTGGATAACCCGGGGGTGGTGGTATGAACGTGACCGTGACGCCCTTCCCAGACGCCGAGGCCGAGGTCGTTGAGATCTGTCGCGACCTGATCCGGATGGACACCACGAACACCGGGGACAACGCCACCTGCGCCGGCGAGCGGGTGGCCGCCGAATACGTGGCCACCCAGCTGGCCGAGGTGGGCCTGGATCCGGTGATTCGGGAGAGCGCTCCCGGGCGGGCGAGCGTGGTGGCCCGTTTCCCCGGCCAGCCGCCGGCGGGCGAGCCGGCTCCCGGCGCCCTGCTGGTGCACGGCCACCTGGACGTGGTTCCGGCCGACGCCGACGAGTGGTCGGTGCCGCCATTCGCCGGCGAGCTGGCCGACGGGTACCTGTGGGGGCGGGGCGCGGTGGACATGAAGGACTTCGACGCGATGGTGCTCGCCACCGTGCGTCGGATGCGCCGGGAGGGTCGCTCGCCCCGGCGCGACCTGGTGCTCGCGTTCCTCGCCGACGAGGAGGCCGGTGGCGAGTACGGCGGGCACTGGCTGGTCGATCACCACCGCGAGCTCTTCGACGGCTGCACCGAGGCGATCGGCGAGGTGGGGGGCTTCTCCTACCCGGTCTCGGAGGACCTGCGCCTCTACCTCATCGAGACGGCCGAGAAGGGGATCACGTGGCTGCGCCTGCACGCCCGCGGTCGACCCGGACACGGCTCGATGATTCACGACGACAATGCGGTGACCGCGCTCGCCGAGGCGGTCGCCCGGGTGGGCCGGCACCGGTTCCCCATTGTGATCACAGACACCGTGCGGGCCTTTCTCAGCGCGATCTCCGACGCGCTCGGGCTGGAGCTGGATCCGAGCTCGCCGGAGGAGGCCATCGCGAAGCTCGGCACGATCGCGCCGATCATCGGCTCGACCATCCGCAACACCGCCAACCCGACCCGGCTGGCCGCCGGGTACAAGGAGAACGTGATCCCCAGCCGGGCCAGCGCCACCATCGACTGCCGGACCCTGCCCGGCGAGCACGACCGGTTCCTGGGCCAGCTGCGGGCCGTGGTCGGGCCCGACCTGGAGATCGAGGTCGTGCAGCGCCAACCGCCGCTGGAGACGACGTTCGACGGCGACCTGGTGGCCGCCATGGGCGCCGCACTGCGGGCCGAGGATCCGGCCGCCCGGACGGTGCCCTACATGCTCTCCGGCGGCACCGACGCCAAGGCGTTCGCCCGGTTGGGCATCCGGTGTTTCGGTTTCACCCCGCTACGCCTGCCGCCCGAGCTCAACTTCTCGGCCCTGTTCCATGGCATCGACGAACGGGTGCCGGTGCAGGGGCTACAGTTCGGCGTGCGCGTACTGGATCACCTGCTCACCACCTGCTGAGGGGGCGAGATGACGGACAGGATCGCCGACGTGGAGGCCGCGCTGGAGCGGGTCCTGTCGGCCGCCCGGGCCCACCTGGCCGCGGTGCGGGCGGCCGACGGTGAGCCGGACGACGACGCGGTCTGGAACGCGTACGTGGCTCTCAACAACGCCTCGCACGCCTACGACGACCTGCTCAACGACGTCTTCGGCGAGGTGACCCCATGGGACCTGGAGGCGATCTCGGCCGACCAGGCCCAGGGCGGCCGGCTGGCCACGGTCAGCTCGGAGCTGGGCAACGGCGCCCGGCCGGTCGAGCCGGGCGATCCGCATCCCGCCGTGGTCTCGGTGCGCCAGCGCCGCGACTACCGGATTCCGAGCGTGGCGGCGCTGTTGCGGCTGGCCGAGGAGGACCGCCCGGTGCCGGCGGCGGAGACGACCGGGCCGGTGACCACGGTCGCCGAGGCGATCCTGGAGCTGCTCCAGTCGGGGGACGGCTCGCTGGGCATGCTGGACGTGCCGGAGCTGGAGCCCCTCGACGGGGTGGTCGTGGTCGCGGAGGTGCGTGAGCCGCTGAACTCGGACGCGGTCAGCGACTCCGACGCCGAGGGGCCGTTCCGGCTCACCCCCGCCGACCGCATGGTCGGGCGCCTCGACGAGCGCAGCCTGGCCGAGGTGGACGACGGCGCCGGCCAGTAGGACCGAGCAGGTCAAACCGAGCAGGTCAAACCGAGCGGCCAGACCGCGGGCCGGACCGGACGGTCAGTAGGACAGGGCGGGCTGGGGAGGCTGCGAGCGCCGCCGGCGCAACAGAACCTGGCGGGTGCCGTCGCGGAACAGGCGCACCCGGGCCAACTCCCACCCGGCGAACTCAGCCGCGATGCTCAGCTGCACCGCCGCAGTGACCCGGTCGACCTGGGCCGGTAACCGCAGCGGCGTGTACTCGTAGTCCATCCCAGCATCGTGCCTCATCGGTTGGGCGCTGACCAAGGAGCGAAACCGCCACGGCGGCGACCGGCCCGGCCCGGCCGCGCCCGGCGGCGCCTGGCCCGTACGCTGGGTCGACTCCCGGCACAGGAAGGGCAGGCATGCGGTTAGGACTCAACCTCGGGTACCAGTCCGCCTGGACCACGCCCGCGGACCAGCTGGCGTTGGCGCAGGAGGCCGAGCGCCTGGGCTTCAGCGTGGTCTGGGCCGCGGAGGCGTACAGCTCGGATTCTCCGACCGTGCTCGCCTGGATCGCCGGCCAGACCGACCACATCGACATCGGCACAGCGGTGATGCAGATCCCGGCCCGGACGCCGGCGATGACCGCGATGACCGCCGCCACCCTGGACGCGGTCAGCCAGGGGCGCTTCCGCCTCGGGTTGGGTGTCTCCGGCCCACAGGTCTCCGAGGGCTGGCACGGTGTCCGCTTCGGCAAGCCGCTGCAGCGTACCCGGGAGTACGTCGACATCGTGCGGACCGCTTTGGCCCGCCAGACGGTGTCCTACCAGGGGGAGTACTACACCCTGCCGTTGCCCGACGGCCCCGGCAAGGCGCTCAAGCTCGGCTTTCACCCGTACCGGGAGAAGGTGCCGATCTACCTGGCGGCGGTGGGCCCGAAAAACCTGGAGCTCGCTGGCGAGATCGCCGACGGCTGGTTGGCCATCTTCTTCTCGCCCGAGTACGCCGAGGAGGCGCTCGCGGCGGTCGCCGCCGGGCGGGCGGTGGCCGGCCAGAGCCTGCAGGGCTTCGACGTGGTGGCCAGCGTCCCGGTGGTGATCGGCGACGATGTGCAGCTCTGCGCCGAGCCGGTACGCCACTACGCCGCGCTCTACGTCGGCGGCATGGGCAGCCGGGAGCAGAACTTCTACAACCGGCTGGCCGTCCGGATGGGCTTCGGCGCGGCCGCCCGCGAGGTCCAGGACCTGTACCTGGCGAAGCGTCAGCGGGACGCGGCGGCGGCGGTTCCGTTCGAGTTCATCGACCAGACCTCGTTGCTCGGGCCGCCGCACCGCATCGCCGCCGGCATGCGCCGCTACGCCGAGGCCGGGGTGAGCACGCTGTCCTTGAGCCTGTTCGCGGCCGACCCGGCGGCGGCGATCGGTTTTATGCGCCAGGCCGCACAGGCCCACGAGAGCGCCGGATTGGGTGGGTGAGTCATGCAGTGGTGGCAGGCGATCGTGCTCGGCATCGTCGAGGGAATCACCGAGTACCTCCCGATCTCCTCGACCGGACACCTGACCATCGCCGAAGCGGTGATGGGGCTGCACGTCGACGACGCCGCGGTGACCGCGTACACGGCGATCATCCAGGTCGGTGCGATCGTGGCCGCGATCATCTACTTCTGGCGCGACATCGTGCGGATCGTCTCCGCCTTCATGACCGGCCTGGTGCGGGCCGAGGCCCGGCAGCAGCCGCAGTGGCGGTTGGCCACCGCGGTCGTCATCGGCTCGATCCCGATCGCGGTCGTCGGCCTGGCGGGCAAGGACGTCATCGAGGGCTCGCTGCGCAGCCTGTGGGTGGTCGCCGCCGGGCTGCTCGGCTGGTCGGTGGTGATGGTCTTCGCCGAGCGCGCGGCCACCCAGCAGCGCTCCGAGCGGGACGTGACCGCCAAGGACGGCCTGATCATCGGTGTGGCCCAGTGTGCGGCCCTGGTGCCCGGGGTGTCCCGCTCCGGCGCCACCATCTCGGTCGGCCTGCTGCGTGACCTCGACCGGGTCACCGCGACCCGGATGGCGTTCTTCCTCGGCATCCCGGCGCTGACCGCGGCCGGCGTGCTTGAGGCGGTGACCGTGCGCCACCAGGTGAGCGCCACCATCGGCTGGGGGCCGACGGCGGTGGGCGTGGTGGTCAGCTTCGTGGTCGCGTACGCCTCGATCGCCTGGCTGCTGCGGTACGTGTCGCACCACTCGATCATCGTGTTCGTCTGGTACCGGGTGGTGCTCGGCCTGCTGCTCATCGCCGGGCTCGCCACCGGGGTGCTCTCGGCGACCTGACGCGCACCCGACGCGACCCAGCCTTTGCGTCCACGACCGGGTGCAGCAGAATCCTTTGCGTGGACAGCGGCAGGCAGTTGGCGTGGCGCTCGGCCGTGGTGCCGGTGCCGGCCAAGGGCCGGATCCGGGTCGGCGTGGCGGCCGGCACCGATCCGCGCGAGCGGGCCATCGAGGCGATGGTCGAGTGGGCTCAGCGCGGCGAGCGGCCCTTGTGGCTGGTCGAGGGCGGTGCCGGGGTGGGCAAGACCCGCCTCGCCACGGATGTGGCCGACCGCCTGGTCGCCGAGCGCTGGCCGGCGGGCTGGGCCCGGCCGGGCCTGGGCGCGTACGCCATCACCGCCGCCGCCCGCAACGGCCGGCACGCTCTGGTCCTGGTCGACGACGCTGAGACCCGGGCCGACATGTACGAGCTGGTCACCACGGTGGCCAACGGCGGCCGGCCGACCGGCATCCGGGTGATCATCGTGGCCCGCGAGTTCGGGTCCTGGTGGACCGACCTGCTCAGCCGCCTTTCCCCGGCCGAACAGGAGATCCTGGCCGCCGGTCGTACCGTGATGGGCGGCGGGTCGGTCTCCGCTGCGGCGGGCTCGCGCGCGCTCGCGCTGCGCGAGTTGGGTGGCAGCCCCGACGCCAAGGGCCGGGCGGTGGGCACTCTGGCCTCCGCCGACCCGGTCAGCGCCGCCGTGCTGCTGCACCAGGCGGCGCTGGTGGTCGCGCTCTCGACCCGGGTCGGTCAGCTTGGGCCAGCCGAAGTGCGCTCGGCCCTGCGGGACCTGTTCGAGGAGGAGGGGTACTGGGCGCGGACCACCGCTGAGGTGATGAGCCCCGGCGCTCCCGCTCCCGCCCTGCGCTCGGCGCTGGCCGGCGCCGCGGTGGTCGGCACCGACGGGCTCTCCGACGCGGCAACCGTGCTGCGCCGGGTGCCGGCGCTGGCCGCCGGCGCCGCCGACCGGTTGGCCCGGCTCTCGGTGTGGTGGCACGGCCTGTTCGTCACGATGGGCGAGTACGCGACACCGATGCCCCGGCTGCCGGCCTGGCTCGCCGACCGCCTCCCCGACGGCACCGACAGCACCGGGATCTCCTGGATGGTGGCGGCGCTCAACGTCGAACGGCGGACCACCAGCACCTTGGCCCGGCTCACCATCGACGCGCACCGCGACGTGTGGCCCGCCCGGGACGCGGTCGCCACCGACCCCACCCCGGCCCACCTGGCGATGCGCCGCGCGGTCAGCTCGGCCGCCCCGGTGGACGAGGCGCTGGCCTGGCTGACCCACGAACTCGAGCTCGGCCCGGCCGACCTGGAGGCGCTGGGCGAGGCGATCTCCTACCCGACCCGCTCGCTCACCCGGACCGCGATCGTGCTCGCCCGGCGACTGCTCGACACGGCCGACGGGGAGGAGGAGCGGGCCGGGCAGACGCTGACGCTCGGCGCCCGCTACTCCGAGGTCGGCCGGTGGGACGACGCCCGGGAGATGACCGAGCGGGCCGTGGACACCTTCCGGAAGCTGGTCGAGCTCGACCGCGACCGCTACCTGCCCGACCTCGCCGGCGCGGTCTCCAATCTCGGCTCCTGCCTGGCCCAGCTCGGCAGCCGGGACGAGGCGCTCACGGTCACCTATGAGGCGGTCGCACTCTACCGGGAGCTGCTGGAGACCGACCGGGACCACTACTACCCGGCCCTGGCGAGGTCACTGACGAACCTCTCCGCCTGCCTGTCCCGGGCCGGGCGCCGGCCGGCCGCGTTGGGCGCCGCCGGTCAGGCCGTGGCCATCTACCGCGAGCTGGTCGAGCTGCACCCGCACGCCTACCAGAGCGAACTGGCCGCGGCCGACCACAACTGGCGCATCTGCCGGGAGGCGCTGGGTCAGCCGGTCGCCGGTCGCCGGCCGGAGTAGCCGGATCCACCGTACGCTCGACCGGTGGCGACAGTCCTGCTCCTGCGGCACGGCCGGACCACCTCCAACACCAACGGCACGCTGGCCGGGCGCAGCGCGGTGGGCCTGGATGAGCTGGGCCTGGCCCAGGCGAGAGCGGTCGGCGAGCGGTTGCGTCCGCTGCCGCTGGCGACCGTGGTCACCAGCCCGCTCAAGCGGTGCCGCCAGACGGTGGCGGCCGCGCTGCCGGAGGCGACGGCCCACCAGGACGCGGCCCTCGTCGAGTGCGGCTACGGCCGGTGGGAGGGGCAGGCGCTCAAGGCGCTGGCCAAGGATCCACTGTGGCGGGTGGTGCAGGCCCACCCGTCGGCGGTCACCTTCCCGGCCGGTGAGTCGCTGGCGGCGATGTCGGCCCGAGCGGTCGGCGCGATCCGGTCCTGGGACGAACGGGTGCGCGGGGAACACGGTCCGGACGCGCTGTGGCTGGCGTGCAGCCACGGCGATGTGATCAAAGCGATCGTCGCCGATGCGCTCGGCCTGCACCTGGACCTGTTCCAACGGGTGGTGGTCGATCCAGGCTCGATCACCATCGTCCGCTACACCCCGGGCCGGCCGTTCCTGGTGCGCCTCAACGACGTCGGCGGTGACCTGTCCGGCCTGGTTCCGCGCCGGCGGTCGACCCGTCGCCGGGCCCGGCGGGCCGACTCCGACGCGGCCGTCGGCGGCGGCGCTGGTTCGGCAACGGCCACCGGAGCCGGATAGGGTTGGGACACCAGTGACCGCACCCCGGACACGCCACGGGCGAGGTGGCAGCGCCGCGCAGCATGGGAAGGGCGGGCGATGAGCCAGGTGCACGCGTTCGAGCCCCCGGACCGGTTTGTCGCCGGCACCGTCGGTGCGCCCGGCGACCGCACCTTCTTCCTGCAGGCCCGGGGCGGCGGCCGGGTGGTGAGCGTGGTGCTGGAGAAGGTGCAGATGACCCTGCTCGCGGAGAAGCTCGAGGAGCTGCTCGCCGAGGCCCAGCGGCGATTTGGCGTCGAGGTTCCCGAGATGCTGGCGACCAGCGACGACAACGAGCCCCTGGAGACCCCGCTGGACGAGGAGTTCCGGGTCGGCACGCTCGGTTTGGCCTGGGACGGGGACTCCGACACGGTGGTCATCGAGGCGATCGCCGTTGGTGAATACGAGTCCGACGAACCGACCGAGGCCGAGCTGGCCAAGCTGGACCGGCTGCGGGTGCGGCTGACCCCGGCGGCCACCCGGTCGTTCATCGCCCGGGCCAAGCGGGTGGTGGCCGCCGGACGGGCGCCGTGCCCGTTCTGCGGTCAACCGCTGGATCCGTCCGGGCACCTGTGCCCGCGCCACAACGGCTACCGTCGCTGAGGTCGCGATGGCGCCCGAAGGTGCGACCCCGACCCGGGCGCTGCCGCTGGACCAGGCGTTGCGGCTGCTCGCCGACGGCGAGATGGAGCTGGAGGGGCGGCTGCTGGACGCCTCGAACACGACCTTGCGCGCCTTCCTCACCCTCGACGGGGTGACCGCCCGGTGCGTGTACAAGCCGGTGCGCGGCGAGCGGCCGCTGTGGGACTTCCCGGACGGCACCCTGGCCGGTCGCGAAGTGGCCGCGTACGAGGTCTCCCAGGCGCTCGGCTGGGGCGTGGTGCCGCCGACGGTGCTGCGCGACGGTCCGCTGGGCGAAGGCGCCTGCCAGCTCTGGATCGACGAGCCGGACGAGGTGGCCCCGCTGGTGGGCTTCGTGCCCGCTGACGACCTGCCGCCCGGATGGTTGCGGGTGGCCGGTGCGCGCGACGACACCGGACGGCCGTACGTGCTGGCCCACGCCGACGACGCCGCCCTGGCCCGGATGGCGCTGTTCGACGTGGTGGTGAACAACGCCGACCGGAAGGGCGGCCACGTCCTGCACCCGGAGCCCGGCCGGCTGCACGGGGTGGACCACGGAGTCTGCTTCCACGTCGAGAACAAGCTGCGCACCGTGCTGTGGGGCTGGATCGGCCGGCCGCTGCCGGCGCCGGAGCGGGAAACGTTGGCCTGCCTGCAGGCCGACCTCTCCGGCCCGCTCCGCGACCGGTTGCGCGGGCTCGTCTCGGCCGCCGAGGTGACCGCGACCCGGGCCCGGGTGCGGCGGCTGCTCGCGGCGGACACCTTCCCGGAACCGGGCGGCGGCTGGCCGGCCGTACCCTGGCCGCCGATCTGAGCCACCGGCCCGGGTGGGACTGGGTCAGGCCGGCACCGGGCGGTGACGAAACGCTGAGCGGTACGCGTGCGGGGTCGCCCCGACCCGGCGGGTGAAGTGGTGGCGCAGCGTGGCCGCGTCGCCGAAACCGGCCCGGCTGGCCACCGACTCGACCCCGAGGTCGGTCTCTTCGAGCAGGCGGCGGGCGAGCAGCAGGCGCTGGTGGGTGAGCCAGTCGTGCGGGGTGACCCCGACCTCGGCCCGGAAGCGGCGGGCGAAGGTCCGCGGCGCCATGTGCGCCCGGGTGGCCAGCGAGTCCACGCTCAGCCGGCGGTGCAGGTTGGTCATCGCCCAGGTGAGCAGCGGCTGCAGGGTCGCGGCTTGCGGGGTCGGCGGGATCGGCGCCTCGATGTACTGGGTCTGCCCGCCGTCGCGATGGGGCGGCACCACCATGCGGCGGGCGAGCCGGCTGGCCACCTCGGAGCCGTGCAGCCGGCGCACCAGGTACAGGCAGGCGTCGATGCCGGCAGCGGTGCCGGCGCTGGTGAGCACCGGGCCGTCCTCGACGTAGAGGGCGTCACAGGCGACCCTCGCGGCTGGGAAGCGGCGCTGCAGCTGCTCGGCGAAGCGCCAGTGGGTGGTGCAGCGCCGCCCGTCGAGCAGGCCCGCCTCGCCGAGGAGGAAGGCACCGGAGCAGACCGAGAGCACGTGGGCGCCGCGGCCGGCGGCCCGACACAGCGCCGCGACCACGCTCGCCGGCACCGGGCAGTCGATCGGGTGGGCCGGCACCCCAACCAGATCGGCCCGGTCGACCGGGCCGAGATCGGCGTGCGGCGTGATGTCGAAACCGGAGCTCGTCCGTACCGGCGAACCGTCGGCGGTGCAGACGGCGAAGTCGTAGCCGGGGAAGCCGTCGGCGGTGCGGTCGGTGCCGAACACCTCGCAGAGCACGCCGAGTTCGAAGGGGGCGACGTTGGGCAGTGCGATCACCGCGACTCGCTTGACCATGTGATGACGGTAACCCTTCGTTGGCAGTAAGTCGATGCTGTATGGCAATACTGCCACTGTCCATGGTGGGCATTGAACGCCGAAGATGGAGGCACCTTCTCCACTAAGGATCTGGTCATGGTGATGTTCCTGTTCGTGCTGGGTTTCTTCGCTGTGCTCGCGCTCGCCTCCGCGCTCGGCCTGGCGTCCGACAGCCGCGACGGTTCGGACTGGGCGCCGACCGAGAACGGCCAGCGGGTGAACCGGCGAGTCGGGGCGTGCTGATCCAGCCTGGCTAGGCTGGCGGCATGCAGTCCTGGATCGCCCCAACCGTCCCGCGGCTGCCCGCCTCCACCTCCGCTTCCGCCCCGCTGAACCTCTACGACACCGCCCGCGGCGGCGTCTACCCGACCGGTGGCGGCGAGCGCCGCCGGAGCATGTATGTGTGCGGCATCACTCCCTACGACGCCACCCATCTGGGCCACGCGGCGACCTACCTCACCTTCGACCTCATCAACCGGGTCTGGCGGGACCAGGGCCACGATGTCACGTACGTCCAGAACGTCACCGACGTCGACGACCCCCTGCTGGAACGGGCCACCCGCGACGGCGAGGACTGGATCGTGCTCGGCATGCGGGAGACCGCGCTGTTCCGCGAGGACATGGAGGCCCTGCGGATCCTGCCGCCGGAGCACTTCGTGGGCGCGGTCGAGTCGATCCCGGCGATCGCGGAACGCGTGGTCGAGCTGCTCGACCGGGGCGCGGCGTACCGGGTGGCGGACGCCACCGCCGATGTCTACTTCGACATCGGCTCGGCCCTTCGCTTCGGGTACGAGTCCGGATTGGACCGGGCGCAGATGCGGGTGCTCGCGGCAGCGCGCGGCGGTGATCCGGATCGGCCCGGCAAGCGCGATCCGCTCGATCCGGTGCTCTGGCGCCTCGCCCGCGACGGTGAACCGGCCTGGGAGGGCGGACCGCTCGGACCGGGCCGGCCCGGCTGGCACATCGAGTGTGCGGTGATCGCGCTGGATCTGCTCGGCCCGGTGATCGACGTCCAGGGCGGCGGCAACGACCTGATCTACCCTCACCACGAATGCTCAGCCGCGCACGCGGAGGTGCTCACCGGCGTCGAGCCGTTCGCCCGGCACTACGCGCACGCCGGCATGATCGGGCTCAACGGCGAGAAGATGTCCAAATCCCGGGGGAACCTGCAGTTCGTCTCGCGGCTGCGGGCCGACGGCGTGGATCCGATGGCGCTGCGGTTGGCGCTCATCGCGGCCCCGTACCGCACCGATCGGGAGTGGACCGACGACCAGCTCAAGGCGGCCGAGCAGCGCCTGGCGACCTGGCGGGCGGCGGCCGCGGCCACCGCCGGACCGCCCGGAGCCGAGGTGTTGGCGGCGGTGCGCGCTGCGCTGCGTAACGACCTGGACACGCCGGCCGCGCTGGCCGCGGTCGACGAGTGGTGTGAGTCGGCACTGGCCGGGGCCGGGGGCGACGACGAGGCGCCGGCGCTGATGTCGGCCGGGGTCGATACGCTGCTGGGTGTACGTCTGTAGGGTGTGCGGGCCGGTCCGGGCAGCGCGCCGTCTGACCGGCGCCGTCACCGTTCGAACGGTGACGGCGCCGCGCCAGCCCCCGTCTGCAGTCGAGGATCCAACGCCGCACTGATACATCCGCTACACGCGGTCACCCGGGGGGAGGGGGTCGTGCGATTCGCGATGCTGGGCCCCCTCACCATCGCCAACTCCGGGCGCTCGGCCTCGGTCGGCCGGTCCCAGCGGCGTGGACTGCTCTGCTACCTGTTGCTGCGCCCGGGGCAGTGGGTCTCGGCCGACGCGATCATTGAAGCGCTGTGGGGTGGCGCCGAGCCGTCCTCGGCCCGCCAGCAGATCCAGACGTCGGTGCACGCCATCCGCACCGAGCTGCGCCGCCTCGGGGGCGAGGACGTGCTGCACGGCGGCGGCCCCGGCTACCGGATCGACCTCGGCCGGGATCAGCTCGACCTGACCGAGTTCGTGGAGCAGGTCACCCGGGCCCGGCAGGCGAGCGACGCCCGCGACTTCGTCGCCGCCGAGCGCCGCCTCGACCGGGGCCTGGCCCTGTGGCGCGGGCCGGCCCTGGCCGACGCCTCCGGGGCCTATGTGGAGTCGGCCCGGGCCGGGCTGGAGGACCAGCGGCTGGTCGCGACCGAGGAGCTGCTCGCGACCCGGCTCAGCCTGGGGCGCCACCACGACGTGCTGGCCGCCCTCGGTCCGTTGCTGCAGGCCCACCCGCTGCGCGAACGCCTTCGGGGGCAGCAGATGCTGGCGCTGTACCGGGCCGGGCGCCAGGTCGACGCGCTGGAGTCGTTCCGGGCCTTTCGGGAAGCGCTCGCCGAGGAACACGGCATCGATCCGGGTCCGGACCTGCAGGCCCTGGAGCACGCCATCCTCACCGCCGACCCGGGCCTGGAGCCCGGCCGGGGCGCGGCCGGGCCCCCGATCGCCGCCGGCCGCATCGATGCCGGCCCGCCGGCCGGGTCCACCGCGACCGCAACGCCGCCGGCCGGGATGCCGGTGCCGGCTCAGCTGCCGGCGGCCGCCACCGCCTTCGTCGGGCGGGACGAGGAGCTGGCCGAGCTCGATCGGGTGCTCGCCGACGGTCCCGGCCGGGCCGGGGCGGAGGAGCCGTCGACGGTCCTGATCAGCACCGTCGACGGGGCCGGCGGCATCGGCAAGACGGCCACCGCGGTCACCTGGGCCCACCGGGCCCGCGAGCAGTTCCCCGACGGCCAGCTCTACGCGAACCTGCACGGCTACTCGAGTGTGCCGGCGGCCCAGCCGGTCGACGTGTTGGGCCGGTTCCTGGAGGCGCTCGGGATCCCGCCCGAGCAGGTTCCGGTCGACCTGGAGGCGGCGGCGAGCCTGTACCGGACCCGGCTCGCCGGCCGTCGGGTGTTGGTGCTGCTCGACAACGCCAACCACGTCGATCAGGTCCGCCCGCTGCTGCCCGGCCATCCGACCAGCCTCACCGTGATCACCAGCCGGGACCGGCTCACCGGGCTCATCGCCCGCGAGGGGGCGCACCGGATCACGCTCGGCGTGCTCACCCCGGCCGAAGCGTTGACGCTGCTCGGCCGCATCATCGGGCCGGACCGGGTGGCCGCCGAGCCGGCGGCCGCGGCCGAGCTGGCCCGCGCCTGCGGGTATCTGCCGCTGGCCCTGCGCGTGGTGGCGGCGAGGTTGTGCGACGAACCCGACCGTTCGCTCGCCGACCAGCTCGCCCAGCTACGGGCGGCCGGCGCCCTGGATGTGCTGGAGATCGAGGGCGACCCGCAGGCGTCGGTCCGGGCGGTGCTGCATCAGTCCTATGCGGCCCTCGATCCCGCCACCCGACGGCTGTTGCGTCGGATCGGCCTGGTGCCGGGCCCCGACGTGACCGTGGCGATGGCTGGTGCGCTCGCCGGCGAGCCGGCGACCCAGGCGCAGCGCGGCCTGGCCCGGCTGGCCGCCGCCCACCTGGTGACGCCGTCGGCCGGCGACCGCTTCGCGCTGCACGACCTGGTGCGGCTCTTCGCCCGGGAACGGGCTGACGATGAGGAGCCGCCCGCGCAGCGGGCGGCGGCGATGAGCCGCCTGCTCGGGCACTTCCTGGCCAGTGTGGACACCGCGGCGCGCCTGCTCTATCCGCAGTTCGTCCGGCTGGAGGTGCCGGTCCGCTCGGACGTGGTGGCGGTCGAGCATGTCGACGAGGCGGCCGCGGTGGACTGGCTGGAGGCGAACCTGGCCGGCCTGGTCGCGGCGGTGCGCTGGGCCGCCGACGCGGGCCCGGATGCGGACGCGTGCGCCCTCGCCGACGCCCTGCGCGGGTTCTTCTGGGTACGCCGCCACATGGGTGACTGGTTCACCACGGCCCGCGTTGGGCTGGCCGCGGCGGAGCGCCTCGGGGACCCGCGGTTGATCGCGGCCCTCGCGGTGAACATGGGACTGGCGTACCGGACGCAGGCCGACTACCGGGCGGCGGTGACCTACCTGGAGCGCGCGCTCGCCGCCAGCCGGGCGGCCGGCTGGCTCGAGGGCGAAGCGACCGCGCTGGGCAGTCTCGCCATCGTGCAGGTGGAACTCTCCGACAACACCACCGCGATCCACCAGTTCACCGAGGCGTTGGAGCTCAACCGCCGCATCGGCCGCCGGGCCGGCATCGCGGTGGTGCAGGGCAATCTGGGTGCGCTGCGACTGCGCCTGGGCGACTTCGCGCTCGCGGTCGCCGACTTCCACGAGTCGCTGGCTCTCTACCGGGAGGTGGGGGCGCACGGCGGGGCCGCGATCATGTTGACCAATCTGGCCCTGGGCGCGCACGCCACCGGCGACCACGCGGAGGCGATGGCGTACGCGAACGAGGCGCTGGCGCTGCACGAGCGCATCGGCGACCGGTACGGCGGCGGCCTGGCAATGATCTCCCGGGCCATGGTGCAGATCGAGACCGGCGACCTGGCCGCGGCGGCCGAGGACCTCATGGTCGGGCTGGATCTCGCGCGGCAGACCGAGGACCGGACCAACGAGTCGACCGGCATCACCGTGCTCGGCGTGCTCGCCCTGAACTCGGGCGACCCGGAGCGGGCGCTGCGGGAGTTCGTGCGCGGGGTCGAGGTGGCCCGCTCGGTCTCCAACAAGTTCGCCGAGTCCGAGTGCCTCATCGGCGCCGGCCGGGCGTTGCTGGCCCTGGGTCGCGTGGACGAGGCGGCCGCGCAGGTGCGCCGGGGGCTCGAGGTGGCTCAGCGGCTGGGTTATCTGTTGCTCTACGGTCAGGCCCTGACCGCGCTGGCGGCGGTGCTGGTGGCCGCGGGCGACGTGGCCGCAGCCCGCGAGCACGCCGACGAGGCGCTGGTCGTGCACCGCGCGACCGGACACCGGCCGGGTGAGGCCCGCACCCTGGTGGTGCTGGGCCGGGCGCACTCCGTCTCCGGTCGGGTGGCCCAGGCGACCGGGTACTGGCAGGCGGCGTTGGACATGTTCACCGCGATGGGGTCGGCCGAGGCCGACGCCGTGCGCGCTCTGCTCGCCGGTGCCCCTTCCTCGCCGATGTAGGGCATACGCCCACGAAACGATCTCCTATGGCCGGCGTATGCCCTAGATCGGCGGGAAGGGATCATCGCCCGGGGGAGGACCATCGCCGGGGGGCGGGACCGGGTAGGTGTCGGTGAGCACGGTGACCGGCCCGGGCCAGGTCGCCTGGGCAACCTCGATCGGCCGGTGCCGGGCGTCGTAGGCAACGTGCACCAGGGTCAGCACCGGGGTGTCCGGCCGGATCTGCAACAGCTCGGCCTCCTCGCGCGTGGGCAGGCGGGCCCCGACATGGTCGGTCGCGCTGACGTACTGACGCCCGGTCTCGGCCTCGACCTCCTGGTAGAGCGGCCGACCGAAGGCGGCCGCGGTCACCAGGGAGGTGCCGTCGGCGTCCACCGGCAGCAGCCAGGACGCGCCCACTTCGACCGGCTGGTCGTCATCGGTGCGCACCAGGTGGTGGCGGCGGATCAGCGCGGTCCCGGCCGGCACCCCGAACGCGTCGGCGATCTCCGCCGGAGCCGGTGCCGGCCCGGCGCCGAGCAGCTGCTGGCGGTAGCGTGCGGCCAGGTCGACGTGGTAGCCGCGGCGGGCCCCGTACCGGGCCCGGGCCAGGCGGTTGAGCCGGCGTCGGGTGCCGCGCACGTACGTGCCCGAGCCCGGTCGGGTGATCAGGATGCCCTCGACCCGGAGCTGGTCGACGCAGCGCTGCACGGTCTGTTTCGCCACCCCGTACGCCTCGGCGAGGGCCGGGATCGACGGGATCCGCTCGCCCGGGGCCCAGTCGCCCGCCCGGATCCGGTCCCGTAGTGAGGTCGCGATCTGCCGATGCGGGTGCTCAGCCGTACCAGGGTTGATCATGTCGCCTCCGGTAGGTTCCACGCGGTGAGGATTCAACCTAGCTTCCTAGGATGCCATACACGGTGTGACACACCGCACACGCTCGCCACTCCCCTCAACCCCGCATCGACAGCCCCTAGGGTTTGAGCATGGAACTCGTCCAGTCGACCAAGCTGGCCAACGTCTGCTACGACATCCGCGGGCCGGTGCTGGCCGAGGCGAGGCGGCTGGAGGCGCAGGGACATCGGGTGCTGAAGCTCAACATTGGCAACCCGGCGCCGTTCGGCTTCGAGGCGCCGGCCGAGCTCCTGCGAGACGTGATCGAGAACCTGCCGGCTGCGCACGGATACGGCGACTCCAAAGGCCTGCTCAGTGCCCGGCAGGCGGTGGTGCGCTACTACCAGCGTCGTGGCGTCGCCGAGATCGACGTGGACGACATCTGGCTGGGCAATGGCGCCTCCGAGCTCATCGTGCTCGCGCTGCAGGCTCTGCTGAACAACGGCGACGAGGTGCTCGTGCCGGCGCCGGACTATCCGTTGTGGACAGCCGCGGTCAGCCTCTGCGGGGGCCGGGCGGTGCACTACCTGTGCGATGAGAGCGCCGGCTGGCAGCCCGATCTGGACGACCTGGCCGCCAAAATCACGCCGCGCACGCGGGGCATCGTGGTCATCAACCCGAACAACCCGACCGGCGCGGTGTATCCGGGGCCGACCCTTCAGGGGATCGTCGAGCTGGCCCGCCGGCATGGGCTCGTGCTCTTCTCCGACGAGATCTACGACAAGATCCTCTATGACGGCGTCACCCATGTCGCCACCGCCTCGCTGGCTCCGGACCTGGTCTGCCTCACCTTCAACGGGCTCTCCAAGGCCTACCGGGTGGCCGGCTTCCGCACCGGTTGGATGCTGGTCTCCGGGGCCAAGCAGCACGCCTCGAGCTACATCGAGGGCCTCGATGTGCTGGCCAACATGCGGCTGTGCCCCAACGTGCCGACCCAGCACGCGGTGGCGACCGCGCTCGACGGCTACCAGAGCGTCAACGACCTGGTGCTGCCCGGGGGCCGCCTGGCCGACCAGCGCGACGCCGCGTGGCGGCTGCTCAACGAGATCCCCGGCGTCTCCTGCGTCAAGCCGCAGGGCGCCCTGTACGCGTTCCCCCGGCTCGATCCGCAGGTCTACCCCATCACCGACGACGAGCGGTTCGTGCTCGACCTGCTCCGCGCCCAGCAGCTGCTCGTGGTCCAGGGGACCGGCTTCAACTGGCCGCGGCCAGATCACTTCCGGGTCGTCACGCTGCCGGCGGTGGCCGATCTCGAGGAGGCGATCGGGCGCATCGCGACGTTCCTCGCGACCTACCAAGGCTGAGTGGCGACTCAGGTGCTGGCGGTACCCCGGCCGCGCCGACGACGCAGATAGCGCTCGAACTGTTGGGCGATCTCGTCGCCGGAGAGCGGGACCAGGTCCTCGCCGGCGCGCTCCTCCAGCTCCCGGACGTACTCGGCGAGTTCGGCGTCCTGGTCGGCCGCGGTGCGCAGGCGCTCCTCCCACTGGGCCGACTCCTGGGCCAGGTCGGCCATCGGCACCGGGATGTCCAGGACCTCCTCGAGCCGGTGCAGCAGAGCAAGGGTGGCTTTGGGGCACGGTGGGTTGTTCGCGTAGTGCGGTACGTGCACCCAGAACGACACGGCTTCCAGTTCGGCCCGCTGGCATGCGTCGTGCAGCACCCCGACGATGCCGGTCGGTCCCTCGTACCGGGTCGGGGTGAGGCTCAGCCGCTCGATGTCGGCGCGGTCCGAGGCGGTGCCGCTGATCGGCAGCTGGCGCGAGTACGGCACGTCGGCCAGGAGCGCACCGAGCAGCACCACCCGGTTCACCTCGAGGCTCCGACACACCTCGAGCACCTCCTGGCAGAAGGACCGCCAGCGGGTGCTCGGTTCGATCCCGCGGATCAGTACCACGTCGGCGTCGGCGCCGGCCGGGTGGGCGACCGCGAACCGGGTCGTCGGCCACTCGATGCGGCGGGACTCGTCCTCACCCAGGCTCACCGTCGGCCGGTTGACCTGGAAGTCGTAGAAGTCCTCCGGATCCATCTCGGCCACGGTCTTCGCCGACCACACCGCGCCGAGGTGGTCGACGGCCGCGGTGGAAGCATCGGCGGCGTCGTTCCAGCCCTCGAACGCGGCGACGGCGACCGGGGCCCGCAGTGTCGGCAACCCGTCGAACTCGCTCACACCAGCAGCCTAGTGCCCGGGCGTCCTCCGCGCCCGGGAGCGCCGCATGGGCCCGCGGCTCCAGGCGGGCCGGGCTACCCTCTAGGGCGTGGCCGCACCGAACACTGCATCGTTCATCGACTCGCTCACCGACCGCGTTCTCATCGCCGACGGGGCGATGGGCACGATGTTGCACGCGGCCGAGCCGACACTCGACGATTACCAGGGCCACGAAGGGTGCAGCGAGATCCTCAGTCTCACCCTGCCGCACGTCGTGCGCGGCATCCACGACGCGTACCTGGCGGCCGGTTCGGACTGCATCGAGACCAACACGTTCGGCGCCAACCTCGCGGCCCTCGGTGAGTACGGCATCGCCGACCGCATCGGCGAACTCTCCGAGGCCGGTGCCCGGTTGGCCCGGGCGGCCGCGGATCACTGGAGCACCCCGCAGCGCCCCCGCTACGTCCTGGGTTCGATGGGTCCGGGCACCAAGCTGCCGACCCTGGGCCATACCAGCTTCGCCGCGCTGCGCGACGGGTACCAGCGCAACGCGGCCGGCCTCATCGCCGGCGGAGTGGACGCGCTCATCGTCGAAACGTGCCAGGACCTGTTGCAGTGCAAGGCGGCGGTCATCGGGGCCCGGCGGGCGATCGCCGACAGCGGCCGGCCGGTGGCCCTGATCTGCCAGGTCACCGTGGAGACCACCGGCACCATGCTGCTCGGGTCGGAGATCGGGGCGGCGCTGACCGCGCTGGAGCCGCTCGGTGTCGACCTGATCGGGCTCAACTGCGCCACCGGGCCGGCCGAGATGTCCGAGCACCTGCGCTACCTGTCGCAGCACGCCCGGGTCCCGCTCTCAGTCATGCCCAACGCCGGCCTGCCCGAGCTGACCGCGTCCGGCGCGCGCTACCCGCTGCAGCCCGACGAGCTGGCCTCGGCGTTGGACCGCTTCGTCACCGAGTACGGCGCCCGGCTCGTCGGTGGCTGCTGCGGCAGCACCCCGGAGCACCTCGCGCGGGTGGTGGCGGTGGTGCGCGGGTCCACCCCGGCCGCCCGTACGCCGGAGATCGACGCCGGCGTGGCCTCCATCTACCACCACGTACCGTTCGCGCAGGACGCGAGCGTGCTGATGGTCGGCGAGCGCACCAATGCCAACGGCTCGCGCGCGTTCCGCGACGCGATGCTCGCCGGTGACTTCGCCGGCTGTGTGGAGATCGCCCGCGACCAGGCCCGCGACGGCTCGCACCTGTTGGACCTGTGCGTCGACTACGTCGGCCGCGATGGCGCCGCGGATATGCGGGAGGTCGCCGGACGGTTCGCGACCGCCTCCACGTTGCCGATCATGCTCGACTCGACCGAACCGGCGGTGATCGCGGCCGGGCTGGAGATGCTCGGCGGCCGGTGCGTGGTGAACTCGGTCAACTTCGAGGACGGCGACGGGCCCGGATCGCGCTACGCCCGGGTGATGCCGACCATCCGTGAGCACGGCGCGGCCGTGGTCGCGCTCACCATCGACGAGGAGGGCCAGGCCCGCACGGCGGAGTGGAAGGTGCGGGTGGCCGGACGGCTCATCGACGACCTCACCGCGCGGTGGGGGATGCGCCGCTCGGACATCCTGGTGGACTGCCTCACCTTCCCGATCTCCACCGGGCAGGAGGAGGTCCGTCGCGACGCGATCGAGACCATCGAGGCGATCCGGGAGATCGCCGCCCGGTACCCCGGGATCAACTTCACCCTCGGCATCTCCAACGTCTCCTTCGGCCTCAACCCGGCCGCGCGCCAGGTGCTCAACTCGGTCTTCCTGCACGAGTGCGTGCAGGCCGGGCTGACCTCGGCGATTGTGCACGCCAGCAAGATCCTGCCGATGAACAAGATCCCGGAGGAGCAGCGTGAGGTCGCGCTCGACCTCGTCTACGACCGCCGCCGCCCCGACTACGATCCGCTGTCGCGCCTCATCGAGCTCTTCGAAGGTGTCGACATGGCCTCGGCAAGGGCCAGCCGGGCCCAGGAGCTGGCCGGGCTGCCGCTGGACGAGCGGCTGCAGCGGCGCATCGTCGACGGCGAACGCAACGGGCTGGAGGCCGACCTGGACGAGGCGCTGGCCACCCGGCCCGCGCTGGCGATCATCAACGACTCGTTGCTGGCCGGCATGAAGACGGTCGGCGAGCTGTTCGGCGCCGGCACCATGCAGCTGCCGTTCGTACTGCAGTCCGCCGAGGTCATGAAGTCCGCGGTCGCCTACCTCGAACCGCACATGGAGAAGACCGACGACGCCGGCAAGGGACGCATCGTGCTCGCCACGGTGAAGGGCGATGTGCACGACATCGGCAAGAACCTGGTCGACATCATCCTCTCCAACAACGGCTACGAGGTGGTCAACATCGGCATCAAGCAGCCGATCTCCGCCATCCTGGACGCGGCCGACGACACCAGCGCCGACGCGATCGGCATGTCGGGCCTGCTGGTCAAGTCGACCGTGGTGATGAAGGAGAACCTGCAGGAGATGCAGGCCCGGGGCGTGGCCGAGCGCTGGCCGGTGCTGCTGGGCGGCGCCGCCCTCACCCGCTCCTATGTGGAGGACGATCTGCGCGCACTGTTCCCCGGCCAGGTGCACTACGCCCGCGACGCGTTCGAGGGCCTGGCCCTGATGGACCGGGTGATGGCGACCAAGCGCGGCGAGGCGCCCCCGGTGGATCCCGAGCGGGAGCAGGCTCTGGCGCAGCGGCGCGAGCGCCGGCTGCGTCAGCGCTCAATGGTCAGCGGTACCCTGCCCGCGCTGGACGACACCTCGGTACGCTCCGACGTTGCCGAGACCGACGTCCCGGTGGCCCCGTTCTTCGGCACCCGCGTGGTCCGCGGGATCCCACTCGCCGACTATGTGTCCCTTCTGGACGAACGCGCCACGTTCCTGGGCCAATGGGGACTGCGTGGCTCGCGCGGTGGGACCGGCCCCACCTACGAGGAGCTGGTGGCCACCGAGGGCCACCCCCGGCTGCGGTACTGGCTCGACCGGCTGGTCGCCGACCAGGTGCTCGAGGCGGCCGTCGTCTACGGCTACTTCCCCTGCTACTCGGAGGCGAACACGCTGGTCGTGCTGGACGCCGCCGGTTCGGCTGAGGTGGCCCGGTTCACCTTCCCCCGCCAGCGCAGCGAGCGGCGGCTGTGCATCGCCGACTTCTTCCGCCCCCGCTCGGCCGGCCTGGACGTGCTCGCCATGCAGCTGGTCACCATGGGCAACCCGGTCAGCGAGTACGCGGCGAAGCTGCGCGCGGCGAACGCCTACCGGGACTACTTCGAGGTGCACGGCCTGTCGGTGCAACTCACCGAGGCGCTCGCCGAGCACTGGCATCGGCGCATCCGCAGCGAGCTGGTCCTGCCCTCGGGGCAGTCGCTGGCCGCCGACGACCCGCCCGACCTGGCCGGCCTGCTCGCCACCGACTACCGCGGCTGCCGGTACGCGTTCGGCTACCCGGCCTGCCCCGACCTGGAGGACCGGGCCACCATCGCCGCCCTGCTCCAGACGGAACGGATCAACGTGGTGCTCAGTGAGGAGTACCAGCTGGTTCCGGAGCAGTCCACCGACGCCATCGTCGTGCACCATCCCGAGGCGAACTACTTCAACGCCAAGTAGCCCCGACGACAGTGCGGGTCCCCTGACCTGCACATACGTCATCAAGATCCGAGCGCTGGGCGCGCGTAGGGCACATCTGCTTGGATCTTGAATGCAGCGTCGATCGCCCGGCGCCGAACCGGACGGCTTGGCTCGCTGACGTCGTCGACTCCACCACGGCCGGCGAGAACGTTCCGACGTGCAGGGAGTGGCGGAGGAAGTCGACCACGGGGCCCTTGTCGTGGAGGCGTGTGGGCTGACCCCCAAAGGGGGCGGCGGTGCTGGACGCTAGGCTGGACATAGCACAGGACATGATCATGGACAGGATTCGCCTCAAAATCTAGACCAATGCCGGGAGCCCTTAGACATGACCAGATTCGACCCCTCTGGTCGGGAGTACCTCAAGACACATCCCTGGATCGCATTCGACTTCCGGGTGGACAAGCTGGCGCCCATGAACTGGATGCGGATCGGCGAAGCCATCTCCAAGTGCGACCACATCGCCGGCGTGCCCCTCGCCCCCGCCACGGCGGCAGAACTCCACAAGCTCTACCTCGCGAAGGGCGTCCACGCAACGACCCAGATCGAGGGCAACACGCTCTCCGAGGACGAGGTCCGCGCCCGGCTCGACGGCAAGCTTGATCTCCCCGAGTCGCAGGAGTACCTCGGCATTGAGGCCGACAACATCGCGGAGGCGTGCGACACAGTGATTGATGATCTTCTGGCGGGCTCGGACCTTGAACTCAGGATCGACCGGATCAAGGAGTTCCACAAGATCGTGATGAAGGGCCTCCCGCCCGAGGAGGGCCTCGTGCCGGGTGAGATCCGGACCGGCGGCGTGTGGGTCGGCAACGTCTACAGAGGACCGCCCGCGCGGGACTGCGAGTTCCTCCTAGCCAAGCTCTGCGACTGGCTGAACGCCCTCGTGAACGACGCCGAACCGCGGCTCAAGCGGCCAATGAAGATCCTCCGAGCGATGATCGCGCATCTCTACATCGCCTGGATCCACCCATTCCAGAACGGCAACGGGCGCACTGCCCGCCTGGTCGAGTTTCAGCTGTTGCTTGCGGCCGGGCTGCCAACTCCGGTCTGTCACCTGCTGGCCAACTACTACAACCGCACGCGGAGCCGCTACTACGACGTCCTCCGCGAGACCAGCCGCCGAGAGCCCTACACCGTTGCCGGCTACGTGTCGTACGCACTCGACGGGTTCGTCGAGGAATTGCGCTCCACGCTCAACGTCGTTCGAGGCCAGCAGATGCTGGTGACCTGGACCAACTTCGTGCACGACATTTTCCGCCACCAGCCGCCCGGCCCGCCGCGCAACCGACAACGGGAGCTCGTCCTGTCGCTGCCATACGACCGATCCGTGCCCGTCCCCGAGGTTCGACGCCTCACTGCGTCGCTCGCCGAGCAGTACGCTGACAAGCAGCAGAAGACCGTCACGCGCGACATCAACGCACTTGAGACGCTCGGTCTCATTGAAAGGACCAATGAGGGGATCCGACCGATGATTGAGATCGTCTCGGCGTTCCTCCCAATCCGACAGCAAGTCTGATGGTGGCCGCCTGGTACCCAAGATGGCCGCCCGCCGATGGTCTCATGTGAACTGTTGATCGGCGGCCTTTTGCTGGTCCCGTCCAAGATCGAGCCGGCCAGTCCGGCGACCAGGGTAATGGCCGAGTTCGGTCGATGGGAGGAACGCGATGAGCGAGCGTGATCTACCAACCACGCCGGACGAGGCGCGTGAGGTCATGGACAGCCTGACCTTCGAACCCGGCCCCAAGACCCGGGAGGACGAGGAGGCGCTCCTTGCGACCCTGCCACCGGCGGGCGCGGAGGTGATGGTCGTCCGATCGCTGCGCATCCCCCATCGACGTTGACGACGACGTCGCCGCTGCCGCGACGGGCGCCGGGGTACCGAAGAGCACCTAGATCCGGCAGGTCGTCGAAACCGCCCTCGCCCTCCGGGACGACACCAGCCCGACGCGCTCCGTGCGCTGACTCTGCTCCGCCCCGCACACCGCGCCGCCTGACGATCAGAGGCGAGCAGATGACGCCCCGGGCAGATGGCCGCGATCCGGCTAGCTCGGCACGGCCTGGAGATAGAACTCGGTGTCACGACCCTGGTCGACGGGCAGCGCCGGTGAGTACGTCGCGTTCGCGGTGGCGACCGAGAAGATGTCCGCCGTGATCGTGACTCCGTCGCGGTGCCAGCACTTGGTGTCGCACGCGTAGCCGGCCCGGGCCAGCGCCGCCATGAGCGCCTGGTCTGTCGCCTCCGGCGGGAGGGGACTGCTGTAGAGACGCTGCGCCCGGGGGCACTCGTCGAGGCAGAGCCGGTTGCCGGCCTGGACGTCGCGGAGCTGGTGGAACTCCGCGGGCAGGACCAGGGCGCCGAGGGCGGCATCGAGGTCGGCCGAGCTCGGCCCCGCGGTCTGCGTGAAGATCACCACCGGAACGGTCACGCAGGTGGCGGCGACCAGGAGCACCACCGCCCCGACGATCCAACCGATCCGACGCCGGCGGCGGCGGCGCACCGCCGGATCCGCGCTGGTACGAGCCACGCCCCAGGCCGTGCCGTCCCAGTACCGCTGGCTTGAGCCGCCCATCGGATCCGGGTACCAGCCGGCGGGCGGGATCTGCTCCTGTGTCATGGTGAGCTCCGCTCGACCCGCTGTGCATGCCGATCCGAGCGGAGCGTCGCACCTATGCCCGGCGACAGCCGAGCTACGTCGTCGATCCGACAACCCTCCAGCGACGGTTCGGTACTCACACCGTGGTGACGCGGATCTTGTCAACCGCGGCCTGGGCCGCCGCCAGGGCCTCGGCCGCGGTCGGCGCAGACGCCGCCGCTCCCACCACCCGGTCCCACGAGCTGCGCAGCTCGTGCACCCGATCGCCGACGCTCACCGAGCAACCGCTGTGGTAGACGCCGGGGACCGCGGCCGCCTCGTCCAGGCCTGCCACCGATTCGACCACGCCCGGCGCGACCGTCGGGTAGAGCGCCGCCGCGCCGAAGAGCGGGCGCGGCGGCGGCGGGTCGACCTCACCGCCCGTCATGAGGAGCACGTAGCGATTGATCAGGTCGATCGGCCAGGCGCGCTCGATCAGGTAGACGATGCCATCGCCGGGCAGGCGGCCGCTGCACTCAACCAGGTACGGCGTGCCGTCGCGCACAATCCATTCGCAGTGCACCACCCCGGTGTCGAACCCGATCACCCGCATCAGCTCGGCGGTCGAGTCCACCAGCGCGGCGGCCGTGGTGTCGGCCACGTCGGCGGGTACCAGGTGGCCCAGCTCAACCGGTCGTACCCCGGGATGCAGCAGCTTGCCGGTCACGTTGGCGAACTGCGAGGTCTCCTCCCGGACCAGCATCTCGACGCTGTACTCCGTACCCTCGATGAACTCCTCGACCTGTAGGCGCAGCGGCAGCCGCTGGTACGCGACAAAGGCGGCCTCCTCCACCTCGTGCGCCTGCGCCCAGGCGCGGTCGAGCTCGGCCAGGTCCCGCACGATCGTCGTACCGACCGAGCCTTGCCGGTTGGTCGGCTTGAGCACCAGGGGACCCGGATGGGCGGCGGCGAACTCGCGGACGTCGTCCAGGCTGGACACCGCAGCGGAGGCGGGATTTCGTACCCCGGCGGCGGTGGTGGCCTCACGCAGGAGCGCCTTGTCCCGCAGGATCGTGGCCGCGCCGAGTGACGCGCCGGGCACGCGGAACCGTTCGGCGAGGCGGGCGGCGAAGGTCACGGCGTACTCCACCGACGGGATGACCGCGAGCACGTTCAGGTTGCGGTGCAGGTGGTACCAGGCATCGGCGGTGGCGGATCTGGAGTACGGCCACCGGGCCAGCTTGCGCCCGGGTGGCGCCATCGCCCGCTGCTGGGCGTCCCGATCGGCCAGGGCCGGATCTTCGATCAGGATGATCTCGCCGCCGGCCGGCAGGATCTTGGTGGCCGCCGCCAGCAGCGGAGCCAGTAAGCCCACAATGATCACGGTGTGAACCATGCTGACCACCGATCCATCGACGCCATAGTGTTGATCGTTGGGACGCAGCATAGCGAGGGGCCACCACCCGCCGGCCACGCGGACACAGGTGGCGGCGTTATCGTGAGTGCCGGCCAGTGGGCGGAGGCCGATGGACGAACGTGGCACTATGCTGATCGACGACCACGTTTCCGCATGGGGGACATGACGATGCCGTTCGCGCAGGTCGCAGTCGACTGTCCACACGGCAACGCCACATGACCCTGGCTCGGCTCGCGGCGGTGCTCTTCGACCTCGATGGCACCCTGGTCGACAGCCAGAAGACGTGGGACGTCGCGATGAGCGATCTGGCCGTCCACTATGGCGGCACGCTCACCGAGGAGACCCGGCAGGCGACGGTGGGTGCCGCGACGCCCCAGGCGGTGCGGATCCTGCTGGACGCCATCGGTCTGGTGAACCTTCCGGTCGACGAGGTCGATGCCGCCGCGCAGTGGCTGGAAACGCGGGTCGCGGAACTCCTCGTCGATGACGTGCAGTGGTGCCCAGGGGCGCCGGAGCTGCTCGCGGCGGTTCACCGGGCCGGGTTGCCGACCGCGTTGGTGACCAACACGAAACGGGCCCTCGTCGATCAGATTCTGCGGTCCGTGGGTGTTCACACGTTCGCCGCCGTGGTGTGTGGCGACGAGGTCACGCGCAGCAAGCCGGACCCGGAGCCCTACCTGACCGCGGCGGCCGCGCTCGGGGTGCCGGCTCGGGCCTGCCTGGTGCTGGAGGACTCGCCGTCCGGGATCGCCAGCGCACTGGCCGCCGGGTGCACCGTGCTCGGGGTTGCCGGACAGACGGATCTGTCCGGCGCCGGCGTACCCGTGCTGGCGAGCCTCGTCGGGGTGGATCTGGCCCGCCTGAACGCGCTCGCGCTTTCCGGCGGCTCGCTCGCCGGGCCGTGATCGCGAAGAGGTGTGGCCACGCGCGCTACCTCAACTCTTCGCGATCACGCGACGACCACCAAGCAGGGTTACTCGTAGGCGATGGCGGCGAGGACGTTGACCCGGGCGGCCCGGATCGCGGGCAGCACGGCGGCGACCACGCCGACGATGGCGGCCAGCACCAGGTAGGTGACGAGCTGACCCCAGGGCAACGCGAAGTCGGTGATGCCCTGGTCACGCAGGGCCCGGACCACCGCTGCGCCGAGGCCGATGCCGACGGCGAGGCCGAGGACCGCGCCGAAGACCGAGATGACCACCGCTTCGACGGTTATCATCCGCATGGTCTGAGCTCGCCCGAGCCCGACCGCCCGGAGCAGGCCGAGCTCGCGGGTCCGCTCCAGCACGGACAGGGCCAGGGTGTTCACCACGCCCAGCACCGCGATCAGGATGGCCAGGGCGAGCAGGATCTGGATCATCACCAGGACCTGGTCGGCCGACGAGGTCTGCTGCGCGAGGTACTCGCTGCGGTCGCCGACGTTGACCTCGGGGCTGTCCTTGAGCAGAGTGTCCACCTGGGACTTGACCGCGGTGACCGAGGTACCGGGGCGTACCTGGATGAAGCCGATGCTGGGCGCGGCCTCGTGGAAACTCCTGGCGGCCGAGATCGGCACCATGAATCCGCTGATCAGGTCGCTCTTGGCGTAGATGCCGGAGACGGTCAGGGTGAGCGGGTCGCCGCGGACGAGCTGGACCGTGACCGCGCTGCCGACGTGCAGGTTCTTGTCCGAGGCGGTCTTGGCGTCGACGACGGTCTGCCCGTCCTTGACCGAGGCGATCGACCCGGCCGCCGGGGTGAGCGAGAACATCGCCGGCACGACCGACATGTCGCTGAACGCCCCGACGAATGTGGTGTCGCCATTGACCGCGGCCACGTCCTGGTAGAGCCCGGTGACCGCCTGTACGCCGTCCATAGTGGATGTCTGGGCCAGCACCGCCGGGTCGAAGGTGGCCCGCGGGTCTTCGCTGCCGATGATGAGGTCGACGTGCGCCTGCTGGTCGGCAACCCGGGTGACGCTCTGCTTGGCCGAGGTGATGATTGTGTTGATCCCTGTGATCAACGCGATGCCGACCATGAGGGCGGCGGCGGTGATCGCCGTACGGCGCGGGTTGCGACCGGCGTTGAGCCGGCCCAGCTGGCCCGGCACCGACCACGCGAAGAGGCGCCCGATGACGCCGGCGACCGGCCGGGCGAAGAGCGGGGTGAGCAGAGCCGTGCCGATGAACGCCAGCAGCACCCCGCCCAGGATGGACCAGAGTGTCTGGTCGCCGGCCGCGCCGGCCAGGCCGAGGCCGAGCAGGCCGGCGCCGACGGCGAATACCACGCCGCCGGTGACCGTGAGCCTGGTCAGGGGTTTGTCCGCGGTGACGGCGTCCCGCATGGCGGCCACCGGGGCGATCCGCGACGCCCGCAGAGCCGGGATCAGCGCTGCCAGCACGGTGATCCCGATGCCGACGGCGAACGCGCTGACGACCGCGGCCACGGGCAGGCCGATGCCGGCCAGCGCGAGCCCGCCACTGAAGCTGGTGAACAGCTTGGCCAGCGCCGCACCGACGCCGACGCCCAACCCCAGCCCCACCACCGCTGCGAACAGGCCGATGACGGCCGCCTCGATCAGGACCGAGCCGATGACCTGCCGGCGGCCGGCACCGAGGGCACGCATGAGCGCGAGCTCGCGGGTGCGCTGGGCAACGATGATGGAGAACGTGTTCAGGATCAGGAAGATGGCGACGAACAGCGCCACCGCGGCGAATCCGATGAGGATGTAGTTGAAGAACTTCAACACGGTGGTGAACGCCTGGGTCTGCTCGTCGGTGAGCTGCTGGCCGGTCTTCACCAGGTAGTCGCCGCCCACCGTGGCGGCGACCCGGTCGCGCAGGGTGTCATCGGATACGCCGGCCGCCGCCTTCACGTCGACCTGGGAGTACATGTCGCGCTGCAGCAGCATCTGCTCCTGGGCGACCGGCACCGTGAACGTGACCACCTGAGCCCCACCCAGCGAGTCCTTGCCGCCGGGGTAGCCGAAGATACCGACCAGGGTGAAGGTGTGCCGACCCGGCTGGTTGGTGAGCACGCCGACCCGGTCGCCGATCTTGACACCGGCGTCGCGGGCGAGCGCGGCGTTGACCGCGATCTCGTCGTCGGCGGTCGGGCCATGGCCCTGCCGAAGCTCCACGTTGGAGCTTTGCGACGGCCAGTCGGCACCGAAGCGCGGCGGCCCGACCGAGCTCACCACCTTGCCGTTGGTCCCGATCGTGCGCGCGCCGTCGACGATGACGCCGGCGGTCGTACCGGCGACACCGGGCACCGCCCGGATGGTGTCCACAGTGGCAGCCGGAATGGTGGCGGTCGTCCGTTCGTCATCACCGAACGCGCCCGCCGGCAGCTTCGGCTTCGCCGTCACCTGCACGTCAACGTTGGCGAAGATGCCGGCGAAGAGCTGGGTGAACGAGCGGCCCAGCGTGTCGGTCAGCACGAACGCACCGGAGACGAACATCACACCGAGCACGACCGCGAGCCCGGACAGGATCAGGCGCAGTTTGCGGGAGAGCAGGCTCTTGAAGGTGGCGCGCAGCATCAGTGCTCGCCCGCCGCCGTGTCGAGGCGCTTCATGAGGTCCAGGATTGCTTCCGGAGTGGGCTTGGGCAGCTCCGCCACCACCCGGCCGTCGCCGAGAAAGACGACCCGGTCGGCGTGCGAGGCCGCGTTCGGGTCGTGGGTCACCATCACGATCGTCTGCCCGAACTGGGTCACCGAGTCGCGCAGGAAGCCGAGGACCTCGGCGCCCGCGTGCGAGTCCAGGTTGCCGGTGGGCTCATCGGCGAAGATGACCGCCGGCTTCGTCACCATGGCGCGGGCGCACGCCACCCGCTGCTGCTGTCCGCCGGAGAGGTGGGCCGGCTTGTGGCTGAGCCGGTCGCGCAACTCGATCGCGTCGATGACCCGGTCGAACCATTCCTGGTCGGGCTTGCGGCCCGCGATCGCCAGCGGGAGCAGGATGTTCTCCTCAGCGGTGAGCGTCGGCAGCAGGTTGTACTGCTGGAACACGAACCCCACCTTGTCCCGGCGCAGCCGGGTCAGGCCGGTGTCGCCCAGCTTGGTGATCTGCTCGTCACCGATGTAGACCTCGCCGCGGGTGACCGAGTCGAGACCGGCGAGGCAATGCATGAGGGTGGACTTGCCCGAGCCGGATGGCCCCATGATCGCAGTGAACTGGGCGTCGCCGAGTTCGAGGTCGACCCCGCGCAGCGCGATCACCTCGGCCTCGCCCGATCCGTACACCTTCCACAAACCCACGGCGCGGGCCGCGGCCCGCGCACCGGTGGCAACCTCTGTCGGCACGGTCAAACCCCTCTACGTCGTCCGTCGCGTCGCATCCATGGTGGCCGGCGGTGTCCAACCGGCACCTCCGTGATGCCGCGGAGTCCAACCCGGAAAAGCCGCTGGGGGGCATTCCCGAGCTGGCTCAGGGTCGTCGGCCGGGTTCAGTCCTGCTCGACCGCCACCAACTGTTCCACGTCGGCCTGCGGTGCCGGCACCGGCTCCGGGAACGGCGGTGGGGTGCCCCCGTACGCGGGGCACCGGCTCTGGTGGCTGCACCATCCGCACAACCGGCTGGGCCTGGGCCGGAAGTCGCGGGTGTCGGTGGCCTTCTCGATGGCGCGCCACAGGGCGACCAGGTTGCGCTCGAAGCGGCCGAGCTCGTCCAGATCGGGCGTGTAGTCACAGGCCTCGGCGTCCTTGAGATAGAGCAGCCGCAGCGCCTTGGGAACCACGCCGCGGGTGCGCCACAGCACCAGGGCGTAGAACTTCAGCTGGAACAGGGCCCGGGCCTCGAACGCCTCCCGCGGCGCCCCGCCGGTCTTGTAGTCGACCACGCGCAGCTCACCGGTGGCGGAGACGTCGAGCCGGTCGATGTAACCACGGATGAGCAGCGTGTCATCGACGACCGCCTCGACGAGGCACTCGCGCTGCGCCGGCTCGAGCCGGCGCGGATCCTCGACGGCGAAGTACCCGTCGAGAAGGCCGATGGTGTCCTCGAGAAACTGCGTCTGGGCGTCGGCGAGCTCGAACAGCTCGTGCAGCAACGGTTGCTCGGCCTGCAGCCGGTCCCATTGCGGGGCGACCAGGCCGGCCGCCTGTTGCTTGGTGCGTTCGTTCGCCGGCAGGTCGAAGAGGCGCTCCAGCACGGCATGCACGAGAGTGCCGCGCGCCTGGTCCGTCGTGGGTGGCTCGGGAATGCGGTCGATGGTGCGAAACCGGTACAGCAACGGACAGGTCTTGAAGTCGGCGGCCCGGGACGGGGAGAGCGAGGGAAGGTGCGATCGTTGAGCATCGCCGATGGTCTCTGCGGAGGTCTCGACCGACATGCCTGAAGGCTAGGGCACGGGGGCGACGAAACCCGGTAGCCGCGTGGTCGCCACGGGCAGCCGGCAGGATGACGGCCGGCCGGCAGTTCGCGGCCTACCATCGAGGCAATGAGCGCCGACGGGTCCGATCCCAGGCCAGCGGCCGCACCGCCGGCGGGTGGGCGGCCGCGGCGCTATCAGCTGCGACTGGGTCGGGTGCGCGGGATTCCGATCTACTTGCACTCGTCCTATCTGCTGCTCGCGGCGGTCATCGTGGTCGGCTACGGACCGGCGGCCGGCCGCCTGCTCTCCCCGCAGAGCCTGCCGGCGGCCGGGTACGCGTTGGCCACCGGTTTCGTGTTGTGCCTGCTGCTCTCGGTCCTGCTGCACGAGCTCGGGCATGCGGTGGCGGCCCGCCACTACGGCATCGGAGTGCGGGCCATCACGCTGGAACTGCTCGGTGGCTACACCGAACTCGAAGGGGACAGTCCGCATGCCCGCGCCGATGCGGTGGTCTCGCTCGTCGGTCCGATCATCTCGGCGGTCCTCGGCGCGCTCGGCTTCGGCCTGCTGCGGATCGTGCCGCCGCACACCATCTTCGCCGAGCTCGCCTTCCAACTGGCCTGGAGCAACGCGATCGTGGCCGTCTTCAACATCCTGCCCGGACTGCCCCTGGACGGTGGGCGCGCGCTGCGCGCCCTGGTGTGGGCCGCGACCGGCGACCGCAACGTGGGCACCCAGGCGGCCGGCTGGGTCGGCCGGGTGGTCGCCACCGCGACCTTCGCGGTCGTGGTGCTCTTCGCCTCGGCCGGGGCGCTGTCCTACCTGAGCGTGGTGGTGGCCGGTTTCGTCGCGCTGGTGGTCTGGCAGGGCGCCACCGCCGCCATCATGCAGGGCCGCCTCGCCGCCCGGCTGCCGAAGATCAACCTGCGTCAGCTCGCCCGGCCGGTCTTCGCGGTCGCCAGCGGTACCCCACTGGCCGAGGCGATCCGCCGGCTGAGCGAGGCCGGGCGACCGGGCGCCGCGTTGGCGGTCACGGACACGAGCGGCCGGCTGGTCGCCCTGGTGCACGAGCGGTCGGCCGCCCGGGTGCCGGTCGAGCGTCGACCTTGGGTACCGGTAGAGTCGGTCGCCCGCACCCTGGAGCCCGGCCGGAGCCTCGCCGTGGATCTGCCGGGCGAGGCGGTGGTGGCCGCGGTTCAGGCCCACCCCGCCCCGAACTACCTGGTCGTCTCGGGCGAGGACGTGGTCGGCGTGCTGCGTACCGACGACCTGGCCCGGGTGCTGGGCTCGTGAGCGGCACGGGGACTGGTGACTGAGAGGGATTCGTGACCAGAACGACGACCTTTTCGGCCGGTGACCGGGTCCAGCTCACCGACCCCAAGGGGCGCCTGCACACGATCGTTCTCGAACCCGGCGGGGTGTTTCACACCCACCGCGGCGCCCTGCCCCATGACGACCTGCTCGGGCGCCCCGACGGTAGCGTGGTCAGCTCCACCGGCGGCACCCCCTATCTGGCGCTACGCCCACTGCTGGGTGACTACGTGCTCTCCATGCCGCGCGGGGCGCAGATCATCTACCCCAAGGACGCGGCTCAGATCGTGGCCAGCGGCGACGTGTTCCCGAGGGCCAGGGTGCTCGAGGCGGGCGCCGGCTCGGGCGCCCTGACCTGCTCGCTGCTGCGGGCCGTCGGCAGCGACGGGGAGGTGCACTCCTACGAGGTACGCCCGGACTTCGCCGAGATCGCCCAGCGCAACGTGGACGCCTTCTTCGGGGGCGCCCCGAAGGGGTGGACGTTGCATGTCGGTGATGTCGCCGAGTGCGCCGAGACCGGATTCGATCGGATCATCCTCGACCTTCTCGCGCCCTGGGAGGTGCTCTCCGTTGTCGACCGGGCGCTCGTGCCCGGCGGTGTGTTCATCGGCTATGTGGCCACGACGCCGCAACTGTCTGAGCTGGTCGAAGCGTTGCGGGCGCGTGGCGGCTACACCGAGCCGCGGGCCTGGGAGAGCTTGGTACGCGATTGGCACGCGGACGGCTTGGCGGTGCGGCCGGACCATCGCATGATCGCTCATACGGCGTTTTTGATCAGCGCGCGCCGGCTGGCGCCCGGGGTGATCGCGCCACCGCGGCGGCGCAAGCCGAGCAAGGGCCGCGAGGCCTACGACCGCCAGCGGTCGACCGAGTCGGTGCCGCGATGAGCCTGCCCGGCTTCTCTGGTGACCTGCCGGCCGTCTTTCCGGACTGGTCGCCCTACCCCGACCTCGACTCGGCCGCGCGGGCGTACCTGCGCGACCCGGACCTGGCCCTGGAGGCGTTGCTGGGGGTGCTGGCCGGCGCCGGGGTGCTCTGTTTCACCCTCGAGCGGTTCGTCAACGAGGTGAACGGCGTCTGGCAGGAGGTCGCCGTGTGCGACGGCAGCCGGCTGGTGCTGTGGCACGGCGAGGACGTGGCCCCGGGGGAGGGCCCCGCGGGCTCGATGACCTCGTCCATCCGGGTGCTGCCGCTGTCGATGGTGGCCGAGGTCGGCACCCGCCGGCGGCTGCAGCGCGTGGGCGACGGCTCGATCCGGGTGGACGCCGTCGACGTGTACGTGCTCCTCACCTCGTTCGACGACGGTAATATCAGCCCTGCCGGCGACGATCGGGGACCGGCCATCCGCCAGGATGCCCTGCGCTTCGTGAAGACTCTCGACGACGGTGGCATGGGACAGATAGCGCGGCTTGAGGACTTTGCCCGGATCATCGCCTCACTCGTGGGCCGGCCGTTGTAGGGCCGGCCGGCGTTCGAGTGCGCGTGTTCAACTGCCGACGTGCGGCCCGGCAATCTCCACGCCGTCGTTGGCGCGCACCACGTGGATGCAGTCGCCCGGACACTCCAGTGCGGCGTCGATCACATCCAGCCGCCGATGCGCGGGTACGTCGGCCCGGCTGGCCGGGGCGAGCAGCAGCTCGCCGTCGTCGTTCTTGACGTACGCCAACCCGTCGACGTCGAACTCGAACACCTCCGGCGCGTACTGGACACAGAGGCCGTCGCCGGTACAGAGGTCCTGGTCGACCCAGACCCGGACCGGCTCGTCACCCACGCCAGCCAAGGTACCGCAGGCACCGATAGTGCCGATAACGACCTCGTGAACGCAGACGTTGGGTAGGGGAAACCGTCGCGGTGAACCGTTAGTGTTTATACAGGAACAAGCATCCGCCCCGCGTCGTGCGTTCGCCCGCACGATGACTGGGTAGATCCCCCGGGGAGGTGGGACGTGGCACGTAGTGAGGACGCGGACGCGCGAGCCGCACGCTGGGAAAGGGAGGCCCACGATCTCTCCACGCAGGTTTCGTTCCTCCAGGAGGAGCTCGCCCTGGTCCGCCGCAAGCTGACCGAGAGCCCGCGCCATCTGCGCCAGCTCGAGGAGCGCCTCGCCGCGACCCAGGCCCAACTCGCCCGCCTGACCGAGAACAACGAGCGGCTCGTGGCCACCCTGAAGGAGGCCCGGGCCCAGATCGTCACGCTCAAGGAGGAGGTCGACCGGCTCGCCCAACCGCCCAGCGGGTACGGCGTGTTCCTGTCCCGGCACGAGGACGGCACCGTAGACGTCTTCACCGGTGGCCGCAAGCTGCGGGTCGCGGTCTCGCCGGCGGTCGAGCTCGACACCCTGCGCCGGGGCCAGGAGGTCCTGCTCAACGACGCCCTCAACATCGTGGACGCGCTCGGCTTCGAGCGGGCCGGCGAGGTCGTGATGCTCAAGGAGGTGCTGGAGAACCTGGAGGGTGGGCTGCCTGACCGCGCTCTGGTGATCTCGCACGCCGACGAGGAGCGGGTGGTCCACCTCGCCGACACCCTCATGGGCAGCGTGCTGCGCGCCGGCGACTCCCTGCTCATCGAGCCGCGGTCGGCGTATGCGTACGAGCGGATCCCCAAGAGCGAGGTCGAGGAGCTCGTGCTGGAGGAGGTGCCCGACATCGACTACACCGACATTGGGGGCCTGGACCGCCAGATCGAGCAGATCCGGGACGCGGTCGAGCTGCCGTTCCTGCACGCGGACCTGTTCCGGGAGCACCAGCTGCGCCCGCCCAAGGGGGTGCTGCTCTACGGCCCGCCCGGCTGTGGCAAGACGCTGATCGCCAAGGCGGTGGCGAACTCGCTGGCCAAGAAGATGGGCGAGCGCGAGGGCGCGGAGAAGAAGACCAGCTACTTCCTCAACATCAAGGGTCCCGAACTGCTCAACAAGTACGTCGGTGAGACCGAGCGGCACATCCGGTTGATCTTTCAGCGGGCCCGGGAGAAGGCGAGCGAGGGTACGCCGGTCATCGTCTTCTTCGACGAGATGGACTCGGTCTTCCGTACCCGCGGGTCCGGCGTCTCGTCGGATGTCGAGAACACGATCGTGCCGCAGCTGCTGAGTGAGATCGACGGCGTGGAGGGGCTGGAGAACGTCATCGTCATCGGCGCCTCCAACCGTGAGGACATGATCGACCCGGCGATCCTACGGCCGGGTCGGCTCGACGTGAAGATCAAGATTGAGCGGCCGGACGCCGAGGCGGCGAAGGACATCTTCAGCAAGTACATCCTCGCCGGCCTGCCCCTGCACGCCGACGACCTGGCCGAGCACGGCGGCTCCGCGGAGCAGTGCGTGGCGGCCATGATCGAGGCGGTGGTGCTGCGGATGTACTCCGAGTCGGAGGAGAACCGGTTCCTGGAGGTGACCTACGCCAACGGCGACAAGGAGGTCCTCTACTTCAAGGACTTCAACTCCGGCGCCATGATCCAGAACATCGTCGACCGCGGGAAGAAGATGGCGATCAAGGAGTTTCTCGCCACCGACCGCAAGGGGGTACGGCTGCAGCACCTGCTCGACGCCTGCGTGGACGAGTTCCGCGAGAACGAGGACCTGCCCAACACCACCAACCCCGACGACTGGGCGCGCATCTCCGGCAAGAAGGGCGAGCGCATCGTCTACATCCGCACGCTCGTCTCCGGCGGCAAGGGCACCGAGTCGGGACGCGCCATCGACACCGTCAGCAACACCGGCCAGTACCTGTAGGCCGCGAGTAGGACCGGGCCGGCCGGCCACAGTGGGCGGCCGGGGCGGGTCGGGCCGCGCGCTCGCCGGCCGATCGGCGTCCGGGCGGTTTAGGCTCGATGAGGGCTCGGCGACCGGATCGGCTGAGGCGAAGGTGGAGTTGGCATGAGCGGGTGCAGCGAGGCGGGGTCATGAGCGAGGCGGGGTCATGAGCGAGCGCAGCGAGCGAATCATTGGGCTCAGCGCGGTCGAGCCTCATGGCGCCGGTGAGCGCAGCGAGGCGGGGTCATGAGCGAGCGCAGCGAGCGAATCATTGGGCTCAGCGCGGTCGAGCCTCATGGCGCCGGTGAGCGCAGCGAGGCGGGGTCATGAGCGTGCGGCGGGTGATGGGGACGGAGGTCGAGTACGGCATCTCGGTGCCGGGCCAGCCCGCGGCGAACCCCATGGTCACCTCCTCCCAGGTGGTCAACGCGTACGGCGCCCGCCCCGAGCTGACCCGCGGCGGCCGGGCCCGTTGGGACTACGAGGAGGAGTCGCCGCTGCGCGACGCCCGCGGCTTCACCTACTCCGGTGCGCTCTACGACCCGGCGGAGGCGCTGGCCGACGAGGACCTGGGTCTGGCCAACGTGATCTTGACCAACGGAGCCCGGCTCTACGTTGACCACGCCCACCCCGAGTACTCCACCCCCGAGGTGACCAACCCGTACGACGCCGTGCTGTGGGACAAGGCGGGCGAGCGGGTGATGGCCGAGGCGGCCCGGCGGGCGGCCACCGTACCCACGGTCGGCGCCATCCACCTCTACAAGAACAACACCGACAGCAAGGGCGTGAGCTACGGCGCCCACGAGAACTACCTGATGCGCCGCCAGACCGCCTTCTCCGACATCGTCACCCATCTGACCCCGTTCTTCGTGACCCGGCAGATCGTGTGCGGCGCCGGCCGGGTCAGCATCGGCCAGGACGGCGCGCAGGCCGGCTACCAGATATCCCAGCGGGCCGACTTCTTCGAGGTCGAGGTGGGCCTCGAGACCACCCTGAAGCGGCCGATCATCAACACCCGCGACGAGCCCCACGCCGACGCCGACAAGTACCGGCGGCTGCACGTCATCATCGGCGACGCCAACCTCTCCGAGATCTCGACCTATCTCAAGCTGGGCACGACCTCACTCGTGCTGGCGATGATCGAGGCGAAGGCGCTCAGCCCCGACCTCGCCATCGCCGATCCGGTGGCCGAGCTCAAGGCGGTCAGCCACGACCCGGGTTTGGCGCACCTGGTGCGGCTGCGCGACGGTCGCCGGCTGACCGCGCTCGACCTGCAATGGGCGTATCTGGAGCGGGCCCGGGCGTTCGTGGCCGCCAACGGCTCGGACGAGATGACCGACGACATCCTGACCCGCTGGGAGAGTGTGCTCGACCGGCTCGGTCGCGACATCATGCTCTGCGCCACCGAGCTGGACTGGGTGGCGAAGCTGCGCCTGATCGAGGGATACCGCGAGCGGGAGTCGCTCGGCTGGGCGTCGCCCAAGCTGCACCTGGTCGATCTCCAGTACGCCGACGTCCGGCCGGAGAAGGGGCTCTACCACCGCCTCGTCGCCCGCGGCTCGATGCAGCGGCTGCTCACCGACGAGCAGGTCACCACGGCAATGACCGACCCTCCGGAGGACACCCGGGCCTACTTCCGGGGTCGCTGCCTGGCCAAGTACGCGGCCGAGGTGGTCGCCGCCAGCTGGGACTCGGTGATTTTCGATGTCGGGCGGGAGTCCCTGGTCCGGGTGCCGATGATGGAGCCCGAGCGGGGCACCCGTAAGCACGTGGGGGAGCTGTTCGACCGGTGTGCCACCGCCAAGGACCTGCTGGAGGTGCTGACTGGCGGCTGAGCTGGGCGCCGGTGCCAGCGTCGGGCCGCTGCGCGGCGGGTAACGTCGCGGCGGCGCGCTACGTTGGCAACCAGTAAGACGTCGCGCCGCGGGCGTGGCGGAGCAGCGAGGAGGACGGCTCATGTCTACCCGTGACACCGGGGGCCAGTCGCACGCGGGCAAGTCGCGCCGGGACGAGGAAGTCGACGAGGCGCCCGCGCCCGAGGCGAACGCCGAGGTCATCGAGCGGCATGCCGAGTTGACCGAGGATGTCGACGATCTGCTGGACGAAATCGACTCGGTGCTGGAGGAGAACGCCGAGGAGTTCGTGCGCGGATACGTCCAGAAGGGTGGTCAGTAGCCGTCCGCCCCGGGTAGCCCCGGGTGGGCGGACAGCGGCACGAGCGGGATCGACTAGGTTGGAGCCACCACCTAGCAGAGAGGGCACCAGTGGCGGGTTCTGATCCATCGGGGCGCATCCCGGCGGTGTTCACCAACGCGGGCACCTCGTCGTTCACCGACTTCCTCGGGCAGGTCGCGCCCGAGCTGCTGCCGGGCCGGCGCAGCGTGCCGCACGGCGTCGCGACCGACCTCGCTCCGCACGCCACCACGATCGTCGCGATCGCCACCGCCGAGGGCGTGGTGATGGCCGGCGACCGGCGGGCCACCATGGGCAACCTCATCGCCAGCCGCGACATCGAGAAGGTGCACTCCGCGGACGCGTACTCGGTCATCGGCATCGCCGGTACGGCGGGGGTCGGCATCGAGATGGTCCGGCTGTTCCAGGTGGAGCTCGAGCACTTCGAGAAGATCGAGGGATCGATGCTCTCCCTCGACGGCAAGGCGAACCGGCTCGCCACGATGATCCGCAACAACCTTGGTGCCGCGATGCAGGGCCTCGCCGTCATCCCGCTCTTCGCCGGGTTCGACCTGGATGCGAAGGACCCCCAGCGGGCCGGGCGGATCTTCAGCTTCGACATCGCCGGTGGCGTGTATGAGGAGACCGGCTTCGATGGGATCGGCTCCGGCTCGCTGTTCGCCAAGGCCGCGCTGAAGAAGCGGTACCGGCCCGGTCTGTCCACACAGGATGCGGTCCGGCTCGCCGTGGACGCGCTCTACGACGCGGCCGACGACGACACCGCCACCGGCGGCCCGGACCTGGTGCGCAAGATCTTCCCGGTGGTGCTGACCGCGACCGCGGCCGGCACCGCGCGGATCAGCGATGCCGAGGCGGCGTCGGTCGCGCAGGCCGTGGTCGACGCCCGCACCGCCAACCCCGGCGGCTGACCGGCCCGCGCCCGTACCGCTGACGCGCGACACCGCGCCCTGACCTGAGCCCGCCGACGAAGGAGGAGCAGCCGCCGTGACCATGCCGTTCTACGCGTCGCCTGAGCAGATCATGCGCGATCGCTCGGAGTACGCCCGTAAAGGCATCTCCCGCGGGCGGAGCGCGATCGTGCTCTCCAACACCGACGGCGTGCTGTTCGTCGCCGAGAACATCACCTCGCTCCGCAAGGTCAGCGAGATCTACGACCGGATCGGGTTCGCCGCGGTCGGCCGCTACAACGAGTTTGAGAACCTGCGCTCCGCCGGCGTTCGCATGGCCGACCTGCGCGGCTACTCATACGACCGGCGCGACGTCAACGCCCGGTCGCTGGCGAACGCGTACGCGCAGACGCTCGGGGCCATCTTCACCGAACAGCAGAAGCCGTTCGAGGTCGAGATCTGCGTCGCCGAGGTGCGCGCGTCGGTGCTCGAGGACGAGCTCTACCGCATCACCTACGACGGCTCGGTCGGCGACGAGCACGGCTACGTGGCCATGGGCGGGCAGGCCGAGGCGATTTCGAACGTGCTCAAGCAGGGCTACCACGACGACATCACCCTCGCCGAGGCGCTCGGCCTCGCGGTGCAGGCGCTGGCCAGCGTCGGCGGGGAAGGCGGGGCTCCGCGGCAGGTCAACGGCTCGCAACTTGAGGTCGCGGTGCTCGACCGGGGTCGCCCGGGGCGTGTCTTCCGGCGGGTGACCGGCGCCGCGCTGGACGCCCTGCTCGCCAGCGTGCCAGCGCCGCAGCCGCCGCCCCCGGCCGATGCGGCCGCGGTGTCACCGAAGCCGTCGGTTAGCAGCCCCGACCCGGCGGCCGAGCGGTCGGGCCCGGAGGCGGCCGGGAACGAGAGCGACCCAGCCTCAGCCGGGAACGAGAGCGGCCCAGCCTCAGCCGGGAACGAGAGCGGCCCGGCGGCGGCAGGCGAGGGCAGCGCCTCCGATTCCCGTTGATCTAGGGCTTACGCTCACGATCAGAGATCGAAGCATGTGCTTAAGCCCTAGATCGGCGGTCAGTAGCCGGAAGGCTTGCGCGCGGGGCGGCCGGCGGTGAGGGCGGCACCTTCGCGGACCAGCTTCGCCAGCGCGGCCCGCCGGGTTGCCGACCGGGAACGCAGCCGCAGCACCTCTCCGGTCGCGGTCGCCAGCCAGTACGCCACCGCCGCCGGGCGGCGGTGGCGCTTGCCGTAGAGCCGCACCCGGTTGGCGACCAGGTGAGCCCAGAACTCCGGCCGTACCTGGGATTCGCCGCCGACATGGGTGGCGTGGGCGTCGGGGACGAAGCGCACGTCGTACCCCAGGTCGGCGGCGCGCAGCTCGTAGTCGGTCTCCTCGGAGTAGAGGAAGAACGTCTCGTCCCAGCCGCCGAGCTTGGTGTGGCAGTCGCGGCTGAACATGGTCACGCCACCGGTCGCCCAGTCGAACGGAGTGGTCGCGGTGTAGGTCGCCGGGTCGGCCACGGTCTCGGTGAGCGCCGGGTGGCGGCGGGTGGCGCGGCCGCCAAGCAGCGCCTCGGCCCAGCCGCGCAACAGGGTCGACCGGCGGCGCAGCGACGGCCGCAGCCCCGGTGTCCCGCCGTATGAGTCGCCGGTGTGCAACCGGGGAACCGCGATCCCGACGAGTGGGTCGGCCAGCTCGGCGAGCAGCGCGGCCGCGCAGCCGGGCTGTAGCCGGGTGGTCCGACTCATGATCATAATGGCGTCGGAGAGCGGGTCGGCGGCGGCCACCGCATTGCACTGGGCGGCGAAGCCGGGGTTGCCGGCGAGCACGACCACGCTCGCCTGCGGCGCCAGGTCGGCGGCGATGGCCAGGGTGGCGTCGGTGGAGCCGCTGTCGGCGATGACCAGCCGCCACCGGTCAACGCCCGCGCAGCCGGCCGCCAGGCTGGCCAGCTGATCTGGGAGGAACTGGGCACAGTTGCTGGTCAACAGGCCTACGGTGAGGTTCATCGGGGGGCATGCTAGCGCGTCGCCCGGGCGCCGGGACATCGGCCGCGGGGCGCCCGGAAGTGTGCAAAGGCCGACAGTTGCCGGTCAAGGCGTCCCGGCTGCGGAAAGGCTCTGGCTAGACTGACCGCCGCAGCGTGATCGGCCATACCCGAGGGAGTACGTCGGATGAGAGTCCTGTTGACCGGAGCCGCCGGCTTCCTCGGCTCGCACTGCCTGCGGCATCTCATGGTCAACACCGACTGGGACGTGGTCTGCCCGGTCAGCTTCGAGCACAAGGGCCTGCCCGAGCGGATCACCACGGCGGTCGACCACGACGAGTGGTGGTCGCGGGTGACCGTGGTGAAGTGCGACCTCTCGGCCCGCATCAACGACACCACCGTGACCAAGTTCGGGCCGATCGACTACATCGTCAACTACGCCTCCGACTCGCACGTCGACCGCTCGATCACCGATCCGGTCACGTTCATCAAGAACAACGTCGACGTGGCGCTGAATCTGCTCGAGTACGCCCGGGTGGCCCAGCCGAAGGCGTTCCTCCAGATCAGCACCGACGAGGTGTACGGCCCGGCGCCGGAGGGCTACGCCCACGTCGAGTGGGACGCGGTGATCCCGTCCAACCCGTACAGCGCCTCCAAGGCCGCCCAGGAGGCGATCGCGATCAGCTACTGGCGCACGTACGAGGTGCCGGTGATCATTACCAACTGCATGAACCTCATCGGCGAGACCCAGGACCCGGAAAAGTTCGTGCCGATGACGATCCAGAAGATCATGCGGGGCGAGGAGGTGCCGATCCACGCCTCGGCCGACGGCAAGGTGGGCTCGCGCTTCTACCTGCACGCCCGCAACATGGCCGACGCGGTGCTCTTCCTGCTGCGCCGGGGCAACGTGTCGATGTACTCGGCCGGCGCCGACCGCCCCGACAAGTACCACATCGTGGGCGAGCGCGAGGTCGACAACCTGGAGATGGCCCAGCTGATCGCGAAGATGCTCGACCGCGAGCTGCGCTACCGGCTGGTCGACTTCCACTCCTCCCGGCCCGGGCATGACCTGCGTTACGCACTGGACGGCACGAAGCTGGCCGAGGTCGGCTGGACCATGCCGGTCCCGCTGGAGGAGTCCCTGCGCACGCTGATCGACTGGACCCAGCGCAATCCGCTGTGGGCGGACCGCCGGGCCAGCTGAGCCGCTCGGGCCGATGAAGGTCACGCCACTGGAGATCGGCGGGGCGTACGAGGTCGTGCCGGTGACCTACGCCGACCCGCGCGGATCGTTCCTGGAGTGGTACCGGGCGGATCAGCTCGTCGCGCATCTGGGCCACGAACTGCAGTGGGTGCAGGCGAACCTGTCCACCTCGGCGGCCGGTGTGATCCGCGGCTGCCACGTGACCGATGTGCCTCCGGGGCAGGCGAAGTACGTCACCTGCGTCCGCGGCCGGGTCTTCGACGTGATCGTCGACATGCGGGTCGGGTCACCCACGTACGGTCGGTGGTCAGGCACCCTGCTCGACGACGTCGACCGGCGAGCGGTGTACTTCGGCGAGGGACTGGGCCACGCCTTCTGCGCCCTGACCGAGGACGCCACCATCACCTACCTGTGCAGCCGGACCTTCGACGCTGCCCGGGAGCGGGTGATGACGCCGCTGGACCCGCAGGTCGCCATCGCCTGGCCGGTGGCGGCTCCGGTGCTCTCGGAGAAGGACGCCGGCGCACCCACCCTGGCCCAGCTGGAGGCACGCGGCGAGCTACCAACCTACGAGGCCTGTCTCGCGATGCACCGGTGATCGCCCACCTGCCGCTTGTTTGCAGGGGCACCCTATTCGACAGAATCCGTTATCAGGGTGCCCTTGCTAACGCTCGCAGCACTCGTAGCGGGCGCCGCACTCGCAGCGGGCGCCGCGGGGGGCGGGGGCGGCGTGGCGGGCGCCTCGGATGGGGGCTGCCACATCGCCGTCCGGTTGCCGCGCAGTGTGAGCAGGCTGGCGAAGAGTCCGGAGAAGATGACCAGTACGCCGGTCGCGATCGCGGTCGCCGAGGGCAGTACGACCCGGATCGCGGCCCGCGCGTCCTGCGGGCCGAAGCCGGCCGTGCTCCAGGCACGGAACGCGAGCAGCGTGCCGACGACCCCGACGGCGATCAGCCCCAGCCCGACCGCCGCGCACACCTCCAGGCGCAGGATCCGGGTCCAGGTCAGCAGCCGCCGCTGGGCCACGATGCCCTCGTGCCGCCCGTACACCTCGGCGAAGCCGCCGAAGAGCAGCAGCTGGGTGCCGACGAGGACGGCCAGGCAGGCGTAGACGAGGGCGTTGACGTCGAGCGTGACCCCGCCCAGTCGTACCGGGGCGGCCACCAACGCGATCGTGCCGAGGCCGCCGACGGCGGTGAGCGCCGCCCCCGGGCGGACCAGGGTACGGCGCGGGCAGAAGACCAGCAGGAAGCGCAGATGCCGCCAACCGTCGCGCCAGGTGCGTAGGTGTGGCGGCCGGCTGCGCCCGTCCGGGCGCAGGGTGGTCGGCACCTCGGTGATCGAGTAGCCGGCGAGCGAGGCCCGGACCACCAGCTCGGAGGCGAACTCCATGCCGGGCATGCACGGGCCCAGGGCGAGGATCCGGTCCCGGGCGAAACCGCGGATGCCGCAGTGGAAGTCACCGACGTCGCGCAGCCCGAACAGCCGCCGCCCGAGCCAGGAGAGTACCGGGTTGCCGAGGTAGCGGTGCAGCGCCGGCATGGCGCCCGGCGAGATGCCGCCCCGGAACCGGTTACCCATCACCACGTCGTGGCCCTCGCGCAGCTTCTCCAGGAACGGCGCGAGGTTGGACAGGTCGTACGAGTCGTCCGAGTCGGCCATGATGACGTAGCGCCCGCGGGCGGCCTGGATGCCGGCCATGAGCGCGCCGCCGTAGCCGCGCACCGGCGCCGGCACCACCCGGGCACCGTTCTCGGTGGCGATCTCCTGTGAGCCGTCGGTGGATCCGTTGTCGCTGACCAGAACCTCGCCGGCGACCCCGAGGTCGGCCAGGCACTTGACCGCCTTCTGCACGCAGGCGGCCAACGTCTCCGCCTCGTTCAGGCAGGGCAGGACCACGGTGAGTTCGGCTTCGTCGAACGGGTCATCGACGTCAAGGAATTGCGATGGGCAGGTGTCGGACACGAAGGGCTCCCCCGCTGGAGCGACGCGATGCCCCGAACGAGGCGGGGCCGAGCGCTGCGGAGGTCACGTTATCCCAGGTGGCGGCGGGTCCTGGCCAGCTTCGACAAACCCCGGCTTGGCTTTACACCCATCGGGAGACGGCCCGCCAGTACCCGTGCATCAGCCGGTTGAGCGGTCGCCGGACGGCCGGGGGCACCCCGATCAGCGGGGTGTCCAGCTGGTCGGAGAGCACCCGCATCCAGTCGCGGTCGGGGACCAGCACGGACCCGCGTACCACCCGCCGCCGCTCACGGATCTCCCGACGGTGCCGCCACAGCCACGCCCAGCCGCGCAGCTTCGCCGGCAAGAACCGCTGCCGGACGGCGATGAGCACGGTGAACGCCTCCAGCACCAGCAGCGGTGGGGCCAGCAGCAGCAGCGCCCGCCCGCTCCACACAGTGAGCACGAAGAGCAGGCGGTTGCGCTCGACCAGGTACGCCTTGGCCGGGTTGCGGCCGAACTCGTACTGGTGCACGCAGATCGCATCCGGCACATTGACCACCCGAAGGCCCTGCTGCCACGTGCGGATGGAGAGCTCGGCGTCCTCGTGGTAGGCGAAGTAGCCCGGGTAGAAACCGCCCAGCTGCTCCCAATGGCGGCGAGTGGTCATCAGGCACGCGCCCATGGCGCCGGGGGTGTCGGTCGGCCCGGTACGGGTCTCCCGCTCACCGAACCCGCCGACCCAGCTCAGTCCCAGCACGTGCACCACGTTGCCGCGGGAGTTGAGCAGCGCCGGATCGTCGGCCAGCCGCACGCTGCCGGCGGCGATGCCGACATCCGGGCGTTCCAGCTCCTCCACCAGCCGGGCCAGCGTGCCCGGCTCCACCACCGCGTCCGCGTTGATCAGCGCGAGGTACTCGGCGGTGCCGATCGCCGCGCCCGCGTTGCAGCCGCCGGAGAAGCCCAGGTTGCGCCCGGGGCGCAGCACGCGGACGCCGGCCACGCCGGCGAGGAACTCCGCGTCGTCGGTGGTGCAGCCGTTGTCGACGAGGGTCACCCGCACGTCGACCTTCTCCGAGGCCAGCAGGGCCAGCACCGACTGGCGCAGCAGCGGCTCGGCGAGCCAGCAGAGCACGACCGCGTCCACGCGCGGCAGGCTGGTGGCGTTCGGGTCACCGGACATGTCAGTCAGCGACTTTATCGACCGCCAGCGGCGAGCGGGTCAAAGTACCTAGTTCCGGGCGAAGTACCAGTACTGCCGCGAGCACGCCGACGACCACCCAGGTGGCGCCGGCGTAAGCAAGCTCCACCCGCAGCCGCACGTCGCCGGGGAGCGCGGTGATCACGACGAGGGCGGCCGCGCCGCTCAACCACGCGACCAGCTGGTCCCGGTGGCGGTGCAGGGCGATCGCGACCTGCCCCAGGACGAGCGCCAGCAGGTAGGCGAAGGTGGCCGCGCTGAGGATGGCGAAGTCGGCCGGCCCCAGCCCGGCCGGCGCGGCGAAGAGCGTCCGGGTGAGCCAGGGGCCCACGACGACCGCCGGAACCCCGGTCGCGACCATGAGCACGCTCACCACCGCGGCGGCGTGGCGGACCAGGCGACGCACTCTCGGACCGTCGCCGACGGCGGCCGCGGCGGCCAGGCCGGAGAGCAGCGAGGCCTGCAGCGCGGCGAAGACGAAGACCGGGATGCGGATCAAGATGAGCGCGGCGAGCAGCGCGGCGGCGAGCGCCGTCCGCCCCGGGGCGACCAGGCGGGCGCCGACAACGGCCGAGTTCAGCGCGAACTGGCCGATCAGCATCGAGGCCATCAGCGGGAGGACGGCCCAGCCCAGCTCTCGCCCGGTGCTGGGTGGTCCGGGAGCGCTGGCGCGGCAGACCGGCCGGGCCACTGCCAGGGTCGCCACTGCCGGGGCGATGGTGAGGATGAGACCGAAGGCGGCCGCGGACCGCGGGCCCCACAGCGCGAGCCCGGCCGCGAGCACGATTCGCAGGATCCCGTCGAGGCCGAGCTGGCGACCGTAGAGGTCGAACCGGGCGGTGCCCGCGGTGACCCCGCGGACCGGGCTGTAGACCGCGATCGCCGCGATCGCCGCCCCGGTGACCACGACCAGCACCGCCTCGCCACCGAGCAGCCGGTGGGCCAGCGCCGGCGCGCCGACCGCGAGCAGTGCGCCGACGCCGGCGCAGACGCCGAGTGCGACCAGAAAACCGCGGCGCACCAGCGGCGCCACCCCGAGGCCGGCCACCCGCCGGGCGGCCGCAGTTCGGGTGACCTCCTGCTCGATCGGGAAGAACAGGCCGAGGCCGATCGAGTAGACGATCGACCACAGCACCGACAGGTCGGCCATCTGGGCCTGGGACAGGCTGTGGCCGGCGATGGCGAGATGCAGGTACGAGCCGAGGCCGAGCACGGCCAGCCCGGCCGAGACCCGCAGCGTGCCGGTCGGCAAGACGCCGGCCAGCTGGCGAAGCGGACCCGTCACAGGTGCGAAATGTACGCCATATCCCATGTATGCCTAGTCGGATGACTCCGATCCGTGTTGACTCGAGCACTCTGGGTGGGCTTGGGCGGTAGCGTGGCCGGCGTGTACGAGACACCAGCCATGCCGGCCGGTGAGCCGCCAGCGGGACCAGTGCCCGCGCGAGCGCCGGTCACCACGGCCGGGGCCGACTACACGACGCGCCTGCTGCGCCTCGGCGGCGCGCGCTGGAAGCGGCTGCTCGACACCCAGGCGCCGTACCGCTGGCATGTTCGCCGCCTCGACCTGGGCCACACTCTCGACATCGGCTGCGGTGTCGGGCGCAACCTCAGCCACCTGGACGGTCGCGGTGTCGGGGTCGACCACAACCCGGCCTCGGTGGCGGCCTGCCGCGAGCGGGGACTGCGGGCCTACACCACCGCCGAGTTCGCCGACTCCGGCCACGCCCGGCCGGGTGCCTTCGACGGACTGCTCGCCGCCCACCTGCTCGAACATCTGGACGAGGCTCTGGCGCGCACGGTGATCGGCGGCTATCTGCCCTACGTCCGGCCGGCCGGCCGCGTCGTCTTCATCACCCCGCAGGAGCGTGGGTACGCCAGCGACGCCACCCACGTGCGGTTCGTGGGCTTCGAGGAGGCCGCCCAGCTCGCCACCGAACTTGGCCTGCGCATCGAGCGGCAGTACTCGTTCCCGTTCCCGCGCCGGTGGGGCCGTGCGTTCACCTACAACGAGTTCGTCACCATCGCCCGCACCGTGTGAGCCGGCGCGTATCGGACCATCCCCCTGCCGGCTACTGTTCTTTCATGGACCGACGCATCTTCGGGCTCGAGACCGAGTACGGCGTCACGTGCACGTACAAGGGTCAGCGCCGGCTCTCCCCGGACGAGGTGGCCCGGTACCTGTTCCGCCGCGTGGTCTCGTGGGGGCGCTCGAGCAACGTCTTCCTGCGCAATGGCGCCCGGCTCTACCTCGACGTGGGTTCGCATCCCGAGTACGCCACGCCCGAATGCGACTCGGTCACCGATGTCGTCGTGCATGACCGGGCCGGCGAGCGGATCCTCGAGGGGCTGCTCGTCGACGCCGAGAAGCGGCTGCACGACGAGGGCATCGCGGGCGAGATCTACCTGTTCAAGAACAACACCGACTCGGCTGGAAACTCCTACGGGTGCCACGAGAACTACCTGGTCTCCCGGCACGGCGAGTTCGGCCGGCTGGCCGACATCCTGATCCCGTTCCTGGTCACCCGCCAGCTGATCTGCGGCGCCGGCAAGGTCCTGCAGACCCCGCGCGGCGCCGTGTACTGCCTGTCCCAGCGGGCCGAGCACATCTGGGAGGGGGTCTCCTCGGCCACCACCCGGTCCCGGCCGATCATCAACACCCGCGACGAGCCGCACGCCGACGCCGAGCGCTACCGCCGGCTGCACGTCATCGTCGGGGACTCGAACATGAACGAGGTCACCACCCTACTCAAGGTGGGCAGCGCCGATCTGGTGCTGCGGATGATCGAGGCCGGCGTCGCGATGCGCGACCTCACCCTGGAGAACCCGATCCGGGCCATCCGCGAGGTGTCGCACGACGTCACCGGTCGACGCAAGATCCGACTGGTCAACGGCAAGGAGTGCAGCGCGCTCGAGATCCAGCAGGAGTACTTCGCCCGGGCCAGCGAGTTCGTCGACCGCCGCGGCTCCGACCTGACCGCCAAGCGGGTGATCGACCTGTGGGGGCGGGTGCTCGCCGGGGTCGAGTCCGGCGACCTGTCCGGAGTGGAGCGTGAGGTGGACTGGGTCACCAAGCTGCGCCTCATCGAGCGCTACCAGGCCCGCCACGACCTCGCGCTCTCCCACCCCCGGGTGGCCCAGATGGACCTCGCCTACCACGACCTGCGCCGCAACCGGGGCCTCTATGCGCTCCTGGAGCGGAAGAAGTCGATCGACCGGGTCGCCTCCGACGTCGAGATCTTCGAAGCGAAGGAGACGCCGCCCCAGACCACCCGGGCGCGGCTGCGCGGCGAGTTCATCCGCCACGCCCAGGAGAAGCGGCGCGACTTCACTGTCGACTGGGTACACCTGAAACTCAACGACCAGGCACAGCGCACCGTGTTGTGCAAGGACCCGTTCCGGGCGTACGACGAGCGGGTCGAGCGCCTGATCGCGAGCATGTGAGGTAGGCCGCCGTGACCGGACCAAGCAGCCCGTCCCAGCACCAGACGAACGAGCCTCCGTGGCCCGGCCGGATACCCCGGCAGGGATGGCTGGACAAGCGCCGCCAGAAGGTGCTCGAGGAGATCGAGCGCAACCGCCGGGGCGAGTACGTGGTGCCCACCTGGGTCCTCGGGGCGATCCTGTTCGTGATCGTCGCCGGCCTCGTCGCCCTCTTCATCTTCTTCTGACCCGTCGATCTAGGGCTGGGGCACACGAACGGAGATCGAACCACGTGCCTAAGCCCTAGATCGACGGGAAGGGGTACGGGAGGCGGAGGAGGGCGGCGGCGTGCCGGCCGGCGGCCGCGGCGGCCAGGAAGTAGCCGGGGTCGGCATCGAGGCCGCGGTCCATTGTGGAGAGCCGGACCGGCAGCGCCCTCAGCGCGGCGTCGAGGCCGGCCGGATCGACCCGGACCACGCGGTGCCGCTCGGGTAGGATCGCCACCGCGGCGTCGACCTCGGCGGCGAGTTCGGGCGGCAGGCCCATTGGCACCACGAGGTCGGCCGGGGCCAGGGCCACCCGCCCGTACGCGGTGAGGCTGTGGTGGGAGACCCCGCGATGGCGGGGACGCGGATCGGCGCCGGATATGCGCAGCACCCCCACCGGCCGGCCGCCCAGGCACGCGACCGCGTTGACCGCATCACCGGCGGCGGTACCGGAGAATCCCCACCTGGTCGCGGTGCCCAGGCTGCCCGGCCCCGGCGCGACCACACAGACCTCGGCACCAAGGGCGTGCCGGGCCGCCAACAGTCCGCTGTGGACGTTCACGGCCTCCAGGTCGCCGCCGAAACACTGGCCGGCCGTGACCACCCCGGCCAGCCGGTCGGCGAGTGCGGCCACGGTCTGCGAGAACCAGGCCGGCAGGGCGCCACCATCGGTCATCACGTACCCGACCCGCGCCGCCGGTCGGTCGGCGAGCACTCCGGCGAGCACGGCGGGCAGGGCGGAGTGCAGGTCGGCGATGACCACCGGCAGCCCGCCCAGGCCGTCCGGGTCGCCCGGCCATCGTTGGTCGGCCCCGGGTAGGCATACCTGCATCGGCGTGTACCGGGCCTTGACCACGTCGCCGGCCCCGCGATCGCCGGCCGCCCCGCGATCGGCGGGCAGCACGCGATCGGCGGGCCGAGCGCCATCGGCGGGCAGCCGCTCGGGTAGCGCGACCACCTGCGCGTACCCGCCCGTCCCGAGGCCGATCGCGGCGAGGTTGAGCAGCACCCGGTCGCCGAGCACCGGCTCGCCGACCAACGCCGGGTACGCCAGCGCCCGTACCCGGGTCGGGTCGTCGCTGGCCCGGCGGACCAGATCGGCGTCGAGTTCGACCGCCCCCCGCCAGCGCCGGCGCAGGGCCACCACCGAGCCGTCCCGCCACCTGATCACCGTGCGACGCTAACAGCCGGCCGGCCCGAGCCAGGCGAGCCGATCGGCCGGCACGCTGCTAGCGTCGTACACGTGTCCCGATCCCGGACGGAGCGCCTCGTCAATCTGGTGATCTGCCTGCTCTCCACGCGCCGGTTCCTCACCGCGGCACAGATCGCCGCGACGGTGCCGGGGTACGAGCACGACAGTGACGACGGCCGTGAGCACGAGGCGTTCCAGCGCAAGTTCGAACGGGACAAGGCGGAGTTGCGCGAGCTCGGGGTGCCGCTGGAGACCGGGACGACGAGCGCGTTCGACACCGAGCCGGGCTACCGCATCGCCCGGCGCGACTACGCGCTGCCCGATCTGCACCTGGAGCCGGACGAGGCGGCCGCCGTTGGCATCGCGGCCCGGCTGTGGCAGCACGCAGGCCTGGCCGCCGCCGCGTCATCGGGACTGCTGAAGCTGCGCGCGGCCGGCGTCGACGTCGACCCGGAGGCGACCCTCGGGGTCGAGCCGGTGGTCACCGTCGACCCGGCGTTCGGGCCGTTGCAGGCGGCGGCCGGCGAACGCCGGGCGGTTCGATTCGACTACCGAACCCCCGAGGACGACGCCGCCCGTGCCCGCCGGCTGCACCCGTGGGGCGTCGTCTCCTGGCGGGGCCGGTGGTACGTGGTCGGGCATGACCTGGACCGCCAGGCGACCCGGTGCTTCCGGCTCTCGCGCATCGTCGGGCCGGTGGTGCCCGACGGGCCACCGGGCGCCTTCACCCGCCCGGCCGACACCGACCTGATCAGTCACGTGGCGCGCTGGACCGGTCCGGTCGAGCACCCCGGTCGGGCCACGGTCCTGCTGAAGCCGGGCCGGGGGGCCGGCATCCGGCGCTCGGCCGAGGAGGTCACCGCCGGTCCGGACGGCGATCGGGCGGTGCTGCGCTACTCCGACGCCGATTCGCTGGCCCGCTGGCTGGTCGGGTACGGACCGGACCTGGTGGTGCTGGAGCCCGACGAGGTACGCAAGGCGATCGTGGCCCGGCTGCGCGACCTGGCCGGGGGCGGCGGGCCGGCCGGCGCGGTCACCGGCGATCCGGTGGCGGCGGGGGCCGCCCGGTGACCGGCTCGGTCAAGGCCGGCGATCGGACGGTCGGCGACCGCCTGGCCCGGCTGCTCAACCTGGTGCCGTACCTGCTCGCCCGGCCCGGCATCGAGATCGGCGTGGCCGCCGAGGATCTGGGCGTGTCGGAGAAGCAACTGCGCGAGGACCTCGAACTGCTGTGGGTGTGCGGCCTGCCGGGTTATGGCCCGGGCGATCTCATCGACATGGCCTTCGACGGCGACCGGGTGACCGTGACCTACGACGCCGGCATCGACCGGCCACTGCGGCTCACCCGGGATGAGGCGCTGGCGCTCGTGGTCGCGCTGCGCATGCTGGCCGAGGTGCCGGGCGGTCACGACCGGGAAGCGGTCGAGCGGGCCCTGGCGAAGATCGAGTCGGCCGCCGGGGATGTCGTCGCCGAGCTGCCGGTCGCCGCTGGGCCACCGGACCTGGCCGCCGATCGCCTGGCGGACCTGCAGGGGGCGGTGCAGCGGCACCGGGCACTGCGGATCACCTACTACACCGCCCGCCGGGACGAGGTGACCGAGCGGGTGGTCGATCCGATGCGGGTTCTGGTCGCCGGCGGCCGTGCGTACCTGGAGGCGTGGTGCCGCCGGGTCGAGGGCGTCCGGCTGTTCCGGGTGGACCGCATCGACTCCTGCGAGGAGCTGGACGAGCCGGCGGCGCCGCCGCCGCAGGCGCGCCAGATCGATGTCAGCGGCGGCGTCTTCACGCCCTCGGGCGAGCTGCCGCTGATCACGCTGCGCATCGGCCGGTGGCAGCGGTGGATCACCGAGTACTACCCGTGCGAGAGCGTGGTCGAGGAGTCTCCGGAGAGTTGGCTCGTCTCGCTGCGCGCCTCGGACCTGCGGTGGGCCCAGCGGTTGGTGCTGGGCCTGGGTCCGGAGGTCAGCGTGGTCGCGCCGGCGGCGCTGGCCGAGGCGGTCCGGGCGCAGGCGCGGGCGGCCCTGACGCGCTACGGCGATACGTGCTCGACACCTGGGCCGGGCGCCGACGCGGTTGTCCCCCCGCGGGCGCCCGCGGACAGTTAAGGTTCGGTTCGTGGTCTTGTGGATCGTGCTCGGCGCGATCGTGCTCGCTGTCCTGATCCTGCTCGGCGCCGGTGCGGTGCTCGGGCGTCGGCTGCGGCCGCTGGAGCGGGCGACCCGGCGGCTACGCCTGCGGGGGGAGCAGGCCCAGCGGTTGCAGGTGACGCTGGCGGAGCTGCAGTCGCGGGTCGAGGCGTTGGGCTCAGCGGCCGAAGAGGCGGTGGCGCGCGCCGAGGCGCTGCGCGCGCGGCGGCCGGTTTGAGGTGATCCGACCGGCGCCTGAGGTGTCGCGGCTCTGGGCGCGCACGTAGGATGGGCGTCGACCCGACTCGGTAAGGTGGCTAAACCATGGTCAAGCCGTGGCACATCATCGTTCTCGTGGTGGTGCTGATCTTGCTCTTCGGGGCCAAGCGCCTGCCCGATATGGCCCGTTCGCTGGGCAAGTCGATGCGGATCATCAAGGCCGAGACCCGGAGTCTGGCCGAGGACGACGTGCGGGCCAAGGCCGAGGCGCAGTCCGGCCGCCAGCCACTGACCCCGCAGCTCTCCGACGACGAGCCCGCGCCGCTGGGTGAGCAGTACACCGATCCGGTGCAGCCCGGCCAGCGCCGCGACAACTAGCCGGTCACGCGGCCGTGAGTCCGGCGAAGCGGCGCCGCCCGAGCAACTTCCAGCGGGCGGCCGACGGCTCGATGACCCTGATCGAGCACATCCGCGAACTGCGCACGCGGCTCTTCCGCGCCTGCCTGGCCATCGTCGCCGGCGCGGTCGCCGGCTACTTCATCTCCGGTCGGGTCCAGCACATCATCACCGACCCGTACTGCCGGTTCATGGCCGCCCACAACCCCAGCCCCACCGGCCAGTGCCTCATGAACATGACCAGCCCGCTGGACCTGTTCATGCTGCAACTGAAGATTGCCCTGTACGTGGGGCTGGTCATTGCGGCGCCGATCTGGCTCTACCAGCTGTGGGCGTTCATCGCCCCCGGGCTGCACCGGCGGGAACGTCGATTCGGGTACGCCTTCGCGGCGGTGGCCGCGCCGCTGTTCGCCGCCGGCTTCGTGCTCGGGTACCTGCTCGTGTCGCGCAGCATGCAGTACTTCCTCGGGCTGAACTCGTCGATCACCGTCACGGTCAACGTTGAGGGGTACTTCGACTTCGTCACCGGGGTGATGCTGCTCTTCGGCGTGGGCTTCGAGTTCCCGCTCGTGGTGGCGATGCTCAACTTCGCCGGTCTGGTCACCGCCCGCCGGCTCCTCGGGTGGTGGCGGATCGCGATCTTCCTGATGTTCCTCTTCGCCGCCCTGGTCACCCCGACGCCCGACCCGTTCAACATGACCATCCTGGCCATCTGCATGGCCGCGCTGTACTTCGCCGCGGTCGGGATCGCGTTCCTCAACGACAAACGCCGCGCGCGCCACTCGCCCTACGCCGACCTGAGCGACGACGAGGCATCTCCACTGGAACCGGTGTCCCCAGTGGACGCACCCGCCTGGGGCTCGCCGTACCGCGATGACGAGCGCCGATGACGACCCCGGTTCGGGTCTGCGCGGTGCTTCCCAATCCCTCGGCCGGACGCGGCCGCCAGCGTGACCAGGCGGCCGCGGCCCTGGCCGAGCTGCACGCGGCCGGCCACGAGATCCGGATCCTGGCCGCCGACACCGTGTCGCAGGCGCTGGCGGCGTGCCACACCGCGGTCGCCGAGGGCGTGGACGCGCTGGTGGCCCTCGGCGGCGACGGCACAGTGCACCTGGCCGTGCAGGCCGCCGCCGGCGCCAAGGTGGGGTTTGGCGTGATCCCGGTGGGCACCGGGAACGACTTCGCGGTCGAGGCCGGCGTACCGGCCGATCCGGTGGCGGCGGCGAAGGGGATCGCCACCGCGTTGCACGAGAGCCGCACCCGGCCGGTGGATCTGGCCCGGGTCAGCGGGCCCGACGGCTACGAGCGGCGCTTCGCCGCGGTCCTCGGCGCCGGCTTCGACGCCATCGTCAACGAGCGGGCCAACGCGATGCGGTGGCCCAAGGGTCGCCGCCGCTACGACTTGGCCATCTACGCGGAGCTGCTGCGGCTACGGCCGCGGCGGTACACCATCACCCTGGACGGGCGGGAGCTGACCCAGGACGCGGTGCTGGTCGCCGTCGGCAACACGCCCTCCTACGGCGGCGGCATGCGCATGTGTCCGGCCGCCGACCTCGCCGACGGGCTGCTCGACGTGGTGATCGCCGGGCCGATCTCGCGGACCACTCTGGTGCGGCTGCAGCCCAGGGTCTACCAGGGCACCCACGTCAACCACAAGAAGCTGGCCAGCTTCCGCGCGCGTACCGTGTCGATCGCGGCCGACGGGATCATCGCGTACGCGGACGGGGAGCGGATGTGCCCGCTGCCGATCACCGTGACGGTCGAACCCGGCGCCCTGCAGCTGCTCGCCTAGGGCTGGCCGGTGCCGGCTGCCGGCAGCGCGAGCGCCAGGGCCGCGGCCAACCCGTTGCGGCCACCCGGCGGAGCCGGGGGCAGCACCAGTACCCGGCAGCCGGCCTCCACGGCGGCCGCGTCGGCCGGGCTGTTGCCGACCATAAGAGTGAGCTGCGGCGGCACGTCCAGCGCCTGACAGGCGTACCGGAAGATCGCCGGATCCGGTTTGCACCGGCCGACCTCGAACGAGAGGGCCCACGTCGTCACCCGATCGGCGAGTCCCAGCGCGGCGCCCAGCCCGCGGATGTCGAAGCCGGCGTTGCTCACCACCGCCACCGGTATGTCGGCGTCGTGCAACGCCCGCAGCGTCGGTTCGGCGTCGGCATAGGCGAGCCAGCCTTCGGGGCGCAGCAGGCGGTCGTAGAGCGCCTCGGCCAGGCCGTCGATGCCGGTGCCCGCACTCTCGGCGAGCCCGCAGTAGGCGGCCCGGTGGGCGGCGGGCAGCAGGTGGCGCTCCGCGAAGACCTCGGCCAGCTGCGGCGGCACCTTGGCCGGGCGCGGTCCGCCCGGCCGACCGAGGGTGACCAGCTGGTCGGCGAGTGCGGTGGCGGGCAACGGGTCCAGCGCCACCCCACACTGCGCGGCGGCTGCGGTCACCCAGGACACCGCGTCCTCGACCTGCGCCATGGTGCCGGCGAACGCGAACAGGACCGCGCGCAGCGGCGGCCAGCGCGAGTGCCCGCGTTCCGACGCTTCGGCAGGGGGCACGCCGAGCACGATACCCACGAGGCAAGCACCCGCCCGGACCCGCCGCGCTCCCGCGGTGGCGGCCGGCACTCAGCGCCGGCGGATAGCCTCTGGGTATGACCAGCCCCGCCGAGCGGTACGCCGCGGCCCGCCGGCGGGCGGAGCGGTCCACCCGGCTTCCCCAGCTCACCGGGTTCACGGCGGAGCTGCCGTTCGACCTGGACCCGTTCCAGCGGGAGGCGTGTGAAGCGCTGGAGGAGGGCGGCGGCGTGCTGGTGTGCGCGCCGACCGGGGCCGGCAAGACCGTCGTCGGCGAGTTCGCGGTCCACCTGGCCCTGGCCCAGCAGCGCAAATGCTTCTACACCACGCCGGTCAAGGCGCTGTCCAACCAGAAGTACAACGACCTGGTTGGCCGGTACGGGGCGGCCACGGTCGGACTGCTGACCGGTGACAACGCGATCAATGGCGACGCCCCGGTGGTGGTGATGACCACCGAGGTGCTGCGCAACATGCTCTATACCGGCTCATTGACCCTGCAGGACCTTGGCTTCGTGGTCATGGACGAGGTGCACTATCTGGCCGACCGGTTCCGCGGCGCGGTCTGGGAAGAGGTGATCATCCACCTGCCCGCCTCGGTGACCCTGGTCTCGCTCTCGGCGACCGTGTCCAACGCGGAGGAGTTCGCCGACTGGCTGGTGACCGTGCGCGGCGCCACCCGGGTCGTGGTCACCGAGCACCGGCCGGTTCCGCTCTGGCAGCACATGCTCGTCGGGCGGCGCATGTTCGACCTGTTCCACGACGCCACCGCCGCCCAGATGCACGAGGTCCACCCCGAGCTGCTGCGCCACACCCGGGAACTGGCCCGGCGCCTGGACGCCGACCCGTACCAGCGGGGGCGGCCGGGGCGGCGACGCCGCGCGAGCGGCCCGTACCGCCCGGATGTGGTGGAGCGGCTGGACCGCGAGGGCCTGCTCCCGGCGATCCTGTTCATCTTCAGCCGGGTCGGCTGCGACGCCGCGGTGCAGCAGTGCCTCGCGGCCGGCCTGCGCCTGACCGAGCCGGCGGAACGGGCCGAGATCCGCCAGCTGGTCACCGAGCGCACCGAGCACATCCCGAGCGAGGACCTGACCGTGCTCGGCTACTGGGAGTGGTTGGACGGCCTCGAGCGGGGGCTGGCCGCCCACCACGCGGGGATGCTGCCGGCGTTCAAGGAGATCGTCGAGGAGCTCTTCGTGCGGGGCCTGGTCAAGGCGGTCTTCGCCACCGAGACCCTGGCCCTGGGGATCAACATGCCGGCCCGGTGCGTCGCCCTGGAACGCCTGGTCAAGTTCAACGGTGAGGCGCACGTCGACCTGACCCCCGGTGAGTACACCCAGCTCACCGGGCGGGCCGGGCGGCGGGGGATCGACGTGGAGGGCCACGCCGTCGTGATCTGGTCACCCGAGGTCGACCCACGCCATGTGGCCGGGCTCGCCTCGACCCGCACCTATCCGCTGCACTCCAGCTTCCGCCCGTCCTACAACATGGCCGTCAACCTCGTCGGCTCGCTCGGCGCCGCCGAGGCCCGCGGCCTGCTCGACTCGTCCTTCGCCCAGTTCCAAGCCGACCGTTCGGTGGTCGGGTTGGCCCGCCAGGTCCAGCGCAACGAGGAGACGATGGCGGTGCAGGCCCTGGAGATCGGGTGCGACGCCGGCGACTTCGGCGCCTACTTCGCCATCCGGCAGCGCATCGCCGAGCGGGAGAAGTCCCTGGCCCGCCACAGCGCGGCCGCGCGGCGGACGGCGGCGGCCGAGTCGCTGGGCCGGCTGCGGGTGGGCGATGTGATCCGGGTCCCGTCGGGGCGCCGGGCCGGCCTGGCGGTCGTGCTCGACCCCTCCGCGGTGGCCTTCGGCGAACCGCGCCCGCTGGTGCTCACCGAAGACCGGTGGGCCGGACGGATCGCCGCGGCCGAGTTCACCACCCCGGTCGAGGCGCTGGCCCGGGTCCGGGTGCCGAAGCATTTCAACCACCGCTCGCCGCAGGAGCGCCGGGATCTGGCCTCCACCCTGCGCCAGGCGGCCATCGGGGACCGGCCGGGGCGGGTCCGGTCCGCCCGCGGCGGCGAGGACGACGAGCTGATCGCCCTGCGCCGCAGCCTGCGCCGCCATCCTTGCCACGACTGCCCCGACCGCGACGAGCACGCCCGGTGGGCCGAACGGCGAGCCCGGCTGGAGCGGGACACGGCCGCCCTGCGCGAGCGCGTGGCCACCCGCACCGGCTCGCTCGCGCGCACCTTCGACCAGGTGTGTGCGTTGCTGACCGAGCGGGGCTACCTCGCCGGGGACGAGATCACCGAGGCGGGCCGGATGCTCTCCCGGATCTGGACCGAGGCCGATCTGCTGGTCGCCGAGTGTCTGCGCCGCGGCGTCTGGGACGCGCTCAACCCGGCCGAGCTGGCCGCGGCTGTCTCGGCGGTGGTGTACGAGGCCCGGCGGGACGTCGACGAGGCGGCCGCCGTGCCCCGGGGAGCGGTCGAGGACGCGATCGAGGCGACCCGGGCGATCTGGTCGGAGCTGGAGGCCGCGGAGGCGACGCACGGCGTGCAGCTCACCCGGGAGCCCGACCTCGGCTTCGTCTGGCCGATCTACCGGTGGGCGCGCGGGGAGAGCCTGTCCAAGGTGCTGGCCAGCGCCGGGGAGGGTGACCTGCCGGCGGGCGACTTCGTGCGCTGGGCGCGGCAGGTGGTCGACCTGCTCGGCCAGATCGCCGAAGCGGCCGCCAGCAGTGCCGGCGCGATTCCGGCCGGCGGCGCCGGCGCCACCAGGACCGGAGGCGGCGCCCGCACGACCGCGGCCGCCGCCCGGGCGGCGATGGCGGCGGTGAACCGGGGCATCCTGGCATACACGTCGGTCGGCTGAAGATCCGATCTCCACCTGGCCGACCGCCCAGCATTCGGCGGCTGGCACTTGCCAGTTGGAAGTTGCGCGGGAAGGATCCGGACCATGGCTGCCGCGTCCGTGCAGGTCGATTACTTCAGCTATGGGCCCCTCACGGTGGTGTTGTCCTACACGCTGTCCGCCCTGGGGTCGTTCCTGGGGTTGGTCTGCACGGCCCGGGCCCGCAACCTGGCCGACCGGGGCCGGCGGGCCCGGTGGCTGCTGCTCGGCGCCTGGGCCATCGGAGGCACCGGCATCTGGACCATGCACTTCATGGCCATGATCGGCTTTGGGGTGGCGGACTACCAGATCCGCTACGACCCGGTGCTGACGCTGGCGAGCCTGCTCACCGCGATCGTGGTCGTCGCCATCGGCCTGTTCATCGTCGGCTTCGGCCGCCCCACCGCGATCAAGATTCTGGCCGCCGGCCTCTTCACCGGCGTGGGCGTGGCGGCCATGCACTACACCGGCATGGCGGCCATGCGGATGCCGGCGGACGTGACGTACGAGCTCTCCTACGTCGCGGTCTCCGTGCTCATCGCAGTCGTAGCGGCAACCGTCGCCCTCTGGTTCACGGTGACGGTACGGCGTGGCATGGCCATCTTCGTGGCCGCGCTGATCATGGGTGTCGCCGTCAACGGCATGCACTACACCGCCATGTACGGCCTGCGCCTGTCGACCGGCACCCGACCGGTCTCCGGTCTGCTGCCGATCACGTTCCTCGGCCCGATCGTGATCTTCGTGGCCGCGGTCATCGTCGTGCTGCTCTTCGCGTCGCTCAGCCGCTCCGGTCTCGATGGCGGTGAGGGTGAGACCACGGTCATCCCGGCCGACTTCGGGCTGGGTCCGGGCCGCCCGACGTCCGACTCGTCCGGGTCGGCCGTGGTCAACCGCCACCGCTGAGTCAACCGCCGCTGGGCTACGTGGGCGGCGGTTTCTCAACCGCCGCTGGGCTACGTGGGCGGCGGTTTCTCAACCGCCGCTGGGCTACGTGGGCGGCGGTTTCTCAACCGCCGCTGAGCGCGTCAACGAGGCGGCGGACGGCGCCGGCCACCCCCCACTGCCCGGCGAGCTCGAGCAGCCGATCGCCGTCGCGCGGTGAGGTGGGCAGCCGGCCCGAGCCGGCCGGCAGCGTCACGTCGGTGGCCACCCGGACAACCTTCGCCGCCGCCTCGAGGTATCCGGTGGCGGCGAGCAGCTTGGCGCGCAGGCCGGGGGCGAACCCGGCCTGGGGATCGGCCAGGGCGGCCAGGATCGCGTCGAGGCTGCCGTAGCGGGCGACCAGGCGGGCCGCGGTCTTCTCACCCACGCCCGGTACGCCCGGTAGGCCGTCGCTCGGATCGCCCCGCAACGCGGCGAAGTCGGCGTACCCGGCGGCCGGCACGCCGTACCGGGTCCGCAGCGCGGTGTCGTCGAGCACCTCGAGCCTGGCCACGCCGCGTCCACAGTAGAGCACTCGGACACCGCGGCCGTCGTCGATGACCTGGAACAGGTCGCGGTCGCCGGTGGCGACCTCGATCGGGCCGGGTTCGCGGGCGGCCAGGGTGCCGATGACGTCGTCGGCCTCGTAGCCGGCGGCGCCCAGCGCCGCGATGCCGAACGCGTCCAGCAGCTCCCAGATGATGGGGACCTGGGCGGTGAGCCGGTCCGGGACCTGCTCGGTGTCGCCGTAGGCGACCCGGTGCTTCTTGTACGAGTCGATGAGCGCCACCCGCCAAGCCGGTCGCCAGTCCTCGTCCTGCGCGCAGACCAGCCGGTCGGGGCCGCGTCCGCGGACCAGGGTGGCGAGCATGTCGATGAAGCCGCGCACGGCATTGACCGGGGTGCCGTCGGGGGCCAGCGCGGCCGATTCGGGCACGCCGAAGTAGGCCCGGAAGTAGAGGCTGGCCGAGTCGACGAGCAGCAGTGGCCTGGTCACGCACCGACCGTAGTGCAGCAGCGCGCATGCGGCTTGACCGGCGCGCGCCGCCAGCCGGAGCAGCCAGCGTCGTCAGGCTCCCATGCCCAGAAACACGAGCAGCGACCGCTCGACGCGGACCAGATCGGTCGACGCCAGAGCACCGAGGCGCTTCTGAACGCTTGACCGCCTCGTCGTGGTGACCTTGTCAACCATGAGCTGGCTGGGTTGCTCAAGACCGTTGATGGGCGTCGGATCCACCGGAATGCGCAGCAGCGGCGCGTCAACGGCCGTGCTCGTCATGGGAATGACGGTCACGGAGTCGGTGGCGGTGAAGTGGTCGTCCTGGATGATGAGGACCGGGCGCGGCTTGGTGGCGTAGACACCGCCGGCTGCGGTCCAGATCTCGCCACGCCTCACGCGGCGTCCCAGTCGGTCAGGTCATCGACGAACGCCTGCTCCTCGTCGGCGCTGGCCGATGCGGCGATGAGGGCCGACTGTCGCTTCGCCTCACGCGCGAACTCCGGGGAGTGCACGTCCGGCACCCAGATCTGCACGGGACGCAGCCCTTGGGCCCTCAGCCGCGCGCGATGGCCCCGCACCCGGTCCTTGACGCTCATAGGTCCATGTTACATGTAACGCGGTGCGGGGGCGCCCCTCGGGAACTGTCCGCACGTGTGTTCACGGCGGCGGTAGCGCGAAGCGGGAGGGGTGCACAGACCCAAACGAGCGTTAAGCTGACCGGCGTGGCTGTCGAACGCTTTCTCCCCAACGACGATGCGGTCGCGCTGCTCGGGCTGACCCGGGAGCTGGCCGACGCCGAACTCGCCCCGCGGGTCGGCGACTTCGAGGCGCGCGGGGAGTTTCCCCGCGAGCTGCTGCGCACGCTGGGTCGCGCCGGGCTGCTGGGCCTGCCGTATCCGGAGGAGCTCGGTGGCGGCGGCCAGCCGTACGAGGTGTACCTGCAGGTCCTCGAGGAGCTCGCCGGCCGGTGGCTGGCGGTGGCCGAGGCGGTCTCGGTGCACACGCTCTCCTGCTACCCGGTCGCCACCGTGGCCACCGACGCCCAGCGCAAGCGGTTCCTGCCGGACATGGTCGGTGGCGAGTTGCTCGGGGCGTACTGCCTCTCCGAACCGCAGGGCGGCTCGGACGCCGCGGCGCTGACCACCCGGGCGGTGCGCGACGGCGACGAGTACGTGGTTACCGGCACCAAGGCGTGGATCACCCACGCCGGCGCAGCCGACTTCTACAACATCTTCTGCCGTACCGGCGGCCCGGGCGCGAACGGGATCTCCTGCCTGCTGGCCGAGGCGAGCACACCGGGCATCGTGGTCCAGGCCCGGGAACGCACCATGGGGGTGCGCTCGTCGCCGGTGGCGCAGATCGCCTTCGACGGGGCCCGGGTGGCCGCGGACCGGCGAATGGGGGAGGAAGGCAGCGGGTTCCGGCTGGCGATGAGCGCGCTGGACGGGGGCCGGCTCGGCATCGCCGCCTGCGCGGTCGGGCTGGCCCAGGCCGCGCTCGACTACGCCACCGACTACGCCCGCGAGCGGGAGCAGTTCGGCCGGCCGATCGCCGAGTTCCAGGGCATCGGCTTCCTGCTCGCGGACATGGCCACCCAGGTCTCCGCGGCCCGGGCGCTCACCCTGGCCGCCGCCCGCCGCCGGGATCTGGGCCGCCCGTACGGGATCGAGGCGGCGAAGGCGAAGCTCTTCGCGACCGACATGGCGATGCGGGTCGCCATAGACGCGGTGCAGATCCTCGGCGGCTACGGGTACGTCGTCGACCACCCGGTCGAGCGGTACCTGCGGGAGGCGAAGGTGCTGCAGATCGTCGAGGGCACCAACCAGATCCAGCGCATGGTCATCGCCCGTTCGCTGACCCGGCGCTGATCGCGGAGAGTGCACATCGCGAGTACGGTCAGCGGGTGGAGGAGATCGATCGGGCGATCGTCGCCGCCCTGACCGTGGACGGCCGGCTGTCCTACACCGACCTGGCCGAGCGGGTCGGCCTGTCGGTGTCCGCGGCCCACCAGCGGGTGCGCCGGCTGGAGCAGCGCGGGGTGCTGTTGGGTTACACGGCCCGCATCGACTACCCGGCCCTCGACCTGCCGCTGACCGCCTTTGTCGCGATCCGCCCGGTGGACCTCTCCCAGGCCGACGACTCGCCGGACCGGTTGGCGCACCTCGCCGAGATCGAGGCGTGCTACTCCGTCGCCGGTGACGACCACTACCTGCTGTTGGTACGGGTCAGCGGGCCGGCCGACCTGGAGCGACTGCTGCACGAGATCCGGTCGGCGGCCAACGTGACCACGCGGACCACGGTGGTGCTCTCCACCCCGTACGAGAATCGGCCGCCGAAGGTGGCCCCGTCCTGAGGCTCACCCCGGCAGGTTCCACCGCATGATCACCGGCCGGTCATGTTCGAAGCCGAGCACGCAGGTGGCCGCGGTGTCCAGCGCCAGCGAACCGGCCGCGTACGGCGGCTGGCCGATCCAACGCGCGCCCACCACCCGCAGGATGTGGCCGTGCGCCACCAGGGCGACCGATTCGCCGGCGTCAAGGCGGGCCCGGACCCGGGCCAGCAGTCGATCGGCCCGTTCGCCGACCTGGTCCGGGGATTCCCCGCCGGGCGCGCCGTCGCGCCACAGCGACCAGTCCGGCCGTACCCGCAGGATCTGCGCCGTGGTCAGGCCCTCGTAGCTGCCGTAGGCCCACTCGGCCAGGTCGGCGTCGACGCCGGCGGTGAGGCCGGCCAGCTCGGCGGTGCGCCGAGCCCGCCGCCGAGGACTGCACAGGACGGTCCCAAATCGCTGCCCGGCCAGCCGGCTGCCCAGCGCCGTGGCCTGCTCCGCACCGCGCGGGGTCAGGTCGACATCGGTGCTGGAGGTGTGCCGCCCGGCGGCGCTCCACTCGGTCTCGCCATGGCGGATGAGCACGATCACTCCCACCGGCCCATTCTGCGGCCCGGGCTCGCGCACCCGGCGCGGCGGTGTCGGGGACCGGTCTGTTCAGCCAGCCGGCGACCGAGCACTATATGGAGGCATGTGGACGGTCTCCCGGGCTGGCACGCCCGACCCGCGGCGCTTCGCCGACCGGTACGCGAGCGCGCTGGACCGACTGGCCGATGCGCGCGCCCACCTGCGGGTCGGCGCGCTGCACACGCTGGAGGCGCTGGCGGCCGAGTTCCCCGACCAGGCCCAGGCGGTGGTCGATGTCATCTGTGCCTACCTGCGCTCGCCGGTCGGCGATGACGGCCCGGTCCGCCAGACCGCCCAGGCGATGCTGGCCCAGCATCTTCGGCCCGGTCCGCAGTTCTGGCCGCGGGCCCGCCTCGACCTGACCGGCGCCACCCTCGTCGACCTCGACCTCTCGGCGTGCCGCATCGGCGGCGGGCTCGTGCTGGATCGGGCGAGTCTGCTCGGATCCAGCCGGCTGCGGGCCACCAACGTCGGTGGCGGGGCCAGCCTGCGTGGGGTGACCTGGCACGAGCACGCCTGGCTCGAGCGCTCGGTGTTTCATGGCCCGGCCCGCTTCGACGCCAGCAGCTTCGCCGCCGACGCGTGGTTCGGCGAGGCGCGCTTCGGCGGCCCGGTCAGCTTCGCCGGGGCGAGCTTTGCCGGTCACGCCTGGTTCGGTGGCTGCGCGTTCGCCGGTCCGGTCGATTTCACCGAGGCGGTCTTCCGGCGCTCGGCCGGATTCCGCGGGGCGATGCTGCGCGGCGGCGCCGAGCTGGCCGGCACCACCTTCCTCGGCCCGGCCCGGGTCAGCCGGCAGGACGAGGCGTGGAATGTACAAGCGCCCGGCTGGGGCGCGGTCGTCGACCCGGACAATGAGGCGGTGGGCCAGCTGCTCTGGCTCGGCACCGGCGCCCTCGTCGAGTCGACGCCGGTCTGAGAGCGGACGGCTGTGCCGGCGCCACAGGCTGTGCCGGCGCTACAGGCTATGCCGGCGCCAGCTGGGGGACCGCCTCGCCGCGTCGCCTGCTCGGCGGGGCCTGGCTGGTCACCTGGGTGCGCCACCATTGCTGGCCGGCCTCGGGCAGGGTGTCGATCGGGTCGTAGTATGCGTAGCGCTGGGTCAGCACATCGTCGACACTGTCCTCAATGGACGTCCGGTAGTTCTTGGTCCAGTAGGAGATGCCACGCTCGCGGTCGTAATCGGTGAGCATGTGCACCCACCGCTTGCCGACGAACGGCACGTCGCAGACCATTCGCGGAGTGGCGTACCCGGGCAGGTAGCCCATGATGTCGTGCTGCAGCGCCTGAGCCTGGGCCACCGCCACCCGCCAGTGCTCGGCGTTGGGGATCATGTCGCACAGGTAGAAGTAGTAGGGCAGGATCCCCGCCTCGCCCTGCAGCGCGAAGCAGAGGTCGAGCAGGTCCCCGCTGGTCGCATTCACCCCGCGCAGCAGGACACCCTGGTTGCGCACGTCCCGCACACCGACGTCGAGAGCGGTCTTGGCCGCCCGGGCCACCAGCGGGGTCACCGACTGGGCGTGGTTGACATGGGTGTGGATGGCGAGGTTCACCCCGCGCCGGGCGGCGGTGCGGGCGAGGCGCTCCAAGCCCTCCACCACGTCCGGGGCGAGCCAGTGTTGCGGCAGCGCGGCGAGGGCCTTGGTGGCCAGGCGCACATCGCGGATGGTTTCGATGTCGAGCAGGCGCATGAGGTACGACTCGAGGTTGCGCCACGGCACGTTCGCCACATCGCCGCCGGAGACGACAACGTCGCGTACCTCGGGGTGCGCGCGCAGGTAGTCGATGTGCACGTCATAGCGCTCCACCGGCTTCAGGACGAGCTTGAGCTTGTCGATCTGCGCGGTGGAGTTGCCGACCAGATCCATCCGGGTGCAGTGCCCGCAGTACTGCGGGCAGGTGGAGAGCAGCTCGGCGAGCACCTTGGTCGGGTACCGGTGGGTCAGCCCCTCGGCCACCCACATGTCGTGCTCGTGCAGCGAGTCGCGGGTGGCGTAGGGGTGCGACGGCCAGTCGGCGCGGCGGTCGGAGGCGACCGGGATCATGTACCGCCGGATCGGGTCGGCGTAGAAGGCGTCGGTCCAGGTGGTGCCGGCCGCCGGCCCGCTCGGCACCATCGTGTTGAGCATCTGCGGCGGCACCAGCATCGACATGGTGGCGAACTGCGCCTGGTCCTGCGCCAGGTCGTCGTAGAAGCTTCCATCGAGCAGGTCGCCGAGAACGGTCCGCAACTGCTTGATGTTCTTGACGCAGTTGACGCGCTGCCATTGAGCCGACTCCCATTGCTCGCGGGTGACGGTGCGCCACCCGGGCAGCCGAGTCCAGTCCGGTTCGACCAACTCGCGACGCCGATACTCATAAGGCTGGGTCACGTCACTCCTCCGAGATCGGGGCCGACCCCACAGGCTAGTGGAAAAAATCCTGCGAACAAACTATCCTCCCGGAGAATTTACAGGATCCAAGGAGACATTCGCTAATGGTGCGCCCAAGAGTTGTTGATATGCCCGAATCGTCGCCGGTCGGGCTCCACCGGGTCGTCTCCCCCACCGGTGTGCTGCCGCAGGCCGCCGATATCCTGGACAACTCACCGCAGATCACATCGAACGAGGTACGCGTCGCGGTGGAACGCCTCAACCTCGACGCGGCCAGCTTCCGCCAGTTGGCCACCAAGCACGCCGGCAATGGCGACGCCGTGCGGGCCGAGGTCCTCCAGATCATCGCCGCCCGGGGGAAGATGCAGAACCCGGTCACCGGTTCGGGCGGCATGCTCATCGGCGTGGTGGCGGCGGTAGGCGCGGACTCACCGCTCGGCCTCACGCCGGGCGACCGGGTGGCCACCCTGGTCTCGCTCACCTTGACGCCGCTCGCCATCACCGATGGCCTGACCCGCTGGGACGGGCTGTCCGAGCAGGTGCCGGCGGCCGGCCACGCGATCCTCTTCGCCCGGTCCATCGCCGCTGTCCTCCCCGATGACCTCGACCCCGAACTGGCCCTGGCCGTGCTCGACGTGTGCGGCGCCCCGGCGCTCACCGACCGGGTGGTGCGGGCCCAGCCCGGCCGGGGTGTGACCGTCGCCGTGATCGGCGCCGCCGGTAAGTCGGGATCGCTGTCGCTGGCCGCCGCCCGCCGGGCCGGCGCCCGGACCGTCGGCATCGTGCCGAACGAGGCGGAGCAGGCCCGGCTGCGCGCGGCCAGCCTGACCGAGCACGTCGCGTTGGCCGACGCCCGTGACCCGGTCGCGCTGGCGGCGGCGGTCACCGGGGCCCTCGGCGGCCCGGCCACCGTGACCGTGGTCTGCGTCGACGTGCCCGGCTGCGAGCACGGCGCGATCCTCGCGACCGCGGACGGCGGCACCGTCATCTTTTTCAGCATGGCTACCTCGTTCGCGGCCGCCGCCCTCGGCGCCGAGGGTCTGGCCGCGGACGTGACCATGCTCATCGGCAACGGCTACCTGCCCGGTCATGCCGCGTTCGCGCTCGACCTGTTGCGCGCCGAGCCGGCGGTTCGCGGACTCTTCGCCCAACGGGTCGGGTCCTCGCCCGAGCCGCTCGAGGGGCAGCGGGTCGGCTCGCCGGCCGAGCCGGTCGAGGTACGGCGGGCAGGATAGGCGGATGGCGACGACCCTCTACCGCGGCGGCCGGGTGCATACCCCGGCCCATCCGCAGGCCACCGCGATGCTGGTGGACTCGGCCGCGGTCGTCTGGCTCGGCCCCGACGCCGACGCGCCCGCGGCCGACCAGGTGATCGAGCTCGACGGTGCACTGGTCACCCCGGCCTTCGTCGACGCCCATGTGCACGCGACCGACACCGGCATCACCCTGTCGGGCCTGGACCTGGCACAGATCCGCTCGGCCGGCGGGCTGCTCGACGCGGTCGCCGGCTTCGCCGCCGGCCTGGCCCCGGATGCGGTCCTGCTCGGGCACGGCTGGGACGAGTCGACCTGGGGAACCGAGCAGCAACCGCCCTCGGCCGCCGAGCTGGAGCGGGCCGGCGGCGGCCGGCTGGTCTACCTGTCGCAGGCGTCCATCCACTCCGCGCTCTGCTCAGCCGGGATGCTCGCCGCCGCGTCGCCGTCGGTGCAGGGCGCGGCCGGGTACGACCCGGGTGGCTGGCAGCGCGAGGCCGCCCACCACGTGGTGCGCGAGATCGCCATGGGCAGCGTGCGGGCGCCGCAGCGGCGCCTGGCCCAACAGGCGGCGTTGGCGCGGGCGGCCAGCCGCGGCATCGCGGCGGTGCACGAATGCGGCGGTCCAGGCACCTCCGACGAGGCCGACTTCGCCGGGGTGCTGGCGCTCGGTGGCGCCGCCAACGGCCGGCCCGAGGTGTACGGGTACTGGGGCGAGCTGATGGCGGTCGAGAAGGCCGTCGAGTTGCGGGCGATCGGTGCCGGCGGTGACCTCTACGCCGACGGTGCGCTCGGCTCGCAGACGGCACACCTGCGAGAGCCCTATGTGGACAGCGCCACCGGATCGTGCGGATTCGGCTACCTGAGCACCGAGGAGGTCGGCGAGCACCTGGTCGAGTGCACCCGCCACGGCGTCCAGGGCGGCTTCCACGCGATCGGTGACCAGGCCCTCACGACGGTGCTGGCCGGCTTCCAGGCGGCGGCCGCCCGGGTGGGGGTGGACGGGCTGCGCTCGGCCCGGCACCGCATCGAGCACGTCGAGCTCGCCGACCGGGCCATCGTCGCCGGGCTGGTCGAGTACGGCGTCGTGGCCAGCGTCCAGCCGGCCTTCGACCGGCTCTGGGGCGGCGAACATCAGATGTACGCCCAGCGCCTCGGGACCACCCGGTCGCTGGAGTCCAACCCGGTGGGCGCGATGCACGCGGTCGGGGTCGCGCTCGCCTTCGGCTCGGATTCGCCGGTCACCCCGATGGACCCGTGGGGCAGTGTGCGGGCCGCGATGGCGCACTTCAATCCGGCGTACCGGATGAGTGACCGGGCCGCGTTCGCCGCGCATACCCGCGGTGGCTGGCGGGCCGCCCGGTTCGACGGTGAGGGTGCGCTGGTTCCACAGGCTCCAGCCACCTTCGCCGTATGGTCCACACCGGACGGTCTGGCCCGTTCCGGCCTGCCGGTGCTCGAACCCGCGAGCCCACTGCCCCGCTGCCGGCGCACCGTCCTTCGCGGCCGCACCATCTATGACGAGGAGGCCACGCCGTCGTGACCACCACTGCCAAACTCGCGCTCGACCCCGCCCTGGTACGGCGGGCCCGACGGCTCGCCGCCCGGGCCGGCCAGCCGGTCGTCGACCTGGCCCGCGGGCACACCACCGCGTCGGTGGAGCGGGCGGTGCTCCGGCTGGCCGGCATCACCGGCGCGGATCCCGACGGGATCCCGTGGGTCAACCGCCTGGTCGACGCGGTCGCCGCGGAGCTCGGGCTGGGCCACGGGGTGGCGCTGCCGGTCTGGTCGGCCATGGCCCGCGAGGGCATCGACGACCTGACCCTGCTGGCGCAGAAGGCCGCTGCCGGCTCGGTCCACTTCGAGATGCCGGCCGGCCGGGCGGCCACCGCGGCCCGGCGGGTGGCCACCCGCGCCGTGCACGCCGGGATCAAGCGGATCGACCGCCGCCGGGCCGAGCGCGAGCGGCTGGTCCGCCGGCACGGGGACCCGCGGCAGCGGCCCTGGATCTACCTCATCGTGGCCACCGGCGACATCCACGAGGACATCCCGCAGGCGCAGGCGGCCGCCCGCGCCGGCGCCGACGTCATCGCGGTGATCCGGTCGACCGGACAGTCGCTTCTGGACTATGTGCCGGAGGGCGCGACCCGGGAGGGCTTCGCGGGCACCTACGCGACCCAGGAGAACTTCAGGCTGATGCGCGCAGCGCTGGATGAGTCCTCCGCGGAGCTCGGCCGGTACGTGCGCCTGACCAACTACGCCTCCGGGCTGTGCATGCCGGAGATCGCAACGCTGGCCGGCCTGGAACGGCTGGACATGATGCTGAACGACTCCATGTACGGCATCCTCTTCCGCGACATCAACCCGGTGCGCACCTTCGTCGACCAGCGGTTCTCCCGCCAGATCCACGCCCGCGCCGGCATCATCATCAACACCGGTGAGGACAACTACCTGACCACCGCGGACGCCGTCGAGGCGGCGCATACGGTCACCGTCTCCCAGTTGCTCAACGAGTTCTTCGCGCACGAGGCCGGCCTGGCCGACTGGCAGCTTGGGCTCGGCCACGCTTTCGAGATCAACCCGGACCTGCCCGAGTCGTTCCGGCTGGAGCTGGCGCACGCCCTGCTCGCCCGCGAGCTCTTCCCGGACGCCCCGCTGAAGTGGATGCCGCCGACCAAGCACATGACCGGGGATGTGTTCCGGGGCAACTTGCTGGACGGGTTCTTCAACCTCGTCGGCACCCTGACCGGGCAGGGCATCCTGCTGGTCGGCATGATGACCGAGGCCGTGGTCACCCCGTGGCTCTCCGACCGCGACATCGCGCTGCAGAACGTCCGCTACGTGCTCAATGCCGCCGGTGGCCTGCACGAGGACTTCGTGCCCGCGCCGGGCGGATTCATCCAGCGCCGGGCCGCCCAGGTCCTGCGGGAGGCGGTCGAGCTCCTGGAGCGCATCGTCGACGACACCGCACCCGAGGCCGAGCCGCTCACCGGCGGCGGGCTGCTCGCCGCGATCGGCGACGGCACCTTCGGCATCATGAAGCGGCCAGCCACCGGTGGTAAGGGCCTGGAGGGCGTCGCCCGGCACCAGGACGACTACTGCAACCCCGCCACCGACATCCTGGAGAGCGACCGTTGACGGTGGATCTTGGACACTGGTGGTGGTCGGGGCAACCACAGGTGTCCAAGGTCCACGGAAATCGATGATGGGGAACCGATGACAGCGAAGACGACGATCGTGCGGCCGTACGGCGACACCACCGGCGACGGCATGGTGCAGGTGAGCTTCACGCTGCCGGTCACGCTGGACAAGCGCGCCGAGGGCGCCGCCGTGCAGTTGGCCGCGAAGATGGGCATCGACCCGGCCATGGTGGTGCACGCCAAGCAGCTGGGTGAGGGCTTCACGTTCTTCGTCGTCTATGGCCGGGTGCATCATCTCGTCGACCTGGCGCAGGTCGTGGTGGTCGAGCGTGACTTCCCGCTGCTCGCCGCCAAGGAGGTCAACACTCTGATCAAGCAGCGGCTGCATCGCAAGCTCAGCGTCGTGGGGGCCTGCATCGGCACCGACGCGCACACGGTCGGCATCGACGCGATCCTCAACCTCAAGGGCATCGCCGGCGAGAAGGGCCTGGAGTACTACCGGGAGATCAAGGTGGCCAACCTGGGCGCCCAGGTGACCGTGCCCGACCTGGTCGAGCGAGCCCGGGCGGAGCGGGCCGACGCGGTCCTGGTGAGCCAGGTGGTCACCCAGCGCGACGCCCATCTGCATAACACCCGGGAGATGTCGGCCGCGTTCCGGGAGGCGTTCCCGGCGCAGCGTCGACCGCTGCTGGTCGTCGGCGGGCCCCGCTTCGACGAGCGATCCGCCGCCGACCTCGGCGTCGACCGCATCTTCGGTCGGGGCACCACGCCCCGCGAGGTCGCCAGCTACCTGGTGCACCGGCTGGTCAGCCAGCGCACCGAGGCGTCGGGACCCCTGAGCGCGAGGAGCGAGCGGGTGCGAGCACCGCAGCGCGAACGAAAGGCAGGCACCCGGTGAGCGCGAGGAGCGAGCGGGTGCGAGCACCGCAGCGCGAACGAAAGGCAGGCACCCGGTGAGCGCGAGGAGCGAGCGGGTGCGAGCACCGCAGCGCGAACGAAAGGCAGGCACCCGGTGAGCGCGAGGAGCGAGCGGGTGCGAGCACCGCAGCGCGAACGAAAGGCAGGCTCATGAGCGCGGTGGGACTGAGCGTGACCCACCGGCGCTACATCCCGTACTCTCACGCCCACTACGCCGGGGATCTGGTCGACGGTGCCTACGTGCTCGCCCTCTTCGGTGACGTCGCCACCGAGGTATGCATCCGCGGCGACGGCGACGAGGGACTCTTCGCGTCCTATTCGGACGTTCAGTTCCGAGCGCCGGTGCGCGCCGGTGACGTGGTGGAGGCGCAGGCGACCGTGGTCCGGGTCGGCACCCGGAGCCGGACCATCGACTTCGAGTGCCGCGTGGTCTGCCGCGGCCGGCCCGACCAGGCCACCTCCGCGGCCGAGATCCTGGACCCGCCCCTGATCGCGGTGACCGCGACCGGCACGGTGGTGATCCCGCCCGCTGGCCCGGCGTGAGCCACGCAGCCATCTGCGCCGACGTTGGCTCGACATTCACCAAGGTGGCCGTGGTCGACCTCGAGACCGGCGCGCTGCTCGCCGCCGCGGACCATCGCAGCACCGTCGACACCGACGTGCTGCACGGTCTCGACGCGGCGATCGAGCGGGCGACCGCGGACCTGGACCCGGCCGTTGACGTGGTGACGGTCGACGTCTGCTCGTCGGCCGGCGGCGGACTGCGCCTCGCCGTCGTGGGCTACGAGTACCTGGTGACCGCCGAGGCCGGACACCGGGTCGGCCTCTCGGCCGGCGCCCGCGTCGTACACGTCGCCGCCGGACCGCTCGACCGGGCGGGGCTGGCCGCCCTCAAGGCCGCCCGCCCCGACGTTGTCCTGCTGGTCGGCGGCACCGACGGCGGTGACGAGGCGACGCTGCGGCACAACGCCGCCCGACTGGCCGGTGCGCGCGAGCGCACCCCGGTCGTGGTCGCCGGCAACATCGAGGCCCGTGACGACGTGGTGGCGTTGCTGGCCGGCGGCCGTCCGGTGGTGGCGACCGAGAACGTCCTGCCGCGCATCGGGGTGCTCAACCCGCAGCCGGCCCGCGGGGCGATCCGCGACGTGTTCCTGCGCCACGTCATCGGCGGCAAGGGCCTCTCCCGGGGACCGCGCTTCGCGTCCCTGGTACGGGCGGCCACCCCCGATGCCGTGCTGACCGCGGTCGAGCTGCTCGGCGACCACCTCGGCGGCGACCTGGTCGTGGTGGACGTTGGCGGCGCGACCACCGATGTCTACTCGGTGCTCAGCCCGGATCCGGACGGGCCGTCGGTCGCCGAGGTGGCCGGGGTGCTGTGGCGCAGCCGTACCGTCGAGGGTGATCTCGGGGTGCGCTGGAGCGCGCCGGGAGTCGTCGCCGCCGCCGCGTCGGAGCGACTGCTGCGACCGGACGAGGGTGCGACGCTGGACGCGGCGGCCGAGACCCGGGCCGCCGACCCGGCCTACCTGCCCGCCACCGCGGCCGACCGGGCCACCGACGCCCGCCTGGCCGAGCTGGCGGCGATCGTGGCACTGCGCCGGCACGCCCGCGGCGAGGGGCCAACCGGCGCCGGCCGCAAGGATCTGAGCCGGATCCGGCTACTGGTGGGATCGGGCGGCGTGTTGCGCCACGCGCGGCCGGGCACGGCGAAGGGCACGCTGGCCGCGGTCGCCGGCGACCATGCCGGCGGCTGGCTGATGCCCCGCTCGGCCCGGACTGTTGTCGACGGGCGTTACCTGCTCGCTCCGGCCGGCTTGCTCGCCGCCGCCCATCCCGATGCCGCGGTGGCCCTCGTGTCCCATCTCGCCCCGGCCGGCGGCCCACACAGACGCCGGCGAACACGCCGGGCCGACACGCCGCGAGGCGGAAGAATCAGCCCACCGAGGCGTTGACACCGCACCCGGCCGTCCGCGTACCGTCATAACGTCCTTTTCCGTGGGCGGCTTTCGAGCGCTTTCGTGCAACTCCCACTGGCCAACGGCCCGAGCTGCGAACCGGCCTGGCGCCATCCAGGACCAGTGGGTGGGGGCGGGCGACCGGCGTAACCGAGGCTGCCGCGGCGTGGGCTCGCGACGTGGGTGGCGCGGGCTCACGGGCAGGGGGCTTCGGAGCGCCAGTAGACAACGGCCCGCAGTGAGCAGCCAGTTCGCCGTGAGCCGGTCCGAAGGCGGTCGACGCACCTCGCCACCGGCCAGGAAGGGCCTGGGAGACGGGGCGCGGCGCACGCCGCGCCCCGAGCCGTCGGCAAACCGCGCCCGTACGCCGTCCCGACCCGCCGACCGTCGCGGCCGGGCCCGCTGTTGACCGGTGGAGATCAGTGCGAGGCGCGCCGGAGCGCAGCGGGACTGCACTCGCGCGCGTACCACGCCGATCTCCAGCGCCGATGCCGGCCAACCGCCGAGACCCGGCTCGCTGTTAACGGGTGGACAGCCGGGCGGTCCACCGAACGGGGCGGCGCTCTTCGCACCCCTCGTCCAAGATCGGCGAAGTGAGGCACGATTGCCCCCATGCTCGACGTGAGCGCCGACCCGGCGCGGCCCACCCCGCTGCTGTCGCGCTGGTGGGCGCTCGCGGCGGCGGTCGGCGCCGGCTTGGCGCTGCTCGTGTCGTTCCCGGTGGTGAACCTGTGGTTCGCCGCACCGGTCGGGGTGGCGTTGCTGGCGCTCGCGACGTATCAGCGCGGGTTCCGGGCCGGGGTCGCGCTCGGTCTGGTGACCGGCGTCACGTTCCTGGTGCCGGTGCTGAGCTGGGCCGGCGGTTACGTGGGCCCGGTGTGGCTGCTGCTCCCGGCGGCCGAGAGTCTCTACCTCGCCCTGCTCGGCGGGGCATCCGCTCTGGTCACCCCGCTGCTGGCGCGGTGGCGCTGGAGTTGGCCCCCGGTCACCGGGGTTCTCTGGGTCCTGCAGGAGTACCTGCGCGACCGGACCCCGTTCGGCGGCTTCCCGTGGGGTCGGCTCGCCTTCAGTCAGGGCGACTCGCCACTGTTACGGCTGGCCGTGATCGGTGGCGCGCCACTGGTCACGTTCGCTGTCGCTGCCGTCGGTGGCCTGCTCGCCGCGGGCGCCGTCGCGCTGGCCCAAACGGCGGCGCGGACCCGGCACAACCGGCCGGCGGCGTCCCTGCGCGACCGGTGGCGGCCGGTGGCCCTGCCACTCGCGCTGGCTCCGTTGCTCACCTGGGCACCGGTGCTGGTCCCGTCGGCCAGCGGCGGCGGGGCCCCGATCACGGTCGCGGTGGTGCAGGGCAATGTGCCCCGCCTCGGGCTGGAGTTCAATGCCCAGCGGGAGGCGGTGCTCAACAACCACGTCAACGCGACCTTGGCGCTCGCGGCCCAGATCGCCGCCGGCCGGACCCCGCGACCGGATCTGGTGATCTGGCCGGAGAACGCCAGCGACGTCGACCCGATCCGCAACCCCGACGCCGGCGCCCGCATCGACCAGGCGGCGAACGCCGTCGGCGTCCCGATCCTCGTTGGTGGCCTGTTGGAAGGACCCGGGCCCAACGACATCCGCAATGTTGGGATCGTCTGGTCGCCCGGCACCGGGCCCGGTGCCACCTACGCCAAACGCCACCCGGTGCCCTTCGCCGAGTACATCCCGCTGCGCTCGGTGGCCCGTCTGATCACCGACAAGGTGGACCTGGTCCGCAGCGACTTCGTGGCCGGGAGCACCCCGGGTGTGCTCACCGCCGGTCCGGCCCGGCTGGGCGACGTCATCTGCTTCGAGGTGGCCTACGACGACATCGTGCGGGACACCGTGACCGGCGGCGGCCAGTTGATCGTGGTGCAGACCAACAACGCCACGTTCACCGTCGCCGAGGCCGAGCAGCAGCTCGCGATGGTCCGGCTGCGGGCGGTCGAACACGGTCGGCCGGCGCTGATGGCCTCCACCGTCGGCGTCTCCGCCTTCGTCGACCCGGACGGTTCGGTGCACGACGCGACCGGGTTCAACCAGCCTGGGATCATCGTGCGCCAGCTGAACCTGCGAACCAGTCGTACCATGGCTACCGTCGTGGGCGAAGCCCCTGAGCTAGCCTTGGTGGCCGCGGCATTAGCGGTCCTGGTCATCGCGTTCATGATCGGACGACGGAAGGTTGAGGATGGGCGACGAGTACCCGGACCTCGGGCGAGTACTAGTGATCATTCCAACCTTCAACGAGGCCGAGAACATTCGGATCATCGTTGACCGGCTACGGGCGGCGGTGCCCGCCGTTGGCGTGCTCATCGCGGACGACAACAGCCCGGATGGCACCGGTGAGATCGCCGACGAACTGGCCGCCGACGACCTCGCGATCCGGGTGCTGCACCGGGCCGGCAAGGAAGGGCTGGGCTCCGCCTACCTGGCCGGCTTCGCCTGGGCGCGTGAGCAGGCCTTCGACGCCGTTGTCGAGATGGACGCCGACGGCTCGCACGCCCCGGAACAGTTGCCGCTGCTGCTCGACACGCTGCGCGACGCCGATGTCGTGCTCGGCTCCCGCTATGTCGAGGGCGGCACCGTGGTCAACTGGCCGCGGCACCGGCTGCTGCTCTCGCGGGGTGGCAACCTCTACACCCGGCTCGCGCTCGGGATGCCGGTGAAGGACGCCACCGGCGGCTACCGGGCGTACCGGATGACCGCGCTGGAGAAGATGGACGTCGCCTCGGTGGCGTCGCAGGGGTACTGCTTCCAGGTCGACCTGGCCTGGCGGGCCCACCGGTCCGGCTTCCGCGTGGTCGAGGTACCGATCCGGTTCGTCGAACGGGAACGCGGGGCGAGCAAGATGAGCTCCTCGGTGGTCCGCGAAGCGCTCTGGCGGGTCACCGTCTGGGGCACCCGGGCCCGGCTCGCTGGCGTGCGCCGGCGGCTCTCCGGGGGCCGGCTGACCGAGCCCGGGCTCGCCAAGGACACCACCGGGAGCTGATCATGCGCCGCCTGGTGATCGTCGTCCTCGCGCTGGTACTCGTGCCGATCGCCGAGATCGCCGTCCTCATCGCCGTGGGCCAGGTGATCGGCCTGCCACTCACCCTCCTGCTGATGCTCGCCACCTCGGCGTTCGGTGGCTGGCTCCTACGCCACCAGGGAACCCGGGCCTGGCGCACGTTCACCGCCGACCTGGCCGCCGACCGGCCACCGGGCCCGGCCGCCACCGATGGCGTGCTCGTGCTGATCGGCGGCGTCTTCATGCTGGTACCCGGCTTCATCTCGGACCTGATCGGGCTCTTCTTCCTGATGCCGCCGACGCGCCGGCTGTCGCGCGCGTTCGTGCTGCGCACGCTCACCCAGCGGATCTCGCCGGCCGCGTCGACCTCGCTCTTCGGGCCTCGGCGGGTACGGGCTCGCGCCGGCGATCCCCGGTGGAACCCGCCCACCCCGCCGTCGGGCCCCGGATCCGATCAGGCCATCGAGGGCGAGATAGTCGACCGCTGATCGTCGCACCGCCGCCTGACCAGTGAGCTGGCCGCGCACGAGAACGGACGCCTCCCCTTCGGCTGGACCCCTCGTGCGACGCCGGCGACGTGAGATCACCCGCCGGGCCGGCCACCGGGACGGCAATGCCGTATCGTGCGCTGAATCATCGCTCACCCCAGGCCTGAGAGGCGCCCTACGGATGACCGACGACACGGCGATCGCGGCGCAGGCAGACCACGCGGACAGCTCGGCAGTGTGGCCACGGCGATGGTACCTGCCGGTGTTCGCGATGCTCGCCGTAGGCTGCGCCGTGCTGGCGTTCTTCGCCTACAGCAGTACCGTGCACATCGAGTTCGGAATCTTCCCCAGGCCACCGATGTACGGGTACTTCCGGCCGAAGCTGGCGCCGGCGGCGCTGTGGGTGATCCCGGCCGGTCTGCTGCTGGCTGGAACGGCCTGGTTGGTCAGCTCCGCCAAGCGGATCGCGGGCTGGCTGGCGCTGAGCGCGGTGGTTGCGGCTGGTGTGGCAACCGCGGCCGCCGTGGCGCTCGTTCGCGGCAACCCTAACGCCCTAATCCGTGGCGTCTCCACCGCCCCGCACACCTTCTACTACACCACGGAGCTGCACTTCATCGACGAGTACGGCGTGCGGGGGTTCGTCCAGCATTATCCAGAGTTGATCACGAAGTTCTTCCTGTACAACGCCAAGACCCACCCGGCCGGCGTGCTGGTGTTTCTCAACCTCGTGTTTCAAACCCTGGGCCGGTCGCACCCGCTGCGGATCGCGACCGCGCTGGCCGTGATCGCATTGAGCGCCGCGGTCGCGGTGTGGTCGATGGGGCGCGAACTCGGCGGTGACCGTGCCGGCCGGATCGCCGCCGTACTCTTCGTCGCCGCGCCCGGGCCGCTCCTGCTCGCGTACACGAACCTTGACGTGATCTTCGCGGCGGTGATCTCCGCCGCACTCGCGCTGGTCATGATGGCGATTCACCGGACCTCGCCGGTCCTGGCGGCTGGGGCCGGTGCGGTGCTGGCGCTGTCCACCCTGATGACCTACGCGACCATGTTCGTCGCCATCGCGGTAGCGATCGCCGTCGCCATCCAAGCACCCACGGTGCGCACGGCCGCGCGCCTTCTCGGTGCCGCTGCCGGAGCCGGGCTCGCCGTCCTAGTCATCGCCCGGCTCACGCTCGGCTTCGACTTGGTGGCCACCTATCGCGCGATGCCGAAGAGCCGCACTCCGTACGACCTTTATTGGACTTTCGCCCATCCGGCCGCCTTGCTCACCTGGGCCGGACTGCCGCTCGCCGCGCTGGGCATCGCCGGGCTCCTGATCAAGGTGCCGGGGGCGCGGCGGGCCACACTACCGTTGGTTCTGGTGGTGGTGATGCTCGTGTGGGGGACACTCCCCGCAGCGGTCACCGGGCTGCGCTACGGCGAGGTGGAGCGCACCTGGGCATTCCTGTATCCGGTGCTCGCCGCTGCTGCTGGTCCCGTCGTCGACCGCTGGAGCCGCCGCGCCGGGCGCTGGTCGGGCGCGGTCGTCGCTGGCCTGGTCGTCCTATCGGTGGCGCAGACCGCCGTGCTGCAGGCGCTCTGGGACAATCTGTTGTGAGCGGTGGGCGATCGGCTCAGTCGGCCGTCTCGAAGTAGCTCCGAACCGCGTCCACCACCCGCTCCAGCTGCTCGGTGGTCAGCTCCGGATACATCGGCAGCGAGATGCATTCGCGGGCCCACGCCTCCGTGATCGGCAGACTCCCCTCGGCGTACCCGAGCGAGTGGTACGCCGGTTGGCGGTGTAGCGGGATGGGATAGTGCACGCCGGCCCCGATGCCGGCGGCGTTGAGGTGGGCGAGCAGGGGGTCGCGGTGGCGGGTCCGCAGGACGTAGAGGTGCACGATGCTGATCCGGTCGGGCGTCTGGACCGGGACGACCAGGTCACCGACCCCGGTGAGGGCGGCCGAGTAGGCTGCGGCGAGTTCGCGGCGCCGCTCGTTGTCGGCGCCGAGCGTGGTCAGCTTCGCCTTGAGGATCGCCGCCTGCAGGGTGTCCAGGCGGTGTGCGTAACCGACCACCTGGTGCTCGTACTTCGTGGTCCGGCCGTGATCACGCAACATCCGCACGCTCGCGGCGAAGTCGTCGTCATCGGTCGTGATCGCGCCGGCGTCGCCGAACGCGCCCAGGTTCTTGCCCGGGTAAAAGGAGAAGCAACCGGCCAGCGTCAGCGATCCGGCCCGGCGCGGACCGTCCGGACCGATCACCTCGGCGCCCTGGGCCTGGGCGGCATCCTCGATGACCGGTACGCCGGCGTCGGCGGCGACCGCCGAGATCGCCGACATGTCCGCCGGCCGCCCGTACAGGTGCACCGGCATGACGGCCTTCACGCCGTCGATGGCGGCCTTGAGCGCGACCGGGTCCAGGCACCCGGTCTCCGGCTCGACCTCGACGAAGCGTGGCCGGGCGCCCAGCCACGTTATCGGCTCGGCGGTGGCGATGAAGGTGTGCGCCGGCACCGCGACCTCGTCGCCGGGGCCGATGCCGAGCGCGGCGAGGCACAGGTGCAGAGCGGCGGTGCCCGAGCCGACGCCGACGGCGTGCGTCACCGCCGAGAACTCGGCGAACTCGCGCTCGAACTCGCCGACCTCCTGACCCTGGATGAAGCGTGTGTTCTCAATGACCGCGCGCATGGCTGCATCGATGGCGACCCTGTGCCGCGCGTAGCCGGCTTTGAGGTCGACCAACGGAATCTTGCTCATGTCGCGGTATCCATCCGTGCGTAGGGTTGATGGTCGAGCCCGACCGGGCAGCGGAGGTCGTCGATCGTCTTCACGGGCCGGGCGGCCGAGCCGACGACCACCGCCCCCGGGGCCACATCCTTGGTCACCACCGCGCCCGCCCCGATCAGAGCGCGCTCACCGATGTGGACGCCGGGCAGGATAGTCACGTTGGCCCCGACCCGCGCGTCGCGCCCGATGATCACGCCGATCAGGCAGCGGGACACGTCCGGGCAGCGGGGGAACGGCGCATTGGTCAGTGTCACCCGGGGCCCCAACCAGGCTCCCGGCTCGAGCACCGAGAACTCGGGGACGAAACACTGCGAGTGGATCCGGACGCCGTCGCCGATCGTCACGTCGTGCTCGACCACGCTGAGCGAGCCGATCGAGACGTTGTCGCCGATCGTGTTGGCTTCGCGGACCAGGACGTGGTGTCCGGTGGCGAACTGCGTGCCGATGGTGTTGCCGGCGTAGATCACGGTGTGGCTGCGGATGGTGGCACCGGCGCCGATGAGCGTGGCCCGCGGACCACCATGGCGGCCGACGATGCACAGCTCCTCGACCGTGCTGCCGTCGCCCAGCTGCACCTCGTCGGCGACCACGGAGAGCGGGCTGACTTTGACGCTCATCCAGCCGCGGCCTCTGGACGCGGCTGCTGGGCCGGTGCCGGCACGCTGACCTTAGCCCGCGCTCCCTCGTTCGCCAGCGACCAGCTCACCGCCTCGCAGACGGCGACCACGCGCACGCCGTTCCATCCGTCGGTCGCCGGCCGGTCGCCGGACCGGGCGCACTCGACGAAATGGCGCAGCTCGGTGGAGAGCGGCTCAGACATGTCCAGCCGGGGAACCTCCATCGCCCCGTCGCGCAGTCGGTACTGCCAGGCGCCATAGGCACTCGACTCCAACCGGTCCGCCCCCTTGTCGAAAATCTTCAGGCGGGCCTCCGCATCCAGGTCGTCGTAGACCAGCATCCGCCGGCTGCCCACGACGGTGACCCGACGGGTCTTGAGTGGGTCCAGCCAGCTCACGTGCAGGTTGGCGAGAGTCCCGCCGGGATAGCCCAGGGTGGCGATCACCACATCCTCGACGGAGGCGTTGAGGTAGCGCGCACCCTGCGCGCTGACCCATTCGGGCGCCGCGCCGAGGAGGAAGTTGGCGATCGACACGTCGTGCGGACCGATCGACCAGAACGTGTTGACGTCACTCTGGATACGGCCGAGGTTGAGCCGCTGCGAGTGCAGGTAGAGCGGTTCGCCGATGTGACCACTGGTGAGGATCTCACGCATCTTGCGCACGGCCGGGACGAACTCGAACGTGTGCCCGACCATCAGCGTCAGCGCGCGCTCCTCCGCGAGCTCAGCCAGCTCGACCGCGTCGCGCGTGGCCAGCGCCAGTGGCTTCTCCACCAGAACGTGCTTGCCGGCGCGCAACGCCCGCCCCGCCAGCTCCGCGTGGGTGGCCGCGGGCGTGGCGATGACCACCGCGCTCACCTGGGGATCGGCCAGGATCGGATCGACCTCGCCACTGACCCGGACGTGCGGGTAGAGCGCGGCCGCCGCGTCGCGGCGTTCGGATGACTTGTCGACCAGGTAGCGCCAGTCGGCCCCGGCCACGGCGTGCAGGTTGCGAGCCAGATTCGGTCCCCAGTAGCCGTAGCCAATCTGCGCTATCGCACCCAAGCGAACACCCCGATCGCCATCACCAGGGCCGGCGCCCTGGACGGGCGCGGCAGCGGGTTCGAGGCTACCTGCTGTCCCGGCGACCCTCGTCCGCGAGGGTCTGGTGCGCCGGAAGGCGTCGGGTACGGGCCCGCCGTCGGCCCGGCCGGGGCGGATCGCTGTCGTAGACTCGCGTCGGCCGCTCAGGGCCACCCGGGTACGGCAGGAGTGAGCCGATGCAGCCAGACGACGCCGGGGCCGGTGGCCCGCCGGGGCGGGTCGTCATGCTGGTCGACAACGACGTGCGGGGCGACTCCCGGGTACAGAAGGCCGCCCGATCGGCGGCGGCCGCCGGCTGGGAGGTGACCCTGCTCGGGCGGGCCCTCGGGCCGGGCCCCCGAAGCTGGCGGGTGGGTAAGGTCACAGTGCGCCTGCTGGCAACACCTGAGGCCCGCCGGAGGAACCGAACCCCGGCGGTGTCGGAGGCGGCCGACGGGCTCGGGCATCACCTGTCTGGATGGGTACGGGCCTGGCGGGCCGACGAACGTCTACGGGCCGGCGGGTCGACCCCGTCCGGTTGGCCGCCTTGGCCGTGGTCGGCCATCCGCTGGACTCAGCTGGTCGGGTCGATGGCGGCGCGTCGCCTGCCCGCCGGTCTCGGCGGCGCCTACACCCGCGCCTGGACCCGGATCGAGGGCGACCGGGCCTGGCGGCACCTCGAGCCCGGACTCTGGGACTTCGAGCTCGCCTACGGCCCGGTTATCGACGAGCTGGCCCCCGACATCATCCACGCACACGACTTCCGGATGATCGGGGTCGGCGCCCGGGCGAAGCTTCGCGCGCAGGCGGCCGGCGGCCAGGTCCGGCTGGTCTGGGACGCCCACGAGTACCTGCCCGGGGTCACCCCCTGGTACGACAACGGTCGCTGGTTGCCCGCCCACCTGGCCTACGAACACGAGTACGTCCGTTACGCCGACGCGGTCATCACGGTCTCCGAGACACTCGCCGAGCTGCTGCGCCAACAGCACCAGTTGCCGGACCGGCCGGCCGTCATGCTCAACGCGCCGTCGCTGGGCCCGGCGCCGCCGGGCGCCGCCGGTGAGCCGGTGCCTGACCTGCGGGAGATCTGCGGCGTCGGGCCGACCACCCCGCTGCTGGTCTACAGCGGCACCGCGCCGGCCCAGCGGGGCATCGACATCATGATCGAGTCTTTGCCCGCGTTGGACACCGCCCACGTCGCGCTGGTGGTGAGCAAGTCGCAGAGCACCCCGGTGCAGCAGGTCCTCGAACTGGCGCGCCGCCTCGGCGTGCAGGCTCGGGTGCATCTGGTGCCCTACGTGCCGTACTGGCAGGTGCCGGCGTTTCTCTCGGCGGCCGACGTCGGGGTGATCCCGATCCATCACTGGCCCAACTACGAGATCGCCCTTATCCAGAAGTTCCTGGAGTACTCCCAGGCGCGCCTGCCGATCGTGGTGAGTGACCTGCGGACGATGGCCGAGACTGTGCGCCGCACCGGCCAGGGCGAGGTCTTTGTGGCCAAGGACCTACCGGGCTACATCCGGGCCGTCCGTGCGGTCCTGGCCGATCCCGCCCGGTACCGGGCCGCGTACGACCAGCCCGGGCTGCTGGAGTCGTGGACGTGGGAGGCACAGGAACCGGTGCTCGACGAGGTGTACCGGCGGTTGGCTACGCCGACGGCAGGCGGCGCCACCGCTCACGCAGCAGGATCCAGATCGCCTCGACGCCATCCCGCCAGGTGATCTTCTTTCCCTCCTCCCGGGTACGGGCCCGGTAGGAGATCGGCACCTCGTACGGGCGCAGCTTGCGTCGCAACAGTTTGCCGGTCACCTCGGCCTCCATGCCGAAGCCGGCCGAGGTGATGTTCAGGCTGCGGTAAAGGGCGATCGGCATCAGCTTGAAGCAGGTCTCCAAGTCGGAGATGTACGAGTTGAAGATCATATTGGCCGCAGTGGTGACGCCCTTGTTGCCCATCACGTACCAGAACGAGTAGGCGCTGTGGCTGCCGAAGGTCCGGCTGCCGTAGACGATCTCCGCCCGGCCGTCGAGCACCGGCTCGAGCAGCCGGGTGATGTCCTGCGGGTCGTACTCGAGATCCGCGTCGAGGATGACCATGTAGTCGCCGGTGGCGCTGGCCACCGCCGTCCTGATCGCCGCGCCCTTGCCCTGGTTGCGCTCGTGGATGTTGAGGTTGATCCGGGGGTCGTCGAGCCCGGCGAGCACCCCCGCGGTGCCGTCACGGCTGCCGTCATCGACGATCACGAGCTCCGTGTCGCAGGGGTAGCGCACGTCCAGGGCCTGCTTGACAGCATTGGCGATCAGCGCCTGCTCGTTGTAGACGGGCATGAGGATCGACAGCTTCACGATCGGCTCCAGGGGGTTCTCCCCGGCGTACTGGACGGCCGCGACCCGGGGTTGTCTGGCCGAGTGTAGCGGGGTGGTGGCGGCCGCTGCCGAGCGCACGCACAGTGACGCCCGCCCGGCGGCGCCGGGCGGGCGGGCGATGTGAGACGGGCTCAGGAGGCGCGGCCCCGGCGGGCCCGGACCTCGTCGAGGCGCTCGTTGAGGATGTCCTCCAACTCGGCCATGCTGCGCCGCTCGAGCAGCATGTCCCAGTGGGTTCGCGGCGGCTTCGCCTTCTTCTGCTCCGGCTCTGAGCCGTCGACCAGGCGGGCGACCGTACCGTCGAACTTGCACTCCCACGTGATAGGCACCTCGGCGTCGACCGCGAACGGCACCTCGAACTGGTGGCCCCGGGAGCACAGGTACTCGCGCGTCTGTCGAGGCGCCAGCTCGGTGTTGCGGTCGGACTCGTAGCTGACGGCTCCGAGGCGGCTGCCGCGCAGCATGCGCTCGCCCATGATCGACTTTTCCTCCCGGATCGAGGTGGGTGGTCGGTTGGTGTAACGACCGGACTCCGTCCGACGATTCCCCATTCGGCACGGCGTAACACTGCTTCCAGCGTAGCGACCAGATCACAGCATCGAAGCGGTGATCGCGACCACGACGCACGGTAACGCGGTCTTAGAAATGCTTTGCGGGGTTTGCGGAAAGTTCACCGCGGCGCGGATGCGGCGAGGCCGGTAGCCGCGGTCGACTAATGATCATTTTAAACTGTCGCCGTGATCGAGCTGGTGACGCGGGAGGAGATCCTCCTCCTGCGACATCGGGTCCTGCGGCCCACGCTGCCGATCGAGGCGGCGATGTACCCGGAGGACGCCAACCCGGAGATCTTCCACCTGGCCGACCGCGACCCCGACGGCACCCTCATCGCCTGTGTGACGTTCTTCCCGGAGCCACTCGACGGTGAACCGGCATGGCGCTTTCGCGGCATGGCCACGCTCGCCGAGCGCCGCAACGCCGGCGTCGGCGGCCGGCTGCTGGAGCGGGGCATCGCGGAGGTCGAGCGCCGTGGCGGCGTCTGGGTGTGGTGCAACGGGCGCAGCGAGGCGCGCGCCTTCTACCGCCGGCACGGCTTCGTCACCCGCGGCGAGGAGTTCGTGCTGGCGCCGTTGAACGTGGCCCACTACGTCTTCGTGCGCGCGCTCGGCTGAGCCGGCGGGCTCCCGGCCCGGCTGTGTTCGCCGGCCGGGCCATGACCGGCCCGGTTGTGTTCGCCGGTCGGGGCGGTGCCGAGCCGGCTGAGGGCCGCGGCGAGCTGGCCGACCTGTTCACCCAGGTGCGCCGCGTGCGCCTGGGCCGACGCTGCGTCCGCCCGGGCGGCGGCGCGCTCGGATTCGGCCGCGGCGAGCCGCTGGGCCAGCTCCGCGGCCTGCTGCTGGGTGGCCCGGTGGCTTTCCCGGAGCGCGGCCAGCTCGGAGACGAGCGCCTGCCGGCGTTCCTCGGTGCGGGCCAGGGTGCGCTCGGCGGTCGCCCGTACGTTGGCGACCTCGGCCATCGCCGCCTCGGCCCGGGCCGACGCCTCGCCCGCGGCCGCCGCATGCAGCCTCGCCTCGGCCGCCGCGGCGTCCCGGTCGCGCACCATCTCGGCCAGTGCCGCCTGGGCGGTGGCCCGGTCGGCGTCGGCCTGGGCTCGCAGCGCCTCGGCCCGGACGACGCCCGCCCGCGCCTGGTCGCGGTCGCCCACCGCTTCATCGGCGCGCACCTGCGCCTGCGCGAGCGCCCGCTCGGCCGAGGAGACCTGCTCCTGCGCGGCGGCGACCCGCTCGTCGGCCAGGGCCACGGCGTCGGCCGCGACCGCCTGCGCGGCCTGCGCCTCGGCGAGGGCGGCGGCCGTGGTACGGGTGGCTTCGGTACGCACCTGGTCCAGTTCCTCGCGGGCCGCGACGGCGTCGGCGGCGACGTGGTCGGCCTGGCGGCGCACGGCGTCGCGCTCGGCGTGGGCGGCGTCCCGTTCGGCGTGCGCGGCTGCCACCTCGGCGGCCAGGTCCGCCCGTACCACGGCGAGCTGGCGGTCCACGCCCTCAGGGGAGAGCTCGGCGTAGAGGGCGTCGCTCAGGTTCTCGGTCGCGCGCTCGAGCCGGTCCACGATCTCGAACGCCTGGGCCACCTGGCCGGCCAGCCCAGGCGAGTTGCGCTGGCGCAGCCGGGCGTTGCGGGCCGCCCGCAGGCAGGCGTCGTCGTTGTCGCGGCAGTAGCGAAACGGGCGACCGGCAGCCGCGCGCTGGGGGACCGGACGTCCACAGTAGGCACACGGCCGGGTGCCCGGATCCCGCGGCTCGTCGTCGGCCGGCCGGTCGATGGTCGCGTGGATCATCACGGGTCCGCCGAGGGGGGTCGGCTTCCTCACGATCATCGAGTCTAGGCACGGACGGCCGCCACGGCGGCGCGACGTGCGGACCGGGCGGCCGAAAATCCCCGACCGGACCGGCCGAGCACGGCTACGCTCACGCCCCATGACCATCGATCCAGTCCTGTTCAACCGGGACGCCTGGGACCGCGAGGTCGAGGGCGGCCTGAACGAGTGGACCCGGCCGGTGAGCGCGGAGGTCATCTCCCGCGCGCGGGCCGGGGAATGGTCGATCGTCCTCATCGGGCACGTACCGGTCCCTCGCGACTGGTTCCCCGCTGCGCTGGCCGGGCTCGACCTGCTCTGCCTCGCATCCGGCGGCGGCCAGCAGGGGCCGGTCCTGGCCGCCGCGGGCGCGCGGGTGACGGTCTTCGACAACTCACCGCGACAGTTGGGCCGGGACGAGGAGGTCGCCGCCCGCGACGGGCTGGCGGTCCGGACCGTACTCGGCGACATGCGCGACCTCAGCGCCTTCACCGACGCCAGCTTCGACGTGATCGTGCACCCGGTCTCCAATGTGTTCTGTCCCGACCTGGCGCCGGTCTGGCGGGAGTGCTGGCGCGTGCTGCGCCCCGGCGGCCTGCTACTGAGCGGGTTCATGAACCCCGATGTGTACCTGTTCGACACCGATGCGCTGTATCAGCGGCGGGAACTCGTGGTCCGCCACCGGATCCCGTTCTCCTCGCTGGATCTGTCCGAAGAGGAGCGTGCGAGTGGTTTCGGCGACGGGCCGATCGAGTTCAGCCATACGCTCACCGAGCAGATCGGTGGGCAGCTGGCCGCCGGTTTCGCGTTGACGCACCTGGTCGAGGCGCCACATCAGGAGGACGCCACCGCCGACTACCTGCCGGCCTACTTCGCCACCCGCGCGGTCAAGCGCTGACTCGCCGGGGGATCAGCGCCAGCCGTCGGCGACCCGCCGGTTTGCCCTTGCCGGCAGGGGTCAGCGCCAGACGTCCGCGACCTGGCTCGCGACCTCGCCCGCTTGGCGGCGGCCGGCGCGCGCCGCGCCGATCCGGCGGGCCGGGTCGAGCACGTTGCGCCCGATGGCCTGCCGGCTGGCGGCATCCGGGGCCACCACGACGCAACGGGTCGCGCTGGGCAGCGTCGCGACCTGCCCGGCGACGCTGGCACCGCGGCGGAACGACGTCGTGATCGGGGCGACGACCACGACCTGCTCGAACGGCCGGTCCTGGCGGGCCACCAGGTCGACGTTGGCGGCCGAGCGCATGCCGCCGTCGATGTAGAGCCGGCCGTTCACAGCCGACGGCGGCCAGACCCCCGGAACCGCACAGCTGGCCGCGACGGCATCCACAAGGGACACACCGGAATCCCGGTCGAAGACGACGAAGGCACCGTCCTGGGCGTCGACCGCAGTGATGAGCAGCCGCGCCGTCGGCCACTCGGTGACCCGCAGCCGGCTGGCGATCATCGCTCGCCGCTCGGCCTCGGGCACGGTACGGGTCGTGCGGGCCAGTTCGCCCATCCGGGCCCGCGAACGCTGCTCGTCCCGGGTACTCAGCGCGATCCAGGCCAGCCGGGCCAGCAACCGCGGACCGACCCGCGCGGCGATCTCAGTGCCGGGCGGGGTGAGCTGGCGTTGGTAGAGCTGCTCCAGCGGGAAACCACCGGTGACCTGGGCGGCCACGACCGAGCCGGCCGAGGTACCGACGAAGAGGTCGGCGTCGGTCAGGTCGGCCCCGGCATCGGCCAGCCCGGCGAGGATGCCGAGCTCCCAGGCGACGCCGGTAACGCCACCGCCACCCAGGACCAGTGCCCTCGCCACCGCGACTCCCCTCGGACGCCCGTGTGCGTGACCATATCTGGCCGCGTCGCTGGCCGGCGTCGGCGGCCGCGCGATCCTGGCCCGGGGGTCGCGAGCCTTCGATCTCTGGAACGCCGGCAGCTACCGGGGGCCGCTGAGGTTGAGCACAATGACGCCGAGGATCACGAGTACCAGGCCGAGCACCTTGACCGGTGAGGCGTTCTCACCCAGGAACACGATGCCGATCACCGCGATCAGGGCAGTGCCGACGGCCGACCAGATCGCGTACGCGGTCCCGACCGCCATGTTCTTCAGTGTCTGCGCCAGCAGGACGAACGACAACAGGTAGCCGACCACGGTGGCGACCGACGGCCAGATCCTGGTGAAGCCGTCGCTCACCTTGAGGGCGGTCGTCGCCAGCACCTCGACCAGGATCGCCCCGGCCAGCAGGACGTACGGCATGGGAGAACTCCTTCGGGTGGTCGGTTCAACAGCATGGTCATCGGCCCTGAACAGCCCAAACTTCACCCACGACGCTCTGAACACAATATCGGATTAGCGGGTAATGCAATCCGTTAATCTCATTGAATGTGGATAGAACGGGCATCCCGCTGTCGGCCAATGAGCACACCATAATGACAGTTATGGTGTAACTGAGCTAGACAGAGATCGCGCACCTGATGTCCGCCCCGACGGCGACATCGGGACGGAAACCCGACTGGATCCCGCCGGATGCTGGACCGAAGGGTCACCGGCTCTCACCGAGCGCGATATCCAACCCACCGTCCTGACCAAGCCGCGCTCCGCCGGGGTCTGTGAAGATCGGCACGAGGCGCGCCAGGGTGCAGTGCGACTGCACCCCCGTGCGTATCACTCCGACCTCCACCACCGACGCACCCCCGCGCGCGCCTCGCGATCGCCGGTGTGACCGGGCCCGACGCAACCTCTACACCGCGTTCTGCTCGTTTCCCCATGAAACGGGTAAAACGTGCATCATGCTGTCGAGGTGGACGTTCTGCTGGCGCTGGTGCCGCGCCCGCCGGTCGAGGGGTACCCGTCGGTGCCGACCTACCCGTGGTCCGGCCGCGCGGACGCGGCCCTTCTGCTCACCGCGCTCGCCACCCTGGTTGTGATCCTCGCTCGGGGGCTGGTCGCCAGCCGGCGGACGAGTCATGGCGCGGTCAGCGCCGGTCGGGGGAGTGACGGGCCGGCGCCGGACGGCCTCTTGGTGACCTGGTCACTCTTGGATCCGCCGGCTGCGGGGCAGCCGGCCGAGGACGGCCCGGACGAGGACGTGATCACCCACGGCTCACCCCCGGGCGGGATCCGGCGCCGCCGTCGTGGTCCGTGACCGGTCCGGCGCGGCGGGCGGGGTAGGGCAAGATGGCTCGCATGTCGGCGGCGGTGAGCGGGTCACCCGGCGACCGGAGGGGCTGGGCGAGCGCGCGCCGCAGCGTCTCCGTGAGCGGGAGGTCCCGATGACGGTACGCATCGAACGCGTCGGTGAGGTGACCGACGAGGTGGCCGAGGCGCTGACCAGGCTGCTGCCGCAGCTGTCGAGTTCGGCGCGCAGCCCGGATGCGCAGGCGATCGCCCGCTTCGCCGCCCATCCGGCCAACACCGTGCTGGTGGCTCGGCTGGACGCAAGGATCGTCGGCACCCTGACCCTGGTCATTTTCCCGCTGCTGACCGGGACGCGGGCCTGGGTCGAGGACGTCGTCGTGGACGAGTCCGCCCGGCGCAGCGGGGTGGGTGCCGCGCTGACCAAGGAGGCGCTGCGGCTGGCCGCACAGGCCGGGGCCCGTACCGTCGATCTGACCTCACGCCCCGACCGGGCGGCGGCGAACCGGCTCTACCGCAACCTCGGCTTCGAGCTGCGCCGTTCGCAGGTCTTCCGGTATACCGGGGACGCGCCCGAGTCCTAGCCGAGCCCCAGCCGCCCGCCAGCCCGAGCCCCCCAGCCGTAGCCGTCCGCAGCCAGCGCCCCGGCCGGCGTCCTAGCTGACCGCGAGCCGTATGTCGGTGGCGGCCGGCCCAGGCTCGAGGAAGGCGGCCAGCCGTCCGCCCTCGGCGAGCACCGCCGCCCGGTCGGCGCGCGACAGCGCTGGCGGGGCCGGACGAGCAGAGTGGCGGCCGCGCCGGCACGCTCGATCCGCCAGGTCGCGCCGACGAAGCCGTCGATCAGCACGGTGCCGACCACCCGGCCGTTGTCGGTGAAGACGCCCCAGGTGTCCGGCGGGGAGAGTACCCGGGTCCGGTCGGCGTGGGCCAGCAACAGGTTGTCGTACTCCGGCAGGAACCGGATCGGCGCGGGCGTCTGCGGGTCGGGGCGCGGCGCCCGTGGCAGGTCGAACAGCTCGCGGCCGTGCTCGTCGCGGAAGGTGCACAGCCGCGGCCGCAACCGTTGCACGGTCGCGCTCAGCCGGCTCACCCCGGACCACGCCTGAACATGGCGCACCGACGCCGGCCCGTACGCGGCGAGGTAGCGCAGCACCAGGTCGTCAGGGGACGCCTCGTCGAGGTCCCGCCCGCTGCGAGAGCGTGTCCGGATCGAACGGCTCCACTCTGGACAGCCCGACGTAGGGTGCCTGCGGCGCCTGGGCCTGCAGCCCGACCAGGTGGTCGATCGTCTCCAGCAGCGGCCGGTCGGCCCGACTGAGCAGCAGCTGCCGGTGCAGGAACGCGCGGTTCAGCGCCCGCCGGTCGAGCAGGTCGGCGGTCACGCCTGGGCCAGGGGCTGCCAGCCAGGTCCCATCTCGAGCATCCGCTTGATCTCGATGAGGTAGCCGGGCCAGCGCTGGCGGAACTGCTCGGCGAGCGCGTCGTCGGCGAATCCACTGTGCACGACGGTGAGGTAGGTCGACCCGCGGGCCTGGCGCAGCTGCCAGCGCACCACGGTCTCCGGCCCGCCCGGGTGCCGCCAGCTGTAGGCGAGCGCCTTGTCCGGCTCCAGTTCCAGCAGCACGGCTGGCCCGTCGTCCCAGCCGAAGTCGTAGCGGCCGCCGACCTTCGCGTCGATGACCGCCTTCCCGCCGGTCCACGCGTCGACCCGGGCCGGATCGAGTAGGGACGCGAAGACCTCCTCAGCGGGAACATCCACGACCACCCGTACCAGGGCGTCGCCCTGGGCCGGCACGCTGAAGTCGAACGGCGGCATGGTCGCCACGCCCTCGCAGTGGGCGACCAGGTTCACCAACGTGATGTGCCAGAAGCAGTCCAGGGCTTGCCGGACCGGCGCCGGCAGGCCGGCGTGGGTGACCGAGACCTGGGTGCCGGCGTCGTCAGGCGCCAGGGTGATGTCCACCGTCGACGCCGGCCCGCCGTCGAGTTGCCAGTGAAACCGCAGGCTCCGGCCGGCCTCGACGCCGGTCAGCCGCTGGCGCGGCCGGTCGCCGGCTGGGGTGTAGCGGCCCCAGAACTCGTATCGCCCGTCGTCCAGGGCGACCTCGGCGGACTCCGCCAGCCACTCGGTCATGGCGTCGGCGTCGGTGAAGGCGGTGAACACGGCCGTCGACGGCGCGTCGACGCGTACCCGCAGGCGCAGGGGGTCGGTGGGTGTCGTCACGGCCCCAATCCAACCAGCCCGCGCCCCGGCTACGCGACGGCCGGCCGGACGTCTGCCTATTTAGACCTGGACAGCGCCTGCTCTGGGGGCGAGCGTGCTGGTCATGGCACTTGATCCGGGCACCCTGCGGCGGGCGGTGGTGTTTGCCGTCGCGCTCGGCGCGCTTCTCGTCGCCCACCAGGTCGGCGACCACGTGGTACAGACCGACCGGCAGGCGGCCCGCAAGGCCGATCCGGCGCGCTACGGCCGGCTCGCCGCGTTGCGGGCCCTACTCGGGCACCTGCTCGGCTATCACCTGGTACTGGCCGCGGCGCTGCTCGGCACCGCGGCGGTGCTGCGCCTGCCCCTGACGGCCTCGGGCGTCCTGGCCGGCCTGGCCTTCTCCGCCCTCACGCACGCGGTGCTGGACCTGCGATGGCCGGTACGGGGGATCCTGCGCGCGGCCCGCTCTCCGCTCTTCGCCGCCGCCACCACGCCGGTCTGCGGGCTCTACACCGCCGACCAGGCTCTGCACAAGCTGGCTCTGTTGGGTTCGGCGCTCATGATTGCGACGCTGTGACCGCCGCGAGCAGGGTCGTGCGAACCACGTGCCAGGTCTCGGGGTTCTGCGCGACCAGCACCCCCGGGCGTTGACTGGCCGGCTGGTAGGGCAGGCCGTCGAGGTGCCAGGCGACCCCACCGGCCTCCTCCACGAAGAGGATGCCGGGCGCGTGGTCCCACGGCAGCATCCGCCAGAAGAACGCGAACTGTTGCTCGTCGCGCACAATGGCCGGGTACTCGTAGCCGATGCAGTTGTGGCCGCCGAGGACCTCCCGTACCGACGAGGTCGCGGCGGTGATGCCGTCGCGTACCGCGGGTGGCGTGTGGCGTACCGCGGAGACGCCTCGTAGCGCGACCGCCGGCCGCGCGGTGCGGGGCGCCACCGCCCGCCGGCCACCCAGGTAGGCGCCGGACCCCGCCTCCGCGGTGGCGGCGATACCGCTGACCGGGTCGAGGATGCACGCCAGCACCGCCCTCCCGTCGCGTACCAGCCCGACCATGACCGCGAACGGCTCCCGACCGGCGGCGAAGTTGGCGGTGCCGTCCACCGGGTCGACCACCCACACGTCGCCGGGTGCCGAAAGTTCCGACATCACGGACGGGTTGGCCGCGACTGCCTCCTCGCCGACAACGCGCGAGCCCGGCAACAGCCCGCTCAGGCCGGCCGCGAGCAGCTCCTCAGCGTCGCGGTCGGCGGTGGTGACCAGGTCGCCAGGGCCCTTCTGCTGAATCTCGTCCGCGGACAGGTGTTGGTAGCGAGGCAGGATCGTGGTCGCCGCGACGTCCCGCACGAGCGCCTCGACCTTGTCGATCACCAACCGAGGCTACCGTCCCCGCCATGGTCATGACCCCGGTGCGCGGAACCCGACGCACGCGGGGCAGCGCACCAGCGAACCGGGTGGCTGCTGGGAGCGTGCATAAAGATGATCGCCCGGCGTTGCTTGTCGGCCGGCGCCGGACGAGACTCACACCCTGAGGGTCAGGCGTCCCCCACCGGCCGGACCGCCGGCCGACCCGCTCGGCGCTTCTTTGTCTGGCATGGAGGTCAGATGCAGGTTCCCGCACCCTTCTCCTATGCGAAAGCCACCAGCATCGACCACGCGCTCGCGCTGCTCGCCCAGTACGGCGAGGAGGCGCGGGTGATCGCGGGCGGCCACAGTCTGCTTCCCTTGATGAAGCTCCGGTTGGCCAAGCCGGACGCGCTCGTGGACATCAACGGCCTGTCAGACCTCGCGTTCATCCGCCTCGATGGGGACGCGCTCGCCGTCGGTGCGCTGACCCGGCACGCGGACGTGCTCGCCTCGCCGGTCGTGGCCGAGCATTTCCCGCTGCTGATCGACGCGGAACACGTCATCGCCGACCCGATCGTGCGCAACTGGGGGACGATCGGCGGTTCACTGTGCCAGGCCGACCCCGCCGAGGACCTGCCGGCGGCCCTCGTCGCGGTCAACGCGAGTGTCGTCATCCGCGGCTCGCAGGGCAGCCGGACCGTCCCGGTGCGGGAGTTCCACCGTGGACCGTACGAGACGGTGGTCGGTCCGGGCGAGCTGATGACCGAGGTGCGCCTACCCATCCGTCCGGGCGGCAGCAGCGCGTACGTCAAGGTCGAGCGCAAGGCGGGCGACTGGGCCTGCGCCGCCGCCGGCGCGGCCATCTGGCTCACCTCGGGCGTAGCGGGCTGGAGCGTCGACGACGTCGGCATCGGGCTCACCGCGGTCGGCGCCGAGCACTACTGGGCCCCGCAGGCTGAGGCGTACCTGCGCGGCCAACTCGTCACCGACGCGAGCATCGCCGAAGCCGCCCGGATCGCGGCCGAGCACACCGCCCCGGCAGCGGACCAGCGCGGGACGGTCGAGTACAAGCGCCACCTCGCGCAGGAGCTGACCGCACGAGCCCTGCGCCGCGCCGCGGCGCGCGCCCAGGGCAGGGAGGGCTGAACCCATGCAGATCACCGTCCAGGTCAACGGGGTGGCCTACACGCGTGACGTGGAGCCCCGTCTGTTGCTGGTGCATTTCCTGCGCGACGAGCTCGGCCTCACTGGCACCCACTGGGGCTGCGACACCTCCAACTGCGGCGTCTGTACGGTGCAGCTCGACGGCAAGCCGATCAAGTCGTGCACCGTGTTGGCGGTGATGGCCGACGGGCGCGAGGTGCGTACCGTCGAGGGCCTGGAGACCGCGGCCGGCCTCGATCCCCTGCAGCAGGCCTTCATCACCTGCCACGGCCTGCAGTGCGGGTTCTGCACCCCCGGAATGTTGATGACCGGGCGTGCCCTGCTGGACCGCAATCCCAAACCGACCGAGCAGGAGATCCGGGAGGCCATCTCCGGTAACCTGTGCCGCTGCACCGGTTACGAGAACATCGTGCGCTCAGTCCATTGGGCGGCGCAGCACAGTGGAGAGTCTCAGGAGGTGACCGCATGACGGCAACGGCGGAGGCACCCATCGGCCATGGCCGCATGCAACGGGTCGAGGACGCGAGGTTCATCCGCGGCCACGGCACCTATGTGGACGACGTGACGCTGCCGGGCATGCTGCACGGCGCCGTCCTGCGCAGCCCGTACGCCCACGCCCGGATCGTCTCCATCGACACCTCGGCCGCCGAGGCCCACCCCAAGGTCAAGGCGGTCATCACCGGCGCGGTACTGCAGACGCTGAACCTGGCCTGGATGCCGACGCTCTCGTATGACACCCAGGCCGTGCTCGCCACCGACAAGGTGCGCTTCCAGGGCCAGGAGGTCGCCTTCGTGGTGGCCGAGGACCGCTACTCGGCCCGGGACGCGTTGGAGCTCATCGAGGTCAACTACGAGCCGTTGCCGGCGGTCGTCGACGCGACGAAGGCGCTCGACGCGGATGCGCCGGTGATCCGCGACGACAAGGAGGGCAAGACCGACAACCACATCTACGACTGGGAGGCCGGCGACCGGGCCGCCACCGACGCGGCCTTCGCCGGCGCCGACGTCGTCGTCGCCGAGGACGTGCTCTACCCCCGCTCGCACCCGGCGCCGCTGGAGACCTGCGGTGCGGTCGCGGACTTCGACAAGGTGACCGGCAAGCTCACCATGTGGTGCAACACGCAGGCCCCGCACGCCCATCGGACCGTCTACGCGCTGGTGGCCGGCCTGCCCGAGCAGAAGATCCAGATCATCTCGCCCGACATCGGTGGCGGCTTCGGCAACAAGGTGCCGATCTACCCCGGCTACGTGTGCGCCGTGGTGGGATCCATCGTCACCGGCAAGCCGGTGAAGTGGATGGAGGACCGCTCCGAGAACCTGGTCAGCACCGGGTTCGCCCGCGACTACCACATGCACGGCGAGATCGCCGCCACCGCGGACGGGCGGATTCTCGGGGTACGGGTCAACGTAGTGGCCGACCACGGCGCGTTCAACGCGGTGGCCCAGCCCACCAAGTACCCGGCCGGCTTCTTCCACATCTTCACCGGGTCCTACGACTATCCGGCGGCACACTGCAAGGTCACCGCCGTCTACACCAACAAGGCGCCGGGCGGCGTCGCCTACGCCTGCTCGTTCCGGATCACCGAGGCGGTGTACCTGATCGAACGGGTGGTGGACGCGCTCGCGCGCAAGCTCGGCATGGATCCGGCCGAGCTGCGGATGAAGAACCTGCTCCGCCCGGAACAGTTCCCGTACACCACGCCGACCGGTTGGGAGTACGACTCGGGCGACTACCCGCGGGCGCTGCAGCTGGCCATGGACATGGCCGGATACCAGCAGCTGCGGGCCGAACAGGCGGAAAAGCGTACCCGCGGTGAGCTGATGGGGATCGGGCTGTCGTTCTTCACCGAAGGCGTCGGCGCCGGCCCCCGCAAGCACATGGACATCCTCGGCCTGGGCATGGCCGACGGGGCGGAGCTGCGCATCCACCCCACCGGCAAGGGCGTGCTGCGCCTGTCCTGCCAATCCCAGGGTCAGGGCCACGAGACCACGTTCGCCCAGATTGTCGCCGAGGAGCTGGGCATCCCGCCCACCGACATCCAGGTCGTGCACGGCGACACCGACCAGACCCCGTTCGGGCTGGGCACCTACGGATCGCGCTCGACGCCGGTCTCCGGGGGCGCCGCCGCGCTGGTCGCGCGCAAGGTGCGCGACCGGGCCAAGATCGTAGCCGCGGCCATGCTCGAGGTCTCCACCGACGACCTCGAGTGGGAGAAGGGCCGCTTCTACGTCCGCGGCGACCAGGAGAAGGGCAAGACGATCCAGGAGATCGCTCTGGCCGCGCACTCCAGCCTGGAACTGCCCGAGGGCGTGGAGGGCCACCTGGACGCGACCACCGTCTACAACCCACCCAACCTCACCTACCCGTTCGGCGCCTACATCTGCGTCGTGGATGTCGACCCCGGCACCGGGGTGGTGAAGGTGCGCCGGTTCATCGCCGTCGACGACTGCGGCCCCCGGATCAACCCCATGATCGTCGAAGGCCAGGTGCACGGCGGTCTTGCCGACGGCATCGGCATGGCCCTCATGCAGGTGATGGCGTTCGACGAGAGCGGCAACCACCTCGGTTCGTCCTTCATGGACTACCTGCTGCCGACGTCGCTGGAGTGCCCCGCGTACGAGCTGGGCGAGACGGTGACGCCGTCACCGCACCACCCGATCGGGGCGAAGGGGGTGGGCGAGTCGGCCACCGTCGGCTCGCCGGCCGCGGTGGTGAACGCGGTCATCGACGCGCTCGCGCCCTACCACGTCGACCACATCGACATGCCGCTGACCCCGGCCAACGTCTGGTCGGCGATCCAGGGCCGTCCACTGCGGACCGACCTGGCGCTGTAGCGACGGTGGGCTGATGTCGACGGAGCTGCTGGCGAGGGCGGACCGGTTGCGCGCGCAGCGCACCCCGTTCGTCCTCGCCACGGTGGTCCGCGCCGAGCGGCCGACCTCGGCCAAGGCGGGGGACCGGGCCATTCTCATGTCCGACGGGACCTTGGAGGGCTTCGTCGGCGGCGTCTGCGCCGAGTCGACGGTCCGGCTGGAGGGTCTCCGGTTGCTCGGCGCCGACGACGGCGCCGCCACCCTGCTGCGGATCACCCCCGACGCCGCCTCCTCGCCGCAGCCCGCGCCCGAGGGCATCGTCGTGGTCACCAACGAGTGCCTGTCCGGCGGAACCCTCGACATCTTCCTGGAGGCCATGCTGCCGCCCACACTCATCCACATCTTCGGCAGCGCACCGATCGCGCGCGCGCTGGAGCGGGTCGCCACCGCCGCTGGGTTCGCCGTCACCACCGGCTCCGACCCGGGCGCCGCGATCCCGCCCGACACGGCCGCCGTGGTCATCGCCTCCCACGGCCGCGACGAGGAGCGCGTGCTCACCGCCGCTCTGCGCACCGGAGTCGAGTACGTCGGCCTGGTCGCCAGTCGCCGGCGGGGCGCGGCCGTGGTGGCCGGCCTGGACGTTCCCGCCGAGGTGCGCGAGCGGGTGCATACGCCGGCCGGGCTGGACATCGGCGCCCGCACCGCCCGCGAGGTCGCCATCTCCATCGTCGCCGAGCTGATCTCCGCCCGGGCCCAGCGGCGCGCGCCCGAGACCGGCGCACCGCCGCCCCTCCCGGTGGTCGACGTCACCCAGGTTGCGCTCGACCCGGTCTGCGGGATGAGCGTGGCCGCGGTCCCGGCGAGCCTGCACCTGGAGCATGCGGGCACCACCTGGTACTTCTGCGGCCCCGGCTGCCGGCAGGCGTTCGCGGACGACCCGGGGCGTTACGGCGCATGACCCCGGTACTGGAGGACATCGCCCAGCTGCGCGCTGGGCTGGCCGCGACCGGTTACCTGGCCGACGACGGGCTCACCACCGCCCTCTTCCTCGCGGTCCGCATGGGTCAGCCGCTGCTGCTCGAGGGTGAGCCGGGCGTCGGCAAGACCGAGGCGGCCAAGGCGCTCGCCACCATGCTGGCGGCCCCGTTGCTGCGGTTGCAGTGCTACGAGGGGCTCACCGCAGCCGAGGCCCTCTACGAGTGGAACTACCCCCGCCAGCTGCTGGCGATCCGGCTGGCCGAGGCGAAGGGGGCGGCGCTGGACGAGGCCGACCTGTTCGGACCCGAGTACCTGCTGCCCCGTCCCCTGCTGGCCGCCATCGACCATCCCGGCCCCGGCCCCGCGGTACTGCTCATCGACGAGGTCGACCGGGCCGACGACGAGTTCGAGGCGTTCCTGTTCGAGCTGCTCGCCGAGGGCTCGGTGACCATACCGGAGCTGGGTACCCGCCGGGCCGCGGTCCGGCCGGTGGCGGTGCTCACCTCCAACCGGACCCGCGACCTGCACGACGCGCTGAAGCGGCGCTGCCTCTACCACTGGATCCGGTATCCGGCGACCGAGCGGGTCGCCGAGATTGTCCGCCAGCGGGTGCCGGCCGCCTCGGTGCCGCTCGCCGAGCACATCGCCGGCTCCATCCAGCGCCTGCGCGACCTCGACCTGTACAAGCCGCCGGGGGTGGCCGAGGCGATCAGCTGGGCGGCCGCGCTGGCCGTGCTGGGCGTGTCCACCTGGGACACCGGCTGGGCCGAGGCCACCCTGGGCGCGGTGTTGAAGTACGACGAGGATCTCGCGACCGTGACCGCGGCGGGGGTGTCGTCCGTCCTGGGCTCCTCGCTGTCCGGCACACCGGTACCCGGTGGCCACTGAGCCGCCGGCCGACCTGGCCAGTGTCGCCTCCCGGTTCGCCGCCCGGCTCCGCGCGGCCGGCCTGCCGGTGGGTCCGGAACGCACGGCCCGGTTCGCCACCGCGGTCGCGGTGGCGCAGCCCCAGACCACCCCGGCGCTGTACTGGTGCGCCCTCACCACGTTGGTCGCCGACCCGGCCGAGATCCCCGCCTTCGACCGGGTGTTCGCGCTTGTCTTCGGCGCACTGGCCGACCCGGCCGGGTCCCGGGGGGATCGCAACGTCCCGCCGCCGCCCAGCCCGGAGCAGACCGAGGCGGGGGCCGATGGCGCCCCAGCCCGACCGGGCCAGGCCCCCGCGGTCGCCGGCGCCCAGGTCGACGCGGCCGACGGTGACCAGATAGACGAGAGCGAGCAGGAGTCCCCGTACCCGGCCCTGGCCGCGCTGACCGAACGGCTCGGCGGCCGGGACTTCGCGTCCCTCTCGCCCGAGGAGCTCGCCCTGCTCGTCGCGGTGATGCGCCGGTTGCGGCTGGCCACACCGCTGCGCCGGTCGCGCCGCTACGAGCCGGGCTCCCGCGGCCGCCGGATCGACCTACGCACCACCCTGCGCGCCGCCCAGCGCAGCGGCGGCTACCCGGTGCGCCTGGCCCGGCACCGCCTGCGCCACCGCCCCCGCCGCCTCGTCGTCCTCTGCGACATCTCCGGCTCGATGCAGCCGTACGCGCGAGCGCTGCTGCAGCTCGTCTACGCGGCGGCCGCCTCGGGTGGCGCGCAGGCCGAGGTGTTCACCTTCGCCACCCGGCTGACCCAGCTCACCAAGGTGCTGGCCAAGGTCCGCCCGGAGATCGCCCTCGAGCTGGCCGGACGGGCCGCCCCGGACTGGTCCGGCGGCACCCGCATCGGTGAGGCGCTGAAGATGTTCCTGGACCGGTACGGGGCCCGGGGGATGGCCCGCGGCGCCGTCGTCCTCATCATCTCCGACGGCTGGGAGACCGGGGATGCCGCGGTGCTCGGGGAGCAGATGGCCCGCCTGTCCCGCCTCGCCTACCGGGTCGTCTGGGCGAACCCGCGCTCCGCGTCCCCGCAGTATCAGCCGCTCGTCGCCGGGATGGCCGCGGCCTGGCCGTACTGCGACGCGGTCGTCAGCGCCCACTCACTGTCCGCAGTGGACGCCCTGCTGGCCGCCCTCGCCAGCCCCTGAGCCCGTCGGTCCTTCGTGCGTCGATCTAGGGCGTAGGCACATGGTTCGATCTCCAATCATGTGCCTACGCCCTAGATCGACGCAAAGGGCATAGGAGCAGACTCAGCCACGATCATGAAGAACGTGAACGCGGCGAGGAACGGCTCTGCGGTGCCGATCCGGTCGAGCCAGCGCTTGGTCGCAGCGGCCGGCAGCTGGCGCGCGGTCACCGCCCGGCCGGCGACGCTGGTCATCCGCAGGATCCGCTCGGCGGCCGCGGCGTCGCGGAACACGACGGCCATCGCGTCGAGGGTCCGCAGGGTGAACCCGACCTCGACCGCGAGCCGACCGAGCTGCCGCCCGACCGCGCTGTTGCGCACCACATCGCGGACGACGAACCGGGTGTAGCCCCGGCTGATCTCGAGATCCGGATCGTCGATGAGCAGACTGTCCCAGTCAGGCTCGCCGATCACCACCAGACCGCCGGGACGCAGGACCCGCCGGATCTCGGCGAGAACGCCGGCGGGGTTCTCGACGTGCTGCAGGACCCGATCCACCCGGACCCGGTCGACAATGCCGGCCGCCAGCGGCAGCGCATGGGCATCGCCGGCGAGAATCTCGACCCGGCGGTCGCCGGCGCACCGGCCGGCCGCTTCGCCCGCCATGGCCGGGTCGCGATCCATACCGATGACCCGACCGGCCGGCCCGGTCCTCTCGGCCATGGCGGCGAGATCGGTCGCCGGGCCGCAGCCGATGTCGAGCACCACCTGACCCGACCCCAGCTGCAGCGCTTCGAGCAGTCGAGCCTTGTACTCCTGGCCCGCCGGGCTGGCGGCCGCGCTGTCCAGGTACGCGATGTCACTCACGGGCGCCAGCGTGGCACGCGATCGCCAGTGCCGGCGGCACGCCCCGCGCCTCCGATCGCGCCGAAGCGTGGCAGAATCGGATCATGGTGACCCGGGCCCGGGTGGTCGTACCCACCCCGCGTACCGAGCCCACGAGTGCGGATTCCGCGAACGGGGCCCTGGTGGTGGTCGGTACGCCGGCGCCGCCGGTGCAATGGGGCGATCTCGACGCGTTCACCGACGGGTGGCTGGCCAACCGCCGGCTCTCCGAGCACACCCGGGCCGCGTACCGCCGTGATGTCGGCGGCTGGCTGGACTGGTGCCGGGCCCGCGACCTCGACCCGATGGTGGCGACGTTCATCCACGTGAACGCGTTCGCGCGCGACCTGGAAGCGCGGCCCCGCTCGGCGACCACGGTCGCGCGCACCATGTCCGGGATCTCGAGCTGGTACGCCTTCCTGGTCCGACTCGGCGCGATCACGGCCAACCCGGTCGGCGGAGCGGACCGTCCACAGGTCTCGCGCGACCACTCGGCGACGGTCGGGCTCAGCGGGGTGGAGGTCGACGCCCTGCTGCGCGCGGCCGAGGCGGACCCGGGCGCCGCGCGGGTGCGCAACTACGCGGTGATCGCGATCCTCTCCGATCTCGGTCTGCGGGTCGGCGAAGTGGTCGGGCTTGACGTCGAGGACCTCGGGTACGAACGCGGGCACCGCAGCATCCGCTTCGTGGGCAAGGGCGGTCGGCCGCGACGGCGCGCGCTCACACCGGCGAGCACAGCGGCGGTCGAGACGTACCTTCTGCAGCGCGCCGCGACCGCCGGGGTCGCGGTCGATGACCTCGCCGGCCCGCTCTTCGTGACCGCGTCGGGTGCGCGCATCGACCGGCACGCGGTGCTGCGCCTGGTACGGCGGTTGGCCGGCAACGCCGGCATCCCGGCCGCTGCCAAGCTCTCCCCGCATTCGCTGCGGCATGCCTTCGCCACCGCCGCCCGTGATGAAGGCGTTCCCCTGGAAGATGTCCAGGACGCCATGGGACATGCCGATCCGCGGACCACCCGCCGCTACGACCGCGATCGGCACAACCTCGACCGGGATCCCTCGTACGCCATCTGGGCGGCGCGCGCCCGGCGCCGCAACGCCCCTCCTGACTGACCCTAGGTCGACTGCGCGGGGGCGGCCGGAAGGCGGGTGAGCAAGGCGGTACCGATCTCGGTCACGTCGGCCGCGGTGAGCTCCAGAGCCGGCGCGGCGACGGTGATCTCGACGACGGCGAGTCCGGTCGGCGGCCGGTCCTGGAAGCCCCACGCGAACCAGACCAGCTCCTCCTCGGCCAGGCGCAGCGCCGCCTCGTTGAGCTGGTCAGCCGGGTGCGGCAACCAGAGCTGGAACTGATGGGTGTGCACCGGCGACGGGTACACCCGGGCCCCGGGCAACTGACCCAGCGCCTCCGCGACCGTGCGCGCATGTTCCACATAGGAGCCGATCGCGGGCAGGACCGTGTCCAGCCCAGCCAGCGCGGTCACGGCCGCCGGCCATTGTTGGAACACGTTGCCGCCGTACCGGTGCCGCCACGCCCTGGCTTCGGTGGCGAGGTAGCGCGGGCCGACGAGGGCCGCGCCGGACAGGCCGCCCAGGGTCTTGTAGAACGAGACGTACACCGAATCGGCGAGCCCGGCGATGGCGGGCAGGCTCTGCCCGAAGTGGGCGGTCGTCTCCCACAGCCGGGCGCCGTCGACGTGGACGTAGGCGCCGCGGCGGCGGGCCGCCGTGGTCACCTCCACCAGCTCGTCCCAGGTGGGCAACAGGAATCCGGGCTCGCGCAGCGGCAGCTCCAGCATGAGGGTGCCGAACGGCTCGTCCAACCCGCGCACCTGCTCGGCGGTGGGCGGCAGCGGTGCCTGGGACGGCCAGACGGCACGCAGCCCGGTCAGCGTGGACAGGGTGTCGCGCTCGTGCACCTCCAGGTGGCTGAACGGATGCACCGCGACCGCGCTCGTGCCGGCCCGCTGGGCCCAGCACCGCAGCGCGACCTGCTGCGCCATGGTGCCGGTCGGAAAGAAAACCGCGGCGGGCTTGCCCAGGAGGTCGGCCACCCGCTGTTCCAGCTCGGCCACCGGGCCATCGCCGTACACGTCGCCCGGCGCGTCCAGCGCCGACCCGGAGCGCGACATGGCCTCGAGCTGCTCGGCCATCGTCGGCGGCGGCGTACCCGAGACGCGCCGCCGCACGCCCCGGGCGGCCCGCCACCGGCGGTCAGCCTCGACCGGCCGGGCGTCACCACCCGGAGCCATCACGCGCCGCAGAGGATCTCGAATGAGGTGAACGCGTCCACCGCGGTCTCGTCCGCGGTGAGCCGGGCCCGGCCCCACAGCTCGGCCGCAACCTTCGTCGCCTCGTCACCGGTGGCCGCCGCGTGCCGCACGAGCTGGTCCAGGGCGAGCGCGTAGCCCATGGTGAGCGCGAGCTGACGGGCACCGGCCTGCACCGCGTCCGCGCCGGGGTTGGCCGCGGCAGCCGGCAGCGCGTCCTTGAGGGCGAAGCGCGCGGCGCGCAACCCGTCCACCGCGCCGCCGATGAGCATGGTGGACGCCTGCGCGGTCGACTCGTCGATGGCGGCGAGAAACGCCGGACCCAGGCCCGGGTCGGCGGCGAGCGCCCGGACCACGTCAAGCGCGAGCACGTTGGTGGTGCCCTCCCAGATCGGCAGCACCTGGGCGTCGCGCAGCATCCGCGGCAGGCCGGTCTCCTCGACGTAGCCGGCCCCGCCGAAGCACTCCAGGCACTCACTCGCCGACGCGACCGCGAGTTTGGCGGTGGTGAGCTTCGCCAACGGAGCGACCAGCCGCAGCGAGGCCTCGGCGACCGGGTCGCCCCGGTAGTCCACCCGGCCGAGCAGCCCGAAGGCGTGGGCGGCGAGCACGAACGCGGCCTGGGCGTCCACCGCCATGGTGGCCAGGGTGGTGCGGTGCAACGGGTTCGTCACCAGCGGTCCGCCGGCGACACCGCGCCGGCTGGCGTAGGCGCGGGCATAGGCCAGCCCGCGGCGCATGCCGGCCGCCGCCGCGGCGGCATTGTGCAGGCGGGTCACCACGACCAGGGTCATCATCCGGCGCAGGCCGTTGCGGCCAGGCTCACCGAGCGGGATCGCGTAGGCGTCGTGCAGCCCGACCTCCGCGGTGGGTACGGCGCGGGTGCCGAGCTTCTCCTTGAGCCGGTGGACCCGGATGCCAGGCGCCGGCCGCTCGCCGGGCGCGCCGGGGCCGGCGAGCGGGGAGTCGGCCGCGTACCGGGGGATCAGAAACGGTGCCAGGCCCCGGCTGCCGGCGATGTCGGGGTCGGGGCGAGCCAGGGCGACCGCCATCGCGGAGTCGATGGCCGAGCAGAACCACTTATCGCCGGTGACCCGCCACGACCCGTCACCGGCCGGCCGGCCGACGGTGGTGGACCGGCCCACGTCGGAGCCGCCCTGCGACTCGGTCATCCACTGTCCACTGGTGACCGCGACCGCCGGGTCCCGCGAGAGCAGCCGGGGCAGCCAGGCCTCCCGGACGGCCGTGTCCACATCGGAGTGCGAGAGCAGCGCGGCGGCGCCGTCGGCCATCGCGATCGGGCAGGTGAAGGTGGCCGACTCGGGCCCGTACAGGTGCAGCAGTGCATGCTGCACAACCCTGGTCTTGGCCCCCCAGCGAGCACGCGCCTCGGCCAGGTAGGGCAGAGCCACCAGCGCGTGCTCGGCGGCGGCCACCCGCTGGCGCTCCCAGCCGGCGCTCACCTCGAGCCGGTCGATCCGCTCGCCCCAGCCGTCGTAGCGGTGCAGCACCGGCGGATGCGCCTCGGCGTCGCGGTGCGCCTGCCGCAAGGGGCCCATGACCTGCGCGGCCAGCGCCTTGAGCTGACCGTCGGCCGCAGCGTAGCCATCCTCGCCGAGCAGCCGGCGCAACCAGGAGTGCAGCATCGGGTCATCGTCATAGACATCGGGCAGGTCGGGGCCGGGCTGGACGAAGCGCGCCATGGGCTCAGTCTGCCTCGCCGAGCCCGGCGGCGCTCGGGCCGAGGTCGCCCGAGCGATGGTGCCGCCGGCACAACACCTGGTAGCGCACGTCACCGGCGGTCGTGTCGCCGATGACCACCTGCGCGCCTTCGCGGGCGACCACGCCACCGACGACCCGGGCGTTGAGGTTGCCCTCCCGCCCGCACCAGCACAGCACCTCCACCTGCAACCGGGCGACCTCGTCGGCCAGCTCGAACAGGCGCTGGGCGGCCGGGAAGAGCTGCGCCCGAAAGTCCGTGGCCAGCCCGAAGGCGAACACGTCCACGTCGTGCACGTCGACGAGGTCGGCCATCTGTTCCACCTGGGCGACCGTGTAGAAGCAGGCCTCGTCGCAGACCAGGTAGTCCAACCGCTCTCCGGCCGACCAGCGTTCGCGCACCAGCTCCACCAGGTCGAGCTCGTCGTTGACGTCGATCGCGGGCCGGGCCAGGCCGATGCGCGTGGTCACCTGGGCCCCGAGCGAGCGGTCGTTGCGGGTCAGCACCAGGCCGCGCCGCCCTTGGCGGGAGTGGTTGTAATCCATCTGCAGCGCCAGCGTGGACTTGCCGCAGTCCATCGGGCCGTAGAAGAACTTCAGCGAGGCTCCGTCGCGCAGCCGCCGGTCGCCGGCGGCGATGCAGATCGGGGACAGGGCAGAGGTGGTCACGGCCAGGCAGCGTAGCCCTCCCGCCCGGCGCATCCGTACGACACCACGGCGACGGCACCGGCGATCCGCGCGGACGACACCGATCTCCAGCGCCCAACCGGCCACCGGCGCGCTATGACGATCATCATATCCGTGCGCTAGGCTGGCTCGTCGATGAGTACGGGGGTGAGCGTGGTCGGCGACAGCCGGGAACGGATGGTGCGCGCGACGGTCGAACTGCTGTCGGAGCGCGGGTACGCCGGCACCTCCTTCGCCGCGGTCATGGCGCACAGCGGGGCGCCGCGCGGGTCGATCTACCATCATTTCCCCGGCGGCAAGCAACAGCTGGTCGCCGAGGCGATCCGGCGTTATGCCGACGAGGTCCGCGATCGGTTGGTGGGCGCCGACTCGGCCCTGGGCACGGTCGCGGTCCTGCTGGACACTATGCAGGAGGCGCTGCGCAGCTCGCAGTACCGCCGTGGCTGCCTGCTCGCCGCCGTCGGGTCGAGCGAGACGGCGGCGACGGCGAAGACCACGCAAGTACAGACCACGCAAGTACAGACCACGCAAGCGCTGACCGCGCAGGCGCTCGCCGCCTGGCGTGGTGTGCTCGCCACCGCGTTCACCCGCGAAGGCGTACCGGCCGACCGGTCCCGGCGGTTGGCTGCGTTCGTGGTCGCGGCGGTCGAGGGTGCGACAGTGCTCGCTCGCATGCAGCGCGACCTCGCGCCCCTGGCCGACGTGGCGCGCGAGCTCGACGCCCACCTCTGCGCGGTGCTGCCGCTAGGCGCCAACCACCGGCTCAGATGACGTGTGGCGGCTGGTTGCCGGCGGCCACGATGGCCCGACGCATCGGGATGGTGAGCAACCCGAGGAAGCCGACCACGAAGAAGACGATGAGGGACACGATCGCGTACTGGTAGGAGCCGGTGAGCGAGAAGATGAGCCCGAACAGGGCCGGGCCGAGCCAGCTCGTGCCCTTGTCTGAGATCTCGTACAGGCCGAAGTATTCGCCTTCCTTGCCCTTGGGGATGAGCTGGCTGAACAGCGAGCGGCTCAGCGCCTGGCTGCCACCGAGCACCAGGCCGAGCAGCAGCCCCAGCGCCATGAACGCCAGCGGTTGGCGGGCCGGCAGGAAGTACGCGATGACGACCACGATGATCCACACCACCAGGCTGCCGAGGACCGTCTTCCAGGCCCCGTACGTGCGGGCCAGTCGCCCGAGCAGCAGCGCGCCACCGAAGGCGAGGAACTGCACCAGCAGGATCGTCTGCAGCTGCACGCTCTGCTCCAGGTGCAGCTGCTTGTCGGCGTACACGCTCGCCATCGTGATGACGGTCTGGATGCCGTCGTTGTAAATGAGGTAGGCGATGAGGAAGAAGAAGGTGAGCTTGTAGGTGAACAGGTGGCGCAGCGTGCCGCCCAGTTGCCGGAAGCCTCCGATGAGGACGTTGCCGGTCTCCTCGCCGGCCACCGCCGGCCGGTTGCGCAGCGACGTCAGCGGCAATGTGGTGAACACCGCCCACCACACCCCGGCCGAGACGATGCTCCACCGGGCGATCTCGGCCTTGTCCGCGTTGTCCCCGCCCGCGATGATCGCGACCAGGTTGAGCAGCAGCAGCAGTCCACCGCCGATGTAGCCGATCGCCCAGCCGATGCTGGACACCGAGTCGCGCTGGTCCGGTCCGGCGATCTGGGGCAGGAACGAGTTGTAGACGACGATGCTCGCGCCGAAGGCGATGTTCGCGACGATGAACAGCAGCGCGCCGAGCAGCCACCGGTCGCCGGTGAGGAAGAGCAGCCCGATCGTGGCCGCCGCCCCGATGTAGGCGAAGAGCGCGAGCAGTTGCTTCTTGTGCGACGAACGGTCGGCGATCGCGCCGGTCACCGGCAGCACCAGGACCTGCAGCACCACCGAGAGGGCCACCGCGTACGGGAAGACCGAGCCCGGCAGCACCCGCAGGCCGAACACGCTGAACAGCGTGTTGGTGCAGTCGGTGTCACTGCTCGAGGGGCAGCCGGCCGCCCGCTCGGCCACGGAGGTCAGGTAAGGGCCGAGGAAGACCGAGATGACGGTGGTGGAGAAGGCTGAGTTGGCCCAGTCGTAGAAGTACCAGCCGACCCGCTCGCGGCGGGTGCTCGGGGGCTGCTGCTCCGGCGGCGCCGGCAGGTCAACGCCGGTGGTGGGCACGGACATGGGCCGACCTCTCCCTTTCCTCAGGCGGCGCGCTGGGGGTCAGCGGGCCAGTGACCACGCGACGTCAACACGTCGCGCAGCACCTCGATGCGATCGGTCATGATGCCATCGACACCGAGGTCGAGTAACTCGGCCATCTCGGTGGGATCGTCGATCGTCCAGACGTGCACCTGCAGGCCCAGCCGATGGGCGTGGCGCAGGAAGCGCGCGTCCACCAGCCGGATGCCGCGGAAGCGCATAGGCACCTGCGCGGCTGCCACGCCGGGCACGAAGCCGGCCAGCCCCCGGCCGTAGAGCGAGCCGAGGCGCAGCGCGGCGATCTCGCGCGGGCCCAAGGAGGTGGCCTGGCGCGGTCCGCAGATGCGCCGAGCCCACCGGATGCGGCGGTCGCTGAACGCGGCGAGCAGCACCCGATCGCGGGCGTTCATCTTCCAGACCGCCTCGATCGTGGGATCGACCACGGAGTCGGTCTTCATGTCGACGTTGAACCGGCACTCCGGCCACGCGTCGAGCGCCTCGGCCAGCGACGGCACGACCGCCTCGCCGTCGACCCGCAGCGACTCCACATCGGACCAGGAGAGGTCCTCGATCCGGTCCGGCTGGTCGAGCATGCGGGCCAGGGAGTCGTCGTGGAACACCACCGCGACTCCGTCGCCGGTGGCGCGCACGTCGGTCTCCAGGTACCGGTACCCGGCGGCGACGGCCCGCGCGAACGCCGCCATCGTGTTCTCGTCACCGTGGGCGGCCCCGCCGCGATGGGCGAACGGGATCGGCAGCGGTCCGTCCAGGTATGCGTACCGGTGAGCCAAACCTCCGCCTCCCGTCGGCCGGCTACTGGTCCAGGTGGACACCAGTATCGGGGCCGACCGGGGGAGCGGTGCCCCGCCACGTGGCCGGAGGAGGATCACCGTTCGGCTGACCCCCTCATCCGCCGGTGGTGGCCGGCGCCCGGGGTCGGAAGCGGCGCGCGGTCGAGACCGGCTTGGTCGGGTCGCGGTAGCGCGGCAGCCTCGGCTCGTCCGATCGCAGCGGGGCCAGCTCGGCGGTGAGCGCGGCGATGACCCGGTCGCTGGCCCGCTGCGCATGCCCGACCGAGCCAGCCCGCAGGTCGGCGAGGTCGACCGGGGCGCCGAAGTGCACCCGGACCGTCGGCCGCCGCCACCCGGAGCGGATCAACGTACCGATCATGTTGAGCCAGCCGTGGTAGGCGACCACCTCGTGCGAGCCCCAGGTCGCCACCGGGACCACCGGTGCCCGGGTGGCCAGCGCGAGCCGCGCCAGCCCGGTCTTGGCCCGCTCGGGCCACAGCGCCGGATCGAGGCCGATGCGCCCCTCCGGGTAGATGAACACGACTGAGCCGGCGTGCAGGGCGGCGACCGCCGCCGGCACCGCGTCACCGACGCTCGCCTGCCCGCGGTCGACCGGGATGTGGCCGGCCGCATTCATCAGCGGCCCCACGATCGGGGCCCGGAACAGGCCGCCGGTGGCCATCATGCGCGGCCTCAGCCGCCGGGCCGCGGTGGCCGCGGCGGCACTGAACGGGTCGAAGTTGCTGATGTGGTTGCCGGCGAGGATCAGCGGCCCTTCCCGGTACCCGTCGGGCACGTCGCCGGTGACCCGCAGGCGGCAGACCAGCGGAAGGAGGAGTACGGCCAGCCGCTGGACCGCCCGCCACAGCAGGGGCGGCCGCCAGCGAGGTTCCGCGGTCGTCGGTGGCGGCGGGGCGGCGGTCCGCAGGGGGTGCCCCGCCGGGGCTGTGGTCCCGCGGTTGTGCGCAGCCATCGTGGGCCGATCGTGCCATGACCGCCGTTCGAGGTCATCTCCGGCCCGCGTCGGGTTCGGCCGCAGCGGTACGGCGACCACGGTTCAGTCGGCGGGGTACGGCGACCACGGTTCAGCTGGAGTGGCTCAGCTCGGCCAGTCTCGTCTCGATCTCGGCCAACTCGGTCCGCAGGCGCTGGGCCCGCCCCTCCGCCTCGACCCGCTCAGCCGAGATGATGGCCTCGACCGCCTCGTGGACGCTCGGCACATCGATGAGGGCGACCATGCGCAGCGCGTCGGCAGGCTTGATCACATGCGGCTTCGCCAGCGACCGGGCACCCTGGGTCGCCGCGACGGTCCACTCCTTCTCGGCATAGGTCAGCGTGACCACAAGGGACACGGGCAGCTTCGGCTTGCCGGTGCGGACCGGCTTGGCCAGGCCGTTGACGGCACCGGCCGGCGTGGCCACGCCGGCCTCCGGCGGGCGGGTCGCGGGTGCGGGTGCGGTGATCGACGGTCGGGATGCGGGCGCCGGGAGCGAACCCCGCCCGGCTCGCTGAGCCGGGCGGGTCGGGCTCAGCCGGGCCGGGGGGCCGGCCCGGCGACCGCGCACCGGCATGCTCAGGTCGGCCGGGGAGAAGGGCAGTTCGTCCCGCCCGAACCGCACCACGATCCACTCCTCCGCGGTGGCCGGGTCGGCCAGGGTCACCACGTTTCCGGCCTGCCCTGCCATCTGGCCGGCGGTGTCGGTGAAGAGCACCTTCGGCCGCCGCCCGTCGGCGAGCGCGCCCCGGATGGCGGTGATGTCGGCCGCCGAGAGTCCGATGCTGCGAGGGGGTGTCGCCATGCCGCTGGTGTAACACGGTTGCGGCCCACCTGCGGCGCGACACTCCGGTGGCGGCCAACTGGCGGAGCGACACTCCGCCGGCGGCTCACCGGTACGCGGTCAGGTGGTCAGACCGCCCGGGCCAGCACGAGGTTCGTGGTGAGGCGGACGGTGACGCCGCCGTCGGCCTCGATGGCGGCCGCGATCGCGTCATGCAACGCCCGGCGCCGATCTGCGGACAGCCCCAGATGATCGGAGAAGGTGCCCAGCAACTGCAGGTAACGCCCGGTCGGGTGCCACCGGTCACTCGTCACCTCGAGCCGGTGCAGGTCGTCGAAGGGTCCGACCAGGCCGGCCAGGTGGTCCTCCAGGCCGATGTGGCCCTGCGCCGGGGTGGCCAACTCCGGCGCCAGGCGTGCGTAGATGGCGTCCAGGCGCACCTGCACCGCCGCGTCGGCGAAGCCGTTCACGTAGTGCAGCAGCGCCACCGCGCCGCCAGCCGGGAGCGCGGCCCGCAGGTCGCGAACCCGGGTGGCCGGATCGAGCCAGTGCCAGGAGAGCGCGAACACGATCAGCGGCACTCCGCCCATCGGCGGCGACCACTGCTCAAACCGTGCCGGTACGACGGTGACCGGACCGTGGTCGCCGAAGCGCCGGCGCAGGAATGCGGCCATGCCGGTGTCGGGCTCGACGCAGGTCACCTCGATCCCGCGGGCGACGAACGCCGCGGTCGCCTTGCCGGTGCCGGCGCCCACCTCGACTATCGTCGGCGGCCGGCCGGCGTAGGCCAGGATCGCGTCCACCAACTCGTCCGGGTAGCCGGGGCGTACGTCCTCATAGGCCTGTGCGACCGCACCGAATGGCAGCCGGGACGGCGCCGGCGGCAGAAGCAGTTCCCGCAGTGCCGTGGCCACCTCACCCGGCCGGGTGGCCGGGGCCAGGTGGTCGGTCAACCGCTGCGCGATCCGCGCACCGGCCGCCCGGGCGGCCTCGGCCTCGGCCCGGTAGCCCTCGCTCAGCAGCAGGTACGCGATCGGCCCCGGCCAACCAGCGGGCGGCGCCGGCTCGCTGAAATAGGTCCACGGCAGTCGCGGCACCTCGGCCTCGAACGCGGCCCGTTGCGCGTCGTCGGGCAGTGCCGACGCGATCGCGTCGGCGGAAAACCACTCGTGCCACGGCGGCAGCACTCCGGCCGTGTCCACGAGGGACGCCAGGTGCTCGACCAGCTCCGCCGGCGCGTCCTGCACCCAGGAACGCCCCGGTCGGGGCAGCCCGGCGTCGACGAAGACGAGCATGGTCGTGGTACCGAGTCGGGTGGCGATCGCCGGCAGGTGGGCGCCGGCCCCGCTGTGGGCGACCAGGACCGTCGGGTCGTCGCCGGCGGCGGCCCGTACCTGGTCGGCGACGGCGATGGCGACCGCGTCGTAGGTCCCGGTGGTCGGGGCGACGCGCGACCGGTCCGGGAGGGGTGGCTGGTTGGTCACGCCGGTCAGGTCGGCGACGACGGTGCGGTATCCGGCGGCCGCCAGTTCGGCGGCGACGCCCCGCCAGGTGAGTGGGCCGACAAGGGGGCTGTGCACCAGAACGACCCACGGGACGGGCATGGCCCCACGCTGACAGATCAGCGCGGGGCCATGCCTACCGGGGGGAAGCCGGTGTTGTTCGCTCAGCCCAGACCGGCGGCCTGCTGGGCATAGGGACCCCAGCCGAAGAAACCGCTGACCATGTCGCCGGCCTGCTGCTCCCACTGCGCGTACGCGTCGGGGTAGGCCGAGACCTGAACCGACTGGGCCGCGTCGGTGAGTGACATGGACTGCCAACCCGACGTCTTGAGCAGGCTGCGGTAGAAGGCCTTCGCCGCGTACTCGCGGTTCGTGATCTGGCCCGGTGAGCCCCAACCCGAAGCCGGACGCTGCTGGAACAGGCCCAGGGAGTCGTGGTCGTTGGCGGCACCCAGGTCGCCGAGGTTCTTCAGCTTCGACTCCTGCATGGAGGTGGCGATGGCGATCACCCACGCCCGCGGCGGCAGGCCCATCTTCTGACCGGTCCGCATGATGGAGCGGGCGTTGTCGAGCTGGTCGTTCGAGACCCCGAACCGCTCCTGGCCGGCCTTGACCCCGACCGGGAAGAGGTCCTTGGCGCCGGGCGCCGCGGCCGCCGCGGCCGCCGGGGCCTGCTGGGCCGGAGCGGGCTTGCCGGCGAACACCTTGCTGCCGGCCACGTTCGCGGAGCCTCGGTTGGTGGCGGCGGACACGGTGGTGTGCGTCCCCGACGCGGTCGGCTCGCTCGCGAACGCGGACGTGGCGGGCCCGGAGAGACCGGCCAGGAACGCCAACGCGGCCGCCGCGGTCACCGCGTGGGCGCGGGTACGGATGCTGCCGAGGGCCTTGGCACGAAGGGAACGATTCGTCATCACGTGGCGGGTTCCATTCCTTCCGGGTGTGCGGTACGCCCAGGTCGGGGGCACCGGGTACGCCGGCATGCACCGGGGTACCGCAAGCACAACCGGCGCTGCATGTCGGGCAATCCCGATTTGCCCGCATGTGACCGCCGTTACGCCATCTCGTGACTACTGTCCGTTTTTAATTCACTACACTAAGTAGCCGGCTGGCGTGATTCCGTGGTCCTTCGTGTCCGCCTGGTACCTGGCGTCCGGCTTCCCGGCGACCCTCCGCTGATCTAGGGCGCACGCCACCGTCAGCCGCCCCCACACCCGTTGATCTAGGGCTTAGGCACACGATCGGAGATCAAACCATGTGCCTAAGCCCTAGATCAACGGACGCTGGTGAGCTAGATTCGATAATGAACATTATGTCAAGTAGTGCGTAGGCGGCGTCAGGCGTCCACGGTGAACACGACGGCGCGGCCGCCGCGGGCGGCCTCGGCGAAGAACTCGCGCAGGTCCTGCAGGTTCTCCCAGGTGTACTCGAAATCGTCGTCGTCGCGCGGGCCGTCATAGCTGGTGTCGGCCAGCGCGGTGAACCGGTCCCGCAGCCAGTCCCGGCCGACCTCGCCGAGCGCATCGGCCACCTCCACGACCTGTCCGGCCGGGACGTAGGAGACGGTGTAGTCATCTCCCCCGTACAGCTGGCGTCCACCGAGGACGGCTGCGCGCAGCGGCAGGGTTCCGTTCGCGTACTCGAGCTGGCCGTCGGTCAGGCACCGGTGGATCGCGTCCCACGCCTTGTCGGTGTCGCAGTGGTCGGGGAACATCTCCTCCTCGAACTGCTCGACCACGCCGAGTACCGCCACGTCGTCGCCGACGGCCGCGAGCAGGCGGGCCTCCTCCCCCGGCCCGAGTGCGAAGTGGACACCCAGGCTCACCGTAGGTCCTCAGTGGATACCAGCGCCGCCCGCGGCCGGGCCTGCCACCAGCCCACGGCGTTGACCACCAGCGCGAGCAGGAGCAGCAGCAGGCACAGGACGAAGCCGGCGCCGGTGTGCACGTAGTCGCGCACGGTCTTGCCCGGCGGTGGCGCGGCGGTGAGCTGGTCGCCCACCCGCAGCGCCAGCTCGGCCTGGACCAGGGCCTGGTTGACCAGCAGCGCGGTGGCGGCCACCGCGGCGAGGACGGCGACGCTGGCCCGGCGCGAGCGGCGCTCGCTGGTGGCGATGGCGAAGCCGGTCGCGGCCACGATGAGGATCAGCACCACGATCGCGGCCGGCTGGGCCGGCAGCCGGTCCTCGCGCTGTTGCGCCACCGGCAGCACCTTCTCCGGTGGCGTGACGTCCGGGCGACCACCGACGGCGAGGTCGATGCCGTTGTACGTAGTCGTACCGCCCGGGGCCGCCCGACCGTAGCCGCCCGGCGTGTCACAGGAGACGGTGGCGAACGGCAGCACGAAGCAGAGCAGCGCGAGCACGAGGATGGTGGGGCTGAACCAGCGCCCGGCGGCGCGCAAACGGCGGCTTACCACGCCCGACAGCGTAGGGGGCTATCGATCGCGCCGGAAGATGGCGAGGTAGTCGGTGCGGGCCGCGTCGAGCAGGCCAAACGAGGCGATGCGGACCAACGCCTGGGCGGCCTGCCACCGTCCGTTGGTGACCCGCCACCGGCGGCGTACCGCGGCCTGGTCGGCGTCTTCGAAGAAGGCCTGGAACACCGGCGTGAAGCCGGCGGCGGCGAAGCGACGCCGCAGCGCGTTCGGGGTGAGCGCCCGGCGCAGCGCCAAGCGGCCCGAGGCACGCGCGAGCAGTCCGCGCGGGCTGCGCAGGTTCGGTACGCCGAGCACGATGAGACCGCCGGGTCCGGTCCACCGCGCGAACCGGTCGAGCACCGGCACCGGCGCGCTCAACCCGTCGAGCAGGTACCAGCAGGTGATCACGTCGAAGCCGGCGACCCGCGGACGGAAGTAGGTGAGGTCGGCCGCGATCCGCTCGTCGAGGCGGATGTTCTGCTCGAGCGCATCGCGGTCCCGGTCAACCCCGACGATGTACGCGTCTTCCGGCAGGTCGAACAGCGTCCGCCGGCCGGCGCCGGCCTCCAGCACCCACAGCCGCTGCCGGCCCTCCAGCTCATCGGCGACCGCCTCGACCAGAGCCCGCCAGGCCCGCCCGACCGTGGTCACCGTGATCGGCGGCGGGCACTGGTCGGACTCCCCCTCGCCGGGTGCGGTCGGGTCCCCTGTGGTCAGGTCGCCGGCCGTCGCGTCCTCGGTCGTCGCGTCCTGCGCCGTCGGGCGTGGCGGTACCGGCTCGGCCGCGGCTGGCCCGACCGGTTCGTCCAGCAGATCGGACGGAGGGACCACGCCGCGGATGGTGAGTCGCCTGACCAAATTATCCGACATAAGAAGATTGTCGGTATAGCGAAGGCCGGGGAGGCGACGGCGCGCCGAGGTCAATGCCGCGGTGCCGCCCCAGCCAACGGTCAATGCAACGCGCGTCAGCGCTGGGGCGCGGCGGCGGCGACGCCGGCGACCAGGAGGGCGACGCCGTTGCGCAGGCGATCACGGCGGCGGTCGGGATCGAGATCCGCATCCAACCCGCGGGCGAGCGCAAGCGCCAGCTCCGCGATCTCGCGGGCATGCGCCGGGGTCAGCGCCAGGTCGGCGTCGGCGGCGGCACCGATGATGGTGGCGGTGAGCAGGTCGACCAGCTCGGTGAGGAACTGGCGCTTCAGCTCCCCCGCGATCCGGGCGCTCTCGCCCACCAGCCCTCCGGGTACGGCCGAGCCGGGATCGGCCAGACCCAGCTTGACGGCGAGGATGCGGTCCAGCCGCTGGGCGAGCGTGCCCGGCTCGCCGGCCGCGCCCCGCGCGCGTTCGAGGGCGTCGCGGTAGCCCCGGGCGGCCAGCCGGGCGAACGCGTCGTCCTTGTTGCGCACGTACTGGTACACCGCAGGCCGCGACATCCCGGCCTCGACCGCGATCTCCTCCATGGTCGTCTTGCGCACGCCATGGCGGCCGAAGCAGCGGTACGCGGCGTCCAGCACGCGGTCGGCCCGATCGGCTGACATGCCGACGACTATGGCACAGTGGCGCGACGCGCACGGGCGAGGAGGAACGCATGCCGGTCAACCGCCGGGACCTGAGCGCGCTCTTCGCACCGGCCTCGGTGGCGGTCGTCGGGGCAACCGCCGATCCGGCGAAGTGGGGTTACGCGTTGGCCCGGCAGGCGTTACGGGGCGTCGACCGGCGCCCGGTGCATCTGGTGAACCGCCGCGGCGGATCCGTCCTCGGCCACCCCTGCCTGCCCAGCCTGAGCGCGCTCGCGGAGCCGGTCGACCTGGTGCTGGTCGCGGTGCCCCAGCCCGGCTTCGAGGCCGCGGTCGACGAAGCGCTCGCCGGCGGGGCCCGGGCCGTGGTGGCCATCACCGCCGGCTTCGCCGAATCTGGCGCGGCCGGGGCCGCCCGACAGCTGGCGCTGGTGGCCCGGGTACGGTCGGCCGGCGCGCTGCTGCTCGGCCCCAACTGCCTCGGCCTGGTCGACAACGCCACCGAGCTGCATCTGTGCACCGACGAGTTCCCACCGGGTGGGGTCGCCTTGCTCTCCCAGAGCGGCAACCTTGCGCTGGAGCTGCGGCGCCGGCTGGGCCGGCAGAGCCTGGGCTTCTCCCGCTTCGTCTCCTTCGGCAACCAGGCCGACGTGACCCTGGTCGACCTGGTCACCGACTGCGCCGCCCACGACCCGACCATCGCAATCGCCATCTACGCCGAGGACTTCGGGGACGGCCGGGCGTTCGCCCGCGCCTGTGCCCGGGCCGGCAAGCCGGTCGTGCTGCTCACCGCCGGCGCCACCGACGCCTCGGTGCGGGGGGCGCGCTCGCACACCGGGGCCATGACCTCACCCTCCGATGTGGTCAGAACGGCGGCCACGCAGGCCGGCATCCATCAGGCCGGTACCCCACGCGAGCTGGTCTGCCTGCTCGCCGCGGTCAGCCAGCCGCGCCGGGGCCCGGGCCGGCGGGTGGTGGTGGTCACCGATGGCGGTGGGCATGGCAACGTGGCCGCCGACGTGACGCAGCGCGCCGGTCTCGCCGTACCGGCGGCCTCCCCCGCGCTTCGGTCCCGGCTGCGCACCGTGCTGTGGGCCGCCTCAGCCGTCGGCAACCCGGTGGACCTCGCCGGCGCGGGCGAACGCGATCCGCTCTCGTACGCGGCCGCCGTCGACGCCGCGCTCGCCGACCCGGCGACCGACGCGGTCCTGCTCACCGGGTATTTCGGCGGCTACGCCGCCAGTTATCACAGCGGCTACGCCGCCAGTTATCACAGCGGCTACGCGGCGAGCGCGGCGAGCTTCGCCAGCGCCGAGCTGGCCGCGGCCGAGGAGCGGGCCGCCGGGGCGATCGCCACCGCGGTGGCCCGCCACGGCAAGCCGATGGCGGTGCAGTCGATCTACCCCGACTCCCCGGCCGGAGACCGGCTGGCCGCGGCCGGGATTCCGGTCTTCGGCGCGGTCGAGGATGCCGTGCTCGCACTGTCGGCGGTGACCGGCCGGCGCGGTCCCCAACGGACGATCCCCCCGCTGCCGCCGGCGCAGCCGGTCCTGACCGAGCTGGGCTACTTCGACTGCCGGCGCGTGCTGGCCGCGGCCGGGGTCCCGTTCCCGCCGGCGGCCGAGGTGTCCACCGTGGACCAGGTGCGGGCCGCCGCGGCCGGCCTGCCCGGCCCGTACGTGCTCAAGGCGCTGCACCGCGGGCACAAGTCCGAACACGGCGGCGTTGCCCTGAACCTGCCGGACACCGACGCGCTGCTCGTCGCGTACTGGGCAATGCGCACCCGGACCCAGTCGCCGAGCTACGCGGTGGAGTCGATGGTGCCCGATACCGGCGGGGTGGAGCTCATCGTCGGCGTGCGGTGGGATCGGCGCTTCGGCCCGGTGGCGATGGTGGGTCTCGGCGGCGTGCGGGCCGAGCTGCTCGGCGACGTGGCGTACGCGCTGGCGCCGCTGCGGCCGGCCGACGCCGTCCGCGCGCTTCGGCGGTTGCGCGGGTTTGCGCTGCTGCGCGCCGCCGACGCCGATCTGCCTGCGGGGGCCGCGGTGATCGCCCAGGTCAGCGCGGTGGCCGCCGCCCATCCGGAGCTGGCCGAGCTGGAGTGCAATCCGGTGCTGGTGACCAGGTCCGGAGCGGTCGCGCTCGACGCCCGCGCGGTCGCGGCCCGTTAGCCGGGACTACGCCCTACCCGGCGCTGGCCGGCTCGGCTCGGCCGGCAGCGATCAGAGCGCCGGTGAGGCACATCCAGACCAGCAGGACCACCAGGACGGTGCGCTCGGCGATCCCGATGAGCGGTCCTCGGCCGACGAAGCTGAGCTCGACCGCCATGAGCGCGCCGAGGGGGCACAGCGGCCACAGGGTTGTCCGGGCCAGCAGGCGGACCGGACCGTGATGGCGACCGAGCGCGATGAGCAGAACCGCGAGCCCGCACAGCCCGACGCCGATGACACTGGCGGCGCCATGAACCAGATCCGCGGCGGTCGGGGTCGCGAAGGGCGGCAGCGGGCAGCGCTGCGTGCAGGCCACGCTGCCCGAGACCGCTCCGAGCACGCCGCTGGCGGCCAGGGCCACCGCCGCGGCCGCGGCCAGGGCCCGCACCCCCACGCCGAGCAGGACCATGCCCAGCGACACCCCGAAGACGCCGAGCTGGTAGCCGAGCAGGTGCGGCGCGCCCGCGATGCCGGCCTCGCTGACGAAGCCTGGATAGAACACGCCCTGGGTGGCGACGACCGCCACCGCGAAGGCGACGCCGGCGGCGAGGCAGATGAGCGCGGCGAGTCCGCCCGCCGTCCTGGTCAGCGCGCCTGTGGCGGCGGTGTCGGCCCGTGGCCCCGGCATGGCCGCTAGCTAAGCACGGATGATGCAGGAGTGACCGACCGCCCCGCCGCTCGTACCGTGGTCATCACCGGCGCCACCTCGGGCATCGGACTCGCCGCGGCCCAGGTGTTGGCCGGGGCCGGCGACGAGGTTGTGCTGCTGGGCCGCAACGCGGACCGGCTCGCCCGGGCGGCCGACCGGGTCCGGGCCGCCGGCGGTCAGGTACCGCGCACCTACCGGGCCGATTTCGCCCGCCTGGACGAGGTCCGCGAGGTGGCCTGCCGGCTCTGCTCGGACCTGCCCGAGGTGCACGTGCTCGTGAACAACGCGGGCGGGTTGGCCGGAGGCCGCCGGCGCAGCGCCGACGGCCTCGACCGCACCGTGCAGGTGAACCACCTCGCCGGCTTCCTGCTCTCGGTCCTGCTGCGGGACCGGCTGCAGGCGGCCGCGACCCCGCACCAGCCGGCGCGGGTGATCACCACCGCGTCGCTGGCCGAGGCGTGGGGCTGGCTGGATGTGGACCGGCCGGGCGCCGTGCTGGCTCGTCACCGCAGTCGCTGGCTCGCCTACGGCTCGAGCAAGCAGGCGAATGTCCTGTTCACCGTCGAGGCCGCCCGCCGGTGGACCCCACTCGGCATCGTGGCGACCTGCTTCTTCCCCGGCCTCGTGCAGACCCGGTTCGGCCGCACCAGCCTGCTGTTCACCCTGGCCCGGCTGGTCCCGGGCCTGGTCAGCCCGGCCGATGTCGGCGCCAGCACCCTCGTCTGGCTGGCCACCAGCCCGGCCGCGCTGGTTCCCGGCGGCTACTTCGCCTTCCGCCACCTCTTCGCCGGCTCACCGCGCTCGACCAGCCCGGCCCGGGCGACCCGGCTGTGGGCGGCCAGCCGGGCCGCGGTCGGCCTGCCGCCGGAACCGGAGTGACCGGCCCTCGCCCGCCAGAATGGAAGATCTCTGCCCGAGGAGCGCTGCATGCCCCACGACGTCGACCGGACCCTCAACGCGACCGCCGCGTCGCTGCTGGGCTTCCTGCACAGCGGGCCGCAGACCGGCTGGGACCTGGTCGCCACCGCGCAGCGCGAGATCGGGGACTTCTGGTCGATCACGCAGAGCCAGGTCTACCGCGAGTTGGCGGCGATGGCCGCGACCGGTCTGGTGACCGCCGGTGAACGCGGGCCGCGCGATCGACGCCCGTACGCGCTGACCGAGGCCGGCCGGGCCGCCTTCGGGCGCTGGGTCGCCCAGCCGCCCGGGGCCGAGCTGATCCGGTTCCCGCTGCTGCTCACGATCCTCTTCGGGGCACACCTGCCGGAGACGACGCTGGCCGCACACGTCGCCGCCCACCGGGCCCGTCACGCCGAACGGCTCGCCGGCTACGAGGCGAGCCTGGCCGGCGCGACGGCAGCCCCGACCGGGCAGTGGCCCTCGGCGTACGCCCTGGCCGCGCTCGACTTCGGGCTGCGCTACGAGCGGGCCGTGCTGAGCTGGTTCGACGCGCTGCCGGCGGCGATCCGCGGCGCGACCGGGTAGCCGGCGGCCGGGCCCGCTAGCGTTGGCAGCGTGCGCGACGATGCGACGCTCGCCACCGCGCGGGCGGCGGTCCTCGCCCGGCTGTGGGGTGCGCTCGCGCGGGAACCGATCGCGGGCCTCGGACCGGTCGAGGCGCACGCCGCCGTTCTCACCCGCAAGCTTCCCGACGGCCGGATGCTCTCCGGCGACGCCGCGACCGCCGCGCCCTTCGCCATCGCGCCGGCCGGGTTCTCGGTGCACATCGACCGGGTCGCCCACGACGATCCGGTCGGCCTGGTCCGTGCGCTCGGTCTGGCGGTGCCGGTGGACCGGCTCGCGGACGAGCTGGCCGACAGCGTGGCGAACCTCGCGCGGGCCCGCGCGGCCCAACCCGGCCCGGACGGCGGCACCGGCGCGCTGCCGCGGGCCCGGGCCACCCCCGACCCGCTGGCCTATCTTGAGCAGTCCGTCGTGGACGGACACCCGCTGCACCCGTGCTGCCGCTCCCGCATCGGGCTCACCCCGGCGCAGCTGCGCGCCTACGCCCCGGAGTACCGGCCGGTGGTGGAGCTGGTGGCGGTCCGGGTGCCGGTGCCGCGTTGGGTCGGCTGGAACGCGCCCCCGACGCTGCTGATGCATCCGTGGCAGAGTGCCCGGCTGCTCGAGCACTACCCGTGGCTGGCGCCGACCGGGTCGCTCGTCCCGGCCCGCCCGCTGATGTCGCTGCGCACCCTCGCCCTGGTCGAGCAACCCCACCGGCACGTCAAGACCGCCATCGACGTGCAGATGACCTCGGCCGTGCGGACGGTCTCACCGGCCGCGATCCACAATGGACCACGGATCTCCGCGCTGCTGGCCCGCCTGGTCACGACCACGCCGGGTCTGCGGGTGCTGCCCGAGGTGGGCGCCGGCGCTGTCCTCGTCGACGGCGAGCCGTGCCGCAGCCTGGCCATGCTACGGCGGGAGCGGCCGGCGCTGGGCCCGGGCGAGCTCGCGATGCCGATGGCCGCGCTCGCGGCGCCGGCACCCTCGGATGGGCGGGCCATCGCGCATGAGCTCGCCGCCGGGTACCCCGATCCGCTGGCCTTCGTGCGCGATCTCGCCGGGCTGGTGATGGCCCCGCTGCTCACCCTGCTCGCGCTGGGGGTCGCGCTGGAGGCGCACGGGCAGAACCTGCTGCTCGTGGTGCGCGGTCGACGCCCGGTTGGGCTGCTCTACCGGGACTTCGGTGGTGTGCGGATCAGCCCGTATCGGCTGCGCCGGCACGGCATTGAGGCGCCGTCACTGCGCGGTGACCTGGTCTGCGACGACGCCGACCAGCTACGGGCCAAGCTGGTCGCGGCCGCGGTCGCCACCGTGCTGGCCGAGGTGATCGCGGTGCTGGCCGGTGACGGCGAGCTGGATCCCGCGCTCGCGTGGGCGGCGGTCGCCGATGCCGTCCGGACGGCCGACCTGCCGGCCGCGGCCGGCGCGGACGTGGCGTCGCTGCTCGGCGACCCACTGCCGATCAAGGCGATGACCGCGATGCGCCTCGCCGCTGATCCGGTCGCCGACATCTGGGCCACGCTGCCCAACCCGATGAGTTCGCGTTGAGCGCCCGGGTCCAGGTCCGCTCCGGTCGCGTGACCGCCCGGGCGGCCGCCCGCTTTGCCGAAGCGCTCGGCGCGGTCGAACCCGACCTGGTGGCCGGCTTCCAGCGGCACCTGCCGGCCGCCGCCGAGGTGGTCACCGGGCGCGTGGTCGGGGCCGCGTACCGGGAAGGGCTGGTCGCCCCCGAGGTCAGCTGGCACGACCAGACCGCGTTCCTGCCGGTCGCCGACGGCGGCTTCCTGGTCAGCCGGGCCCGCCGGCACGGGTTCGGCCGGATCGAGGTCTTCGACGCCGGCGGCATCGACCCGGCCGTGGCGCTGGAGCGGTTGGCGGCGGGTGCTCGGGGACGGCCCGGGGTGGCGGCCGAGATCGTGGACAGCTGCCTGAACCTCGCCCTCGCCTACGCCCGTCGGGAGCACCTCGACGCCGACCTGGTCCGACACGCGGCGGCCGGCGGCGCCGTCGATGTGCTGGCGCTCGCCGGTGGCACCGACGCGGACAGCGACTGCCGGCGCTTCGAGCAACTGGCCGTCGAAGGGCACAACCTGCACCCCTGCGGGCGTACCCGGTTGGGCTGGACCGTACCCGACCTGCTCGCGCATGACCTGGAGTCGGAGGTCACCGAGGTCGGCTTCGTCGGTGTGCGCCGCGACCTGCACGTCGGCGACGAGGTCGGCGCCGACCTCGTCGAGGCGCCGCAGCTGGACCCGGCCCGCTACGCCATCACCCCGGTGCATGCCTGGCAGCTCGACCGGGTCGTCCGGCACCGGTACGCCGACCTGATCGCCGACGGCGCCCTGGTTCCGCTCGCGGCGACCTGCCCGGCGCAGCCGACCGCCGCCCTGCGCACCGTCCTGCTCGGCCCAGCGGTCATCCGCTACCTCAAGCTCTCGCTCGATGTCCAGATCACCTCGACCCGGCGCAGCATCTCGGTCGCCAGCACCCGCAACGGCCCGGTGCTGTCCCGGCTGCTCACCGACGCCTTCGAGGCCGACGGCACCGCCGGGCGGGTGCTGCTCATGACCGAGCCGGCCGGCTCGGCGGGGGTCGCGGACGGCGGGCGCAGCCGCGACCTGTCCGCGATCGCCCGGCGTGGGCTCGCCGGCCGGCTGGAGCCCGGCGAGATCCCGGTGCCGGGCAGCGCCCTCGGCGCCCGGTCACCCCTCAGCGGGCTGCCAGTCGTGGCCGAGTTGGTGAACCGGTTCGCTGCGACCCGTGTTCTGCCGCCCACCGCCGCGGCCCTTCCGTTCGTCGAGGCGTACGCCCGCCTGCTCCTGGAGCCGGTGCTCACCCTGGCCACCCGGCACGGCATCGGCCTGGAGGCCCACCTGCAGAACTGCGTGCCGACCTTCGTCGGCGGAATGCCCTACCGGCTGGGCCTGCGCGACCTCGCCGGCCTACGGGTCTACCCGCAGCGGCTGGCGCACCCGGTCAGCCTCTGGCCCGGCTCGGCGGTGGTCACGGATAATGTGGACCTCATGCGGGCCAAGGTGGCGTACACCGCTCTGCAGGCCAACCTCGCCGAGATCGTCATCCGGCTGGCCGGTTCGCACAACCTCGACGAACGCGCCGCCTGGGCCAGGGTGCGCAGCGTCGTCGACGAGATCTTCGACGGACTGCGCGCCGACCCGGCGGTCGCCGCGCGGGCCCGCGCCGACCACGCGCACCTGACCGCGCCGACAGTGCCCCACAAGGCGCTGCTGTCGATGCGGCTGGCCAGCGCCGCCGGCCGCGACGGCGACATCTACGTGCCCGTACGGAACGCGTTGCAGTGACCGAGCCGATCCCCGCCCGGGTCGTCGACGCCCTGCTCTCGACCCAGTCACCGCGGTGCGCGTATGTCTACGACCGGGCCACGCTGATCGCCACCGCCGGCCGGGTGCGCTCGGCGCTGCCGCCGGGCACCACCCTGCTCTACGCGGTGAAGGCGAATGGGCACCCCGACGTGCTGGCCGCGCTCGCCGCGCAGGTGGACGGGTTCGAGGTCGCGTCGGGCGGCGAGCTTGCCCTCGCCCGTATCGCCCGGGCCGGCATCGGCACCGCCACCGAGATCGTCTTCGGTGGGCCGGCAAAGACCGACGCCGAACTGGCGGCCGCGGTCGAGGCGGAGGCCACCGTCAACGTTGAGAGCGGCACTGAGCTGCGCCGGCTGGCGGTCGCCGCGGAGACCGCCGGCGCCCGCGTCCGCATCGGGCTGCGGGTCAACCGGGCCGGCGCGCCGCCACCGGGAACGCACCAGCTGGTCGGGGCGCCGACGCCGTTCGGCATCGACGAAGCCCAGCTCCCCCAGGCGATCGAGCTGGCCTGGGGTCACCCCGCCCTGCGGGTGGTGGGCTTCGGCCTCCAGGCCGTCTCCAACAACCTGGACGCGGCCGCGCACAGCGACTTCGTGATCGACGCCGTCCGCTGGTCACGGGCGGCCGCGGAGAAGTTTGGCCTGGCGCTCGACCACGTCAACGTGGGCGGCGGCCTCGGCATCGACTACACCGGCGGGCGCCGGTTCGACCTCGACCGGCTCGCCGCCGGCCTGGCGGTGGCCGCCGCCGAGCTGCCGGCGGAGGCCCGGCTGGTGCTGGAACCGGGGCGGTACCTGACCGCCGAGGCGGGCTGGTACGCCGCCGAGGTGCTCGACCTCAAGCGCAACCACGGCCGGTGGTTCGCGGTGTTACGGGGCGGTACGCACCACTTCCGGTTGCCGGCGGCGTGGCGGTACAGCCATCCATTCACCGTGGTCGCGGTGGACCGGTGGCGCCACCCGTACGAGCGGATCGAGGTCAACGACGTCGCCGTGGACGCGGTCGGCGAGCTGTGCACCCCGCGGGACGTGCTCACCCGCGGCCAGCCGGTGGGCCGGTTGCGCCTCGGTGACCTGCTCGTCTTCGCTCGCGCCGGCGCCTACGGATGGGACATTTCGCACCACGACTTCCTGCGCCACGACCCGCCGCAGTTCCTGATCACCGGTTAGTCCAGGCCTACCGGACGATTCGCGGATTCGCTGGGCCGGGGTGTCCACCGCCTCGCTTGACGAGCCAATAGACTGTGCCCGTCCTCACGGTCTGTTCCCCCTTCGGAGGCATCCCCCATGCCGTCGTACGGCCGCACATCCACCGTTCGGTCGCACCGGCGCGGCGGCCCTCGACGCCGCCTCTCGCTCGCCCCGTGGCTTATCACCGGCTCGGTGATTGCGCTGGTCGCGGCGGGTGTGACCGCCGGCTACGCCTACTTCGTCAAGGGCGGCTGCTCGGGCCGTTCCGAGGCGACGATCGCGGTCACCCCCCGGATCGAGTCGATCGTCCAGAAGCTTAGCGTGCAGTGGGCCGCGACGTCACCCTCCGTAAACGGACAGTGTGGTTCGGTCACGATCCTGCCCCGCGAGGCGGCCGACATGGCGATCGCGCTGACCAACGACTGGGACACCAGCTCCGAGGGACCCACCCCGGACGTGTGGGTGCCCGATTCGAGTGCCTGGGTCCGCAAAGCCTCGGCCAACCGGGCCGCCGAGCGGATCATGCCCGACCTGCAGCCGAGCCTGGCCCGGACCCCGACCGTGATCGCGATGCCGAAGCCGCTCGCTGACGCCGCGGGCATGACCGCCAAGCCGCTCACCTGGCAGCAGATCATCGCCAAGCTGAACTCCGGTGCCGGCTGGAAGACCTACCATCACGAGGAATGGGGGCAGTTCAAGGTCGGGCTCTCCGACCCGCAGTCCTCCACCCCCGGCCTGCTGGCCCTGATGGCGATCTCGGACACCGACGACGACGGCGAGGTCAGCGAGGCGGAGCAGGCGACTCTGCTCGGCCTCAAGAAGGTGATCGGTCTCAAGACCAACAACACCACGGACATCTTCAACGGGCTGCGCAGCGCGGCCGGGCAGAGCATCGCCAAGGCGCTCACGTACGTCTCGGCGTTCCCGGCGTTGGAGCAGGACGTGGTCAACTACAACCTCGAACACCCCAAGGTCCCGCTGGTCGCGGTGTACCCGGAGGACGGCACGGCCGAGGCCGACTTCCCGTACCTCATCCTCAACGCATCCTGGGCGACGGCCCAGCGCCAGGATGTGGCCACCGCGTTCCTCCGGTACGCCCGGGGGCCGGTGGGCAAGGCGGAGTTCCTGGCCGCCGGGTTCCGCGACGGCAACCGGGCACCGGGGCCCGAGCTCACTCCGTCCAACGGGGTCGTTTCGAAGATCACCGCACTGCCCCGAGCCATCCTGCTGCCGGAGTCGGTACAGCACGCGGCCGCCTCGTGGACCGCGGTCACCCGCCCGACCAACCTGCTGCTGGTCTTCGACACGTCGGGCTCCATGGGTGGGCAGGTCCGGGGCACCGGCGGCAAGAGCCGGCTCGACCTGACCAAGGCCGCCGCCCTGGAGTCATTGGGGCTGCTCGACGAGACGGCCCGGGTCGGGGTGTGGGCGTTCTCCACCACCAACGGCGGCAAGGACTATCGCAAGGTGCTCCCGCTCGGCCCGCTGGGCGAGCGGGAGGCCACCGGCGGTACCCACCAGGAGGCGGTCACCCGGGCGATCAACGGCTTGCAGCCGGGTGGCAACACCGGCCTCTACAACACCACCTGGGCCGCGTGTCAGGAAGTGTCGGCCAAGCATGAGGACGGCGCGGCGAACTTCGTGCTGCTGCTCACCGACGGCGCCGACGACAACAACGTCTCCGGTGGCCTCAGCCTCGACCAACTCACCGGCCGGCTGCGGGCGACCTGCGGAGACGCGGCCAAGCCGGTGCAGGTGATCACGATCGGGCTGGGCGTGAAGGCGGACTCCCAGGTGCTGCGGCGGATCTCCGGCGCCACCAACGCCACCACGTTCTCCTCGCCCACCACGTTCGACATCAGTCAGGTGGTCCTCGCCGCCCTGTTCAACTGACCCCCCCTTTTCCGTCGATCTAGGGCTTAAGCACGTGGTTTGATCTCCAAACGTGCGCCTATGCCCTAGATCGACGGGCTAGAGTGGGCCGAGATCGACGGGCTGGAGCGGCGGGGCCAGGGCCGCGCGGATCGGGGCGGCCTTGGCCGCCGCTTCGCCAACCTCAGCCTCAGGGTCAGAGTCCCAGGTGATGCCGCCGCCGGCCCACAGGTGCACCCGCTCCCCGTCGACGGCGACGGTCCGGATGGTCAACCCGAGGTCCAGACCCCGGTGGCCGACCCAGCCGAGGGCGCCCATGCTGGGCCCCCGCCCGACCGGCTCCAACCCCGCGATCTCCGCCAGCGCCGCGAGCTTGGGCGCACCGGTCACCGAGCCACCCGGGAGCACGGCGCGGAGCACGTCCGCCAGCCCGACGCCGGGGGCCAACTCCGCGGTCACCCGCGACTCGCCCTGCCAGAGGTCACACCACTGGCGCACCGCGAACAGCCGCGGCACCTGGACGCTGCCGGTGCGGGCGATGCGGGCGAGGTCGTTGCGTTCCAGGTCGACAATCATGATGTGTTCGGCTCGCTCCTTGGCCGAGGTGAGCAGCTCGGCCCGGCCCTCCGCGGTGGCCGGTCGGGTGCCCTTGATCGGCCGGGTCTCCACCAGGGCGCCGCTGACCCGTACCACCATCTCGGGCGACGCGGAGGCGAGCGCCCAGCCGGCGCCGGTGAGCAGACTCGGATAGCGGGCTCCAGGGAGGGCGGTGACCCGGCGCAGGGCCGGCAGCGGGTCGCCGAGGTACGGGGCGCTGGCGTGGCCTACCACCGTGACCTGGTAGACATCGCCCTGCGCGATCGCGGCCCGGACCTGGTCGACGGCGGCGGCGTGCTGGGCCGGTGTCCAACTGTGATCCCAGGCACCCAGCCGCCAGGCGTCCGCCGACGCAGAATTGAGGGGTACGGGAGAGTCAGCATGAGCGAAGACGATGATGACGAGATCGGGGACCGCGGGAGCGGGGCTCGGTGCTCCGGCCGGGACGCCCAGCATGGCCGCGCCGGCCGCTGCGGAGAGGAACAGCGTCGCTCCGCAGATCTCCAGGCTCGAATGGTCGACCTGATCACTGTCGGTAGCCCTGTGATGGCCGGTTGCCGTACCGGGAACGCCGAGTCCGAAGCGGGACAGAAACGATTCCGTAACAACAGCGGGGTTTCCCACGTCCCCCACCCGCCACTCCAGACGGGAGCGTTCCCACACGTTGTTACAACCTGTAACCGAAATGGCCTTGTCATGCCGGACTTCTGGTTGAAACATGGTCATCCGAAGGGCCCATTGTGGCGTCGTCGAGCGGTCTTCTGCTCGTACCTGAGTGATTCTCGGGAGTAGCGTGCAAGCTTGGTCACAGTGACCCGGGTTTTACCAGCCAGCGGAGAAGAAATGTGTGAGCACCAACCCCCCTGTCCCAGCGCTGACGCGTCCGATCGAGATGCGGCCCGAGTCGTGTCGTGCCACCCCGAGCAGGGGTGGAGTCTGCTCTGCAACGGTGTGATCATATTCGAGGACACCGGCGAGATTCTGCCCGACGGCCGGTGCATCCAGCCCCACCGCGGTCCGGCCCTGCACACCATAATCAGCGTGGTCGCCTGAGCGCGGCCGCCCTCACTCTTCGAACGCTTCCGGCGGGGGGCAGACACAGATCAGGTGGCGATCGCCGTAGGCGCCGTCGATGCGCCCGACCGGAGACCAGTACTTCACCGCCGGGTCGACCCCGGCCGGATACGCCGCCACCGAGCGCGGGTACGCGTGGTCCCAGTCGTCGGCGGTCGCCATCCGCGCCGTATGCGGCGCATGCACCAAGGGGTTGTCCGCCGCCGGCCAGACGCCGGTGGCGACCTGGTCGATCTCCCCGCGGATCTCGATCATCGCCTCGATGAACCGGTCCAGCTCGATCAGGTCCTCGGACTCGGTCGGCTCCACCATCAGCGTCCCGGCGACTGGGAACGACATCGTCGGGGCGTGGAACCCGAAATCGATCAAGCGCTTGGCGACATCCTCGACCGTGACCCCGGTCGCCTTGGTGAGCGGTCGCAGGTCGAGGATGCACTCGTGCGCGACCAGACCCTTGTTGCCGGCGTACAGCACTGGGAAGTGGTCGCCTAGCCGGGTGGCCACGTAGTTGGCGGCCAGCACGGCCACGCCGGTCGCCTTGGCCAGCCCGTCCGGTCCCATCAGCCGCAGGTACGCCCAGGAGATCGGCAGGATCCCGGCCGAACCGTACGGCGCGGCCGACACCGCGCCCGATCCGGTGAGTGGATCGCCGGGCAGGTACGGCTCCAGGTGCGCGCGGACCCCGATCGGGCCGACCCCGGGCCCGCCGCCGCCGTGCGGGATGCAGAACGTCTTGTGCAGGTTGAGGTGCGAGACGTCGGCTCCGAACTGCCCCGGCTTGGCGAAGCCGAGCAGCGCGTTGAGGTTCGCGCCGTCCACGTACACCTGCCCGCCGGCGGCATGCACCTTCGCGCAGATCTCCGCGATGGTCGTCTCGTACACCCCATGGGTCGACGGGTAGGTGACCATGATGGCCGCGAGCGTGTCGTGGTGCGCCTCGATCAGCCGGTCCAGGTCGGCCAGGTCGATGTCGCCGGCGTCGTCGCAGGCCACCACGACCACCCGCATGCCGGCCATCACCGCGCTGGCCGCGTTGGTGCCGTGCGCGCTGGACGGGATCAGGCAGACGGTGCGCCGGTCCTCACCGCGCGAACGGTGGTAGCCACGGATTGCCAGCAGCCCGGAGAGCTCACCCTGCGAGCCGGCGTTGGGCTGCAGGCTGACCGCGTCGTACCCGGTGATCTCGGCGAGCCAGGTCCGCAAGGTGCCGATCAGCTCCAGGTACCCGGCGGTCTGGTCGGCCGGGGCGTACGGATGGATGTTGGCGAAGCCGGGCCAGCTGATCGGCTCCATCTCGGTGGTCGCGTTCAGCTTCATGGTGCACGAGCCGAGCGGAATCATTCCCCGGTCCAGTGCGTAGTCCTTGTCGGCCAACGAGCGCAGGTAGCGCAGCATCGCGGTCTCGGACCGGTGGGCGTGGAAGACCGGATGGGTGAGATACCCGGTGCTGCGCTGAAGGGCGGCCGGCAGCGAACCCGCCACCGGGACCTGACCCGGGTCCAGATCGCCAGCTCCGAACGCGGCCCAGACCAGCCGGACGTGCTCCACCGTGGTGGTCTCGTCGCAGGCCACGCCGACCCGGTCGGCGTCCACCAGCCGCAGGTTGACCCCGACCTCGGCGGCTGCCGCGACCACAGCCGCGGCCTGACCCGGCACGTGGACGGTGAGGGTGTCGAAGTACGCGGCCGGCTCCACCCGGGCCGTGGTGGTGGCCAGTCCGGCGGCGAGCAGGCCGGCCATCCGGTGGGTGCGGGCCGCGATGCCTCGCAACCCGTCCGGCCCGTGGTACACCGCATACATGCTCGCGATCACCGCGAGCAGGACCTGGGCGGTGCAGATGTTGCTGGTCGCCTTCTCCCGCCGGATGTGCTGCTCGCGGGTCTGCAACGCGAGCCGGTACGCCTGGTTGCCGTCGGCGTCGCGGCTCACCCCGACCAGCCGGCCGGGCAGACTCCGCTCCAGCCCCGCCCGCACGGCCAGGTAGCCGGCCTGCGGCCCGCCGAACCCCATCGGGACGCCGAAGCGCTGGGTGCTGCCGACCGCGATGTCCGCCCCGATCGCGCCCGGCTCACGCAGCAGGCACAGCGCCAACGGATCGGCGGCCACCGTGACCAGAGCGCCGGCCAGGTGGGCCGCCGCGATCACGTCGGCGTGGTCGCGGACCGCCCCGCAGGCGCCCGGGTACTGCAGGTGCAACCCGAAGAACTCGGTCGGCAGGCCGGCCGGGTCGTCGACGTCGACCACCTCGATCTGGATGCCGAGCGGCTCGGCCCGGGTGCGGATCACCGCGATCGTCTGCGGCAACGTGTCCGCGTCCACCAGGTACACCCGGCTGGCGACCTTCGTCGAGCGGCGGGCCAGCGCCATCGCCTCGGCCGCCGACGTGGCCTCGTCGAGCAGGCTGGCGTTCGCCACCGGCAGCCCGGTGAGGTCGCTGATCATCGTTTGGAAGTTGAGCAACGCCTCCAGTCGCCCCTGGCTGATCTCCGGTTGGTACGGCGTGTACGCGGTATACCAGGCGGGACTCTCGAAGACGTTGCGCCGGATCACGCCCGGCGTATAGGTGTCGTAGTAGCCGAGCCCGATCATCGAGGTGGCCACCGTGTTGCGTTGCGCCAGGACCGACAGCTCGGCCAGCACCTCCGCCTCCGACGCGGCCGGGGGCAGGTCCAGACCGCCCCGCGAGCGGATGGCCTCGGGCATCGCCGCGTCCATCAGATCGTCGATGGAGGCGTAACCGAGCACATCGAGCATGCGTCGCTGCTCGTCCGGGCTGGGGCCGACGTGCCGGCCGACGAACGGGACGCCATACGTGAGATCGCCACTCATGGAAACGCTCCGGAAGGGAGGGGACGTCTGCCAACGCCCTCCCCCTCTGTCGTGCGTACGCCTGTCGGCGCAGCGTGCTCCAGAGTGCCTACCCGTCGTGGTCCTGTTACCTGAGAGGTTCCGGGGAGGAGTTGCCCCTTCGGTGCCGGCTGGGCGATAAGCCCGCCGGGCTCTCCCACGCGGGTTGGTTCGGCTTCGGCAAACCTACCAGCGCGACCGCACCGTTCCGAGCTCGGCTCGCCGACCGCCGGTGGGGCCCCGTCGGCCGCGGCGTGCGCGCTGGCTCGCTTTGGGCCGCTGGCTCGCTTGGGTTCACTGGCTCGCTTCGGCCCGGCATCGGCTGGCCAGGCGTCCGGCGCCTCGAGCCGCGGGGTCGGTTCATCGCTGGCGGGCCAGCCCTGGGGTTATCGCTGGCGGGCCAGCCCTGGGGTTATCGCTGGCGGGCCAGCCCTGGGGTTATCGCTGGCGGGCCAGCGCCCGGGTGACCTCGCCTGGGTTGAACCGCTCGGGCGCGAAGTCGTCGGCCTGATGCAGGCCCAGCCACTGGAGTGTCTCCTCGTGCTCGGGGTGGGCCGGATCGCCGAGGGTCTTCAGGAGCCTCGCGTACCCCCAGACACCGCCGCAGTCCTCCGGCGGCGCCGCTTGCCGGCCGCCGGTGCACCGCGGATAGCTCGCCCGCGGGTCCCGGTCGAGGACCTGTTCCACCACGATGTCGTGGCGCCAGTCGTCGCCGAAGTCGTAGACGTAGCGGAGCTTGCTCGACACCCCCGGCGCGACCTGCTCCAGGGTCACCGGTGCCTCGGGCCGGTGACCGAGGTCGCGGTCGGCCATCCCGAACTGCCCGTACGGGGTCTCGAAGACGTGCAGGTGGCTGTCGTCCCAGCCGAAGGTCGTCTGGATGATCGAATGAAGGCGGGCGAGGCTGACATCGGCCGGCAGCTCCAACCGACGCCAGATCGGCGGCCGGGCGCCGGCCAATCCCACCTTGATCCGGTAGATGGGCGCCGGGCCGGCGGACTTCGCCCGCTTCGGCGGCAACCCGGCTGAGCCACCGCGCACGCCGGCGGGCGGGGCGGGGACTTCTCCGCGACCGAGCTTGGCAATCACGTTCAGCAGCTCGCGTGGGATGGGGTAGCGCGTCTCGGCCGGATGCGGCCGCGGCGCCTTCGTCGGCGCCGGCAGATCGGCCATCCGGCGGCGCAGCAGCAGCGCCATGGTGTGGTATCCGGGTCCCTTGTCTTCGACGTCCTCGTCTTCGCCGTCATCGGCGCGGGCTGAGTCGTGCACCGCCCGGGCATCCAGGGCCGCCTGCACCAACCAACGGAACTCGTCCGGCTGTGGCGTCTCGGTCGTCACCAGGTACCGGCGCTCGTCACTGGACTCCCGGATGACCTCCAGCGCCTCCGGCAACTGGTCGGCGCTCCCCAGCAGGGCGATGCCGCTGGCGGCCCCGCAGTCAACCTGGTCCACGCTGATCAGGACGGCGTGCGAGTGTCCCGCGCGCTGGAAGGAACAGGCCAGCACCGAGCCGGTGCCGCCGACATCCGCGATCCGGGTGGTGTCGGCCACGCTCACCGGTTCGTCGAGCTGTGCCGCCCAGGATGGCGGCGGTACGCCCACCGCGACGAGATGGTCGGCCGCGGCCGTCGCGGCCTTGCCCAGCCGGCCCGGCGCGACCGAGCCGATCGCCAACAGCAGCGCCAACGCGTTCGGCGTCGCCTTGGCCTCCCAGGCCGGGAAGCAGTTCTCCACGAGCGCATCGTGGAACCGTTCGCCCGCCTCACCCCGCATCGACGCCAGCGAGGCACCGATCAGTTCGGCATCGAGCGCGTCGTCCCCGTCGACGAGGTCGGCCCCGAGTGCCAGCAGGCCGTCCAACAGCGCCTGAAGATCCAGTGCGGGTTCGCGGCAGTCGGGACAGTCGCACGCCCCCGGGTCGACCACCCTGAGTTGGGCGCCTCGGGTCCGACGCTGCTTGGGTCTGCGGACGCGACTGACCGGACTCATACGCTCAGTGTCCTGCGCAGGTCCGGCCGCGGCCGGTAGCCGGCGCTGGCGTGTCGTCACCGATCGATGAGCCCCGGTACCGGCCGATGCCGCTGATGACCGGCCCGACGTTAGCAGGGGCACCCTTTACAACGGATAGCGTTAACGGGGTGCCCTTGCTAACGCGCAACACGCGGCACGCGCGGCACGCGCAACGCGTGACACGCGCAACGCGCCCAAGCACGCCTGTACGCCCGCGTCAGGTGCGGCAGGCTAGTGAGGTGGTGCTGAGCATGAGGCTGGACGTGTCCACGGCCTCGAAGTCGCGCCCGGTGAGGTTTCCTAGGGCGTGTAGCGCGTCGTTGTTCCACCGGTTGTCGGGGGCGCCCGAGAGGTACCACGGCGAACCGTTGTCGGCCAGGATCACCCCGTAACGCTTCATCGCCTCGGCCACGATGCGCGCCTGCTTCGGCAGTCCGGAGATGTCCACACTGGACTTCAGCCGCAGGTGTAGGCCCATCGGCGGCAGGTCGGCGCTCGCCGAGTCGGAGGCGGAGTGGCTGGCGGGCCACACGTATGCGTCGCGGGTGTCCGGCGCGGTGACCCGGATCGCGTGGTCGATGCGCCCGGCGGCCACCTCGTCGTAGCGCACCAGTCCGGCGAGGATGGACAGGCCGGCGGCGTCGGCCGAGGTCCAGCCCTTGGGCCGCATGGTGTTGCCGCGTAGGTCGAAGATGGCGCCGGAGCCGGCGTGCCAGCTGCCGTCGGTGTCGCGGTGAGCGGCGTACAGCTCGTACGAGCGGCATCGGGCGGTGTCGTAGAGGATGATGTGCCGGTCCGAGCCACCCTCGATCACGGGGTTGGGCGGGATCGGGTAGGGGCCGCGGTCGCTCTCGTCGGCGTACTGGAAGCTGACCTTCACCCCGGCCTGCCCGGACGGGACCCGGGTGATCGGGATGCCGATCGACCCGGTGCCGAAGTCCGGGTGAACCTTCGCGGAGATGCCGATGCTCGCCACGTAGGCAGCGGAGTTTCGCTGTACCGGCAGGTGCGACACGTCGGCGTGCCAGATGTTGTTCGCCGGGTAGATGGTGCAGGCCGCCGGGGCCGCCGCAGGTGTGGTCGCGGCCGGCGGTGAGGAGGCGGCCGAGCCGAGCAGGTGCGGCGCGGTCGCTCCGGGCGCGCCGGCATCGGGGCCGGCCGGGGCCACGGGCGCGGTGCAGCCGGCCACCAATGCGACGGCGGCCACGACAACGCAGCGGGCCGCCAACCGTCGGGTCGGGGGTCGGCCGGGCACCGACGCATTCTCGCGCCCGCACCGCCGGGACGCACCTCTGACCCGGCCGGCGGGTCGCGTGTGGTGGTGTTACGCCTGCTTCGGACCGGCCAGGACCTTGATCCGTTCGGACAGGTCGCGCAGATCCCCGTCGGCGTGGTGGCGCTGCAGGGAGGCGCGCAGCGGCGTGAACCGGTCCACGACCCGCTGCGAGCGGACGTGTCCGGCCATCTCGACCGCCTGCTGCCCGACGTGCACCGCCTGGTCGCGGTCACCGTTGTCGAGCAGCATCCAGGCCAACATGATCAGTTCAAACGTCCGGGACCGGGCCATGGTGAGTTCGCGCAGTGCGGTACTGAGCGAGAACCGCTCGATCGCCTCGGTTCGCTGCTGCGGCGTGGGCTCGGGCAGGTAGGCCAGGGCGGCGCCGCGCAGTGCCTGCAGCTCGGCCGAGTCGAAGAAGTGCAGCCACCGGGGCGCCTCGTCCGCCTCGGCCCGGCCGTACTCGTCGCGGGCGCGACTGATCTCAGCCGCCATCTGGCGCCCGTCGCCGAGCATCGCGTGCGCCCAGCCGAGGTTGGCGTGGATCATCGCGACCGCTCGGCCGTACCCGGACTGCTGGGCCGCGACCTGGCCGAGTTGCAGCAGGCGAACGCCTTGCGCCGCCCAGCCGTGGTGCATGTGGACCCGGGCCAGGCAGTAGAGGACCCGGGCGACCAGCGACGGCTCCTCGGCGAAGCGGGCGTGCTCCAGCGCCCGGGCGAAGTGCCGGCGGGCCGGCCCGATCATGCCGACGTCGAAGGACGTCCAGCCGGCCAACTGGTGCAGCTCGGCCACCGCGACGTGCAGCGGCCGCTGCGCCTCCTCACTGACCTCGGCCCGCAGCAGCTGCTGGGCCCAGGCGAGCTGGGCCAGGGTGGCGTCCCGGCAGGCGCCGCCGCCGTGCTCGTAGTCGAGTGAGCGCAGCTGCGAGGTGACACTGGCCAGCCGGGTGATGTCGGCCACGCCGACGTGCTCCGGCGGCGGCGCCCAGGCCACCGCGAACGGCTGTGACCAACTCTTCGGGTCGGGCGCGGCGGCGCCGACGGTGAGCTCGGTGAGCCGGGCCAGCAGCCGCCGACCGTCGTCGTCCTCCTCCGCGGGTAACGCCACTCCGACGAGCTGGGCGGTGGTCTCGTCGTAGGCGAGACCCAGGTGCCCCCGGGGCACGCTCAGCCCGTCCGCGATCCGGGCGAGCACGTCGTACGAGACGACCTGCCGGCCACTGAGGATCTCCGAGATCTCCGATTGGGACTGGCCGGTCAGAGCCGCGATCCGGCGCTGCGAGACACCGACGCGCTGCAGCAGGCGGAACACCATGGCGATGTCCCGGGCGGCCAATGCCGTACGCATGTCGGAACGCTGCCAGAGGGCCGGATCGATCCGGTCCCGCACGCGCTGATCCCCCATCGTGATCTCCCCATGGGTCACTGTTCGAACAATCGTTGCACGATAGCCAGCGCGGATCGGGCAGGACAAGCGGCGAGTCGCATTCATCGGCGCAACCTATCGGGAGCGCCGATCACCGCCTGATACAGGAAACCTATCGGCGCGGCGGCTTACGCCCGGGCCGAGCCGACGGCGACTGTTGGCTCACCCGTCCCCCGCCTCGAGGCCGGAAGGACCACAGTGGACCGTTCACGCGCGCACCTCGTCCTGCTGACCCACGTCGCGTCCCGCGACTGGCGCTGGCTCGGCCTGCGACTGCGCTGCCGCCACTGTGGACAGCGCTACCCGTGCCCGCCCCGGCGCACCGCGCTGACTCATCTCGCCGATCGCCATCCCCACTTGGGCGCCCAATGACGAGCCCGCACGGTCTGGCGATCGTGCCGGTTCGGCCGAGCAAAGATCGTCTGGTCGAGCAAGGGCCCGCAGCGACAGGAGTGACAACAACCCGGGCGCAGGAGATAAGGAGAGGCAGCGGGAGGACGGTGTCAGCCGGCACGCCGGCGAGCCCGGCGGGCCGCCAGCTCGTCCAGGCTGACCGAGCCCTCGGCCGCGTCGTCCGCGTCGGTCGCCTCGGCGCCGGCCTCGGGGGCCACCGGCAGCTCGGCGAGCGAACCTTTGATCTCCTTGAACGCGCCGCCGATCGCGATGCCGAAGACGCCCTGGCCACCCTGCAGCAGGTCGACGACCTCCTCGGCGGACCGGCACTCGTACACGGTGGTGCCGTCGGAGATCAAAGTCATCGTGGCCAGATCGTCCTCGCCCCACTGGCGGAGAGTCTCGATCGCCTTGCGGATGTTCTGCAGCGAGACGCCCGCGTCGAGCAACCGCTTGACCACCTTCAACACGACGATGTCGCGGAACGAGTAGAGCCGCTGGGTGCCGGAGCCGGAGGCGTCCCGCACACTCGGCACCACGAGCAGGGTGCGGGCCCAGTAGTCAAGCTGGCGGTAGGTGATGCCGGCGGCGGAGCACGCGGTCACGCCGCGATAACCCACCACATGCCCGGGCCGATCCTCGACGGCGGAGGCGCCGCCCGCCATACCATCCGGATCTGCCGAGCGTTGCATCCGCGACCAACCTCCCCGCCGAGCCTTCTCCCCCATCACAGTACAGGGAGCATCGACAGTTATCCGACCGCAGCAGCGGCGACACGCCGCGTGATCGGGGTCTCAGCCCGCGAAGTCCTCCGGGCTCACCTGCTCCAGAAACTCCCGGAACTTCTCCACCTCGTCCTCCTGCTCGTCCGGGATCACGATCCCGGCCTCGGTGAGCACCTGCTCGGCGCACCGGATCGGGGCGCCGACGCGCAACGCCAGCGCGATCGAGTCGCTCGGACGAGCCGAGACCCGCACGCCCTGTCCCAGGATCAACTCGGCGTAGAAGATGTTCTCCTTCATCTCCATGATCTCCACGGCCTGCAGCGGGGTGTCCAGCGCCGCCAGGATGTCGCGGAGCAGATCATGCGTGAGCGGCCGGGCCGGCTTGACCCCCTGCTGCTCGTAGGCGATCGCGGTCGCCTCGACGGCGCCGATCCAGATCGGGAGGTAACGGTCGCCCTCAACCTCGCGCAGCAGCACGATCGGCTGGTTGCTCGGCAGCTCGACCCGAACCCCGACCACACTCAGCTCGCGCACCGCCGCCTCCGCACCAACGCATCGTGGGGCGCCCGCACCCGCGCGCCCACTCTTTCCCGCTGAACGTTACACGCGCGATCCGCCGGGTGCCCGTGCGAGCGCGTCACACCCCGAGTACCTGCCGCAAACCCTGCCGCACCAAGGCCCCGTGCAGATGTGCGCAGAGCACCGCGAGCTCGTGCACCTTCTCCAGCGCCTGTTGGCGCCCACCCGGTCCGCCCTGATGGGCCAGTGGCGGCACCAGCTGGGCGAGCAGGCCCACCTCGCGGTCGGCCATCGTCCGGTACGGCCGCAGGTGGCGGGCCTCCAACCCGTACTCACCCAGCTCCGCCGCGATCCGGGCGACGGCCAGCGCCTCCCCCCCGTAGAACCCGTGCACCGGGGCCGGCAGCAGCCCGTACTGTTCCAGGTCGACCAGGCCGGCCTCGTCGAGCCCGGAGCGTTCGGCGAGCTGGGCCCGGGTCAGCCGGGCGTCGGGGAAGTCAACCCGAACCGGGGCCGGCGCCGGCGCGGATGCGGCCGGTGGTGCCGAGTCCGCCGGTGGTGCGCTGTCAGCCAGCTCCCGCCGGGGCGACGGCACCGGCTCGGGCCCGACGAGCCCGAGCACCCGCTCGCCCCGCTCACTCGCCGCCAGCTGCTCCCGGATCACGCGCAGTGGCAGGTACCGGTCACGTTGGGCGGTCAGCACGAAACGCAGTCGGTCCAGGTGGGTGGCGGTGTACTTGCGATACCCCGACGGTGCCCGCAGCGGGTTGACCAGGCCCTCCGCCTCAAGGAAGCGCAGCTTCGAGATCGTGATGTCGGGGAACTCGGGGCGCAGCCGCGCCAGCACCTCGCCGATGCTCATCAGATGCTGGTCCCGGGGAAGATCCCGGGCCGCGGCCGCGCCAGTCGCTGTCACCGCATGCCCCCCGTCACCTCATCGCGTCGAACCGTCAGGTCACATCGTCGAGGCGGGGTCCCGCGATGAACATGAGCCGGAACTTGCCGATCTGGACCTCGTCGCCGTTGTTGAGGGTGGCCGACTCGACCCGCTCGCGGTTGACGTAGGTGCCGTTGAGGCTGCCGACGTCACGCACGGTGAAGGAGTGGGGTCCGCGGTGGAACTCCGCGTGCCGGCGGGAGACGGTCACGTCATCCAGGAAGATGTCGCTGTCGGGGTGCCGCCCGCTGGTGGTCAGATCATGGTCGAGCAGAAACCTCGCCCCCGCGTTGGGTCCGCGCCGCACGACGAGCAGCGCCATGCCCGGCGGCAGCGAACCGGCGACCCGACCCGGCACGACCTCGCCGTCACCGCCCTCCAGCACCTCGTCGAGGGAGCCCATGTGCAGCGTCGAGGTGACGTCGAGCGGGGGGTACTCGTCGTCGGGGCGCGTCATGAAACCACCTCACGGATGCGGAAGCGCCGGCAGTTGGTCAACCGCCGACTGGGCGAGCCTAGCCACGGCGAAAACATCGGGTCAACCGGACGCGCGGGCGTACGCCGGTCACCGCTCGGTCGGTGTCGGGGTCACCCCTGGCCGGTGAGTTCGGCGTAGGCCGAGGCGTCGAGCAGGTCGTCCACGGCGGCCGGATCGGCGGCTTCGATCTCGATCAGCCAACCCGCCCCGTACGGGTCGGAGTTGATCAGCTCCGGCTTGGTGCTCAACTCCTCGTTGCGGGCGGCCACCGTGCCCGAGACCGGGGCGTAGACCTCAGAGACGCTCTTGGTCGACTCCACCTCGCCCAGCGCCGCGCCCGCCTCGACCGCGGTGCCCGGCTCGGGAAGGTCGACGAAGACGATGTCACCGAGTGAGTCCTGGGCGAAGTGGGTGATACCAACTCGCATCACACTGCCCCGCGGCGCGATCCACTCATGCTGGTCGGTGTAGCGAAGGTCTTCTGGAATCACGTGGCTACTCTCCACCTCGATCGTTGGTTATCCGACCGGCTTCGCGTACCGCAGATCCGCGGCCGGATGCAGCATGTCGACCGTGACCTCGCCGGGTTCGTCGACAGCGAGGGTACCGCCGTCGCGGGCGACCGAGTCGGCGACACCGCCCGGAATCGTGAGCGCGGTCCGCATGGTGGCGGCCGGGCCGATGACGGTGAGCGTGACCGGGCCGGTCAGCGCGGTGCCGTCGACCACGATGGCGCGCACGCCGTCGACGAAGGCGGTCGACGCGACGATGCGTACCGCCGCGTGGCCGTCGCCGATCTGCAGCGCTTCGGCCCCGGCGCCGCGCAGCTCCTCCACCGCCTCCAGCACCGTGGCCGCGTGGATGGGCTGGCTGCCCGGCGACATCCTGATCTTCAGCCCTTGGCCCTGGGCCGGTAGCGTGCCAGCGAGGATGCCCAGTTCGTCCGCGCGCCGGCGGGCCTCGGCCAGCGCCGCCTCCCGTCCCTGCGCCCCGGCGCCGAGCTGGCTCAGGGTCGCCTGCAGCGTCGAGACCTCGTCGCGCAGGCGCAGCTCGCGCGCGTTGAGGTCGGAGAGGATCCGCACCAGGTCGTCCTGGCGGGCGCTGGCGAGTTGGGTGTCGCCGGTGGCGTTGCTCTTCACCTGGACCACGACCGCGAACGCGAGCAAGCCGACGAGCAGCGCCACCGTCGCTGCGGCCACAGAGATCCGCCGACGCCGGCGCTCGGAGCTGTCGACCATGCTCGCCCTCAGGCCTTGAACAGGTGGCGACGGATGGCGGCCACGTTGCCGAAGATCCGGACGCCGAACACGACCACGACCCCGGTGGAGAGCTGCCCGCCGACCCCGAGCTGGTCGCCCAGGTAGACGATGAGCGCGGCCACGAGCACGTTCGACACGAACGAGACGACGAACTGCTTGTCGTCGAAGACCCGGTCGAGCCGGGCCCGCAGCCCACCGAAGACCGCGTCCAGGGCGGCCACCACCGCGATCGGCAGATACGGCTGCAGCGCGACCGGCACCGTCGGCTCCACCAGCAGGCCAGCCACCACCCCGGCGACCAGGGCCAGAAACGCGATCACTTCACGCCTCCCGACGGCGACGGGCCCGGCGCCCCCGGCCGGTGTGCGTATCGGAGCACCGGACCGGCCGAGGCGGGTAGCCGCAGGTCGTCGGCGGCGCTGGTGGAAAAGCCGAGCGCGTACTGCTCGGCCAGGCCTCGGAAGGCGGCCGCGGCCGGACCGGCGGCGAACCGCTCGGACAGCTCGGCCGGGCCGATCGCGGAGACCTCGTACGGGCTCGCCAGCGGGCGGAAGTCGACCAGGATCGCGGTGCCCGCGGTCCGGATCGTCGACGTCGCGGTGAGGCGTTGCCCGTTCACCGCGACCGCCTCGGCGCCCGCGGCCCACAAGCCGTTCACCACGCTCTGCAGGTCAACGTCGAGCACCCGGCTCACCTCGCCGGTGGACGCCTTGCCGGTCGTCGGGTCGATCGGCGCGGGCGCGTCGGTGAGCCGCACCAGCACGCCGGGCCCGGTCACCGCGGCCAGGCCGGTCGCCGCCTCCTGGTCGTGGATGCGGCGCAGCTCGGCGCTCGCGTCCCCGAGGACGGCCCGTTGCTGCGCGTCGACCTCGTGGCGCAGGGTGTCGCTCTGGCGCTGCAACGCGTCGGTGTGCGCCTGCGCCTGCTTCACCTCGTCGACGAGACCGGCGTGCGCGCTGGTCCGATCCGGCTCGGCCGCGACCGCCGCGCGATAGGCGACGGCGAGCAGGAATCCGATCACCGCCAGCGTCAGCCAGCGCAGTATGAGCCCGCGCCGGCGCGGCCACGGCGGGCGCACTCCCGGCTCGCCCGCGGGGCCGGCGTACCCGGAGTCCAGCACGTGGCTGAACAGGTCGCGCAGGAAGTCCGGCGCGGGCCGCCCGCCGTCGCGCCCCGCGCTCATGTTACGCGCACCGGACGGCGCAGCGCGCCGACGACCTGGATCACATAGAGCGCCCCGGCAAGCCAGTAGAAGACCAGGCCCCACCAGCCCAGCGCCCAGCCGACGGGATAGGTCCAGAACGTCGTCGCCGGCAGGGAGTGGGCCATCAGCAGCGCCGGGAACGCGGCCAGCAGCACGAAGGTCGCGCTCTTGCCGACGTAGTGCACCGGCGGCGGCCCGAACCCGTACCGGCGCAGCAGCAGCAGGCACACGCCGAGCATCAGCTCGCGGGCGACGAGAGCCGCCGCGAACCACAGCGGCACGATCTCCCGGATGGTGAAGGCGACCAGGGTCGCCAAGATATATAGGCGGTCGGCGAGCGGGTCGACCAGCTCGCCCACCCGGCTCACCTGGCCCAGTCGTCGGGCCAGGAAGCCGTCCACCCAGTCGGAGAGGCCACCGGCGATGAGCACCGCCACCGCCCAGCCGTCCGCGTGCGGGCCGAGGAAGAGCACCAGGAATATCGGTACGCCGGCCAGCCGGGCGAAGCTGACCAGGTTGGGTACCGTGACGATCTGTCCGTAGGTCGCGGCCCGCCCTGGCCGTTCCACCACCGCGATCCTCCTCGGCACCGGCCCGATCGGCCCGCTGTCGGGCGTACTGTATCGCACCTGGTGACCGGTCCCCGGACGCTCGCCGTATCGGGCCGGCGTGCCCCGGACCTGGGCCTCGGTACGGCGGCGCGGTGGCCGATCGGGGCTAGACGGGGCCGATCTCGGCGGGCCGGCCGGTCGACCGGGGCTGCTCGCGGGCCAGCTGGGCGTGCACGATCAGCCGTTGGGCGTTGCTGAACTTCGGCGTGCAGGTGGTCAGCGTGAGCATGGCCAGCGTGGGCCGGACTCCGGGCCGGCCGGGCACCGGCGCGACCACCTCGACCGCGCTCGGCGCCACCGCGTGCACCCGGGTGACCCGGTAGACGAACCAGGTCCTGGCCGTCTCGACCACGATCGGATCCCCGTCGTGCATCTGATCCAGATCCCAGAAGGTGGCGGTGTTGCGGTGCCCGGCGACGGCGAAGTTCCCGATCTGGCCGGGTCGGGCCGTGCCCGGGTAGTGGCCCGGGGCGAAGCGCAGGTCATTGGGCTGCACGCCCTCGACCACCACCCAGAACTTGTGCAGCCGCGGAATGTACAGCCGGGCGAGCGCGTACCCGGGTGGCGGCGGCAGCGGCCGGGCGGATGCCCCGGGTGCCCCGGCCGTCGGTCCGACCGTCGGCACGTCCGCGGGGGTGCCGGCCCACTCCTGCTCCAGTTGCTGCTCGAGGGTCTTCTGATGCGCGGTCACCAGCAGCGGTGTGCCCCACATCTCGTATCCGGCGAAGAGAACGGCGACGACGCCGAGGGTGACCAGCACGTCGGTCGCCGCCCGGGCGATCCCCCGCAGCACCGATCGGGTGCCGGTACGGGTGAGCCGCGCGTAGATGCTGCGGTAGCCCAGCTCGGTCGGCTCGGCCCGCAGGGTCACCACCCGGTCCCGCGCAGACGGCCGGCGAAGTGCCGGCTTCTCCACCGGCGGCACGGCCGGGCGGATGGCGGCGAGGATCATCGTCGACCCGTCGGCCGGATCGAGCACCAGATCCGCCGGCGGGGCCGCAATGCCGACGTACGGCGGCGTCGCGGCATCGGCCCGGGCCGGCATGGGCCGCCTCCTCATGGACGCCGGAAATTGTCGCCGATCCGCTGTTTCGGGTGAACACGAATGCCGGCTGAGTATACCGCGCGGTCCGGTAACACAATCCCTCCGATCGTTATTTCGATGCGTCGCTGTAGTGCCTTGACGCCGGGGAGTACCGGTGTTTGGCTCAGGACCGTCGGTGCACGTCGATATCAGCTTCATCACTGCTTCGAAGGATGGCCGCCGTGACAGTTGGTTACCGGCGCTCGCGGGCCCGCGCCGCGCTGCGCGTCATTACCGTCGCCGCGCTGGTTCCGGTCGCGGCCCTGGCGGCCGCGCCGCCGGCGTACGCGAGCATCTCCAGCCCGGGCGCCACCTCGATCGCGGCGGCCATGACGGCGCCGGGCACGAGCACGACCGGTGCCACCCTCGCCGCACCGAGCGGTACCCCCGACGGGATCAGCTCCTCGGCCATGGCCGAGTTCCCCACCCAGGGATCGACATTCGCGATCCTGACCACGGGCGACGTCAACTCGGCCGACGACGCGCCGCCGAGCACCCACCCCGGAACGACCACCGATCTCGGTGGGCCGAACGTGCGCGGTGACACCGACTTCGACGTGAGCATCCTGAAGATTGACTTCACCGTTCCGGCGCCTATGAACTGCGTCCGGTTCGACTTCCGGTTCCTCACCGAGGAGTGGCCTGAGGCCGTCAACACCGACTTCAATGACGCGTTCATCGCCGAACTCGACACCTCCGACTGGACCACCTCGGGTTCGACCATCAGCGCGCCGCACAACTTCGCCTTCGACCCTTCCCACCAGCCCATTTCCGTCAACGCCGCCGGGAACACGTCGATGTCCGACGGGCCGTCCGACACCACCTACGACGGCGCCACGCCGGTGCTCACCGCGGCCCACGGCGTGAGCCCGGGCAGCCACGCGCTCTACCTGTCGATCTTCGACCAGGGCGACCACCGGTTCGACTCGGCGGTCTTCCTCGACAACCTGGTCGTCGAGCAGGCATCCAACATGGACACCCAGTGTGCGCAGGGGGCGATACCGAAGAACTTCGAGCTCACGCTGAGCCCGCCGACCGCGACCCGGACCGTCGGCAGCACTCACACGGTCACCGCGACGCTCAACGACCTCGACCCGGGCCCGGTCGCGAACGGCAAGATCCTGTTCTCGGTCTCCGGCGCGAACACCGCCAGCGGCACGTCGGTCACCAGCAGCTCCGGCCACGCGACCTTCACCTACACCGGCACGCATGCCGGCAGCGACGCGATCACCGCATGCTACGACGTCGACAACAGCACCACCTGCGATGCCGGCGAGCCGTTCGCGACCGTGGCCGCAACGTGGCAGGCGCCCGGGCCCACGCCCGCGCCGACCACCACCACCCCGGGGGCGCACCTGGGCCTGCCCCGGACCGGCTCGCCAATCGGGCTGATCGCGGGGGCGGGCCTGCTGGCGCTCGCCATCGGTGCCGTCAGCCTCATCCTGCTGCGCCGCCGGCGGGTGCGCTTCACCGCGGAGTAGCTGGCATGCCGGCGACCGCCGCGCTGGGCTTCGTGGCGCTGTTCGGGCTGGCCATCGGCTCGTTCGTCACCGTGGTGATCCACCGGGTGCCGCGCGGCGAGTCGGTGGTCCGCCCGGCCTCGCACTGCCCCGCCTGCGATACGCCGGTGCGGGCCCGCCACAACGTGCCGGTGCTGGGTTGGCTGCTGCTGCGCGGGCGGTGCGCGGGCTGCCGGCAGCCGATCAGCGTGCGCTACCCCCTGGTCGAGCTCGGCACCGGACTCCTCTTCGTCGCGGTCGCGCTGCGGGTGGCCGATCTGGGTCTGCTCAGCGCGCTACCGGCGTACCTGTACCTGGTGGCGATGGGGGTGGCGCTGGCCGTCATCGACATTGACTGCCGGCGGCTGCCCAACGCCATCGTGCTGCCGTCGTACCTGGTCGTGGGTTGCCTGCTGGCGGCGAGCGCCGCCTGGCAGCACGACTGGTGGCCGCTGGCCCGCGCTGGCATCGGCGCCGCGGTGCTCTTCGCCGCCTTCTACGCCATGGCGTTCGCATACCCGGCCGGGATGGGCTTCGGCGACGTCAAGCTGGCCGGCGTCCTCGGTGCGCTGCTGGCCTACCTCTCCTGGTCGGCCCTGGTCGTCGGGGCGTTCGCCGGATTCGTGTTGGGCGCGGCGTACGGGGTCGGCATGATCGCGGCCCGCCGGGGCGGCCGGCGCACGGCGATCCCCTTTGGACCGTTCATGCTCGCCGGCGCCGGGCTGGCGCTTTTCGCGGCCGTCCCGATCGCCCGGGTCGGCGCGAACCTGCTCGGCCTGACCGCCTGAGTCCGACCGCCCAGCCGGAGCCAGGCCTGAACCGGGGCTGCCTCCACAAGGGAGTCAGCGTTGCACGCTCCAGCTGTATATCGTGATCGCCCGGGCACCGGGCACCGGGATCGCGGCCGGGTCGGCGATGCCAACCTTGGCCCGCAACCGCAGCCGGCCGGTGGCCGGCGTGCACGAGCTTGACCCGGCGCACAGGTACACGTTGAGGTAGACCACGGTGCGCCGGCCCAGCGACACGTAGTCGGGCACGCCGATAACCGGGGTGGTCAGGTCGGCCGTCACCGTCGGGGTCAACGTCAAGCTGCGGGCGATCACGCCGGCCCCGAACGCCTGCCCGCCGGGATTGTTCAGCGCCACCGTGAGGGCCGCCCGCGGCAGGTAGGTGGTACCGGCCACGTACAGGCGGCTGGTGCTCTCCGCGGTGAGCACCGCGCAGCCGGAGCCCGGGAACGGCGTGGCCACCGTGCACCCGTTCTCGGCCGCCACCGGACCCACCGCGCTCTTGAGCCCGTACACGGCGACCGGTGGGCTGGTCGCGGAGTAGCTGCCGCAGAGTTCCATCTGGGTCGAGCGCAACACGATCTGGGCGCCGGCGCCGAAGACGAACTGCACGCCGGAGTTGGCCGGCGGTGGCGTCCAACCCAAGGGTGGCAGCGGGACCGGCGGCACCGGGCTTAGGCACGAACCGGGGATACTCGGCGGGGTTCCGGCGACCAGCGGGGTCGTCGGGGTGCCGCCGACAATGTAGTCGTGGTCGATCAGCCACGGGATCGTGTCGGGGAAGTCGAAGTAGTAGGTGCCGGGCTGGAAGGAGAAGATGGAGTCCTGGCACCGGGTCAGGTTGTTCAGGCCGGTGATGTCGGTGTAGCGGCCGGGGGTGAAGGTGACCAGCTGGTTGCGCACCACGCAGACCGGCACGGTCTGGATGGTGGTGCTGGCCACCGGCGCCGGGTAGTTCGGGTCGTCGCCGCGGGGGTCGACGACTGGGCCTATGCCGCACACCATCGGTGGGGAACTGGTGATCGTGCCGGTGCAGGCGCCGCGGGCGGTGAGCGCCGCGTCCGTGCTCAGGCCGCCGTGCGGGACGGTGACCGTCGAGTTGGCGAAGACGCTGCCGTGCACCGCCACGGTGCGCCCATCCGCGACGTCGACGCGCAGGCCGTCCTCCCCGGCCGCGGTGCTCATGGTGAGCACGGCGTTGGCCGGCCGGTTCAGCGGCGTGATAGCCACAGTGGACAGACTGGCCAGGGTCGTGTCCGCCTGGCAGGTCACGGCCGCCGAGTCGGGCGCCGACGGGCCGGACTGGTAGAAGTTGGTCAGGGTCAGCGTGTCGGCCGCGGGCAGCAGGCCGAAGCACTGCCCGAGCGTGCCGTCGAAGGTGCCCCGGCGCAGCGTGTTCACCGCGATCTGGCCGGCGCCGTCGGCACTCGCCGCCGCGCGGGCCTGGTCGCGCACGGCCAGCGTGGCCCGCAGGTTGGTGTCGGTGAACGAGAGCACCACCGCAACCACGACCGAGATGACCGTGACGATCACCAGCGCCAGCACCAGCGAGGCGCCGCTGTCGTCGCGGTGCCGGTTCACGTCTGGCTCCGCTGGCCGCGTAGGTCCACTGTATACGCCGCTGAGCTGTTCGTGGGGTCGCGGATGGTCAGCGTCAGCCGGATCGTCGCCGGCACGCCCGGCCCGGTGCACGGCGTCGAACACGTCACCGCCGGCGCGACCGTGTCCAGGTCGTGCGCGAGCACCACCTCCGACACCGGCGGGCCCGGGCCCGCGCAGACGATGCGATGCAGCTGCCGCTGCGCACCGACGGTCATCACCACGTACGCGACCCGGATCACCCGAGTGCCGGAAACGGTGTCCGGGTCGTCCCAGGCCATCCGGATCACCGCCGCCGGCAGCCCGGCCGGGCCGCAGGGATAGAGCCCGCCGGTGGCCGGCGCGCCGAGCTCGACCGACGGTCGCAACGGATACGGGTAGGCCGTCCAGTCGCGGGTGCCGAGGCTCTCCACGTCCTGGGCGAAGTAGGCGGTGGCGAGCTGGGCATCGTGGGATTCCTTGAGCTGGCCGCTGGCCTGGTCGGTCAGCCGGATGAAGCCGATCACCGCGTTGGCGAGCGGGAAGATGATGATGCCCAGCACCACCACGGCGACCAGGATCTCGGTGAGGGTCACCCCGCCCTCGCCCCGGCTCACCCGCATGGCAGGTCCAGCGGGAACTCGAGCACCGACCGGCACGGCTTGCGCACGATGACGTCCAGGCTCTCGGCGACGCTGCCGTCGGTGCTGCTCACCCGCAGCGAGACCTGCTGGACCCCGGTGTCGGTGAGCGGGGTGCAGCCGGTGGTGAAGGCGGTGCCGTCCCAGTACCGCACGGCCAGCACCGCGGCGGTGAAGCCCGGATCGGCGAGTGCGTAGGTGCCGGCGTAGCTGGCCGGCGTGGCGCACTCGACATACCCGGAGGGCGAGGCGGCCACCGCCCCGTCGACGGCCGCCCCGAACGCCCGCAGGTACGCGCCGGCCGTGGTCTGCTCGCGATGCACGCCCGACATCCGGATGCTGGTGCCGACGCCGCCGAGCAGGACCACCACCGCGACCCCCATGATCATGACAGTGACGAGCAGCTCCAGCAGCGTCTCCCCGCGCTCGGCGGCGGCCCGATCCGACGCCGCGATCGCGGCCACCCCGCGCCGGCCCATCTAGACCCGGACCTGGCTGAAGATGCCGTACATCGCCGACACCAACGCGATGGCGACGAAGCCGACCATCACCCCCATCGCGAGGATGACCGCCGGCTCCACCAACGCGGTCAGCTTCTTGAGCCGGTAGTCCAGCTCGCTTTCGTAGTAGCGGGCGGTGAAGTCGAGCTGGACGTCGAGGGTGCCGGTGTCCTCGCCGACCCGGATCATCCGGGCTGCGGTGACCGGGAAGAGCCCGGTGTCGGCGAGCGGCCGGGCGATGCCCTCCCCCTCCAGCATGGCTTCGCTCACCTGGGCCAGCGAGGAGATGAAGACCAGGTTCCGCAGCGATTCGGTGGCCACCCGCAGGGCCTCGGGCAGCGACACCCCGGCACTGGCCATCGAGGCGAGGACCCGGCAGAACCGCTCGACCAGAGCGAAGCGGACCGTCTCCCCGATCACCGGCAGCCCGAGGTAGATCCGGTCACGGGCACGCCGACCCCGATGGGTGCGCAGCACGAGCATGATCAGCAGCCCGAGCCCGGCGGCCGAGGTGAGCAGCAGCCACCACCAGTGCGAGAGGAACCCGGTGATCGCGAGCAGCATCCGGGTCGGCAGGGGCAGTTGGGCGTTGAGGCTGTTGAAGAAGACCTCGAAGCGGGGCAGCACGAAGGTGGCCAGCACGACGACGGTGACGAGCGAGAGCACAATAATCATCGATGGGTAGATCATCGCTGCCTTGACCTTGCGCCGCGCCTCCAGGTCCCGCTCCAGGTACGTGGCGAGCTGGTCGAGCACCGAGTCCAGCCGCCCGCTCAGCTCGGCCGAGCGCAGGATGCCGCGGTAGAACTCGGGGAAGATGCGCGGGTGGCGGTCCAGGCACTCCCACAGCGTCTCCCCCCGGTGCAGGCCCTCCTCGACATCGGCGAGCATGCGCTGCAGGACCGCGGACTTCGCCTCCTCGCCCAGGGTGTGCACCGCCTCGATGAGCGGCAACCCGGCCCGCACGAACGCGGCCAGCTGGCGGGACAGGTGCATGATCTCTTCCCGCTTCACCCGGGGTGCGGTGATCTCGACCTGCAACACGCTCTTCTTCTCGGTGAGCCGGATGTTGCGCAGCCGCCGCCGGTGCAGGATCCGTTCCGCCCGCCGGCGGTCGCGAGCCTTCTGCACCCCGGTCACCCGCCGCCCGTCGGCACGGATCGCGGCGTAATGGAACTTGGCCACCCTCAGCCCCCAGCCACATAGATCGAGCGCAACACTTCGGCCAGCGTGGTCACGCCGGACTCCACCAGTCGCGCGGCCTCTTCCTTGAGCGTGCGCATGCCCTCCTGGCGAGCCGCGGCCCGGATCTCGTCGTGCGGCGCCTGGCGCAGCACCAGCTCGCGGATCGCGTCGGTGACGAGCAACATCTCGTAGACGCCGATGCGCTCGAGGAACCCGGTCTGGGCGCAGAAGTTGCAACCGTGACCCCGCACGAAGCCGCCGGCCGGTGGCCGCCCGCCGATGGTCTTCAGCATCGCCAGCTCCTCCGGGGTGGGCTGGTAGGGCTGGCGGCACTGGTTGCAGATGCGCCGCAACAGGCGCTGAGACAGCACCGCACTGACCGACGAGGCGACCAGGAAGGTCTCGATCTCCATCTCGAGCAGCCGGTGCAGCGCGGCCGCGGTGTCGGTGGCGTGCAGGGAGGAGAGGACGAAGTGCCCGGTGAGGGCGGACTGGACGGCGATCCGGGCGGTCTCCATGTCGCGGATCTCACCGACCAGGATGACGTCGGGATCCTGACGCAGGATCGACTTGAGCCCGCCGGCGAACGTGACCCCGGCCTGCTCGTTGATCTGTATCTGGTTGATCGACGGGACCTTGTACTCGATCGGGTCCTCGATCGTCATGACGTTGCGCTCGGGTGTGTTGATCTCGGCGAGCGAGCCGTAGAGCGTGGTCGTCTTGCCGCTGCCGGTCGGCCCGGCACAGATGACCATCCCGTACGGGGAGCGCAGCACGGTCGAGTAGCGGGCGACCATGTGCTCGGGCATGCCCAGCTGGCCGAGGCGGTACAACGGGCGGCTCTTGTCGAGCAGCCGCATCACCACCTTCTCGCCCTCCACGACCGCGGTGGTGGAGACCCGGATGTCGACGCTGCGCCCCTCGACGTCCATGCTGATCTGGCCGTCCTGGGCCCGGCGGCGCTCGACGATGTTCATGTTCGCCAGGATCTTGACCCGGCTCACCACCACCGGTCCCATCGAGGCCGGCAGCTCGATGACATCGTGCAGGGCGCCGTCGATGCGATAGCGGACCCGTACCCGCTCCCGCTGCGGTTCGATGTGGATGTCCGACGCGCGGTCGCGCAGGGCCTGCGTGATGATCAGGTGGACCACCTGGACCACGGGGGCGTCGTCGTTGACCGTGGCCTGATCGAGGCGCACGGCCCCGTTGCGGGCCACGTGCTGGGCCTGGAACTCCTTGATCTGGCTGCCGATGCCGGCCAACGCCCGGTAGTTGTTCCCGATCGTGCGCATGATGTCGGAGGCGGCGGCCACCTTCATCACCGGCGCCCGGCCGAGCGCCTCGCGCAGCCGGACGAAGGTGCCCTGGGTCGGGAAGGCGACCGCGACCACCAACGTGTTGTCGTGCACCGCGAGCGGGATCGCCACCAACTGGCGGGCGGTGGCCTCGTTCATCGCGGCGATCGCGGCCGGCTCCGGGGTGAAGTCGCGCAGGTCCACGAAGTCCAGCGAGCTTTGGCGGGCGACCGCCCAGGCCAGCCCGCGTTCGTCCAGCAGACCGCGCTCCACCAGCCGTTGCCCGAGCAGCTTCGGCGGGCCGGTGCCGCGCTGCGCCTCGGCCAGCGCCGCCACGATCTGGTCGCGGGCAACGAGATTCGCATCGGCGAGCAGTTCGCCGATGCGACGGCCGTTGGGCCGGACGGTCAGATCGTCCGGGCGGAACGGCTCAGGTCGCGCCTCGCCCGCCGACGCGTTAGCCGCGCCCGGTCGTTTCGCAAGTTTCATGTCGACACATTCGCCCGCACGCACCCCTCCGACGCAGCGATGGCTCGTTCGCGGCTCGCCGCGGCATGGGAGCGGTCGGTGCCTGCCGTGCTGTCACAGACCGCTCCCATCGCCGCCGTTGCGGTAGGTCAACAGGCTCCCGTGGAGCCAACGACCCCGGTAAGGTCGGTCAGGGTGATGGTGTAGCCCTGCGTCGTCGACGGCGCTTCCTTGAGGTACTTGTTGGTGACCAGCACGGCGATGCGGGCGTCGTTATCCACGCCGGTGGGGTACGCGCCGGTCTTGGCGTAGTAGGCGTCCACCGCCACCTCGACGTTCTTCTTGTCGGTCTGGCACGCGACCGCCTTGCCATCGTTGGTGAACGCGCCGACCGCGAACACGACGATGCCCGCGAGTACGCCGAGAATGATGATGGTGATGAGCAGTTCGGTGAGTGTGAAACCGTTCTCGCCCTTGCGAACGGCACGCATTCGCTGAAGCACGCGATCCCCCTGCTGGGTGTCTCGCCCGGAGTGCTCCGGTGGGGTGGGTGGGGTGGTAGGGGCCCGACGGTGGCGGCGCGCCGGCCGGCGCGCACGCTGGCATGGCGGTCCGAAACGGGCCAGAGCTGATCGAGGAAGGTACCTCCTTGAGTGTGTTGGCACCTGACCGTGGTTCGAATGATGTGTGCGTGGGAACAAGACAACGACGGTGAGCACCGTCGTCGAGGTTTGCCGGCGGGTGTCGGCGATCCGCTCATGCTCATCGCTATAACCCACGCGACACCGTATGCCTACCGTGAGTGGCAGAACAACGACGGGAAGGCCGACGAAGACGAGCCGTACGGCTCTTGCGCAACGCGGAGCCATCCGACTCATCCGCATATGCGAAAATCACGCCGGTGAATGCAGCCTACGGGTCCCGGATGGCGGTGTTGGCGGACAGAATGGCCTCGGTGGTCTTCCACAGCCGCGGTTGGAACCGCAGCACCTCGTCGGCCCGGGCTTGAAGGTCCTCTGTGGACACTAGGCCCAGGTCGGCCAGCGCCGCCTCGAACATCGGCGCGAGCTGGCCGCGGGTGCTGCGCGGGGCATCGGCGATCAGGATGGTGTGGCACCGGGCGAAGGTGGCCACGATCCAGAACATCGCCTCCCGGTGCAGGCCTTCGTCGATCAGCTCCTGGCTGCCGTCGATCGCGACCGGGCGCGCCGCCGGCGAGATGTCGGTGCTGAAGAAGTACGGGCTGCGCGAGACCGCGACCGTCTCGTCGAACGTCTCGGCCAGCGCCCGCAGGTGATGCTGCACGCGCGTGCGCGACAGGTGCACGCACCCGAGCAGATCGAGCACGTCCGGGTAGAGCTCGGCGTGGTCGTAGTCGATGAGCACGTCGCGGGCGGCGACGTACCGCAGCCGCAGAGTCGGGTTGACCAACGCCGCCACCAGTAACGGCAGCGTGACTCCGGCGGTGCCGAAGAGCCAGGAGGTCACCTGCTCCGGGAAGGGCGTCGAGGCGTCGATCGCCTGCAACCACTTCTTGGCCACCCGGCCCGCGTCCTCACACCGCCGCCGGACCCACAGCCGCCGGCTGAACCCCCGGGCGACCTGCTGGTGCAGCGAGCGCAGCCGCCCGGTCGGGTCGGCGATGATGGTGTCGTGGCGCAGCCCGCCGGCGAGATGGAACGAGGAGAGCACCTGCTCGGCCGAGGCGAGCTGACTCCAGGAAAGGTAGAAGACCTCCAGGAGCACGCCGTGGTAGCGGAACTTGCCCAGCTTCATCGGCGCCTCGCGGTCGACCACGACCGCGATGTCCACGTCGGAGGCGACCGGTAGCTCGTCGTCGTCGGCGAGGCGGACCGTGGAGCCGGTGAAGAAGGCGCCGCCGAAGTCGGCCTCTCGCACGCCGTACTTGCGCACCCACCGAAGTCCCGCCGCGCGTGCCGTCCCCACGTCCACGCATCAATTGTCTGATAGGAATGCCCGCGTGCGGCGAATCGGAATCGACGAGCGGCGGGCCCGGCTGGTCAGCCGCCACCAGCTGAGCGGTGCGGCCCGGGCCGGGTCGGCCGAGGAGGCGGCCCGGGCCATGGTCGCGCTGCATGCCACCGATCCGGCCACCGTGTTCCTGTCCGTGCAGGCGCGGACAACCGGCATCTCCCCGGCCGCGATCGAGCATGCCCTCTACGACGAGCGCTGCCTGCTGCGCATGCTCGCCATGCGCCGCACCATGTTCGTGGTGCCCACCGATGAGGCGCCGGTGCTCCAGGCGGCCTGCACCAACGCGATCGCCGAGGCACAACGACGCCGCTACGCGCAGCTCATTCGCGAGGCCGGTGTCGGCGACGGGCCCTGGCTCGACGAGGTCGCCGAGTCCACCGCCCGGGCGCTGCTCGCCCGCGGCCAGGCCACCGGTGCGCAACTCTCCCTCGACGAGCCCCGCCTGCGTACCCAGGTGTCGATGGCCGAGGGGAAGTCGTACGCCGCCAGCCCGAACATCACCACCTGGGTCCTGGTCCTGCTCGCGGCCGAGGGCCGGATCATCCGGGGCCGGCCCCGGGGATCGTGGATCAGCACCCAGTGGACCTGGTCGCCGGTGCAGGCCTGGCTGCCCGGCGGGATGGCCGAGCTGCCGGCCGAGCAGGCCCGGGTCGCCCTGGTCCGGCGCTGGCTGGGTGCCTTCGGCCCGGGCACGCTGGCCGACCTGCGCTGGTGGACCGGGTGGACCGCGGCCCAGGTCAAGCAGGCGCTCGCGGTCGTGCGGCCGGTCGAGGTCGACCTCGACGGCGCCACCGGGCTGGTGCTGCCCGGCGACGACGAGCCCACGCCACCGGTCGAGCCGTCGGTGGTGCTGTTGCCGGCGCTGGACCCGACCCCGATGGGTTGGGCCGAGCGCTCGTGGTACCTCGGGCCGCACGCGCCGACCCTCTTCGACCGCTCCGGCAACGTCGGCCCGAGCGTCTGGAGCGATGGCCGGATGGTCGGCGGTTGGGCGCAACGCCCCGACGGGGAGATCACCTACCGGCTGCTCGAGGATGTCGGCCGCGATGCGCGGGCCGCGATCGACACGGCGGCGGCCCGCCTGGCCGCCTGGATCGGCCCGGTACGGGTGACCCCGCGCTTCCGCACGCCCCTGGAGCGCGAGCTCAGCGCGTGATCGGGGGGCCAGCCGGCGCCCGCCGGCGGGTGGCTGCTGGCCGGCCTGAGCGGAGCCGGCGTGCCGCCGGTCACAACCGGGAACACCTGAGGCCACCACGAACTTGAGCGAATAAGGCTCAGGTCTGGCCGCAGAGCCGCGGCTCGGGCCGGTACACCAGTTCGTGACGTGTGGACAAGAGGTGTCAGTATGACCACCCTTCCCGTTCTGCCGCTGACCGACGACGTCCTGCTGCCCGGCATGGTCATCCCGATCACGCTGGACACGGCCACCCAGGCCGCGGTCGACGCCGCCCGGGCCAGTGGCGACAACACCGTGCTGGCCGTGCCCCGCCTCGATGGCGAGTACGGCGCGGTGGGCACCACGGCGGTGATCGAGCGGGTCGGGCGGCTGCCCAGCGGCGAGCCGGCCGCGGTTGTCCGCGGCCTCGCCCGTGCACGCATCGGCTCCGGCGTACCGGGGCCCGGCGCGGCCCTGTGGGTGGAGTCGACGCCGTTCGACGAGCCCGAGCCGAGCGGCCGCACCCGGGAGCTGGCCCGCGAGTACAAGACGTTGATCACCTCGGTGCTGCAGCGGCGCGGGGCCTGGCAGGTCATCGACGCGGTAGAGCGGATGACCGACCCGGCCGAGCTCGCCGACTCCGCCGGCTACGCGCCGTGGCTGTCGCTACCCCAGAAGGTGGCGCTGCTCACCGCGGCGGACGTGACCACACGCCTGGAGCTGCTGGTCGGCTGGGCCCGCGACCACGTGGCCGAGCTGGAGGTCTCGGAGCGGATCAGCGAGGACGTGCGGGCGGGGATGGAGAAGAGCCAGCGCGAGTTCCTGCTCCGCCAGCAGCTGGCCGCGATCCGCAAAGAGCTGGGCGAGGGTGAGCCGGACGGCGCCACCGACTACCGCACCCGGGTGGAGCAGGCCGACCTGCCCGAGAAGGTACGCGAGGCGGCCCTGCGCGAGGCGGATCGGCTGGAGCGCGCCAGTGACGCCTCCCCCGAGGCGGGCTGGATCCGCACCTGGCTGGACACCGTGCTGGAGATGCCGTGGGGCACCCGAACCGAGGACCGCACCGACCTCGTCGCCGCCCGGGATGTGCTCGACGCCGACCACGCCGGCCTGGCCGACGTGAAGGACCGCATCCTGGAGTACCTGGCGGTGCGCAACCGGCGGGCCGCCCGTGGCCTGCACGTCGTGGGCGGTCGTGGCTCGGGCGCGGTGCTCGCGTTGATCGGTCCGCCCGGTGTCGGCAAGACCAGCCTCGGCGAGTCGGTGGCCAGGGCGTTGGGACGCCGTTTCGTGCGGGTGTCGCTGGGCGGCGTGCGGGACGAAGCCGAGATCCGCGGCCACCGCCGCACCTACGTTGGTGCGCTGCCGGGCCGGATCGTGCGCGCGATCCGGGAGGCCGGGTCGATGAACCCGGTGGTCCTGCTGGACGAGGTGGACAAGCTCGCGGCCGGCTACGCCGGCGACCCGGCGGCCGCGCTGCTGGAGGTGCTCGACCCCGCGCAGAACCACACCTTCCGTGACCACTACCTCGAGGTCGACCTGGACCTCTCCGACGTGCTCTTCCTGGCTACCGCGAACGTCGCCGACACCATCGCGCCGGCCCTGCTGGACCGCATGGACGTGGTGACGCTGGACGGGTACACCGAGCGGGAGAAGGTATCGATCGCCCGCGACCACCTCTGGCCACGCCAGCTGGAGCGGGCCGGCATGACCGCCGGCGAGGTGAGCATCGACGACGAGGCGTTGGCCGCGATCGCCGGCGAGTACACCCGCGAAGCCGGGGTCCGCCAGCTCGAGCGCTCGCTGGCCCGGATCCTGCGCAAGGTCGCGGTCACGGTGGCCACCGCACCCGGCACCGTCACCGTTGGCCCGGCCGACCTCCGCGAGTACCTGGGGCGGCCGCGGTTCGAACCGGAGTCGGCCGCGCGGACCGCGGTGCCGGGGGTGGCGACCGGGTTGGCGGTCACCGGCGCCGGCGGCGATGTGCTCTTCATCGAGGCGACCGCGATGCCGGGCGAACCCGGACTCACCCTCACCGGCCAGCTCGGCGACGTGATGAAGGAGTCGGCCCAGATCGCCCTGTCCTACCTGCGCTCGCACGGGGAGCAGCTGGGCATCGACCCGGCCGAGCTGGCCCGTGGCCGCATCCACCTGCACGTACCGGCGGGCGCGGTGCCCAAGGACGGGCCGAGCGCCGGCATCACCATGGTGACCGCGTTGGCGTCGCTGATCTCCGGCCGCCCGGTGCATCCGTCGATCGGCATGACCGGGGAGGTGACCCTGGCCGGGCGGGTGCTCCCGATCGGCGGGGTCAAGCAGAAGCTGTTGGCCGCGCACCGGGCCGGGCTGACCGAGGTCGTCATCCCGCTGCGCAACGAGCCCGACCTGGACGACCTGCCGGCCGAGGTGCGCTCCGGCCTGACGATCCACGCGGTCGCCGACGTGGCCGACGTCCTGGCGATCGCCCTGCGCTCACCCGCCGCCGCGCGGCGCCGCTCGCCGCCGCCGCTGCCTAACTAATCGCGGATCTTGGACAGTGGTGGTGGCTGTGACCGCCATCACTGTCCAAGATCGGCGTCCGGCTCGCGCAGCGGGAGCAGCACGCGGAAGCTGGTCCGGCCCGGCCGCGACTGCACCCGGATGTCGCCGTGGTGGCGCTCCACCACGATCCGGTACGAGATATCCAGCCCCAACCCGGTACCTTCGCCGACCGGTTTCGTGGTGAAGAACGGCTCGAAGATGCGCGGCCGGATCTCCGGGGCGATCCCCGCTCCGGTGTCCTCGACCTCGACGGCGAGGTGCTCGCCGTCCACTGTGGTCCGGATGGTCAGGGTGCCGCTGTCCCCCATGGCCCCCAACGCGTTGTCGATGAGGTTCGTCCACACCTGGTTCAGCTCGGCCGCGTACGCCGGCACCCGCGGCGCGGACCGGTCGTACTCCTTCACCACCCTTACCCCGGACGGGACCTTCGCGTTGAGCATCACCAGGGTGGCGTCGAGCAGGTCGTGCACGTCGACGGTCTGATGTGGAGCCCGGTCCAACTGGGAGTACTGCTTGGCCGCCGCGACCAGGCCGGAGATGCGGGTGACCGCGTCGTCGATCTCGCCCATGAGCAGCTCGGTGTCGACGGTGTAGGTGAGCCAGCGCACCCCGGGCTCGAGGTTGTCGGCCCCGACCGCGCCGGCGATCTGCTCCAGCCACTCGATGTCGACGCCCCCGGCGACCAGGGTCGCGGCTATGTCCCAGGCGCCCGCGATGTCGTGGCGGTCGAGCCAATCGGCCACCTCGTCCTCGGCGTCGCTGGCCTGCACCGCGGTCAGCTTCGGCGCCGACGCAGCCCGCTTGACCGCCTCCTCCTGCAGCCCGACCAGTTCCTTGAGCCGTCGCCCGTCCAGCCGGCCATCGGCGATGAGAGCGAGCTTGTGCCGCATCCCGGTCACCCGTTCCCGCAGGGTCGCGGTGGCCCGCACGGCCGCCGCGGCGGGGTTGTTGAGCTCGTGGGTCAGGCCGGCCGAGAGGGCGCCCAGGGCGATGAGCCGTTGCCGCTCGCCGACGATGGTCTGGCTGTTGCGCATGCCGAAAAAGAGGCCCTCGAGCAGGTGCATCGCCATCGGGAACCAGTCGCGCATCATCACCGCGAAGTCCTCGGCCGGCAACGTGAACAGGTCGACGTCGGTGATCGCCCGCAGCGAGGTGGCGTAGACCTGCGGCACCCGCTCGCCGAGGTAGGCCTGCATGGCGCCGCCGTAGACGCCGCGCTGGCCGGTGCGGACCACCTCGACGTCGTCACCGTGCACCCGGCGGCTCATCGACACCGTGCCACCGAGCAGCACGACGAAGCAGGTCGCCGGCTCCCCTTCGGTGAACACGTTGGTGCCGGCGGCGGCGTGTGCCACCACGCCGTGCCCGGCGAGCCACTCCAGCTGCGGCGGCGTGAGTGACTCGAACAGGAACAGGCTGCGCAGATCGGCAACGTCGATGCGCTCGATCATTCCGCCTCCTCCGCTGAGGGAAGCGCGTCGTCGGTCATCACTGCGCGTCCAGGTACCGGTGGACCAGAGAGACGGCCATCGCGCCCTCACCCACCGCCGACGCTACCCGCTTGACCGACTCCGCCCGTACGTCGCCGGCGGCGAAGACCCCCGGGACACTGGACTCCAGCAGGTACGGATCGCGGGCCGGCCACCAGCCCGGCGGCCGGCGCCCCTCGACCAGGAGGTCTGGTCCAGTGCGGATGAAGCCGCGCGGATCGCGGGCGATGACGCCGTCGAGCCAGTCGGTGCGCGGCTGCGCGCCGATGAAGACGAACAGCCAGGACGCGTCGATGCTGCGCTCGTCCCCGCTGCGCACATCCCGGACGGTCAATTGCTGCAGGTGCTCCTCCCCCGACCCGGCCACCACCTCCGCGTACGGCAGCACCTCGATCGACCCGATCCGCTCGAGCTGCTCGATGAGGTACTGGGACATGGAGCGGTGCAGGTCGGGGCCGCGGATGACCAGGTAGACCCGGCGGGCATAGCCAGCAAAGTGGACAGCCGCCTGCCCGGCCGAGTTCGCCCCGCCGACGATGTACACCTCCTCGCCCGCGCAGGCCGGTGCCTCGGTCGCGGCCGAGCCGTAGTAGACGCCGCGCCCGGTCAGCTCGGCCAGGCCTGGCGCCGCCAGCCGCCGGTAGGTCACGCCGGTCGCCAGCACCACGGCGTGCGACGCGATGCTGCTGCCGTCGCCGAAGCGGACCACCCGGGTGGCCCCGGCGACGTCCAGGCCGACCACCTCCCGGGTACTGAGGATCTCGGTGCCGAACTTGAGCGCCTGCCGCCGCGCCCGGTCGGTCAGCTGGGCACCGGAGACCCCGTCGGGGAAGCCGAGGTAGTTCTCGATCCGGCTGCTCTGGCCGGCCTGGCCGCCGGTCGCCTGCCGCTCGACCAGGACGGTGCGCAGGCCCTCGGACGCCCCGTACACCGCGGCGCCGAGCCCGGCCGGACCGGCCCCGACCACCACCAGGTCGTAGAAGTCCGCCGCCGGCGTGGTCGACATACCCACATGCGCGGCGAGCTCCGCCTCGGTCGGCATCACCAGTGATTTCCCGTCACTCGTCACCACCAGCGGCACGTCGGTCTCGCTGACCCCGGCCGCGGCGAGCAGCCGCTGGCCCTCCGGCTCGTCGGCGAGCAGCCACCGGTACGGCACCAGGTTGCGGGCCAGGAAGTCACGGGCGGCGAAGGACGGGGCGGACCAGCGATGGCCAACAATGCGGGTCTCCGCGGTCGCCACCTCCGGGGTGGCGAGCCACGCCTCCAGCAGCGTGTCCACCACCGGGTAGAGCTTCTCCTCCGGCGGATGCCAGGGTTTGAGCAGGTAGTGATCGAGGTCCACCACGTTGATCGCGTCGATCGCGGCGTCGGTGTCCGCGTACGCGGTCAGCAGCACCCGGCGGGCCAGCGGGAACAGGTCCATCGCCGCCTCGAGGAACTCGATCCCGTTCATCTGCGGCATCCGATAGTCGGCCAGCAGCAGCGCCACCCGGTCACCGCGCAGCTTGATCTCCCGCAGCGCCTCCAACGCCTCCGCCCCGGAACCGGCGCGTACCACCCGGTACCGGTCGCCGTACTGGCGACGGACATCGCGGGCCACCGCGCGGGAGACGGCCGGATCATCATCGACGGTGAGGATCGCCGGGTTCGCCATACTCCTATCCAAGCACCGCGTCGGCCCCGCGTCCGCTGCCGCCGGACGGTTCCTCGTCCGCCCACAGCGATCAGGTCGGGGGTGCGACCGACTGGCGCCCGGGCCGGACGCTACCGTCGGTGGGCCGGACTGCCGGCGCGGAGGGAGGCAGCCGACGCCGGCGTTGCCGGCGCGGAGGGAGTCAGATGGGGCCGCTGTCCCGGATTCGCGTGGTCGAGCTGGCCGGGATCGGGCCCGGACCCTTCGCGGCACTGATGCTCGCCGACATGGGCGCCGACGTGGTCCGGGTGGATCGGCCGGCGCAGGTTGCGCCGGAGCGGTTCGGCACTCCTCACCCGGATCTGCTCAACCGGGGCCGCCGCTCGGTAGCGGTCGACCTCAAGACCGAGCCCGGTCGCGACCTCGTTTTGGAACTCGTCCGCCGCGGCGACGTCCTGCTCGAGGGCTTCCGGCCCGGGGTGACCGAGCGTCTCGGACTCGGCCCAGGCGAGTGCCTCGCGGCGAACCCGCGGCTGGTCTACGGACGGATGACCGGTTGGGGCCAGGAGGGACCGAACGCCGGCCACGCCGGCCACGACCTCGACTACCTCGCGCTCACCGGTGCGCTCTACGGCATCGGCCGGCGCGGTGAACCGCCGCCACCGCCACTGAACCTGGTCGGCGACTTCGGCGGTGGCGGCGCGATGCTCGCCTTCGGCGTCGTGTGCGCGCTGCTCGAGGTGCGCTCGGGCGGAGCCGGCCAGGTCATCGACGCCGCCATTGTGGACGGTGTGGCCTTGCTGACCACGGCGATCCTCGGGCTACGACGCCTCGGCGTCTGGGGCGAGCAGCGGGGAGCGAACCTGCTCGACGGCGGCGCGCCGTTCTACGACACGTACGAATGCGCGGACGGGCGCTACCTCGCCGTGGGCGCGCTGGAGGGTCGCTTCTACGACGAACTCGTGCGTCGCACCGGCTTCACCCCGCCCGGGGACCGGCAGGATCCGGCCGGCTGGCCGGAGCAGCGAGCGGCCTGGGCTGCCCTGTTCCGCAGCCGGACCCGCGATGAGTGGGCCGCGCTGCTGGAGCACACCGATGCCTGCGTCGCCCCGGTGCTCGACTGGGCCGAGGCACCGCACCACCCGCACCTGGCCGCCCGGGGCACGTTCGTCGAGCACGCCGGCGCGGTGCAGCCGGCGCCGGCGCCCCGACTGTCCAGGACTGCGGGCGAGCTGCGCCGACCGCCGCCGCATCCCGGCGAACATACCGACGAGATCGTCGCCGAGCTCGGCCTCGACGCCGCCGCCCTGCGCGCCAGTGGCGCGATAGCCTGATCGCCCGCGCCCGTTCCCGTCGATTTAGGGCCTATGCACACGGTTCGATCTCCGATCGTGTGCCTAAGCCCTAGATCCACTGCGCGGGGAATGCACCAGTGTCGCCGTGCGCGGCCGGGCCGTACAGTCCCGGCATGAGTCTTCGTAACGTGTGGCGTTCGCATCCCGGCGTCCGCTCCGGCGATCAGCTGACCAGGGGTGAGCGGGCCGCCGACCACCTGCGCACGATCATGGGATCGTGGGGCTTCGTCATCGCGGCGCTACTGTTCCTGGCTGGGTGGATGATCGGCAACCGTGGCCGTGGCTTCGACCCGTACCCGTTCATTCTGCTCAACCTGGTGCTCTCCTGCCTGGCCGCGTTGCAGGGGGCGATCCTGCTCATCGCGGCCCGCCGGGCCGACCAGGTCTCCTCTGAGCTGGCCGTGCACGACTACCAGACCAACCTCGAGGCGGACCAGTTGATCAAGGCGGTGCACCAGCTCACGTCCGAGATCCACGCCACTATCGTGCCCACCGGGAACGTAGCGCCGGCGCAGGGCAACCGCTCCGAGTAACGCGTACCCCACCCGTACCGCGAGAATGGCGGCCATGGACTGGAACCTGTTCGCGTGCGCCCGCTCGCACCTCACCTACGCGCCCACCGAGGAGCATCTGCGCGAGCACCTGCACGTCACCACCACGGTCGGCGCAGCCTGGCGTTGTCTGCGCTGCGGGGATTTCGTGGTCGGGGCGCCGCGGCACAGCGGGCCGGCCGAGGACGCGCCGGTCCCGCTGCGGGGCCAACTGCTGCGCGACGCGATCGTGTTGCGGCTGCTGGCGGTGGACCGGTGGGGGCGCGGGTTGCTCGTGCTCTTCGCCGCCTACGGGGTCTGGCGGTTCCGCGCCAACCGGGACGCGGTCCAGCGCGCGTTCAACGAGGACCTGCCGCTCATCCAGCCGCTGGCAAACAAGATCGGCTGGAGCCTGGACGACTCGTCGCTGATCCACACGATCCGGGTCGTGCTGCAGGCGCAGGCGCGCACCCTGCTGTGGATCGCGATCGGCCTCGCCGCGTACGGGCTGCTCCAGCTCATCGAAGGCACCGGGTTGTGGCTGTTACGACGGTGGGGCGAGTACTTCGCGGCGGTGGCGACGTCGCTGTTCGTCCCGGTCGAGATCTATGAACTGGTGCAACGCGTGACCTGGGTACGGATCACCGCGTTGCTGATCAACATCGGTGCGGTGGTCTACCTGGTCTACCGCAAGCGTCTCTTCGGTGTCCACGGTGGACGGGCAGCCCACGAAGCCGAACGGGAGACCGAGAGCGTCATGGCGGTGGCGATCGCCGCCGGCGAGGCGAGCCGGCAGCGCCGTCGCGCCCGGGCGGCGCACTGAGCCCGGCCGTCAGCAGTAACGGCACGCCGGACGCCATCGTCCCGACCGCTGGCCGCACCCGGGGGCGTGCTAATCTCGCGGGCACGTCGAAGCTGGTCCGACCGGTGCGCCGGAGCACGTCGTGCGTACTGCCGGCCCCCCGCACCCGCTGAGAAGGGCCCCATGCGGATCCAGGATCTCCTGCCCTCCTACCTCGACGCGGTCACCGAGGTGGTCGATGTCACCGGCCCGGAGGGGCTCGCCGAGCGGCTGGGCCTCCCCGACCACATCCGTCCCGTACGCCTCACCGTGTCGGACGCGGCCCGGCTCGAGTCCGGTCCCGGCACGGTCGTGCTCGCCCGGCTCGAGGTGGACCAGGATCTCGCGGCGCTGGTGCGCCGGCTCCAGCCGGGGGCGGTCGCCATCCTGGTGGCCGCAGAGCCGCTGGACCGGGTGCCCTCGGCGGTCCTCCTCGACGCGCTCGCCGGCACCGGTGGCCAGATCGTGGATGCCGGCTCGGAGGATGACCTGAGTGTGCTCGTGGTTGCGCCGGGTGTGCCCGCGACGGTGCTCGCCGAACGGGAAACTCAGCTGGCACAGGCGCGGCGGGGACTGGCCCAGGCCAAAGCGCGCGCCGCCCGCATCGACGGCTCGGCGACGATGCAGGTGGGTCGGGCGTTCGTGCGCGGCGCCCGGCGCCCGGCCGCCGCCCCCGTCACGGTGCCGCGGGACCTCTTCCAGATCTGGCGCCGCCGCCGGCGGGGCACGCCGGTCGACCATCGCGTCGTGAGCGTCACCTTGCCGGCGGTCGGTGGTCGGGTCCGGTCCCGGCCGCTGGTGCTGACCGCGCCACCGAAGCTCGCGGTGCCCCGGATGCTGGCGGCGACCGGCCTGGCCGGTTACGAGCGGGAGTCGTTGGCCAGTTTCTTCGCCGCGATCGACGTCGCCGGCCCGGGAGCGGTCTACGACATCGGCTCGAACGTCGGGCTCTACGCCGCCCTGGCCAGCGCGCTGAGCGCCCGATCGGTGGTCGCGTTCGAGCCGACGCCGGCCCTGGTCGACGTGTCGCGCCGGTTCGCCGCCGACAACCGGCTGCAGTTCGTCACCGAGGCGAGAGCGCTCGGCGCGCGCAACGGGACTGCGACGTTCTACCTCTCCGACCACACCGACAGCTCCAACTCGCTCGCCGAGGGCTTCCGCCCCTCGTCGGCTCAGATCACCGTGCCGGTGGAGACCCTCGACTCCTACGTCGCCCGCACCGGCCTGGTGCCGGCCGTGATGAAGGTCGACACCGAGATCACCGAGCCTGACGTGCTCGCCGGCGGGGCCGCCACCATCGCCGAGCACCGTCCGTGGATCCTGTGCGAGGTGCTTGCCGGGCGGGTCGAGGACAGCTTGGAGAAGGTGCTCGCTCCATTCGACTACACCTGGTACCCGATCGCGGATGAGGTGCCCTACGCGGAGGCGACCAAGATCGTCGGCGACAACACCCACCGCCACCTCATGTGGCTCTTCGCCCCGCAGCCGCCCGGGGATGACTTCTGGACCGCGGTACGGGCGCACACCGCCGCGCTGGCGGCCTGTACCCCGGCGGGCCCGCGGGGGTGACCGCGCCGCCCGCAGCGGCCGTCACGGTGGTGACGCCGTGGTACCCCACCCGCGCCCAGCCATTTCGCGGGTCGTTCGTCCAGGCCGCCGTGGCCGCCACCCGTCCAGTGTGGACCGAGATGACGGTCTACCACTGCGACGACTGGGTGCACTGGCTCCCCCGCCGGGAGGCGGCCGCCGTGGACCGGGCGTACCCGGCGCTGGTGCCACGAGGTGTGCGAGCCCGGCCCGATGTCGAGGGCGCCGACCTGATGTACCTGCCGGTGGTCGCGCGCGGTGGGCTGGACTACGCCGCGATCGCCCAGCGCCACGCCGACGCCCTGCGCACCGTCCTTTCCGGACAGCCGCTGCCGACCGCGGTGGTGCACGCCCATGTCGGCCTGCCCAGTGGCTGGGCCGCCGTGCGCAACGCCGCACCGCACGCCCGGGTCTTCGTGACCGAGCACGCCAGCTTCCTGCCCCGGCTGCTCGCGCAGCCCGCCGCCCGAGCCCGCTACGACGAGCTGCTGGCCGCCTGCACCGGCTTCTTCGCGGTCGGCGACGGTGTCCGGCGCCGGCTGGTGGCGGCGTTCCCGCACCACGCCGACCGGATCAAGGTGGCGTCCAACCCGGTCTCCTTCGACACCCGCCGGGACGCCGCGGTGACCGAGCTTCGCCGGTGGATCTTCGTCGGCAGCCTCAAGCCGGCCAAGGGCGTGCACTGGCTGGTCGAGGCGTTCGCCCGGTGCCGGGTCGAGGACGACCGGCTGAGCCTCACGATCGTGGGCGACGGACCCCAACGCGACGAGCTCATCGCCAAGGTGGGCGAGCTGGGGCTCACCGGCGCGGTCACCTTCACCGGCGCGCTGCCGCCCGAAGCCGCGCAGGCGCTGCTGCGCCGCCACGATCTGCTGGTGCACCCCAGCCGCCAGGAGACGTTCGGCCTGACCGTGGTCGAGGCGATCGCCGCCGGCCTGCCGGTGCTGGTGACCCGGTGCGGCGGGCCCGAGGAAACCCTCGCCGGGGTCGAGGCGGCGGCCGGCGAACTCGTCGCGGTGGAGGAGGGCAGCGACGAGCTGGTCCGCGGGTACGCGCGGCTGCGCGCGCGCTGGCCCGCCGGACTCGACCTCGAACACGCCCGCCAGGTGCTCGCCGGCCGCTTCGGCTACCAGGCATTCGCCGAGGCACACCGCCGCGCCTGGTTCCCGGCCGAGGTGGCCAGCCATGGCTGAGGTGGTCATCCTCGCAGTCGGGGCGACCCGGCGACGTGCCGTGGTCGAGGAGGCGGGCGCGGTGGTGGCCAGTGGTTCCCCGGTGACCGTCGTGGTCTCCCGGGGGCAGGACTGGTCCGAGGACCCCTTCGATGCCCGGGTACGGGTGGTCGAGCTGGCCCCGCTGGAGGGCCGGCACTGGGCGTTCCGGGTCGAGCAGGCGCTGCTCTACACGGCGGTACCCCGGACCGCGAGACTGCTCGGCCTCGGTTCGCGGGTGCCGGCGTACCAGCGGCGGATCGCCGACCGGGTGCACCGCCGGCTGTTCCTACCGCTGCACCGGCGGATCTGGGGCGATCCGCGCGCCGGCCTCATCCGTACCGAGGTGGTTTCCGGCTCGCCGGTCGAGCGCCTCGTCGTGGGCGACCCGTCCTCGATGCCGCTCGCCGTCGAGCTTCTGGCCGCCGTCGAGCTTCTGGCCGCCGGCGTGGCGACCGAGGTCGCGTTCACGAGCTGACGCCGGCGCCTGATCCGCCCAGGGCCCTTTTGGATGAGGTCAGCGTGGTGCCACCGCGGCGCCGACATCGCTCGTGCAGATGGCCACGGCCCCGGCCGCACAGGCGGATGCGAGCCGGACCAGCTGGGGCGAGGTGAGCGGCGCGCGGGCGATCGCGAGATGCCAGTAGAGCGGCCCGACGATGAGATCGATCACCGAGTCCGGGTCGGCGCCGGCCGGCAGCTCGCCGCGCTCGACCGCCCGGCTCACCAGCCGACCGCCGATCTCGCGCTGGTTGGCCCGCAGGGTGTCCTGGAGTGTCTGGGCGATCTGCGGGTTGCGGGCGGCCTCGGCCAGCAGGTCGGGGATGATCTGGGAGGCGACCGGGTGTCGCAGCGCCTTCGCCGCCAGCCGGAGCACGAACTCGATGTCGCCGGCGAGGCTGCCCGAGTCGGGCAGGGTGAGGCTCGGCCCGGCCGCCGCCGCGACCAGCTCCAGCACCATCTCCAGCTTCGAGCCCCAGCGGCGGTACACCGCGGTCTTGGCGACCCCGGCCCGGCGGGCGACCGCCTCGATCGAGAGCCGCCCGTAGCCGACCGCGGCCAGCTCGGCCACGACCGCCTGGCGGATCGCGGCGGTGATCTCGCCCCGGAGCACGGCCGCGCCGGCCACCGGGCGCCGGCCGTCGATGGTGCGCCCGTGCTCGGCCGTTGGCCGGTTGTCGAGTGTCACGAGACAAATGTAACGCAAGGACGCTACGGTTGCGTCGCGACGTACGGGTCGGTTAGCCTGGCTCGACGGCGACGCCCGAACCCGGCCGGCGCTCGCCACGCCATGTCTGGCCGAGGATGGAGGGGCAGCAAAGGGTGCACAGCGACCGGAGCGCGCAGCGATGACCAACCTGGCGATCGCCGACACCGCCCTTGACGACGCCAAGGCGCAGCTCGCCTCGCGTCACGGGCTCAGCGTCGCCGGCGTCCGCCCGAGACTGGTGCCGTACGTGCGAGCGCTGTGGGCGTACCGGAATTTCATCTCGGCGTACGCGGTCGCCCGGCTGGTCGCGTCCTTCGGCAACGCCCGGCTCGGGCGGCTCTGGCAGGTGCTCAACCCGCTCTTCAACGCGGGCGTCTACTACCTGATCTTCGGCGTGATCCTGAACACCCGCCAAGGCATCCCGAACTTCGTGGCCTACCTGTGCGCCGGACTGTTCGTGTTCAGCTTCACCCAGACGGTCGTGCTCGCCGGAACCCAGTCGATCACCGGCAACCTGGGCCTGATCCGGGCGCTGCATTTCCCCCGGGCCAGCCTGCCGCTGGCGATGACCCTGATGAACATGCAGAACCTGCTCGTCTCGATCGGCGTGCTTGCCGCCATCGTCCTGGTCACCGGCGAGCCGATCACGCTGAACTGGCTGTTGCTGGCGCCGGCCCTGGTGCTGCAGGCGATCTTCAACGCCGGGCTCGCCCTGGTGCTGGCGCGGCTGGGCTCGAAGCTCACCGATCTGAAGCAGATCATACCGTTCGTCATGCGAACCTGGATGTACGCCTCCGGCGTGCTGTACAACGTCGACAACTTCGCGAAACACCTGCCGCACCTGGCGGCCCAGCTGGTGCAGCTGAACCCGCTGCTGATCTACATCGAGCTGGTCCGGCACGCGCTCCTGGAGTCCGCGCCGATCGCCACGCCGCCCGCCCGACTGTGGCTGCTCGCGCTGGCCTGGGCGATGGTCGCCGGGGTGGCCGGGTTCGTCTACTTCTGGCGCGGCGAACAGGAGTACGGCCGTGGCTGAAAAGCCGCCAACGGACAGCACGTTCGTGCCCCTCGGCACCGCTGGCCCGAAGGCGCCGGTGACGGTGGCCGGACCGCCCCCGGCTGGGTCTGCGACTGGACCTTCGGCTGGGTCCCCGGCTGGGGCCTCGGCAGAACCTTCGCCTGGGGCTTCGGCTGTGGCCTCGGCAGGACCTTCGCCTGGGGCTTCGGCTGGGCCTTTGGCCGGACCCTCGGCCGGGCCGTCGGCTGCGCCCGCCGATCTCGACCCGGGCGAGCGGGTGCCCACGGTCATCGCCGACAACGTCCATGTGATCTATCGCGTGTACGGCGCCGGCATGGCCAACAGCACCAGCCCGATCGCCGCCTTCAAGCGCATCATGACCGGCACCCGCTCCCCCGTGGTCCGCGAGGTCCACGCCGTCAAGGGCGTCAGCTTCACCTCGTACCGGGGCGAGGCGATCGGGCTGATCGGCAGCAACGGCTCCGGCAAGTCGACCCTGCTGCGCACGATCGCCGGACTGCTCCCGGTCAACTACGGCGCCGTCTACACCATGGGCCAGCCCTCGTTGCTCGGCGTCAACGCCGCCCTGCTCACCGACCTGTCCGGCGAACGCAACGTCGTCCTGGGCTGCCTGGCCATGGGCATGAGCCTCGCCGAGGCCCGCGAGCATACCCCGGCGATCATCGACTTCTCCGGCATCAACGACCGGGGGGACTTCAGCTCGCTGCCCATGGCCACTTACTCCTCCGGCATGAGCGCCCGCCTGCGCTTTGCCATCGCCGCCGCCAAGCAACACGACGTGCTGCTCATCGACGAAGCGCTGGCCACCGGCGATGCCCGGTTCCGCCGGCGCAGTGAGGAACGCATCCGCGAGCTGCGCGAGCAGGCCGGCACGGTCTTCCTGGTCAGCCACGCGATCGGCACCGTACGGGAAACCTGCGAGCGCACCATCTGGTTGGAGGCGGGCGTCATTCGGGCCGACGGCCCCAGCGATGAGGTGATCGAGGAGTACGAAGCCTTCATGTCCAAATAGGTCGCGCTTCTGCTTCCGCTGGCGGGCCGGCTGGCGTCGGGCCTTGCTTTGGCCAGCCGTGCTGCCGAGCCTCGTGATCGCGAAGAGTTGGTGTCGCTCCCGGTACACCTACTCTTCCCCATCCGGGTCTCGTCCTGGTTCCGCCGGCGCCCCTCGTGGGCGGCCGCGGCGGGCACCGGCCACGGCTTGCGGCCGGCCGCGTGCGCTACGCTGTACCAGCCGAGCCCGCCAGGGCGGAGCCACGGGACGTGGCGCAGTTTGGTAGCGCACTTGACTGGGGGTCAAGGGGTCGTGGGTTCAAATCCCGCCGTCCCGACACATCGCTCCCCGCTGACGCCCAGCTCAGCGGCCGTTTCGTATCGATGGTCATGCACATCAGGGATCTAGACCGCCCGTAGTTGTGGACCACTTGTGGACCGACGGACGCTGAGATGTGCGCTCAGGGCCACGCCCGCGTCTTCGAAGTTGTGCCGGTCGGAGTGCAGGTAGCGCTGCGTTGTGACGAGCGATCCGTGTCCGGCGATCTTGCGCAGGACGTGTACGGGGACGCCGGCATCGGCCATCCATGTCAGGCCGGTGTGTCGGAGGTCGTGCCGGCGAAGGTGCAGGTAGCCGAGTTCGCTGACCACGTCGTCCCAATGGGTCGCGTCCCGAAGGACGGCGGTGCTGATCCGGCCACCTTTCGGGCCGGTGAACAGCCGGGCGTCCGGACCGGACGCGGCTGACAGTCGCTCGGCGACCATCGGGCGTACCTCTTCGATGATCGGTACGGTCCGGGCACGCTTGCCCTTGGTGCCCTTGTCGATCAGACCGCCCGGACCGGGCGTGGTCTGCCGTCGCACGGTCCACAGCCAGGTGTCGGCGTCGATGTCGTCGCGGCGTACCCCGGACACCTCGCCGATGCGAGCCGCCGTCGCGGCCGCGAACACGACGATGTCACCCCAGCCGTGGAATCGGCCGTGCGAACGATTCACAAGCGCGAGCGCCAGCTCCGTCAGCGACTCCCAGGCCGGGAGCGCCAACGACCGAGGGTCGTCCAACTCGTCCTCAGCGAGCTGGTACTCACGCTGCCAGCCAGTGACCCGGGCCGGGTTGCGGTCGATGAGCCCGTCACGCAGGGCCTGTTCCATCACCCGAACCAGCACGGCCATGCTGTTCTTGACCGTCGACCGGCTGCACTCATCAGCGATCCAGCCGTAGACCGCCCGATCGACCGCACCGTTCGTGATCATCCGCACCGGCAGGTGGCCGAGCGTGGGCACCACCCGTCGTCGCCACCCCGCCAGGTACGGATCAAGCGTCTTCCGCTCCAGCCCTCGCGTGGCCAGCGGCATAACCGCCTCCCCAAACTCGGCGAGGCGCATCGTTGCCGCGATCGGGTCGACGCCGCCACGCGCCGCCCGACCCATCCGGTCGATCCAAGACCGCGCGTCTTCCGACGACGGTAGACACTCGGACTTCGACCTTCGACGATGTGTGTGCGGGTCGATCCAGCGGACCCGAGCCCGGTACCGGTTGTCGCGGCCCTCCCCCAGGTCCTCTACATCGGATGAGAGCCGCACTCCGATGGGGGGCAACTGCGAGACGCCCATCAGGCCGCCACCGCCGGATCAACTCGGCTACGCGCGAGCCATAGCCGGACGTCCTCCACGTCGTACATCGTCACCCCCGAGGACAGCCGCAGGAACGGCGGACCCTGCGGGGGTCGGGAGGTTCGCCAGCGCCGCAGCGTCGACGGGTCACGTCGCAGCAGCGTCGCCAGCTCTTCAGTAGTCATTAGTTCCATCTCGTTCTCCTTGAGTCGTTTCTGTAACTGAAAGAATTCGTCCACTGTGGAGTTTTCAAGCAACAGTCGCCACAAAGGCTCGGATGTCGCTCAGGTCGTGACTGCGCGCCATGTCTGCGGACGCGACGGCCAGGACTGCGTCTCCGGCGGTGTGCCAGCCGGCGCCGACGAACTGCAGGAACTTGGTGACCAGGACGGTCTCCCGCTGGGGCGTGGCCGGGCCTGAGTCAGGGCCGCTGGTGACGGTCCGCCGCCACACCGTCCGCGCTCCCTTGAGCAGTCGGAATGTCACGCGGTGTCGGTGGCTCTTGGTGAGGAAGTGGCCGCCGAACGCGAGCATGTGCGCCCAGCGCCGCAGACCACGCCACGCGACCGGACGACCGAGTCGCCAGCAGGCGTCGAGGAGCCGTTCGTTGTGGGTTCCGTCCGCGTCGGCGTAAAGGTCGACGGTGGCGCTGCTCAGCCGGCCCGACGCGTGGCCGGTGACCTCGGTCGACTTGGTGGCGTACTTCGCCAGGTACGCGGCGACCATCGCGTCGGTGACATCGCCGTTCGCGGCCACGGTGATGAGCCGCGCGTCGGTCTGTTCGCCCCAGCCGATACGCCAGCCGTCTTCGTGGTCGGGGTGCGGGTCGGTCCAGAAGCGTGTGACCTTAGCGCTCTGCTCGACCGCGTCAACCAGGTCGACGGCGTCCAGCCCGGCGGGCGGGGGAAGGATCGCGTCAGGCCGATCCGGGTCGTACCCGTCGAGGCGGATGATGATGTGCAGGTGGACGACGCCGCGGCGCTGGAACTCGGCGGCCCGGCCGTAGGCCAACTTGACGGTCGCGGGGTCGATGCCGCGTTGTCGAGCGCACCGCTTGAGGTTTCGCTCGATCGCGATGCGGGTTCGGCGCCACAGCTCGCCGTTGCGGTTGTTCCACACGACTTGGGCGGCGTGGTCGTAGCAGTCCAGGCACAGCGGTGTGCCGAGGCGCCGGTCTGTGTCGTCGTGTCGAGCGAAGCACACCGCCGGTCGGCCGTGCGGGCAGCGGGGATTGTCTCGGCGGGCGTGGCAGGGCTCGGGTCGGCAATCGCACTGACGCCGGTCGCGGCAGGTGTGGCGGCGGACGATGCGGGTGTGGACCTGGCCGAAGGATGGTGCGGTGAGGGTGACGAACACCGCCGGGTGGCTGGCCACGGTTTCGGGGACGCCCTTGCCCCCCACCAGGAGAGTTCGCACGATCTGGTACGCGTCTCGCTGATATGTCCGCGAACAGGCGGGGCACACGGCAGCGCGGCGGTTGCCACACGGCTTGTAGATCACACCATCGGGCATGTCCTGTGTGGACGTTGACGACACGACCCGCCAGGCGCCGGAGTTCTGGTTGACGGCCACGGTGTACATGTCGCCACTGAGTCGGATCGGGCGGACGCAGCCGGCGGCCGGCTTAATGTGGCGCAGCCAGTCGACGAAGCCGAGACTGTTCACGCGGGCTTCGATCTGCTCATCGACGCACACGATGGGGGCCCAGCGGACTCGACGGTGGGTTGGCTCGGCGGCCGGGGCCGCACCCGAGGGGTTCTCGGGTGCGACGGTCGGCGTCGAGACAATCACCGGGTCGCCGTTTCAACGGGGGTGCCGTTGAGCGCGGTGGCCGGACCCTGGGGGTCCTTGCCGGTTCCCATTCCGTTGAGCAGCTGCTGAGCCAGCTTCTCGCGGACCTTGAGCCGGGTGGCGAGTTCTGCGGCAGTCATGCTACGCCCGGTGTTGACCCGGTGGTCCTCGGCCAGGTGTCGTGCCCGGCGCAGCAGCCCGGATTCCTTGGTCGACTTGTGCTGGCTCTGATCCTGGCCGGTGACAGGGTTGTCGATGGCGGACTGAGTCGGCGCGGTCGGCTTCGGGGCGGGTCGCTTCGCTGGGGTGGCACGAGTCGAGGATTGGGGTGTGGCACCGGGCGGTGCCGCAGTCATCGTCACTGGCTGTCGGCCGGTTGAGGCCGAACCTGCAATTGCTGTCGGGGCTGGGGGCCTGGTCGCCGGGGCAACCTGGGTGGTGACGGTCTTGGCTGGCTGTGTGGCAGCCAGCACGACGACAGCGTCCGCCAAGGAGGCGGCACGCTTACCCGCGTAGATGGCACCGGTGGCCATGATCATAAGGCCGTCGATGGCGAGCGGGCCGACGTGAGAGACGATGGCGTCCTCGCCGTAGTGCGCGAGGAGGCCGGAGAGGTGTCGGTAGGACACGAATGCTGCGACTCCGGCGACGGGGAGCATGCCCGCCCATCGCAGAAATGCGTAGCTCCAGCGGCGCGGCCACTGCACCCGGACGAGGATCTCAATCGCCCAGAACAGGACCACGGGCCAGACAACGGCGCTGGCGACAGCGCCTTTCTCGGGAGCCCAACCCTGCGGGGCATGCGCAGGGGGTAGGAAGGAGTGCGCCACGTTCGCGGCGATCGAGACCGTAGCCCCGACCACCACGCCGGAATACGCCCACCCGCTACCGGGCTGCTTGGCACGAGACACTACCGACCTCCTGTGGTCGACTCGGACAGCGACGACCCGCCGTCAGATGGCGTGTGGACCGGACCAGGTCCGGCCGTGCCCCTGCGGTCGCGCAGGTAACTGATCACCGACGTGAATCGGATGGCAGCCGTACGGGATGAGCACCAGGAGCACATCGGGTCAGCTCCTGGAGTCCAGGTCAAACAGAGCTCCGCCCAGATACGCCAGCGCGTGGTTTCGGGCGGCATGCCGGGCGGCGGCGCGGTTGACGCGCACCGCGGTGCGGTCGTGCAGGTTCTCGAACTGCTCCGGGCTCAGGCGGGCCAACGCCGAGGGATCTTCGGCGCGGCGCTTGTACAGCTGCGGGCGGACGGTCGCGTTGGTCGGGCAGTCGCTGACCTTGTCCGGATACGGGTAGCCGCAGCCGGGACACAACGACGGCGTGGGACTGCCGGGATAGTGGTCGGCGAATACCTCGACCAGGGTCGCGACGCTCACGCACAATCCGGCCTGCAACAGCCGCGGGTCCAGGGCGTGGCGGTCGGCCGGGGTGCCCCAACGCTGTTGCGCAGCCTGCTTGCTGATCCCGGCCTGGGTCGCGATGTCATACCAGGAGTAGCCCCACCGGCGAAGACCGGCCACCGCCGCGCGGACCACGTCGTCCACATCGGAGACGAACAGCACCAACTCGCCCAGGGCGGCGATGTCGCCGTCGGCAACCCTGCGACCGTAGGCCCTGACAACGCGGCGGGCGAACGAGGCGTACGCCGGGTTCTCCACGACCCGCTTCGCCCGCTTGCCACGTTTGCGGGTCAACGTTTGCTTGACGGTCGTCGTGTTCACCGCTCACCGTCCACGGTGGAGATGGCTGGGTCAGGAACCTCGGCGTACACAGCTATGCGGATCGGTCCGTCCTGCCAATCAGAGGTGTGATGGTAGGAACCGTTCGGCATCCGCGCGGTGACGCCAGGGGCACCACACAGGGCCGACCCGATCGTGTCGACCGTCGCGATCGTGGTGGGAGTCATCGACGGCGGCTGTACGTGTACAGAGATGTGCACTTGCTCGGGCAGGCCCGGCTCCGCCAACGAGGCCAGGCCGTCCGCGAGTCGGTGCAACGTCTGCGCGGCCGCCTGATACGGGCCTGGTTCAGGGGATGCGCCGATGGTCTCCAGCACCGACAGGACCTCCGCCGGTGTGCGGGCGCGGTCGTCGTTCCACGTGTACACGTCCTGGCCGTGGCGCTGGTGGAGCACCTGATCCAGGAACGCGACCGCTGCTTCGAACTCATCAAAGCCGGGCTCGTCGAACATCTGCGCGGGGGCCTCGACCGGTCCGCCGTAGCAGACCATGCCGATCGCGCCGACCGTGCACGCCGCCGGCGTGAACGCGGTCGAGGTCTGGTCGTAGTAGGAGCCCTGGATCCAGCCATAGCGGCGCAGATATCGGGCGGCGTGACGCAGGGTCGCCCGCACACACGGGGACGCGGACCGGTCGGCGGACAGGTTGTGGGTAGGCTGCATGGTGCCGTCTCCCTTGGCTGAGGTGAGCGGTAGGTAGGGCTGGCGGCACCGGGCACTTGCTTGCGAGGCGTGCGGCCTGGTGTCGTCAGTTCTGCATCGGGGTCACCGTGGTGACGTGGCGGAGGTGAATATCGAGATCGGTCAGGATCCGTGCCAGGTGCTCGCGGGCCTGCCTCTCGCCGGGGGCGAGACTGATCCGGGTGCGGATCTCCACATGCTCACAACCGTTGGCGGCCAGCACGCGGGTTAGGACGATCACACCCCGACCGGGCGCGTCCAGACGCACCGGCGTAGCTCGGTGTTCGCCGAGCCCGCACTGATGGCCTTTGGCACACCAGTCGGGGTGTTCTCGCGTGGCGGTCATGGCTCAGATCGCTGCCGTGGCCAATGGCCGGCCTGGCGTGGCGTTGTCCCACTGGTCATCCGGGGCGACAGGTTCGTCGGCCCGGACTCGGGTGGCCTTGCTGACCTTCGCCGTGGCGAAGCGCAGAGACGGGCCGATCTCATCGACATCAAGCCCGTACGCCGAACGCTTTTCTCCCTCCTCGGTTTCCCATCGCGACAGCCTCAGCCGACCGACCACCACGACCCGGGTCCCCTTCCGCAGCGACTCCGCCACATGCTCAGCCAGATCACGCCACGCGGTACATACCAGGAACAGCGGGTCCCCATCCTTGTACTCGTTGGCCATCCGGTCGAACACACGCGGAGTCGACGCGACAGTGAACTTCGCGATCGCGACGCCGTTCGGCGAATACCGCAGGTCCGGATCCGCCGTGAGGTTACCGACCACCGTCACGGTCGTCTCATTGCTCATCCCCTACCACCTTCCTGTTTCCGGTGCACAGCACCGGGGTCGCCGTGTCTGGCGGCCACCGCACACACCCGCAACCCCATTGGGGGTCGGGTATCGCGGAGACGGTCAGCATCACGCCACACCCTCACCGCTAGACATGCCGTCGTCAGTCTGCTCACGGCGCGGAGTGCGTATCGACGCCGCGTGAGCGGCGATCGCGGCACAGTCCGCATCGGACAGATACGCGGCCTTCACCAGCGCCGGTACGCCGCCCTCACCAATCAGTAACCCCACACCCGGGTTCGTCGGGGCGATCTGATTGGCCGACCAGCCCCGGTTGGCCCACCCATGGCCGAGCACGATGTCCGAGGACACGTCCGTGGTGCACCGGCCGGCGAACCGCCACGCGAACAGATCCCGCAACGAGGTCGGGATGATGTCCGACGACGGGCGCTGCGTCGCGGCGGCCACCATGATGCCCACCGCCCGACCCCGGGCCACCAGATCTCGCAGCAGCGCCGAGAACAGGTCCTGCGTCTTTTTCTCCCCGGCCGTGGCCGAGAAATACGCAATCTCATCAACCACGACCAGGATCGGACCGAACGCATCATGCCGGGCGATCTTGCGGCGGTGCTGCGAGCGTAGATAGGCGTAGCGGTTGTTCATCACCACCTGCAGGCGGCGCAACGTCCGCAGCGCGTGGTCCAGATCAGGGCCGACGAACACGTCCGCGCATGACTCCCACTGCCCCAGCTCGACCTGCTTGCCATCGAGCAAACACAGCCGGCACGAGGGATCCAAGGCGGCGTGCGCCACGATCAGATTCAACAGGTTCGACTTGCCGCCGCCAGGCTCCGCTCCGGCGAGAATGTTCCGAAAGATCATCGGGAGGCGTACCGGCTGACCGGACTCGTCGATGCCGATGAACATCGGATCGAACACCGACAACGTCACGCTCCCGGACCTCAACGCCGCCGACTCCGTCTGACTCGGTTCAAGGGGCGCCAGGTCACCCAGGTCCGGGCGGTGCCGAATCCCCGTCGCCGGACCGACCCCAACCAGCTTCATCGCGCACCTCCACGCGCACGCGGAATCGCAACCACCGGCGCGAGCCCTTCATCAGGCACCCCGTCCAAATCCAGGCCAGCAGTCGGCGCCTCGCCCGCGGCGGCCGAGGTGGACACAGCGTCCGGCACCACCCGCATCAGCGGAGCCCGCACCAAGCCGGTCAGCGGGTCGCGGCGCGTCACATCGATACGCACCAGCGCCGCGTATCTCGCCGATGCACCCATCACCCGCACCGACGATGCCCAGCACGCCACCGCCAGCTTCGCCGTGTTCTCCTCCAACGCCGCCAGATCCAGACCCGGGCGAAGCCACACCCACACCCGCTCCCCCGCCGGCGTCGGCCGAGCCAAAAGAATCAGCGGGTGCGTCCCGTGCACATGAATCCGGTTACGGGACCGCAGAAACGACGCGAAGCTCAACCGCAGCCGATGGCGCACAATCGCGCACCACACCCACGCCCTCACCCGCCGATGCAGGCGAGGCACAGCGCCAACGGTCACGGCAATCGCGGCAAGCACCACCACCGGTGCTAACGGAACGAACCCCGAGGACAGCCAGGTTGCTCCCGCCGCCAGCGCCAGCAGCGCCGAGATCTCGGCCGACCAGTGCCACATGACGCGCAGCACCGGCCAGACCGCGACCGTCGCGCCCAACAGAAGCCCAGCGCCAAAGCCCGCCGCGCCGCCGAGCACGAGCCCCCAAGCTGGGCCGTACAGCGGCGTGAGCACGACGGCACCGAGGACGCCACCCGCCGCTGTCACTGCCACGAACACCAGTCGTGCGCGACCGGACGCCGACCGGAACGAACTTCCTTCGACGAGCGTCACAACGCTTGCGCCGGCCAAGCCCGAATCCCTACTAGCCATCGTCCGCCCCCTATCCTTTGCTCGCTTAGATACATGTGTACACGAGTCGTCAAGAGCTGTCAACGACCATCCATGGCTGGAGATGTGGACCTTGTCTAGGACGCAGGCAGCGAGTACAGCAGCACGAAAGCCGCGCTGTCCATCACCGTGTCGCAGACCTCAACAGCACGACCGGAGGCGAAGGCTGTCCGCACCAGATGCAGCACGGGGGATCCGGCCGGCAGGCCCAGCGCCCGCGACTCCTCCTCCGTGGGCATACGCGCGGTGATCTCTTCGTCGTACCGCTCGAACACGAGGCCTCGGTCTTCCATCCGCGCGTAGATGCCGCCGGGTCCCGAGTTGACCTCCGCAATCGCCGTGCCATCCGCAATGTCGAGCGGGATGTACGAAGTGGCGAACTCGATCGGTTGGCCTTCGGTGAGGTAACGCCGGCGTCGGACAATCACCGGGTCGGATTCCTTGAGCCCCAAGCGTTCTGCGACGGTGGCCGATGCAGCCCCCCGCCCTACGAAGATGACGTCAACGGAGAACCGGCGTTGATTCGCCTCCATATCAACGGTGAATGCGGCCTTGCCCTCGCGCCGCCTTGCGAACCGGTCGCCCGACAGGCGGCGAACGGGCGGTTGCCGTCGAACAAACCAACCGCGGCCGTGCTCGGCGACGACCAGGCCGTCGGTGACGAGGACCGACAACGCCCGACGCGCCGTCACCCGGCTTACGTCGTACTCAGCGACCAACGCCGACTCGGACGGCAGCTGGGAACCGGGCGGCAGCTCGCCGGCTTCGATGGCCCGGCGAAGGTTGTCCGCGATCTGCCGATAGACAGACCGGTCACTAGCTGGGTCGATCCGTGTCGCCGCCATACATGAGACTCCGTCAGTGGTATACATGTGTCATCAACATGCTAACCCCTAGCGGACGGGAGGCATCCGATGGGCGCGCAGCACTCGGTGAGCGTCGCCGCCGCCATCGTCGATGAGCACGACCGTGTGCTAGTGATGCAGCGTCGCGACAACGGTCACTGGGAGGCTCCCGGCGGCGTGCTAGAAGTCGACGAGTCCATCATCGACGGCCTTAAGCGCGAGGTGTTTGAAGAGACGGGCGTCGAGATCGAACCGCTACGACTAACTGGCATCTACAAGAACATGTCACGCGGAATTATCGCGCTCTTCTTCATCGCTCGGATCGCTGCCGGAAGGCCCATGGTGACATCGGAGGCCGCTAACGTGGATTGGTGGTCGGCCGATACGATTCAGCAACGCATGGATCCTGCCTATGCCGTCCGAATTTTTGACGCGCTACGAGACGGACAGCCGGCCGTACGAGCCCACGACGGCGTTTCGCTGCTGAAGAACGTAGCATCACTGCCCAACATCCCGACGACCTGACGCGCCGCGCCTGCCGAACTGCACACTCGAAGAACCCGCGACTCAATCGTTTTCATATTGCCACGAAACCGCGTGATCTACCATCTTGGATCTTGAACATAGTCTCGTGACACCACGACCTGGTTTCCTAAGACGGTGTCTTGCGAGTTCGACCCCCACATCGCGCACCAGGGGTCCTCAGGTCACCTACTGACCCGGAGCACGGCCACATCAATTGGACCGGACCGGGCTCACCAAACGCCAAGACCGAGGGCATCAACCGGCTCGTGAAGGACACCGGACGGCGGGGCCCGCGGATTCCGAAACCCGCACAACCGCCGCCGTCGCGTACGGTTGGGTCTGCACTCGACGGCACCGGCACCGCCGACTGGGTGCGGTCGGAGATGAGGCCGGCCGGGATGCGCAGCTCGAGTCCGTGGCTGCGGTCTGGTGTCGGGGCGTGAACCGGTCGGCCGGGTAGGCGTCCTCGATGCCCTGATGCGGGCGGTCGAAGTTGTACTCGGCTACGAATGCGTCCACCGCCGCTTGCGCTTCCTCGATGGTGGCGAACACGCGCCCGTCGAGGCATTCGCGTTGCAGAGTCTGGTGAAATCGCTCCACCTTGCCCGTCGTGGTCGGGGTGCGTGGCTTGGTCAGGATCGCCGCGATCCCGTTCTCCCGGCAGATCCGCTCGAACATCACCTCACCCGGCCGGGGTGTGGTGAACCGGCCGGTGAACTGCTTGCCGTTGTCGGTGAGCACCTCATCCGGCAGCCCGTACCGCTGCACTGCGGTCACGAACGCAATGCACACTGCGCGGCCGGTGGCGCGGCGCACGACCCTCGCGATCACGTTGAATCGGGAATGGTCGTCGACCCCGGTGATGACCTTCGCCTCCGTGCCGTCGGCCATCATCACGCTGCCGACAATGTCGAGCTGCCACAGCTCCATCGGCTCCGGCCGTTCCCACGCGATGTAGTCCTCGCGGCGGCGCTTGCGCCGGACCGGGCTGATCAGGTTGTTGCGGGTCAGGATCCGGTACAGGGTGGCCCGACCCGGCGTCGGGTGCACACCGCGCTTGCCCAGCTCGTGGCGCAGCCGACGCGGACCCCACCGCGGATGATCCGTGCGCAGCGTGCACACCAACGCCTCGACCCCGGCATCCACCCGATGCGGACACGAGCCCGTGGGTGCGACCGATCCTCCAGCCCGCGCAGACCGTCGCGCTCATACCGGGTTGTCCATGCGTGCACCGTCTGCCGCGACACCCCGTACCGGGCGGCGACCTCGGTCTTCAACGACCCGGCTTGCACCTCCATCACCGCGTGAAACCGTTGCTCCACAACGCTCAACTCCCGAAGTCCCACCCGGCCATCCTCGCCCACCAAGCAGGCGAAAACGGCCAGGACACGACCCGTGTCAAGCATCAACCGAGGCCACAACGTAAAGCATCACCTGGAGTCAGACATACCTGCCTCGTGCTCGTCCGTGAGGAGTTTCTATACAGCTTCAAGGCGGGCCGCAAGCGGCCCGCAGCCCGGGTCCACCGCCTTGCCGCTTCGCTCACGGCGCGGCTCCTGGCGCCGAGCGACCACGAAACCCTCGACCGACGGCGGGCACCCGACCATGGCAACTCCGGTGATCACCAACGCGTTACGCCGTCGCGGCAAGAACGAATGCCTCCGGCGGCCGGGGCTCCGCCCCGGACCCCGACGTTCCGGGAACCCGGGAACGACATGTGCCGCTCCCCGACACGCACCGTAGGCCGCCAGACCGCGCCCTCCCGGTCAAGGTCGTTCGTCCAGTGGGGCGCTCCACCTTGACCGGGAGGGCGCGGTCCGGCCGGGGCAAGCCCTACGTGACGGGAAGCCGAACCGGCGACAAGACCGGACCCTGCGTGACGGACCAAGCCGCCACTCATCAGCAGGCCACACGACAGGCGCGAACGTTCCTTGGTACGACGTGCCTCCGGCGGCCGGGGCGCTGCCCCGGAGCCCCGCAGTTTCAACTAGGCAAGTCGTGAATCCCTGGTGAGCCACGCTGGTCGTACGCGAACGGCATTCCGGACCCAGCAGAACGGCTCTGCTGAACAGCCTACGTCCGACCTTGCCAACGACTGCCGGCACACTCGATGCAACTGCCTGCGTGACGACCACGGCGACCTCTGGTAGCCAGAGACAGCACGCCGCGCGGGGCAGGGCCTATCTGAGGACGAGGTAGTGCGCGACGAGGAGAAGGCCGAGGTAGAGCATCGGAGCGAGAACAAGAAGATTTGACACCTCGGTCCCGATGGATCATGTTATCAGCTGTCTGGAGGCCGTCGTCGCTTCGTTGTCTGCCAAATATGCGCGGACATTCCGAATAGCGTCAGTAACACTATGAGTGGCCAAATGAGGGGGCAAACCGCGATAAACCATCTACGCGACCGTTTCATATGATATTCGAGAAACCGTCGGCTCGATTCAAGATCGCCCGAAGCAATCTCCGACTTCGATGCCCAGGTTGCAATACGGGGCCACTCCTTTACCCGGAATATCGACAGCGACAAGATCGCGCCCGTGGCGACGTAGTCCCGCGCCAATAGCGGTACCTCGAAGTGCCAACCAAATGCCCATCTCAAGGGCGCCGAGACAATCAAGGCAAACGCCCATCTCGCTACAGGTCGCATGTACTCGCCCCAATAGCCAACTAACGTCGCTAGAAATCCGCGCCAGCCAATATCGAAGAAATGACCAAGCAGGGCCGCGAGTGCAAGGGCCCCTAGGACGGCGGCCACCTGCTGGTAGAGAGCCCAGCCGATCTTCACGGCCTTGCGTTCGTCGGGCTTTTCACCGGTTGTGACGGACGGCGAGTCCGCCGGCTTCCGTCGCTTGGCAGCGTGTTCCTCATTCTGCTTGGCCATACGATCAGTGTCCGGTCAGACGCAACTGGCCCAAATCGGTCGATTCGTCACGGCTACCGTTCCGGGATGGCGGCGTGTCAGGCTCTAGGTAGCGCATTGACGTTTGTAGCAGGAGAGTGGCATGAACCGCCGCGCGCCGGAGCAAGACCAAGATCGCCAAAACTCGCCGACTTGCCTATCTAGCGTTCCCCGCATGTTCGATTGCGGCCTTCGTCGTTCCTGACGTCACTATAAGGCCTGCAGTCGTTCTTCCGGTGCTCATCCTACGCAAGGCACTCGCTGTCCGGACCCTCGGCTGTCCCGCCTGACCGCGCCAGGTCTCGCGGCTGGTTCTCAGCCGAGTGGCCGCTACAGCTGTAATCGCGGAGGCGGTTGATCCCGATCCGGCAGGCGAACTACACGATCGGCTAGAGCCCCTTGCGCCACAGCCCACATTCAAGGACCTGCAAAAGGAGGCCGTTCTACACCCGGTCGGAGCAATCGTCAGGGCGTGGGGCGTGGTGCTCAGCGTCCTCCCGTCGACTTCTATCGGAGTCCTTAGCACCAATCCTGCTATCACGATTCAAGTCGCTATATCAGGCCGCAACCATTACGACGAGATGTTCGCTTTGTCGAATCGCCTGCGAATGCTTCGGAATCAGGTGGTCCACGGTCGAACTATTCCTTCTGCAGCCGAGGCCGAGGAGTTCGTCTCCGCAGCTTGGAGGCTGGCGTCGTCGATCAGTTGGGGTCTCAATTATCCAGGGTAAGTGCCAGTGTGCCATCGCTCGGGTCAACGTACGGGATTTGTAGCCGATACCCTGTAGAAGCCTCGGAAGTCGGCGTAAAGGGCAAATTCTACCGTCGCCCTATCTCGACCATACTCGGGGCAAAGCGGGCTGTCGATGACCTCGCCGTGTTCCTGGGGGTTGGCGGGTCCTGTGGGGACACCGCCTTCGCATCAACAGCGAGCACTTGACGATGCCGTAAACGAAATTCTTACCCAGTCGCGCCGAGGTACTGCTCGGACGCCCACTCGACCTGCTGCCAGTTGCCTTTGCCGTATACATAATCTTGCAGCGCCTTGGCTAAAGCCTCCGCCAGATCGGCGGTCCATTGCTCGGAGACGATTCGCAGCCGTTGGTACTCGTTCCTGACGGGCACCAACCAATCATCGGGTGCTTCCACCTGGTATCGGTCATCCTCGGCATCCATGTATACCCGGTACTTCGTGTCAAAGACATCAAGGAACTTGAGGTGGGCCTCGTAGCGAAGGCCACGTGCCCAGACCTCCCGCTCGTGCTCACGCTCGCGGCGATCGCGGTCGGCCGCCCTGCGCTCAGTCCACCAGACTCCCAGGAAACCGCCGCCTACGGCCAAAAGACCGCCTAGCGTGGTGGTGGCCAGCACGTTCCAATCCACGCTGCAAGGATGCCACGTCTGGGCAACACGCCGGCCCGACGGCGCTCCAGGACTACGGATCCGTAGCGCATCTGTTGTAGATCCGCCGGCCATGGCGACCTTCGTGGCAACGAAGACTGCGCTCGCTCTGAGCGTCATCGAGCCCACGGTGCCGACGGCGGCCGACGCCTGACGGCGGCCCAAGGTGCTGGCCTGCCATCGGCGACCTTCTCTCTAAACCGCTGATCGAGGTTGGGACGGGCTGTGGACCATCTGTGGACCGCACGGGCCGCACGGTCCGCTGCCCCACCTGCTCGACCCTGCGCGGACTGCCCCCAACCCGCAGCCATGCTGACCTCGGTAAGTGTCAACGCAACGTCCTGGGGGTCAAGGGGTCGTGGGTTCAAATCCCGCCGTCCCGACAGCTGTGATGTCTCGGGACATCGGAAACCCGTGAACGCACGTTGTGGTCCGGCTCGAGCGCGTCGTCGACCTGGCCGCGCCCGGCCGTCGGGATCGGGTCACAATGCGGCGCGAGGCCATCGCCCAAGGCCGAACGGGGGCTGGATCTCCCGGGACAGACTTGGTCGGACCGACCTGCCATTGACCGCGGCGGCAAGCTCGTCTGGGGCTGCTGCTGGCGTTGGGGAGCCACGGGATATGCCGGACACCGCCGAGCTCGTCACCGATGCGGACGGCTGGCGTGAACCTCGACGAGGAGCTGCGGGCATCGATTGCCACCCACGCGGACGCGGTGATGCCGACCGGCGAACTGCTCGCCGGGGTCCACGGCATTCGCCGGCAGCGACGGAACCGCCGGGCGGTCGTGGCCGCGGGCATTGCATTCGTCGCGTTCATCGCGGTGCCGCCCGGGTCGGGGTTCAGGGTCCGATGCGAGTATTGCGCTACCCCGGACGGGACCTTTCGGTCTCGGTCGATACGGTCCCCTACAGGTACGACTGGGAACCGGACTCGACCGTACCGATCGATGTGAACGGGCAGTCGGGAACGCTGCGCACGGGCGTCAACGCCGACACCGGCCGGCAAAACTTCGCGGTGGCGTGGCGGGGGACGGACGACCGGTATGTGACGGTGCAGAGCATCGGCCGGCCCTAACTGTCCGATGTGGAGCGATTCGCTCGGGCCCTACGGGTTGGCGCGATCACCGCGGCGCCGCCCCGGTAACCGCCACGCTCGTGCCGACCGGCTGGGTCCTGGGCTTCGCCGACGACGTCGGGGTGTGCTTCGCGCCCGCGACCGCGGTAACCCAGTTTGCGGTATACCCGGACCGGACTGTGCGCGGACGTGGACAGCGTCCAGGATAAGGCGGCAACCGACTACCTCGGCGGTACCGGCACCGCCATCACCGTGGGCGGGCCAGCGAACTCTACGATCGGGACGGAAGCGTGCTCCGGCTGCGCGTCGACCTGGGCGGGGGACACCACCTGGACGTCACCTCCACAGCCGAGGACGCCGTGCGCCGATTGAGCCGCGAGGACTTCCTCACCGTGGCGGCCGGCATCTCGGCTCGGGGACGGGAGCCGTGCCGCCGCCGTTCGACGAGTACGTCCGGCACCGCGGGTACCGGCTGGTCCGGTTCGCCTACGCCCTGTGCGGAGACCGGCATCTGGCCGAGGACCTGGTATAGGACATGCTGGCCCGGGTCTATCCACGCTGGTCGCGGATCGAGGCCGAGCAACCCGACGCGTACCTGGGGGGCAACTGATACGTCTGCACCCACTGGGGCCTCATGTGATCCGCGGCCTGGTCGCTTTTGGATCATGAGGCCCCAGCGTCTATGCGGCGCTCACCCTCACAGGCGTGTCGCAACGGGCCCTCCACCTTTGTGACGAAGAGCCGGTTTACGGCGAATTACGGCGTAGCCTGCCAGTTCCAGGTCTGGTCGCCGCTGGCGGCCGGATTCCCTCCGTTCGTCCACTGGTTTGTCAGCCATACCACGCCCGTCGAGGCGGCGAGGTTCGCGGCCGGGTCTGGTGTTGCTCCGCCATAGTCTCCCCAGCGGCACGGGCTGCACGAGAAGTTCTTGTCGCTCTTGGTCGACTGCTTCACCAGGATGAATCCGGATACGGCCCCCGCGCCGATCTTCGACACCATCTGGATGGCCGGAAAGGTACTGCTGGACGTCGTGGTGAACCCCAGCACCATCGCCCCGCCGTGGGCGCAGGTCGTCGCCGTGCACGTGCGGTCGGTGGAGATGCCCGCGTTCAGCAGGTACAACGAGGCGCTGCTCACCGAGCCCGACTGAGCCAGGGCGCCCGTGCCGGTATTCACCTCATACCAATTGATCTGGCTCCCCGCCCCGCCGAGCACCGTGTGGCTGACCCAGACGCTTGTGGCCCCGGAGTTCGGGTCGACGCCGGACACAGCATGGGTGAGCCTTCCGTCCAGAGTGTCCAACGTCCGCGTGGAGTTCTTCTGCGGGGCGGACGGAGGGCTCTGGTAAGAGCCGACCGTGATCGAGTTCGGCGCCGACACCGACGGCACGCCGGCGTTGTTCGTCACGGTGAACACCGTGAGCTTCGTGCCGGTGCCGCATACGGGCGGGCACTCTATGTCGGACATACCCAGCACATATCCAGTCGAGGACGGGTCTGTTTGGATGGCCGGCACCGGGGTGAATGCCTGAGTGCCGTCGTTGTTCAGTAGGCCAGTGAACTTGCCCGAGTTGAAGGAGCTGCCCGCGGGACACGTCGTCACGGTGCCCTGGCCTTGGGGCTTGGCGATCCATAGCAGGTCGGACGACGTGGCCTGCTGGCTGCTTAGTGTCGGGTAGAAATTCACCCCGATCATCAGGAAGTCCTTGGTCTGGCCGAGCTTGGGGTAGTCGGGGAAGCTGTTGGCGGCGTATCCGAAGCCGGTCTCGTACCGGCAGAAGCTGCCGGGGATTGAGGTGGGGCTGCTGTCCTTGCTGAAGCCCCAGTCCATGCTGGCGTTGGCGGTGTTCCAGATGTTGTAGTAGAAGCGTTGGGTGTCCGGGTCCCACAGGGCCATAGGGTCGCTGCCGTTGGTGTTGCCCGTGAGCGCGCTGAAGTCCGAGTTCGCAAGCTGCGTCCCCGTCCGCGAGTAGATCGCCAGGCGCGTGTTCACCGTCTCCACATAGCTGTTGGGCCCGATGGCTCCGTTCGCGTCCGGAGGGGTCAAGTTGCTCTGGGACGTGCCTTGCCAGCTCGCCCCGGTGACCGGGGCGGAAAGGCTGGATACAGGGTTTTGCGCGGCGTTTGTGTGCTGGGCGACGACCGCCGCCGCGTGCGCTTTGGCGGCCTCGAGTGTCGCCACGCCACGTAACGGCAGGTAGCCGTGATCCTTCAGGTACTGGCGGGCATTGAACGCCGGCGGGCTGGCAACCGCCCCGGTCGGGAGACTGACAACGCTCAGGCTGGCCACGACGGCGCAGACTAGAACGTATACAACGCGCTTCCTCAAGGGATCCTCCTTGTACGAAACGGGCTCGGGTTCCAACGAACCAGGGCGGGACATTGATTGTGGCAAGTCGACCCGGCCTGAGCAAGATGGCGGACTTGACTCGCGCCAAATGCCCGCGATATTTGTTCGTCGATTTCGCGATCATCGACCGAGTGGAGAATCAGCTAGGCGTCGTGATGATCACAGCGGTACGCAGTGCAGCCCCGAACGACTAGAAATGCAACGACTCGTACCCCTGAACAGTCCACATTGGCCAGTGCACCCATGAACACACCGACGACTCGGCGACTGATAACCCCCACCCACGTCCTAGGGAGAGGGCGGGCCGAGCTAGGCCGGCACACCGACATCGCCAGACGAGCGCCCAGCGGGACTGAACCGATCCTTCGAGTTGAGCCTCCATACCCCTCAGCGCAGAAGCTGGCCGAGGTGTTACACCCGCCCAGATAATGCGGCCATTTCACCGGGTAGCGGGAGCCGCAGCGCATATCCGCGGTCATAACCGGCCGACCACCACAGTGGGCGGCACTAGCGCCGCCGACGCGGGGCCGCGATCCGGATCGGCGCGGCCGAGGACCGGTCCGGGCGCATTTCCTCCCAAACGCGGCTGTGGACCGAGGCGGCGAGCATCGCCGTGGATTGCCAGGACATCGCGATGTGGGGTACCACTTCAGCCAGTCGGTCGGCATCGCCATGCTGCGCGGCGATCCCGGCGAGCTGCCTCGGGAATGGACTGACTATCTGTTGACCAGGCCGGGCACCGCGCCGTCGCGGCCACGCTCGGGCCCGGATCCGTAGCCGAGTCAACGTTCTGCGGGTCGAATGCGGCGGCGAACTCCCCGCCCAGGCGCTTAATCATACCGAAAGCCGTATACGCCCTATATACGTCTGGAACTGGCCGCCCTGCCCTGCCTTAAGCGGACTTGAGGGCGCGGGTCCATGATGGTGCTGCCGGAACGAACTAGATGATCAACTCCCGTGAGGACCTTCTGTACGGGTTATGTACGGGTTATCAAGGTAGGGTTACTATTGGCGGCCCGCCACGTTGGTGCCAGTGAGAAACCCCTCCCGTAGCAGACGTTCGGCGAGAACAAGTTTGCCGTCATCATCAATCGCGTCTGGAAGGCTGCCGATGGTGAACACGTCGCCTGACGCGACGTGTCGGAGACAGGGTTCGACGTAGTCCGGCATGGTGACGTGCTTGCCATTGAACGTGATCGAGACGTGCTCGTCCGTCGTATCAAGTCGCCACTCCAGGTCGGCCCGCAGCTGTAGCTCGGTGTCGAGGGTCAAGCCGTCGCGAGTTGCGAGGTCGAGCAGGTGCCCTTCTAGCGAGGGCGGCTCCGACACCATCGCCCATTTCGCGGCTTCGTCCACGGCTGCGGCCGCGTCAGCGCCCAGCACGATGGCATCGAGCGCCTCGCGAACCTGGCGCGCCGAACCGTCACGGCTCGAGGGGTCATTCGCGAAACCCGGGGTGAGGGCCTTTCTGAAGCGCGAATCATCTCGAATCGCCCACTCGACGATTGCGCGGATGACTGCGCCGACAGTTATGGGGTGTATGCCAATCGTGAGGTGCAGTGATGTCTGGTCACGAGACTCGGCGACGTGCATGAACCCACGGGGCAAGTACATGAAATCCCCCGTTTCCATGACAAATTCCTGCGTGGCCTCACCAGGGTTCGAGCCACGTTCGTAGGGCTGGCCTCTGGTCGGGGCATCAACTGGACGTCCGAAGATCCGCCAGTTCTTCGATCCACTTGCCTGGAGCACCATGACGTCGTGTGTGTCGTAGTGCGGTAGCAACCCAATCTCGCCGGCTGGCGTCAGATACACGTTCACCTGAGCTGCACCGGAGAAAGCGTGCGCGAGATTTCGGCAGAGTCGACCGAGCGGTCCCCATCGCTCGTGAAGCGACTGGATGACGACGGTCGCCCCAGCTCGATACTCCCGGTATAGGCCCTCGAGCCGGTTGCACGACCCAGGCAAAGCAGCCTGACCAAGCTCGCTGACCGGAGTGTGCTCGCCACGCTTGATGACGCGGATGTCGCTCTCGCGTATGGCTGACGTTGTCAAGATATGGTCGACGTCCGACATCGACAGGAGACGGTCGTAATACGACGGGACGCGCCGGTGGATCACGAGGGGCTGGCGCTCCCAGTACGAGGACCAGAAGTCGTTCACCTCGGTAGGGGCGACGAGCCAGCCGAGATCGAATCGGCCCTCATCTCGGGCTGAGTTGATCTGGGCTCCGGCCGCAGTGATCATGCGAAGACGGAGTAATCACGCAAAAATTGGTCCACCACCACCACCGCGCCTGATGGGATCAACGGGGTCCATGTCATTGATCCCGTCGGTGGCGTCCATATCGAAAAACTGGTCAGTGGGATCACTGTCAGCCTTCGGGTCTGATAGATCGGCGTCCCAGCTTGTTGCGCCGCCCCCGCCGCCCGGACGGAGACTGATCCTGCCCTGGCCTGGCACGTCCACCTCGATGCTGACAACCGTAATCTGGTCGGTCGTGAGCTTGCGTGCCAGCCCCGCCTTGCCCTCGGCCTTACGCCGCTTGGTCTCCACGAGCGACCGCTTCTCCCTCTCGGCGAACGACCGCGCCTCCTCTGCCCCTCCTGGGTCGGATGCTCTGCCCTTAGCGGCCACGTCCACGCCTCCATCCGCTTGCTGATATCTCCCGCGCTGTCCGACGTTTCGGACACGCGAGTGACATCGCGCTAGCACTCGCTGATATGGACTAGGATCATTGCTGTTGTACACCATTGTGGACCTTGCCGACCCAATTGTCGAGTCACGCCTTGAGTTCCCCACGATTCTTCGAACCTGAGGTGAGGGTGGGCAAGGCCCGTAAGGAAGGATGTCGTGCCATGCCCCCCTCACCCCGCTGAGTTCGGTCAACGTGCCGTCGAGCTCGCTCGCGCTGCGGACAAACCGATTGCCCCTGCTGGGGCATGGTCGATGCGGTTGAACGCCACCGCCAGGTCAGCATCGAGAACCCGCACCCGCTCGGACCGGGCGCCCTTGCCGATCGAGAAGATCGCCTCGATCGCATCATGACAACCACGGCCGGGCCGAAATCCACAGGATCGCGGCTCGAACCGGGCCTCCCACTCAGGCTCCAACGCGTTGGGCACGACCGCCTGCAATGCGCGGTCGGCGACAGCGGCACCGGCGCCGGTGCCGCTGTCCGCACCGGCGGTACCCCTTGGTGAGCGCGACCGGCGACGACGGCCGGCCGGTGCTGCGGCTGGCCGTCCTCCCGACCGGCACGATCTCGTGCCAGCAAATCTAGAATGGGCACTCGTCATCAGACAGGCGGGCGAAGTAGCTGACTTCGCGTCCGAGCATCTTCTGATGAAAGACTCGCTGGTACTCGCCCGGCGTACCCACCGCGATGTTGAATTTCTCAACGCAGCTTGAGTGGTCCGAAGCTGCCCACGCCGCTTGGCTCGACGGCACCAGCGTCAAGCCGACCACCGTGACGAACGCCGCCACGACTGGCTTGAGCGATCGCGAAGCGCGGCCGGACGGCGCGGCCGGCGCACTGCTGGTAGCGACGGCGTCAACGGGCATTCGATTCATGGGTGCACCTCACGTGTGTGGACGTGGCTCGATCTCGGTGTCCGGGTACCCGGTACCAGCGAGGTTGCCAGTGCCGGATTGTCGTGTCCGTTGACGGTAGGCACCGGTGTCGCGGGCGATACACACGGCTCGCCCCCAATGGCATTACGGGATTCCGCTGGATTCCTACCCGGCTAGCCCTCCCCATGGTCTGCGGCAGCCAGGAAAGTCAGCCGCACCCGGATCGCGATGCCCGGTTCCTCGCGATCAGCGTCGTGGGCAAAGGGCACAGGGCAAGCCGGACACCGAGCCGGCATCCGGCTTGCCCCCACCAGAACGGGACTACTGGATCCGAGACCAACGACAGTCGATCTGCGGCAAGGGCTGAGGTCTAGTAAATCGACAGCCCGAACGCATTGAGGATGTCTGGGGCCTCGGACCATATCCCGTCGCCCGAGGTCGTGAAACCTACGACAAGCCCGCGAGCCTGCCGGCCGCTGCATCCGTTGACGCAGGCGAACACGAGGGCACCGCTGTCGCCCTCTTGAGTGGCCGCCCCTCCGTTGTCGTTGTGACCCACCGCGACGTCGGAAGTCGTACATGAATAGTTGCCCCCGCAATGGGTGATCCAGACGGCGAGGTACGTGACGCGTATTGAGCATACGATCCCACTCGTATAGCCATCCTGACAAACATAGTCGCCAACGTGGGAGTAGGCGGCACCGTTGTAGGGGTGGGGGTTGTAGCTACCCGGTGTGCCATCAAACTCCTGCTGTGCGCTGTTGGCGTCCACCAGTGCGGCGTCATAGGTTGACGTCCAGCTGATGACGTTGCCCTCGTATGTTCCATTTCCGTTGTACACGTGGTCACCGGTGTGGCCGCAATGGGCCGCAGTGAAGTAATAGTTGTGGCTTCCGCTGTGCGCGGCCATCCCCGTCGAGCATCCCTCGTAGTTACCGTTGCTGTTGCGGATCTTTATATACCCGCCTGCGTAGTAGGGTGGACTGTCCGCGAAACGGGACGTGTTGACGGCCGGCGCCTCATACGTTGTGGTCACCGCGACGCCCGCGGCAGTTCTTACCTGCCGGCCTGCTGCGGACTGCTCAGCTGAGCTCAGCCTCGCCCCGCCCAACCCCGCAACCCCGATTTCGAGACCTGTCCCGTCGACTGCAACGGCTATCCGGTTGACCGCGAATGAGTAGCTCTTGCCGGCGGCCAGGACCTTTCCTGCAGCCGCCTTGAGCTCGACAAGACTGTACGGGGCGCGGTGGACTCGAATGACAGATCTGTCGAACGATGCGCGCCCGTGCGCTGCGGCTGTAAAGCTGCCGGAACGCTGGACGTCGGTGAGGTACAGGTCGACCTTCCGGTCCGGCCCATTGAGGCTCACGCCGGCGAACGTGGCCGGATCGACCGTGCGGCCCACGTAGTCAAGCCCGTCCGCGGCCGCCCGGAGAGGCTCCAGGTAGGCAGCCTGCGCGACCGGTGTCATGGCGGCGATCTGCTGCGCCGTCAGCCGAGCCGGACTACCGGAGTCGTTTGCGTGCGCAGGCGTTGCCGCCAGAAGTGCTGCGGCCGTCATGGTTGCTATGCCGATGAATACTGATCTTTTCATAAGTCTCCATCCCGGGGTCCGTCGAGACATGGCGGGCCGGGTAGCACTGGCCCGAGGCGACATCCTGGGCCATCTGCCTTGCCAAGACCTTGCCATCAGATGCCGGACCGCACGCTTCTCGGTGCTCGGCCAGGGCGCCGGTTGGCTCGGACAACCCCGGCGACACCGGCACCCACCCGACGGCTACCGTCACGGAGTGGCCGATCCGGAGGTGGAGGAGGCGCTGGCCCGGAGCTTCCTGACCCAGTTGCCGGCGGATCTCGTCGACCGGCTGCGGGAGGCCGGCGAGCGCGCCGACTACCCGGCGGGTACGACCGTGTACCGGGCCGGGGCGGACCCGCAGGCGGCGGTGGTCGTCCGCGGCCTGATCCGGGTGTTCCTGAGTTCGCCGGAGGGCCGCCAGGTCACCGTGCGGTACGCCCGGCCCGGAGATGTGCTGGGCATCGCGGTACTGGTCGGTGGTCCGGCCGACACCAGTGTCCAGACGCTTGAGCCGTCCAGCGTGTTCCGGATCAGCGGCCGAACCCTGACCGCGGCGGCCCGGCAGGATCCGCGGGTCTCCTGGGCGATCGCCGAGGAGCTGAACCGCCGGCTGTACGGGGTGCTCGAGCAGACGGCCGTCAACGCGTTCGGTTCGGTACGCGAGCGCGTCGCGGCGCACCTGCTCGACCTCGCCTCCGGCCGGCAGCGCCCGGAGGGCCGTCTGGTGGCGAATGTGTCGCAGCAGGAGCTGGCGGACGCCGCCGGGTCGGTCCGCGAGGTGGTCGCCCGCGCGCTGCGGGACCTGCGGGAGGCCGGGATCGTGGCGACCGCGGCGGGCGGCATCGTCATTCTCGACCCGGCCCGGCTTTACGCCGATTCCCGCGGATCGGCCGGCGTGTGACTTTGGTCGTCTGAGGCTCGACCGAAATCACTGACAGGAGTCGTGCGGCGGCGCCAGCCTTGACTGGGCTGTGCTCACCCATGAGCGACGACTGGAGGTTAGACCGTTGAACGCCGACATGGTTCATGACGTTCTGTTGCTCGGTGCCGGCGGCAGCAGCGGGCGCCTCGTCGCGCGGGAGCTGGTCGCTCGCGGGTTGTCGGTCCGGCTGGCCGGGCGCCGGCCGGAGCCGCTCGCCGAGTTGGCCGGCGAGCTCCCCGGCACCGGTACGGCGGTGCTGGACGTGACCAACCCGGCGGCAGTACGCGCCGCGGCGGCCCAGGCCCGCGTCGTGCTGACCACGGTCGGACCGTTCGTCCGGTACGGCGCGACGGTGCTGGACGCCTGCCTGGACACTCAAACCTCCTATGTGGACATCGCCAACGAGTTCACCGCTGTACGCGACGTGCTGCGGCGGGACGCCGAGGCGCGCGAGCGTGGGATCACGGCGGTCACCGGGGCCGGCTTCGGTCCGGGCGGTACGGAATCGTTGGTACTTGGCCTGGTCGAGGAGCTGGCGGAGACGCCCGACCGGGTACGCGTCGCGACCGTACCGGCGAGCAGCCATGTCAGCCCCGGCGTACGGGAGACGATCGCGGCGCTGATGCCAGAAGGGGCAATATCCTATGTGGACGGCGTGCTGGTACGGGCACCGCTGGGTACCGGCGCCACGGAACTGACCTTCGGCGGGGCGACCCGGTCGATGCTGCCCGGCCCGGCCGGGGATCTGGAGGTGGCCCGGTTGGCCAGCGGCGCCGCCAACGTCAGCGCCTACTTCGGCGACCCCGCGCAGCGGGTCGACGGCGACGGCTACTCGTACTCCTACGCCGAGGTGGTCGTCGGGCCGGATCGCCGGCTGGCGGCGCAGGCGCGAGTCGGTGACGGCGTTGCGGCGGGGGCGGCGTACGCGGCCGAGGTCGCCCGGCGGGTCCTCGCCGGCGCGCCGACCGGCGCCTGGACGCCGGGCCGGCTGTTCGGCCGGGACCTGTTCCGCGCGGTCACCGGCGCCACGGTCACCCCGCTGCCCATCGGGCCGGCGTGACGTGAAGCCGATCGCACGAGTGTCGGTGGTCAGCACCGGGATGGTCGACATCCGGCCGCAGCACGTCCGGTCCACTGGGACGCCGGCGATGTGGTGGCTGATGACCACGCGCACGTGGACCAGCCCGCGCCCGATCAACGTCTACGTGGTGGAGCATGTCGACGGTCTGGTGCTATTCGACACCGGGCAGGATCGCGCGTCGATCACTGATGCGGACTACTTCCCGCGTTCCGGCTTCACCGGCCTGATCTACCGGCGGCTGGCCCGGTTCCACATCGCCGCCGACCAGACGTTGACCGCCCGGCTGGCCGCCATCGGCTACGACATCGCCGATGTGCACACCGCCGTGCTGTCGCACCTGCACCAGGACCACATCGGCGGCCTGCGCGAACTCGGCCGGGCCAACATCGTGCTCGATCAGCGGGAGTGGGAGAGCCTGCGGCGGCCGCGCCCGCAGGTGCGGGGCCTGCTGCCCCGGCACATCGATCTGCCCGGCCTGCGCTGGCGGCCGGTGACGCCGGCAGCGACCCGCGACCCCGACCTGGCGCCGTTCACCGCGGCCCACGACCTCTTCGGCGACAGCACCCTGGTCCTGCTACCCACGCCCGGCCACACGCCGGGCTCATTGTCCCTATTCGTTCGCCAGCCCGGGGCGACACCGCTGCTGATGGTCGGCGACGTCACGTACGACGCGTACCTGATGCAGGACGGGCACCTGCCCGGCCTGGGCGAGCGGGCGGAGGTACGCCGGTCCACCCGCGCCATCAACACGCTCCGGGGCCGGTACCCGGACCTGGCGATCCTGCCCGCACACGACCCGGCGGCCGGGGCCAGGCTGGCCGCGACATCTTGGGGCCGGGGTCAGTCGGGAGTGGACAGATGATGATCGACACGCTCGAGGCGGTCCAGTTCGGCGATGTTCTGCAATGGATCCGGATACGCGGGAAGGATCGGGCCAACCCTGTGCTGCTGCTGATGCAACAGGGTCCGGGGCTGCCGATCATCAACGAGGTACGGATCTTCGAACGGCGACTGGGCCTGGAGAAGGACTTCACCGTCGTCTACTGGGACCAGCGGGGCACCGGTCTGTCGTCGGCACCGTTGCGGCGTGCGGCTGGACTCGACATCAGCGCACCGGCTATGGTCGATGATACGGTGTCGATGTTGGAGCTGCTGCAGAAGCGGTTCGGTGCCAAGACGTTCGTCGCCGGGTTCTCCTTCGGTGCCACGTACGCCGCCCAGGCCGCCGTCCGCCGGCCGGACCTCGTGGCGGCCATCATCGCGACCGGCATGGACATCGACATTCCCGCCGCCGAACGGCACACGTACGAATTCGTGCTCCGCACCGCCCGCCGGCTGGGCCACCGGCGGGCGATCCGGCAACTGGAGAGGATCGGCCCGCCGCCGCACCTGGACGTGAAGCAGTTCAACACCCGGGCCCGCTGGGCGGCCAACTTCGGCGGCGTGACGGCCGGCAAGACGCACGCCGGCATTCTCCGCATGGTCCTAGGCAGCCTGGCCCGTTCACGCGACTATTCGGTCACCGACGTCGTCCGATCGATACGCGGCATCACCGGGTCGCAGGCGGCGCTGCTGCCGGACCTCGCCGACACGGATCTGGTCGCCACACTGCCCAGCCTCGACGTGCCGATCGTTCTGGTTCAGGGGCGCCTCGATCAAGTGGCACCGGGCGAGGCTGCGCAACGGTTCTACGACTCCGTCGCGGCGCCCGGCAAGCGGCTGGTGTGGCTCGAGAGGTCCGCACACACGCCCCAGTTCGATGAGCCCGCCAACTTCCGCCGGCTGCTCCTCGAGGTGCGCGCCGACCACGTCGGTTAGTCGGCCGAGTGTGTTGCCAAATCGCCAGCAGCAAGGGTGCCGCCGGCGTACCGGGCCAAAGACCGCGACCCGTGACCTATAGGGCCGGGCCCGGGCAGGGTGGGCACGTACTCAGCTGTCCGAAGGACGACCGCTGCTTGGCTGTCGTAGTCAGGCCAGCTCAGCATCAGACCGTGACCACTCGGCGCCGGTTGCTGCCCGGCCTGCTCGGCGCATCGGCGTTGGCACTCATGGGGAAGGGCCGCTGTACTGATCCCGACCGCCGGGGTCCACAAAGGACTTCATGATCTCGATACCTCGCATCAGGCCCAACCGGGGCGCCAGCCATACCTTCGCGCGCACACTCTTGACACACCCGTTAGCCGAGTGCCACATTTGGCCGTTAAGGTGTTCGCCATGCCTTAAGATCATCTCTTCGTGCGCTCACGGGCCACCGTGTCCTACCGCATCAGGACGAGGGAAGAGGGGTTCCGTCAATGGATAGCGGAAGCAAGGCCGAAGGCCAAGGCGAGCTTGAGGTCCACATCTCGAAGAATCGTGCCCGGGTGAGCCTGCACCTGGACGCTGCCGCGGTGACGCGGTGCCTCGAAAAGGACGGAGTATTGACCATCCGTTTCCAGGAGGTCGGATCGACCAGGCTCACCGACCTGCCGAACAACGCAGTGATCGTCAACTGACGAGTTCCACGGGTTCGCGAGAACCCGGAGCGTCGCCCTGCCGGCTCAGCCTGTCGGGCGAACAGCCAGCCTGCGGCCGCACGCCAAAACGGACTTGATCGTGGAGTTGCTGTGCTGCCTTTCGTGCCGGACCGGCATCCCCAGATCGGTCTCGCCTACAGCGGTTACACCAGCACATTTCTCGACGACTACCCTGGTGTGATCGATTTCGTCGAGATCCCATTTGAACTAGTTTACTACGATCCACGCCCATTGGAGATCCCTGACGGGTATCCGCTGTTGCTCCACTGTTCGTCGCTGTCACTGGCCGGCGACGTTCCGCCAGCCGATCAGATCGTCGATTCGATCACCTCGTGGATCGGCCGAATGAAAGTGCCATGGCTGAGTGAGCACCTGGCATTCGTCACGGCCAAGCGACCGGCAGACCCGGGTTTGATCTCTGACACTCTGCCCTACGACGTCGGGTACTCGATCAATCCGCCGATGAACATGGAGACAGTCCAGCGGGTTGTCGAATCGGTGGAGCGGTACGAAAACCGCTTCGGTGTGCCGATGTTGCTCGAGAATCCGCCGATCTACTTCGTTCCGCCCGGCAGCACTATGACCCCGTCGGAGTTCGCCAGGACCATCTGTGCCAACTCGTCCGCCCGACTCCTGCTTGACCTGGCACATTTCCACGTCAGCTGCCACAACCTCGGACTGGAGCCCGTCGAGAGTCTGCACATGCTGCCGACCGACAGGATCGACGAGGTACACATTTCCGGGGTGACCCACCGGGAGGGCGCCTGGTGGGATGACCACACGGTGGCCACCCCTGGTGACGTCCACGATCTTCTCACCCGGTTGCTGGAGCGCACATCCATACCAGCCATCACCCTCGAGTACAACTGGTCGGGCAACTTTCCCATCGGACTCCTGTTGAGCGAGCTCGAGCGGGTGCGTTCGACAGTGGCCACAGCCGGCGCTGTGGCATGACCAGTTCGGCGGTTCAGCAGTTCCTGGCTCGCTGCGTCGTCGATCCGCCGTTCCTCAAGCTGGCGCGGGAGGATCTTGATATTGCGCTGGCCGGTTTCGACCTGACTGCGCAGGAGAGGAGGGACTTCCTCGACCTCGACCTCGGCCGCGTTCGTACGTTCGCGGGGCTCGTCACGAAGGTGCAGAACAACGGCTTATGGCAGATCTTCCCGCATACCAGGCTCCTGGTGGACCATTACGGACTCGATCTGGATCTGTTCTCCGCGTACCAGGAGAACCATCAGCGCGATCGTGCCAACCAGATCGACCGGATTGAGCGGATCCGCCATTTCGCGGTGTTCTTCGGGCAATGGTTCGATTCGTTCGATGCGACCAGCTATCCATGCTTGCGGGACGTGTTTCAGCACGAACATCTGTGGTTCGAGCAACGGCACAGTCTGCGCCGCGAGGAGCGCCTGCCCGCTCGAACCCGGGATAGCCTGATCCACAGCAATGACGAGGTGGTCGATCGCTGTATTCCCGCGCTCCGTGGGGTTGTCCTCACTGCGTTCTTTCGCTACAACCCGGCGTCGGTGATCCACCGGTTGGAGCTGGATCCGGCGACCCTCGCCGGCCTAGCGCCACAGCCGCGATACCTGACCTATTGGGGCGACCGGGACTCGCTGCGCATGCGGATCTTCGAGGTGGATCCGGCCTTGCGTGGATTCCTGAACGGCGTCGACGGGCGCCGCCTGCTCGGCGAATTGCTCCCCGTGGCCGAGCCGCTGCGATCGGGCCTGCGCCAGGCGGTCCGCGACATGGCATTGACGGGCATGATCGCTCTTCGCGGACAGGCCTGAGCGCCGTGCGCATCGTCTTGTGCGATAACGTCCTGGTCGACCGGGCAAGGCCAGACTCCCCGTTCGACCTGCAACCCCATGTGGGGCTCCTCTCCCTGCTGGCCGCTGTCCGCGAACACGGCCACTGCGGAATTCTCGTCGATCCCAGCTTGGGTCTGCGCTCGCGACAGCTTCGCCTTGATGACACGTTCTACCGGGCGCTGGCGGGGATGCTCCTGGAGCAGGAACCGGATGTACTCGGCTTCACCACCCTGGGATGCAATCTGATCTGCACATACCAGGTGGCGAGCAAGGTGAAGGCGGCTCGCCCAGGTTTACCCATCCTCCTCGGCGGCCCGCACGCCACGATCTTGCACCGGGAGATCCTGCAGACGTTCGACGTCTTCGACGTCGTGGTAAGGGGGGAGGCCGAGGGCACCCTGCCCCTACTCCTGGAGCGCGCCTGTCGCGACGAGCTATCCTCGGTGCCCGGACTGAGCTATCGGGATCGACACGGTGTGGCCTCGAGTGATCCCGGTTCGCTGCTCCAGGATCTCGATGAACTGCCGTGGCCGGCGTACGACCTGCATCCCATCCGGGAACTCGGCTTGACCTCACTGCGGGTGGAAGCGGGCCGGGGATGCCCGTTCAACTGCACCTTCTGCTCGACCGCCTCATTCTTCGGCCGACGCTACCGTCTGAAATCGGCCGAGCGGCTCGTCGGCGAGCTCGACTTCCTGCACGCGGCATACGGAATAGCGCACTTCGAACTGACCCACGACATGTTCACCGCCAACAAGCACAAGGTGCGCCGCTTCTGCGAGACAGTTGTGCAGCGGGGCTATACGTGGTCGTGCTCGGCGCGGATGGACTGCGTCGATTCCGAGCTTCTGGTCACGATGCATGAGGCCGGCTGCCGTTCGATCTACTACGGCGTGGAGACCGGCTCGGCCCGGATGCAGAAGATCAGCCGGAAACATCTGGACCTAGCGCTCGTCGAACCGATCCTCGACGTCACCAGCAGGCTGGGAATGAAGGCCGTCGTGTCGACGATCACTGGTTATCCGGAGGAGAAGGAGGAAGACCAGGACGCCACACTGGATCTCCTGGGTACGTGCCTGGCCCGAGCCGCAGATCTGATCAGCCTTCAGTTGCACCTGCTGACTCCCGAGCCAGGTACCGAACTGCACGCGGAGTACGGCGACAGGCTCGAGTACGACGGGCACATCAGCGACTTCAACTTTCCTGCGCTGCAGGCGGATGACAGCCGCGTGATGAGCGAGCACCCGCGGCTGTTCATGAACCACCACTACTACCCGACCGTACTACCTCGTGCCCAGCACCTGTTTGTCGACCGGTCGTTCCCACTGCTCATGACCTTGGGTCATCCGTTGCTGCAGCGGATGACGCGAGACTTTGAGGGCCGGCTCAGCCTCCTCATCCGGGCTCTGCGGCGCTTCGCTGATCGCACGCGGAAGCCCGCGCCGGATGCGAGATTGGTCGTGGCTTTCGCCCATGAATCGTGGGGACCTTCGCACCCGGTCACCGCGGCGATCCGCTTTCTCCTCACCGGCGAGGGCCTACGGGCGCGCCTGTCCCACGACCAAGCCGTCGCGGCGGGCAGGGCCGGCGAGCCCGGCGCCGCCGGCGGAGCGGGCGCGGCCACGGCGCACCGGTTGAGCCCCGGTGCCGCCATCCTTCGCGACGTTCCTCATGTCCCGGACTTGCTCGCTGCCCTCTGCGTAGACCCGGCCGTGCTCGACCGTGGCGACGAACCGAAACATACGTTCCTTCTGCTGGTGGAGGGGTCGCGGCCGGACCGGGTCCGGTCGTTCGAGGTGGATGGCGTCGCCAAGGAACTCCTCGAATGGCTCTGCGACTCCAGGTCCGCTGATGACCTCGCAGGCTGGCTGGACCGGTACGACGACCGCGCCGGAAGCCTCCGCTCGTTCTTCCACCTCCTCCAAACCCTGGGCGCTGTACAGACGTCGACCAACAGCCAGCCGCAGCCGTCGTATCAGGGGAGCCCGGCATGAGTCTCTTCGCCGCAGCTCGGCCGAAGGCGTCGGTCCTCGACGCGGTCGAGGGCTTCTATCTGGCCAATATCCTGAACCACTTTCATCGGATTGGCCTGCTGGACAAGCTCCGTGATGACCAGACGGTCAAGCAGCTCGCGGAGAGCTTCGACTACTCATCCGAGGTGCTCGGCGCACTGCTGGAGTTCCTGGTGCAGCGAAGCGAGGTGGTGACCCGGTCCGCCGGGAAGTACGTGCTGGCCCAGACGTTCACCGATGACTACTACGTCGGCTTCCAGCTCGACAAGTTCGTCGGTAGCTACGGTCCGGCGGTCACGGGCCTCTCGGAGAGCCTGCGCCGGAAGTTCCCAGGCAGGTCACTCGTGGACCGGGTCGTCGAGTCCGAGGCATACGACCGCATCGGCTCTCCACCGAATCCGATCGTGCTCGCCGTGATGGAGAGCCTGGGACCGGCCACCATGCTCGACCTGGGCTGCGGTCCGGGTACCACGCTCGCCGCGCTGGCCCAACGCGACTCCCGGTTCCGCGGGTGGGGCGTCGACGTGGTCGCCGCGATGTGCGTCGTCGCCCGTGCTCGGATCGATGAGCTGGGTTTGTCGGAGCAGATCGAGATAATCCACCACGATGGCAGAGACCTCGTCACGGCCCTGCCGCTCGACCTTCGCGACAGGGTCGACGTGCTGCACTGCAAGGGGATTCTGAACGAGTTCTTCGGTCGAGGCGACGAACATGCCATCGACTACCTCCGGCAGGTGCGGGACCTGTTTCCCGACCGGCTCCTGATCAACGTGGACTACTACGGAAAACTCGGCCGGATGGACGTCATCCCTTCGGAGTACCGGCACACCGTCCTACACGACGTCATCCAGGTGCTCACCCGGCAAGGCGTACCGCCACGGGACAGAGCAGGGTGGGCGTCGGTGTACGAGGCGGCGGGGGCGAAGCTCGAGCACGCTTTCGAGGGCGACGATTCCGGCATCGAGTGGTTCGTCCACGTCGTGCGTCTCTGATCGGCTACGGAAACGCAAGAGAGGTTACAAAATGCGTTCAGACAAACTGTTCGCCGTTGAGCGGGAGGCTGCCGACTTCACATTCGACGAGTCCACGGCCGAGGTGTTCGATGACATGATCGCGCGCAGCGTTCCCGGCTACGAGGAGACGACCCGGATGCTGACCGAGATGGCGCTGCACTTCGCTGGACCGGCTGGCCTGATCTACGACCTCGGTTGCTCCACCGGAGCCACCCTCGCGAGCCTGGCGAACGCGGTGAAAGACCCCGATGTAAAACTCGTGGGAATCGACAACTCAGAACCGATGCTGGCACGCGCCCGGGCCCGACTGGATGACCTCGGGATCACGGAGGGGGTCGACCTCCAGCGGGCCGACCTGACCGCGAACACCGCTTTCCGGCGGGCCGACGTATTCATCCTCAACCTCACGCTGCAGTTCATCAGACCACCACACCGTCCGACGTTGCTGCTACAGATCCACGAGGCCCTGCGTCCTGGCGGCGGTCTCTTGCTCGTAGAAAAGGTGCTCGCCGACGCGCCGCCCAACAACCGGCTCTTCGTCCGCAACTATCACGCATTCAAGAGCCGTAACGGCTACTCCGACCTGGAAATAGCGCAGAAGCGCGAGGCACTGGAGAATGTCCTGGTGCCGTTCCGGGTCGATGAGAACGTCGAGCAACTCCGTAGAGCTGGCTTTGTCGAGATCGACTGCTTCTTCCGCTGGTACAACTTCGCCGGCTTCGTCGCCCGCCGAGCGTGACACAGGTCGGCCGATTGGCGCCCGGGTCGCCCGATTGTGGACCCCGAATCTATCGGCGCCGGCCCGCCCCTGCCCATCGACCGGACGTGCAGGCAGGAGCGGGCCGAGCCTAACTGTTTCCCTTGCTCGGTGGTGGAGGTAGAGACCGAGATCTATCCCCAGTGTCGACCCGACCGCGGCCCGTCTCCACCACCGAGGCTCTGTCAGAACGCTCCGGTGCCGTTCGGCGTTCCGAGACCGTAGGTACCTGTCGATGTGTTCAGCGCAACACCGCCGGTAACTGTTACGCCAGCCGGCCGACTGGTCTTGGGCGGCATCGATGATGGCCGAACCTCTCTGGTAAGGCTCGTTGGGGCCTCCTGGCCACTGGCGACCGACTGCGCGGAGGGACCGCGTACCCCCTTGGCCGCGATCAGCTGGTAACGCGGGGATGCGCCATGACAACTCCTTGAGGTAAGCACCGGTACAAGGGTGGCGACGGGAGGTGCCGTGGCAGAACGTACGGACGAGGAGCGCGCCTTCACCGCCCTCGGTGACCGCCTCGCCCGCCGTGGCGTCGTCGCCGACCTTTCGTTGTCGGCGCGGCCGCCATTGCCCTGGCGTCTGACGGGAACCGCGTCACGCGCGACGTCGATGCGATGTTCGTTCCTCACGGCGTGGTGATCGAGGAAGCGCGCGGGGCCGCCGAAGAACTCAACCTTCCGCCATGGTGGCTCAACGAACGAGCCAGCGTCTGCGTCTCAGGCAAGGATGACCCCGGCAAGCGACGCGTCTGCGAGCACCCGAATCTGAGGATCATGGTCGCATCGCCCGAACACATCTTCGCTATGAAGGCGCTGGCTGCACGCATCCGCGACATCGACGATCTTCAGGACGCCTTGGTGCCGATGGCGTGCAGCTTGCCCTGGCGGTCCGCGAAGTACAGCACGCCCTTCCACATCGCCGGCGTCGACTCGACACAGCCGCCAACCTTCATGCCCCACAGCTTCGTCGGCGCGGCTCTGGTGTCGCCAACGTCATAGGCGTAGAAGTGCCCCGTGCAGTCGCCGATGAAGAGCACGTCGTCCACCACGACCGGTGAGCTCCACGCGCGGATCAGGTGGAACCGCCAGCGCTCCTGCCCGGTCGCGCGATCGAGGCCGAGCACGTCGCCGAAATTGGTGTCGAAGATGACGATGTCCTTGTAGAGCGCCGGCGTACCCCACACTCCGCTCACGCCGGCCTTCTTGTCGAAGGCACGCCACACGATCGGGTCCGCCGGCTTCGACGGGTCGAGCTTGAGCATCTGCCCGATCTGCTGCGAACGGGCGTTGTGTTTCTCGTACTCGACGCCGACGTAGAGCATCCCCTGGCTGTCGATCGTGACGGTGGCATCGACGTCGTCGCCGGTCCAGAAGCGGAACACCCGGGTGGGCCTCTTGCCGGCCTTGAGGCCGCTGAGATCCCAGCCCTGCACCAGGCCCGACGAGTTGGCGAAGTAGGCGACGTTCTTGTAGATCGCGACCGAGTTCTCGACGGAGAAGTCCGAGGCGACCTTCTGCAGCTCCGAGTCCCAGCTGGGAATGTGGTAGAGGAGCTTGGGCTTCACGGTGACCTTGCCGTGGACGTCGTAGCCGCGGTTGAGCTTGATGATGTGGAAGTTGCCGTTCTCACTGTTCTGGAACAGGTAATCGTCGATGACCAGACCTGAGCTGTCCCAGTCGTCATCGTGGTACTTCGGCCTCACCGTGTTGCCGTTGAGCTTCCAGAGCACCTTGGCCTTGTCGCCGTCGTACGAGAGGATCCGGAAGTAGCCGTCGCGCGATCCGCTGTACACCAGTGGATAGCCGTCCGGATCCAGGCTGAGCGTCCCCTTCACCAGGTCGTTGGTGACGAAGTCGGGGAGGATCCGCTGACCGGTCGCCGCGTCCACGAAGTGGATGTTGTGGTCGTACCCGCCCGTTATGATCCATGTGCGACCATCGCGCTCGATGACGCCCGGCTGTCCGGTCCAGCCGTTGCCGCACCACGTCTCCACCTCACCGGCCTTGATGCTGGTGGTGCCACACATGCTCGTATTCTTGGGAAACGCCCAGAGCTGAGTCGGGTTGGACCGCACCGCCGGCCCGGTGCCATAGAACGTACGGGTCGGGTTGCCGCGGAATGTGAGCAGTCCGTTGACCTTCGTCCCGAATGGCTGGCCGACGCCCGCCGGATCCGACCAGCCTACGAACGGCGCGGTTGTGGGCGTGCTGGCGGGCAAGGCGGAGGCGGACGGTACCGCCAGCCGCCAGGTCCGGGGCGGCGCCGTGCACGCGGCCAGGGCCAAAGCCAAGGCGAGGACCAGCGGCCAGAGCCGGCGAGCACGCGGGGGCATAGCGGTAGTGTGCCCGGCCAGCGCCGCACATGGTGGAGCGGGCCGTTCGGGAGCACCTCAGTCGACGTGCAGCGCGGCCCTTCCCGCGGGCCCGCTCGCCTGTGAGGAAGGGCACCCCATTAACGCCTACGGTAGAAAAGGGTGCCCCTGCTAACCCGGAGACGGGCGGGGACTGGAGCGCCAGCGCAGCGGCCCGCAGAAGAGTGCGCTCGCCTGACCGGGCCCTGAGGCCCCCAGATCGGGACCTACGCCCTTGGCCCGTCGCGTCGCGTCCCACTAGCGTCCAAGCCGCGAGGACGCGCACGGGATCGCTGAAGGGAGCAACCATGCAAGAGTTCTCTGTGCCCGTGGCCTACGTCGTGAAGCCAGACGACAACGTCACGGATGATGTCTTTACGAATGCGGCCAACTGGCCCGAGACGGTCGGTATGAAGCGGAAGGTCAACGGCGAGTGGACGCCGGTCACCTGGCGGGAGTTTGCCGACCAGGTGCGCGACCTCGCCGCCGGCTTCATCGCCGCCGGGATCGAGCCGGGCGACCGGGTGGGTCTGATGTCGCACACGCGCTACGAGTGGACCCTTCTGGACTACGCGATCCTGACCGCTGGTGGTGTCACCGTCCCGATCTATCCAACGTCCTCGCTCGAGCAACTCACCTGGATCCTCGGCGACTCGGGCGCGGTTGCGGCCGTCGTCGAAACCGACGAGCACGCCGAGAAGGTAGCCTCGGCCCGGGCCAGCCTCCCCGCGCTCAGGCAGGTGTGGGAGATCGATGGTGCCCGGTTCGCCGGCCTGTCCGACATCACGGCGCGCGGCGGGCACATGTCGCCGGAGGAGGTCATGAAGCGGCGCCGAACCCGCGGCGCCGACGATCTCGCCGAGATCGTCTACACCTCCGGCACGACCGGTCGTCCGAAGGGCTGCATGCTGAGCCACGGCAACATCGTGGCCAACACGCGTAACTGCATGGACAACGACGGCTTCCGGAAAGTCTTCAACGAGAACAACTCGACGCTGCTGTTCCTGCCGCTCTCACACAGCTACGCCCAGGTCATCCAGTACGGTGCGGTCTACTCGCGCACGGTTCTGGGCCTGGTCGACATGGCCGACGCCGTCGCCGAGCTACCGGCGTACAAACCGACGACTGTGCTGTCGGTGCCGCGGCTGTGGGAGAAGGCCTACAACAGCGCCCGGCGCAAGGCCGACAGCGAGGGTCACAGCAAGATCTTCGCCCGGGCGGAGGCCACGGCCATCGCCTACAGCCGGGCGCTGGACACCGGCGGACCCAACCTCGCACTCCGCCTCCGGCACGCCCTGTTCGACCGGCTTGTCTACGGCAAGCTGCGCGCCGCGCTCGGCGGGGCCGTGAAGTACTCCTGGAGCGCGGCCGCCCCGCTCGGCCCGCGGCTTGGCCATTTCTTCCGTGGGTGCGGCATCAATGTCCTCGAAGGCTATGGTCTGACCGAGACCAGCCCGGCGACCAACTCCAACACACCCGAGGCGCAGAAGATCGGCACCGTCGGGCGACCGATCCCGGGCTGCACGATTCGGATCGCGCCGGACGGCGAGGTGCTTGTCAGGGGCCACATGGTCTTCCAGGGCTACTGGAACGACGAGACGGCCACCAAGGAGATGATCGACGAGGACGGCTGGCTGCACACGGGCGACATCGGCGTCATCGACGGTGACGGCTTCCTCGCGATCACCGGACGCAAGAAGGACCTCATCATCACGTCGGCCGGCAAGAACGTCGCGCCCGCCGTGCTCGAGGACCGGCTGCGTGCGCACTGGCTGGTCAGCCAGTGTCTGGTCGTGGGTGACGCGAAGCCCTACATCGCGGCGCTCGTGGCGGTCGACCCGGAGACGTTGACCCAGTGGAAGGCGGACAACGGCAAGCCGGCGACGGCGGCCATGGCCGACCTGCGCGATGACCCCGCTCTGCGGGCGGAGATCCAGGCGGCGGTCGACGAGGCGAACAAGGCGGTGTCACAAGCGGAGTCGATCAAAAAGTTCGTGATCCTGGACGAGGACTTCAGCGAAGCCGGCGGCCAGCTGACACCGACGCTGAAGGTACGCCGCAACGTAGTCATGGAAAGGTACGGGGCTCAGGTCGCCGCCTTGTACGACGAGGTCTCGTAGCGTCTCTCCAAGACCTGGGGATGAGGTTGGTGTGATCTTCACGCCGAGCCAGGCCCAAGTGCCACCTGGCTACCCCCGTGAGTACGAGCGCCGGCTGCGGTTGCGCGACCGGCGCTCGGTCGTGATCCGGCCGGTCATCCCGGCCGACTCGACCGAGCTGGCGGCGGCGATCCGGACCGCCGACCCCGACACCCTACGCCAGCGCTTCCTCGGCGGCGCGCCGCACCCGACTGCACTACAGGTCGACCGGCTGACCACATTGGACTATGTACACCGGTTCGCGCTCGCCGCCGCCGACGAACGTAGCGGAAAGGGCGTGGCCATCGCCAGGTACGGAGTCATCCAGGACGGTGTCGCCGAAGTGGCCGTCGTGGTCGACCCGGCCTGGCGGAGAGTCGGTTTGGCCACCGCCCTCGTCGAGATGCTCGCCCAAGCCGCCCTCGACCGTGGCATCCACGAGTTCAGTGCCATCTACCTCGCCGAAAACCGACCGATCACGGCGCTGCTCGCGAGCACCGCAGCCGCCGACCCGCAGCGGATACGTCAGGGCATCGCCGAGGTCGCCGTTGCACTCGATCGCGCGCAGGTCGACGCTGCCCTGCGCGCGTTCGAGCCTGCGACCTGAGCGACCGGCTCCATCAAGGCTGGCCTTCGGTGCGTCGGGCGGCTTGCTCGAACCTGCGGTATCCCCGCCAACCGCCATGCGTCCAGGCCGCCAGGTCGCGCGTCGCGAGCTGCCGTACCCGCGCCCAGTACCTGGCCTGATCCTCGGAACCGAGAATGGCCTGCCACTGGCCGCTGGTGCCGCGGTTGAAGAAACGGCTGGTGTCGTGCCACAGCCCGTCGATGGTCACCTGCGGAGCCAGCCTGTCGGCGCGCTTGCGCATCCGATCGAACCTGGCTTCGGCCACCAGTCCGGGCCACCGGTGCTCGTCGATCACGATCTCGAGGCGCCTGGCCAGGCGGCGCATCTCGCGCTCGAGGTCGGCCTGCAGATCGGCGTAGTGGACCAGCACGACGTTGGTCGCCTGCTGCCGGTCCCAGAACGTTCGCAGGTGATGGAGTAGGAGCTCGAGTCCCTCGCTGGGCGGCGCATCGTCCTCGACCCAGCGCCAGAACCGTTCGGCGGGATCCTCAATCCAGCGCCAGAACCGTTCGGCCGGCTCGTCGACCCGCGCCGGCGCCCCCGCGGCAGTGAGCGACGGCAGGTCGTCCGAGCCCACCGCTGTCTCCCGTGCCTTCAGCAGCACGTCGCGGTTCATGTTGTTCAGGTGATAATCCGAGGAGATCGCGGCATCCCGCGGATCCCGGCCCACACAGATATAGGTGACCCGTTCGTCGAAGGGAAGCCCGTCCAACGGCGTGTGGGTCTTGATGAACCTCCGGTGCCCCTGCGCGGCCAGGGCGGCAAAGACGTTCGGGGCGCTGTCGGTCTGGATGTCCAGCCAGGGCGACAACTCGGTCAACGGGCGTGGCAGGCTGGCGTCACTGAAGATCAACAGCGCACAGATCATTTGCATCCAGGTCGTTCCGCATTTCGATGGAGTCGAGATCACTATGTCGTCGGCCCGGAACTCGAACCCGTCCCAACGGCTGCTGTCAGCCAACCAGGTCTGGTATCGCCGCAGACCTCTCACGCACTCACCCCCACTAGACCGCGGCCGGCTCTTGATCGGTCATGTTGGTGATCCTCGCCACCAGGAGACGCCGCACGTGACTCGGAATGTCGGGCGCGAACCGGTTCAGGTACGCCGAGAGGTGGCTCGCCGAGTCGAGCAGAAACGGCAGGTCCGAGGAGACCATCCGACGGATCGCCAGCAGCGGGATGGGCGCCTTCAGTGGCCGGAAGTCTTCGTTCCACAGCCCGCTCTGCTCACAACGCGGATGGAACTGGCCCACCATCAGGCCGTCGCGAACGAATGCATCCTTCAACCGGCCCTGCAGCACGTCCAGCGAGCCGGGATCCATCCGGTCGAAGCCCGGCAACACCACCAGGATGGTGAGCAGGTGCTCACGGGCCCCGTCGAGCTGCTCGAGCAGTTCCATGTACCAGCGGCGGTACTGGGCAACCGTCGACTCGATCGCCGGGACGTCGCGCTCGCCGCCGGCCGAGGCCAGCAGGAAATTGTTGTTCTCCATCGAGAGCCGGGTGTATGGACAGACCGGACCACGACGACCCAACTGCTGGTTGGGAGCGTTGAGGAAGTCGACGGCCCAGGTCGCGATCTGGCGCAGGTCGGCCAGTTCCGGTGAGTCCGTCTCGCCGTGAAGGTCGCCCGGCTCGTACAACGTCAGGCCGTGAGCGCGCAGCAAGGATCCTCCTTTCCGACCATGACGTGGGTCTCGTCGCCGGCACCGTGGCGGTCAGGCCGGCGAGGCGACAACATCGTCCTCGTCCTCAACGTCGAGCACGTAGCGCTCAGCGAGCTCCAGCATCCGATTCGAGACCTCGACCTCATCGCGGACAGAGAGGTAGACGGCGCCCGCGGCGGCCGACGCGCCCACGCGATCACGCATCACCTCACCCACCTGCTTGTACATGTCCACCCGCACCACGGACGGAACCGCCGCTAGGTCCGCCGCCGTGCTCAGGCGGACGATTCGGCCCCGCTTGATCGGCAGCAGGTAGGTCATGAGCAGACCCTCGCGGTCGGTCAACCGGAGCTCTGGCGCCAGCCCGAGCGACGTCTCACGGAAGGCTCGCCAGATGTCGACGCCGTACTGCAGCGCGACGGCGTCCGGGATACCGCCGCCCGGTGGGCGACAGGCGATCTCGCCGACGAGCAGACCGTCCTTCGACTTGAGTAACTCCATGTGGGTCACGCCCGACTGCAGCCCGAAGGCGTGCACCGTCCGCGCGTGGAGGTCCAGGATGGCGGCCCGGTCCCGATGGTCGGGCGGCAAGGTGTACGAGGCGTTGAGTCCGGCCGGGCAGCCGAGCATGGGGAACGGGTACCTCAACGCGGCGGCGAAGATCACTTCGCCGGCGTGGATGATCCCGTTGCAGTTGTACTCCGCTTCGATCTCGACGTACTTCTCGACAATCAGCGGGATGGTGAGCTGGCCGATCGACTCGGCGGCCGGGGATGCCACGAAGCGCGTGAGGGCGTCCGGGCTGTCGAGCACGACCACGTCGAGGGTGCCGCCACCCAGGACAGGTTTGATCACAACTGGCCAGCCGAGTTCGTCCGCCTTCGGCCGGACGTCGGCCAGTGTGTAGGCAATCCGGAACGCCGTCACCGGCAGACCGGCAGCCGCCGCCCGACGCTTCATGAGGTATTTGTTAGTGAACAGATTCGCGGTCTCGAAACTCAGACCGGGCAGGCCGAAGTAGGAGCGCAGATACCCGGCCACCGGGACGCTGAGTTCGAACGGCGAGAGGACCCGGTGCAGGTCCCGCTCGCTGAGGATCCGCATCGTCGTTCGCCGGACCTGCTCGACGTCCTGGATGCTCTCCACCAGATGGAGGTCGACCTCCGGGCCGTAGCGCTGCAGATGCCCGGCCTCGGTGATCACCGATACGCGCCCGAGCTCCGGTGCGCCCAGGAAGCCTTTGGGCAGCGTGTTCCTCCGCACGTGTGGGAGCAGGACGTTCATCGCCATGAGGTCACGACTCCAGGGCGGTCCAGCGCCGCCACGACTGCTCCACCTGCGCGGTGAAGGACTCCGATTCATGCGCGGGCATCGACGCCGCCATCCGACCGGCCGTCTGGACGAGGGACGCGGGATCCGGTCCGGGAAGCGAGGTCACCGCCCACAGGGGACGGACCCGGGCCCCGCGCCGGCACTTGGCCTCGTAGGAGGCCACGCCGAGCTGAAGCCGCCGCAGCCCGTGCTGGTAGCAGTAGCGCACCGGGGCGTGCACCGCGAGCTGCGCGTATTCATCCGCGCCCGCGAGCCGCTGGTAGTCGAAGCCGACGACCCGCAGCGCCAGTTCATCGCCCCATCGGTAGGCGAGCGCAAAGCCGACGATGACGTCGCCATCGAAACAGGCGAACACGACCGCACGCGACCCCAGGTGCTCCCCTTGGCGGCGCAGCCGGGCTTGCATCTCGTCGGCCGTCTGCGGGTGTCCGTACTTCTGCTGGACGGCGGCGAGCAGAGTGCCCAGCCGCGGCCAGTACTCGGCCAGGTCGACCTGGCGGATCTCCAGCCCGCTGTCGATGAAGCGCTGCTCCTCCCGGCGGAAGTTCGTGCGGCGCTGTTTTGCCGGGAGCGCAACCACGTAATCGTCGACGGTCGTGCCGGCGAGGTCGATGACACTGTCCGCGCCGACAAGATGCACGCCGAGCCTCGCCCGCCCGCCGAGCCGCCGACCGGCGGCCAGGACGACGTCCACATCGGATGTGATGAGATACGGCCACCACCACGCGGAGCCCTCCCCCAGCGCGGTACCCACCGCCCGGTGAATGAGCTCGGCGAGATACTCGGCGGCGGCCGACCGGTCGAGGTCCGGCGCGACCAGGACGCCGGAGAGGAAGCCCCGGCGCCCGCCGAGCGTAAGCACGCCACCGTCGACGGCCGGCGCAGCCGATGGAAGCTCAAGAGTGCGCGCTGCGACGTAACCGGCGTCGACCTCGTCGGTTGCCCGGTGCGACGACAGTGCGGCCACCAGACGCCCATCCGTGCCGATGCCCAGGTACTGGCTGCGGGCAACCCGGTCGGTGTCCGCGAACCGCAGCCAATCGGCGCTGAGGTAGAAGGACCGGCCCGAAGCCAGGTCGTCCCAACCGGAGATCTCGTGCGGCGTCATCGCCTCGGCGATCCTCACCACCGGCGAGCCGCGTCGTCCACGCGCCAACTCAAGGAGCGGCATTGCGACCAAACCTCCCCGCATCCAATCGGCAACAGGTCCCTAAGCGCTGCACACTCCGGCGTTCCATTCCGTTCCATTCCGTTCCATCCCGTTCCATCGCTGTCGATGATTTAGCACCCCGTACCCAGCCACCCCGAGCCCACAAACGGCCCGGGGCGGGCCAACGTGGACGGACGACACGTCGACGTTGGGCTATCATGGCGGGGTGCCTGTCACCACCCGCCTCGTCACGCACGACGACGTGCCCGCCCTGGTGGACCTCTTGTCCGCCAACCGTCAGTTCCTCGCCCCGTGGGAGCCGCTGCGCACCGACGAGTTCTTCACCACCGAGTACCAGGGCACTGCTATCGCCACTGCGCTCGAGCAGTACGAGATGGGAACCATGCTGCCCCACGTGATCGTCGACGAAGGCGAGGTCGTCGGTCGGATCACGCTCAACAACATCGTGCGCGGACCGCTGCAATCGGCAAAGATGGGCTCGTGGGTGGCGTCGGCCGCCAACGGCCGGGGGGTGGCGACCGCGGCGGTCGCGGTCATGATCCCGGTTGCATTCGACGAGTTGAAGTTGCACCGGATCGCGGCCGCCACGTTACTGCACAACGTCCGATCGCAGCGGGTGCTGGAGCGCAACGGGTTCGTCCGGTTCGGGGTCGCTCCGCGCTACATGCAGATCGCCGGCGAGTACCGCGACCATGCCCTGTACCAACGCCTCGCCGATGACGTCTCCTGATACCGCGTCACCGGGACACCGGCTACGCCGCAGCCGACCTGGCAAGCGCATCGCGTAGACGCACCCGGGCGCCGGTACGCAGTACCGCGTTGGCGTAGATCCGACCGGCGAGCCAGACCAGCAGCAGCGCCAGGCTCACGGTCAGTGTGGTGGCGAGAACGACTTGCCACAGCGGCGCGGTGCCCACGGCGATCCGCATCGGCATGAGGGTCGGCGCGAACAGCGGCACCATCGAAAGCCACGCGACGAACTGGTTCTCCGGGTCAGCCGGCAGGATCGAGATGCCCAGCACATAGGGCAGGACGACCAGCATGATGGCCGGCGCGGTCACGCCAGCCACCTCTTCCTGACGGGAGACGAGGGCGCCGAGCGAGGCGAACATCAACGCATACACGAAGTAGCCGAGCAAGAACCAGACCACGCTCCAGGCCGCAATGCCGACGGCGAGGTCAGTCGGGAAGGTCAGGGTGTGCGTGGCGAGACCGCCGCTGAGCCCGACAATGGCTATGAGCAGCAATTGCACCAGACCGACCAGCCCGATCCCGACGACCTTGCCGAGCAGCAGCTGCCAGGGCCGGATCGTGGTGAGCAACAGCTCGACGATCCGGCTCGCCTTCTCCTCCACCACGCCCTGAGCGACCATCTGCCCATAGACCATCAGTGCGATGTAGACGAAGATGCCGACGATGACGCCGATCACGATACGTTGCGTTTGATACTGCGGCGGCGGCTCAAGGGTACGTACGTCGACGGACGCCGCATCGACGGCGGCCGCCACCGCAGCCGGGTCCCCGCCCGCCTTAGTGATCTGGTCGCTGAGCACGAGCTGTCGCTCCAGAACGGTGAAGACGTTGGTCAGGCCAGGCGAGAGCGACTTGTCCACGATCACCTGGAACGTCGACGGCGTGCCCGCCACCAGCACATCGAGGGTGCCGTCGCGGAGCCGCTGCTCACCGACGGATTCGTCCACGGTGGACACCGATATCTTCTGGCCGACGGCGGACGCGATCGACGTCAGCGGCTGGGCCAGTCTCGCGGTCGCCGGGGTCAGCCCGATCGAGCTGCCCGACTGATTGCCCACCAGCTTGAGCACCAGGATAAATGCGACCACCAACAGGACCATCGCCGCGGTCATGATCCGGAACGCTTTCGAGGCCAACCTGGTACGGATCTCCCGGCGGGCCACGAGCCCGACCGACCGGGCGCTGCCCAGTGACGGGTCGGTCATGACCTCGTCTCCTCTTTCACCACGTGGCGGAACAGCTCGGTCAGCGATGGCCGACGGTACCCGAAGGAATGCACCGGCCCGGTGACCAGCGCGGCCCGAAGCACAGCCTGGTCGTCGGCGCCCGCATCGAGTTCGAGGACGGTCTCAGCGGTCCCCTGCGAGACGACCCGTACGCCGGCCAGACGGTCGGCCCAGCCCGGCGGGGCCTGCGGCGCCTCCACGACGAGCTGGGTGGTTCCGCCCGCGCGCAGGTCGTCGACCGACCCGACGGCCACCATCTCTCCACTTCGGATAATGCCCACCCGGTCGCAGAGCCGTTCCACCAGATCCAGCTGGTGGCTGGAGAAGAGCACCGGGATGCCCTCGGCCACCTTCTCCCGCAGCACCTCGCTCAGCACATCGACCGCGACCGGGTCGAGGCCGGCGAACGGCTCATCCAGCACCAGGACCGTCGGATCGTGGATCAACGAGGCGACCAGCTGCACCCGCTGCTGGTTGCCCAGGCTGAGCCGCTGCACCTCGTCGCCCGTGCGGGCCGCGACACCGAGGCGCTGCGTCCATCGCCGCATCGACGCGACCGCCTGCCCCGACGACATGCCGTGCAGCTCGGCCAGGTACACCAGCTGGTCGCCGACCTTCATCCTTGGGTAGAGGCCACGTTCCTCCGGCATGTAACCGATCCGCCGCCGGATGTCGAGGGTCACCGGGCGACCCTGCCACCGCACCTCGCCGGCGTCAGCCGCCAGAACACCCAGGATGACCCGCATCGCCGTCGTCTTGCCGGCCCCGTTGCTGCCGACGAAACCGAACAGCTCCCCTGGCGCAACGTCGAAGACAAGCTCACGCAGCGCGACGATCGCGCCGTAACTCTTCGAGACCCGGTCTACCGCCAAGCCCGCATCGCTCACGTCGTGCAACGTTACCAATAGTGCGTACCGATGCGAACCCAACCAAGATCACGTCCGGGAACCACCCCGCTCAGGCAGCCGCCTCCGACGGTGTGCGTGGTGCCGCCTACTGGCCCGTACGGCCGTCGATGCACTCGCGCAGGAGATCGGCGTGCCCACAGTGCCTTGCGTACTCCTCAACCATGTGGATCAGGATGTCGCGAACGATCGCCGACTCGCTACGGGGTGTGAGGACCGTGGCGGCCAGGTCGATCGGGCCGTCCAGCCACTCGTCGGCGGCGGCAATCTGTGCCTGCCAGGTCGCGAACGCCTCGTCGACCACAGCCGGGTCACCCACGGCGCCGGTGAAGTCGAGGTCGTGGTCGTCCGGCGACCAGAACAACCGGGGCGCGTCCCGATCGCCTTGCAGGCAACGCTGAAACCAGTTGTGCTCCACCCGTGCCATGTGCCGGATCAGGCCGAGCAGGCTCAGCGTTGACGGCGGCACGGACCGGGTGGCGAGCTGCTCCGGCCCGAGGTCCTGGCACTTCATGCCGAGGGTGAGCCGGTAGTTGGACAGGTATTCCCGGATGGTCGCGAGCTCGCCGACCGGGTTGCTGCCCTGCCGAGGGTCGTCCTCGGGCTTGGCCCACATCCCGTCGTAGCCGACCGCATGTTCTGGCGCCACGGTCCCACCCTTCCTGATGAGGCCGGAACGGGCAAACCCTATTCACCGGCGACCGGTGCCCGGCCTGGGCGACGCAGCGGTCAATGGGCCGTTGGCCCGACCGGCCCGCCCGGAGCCGCGGTGGCCGACTGCGGCCCACCCGGGGCAGCGGTGGCGGAGCCGCGGGGCACACTCGGCGTCGACGTGACCGCCGCCGGGCCGTCGGTTCCGGCGCCGGCTCCTGGTCGTTGCAGGACAGGAAGAAAAACAGCCCGCCGACGACGAGGATGCCGACAAGGATGGCGATCAACCACCAGAACACGCAGCGCCGGGGCATGCCGATCTCCTTTCTCGCCAGTGCCGCGAAGGTACCGGCGGCCGGCCGGCCGGCCCGGACATCGGATGATCTCCCTATTCGACGTGGCGTGAGGTACTCGTGATGCCGGCTGTCGGTGGGTAGCACTAGCGTGGGTCGTCCAATACGAGACAGGGAGGGATCATGACCACACTCGCGAACCGGCCGAACACGGCGCTGCTCGTCGTCGACGTGCAGAACGGCGTCGTCAAGGAAGCTCACCAGCGCGACGCCGTCGTCACCAACGTCGGCCGCCTGGTCGAGAGGGCGCGGCGGGAACGGGTCCCGGTCGTCTGGGTCCAGCACTGCGACAAGCAGCTGGCCAGCGGAAGCGACGCCTGGCGGATCGTCCCCGAGTTGACCCCGGGCGACGACGAGCCGCTCGTCGAGAAGAACTACGGCGACTCCTTCGAGGAGACCACCCTGGAGACCGTGCTGTCGGGCCTCGGTGTCGGGCGACTCGTCGTGGCCGGTGCGCAGACCGATGGGTGTATCCGCTCGACGCTGCACGGCGCGGTGGCCCGGGGGTACGACGCGACCCTGGTCAGCGACGCGCACACGACCGACGACCAGACGGCCTGGGGGGCACCGCCGCCGGACCAGGTCATCGCGCACACGAACCTCTACTGGGCCTATCACACGGCGCCAGGGCGGACAGCCGGAACGGTCGAGACCAAGGATGTCGACTTCGCCGGCCCGCCCGCCGGGGCGTGACGCCGGGCAGCCTCAGTGGCCAGGTCGGGTGGCGCAGCAAGCGTAGGCGTAGGCGCCCTGGCGCGCTCATTCTCCTGACCCCGCGGTCAGTATCATCAGTCCGCCTGCGGATCTGGACTTCGGCGGCGGGGTGACACATACGTGGACTACAGGGTTCTGGGCATGGTCGGCGCCCAGCACGCCGGCCAGCCCGTAGAGATCACGCGCCCCCGCCAGTTGGCACTTCTAGGATTCCTGCTTCTGAACCGGAACTCGCTGGGTGCACCTGGCCCACGGCGACCGGGCGAGCGCGGTAAACGCCTGGCGGCTGGCCTGGGAGATCGTTGAGCCGCTCAACCACCCCGATCTGGCCGAACTGCGCCACCAGTTGGACCGTCCCGACGCCGCCGGCCGGGCGTGAGGAGGGGCACCCTTTACAACGGAAACCGTTAATGGGGTGCCCTTGCTAACAGAGCAGCCGCAGCCACCGGCGCGCGACCCCGGTCGGCCGGTGAGCCGGGCTTCGCGCGCCTCCACCCGGCTCACCCCCGTCGATGGTCAGTGATAGTTGATCCCGTAGTTGTAGCGGGTGTAGTTCAGCGGGCAGTACGAGTCCGAGAACGCACCCGCCAGGCCGCGCCACGGCCCGTACACGGTCTTGTACATCTCCCCGGCGGGGTCCGTCTGATCATCGCATTCTCCATTCCGGGGCGACCTGACCGGTCGATGCTGTCCGTTGCGCTGATACGCCGGTGATACGCCCGCGATACGCGCCCCATGCTGGTGCTGATGGTGATGTCCCGGTAGCCGGTCCCACAGACGAGCGCGCGCAGGCTCTCGGTGTCGGCCAGGGCGTGCTCGGTGCGCTTGGCCGCCGACGCGCCGCCGGCGACCTGCCAGGCCTCCTGCCCGTCCCGGTCGCGTGCGGTCTCGATGGCAGTTACCAGCGCTCGCGGTGGACGACCTCGTCGAACGGCCGGCGTTCGGGTCGCCGGAGCACGTGCAGCGGACGATCGGCCGGATACCCGACCGAGAGCAGGTAGGCGAGGAACCGGTCGCTGGGGAATCCCAGGAGTTCCCGGGCCAGGTCCTGGTTCTCGACGGCCGCGTGGCCGGTGCCAAGACCCAGGTCGGCGGCGGCGATGGCGATGGCCATGGTCGCCTGACCCAGGTCGTAGTGCAGCAGGCTCGCCTGGCGGGCATCTTCGGGCTGCGGGGCGACGATCGCGATGGCGGCCGCGGCGCCGGCGACGTGGCCGGCCCCCCGCCAGACCCCGGCCAGGCGTTGCAGTTGGGCCCGGTCGGTCACCACCACGAAATCCCACGGCTGCCAGTTGCCCGCCGACGGCGCCCGCCGGCCGGCCTCCAGAATCTGGTCAAGCTCTGGCGGCGCGATGGCCTGCGGGGTGAACGTTCGAACATTGCGGCGGGCCCGAAGGGCGTCCCACGTCTGCATGACCGACATCCTGCCACCGAGTGGACACCATCGAAACGTCGTACCGAATCAATCAGCTCGCGCTGGCGGCGGCCGCCACCGAGGGCATGTCCCACCCTCGGGCCAGCGACGACGGGCGCGACAGCGCGGCACCCGCGAAGTACTCGGTGAACTTCATGAACAGCGGGTCCCAGCGCAGCGGGTCGATGTAGCGGGGGTGGTCGGTCATGAGCAGGCTGTCGTCCACATGGGTCGACCGGACCGAGACCTCGAGGGCCCGCAGCCCGGAGTCCTCGCCGTCGATGTGGTGGATGGTGCGCACCCGTCCCTGCATCTGGATGAGACTCTCGGCGACACCGGCCGGCATCTGATCGCCGAACGATGCCGGGGTGAGGCCGGCGGCGGTGAACTTGTCCGGCTCGTAGGTGTAGCCGCGCTCGCGCTTGTACTCAGGCACGTCGGGCCGGCCGGTGAGCAGCGCGAGCCGGTCGACCGCGTCGACCATGGTCGCGTCGACCATGTTGAGTACGCAGTGCGGCCGCTCTTGCAGGTTGCGGACGGTCTGCGAGTTCACGCTGAGCCCGAGCATCGCGGAGTTGCCGACCCACCAGGCCGAGGACATCGGCGCCACGTTGGTGGATCCGTCCGCGTTGAGCGAGCTGACCAGCAGGACCGGCGTGCCGAAGTAGAACATCTTGGGGTTGAGTACCCGTTTCACGACTGCCTCCGATGGTGTTCTCGTGTTCTCTACCCCGCCAACGCCGGACCGGCCCCGGGCGTGAGGTCCCGGGGGTGAGATCCGGCGTCAGCCGGTGTGCTCGAGGTCGAGCAGGGTGCGCTTGATCTCGGATCCGCCCACGTACTCCCCGGGCGAACCGTCGCTGCGCACCACCCGATGGCACGGGATCACCAACGGCAGCGGGTTCGTCGCGCAGGCCGTGCCGACAGCCCGTACCGCCCTGGGGTTGCCCACCTCGGCGGCGAGTTCGGCGTAACTGACGGTGTGGCCGTAGCCCACGCCCGGCAGATGTTCCAGCACGGTACGGCGGAAGCCCCGGGCCAGTTGCAGATCGACGGCCAGGTCGAACCGGTGGCTGCGGTGGGTGAAGTACGCGTCGAGCTGCCGGACGGCATCGTCCAGTCGACCTGGTGCGAACAGGACCCGGGGGCTGACCTGGCGGGCCAACGCGGCGAGCACCGCCTCGTGGTCCTCCCGGTCGTAGGCGACCCGGACCAGACCGGCCGGGGTAGCGGCGAGCAGCAACTGGCCCACCGGTGTGTCCACGGTTCGGTAGGCGACGTCGAGCAGGTTCTGCTCCTGGGCCCGGCGGGTCACCTGAGCGCGCAGCCGCTGTAGCGCCGGGTCGGCCGCGCTCGTGGAGTCGCGGAGCCGGTGGACTATGTCGTTCATGGGGTCATCTCCTGGGTGCTCGGTGGTTCGAGGCTGGGCATCGCGGGGCTGGGCATAGCGGGGCTGGACACAGCCGGGTAGGTGCGCCGCAGTGCCTTGATGCCGTCGGCGGCACTGCGGCGGGCCGCCGCCTCGGTGGTGCCCATGACCGCGGCGACCTCGGCGTAGGCGAGATCCGCGACATAGTGGTAGGCGACCGCATGGCGTTGTTTGGTGGGTAACGCCCGTACCGCCTGCCACAGCGCCTCGTCGGCGAGGGCCGGTTCCGCACCGGTGGCCCGCTCCGGGACCTCCGGCACCGGTACGGCGTGGCGCGAGCGCCGTCGCAGGATGTCCACGGCCTTGCGGTGGGCGATGGTGACCAACCAGGCCTTGACGTCGCTGTCGGGCCGCAACCGCGGGTACGCCTCCAGCGCCGCGAGAAAGGCGTCGGCCGCCGCGTCCTCGGCATCGTGGGCCGGCAGCAGGGCGCGACACACGCGGAGCACGAGCTGGCCGTGCTCGGTCACCACATGGTCAAAGGGTGGCAGGCTCACAACCTGTCAACGTGCCACAGACCGCCGGCGTGAGGTGACCGGTACGGGTCGCGGGCATCAAGAGGCGGTGTCGGGGAGGATCCGGCGCAGCCAGCCGGTGCGCGAGCGCTGCCGCCGCCACTCATGCGGATAGCCCACCGACACCTCCTCGAACCGGACGCCGTCGTGCCAGGTGGTACGGGGAATGTGCAGGTGCCCGTAGACGGCGACCGCCGCGTGGAAGCGGTGGTGCCAGTCGGCGGTCGCCTCGGTGCCACACCACTGGGCGAACTCGGGATAGCGCAGTATCTGCGTAGGCGCGCGTACCAAAGGATAGTGGTTGACCAGGACGGTCTGGTCCGCGCCGACGGCCGCCAGGCGCGCGGCCGAGAGCGCGACCCGGGCCTGGCTCCAGGCCTCCCGGCTGGGGTACGGGTGAGGCCGCAACAGGTACTCGTCGGTACAGATGATCCCGGCCGCGTAGGCGCGGGCGAGGGCCTCGTCCTTGGTCTGCGCGCCCTCGGGACGGAACGTGTAGTCGTAGAGCAGGAACAGCGGCGCGACCGCGGCCGGGCCGCCATCACCCTCCCACACCGGGTACGGGTCCTCGGGGGTGAGCACACCCAGCCGGCGGCACAGGGCGACCAGGTACTGGTAGCGCTCCTCACCGGTCAGCCGTACCGGGTCGTCGGGAACCGTCCACAGTTCATGGTTGCCGGGCGCCCACACCACGGTCGCGAAGCGGGCGGCGAGCGTGCCGAGCGCCCATTCGATATCGGCGACCCGTTCGGCGACGTCCCCGGCGACGATGAGCCAGTCCCCCTCATGCTCGGGAAGGAGACTCTCGACGATCGCGCGGTTCTCCGGGTACCGGATGTGCAGGTCGCTGACGGCCCACAGGCTTGGCCGCGCGGTCGTCACCGGCCGATCATATGTCGAGCCGGTGGTCACACCGTGACGACGATCTTTCCGCGGGCGTGGCCGGTCGGATCCACCGCGGCGGCGCGCACCCGGACCAGCACCTCGCCGTCGCCGATCACCGGCTGATCGAGGTCGCGGAGCTCGAGCACGTCAGCCGAGCCGTAGTGGTCGTGGACGATGGCTTTCACAATGTCTCACCGTCGTTGGCCGGGTACTGGAACACGTCATCGAGTGCGACGCCGAACACCCGGGCGATCTGGAACGCCATCTCCAGTGAGGGCGAATAGCGGCCCTGCTCGATGGCGATGATGGTCTGGCGGGTCACCCCGATCCGGTCCGCGAGCTCCGCCTGGGTCATCTCCCCGTGCCCGAAACGCAGGGCGCGGATCGCGTTGGTCACCCGGGTGGGCTTCACCACCGGGGGAAGCCCCACCGGTAGGCGACGATCTTGGCGGTGGATCCGAGGATCGAGGACAGCACGAACCCGAGGTAGATGGCGTTGGCGATCCAGAAGTAGCTCAGCTCGGCCATCGCCAGGCCCAGAGCGGCGACGCCACCGACGATGACGAACGACTGTCCGATGTAGTCGCCGAAGCGGTTGATCTCCCGGTCGCGCTGGTCCCGCGCGTACGCGGCGACCGTCACCACCACCATGATCCACACACGTTTCTCGGCGAAGGGCATCTCAGCTCCCATGTAAAGCAAACTTGACATGGCAAAGGTAAAGCGTAGCCGACACGATGTCAAGTTTTCTTTACCTCTTCTCTGGCCCGGGCTCAGCTGCGGCCACGGCCAGGGTTCGGCCGTCGCCTCGGCCGCATCGCCGATTGACGGCGGCGCCGCGGGCCGCGATCATCGGGGCACCGGTACGGGGATATCGCCCGTGGTCGCTCAGAGCCTCACCCGCCACCCGGAGGTCCGCCATGGCCGCACCCGTCGTGACCAAGCGTCCCGCGCTGTTTCTGCTGCCGTTGCTGGCCGGCGCGGTGGTCGCGGTCGCCCTCGGCGTCTACGGCCGGGAGCACACGCCCTCGCACCGGGCCCTGTTCCTCGGCCCGTTCCACTCCGTGATCAGCATGAAGGTGTGGCTCACCTCGGTCGCCCTCGGGCTGGCGCTGGTCCAGCTGCTCACCGCGTTGTGGATGTACGGCAAGCTGGGCGGGCGGGCGCCGAACTGGGCGGGCACCCTGCACAAGACCACCGGGACGCTGGCCTTCCTGGTCACTCTGCCGGTGGCCTTCTACTGCCTGTGGGCGCTGGGATTCGAGACGACCGACGCCCGGGTGGTGGCCCACGCGCTGCTCGGCTGCACCTTCTACGGCGCTTTCGTGGCCAAGGTGCTGACCCTGCACAGCAAGCGGCTGCCCAACTGGGCGCTGCCCTGGATCGGCGGCACACTCTTCGCGGTTCTTGTCGGCGTCGGCCTGACCAGCGCCGTCTGGTACTTCGCGAACGTCGGCGTGCCGAAATGACGGGAAGCCGCGCGACCGCGTCCAGGTTGGACAGTGGCGGCGGCCCTACCCGGCGGCGGCCGGCCGCGCCCTGCCGGCCTGGGTGGCCAGAGCCCGTACGCTGGCATCCGGCCAGCGGTGCCCGCGTCCGCGGCCGGTTGATTCCCCGGGCGGCGTACGGGAGAGCGTCGCCGATCCGCCTCGCAGAAGGGCCGCCAGATGAACGACAAAGACCGCAAGGTATACCGCAGGGGCGGCGGCGGGAACGCCGTCTACGTGTTCGGCCTGATCGGTGCCCTGGTCTATTACATCCAGGCCGCGGACGGGTTCTGGTCAGGCGTGCTGGGCGTGCTCAAGGCGCTGGTGTGGCCGGTCTTCGTCATCTACGACCTGCTGAAGTTCCTGGCCGCCTGAGCACCCTTCAACCAGGACGCCGACTGTCCGCAACCCGCTCTACGCTGCGCTCATGACGGATACCCAGACCACAACCGCCTACACCATCAGGGGCCTCGGCCCGGATACCTGGGCGGCGTTCGCCGACCTCGCCGAGCGGCACAACGGCGTGTGGGGCGGGTGCTGGTGCACCTGGTTCCACACGGCGCACGCCGAGAAGACCTTCGACGCCGACAACAACCGCGCCCTCAAGGAGCGGCTCGTTCGCGAGGGCAGGGCGCACGCCGCACTCGTGTTCGACGGCGACGTCGCGGTCGGCTGGTGTGAGTACGGCGCGCCGGACGAACTGCCGAACATCAACCACCGCAAGGAGTACGAAGCCGGGCTCGACCGGCTCCCCGACTACCGGATCACCTGCTTCTTCGTCGACCGGCGCTACCGGCGCAGGGGCGTCGCGACGGCCGCGCTGCGGGGAGCGCTCGAGCTCATCGGGCAGGCCGGCGGCGGCGTGGTGGAGGCGTACCCGCAGGACACCGGGGGCAAGAAGATCTCGGCGTCCTTTCTCTACAACGGCACCCGCACACTCTTCGAGGAGGCCGGCTTCCACTACGATCGACCCAAAGGCAAGAACCACACGGTGATGAGCATGACGGTGGCGCCGGCCTCGTAGCCGTTGCTCGGGAAGGGCTGCGCCGCTACCCCGGCAAGGGCGGTGAGGCGCCCGGTCCGCGGGGCACGAACCGGATTGTATCGAAGTCAACCAGATGCACCTGAGGCTGCGGGACGACTCCGGTCTGCTGGTAGAGGCGTAGCCGATTCAACTCCGCGTCGAACCGGTTCAGCACCACGTTGAGCAAGGCCGTGTCCTTGGCTCCCACGAACGGGAACCGAGCGTTCTCGTGCTGGGTCACCTCGGTGAGGACCGCGTGATGCACGGTGACCAGCTCGTCGGTGAGCTCCCGGACCGTGTCACCGTGTTGCGGGTCGCGCATCCGCGCGACGCTGGCGGTGAGCAGGTCGGCGCAGCGCCGCACCCGCACGTAGTCGCCTCGGCCGGGTGGCTCGCCCCCGTCATCGAAGGCCCGGGCGACGGCGTGGCAGGCGTTGCTGAGCCGCTCGCCGTCGTCGAGGGCCGCCGTGATGAGTTGGTACGCGGTGGGCTCGGCCGCGATGTGCGGGTGCTGGAGCTCCGCGAGCCGGATATCGAGCGCGACCAGCCGGTCCTGCGCAGCCGCCGCCCGGCGGGTCGCCTCGGCCGCCGCCGCCTGCGACCGGCGGGCCTGCCATCCGGCGAGCACCGCGACCACCAGCGCGACACCACTGACGCTCAACGCTATCGAGATCACGGACCGTTGCCCCTCACTCGTCGTGGTGGTGATCGAAGCTCAGCGTGATGTTCCCGCACAACCGGTCGGCGCGCCACTGGTCCGGCCGGCCGTTTCATCACTGTTCGTCCGGTTGGGCGGCAAAATGGTCGCGGGTCTCGGCCAGGCGACCGACCCCGCGCGTGGCACCTCGTGGGCGGTGTCGTTCTGCGTCGACGACGCGGACGCGACCCTGGCGAAGGTGGCGGCGAATGGTGGCACAGTGGCCGCACCGGCGATGGACGTGATGGATGCCGGCCGGATGGCGGTGGCCACCGACAGCACCGGCGCCTACTTCACCGTCTGGCAGCCGCGCCGCCACACTGGCCTGGAGTTGACCGACGTAGCCGGCTCATTCACCTGGGCCGAGCTGTCCACATCAGACATTGATGCGGCCAGGTCGTTCTATCCTGCCGTGCTCGGCGTGGGCGCCGCCGAGTTCGACCTGGGCGGCGGCGACCGTCCCAGGTCATCTATCGGACATTGACGCGGTCGCACTCCCGCTCCACCATGACGCCATGTACCTGAAGCGGACAATGGTGCTGGCGATTGCAGCCGTCGCGGGCTGCACCGGCGCACTCGTCTCGATCGCGCCCGCGTACGCTGTGCCGGGTCTGCAGTACGTCACAACGTCCAGTGCCATGAACAGCACGTCGCCGAAGTCGCTGGCGCTGGTCTGCCCGTCCGGTAGGGTACCGATCAACGGTGGCGCATACCTGACCGGCGCGATCGGCAACGCGACACTGCGCCAGATCGTGCCGCTGCAGATATTTGGCGCGCCATTCCTCAGCGTGGTGGCGGAGGAAGACGCCGACGGCTACGCCGGTTCCTGGTCGGTGACTGCGACGGCGGTGTGTATCCCGACGCCCGCCGGATTCAGCTTTGTCTCCGCCAGCGGCAGCGATCCCAGCTCGGCTTGGGTCACCGCGTCCTGCGGCAGCAAGCACATCATCGGCAGCGGCTACATCGTCTCCCCGACCGCCTCGATGATGGCCGCCGGCGCCGAGATCGATTCGCGCAACCGCGCCTACCTCAGTGTGGAGTGGAGCCAGGTCCCGGGGTCCGCGACGCCGGTGACCGGTACCGCAGTCGCGGTCTGCGCCGACGCGCCCCTGCCCGGGCTGCGCCAGCTCTCCACGACCAGCCCGGTGGACTCAATCAACGGCAAGACCGCGACGACCGTCTGTCCAACAGGGACTCAGGTAGTCGGGATCGGTGGCGACCTGTGGTGGCTGCGCCACTACACCGTGATCGACGACTTCGCGATCTACCCGGCGGCGAACTCGACCAGCGTCACCGGATACGAGAACGAACTCGGCAACCCGGACGGCTGGGGTATCGACACCTACGCCCTGTGCGCCACCTGACCCGTACCGGTCCGGGCGGTTACTGGAGCGAGCCGCGGGGGACGATCCAGTCTGCGGTCTGGCCGGTGAGGGCTGCGATGTGGTCGAAATCGGCGTCGTAGTGAAGGATTGATGCGCCGTAGTGTTCGGCCGCGGCGGCGGTGAGCAGGTCCATGACGCCGGCGGCGCGGTGTTGGCTCTTGGCGGCGAGCAGGGCCTGGACCTGGCGGGCGCGGGTGGCGATGTCATCCGTGCACGCGAGCTGTACCAACTGGCTGCGGACTCGGACGACCCCCTGGTGCTCGCGGGAGTCACGGGCCGAGTAGCCCATCTCGAGGTCGATGGTCACGAACGTCGCCAGGACCCCGTCGGCGGCGAGTCGCCGTAGCCGCGTCTCGGCGGCGGAGATTCGCCGCGCGATGGTGTAGGCGGAGGTGTCCGCGAGAAAGAGCGTCGTCACCGCCGCGCGCCGCGCATCACCTCGGCATCAGTCAGGTCGGAGCCACCCAACAGGAACGGGTCGTCAAGGACGGCACGGGCGCGGGCGTTGCGCTCAGCCACATAGCGCAGCGCTTCGTTCACTGTGTCCTTCTTGGTCACCGTGCCAAGCTCGGCCTGAGCCGCGTCCAGCAGCGCGTCGTCGACATCAATGATCGTCCGCATGCTGGCCATGATATCACCAACGCGCAATCATATACATGGCAGCACGGTCGCCTGGTGAATCAGCAGCGTTTCGGCGGCGGTGCTGCTGGAATGCAGGCATGTCGGTTGCCATCACCATCAGAAACGTCCCGGATGAGGTGCGCGATGAACTCGCCGCCCGCGCGGCGCGAGCCGGACGCTCACTCCCTTACGCGGCCGTGGCCGATCGAGCCTGGGCGCTGCGCGCGAACCTCACTGCCCACGACGCGTCCTATGTGGCGCTCGCCGAAACGCTAGCCAGTCCCCTGGTTGCCCTCGACGCCCGGCTGGCCAGAGCCAATGGCGTGCAGTGCAAGGTTCTCGCCTTCTCCGCACGCACCTGAGGCGGGTGGATTCGGCTCCCGACGGCAGGCTCAGCCCATGAACCCGACCACGATGGAGGAGAACCAGTCCGGGTCGTCCAGCCATGGATAGTGCCCGGCCCCGGGCTGTACGGCCAACGTGGCCCGCGGGAAGAGGCCGGCGTACTCGGTCGCGCGCTCGGGTGGCAGCGCCACGTCGTACTCACCGGCGAGGAGCAGCACCGGCACCGCCAACCCGGCCACGCCCGATCGGACCTCGGCCGGGTCGAAGGCGCCGGCGGAGTAGTACCCGTCGGCCGCCTCCGCGTTCTGCTGCCGCCCCTGGCGGTCGACCTGGGCGCGGGCGTCGTCGTCCCACCGGCCCCACGAGAACGGGGTGATCGCGTCCCAGTCGGCGTCGGTGGCATCGCCCGACCAGACCCGTTCGAACGCGGCGTAGGCCACCGGGAACCAGGGCTCGTCGTGGCGTCGCTGCGCCACCTCCCGGCGATCGCTGTCGGCGATCTCCATTCCAACCGGGCGCGAGCTCGGTGTGACCAGGACGAGCCGGCCGACCCGATCGGGATGCGCGGCGACATACAACAGTGCGAGCGTCGCCCCGGCCGAGTGAGCGAGCAGGTCGAGCTGGTCCAGCCCCAGGTGCGAGCGCAGTGCCTCGACATCGTCGACCTGCCGATCGCAGCGGAATGATGTCGGGTCGGCCGGGGCGGCGGACTCGCCAGTACCGCGCAGATCCAGCAACACCAGCTGGCGGTGTGTGGAGAGCCCACCCAGATCACCGAGGTAGGCCGAGGACTGCATCGGCCCGCCGGGCAGGCAGACCAGCGGCGGACCCACGCCGGCCGGGTGGTACGCGAGTCGCGTGCCGTCGGCGCTGTCAAACAAAGGCACCCGGCGATCCTAGTCGGCTTCGTCGAGTCCCTGGTTCCGCCGTGGCGGGCGATGGTCCGGCGTAGCGTTGCTCTGGGAGTAGACGCGCGTTTGCGCCAGGCGGGGATGTATGTGTGATCCGACGCGCAGAGGTAGACCCGTCCCCGCTTCATCCACCATGGGGGGTTGTGATGAGCACGGGACACATCTCGACGAAAGACAACGTCGACATCTTCTTCAAGGATTGGGGCACCGGGCGGCCAGTGGTGTTCAGCCACGGCTGGCCGTTGACCGCAGACGCGTGGGACGAGGCGATGATGTCGGTCGCCGACAAGGGCTACCGAGGTATCGCGCACGACCGACGCGGCGGGGGTCGGTCAAGTCAGCCGTGGGAAGGCTACGACCTTGACACCTACGCTGACGATCTCGCTGCCGTGATCGAGGCCCTCGACCTGCACGACATCGTGCTGGTCGGACACTCGACCGGCGGTGGCGAGATCACCCGCTACGTGGGCCGGCATGGCACCTCGCGGGTGGCCAAGATGGTGCTGGTCTCAGCCATCCCACCCTTCCTGCTCAAGACCGACCGGAATCCCGAAGGGTTGCCGATCGAGGTGTTCGATGAGCTCCGCAGAGGAATGTCGGCCGACCGATCCCAGTTCTACGAGGACTTCAGCGCACCGTTCTACGGCGCGAACCGCAAGGGATCGACGGTCTCGCAGGGGTTGCGGGACCAGTTCTGGCAACAGTGCATGACCGTTGGTCTCAAGGGCTCGCACGATACCGTCAAGGCGATCGCGACGACCGATCTGACCATGGATCTCGAGGCCATCGACGTGCCCACGCTCATCATCCACGGCGATGACGACCAGATAGTGCCGATCGCCGCCACGGCCATGAAGTCATCCAAGATTGTCAAGGGTGCGCAGTTGAAGGTCTACCCGGACGCACCGCACGGCCTCACCAGCACGATGAAGGATCAATTCCATGCCGACCTGCACGCGTTCCTGAAATCCTAGCACCGCCTGGCCGTCCGTCCCGCCGGCCCGGGCAGGGTGACCTGGGTCAGCGGGACGGCCATCGTGATGCGCCTCGGCTGGTGACTACCGGCAGCCGGGCTTGGGTGCGGCGGAACTCCAATGTAGAGCGTGGCAGTGCTGTTGCGCTCGACTCCTTCGGTGGGTACCTGTACCATGTCACGCGAGACCGAAACCCGCGCGGCGATGGCTGGGGCGCGCCACTATGGTGGACAGATGGCCCCGGTCAAGCAGTTCCAAGTCACCTTCGACTGCGCAGAACCTGAGCGCGTCGCTCGTTTCTGGTGCGACGTGTTGGGCTACGTCGTACCGCCGCCGCCGGCGGGGTTTGCCACTTGGGACGATTTCGATCGCGTGCTGCCGCCCGAGCGTCAGGGTTCGGCGTTCGCCTGCATTGATCCCTCGGGTGTGGGCGCCCGACTGTTCTTCCAGCGCGTTCCCGAAGGCAAGGTCGTCAAGAATCGGCTACATCTTGACGTTCGGGTCGGCACCGGGCTCGTGGGTGACGAGCGTCTGGCCGCACTTGAGGCCGAATGCGCACGACTGGTCGCGCTCGGCGCGGTACGCGTGCGACTACTGCGTGCCGATGGCGTCGACGAGTCGTGCCTCGTGATGCAGGACATCGAGGGCAACGAGTTCTGTCTCGACTGAGTGACCGCGAACGGGTCCTCGTCGCCCGGCCAGCGGGGCCCGACCGGCGGACCGGACGGGCAGCGGTCAGCTGCGCGTCAGCGCAGCATCTCGACGTATCCGTCGGTTCCGTGTACGCGGATCCGCTGCCCATCGGGGATCAGTCGGGTGGCATCGACCACACCGACGACGGCCGGCAATCCGTACTCGCGGGCGATCACTGCGCCGTGAGTCATCAATCCGCCGACCTCCGTCACCAAGCCGGCGATGGCGACGAAGAGGGGCGTCCAGCTGGGGTCCGTGTGGGCCGTGACGAGGATGTCGCCCAGTTCGAGATCGGCCTGTGCCAGGTCCAGGATGACGCGTGCCCGTCCTTCGACGGTCCCGGCTGAGACCGGTAGGCCGATCAGCGCGCCGGCCGGCGCGTCGTCGCGGCGATAAGCCCCGGTGATGGCCTCGCCGTCGGAGGTGAGCACCCGTGGCGGCGTGAGCGCTTGATACGACCTGAACGCTTCCTTGCGGCGGCCGATGAGCTGGTCATCCACGTGGTTCGTCCGTACGACGTCGTGGAGCTCGGCGAACGTGAGGTAGAAGATGTCTTCCCTCTCGCGAAGGACGTGGGCCCGTACGAGGCGCTCAGCTTCTGCCAACAAGGCCCTCTTGTACAGGAAGTAGCGGCTGACCATGCCGTACTTCGGATACTCCCGGTACCCGATGAAGTTACGGACCCGGTCGATCATCCGCTTCGTCTCGTCGGCCTTGCGCTCGCCGTCGGGCAGCGCCCGCAGGCGATCCAGCAGCTCCTGCTCCTTCTTCCAGGCCTCCAGCCGCCCTTGCTCGAAGCGCCGCTCGCCGGCTCCCGGCTCGAAGTTCTTGATGTTGCCGAGGATCAGGGGCACGAGCGTGGAGGGGCGTTCATGCCACCGCGGCCGTGTGATGTCGATCTCGCCGACGCAGCGCATGCCGTACTTGTCGAGCCACCCCTCGATGGCGTCGCGCGCGGCCCGCCCGCCCGCGAGCTTGGGCAACTGGTCAAGGAAACCCTCGTCCTCGACGTGCAGCAGGTGCGCCACCACGTCCGGATGCGGGCGGATCACGTCCGCGACGTCCAGCAGCGCCAGCCCCATCTCCGACGTGACGTTGTGCGGCACGGACTGGGTGAGCGTGTCCGCCGCGTTCTTCTCGCCCAGCCACGCCTCCAGCTGCTCGTTGAGCCACCACGAGGCCTGCATCGCCGACATGAACACCTGATGGCTCCGCGGATCGAACAAGATCCGCCTCAGCTCCTGGATGTCGGCCAGGATGAAGTCGAGCAGCGCCTCGCCGGACTTCGCCCGGAGGTCGCGTTCCGAGGCGGCGATCGATGCCTCGCTGCGCCCGATCAGCTCGGTGACGATGGCCGGATCGGTCTCGAGCGGAGCTGTCACGCTGCCGAACAATGGCCCGGGCGAACCCTGGTCACGCAGCGGCCGGATGAAGCCGTCGCGCTCGAGGATGGTCCGTAGCGCGTCGCCGATCAGCGGATCCGATCGCCCAGCTACTTCCAGGAGGGCGGTGCGGCTCGCCGGCGAGGCCAGCCTCTGGGTGACGTCGACGAACAGGCGGCCGCCGGCCTCGGCCATGGGCGCGGGGGTTGTCAGCTGCCAGAAGGATAGCCCGAGGGGTTTCATCGGGTCGGTCATCATCTGCTGATGGCCAACGGAGAGGTAGACGTGGTTCTCCTGGTCGCCGGACTCGGGGATGGGAAACAGTGTGGTGATAGGCCGGCTCTGGACGATCTGGAAGCCATCATCGACCAGGCACCATTCGATGTCCTGGGGGCGGCCGAAGTACGCTTCGATCCGCCGGCCCTGCTGCACGAGCCGTATGACCTGCTCATCCGTGAGGGCCGGCTGGTCCTGCCGCTCCGGGTCGATCGCCTGTTCCTCCGTCCCCCCCGCCAGCGAGGCGTAGATGGCGAGCTGCTTGGTGCCGACCGCCTTGGCGACGACCTCGCCGTCGCGCACCTTGTACACGTCCGGGTTCACCAGACCGGAGACCAGGGCCTCGCCGAGGCCGAAGCTGGCCTCTACGGAGGCCACCTTTCGGTTGGACGTGACCGGGTCGGCGGTGAACAGGATGCCGGCCGCCTGCGCGAAGACCATCTGCTGCACGACCACCGCCATGTGGACGGTACGGTGATCGATGCCGCTTCGCTGGCGGTAGGTCACGGCCCGCTCGGTGAACAGCGAGGCCCAGCACCGGCTGACGTGCCGGAGGATCGCCGCCGGCCCCACGACGTTCAGGTACGTGTCCTGCTGGCCGGCGAACGAGGCCGTCGGCAGGTCCTCGGCCGTCGCACTGGATCGGACGGCGTAGGCGGCTTGCCCGTCGATCTGGGCGAGCGCGCGGGTGATCGCCGCCGCGAGATCGCCCGGGATGGCGATCCGTTCGATGGTCCGGCGAATCTCCGCACTGAGCGTGCGAATCGTCTCCCGGTCGTTCGGGTCCAGGCGCGACAGTTGCTCGAGCCGATCGTCGATCGACGGCGCCGCCGCCATGATCCGCCGGAAGGCGTCCGTCGTCACGCAAAAGCCAGCCGGCACGCGGATGCCGTCGATCCGCGACAGCCCGCCCAGGTGCGCGCCCTTGCCGCCAACGACCGCAACCTGGCTCTCGTCAACCTCTTGCTGGCCCAACACGTACTGCTCGATCATCGCGATACCTCCGAGGCAGCGCCATCACATCAGAGCGTGGTTCGCATGACCCACCGCCATTTCGCGATCCTCCGTACCCGCGTGAAGCCGTGTCGCGCATACAACTCCTCCGGTCCGGTGTGCAGGTAGGCGCCGCGCTGCGGCGGTCGCTGTTCGGTCTGCTCCGGATAGGCCTCGACGACGCCGCCGCCGGCCCGCCTGATCTCGTCGAGTGCCGCCGCGACCGCAGCAGCGGCGACGCCCTTGCCGCGGTCCTTCGCGTTGGTGAAGACACAGCCGATCCGCCAGTCCGGCGGATCGTCGGCCCTTTGATCGTAGGTGCGGCGGTTCTTGATGTTGGGAAGCTCCGGCGGCGGGCCGAACTGGCACCAGCCGACGCAGCGGTCACCGTCGTAGACGAGCACCTGGTGGACCGTTCCGCGCGACACGTGCCGACGCTTCGCCTCCCGGTTTCCTTCCGGGGTGTGCCCGGCACCGACGCCCTCCGGATGGAATCCCATGCACCAGCAACCACCCCAGACGCCGTTGTTGGCCTCGACGAGCGCGGCGAAGTCGTCCCAGGTCTGCGGCGTCAGCATCCGCGTCGTCAACGTCACCCCCTCAGTGTGACCGAGTGTGCAGACGTCATGTCCGGCGAGGCTTGACCGGTGCATCACGCCGGCCATCCCTCGGCACCGTGTCGAGGCCGACGGCTAAGATCGGTAATGCCTTACCGTCCGGGGCCAGCTGATCGCCCGTCGCTACCACAAGCGGCACGTCATCACCTGGGTGCAGGCAATGGTCGTGGCCGCCGACCGCGTTGCCCGGGCCGCCGCGGCAGGCACGTACCCGTTCGACGGCACCCATTGCGACTTTCGCCCCGACCCCGCCTGGCCGGTCCCCCAGCTGCCCGAGCGCTGGGATCACCCACCTGCGGCACGCCCTCAGTGAGGTCCGTTATCAGCAGCGCAAACGGTTCATCTTGCCCGCGGCGAACCGTCAGGGCAGGCGGTATTCCCAGCCGGACTCCCGCCATTCGAATTCGGTGGCGACGAGGTCTTCGAGCGAGACGTGGTTGATCACGTGTTCCAGTGCACGGTAGGTCGCCATGTGCCCGATCAGCATCACGCGCCGACCCGACCAACGGATGGGCAGATCGTCGAGGATCCCGGCCGCCCGCCGGGACGCCTGCCGATGACTCTCACCACCAGGGTAGGGCCGATCAATGTACTCGTGACGGTCGCGGCGAATCTCGGCCACCGGGGAGCCGTTGCGCGCACCGAAGTCGCACTCCCGCAGCCGCCAGTCATGCAGGATCGGAACGTCACTGCCAGCGAACGCGATCTCCGCCGTCTCCGCCGAGCGACGTAGGTCCGAACTGAAGACAGCCGCCAGTCCGTCGTCGCGGCGCCGACGGCCCATGTTCGCCGCCAGTTGCCGGCCCCGAAGCGACAGGCGGCCAGGAAGCCAACCCGTCGCGATGCCCCGCTCGTTGTCCTCAGTCAGGGCGTGCGTCTCGAACACGATCTCCACCGACACCGTCTGAGCCTATCCACGACACGGGGTGACCAGATCGGCGACACCCACAGCGCGGTTGCCGACCGCGGGGCCGTGCCCGGGAGGTTGCTTGCAGTGTGCTAGCATGGCAACTGTGACGACGATGTACATCCGGGACGTGTCCGACGAGGTTGCCGAGACGCTCAAGGAGCGTGCGGCGGTGGCCGGCATGTCCTTGTCGGCCTATGTTGCGGGTGAACTCACCAAGATCGCCGCGCGGCCCACGAACGCTGAGATCGTTCAACGGCTCAAGACGCGGAGCCGGTCCGCGGGGCCGTCCACCGCCGACATCGTCCAGGCAGTGCGCAACAGTCGGCGATGATTGTCGTCGATGCCTCCGCTATGGTCGAGGCCCTTGTTGGTCGCCAGGCCGACGAGGATCTCCTCGACGCCCTCCAAGACGACCTACACGCGCCGCATCTGCTGGACGTGGAGGTGTTGTCTGTCCTCCGAGGGCTGACGCTGGGCGGAAAGCTGAAGCGCAGGGCCGCCGAGCAGGCGCGGGCCGACCACTTTGCGTTCACCATCGCCCGCTACGAGCTTTCCGGACTCGCGGATCGCATCTGGGAGCTACGCAACAACCACACGACGTACGACGCCTGCTACCTCGCACTCGCGGAAGCGTTGGCCGCACCGCTGTACACGTGCGATACCAAGCTCGCACACGACGGGCACGATGCTCAGGTCAAACTCTTCCCCCGCAGCCACTGACACCACCCCGAGGACGCCTCCAGCCGTCCGGTGTCGTTGCTGGGCAAGGTTTTTTCTGGTCCTCGACCTAACGCCCTCGTACAACCAGACCGACGAGCCCGCCCAGCCGGGGCGGACCGCCTCTGGTGGCCCGCCCCACTGGGCGTCAGGCTCACCCAACACCGACGCGGTGGCCCACTGACACCGGAACCATGGCTCACCACCGACCGGAACGGTGGCTCTCACCAGGCGCAATATCCATCTGATTGACCGACCGTCCACCCTGTTCTGCGATCTTGAAGCGTTGGCGCGGGCCAAGGGCTACGGTGACGTGATCGACGCCTGGGGCGACCTACGCCTGCTCCGCTGATCGGTCCTCTTCTCACGCGGCCGACGCTTGCGTGGCGATGTCCTGTGCGCCGTCGTCGAGGCCGGCGGCGTTGTCAGGCACGGATCATCGCCAGGTTCATCGCGTAGATCCGGTCCATCTCCTCGACCTCAGCGTCGGCGGCGGCGATGTCGTAAGCGATCAACGGGTCGGCCGCCAGCCTGTCGATGACGTCGTTCCAGCAGATCAGCCGTACGGCCACCTGCGGGTGGTAGGCGTGGGAGACCGCCACAACTCGTACCGGCGGGACTGCCGAACCCCACCGAAGCCGGGCCGTCTCCTCGTCACGCGCCGGTGCCTCGGTCAGTCCCCGAAGATGGCCCAACGCGCGAACAACGAACACGAGCATCGTTCGCGCATGATCGTCTCCCTCCCGCGCCGCAGCTTGCAGCCCCGGCTTCGGCACCCATGGCCCGATGGAGGGGCGTCGCCCGGCTTGCCAAGCCAGCTTCGCCGCCCCCGACGAGGTCGATCCATTCGCCAAGGGGCCTTAGCCGATACTGCGGTCAGAGACGCCGGAAGACCGCCGGGTTGATCTGCGTCGGCGCCTGGCGTACCGGATGGGCCTGCTCGCAGGCGTAGGCGAGCGCCAACAGCCGGTCGTCGGTCCAAGCCCGCGAGACCAGCATGATGCCGACCGGTCGGCGGTTGTTGGCGGTGTATCCGGCCGGAATCACGATGCTCGGCCAGCCGGCGCGGGCCGCCCAACTGCAGCCGTGCTCCTGCGGGAACACCAGGGCTTCGAGGCGGTCACCGAGCGCGGCCTGCAGGCAGTTCGTCGTCGTGGCCAGGTCCCGCCGGCGGGCCTCGAGGTAGGCATCGCGGTCACGAGCATGGTCCACCGCGACCGCGGCATCGACGTGAATCTGACCGAACTTCAGGCACTGCGCGGCGTGCAACCGGTTCCAGGCCTGGATGTCGGCGAGTGACCGGACCGGTGTCGCCGCCCCGAACGCGGCCAGGTACGCCTCGACGGCGGGCGCGAACTCGTAGTGCAACACGGTCAGCTCGTCCTGGTCGCCGAGAACCGGCAGGGTGACCTCCGCCAGCTCCGCTCCGGCCACCGTGAAGGCTGCCAGTGCCTGCTCGTGACAGGCAGCGGCGTGCGGATCGGGCTTGCGGTCACCGGGCATCTCCTCGCGGACCACGCCCAGCCGTACCCCCCGCAGGGCCGCGGGATCGAGTACCAGGGCGCGCAGCCGTTCGAGTGTGTCCGCCGCGCCCGCCGTCGCCGGATCGGCCGGGTCGGGTCCGGCGATGGCGGCCAGTAGGGCGGCTGCATCCGCCACCGTCCTGGTCATCGGGCCCGGCGTGTCCTGGCTGGGGGCGATCGGCAGCACGCCGGTCCGGCTGACCAGGCCCAGCGTCGGCTTCATGCCGACGAGGCTCAGTTTGTCGGCGGGGCTGGTGATCGAGCCGTCGGTCTCGGTGCCGACGGTGAGCGGGGCGAGGGCGAGCGCGGCCGCGGTTCCCGAACCACTGCTGGACCCGCTGGGCGTGACGGACGTGTCGTACGGGTTGAGGACCTGCCCACCCAAGGACGAATAGCCGGAGGGCATGTCTTCGGTGAGGAAGTTGGCCAGCTCGGACAGGTTAGTCTTGCCGAGGATCACCGACCCGGCCGTGCGCAGCCGGGCGACGATCGCGGCGTCCCGCTCTGCGACGGCGTGCTCCAGCGCGAGGGCACCGGCCGTCGTGGCCAGGCCGGCCACGTCGATGTTGTCCTTGATCAGAACCGGGATGCCCTCGATGGGGCTGCGCGGGCCATCGGTGCGGCGGATCCGGTCGCTCTCATCGGCCTCGTCGAGCGCCGCCGGGGCGAGGCAGCGGATCGCGCCGAACGCCGCGTCGAGCCGGGCGATGCGGTCCAGGTGCGCCTGGACGATGGCGCGACTGGTCACGGTGCCGGCGTCGAGCGCCGCGCGCAACCCGGCCACGGTGGTGCCGTCAAGGTCTGACAAGGTCACCGGCGGACCGTACCAGCGCGACCAGCACGGCCGTGAGCATGGCCCGCACGTCCGGTTCACCGGTCGGTGAGTCGGCGTACCACGTCCTCGATCAGGTCGTACGGGATGGGTTGGCGCAGCGGAAAGCGCAGCGTGCCCTTCGCACTACGGTAGGGCGCGAGCCGCGACTGGAACTCCTCATCGCCACCGGGTACGGGGTAGATGGCGAGGTGATGCTTCCAGCCGCCGAGGTAGATCACGCTGTGACCGTCCATCGTGAACGCGACCATCCCGTAGCTGATCTTCTCCCCCAACTCCGGCGCGACCCGCCGGATCGCGGCCCGGACCGTCTCCAGCACGGTCCGTACCTCTTCGGGGAACGAGGCGACGTACTCGTCCACGGTCTCGACCACGGGCTCCTCCGGCGTCGCTCGGCGCATCCACCGCGACGATACGACCAGTTGGGCCGGCCCACGGGGGTACCGGCCCCGCAATGAGTGTGTCCGTTCGGCCCTGTCCCGCCGGCCCGGTGGGCCGCACAGTGTCAGGTGGGTCGAGGGATGGGAGTCCGTCGTGGACGATTCCGCCGCGGTCGTGGTCAGTGGGCTGACCAAGTCATACGGGTCAGTGGCGGCGGTCGCCGGTGTCGATCTGCGGATCGAGTCCGGTCAGGTATTTGCGTTGCTCGGGCCGAATGGCGCCGGAAAGACCACGATCGTGGAGATTCTGGAGGGCTATCGGCGACGCGACACTGGCGAGGTCGCTGTGCTCGGGCTCGACCCGGGCCGCCACCGCAACCGGCTCAAGCCGCGCATCGGGATCGTGCTGCAATCGACCGGGGTGGACCGCTACCTGACCGTGGCCGAGACCATCGCGATGTACTCCAGCTACTACCCGCATCCGCGACCGGTTGACGAGGTCATCGAGGTTGTCGGACTTACCGAGAAGCGCAACAGCCGGGTCGTGCGGCTCTCCGGCGGGCAGCAGCGCCGATTGGATGTCGCGATTGCGCTCGCCGGCGACCCCGATCTGCTCTTCCTCGACGAGCCCACCACCGGCTTCGACCCATCGGCTCGCCACGAGGCCTGGCAGGTCGTGATGAACCTCTCCGCGTTCGGCAAGACGGTCGTGCTGACCACCCACTACATGGACGAGGCCCAGCACCTGGCCGACCGGGTGGCGGTGATCGCGGCCGGGCGCATCGTCGCCGAGGGCACCCCGGCCACCCTGGCCGGGCGGGATACCGCGCGGGCCCACCTGCGATTCGCCGTACCCGATACGGCCACGCCGCCGCCGGAACTGGGCGCCACCCCAACCGCGGATCAGCGATGGGAGATCGCCCCCGAGGATCTGACCGCCGCGGTGCACCAGCTGACCGGGTGGGCGTTGGAGCACCGGCTCCGCCTCGACGACCTGCAGATCCTGCGGCCATCGCTGGAGGATGTCTACCTCGAACTCACCGGCGGCGCGGCCGAGCCGGTCGGCGCGGTGGAGCCCGTCGCCACGGCTGGACGGGAGGACCAGCGATGAACGCGGTGAGCATGACGTTGAACCAGTTCAGATACGTCAACAAGGCATTCTGGCGCAATCCGGCATCAGTGATCTTCACCTTCGCGTTTCCGCTGATGTTCCTCGCGATCTTCACTGCGCTGCTCGGCAACGGCGACATCGTGCTCGGGGGACGCACCATCTCGCTCTCCACCTACTACGTCGCCGGCATGACCTCGTTCGCGCTGATCACGGCCTGCTACAACAACATCGCGATCAGTTTGACGTTCCAGCGCGACCTCGGTGTCCTCAAGCGCACCAACGGCACCCCGATGCCCGCCTCGGTCTACCTCGCGGCGCGAGTGGTGCATGCCCTGTTCGTCTCGGTCCTGTTGGTGGCGCTGACGGTCGCGTTCGGCAGCCTGGTTTACGGCGCGGACATCCCTTCCGGCACCGACCTGGCCCGCTTCGGCGCGGCGCTCGCGGTCGGCGCCGCGAGCTTCTGCGCGCTCGGCTTCGCCGTGACCCCCTTGATTCCCAACGCGGACGCCGCCGCGCCGATGGTCAATGCCACGATCCTGCCGCTGCTGTTCCTCTCCGGAATCTTCATCCCGATCGGCGACAACGCGCCCGCGTGGCTGACCTGGACGGCCCGGATCTTCCCGGTCAAGCACCTGGCCGACGGCGTGCAGGCTGGCTTCGTCGGCACCCCGTTCCACTGGAACGACGTGCTCATCGTGGCCGCCTGGGGCGCGGCCGGCCTGCTGCTCGCCGCCCGCTTCTTCAGCTGGGAGCCGCGCACCTGACCGCTGGGCGCCGCGCACCTGACCAGCAGGGCGCTGGCACGTTCTGCCACCCGGCTCGGGGCCAACGGCCCTGACCCGGCAATCCCGTCGACGTCGAGAGTGGACAGTGTCGGGGTCTCGGGTAGGAGGTCGTCATGGTTGCCGGGCCGGACTGGACGTTTCACGCCACGGCGGTCAGCAAGGTGTACGACCGGGGTCGGGTACGGGCGAACGACGAGATCACGTTGAGGGTCGAACCCGGCGAGGTGTACGGGCTGCTCGGACCAAACGGAGCCGGTAAGTCCACGCTGGTACTCCAGGTGATCGGGCGCCGGCGGTAGGGCTCAGACCGGCGGCTGCCAGGCTCCGCCGGCCAGCCGTTCGATGACGATCGCGCGGTCCGCGGGGTCCGCGACGTTGTCGGCCGCCTGGTGAGCGGCGGCCAGTAGCCGCTGGGCATCCGGGGCCCCGCGACGGGAGGCCACCCGGGCCAGCGCCTCGCCGGCGAAGGCCCGGTCCCAGTCCTCGAACGCGGCTGGGTGCTCGTCGATGAGGCGGGCGTACCGGTCGGCGTGCACCGCGGCCAGGTCGAGCAAGCCCACCGCGGCGGCCACGCTGGCGATGAGGTACTCGCCCCGGCCGCGGTTGGTCACGGTGCCGATCTGCATCCAGTGGTAGGTCGAGGCGTACGCGGCGTAGAGGCACTGGTCGCGCTCGGCGGCCGGGCTGAGTTCGGACAGGCCACCGTCCAGCGCGTCCCAGGTGCTGTTGTTCAACTCCACCCCGAACCAGCGGTGCAGGTCCTTGCCGCCGCTCTGCTGCGCGACCACCGCCGCACCGAGTTCACGCCAGCCGCTGTGCCCGTACTCGCGCGCGACCACCAACTGAGCGTCGCGCAAGGTCAGGTCGGTGTCGGCGCCGGGAATGACGGCCCGCACCCGGGCCAGCGTCCCCGGGTTGCCGCCGGCGGCCGCGCGGCGCAACTCCTTCGCCTGCGCGCGCAACTGGTCGAGGTCGGCGTTGGCGGGAAGGGTTCTGCTCATCTGGTCCTCCAGTCGTCACCCGGGCCCGCTGCGGCCGGGCGCGACAGGACGATGTGCGCAGGGCACCGCGACGTGACTGACTCCAGCTGCACTCCGTGCTTGCCGCGGGCGGGTGGCGTGCTGGTACGCGCTGGGTCCCACCATAGCGTGACCGGCGCGGCGGGTTCCAGGATGGCGGCGCGCTCAGCTCTCCGGCGTCCGGACGTAGCGCACCTGGGCGGCGGCGACCGAGGCGAGCCGCCGGGCCAGGGCCTCCTCGTACGTCGTCACCAGGATCTGGCGGACGTGGGTGCCGGCCGCGGTCATCAGCGACGCGGTGATCCGCCGGTTGCGCGGATCGAGGTGCTCCAGCGGTTCGTCCAGCCACAGGAACGACGCCTTCGTCGAGGCGCCGAGCACGAGCAGGCGGGTGGCCAACAGGGCGACCACCTTCTCGCCACTGGAGAACTGGCTGAACGGGATCTCGTCGATGCCCCGTACCAGGACGAGATGCCCATCGGGGCGCAGGCGCAGTGAGCCCCGCTCGCCGAAGACACGCTTCCACCGGTGGCTCACCTCGGCCGCCAGCGGATCGATGCGCTCGGTGAGGATCGCGTCCGCGGTTGCCTGCATCACCTCCGCCGCCACACTCGTCACGGCTTCGCTGCGGTGGGCCCGGTCGGATGCCAGCGCCTCCTGCGCGATCCGCTCGTCGTCCGCGACCTGGCCGGCCAACGCCGCCCGGTGAGTCCGCGCCAGCGCCGCCTGCTCCTCGAGCCGCTCGGCCTCCGCGCGCGCGACCTGGACCGCGAAGGTGGCCGCCTCGACATCGCCGCTGCCCTCCTCGGTGCCGGGCTCGAGGTCGGGCAACCGCACCGCCCGCCGGCTCAGCATCCGCAGGGCGTTGAGCCGGCTTGCGGCCGTGTCCACCTCGCCGGCCAATGCCCTTTCGTGGGCCAGCAAACCGGCCAGCTCCTCCTCATGGGTGCGCGCCGCCCGGGCAACGTCGTCCGCGGAGAGCTCGCGCCGGCACACCGGGCACTCCGCCTCGGCCGCGTGCAGGGCGGTCGCGGCCGTGCGGACGGCGGCGAGGCGGCCGGACACGGTCGCCGCCTCGCGCCGGGTCTCATCCACGAGGTCGGCCGCGGCCACCTCGGCCTCGTCGAGGCGGGCCGCCAGGTCCGCCGGCCGGGCCGCGCGGGGCAGCCGCAGGCCCCGCCCAAGGACCCCGCGGGCCGCGGCAACCAGCTCCGTGAACTCCAGCCGGCCGGCTGCTGCCTTCTCCTGCCGGGCGGCGGCCGCCCGGGCCCCGCGGAGTTGGCCCTCGGCGAAGTCGAGCACCCGCCGGGCCTGGGTGCGCTCACTCTGAGCCGCGGCTTCGGCCGCCTCCGCCGCCGCCAACTCGGCGCGAAGGCGCGACCGGTCGGCAGCCGCGCGCCGGGTCGCCTGGCGCAGCGCGCGGGCCTGCGCCTCCGCCTCGTCGTGCAGGCGCTGCAGCGCCTGGGCGGCATTCTCCAGATCGTCCACCCCGAAAACCCGGCGCAGGTGGGCCTGCAGGTGGAAGGCGCCGCCGGCATCGTCGGCGACCGCGTCACTGGGCAGCACCGTGGTCATGCTCAGGAACTCGCGTGAGGCCCCGAACGCGTCAACCAGGACGCGCGCCAGGCCGTCCTCGCCGAGCTCAACCCCGTCCACCTGCGCGGACATCGGCTCCGACCGCTCCCGCACCTCGCGGGCGATGGTCAGCAGCCGCCCATCCGGTAGTTCCAGGTCGACCTCGACCCGGGTGGCGGCGGCCCCGATCCGGCGGGCGGCGCGCGCATCCACATGCGACAGTGCACCGTAGAGACACCATGCGGCGGCCTGCACGAGCGAGGTCTTGCCCACCCCGTTCTCGGCGACGACGAACGTGAGGCCGCCGGTCAACTCGAGGGTCACCTCATCGAAGGCCCGCCACCCCTGGATGTGCAGCCGCCTGATCATGCTGCGGCCCTCACGATGCGGCCGATCTCCTCGGTGAGGTCCTGGTCGATGCCGACGGCGCCCACCTTCGCCACCAGCGCGGCGAAGTCGCGTTCCCGGCCGACCAGTGCCCGGTACGCCGTGCGTTTGTCCCCCCGGAACGATCGCGAGGCTCGGTGTTCGATGACCCGGTGGGCGATCTGCGTGGCCAGGGCCGCCAGGTCGACCGGCCCGCCGAGCGCCTGGTCGACGTCGAAGGACGGCCACTCGGGTGCGGTGTGTTCCAGCATCCGGCGCGCCGCGAGGGCCAGCGGCAGCGGCGGCTCCCAGCGAAGGTGGGGCTCTCCGCGCGGAGTGGTGATGGTGTGTCCGAGGTCCTCCGCCGCCAATACCTGCGTCACCAGATCATCGCTCAGGGCCGCGACGACACCGACCCGACTGGTGTCGGGGTCGCCGGCGAAGATCGCTTCGACCGTCGCCCGGACGGCCTCGGTGAGGGCCGGCTGCGCCGCTGGGACGAGCAGGAACCGGGCTCGAAGGTCGAGGTAGGCGAAGACCACCGTCGCGGCGCCGGTTGGGGCGGCATCGACCGTGACGCGAGCCCGGCCGTGGACGGCGGCGAGCACCCGCACGACCGCGGCCAGGTCGGTCTCTTCAGTGGCGGCCGGACCCAGCGCGGTCAGGATTCCGGCCAGCGGCGTGTCGGCGAGCAACGCCTCGACCGACGGCCGGGATGCGTGCGGGTCGATGCCACGCGCCGTGACCAGCCCACCGATGAAGGACTCGGCGCGTCGACGGTCGGCCTCGGTGAGGTGCTCCAGCGTTGGCCGGGGCGCAACGCCGTCCAGGTGATCGAGGTACGCCAGGATCACGGCGTCGACCGGGTCATCGTGATCATCGTCGCTCATGGTGCCCTCCCTTCTGGCGTGCCGGCGATGGTGGGAAAGGACGGGTCGTGCAGCGCCGCCGCGTAGAGCGACTTCACCACCCGCAGGTAGAGCTGGCCCACGGCCTGGGGGGTCAGCTTCAGGTCGGCGGCGAGCGCGGCGCGGGTCAGACCGTGAAAGTGGACGCCGAAGAAGACCGTCCGCTCCCGGGGCGTGAGCCGTTCGCGGGCCAGCCGCAGGAGCACCAGCTGCTGCTGGGTCCGCTCGAAGACAAGCTCGGGGTCGTCCTCGCCCGAGGGGTCCGGGAGGTCCCCGACCGTCGGATCGAGCGGCACCACGGTCACCTCGTCGGCATCGCCGGGCCGGGTTGCGTCGGTACGCCGCCCGCGGGTGGCCCGGCGCAGTGCCGCGAACGCCTTCTTCCGGGCGATGCCCACGCTGAGGGCCTCCCAGGTGGTCCGCAGCTTGCCCGGGTCGTAGTCGAGCAGCGCGATCAGGGCCTCCTGCAGGACATCGTCGGCGGACTCGCCACCGTGCAGGGCCCGCTCGGAGCCCGGATCGCGACCTCGGCCATGAATCACCCGGTGGATCTGCGCACCCATGTTGTCGGTGATCTTGTCGAGCCGGGCGCGGTCGACCACCAGAGGATGGGCGAGTCTCCCGCCGAGAGCCAGCTCCTTCATCATCTCACCCGGTTGTCGCAGAACGAGCGGTGGTCGAAAGCACTCCCGCCAAGAATCCTCGCGGCGCGCTTTCGTTACCGGCAGCGCCGGCGACAGCAGGGGTGAGCCGCCCACCCCGGGCGCCACGACCAGAACAGGATAGCGATGGGCCACACCGACAACGTCATCGACATCCGCCGACCCGTCGAGTTCACCGTCGATGGCCGCGGCTACCACACGACCCTGCGCCGCCAGAGCGCGGCCGACCTGCTGCTGCTCGCCGGCGTCGACCCGAGGTTCTTCGATCTCGGCGAGGTTCGGCCCAACCGCGTCCGGCCGGTCCGCTACCACAGCGCGGAGATCGTGGAGGTCCGCAAGGGCACCCGGTTCGTCTCGTTGAGCGACCGGGCCGACGTGATCTGACGGTCGACTCGCGCGATCGCGGAAGGGGTACGACGGATGAAGCCGAGCTACGACATCCGGGCGTGGCAGCAGGACGGCTGGTGGCTGGCCCGGGTCGTGGGCGCGAGCGACGGTGCGGACGCGACGCCGGTCAACGCGCTCACCCACGCGCGCACGCTGACCAGGATCGAGCAGGTCGCTCGGGACCTGGTCGCGACGATCCTCGACGCCCGTGAGGAGAGCTTCGACATCGAGCTCGAGTACCTGCTGCAGCCCGAGCTGGACGCGCTGGTCTGCGCGGCCATCGGGGCGCAGACCTGGCTCGATGCGGCTCGGGACCTGTCGTACGAATGCTCGGCGGCCGCCGTGGCGGCCCTGACCGAACAGGGCTTCTCCCCAGCCGACACGGCGAAGCTGCTGGGGCTGGGCGGCGATGACCTGGCCCGTCTGCTGGCCGAGATCGATCCGGGGCACTGCCCCGCCTAAAGCCCGGCCGCCGCCGACCGCGAACTCCGCCCGGTCCGCCCGACCAGACAGGTTGCGGACAGGAGCTATCCGCCGGCGCCCCGGTGCCGCAGGGCCAGTGCCTGGCTGGCCGCGAAGCCGGCCACCTCCACCGCGACCGCGGCGAGCAGGACGGCGATGGCGTCGAGGGGGCGAACCACCGCCAGCGCCCCGATCAGCACGGCCGCGAGCACATTCGCCACCATGACCCGCCAGAGCCAGCCTCGCAGGCTCGCCCGGGCGGCCACCCGGTAGAGCACGAAGGCCCAGCCGCCGGTGGCGACCGCGACGACCACGATGAGAGCCACCGGCACCGCCAGTTGGCGGGCGAGCGGGACCGCGAAGGCGGCCACGATGAATGCGGTCAGCGCGCAGTACGCGGAGTCGATCCGCAGCGACAGCCGACCCGGCGGGCGATTGGTCATGGCGGTCAGGGTAGCGCCGGCTCACCGCCGAGCGCGCGCGGCCACCCGAGCCCCGCCCGCAACCCGACGGGGGTCTCCGAGTTAGTCCAGTAAGGACGGTTTGGGGTGGGCTGGACCCCAGCTGTAGGCGTTGACGAACCGGGCGGGTATGGACACAATGACAACTCTCTTTACCGGCCCGGCCGGGAGGCACCAGCGAACGTCACCGACAACGGCTTTTCAGCGATGACCACGTGGCGCGATAGCGACCTGCGGAGCTGCCATGATCCCGGATATCGTGCTCTTCCCGCACTGCGACCTGCACCTCGCGCTGGCCAACCCACTGACCCAGACGCTCACGCTGCGGGTGATGCTGCGGACCCGTAACGCGATCCTCGCCTTCCCGTACGACCTCGAGGACGTTACAAACCAGTGTGAAGTCGACTTCTTCGCGCCCCATCTCACCGCCGGCCACCGTTTCGACCATCTGCCCTTCTTCAATCCGGCGCTCGGCGTGGTCAGCGCGACCCACACCGGTGTCTACCTGTTCCAGGTCCGGTTCACCGACAGCGGCGGGAGCCACCACTACCAGGTCGGGCGGTTGCAGGTACACGCCGACGTGGTCGGCTGGTGGTTCGGCAACGACTCGATCACCACTGCCCTGGACACCGTGACCGCGCACGCCCAGCCGTCGATCTACGCCAAGTTCAGCGCCGATCCCACCGGCGCGGATCTGATCGGCGACATCACCGGCCACGACTACGTCACGCTCACCTCGGCCGACCCCACCCGGGTCGAGGTGGTCTCCCCGGACGGGCGACTGCGCGGCCTGCTGGAAACGTCGGCCGGGGTCGACCTCACCGGCAGCTTCCTCGGCCACACCCAGACCATCAAGGCGTACGTGGAGCACTACGGCAAGACCCGGTCCGACCTGTTCACGGTCCGGGCCGCGGACGTGGCGAACTTCGCCGAGATGCACAACATCATCTTCATCGGGGACGGGTTCCGCGACACCACAGCCGACAAGGACCTCTTCGACGAGATGGTCACCAAGACCGCCGACGAGATCTTCACCAAGCCCCGCCACCAGCCCTACCCGATGCTGGTCGGCAGCTTCAACACCTTCAAGGCGTACGCGCCCTCGCGCCAGCACACGGCCACCTGCGGGTTCCGGGTGATGGACGAGAAGGCCGGCAAGGTCGCCGCCGGCTTCCCCATCCCGTACAACGGCCGGGTCGGCGGCGAGGGCACCTACACGCCCGAGGAGCTGGTCCGCCGGGTCGGGTTGCCGATGCGCGGCGAGACGCGCGATGCCAGCGCTCTGGTACCGGAGTGGAACGGCAAGTCCCTGCCCAACTTCACCAGCGCCAAGGTGGACGGTGACCTCGTCGACGCCTGGCGGGGGCAACAGTCGGTGGGGATCCTGACCGCCCGGGATACCTACTTCGGCCTCATGCTGGGCCGCCGGCCGGCGGACCGGATCTCCGGTCAGGACGGCGCGCCGGTGCTGCCACCGGGCGGGGCGACACCGGACTCGTCCTCGCCGCAGCTGTCCGCGTTCATCGGCCGGCTCTATGCGTTCTACAACTTCGCGAACACCCGGGCCTGCACGCCCGATCCCCGCCGGCACCCGCCCGAGCTGTATGCGGGCCGGGGGGAGGCGAACCCGGGCATCTCGATCATGCGATACATCGCCGGGCTGCAATACCACTACGCGCCGTACCACCCGATCGGCGGCGTCTGGGAGCCAGATCCGGCCACCTTCAAGCCCAGCCGGGGACTGGTTGCGCTGTTGGTCAATGACGGCGTCACCGGCGGCAGCAACATCAACGACCAGAGCATCACCGCGCAGACGCTCGCCAAGGCCGACGCGGTCGCATTCGACTACGCCAACCCCGCGGACAAGCGCGAGATGCACCGCAGCCCACCGCCGGCGACCGACGCGGACGTCGACGAGGTCATCAACACCGTTGCGCACGAGTTCGGCCACTCGTTCAACCTCGACGACGAGTACGAGGATTTCGGCGGCGACGAGCCCGGGCAGATCCCTGGGGCGTTCGACTTCATCGCCGACAACATCACCCGCCTCCCCCACGTCCGGTTCGGCCCGGCGCCCAGCCGACTGATCGATCCGGATCTGGTGAAGTGGCTGGAGCTGCTGCGGATGTCCGAGTCGGCCACGCTGCTGGCGCACTCGGTCGCCGAACCGGACTCCATCGTGGTGCGCATCGACGGTCGGTTCATGGCGGCCTGGCAGGCGCTCAAGGCGGCCGGCGCCGAGGTGTCCCTGCGTCGCCGCGTGCTCAGCCCGACCGGCCAGCAGTTGCCGCTGGTCTTCGACGACGCGCACTACCTGACCAAGCTCACCATCCTGCACATCGAGGAGGAGGCTGGCGAGCTGGCCCTGGGCGGGCCGGAGCTGCCGGCGCCGCCGTTCGCCACCTTCGAGAAGGGCTCGGTCGTCTTCGTGCCCCGTCGGGACAAGGCCGGCCAGCTCCAGTACGTGGCCGAGTCGGCGGTGCTCAAATACCTGCACGACAACCATCTGCCGGTCAACCAGGACACCGACACCGCCAACGCCAACAAGGACGCCGACTCGCCGGTGAGCATCTCCGGCTTCAAGGCACCCTGCAAGTCCTACAAGCTCATCGGGGTGTACGAGGGCGGGAACGCGTGGGCCGGCGGGTACTACCGGCCATCCGGGCTGTGCAAGATGCGCACCTCGTCCGATGTCGGCACCGGCGACGGCGAGTTCTGCCACGTCTGCAAATGGCTGATCGTGAACCGGATCGACCCCGGGCTGCACGCCCTGCTCGACAAGCTCTACTACCCGGAGGCCAAGAAGAATGGCTGAACCGGGCACCTTCGAGAAGATCCTCGGCGAGATCGGCTCGGCGCTGTTGCCGCTGCGGGAGGCACTGAGCTCCCCCGGGGCGTTCGCCGGTCTGATGACCCGGCTGGGCTGGCACCTCGAGGTCATCCCGCCACCGGTCAGGGACCTCGGCGCCGGGGTGGACGCGCTCTATGACCAGCTGCGCGATCTTCTTGGTGACGGCGGGCTGAACGTCGGTGGCTCGGTCGCCGGCTCGGCCGGCCCCGGCGGTGTCGCGGTTGACATCTCGGTCGACGCCATCGGGCGTACCGGAGATGCCCTGACGAAGGTCATCAACGGCATCCGGGCGATCGCCACCGCACCGGCCAGCTCGTTCCCGCCCGCGCTGGTCGCCGACGGATTTGCCGCCGCCTTTCCACGCCAGCTCGTCGACTTCCTCGTCATCACCTACCTGCAGCGCTTTCACCCGCGCCTCGCGTTCGCGCTGCACGCGCTCGGGGTCATCAAGGTCGACTACCGGGCCCATGTCGGATCCCGACCGCCCTACATGCACCTCACACTCGACCTGGCCGACCTGCCACAGCTGCTCGGCGACCCGTCGGTGGTCCTCAAGAACGCTTTCGGCTGGGGACTGCCCTCCTTCGACCTGCCCGCGTTCGCGTCCCATGTGGACAACCTGCTCTCGGTCGTCGGCGTCGACATCTTCTCCGAGCTCCAGCCGCCCGCGCTCACCCTCGGGATCACCGGCACGCCCCCGGCCCCGGACGCGGCGTCGGTCAGCGCGCTCAAGGCGGTCATCTTCGAGCGGGTCCAGCACCCGAAGCGGGTCGCGGCCGAACTCCGCCTGCTGGGCCTGCCGGCCACCGGCGGGCACAAACCCGGTCTCGCCCTGCTGCCCAGCTTCTCCGGCGTGGCGGATTTCGCGTACCAGCTCGGCCCGGGCATCGCGGTCACCATCCGCAGCGACCTCGACCTGCAGGGTGGGATCGGGCTGAAGCTGCGCCCGGGCGAAGGCATCGGCATCGTGGTGGGTTTCGCCGGGGGCGGCGCGCCGACGACCGCCAAGGGCTCCATCGACGTGCGGGTGGCCCGAGGTGAGGCGAGCGGTGATCCCATCGTCATCCTGGGCGCACCTGGGAGCACCCGACTGCAGGTGCGCACCGTCGGTGGCACCGGTGGCGTCCGCCTGCACAACGGCTCTGATGTGGACCTCTTCGCCGAGTTCGAGCTGAAGGGACTCGAGTTCATCCTCCAGTCCGGCGATGCCGACGGCTTCATCGCCAAGATCCTGCCGGCTGGCGGCATCCGGTTCGGCACGGATCTCGCCGTCGGCATCTCGCACCGCAGCGGAGTCTACTTCCGCGGCACCTCCAACCTGGAGATTGCGGTGCCGGCGCACGTGCAGCTCGGCCCGGTGGAGATCCAGGCTCTGACGATCTCCGCCAGCCCGTCCGGGGCCGGCATCCCGATCGGTCTGGGCGTCACCTTCACCGCGTCCCTCGGCCCGCTGCGCGCGGTGGTCGAACAGATCGGCCTCACCGCGACCATCGCGTTCAAGGACAACCACGACGGCAATCTCGGCCCGCTCGACGTAGCGCTCGGGTTCAGGCCGCCCAAAGGTGTCGGACTCTCGGTGGACGCCGGCATCGTCAAGGGCGGCGGCTACCTCTACCTGGATCCCGACAAGGGCGAATACGCGGGCGCGCTCGAGCTGCTCTTCGCGGACTTCATCGCGATCAAAGCGATCGGGATCATCACCACCAAGCTGCCCGACGGCTCCCAGGGCTTCTCGCTTCTGATCATCATGTCGGTCGAGTTCGATGCCGGCATCCAGCTCGGCTTCGGCTTCACCCTGCTCGCCGTCGGCGGCCTGCTCGGACTCAACCGCACCATGAACCTGCAGGCGTTGACGGACGGGGTCCGCAGCGGCTCGATCACCTCGGTGATGTTCCCGCAGGACATCATCGCGAACGCCCCCAAGATCATCAGCGACCTGCGGGTGTTCTTCCCCGCCCACGAGGGCACGTTCCTGGTCGGGCCGATGGCCAAGCTCGGCTGGGGCACCCCGACCCTGATCAGCCTCTCGCTCGGCGTGATCATCGAGATTCCGGGCAACATCGCGATCCTCGGCGTACTACGGGTGGTGCTGCCGACCGAGGACGTGGCGCTGATCAAGCTGCAGGTCCAGTTCATCGGAGCGATCGAGTTCGACAAGAAGCGGCTCTACTTCTTCGCCGCGCTCTTCGACTCCCGGGTCGTCTTCCTCACCATCGACGGCGAGATGGGCCTGCTGGTGGCCTGGGGCGACGACGCCAACTTTGTGGTCAGCGTCGGCGGCTTCCATCCGCAGTTCAGCCCGCCGCCGCTGCCCTTCCCCAGTCCCCGGCGCATCCAGGTCAGCCTGCTGAGCTCGGCGCTGGCGAAGGTCACCGTGGAGGGGTACTTCGCGGTCACCTCCAACACCGCCCAGTTCGGCGCCCGGGTCGACGTCTTCTTCGGACTCTCCGAGCTCAACGCGAAGGGCCACCTCGGCTTCGACGCGCTGTTCCAGTTCTCGCCGTTCTCCTTCATCATCCAGATCTCAGCGTCGTTCAGCGTCTCGGTCTTCGGTGTCGGCCTGTTCTCGGTCGGCATCGGCGGCAGCCTCAGTGGCCCAGCGCCCTGGCACGTCAAGGGGCATGGCTCGATCTCGTTGCTCTTCTGGGACATCGACGTCGACTTCTCCAAGACCTGGGGCGACAGCGACGACAGCCAACTGCCACAGATCGAGGTGCTGGCGTTGCTGCAGGCCGAGCTGGACAAGCCCGAGGGGTGGCGGGCCGTCCTGCCGGACACGAGCAAGCTTCTGGTCACGTTGCGCCAGCTCTCCTCGGACGAGGCCGCTCTGGTGCTGCACCCGGCCGGCATGCTGCGGATATCCCAGCGCGCCCTCCCCCTCGAGTTGACCCTGGATACCGTCGGCAACCGCAAACCCAAGGACGTCAACCGGCTCACCGTGGGCGTGTCCCCCGGCGGGCTGGTGCGCCGCGACGATGCCTACGAGCAGTTCGCACCGGCGCAGTTCCGCGCCTTCTCGGACGCGGACAAGCTGTCGCAGCCGGCCTTCGCGCCGCAGAAGTCCGGCCTCGACCTCACCGCGGCCGGTGCGGACACCCGGACCAGCGGCATGGTCAAGCGGATCGTGCGCTACGAGGAAATCATCATCGACAACAACTTCAAGCGGCACCTGCGCCGCTTCTCGCCGTTCCTCGCCAGCCTCTTCGCGTTCTTCCTCGGCGGCTCCTCGGCCGCCCGCAGCGAGCTCTCCCGAGCCCACTCCGACCGCCTCTCGCCCTACCCGGACAAGGTGACCGTGGCCCCCGAGGGCTACGTGGTCGCCTTCCAGGCCACGAACCGGGGCTACTCCGGTGGCTCGTTCACCAGCGCGGCGAGCGCGCACGACTTCCTGGCCGGACAGGTCGCCGGCGACCCCGCGCTGGACGGCACGCTGCATGTGATCCCGGGGTTCGAGGTGGTCTCGTGATCGCGATGGGCTCGACCGCGTGAGCACCCTCGGGACGTACTCCTTCCTGCCGTGGCTGCGCCAAGGCCTGGCCAACCAGATCGCCAGCGCCGACAACGACCCGGCGGTCAAGCTGCGTCCGTCCGTGACGGTGGAGCTCGCGCTCGACGGTGACAAGGTCGGCGGCGGTAGCGCGCATGCGAGCGTGAGCAAGCCGGTGGCACTCTACGGGCCGGGCGACGTGATCGGCATCGACAGCCGGGCGATCGTGCGCACCGAGCCGCGCAACTGGATCACCAACTTCGAGCCCAACTACCTCGCCCACATCGAGTTCTACGACGAGGACTTCCCCTGGCGGTACACCCCGGCCGCCCCCGATGTCGGCGCCGGGCGGCTGCGCCCCTGGTTGACCCTGATCGTGCTCACCGAGGCCGAGTTCCGCGACGCCACCGGGGTGAAGGATCGCCCGCTGCCCGCGATCGAGGTGTCCAACCTCGACCTGTTGCCGAATCCGGCCGAGCTGTGGGCCTGGGCCCACGTGCATGTCAACCGGGATCTGGGCAAGGATCACGCCGAGTTCGTCTCCGGCGACGGCGCGGCCGTGGCCGGCCGGCTCGCCGCCGTGCTCGCCGAGAACCCGGACCTCGCCTACTCCCGCCTGGTCTGCCCCCGCCGGCTCGCCGCCGACACGGCGTACCACGCGTTCGTCATCCCCACCTTCGAGGTGGGTCGGCGGGCCGGGCTCGGCCTGGACCTCGCCGACACGCCGGCCACCCGGTCGGCGTGGGACAAGGTGGCCGCGGGCCCGGAGCCCTCGAGCATGCCGGTCTACTACCGGTGGTTCTTCCACACCGGGGCCAACGGCGACTTCGAGACGCTCGTCCGCCTGCTTCGCCCGTTGGCGGTCAATCCCAAGGTCGGCACCCGGGAGATGGACACCCAGTTTCCGGGGTCGCACGTCACCGGCGTCGACAACCCGGACCTGCACGGCATCCTCATGCTGGGCGGCGCGCTGCGGCCGCCGTCGAAGGTTCCGCCCGACCCGCCGACCGTCTTCGAGAAGTGGGACGACCAGCCCGCTCGGCCCTACCCCCGGCCGTTGCAGGAGGACCTGGCCCGGTTGGTGAACCTGCCCGACGACCGGCAGCGCGCCGGCGATCCGGATCCGGTCATCACCCCGCCGCTGTACGGGCGCTGGCACGCGATCGTCTCCCGGGTGCTGCGCGATGCCGGCGGGGCGCTGATCCATCCGCTCGAGACCTGGGTGCACCGGCTCAATGTCGACCCGCGCTTCCGGGTCGCCGCCGGGTTCGGCACCCGGGTCGTGCAGGACCAGCAGGAGAAGTACATGGATGCCGCCTGGGAGCAGGTCGGCGCCGTGCTGGAGGCGCAGCGGCGCATCCGGTTCGGACAGTTCGGCCTGCGGGTGAGCCAGGCCTGGTACGAACGGCACGTGCAAGCCCTCGGGATGCAGCGCCTGCTCAGTATGGTGGCGCCGCTGAACCGGCGGATCCTCGCCAGCGGGTACACCCTGCGGCACACGATGGCCGGGGCGACGGTGCAGCCGACGATGACCTCCGCGGTCCTGCGCCGCCAGATCCGCCCGCGCGGGCGCCTCATGCGGGCGCTGCCGTTCGATGCCGCACACCCGTCCGCGGCCCTGCTCGACCGGGTCAACCGGGGCGAGGTGAGCGCGGCGCCGCCCAAGGTCGCACCCCCGGGCGTGACCACGACCGACGAGGTGGCTGACCGGATCGGTCCCCATGGGGTGCCGGGCTGGCTGCTCAACCTGATCCGGCGCTATCCCTCGGCGCCACTGTGGACGCTGCTGCTCGGCCTCGTGATCGCCGTCGTGGTGCTGCTGGCCCTGCTGTTCGTCGCCCCGGTCGTCGCCATCGCGGTGGCAGTGCTGGTCGCGGCCGCCGGTGTCGCGCTGTCGCAGGCGATGCGACGCTGGCGGGTGGCGCTGTCGCGCTCGGCCGCCGTTCGCGACGATCAGCAGACGGTCGCCGCGGTCGACGCCCTGCCCGGGGCGGCCGGCTACGCCGTCGCCGAGCTCGGCGCCGCCGTGACTGTCCACACCGGACCCGACAGCCCGCAGGCGGCTCGACTCAAGCAGGCGCTGCGGGAGAGCTTCGCCCTGCATGAGGCGGCCGTTGACGCCGGCGCGCCGCCGGCCCGGGCCCGCCTCGACCTGCCGGCGCTCGCGGCCATTGCGCTGGCTTCGCTGCGCCCGGAGCAGACGGTGCGCCGGCGGGTGATGGCTCAGATCAGCCTGCCGGCCCGGGTACGGGCAGAGATCGGGCCGGACTTCGTCGAGCCGATGGCGTACCCCGTGATCGACCTGCCCATGTACGAACCACTGAAGAACCTGGGCACCGAGCTGTTCCTGCCCAACGTCAACCTCATCGAGAACAACACCGTCACCCTGCTCGAGGTCAACCAGCGGTTCATCGAGTCCTATATGGTCGGCATCAATCACGAGTTCGCCCGCGAGCTGCTGTGGCGGGAGTACCCGACCGATCAGCGCGGCACCCCGTTTCGCCAGTTCTGGGACGTACGCGGCTTCTTCGACCCGAGCGGTCTCGCGCCGGAGGCGCTGCGGGAGAAGCTGCGCGACATCCCACCGCTGCACCACTGGGCGGTGACCTCAGCCCTGGGCACCCACGACAACCGCGAGACCGGCGGCGAGCAGGAGGACGAGCTGGTCCTGGTCATCCGCGGCGAGCTGCTCAAGCGCTATCCGACCGCGGTCATCTACGCCCACCGGGCAGCCTGGCAGCTCAAGGACGGAAAGATCGACAAGACCCGGGAGCGCCGGTTCGTCGAGCTGACCGGTCCCGAGGAGGAGAAGCCACCGCGGGACAAGGTGCTCACCCCGCTCTACGAGGCGAAGATCGACCCCGACATCTACCTGTTCGGCTTCGATCTGACGGCCGCCAAGGCGAAGGGAGAGACGCCGGACAAGCCCGATGACCCGGGCTGGTTCTTCGTCATCAAGGAACGGCCCGGCGAACCACGGCTCGGTCTGGACACCGACAAGCAACCAACGCTGCAGACCTGGAACGACCTCTCCTGGCCGGATCTGCCAGCGGTGGCGCCCGGCGCGAATCTCGCCATCGCCACCAGCCCTGCCTCGTTCACCCTGCACGATCCGACCGGTACGGACAGCGAGAAGAAGCCCCAACACGACGACGACGTCCACGTGGCCTGGAGCCACGCCATGCACGCGGCCACCCTGGCCTACATCCTGTTCCAGGTGCCGGTCCTGGTCGGGGTGCACGCGTCCGAGATGCTGCCGGGGTAAGCGATGGCCAGACTCAACCCTGACAACCGACTGGCGGCTGGTGGCCGCCCGGCGGCGCCCGATCCCCGCCAGGCGGTCGAGCAGCTCACCGACACCATTCCGGTCCTCCTGTTCCCGGTCCGTCTGGAGACCCGGTTCTTCGACACGGAGTTGCGGCTGCGCATCTACCCCGACGATCTTCTGCTGGACACCTTCGACCCGGTGCTGACCGAGACCGAGGTCGGCAATGCCCAGCGCTTCTGGACCATGCTGTGGCGCTCCGGCGACGATGAGACTGCGCAGCGTGCGGCCTGGCGAACGCTGGTTGAGGCGCACGGGTCCGGCCGGGCCGGGTGGATCGTCGACAGCTACCAGCCGACCAACCCGGAGGCGAAGCCGGCGACCGCCGGCGACCCGACGATGCCGGCCTTCCCGAGCGTGGCGACGCGGGCGACCGCGTGGTCGCAGCCGGCCCGGATCACCATGCTGCCGCAGCGGTTCGTCTTCATTGGATACCCCGGTGGCGGCGGCGATCCGGTGGTGGTCGTGGGCAACCCGGTGCCCCCCGAGCTCACGGCCGGCCCCGATCCGAGCGCCACCGGCGCCGACCAGCTACACCACGACGGCGGCGATCTCGTCATCCCGCCCGCGCTGCGCTGGGTCGCCGACTTCGACGCCGCGGTCAGCGTCGGCATGGCGATGCGGATCCCATTGACCAAGATCCAAGCCCGTGGAGGCTTCGACCGGGTGCTCGTGCTCGGCGTCCGTCTCGCTGGTGATCCGCAGGCCGAGCAGGTGGCCCTGGAGTCGTTGCTGACCAACCATTCGCGCGGCCGCAAGGGTCTCGCGCTGGTGCCGGTGGGCACGCCGACCAACAACACCGAGGAGGTCGGGTCGGGACACGGCCGCGGTGACGACCCCGACGCCTCGTTCGACCGGACGACGCCGCAGTACCTGCCCACCGCCGACTGGGACGCCAAACGCGACGGGCAGTGGCTGGCCGAGCAGCTCGGCGTCGCGCAGACCTTCTTCGCCCACACCGCCGGTGCCGGCGGCGGCGACCAGGCGACCGCCCGGGCGATGAACCGGGCGCTCTTCCCGGCCACCCTCGGCTACTGGATGGAGACGCTGCTCGCGCCGGTCTTCGACGCCGAGACGATCGCCTATACGCGAGACTTCATGCACCGTTACGTGGTGGCGGCGGGCAGTGTCCCGACGCTGCGTATCGGCAACCAGCCCTACGGCATCCTGCCGACGACGGCCTTCTCCCGGATGCGGTGGCTGGACGAGCCGGTGGCCGACCGGCACGCGCTGCTGGGTATGAGTGGCGCCCGCTCGGCGTACCTGCGCGGTCTCTACCACCTGCTGCGCGCGGTCTACGCCGACTGGGCGGCGCTGGTGGCGGCGGTCTCCCGGGTCGGCGGGTCGGGCGATCCGCACCAGGCGTTGCTGGACATCGTGGGGCTGCACCCGGGGTCGGTGGAGTGGACCCAGCGGCGGGCTGAGAGCCTGGCCACCCTGTTCAACCGGCTCAGCCTGCAGGGGCTCGGTGGCGTCGTCGAAGAGCTCGTCGTCGGCGTCGAGCGGGTCATGGCCCGCGACCTGCTCAACCGGCTCGGCGCCGGTCCGTTCACCGACGCCAAGGGCGAGCAGCATCCGCCGCTGCTGGACAAGGTCTACGCCGGTAAGCACAACCTGCTCACCGGGCCGGTCATCGACGACCGCCCGCTCTCCGAGAGCGCCCCGGTACGGGAGTACACTGCCGACCACCGCAACTATCTGCGCTGGCTCGCCGACGCCGCCCGGATCAGCCACGACGCGCTCTATCGTCAGGACGGCTTCCTCGACGACCGGCCGCCGAAGGCGTTGCTCTACCTGTTGCTGCGCCATGCGCTCCAGCTGAGCTACCACGACGTCAGTGTGCGGCTGCACGTGGCCCGGGGGCTCTACTCCGCCGAGCAGGCGGTCCGGGCCAAGGCCGACGATCCGTTCATCCACATCCGCGGTGACACCCTGGTCAGCGAGAGCCGCTATCAGCCGCTGTATGTGGTGTCGCAGCCGATCACCGGCACCATGACCGTCAGCGTCGGAGAGTACATCGGCTCGAACGTGGCCACCCTGGTCGAGGGGGTGGAGCTGCGCGACCAGCTGGCCGCGGTCGACGCGCTGGTCGACCGGCCGACGGCGCAGCTGGAGCGGGCCTTCGCCGACCACGTTGACACAGTCGGCTACCGGCTGGACGCCTGGCTGCTGGGCCTCGTGCACCACCAGCTCGCCCTGATGCGGGGATTGCACACGCCGGCGCCGACGAGCGGCGTGCACCTCGGCGCCTACGCCTGGCTGGAGGACCTGCGGCCCGAGCACGCGATCCGCACGCCGAAACGATTGACCGATCCGGAGCTGGTGAAGCAGTTCAACCGGCGAGGCGAGCAACCCCTGATGACCGACAGCGGCAACCAGGGCTATGTGCACGCGCCGTCGGCCAACCACGCCGTCGCGGCCGCGGTGCTGCGCAACGGCTACCTGTCAAACGCCGACAGCGCCCAGCGCGACCTGCTCGCGGTCAACCTCACCTCTGGGCGGGTACGCACCGCGCTCGCCGCGCTGGAGGGCATCCGGGCCGGCCAGAGCCTGTCGGACCTGCTCGGCTACCAGTTGGAACGGGGCCTGCACGACCGGCACGGCCCGATCGAGGTCGACAAGTTCATCTACAAGCTGCGCAAGGCGTTCCCGTTGCGGGCCGACCGGATGTCCTCGACCAGGACGCCCGAGGGCGTACCGATCGAGGCGATCGAGGCCCGCAACGTCGTCGACGGGCTGGCGCTGGTGGAGCATCTGAAGTCGACCGGCACGACGGCGTACCCGTTCGGCAAGGAGGCGGTCCTGCCGCCGGCTACGCCGGCCGAGGCGGCCGCCATCACCGCCGAGGCGGCCCGGCTGCTCGACACCCACGACGCCGTCGCCGACCTCGCTCTGGCCGAGGGCGTCTACCAGGCGGTCATCGGCAACTACGACCGGGTCGCCTCGACCTACGACGCCTACGCGCACGGACGGTTCCCACCCGAGCCCGACATCATCCGCACTCCCCTGTCCGGCGTCGGCCTGACCAACCGGGTCGCATTGCACCTGCGGCCGGACGCTCCGACCACCTCTCCGGTTGCCGGACTCGCCATGACCCCGCGCGCCCTCGCGGAGCCGGCGGTCAACGACTGGCTCGCTCGGGTGCTGCCACCGCTGGCCAGTGTCGGCTGCGTCGTCTCCTACCGGGACGCCGCGACCGGCGCGCCGGCGACCACCACGGTCACCCTGCGCGACCTCGAGCTGCAACCCGTCGACCTGCTGGCGGTCGTGCGCGACGACCACGAACAGGCCATGTCCGAACTGGACGATCGGGTCACCGGCCACGTCCGCGGGCACGCGTCGCCGCGCCCGGATGCCCCGATGGCGATCGGCTACTTTGACGCCGGCCGCGTGCCGGTCAGCGTCTTCGAGATCCTCCCGCTGCTGCGGGCGGTGCGCCGGCTGCTGACCGCGTCGAGACCGCTCACCGGGTCCGACCTGAGCCTCACCGAACACGCTCAGGCCAGCCAGGACGACGCACCCCACCTCGATGCGGCGCAACTCACGCCGGTGGTGACCGGTCTGACCCAGCTCCGCGACGACCTGGCCGCGTTCGTCGCCAGCCTCGACGGTGTCCTCGCAGACCCGGTGGCCAACCGCGAGGCGTTGCTGAGCGGCGTCGACGCCCACGCCGGCGCAGTCACCGGGCTCCTGCGCCGGGCCGCCACCTTCGCTCTGCCGCAGACCGGATGGGGATTCGCGCACGACGGCATCCGCGCCGGCTACGCGGCGATCATCGACACCTGCGCCGACCGGGTCGACCGCTGGGACGCCCGGATCGCCGAGTTCGCCGATCGCGTGGCCCGCTCCAACGCGCTGCCGCCGAGCGCCGGCGACGCGGAACGCTTCCGCCTGCTCGGCCAGGCCGAACGGGCCATCGCCAGCGTCGCCATGGATCCCCGGCCGGCGACTCCGGCCGGCTATCTGGCCGCGTTGCAGGCCACCACCCTCATCGCGTTCCAGAACCGGCGGCAGGGGTTTATCGATCTGGTCGCCTCCACCCGGACCACCGTCTCCGGGCTGCGCACCGACGTCCTGGCCCAGCTGCCGATCACGGCCGTCGACGTCACCGAGTTCGCCCTGACCGGCGCGGAGGACGGGCTCATCACGCTCCTCGCCGAGATCCGCTCGGTGGCGGCGACCGTGCGGGCCGCGGCGGCGCGCCGCCTGGACACCGCCCAGGATCTGATCAGCAAGGCCGCGACGGCCGGCACCGCCCGGGAGCAGGTGACCGCACTCGTCTCGGCCGCCAAAGCCCTGCTCTCGGATGAGTTCCGGGTGGTGCCCCGGTTCACCGTCGACCCGGCCCACGCGGCCGGGCTGACCGAGGCCTACAACGCGAGCCGGACCGGCGAGATCTTCAGCTACCTCAAGACCACAGTGGACTTCCCCGTCGACACGTGGCTGCACGGGGTGGCCCGGGTAAGGGATCCGATGGCCGCCTGGGAGCAGACCCAACTGTTGGCCGAGGTGTTCACCGGGACCGAGCCGGTTCTCGACGCCCTGCAGGTGCCCCACGTCACCGGGGAGCAGTGGCTGGGTCTGCAGTTCCCGGCGGAGCCGGCGGTGACCGAGGACCGGCTGCTCTACACGGCTCATTTCGCCGCGCCGTTCGACCCGAGCCAGCCGTTGTGCGGGCTGCTGCTGGACGAGTGGTCGGAGGTGATCCCGGGCAGCGACGCCGACACCGGCCTCACGTTCCATTTCGACCGGCCCAATACCGAGGCGCCACAGACCATGCTGCTGGTGACCCCGTCACAGTTCCGCGGCGGCTGGCAGTGGGCCGATCTGGTCGATGCGCTCAACGAGACCCTGGACCTGGCCAAGCTCCGAGCGCTTGAGCCGCATCACGTCGACACCCTGCCCTACGCCTGGTTCCTGCCGGCGACCATGTTGGCCAGCCAGGCGCGCCAGCTCACCATCGCGGCCGACCTGTCGCAGAACAACCACCTCCGGCTGCGGGAGACCTGAGATGGCCGAGAAGTACATCACCGAATTGCTGGGAACAGTGCTGGCCACCCGGTCCCGACCCGGCGTGACCTTCTGGAACCGCCTGGAGGGCCGGCCGCGGGCCGAAGCCTTCGACCGGGCCCTACGCGCCGAGGTTCGCGATCCACTGTGGATGCTCACGCGACAGTGGCAGATCGGCGAGTTCCGCGGGGACGACGCCGGTTCGCCGATCACCGCGAAGATCCAGTTCGAGACCACCAGGATCCGCCAGTACCGGCCGGGCGATCCGGCTCGGGCGCTCGCGGTCGAGCCGTTCGACGACGCCACCCCGCTCGAGGCCCGGGTCGAGCAGCTGCCGGCCCAGATGACGCTCGACCTGCGGGTCCTGATGGGACGCTACTGGCTCAAGCTCATCGGTTCGCTCGGGGCCGCCGCCCGCGCCGGATACCTGCTGGCATACCCGGTCAAGGCCGCCGATCCAACCGACCCCGCGCAGGCCCCGATCACCGCCCATGCCCAGGCCTGGTCGGCCTTCGCCGCCGCCGCCGGCCGACTCATGGACGGGTACGGGCTCTATGCGCATCTGGCCGGCGGCGGCGCCGCGTCGGACGGGGTCGCCGCGGTCGCCGGGCAGAAAGCCACCGTCGACGCCCTCGGCCTGCGCTTCACCGCCTGGTTCGACCAGCTCATCTATCAGCCGACCCAGCCGTCGGCCTGGGAACCGGACCGGCTGGAGTACCAGTTCGGCTGCGCGGCGCCCGCCGGCACCGGCTCGCCGCCGAAGGTGCTGCGGGCGCAGGAGTACTACCACGGTCACCTTGACTGGTACAACCTCGACGTCGAGACGTCCCGGTCGGCGCTCGACCCGGCGCTGCCACTGGCCGAGGCGCCGGTCACCCAGACGTTCAGCGCCCTGCCGACGACCATCACGTTCAACGGCATGCCGAACACGCGGTGGTGGGCGTTCGAGGACAACCGGACCAACTTCGGCGACGTGAAGCCGGACACCACCGACCTGGCCAAGCTGCTGCTCATCGAGTTCGGTCTGGTCTACGCCAACGACTGGTTCGGAGTCCCGGTCGTGGTACCGGCCGGGAGCATCACCACGGTCAGAGGGCTCGCGGTCACCAATGTCTTTGGCGAGCGCACCTGGGTGGAGGCGGCCGGACGCGGCGAGGACGCCGACTGGCAGCGCTGGGCCATGTACCTCATGAGCGTGGCCGGCGCCGAGCACCGCAGCGCCGACCTCAGTCTGGCGATCCTGCCCGCCGCCCAGAAGGTGCTCGAAGGCCGGCCGCTGGACGACATCACGTTCACCCGCGACGAGATGGCGAACATGGTGTGGGGCATCGAGAAGACGATCCCGCTCCCTTCCGGCCCGCCCGCGTTCGGGGCGGAGGCCGCCCGCGACACCCGCGGGTGGTTCCTGCGCCGCTACCAGCAGGTGCACGGCGCCCCACCGACGCCACCACCGGCGGCCGAGGACGCGCACATCCGCTACCAGGTGATGAGCTCGGTGCCCGAGCAGTGGATCCCCATGATCCCGGTGCACCGCGACGGCGACACCCGGGAGATCCAGTTGCAGCGCGCGGCGATGCTGCGCCTCATCGACGGAGACACCGAGGAGAACCCGATCCGCCCCCGAACCTGGCTGCTCCGCCAGGGCCTCGACGACCCCGCCGGTCCCCCGGCCCCGTACTACCTGCACGAGGAGGAGGTGCCCCGCGCCGGCGTCCGGGTGACCCGGGCGTACCAGCGCACGCGGTGGCGCGACGGGCGGGTATGGGTGTGGCTGGGCGCCCGCAAGCAGACCGGCCGCGGCGAGGGCTCCAGTGGCCTGGCCTTCGACCGAATCGTCGACCTGCGGTAGGCAGTTGCGGCGACCTCGGCCACGGGGTAGGGCTGTCCCTACGGTGGCTGGCGCACCGCGCTCCAGTTCGGGACTGGCCCGCACCAGGCCAGCAGTCGGTGGCCGGGGGCCGGGGAAAGGCCGGGACTTGGGCCGGGCCGGCCTGGCATGCTGGGCCTAACGTGCTAGGCTTTGGCATGGCGCAGTTCACCGAGGAGACACTGCGCGACGTGGTCAGCGGCTACGAGGCGTCCAAGGACGCGGCGTTGATGCGGCGCGACGCCCAGCTCCGCGAGTTCCACGCGCGCGGCTGGCGCCCGGTCGACATCCAGCGGGTGACCGGATACAGCCGGGAGACGATCCGCCAAGCCCTGCACCCCGAGGTGCGCCGGGCCACCAATACCAGCCGGCGTAAGGCGCCGAGCCGGCCGCCGGCCGGGTACGCCAGCTACAGTGCCCGCAAGCCGTACGTGGTCGCGGAGCGGCTCGACGACCTGCGCGGCCCGACGGCGGGGACGGTGACCCTGCCGGCGCACCTGGACTGGTCCGGCCGCGCGAGCTACGACCTCGACAAGCCGGCGCGGCTCGCCTCGATGTACCGGACCGTCCTCAACGAAGCCAACTCCGCCGACGATCTTCGTACCTGGATCGACGGGCGGTTGCTGGTGCAGCTGTGGCCCACCCTCTGGTTGCCGGCGCCGGTGCGGCGGCTGTGGGAAGGCCGCTTCCCGGAGCTGGCCGCCCTGCGCGCTCAGGCGGCCTAGCGTGGACGCCTTCCACCAGGGCCTGGCCCGCATCGGCCTCGACGCCGCGGCGCGGTACGGCTTCGCGCTCGCCGGCGGCTACGCGGTGCAGGCGGCCGGCTTCCTGCAGCGTCCCAGTGAGGACATCGACCTGTTCACGGTGTGGGAGCGCCGGGGCGAGTTCGAGACCGCGGCCGGCGCCATTGTCGACGCCTACCTCGCCGCCGGCCTGAGCGTGCAGGCCGAACGCCGCCACGACACCTTCACCCGGCTAACCGTCTCCGACGGCGCGCAGACCGCGAAGGTCGAACTCGGTGTGGACATGCGCGCCAACGAGCCGGTCCGGATCTCGATCGGGCCGGTCCTGCACCCCGACGATGCGGTCTCCAACAAGATGGGCGCGCTCTACGAGCGGGCCCTGGCCCGTGACTTCATCGACATCGACGCAGTCCTGCAGTCGGGTCGCTACGACCGGCGGGCGCTGCTGCAGCTCGCCGAGAAAGCAGATATCACCTTCGACCGAAGCGTCTTCGCGGACGCGCTCGCGCAGGCCCAGCTGCTCGACGCCGACGACTTCGCGCCGTATGGGCTGGTCGGCGCGGAGCTCGACGGTCTGCGTCACCGGTTCGCCGGGTGGCGCGCGGAGCTGCTCGACGGTGCCGGAACCGGCTAGACCTCAATCACCCCGCGCTACGGTCCACCGCCACGCGCGCAGGCCGGCACCCAGCCTCGCCGTCACACCACCTGCGCACCGATCCCGGGCTCGGCTACTGCTTACCCCGGGCAGTCAGGGCTGCCATCTGGCCGTGACGCCACGACTGATGCCCAGTCCGACGTGCCCGAGAACGGCGGGGATGTCGCGTACGGCGTCGCGGTCCTTGTCCTTCTCCAAGGCGCTCAACTGTTCCCACGGCACCAGACTGGGGTGCCGTCGAGCGGTGGTGTCGCGGACCGCACCGTAGGTCCAGCCCGACGCCGTGCGTTCGGCGCACCAGCGCCGGTGTTCCCGGCGGGCTAGGTGTTCAAGTTCCACCGCCGTGAACGTGAATGCGTCATCGCGCTGGGATCTGATGATGCAGCCGATGGCGGCCAGCTTGGCCGGGATGTCGCGCGCCTGGCCGCGCGCAGCGTTGCGCCGATCTTCGTCCACATCGGACCACGAGAGGGCGCTCGCGCCCTGCTGACGGCGGGCAGCATACCTGTCGTGGATAACGTGCGCGAGCCGGTCGATCAGATCGCTGTTCAGCCGCACAGCATCCAGGTTAACAGGATCAGTCATGCTCCTCAGAGCCCATGTCTGCCGGGTCGACCGCGAGTCTGACGATACGAAGCCCGAGGTCGGCCAGCACAACGGGCATGGCGCGGACCGCATGACGGTCCTTGTCGCGCTCGTCGTTGGGCAGGCGCGCCCAGTCCAGCATTGCCGGACTGAGCCGTTTGACCTCGCTCGCCTGGGCTGCATAACGCCACCCGCCGTGGTAGCGGTCCTCGACCCAACGGTCGTGTTCGCGTTCGGCCAGCGTCTCGACCTCCGCCGCCCGGAAGGTAAATGGCGCCTGGTCGCCGCGGTAGGGCGCGACCGTACAGTCGATGATGCGCAGCTTGGGGCCGATGTCGCCGGCTTGAGCGCGATTGGCGTTCCTGAGCTCGTCTGAGAGATCACGCCACAGAGCCATCGCCGGGCGGTCGCCGATGTGCCGCCCCACCGCGAGTTGGCTCAGCAGGTATTGCTCATGGATCGCTTGGGCGAGGCGCTCGACGAGGTCCTGCTGGATGACGCTCACCGTGTCCGCGGCCATTTCGGTCACGCCGACCAGGAGCAGTCGCCCGCCGAGGTCGTCCAGGACCCGCTGTTGCGGCGCGGTTGTGCCGTCGCCGTGAAATGCGCTGCCCAGCCGCGACATGATGTCAAGGCGCACGACCAGGGAACGCGGGCCGCCGCGCCACAGCATCGAAGCGCCCAGTGCGGTGCGCAACGCGCGTTGCTCGTCGTCCTCGCAGATGTACGTCGTGGTCGGCGTTGCGGCCGTGCCGGCCGCCAAAGCCTCATCCACACCACCCTCGACCACGCTGATGTCGCACAGGCCGTCCACGAAGGGCCATTGGGACCGGGCCTCGGCCACGGCCGCACGGGCGCGGGCGTCGACGACGGTCACCTCGGCCCGCGGTCCCCGCTGCGGCGAGCGCAGTCGCCAATGGCGAGCGAACTCGATGAGGACGGCCCGGCCGAACGTGCTGAAGCCAACGATGAGTATCCGTGGGGTTGTGTGAGTGGCGAAGTCGGTCGACTCGACGACCAGGCGCGCGGCAACCTCATCGACGTTGAAGAAGTCAAGCCTGCTCTTCTCCACCTGCGCCAGACCAAGCCGGCGGGCGCGCAAGGTCAGCGCCAGCGCCGGATCACTCACCTGTGCGTAGGCGCGCAGGTGGCCGCCTGGGCGCAGGGCCACGGCGGCAAGTACGGTGGCGACGTTGATGCCGCGTTCGTTCGCCTCCGACTCGCACGCGTAGATCGCGGCGGCGCCCCTGAGGCCATGCGCCAGCAGGGTTTCCGGGTCTCCGCTCGCGGCCAGCACGACGCCGGAACGGTTCCGCTCGGTCAACCCGCGCGCGATGGCATGGGCGGCCACACTGTCGCCGATCACGATCGTGTGTCCCTGACGCCGGCGAAGCCCGCGTCGGGCCAGGCGCTCGCCGAGCAGGACGAGCACGGCTTCAACCACCGCATACGCGGTCACCAGGGGCGCACCGAAGCGGGCGACCTCGAGCTGCCACGGATACGGCCCACCAGTCAGCGGGGTGGAGCTGAGTACGAAAAGCTGCAGGTCATCGTAGGCAAGGTCGAGCCAGCGATGCACCGGGTCGAGACCCGCCATCGGGCGAAGGTGCAGCCACAACCCCCATGCACCCAGGCCGAGAACGGCAATGGCAAACAGGACGGCAACCCACCGTGTGCCAACCCGCGCAGTGCCGCGCCGGCCCACCGCGTCGGTCATCGCCAGCTCCCGCATCACCCCGGCGGCCCCGTCGCCGGCACCGCTACGACTGCCCAGCCTTCCCAGTGCGGCTCTGTCGCGGAATCAGGCGTACGGGTAGCCGGCTCAGCCCACCGGGCCAAGGTCGCAACCCATCGAGCGGAGCCCCTTCCGTGAAGCCGTCCTCCGCCGCCGGCCCGTTGGACAGCGCACCGAACTGAGCCGGGCTGTCGTCTCACTGTTCCGCAGCGCACGCGACGAGATGCGCGCAGGCCGGCACCCGCGCGAGCTCATTCGTCACTATTCCGGCGTCGAATGGTCAAAACAAGCAGTCTTTCGGACCGACCCACCTCGGCCCCGAGCCGGTGTCACCCACTCCTGGTCCCGCCTGCGTGATTGCAGCAGGCCAGCGCTCGTGTTCACCCCCCAAACACCACCGTATCGTCATAGAACTCGTTGACGCTTAGGTAATGACAACCCCGGTCGTTACCTTCGCGAGATGGCGCTCAAAGTCCTCAATTCGGCGCACTCGATGCTGCATCTCTCCATCAATGCCCTGCGCGAGCCTGGATCGAGGCGCAGTAAGGCTGAGCAGCAATGGGTCGTAACGTTACGACTGGACACCGAACGGCGACCGAACGCGATCCAGTCGGGCGGCGTGCCTCACACATCGGTTCATGCTGACACAACCGCGAGTCAATCATTCGCGGGGAGTGTGGCCACGGTTCGCTCCCGAACCTTAGCCTCAGTGCAGCACCATGGGCGCAGGCCGACCGCAGGTCGCCACCGACCTCGCTAGCGTTCTTGGAAAGGATCGACGTTGAGTGACATGTCCTCGGATGGTTGCGCCGCGCGCCGACAGACACCGGCTGGCGAGCGTGGCGGCCAGCGCCACCATACGGGAACCCGGTCAAGGCCGTCGCGATGAATAGAAATCAACGGCTTGTCGTCGTCGAGCGCGCGATCGGTGATCGCAGCTTGGTCTGGTTTGGCGTCCGTGGTGACGACGCCGCCACCCTCTTGCCGCTACCACAATTCGAGAGCAGCTTTGCCATTACCGCTCCGTTGGGTGCCGCCAAGCTGGCGGACGACGAGACGCTGGAGAGCCTGACCTGCTCCCGTGTCGACCTCGACACATATGATATCGATCTCGACACGCGACCAGTTGTCGGCGAACTGCGGCGCACCATGCTGGCGGCCCTCAACTCACAGAGCGTACTGGTCGCATATCGTCCATCACGGTTCTTGTCGGCAATTCATTTCGCCAGCCTCGAAACGGCTGAGTATCTCGGTCAGTTCAGAGACAGACAGGCCGGCTTCGAACACAAGCCGTGGGTGGAGACACAGCTCCGCAAGGTTGGCGTACGCACGCTGCCCTGGACCTACGTCGCCGAGGAGCACCGGCAGATCCTCAACTCGTATCTGGAGAACGGCGCCAGCGTTCTTCGAGCATCGCAGACCTCCGGTGGCGTCGGATTCTTGCTCGTGGAACGGCCGGATGAGTTCGACGGAGGCTGGCTCGCACAACCCGACGCCATCATCTCGGTGGCACCGTTCTTCGACCGGGCAACTCCTTTGAATGTGACGGGCTGCATTTTTCCCGATGGCACAGTAACCCTCCAGCCTGGTTCCGTTCAGCTTATTGGAATACCAATGTGTACAAAACGGAGGTTCGGATACTGTGGCAACGATTTTGCGAGATTCGGTGAACTTCCCCGGCCGGTGATCGACAACGTTGACGCGGTCGCGAGAACCGTCGGTAGATGGCTGGCTGAACAGAACTATATTGGAGCCTTTGGCGTGGACTTTCTGCTCGACGGAAAGACGTTGTACTTCACCGCCCTCAATCCTCGACTGCCGGGTTCAGTGGCTTTCTTGGCAATGCTATGCGCCGACGCGGGTTACATCGACATTCTACTAGATCATATCAGCGCTTTCCTAGGGCTCTCCGTTGGTCACGAGCCACAAGCACGTATGTCACTGCATGATTGGCGGTCAGAGCTTCCGGCGGCGGCTCAGGTGATCGTTTACAACGCGTCCAGCACGGCCGTGCGACTGGCTTCTCCTGCGTTGCTCGTCCCCGCTGGTGATACCGCGGCCCGGGTCGAACTCGCGCCAGAGCCGGACGTGCAGGTCGAGTCGAACGCCGCAATGTTTCGAGTCGTGTTCCCCGAGTCGGTCACCGAGACCGGCTTCGAATTACGTCGCGGCCAGGAGTCGGTAGTTGCAGCGATGGTGGGGGCCTTCGGCGCCGAGGATGGGCAGGCCACGAGATGACGACGGAGAACGTACGACTGCAGAAGAGGGATCGAGTTGAGCCCAACCTGCTGACTGAGCCGACAGTGATCATTGACCTGCATCAGGCGCGGCACGAGTCTTTCGAGCAATGGACTCGCAGCGGACTGCGAAGCGCGGTTCTGGACAACGAGCTCCAGATCACGCCCGTTCTCGGCCCAGAGTGCCTGGACGCGGGGGAATCAACCACACCTCGTGGACCCGCTGGGCTGAGCCAGCATATCTATCTCTGTGAGCTCGAAGCCGCGATATCGCGCAACGGCGATGAGCGACGCCGAAGGTTCTTTCTTGAGGTCAAGCGCGGTCGGGTACTCGGCCGCACCGTAATTGAGCGTGACAAGAACGATGACACCCAAGAGATTCTTATCGCCTTGCAGCTGGCCTTGTTTGAGTCTGCCTACCAAGCGACAACGGTCTACGCATGTACGTGGAAGGAAACCCCCGTACCGGTAACTGACTGGTTGTTTCACGCGGTGGCAGTCAGCGGCGAGGCGCTTCGTGAATTATCCGCAGCGCTGCAGGTGTCAATCGACGCTGTCAAGAAGTTCACCGAACTGCCGCACGACGACATGACTGCCTATCTTCTCGGCGCTACTTCCATCAGGATGCGACTATCAAGCATGCTCGAAGGACTGCGGGAGGGAGAGCTCCTGCAAGGCTCCTGGGTTGAGTGGCTCACGGACCTCTTCTGGCACACCGCTGTCTTCGACAGCCCGTGTTACCCCCGCGTTGACGAATTTGCGCTGCAGGTCTCGTTGGTAGGCACCAGCAATGACCGACCGATTCGACATCTTGAGCCGACGAGCACCATTGAGCGAGGGAGCCTTCAGGAGTTCCGGGAGGCAGTCGTGCACAGCATCGAGCGGGGCTTTGCGCACGTCGATCCACAAACGGTACGCGAGGGATTTCACGGGGCGCTGGCCGCGGTGCTACATGCGCAATTCGCTGAGTGGGAGAAACGCCGTCAGGATATGGCCAACCCATTCCCCTTCCCGATCGCTATAAGCACCACATTTGATCTTGAAATCGAGCGGGCGCTCGCATTGGCCCGCGCCCCGAGACGCTCCATGTATCACGTCGCCTTTCCGGTGGTGAGCGTCGCCGGCACTGAGCGCGGCCGTGGCCGCCTGCAATGGATGGTGGGTAGATTTCGCGTCCTCACGGCGAAAGAGGTATCCGGCTCCACGGAACGCCTTCGCGAATTGCTGACGGTTCCCGAGGGGGAAGGCTGGCGGTGGCTCGACGACGTCACCAAGATGCTCGATACACCCAACTTGGAGGGACCTCTGGTACTTAAGGTCAATGGTTCTCCGCTGCACGAGCTGAACCCGAACGTCGACGAAAATCCGGGGCTCGTCACGAAGTCATCGTCCTCAGTCGACGGGATTCCGGCCAGGGGCGAGCGGATGTTCACGCGGGTGCGCACCAGAGACGCCGCGCAGCCGCGGAGGGTGCATCACGCGCCCGCACTGGCCGAGATAGACGTCCTGCAGATCACACACATCGACGAATGGGCGTACGGCGCGCGTCAAGGGTCCAATGCCGATGACAGCGCGATCGATCAGGGACTCCCCGGCGCGATAACGGCGCAACTTGACCACCCCGATCGATTTTGGCTGATCGCAGGGCAGCGCCTGGCTGACTGGAGCGTCAGGATGCAGCTCTTCCTGCACGTGTGTCGGGCACTCATCAAGGGTACCGGTTTACCAAACGCATTGGCCGTGAGCCGCGAGTTCGATCGTGACCGAGCACGCCTGCTCGATGGACTCGGAATCAGTCGGGCATCTGGCGACTTCGAAAAGCTCGCCCGCGTCCTGCACCGGATCGCCAGCGATACCAATTCTCGAGTCCGGGGAGGCAAATCGTGATTCGTGACGTCTATCCGGGGCCGGTGCCGCTCGATGAGAACAATCAGGCCTTGCTATACGGGCGGAGTGCCGACATCGAGCGCCTGGTGAACGCCACGCTGACGCGAAAGGTCGTGGAGGTCACCGCACCGAGCGGCACCGGAAAGTCGTCCCTACTCATGGCCGGCCTGCGCCCGGCCCTTACCAAGCGAGGGCTCACCGTGGCCATCGTTCGAAGTTGGGCAGATGTGTCTGGTGATGCCGCGGTCGAGTACTATCATGCCGCAATCCGACGCGCGCTCATCGAAAGCGATATCGTGCACGAATCGGATGACGATCCAGAGACCGACCTAGGGAACCTGGCGGATAGGTTCGGCGGCCGGCTCGTCATCCTGTTCGACCAGCTCGAGGAGCTCATGCGACTAGATCCCTCGCTGGGCCAGAGATTTGTGGCGACGGTCGCGTTCGCGGCGCGAGAGTTGCCCTTTCGTCAGATCCTTTCTCTGCGCAGCGAATTCAAGGAAGAGCTCGATGTACTCGAGTCCGACCTCAGCCGGTCGCTCTGGACGTGGCTTCGTGTGCAACCGGTGAGTCCAGAAGCCGAGTTCGAGATCGTCGCCTCGCCGGCAAAGGCCGCCGGATTCTCATTCAGTGACGACACGGTCGAGCGTATTCTGGCACTCTGGCGAAAGGCTCGTGTCGACGATCGATCGATTGGCTTGTTGCATCTGCAGGCGATGCTATGGGTGATTCATCAGCAGAGCGCGCCGCGCCGGGGCCAGGTGTTGAAGGATGGCCCATTAGGCCTGCGTTCCTCACTGTACAAATCGATATCCGAAATAGCTCTTGAAACGCATGCTGGCACCTCGCTGGCAACACCCGCTATCGAGGTTGCGCGGGCGAGTCTGCAGAATTACGCGGAGATGCGACTGGGCGAGTTCGAACTGGCGTATGAGAACTCACGGATCGCCCGGGAGACGCGCTTTGTCATTGCCCGGCTGGTCGAGGAGCTGTCCTCTGCGGGGTATAAGGTGCCACGCGACCTGGGTGAGATTTTCTTCAACGCGTACGACGACATGGAGGACCTGCGCTGGGATGAAGATGAAGTGTACCGGCTTTTGGAGCTGGTGACAGAATGGTACGAGGAGGAAGGCAGCACACAACTGACCGAGCCGGAGGTCGTGATCGACCTGGCTCACAAGAACGGGATCACCGCGGAGTCCATCGATCTGGACGTTAGCCTTCTCGCGGGACGGCTGGTGGGCTTTGACGCGGTTCCTGCCGTGGCCGAGGCGATAGTAACGTTTGAGCGTGCCATTGAGTGGTTGCGTAAGAGCTCGATCGTGCGGGTCACGAAAGATCTGGGAAAGCGACGAATAGTGACTCTGGTGCACGACGGTTACGGCGTGGCTCTCAATCGCTGGGGCGAGAAGGTTCTCGAGTCCGAGGAACGCTACCTCGATGCGCCGTTCGGCGCCAACGGACGAGAGGTTCTCGATGACGATGTAATTGATGGGGGTGGGGTTCGGGAGCTTCGGGGCCTTCGCTGGCCGAGTTGCATGATAACGAAGACGCGCCTGAAAGGGCTCCGTTTCGTTGAGTGCGATCTCCACGGGACCGTGTTTACGGACTGCGACTTTGAGGATGTCGCGTTCTGCAATTGCAATATGGCGGGCGCGATATTCGACGGCGGGCGGATAACTGGCCAGGAAGGCCTCAGGGTTGAGGGATCCGAGACCAAGATGCTGACATTTCGCCGCGTGATCCTCGACGGTGGGGGCTTGGCCTTGCGTGGCATTCGCCAAGATGGCCTATTCCTTGACCATCTTGCTGGCGGTCCTTGGGCTCTGCACGAATGCGAATTTCGGCACCTGTCGGTCATTGGGGCGGAGACGGGACTCGGACCTGGCATGATCTCCGAGTCCACGCTATACCTCGTTCACCTGGATATGGCGGAATCCACGACTACGGTCCGAAAGTCGAACCTGCACTACCTCGACGCCCGGCCCGAGCAGTTGGTCGATGGCGGCGGCATGGTCATTCGATAGACGAAGGGGCAGATGCTCACAGTTCGACCGCGAAAATCGGAACTGCTTCGTCGTCGCCCGCCGCGGCCAGCCAGGTGCCGTCGGGGCTGATCACGACCTCGGACAGTGCGTGCGCATGAGTCAGAATACTCCGGCACTCTCCGGTTGCTGCATCCCAGATCCGCACCGTTCGGTCGTCGCTGGCCGTGGCGAGCCAGGTTCCCCCCGGCCCGATCGCGACCCCGTTCACGCACGCGCTGTGACCGCGCATGGTGTGTCGCACGACGCCGGTGGCGGCATCCCAGGTCCGTACCGTCGTGTCCTCGCTGACCGTGGCCAACCAGGTGCCGTCAGGGCTGATCGCGACTCCATAAACCTCGCCGGCATGCTCGGACAGCGTGCGGCGAAGCGTCCCGGCAGCCGCGTCCCAGACCCGCACCTTCGTGTCGTGGCCGACCGACACCAGCCATGATCCGTCCGGGCTGATCGCTACCCAGTACACGTCGCCAGCATGACCGGAGAGGGTGCGACGTAACGCGCCGGTGGCCGAATCCCACGTTCGCACCTTCGTGTCCTTGCTGGCCGAAGCCAGCCAGAAGCCGTCTCGGCTGAATGCGACGGCCCACACTCGGCGGAGGTGGCCGGCGAGAATCTGCCGCACTGTGCTCGTGGCGACATCCCAGATTCGTAGCGTCCAGTCGCCGCTCGCCGACACCAGCCACCGGCCGTCCGGGCTCACCGCTACACCGTGCACTTCATCCTCATGGCCAGAGAGGACCTCTCGAGGCGCGCCAGTCGCAGCATCCCAGGTACGGACATTCCGGTCGGAGCCTCCGGATGCCAGCCAGGTGCCGTCCGGACTGATCGCCAAGGCCAGTACTGGCCCGTTGTGACCGCGGAGGTACAACCGGGGCGTCACGACCTGCTGGGAATCTGTTGGTGCAGACAGGCTAGGACGGCGCACGGCCTGAGGCGCCTCCCCACCGGCCGCGGGCTCCGCCGGTGTAGCCAGCACCTGACGGAGGCGGGTTACGAAGCGGCTCCCAGGCACGCCACCGCCACTGACGTCATCGAATTGGAGCTCGTTCAAGCGGAACAGGGGCATGCCTCGTAGCAGCAGGGGGTAAATCGGTTTGCCGCCTGACTCGGCCTGGTTGATCTCCCGTTTGACCCAGTTGGAGTGATCGGCATCTGGCGTCATGATTACTATGAAGGCGGCGCATCCGTCGATCTTCTTGCGAATCTCGCGCTCCCAGGTATCCCCGGTGACCAGCTCATGGTCGTACCAGACCTCGATCCCGGCGTGCTCCAGAAATTCGACGAGTTTGTCCAGATAGGCCCTATCGGCGCGACTGTAGCTGACAAACACGTACTCGCCCACCTGCAGCACGTTACCTGTCCCTCAACGGTTTCGTGAATCGGTCGGCCCCGCTCGCCACGGGTTGGCCGGCGCGAACCTCGACCGCCGGTAACCCGGTTGCCGACCGGAGTCGCCTTGGGGCACGGTGACCGATGTGGACGCCGCCTGGCTGACCTCGGTACTGCGGGCCTCCGGTGCCCTCATCGACGCGGAGGTCACCGCGGTCTCCGCGAGCGACTCGGGTGCCTTCAACTCGCGGACCCGGTTCCTGACCGTCTCCTACAGCACACCGGTATCGCTGCCGGCGAGACTGGTGCTGAAGCAGAGTCTCGAGGTCGAGTGGGCGCGGCAGGCCGGCCGCGACGAAGTCGAGTTCTACGCGACGGTGGCGGCCGAGCACGACCTGCCGGAACTGTACGACCTGCTTCTCGCGATGCGGACCGCGGCCGTGGCCCCCAGCTCGACGAAGATGTCCAGGGCCTGGCGCAGCGCCGCCTCCTGGCCGGAGTCGAGGTGTGCGAGCGCGGCGTCGTACGGGCAACCCAGGCCGACGAGCAGGCGGGCGGCGCCGGACCAGTCGCCCTCGACCTGGCGCCGGTACGGCTCGGCCAGCCCACTCGGCAGCGGACGCGCGGAACCGGTCCGGCGGAGCCAGGTCGCCAGCTCGCCGCGCTGCCACGGATTGAGGTCGCCAGGCAGGCCGGCGGCCGCCTCGATCTCGGCCCGGGCCTCCTCCGCACGTCCCTCGAGCCAGAACGCCTCGGCCCGGGCCAGCCGTACGCCGATCACCCTCGGCGCCTCACCGGTGCCCTCGGCGGCGGCGAGCGCCTCGTCCAGGCAGTCCCAGCCGCCGGGTTCACCCCGACGGAGTCTGATCTGCCCGAGGCTGCGCAGCGGAGCCATCCGGTTGATCGGCGAAGCCCCGGGCTCCTGGAGCAGCTCCATGCAGACGGCCGCCGCCGCGTCCCACCGCCCGAGCCGGGTCAGGGCCACGGATCGCGACCCCCGCAGGCACCGACCAAAAGTGGCCATGTCGTGCTCGTCGCAGTATCTGATTCCGTCCACAAAGTACGGTTCGGCCTCGAGATAGCGCCGCTGGTTGCAGTAGCACGCGTAGAAGTCCACGTAGGCCAGGCCGACCTGTCCGGGACGATCGGCCGAGATCGCAGTCTGCAACGCGCGCCCCATGAGACTCTCCCAATCGCCACCCATATCCATGGTGGCGCAGGCCTGCGTGTCCAGGGCGTCGCTGAGTACATCCAGAGCTCCCAGCGGCTCGGCGATCGCCTGCGCGCGCAGCGCCAGGTCGATCGCGAGCGCATGCTCCGACGACTGCATCCGCAGGGTGGCCAGGTTCGCGTACGCCCAGGCGAGCTCGGCGCTCGGAGCCAGCGGCTCCAGGACGGCGAGCGCCGCCTCGGCCGCCTCGGTGGCCTCGCGACCGCGGCACAACCGCCACATGCTCACGGAGAGCAGGCGCAGCGTGGCCGCTTCGCGCACCTGGTCACCGGCGAGCCGCCACCGGGCCCGGGCGCTTTCGCAGGCCAGCGCAGCCTCGCTCCACCGATCGATGAGCGCCAGCTGCGAGCCGAGACCGTCGTACAGGCCGGCCGCGAGCGCGGGGTCATCGTCGGTCACGGCGCGCAGGGCGCGCTGGTACTGGGCGGCCGCCTCCCGGTGCGAGGCCAGCTCGGCGGCCCGCTGCGCGGCCCGGCGGGCGTGGTGTACCACGGCCGGGCGATCCCCCGCCGCCTCCGCGTGAAACGCCATCACCGCGTCGTCGGCCGGCCCCGAGTGGCGCAGCGCGTCGAGGGTGTCCACCGAGCAACCGGTGACCGCCGCCAGCAAACCCACCTCGATCCGGGTCCCGATCAGCGCGGCCGCCTCCAGGACATCCCGGGCCGGCCCGCCGAGGCGGGCGACGCGCGCCAGCACCGCGTCGCGCGCCGATGGCGGCACCTGAACCAGGCCGGCCCGGACGACCTCGGTGACATAGAACGGGTTCCCGTTGGTCAGCCGGTACAGCTCGACCGCATCGATACCGCTCTCCCGGGCCAGGATCTCCACGGCGCTCGCGGAGAGTCGCGCCAGCCCGATCCGCCTCGTCGAGCGTTGGGTCGCCAGCTCCCCCAACGCCAGCCGGAGCGGATCGCCAGCCGTCAACTCGTCATCGCGGTAGGTCACGATCAGCAGCGCCGGCGCGCTGCGGATCCGCCGGCCGAGGAACCGCAGCAGGTCGAGTGTCGCCTCGTCGGCCCAGTGCACGTCCTCCATCACGACGACATGCACCGTGCCGGGCTCGCTGAGCCGGCGCAGCAGCGCGCCGAACAACTCCTCCCGGCCCGCACCGGCCCGGCAGAGCTCTAGCAGTTCGCCACCGACCTGCTCGGCGATGTCGTGCAGCGGCCCGAGCGGACGGGGCGTGAACAGCCCATCACAGGCTCCCCAGCCGAGTCTCCGTCGCCCCAGCGGTCTTCGCCATCAGGGGCTCGGCCGGATCCACCCGCTTGTCCCGGTCACGGGAAGAACTGCTGCTCGAACAGGGTGACCTCGCCGCCCTTGACGGTGAGCCAGAAGACCGAGTTGAAGTCGCGGTAGCTGGCCAGGTCGGCGAAGGAGATCACGGTGCCGGGCACCGGATCGCCGCTCTCGTTGAGCACCTTCACCACCACGCCGGCGGCGACCGGCAGAGTACGCAGCTTCGGGTTGTTATTGCGCATGTAGTGGCCGTTGAGCGGCGGCACCTCGGTCTGGCCGGGGTTGTCCTTCTTCCACTCCACTGCCGCCTGGGTGCCGAGGTAGAGCTCGATCAGATCGAAGGTGATGGTCCGGTGGGCAACGTCGATGGAGGTGAGAATGACCGGACTCCGCCCGTCCGGGAGCACCGGCGTGGCCTCGGCGGTTGGCGGTGTGGTCGCCGGTGATGCCGCCGGCGGTGGCGGCGTCGAGGTGGCGGCGCCATCGGACGGGGGCGGACTCGCCGCGGAAGCGCACCCGGCCACCGCCGCGGCCAGCGCCGCGACGAACACAAGTCCTGCCGACCTCGTCACCATCGGCTGAGGCTACCGCGACCGCGCGGCGCCGCCGGCCGGCAACCTGACGCAACCGCAGCCTCCTATCCGACTCTCGGCCGGTACGCCGAGCCAGCGTCGCTATGGGCTCCGGTGAGCGCCGCGACGCCGTACCCTCATCGCGTGAGCACCCCTCGGTCCGGCTCACCGACGCCCAGAGGGCGCCGGCTGGCACCGATCGAGGTCTTCGAGGTGACGCCGTGGCGCGCATTGGCCCTGTTCCGAGTCACCACCCTGGTCTACGCGCTCGCGCTCATCGCCCACAATCTCGCCGACTACCCCCATCCAGCGGCGGCACTGGCGCTCGGCGGCGTCATGGTCGGCTGGACGGGCCTGTCCATCGTCGGTTATGAACGCCCCGCGTTGCGGGCCTGGCCACTGCTCGTGACCGACGTCGTGGTCACCGCCGACTGCCTGCTCGCCACCCGCCCGATCGTCGGGCCGGACCTGCTCGCGCGCGGTGCGCCGACGCTGACCGTCACCTGGATGGCCTGCCCGGTGCTGGCGGTCGCGATCGTGCAGGGGGTGCGCTGGGGCATCGCGGCGGCCCTGCTCATCGGCGCCTGCGACCTGGCCGTGCGGGGGGTGATCACCCAGGCCAGCGGCACCGCCACCGTCATCATGGTCTTCGCCGCGGCGGCGCTGGGTTACCTCGGCAACATCGCGACCCGGGCTCAGGAGCAGCTGCGCGGCCTGGCCGCCGCCGATGCGGCTAGGGCGGAGCGGGACCGGCTGGCCCGCGGCATCCACGACTCGGTCCTGCAGGTCCTGGCGCTGGTGCAGCGACGCGGGGAAGCGATCGGCGGCGAGGCGGCCGAGCTGGGGCGGCTCGCCGGTGAGCAGGAGGTCGCCCTGCGGGCATTGGTCGGACCGCGCGCGCTGGTGCCGGCGCCGGCCGGCATGTCCGATCTGTGCGCTCGGCTCGGTGTCCTCATGTCGCCGCGGATCACCGTCTCCGCGCCGGCGGCCCCGGTCTGGTTGCCAGCGACCGTGACCGACGAGATCTTCGCCGCCGTGGCCGCCGCGATCGAGAACGTCGGCCAGCACTGTCCTGATGAGACAAAGGCCTGGATCCTGCTCGAGGAGGAGCCAGACGTGGTCACCGTGACCGTCCGGGACGACGGACCGGGCATTGCCCCGGGGCGGCTCGAACAGGCCGCCGCCGACGGCCGGCTCGGAGTCTCGCAATCCATCCGCGGCCGGGTCGCTGACCTCGGCGGTACCGTCGTGATCACCACGGCACCGGGTCGCGGCACCGAGGTGGAGTTGGCTCTGCGGCGGGAGTCTCGAGTTGAGTGAGCCCAACCAGATCCGGGTGATGGTGGTCGACGACCATCCGATGTGGCGCTCCGGTGTGGCCCGTGACCTGGCCCAGGCCGGGTACGACGTGGTCGCCGCGGTGGGCGAGGGCGGCCAGGCGGTGCGGGTGGCTCCGGCCGCCCGTCCCGACGTGGTCGTGCTCGACCTCCAGCTGCCCGACCGCTCCGGGGTCGAGGTGATCCGGGGTCTGCTCGCCTCGGTGCCGACGGCGCGGGTGCTTGTCCTGTCGGCCTCCGGCGAGCAGAGCGACGTGCTCGAGGCGGTCAAGGCCGGAGCCACCGGCTACCTGGTCAAGTCGGCCCAGCCCGAGGAGTTCCTCGAGGCGGTCCGGCGCACCGCCGCCGGGGACGCGGTTTTCACCGCCGGCCTGGCCGGGTTGGTGCTGGGCGAGTTCCGCCGGATAGCCACCGTGAGCAAGGGCGCCGACCAGAGCGCGCCGGGCTTGACCGAGCGGGAGACCGAGGTGCTGCGCCTGGTCGCCAAGGGCCTGTCGTACAAGGAGATCGCCGAGCGCCTCGTGCTCTCCCACCGCACCGTGCAGAACCACGTCCAGAACACGCTGACCAAACTGCAACTGCACAACCGGGTGGAGCTGGCCCGCTACGCCATCGAGCGCGGGCTCGACACCCCGCCGTAGCGCGCGTTCCCCGACCTGGTGGGTATCCAGCCGCCCGCAGTTGAGTAGGCATACTCACGACGCTGCCGGCCGCCGGCCCGATGGTGAAAGCCATGACGACATCGGCGCCACCCAGGGTCGGCATCACCGCGGTGGGCAGCAGCCTGCCGGCCCACGAGCTGAGCTCGGCCGCGTTGCAGGACCGGATCGAGGCGGCCAGCGGCTTCCCGCTGCCGCCCGGCCTCGTCGAGCAGATGACCGGTATCCACACCCGACGGATGGCCGCCGACGACGAGTACGCTTCCACGTTCGCGGTCCGAGCCGGCCGGCTGGCCCTGCAGCGGGCCGGGTTGGACCCGTTCGACCTCGATCTGCTGGTCTTCGCCTCGGCCACCCGCGACGTGGTGGAACCGGCCACCGCCCACATCGTGCAGGCCGAGCTCGGCTCGACCGCGCACACGTTCGACGTCACCAACGCCTGCAACAGTTTCCTCAACGGCATCGACGTCGCCCGGTCGTTCATCATCGCGGGCCGGGCCAGCCGGGCCCTGGTGGTGACCGGTGAGACACCGACCCGGGCCGTGCGGTGGCGGCTGGACTCGCCGGAGCAGGCGCGGCTCGCCTTCGCCGGGTACACATTCGGCGATGCCGGGGCGGCCGTGGTGCTCGAGCCGGTCAGCTCGGGTGGCATCGTCGACGTCGACACCGAGGCCCACTCCGAGCACTGGAGCGTGGGTGGCATCTTCGGCGGGGGTTCGCGGCATCCCCGAGGTGACGAACACACCTACTTCACCGGCGACGGTCGGGTCCTGCGCGGGGTCTTCGAGAAGATCGGGCCGAGCATCCTCGACCGGGTCCGCGCCCGCACCGGTCTGGAGTGGAACGACTTCGCCCGGGTGCTGGTCCACCAGGTGACCCGTCCCTACCTCGACCGGTTCGTCGAGGTGACCGGGGTGCCCGCCGGCCTGATCGAGATGACCGTCGGCGAGCTGGGCAACATGGCCAGCGCCACCCTCGGCGTCCAGCTGGACCGGATCGCACCCGACCTGCGCTCGGGCGACCGGGTGCTCTTCGTCGGGCTCGGCGGCGGCATCAGCATGCAGACCCTGGTGTGGCAGAAATGACCACGACCGACCTGTGGGTGATCGTGCCGGCGTACAACGAGGCCGACCGGATCGCCGACACCCTGGCCGCGCTCGCCGGCCAGACCGATGTGGACTTCACCCTGCTCGTGGTGGACAACGCCTCCACCGACGCCACCGCCGATCTGGTACGGCGATTCGCCGCCACCGCGACGATGCCGGTACGCCTACTTACCGAGGCGCAGAAGGGCGTCGGGTCCGCTGTGGACACCGGGTTCCGCTTCGCCATCGCGCACGGCGCCACGCACCTCGCCCGAACCGACGCCGACTGCCTTCCCCGGCCGGGCTGGGTGGCCGCGGCCCGCGCCGCGCTCGGGGGCGGCGCGGGCATGGCCTGCGGGCGGATCCGAGCCCGCCGTGACGAGCACGGCCTGGCCGGCCGGGCGGCCTTCCAGGCCATGGTGGCGGTCGCGTCGGCCTTCGGACGGCTCCGGCCGGCCAACCACGCGGACGGGAACTACCTGGCGCCGTACCGGATGCACGCCGGCAACAACATGGCCATCACGGCCGAGGTCTACCTGCGCTGCGGGGGGATGCCGCGCCGGGGATCGCCGACCGACCGGACCTTCCTCAACCGGGTCCGCCGGCACACCGCCGCGATCGTCCATTGTGCCGACATGGTGGTGGAGAACTCGACCCGGCGGCTGCGCAGCTACGGCGTGCTCGGCACCGCCCGCTGGTACCTCGACCGGGGTAGCGGCGACCTCACGGCGGATCCACGCTGATGCTCGACGTACTCGCCGACTCGTTGCGCCGCCACCCCGACCGGCCGGCGCTGCTCGGATTCCGTTATGGACGGCCGACGGTCGTGACCACCCGGGGACAGCTGGCCGACCTGGCCGACGATTACGCCGCCGCCTTGCACCGGCTGGGCCTGCCGGCGGGCGCGACCGTGGGCTTCGCCGTACGTCCGGGACCTCGGGCGCTGGCTCTGCTGCTGGCGGCGAGCCGGCTCCGCCTGCGGGTGGCGGTATTCGACCCGTCGGCGGGTCCGGAGGTGGTGGCGAGCCGGATGGCGCTGGCCCAGCCGCGCCTCGTGCTCGCTGACGCCGCCGCCCAGGCCGTGGCCGGCTGGGCCCGGCCGTTCGCGCGGGCGTTGCGGTTGGCGCTGCCGGACCTGGCCGCGCTCGCCCCCGTCGCCACCGTCGGTCCACGGCTGCCCGGGTGCGCGCCGGCGTTGCGCCGCCACGGCGGCCCGGTCCCGGACCGGCGCGGGGCCGCCGGCGATGCAGTAATGATCTTCACATCCGGCACCACCGGAGCGCCGCGGGCAGTGGTGCACACCTGGGACAGCCTCGATGCGGGCATGCGGGCAACGCTCGACCTGGTCGGGCCGGATGCCGGCGCAACGGTGCTCGGGGGGACGCTCTTCGTCCTCATCCCGTCATTGGCCCGGGCCGCCGTGGTCGCCGCACCCGAGCGCTCGGTCCGACGCCTTCGCCACCAGCTGGCCGAACTGCGTCCACAGGAGACGTATCTCACCCCACCGCAACTGCGCGCCGCCCTCGACGCCGGCGCGCGGTTCACCGGCCGGGTGTGGTCGGGTTCCGCTCCGGTCAGCGCACAGCTCCTGCGACGCGTGCGCGCCGCCGGTGCCAGTGCCGCCTACGGCGTCTACGCGCTCACCGAGATGTTCCCGGTCTGCGCGGTCGAGGCCGAGGAGAAGGCCGCCTACGCCGGCGACGGCGACCTCGTCGGTGCGCCGGTCCCCGGCGTACGGGCGGCGCTCGACCCGGCCGGGCAGCTCGTGCTGGCCGGACCGCACGCCTGCGATCGGTACCTCGGGAACGCGGCGACCGGCCTGGTGCGCACCGGCGACCGGGCCCACCTGGTGGCCAGTCCACAAGGGACCCGCATCGTTCTCGCCGGCCGGACGAAGGACATGATCCTGCGCGGAGCTGACAACATCTACCCCGGGCTGTACGAGCCGTCGCTGCACGTGCCGGGTGTCGCCCTCGCCGTGTTGGTCGGGGTGCCGGCCGTCGATGGCGACGAGCGGGTGGTCGCGGTGGTGCAGCCAACTCCCCAGGCCCACCGGGCGACGGTGGCCGCCGCGCTGCGCCCGGCCCTGGAGCGAATGGGTTCGGCTCGTCCGGACGCCGTCGTCTTCGCCACGGTGCCGCTCGGCGGTCGCTCGCGCAAGCCCGACCGGGCCGCCGCCGCCCGGCTCGCCGCCGCCCGGCTCGCCGCCGCCCGGCTCGCTCGCACCCATGAGCCAGCCCGGGCGCCGGGCCTGGAACCGGATCATGCTGGCCCACCGCCAGTACACCGCCGGCTACGGCGACGCGCTCGCCGGCTCGCTGACCTATGCCCTGCTGGTCTGCGTGGGGCCGGCCGTGATCCTGGCGTCCACAGTGGCCAGTTTGGTCGGCCTGACGCCGGTCCACGCCGCGATTGCGCGCGCCGACGCCCACCTGCCGGCCGAGGTCGCGGTCCGACTGAACGCGCTGCCGTCGGCTCCACTGCCGTTGCGGCTTGGCCTACTGGTAGCGCTGGTGTGGACCTCACTGCGGCTGGTGCGAGCCACCCGCACGTCGGTGCGGGCGATGTGTGCCCAGCCGGCCGGCAGCGGCAACCCGGTGCGCGACGCGGTGCGCGACGCCGGGCTGGGCGCCCTGCTGCTGCTGGCGTTGACCGTCGCGGTGACGGCGTTGGCCGCCGCCGGCGGAGCGTGGGCGATCCTGGTCGCCAACGCCGCGACGGCCGCGCTCTTCGTCGGCATCATGCGCTACGGCTCCTGGCCCGGCACCGGCCGGCCCGCTCTGGTCGCGACGGTGCGGGCCGCGCTCGTCGCCACCGTCGTGGTGGACGGGTTGACCGCCCTCGCCCAGGCGTACGTGGTCGCCACCGCGGCCGTGCACGACGAGATCTACCGGGCCGCCGGCGGGCTGGTGGCCGGGCTCGTCTGGTCCAGCCTGTGCTGCCGCACCCTGCTGCGGGCGACCGCCTGGGCGGCCACCGCCGGGGCCGATCGCCAACCGGTGACCGCCGCTCGGCAACCCCTGTGGGTGGTGATCCCGGCGTACAACGAGGCCGCGTCGATCGGGCCGACACTGGCCGCGCTGGCCGGCCAGACCGATCGTGACCTCACGCTGGTGGTGGTAGACAACGCCTCCACCGACACCACCGCCGACGTGGTCCGCGAGTTCGCCCGGACCGCACCGTTCCCGGTGGCGGTGATTCCCGAGCCCGAGCGCGGGGCCGGCACCGCCGCCGACACCGGCTTCCGGTACGCCATCGCCGGCGGCGCGGCGCTGCTGCTGCGCACGGATGCCGACAGCGTGCCGGCGCCGGACTGGGTGGCGGCGGCCCGCGCCGCGCTGGCCCGGGGTATCGAGATGGCCTGCGGGCGCAGTCTCCCCCGCCGCGACGAGCACCCGACGCCGCTGGAGCGCTGGTTGCTCCCGGCGGTCACCCGGATGTTGGCCCGCTATGGGCGTTATCGGCCGACCCATCGCGGCCGCGGCTTCCGGGCGCCCTATGTGCTCTGCCACGGCCACAACATCGCCCTGACCGCGCAGCTGTACCTGCGCTGCGGCGGCACGCCGCGGGAACCGCTGCACGCTGGGGCCGAGGATGTGACCCTGCTCAACCGGGCCCGCTCAGGCAGCGCCCGGGTGGCCCGGGTCGAGTCGATGGTGGTGCAGACGAGCCTGCGCCGGCTGCGGGCCTGGGGCGTGCGCCGCACGCTGCTGTGGCACTGGGACCGGCGGTACGTGCCGGCCGAGGAGAGCGGGGTGCATGTGCGATGAGCGAGCGCAGCGAGGCGGGGTCATGAGTCGGGCCCGACGCCGGGACCGCCGCGTCTACCTGGCCAGCCATCCGGTCCTGTTCGCCCTGCTCGCCCTGGCCCGCCGGCGGCCGGTGTTGCGGCTGGGCCGAACTGTGCTGGTCAACTCCGAGCCGGCCTACCGGCACGCCCTGACCCGCCTCCCCCTGGACCGCGCGGCACCGGCGAGCACCGGCGGCGTGGCCCGCCGGGCCGGCGTCGACGGGCTCCTCTTCGACCAGGAAGGGCCGCAACACCGCCAGACCCGGCGGGCGATCGCCGACGGGCTCGGGGCCGTCGGCGTCGACCGGCTGCGTCCGGTATGGATGGCCGTGCTGGAGCCCGCGGCCGCCGCCCTGGCGGCCGGCGACGAGGTCGACCTGGTCGAGGTGGCGGTCCGGATCGCGGGCACGACCGCCGCCGCTCTGCTGGGCGTCGACGCCGACCCGGTCGAGTTGGCCCAGGCGGCGAGGACGGCCGCCGCGGCCGCCCGGGACCATTCGCCGAGTTGGCGGCGCCGCTCCCGCCCGGACGCGCCGGCGCTGGCAACCCTGCTCGACCCCGGCGCGGTCGGCTACGGGCTGACCGCCATGCTCACCGTCGCCGCCGTCAACACGACCGTGGCCGCGCTGCCCCGGGCGGTGGCCTGGTGCGCGGACGCTCGCCTGTGGACGGAGGTGTCGCCGGCCCTCGTCGACGAGCTGCTTCGGGTGATCGCGCCATCCCCGCTGCTGCCCCGGGTCGCCGCGGCCGACGGCGTGGTCTCGGGCTGCCCGGTGCGCCATGGCGACCGGCTCGTGCTGATGGCCCGCCACGCGGTCGCCGCGCACCGGCGCGACCCCGACCCCCGCTGCCCGGTGCCACCCCCGGTGGCCAGCCTCGTCTTCGGCGCGGGAGCACACGCTTGTCCGGGCGCCCGGCTGGCCCGGGCCCAGCTCCTCGACACGCTGAGCGTGCTCGCTCCGCTCCGCCCGATGGTGGTGCGTGCTCAGGCCGACCGCCGGGCCGCATTGCCGAGCTGGCGTCGGCTGGTCATGGCCGCGACGGCCCCGCCGACCGAACCCGGCCGGGTGCCGGCGTGACCCCACAATGGCGCGGAGTGCGGGTCGCGGTGACCGGCGCGAGTGGCTTCTGCGGCGCCATGGTGGCCCGAGCGGCGGCGGCGGCCGGCGCCGACGTGGTCTGCCTTGGCCGCCGCCCCGGACCGGTGGGCCAGCATCTGAGCTGGGACGCGTCGTGGCAGGCGCCCGATCTGGCCGGCGCCGACCTCGTGCTGCATCTGGCCGCCGCGGTCGGCGACGCGGCTGCCGGTGCCGAGACCGAGTTCCACCGGGTCAATGTGGACGGAGCCGGACGCCTGCTGGACGCGGCCCGCTCCCGACCAGTGGTCTGGGTGAGCAGCGCCAGCGTCTACGACCCGCGCTGCGACCGCAGCCGGGTCCGGGAGGATCACCCGGTCGGCGGGCAGCTGACCGCGTACGGCCGGACCAAGGCCGCCGGCGAACGACTCGCCCTCGCCGCCGGCGCAGTCGTGCTGCGGCCGCGGGCGGTGTACGGGCCGGGTGACCCGCATGTGCTGCCGCGGATCGTGGCCTCGGTGCGGGCCGGCCAGCTGCTCCTGCCCGGTCCTGACGTGCGGCTGAGCCTTACCGCGGTGGAGAACCTGGCCGACGCCTGCCTGGCCGCCCCGGGCTGGCCCGCCGGGGCCTACAACATCGCCGACGCCCAGCCGTACCAACGCGATCAGGCCATCGCCGCGGTGCTCGAGGCGTACCGGGTGCGCGCACGCATCCGCCACATCCCGGTGGCCCTCGCCCTGGCCGCGACCCAGCTGCGGCGGCGCCGCTCGGCGGTCACCGCGTACGCGATCGACCAGGTCGCCCACAGCGTGGTCCTGGACCTGTCCAAGGCGACCATCCAGGGATTTCGACCGCGACGCTGCCTGAATGACTACCTGCGCGACCGGGTCACCGTCTCTAGTGGAGGCGGCCGATGACGATCTGGGCGACCTTGAGAGAGACCTCGCGGCGCCCGGCGTTGATGTCGTCCTGGGAGTCGTCGACCGGTGCGTAGGAGGCGAAGGTGAAGATCGAGTCACCCACCCGCACGTGCAGGATCGGGCTCTCCGACCCGTCCCAGAACGCGTCGTCGCCGACGCCGGCGACCCGCTGCTTGCTCGCGGTCGGCGGGAACGCCAGCGAGGCGCCCTTTTCCTGCACGTTCAGGATCACCCAGTTGTCGCCACTGGACTCGATCGAGCCGCCGTCGGTCTGCTCGACCCCCTTGGTGTTGTAGCGGCACTCGCTGTGCCGGCCCCCGCCCAGGGTGTCATTGGTCTCCTTCTTGTCCACGACCGTAATCGTCGTGTGGTGACCGGACGTGGCCGCGAGCACGTCGGCCTCGCCCAGGTAGGTACAGGCCGTCGCCCAGGGCATGGCGGGCGCGACGGTCCCGGTGCCGTTGCCCGATCCGGTCAGGCCGCCACCGCCGCCGTCCGGCGCGGGGGTGCCACTTGAACACGCCGGCAACGCGACCAGCAGGCCGAGCACGGCGAGGACCGCGCCGATACGAAGTCTGGTCATCGGATCCTCCTGCCACCGTGGCGACCGTGGCCGGCGAGCGACCGGCGCCGGTCGATGTGAGACCCGTTGTAGCGCACCAGCGGACCGGGCGCGCCGCCAGTGACGCGAAGCCGTCAGGCGCTCGGCCCGCCGGGGCCCTCAACCTCCCTGGAGTACCTCGGCCAGGCGGTCGCGGAAGCGGTGTTCCGACTCGGTCACCAGTTGCCCGCCGAAACCGAGGAAGTCGTTGCTACGGGCGGCGGAGATCACCACATCGGTGATCCCGAGCAGCCAGTGACGGTACGCGGCCGCGTCGGCCGGGGCGCCCTTGGCGGCGAGCATCCGATTGACCGAGCCGACCCGGTCGAGCACGGAGGCGATGGCGCCACGGGTGTCGCGGAAGTCGATGCCGGTGAGCGTGGCCCGGGAGTCGTAGACCCGCAGGGTCTCGGCCGCGACCTCGGTCACGAACGCGTTGCCGAGATCGCGACCGCGCGCGGAGGCGATGAGGCCGGCCTCCACCTCGATGTTGGTCCGGTAGGTGACATCGCGCTGGGCCGCGCTCGCGGCGGCCACCACCCACCGAGGCAACTGCACCACGCTGTCCCATTCGTCGCTGGCGAAGTCAGCCCTGGTCGTCACGGCGTACCCATCCCTCCTACGTGTACCGACCAGGCGAGGGTAGCGGACAACCTGGACGGGCCGCCCGGTCCGAACGTTCGGAGGGTGCCCGGCCGTAAGCCCCATGGTCGAATCGCGCGATGACGCTGCGGCGAATGCACCTTCTCCTCGGGGTTCAATCGCTGGTCGTGGTGTTGGTGTCGGTGAACCGGCTCGGCTCCTGGACCGAGGGGTACGTCGCCCCCAACCAGTTCCTGCGCTGGGTCGACCTCAACAACATGATCCTCGCCCTGTTCAGCCTGCTCGCCTTCTACCTGCTGCGCGAGCAGCTGACCGAGGAGCCAGCGGCCCGCCCCGGGGCGACCCACCGCGGTCTGGCGCTCACCTTCATCGTCGGCGCCTACCTGCTGGCAGCCAGCTACGGCAGCCACGAGGTCACCAACTACCTGCATGTACGGTTCTGCCCCGACCCCATCCAGACGTAGCTCTGCGGCATCATCGCCGACAACGACGACGGCTTTTCCCACCTCATCTTCTTCGCCGGGACGAACGTCGCCGCTGTCAGGCGCGTCCACGATTCTCGCCGGCTCGATGATCAACTGGCTTGAATGCGGCTAGGCCTCGGTTCCGCATGCCTCCTGCGAGTAGGGCGGCACCTACTTCGGCAGCGGCCGGCTTCCCCTCGACGTGCTGCAGTGAATGCGGCTTCACGCTCCGCACCCGCAACGCCCAAACAGGGCCTGACCAGAACGGATGACATTTTCGGCACCCGCAGCGTCCACGGTCCGCGGCAGCTTGACGATCAACTGTTTTGGGATGCCGTGAGGCCCCTGACGGGGACCGGTATCGGGAAAGACCGCAGACGGCAGCGACAGGGATCTTGTCGCCGCCGATCGCTTGGAGGCAACGCGGTTGGGCCGCCTTGTTGTTGTGTGTTCGCCGAGTCGGTTGGGCTGGCTGTGCATGATCGGCGAGATTGCGAGTGTGGTTGGTCGATGGGCGGGGTGGCGGCGGGTGGGCATCATCGCTGGCGAGAGGCGGGTGATGGCCGTGTCGGGTGGGCACGTCTTTGTCAGCTACGGACGTGCAGACGGCGCGTACGTGCGGCGGCTGGTCACCGCGTTGACCAGGGCCGGCGTTGACCTGTGGTACGACCAGGACCTCGCGGCAGGGCAGCCGTGGAAGCCGCAACTGCTGGAACGGATCGAGTCGTGCCGGGCGCTGCTGCTGGTAATGAGCACTGACGCGGCCGTGTCGGAATGGGTGGCCCGAGAGGTCGCGCACGCGCGTGAGTACAAGAAGCGGATCCTGCCGCTGTGGGTGGAGGGCGAGATCCTGTTTGGCCTGAATCCGATGCAGGTCGTGGATGTCCGCGACGGTGGTCTGCCGCCGGATGCGTTCGTCAACCAGTTGCAGGGTATGGCGCCGCTGCGTCGGGTGATCCGTCACCAGATCGGCGTGGTGCCGGGCGAGGCGGACTGCTTCCAGTTCCGGCCGGTGGCGGATGACCTGGAAGCCGCGCTCGCCACCGGCGACGCCGCGATCCTCACCGGCACAAGCATCGGCCCCTCTGCAGGAATTCTGTCCGGCCTTGGTGGGGTAGGCAAGACCCAGGTGGCGGCCTCGCTGGCCCGACGGATGCGCGACGGCGGCGAGTTGGACCTGCTGGTGTGGGTGAGCGCGCAGAGCCGGGATGCGATTCTGACCGGGTTCGCGGAGGCCGCCTACGAGGTCATCGGCGCCGATGCGTCCAACCCGGAGAAGGCCGCGACGGCGTTTCTGGCCTACCTAGCTGCGACGACCAGCCGGTGGCTGATCGTGTTCGACGATCTCGCCGACCCGACGGATCTGGACGGGTGCTGGCCACCCCGAACGCCGACCGGTCGGGTCGTGGTGACCACCCGCCGCCGCGACGCCGGCCTGGTCGGGCACGGGCGGATCGTGCCGGTGGACCTGTTCACCGCCGAGGAGGCGGATGCCTACCTGAGCGCGAAGTTCCACCACCGGCCCCACCGCCTGGTGCAAGCAGGGGAGCTAGCGGCCGATCTGGGATTGCTGCCCGTGGCGTTGGCGCAGGCCGCCGCGTTCATCGCCGACCGGGACCTGACCTGCGCGACCTACCGGGCCCGGCTCGCACAGCACCCGCTGGCGAAGCTGGCGCCCGACGTGTGGCCGGACGAGTACGTCAGGTCGGTCGCCGTCACCCTGGTCGTGTCGGTGGAACTCGCCGATCAGCTCGAGCCGGTCGGCTTGGCTCGACCGCTGATGACCGTGTTGAGCCTTCTCGACTCGAACGGGATTCCGGCCGAGCTGGTCACCAGCGCGCCGGTGGTCGGCTACCTCGCACATGCGGTCGCCCAAGTTGTCGACCCTGCGAAAGCCCGCGACGCGCTGGCCTGCCTGACCAGGCTCAACCTCGCCGACACCTCGGGCGTGACAGCAATCGGCGAGGACTTTGACCCGGTGGGCGGGCATTGGATCCGCGTGCACGCCCTGGTCCAGCGCGCCATACGCGATCATGCCTGGCCGGATGCTCTCGCCGGGGCCGCTAGCGCTGCGGCCGATGGGCTCGTCAACATCTGGCCCCAGGTGGAGCGCGACAAGGGCCTCGCCCACGCCCTGCGTGCTAACACTGCCGCGCTGCGGGCCAACGCCGAGGACCAGCTGTGGAAGCCCGACGGTCGCGTCCTGCTGTTACGGGCAGGTCGCAGCCTCGGCGAGGCCGGCCTCGTGACCACGGCCATCGACTACTTTGACGCCCTCGTCGGCCAGGCGTCGAGGGTGCTCGGCCCGGACGACCCCGACACGCTGGCCACCCGCGGCGACCTCGCCCGATGGCGGGGGGAGGCGGGGGATGCGGCCGGGGCGGCCGCCGCGTCCGAGGCGCTGCTGGCCGACCAGGTGCGGGTGCTCGGCGCCGACCACCCCGACACCATGGCCACTAGCCACAATCTCGCCTACTGGCGAGGTGCGGTGGGGGATGCGGCCGGCGCGGTGGCCGCGCTCGATGCGCTGCTGGTTGACCGGCTGCGGGTGCTCGGCCCGGACCACCCCAAGACCATGGACAGCCGGGGCGACCTTGCCAGGTGGCGGGGGGAGGCGGGGGATGCGGTCGGGGCAGTGACCGCGTTCGAGGCACTGCTCGCCGACCAGATGCGGATGCTCGGCCCGGACCACCCGCGCACTCTGGTCACGCGCTACAACCTCGCCCTGTGGCGAGGCACGGCGGGGGATGCGGCCGGGGCGGCCGCCGCGTCCGAGGCGCTGCTGGCCGACGTGCAGCGGGTGCTCGGCCCAGACCACCCCCAGACCCTGGCAACCCGCGGCAATCTCGCCTACTGGCGGGGGGAAGCGGGGGATACCTTCGAGGCGGCGGCCGCGTCCGATGCGCTGCTGGCCGACCAGGTGCGGGTGCTCGGGGCCGACCACCCCCACACCCTGGGCACACGCAGCCGCCTCGCGCACTGGCGGGGGGCCGCTGGGGATGCGGCCGGCGCCGCGGCGGCGTTTGAGGCGCTGCTGGCTGACCGGTTGCGATTGCTTGGCCCGGACCACCCCGACACCCTGGGCACACGCAGTCGCCTCGCGCACTGGCGGGCGGCGGCTGGGGACGTAGCCGGGGCGCCCACAGCGCCACGGCTACGCCGGCGCCGGTGGCCGTGGCGAAGAGACTGAATGGGGACGACTCATCCGTCGCGAGACACGACGTGACTGCCATGGCCTGAATGATCGGTGCTCCGTTCGCAGCGCATTTGCCGCGCTCAACGAGCCCGACTGGGCCGTACTCAGACAAGGCACGACCGGCCGGCGCCTTGAGCGCATCGCGCACGACCATGAACGACGCCAGTCCCGCACCGGACCTCACGGTCGACTAGGGACGCCGGCAGGAGCGACGCGGAGGGTCTAGCAACTCTCGTGATGAACTCGCTGCTGCAATCACCTCCGCAGCCGGACATGCTGGCCAGGTGTCGGCCAGTGAGTACGGTCGCGGCGGTAACCCGCTGCCATGCTCGGGCCCGATAGATTCGTCGGGCAGGGCGAGTTTGCACTGGTCAGCGCGTCGGTGCTCGTCTTGAGGTAGGCAGAAGAAAGCATCTGTCTATCCGACGTTCAGTGGCGTCACCATCATCAACGTCGTCATCATGCTCACCCAGGTCGCCTATCCGACCCGGGCCGAGCTGCACCTCGGCGACGACCTCCTGATCGCGGTGAACGCGCTGTTCATCGGCGCCGGCATCTTCGCCAACCTGGCCGTCGAGGAGATCGGCATGGACCTGTACGTGGTGGCGATCGTCGCGGCGTTCGCGCTGGTCCTGCTCTGGCGTCGACCCCGGCTGCCGATCCTGCGCTACTACACCATCGCCTACCTGGTCGGGCTCATGGCAACCGCGGTGGCGAAGCTGACCTAGCCGGGGCCCAGCCACACCGGGGTCGCCACAGCCATCCAAGAATCTTCATGTGTGGTTGCGTGTCGGGCCGGGTTGTCGTCGGTGGGTGGGTCTAGTGTCGTACGTATGAGCGATTACCCGTGTTCGTCGCGGGTGGTCGCGCCGTACACCCCGTTGCCCGACGGGTTGGCCGAGATGCCCGCGGGGGCGGGGTTGGCGGCCGCGTTGGCCACGGTGGACCGGACCCGGCTCAACGGGTTTCAGCTGGTGGAGCTGGTGCAGGCCCGCCATCGTCAGATCTGCTTTGAGCAGGCCCAGCTGCTCGCCGATGTGCAGGAGCTGGCCTACACCCCCTCCGCTCACCCGCAGGGGCCGGCGCTGCGCGGCGGGCAACGCGACCCGTACGCGGCCGAGGAGCTGGCGTTTGCGTTGTCGTGGTCCACCCACGCCGCGGACTATCAGCTGGGGCTGGCCGACACCGCGCATCACAAGCTGCCCGCCCTGCTGGGCGCCCTGGCCGACGGGCGCCTGGATCTGGGCAAGGCCCGGGCGGTGATCGCCGAGCTGGACGCGGTGCCCACCGACACCGCCCGAACGGTGCTCGACGCGCTGCTGGCCGATCCCCAGCTGACCTATCTGACCGGTGGGCAGCTGCGGGTGCGGCTACGCCGCCTGCTCGTGGCACTCGACCCCGACGCCGCCCTGAGCCGCCGACGTCACTCGCTGACCCAACGCTCGGTGTGGCACCGCGAGGACAACGACGGCACCGCCTGCCTTTCCGGCGTACGGCTGCCCACCGAACGCGTCGCCGCCGCCTGGGAACACCTGTGCCGGCTGGCCACCGCCACCAAACAGGCCGGCGGGGATGACCGCACCCTCGACCAGATCCGCGCCGACATCTTCACCGACCTGCTCACCGGCATCACCCCCGCCACCGCCGGGGCGCGCCCACCCACCCCCACCCTGGGCGGGGTGCACCTGCGCGTGGAGCTGACCACCCTGATCGGCCTGGACAATCACCCCGGTGAGCTGGCCGGCTTCGGCCCGATCGTGGCCGACATCGCCCGCCAAGTCGCCGCCCAACTGCCCACCAGCACCCCATGGCGGTTCCAACTCACCCACCACGGGCGGCTGCTACACGAAGGGCGCCTGCACTACAAACCCACCCCCACCCAGGCCGCGTTCGTACGCGCCCGCGACACCACCTGCCAAGCCCCCGGCTGCCGCCGCCCCGCCCACCAGTGCGACATCGACCACATCCAGGCCTGGGAACACGGCGGACCCACCACCGAATACAACCTCATCGTCTTATGTAGACGCCACCACCGGGCCAAACACCACAACCACCGCCTCCACCACACCGAGCACGGCCTGCAATGGACCACCCCCCGCGGACACACCTACCCCATCCCCTACAGCCGCGACCTCAGCCCCCAACACCAACGCGTCCTACACCACCTCATCACCAAAGGCGAGACCTACACCCTGCGACGCTGACCCCCGGCCGTCCGTCATCACACTCGACGACCCGGACAGCCACTCTAGCCACTGGCGCGCGGATGGGAGCGATCCACAGTCCGAACAGCAATGCCAGGACCAGCGACACCCCGCCCAGGATCAGCGCGGTCGCGACGGCCGAGCCGGGCACCGGCAGGCGCGCGGCGGCCACGACCGCCCGGCGCGGCGGCAACATCGGCCAGATATGGGGTAGAGCGCGAAGGGCATCAGCGAGGCGACCGGGGCGGCAGCGAACAGTCCGATGGTAAGCGGGGCGCCAACGACCAGGTACGCGGGACCGGCGGCCTCCGGCTGGCGCCGCAGCGCGCGGAGGCCGAGCGTCGTGTAGCACACGACCAGCGCGGCGAGTAGCCCGAGCGTAAGCGACCGGGCCGCCGGGCCGACGGCGTCGTCGAGCAGCACCAGGACCGCGGTCGCGACCGCCAACCCGGCCATCGCGGCGTGCCAGGCGAGCGCATAGCGCAGCCACTCGTCGCGGCCGGCGGGTACACCCGCCGCCGGGTCGAGCTGGGTAGGCTGGGGCGGCGCGGCCGGCCAGGCGCCAGCATGCCCCGCCACTATCGACGCCATGAGTGCGTCGCTCACCTCCCGCCTGCTCATCGTCCTGTCCATCTGCCACCGGATCACGATCGCCACCCTGGGCGCGCGCTACACGCCTCCGCGGTGGGCCCGGTTGCGATGATCGGCGCCCTGGTCATCGGCGGCCTGCGGGCCATCCGCGGCGTCCTGCTCTCCGGTCGCAGCCGCTCGAACTGACCGCGCCGCAGCTGGTCGGGCGGATAACCGTCCACCGTGGACGAGTGATAGCGTCGGCCAGTGACCGCCGCCATGGCTGCGGGCGGCGCCCGGCGCCCCCACCACGTCGTGGTCTTCGGTGTCTCCGGCTGCGGCAAGACCACCGTCGCCCGGGGCATCAGCGCCGCCACCGGGCTGGTCTTCGCCGAGGCCGATGAGTTCCACTCACCGGCCAACGTGGCCCGGATGCGGGCCGGCGAACCCTTGACCGACGCCGACCGGATGCCGTGGCTGCGCGCGCTCGCCGACTGGATGGGCCGGCAGGACACCACCGGCGTCGGTACCGTGCTGGCCTGCTCGGCGCTGCGCCGCCACTATCGCGACATCCTGCGCGACGGGACCCCCGGTGTGGTGTTCGTGCACTTGCAGGCATCGCCGAGACTCATCCGCGGGCGTCTCGAGGAGCGCACCGGACATTTCATGCCGCCCAGCCTCCTCGACTCACAACTGGCCACCCTCGAGCCCCTGCAGCCGGACGAGGATGGCATCGTGCTCGATGCGTCCGATCCCCCGGCCCACCTCATCGCGGCCGCCATCGCCCAGCTGCACCTGTAGGGACCGGCCGGCCACGATCCCCGCAGATTGGCCCTTGATGCTGCGGGCAAGGAGGCGTCATGGCAACCCGACGGGCGGTGCTGGGAGCACTGGCCGGTGTCGCGGCGCTCACCTCATCCTCCACAATGGCGTGATCATCACGATGGACAATCGTCGACCGGCAGCCCAGGCGGTCGGCATCCTCGGTGAGAACATCGTCGCGGTGGGGTCGGAGGCCGAGGTGCTGGCCACCCGCGGGCACGGACCCGCGGCCCACACCGTCGGCGATGGCGCGCACGACCTGCTCCTGACCGCGCGGTGCCGGTGGACCGGATCCCCACCATCGAGGTCATGCTCACAATGGTCGGCGGTCAGGTGCGGTTCTGCTCACCCGCGGGGGCCGCCCTGTGTTCGTGAGTCACCTCGGGCGCGGCGCGCCGCCATTCCCGCGCGAGCATGGCGTAAACGAACTCGTCGCCCCACTCCCCCTTGAACATCTCGTTCTCCACGAAGTGGGCCTCCCGTCGCATGCCCAGACGGCGCAGCAGCCGGGCCGAGGCGTCGTTGCGGGCGTCGCAGCGGCCGACGATCCGGTGCAGTCCCAGCTCCTCGAAGCCCAGCCGGAGCATCTCCCGGGCGGCCTCGGTGGCCAACCCACGACCGTGGAACGCGGGGTTGAAGACGAACCCGACCTCGCCCTGGCGGTGGGTGCGGCTGGTCCACCGCAGGTTGACCTCACCGACGACCCGGCCGACCGCCCGCCAGATCGCGGCCAGTGCCAGCGTGTCGCCCTCGGCCACCAGCGCGACCTGGGACGCCTTGAACCGCAACACCTCCCGGGTCTCGTCCCGGTCGCGGGGCTCCCAGTAGAGGAACCGGGCGACCTCTGGCAGCCGGTGAAAGGCGTGCATGTCGTCAAGGTCATGCAGCCGATACGGCCGCAGGTCCAACCGGGGGGCGCGGATGGGGAACATCGGCACCAGCCGCGGCTCCCGGCCGGTGGCCAACTCCGCAGCGGTGGACACCTCGACACTGGCGCTCTGTTCGTGGGCGGGGGGCACAGCACGACCCTAGATGAGCCGTCGTCACGCCCGGGCCCCCTGCGCCCCGGGCGTGACGACGGTCGGCGGCTCAGATCTCGTCGGCGACCGAGTCGGCCAGCTCCGCTCCGAGGATCCCGGCCCGGGCCATCTTCGAGGCCGCCGAGGTAACCCGCGCGGTCCCGATCACCGGGGCGACCGCCACCATGGTGCCGACGATCTTCTGAAGGTCGATCCCGATGTCGCGGGCGACGCCCAGATTGGCCAGGTACGACACGGGCGCGGCGTCCGAGGCGACCAGGGCCGCCATCCGGACCAGCATGTAGGTCTGGTCGTCGAGGCCCGAACGCTCCAGCGTGCCGGCCGTCATCTTGGTGAGCGTTTCGAGCACCTTCGGGTCGCCTTGGGCCAGCCCCTTCAGGCTGTCCTCGGCGGTCTGGGTCTTCGCCATCTCGTCCCCCCTTGGCATGTGGCTGCTGGTCCCATTCTGGCCAGAGCCCCGGGGACCGTCAGCCGAATAGCGAATCCCTGCCGGTGGCTCGCACCGCGCGACCCGAAGGCCGCTTTAGGCTCACCTGAAGGCCCGCCGCCGATCATGGTCCTGATCCCATCCGATCAAGGAGGCTGCAATGGCCCGCCGTCCATCGACCCGCCGCCGCGGTGGCTGGAGAAGGGCGATCGTCGTCGCCGCCGCCACCGCCGCGCTGCTGGCGCCGGCCGGCGCGGCCGCGGCAACCACGGCTTTGCCGGCGAACACGCCGGTCGTCACGTCCACCGCGGACACCTACGGGTTCAGTACCTTCCTGCAGTACTGGAGTGCGGTCGCGGTGCAGCCGGCGGCCGGGGTCGACTTCGACCTCAAGCTGCTCGACGGTTCCGGAACCCTGCTCACCGGCAGCTACTGGGGCACTTCCTCCACCGACGTCATCGCGATCAACTCTACCGGCGGCGCCCGCCCGCCCGCGGCGTACCAGGCCCAGGTGACGCACTTCAGTGGCACCGGCCAGTACGACGTCATGTTCTGGGAGAAGCGCATCGTCTTCCCTGTGCCGACCGATCCGGCCGGCGGCATCTCGACCGCGCTCGCGCTGCACTATGGCTGGCCGGTCGCGGCGTACATGATCTATCTCGGTGCCAACCAGGGCTTCCGGGTCTATTCGGACGACGATGTGCGGCCGATGCTCGCCGGCAGCACGCCCGGCGTGCCGAGCACCTACCTCCGTACCCGCAGCGACCTGGCGAACGCCTACGTGATCGCCGACAACGTGCCCTCGCCCAGCGGCGCGCACTGCCGGGTCTTCCGGGCCACCACCGCCGGTTGGTACAGCCTGATCCTCATCTGGACCGTGCCGATGCAACCCCCGCCGTACAACGGGGGTTTGGCGGTCTTCCCGCAGCGCTACGACCCGAGTAAGGGTGACACCCTCACCGCCTGCCCGGTCCCGGTGCCATAGCTCATCGGCCACGCTCACCTCGGATAGGCCCGGCGCCACGCGTGCCGCCAGCTTGCCGCGCGAGCCTAGAGTGGGCGTCGACGGCGACGCCCACGCCCGCCCACACCACCGGCGGGCCGGCCGGGCCAGCGCCACGGCGTGGTGGAGTGCGCGACTATGGCCAGCTTCGATGGGCGATCGGCGTTCTTTGGCAAGATCGTGCCGTCGTTGCCGGCGCCGTTTCTCATCCCCCGCCCGCGCATACTGGCCCATTTCGCCGCCGCCGGCCAGCGCCGGGTGACCGCGCTGAGCGCTGGTCCCGGCTTCGGTAAGACCACCGCCCTGGCGAGCTGGGCCGCCGAGCAGAACTGCGCCTGGTACTCAGTGACCGCCACCGACGCCGACCCGTCAACCCTGGCCCGCGGGCTGGTGGCCAGCCTGGCGTTGCGCGTCCCCGGTCTGCTGGAGGGTCTGGGCCCCGCGCTCGACGGCGGTCGGGGGCCCGACGCGCTCCCGGCCGATCTGGTCACCGCGTTCGTGCCGACCCTCGCCGGTGCCCTGCAGCACCGGCTCGCCTCCGACGTGATCGTGATCCTCGACGACCTGCACGAGCTGGACGGGTACGAGGACTCCACCCGATTGGTCGCCGACCTGTGCCAGATGGTGCCCAGCCGGCTGCACGTCGTGCTCGCCACCCGCGGTGGCGTGCCCTTTCCGGCCGAGCGCCTGCGCCTGCACGGCCAACTTCACGTGCTCGCGGCCGAGGTCCTCGGCTTCGACGAGGACGAGACCGGCGCGTTGCTGACCGCGGTCGGTGGCGCCACCCTCGGCGCCCACGCCGCCGCGGTTCACCAGCTCACGGCGGGCTGGCCGGCCGCGACCCGCCTGGTCGCCGAGGCGCTGGCGACCGCGACCGATCCCGGCGCCGTGCTGACCGGCCTCACCGCCCGCGGTGGCGCGGCGAGCCTCGTCGCCGACCTGCTCGACGCCGAACTCGCCGCCGCGCCCGCGGACCTGCTCGCGCTGCTGCGAGTCGGCGCCGGTCTGGACGGCTTCACCGCGCCCCTGCTGGCCGAGCTCGGCGTGCCCAACGCCGTCGAGGTGCTGGCCGGAGCCCGCCACCGCGGCATCCACATCTGCCCGGCCCCCCGCGAGGGCTGGTACGCCTTGAGCCCGGTCTCCCGTGAGCATGCCCTCACCCGACTGATCGCCGATGCCGGCGAGCTGGTGACGATCCGGCGTCGCGCCGCGCACTGGCACCGCGAACACGCCGACCCGGCCGGGGCCCTGCCCTATCTCGGCCTGGCCGGTGACGTGGCCGGCCTGGTCGAGCTGCTCACCAGCGACGGCCCTCAGCTGCTCGCCGCCGGCCACGCCGGCGCGGTGCGGGAGGCGTTGGCGCGGATCCCACCAGCGCGGCGCACACCCGCCATCGACCTGGTCGACGGCGAGGCGTGCTACCTGCGCGGCGAGTGGGATGAGGCGACCGCCTGCCTGACCCGCCTGGTGCCGGCCGACGGCGCAGTGCCCGCGGCCGCGGCGTGGCGGCTCGGGCTCATCGCCCACATGCGCGGCGAGCCCGGCCGGGCGATGTCGCTCTACCGGCGGGGGCACGCCGACACCCAGGGCAGTCCGCGCGACCGCGCTCTCGCGGCCGCCTGGGGTGCGGCCGCGGCCTGGTTGCTCGGCGACCTGCCAGCCTGCCGGGAGTTGGCCGATGCGGCGGAGGCGCTGGCGACGACGGCCGGCGACAGCAGCGCCCTCGCCGCCACCCACACCGCCCGAGCCATGATCGCCGCCCTGGACGGGGACCGGCGCAGCAACGATATGCACTACCTGCGCGCCCTCGACCACGCCGAGCGGGCTCGCGATGCGCTGCAGATCATCCGGATCCGGACCAACCGCGGCTCCCTGTTCCTGGAGGAGGGCTACTACGCCGAGGCGGTGGCCGAGCTGGACACCGCGATCGGTCTGGCCGAACTCGCCGGCTTCGCCAGCATGCGGGCGCTGGCACTGCAGAACCGCGGCGAGGCGGTCCGCCGGCTCGGCCGGTTGGAGGACGCCGCGCGGGACTTCCACACCGCCCTGGCCGAGCAGCAACGGCTCGACTCGCGGATGGCGTCGTACGCCCTGGTCGGCCTCGGCGCGGTGCACGCCGACCAGGGCAACGCCTCGCTGGCCCGCGCGGCCTTCGAGGAGGCGGCCGCGCTGGCCGAGCCGTCGGGGGATCTGCAGGGACTGGTCCCCGCGCTCTGCGGGCTCGCCCGGGTGCTGATGGCCACCCAGCCGGAAGCGGCCAGCGCGCTGGCGGCCCGGGCGGTGGCCAGCGGCGCCAACCTGGCGCACGCCCAGGCCCAACTCGCCGCCGGCTGGCTTGCCCTGCGCCTGGAAGAACCCAAGGTGGCCGAGGAGTTCGCGGTGGCGGCCAACGAGACGGCGCGTCACCGCCGCGACCGGGCCGCGGTCGCCGAGTCGCTTGAGTTGCGTGCGGCCGCGATCGCCGAGCCGGACGAGCGATTGAGCCTGCTGCGCGAGGCGGAAGCGATGTGGGAGGCGTTAGGCTGCCCCTTGCCGCTGGCCCGGACCCAGCTGGCGCTGATCCGGTTCGGCGGCGCCGATGCCGCCGCCCGGTCGATCGCCCAGATCGAGCAGGACTGCCGCGAGCGGGGGGCGCGGGCACTGGCCGCGCAGGCCGCGCGAACCGACGGCGATCGGGCCGCTATCCCGGCACCGGCGCTCACCATCCGGACCCTGGGTGGGTTTCAGGTGCTGCGCTCGGCGGTGCCGATCCCCCACCGGGCCTGGCAGTCGCGCAAGGCCAGGGACCTCGTCAAGATCCTGATCACCCGGTCCGGCACCCCGGTGACCCGCGAGGTCTTGTGCGAGCTGCTCTGGCCGGCGGCCGAGCCGACCCGGGCGAGCGGCCGGCTTTCGGTGGCGATCTCGACCCTGCGCGCGGTCCTCGACCCGGAGCATGCGCTGCCGGCCGACCACTACGTCGCCAGCGAGGAAGGGATGGTCTGGCTGCGCCGCCAGCACATGGAGATCGACGTCGACTCGTTCCTCGGGCAGGCCGGTGCGGCCCTCGCCGGCGATGTGGGCGAGCTGGCCGCCGCCGAGGCCGCCTACCCGGGCGACTTCTGTGAGGAGGACCGCTACGCCGACTGGGCCCAACCCTTACGCGAAGAGGCCCGGGCCGCCTATGTCAGCGTAGTCCGCGCCCTGGCCCGCCAGCACCGCGCGACTGGCGACCACGACACCGCCGCCCGGTATCTGCTGCGGCTGCTGGCCTGCGAGCCCTATGACGAGCCGGCCAGCCTGGCCCTGGTACGCGAGCTCGACGCGGCCGGTCGCCACGGCGACGCCCGCCGGATGTACCGGACATACACCGCCCGGATGGGCGAGCTGGCGCTGGAGCCGTCGCCCTATCCGGACCAGTCCGATGGCTGGGGCCGGAGCCGACATTAAGCTCACTCGAAGGTGTGCCGCGAGCATGGCGGGCACAACCGACGAGCGGGAGGCACGATGCGTGGTCCAGGGCGGCGCCAGGTCCAGGTCTGCCTGACGGCGATGGTCGCGCTGGCGCTGGCCGGCTGCGGGAGCGGATCGGGTGGTGGACCGGGGGAGGCCTCGTCGACCCCGCCGGCCCACGCCGGGTCTGCGACCACCCCGGCCGGGGCGACCCTCGGCCACGAGCCGTGCAGCAAGCTGATCTCCTTCGAGGAGATCGCCGCGGCCACCGGGGTGAGCCCGGCGCTCGTGGACATCGTGGCCGATGGCCAATGCGACTACGAAGACGATTCCGGGTTCGCGGTGCTCAGCGTCATCCTGGTCAACGATCCGGCCGGTCACCTCTCCTGCACCTCAGCCGACGGAACCTACCTGGGCCATCCGGTGGAGGCCGTGGCCGGGCTCGGCGACAAGGCCGACTGGAGCCCCAGCGCGATGAGTGTCTGCGCGGTCAAGGGATCGAACCGGGTGCAGATCTCGCTCAGCACCCACGTCGATGATCCGAAAGCAGTCTCGGTTGGCCTGGCCACCGCCGCGGTGGGCCGCCTACCCTGACACGCCGCCGGTGAGGGCGCGCACACTGGGCCGGTAGCCGGCCTCGCCGGTGAGCACGCCGCGGTGCACCCGCTGCAGCGCCTGCGACGGTTCGAGGCCGAGTTCCGCGATGAGCAGACGACGCCCCTCCTGGTACAGGCGCAGGGCGTCGGCCGTGCGGCCGGAACGCGCGAGCGCGGTCATCAGCAGCGCCCGGGCCCGCTCCCGAAAGGGCCACCGCCGCACCATCGGGGTCAGGTCGGCCACGGCCAGCGCGTGGTGGTCACAGGCGATCGCCGCCTCGCCGGCGTCTTCGACCGCCTGCAGGCGGCGCTCCTCGAGCTCCTCGACCAGCGCCCGCAGGGCGGCCACGCTGACGTCGGCGAAGGCCGGACCGCGCCACAGCGCCAAGGCGCAGCGAATCTCGGTGATCGCATGGTCGGCGTCGCCCTGTTCCAGCAGCTCGCGGCCGTGGCCAGCGGCCACCCGGAAGCGCTCCATGTCGGTCGCGTCGGGCGAACACGACAACATATAGCCATGTGACTGCGTGACAATCTGCACACTTTCCCGGCACATCGAGCGGCGCAATTGGCTGATATGACCGTGTAGCTGGGTTCGCGCCGACCGGGACGGCGTTCCTTCCCACACCGCATCGAGAAGATAGTCGGCCGAGACCAACAGACCGCGGTGGGCCAACAGAATCGCCAGTACGGCCCGCGACTGGGGACGCAGGACGACGTCGGCCGCGGCCGATTCGACCGTTACCGGACCCAGCACTCGGACGAGCAATGGCCCCATCGACGTCCACCATAGTGAACGATCACCGCGACGTGGTTCTTCGCGAGATCTTCATTTCCGCGAGACCGGCGGCCTTCGCGAGACCGGCGTTCTTCGCCGGATCGTCGGCTGACCAGCCACGCTTAGCGGCCGCATAGCGGCGGGGATCAGTCTCACTTTCGGGCGGGCCGACGCCCGCTATGTCAGCGAAGGGAGTCCCTATGACTGCTCGAATCGGTCGGCTGGGCAGCGCGGCCATGCGCATCCTGTTGCCAACCACGGATGCGCAGGCGTGCACCGAGACGTTCACCGAGACCCGGTACTACTGCCAACCGGGTGCCCAGGACTGGCGGTGCAAGCAGACCCGCACGTGCAAGTTCTGCCCGAGCGGCAAGGTGTGCAGCACCTGGAGCGCGCCGCACTGCTACACCGACGCGACCCACTGCTAAACCGCCGTGAGGTGGCCGCCGCCGGTGGCCACCTCACCGACAAGATCGCTCGAACGGAAGGCGTGTGCCATGACTGGTGTCGGATGGGCGGCGATCGGTCTCGTCGGCGGCGTCGCGGGGCTGGCCTTCGCCCTGGTGCTCGTGCTGGCCCGCCGATTGCGCGACCTCACCGACCGGGTCGCCCGGCTGGATATTCCCTTCTTCCCCGACCTGCCCGATCCGGGACCGGTTCCGCCGGTCGAGGCGACCACGACCGCCGGGCAGCGGATCACCGCCGAGACCTTCGCCGGCGCCGACCGGGTGGTCGCGTTCCTCTCGGGCAGCTGCGACTCGTGCCACGAGATCCTGCCCCATCTGCGCGCCGAGCTGGCGACCGGATCCGCCGGGGCCGGCCCGCTGGTGATCGCCGTCGGCCGGCCGGAACTTACCCGCAGCATCGTTGAGACCTTGGCGCCGGTCGCCGACGTGGTCGAGGAGATCGATATGTCGGGACTGACGCTGCGCTTCGGGGTCCGCGGCTTCCCGTCGTTCCTCCTGATCGGCGACGGTGAGATCAAGGCGGCCGCGCACAGCATCGGCGAACTGGAGCTTTCCGGCGAGCGCGTCGGCGCGATGCGGTGACCAAGCTCGCGGCGTTCGGCGAGGTCGCCCGCCGGGCCCGAGCCGCGCTCGGGCTGGGCTGGTCGGCGGCGCCGTGGGCGCTGACCGTCTCGGTCGGGCTCGCCCTGGTCGACGGCGCCCTGCCGGTGGTGGCGGCGTGGGGCACGAAACTGTTGCTGGATGAGCTCACCGGCGCGCGCCGCCCCGGCCCGGTCGGGGTCGCGGTCGCGATCATCGGCGGCTCCGGCCTGCTGCTCGGCGGCCTGCGGGCCGCGGCCCGGTACACGGAGTCGCTACTGCGGCGCGCCCTGCGCCTTACCGTGCAACAGCGCCTCTTCGCGACCGTGAACGCGCAGGTCGGGCTGGAGCCGTTCGAGAATCCTGAGTACCTCAACCGGCTACGGCTGGCCGAGGACGCCGGTGACCGCGCCCCCGACGAGGTGGTCTCGGCCGGTGTCCGGGTGGTCCAAAGTGCCTTGCAGACCTCCGGCTTCGTGGTGGCGCTCCTGGTCGTCTGGCCACCGATCGTGCTGTTCGTGCTGGCGGCGGCGGTCGGTGTCGGGGTTCTGCAGACCTCGGTCGGCCGCCGGCGGGCCGCCCTGATCGGCACCCTGAGCCCGTTGTGGCGACGGCAGATCTTCTATCGGAATCTCCTGACCGACGTCCGCGCGGCGAAGGAGGTCCGCCTCTTCGCGCTCGGCGATTTCCTGCACGATCGCATGATGATCGAGGCTCGGACCGCCGCCGCGGCCGAGCTGGGCACCGATCGCGACGTCCTGCGCACGGATGTGCTTCTCGGCGCCGTCGCCTCGCTGGTGCTGGTCGTCGGCACCGCGGTCGCGGCCTACCAGGCCCTCTATGGCGGGCTCAGCATCGGTGACCTGTCGCTGTTCGTCGCGTCGGTTGGCGGGATCAATGGCGCGGTCGCCGGCGCCGCCGGTGCCACGGCTCAGGCGTACGAGGCGCTCCTGCTCTTCGGCCACTACCTCGACCTGGTCGCCACGCCCGAGCAACGGGCGGGTGGCGGGGGGCCGGCGCCGCCGCTGCGCGCCGGCATCGTCTTCCAGAACGTCTGGTTCCGCTATGCCGACGACGCGCCGTGGGTGCTCCGCGACGCCACGTTCACCATCGCGGCCGGCACCTCGGTCGGTCTTGTCGGTCTCAACGGCGCCGGCAAGAGCACCATCGTCAAGCTGTTGTGCCGTTTCTACGAACCACAGGCCGGCCGGATCACCTGGGACGGCACCGATCTCGGCGACCTGTCGCCGGCCGCGCTCCGCGAGCGCATCAGCGCAGTCTTCCAGGACTTCATGGCCTACGACCTGAGCGCGTGGGACAACATCGGCATGGGCCGGCTGGCGGCCCGCGATGACCTCGCCCAGATCCGGACCGCCGCCCGCACGGCCGGCATTGACGACGACCTCGCCGCGCTGCCCGGCGGCTACCGCACGATGCTGAGCCGGATCTTCACCGCCGACGAGGTGGACGGCGCCAGCAGCGGCCTTTCCGGGGGGCAATGGCAACGGGTCGCGCTCGCCCGCGCGTACCTGCGGGCCGACGCCGACCTGCTCATCCTCGACGAACCAAGCTCCGGCCTGGACGCGGCGGCGGAGGCGGCCCTGCACGCCCGGCTAGCCGACCTGCGCCAGGGACGCACCAGCCTGCTCATCTCGCACCGGCTCGCCGCGTTGCGCAACGCCGACCTCATCGTCGTGCTGGAACAGGGCCAGGTCGTCGAGCAGGGGCCGCACGTCGCGCTCATCGAGATCGACGGCCGGTACGCGGCCATGTTCCACACCCAGGCCGCCGGTTACCTGGACGCGGTCGAGTTCGCCGCCACCCAATAAGCGCGAGGGAGCGAGCGCGGGCCGGTGGTTGGCGGGCGCTCAAGGACCGAGCGTAGCTACCGCCGGGGGGTCGCCGGCCGCCGCCCGAGCCGGGCGCGCGCCCACGCGGCGAAGTGCGGGCCCGATCCCCGAGACGCCTGCATCTGCTCCAGGAGCTGCTCCAGCTCCGGGCTGACGCCCTCATCGATGAGCAGCACGATCTCGGTGACCACTGTGGACTGCATGGTGCGCAGACCGTTGTCGTCCTGCACCCGGCGCAGGAACTCGCGCCGGTCCAGCAGAGTGACCAGCTCGTGCAGCCGGGGCGGCAACACGGCGGCGAGCTGGCGGCCGAGCTCACGACCGATGTCGACCGAGTCGATGGTCCAGGCGTCGTGCCACGCGCCCGGCGGCCAGAGGCGCTCCTGCAGCAGTCCCTCGGCCGCAGTGGGTGGCGCCGACGACCTGGCCGCGCCCCGCAGGATCCAGTCCCGCCACGGCACCGGCACCACGGCCAGGTTGATGTGGAACGCGTACGCGGCTTGGCTGGCTCCGCTGGATGTCTGGAAGTTGACCACGGCCGCGTCGCCGTTGGCGGCGAAGCGCCGGTAGGTGCGTCCGTGTCGCTCGAAGCCGGCGCGGGCCAGGATCGGGCTGGCATACCCGGCGAAGAAGAGGTCCACGCCCGGCGTCCGGCTCGCTGCCATCGTCGGCCTCCGCATCCTGCCCCGGTCACGACGATCGTAGGCCGGCCGCGGATCAGCCGCTCAGCTGCCGTAGCCGGTCGGCGGCCAGCTCCGGGCCGACGTCGTTGGAGAAGGCATCCATCGCGACCTCGGTGCCACCCAGCACCTTGAGCCGGGTGGAGCTGCGCCGGTTGGTGAAGAGCTCGAGATGCACCGCGAAGTCATCGGAGCGGTCGGTGGCGGGCGCCTGATGCCACGCCGACACGTACGGCGCCGGGGTGTCGAAGAGGCGGTCGAAGCGCTGCAACAGATCCAGGTAGATGCCGGCGAAACCGTGCCGCTGCGCGCCGTCCAGGCTCGCCAGGTCGACACGTCGCCGGCGCGGGTACAGGTGCACCTCGTAGGGCCAGCGCGCCGCGTACGGCACGAAGGCCACCCATTCATCGGTCTCGCGCACCACCCGGGTACCGGCCGCCAGCTCCGCCGCCACCACGTCGTCGAAGAGGTTGGCTGCGTGCTCGGCGCGATACTCGGCCGTGCGGGCGAGCATCCGGGCCGTACGGGGAGTCACTACCGGGTACGCGTAGATCTGCCCATGCGGATGGGACTGGCTCACGCCCATCTCGGCGCCCCGGTTCTCGAAGCAGAAGACCTGGGCAACGCCGGGGATCGTGATCAGCTCTCGGGACCGGTCGATCCACGCCTCGAGGACCAGCCGCACCTGGTCCGGCTTGAGGTCGGCGACGGTGGTGTCGTGCTGGCTGGAGAAGCAGATCACCTCGCAGCGACCGTTGCCCGGGGCCATGTGCAGCAGGGCGTCATCGGGCTCGCCGGGCGGCACCGGCGTCAGCGCGGGATAGCGGTTCTCGAAGACCACGACCTCGTAGTCGGTGGCCGGAATCTCGGTCGGGTGCCCGTCCCGGCTCGGACAGAGCGGGCAGTCGTCGACCCGCGGCTGGAACTCGCGGGTCTGCCGGTGACCGGCCACCGCGACCCAATCGCCGGTCGGCCGGTCCAGGCGCATCCGCGACACCAGGTCCGGTGCGACCAGGGTACGCCGATCGGCGGGGACGGCGTCCCGGCCGGCGGCGCGGTCGTAGTAGATGAGTTCGCGGCCGTCGGCGAGCCTGGTGCTGGTTCGGTGCATGCTCGTGGCCGCCTCTGCCGGGTGGGTAAGACGGCAGGCTATCGTACGCTTGATCCGACACCAACCACGTCAGCGCAGGCGTACCCGGAGAGGTCGGCGGTGACCAGCGCAGTGTGGGCCGCACCCGGTCGGCTCAACCTGATCGGCGAGCACACCGACTACAACGACGGCTTCGTGCTGCCGTTCGCGCTGGCCCAGCGGACCACGGTGACCGCACGGCGCACCGCGCTTCGGCACTGGTCGGTCAGCACGACCCAGGCGCCGCAGCGGGTTGAGATCGAGCCGTCCGATCTGCGCCCCGGCCGGATCACCGGCTGGGCGGGTTATGTCGCCGGCGTGCTGTGGAGCCTGACGCAGGCCGGCTACGACGTACCGGGGGCCGAACTGGCGGTGGACTCCGAGGTCCCGGTCGGTGCCGGCCTGTCCTCCTCGGCCGCGCTGGAGTGTGCGGTGTTGTCGGCGCTGTGCGATCTGGGCGGGCTCGACATCGCCTCGATCGAGCGGGCCCGGATCGCCCAGCGGGCGGAGAACGACTACGTAGGTGTGCCGTGCGGCATCATGGACCAGGTCGCCTGCCTGCTCGCCCGGGACGGGCACGTACTGTTCCTTGACTGCCGGAGCCTCGCCACCGAGCAGATACCGTGCGACCCGGCGGCGGCCGGGCTCGCCATCCTGGTGACCGACTCGCGGGCCCCGCACCACCACGTGACCAACGAGTACGCGCAGCGCCGGCACGCCTGCGCGGAGGCCGCCCGCGCCCTGGGCGTGCCGGCGTTGCGCGACGTGGACACTGTGGACGCACTGGCCGGGCTGGAGGATCCGATGCTGTACCGGCGGGCCCGACACGCCGTCACCGAGAACCAGCGGGTGCTCGACGCGGTGGCCTGCCTGCGGGCCGGCCGGCTCCGCGAGCTCGGACCGCTGCTCACCGCGTCGCACGCCTCGATGCGCGACGACTACGAGATCACCGTGGCGGAGGTGGACCTGGCGGTCAAGACGGCACTATCGGCTGGGGCGTACGGCGCGCGGATGACCGGCGGCGGGTTCGGCGGCTGCGTCCTGGCCCTGGTCGACGCGCCGGGAGCCAGCGACGTGGCGCTCGCAATCGCGACCGCCTTCCGGCGCCGCGGGTACGCCGAGCCGACGAGTTTCGTGGCCCACCCGAGCGCCGGTGCGACCCGAGTGATGTCCACATAGCACCGTCGTCAGTGGACACACGGCGGCGTTCCCTAGCCGGACCGCGCCCGGCGCCGTTCGGGGCGGAGGGTTGGCGAGCCCTGGCCGGCTCACGCCCGCATCCGCCGGCGCGGGGCTTGGTCACCTGCCGGCCTTGATCGCGGTCGAAGTGGGGGACCAATGCCGACCCGTCCGGGCAGGTGGCCGGGGCCGCGATTGGTAATACAGTGACGGATGTTCGTGGCCCAGACGGTTGCAGGAGCAGGCAATGGCGTGGAGAGTGCCCGGGTTTGAGCCGATGGCCGTTCTCGGTCGCGGCCGGACCGGAGTGGTCGTGAGCGCTCACGACGCCACCACCGGCTCCGCGGTAGCCATCAAGTACCTGTCCGAAGGTGCCTACCGCTCCCTTGAGTCGGTCGAACGGTTCCGGGACGAGGTGGTCGAACTCGAACGTATCGAACACCCCAACGTGGCCCAGGTCTACCAGTTCGTCGAAGCCCCGGCCGGGGCCGCGGTCATCACGCAGCTGGTGGACGGGGTCACGCTGCGTCGGCTCCTGGAACAAGGCCCGATGGAGCCGGAGGCCGCACTCTTCGTACTCAAGGGCGCGCTGCTCGGCCTCGGCGAGGCACATGGACGCGGCATCGTCCACCGCGACCTCAAGCCGGAGAACCTCATCGTCGACGTCCTCGGCGTCACCAAGGTCGTCGACATCGGCCTCGCCACACCCGGCCGGGGTGGGGCAACCCCTGGTGATCCTCGGTACCAGGCGCCCGAGCTTCGGGCCGGCGGTCGGGCGACGACGACCTCAGACGTATACGCCGCCGCTGCGTTGTTCTTCGAATGCGTGACCGGCCGGGCCCCGAAACAACCCGGGGCCGCCCTGTTGCGGCGCAGTGGATTCGACTCCGTCCTGGCGGCCCGTTCCGGGATCCTCCCGGACCAGATCCGCGCGTTCATCCGGCTCGGCCTGGCCGCGAACCCGGCCGCGCGCCCCGCCGACGCCGACCGGCTGCTCGATCAGCTCGAGCTGGTGGCATACAGCGCGTACGGGGCCGCCTGGGAGGAGCTCGGCCGCGCGAAGCTCGCCGTGCAGATGGCGCCGGTCCTGCAGGCCGGCCACCGCACCACCGCCCGGCGGGTGTTCGCCGCGCTGACGCCCGGCCGCGCGCTGGCCGCGGTGAGCCGGCTCGCCGATGCCACCGGTCGGCCCCGGATGCTCGTCGCGGTCGGCATCGTCATCCTCCTCGGCGGCGGCACGCTCATGGTCTCCACCGGGGCGCTCCCCTTGAGTAGCAACCCTCCGACCGCGGCACCCAGCTCCCATGTGCCGCTGGCGGTGCCCGGCCCAACCGTGCCGGTGCCCACCTCGAGCGCGCCGACGGCGGTCAAGCCCCAGCAGCCGACCGGTCTGCATGTCACTGGCCGCTCGCAGACCGCGGTCTCACTGGACTGGAACCCGACCCACGACAACGTCCCGGTGGCCGGGTACATCGTGACCCGCGACGGTCGCCGGGTCGGCACCACGTACGGCCCCGGCTTCACCGACACCGGCCTTAACCCGAACACCCGCTACGGCTTCGCCGTGACCGCGTTCGACGCCACCGGTAACCTCTCCCCGGCCAGCGCGGCGGTCTCCGCGAGCACGCTGCGCGAACCGGACACATCCCCCCCGTCGGTGCCCACCGGGCTGCACGTCACCGGGCGGAGCACCACCTCGATCGTGCTGGCCTGGTCGCCGTCGCACGACGACGTCGGCGTCGCCGGGTACGACGTGTTCCGCGACGGCACCCTGCTCACCACGGTCACCCACCCGGGCTTCACCAACACCGGACTGGCCGCCGCGACCACGCACACATACGCCGTGCGCGCCTTCGACACCGCCAACAACGCCTCCGCGCTGAGCCACCCGGTCACCGCGGCGACCCTGGTCGCGCCGGACACCACAAAGCCGAGCGTGCCGACCTCTGTTACGGCAACCGCGACCGGAACCAGCTCGATCAACGTCGCCTGGGCGCCCTCGACCGACAACGTCGGGGTGACCGGTTATGTGATCTTCCGCGACGGGACTCAGATCGGCACCGCCACCGGCACCAGCTACGCCGACTTCGGCCTGACCGCCAGCACGACCTACACCTACACGGTGCGGGCCCTGGATGCGGCGACCAACCAGTCGGGGCCGAGCACCCCGGCCTCGGCCACCACCGACCCAGCGCCGACCCCCACCCCGACACCTACCCCGACCTCGACGCCGCCGCCGCCCGCGGTGATTACAGGCGTGACCATCGACGCGCTGCCCGTCACGCCATTTCCCGAATGCCGTTCGACGATTCAGGTCACCGTCACGATCAGCGATGGGGGCTCATTGCCGGTCGTCCTCGACTACACCATCACAGGCCCCCTCGGCGGAACCGGGTCGGTCCCGGTCACCGCGACGAACGGGGTACCGATATTCCTCGGCTATGGCGATGCCACAGCGCCCGGAACGGCGACCGTCCACGAGGAGACGAGCGGCATCGACCGCGCGACCGGTTGGACGCCAACGGCGGAGTGCGTGCCCACGCCATCGACGACAGACCCGCCAGCAACTGACCCGGGGCCCACGGACACTTGATCTCCTCGCGCCTCGCGCCCGCGTGCTAGCAGGGGCACCCTCTTATCGCCTAGGCGATAAGAGGGTGCCCTTCCTAACCCGAGACCCGAGACCCGAGACCGAGACCCGAGCCGGCCGGGCCGGGGTCAGCTCCGGTCGGCCTTGGTGGCGGCCTGCTGCTCGGTGTGCGCGCCCGCGGTCGCCAACGACCCCGATGAGTTCTCCAGGTGGGCGCGGACGAACCATTGGAACTGCTCGAGCTGTTCGCACTGCTCGATCAGCATGTCCTGGGTTACCAGGTCGAGATCTTCCAGTTTGTCCATGACTGTCCGGTGCTCGGCGATGACCGTGGTGTAGACGAGGTCGAGCGCGCCCAGATGGGCGATCGCGTCGGCCCGCCCCAGGGAGTAGTCGTCCCAGGTGCGCGCCTTGACCAGCGCGCCGGGCGTCCCCACCGGTGATCCGCCGAGCGTGGCGATGCGTTCGGCGGTCGCGTCGACCATCAGCCGCACCGCGTCAACCTGCGGGTCCAGCATCTGGTGGACGGCGATGAAGTGGGGTCCCACGACGTTCCAGTGAATGTGCTTGAGCGTCAGGGACAGGTCGGTCAGCGAATTGAGCCGCTCCTGCAACATCGACGCCACGCTGGCGGCGTCGGCGGGCTCCAGGCCGGGCACGGTGAACGCGAGCGCGTTCGACTTTCTGCCTGACTGCGCGGGCATGGTTCACTCCTTGGTCGTGCCGGACGTGACTTCCTCCCCCTACCCTGACCCGACGGCCGGAAACGGCGCGGCCGAACGCCAAGATTCGGCGCCGGCCGGCCCGCGAGCCCGGGTCAGCCGGCGCGACGGCGCCGGGAGCGGACGTAATCCGTGACCACCACCCGGCCGAGATCTTCAGCGTCCGGGGTGAAGACCCGCCCGCCGCTGCGGCGGGCCATCGCGCCGACGAAGCGGCGCAGCCCGGGGTCCTCGCCGAGCATGAAGAAGTTCAGCGTGGCGCCGTAACGGGCCAGCTGGTCGACCTCGACGACCGTGGCCTCGATGGTGGCCCGCGTCGGCGGCCACCGGAATACCGGCCCGTTCGGTCCAATGTGGGCAGTCGGCTCGCCGTCGGTGACCACCAGGACCACCGGTTCCCCATCGGAGTGCTTGCGCAGATGCCGCCCAGCCAGGCGCAACGCGTGCTGGAGGTTGGTGCCCATCTCGGCGTCCGGGTCGACGGCGGCGAGCTGGGCCTGGCTCAAGCGCTCGGCGGTGAGCCCGAACCCGATGATCTGCAGGGCATCCTGCGGGAACCGGGTGGCGACCAGGTGCGAGAGAGCCAGTGCGGTCTGTTTCATCGCGCCCCAGTAATGGCGCAGGATCATCGACAGGGACAGGTCGACGCAGAGCGCCACCGCCGCCGACGCCCGCCGCTCGGTCTCCGCCACCTCGAAGTCGTCCACCGTCAGCGTGACCGGGGTGCCGGTGCCCGAGCGCAGGACCGCCCGGGCGACCGTCCGGACCACGTCGAGTGGCTGTTCGTCGCCGAACTCCCACGCCCGCGTCGCCCCGGTGATCTCGCCGGCGGCACCGGCGTCGCGCAGATCATGTTGACCCGGCCGTCCGCGCGTCAGGTCGCCAAAGACCGTGCGCAGGGCGGTACCGCTGAGCCGGCGCAACGCCTTCGGCGTCAGGGTCAGCCCCTGCGGTGTTCCGGTCACCCAGCCCTGGCGCCGAAGCTCGCGCTCGAGCTCCTGCAGTCGCCGCACATCGTCGGCGGCGTTGCGGCCAAGGGTGCGGGAGACCGTCTCCACGTCGATGTCGTCGAGCGTTGCGCCCGGCATGTCCTGGCCCAACTGGTCCATGAGGTCGTCGAGGTCACCGATCTCCTCCAGCGCGGCGGTGGCCTCGCCGTACCCGAGTGGGCGGGAGCCCTGCATGCGCTGAGCGGTGCCCCAGTTGAGGTCGGGTCGCAACGAGCGCAGGTTCTCGCTCAACGCCGACATCTGCGCGGCCAGCTCACCGCCGAGGGCCTGGTCGAGCAGGCCGGCCAGCTCCGCCTGCTGCTCCGCGGTGAGCGAGCGCATCAGCCGTTCACCGGCGGCCGCCCGCCGGGCGAGGGCGTCGATCAGCTCGTCCACCGTGGCCGGCTGCTCGGGGAAGAAGTCCCCATGGCGGCGCATGAACTCGGCGAACTGCTCGGTCGTGTCCTCGCCGCGGGCGTGGCGCTCCAGCAGCGCGTTGAGGTCGCGCATCATCTCGGCCATCGCCGCCCGGGCCGCCGGGTCGGCGAGGTTGCGGGTGAGCCCCCGAAAGCGCTGCTCCACCAGCTCCGCGCGCAGGCCGTCGAGGATCTGCTGGTACAACGCCCGCGCCTGGTCACTGGCCCAGTCGTACTCGGCCAGCTCCTCCACCGCCCGCGCCGTCGAGCGGGGCAGGCTGTCCAACGTGGACTCGGCAAACCGGGCCGCGTCGTCGTCGCGCCGGGCCAGCTCCTCCCGTTCGGCGGCCAGTGCCTGGTCGAGCAGCTGTTGCGCCCGGGTCACGGCGCCGTCCAACCGACCGCGCCGCATCGCCTCCAGGCGCATCCGGCGCGCCCGGGCGAGGAGGTCGTCCAGCCCACCCCGGTTGCCAGGGCCGCGCCGCAGCAGGTTGCGTAGGGCCTCGCGCAGGCTCCCACCGGCCAGCACATCCCGACCGACCTGGTCCACCGCCGCTCGCACGTCATACGGTGGAGCGAGCGGGTCGGGCCCGCCCTGCCACTGGCCGTACCGGTTGCGGGTCACCGGAACACCTTTCGCTCGCTCCTCGCGTTTCAGCCGGCGCTGCCGTACAGGGTGCGTCCCTCCGTCGTCAACGCCTTGGACATGCGCCGGGTCAGGTGCAGCCCCTCGAGGACGAACTCGACCCCGGCGGCGGCCTCGCCCCGGTTGGGCGCGTCGCCCAGGTCGAGGCGCTCCAGCACCTTGGCCAGTCCCGGCACCGGGCCGACCTGGCGCAGCACCTCGTCGGCTGGGACCAGGTCGCCGGTCTCGATGATGTCGCCGGCCGCCACCAGAGCGACGAAGCTGGACAGGTCAAGACCTGCGAGCCGGGTCCGGAACGTCTCCGCGGTGGCGGTGCGCAGCAGGTGGGCGAGGATCTCGATCTCGCGGCCCTCCTCGCCACTTTCGAACTCGACCTTGCCGCGCAGCGTGCTGGTGACCGATACGGTGTCGCCGATGCGGGCCACCGCCGCCGGCTCGCCGACCAGCCCGGCGCGGCGCAGCGCCGAGGCGGCGACGGTCTCGGCCGCCGCGATCGCGAACCGGGCGGAGACGCCGGTGCGCGCGTCCACCGCCGGGGAGGCGCGCACAGCTCGGGCGAAGCGGGCCAGCACCTCTACCACGTGGTCCGGCACGGTGGCGACGAGGACCGCCTCCTGGCGTACCAGAGCGACCTCGACGTCGAGGTCGACCGGGTAATGGGTACGGATCTCGGCGCCGAACCGGTCCTTGAGCGGCGTGATGATCCGGCCCCGGTTCGTGTAGTCCTCGGGGTTCGCACTCGCCACCAGCAGCAGGTCGAGGGGCAGCCGCAACTGGTAGCCGCGTACCTGCACGTCGCGCTCCTCGAGCACGTTGAGCAGGCTCACCTGGATCCGCTCGGCGAGGTCGGGCAGCTCGTTCACGGCGAAGATGCCTCGGTTGGTACGCGGCACCAGTCCGAAGTGGATGGTCTCGGGGTCGCCCAGCGTGCGGCCCTGCGCGACCCGGATCGGGTCGACGTCGCCGATCAGATCGCCGACACTGGTGTCGGGCGTGGCGAGCTTCTCGCCGTAGCGCAGCGACCGGTGCAGCCAGCTGACGGCCAGCGCACCACCCTCTTCCTCAACCCGTCGCCGCGACTGCGGCGTGATCGGGTGCAACGGATGCTCGTTGAGCTCCGAGCCGGCGATCACCGGCGTCCACTCGTCGAGCAGGTGGCACAGCGCCCGGATCAGCCTGGTCTTGCCCTGCCCGCGCTCGCCGAGCAGTACGAAGTCGTGGCCGGCAAGCAGGGCCCGCTCCAGCTCCGGCAGGACCGAGTCGTCGTACCCGACGATGCCGGGAAAGCGCACCTCACCCCCGCGCATCCGGGCCAACAGGTTGGCCCGCAGCTCCTGCTTGACGGTCTGGTACTGGCAGCCGGCGGCACGAAGCTCGTCCAGCGTGCGGGGCCGGCCCGCCGGCATCGTCGGCGACACGCACCCACGCTAGCTCGCCGGGGCGCCATCACCGCCGGCCCCATCGCGGGCCGGCCCCAGCACATTCCCGGACCGACCCGCGACCACATCCCCGGGGACGGACCTGCCGCACGGGCCGCGGCTAGGCGCGCGAGCGGCGAATCAGCCAGACCACGGCCAGGCAGACACCGATGATGCCCAGGCCCAGGAACGTGTGCGAGCTGACCGACCCGCTCTCGGCGGCCAGCTGCACGGACGCCGCCGCGCCCGGCACGGCCGTCCCACGCGGCACAATCGTCACGCGTCCCACCCCCAATAATCCGACATCTACACTCTAACCATGTGAAAGCCCGATGTACGTGAGATGCCGGGAACCGGGCTGATGCGGCGCGCCCGGGCGCTAGCGTGGGAATGATCATGGAGCGTGGGGTGGACTCAGCTGGTGACGTCGAATCGGACGCCACCGCGGTGGGCCACGCCCCAGGTGGCGCCGGAACTCTCCTCGTGGCCGTCGCCGTGCTGGGCACGCTGGTCGCCGCCGTGGTCGTCCCGAGCACCCTGCTGCCCGCGACCGCCGGCGCGGTCCTGGACAACGTGGCCCAGTTCGTCGCGGCCGCCGGCGCCACCGCCGCGTGCTGGACGGTGGCCCGCCGGACCACCGGGATCGACCGCACCTGGCGCCGACTCATGGGCGTGGGCATGGCCGGCTGGGCGCTCGGCCAGCTGACCTGGACGATCTACCTGATCGCCGGGATCCAGCAGCCGCCGACACCGTCGCTCGCCGATGCCGGCTACCTCGCGCTGCCGATCTTCGCCACGCTGGCGCTGCTCGCCTTCGTCTCCACCGGCCCGAGAAGCGCCGGGTCGCCCCGTACGGTCCTGGTCCTCGACGGGCTGATCGTCGTGGGCTCACTGCTCGCGCTGACCTGGTCCAGCGCGCTCGGCGCCGCGGTTCACGCCGTCCGGAGCAACCCGTACGCGTTCGCCGTCGGTATCGCCTATCCGCTCAGCGACCTGGGCCTCGTGGTGATCGTGATCCTGCTCGGCGCCACCCGCCGGGTCGCGCCCCGGTACCGGTCACAGCTGTTGCTGGTCGGGCTCGGGTTGGTGGCGCTGGCGCTGTCGGACAGCGCGCTGGCCTACATCGTCGGGGTCAGCGGCCGGTCCATCCCGCCCATCGCCGACCTGGGCTTCATCGCCGGCCCGGCACTGGTCGGCCTGGCCGCACTGCGACCGTCAACCGAGGCCCGGCGCAACGCCGACGCGACGCCCCGGCGTTGGGTCGAGTGGGGATACCTACTGCTGCCGTACCTCCCGGTGGCCGCGGTCGGGATCCTCATCGGCGTGGAGACGGCGGCCGGGCGGCCATTACCGGCCGTGCAGATGTACCTGGCGCTGGCGGTCGCCACCCTGCTCGCGGTGCGCCAGTTCCTCACCCTGGTGGAGAACACCATGTTGCTGCGGCGCCTCTCCGACGGCCAGCGACAGATCGCCCACCAGGCGCTGCACGACCCGCTGACGTCCCTGGCGAACCGCAACCTCTTCACCGACCGGTTGGGCGAAGCCCTGCAACGGCACGAGCGCGACGGCACGCCGGTCGCCCTGCTCTTCATCGACCTCGACGACTTCAAAGTGATCAATGACAGCCTCGGACACGTCGTCGGGGATCGGCTGCTGCGCCACGTCGGCGAGCGGCTGCGCTCGTGCGTGCGCCGGGACGACGTGGTGGCCCGGCTCGGCGGCGACGAGTTCGCCATCCTGCTGGCTGGCGCCCAGACGCCCGAGCTGGTCGGCCAACGGGTGCTCGCCGCGCTGCGTGAGCCGCTGCTGCTCGACGACGGTACGGTGCGGGTGAGCGCGAGCGTCGGCGTCGCCATCGCGGAGGGCGACGGCACCCCGCTGAACGCCGACGTCCTGCTGCGGCGGGCCGACGCCGCGATGTACGAGGGGAAGACCGCAGGCAAGGCGAGACTGGTCCGTTACCGGCGCGGGCTCGCGCCCGATCTCAACGACCCCGACCTGGCCAATCTCTTCGCCCAGTCGTTGGGCCATGATCCCGGCGGCCACGGGTTCGAGGTCGTGTACTCGCCGGTGGTCCGGCTCCGCGATGGGGTGCCGATCGCCCTCGACGCCGCGGCGCACTGGCTGCATCCGGGAATCGGCGCCGTCGATGCGGAGGTCCTCCGACCGTTGGCGGAGCGGATCGGCCTCGCCGCCGCCCTCGACAACTTCGTGCTCGACCGGGCCTGCCGAGATTCCGCCAGCGGGATGCGTACCGACGCGACCCTCGGGATCCACGTGGCGATCTCCGCCGGCCGCCTGGGTGACACGGCCCTCGAGCATGAGGTGGCCGGTGCCCTGCAGCACCATCGGATGTCCCCCGGCCGGCTGCTGCTCGCCCTGACCGGCGCCGGTCGCGTCGCCGACCTCACCACCGCGGCCGGCGCCGCGCGGCGCCTGCACGACCTGGGCGTGCGGCTCGCGCTCGACGACGTCGGCGGCGGGGTCGACGCCCTCGCTGCCCTGCACACTCTGCCCATCGATGTGGTGCGGCTGGATCCCGACCTCACGGCCACCGAGGTCGAACCGCAGCGGGCCGAGGCCATCTGCCGGTCGGTGCTCACCATCTGCGCCCGGTTGGGTGTCGCCGCGATCGCGACCGGAGTCGGTACGCCCGACCAGGCGGACGCGTTGGCGCGGCTCGGAATCCCGTTCGCGCAGGGCGACCGGTACGGCTCGGCGCTCGCATTCACCGATGCCGTGGCCACCGTGGCCGGCAGCCGCCCGGCCGCTGGCGTTCCCTCCGTGTGAGGTCGCCAGCCCGGGTCGTAGGCTCGGGGGCGAGATCGTCAGGAGGTACCACATGGCCGCCGACGCACTTCCCTCCGCGGAGGCGGCGTCATGACCGCCCGGCTCGATGTGTTGACAACCGGCTACGTCGGTGGCCGGGTGGCCAGCACGGTCGTGCTCGTACGGGACGCGGATCGCATCGTCGTGGTGGATCCGGGCATGGTCGCCTCCCGCAACCTGATCCTCGAGCCGTTACGTGCCCTCGACGTGGCGCCGACCGAGGTGACCGATGTCGTGTTCAGCCACCACCATCCCGACCACACCCTCAACGCCGCGCTGTTCACCGGCGCGCGGTTCCACGACCACTGGGCGATCTACGAGGATGACCTGTGGACCGACCGGATGGTCGCGGACGAGGCCGACGGCTGGCGCCTGGCGCCGTCGGTGCGGCTGCTGGCGACGCCGGGCCACACCGAGCAGGACATCTCGACCGTGGTCGAAACCGCCGACGGCCTGGTCGTCTGTACCCATGTCTGGTGGAGTGAGCAGGGCCCGGCCGTCGACCCGTACGCGGCCAGCCAGGAGGAGCTGAGCGCGTCCCGACAGCGGTTGCTGGCGCTGAAGCCGGCGCTGATCGTGCCGGGTCACGGGGCCGCGTTCCGTCCCGGTGCGACGACGCCGGTCTGACCGGCGGAGCTGGAGGAGACATGACGCCCGGCTACCGCTACCGAGCATCGGCCGCGCTGACCGCCCAGTGGCGCCACTTCCGGTTCGAGGTGGCCGATGGCGTCGCCACCGTCACCCTCGACCGACCCGAGAAGCTGAACGCCCTCACCTTCTCCTCCTACGCCGATCTGCGTGACCTGCTCGCCGAGCTGCCCCACCGGGGCGATGTGCGGGCGCTGGTCATCCGGGGCGAGGGTCGGGGCTTCTGCGGCGGCGGCGACGTGAACGAGATCATCGGTGAGCTCATCGCGATGGAGCCGAAGGAGCTCATCGGGTTCACCCGGATGACCGGCGAGGTCATCCGGGCGATGCGCGAGTGTCCGGTCCCGATCATCGCGGCCGTGCACGGCATCGCGGCCGGCGCCGGCGCCGTGGTGGCGCTCGCCGCCGACTTCCGCGTGGTCGGCGCCTCCGGCCGGTTCGCGTTCCTGTTCACCAAGGTGGGCCTCTCCGGCGGCGACATGGGGGCGGCCTACCTGCTCCCCCGCATCGTCGGCCTCGGCCGGGCCACCGAGCTGCTCATGCTCGGCGACACGATCGACGCCCCGACGGCCGACCGGTACGGGCTGGTCACCACGCTGGTCGCCGACGACCAGCTCGCCGCCACCACAGCCGAGCTGGCACGCCGTTTGGCCACCGGCCCCACGCTCGCCTTGGCCCAGACCAAGTCGTTGCTCACCCGCGAGCTGGACATGCCGCTCGCGGGCGCGATGGAACTGGACGCGATGACCCAGGCGCTGCTGATGACCTCGGCCGACCACCGCGAGTTCCACGCCGCGTACACCGAACGCCGACCTCCACAGTGGACCGGCGACTAGCCCGGACGACGCTGGCGGGTGAGGTGCCCGTCGGTTAGGAGGGGCACCCTTTACCAACCGAAAGCGTTAAGCGGGTGCCCTTGCTAACGCGAAGGGGTCGGCCGCATACCCGGAGCACCGGCCGAGGCTAGACGCGGTAGAGCAGGTCACAGTAGGTCCGCAGGATGCCGTCCACGTCGTCTCGGGTCTCCGGCGTCGCGGCCATACCGTAGACGGGTGCGCTGAACCCGCCGCCGCTGCCGTGGCGCGCCTGGGCCACGCAGGCGCGCAAGTCGGCGAGGAACCGGTCCGCCACGCCTTCGCCCGTATGCCGCAGGGTGACGCAGAGATGCACCGCCGGCGGATTCTGCAGGCCGTTGAGACTCCAGCCTCGCCCGGCCATACGGTCGAGCACGTCGTAGATGTCGACCTCGTCGGAGGCGAACGCGATCACCCACAGTGGATCGCCGAGGACCCGGAGCCCCGGGATGTCGGCGATGCCTGCACGTACCTTGGCGGCCGCCGTCAAGACCCGGCTGGTCGCGTCCAGGTAGCCTTCCACGCCGGTGGTCACCATCGCCGCCCACGCGGTCGCCGAGAGCGCGCCGGGTCGGCTCCCCGCGAAGGTGGGTGAGAAGTAGAGGCCGCCCGGCCAGTCGGTGGTGGCGTAGAACTGACGATCGCGCATCGCCGACTCGCGCCACAGCAGCACTGACGTTCCCTTCGCCGAGTAGCCGAACTTGTGGGTGTCGCACGAGATCGAGGTGACCCCCGGGATCCGGAAATCAAAGGGGGGGACCGGGTAGCCCAGCCGCTCCGCCCACGGCAGCACGAAACCACCGAGGCACGCGTCGGTGTGGAAACCGACCCCGCGCTCCATCGCGATCGCGGCCATCTCCTCGATCGGGTCCGCGACGCCGTGCGGGAACTGCACCGCCGACCCGACCACGGCGACCGTGCGATCCGTGATGGCGGCGCGGACGGCGCCCGGGTCGGCCCGCATGTCCCGACCGACGCCGACCTTGACCATCCGCATCCCGAAGTACTGGGACGCCTTGTCGAACGCGGCGTGCACCGTCACCGGCGCGACGATCTCCGGGTCGGTGACACCACGCACCAGCCGGGCCTGGTCGCGATAGGTGCGCATCGCCAGCAGGATCGACTCGGTGCCACCCGAGGTGACCGTGCCGCTGGCCGGTGGTTCGGCTTCGGTGCCGTGCAGCATCGCCGAGGTCATGGCGACCACCTCGGCCTCGAACTTCGTGATGCTCGGCCACAGGTCGACGTGGAGCGGATTGGCCTGGCTGAACAGCGCGTAGACCTGGTTGAGGAACTCGATGTGCTCCCGCCCGCCGTGGTAGACCGCACCCGACGCGAACCCGTCCTCCCACCGGCTGCGCTCCTCCGCGGCGAGACTGGTCAGCCCGGCCAGAACCTCGGCCCGGTCGATGCCGTGCTCGGGCAGCCGGGCGTACGTCGGGTACCGGCCGCGGTAGGGCTTGAGCCCCGGTTCGAGGAGTTGGGCGATCGCCGCGAGCTGCTCGCGATCCATGATGGCGCTCCTTGTTCGACGGTGGTGGGCTCACTGCTGCCGGTTGAGCCGGGCGTAGATGCCCCTGGTGCGGTGGTACATGTCAGTAAACGCGGAGTACAGCTCGTCGTAGCGGTCCCGGTTGGCGGGGTCGGGCCGGTACTGCGCCGCTATCGGCACCCGCCGGCTGAGGTCGTCGGCGTCGGCGAGACCGAGGGCGACGAAGCCGACGAACGCGGCGCCGCGGACGTTGGCCATCTGCGGCTGCGCGGCCTGGCAGATGGTCCGGTCGAGGACGTCGGCGTGGATCTGGGCCCACAACGCCGACCGGGCACCGCCGCCGATGAAGGTCAGTGACGGCAGCGGACGCCCCACGAACCGTTCCACGGTGTCGAGCAGCCAGCGCGAGTTGTAGGCGGTGCCCTCATAGACGGAGCGGACGAGATCAGCCTGGGTGGTCGTGAGCGACAGGTTGTGGAACCCCCCGCGAACAGTGTGATCATCCACCGGGGTGCGCTCGCCATTGAGCCATGGGGTGAACACCACCTTGCCGGCGCCGGGCGGCGACTGCGCCGCCAGCGCCTCGAGGCGATGGTAGGGCGCGTCGGCGCCGGCGAGCGGGTCCGTGCCGTCCGGGCACAGGCGCAGGTTCTCGATGAGAAACGTCAGGCAGGCCCCGGCCGTCTCGTGCTCGTTGGCGACGAAGTAACGGCCGGGCAACGCCGAGGGCAGCGTGGTCTGGTTGTGGAAGAGGTCGGTTCGCTTCCACGGCACGTGGCATGACACCCACGAGGAGGTGCCGATGTAGATGTGTCCGGCAAAGTCGGCGATCGCCCCCGAACCCACGACCGCCGACGGCACATCTCCGCTCGCCGTGGCGACCGGAGTCCGGGCCCGCAGTCCCCACTCGCGCGCCACCGGTTCCACCAGTCCACCGACGATGGTGGCGGAGGGAACCAACTCGGGCAGCTTGCGGCGGTCGAGTCGCGACATGCGCAGCAGACCGTTGTCGTAGCGCACCGCGGCCAGATCCCGGATGTCGGCCACCCAGTGCAACGCGATGCAGTCGTACGACGAGCACACGCGCCCGGTCAGCCTCAGGTTGAGGTAGTCGGCGGGTTCCAGGAACACCGACGTCGCGGCGTACACGTCGGGTCGCTCGTGCCTGATCCATCCGATGTGCGCGGTCGGATCCTTGCCGCTGTGCCCGGGCAGTCCGCCGGCGCGGGAGATGAACCGGCGAAGCTTGCGCACGTCGTAGCCGGAGACCCGGACAGGTCCGCCGGTGACCTTGCGGACATGCCGGGCCCCGCGGGAGTCCATCCACAGGATGGCGTTCATCAGGTGCTTCCCGTCCGCGCCCACCGCCACGGTGCCGGACCAGTGCGAGGTCACGCACACGACCTCGATCTCGTCGGGCGCGGCCGAACCGCGGGCCATGACCTGCCGGACCGCCGCGGTGATCGACCGCCACCAGTCATCCGGATCCTGTTCGGCCCGGCCGTCAGCACCAATCAGCAGGGGGGTCCGGCCGATCTCGGAGTCCAGAATCCGGCCGTCCACGGCGACCAGGGCCACCTTGGGCCCACCCGTGCCGAGATCCACAGCCAGCGCGCACTTCACCGCCTGCACCTCCGCAGCTTCGCCGTACGGGTTGGCCGGGCCAGTGTGTGGTGGCACGAGCGTTTCGGACAGGGCCGTAAGTCCCGGTCAGCCGGCCGGTCATGCCGCCGATCACTGGCCTCATTGGAGGTTCGAAGCGCGATCGGCCCCCGGGTAGGCTGACCGCCGTGGATGATCCGATGTCGGCCCCGCCGCGCCTGGTCAGCAACCGCTTCGCGGCCGATGCCGTCGGTGCGAGCGGGATGCGGGACGAGGAGAGGTGCTTCCGCCAGCCAAGCGCGCCGGTGCACTTGCACTCTGAGCGTCAGGACACCTCGTCTCCCGGGTGGCGGCGCCTGCTGGACCTGCTACTCACTGCACTGGTTTCCGTACGAGCTGACCAGGTGTGCGAATCTGCGCGACAGCACAGTGAGCACCCGAACGCTGTACGGGAACGTCAAGAACCGGCCGGCATTCCCGAGGCTGCAACCAGACGGCGCGTTGGCCGCCCAACCAGATCGCGACGACCTTGATCCCGGCACCTGGGGTGTCGCGGCGGTCGGCACCTGCAGCGTCTGTGCCCAACCGATCACGCCAGCCCGCTTCCGGCAACGGTGGCTCTCCCTTCGGGTCGCCACCGACGTGCTACCTCTGCTGGTGAATGCCTGCTCAGATGCGTGCATTCAGGCACTCCCGACCCCGTCAGAGGGCTACGTAGCCATCCCCCATCAGGGCGGGCGTGACGTCCAGCAACCCGAGCCGGAATGGTGAATCGCCGCGCGCACATGCCTGGTGATCTGGTTCAAGATCTGCGCCGTGCTGCTCGGCACTCGGCGGCGCTGTTGCTCATCGCGAGCTTCGACTGACCTCGTCGGTTCTACGGCGCCGACCTCTTAAGCTCCTGCCTGCGGTACGGGACGCGCGGTGGCAGGTCGATCCGGGGCTCGAGGTCTCCGTACACCATTTGACCTTGGGGGCCGCCGAGCAGGTCATAGGGGAAGCCGAAGTCGATTCGCGACACCTCGTCGAGCCTGGTCACCTGCTCTGCCGACAGGCGGACGTCAACGGCGGCCATGACGTCCTCGATCTGGTCCAGGGTGCGAGCGCCGACGATCGGGATGATCAGTTCGCGACGCTGTCGCAGCCAGGCGAGCGCCACCCGAGCGGCGGTGACGCCAAGCTCATCCGCGACCTGGTCCACCTCGCCGGCGATCCGCAGGTTCCGTTCGGTCAGGAGATGGAGGTTGCCGGCGGACCGTTTGCTGTCCGGCGCCATGGTGGCCGCGCCCCGGGTGTATTTCCCGGTCAACACGCCCGCTCCGATCGGACCCCAGGCCGTCGTCGCAAGCCCGAACGCCTCGGCCATCGGCACCAGCTCGCGCTCGGCCGTTCGCGCAAGGAGGCTGTACTCGACCTGCACCGCGATGAACGGCGCCCAGCCGCGCAACGTCGCGATGGTGTTCGCCTGCGCGGCCGCCCAGGCCGGTGTGTCCGAGACGCCCAGATAGGCCACCTTGCCCGCGCTCACCAGGTCGTCCAGGCTGCGCATGATTTCCTCGATCGGCGTGACGTGGTCCCATGCGTGCAGCCACAGAATGTCCACATAGTCGGTCTGGAGCCGGCGCAGGCTCCCCTCGACCGACTGCCGCAGGTTCTTGCGCGAGTTACCGGCGGCGTTCGGGTCGCCTGCGCGCATCTCCAATGTGTACTTGGTCGCGACCACCCACCGATCCCGTCCCCGGCTCAGGTATCGGCCGACGATCTCCTCCGACTGCCCTTCGTGATACTTGTTCGCGGTGTCGATGAAGTTGCCGCCCGCCGCAGCGTACGCGTCGATGATCCGATGGCTCTCCTTCTCGTCGGCGCCGAAGCCCCACCTGTCGCCGAAGCTCATCGTTCCCAGGCACAATTCCGATACCCGAAGCCCACTTGGGCCCAGCAGCTGGTAGCGCATGGCGTTCGCCTCCCGGTTCACCGCTCCTGCGGTTGAGGGTGACCGGCTCTCCCAACCCGCGCATGGGGGAGATTGCCCATTCAGTGGCGGATGTTCTGGCGGACGGCGTACGCGGCCGCCTCGGCACGATTCCGCAAACCGAGCTTCGACAGCACACTGCTGACATGATGTTCGACGGTCTTACGCGAGATGAACAGCCGCGTAGCGATCTCGACGTTCGAACATCCGGCTCCCACGAGCGCCAGGACCTCCGCCTCCCGCCGGCTCAGGGTAGGCACGCCACCCCCGCCCGCCGCCCGTACCGGCCGGCCGAGGGAGCGCAGGAGTGCGCGGGCTTCGTCGGCCTGGCGTGCGGCGGGCAGTCGCTCGAACTCCGCCAATGCCGTATGCGCCGCGGCGACCGCGGCCTGCGGAGCGGAGGTTGACAGAGCGCGGGCCAGCTCGAGTCGAGCGCGGGCTCCTTCCAACGGCAGCTGCGCTCGGCTGAACCCCTCCACGGCGACGTCCAGGTCGCGATGGGCGTCCGGCCGACCGCTCGCCAGCCGGACTCGTCCGGACGCCAAGGCGGCGGCCGCACGCAGGTACGGCATTCGCTGCCCCTCTGCGAGCAGGGTCAGCCGGTCGGCCACCCGAGTGGCATCTTCAACCGCGCCGGCCGCGAGGTGCACGTCGACCAGCAGCGCGAGCAACGGCGCCGCCATGGTCGACTCGCCGACGGTCGGCACCCCGTCGTCGCGGACCCCCAGGCGGCGTTCCAGGCGATCGCGCGCCAGTGCGGTCTCGCCGCGGGCCAATTGCAGCGCCGCGAGGGTGCCGACGGCGTCCGGATGCCAGTCCAGTCCGCGCAGCAGTTCGCCGGCCTCGTCCAGCCGGCCTTGCAGGACGCGGAGTTTCGCCAGTCGGATGATCGCCGCCGGGCGCCGCCCCGGCATCGCGTCGCCGAAGTGACCGGCGGCCGCCACCAGCTCCGTCTCCGCCTCGGCCCAACGCCCGGCGGCGGTCAGGATCCCACCGTAGTGGGCGCGGCAGAAGGCAGCCACCACGTTGCTGCGCAGCCGGCGTCCGGCGCCGGCGCGCATCCACTGGTCCGCCCGCTCGACGTCGTTGACCATCTCACAGGCCCAGAACAGTCCGCAGTAGATCTCGTCGATCGTCGCCAGCTCCGTCAGCTCCCCGGCCGAGAGCGCGGCCAGCGCCTCGTCGGAGAAGGCCAGACCCTCGTCGACACGGTCGATCATGACGTACAGGCCACCGAGGTACGCCAGCGCCAGGAACTCGACGTCCGCGTCGGTGCAGCGGCGGCCGATGCTGATCGCCTCGCGCAGCTGGGACTCGCGCTTGCCGGCGTCCGACTCGCCAAACGCGTCGATGATAAGGACCCAGCCACGCTCAGACCCGTCCCCGCCCATCGCCTCAAGGATGCTGCGCGCACGCGCCAGCCAGCCGTTGCGCACCGCCCAGTCGCCGAGGACGTTGCCGGTGATCCAACCGGCCGTACGGGCGGCGCGGCCCGCCGCCGCGTCCGCCCCTTCCCGTCGGTAGGCCACGTAGGCTTCCTCATACCTCGCCGCAGCGGCGGCATAGTCACGGTCGTAGTAGAGGCACTCGGCCAAGCCCTCCAACGCCATCCCGGACCGGACCGTGGACAGCGCCGACTCGAAGGCTCGGCGGGCAGTTGCCGTGTCGCCGCCGCGCAGAGCCTCGAAGCCCGACCCAATCTCGAGCAAACCCACGAGCCGTATGATGGCACGCTTTGCGTGGTACCTGACGATCGGCCGGGTGTCAGCAACAGCTACGGTGCAGCCATGGACAGGTCGTTCAACGATGCCACCCGTCCACTGCGGACACCGATGGATTGGTTTATGGGTCAGCCACCTGTCTCTTCACGAGCCGGTGGAAGTACGGCTTTGCCCTGGCCATCCGGCGGGGCAGGGGCGCTCAGACGAGCTGGTTCTCGTAGGCGAACGCGGCGGCCGCCGTGCGGGTGGCGACGTCGATCTTGGCAAAGATGTTGCTCAGGTGGCGACCGACGGTCTTCTCGCTGAGCACCAGCCGCGCCGCGATCTCCGGGTTGGTCTTACCGGCAGCGACCAGCCGCAGGACCTCGACCTCGCGCTCGGTCAGTCCACGCGGCAGGGTGGGCCTGATGAGGGCGGCCGCCTCGTGCTCGGCGGGTCGAGCGCCGAGCTCGGCGAATGCGCGCCGCGCCGCGGACAACTCGGTCATTGCCGAATCGTCGTCGCCAAGCGCGCGCAGGGCCCGGCCGAGCAGGACACGGCAGCGCGCTGTGTCGTACCGCGCGCCGAGCCGTTCCCACACGCCATGCTCGCGGCGGAGCAGCGCAAGGGCCGCCGATGGGTCCCCGGCCGCCAGCGCCACCGCGGCGCAGGCGTGGTCGGCGCGGGCCTGGACCGGCGGACAAGCGAACGAGGCGGCGATCGACCGCAGCTCCTCGGCGTGCTCGGCGGCGGCCTCGGCGTGGCCCGCGGCGGACTCGGTGTGCCCGGCGGCGGTGTCGGCGTGGCTGGCGGCGAGCAGGACCTCGACCGTGGCGGGCAGCAGCCGCGAGCGACGCACCGCGTTACCGGCCTCGCCCAGCAGCCGGCGCACGGCGGCGACGGCCGCTGTGGTGCGGCCCTGCGCCAGCCACAGAAGGGCCAGGCCCGGCTGGGGCTCGTACCCGAAGGCGACCGCCGCCTCGTACGCCGCCGCCGCGCCGGCCAGGTCGCCGCGCAGGCGCAGCACGTCGCCGCGTTCGGCCATCGCCAGTCCGGCGGCGGCCAGTGTGTCGTCGTCCCGGTAACGGCTTACCGCGAGGTCGAACTCCGTAAGCGCCTCGTCGAAGGCGCCGTGGGCCCGCATGATCTGCCCGCGGTGTACCGCGCACTGCCCCGTGAACGGGACCAGACCCGGCTGTTCGTCGCACCAGACGGTAAGCGCCGAGGTCCACCGGGCCGCACGGTCGAAGTCGGCGATCTCCTGGCAGGCTTCGATCATGGAGCAGTAGATGTTGCCCGCGATGATCGTCGACACCTCACCGGCCGCGACGGCGACCATGGCTTCGTCCAGCAGCGCGAAGCCTCCCGGCACGCGTCCACTGTAGAGCATGATCTGGCCCTGGCAGTTGAGTCCCATCGCGACCAGGTCCGGCTCGGCGAAGCGGCGGCCATAGTCGATGATCTGGTCGGCCAGCTCCGACGCCTCGGCCAGGTCGCCCGCCATGATCTGCCGGAACACCACGTGGAAGAGCACGTATCCTCGTTCGACAACGTCATCATCCACATCGGACAACAGGCGTTGTGCCCGACCGACCCACCCACCGCCGACCGCCGCCTCCCCACTGGTCAGCAACACCATCGCCAGCCAGAAGGCCGCCCGCACCGCCGCCAGGACGGCACCGGCGTCGACGTGCGCCTGGTAGGCGCGCTGCAACGCCTGGACGCAGTCATTGCGCCGGCCGACGAGGTAGGCGGCGGTGGCCAACCGGGAGAAATCCTCGGCGCTGAGCTCGACTGTGCCGGCCTCGGAGAGCCCGTCGTACGCGGCGAGCCAGTCCCGGCGGTCGTAGGCCGCCCTCGCTCGTAGAAGATCGTCGACGACGCCCATCCCAGCCTCCGCGCATCAGCGTATCGCTCAGGTATTCGCGACGGCCGCGGCGGGCCGGACGGCGGCCGATCGGGCGACGATCCGCCGGGCCACGTAGTCGGCGTCCCGCCCGATCCCCGGAAACACCATCGAGGCGAACGCATACTGAAACGACAGACCACAGAAGAACAACCCCGGCGCCGCGTCGACCACGCCGCGGTACTCCACCGGCCAGCCGTGCTCATCCAGGATCGGCAGCGCGATCCAGTCGAACACCTGGTTGAAGCCGGTACACCAGACGACGTTGTTGACATCAAGGACGGTGCCGTCGCCGAGCACCGGCCGGCCCGCGGCCACCCCGGTCATCCTGGCCTCGTGCCGGCGCACCCCCCGGCGGTCCAGATCCGCCGCCTTGACGCGCAGGTGCGGGCCGCCATGCAGACGTACGTCCTGCATCTCCTTTCGACCCATGGGCGTCCGTCGCGTGAGGACGTGCCTGAAGACAAAGACCATGATCGGCAGGAGCACACGCGCGCGTCGCGACTCCGGCCGGATCGGGATGTTGCCTCGGTTCGGCCCGCACAGGGTCGTCGGCCGGGACTCGGCCAGCTCGTAGGCGATGTCCTGGCCGGAGTGCGAGGCGCCCACCACCAGCGCCGGGCCCGGCTGCAGCTGGGTGGGCCTGCGGTACTGGCTCGAGTGCACCTGCGCTATCGCGGGGTCAAGCTCGCGGGCGAACTCCGGCACGGATGGCGTACGCCCGAAGCTGCCGGTCGCCACCACCACGTTCTCGCAGCCGATCGCCTCGTCGCCGAGGTACGCGACGTACCCGCCTCCCGGCTGCGCCTCCAACCGCTCCACCCGGGTGTTGGTGCGCACCGGTAGGTCGAAGTGCAGCGCGTAGCGCTCGAGATAATCGCCCACCTCGTCCTTGCCCGGGAAGTGCCAGCGCATCGCCGGGAAGGGCAGCCCGGGCAACCCGTCGTACTTCGCCGGCGTGTACAGGCGCAGCGTGTCCCACTGCTGGCGCCAGTTGTCGCCGATGCGCTGGTTGCCGTCCACGATGAGAAACGGGCGGCCCCGCCGCCGGAGGTGGTAGCCGGTGGTGAGGCCGGCCTGACCGGCGCCGATGATCAGGGTTTCGACGTGTTGGGTGTTCATGGGTGGCCTCCTAGCCGCGTTTCCGGTGACGCTAGGAGCCCGACGGCGCGCGGCGCGTCGGGCGATCCACCCATCTCCTGCGGCCGCCGATGGGGCGGTCGCCGCAGGCCGAAGCGCAGGTACCAGCCCAGCATCAGTGCGGAGCTCACCAGGTAGAACGAATGCAACGCCCAGATCGGGCCGGCCGGCAGGCTGAACACGTACACCGAGTACACCGCGTTGCCGACGTTCGCCAGCGCGATGTTGCCGGCGCTGTACGACGACAGGTCCCGCGAGCGGTACGCCTTCACCAACATGGGCAAGGTGCTGACCGCGAAGATCACCGTCGAGGCGAGACCGGCGAGGGTGGGCACGTTGAGCGGGGACATGCGTGGACGCTAGGCGCGCGGTCCCGCCCTCCGCGTCGGGCTATCCGCACATCTACCGGCCACCCGCTGATGCGACGATCGCCCCACGGGTCAGGGCAACCGGCTGGCGTCGAGCCGGACGACGTCGGTGCCGGCGAAGTCGACAACCCAGAGGGTGGAGCCGCTGCCGGAGATGACGAACGGCACGGCCACCCCTGAGTCCGCGCTGCCGGTGACCCTGCCGGTGGCCCGGTCCAGCCGGTAGAGCCGGCCGGACTTGTCGGGGATCCAGACGGCACCGGCGGCCCGGTCGCCATCGAGCGGGACCGCCGAGCCGAGGGGCTCGGTGTCGACCACCGCGCGCCTGGCTGCGTCGATGTGAATGACGCTGCCGTTTCCGGCATCGGCGATCCACACGCCGTTGCCGTCCGCCGCGGTCCACGTGGGGCTCTGCCCGGCGTTGAGCCGGTCGGTGACGCGCTGGGTGGCTGGGTCAATGCGCACGATCGAGTAGCTGGTGTTAGTTGCCTGGTCGACAGCGGGGCCGCCCAACCCGACCCACAGACCGCCGCCGGCGGCGACGATGCCGGTCGGGTTGCCACCGGTGGCGATGGCGCTGCGGCGGTTGGTGGTCGCGTCGATGCGGCTCACCGTGCCGTCGGACCAGTCGGTGACCCAGGCCGCGCCGGCTGCGAACGTCACGTCGTAGGGCGAGTTGCCGACCGGGATGGTCGCCTGCACAGCCCCGGTGGTCGCGTCAACGCGGGTCACGTTGTTCGAGCGGTAGTTCTCGACCCAGACCGAACCGGCACCTAGGGCGAGACCGCAGGGTGCGGCTCCGACCGTGATCGGCGGGCCGGGCTGGTTCGTGGCCGGGTCGACCCATTGCAGCGTGCCATCGCCGTAGTTGCTGACCCAGACCCGGTCGGTGGTGGCGACGATGCCGCACGGCGAATGTCCCATGTGGATCCTGGCGACCAGGTATGGCGGCGCGGCCTTCGCGGTGGTGGCTGACGGCGCCACGGCAGGGGCGGGCTGGTGCGAGCAGCCCGCGAGGAGCAGGGCCAGTATGACCATCGTCGCGGTACGGATGGGCCACGGTCGTCGCATGGGTAAGTACTACCATCTCGAAGTACCTAAGTAGTACCACTTCGAAGTAACTTTCCGGTCTCGAACCGTAGACTGGGCCGGTGGCAGGCAACCTGGTCGAGCGCGGCCCCTTCCTGCTGCACTTCGCCAACTCGCAGAAACTCACCGCTCTGCTCAGCCGCTCGTTCGCCGACTCGGGGGCGCCGCTGACCGCGGACGAGTTTGCGGTCTACAGCCTGCTGCGGCTGGCCCAACCGACAACGCCCACGCGGCTGGCCAACGACCTGGGCATGCGGGCAAGCACGATGTCGCATTATCTGCGCCGGATGCAGGCGGCCGGTCACCTCACCCGCCGCGTCAACCCGGACGACCGCCGATCCAGCCTGGTCGAGTTGACCGCCGCCGGCGACACGGCCACCGTGGCATGCTATCCCGCCTTCGGCGCCGCCATCTCGGCGTTCCGCCGGCACCTGATGATGCCGGAGAAGGAGCTGTTGACCGCGATGTCGGCCATGAACGACGCACTGCACGCCGCCGAGGAAGAGCTCCCCAACCCCTGAACCCGGTGAGGTTGGTCCAGAATCCGTCGCCGGCCCTCACGTGCGGGCGTGTGCCAAGGCGTACACTTCGATGACCCGTCCTTGGGAGGATTGCCGGCCTTTGGCGTTGCCGCCGCGGGGATTTCCACGATCGTATACATTGCACCTCGGAAGTTAATTTGGTGTCAAGAGTGTGCATATGGCGCGCGCAAACAGCCCGTCGGTCCAGCCCAGCCCGGAGCGTTTGCATATGACAAACTGAGGACTCCCCGCAGCCACTGCCGCGCGATCGGCGCGCGCCGCCCACGGAAGGACTCGCCACCGCTGTCGTGGTGAAACTATCCCACGGCCATCGCCCGTTCGTCTGATATCGATGTGCGTCCGTTCGACGACAATGGGTGGCGTAAGGCGCCTGGGTTCAAGAGCTAGGTGGGCGGGAGGACCCACCACCCCCCAGTACGAAGGGCCAGCAGCGTAGGACGTTGGTACAGCTGCGCCGACGTCTCTGTACCCCGGCCCTGAACGTACGGCGATGAACAGGGAGCTCCTCAACGCCGGGAATAGCGCCAACACCGCTGCCGAGAACGAGCGAATGGAGCGTCTGTGGCGATCGTCGTATCATCGGACGCCCCGTTGGCGGGTCGGCGCAGGGCGGCCCTCAGCCCGCGCCGCGCTGGCGTTTGGTTGACGATCCTGGCCGCCGTCACCGCGATACCCACGACGTGGATCGGGTTCGGCATTTTTGTCGAGATTCTTGCTAATCTGCCGGGCAATGACGGGCCGGACCCCTTCGCCTTCGTACCGTCGGCGGCTCACCTCCCACTGGTCGAGGTATGGGCGGTCAGCACTGTGGTCTTCCTCATCAGCAGGTGGCTGGGGCGAGTCCTTCTGTCGCGCCAGCCGCACCACGTGCTCTTCCTACGTCGGTTCCGCTATGCCGATGCGACTCGCGTCATGACTCGTGCTGCGCTGCGGATTGGCTTCGACTGGCGGCATGTCACTCTCGATGACCTCCGGACAAGGTCGGTTGGGATCGGTGGCGGGATCAAGACCGCTTCCGCGACAGCCAGAACTCTCGGCCCGTTGTCGACCGTGTTCATTTGGATCGGCAAGTACGTTCTCGTGCCGCTCATGGTGCTGGGCCTCATTCTGCTCGTCTTGCGGGTGGCCATCGACGTCGTCATCGTCGGTATGGCATTGCTCCAAGGCTTGGTCATTATCGTGCCGGTAGCTGGACTGGTCCTCACGCCCGGTGCAGTGATCCTCATTGGCCTGTATCGGTCCGCGGGTAGCGCCGACAGCGGCAAAGACCTGACGGTCACCAACGATGACGACATCTCCAAGGCCCGCCGCGTCGTGTTCGACGGTGTGCCCGGCCCCTACGCTCCTCGCCTGACGGTCGTTGCCGTTGACGGGGAGGACGACGACCTTTGGCAATCAACGGTGGAGACATTTGCACGAGAGTGCGATGTGTGCCTGATCGACGTGTCGGTGCCGTCAAAGAACCTGCTGTGGGAGATCGATCTGCTCACCAGCCGTCAGCCTCGGCCGTGTGCCTTCGTGGCGGAGCGAGCGCGCGCCGACGAGTTGATCTCGGGCGCGGCGGACGACACCGCAGCCGATCTTCGGGCACGCCTCGATGGCCGGACCGTCCTCACCTACACATCCGACCGCCGGTCGGTCCGACGATTCATTCCGTCGTTGCGAGCCAGTCTCGCGTCGGCGCTGGAACGCTCTGGCGCTGCCAAACCGAAGTATGCCATTCGGTCGCCTTCGCGCTTGACCGCGCAAGAGCGCAAGCTGTGGCTGGTAGGCCTCGCGGTCGGCGGTCTGTTCCTGTTGGCCATGTGGGGTCTACAGGCCGGGACACACGCGCTACATCTCGATCGGGGCTCCGGCCACCTCGGTGCAACGTTCGTCGATGAACGCGGAGGCGGCGCGTTAGTCGTAACGGTGGAGAGCGAAGGTCCGGCCTCCCGCGCCGGGCTGCGGCCCGGCGACATCGTCGAGGCGATCGCGGGCAAACGTATCATCACCGCGCGGGACGCCGTGTCTGCGGTGCTGGCACACAGTCGGGGTGACACACTGCAGATCCAAGTCCTTCGTGGCGGCCAAGCCATTGTCTTGGACGCCACGTTAGTGGAAAACAAGGACGTCGCGACAGGCGGATGACACCCAACGTTTCGCGAGCCTGTTTGCGTTACTACGGTGGCGGTCCAGACGAACGGTTCGGCGTTGGCGTTTCCAGTGGTGCACGGGGTGCGACGCGTCGCCACCGCGCCCGACAGGTGGCCACCACCCGAAGCTCGGCGACCCGCAGGTCGGTGAACTTCACCTCCGTTGGTCGTCCGGCACAAGCGCATGGTGCCCGCGCTCTGGTTCGGCCCGGCCAGCACGACTGCGGCGCCAGATCTGAAGGCCGACCAACCCGCCGAGAACAAGCAGGCCGCCGAGCACGGCGGACAGCCACCACCAGGGACCAAACGACCACGCGCCGCCGGCGTCAACTGGACCCTCGCCGAAGCCGTAGCCGTCCACCCGGCTGCCAAATCCACTAAGGACGATGTCGGTCATCTGGTCCGGTCCGATCGCGCCGGCCGAGCCGCCGCGAGCCTGGTTTCGCCCCAGCCCGAGGCTGTCCGCGCCATCGACCAACCCGGCCGGTTGGATCTCACGCACCGTGTAGCGGCCGGGCAGCAGCGTCGCAAACGCCCACTGACCATCGATATCGGTGGTGGTGCTCCGGCTGACGGGCTCCCCACCCGCGTCGACGCCAGTCAGCTCGATGGTGACCGCGGCGATGCCGCCGTCGCCGTGGCCGCGCCGGCCGTCGCCGTCGTGGTCGCGAAAGACCGCGCCGTCGATCGCCGAGGTAGCAGCCGGGCCGGGGGCATCGGCTGGGAACACCCCAGGCTGGTCTGCGCTCGGTCGTGGATCGGTCTCGCAAGCATCACCGATGCCGTCCTGGTCAGTGTCGTCCTGGCCGGGATTGGCCACCGTTGGGCAGTTGTCGACCTGATCGTCGACCTCATCGCCGTCGCGGGTCATTGCGACATGCGCGGTGGCGATGGACGTGTTTCCATCTTTGTCGGTCACCCGCACGGCCAGGTTGCCGATGAAAGGCGCCAACCATGTGTGTGTCAGGTGCGGGGCGGTGGTCTTCCGCTCGTAGCTGCCATTGCCGTCGACGTCCCACGCGTAGGAGACGATGGTGCCGTCGCTGTCGAAGCTGCCCGACGCGTCCAGAAGCACCGGCGTGCCGAGCCGGCCCACGTACGGCCCACCGGCCCAGGCGTACGGCTTGGACAGCGCGGCGGTAATGGTCTTCAGTACGGTCTGGTCCACCTTGTCCGAGGAGCCCACGCCCGTGGTGCCTCCGGTCGCCGCCGCGATCGCGGTCAGCTCGCCGCCCAGCGCGCCCACGCCCGAGGCGTCGATCGGGTACACCTCGGCCGGGTCGACGGCCAGCGCGTCGCGTACTACATCATCCTGGGTGAGGTGGCTCACCGGCTCCGGGTCATGTGGCGGCGCATCACCGATGAGTAGCAGCACCTTCTTGACCCCGGGTCTCCAGGGAAGGCCGATGGCCGCCACGAGTCCGGAGTAGACGGTCTCTGGGGTGTCGCCGCCGCCGTCGGCGACGATGGCGGAGAGCCCGCCGTCGATGGTGGCTCGGCTGGTGGTGAACGGCACGTCCACGCGCGCCGGATAGTCGATGTCTGAGCCGGTGTAGGACGGCTCGTCCCGATAGGTCACCAGGCCGAAGCGGTAGCTCGCAGTGCGCGCGGCCAACAGCGCCACCATCTGGTGGGTCTGCGCCTTGACCAGGTCGATAGTCGGCTGCATGGAACCGGTCGCGTCGATGACGAAGGCTAGGTCGATGCTGCCGGCTTTGGCGGGGGCGGTGGGCGCAGCGCTGAAGTCGCCGTACTTGATGAGCACATCCTTGTAGCCCTCGTGCCCGGAGCCGTTGGGGTGGTACCACTCGCCCTGATCCAGACCTGGCTCAAGGAACTCGTTGATCCACCGGTCCGGGTTGCGTTCGGTGGCGTCCGGGTCGGGCTCATGGCCAGCGAATGCGGCCTTCACGCCGTCGACCAGCGTGACAAAGTTCTGCTTGGCCCGCTTGTTGGCGGCCTGAACCGCTGTGCGCTGCATCGCGTCGCCGTCGTCGCCGAGCTTGCGCACGGCGGCACCCGCGTCGTAGGAATCACCACCGAAGCCGAAGGTCGCCTGGATGTTGCGCAGCCGCCAGCTTGCCCGGCTGGACAGGTACGGATAGGTAAGCAGCGCGACTTTGGCCTCCGGGCGCAGCTTGGCGCGCAGCTTGGTGAGCAGCGCGGTGGTGTTCTGGCCGACCGTGGCGAGGTTGGCTTCGGCGTGGTCGATCAGTTTGCGGCATTGGTCGGGATGACGCTGACTCACCGCGAAGCAATGCGCGACGATGTCGTGGAAGTCCACGTCGTCGCCGCCGATCGTGAGCATCACCAGGTCGGTGTCCTTGCCGACGGCGTCGATCTGTGCGGCAATCCGGCGGGTGCATTGGCCCTTGATCGACACGGCTGCACCACGCAGGTAGTTGACCCCCGCGTTGGTAATGGTGACCGCCTCTTCCGGGTACTGCTGGCAAGCGGCGACCAGGTCCGCCTTGATGGTCGCTTGGTCGGTCAGCGACATGTGCGGTCGCACTGGCGCGCTGACGGTGATCGGTAAGAACGTCTGGTGGCCGGTGACATCGGTGGTGATCGCCTCGCTGCACGCCCGGTTGATCAGTCGGGCCTGGTGGCCATGCTGGTTAAGCCAGGTCACGTAGCGCTGCGCCCAGTTGACCCTCGACCGGTAACAATGCCCGTCGTAATTGCCGGCGCCGTTGCCGGCCGAATAGGAGTCACCGAGCAGCACAATCTTCATTGGTTTCGGCACTGCCGGGGCGGCGAGTGCCGTTACCATCGGCGGGTTGGCGTTGCCCGGTATGGCCGGTGTGATAAGCGTGCTCGCGACGACAGCTATGGTCGCAGCCAGTATCGCCGAAGTGTGCCGCACGGATCCGCCGATCGTCTCTTATGGGGTGCCGGCCGTAGGCAGGTAACGGATTAGGGGATCGTCGTTGTTTGGCCGGCGCCTTAGGTGAGCAGCACGCTACCGTCGGCAACCGACCGGTGGCATCGGTCGATTGGGCACAGCATTAGGGCCAAGACGAGATCGGTTCCGCCTCTGCGGTCAAGGATGCAGATCGGCTTGCCGCAAGCTCTTGCTGTAAGGTTGACACCATCAAGGCTAGTAGTACGAAAGCGAAAGCCCAAAAATTGGGTAACCGAGAAAAACCCGAGAGAGATTCGCAGGCGCTGTCGTCCTCGATGCTGCAGCAATCATCGGCATAGGCGCCAGCACTACCCATTCGGGCGCCGATTGAACGTCGTGGCCTCTGTGGCTGGGAAAGGCGTCAGGTGCGGGCCGCACGCACCGAGCCAGCAGCGGCGCTCTGGAACGGTTGGGGTTGGCAGGAGCTGCACACATCGGTTGCGCAGGCGATCGAGCTGCGCGCAGTACTTCGGCGACGGCGACGGCGAACGGTCAAATGCGTTCGCCGTGAGGGAGAAGCACCGTGCGCACCGACGACGAGTTCGCCGGTCAATTGATCTGCGAGCCATGACCGTAACGCTCAACGCACGTCGACCGGGAGTGCGTTGGGGGTCCAGCGGCGATGGGCGCTACCACAGTCGGGGCGGCGAACCAGCTCGAGGCGAGGCCTGGGCCCGTCGGTGCGGCCGGTCTGCGGGCGACGGGCGCCGGCGAGCCATGGGTCCGGCCATACCGCCGCCGGCCCGGCGTAACCCTGCTCGGCCGCGGCGTGCAGCGTCCAGCTCGGATCATAGAGGTGGGCCCGCCCGACCAGGCACAAATCCGCGCGGCCGGCGAGAATGATCGAGTTCACGTCGTCGTAGGACGAGATGACGCCGACCGCCATCGTGGCGATGCTCGCCTCGTTGCGGATCCGGTCGGCGAACGGCGTCTGGTAGGACCGGCCAAATGCCGGCTGCTCGTCGACGCTCACCTGCCCCGAGGAGACATCGACGATGTCGGCCCCGGCGTCGGCGAAGGCGCGGGCGATGACCACCGAGTCGGCCGCGGTGATGCCGCCCTCGCACCAGTCGGTGGCCGAGATCCGTACGCTCATCGGGCGCTCCGCCGGCCAGACCGCGCGCATCGCGGCGAACACCTCGAGGGGATAGCGCAGCCGGCCCTCCAGCGCGCCGCCGTAGCCATCCGTGCGCCGGTTGGTCAGTGGCGAGATGAACGACGACAGCAGGTACCCGTGCGCGCAGTGCAGTTCCAACAGGTCGAACCCGGCCTGCCCGGCCCGTTCGGTGGCCGCCACGAACTGCTGCTTGATCTCAAGCAGATCACCAGAGGTCAGCTCCCGCGGGACCTGGTTCACGCCGGGGCGGTAGGCCAGCGGTGACGGCCCGACCACCGGCCAGTTGCCGTCGGCCAGCGGCAGGTCGATGCCCTCCCACATGAGCCGGGTGGAGCCCTTGCGGCCAGAGTGTCCCAGTTGGACACCGATCTTCGCCGCCGATTCCGCGTGGACGAAGTCGGTGATGCGCCGCCACGCCTGCGCCTGCTCGTCGGAGTAGATCCCAGTGCACCCGGGTGTGATCCGCCCAGCCGCCGAGACACACACCATCTCGGTCATGACCAGCCCGGCCCCACCCAGCGCCTTGCCGCCCAGGTGCACCAGATGGAAGTCGTTGGGCAGCCCGTCCGTGGCCCGGTACATGTCCATCGGGGAGACCACGACCCGGTTGACCAGCTCGAGATCGCGCACCCGCCACGGTTGGAACATCGGCGGCCGCACCTCGCCCGAGCCCATCCCCCGCCGCGCCTCGTGCCCGGCGAACCACCTGTCCACCCCGTCGACGAACTGCGGATCTCGAGCTCGGAGGTTCTCGTAGGTGACCCGCCGGCTGCGGGTCATGATGTTGAACGCGAACTGCTCGGGCTCCTGATGAAGGTACTGGCCGAGGTTCTCGAACCACTCCAGGCTCGCCTGAGCCGCCCGCTGGGTCGAGACCACCACCGGCTTGCGTTCCGCCTCGTACGCGTCGAGGGCGCAGTCCACATCGGATTGTTCCGACAGGCAGGCGGCGAGCGCAAGCGCGTCCTCCATGGCGAGCTTGGTGCCCGAGCCGATGGAGAAGTGCGCCGTGTGCGCGGCGTCCCCTAGCAACACCACGTTGCGGTGGCGCCAGGTCTCGTTGCGCACCGTGCTGAAGCTGAGCCACTTGGAGTTGTTCGCCATCACCTCGTACCCGTCGAGGATGTCGGCGAAGAGCTCGCGGATACGCACGATCGAGGCCTCGTCGGACTCCCCCGGTCCCAGCGCTGCGCCGGCCAACCGGTCGAAGCCGGCGCGAGCGCCAGACCGCATCGTTCATCTCCACGATGAAGGTGCTGCCGGTGGCGTCGTACGGGTAGCCGTGCACCTGCATGACCCCGTACTCGGTCTGGCGGATGTCGAAGGTGAACGCGTCGAAGACCCGGCTGGTGCCGAGCCACATGTACTTGCAGTGGCGCACCTCCAGCGACGGGCGGAAGGTGGCGGCGTACCGGTCCCGGACGGCCGAGTTCACGCCGTCGCCGGCGACCACGAGGTCATAGGCACCGGCCAGTGAGTCCACATCGGGCGCCGGGGTACGAAAATGCAGAGCCACCCCGGCCGCCCGGCAACGCTCGTGCAGCAGCTCCAGCAGCCGGCGGCGGCTCATCGCGGCGAAGCCGTGCCCGCCGCTGGTGAGCACCCGGCCCCGGTAGTGCACGTCGATGTCGTCCCATTGCGCGAACTCGCGCTGCATCTGGGCGTACAGGGTCGCGTCGGCATGCTCGATGGCCCCGAGCGTCTCGTCGGAGAACACGACCCCGAACCCGAAGGTGTCGTCGGCGGCGTTGCGCTCCCACACGGTGATCTCGTCGTCCGGGCGCAGCTGCTTGGTCAGGGTGGCGAAGTAGAGCCCGCCAGGCCCCCCGCCGATCACCGCGATGCGCACGCCGGACCCTCGCCGCCTAGGCCGGCTGCCGGTTGCGCAGCACGTAGCGTTGCAGCTTGCCGGTGCTGGTGCGGGGCAGCTCGGGCAGGAACTCGATCGCCCGCGGATGCTTGTACGGCGCGATCCGGCTCTTGACGAACTCCTTGAGTTGGTCGACCTCGGCGTCGTCGCCGAGCACCCCGTCGCGGAGCACCACGAACGCGGTGACCAGCTGGCCGCGGGCTTCGTCCGGCAGCCCGACAACGCAGCACTCGACGACATCCTCGTGGGCCAGCAGCGCCTCCTCCACCTCGGGTCCGGCGATGTTGTAGCCAGACGAGATGATCATGTCGTCGCTGCGCGCCCGGTAGTGGAAGTAGCCCTCCTCGTCCTGCACGAAGGTGTCGCCGGTGATGTTCCAACCGTCCTGCACGTACGCGCTCTGCCGGTCGTCGTTGAGATAGCGGCACCCGGTCGGGCCCTTGACCGCCAGCCGGCCGAGCGTGCCCGGCGGCACCGGCACGGCGTCGGGGCCGAGGATCGCCGCCCGGAAACCCGGCACCGCCAACCCGGTGGAACCGGGCCGGATGTCGTCGTCGGCGGCGGAGACGAAGATGTGCAGCATCTCGGTCGAGCCGATGCCGTCGATGAGCTTCACCCCGGTCGCCTCGTGGAAGGCGTGCCACGTGGCCTCGGGCAGATGCTCGCCGGCCGAAACCGCACGGCGCAACGAGCGCAGCCCCGGCGCCTTGCCGGCGGCGAGCATAGCCCGGTACGCCGTGGGCGCGGTGAAGCAGATCGACACCTGATGCGCGGAGATCAGGTCGGCCAGCTCGCCCGGGGTTGCCTTCTCGACGAGCAGGGTGGACGCGCCACAGTGCAGCGGGAAGACCACCAGACCGCCGAGCCCGAACGTGAACGCGAGCGGCGGCGTACCGGTGAACAGATCGTCCGGGGTCGGGCGCAACACATGCCGGGAGAACGTGTCGGCGTTGGCCAGCACGTCGCGGTGGAAGTGCATGGTGGCCTTGGGCCGACCGGTGGTGCCGGAGGTGAACGCGAGCAGGGCCACGTCGTCGGCCGACGTCTCGACCGCGGCGAACTCGACCGGCCGGTGCGCGGTGCGCTGCGCGAGGTCGTCGTCACCGGCTCCGCCGTACGGGATGATCGGTGCGCTGGGAATGCCGGTGCGCAGATCGTCGAGGAAGCGGTGATCGCACAGCGACAGGTCGATGCGGGCGATGTCGTGCACGGTCGCCAGCTCGCCCGGGCGCAGCAGCGGCATCGTGGTGACGACCACGCCACCGGCCTTGAGCACCGCGAGCCAGCAGGCAACGAGCCAGGGGTTGTTCGGACCGCGCAGCAGCACGCGGTTGCCCGGCACCAGATGGTGCTCGTCGACCAGCAGGCCGGCGATCTGGTTCACCCGCGCCTGGAGCTCACCGTAGCTGTACCGCTCGCCGCCGGGAGTGAGCAGGCACGCCCGGTCCGGTCCGAGGCGGGCGGCGACGGTGTCGAGCAGCTCGACCGCACAGTTGAGCCGGTCGGGGTAGCGCAGCTCGGGCAGGTCGACGACGAATTCCGGCCACTGCGCGGGCGGCGGCAGGCTGTCGCGGCAGAACGTGTCCACGTGCGCCGACGGTTGCAGCCCCAGGTCACGACGGTGCGTCGTCATGCAGACAGTATGCTCGCCGCGTGACGACAGTCAACGCGGCTACACCTGCACCGCAGCAGCCGCGGGCGCTCATCGTCACCGTCTACGGCCTCTACGCCCGGGAGCTGGGTGGCTGGCTGAGTGTTGCCTCGATCATCCGGCTGATGGCAGAGCTGTCGGTGGACGAGCCGGCGGTACGGTCGTCGATCTCCCGACTCAAGCGCCGGGGCCTGCTCGTGGCCGAGCGGCTCGACGGCACCGCCGGCTACGGGCTGTCCACGCCGGCCCGGGCCATCCTCGATGAGGGTGATCGGCGCATCTTCGCCCGCCGCCGGGCGAGCCTGGCCGAGGGCTGGCTGCTGGCCGTGTTCAGCGTGCCCGAGACCGAACGGCACCGCCGCCACCAGCTGCGCTCGCGGCTGGCCTGGCTGGGCTTCGGTACCGTCGGCTCCGGCGTCTGGATCGCACCGGCCCACCTCTTCGACGAGGCCCGGGACGTGCTGCTCCGCCACGGCCTGGACTCCTATGTGGACCTGTTCCGGGCCGACCACCTGGCGTTCGGCGACGTGAGCGCGCAGGTGCGCCAGTGGTGGGACCTGCCCCGCCTGCAGGGCCTGTACCGCGACTTCCTGGGCCAGCACGCCAGCGTGCTGGCCCGCTACCGGCGCCGGCGTAGCGTGGACGAGCCGACCGCCTTCGTGCAGTACGTCGGCGCGCTCACGCACTGGCGCCGCCTGCCCTACGCCGACCCCGGCCTGGCGATCGAGGTGCTCCCGCGCGGCTGGGGCGGGCAGCGGGCCGCGGACACCTTCTTCGAGCTCCGCGAGCGCCTGGCCGGGCCGGCGCACCGGTTCGTGGACGCGGTCCGCCGGGGCGCCGACCCGCGGGCCGGGTGACCGCAGCGAGCCACCGACTCAGGGCCTGCTTGCAGTGATACATCCGAACTCGTTGGATAGCCAGACACCTGCTTCACCCACAACCGGGTCCAGCGCTCTGGCCAGTTCCTCGGCGAATCGTTGCCGGCCCACGTTCTCGATGGCCGGCCACGATGGACCAGCGGCGCTCAGCGCCCGTACGGCAGAGCCACAATGAGTGCGTTGGGCAAGGGCTCGCGGCGGTGCGGATCAGCGGCTCTGGTCGGCGTTTCGCCACCAGGCCGCGGTCGCGATGGTGCCGGCCACGCCGGTGACGGCGACCAGCAGGTACCCGATCGGGCCGGGGGCCGACCGGCCGGAGCCGGCCAGGCCGCTGTAGAGCGCCGGCACCGACCAGGGGAAGTACTGGCCGTAGCCGAGCAGGGCGACAACCTGGGCGACGAACACGGCGGCGAAGATGGCACCGACCGCGGCCAGGTAGCCGCGGCCGACGCTGGCGGCCAGCGCGAACGGGGCGATCACCAGGACGGTCATCCCGGCGGTGACCAGCAGCACGGTCAGCCCCCGCAGGGCCGTGTGCGCCGTCCAGCCGGGCAGCCCCAGTGCGGCACCGATGGCCAGACCGAGCCCGTACGTCTCGACGGCGAGCAGCAGGCACCACGCGCCGGTCACGGTGAACTTGGCGGCAACGACGGCGGTCCGCGGGGTCGGCAACGCGAGCAGATCCTTGACGGTGTGATCGCTGAACTCGCGGCCGAAGCTCCATACGACGATCAGGCCGAAGACCACTGTGCCGCCGACGGCGACCGCCTGCGCCAGGAACCCGAGGTACGTCGGCCAGTCCGCGGTGCCGCCGGCGAGCTCCGCTTTGGTGCCAAGCAGCCCGAGCGCGCGCGCCCGCCGCTGATCGGCCAGGATGAACATGAACAGGCCGCCGACGCCGGCGGCGACCGCGAACGCGACCACGCTGACCAGTGGCAGCCGTGAGCGGCGTACCTTCATCAGCTCGGCCCACAGCGCCTCAGCCATCGCGGCCCGGCCCGGCTGGTGGCGTGGCATTGACCAGGCGTAGGAAGTAGGTCTCCAGGTCCTCGCCCTCCACGACCAGCCGGGTCGGTGGGCAGCCGGCACCGACCAGAACGGTGGCCACGTCGTCGGGGCGCGCCACCGCCCGCTCGTCGCGCACGACGAGGCGGCCGTCACCGTCCGGCTCGCTCTCGTAGCCAGCCGCGGCCAGCGCCGCCCGGGCGGCGGTAGTGTCGCGAGTGGACACCGCCAGCTGCGGGCGGATCTGGCGGGCCACCTCGTCGGCGTCGATCTCCTGCACCAAGCGGCCGTCGTGGATGATGCCGATCCGGGTGGCCAGCCGGGCTACCTCGGCCAAGATGTGGCTGGACAGGAACACAGTCGTGGCGTGCGTGTCGGCGAGATCGCGCAGCAGGGTACGGATCTCGACCACGCCGGCCGGGTCGAGGCCATTGGCCGGCTCGTCGAGGATCAGCAGTTCCGGCCGGTGAATGAGCGCTTTGGCCAGGCCCAACCGTTGCGCGTTTCCCAGCGAGAGGGTACGGGTGCGCCGATGGGCATACGGTCCGAGGCGCAACAGATCGATCACGGCGTCGACCGCGTGCCGGTCCGCGAGCCGGCGCAGCCGGCGGACCACCTCAAGGTTCTCGCGCACGGTCAGCTCCGGGTACGCGGCCGGCGTCTCCACCAGGTACCCGACCCGCGCCCACAACGACCGCTGCGTCGTGGTGACCGTCGTGTCCAGCAGCCGCACCGAACCGCCGGTCGGGCGGATCATCCCCAACAGCATCCGGATCGTCGTCGTCTTCCCGGCGCCGTTGAGGCCGAGGAGGGCGTAGATCTCGCCCACGTCGACGCGCAGGTCGACACCGTCAACAGCAATCACCGGGCCGTACCGTTTGGACAGCCCCGACGCCGCCACTGCCAACATCCATCACCGTCCCATCCACCGCATCGACGCGCGGCCGGGCGAGCGCACCGCACGCGGTGCGGATCAGAGCAAGGCCATGCCCTGCAGTTCGACCAGCGCCGCCCGATCCCAGAGTCGGGCGACGCCGATGGCGGCCATAGCCGGGTAGTCCCGGCCGACCAGCCGGCGCCAGACTTCGCCGATCTCACCGGCCCGGGAGCGATAGTCGTCCATGTCGGTGACGTACACGGTCATGCTGGCGAGCTGGTCGGGCCGGCCGCCGGCGGCGCGCAGCGCCTCGATCAGGTTGGTCAGTGCGCGCTCGAACTGCGTCGCCACCGTGTCCCCCGCGATCTCGCCGGCACCGTCCACTGCGGTCTGTCCGGCCAGGAACACCACGGTTCCCTGGCCGACCACGGCATGCGAGAAGCCACTCGGGCGCGCCAGAGTGGACGGGTTGACGCGCTCCAGGTTCACGGTCGCCGGCTCCTTCGTCATGGGAACGCCATACCATACCGCCTGCGGCTCAGGTCAACGGCAGGTCGCGGCGACGCAACCCGACCAGCCCGACCGCCAGCAGCGCCAGCGACACCGCGGTGAGCACGAGCACCGGCGCCACGCTCGCCGGTGCCCCGGGCAGCCGCGGTACGTGGGCGAACGGCGAGAGGTCCATGACGCGCTGGTTCAGCTTGAGCACCGGCCCGACCTCGCCCAGCAGTACGAAGGCGACGAGCGCCGCCCAGCCGAGCGCGGCCAGCCGGGGCGCCAGCCCGAAGCCGGCGACCACGATCCCGGTGAGTACCCAGGCGGCGGGGATCTGCACCGCGGCCCCGGCGAGCACCCGGCCGATCTGTCCCAGGTCTCCAACCCGGGCCCCGTAGGCGAGTCCGCCCGCGCCACCGCCGACCACCATGAGCAACCCGGTGCCGGCCAGCGCGATGACGGTGTGGCTGGCCAACCACCGGTCGCGGCTGACCGAGGTGGCGAGCAACGGCTCCGCGCGCAGGGTGCCCTCCTCGGCGCGCAGCCGTTGCGCGGCCTGGATCCCGTACGCCGACGCGACAATGCCCATGATGGCGAGGATCGCGGCGAGGTAGGCGTCGGTGAGCCCCTTCTCGCCCCCGAGGCTGGTGATCATCGTGCGAGCCTGTGGACTGTTCAGGAAGCTGCCCACGGTGCTGCCGATGTTGCCGAGGACGAGACCGAGCAGCGCGTACCCGAGCGCCCAGGCGATCAGCGAGCCCCGCTGCAACCGCCAGGCGAGCCCGAGCGGGCCACGCAGGCCCGGCGGTGCGTGCTCCGGCCCGGGTCGTTGCGGGAGCAGCCCGGCATCCAGATCGCGGCTGGCCACCAGCAGGTAGGCGCCGACGACCACGACCGCGGCAAAGCCGACCGTGATCAGCAGGACCCACCAACGGTTCCCCGCGTACGGCCGGAACTGCTGACCCCACCCGATCGGGGACAACCAGGTGAGCCACCGCGGGCCGCCCGGGCTGGCCGTGTCGCCGATCGCCCGCAACACGTACACCAGCCCGAGGACCGCCACCGCGAGGCCGGTCGCGGCGCGGGCGCCACTGGTCACCTGGGCCGCGACCGCGGCGATCGCGGCGAAGGCGAGGCCGACGCCGGCCCACGCGAACCCGAAGGCGAACGACCCGTCGGCCGGCAACCCCGATGCGATCAGGCTCAGCGCGGTGAGCGTGCCCAGCACGACATTCGCGCCCGCGGTGACCAGCAGGGCCGCGGTCAGCGGCGCCTGCCGCCCGACCACGGTCGCGCCGAGCAGTTCCTGGCGCCCGGTCTCCTCCTCGGCGCGGGTGTGCCGGACCACCAGGACGACCCCGAGCACCGCGACGAAGATGGCCCCCAGACCACCGAGCTTGATCATCGCGAGCGCGCCGAGTGACGTCGGGTCGTAGACCCGGCCGTAGAGCGCGACCAGCGACTGGGTGCTGTTGAACGCCTCCGCGGCCTGCACCCGCGACGACACCGTCGGGAAGAGCCCGACCGTGGCCGAGGCGGAACTGGCGGCAATGAGGACGAAAACCGCGGTCCAGACGGGAAGCAGGATCCGGTCGCGGCGCAATGCCAGTCGCACGAGGGCGCCCGTTCCGGTCAGGCCGTTCACGGTCGCTTGCTCCCTTCCCGGTCAGGCATCGGTCATTCCGCCCGGCGGGCTCGGGCCCGCCGCTTGCCCTCGTGCATCGCCTGGACCCGGGCGATCGGGATGGCGTGGCCCTCCGCGATCAGGTCGGCGTTGAGCCGTTGTGCCGGCGGCATCTGTTCGGCCCACGGGTCGGCGTCCGGGATCAGGCGCGCCACCGTGTGCAGTGTGAACTCGGCCGGCGTCACCCGGTCGAGCTCCGTCCAGGCGATCGGGTAGGACACGGTGGCGCCGGGTCGCACCCGCGGGCTGTAGGTGGCCACGACCGTGGCGCCCCCGGCGCGGGTCGAGTCGACGAAGACCCGCCCGCCCCGGTCCTCGCGGATGAATGCGGTGGTCGCCAGCGCCGGATCGAGGCGCTCGGCCCGGGCGGCGAGCGCCCGGGTCGCGGCGGCCACGTCCTCGATCGCGGCGCCCTCCTCGAGCGGCACGACGACATGCAGCCCTTTCGCGCCGCTGGTCTTCACCGCGGCGCTCAACCCGGCCCCGGTGAGCACCTCGTGGACGAGCTGGGCGGTGCGCACTGCGAGCCCGAACGCCCCGCCCTCCGGCGGGTCCAGATCGAGGATCAAATGGGTGGGCTGATCCCACCGCTGCGCCCGGACCAGCGTCGGGTGATACTCGACGGCCCGCTGGTTGGCGAACCACAGCAGGGTGCGCCGGTCGTCGCAGAGCGCGTACGACACGTCGCGATGAGAGCTCTCCGCCCACAGCCGGACGGTGTGCACCCACGGCGGGGTGTAGCGGGGGACGTTCTTCTGCATGAACGGCGCCTGGCCGCGCAGCACCCGGATCACCGAGAGCGGCCGGTCCCGCAGCACCGGCAGGATCCGCTGGTGCATCGCGTCCAGGTAATCCACCAGATCCCGCTTGGTCGCCTCGGCGCCGTCGAAGAGGGGCTGATCGAGGTTGGTCAGCGCAACCCCGTCGCGGGTCTCGTCGGTGCCGCTCACCCAGGCACCGCCGACAGCCAGTGCGCAGGGCGACGTACCGAGGCGGGCAGCCGGGTGCCGAGGTCGCCGCGGGCCGCGTCGATCTGGGCCTGGGTGACGAAGATGGCGCCGGTGAGGTCGGCCCCGGCGAGGATCGCTGCCCGGGTGTCGGCGCCGGTGAGGTCGGCCAGGCGAAGATCGGCATCGGTGAGGTTGGTCGCGATCAGGTGGGCCCCGCGAAGGTTTGCGGCCCGCAGATCGGCACCAGACCGATCGGCGCCGACCAGATCCGCGCCCGACAGCTGCGGGCCGGCCGGGCCCCGGACGAGTTCGCTGGCCCGGCGCAGCGACGAGGTCACCCGCCGCCGGTGGGCCGGCAGATCGAATTCGGCCAGCTCGTCCGCCGGCGCGCCGGTCACCCGACTCGTGCGCGCCAACGCATCGCGAAGCTCGGGATGCACCGGCGCCGCCGGCGCCAGGGCCAGCGCCTCGGTCAGGTACCAGAGCAGTTCGTGCAGCTGCCGCATCACGGTGAAGGTGGCGAACACGCTCGGCGCCAGCGCCGGCTCGCGCCGCCAGTCCCGTCCACCGAAGGTCACCTGGGTGACCTGCTGGCCGGCACCGAAGCAGTCGTAGGCGGCGCAGCCGGCAAAGCCGGCCGGGCGGAGCTGGTCGTGGATCCCGCAGCGGAAGTCCGCCCGCAGGTTCGGGCACGCCGCCCCGGCCGGCTTGTCCACGGCGAAATCGGCCGATGCCGCGAACGCCGGCGCGACGCAGCACAAGCCGGCGCAGCGGGCGCAGTCCGCCCGCAGCTGCGCGGTAGGGCCTGGCCTGAGACCGGTCCGGCTGGGTCTGTCCGGCACGTCGTGCGATCCTTCGTCCGCGATGGCGCTTGGTGGCTGGCACCTCATTATCGCTGACGCGACCGGTGGTGCGTCTCCGAGCCGGTACCAAGGGGCACGGGGGTTGGTGTCGCCGGGTGGGGTGCGAAGAAACGTTGCGCGATGGCGTTCGGCACGACCGCGGTGAGGACTGATCGTGCTCGGTCACAGTCGCCACTCGGCAATCCACGACCGGCTGCTCGGCTCCGTCGCCGACACGGTCAGCCGGCAGGCCCCTTGTTCGGTGCTCATCGTCCGGTAGCGCCCTGCTCGGCGCCCTTGTGCGCTTTCGCGTGAGGAAGGGCACCTTGTTAACGCCTCCGGTAGAAAAGGGTGCCCCTCCTCACAGCCGACACCGCGCCGACACCGCGCCGCCGCCGCGCCGCCGCCGGCGGCCGCTGGGGTGCCTGTCGCATGTGGATGGCGGCCCGCGAGCCCGTCATCCCATTTGTCCTTGACGCTTCTTCGATGCGTGTGATAGGCCGGATCACAGTCGAGCTTCGATTCGCCGTTCCTTTGCGAATGCCGATGACCTGTCTGCCTGATGTCGCCGATGCGCCACCGGAAAGGAAGATTGCGGATGAGGCTCCTCGTCACTGGCGGCGCGGGTTACGTGGGCAGCGTCGTGGCGGCGCTGCTGGTCGAATCCGGACACGACGTCACCGTCGTCGATGACCTCTCACGCGGACACCGCTCCTCGGTGCCGATCGGCGCCGAGTTCCAGCACGCGGACCTGCTCGATCCGCACGCGCTCGCCGCCGTCCTGCGCGCCCGCGAACGCTTCGACGCGGTGCTGCATTTCGCCGCGCTGAGCCTGGTGGGCGAATCGGCCGTCGAACCGGTGAAGTACTTCCGCCATAACGTGACCACGACCGCCAACCTCATCGACGCGATGCGCGACCACGCCATCGCCACCCTGGTCTTCTCCTCCACCGCGGCCGTCTATGGCGAACCGGCGCAGCTGCCGGTGACCGAGACCGCGCCGACCGCACCGACCAACGCGTACGGCGCGTCGAAGCTCGCGGTGGACCAGATGCTGAGCTTCGCCGCGCCGGCGTACGGGATCGCCGTGGTGAGCCTGCGCTACTTCAACGTGGCCGGTGCGTACGGGAGCCACGGTGAACGGCACGAGGTCGAGACGCACCTGATTCCCCGCCTCCTCGCGGTCGCCGCCGGCCAGGCGCCGGCGGCCGAGGCGTACGGGACCGACTACCCGACCCCGGACGGCACCGCCGTGCGTGACTACATCCACGTTCGCGACATCGCGGCGGCGCACGTGCTCGCCCTGGACGCGGCCCGGCCGAGCGAGCACCTGGTGTGCAACCTGGGCAACGGGACCGGCTTCTCGGTGCGCGAGGTAGTCGCCGCGGTGACCGCGGTCACCGGCCGCGCGGTGCCGGTGGTCGACCGCCCGCGGCGTACCGGAGATCCGGCCCGCCTGGTCGCCTCGGCCGACCGGGCCCGCGAGCAGTTGGGCTGGACACCTAAGCAGCCCGACGTCGCGACAATGATCGCGGACGCCTGGACTCTGACCGAGGCGTAGGCCACACCGTGTCGCAGTACCCCCGCTACCTGCGCGCCGCTCGGCGAGCGTTCGCGACCGTGCCGTTCTACCGTGAGCAGTGGGCCACCGCCGGCGAGGTGCTCGACGAACCGCGACCAACGCCGACCACTGAGCTGCCCGATCCGCCACACACCCTCTGCCCCTTCTCCCGCCCGTGGTCGGCGGCGCGGGAGCCTTCACTGTGGACTCCCGACGTGACCGCGCTGATCCGGGCGCTGCGACTGACTGATTGCCACGACGGCACGGCGGTCCTCGAAGTGCGCGGCTCGTTGCTGGACCGCCCCGTGCTGCCGCGATCGGGTCGGCCTCGGCGCCGGGCGAGCTACCGGGTCCTGCTCGGACCGCACGCCATGGTCGCGTCGCCCCAGCGCCGCCGGGAGCTCAACGACGCGGTGCTGGCCGAGGTGGCCGGCCTGGCGGGGTGGGTGGTCGGCGGCCCGGACGAACTCGCCGGCCTGCCGGAGGCCGTCGGCGACGAGTTGCGGCCGGTGCACCGACTCTCCGTCGGTAGGGTGGCCGAGGCCGATCCGGACACCACGCCGACGCTGCTGCACGATGCGACCCTGGGCTACGTCGGGGCGCTGGTGCCCGATTGCGGCCGGTTCCACCTGGACTGGCGCCGGGTCTACGCCCGCGACCGGGGCGGCGTGCTCACCTTTTCTTTGCTGCACCGCCGGCGCCCGACCCTGCTCGCCCTGGTGCCTCCGGGGGCCGAGGCAATCACCGTCGCCCCGTGCTCACGCCATACCACCCCGGTACTGTGCCGCCGGTAGCGCCTCACCGCTACTGTGCCGCCGATAGTGGCTCCTCGGCGGGCGAGCGGTCGCTCGGCCGCCGGGACACCGGCCAGGACCACCGGCGGTCCGGGTCGGCGCGGGCGGCGATCACCAGCGCCTGCACCGCCTCGGCGACCGCGACCGAGACGATCACCCCGACGCCGCCCAATGCCGGTACCGCGATCAGCCCGGTGACAGTCGCGGTCGCCAGGCCCACCAGGGCGGCGAGCCCGGTGACCCGGGTCGCGCCGGCATCGGTGTTCTCCAGCAGGTAGCCCGACCAGATCAGCCCGGCCACCGCTGGCGCCCGGGTCACCAGCAGAACCGTCCACAACAGAGCCTGCCAACCGGCTGACCGGGTGTCCGCCAGCTCGGTGGCCGCCAGAATCACACCGACGACCGCAAGCCAACCGGCGTTGTAGCCGGCGATCGCGCGGGCGAGCCGGCCGGCCCGTACCCGTCCCTGCTGGGCTGCCCGCCCGGTCTGGCGCAGCGAGATCTGGGGCGCATACACCCGCAGCACGTAGAGGAGGAAGTTCACCCCGGCCGACCAGAGCACCTCGATCACGAAGAGGCGGCCGACCTGATCGGCCAAGGCCGATGCCGCCAGCATGGCGAAGAGCACGCCGGTGGTGAGGTAGAGGCAGACGTCGGTGGTTCCCATGAGGACCGCGGTCCACACCAGCCGCCGCAGGAACGCCGGCCGCTGCCAGATCCGCACCGACGGCCGGCCGAGCGCGCCGGCCAACGTCGCGTTGAGGGCGATCTGGACCCCGACCACCGCGGTCACGTAGCCCAGCGGCTGCAGGTATCCGGCGGCGGCCAGCGCTACCAGCACCACCAGCGTGGCCGAGAGTACGAAGAAGCTGCCGGCGTCGACCCGCGGGCGCCCGGCCGCCCGGTGCAGGCCGATGAGCAGCAGGGTGCAGCCGGCACCCAGCTGCATCGTGGCCACGCCGACATAGACCGGCGCCGGGCCGCCTGGCCGCAACACCAGCACGGTGGCGAAGGCGAGCAGGAGTGGCACCGGCAGCAGCCAGACCAGGCCGAGCAACGCCTCGGTGATCAGCGGACCGGTCCGCGGGGCGCGGGGAAGCATCTTGAGCACGGTCTTCTCCGGACCGGTGAGGACCAGTGCGGTGAGCCAGGAGAAGGAGGCGACGGCGGCCGCGTAGGTGCCATAGCCCGCGCCCCACACCGGCAGCAGCAGCACAGTCGCAGCGAGCTGGATCAGACGGTAGGACCCGCGCCCGGCGAGCAGCGCGGTCAGGGTGGCCCGTCCGATGGCGAACTGGCGCATCCGGGTCTGCGGCGTCGGCCGGGCCACCGCGGGCGAGGCACCGGCCGCGACCGCTGGGTCCCGCAGACCCGTACGGGCCGGTGCGGTGAGGTGGGCCAGCACGTCGGCGCGCAGCGGCCGTTCGCCGGTGGCCCGGTAGATTTCGAGCGCGCGGACCAGCCGGTCGGCGCCGTACACCGCGAGCAGCGAAGTCAGCATCGGCCCGCGGCCGGTGCCGAACAGCGCCGTCCGCACACAGCTGCCGGCGTCGGCCGCCGGCCGGGCACCGGTGCGCAGCGCGCGTACCGCCGCCCCCAGGCTGGCCGGGTCTGGTTCACCGCCGTCGCCGTGCAGCCAGCACAGCGCAGCGCCCTGACCGGCCAGCCAGCGACGGGCATGCTCCGCCCGCTCCCGCACGGCGTCGACGCCGGCTGTGGGGGCGTCGCGACACAGCCGCTGCACCGCCAACTCGGTGCGGTAGCACGAGTCGTTCACGGCCGCGACGGTGGCCGGAAAGGACGGCAGCGCGGAGCTGGTCTGCGAGTCGTAGCGTTTGTACAGCTGGTACATGACCGGCCGGGTCAACCGCTCGGGGGTCATCGGGTGGCGGCCAACCCCGGCCATCGTGGCCAGCATCGCTGCAGGCATCAGCTCGGCCAGCTCCGCCACCGGCCGCGCCCGCACCGGTCTCGCGGGCCTGCTGCGGTCCCGGGCGCGGATCTCGTGCAGGTCGACCACGCTGACCACGGCGCCGCAGCGTTCGCACCAGTACCGGGCCCGCCGCGTTCCCAACCGCAGCACATGCACCCCGCTCGACTCACCGCATTGGCGGCATTCGGCGGTGCTGGCGAACCGGTGCGGGCTGCGGCCAACCCGGGTCAGCAGCCAGGCCACCACCGGGTTGCCGCTGGGCCGGGCCTGGCGCTGCAGGGCAGCGGCCAACCGCACCACCACGGATCGGCCGTCGGTCACCGCAGTCCCACCACGGCCCACAACGGCTCGGCCCGCGCGCCGTAGCGGACCTTGATCTCGCTCATGCCCTTGCCCAGGACCAAGAATCGCCGGCCCAACGAGATCATCAACTCGATCAGCCGCAGGTACTGGTCGAAGTAGAGCTGGCGGCGTTCGTCCCGGCTACCCCAGTTGACCAGGAGAAGCTGCTCGCCGGTGTCCACCACCGCGGTGAACGCCACCACGACACCGGCCCGGTCGCGGTAGGTGAGGAAGCGGGCGCAGCCGAGCGCGGCAACTCCGTCGAAGTACGCCGCGGGCAGCGGCGGGCGTCGCAGCAGGGGCGCGCTGTGGCGGCGTCGGACCAGTTCCGCCAACCAGCACGCCTCGCCGGCGTCGATGTGGTCGGACAGCTCGACGCGCAGTTCCGCGTCGCGGGTTACTCCACTGTGGAGCTTTGTCAGCTGGATGCGCCATTTGCGGGGTAGCGAGGCCAGATAGCCGTCGATGTCCGACCATTCGTTGTACAACACCATCTTGGGGGACACCGCCAACCGTACCCGGCGCTCGGTCGGCACCAGGGCCAGCTGGTCGGCGTGCAGGTCCCGGTACGCCATCGCCAGCGCACCGGCGCCGGCCCGGCGGCGCATCGCCCGCTCGAACACCCGCACCGCCTCAAGCCGGTCGCCGGTGGACAGTCCAGTAGCGAACGCCATTCCGGAGTCCATCATGCCCGGCACGATGCGACACTCGGTCATGGTCAGCGGGGGCAGCCGTCCCGGACGGACATAGCGGTGCCGCGCGGCCAGACCGACGTGGCGGGCGTGGAACAGCACAGCCGGGTCACCGCCGTCATCCGCGACAATCACCATCGAGGCCGCCGACTGCCCGCACCAGTCGGCGCTTGTCAACAGCGACGAACTCCACATTGGCAGGAGGCGCTGCGCGGCGACGAACGCGTCCCAGGACTCGGGGATCGGATCGGTCAACGGATCGACAACGGTGGCGACCAGGGTCATCTCGGCCCGGCCCCGACCGACACGCGCACGCTCACCGGACTCGATACTCCCAGGGGTTCCCAACGCGGGTGTTCTGGTGAGAGTGTGCACACAGCACCGCAGCTCTGTCTATGTCCGTGGCGCGGAGCGGGAGGGATGACGCGATGTCCGTCGCCGGGACAGGCCTGAGCGTCATCGTCCCCTGCTTCAACGAGGCCGACGGCCTCGAGCAGGCCTACCGCGAGGTGACCGACGCCCTCGCCGACGTCGCCGACCTGGAGATCCTGCTCATCGACGACGGCAGCACCGACGACACGCTGGCGCGCATGCGGGCGCTGGCCGCGAGCGATCGACGGGTGCACTACGTGTCATTCACCCGCAACTACGGTCTCGCCGCGGCGACCACCGCCGGTTTCAGCTACGCGAGCCGACCCTGGATCGCGCAGGTGGACGCCGATCTGCAGAATCCGCCATCCGAAATATGGAAACTCCTCGCGAAGGCCGCCGAGGGGTACGACGTGGTCTTCGGCGTGCGTACCGACCGGCAGGATCGGTTGCTGCGCCGGTGGGGTTCCTCGGCGCAGCAGTGGTTCGCCCGGCGGGTGCTCGGCATCGAGGTTCCCCCGGGCGCCTCATCGTTTCGCGTGCTGCGGGCCGGCGTCGCCCGTACCCTGGCCGACCTACGGCTGGGCGGGCCGTACTTCATCGCGATGGTGCCGATGCTCGGCGCCCGGTATGCGTGCGTACCCACCGATCACCGGCCCCGGCCGGACCGGTCCCGGTTCCGCGCCGCGCAGCTGGTCGGGCACACGTTCGAGCTCTTCTTCGGTTACTCGTGGCGGCCCTTGAACGCGAGCTACCTCATCGCGGTCGCCGGCGCCACGCTGGCGGTCGGCTTGAGCGCGCTCACCGCGGCCGGCGTGCTCGGCCTCGCCGCCGCAACCGCCGGCCTGCTCGCGGTGTCGGCCGCGGTGCTGGCCGCCCTCGGCCTGGTGAGCCGGTACCTGCACCGGATGATGCTCGACCAGAAGCCCACGCGCACCTTCTACGTCCGGGAGGCGAACATCCCGGTGCGCTCGCGGGACCGCGTCGACGGCGGCGAGCCGGAGGTGCCACCGCCTGCCCGCCTGCGCGGTCCCGAGGCGGAAGTGTCGCCTCCGTCCCGACCCGCGGGGTCGGGCGAATCGGCTTGTGCCCGACCCGCGGGGTCGGGTCGGGCCAGCTTGCTCGTCCTCGGCGCCGGCGAGGAGCAGGTGCCGCTCTTTCTCGAGGCGCGGCGGCGGGGGCTGCGCACGATCGCCGTCGACCGGCTGACCCACCGGCCCGGACTGCGCCACGCCGACCAGCATCTGCATCTGTCCACCCGCCATCCGCAGCCCATCGCCGACGCCGTCGGCGATCATCCGATCGCCGGCGTGGTGACCGCGGCCAGCGATGCCGGCCTGCTCAGCTGGGCCGAGCTCAGCGACCGCTACCGCACGCCGTACCGCTACCCGCGCGCCGCGGCGCTGGCCTCGATGGACAAGGCCAGCTTCCACCGGATTGCGGCCGCAGCCGGCGTCCGCTCGTACCGGTGGTACACGCATCGCGACCCGGCCGCGCTCACCGACATGGCCGGCGAGATCGGCTACCCGGTCGTCGTGAAGCCGGTCGACGGCTCAGGATCGCGGGGCGTCACCCTGGTCGCCACCCCGCACGAGCTGCCGGCTGCGGTGGTCCGGGCGGCTCAGTTCACGGTCAGTGGCGACCTGCTGCTCGAGGAGTACCTTGCCGGCGACAACCTCACCGTGGACGTGTTCCTGCGCGACCGCGCGGTCGCCTTCCTCGGGATCACCCAGAAGCGCATCCTCCCCGGTCCACACTTCGTCGTCGGCGGGCACACCTGCCCGGCGCCGGCGGTCGGGGCCGAGCTGCGCGCCGAGCTGGCGCAGACCACCCTCGCTCTGTGCCGAGCCGCCGGGCTGGTGGACGGTCCGGCCAACCTCGACATCATCATCGACGCCGCTGGACACGTCCGGGTGCTGGAGGCGAATCTGCGACTCTGCGGCAACTCCGTGCCCCGCCTGATGCGCGAGGTGTACGGCGTGGACACCGTCGCCGCCCTGGTGGCGCTGGCGGTGGGTGAGCCGTTCGACCTGACCGTGCGCCGGCACGGTACCGGCATCGTTCACCTGGTCGGCTCGCCGCTCGACGTGGACGGCGTCCTCACCGAGGTCGCCGGCCTCGACGAAGTCCGGGCGATGCCAGGGGTCGCCGAGTGCGAGATCTACGCCGAGCCGGGCACGGTCGTGCGCCCGTTCACCGAGGGTGGCCACAAGTTCGGCTTCCTGCTGGTCTCGGGCGCCAACCTGGACGAGGCGGAGTCGACCCTGGCCACCGCCCTGGCGCGCCTGCAGATCACCGTCGTCCCGGTGGCCGGGCCGCCGGCAACCAGGCAACGGCAGCTCGTCGAAGGAGTTCGGAATGTCATCGCCTGACGTGCGCACCGAGCCGGCGCCGCCGGGGACCGCCGCGCAATCGCCCGGCTCCGCCTGGTCGGCCTTCCTGCGGGCGAACCGGGTCACGCTGGTGGCCGCACCGGTCGCCGCCATTCTCGCCGCGACCGTCTACTTCGGTATGTCGCACGGGCGCGAGATCAGCTCGGTCTGGGTACTGCTGGCCAAGCTCACCCCGTTCGTGGCGGCCAGCGTCGCCATCGCCTGGCTCGACCTGGACTGGGCGCGCCGGCTACGGCTGCCGCTCATCCTGCCGCCGCTGTGCTTTCTCGTGTTTTTCACCTACTTCGTGCCGAAGATCTTCTTCTACTCCGGCGGACCGTTCGACAACCTCTACTACACGACGCTGATCCTGGTGCCGTTCATCATCTTGTCGCTGGTGCTCATGTTGCGGCTGGGCGGTGCGAGCACCGCGACCGTGATGCGGCTGGCGGTGGCGATGCTCCTGCTCCAACTGTCGGGAATCGAGGACCTGGCGTTCCTCACCATCAACGACCTCTCCGGCACCCGGTACTCCCCCATCCCCGCGGTGTGGACCTGGGCCGACCACATCTCGGTCTTCCTCGGCCACCCACCGACGAAGGACGAGGCGTACGCGTTCATCGCGGTGCACCTGGTGCTGGCCGTGCTCGTGCTGGCGCTGCCGGCCCGGGTCGTACGGGCCGCTTGGGCCCGACTGGGCGTTCGCCGCCGTACCAGCTGAGCCCTCGGCGCCGCCGCCCCCGCCACCCCCCTCGTGTTAGCAAGGGCACCCCATTAACGGATTCCGTTGTAAAGGGTGCCCTTGCTAACGCGCAGCGGGCCGGCGCGCGGCTGCGGTGGGTCCGCTGCGAGCCGTCGTCGACGAGCGGCGGGGCGGTGGTGGGCCCGCGCGGCGGCGGGGTCACTCGAACAGGGAGGGATGGCGCCCCTCGTGGCGGCGCCGCTGGCGGCGGCGCAGTTGCACGACCACCGCGTCCACCGCCGCCACGACGGCCAGGAGCGCCAGAACCAGGGCGAGCAGCGCAAGATGGCGCATCGCGAGCAACACCGCGAGCCCGGCACACACGACGAGGCCGAAGCAGGCCAGAACCAGGCGCAGGTTCAGTGCGGAGTACGGGTGCTCGACCGTGCCCCGGGCGCGTCGGGGTTGGCTCCCGATCGGCATCGGCTGTCCCCGTTCGTCCGGTTCTGTGCGGCCCGCCGCCGGTGCCGCTCGTCTCACGCTACCGCCTGGGCGACCACGGCGAGGTCGGCGACCAGGCCCGCGAAGCTCGCTTCCCGGTCGCTCGCGCGCAGGACCGCGGACGGGTGGATGGTGGCGAGCACCTGAGCACCCGGGAGATCCTGGGCGGCCGGTCCGGCCGGTTGCGGCCACGCCATCAGCTCGCCGCGAACCTGGGTCACCTTAACCGCCGGTCCGAGCAGCGCCTGGACGGCGGTGGCGCCCATCGCCACCACGATGCGGGGCTGCAGCAGGCTCAGCTCCGCCGCCAGCCACGGCCGGCAGGCGAGGATCTCGGTCCGGGTGGGCCGCTGGTGGATGCGCCGCCGGCCGCGCTCGGCCGGCACGAACTTGAAGTGCTTGACGGCGTTGGTGACGTAGAGGCGGTCGCGTTCCAGGCCGGCTTGGGCCAGCGCGCGGTCGAGCAGCCGGCCGGCCGGACCCACGAAGGGCCGCCCCACCCGATCCTCGACATCGCCCGGCTGCTCGCCCACCATGGCCACCTCCGCCCCGGTCGGGCCGGTGCCGAACACGGTCTGCCGCGCGCTCTCGTACAGGTGGCAGCCGCGACACGAGCGGGCCGCGGTCTGCAGCTCCTCGAGGGCACCCGCCCGAGCCGGCAGGTACGGCGCCGCGCTCGGTGCCGGTGGGTCCGGCTGGGCTGGCGACGTCATTGGTCGGCGGCACCTCCTCGCCTGTCTGGGCGTGCCGGCATCGCCACCGCGGGCGACCACGGCGGCTGACACCGCCCGGCTCAGTGCTACCCGCCGCGGCGGCCGCCGAACCGCCGACCGGCCGGCCGACGCCGGATCGCGGAGAGGACGGCCACCAAAACGGCAGTGCCCGGTCAGGCGTGTACCCGGGGCCGGCGATCGTGCCACGGGGCGATCTGCTCGAGCTGGCTCGCCACCCGGATCAGCAGGTCCTCGCGCCCATACCCGGCGACGAGTTGCACCCCGACCGGCAGGCCTTCCGGGGTCCAGTGCAGCGGCAGGCTCACCGCCGGCTGTCCGGTCAGGTTGAACTGCGACGTGTACGGGATGTAGCTCACGATGCGCAGGCCCTCCTCGTCCGGCCCGGCGGCGCTGAACCAGCCCAGCTCGGGCGGCGGCGCCCCGACGGTCGGTGTGAGCAGCAGGTCGTACTCGGTCCACCAGTACGCCATCCGGCGCGCCCACAGGTGCACCGAGGACCGGCTGTTGAGGTAGGCGACCGCGGTGAGCGACCGGCCGCTGCGCCGGTAGGTCGCGTTGCGCGGCTCGATCTCGTCGTCGGCGATCGGCCGCCCGAGCAGCATCTCGAACGCCTGGAAGGTGGCCTCGCTGTCGGCCGCGATGATCGTGGTGAAGTGGTGGACGAGGTCCTCCTCGAAGAGCGGGGCCGGTGCCGACTCCTCCAGCTGGTGTCCCAGCGACTCCAGCAGCCGGGCGGCGCCGGCGACCGCGGCCCGGCAATGCGGATGGTCGAGGAACATGTCCTCGCCCGGGCGGTCGAGTACCCCGATGCGCAGTCGACCCGGATCCACACCCACCTCGTCGGCGAGCGGTCGCGGCAGCGCCGGCGCGTAGTAGGGCTCGCCGGGCATCCGGCCGCTGATGACGTCCATGATGGCGGCCGCGTCGCGGACGGTACGGGTCACGACGCCATCGATGGTGCAGCCGGCCCAGCTCTCCCCGACCAGCGGGCCCTGGCTCACCCGCCCCCGGGTCGGCTTGAGCCCTACCAGGCCACACTCACTGGCCGGGATCCGGATCGAACCGCCGCCGTCGTTGGCGTGCGCGACCGGCACCATGCCGCTCGCGACCGCGGCGGCGGAGCCGCCCGACGAGCCACCGGTGGAGTGGGCTGGATCGTACGGGTTGCGCGCCGGTGGGAACGAGCGCGACTCGGTGGTGACTGTGGTGCCGAGCTCGGGTGCGTTGGTCCGGCCCAACGGCACGAAGCCGGCGGCCCGGAACTGCTCGGCCAGGTACGAGGTCACCGGCCAGGCGAAGTCGCGCAGCGGACCGAGTCCGAACGTCGTCACCTCGCCCTCCACGACGCAGCCGAGATCCTTGAAGAGCATCGGTACGCCGCGAAACGGCCCGTCGGGTGGGTTTGCGGCCTCCCGCCGGGCGCGGTCGACATCGGTGCGCAGCACCGCATCCAGCTGCGGGTTGACGGCTTCGATGCGGGCGATCGCCGCATCGACCAGCTCCGCCGGACTGACCTCGCCACGGCGTACCAACTCCGCCTGTCCGACGGCATCGAGCCAGGTCGTGTCGATCACACCGCTACGCTACCCCGGTCGTACCGCCCGGCAGCGGGCGCACTTCTATGATCACGTGATGACCTCGTACTCGCACGATGAGTTCCGTGGTGCCCGCTTCGCCGACCTGGACATGTCCGGGGCCGAGTTCCGCGAGGTGGACCTGACCGGCGCGCGCATGTACGGGGTGCTGCTCACCGGCGCCGACATCGACGGCGACATCCGGGGGCTGCGGGTCAACGGTGTCGAGGTGGCGCCGCTCATCGGGGCCGAGCTGGATCGCCGGTATCCGGTGCGGATCCGGCTGCGCCCGACCACGGCGGCGGGCGTCCGCGACGCGGTGGCGGCCGTCGAGGAGCTGTGGCGACCGACGATGATCCGGGCCCGGGCTCTTCCCGAGGCCGACCGGCACCGCCGGGTCGGCGACGAGTGGTCGTTCACCCAGACGCTTCGCCACCTCGTCTTCGTCACCGATTCCTGGTTCAGCCATGCGGTGCAGCTCGAAGCGCGGCCGTTTCATCCGCTCGCACTGCCGGCCGACTTCCTCGCCAACGCCGCCGAGCTCGGGATGGACACCACCGCCGAGCCCACCTTCGACGAGGTCGTCGCGGCCCGGGCGAGCCGCCTGACCACGCTGCGGGCGTTCGCGCACACGCTCACCCAGGAGGAGCTGGACCGGGTGCGGGCACCCAACCCGGCACCGGGTTGGCCGGCGCCGGCACCCCGGCCGGCGCGGTACTGCTTGCAGGTCATCTTCAACGAGGAGTGGGCGCACCACCAGTTCGCGGTACGCGACCTCGCCGTCATCGAATCGGGTGAGCCGGTCCTCGAATCGGGCCAGGCCGCCATCGAATCGGGCGAGCCGGACAAGGTCAGCGACCCCGCCAGTCCAGCAGCCGGTGGGTCAGCGTGAGCAGGACGACGGCCAGGCCGACGAGCACGGCCAGGTCCGCCCCGAATGGCAGCAGCGTGGGCTCGCCGCCGAGGACGTGGCGGAAGGCGTCCGCGACGTAGGTGGCGGGCACCGCGTACGCGACCGGGCGCAGGAACGCGGGATAGGCGTCCAGGCGGCTCATCAGCGGCGAAAGGAAAAGCACCACCGCGAGCAGCAGGTTGCCGATGAGGTTGCCGACGATGGCGGTCGGTGCCCGCGAGCCGAGGAAGGCACCGATGCCGGCCATCGCCAGGGCCGCCAACGGGGCCAGGGCCAGCGCGGCGAGCACACCACCGGGACCGACACCGAGGAAGCTCACCGCGAGCACGCCCATGGCGAGCACCCCCGGCAGTGAGAAGAGCAGGTGGGCCGTGCAGAGCGCCAGGACCAGGCTCACCTTGGGGATCGGCAGGCTGGCCCAGTAGTCGAACTCGTTGTGCTCCCGGGCCAGCCCCAGCCGGGCACACAGCATGATCGCCGGGCCCATGCACACCGAGGCCGCGAAGACCCCGCCGGCAAGGTAGCGCAGGGCCGCCGGGCTGGTCTGGGTGCCGGTGGTTGAGACGAAGAAGAGGATGCCCGCAGGCAGCAGGATGCTGAAGAACGCGTAGAACGGGCCGATGCTGCGCATGTCGGCGAGCGTGACCGGCAGCAGGCGTCGATACGCGTCGACGATCTTGGGCTTCGACAGGACCGCCGGCGGCGGGGTCGCGACCGCGAGGTCAGCCAAGGCGCTGGTCACCCCCCAGGCGCAGATAGACATCCTCCAGGGACGGGCCCTGCACCCGCAGGTCGGCCAGGCCGGCCGAACCGAGCCGATCGACCAGGATGTCCAGCAACCCACGCACTGTGGCCCGCTCGACCAGGAGCACGACCCGGCCGTCGCCGCGGTGGACGACCTCGACCGCCTCGGGCAGACCGGCCAGCTCCGAGCCGGCCGGGCCCTCGACCGCCAGCTCCAGCCGCACGCGCTGATCGACCTGCCGGCGCAGCTCCTCGGTGGCGCCGAGCGCCATCAGTCGACCGTGGTTGACCAACCCGACCCGGCCGACGACCCGCTCCGCCTCCAGCACGTCATGGGTCACCAGAATGATCGTCCGGCCGGCCGCATTGAGGGCCAGCAGATGATCCCAGACCAGCCGCCGGGTCTCCGGCGCCAGTTCGTTCGTCGGCTCGTCGAGGATCAGCACGCTGCGATCGCCGACCAGGGTGACCGCGAGCGAGACCAGGCGCTTCTCGCCGCCGGAGAGCGTCCGGATGCGCCGCGACGCCAGCTCGTGCAGTCCCAGGACCGCCAGGGTCTCGTCGGTACCGGCGAGCGCCGCGTCCCGGCTCAGTCCCCGCAGCCGGCCGGTGTGGCGGACGGCCTCGCGCACCGACAGGTCGAGCAGGGCGGCGGCCGACTGCGGCTGAGTCGCGACACAGGAGGCCACGACGTGGGGATTTCGGACGACATCGACACCAAATAGCCGGATGCTTCCGGACGTGGGGCGCAACACGCCGGCCAGCTGGCGCACAAGCGTCGTCTTGCCGGCTCCGTTGGGGCCGAGCAGGCCGAAGATCTGTCCACTTGCGATGGTGAGGTTGATGTCATCGTTCGCCGGCGTCTGCGCACCGGGGTACACCTTGGTCAACGCCTCGATCTCGTAGACGAGAGTCACGCCGGCACTGCCCCCTTCTGGCGGGTACGGCCGGCCGCAAAATATCCACATCTCCGGTCGCTGTCAACGGGCTTGCGGGCCGGCGCCAGGTGGGCGAGTCTGGCGTGATCAGGGGAGGTGTTGTGACCCGCAGGCCCGACCGATGACGGGGCGGAGCCGGACGCTGGGCGCCCTGCTGGCCGCCCGCGCCGAGACCGACGGCGCCCGGACCGCCTTCTGGTTCTATCCGCCGACCGGCGACCGCGAGCCGATGACCTACGCCGACCTGCACGGCCGGGCGGTCCGCCTCGCCGCCCGGCTGCGCCGCTGCGGGGTGGTCGGCGGCGACCGGGTGCTGGTGACGACCCCGGCGGGCCTGGACTTCGTCGCGGCGTTCTTCGGTTGCCTCTATGCCGGCGCCATCGCGGTACCGGCCTTTCCGCCGCGCGGGTCGCGCCACGACGAGCGGCTGGTCGCGATCCTGCGCGACGCCGAGCCCGCGATCGGATTGACCACGCTGGCCGCCCGGGCGCGCCGAGGTGATCCGCCGGCGCCACCCGGCATGCGGTGGCTCGCGGCCGACGCCGCCGACGCTGACACCGACGCCGATACGGATGCCGACGACGAGTACGCCGAGCAGACCGCGGCGGCCGGCCACGACGTCGCCTTCCTGCAGTACACCTCCGGCTCGACCGGCCAACCCAAAGGCGTGGTCGTATCCCACCGGGCCGCGCTGGCCAACCTGGAGCTGATCGCCCGAAACTTCGCCCTCGGCGCCGACGACGTCGGCCTGAGCTGGCTGCCGCCCTACCACGACATGGGCCTCATCGGCGGCATCCTTACACCGATCTACGCCGGCATCCCGTGTGCACTGCTGCCGCCCGGCCGGTTCGCCCGCGAGCCGGGCAGCTGGCTGCGAACCCTCACCGCCGCCGGTGCGACGGTCAGTGGCGGCCCGGACTTCGCCTACCGACTGTGCGCCGACCGGATCCCGGATGCCGAGTGCGCGGACGTCGACCTCAGCCGTTGGCGCATCGCCTTCACCGGGGCGGAGACGGTGCGCGCCAGCACCATCCGCGACTTTGTCGACCGCTTCACCCGGTACGGGTTCGACGCCGCCGCCGTGCATCCGTGCTACGGGCTGGCCGAGGCGACGCTCATCGTCGCGGGCAAGGCGCCCGGGACCTCGCCCCGGCTGCGCCCCGGCGACCCCGACCTGGTGTCGTGCGGCGGGCCGCTCACCCCGCTGCGCGTCGTCGACCCGCAGACCGCGCTCGGCTGCGCCGACGGGCAGGTCGGTGAGGTCTGGGTGGGCGGCGACTCGGTCGCCGGCGGGTACTGGGCCGGGCCCACCGGTGATCCGTTCGGTGCCCGGCTGGCCGGCGAGGGCCGAACGTACCTGCGCACCGGCGACCTCGGGTTCCTCGAGGGTGGCGAGCTCTTCGTCACCGGGCGGCTGAAGGAACTGTTGATCGTCCGCGGTCGCAACCTTTACCCGTCCGATGTGGAGGATGCCGCCACCGGCGCCCATCCGCTGGTGGCCGGTGAGGCGGCTGCCGCGTTCGGGCTGCCGGCCGATCCGGCCCGCCCGGAGACCGAGCGTTTCGGGGTGCTGGTTGAGGTGGACCGGCACAGTGACTCCGCCGACCGGGGCCAGGCCCTGATCGCCGCCCGGGCCGCCATCGTCGCCCGCTGCGGGGTCGCGCCCGACCTGGTGGCCCTCGTCCGCCGGGCCAGCCTGCCACGCACCTCGAGCGGCAAGATCCGGCGCGGCGACGCCGGCCAGCACTGGCACGCCGGCACGCTGCCGGCCCTGGCCATGACCCGAGCCGGCGAGCGCCCGACCGGGCTGGTGCCGATCGAGCCACCGCCCGACGACCCGCGGGCCCGCATCGACTGGCTGCGCCGGCTGGTCGCCGCGGTGCTCGGCCTCGACGCCGAGGCCATCGCAGCGCAGGCACCGCTGGTCGGCCTCGGGCTTGACTCGCTCACCGGCGCGCAGCTCGTGGCCGTCGCCCGCCGGCACGGCGTCGCAGTGCCGCTGCAAGCCATCCTCGACGGAGCCAGCCTGGCCGATCTGGTGGCCGCCAGCGGCCCGCCGGGAGCGCAGGCCGCACCCGATCGCGATCCGCTGCGGCCGTCGCCCGGCCAGCATGCCCTCTGGCGGTACGAGCAGGTGACGCCGGGCACACCGGCGTACACCATGGCGGCCGCCGTGCGCCTGCGCTCCGATGTGGACGTCGAACGCCTCGACGCCGCGCTCCGGGCGGTACTGGTCCGCCATCCGGGGCTGCGCAGCCGGTTCGAAGGCGCGCAACCGCAGGTGCACATCGACCCGGTGCCGGCCCGCCTGCTCACGGTCGAGGAGCCGGCCGCGCCGGCGGAGCTGCCCGCCCGCCTGACCCAGCTCTGCGGCGCGGCGTTCGACCTGTCCGCCGGTGCCTTGGTGCGCGCGGGCCTGGTCCCGGTGACCGGCGAGGACCCGGTGCTGCTGCTCGCCGCCCACCACGCGGTGGTCGACCTGTGGTCGTTCGACGTGCTGCTGGCCGACCTCGATGCCGCGTACGCCGGCGACGATCTCGGCCCACCCGAGCCGATGGTGCCGGCGCCACCCGGGCCGGCCGAGGTCGACCGGGAGTGGTGGCGCGAGCGCCTGGGCGGGGACCGTGCCCGCCTACCCGCCGATCGGCCGGCGCCGCCGCGCCCCTCACACCACGGCCGGCTGCGCCACCACCACCTGGCCGTCGACACCGGTCGGCTGGCCCGGGAGGGCTCGGCCAGCCCGTTCGCGGTCCTGCTGGCCGGCGTGGCCATTCTGGTGGCCCGCCTCGGCGGCGGCGATGACGTGGTCATCGGCGTCCCGGTGGCGGTCGGGCGGGGGCCGGCCCCGGGCGCCGTGGCCTATCTGGTCAACGTGGTGCCGGTTCGGATCCAGCTCGGCGGCGCGCGGAGCACCGCCGAGGTGCTACGCCTGGCCCGGGCCGCACTCGCCGGCGCGGTCGCCCACGCCGATGTCCCGTTCGCCGAGTTGGTGGCTTTGGCCGCGCGGGACCACCGGGGCGAGCGCGACGGTCTGGTTGACATCCTGCTGGTGGACGAGACGGCCAACCCGGCCGGGCGGGCACCCGCCGGGCTGATCCGCAAACGGTTACCGGTCGACCGCGGTGGCGCCGCCTTCGATCTGTCCATCTTGGTCAGTCGTGGCCCGGCCGGCTGGGAGAGCGCCTGGGAGTACGCGACCGACCGGTTCGATGACGAGAGCGTGGCCCGGCTGGCCCGGCGCCTGGACACCCTGCTCGCCGGCATGTCCGCCGAACCCGGACGCGATTGGCGCCGGCTGGAGTTACTCGATCCCGCCGAGCGCCGGCTGCTGCGCCGGTTCCGGCGCGGCCTGGCCGCCGCCCCCCTCCCGGGCGGGACCGTGCCGGCCCGCATCGCACACCACGCCGTGACCGGACCCGACCGTCCCGCGCTGGTTGAGTTGTGTGGCGGCGGGACCACCTGGACCGAGGGGCACAGCCTCAGCTACCGGGAGCTGGTGGCGTCGGCGAGTGCCGTCGGCACCCTCCTGTGTGGACGTGGGGTGGTCGACGGCGACCGGGTGGGGCTGCGCCTCGGGCGGAGCATCGAGTTGATCGTCGCGATGCTGGGCACCTGGGCGGCCGGCGCGGCCTACGTGCCGGTCGATCCAGGCCATCCCCGGCGCCGCAACGACGCCATCCTCGCCGATGCCGGCGTCGCGGTGACCCTGACCGAGGCCGACGTGACGCCAGCCCTCGTCGTCGGGGACGCCACCGCAGATCCTGGGCGACGAGCTGGCCCGCCGCTTCCGGCCCGGCGAGCGGAGGATGTCGCGTATCTCATCTACACCTCGGGGTCGACCGGTTCGCCCAAGGGCGTGCTGGTCGACCACGGTAACCTGGCCGCCTCGACCGCGGCGCGGTTCGCCTTCTATCCCGGTGCAGTAGACCGGTTCCTCCTGCTCTCCTCGCCGGCCTTCGACAGTTCGGTCGCCGGCATCTACTGGACCCTCTGCGCCGGCGGCACCGTGGCGCTTCCGCCGGCCGGGATCGAGGCCGACCCGGTGGCTGCGCTGGCCGCCCTGCGGGCATCGGCCGCCAGCCACACGCTGACCCTGCCCTCGCTCTACGCCGAGATCGGGCAGGCCGCGCGGGCCATCGGACCGGCACCACGGCTGCGTACCGTGGTCGTCGCCGGCGAGGAGTGCCGCGCCGACCTCATCGCCAGCCACGCCGTGGTGGCCCCGCAGGCCATCCTCGTCAACGAGTACGGCCCGACCGAGGCGACGGTATGGGCAACGGCCCACACCGTCGACCCGCAGGCCCGGGGGGCGAGTGTCCCCATTGGACGTCCGGTCGCGGGCATGACCGCCGACGTGCTCGACGCGCGCGGCGCGCCGGCCGGCATCGGGGTGCCGGGTGAGCTGTATCTGGGCGGCCCGCAGGTGGCCCGGGATCTGCACCCGGATCCGGCATCGGTGCGGTTCGTGAGCTCGGCCGGGACCCGCCGCTACCGCACCGGCGACCTGGTGAGCTGGTCGACCGACGGCGCCCTGCGGTTTCACGGGCGCCTCGACCAGCAGGTGAAGGTCCGCGGACACCGGGTGGAGCCGGCCGAGGTGGAGGCGGTGATCGCGACCCATCCCGATGTCGCCGGGTGCGTGGTGGTGGCGTGGCCCAGCCCGACCGGGATTCGCCTCGTCGCCTACGTGGTCGTGGCGCCCGCGCGGACGCTGCCACCCGCAGACCTCGTCGCCTGGCTGACCGACCGGTTGCCGGCACCGGCCCGACCGGCCGCGGTGGTGCCGATCGAACGGATACCGCGCGCCCCGACCGGCAAGGTGGACCGCCGGGCGCTGCCGCCGCCACCTCTTGACCGGCCTGGCCCGGACCACCGGCCGCCCGTCGGCGAATGGGAGGACGCGGTCGCCGCCGCGTTCGCTGAGGTGCTGGGCACACCGGCGGTATCCCGCGACGACGACTTCTTCACCCTCGGCGGGGAGTCGCTGGCGGCGGCCCAGGTGGCCGCCCGACTGACCAGCCGGCTGCAGACCGCGGTGCAGGTGCGCGATGTGCTCACCGAGCCGATCGTGCACCGGCTCGGGGCGCTGCTGGCCGGGCGGTCGGCGGGCAGCGCGGCGCCGGCCGCCCTGCCCCCGATCCGGCGGCAACCACGGCAGGCGGTGGCCACGGCGGAGCGCCTTCGGTGACCGCGTACGACGAGATGCCAACCACGGCGGCTCAACGCTCGATCTGGTTGGCTGAACAACTCTCGCCCGCCACCTCGCGCTACCTGGTCCCGGCCGTCATCGACCTCGACGGCGAGTTGGACCGCTCGGCGCTGGGCGGGGCCATCCAGTCGCTTGTGGACCGCCATGAGGCACTGCGGACCGGATTCGTCGGAGTAGACGGGATCCCGATCCAGCGGGTCTACCCGGACGCCGTAACCGCGCTGGCTGAGCTCGATGTGTCGGCCGAGGCCGACCCGATGGCGGCCGCCGAGGCGGCGAGCCGGCGGTTGGTGGCGCAACCGTTCGACCTGGCCGGCCCCTCGCTGCTGCGGGCGACGCTGATCCGCGTCGGGCCGGCCGCGCACCGCCTCGTCGTGCTCGCCCACCATCTGGTCTGCGACGCGTGGTCATCCGCGCTTGCGCTGCGTGACCTCGGCCATGGATATGCCACCGCGCTGGCCGGCCGGGCCGACGACCGGGCGCCGCTGGAGATCCAGTTCGCCGACTTCGCCGTGTGGCAGCAGCAGGTCCTCACGCCCGCCGTTGTGGCCGAGCACGTCGCGCACTGGCGCCACGTGTTGGAGGCGCCACCGGCGCCGCTCGCCCTGCCGGTCGGTCGGCGGCGCGCGACCGGACGCGGGGGCGGCGGTGTGGTGCGCACCCACGTGCCGCCGGAGCAGATGGCCGCCGTCGCCCGGGCGAGCGGAGCCACGCCCTACGCGGTCCTGCTCGCCGCCCTCGCCGTGGTGCTGTCCCGGCTCACCGGCCAGACCGATATCGTCATCGGCTCCGTCGTGGCGACCCGGGACCAGCCTGAACTCTCCGATGTGGTCGGTTGTCTGATCAACACCCTGCCGGTGCGGATCGACCTGAGCGACGACCCGGGCATCGGCGATCTGCTCGCCCGGGTACGCGACGGTCTGCTCGATGCCTTCGAGCACCGGCTGGTGCCGTTCGAGCAGGTCCTCGAGGAGTTGCGGTTACCGCGCACGCCCGGCCGGTCGCCGGTCAGCGACGTGCTGGCCACCATGGCACCGGCACCGATCGCACCGTTGGACCTGCCGGGGCTCACCGCAACCGTGCGCCGACTCCCCACCGCCACCGCCAAGGCCGACCTGACGCTCGAGGCGAGCCCGACCGCCGGCGGTGGCGTCGACCTGCACGTCGAGTACGACCGGTCCGTCCTGGACCCAGAGGTGGCGCAGTGGTGCGTGGCCGCGCTGACCCGGGCGATCGCCGCCGGTGCCGCCGCGCCCGACCGGCCAGCCTCCACTGTGGACCTGCTGTCACACCAGGAGAGGGCCGATCTGGTTGCGGCGGCCAACGGGCCGCAACCGCCCGACCGGCCGGGATCGGTCTGGCAGCGCTTCACCGTCGCGGCGAGCCGCGGCGGTGCCGACACCGCGGTCGAGGCCCCGGACCGCAGCCTGACCTACGCCCAGCTGGCCGCGGAAGCGGAGACGCTCGCCGCCCGGCTCATCGCGGCCGGTGTGCGCCCCGCAGACCGGGTCGGCGTGTGCACCGCGCGCAGTTCCCATTGGCCGGTCGCGGTGCTGGGGGTGCTCCGGGCCCGGGCGGCCTTCGTCCCGCTCGACCCGGCCCTGCCCCGGGCCCGGCTCGCGGCCATGCTCGCCGACTGCGGATCCGCGCACATCGTCGCCGACGGCGCCGGCGCGGCGGCCCTGCCCGCGGTTGACGGCCTGCTCCGCCTCGACCACCCAGCCGACGGCGAACCGGCCGGAGCGGGTCCGCCGCCGCGCGCCGACGATCTCGCCTACGTCATCTACACCTCCGGCTCGACCGGTCACCCCAAAGGCGTCGCGGTCGAGCACGCCAGCCTGGTTCGCCTGATCGACGCCGGCGCGGCGATGCTCGATCTCGGCCCCGGCGACCGGGTGCTCCAGTTCGCCTCCCCTGGCTTCGACGCCGCCGTCCTCGAGTTCGGCCTCGCCCTGCTCACCGGCGCCACCCTCTGCCTGACCGACGCGGCCGCCCTGCTGCCCGGCCCGGTGCTGCGCGACACCCTCCACTCTCGACAGATCACCTACACGCTGGTGCCGCCGAGTGCGCTGGCGCTGGTGCCCACCTCGCCGCCCCTGCCCCACCTGCGGGTGCTCCTCACCGGTGGCGAGGCACCCGACGCCAATCTGTTGCGGCGGTGGGCCGGGGGCCGGGTGCTGGTCAACGCGTACGGACCGACCGAGGCGACGATCTGGGCCACCGCATGGCGCTGCCCCGACCCGGATGGGGTGGATTCGAGCTCGCCGCCGCCGATGGGCCGGCCGCTGCCCGGGGTCAGTGCGCATGTCCTGGACGCCGCGGCCAACCCGGTGCCGGCCGGGGTGCCGGGTGAGCTGTACCTGGGCGGAGCGAACCTGGCCCGCGGATATCTCGGCGCGCCCGGGCTCACCGCCAGCCGGTTCGTCCCGGACCCGTTCGGCCCCACCGGAGGCCGGCTCTACCGGACCGGCGATCGGGTCGTCCGCCGCCGTACCGGCGAGCTCGTCTTCCTCGGCCGAATCGACGACCAGGTCAAGATCCGCGGCTTCCGGGTCGAGCCGGGCGAGGCGGAGCACCAGCTGCGGGCGCACCCCGACGTCACCGCCGCCACGGTCGTCGCCGACACCGACGGCGAGCAGGTACGCCTGCTCGGCTACTACGTGGCCCGCGCGGGCGCGCAGATCACCGCAAGCAGACTGCGGGCCGAGCTCGCCGAGGTGCTGCCCGCGTACCTGATTCCGGCGTACCTGGTCGAGCTGGCCGCGTTGCCGCTGACCGCGAGCGGGAAGCTCGACCGGGCCGCTCTGCCGGCGCCGACGGCGCCGAGCAACGGCCGGCGCCCAGCCGGCGAACTCGAGCGCGGCATCGCGCAGATCTGGTGCGAGGTGCTCGGCCTGGACCGGGTCGGGGCCGAGGACAACTTCTTCGACGTCGGCGGGCACTCCCTCGCCCTGGCCCGGGTACACGCCCGGCTGACCGGCCTGATCGGGCGGGAGATCCCGATCGTCGAGCTGTTCGCGCACACCACGGTGGCCGACCTCGCGCGTCACCTGGCCGCACCGGCGCAGGCCGGGCCCGCTCCGCGTCGGGCCGGACGGCCGACCGGCCCGGGCGAGGACACCCGCATCGCCATCATCGGGATGGCCGGACGCTTTCCCGGAGCACCCGATGTCGCCAGCCTCTGGCGCGCCATCCGCAGCGGTGAGAGCCGGCTCACCCGCATCGACGCCGACGACCTGCGCGCCACCGGCCAGGATCCGGGACTGCTGGACCAGCGGGGCTACGTGCCGGTGGCCGGCGTCCTCGACGATGTGGAGTGCTTCGATGCCGGCCTGTTCGGCTACAGCGCCCGGGAAGCCGCACTGCTCGACCCACAGCACCGACACTTCCTGGAGATCTGCTGGACCGCGCTGGAGTCCGCCGGCTACGACCCGACCGGTATCGAGGCGCCGGTCGGCGTCTTCGCCGGCGCCCGGGTCAACACCTACCTGCTGGAGAACCTGCTGCCGCGGCGGGCCGGCTTCGACGAGCTGGGACTGGTCGGTCTGCTCGTCGGCAACGACAAGGACTTCCTGGCCACCAATGTCTCCTACCGGCTGGGCCTCACCGGCCCCAGCCTGACCGTGCAGACCGCATGCTCCACCTCGCTCGTCGCCACCCACCTCGCCGGCCAGAGCCTGCTCGCCGGTGAGTGCGACCTGGCGCTGGCCGGCGGGGTGGCGATCGCCGTCCCGCACCGGTCCGGCTACCGCTACATCGAGGGCGGCATCTACTCACCCGATGGACGGTGCCGCCCGTTCGCGGCCGGCGCGAACGGCACCGTCGGCGGCTCCGGGGCCGCGGCGGTGGTGCTGCGCCGCTACTGCGACGCGCTCGCGGCCGGCGACCCCATCCTGGCGGTCATCCTCGGCTCGGCCGTCAACAACGACGGTCGGGCGAAGGTCGGCTTCACCGCGCCCGGCGTCGCCGGGCAGACCCGGGCGGTCGCCGACGCGCTCGCGGCGGCCGGGGTCCCGGCCAGCACGATCGGCTACGTCGAGGCCCATGGCACCGGCACCGCACTGGGCGACCCGATCGAGGTCGCTGCGCTGACCGCGGCGTATCGGCGGGAAACCGACCGGACAGGGTTCTGTGCGCTCGGGTCGGTCAAGGCGAACATCGGCCATCTCGACGCCGCGGCCGGCGTCACCGGGCTGATCAAGGCGGCGCTCGTGGTGGCGGACGGCACCGTGCCGCCATCGCCGTACGTCGACGATCTCAATCCGGCCGCCACCCTTGCGCAGAGTCCGTTCTTCGTGCCCCGCTCCCCCGCGGCCTGGCCGTTGCCCGGGCCCCGCCGGGCCGGCGTCAGCTCGTTCGGCATCGGTGGCACCAACGCGCACGTGGTGCTGGAGCAGGCCCCCGAGGTGGCGCCGGCCGACCCCGCCGGCGCCGGCCCAGAGGTGGCGCCCGCGGGTTCCGTCGACGCCGGCCCGGAGGTGATCGTCGTGTCGGCCCGGACCGCCACCGCGTTGGCCGTCGCTCGCGCCAACCTCGCCCGCGAGCTGGCCGGGCTGGGCGACGCGGCCGGCATCGGCGATGTCGCCATGACTCTCCAGAGTGGACGTACACCGATGCGGCACCGGTTCGCGGCGATCGCCGGCACGCCGGCGCTGGCCGCGCAGGCCCTGGCCGCGCCGGCCCGACCGGTCATCGCCCAGGATCAGCCACGCATCGTGTTCCTCCTGCCGGGACAGGGCGCTCACCAGCCGGGCGTCGGCGCCCAGCTCTACGCCACCGAGCCGGCGTACCGGGAGGCGATTCAGCGGTGCCGCGCCCGGCTCGCCGAGCTGGAGGTCGACCTCGAGCCCCTGCTGGCCGGGGACGATCCGGGCTGGTCTCGCACAGACCTGGCCCAGCCCGCACTCTTCGCGATCGAGTATGCGACCGCGTGCCTGTGGCGCTCCTGGGGTGTGCGGCCGGACGCGCTGGTCGGGCACAGCCTTGGCGAGTACGTGGCCGCCGTACTCGCCGGCTGCCTCGGCGTCGACGACGCGCTCGCCGTCGTGGTGCGCCGCGGCCAGCTCATGCAGGCGCGACCACCCGGCATCATGCTCGCGGTGCTGGCCGCGGTCGAGTCGGTGAAGGATCTCATCGGCGGCGACGTGGCGTTGGCCGCCGTGAACGCACCCGAGGTGTGCGTGCTCTCCGGACCGACCGCGCGGATGGCGGCGGTCGGCGCCGCTCTCGCCGAGCGCGGCGTGGCCACCCGGACGCTGGCCACCTCGCACGCCTTCCACTCGCCCATGATGGATCCGGTCGCCGAGCCCCTCCGTTCGGCGATCGCCGCGGTGGACGTCCAGGCGCCGGCGATCCCGCTCACCTCGGGCCTGACCGGAGACTGGCTCTCGGCCGGGCAGGCCGCGGACCCGCAGTACTGGATCGACCAGATGCGCCACCCGGTCCGCTTCGCGGATGCGGTACGCACCGCCACCGCCTCCGGCGGCGGGCTTCTGGTCGAGATCGGGCCCGGCCACACGCTCTCCCGCCTGGCCGCCGGCCAGCTCGCCGCCGGCTGGCAGGCCGTCGCCGCCCTCGGCGACCAGGGCGAGCCGTCCGACGCCCTGGCCGCGCTCGGCGCGGCCTGGTGCGCCGGGGCGTCCGTCGACTGGGCCGCGGTCCGCCACAGCCGGGCGGCGCGCCGGATACCGCTGCCCACCTATCCGTTCGAGCGCCAGCGCCACTGGATCGACCCGCCGAGCTCCGCCGCGACCGGCCCGGCGCCGGCGATCGGGGCGGCGGCCGGTGACCCCGGATCAGATGGGGCCGAGCCGGCCGCGGCCGGCGACCCGATCGCAGCGACGGTCGGGGCCATCTGGTCCCAGCTGCTCGGCGTCGCATCGATCGCCGACACCGACGCCTTCTACGCGCTCGGGGGGCACTCGCTGCTCGGCGCGCAGGTGCTGGCCCGCCTGCGTACCGAGCTCGGAGTGCAGCTCACGATTGACCAGGTACTGGCGGCGCCCACGTTCGGCGAGCTCGTCGACGTGGTCCGGGCGGCGCCGGCCGCGAGCGCCGTCGAGACGCTGCCCCGCGCCGAGCGGGATCCGACCGGAATGCCGCTCTCCGCGGCCCAGCAACGACTGTGGGTGCTCGAGCAACTGGACCCCGGCACCGCGGTCTATCACCTCCCGGTCGTCCTGCGGCTGCGCGGCCGGTTGGACGTGCCCGCCCTCAGCCGGGCACTCTCCACGGTGGTCGGTCGGCACGAGGCTCTGCGCACCCGCTTCGCCCACCGGGGCGGGGCCGCCGTCCAGCTCGTCGGAGAGTCCGAGCCGGTCAACCTCGATCCGGAGCCCACCGGGCGCTGGAGGCTCGATCCCGTGCTGCGCGCCGAGGTGCGCCGGCCCTTCGACCTGCACGCCGACGCGCCGGTGCGGTTCCGGCTGCTGCGCCCCGGACCGGGCGAGCATGTGCTGGTCGTCACCCTGCACCACATTGTGGTCGACGGCTGGTCGGTCGGCGTCCTCGTGGACGAGCTGGTGCGCTGCTACCGCCACGAGGCCGACGGCGACCCGCTCGACCTCGCCCCGGTCACGCTGCACTGCGCCGACGTGGCCGCGCTGCCAGCCCGCCAGCCGGCCGCCGCCGACCTCGGCTACTGGATCGCCGCCCTGGCCGACGTCGAGCAGCAGCCGGTGCCGCCAACCGACCGGCCGCGGCCGCCGATCCCGTCCGGCGCCGGCGGACGGGTGCAGACCGACCTCGACGAGAACACCGTCCGCGCGCTCACCGCGATCGCCGGCAGCCGGCAGGCCACGCTCTACATGGCTCTGCTCGCCGGAGTCGGGGCGCTGCTCGCCCGCCTGGGTGGCCAGAGCCGGCTGGTGATCGGCACACCGGTGGCGAACCGGCCGCAGGCCGAACTGGAGCGGGTGGTCGGCCTGCTCGCGAACACCCTGCCGGTGCCGCTCGATGCCGGCGGGGATCCCACCTTCGAGGAGCTGCTCGACCGGGCCCGCGACAGCGCCACCGGGGCCTTCGCCCACGGTGGCGTCCCGTTCGAGCGGATCGTGGCCGAGGTGGTGCCGGACCGGGACCTGAGCCGGCACCCGCTGGTCGCCGTCATGCTCGCCGTCCAGAACGCCCCGCTGCCCGCCTTGCGCCTGCCCGGGCTGGAGATCGAGCCGCTCGACGTACACACCGGGACCGCAAAGTTCGACCTCACCATCGACGCCACACCGCAGGAGCGGGGGCTGCGACTGTCGTTGGAGTACTCATCCGATCTGTGGGACCCGCCCTCGGCGCAATCGCTGCTGCACCGCCTGGCCGAGCTCCTGCGAACCGCCGCGGCCGATCCCCACCGGCGGCTGCACGCGCTACCGGTGAACCCACCGGCGGCGCAGGCGCAGGTGCTGGCCTGGGGCGACGGGCCCGCGCCACCGCCGGCGGTGACGGTGACCGAGCTGGTGCGCCGGCAGATCGCCACGACCCCCGACGCGATCGCGGTGCTCGACCACCGGATCCGGTGGACCTATGCCGAGTTGGGCGCGGTGGTCACGACCATCGCGAGCCGGCTCGCCGCCGCCGGCGTGCGGCGGGGTGACCGGGTCGCGCTCTATCTGCCGCGCGACGCCGACGGGGTCGCTACCATCCTCGCCGTCCTCGGTCTCGGCGCGGCGTACGTGCCGTTGGATCTGTCCTATCCGGACGCGCGGCTGGCGGTGATGCTGGCCCGCTCCGGCGCCCGGTACCTGGTCCGCCGCGGCTCCGGCGGATTGGCCGCCGACGGCGTCACGGTGCTCGACCTCGCCCGGCCCGCTCCGATCGACGGCGGCGATGGCGATCCGCAGCGGCGGGCGGGCGGGCCGGACGGGCCCGCACCGGACGACCTCGCCTATGTGATCTTCACCTCAGGCTCAACCGGCCAGCCCAAGGGCATCGGACTCGACCAGCGAGCCCTGGCCAACCTGGTGCGCTGGCAGGTCCAGCGATCCGCCTTGCCGCCGGGGGCGAGCACCGCTCAGCTCACCCCGTACAGCTTCGACGTACACGCCCAGGAGATCCTGAGCACCCTGGCCGGCGGCGGCATTCTCGTCGTGTTGGCCGACGAGACCCGCCGCGACCCGGATGCGTTGCTGGCCGGGCTCATCGAGCACCGGATACGGCGGCTGTTCCTGCCCAACGTGTTGCTGGCCAGCCTGGTCGACGCCGCCCGGCGGGTCCGGACCATGCCGACCGAGCTGACCGAGGTGATCACTGCCGGCGAACAGTTGCAGGTGACCGACGCGGTGCGCTGGTTCTTTGCCCGCCTGCCCGGAGCCGTGCTGGACAACCACTACGGCCCGGCCGAGACCCACGTCGCCACCGCCGAGCGGCTGACCGGCGACCCGGCCGGGTGGCCGGCGTTGCCACCGATCGGCCGGCCGCTGCCGGGCATGCGGGCCTACGTGGCCGACCCGTCCGGTGCGCCGGCCGGCACCGGCGTACCGGGCGAGCTGTGGCTCTCCGGCGTCCAGTTGGCCCGCGGGTATGTCGACGACGCGCAGGCGTCCGCGCGGCAGTTCACCAGCCTCCCCGGCGATGCCGGCGGGCACGGGTACCGCACCGGGGACATGGTGCGCTGGCGGGCCGACGGCCGGCTGAGCTACCTGGGACGCGTCGACGACCAGGTCAAGATTCGCGGCCAGCGGATCGAGCCGGCCGAGATCGAAGCAGTGCTCGGCTCGCATCCACAGGTGCGCTCGGCTGCGGTGGTGGCCCTTCCCGGGCCCGGTGGGCGGCTGCGGCTGGTCGGCTACCTTACACCATCCGATGTGGACGCCGAGGAGCTCCGTGCGTTTCTCGGGCAACGACTGCCGGCCCCGCTGGTGCCGTCACTCTTCGTGACTCTTGACGCCCTCCCGCGGACACCGAGCGGCAAGATCGACCGGCGGCACCTGCCGCCACCCACCGTGGCGGCGAGCGCCGATTCGGCTGCTGGCCCGGTGGACCAGCGGGTGGCCGACGCATGGCGCCAGACGCTCGCCGTGGCCACGGTCAGCGGCGGCGACAACTTCTTCGCCTGCGGCGGCGACTCGATCCTCGCGATCGCGCTCGCGGCGACGGTGAGCGAGGCCGGCCTGCCGATGACGCCCCGCGACGTCTTCGAGACCCAGACCGCCGCCAACCTCACCGCCAGCCTGCGCCACCGCGTCAGCGCCGCCGGCCCGGCCGCCGCGACCGCTGGCCGGGCGCTGGTGCCGCCGGACTCGGCGATGCTCGCCTATCGCTTCGAACCGGCCGCCACGGCGGTGTTCCCGGCCGCGGCGCTCGATCCGCCCGAGCTGGCGGCGGCGCTGCGCGAGCTGACCCGGGCCGAACCGGCGCTGCGCTCCCGCCTGGTGCCGCCGACCCCCGAGTGGCCACAGTGGAGCGTCGTGGTTGCCGACGAGCACCCGGGGCCATTGCTGGCGGAGATCCGCCTCGAGCCCGGCACCGATCCGGTCAGCGCCGCGGCGCAGGTTCGCGCGTCGGTCGCGGCCGGTCTCGATCCGGTGCGAGGGCCGGTCTTCGGCGCCGCCCTCTGCCCGTTGGCCGGCGGCGACCTGTTCGTGCTGGCGGCGCACCCGAGCCTGGTCGATGATGCCTCCTGGCCGGCGTTGGTGCATGCCCTGCGACGGCGCGGCATCGCACTGCCCGCCGCGACGCACGCCGCCGCCACCGGCCGCCGGCTCGCCGGCCGGGCCGGCCGCATCGACGCGTTGGCGCGGCGCCACCGGGCCAGTTCGGCTCAGGTCATCACCGCGCTGCTGGTCCGCGTGTTTGTGCACACCCCGGATGACGCGCTGCTCGGATACCACGCACGGCAGCCCGGCGACGAGCGGATCGGCCAGTTCGGCACCGCTGCCCGGATCACGGGGTCGACGCTGCGCTCCGACCCGCTCCCGGCGGCCGCGGCGCTGCGCGCGGTCAAGCGGGCCGGGCCGCCGGGCGACACCAGTACCATCGCGATCCGCGCGTTGACCGGCGCCCCATCGCTGCCCGGCGGCTGCGGCCCCCGCGACGTGCAGTGGTGGCGCGACGGCGCGGACCTCTGGCTGCGATGCGGTACCGGGATCCCCGCCGACGCCGTCGACGAGAACATCGCCGGTGCCATCGCCGAGCTTGCCAACGCCGCGCCGGCCGCCACCGCGGCACCGGCCGACTACCCGCTCGCCGGGATCGGCGAGGACGAGCTCGCGGCGGTCGTGGCCGAGCACGGGCTCCCCGAAGACATCTACCCGCTCACCCCGATGCAGCGCACCATGCTCGCCCGGATCCGGGCCGGCGCGGCCCCCGGACTCTTCGCGGTGCGCACCGTGGACGCGCTGCCGGCGGCGGTGGACCGGGTCGCGCTGCGCGACGCGTTCGCCGCCCTGGTGGCCCGCCACCCGATCCTGCGCACGTCGTTTCCGGACAGCGACGACGCCGGCCCGCCCCGCCAGATCGTGCACGCCGCCGTCGACCTGCCCTGGACCGAGCTGGACTGGCGCGGCGTGCCGACCGACCAGCTGCCGGTGCAGCTGCACCGGTTCCTGGCCGAGGACTTCGGCACGCCGTTCGACCTCACTCGGGCGCCACTGCTGCGGTTCACCCTCATCCGGCTGCCCGGCGGGGCGTACCAGTTGGTCTTCACCGGGCACCATCTGCTCACCGACGGATGGTCACGGGCCCTGCTGCTGAGCGACGTGCCCGCCCTCTACGCCGCCGCGCTCGCGGCCCGATCGCTGCCCGCGCGCATGGCTCTCGGGGTACGCCAACTGCGCTTCGCCGCCCGGCTCCTGATCGCGCCGGCTCCCCGGCCGCGCCTGGCCGAGCTGCGGGCGGCGGCCCGGCCGAGCGCGGACCTACCGGCGCGGCCGCGGCCGTTCCGGGACCACGTGGCCGCGACCACAACCGGCGACGCGGCCGGCGCCGACGAGTACTGGACGGGGTACCTGGCCGGACTGGCGGAGACCGCCACCGCCGTACCGGAGCAACCGGAGGGCACCGGCTACCGGCGCCTGGCCGGCGCGCTCAGCCCGGCCGACGCCGAGTCGCTCGCGGCGAGCGCCCGGGCCAACCGGGTCACGGTGGCCGCCATGGCCCAGGCGGCCTGGGCGTTGGTGCTCGCCCGCCGGACCGGAGCCACCCAGGTCATGTTCGGGGTCACCTCGTCGGGCCGCCGGGCCGACCTGGCCGGGTACGAGCGGATGGTGGGGCTCTTCATCACCACGCTGCCGCAGCGCGTGAGCATCGACGCCCGGGCCAGCGTCGCCGAGCTCGTGCGAGCGATCCAGACCGACTCCGCCCGGACCCGCCGGTACGAGGAGGTTGCCCTGGCCGACCTGGAGCGGGCCCACTCCCCCGACGGGGGCCCGCTCTTCGACACCGTCGTGGTGGTGGACAACTTCCCGCAGGACACCGCCCAGCACCGTCTCGGTGCGCTGCTACAGACCGGACATCCGTTCGCCGGCGAGCACTTCGATCTGGGGATGACCGAGTTCGCCCTGCGGCTGGAGGTGATCCCGATCGACGGCCTGCGGTTCGCGCTCTGCCATCACCGCGAGCGGCACGGCGACGCGCTGGCGCAGGCGCTGCTGGCCGAGTTCGCCGCGACGCTGCGCCGGATTGCGCGCGATCCCCAGCGTCCGGTCGGCCAGCTGCTCGAGAGCGCGACGCCGGCCAGCACACCGGATGGCCCGGTGGCGCCGCGGGCGTAGCGTAAGCCGCATGCCCGGTGGGCGCGCGCGGCCGCGAAGAGGGCATCCGTGCCGGTGATTGCCGTGCCCCTGATTGCCGTGCTGCTGGTGCTGAGCGGCTGTACCGGAACCCGCACGGTCGATGTCGAGTTGTCGGCCGGCAGCGCGAGCCTGGCCACGGGGGAGAAGCTGCGCGTCGACATCGGCGCAGCCAACCAGTCCATCGGCGACCTGTGGTACCTCGTCGGGGCGCCGGACCCGGCGGTGCTCGCCGACGCCGGTCAGGACACCGATCCCGACTGCCGCCTGCCCGGCTGTGGGGGACACCTGTGGTGGACCTTCACCGCGCACAGCCCGGGTACCACCACGCTGGTCTTCCGCTACTGCTACCGCTCCCGGCCGGAGAACTGCCAGCCCGGTCCCGGCCGCGGACCCGGGAACCCGGTAGCGCTGGCGGTGACGGTCCGCTGAGCCCGCAGCTGGGGCGGGTACGCTGCCCCGAGTGAGCACCACGACCGTCGCGCGGCGTCGCGGCGCGGCTGCGGCCCTCCTGCTCACCATCGGCGCTGTCGCCGGCTGCGACCCGACCTCGCCACCGCCGGCGGCCGGTGGCCCGGGCTCCACCGTGACCAGCGGCTCCACCCCGGCGGTCTCGTCGACCGGCTCGCCAGCCCCGGCCGGGCCGAGCGGATCCGACCGGCCCGACCACGTCATCGTGGTTGTGCTGGAGAACAAGGCCGCCCGACAGATCATCGGCAGCACCGACGCCGCGTACCTCAACGCGCTGCTGGCGGACTCGGCGCTGTTCACGCAGTCCCGGGCGGTCGCCCACCCGAGCCAGCCGAACTACCTCGCCCTCTTCTCCGGCTCGACCCAGGACGTCACCAGCGACCGGTGTCCGCTCTTCCTGGGCGACCGGCCGAACCTGGGCCGTCAGCTCCTCGACGCCGGGCTCACCTTCATCGGGTACGCCGAGGGCCTGCCGTACCCGGGATTCACCGGATGCGCGCGGGGGCAGTACGCGGCCAAACACGCGCCGTGGGTGCACTTCGCCAACCTGCCGCGCAGCGCCAACCAGCCGGCCAGCGCGTTTCCGCTCGACTACGCTCGGCTGCCGACCGTCGCATTCCTCATCCCCGACCTGTGCGGCGACATGCACGACTGCTCGATCGCTACCGGAGACGCCTGGGTGCGCGACCACCTGGGCGGGTACGTCCGGTGGGCCACCGATCACAACAGCCTGCTGGTGCTCACCTTCGACGAGGACGACGGCAACGCGGAGAACCGGATCGTCACCCTCGTCGCCGGTGCCGGCGTGCGGCCCGGGCGCTACTCCCAGCCGCTGAACCACTACGGCGTGCTCGCGAGCATCGAAGCCTGGTACGGCCTGCCGCGCCTCGGGCCCGCCGCGGCGGACCTGATCGAGGGCATCCGGTCGTGACGGTCACAGCGCGGCGAAAAGCTGGGCACCGCACCCGCGCCGGTGGGCCGCCAGCACGGGCGCGGGCTGTGGACCCGGGTTACTGGTAGGAGACGAAGATCGGTGACGGCTTCACCGCGACCGTCTGGCGCGGGGTGAAGGTGGGCCGATCCTCGTCGTAGAAGTTCTTCCAGCCCCACCACACATTCGCCGGCGGGTTGACGTGCAGGGCGTTCCAGGTGTTGAACTTCTGCCCCGCGGTGCCGAACCCGTCGACGTGGATGACCACCTTCAGCTCGTCGTAATCGGTGACCACGCTGGATCGATTCGAGATCATGTCGAGCCGGAACTGGTGCACCAGCAGCACCTTCTGCGGTAGTTTGTACATGCGGGTCAGCTCGTCCAGCCAGGCCCCGGTCTGGTTGATCTCACTGGCCGGGACCGAGCCGATCTGCCGCATATGGAACTGGTTCGGCTTGAGCCGCCACTCCGGATCCAGGGCCAGGCCGACGTTGGGATAGCGCAGCAGGTCGGCGTAGCGGCGCGCCTGGGTGAGGAAGTCGGTACGCCCCGGCTGCAGGTCCAGCACCACGTAGACGCCGGCGTCCCGGGCCGCCTGCACCCACGGACGGAGCAGGCTGAGCGGGGACTCCAACGAGTAGTCACCATCGGCACCAGCCGAGCTCGACGCGACGGTCGCGATGATCTCGAAGGTCGGCACCACCGGCTCGCGTACCAGCGCGGCGTAGCTCGCCGCCACCTTCTTGACCCGGGTGATCGCGGCGCCGACGGACTGCTCACCGAGCGCACCGAGGCCGCTGTCGCCGGGATGCCCGTAAAGGGCCACCATCCGCCGGCCCGGGAACAGGACCTGTCCGCCGCCGGGCAACAACACGCCGGTCGCGGCGGTGTCGACGCGGGTCCGCAGCCGGTCGGCCGGGCCGAAGGCGCTGCCCAGCGCGAGCACCCGGGCCGTCGGCTGGCCGGTCAGCGCGGCGATGTCCCGGCCGTCGACCCGCGGATCCGGGTTCGTGAGGGTGACCACGCGCGCGCCGCTGGCCCGGGCGGTCGCGACCGCGGCCTGGCTGGCCGGCTGGTCGAGGGCAAGCACCAGCAGCTGGTCCAGGGGCGCGGCGGGTTCGACCGTCGGCAGCGCCACCTCGCCCGCCCCGGCGTGCACGATCACCGGCGGAGTGCCGGTTGGCGCGGTCGGTGTCGCAGCGGACGGCGTTGCGGTCGGTGCCGCGGCCAACCACTGAGCCGCCTCGTCACCCATCGTCACGATCGTCGACGGCGCCAGCCGGCGCAGCTCGTCGCGTACCCGGGCGGCCGGGACCGGATCGGCGGCGGGAACGAGCAACAGCGGAACACCGAGGTCGACGGCGGTCGAGATCGCCCCGGGCATCCCCGCCGCGTCGGCTTCGGCCGTGAGCACCACCGCCGGGGCATCGTGGTAGAGCGCTCCGCTGATGGCCAGGGCCAGGTCGACGGCGCTGGCGCCGGCCAGCACCGTTGTCTCGGCGGCGGGCAGGGCGGTGCGCGGGACCGGTGGGGCCGGTGCCGCAGGCGAGGGCGTGTTCACCGAGGTGGCGGGGGCCGGCGGCGGGCCGGTGGTACACCCGGTCACGGCGGCGACGCCGGCGAGCACTACCAGCCAAGCGCGCAACCGAGGCATCGCGTCCCAACATGGTCGACCCGGCAGGAACGGGCGCCCCTGCCGGGTCTGCACGCTATCAGTCGATGCCGTCCGGTCAAATTGTCGACGAGGCGGTCACAGTTCGGTGGCGGTCGCGTCGTCGCGACGGCGCCTGGCCAGGAGTAGCGCGGTTCCGACGACGATCCCCGCCAAACCCATCAGCACCAGGCCACCGATGGCTACGCCGGTGACTGGGAGGTGACCATCGTCGCCGGGCGGGGTGGAACCCGAACCGCCGGGCGAGGTGGGCGGCGTCGACCCCGAGGGTGAGCCCGACGGAGATCCTGACGGCGAACCGGACGGAGATCCTGACGGCGACCCTGACGGTGAGCCGGACGGAGAGGGCGTTGTCGGTGGCCCCGCCGGACAGGTATGGGTGAGGTTGAAGAAGTCCGCCGTCAACGTGATCACCGCGCTCGCGGTGATCAGTGTCCAGCCGGCGGGCGTCGCGATGAAGGCCTTGCTCGCGGCCGGACCGGCGTTGAGGAAGCCACCACCATCGGCGGTGATGTTCCGCGTCGTGTCCGCGATCGTGTCGCCATTGGTATCGAACTGCAGGGTGACCGAGACGAAACTGCCGCTGGTTGCATGGTTACCGGGCAGGATGAACACCCACACGTCCTCGCCCAGGTACGGGCCACCGCCCTGTTCCGGGCTGCACTCATGCGTGGCGTAGCCGGCCGCGGTCGTCGGGACGTTGCCGCCGTTGATGGCGATGGTGGTGTCCGCCCGGGCCGGCACCGAGAGGGCCGCCGCGACGACGGTCAGGGTGGCGGTGGCGATAGCGAGTCCGAGGAGCCGACGGCTCAGCATGGAGGTCTCCCGAGGGGTATGAACTTCTGTGTACGACCGGCGAGGCACCGCAACGCCGGCCGGGTTGCAGTGCTCAACCCGGCCGGCGCCGTGGTCCCGTAGCCCGCCGCCTGGGTGTCTAGGCCAGCACGACATCGCTGAGCAAGTCGCCGGGCTCGTGGATGGGGCCAAGGGAGTGGGACTCCCTCACTGGAACCAGCGTCGCCGGCGCGGGTTCCATCACGCCGCGGTGAATCCGGGTGCCGGCACCGGCGCCGTGGAGTCGGGCCGTCACCGGCTGTGCATGGCCTGATGGGCCTGTCCGGTTCGCACGATCCGGTGCCAACGCAGCCGGATGCCGGTGAGTGCGGTCACCGCGGACTGGATCACCACCAGGTACATGAGCTGCCGGTAGACGACCTGCTGCAGCGGCAGCGTCCACAGCGGGCGCAGCGACTCACGGTCCAGTCGCAGGGCGTACCCGGCGGTGATCGACTGCAGCAGGAGAAACCCGAGCCAGACCGCGGCCACCTGGCCCACCGGCAGAAAGGCGAGTCCGTAGACCGCGTAGACGTCAACGGCCGGAGCCGCCAGCGGCAGCGCGATCTGGAAGATCAGCAGGTAGGCCAACCCTCGCCGGCCGAGCCGTCCGCCACCGCCGCGCTCCAGGATGCCTCGGCGATGCTTCCACATCGCCTGCATGGTGCCGAAGCACCAGCGATAGCGCTGGCGCCACAGCTGCCGCAGGGTAGCGGGCGCCTCGGTCCACGCGATCGCCGATTCTTCGTACACCACCCGCCAGCCAGCCCGCAGGATGGCCATGGTCAGATCGGTGTCCTCGGCGAGGGTGTCGGCCGGCACACCGCCGACATCGGTCAGCGCATCCCGGCGGAACGCACCGATGGCGCCGGGCACGGTGGGCAGACACTCCCCCACCTCGAACATCCGCCGGTCGAGGTTGAATCCCATCACGTACTCGAGGTGCTGCCAACGGCCCAGGAGTCCGCGCCGGTTGGCGACCTTGGTGTTGCCGCTGACCGCACCGACGTCGCGGTCCTGGAGCGGCTGCACCAGCCGTCCGATCGCGGTGGGCTCGAGCACCGTGTCGCCGTCGACGAGGACCAGCAGGTTGGTGCGGGCATGCCGGATGCCGATGTTGAGTGCGGCCGGTTTGCCGGCGTTGGCCTGCGAGATCACCCCGACCCGGGGCAGGCCGAGCCGGCGCACGACACCGGCGGTGCCGTCGGTCGAGCCGTCATCGACCACGAGGACCCAGACCTCGGGGTAGTCGCTGGCGACGAGGGAGCGCACGGTCGCCGCGATGTTGGCCGACTCATTGAAGGCCGGGACGACGACGGTGACCGGGCCGAGGTAGCGCAGCGGCCGTCGCCACCGCTGGCGCACCCGGCGCAGGTGCAGCCGGGCGGCGACCAGATGCAGCACCAGTCGGATCAGGGAAAGGCCCAGCGCGGCGCCGAGCAGGATCGTCATGGTCAGGGCGAGCCAGCCGCCGACGGTCTGTGCCCACCGCATCGCGTTGCCACGCAACCGGGCCGCCCTCGGGGCGACCGGGTCGGCGCCCAGGCCAAGCCCGGCCGACACCGTGGTGAAACGATAGCCGCGGCGGCCCTCCTGGGTGAGCAGGATGTCCAGTGCGGCAACGGTCTGGGCCCGGTCGCCACCGCCGTCGTGCATCATGACCACCGCACCGTGGCCTGCCGGTGGGGTCGCCGCGGCGACGATGGCCGCCACCCCCGGCCGTCGCCAGTCCTCGGTGTCGTGGTCGGCCAGGACGACCAGATAGCCGCTTCGGGCCACGTCGGTCAAGGCGTCGTAGTCCGGCCCCGTGATCGCATCGGGTTCGGACGCGTAGGGCGGGCGGAGCAGGATGGCGGTCCGGCCGGTGGCCGAGGCTATCGCGTTCTGGGCCAGCGTGACTTCGAGCTGCCGCCGCCAGCGCGGCACCGCAGCGAGCTCGGTGTGGGTGAAGGTGTGCACGCCGAGCTGGTGACCCCCGGCCACGATCCGCCGGGTCAGGTCGGGGTACTCGTCGACCCGCGACCCGATGACGAAGAAGGTGGCGTGCGCGTGATGGCGGGCGAGCACGTCGAGGATCGCGGGAGTCCACTGTGGATCTGGACCGTCGTCGAAGGTGAGCGCGATCGTCGAGGTGTCCATCGACCTCGTCGTCACCCGGTCGCCGTCGACGCGCAGCACCGGGCCACCCGAGGTGACCGCGGTCGGGGCACGCGCGACGTTCGCCGGGCGGGCCGGCGAACCGGCACCCTCGGCGCCGACGTGCCGGATGATGCCGTTGAGCGACAGGCCGGCCAGCAGGACGAGCAGGCCGAGCAGCAGCAGGACCCAGTGCGCGCGCGGCTCCCGCCGGTCCTGGTGTGCGCGCATGGTTACTTCGACTTCGACGGATTCGGGTGCGACGGCGTCTGGGTCGGTCGGCCGTGCCGCCTGATAGGACTCACGCTCGGTTGCGGGCTCGCCGGCGTGCCCGCTGGCGTCGGCGCCGTTGTGCTCGGTGCCGCGTGCGCCGGCGGGGGCGCCGGGGTCGTGTTGATCGCGGCGCCCCGCGGCGCACCGCCGCGGTCGGGGAAGCCCGGCACGTGCACCGTCGATGCCCCCGACACCACGATGACCAGCATCGCCAGGCACGCGGCGAGGGCGGTGCCGACGCCCACACCGACGAGTCTGACCAGGCGCCGGCGGCGACCCGACCGGTCGAGAAATACCGGCCTGTTTCGATGCCGGGGCGGGTCAGACATGGCGGTGGTCGACTCCGGTATCGTCGGCAGGCTGGCTCATTGGGCCACGATCAGTGGGTCGGGTGGGTGGTTGGCGTGTGTGCGCGGGTACTGGTCGGGTGCGGCGACGGTGGACCCGTCGGGTGAGCGCCCGATCCACCTGGGCCGGCGGACTGGGTGATCGCCGTGCAGTACTCCTGAACGGTTCCGGGTCGGGCCGCCGCGACCAGAGTGGCGAGGTTCGGATCCGGCCACACCTTGCCCGGCTGGGCAGCCACATGGGCCAGGTAGGCGTGGCAGAGCCCGATCAACGCCACCTGCGGCAGGCTCGGTGTCGCGCCCGGCGTCGCGACTGGGCCGCCCCCGCGCGGCGAGGGCTGGTTCGTGCTCGCGACGCCCGGCGCCGGCGCGGCTCCCCGGTGCAAGGGCGTCGGGATCACGCCGGTGCCGGCGGCGAGCGCCACCCCGCTCGCGGCGATGGCGAGGCCAACCGCGGCGATCTTCACGGCGGCGAGTCGCGCCCAGGCTGGACGCCGCGGCCGGCGAACCCGGGCACCGGCCGGCCCGCGCTGCGCTACTCGGAACGCGGCCAGCGCGCGCGCCTCGCCGGCCAGTTCGGCCGGGCGCCCCGGCGCCGACGCGGCAGCGAGCACGGCGGCCACGTCACGCGGTCCCCTGGTGCCGGAGACCAGTCTTTCGGCGGTGGCGGCGTCCATGCTCCGGTCCCGGTCCTTTCCCATCTCGTACCCTTCAGCGCTGGATTCGCCGTACGCGTCACGCATGGGGCGGAAGATCATGGTCGGGTGGCATATCTGCGTCGGCCGCTCCGGACGAGCGCTCGAGCTGGGCGGCGAGCCGGCGCAGGCCCCGGTGGGTGGCGCTGCGTACCGCACCGGCCCGCTTGCCGAGGACCTTCCCCGCGGCCTGCGCGCCCAGGCCCATGACCACTCTCAGCATCACCGCTTCGGCCTGGTCCCGGGGCAACGTAGCGATCAACGCCACGGCCGCGTCGGTCTGGACCAGCGCAAGCGCCTCGCCCTCGGTGTCGTCGGTGCCCGCCCGGTCGCTGATCTGCTCAACCGGGACGGCCGTCGCCGGCCGGCGGCGAAGGCGCCGCAGATGATCCAGGGCCCGGTGGCGAGCGATCGTGGCGGCCCAGCCCCGAAATCCGTCGCCGTCGCCGTCGAACGAGGGAAGATCTCGGGCGATTTGTGACCACGCCTCCGACGCGACGTCCTCGGCATCCTCCCCGACCAGGGTGCGCAGGTAACGCAGCAGGCGTGGCTGCACATTCTGGTACACCACGTGAAAGGCGCGCTCGTCGCCGGCGCGGGCGGCCGCCACGGCGTCGGTCAGGTCCGCCGACGCCGCCGGGCGGCGAACCGAACGCCCGCGCGGGACCGCCCGGTCCGGGCGGACGGACTCGCCGGATTGCGCCCCAAGGTCGCCACCCCGACGTTCCGACCACGCGGTGTCCATCGCCGACATCATGGACGACCGGGGATTGCCTTGGCGAGCCGGGTCTCCCGCGGCGACACCGCCTCACGGCGGATCTAGCCGGGCTCGCCCCCTCGCTGGTCAATCGATGTCGACCGCAAGCTTCCCCCGGGTGCCGCCGGCAAAGTCGACGAACGCCTTCGGCACCTCGGCCAGCGGATAGGAGCGCTGCACCGGGATTCGCAGGTGGCCGCGGGCCACCTGATCGGCCAGGTGCTCCAGCAGCGCTCGCACGGGCGACGCGATGACGTCGGTGGCGGTGATTGCACGCTCGGTGGGGACCATTGCCGCGGTGCCGAGCAACGACGCGAACCGGCCGTTGCCCGCGAGCAGGGTGGCCAACGTCACTGGATCGCCCGCCAGGTGCAGCACGGTGTCCACCCCGCCGGGCGCGAGGTCGCGCACCTGCGCGGCCAGGTCGGCACCCACCGCGACGACGTGGGTCGCCCCGAGGTCGCGCACGTGCTCGGTGTCGGCGTCGGACGCGACGGTGGCGATGGTGGTGATACCCCGGGCGGCGGCCAGTTGCAGCGCGACCGAGCCGACGCCACCGGTTGCTCCGCAGACGAGCATCGTCTCGCCCGCGCGGGCGCCGACCGCGTCCAGCACAGCCATCGCAGCCGCCCCGGCCAGGCCGAGCACACCGGCCGTCGCGTGGTCGAGGCCGTCCGGAATGCGGCCGATGTAATGGTTCTCCGGGACCACGAGAAACTCACCGAAGGCGCCCGCGTGCAGCGGCTGGGTGAGGATGACGCCGAACACGTCATCGCCCGGACCGAACAGGGACACGCCGGCGCCGACCTGGTCCACGGTGCCGGCGAAGTCCCGGCCGAGCACCACCGGGAACCTGTGCTCCATCATCCCCTTGAGGTAGCCGGCCGCCAGTGCGTTGTCGAACCCGTTGAGGGATGAGCGACGCATCCGCACCCTGACCTCTCCCGGCGCCGCCTGCGGCGTCGGCACCTCGATGAGGCAGGGCGGGGATCCGTAGTTCTCGGTCACAACAGCGCGCATCGGCGGTCCTTCGTCGAGGTCGGTTCACAATGGACCGGAGCGCCCCAGGAATTGATCATTTTACGGAGCGGGTGTGGCGTCGACGCCATCCGCCGTTCGGACTGATTGCCGGGGCACCGGCGTGGTGCCCGGGTGCCCCGGCGATCAGGGCTAGAGAATGCCGCGAGCCTCGAACGCGACCCGTGCCGAGTGGGCGGCCCCGCTGCCATAGAGCCGCTGCGCCGCGCTGACCGTGGCCAGCGCCGCGTCGTGGAAGCTGGTGTCCACGGCGAAGTCGAACTGCGCCTCGACGATCAGCGTGCTCGCCTTCGTGTCCCCGAGCGCGGTCCGAATATCCCAGAGCGCGCGGGACCAGATCTCGCCGTCCGCGTGCACCTCGCCGACCAGGTCGGCCGGGTACACCTTGGTGCCGTCGAGGCGACGCAGACAATGCGGAACGGTGACGGTGTAGGAGACCGAGTCCCAGTCCGCGATGCACGCCTCCGGGGTCAGCGTCGGCACTCCAGTCGCCCAACTCGTGACCGCAACCGACAGGTAGTCGCCGAACGCCTCGCCGATCGCGCCCGACTCGAGGTTCGTGCCGAAGCCGGGCACCTGGCCGTCCTGGACCGAGTGGCCGTACTCGTGCACGATCACCTCCGCGTCCTCGCCGTCATCGACCCCGCCCTTGCCGAGGGTGATGTTCGCCTTGTCGTCGCGGAAGAACGAGTTGTCGCCGCCGAACTGGTCGATCCGCAACTCGATCTGGCGCTGGTTGACCGGACGCAGGGCCGAGCCGAACCCGAGGTGCTGCAGGTACGCCTGTGCGGTGCTGACCCAGTAGTACCCCATCACCTGCTCGAACTGGTCCTTGTCGCGGTGGTAGTCCGGGAATGCGCCGGCGGTGGCGACGGCCGCTTTGCCGGTGCTGCTCTTGACCCGCGCGTAGGCACCGCTGAGGGTGCCGGAACCGTCCAGCCCGGTGAGGGTGACGCGCCGGTAGGCCGGAGCGAACGCCGGCGCGTCCGCGTCCCGGTCGTCGGTCAGGTTCTGCAGACCCAGTTGCTGCACGGGGTTCGGGTAGAACACCGTACCGGTGGCCGTGTGATCGTACGGGCTGGCCGCGGCGAGCGCGGTGCTGGCGGTCGCGGCGACGGCCGCCAGCACCAGTACGGCGGCCGCCGACAGGGCGGCGCGAGTCTTGAGCACGTCAGTCCTCCATTATTCTCCGGCTTGTCCCGTATGCCTGGTGGTGCTGCCGGGCCAGCACGACGGGCCGGCGATCGCTCGCGGTCTGCAGCGATCGCCGGCCCCATTCGTGCCCTGCCGGCTCAGGTCACGTGCACTGGCGACTTAACAGCCGGTCGCCGGTTGGCGGAAGCCGGGGAACGGGTTGAGATCGCCCATGAGGGTGTAGCGGCCGATGTTCGTCGACGGGCTCTGGGTCGCCTGCGAAACCGTGTTCGGCGCGGTCCGCATGAACCACGGCAGGAAGACCTCGTCCTCCGGGTGGTAGGTGCCGTCGGCGATCTGCTGCCCGTTGGGGGCCGGACCCTGCTCGAACGCGTTCGTGCCCTTCGAGAATCCGATGCCCACGACCGGGTCACCGGTCTCCAGGATGCCGGTGCAGCCGTACTGTGGCGCGGTCGGCGTCAGCCACGGCTGGACGGTGTTGTTGATGAACGGATCGTCGGCCCACTCAGCGATCTCGTGGCTCATCGCGTGGATGTCCTGCAGCGCCCAGGCCGAGCTCGGGTTGAACGTGCCCGGGGTCACCCAGGAGTTCCACGCATAGGTCTGCACGACCGCGTTGCCGTTGCTGTTGATGGAACCGCCTCCGTTGCCCGGCACCTTGGAGGCGCCGTGGAAGCCGATCACACAGCAGTTGAACGGATCGGGGCCGATGTAGAGCATCACTTCATCGGTGAGGAAGATCGGCAGGTGGGTGGAGTCCATATAGGACGTGTGCGTGATGATGTTGTTCAGCTGCGAGGCGAACCAGGTGATGTTGACATCGCCGAAGATGACTCCCCGTCCGCTCTGGAGCACAGTGCCGTGGTTGGCCGGCACGTTGATGGTGATGGGGTCGTGCACGACCGGCGTGCCCAGGATCACGTGATAGGGCGATGAGCCGGTCTGGTTGAACTGCGACCGCATCGTCGCATCCTGCAGCTGGACGTTCGTGTTGCCACTGGACAGCGCTCCGCCCGGGCCGATCGCGCCGGATGCGGCGGTGGCGTTCGGCGTGGTGGCGTAGTCGTTGTTGGCGAACTGTGGTGACGCGAGCACCGGGCCCACGACGTTCGATCCGTTGAACGACCTGCCGCCGACATTGATGACGAGCGGCACGAGGTCGACCGGGATCGTGGTCGAGCAGGCTGAGCCGCCACACGTGAACGGGTTGGCGCCGACCATGTTGTAGCCGTAGGTGACACCGTCCGACGGGTTGACCGAGGTGCTGAAGAAATGCGCCACGGTACGCGTGGTCGGCAGGACGTCCGCGCCGCCGACCGTCGTGGTCGACGCATGCATCGACGAGTCGTCAAGGACGGCCGGCTCCACCGTCGCGGCGGAGCTGCCCGCGGAGGCCACGCCGGCCACCGCAACGATCGCCGCGGCAACCGCGCCGATCGCGCTCGCCGCCAGAATGCGTTTGTTCATGACACTCCTTGTCCGTGCGGCCCGGTAGAGGGAAAGGACACGCGAACCTGCGCGCGGGCCGGCGACGGGTGAGCGCCAGCCGGGCGCAGGCCACGCCCGAGAGTGGCCGTCATTGACTTAGCGCCACGCGCCGCCGCGATGTCACGGTGCGGCAAGGCCGTCACCGACGGGCTCGCGGTGATTTGTCCGATCAGCGGCCGCGCGGCACCGGCTATCGCCGGGTCCGGAGCTGGAGCGCCAGAATGAGCGCCGCGATGAGTGGCCCGAGCAGGCTCAGCGCGCCGATCACGACGAGCAGCAGGAACATGAGGTTCACGGCAGCCTCCTCAGCGGGGGGACTCGGATGCGGGGGTCGGCGCCTGGACCGGCACGACCTCAACCGTCGGCCGGCTGGGGCCGGAATCGCCCGGTTCGGCCCGGGCCGCGAAGAGGCCGAGGCCGAGCAGCGGGACGACGATCGCGCCGGACGCCGACAGGATCACCGCCAGCACCTTCTGCCGGATACTCCACCACGACGACACTGAGATCATGACCAATCCGGCGACCGTGCCGATCACCGGCAGCAGGTAGCTGCCGATGCCCAGCATCGCGACGCCGCCCCACTCGAGCGGGCCGGGTCGGGGCACCGGTGGCGCGGCCGCGGGCGGTGCGGCCAGCAGTACTCCTGAGCCCACCGGCGCGCTGGAGTGCCCGCGGGCCTCGGCGGCGATCGCGGCTGGCGAACCCAACCGGTCGAGGATCTGACGGACGTCGGCGTCGCTCGGCCGCACCACCTCCGACATCGCGGTGGCGATGTGTTCGGCGATGCTGCCCACCAGCTCGTCGCGCTCCTGCGCCGGCAGGTCGAACGTGGCGGCGCGCAGCGCCGCAAGATAGTCGGCGATCACCTGGTCGTGTGTCATGTGCTGGCTCCTCCCGTACCGAGCAGCCGATCCACCGCATCCCGGTAGCGGCACCAGTCGTCCCTGAACTCCTTCAGCGCCCGTCGGCCCATCGCGGAGAGCGCGTAGTAGCGTCGCGGCGGCCCGGACGGTGACTCCTGCCAGGTCGTCATGACCATGCCCTCGCGCCGGAGCCGGGCCAGCAGTGGGTAGAGCGTGCCCTCAGTGGTCGCCAACCCGTCGACCTCGGCCAGCGCGCGCACCAGCTCGACTCCGTACCGCTGGCCCGGGAGCAGCAGGGCGAGCACGCAGAATTCCAGCGTCCCCTTGCGCAGGGCACTGGCGCGTGCGTCGCCAGGTACCATGCATGGCAAGGTACCAGGCGTCGCACCGAAAGCCAACCCGATCGGGACCATCGACTCTGGTCGGAGAGCCGGCTGCCGGCCGATCGTCGATACTGAGGGAAGCTGAGGAGGACCCGATGAATGATCAAGACAAGACTGAGGGCACCGGCAAGAGCGGGTCGCATGAGGCATGGTCGACCCTCGCCGACCAGTTCACCGCCATCGCGCGGCAGTTCCGCCAGCACTACGAGCGGGTGTCGACCGCGAACGAGCCGGAGACCGAGGCCGAACATGGCTCACTCCAGCAAGCGGTCAAAACGGTCGGCAAGACGATCGAGGACACCGCGCGGGCCATCGAGGACTCGGCCCACGACCCGAAGTTCCGGCAGGACACCGGCGAGGCCGGAACCGCCCTGCTTCGGGCGGTCGGGGCGACCCTGACTGACCTGGGCGCGTCGCTGCAGCGAGAGGCGGACGGCCACCGCAAGCATTGACACCAGCCGCGGGCCCGGCTGTCAGCGGCCCGACGCTTTCGTGACAGCGACGGCGGCGACGTCTACTGTGCTCTCTCGTGCGAGCCACACTGTTGATCGCCGCCGCCACCGTCGCGGCGGGTGCCCTGCTGGCCGGGTGCTCATCGTCGTCGGGTAACCAGAACTCCGGCGGCCCGGGCGGGACCGCCAGCCGGTCGGCCGGAGCGAGCGGCGCGAAGGCGAGTTGTGACCTCGCGCCGGCATCCCTGGTGAACTCAGTTCTCGGCACCCAGGTCGGCGACCCAGAGGCCCAGAACCTCACCACCGTGACGGTCTGCCGCTACACCTCCACCGACGGCACCGGCTCCGTGGTGCTGCGGATGCAGACCGACATGTCGAGCACGCTGTTCACGCAGTCGCGGACCGTCTCCGACCAGAACGGCCTGAAGACCACGGACTTTCCCGGCTTCGCCGATCAGGCCTTCACCAGTGTGCTGTCGGTCGGCACGCATACGACCAACACCCTGGTCGCGCTGAAGGGCACGATCTCGATCCTGGTGAGCTCACCGGCGACCTTCGACGCCGAGCGGAGCCTGGAGGACCAGCTCTTCGGCAAGCTCAGCTGAGGCAGCCCGCCGAGAGCAGGGCACCCGCCCGGTCCACTGTGGTGTGTCCTGATTGGTACCCTACCCGCGCGGCGGGCACCCGGGCAGCGATGGCGAGCTCGAGGGCGGGCGATGACCGTGATCACCTCGGTTACGCAAAGTGATGCATTGCTCTCCGTGAGTGGACGTGCTGTCATTGACCTGACCGCACCAACCAATCCCTTCTGATGATCGCCGCCGGCCCACCGGCCGCGCGGCGGAAGGAGTGTCCACTATGGTCAGCAGACGATGGTGGTGGCTCGTCACCGCGCTGGTCGTCATCACGACCGGGGCGGCCGGCGCCGCCGGGTACGCCCGCAATGCGGGTACGTCGCATGTGGGGGCGATCGCGAGTGCCGATGATCCGGACCGCGACGCCCCAGCGGGGGATACGGACCAGGACGAGGAAGAAGGCGTGGCGGTCGCCGATCCGGCCGCCACCGGCACCGGCCCGCAGGCCTTCACGGTTACCGGACATCAGGTCTTCGTGGACACCCGCAAGCTCACCGCGAAGCCGGTCAAGCGCGACAAGCCGGCTGCCGAGGCCGAGCTGCGTGACAACGCCGTGCATTCCGGGCCGGCGGTGCCGGTGCAGTCCGCCGCCACCGCGTTGGCCGCGCCGGCCCCGATCGTCAACGTCGTCGGGCTCGACTTCAACACCTGGGGCGCGGGCCACCCGCCGGACACGAACGGTGTGATCGGGCCGAACCATTTCGTGCAGACGGTGAACACGTCGGTCGGCATCTTCAGCAAGTCCAACGGGGCCCTGGTCTCGGCCTTCACCTACGACGACTTCTTCGCCTCCAGCGGCACCACCGAGTGCGACGCCAACAACGGCGGTGACCCGACCACGGTCTACGATGTGCCATCCGGAAAGTGGATCATCGCGGACTTCGCCTGGGTGAACTTCAACACCGGTCCCTACTACGAATGCATCGCCGTCTCATCGGGCAGCGACCCGGTCGCCTCGACCTGGACGTTCTACTCGGTGCCGGCCGGGGACGGCCGGTTCCCGGACTACCCGAAGTTCGGCTCGGGCCCGGACGGCGTCTACTTCACCACGAACAACTTCCAGCTCCCCAACACCTACACCGGCGCGGGGGTTTACGCCCTGCGTCGCACCACGCTCGGCTCGCCCACGCTGCAGGTCCAGCACGTGACGACCAGCTCGTCGTTCTTCAGCCTGCTGCCGGCGAACCGCGTGGACGCCGCGCCACCGCCGGGGCCGGAGTACGTCACCTCGATCTGGAGTGGACGGCTGCGGGTGTGGCGGTTCACCGTGGACTGGAACACACCGGCCAACACCACGTTCACCAGCATCGCCAACATCAAGGTCTCCTACGCCTCGCAGGGGAGCATCCCCACCCCGGGTGAGTCGGTCGACAGCCTCAGCCCGCGCGCGATGAACAAGGCACAGCAGCGCAACGGCTCGTTGTGGCTCACGCAGACCGTGCGCACCCAGAATCACGCGGCGGTGCGCTGGTACGAGGTGACCAACCTCACCGGTTCGCCGTCCATCCACCAGCAGTCCACCTTCTCACCCAGCTCACAACACCGCTGGATGGCGTCGCTCGCCGTCGACAAGAACGGCGACATGGCGATCGGCTACAACATCTCCAGCTCCTCATTGAACCCAGGCATCCGTTACGCCGGGCGCCTGGTCACCGACCCGCTCAACACCCTGGGCCAGTCCGAGACGACCCTCTTCGCCGGCACCGGCGCCCCGTCCAGCGGAAACTTCAACCGGTGGGGCGACTACTCCGAGATGAGCGTCGACCCGGTCGACGGCTGCACATTCTGGTTCACCGGCGAGTACTACGCCGCCACCGGCGCCAACTGGCAGACCCGGATCGGTTCGTTCAAGTTCCCCAGCTGCACCTGAGCACACCGGCGGTGGGCCGCCGCATCGCGGCGGCCCACCGTCGGTCACCGCATGCCCGAGTCGACCACCAGGGTCACCTCCACCGCGCCGGCGACCGTCAGGGCCTGGCTCGCACTCGACCGGTAGCCCACGTTGTGTGCCGTGATCCGGTACTGCCCGGGGGCCACCGTCAGCCGGAATCGCCCGGCGCTGTCGGTTGTCGCCCGGCCGACGACCGTCCCATCCGTCGTCGCCAGCTCGACCGCGGCCCCGGGCACCGGTCGCGGCGGGCAGGGCGAGTCCGCCCGCTCCGGGCCTGGGCAACCGGGTGCCGCCGCGACGGTGCCGGTGACCGCAACTGCCGAGGGACCCGTCGACCCCGGGGTCGGCGCACCCCCGCCAGCGCAGCCAGCGCAAGCCACTAGGGCGGCCAGCACCAGGAACCGGGCGACGACCACGGCTGCCTCCCCTCAGGACGGCTGGGCCAGGGACACTGCGTGTCACCAGTATGCGACCGCGCACCGCCCAGGGCGTGCGAACGCTGCGCCCATGCGCGTTCACGGGGCCACCCCGGGGCCGGTGATCCGCCGCGCTCGATCGGGGTGCGGTAGCGTGACCTCGATGGCTTTCGTGCGACACCGGTCCGGTTCGCCCCAACGGTCCCCGTCGGAGCCGTGATGCCCGATCGGAGGGCGCTTGCGGTGGCGACCTGTCTGGCTCTGATGGGTACGCTCGGCGGCTGCGCTGGCGGCGGCGGCGAGCCGAACCCGTCCGGGTCGAGCGGCGCTCCCGAACCGAGCGGCCCGCCCGGGGCCAGCACACCGGCCACATCGGCCCAGCCGTCGCCAACATCCGCCCGCACCCTGAGGCTGGTCGACGGCGCGCCGCAGCGGGCCTGCGGTATCACCGTCTCGGTGAAGTTCATCCCACCGAGCGCGACCGGCAACACGGACTGGCAGGCGTTTCTGGTGGGCGGTCCGCCCCCGTCCGGGGACCAGCCGGCGCCGGGCACCATCGCGCCGGCGCACACCGGCGCCATCGCCACCGTCCTGGGCCAGCGGTTCACCGTGGTCGCGGTGGACCCGACAAAGCGCAGCATCACGGTCGACCCGCTGTGTTGAGGCCGAATCCAGTTGGTCACTCATATGAGTATTGCAATATGCCAACGTGCGCATCTAGGGACGCCCGCCGATCGACTTTGCCGGCGGACTGTGCCACATTACGGGTCGGGACCCGCTAGGCCGGCCGACGCGTCCGCCAGCAACGCGCCAGCGCGCAGCCGAGCGGCGGGTCCAGCACCACGACCCCAACCGGCGCGGGGGTTCAACCACCGCCGGCGCCCGGATCACGATCGAAAGGTGACAACAGGTGTCTTTGTTGCCAAGGGTTCAGTGGAATCGGAAGAAAGTCCTGACTGGTTTCGTCGCCGCCGCGGTGGCGGCCTGGCTGTTCATTCCGTCCTTTACCAACGTCAACGCGGCGGTCTCCGCGGCGGCGGTCGACGACACGCCGACGGTGCCCAAGAACGTCAAGACGATCGAGCCGGACGAGGAGCTGCGCTCGATCCTCTTCGCCGAGGACGCGTACTACACCGGCCGGAACGTCGCCGGCGACACCCAGATCTCACTGGAGCAGGCCGGCCAGTACCGGGCCGCCGCCCAGGACCTGGCCCGGCAGATGCACAAGAGCCACAGCCCGACCCCACCGTTCGGCGCCTGGGCTCCCAACGGACCCAACCCAATCGTCCAGATCGGACGGACGAGCGGTGGGGCCGAGGCGGTCTCCGGACGCATCGGTGCGCTCGCCATCCAGCCCGGCACCGGACGGCTGATCCTCGGCGCCGCCTCCGGCGGGATCTGGACCTACGACACGGCGACGGCTGTCTGGACACCCCGCACGGACGACCAGCCGGCGCTGTCCATCGGTGCGCTGGTGATCGCCCCGTCGGCGCCGAACACGATCTACGCGGGCACCGGTGAGGGCTCGCTTGCGGGCGACAGCTTCTTCGGCAACGGCGTGATGAAGTCCACCGACGGCGGCGTCACCTGGGCCAACGTCAGCGGCAACACGTTCCGCGGCGTGGCCACGTCAGGCATCGCGGTGGATCCGACCAACGCGAACCACCTGTACATCGCGGTTGGCCGCGGGCGCGGCGGTGTCCGGCGGGTCAGCCCGCCCAACCCGACCACGTTCGGCATCTTCGAGTCCAAAGACGGCGGCGCGCACTGGAAGCTGCTCAAGGGCACGACCGACATGAACCACGGCGCGACCGACATCGAGCTGGACCCGCAGGCGCCCAACGTGCTCTACGCCTCGTTCTGGGGCGACGCCATGTACAAGTCGACCGACGCCGGCAAGCACTGGTCACCCATCATGGCCGGGCTGCCCGCCGACGCCGACTACGCCGCCGGCGCGAGCCGCTTCTCCATCGGTCTGTCCCACCCCGCCGGGCACCCGGCCGTGCTCTACACCGGCTTCGACTACGTCGACACCTCCGGCACCCGCCAGGTCGGGCGGCTGTGGAAGTCCACCAACGAGGGCGCCAGCTGGTCGATCCTGCCCGGCGGCACGGGTGAGGACCAGGTCGCGGACTACTGCGGCACGCAGTGCTTCTACGACAACGTGGTCGAGGTCGACCCGACCGACGCCAACATTGTCTACGTGGGCGGATCGTTCAACTACGCCATCGGCTCCGGTGGCATCTACCGGTCCACCGATGGCGGCGCGACCTGGAAGAATGTCGGCTTCGACCTGCACCCCGACTACCACGCGGTGGCGATCCAGCCCGACGCCCCCGGACATGTCGCCATCGGCAACGACGGCGGTGTCTGGTACTCCACCGACCACGGTGGCCGGCTGGGCGCGGGCGACCCGCTCGACACGGTCGACTGGCAGGACCTCAACGGCACGGTGGACCCCAACACGGCCGGCGTCATCCACCGGACCAACCTTCAGATCACCCAGTTCACCAGCATCTCGACCAACCCGGCCACGCCGGCCCGCCTGTGGGGCGGCAGCCAGGACAACGGCACCGAGCGTCGTTCCATCCTCAACGACACCTGGTTCGACATCGGCAACGGCGACGGCGGCCAGGTCCTGGTCGACCCGAACACCGGAGGCTTCGTGTTCGGCACGTTCTTCGGCATCTCCCCGTACCGATTCAGCTCTGCGAGTCCCGGCTTCTTCACCAACCAGTCGATCACCCGGGGCATCAACGTGAACGAACGGTCCGAGTTCTACATCCCCTGGGTGATGAACCAGGCGAACCCGAACCAGCTCTTCCTCGGCACGTATCGGCTCTACCGGACCAACAACGCCGAGGCGCCTTCGGCCGGTGACGTCACCTGGACCCCGATCAGCCCGGACCTGACCAGCGGCTGCACCGGCCCGGCGCCCAACGGCGCGCGCGGCTGCGTGCTCACCGCGGTCGGCCTGGCCGACGGTGGCGACGCCGTCTACACCGGCTCGGGCGACGGGCTCGTCTTCGTCAGCCCGAACGCCGTCACCAGCGACGCGCCGACCTGGACCGAGGTGGACAAGAAGCCGCTGCCCAAGCGGCCGGTGACCCAGTTCGCGGTGGACCGCTCCAACTGGCGGGTGGCCTACGCAGCGTACGCCGGATTCAACGGGGCAACCCCGAACCGCAAGGGGCACGTCTTCGCCACCACCGACGGCGGTCACAGCTGGAAGGATGTCAGCGGCAACCTGCCGGACTCCCCGGTCAACTCGATCATCCTTGACCCCAGCCAGGCCAAAACCCTCTACGCCGGCACCGACGTGGGCACGTTCGTGACCACCGACGGCGGCAAGCACTGGGCCACGTTGAGCACCGGCCTGCCGGTGGTCTCGGTGTGGCAGCTCTCCTTCGACCCGTCGCACCGGACGCTCGCCGCCGGCACGCACGGGCGCGGGGCGTTCACGAGCAGCGATCCGACCCTGACCCCGGCGCTGGTGGAATCCACATCAGACAGTGGGGTTCCGGTCGGCCCGGGCAGTGACCTCGTCTACACCATCAACGTGCGCAACCTCGGCAACGCCGACGCCACCGGGGTGGCGATCACCGACCCGATCCCGGCCCACACCACGTTCGTCTCGGCCAGCGACGGCGGCAGCCTGTCGCATGGCAAGGCGATCTGGAGCGGGCTCACCGTACCGGCCGGCGGATCGAAGTCGGTGACGCTGACCGTGCACATCTCGGGCTCGCTGAGCCCGTCCGTGACCGCGATCGTCAACGACAACATCTCGGTCACCTCGGCCCAGCACGTCAGCACCTCCAGCAGCCCGCACACCACACCGATCGCCCCGGCCCACGCCGTGGCGGTCACGCCGAGCGCACAGACCGACGGCACCCGCGTCGGCCAGTCCCTCGACTACGCCGTCCACGTTCGCAACCTCGGCTTCGACGCGGACAGCTACACCGTCGCCGCGTCGGGCACGTTCACCACGACGGTGTTGGACGCGACGTGCACCAGCCCGCTGACGACCACACCGACGGTCGCGGCCGGCGCGAGCACGGATGTCTGCGTCCGGGTCGCCGTGCCCAGCGTGGCCGACGGCACGACCGACCACGCCACCGTCACCGCCACTTCGGTGGCCGACTCGTCGGTGAGTGGTTCGGCGGCCATCAACACGATCGCGGTCGCGGTCGACACCCTGTTGGTGGACAACGACGACAACATGCCGGACGTGAAGGGGATCTACCAGACGGCTCTGTCGGACGCCGGCGTGCCGTTCAGCCTCTGGGACCTCTCGGTCGACAAGAACCTGCCACAGCACTTCCTCAACGCGCACAAGAACGTGGTCTGGTTCACCGGCAACTCATACCCCGGACCTCTGCTGCCCTACGAAGCCGGGCTGACGGCGTACCTGAACCAGGGTGGCCGGCTCTTCGTCTCCGGGCAGGACATCCTGGACCAGGCGGCCGGAACGACCGACTTCGTCCATGACTTCCTGCATGTGGACTGGGACGGCTCGGAGAACCAGAACGACATCCCGACGGGCAACGTGCACGGCGTCACCGGCAACCCGGTGACGAACGGGATCGGCACCGTGCCGCTGGACCTCAGCGTGCTCGGCGGGGTCCAGTTCAGCGACGAGACCACCCCGGTCGGGCCGGCGACGGTCGCCTTCACCGACGACAGCGCACAGCCGGACGGCGTATCCGTCGACACCGGAACCTACAAGGTCGTCTTCGTCGCCTTCCCGTTCGAGGAGTTCGGATCGGCGGCGCAGAAGGCCGACATGATCAACCGCGTACTCACCTTCTTCGGTCCCTGACGCCCCTCGCGGCCACCTCGCCTAGCCTGACGGCGAGGTGGCCGCACCTCCGGTCCAGTGCCTTCGCGGCGGCGGCGACCCCGCCCACCACGAAGGCACTGGGCGTTGTGGTACTGGTGGCCGCGTCGGCTCGCGGCCAGTATTGTCGTGAAGATCGGGATAGTCACACGGTTGAGGGCGGTGTCGCGCTCAACGGCAGTGCCACGCCTGACCAGGGACCGAGGTGGGAACCGTGGTGGCCGCGGATAACTACGTTCGGCGCGCGTTGGACCTTTTCACCGGCTACGGCGACCGGGAGGCGCTGGTCGCGACGGACGGGCGCCGGTTCAGCTATGCCCAACTGCGCGACCAGATGCGCAACACGGCCGTCGCCTTGTGGGAGTTCGGCATCCGCCCCGGCATGACCATCGGGGTGCTCGCCACCAACCCACCGGAGTCCTACTTCGTCCAGTACGGCGCGCACCTGCTCGGGTGCCGCACGGTCTTCCTGGCCCACAGCACCCCCCCGTTCTTCTTGCGCTCGGTGCTCGACTTCGTCTCCGCCGACGCGTTCGTCTACGAGGTGGCGCATCTGGGCGAGATCGGTCGGGAGCTGGCCGAGGCGGCCGACGCGGTGCGCGTGCTGTGCATCGGTGCCGGCGGGTTGGGTCCCGACATCACCGATCCGCCGGCCGCTGCCGAGCTGCCCTTCGACCCGCAGACGATCGGGGTCGAACCCGTGTCGCTGTTCCAGACCAGCGGAACCACCGGTACGCCGAAGCTGATGGTGCACGGGCAGCGCTTCTTCGCCGCGATGCCGTCGGTGGCCGACTTCTACCGGCCCCCGGACCGACCCATCCGCCACCTGCTCATGGCCGGCACCTGGCACGCCGGCGCCCAGTCGTCGGCGTTGCTGACCTGGTACGACGGCGGGACCATCGTGATGAACTTCGGCTTCGACGTGGGCAACTTCCTGCATACGATCGAGACCGAGCGGATCACCAGCATCAACGTCTCACCGCCGCTGCTCTACTCCTTGCTGGACGATCCACGGCTGGCCGGGACCGACCTCAGCAGCCTCTACCAGGCCACCGTCGCGGCGAGCGCCGCCGCACCGACCCGACTGGTCGAGGCGATCGACCGGTTCGGCGGCTGCCTCAACGTCGTGTACGGGATGAGCGAGCTGCCGTTCATCACGGTGCAGGACCGGTTGCACCTCGATCCGGACCACCCCGAGCTGCTCGGCTCCTGCGGCAAGCCGTGGGGCGATGTGCGCCTCGAGATCCGCGATCCGGCCACCGGCGCCGTCCGGCCCACCGGCGAGGTCGGCGAGATCTGCCTGTCCAGCGCCATGGTGACCGAGGGGTACTTCGGCTCCCCCGAACTGACCGCCGAGACGCTGGTCGACGGGTGGCTGCGGACCGGGGATGTCGGACGCCTCGACGAGGACGGCAATCTGTACATCGTGGACCGGGTCAAGGACATGATCCTGACCGATCTCGGCAGCACCATCGTGTACTGCCGGCCGCTGGAGGATGCCCTCCTCGAGCACCCGCAGGTCCGCCAGGCCGCCGTGGTCGGCGTACCGGACGCGTTCCTGGGGGAGGCGGTGCATGCCTTCGTGGTCCGGGCCCCCGGCGCCACGGTCAGCGAGGAGGAGTTGCGCCAGTTGGTCGTGGACCGGCTGAACAAGCAGTGGTCGCCCCGCGAGGTGGAGTTCGTCGCCTCGTTCCCGCTCACCGAGTACGGGAAGGTCGACAAGAAGGAGCTACGCGCCCGCTACATCGCCCGCTCCGCGGGCTAGCCGGCGCTGCGTCGTCAACGCCGCCGGACAGCCACCGGCGCAGCGCCGTCAGCTTCTCCGGCTGACCGCCGGCATCAGGGCGCGGCCACCACGTGCAGCGCGGCCGCCGCCGAATCGAGTGCGTCCATGCAGGCGTCGGCGGAGTCGGCGACCGCGACCGCGAAGGCGACCCGGTCGTACGCCGAGCCCTTCGGCGGCGGCGAGACGATGCTCCCCGGCTGGGCCAGCGCCTCGGCCCGGTCGATCGCCGGCGAAAGGGCGTCCCGGTCGAACCCGACCGACTCCAGATGCATCTCGTCCCGCTCGGCGTAGAAGAACCGGATCCCGGAGACCCGTCGCCGGCTGGGCGTCAGCTCGACGTCGCGTCCACAGGCCGCGGCCGCGGCGACCAGGCCCGGGTCGATGCCGGTGGCGAGCAGGCCCAGGTAGGGGATCATGTCCCCGCCCAGGCGTCCGTTAACCTCGATCAACACCGGACCGGTCGCGGTGAGCATCCACTCGCTGTGGGTCCAGCCGTCGCGGAAGCCGAGCGCGTCGTGCGCGTCCTGCGACGCCTTCACCAGGGCGGGATCGGCCAGCAAGGGATCCGCGCCATCGAGCAGGTGGCCGATCTCCTCCGCGTACGGGGGGAATCCGACCTGTTTGCGGGCGATGAACAGTGGCGTCACCCGGCCGTCGCGGACCACGCAGTCGACGCTGATCTCGTCGCCGAACACCTGCTCCTCGACCAGGATCGGCAGATCACTGTCGAGGACCACCGGCACGTGACCCTGCGCATCCCGGGCGAAGGCGAACCGGTCGGTGAGCTGGGCCGCGTCATCGACCGCGACCACGCCGATGCTGGCGAGCAGCCCGCGGGGCTTCACCACCACCGGGTAGCCGAGCGTCTGCGCGGCCGCCAGCGCCTGGTCGAGCGTCTTCACCGCGATCGAGCGCGGCTGGACCACCGGGGACCCGGCCACTGCCTCCCGGGTCTGCGCCTTGTCGCGCAGCCGCCAGACCACCGCCGGGTCGCCATTGCGTACACCGAGGGCTTGCGCGATGTACGAGGTGGCGAGGATGCGTTCCTCGTCCCAGCAGAGCACCCCGTCGACCGGCTCGGTGGCCACCAGGTCGCGCGCGGCCGCGGCCATCGCGGGGCCGTCCGAGGTGCTCGGCAGGACCGTCACGCCGCTGAGGTAGGCCTGCTCCCACGTCGGCTCGACGAGGCTGAACAGATGGATGCGGTACCGACTGGAGATCGCCCGCAACAGGTACTCGCGGTAGGACTGGAAACCGGTGCCGACCAGCAGGAGGAGAGGGCGATCCGACGGGGAGTCAGCAGGGGGCATGCGGGGTCTCCGGACGCGACGAGGGGCACGGGCCGGCGCCGGGTGTGGCGCCTGGCCGATCATAGGATCCCCGGCGGCACCCGTGAGCGACGGTGGTCAGACCGGCGCCGGCTCCTCGGCCAGGGCGAGCTTCAACCGCACCCCGTCCGCGTCCGGGTGTCCCATCTCCTCGTAGATGTTCAGCGCCTGCAACCACGCCTTGCGGGCGGCCTCGCCATGACCCGCCCGCTGGTGCGCGCCGCCGAGGTTGGTCAGCGTGGCGGCCTCGCAGAAGCGGTCGCCGAGATCGCGGCAGATATCGACCGAGTTCTGGTACGACGTGATCGCCTGGTCCACATCACCGAGTTGCAGGTGGATGTAGCCGAGGCTGTCCCAGGTCGCCGCCTCCCAGCACCGCTGGCCCAGCTCCCGGTTGGCCACCAGCGCCCGGTTGCAGTATGCGGTCGCCTGCACGTAGTCGCCGAGCAGCGCATAGCCGAGGCCGATGTCGTTGAGCACCCGGACCTGCCCGGCGCGATGGCCGGCCGCTCGGAACAGGTCGAGCGCCGCCATGGCGTGGCTGAGGGTGTCGGCGGCCTGACCGGCGCGCTCGGCCAGCCACTCCAGACTGATGTGGATATCGGCCTGGCTGGCGTGGTCGCCGACCTGCCCGAACAGCTCGAGCGCCCGCTCGAAGCAGGGATACGCCTCCAGGGTCTGGCCGGAGCGGGCGTAGCCCAGGGCGAGCCCGGCCAGCGCGTGGGCCTCGCCCACGGGATCGCCGAGACGCCGGGCGGCCTCCACCGCGACCAGGTGCGCCGCCGTGTGCGCGGCCCAGAGACCGCGGCGGAGCCGGAACGTGGTCGTCGTCCAGCTCAGCTGCCAGGCGTGCGCGTCGCAGCCCAGCTCGGCCGCCCACGGCACCGCCGCGGTCAACGCGGCATGCTCGGTGGCGAACCAGGCGAGCGCGGCGTCGGCGGTGCGCAGCTGCGAGACCACGACGCCGACCCCGGGCGGGGCCGTCGGGATCGGATCCAGGTACGGCTCGAGCAGAGTGGCGGCGCCGAGCGCGGTGTGCAGGAAGTGGTCGAGCAGCCGGCGCACGGCCGACCGCCGGTCAGCCGCGGTCTCGAACCGCTGCACCTGTTCGGCGGCGTAGGCCCGGAGCAGGTCGTGGAAGCAGTACCGGCCGGGAGCCGTCTGGGTGAGCAGGTGGGCCTGGATCAACTCGGCCAGCAGCGCCCGAATCGTGTCGGGCCCCAGCGCACCCAGGCTGGCGGCCGCGGCGACCGAGATCTCGGGTGCGGGGTGCAGCCCGAGCAGCCGGAACAGCCGGGCGGCGGCCGGGCTCAGCGTGCGGTACGAGCACGAGAAGACGGCCCGCACGTCGGTGGCCGAGTCGCCGCCGTCGAACGCGTCGAGGGTCCCCTGGGCGCTGCACAATTCGCCGGCGACCGTGCTGAGCGGGAAGTCGGGCTGGGTGGCGGCCCGGGCGGCGGCGATCGCCAGCGCCAGCGGCAGCCGGGCACACGAGGTGATGATCTGGTCGACGGCGCCGGGCTCCCGGGCCACCCGATCGGCGCCGAGACGGTGGCTGAGCAGGTCGCGGGCCTCGGTCCGGGTGAGTGTGTCGAGGATGAGTGGATAGGCTCCCTCCGCCGCGACCAGGGAGGTCAGCCGGTGGCGGCTGGTCACCACGACCAGGCAGCCTGCTGACCCGGGCAGCAGGGGACGTACCTGTTCGACGTCGCGCGCGTTGTCCAGCACGACCAGGATCCGCTTGCCCGACACGAGGCTGCGGTAGAGCGCCGTCCGGCCGTCCAGACTGGACGGTATCCGCGCCATCGGCACGTCGAACGCCTCCAGGAAGCCGCGCAGCGCCTCGCACGGCTCCAGCGCCGCGCCCCCCGGGTCGAACCCGCGCAGGTTGACGTAGAGCTGGCCGTCGGGGAACTCGCCGGCGACCCGGTGCGCCCAGTGCAGCGCGAGCGCGGTCTTGCCGACCCCGGCCGTACCCGAGACCGCGGAGATCACGACGGTCGGCGCCTCGGACCGGGTCACGGTGGTGGTGGCGAGCATCGCGTCCAGGTGCGCCAGCTCGCGGCTGCGCCCGGCGAAGCCGTGCACCGCCGGCGGCAGCTGGGCCGGCGTCGACGTGCCCGGCACCGGGTCCAGTCTCACCGGGCCGTCGGCGAGCGCCGCCGGCTGTCCTGCGGGGACCGCGGAGTGGGCCGGCGTCGCGCGCGCCAGCCGCGGGATCGGTCGGTCGGCTGGGACCAGGTCGAGGACCGGGTCCTGGCGCAGGATCGCCGCCTCGAGCGCGCGCACCTCGTTGCTGGGGTCGATGCCGAGCTCGTCGCCCAGGGTACGGCGGAGCCGCTGCATGGCCGCGAGGGCGTCGGCCTGCCGGCCGGTGCGGTAGAGCGCGAGCATGAGCAGCCGATGGAGCTGTTCCTCAAACGGATGCTGGTGGGCGAGGCTTTCCAGCTCCGGCAGGACCTGCGCGTGCTCGCCCTGGGCCAACCGGGCGGAGACCAGCTGCTGGGTGGTCTCCAGCCAGAGCCGCTCGAGGCGGTGCGCGTGCTCGTCCAACCAGCCGGACCCGTCGATGTCCATCAGCGGGCGTCCGCGCCAGAGCGCCAGCGCCGACTGCAGCAGCCGGATCCGCTCGCTCTCATCGTCGGTGCCCGCGCTGGTGCGGATGAGGCGCTCGGCGACTTCGACGTCGGTGCCGTCCGGCCCGAGATCGAGCACGTAGCCCGGGGGCCGCGCCCGGATCGCGTTCTTGTTGCGCAGCACATGCCGCAGGTGCGACAGGTGGCTCTGCAACGTGTTGTCCGCGGTCGGCGGGGGCGTATCGCCCCAGACGATGTCGACCAGTCGGTCGGTGCTCACGATGTCGCGGTGTTGCAGGGCGAGGGCGGCCAGGGCGGCCTTGCGCCGCATGCCACTGACCGACCGCACCGCTTGATTGACCGTCACGTCGACCGGCCCGAGAAGCCTCACTTGCACGTGATCCGCCCCGTCGTCCGCACACTTCCGCCGTCGTCCGCACTTTGATCGACTCCAGTTTATCGAGAGCGGCGACACCCGACGACGACTTTCCAGTATCGGTGCGCCGACAGACCCTCGTCCGTCCGCCGGCCGGAGAACGCGGCAAGCGCTGGGCCTGCGACATTTACCTGCTACCGCGGTCAACGCCAATCGTTTTGCAGGTACGCACTGTGACGTGAATCACCGCTGAGGCGGGATGAGGAGTGATCACAGTGGACAGCTATGCGGGCGGGCCTTGCCCAAGCGTAACCGTAGCGATATGCGAACGACCGAACCGATCCGACCATCCAAGCGTGATCACATCATTCGGGTGGTGCGGCGCCATCAGGTCGCCGAGCGTCGCCGGCGAATCGACGCTGGCGCCATCGACCGATTCGATGATGTCGCCATAACCGAGGCCGGCGCCGGCTGCCGGGGAATCAGCCACGACGTTCACCACCGCGGCTCCGGCATAGCGGCGCAATGAGGTCGTCTCCACCCCGAGGAATGCGGTCGGTCCGATGTGGACGCCGGCGCCGGCGGGGCCATCGGTGATCTGCCGCGCCACCGCCAACGCCTGGTTGATCGGGATGGCGAAGCCGCGACCGCCGGCGGCCTGGTAGCGGAATCCGGCCGAGGCGGCGGTGTCGATGCCGATCACATGTCCGTCGGCGGACACGAGTGGACCGCCGGAGTCCCCCGGCTGGATGTCGGCGGCCACCTCGATGAGTCCGGTCAACCGCTCCGACGCACCCGACTCGTCGGTCGCGGTGATCGTCTGGTCGGTGTCGAGAACCGTGCCGGGCGCCGCGCTGGGCGTACCGCCGACGCCACCAGCGTTGCCCAGGGCCAGCACGGCCGCGCCGGCGACCACGCTCGACGAGTCTCCGGTCGGCGCCACCGCGAGTCCGGCCGCGCCGTCGAGCTGGACCACCGCGATGTCATCGGCCTCGTCGTACCCGAGCACGGTGACCTGATAGGTGCGCCCATCGCCGACGTCGACCGCGGTGATCTCGGTGGCACCGGCGATCACGTGGTTGTTCGTCAGCACCACGCCGGAGGCGGTGAGCACCACCCCGGTCCCGGCCGCCTTGGCCCGCTGGTAGCCCAACGTCGTGTTGATGTCGACGATCGCGGGATCGATCTGAGCGGCCAGGCGGTCGGCGTCGAGCGCCCCGCCGACCGGGGCCACCGGGCTGGCCGGCGCCCGGGTCGCCGCCGTTCCCGGGCGGGCGAAGGTTCCGGTGGACAAGGGCCGGTGCACCAGGACGCCCGCAGCCAGCGCGACCGCGAACCCGAGGAACAGGATCGCCGCCACCGCGAACAGCCCGACCAGGCCGCCGCGGCTCCGCCGGCGCGGCGGCTCGATCACTGTCGGGTCCACCACCAGGGGTGCAGCCGCCGGCGACCGGTAGCCGTAGGGGTCGCCCTGCCATGACATAACTGACACCTCCTGGCGCGTTCGTCCCACGCCACCAACTAGACACTCCCATCCTGACCGGTGGCCGCACGCGGGCTGTGCCGTTGCTGTGCGACGTCGCCAGGTATGTCACTTTTACCGTAATTACATCGTTCCTTCGGGTGACCGGATACCACCCGCCGGGCCGCAACTCCCGTCGATCTAGGGCGTAGGCACATGCTTTGATCTCCGATCGCGTGCCTACGCCCTAGATCGACGGGAGGGGCGGCCGGAGGAGGCGCGGTTACGGTCGGCGGTGTTCGAGCGCGGGTTCGGCGCCGATCCAGCCCCGGTCGAACGCGAGCAGGGCCGCCTGGAACCGGGTCCGGGCGCCGAGCGTGCTCATCGCCGAGGTGACACATTTCTGCACGGTGCGCCGGCTCATGCCCATCGTGCGGGCGATCGACTGGTCCTTCAGCCCGGCCGACATGAGCAGCAGCACCTGCCGGGAGCGGTCGTCGAGGTCGCCGGTGCGGGCGCCGGCCCGGCTGGAGAGCAGCGGTGCCGCCCGCGCCCAGATGCCGTCGAAGAGCGCCGCGAGCGCCTCCAGCAGGGCGGACTGGTAGACCACGAGGGCACCGAACGCCGGTTCGTCGACCTTGAGCGGCACCAGCCCGATCCGCCGGTCGAACAGGGCCAGGGTCATCGGCAGTCCGCTGGTCGCCCGGGCTTGCACGCCCATCGCTATGCTGCGGCGGGCGACGTTGAGGGTGGCGGTCTCCCCCAGCGCCTCACTCTCGTACACGCTGCGCGCCAGCACGCCCCGCTCGATGGCGGCGCCGGCGGCGGTCAGCATCTCGCTGTCGTCGTCGGCGGCGACGTAGGGCGGCCGGGCCAGGGTGTCCACCTCGACCCGGGCACTGCGCACGAGTTGGAGGTAATACCGGGTGACCTGCTCCCGGCCGACGACGACCTCGAGCAGGTCGGCCGCGGCGCCGGAGGCGGCCGCCCGGCTGAACGTGCCCTGCAGCTCGCGGGCGAAGACCCGGATCTGGGCCAGCTCCTCGCCGCGACGGGCGACCAGCGTCTCCAACGCGAGCTCGGGCGGGTTGGCCGTGTACGCCGGCGGCCGGGTCGGCGTGCAGACCGCCAGCGCCCGCGCTTGCAGCTCCCGCAGCACCTGGCGACCGATGCGGGCGGAGACCCCGAGCTCAGCGGAGATCTCGCTCAAGGTCCGGCCCCGCCCGGACCGGACCAGGTACTCGTAGGCCCGCTCCGGCAGGGGGTCCACCCCGATCGCCCCGAGGCGGGGGCCGGGTGAGGTCATGGTCATAATCCCCCAACCTGACCAGGTGACGAGCCGTTCACCGTGGCCCGACCCGGCGTCCGGGCGGTCCGACGCGGGCGACGCCAGGGGACATCGACGTGCGCATGTGTGTAGCTTCTCATGTTGCCCGACCCGATGTCGTTGACACATTTGAGTATCTCTCACGAGGGTGGGTGCGGCGGTCGTCGATCACTGCCCCCCGCCGGCCCCGACCGAGGCCGGCGTATCCCCGGTTGGAAAGGACCTTGATGTACCCATCAAGAGACCAACGCAAGCCGCTGATGATCTCATTGCTCGTCGGAGTCCTCGCGGTCGCGACCGCGGTGATCGGGCTGCCCGCGATCGCGTCGGCGAGCTCGGTCCTCGGCAGCAACTCGACCAATCCGGTTGGCTCCGGCGGAGCCTCCACGATCACCAAGGTCGGCGTCGCGGCGTCCTGCGGTACGCCCAAAAAGGGCTTCGCCGCGTGCTTCGCGCTGCGGCGTACCGACATCAGGCCCGTTTCCGGGCTCCAGCCTTTGGATACCACTCCGTCCGGGTACGGCCCCGCCGACCTGCAGAGCGCCTACAGCCTGCCGGCCAACGGCGGCGCCGGCCAGACGGTCGCCATCGTCGACGCGTTCGACGATCCGACCGCCGAGGCGGACCTGGCCATCTACCGCCAGCAGTTCGGCCTGCCCCCGTGCACCACGGCGAACGGCTGCTTCCGCAAGGTCGACCAGCGCGGCGGCACCAGCTACCCGCCGCCCGACGCCGGTTGGGCCGGGGAGATCTCCCTCGATGTGGACATGGTCTCGGCCGCGGCGCCGGCGGCGCACATCCTGCTCGTCGAAGCCGACAACAACAGCAACGTGAACCTGAGCCTGTCGGTCGACGAGGCCGTCGCGCTGGGTGCCAAGTACGTGTCGAACAGCTACGGCACGGCGTACTCCAGCATCCCCGGCAGCGGCGAGGACGCCTCCGAGGTCACCGAGTTCGACCCGCACTACAACCACCCGGGTGTGGCCGTGGTGGCCAGCTCCGGTGACAGCGACTTCGGTGTCTCCTACCCGGCGGCCTCGCAGTACGTCACCTCGGTCGGCGGCACCTCCCTGGTCACCGCGGCCAACTCGCGCGGCTGGTCGGAGACGGTGTGGCACAACGCGTTCGGCGGTCCAGGTAGCGGTTGCTCGCTCTTCGAGGCGAAGCCGGCCTTCCAGACCGACTCGGGCTGCTCCATGCGTACCGTGGCCGACGTCTCCGCGGTCGCCGACCCGCTCACCGGGGTGGCGGTCTACCAGACGTTCGGCAACAGTGGCTGGACGGTGTACGGCGGCACCAGCGTGTCGTCCCCGATCATCGCGTCGGTGTTCGCGGCCGCGGGCACGCCGGTGACCGGCACCTACCCCAACTCCTACCCGTACGCCAACGCCGGCGCGCTCAACGACGTCACCAGCGGTCTCAACGGGACCTGCTCGCCGGCGTACCTGTGCACGGCCGGTACCGGCTACGACGGGCCGACCGGTCTCGGGACCCCGAACGGCCTGGCGGCGTTCACCACCGGTCCGCACGGTGAGCTGCTCGGCACGGTCAGCGACGCCGCCACCTCGGCCGCTATCGCCGGGGCCACCGTGGTCGCCGGCGACTCCACCGCACTCACCGACGCCCAGGGCCACTACAGCATGTCGGTCCCGGTCGGCACGTACGACCTCACCGCATCGGCGTACGGCTACGCCAGCGCCACGGTGACCGGGGTCAGCGTCACCGACGGGGCGCACGTGACCCAGAACTTCGCGCTCAACGCGGTGCCCGCGGCCTCCGTCAGCGGCACCGTTACCGACGGCTCCGGACACAACTGGCCGCTCTACGCCCGCATCGTGGTCGACGGCGTGCCGGGAGGTCCGGCCTTCACCGACCCGTTCACCGGGCACTACAGCCTCAACCTTCCCCAGGGGGCGACGTACCACCTGCACGTCACCCCGATCTACGGCGGTTACCAGACCGTCGATGTCACGGTGGACCTGGGGACCACCAACACCGTCGCCAACGTGGCGGTGCCGGTCGACGCCCAGGGCTGCACGGCGCCCGGGTACGCGGTGCACCTCACCGGGACGACCGAGGCGTTCGACGCGACCACCGCGCCGCCCGGCTGGGTGGTCGACAACGGCACCGGCAACGGTGGCTGGGTCTTCACCGATGACGGGCACCGGGGCAACCTGACCGGCGGCACCGGCGGCTTCGCCATCGCCGACAGCGACCACCTCGGCCCCGGCAACAGCCAGAACACGACGTTGACCGCACCGGCGGTCGACTTCACCGGGCTGGGCAACCCGGCGATCGGCTTCGACACCGACTACCGGGGATTCCCGAACCAGGTCGGCGCCGTGGAGCTCAGCATCGACGGCGGCGCCACCTTCTCGGTGGTGTGGCAGAAGACCACCGACCAGTTCCGCGGGCCGGCACATGTGGATCTGCCGATTCCGCAGGCGACCGGGCACTCCGCTCTGGTGCGCTTCCGCTTCATCTCCAGCTTCGGCTGGTGGTGGGAGTTGGACAACGTGTTCATCGGGGCCAAGGCGTGCCAGCCGGTCCCCGGCGGCCTCGTCCTCGGTCTGGTCACCGACCAGAACACAAGCGCACCGGTGAACAACGCGCTGATCACGTCGGTGGACGCCCCGTCGACGACGGCCAGCTCGGCGGCGACACCGGATGACCCGAACCTCGCCGACGGCTTCTACTGGCTCTTCTCCGCTCTGACCGGCAACCATCCGTTCACCGCGGCCAAGACCCACTACACCACCGCGACCAAGACGGTGAACGTGGCCGCCGACTTCGCCACCCGGGCGGACTTCTCGCTCAAGGCGGGTCAGGTCACGGTGACCCCGGCGTCCATCAGCAAGACACTGGCCTGGGCCAAGACGGCCACGGCGACGTTGACGCTGAAGAACACCGGCACCGCGACCGCGACCGTCAAGCTCGCCGAACGGCCCGGTGGCTTCGTGCTGTTGACCGCGGGCGGCGCACCGCTGCGCGAGGTCAAGGGCAAGTTCTCGGCCCACTCGCTGCACGCCGGCAACGGGGCCCTGATCCCGATGAACGCCACCGCACCGCCCGACGCCACGCCGGCGGACGCACCGTGGACATCCATCGCCAACTACCCGACCCCGATCCAGGACAACGCGGTGGGCCTCAATGACGGGCTGCTCTACTCCGCGTACGGCTTCGACGGGACCGGGGACAGCCGGGCGCTGTTCGTCTACAACCCGGACTCCGGCAGCTGGAGTCAGCTCGCCAGTGCCACCGACACCCGGGAGAAGCCGGCCGCGGCCTTCATCGGCGGCAAGTTCTACACGGTCGGCGGCTGGGGCGCCAGTGGCGATCCCGACCCGAAGATGGAGATCTACGACCCGGGCACGAACACCTGGTCCACCGGGACAGCGACACCCATGCCGTTCGCCGGCTCGGGTACCGCGGTCCTCAACGGCAAGCTGTACGTGATCGGTGGCTGCAGCGCGTTCTCCTGCGGTGCCACCAATGTCGAGGTGTTCGACCCGGCGACCAGCACCTGGTCGGCGGCGGCCGCCTACCCGGAGGCGGTTTCCTGGGAGTCCTGTGGCGCCCTCGGATCCGCGATCTACTGCGCCGGCGGCACCACCGACACGGCCACCATCACCCACACCTACATGTACGACCCGGCGACCGACGCCTGGTCGGTTCGGGCGAACCTGCCCATCGACATGTGGGGCTCGGCGTACACGCCGGCCAACGGGGTGCTACTCGTCAGCGGTGGCGTGACCAACAACAGCGCCACCATCACCAACCGGGGCTTCGCCTACGATCCGGCAACGGACTCGTGGACCGCGTTGCCCAACTCCAACCAGACCGCCTACCGCAGCGGCAGTGCCTGCGGCTTCTACCAGATCGGTGGTAGCCCAGGCGGGTTCTCGACGCCGCTGGTCAACTCGCAGGTGCTTCCCGGCTTCGCCGACTGCGACAACAACGCGGATGTGCCGTGGCTGTCGCTCAGCGCGACCAGCGCCACCCTGGCGGCCGGGGCAACCGCGAAGATCACGGTGACGCTGGATGCCAGCGTCACGGCGGTGACCCAACCGGGTACGTACACCGCCAGCATCGTGCCGAGCTCCGACACGCCGTACACCCTGTCGCCGGTCGCGGTGAGCATGACCGTGAACCCGCCGAAGACGTGGGGCAAGATCATGGGAACCGTCACCTCCGCGGTGGACGGATCCCCGATCGCCGGCGCGACGGTGCAGATCGACTCCTGGGCGGCGAGCTACACGCTGAAGACCGACAAGTTCGGCCAGTACGCACTCTGGCTCGACGTACGCAACAACCCGCTGCAGCTCATCGTGGCCAAGGACGGGTGGCAACCGCAGACAAGGAAGGTGAAGATCAGTAAGGGAACGGTGACGATAGCGAACTTCGTGCTGAAGAAAGCCCCGTAGCGTCCGCTGATTGATTGTGTTAGCAAGGGCACCCTCTTAACGGATTCCGTATAAGAGGGTGCCCTTGCCAACTCGTCGCCGGCACCAACGACTACCGTCTCCGCCGGCGCGAGAGTGGTCAGCTCACCCGGGCGGCCAGCATGACGATGAAGTCGCGGGTGGCGTCGGCGGCGGCCGCGGTCGCCAGGCCGGCCACCCCGCTGGCGCCGAGCAGCGCCGCCGCCAGCGCCAGCGGGGAGACCCGCCGCGGCGGGCGGCTCAGGGCGATCACCCGGCGCACCACGTCCAGCCGGTGAAAAGCGGGCAGGGCCAGCGCCGGTTCGCCGGTGCTCGCCCGGGCCGCGGCACCCAGCGCACCGGCGACCAGCCGGCGGTCGCCGACCTCGGCCGCGGCCACCTCGTCGGCGTGCCGCTCGCACAGGTAGGCCACCGCCTGGCGTACCGGCACCAGCAGCGGATCGACCGCGGCGGCGAGATGCACCAGACCCAGCGCGACGGAGTGCCGGGCGGCGAGGTGGGCCCGTTCGTGGCTCAGGAGCACACGGCGCTGGGCTGGGGTGAGCGCGCGCAGCATCGCGTCGGTGGCCACGATCCGGCCGGGCGAGCCCGGCACCGCGAACGCGTGCGGGCGCAGGTGCCGCACGACCACGAGCTCGCCGCCCGGCAGCGCCCGCACCGAGCGCAGGTTGCGCTGCACGCGCAGCTGGCGCCGGGTCGCCCGACCGGCCCGGACGAGGGCCCCGACGAACGCGCCGGCCGCCACCACCGAGACGGCGCGGGGCACCGGCACGCTGGCGTACCCCGGCCAGCCCAGGACGTCACCAACCCGGGCGCCGATGAGCAGGGCGAGCATCCACAGCGTGCACCCGGCGGCGAGGCCGGCCCCGGCGGTCAGCACCCAGACCCCGGCCCCGGGCGCCGGGTGCCCCGACCACCAGAACCCGAGCGCGGGCAGCAGCAGCGAGAGCGCGAGCGGGAGGTACACAGCCACGACCATTGATGACCTCCGAACTCGGCCGGCACGCTCCACACTCCGATACCGGGGGGCTGGTTTCAAGTACAAGGCCCCTATGGACAGGGCCTCAGTCGGCCACCGGCTCGTCCCGGTTCAGGAGGTCGGCGAGCATCGCGGAGTCCGCCGCCGAGAGCACGTCGACGAAGCGGGCCAATGCGGCGGCGCGGTCGTCAACACCGTCGAGCAGGCGACCCATCTGGTGCGCGGTCAGCTCGGCGCCGTCGGCCACCCACCGGTACGTGTACGCGCGACCGGCGCGCTCCCGCCGGACCAGACCCTTGGCGTGCAGCCGAACCAGCACCGTCATCACGGTCGTGTAGGCGAGGTCGTCGCCCATGGCGTCGCGCACCTGCGCCGGCGTCAGCGCCTCCTCGGCCGCGGCCAGCACCATGCGCACCTCGTGCTCGAGGCTCCCGCGGGGCCGTCGCTGTTCCACCGGCACCCTCCTGCCCTGATGTGCTACGACCAACAAGGTAGTAGCCAGCCGCTGGTGCTCACATTGCCATATGAGTATGAAAGCCAAGCATGGCGCCGCCCATGGTAGCCATAGGTCATGGCCGACATCGAGCGACGGGGCGCCGGCACTCTCGCGATCGCCGCCGGCGCGCTGGTGGTGGTGCACGGGCTACCGGGGGTGACCTCGATCCCGCCGGTCGGCCGCCGGATCGCTCCCCGGCTGGCCGGCATCGGGCGCCCCGACCATGTCGCGCTCACCTTCGACGACGGCCCCGATCCGGCATCCACCCCGCGCTTCCTCGACCTGCTCGACGACGAGCGGGTCAGCGCGACCTTCTTCCTGCTCGGCAGTCTGGTCCGGCTGGCACCGGAGCTGGCCGCCGAGATCCGTGGCCGCGGCCACGAGATCGCCCTGCACGGTCATACCCATCGATGCCATCTGGTGCGCAGCCCGCGCGACACCTACGACGACCTGGCTCGCGGTACGGCGGCGGTGGCGGCCGCGACCGGGCATCGACCGCGCTGGTTCCGGCCGCCGTACGGGGTGCTCACCGCGGCCACCCTGATCGCGGCCCACCGGCTCGGGCTGACACCGGTGCTGTGGAGCACCTGGGGACGCGACTGGACCGCGCGGGCCACGCCGGCCTCGATCGAGCGGCGGGTGCGATCGTCACTGGCCGGCGGAGCCACCATCCTGTTGCACGACTCGGACAGCACCTCCGCCCCGGGCTCGTGGCGCAACACACTCGACGCAGTGCCCGGCATCGTCGAGCACTGCCGCGCGCGGGGTTGGCGGGTCGGCCCGCTCGGCGGGCACGGGCTCAGGTAAGTGGCCCGGGGCGCGGTCCCGCCCGTACGGGCCCCTTCTCGCCGTCCTGGCCGCGGACCCGGCCTGGTACGGCGGCTACCTCTCGCTGGTCGGGCACATCTCGTTCTGCGGCGCAGGCAGGGCGAAGAGCCGCAGCGCGTCCTCCTCGGTCACCACGGCCCGCCCCTTCGCCACCAGCAGTTGCAGGTGCTGAGCGGTCTCGAAGACCGCGAGCATCTGGTTGAACGGATCCAGCTCGGCGAAGGGTCGCCGGTGCCGGGTCCAGGTCAGGCCGGCGGCCACCTGGTACGCCGTATGCGCGCCGCCGTCGAGGATCCGGGCGGCGTCGTGCAACCGGGTCGCGTGGTGGGCCAACAGTTCGTCGACCCGGGCGTGCACCGACGCGCCGGCGGGCCCGTGGGCCGGCAGCAGCCGCAGATCCGGCAGCTCCCGCAGCACACTGAGGGAACGCAGGAAGTCACCCAGCGCGAGTGGCGACGGGTCGACCTCGAACCCAACCGACGGCGTGATGTGCGGCAGCACGTGGTCCCCCGCGAAGAGCAACCCGGCCTCGCGGTCGACGAAGACCGTATGCCCGCGGGTGTGGCCGGGGGTGGCGATCGCCACCAGTGTGCGGGTCCCGACTCCGAACCGGTCACCGGTGCCGATCCAGTCGTCGGGCGCCTCCCAGCCGTCCTCGGGCGGCGCGCCGCCGGCGGCGCGCAGAGCCGCGGCCACCGGCATCGCGCCGTGGCGCTCCAGGGAGGCCAGGGCCCGGGCCAGCCCCGGCCGCTCGGCGGCGGTCAGCACCTCGATCGCATGGCGCTCACCGGCGCCGAGGAGCACCCGGGAGCCGAACTCGCGGCGGATGGTGACCGCGGCCGTGTAGTGGTCGCGGTGCACATGGGTGACCAGCAGCCGCCGGATGTCGCCCAGCTGCGCGCCGATGCGGGTCAGCCCGGCGGCCAGCGCCCGGGTCGTCGCGGCCATCGCCCAACCGCCGTCGACCAGGGTGAGCCCGGCGCCGTCGCGCAGGGCGTACACGTTGACGGCCCTGAGCGCGTCGCCCGGCAGCGGCAGTGGGATGCGCCAGACCTCGGGCGCCACCTCCTCGGCGGCCGGCTCGGCCCACGCGGGTGCGGCCGGCGGGGTCGGGCGGGCAGGCACCAGACGAGCCTAGCCGGGCGCCGTTGTGGTCGATCGAGGGTCGCCCGGCGACCGTTCCCGCCCGGCACCGGTGCCGCTAGGGTGGGCGGCATGCGGTTGCTGCGCACCCCGGATGACCGCTTCGCCGACCTGCCCGGCTTCGCCTACCCGGCCCGCTACGCCGAGTGCGACGGTGTCCGGATCGCCTATGTGGAGGACGGACCGGCCGACGGTGAACCGGTGCTGCTGTTGCACGGCGAGCCGAGCTGGTCGTTCCTGTACCGCACGATGATGCCGGTGCTGGCGGCGGCCGGACTGCGGGCGATCGCCCCCGACCTGGTCGGCTTCGGCCGGTCGGACAAGCCCGCCGAGATCGGCGACCACTCGTACGCCCGGCAGGTCGAGTGGATGCGCGCGCTCGCCTTCGACGCGCTGGCGCTGACCGGGGTCACCCTGGTCGGGCAGGACTGGGGCGGACTGATCGGGCTGCGCCTGGTGGCCGAGCACCCTGACCGGTTCCGCCGGGTGGTGGTGGCGAACACCGGGTTGCCCACCGGTGATCAGCCGATGCCGGCGGTGTGGTTGCGGTTCCGGGAGGCGGTGCGCACGGCGACCGAGGTGGACGTGGCCCGGCTGGTGCGCTCCGGATGCGTGCGGCGACCGGCGCCGGAGGTGCTGGCCGCCTACGACGCCCCGTTCCCGGACGAGACCTACAAGGCCGGGGTACGGGCGATGCCCACACTGGTGCCGACCACCCCGACCGATCCCGCGCGAGCGGCGAACGTGGCCGCCTGGGCTGTGCTGGGCACGCTGACGCTGCCGTTCCTGGTCGCCTTCAGCGACTCCGATCCCATCACGCGGGACATGGCCCCGATCTTCCGCAGCGTGGTGCCGGGCGCCGCCGGGATCGCCCACCCGACGATCGCCCGGGCCGGCCACTTCCTGCAGGAGGACGCCGGGGTCGTGTTGGCGGAGGAAATAGTTGGATTCGTCGTTGATCACCCAGGTCGATAGGACCGGCCGCGCGTTGCGGTGAAGGTCCGAACTGGACGGATCGCGACAGGTTCGAACGGCCCGTTCCCCGGCGGCACCGCCGAAATCTCGCCAACATCGACGCGCGCAAGCCCATCCCATTGATGTCGCTCGCCCGTGCGTGAGAGGGTTGCCCACGGCTGCCCACATACCGGGAAGCCCCACCCAATCCTGCTCACCGTGGAGGTTCATCACGTGAAGATCCCGTTGCCGCGGCGCGCCGTCGCTGCCGCCGGCGTGGTGGCGGTCGCGACCGCGGTCGTCGTTTCCATGTCCAGCCCCAGCCAGGCGAGCCTGCGGCCGCAATGGGTGGGCACCTGGTCCACCGCCTTGACCACGCCCAGCATCTTCGGCACCGGTGGCTCGATCGCCGGCTTCACCAACGAGTCGGTTCGCATGATCGTGCGTACCTCGGTCGAGGGTGACCGGCTGCGCATCCACCTGGCGAACACCTTCGGCACCGGGCCGGTCACGATCGGACACGCGTCGGTGGCGTTCACCTCGGCGCCCGCGTCGCCCGACCTCAACCCCAGTTCCATCCACGAGCTGACCTTCCAGGGCAGCTCCTCGGTCATCATGTACAAGGGCGCCGACGTCCTCAGCGATCCGGTCAGCATGCACGTGCCGGCCCTGTCCGAGCTCGCGGTCACGCTGTTCATGCCGGTCGCCACCGGCCAGACGTCCTGGCACCAGTTCGCCGGGGAGCGCAGCTACGTCTACGCCGGAGACCGGGCCGCCGACCCGAGCGGGAGCGGCCCCGAGATCACCCGGACCTCGTTCTACTTCCTCGCCGGCATCGATGTCGCCTCACCCCACGCGGACAGCTCAGTGGTCGTGGTCGGCGACTCCATCAGCGACGGCGCCGGCAACACGTTCAACGCCAACCACCGCTGGCCGGACTTCCTCGCCGCCCGGATCACCGGCGGACCGCCCGGTCATGAGATCGGCGTGCTCAACGAGTCGCTCTCGGGCAACCAGATCACCCATGACGGCCTCGAGATCAGTGCGGGTGGGTTCGGTGCCAGCGCCCTGGCCCGGCTCGACGCCGACGTGTTCGGCCAGACCCAGGTGGAGGCGGTGATCGTCGAGCTCGGCGTCAACGACCTCAACACCTCCGTCGACCCGGCCGATCGCATCATCGGCGGTCTCAAGCAACTCGCCGCCCAGCTGCGCGAGAACGGCGTGGAAGCGCTGGTCTGCACGGTCGGGCCGTTCGAGGGCTACGTCGATGTCGGCCTCGGTGGGTGGACCCCGGAGAAGGAGATGGTCCGGGCCGCGGTCAACGACTACATCCGCCACCAGCACGACTTCGACGCGGTCGTGGACATGGACCAGGCGCTGCGTGATCCGGCGAACCCGACGAAGCTGCTGCCGGCGTTCGACTCCGGCGATCACATCCACCCCAACGACGCCGGCGCCCAGGCGCTCGCCAACGCGGTGCCCCTGCCCGAGCTCTGAGTCAGCACCGCTACATCTATCGTCGGTACGGCGCAGGAACGCGGGGACCTGCGCCGTACCGCCGCCAGCGAAACGAGGCACGGCGTGAGCACCTTCGAGTCCTCGATCCCACGCCGACCGGCCTCGGTCACCGAGGTGCCGCTGACCCCGCTGCAGCAACGCTGGTGGATCCTGCACGGCAACTACCCGGGCGGCAGCTCACCGATCGTCAGCCTGGCCCGCCGGCTGCGCGGACCCCTCGTCGTCGACCTGTGGGCGCGCGCGGTGCAGACGTTGGTCAACCGGCACGAGAGCCTGCGGACCCTGTTCGTCAGCACCGGGCCGGCACCGGTCCAGACCGTGCGAGCGCCGGACGGGTTCCCGGTTGACCGGATCGACATGAGCGACCTGCCCGAAGGCGACCGGGTGGAGCGGGCCCGGCAACTGCTCAAGGAGCGTCGCCAGGTCTCAGTCGACCTGGAGCGCGGTCCGGTGGTGACCTCGGACCTGGTCCGGCTGGGAGCCGACGATCACGTGTGGACGATGACGATCCATCACATCCTGGCCGACGGCGCATCGGTGGACATCATCGACCGTGACCTCGGCGCCCTGTACCGCGCCCTGGTCACCGGAACCGACCCGGGGCTGCCGGACCTGACCGTCCAGTACCCCGACTTCGCCCTGTGGTGGCACGAATCCGGGCCGGGCGAGGCCGAGGCCGACGATCTGCGGTACTGGACCCGGCAGCTGGCCGGGGTGCCAGCGCTGGAGTTGCGCACCGACCACCCGCGCCCGCCACGCAAGGGCGACCCGGCCGGCGAGGTTCGCCGCGCGGTCGCGGCGGCGCTGGTCAACCAGATCGATGAGCTCGCCCGGTCGGCGCGCTCCACGCGGTTCATGGTGCTGCTCGCCGCGGCCGCGGCGTTGTTCGGGTGCTACAGCGGCCAGCCGGACTTCTGCATCGGGGTGCCGACACTGGGCGCCGGCCGCAGCCATCCCGAGCTGGTCGACGTCATCGGGTTGTTCAACAACTCCATCGCGGTTCGCGTCGACCTCGCCGGTGAGCCGAGCTTCCGGCAACTGCTGAGCCGGATCCGGGAGACCGTGCTCGACGCGCTCGATCATCAGGACGCGCCGTTCGGGCAGGTCGTGGTCGCGCTGGGCGCCGCCAGTGACCCCAGCCGGGCCCAGGTGTTCCAGGTCATGTTCGAGCTGGACGACACGGCCACCGCGGGCGGGTTGCAGCTGCCCGGGATCGTGGTCGAGGACTTCCCGCTCGAGATCCCCAAGACGCTGCACGACGTCATGCTCTTCACCTGGCGGGTGCCGGACGGGCTGATGACGCGCCTGCTCTACGACACCGGACTCTTCCACCCGGACACGGCGGCCCGGATGTCATCGCAGTACCAGGCGCTGCTGCAGGCGGCGGTGACGGATCCGGATCGCCCGGTCGCCGAGCTCGTCACCGACCTGCCCGGCTGAGCCCCGCGCCCGCGCCCCGACGCCCTGCGCCTCGCTTACGGACCCCCGACCCGGTCCCGCTCGGCACACAGCGCCACCACGCGGGCGGTCATGCCGGCCAGTGTCGGCGAGTCGAACACGCTGCGCATCGGCAACTTGACGCCAAGTGTCCGGCGGATCTGCCCCACGAGCTCTCCGGCCAGCAACGAGGTTCCGCCGAGGACGAAGAAGTCATCGTCGGGGTCTGTCCGGTGCGCGCCGAACAGTCGCGCCCAGATCTCACCGACCATGGTGGCCACGTCCGCGGCGGCCGGCGCACCAGCGACGCCGTTGCCGGCCCCGGGTACGCCGACCCGACCCGGTGCGGTGACGGGCGCCGGCACCGGATCGGGATCGATCCAGTGCCGGGTCCGCTGGTACGGATAGCCGGGCAGCGCCACCCGGTGCGCCCGCCCTCCACACGCATCGGCCGCCAGCGCCACGCCGTGCACCCAGAGGTGGCCGGCGGCGCCATAGCAGGTCGCGAGGTCACCGGCGGGCCCGGACCGGTTGGCGGGCGAGCCGGGCAGGCTGGGCACCGGCGGCGGGCCGTCGCGCCCGACGAGCATCAGCGCCAGGTTGGCGAGCTGGCGCCCGGGCCCGCACTCCACCAGTACGGCCGGTCCGGGCGCCAGGGCCGAGGTGACGCAGTCGCCAAACCGCACGGTGTGGGTGAGGTGCTCCGCCCAGTACCACGGATCGGTCGCCTGCACCGCCGGCATCGGCGTCGCCTGAGCGCTGGAGTGCAGGGCCAGCCGGGGCGGGCTGGGCCGGCACCGCTGCACCGCGGCCGCGAACGCTTCCCGCGCACTCGCGGGCAGCGCGGCCGCGACCGGATGCTCCACCCGCAGCCGGCGATTGCCTATCCGCAGCCCGGCCAGCACCGCAGCGATAGCATCGACCTCCTCGGCCGGCCCCGACACGACGCAGGTCGACGGTCCGGTCGCTGAGACGATGCTGAGTCGGCCGGTCAGGATCGGCTCGACCCGGCGCGCGGGTGCCGACACCGCCACGCTGGGCCCGGCCTCGACATCGGCCAGTAGCGCTCCGCGCAGCGCGGCCAGCCGGACCGCCCCGGGTAGGTCGAAGACGCCGGCCACGGCGGCGGCAACGAGCTCGCCCACGCCTTGACCGATCATCGTCGCCGGGCGGACCTGCCAGGCCTGCCACAACTGGGCCAGGGCGTAGCCGATGGTGAACAGGATCGGCTGAGCCAGGCGGGGCGTACCGATCCGGGCGCCGACCGCCTCCCGTTCGTCCGGACCGGGCCGCAGCAGCTCGCCCAGATCCGGCGCCAGTTCCGGTGCGAACAGCTGGGCGCACTCGTCGACGGCGGCGGCGAAGACGGGCTCGTGGGCGTAGAGCTCGGCACCGATGCCGGCGAAACCGGGCGCTGGCGCGGGCAGCTCCCCCGGGAACAGGTACACCACCCGTGGCGGCGCGCCGGCGACCGCGGTCGCCCACCGGCGCCGGTCGGCGAGTGCGCTCAGGTCGTCGTCGACCACTAAGGCCGCCCGGTGGGAGTGCGCGCTCCGCCCGGCCCGCAACGTGTACGCCATCCCGGCAGGCTCCACAGTAGAGTCAGCCGCGGCGTGGCGGGCGAGCCGCGCGATCGCGGCCTGCAGGGCGTTGGTCGTGCGCGCCGACACCATCAGCAGGTGGGCCGGACGTTGGCCGCCGGCGGCCGGGCGGGCCGGCGCCTCCTGCACCACCACGTGGGCGTTGGTGCCGCCGATCCCGAATGAGCTGACCCCGGCGAGCTTCGGCCCGCTCTCCGGTTGCCAGGCCGCGAGGCTGGTGTTGACGTAGAACGGGCCGGCGTCGAGGTCGCCGGCACCGCCGCGGAAGCCGAGGCTCGGCGGGATGATCCCGTGCTCGAGCGCGAGCACGGTCTTGATCAGCGACACCACACCGGAGCCCTGACTGAGGTGGCCGATGTTCGACTTGACCGACCCGATCGCACACCACTGCCGCGCCGTGCCGGCGGCACCGAAGACCGACGTGAGCGCGTCCAGTTCGATGGCGTCGCCGAGCGGGCTGCCGACGCCGAACGCCTCGACATAGCTGACCGAGGTCGCGGCCACGCCGGCCATGGCGAGTGCCGTGGTGATCGCCGACGCCTGGCCGGTCGCGCTGGGCGAGGTGAAGCCCACCTTGCCGGCGCCGTCGTTGTTGATCGCGTTGCCCCGGATCACGGCCCGGACGTGGTCGCCGTCGTCGAGGGCGTCGCCGAGTCGCTTGAGCAACACGGCTCCGCCGCCACTGCCCCAGACGGTGCCGGTCGCGCCGGCATCGAAGGGCCGGCAGTAGCCGTCGGCGGAGGCCATCCCGCCGTCGCGGTAGAGGTACCCGTGATCGCCGGGCAGCTCGATGGAGACGCCGCCGGCCAGGGCCATGTCACACTCGCCGGCGCGCAGCGCCTCCGCGGCCAGGTGCACCGCGACCAGCGAGGTCGAACAGGCCGAGTAGATGCCGACACTGGGGCCGTGCAAGTTGAGCCGGTACGACACCAGCGTGGTGAGGTTGTCCGCGTGGTTGCCGATCCCGATCGTGGTGTGGTCGAAGAGTTCGGCCGTGGCCCGGTTGGCGAAGATGTGCCGCCACCGGTAAGTCTCCATCCCGCGTCCACCGTAGACGGCGATGTCACCGGGATAGCCGGCCGGATCCCAGCCGGCGTTCTCCAGGGCGGCGTGGCACAACTCCAGGAACAGCCGGTGTTGCGGGTCGGTCAGGGCGGCCTCGCTCGCGGTCATCCCGAACAGGCCCGCGTCGAAGTTCTCCACATCGTCGAGCAGGTACCCGACCGGGACGAAGTCGGGATCGTCGACCACCTCGGCCGGGACTCCGGCGGCCAGCAGCCGGTCCCGGCTGAGTTCGGTCCGGGTGGTCACCCCGGACACCACGGTGTGCCAGAACGCCTCCAGGTCACCCGCCCCGGGCACCCGGCAGGCCATGCCGATCACCGCGATCGGTTCGGCTCCCCCGTCCTCATCCATGCCGCTCCACCTCCCGCGTGAGCTCCCCACCGTCGCCGCGGCGATCCGGCATCCGGCCGCGGTCGCGCCGGGCGCGACCGCGGTGCGCCGCCCGGGCCAGCGCCTCGGCGTCGCCCCCACCGCCCGGCCGGTCATCCTCGTCCAGGTACCCGGCGAGGGCCCGTACCGTCGGGTAGCGGAACAGGTCGACGACCCGCAGGCTGCGCCCGGTGATCCGGTTCAGGCGCTGCTGGACCGCGACCATCGCGAGTGAGCCGCCCCCCACGTCGAAGAAGCTGTCGGTGACCCCGACCGCCGCCCGGCCGAGCACGTCGCACCAGACCCCGGCCACGGTCTGCTCGGTCGGCGTGGCCGGATGGACCAGCACCTCCGTCCGGCCGGTGCGGGCGCGCCGGCGGGCCAGGGCCACCGGCGGCGGGTTCGCCGCCGCCGGACCGAGGCTGGACGTGAGCACGGCGGGGTCGACAGGCGAATCCGGTGCGGCGACGCCGGCCGCCACCACGTCGCGCACCGCGCTGAGCAACGCCGCCATCGTCGCCTCGTGGTAGAGGTCGGCGTTGAAGACCACCTCGAGCCGCAGCCGCTCCCCCCGCTGGATGCCGTAGAGGGTCAGGTCGAAGGGCGAGCCGGGGAACGCCACCGGCACCGGCTCGCTGGCGAGCCCGGGCAACTCGAGCGCCGGGGCCGCGAAGTTGAACATGTTGAACAGCACCTGCACCAACGGGGTACGCACGGTGTCGCCGCCCAGGCCGAGCCCGGCCACGATCCGGTCCAGCGGAGCTTCGGGATGGGCGAGCGCGGCGAGGAGCTCGTCGCGAGCCTGATGAACGTGCCGGGCGAAGCTCGCCGCCGGATCCGGACGCAGCCGCAGCGGCGCGATGTCGATGAAGAAGCCGACCATCGCCTCGAAGTCCGCGTGCCGGCGATCCACCATCGGGCTGCCCACAACCAGATCGGTACGCCCGGTGTAATGCCCGAGCACCAGCGCGAACGCGGCCAGCAGGACCGCGGAGGGCGTCGCCCCGCGGGCCCGGGCGAAGCGGTGCAGCGCCGCGGTGGCCGGCGCGTCGAGCCACCCGCCGGTGTACCCGCCGCCGAAGCTCTGCTCAGGCGGGCGCGGCCGATCCGGCGGCACCTCCAGCACAGCCGGCACACCGTCCAGATGGGACAGCCACCACTGCATGTCGGCGTCGGCCCGCAGAACTTGGCGCTCCTCCCGGAAGGCCACATAGTCCGCGTAGGTTGCCGGCAGCGCCGGCAACCCGGCGGACCCACCGCCACGAGCCGCGCGGTACGCCGCGGCGAGGTCGGCGTAGAGCAGCGACTGCGACCACCCGTCGAAGACCGCGTGATGGGCGATGACCGCCAACACGTGCTCCTGCGCGTCGAGTCGGAACAGCAGCGGCTGCCACAGCCGTTCGGCGGCCAGGTCGAAGCGTCGCCGCACGGCGGTGCCGAGCCGGGTGACGAGCTCGGCCTCCCGGGCCGCCGCGCCCAGCCCCGTAAGGTCAGCCTCGAGCAGCGCCACCGGTCCTGGCGGATCGAGCACCGCCCAGGGCACCCCGTCGCTGTCCGGGATGCGCCAGCGCAGCGCCTGCTGGCGTTCGGCGACCGCGGCCAGGGCGGCGCGCAGCGCGGCCACGTCCAGCGGCCCGCGCAGCCGTTCGGCGAAGGCGACGTTGTACGCGGCCGCGGCGGCCGGCGAGTACCGGTCCAGGAACCACAGCCGCCGCTGCGCCGGCGACAGCGCGGGAGGGCGGCCCCGCACCGGCGCTCGCTCGTCCAGCGGCGCCGCGGCCTCGGCCCGGGCCGCGATGGCGCGTACGGTTCGCCCGTCGAGCACATCCTCGATGGCCAGGTCGCGCTGGGCGCGGGCGCGGATCTCGGTGACCAGGCGCATGGCGGTGATGGAGTGCCCGCCGCGCTCGAAGAAGTCGTCGTCGCGCCCCGCCGGAGCTTCGCCGAGGACGGCCGCCCACGCGGCGGCGACCTGCTCCTCGGCCGGCGTGCCGGCGGGAACCCCGCTGGGTGTTGCCGCGCCCGCATCGGTGGTCGCGGGCCGGGTGGCGACCAGCCCGGCCTCGGCCAGCAGCCGGTCGAGGTCCACCTTGCCCGAGCTGACCAGCGGCAGCTGGGGCACCGCGAGCACGCGGGCGGGCACCATCGGGGCCGGCAGGTGCCGCTCGCAGTGCGCCCGTACCGCGCCGGCCGGAGCCCGTCCGGTGGTGAACGCGACCAGCTCCACACCGGACGGACGGGCGAGCGCGGCGACGACCGCGTGGTCCACCTCCGGGTGCCGGCGCAGGACGGCCTCGATCTCGCCGATCTCGACCCGCTGGCCCCGGACCTTGATCTGGCGATCGGTGCGTCCGATGAACTGCAGGGTGCCGTCGGCCGACCAGCTCACGAGATCGCCCGTGCGGTAGAGCCGGCCGCCCGCCGTGTCCGGATCCGGCACGAACCGCCGGGCGGTCAACGCCGGGTCGCCCAGGTAGCCCCGGGCCAGACCGGGTCCGCCGACCAGAAGCTCGCCCGGCGGGCCCGGGTCGACCTCGGTCAACGTGGCGTCGACCACGTGCACCCGGTGGTTCGCCGCCGGCGCGCCGATCGGCAGCGGCCGGTCCCAGTCACCGGTGGCCTCGAACCAGGTGACCAGCACGGTCGCCTCGGTCGGGCCGAACAGGTTGAGGAACCGTCGGCCGCCCGCCGTCCACCGGCCCACCTGCTCCGGCCCCGGGGCTTCGCTGCCGGTCATCACGGTGGTCAGGTCGGGCAGTTCGGCCGGGTCGAGCAGCGGCAACACGGCCGGCGGGATGAAGGCCGCGCTCACCCGGTGCGAGCGGCAGAAGCGTTGCAGGCGCACCGGATCGGCCCGGTCGGCCGCGCCGATCAGGGCAACGGTGGCGCCGGCGGCGAGCGGGGCGAGAATCTCGATCACCGACGCGTCGAACCCGAGGGAGGCGAAGGCGAGCACCCGGCTGTCGCGGTCCAGTCCGGCCATGGCGGCGAGGCTGGTCACGAACTCGGTCAGCGCCTCGTGCGGGATCACCACGCCCTTGGGTCGGCCGGTCGAGCCGGACGTGAACATCACATACGCCGCGCCGCTGCCGCCGGCCGGACAGGCCGCCGGGGGTCCGGCGGTATCCGTCCACGGTGGAATCGGCACCGCTGGCGCCCCGGCGCCGGCCATCCGCTGCTCGCCGGCGGGGTCGCAGACCACCGCGGCCAGACCGGCCTCGCGGGCGATGTCGTGCAGCCGGGCGGCCGGCAGCGACGGGTCGAGGGGCACGTAGGCGCAGCCCGCCTGCAGCACCCCCAGCAGCGCGGCGATCAGGCTCGGGGTCCGGTCGGCGCAAACGCCGACGAGCACCTCGGGCCCACCGCCGCCCTGGGCCAGGGTGGCGGCCAGCGCCGCGGCCGTCGCGGCCAACTCTGCATAGGAGACGCTCTGGTCGCCCTGCTGGATCGCGACCGCCGTCGGCGCGGCCCGGGCGTGCTCGGCCACCAGGTCCGGCAGCCGGCGGTCGGGAAAGGGCAATGCCGGGCCGGCGGTCATAATGCCGCCTCCGCGGAGGGAAGCACGTCGGCGGTCATAATGCCGCCTCCGCGGAGGGAAGCACGTCGGCGGTCACCCTGCCGCCTCTGGATTGGGCTGGGCCGGGGCGGCGGCGGCCGCCGGCACCGGGTCGCGGACGGTCAGCCGAAGCTCGCTGAAGTACCGCCGTCCCTGCGCGTCGGGCACCCAGGCCTGGTCGGGTGCCGGCAGTAGCTCGGTGATCACCATCGACGCCTCGCCGCCGGCGGCCCGATCGGCCGACCGGACCAGGTCGACCAGCGCGGCCACCGAGGCCGGGCTGGTCAGGTCCACGAAGACCGGCTTCGCTTCGGTGCCCACCTTGACGAAGACGCGCTCTGGCAGTCCGAGCTCGTCGCGCCAGCGCCGGGCGGCGAGATACCGCTGCGCCTCGGTGGCCGGACCGGTGTCGCCGAGCCGGCTGGCGCCGACCGTGGTACGCCACGTCTCGCGCTGCACCACCAGGCGATCCACGCTGATCCGCGGTGTGTGCGCGCCGAGCGTGGCGAGTTTGAACGCGTCCGCGGCCAGCGCCGACAGGAACGGCCCGAACAGCTCCACCACCGGCCAGCTGCGCCCGTCCGGAGCCCGGGCAACCAGCTCATCCTCCACAAGGGAGGCGGTCAGGCCGGCCAGTGGCAGCGCGCCGGTCAGCGTCGGCGCCGGGCCATCGGCGTAGGCGAGCTGCTCATCGTCCGCACCGGCCAGTGCGGGCGCGAGCCGGCCGGTGAACTCGGGGTACTCCGGCGGATAGAGCAGCACGACGCGCCGGCCGAGATCGCGCCGGACCGCCGCCCGCAGTGCGTCCGGATCCGGGTGGAACCGAACCAGGACCTGGCTGTCAACCGTCAGCCAGGCGACGTGTAGCTCGCCCAGCACCGCCGTGACGTCGCCGCGGTTCATCGCGTCGACACTGGGCGCGCACAGATGCAGATCCGGGCTGTGCAGGCGGGCCGCGGTCCAGCCGGGGGCGGACGCCGGGAAGGCCGCGGCGACTGCGGTGGCGAGCGCGGCGGCGGAAAGGTCCACCCGGTGTCCGCCCGGGTCGAGATCGTCCAGGCCGAGGCAGTGCGACCACCGGCGGGTGAAGTCGGCCATGATGTCGCCGGCCAGCCGCTCGGCGAACATCACGCCGTTGGCGAGGAAGGTCAGCTCGCCCAGCGGGACCTGGCCGCCGCCGGCCTCCTCGAACAGCTCGCGCAGGGAAGAGCGGTAGCCCTCGGCGATCGCGACGCTGAGCCACCGGGCGGCCTGCAGCACCGGCGCGAGCGCGGGCGCCAGGCTCGCCAGCACCGCCGGGCGCAACGTCAGCTCGAGGTCCCGCTCGGTGTCCTCGAACGCGACGCCGCGGCCGGCGTAGGTCGCCCCGGGCCGGTGCCGGGCCGGGGCGCCGGTGAGCGCGGCGTACTCGGTCTCCAGTGCGCGCGTGGCCGTGCGTACCGCCTCGGCATCCCCGGCCGCGGCGGCGAGTGCGTCGCGGGCGGCGACCAGGCGGTCCAGCGCAGCCAACGCCTGCGTTCGCAGTACCGGCTCTCCGATCGCATCCAGGCCGCGGCGCAGGGCGCCCGCCGGATCGGGCTGGTACGGCAGCCGCCAGCCACAGTGGACCACACCGGTTTCGGCCAACTGCGCCAGCAGTAACCGCGCGTCCGCCTCCTTGCGCAGCCCGGAACCGGGTTCGGCGCACGCCGCCGCGCAGACCTCAGCGACCGTGCGGGTGCCGTCGGCCGCCGCGAGCAGGGCCATCGCGGCCGGGGTCATCGGCTGCGGCGGGCCACCCACCCGCAGCAGGTGGCCGTCGTGCAGGGCGAGGTGCGGGCGGCGGACAACGGGTAGCCAGGGCCGGTAGCTGGGGTCGGCCGCGATCGTGTCGGCCAGTGTGGTCAGGGCACGCCACTCCAGGTCGACCACGCGACGGCGGAGCAGGTCGTGGCCGGGGCGCGCGTCGACCGCCGCCGCACCGGCGGTGTCGGTCGCCGCGAACCGGACCCAGCAGACCGGGCCGAAGAATCCGATGGTGTCGTTCTTGGCGCAGTAGCGCTGCCAGTACCGGGTGACCACGATCTCGCGTTTGCGGTGCTTGGCAATGCGCGGCGCCTCCGGCCCGGCCCGGCCGAGTGCGTCCAATGCTTCGACGGAGGTGAGGCTCTGCCAGGTCACCGCCTCCCGGAAGCGGGGATCGGCGGCGATGTCGCGCAGGTGCGCGGCGTTGGCCCGGGTGGCCGTGTCGAAGCCGACCAGGAACTCGTCCTGCTCGAGTTCGCCGGCCAGATGGGCATCGGCGAGCTTGGCACACTCGGGCGCGGCCAGCCGGTCGAGTCCGTCGGCCGGGAAGCCGGGTGCGCGCAGGATCGCCGAGGACCACACCTGCCAACCGGTTCCGGGCAGCGGTACCAGCCCCTCCGCGGTCATCGGGGCACGCCATCGCGGACCCGCAGGTACGGATCGATCCAGTGGCGGCGGCGCTGGAACGGGTACCCGGGCAACGGCACCCGCCGCCCGGTGACGGCCGGTGCCGGACCGCCGCTGAGCCAGATCGAGACCGCATCGAGCCAGCCGTCGGGCACCGCCGGCCCACTCTCCCCTGTGGAGAGTGCGGCGAGTGCCGCGGCGACCTCGGCCGGATCGCGGCCGACCACCGCCGTCCGGCAAGCCAGCGCCCGGCGTCCGACGGAAAGGGTGTACGCGACGTCGGCGAGCGGGCTCGCCGGCGTCCCGCTCAGGTGACCGGCGAGCCGGCCGGCCAGCTCACGCAGCGCCTCCGGAGTCGCGGCCGAGAGCGCCAGTGCGGTCTCCGGTCCGGTCGCGTCACCGGCCGCCGGACGGACCGGGCCCGGCTCGAGCAGGAGATGGGCGTTGGTGCCGCCCAGTCCGAATGAGCTCACCGCCGCCCGCGGGGCCCCCTCGAACACGCGCCGGTCGGGGTCGACCGTGAACGGTCCGCTGGCCAGCTCCAGCTCCGGGTTGGCCGCGCTGAAATGCAGTGTCGGCGGGATCACCCGATCGCGGACGGCGAGCGCGGCTTTGATCAGACCAACGACGCCGGCACCGGCGTCGAGGTTGCCCACGTTCGCCTTGACCGAGCCGAGCGTGCACCGCCCAGGCCGGTCGGCCGCGCTCCGGAAGGCCCGGGTGAGCGCCTCGACCTCGATCGCGTCCCCCATCGGCGTGCCGGTGCCGTGGCCCTCGACGAAGCCGACATCGGCGGCGTCCCAGCCGGCGGAGGCGAGCGCCTCGGCCACCACGGCCGCCTGGCCCACGACCCCCGGAACCGAGAACCCGGCCCGGTTCGCGCCGTCGTTGTTGACCGCCCAGCCGGCGATCACCGCGTGGATGTGATCGGCGTCGGAGACCGCGTCGGCGAGTCGCTTAAGGACCACGGCACCGCCACCGTTGCCGAAGACCTGGCCGGTGGCGGCCGCGTCATAGGGCCGGCAGACGCCGTCGACCGCGAGCGTGCCACCGGGGCGGTGGCGGTAGCCGACCTGCCGGGTGGAGACAACCGCAACGCCGCCGGCGACCGCCAGGTCGCAACGGTAGTCGAGCAGGCTCTGGGCCGCCTGGCCGACCGCGACCAGCGAGGACGAGCAGGCGGTCTGCACGGCGACCGCGGGACCGGTCAGTCCCAACGCGTACGCGACCCGGGTCGGCAGGTAGTCGCAGGTGCCGCCGGCGAGCAGGTCGTCCCAGTCCTCGTCGAGCAGGCCGCCGCCGGCCACCACCGGGTTGCCGAACACGTGGTAGCGCAGGTAGCGGTTGGCGCCGCAGCCGGCGAAGACGCCGATCTGCGCATCGCTGCGGGCCGGGTCGTAGCCGGCGTCCTCCAGGGCCCACCACGCCAGTTCCAGGAAGAGCCGATGCTGCGGGTCCAGCAGCGCCGCCTCCTCGTCGCCGTAGGCGAAGAGGGTGGCGTCGAAGTCGGTCAGCCCATCGAGGTGGCCGTAGGCCGGCACCCATTGCGGCTCATCCGGGTCGACCCCGGCGCCGGCCACCTCGGCCGGGGTGAACCGGCGCACCGAGTCCACGCCGGCGCAGATGTTGCGCCAGAACTCACCCACGTCGGCCGCGCCCGGCACCCGGGCGGCCAAACCGACGATGGCGATCCGGTCGTCGGTCATCGGCGAGCCTCCCGGCGCCGGCGCATCCGCTCGGCGGCCCGCAGCGACTGCGCGTCCGCGGCTGGCTCGCTCGCACTCAGGTAGGCCGCCAGCCCGGCGACGGTGGGGAACTCGAAGAACCGGGCCACCGGAAGGTGGCGGCCCAGCTCGGCCTCGAGGCGTTGCTGCACCAGCGCCACCTGCAACGAGTGGCCGCCCATGTCGATGAAGCTCACATGCCGATCGACCCGGGGGATCCCCAGGGCGGCACACCAGGCCGCGCCGATCATCTCCTCCAGGGCGCTCGCCGGTGGCGCGGCCAGCGCCTCCACTGTGGATGGCGGCGCCGGCAGGGCGCGGGTGTCCAGCTTGCCGGTGGGCCCCATGGGCAGGCCGTCGAGCACCACCACGGTGCGTGGCAGCATGAACTCGGGCAGCTCGGCGACGAGCGCGGCCCGGACCGCCGACGGGTCGAGACTGCCGCCGCGCGCCGCCACCACGTACCCGACGATCTCCTGCTCCCCAGCTGACGTTGGGCGGGCGATGGCCGCCGCCTGACCGACCCCGGCCACCGCCGACAGGTGCGCCTCGACCTCGCCGAGCTCGACCCGGAACCCGCGAATCTTCACCATGCGGTCGGCCCGGCCGCGGAACACCAGCCGCCCGTCGGCCAGCCGGGTGGCCACGTCGCCGGTGCGGTAGCACCGCTCGCCTCGCCAGCTGCCGAAGCGGCCCGCGGTCAGCTCGTCGCGGCGCCAGTAGCCCAGCGCCACCCGCGGCGAGCGCACCAGCACCTCGCCGGTGAGGCAGGTCGGCCGCTGAGCGCGATCGACGAGCACCACCTCGATTCCGTCCAACGGGTAGCCCACCGGCACCACCGCCAGGTCGAGGTCGGCCGTCGCCGGCAGGTGGTACTGGGCGATGAAGCTGATCTCGGTCGCCCCGTAGCCGTTGACGAACACCGCGTCCGGGGCGAAGTGACGCCGGGTCAGCTCGACGTCGTGGCGGGTGACCTCCTCACCGCCGAGCAGCACGCTGCGGATCGCCGGCAGCCGGCCATCCGGCCCGAGACTCGCGGTCAGATAGCGGAAGACGGTCGGCGTGGAGTGGTAGATGCTGACCGCTCGCTCAGCCAACGCCCGCACGAGGTGGCCCAGGCCAAACGTGCGGATGTCGACCGGCACCGCCGCCGCGCCGGACAGGAGGGCGGCGTAGGTGTCGGTGACCGCCATGTCGAAGCCGAATGAGGTCAGCACGCTGGTGCGGTCCTCGGGGCGGATGGCGAAGTCGCGGATGTGGGTGGCGACCGACGCCAGCACGTTGCGGTGGCTCTGCACCACGCCCTTGGGTACCCCGGTCGAGCCGGACGTGTAGAGCAGGTAGGCCGGATCCTCGGGCTCGGCCCGGCTGCGCAGGCCGGCCAGCGTCGCGGTCAGGTCTGCGGTGGCCGCCGGCGCGGCCACCCGTACCGTGGGCAATTCGGCCACACCGGCGATGACGGCTAGGCGGTTGGCCAGCTCCCGGTGCTCATCGTCGGTGATGAGCACCGCGGCCGCGCAGTCGGCGAGGATCTCGGCCAAGCGCCGCGGTGGGAACGCCGGATCCAGCGGCACATAGGCCCGGCCACCGGCCAGCGCCGCCAGCATGGCGACCACGGTGTTCACACCATGCCGGCACACCAGGGCCGCGGGCCCGGCACCGGCCGGGCTCACCGCGATCGCGGCCGCGGTCGCCGCGGCCGCCGACCCGAGCTCGTGGTAGGTCAGGCTCCGCTCGTCGCCGAGCACCGCGGGGCGGTCGGGGTTGGCGGCCACCTGGGCCGCGAAGGCATCCGGGATGCTGCGGTACCCGGTCGGGTCCGACCCGTCGATTGCGGGCGGGGCCACCGCGGTTCGGCGCCGCTCGTACTGCGCCACCGGCAGTATGTCCACAGTGGATACATCGACGCCGCCGGCCAGCTCGGCCAAGAGGTCGTGCAGGTCGGCGCCGAACGCCTCGGCCAGCTCGTCCGGGCAGGCCACCACGAGTTCCCATCCGGGGCCGGTGAGGTCGGCGGCGCAGGCCACCTCGGGGCCGAACGGATCGCCGTCGACGCCGCCGAGCGCCGGCGGCACCGCGTTGTCGGCGGGCACGGCATCGTTGACGACGCCATCACTGACCACGACATTGTTGACCAGGGCCTCGTTGACCAGGGCGAGCAGCCACGACACCGGACCGTCGCCGCTGAGGTCGATCGGCACCGTCGCGTCCCGCCACCGCAGCGACCGCACCGGGGTGGCGGTGTAACGGCGCAGCAGCAGCGCGACCGCGGCGAGGACGACCGTCTCCGGGCCCACCGACGCCTGGCGCGCCAACCGGGCCAGACGCGACGAGGTGTCCGCGTCGATGACCGCAGCGACCACTACCGGCCGCCAAAGACCACGGCGGCGATGTCCGGCACGGTGGCAACCTCGGCGTCCGGCTCGGCGCCGGTGTAATCGGTACAGCTGTAACAGCCCGTGCCGTGCACCACAACGTCGTACCCGGCCGGCACCAATCCACGGTCGATCGCGTTGAGGACACCGGTGAGGGCCATCACGACGGACCACTCGCGCAACTGGCCCGGATCATCGGGGAGGCGGATCGCGGTGCCGGCCAGGTGATCACGCACGGAGGCGTACCGCTGCTGGCACTCCCGTCGGGAGACCACGATGCCGTCGCCGCCACACCGGCCGATGATGTCATTCATCGCCGGCGACGTGACCGGCTCGTGGGTGTAGAAGGTCGGGTCGAGCACCTCGGCCGGATCGTCGGTGACATAAGGGAAATGCGGCTCGACACTCTGGGTCCAGCCGCCTGCGCCGTCGGGTGCGTAGGTGGGCAGGTTCTCCCGGGAGAAGCTGCCGTGGCGAAGGTTGAGCACCATGTCGGGCGTGCCGAGGTGCTGGACCAGCAGGAAACCGGGGCGGGTCGCCGCGTCGGCGCGGCCGTCGGCCTCCAGCACGTCGCGACCGAGGTTGTAGCCGAGCAGCCCATACGCGCTGGAGACCGAGTGCGCATGCCAGCGCGGCGGCCCGTCGCCGGTCGGCGCGACCTCGGCCTCGAACGCGGCCCGGGCGGCGTCGGCAACCAGGTAGTTGGGCAGCGCAAGGGTGTACCAGAGGCTCAGCCCGTACCGCTCGAACGCTTCGGCGGCGTAGGTGTCCACGAACTCCCGGCCGAGCGCCTTGACCTTCTCGGGCCCGTCGCCGTCGAAGCGGAGCAACGGATTCAGCGCCCGCAGCGCGGGGTCGGCCATGAGCGGATCGCGGCGCACCTTGTGCCGGGTCGACGCCGGGACCAGGACAACGATCGAGAGCTGTTGCGGCGTCACGAGTTTCGCCGCGATCGCCCGGGCGACGGCGTCACGCAGCGCGATGCCCTTGTTCGCCGACGTCGGGGTGACGATGCGGACGGCCTCCCCGGTGCGCCGGATGTGTTCCACCGCCCGGGCGACGATGACCAAAGAGGGGAAGGTCTTCGTCGTCTGGGTGCCCGGATTCCCGGTGAGGTCGAGCAGGCGCAGCCGGTGCCCGCCGTATTCGCCGATCTCCTGCCAGGTCGCCGTCGCCGCGGCGAAGAACTCGCGGACCTCGTCGGTGAGCTCGGGCAGCTCGAAACCCGGGGCGAAGGTGGAGCTTCCGGCCGGGCCACCGGCGGTGGCGCCGCACCGGGCGACGGCCGCAGGGATCATGTCGTAGTAGTCGACGATGAGGTTGCGGTTGATCGGTGCGGTCGCGGTCGGCTGCGCGAGCATGCGGGCTCCTTCTCGGGTGTGGTGAGAGGTGGATCAGACGGCGACCGGTTGTGCCAATCGCAGTCGTTGTCGTAGCACGGAAAGCTGGTCGGTCACGGCGTCGACCGCGGTGACCGGCCAGCCGGCAGCCAGCGCCGGCGCGTGCCGCGCCAGTTCGGCCGCGGCCAACGGTGGGTAGGTGACCCGGCCGTCGCGGACTTCCACTCCGTCGCGGTGGCCGGCCCGGACATTCCAGTCCACGGCGACCTCGCGGCGCAGGCCGGCCGGCAGGTTCAGCTCGATGTTCCCATCACTGCCCACCCGTACCGGGTAGCCTCCCGGCAACCCCAGCGGGCCGGGCAGATTGGTGAGCACCTCGACGCCGGCGAGCAGGTCGGCGACGAGCCGGGCGGCCGCATGGCCGGCCAGCCCGTTGAGCTCGGTGCGCGGCAGCGCCCGCACCGGCGCCAGCAACGCGGTCACCCCGGCGACCCGGGCCCCGTCGAGCCAGACCAACGCCTCCTCACCGGCGCCGGCCGGCGTGGCGAGCTGCACGTGGTGGCCGAGCACCGCGAGTCCGCGCTGATCCGGCTGGCCGAGGGCGCTCTGCACGCCCGCGGCCAGGGTGGCCACGTTGCCGATGCCGCAGAGCACCGGCAGGTCGAGGGCGGCGAGCAGCGGATTGACCGCATCGGGAAAGCATCCGTTCACCAGCTTCGTCGCGGGGCTGACCGCAGCCAGCGCCCGGGCGAGGCGCAGCACGACGCTCGCCTGGAACGGCAGGGTGAGACCGAAGCCGGCCCGGGCGACCAGGTCGGTCCACGGGGAGGGGTGCTCCAGCCGCTCGTAGGGCGACTGCGCCGAGGCGCAACACACCACGAGGTCCGGCTGGAGCTGGGCCATGGTACGGACCTCGTCCGTGCACTCCTGCGCGGCGAAGGTGACGGCGACGCCGGTCACGGCGGCGCGAACCTGGGCCGCGACCGCCAACGCCTGCGCCACCGTGCGGTCGCGGGCCAGCAGGGTGACGTGTGCGGGCGGCCGGTCAGCCGGCGCCGTGGTGGCGAGAGAGGCGACGAGGGACCGGGCCAGCCGGCCGCTGCCAACGACCGCGACGTGGCGGACGGTCATCGGGTGCTAGGCCCGCGACAGCTCGAAACGACGTGTCGACACAGTCCGTCTCCCTCCACCACCGATTCCGCACATCGGTGCGCGTGCCGATGCGTCGGCACAACCGTCCAGGATCGCTTCGCCCTCACTGATGCAGCCACAAGTGCCCGACCACACATTCAAGGTCGTCTCGCTGCGTTGAAATTGTGCCACGGAATCCCGCCGCCGTACAGGCATCGACAGTTCCGCTTCGATCCGGCGCGCTGGCTGGCCACGGTCGAGGGGCTCGGTCCGGTGCTCCCGATCGCGTACGGCATGACCGCGCTGACGCCCATCTCCGCCTACGACGAGCGAGCACGAATCGGCCCGCCGCGAGCGGCTCTCCTGCTGCGGCAAGCCGCCGCGCCCGGTCCGGGTACAGGTGCGCGACACCACCGGCGCAGCGGTCGCCGCCGGCGAGGTGGGTGAGATCCGGGCCTCCGCCCGCCTGATGACCACCGGCTACTGGCGTGAGCCCGAGCTGACCGCCCAGACCATTGTCGATGGCTGGCTGCGCACCGGAGACCCCGGCTACCTCGACGCCGACGGCTTCCTCGACATGGTCGGTCGGGTCAAGGACCTGATCGTCACCGGCGAGCCGTCCACCAATGTCTACTCGCGTACGGTCGAGGACGCTTTCAACGCCCATCCGCAGGTGCACTCGAGCGCGGGGTGGGCGTGCGGGCCGCCAACGTCGCCGGTGCCGCCAGCGCCGCGGGCGGCTGACCCCGGCCGAGCCCGGTCCGCGTCCGAACTGGACGGTCGCGGCACATCCGGTTGACGTTGACGTCGCGGCGGCTGCCACAGTGGCTGCCATGAACGACTCGTACGGGATCGAGCCGGCGATCACCATGGACATCTACCCCATGCCGGCATTTGTCACCCTGGTCGTGCCGGATGTCGAGCGCAGTCTCGACTGGTACGTCAACGGGCTGGACTTCGTGGTGCTGTTCCGGATGCCCGGGCCCGATGGTGCGCCGGCGCTGGTGCACCTACGGCGGTGGCGGTACCAGGACATCCTGGTCCGGCCGGGCGGTACCGGCGATCCTGGGCACGGCTGGGAGCTGAGCGTGCTGGCCGAGGCCGAGCGGCTCACCGCGCTCGCCGCCCGGGCGCGCGCCCATGGGGCCGGCACGGTCGAGGGACCGCTGGACACCCCGTGGAACACCAGGGACCTGCGGGTCACCGACCCGGACGGCTACCGCCTGGTATTCACCGCCCGCCGGCCCGAGGGCGAGCGCGATGAGCGGTTCGGCGCGATGATCGAGGAGCTGGCCCGCGATCAGGGTCTCGCCCCGGCGCCCGCCGAGCCCGGTACGGCATAGCGCCACCTTCCGCTCCGGCCGCGTGACCCGCACAATAGGTGCGGGCGGCGACGGATCGGAGGCCAGGTGTTCGCGCTCGTAGTCCGCTTCGATCTGGTCGACGAGATCGCCGCGACCCAGTTCGACCGGCTCACCGCACAGGTCGTCCGAGCCATCGTGGCGAACGAGCCGGGCACCCTGGTCTACGCCACCCACACGGTCGAGGGCGAACCGCTCGCCCGCATCTTCTACGAGGTGTACCGGGACTGGGACGCGTTCCGGGCGCACGAGACCGCCGAGCACGTGGTCGAGTTCCACGCCCGCAAGAGCGCCTGTGTCGCCGCGCGCCGGGTGGAGTTCCTCTCCCCGGCGGCGGCCAAGGGGGTGGTGGTACGGTAGCCGACCCTGCCGCCCGCGCGCTTGGCCGGAAGATCGCCTTCTATCGCGCCCAGCGCGGCCTGTCCCAGCGCGACTTCGCCGCAATGATCGACCGGTCCGAGACCTGGGTGTCCCAAGTGGAGCGTGGCGTCCGGCGCATCGACCGGATGACCGTGTTGCGCACGGTGGCCGACGCGTTGGGGGTGCCGCTGAGCGAGCTGGCCGCGGACACCCCGGTGGTCGCGGCGATGAGCCGGGGCCGGCCGACCGCGGCCGCCCTGCGCAACCTGCTCGCCTCCGCGCTGTGGCTCTCGCTCGCGGTCTCCACGCAGCCGAGCGCTCCGATCGCCGAGCCCGAGCTCAGCACCGCCGCGGACGAGGCCTGGCGGCTGGCGCACTCCGCGTCCTACACCGAGCTGGTACCGCTGCTGATCGATCTCGTTCCGCAGGCGGAGGCGGCCAGCCACCACGCCGATGCGCGTCACCGCCGCCCGTATGCGGCCGCCCTGGCCCGTATCTACTACGCGTGCGCCACGGTGTTGGGCCGCCTCGGCGAGACCGAGGCCGCCTGGATCGCGGTCGACCGTGCGATCCGGGCGGCCGGCAGGGCCGGCGATCCGCTGCTCATGGCCGAGGGTGCATTCCGGCTCACCCTGGTCTTCCAGGCCGCCCGGCGGCTCGCCGAAGCCGACTACGCCGCTGCCTCGGCACTGGCGGCGCTGGCGCCGCTGCTCGAGGTGGGCGAGCCGGCTGCGCTCTCGGTCGCCGGCGCGCTGCATCTGCAGCGGGCGACCGCGGCCGCCCGCGCCAACGATCCTGGCGCCGCCGAGGAGAACCTGGGCCGGGCCCGCGCACTCGCCGAACGCCTCGGCCGCGACCGCAACGACTACGACACCGAGTTCGGCCCGACCAACGTGGCGATCCAGTCGGTCGCGATCGCCATTGATCTCGGCGATGCCCGCACCGCGCTGCGGCTCGCCGCCGGCATCGACACCCGGCCGATGTCGCCCGAGCGGCGATCCCGGCTGCTCATCGACGTCGCCCGGGCGCACGTGCAGCGCCGCAACCCGACCGACGCGGTCAGCGCGCTGCTCGACGCCGAGCGGCTCACGCCGGATCTGGTCCACTCCCACCAGAACGTCCGGACCTTGGTCACGGACCTGGCCCGTACCGGTCATCGGACGCCGGCGCTGGCCGATCTGGCCTCCCGGTGCGGCATCCGGCTCAGGTAACTAGAACTAAAAGTGCGGATGTCAGGCGTCAATCTAGGTAATCTCATCTATGCAACGCAGTGTGTGTACTCCCTCACTCACTGCGTCGCACAGAGAGTCCTCGCTGACACGTTGCGACAGCGCCGTGCCGGCGGGTGACCGAGGGCGGAACCCTGCGCTCCGCCCGGCGGTCGGGGGTGCGGTGCCGGACGGTGGAGTGCCCGCCCCCGGGTCGGCACCGCACCTCCGACCGCCGCCTTCGGCCAGGGCGATTCCAGGACCACGTCCTCCACTGTGGATGCCGATGCCGCCGGGCGGCGACGTGATCCGCCGGTACGCACGCAGGCCCACCCGGCCGGCACCAGCTGCTTGAGCCGTCCTCGGCCGGCAACCTGTGGCAGACTTCCCCTCAGGTGGGCAGGGGGTCGAGGTGCTGCTGACAACGGCCGTGACCAGGTCGGACGGGTGCACCATCAACGCGGCCGACAGCGAGTCGGATATGAGCACCGGGGTCTGGCGTCGCGCGGCGGCCGCGGCCGCCGACCTGACCGGCCTGGATCGCCTGAACGTCACCGTTAGAGATCATGACGAAGCATGCGCGGCGGCGGCCTCGATCGCGGGCTGAGCGGCCTCGATGGCCGCCACCTCTCCGATCATTTGATCTCGTCCTCGTTTGCGGACGCGGATCTGCCGATGCTGCGCCGCCAGGTCTTCGAGCGGGCCGGCGAGGCGGGGCTGGCGGGGCCGCGCCGGCATGACTTCGTCCTCGCCGTCCATGAGATCGCCGCCAACGCGGTGCGCCACGGCGGCGGTGCCGGCCGGCTCGATCTGTGGACCGACGGCGACCGGATCTGGTTCCGGGTCGCCGACCGCGGCGCCGGCCCGGGCCTCGGTGAGGTGCGGCTGCCGCCGCCGGACCAGCCGGGCGGGCGCGGGCTGTGGATCGCCAGCCGGATCGTCGACGAGTTGACCGTGTCGGCCAGTGACGTCGGCACCGTGGTCACCGGGTGGCTGCGCCCCGCCGCCCCACCCTCTTCGTCGATCTAGGGCTTATGCACGTGGTTTGATCTCCAATCATGTGCCTAAGCCCTAGATCGATGGAAGGTGGCTCAGGCTGGCTCGATGCGGGCTGTGGTGGTGGCGGCGCAGGCGCCGATGATGCCACCCGGGGCCGTCCACGAGGTCAGGTACAGCTCCTGCCACCGGTCGGCCTCCCCGGAGAGGTCGACGCTGGCCATGGTGTCCAGCGTCACCCGGCCCACCTTGACCAACGCCTCCTTGCGTACCCAGAAACCGAGGAAGGCGGCCGAGGGCACCGGCGCGGCCTGGACCAGCCGGACCTCGCCGGCGGCCAGCACGACCGGGACCAGGTCGGCCGGGTAGCGGCGGTCGATCTCGATATCCACCCCGATCGGCGCGACCCCGGCCGCCGCGGCCACATGCCCCCGGGTGTGCGACAGGCTCACCGCGATCTCAGGATGATCCACAATGGATGGTCGACCATGCGGCCCGCCGCACCGGTCGCACCGTTGCGCCAGGGTGAGCGTCTGGGCCGGTACCCCGAGCACCTGAGCCGCCGCCCGGCGTACCAGCAGATGGGCGGCGACGTAGTCGTCGGCGTCGCTGGGCCGCACATAGGCCTCCGCGCGCGATCGCTCGTACGGCGCGAGGCCGGCGAGGGCATCGCCGGCACCGCCCAGCGCAGCAGCGCCCAGCACGGTGGCGCTCGGCCCGGTGAGTACCAGTGCGGGGAGGGCGGCGGCCACAGCCGCAGGCTACCGGCGCGGCGGCGGGTTGACACCTAGGATGCCTATGCCTAGATTCCTAGGCATGGAGCTGCGTGGGCACCTGGACCTGTTGCTGCTGGCCACCCTGCGCCGCACCGGACCGGTGCACGGCTACGCGCTCATCGCGGCGCTGCGCGAAGGTTCGGGCGGCACCTTCGACCTGCCCGAGGGCACGACGTATCCGGCGCTGCACCGCCTTGAGCGCCTCGGCGTCGTCGACAGCCGCTGGGACGCGGCGGCGCCCCGCAAGCGGCGGGTCTACTCGCTCACCCGGGCCGGCGAGGCCGCGCTGGCCGTGAAGCAGTCGCAGTGGCGCGAGTTCGCCGAGGGCGTGCACGCGGTGCTCGGCCGCCTCGCCGCCGACCGGCGGATCGCGCAGGCAGCGGCATGACCGCCGACGCATTTTCCTCCGCGGAGGCGGCATCGTGACCGAGATTCGGGAGCAGAGCGCGGTCGACCAGTGCCTGGATGAGATGTTCGACCGACTCGCCGGCACCGGCGCCGCCGGCCGGCGCGCCCTGGCCGAGCTCGAGGATCACCTGCGCTCAGCGGTCGCCGAGGGCACCGCCCGGGGTCTGAGCACTGAGCAGGCCGAACGGGAGGCGGTGGCCCGGTTCGGTGCCACCGCCGAGGTCGCCGGCCAGCTCCGCTCTGTCCACCATGGACCTTACGCGTGGCTGCGGCCGGCCTTCGTCGGCTGCTGGCTGGCGGGTGGCCTCGGCCTGGTGACGGTGGGCATCTCCGGCCTGGTATGCGAGGTCTTCGGGCGCCTGTTCGGTGCGGACTTCGTCGCCGGCGACGCGCCCGGGGTCACCTACACCGCCCAGCGCTGCGCGGACTACTTCGAGTACGCGCCGAACGCGGCCACCTGCGCCGATGCGGCGGCGTTCCACCACTGGGGCGAGGTGGTCGACTCCCGGGTGAGCGCCGGGGTGCTCGGGGTGCTCGCCCTGCTCGTGCTGTGGCTGGTCCGGCGCTCGAGCCAGCTCGGCCGACCGGCGTGGACACCGCCGCGGGCGACGGTGGCGGTGCCCCTGATCGCCATCTTCGCCCTCATTGGTGCGGCGTTCACCGGCGTCAGCCTGATGCAGCTCGCCTTCCATGACCACGACAAGGCTGGCGCCAATCTGTCCGACGGTCTCGTCTCGCTGCTCGCCGCCGTCCTGGTCGCCGTCTGGCTGGTGGTTACCAACCGCCGGCGCCGACCGGCCTGAGCCCGCACTCAGCCGCCTGCACTCAGCCGCTCGCGCTGACCGGACCCCCGTGGGAGCGTTCCCAAAATGAGACCTCCGGTTCCGCCCGGACCACCGGCGGTGCGCCGACGGGTCCACCAGGCCGTCGCCGATCTGCGCTACCAACCGAACCCGGCCGCCCGGGCTCTGGCCACCGGCCGCTCGGACGTGCTCGACCTGGTCGTGATCGACGAGCAGACCGCCCCGTTCGGGAGCAACCCGTTCTACGCCCGGGTGGTCGGCGGCATCGTCCACGCTCTCGCCGACACCCCGGCCCACCTGCGCATCCAGGTCGCCGACCACGACAGCGCGGCCGACGCGCTCGCCCGGGTCGCCGGTAGCACCAGCCTCGGCGCCGTGCTGGTGAACGTACCGGCCCGGATGGCGGCCCAGATGTATCACGCCTGCGACCGCGTGGTCAGCCTCGGGGCGACGGCGTCGCAGGTGCCGGCGGTGCAGGCGCAGAACGTCGCCGGTGCCTACGCCGCGGTGCGACACCTGCACGACACCGGCCGGCGGCGGATCGTGGCGATCCACGGCCCGCGAACCCACGCCGGCGCGATCGAGCGCCGGGCCGGCTTCCGCGGCGCGATCCGCGACGCCGGCCTGCCGCTGGTCTCGGCGTGCGGCGACTTCCGGCGGGAGGTCGGCGCCGCGCTGACCCGCCAGCTGCTGGCGACCCACGCCGATCTGAACGCGATCTTCGTCGCCTGCGACCTGACCGCCAGCGGCGTGCTGCAGGCGCTGGCCCAGGCCGGGCGACAGGTGCCCGACGACGTCGCGGTGGTCGGCTTCGACGACAGCGTGATCGCCGCCTGCGCCTGCCCCCCGATGAGCTCGGTGCGCCAGCCGGTCGAGGAGATGGCGGCCGCGGCGGTGCACGCGCTCGGGTACCGCCGGCTGGGCCCCGCATGGCGACGTGTCTTCCCCGCGTCGCTCGTGGTCCGCGCCAGTTCCCGGTGACCGGCTGAGGGCGGCCGCCGCCCGACCGCAGCCCGGTCGCGGTTGTCTCTACTGTGGACACGCACGAGCCGCCTCGCCGGGCCGGCGGCGTTAGACTGCCGACTCGGGTTCGAAACGGAGGCCAGAGTGATCGACCGACTACGCGGCCGGCAAGAGTGGATCTTCTTTCGCACGCTACCCCGAGCTGCGCCCGGCCTGACCGCCCTCTGGTGGTGCGTGCTGGCGCTGCGCGCCCTGCTGCCGGCCGGCTTCGCGGTGGCGATGGGCGTGCTCGTCGCGGCCGTGCAGCGCCACTCGCCGCTCGGGTGGCCGCTGGCCGCCGTCGGCACCATCTTCGTGGCCCTGCAGGTGCTCAACCCGATCCACGTCGCGATCAGCAACAACCTCGGCGACCGGACCGCCGCCTGGCTCTACGACCAGCTCACCGCCGCCTGCGTGCGACCGCCGGGCATGGGCCACCTGGAGGACCCCGAGCTCGCCAAGGACCTGATCGCGGCGCGCGAGGTCGACCTCGGGATGACCGGTCCGCCGCTGTCGATGTCCATGGACTTCATCGCGGGTGGGCTGGTGGAGTTGCTGGCCGGGTTCGCCTCGGCGTTGGTGCTCTTCGGGTACGCGTGGTGGGCGCCACTGGTGTTGGGCGGTGGCTGGCTGGCCACCCATTGGCTGCTGCGGGAGAGCGGCGTCTGGCGCGACCGCAACACCGACGAGGTGCGCTCGGCTTCGCACGATGCCGAGTACGCGTACCGGCTCGCCGTCGATCCGCCCGCGGCGAAGGAGGTGCGGTTGTTCGGGTTGGCCGGCTGGGTCATCGACCGCTTCGTCGCCCGCCGGACCCGCCTGCACGAGCTGCAGTACCGGGCGACCCGGATGCGCGAGCGATCGGTGCTGGCCAGCCTGGCCGTGGTCACGGTCACGAACGCGCTCGTCTTCTGGTCACTCGCCGCCTCGGTCGCGGCTGGGCAGCTCGGCCTCGGCGCCATGGTGACGTTCGCGCAGGCCGCGATCGGCGCCTCGATGATCGCGTTCGGCGGGCTCAACTGGGCGCTGGACGGCTCGGCCGCCGCGGTCGCCGCGGTGCTGCGGCTTTGCGTGACGACCGGGCCGGCCGGCGCGCTTCCCGCCGGGACCCGCAAGGCCGCCGCGATGCCCAAGCGGGAGATCCGCTTTCGCGACGTCACGTTCGGCTACCCGGGCGGACCGCCGGTGCTGCGCGGCGTCGACTTGGCCATCCCGGCCGGCACCTCGATGGCGATTGTCGGGCGCAACGGCGCCGGCAAGACGACCCTGGCCAAGCTCATCTGCCGGCTCTACGACCCGCAGTCGGGCACCATCGAGGTCGACGGCACCGACATTCGCGAGCTTGACATCGATGGCTGGCGGGCCCGGCTCACCGCCGTGTTCCAGGACTTCGTGAAGTTCGAATGGCCGTTACGGGACAACGTGGCCCCGGCCGGCGCGCCCGATGCCGACGTCGAGGCGGCGCTCGCCGCCGCCGGCGCCGGCCAGCTCGCCGACCTCGACACCGTGCTGGCCAAGGCGTACGCGGGCGGCACCGACCTCTCCGGCGGCCAGTGGCAACGGGTGGCGCTGGCCCGGGCGCTCTGCGCCGTCCGGCTCGGGGCCGGGGTGGTTCTCCTGGACGAGCCCACGGCTCAGCTCGATGTGCGCGGCGAGGCCGAGATCTTCGCCCGGGTCCTGGCGGAGACCCGGCAATGCACCACGATCCTTGTCTCGCACCGGTTTTCGACGGTACGCCACGCCGACCGGATCTGCGTGCTCGCCGACGGCGCCGTCGCCGAGCTCGGCAGCCACGATGAGCTGATGGCGCTTTCAGGGCGCTACCGGACCATGTTCGACCTGCAGGCGGAGCGGTTCGCGGCCGGCCTGCCCTCCGATGCCGAGGATGCCGAGGTGACCTATGACGTCCTGGCCTGAACCCGACGCGTTGCCGCCCGGGCTGCAGTCGATGTGGCGGCTGTGCAAGCTGGGTTACCGCTACGAGCCGCGACTCATGCTGGTCGCCTTCGTACTCTCCATGCTGGCCGCGGTGCCCGACGCGTTACTGGCCCTGTGGCTCAAGCTGCTCGGCAACGGCGTGCTGCAACACGACAGCCGGCTCGTCTATGGTGCCGCCTTCGGTCTGGCCGCCTCCGCCTGCGCCACCTGGTTCCTGCGCATCGTCTCCATCCGGCTCCAGCGCCGCTTCCGGGACAAGGTGACGATCGCGCTGCAGTCGCATGTGGCCCGGCTGCAGGCATCGGTGCACACCATCGCCCACCACGAGCGGCCCGAGTACCTCGACCGGCTGGCGGTGCTGCGCGACCAGGTGTTCGTCCTCGACCACATGTACATGTCGATCTTCTCCACGCTGGGCTGGATCCTGCGCCTGGTCATCACCGCGGTCCTGCTGATGTCGGTCAGCCCGTGGCTGGTGCTGCTCGCCGCGTTCGCGCTGCCGACGGTGCTCACCTCGTCCTGGCGCCCGGCGGTCGAGCGACTGGCGCAGGAGCGTGGGGCACCGGCCCAGCGGCTGGCCCGACACCTGTTCACCACCGCGACCACGGCGCCGCCCGGCAAGGAGGTACGCGTCACCCGGATCGCGGACCGGCTGGCATCGGAGCGCCGGGCCGCCTGGGAGCGCTGGTACGCCCCGGTATCGGCGGCCCGCAACACCTCGGCGTGGTGGCACGCGATCGCCTGGGCGGTCTTCGGTCTCGCCTACGTTGGCGCCATCGTCTTCGTCGCCACCGGGCTCGACCGCTCGCCGGGCGACGTGCTCCTGGTCCTCGCGGCCGGTGCTCGACTGTCTGCCTACATTGGAGCAACGGTCGGCGAGATTGGTTTCCTGCGCGGCGTCTGGCTGGACGGATCCCGCCGGCTCGCCTGGCTCGAGGATTACGCCGCCTCGTTCGCCGCCGAGGCGGATACGCCGGCGCCGGCCACGATCACCAGCGGGATCACCGTTGAGCACCTCTCGTTCGCCTATCCGGGCAGCTCGGCCCTGGTGCTCGAGGACATCAACCTGCAGCTGCCCGCCGGTTCGGTGGTCGCCCTCGTCGGGGAGAACGGAGCGGGCAAGACAACCCTGGTGAAGTTGCTGGGCGGTCTCTACCGGCCCACAGCCGGCCGCATCCTCATCGACGGGATCGACCTCGCACGGATCCCGGCACCGCAGTGGCGAGCCCGGCTCTCCGGCGCGTACCAGGACTTCTTCCGGTTCGAGCTGCTGGCCCGGCAGAGTGTCGGTCTGGGCGACCTGCCACACCTGGACGACGAGCCGGCGGTCGTCGCGGCGGTCGAGCGGGCCGGCGCCGACGATGTCGTCTCGCAGCTCGCCGGCGGCCTGCAGACCCAACTCGGCGCGGCCTGGCCCGAAGGCGTCGAGGTCTCCTTTGGACAGTGGCAGAAGCTCGCCCTGGCTCGCGGGTTCATGCGCGAGGAGCCGCTGCTGCTGGTACTCGACGAGCCGACCGCGGCGCTCGACGCCGAGACCGAGCACGCGCTGTTCGAGCGGTACGCCGACGGGGTTCGCCAGGCCGGCATCGACAGCGGCCGGATCACGATTCTCGTCTCGCACCGCTTCAGCACGGTGCGCATGGCCGATCTCATCGTGGTCCTGGACGGTTCCCGGGTGGTCGAGGTCGGTCCGCACGACGATCTGATCGCCCGGGGCGGCCAGTACGCCGAGCTGTACTCGATCAACGCGGCCGGCTATCGGTGAACTGGCAGCTCGGGCGTACCCAGATATTGACAGGCACCACAGCGAACCCGGACATTGACCCGCGATTCGGCCTACCCAGATATTGACCAACGCGACGGCGTGGCCCGGCGCGCCGACGCGTCCTGGCGGCGGCCGCGCTGGTAGCCTCGCCCGACGTGATGAGGTCGTCGGACACGTTGACAGCGCAGACCGCAGACGTCACCGTTTCGGATTACCTGGCCCGGCGGCGGCCATTGCCGCACCTGGTCGACCTCTCGCCGGAGACCGACCCGGCGGCATTCCAACCCGGCCACGCCGAGCTGCCGACCGCAGCCGTGTACGCGACGATCCGGTCCCGAGGCGAGAAGCAGACCGACATCCGGTTGCTCGTCGACGACGGCGAGCGCCACACGGGGCTCGCCGCGGCGCTCGCGCGCAACCTCGGCTGCGATGTCTACCTGACCCCCGAAGGGGCATATATCCGTTATATTCGGGAGTCCAGCTCGCTCACCGGCGAGTCCTGGGACGCCATCGCAGTTGACCGGGTCACCGGCGGGGCGGCCGACTGGTTGGTCCTGCGCCCCGAGGGCCTCGCTCCCGACGTACCCACGTGGTTCACCACCATCCGCGGCCGGCTCCGCCTGAGCAGCGGGCTGGTCACGGTCACCCTGCCCGACGGTCTCGCTTTCGCGACCAAGGGCACGTTCCGGGACACCACCTACCTGGCTACCCACATGCGGCCAAGTTCGAGCCGGGTGAGCACGGTGGCGGTCAACGCCGACCTCGGTCGATTCGAGATCCGCCGGTTCGACGACACCGGATCCCTGCTCGGCGGGGTCGAATTCGCCACCCTCGTCGCCGCCAGCCTCGACGTGATCCAGCCGGATGTGCAGCTCGCGCTCACCTGGCCCACCGACGCCGCCGCCTGCACCGCCCTCGATGTCGAGCTGATGCGCTTCGCCGATGCGCTCAACCGGACGGTCTGGGTGCCACAGCCGCAGGGTGCCGCGTTCGCGTTACCCGGGTGCGGGGAGTTCGCCGCGGTCGACGAGGTCGGTGGGCCGTCGGTCTGGCGCGCGTACCCGTCCCGACTGGCCGCCGAGTGGGAGCCCCGCTACGGCACCGACCTCGACGGTCGCCTGGTGCCGCGCGGTGAGCTGGTGGCCGCGGCCTTCCCCGGTGTGCACCTGGTCTCCGTCCCCGCCCACCAGCTCGAACGGTTCCGGCCCTGGTACGAGTCGGTGGCGCCGTTGACCGACCTGTTCGCCCTCGACCTGTCGGTGTTGGCCGACGGTCGGCTCGGGGTGCTGCTGGAGGATGGCCGCCCGGTCGCCGTCGGTCCGCGCGAGCTGCGCACCATGCTGCGGGCGGCCGGCTGGACCGGCGAGGACCTGCTGCTGCTGACCCGACCGCCGGCCGCGTACTGGCCCGCGGCGATCACGCATCTGCAGGGGCTGGCGGACCACCTCACTGCCGATGTCTGGCTGCCCGCCCGCGGCGCCGAGGTATGGGCACAGGCCGACGGCACCCTCGCCGCCGCCCCGGGCAGCCCAGGCGACCGGCCCTGGCATCTCGTGCGCTATGCCCGCAAGGGTGGGCTCGCCGGACCGGACGACCCGGTGCTACCCGCGGCCCTGACCACGGCGGCGCAAGCCCCGAGCCGGGCGCTGGCGCCGGCGCCCGGGCCCTCCGTCGCCGAGGTCGAGGTACGCCCGGCGCTGGATCCGCCGCCCGCGCCGGCGCGGCCCGTGGTCGAAGGCGTCGTGGAGCCGGTCGCGGTGACCCTGGCCCGGATCCAGGGCTCGACCGGATCGCACGCCATCGTCTGGCTGCCGCCCACCCCCGTGGTCAACCGGCACCCCATCGACCTGTACCTGTGGATTCCCCGTACGTCCGACGACATCGAGGCCTGGGGGCTGCCGTCGGCGGACTTGTTCCTCCTCGCCGGCCAGGATCCGTTGCGCATCACCGAGTGCCGCCACGACGGGTATCTGCTGCGGGTCGAGGCCCCCGCCGAGACCGCGGTGGAACTCGCCGAACACCTCCGCCACGCGCCGGCCGCGATGCGCGAGCGCCTGCTCGACACCGGCGGCACCCACCTCCTCCCGCTGGCCTGGCTCGCCGAGCTCCGGGTCACCGCCCGGTTCGACCTCGACGGGCGTGGTGGGATCGCCGCCCGCCACGACGCCGCCGCCTCGCTCGCCATCCGCTTCGAGGGCGCCGACCACGGCATCCCCGGGCTGCCCAACGACGTCGTGCGCTGGCCGGGTCCGGGTGAGCGCACCGGCGTACCGTCGTACCTGATGCTCCCCGACGACCCGGAACCGATACGCCACGCCGTGCACCGTGGCTTCGTCCCGCTCACCCGCCGTCGGCCGGCGCTGGTCGAGCGCCATGCGCTCCTCGAGGTCAAGGTACGCAAGCGCAAGGCGATCGACATTCCGGCCACGCTGGACAACCTCGGCGGGGTACCGGTCGTCGGCCGGATGCACGACTTCGTCGGCCTCGACCTCCTGCTGCCCGCGGACGACCTGGACAAGGCCGCGGTCTCGCGGATCTGGCGGGCCGTGCCGTCCGGCAAGCCGGCGCTGGAGCGGGTCACCGGGGCGAGCTTGGCCGACGCGCTCGCGCTCACCGGCTCCACAGTGGACTAGCGATGGCGACTGCGGACGAACTCGTCGCCTACTGCCTGGGCAAGCCGGGCGCCTGGCCGGACGAGCCGTGGGAAGGCGACACGGTGGCGAAGGTGGGCGCCAAGATCTTCGCGTTCCTCGGCTCCGGCTCACCCCTGTCGGTCGGGCTCAAGTGCGGTGCCACTCGCGAGATCGCCGACGAATGGCTGCGCCGGTACCCGAACGACGCATCGGTGATGGCCTACATCGGACGCTCCGGCTGGAACACCCTGCGCGTCGGCGGTGCGATCCCCGACGACGAGGTATACGAGGCGATCGACGCGTCGTATGACCTGGTGGTCAGCAAGCTCCCCAAGAAGGACCGCCCACCCGCCTGACCGCCCCGCGACCAGCGCGGCGGGCCCACGGCGCGAGCCGTAGTGATCTGGGTAACACCCCGTCCGGCATCCTAGGAAGCTAGGTTGCCTGGATGACCCCAGCGCCAAGGGGAAGCCACGAAGATCGGGACGGTACGCGCCAACGCGCAGTCCCACCTCACCCGCGCGCCCCTGACCCCGATCTCCCGCAGCGAGCCGGTCGGGATACCGGACGTGGGCGTGCTCCAAGGTTCAAGGGTCGCCCGTCTTCTGGATCGCCTCAAGTAGTGGCATGCTTACGCGCAGACATCTCAGGCGAAGGTGCGACGGAGGTTCGGCGCGTCATGACGGCTACCCCGGAGAGCGGGTCGGCCGGGGGGCCGACGGTGCTGCGGATTCTGCTCGGCGCGCACCTTCGGCGTCTCCGGGAGGCGCAGGGGGTGAGCCGCGAGGACGCGGGCTGGGAGATCCGCTCGTCCGAGTCGAAGATCAGTCGGATGGAGCTCGGCCGGGTGAGCTTCAAGGAGCGCGACGTCGCCGATCTGCTCACCCTGTACGGGGTTGCGGACGACGACGAGGAGCGCAGCCGGCTGCTTGCGCTTGCCCGTCAGGCGAACACGCCCGGCTGGTGGCACCGGTACGGCGACGTGCTGCCCAGCTGGTTCCAGTCGTACCTGGGTCTGGAGGCGGCGGCGACGCTGATCCGCACGTACGAGGTCCAGTTCGTGCCTGGTCTGCTGCAGACCCGCGATTACGCGCGCGCGGTGGTCCTGCTCGGCCACGACCGGGCGTCACCGCAGGAGGTCGAGCGCCGGGTCGACCTGCGCCTCGCGCGGCAGAAGGTGCTCACCCAGGCCGCCGCGCCGCAGGTGTGGGCCGTGGTCGATGAGGCGGCCCTGCGCCGGCCGATCGGCGGGCCGGGCGTCCTGCGAGCCCAGCTGCAGGCCCTCATCGACGCGACCGACCTGCCCAACGTCCGGGTACAGATCATCCCGTTTCATGCCGGCGGGCACGCCGCCGCGGGCGGGGCGTTCACGATCCTGCGCTTCCCCGAGAGCGACCTGCCCGATGTGGTCTATGTCGAGCAGCTCACCAGCGCGCTCTACCTGGACAAGCGGGAAGACGTGGACCACTACGCCGAGGCGATGGAGCGGCTCTGCGTGGAGGCCGATCCGCCGGCGCACACCCGCGACACGCTGGTCGACCTGATCAAATCGCAGGACCAGTGAGGCCCGACGCAGACACCCGATGTTCCTATGACGGCGCGGTTGCTCTGACGGCGCTGTCGGTACGACGCGGTTCGGGTGACGGGCCGGCGGCGCCGGCGCAGACTGGCGCCATGGCCCACCTGCGCTGCGACTTCTTCTCCGACGTGCTCGGCCTGAGCACCGCCATGACGGTCATCCTGCCCCAGGAGACGTCCGGGCAGATCGGCATGGGCGGCCGGGCGAGCGGCGGCGAACCACCGCTGCTCTACCTGCTGCACGGGCTGAGCGACGACGACACCACCTGGCTGCGACGTACCTCGATCGAGCGCTACGTCGCCGCACTCGGGCTCGCCGTGGTGATGCCGCAGGTGCACCGCAGCTTCTACGCCGACGAGGCGCACGGCAACCGGTACTGGACATTCCTCACCACTGAGCTGCCGGCGGTGGTGGCCGGCTTCTTCCGGATCTCGACGGCGCGGGAGCGCACGTACGTGGCCGGTCTGTCGATGGGCGGCTACGGCGCGCTGAAGTGGGCGCTGCGCGAGCCCGGGCGCTTCGCCGCCGCGGCGAGCCTCTCCGGTGCGCTGGACATGGCGGAGCGGCAGCGCACCGGAGAGCTCGACGCCGGTCTGGCCGACCTCATCTTCGGCGATCGGACGATCGCCGGCACCGATGACGACCTGTTCGCGCTCCTCCCCCGCGCCGGCGGCGACCGGCCATCGCTCTACGTGTGCTGTGGCACCCGCGATCCCCTCTACCCCGAGAATCTGCGGTTCGTGGAGGCGTGCCGGGCCGCCGGCGTCGTGCTCACCACAGACTTCAGCCCGGGTGAGCACGAGTGGGACTACTGGGACCGCGCGATCGTCGACGTCCTGGCCTGGCTGGGGTTGCCGGCCTGAGTCAGGCCGAGTAGCCGCGCGTCGCCATCCAGACCGCGGCGGCGGCGGTGGTCATCCAGTAGGACCCGTCACCGTGCTGGTAGGCCGGGTCGGCGATCTTCACCGTGCCACCGCCCTGGCCGTAGCCCACGATCGCCAGGTAGTGGCCACCCTCGTAGGAGTGCACGCGGCCACGCACGTCGAGCGCGGTGCCGGCGACGTTGCCCACCACCGCCCGGCCGCTGGTGATCGCGCGGATCACGTCGTCGCGCAACCGGTCCATCTGGGCGGGTGTCGCCGTGGAGCCGGGGATGGAGACGGTGTGGTACGTGTGGCCGCCGGTGACGGCGTTGAGCACGCGGGTGATGTCCACCGCCGAGTCGGTTCCGTTGGTGGTGGTGCCGAGCTGCTTGGCCACCGCGTCCATGCTCATCGCCTTGCCGATCACGGAGAGCGCGATCCGGGTGGCGGCCGGCCCGCAGTAGTAGTAGTTCGGCTGCAGCCGGAAGTCATATCCGAGCGCTTTCTCCACCGGTGGCGGGGCCGCAGCGACCGGCGCCGGTGCCGGCGCAGCGGGTGCCGGGGCGGCTGGGGCAGCCGGTGCCGGCGCGGCGGGGGCCGCAGCGGCGGGGGCCGGCCCGGCCGGCGCCGCCACCACGGCGGAAGTCCCGCCCGGGAGACCGGCCACCGCCGGAGTTGCCTGGGTCTGCGCTGAGCCGGGGAGGATGCCGGCGATCACCGCGCCGGTGACCGCCACGGCGGCGGTGCCGAGGGCAACCTGGCGGGTACGGGTCTTCACGAGGCCGGGCAGCCAGTGGCGAACGGTACTCATCACGATGAATGCTCTTCCGTCTCGGGAACCGGTACCCCGGGGACGAGGACCGGGAACGTCCAACCACGACGTTCGGGGACTCCAACCATGCCCTCGGATCCGACATTTCCGGATGTGTGCTGGCCCACGAGACGCCGGTCACGCCGCCCGCGCGAACCCGGCCTTTCGCGTGTCCGCCGTCACGAAACCGTTGCCGCTGCTCGATTTCGGCCCTTGCACACGCCGTCACCGGGACGTCACACAGCGCGCTCAGACCGCAGCCCTGGCCCACGGCGGATGTGTCCAGAGTGGATGACGGTGGATCACGAAGAGCACGGGCACTGTGGCTCACCGTGATGTGCACCTGATGTGGTTGGCGGACTACTAGGCGTTGCCAAGACCGTCGGGCGGTCGGGGAAGCCCACCCGACGCCGACTGCTTGCCCACGCCGGTTGCCAACACTTCGTTGACAACCGTGTTGGGGATGGGACAACCTGGTCCGGTGGCGCGTGCTCATACCATTGACGCCGTGGCGGAAGCCGCCGCCACCGCACACGAACGGCCCGTTGAGCACCTCCTCGCCGTTCTGGGCGAGTTGCGCGGCCTGCGCCATGAGCTGGACCAGCACGAACGTGTCCTCATCGCCGCCGCCCGGACCCGCCGGCAGAGCTGGTCGACGATCGCGACCGCGCTCCAGCTCGAGTCCCGACAGGCGGCCGAACAGCGCTACCTGCGGTTGAGCGGGGGCGGCTCGCGCGACCCCCGTCCGGTGCGTGCCGATCGACGACGTCACCAGACTGTTGACGCTAACTATGGGCCGGCCATCGCCCAGCTGCGCCGAGCGGCGGTCGACGCAGCCCGCGCCCTGTCCACTCTGGACCGGCTCACGGGCGTGCTGGCATTGGCCCGGGACAGCCTCGAGATGGCGACGTCCGCACCCCCGGGCGCCCTATACACCTTGGCAGTCAAGGCGATTCACGACCTGGCCGGGGTCGCGGCCGGGACGTTGCCGGCGCCGGTGGCCCGCGCGGCCGGCCGCCTCCGGCTGGCGGTCGACGCCGCCGCCGCACCGGCCCAGACTCCTTGACACGAGCGGATCGGTCGATGAACATTGAGCCGGTTCAGCTCAGCTATCGGGGGTTGGGTGGGCATGGAGGCATGGCACCGGCGCAACGCTCGCCTGTTCGTCGCGGTCTCTCTCGTCGCCGGCTTTGGCGGCAGCATCATGTCGGTCGCCGCCGGCGTCTGGGTGATGCTGTTGACCGGATCGAGCAGCCTCGCCGCGCTCACCGGTTTCTGCGTCTTCGTGCCCACCCTTGTCGGCCCGCTGCTGGGCACGATCGTCGACCGGGTGCCCCGGCGCGCCCTGCTGGTCCTGACGCACGTCGTCCTCGCCGCGCTGGTCGGCTTGCTGGTGCTGGTGCGGTCCGAGCGGCAGGTATGGCTCGTCTACGCCGTGCTGCTCGGCTACGGCGTCGCCTACGTGCTCCGCGATGCGGGTGAGGCCGCCCTGCTGCCGGCGACGCTCCCGGACACCGTGCTGGGCAAGATCAACGGGCTGCGGATGAGCGCCCAGGAGGGGCCCAAGTTGCTTGGGCCGGTGCTCGGAGCGGCCCTGGTGACCTGGGCCGGCGGGCCGGCTCTCGCCGCCACCGCCGCCGCTCTGCTCGGGCTCTCGGCCATCATGTACGCGATGCTGCGGGGCCCGCGCCCGGCGCCCGGCCGCCATCCGGTCCGTTACCGGCTACGCGACGGCCTGCGCTTCCTGGCCGGCACGGCACCGCTGCGCGCACTGGTGATCACTGCGTCGCTGACCATGCTGCTGTCGGGCCTGGGCACCGGAACAGTGTTCGCCTTCGTCCACGATGGACTGCGCCAGCCACCCGCATTCGTCGGTCTGCTCGGAGCCGCCCAGGGCCTCGGCTCGATCGTCGCCGGCCTGCTCGCGGGCCCGGTGATGAGCCGCCACGGCGAGCGCCGGCTCGGATCGATCGGGGCGCTGCTGTTCGGCCTCGGGACACTTGCCCGCTGCGCGCCCTCACTACCGGTGGCCCTGGTTACCGGCTTGGTCATCGGCATCGGCCTGCCGTGGACGATCATCGCGGCGATGACGATGCTGCAGCGCGGCACCCCACCACCACTGCTGGGGCGGGTGGCGGCCACCGCAAGCTCGGTCATCTTCGCCCCACCGGCCATCGGCATTCCCGCTGGCGCGGCGGTGGTGGCGGTCGCGGACTACCGGATAGTGCTCGGTCTCTCGGGGGCGGTCGGCCTGCTCGCGGGTGCCTGGCTGGGTTCAGCTCGGCGGCACGGTAGCCCGGCTCGGGGCCACAGCGACCCCGGCGACCGCGACCGCGATGGTGACCAGCGCGCCGAGGATAAGGGCCGCCGGTTCCCCCGACTGCAGCAGACCGGTCTGGGTGCCCAGGGTGGCGGCGGCGACCGGCACCCCCAGCTGAGCGGCGGCGAGACCGGCCATCGGCAGCGGCTGCCCGGTCACCCGCATGGCCACGTGGACGATGACGGCTGCCGCGCCGAGGGTGACACCGAGCGCCACGAAGGACGGATGCCGGCCCAGCTGGCCGACGTCGAGTGAGGCCCCGAGCCAGACGAAGAAGACCGGACCGAGAAACCCGTCGCTGAGCGCGAACAGCTGCCGCGCCAGCCGCCGCGGCTCGCCGACCGCGGCGACGGCGACGCCGAAGCTGAACCCGGCCAACAGGACCGAGATGTGGGTCCCGACCGCGAGCGCCGCCAGCGCGAACAGCACGGTCAAGCTGACCCGCAGCTCCAGCGCGAACTCCCGCTGCTCGGAGATCCGGTGCACCCGCCGGCGCAGACCGGTCGCCTCGATCCAGCGCATGCCGAGGAAGAGCAGGCCGGCCGCGGCCAGGACGGCGAGCGCGCCCAGCGCGGCCCGACCGGCATGACCGGGATCAATCGCCAGCGGGAGCGCCACGATGCACGCCGCGTCCGCGATCGCGACCTGCGGCAGCAACTCCAACACCGGCGGGCCGCTCAGCCCGATCGAGTCGACGATCGGCAGCACCAGGGCCGCCGACGATGAGGCGAGCAGCACCGCGTAGACGGCGGCGTGTCCGGTGCCGAAGAGCCGGCTCACGGCCACCGCGACGCCGGTGGCCAGGATGCCCACCGCGGCGGCCCGCAGGGCGCCGACGCGCACCGCCGGGCGTAACCGGGGATCGCGGACCGGCACGTGGGACCCGGCCACGAACATCACCAGGGCGAACCCCATCTCGGCGAGGAAGGCGAAGGTCGGGTCGGTGGGGTTGACCCAGCCCAGCCCGGACTCCCCCACCAGCATGCCGGCGAGCAGCTGGCCGATGACGAGCGGTATCCGCCAGTGCTGCGGCAGCGCGAGCAGCGGACCGAGCAGGCCGACCAGACAGATCAGGGCCAGGGCCGCGAAACTCATGTCGCCGCCTCGCTGCGCTCACCGGCGCCACGAGGCTCCACCGCACTGAGCCCAACGATTCGCTCGCTACGCTCGCTCATGTCGCCGCCTCGCGGCGCTCGCTCCGCGCCCCGCTGCGGTCGCTCGGCGCCGCTCCGCTGCGCTCGCTCATGTCGCCGCTGCCGCGGGAGCCGTCACCAACGTTGCTCCACTGTGGTCAGATCGCCGGCGGCGGCCGAGGCGAGCAGCGCCGCGAGATCGTCCGGACTCACCGCACGAGGGTTCCCCTCGGGGACCTCGATCCGCTGGACCGCCGCCGGGATGGCGCTGGGATCGAAGCCCAGCTCGGTCAGCGAACGGGGGGCGCCCACGCGTGCCGCGAGCTCGGCAATGCTCCGATGCGCTGGCGCGGGCGTACCGAGGGCGGCCTGGATCCGCGCCGCGATCTCGGGCACGACGGGCGCATTGAGCGCGACCACGTACGGCAGCACGACCGCGTGGGTGGCCGCGTGCGGCAGCCCGAAGTCGCCGCCGAGCAGGTGGCAGATGCGGTGGTGCAGACCGGATCCGGCGCCGGCAAACGCCGACCCCGCGAGGTAGCTGCCGAAGAGCGCATCGGTGCGCGCGTCGAGGTCGGTCCCGTCCTCGACCACCGCCGGGAGTGCGCCGGCGAGCGCCCGGATGGCCCCGTCGGCGAGCAGGGCGGCGACCGGGCTTGCGGCTGGCGCCCAGTACGCCTCGACCGCATGGGCCAACGCGTTGAGCCCGCTGGTCGCGGAGACCGGTGCCGGCAACGACAGCGTCAGGTCGGGGTCGTAGACGACGATTCGGGGCAGCACCCGGTCGTCGCGCCCGGTCCGTTTGTGGCCAGCCTCGGTGAGCCCCCAGACCGGTGTCACCTCGGAGCCGGCGTACGTGGTCGGCACGGCCACGATGGGCAGGCCGCTGGTGAGCGCAACCGCCTTCGCGGTGCCGATGCTGGCGCCGCCCCCGATGGCCAGGATCGCGTCCGCGGCGCAGTGCACAGCGAGCGCGCGGGCCGCCTGCGCCGCCTCGACCGGTACGTGCTCGCGGACCTCGGCGAAGGACGCCACCACCGGCAGCTCCGCGAGCAGCTCGGCCGTACTGGCCGCCGCCCGCGGCCCGGCGACGAGCAGGATCCGGCTGGCCCCGAGCGCGGCGACGTCGGCCGCCAGCGTGCCCGCGCGACCGGCACCGAACACCACCCGGACGGCGCGGGTTTCCCAATGCCAGGAGATCACCAGTCCACCGTCCCTCCCCGGGCGGCCGGTGTCCATCACCGTGGCGCAAGCGCCACGGCTAGCATCCGAGCGTGCAGCTGCGAGTGGTTCTGGCCGCCCTCACGGTGGCGGTGCTGGCTGGCTGCGGTACGCCCGCCGCCGGCCCGCCGGCGGCGACCCGCTCACCAGCGCTCAGCCCACCACCCACGACCCCGATGGCGACCCCATCCCCACCGCCTACCACGCCGGCCCTCTGGGGCAACCCGAAGGGGACAGCGCCGGTGCCGGCCGAAGCGCGGGCGGTGGACACCCGCCACCCGACCCGGGTGATCGGCCGCGGAACCCCGGCCAGCTGCACCACCGCGGCGGTCGTGGCCGCGGTCGCCGCCGGCGGGATCATCACCTTCAACTGCGGTCCGGCGCCGGTCACCATCACCATGACCGCGACCGCGAAGGTTCGCAACGCCCACGGGCCGACTGTCGTCCTCGACGGCGGCGGGCTGGTCACCCTCAGCGGAGCCGGTCGGCGGCGCATCCTCTACCAGAACACCTGTGACCCCGCTCAGGGCTGGACCACCTCGCACTGCCAGGACCAGGACACCCCACAGTTGACGGTGCAGAACCTCACCTTCGCCGATGGCAACTCCAGCGGCGACCTGACCGAGGGTGGTGGCGGTGGCGCCATCTTCGTCCGAGGTGGACGGTTCAAAGTGATCAACTCGCGTTTCATCCGCAACCGGTGCGACCCCACCGGCCCCGACCTGGGCGGCGCCGCCGTCCGGGTGCTCAGCCAGTATCACGGCCGGCCGGTCTACGTCGTGCGCAGCACCTTCGGCGGCGCCGCCGGACTGGGCGGCGTCTGCGCCAACGGCGGCGCGCTGAGCAGCATCGGTGTCTCCTGGGTCGTGCTCAACAGCATGTTGAGCTACAACTCGGCCATCGGGAACGGTGCCAACCCGGCCCGGGCCGGCACGCCCGGTGGTGGCAGCGGCGGCGCCATCTACAACGACGGCAACCTGTTCACCCTGCGCATCGCGGGCACGATCATCCAGAACAACCGGGCCAAGGAGGGCGGCGGCGCGGTCTTCTTCGTCAGCAACGACCGCACCGGCACCATGACCATCGACGATTCCGTGCTCACCCACAATCCCAATGACGGCTTCCACACCGCCGGGCTGCCGGGCATCTTCTTCCTCGGCGCCCGCCGCCCGGCGGTGACCGGCTCGACGCTGGCGTGAGCCGGTGGCCCTTCGCCGGCGTGAGCCGGTGGCCCTTCGCCCGACGCAGCGGCCGCCGGCATGGCAGGATAATCCCTTGTGGTGGGTGCGGTCATCTTCGACCTGGACGGCGTCCTCATCGACTCCGAGCCGGTCTGGGAAAGGGTTCGCCGCGAGTACGTGGCCGAGCATGGCGGCGCCTGGCAGGCCGACAGCCAGCACCGGCTGATGGGGATGTCCACCGCGGAGTGGTCGCGCTACCTCAGCGACGAGTTGCACGTCGACCGAGCACCCGACGAGGTCGCCTCGGATGTCGTGGCCGTGATGTGCCGGCTCTACCAGGAGCAGATACCTCTCCTACCGGGGGCGACGACCGCGGTCCGCCAGCTGGCCACCCGCTGGCGCCTTGGGCTAGCCAGCTCGTCACCGGTGTCGCTGATCGATACCGCCCTGCGGACCATGGACCTCGCGGACGCCTTCGAGGTGATCCTCTCCACCGAGGAGGTCGCCAACGGCAAGCCGGCCCCGGACGTGTACCTGGGGGTCGCCCATCGACTCGGGGTGGTCCCGGCGACCTGCGTCGCCGTCGAAGACTCCTCCAACGGCGTCCGCTCGGCCGCCGCCGCCGGCCTGCGGGTGATCGCCGTGCCCCGCCATGACTATCCGCTGGACGCCGATGCCGCCGCCCGGGTCACCCTCACGATCAGCCAGCTGGACGACCTCACCGCCGACCGCGTCGCCCAGGTTGCCGCCACCCTCCCGTCGATCTAGGGCGTATGCACGTGGTTCGATCTCTAAACATGGGCATACGCCCTAGATCGACGGGAACGTACGGGATAGGCGTCGGCGTCAGCGCGGCTGTCGTGCAAGGGTCAGGGCCCGCTCGGCGTCGGCAACGATCGCGGCGACGAGGTCGTGCGCGGGGTCGCCGCGACCGCCGCCAACAAGGCCAAGCCCACCGCCGTTGGACACCGCCGCCGCCAGCGCGCCGCCCGACGAGCCGCCCATCGGCGCCGACGCGATCGGATGCCCACCCGCCAGACGCCGGGTGAAGGCCGTGCGCAACACCAGGTCACCGTGGTCGAGAAGGTACGAGTCGGCGTCAGCGCGGGAGTAGGAGCAGTTTGCCGGTGGTCCGCCGGGATGCCAGGTCATCGTGGGCCCGGGCCGCCTCAGCCAGCCGATACCGACCGCCGATGCGGACGTCGAGCTCACCGCGCTGGACCCAGTCGAACACGTCACCGGCTCGGCGCAGCAGCTCGGCCCGGGTGGCGATGTAGGCCCGCAGGCTCGGCCGGGTCACGTAGAGGGACCCGTGCGCCTCAAGCCGCTGCAGGTCGAACGGCGGCACCGGCCCGCTCGACGCCCCGTAGAGCACCATCATGCCCCGGGGTCGCAGCACGGCCAGGCTGGCCTCGAAGGTCGCCTGACCGACGCCGTCGTAGACCACGCTCGCACCGGTGCCGCCCGAGGCTTCGCGCACCGTCGAGGCGAAGGTCTCGTAGTCGGCGGTGCGGTCGGCACCGGCCGAGTGCGCCAGCTGCGCCTTCTCGGCGCTCGACGCGGTCGCGATCACCACGCCGCCGCGGCGCTTGACGATCTGGGTGAGCAGCCGGCCGGTGCCGCCGGCGGCCGCATGCACCACGACCACGTCGCCCGGGGCCACCGGATAGGTGCTGGTCGCCAGGTAGTGCGCGGTCATGCCCTGCAACAGCACCGCGGCCGCGAGCTCGAGATCCACGCCGGCAGGAACCGCCACCAGCCGATCGGCGGGCACCAGGGCCTGCTCGGCGTAGCTGCCGGGAACCCCGGTCCAGGCGACGCGATCGCCCACCGCGACCCCGGTGACCTCGGCTCCGGTGGCCGCGACGACCCCGGACGCTTCGGTGCCCGGGACGTACGGGACCGCGCCCGCGTACGATCCGCGGCCGCTGCGCTGGTAGATGTCGACGAAGTTGACCCCGGCCACGGCGACGTCGACGACAACCTGCCCGGCGCCGGGCGTCGGCACCTCAGCGTCAGTGAGCTGGAGCACGTCGGGCCCGCCGTGGGCGCTGACCACAATCGCCTTCATGCCGGTGATCCTGGCACCTCACGCCACTGTGGATCTAGCGTTATCCATCGCCGATCTAGGGCGTAGGCACACGATTGGAGATCAATCCATGTGCCTACGCCCTAGATCGACGGACAAAGGGGGCGGCTCGGCGGGGCCCACGATGGACCGACTACAGCATGGGCCAGGTCGGTGATCGGCCCAGGAGGGCGACGATGCGGTCCAGCAGACCGGCGCCATCGGGCGCGCTCACCGGGGCTCGAAACGCCGCCCCGGCCGCCTCCCGGGACGGCCCCAGCGGTACCTCCTGCGCCCGTACCATCGCCTCGTCGAGAACCTCCTGGTCGAACTCGACCGGTACGCCGATCGAGACGGCCACATCCCACGCATGCACGACGTAGTCGATGAAGTGGAAGCCGAACGCCTGCGGGGCCGGCCAGAACATGGCGGTGGAGATCGCCGGGATCCACAGCCGGCGATCAAATGCCCCCTGGGCGTTGAACGCCGCGACCACCCGCGCCGCGGAGGCGGCGAAGACGCCGGCGGGATCGTCGCCCACCGGCCGGTCCGCCCAGACCGACGCGTCCGTGGACTCGCCCTCCGCCGCCGCCGCGAAGCCGTAGTTCTGCCCCACCATGTGCCCGAGCAGGTCGCGAAGCCGCCAATCGGCACACGGCGTCGGCTGGTCGAGCTGGCCGGCCCGTACCTGGTCGACGATGCCGGTGCAGACCGCGACCGCCCGCCGATCGAGCTCCTGGATATCTACCGCCATGCCCGTCACCGTAGACAACCGCCGGCGACGGCGGAATGCCGGCCGGTGGGCAGCGGTTGGCGACTGATGGAGCGGTGAGCGGGCCGCCGGTAACGGGAAGGGGATGGACGCAGATGTCCGACTGGAACACAAAGATCATCGAGGAGTTCCGGCAGCACGAGGGCCGGGTAGGTGGTCAGTTCGAGGGCGCCCCGCTGCTTCTGTTGACCACGAGCGGGCGCCGCACCGGCGAGCCTCGGGTGAACCCGGTGATGTACCTGGCCGACGGCGACCGGCTGCTCGTTTTCGCCTCCAAGGGCGGCGCCCCGACGCACCCCGACTGGTATCACAATCTCGTCGCCGATCCGCAGGTGACGGTCGAGGTGGGCACCGACACGTTCCGGGCCCACGCGGTGGTCCTGCGCGGCGAAGAGCGCGACCGGTTCTACGCGGAGCAGGCCCGCCGCTACCCCGGGTTCGGGGAGTACCAGGAGAAGACCGGCCGGATCATCCCGGTCGTCGCCCTGGTCCGCGACTGACCGCCGCGCCCGCCCGCCGACCAGGGCTTAGGCATCCCCCCGCGCGCCGATCTAGGGCTAAGGCACACGGTTGGAGATCCAACCATGTGCGTACGCCCTAGATCGCGAAGATTAGGTTAGGGCAGGGCGTCGTAGCGGTACAGGTTGTAGCGGCGCATCAGGCTGATCAGGTTCTGCGCGTACGTTGGGCTGGTCGCCCAGCCGGCGCGGTGCAGTTCGAGCGCGAACCGCTCGGGGCTGTGCCCGTATGCCATCGCGGCGCGGTAGCGGGGCAAGGTCGCGAGCGCCCGTCCGTGATCGCGGAACGAGCCCCACACGCTGGCGTACACCCGGAAGCTGGCCACGCTAGGCGAGCAGGCCAACGCGCACTCGGTCGTCCGGAATGGACGGCACCCGGTGGCGACCGGCCCGGGGGTGCCGAAGCACTTCATGCCGAAGTACGAGTTGCCGTCCACCGTCAGGCCGCTGCGGCCCCAGCCGGACTCCAGGATGGCCTGGGCGATGGTGACCGACGCCGGCACCCGGTCGATGGCCATGTCGGCGCGGGCGAAACCCGCGGCCCAGGCGATGAACGGGACGCCGGCCGGGGGCGCCGCCGGCCCGCTGAACGTGCACCACGGCACCGCGGGCCGGGCGCCAGGCCAGGCGACATAGGCGTCAGAGATGAACCGGCCGTCGGCGAGCCGGTCCCAGGCTGAGGTCGCGCGGGCGGAGCCGACGATCCAGTCGCCGCCGAGCTGGCAGGTCACCGGCAGTGCCGCTCCGGCCGGAAGCACGCCCGTCCGGGCGATGGCGGTCGAGGCGTTGACCCGTTCGTTGAGCCTGCTGCTCACCTGTGCGGTGGCCCGCAGGACACACGGGGCGATCGCCGGCCGGCTGCCCCGGTACGCGACGTAGGCGTCCGAGATGAACCGCCCGTCGGCCAACCGGTCCCAGGCCGAGGTGGTGCGCACCGTACCGGCGATACGCTCCCCAGTCACCTGGCAGGAGATGGCGAGCGCGCTTCCGTACGGCGCCCGCCGGACCACACTGTACGAGGTGGACGGTCCAGTGCGGACGTTGAGGGCCGAGCCGCCGCCCACCCGTACCGTGGCCAGGCTCAGGGCGGCGCCGGCGGGCGTCGCCCCGACCAGCTCAGCGGCGCCGGCGGGCGTCGCCCCGATCAGCTCAGCGGCGCCGGCGGGCGTCGCCCCGACCAGCTCAGCGGCGCCGGCGGGCGTCGCCCCGATCAGCTCAGCGGCGCCGGCGGGCGTCGCCCCGATCAGCTCAGCGGCGCCGGCGGGCGCTGGCCCGACCATCTGGACGGCCAATACTCCACTCAGGACGGCTAACACCATACGCAGAGCGCGCCAGGACCCGCGACCCATCGATGTCTCTCCTCTCGTCGCGGCCTCGTACGCTCATCGCACGGCCCGCCAACCGGGGAGACAGCGGTGCCCGAATGATACCCAGGTGCCCGGGCGCGCCTGGTGTGAATGCCGAGAATGCTGGGAAAGAGGTCGACGCCCCGGCGCAACGCCCGGACCATTGACGGCGTGACCATGACTCAGCAGCGCCTGCCGACCGGATCGGTGCCCGCCCCTCGGGCGATCGCCGACCCGGCCCGCGTCGTACCGCTGTGTCTGACCTTCGACGACACGGACTCGGCGGCTGATCTGCTGGACGCGCTGGTCCTGACCCGGTTTGTGGAGGGTTCGCAGCCGTGGGCGCACACCCGCCGACTGGACCGGGTACGCGAGGACGCGACGCTGCTGCCGCCCGGGGTGACGGCGGCGCGGACCGCGGTGGTCGACGGCGGCCTGCGGGCGCACCTCGCCACTGGCGACGGCTGGACCCTGCGCGCCATCCGCTGGTCGAGCGGCGATGCCGAGGTTTGTGTCACCGCCGCCTCCGACGAGCTGGCCCGATCGGTGCTGGCGCTCGCCGTCGACGGCGCGGTGCCGCCACCGGAGCCGGAGGACCAGCGGGTGGAGATCGGCTTCTGGTTCCTCAGTGGACACGGGCCGCGCCGCCGGGCCCGTTTGATCGACGCCACCGCGTGGGCCCAGCTGCGGACCAACTACACCGCGGCCACCGCGATCGCGCTGGATCGACTGGTCGGGCTGGACGCCGAGCACCTCGGCGGCCGGATCCTGCTGCTGCACGGAGCCCCGGGTACCGGGAAGACCACCCTCCTGCGATGCCTGGCCCGGGAGTGGCGCGCCTGGTGCCAGCTCGACTTCGTGATCGACCCCGAGCGCCTTTTCGCCGAGCCGGGCTACCTCACCGAGGTGGTCATCGGCGCGTCCGATGACGAGGAGCGCTGGCGACTGCTGCTGCTGGAGGACTGCGACGAGCTGATCCGGGCCGGCGCCAAGCAGTCGACCGGCCAGTCGCTGTCGCGGCTGCTGAATCTCACCGACGGCCTGCTTGGTCAGGGCCGGCGCGTGCTGGTCGCGATCACCACGAACGAGGACGTGGCGCGGCTGCATCCGGCGATCACCCGACCGGGCCGGTGCCTGGCCCAGATCGAGGTGGGTCCGCTGACCCAAGCTGAGGCGCTGGCCTGGCTGGGTCGGGACACCGGGGCACCGGCACGCGGCGCCACACTGGCCGAACTCTTCGCCCTGCGCGACGGTCGGGCCCCGGTGGTGACCCCGGACCCCCCGGCCGGCGACGGTTTCTACCTGTAGGCGGCTGCGGCGTTTGCAAGGGCACCCTTTACAACGGAAACCGTTAACAGGGTGCCCTTCCTAACGTCGCACCGCCACCGCCGCGCCACCGCCGACCGCAGCGCCGCCGTACACGACCGCCGCCCGCGCCGCCCGGATTACGGCGAGACGGGCAGCCGGACCACCGACGGGCGGTCGGGATCGTGGTACACCGCGATCTCGACCGGCCGCATCCGCACCGCGCTCGCCAACGGCTCACCGGTGCCCGGGTTGCGCGCGTACCGCGGATGCGCGCCGCCGCTGACCTGCACCCGCAGCCGGTGCCCGGCGAGGAACCGGTGACCGGCCGGCCACATCGCCACCTCGACCGCCTGGGTGCCGTCGGGGCCGGCCGGGAAGCGTCCGGGCACCACCCGCTCCAGGCCGTCGCACACGTTGCGCGAGGCGCCGTCGGGTGAGACGTCGCAGAGCCGTACGAAGACGTCGAAGTACGGCTGGGAGCCGTTCACGTAGATGGTCGCGCTGACCGGCCCGACGATCTCGACCGGGGAGGTGAGCACCTCGCCGGTGTAGACGAGCACGTCCGCGCGGGCCTCCAGGGCCCGGTTGTCGGTCGGCCGGGAGACGTTGGCCAGCAGGACCGGCCCGCCGACCGAGGGCGTCGGGTCGGCCGGGTCATACCGGAACCGGTCGGGCTCGGACGGCTTCGGATCACCCGGGCCCAACCCGGCGGCGGTGTGCAGATACCACGGCTGGGCCGGACCCCGGCCTGGCGGCCAGTCGTCGAACTCCCGCCAGCCGCCGTACTGGACAAAGATCCGCACCGGCCGCTCGCGCAGCCCGTCCGTTTCGCCCCGCAGGTGGGCCCGCAGCCATTGGGTGCCCTCCCGCAGCGACGCGGCGAGCAGCCCGAAGCTGCCATGCGTCCAGGCGCCGATGGTGAGGTACGGTCGGGCGCCGCCGGCCCGCAGCGCCGCGTAGTCGCGCAGCTGCCAGGGCAGGAAGATGTCGTGCCAGCCCCCGATCATGAGCACCGGGGCGGTCACCGAGGAGACGAGGTGGTCGTGGCGGGTCTGGTCCCAGTACGCATCGACATCGGCCGGATTGCCGGCGGCCAGCTCGAGCCAGGTCCGGAAGAAGGCGATCTCGGTGCCGGTGGCCACCGCATCGGCCTCCGCCAGCGGCAGGTGCGCGAGTGCGCGTCGCAGCCGCGGTTGGCCGCGCAGCAGCTCCAGCGCCCCGGCCAGCCGCGGGCCCCGCTGCGCCTCCAGCAGGTTCGCCCAGGCCAGGGTCGTGTACAGGGCGAACGACGCGCCGGCGTAGGTCGGATCGCGGAACTGGGACGCGGTCACGGCGGTGGCCATGGCGGCCAGCTCCGGGGTGTCGGCGATGGCCCATTGGGTGTAGCCGACATAGCTCGGCCCGAACATGCCGAACTGTCCGGTGAACCACGGTTGGCGGCGCAACCAGGCGACCGTGTCGAGGCCGTCGTCGCGTTCGTGGCGCATCGGATCGAAAGAGCCGCCGGAACCACCGGTTCCGCGGCAGCTGGAGAGCACCACGTGAAAACCTTGCTGGGCCAGCATCCGGGCGGCCACGGCGTTGAGCCCGCCCCGCCCGTACGGCGTGCGTACCAGCACGGTCGGCGCGGGCGTGCTCGCCGGTGCGTAGTGGTCGGTGCGCAGGATGGCGCCATCGCGGGCGCGCAGCCCGATCCCCCGGCGCGCCCGCACCTCACGGGCGAGCGGCGGCGACAGGTCGAGGACGCGGGCGGCGGCGGTACTGATGGCGCTGCCGATCAGGTCACCCAGGGGTGCAGCGGTGGGGGCGGTGCTCACCCCTGCGACGGTACGGCGTGGCCGGCGCACCACCCACGGCACGGAGCGCAGCAAGCAGTCTGACAGTTGACGTCAGGACGTCAGGACGTCACGTACACGGGCAGTCGGCGAGGTTCGCCTTGACCGTGGCGAGGTAGGTCGGGTTGGGGATCGACAGCGTGTCATCGCTGGCATCCACGGTCCCGTGTTCGTCCTCCAGCGCGTGGAAGCCCACGTTGTAGGCGGCGATCACCACATCGAGCAGCGCCAGCGTGGTGCCACCGGTGCCGACCGGGCCGGTCGTGGTCATCAGGTCATAGGAGCCGCCGTAGTAGTACAGCCCGAAGTAGACCGTGAGCCACTCGAGGTACTCCGCGCCGAGCTGGGTGTTCCCGGTGACCGAGTGCACGTCGAGGTCACGGCCGAAGCGGGTGTCGAGGAAGGTCACGTTGTCCGGCATCAGCTGCATGAGCCCGATGCCGCCGTCGCAGGCGACCACCGTCGAGCGCCAGCTGCTCTCGGTGAACGCGATCGCGTCCATCAGGTCAGCCGGCACGTTGAGGTCGGCCGGCAGGTCGGCGCCGGCCGGCGGAGCCACGCCGTGCCAGTAGTTCTCGGCGCCGGCCGCAGCCAGCGCAGCCGCGACCTCGCTCGCCGGCGCGTCCGGACCCGGGTGCTTGGTGCAGCTCGGGCTGTCCGGCTTCGGCTTCGGCGGTGGCGGCGGCAGTTGGGCCGCGGGCGGCTTGCGCGTCGGTCTCGGCTTCGGCCGGGGCCGCGTCGGGATCGACGTCGCCCGCGCGGCGGTGGTGGTGAGCACGCCGGCGGTCGCGCTCGGTGTGGTGACACCCGCCGGCACCGGCGGCTCGGGTGGCGCCGCGGCGGGTGCCGGTGCATTGTCCGCCCGCGCCAGCCCCCAGCCGACCGCACCCAGGCCGACGACCAGGGCGACCGCGGCACCGACGGTGAGGGCCGACCGCGCGCGTTGGTACCAGACCTGCCCGGCCATGCCTCCCCCTCCCCGCCGCGGTCGAACCTACCAACCGGGTGCCCGGGCTCACCTTGGCCGACCCCGGCCAGCGCACCGCCCTGCCCGGCCGGGACGATAGCGGTATGCCGATCCGCTCCGATCTGCGCAACGTCGCGATCATCGCGCACGTCGACCACGGCAAAACGACGCTGGTCGACGCGATGCTTCGGCAGTCGGGCGCGGTCAGCTCCCGCGGCGCGCTGACCGACCGGGTGCTCGACTCGGGTGACCTGGAGCGGGAGAAGGGCATCACGATCCTGGCCAAGAACACCGCGGTGCACTACCGGCCGCCGGGAGCCGAGCCGGTGACCATCAACATCATCGACACTCCGGGCCACGCGGACTTCGGCGGCGAGGTGGAGCGCGGACTCACCATGGTCGACGGCGTGCTCCTGCTGGTGGACGCGAGCGAAGGGCCGCTCCCCCAGACCCGTTTCGTATTGCGCAAGGCACTCAAGGCCCGGCTGCCGATCATTCTGGTGATCAACAAGGTGGATCGGCCGGACGCGCGTATCAAGGACGTCGTCAACGAGACCTACGAGCTCTTCCTCGACCTGGACGCGGACGACGCCCAGATCGACTTCCCGATCCTCTACGCCTGCGCCCGCGACGGCGTGGCCTCGCGGCACCAGCCGGCCGACGGCTCGGTGCCGACCGACTCGACATCGCTGCAGCCGCTCTTCGCCACCCTCCTCGAGACCATCCCACCGCCGTCCTACGTGGACTCGGCCCCGTTGCAGGCGCACGTGACCAACCTCGACGCCTCGCCCTTCCTCGGCCGGCTGGCGCTGTGCCGGGTACGCCAGGGGACCATCCGCAAAGGACAGACAGTCGCCTGGTGCCGGGCCGATGGGGGTATGGAGAAGGTACGCATCTCCGAGCTCCTGCTCACCGACGGGCTGGAGCGGCGGTCGGCGGACTCCGCCGGCCCGGGCGACATCATCGCGGTCGCCGGCATCTCGGAAATCATGATCGGCGAGACCCTCGCGGACGCGGACGATCCGCACCCGCTACCACTGATCACAGTGGACGAACCCGCGATCTCGCTGACCATCGGGACCAATACCTCCCCACTGGTCGGCCGGGCCAAGGGCACCAAGGTCACCGCCCGCATGGTGAAGGACCGCCTCGACCGGGAGCTGGTCGGCAACGTCTCGCTGCGGGTCTTTCCCACCGACCGGCCGGACACCTGGGAGGTGCAGGGTCGGGGCGAGCTGGCCCTGGCGATCCTGGTCGAGCAGATGCGCCGCGAGCGGTACGAGCTGACCGTGGGCAAGCCGCAGGTGGTCACGAAGGTGATCGACGGACGGCTGTGCGAGCCGGTGGAGCGGCTCACCATCGACGCGCCGGAGGAGTACCTCGGCGCCATCACCCAACTGCTCGCCGCCCGACGCGGACGGTTGGAGCAGCTGGTCAACCACGGCACCGGCTGGATCCGGATGGAGTGGCTGGTGCCGGCGCGCGGACTCATCGGCTTCCGCACCGAGTTCCTCACCGACACCCGCGGCACCGGTATCCTGCACCACGTCTTCGAGTCCTACGAACCGTGGTCCGGGGACCTGCGGATCCGGGGCACCGGCGCCCTCGTCGCCGACCGGGCCGGCGTGGTGACCGCGTTCGCGATGCTGAACATTCAGGAGCGCGGCACGCTGTTCGTCGAGCCCACGACCGAGGTCTACGAGGGGATGATCGTCGGCGAGAACTCCCGGGCCGACGACATGGACGTGAACATCACCAAGGAGAAGAAGCTCACCAACATGCGCGCGTCGACCAGTGAGGAGACGGAGAAGCTGATCCCGGCCCGTCGCCTGTCACTGGAACAGGCGCTGGAGTTCTGCCGGGCGGACGAGTGCGTCGAGGTCACCCCGGCCGCGGTACGCCTGCGCAAGGTCGTCCTCGACCAGACGGTCCGCGGTCGCGAGGCCGCCCGCCGCAAGCACCGCGACTGAACCCACGCGCCCACGCCTCGCCCGCGTGTGCCCACGCCCCGCCTCGTGTTAGCAAGGGCACCCTGTTATCGCTTTCTGTATAAGGGGGTGCCCCTGCAAACAAGTGGGCAAACAAGTGGGGTCGGCAGGCCGAGCAGATCGACCCCGCGGGTGGTCACGTTCTCGCCCATCTGCCCCGCCGCGACCACGAATCCGTTCGCAGCCAACTCGTCGTGCAGCTCGGCGTGGATGAGGTGCACCTGGCGCAGGTTGGGCTGGGTCGGATCGCGGGCACCCGGGACCGGTGCTTCACGGTGACGCCGAGGTGGGCGCCACCGGCGACCCCGAGACCAGCCACCAACGTGATCGTGGCCTGCGGCGGTTTGGTCATCGTGTGGGTACGGCTGCGGCTGACCGACGTGACGACTCCGAGGGGCACGACACCATGATCCCGCATCGGCCGGGCCGGGGTACGGTCGCGCCGATGGGAAACCTGTCAGCGCTCGAGTCGACGCTGCAGTCGGTGCCGGGCGTGGTCTCGGTGTGGTTCGGCACGCCCGGCCGGCCGGCGACGTACGCCCGCGAGGCCGGCGCCGTCCACCAGGCGGCCAGCATGATGAAGGTGCCTGTCATGGCCGCGGTGCACCGGTCGGTCGACGCCGGCACGCTCGATCTGGACACCCCCATCGAGGTACGCAACGAGTTCGTCTCCGCGCTGCCCGGCGGACCGCCGTACCGATGCCGGCGCGACCACGACAGCGACGACGCGGTGTGGCAACACCTCGGCGGCCCGGCACCGCTGCGGTGGCTCACCGAACGGATGATCACGCGGTCGTCGAACCTGGCCAGCAACCTCGTGCTGGCCCAGGTCGGCCTGGCCGCCGTAACAACGGTGTGGCAGCAGGTCGGCGCCGCCGCCAGCGCGGTCGGCCGGGGGATCGAGGACCGGGCCGCCGCCGAGGCTGGCCTCACCAACGTGGTGACCGCGGCCGACCTGGCCGCCCTCCTCGGTGCGATCGCGCTGGGCGCCAAGAGGGGCGCCAAGACGGGCGCCGAGAAGAGCGCCAGGAAGGGCGCCGAGAAGAGCGCCGAGAGGGACGTCGAGAAGGGCGTCGAGCCCGCCACCGGCGGCGCGGGACTGGCGTCACCGGCGGCCTGCCGGGCGATGCTCGACACCCTGCTCGGGCAGCGCTACCGCGACGACCTCGCCGCCGGCCTGCCCGCCGGCACGCCGGTGGCCCTGAAGAACGGCTGGATCAGCGGAGTACGGCACGCGGCCGGGGTGGTCTACCCCGACGACGCCGCGCCGTTCGTGCTCGCCGTGTGCACGACGACGCCACTGGCCAGGAATTTACACAGTGACGAGTCATGTCAGCTTGTCGCCCGGATCGCCGCCGCCGCGTTCGCCGACCGCCACCGCCTCGACCCGCCCGGCTGACCCCGCCGGGACCGACAACGTGGCTGGGGCCGAGGAGCGAGGCCGGGGCCGTCAGGCGAGCAGGTTCGTGCGCAGCGCCGCCAGGGTGGCGTCGTCGAGGTCGAGGCCTCGGCGAAGATAGCCGTCCAGGTCGGCGTACTCCCGGGTCACCTCGGCGAGGGCCGCCATCAGGTACTCCTCCCGGGCCTCCAGCAGAGGCAGCACGACGGCCGGGTCGTCGACCCGGCCGCGCAGGCGGTCCAGGACGAACGCGATGCTCGACCGGGTGAGTTCGGTCGTGCGCAGGTAGTCCTCGACGACACCGGCCCGATCGACCCCGAGCGCGGAGAGGATCACGGCGGCGAGCCAGCCGGTTCGGTCCTTTCCGGCCGTGCAGTGAAACAGCAACGGCAACGCGTCGGGAGCGGCGATGAGGCGAAGCGCCGCGCCGAAGGCCTGGCGGGCCGGCTGGGCGGTGGCCAGCCACCGGTACGCCCGCAGCATCTCGGCGTGCAGCCGGTCCGGGTCGATCTGGACGTGCCCGTCCAGCGCCGGATGATCGGCGAGGGCCGGCCGGCCATCGACCGAGGCGGCGGCCTCGACCACGCCCCGCCCACGGATCATCGCGGTCACCGCGGCGAAGAGCTCGTTGTCCGGATCGGCGATCGGCAGCGAGACCAACCGGGCCGGCGGCTTCGGGCCCAGCCGGTCCGGTCCGACCATCTCCAGCTCGCGGGCGGACCGAAAGTCGATCACGCACGCCAGCCGCAGCTGGGCCAGCGCCGCCACGTCCTCGTCGCTGAGCCGGCTCAGGGCGTTGGCCCGGTACAGCACGCCGGTGCGCACCGTCCGCCCGTCGGCCGCGGGCCACCCACCCAGGTCCCGGGCGTTGGGCGCGTTCGTCAAGCGCAGTGTCACCACGTACCCCTCTCCGCCAGAGCCCGCGGCCGGAACCGTAGCGCATCCGGGGGCGTCGGATACAGCAACCGAGGAGGACGGGCCGGATGCGCAGATCGACGGCGCACCAGCCGGGTGTACGGCCCCGACCCCGAGCGCATAGGCTGCTCGCTGCGTAGGGTGCGATCGCTGCGGACACGAGAGGAAAGCAGTGGTGAGCCTGGGGTCTCTGCTGGCCGGCAGCGAGCCGACGCTGACGCCCGGCAACGACGCGGTGGTCGGCGTCGCGGTGGCGACGCTGTGGGCCGGCCCGGACCGGGTACGCCCGGTCGACGAGCCCGCCCTCGGCGTACCGGCGCGGCCACGCGACTGGGTCGAGGCGATGACCACCGAGGACCGGGACGACCTGCGCGGTCGGGCACTGTCGCAGCTGCTGCTCGGCGAGCGGGTGCGGGTGCTCGAGGTGCGCGAGGCGTGGGCGCACGTCGTCGCCCTCGGCCAGCCCAGCGCCCGCGACGAGGCCGGGTACCCGGGTTGGGTGCCGGCCGACCAGCTCTCCACCTTGGACGGCATCCACGCCGCCGGGGTCCGGGTGGCCGCGCGGCACCGCGACCGGACCGAGGTCGCCGACCGTACCGGGGTCTGGCATGTGGTCACCGCGACCGCGACCGCGCTGCGGGACGACCCGGACGCCGCGCTGGCGGTACCCGGGGTCACCTTCGGCACCCGGCTGATTGCCCTTGGCGCGCCGCACGACGGCTGGGTCCCGGTGGCGGTCCCGGGCCGTTTCGAACCGGCCTGGGCGATCGAGGACGACGTCGCCGCGGTGCCGCCGACCCCGCCGGAGGATCCGGCCGAGGTGCTCGCCTGGGCCGACCGGCTGCGCGACGTGCCGCACCTGTGGGGCGGTACCTGCGCGTACGGCGTGGACAGTGCCGGCCTGGTGCACCTGGCCTGGCGCCGGTTCGGGGTCAGTTTGCCGCGCGACGCACCGGACCAGTTCGCGGCCACCGAACCGGTCCCGGCCGGCCAGGAGCGCCCCGGTGACCTGCTCTTTTTCACCGGACCGGGCGACGAGGTCGAGCACGTGGGTTTCGTCGCCAGCGGCTCGATCGGACGGGGGCGGGAGATCCTGCACGCCTGCGACGTCCAGGGCCGGGTGGTCTGGGAGGAACTGGCCGGCGACCGGGCGGCCAACCTCATCGCGATCCACCGGGTCGGCACGGCCTGACGCTCAGCCGCCGGCGTCGACGGCGCGCCGTACGTCGCGGCGGGTGCTGACCAGACTCGCCACCGTGGTCACCACCAGGGTCACCAGGATCACCGCCAGCGAGAGCCAGATCGGGATGTGCGGCGCCCAACCGACCGGCTCGCCCCCGTTGATGAACGGCACGTTGTTGCTGTGCAACGCCTCGGCGACCAACTTGACGCCGATGAACGCCAACACGATCGAGAGTCCGACCGAGAGGTACTTCAGCCGGTCGAGCAGGCCGCCGAGCAGGAAGTAGAGCTGGCGCAGACCCATCAGGGCGAAGACGTTCGCGGTGAAGACCAGGTACCCCTCGGTGGTCAGGCCGAAGATCGCTGGAATCGAGTCGAGCGCGAAGACCAGGTCGGTGGTGCCGATCGCGATCATCACGACCAGGAGCGGGGTGAACGCGAACCGGCGCCGGTCACCCACGGTCGTGGTCAGCCGGGCCCCGTCGTAGCTGTCCGCGATCGGCAGCACCGCCCGGCTCCACCGGATGATCCGGTTCTCGTGGTAGGCGACCTCACCCCCGACCGGTCCCCGGACCAGCCGGGCCGCTGTGTACAGCAGGAACGCCCCGAACAGGTAGAACACCCAGACGAACTGGTGGATCAGGGCGACCCCGGCCGCAATGAACGCTCCCCGCATGACCAGGGCGACCACGATGCCGGTGAGCAGGACCTTCTGCTGGTACGGCCGGGGTACCCCGAACCGGGCCATAATAATCACAAAGACGAAGAGGTTGTCCACCGACAGGCTGTACTCGGTGACCCAGCCCGCGGCGAACTGGGCACCGTAGTCGGGCCCGGCGAAGAGCCAGACCCCGAGTCCGAACACGACGGCCAGGCTGACGTAGACCGCGACCCACAGGCTCGACTCGGCCATCGTCGGCTCGTGTGGCCGCCGCCCGACGATCAGCAGGTCGATGGTGAGCGCGACGCCGACGCCGACGAGCGTGGCCACCCATACCCAGACCGGGACATTCATCCCAGGAACCTCCGCAGACACCAGCCGCGGGACGCCGAGCGTCGCCGAGGCAGTTCAGCGGAGGTCTCTCCCGCCGCCGGGCGCACCCGACGACCAGCGGCACCGGGCCGTCGTCCGCGGATGCGGGGACCGGCCGTGCTGACGACGCCGCTGCGAGGGAATACTCCCCTCCCATGTGGTGCGCCCATTGTTGCTCATGAAGCGTCATCGCGGGAAGGGCTGGGCCGGTTTCGCCACGGCGGGCACCCCGGGCCAGGGTGCGTCAACGGGCCCGTGGCACGCTGCCGGCATGGTTCTTGAGGTCGCCCTCATCGACGTCCAGCCAGGTCAGGAGGGCGCGTTCGAGGCCGCGTACCAGCAGGCGCGCCCGATCCTGGCCGGGACGCCCGGGGTCCGGTCCTACCGGATGACCCGCGGCGTGGAGACCCGCACGCGTTTCGTGCTGCTGGTCGAGTGGGACTCGGTCCAGGCGCACCTGGACAACTTCCGGGCTACCGATCGGTTCACCCGCTGGCGGGGGTTGATCGGCCCGTACTTCGCCCAACCCCCGCACGTCGAGCACTACACGGATGTCGACTGAGCCATGACGATCATTGAGGGCGAGCCGGCCGTCGCCGGCCTGCTGACCAGCGATGGCGTGCGCATCGACGCCGCGCACGATCGCGGCCCCGGCCCGGCGGACCTGGCCATCGTGGTGGCCCACGGCTTCACCGGCGCGTGGCGGCGCCCGTCGGTGCGCCGGGTGGCCCGGGTGTTGAGCGAGCAGGCCGGTGTGATCACCTTCGACTTCCGCGGGCACGGCCGCTCGGGCGGGTGGAGCACGGTCGGCGACCGGGAGGTGCTCGACCTGCAGGCCGCGGTCGTGTGGGCGCGGGAGCTCGGCTACCAACGGGTGGCGACACTCGGGTTCTCCATGGGCGCCTCGGTGGTGGTCCGCCACGGCGGCCTGGTCGGCGGGGTGGCGGCGGTCGCAGCGGTGAGCGGGCCCAGCCGGTGGTACTACCGCGGCACCGTGCCGATGCGGCGGGTGCACTGGGTCGTCGAACGCCGGTTGGGCCGCCTGGTTGGCCGGGTGGCGCTGGGCACCCGGATCGCGCCGGACGGCTGGCACCCGATTCCCGAGCCGCCGGACCGGGTGGTCGGCCAGATCGCGCCGGTTCCGCTCCTGGTTGTGCACGGCGACGCTGACCGGTACTTCCCGGTCGAGCACGGCCAGGCCCTGTACGCCGCGGCCAACCAGCCCAAGGAGCTGTGGATCGAGCCCGGGTACGGCCACGCGGAGAACGCGGCGCCGGACGAGCTGTTGCGCCGTCTCGGTGCCTGGATCACAGGTAGGGCCGGACCGCCACGCCGAAGCGCTCCGCCAGATCCCGCTTGAGCTCCGCTACGCCTACGGTGCGGGCCAGCCGCGGCGAGTAGAGCAGGGAGCTGACGATGGCCGCGCCGGCACCGGCGGCGAAGGCCGCGGCGACGTGCTCGGCGGTGCCGGCGCCGCCGGAGGCGATGACCGGGACGTTGACCGCCGCGGCCACCCGGCCGGTGATCTCGAGGTCGTAGCCGGCGTGGGTGCCGTCCTGGTCGATGCTGTTCACGCAGATCTCGCCGGCACCCAGCTGCTCGGCTCGGCGGACCCAGTCCACGGCGTCCATCCCGGTCATCACCCGGGCCCCGTCGATGGCCACCTCGTACCCGCTGGGGATCGACGCGGTCGGGGCCACCCGCTTGACCTGGGTGCTGAGCACCACACACTGGCGGCCGAACTCCCGCGAACCCTGCCGGATCAGCTCCGGGTCGCGTACCGCCATCGAGTCCACGCTGACCTTCTCGGCCCCCGCGTCGAGCGCCCGGTGCATGTCGGCGACCGATCGGATACCGCCGCCGACGGTCAGCGGGACGAAGACGTGCGCGGCCACCGCCCGTACCGCGTCCAGATCCAACGCCCGGCGCTGGGCGCTGGCGGTGATGTCGTAGAAGATGATCTCGTCGATCTGGTCGGCGTAGACCGCCTCGGCCACCGCGCGCACGTCGCCGACGAGCACGTTGTCCTGAAACTGGCGCGCCTTGGTCACCATGCCCTCGATCACGTCGAAGCAGGCGATGAGCCGGCGGGTCAGCATGCCAGCGCCGCGACCGGCATGGTGGCGAACCGCCCCAGCAGCGCCAACCCGAGGGGCCCGCTCTTCTCCACGTGGAACTGGGTGGCCATGACGTTGCCCCGGGCCACCACCGAGGCGAACTCGAGCCCGTAGCCGGTGACACCGGCGACGTCCTGCGGGCGGTCCGGGACCGCGTAGTAGGAGTTCACGAAGTAGAAGTGGGCCGGCGACGGCAGGTCGGCGGTGAACGGATGGGTGCCGCGCCGGCGGACCTCATTCCACCCCATCTGGGGCACCCGGACCCGGTCCGGGCGGAAGGCCACCACCTGCCCGGGCAACCACCCGAGGCAGCCGGCGTCCTCCTCCTCGCTGTGCTCGAAGAGCACCTGCAGACCGACGCAGACCCCCAGGAACGGGGCCCCGTCCCCACGGACCCGCCGCTGCAGGAACTCCGGCCACCCGGCCGCGCGCAACGACGCCATGGTGACCCCGGCCGACCCGACGCCGGGCAGCACGAACCGCTCGATGTCGCCGGCCTGCTCGGGCCGCTCCAGCAGCCGGCTGCGCTGACCCAGGCGCGACAACGCGTACTGGACACTGCGCGCGTTGCCGGTCCGGTACGCGATGATCCCGATCACGGCACCAGGGCGCTGTAGACCAGTTGGCGCAACTGCGGGCGCAGCGGGTAGGTGCTGGAGGGCAGCAGCTGGGTGAAGAACATCACGGTGAGCTCTTCGCGCGGATCGATCCAGAAGGCCGTGCTCGCCGCGCCGCCCCAGTAGTAGGAGCCTTCGGTGACCGGCACCCGGGCCGGCACCGGATCGCGGACCACGGCGAAGCCGAGCCCGAACCCGACGCCCTCGAGCGTGGTCTCGGCGAAGCCACCGGTGGACAGGTCGGCCAGGTCGCGGCCGCCGGGCAGGTGGTTTCGGGTCATGAAGCGCACCGTGCGACTGCCCAGCAGCCGGGTGTCGCCAAGCTCGCCCTCACCCAGCAGCATCTGGGTGAACCGGTGGTAGTCCTGCGCGGTGGAGATCAGCCCGCCGCCACCGGAGAGGAGCTCCGGCTTCTCCAGGTGCGCGGCGCCGAGGGCGTCCATCCGCAGCACCTGGCCGGTCGCCGGGTTGGGCACGTAGAGCGCCGCGAATCGCGATTCGTCCACCGGATCGACCCACCAGCGGGTGTCGGCCATGCCCAGCGGGGCGAGGATGCGCTCGGCGAAGACCTCGGCCAGGCTCTGCCGGCAGACGACCTCGACGAGGCGACCGAGCACATCGGTGGCGACCGAGTACCCCCAGGCGGTGCCGGGTTGATAGAGCAGGGGCAGCCCGGCCCAGGTCCGGCAGGCCGCGGCCAGGTCGACGCCGCGCGGCATGGCCACGTCGTACCCGGCGGCCCGGTAGAGCGCATCCACGACCGAGGTGTGCAGGAACCCGTAGCTCAGGCCGGCGGTATGGGTCAGCAGGTGCCAGATCCTGATCGGCTCGGTCGCCGGTACCGTGTACGGCCGCAGCGCCGATCCCCTGTCGAAGACCCGCGGCTCGGCGAACTCCGGCAGCCAACGGCTGATCTCGTCGGTGAGCTCGAACCGACCCTCCTCCCAGAGCATCATCGCGGCCACCGACGTGATCGGCTTCGTCATCGAGTACAGGCGCCACAGGGTGTCCGTCGTGACCGGCGCGCCGGACTCCATGTCCGCCCGGCCGTAGGTCGACGCGTGGGCTACCTCACCACGCCGGGTGACCACGAGCTGCCATCCGGCAAGCCGGCCATCATCGACATAGCGGGCGAAATGACTATCGAGAATTGCCAATCTCCCCTGGTCGAGGCCTACCGCGCCGGGCTCTACCGTCTGCTCGATCGTCACGCAGCGCAGCGTACCGTGCAGCGCGCGAATGCCGCCGGCCCCGCCGGCACGGGTCGGGCACAGGCGCTGAGACCACCGAAAGTCGGGCCGACCCGTGGCTGATGCCAGGCTCACCTCGTACGCTTGCCCGCGTGACAAAAGGCACCTGGCTCAAGCTCGTCGCCACCTCCTTCGTCGGCGCGGCGCTCATCGCAGCGGCACAGCTCGGCGTCGGACAGGCAATGTCGATCATCGATGTCGGGGCGTACGTCCGCTCGTCGAGCGCCGACGGACACCACCGGCTGACCGCTTGGCTGGTGCTCATCTTCGCCGCGGCCGTGCTGGGCGGTGCCGCCATCGGCCGCCGCAGCATCCGGCGTCGACTGTCCATTGTGACCCGACAGGTGCCGGCCCGCCGGTCGGCGAGCTATCGCATCCGGGCCGCGGTCTCGGCCGCCCGCGGACCGGTCGCGCTGGCCGCGGCCCGGCTCAGTGCCACCATCGCCGCCGGGCTCGGTGCGGCGTCCGCCTACCCGCTGATCTGGGTGCCCGCGCATGCCGCCAACGTCGCGGCGGCCGGCCCGGCCGAGACGGCGCTGGCCATCACGAGCGCGATCGGCTTGGCGATCGGCATGGTGCTCGCCTTCTGCGCCCTGGCCGCCACCGCGGTCGGCGCCGGGCTCGCCGCCAGCGTGGCCTGGGTGTGGATGTGCGGCATCGCCTCGGTCGTGCTCGCGCTCGGCAAGAACCAGCCGGTTCGGGCGCCCCGTCTCGCCGTGATCGATGTGCCGTCGCTGGTCTCGTCCCGCGAGTGGTGGTTCGGCCCGTACTTCATGGTCGGGGTCGCCGCCGCGCTCAGCGCCCTGGTCAGTGCGGGCGCGCGCTGGGTCGGCGCGAACCGGTTGGGCATCGCGGTCTCCGGCTTCGCCGGCCCGGCGCTGATCGCGACCACCTATATCGTGGCCGGTCCCGGACTGGGCAACGACGACTCCGCTCAGATGGCGCCGTACCTCGCCGCCGTCCTCGCCGCGGTGGTCGGCCTCGGTGTCTCCGCCGCGATCGCAGCCGCCCGCGGACCTCGCCGGCACGGGTACCTGACCACGACGCCCGCCCTGACCGGCCCGCTGACCGGGACCGTGGTCGGCGCCGCGGCCGGCGGAGCCCCGCTCGCCATCGCCGGCGCCCCAGGGTCGGGCCGGATCTACCAGCCGCAGCCGCGTCGCCCGCCGCTGGTGGTGGAGTCCCGGGTCATCCGGGCCGAGCCGCCGCGGCGGATCGAAGCCGGGAACTACATCGAGGCCGAGCCGGTTGACGCCCGGGCCCGCGCGCAGGCGCGCCAGCACGCGCAGGCGAGCGCGGCGGCGGAGGCGAAGGCCCGGGGTGCGGCGAAGGCGCGCCCGGCCGCGGCCCGCGCACAGCCGGCTCCGGCCCCCGCTCAGCCGGCCCCCGCTCGGCCGGCCCCGGCCCGCGTCCAGCCGGCCACCGCGGCCCGGCCAGCGGGTCGGGACGCCGCCAAAGCGGCGGCCAAGGCTCAAGAAGCCGCGAAGGCGGACGCGGCCGCCGCGGCGCTCGCCGAGGCCGAACGCCAGTCCCGGGCCCAGGCGAAGGCCCGGGCCCAGGCCGACGCCCGCGCCCGCGCCGAGGCGAAGGCGCAGGCCGACCGGGACGCGCAGGCGGCGCGGGCCAAGACCGAGTCGCGCACCCCGACGAGTCCAGCCTCCGGCGCCAAGTCGACCGGCCCGGGCCCCGGAACCGGAAAGGCGAGCCGGCGCTCCGGGCGCAGCCGGGGCGGGCGCACCAAGGACGGGCTACGCAAGCGGGAGCTGGAGCACATTGACTGGGTGACCAACCTGGTCAACCTGCCGCACGACCCCGAACTGCGCACCCGCCGCGGCAGCTGACCCCACCCCCTCGCCGATCTAGGGCGTGCGCACATGATTGGAGATCAAAGTATGTGCATACGCCCTAGATCAACGCGAGTCAGGGGTCGACGACCTGGCCCTTGCCGATGACGACGATCCCGCCCTCGGAGACGGTGAAGCGGGACCGGTCGCGCTCCGGGTCGATGCCGATCTCGGCGCCCTCGGGAACCACCACGTTCTTGTCCAGGATGGCGTTGCGGACCACGGCATGGCGGCCGATGTCCACGCCCTCCATGAGCACCGAGCCGTCGACCGTGGCCCAGGAGTGTACCCGCACGTTCGGCGAGACCACCGAGTTCTCCACCAGCGAGCCCGAGATCACGGCGCCCGGCGAGACCATCGAGCCGATCGCCCGGCCGAGCCGCTCCTGCCAGCCGTGCACGAACTTCGCCGGCGGCCACGGCCGGTTCTCCGTGTAGATGGGCCAGTCGTAGTTGTACAGGTTGAAGACCGGATGGATCGCGATGAGGTCCATGTGGGCCCCGTAGAAGGAGTCCAACGTTCCCACGTCGCGCCAGTAGCCGCGGTCGCGGTCGGTGCTGCCGGGCACGTTGTTGTCGCGGAAGTCGTAGACGGCGGCCTCGCCGCCCTCGACCAGCGTGGGGATGATGTTGCCGCCCATGTCGTGCTTGCTCAGCGGGTTCTCCGCATCCGTGGCCAGGGCCGCCAGCAGCGCGTCCGAGGTGAAGACGTAGTTGCCCATGGAGGCGTACACCTCCGCCGGCGAGTCGGCCAGGCCGACGGCGTCGGTGGGCTTCTCCCGGAACGCTCTGATCCGCCGGCCGTCCTCGGCCACCTCGATGACCCCGAACTGGTCGGCCTCGGCCAGCGGTTGGCGGATGCCGGCAACGGTGACCCCGGCCCCGGAATCGATGTGGTGCTCGACCATCTGCGACGGATCCATGCGGTAGATGTGGTCGGCACCGAAGACCATGATGTACTCGGGCCGCTCGTCGTTGACCAGGTTGAGGCTCTGGTAGATGGCATCCGCCGAGCCGGCAAACCAACGGGGGCCGAGCCGCTGCTGGGCCGGCACCGGGGTGATGTAGTTGCCCAGCAGGTTAGACATCCGCCAGGTCTTGGTGATGTGGCGGTCCAGCGAGTGCGACTTGTACTGGGTGAGTACCACGATCTTGAGGTAGCCGCCGTTGACCAGGTTGGACAGCGCGAAGTCGACCATCCGGTACAGGCCACCGAACGGCACCGCGGGCTTGGCCCGGTCGGCGGTGAGAGGCATCAGGCGCTTGCCCTCGCCGCCGGCGAGCACGATCGCCAGGACCTTGGTAGCGGCCATGAACCTGACGCTAACGATCTAACCAGCACCGCACCAGCGCTACGCCGGAGTTGGCGGTACTAGTCTGCGGGCGTGGCCCTGCGCGTGGACATGCTCACCCGCGAGTACCCGCCGGAGGTCTACGGCGGCGCCGGCGTCCACGTGGAGTACCTGGTCCGCAGCCTGCGCGGCCACCTGGACGTGCGGGTGCGCTGCTTCGGCCGCAAGCGCTCGGAGCGCGGCGTGACCGCCTACCCGCAACCGCCGGGGCTGGCCCGAGCCAACCCTGCGCTGCGCACACTCGGGGTCGACCTGCGGATGGCGGCCGCCGTTGCCGGTGCCGACCTGGTGCACAGCCACACCTGGTACGCGAACCTGGCCGGCCACCTGGCCAAGCTGCTGCACGGGGTCCCGCACGTGCTGACCGCACACAGCCTGGAGCCGCTGCGCCCGTGGAAGGCCGAGCAGCTCGGCGGCGGGTACGCGCTCTCGTCGTGGTGCGAGCAGACGGCGATGGAATCCGCCGACGCGGTCATCGCGGTGTCGGCGGGCATGCGCCGCGATGTCCTCGCCGCGTATCCGGCGCTGGCGCCGGCGCGGGTACACGTCGTCCACAACGGAATCGACACCACCGAGTACGCCCCGGACCAGGGCACGGATGTGGTGGCCCGGCTCGGGATCGACCCGCGCCGGCCGTGCGTGACCTACGTCGGCCGGATCACCCGGCAGAAGGGCCTGCCCTACCTGTTGCGGGCGGCCCGGGCGTTGCCGGCGCGGGCTCAGCTGCTCCTGCTCGCCGGCGCGCCCGACACCCCGGAGATCGCGGCTGAGGTGGAGTCACTCGCCGACGAGCTGTGCCGCCGGCGCGACGGTGTGGTCTGGATCCAGCAGATGCTGCCCAAGCACGAGGTGATCCAGGTGCTGACGCACAGCACGGTCTTCGTCTGCCCGTCCATTTACGAGCCGATGGGGATCGTCAACCTGGAGGCGATGGCGTGCCAGACCGCGGTCGTGGCCACCGCCACCGGCGGCATACCGGAGGTGGTCGCCGACACCGTCACCGGCCGGCTGGTGCCGATCGTCCAGGCCGCCGACGGTACCGGCACGCCGGCCGACCCGGACCGGTTCGTGGCCGACCTCGCGGCGGCACTCACCGACCTGCTCGACGACCCCGACCGGGCGGCGGCGATGGGCCGGGCCGGGCGGCAGCGGGCCATCGAACACTTCTCCTGGGACGCCATCGCCGAGCGCACGCTCGAGGTGTACCGGCAGGTCCTTACGGCAGAATGACGATGTGATGACCGGACGGTTCTCCATCACCGACGTCAGGCCGGTGCTCGACGGTGGCGCCTACCCGGCCAAAGCCGTCGTCGGTGAACTGGTGCCGATCTCAGCGGTCTCCTTCCGGGAAGGCCACGACGCGCTCGGACTCAACGTGGTGTGGCAGAGCCCGGACGGCACGGCGGGTCCGTTCACCCGGATGACCTCGCAGGAGGGCACCGACCGGTGGCAGGCCAACATCCGGCCGGACGCGCTCGGCGAGTGGAGCTTCGCCGTCGAAGCCTTCGCCGACCCGTACCTGACCTGGCGGCAGGCGGTGGCGAAGAAGCTCGAGGCCGGGCAGGGCGCCCGCGACCTCGCCAACGATCTGGCCATCGGGGCCGCCGTCCTGGACGCGGCGGCGAAGCTGGTGCCAACCGATCGCGCCGACGAGGTTAGCGCGGCCGCGACCGCGCTGCGAAACCGCAAGCTCCCGGTGGCCGCCCGCACGGCGCCCGCCTTCGACCTGGCCGAGCTGTTGTGGGAGCACCCGGTGCGGGAGCTGGTCACGGCCACGCCGCCGGCATCGATCTGGGTCGACCGGCCCCGCGCGCTCTTCTCGGCCTGGTACGAGATGTTCCCGCGCTCCGAGGGCGCGGCCGTGACGCGGGACGGCGCACCGGTGCGCCACGGCACCTTCGCCACCGCCGCGAAGCGGCTGCCCGGCATCGCCGCGATGGGTTTCGACGTGGTCTACCTGCCGCCCATCCATCCTATTGGGACAGTCAACCGCAAGGGCCGCAACAACGCGCTGGTCGCCCGGGCCACCGACGTCGGCTCACCGTGGGCCATCGGCTCCGCCGAGGGCGGGCACGACGCGATCCACCCACAGCTGGGCACGGCGGCGGACTTCCGTTCGTTCGTGGCGGCGGCGGCCCGGGCCGGGCTCGAGGTGGCGCTGGACCTGGCGCTGCAGTGCGCGCCGGACCATCCGTGGGTCAGCGAGCATCCTGAGTGGTTCACCACGCTGCCCGACGGCAGCATCGCGTACGCCGAGAACCCACCGAAGAAGTACCAGGACATCTACCCGCTGAACTTCGACAACGACCCCGAGGGCATCCGAGCCGAGATCCTGCGGGTGGTCCGGCACTGGATCGGTCAAGGAGTCAAGATCTTCCGGGTGGACAACCCGCACACGAAGCCGGTGGCGTTCTGGCACTGGCTGATCTGGCGGGTGAAGCAGGAGCACCCCGACGTCGTCTTCCTCGCCGAGGCGTTCACCCGCCCGGCGGTGATGCACCGGCTGGGCACCATCGGTTTCACCCAGTCCTACACCTACTTCACCTGGCGCAACAGCGCCCGCGAGCTGCGGGAGTACTGCGAGGAGCTGGTGGCCGCGGCCGACCACATGCGACCGAACTTCTGGCCCAACACCCCCGACATCCTGCCCGAGCCGCTGCAGCACGGCGGCCCGCCGATGTTCAAGATCAGAGCGGTGCTGGCGAGCATGCTCTCGCCATCGTGGGGCATCTACGCCGGCTACGAGCTCTACGAGCACACCGCGCGCGCCGGTGCCGAGGAGTACCAGGACAACGAGAAGTACCAGTTGCGGCCGCGGGCATGGGCGGCGGCGGAGCGGTCCGGCGAGTCGCTCGCCCCCTTCCTCACCCGGCTCAACGAGATCCGGCGCGCCAACCCGGCCCTGCACTGGCTGCGCAACCTGCGCTTCCACGACATCGACAACGACCAGATGCTGTGCTGGTCCAAGCGCGACCCGGCCCACCTCGACGACACCGCGCCGGCCAACACGGTGCTGGTGGTCTGCCTGCTCGACCCCCGTACCGCACACTGGGGCAACACCACATTGGACATGCCGGCGCTGGGCTTCGACTGGCACGAGCGGATCCAGGTGCGCGACGAGCTCACCGGCGAGACGTTCGTCTGGGGCCAGCACAACGCGGTGCGGCTGGAACCGTACGGCGAGCCGGCACACATCCTCACCGTCGCCCACCATGGAGCAGCCACATGACGATCGAGCTCATCACGGGCAACGTGCACGACCCGCACGGTCTGCTCGGTCTGCACGGCTCGGTGGTGCGCACGCTGCGCCGCGGTGCGGGCGAGGTGGCGGTGCTGGTGGACGGCTCGCGGTACCCGGCCGCCCGGATCCAGGACGAGGGCGTGTTCGAGGCCCGGGTGCCCACCGGCGTCACCGGATACCGCCTCGATGTGGACGGGCGCGTGGTCGACGATCCGTACCGGCACCTGCCCACGCTGGGCGCCTTCGACCTGCAGCTCATCGCGGAGGGGCGCCATGAGCGACTGTGGACGGTTCTCGGCGCCCACCGTCGTGAGCACGGCGTCTCGTTCGCGGTCTGGGCCCCCTCGGCGCAGGGGGTGCGGGTGGTCGGCGACTTCACCGGCTGGGGACCGCATGACGGCTGGCCGATGCGCTCGATGGGCGCCAGCGGCGTGTGGGAGCTGCTGGTGCCCGACGCGACCGCTGGCCAGCGGTACAAGTACCGCATCCTGGGTCGCGACGGCATCTGGCGGGAGAAGGCCGACCCGCTGGCCGCCTACGCCGAGGTGCCCGACCGGACCGCGTCCATCGTGTACGAGTCGAGCTACCAGTGGGGCGACCGCGAGTGGCTCGCCCGGCGCTCGGCCGGCGCCCCCCACCGCGAGCCGGTGAGCATCTACGAGGTGCACCTGGGTTCGTGGCGCCTGGGACTGTCCTACGTGGAGTTGGCCGACCAGCTCACGGCGTACGTGCGCGAGCTCGGCTTCACCCATGTGGAGTTCCTGCCGGTGATGGAGCACCCGTTCGGGGGTTCCTGGGGATACCAGGTCACCGGGTACTACGCGCCCACGGCCCGCTACGGCGACCCGGACGGCTTCCGGAACCTGGTGGACCGCCTGCACCAGGCCGGCATCGGCGTGATCCTGGACTGGGTGCCGGCCCACTTCCCGAAGGACGGGTTCGCGCTGGGCCGCTTCGACGGGACGCCGCTCTACGAGCACGCGGACCCCCACCGGGGCGAGCACCCCGACTGGGGGACGTTCGTCTTCGACTACGGCCGGCCCGAGGTGCGCAACTTCCTGGTCGCGAACGCGCTCTACTGGGCGACGGAGTTCCACGTGGACGGGCTGCGGGTGGACGCGGTCGCGTCGATGCTCTACCTGGACTACTCCCGCGAGGACGGCGAGTGGACCCCGAATGTCCATGGTGGACGGGAGAACCTGGACGCGGTCGGGTTCATGCAGGAGCTCAACGCGACCGTCTACAAGCACCACCCGGGCCTGCTCATGGTGGCCGAGGAGTCGACCGCCTGGACCGGCGTCACCCGGCCCACCGATGCCGGCGGGCTGGGCTTCGGCTTCAAATGGAACATGGGCTGGATGCACGACACCCTGACCTACCTGACCAAGGAGCCGATCCACCGCCAGTACCACCACAACGAGATGACCTTCGCGGCGGTCTACGCCTGGAGCGAGAACTTCGTGCTGCCGATCAGCCACGACGAGGTGGTGCACGGCAAGCGCTCGCTCGCCGCCAAGATGCCCGGCGACGCCTGGCAGCGGATGGCGAACGTGCGCGCGCTGCTCGCCTTCATGTGGGCCTTTCCCGGCAAGCAACTGCTCTTCATGGGCTGCGAACTCGCCGACGAGCAGGAGTGGAGCGAACAGCGGGGCATGGACTGGGGGCTGCGCCACGATCCGGCCCACGAGGGGGTGGTCCGGCTGGTGGGCGACCTCAACGCGGCCTACCGGGACCACCCGGCGCTGTGGCAGCGCGACACCACCCCGGACGGGTTCGGCTGGATCGTCGGGGACGACGCGGCGAACAACACGTTCGCGTTCTGGCGCGCCGGCGACGGCGGCGCGCCGCTGGTCTGCGTGGTGAACTTCGCCGCGGTCCCGCATGAGGGATACCGGCTGGGCCTGCCGGCCGCCGGGGCCTGGCGCGAGGTCGTCAACACCGACGCCGAGCCGTACGGCGGCTCGGGGGTCGGCAACCTCGGCCGGGTGGTGGCCGGCGCCGACGGCTGGCACGGCCAGCCCGCCTCGGCCACCCTGCGGGTCCCCCCACTCGGCGCCCTCTGGCTCACCCCCGCCTGACCCTATTTCTCGTCGATCTAGGGCTTAGACACGTGGTTTGATCTCCATTTGTGTACCTAAGCCCTAGATCGACGAGAAAACGGCGTCAGCGGACAAGGGCGAGCGCGGCCCGCACCGGGGCATGGCGCAGGACCTGATCGGTGGTGGTCTCGCCGCGACAGAAACGGCGAAACCACCGCCAGCCCGGCGGGGTCGCCAGCACCGCGTGGAACAGCGCCGGCCGCCGGGAGAAGGCGGCCAGCACCCGGGTGCCGGCGCGCATCGCGGGCACCAGGGTGCGCTGCACGGCCGCCACGTACCCGTCGAGGTCCCCGCCCGCCGCCGCCGCCCCGGCGAGCGTGCCGGAGCGCAGCGCGAAACTGATCCCTTCCCGGGTCCACGGTTCCAGCAGCCCGGCGGCGTCGCCGGCCACCAGCACCCGGCCCCGGTACAGCGGGGAGTCCAGGCTGCGGCACCGGGTGAGGTGGCCCGAGTCGTGCTCCGCCGCGATTCCGGCCAGGCCCAACGAGTCCAGGAAGCTCGCCAGGTAACGCCGGGTCGGCTCGCCGAGTCCGCGGGTCGCGATGACGCCGACCGTGAGCAGGTCGCCCTTGGGAAACACCCACCCGTACGAGCCCGGCAGCGGTCCCCAGTCGACCAGGAGCCGACCCTGCCACTGCGGCCGGCGGTCGGCCCCGATCGGCAGCTCGACCTCGAGACCCAGGTCCACCTGGTCGTAGCAGACACCGACATGGCGGGCGGTGATCCCGGACGAGCCGTCGGCGCCCACGACGTGACCGGCAACGAGCTCCTCGCCGCCGGCGAGGCGGACCGTGCACTGACCGGGCTGTTGCTCGAGCGCGCGGACGGTGGTCCGTTGGCGGATGCTCGCGCCGGCGGCGACGGCGGCCGCCCGCAGCGCGTCGTCGAACTCATCCCGGCGCACCATCGCCACCAACGGCTCCCCGGTGCTGGTGCGGGTGAACTCCCGGCGCCCATCCAGGGTGAAGGTGGCCCGGTGGATCCGATCCCGGACCGGCACCGCCACCCCGGCCGGGATCGCGGCGAGCGACGGCCCGATCAGCCCACCGCCGCAGGTCTTGTACCGCGGATGCTCGGCCTTCTCGATGACCAGGGTCGCGGCACCGGCGGTGGCCGCGGCGTGCGCGGCCGCCAGTCCGGCCGGACCGCCGCCGACCACGATCACATCCCAACGGTTTGTGTCAAACCGGGCCCCATCCGACAGTGCCACGACGCCGAGACTAGCCCGGCCCTGATCCAAGACTGGCCGTCCGGCTGCGTGCCCGCCCGGCGGCCCGGCGGTACCGTCTGGGCACGCCGATCGATGCGGAGGTGTCGCGTGACCGCGACCACGACAGCGCCACCCACCCCACCGCGTCGCCTGCCGGCGGTGCTCCCGTTCGCCGTGGTCGGCGCGATCCTCTACCTGATCCTGAGCAGCCTGGGTGGCCTGCTCAACCAGGTTCAGCTCGCCACCGGCACCTTCGGCGCGATGGAGTCACTGGCCAGCGGCTTCGGCCCTGGGATGGTCGACCGCACACAGAGCCTGCTGGCGACCTGGACCCTCGCCTCGGCCGACCCGCGCACCCACGACCTCATCGTGTGGACGGCCCGCGCATACACGATCGTCGACACGCTCTTCCTGGTCATGTACGCGACCGTGCTGGTGCGGCTGTGGCAGCGGGTGCGGCTGCACCTGCCAGCCGGGGCTGGCGGCGATCCCACCACCCGTAACCGGCTGCGGCGCACGGCGTACTGGCGTCGCGGCCCGATCCTGGCGGTGGCCGCGGCCGTCGCCGACGCGACCGAGAACGCGCTGCGCCAGGTCATGGTGGAGCGCGCGGTGGCCGGGGTCGGGGTGCCCGATTGGCTGATCCAGCTCTCCTGGGCCATGACCACGGCCAAGCTCGTGCTCGTCGTCAGCGCGCTGGTGCTGCTCGTGGTGCTGCTGCACGACACCGGCCTGCTGGTGGTCTGGGCGCGGCGTACCAGCCGCGCGCTGTGGCGGCTGCGCATCGTCGTGGTGGCGGTCGGCCTCTACCTGGCCCTGCTGCTCGCCGACCCCACCGGGCAGGCAATCGACCTGGCCCGCCGATGGGTGGACGACGCTACCAGCCTGTGGGGCGCGGTCCTGGTCTTCGCCGGTAGCCTCCTGCTGGGTCTCGCGGCCTGGCTCTACGCCCGCCGGGTGGTCCTCTCCGACCAGACCCAGCGACCCAGCCGGCTGCCCTGGACGCCGGTCCTCATCGTGTTCGCGGTGCTCACCGCGGCCGGTGGCCTGCTCGGCTGGCGCCAGCTCTACGCGTTCACCGCGCTCGCGGTGATCATTCTTATCGCCGGGTGGTGGCTCTTCCGTACCCCGTTGACCGCCGGCGCGTCGCAGGCCGAGGTGACCGCGGCGGCCACCCGGCGGCGCAGTGCCGACGCCGCCAAGCCCGAGGACGACGATGTCCGCGCGGTCCGCCGGAGCACCCGCGCGCTCGCGGTGGCCCCGCCGATCACAGTGTTGATGCTCACCGCGACCGCGTATGCACAGGTGATGGTGGTGCTGCCACTCTCCGGCCAGCAGCACAGCGACGTCTTCCTGCTCGCGATCGGGTTCGTCGCCGCCTCGATCATCGTGGCCCCGGTGCTCGCGGTCGGCCTCTGCGCACTGGTGCGCCGCTGGGACGGCGAGGTCGACGAGACCCCCAAGCAGCTGGAGACGCGCTACATCGTCGGCGGACTCGTGGTCCTCGTGATCACCGTGAGCAGCGTGCTCGGCGCAGTCCTGCACTGGCCGCTGGTGACCGCGTTCCTGGTGGTCGCCGCCTTCCTGGCGCTGGCCATGCTGGTGCTCGGCGAGTTCCAGCGTTGGTCGGAGACGCACTCGGCGCCGCCGGGCGTGCTGGGCTTCGGGTTCACCCGGCTGCCGGTGGCGACCCTGCTGGTGATCGCGCTGGTCGGCGGCAGCTTCGTGCTCAACGACGGCTCCGCCCACGATGTGCACCGGCAAGGCACGCTGCCGGCCGGACTCACCGGCACCGCCGGACGCGGCGGGGTCGACCTGCACACGGCCCTGGCCGAGTGGGTCGCCGGCAACTGCGCCGGCGCCGGCCACGCCGGTGCGGTGGTGCCGCTCATCCTGGTCGCCGCGCCCGGCGGTGGCACCCGGGCCGCGTACTGGACCGCGTCGACCCTCAGCGACCTGTTCGGCCCGGACCGCACCGCCCGGGTGCCCGGATGCGACGCCGCCCCCGCAGACCGGATCTTCGCCATGGGTGGCGCCTCCGGCGGCAGCCTGGGCGTGCTCTCCTACGAGGCCGGTGTCACCTCCACCCGTGCCAAGGCCTGGTACGACGAGCAGCTCGGCCGGCCGGATTTCCTCACCGACCCGCTGACCTGGCTGCTCACCGCCGACCTGGCCCGGGCTTTCATCGGGTTCCGGGGCGAGGACCGGGCGCGCCGGCTGGAGGACGGCTTCATCCGCTCGGTGACCGGGCTGGACCAGGACTTCTTCGCCGGCACCTGGGGCCTGGGCGGTCGCTCTCCGCTGATGCTGCTCACCGGCACCCAGGTGGAGAGCGGCTGCCGGCTCAACGTGAGCGGGCTGCGGCTGACCGAGGCGGGGGCGCGCAAGGCCGGCGTCGGCTGCGCCACGCTGAGCACCGGACCGGGCCAGACCGACGCGGCGGTCACCTCGGACCTGCTGGACTTCCTCTGCGACGCCGGCGGCGCCCAACCGACCAGCGTCTCCCGGGCCACCGCCGCGCTGCTCTCGGCCCGCTTTCCTTACGTGTCGCCCTCCGGCCAGCTGTACAGCTGCGCGGATCCCACCGTCCCGGGCCAGCCGGCTCACGACGCCACCTCCACCGCGATCGTGGACGGCGGATACGCCGAGGACACCGGCATCGGAATGTTGCTCTCGCTCTGGCCCCGGCTGGCGCCGCTGATCGCCGAGCACAACGCCGATTCGGACCAGGCCCGCATCCTGCCGGTCTTCCTGGAGGTGGAGAACCACTACGCCCAGGTGGCCCCGCCGACCGAGCGCGGCCGCACGGTCGAGGGCCTGGTCCCGCCGCTGACCCGCGGCCGCCCCGACCAGCTCGACGACCGGGCCGAGGAGCAGCAGGCGGCGGCCACCTTCGACGGCACGGTGCCCGGGCTGACCAGCGGCTGCGACCTCATCAAGGGCGGCGGGCGTTTCCTGGTCATCAGCCCGCTCACCTCCCCCGGCCTGCCGGCCCCGCTCGCGTGGACGATGTCCCGGCTGGCCACCGACGACCTCACCGCGCAGCGGGTCACCGCGCTCGCGGGTGCGGGCCCCAAGGCCGTCGCCGCCTGGGTCTCCGGCACCGTCGCCTGCGCCTGAGGTCCGCCGACCCTGCCCGCGCGGCTCGGCCGCGCCTGCGCCCGCGTCAGGCGGCGATGGTGCGCAGGGCGTCCTCGATGCCGCGGTGGAAGGTCGGGTACGCGTAGATCATGGTGTTCAGCGTGGCCAGCGGCACCTCGGCGTGGACGGCGACGGCGAGCGCCGAGAGCACCTCGCCGCCGCACGGCCCAGCCGACGTGGCGCCGACCAGGATCCCGCGCTCGGCGTCGGCGACCAGCTTGATGAAGCCCTCGTTGCCGGCCTTGTGGATCCAGCCGCGGGCCGAGCTGGCGACCGTGCTCGCTCCGGTGTGGACCGTGATTCCGCGGTCGCGAGCCTGCCGCTCGGTGAGCCCGACGGCACCGATCTCCGGATCGAGGAAGGTGACCCGGGGCAACGCGCGGTAGTCGGCCGGCGGCCCGGGCCGGCCGAGGATGTCGCGGACCGCGATGCCGGCCTGGTACATGGCCACGTGGGTGAAGGCGCCGCGACCGGTCACGTCGCCGACCGCCCAGACCCGGTCGGCCAGCCGCATCCGGTCGTCCACGTCCAGCGCCCGCGCGGTCGGGTCGAGCCCGATCGACTCGACGCCCAGTCCGGCCAGCTCGACCCGCCGGCCGGTGGCCACCAGGAGGGCCTCGGCGGTGTGGGCCGGTCCGTCGGCGAGCGTTAGCGTGAACCGGGAACCGTCGTGGTCCACCCGGCTCGCCGCGATCCCGGTGCGCACCTGCACCCCGTCCCGGGCCAGCGCGGCGGCGGCCAGGGCAGACGCCTCCGGCTCCTCCCCCGCGACCAGCCGGTCCAACGCCTCCACCACGCTCACCCGGACCCCGAAGCGGGCGAACACCTGGGCCAGTTCCACTCCGATCGACCCGCCGCCGAGCACCGCCAGGGACGCCGGCAGCGTCGCCACCTCGATCGCCTCCCGGTTGGTCCAGTACGGCGTGCCGGCCAGCCCTTCGATCGGCGGTATCGATGGTGCGGTGCCGGTACCGATGACCACGGCACGGCGCGCCCGGAACAGCTGGTCGCCGACCGCGACCTGACCGGGGCCGACCAGGGTCCCGCGGCCGCGGACGAACCGGCCACCCTTGCCGACGAACCGCTCGACCGCGACCCGGTCATCCCAGCCGTCGGTGGCCTCGTCCCGGATCCGCGCCGCCACCGGCGCCCACCGCGGCGTGAGTACCGCCTGCCCGGCCATGCCGTCGACCCGGCGTGCTTCGGCGAGCAGGTTGCCCGCGCGGATCATCATCTTGCTCGGCACGCAGCCCCAGTACGGGCACTCGCCACCGACCAGCCGGTTCTCGATGCCCACCACGGCGAGCCCGGCCTCGGCGAGCCGCCCGGCGACCTCCTCGCCCCCGACACCGAGGCCGACCACGACAGCGTCCACATCCTCGATCACCAGCCCAGCATCGCATCCGTGGTGCCGGCGCGGTGGCACCGGGCGTACCGGTCGAGCCGCTAGCATGTCCACAGTGGAGACATGGTGTTGCCCACCTCACACGCAGTGAGGCGTTCGAGGCTATCGATCAAGATGCATGCTGACCGGGAAAGAACTAAGGTGGGCCTACGTGGGCGCCGCTGACGATGCCGGACCGGATCGGCCGGGCCGACGGTCCCGGCGCATCGCCGCACCGTTGGCCCCGTTGACGCGGGCCCGCCGGGCACTCCCAGCCAACGCCGAGCCGGCGGTGAGCGACCCACCCAGGAGTGCCCGGTTCACCTTCCGGGTGCGGCTCTTCCCCCCGCCGCCCCGCCGGCCGAGCCCCGACCGGTCCACCGGGCGACTCTCGGCGCTTCCGGTGCTGCGCCGGCTCGCCACCGCCAAAACCGACGAACCAGGCGTATCCGCCAATAGCCTCGACGGCGCCGACCCGGCCGCCGCGGCCGGTGTGTCCGACCCCCCGGAGGCTGCCGTGGGTCGCCGGCGGCGCTTCGATCCGCTGACCGTCTGTGTCGTCGTCGCCACCGCGGTCTTCGCGCTCGCCGGCATCGGTTCGCCCCTGCTCGGCCTCAAGGTCTTCGCCGACACCGAGTCGCTGGCCACCTACAGCGGCTACCGGGACGTGCTCAACGGCGTCACCGTGCAGACCCAGTACCAGCGCGACCTGGTCGACGCCCAGATGCCCAACGCCATGCTCTTCGGCGACGCCGCCCGCGCGGGCACGTTCGCCGCCTGGGACCCGTATCCGCTCGGCGGCGGCCCGCTGGGCAGCACGCCGAACTTCGCCGTCGCGTCGCCCCTCTCGGCGCCGTTCTGGCTGCTGCCCGGGTGGCTCGCGCCGGCCTACGTGAAGCTGCTCGAGCTCATCTGCGCGATCGGCGGGATGTACCTGTTCCTGCGCCGGCTGCGGCTGGGCAAACCGGCGGCCTGGCTGGGTGGGCTGGTCTTCGCCGGCAGCGCCTTCATGGTGGTCTGGACGGGTTGGCCGCAGACCCGCGTGGCGGCGCTCATCCCGGCTCTCTTCTGGGCCGCCGAGGGTGTGGTCGCCCGTCCCCGACTCCGGGAGATCGCGCTGCTCAGCCTGCCGGTGGCCGGCATGCTGCTGGGCGGCTTTCCGGCCGTGACCGGCTACGCCCTGGTCACCGCCGGGATCTACGTGGTCGGCCGGCTGCTCGCCCAGGAGGGCCGGGCGTGGCCCCGGCACTGGCCGCGCATCGTCACCGGGATCGCCGCGGCCACGGCGGGGCTGATCGCCGGGATCGGGCTGGTCGCCTGGCAGCTGGTGCCCTGGCTGCAGTACATGCCCACGGTCCACCTCGCCGACCGCACCCAGGACCTCACCCAGATCATCCCGGCCTCGGCGCTGCTCACCACGATCGCCCCGTACGCGTTCGGGACGGTGAACCCGGCCCAGCCGCCGAACTACTTCGGCGGCCTGGAGCTCATCGACGCCGAGTCCTACCTGGGCGCGGCCGCCCTGGTGCTGGTGGTGACCGCCATCGCCCTCGCCGGTCGGGCCCGGGCCCTGCTGCCGCGGGGTGCGTGGTGGCTCGTCGTCTCCGGCGCCGCACTGTGGACGGTCGTGATCTATCTCGGCGGCCCACCGCTGTGGCTGCTGCAGCACACCTCCTTCCTCTTCGCCGACAACTTCATCGGCCGGGCCCGTAGCGTGCTCGGCTTCCTGCTGGCGGTGCTGGCGGCGGTCGGCTTCGAGGTGGTCCGGCGCCGACGGCCAGAGCACGTGACTACTCGCCGGCAGTGGTACGGCTACAGCGTGTGGGGCGCCCTCGTCGCGGCCGGTATCGCGCTCTACGTCCTCGGCCGGCGGGTGGCCGCGACCGCCCAACCCAAACGCACCGGCGGCGGTGCGGACGCGCTCTCGTTCCTCACCGCCCGGCTGGCGGTCGGCGTGGCGATCATGCTGGTCGCCGGCGCCGCCGTCGCCTGGCTGTGGTGGGGACGCCCGCGCACCGGGCGCTGGCGGTGGCTGCGCCCGGCGGCGGCCGGGCTGCTCCCGCTGCTCATCGCGGGCCAGTCGCTGGCCTGGGTGGCCAACTACTACCCGCGCACCGACCGGGACACCTTCTACCCCGCCAACCCGACCCAGGCCTACCTCGCCGCGCACCTGGGCCACGAGCGCTACTACGGCGCCGACGGCGCCATCTTCGGCAGCGTCGACGTCACCGCCGAACTGCGCAGCCTGCATGGGCACGGGCTGCTCGACCAGCGGGTGGCCGAGCTGGCGCAGGCGTTGCCGGGCGAGCAGTTCGCCATCCCGCCGACCGCGATCGTCAGCCCACCGGTCGCGGGTGCAGCCGCCCGCAGCCCGGTGCTGGACCGGGCCGCGGTCGACTACTACGTCGTCCCGCCGCAGGTACGCCCGTTCGGGTCGATGGCGTCCGAATCGATCAACGGCCCGCCGGTCACGCTGCGGCCCGGACAGAGCATCACCGCGACGCTGCCGGCGGCGGGTCCGGTACGCGGGGTGGGGCTGGTGCTGGACGCCGCCGGCGACACCCGACCGATGGCGGCCCGGGTGAGCGTCACCGACGCCGCCCACCGGGAGCTCGTCTCGGGTGCGCGGACCGATCCCGCCGCCGCCACCGGCCAGCCCTGGATCGTGGCGCTCGCGGGTGAGCAGATCGCGCCGGGCACCCCGCTCACCGCCACTGTCACGATCACCGGGATCGACCCGGTGCGCCTCGCGACCCACAATGGGCGGCCGGCGCTGGCGGCGGTGGTCCCGGCCCCCGACGGCCTCCGCCTGGTCTACGCGGCTGAGTCGGTGATCTACCAGCGGACGACCGCGCTGGCGCGCGCCCGCTGGGCCTCGGCGACCCAGGTGGTTGCGGACCCGGCGAAACGGGTGGCGCTGCTCGCGTCCGGCCGGCTGAACCCCGACGAGGTGATTCTCGACGCCGCCGGGCCGCCGGCGCAGGGCCGGCCGGCCACCGTGACCTGGGTCGCCGACGGGCTGCAGCAGTTCGTGCTGGACGTGCAGGCCCAGGGTGCCGGCTACCTGGTGCTCGCCGATGCCATCCAGACCGGCTGGCGGGTCAGCGTCGACGGCGCCGACGCGACCCTGGTGCCCGCCGATCACGCCTTCGCCGCGGTGCCGTTGAGCGCGGGTCATCACACGGTGCGCTTCTACTACCCCCAGCCGTGGGCCGGACCGGGAGTCTGGATCACCGGAGCGACCGTGCTCGGCCTGCTGGCCTGCCTGCTCGTCGCCGGCTGGCGGCGACGTCGTGCCTGGTCGACGCTGGCTGGCAGCGACGACTCCGGTGCATCGTGGTCGCCGCAGGGCGGCGACGAGCCAGCTCGCCGGCACCCAGCGTGACCGGATAGGCTCCAACCGGTTTCCGGCGAGAGCGAAAAAGGCAAGCACCGTGAGCGCGAGGAGCGAGCGGGTGCGAGCCCCGCAGCACGAACGAAAGGCAAGCACCGTGAGCGCGAGGAGCGAGCGGGTGCGAGCCCGCAGCGCGAACGAAAGGCAAGCACCGTGAGCGCGAGGAGCGAGCGGGTGCGAGCCCCGCAGCACGAACGAAAGGCAAGCACCGTGAGCGCGAGGAGCGAGCGGGTGCGAGCCCCGCAGCACGAACGAAAGGCAAGCACCGTGAGCGCGAGGAGCGAGCGGGTGCGAGCCCGCAGCGCGAACGAAAGGCAAGCACCGTGAGCGCGAGGAGCGAGCGGGTGCGAGCCCCGCAGCACGAACGAAAGGCAAGCACCGTGAGCAACCGGGTCCGGGACCGGCACCGTGCGGCACAGGCCGCGGCCGGCATGCCGTCCAAGTCCGAACGGCGCGAACTGGGCCGGAAGGCAGCAGCCGCCCGGGCGGCTGCCCGGCGTCGCCGGCTGTTCCTGCGCAACGCCGGCACCGTCCTGGTCGGGTTGGCCGTGCTCGCCGTCATCCTCTTCGCCACCGGGGTCTTCGGCCGTTCCGCGCCCGCGCCGGCGACCGCGGGCGCGGCCGGCACCGCCACCCCGACCCCGATCACCGTGCCGACCGCCGCCGCCCTGGCCACCAAGCCGACCGTCACCAAGGGCACCGGTGACGTGACCACGCTCAAGGTGACCACCCTGGTCGAGGGCACCGGACCGGCGGTGACCGCCGGTGAGACGATCCAGGTCAACTACGTCGGGGTGAACTACCAGACCGGCGAGGAGTTCGACTCGTCGTGGAAGACCGGAGAGCCGGCCTCATTCCCGATCGGCACCGGTGCCGTCATCAAGGGCTGGGATCAGGGGTTGGTCGGGGTGAAGATCGGCAGCCGGGTGCAGCTGGACATCCCCGCCGACCTCGCCTACGGCTCCGGGGCCACCGGCCCGACCGCCGGTGCGCTGCGCTTCGTGGTCGACATCCTCGCCGCCACGAACTCCGCGTCGTAGCGCCGGTCGCCGCCGCGCCCGCGGGCCGGTCAGGTACCAGGCCCAGGCGAGATAGCCCAGTGCCAGCAGGCTGAAGCTGTTCGCCACCACCTGCTGGGCCGGGTTGTGGTGCAGCTCGCGCAGGCCGTTGGTGGGCGTGAAGCGCATCGGGCCCGACCACATCACTGCGACCGCCAGGCCGAGCAGCCACCACCGCCATCCCCCACCGGTACGCCGGATCCAGGCGGCCACCGCGAACGCGGCCGGCAGGAACCAGACCCAGTGATGGCTCCAGGAGATGGGCGAGGCGAGCAGCGCGCCGGCGGCGACCGCGCAGACCGCGGCCAGAGCATCGCCGGCCCGGTGCAGCCGCCGGGCCAGCACCAGCGCCGCCCCGACGACGGCGACGGTGAGCGCGTCCACCAGCACGGCCGGCGGGTGCTCCACCCGCAGCAGCCGCGCGGTCAGCGCCAGCAACGACTGGTTGCCGGCGTAGGTGACATTGCCGGTACGCGCCGGGTCGAACACGTACCGGGTCCAGAACGCCCAGGCCGGCCCCGGCTGCACGGCAAAGCCGACGAGCACCGTGGCGGCGGCGCTGACCGCGGCGGTCCGGGCGGCCCGGCGATCCCCGGTGACCAGGTAGTAGAGGATGAACAGACCGGGGGTGAGCTTGATCCCCGCGGCCAGGCCGACCAGCACGCCCCGACCGCGGCCGGTGACCAGGACGATGTCGACCAGCACCAGGGCGACCAGGATCACGTTGATCTGTCCGAAGAGGATCGTGTCGAGCACCGGATGGGCGCTGACCGCGAGCGCGGCCACCGCGATGCTCACCGCGACCGCGCCGGCTCCGGTCCGCCGCCACCCGAGGCGCAGCGCGAGCTGGCAGATCACCACCAGCCCGGCCAGGGTGAGCAGTGTGATCACCACGCGGGCCACCGCCAGCGGCAGCAGCGCGAGTGGTACGAAGACCACCGCGGCGAAGATCGGATAGGTGAACGGCAGCCCGGTGCCGGCGTCGACCACCCCGTAGAGATCCCGACCGCCGAGCAGCGTCGCCGCCCCGGTCCGGTACACGTCGAGGTCGATCATCTTCGGCCCCCAGGGGGCCAACACCGCGGTGAGCACGAGCAGCGCCACCGCGGTGCTCGCCGCACCGGTCACCCAGAGCCATCGCCTTGCGGATCCGACGAGCGGCACCCCCGCCACCTTCACCTCCCGGATCGTGGACAGCGACGGCCTGATTCGCCACGCCCAGTCTCCCCGATCGCCGCGGCCCGCGGGCCGCGCCCCGGTCAGGCGGGCCCGGTCAGGCGGGCCCGGTCAGACGGGCCCGGTCAGGCCGGCACCAGGAACTGGGTGGCGGCGAGCTCGGCGTACAGGTCGTCGAAGGTGATCAAGTCAGCGTGGGTGCCGACCGCCCGCACCCGGCCGCCGTCCATCACCACGATCCGGTCGGCCATGGTGACCGTGGAGAGTCGGTGGGCGATCACGAGCACGGTGGTGGTCTGGGCCACGTCCGCGACCGTGGCCCGCAGGGCCGCCTCGTTGACCGCGTCCAGCTGCGAGGTGGCCTCGTCCAGCAACAGCAACCGCGGGCGCCGCAGCAGGGCGCGGGCGATCGCCACCCGCTGACGCTCACCACCGGACAGCTTCGTCCCCCGGTGCCCGACCTGGGTCTCCAGCCCTTCCGGCAGCGAGGCGAGCAGGCCGTCGAGGCGGGCCGTGCGGACCGCGTCGGCCAGCTGCGCCGCGCTGGCGTGCGGAGCGCCGTAGAGCAGGTTCTCCCGCAGCGTGCCGGAGAGCACCGACGCGTCCTGCTCGACGTAGCCGATGCTGGCCCGCAGCCCGCTGATCGGCCACCGGCGCACGTCGACGCCGTCGACCGCCACCAGGCCCGAGTCCGCCTCGTAGAAGCGCTCGATCAGCGAGAACACCGTGGTCTTCCCGGCACCGGATGGGCCGACGAACGCGGTCATCCCGCGGGCGGGAATGTCGAAGCTCACCCCCCGGTGCACCTCGGGCAGCTCGGGCCGGTACCGGAAGTGCACCTGCTCGAAGGTGACCGCGGCCGGCTCAGCCAACGGCCCGGCCGCCGGCTGCGCCGCTGGTGCCGGCTCCTCTTCGGCCGGCTCGACCGGCAGCCGTTGCGCCTCCTGGATCCGGGCCACCGCCGCCGCCCCGACCGGATACTGGGTCAGCGCCCGTACCAGGGTTCCGATCGGCGCCATCAGATAGAACACATAGAGCAGGAACGCCACCAGGGTGCCGACCGAGATGGCGCCGGCGGCCACCCGCGCGCCGCCCACGCTGAGCACCGCGAGGAACGCGACCTGGGCGGCGACCCCGGCCATGTTGCCGGCGAGCGCCGACCACTTCGCCGCCCGCACGCTCTCGCGCCAGGCGAGGGTGGCCGCACCCCGCACCCGCTCGCCCTCGCGCTCCTCGGCGCCGGACGCCTTCACCATCCGCACCGCGCCGAACATCCGCTCCAGGGCCGCGCCCATCTGGCCGACGGACTCCTGCGCCCGCTTGGCCGCCCGGTTGATCCGGGGCACGACCAGGCCGATCACGGTGCCGGCCAGGGCCAACGCCAGCACCGTCACGCCGAGCAGGACGGCGTCGGTCAGCAGCATCATCACCACGGTGGCGACCAGCGTGAGCGCTCCGGTCACGCCGCCGACGAGCGAGGAGGTGGTCACCTCCCGCAGCAGCGTGGTGTCGGCGGTGACCCGGGACATGAGGTCGCCGGGCTCGCTGCGGTCCACCGCCTCGACCCGCAGCCGCAACAGCCGACCGACCAGTCCCCGGCGGGCGGTCAGCACCACCGACTCGGCCGTGCGCGCCAGCACGTACCCGCCGATCGCCCCGATCGCGGCGTTGGCCAGCACCAGCCCGGTGAGCAGCATCAGCGCCCCGGTCACCGGACGCCGGGCGGCAAGCTCGCCGATCAGCTCGCGGGCCACCAGCGGCAGGGCCAGACCGGTGGCACCGGTGACCAGGCTCAGCGCCCCGCCGCCGAGCAGCGCCGCCCGGTGTGGCCGCAGATAGGTCAGCAGGACCCGCCAGGTGGGCACGGCCGGCGGGGTCAGCACAGCCTCCACGCGCGAACCTTACGTCCCCGGTGCCCGCGTACCCCAACGGCCATCAGCGCCATCACAGGTTTACCGGTTGGCCGGCGGTTGCCGCGGGTGGGTATGTTCGCCAGCACCGGTCGGGCGCGGCCGGATCAGGACCCGCGAAGCGAGGCGAGGCGTGCACACCCCCCCGGGCGGCTGGCCCGTCCTGACCATGGACCTGGACCACTGGCCCGAGGTGGTGGCCGGCCATCCGCTGTGGCAGCGCGCCGTCGACGACCCGCGGTTGGCCGTGGTACGGCGCCAGACGGTCGACCTGGTCAGTCGGCTCGCGGCCAGCCGCCGCGCCGGGCTGTTCCGACTCGCCGACGACCCGTGGCAGGACCTCTCCTTCGCCGTGCGCTGCACCGAGCGGGTCGGCTGGCTGGTCGCCGGGGTGCCGGAGGAGGCGACCCTCGCCGCGGCCGAGGCTGCGTTGCTGCTGGCGGTGCCGTTCCTGTACGACACGCTGTGGTCGACCCTGGCCGGACAGGAGCGCGCGGTCGGACCGCACGATCTGACCCCGTCGCAGGACGCGAGCAGTGACCGGGCGGCCTTCGAACGGTTCGCCCAGAGCTACCCGCAGCCCTACCGGCGGGCGCTGGCCGCCGTCGCCCTCGGCCGGCGGGACGCCGCCGAGGAGATCGGCTGGTGGCTGCTGCACCGGTGGCTGGGCCGGCAGCCGGCCGCGTACCAGCCGGGAATCCTGCTCGACCTGCTGCCCACCGAGGTCGACGCCGCGGACGTGTTCGCCCCGGCTCGCCTCACCGAGCTGCTGTGGGCGCTGCGGGCCGACCCCGGTTTCCTCGGCCGTACCGACCGGTCGGCGGCGCTGGTGACCCTCGCGCCCGACGGGGTCCGCGAGCGGATCGTTGGTTACCTGCTGGTGACCGCGCGCGCGATGGCGATTGAGGCGGTGGCGCTGCCCGAGGTCATCGGCGAGCATCTCGGCATCGCCGACCCGGTCACCGCGGACGGGCTGCGCTCGACCGCCCGCGACGCCCGGTGGGAGCGGCGGGGCACGTCGCTGGTGCTCTTCGCGGCCTGCCCGCACCCGGCGGTGGAGGTCGCCCTGCGCGCCCATGTCGACGCGTTCAACCAGACGCTCACCGAGATGCAGCGGGCCGCGGTCGGCGGCGGAGGGCTGGCCATCCTGCGCCACCTGCCGACCCACGTCACCACCGACGGTCTCCGTCCGGCCGATGTGGACGGTGTCCGCGCGTACCACTCGGCCGGGGTTCGCTTCCGTCTGGCCGAGGACCGGGTGCAGGAGCTGCTCATGGGCGAGCAGCTCTACGGCGACCCGGCCCTGGCCATCCGCGAGCTCTACCAGAACGCGCTGGACGCCTGCCGCTACCGCGAGGCCCGCACCACCTACCTGCGCCGCACCCGCGACCTGGCCAGCACCTGGGCCGGCGAGATCCGCTTCGAGCAGGGCGTGGACACCGACGGCCGGGCGTACCTGGACTGCATCGACAACGGCATCGGCATGGGCATGCGTGAGCTCAGCGAGGTCTTCTCGCAGGCCGGCATTCGCCTCGGTGACCTGCCGGAGTTCCTGGAGGAGCAGGCGGAGTGGGCGCGACTGGACCCGCCGGTGCACCTGTTTCCCAACAGCCGCTTCGGCATCGGCGTGCTGTCGTACTTCATGCTCGCCGACGAGATCACAGTGGACACCTGCCGACTCGGCCGCGACGGCCAGCCCGGTCCGCGCCTGCGGGTCTCCATCGCCGGGCCAGGCAGCCTGTTCCGCATCCGCGAACTCGGACCGGGCACCGATGCCGGCACCACCGTCCGGCTGCACCTGCGCGCCGGGGTGGCACCTGTGTCCTGTGTGGACACCCTGCGCCGGGTCTTATGGGTTGCCGACTTCCACACCGGGGCCCGGTACGGCACCGACCAGCACGCCTGGCGCCCCGGTGAGCTGTCCGAGGCGACCGCGCCGGCCCAGGCGGCCGGCAAGGCGGGGCCCGGCGCCGGCATCGTCGCCGACACGCACGCGGGCGTCTGGTGGTGCACCGGTGAGGGGGCGATCCTCGCCGATGGGCTGTGGGCCGGCCGGGAGTTCTCCGGTGCCGTGGTGAATCTGAGCCGCGAACTGGCACCGCGGCTCTCGGTCGACCGCACGAAGATCCTGGCGTACCGGGAGGAGGACCTGGAGCGGCTGTTGTGGGAGGCGATCGCGTCGCTGGCCGAGGCGGGCCCGGCCGTGCTCACCTACCCCTGGCTGTACAGCTTCGCGCATTACCGCCCGCTCATCGCCGACGTCATCTTCGAACGCGCGCTCGCCGCCGGGTACCGGTACTGGGACCTGAGCGGCGACACGGTCGACGCCTCGGTGGCCGGCTGCTTCGCCCCGGACGGGGCGATCCTGGCCGGGCCGGACGAGCTGGTCGAGTGGCGGCTGACCGCACTGGTGGCCGCCGGCTGCTATCACAAGCTGCTCGCGGGCGGGCCGGACTGGCACCGCGCCGTGCGGGCCCGGCCCTCCGACGCCCTCATGCTCAGCGCCGATGTGGACGCCGCCGCGCCGTGGCTGGACCCGACGGATATCGTGGCGCTGGCGCACCTGGTGCGGGCAGCCCGGCGGATCGGCCGCAGCGCCAGCGAGATCGCGAACCGGCTGGAGGCGCTCGGACATACCGTCGCGGTCGGTCACGAGAGTGTCGGCGCCGACCCGGACGATCTGGTGCTCATGAGCCGTGATGCCGACGGCACCCGGCCGTGGTTGGACACCGCGACCCCGGTGACCTTGCCGTACCTGCTCAAGGCGGCTCACCGCACATCGCGGCCGGTGCCCGACGTGGTCGCCCGGTTGCGCGGCGTCGGATACACCATCGATGTCGACGTGACGGCGCTCCCGGTCGAGATGCTGGAACCGAACGACCTCGTCATCACCAGCCGCGACCTGGACGCGTCACACCCGTGGCTGGACCCGGCCGAACCGGTGAGCCTGATCCACGTCGTCCGGGCCGCCAACCGGATCGCGGCCGACGCCAGCGTGGTCGCCGCCCGGCTGGCCGCGCTCGGCTTCCCGCTCGCCCCCGGGTGCGAATCGTTGCACACCGAAGCGGACGATCTCGTCCTGCTCAGCCGGGACCTCGACAGCGTCGCGCCGTGGCTGGATCCGGCCGAGATGGTGGCGCCGGTGCACCTGGTGCGCGCGGCCGAGCGAACCGGTCGGCCGGTGCCGCTGGTGGCCGCGCGGCTGAGCTCGTTCGGATTCACGCTCGGCCGCCTGCCCGACGGCGATCTCGAGCTGACGCCGTCGGACCTGGTGATCGCCAGCCGGGAGCTCAGTGGCAACCCGACCTGGCTCGACCCCGCGCGACCGGTCTCCACCATGCACCTGCTGCGGGCGGCCGAAGTCACCAGTCAACCGGCGGGGACGGTGGCGTCCCGGCTGAACCGGCTCGGCTACGACGTCGCGGCCGACCCCGACCAACTGCTCGTGGATGCGCTCGACCCGGACGACGCCATCATGACCAGCGTGGACCTCGACGGTATGCATCCCTGGCTGGACGTGGCCCAACCGGTGCCGGCGCTGCACGTGCTGCGGGCGGCCCGGGTGACCGGCCGGGACATCCACGATATCGCCGCCCGGCTGACGGTCTTCGGCTACACCATCGGCAACAAGCTCGGCGACCTGACGACCGAGCAGCTGACCCGCGAGGACCTGGTCATCATGAGCCGCGACCTGGACGGCTCCGACCCGTGGCTGCCGCTGGACGAGCGGATCTTCCTGCCGCACCTGCTGCACGCGTCCCGGCGCACCCACCGGCCGGTCCGCGAGATCGCCGCCCGGCTGCGCCAGCTGGGCTTCCCGGTCGACGCCGACGTGGACCGGGCGGAGACGGCCGTCATCCAGTCGGTCGACCTCATCGTGGCCAGCCGCGACCTCGACGCCGCGCGGCCCTGGCTGGACCCGACGCAGCGGGTATCGATGGCGCACCTGCTCGCCGCGGCCTACAAGATCCATCGTCCGATGGCGGAGATCGCCGGACGACTGGAGGCCCTCGGCTACCCGGTGCCCGATCTGGACGTACGGCTGCCCCGCCCCCGCCCCGGCGGCGCCTGACCCCGCCGCCGCGGGTTTGCAGGGGCACCCTTTACAACTGAAAACGGTAACAGGGTGCCCTTGCTAACACGCAGCCGGAGCCGGAGTCCGCGGCGGGCCGGCGCGGCGCGGCCCGGGCTCACATGCGTACGCGGGCGTTGGTCGGATCGTAGAGCGGGCGCAGCGACACCCTCGCCGGGTACGTCGCGGCGCCGATCTCCACCGTCCACTCGCCACTGTCCAGCCAGGACTGGTCCACTGCGGCATCGGCCTCCACCATGGCCAGCCCGATCGCGCCGCCGAGGGTGAAGCCGTAGGACGCGGCCCGCACGTACCCGACCGGTCGGCCGTCGCGGCGGACCACCTCGGCGTGGAACATCAGCGGCTCGGGGTCGGTCAGCAGCACCTGCACCAGCCGCCGGGTCAGCGGGCCGGCCGCCTTCTTCGCCAGTACCGCCTCGCGGCCCAGGAACGGCTTGTCCAGCGCGACCGCGAAGCCCAGTCCGGCCTCCAGCACCGAGTCGGTGTTGTCGATGTCGTGCCCGTAGTCGCGGTAGCCCTTCTCCATCCGCAGGCTCGACAGCGCCTTGAGTCCGGCGTGGCGCAGTCCGGCCGGGCGGCCGGCCGCCAGCAGCCGGTCGTAGACGTGCAGCGCCTGCTCCGCCGGAATGTACAGCTCGTAGCCCAGCTCGCCGAGGTAGGTGATGCGGATGCAGAGCACCCGGGCGAACCCGATGTCGATCTCGCGGGCGGTGCGGAAGCCGAACGCGGCGTCGGACATGTCCTGTGTGGTCAGCGCGGCCAGCACCTCGCGCGAGCGCGGCCCCTGCACGTTGATCTGCGCGTAGGCCGAGCTCACATCGGTGACGAACGCATGCGCGTCGCCGATGTGACGTCCTAGCCAGGTCAGCGCATGGCGGTGGGCGGTGTCCGAGGCGACCACCCAGTACCGCTCGTCACCCAGCTTGGTGACGGTCAGGTCCGCCTCGAGCGTGCCGCCGTCGTTGAGCCACTGGGTGTAGGTGATGATGCCGGGCTCACCGTCGACCCGGTTGGCACTGACCCAGTCCAGCACCGGTCCGGCGTCGCGACCCTGGACGAGGAACTTCGACATGAAGGACATGTCCATCGCGATCACCCCCTCGCGGGCCGCGCGATGCTCCTCGCCCCACCAGTCGAACCAGCTCGGCCGACCCCAGGAGAGCGTCCCGCCGTCCGGTTCGACGCCGGCGGGGGCGTACCAGTCCGCGCCCTCCCATCCGCTCACGTCGCGGAACCAGGCCCGCTGCTCGACCAGGCGGTGGTGCAGAGGGGAGAGCTTGGCGCCGCGGGCGGTGCGCATCGACCGGTTCGGGTAGTGGCAGGCGTAGACCATGCCGAGCGACTCGACCGTACGGCTGGCCCGGTACTCGGGGTTGCCCTGGTACGCGTGCAGCCGGTCGATGTTCATGCCGGTGACGTCGATGTCGGGGCGCCCATCGACGATCCAGTGCGCCAGCGCCCGACCGATCCCGCCGCCGGTGAGGATGCCGATGGAGTTCAGCCCGGCCGCCACGTAATAGTTGCGCAGCTCCGGCGCCTCTCCGACGACCGGCGCCAGATCCGGGGTGAAGCTCTCGGGGCCGCAGAAGAAGGTCCGGATGCCGACCTCGGCCGAGACCGGGACCCGCTGCATGGCCTGGTGCAGGTACGGCGACATCCGGTCCCAGTCGGGCGGGAGGGTGCCGAACGAGAACGTCTCCGGGATGGCGTCGACCCGCCACGGCGCGCATACCGCCTCGAAGAGGCCCAGCATCAGGCCGCCGCCCTCCTCGCGGAAGTACCCGTACGAGCCCGGGTCCTCCAGCACCGGCAGCGACGAGTCAACCCCGTCGACGGGTTCGGTGAGCAGGTAGTAGTGCTCCGCGGCCTGCAGCGGGATGCTCACGCCGGACCGTTCGCCGAGCTGGCGGGCCCACATGCCGGCGCAGTTGACCACGTACTCGGCCTCGATGTCGCCGCGGGCCGTCCGTACGCCGGTAACCGCTCCCCGATGGCTGAGCACGTCGAGTACGGGCAGGCCCTCAACGATGCGCACGCCGCGCATCCGGGCCCCCTTCGCCAGCGACATGGTGACATCGACCGGGTTGACCCGCCCGTCGGCCCGCACGTAGAAGCCGGCGAGCAGGTCGTCGGTGCGGGCCAGCGGGAAGAGCTCCTTGACCTCACCGGGCGAGATCTCCTCGACCTCGACCCCGCAGAGGCGGTTGAACGCCGACACCCGCCGGTACTCCTGCAGTCGGCCCTCGTCCGCAGCGACCTCGATGAACCCGACCGGCCGGAAACCGGTGGCGAGGCCAGTCTCGGCCTCGAGTCGCCCGTACAGGTCGCGGGTGTAGGTCCGCATCTCGGTTGAGGTCTGTGAGGTCGAGCCGAAGGTGACCATGAGCCCGGCCGCGTGCCAGGTCGTACCCGAGGTCAGCCGGTCCCGCTCCAGCAGCACGACGTCGGTCCAACCCAGGTGGGCCAGGTGGTAGGCGACCGAGGTGCCGATCACCCCGCCACCGACGACCACCACCCGGGCCTGCTGCGGGATGGCCTCGATCGCCCTGTCCGGCTCGGTCATCTCCGGCTCCGTTCGTGCGCCCCTCGGGCCGCCGGGCGGCGGTTGCAGGGCAATCTACCCTGGCCAGCCCGCTGCCCGGGCCGGTGCCGGGCGGACCCACCTCCGCCGGACAGGCCGACAGGTCCCACAGTGGACGGTCGCGGCGGTACCCCCGGACCGGCGCCGGGTCTCGCCAGCGGCGCCGGTCAGGCGCACACTGGTCTCGTGCCCGTAGCGGTCATCGATGTCTCGGCGCCGTGGACCCCGGCCCCACCGCAGCCGCTGTCGCGCGAACGCCATCCGATAGTCGTGGCCCTCTTCCTCGGCCTGGGTGTCCTGCTCGTGCTGACCGGACCGGGCGCCTTCCCCCTGCCACGTCTGATCCTGTCCTGGCGGGCGTCGACCAGCACCGGGTTCTTCTGGCTCACCGCCGACACGCTCTACACCCTGGACACGACCAACCCGAATGAGGTGTTGCTCTCCGCCCACGACCCGCGCTCGCGCGACGTGACCTGGAGTCTGCCGCTGCGCGGGCCGCTGGCGCAGGTGTACGCATCGGCGCATCCGGTCTTCACCACCATATTTCCGCCGACCGACGCGGACGGCGCGGTCACCACGGCTGCCGGCAGCCTCGGCGTGCTGAGCTACCCGACCGCCGCACTTCCGCTGGTCTACCTCGCCGGCACGCTCGCCATCACCGTCGATCGCGATCTGAGGGTGCCACCAGAGCCGGGCTCGGCCGCGACCGGTCCCCGGTGGGCCCACCTGGTCACCGCCCGCGACCTGCGTACCCGCTCGGTCCTCTGGACCAGGCGGATCGAGCCCCGCGGCAGCTGGTCGCTGCCCGGCGTCCGGGTGGGCGCCACCGGCATCGCCGGCCTGCCACCGGGAACCGACTGGATGCTGGTCAGCTCATCCCGGGGCGCGCTGGAGATCTGGGATCTGCGCACCGGGGCGACCCGGGCACGCCGCGGCCTCACCGCGCCGAGCCGGACCACGTACGCGTTGGCGCTGGCCGATTCCGTGGTGGTCAGCACCCAGAGTGGTGGCGTGGTGGGCCTGTCGGCGTACGACCCGGGCACGCTGGCGCCCCAGTGGCGGGTGGTGCCGCCGCTGACCAACGCCGAGCCGTTGGCCTGCCAACCCAACCTGTGCCTGGTCACCAACCGGGCGGTGTTCATCGTCGACCCGCGCACCGGTCTCACCACGGTCCGGGTCAGCGGCACCCAGGTGCGCCCCGGGCCTACCGGTCGCGCGCTGGTCTCGGAGTTCGGGGAGAGCCTCGCGATCGTCACCACGGCGGACGGCCGGGCGAGCTCGGTGGAGATCGGCTGGCGCGCGGTGGACGCCGCCGCCTACGAGCGCTTCGCCGTGGTGGCGCAGGTCCAGGAGTCGGCCCGGGCCGAGCTCGGACTGCTGGACGTGCAGCACGGGACCGTGGCCCGCCTCGGCGAGGCCACCCGGTGGTCATCGTTCAGCCAGTGCCTGGCCAATGCCGACACGATCGCCTGCGGCGACGGCGACACCCTCAGCGCCTGGCACTACACCCTCACCTCCTGACCCGTCCACCTCCTGACCCGTCCTCCCCCGCCGATCTAGGGCCTATTCACGTGGATTGATCTCCAATCGTGGGCCCAAGCCCTAGATCGACGGGGCGATGCGTAGGCGTTTGCGGTCGAGCTTGCCGACCGAGGTGAGCGGGATCGCGTCCACGATGTGAACTTCGCGCGGGTACTTGTTCGCCGACAGCCGCTCCTTGGCGAACGCGACCAGGTCGGTGGCCGCGACCGTGGCGCCGTGGGCCAGCGAGACGAACGCGACGACCTCCTCGCCGAGGCGCGGGTCCGGCCGGCCCACCACCGCCGCCATCGAAACCCCCGGGTGCTGCAGCAGCACGTCCTCCACGTCGCGCGGGTAGACGTTGTACCCGCCGCGGATAATGAGGTCCTTGATCCGGTCGACGATGGTGAGGTAGCCGTCCGGGTCCAGCCGGCCGAGGTCGCCGGTGTGGAACCAGCCGTCCACGAGCCCCGGACCGTCCCAGTAGGACGGCATCACATTCGGCCCGCGGACCACGATCTCGCCGTCCTCGCCGGTTGGCACGTCGGCGCCATCGGCCCCGACGATCCGGATCTCCACCCCCGGCACCGCCCGGCCGACCGTACCCGGCCGGGGGGCCAGCGGCGGTGTACTGCTGATGATGCCGCCGGTCTCGGTACACCCGTACCCCTCGAGGACGGTCGCCGACGGCACCCGGCGCTCGAACTCCTCGGCGATGGCTCGGGCCAGCGGGGCCGCGCCGGAAAAGACGAACGTGAGGTCGGACAGGTCGTACTCCTCCACCGGGAAGGCGAGCATCATCGCGAGCATCGAGGGCACGACGGCGGTGGTCTGCGCCCGCGTCTCGGCCGCGATCTGCAACCACGACTTCGGGTCGAACCACCGCTGCAGGGCCGCCGACGTCGGCTCCGGGGTGTGGTACCCGCCAACGCTCACCAGCAGGCCGAAGGAGTGCGACAGCGGCAGGCCGGTGATGGCGCGGGTGAGGCCGGGCACGTGGCTGACCGCCCGCGAGGACGCACCGGCGTGCGACAGGTTGGCGTGGGTCAGCCGGACACCCTTGCTGGCCCCGGTGGTGCCGCCGGTGTAGAGGAGCGCCGCCAGGTCGTCGGGAGACCGGTCGACGATCGGCAGCGGCTCGTGGCTCTCCAACTCGGCGAAGTTCTCCCCGACCACGACGACCGGCAGGCTACGGTCGGCCAGCGCGTCGTGAACCCGAGGCAGCAGCTCCGGGGAGGTGACCACGGCGACCGCGCCGGAGTCGGCGAGAATGTGCTGTAGCTCCACTGTGGAGACAAGGAAGACAACCGGCGTGACGACGGCCCCGGCCCGCCACAGGGCGGCGTACACGATGCCGACCTCGGGGCAGTTGGCCATGATCACAATCACCCGGTCGCCGGGCCCGATGCCGAGTTCGCGCAGCCCACGGGCGACCCGGGTGGACCGCTGATGCAGCTCCCCCGAGGAGTACCAGGTGCCTTCGAACCACAGCGAAGCCCGGTCGCCCAGCCGGTCGAGGGCCGTCTCCGCCAGCCGGGCGAGATTGAGTTCCATGCCGTGCCCCCCTTGGCCCTACGTCGACACCCGCAGTCCGTCAAGACAGGCGGTGTGTCAAGACAGGCGGTGTTTCAACACTGCCTATGCGGCAACCGCCGCAATGTCAACCCTTCCGCCGATCTAGGGCATACGCACATGGTTCGATCTCCAATCACGTGCCCAGGCCCTAGATCGACGGGGCTGGAGCGGCGGTGTAGCCGTATGGAATGCGGACCAGTTCGTCGCCGCTGTTGGTGATGTCGTCGAAGGTGTCGACAAACAGATCACCGCGGATCACGGCTCCCGGGGCGGCAGCCGGCGTGATCGTCACGGTGATGGTGGCCCGATGGTGCGCCGCGATGGTGACGGGAGCCGGCTGCGAGGTCGCGCCTCCGACGGTTCGCGCGCTGGCCAGCTCGCCGGGTGCCGCCAGGCCCGCGAGCCAGACGTCCCCGGTGCTCGACCTGACCGACGGATCGAAGAGCCGGCCGCGCGCGCTCGCGCGCACCATGGCTGCGCCGGGCCGCACCGGGCGGTCGAACGGACCGCGCGGGCCGAGCTCGGCCGCCCACAGACCGGGCGGGAGTTGCGCGGCGTCGATGCGTACTGCGGCGGACCGGCCCGACGGCGGCCGGTAGCGTTCCGGGTTTCCGGAGCTGTAGAACACATCGAGACTGACCGGCTGGTCAGCCGTCGCGGTCACCGACAGCTGCGTGGTCTGCGTCGGCACGAGCCAGAACGGCAGGTTGGCGGTGGGCGTCGGGACGGCGACCGCGGCCGAGCCGCCGGAGAGTTCGGCGAGGCGGATCTCACCGACCTCCGCGAGCCGGGCGTCGGCGAAGTAGCTGAGCGGAAGGTTGCTGGTGTTGGTGATCTGCACGCCGATGCGGACCGCGACCCCGGCCCGCAGGCGGGCCTGCCAGTCCGGCGGCGCCACGGCACGGATCCGCACGGTGTTGTAGGCCACCCGTACGGTGAACCGCTGGCGCAGCTCGAGCCCGCTGACCGGGTTGGTCACGTCGAGCGAGAGCGTCCACCGGCCGGCTGGTGGATCGCGGCGGTAGAGCTGCAGTCCCGCACGTCCCACCAGGCGCCCGGACGGAGCGATGTCGACGTTGCTCTGGTACGACGAGACCTGGCCGTCGGGCGCCGTGAGCACGCCGAACACGACCTCGGTCGGGTCGGGCAGGCGGACCGCGACGGCCAGGTCCCGCTGCCCGGCCGGCACGGTAAGATAGTACACAGTGGAGTGTGCGGGCCCGACGGGTTGGCGGCCGTTGCCGCCGGTGATGACGGCGGTGAAGGTCGTGTTGCCCGCCGGTACCAGGGCCCGCATGGTCATCGGAATCGAGGTGGTGGCGCCGCCGACCGTCGTGAGCTGGACCGAGGCTGAGGTGTCGCCCGGCTGGGTCGGCATTCTCGGGTGGGCGACGAGGGTGGCGGTCGCGCCCGGTGGCAGCACCACTGTGGACGGCGTGACTCGGCCCGCGGTGGTGAAACTGGACGCCGTCACCGAGTAGCGCACCATTGCGTTGAATCCGGAGCCGCGCGACACGGCGAAGTACGCGGTCCAGGTCCCGCCGGCCGGCCGGTGCACGGCCACGCGGGCGTAGTTCGCGATGCCCTGCGGTATCGAGTACGCCTGATAGGTGCGTTGGGGATCGACGAGAATGATCCGGATCGGTGAGTCCGGCGTCGGCGCCGCCGCCGAGACCTCGAGCCGGTCAGCTCCGCGCGGCGCGACGAAGGTCTGCCCGACGTAGCTGCGCAGGGCACCGCTCGCATCCCGGTACGTCGGGGCCCGCGCGACGTTCAACCGGACCCGCCCCGAGCGGCGGGCGAGCACTCGTCCCACGGTACGGGTGGACGCGTGCACCACCCGTACCGTGGCGCTCACGTTGCGGATGGCGAACGCCTGCGCCGGTTGCGAGCCGGGGCCGGCGACCACACTCAGTTGTGTCTGGCTGACCACCAGTGCGCCGCCGTGGGGGATCGGGCGCCCGTGGTCGTCGGCCCAACTCTGCGCGCCCTGGACCGCCGCCAGGGTGTTCAGCAGGCCCGCACCCTGCTCCGCGGCTGGATGGCCGAGGTCGGTCGCGGTACTGGTGAGCAGACGCTTGACCAGCGCCGGTGGCGGAGCGATGCCGCCGTGGGTTCGCCGGTACGCCTGGATGACGAGCGCGGCGGCGCCCGCGGTGAGCGGGGCCGACTGGCTGGTGCCCCCGAAGTTCTGGATCGGTGACGCGCCGCCGGTGTCGTCGGTGCAGTCCCGGTAGCGGGCGACGTCCGGGCTGCACAGCGCCCAGCCCAGATCCCCCGGGGCGGCCAGGTCGGGGACCCGGGCGCGGTAGGAGACCCCGCCGGAGCTCAGCGCCGACATGTTGCCGTCGGCCCAGGTCCCGTTGGAGAGACCGGTGCCGGCGTACCCCTCCTGCTGGTACGAACGCAGGGTGGTGCTGGCCGCGACACTGATCACCTGGGCCGAGGTGGCTGGCGAGGCGAACGTGCCGTTGGGGCCGGCGTCGCCGGTGCTCGCCACGACGGTCACGCCGGCGGCGACCGCCGCCTCGTCGGCGAGGGTGATCGGATCCTGGCCCGTGTCGGGGTACGGGTTGGCGCCGAACGACTCGTTCAGTACGTCGACGTTGGCCACCGTGACCGCATAGTCGATCGCCTGGATAATGCGCGAGGTCGGCGCGGCCGAGTTGGCGCCGAAGACCTTCAGCCCGACCAGGTTGGCCCCTGGCGCCACCCCCAGCACGGTGATGGTGCAGCCGGCCGGCAGCGGGTGCGCCCGGTTGACGAAGTCCGCGAGGTCGTAGACGACCCGGCCCTGCGCCGCGATCGCGCTGGCGTCGCCGAACGCCTCGGCGCCGCCGGTGGTCGCGGTCGGGCCCTCCCCGGTGAAGTCCCGGTAGTCGACGAACACCCGCCGCCCATCGGCCCGGATGAAGTCGGGATTGTGGATGTCGATCCCGTCCGCGAGCCAGCCGACCGTGACACCCGCGCCGTCGGCGAGGTGGCGCGCCTGCGCCGCGGCCGGGTTCTCGAAGGCCGTCTTGGTCACCTGCAACGCCTCCGGCTCGAGCATCGGCCGGGCCGGATCAACGGGGCAGATGCCCGACCGCGGACGGACCGGGCTCAGATCGGCCGGCTCCCGCCGGCTCGGCGTAGCGTCCGGCGCACGCCGGCTCGGCGTGCCCGCCAGCTCCCGCTCGCTCTGCGGGAGGCGGACGTCGAGGTCCGGGTAGACGGCGGCGACGGTCGGGTCGGCGGCGATCTGGTCCGCTTGCGCCGGGGTCACGGTTGCCGCGAATCCGTTCACGGTGTCGAAGCCGCGTACCTCACGGGCGCCGACGCGGCCGGCCCTGAGCATCGCCCCGGCCCGGTCCGGACGGCTGGCCTCGATCCGGGCCGCGCGCCCCTTCGTCAGTAGGGGCCGGGCGGGGTCGCGCAGGACCACGATCACATGCTCGTCGGGGTCGCCGGCGCCCGGTTGACGGGCGATGATCTCGCTGGTGCCGCCGACCGCGAGTGCGGCGGCCGGGCCACCGCCGGTGAGCGTTCCAGCCGACCCCCCGACAGCGACGGCCACCACAATTCGGAGAGCGCACTCGGCCCACCTCGATACCGACGGCATCGCGTCGCCCCTTCGTCTGGTCACGTGTCTGAAAGCGCCATACAAAAGGGGTCATCGCGAGCATGCGCCAGATGGGCTACGACGGCAAGCGTCACCGCGTTCGCCACGCGCGCCATCTCGCGCCCCGTGTCACCGACGCGGACATATCATTCGCGGTCGGACCGGGTTCGCCTGAGAGTGGCTGAGATGTACGACGTGCCGGCGCGGAGTGCAACCGCGAACGGTTTATTGCACTGCGCACCGCGCGGCGGCGGATAGGGTGATGCAAGGCACGACCCGGCGCCGGACAAAATGACCTACGCCGGCGAACGGCGCGCGGTATAGTCGCGCGCACAACGCGGCGGCGGCCACCGACGAATGCCGAATGACCGCCGCCCCGGTCCCACCAGGTGGCGTGCGACGCGGACTCAGCGGCCCGCGCTCTTGTGGTACTGGTCGACGACGTCCTGCTTGATCCGGCCACGAGCCGCGACCGCGATGCCCTTGCGCTGCGCCCACTCCCGGATGGCCTGGTTCTGCTGGCGATCCGCGGCGGCCGGCGCCCGTCGGCGCCCCATTCCTGCGCGGGCAAGCGACCGGCCCGGCTGGCGGGTAGCGTGGTCCACATAAGCCCCGAGGTCATTGCGAAGCTTCTTGGCGTTCTTTGCCGACAGATCGATCTCGTACACTAGTCCGTCGAGCCCGAACGTGACCGTCTCCACGGCCTCGCCACCATCGAGGTCGTCAATGAGCCGGGTGAATGTCTCCCTGGCCACGTGTAATCCTTCCGTGCGGGTAGCTGTGAATGGTAAAACAGTAACGTACCATCGTCCCAGACGGAATACATGCCGCCCCAGACATTCTGAACAATGTCATTTGATCGATTCGGCCGTGCAAGGTCCTTTCTGCAATTGCTGCAAAGTCAATCGGCATGCTCAACGGTTGCGACACAGTCAATCAGCGGTCATCGTCACCACTCTCCGCTGATCCAAAGGTTACCCACACGAGTCGATCGCCAATCTTGTGGCCGGACGATATCGACGAGCATGAGCGCCGGTGAGGCCAGGGCCGCGGGCCGCCCGCGGGCGGTACCCGGATGCGCGGCGGCGCACGCGTCAGGTACGGTTGGCACCGTCCCGGGCGATTAGCTCAGCGGGAGAGCGCGTCGTTCACACCGACGAGGTCACTGGTTCGATCCCAGTATCGCCCACAAGATCTGTCACACCGACTCACGCCTACTGGCCAGAGGCCACTTTTGCTGGCCGAGCGCAGCACCTCATTGTTGTCAGAATAAGAACCGCCTCGGCGCGTGGCCGGCCCCCGGACGGTTCTTAATCTTCCAACCGGCGACGGTGGCCGGCCGCCATCGCAGGTGGCGCTGCACGTATCGACGGACCGCGCGGCCGAGGATCCCCGACCACGGACTTTGTTCGCTCAGGCCGGATCTACCAGTACAGCCGGGTGCGCCGGTCGATGGACGGTGTCAGCTCAGCTGCGATGCGGGGATTCCGGGCGCGGTCGCGGCGGGCGGCCGGCATCACCGTCTCCGCGGGCCAGCTGGTGTAGCAGTTGGCGTACCGGGGCCACTCGCAGTAGCCGTGTTCGCCCTCTTGAACGAAGCTCAGGTGTTCCTCACCCATGCAATCGGGGTTGTTGGTGTCGCAGGTGCCGCACTGCATCTCGTATGCCTCGCCGTTGGAGTATGCGATGAAGCGGGTGCAGTCGGTTGGGCGGCTGTAGTTGCCGTTGGCTTTGTCGGTGCAGTCGAGATAGCCGAACTGATCGGCGCCGTGGTCGGTCGGGGCGTGTCCGGGCATGGCGTTCCTCCGGTTGGTTCGGCGGTGGGGTGGCACTGTCGCGATCTCGGGCTGTCCACCGGAAGTCCTACGCGGCGACACGTTGCGACCTGGCGTCTTATGGTGTTTTACTTAACCATAACAATTGACGAGCGAGGGTGAGGAGGCCTGAGTTGTGATCACCTTCCATGTGGATCGGGCCGGGAGCGTGCCGGCGTACGCACAGTTGGTGCGCCAGGTCCGAGAAGCGCTGCGACTGGGGCAGCTGCGCCCGGGCGACCGGCTGCCGACAGTGCGTGAGGTGGTGACCTCCTGCACGGTGAACGCGGCCACGGTGCTCAAGGCATACCGTGAGCTGGAGCTGTCCGGGCTCGTTGAGTCGCGGCAGGGTTCGGGCACGTTCGTCAGCGGCACACTCGGTTCGGCCGACCCCCATGTGATGGCCCGGCTACGGGGTGGCCTGGCGCGTTGGCTCGGTCAGGCCCGTGACGCTGGCCTGGAAGACGAGGACGTCGAGGCACTGATGGCCTCGGTCATGGGGCAGCGGACGGCGCAATCCTCACGGACCACCGCATCGACCGCCTCCGCACCGGTCGGCGAGATCGCATGAACACCGTCGCGGCCCTGGAAGCCCGCGATCTGGGCAAGCGCTACGGCCAGACATGGGCGCTGCGGGAGTGCAGTTTCCGGCTGCCCGCCGGACGGGTCATCGCGCTGGTTGGGTCGAATGGTGCGGGTAAGTCCACGTTGATGTCGATCGCGGCGGGGCTCCTGCCGGCGACGAGTGGGCAGTTGCTCGTCGGTGGACGGCCGGTCGATGCCCACCGGCAGGAACGGCCGGCGGATACCGCGCATCGGGTGGCGATCCTGGCTCAGGACAAGCCGCTCTACCGCGACTTCACCGTCGCCGACATGCTGCAGTTCGGGCGGCGTACCAACCGGGTCTGGGATCAGCGGCGCGCGGTGAGGTGGCTGGAGCGTTTCAACGTCCCGCTGGACCGCCGGTGCGGGCGGCTGTCGGGCGGGCAGCGCGCCCAGGTCGCACTCGCCGTCGCGCTCGGCGCCCGCCCCGGCCTGCTGCTGCTGGACGAGCCGCTGGCCAACCTGGATCCGGTCGCCCGCACGGAGGTGATCGGCGAGATTCTGGCCGAGGTCGCCGAGACCGGGATGACCGTGGTGCTGTCCACGCACATCGTGGCCGAACTCGGCGGCGTGGTCGAGCATCTGCTCCTGTTGGCCGACGGCCGTCCGGTCCTGACCGGCGATGTCGACGCACTGGTCGCCGGCCATGCCCGGCTGGTCGGCCCGTGCGCCGACCGGCCGCCGGCGCCGGGCCGGATCGTCTCGGCCCGGCACACCGAGCGGCAATCCATGTTCATCGTTGAACTCCCGGCCGGCCCGCTGCCCACGATGGTCGCGCCCGGCTGGCGCAGCGACACCCCGCCCCTGGAGGACCTCGTGTTCACCTATCTCAAGACCAGCGCGACACCGCGCGACATGGAAGCGCTGGCCGTGGCATGACCCTCACGACCACTCCGGCGACCCCAGACCTCCGGTCCGCGCACGGCGGCCGGACAATCGATCTGGCCTGGTTGACCTGGCGCCAGCACCGCACCGCGATCGTGGCCAGTATCGCCCTGATCGCCGCACTCACCGCGTATATCCTCTACGTCGCGGCCCGGATCACTACGATCAATCAGCAGTGCGGTAACACCATCTGCCCCGACAACTCCGCGCAGTACCCAGCACTACACGCAACGTTCGGGCTACTGCAGATCGCGTCCTACCTGACCATCGCCGTACGGTTCCTGCCCCTGCTGATCGGCGTGTTCCTAGGTGTCCCACTGCTGACACGCGAGCACGAGCAGCGCACCTTGATACTCGCCTGGAGCCAGGACATCACGCCGCAGCGCTGGCTGTGGACGAAACTCACCCTCTTCGCCGGCCTCACCGCGGCCTTCACCGCCGCGGCCGCGGTGGCGGGTGACCACCTAGCCCGCGCACTGGCCCTCGCATCGGGCAAAACACTGTTCGGTGACATGCTGTTCGCGATCACCGGGGTGTACCCGACGATGGCCCTCAGCGTGGTCTGGCTCCTCGTCGGCGTCGCCGTCGGCGCGGCCACACGCCGCACGCTGCCCGGCGCGTTCGCCGCGCTGGCCGGATACATCGCCCTGTACGTCCTGGTGCAGTGGCGTTACCCGACCTTCCGGACCCCCGTGACAACGACGACGCCGGTCAGCGTAGGCATACAACGAGGAGTCGGAGGCGACCTGAACAGCCTGCGGGTCAACATGGACTCAGCCAATCTCGTGGACGCCGCCGGTCATCGGCTCGCGCCGGGCACCGTAGACGCAATGTGCCCGCCGACCTCGGGGCCGCTGGACGTGTCCAATCAGTGCCTGGCTCAGCACCACATCTATAACAGCTTCCAATACCAACCGAGCAGCCGGATCCCTGAGTTCCACCTCTTCCTGACCGGCGGCTACCTCGCCATCGGGATCATCGCGCTCACCGCGATCTGGTGGCTCGTCCGACGAACCAGCATCACCGCGGGGTAGCCAGCACCTGGCCGCCGAAGGATCCGTGCGGGTCGGGTGCGCTTTCGGCAAGGTGTGCCGGAAATCGCGCCGCACCGCTGCTCGGCGGGTTGAGATGACGACGGGGTTGTTCGGCATGTCGGCCCAGGCGATCTCGACGTAGTTGCCTTCTGGGTCGCAGCGGTAGGCTGAGCGTCCGTTGAAGAACTCCGCGCTCGCCGCGACAATCCGGTCCGATCAACGCCTGATCTACGCGGCACGTGAGTAGAGCGATGTGTGGCCCGCTCAGATCCCTGAGGCTGCGGTTGGGTCGGCTGGCTGGCGGCTGTCGATGCCGCGGCCGTGGACCGGATCGGATCCGCGTACGTGCACCTCACAGGAGCGTAGGTGGGCGACATACAGCCGCAGGCCTTCCTGGCGAAGCTCGTCCGGAGTGAACGGGCGCGCGCCGGCGGTGGTCCGAAACGCCTCCGCGCAGGCGGCCTCGACCTCGGACACGGGCACCGCCTCGGCCACGGCGGTGAGGTAGACGGCTTCACCCTGACCGACGGGCGCGGTCGAATCGAAGATGACGATCTGCACCTCGGGCCGTTCGGCGACGTTGCGCGAGTGGTGCGCGTCTGGGGAGGAGACCCAGTAGAAGTCGGTGTACCGGGCCGGGGTGTAGCACACCGGTGACGGGCGCGGCCGCCCGTCCGGGTCAATGGTCGCGAGCGTCATGTAGTGGTTGGCGTCGATTACCCGCCGGGCGCGGGCGTCGAGGTCCGGTACGCTGCTGGTCAGCGAGGACCCGATGCGCCGGTACGTCAGGGCCAGGTCGTCCTCCCAGCCGGTGTCGTCGCGGTTCATCCGGCCCTGGCCGATGATCGTGTCGCCGTCGCCGCTGAACGTAGCGGTGAACGACTGCTGGAAGCCCGGATCGTCGCGCCAGTACCGCCACTGGTTGCCGTCAAAGGCGACTTCGTAGACGCGGTACACGCCACGGCGGTCGAAGTAGTGCATGCGCAGCTGCTCGTCGATCGGGCCGATGACCGCGATGGCGTCCGGGATCTGCGGATGTTCGTAGCGTGCGCGCCAGATCAGGAACTTGTGCCCGTCCAGCCACTCGAAGGTGGCGTGACCGGTGATGTTGTCGCCGGGCAGCAGCGGATGGGATCCCTGGGTGTCCCAGCGCCCGACCAATTGTTCGGCGAGATCGGTGGACGGCCGCATCGAACCTTCCCCACGTTGATGTCCGGACCCAGCCAACCGTACGCCGATCAGTCGCGCTGGGCCCGCTGGAACAAGCAGCAGGAGCGAGCATTGTTGTCAGAATAAGAACCGCGCGTCCTCGCGGTGCTTCCGCAGGCGATGGTTTCTCGCGCGCCCTGTGGCGCTGTAGTCCGGGTCTGGGCGCCCGGTGCGAGTCCGTTGGCACGGTGAACCGGTCGACATGTCGCCCTCTCGATTGCTCACGTGGGGCTGGTCCCTGCGGGGCTGAGGTCACGTCGGTCGACTGGGCTCCGAAGTCGGCCTCGGCACGATCGCGCGTACTCGAGCACCGGGCTCGACGCGCACGGCGTGGACCGCGACGGCGCCGAGTATTCATCGCGCAGGTCGGTTCCGCGCTTCAGAGGCTCAGGCGTCGGCCTGAAGGGCACGCGCAACCGGGTGTCGTACGCCCAACCGGGTTGGCACCGCGCTGAGGACGGCCATCGCGACGCACGTCGCCGCGACCACGGCGACAAGCGCCCAGGCTGGCGGAAGCACCGTCGGCCCGCCGCTCTTGGGAATGTCGTAGAGAGCGATCCCGCCGGGAATGCCGAGCAGCGCACCGAGCAGCGCCGGGATTAGCTGCGCCGCGGTCAGCCCGGCGGCGATCTGATCGGGAGTGGCACCCAACGCACGGGACAGCGAGTTGGTGTGCCGGGCGTCCAGCGCGGTCGTCCACGCGACGAACACGGCGTTGACCGCGCCGAGCACGACGAGCATGACCGAGATGATGGTGGTCGCCTGGGTCACGCCGGGGTCGGCCAGCCAGGTGCCCGCGGTCGCGTGATAGGTCATGACCGCGACCAGGCCGCTGACCGTCACGGCGATGCTGACCGTGTTGAGCACGAGCCGGCGGGGACGGCGGGTGGCCAGCCGCACCCCGAGCAGTAGTGTCGCCGGCAGGTGGGCGGTCAGGCGGATCGTGGTCGCACGCCGCCGGGGCGCGCGGGCCGCGTCATCCAGCGCCGCGACCGTGCTCTGCCGGGCGGCGCGAATCGCCGGCACCAGTGTCGCCAGGGCCGCAACGGCCAGCGCGAACGCAATGACAACCATCATGGTGGTTGGGGTCAGCGACGGAGCGCCGGCCGCGCCGAGCAGGCCGGCGCCGGGCTGGTCGACCAGTGGCGCGCACAGCCAGCCGGTGACCAGGCCGATGGCCGCGGCGGCCAGGGCAATCGTGACGTGCTCGCCGAGCAGGACGACGGCGACCAGGCCGGGTGTACCGCCGACGGCTTTCACCAACCCGACCCGGCGCGTCTGCTCGACCATCCGACCGCCAACCAGCACTGCGATGCTGGCCAGGCCGAGCAGCCCGAGCAGCCAGGCGCCGAGCAATAGCACCTGCCGGATGCGGGCCAGCGTCTGCGCGTCGCCGTCGCGGATCTGCTGCCAGGTCAGCATCGTGACGTCCGCGTCGGTGCCATGCGCGGCGGTGAAGGCGGCCGCGTTTTCCGGGCCGGCGAGCTTGAGGTTCAGGAAGTACGCCTGCGGCCCGTCGATGCCGGCGATGCGGTTCGCGTCGCCGGTGGTCGCCCAGACCAGGCCGGGATTGTGGTCGGCGACGCGGTTGGCCAGGAAACAGCCTTCGGCCGCGCAGGTGTTCGGGTACGACGGCACGGCGGCGGTGACCGCGATCCCGGCCACCTCGACGTCAACCCCGGCCACGGTGATGTGATCGCCGACGTTCAGGCCCTGGTGGGTGGCGTATCCGGCCTCGACGACCACGCCGCCGGACCGGATCCACGATCCGGACAGCAGCTTCGGCGCGTCGACTGTGGACGGTGCGGTGTCGCGGGCCTCGACCTCGACGCTGCCGGTGGCGCCCTGGTGCGTCATCAGCGCCCAGGTCACCGGGTACGGGCCACCATGCGCGGCCACGCCCGATGCGCCGATCAGGGCGTCGAGCGCGGCCGTGGCCTGATCGCCGCCGACGGTGTTGCCGGGCTGGCCGGGTCGGGCCACGCCCGATCCGCCGCCATCGGCGAACACCGTCGCGACCACGTCGGGGCCGGCGGTGGCCGCGCGGGTGCGGGCGTAGGGGCTGTCGGTGGTTCCGTTGAGTGCGATGCCGAGCGCCAGGGTGGCCGCGCCTGCCGCGATCGCGAGCAGGAGCAGGAACACCTGCGCTGGTCGGTGGCGCAGGTCTTTGAGCCCGAGGCGGTACACCAGCAGCAGTTTGCCCATCTCAGCCGCCCAGCCCGGCCAGGTCGGCGAGGTTGCGCGTGCCGCCGGCCAGGCGGGTCTGGTCGACGAAGGCGCCGTCGCGCATGGTGACCACCCGATCGGCGGTGGCCGCGACCCGTTCGTCGTGGGTCGCGATGACCACCGTCAGGCCGCTGGCGCGCAGCGCCGCCAGCAGGCGTAGCACTTCGGTCGTGGCGGCCGTGTCAAGGTTGCCGGTCGGTTCGTCGGCCAGCAACAGCTTCGGCCGGTTGGCCAGCGCTCGGGCGATCGCGACGCGTTGCCGCTGGCCACCGGAGATCGCGGTGGGCAGGTGACCGGCCCGGTCGCCCAGGCCGACCTGGGCCAGCAGTTCGCTGGCGCGTGCGCGGGCCTGCCGCGGTGTGTCGCCGGCCAACAGTGCCGGGAACTCGACGTTTTCCTGCGCGGTCAGCTCGTCCATCAGGTGGAAGGCTTGGAACACGAAGCCGATCTCGTGCCGCCGGACCTGGGCCAGGGCCCGCTCGGACAAGGTGTCCAGGCGCCGATCGCCCAGCCGTACCTCACCGGCGTCGGGCCGGTCGAGCCCGCCCAGCAGGTGCAGCAGCGTCGACTTGCCGCAGCCGCTCGGGCCCATCACCGCGACCGTCTCGCCGTGGCCGATCTCGATGTTCACGCCGTCGACGGCGCGCACGACACCGTCGCCGTCGCCGTACCTCTTGTTGAGGCCAGTCGCGCTCAGCAGCACGTCGCTCATGGGTTTCTCCGTACCGCTTGTTCGCAGGAATCCAGCCAGCGCAGATCGGCCTGCAGGCGCAGCCCAATGCCTTCCAGCAGCAGCCCGGCCTCGGATCCGTCCGGCTCGGCCAGGGTCAGCCGCTGCGCGTCGGCCAGGCGCCGCAGTAGCTCGCGGCGCTGGGCGTCGATGATGGCGATCGGGTCGGCCAGGCGCGCCTGCCCAGCCGCGATCAGTTTGAGGTGGAACTCGGCCAGGTCTGGCCGCGGCCAGCTGACCTCGGCCAACCACTCGGTGACGCGGGCGTGCCCGGCCGGCGTCAGCGCGTACACCTTGGTGCTCGGCTCCCGGCTGATCAGACCGGCCTTCTCCAAGCGGCTGAGTGTGACGTAGATCTGCCCGTCGTTGATCGCGTCGCCGAGCGTGCCGAGCGCGTGATCCAGGCGGGCGCGGAGCTGGCTGCCCTGAGCCGGCTCCTTGGCCAGGATCGCCAGTACGACCTCTTGCTGCACCGCAACCCCCAAACCTAACTGTTAGGTCAGGAATATAACCGTTAGATGCATGGCAGGCAAGGGCCGTCAGGGTGGGTCCGGCAGCGGGCCAACGTGCTCCCAGATTCCCTCCGTGCAAACGCGGTTCCCTATTCTGACAACTACGCTCCACCAGGTTGTCAGAGGAACCGCAGGGGCGAGCCGTTGCGGTCGCTGCGGGGCTTGAATGAGGATGCGGCGGATCAGCTCTTCTCGGGGAGCGCGTGCACCCATCGCTCGGCGAGGTCCGGCAGGTGTCGCGCGGCGGCCACGAAGTCGTTGTCGTCGTGCAGGACCACGAGTCCGCGGACGGCCGCGCAGGCGCAGATCAGCAGGTCCACACAGGACAGTGCTCGATGTACTCCGGCCCGCAACAGTCGGTACTGCGCCGACTCGACCCACTGCCATGCTGTCTTTGGTACCGGAACATCCGGGTACAGGTCGACGAACATCGAGGTCATCTGCTCGTACTCGTCGAGATCTCGGGCCGAGCGACGAAACTCGGTGCGCTGGGGCTGGCACGAGCCGATCGCGTGATCAGAGATGACGTCAGCCCAGCCGGCCCGCACGTCAGGGTCGCGCAACAGGCGCCACACCGCCGACGAGTCGGCCAGGTAGCGCATCACGCAGCGGGAGCCTTGCTGGCTGCGCGCAGTTCGTGCCACCCCTCGTAGTCCCATGCCTGAGCGGCGGCCGCATAGTGATCGAGTGCGGCGATACGGCGGTGTCGGGCCGCGTACTCGCGCAGGGCAAGGTTCACCGTCTCCTTCTTGCTCCGCGCGCCCGACAAGCGCATCGCTTCGGCCAGCGCGTCGTCATCAAGATCGATTTGGGTTATCGTCATCCTGCCTCCTGTGGGCGATGTACATCACGCTGATACATCCCCAACATAGCAGGCGCCGGATCGTGCAACCGGCCGGGCGATTGCGGTCGCCGAACTCGGCCGCACACCGGCCCGCCGGTCAGAGATAACGGCGGGCGATCGTGGTGAACGTGGACCGGTTGGGCAGGGCCCGACGCAGTAGGTCGCGCACCCCCCGTACGGCCGCGTCATGATGGTCCATCCGCGCCTGCCCAGCGGCGGCCGCCCACTGCTCGTCGTCGGCGTCGCAGACGTCGAGTAACCGGTCCAGGTTGGTCGAGCCATTGGCGGACAGCTCGCCGAGCGGGTCGAGCAGATATGGCCAGCGGATCATCAGTTCGACCAGGCGGGCCATCTCGATGCTGTGTCTCTCGATGGCCAGCAGGCTCGGGCTGAACAGGCCCATCCGATGGTCGAGCACCATGTAGAAGCGCCATAGGTTGACGAACGCCTTGGTCTGGCGGGGATTGCGGCCCGGGAGACTGAGTACCGCGGCTCGCAGTGCGTCGTGGACCGGCGGCAACGCCTCCAACTCGCCGATCGCCGCGACGCTCGAGGCCGTGCTCGGCCGCTCCGGCATGATGACCAGCTCGACCGTGGTGACGGCCGGCGTCGCGGCCGGGTCGACCTTGTCCGGCCGCGGCGACTGAGTCGTCTCGGCCCGGTGTCCCCGGCCGCGTTGGCGCGGCGTGGGGTTGGCTTGGGCCTGCACCGGTGCTGGTGGAGGGGTGGTGTCCAGCAGCCGGTCGAGGTACGTGCTGAGCGCGGCGTCCGGCACGCGGGGCAGCCGGATCGGGAGGTCGATGATCTTCTCCATGAAGCGCCAGCCGGTGTGCCGCAGATGGCCGAAGCTCATCGGATCGTCCTGAGCCCGCAGGCTGATGCCGGCGAACTCCGTCTCGAGGTGGGCGGCGACCGTGGCCGGGTCGAGCGCGACCACGAAGATGGATTGGCCGAACGCCTTGTTGAGAAACAGGTTGATCGCCTCGACCGTGTCGGCCACGATCGCCGGCGCGCATCGGTCGAGATCGTCGATGAACACGTAGAGCGGGCTGTGCTCGGTGGCCAACGCGACCACCTCGCCGACATCGTGCTGGATCAGGTAGAGATAGCCCCGGTCGGTCGACGTGAGCGGGTCGGTGTTGCCCTTCCAGGCGTGTTCGGGACCGCCCAGGCTGTTGAGTTCATCCGGCGAGACCCAGCCGTGGATGTGTTTGAAGGAGCCGCTGGTCAGCTGGGCTATCGTGCCCAGCACGGTGATCATGATGATCGCCGTCGGGCCGAGCAGCGTGGAGATCTGCTCGCTGTTGACCGCGGCGACGGCCATCGCGACCACGGAGATCGCCACCACCAGCAGGAGCGTCGCCGCCAGCAGCAGCCCGGAGAGCGTCCGCGGGATGTAGCTGGCCAGGATCCGCTTGCGCATAGCCGACGGGTCGGTCCGCCGAAGGTTGAGGTCGAACCACAGCCGTTCGCGTTCGGGCCGGGACAGCCGACCGGTCACTGCGATCAGGATCTCCCGGGTCAGGCCCGCCCAGATCTGATCGGTCCGCTCGTACATCCACGGGTTGAACCAAACGGTGATCGCGCCTGATCCGGGTGCCTCGATCGCCCGCATCTCGTAGGCCAGCGGCGCGTCATGATCGCCGGATCGCTGGACCTGGCTCCACGCCCAGGCCCTGGTCAGCCGGGTGCGGACCTGGCCGCGGCCGGGTCGCCGGCGACCCGGCACCGGCCGGGCGACCAACCGATGCGTCGGCGGACGCTCCCCGTCGGCCTCGCCGCCGCTCGCGCTCCACGGGTCGACCCGGCGGCGCAGCTGCTGCAGCAGGCTCGACTTCCCCTGCCCCCACGGGGCATGCACCCCGACCACGACCGGTGGCCGGGTGTCGGACGAGGTGAGCGCGTCGAAGAGCGTCTCGACCAGCGGATCGCGGGCCAGCAAATCCCGATCGGTCGGCTGGTCCTGCAGCAGGATCGAGGCCGGCCGCACGCCGCGACCGACGCTGCCCCCGGAGCGCAGCGGGCTGTCCATGGTGACCGGCCAGAGTCGGACCGCGCCGTCCTGACCGGCCGTGACGAGGGCGGACCGGCCATCGGTCGACCGGGCGGCTGGGTCGCCGAGGCCCACCAAGGTCATCGCGCGTATCCCGGCGGTGCCACCCCGGATCGGCGCCCCGACAAGACTGCCGTCGATATGCCAGACGACGATCCGGCCGTCGTCGCAGCCACCCAGCACGAAAGTGGTACCGGCCACCTGGACCGTGGCGACCGAGCGGACCTGGCCCGAGCTGTGCGAGATGGCGAATGTCGACACCGTGGCGGCCGCGATCGGGTCAACCAGCTGAACGCGTCCGTCCTGGCGTGCGGCCACCACCAGTTCGCGACCGCCGTCGACCACGCCCCAGGCCGCGCTGACCCCCGGCAGGATAAGCCGGCGGACCGCCCCGGTCCGCACCGACACGGCCTGCAGTCCCTTACCCGAGCCGATGACGAGCAGGGTGTCATCCTCGGTCGGAACGACGACCAGCGCGTTGACCTCTCCGCAGTCGGCGGCCAGCACCCGGGCGGCGGCTCCAGGATCGTCCAGCGCGATCAGCCGGACCGTCCCGTCGGCACTTCCGCTGGCCGCGTAGAGCGTGCCCTGGTCGCCCAGGATGGCGACCGCCCACACCTCGCCCTCATGACCCATCGGGAGCTCGGCTCGCAGCGATCCGGTGTGTGGATCCCAGTCCAGCACCCGATGGTCGGCCCCGCCGCTGATGAGGTGGTGCCGGCCTGGTTCGCCACCGGCGGCCAGCGCCCGCACCGTACTCGTGTGGCCGCGCAGCGATCGCGGGTCGCGGCCTCCGGCCGGGTCGATGACGTGGACCGCCTGGTCGACTCCCGCGCAGGCGAGATAGGGGCCGTCCGGGGTCACGCCCTGGGCCACGGCCCACAGCGTCGTCGTGACCTGGAACAGCATCTTGACCGAGTCCTCGGTCAGCAGCGCCGTGCTCAACCGCTTGATGTTGATGGCGCCGTTCATGTCGCCCGAGGCGATCAGGACGCCGTCGGCGGTCTGGGCGCAGGCCAGGGCCCAGGCCTCGCCCAGATGCCGGCTGACGTCCAGCTCGGCGCGCTCGGGTGACCCGTCCAGCCGCCAGAGCGACACCGCGCCGGTCGCCGACGCGCTGACCAGCATGGTCATCGCGCGATCGGAGACCCGACCCAGCCGGCGGATCGTCCCGTCGGCGACGAACGTGGCCCGCGACTGCAACTCGGCGCCGTCCTTCGGGACCCACACCCGCATCCGCCGGTCTGAGCCGCCGGTGACCACGATCGGCTCACCATCCGCGTCCGTCGAGATCAGCGACCAGATCGGCCCGTCGTGGGCCAACTGGACGATCGGTGTGGCGTCCGGTTGGGCCAAGTCCCAGCTGGCCAGGTATCCGTCGGTGTAGGCGCAGACCAGCCAGGTCCGCCCGACCCATTCGTACGCACAGACCTTGAACAGCCGGGACGGGTCGAGCCCGGTCGGGTCGGGCAGCCGGGTCACGTCCGTACTGTTCCTGTCCCACAGATACAGACCGCTGTCGAGGACGGCCGCGACCAGTTGCCGGCCGCCGTCGACGAAGACCTCGAGATCCTTGACGGCCCCGTCGCCCAGGTGCTGCGCCACCACCTGCTCGCCGTCGGTCGGGTCGTACCCGTAGACGGTGCCGTCGGCGCCGCCGGTCAGCACGAGGTCGTGACCCCGGTCGGTGGGTAGCGGTTTGATCGCGTTGGCCGTGCGGTCGGCCGCGACCACCCGGCGCACCGAGCCGGTACCGGGGTCGAGCAGCTCGAGGCCGGCGTTGCGGGCGGCGACCAGCACCAGCTCATCGCCGACACGTACGAAGCACAAATGGTGCACTGACCCGGTCAACCGGGATGCCGTCTGGGTCATTGCGGATCCACCCCCGTTACCGTTTCGAGGAGATCCTCTCGTGTACCGTCCGTACACGCAGTATCGGAACGCCTCATTTCGCTGGCTCTCCGGTGTCGTACACCCGACATCCGGGCAGGGGTGGGCGCACCCCCGTGCGAGGTTGATCATCTGTGGATAGCGGAGACACTGCGGCCCAGCCGTCGCCCACCGTGGGGCCAGCGCCTGCGCTGGCAGCGCTGGACTGGCTGGCCATCGGGCTGCTGACGGCCGGGGCCCTCGCCGTCGCGACCGGGTTGCTCCCCGTGGCCGACGCCGTTGGCACCGGCCGCCGGATCCTTCCCCTGCTGATCTTCCTCGGCGCCGTCATCGTTCTCGCCGAGCTCGCCGCCGCGGCCCAGGTCTTCGACGTCATCGCCACCCGGGTCACCATCCTGGCCCGGGGCAGCAACCTCGGCCTGTTCGGCCTGTGCCTGGCCTTCGCCGCGCTGACGACCATCTTTCTCAACCTCGATACGACCGCCGTACTGCTGACCCCGGTCATGCTGGCCACGGCCAAGCGGGCGGGGTTGGTGGCGCTGCCGCTGGCCATGACCACGGTCTGGCTGGCCAACACGGCCAGCCTGCTGCTGCCGGTCTCCAACCTGACCAACCTGCTGGCCATGAATCGGGTCGAGCTGGGCGCGCTCCAGTTCGCCAGCCGGATGGCCCTGCCTCAGGTCGCCGCACTGATCGTGGTCGCCGGCTGCCTGTGGGTCTTCTACTGGCGCCACAACCCCGCCCGCTACACCCCGCCGCCCCGGTTCGTGCCGAGCGATCCGCGGGTGTTCCGGGCCGCGGCGGCGAGCTGTGCCGCGTTCATCGCCGGCATCCTGGCGGGGGTCGATATCTACTGGATGGCAGCGATCTGCGCGGTCGCGTTGATCATTGCCTTCGTCCTATGGGAGCCGCGCCGGCTGAAATGGCAGCTGATCCCCTGGCGGCTGTTGGTCTTCGTGACCGGACTGTTCCTCGTGGTCGACACCGTCGGCCGGCACGGACTGTCGACCTGGATGTCCGCGTTGATCGGCAGCGACCCCGGCGCCGCCGGGGTGACCCGGGCTGCGGCGACCGGAGGCGTGCTGTCCAACGTTCTCAACAACCTGCCCGTCTATGTCGCCGGCGAGGCGGTCATCCCGCTGCCAAACCACGATCAGCTGCTCGGGTTGCTCGTCGGCACCAACGTCGGACCACTGATCACCCCGTGGGCCTCGCTGGCGACCCTGCTCTGGGCCGAACGCTGCCGCTCGGCCGGCATCGCCCTGAACTGGCGGCGGTTCATCGCCACCGGTGCCGTCACCGCCACGCTGGTGCTGGCCGCCACAGTCGGGGCGCTGCTGCTCTGAGCACCCCACCCGGCCAGTCCGTGGCGGTCTCATTCATGGGAGTCGCCATACCGCCGACGAGTCAACCAGGTAGGGGACCGGTCGATGGCGTGCCGGCGACCCCCGGCGCGTGGCTGACCACCACCGCGCACCGCAAAGGGGATCGACCGGATCCGGCGCGAAGCGAAACACGAGGAGAGGCACCAGGAGGCGCTGATGCTGTCCGACACCCCTGGATCGGCTGGAATGACAGCGCCGATCGGCGCCATCGACGACGAACGGCTGCGTCTGGTGTTCACGTGCTGCCACCCGCGTACAGAGTCCACTCCAGGGAGTCGTGGCGGTCGAGGTCGGCGGGGTCAGTTCTTCGGGGCGGGAGTCGAGGTCGGCGGGTCGTCGGGCCAGGTCGGCCGGGGTCACGGTGTCAGCGCCCAGGACAGCGGCGGCGGTTTCCTTGGGGTCGGGGTAGCGCTACCAGTCGGCGGGTTCCTCTGGTTCCTGGGGCTCCGATTCCTGCGCAAGCTGGCGAGCGGGACCGGAGACTGGATCGAGCTTGCCGGCGCAGCTCCGCCGCGTCCTGTGGCGCAGCCGGCCGACGATGATGGTGACGACGACATGGGCGGGATCGCCGAAGTCGACGACGTCGAGAGCGCGTCCACCGTGGAGCAGCCGCCTGTTCCGACTCCGAGGGCGCCCGCGCCCGCCCCGGCCCGCCCGGACGGCCCTCGGAAGGTGTTCATCGCTCACGGCAAGAATCGCGAGCCGCTGGAGCAGCTCAAGAAAGCGCTCGATCTCTTCAAGGTCAAGTACGCGGTTGCGGTGGACGAGCCCAACAAGGGCCGCCCGATCAGCAAGAAGGTCGCGGAGCTGATGAAGACCGAGTGCTCGTCGGGCATCTTCATCTTCACGGCGGACGAGCGGTTCCTGAAGGAGAGCCCCGACGGCTCCACAGTGGAGATCTGGCGTCCGAGCGAGAACGTGGTCTACGAGCTGGGCGCAGCGGCGATCTTGTACGAGAACCGCATCGTGATCTTCAAGGAGGAGGGCGTCACGTTCCCCAGCGACTTCTCGGACCTCGGCCACATCGAGTTCGCCAAGGACCAGTTGGGGACGGAGCTGGGCAACCTGTTCAAGGAGCTGGTCGCCCTGGACATCGTCGAGGTCGTGGCAAAGGGCTAGCCGGATGTCCGACTGGCTGATGACAACATATGCCTGCTGCAAGATCTCGCAGAAGGTGCGCTACCGAGCTGACGAGCCCACGAAGGCCCCGATGTGTGATCCCTGCGCGGGAGACCGTGGCGCTGACGTCGAGAAGCGGATCAAGCGAGCCGAGGAGCATGCGGCTTGTGGCAGGACCGCTGCGGCCACGCCACGAGCAAGGCGACGGTGTACGAAGACCGCATGAAGCAGGTGTTGGTCCACATCGACCCCTCGCCGATCGTGCGGCTCAACCGGGCGATCGCGGTCGCTGAGCTCGACGGAGCGCAGGTCGCGCTGGCAGAGGTCGACGATCTGCCGCTGACGGACTACCACGCCTACCACGCCACCCGCGCCGACCTGCTGCGCCGGCTGGGCCGCCGCCACGAGTCGCGGACGGCGTACGACCGGGCCATCGAGTTGGCCAGCAACACCGCCGAGACGGCCTACCTCATCCGTCGCCGCAACCAGCTGACCAGCCCGTGACTCGGGCAGCGTTACGGCGGACGCGGTCGGCGAGGTGATGCTCCGCCCCGTAGGCTCGTTCGAGGATCGTGGATGCGCGGCGGTAGTAGTCTGCGGCTTCGGGTTCTCGACCGTGCTCCGCGAGCAGGGTGGCGAGGTTGTTGGCCAGCAGGCCGACTTCGGGATGGTCGGGGCCGAGCAGCTCTTCCTTGAGGGACAACGCCCGTCGGTACAGGTCCTCCGCCGCCGCCGACCGGCCGACCGCATGCTCGATGCCGGCCAGGTTGTGCAGCGCTACGGCAACCTCGTAGCGCCGGGGCGGCCGGGCCGCTTGGTACGCGGTCAACGTGTCCTGTAACAGCGTGCGCGCCTCGCCGTAGCGCCGCTGGGCGGCGATTGCGGCTGCGAGTACGGCGGTGTCCGCGGCGAGGTCGACCCGCGTCACCCGGGGGACCTGACGCCGCAGCGCCAATGCCCGCTCGGCGTGCTCCTGCGCCTGTGCGTAGTGTCCGCGCGCATAGTCCAAGCCGGCGAGGTTGTGTGCCAAGCTCGCCGCGTCCGCTCGGCTGGCGCCGGCCTCGCGGTGGATGCGTGACACCCGTGCGTAGTGGTGGGCCGCGGCATCGAAGGCGCCGAGCTCCTTGGCGGTGATGCCCTGCGAGGTCAGTACCGCGGCGTGCAGCACGGGATCGGCCGACCCGATGGACTCCACCAGCCGTAGCGTGCTGGCCAGCAGCTGCTCGGCGGCCGGGTAGTCGCCGGCGCGGCGGCGCTGGTCACCCAGACCGACCAGCGCCCAGCCCAGCAGGTCGCCCCGAGCCGGGTCCGCCGCCGCCCGGGAACCATCTCCAGCCGGCTCGAGCACAGCGACGGCCCACTCCAGATGAGAACGGCAGCCGGCGTCGTCGTCGCGGTCCTGGGCTATCCGGGCGGCCGTCAACGCCACCGCCGCGACGAGCGTCGCCGGTGCCGCGGGGTGCCGACCGGTCAGCCGTCGCGCTCGTTCGGCGTCGCGTGCGGCCTGGTCGAGGTCGCCGGCGGCGTGCCAGTACCGCGCGAGGCGCAGCGCCAGCCTCACCCGGGCGACCAGCCATCTGCGGTACGCATGGTCGAGCGCGCGAGCCGGCCATCGGCTCGGAGTGTGCCGATCGGCCCCGCGCCACCGCCGCGGGCCGGCCGCGGCGCGATGCGACGCACCCCGAGCCATCGATGAACCCGGCACGCGCTACCGGCCGGACCCTTGGTTGGGCCTCATCGCACCGGTTCACAGTGGTTTAGCGCGATTCTGGCGTAGGCCGCCTCGGCGACGAGCGCGACCAGGCCGACGCTGGCGGCCAGCATGACCACCAGACGAATTACCTGCTTCCTCATGGAATCTCCTCCGCTGCATCTCAGGTCGGTGGGCCCGTGAATGTCGCCGTCGCCATCGACAGCAGTGGGCCCGTCGCGAGGTCGGCGTTCCACCTCGTTCCACCGGGTCTGAGCGGACGATCGGGTGTCGCCGGCCGAGCCCCATCGGGATTGCTGTGATCTGGTGACTCGGGCACGATGTCGGCTGTGCGCGCGCTGCTGGCGGCAATCCGCTGCGAGAAAGGAGACATCGAAGCGAACCTCGCCACCCAGCTACGACTGCTCGACGTGGCCGCCGCCACCGGCTGCGACCTCGCCGTATTCCCGGAGATGTCACTCACCGGATCCGTTGATCCGGCCACGCATCCGGACCGGCTGGTCGGCCTGGACCACCCGGCGGTCGCCGCGCTGGTAGAAGCGTCGGGCCAGACGGGTGTCGGCGTCTGCTTCGGTCTGGCCGAACGCACGGCGGCTGGGACGCCACACATCACCCAGGTGTTCGCGGCCCGCGGGAGCGTGACCGGAGTGCAACGCAAGCGGCATCTTGGCGACGGCGAGGAGCGGTTTGTCGCGGCGACCCGCACTGAGGTCTTCGAGCACGCGGGTACCAGATTCGGCGTCGCCATCTGCGCGGAGGCCGGCTTCGACGAACCGTTCGACGCCGCCGCGGCCGCCGGCGCGAATCTCGTGCTCTTCCCAGCCGCACCCGGTCTTTACGGGCGGCGCGACGACGACGCCGCCTGGCGCGCGGGCTTCTCCTGGTGGGAAGCATGCGCCCTGGGCGACGCCCGCCGCCACGCGAAACGTCGACGCCTGTGGATCGCCCTCGCCGGGCAAGCGGGTTCAACCGTGGACGAGGACTTCCCGGGCCTGGCCGCGCTGGTCGGGCCGGGCGGCCGCGTCGTCTCCCGCTTGCCCGACTGGCGGGAGGGCACCCTCACCGTTGACATCCCGGCCGCAGGCCGGCCGGCAACGGCTCCTGGTGCAGCACGACCAGACTGGCCACGGCGCGGGTGAGAACCACGTAGAGCCGGCTCGGGCCGCGGGGTTCGGCGGCGACGATGTCGGCCGGCTCCACGACGATCACATGGTCGAACTCGAGGCCCTTGACCTGGCTGGCCGGGAGCAGCGTGATGGCGTCCCGGTCGATCAGCGCGGCCAGGTCCTCGATGCCGTCGTCGGCCGCGATGACCGCCGTGGTGGCGTCCGGTGGGGCCTCCCCCACGGCCGCACGGAGCGCGGCCCGGATGTCGTCGACCGGGCGGACCGAGAGCGTGCCGCCGGCCCGGTACGACCGCGTGGCCGGGAGGTCGGCGGCGAGAAAACGGGCCGCGTAGTCGGCGATGACCTCGGGCACCCGGTAGCCGGTGCTCAGTTCGAGCGTGCGGGCCACCCGCCGGCCGAGGCGGTGCAGCAGTTCGGGCCACGATGCCGCGGCCAGCGGGTGGGTCGCCTGGCCGAGGTCGCCCACGATCGTCATGGAGGCGTACTCGGCCCGGCGGGCGATCATCCGGCACTCCATCGGCGACAGATCCTGCGCCTCGTCCAGGATGACGTGGGTGTAGTCGTCCTCGCCGGCGGCCGCCGCCTCGGGCTCGGGGACCGGCAGTGGCTCGCTGAGCACGGGCACGTACGCCTCCTCGCCGTGCGGGTCGTAGCCGTCGCGCCAGCCGACCACCCGGTGCCCCTCGCGCCGGATGATGACCTCGGCCCAGCGCTGCGCGACCACCACCGCGTCGTTGTCGATGGACTGCCCCGCGGTGGCGATGGGCGTCGGGAGCCCGGGCGCGAAGAGGCTCCACCCGTCGTAGAGCCCGCAGCTCAGCGCGAAGGTGTCGATCGGCTGCGCTCCGGTGCCGAGCTCGCGCAGCCGGGGGCGGGTCGCCGGTACCGGTGCAGGCGTCGGCGGCTGGCCGAGCAGCTGGTGCAGCTCGTCGAGCAGGGGGACGTCGTCAACGGACCAGTCGGGCGGCCGTTGGTACGACGCGGCCAGGATCGCCGCCGACTCCTGACTCAGGATGGGGACGCAGGCCGGGTCGGCCAACCAGGACAGCACCCGCGTCGGCGTGAGCCGGGGCCACCAGCCGGAAAGGAAGCGCCCGAACTCCGGGCGATCGGCGACCTCGTCCGTGAACAGTTCACGGTCGAGACAGGGCTGGTCGGCCCGGTCCCACAAGGCGTTAACCAGCACCGTCGACGCGATGGCCCGGGCCTCGTTGGGGCGGGTCCCGGATGCCTGGGCCGTGGTCCGGATCCGGTCGCGGGCAGTGTCCAATTCGGACCTCGCCAGCGTGAGCACCTGCCCGGCGTAGACCAGCCGCAGCCGCTCGGGCGCGGTCGGCGGGGTCTGCCAGCTCAGCTCGGTGAGCACGGCGCACATCTGGTCGCTGCCCTTGATCGCGGCGATCGGTGCGGCCTCGCGCCGGGTGGCGCTCACCCCCTCGACGAGCTCGCCGACTGCCCGCAGGTGGACGCTCTCCTCGCCGAGGGCGGGCAGCACCCGGCTGATATAGGTGGTGAACACGGTCGACGGGCCGACGACCAGGATCCGGCCATCGGCGAACCGGCCCCGGTCGGTGTAGAGCAGGTAGGCGGCCCGGTGCAGCGCGACCTGGGTCTTGCCGGTGCCGGGTCCGCCGGCGATGAGGGTTGCCCCCTGAGCGGAAGCGCGGATCGCCTCGTCCTGCTCCTTCTGGATCGTGGTGACGATGTCTCGCATGCGTGGGCCGCGGGACGTGCGCAGCGCGGCCAGCAGGGCGCCCTCGCCGAGAACGCGTAGGCCGCGGGCCTGGTCTGGGCTCAGCACATCGTCGTCAAGGTCGACGACCTCGGGCCCCCGACAGATGATGACCCGGCGCCGCACCACGCCCATCGGTTCACCCGATGTGGCCCGGTAGAACGCCGCCGCGGCCGGCGCCCGCCAGTCGATCAGGAGCGGCTCGCGATTCTGATCGCGCAGGCCCAGGCGACCGACGTGGTATGTCTCGCCGTCGTCGAAGTCCAGCCGGCCGAAGACCAGGCCCTCCGCCTCGGCGTCGAGCGCCCGCAGTCGCCCAGCAGCCTGGTGGATCATCGCGTCGCGCTCGACCAGTCCGCTGGCCGGGCCGGCGGCGGCCCGCCCGTGCCCCTCGCGTTCGAGCGCCTTGGACTGGATTCGGACGGACTCGACCCGCTCATAGACCCGATCAACGAACGTCTGCTCGGCAGCGATCTCCAGCGTCCGGGCGTCCGGCACCGGCCCCTCCCATGGCAATGAGGTTTGCGCTTGGCGAGCATACGCGCAGGTCACGGCCCGAGAAATCAGCGCCGGGGCCGATTCGGCGGGCCTCATGCCGACGCTATACTGGAGGTGGCGGAGGAATGCTCCCGGCGCCTAGGTCCAAATTGGATGCTTGGATCGGGTCGGCCGCTCGCCGCATGATCCCGAACCCTGACCAACGCCTCTGCTGAAGGTCCATTCGGCCCTGTTGACGGCGCGGGCCCACGTGCATCGTCGGAGCGTGGAGTCTGCGCTGATCGTCAAAGGCTTGCACAAGCGGTACGGATCGGTGATCGCTGTCGACGGCGTGGACCTGGACGTAGCCGAGGGTGAGATCTTCGGGATCCTGGGTCCGAACGGTTCGGGTAAGACCACGACCGTCGAGTGCGTGCACGGGCTGCGCCGAGCCGACGCCGGTGAGGTGCGCCTCTTCGGCATCGATCCGCAGACCGCCCCGGATCAGGCGGCCGGCCTGATCGGCATTCAACTGCAGGACTCGGCCCTGCCCGACCGGATCAAGACCTGGGAGGCGCTGCACCTCTTCGCAACCGTCGGTCGCCGCGGCGCGGGCGGATCTGGGGCCAGGCGCCGGGCCGAGGCGGCGGACCTGCTCGCGCAGTGGGGGTTGGTCGACAAGCGCGACTCGACATTCGGCAGCCTCTCCGGTGGGCAGCGCCAGCGGCTACTCGTCGCGCTGGCGCTGGTGAACCGACCCCGGCTGGTCTTTCTCGACGAGATGACGACCGGGCTGGATCCGGCGGCGCGCCAGGAGGCGTGGCAGGTCATCGAAGACGTCCGCCGCCAGGGCACGACCGTCATGCTTGTCACCCACTTCATGGACGAGGCGGAGCGGCTCTGCGACCGGGTGTGCGTGCTGCGAAAGGGACGGGTGGTGGCGCAGGACACGCCGGCTCGACTCGTGTCCCGGTACGGCCCCGGTACCCGGGTGCGCTTCGGCGTGCCGGACGGCTTCGACATCGGCGGCCTGACCCGCCTGCCCGGGCTCAGAAGTGTTGACCGGACGGACGGCACCGTGGGGATGACCGGCTCCGGGCCGTTCCTGACCTCGCTCGGTGCCGCCCTCACCGCGGTCGGCCTGCCCGACACCGAACTGTGGGTGGACCGACCCGGCCTGGAGGAGGTCTACCTCACCCTGGTCGAGCGGCCCGAGGAAGGATGAGTCGATGCCCACCGCGCTGACGCTGTCGTGGATCGAACTCAAGCTGTTCCTGCGCGAGCCGGTCACGGTGGTCTTCACCCTCGCCCTGCCGCCGCTCGTCCTCTACGTGCTCGCCGAGGTCTTCGGGAACACACCCACGACCGGCGTCTACCGCGGCGTCGGCCCGATGGAGTACTACACCCCGGCCTACATCGGACTGGTCATCGCGTCGCTCGGGCTCATCGGGCTACCCGTACATGTGGCGTCCTACCGGGAGCGCGGCGTGTTGCGTCGCTTCCAGGCTGCCCGGCTGCCGGTGGGTGCGTTCGTCGCGTCCCAACTGGCGGTGCTGTGCGCGGCCGTCATCGCCGGCGGCGCGATCCTGGTGACCCTCGCCAAGCTCAGCTACCACGTGCACTGGCCGGCATCCTGGCCCGAGGTGTTGATGGCCCTCGTCGTCAGCCTCCTCGCGTTCGCCGCCGTGGGCGTCCTGCTCGGGGCCATCATGCCGACCGCCCGCGCCGCCCAGGGCCTGGGCATCCTGCTGTGGTTCCTCATGCTGATGGTGGCTGGCGGCGGCCCGCCGCCCGAGGTGCTCACCGGCGCTCTGCGCGGTGTCGGCGCCGCCACGCCGCTCAAGCACGTCATCATCAGCATCCAGGACCCGTGGTTGGGCCATGGCACGAACTGGACCGAGCTCGGGATTGTGGCCGGCGTCCTCGCCGTAGCCGCCGGGCTGGCCGCGGTGGCGTTGCCGCGCCGTACCTGATTCGACGGCGCTGGCCGGTTCGTCGATGCCGACGGCAGGGTCAGGGCGTCAGTGCTGGCACCGCGCGCAAGGGAAGGCCGACCTCGTGCAGGTGGCGCAGCGCCTGCCCGTACGAACGCCACAGCGTGGTTTCGCAGTACGACACACCATGTGTTTGGCAGTACTCGCGCACCAGTGCCTGCGAGCGCCGCAGGTTCGGGCGGGGCATGGACGGGAAGAGATGATGCTCGATCTGATAGTTCAGCCCACCGAGCCCGAGGTCGACGAGCCATCCGCCGCGCACATTGCGCGAGGTCAACACCTGGCGGCGAAGGAAGTCGGTCTCATCGTCGGCGTCGAGGATCGGCATCCCCTTGTGGTTCGGGGCGAACGAAAGTCCCAAGTAGAGGCCGAAGAGAGCCTGCTGCACCAGGATGAAGACGACCGCCTTGACCGGTGACAGCACGAGGAAGATCACCGTCAGGTATCCGGCCAGGTGAGCCACCAGGAGCAGCGTCTCCCAGGAGCGGTGCCGGATGCCGCGGCGCAGCAGAGCCCGCACGCTCGACACGTGCAACTGCACCGCCTCCAGCAGCAGCAGCGGCAGGAACAGGTATCGCTGATGGCGCGCGATGAACCGCGTCAGGCCCCGCTTCTTGCCGGCCTGGCTGGCCGTGAAGGCGAGCGCCCCGAGCGCGATGTCCGGGTCCTTGTCTTCCTGGTTGGGGTGGGCATGGTGGCGATTGTGCTTGCCCACCCACCAGCCGTAGCTCAACCCGATGGCCAGGTTGCCGTGCAGCAGGCCGGCCACGTAGTTGGCGCGGTGTGAGCGGAAGATCTGTCGGTGGCCGGCGTCGTGACCGATGAAGCCGAGTTGGGTGAAGACGAACGCCAGGAACAGGGCGACGAACAGCTGCCACCACAGATCCCCCAGCCAGACGAAGAGGAACCACCCCCCGGCCAGCAGCGCCGCGGTGATGGCGATCTTCGTCACGTAGTAGCCGTAGCGCCGATCGAGCAGACCGGCGCCCTTCACCTGACGCATCAGGTCGGCGTAGATGCTGGCCCCGGGTGGCCGGACAGCCCGCCCAACCGCGGGCGTTGAGACGGTCACAACCATGGGAGGCCTCCGGGAACGCTTCGCGGTTGAGCAAGCCGACGCATCGCCCGGGGTCCAGGGCCGATCGTGGAGACGACAGCGGGCCTGGTCTGCCAACCCGGCCCGTGTGACTAAACCCAAGGTAGCACCCGGTGCCTGCGCCTGCCGACTAGCTCCGCCGGAGCCCAACCATCGCATCGAACGATGTGCCTCACCCGTGCCCGGCCGGACTGGGTCCGAGGGTAGGCTGCAGCCAACGTGCCGCCTGTGAGCCCGTCGCGTTCGACCTGGTCGCTGTCCGACGTAACCCGCCCGTTGCGGCCTCTGCGAACGCGAGGCAACGGAGGCAGCCTGGTGACCACGACGGCCGGTGACGCGGTCTTAGGCGCGCCACCGTGACGAAGCAGCCCAGGGTCCGGCTCTGGCAGCTGATGCTGGAGCAGGCCGACGGAGCGCCGGTCACCCTCGCGCACCTGTGCACCGTGGCGTTGGCATCGGTGGGGGTCAGCGGGGCGGCCGTCACCGCGAGCCTGCGCACCTCTCCGTGGGAAACGCTCTACGCCACCGACGCGGTCGCGGCTGACCTGGAGGATCTTGCGCTGACTCTGGGCCAAGGACCCGGAGTCGATGCCATCCGTGGCTCGGCGGCGCTGGTCGCGGACCTCTCGGCGCCCGACGCGCTGGCCCGCTGGCCCGCCTTCGCCGGGGCCGCAATGTCGCTCGGCGTCGCAGCGGTGTTCGCCTTCCCGCTTCAGGTCGGCGCGATTCGTCTCGGTGTGCTCAATCTGAGCCGGATCGATCGGGGCGAGCTCAATCGGACCCAGCTCGCCGACGCCCTTGCGCTGGCCGAGATGGCCTGTGCGCTCGTCCTCGACTCCCACCTGGCCACCCGGTCGGGCGCGCACCGCCGATCCGCCCAACCAGCCAGCCTGCGCCATCCCGAGATCCACCAGGCCACCGGAATGGTCGCCGTCCAACTCGGTGTCAGCGTGGCGATCGCCCTGGTCAGGTTACGCGCCTACGCCTACGTCCATGACCGGCCGGTACGCGACGTGGCCCGGGAGGTCGTCTCCAGGCGGTTGCGGTTCGCACCCGGGGCCGAACGATGACGCTCCGGATCGCGTATCAGCGGCGCCGGGTCAGCGTCGCAGGTTGTAGGTTTCGCCTTTGGTGATGAGGTGGTGTAGGACGCGTTGGTGTGGGGGGCTCAGGTCGCGGGTGTAGCCGATGGGGTAGGTGTGTCCGCGGGGTGTGGTCCATTGTAGACCGTGCTGGGTGTGGTGCAGGCGGTGGGTGTGGTGTTTGGCCCGGTGGTGGCGTCTACAGAGGACGATCAGGTTGGATTCGGTGGTGGGTCCGCCCTGGTGCCAGGGGCGGATGTGGTCGATGTCGCAGCGGTGGGCCGGTTGGCGGCAGCCGGGGGCTTGGCAGGTGGTGTCGCGGGCGCGCACGAATGCGGCCTGGGCGGGGGTGGGTTTGTAGTGCAGGCGGCCCTCGTGCAGCAGCCGACCGTGGTGGGTGAGCCGGAAGCGCCACGGGGTGGTGGTGGGCAGGTCGGCGGCGACCTGGCGGGCGATGTCGGCCACGATCGGGCCGAACCCGGCCAGCTCACCGGGGTGCTCATCCAGGCCCATCAACGTGGTCAGCTCCACGCCGAGGTGCACCCCACCCAGGGCGGGGGCGACTGGGCGCCCGGCGGTGGTGGGGGTGATGCCGGTGAGCAGGTCAACGAAAAGGTCAGCGCGGATCTGGTCGAGGTCACGGGGGTCGCCGCCGGCCTGTTTGGTGGCGGTGGCCAGCCGGCACAGGTGCTCCCAGGCCGCGGCCACCCGTTCGGTGGGTAGCCGGGCCCCGGCCAGGGTGGCGGTGCCGTCGCTGTCCTCGCGGTGAAACACCAGGCGTTGGTCCACCGAGGCCCGCCGGCGGGTCAGCGCCGCCGCCGGATCGAGGGCGACGAGCAGGCGGCGCAGCCGCACCCGCAGCTGCCCGCCGGTCAACCAGGTCAGCTGCGGATCGCCCAGCAGCGCATCCAGCACCGGGCGGGCGGTGGCGGTGGGCACCGCGTCCAGCTCGGCCACCACCGCCCGCACCTTGCCCAGATCCAGCCGGGCGCCGGCCAAAGCGGGCAGCAGGGCGGGCAGCTTGTGATGCGCGGTGTCGGCCAACCCCAACTGGTAGTCCGCGGCATGCGTGGACCAGGACAGGGCGAAGGCCAGCTCCTCGCCCGCATAGGGGTCGCGTTGCCCGCCGCGCAGCGCCGGACCGTCCGGGCGACCCGAGGGGGTGTAGGCCAACTCCTGCACATCGGCGAGCAGCTGAGCCTGCTCATAGCAGATCTGGCGGTGCCGGGCCTGGACCAGCTCCACCAACTGGAAGCCGTTGAGCCGGGTCCGGTCCACCGAGGCCAACACCGCCGCCAACCCCGCCCCGGCCGGCATCTCGGCCAACCCCGCCGGCAGGGGGGTGAACGGCGCGACCACCCGCGAGACACACAGATAATCGCTCATACGTACGACACTAGAGCAACCCCCCGACAGAACCCGACCCGACACCCAACCACACATGTCAATTCTTTGATGAAACGGAGGGGAGAGATCTTGGAACCGTTGGTCGCGTCCGGCCGGAGTCGCGGAGGCTCCCGGGTCAGAACCGTCGGCCGGCGGCGATCGCGTTCACCGAGCCGCATCTGAGACTCTACTATGGAGTGCCGATCGCCAGGTCAGCCGAGGCCGGGCTGCCACAGCTCAACCTCCCGGCCGACGGCACGCGACTGCTGGTCCCGACCTTCAGCTGGGCGGCGATCGCGACTACTGTGGCATGAGGGTGAAATGAGATGGTCGAAGTGCACCTGTCGGACGTCTTCGTCCAGTTGGCCGACACGCTCGTTGATGACTTCGACGTCATCGACTTCCTACATGTCCTCACCGAGCGGTGCGTCGAGCTCCTGGGCGTATCGGCGGCTGGGCTCCTGCTGACCGATGGACAGGACACCCTGCAGGTCGTCGCGGCATCGTCGGAGCGCACCCGGCTGCTGGAGCTCTTTCAGCTCCAGACCGACGAGGGACCATGTGTCGACTGCTTCCGCAGCGGGCGGCCGGTGTCGGTTGCGGACCTGTCGTCGACCGGCCGCTGGCCCAACTTCGCCGCCGCGGCCGCCGAGGTCGGATACTGCGCGGTCCACGCGGTGCCGATGCGGTTACGCTCGGAGATCCTCGGTGCGCTCAACTTCTTCGATGTCGGCGCCGGTGCCCTCGATGACTCCACATTGCGCATCGGTCAGGCGCTCGCGGACGTGGCCACCATCGGCCTGCTCCAGCAGCGCGCGATCCACCGTCGGGATGTCCTGACCGAACAATTGCAGTCCGCTCTCAACAGCCGCGTCTTGATCGAACAGGCCAAGGGAATGCTGGCCGAGCGACTCGGACTCGATATGGCGGACGCCTTCACGGCTCTGCGCGCCGCGGCGCGCCGGCAGAATCGACGCCTGTCGGAGCTGGCTCGCGCCGTCGTCGAGGGCGAGGAGCAGATCTCGCCGCCCGTCATGCTCACCGAGCACGGGCCCGGCTACGCCCACTGACCACGACCCGACCGTCGCCGGCGCGCTGGTACAGCAGGCCATTGACGTACGGCCAGCCGTTGGCGATGCAGCCCTGCAATCCCAGCGTCTGCTGCTGCATCACCGGCGCCAGCTGGCCGGCGCCCGGGCAGGATACGTGCGAGTGCCCGAGCCGATGGCCCACCCCGTGATTGATCATGTAATTGCGGTATGTGGTGAGCGGGGCACCGTAGCCCGGCACGGGGTGCAGGTAGCGGTCCGAGTTCAGCACGACGTTGTCGCCGGCCCGGCACGATGTGCAGGGCACCCCGTTCTTGCCGATGTCGACGCCCGCGGCGAGGCACATCGCGGCGGCCGTCGCCGGGGTGGCCAGCCAGACGGTGAGCAGTACGGCCAAGGCCGCGATGCCGGTCCAGACACAGCGCGGCCGGCGGCGGCGAGGCCCGCCGTGCCGGATGGCGTGGCTCACATCGTGTGCCAGTCGGTCACGTGCCCCTCGTGGCTGCCGCCGCGGTCGACCAGCCGGATGCGCCCGTTGGGATAGATCGAGAACCCGAACTTCTGCTCACTGAGCGCGACCGGGAAGCCGTCCAGGTTGGCGCCACCCAGGCTGGCGCGGACCGGTTGACCCGAGTGGGAGACGACCCGTAGCCGTCCCTGCCCGGTGCGTGGCAGCGAGAGATCGAGACCGGTGCGCAGGAAACGCAGATCGCTGCCGCCCTGCACGATCTGCCACGGCTCGACCAGCGGGGTGAACGCCTCGTAGACGGTACGGAACTCGGCGCCCCGGTCCCACTCGACCAGCACGTCGAACGCCGGTCGGTACATGTTGATCCGCCCGTAGGCGGCGGCCGTGGCCAGGCCGAGGACGACGGCGTTCTCGGGTGGCGTGGCGGCCGGCGTCACCAGCGTGCTCGGCGGGAAAAGGGCCCGCAGCCTTTGCGTGACGTACGGGATCTGGCTCATGCCGCCGGAGAGGACGATGACGTCGACGCCGCGGACCAGCGTCTCCAGTGGCGTGCGGGCGATGTCGTACGCCGTGCCGGGTGCCAGCTCGGTCAGCCTAGCCGCGCGCAGCGCGGCGAGCACGTACTGTTCAGCCCGGTCCATCTGGGGCGCGAACACGTCCTCGAGCTGGCGGCGGGTGTAGACGATCGAGCCAACCTCGAACAACCGCCGGGGAAGCGCGACATCGGTCTCGTGCGCCGTCGACAGCGCGATCTTTGCCAGCCGGGCGGCGTAGGCGAGCCGACGCCGCGCGCGCCGCGGGTCGGCGAGCGCATCGATGTCGACGCCGGCGGCGCCGAGTACGAAGTCAAGGTCCTCGGCGATCGCGAGATCGAGGGTGTCACCGGCCTCGGCGACACCGAGCGCGGCCAGCACCGAGACCTCCGGGTGGCGCACGCCGCGCACGTCGAGCACGGCGATGTCGAGGGTGCCCCCACCCATGTCGAAGACGACCACGCGGATCGGGCTCGCGGTCTCGACCGGGCGTCCGGCGAGCCAGGCGATGCCGGCCGCGATCGGCTCGTCGACCAGACTGGCCAGGGTCACCGGCAAGCCGGCGTCCTGGGCCGCCTGGAGCAGGCGGCGGCGCTGACGCCCGTCCCACATGGCCGGGCAACCGAGGCGGACGGCCGCCGCACCGGTCAGGTCGACGCCGTTTCGGGTGCTCCGGCGCCCGGCCTCGCGCAGCACCTCGACGATCAATGCATCGGCGCGGACGTCACGTAACCCCGCCGGCAGGTCGACCCGGACATGCTCACGACGCTCCGTGATCGCGCGCTTGATCGAATGTACGACCTGTTCCTCCGGCACGGCCAGCGCCTGCTCGCCGACCACGACCGCCCTGTCGTCGCCGTACCCGACCACCGACGGCATCGACGGCTCAGAATCGCCGATCGGGACCACGCGGCCGGCCGAGGCGATCAGCGTGGTCGTGGTACCGAAGTCGAAGCCGATCGACGGCCGGTGCTCGCTGCTCACCCGTCTCCTACTCCTCGACAGCTACCCGTCGACGACTACTCCTCGACGACCGCCTTGCCGATCAGTACATCCTCGGCCGAGGCCTTCCAGACATACCCGGGTCGGACAACAAAGACGGACGCTGCGTCGCGTATCCCCGGTCCGATCGGCTTGTGTCGCTTCCGGTCGAAGCTGGTCTTCGTACCCGCACGCTCGATCGGTTCCAGGCCATGGCGCTGCACCGACGCTCTCACTCTGCGGATCATCACGTCGGGCTCGACCTCGTCCACCGTGAGCTCCTCCACCTCGCCCGCCAGGTCCGCCAGCGCTCGGACGCGATCGATCTCGGCCTGGCGCTGACGGGCGGCCACCTCACGGTCAGCCGGCGGGTTCGCCAGCGCCTTGTCGACGATCTCCACCAGCTCACGCCGTCGCGCCGCCCGCGGCCGGCCGGTACTGAGCAGCGCCAGCGCCTCGGCGGCCGACAGGGTCGGCTCGGCCACCCAGCGATAACGGTGACCACTCGCCCCGACCACGTGGGGGTGCGACGTGATCCTCCGCTGGATGCTGGGCCAGCAACGGTCCGCGTCCGCCCGGCTGACCCCGCCGGACCGCAGCGCCTGCTTGACCTCACTCGCGGTGAGGGCGGCGTCGGCGGCCCGCAGCACCCGGACCACCGCCGCGTCGGCATCCGAGGCGAACAGCGCCGCCAATGCGCGAGGCGGGACGCTCGGTCGGGTCACCACCGCACTCTAGTGCCGGGGCCGGCCGGTGTTGGTCAGCGGAGCGGTGCTAGGTTTCGCGCGATTTCCGTGCGTCGGTAGGGTCCTTGCCATGCTGACTGGGCGCGACCCGCGGCCGGGCGGCCGGGCGGCGACGCCGTACACCCTGGCCGTCGCATTCGCGAAGGTGGCCGCGCTCGAGGTGGCCGAGATGCCCGGCCGGCTCGCGTTGTCGACGCTGGCGTTCGACGGTGTTGACGGCTTCTGCGAATGCGACCCGGCCGGCGGGAATCGCATCTCGTTCGTGGTCACCGGTGAGTTGACGGTCGACGCCCTGGCTGCGGCGTTCACCTTCGTCCAGCCCTACCTCGAAGCCGGCCAGCCGGACGCCAATGGGAGCGGCGAGCCGGTCGAGGTGCACCTCTACACATCCGACCCGAGCTACCGGCACAGCAGGCGACTCGCAGACACCGCGGACGGGTCCCAACGGGAGCAGGTCGCGGCCGCGTTCCCGGCCGCCGGCGGCGGGGTTTTCGATGCCTTCTGGTCGCGAGCCGCGGTCATCCACCGCGACGACGTGGCCTACGTCGGCCTGCCGACCGACCCCATGCACGACCTGGAACACAGTGCGCTGCAGCGCCTGCGAGAGGCCGACCGCATCCATGAGAAGGCGTTCCCGGAGGCGCTGCACCGCATCCGGGCGTTGGTGCGGTGCTCGGTCTCCGCGCGGCACCGGTCGCAGCCGCCGCCCACCTTCGAGCGGGCCGATGTGCGCAGCGCCCTGCTCATCGCGTCCGATGTGGTCGGCGACGCGCCGACGTTTCGGGTCATCGACCGGGGCACGCTGGCGGAGGAGCGGGCCAAGACCCGGGTCGAGTTCGTCGGCCGGCCACCAACCTGGGCCGACGTGGTGGCCGGTCCCGACGCCACCACCCGGTTCGTCGAACGGGCCCAGTCCGACGAGCTGACCGGGCGTCTGCGGGAGATCGTCATCGAACCGCTGCGACAGGCGGTGGACGCGCGCCTGCCGGCGCTGTTCGTGCTCGGCTCCCCGGGCAGCGGTAAGTCGACCATCGTGCGGCGCGTGCTGGCGACGCTCGTCGAGGACGGCGAGATACTCGCGCTGGACCTCGGCCCCAATCACGGACCGGCGGACAAGGCCGACGTCGACTGCCTCATCGACGGCATCAAGTACCTGGCCCAGTCAGGTCGCCCGGTGATCGTCGTGCTCGACGATCCGCTCTTCAAGGAGTCCGGCTGGGACGTCGTGCTCAAGCGCCTGGCCAGTCTCGGCATCGCCCGCGGTGGCGGCTTCGGCGTGGTCGCGGCGAGTCCCACCTTCCTCATGGAGACGTACGGGCATCTGGTGAACGACGGTAAGATCCGGGTCGAGCGCTTCACCCTGGGCGCGCCGACGGCGAGCGAGAGGCGGGCCCTCGCGGTCGCGTTCGACCGCGACGAGTCCAGCTTCGACGATCGCGACGACGACTTCATGGTGCTGGCCATGGAGGCCGCGGTCGGGCTCTCCTTCGACGAGATCATCCGGCGGATCTGGGAGACGCTGAACGAGGGCGTACCGATCAACCGGAGAGCTCGGGCGGCAACCCTGCCGTGGGAAGTCCGGGCGCTCATGGTGGTGGCGTTCTTCCACCGGTTCGCGACCTTCTGCCCGGAACCACTGCTGCGGCGCGTGCTCGCCGGCCAGGGCGATGCGCCGGACGACGGCTACGCCCACGAGCTGAAGCGGCTGGAGATCGCCGACGGTTGGCTGATCTTCCGGATCGTCGACGGCGGCGCCCGGGCCAGTGCGCTGGCGCTGATCGCCACCATGCACAGCCGGGTCGCGGCCCGCCTGTGGGAGTTACGTCCGGACCCGGCCTTCGACGTGGCCGAGTGGGTGTTACCGGCATCAGTGACCGTGCCGGCGTCGGCGCCGTACCTGGCGCAGGTCGCCGACATCGGCCGCAGCGGCCTGCACCCGGCGGACCACATGCTGACCCGGCGCATCATCACCGCCTGGAGCCAAGCGGCGGTGCCGACATGGCAGTTCTGCCGCATCGTCCGGGAGCTCGGGTACGCGGCGAGCAGCTACACGCTCGCCCCGCTGCGGGAACGGTGGCGGCGCGGCGACAGCCAGAGCTGGTTGGCGGTCTGGTCGCTCATCCAGCGGGCCCGCCGCGGCTCCGATGAGCGCGACCGACTCGAGCAGGTCGACCTGCTGGCCACCTTGAAGAAGGCCGATCTCAGTGTCGACCCCACCACCGCGCTGGCGATCGCCGCGCGCTCGGCGTACCGGGGGGCGGTGCTGGGCGCGGTCACCGCGAGCCTCGGGCATGCCGTCGGCTGGCGGCTCAGCGACTCCCTGCTCGCCTGGGCGATCGACAGCGAGCCGAGCTTCGTCTCCGAACACCTTGACGGCCTGCGCGAGTGGTTCACCGAGACCGGTGAGCGAGCCGAGGCCACCGTGGCCCTGCTGCGCTGGTATCACGAGAACGCCGCCACCGCCACCCGGGCCGGCCACGACCTCGTCTTCGAGGCGATCGAGGGCTGGGCGCCCGAGGGCGACCTGCCGGTTGGCATCATGGTCGACCACTTCCGGGCGCTGACCCAGTTGCGCCGGTTGCTCCGTCACGACTGGCCGGCGCTGCGCGAGCGGGTCTTCGACTACCTGCAGCGATGGCTCGAGCAGAACGACGAGGCAGCCGGGCTGGTGCTTATCGAGTACCTGCGCTTCCTGCGCGGCGAGGTGGACCCGCGCGAGTGGGTGGCCGCCGGGCTCGGCCAACTCTGGCACTGGCTGGTGAGTCACCCCGACGACGCGATGGTCCGGCATGAGTTTCTCTCCGCTGTCGCCCGTACCGGCGAGCTAGACGTGGTGCCGATCAGCGAGGTGCTTGCAGGCACGCAGGAATGGCTGCGGGGCCATCCCGAGGACACGGTTGCCCGCCAACGGTTCCTCTGGTTCGTGCTCAACGCCGGCATGGCCCCGCCGGCCATGTGCGCAGACGTGCTGGCCCAGACGCGCGCCTGGTTGGCCGAACACCCGCAGGACAACACCGTGCGGGTGCAGTTCCTGGCCGGCATCGCCGAGCTGGGGCCGTCCTCGCCGGTGCCGCTGGCCGACGTGCTGGCGGAGGCCCGGGAGTGGCTGGACCAGAACCCGGACGACAGCAGCGTGCGGGTCCAGCTCATCAAGGGGACCGCCGAGCTGGGAGCGGCCTCACCGGTACCGCCGGCGGAGCTCCTCGCGCAGACGGCCGACTGGCTCACCGAGCATCCCGACGACAACCACGTTCGGGTGCAGTTCATCCGGGCGGTCGTCGATCTGTGGGAGACCTCACCGATACCGGCGGCACCGGTGTTCGCCGACACCCGAACGTGGCTGGCCGAACACCCCGACGACATCAACGTCCGGGTGATCTTCATCAGGGCCGCAGTCGAACTGGGCGATGCCTCGCCGGTGTCCATGGCCCAGGTGCTCGCCGACATCCAGACCTGGCTGGCCGAGCACCCCGACGACATCAACGTGCGGCTGCAGTTCCTGCTCGCGGTGGACGCCCTGGGCGCGCGCTCGCCGGTGCCGGTCGCCGATGTGCTGCGGCAGCTGCGCGGCTGGCTCGCCGAGCATCCCGAGGACGCGATCGTGCGCCAGCGGTTCCTCACCATCGTGAGCGGCCTCGGCGCGGCCTCGCCGGTACCCCTGGCCGCGGTGCTCCGGGACACCTACGCCTGGCTGCAGGAACACCCCGAGGACAGTGTCGTACGCCAGCAGTTCCTGCCGGTGCTGGAGAGCGCCGTTGCGGCCTCGCCGGTGCCGCTGGGGCAGGTACTCGCCGAAGTGCACGCCTGGCTGAGCGAGCACCCGGACGACCGGTACGTGCGGCGACGGTTCGTCGCCGCCGTCGCCCACCTGGGTCCGGACTCGCCGGTGCCACGCGACCAGGTGCTGGTCGAGACACACGCCTGGCTGCGGGCGCACCCGGACGACAGCGTCGTCCGGGAGGCCTTCGTGTCAGCGGTACTCGAGCTCGGCCCGCCAGCGCCCATTCCCGTCGCCGACGTGCTCGACCAGACGATCGCGTGGCGGGACGCCCACGCTCAGAGCCGACTCGTGCCGACGGCCTGGGTGTCCACCATCTTGCCGACAGGAGGCGCATGAGCAAGCCACCGTGGACGGACGTCGCCCAGGCCTGGGGCACCATCGTCGCCTCGATGGTGACCTTCCTCGCGCTGGTCGTCACGATCGCGCTGGCCCGGGCCGACCGGAAACGATCCGAGGCCGACCTGCACGCGGAGATCAAACGCGGCGAGGACGCGCTGCGCCGCGAGCGCAGCGAGGCGGCGCAGGAGCAGCTGCGCACCTTCCAGCTCCAGACGCTGCTGCGGGTCATCGACCTCTACGCCGAGCTGCGGGCGGCCGCCCAGGAGACGCCGCGCGCCCGCGTCGACACGTCCCTGCGGGCCCTGCTGCTCTGCCTGCCCGAGGAGATCGCGACGCTGGTGCGCTATGACACCGGGATAGCGGTGACCACGGGATCCCAAACGCTCGCCGAGCGCTGGGTGAACGACCACGGCGGCCGGCTACACCGGCCGGTGCCCCAGGAGCTGGTCGGCCTGGAGTTGGAGGCGAACGTCCGCAGCCTGCTGCCCGGCACGAAGCCGTGAGGATGCGGGCCGGCGGCTACCGCCGGTTGCCGGCTGGCTGGCGCACGACCGGTTGGCGAAGGATCGTGCGCAGTCTTGCCGGCGCGCTGCGACGCGGGTCGCCGAGGTAGATCTCGTGGTGGCGGCCATGGGGTTGATAGCCGCCGGCGATGATCGCCTGGTGCAGCCGCACGATCGAGGGGCCTTCTTCGGCGTACGGCCCGACGTGCAACAGTTGCGCGCTGCGACCCTCCCGCCACTGCTCGAACCACAGCGCCGGCAGCCGCCGCTTGGTTCGGGCCTGCTCGATCGCCCGGTCCACGAGATCCGAGTCGATCGGCTCCGGCTGCATGATCATGAGACGCCAGCGCCACCGGTCGCGGTCGGAGTCGGTCTTGCCGATCCGACCGGCGGCGACCGCCTCGACGAACGCGCGCTGGTCGTCGTCGTCAATCCACCACAGCCCTTCCAGGGGCATCACCGGCGGTGCCTCGCCGAACGCCCGCCGAGCCAGGAAATGGGCTGCGTAGCTGACCGCGTACAGCCCCTGCAACGCCGCCGTGAACCGCTCGCCACCGGGCGGACCGGATCCGTCGACCAGGACGTAGCCCAACCTCGGCACGTCCACCATCTCCACGACGCCCTTACGTACCCGGTAGAGCGCGTCGGGCTGCCCGATCTGGGCGCGTGCGGTCGCGATTGTCATACCGTCAGCGTCACCCGCCGGACGGCCCGCCGGCCAGAGGAGAAGGTCCTCCCCTGTGGACGGTACCGGCCCGCGAGCTAGCCGGTGGTGCTGGTGGCGGCGTGCTCGCCGCGACCCGATCGCCGCGAGGCCAGGATCAGGATGACCCCACCGGCCAGTGCGACCACGCCGAGTGAGAGCAGGAGTAGCGGCAGCGTCTGCCCGTACCGGATGATCTTGTCCTTGTCGGTGCTCGCATCGCTGGCCGCGTCGGCGACGCTCTGCGCGGTGTTCGCGGTGATCACGTCGTACACCGGAATCGCGGCACCGGCCGCGCCGCTGGCGGCCAGCCCGGCCTTGCGCACCTGCTCCAGCTCGGAGTCGACCACGATACCGGTGGTCGGTTCGACCCAGTAGACGGACTTCGATTCGTACGTGTAAGTCAGCGGCACCGATCCGGACAGGCTCGGCAACGCCTGCGCCAATTGTGCTTTGAGCGGATCCGGAACAGGCAGCGCGGAGGCGAGGCCGGAGAGCGCGGTGACCGGAAGCGTCGTGGGCAGCCCCGCCAGCACCTGTGGGTCCTTGATCGGGCTGGCCGGGCTGTCGGCCTCGTAGACGTAGGTGCTGATCCCACCGCGCTGCTCAGCACGCACGTAGCGCAGGGTGGTCGCGGTCTGGGTCTCGTTCACCCAGCCCTGGTAGTCCTGCTGTTTGGCGCCGATCGGCCAGCTCACGGTGAGGCCCTGCTGGTTGACCACGTTCCAGTCCGAGGGGTGGTTGCTCGCCCTCTCCAGGCTGGTGCGGTCGACGGCGTAGGTCTGCGCCGTGTGCCCGACCGACTGGCCGCCGGCGATCAGGGTGCGGGAGTCGCTGACCTCGGCCGCGCTTCCCGAGGTCGCCAGGACCGTGACGGTGCGCGACGCGGTCACCGGGGCATCGCGGATGACCGCGGCCGAGAGGTCGCCGGCCCCCAGCGCCTTCGGGTCGAGCAGGAGCCGCGCGACACCGGTGTACTGGCGGGTGGTGTTCGTGTCGGCCGGGATCTGCTTCTGCCCTGGCACGATCCACCAGTACAGCACCGCGGCACCCGCGAGCAGCACGACGCCGAGCGCCGCCAGGACGACCCCGAGCGTCGTCCCCGTCTTCGATCGCATCTCATCCTCCTGGTACGGCGATGGCCGTCTCCGCGACACAGGTCAGCACACGGTATACCCGCTTTGTCGGCTTCATTGGGCTTTCCTGACGAGGGCATCCACTCAGGTCGAGCGTCATCCGCCACCTCGAAAGCGGAGATTAACCAGTTATTTGCCTTTTAGGTCTGATATACACCAAATGACACAAGGCAGTCGCATGAGGCGAAAGGTGGCGCGGATGGGCACGTTTCGGCGGTTCCGGTACCGGCTGGCGGTCGTGGGGCTCGCCATCGCAGTCGTCCCGGTGAGCGCAGCCCCCGCAGCCGCCGGACCGGGCGGCGTGGCCGCGGCCGTACCCGCACCCGCGACGCTCACCATCCACAAGGGTGGCGATCGCACCGGGCCGGAGGCGGTGGCCGGCCTGCCCGGGGCGACGTTCGACATCTTCGCCGGCGTCGAGGGCACCCGCCCCGGGCCCGCCGACACCCCGGATGCCTCCTGCACCACCGGCGCCGACGGCACCTGCAGCGTGGATGTCGCCGCCCGTACCGGACCGAACCAGGGTTACTGGATCATCGAGCGCTCCGCGCCCGCCGGGTTCGCCGTCATCGAGGCGCTGGCCACCGGCGGCAACACCACCACACCGACGATCTACAACGGCATCTTCACCGGCCAGGTCACCGCCGGCCACAGCTACTCCTTCCCGGTGGCCACCACCGGCGACAGCAACCGCACCGCTCGGGGATCCCAGTGGGCCGACCGCCGCGACAACCCCGACCTCCCGGGCCGGTGTGGCCTGAACGTGGCCCTCCTCATGGACGTCTCCGGATCGATCGCGCCCTTCCTTCCCGCGGTGAAGAACGCGGCGAACGGCTTCGTGACGGCTCTGGCCGGTACGCCCTCGCACATCGCGGTCTACTCGTTCGCGACCACCGCACAGGCCGTGCTCGGCCCCACGGCGGTCTCCGAACCGGCCGGCGTCGACGAGGTGCACGACGCCATCAACGGCCTGAGCGCCGGCGGTGGGACGAACTGGGATGCCGGGCTGTTCAAGGTCGCCACCGCGCCGGTCCCGTACGACGTCGTCGTCATGCTCACCGACGGCAACCCCACCTTCTACGGCCCCGGTAGCCATCCGCAGGGACCGGGGAACTTCACCCGCTTCATCGAGGTGGAGAACGGCGTCTTCTCGGCCAACGCGGTCAAGGCGGTCGGCACCAAGGTGGTCGCGGTCGGAGTGGGCGCCGGCATCAGCGGCTCCGCACTGAACCTGGAGGCGATCTCGGGACCGATCCGCGGCGTGGACTTCATCCAGACCGACTACGCCGCCCTGGCGGCCGTATTCCGGGCGTTGGCGCTGGCGAACTGCGCCGGCACCATCACCGTCGTCAAGAAGGTCATCCCACCCGGTGGCACGCCGGCCGATGCGCTGCCGGCGGGCGGGTGGACCATGCAGACCACGACGGCCGGTGTCACGCCCAGCAGCGGTGTCACCGCGAACGGGTCCGGCGCGGTGAGCTTCACCGCCCGCTTCGGTGACCGGACCACGCTTGCGGTCACCATCACCGAGACCGTGCAGTCGGGCTTCGTGCTGGTTCCCCAGGACGGCGCCAACGCCGTGTGCACAGTGGATGGTGCGCCGGCGGACTCGACCAACGTCGGGGCGAACGGCTTCACCGTCGACGCGGTGCGCGCCGGGATCGTGAGCTGCACCCTGCTCAACCAGGAACCGGCCGCCGAGGCGAGCGTCGTGGTGAACAAGACCTGGATCATCAATGGCACCAGCTACCCCGACCCGACCCAGCCGAGCGAGTTCGAGGCAACGCCCGAGCTGACCGGTCAGGCCACGCCGATCTGGGGCGAGGAGTACAGCGGGTACACCGCCGGCGCCACAGTGGAGGTCGGGGAAGACGTCGATGGCCGGCTGCTGCCACCCGACTGCCGCAACGCGCCCGGCGGTGACCTCGGCCCGCAGGTGCTGGGTCCGGGGCTCAACACGTTCACGGTGCTGAACACGGTCAGCTGCATCACGACGCTGACGCTGTTCAAGGCGGTGGTGAACCCGTTCGGCGACCCGGAGCCACTGGACTCGTGGACGCTGGCCGCCTTCCCGAATGGCGAGCACCCGCCGGCGTTCAGCGGGACCACCGGGGTCCAGCACTCGATCCGCGCGGACACCCCGTACTCGCTCGGGGAGACGCGCGTGTCCGGCTACCGCCAGGACAGGATCCCGGGCGCGGTCATCGTGGCACCGGCGACCGGCAGTTGGGACTGCGCCCTGAGGCTGCGCGGTGACGTGCTCGGCGCGCAGGAGTATGACGGCAGCGACGGCATCATCGTCGTGCAGCTGGGCCATCGGGCCGAGTGCACCGCGAAGAACACGGCCGATCCGGCGAGCCTGACCCTGATCAAGGCGGTCCACAACCGCCACGGCGGCACCGCCCCGGCCACCGCGTGGATTCTCTCGGCCACGCCGCCCGACGGGACCGGCGGGCCGATCACCGGTCGCTCCGGCGACCCGGCGGTCACCGACGCGATCGCCACCCCCAACCTCGCCTACACCCTCGCCGAGAGTGGCGGGCCCGCCGGCTACGTCGCCTCGGCTCCGGTCTCCTGCGTGCTCAACCGCGGCCAGACCCCGGTGGCGACCCCCGATGGCGTGCTCACGCCGCTGATCGGCCAGGACATCACCTGCACGTTCGCCAATGTGGACGTCGAGCCCCGGCTGACCCTGGTCAAGGAGGTCGACAACGCCGGCGGCGGCCACGCCAGCCCGACCGACTGGCTGCTCTCCGCGCGGCCCTCCGGTTCGGCGGCCGCGATCACCGGCCGGTCCGGTACGCCGGCGGTCACCGCGGTCCCGGCCACCGCCGCCATCGCCTACCGGCTCAGCGAGTCGGACGGACCGGCCCACTACGCCGCTTCGGTGAGCTGCGCGCTCAGCGCGACCCGGACCGCGGTGCCGGTGACCGGCGGCGCCGTCACCCTCGGCGTCGGCCAGGACGTCACCTGTACGTTCGTGAACCTGTCGCTGCCCGTCACCGGCGAGCGGATCTCGCCGATCGCCCGCGCCGGTGCGCTGCTGCTGGTCGGCGGGGTCGGGCTTGCCTTCGCCGGCCGCCGTCGCCGTGGCGCGCGCAGCCGGGCAGCGTGACGCCGGGCAGCGTGACGCCGGACAGGGCTCAGCCCGGCAGCGTCAACTCGGTGACCGCGCCACCGGCGACGGTGACCGCGCGGCCGGGGGCCGCCGGGTCCTCGATGGTGTAGGTGCCGGCGGTCAGCTCCGGGTACACGGCACAGTGGACGGTTCCGCCGGCCAGCCGGCGCTCGCGGACCGCGGCATGGGTGCGCCGGCCGCCGTCGACGGCCTGGATGTCGATCTCGTCACCGGCGCGCCGCGCGTCCGTGTAGAGGATGAGCGCGCCGGTACGGCCACCGATGTCGAGCACCACCGAGCCCGGGTACGACGCCGCCAGGTTGTGGTGCACGGTCTCCCCCAATCGATGCGCGGAGCGAGGGCGGGCGGGAACTCAGGCCGGCGTGTGGTACCCGTCGTACGGGGTGCCCAGGTACGGGAACGCGGGCAGGAACGGCCGGTTGACGCTGGCCGGGGTGAGCCCGTCGGTGACCGCGCTGGCCGCGGCGTCCGGGGTGAAGGTCTTGTCCACCAGCGGGTAGGTGACGCCAGCGATCGCCCGCAGCTCGACGGTGACCACGTCGTCGAAGACCCGCCGACCGTTGGGGAAGCCGGCGAGATCGCCGCCGAGCAGGCCGAGGATGTCGGGCGACGCGCTCGGGCGTACCGCGGTGTTGAGCCGCAACATGTCCGCCTCGACGGCACCGGTGTGGTTCTGGAAGTTGGGAATGAGGCCGGACGGGATGCCGGTGTGGATGATGGCGGCCAGGTCGGTGCGCGGCTTGCGGCTCGCGTTCAACGCGGCCAGATGGCCGAACACGCCCGGGTAGAGCGGCGGTAGCAGGGCGGCCACCTCCGGGTGCAGCAGGTACTTGGTGAAGTGCTTGTCGTCGGCCGGGTACGACCGGTTCCACTCGTCCTTGTCGCCGAGCGGGATGACCACCTCGTTCACCAGCGGGTTGCCCAGCCGGGAGACCTGGATGAACGGCCCGGCCAGCAGGTCGTGCGCGTGGTGATCGTGGTCGCGCAACTCGATCTGCTGGCGGCTGGCGCTGGTCCACACGCCGATGACGGCCCGCGGGTCGTCCACCGAGAGCGGCCGGACGCCACCGCGACGCAGCGCGGCGATCGGCACCTGCAGGGCGATGCTCTTGACGTTGAGGTTGTTGGCCCCGTTCACCCCGGGTGCGGCGGCGCCGAAGACCCCGAGCCCGAACTTCTCGTGCAGGTCCTGGAACGGGCGCAGGTTGAGCAGGTCGAAGATCGAGCCGAGATCGACGTAGAAGCCCTCGGCGCGCTGCCCGGCGAACACCTTGATCCCCCCGTCGATGGTGTGCACCGCCGCCGCGGCCAGGGACGGATAGTCCGGAGTGGAGAGTGGGCCGATGTTGTCCGGCGGGCAGGCCAGGCCGGAGGCGAGCAGCCTTCGGTGCCCGGTCGCGTCGACGCGGGTGACCGAGTAGACCTGGCGGTTGTTCCAGTTCGGATCGGTGAGCGAGCGGATCGGCCCGGTGTTGTAGAGGAACGTCTCGCTGTTGCGCAGCCGGTTGGAGAAGTGGAACTGGTAGGTGATGTCGGGCCGGCCGTCGCCGTTGTTGTCAACGTGGATCTCGTAGCGGACGTCGGTGCCGAACGGGTAGAAGGTGGGGCCGCCCGGTGGCAGTTGCAGTGGGATGTAGTTGGCGATGAGCGTGACCGTGTCCGGACGGTCGGGGCTCACGAAGGCGTAGAGGTCCGTGCTGTCGGCGACCGGGTCTTTCGAGATCTCGGGCGCCTCGCGATGCGATGACATGCAAGAAGGTCCTAACTGTGACGTCGCTGATCGGGGCGCGGCCGGGCTACTGCGCCGGCGGTGCCGCGGTGGTCACCGCCGCGGCGATGCGGGCGGCGAGATCCGCGTCCCGCACGTGCACGCGCTGCGCCCCGACGAACAGGTCCAGGGCGCCGGTGGCCAGGTCGCGCACGCGTACCACGACCGCGGCCGCCGCGGCGCTGGTCGTCCCGCCGACGCCGGTCGGCGCCCCGGCGACCCCGCCCGAGCGGGGCACGACCCGCGGGCTGGCCGGCCCGTCGGCGAGGCCGGGCCGGCCCACCCCGGCGGCCACTGCGACTCCGGCGCCGGCCGCCAGCGTGAGCATGTGCCGGCGCGACACCGCTGCGAGCGCATCGTCGTCTGTCACCGTTCCCCCGTTTCCTCCTCGCCCGCGGGGAACCGCACCGCGGGCGGACCAACACCTCGATATCCGACATATCAACGCCGGCGCCGGCCTCCGGACACGCGGGCTGTCGCGGACGCGACGCAAACTCACCCGTGCCGGTCGCGCCACCGCCACGAACACCCTCGGTGGACGGAGCCGAATCGTCGCACCGGGCGGTTAGCCTGCCCGCCGTGAGCCAGCGGTACGGGCAGCCGAGCCTCGCCGAGGCGGGCACCCTGCTGCGCGAGGTGACCTTTGTGGTCCTGGACCTGGAGACCACCGGCGGCGCTCCGGACGGCGGCGGCATCACCGAGATCGGCGCGGTCAAGGTGCGCGGCGGCGAGGAACTGGGCCACTTCGCGACCCTGGTCAACCCGGGCACGCCGATCCCGCCGTTCATCACCGTGCTGACCGGCATCACCCAGGCGATGCTCATTCCCGCGCCGAGCATCGAGATGGCGCTGCCGGCCCTGCTCGAGTTCCTCGGTGGGGCCGTCTTCGTGGCCCACAACGCCCCGTACGACGCCGGCTTCCTGCGGGCCGCGTGCACCCGCCACGGCTACCGCTGGCCGGCCCCGACCGTGCTTGACACGGCGGCCCTGGCGCGCCGACTGCTCATCGACGAGGTCGCCAACCACCGCCTGGGAACGCTCGCGGCCCACTTCCACACCGCGACCCGGCCGACCCATCGCGCGTTCGACGACGCCCGAGCGACCGTGGAGGTGCTGCACGCGCTCATCGGCCGGCTCGGCAGCCACAAGATCTTCACACTGGAGGACGCGGTCGAGTTCGCCCGGGCCATCTCGCCGGCCCAGCGCCGCAAGCGTCACCTCGCCGACGGGTTGCCGGACCTGCCCGGCGTCTACATCTTCCGGGACGGACAGAACCGCCCTCTCTACATCGGCACCAGCGGCTCGATCGTGACCCGGGTGCGCAGCTACTTCACCGCGGCCGAGACCCGCGCCCGGATCTCGGAGATGATCCAGATCGCCGAACGGGTGGAGGCACTGCCGTGCGCGCACTCGCTCGAGGCCGAGGTCCGCGAGCTGCGGCTGATCGCGGCCCACAAGCCGCCCTACAACCGCCGCTCGAAGTTCCCCGAGCGCACCACCTGGCTCAAGCTCACCGTCGAGGCGTACCCGCGCCTGTCGCTGGTCGGCGCGCTGCGCTCCGACGGCGCGGCGTACCTGGGGCCGTTCGCCTCCCGCCGCGGAGCGCAACTCGCCGCAGCCGCCGTCTACGAGGTGCTGCCGCTTCGCCAGTGCGGGCGCCGCTTGTCCACCCGGCGGGCGTCGGCGACCTGCGCCCTGGCCGAGATCGGGCGCTGTGCCGCCCCCTGCGATCTGCGCATCGACACCACCGAGTACCAGCGGCTGGCCACCGAACCCTTCGCGCGCACGGTCGCCGGAGATCCAGCCGGCCTGGTCGAGCGGCTCACGGCCCGCATCGACCGGCTCGCCTCGCTGCGCCGCTACGAGGATGCGGCCCGGGTCCGCGGGCGGCTGGCCGCCCTGTTGCGCGCCGCGATCCGCATGCAACGCTTGGTCGCGCTGACCCGCATCGCCGAGCTGGTCGCCGCCCGGCGCACCGCCAAGGGCGGCTGGGAGCTGACCGTCGTCCGGCACGGTCGGCTGGTGGCCGCCGGCCACGCGCCACCGCCGGTTCATCCCCGAGTGACCCTGGCGGCCCTGATGGCGACCGCGGAGACCACCCGGCCGGGCCCCGGTCCGACCCCGTGCGCCAGCGCCGAGGAGAGCGAACGGGTACTCGCCTGGCTCGAACGCTCGGACGTGCGGCTGGTGGAGAGCAGCGACGGCTGGTGGTACCCGGCGAGCGCCGCCGCCCGCTTCGCCGGGCTGCTGGCCCGGGCCGAGAACGGCCACCGCGGCGGCGAGGCACTGCTCGCCGATGAGAGTGGGCCCGTTCGGGGCCGGCGGGACCGCCGCCCGGGCCGGTGAACCGTCGCGGCAGGCGTAGGGTGCCGCTATGGATCAGCTGGAACCGCTGCCCACCGATTGGAGCCGGGCGCTGGCCGTGGTGGCCCATCCCGACGATCTGGAGTACGGCGGAGCCGGCGCCGTCGCCGCCTGGACCGATGCCGGTAAGGACGTGCGCTACCTGCTCGTCACCCGCGGCGAGGCGGGCATCGATACCATGGACCCGGCGCAGGCGGGACCCCTGCGCGAGGCCGAACAGCGCGCCGGCGCGGCCGAGGTGGGCGTGTCCATCGTGGAGTTCCTCGAGCATCGCGACGGCGTGGTCGAGTACGGGCTGGCGCTCCGCCGTGACCTGGCCGCGGCGATCCGCCGCCACCAACCGGAGTTGGTCGTCGTGGGTAACCTGCACGACACCTTCCCGGGCGGCAGCTGGAACTCCCCCGATCACCGCAACACCGGCCGGGCGGCGATGGACGCGATCGGCGATGCCGGCAACCGTTGGATCTTCCCGGAGGTGGACGCTCCACCGTGGAACGGCGTGCGGTACGTAGCCATCTTCGGCTCCCCGCAACCGACCCACGCGGTCGACATAAGCTCCACATTGGAGCGTTCGGTCCGTTCGCTCGAGGCGCACCGGGCCTACCTGGAAGCCCTCGGGGACCACCCGATGGCCTCGGCCCGGGATTTCCTCGAATGGCTGGCCGACCTGGCCGCGCCGACCTTCGGCGGGCGGCGGGCCGCCGCCTTCGAGCTGCTGCGCCGGTGAGCCGGGCTAGGGTGATGGCGTGAGCGATCTTCTGCCGACGCTGCCCGAAGACTGGCAACGCTGCCTCGCCGTGGTGGCCCACCCCGACGACATCGAGTACGGCACCGCCTCCGCGGTGGCCCGCTGGACCACCCAGGGCAAACAGGTGAGCTACCTGTTGGCCACCCGCGGGGAGGCCGGCATCGACGGGATGCACCCCGACCAGGCCGCCCCGGTACGCGAGGCCGAGGAGCGGGCCGGGGCCCGCGAGGTCGGGGTCGACGTGGTCGAGTTCCTCGACCACCGCGACGGGGTGATCGAAGCCGGCCCGGGGCTGCGTCGCGACATCGTCCGGGCGATCCGCCGGCACCGGCCCGAGGTCATCGTCTCCGGCGCCTTCTCGGTACGCATGATCGGCGGGTTCACCAACCAGGCCGATCACCGCGTCGTCGGCCTGGCGGCGCTGGACGCCGCCCGGGACGCCGGCAACCGGTGGATCTTTCCGGAGCTCGTCCACGAGGGGCTGGCGCCCTGGGGTGGGGTGCGCTACGTCTGTTTCGCCGCAGCCCAGGAGCCGACCCATGGGGTGGACATCACCGGGGAACCGCTCCAGCGCGGGATCGCCTCTCTCGCCGCGCACGCCCAGTACACCCAGGGTCTTGGCACCGGCGGTTTCGAGCCCGGGCCGTTTCTCACCTGGATGGCCCGGATGAGTGGGCCGGCGATCGGAGTCGAGGAGGCGGTCCTCTTCGACGTGCACGTGCTGATCCCCGACGGCCCGCTCCCCTGGCTCGCCCCTCCGTCAACCTAGCCTCCCTTCTCGTCGATCTAGGGCGTATGCACACGGTTCGATCTCTACACGTGTACCTCAGCCCTAGATCGACGAGAAGGGAGGCGCGGGCTACTCGGCGCGCGCAAACTGCTCGGTCAGGTCAACCAGGCGGTTGGTGTAGCCCCACTCGTTGTCGTACCAGCCGAACACCTTCACCAGGTGACCGTCGGCCTGGGTGAGGCCGGCATCGAAGACGCAGGAGGCGGGATCGCCGACCACGTCGCGCGACACCATCGGCGAATCCGTGTACCGGATGATCCCGTCCAGATCTCCCCGGGCCGCGGCCGCGAACGCCTCGTTGATCTCGTCGACGCCGGCCGGTACCGACAGCTCGCAGGTCAGGTCGGAGATCGACCCGTTCTCGACCGGTACCCGCAGGGCCACCCCGTCGAGCCGGCCGGCGACCTCGGGCAGCACCAGACCGACCGCCTTGGCCGCACCCGTACTGGTCGGCACGATGTTGACGGCGGCGGCCCGGGCCCGGCGCAGGTCCTTGTGGGGCGCGTCGAGCAGCACCTGGTCGTTGGTGTACGCGTGCACGGTGGTCAGGAAGCCGCGCACCAGACCGAACGACTCGTGGATCACCTTGACCATCGGCGCGACGCAGTTCGTGGTGCAGGAGGCGGCCGACAGGATCTCGTGGCTCACCGGGTCGTAGGACTTCTCATTGACCCCGACCACGAGCGTCGCATCGGCGTTCTTGCCCGGCGCCGAGATCAGCACCCGGCGGGCGCCGACCTTCAGATGCGCGGCGGCGTCATCGCGGGCGCGCAGCTTGCCGGTCGCCTCGATCACCAGGTCGACACCGAGGTCGCCCCAGCGCAGGTTCGCCGGGTCGCGCTCGCGGAACGTCGGGATCGTGTGCCCGTCGACCCGCAGGTTGGCATCGTCGTGGGCGACATCCCAGCGCAGCCGGCCGAAGGTGGTGTCGTTGCGGAGCAGATGGGCCAGCGTCGCCGGCTCCCACAGATCGTTGATGCCGGCCAGCCGGACGCCGCGACCCAGCAGGCCCCGTTCGAGCAGGCAGCGCACGTAGTTGCGGCCGATCCGGCCACATCCGTTGATCGCGACACGGTATTCCATGGGTCCACTCCTCAGTTCGGATGATCCCACCGTGCCTGGTCGCCGGGCCGCGACCGCAGTGCCCAAGGTCCTGCGCGGTCCCGGCACAGGTCCCGAGGTCAGCCCTACGCGGCGCCGTCGTCCAGCGGCGGTTCCACTCTCGCGTCCGGACCAGGGAAGACCAGGGTCTCGTGGCCGTCGTCGAGCCAGCGCACCACGTACGGGGGTGTGCCGTCGGGATGGCGCAGCTCGGTGATAACGCCGATCCGCCGGGGGTCGCCGACCTTCGCGCCCTCGAGGACCAGCCGGTCGCCGACGTGTCCATTCATCGTTTCCTCCTGCAGCCCAACGGTCAGACCGCGGCCGGATCGGCCACGTCTCCGCCAGGCTACGCCGCCTCCGGTGGGTACCCAGTGCCGAATGGCCCGTCCCGGCGCCGCCCGCACGGCCAGGACCAACGCCGTTCCACAGGGGACCAATGACCCTACGCCGGCCGCCGGCACCGCGCTGGGATGGCAATGACAACCGAAGAAGGAAGGTGACCGGCATGCCAACGACGCTGACCCGGTGGCGGGAGAACCTCTTCGCCCCGTTCGAGCCGAGCGGCAGCTTGTTCGCGTTCACATCGCCCGAGATCCGCATCGAGCAGGCGGTCGAAGATGGGCACTTCGTGGTACGCGCGGAGATCCCTGGTGTCGACCCGGCGAAGGATGTCGACGTGACCGTCTCTGGCGGGATGGTGAGCATCCGGGCCGAACGCAGCGAACACAAGGGTGACAAGGCACACTCCGAGTTCCACTACGGCCGCATGGTCCGTACCGTGCCGCTTCCCCTGGCCGCCAAGGAAGAGACGGCCAGCGCCACGTACACACACGGAATCCTCGAGGTCTCCTTCGTCATGGGTGAGCCCCGGGAATCCACCCGCCACATCGCCATCGACGTGGCCATGGAGACCCCGGTCAAGGACATCCCCGCGTAGGACACCGCCAAGGAGGTGGCAGGCTAGCCCCACCCGGCGTGGACGCTGGCGCCACCGGCGTGGGCGGCTGGGCGCCACCGGCGTCCCGTCCGTCCACCACAGAGGGGGGCCGACCTGGTCGGCCCCCTTTCTCGGTAACTCTGCCCATTCCCAAGCGAGCCGCCGTGCGCTGTGCTGTAGGCGCACGCCACGCCGGTTAGGGGGTGCGGCGGCTGATCGAAGAAGGTGGACGCGTGCGCACCGCCGTCGTCTCCGACCAGATACCGTGGGCAGCCCTCGCCCCGGCAATGCTGGTGGCCCTGGCCTTCGTCGGCTACTGCCTGGTCGACCTCGCCCGTACCGAGGTGCGGTACCTGCCGAAGTGGGCCTGGGCGTTGATCTGTTTCATCTCGGTGCCGGTCGGCGGCATCGTCTACCTGCTCATCGGCCGCAAGGATCGATGATGCTCAGTACGCACGCGCTGACCAAGCGGTACCGGGGCGCCACCGCACTCGACGGGGTGGACCTGGCGGTACCGGACGGCACGGTCTACGGGTTGGTCGGCCCGAACGGGGCCGGCAAGACCACCCTGCTCGCCGTGCTCGCAGGTCTGCGCCGCCCGACCTCCGGCCGGGTCGACACCGGGGTCGAGCGCCATCGGCTGGCCCTGCTTCCGGACACACCGCAGTTCGAGCCGTGGCTGACCGGGCGCGAGGTCGTGGCGCTCGCCACCCGGCTGAGCGCACCTGCGGCGCCCGCCGTCGACATCGACGCCATCCTGCGCGACGCCGGCCTGGCCGAGGCCGCGACCCGGCGGGTCGGGGGATACTCCCGCGGGATGCTGCAGCGGCTCGGCATCGCCGCGACCGTGGCCGGGCGACCTGAGCTGCTGCTGCTCGACGAGCCGGCATCGGCCCTCGATCCGGCCGGGCGGCGCGAGGTGCTCGACCTCATCGGCGACCTGCGCGGGCACGCGAGCGTCGTGATGTCCAGCCACATCCTCGCCGACGTGCAGGAGGTGTGCGACACCGTCGGTATCCTGCGGGCCGGTCGGCTGCTCTACCAGGGTCCACTGGAGACACTGCTGACCGGGCGGGCGGTGCCCGCGTACCGGGTGCGGCTGCGACGGCCGGTGACGGCGGTGGCCGAGGCGCTGCGGCAGCAGGACTGGGTCACCGCGGTCACGCAGGCCGGGACCGACTCGGTACGGGTCAATGTCCGCTCGCTGGCCGATGCGGAGCAGCGGTTGGCGGCGGCCCTGGCCGACGCCGGCGCCCGGGTGGTCAGCCTCGCTCCGGAGGCGGTCGACCTGGAAGAGGTCTTCCTGGAGCTGACGACATGACACTGTGGCGGCTGGAGATCCTGCGGCTGGTCCGGACCCGTCGCCTCATCGCGATCGTGGGGGTCTACCTCTTCTTCGGCTTCCTCGGCCCGCTCACCGCCCGCTATATCAGCCAGATCCTCGGCGCCCTGGGTACCGAGGGAGTCCGGATCGAGTTCCCGGAGCCGGTGCCGGCCGACGGCATCGACCAGTTCATCAGCAACACCACGCAGATCGCGCTGCTCGTCGTGGTCATGGTCGCCGCCTCGGCCCTCGCCTTCGACGCCCGCCGGGAGATGGCGGTCTTCCTGCGCACCCGGGTTCGCGGCGCCGGCGCCATCGTGATCCCGGCCTACGTCGTCACCTCGCTGGCCGCGCTCGTCGGGCTCACCGTGGGCTCGCTCGCGGCCTGGTACGAGACGTCGGTGTTGCTCGGCCCGTTGCCGCCGGCCCGAATGCTGGCCGGCATTGCGTTCGGCGCCGTCTTCCTCGCCTTCGCCGTGGCCGTGGTGGCATTCGTGGCCGCGCTGGTCCGGGGCACGCTCGGGGCGGCCGGTGGCGCGCTCGCGGCGCTGCTCGCGCTCGCGCTGCTCAGCAGCGCCCCTCGGCTGGCCCGGTGGCTGCCGACCCACCTCGCGACGGCCATGGGCGGCCTGGCCCGCGGCACCCCGGTCACCGGGTACCTGCCGGCCCTCGCCGTGACCGCCGTGCTCACCGTCGGTCTGGTCACCGGCGCGATCGCCCTCGCCGGGCGGCGCGAGCTCTGAGATCGCGGCGAGCTCGGGAGCGACGCCCGGGTGGGTCCGATGACCTGAACGGGCCGGGACCTTGCGCCCTGCCTGCGGCCGGAGTCAGGGTCGAGGCTGGAGCGCAGAAACGCCAACTCCAGGAGGAACAGACATCATGACCACGCGGGCATCGCTGGACCAGCTTGGGCTGAACACGGGCAAGAAGGCACGGCTCTACCGGATCCTGCACCAGCACGGGCTCGGCAACGGCACCGCCATCTTCCTGCCCTACGACCAGGGCCTCGAACACGGGCCGCGGGACTTCTTCGCCAACCCGGCGGCGAGCGACCCCCGCTACATCATCCGGCTGGCGCTCGAGGGCGGGTTCAACGGCATCGCTCTGCAGATCGGGCTGGCGGAGAAGTTCTACTGGGACTACGCGGGCGAGGTGCCACTGATCCTCAAGCTCAACGGGAAGACCGAGATCCCGTCGGATGAGCTGGCTCTCTCGCCGTTGCACGGCACGGTGGCCGAGGCGGTGCGGCTGGGCGCGGACGCGGTCGGCTACACGCTCTACGTGGGTACCCCGGCCCAGGAGGCCGACTTCGACCAGCTGCGCCGGGTCCGCGCGGACGCGCACGAGTTCGGCATGCCGCTGGTGGTCTGGGCCTACCCACGAGGCGAGGCCATCGACGCCAAGGGCGGCAGGGACTCGTTCTACGCAGTCGACTACGCGGCCCGTACCGCGAGTGAACTTGGCGCCGACGTCGTCAAGGTCAACTTCCCGCATCCGGAGAAACGCACCCACGTACCCGCCGCCTACGACGCGGAGTTCTCCAGCCAGGAAGCGGTCAACGCGGTTGTCCGCTCGGCGAACCGCTCGCTCGTGCTGATCTCCGGTGGCGAACGGGCGGGCGACGAGGCGATGCTGGAGAAGGCGCGGGAGTCGATGGAGGCCGGCGCCACCGGTCTGATCTTCGGCCGTAACGTCTGGCAGCGCGCGCACGACGAGTCCCTACGCTTCGTCAGCCAGTTGCGCGACGTGCTCGCCAAGTACCCCACCCGTGCCGGCGCGCCCCACTGACCCCAGCCCCCGCGCTGCTCGGCATCCGCTCACGACGGCCGCCCGTTGGCAGGGGCACCCTGTTATCGCCTAGGCGATAACAGGGTGCCCTTCCTAACGGTCCCAGCGCCAGCGCCAGCACGCCGCCGGTCAGGAGACCCGGGGGCGGCGGTGTTGGGCCGCGGTGGCGAGCTGTTCGCCCCAGGCGCGGGCGCGATCCCGCTCGCCGGTGTGCACCGGCCCGGCCGAGGCGTCGACGTAGAAACTCTCGGGCGCCACGACCGTGACGCAGCCGCGCCGGCGAAGGTGCCTCGCCGCGCCGACCGCGGCCGAGCCGGTGAGCCAGCGGGGCTTGTCGAACCGGGTGTCGAAGGTCGCCGCCAGGGTGCGGCTCACCCCGCCGACCGAGGCGATCCACTCCCGCATGCCGCTCCGGCTGGGCGCGACCGGGGGCGGGTCCTGCTTCGCCGCGCCCTCCCGGCTGGCCCGGCGGCTCATGCCGTGGGCGTGGGTCGGGCCACCCACGACAATGAGGTCGACATCGCTGTCGAGAGTGGCCGGCGCACTGTCCACCTCGACCAGGTCGACCCGCCCATGGCGGGCCAGACCCTCGGCGACGGCCGCCGCAATCTGACGGGTGTTGCCGAACATTGACTCGTAGACCACGAGCGTGTGCATGGTGTTCCTCCCGATAATCATCCAGCTCCACCGTTGGCCGTGCTCACCCGGCCCGGCAGGGTCAAAGGTCCCGCCGCCGGCACCGGCCGGCCTGCCCGTCCGTCGGCGGCCAGCGTGGGGTCGGCGGGCTGGACGGCCCACCCCGCCAGGCTCTCCGACCCTGCCGCTGTGGCCAGGTCGGGCGCAGTCTGGGCCCGTGGCCAGGGTGCGCGATCTGCTGGAACGCTTCCGTCCGGCCGGTGCGCCGGGTACGGCGAGCGCGGTCGGCGTGCCCAGCGACCGCCGTCGGGCGCTCACGGTCGAGCTCGAACCGGTCTTCGCCGCGTTCGAGGCGACCGTGGCCGAGTGCGCGCAGCTGCGCGAGTCCGCCGCCCGGGCCGCGACCCAGCTGGAGGCGGAGGCGGCCGAACGCGCTCGGGCTCTGGTGGCCCAGGCGCGCACGACCGCCGAGGCGGACCGCGCTCAGGCGGCGGCGGCCGTGCGCGCGCACGATGCCACGCTCGCCATCGAGGCCGAAGCGCAGGCTGACCAGCAGGCTGACCAGATCCACCGTGACGCCGAGCGACGCCGGCCCGAGCTGGTCGCCCTCGTGGTTGACCAGGTCCGTGCCGACCTGCGGGCGCTGGTCAGTGCGGCTCATACCGGGGACGGTCGGGCGTGAGCACCGCGTGGGTGGCCGGCAGCGTGCGGGCCCAGGCCATCGCCAAACGGCGACTGGGCAGCGCCGGCGCGCGCCGGCTGGCCACCGCCGCCACCTTCGGCGAGGCGGTCGAGTCGCTCGCCCGCTCGCCGTACGGAACCTGGGTGCATCCCGGCGATGCGCTCGCCGGCGCGACCCGGGGCGTCGCCGCCGGACTGTTGTGGAACCTGCGGGTGCTGGCCGGCTGGCTGCCGCCCCGAGGGGCCGAGACCTTGCGGGTGTTGGCCGGCTGGTTCGAGATCGCCAACGTGGAAGGGCATCTGCAGGCCCTCGACGGACGGCCCGGCCCGCCGGCGTTCGCGCTGGGCACGCTGGCGACCGCGTGGACGCAGATCGCGGCCTCGGCCTCACGCGACGAGCTGCGCTCGGCGCTGGCCGCGTCGCCCTGGGGCGATCCCGGCAGTGCCAATGCGCGCGACATCCAGCTGTCGATGCGCCTCGCCTGGGCCGAGCGGATGGCGGCCCGGGTGCCACCGACGCAGCCCTGGGCGCTCGGCGCCGCCGCCCTGCTGGTGGCGCGCGAGCAGTTGATCCGCCGGCAGCCGATCCCGGCAGCGGCCGCGGCGACCGCCAACCGCCTGCTCGGCCCGGGCACCACCCAGGCCGCCTCGCTGGACGAGCTGCGCGAGGTGGTGCCGTCGCCGGCGCGCTGGGCGCTGGCCGGTGTGCCCGACGTGGGCCGTCTGTGGGAGGGCGAGGTCCGCTGGTGGCGGCGGCTGCGCAGCGACAGCGCGGCCCTGCTGGCCGGGTATCGCTTCGGGCCCGAGCGCGTGCTCGGTGCGTGTGGCGCCTTGGCGGCCGACGCCTGGCTCGTCTGCGGCGCACTGGAGACCGCCGCGCCGGGCCCTGACCAGCACCGCCGCCAGGCGCTGGAGGTCTTCGATGCGATGGCGTGACGCGATGGCACCGATGCCGATGAGCCGGGTGGCTCTGGTCGCCCCCACCGCCGCCCTGCGCGCCGCCCTGGTCCGGGTGGCCGCCGCCGGCACGGTGGAGTTCGACCAGATGAGCGCGCCGGCCGACCTTCCGGTCAGCGACGCCGCCCGCGCCTTGCGCCGGCTGGCACCCGCCGAGACCGCGACCGCGCGCCTGGCCGAGGCCACGCCCGACCTGGCCGAGCTCGAGCGTGCGGGTCGGGCCGATCTGCTCGCCGGCGAGGAACAGCTCGACGGCTACCGGGCGCAGGCGGTCGTCCGGGGCGAGCTGGCCGCCATGATCGGCTGGGCGCCGACCGCGGCGCTGGCGCCCTTGGCCGAGCGACTCGCGCCGATCGGTGCGGCCACCGCCGCGCTGCCCCGCCCGCACGGCGTGCAACCACCGACGGTCGGCGCTGCGGGAACGGTCCGGCGGGCGTTCGCGCCGCTGGTGGACACGTACGGCACGGTACCGTTCGCCGATGTCGATCCGACGATCCTGGCCGGGCTCTCCTACGCCGTCATGTTCGGCGCGATGTTCGGCGACGTCGGCCACGGCGCGCTGCTCCTGCTCGGCGCGATCCTCATCCGGCTCGGCCGGTTGCGCCGGCTGAGCGGCGTACGTCCACATTGGATCTTCGTGGCCGCCGCCGGCGTCTCCGCCATCGTCTTCGGCTTCGCCTACGGCGAGTGCTTCGGCCCGACCGGTCTGGTGCCGGCCGGCATCGTGGCACCGCTGGACCAGCCGGTGGCGATGCTCGTCGCCGGGGTCGCGCTCGGCGCCACCCTGCTCGCCGGCGCGTTCGTCCTCGGTACGGTCAACCGGGTCCGCGAGGGCGGCTGGGTGAGCGCACTGTATGCGCCGGCCGGTATCGCCGGGGCGCTCGTCTTCGTCGCCGGCGGCCTCGCGGTGGCCGCGTGGTACGGGCACCAGGGTGCCCTCGGCATCCTCGCCGGAGCGCTGGCCGTGGCCGGGCTGGTGCTTGCCTTCGCCGGCCTCTTCGTGGGCGCGGGCGGCGGCGCCGCCGGTGCCCTGCAGGCCGGCATCGAGGTGTTCGACCTGGTGATCCGGCTGGGCGCGAACGTGGTCTCGTTCGCCCGCCTGGCCGCCTTCGGACTCACCCACGCGGTGCTGGCCTGGATCGTCTGGCAGGCCACGCTCGCCCTGTGGTCCCGCGGGGGCGGCGCCCTGGTCGCCGCGATCGCGGTCTTCGTCGTCGGCAACCTGGCGGCCTTCGCGCTGGAGGCGCTGGTCGCCGCGATCCAGGCGCTGCGGCTGGAGTACTACGAACTGTTTTCGCGGGTGTTCCAACTCGAGGGGCGCCCGTTCCGGCCCTGGCACGTGCCCACCGACACGGCCGCCGATTCGATGGAGGCACCATGTCTGCCTGGCTGATCGCCACTCCCGCGCTCCTGATCGGCACCGCCGGGGCGGTGGCGCTGGCCCGCCGCCGGCGCGCCGCCGTGGTGGCGGGCTTCCTGTTGCTGGTGGCCGGTCTGGCGGTCACCGCCATCGTGGTCACCGCCGGGGCCGCCTTCGCCGCCGCACCGGCCGCCGCGGCGCCGGCACCGGCGGCCAACGGCATGGCGCTGCTCGCCGCGGCCATCGCGGTCGCGGGTTCGTCCATCGGGGCCGCCATCGCGGTCGCCTATACCGGCGCCGCCGCGCTCGCCGCGATGAGTGAGCGACCCGAGCTCTTCGGCCGCGCGATGGTGATCGTTGGACTGGCCGAAGGCATCGCCATCTACGGCCTGATCGTAGCGATCATCCTCATTGGACGGGCTTGACATGGGCACCGTCGTGGCCATCGGCGAGGAGGCACTCGTGCGGGGCTTCAGCCTGGCCGGGGCGGTGGTGCTGGCGGCCGAGGATCCGGATGCGGTCCGGGCGGCGTGGCACGGCCTCGCCGCCGAGGTGGCCGTCGTGGTGCTCACCCCGGCCGCGCTGGCCGCCCTGGCCGACGCCGACCGTACCGGCGGCTGGCCGTTGGTGGCGGTGATGGACTGATGACCCGCCCAGCGCCGGCCCCGACCGTGCCCTCCGACGCCACCCCGATCGACGCCCCGGTCGAGGCAAAGCCGGCAGACGCCGCGCCGGTGGACCTCGCGGCCGCAACCGAGGGCGCGCCGCCGTTGGCGGTCGCGATGGCGCCGGTGCGGGCGGCGCTGCTGGTCGCGGCCCGGCGCGACGCCGGCGCGCTGCTGGCCCAGGCCGGGGCGGCGGCGGTACGGACCACCGAGGAAGCCGGGACGCACGCGGCTCGCATTTCCGCCGAGGCCCACGCCGCCGGGGTCGCGGACGCGACCGCGGTCGGCAACGCCGACCGGGCCCGGCTGGGCCGGCACACCCGCTCGATCGTGCTGCAGGCGCACCGCGACGAGTACGACTCGCTGCGGGCCGCCGCCCGGGCCGCGGTCGGGGCGTTGCGGGCCGACCCCGGGTACCCGGGCGCCCGGCTGCGGATGGTCGAGATCATCCAGACGGTCATCGGGCCGGACGCGGAGCTGAGCGAAGGCGAGGGCGGCGGCGTCGTCGGCGCCGGTGCGGGGCGGCGGGTCGACCTGTCCCTGACCGGCTTCGCCGACCGCGCGGCCGAGACCGTCGCCGCCCGGTGGCTCGATCTGCGGGAGGGTGGCCAGCGATGAGCGTCGGTGTTGTCCGCCGGGTGAACGGTCCGTTGGTCGAGATCGACGGCATGACCGGCTTGGCGATGGCGGATCTGGTGGAGATCCAGCCCGGCGGACTGCCGGCCGAAATCGTGTCCCGCCGCGGCGTCCAGGCGACCGCCCAGGCGTACGAGTACACCGGCTCGGTCGCGCCCGGCGACGCGGTGCACGCCCTCGGCCGGCCGCTGTCGGTACGGCTCGGGCCGGGGCTGACCGGCTCGGTCTTCGACGGCCTGCTCCGCCCGCTCGATGACGCCGGCGTCTGGCTGACTCCGGGCTCGGCGCGCCTGGACGGCGAGCGGACGTGGTCGTTCACGCCGCACGGACAGCTCGGGCGCGCGGTCGGACCCGGCGAGCTGCTCGGTACCGTCGCCGACGCCGGGCCGATCGCGCACCGGGTGCTGGTGCCGCCGGGCGTCAGCGGCCGGGTCGAGGAGCTGCGACCGGCCGGCCGCTACCGCGACGACGACCCGGTGGCGGTGGTGGCCGGCCAGCCGATCACGCTCGCCGGCTGGTGGCCGGTGCGCCGGCCCCGCCCGTACCGGGTCCGTCTGGATGCCGGGCCGCCGTTGCTGACCGGACAGCGGGTGCTGGACGCGCTCTACCCGGTGACCAAGGGCGGGACCGCCGCGGTCCCCGGCGGCTTCGGCACCGGCAAGACCGTACTGCTGCAGCAGATCGCCAAGTGGTCCGACGCCGACGTGATCGTCTACGTCGGCTGCGGCGAGCGCGGCAACGAGCTCGCCGACGTGCTCGCCGACCTGGCCGCCCAGTCCGACCCGCGCACCGGAGGTCGGCTGGCCGACCGCACCGTGCTCATCGCCAACACGTCCAACATGCCGATCATGGCGCGGGAGGCGAGCATCTACACCGGGGTCACCGTGGCCGAGTACTACCGGGACATGGGCTACGACGTCGTGGTCATCGCCGACTCGACGTCCCGCTGGGCCGAGGCGCTGCGCGAGTTCGCGTCCCGCACCGGCGCGCTGCCGGCCGAGGAAGGCTACCCGGCCGGGCTCGGCTCCGCCCTGGCCGCGTTCTACGAGCGGGCCGGCCGGGTGGAGACGCTCGGCGGGCCGGCCGGCTCGGTGACGGTCATCGGGGCCGTCTCGCCACCGGGCGGAGACATGACCGAACCGGTCACCGCCCACACCCACCGGTTCGTCAGAACACTGTGGACACTCGACCGCGAGCTGGCCTACGCCCGGCACTATCCCGCGGTGGCCTGGCTCGGCTCCTACTGTCGCGACACCGACGTCGTCGGCGCCTGGTACGCCGCCAACGGCGACCCGCAGTGGGCGGCGCGGCGCGGCCGTACCGTCGCCCTGCTCGCCGAGGCTGACCGGCTGGCGGCGCTGGCCGAGCTGGTCGGGGTGGGCGCGCTACCCGGGCACGAGCGCATCACGATGCTCGCCGGCCGGCTGTTGCGGGAGGCGGTGTTGCAGCAGAGCGCCCTCTCGGCCAACGACGCGCACTCGTCGCCGGGCAAGACCGCGGCCCTGCTCGAGCTGGTCTTCGAGGTCGTGCGGCGCGGTGAGGAGCTGGTCGACGCCGGGGTCGCGGTCGAGACGGTCGAGGACGCCGACTACGCGACGCTCGTGCGGACCCGGGAGGAGACCACGTCGGAGGATGTCGACGGCGTGCACCGGCGCCAGACCGAGATCCTCGAGGAGTTGGGACGGCTGTCATGACCACGCCCGCCATCGAGTACCGCTCCATCACCCAGGTGCGCGGGCCGCTGCTGGTGGTCCGCGGGCTGTCCCGGGTCGGCTGGGACGAGTTCGCCACCATCCGCCTCGACAGTGGCGAGCTGCGCCACGGCCTCGTGCTCGACGTCGACCGGGACCTGGCCGTCGTCCAGGTTCTCGAGGGCACCGATGGCATCGACCCGGACGCCACCGGGGTCGTCTTCGACGGCGCCCCGTTGCGCATCCCGGTCGGCCCGGGGTGGCTCGGCCGGGTGTGCAATGGCCGCGGTGAGCCCATCGACGGCGGCCCGCCGGTCTTCGGCACCCATCTCGTCCCGGTCGCCGGCAACGCCATCAACCCGGTACGGCGCGAGCCCCCGGCCGAAGCGGTACTCACCGGCGTCTCCGCGATCGACGGCCTGACCACGCTCGTCCGGGGCCAGAAGCTACCCATCTTCTCGGTCGCCGGCCTGCCCCATCTCGAGCTCGCGACCCAGATCGCCGCCCAGGCCACCGCCGGCGGTGAGCCGTTCTGCGTGGTGGTGGCGGCGATGGGGCTCACCCACCCGGACGCCGCCGCCGTCCGGGACCGGCTCGAGGAGCGCTCCGCCGCCGGTGAGCTGGTGCTGCTGCTCAACACGGCCGACGACCCGGTGGTCGAACGGCTGCTCACGCCGCGGCTCGCGCTGACCATCGCCGAGCACCTCGCCTTCGTCCTCGGCCGGCATGTCCTCGTGGTCGCGGCCGACATGACCAGCTACTGCGAGGCGCTGCGGGAGGTCTCGGCGGCCCGGGGCGAGGTGCCGGCCCGCCATGCCTACCCGGGCTACCTCTACAGCGACCTGGCCTCGCTCTATGAGCGGTGCGGGCGGGTGCGCGGGCGGCCCGGCTCGGTCACCATGATGCCGGTGCTCACCATGCCGGCCGGTGACATCACGCATCCGGTTCCGGACCTCACCGGCTACATCACCGAGGGCCAGATCGTGCTCTCCACCGAGGCGTACGCCGGCGGCACCTACCCGCCGGTGGATCCGCTCGCCTCACTGTCGCGGCTGATGCGCCACGGGGCCGGCGCCGGCCGTACCCGTGACGACCACCTCGATGTCGCCGCCCAGACGCTGGCCGCGCTCTCCCGGGCGCGCCAGGTACGCGACCTGGCCGAGCTGATCGGCGCCAGCGCGCTCTCGGCCACCGACCGGCGGTACCTCGAGTTCGCCGACGTGCTGACCCGCGAGTTCATCTCCCAGGGCGTCGACGAGAACCGGTCCCTCAACGAGACTCTCGGGCGCGCCTGGCGGGCGCTGGCCAGCCTGCCGCGGCGCGAGCTGACCATGCTGCCACCCGACCAGGTGAGTGCGCACCTGGGCCCGCCCGAGGTGGCCGCCGATGGTTGAGCTGCGCCGGGTGCCGCCCGGCCGGGCCGGCCGGCTGTGGTTGCGCGCACGGCTGCGGGCGGGCCGGCTCGCCACCGATCTGCTCGGCCGCAAGCTGGTCATCCTGCATGTCGAGGAGGACCGGCTGCGCCGGCTCGCCGAGCCGGCCCAGGCCCGGTGGCGCCAGGCCTGGCGGCTGGCCGACGCCTGGATGCTGCGCGCGGGCATGCTCGCCGGCGCGCGGGAGCTGTCTCTCTCCCGGCGCGCAGAGCCGGCCGTGGTCAGCGTCTCCTGGGCCAATGTCATGGGGGTGCGGTACCCGACCGAGGCGGTCTGCCGGATCCCCAGCGCCTCCGTCGCCGATCGGGGGCCGGGCTCGGCGGCGATGGTCGAGGCCGGCGTGGCCTTCGAGGACGCGCTGCGAGCCGCGACCGAGTACGCCGCGATCGACACCGCCCGCCGCATCGTCGAGGCCGACATCACGGTCACCCGGCGCCGCCTGCGGGCGATCAGCGACCGGTGGGTGCCGCGCCTGGAGGAGGCATTGCGCGAGCTGTCGCGGGAGCTGGACGAGAACGAGCGGGCCGAGACGTTCCGGCTGCGGTGGGCGGCCGCCGGCGGGGCGGGCCGAACGGCGCCCGGCCCACGGGACGTTCGCCCCTAGCCGCCCCGAACGCGCGGCCGGCAGCGTCGATAGTGAAGCCCAGCCGAGGAGGAGCCATGACCACCACCGTGAGGCCGTTCTCCCTGACCGAGATCCGTGAGATCGTGCGGCCGCTGGAGCCCACGGCCACGGCGTACCTCGGCCAGCCCGAGGAGCCGGTCGGCGACACGCTGGAGGATCTCACCCTGCGCTGGCGGGCGCTGGCCGCCCGGCTCACCGCGCTGGGAACGCCGGACTCCACAGTGGAGGCTATGGGCGCGCAGGTGGGTTCGCTGCCCAGCCACCTGGTCGCGGCGGGCATCATCGCCGCCGGCGACGATGGCACCATCGACGTCAGCTGCCACCAGCTGCCCGGAGGGTCCTGGAACGACCGTGCGGACTTCGCCAGGCCGGCCCATGTCCTGCCGATGGTGTGGTGGCTGCAGCGGCATCCGGCGTACGTGGAGGTCGTCATCGACCGGGCCGGGGCCGAGCTGACCGGGGTCGCGGCCGGGGCCACGGTCGGCACGACCCAGACCATCGTCGGCCCGGACGACGAGATCGTCGCGCACCCGCCGTTCGGCTGGGACCAACCACGCTGGCAGCGGCGGGCCGAGGACTCCTGGCGGCACAACGCGGGTGCGGTCGCCGAGGCGACGGCCGCGGCGATGCGCGCGGTCGGGGCCGATCTGGTCCTGCTCGCCGGCGACTTCCGGACCGCGGGGTTCTTCACCGAACAGCTGCGCGAGCTCGCCGCCGACGTGGTCATCCGCGACATCCCCGGCGGCCGGCACCCCGACGGTTCGCACACCGCCCGCCGCAGCGCGGTGCGAACCCGGGTGGATGAGTACGTCGACGAGACGACGGCCCGGCTGCTCGCGGCGTTCGACGCCGAGCGCGGCCCGCACGGCCGGGCGGCGGAGGGGGTCGCCGAGACGTTGGACGCCCTGGCCGCCGGTCGGGTCCGGACGCTCTTCGTCGTCGACGACGAGACGGACCGGCGCACCGCGTGGATGGGGCCGGGGACCCTGTGCGCCAGCCAGGTCGCTGCCCAGCTGACCAACCGGGGCCAGCTCAGCGCCGGCCGCCTGCTCGACATCGCGGTTCGGGCCGCCCTGCTCACCGATGCCCAGGTGCGCGTGGTCGGGGCCGACGCCGGCCTGGCCGAGCACATCGGCGCGTGGTGCCGGTTCCCGGTCAACGGCCGCGAGTCCTAGCACGACACCGGTACCCTCGGACCCCATGGAGCCGGCCGCCCGCAGAAGACGACCAGGACATCTGGGCGTGGCCGGCGCGGCGGCCGCGGTCGCGCTGCTGGTCGCGGGCGTGGGCGTACTGCTGCTGGTCGCGGCCGGGCCGGCCGGCGCCGACGACCATGAGTCGATCTCCACCTACGACACCCGGCTGCAGGTGCAGGCCGACGGCACCCTGCGGGTGCAGGAGAGCATCCGGTACGACTTCGGGGCCAACCCGCGCCACGGGATCATCCGGACCATACCGGTCCGGTTCCGCTACGACGACGACCGGGACCGGGTCTATGAGATCAGCGACGTGGCGGCCACCGTGGACGGCGCCCCGGTCGAGGTCGCCGGCGACGCCGCCGACGGTGCGGAGAGCCTGCGCCTCGGCGACCCCGACCAGACCATCACCGGCGCCCACACCTATGTCATCCACTACCTGGTCCGCGGCGCGCTCAACCACTTCGCCGACCATGAGGAGCTCTACTGGAACGTGGTCGGCGACGCCTGGGCGGTCCCGATCGCCGCGGCGACCGCCACGGTCAGCGGTCCGGTGTCGATCTCGAACACCCTCTGCTTCGCCGGTGCGACCGGCAGCCAGCTCGGCTGCACCGGCCACGCGGTGAGCGGCGGCATCGCCACCTTCCACCAGGTGAACATCGGCAACGGCGCCGGGCTCACGGTCGTGGTTGGCTTCCCCGCGGGCAGCGTCGCCAACACCAGCCCGATCCTGGTCGACCGCCATGACCTGACGGCCGCGTTCCAGCCGACGCCGGCCACCATCGGGGTTGGCAGCGGCCTGGCGCTGCTCGGAGTGGGCGCGGCCCTGCTGCTCGCGTTCCGGGTCGGGCGGGACCGCTACTACGTGGGTCAGCTGCCCGGCCTGGTGCCCACGGCGCGGGAGCCGAGCGTGCAGGAGCGCAAGCCGCTGCTGCGGGCGCCACCGGTCTCGGTGGAGTTCGGGCCGCCCGAACACATCCGGCCGGGACAGGTCGGCACGCTCATCGACGAGAAGGCGAACGTCCACGACGTCACGGCCACCATTGTGGACTTCGCGGTACGGCGGCATCTGCACATCCGGGAGGTCGCCGACACCAGCCCCACCGACTGGGAGCTGACCAAGCTCACCGACGGTGACCCGGACTTCCTCAGCTACGAGCGCTACCTGTTCGACGCGCTCTTCGCCCACCGTGACCGGGTCCGGCTCGCCGACCTGAAGAACACCTTCACCGCCCAGCTGCACGAGGTGCAGCGCCGGCTGTACGCGAACATGGTCGACGAGCGCTGGTACCGGCAGAGCCCGGCCACCACCCGCGCCGTGGCTCGGGTGGCCGCGGTGGTGGTCCTCATCCTCGCAGCCGGCGTGACCGCGCTGCTCGCCGCGACCACCCATGCCGCCCTGATCGGCGTCGGGCTCGTGGTGGCGGCGATCGTGCTGCTCGTCATGGCCGGCACGTTCCCGGCCCGTACCGGTCGGGGCAGTGCCATGCTCGCCCGCGTGCAGGGCTTCCGCCTGTACATCGCGACGGCCGAGGCCGAGCAGATGAAGTTCCAGGAACGCGAGCAGATCTTCTCCGAGTTCCTCCCGTACGCGATCGTGTTCGGCCTCGCCGACCGATGGGCCGGTATCTTCGCCAAGCTCGGGGCCGACGCCATGCCCAGCGGGGCCGGATCCGGCACCCCGGGCCTGTACTGGTACACCGGCAGTCCCGGGTGGACGATCCTCGCCTTCAGCCAGTCCATCGGCGCGTTCACCACGACAACCACCGGAACCGTGGCGAGTAGCCCGCCCTCGGCCAGCGGCTCCTCGGGCTTCTCGGGTGGCTTCGCCGGCGGCGGCGGTGGCGGAGGCGGAGGCGGGAGCTGGTAGCCCGACCGGATTACTCAGGCCGCGCGCCCGCCCAGCCGCTTGAGCTCGCGGAAGGCGTCGGTCCGGGCGGCCGCGAACAGGCCGTCCCAGAGCACACCGGCCGCCTCGCCGGCCGGCGGCCCGGTCAGCACCGGCCCGAAGAAGCCCACCCGCGCCCCGGAGTCCAGCCGGACATGCACCACCGGCGTGCCCGCCCGCTCGTCACCGGCGGCCGCCTGGTGGCTGCGACGGACCTCGTCGTCGTACCACGGCACATCGGCGGCGTTGGCCAGCGCGTGCGGCAGGCCGGCCCGGCTCAGGGCCCGCGCGTATGTGTCCCGGTTGATCTCGGCGCGCTCGGTGTGGATGAGCGCACCGAGCGAGCCGTAGAGCGCCCGGAGGCCGGCGGCGCCGACCGAGAGCTCGGTCGCCATGGCCACCCGGACCGGTCCCCACCCATCGCGGATCCGCTGGGCGGCCGACTCCGACTCGGCCGCCAGGGCTTCGTTGAGCACGGAAAGGCTCATCACCCGGAACCGCACCGAAAGATCCCGCACCCGCTCGGCCTCGAGCAGCCAGCGCGAGGCCGACCAGGCAAACGGGCAGAGCGGGTCGAACCACATCTCCGCGCTGGGCACCCGGGCTCCTTCGACCTCGTCCGGCGTTTCGTGCCCCGACCCTACGAGTCCGGCCGGGGCCTGGCATATGGGCCGATCGCCCGACCGCCAGGCGGTGAGCGCGAGGAGCGAGCGGGTACGAGCACCGCAGCGCGAACGAAAGATAGGCTCGGGTGCAGCCGACGGGACGGGCTACATCGGCATCGGCGCCAGCTCGAAGATCTCGACCCGGAAGCGCTTGGTGCCGTCGGCGAGGAACGGGTGTCCCTTGACCAGCGCCCGGGCCGCGTCCAGGTTCTCGGCCTCGACGATCGAGTAGCCGTTCTGGTCGCTGGCCTTCGGGCTGGAGCCGTCGCCGGCGACGGCGCCGCGCTCGCCAAAGGGTGCGCCGCCGTCAACCAGGCCGGCACCGACCCGCCCCATCCACTCACCCCACGCCTGGGCCGACTCGGCCGCCTGCTGCGGGGTGAAGTCCGCCATCGGGGTCGCCGGCCCGCGATACAGCAAGATGTACTTGGTCATCGTGCACACCCTCTCGTGTGATTGGGACCGCACCGGCCCCACTCACACGACGCACGCGACGGCCGAGAATCGACAGGCCGGCGACCTTGACTACGTCGCTATTCGCCGTCCCCAGGCGGGGAAGCGGCGCCGGCAAGATCACGAATGGCCCGGCGAGGGCTGTCGAGCGGGGGCCCTTGGTCCCGCCGCCGGGTCCCGGCCGGCTCTGCCCGACCCCGCTGTTCGGCAGTACTCATGACCTGGGAGGCCATAATGTACCAGATCCGGATACACGGGCGGGGCGGCCAGGGTGTCGTCACCGCGGCGGAGATGCTCTCCGTGGCCGCGTTCGAACAGGGCCGTCACGCGCAGGCGATCCCGTTCTTCGGCTCGGAGCGCACCGGTGCGCCGGTGGTGGCGTTCTGCCGTATCGACGACCGGCCGATCCGGTTGCGCGAGCCGGTGGGCGAACCGGACGCGGTCATCGTGGCCGACCCCACACTGATCGGCCAGGTCGAGGTGTTCGCCGGTCTGCGGGCCGGCGGAACGGTTCTGGTCAACTCGGAGCGGGACCGGCGCGAGCTCGCGCTGCCGTCGAGCGCCGGCGCACGGATCCTCATCGTCGCGGCCACCCGGATCGCGTTGGCCGAGGTGGGCCGACCGCTGCCCAACGCCGCTCTGCTCGGCGGCTTCGCCGCGGCGACCGGCGTCGTCACGCTGGCTGCGGTGCAGGTCGCCATCCGCGCGAAGTTTCCGCCGGCTGTCGCCGAGGCCAACGTCGCCGCTGCGGCGCAGGCGTACGCGCACGTCCTGACCGAAGTGGGTGAGCTTGCCGATGCTTGAGCAGATCGAAGGTTCGCGGGCGGTTGCGCTGACCGTCGCCCGGTGCCGGCCCGAGGTGGTCTGCGCCTACCCCATCTCACCGCAGACCCACATTGTCGAGGCGCTCAGTGAACTGGTGGCCACCGGGGCGTTGGCGCCGTGCGAGTACGTCAACGTCGAGTCGGAGTTCGCCGCCATGTCGGTCGCGATCGGGGCCAGCGCCGCCGGCGCCCGCGCCTACACCGCGACCGCGAGCCAGGGCCTGCTCTACATGACCGAGGCGCTCTACAACGCCGCTGGGCTAGGCCTGCCGATCGTGATGACGGTCGCGAACCGGGCCATCGGCGCACCGATCAACATCTGGAACGACCACAGCGACGCGATGTCGCAACGGGACTCGGGCTGGGTCCAGCTCTACGCGCAGTCCAACCAGGAGGCGGCCGATCTGCACGTGCAGGCGTACCGGCTGGCCGAGGAGCTCTCCACGCCGGTGATGGTCTGCATGGACGGCTTCATCCTCACCCACGCCTACGAGGAGGTCGACCTGTCCACACAGGACCAGGTGGACCGGTTCCTGCCGCCCTACCAACCGCACCAGGTGCTCGACCCCATGCACCCGGTGACCATCGGGGCCATGGTCGGCCCGGAGGCGTTCACCGAGGTGCGCTACCTGGCCCACCGTAAGCAACTGCAGGCGCTGGAGCGGGTCGGCGGCCTGGCCGATGAGTTCGAGGCGAGCTTCGGCCGGCGCAGTGGTGGCCTGGTCAGCCCGTACCGGATCGAGGACGCGGACACCGTGGTGGTGGCCCTCGGCTCGGTCCTGGGCACGATCGCCGAGACCGTCGACGAGCTGCGCGCCGACGGGATGCGGGTCGGCGCACTGGGGATCAGCTGCTTCCGGCCCTTCCCGTTCGCCGCGGTGCGCGCGGCGCTACGCCGTACCAAGCGGGTCGTGGTCCTGGAGAAGGCCCTCGCGGTCGGTGTCGGCGGGATCGTCGCCGCCGACGTCGGCGCCGCGACCGGTGGCCTGGTGCCGCGCGAGTACACCGTGATCGCGGGACTCGGTGGCCGGCCGGTCACCCGGGCCTCGCTGCGCCGGCTGCTCGCCGACGCGGCCCTGGACCGGCTGGACGAGCTGACCTTCCTCGACCTTGACCTCGACCGGGTGGAAAGGGAGCTGTCATGCCAGCCCAGCGGGTGAAGTTCTACCAGACCGGCAGCTTCGCGGTCGGCAACCGGCTGCTCGAGCCCGACCTGCGCACCGTGCAGGCCGACGGGTGCCGCGCCAACTCCCTGACCTCCGGCCACCGGGCCTGCCAAGGCTGCGGCGAGGCGCTGGGGGCCAGGTACGTCCTGGACGCGGCGATGCGGGCGTGCGGCGACCAGGTGGTCGCGGTGAACGCCACCGGGTGCCTGGAGGTCTTCTCCACCCCCTACCCGGAGTCGTCGTGGGGGGTGGCCTGGCTGCACTCCCTGTTCGGCAACGCCCCCGCGGTCGCGACCGGGGTGGCCGCCGCGCTGAAGGTCAAGGGGCGCCCGGAGGTTCGGGTGGTCGCCCAGGGCGGCGACGGCGGCACCCTCGACATCGGATTCGCCTGCCTGTCGGGCATGTTCGAGCGCAACGACGACGTGCTCTTCGTCTGCTACGACAACGAGGCCTACATGAACACCGGCGTGCAGCGCTCCAGCGCCACCCCGCCGGCCGCCCGGACCGCCACCACGCCGGTGGTCGGCGCCGCCGCGGGCAACGTGTTCGGGCAGGGCAAGAACGCCCCACTCATCGCCATGGCCCACGAGATCCCGTACGTGGCCACCGCGACCGTGGCCGACCTGCACGACCTCGAGGCGAAGGTACGCCGGGCCATGGCGCTGCACGGCGCTCGCTACCTGCACGTGCTGGTGCCCTGCCCGCTCGGCTGGGGCAGCGCATCGCGGGATACCATCAGGGTCGCCCGGCTGGCCACCGAATCGGGCCTGTTCCCGGTCTTCGAGGCCGAACGCGGTGAGGTCACCGCGGTCACGCCGATCCGTCACCAGGTGCCGGTCGAGGAGTACCTGGGCATCCAGAAGCGCTACGCGCACCTGTTCGGCCCACCCCGCCGGGACGACGTGATCGCCCTCATCCAGGCTCAGGCCGACCGCAACGTACACCGATTCGGCCTGCTCGACCCCGGGGAGCGATGATGGAGAAGTCGTTCGCGATCACGCTGGACGTCGGGTCCAGCCTGGCCAACAGGACCGGCGCGTGGCGCACCGAACGCCCGGTCTATGTGGACCTGCTGCCGCCGTGCAACGACGCCTGCCCGGCCGGGGAGAACGTCCAACGCTGGCTCTTGCACGCCGAGGAATGCGACTACGAGCGCGCGTGGCGGCAGATCATGCAGGACAACCCATTCCCGGCCATCATGGGTCGGGTCTGCTACCACCCCTGCCAGACCGCGTGCAACCGGTGCGTCCTCGATGAGGCGGTCGGTATCAACGCGGTCGAGCGGTTCCTCGGTGACGAGGCGCTGCGGCGCGGCTGGCAGGTACCGGTGACGGCGGCGCCGTCGGGCCGGCGGGTCCTGGTCGTCGGGGCCGGACCGGCCGGGCTGGCCGCGGCCTACCACCTGACCCTGCTCGGCCACCGGGTCACCATCCGCGACGCCGCGGAACAGGCCGGCGGCATGATGCGCTACGGCATCCCGGCCTACCGTCTGCCGCGCGACGTGCTCGACCTGGAGGTGGCCCGGCTGGTCGACATGGGCGTGACGCTCGAGCTCGGCGCCCGGGTCGACAACCTCGACACCGCCATGGCCGCGGGCGGATTCGACGCGGCCTTCCTCGCGATCGGCGCCCAGCTGAGCCGGCGGGCCTACATCCCCGCCGGCGACTCGGCGCGCATCCTGGACGCTCTCGGGCTGCTGCACGAGGTCGCCCAGGGGGAGCGGCCGAGCCTCGGGCGGCGGGTGGTCGTCTACGGCGGCGGCAACACCGCGATGGACGTCGCCCGCACCGCCCGGCGCCTCGGCGCCACCGAGACCCTGATCGTCTACCGGCGCACCCGGGAGAAGATGCCGGCCCAGGCCATCGAGGTCACCGAGGCGGAGGAGGAGGGCGTGAGCATGCGCTGGCTCTCCACCATCGCCTACGCCGATGCCGGCACGGTACGGGTGGAGCGCATGCGCCTGGACGAGCACGGCACGCCGCAGCCCACCGGCGAGTTCGAAGACCTGGCGGCCGACGCCGTGGTGCTCGCCATCGGCCAGGAGATTGACCGCTCCATTGTGGAGCACCTCGATGGGGCCGAGGTCGCCGACGGCTCACTGGTCGTCGGGCCGGACATGATGACCGGACACCGGGGCGTGTTCGGTGGCGGCGATCTCGTCGCCGCCGAGCGCACGGTCACCGCCGCGCTCGGGCACGGTAAGCGGGCCGCCCGGTCCATCGACGCCTGGTTGCGGGACGAGTTCCCGCCGGCACCGGTGCGCCACGACCTCGCCGCCGCCGACCGGCTGCACCCGTGGTACTACTCCGACGCGCCGGCCACCGTCCGTCCGCAGCTGGAGGCGGCCCGGCGGGTGTCCACATTCGACGAAGTGGTCGGCGGGCTGGACGAGTCGACCGCGCTCTTCGAGGCGCGCCGCTGCCTGTCCTGCGGGAACTGCTTCGAGTGCGACAACTGCTTCGGCATGTGCCCCGACAACGCGGTGATCAAGCTGGGTCCGGGTGAGCGCTACCGCATCGACCTGGACTACTGCAAGGGCTGCGGTATCTGTGCCGCCGAGTGCCCGTGCGGCGCGATCACCATGGTCGCCGAGCAGACGTAGTCAACCGAGGAGCCGGCCATGAGACGAGCCACCATCACGATCGCGGTCACCGCGCTGGCCCTCGGTGGCCTCGGCGGCTGCATCCGGCCGAGTACCCCGAAGCCGGGTTCCATCTCGACCCCGTCCGCCACTGCCACCACCGGCGCGACGCCGTCATCCAGTACGTCGGTGAACACATCCACCTGGTCGTCGGGCCCGCGCACGGTGAACCGGACCGTCTCCGGAGCAGTTCCTGAGCTGATCGCAATCCGCCCGGCGACCCACACGCCCGAAGGCTTCGACCGGATCGTCTTCGACTTCCGGTCGGCCCTGCCCGGTTACGACATGCGGTATGTGAGCACGCCGATCCTGGGCGATCCGTCCGGTCTGACGATCGTCGTCCCGGGCCGCCAGCACCTGCAGATCAAGTTCAAGCCGGCCCAGGCCCACAGTGCCACGACGGGTACGCCGACCGTGACTTTGCGCTCGGCTACGCTCAACTACCCCATGCTCACGTCCTACGCCATCACTGGCGACTTCGAGGCGGATCTGACCATCGTGCTCGGCCTCGACGACGTCGTTGGTTACCAGGTGGGCGAGTTGCCCGGCCAGCCCGGCCGCATCTACGTCGACCTCGCAGCATGAACGTGTGGGCGAACAGGTAAGGAGGCATCGACATGACGAACATCCTGCACCGGCCGGTGGTGGTCGGCATCGACGGATCCGCCGAGGCCCGGCGGGCCGCGAGCTACGGAGCCTGGGAGGCCCACCGGCGCCAGCTGCCCCTGCGGCTGGTCTACGCATACGTGCCGACCCCGATGTGGTATCCGACGAACGTCGTCATCGACGAGTACGCCTGGGAACGCCACTGGGTGCACACCGTGCTGAGCGACGCGAAGGACGATGTGGCCCGCGCCTACCCCGACCTGGCCGTGGAGACGGCCGTGGTGGGCGGCGGCGCGTCCGGCGCTCTGGTCGACGAGTCCGAACGGGCGAGCCTCGTCGTGGTCGGCACCCAGGCCAGCGGCGGCTTTCTCGGCCACCTCAGCGGCTCGATCGCGGCCCAGGTGGCGGCGCACGCCGGCGCCCCGGTGGTGGTTCTGCGCGGGCCGGCCGCGGGTCCGGGTGGCCCGGCGGCGTTCACCGGTCGTCCGGTCGTCGTCGGCGTGGACGGATCCGAGGCGTCAACGCGCGCGATCGAGTTCGCGGTCGAGCAGGCCCTGGCCCGCCAGGCCGAGCTGCGGGCGGTGTTCGCCTGGAGTGTCGTGGACGTCTACGACGGCGGGCCGATCGGACCGGAGGCCACCGACATCCCCGACGAGCAGAAGAAGGCCGAACGGTTGCTCGCCGAGGCCCTCGCCGGCTGGTCACAGCGGTGCCCCGACCTCAAGGTGATCCGCATCGCCACCCACAACCCGTTCCCGCTCGACGCCCTGGTCAGCGAGAGCACCGGCGCCGGGCTCATCGTGGTCGGCTCACGTGGTCACGGCGGCTTCCTCGGCTTGCGCATCGGCTCCACCGTGGACGGTCTCATCCGCCACGCCCAGGCACCGGTCGCCGTCATCCACCGCGAATATCGCGGTGAGATCACCGACGAGAGTACCGCCAACGGATGAACGTTGCGGGCAAGGGCTGACCGCGGCTGCTCCCCCGCCGCGGCGGCGCGTCCGGCGGTCGTATCGTGCAGCCATGACGACCTCGCCGGCGCCCGACATGCTGGCCTGGGAGGTCGGCACCCCGGGCGCCATGGCGAGCCATCCGCTGCGCCGGGTCCGCCGGGCGGTCCCGGTTCCGGCCGCGGACGAGCTGCTGGTTCGGGTCACCGCGTCCGGCGTGTGCCGCACCGACCTGCACCTGGCCGAGGGTGACCTGGCGCCGCACCGGCCGGGCACGACACCGGGCCACGAGGTCGCCGGCGAGGTCGCCGGCCTCGGCGCCGCCGTCACCGGTTGGCAGGTGGGTGACCGGGTCGGCATCGCCTGGTTGCGCGGCACCTGTGGCACCTGCCGCTACTGCCGCCGCGGCGCCGAGAACCTCTGCCCGAACTCCCGCTACACCGGCTGGGACGCCGACGGCGGCTACGCCGAGTACGCCACGGTGCCGGCCGACTTCGCCTACCACCTGCCGTCCGGCTACCCCGACCAGGAACTGGCCCCGTTGCTCTGCGCCGGCATCATCGGCTGGCGAGCGCTGCGACGGGCGAAGCTGCCGCCCGGCGGTCGGCTCGGCGTCTACGGGTTCGGCGCCTCGGCCCACCTGACCGCGCAGGTGGCGGTCGGGCTCGGGGCCACTGTGCATGTGCTCACCCGATCACCGACCGCCCAGCGGCTGGCCCGCGAGCTGGGGGCGGCCTCCGCCGGCGGCGCCTACGACCAGCCCCCGGAGCCGCTCGACTCGGCCATCATCTTCGCCCCCGTCGGCGACCTGGTGCCGACCGCGCTCACCGCCCTGGACCGGGGTGGGACGCTCGCGATCGCCGGCATCCACCTCACCGACATCCCGTCGCTGAACTACCAACGCCACCTGTTCCAGGAGCGCACGGTACGCAGTGTCACCGCCAACACCCGCCAGGACGGGCGGGACTTCCTCGCCCATGCGGCCGCCCACCCCCTGCGCGTGGTGACCACGCCGTACCCGCTGGCGCAGGCCGACCAGGCCCTCGCCGACCTCGCCACCGACCGGGTCGAGGGTGCCGCCGTCCTCATCCCGCCGTGATCGCCCCGACCCAAAGCTCGCCCATCTAGGGCGTACGCGCACGGATAGAGATCGAAGCATGTGCCTAAGCCCTAGATCGACGAGGGCTGGGGAGCTTGCCGCCGACGAAGCCGAGCACTGCGCCGACCGCGGTGACCACCGGTGCCAGCACGACGAGTCCGAGTGCCTGGCGCACCGTGATGTAGGCGCGCATCGACGACCAGCCACTCGCCGCGAACGCCACCCGCTTGTCCTGCTGCTGGCTCACGATGTCGAAGAAGAGGTTGTTGACGATGATGAAGGTGGCGGTCAGCCCGACGGCGATGACCAGGGCGGCCGCGGCCCCACTCTTCGCGCCCGCGAACCGGGAGTCCGAGTGGCGCCGGGCGTACCAACCGACCGCGATCAGGAGTGCGATGACGAGCAGGTACGCGATGAGCAGTTGGACAAGGTACCCGGGATCGCTGTCGCTATCGTTCGGCCCGGGCGGGAACACCACGTTGGTCAGCACGACGATGACGGCGAGCACCGCGGTTGCCGCCAGGCCGACCCATACTCCGCGACGCGACGGCTGGTCCAGAAAGCGAGCCATCACAGTTCTCCCTCGGTGCCAATGCGCGTCCCACGCGCCCACGAGAACGCTGACCAGACGACCAAGGGCCCTCGGTTCGGCAGCGAGGTCGTCGAGAAGGGCGGCGAACTCCTCGCCGTAGCGCTCCCGCCAGGATCGCGGGTAGCAGCGCAGCACCAGGCGGCTCATGTCGCCGCCAGCCGGCCCAGGCCCACCCGGGCCACGGTGCGCGCGTGGGCGAGGTACTCGCGCAACGCGGTCGCCCCGGCCCCGGTGAGCCGGTACGGGCGGCGGCGCTCGACCGGCGCCAGCGCCTCGACCAGTCCGCGCTCCTGCAGCCGCACGAGCGCGCCGTAGAGGGTGCCCGGGCCGAGCGTTACCCCGGCGAACTCCTCGATGTCCTTGATGAGCGCGTACCCGTGCCGGTCGCCGCCGGCGAGGCTGGCCAGGATGAGCACGCCCGGCTCGCCGAAGCGCCCCAGCCCATCTATCGTCACGCGTTACATCGTCTCACGTACTAAGGGCGAGGTCCACCCGGATCGGCTCGCCTGCTAGTTTCCAGGTGGCGCGCCGGGAAGTCTGGTCGGCACAGATCGCATCGGAGGTGTCCGTGCGCGCGGTCGAGACAGTCCTGTTCCTGGTCGTGCTGGCCACCGTGGTGGCGGCCTTCGCGCGCCGGATCCAGGTTCCGGCACCGTCGCTGCTCGTGGTGGCCGGCCTCGCCGTGGCCCTCATCCCCGGCACCGCCCCGATCGAGGTGACACCCGACGTGGTCAGCCTCGTTGTCCTGCCGCCGCTGCTGTACGCGGCCGGCGAGGAGATCTCCTGGCGCGAGCTGCGCCTGGTATGGCGACCGGTGACCGTGCTGGCGATCGGGTTGGTCGCGACCTCGGCGGTCGCGGTCGGCCTGGTTGCCAGGGCGACCACGGTCCTGCCGTTGAGTCTCGCCTTCGTGCTCGGCGCCGTACTGGCGAGCACCGACCCGGTCGCGGTCAGTGCGCTGGGCCGCCGGCTCTCCCTGCCCCCGCGACTGCAGACCCTGGTCCAGGCGGAGAGCCTGTTCAACGACGCGACCAGCCTGATCCTGTTCCGGATCAGCGTGGGCGTGGCGATCGCGGGTGCCGTCGGCTGGGGCGCGGTCGCGGGGGACTTCGCCCGGCTGGCCGTCGGCGGCGCCGCGATCGGCGCGCTCGTCGCCGCCGGGATCGCCGTGGTGCGCTCGCGCACCCTCGACCCCGTGCTGGAGAGCGTGGTCGCGCTGGTCACCCCGTACCTGGCCTACGTGCTGGCCGAGCTGGCGCACGCTTCCGGCGTCACCGCGGTCGTGGTCGCCGCGGTCGCGCTCGGCGCCCTGCGCCCCCGCTTGACCAGCCCGCGAACCCGCCTTCAGCTCGCCGCGGTCTACCCGACGGTGATCTTCCTGCTGGAGAGTGTGGTCTTCAGCCTGATCGGGCTGCAACTGCCGGGCCTGGTACGACGGCTCTCCGCGGCCGGCGAAGCCTGGGTGCCCGCCGCGGTGGCGATCAGCGCGACCCTGCTCGTCGTCCGGGTGGCCTGGGTGCTCCCGATCGCGGCCCTGGCCCAGCGCCGTACCGACGACCAGCCGCGACGGCGGGTGTGGCAGGTCACCGCGGTGGCGGCCTGGGCCGGCACCCGCGGCGTGGTGCCGCTCGCCGCCGCGCTGTCGATCCCGCGCGTGGACGCTGTCGGCGAGCCGCTGGCCGGCCGGGACCTCATTCTTGTGTTGGCGGTCGCGGTGATCGCCATCTCGCTGGTGGTCCAGGGCTTCACGCTCTCGGCTGTTGTCGGGCGCACGGGCCTGGCGGTGCCGGTGGCCGACACCTCGGCCGACGCCCGCGCCGCCGAGCGCCGCCTCGACCAAGCCGCGCTCTCCTACCTCGACACGATCACCCTGGCCGAGGCCGCGCCACCAGCGATCATCGAATGGGTACGCCGGGACGTGCGCACCCACGCGGACACAAGCCACCGCGACGAGGCGGACGGACCTGCACTGCGCGCCGCGTACCGGGGTCTGAGCCGGGACGTGGTCGCGGTCCGTTCGGCCGAGCTGGCCAGGCTCTACGCGGAGCACCAGATCGGTGAGGCCGCGTACCAGCGGCTGCAACGCAACCTGGACCTCGACGATGCCCGGCTGGAGGACACCTGAGCCCGGTGCTCCTGCGGTCAGGCCACCAGCAGGCCGATGCCGAGGGTGACCACACCGATCGCGAGGCTCGCGGCGCCGGCCCAGACCACCCAGATGAGCCGGCTCGGCCCGGTGACCTCGCCGCGCCCCGACGACGAGGCGAAGAAACCGGCCGACATCAGGACGGCGGCCACCGGCACCCCGAGGCGGCCCACCACACCGGAGAACCCGGTCAGCCCGGCGGCGTCCGCCAGCACCAGACCGATGAGGCTCAGCACCACGAGCACCCCGGCGTGCCCGTGGCCGGCGCGCGCGAACGACTTCTGGAAGTCGGTCATGGGGACGGCACCGCGGGTGATGCGGACGAGGAACCATCCGCCGAACTCGATCGTGACGATCGTCAACAGGACGACCCCGGCAATGATCCTGGACTGGTCCGTCAGCTGCATCGGATCAGTATCGCGGGTGGCCGTCCGACGTGCCACCGAAGCTCGCCGATGTCAAGGGTCAGCCACCGATCGGTCAGATCGGATACGTCCGCGCCACCATGACCAGGTCGGAGTCGTGTGAGCCCTCCACGTAGACATCGGCCGGGCGGGGCGAGAACCCCGGCAGGCCGGTGAGCCCGTCGCTGCCGTCGAGCACCCGCAGCCGTACCGGCGAGGTCCGGTCGAGCACCAGGGTCACCGGCAGGCCCTGCGCCGGCGGCGCGTGGAAGACCAGCCCGAACTGGGCGGTCAACTTCGACGCCGGCACGTCGCGTCCGTCCACTGTGGCACCCAGCACGGTGGCGCCCTCGACCCGGAAGTAGACCAGCCGCACCGGGCGCTGCGCCGTGATGGTCAGGCGCACGGTACGCCGGCCGCCGGCCGACATGTCCGCCACCACGGTCACCGCCGGCGCCGGCAGCTCGGCGGCGGCCGCAGGCCCGGTCGCGTCATCGTTGCTGAGCAGCGGGAACGTCCCGCTGAGGTCGGTGTGGCCGGTGACATACCGGCTGGCCCATGGGCCCGGCTGGGTGTCGCTGCTCACCCAGTACGCCTGGCCGGTGTCGGCGTCCAGCGCGTACATGAGCTCGGCCGGCGTCGGGTGCGCCGCGTCGAAGCGGTCCACGGCCAGGCCGACGCCGACGAGCACCACGGCGAGCCCACCGGCGACGATCGCCGGTGCCGCGCCCCGCAGCCGCCGTCGACCGGGCTCGCCCCCGACACTGCCCTCGGCGACGGCACTATCGTCGCCGGCGGCACCGTCGTCGGCTGCGGTCGCCGCATAGAGGGACTCGACCAACGCCAGCACGGACAGTGCCAGCATGGTGGCGAAGAGGGCGGCCGCGCCACCGGTGGCCAGGCCCAATGCCGGGAAGAAGAGCAGCACGGTCGGGGCCAGGATCAGCACGGCGACTGCGCCGGCGACCGCGAGGGCGAGCGGACCGGCCCAGCGACGCGACGTGCTCACCGCGACCAGGCCGGCGATCGCGCCGGCCAGGGCCGGCAGCGCGGCCAGGTAGGACCCGCCCGGGGTGAGTGCGGCCAGCACGATGCCGAGCAGCGCGAGCCAGCCCAACCCCCCGATCGCCAGGGTCCACGCGCCGAAGCGCCGGCGCAGCAGCCCGTACCAGGTGAGCACGACCGCGGCGACAAGGGCCACCACAGCGCCCCGGTACCAGCCCGGCTGCCACGGGTCGATCATGTCGCGGTAGCCCGGGCGTACCGCGACGAGCAGAAGCCAGAGCACCTGGGTCAGCACCGGGGCCACCAGCAGCGGCACCAGGCCGAGCCCCAGGCCGGCGGCGGTCCGGGGAAGGGTGATCAGGCCGCGGCGGCGGGCCACCACGGCGAGCGCGGCCACGCTCAGCAGGCCGAGCACCGCGAGCGGCCAGGTCAGCCAGGCCGGGTAGCGCAGCAGGAGGCCGAGCACCGGGAAGTAGGTCGAGTCGCCGCTGGAGGGGTGTGACAGGACGCCGAGGTCGGCCGCGCCGAACGCGCGGGTGAGCGCGAGCGCGTTCGATCCGTGGTGCTGCAGGCTCGCCTTGTCCAGATAGGACGACCGGTCCAACGAGGAGTGGTACACGGCGGAGCCGTCGATGTAGGCGCTGTTGAGGCCGGTGAACCGGCCTGACTCGCGGAACGGGGTGAAGTCCGTGTCGTTGGGCAGGATCCGGTAGACCTCGACGGCGAAGCTGGTGGCCACCGGGTAGGGCACGCTGGCGCCGTAGACCCCGACCACGCCGGCGTTGTCGACCGAGGTCTCGAACATGATGGCCGGGCCGCTGGACCCGCGGGCCTCGAAGTTCAGCACCACCCCGCCGTCGGCCGCGAGCGGATTCTGGCTCACGAACGCCTCAGCCCCGCACAGGCAGGCCTCCTCGGCCTCGGTGAAGACGAAGTACACGTCGTTGCGGGGTCGCGGGCCCGCGGTCATGGCCCGGGCCGTCTCCAACAGCGACGCCACGCCCGCGCCGTCGTCGTTGGCGCCGTAGGAGACCTGCACCGAGTCGTAGTGGGCCATCGCGAACAGCCGGCCGGTCGACGCCGTGCCCGGCAGCCGCGCGATCACATTGCGTACCCGCGCCATGGCGTAGGTGGCGCCCAGCGCGTCACCCTCGCCCACGCCGTCCTGGATCTGGGTCTGCAGGCCGTACCCCTGCAGGGTGGCGACGATGTAGTCGCGGACGTCACCGGCGGCCGGGCTGCCCGCCACATGGATCTGCGCCCCGATGTGCTCGACATGCGCGTACGCGCGAGCCGCGCTGAACTGCTCGGCCGGCGCGTCGGCGCCGACGGGTGCGGGTGGCTGCACGAACCACAGGCTCAGGACGGCCAGCGCGGCCAGCAGCACCAGCGCGGCCCAACCCAGTCTCGGGTCGAGGCCGCCGCGGCGGCCGGGGGGAGGGGTGAGATCCACGCGCTCATCTTGCCCCGAGCCGCGGCCGATGTGATGCCCTCGGTGGCCCCGAATCTCGCGTAGCCGGCCGCGCGTCGCGACGAAAGGGGCGAACCGCGCGGAGGCTGTAGGGGTGCCGACAGTGCACGCGGGCGCGCAGCCGCTACGCTGTCGGCCGACCTGCCAGCCCGGCCCTGAAGGTGGAGACAGCATGACCACGTGGAACGACCTGGTCTCGTACGTCCGCAACAACTACAAGGTCGCCGAAGAGCGGCCTGACATGATCAAGCTCATCTTCGAGCTCGGCGGGATGCGCTCGCAGGTGGTTCTCATCTGGCACCTGCGCCTCGGGCAGAGCAACGAGGAGTGGGCACAGATCGAATCGCCATTCGGCGAGTTCGGCACAGTGGATCTCGGCGCCGCCCTGCAGGAGATCGGCGGGACCGTGTGCGGTGGCCTCGCTATGGCCGGCAACCTGGTGACCTTCCGGCACTCGCTACCGCTGGAGAACCTGAGCATCAGCGAGTTCGAGAGCCCGCTCGGCCTGGTCACCGGCACCGCCGACCGCCTGGAGCAGATGTTCACCGGCGGCGACCGGTTCTGAGCACGCACCACCGGCGGGGGAGCCCGGTTGACCGAGTCGATCGTCGTACCGGCGGAGCTCGCGGCGTTTCATGCGCGATTCTTCGGTGATCGGGGGCGGGAATGGGCCGCCGCGCTCCCCCGGCTGGCCGCGTCCTATCTGGACCGCTGGCAGCTACGGCTGGACGGCCCGCCGCGGCACGGGATGGTCTCGCTCGTGCTGCCGGTGCTCCGGGCCGACGCCACCCCGGCCGCGCTGAAGCTGCAGCCGCTCGACGAGGAGCACGCCGGCGAGGCGGACGGCCTGCGGGCGTGGGCCGGCTGCGGCTCGGTCCGGCTGCTGGAGAACGACCCGGACACCGGCGTGCTGCTTCTCGAGCGGCTCGACGCCGACCGGCCGCTGAGCACCCTACCGGACGAGGCGCACGCGGTGCGGATCATCGCCGAGCTCCTGATCCGCCTGCACGCGGTGCCGCCACCGCCCGGGCTGCGCCGGCTCGCCGACATCGCCTCGGGCATGCTCGAGTACCTGCCCGAGGCGGTGCGCACCATCGCCGGCGAGGATGACCGCCGGCTGCTGCGCGACTGCGGCGCGGTGGTGGCTGAGCTCGTGACCGAGCCGGGCGAGCGGCTGCTGCACTGGGACCTGCACTACGACAACGTACTGGCCGCGGCCCGCGAGCCATGGCTGGCCATCGATCCGAAGCCGCTCGTCGGCGACCCCGGCTTCGACCTGATGCCGGCCCTGCACAACCGCTGGGACGAGATCGTCGCGACCGGAGACATCGGCCGCGCGGTCCGCCGCCGGTTCGACCTCATGGTCGAGACGGTCGGGCTGGACCGGGACCGGGCGGTCGGCTGGACCCTGGCCCGGGCGCTGCAGAACTGCCTGTGGAACGTCGAGGACGGCGACGCCACGCTCGACCCGGTGCAGGTGGCGATCACCGAGGCGCTGACCGGCCGCCGCTACCACTGAGCCCGGGCTCCCCGGCCGCTTGGCTCAAGCCCGGCCGGCTCACTCAGGGCCAGCCGAGTGCGGTGCGCAGCGATAGCCAGCTGACCACGCCGACGAAGGCCAGGCCGGCCACTCCGATCGCGCCCCGCACGATCCAGGGCTGGCGCCCCAGCCAGTGCCACCAGCTCTCCAGCCGCGATCGGGTGAACCCGAGCAGGTGCTCGGCCCAGGCGAACTCGATCGCCAGGATCGCCAGCCCGGCGAGCACGATGAGCCATCCCGGGCCGGGCAGCGGGATCAGCACGATACCGGTGGCAACCACCACCGCGCCGACCAATCCGACGACCACCTGCAGCGTGAGCCGACCGGTCCGCGTCGAGCGGATCCGCTCCCGAAAAGCCCGCAACTGATCCCCACGCGCCATGCGTCACTCCAGCCGCTCGGTGTCCGTTACCGAGGTGAGACTGCTTCGGAACCACCGGCAGAACCGACTCCGGCGCGTTGTCTCGACCACGAACAGGACAGCACACAGCATCCAACGACAGTCGGGATTGTGCACCGCGATGTCTCCTACCACGACCGGGTGAGATCAGCAAATGACACACCGTGGCAACGCGAATCACCTGAGTATGGAGGTGCGGGGCAAGGGGGCGCCTTGCCGCCGGGCCGGGGGGAGTCAGTCATGAGTGCCATTCGTCCGCAGACTGTTGAGGTCGAGACGTCACTTCGACTGGTCGCGCCGGACGCGACCTCCTTGCCGGTACGGGCCAGCTTACGCTACGACCCGTCCGACCCGTACGCGGTACATGTCCTGTTTCATGCGGAGACGGCCAGCGGTGAGACGGTGAGCTGGTCGTTCGCCCGCGAGCTGCTCGTCACCGGCCTCGACGAGCCGGCCGGCATCGGCGACGTGCGGGTCTGGCCCTGGGCCACTCCACGCGGAGACTTCGTCGCCCTCGCCCTGTCCAGCCCCGACGGCAACGCCCTCTTCGAAGTGCCCCGCAGCGTCCTGGTCCGCTTCCTCCGGCGTACGTATGTGGTCGTGCCCCGCGGCCGCGAGACCGATCACCTCGACGTGGACGGCGCCCTGGTCCGCCTGCTCGCCGGCCGCTGACCCGCACACTTTGTTCCGCGGCGCGTTCCCCGCTGCGTTGTTTGCAAGGGCACCCTCCTAACGGTTTCCGTTGTAAAGGGTGCCCCTCCTAACGGCCGCGGCCGGCGGTGCGGGCACAGCCCTGACCCAGTCGAATATTCACCTCCATGCCGGCCTCGGTCTATGGTGGGGTCAACTCGGCGCCCTACGGTGCGCTGGTTACCCGTCGCCCAGGAGGCCGTCCATGCCCGCACGCCGTCGCCGGCGCCCGCTCGCCGCAGCCGTCGCCGCGATCACCGCCGTCGCCTTGCTGGGCTTCGCGCCGGCCGCGCACGCGTCCGCGCCGACCGACCTGTTCATCTCGGAATACGTGGAGGGCACCTCCAACAACAAGGCGATCGAGGTGTTCAACGGCACCGGCGCGCCGGTGGACCTGGCGGCCGGCGGCTACCGGCTCGAGGTGTACTTCAACGGCGCCAGTACCGCCGGCTTCTCGATCGCGCTCACCGGCACCGTCGCCGATGGGGACGTCTTCGTCTTCGCCTCCTCGGCCGCCGCGCCCGCGATACTCGCCCAGGCCGACCTGACCAGCGGTGCCGGCCTGTTCAACGGGGACGACGCCGTGGTGCTGCGCAAGGGCGGCGCCGGCGGTCCGGTGCTCGACGCCCTCGGCCAGGTCGGTGTCGACCCCGGCACCGAGTGGGGCACCGGGCTCACCAGTACCGCGGACAACACGCTGCGCCGGTTGAGCTCCATCACCGCCGGCGACACCAACCCCACCGACCCCTTCGACCCGTCGGTCGAGTGGGCCGGGTTCGCCACGGACACCTTCGATGGCCTGGGATCACACACAGTGGACGGTGGCGGCCCGGTGGACCAGCCGGCCGTGCTCACCTGCGGGCCAGCCCTGGTGACGTCGAGTGGGGTCGCAGCGACCCGTACCGTGACCGGGGTCGACCCGGACGACACGATCACCGATCTCGCGGTCACCGGCGTGGTACCGGCGCCGGCCGCCGGCTCGATCAGCCGGACCGCGTTCACCCCGGCGGCCGGTATCGGCGGGACCGCCACCGCCGACGTGACGGTCTCGGCCGATGTGCCGGCCGGGTCGTACGCGGTGACGGTCACCTCGACCGACACCGACGCCACCACCGCGGCCTGCGTGCTCACTGTGCAGGTCACCACGGTGCTCACCGTCGGTGAGGTGCAGGGCCCCACACTGGACAGTGAGAACGGCAAGGCCGACCGGTCGCCGCTCGCGCCACCATCGGGTAACGGCGCTTCGTCGCAGCTCTACGACGTCCGCGGCGTCATCACCCAGCGCACCCTCGGCCGCACCGCCGCCGGCGCGTCGCAGTACGGGTTCTTCCTGCAGAGTCGGCTCGACGACACCGACGGCGACCCGCTCAGCTCCGATGGCGTCTTCGTCTTCACCGGCACGTTCACCACGCTGATCGGCGGCTACACGCCGACCGTCGGCGACGAGGTGGTGATTCGGGCGCGGGTGTCGGAGTTCTTCAACATGACCGAGCTGTCCAGCGCATCGCTGGTCACCAGCCTCGCCTCCGGCCTCGACGTCGCCACCGCGGTTGGGGTGACCGACGCCACGCCGCCCGTGGTGCTCGCCGATGCCAACCGGTTCTGGGAGCGTCACGAGGGCATGCGGATGCGCGCCCGCGCGGGCAGCGGCGCGACCAGCGGGCGGGATGTCTTCGCCTCGACCGATGACTCCGAGATCTGGCTCATCGACCGGGACAGCCCGCTGCTGGCCCGCACCGATCCGTACGCGCGGCGGGTCTTCCGCGACCCACACCCGCTTGACGATCTGCCCACCCCGCTCTTCGACAACGGCAACGGTGAGCGGATCCTGCTCGGCAGCCTCGGGGTGAAGTTCGCCGCCGGCGACAACACACTGCTGTTGCCTCCGGCCCGGGTACTCGACACGCTGACCAACGACGCGGTCGGTGGGTTGTACCTCTCGTTCGACAAGTACAGCATCGAGGCGGAGTCCGCGTCGTTCACCGCCGGTCCGGACCCGGAGCTGAACGCCCCACCGCAGCCGGTGAACCGGTCCGAGGAGTTCGCGGTTGCCACCTTCAACGTCGAGAACCTCTACGACTACCGCGACGACCCGTTCGACGGCTGCGACTTCACCGGCAACGCCGGCTGCCCCGGGGTCAGCCCGCCGTTCGACTACGTGCCGGCGTCGGACGCGGTGTACCAGGCACGTCTGGTCGACGAGGCAAAGATCATCATCGGACCGATGAAGACGCCGGACATCATCCTCATCCAGGAGGCCGAGGATCAGGACATCTGCACCGTGACCAGCGGCGCGCTGACCTGTGCAACGGTCGACAACGCGGACGGCAAGCCCGACACCTTGCAAGAACTGGCGCTGACCATCTCGGCCCAGGGCGGCCCGGCCTACGATGCCGCGTTCGACCGTGACGGTACCGACGATCGCGGCATCATCGCCGCCTTCCTGTACCGGCCGGACCGGGTATCGCTCGCGGCCGCCGGCACGGGCGTGCTCTCGGCCGCGCCCGGTGTCACCTACCGCGCGCCGGGCCTGCCCTACAACAGCGACGTCTCCAACCCCAAGGCGCTCAACGCGATCCTGCCCTCCGATGTGGACACGTCGACCGGCGTGGACGGCTCGAACGTCTTCACCCGGGCGCCGCAGGTGGCGAAGTTCACCGTGGCCGCCTCGCCCGGCTCGGCCGAGGCGTCGACCCTGTGGGCGGTCAGCAACCACTATTCGTCCACTCCGGACGCTCGGGTCGGCCAGCGGCGCGAGCAGGCGGCCTACGGGGCCGCGATCGTCCAGGCGATCCAGGCCACCGACCCGGCCGCCCGGATCATCTACGGCGGTGACCTCAACGTGTTCCCGCGCCCGGACGACCCGATCGCGACCTCGGACTCGGACACCCCGTCCGACCAGCTCGCCCCGCTCTACGACGCCGGGCTGCACAACCTGTGGGACACCCTGGTCGCCCAGGTGCCCTCCTCGGCGTACTCCTACACCTTCCAGGGGCAGGCTCAGACCCTGGACAACCTCTTCGTCACCCCGGCGCTCTTCGACGACCTGGTCCAGGTACGGGCAGCGCACGTGGACGCCGGCTTCCCGGCCGACTTCCCCGGTGACGAGGCCCGCGGGGCGTCCGACCACGACCCGCAGGTGGCGCGGTTCCGCTCGCGGGCCACGCTCTCGGTCTCCGATATCTCGGTGACCGAGGGCGACTCCGGCACCACGCCGGCGGTCTTCACCGCCACCGTCTCCCGGCCACTGTCGCAGCCGATCCTGGTGTGCGCGGCCACCGTGGGGATCACCGCCGGCGATCCGTCCGACTATGCCGGGCTGGCTCAGTGCCGCACGCTCGCCGCCGGTGCCACGTCGCTCACCTTCACGGTGGCGGTCAAGGGCGACCGGCGTCGGGAACCGGACGAGACCTTCGCCCTCCTGGTGCTCGGCGCGCCGTTCGTACGACTCGCCGACCCGATCGGGCTGGCCACGATCGTGAACGACGACTGACTCCGTGTACCGACCCCGCGCACCGACCCCGCGCACCGACCCCGCGCACGACCCCGTGTTAGGGACCCCGTGTTAGGAAGGGCACCCTCCTAACGCTATCTGTCTAAGAGGGTGCCCCTCCTAACGCTCGGGTGCGGGCCTAACGCTCGGGTGCGGGCCTAACGCTCGCGTGCGGGCCTAACGCTCGCGTGCGGGCCTAACGCTCGCGTGCGGGCCTAACGCTCGCGCGAGGGCCAGCGGTGCCCGTCTACTCGATGTCGATGAGTACTTTGCCCACCGCGCCCGCCTCAACCGCGGCGTGGGCGTCGGCGGTGCGATCCAGGCCGCCGAAGTGGTGCAGTGGGAGGCCGACGTCCTCGCCGACCCGCAGGGCACCGGCGGCGACCGCGGCCGAGACGTCGGCGATCGCGGCCGCCTTCGCCGCCGGCGGCACCGTATAGATCAGTACGAACTGGTACCGCGTGTTGTTCGCCATGTGCGCGAACACCGGCAGCGCCAGGTCCTGCGTGCCCTCGCTCGCGTACGCCGCCACCGTGCCCCATCGGCCTACGACAGCCTGGTCCAGCGCGGCGTTCGCCACCGGGGCCACTTCCACGATGATGTCGACCCCGTCGGTGGCGTGGCCGCGGATGACCGGCGCGGCGTCCTCGGTGCGGTAGTTCACCACGTGGCGCGCGCCGGCCCGACTTGCCAGTTCGGCCTTCTCCGGAGCGCTCACCGTGGCCAGCACAATCGCCCCGGCCCACCGGGCCAACTGGATCGCCGCGTTGCCCACCGCGCCGGCGCCACCGGCCACCAGCACCACCCGGCCATCGAGCGTCCCCGGCCCGAGTCGACCGTCGCTGCCCTCGTACGTGGTCAGGCACCGGTGCGCGGTCAGCGCCGGGATACCCAGGCTCGCGCCGAGGTCGTACGACGCGTGCTCGGGCAGCGCCACGGCCTGTCGCGCCGGCACCACCACGTACTCCTGCGCGGTGCCGCCCGGGCGCTGCCAGGCCGCCTCCCACACCCACACCCGCTCACCGATGCGCTCGATCGGCACACCGTCGCCGACCGCGTCCAGCACACCGGCACCGTCCTGATTGGGCACCATCTCAGGAAACGCGGGCCGACCACCGCGGCCGCCGCTGCGGGTCTTCCAGTCGGTCGGATTGACCCCCGAGACCCGTACGCGCACCCGTACCTCGCCCGGCCCGGGCTCCGGCACGTCCCGCTCGACCAGCCGGAGCACCTCCGGGCCGCCGACGTCGGTGTAGACGATCGCCTTCATACCCCGATCCTAGGCCCGGCTCCCACCGGCGGCGGCGTACTCGGACGCGCGGAACCGGCCCACGCGCAGCCGGAACCCGGTGGCGTAGCCGGGCCAAAGGGTGGAGTTGCGGCCGGTGGCATCCAGGTACCAACTTCGGCAACCACCGCGCTGCCAGACGGTCCCAGCCATCCGTCGATCGACCCGCCGCACCCAGCGTTGCTGGGCCTGTGGCGTCGGTTCGACCGCCTCCCCGCCGTGGCGTCGCTGGTACGCCAGCACATCGAGCACATGGCGGAGCTGACTTTCGATCATCAAGACGACCGAGGTGTGGCCCAAGCCAGTATTAGGTCCTAACAGGACGAACAGGTTCGGGAAGCCGGCCACTGTCGTGCCCCGGTACGCCCGCATCGTCGGCGACCACGCCTGCCCGAGTGGCTGGCCGTCACGCCCGCGGATGTGATGCATCACCGGCATGTCGGTGACGTGGAATCCGGTGCCGAAAATGATGGTGTCCACCGCGCGATGGGTACCATCGGCGGTCACGATGCCGGTCGGGGTCACGTCCCGGATCGCGTCGGTGACCAGGTCGACGTTGTCCCGGGCCAGCGCCGGCAGGTAATCGTTGGAGAGCAGCACCCGCTTGCATCCCATGACGTAGTCCGGCGTCAGCCGGGACCGCAGGGCCGCATCGGGCACCTGCCGGCGCAGGTGGAGCTCGGCGATGCGCTGCGCGGCCCGGTTCAGTCCAGGGTGGACGAAGCCGGCCCCGAACGTCTCCCGACCCCAGTAGAGCAGGGTACGGCGCAGCCACACCGTGCCCGGAACGCGGTGCACCGTGTGCTCCAACCGGGTGATGCGGCGGGCGCGGCGCGGCATCACCCACGGCGGCGTCCTTTGGAACACGGCCAGCGACGCCACCACCGGTTGGATCTCGGGGACGAACTGGACCGCCGAGGCGCCGGTGCCGATCACCGCGACCGCCCGGCCGGTGAGGTCCCGGTCGTGGCGCCAGCGGGCGGAGTGGAACGCGGCACCGCCGAAGGAATCCAGCCCGGGGATCTCTGGGATCGCCGGATCGCTGAGCGGACCGGTTGCCAGAATCAGCACCCGCGCACGGTACTCGCCACGCGAGGTCGTCAGTTGCCAGCGGGCGGCGCGCTCGTCCCAGGCCGCGTCCTGCACCGCGTGACCAAGCCGTAGGTGCGGGCCGAGTCCGTACCGCTGCACGCAGTCCTTGAGGTAGGTCCAGATCTCCGGCTGGCCGGAGAAGGAGTCGCTCCAGTCCGCCTTGCGAGCGAATGAGTACGAGTAAAGGTAGGACGGGACGTCGCAGGCACAGCCGGGATAGCTGTTGTCGCGCCAGGTGCCGCCGACCTCGTCAGCCTGCTCGAGCACGACGATGTCAGACCAGCCTCGCTGGCGGAGCCGGATGGCCGCGCCCAAGCCGCTGAACCCGGCCCCGACGATGGCCACGTCCACCTCGGTCGTCACCAGATCGTTGGTACAGGCCGGTGAGGTGGGCGTCAATACCCGCCAGTAACCACGCACCGCACGTTATCCACAGACGTCACTCGGTACTGGCTCCAGGTGCCGAAGGTCCGCTACGCTCACGCACGGATCGATGACGGTGCGCGAGGGGACGGACCATGACCCGCAGGGAGGACGGCGACGGTGCGCCGGCTGCCGCCGCGCAGGCATTGACGCACCTCGAGGTAAATCTGGACGGCCTGGGCGATCTTCGCCAGCTGCTGCGCCGGGAGCTCGACCTCAACCTGCGGCCCGGCGTCGAACGGATCACCCGGGACCACACGCTCGGCGTCGGCTTCGGTGCCCGCAACGCCGGCGCACAGGTTCAGACTGCCCGCGAGCGCTACCACGACTCGCTGGTCATCTCGACCGCGAACCTCACCGCCTACGTGCAGGCGTCCCAGGTCCTCATCGACGCCATCCACCAGGTCACCACGACGTACCGGGCCAGCGACTTGACCTCGGCCGACATGCTCCGCCTCTTCGAACGGTCGATCACTGCCGTCCAGACCGCCGACCTCAACGCCAGCCGGGCCGACCTCGCGAAGGACACCGCCCGTGAGTCGGCCCGTCTCGCCTGGGAGCGCCAACAGTGAACGTTGACCCGGTCACCCGCGCTGCGGAGGCAGCATGACCGACCATCTTTTCCGGCACAGCCGCCCGGGTCGGCCGGCGACCGACTGGAGCGCCTACGGACTCGACGAGATCTGGCTGATGGTCGAGGGCGAGAACGGGCGCATCTCGTGGTCCCAGCTGGACGCCTGGCGGCGGATGACCGAGCTCTGCGCTGATCAGGCCGACGCGCTCGGCCGCGCCCTGAGCCAGCTGGCCCACATCTGGCCGGCCCGGCCCGGCTCCGCAGCGGAGGCCTTCGGCGAGGCCGTGCAGGCGATCGTCGCCTCGATGCGCGACTCCGCCGCCGCCGCCACCGCCAGCCGCGTAGCGCTCACGACCATCACCGGTACGCTCGGCCTGGCCCGCGACGACATCGCCGCACTGCGGGAGCAGCATGTCCGGTACGCCGAGGCCGAGCGCGCGACGACGCCGCAGCTCACGCCGTTGCCGGGTCAGATCTCGGCACCCGCCCCGTCCGGGGTCGCCCGCCCACCCGAGAATTGGCGAACCATCCTCGACGACCAGGCGCGCTCCGTCATGGTCGCCGCCGATGACAAAGTCGGTACCGCCGCCCAACAGCTACCTGACGGCCGCCTATTCATGATCTCGATCGACGAGTCAGAGCCCCTACAACTGGGCACAAGCGCTAGTGGCTCCGGGCCGATTACTTCGTCAGTGCCTCGATTGGCATTCGATCCACCGATGCGCTCAGCCCGAGCTTCAGCGGCTGTCCAGACGTCCGGCGTTGATCTACCGCCGAGCCCTCCGGAGCAGGCCCCGGATGCAATTCATCGAACTGATGACGACATACTGCCCCCGCCCCAAGCCATTGGCGACCACCCGCCCGCGCTGGCATTTGTCGCAGGCCTTCCTATCGCGGGAGTCATCGGTGCCGTCGCATCGCGGCCACGATCCGGCTCATCGTCCGCGCGGCCATCACCGCCGGCGCCGAAATCGGCCGGGATCGGAGCCGAGTCGAGAACGCCGGTCAGCCCTCTGTTAGCTGGCGCCGGCGCTGGTCGGCCACTGGGGCAATCGAAGCCGACTGTGCGCCCGAGCGGGCGACCCGCGTTGTGGAGCAGCCAGCGGAGGAAACAAGGGCTCGACCCGGATGACCCGTGGGTGGTGCGCGACGGCGGTCCGGGCATTCTTGCTGCAGAGGCGGAGGCATCCGCCCACGACCCGGGTCCCAATGTTATTGAGTACGAGCGGTGATCTTGGTCGGGCTGACGGGCCGGATACTCGCAGCGATCGGAAGCATGATCACCCTGTTGCCCGCTGACGCGATCCGTGACGCGCAGTGGCACCTAACGTACCTGCACGCCGCCGAAGCGCAGGCAAACAGCCTGGGCGACGGCGTAACGGTTGCCGTGCTCGACACAGGCGTGGATGCCGATCATCCCGATCTGGTGGGCGGAGTGTTGTCCGGAACAGATCTCACTTCCGCCGATGGCAACGGGCAGGTCGACATTGACGGGCATGGAACCGCCATGGCGGGGCTCATCGCCGCGCACGGTCGCGCTCTTGGGATCGCTCCGCACGCAAAGATACTGCCGGTCCGGACGATCCAGCTTGGGCATCTGGGATTCGACAATCAGGTCGATCAAGGCCTGCAATGGGCGATCAGCCATGGAGCCCGGGTGGTCTGCGTCGCAGCCGCGGGTGCTCCGGCGCTCACGCTTAAGAAGGCAGTCGAGGACGCGTTAGCCAACGACGTTGATCGTTGTTGCGGGCGTCGGGAACCTACCGGCGGTTCATTCTGTCCAGTATCCAGCGGCGTACCCAGGTGTCATCGCCGCGGTGGGTGTTGACCGTAACGGGAACCATGCGTCGGTATCCGTGACCGGCCCGCAGGCTGTCCTCGCCGCACCAGCCGTGGAGATCACGTCAACCGACATCCGTACGGGCGGCCATAATGGCTACCGCGTCGCAACCGGCACCAGCGACGCTACGGCGATCATCGCTGGGGCGGCCGCACTCGTTCGATCGCGCTTTCCCACCATGTCCGCCGCCGATGTCGTCCACCGGCTCACCGCCACCGCCGACGACAAGGGGCCGCCGGGGCGTGACGACGAGTACGGCTACGGCGTCGTGAACCTGGTGAAGGCGCTGACGGCCGACGTTGCGCCACTCACGCCGAGTGCGACGCCGACTGCCGTCGCGGCGCAACCGTCGCCCGGCGATAACCGGACCGGACTCCTGATCATCGCTGTCGCTGCTGGCCTGGTCATCCTCACCGCCGGCCTGATCATGGGGCGCCGGCGACGCCGCTGACGCCCCGCACGGGACGCCGCGCGACCGCGGCTCCCCACGGGAGCCTCCACAACCGGAGATCAGCACCCGGCGCGGGACAACGCAGCCACACTGCACGGACCCGCGCGCCACTCCGATCTCCACGCGCGCCACCGACGCCGAACCCGACCGCCGGACCCGCGCACCACTGCGATCTCCACGCGCGCCACCGACGCCGAACCCGACCTCCGGACCCGCGCCGTGGGACGCAGCCACGGCGGCCACGCCACGGCGTACCGCGGGAGGGCCGAACGGCCCGGGACAGACGGCCTTCGCCCCTGGTTGAGGCGACTTCCGAGCGCGACAGTCAACGTGAAGCTGTCGATCAAGGAGGACACCGATGCGTCGAGTTGTCATCATGGGAGCCGGTGGCCGCGACTTCCACGACTTCAACACCGTCTACCGTGACGATCCGTCCGTGCGGGTGGTCGCGTTCACGGCCGCCCAGATCCCCGGCATCGCCGGGCGCACATACCCGGCCTCGTTGGCCGGACCGCTCTACCCCGACGGCATCCCGATCGTCGCCGAGGACACCCTCACCGAACTGGTACGGCGCGAGGGCGTGGACGAGGTTGTGCTGGCCTACTCGGATCTGTCCCATGTGGACGTGATGCACAAGGCGTCCATCGTGCTCAGTGCCGGCCCCGACTTCCGGCTGATCGGCCCGAAAGCGTCGATGCTGCGCTCCATCCGGCCGGTGGTCGCGGTCTGCGCGGTGCGTACCGGCTGCGGCAAGAGCCAGACCAGCCAGCGCGTCGGTCGGATCCTGCTCGACAACGGCTTGCGGGTCGCCCTCGTTCGGCACCCGATGCCCTACGGCGACCTGGAGCGCATGCGGGTGCAGCGCTTCGCGACCATCGCCGACATCGACGCGTCCGACCCCACCGTCGAAGAGCGCGAGGAGTACGAGGCGCCGGTACGGATGGGCATGGTCATGTACGCCGGCGTCGACTACGAGGCGATCCTGCGTCGGGCCGAACAGGAGGCCGACGTCATCGTGTGGGACGGCGGCAACAACGACTACCCGTTCTACACCCCCGATGTGATGATCACTGTGGTTGACCCACTGCGGCCCGGCCACGAGCTGGCCTACCACCCGGGCGAGACCAATCTGCGAATGGCGAACGTCGTCGTGATCAACAAGATCGACAGCGCGGAGCCCGCCGCGGTCGACACCGTGGCCGCGCACGTGGCGGCGGCCAACCCGACCGCCCAGGTGGTCCGGGCCGAGTCGCCGGTGACCCTGGAAGCGGGGCCATCGCTGCTGGGCGCCCGGGTGCTCGTGGTCGAGGACGGGCCGACCATCACCCACGGCGGCATGCCGTACGGCGCCGGCACGGTGGCCGCCCGCCAGGCCGGTGCCGCGCACTTCGTCGACCCGCGGCCCTATGCCGTGGGATCCATCGCCGACACCTACGCCGCGTACCCGGGCATCGGCGCCGTGCTGCCGGCCATGGGCTACGGCGAGACCCAGATCCGTGAGCTGGGCGAGACGATGCGAGCGGCCGAATGCGACGTGGTTGTCATCGGTACGCCGATGGACCTCGGCCGGCTGGTCGAGATCGGTCACCCGGCCCGACGGGTGTCGTACGAGGTGCGCGAGGTTGGTCCGGTCACGCTCGACGCGGTGCTGCGCCCGTACCTGGAGAAGTGGGTGGCCCAGCGATGAGCGTTTCTGTGCAGGTGCCGAGCAAACGGACCGAGGTGGACCGTTTGGACCTCGCCGAAAGCCTGGAAACGCGCTACGAAGGGACCATGACTTTCCCCTCGGACCTTGAGATCGCCATTGGTGCCGGCCTCAAGCCACCAGGCGACATCGCGGACGCCATGGGCATCGGCGCACACCTGCTCGAGCCGTATGGCGACTCGCTCGCGAAGATCAAGCTGACTGCTCTCGACGAACTGGCTGACCGCCCGAAGGCGAAGTACGTCCTGGTCTCCGCTATCACCCCGACGCCACTTGGCGAGGGCAAGACGACCACCGCCGTCGGCCTGGCCGAAGGCTTCAGCCACATTGGACGGTCGGCCACGCTGGCGTTGCGGCAGCCGTCCATGGGCCCCACCTTCGGCATCAAGGGCGGCGCCTCGGGCGGCGGGTACAGCCAGGTGGTCCCGATGGAGCTGCTGAACCTGCACCTCACCGGTGACTTCCATGCCGTGACGGCGGCCAACAACCTGCTCGCTGCGATGGTCGACAACCACCTGTTCCACGGCAACGAGCTGGACATTGACCCGCACCAGATCACCTGGCGGCGCGCGCTCGATGTCAACGACCGCGCGCTGCGCAGCATCGTCATCGGCCTCGGCTCCGATAAGGACGGTGTTCCCCGGCAGACGGGCTTCGACATCACCGCCGCCTCCGAGGTCATGGCCATCCTCGCCCTCACCACGTCCATGGACGACCTGCGCGAGCGGCTGCGCCGCATCGTTGTCGGCTACACCCGCGCCGGCGTACCGGTGACCGCGGACGAGCTACAGGCGGCCGGTGCGATGCAGGCGATCCTCCGCGACGCGATCAAGCCGAACCTGCTGCAGACGCTGGAGAACACGCCGGTGCTCGTCCATGCCGGACCATTCGGGAACATCGCGACCGGCAACTCGTCGGTCATCGCCGACCTGATCGGCATCCACACCGGCGACTTCCTCATCACCGAGGCCGGCTTCGGCGCGGACATGGGCGCCGAGCGCTTCTTCGACATCAAGTGCCAGGTATCCGGGCTGGCGCCGGACGCGGCCGTCGTGGTGGCCACGGTACGCGCGCTCAAGGCGCACTCGGGGCGTCACCGCATCGTTGCCGGGCGTCCGCTGCCGGACGCACTGCTCGCCGAGGACCCCGACGAGGTTCACCAGGGCAGCGCCAACCTGCGCAAGCAGATCGAGAACATCCAGGTGTTCGGGGTTCCCGCGGTCGTCGCCATCAACGCGTTCCCGACCGACCACGAGTCCGAGTGGCGCGCGGTCGCCGAGATCGCCGAGTCCATGGGGGTACGGGTCGCCATCTCGCAGCACTTCGCCAAGGGCGGACGGGGTGCCACCGAGCTGGCCGAGGCGGTCGACGACGCCTGCCGCCAACCCGCGTCGTACGCGCCGCTGTACCCGAGCGCCGCTCCGCTGCGTGACAAGATCGAGATCGTCGCCCGGCGGATCTACGGCGCGGACGGCGTGGAGTACTCTCCCATCGCCAGCGCACAGCTCGACCGGTACGAGCGCAACGGCTACGGCCACCTGCCGGTGTGCATCGCAAAGACCCACCTGTCCATCTCGTCCAACCCCAAGCTCCTCGGGGCACCGACCGGCTGGACGCTGCCGGTCCGCGAAGTACGGGCCGCCGTCGGCGCCGGCTTCGTGTACCCGATCTGCGGGGACATGCCGACCATGCCGGGCCTGGGCGCGCACCCGGCCGCGCACACCATCGACGTCGACGAGGCCGGCAACGTGGTCGGCCTGGCCCAGACGCACATCACGTAGCCCGAACCAGGCACGACGTAGCCCGAACCAGGCACGCCGATCTAGGGCTTGCGCACACGATTGGAGATCGAACCGCGTGCGTAAGCCCTAGATCGGCGAGAGGGTTAGGCGGTCTGGACGTCGAAGTGGACCACGTAGAAGAAGCCACCGGACCCGTCGGGCTTCTTCAGCTCACCGGCGCGGATCTTCAGGACCTGGTCGCTGCCCGAGGCCACCTGGATGCCCAGGCCGTAGCTGACGTGTCCCTCGAAGTCACCGGCGGCACCGTAGCTCTTGAGGTTCTGGAACCCGATCGGGTTCGCCGGCTGGGCCTTGATGGTCGACTGGCCGGCGTTGTCGTGCGCCTGGGCGTCGGTGAAGCCGACCCGCAGGAACGAGTTGCCCTGCAGGCTGATCGGCGTGCCCTGGGCCTCGGTGAGCACCGAGTCCACGTACCCGAAGTTGTAGGACGGGAACGCGCCGCGGAAATAGAACGAGATCCGCTGGTACGGCGGTTGGCCCTCGGGGTGGTTGCCGACGTAGATGCCGACCAGGTACGGCAGCGGGGGGTCGTCGGGTCCGCCGATCGGCGGGTGAACGGGATGGCTGATCGACACCCGGGCCGACGGCACCCCGAAGGGGTAGGTCACGGTGTACTCGGCATCTGGTGCCGGCTCGGTCGCCGGCGGCACCGGGGTGGCCGAGGTCGGGCCCGATCCTACGGTGGCGGTGCCGGTCGGCCCACCGGTACCAGGGGTGGCCGGTGCGCAGCCCACCAGCAGCACGCCGGCGGCGAGGGCGGCGCCGGCGAGCGAGGCTCGGGTCATCATTCTCATCGCGATTCTCCTCACGGGTGGCGGCGAGCCCTGCCTGACTATCGCAGTCATGACGCCCAGGTTGTGCCGGCGGTTTACCTCGCGAAGGTCAGCTACGCGACAGGCGCATGTGCAGCCGGGTGACCGTACCCGTTGGCGAGGTGTGCGTCTGCACCAGGTCGCAGAGGCGGTTGGCGATCAGTAGCCCGCGACCGCGCGGGCTGTCCGGGTCGGGGATCACCCGGCCGGCCATGATGTCGCTGATCTCGCCGGCCCCACGCACCTCACAGACGATCCGGTCGTCGTCCCACCACAGCCGCAGGGTGGCGGCACCGGATGGGGCGTGCGTCACCGCATTCGTGGCGACCTCGTTCGTCGCCATCTGCAGGTCGGCCGTGCGCTCGGTGTCCAACCCCGCCTCGTCGGCGTACTTGCCGACCATCCGGCGCACCGCGGCCAGGCTCTGGATGTCGAACACGATGGACTCGTGGGTGCGTTTCGGCTCGGGCAGCGGCTGGTTGAGCATCGCCACCACGGTTCGCGGGTCGGTGTAGTTGGTGGAGGCGCGCCGGCCGGACGAGTCGACCACCGTCGGATGGGTCTGGCCCGCGTAGGGCAACAGCTCGGGCAACTGGGCGGCGTCGTAGAGGCAGCGCACCCGTACCGGTCGGCCGGCGAAGGCGAGGTTGATCAGGGCCTCGTGCTGCACGCACGGGGCGATCTCCTCCGGCGCCCGGCCGACGTAGATCGGCTCGCTCACGATCCGGACCGGCCATGGGGCGTTGCGGTCGGCGAAGCTTCGCAGCACCCAGGGCAGGATCCGGTTGGGGTTTCGGCCGACGTCGGTGATGTCGACCAGAGTCGCGCCGGCCATGCCGGCCGAGCCGGCGATGCCGGCCGCCCGAACCGTGGAGAGGTGCGGCTCCGGCACCGCGACGAGAACCGGTTCACCGGCGGCCAGACCAGCCCGGATGACGGTGAGCACCCCGTCCAGAAAGTCCTCCTGGGCGGTGTAGAACAACGCCTCGTGCTCCGCCCCCTCCACTGTGGACGCAGTCATCGGGGCTTCACCTCGGCTCCCCTCACAACGGCCGCCACACCTCGATCCGCTGGTCCGGCATCCACGCCGGTCGACGTCAGCCTAGACCGTGGCCCTCGTCACCTACAACGCTTGACCGCGCCGAGCAGGCGCGCGACCTCCTCCGCGGTGAGGTAGTGGTAGATCCCGGCCCGCACCGCCCCCCCGGTCTCGCCCAGCCCGGTGGCCCGGAAGTATTCGTAGGCGTAGTAGTCGCCGTCGAAGACGCAGATCCCCTCCTCGCCGAGCTGTTCCGCGGTACGGGCCGGAGGCTGATCGCCGACCCGGAAGGCCACCGTGGGGCAGCGGTCGGTGCTCGCCGGGCACATCCGGACCCCGTCGATCGCGGCCAGCCCGCTGACGAGCTGCTCGAACAGGCTCATCTCGTACGCCTGGGCGGCGCCGAGCGAGGCGACCAGACGCTCCCGTCGGGTGCCGGTGGCGCCGGCATCCAGCCCGGCGAGGTGCTCCACCGCGCCGGTGACGCCGGCGAGCAGCTCGAACGGCAGGGTGCCGAACTCGAATCGCTCCGGCACCACGTCCGGCGAGGGCATGAGCTTCTCCGGCCGCAGCGACTCCCAGCGCTCCGGTGCCGCTGCACAGGCCGCGATGTGCGGCCCGGACCACTTGTACGCGCTGGTGACGTAGAAGTCGGCGCCGAGGGCCGCGACATCGATCGGCCCGTGCGGGGTCGCGTGCACACCGTCCACATAGATCAGTGCACCGGCGTCGTGCGCCTGCCGGGCGATGGCGGCGACGTCGGGCCGGGAACCGATCGCGTTGCTCGCCGCGGTCACCGCGACCAGCTTGGTGCGCTCGGTGACCAGCTCCTGGTACTGCGCGGCCGGCAGCTCACCGGTGGCCACGTCCACCTCGGCCCACCGTACGGTGGCGCCGGCGCGGGTCGCGGCCTGAACCCACGGGCGCACGTTCGCGTCGTGGTCGAGGCGGGAGACCACGATCTCGTCGCCCGGACCCCACCGCTGCGCCAGGGTGCGCGCGACCAGGTAGGTCACCGCGGTGGCGCTGGCACCGAAGACGACCCCGTCCGGGGTTGCCCCGAGCAGGTCCGCCACCGCCTGCCGCGCCTGCTCGGTGATCTCGATGGCGCGGCGGCCGGGGGCGAAGGCGGCCGACCGGTTGGCCACCGCGCCGCGCGCGACCTCGCCGATGGCGTCGGCGCACCCGGCCGCGACCAGCGTTCCGGCGGCTCCTTCGAAGTGGGCGAAGCCCTCGCGCAAGGCGGGATACTGCGCCCGGACACGATCGATGTCGAACGGCATGTGCCCACGGTATCGCGCGGCCGCCGGTCGTTATCCCGGGGCGCCACGCCCGCCGGTCACGGGTTCAGCTCGTGCCGCAGGATCTTGCCCAGCGCGTTGCGCGGAATCGAGTCGACCACCCGCCACTGGCGGGGACGCTTGTAGGAGACCAGGCGCTGGGCCGACCACTCCTCGAGCTCGGAGAGCCGGAGTCCTTCGTGCGAGGCCACCACGAACGCGATCAGGGTCTCGCCCCACTGCCGCGACGGCACTCCGGCGACGGCGGCGTCGAGAACGCCCGGATGCGCCCGCAGCACCTCCTCGACCTCCCGCGGGTAGACGTTGTAGCCGCCGGTGATGATGAGCTCCTTGGCCCGCCCACTGATACGCAGGTAGCCGGCCTCGTCGTACTCACCGAGATCGCCGGTGCGGAACCAGCGGTCGCCGGTGTACGCATCGGCGGTGGCGGCCGGGTCGTCGAGATAGCCGCCGATCACGTTGGGACCGCGCACCTGGATCTCCGCGGTACCGCCCGGGCGCGGGGCAAGTCGCAGGTCGACGCCGGGCAGCGGGAAGCCGACGGTGCCCGGCCGGCGCTCGCCCTCGTACGGGTTGGACACCAGCATCACGGTTTCGGTCATGCCGTAGCGCTCCAGCACCCGCTGCCCGCACCCGACGCGTACCGCCTCGAAGAGGTCGGCGGCGAGCGGCGCCGAGCCGCTGACTGCCAGTCGCAGCGCAGCCAGCTCGGCCAGATACTCCGACTCGGCGATCCGGTGGTACATCGTCGGTACCCCGAAGAAGAGGCTGGCGCCGGCGTGCACCGCCGCGGCCACCGCCGCTGGGTCGAACTTGGGCATGAGGGTGGCCGTGGCGCCGGTGCTCAGTGTCGCGTTCAGCCCGACCCCGAGCCCGTGTACGTGAAACAGCGGCAGCCCGAGCGCCAGGTTGTCCTCCGGCGTCCACCGCCAGGCCAGCCGGACCGCGTGCGCGCTGGCGAGCAGGTTGGCGTGCGAGAGCGGCACGCCCTTGGGCCGGCCGGTGGTGCCCGAGGTATAGATGATCAATGCAGTGTCCGCCGGCCCCACCCGGTCGAGCGTGACCTCTCCCGGCGCCGGCAGGCTGCTCAGGTCTGGCGGGGTGACCAGCATCGGGTGGATCAGTGTGCCGGCCGCCGGCGCCACCTCCAGCACGCCCAGTGCGGGCCGAGCCGCCTCGGCCAGCGCGGTCACCTCCCGCGGCGGCAGGGTGGGGTTCGCCGGCACCACCGTCAGCCCGGCCCGCAGGGCGCCGACATAGGCGACGACCGTGTCGATGCTGGTGCCGGCGGCGATGAGCACCCGGTCGCCCGGGTGCAGGCCGGCCGCGGCGTACCGGCCGGCCGCCGCGGCGGTGCGCTCGTGCAACGCGGCGGCGCTGACCCGGGCCCCGTCAAGGGTGGCCAGCACGGTCCGGTCCGGATCGGCCCGCCAGCGCGCCACCCACGACCCGGGTAGCGAGCCGCCTTCGGAGAGGTCCACATCGGAGGGTGTCATGTCCGCCGGCAGGTGCACCGCCCAGGCCGGCGCACTGGTGGTACTCACCGGCCGAGGTCCACAATCGCGGCCACCGGTCCACCGCCGTCGGGGCCCTGGTGGGCGGCGGAGACGGAGACGAAGACCGCCGGATCGCCGGTGACCGCGGCAGCGACCCCGCCGACGCACGCTTTGATCTGGCGGTGCCAGTGCACATCCGAGTCGTCGAGCATCGCGTTGCGCCGGCCCCGCACGGTGCCGTCCCGGGCGGCCTCGCATTTGAGGAACACGTTGACCAGGCGACCGTCCAGATCGTCCGGATGCGGGCGCGCGGGCAGGTCGAGGCCGGCATCGCGGATCGCCGCCCAGATGCCGTCGGCGTCGAGGGCGTCCCGCATCACCGCGTGGCCGATGCGGTACCGGCCGCCGATTCCGCGGGCGTTGCCCACGACCACCACCTGCGCCCGATCCAGCTCCACCCCGGATGAGCACGACGAGACGGCCGAGTAGAGGTCCAGGTTGTGCAGCACGTCGGCGTCGTCCGGCAGCTCGAACTCGCCGAGCGCGACCCCGATCCCGAGCGCCGTGGTCCCGTTGGAGAGGTCCATCGACTCATGGGTCTGTTCGGTCCAGACCGTCTGGCCGCGACTCTTCGCGTCCCGGATGGTGTGGATGGTGAGCAGCGGCGTCTTCGTCTGGACATAGTGGACGTCAGCGACGTCCGCGATGCCGGCCTTCGCCATCGCCTCCCGCACCGCCGCGGCCACCTTCTCGATCATCGGGCGCCGGCCGATCTCCTCCGGCAACAGCGGCTCGCTCATCGCGTAACCGACGGTCAGCCGTGGCTCGTCGGTGGCGGTTGCCGGGTCCGGCGCCACCGTCGCGAAGACGGTCGCGTGCGGCGACAGGACACCGTCGGTGCCCCCCGACCAGACGATCGGGATCTCGGCGACGGCGGCCGCCGGCCGGGCGCCCTTGGCCACCAGGACCTCCCGGAACGCCCGGTCGGCCAGGATGCGGGTGTAGTCGTTGACGCCGCCGTTGCCCTCGGTCTTGCCGATGACCGCGATCACGCGGTCGGCCTCGACCACACCGGAGTCGATCAGGTCGGCCAGCCCGGAGGCATCCGAGACATGGCCGAGCAGGACCTTGCGAACTTCGATGGGTTCAGCCACGATGTCACCTCTCATTCCGGCTCCTCCGCGGAGGAAAGCGCGTCGTCGCTCACTCGGGCTCCTCCGCGGAGGAAAGCGCGTCGTCGCTCACTCCGGCTCCTCCGCGGAGGAAAGCGCGTCGTCGCTCACTCCCGGCTCCTCCGCGGAGGAAAGCCCGTCGTCGCTCTGCACTGTGGACAATGGTGCCGCTGAGATCGCCGATGCCGTCCAGCGATGTGATGACCGCCCGCTCGCCACCGCTCTCGACGAAGCGGCAGGCGGCCGTGACCTTCGGACCCATCGACCCGGCGGCGAAGTGTCCCTGGGCCTCGAAGGCGCGCAGCGCCGCCACCTCGACCGCGCCCAGCCGGTGGGCGGTAGCCTCGCCGTAATCCAGCCAGACTCCGTCCACATCGGTGCCGATGACGAGCTGGCGGGCGCGCACGGTGGTGGCCAACAAGGCGGCCGAGAGGTCCTTGTCCACCACGGCCTCGACGCCCCGGATCGAGCCGTCGGCGTCCCGGACCACCGGGATGCCGCCGCCGCCGGCCGCCACCACGACGAATCCGCGCTCGAGCAGGGTCACCACCGCGGCCGCGTCCAGGATCTCGACCGGCTCGGGCGAGGCGACCAGGCGGCGCCAACCGCGCTCGCCCCGATCCTGCCAGGTCTGACCATGCCCCATCATGACCCGCGCCTCGACCTCGGGCAGGTAGCGACCGATCGGTTTGGACGGCTCCCGGAACCGCGGATCGGCCGGGTCTACCCGGGTCCGGGTCACCAGCGCGGCGACCGGAGCCGCGACCTCGCGGCGGGCCAACGCCCGGTCGAGCGCGTTGAGCAGCATCGCGCCGATGGTGCCCTGCGTCTGCGCGCCGCACCAGTCCAGCGGGACCGGCGGCACCACGGCGGCGGCCAGCTCGTTCTTCACCAGGATGTTGCCGACCTGCGGGCCGTTGCCGTGGGTCACGACCACCTGCGCACCGGCGGCGACCACGTCCGCGATGTGCTCGGCCGCCCGGCCGACCGCCGCGATCTGATCGTCGGCGCGGGCCCGGCCGTCGGCCGCCGTCATCGCGTTGCCCCCCAGCGCGATCACCGTCCGGGTCACCGCCGGTCCACCTCGGCGTAGCGCCGGCCGCCGGAGAGCACCGCATACCCCGGCCCGCGGTCGAAGAACGGCTCGTCGGGCTCGCGCGCCGCCCGGCGCCGTTCCCGCTCCCGATCGGACGCGGCACCGTCCACCTCGGACCCGACCATCCGTACGCCGTAGTCGGCCCACGCGCCCTGGGGGGACACCTTGCCCCAGGCGACGTCGCGGCGCACCTCGTCGTAGGTCCGGTCCAGCGGATCACCCCAGCCGCCACCACCGGTGGTGCGGATCCGGATCACCTCGCCCGCCCGTACCGGCTCGGCGTCGGCCAGCGCGTCGACCGTGCGCTCGCGCGAACCGCCGGGGTCGACGACCACGCTGAACGGCCGGCCGGCGCGGCCACCGCGCACTCCCCAGCACGCCAGCACCGACCGGTCCGCGATCGACATGAAGTTGGCGTTGCGCAGCATGCGGATGTGCTTGTCATAGCCGAGGCCGCCGCGGAAACGCCCCGCGCCGCCGGAGTCGATGGCCAGTCCCAGCCGCTCCACCCGGAACGGCCACCGGGCCTCGGCGAACTCGACCGGAATGTTGCGTGAGTCCGGCACGACGTGGATGGTGTCCTCGCCATCGGCGTACCAGCGACCGCCGGAGCCGCCGCCGAGCACCTCGCGCATCAGGTAGTCGGCGCCGTCGGCGTCGGTGCCGTAAACCCCGGTGTAGCGGATCGTCTCCTGGTCGGCCGGCATGCGCCCGTCCACCGCTTTGGCCAGGGCCCCGGCCAGCACCCCGAGCAGGCGCAGGATCACGAAGGTGCGCGCGTTGGTCGGCGCCGGGAAGACCGGGGTCAGCAGGGTGCCCGGAGGCGGGAAGCGCAGCTCCAGCAGCGGCACCACGCCCTCGTTCACGTCGAGCTGGGCCATCCGCTCGGGGGTCTCGGCCAGATTGCGCAGGATCGGGGCCAGCCACTTGGCGAGAAAGACCCCGCCGGCGTAATCGGCACAGTGGTTGATCGGCCCCTTCGCCTGGGGCGAGGTGCCGGTGAAGTCCAGCACCAGTTTCTCCGGCGTCTTGGTCAGCGTGATCCGCTGGGTGTGCAGCCGCGGTGGGTCCACGCCGTCGTGCTCGGCGTAGTCCTCCCAGACGAACGTGCCGTCCGGAATGCGGGCCAGCACCTCGCGCCGGAAGGTCTGGGTGGTGGTGTCGATGACCGCGTCGAAGCACTCCTGCACCGCCGCCCGCCCGTACCGGGCGAAGAGCTCCGCCAGGCGACGCGCGCCCATGAGGCAGGCGGCGCACTCGGCGTCGAGGTCGGCCGCGAGCGAGTCCGGCATCCGGGAGTTCCGCGCCATGATCTTCAGGGCGGCCTCGTTCGGGACGCCGGCCGCCCACAGCCGGATCGGGGGCACCATGAGCCCCTCCTCGAACACGCTGGTGGCGTGCGAGGGCATGGAACCGGGCACGGCCCCACCGATGTCGTCGTGGTGGCCGAAGGCCTGCACGAACGCGACCACCTCGCCGTCATGGAAGACCGGCACGGTGACGCACAGGTCGGGCAGGTGGCCGATGCCCCCCTCGGAGAGGTAGACGTCATTGTGGAAGAACACGTCCCCGGGGCGCATCGTCTCCAAGGGATAGTCGCGCACGATGGGCTGCACCAAGGCCGAGTACGAGCGGCCGGTGAGCTTGCGCAGCCGGCGGTCGTGGATGCCCGCCCGGAAGTCGTGGGCGTCGCGGATCATCGGGGACCGGGCGGTCCGCCCGATCGCGGTCTCCACCTCCCGTTCGATCGCCGCGAGGCTGCCCTTCACGATCTCGAGCAGAACCGGATCCACTGTCATTGGTGGGACTCCTGCCGGACGACGAGATTGCCCATCGGGTCCACCGTGGCCGAGAAGCCGGGGTGGACCGGCACCGTGGCGCCGTACTCCTCCACCACCGCCGGCCCGTGAACAATCGCGCCGGCCGGCAGGCCGACGCGCTGGTAGATCGGTGTCGACACCGCACCAGCCACCGCGTCGAAGCAGACGTCGCGCCGGGCCGGCGCGGCGACGGTGGCCGCCGCCACCACCGGCAGCGGTCGCAGCGCCGGGCGCTGGATCGGTCCGACCCCGGTGACCCGCAGGTTCACCCATTCGACCCGCTGACTCGGCTTGTCCCGGAAGCAGTAGCCGTAGAGGGCCTCGTGGGCGTCATGGAACGCGGCGACCGCCGCCCGGGCGGTGGTGGCGTCAAACTCCCCATCGGCGAGCGGGACCCGGACCTCGAAGGCCTGACCGTAGTAGCGCAGATCGGCGGTGCGCGCAGACCGCTGCTCCCCGGTAGGGAAGCCCTCGGCGGTGAGCGCGGCGGCGGCCCGCTCCCCCAGCCGGCGCAGCGCCGCGGCGACTTCGGCCGGGTCGAGCGCGTCGTCCCGGGTCACCTGGGTCTGCACGTTGTCGACCCGGACGTCCACGGTGAGCAGCCCGAACGCCGACAGGTTGCCGGGGTCGCGCGGCACCACGCCGACCGGCACCCCCATGATGTCGATGAGCCGGCACAGCAGCAACGAGCCGGAGCCGCCGAACGTGGTCAGGGCGAAGTCGCGCACATCGAGTCCACGCTGGACGGTGATCTGGCGCAGGGCGTTCGCCTGGCTCCAGGCCGATATCTCCAGGATACCGGCGGCCGCGGTCACCAGATCGAGGCCGAGCTTCTCGGCGAGGGCGGACAGGCCGGTGCGGGCCGCCTCCGGGTCCAACGGCACCTCGCCGCCGACCAGGTGGGGTGGGATGCGCCCGAGGACGAGATGGGCGTCGGTCACCGTCGGCTCGACGCCGCCGCGGCCGTAGCACAACGGGCCGGGGTCGGCGCCGGCCGAGCGCGGGCCCACCTTCAGCGCGCCTTCGGGACTGAGCCAGGCCACCGACCCGCCGCCGGCACCGACGGTCACGATGTCGATCATCGGTATCTTGCACGGGTAGTCACCGACGCTGCCCTCGGTGGTCAGGCTCGGCTCGCCGTGGCGCACCACGCTGACGTCGGTGGAGGTCCCGCCGCCGTCCAGGGTGAGCACCCGCTCGTACCCCGCTGCCCGGGTGACCAGCGCCGCACCGAGCGCGCCGGCCGCCGGTCCGGAGAGGACGGTCGTCACCGGCTGGCGGACGACCTCGTCGGCCGAGAGCACGCCACCGTTGGACTTCATGATGTGAAACGGCACCGCCCGACCGGTGAACGCGTCCAGTTCCCGGCGCAGCCGGGTCACGTACGCTGCCACCCGGACCTTGACCGCCGCGTCCACCAGCGTGGTCATCGCCCGCTCGTACTCGCGATACTCCCGTAACACGTCGCTGGAGAGTGAGACCGCGGCGGCCGGGTGCTCCTCGGCGAGGATCTCGCGAACCCGCTGCTCGTGGGCCGGGTTGGCGTACGAGTGCAGCAGGCACACGCCGAGCGTGTCGATGCCCTCCGCCCGGAACCAGCGGGCGACCTCCCGCGCACCCGCGTCGTCGAGTGGGCGGACCGGCGTACCGGTGTGGTCGAGCCGACCGCCGACGGTACGCACCAGCGAGGCCGGCACGATGCGGGGCGGCTTGACCCAGAAGTAGCTGTTGCCGTAGCCGTCCGGCACGCTCTGGCGGGCAATCTCCAGGAGGTGTTCGAAGCCCTCGGTGGTGATGAAGCCGATGCCCGCGATCCCGCCCTGCAGCAGGTGGTTGGTGGCGACCGTGGTCCCGTGACTGACCGACGCGAGCTGGTCCGGCCCGGCCCCGAGCACGTCGAGGACCTTGCGGATGCCGGTGAGGAAGCCCTCGGCCGGATCGTCCGGTGTGGACGGTGTCTTCACGGCGACGAGCTGGCCGGTGCCGTCGTCGACCGCGACCACGTCGGTGAAGGTCCCGCCGGTGTCGATGCCCACCCTGATCCGCCGGATCCCGCCCGCCCCCTCCCCCGTCGCTCCCGCTCCGCGCGCCGCCCCATCTTCCGTCGATCTAGGGCTTGTGCGCGTGCTTTGATCTCCAATCATGTGCGCAAGCCCTAGATCGACGAGAAGGGGGAGCGGGCCGCCGCGGCCAGGTCGTCCAGATGGGTCCGGATGAACTCCAGGTTCCGGTCGGCCAGGTGGTCGAAGCGCTGCGCGATGTTGGAGCCGGGCGTGAGGCTGCGCAGCGCGCCGGCCGGGTCCAGTCGCGCCGACACCCAGCCCTCGTGTGTGGCGGCTCGCGCAACCACCTCGCCGATCGGGGTGACGATCAGCGAGTTGCCGAAGTAGAGCACCCCGGCGGGGTCGCTGCCGGTGGCGTTGGCGGCCACCACGAAGACGTGGTTGTCGTAGGCCCGGGCCCGGGTGGTCAGCTCCCAGATGTCGGCCGAGCGCAACAGCGCCGAGGGCCGGCAGATCACCTCCGCACCGCGCACCGCCAGCACCCGGGCGAGCTCCGGGTAGTCCCCGTCGAAGCAGATCATCAGCCCGATCGCACCGAGTGCGGTGGCCACCACCACCGCCTCCGCGCCCGGAGTCACCCAGCCGCCCTCGGCCCGGCCCTCGCCGCAGAAGACGTGCGTCTTGCGGTACGTCCCCAGCACATCGCCGGTCGGCCCGATCAGCACGGCCGCGTTGTGCACGACCCCCCGCTGCTGGCCGCGTTCGTAGGTGCCGAAGACCACGTGCACCCCCAGCCGCGCGGCCACCTCCTGGAGCGGCGCGGTCAAGCCGCCGGGCACCCCGTCGACCAGATCCCACAGCCGTTCGGCGTCCACGCCCGGGGTGAACCCGGTCGAGGCGGACTCCGGCAGCACCACCAGCTCCGCGCCGGTGGCGGCGACACACTGCTCGACCACGGACACGCAGGCGTCCACGTTGGACTTGATGCTGGTCGCGGTGAGCGGTCCGGGCCGGGGGGCCAGCTGGACCGCGGCCGCGGTGAACGCCCTCATCGGTACCTCCCGCCGCCCATCGTCACCAGCCCGCCACGATTGCGCCGACCAACACGCCGAGCAGGGCGATCGCGGCCCCGATGAGCGCGCCGACGAGCAGGTCGCGGGCCCGCTGGCGAGCCGGATCCACGGCCGGCGCCGGTGCCGTCCAGATCCGGCCCACCGCGTCCGGCGTGGGCAGGTTCGCCTCTTCCAGGCCGGCCTGTAACGACGCCGGACCGCGCTCCAGCGACGCCGGTCCGGCCCCCAGCGGCCCAGGCCCGGTCGCCGGCGCCAACGCACCAGCCGGCGCCAGCGCACCGGCCGGGGCGAGCAGTGCCTGGTCAACGGCGGCGAAGAACTCGGACGCGGTCCGTCGGGCGACGCCGGTGAGCATCCGCTGGCCGACGCCGCCGATGACGCCGCCGATGGTCGCGTCGGCGTCATAGCGCAGCAGGGTCATCCCGCCCTCGCCCGGCTGCAGGGTCACCGTCGCCACCGCGGTCACCGTGCCGGGCGTACCGGCGCCCGACGCGTGCAGGGTGAAGGCGTGCGGCGGGTTCTGGTCGGCCAGTCGGACCTGGCCGTCGAAGGCGCCTTTGACCGCGGCCACCCCGGCGACGATGCGGGCCCGGTACGAGTCCGGGCCCACCTGCTCCAGCCGCTGGCAGCCGGGGATCGTGCGCACCAGCACGGCCGGATCGTTGAGGGCGGCGTACACCTGCGGCACTCCGGCCCGCAGCGTGGCCTCTCCGGAGAGTTTCATGGCGCATTCCCTTCCGACGGCGGGCCGGGCCGCTCAGGCTCATCTCCGACCGAGCGGCGACGCACGTCGGGCAGCTCGCCGGCCGCATGCCGGCGCAGTGTTGGCAGCTCGCCGGCTGCATGCCGGCGCAGTGTTGGCAGCTCGCCGGCCGCATGCCGGCGCAGTGTTGGCAGCTCGCCGGCTGCATGCCGGCGACGAAGCTCCCACAGTTCCGACGGCGAGATCGGCATCCGGTCGATCCGGAAGCCTTCGGCGTCCTCGACCGCCGATGCGATCACCGCATGGCCCGGGATCACGCCGGCCTCGCCAACGCCCTTGACCCCGAGCGGGTTCAACGGCGAGACCGAGGTCAGGTGGTCCGTCTCGATCTCGGGCACCTCCGACGCGTACGGCATCAGGAAGTCCATGAAGGACGCATTGACCAGTTGCCCGGCCTCGTCGTAGACAATCCGCTCGTAGAGCGCGCCGCCGACGCCCTGAGCCACCCCGCCGTGCACCTGGCCGGCCACGATCATCGGGTTGATCACGGTGCCGCAGTCGTGGACCACGCAGTAACGCACCACCCGGATCTCCGCGGTCTCCGGGTCGGTCTCGACCACCGCGGCGTGCACCCCGTTGGCGAACGTCGACCGCAGCGGCGAGTACCAGCCGGTCGCCTCCAGCCCCGGCTCCTCGCCCTCGGGCACCGGCGGGGTGTCGGTGTCCGCCTCGGCGGCGAACTGGGTGGCCCGTTTCGCCTCCTCGTCGAAGGCGTAGCGCAGCGGATTGGCCAGCACCGCCACCGTCGCGAGTGCGATGCGCGGGCCGTCGGCGAAACCACGCACCGAGACGTCACCGCCGGCGAGCACCAACTCGTCCGGGGCCGCCCCGAGCGCGCCGGCGGCGATCCGCAACGCCTTCTGGCGTACCTTGACCGCGGCGGCCGCCACCGCGTTGCCGCTCATCACCGCGGCCCGCGAGGCGAAAGTACCCACGCCGTAGGAGAACCGGCGGGTGTCCCCGGTGGTCACCGTGACCCGCTCGACCGGGACGCCGAGCTCCTGCGCGGCGATCTGGGCGAAGACCGTCTGGTGTCCCTGGCCCTGCGTGGTCAGCCCGGTGGCGACCACCACGTCCCCGGTCGTCTCGACCCGCACGTGCGCGCCCTCGTACGGCCCGACGCCGGTACCCTCCACATAGGTGGCGAGTCCGATGCCGACCCGGCGACCCTCGGCCCTCGCCTGCTCCCGGACCGCCTCGAAGCCATCCCAGTCCACAAGGGACTTCGCCGCCCGCAGCGAGGCCGGGAAGTCACCGCTGTCGTAGATCAGCGGCCGGCCGTCCTGAAAGATCAGACCGTGGTCGTAAGGCATCTCGTCAGGGGAGATCATGTTGCGTTCGCGGACCAGGGTGCGGTCGAGGTCGAGCCGGTCGGCGATGGCATCCATCACCCGCTCCATCACGAAACAGGCGTGCACCCGCCCGGCTCCCCGGTACGGGGTGACGATGACGGTGTTCGTGTAGAGCGAATGGAACTCCACCCGGTACGAGCCCGGCTTGTACGGCCCGAGCAGCTGCGTGGAGGTGATGATCGGCACGATTACCCCGTACGGGGTGTAGGCACCGTTGTCGTGCAGGAAGCGCACGTCCAGTCCGAGGATCCGTCCGCTGCCGTCCACGCCGACCCGTACCGTGTGCTCCTGCAGACGTTCGTGCGCCGAGGAGATGAAGTGCTCGCGCCGGTCCTCGGTCCACTTCACCTCGCGGCCGAGCCGGATCGCCGCCCACGGCACCAGCACCTCCTCCGGCCACGGGTGCATGATCTTCACGCCGAAGCCGCCGCCGACGTCGGGTGCCACCACCTCGACCCGGTCGACCGGTAGACCGAGTTTGGCGGCGAGCGCGAACCGCACCGAGGTGGAGGTCTGGGTCGAGCTGTAGACCCGAAGCGACCGGTCGTCGGTGTCCCAGTGGGCGTAGACGCCCTTGCCCTCCAGCGGGGTCGAGGCCGAACGCTCGACCGACAGTTGAAGCTCCACAGTGTACGGTGCCGCGCCGATCGCGGCCGCGGCGTCGCCCACGCTCTGCACCATGTGGGCGGCCACATTGTCCGCCACGTCCGGATGCACGCAGGCTGCTGCGGCCCGGGCGGCGGCGACACCGACCACCGCCGGCAGCTCCTCCCACTCCACCCGGATCCGGTCGACCGCGTCCTCGGCCAGGTACCGATCGGTGGCGACCACCATCACCACCGCCTCGCCGACATGGTTCACCACCGCGTTCGCCAGCGGGTAGGCGGTGCGAGGTGCGTGCAGGCTCGGATGCGGGATGAGCAGCGGCAGCGGCTCGGCGACCCGGCCGTCGAGGTCGTCGTAGGTGTAGACGGCGACCAGCCCGTCGACCTCGAGGGCGCCGGTGATGTCGATGTCGACGATCCGGGCATGCGCGTGCGGGCTGCGCAGGAAGGCGGCAGCGAGCGCCTCATGGCCCAGGTCGTCGAGGTAGCGCCCGTCGCCAGCGGCGAGTCGGAGATCCTCCCGGCGCAGGACGGGCTGACCGAACGGCCCCGCGCCGGCGGTCGGCGGCTCGGGCACCACCGTCTCCGGCGCTGGACGCACCGGCGCGATCGTCATACCGCGCCCTCCTCGCGCAGGATCTGGGCCGCCCGCAGCACCGAGGCGACGATGTTCTGGTATCCGGTGCAGCGGCACAGGTTGCCACCGATGGCGTCCCGGGCCTGCTCGGGCGTCGGGTCGGGGTTGCGGCGCAGGTACGCGGTGATGGTGGTGATGAAGCCAGGAGTACAGAAGCCGCACTGCAGACCGTGGCACTCGCGGAACGCGCGCTGGACCGGGCCGAGTCCGCCCTCTGCCGAGCGGCAACCCTCCATCGTGGTCAGTTCCTGGCCGTCCACCCCGACCGCGAAGAGCAGGCAGGAGCGCACCGGCTCGCCGTCGAGCAGCACCGTGCAGGCGCCGCAGACCCCGTGCTCGCAGCCGACATGGGTGCCGGTCAGACGCAGGTCGTGGCGCAGGCAGTCCGAGAGCAGCCGGCGAGCCGGGACCTCCACTGTGTACGGTAAGCCGTTGACGGTGAGGTTCACCTGGTGCTGCTGCTCAGTCATTGACCGCCCCGCCCGCGTCGTGGCCGGCGGCGTCACGGCGGGCGGCGGCGTTGTCGGCCGCGGCCTGTCCCGCCCGCACCGTGAGCACGCCAACCAGATGGCGGCGGTACTCCGCGGTGGCGTGGATGTCCTCGTCCGGCTCGACCCGGGCCGTGGCGAGCGCGCCGGCGGCCGTCCAGTCGGCCGCGTCGTACGCCTGCCCGGCCACCGCGTCGGTCAGCTCGACCAGCATCGGGGCCGGCCCAACCGAGATGTAGGCGGCCCGGGCGCGGGTCACCCGGCGGTCGTCGTCGAGCGTGACGGCCACGCCGAGGCCGCACAGCGCGTAGTCGCCGGCGCGGCGCGACACCTCCACCCAGGCCGTACCGGTGCCCGGGGGTGGCCGGCGGAAGGAGGCCGAGACCGCGAGCTCACCGGGGCCGGCGGCGGTCTCCAGCGGTCCGAGGAAGAAGTCGGCCGCGGCCACGCTCGCGCCGCTGGCGAGCCTCACCGACCCGTCGCAGAGCAGCAACACAGCGGGCATCTCGGAGGCCGGGTCGCCGTGCACGATGCTGCCCACGGTGGTGCCGCGGTTGCGGATGGTCGCGTGGGCAACGTGCTGCGTCGCCTGGCGCAGCAGGGGCAGCGCCGCGAAGGCTGCCTCGTCCCGGGCGGTGTGGCTGTGCCGGGCCAGGGCGCCGACCCGAACGTGATCCGGCTCGACACTCAGGTAGCTCAGCTCCCGGCCGAGCCGGTTGATGTCGACCAGGTGCCCGGGGGCGGCCAGGCGCATGTTGAGCAACGGCACCAGACTCTGGCCACCGGCGAGCACCTTGGCGTCGGCGCCGAACTCGCGGAGGGTTCGCAGCGCCTCAGCCACCGTGGCGGGACGGTGGTAGACGAAGGCCGCAGGCTTCATGGTGTGCTCACGTTCTCACACTCCGGTGTTCCCGGTACCGGGCAACACCACGTCAACATCGCCGGGCCGCGCTGGCAGACCTCGCCAACCCCGGCCCATCGCCGGCTCACGGTTCTGCCTTTCGTTCGCGCTGCGGGGCTCGCACCCGCTCGCTCCTCGCGCTCACCGTTCTGCCTTTCGTTCGCGCTGCGGGGCTCGCACCCGCTCGCTCCTCGCGCTCACCGTTCTGCCTTTCGTTCGCGCTGCGGGGCTCGCACCCGCTCGCTCCTCGCGCTCACCGGACCCCGGCCGGTGTGCGCAGCTGGCGTACCCGCAGGGCGAGGGACAGGTCCAGGCGCAGGGCCGGGTTCGTAGTGAACGGGCCGACCAGCCGCTCGAGCTTCTCGATCCGGTAGCGCAGGGTGTTGTAGTGAAAGTGCAGCCGCCGGGCCGCCTCGGCGACGTTGCCGTTCGCGTCCAGCAGCACCTCGAGGGTGCGGCGCAGGTCGGCCGAGCCGGGGGCATCGCGGGCCAGGTCGCCCAGCACATCCTCGACGTACCCGTGCAGCTCGGACGAGTCCGGGATGAGGGCGAGCAGCCGATAGGCGCCGAGCCGGTCGAATGTGGACCGCGCCCCGGGCCCCTGCAGCCGGCGCCCGATCCGCACCGCCGTGCGGGCCTGTTCGTACGCCCGGGGCAGATCCGCCGCGCCGGGCACCACCCGGGAGATGCCGAGCGAGAACGACAGCCGGCCGCCACCCCGATCGCCGGCGACCTGACGGTCGAGGTCGGCCACCAGGCGGTCGAGGTCCGACTCGGGGCCAACCCCGAAGGCGACCACCACCTCGGTGTGGAAGCTGGCCACCGGAGCGCCGGGGTCGAGCCCCCGCACCACGCTCTGCCAGGCCGACGCGAAGCGCTCCTGGACCGGGCGCAGATCCAGGCCGGAGACGGAGGCGGGTACCTGCCCCGGATCCACCTCCGCGACCGCGACCACCATCCGCCGCTCAATGTCCCAGCCGAGCGAGCGGGCGTGGGTGGCCGAGTCGACCAGATTGTCGGCCCGGCCGGTGAGCAGGTCGCGCAGGAAATCCGCCCGGTACTTGCTCTCCACCGCGGCCACCGCAAGGCCCTTGGTCACCGCGAGCGCCGCCACCGTGGCGGCGCGCTCCAGGCAGTGCACGTCGGCGGCGGATATCGGCTGGCGGGAGAAGAGCACGATGCGACCGTGGTCGACCCGGCCGGCCACGATCGAAACCACCGCACGGTGCGGGTGGGCGCCGTCGACCACGTGCTCCGCCTCCACCCGGAACCGGCCGGAACCGTCGAACGCGGGCGAGGCGAGGATCGGGGCCAGCTCGTCCGGATCGCCGGCCCGGGCCACCACCCGGCCATCCGGAGTGGCGACGAAGACCGGACCGACGAGGATCGCGGACACCTCAATCGCGAGGTCGGTCAGATCGCCACCCTCGAGCACCACCGAGACCAGGGCCCGGTGTACCTCCTCACTGCGGGCGGCGAGCGCGGCCTGCCGGTTGAGCAGGGTGCCCAGGACCTCGTTCAGCACGTCGTCGAAACCGACTCCCTGCGGGAACTCGATGATCGGGAACCCCCGCCGGTCGGCTTCCGCGAGCAACCCGGCCGGCACCTCGTCGAGGTAGCGGTGCAACTTGATGGCGAGGGCGGCCAGCCCGCGGTCGTCCAGCTCGGCGACGAGCCGGATGAGCGCGTCGGGGTCGTCGCGCAACGGGTAGCCGGTCGTCATCAGCAACTCGTTCGGCTTGACCCACGGCAGGATGTCCGGCACCTCCATCACGTTGAGGCGGGACACGATCCGGTCGAGCCCGCGCTCACCGGCGAGCACCCGAGCCTGCGCGAGGCACGGGGCGTCCAGGACTTCCCGCACGCGCAGCCCGGCTGATTTCGCCGAAGAACCAGCGCCGTCGTCGGCAAGTCTTCCCATCCCGCCACCCTATGCCGGCTGCGTACCGTGGGTCCATCTCGGCCGAGGGAGGTGGCCCCCATGGCACGGCCGTACCCGGTGGCCGGATCCTCCGCGGTGGAGCTGGCGCTGATCGGCCCGGCGCGCTCGGTGTCGGTGGTCGCGGCGACCACTCAGGCCACCTACGTCACGGTCGACGACCCGGACCGCACGATCGTCTGCATCGCCTCCGCCGACGCGGTCCGGGTGCCGTGCGCCGTCGTGCTGGAGGCCAAGTCGGCCCCGCCCCCACCGCCGCCCGGCACCGCCGGCACGGTGGGCGGCGGTCTGCTCAGCGTGGGTGAGGCCACCTACCGGGTGACCCGGTGGTGGCGCCCACCCCGCCCGCGGGGACTCGGCACGGTCCCGCCGGCCCGGCTGGCCGGTGCCGTGCAGTGGCTCACCGGCCGGGTCGCCGATCCACTCGACCAGCCGGGACGCTCGGCGGTGGCCGACCTCGTCCAGGCGCTCGCCGCCGGCGTCTCCCCGGCGCCCGCGGTGAGCCAGCTCCTCGGCCGCGGACCCGGCCTCACGCCGACCGGCGACGACGTGCTCGCCGGGGCGCTGGTCGGCCTGTGCGCACTCGGCGCGCCGGCGGCCCGGGCGCTCGGCGAGGCGGTCACCGCGGCCGCGCCCGGGGCCACCACCACAGTCTCCGCGGCTCTGCTCAACCACGCCGCCCGCGGCGAGTGCATCCCGCAGCTGGCCGACCTGATCGGGGCGGTGGCGGGGGGAGGTCCCGACCCGGCCGCCGGCGCGCTGCCCCGCACCGCGGGCGCATTGCTCGCGGTCGGACACTGCTCCGGCGCCGGCCTGCTGCACGGCGTGCTGGTCGGGTTCGCGATCGCGCACAGCCACCTCTCCGACCGGGTCGTGCCATTGGCGCGGGCGGTCGCCGCGTGAGGCTCCTCGACCTACGAGCCGGGCTGTACCGCGACTCCGTCCGGCTCATGCAGATCAGTGCCGCCCTCTCCGGTCTGCCGGGGGTACAGCAGGCGCTGGTCGCCATGGCCACCCGGCTCAACCTGGACCTGTTGCCGCGCATGGGCTTCGCCCCGCCGACTGACGCCGGCCCCGATGACCTCATGGTGGCTCTGGTGGCGACCGACGACGTGGCCATGTCGGCGGTCCTGGACCGGTTGGAGGTGGAGCTGGCCGACCGGGGCCTGGACGGGGCCGACGGCGCCGGCCCGCCGAGCCGTTCCCGGACCACCGGCACCGCGGTGGCCGCGCTGGGCCGCCAGCCGGCGTCCGGGCCCGCCATCGCCCTGGTCTCCACGCCGGGCCGGTACGCGTTCGTCGAGGCGATGGATGCGCTGGACGCCGGCGCCTCGGTGATGATCTTCTCCGACAACGTGCCGGTCGAGCAGGAGGTCGTGCTCAAACGGCGGGCCCTCGAGCGTGGCCTGCTGGTGATGGGCCCGGACTGCGGCACCGCGGTGATCGGCGGGGTCGGCCTGGGCTTCGCCAACGTGGTCCGGCCCGGACCGGTCGGTCTGGTCGCCGCGTCGGGAACCGGGGCGCAGCAGGTGATGAGCCTGCTCTCCTGGGCCGGCGTCGGCGTCTCGCACTGCCTGGGGGTGGGCGGGCGCGACCTCTCCGAAGCGGTCGGTGGGCTCTCCACCCACGCCGCGTTGGGTCTGCTCGACGCCGACCCGACCACCGAGCTCATCGTGCTGGTGGCGAAGCCGCCGGCGCCGGGGGTCGCGGCCGCGGTCCGCGAACACGCCACCGGGCTGGCCACGCCAGTGGTGATGGCGCCGCTCGGAGCCGGAGAGGCCGACCTCACGGCGGTCACCGAGACCGTGCTGTCGCGCCTGGGCGTCGAGGTGCCGCCCTGGCCCCATTGGCCGGCCGCCGCTGCCCCGCCGCCCGGTGCCGGCGGGGCTTCTTTGCCCAGTGCCGACGGGGCTTCTTTGCCCAGTGCCGGCGGGGCTTCTTTGCCCAGTGCCGGCGGGGCGCTGCGCGGGCTCTTCGCCGGCGGCACGCTCTGTGTCGAGGCCATGGCGATCGCCGCCGACTCGCTGGGAACGGTCCGGTCCAACGTCCCGCTTCGTCCTGAGTGGAGCATGCAGCCGGGCTGGACCGGCCACGCCCTGCTCGATCTCGGCGCCGACGAGTTCACCTCGGGCCGGCCCCACCCGATGATCGACCCCGGCCCGCGGCTGGACCGGTTCGCCGCGGAGGCGGCCGACCCGTCCTGTGTGGTGCTGCTCCTCGACGTCGTGCTCGGCCACGCCGCCGACCCCGACCCGGCCGCCGGCCTCGGCCCGGCCGTACGGGCGGCGCGGCAGGCGCGCGGTGACCTGTCCGTGGTGGTGTCGCTGATCGGCACGGCCGACGATCCGCAAGGGTTGACCGGGCAGGCCGAGGCTCTCAGCAGCGCCGGGGCGTGCGTCCACGGGTCCAACGCCCAGGCCGCCCGGCATGCGGTCGCGCTGGCCCAGGGCCGGCCGCAGTGACCGACCTGCTCGTCGGTGAGCCCAGGGTCGCGGCGGTCGGCGTGGCCGCCCTGGCCGACCCGCTGGCCGCCCAGGCGGTCCGGCTCGCCACCGTGGACTGGCACCCGCCGGTGCCCGGCACCGAGAACGACCTCGTCGAGGTGATGGCCGACCCGCGCCGTACCGGGGCCAACGTCGACGCGGTCGCCCGGATGCTCACCGCCGGAGCATCCCTTGTGGACGTGCGTCCGGCCGCCGAGGTCGTCGGTCTCGGCCCCAGCCAGTTCTGCCACGCCGGGCCGCCGATCACCTGGGAGCGCGCCAGCGGACCGCTGCGGGGGGCGCTGGCCGGGGCTCTGCTGCTGGAGGGGCTCGCCGGCGACCCGGACGAGGCGCAGGCGCTGCTGGCCCGGGGGCAGTTGCGCGACGGCACCCCGATCGAGCTCACGCCCTGCCACGACCGCGGCGGGGTCGGCCCGATGGCCGGGGTGGTCTCGGCGTCGATGTGGGTCTGGGTGCTGCGCGACGAGCGGCACGACGCGACCAGCTGGTGCACCCTCAACGAGGGCATGGGCCGGGTGCTGCGCTACGGCGCGTTCGCCCCGGATGTGGTGGCCCGGCTGCGCTGGATGTCGCAGGTGCTGGGGCCGGCGCTGGCGGCCGCGGTACGCACGCACGGCCCGGTGGATGTGAAGGCGCTCATCGGCCAGATGGTCCAGATGGGCGACGAGGGCCACAACCGCAACCGGGCCGGTACCCTCATGCTGCTGCGCGATCTGCTACCGCACCTGGTGGAGGACGCCGGCCTGCCGGCCGCCGAGGTGGCCCGGGTGGCCCGGTTCATCGGCGGCAACGACCACTTCTTCCTCAACCTGGTGATGCCGGCGGCGAAGCTGCAGGCGCTCGCGGCCGCCGGGATACCAGGGTCCACTGTGGTCACCGTACTGGCCCGCAACGGCACCGACTTCGGGGTCCAGGTCTCCGGCACCGCGGCGCAGTGGTTCACCGGGCCGGCCGGCACCCCCGAAGGCCTCTATCTCGGCTCGTACGGGGCCGGCGACGCCAACCCCGACATCGGCGATTCGGCGATCACCGAGACGGTCGGCCTGGGCGGGTTCGCCATGGCCGGCGCCCCCGCGATCGTGCGCCTGGTCGGCGGTACCGTCGCCGACGCGGTGCGCACCACCGAGCTCATGCGCGAGATCACCCTCACGGCGAATCCGGCGTACGCCATGCCGGGGCTCGACTTCGCCGGCGTACCAACCGGGATCGACGTCACCCGGGTGGTCCGCACCGGCATCCTGCCCCAGATCAACACCGGCATCGCCGGGCGAGTCGCCGGCACCGGCCAGGTCGGGGCCGGACTGGTCACCCCGCCGATGGAGTGCTTCACCGCCGCCCTGCGCGCCCTCGCCGCCCGCACTCAGTGACCCCCGCGTCCACTTGTCGCCGGCCACGGTGTCGGCGTTAGCACGGGCACCCTCTTATCGCTTTGGCGATAAGAGGGTGCCCCTCCTCAGGCTCAGTGCGCGGGGCTCGCTGCGCGGCGCTCAGTGCGCGGGGCTCGCTGCGCGCGCTCAGTGCGCGGGGCTCGCTGCGCGCGCTCAGCGCGCCGGGTCCGACGGGGTGCCGTAGAGGCGCAGGCGAGCCAGACCGCCGTCGGGGTATACGTCCAGCCGTACCTCGGCGGCCGCCACCGCCGCCCCGGCGAGCGGGAACCGATGGCGGGTGTCGGGCTGCAAGCGCGTGCGCGGCATGACCACGAACGTCGCCCCGGAACTGTCCACACCGGTCAGTGCCGCCCAGCCGGGGGCGTTGCCCTTGTAATGGCTCGTGTCCAGCTCGACCAGGCGCACGACGCCGGGCAGGCCGAGGCGGACCACGACCCAGTCGTTGCCGTCATCGCGGCGGCGTGCGGTCTCCCAGCCCTCTCCCATGCTGCGGGCCGGGCCCGGCAGCAGAAGGTTGTTCGGGGTGGCGTAGAACATGTTGCTGCAACCGGTGACGCGGCCGCCGTGCTCCATCGCGGCCAGGTCGACCAGCCCGGTGGTCAGCAGCGCCGGATCGGCGACCGCCTCGCCATGCACCCGCAGCCGGGCCACGCCGCCGTCGGGATAGATATTCAACCGGACGTGAGTGACCCGGTCGGGCCAGCTGACCGGGAACGGGTTGCGCGAGTCGCCGGCGAGCGGCTGCCGGGCGACCAGTTCCACCCAGGCCGCGGCGTTCACCTCCGCCGGCGACGGGTAACCGGCCACCGCCGCGCCGTCCACCGAGGCGAAGGGCGGGTAGTTTCCGGTGAAGAACGCGGTATCGACGACCACGCCGCGCACGAAGCCTGGTGCGCCGAGCCGGACGATGGCCCAGTCGTGTCCCGCCTCGCGGCGGCGGCGGGTCTCCCAGCCGTCGTAGACCTGGCCCTTGGCGCCGAAGGTCTGCGGGGTGAACTGGGCCGCCGCCGGCTCCAGCAGAGCGTCGGCCGGCGCGAAGAACTCGTCGTTGCAGGCGATCACGCCGCCGCCGAGCTGGCGGGAGGCGAGGTCGGGCAGGGATGCGAACTCGGTCATCGTTCACCTCGGCGCAGAAGTTCCCCATGGGCGTGCTGACCGTCCACCGGTACGCCGCGCAGCCAGGTGTGGCGGATCACACCGTCCAGCCGGCGGCCGGCGTACGGGGTGATCGGATGGCGATGGTTCAGCTGGGCCGGGTCGACGGTGAACTGGGAATCCGGATCGAACGCGACGAGGTCGGCGTCGGCCCCCACGTCGATGCGTCCCTTGTGGAACAGGCCGACCAGGTCGGCCGGGTTGCGGGCCATCCAGGTCACCACGTCGGCCAGCCGGTGCCCGCGAGCCCGGGCGGCGGTCCAGATCAGCGGCAGGCCCAGCTGCAGCGACGAGATGCCGCCCCAGGCGGCGGCGAAGTCTCCCGTGTCCCGGCCCTTGAGCGCGGGCGGGCACGGCGAGTGGTCCGAGACCACGCAGCCGAGCACCCCGTCGGCGAGCGCACGCCAGAGCAGTTCCTGGTTCGCGGCGTCGCGGATCGGCGGGCAGCATTTGAACTCGGTGGCGCCGTCGGGCACCTGCTCGGCGCCGATGGTGAGGTAGTGCGGGCACGTCTCGGCGGTGATCCGCACGCCCCGGGCCTGGGCGGTGGCGATGACCGGCAGCGCGGCCGCCGCGGACAGGTGCAGGATGTGCACCCTGGCACCGGTGGCGCCGGCCAGCTCCACCGCCAGCTCGATCGCCTCGACCTCGGCCGCCGCCGGGCGGGAGCCGAGGAAGTCCACGTACCGCGGCGATGACGGCGCCGGCCGCAGCGCGCCCGGCGCCTCCGCGTGCAGCACCAGCAGCGCATCCACCGCCGCCAGCACGGTGGCCAGACCGGACCGGTCCAGCGGCGGGAACTCGGGCACCCCCGAGTCGACGAGGAACGCCTTGAACCCGAAGACGCCGGCGGCCTGCAGGGCCGCCAACGCGCCCACATTTCCCGGCACCGCGCCACCCCAGAAGCCGACGTCGACGTAGCACCGGCCGGACGCGGCCGCCCGCTTGCGATTCAGGGCGGCGAGGTCCACTGTGGGCGGAATCGCGTTGAGCGGCATGTCGACGATGGCGGTGACCCCGCCGGCCGCGGCGGCGCGGGTCGCGGTGTCGAACCCCTCCCACTCGGTGCGGCCGGGCTCGTTGACGTGCACGTGGGTGTCGACCAGCCCGGGCAGCAGTGCCAGGTCGCCCAGCTCGACCACGTCGCCCGGCCCATCCTGGTACGGCCGGATGTCGGTGATCCGGCCGGCCGAGACGATCACGGTGGCCGGGGCTTCCCCGGTCGGCAGCACCACCCGGCGCGAGCGCAGCACGAGGTCCATCAGTAGGTCTCCAGGATGGCCCGCTCGAACGGCACGTCGGCGGGGTCGAGCGCGCCGCAGTCCAGTCCGCGCAGCAGGAACCGGGCCAGCGACCGGGCGGTGGCGGGCTCGTCGAGCACACCGCCGGAGCTGCGGCCGCGGTAGCGCGCCAGCCGGTCGGCCGCCGCCGGCGCAGCTTCGCGGTAGAACGCATACGTCGCCCCGTACCGGGTCGGCAGTTGCGCCGGGTGCAGGTCCCACCCTTGGTAGAAGCCGCGCTCCAGCGATCGCCGTACCAGCCGGGCGTGCAGCTGCCAGGCGGCCCGTACGTCCGCCGTCGTGCCCACCGGCAGCACGTTGGTCGACCCGTCCGACAGCCGTACGCCGGTGCCGGCCGCGGCCACCTGCATGACCGCCTTGGCGAGGTCGGCCGCCGGGTGCTCCAGGCTCTGCAGATGGGGGGCGATGCCGAGAGCGGTGCTGTAGTCGTAGGTGCCGAAGTGCAGCCCGACGCAGCGTCCGGCGGCGGCCTCGATGAGCTGGGCCACCGTGGCGGCCCCGTCCGTACCGATGACAGCCGGCGGGGTTTCGATCTGCATCTCGAAGCGCAGCCGGCCGGGGGTGAGCCCGTTGGCGGCCTCCAGGTGTCCACACAGGACAACCATCGCGCGCGCCTGGGCCGGCGCGCTCACCTTCGGCAACGTGATCACGAACCCGTCCGGCGGCGCGCTGCCCAGCGCGTCCAGGAACACGTCGATCGTGCGGACCGCACGCCGTCGGGTGGTGGCTTCGAGGCTCTTGCAGCGCAGGCCGACCAGCGGCGGCCGGGACGCGTCACCCGCCAGGGCGGCCGCCGCGGCCACCGCGGCAGCGTCTTCCTCCGCGTCGTCGCGGACGCCGTAGCCATCCTCGAAGTCGATGCGCAGATCCTCGACCGGCTCCCGGTCGAGCTTCGCCAGCACCCGGTCGACGATCGCGTCGTCGAACGGTAGCGGGCCGTGTTCAACGACCGCGGCCCGCGCGTGGGCCCCGTAGCGGGCCGCGAGACCGGCCGCATACCGGTCGGCCGGCACGTAGACGGTGTGCACCGGCTGGCGGGTCCGGGGCTCACCGGGGTAGTGCCGGCCCAGCCAGGCGTCGACCGGACCGAGGATCGCGTCGAGCTCGGTGAGCACCTCGGTGGGGAGCATCAGTCGATCAGCTCGTAGGCAGGCAGGGTCAGGAACTCCTCGAAGTCGTCGGCGAGCGCCACGCGCAGAAACAGCGTGCGGGCGGCCCCGTACTCGTCGCCGAGCAGCGTCGGGTCCTCGGCGAGCAGGCGCCGCACCAGCTCGGCGGTCACCGGCTCGCCGGTCTCCAGCCGCACCCCGTTGTGCACCCACTGCCAGATCTGCGATCGGGAGATCTCAGCGGTGGCGGCATCCTCCATCAGGTTGTCGATCGCGGCCGCCCCGTTGCCCGACAGCCACGAGGCGAGGTAGCGCACCCCGACCGAGATGTTGGTGCGCAGGCCGGACAGGGTCACCGCGCCCGGGGTCTTGTCCACCGCGAGCAGCGCGTCGGCACCGAAGCGCACCTCGTCACGGTGGCGGTCGAGCTGGTTGGGTCGATCGCCGAGGACCGCGTCGAAGACCTCGCGACAGATGGGCACCAGGTCGGGATGAGCGACCCAGGAGCCGTCGAAGCCGTCGCCGGCCTCCCGCTCCTTGTCGGCCCGCACCTTCGCCAGCGCGACCGCGTTGACCTCGGGGTCACGGCGGCTCGGGATGAAGGCCGCCATCCCGCCGATCGCCATCGCGCCCCGGCGGTGACAGGTGGCCACGAGCAGCTCGGTATAGGCGCGCATGAACGGCGCGGTCATGCTCACCGTGCCCCGGTCCGGCAGCACGAACGCCGCGCCGGCATCGCGGAAGTTCTTGATGATGCTGAACAGGTAGTCCCACCGGCCGGCGTTCAAGCCGGCCGCGTGTGCTCGCAGCTCCCACAGGATCTCGTCCATCTCGAACGCCGCCGGGATCGTCTCGATCAGCACGGTGGCGCGGATCGTACCCGGGGCCAGCCCCAGGCCGGCCTCGGCGTGGTCGAACACGTCGTTCCACAGTCGAGCTTCGAGGTGGCTCTCCAGCTTCGGCAGGTAGAGGTACGGCCCGCGACCCCGGCGTACCAGCTCGGCCGCATTGTGGAACAGGTAGAGTCCGGCGTCGACCAGGGCGCCCGCCGCCGGCGCACCATCGACCAGCAGGTGCCGCTCGGGCAGGTGCCAGCCTCGCGGGCGCATGACGATCGTCGGCCCGTCGCCCGCGGTGAGCTGGTAGCGGCGCCCGTCCGGGGAGTCGTAGGCGATCGTGGCGCGTACCGCGTCGTAGAGGTTGACCTGACCGCCGAGCACATTTGTCCAGTGTGGAGTGTTGGCGTCCTCGAGGTCGGCCAGCCACACCGAGGCGCCGGAGTTCAACGCGTTGATCGCCATCTTGCGCTCGGTCGGGCCGGTGATCTCCACTCGCCGGTCGGCCAGCCCCGGCGCCGGCGGCGGCACCAGCCACGCCGACTCCCGGATACTCCTGGTCTCGGCGAGGAAGTCCAGTCGAGCGCCGCGGGCGATCTCGGCGCGGCGGGCGGTCCGGGCCCGCAGGAGCTCCTCGCGGCGGGGGCCGAACCGGCGCTGCAGGTCGTCGACGAACGCCAGGGCCGGCCCGGTAAGGATCTCCACGCTCACCCCTGGAAGGGTACTGCCTGCCGGCGGCGGACCGTCAGCGCGGCAGCGACCAGGCCAGCGGGGCCGGCGCCGCGTCGGCGCGCAGCACCGTACCCTCGATCAGCCCGTACGGGCGGTCGGCCGCATGGAACACCGTGCCCGGGTTGTCCAGACCGAACGCGTCGAGCTCGACGAGGTAGTGGTGCCGGTTCGGCAGCGACAGGCGGATCTCGGGCACGCCGGGACAGGTCTCCACGACCGCGGCCCCCATCGCGTAGAGAGTCTGCTGCAGCGAGAGGCTGTGGGTGCCGACGAACGTGTCGACCAGCGCGCCCAGCGCGGAGGCGAAACTCGCCGCCCAGTCCGGCCAGCCCGCCTGTTCGGCCCCCTCGGAGCTTGGGCTGTCGTGGCGCCACCAGGCATCGACAGCCGTGGCCAGGACGCGGTCGTGCGCCTCGGCCAATGTCGTGTACTGGTCCCGGGCGAAGCCGTGAAACTCCGAGCCGGTCGAGTTGAGCAGCACCAGCCCGCTGACGCCGGACAGGACGTGGGTGTGCTCGCCGTCGTAGGTGAGCGCCGCGCGCCGGGTGCCACCGCCCTCGCGGGCGAACGAGTGCGGCCCGAGCCGGCGCCAGGCGTGCTGCTCGATCTCGATCCGGGCCATCCGGATGGCCGGCTGGGTATGCACGAAGTGGCGGGCCAGACGCAGCCCGAAATCCTCGATCTGGCCCACCCCGTACCGGCGGGCGAAGGCGTAGACCGTGTTCTTCTGGGTGTCGGTCGGCAGCACGTTCGCGTTGTCGCCGGTGAGGTGGGTCTCGGCGAGGTCGCCGGCCAGCGCGACGCCGACCGTCAGGTCGACCAGCTCGTGCTCGCCACCGTCGCGCCCCACCCAGACCAGGCGGGTCTCCGCCTTGCCGTAGTTGTTGGCTCCCAACACAGTGGACATTCAGCTCCCCCGGTAGGTGGTGTAGCCGTACGGGCTCAACAGCAATGGAACATGGTGGTGGCGCGCCGGATCGGCGACCGCGAAGAGGATGCACACCTGGGGGAAGAAGGCCGAGCGTGCGGCGGTGTCGAACGTGATCCGGTACCGGCCGGCGTGCCACTGGGCGGCCGGCACCCAGTCGCGCAACCGACCGTCGCTATCGGTGCTCCCGGCCGCGATCTCGACCCAGCCGCCGTCGACCTCCCGGTCAAGGCGCACCGCCAAGCCCGGCACCGGCTCGCCGAGCGCCAGGTCGAGGACGTGGGTGGACAGAGTCATCCGTCCAGCATCCGGTTCAGGCGCAGGGAGACGATGCGGGCCAGCTCGACCCGCACGACGGCCTGCTCGTCGGAGTCGGAGTTCGCCAGCCGGGCCTGTGCGGCGGCCAGCATCTCGGCGTCGGTCCGGCCGGTGGCGAAGATGAGGAAGGTGTGGCCGAAACGGTTCTCGTAGGCGCGGTTCGCCTCGGCGAGCGCGGCTCGCAGGTCACTGCCCGAGCCTTCCATGCCGGCCTGCTCCCGCCGCGACCACGCGGCCTCGACCCCGTCGCCGGCCACCCGCTCGCCGATGCGCGGGTGCGCGTCCACCGCCTGGCGCACCTGGCTCCAGTCGAGCCCGGCCAGCGTCGCCAGCCCGCGCGCCAGCAGCGCCGGCCGGTCCGGGTACGGGCGGCCGGTCACCATCCGGTCGAGCCACACCGGGGCCGCGCAGCAGGCTCGCAGCGCGCCGGCCGCATCCGGCGGCGGCAACTGGTTGAGTCGGGCCAGGCCCGGGTCGTCGGTGGGCACCTGCCGATCGTAGGCCGGCCTTGATGCTGGCGCGGCCCGGCTCCGGCGTGGCACAGTAGACCCATGACGTACAGCCCGCTGTTTACCGGCCCCCGGATCACCGGTGGCCCCCCGGCGTGCTGATCAGCTGACCTCGCACGGCCGGCAAGCCCCCGGTGAGACCGGGGGCTTTGTCGTGTCCGCCCATCCCGCGTGCGAGGAGAATCCGATGCCCACCAAAGACCTGCTACAGCTGCGCGACCTCACCGACCCGGCCGAGGGCCACCACGCCCTCCAGCTCGTGGTCGACACCATCGAAACCGTCCTGGGCCATGCCTGGGCGGTTCCGGTCCGCCGCCACCGTGGCGCCCGGATCGTCACCGTTGCGGAGAACTACGACCGGCTGCGCTACCAGCCCGACGCGGTGACCCGCGATCGCCGCTACAGCCACTACCTCGATGGGGACCGGATGCTTCGCTCCCACACCACCGCCCACGTGCCGGCGCTCCTGCACGACCTTGCGCGACACAGTGCCGGCGAGGTCGTGCTCAGCGTGCCCGGTCTCTGCCACCGCCGTGACGTGATCGACCGCGTGCACGTTGGCGACCCGCACCAGCTCGACCTGTGGCGCGTGCGGCCCGCTGGCCCGGCGCTGACCGAGGCCGATCTGGAGGAGATGGTCCGGCTGGTGGTGGCGGCGGTGCTGCCCGGCTGGCCCAGCCGTACCGTGCCCAACGTGCACCCGTACACGCTGGCCGGACGGGAGATCTATGTGGACGGCCCGGCCGGGCCGGTCGAAGTCGGCGAGTGCGGCCTGGCCCATCCGCAGGTGCTGGCCGGCTCGGGCCTGCCGGCGCAGGCCAGCGGGCTGGCCATGGGCCTGGGGCTGGACCGGCTCACCATGCTGGTCAAAGGCATCGACGACATCCGGCTGCTGCGGTGCGACGACCGCCGGGTCCGCGAGCAGCTCACCGACCTCACGCCGTACCGGCCGGTCTCCAACCAGCCACCGGTGCGCCGCGATCTCTCCCTCGCCGTCGACGCCGGGCTCGACGCCGAGCTCCTCGGCGACCGGGTGCGCGAGCTGCTCGGGCCGGACGCGTCGGCGGTGCAGGAGGTGCGGGTGCTCGCCGACACCGGGTACGACGATCTCCCGGACTCCGCGCGGGCCCGGATGGGCCTGCGGAGCGGGCAGAAGAACCTCCTGGTCCGCATCGTGCTGTGCGATCTCGACCGTACGCTGACCGCGGCGCAGGCGAACCGGCTGCGCGACCGGGTGTACCGCGGGTTGCACGAGGGCGACGTGTCCGAGTGGGCCGCGGCGGCGCCGTGAGAGCATCATGGCCGCACCGGTGTGAGGGAGGCGGTCCTCGTGCGGTTTGTCTTCGCGCCGCCGGCGGAGAGCACCACCGGGTTGCTCTCGTTGCCGTGGCGGGACCCGATGGCCGGCTGGGTCGACGACCGCCTGGTCGAGATCCGCCAACGCGGGATCTCCCGGCACACCGTGCGCTTCGTGGCCGAGGGCGGGCAGGTGTTTGCGCTCAAGGAGCTCGACGAGCGGCTCGCCCGCCGGGAGTACCGTCTACTACGCCACCTCGGTGAGATCGGGGTGCCGGCGGTCGAGGTCCTCGGCATCGTCGTGGATCGCCCGAGGGGCCTGGAGGCGGTGCTGGTCACCCGGTTCCTCGAGCACTCGGTGTCCTACCGCGCGCTCTTCGCCAACCCGCGGGGCGGCCAGCCCACCGACAAGCTGCTCGACGCCATGGTCGAGCTGCTGGTACGGCTACACGTGGCCGGATTCATGTGGGGCGACTGCTCGCTGTCGAACACGCTGTTCCGGTTGGACGCCGGCGCACTCGCGGCCTACCTCGTCGACGCCGAGACCTCTGAGACCCACGACACCCTGACCCACGGCCAGCGCGGGTACGACGTGGAGCTCGCCGCCGAGCGGGTCGGCGGCGAGCTGTTCGACCTGCAGGCCGGTGGGGTACTGCCCGACGACGTCGACCCGGTCGCGGTCGCCGAGGAGATCCCCGCCCGCTACGGCGCGCTCTGGTCCGAGCTGACCCGCGAGGACACCGTGCTCCCGGCCGAGCAGCGCTACCGCATCGGCGAACGGTTGCGCCGGCTCAACCAGCTCGGCTTCGACGTCGATGAGGTGGAGCTGGTCGACGCCGGGGACGGCAACCGGCTCCGGCTGCACACCCGGGTCGCCGAGCCCGGTCACCACCGCCGCCATCTCTTCACCCGCACCGGCCTGGTGGCTCAGGAGAACCAGGCCCGCCGGCTGCTCAACGACATGGCCAGCTACCGCTGCCACCTGGAGCGCTCCGGGCACCGGCCGGTGCCCGAGGCGGTGGCCGCCAACCGGTGGCTCACCGAGGTGTACGACCCGGTGGTCAGTACCATCCCGGCCGAGCTGCGCGACCGCTTGGACGAAGTGGAGGTCTTCCACGAGGTGCTGGAGCACCGGTGGTTCCTCTCCGAGGCGGCCGGGCGCGATATCGGCACCACCGCGGCGCGCGACGACTACTTCGCCCGGGTGCTGCCGGCCGTGCCGCGCGACCTGACCATCACCGCCAGCCCACCCCGCCAGGACTCGGATCGCAGCGCCGACAAGGTCAGCAGCCCGCTGGGGATCGAGCAGTGAGTAGGCGGGCGCCGGTCGGCTAGCCTGCCATCCATGCCGGGTCAGCTGGACCACGTCTGCGGCCGGGACGCGGAACTCATGGCGGTCGATGCATTCCTCGCCGCCGCCAGCGTTGACTCGGCCGTCCTGGTCATCGAGCTCCCCCGGTGGGTTGGCAGGCGGACTCAGCGTCGCGGCGGGCGCGCGGTTACGCGCTGGCCGGGGTCAGCTCACGCTCCGGGGCCGGCTGCACGGTTGGCACCGTGGCGCGATCCGGGGCCAGCAGGATGAGCAGCGCGCCGGCGGCCAGGATCACCGCGCCGACCTTCATCGCCGCCGACATCCCGGCGACGAAGGTCGCGGGCGTCTCGTACCCGCCGACCGCCGAGAACACCGAGCCCAGTACGGCGATGCCGAGCACCGTGCCGAGCTGGCGCAGCGCGTTGGCGGTGCCGGAGGCGACGCCCTCCAGCTGGCGTGGCGCGTAGCCGAGGGTGAGCCGGGCCATCGGTGCGAAGAACAGGCCCATGCCCAGTCCGGCGAGGACGAACGGCGGCACCAGCCGCAGGTATGGCAGGTCCGATGTGGACTCCAGGGCGAGCCAGCCGATCCCGGCCGCCTGCAACAGCAGGGCGAACGAGATGATCCGCCGGGCGCCGAAGCGGTCGGAGAGCAGGCCGGACAGGGGAGCCGCGATCGCCGGGACGGCGGTCCATGGCAACGAGCGCAGGCCGGCCGCAAACGGGGAGTAGCCTTGCACCGTCTGCAGGTACTGGGCGCCCAGGAACACCGCGCCGAACATGCCGAACGCCATCACCAGTGACACCGTGTTGACGACGCTGAAACCGCGGCTGCGGAACAGCTCCAGCGGGAGCATGGGCGAGCGGGCCCGCCGCTGCCAGGCGACGAAGGCGACCAGCAGCAATCCGCCGCCAATCAGTCCGATGAGGACCTGCGTACTGGTCCAGCCGTGGCCGTTGCCTCGTACCAGGCCGAACACGATGCCGAAGAGGGCCGCCGTGATCAGGCCGACCCCGATCGGATCGAGGCGGCCGGCGCCGCCGCGGCTCTCCCGTACCAGCGCGAGCACCGGCAGCAGGAGCAGGCCGATCGGCACGTTGATCCAGAAGATCCACTGCCAGGAGGCGTACTCGGTGACGCCGCCGCCGATGACCGGCCCCAGCGCGACGCCGAGCCCGCTCATCGCGCCCCAGATGCCGAACGCGAGTCCGCGCCGCTCGGGCGGGATCACGCTGGCCAGCAGGGTCAGCGTGAGCGGCATCACGATGGCGGCGCCGAGGCCCTGCACCGCGCGGGCCGTGATCAGCACGCCGATGGAGGGGGCGAGCGCGGCCGCGGCACTGGCCAGGGTGAAGACTGCCAACCCGACGGCGAACAACCGGCGGCGCCCGAACCGGTCGCCGAGGGCGGCCCCGGTGAGCAGGAAGACGGCGAAGGTCAACGTGTACGCATTGACCGTCCACTCCAGACCCTCCAGGCCGGTACCCAGGTCGTGCCGGATCACCGGCAGCGCGTTGGTGACGACGAGGTTGTCCATGGAGACCATGAAGACCGCGACCCCGGTCGCGAGGTAGGTCCAGAACGCCTTGCGCATGACCCCTCCTTGCACATAGTGATCAACCACTAACTTCATCGCCGACGGGCAGCCGCTGGTCATGGAGATCGGAGTCGTACGCAAGCCAGCGCAGTCAGACTTGCACTCAGGCGCGCCGCACGCCGATCTTCATGTTTTGCATCCCGGCGGTTCGGCGCCCGACGGGCCGATCGCCGTCAGGTGATCCGGGCGGCGCTGAGGCCGGTGAGGGCCTCGCCCAACTGCTCCTTGATCCGGGGTAGCTCCATCGCGGCGAAGACGTTGAGCAACATGCCACTCGCGATGAACTGCATGACCCGGGTGCTGTCGGCGCCGGAGAGGCGCTCGGCCTGCTGCCACAGCCGGGCCATCCGGGTACGGGCCAGCTCGCGCACCTCGGCGTCGTGGCAGGCCATGGCCCACATCTGCAGTTGCATCTGCAGGGTGGCCCGATCGTCGAGCAACGCGTTGTAGGCCCGCCCCATCGCCATCAGCGCGTCCTCGCCGGTCAACCCGTCGGCCGCGGCGTCGAACATCGCCTCCAGCCGGTCGAAGCAGCTCGCCATCGCGGCCAGGAAGATCGCTTTCTTGGATGCGAAGAGCCGGAACAGGTACGGCTGCGAGACCCCCACCCGCCGAGCGATCGCCTCGGTGGTGGTGACGTCGTAGCCCCGCTGCCCGAACTCGATCCGGGCGGCGTCGAGCACCAGCTCGCGCCGGCGTTCGGCGCTCATCCGCTCCGCTGGAGTCATGACGGGTAAGTTAGTGGCTAATAACTAACTTGTCAAGGGCCGCGAGTGAGTGGGCCGGCCGGCGCGAACGTACCCTCGTGATCGCGAAGAGTTGGTGTCGTCCCCGGTGCACCAGCGCTTCGCGATCACGGCGCGAGGGTGAGCTGCCGCGAGGCGTGGTGCGTGAAGCTGGGTAGTGTCGAGAGCAGCCGACCGGAGAGCGCACGATGACCCAGACCAACGACCTGCACGTGGTGGCGTTCGAGCCGTTGACCCCGCCCCGCCAGCTGCACGACGAACTGCCGCTCGATGAGCACCGCGCCCGGATCGTCGACCGCACCCGCCAGGAGGTGCGCGACGTGCTCGCCGGCATCGACGACCGGCTGCTCGTGGTGGTCGGGCCCTGCTCCGCCCACGATCCGGTGGCGGCTCTGGACTACGCTGGCCGCCTGGCCGGACTGGCCCCGAGGTTGGCCGGCGAACTCTGCCTCGTGATGCGGGTCTACTTCGAGAAGCCGCGCACCACCACCGGCTGGAAGGGCCTGATCAACGACCCCGCCCTGGACGGCACCTGCGACGTGCACCGCGGCCTGCGTACCGCGCGCCGTCTACTGCTGGACATCCTCGACCTCGGCGTACCGGTGGGCTGTGAGTTCCTGGAGCCGACCAGCCCGCAGTACATCGCGGACGCGGTCACCTGGGGCGCGATCGGCGCCCGGACGACGCAAAGCCAGGTGCACCGCCAGCTCGCGTCCGGCCTGTCCATGCCGATCGGCTTCAAGAACACCACCGACGGCAGTGTCACCGACGCCATCGACGCCTGCCGCGTCGGCCAGCAAAGCCACACGTTCTTCGGCGTCGACCCGTACGGTCGGGCCGCCGTGGTCAGCACCACCGGCAACGGCGACTGCCACGTCATTCTGCGCGGCGGGCGAAACGGCCCGAACTACTCCGCCGCCTCCGTGGCGTCGACGATGCACCGCCTCGACGGCGCCGGCCTCAAGCACCGCCTGCTCATCGACGCGAGCCACGGCAACAGCGGCAAGGACCACGTACGCCAGGCCGCCGTCGCGACCGAGATCGGCGAACAGGTCGCCGCCGGACAGATCGGTATCGCGGGCGTCATGCTGGAGAGCTTCATCGTCGCCGGCCGGCAGGACCTCACTCCCGGAGAGGCGCTCACCTACGGCCAGAGCATCACCGACGCCTGCATGAGCTGGGAGACGACCGAAGGCGTCCTCAGTGGACTGGCCAGCGCTGTCCGTGAGCGCCGCACCCGCCTCACCTCGCCCCCGTCCGCGCGTTAGCCCGTCGCGTTAGCAAGGGCACCCCGTTAACGCTTTCCGTTGTAGAGGGTGCCCCTCCTAACCGACGGGCCAAGATCCACCGGCGAGTGGGCCAGCGGGCCGGCGAGTGAGCGGGCGTCAGGGGGTGTCGGTAGGGGCGCGCCAGATCAGGGTGTGCTGGAGATCGGTGCTCGGGCGTTCCACCGAGTTGTTGTGCCGGGGCTTGGCCCGCCGGCCCCACGCGTCGTCGCCGAACCAGGCCGGCACCCCGAAGGGCAGGTCCCGGCGGGGAATCGGCGCGTAGTCGGCCTCCGCGAATGTGGTGCCGTAGTTGGCGGCAGCAACCGAGCCGTCCGGGTCGGGCGTGACCACCGCCCGCAGGTGGGACACCGCGTCGCGCCAGGCATCGAGCAGCGCGGTGGTATCGCGGCTGGACGGATGGGGCACCGGGAACACCGGTACCGCCGGCCGGGAGTCCCACAACTGCACCGCAGCCTGAGCCTGCTCGCCGAAGGCGACCACGGCCTGCAGCGAGGGCCCGACGATGCGGTCCAGGAGCTTGTTGCGCCACTTCCGATGCGCCGGCTCGGCCAGGATCGGCGTGGCCTTCTTCCCCTTGGATGGCAGCAGGGCGTAGGCGAACGCATTCACCAGGACGTAGCCACGGGTCAGGCCGAGCCTGGTGAGGAAACCCTGCACCCGCTGACCGGCGTCACCGACGAGGGTTCGCGCAGCGATGCGCTCAGTGGGACCCGGATCGGACGCGACCCCGAGCAGCCGGGCCGAGCGGTCCAGCCGGCCGCGGTAGAAGACCGGGCCCCAGTCGTACCAGAAGAACTCCCGATGCTCGGCGTAGGACGGTAGGGCAGCGAAATGGGTGGCGAGGGCGGCCGGCGGGCCGGGATCGAAGTCGACCATTCTCACCTCCGGGAGAGCAGGGCCTTCAGAGTAGCCCCAGCGGCGCGCCGAAGCCGTCGGCGTGACGGCGGATCGATATCGTGGCGGTACCCAACGTAACGAGGGAGCGCGCCCGATGGCTCTGGTGATCGAAGGCCGGCTGGTGCCGTTGGCGCACCAGTCGGCCGGACCGGCGGCGTACCAGGGTCGGGTCTGGATCGGCGACGACGGCATGATCGCGGCGGTGACCAAGGGCCGCCAGGCCGGACCGGCCGGGTTCGACGAGGCGCCCGTGGTCGACGTGGGCCGTGCGCTGGTCCTGCCCGGCCTCATCGACCTGCACAACCACCTGGCGTACAACACCCTGCCACTGTGGACGGAGCCGACCCGGACCACGCCCTTCCCGCACCACAACAGCTGGCCCGGGGCGGCGTCGTACGCGGCCGCGGTGACCTGGCCGGCCTACGCGTTCATCACCGCCGCGCCGGAGGAGCTGCTCGCGTACGTGGAGACCAAGGCGATCGTGGGCGGCTCGACCAGCGTGCAGGGCTCACCGCCGAAGAACCGGCCGCGCGATGGTTGGCTGGTGCGCAACGTCGAGGATGAGACGTGGGGCACCGGCGACGCCAACCTGGTCTACGCCTCGACGCTGACCATGAAGCCGGCGGCGCTCGCCGAACGGGCCAACCGGATGCGCGGCGGCAGCTCGTTCATCTACCACTGCGGCGAGGGCCAGCGCGGCTCGATCGTGGCGACCGAGTACCGCGACGCGGCCGCGGCGGGTTGCCTGCAGGACCGGTTCGTCGCGGTGCACTGCAACGCTGTCGACCCGGCCGCCTTCGGGCAGTGGACGCCACCGGGGGCGATCGCCTGGTCGCCGCTGTCCAACCTGTGGCTCTACGGCACCACCACGGACATCCCGGCCGCCCTGCGCGCGGGTCTGCGGGTATGCCTCGGTTCCGACTGGGGGCCGTCGGGGAGCAAGAACGTCCTCGGCGAGCTGAAGGTGGCCCGCCTGATCGCCGACCACAACGGCTGGGATCTCTCCGATGAGGACCTGGTACGCATGGTGACCGCCAACCCGGGCGACGTGCTGGCGCGCAGCTGGGGCCACCAGACCGGCCGGCTCGAGCCGGGCGCGGCGGGCGACGTCACCGTGCTCGCGGCGCCGCCGCGGGCCGAGCCCTACCGGGCCGTGGTACGCGCGACTGAACGCGACGTGTCGCTGGTCGTGATCGACGGCGCCGCCCGCTACGGCACGAAGGCCCTCATGACGGCGGCCGCCGCGGCCCCGGTCACGCCGGTGAGCGTCGGCGGCCAGAGCCGGCTGCTGGGACTGAGTCGTCCCGACGACCCGACCGCCGCGTGGCCATGGCCACAGGTGCTGGCCCGGTTGGAACAGGTGCGCACCGATCCCCGCCGCGAGATCGACAAGGGCCAGGCCCGGTTGGCGGCGTTCAGCGGATCGCTGGACCAACCGGGCGCTCCGCTGCGGCTCGCCCTCGACATGCCGACCGGCCTGGCACCGGTGGGCGGGCTACCCAAGGACCTCACCCAGATCCACATTCCGGCGCTGGACAGCCTGACCCACGACCAGCACTTCCTCGACTCGTTGGTGGGGCGTGGCTTTCACGCCGGCGTCCTCGACGCGCTGGCCACCTTCTACCCATGAGCGGCCGATCGAGAGCAGGTGCCATGCCCGCCAGGAAGCGAGTGCCGCCGGACGTCCAGGCCGCCCAGCGCGGCGTCGACATCGCCGCCACCAGCCACCCGGTCGACGCGAGCCGGGGACGCCGGCCGGCGCCACCCGCCGGCCTCGACGGTGGCCAGCGGCTGCAGGTGGTGGACACCTTGGCCACCGTGCTCGGCGGGGCCTACTGCCACCTGCCGCAGAAACGGGCCGGGTACGCGTTGGATCCGGTGCAGGCGCTGCAGCTGCTGCGCCGGCGCTGCGTCGACATCACCGACGGCGAGTTCCACCTCGCGGTGACCGGCCTGGTCACCGGCTTGCGCGACGCGCACACCCGCTACCGCGGACCGTCCACGCTGCGCGGCCAGGTCGCCGCGATGCCGTTCCTCATCGAGCAGTACGGCCCGCCCGAGGCCCCGACGTACGTGGTGTCCAAAGTGGCGTCCGGGACCGGCAAAGGTAGCCGAGGGCACTCGTTCGAACCCGGGGTCGAGCTGCGGTCCTGGAACGGCATTCCGTTCGACCGGGCGGTGGACCTCTACGCCGACCGGGAGACCGGCGGCCGGCCGGACGCCCGCCGGGCCCGCGCCCTGGAGTCCTTCACCTTCCGGGCCCTGGACTACGGCCCGCCGCCGGACGAGCAGTGGGTCATCATCGGTTTCCGTACCGCGGCCGGCAACGACGAGGAGATCCGGCTGCCGTGGCGGCTCATCCAACCGGGAAAGGCCCGCACGGCTGTGCGCACCGGCACCGGCAGCGGGCTCAAGGTAGGCGTGGACCCGGCCGCCGAAGCGGTCCGGCGGGGCAAGAAGCTCATGTTCGCCCCGGCGTTGTGGGCGGCCGACCGAGCCGGCACGACCGTCCCCAGTGGAGACTGGCTGCCCACCGACCTGCAGGACACCCTGGCCGCACGGCCCGTGCCGAGCCTTCACGGCCCGCTCGGCTACTTGCGCATCTGGAGCTTCGACGTGGACGACCATGAGGCCTTCGTGACCGAGGCGGTGCGGCTGGTCGGCCAGCTGCCGACCAAGGGCCTGATCGTCGACGTACGGGCCAACCCGGGCGGGCTGATCTGGGCGGCCGAGCGGCTGCTGCAGATCTTCACTCCGCACCTCATCGCCCCGACCCGGTTCTCCCTGGTCGCCTCGCCGCTCACCCGGGCGATGGCGGCCAGCCCGTTCAACCGGCTGGAACTGGCCGGTTGGGCCGAGTCGCTCGAGGACGCGGTGGCCACCGGCGAGCAGTTCTCGCAACCGTTGCCGCTGACCGATCCGGACTGGTGCAACGACATGGGCCAGCAGTACCCGGGCCCGGTGCTCGCCGTGGCCGACCCCAACACCTACTCGGCCGGCGACCTGTTCGCCGCCGGTTTCGTGGACAACGGAGTCGGCCCGCTGGTGACCGTCGGGCAGGCTACCGGCGCCGGCGGCGCCAACGTCTGGACCGACACGCTGCTGCGCGACGCACTGGCCGGCACCGCTTACCTGTTTCCGCCGCTACCGGCCGGCGTCGGTTTCACCGTGGCCATCCGCCGGGCGATCCGCAGCGGCACCAGCGACGGCATCCCGATCGAGGACACCGGCATCGCCGGCATCCCGTACGCGATGACCCGGCGGGACCTGCTCGAGGAGAACGCCGATCTGGTGGAGTTCTGCGCAAGCATCCTCGCCCAACAGCGCTGACCCGCCCACCCCCCGCCCTCCCCTTCCCGCCCGCCCTTCCCCGTCGATCTAGGGCTTGGGCACACGATTGGAGATCCAACCACGTGCGTACGCCCTAGATCGACGGACTTGGGACGGCGGAGTCGAGCGGCGGTGGGTCAGGACGGCGACGGCGAGACCTGCGGCGGACCGGACGGTGGGACCGGTTCGCTCGGCGTCGGCGGCGGCGTCGTCGGCGTCGGCTGGTTGGCCGGTGGCCGGTCCGGCGGCGGTGCGAGCGCGGGGCCCTGGTGCGGGGTCCGGTTGTTCTCGTCCACCACCTTGGTGATCTCGCACGGCACCGTCGGGTCGTTGCCCGGCGGCGTACCGGCGGCCGCGAGGTCGACGCTGCCGGTGTCACCCGGGCCCACGTCCGGCACCACCACGGTCTGCTCGGCCAGCTCGCGGGACGCGCCGAAGGCCACGGTCACCTGGTACGAGTGGGTACCCGTGGCATCGTCGTTGCGCACCAGCACGGTCCCGGTGAGGGACGTCGCCGGCTGGCCGCGATCCACGAAACAGGTACCGATCACCCAGGACGCGGTGGTCTCGGCGGGCGTGGTCGGTGCCGGCGCCGGCGGAGCGGCCGCCGGTGGCGGCGCACTGGTCACCGCAGGCGCAGCACTCGTCGTGGGCGGTGCAGCACTTGTCGTGGGCGGTGCAGCACTCGTCGTGGGCGGCGCAGCACTCGTCGTGGGCGGTGCAGCACTCGTCGTGGGCGGTGCAGCACTCGTCGGCGGTGGCGCGGCGCTCGTCGCCGGCGGCGGTGGTGGTGGTGGTGGTGGTGGTGGGGCGGCGGCGGCGGCGCCGGTGGTGGCGTCACCGGGGTGGCCAGGTGCCTATCCTGCCCGCCCTGAGTGCCGGCCGGCCGCTGGAACGAGGCACCGGTCTGCGGTGAGACCAGCACGAAGTTGTTGATGACCACGGTGACCGGCTGGATGACGGTAACGGCGACCGCGGAGAACGCCGGCCAGCGCGGGCCGACGAACGTGATGCGGCTCGGCTTGGTGGACCCGGTGAGCGGGTTGCCGCAGAAGCAGCGCGTCACCGGCGCGCCGTGCTTGTCCACCAGGACCGCGGTGCCGGCCTGCAACACCGACGGCACGGTGGTCGCGTGACCGTTGGCGAAGCCATGGTTGGTGACCAGTGTGTCCGAGCGCAACACGACCGAGGTCAACCCGCCCACGAAGGTCGGGATGTCGGCCGGGTGGATGCCCAGCACACCGGCCCAAGCGGCCGCCTTGTCGGGGTGTGCCCCGAGGAAGGCGACGAGCTTGTGCGGGTCGCAACTGGAGAGCTTCTCCGTACCGCCGAACAGCCCGACGGTGTCGGCGGCGAAGGCTCCCCCGGACTTCGGCGGTGGCGCGACGCCCATCTGGTCGGTGCCCACCGGCGGCGAGAACGGGTTCGTCCCCACTGCTCCGGCAGGTTCGAGGCGTACAGCGGCCGCATCCGAGCCGTTCGGGCCGCAGGCGGCGGCACCGGCACCCAGGACGACCACCGTGGCGATCAGGGCCAAAAGGTCCCCGCCGCGCCCGCCCGTGAGCCGCTTGAGAATCCGCGGCCACCGACGCGATGGCGCACGCCCGCCGTCAGCTGAACTGACGAAGGACACACCTCACGGTAACCCGCACGCCGGTGCCGCACTCCAGATCGCGACAACGCACACGGCGCCATCTGGACCATACGTGACGGCGCCGCCGCGGGGGGCACGTTCATCCAGCGGTGGTCCGAAGGTGGCACAACCAATGTCGCCCGGTGCCGGCCAAACGAGATCATCATCGAAGGATGGGGGTGGTACAGCCGGCGGAGGACGACCGCGCGGAGCCGTGGCGCAATCAGGACGTGAACTGGGACCGGTGGCCGGTCCAGGAGTACCTCACCGAGAACTACCGCCACCCGCACCCGGCCGACCTCAGTGTGATCGCCCACCACGCCCGTTTCCTGCGACGCTTCCGCCCCGGTGCCTTCGCCCGGACCCTGGAGTTCGGGGCCGGACCCAACCTGTATCCGCTGATGCTGGCGGCCGCGGTGAGCCGGCGGGTCGACGCGCTGGAGCGCAGCACGGCCAACGTCGCCTACCTGCGGGCCCAGCTCACGCGGGGCCCGGACGCGAGCTGGGACGAGTTCTACTCGCAGTGCCGGCGGCGGCTGCCGTCGCTGCCGGAGCGGCTGGCCGATGCATTGTCCATAGTGGAGATCGTGCACGCGGCCGACGACGCAGTGCCGGCGGCGGCGTACGATCTGAGCGGCATGCACTTCGTGGCCGAGAGCGCAACCGAGGAGCCGCTCGAGTTTCGCCGGCTCTGCCAGGTCTTCATCGGCTCGGTCCGCCCGGGTGGGTGGCTGGTCGCCGCGTTCATGGAGAACATGGGCCGCTACCGCCTCGGCGACGGGTCGAGCTGGCCCGGGCACCGGGTGGACGCCGCCGCCGTGGCCGAGGTCTTCGCCCCGCTCACGGTCGAGCTCGAGGTGACCCGGATCGAAACCGACGCCACGCTGCCCGAGTACGGATACACCGGCATGGTGCTGCTGACCGCACGCCGGGAGCCTTAGTGTCGGCGCGCAGACTGCAGCGGGCGTACTGGCTCTGGCTGGCCGTGCTGCTGTGGGGGTACTACGCGTTCCCCGAGCACAAGCTGATCCTGTGGAGCGCGATCGGGCTGACCAGCGCGGCCGCCGTCTTCTACGGCGCGGTGCGCTACCGCCCCCGCCGCCGGTTGCCGTGGTTTCTGGTCTCGGCCGCGCTGCTGGTCTTCACCGCGGGCGACTTCATCTACCTCGTGCTCACCGAGGTCCTGGGCGAGGTGAACCCGTTCCCCTCGGCGGCCGACGTGCTCTACCTCGCCATGTATCCCTTACTCGTGGCTGGGCTGTTGATGTTGCCCAGCTCCGCCACCGGACGTGACCGGGCCGGCGTCATCGACTCGCTCGTGGTCGCCGCCGGTGTTGGCGTGCTCTCCTGGATCTTCCTGATCACGCCGTACCTGGAGAATCACAGCCTCTCCACATTGGAACAGCTGACGTCGATTGCCTACCCACTCTCGGACATCGTCTTCCTGGCCGCGGCCGCCTGGTTCGTGGCCGCGGTGCCCAAGACGCCGACCGTGCTGCTGATGGCGGCGGGTGGGGTGGCGCTCCTGGTCACCGACGTCCTCTATGGACTGAGTCAGCTCGAGGGTACGTGGAGCATGGGTGGGCCGGTCGACTTCGGCTGGATCGTGTTCTACGCCACCTGGGGGGCGGCGGCCCTCCACCCGTCGATGGCCGGGCTGACCGAGCCCCGGGTGGTGCAGGACAGCCAGATCACCGGCGTGCGTCTGGGCGTGCTCACCGCCAGCGCACTGGTCGCACCGGCGATCCTGCTGGTGGAGGAGCTGCGTGGGGTCGACATCGACGGCGTGCCGATCGCCCTGATGTCGGCGCTCATCTTCCTGCTCGTCCTGCTCCGGCTGGCCGGGGTCGTCCGCAGCCACCGCCAGGCCACCGAACGCGAACGCAGCCTGCGCGAGGCCGGGGCGGCGCTGGTCTCGGCGACCGACGTCGAGACCGTCCGCGGCGTGGTCGCCACCGCGGTCGACCGGCTCTTCCAGGGCGTCGACGATCACGAGGCCGGGCTGATCCTCAACGGAGACCGGATGGATGCCGGCGTCCGCCGGGCCGCCCTGCTGCGCGGCGAGCCGGCCACCCACTTCCAGCGCACCGGCGAGCTGGGGCGCCGGTTCCAGCCGTACGACTACGCCCTGGTCAGTCCGCTCGTGGTGCACGAACCCATCTCGGGCGACCCGGTCGTCGGCACGCTCGTGGTCGCTGCCGACGACCAGCAGCTCGCCACCCGCCGCGGCGCGGTCGAGGTGCTCGCCGCCGAAGCCGCGCTGGCGGTGGAACGGATCGCGCTCAACCGCGAGATCGCCCGCCGGGACAGCGAAGAGTACTTCCGGACGCTGGTGCAGAGCACCGCCGACGTCATCGTCATCGTGGACGACGACAACACCATCCGGTACGTGAGCCCGTCGGCGACCACGATGTTCGGCGACCGCCGCCTGGTCGGCCTGCCGTTCCAGGACCTGCCCATACCGGAGGAGCACGAGCGAGCCAACACCGCGATGGCGCTGATCCGGGCCGGCGTCGACCGGCCGAGCACCGGCCGATGGACGACCCGCAACGCCGACGGCGACACCCTGCTGGTCGAGGTCACCTTCCGCGACCTACGACAGGAGCCGACGGTCCGGGGGATCGTGTTCACCCTGCGCGACGTCACCGAGCAGCTGCGCCTGGAACGGGAGCTCACCGACCTGGCTTACCACGACCCGCTCACCGGTCTGGCCAACCGGGTGCTCTTCTCCGACCAGGTACGGCGCGCGGTGGCGCTACCGCACGGCAGCGGCGGGATCGTCGGCGTGCTCTTCGTTGACGTCGACGACTTCAAGGTGGTCAACGACGCCATGGGGCACGACACCGGCGACCAGCTGCTGATCGCGGTGGCGCAGCGCCTCACCGCGGTGCTGCGCCCGAGCGACACCGCCGCCCGGCTGGGCGGGGACGAGTTCGCCGTGCTGATCGAGGATGCCAGTCCGTCCTATGTGGAGCATGTCGCCGACCGGATCGTCCGGACGCTGGCCGAGCCGGTCGTGCTCGGCGCCAGCCTGGTCAGCGCATCGGCGAGCATCGGGGTGGCGACCACACTGGACGCATCGGCGAGTGGGGACCTGCTCCGCCAGGCCGACCTTGCGCTCTACGTGGCGAAGGGCGCCGGCAAGGGCCGCTGGCGGCGCTACCAGTCGGACCTGCACACCGCGGTCGTGGAGCGGCTGGCGCTGCGCTCGGCCCTGGAGCACGCCCTGGCCGCCGGTGACTTCTCGTTGCGCTACCAGCCGATCGTCTCCCTCGCCGACGCCGCGACGGTCGGCTTCGAGGCGCTGTTGCGTTGGGAGGACCCGATCCGGGGCACCGTGGGCCCGACCGCATTCATCGACGTGGCCGAGGACAGCGGTCTCATCGTCCCCATCGGAGCGTGGGCAATGACGAAGGCGATCGACGATGCCACCTCCTGGTCCGGCGTCGATGGCCGCCACCGGGCGCCGTACCTGAGCATCAACGTGTCGGTGCGCCAGTTCCGCACACCCGGTCTCATCGACACGATCCGCCGGGAGCTGGAGCGCACCGGCCTGCCCCCCGACCGCTTGCTGCTGGAGATCACCGAGAGCCTGCTGCTGCGCGACGACGAGCGGGTGTGGCACGACCTCACCGCGCTGCGCGACATCGGCATCCGGGTCGCGATCGACGACTTCGGTACCGGCTACTCGTCGCTGAGCTACCTGCGCCAGGTGCCGATCGACGTGGTCAAGATTGACAAGTCCTTCATCGACTCGATGGAGTCATCGCCGCAGCAGCGGGCCCTGGTCGAGGGCATCGTCCGGCTGGCCCACACGCTCGGCCTCGAGGTCGTCGCCGAAGGGATCGAGCGGCCGGGCGACCGCGACCTGCTGGTGAGCATGGGCTGCCCGTACGGGCAGGGCTTCCTCTACTCCCCCCCGATGGCAGCCGATGCGGCGCGGCGGCGGCTGCGGGCCGAGCAGGCCGCCACGGCGCGCGCGTGAGGAGTGCAGGCCATCATGCTCAGGCACCTCTCGCCCGGCAGCGACGCCCACGCCCAGCCGCGACTGCGCGGGCTGGCGCGCCTGCTCGCCGAAGGCCCCATGTATGACGCGGTCATCGACGAGATCGACGGGCGTAGCATTCGCATCGGCGAGCACTGGCTGGTCGACTTCGCGTCCTGCAACTATCTCGGCTTCGACCTCGACCCGCAGATCATCGACTCGGTGGCCGACCAGCTGCACCGGTGGGGAACCCATCCGAGTTGGTCGCGGCTGCTGGGCAACCCGCGCCTCTACCCGGAGATCGAGGAACGACTGACCGAGCTGCTGGGCGCGCCGGACGTGCTGGTGCTGCCGACGGTGACGCTCATCCACATGTCGGTGCTCCCTGTCCTGGTCGGCCCGGGCACGGTGTTCCTCGACCGCCAGGCGCACAAGACCATCTACGACGCCTGCCTCTACGCGCGGGGCCTCGGTGCCGAACTGGTCCGCTTCGACAGCGACGACCTCGGGCGCCTGGAAGAGGACCTGCACCGCTCGCCGGCCGAGCTCGGCCGCCTGGTCTGCCTGGACGGCGTGAACAGCATGACCGGCAACCTGCCCGACGTGGCGGCCCTGGCCCGGCTGTGCCGGGACAACGACGCCACCCTCTATCTGGACGACGCCCACGGCTTCGGCGTCCTGGGTGAACGCCGCCCGGACGAGACGTCGCCGTACGGCATGCGGGGCAACGCCGTTGTCCGCCACGCCGGCGAGACCTACGAGAACATCGTCCTCGTCGGTGCGCTGTCCAAGGCGTACTCGTCGTTGCTCGCGTTCCTCGTACTGCCGCCGCAGTGGAAGCGGTTGCTCAAGGTCGCGGCGCCGCCGTATCTCTACTCCGGACCGTCACCGACTGCGTCGCTGGCCACCGTGCTCGCCGGCCTGGACGTGAACGCCGATCGCGGCGACCTGATCCGGGCGAAGCTCTACCGGCTCAGCGCCCGCGTGCTCACCCATATCCACGCGCTCGGCGCGGCCACGCCCAACGTCAGCGGCTCCCCCATCATCGAGCTGCCACTGGCGCCCGGCCGGGATCTCGCCGACGTGGCCCAGCACCTGTGGTCGGGTGGGATCTACGTCACTCTCGCGCCGTACCCGATGGTGCCGCGTGACCAGGTCGGCTTCCGCATCCAGCTCACCGCCGCCCATACGGATGCCCAGATCGACCAGCTCAACCGGGTGCTCACGCAGGCGTGGCAGCGCGGCGACCTGCGCGCCGCCTGAACCAGGTCGGCCGACGGTTGCCGGCGGCTCGCCGTAGGCTGGCCCGGCGGTCCACCCGCCGCAGGCGCCATCCCCCGCCGCCGGACCGCCGCGTTGAGGAGATCACCCGTGAGCCGCCTGACCGTCGCCCAGGGCGCCGCGCTGGCTGCAGTCGCGCTCGCGGTGGTGGCGGTGACCGGCATCGGCCCCCACGCACCGGTGTTGATCACCACCGGCTCGTTCACCGTGGTCTAGCCGCCCGGCCATCGGATCCGCGGGATGCCTACGAAGGCACGCTTGTCAATTCGTCGACTGGTTCTCCGCCCGATCCATTGCGCTGACTGCGCAGAGGCCGGCGGCGGTGATAGACCGGAGTCAGTTTCCGCCGATCGAGGGGGGCTGATGTCGGCGCGGTTGATCGTCGCTGGTTACGGGATCGTCCTGTCGGGTCTGACCGTGGCGATCGCAGTCCCGATCCCCGGGCCATCGGACCCGGGCGCGCTCGCGGTAGCCCAGCTCACGCTGCTCGGCCCGGCCCTCGCCCGGTACGGGCGCGTCGGCGTCGCGGCTCGTGACCGCGCCCGGTGGACGGACCTGCTCGGGTTCAGTGCCGCCATCGCGGTGTCCATGTGGGCCCTTTCCGCCGGCGGCCGGCACCGACCGGCCACGGACCTGGCGTGCGCCGCCGTCGTCGCGCTCGTGCTACAGCTGCTCACGGTACGGCGGCTGAACCCCACGCTGATCGCGCTCGCCGCGACCGGCGCCGGGTGGTTGGTGATTGCGCTCATCCCGGCACCGCCGGTGCTCGGCCGGGCCGGTCCGGCCGAACTCGCCACGCTGGCGTTCGGGGCCGCGGTCGCGGCCGCGCTTCTGGCGCGCAGTCCCCACGGTGACGGCCCGCTCGCCGAAGCGGTGTACACCCGCCGCCGGCTCGGCCTCGCCACCGCGGTATGCCTCGCCGCGCCGCTGGTGCTGGGACTGCGGTGGACCGCACTGCCGGCGCCCGGGCTCGCAGTTCTGCTCGGTCTGGCGGCCATTCTCGCCGGCGCCTCCCGGCTCGCCGACGCGGTCGCCGGCCGACGCCGCTGGCTGGCCCGGGCCCGCAGCACCGAGCCACTCGGGGACCTGGCCGACCTCGAGCACTTCACCCGCCGGCTCGGACACGCCACCGCGCAGGCCCGCCGGGGCGGACCGCCGGTGGCGACCGTCGCCGTGACCCTCCCCCCGTCAGCCGGATCGGGGGCTCTTGCGCAGACCGCCCGGCACCTCCTGCTCAGCCTGCCCGGACCCGATGACGTGGCCGCCCGGCTCGGCCCGGCCGAGTTCGCGGTGCTGCTCCTCGGGGTCGACCCCGCGGTCGTCGACGGGTACGCGCGGGCCCTGCAGGCCACACTGAGCACCGCGGCGATCGCCACGCAGGTGGACACCGCGACCGGGCTCTCCGCTGAGCTCGCCGGCAGCGGGGTGACCCGGCCGGATCTGGGCGGGCGGCGGTCGGGCCGGGTGCGGGTGGCCGGCGGGATGGCGATGCGGGCCGCCCTGGACCGCGCCGTCGCCGGCGATGCGCTCGGCCGCTGCTACCAACCCGTCGTCGACCTGGGCGGGGGCACGGTTGTCGGCTGGGACACCTTGGTGCGCTGGCCACCACCCGGCCCCGGGGTGGTGCCCGCGGCCCAGGTGCTTGCCCTGGCCGAGGACGCCGGCCTCGCCGGACCGATCGGTGACTGGCTGCTGCCCGGCGCCATCGCCGACGCGGCCCAGTGGCCGAAGCCGTTGGGTACGGCCGGGTACGTGAGCGTGGCCGTCGGCAGCCGCCAGCTGCGCTCGGACGGCTTCGCCGATCACGTGCTGCACATCCTGGCTAGCGCCGGGCTACCGGCCGGGCGCCTCATTCTCCAGCTGCCGGAGGACGCCGTACCGCGCGCGGACGATCCAGCGTGGACGCGGCTGGTCCGGCTACGCACCGCCGGTGTCCGGCTGGCGGTCGACCACTTCGGCACCGGGCTCGCGGCGCCGAACTACCTGCTGCACACCCCGGTCGACCTGGTTACCATCGATCAGTCCTTTGTAGAGAAGATTGCCGCGTCGCCGCGCCATCGATCGCTGGTGACCAGCATCATCGCGATGGCTACCGCGCTGGACGTCACGGTGATAGCTGAGGGAGTGTGCACGCACGCGGAGGCGGACCTGCTGCGCCGGCACGGCTGCGCCCTGGGCCAGGGTCCGCTCTTCGGCGCCGCGGTGAGCGCGGCGCGCCGGTGAGCGGTTCACTTCAGGATGTTCACGCGCGCGCGTGGGCGTCGGCCAGGTTCGGCGCCTGCGGGCCACCGAGGTCGGCGGGTCGCTGCTCGGGTACCGGGCTGTGGCTGTCGTCGGGAAGGCTCATAGCACCATTCGCTCGAGCCGCGCAAGCTGCGCTAGCGTGGTGATCCATGACGGGAATCGGCTTGGCGTTTGTCGAGGCGGCCGGCTCCGCCCTGGCGCTCATTCGTGATCCGGCCGTGGTCGACCGGTGGACCGAGGCGTCGGCTCTGCGGGGGTTCACCGTCGGCGGGCTCGCCGCCCACCTGGGCAGCCAGGTGCTCAGTGCCGACCGGGCACTGCACGAGCCGGTGCCGCCGGTCGAAACGGTCGGGCTCCTCGACCACTATGCCCGCAGCCTGTGGGTCGGTGCGCCGCTAGACGAGGGCGCCAACGCCCAGATCCTCACCGGCGGCGAGGACGCGGCCGGCCAGGGCCCGCAGGCCGTTGCCGTCAAGGTGAACGAGGCCCTGGCACGGCTGACCGCCGCCCTGCCGGCCGAGTCCGGCACCCGGATCGTGCACCTGCCCTGGTGGTCGTGGTCGCTGAGCCTCGACGACCTGCTCGTCACCCGCATGATGGAGATTGCGGTGCACTCCGATGACCTGGCCGTGAGCGTCGGCCTACCCACGCCGCCGCTGCCCGCCGCCGTCCTCGAGCCGGTGCTCGACCTCTTGGCCCGCCTCGCCACCCGCCGCCACGGCGCCACCGCCCTGCTGCGCGCCTACTCCCGGGCCGAGCGCGCCCCGGCGAGCATCGCCGCCTTCTGACCGGGTCGACCCGGCGGCCGATGGTCCTGCCGGCTCGGCGAGGTGGGCCAGCAGGTCGTCGGTGGTCAGCGCCACCGCGCACCGGCGGGCGGCGTACTCCAGCGCGAGACGGTGCTCGGCCGGCCCGAAGTCGGCCACCGCGTCGGCCACCAGGAAGGCCTCGATGTCGCGGCTGAACGCGTCGCACACCGTCATCAGGCAGCCGATGTGTGCGTACACACCGCACACGATCAACTGGTCGCGGCCGCACCGGGCGAGGATGCCGGCCAGGTCGCTGCCGGGAAACGCGCTGTAGCGCAGCTTCTCCAGGACGATGTCCCCCGGCACCGGGGCGACCTCGGGCACGATCTCGCGGTGCTGCCCGGCGCTGCTCATGCCCGGGCCCCACAGGTCGAAGAGCAGGCCGCGCCGCTGCCGGCTCAGTCCGCCCGGCTGCGCGGTGTAGATCACCGGCAGGCCGTACGCGGCCGCTGCGCGGCACAGCCGGGCGACGTTCGCGAGCAGGGCGGTCACCGGCGGCTCGCCGGCTGGGAACGTCTGCACGAAGTACCGCTGCATGTCGTGCACGAGCAGCGCCGCCCGCCCGCGGCGGGGCCGCCAACCCGCGGTGTTCACCGGCAGGTCATCGGCCGCCGGCATCGGGTAGGCCAGGATGGTCGGAATGCCCACTGCGACTCCTTTCGCTTGTCCGCGCTCACGCCCGCAGGGCGGCGCCACCGTCCACATAGAGCACCTGCATGGTGATGTGCCGGGCCCGCGGGGAGACCAGGAACGCCACCGCGTCCGCGATGTCGTCGGGTTGCGCCAGGCGGCGCAGCGGGATGCCGACCTTGTACGTCGAGGGCGAGCCGTCGATGACCGCACCGGTCTCGTCCGCGTCCGTCCACATCGAGCGCAGCATGGCCGTGTCGGTCGAGCCGGGCGCGACCACGTTGCAGCGGATGCCGTCGCCGGCCAGCTCAAGCCCGAGGCAACAGGTGAAGTGGGTGGCGGCCGCCTTGGCGGCGGCGTAGGCGGCCATGTGCATCCGGGGTACGCCGGCGGCGTTCGAGCCGACGGTGACGATCGCGCCGGCCCGGCGGGGCCGCATCCGGCGGGCCACCGCCCGGCAGCAGTGAAACACTCCGGTGGCGTTGACCGCCATGACGGCGGCCCAGTCCTCGTCGGTCAGTTCGGTCACCGGTCCGGTCCGCAGCACCCCGGCGACGTTGACCAGGACCGTGATCGGACCGAGTTCCGCCTCCACCTGAGCCGCCACCTCGTCCACCGCCTGCCGGTCGCGCACGTCGAGCCGGTACGCCCGCGCCCGGTGTCCGCGCCCGGTCAGCTCATCGCAGCGCCGGCTCAGCTCGTCGGCGGCCACATCGGCCAGTGCCACCGCCGTCCCCGCCGTGGCCAGGCTCTCGGCCACCGCGGCACCGATACCACCGGCCGCGCCGGTCACCAGGGCTACCGCCATCGGCTCACCTCCGCCACCGCGGCTTCGGCGTCGTAGCCGAAGAGCCAGTCCTGATCGGATAGTCCGCGCCTGGCCAGCGCGCGATCCCGGTCACGTTGGCCCGGGCCGTCGGGCAGGTGATGGTCGGCCGTATTGGCCCGCACCCAGGCGGCGACCCGGCTCAGCCGCGGCGCCCGGAGGAGTTGGTAGCGGGCGAGGACGGCCGGCACGTCGCCTGGGTCCGCTCGGCGCAGGCCGGCGGCGAGTGCGGCCGCGTCCTCGATCGCCTGATTGGCGCCCTGCGCGCCGACGGGCAGCATCGGATGGGCCGCGTCGCCGAGCACCGCCACCCGGCGCGTGTGCCACCGGGTCAGGGCCGACCGGTCGTGCAGGGCCCATCGGGTCACCGTGTCGGCGCCGGCGACGACGGCGCGAACCTGGTGGTGCCAGCCCTGGTAGGCCTGGACCAGCTCAGCCACGTCCCCCGGCTCGGTCCAGGATTCGCCGGGCGAGCCGGTGGGCCACCGCTGCCGGGTGGCGGCGACGAAGCTCAGCCGGCCGCCCGATACCGGGTAGCACACGCAGTGCTGACCCGGACCGAGCCAGATGAGCACCACGGGATCGGCGGTGAGCGACGCCAGCCGCCCGGCCGGAATGAGTCCACGGTAGACGGTCAGGCCGGAGAAGCGGGGCCGGTCGTCGGCGAGCAGCGCCCGTACCGCGGAGTGGATGCCGTCGGCCCCGACGACCAGATCTGCGACGGCGGTGGCGCCGTCGGCGAACCGGAGCTCGACCTCGTCGCGGTGCTCGAGCACGCCGACACAGCGCCGCCCGGTGACCACAGCCGCCGGGTCGAGCTGGTCGAGCAGAACCCGATGGAGCTCGGCGCGGTGCACGGCGTAGTACGGCGCACCGTGGCGGGCGAGCGCCGCCCGGCCCAGCTCGGTCCGCCCAAGCAGCGCGCCGCTGCGCCATCGGCGCAGCTCGATCGCCGCCGGCGCAACACCGATCGTGGCGAGCGCGTCGGCCAATCCCAGCCGGTGCAGCAGGCGGCTCGCGTTCGGCGCCACCTGGATCCCGCCGCCGGCCTGGGTCGGCCGGTCCGCCTGCTCGTAGATGGTGCAGGCGACGCCGGCCCGGCGAAGGAACGCCGCCAGGGTGAGTCCGGCGATACCGGCGCCGACGACCACGACCCGCATCGGTGATCCCTCCCCTCAGATGTACCGCAGCGCGGTGTCCCAGTCCTCGTCCGGACCGAACAGGCTGCGGGGCTTGACCACATCCGGGTTCGCCGTCAGCATCCGGGTCGGCACCAGGCTCCCCAGGGGCAGCGCTTCGACGCTCGCCTCGACGGCGAGCTCGGCGGCGATCGCGGCGGTCAGCTCGACCCGGGCCGGCCGGGCCTGGGCGTCGGCCACCTCGAGCTGCACCCGCAACCGGTCCCGCTCGGCCCGGGCCCGCCAGAACAGCACGCCGTGCCGGGCGGGCAGGGCGAAGACCAGGTCCTCGAGCCGGTCCTGGGTGACCGGCACCCCGGCCACCGGGTAGGCGTGTCCGGCCCGGCCGAGCACCCGCACGCTCGGCAGGCACCACCCGCACCCACAGGCTCGGTAGTCGACCTCGACCTCATCGCCGATGTGGTAACGCAGCAGCGGCATCGCCTCGCGGTAGAGCGGGGTGACCACCAGCTGCCCACGACCGTCGGGGGTGATGCGTCCGGTCTGCGGGTGGTAGACCTCGAACAGGGCGCGATCGGCCCACAGGTGCAGCCGGCCGTGTGGACACTGACCGGCCAGGCTGCCGGTCTCGGTGGAGCCGTACTCCTCGACCACGGGTACGCCCCAGATCTCGGAGATCCGCGCCCGGCGACGCTCGGTGAGCGGCTCGCCGCCGACGAAGAGGGCCCGCAACGCCGGGAAGTCCCATCGCGGATCCCAGCCGGCGGCCCGGGCGGCCGCCGCCCAGAGCAGGGTCTCGGTCGGCAGCGACCAGGTCAGCGTGACCGACAGGTCGTGCAGTGCCCGCACCACGCGGGCACACGGCATGGCGGTCGACCGGTTGTCCCCGGGCACCACGGTGGCGCCGCGCAACCGCGCCGCCGCGTGGGCCAGATGCCCGGTCAGCATCAGCGCATACGGGGTTCGGACCAGGAAGGTGTCGGCGGGAAAGATGCCGACCCACTTGCGCGCGTACCGTTCGGCCAGGTCGAGCCAGTCCTCGTCGGTGTAGTACGAGGCGGTCGGCACCCCGGTGGTGCCGCTGGACTCGTGGTAGGTGGCCAGCCGGTCGCGGCCGACGGCGAGCAGCCCGAACGGGTAGGCGGACCGCAGATCATCCTTTGTGGTCAGTGGCGCCGTCGCCAGGTCAGCCGGGGTCTGCGGTGGCCCACCCGGGCGGTTGCGGTAGAACGGCGAGCCGGCCGCCGCGGCGAGGGTCTGCGTCAGCTGCTCGCCCTGCAGGGCCTCGAGCGCGGCGAAGTCCCGCCAGTCGCCCAGCTCCGGTCGTGGCCGGCGCCCGATGATCGTGGTCATGACAGCCTCTCTCCCAGGATGCGATGCGCGTTGGCCCAGGCCACCGCGTGCCGGGCGGCCGGGTCGAGGTCGAGCGCGGCCAGCTTCGCCAGCTCGACGCCGGGGTGCTGCAAGGGGTACTCGGTGCCGAAGAGCACCCGGTCGGGCCCGAGCCGCTCGATGGCGACCCGGGCCACCGCGGTGAAGCAGCCGGACGTCTCGGCCAGGATGTTGGTCTGCGGCGCGATCTGGCCGATCGAGCACGTGTCGATGCCGAAGAATCCACAGTGGCCGAACACAAAGGCGACGTCGGGAAACGAGCGGGCCAGGGTGAGCAGGTCGGCGGTGCGGGCGCCGGGCCGGCCGAGGCACACCAGGTACACCGGATGCCCGGCCGCCTCGGCCACCTCGACGAGCGCCAGCGTGCGCGGGTCGTCGAGGGCGACGCCGTGCACGGCCGGTGACAGTTCGAGGCCGCGGTAGTCGCCGGCGACCCGGCGGTAATCGGCCACCGGATCGAACGGGTTGGCGAAGAAGAACGGAACGAGCCGGCCGCCGGAGCCGGCGCAGGCGGCGAGGACGGCGGCGTTGTCGGCGCCGGCGTCGAGCCGGCCGCCATCGACGATCTGAGCGGAGAGCTGGTCGAGGTCGACGACGCAGCCCGCACAGACGGCTGCCCGCGCGATTCCGGCCGCATCCATGCTGGTCAGCAGCGCCGACGGAACGGTCCCGGGTCCGAGCCGGGCGTGAAAGTCGAAGATCGGTGACATCACTGCTCGAGACAGAACTCGTCGATGGGGTAGCCGACATGCCGGTCGCCGACGGGAAGATGGCCCAGAACCAGGTCGCCCGGGCGCAGCTCGGTGGAGTTGAGCACGGCACCGCCGGGTCCCAGGACCCGCACGTGCCAGTCGTCCTGGACGATGAGGTTGACCGTGACGCCGGTCCGGGACACCGCGTCGATGCAGAGCAGCGGCCGGGTCTCGATCTTCGTCCGGCCGACGGTGACCAGTCGGGTATGGCCCTTCGCGTCCACCACCAGCACCTGGCTGCCGGCATGCAGCTCGGTCAGGTACTGGGTGCGGCCCCCGGCCCCCATCGTGTAGGACATGACCGCGCCGGCGTTGACCCGGAACGGCCGGGTCGGCATGTACGGCAGGCGATGGGTCTCGCTGACGCCCAGGATGAGGCCCCGGGCATGCGAGCCGACCAGGATGCCCTCATCCGGGCGCAGGATGGCGCAGGTGTCCACGCAGGCGCGCTCGCCCATGCCGGCCGGGGTGACCGCGGTGACCTCCAGCTCGACCAACTCGAGGTCTTCCGGACGATCCTGGGCCGCCGCCACCAGACGGGTCACGTCGCCGACCGCGGACGGGGCCAGCAGGACGCCGTCGCTACCCTGCTCCAGCACCCCGTAGAGCACGGTGGCCTCGACCGGGTCGGCCGCGACGGTGATGACACAGCCCTTGCTCCCGGCCCGGGCCGCCAGCACGATCTCGAGCGGGATCTTGGTCGGATCGCGGAAGCGGAGCACGCTGTACGCCTCGCCCCGGGCACTGCGGCACGCCTCGTCCAGGCTGGCCCGGTCGACGATGTCGACCAGGCGCCCGAACGCGACCCCAGGATGGCGGCCGGCCAGCTCGGCCGTCCCGCCGGCGCGGACTGTGTCCACGATGACCACGTCGGCGTCGCCGAGCTCGGCCGGCAGCTCGCCGTCGGCGGCCAGGAGCACCCGGGTCACGGTCGGCGGGAGTGCGGCCAGGGCCGCCGGATCGTCGGCCACGATCGCGTCGACCCGCAGGTGCACGGCCTCGGCACAGATCGCCGGGGCCAGGTCACCGGCCGAGCTGATGTCCACCCAGGACTGTTTCATCGGGGGCCACCCGGGATCGTCGCCTGCTCGTAGTCGCCGTGGACCAGATCGGAGATCTTCCGGGCGGTCGCCGCCGGGTCCCCGGCCCGGAAGATCCCCCGCCCGACGGCGACGCCGCCGGCGCCGCCGGCCATCGCCGCCGCCACCAGGGCGAACAGGTCCAGCTCGGCGTCGCGCGGTGCGCCCCCGGCGATGAGAACCGGGATCGGGCAGCATCGGGTGATCTCGGCCAGCGCCGCCGAGCTGCCCGGAAACACCGTCTTGACGAGGTCCGCGCCCAGCTCCGCGGCCACGGTCACCGCGTGCGCGACCAGCTGCGGGTCGTGCGGATCGGTGATGCCCGGACCCCGCGGGTACGCCATCGCCAGCAGCGGCACGTTCCAGCGATCACAGGCCCGGCCGGCGGCGGCGAGGTCGGCGAGCTGGCGGCCCTCATCGCGCGAGCCCAGGTTGACCTGCAGGCTCACCGCGTCAGCCCCGAGTCGCAGCGCCTCGCCGACGCCGGCCACCATCCGCTTGGCGTGCGGGTCCTGCGCGCGGGCGGTGCCGGCGTTGAGGTGGACCACCACGCTCAGCTGGTCGAACAGGTGGGGCCGGAGGTGGCGCAGCGCGCCCTTGTGCACGACGATCCCGTCGACACCACTCTCGGCGAGCTGGCTGACGAGGTCGTCCACCGTGCCGTCGCGGACGATGGGCCCCTCGGTCACCGAATGATCCAATGGGGCCAGCACCAGGCGGCCGGCGGCATGGCGGTAGAGCCGGCGGCGGCGTACCCGGCGGCCGAACGGTTCGTTCAATGACACAACGCTCTCCTTTGGTCAGCGCCGGCCTGGCCCTGTGCCAGGCCGAACTCGTCGTGAAGTAGTCGCACCGCGTCCCGGGTCCGGGAGCGCGCCAGGAACAGCGACACGCTCAGCCGGCCGGCCTGGATCCCGGCCACCTCGATGCCGGCCCGGGCCAGGCGGGCCAGCGCCCGCCCGATGTGCCGGCTGTCCGGCGCCAGGCCCGAGGCAACCAGGGTCACCATCGCCGTGTTCCGGTCGACCTCGAGCTCGCCGCCCCCAGCCGCCACCACCGGCCGCAGCGCGGTGAGCACCACCTCCAGGCTCCGCTGCTCGACCCTGAGCTCCAGCCGGCCACCGCCGGTCGCGCCGCCGGTCACCACCCCGGCGGTGGCGCCATGGCGGTCCAGCACGGCCAGCGCCTCGACCGCGAACGTCGGCCAGCCGGCGCCACAGCGCAGCCGGACCGGTACCACGTCGAGGTCGTGGGTCACCGCCACCACCGCTTCGGTGGGTTCCAGCCCAGCCGGCGTCGAGTGCACCAGCGTGCCGCCGGTCGACCCGCTCGCGTGTCCAATGTGGATGTCGATGGCGTGCGCGGCCGCCAGCAGGGCGGCTCGCGGGTGCAGGACGGTGGCGCCGGTGAGCGCCATCTCGGTCATCACCGCCAACGGCAGGTGGGCCAGCCGCCGCGAATCCTCGACCAGGTGAGGATCGGCGGTGCAGACGCCGGCGACATCGGTGTAGATCTCGCACGAGTCCAGGCCGAGGGCGGCGGCGAGCGCGACCGCGGTCGTGTCCGAACCGCCGCGGCCAAGGGTCACCACGTCGCCGGCGGCGTTGAGGCCCTGGAACCCGGCGACCACCACGACGACGCCCCGGGCCAGTTGGGCGCAGATTCGATCACTATGGACGGCGGCGACCACCCCGGCGCCGTGCTCTCCGGTCACCAGCACCCCGGCCTGCGGCCCGGTCAACGAGATGGCGGGCACTCCCAGTCCACACAGGGCGAGCGCGAGCACGGCGGCGGAGGCTGACTCGCCGGTGGCCATCAGCTGGTCGAGCTCGCGGGCCGGTCGGACCGGACTGACCGCGGCCGCGAGCTCAAGCAGCTCGTCAGTGGCCCGACCGCGGGCGGAGACCACGACGACGGTGGCCCGGCCGGCCCGGTGGTCTCGCGCGAGGCGCTCGGCCACCCCCCGCACCTGGGCCGGCGCGGCGATCGACGTGCCGCCATACTTCTGTACGACTGTGTCCACACTGGACTCCATCTGTGACAGGATGCATGTGAATAGTCGCCGTCCCTGGGCCGGCCGGCGACTACCGCTGCGAGTAGTCCCCCGGTGGCACCGGTGGCGGCGCCGTGCGCTGCTCGCCGACCACTCGTAGAGGTAGTGGCCGGCCGATGCGGCCGGTGCCAGCGTGGAAGCCGTTGCCACCGCCCCGGGGAGGCCGCATGCCCAGATCGACCACGCTCGTTGCCGGCCCGCGCACGATGCCCGAGCTGCGCGCGCTGGCGGACGCGCCCGGCTTCGCGCTCCTGCACCGGCCCCACAGCGCCGACCCCGACGCGGTCGACGTGCTGCACGGCGACGTACGGGTGGTGGTCCGGCTGGCCGAGCTTGCCCTGCCGCCGCTGCGCGCCGCCGGGTCTGCGCGGCCACCGGTGCGCGCCGGCAACGATCGGATCGACCTCGCCGTGTTGATGCCGTACCGGCAGCTCGCCGAAAAGGGTTTCGCCTGTCGGGACGACGGGGTGCCGATGCTGGCGCTCGGGGTGACCGGCCGGACCACGATCAGCGTGACCGACGCGCTGGCCGGCCTGCCCGACCAACCGGTGCGGCTCACCGGTGCCGAGCTGGACCTGAGCGACCGCGGCTACGCGGAACTGGTCCGGCGGGTCGTCAATGAGGAGATCGGCCGGGGCGAGGGCTCCAACTTCGTGCTGCGCCGGTCGTTCACGGCGAGCGTCGCCGGCCATCCGCCGACCGCGGCGCTGGCGATCTTCCGTCGACTGCTCCAGCGCGAGCGCGGGGCGTACTGCACGTTTGTGGTCCACTGTGGAGGACGGACGCTCGTCGGCGCCACGCCGGAGCGGCACGTCAGCCTGCGCGCCGGCCGGGTCAGCATGAACCCGATCAGCGGCACCTACCGCTACCCGCCGGCCGGGCCCGACCTGGCCGGGGTGCTGCGCTTCCTCGCCGACGGCAAGGAGACCGACGAACTCGCCATGGTGCTCGACGAGGAGCTCAAGATGATGGCCGGTATGTGCCCGCTGGGTGGCCGGATCGTCGGGCCCCAGCTCACCGAGATGGCCCGACTGGCGCACACCGGCTACCTGGTCGAAGGGCATACCCGGCTGGACGTGCGGGAGATTCTGCGCCGCACGATGTACGCGCCCACGGTGACCGGCAGTCCCGTCGAGAACGCCTGCCGCGTGATCGCCCGGCACGAGCCACGGGGCCGTGGTTACTACGGCGGCGCACTCGCACTGATCGGGCAGGACGGCGCCGGGCGAACCCTGGACGCCTCGATCCTCATCCGCACCGCCGACCTCGACGCCGCCGGCCGGCTGGAACTGGGGGCCGGAGCGACGATCGTGCGGCACTCCGACTCGCGCGCCGAGGCGGCTGAGACCCGGGCCAAGCTCGCCGGCGTGCTGGCCGCGATCGGCGAACCGGGGCAGGCGTGGGTGGCGCCACCGCGGCGGCTGGCCACCGACCGCCGGGTCCGCCGGGCGCTCGCGGCCCGCAACCGCACCCTGTCGCCGTTCTGGCTGGCCGCGCCGGGACGGCGGGCGACGCCGGTGCCGGCGCTCGCCGGCCGCCGGGTACTGGTGATCGACGCCGAGGACGCGTTCACCGAGATGCTGGCCCAACAGGTCCGCTCGCTCGGGCCGCGGGCCACCGTACGGCCGTACCGGGCGGCGCCGGCCCTCGACGGTTATGACGCGGTCATTCTGGGGCCAGGCCCCGGCGACCCGGGCGACGAACGTGATCCGCGCATCGCCGTCCTGGCCCGGTTCACCACCGAGCTGCTGGGCCGCCGCCAGCCGTTCCTGTCGGTGTGCCTGTCCCACCAGGTCCTGTGTGGAGTGTTGGGTATGCCCGTGCGCCGGCGGGAGACCCCGGCGCAGGGCCAGCGACTGGAGATCGACTTATTCGGCCGGCCGGAGCGGGTCGGTTGCTACCACACGTTCGCGGCCTACGCCGACGCCGACCGGATCTGCGGCGCCGGCGGCGAGGTGCAGGTCAGCCGCGATCCGGGCACCGGCGAGGTGTACGCGCTGCGCAGCGCCGCCGGGTCAGCGACTCGGTTCTGGTCCATGCAGTTCCACCTCGAGTCGGTGTTGACCGAGCGGGGCCCGGCCCTGCTCACCGAGGCGCTGCTGGCCCTGCTGGGTTCCCCGGCCGGTCAGCCCGGCGCCTCCGGGTGGCGGGCCCCGCTGGCCGTTGCGCGGACCAAGGTCAACCATCTGGTCAACGCTTCGGAGCCGTTCTGTGACGCATCGCCACCAGCCCGACCGGCGACCGGGTCGGCCTGAGTGCCTAAGGTGATGGGATCGGTCGTTTTACCCCGACCGATACCGCGCCGATCCAGCCGCGGCCGCCCCGACCGGGAAGGAGTGCCCTCGTGACCACAGCGGCACTCCCCCTGGTCAGCCGGGACCGCGAGGTCGCGGCGCTGCGGGCGGCGCTGGCCGCCACCGCGGCCGGCACCGGCGGTTGCCTGGTGCTCACCGGCCCGGCGGGCATCGGCAAGACCCGCCTGGTCGATCTCGCGGTGGCGGAGGCGGCCGGGGCCGGGATCGCGGTGGCGCCGGGGCGGGCGACCGAACTGGACCGGGTGGCGCCGCTGACCACACTCGTCACCGCACTGCAGCGGTGCCGCCCCGATGTCATCGACCTCAGCGACCTCCGCGAGCACGACGCCGACCGGTTCTGGTACATCGACCGGCTGGGCCAGATCCTGGAAGATTTCGTGGCGAAACGGCCGCTGCTGGTCGCCATCGACGATGCGCAGTGGGCCGACGAGTTCAGTGTGCTGGCGCTGCGGTCCCTGGTGCCGGCGCTGGCCTCATCGCCGCTGCGGTGGCTCTTCGCTCGCCGCAGCGTGCCCCCCTCGGCCGTGCAGGACACCATCGACTGGCTGATCGAGGAGAGCGCCGAGCAGGTCCACCTTGGACCGCTGGACGACGAGGGAGTCAGCCAGCTGTGCTCGCACGCGCTCGGCGCCACCGCCGATGCCACCGTGCTGGCGCTGGCGACCCGGGGCGGCGGCAACCCCTTCCTGCTGGAACAGTGGCTGGGGGCGCTGCGCTCGGCCGGCCAGATCCTCATCAACGGCGGCACCGCGACCGTGGTCGGCGACGAGTTGCCCTCCGTCTTCCTCTCCGCGGTAGATCAACGCCTGCGCGGCCTGTCGGTCGCCGCCCGGCGGCTCCTGCAGGCCGGTGCGATCTTCGGACGGCCGTTCACCCTGCACGCCGCGGCGAGCCTGGCCGGCGGGGCCGCGCTGGAGCTCATGGGCGCCGCCGACGAGGCGCTCGGCGCCGGAGTGCTGGTCGAGGACGACACCCGGCTCACGTTCGCCCACGACCTTCTCCGGCAAGCGGTCTACAACCACCTGCCGGGCCCGGCGCGGGCGGCGATGCACCGGGAGGCGGCCGCCGTGGTGCGGGCCGAGGGCTGCTCCGCCGCGGAGATCGCCGACCACCTCCTACGCAGTGGCGAGACCGGGGACCGGGCCGCCGTCGACGTGCTGGGCGCCGCCGCCGCCGAGGTGGCCGGGCGGGCGCCGGGCACCGCCGCAGATCTGCTCGTGCGGGCGGTCGGGCTGCTCGGCGACGACGACCCGGAGCGGGCCCGGCTCAGCGCCGACGCGGTCGGGCTGCTCGCCTCGGCCGCCCGGCTGGCCGAGGCGACCGAGCTCGGCGGGGCCGCACTACAGGCCCGGCTGGACCCGCCGACCGAGGCGAGGTTGCTGCTCGGCCTGGCCGAGTCGCTCAAGCATGCCGGAGACAACCAGGCCGCGGTGGAGTATGCGCGCCGCGGACTGGCGGTGCCGGGCGTGCCGGACGCGATCCGGGCCGGCCTGCATGCGATCGCGGCACACGCGCTGCTCTACGTGGGTGACATGGCCGGGGCCGACCGGGCCGGGGCGGAGGCCCGCCGGCTCGGTCAGGCCGCGCACGAGTTCTCGGCCACCGTCTTCGGCGACGCCGCCCGCAGCGTGGTCGCCCGTGCCGATGGCCGGCTCGACGATGCCCTGGAGCACGCCCGGCACGCGGTCGACCTCGCCGATGAGGTCGGCGGCGAGGCGCGCCACCGCCACCCGCGAATCTGGCTGGGTGGCGCCCTGGCCGCCATTGACCGACTGGATGAGGCGCGACTGGCGTACTCGGTGGGCCGCAAGGAGGCCGATCGGCTCGGCACCGCATGGTCGCAGCCGCTGTGGCACTTCTACCACGCGTCCGCGTCCACCGGGATGGGCCTGCTCGATGAGGCGGTGGCCGAGGCCGAGGCGGGGGTACGCATCGCCGAGCAGCTCACCGCCCGCCAGTTGGCGGTGCCGTTGCTGGGACTGCTCAGTCGGCTCGCCGTGGTACGCGGCCAGCTGCCGCTCGCGCGCGAGCACCTGCGCCGGATGCGCCGGCTGGTCGCGGACGGGATCACCGCCGCGCCCGAGGACGTGGTATGGACGATCGCGGTGCTCCAGGATGCCGAGGGCAAGCCGGAACTGGCGATGAGCACGCTGGCCGAGCTCTACGACGATCTTCCGCAGCGACTCCTCCTGCTCACCAACGATCCCGGGTGCGCCCCGGCGCTGGTACGGATCGCGCTGGCGGCCGGTTCGCGGGCCCGGGCTGAGGCGACCGTCGGTGCGGCCCGGTACCTCACCGAGCGCAACCCCGGCGTCGCCTCCCTCGCCGGCGCGGCGGCGCACGCGGAAGGGCTGCTGCGCACCGATATCGAGGCCCTGCGGTTGGCGGTGCAGTGCTACCGGGACAGCCCCCGACCACTCGCCCGAGCGGCGGCCACGGCCGATGCAGCCGAGGCGGAGTACCGCGCCGGCAGCCGCGGTCGCGCCGTCGAGTTGCTGGAGTCGGCCCTCGACGAGTACAGCCGCTGCGGCGCGCGCCAGGCCACGACCCGGTTGGAGCGCCAGCTCAAGCGGCTGGGATCGCGGCGGCGTCCGGCTGACCCGCCGGCCGCGGACGCCTCCCCGCTCGCCGGGTTGAGCGAGGCCGAGCGGCCGGTGGCCGCGCTGGTCGCCCAGGGGTTGACGAACCGGGCGGTGGCCGAGCGCCTCTTCCTGTCGCACCACACGGTCGACAGCCACCTGCGGCACATCTTCGACAAGCTCTCGATCAAGAGCAGGGTGGAGCTGGCTCGGCTGGTCGCCGGCCACGCGGCGGATATCGCGTAAGCACGTCATGCCCAGAGTCCAGATGGTCGGCACGCTGAGGCGTGACAGCCCAACACCGCGCCGCGGCGCGACGGAGTCGGAGGTGGCCGTGCAGACTGGCAGCACGCCCGTCCTGGTGGTCGGCGCCGGCCCGGTAGGTTCGGTGCTGGCGCTTGAGCTCGCCCGCCACGGTGTCGCGAGCATCGTCGTCGAGCGCTCGATGTGGCCGTCGCAGCACCCGAAGATGGACTACCTGACCGGCCGGAGCATGGAGTTGCTGCGCCGGCTCGGACTCGCCACCGCGATCCGCGAACGTGGCATCGACCCGGAGCATTCGACCGACTTCGTCTGGACCCGCGGTTTCGACGAGCCCCCGGTGCTGGTCTGGCATCACCCGTCGGTGACCACGATGCGGCAACGATTCGCGGCCGTGAACGACGGCACCGCGCCGGTCGAGCCGTACCAACGGGTGCAGGGCTCGCTGCTGGAGGGGCTGGTCCGCGACGCCGCCCGGCGCCACCCGCTGATCGACCTGCGGGAGGGCTGGACGTTCACCGACGTCCGCCTCGACGGCGACGGGGTGGTGGCGACCGTCGTGGACGCGGTCAGCAACACCCGGCACGCGATCGCGGCCCGCTACCTGGCCGCTTGCGACGGGGCCCGCAGCACCGTGCGCCGGTGTCTGGAGATCCCGATGGACGAACGGGGAGAACCGACCCAGCACTGCTCGGTCTACTTCCGTAGCCGCGATCCGGTCCTACGCCGGCACGGGCGGGCCTTCGTCACCATCGCGGCGAAGGGCGTCACCCTGGTCTCCCGGGACGAGGACGACGCCTGGACCGCCAGCCTGCCCATCCCGGCCGACGAACCGCTGACCGCGGATCCGGTCGCGCTCATCCGGGAGCGGCTCGGCGTCGACTTCACCGTCGACCAGGTCCTCAGCGTGGCCCAATGGGAAGGCTCGCTCGCGGTGGCCACGGCGTACCGCAAGGGCCCGGTCTTCCTGGTCGGCGACGCGGCGCACCAGTTCTACCCGACCGGCGGGCACGGCGCGAACACCGGCATCGGCGACGCCGTCGACCTCGGCTGGAAGCTGGCCGCGGTGGTCAGCGGATGGGGTGGTCCCGGACTGCTGGACAGCTATGAGGCCGAGCGGCGGTCGGTCGCTCTTGTCCACCGCGAGCTCTGCGCCGACCTGGTCGAGGTGTGGGCGCGCTTTCGCCGGCTCTGCGCGGCCGGCGCCGCTCCCGAGGCGCTCGCCGGGATCCTCGAACAGGACCTGCACCACGTCGACAATCTCGGCGTCCACTTCGGCATCCGCTACCGGGACTCGCCGGTGATCTGCGCCGAGGACGGTGCCGCGCCGCCGTGGAACTGGCGCGCCATCGTCGCGACCACCTGGCCCGGCGCGCGCGCCCCCGCGGTCCGCCTGGCCAACGGAAGCCAGCTCTTCGACCAGTTCGGCACCGGCTTCACGCTGGTCGACCTCTCCGGCTGCGGCGACGGCGAGCCGCTGGTGAAGGAGGCGAAACGGCGCGGGGTGCCGATGACCCACCTCGCGGTGGATGACGCCGCGGTACGCGCGTGCTGGGAGCGCGACCTGGTGGCGGTGCGCCCAGATCAGCACGTGGCCTGGCGCGATGATCGACCGCCGGAGAACTGGGAAGCGGTCATGGACCGGTTCACCGGACGCGAGAACACGTAAACACGGGATGAGAAGCACCGGCGACGTGGACAAGACTTCGAGACGGCTCCCCCACCGGGGCACCAATGCAGGGCTGCACCGTACCCGGGCTCGGCCCGCACCGACGAGGAAGGAAGGACCGGCCGTGTCGTCACCACCCGCCCTGTCCGGGTTGGACACCACCACAGTGGCCCGCTGGCGATCCCGGCTCATCGGCCAGCGCCCGGACGAGAAGAGCCACTGGCGCACCAAGACCGCCTACTACCGGGCCGCCATCGAGTTGCTGGCCACGGTTGCGCCGCGCGTCCTGAGCTGGCAGATGATCGTGAGCGCCGTGCGCCCCAAGGGCAGCCGCAGCACCTTCTACGACGTCGCCGGCCCGCACGCCAAGCATCCGCTGATCAAGGACTTTCTCGCCGGCGGTGACGACAACGCGACCCAGCTGGTTCTCTGCTACCGGCGCCAGAGCGCGATCGAACAGCTCATCGACGAAGCGAAGGTGTGGTCGTTCTGGCCGTACCGGCAAGGCTGGCTGGATCAGCACGCTGCCGATCCGGAGCGCGGCGGATCGGCGATGGCTGAGTCGCTGCTGTCGGTGGTGGCGGCGTGGGCGCGCCGGGAGGCGCCGCTCGCCGCCGCCCTCGACCACGCCCCGCCGGTGTGCGCCGTCGAGGATCTGGTGCTGGTGCGGCGGGGCCAGGTGTCGGCCACCCGCGCCTTCAGCCTTCTCGCCGACGCGATCTCAGCGGCGGGTGGCACGGCCGCCGAGATCGCCAGCGGCCTTCCCGGTGGTGCCCGCATCGATCTGGCCACCACCGGCGGACCCGGCACCGCCGACGCCGTGCTCGACCGGTTGGCCGAGCAGATCTACGCGATGACCCGCGAGGCACACCGGGTGACGCCCACGCAGACGTCGGTCCGGGAACTCGCCGCGGCCCTCATGCGCGACGCGGCCTGGATGTTGGTGTGACATGGATACCGCCACCGAACCCGAGGCCACCATCATTGCGCGGCTGCACACCCTGCTCGCCACCGACGGCGATGCCGGCCAGCTGCAATCCCTGCTCGAGGTGTCGCGGCGGGAGCTGGGCGGCGGCCACCACCTCACGTTGTGGATCGAGTGTCACCGGGTCGAGGCGGTCGCCCGGTGCCAGCCGGTGCAGGCGTCGGTGGACGCCTGGACCGAACTGCTCGAGCAGGCCCGGATCTCGCTGCACGAGTTCGACCCGACACTGATGACCATCCGGTCCCGGTACACCCGCAGCGTCAGCCGCCGCGGGCATCCCGGCGACCTCGACCATGTGGTGAAGCTGACCCACGATGAGCTGCACGCGCGGGCTCTTGCTCGGGTGGGCGACGATTGGACGGGGGTCGCCCGAGCCGAGCACGCGTTCGCGCTGCTCGATCGCGGGCGGTTCGGTTCGCTCGACCCGAGCATCGACGAACTTGACGCCGACGCCGACCTCGCCCGCGCGCACGAGCTGATCGAGCTCGAGGTCGGCCGCCGGGCCGTCGCCCACGGTGCTGACCACGGGTTCACCTGGCGAGCCCGGCGGGTGCTCGGCTGCCTCCTGGTCACCGAGGCGCGTCGGAGCACCGGGCCCGGTGCGCGCTGCACCGCCGCCGACGCGCTGGCGGTGGCGGACGGGCTGGTCGACGACGAATGGCGCCGCGCCGGTGTCCACACCGAGCAGGCGTTGCGCGGCCAGTTCCTGCGGGCCGAGGCGCTGTCGCTGCTGGGACGCCATCGCGAAGCCGAGTGCGAAGCCCGGCTCGCCTTCGTCATGGCTCGTCGCTACCGCCGGGTCGACGCCGGCCGGCCGATGCTGGTCCTCGCCCGTATCCTGGCGCATCGCGACCGACCGGCGGCGTTGGCCATGGCGCTCAGCGCCCGCGACGCCCGCATGCGGTGCTTCTCGCCGACCGCCTATCAGATCGCCGAGGCCGAGCACCTGGTGGCCCAGCTCTCGGCCTGACCGGCGACTGCGCGGCCGAGTTCGAACGCCACCGCGAACCAGCGGCACAGCTTCGGACGGACCGGTCTCTCCTGGTCTCGCAGCGGCTCGCGAAACGGGTTGGCGACCCGGACGCGTCGGGCTCTGTGGCTGGGTTACTGGCCTATGCGCCCGTCGATCCGTTCGCGGAGCAGGTCGGCGTGACCCAGGTGGCGGGCGTACTCGTGGATCATTCCGACCAGTACCTCGCGCAGCGACATCGGCCCGCCACCACTGCCGTGCTTGTTCAGGGGGTCATCGCCGGTGATGTCGAGACTGGGCGCCTCGGCCACAAACCGCGTCGCGAAACCCACCTCCGCCCGCCACGCATCCCACGCCTGGGCAACCACGTGGGGGTCGGGAACAGCGCCATTGAAGTCACCGTCAGGGTCGGCGTCGGAGCAGAACAGCGGGGACACGTCCTGCCCCGCCATCAACTCCCGAAACGCCCTACGCTCCATCTCGGCAAGGTGTCGGACCAGCCCCAGCAGCGACATCGTGGACGGCTCGACCGAACGCCGCGCCATGGCCTGCGCGTCGAGGCGAGAGCACTTCATCTCCACCGTGAGGCGGGCACCGCGCAGGGCTTCGACCAGCGTCGTGCGCTCGTCGCCCAACGTCGGTCCGTTCTCCCGCGGGTCGTCCTTGAGATCGATGAACATGTCGGCGCGGCGGGTCGTGGCCATGGCCGCATCATCGTCGGAGCGTCTGGCAGCCGACAAACCATTAACGACGCCCATCGCTCGGGCCAGATGTGCGCGGGTACGCGCGTGGCCGGCTCAGGCATCACGGCGGCGCAGTCGCCATGGGCGCCGCCGCCGGTCACTGGCCGTACTCAAATACCTCGGCTCATAGTCAGCGCACGAACGTGAACAGATGCTCGCTCTCGGGCAGCGGCCGCGGTGTGGTGGTGAGCCGGTCACGGTTCCGCCGGCGGCCAGGAATGTGGGCATGGCCCGGACGGTCGCGGCGATGTCGTCGTCGCTGATGTTGCCGAAGATCCCGCAGGCAAGCACCAGATCGGCCGGCACCGCACCGCGGTAGTTGTCGGTGCGGGCAGCGTCGCCGACCAGGTAGTCAAGGCCCGACCACAGCGCGGCCCGGCCACGCTCCGCCAGCTCCGGGTCGATCTCGACCAGTAGCCCCTCCGGTACCACTCGTGCCAGTCCCGCCATCCTCCGTCCTCCGGCCGCGTCACCCCGCGAGCCTAAGGCGTGATTGTTCTCGGCATTCCAGGCGCCCGTTGTCCCCGTCGGGTGGACCGCTCGGCCGGCGGTCACGCCGCCAGGCGGTCATCCGGGCGCAGTTCGGCGAACCCCTGGGCGATGCCGCGCAGGAGATCGGCGGCCTCGGTCAGGCGGCTCAGCGAATGGTGGTCCGTGGTCGTGCGGCCCTCCTCAACGGCGCAGGCCACCGCGGCACCAACCAGATCCTCGTATGCCTGCACGCCCTGCTCGAATTGCGAGACCAGCGCGGTGAGTGAACGGTCGAAGGACTCGTGTTGCCCGACATATGAACGTCCCCGCTCGAGTCCGGCCGCCCGCTTGGCCAGTTGCCGTAGGCCCCGTTCGGCCGCGACGGCCTCAAGCATGGCGGTCTCAGCGGGGCTGCTCGGGGGCGGCGTGAGGTTGGCGAGGATGGCGGCGGCCCGGTCGAGCCGGGCCCAGCCGGGCGCAACGGCGCAGCCACGCAGCGGGCCTCGCTCGACGTGGCGGCGAAGGCCCGAGAAGAGCTCCCGTCCCCAGGGCACGCCGCCCAGGAACGCCTCGACCCGAGCGGAGACCCGGTTCGTATCGGCCGTCGGCACGGGCCGCGCGACGAACGCCCGGTAGTCCGCCCAGCGCCAAGCGGCCAGGACCGCCGAGCCACCGGCCGCCGCGGTCCAGCCGGCGTCGCCCACGCTGAGTCCTTCGTACGGGGTGAGGATAGCCGCAGCCCCGACGAGTGTGCCGGCCAGGACACTCCACCGCCGAGCGGCCGCCCGCAGGCGCCGCAGCTGGCGGCCGTGCTTCGTCCGGTCGTCGATCATGACTGTCCTCGGTTCCTGGTCGGCCGGCGTCCTCAGCCGAGTATCTCTCGCGCCGGGCGCGCGGCGATCGGGCGCCCGGCCCCGCGCTTTTTCGGCCGGGTCGCGCATCTATTTTGGGGTAATAGGACGGCCTACGCCGCTGGCCGCCACCCGACACCACGGAGGAGACCATGACGAGGACACTGCCCGGCCGCCCGCCCGTTGTCGACCTGGCCACCTGGCAGGCCGCCCGGGACGAGCTTCTGGTCCGCGAGAAGGCCCACACCCGCGAGGGCGACGCCATCGCCGCGGCCCGCCGACGGCTGCCGATGGTGGGGTTCGACGCGACGGTTGAGGTCGTCGGTTCCGCCGGCCCGGTCCCGTTCCTGGACCTCTTTCAGGGCCGCGACGAGCTCGTGGTCTACCAGCACATGTGGTACGACGGCGCGCCGCACCAAGGGCAGTGCGAGGGCTGCACGACCACGGCCTGGCACCTGAAGGACGCCGTCTACCTCAACGCCCGCGGCGTCTCGTTCGCCATCCTGACCTCGGGCCGGTGGGACGAAGTGGCTGCGTACGTAGAGTTCATGGGCTACACCCAGCCCTGGTACTCGGTGCGCGATGTGGCGCCACCGGTCGGCGGCAGCATGGGTTACATCGCCTGCTTCCTGCGCGAGCGCGACCGCGCATTTCTCACCTACTCCACGACGGGCCGTGGTAACGAGCCGATCAACGGATCCCTCGGCCTGCTCGACATGACGCCCTACGGCCGCCGCGAGGCGTGGGAGGACAACCCCGAGGGCTGGCCAGAGGCCCCTCAGACCGACGCGCCGGTCGGCGGTCATGGCGCGCCGATCTGCTGGTACTGGCGCACGGACGCCGACGGCGTCGCCGCCTGGGGCCCGACCAGCCGGCCGGTGCCGCAATGGACCCGCCCCGGCGCAACTCCCGTGGAGACCCTCGGCCGCCAGGGCCAACACCACTGACGGGCTTTCGTCGACCGCGCGCGGGGCGGGGTGGTTACGTCGCCGTACGGCTTGGCACTTCCGTCTCAGGCCAGGCCGGTGACCGGCCCGATGCCGAAGGTGCCCAGCGCGACCAGTCCGGCCGCCGCGAGCAGACCAACGCCCACCGGTGCACTCATTCTCGCACCCCAACGGGTGGTCTTCTCCACCACCATGACCGCGGTGAGCGCGAGCATCCAGACAATGCTCGCAACCCCCACGCTGAACAGCAGGAGCATCAGCGCCCAGCAGCAGCCCAGGCAGCTGAGCGCGTGCCGGGTGCCGAGCCGCCACGCACCGGCCAACCCGCGCCGGTAGTGGCGCCACAGCATGCTCATCGGGTCACGGCACGCGGTCAGGCAGCGGTCCTTGAGCCGGCTGAACTGGAAACCGCCGGCCAGCGCGAGGGTGGCGGCGAGCGGCAGTCCGGGATGTTCAGCCAACCAGGACCAACGGTTCGTGGCCAGACCCACGCCGAGGTCGCCGACGAACGCGACCAACCCGAAGGCAGACCAGACCGCGAAGTACGAGGCGTAGAGCGCGGACAGTACCGGCGCCGGATCGACGATGCGCGCCGTGACCGACGCGACCAGCCTGGCCATCGGTACGGTCGTCGGCAGCATCATGGCGCCCACCATGACCACCCAGGTCACCGTGTACGTCCCGATCTGAGCCGGCCACCACGGTACCGATCCCGCATCATGGTGATGCCCCTCGTGGCCACCGCTGACCGCGAGGACGGTGGTCGCGGTCCAGCACAGCGTGGCCACCGCCCACAGCATGGGTGCCGGGTCGCGTGCCAGGGTCGACTCGGCCGAAACGGACACGTCAGGCCGCGAACCGGAACGAGCCCTGCACCGCGTTGCGCCCGGAGACCTCCACGTCGGCCAGGCCGTGGTGCGACTCCGTACGGCGGAACAGGCTGGCGGTGCCGGGGTACGCCGGCGCGCCCGGGATGGTACTGAACACCGAGTCGAGCAGGGTGGTCGCCGCACCGGTCGCGCCCTTGAACCCGCTCAGCCGCGCCTCGGCGATGGTGCCGAACGTCAGTACGCCCTGTCCTTCCTGAACGGTGCAGGTGATGGGTACGCGCTCCACCGCGATCACTTCGCCGATCAAGCCGGCGAGGTCGGCGATCGCACCACCGAGCTTTCCGGTGAAGACGTTGAGCAGAGCCTCCTGCTGTTGCTCCGAACAACGGTCATCGACGTACACGACGGCTTTCCAGTTGCCAGCCAGCACGTTGCCGGGAATGTGCACGGACAGGCCCACGACGCGGTCGGAGACATCGACGCCCTGCACCGTGCCGCGGTCGACCGCCCACGCCAGAATCGAGTCGCACGTGCCGAGGTCGGGGTCGAGCCCCACCCAGCAGGGGCAGATGGCGTTGCAATTGCACACCTCGAGTAGCCGACCCTCCACCTCGTACGAGGTGCCGTGCTGCGTCGCTGTTGTCATGGCAAGGCAGTCCCTTCGGGAGCCGGCATACTCTGGCCGGTTACCCCGTGTCTACCGGCGCGGAGCCAGGCCGCGATATTGGGGAAATCCCCTATCCGGGGCCGGCTGGATACGCGGCCACCTCGGCCTCATCCGGACGGGTCCCGCAGGCCCTGGCGTACCGCCCACGCGGCCACCTCGGCCCGGTTGCGAGCGTCCAGCTTGGTCATCACATGGTGGATGTGGACCTCGGCCGTCTTCTCGGCGATCCCCAGCGCGGTACCGATCTGCCGATTGGTACGCCCAGCCGCCACCAGCGCCACCACCTGCCGCTCCCGCCGGGTGAGCACAGTGGACGGTGGCTGGGCTGGCCCGGCCGGCACCAGACCGCTGACGACCGAACGGCCCAGCTCGTAGGCGTCGCCGGCCGGCAGGTGCCGCCCGTCCTGCCGAACTCGTTCCGCCGCAGCTGGCCCGAGCGCCCGGATCAGGGCCTGCTCGACGGCGGCCACGCGCTTGCGCTCTGCTGCCGCCAACGGTGCCGCGAGACGGCTGCGCTGCGCAGCCGCGTATCCCAGCAGGCGGCCGGCGGTGCTGTGCGCGGCCCGCTCACACGCCACATACGCCAGCGCCTCCAAGCACTGCACGACACCGCGCTGGTCATGAAGATCGCGGTAGAGTGTGAGCGCCTCACCGAGCGGGCCCACGGCCTCGTCGAGCTCGCTCGGAGTGCACAGCACCACGGCGAGCGCCCACGCCGCAGATGCCACGGCCCATGGATAATCCAGATCGCGGAACTGGCGCAGGCTCTCCCGTAACCACAGCTCGGCCGACCCGAGATCGCCGCGATCCCGGGCGAGCAGACCCATGTCGTATCGGACCCAGGCCGAGCCCTGCGGGTTGTCCAGTTGCCGGAACCCGAGCTCGGCCCGCTGGTGCCAGCGCGCCGCCTCCGCGTACCGCCCGCCGGCGCGGGCCACGTGCCCCAGGAACGCCGACGCGATCGTGGCCCGGCGCAGATCATCGGCCTTGGCGACACGGTCGAGTGCGCGCCCCAGCAGTGACCTGGCGCGGTCGAGCTCATCGCCGCCCCAGGCCAGAATTCCGGCGACGAGCTGTACGGCCGGGTAATCCTCGCCGGTACCGTCCGGATCGGCCACGGCCATTGCCCGGTCGAGCATCTGCTGACCGTCGGCGAACGCGCCACGGGTATAGCAGAACCAACCCAGGGCCGCGGCCAACCAGTGCGCCTGACCGGTCGCGCGTCCGGACAGCGCTTCGTCAAGAGCGACGCGCAGATTCGCCTGATGGTGGCCGAGACCCACCCAGGACTCGCGTTCGGCCGGCAGTCCGAACGTCGCCTCGAACCGTTCCGCAACGTCGGCGTAGTACGCCACGTGAGCCGCCACCGCCGCCGCTGCCGAGCCGCTCTCGGACAGCTTCAGCGCCGCGTACTCGCGAAGGCTCTCCAGCATCCGAAACCGGGCGGTGTCCTCTCCCCCGACCCGGTCGATCAGGCTCTTGTCCAATAGCGACTCGACGAGCACCAGCACTTCATCTTCCGCAAGCTGGCACACCCCGGCCACATCGTCGATGGTCCAACTGCCGGCGAACACCGACAGCCGGTCGAAGAGCGTCCGCTCGGCCGGGCTCAGCAGGTCGTAGCTCCAGGCGATGGCCGCCCCCAGGGCGCGATGGCGGGTAGGCCGGTCCCGGTCCTGGCTCTGCAGCAGCCACATCCGGCCACCCAGCCGGGATACCAGCTCGCTGGGACTCAACGCCTTCAGACGCGCCGCGGCCAGCTCCACTGCCAGCGGGATGCCGTCCAGGCGTACGCATGCGTCGATCACGGCCGCCGCGTTCTGCGCGGTCAAGGCCAGCTGCGGGCGTACCCGTCGGGCCCGGTCCAGCAGCAGCGCGACGCACGGGTTGGCGGCGACGGTGTCGAGATCTGCGGCGTCGCCCGGAGACGGAATCGCCAGCGGCGGTACCGGAAACTCGCGCTCGCCCGCCAGCCGCAACCGTTCCCGGCTGGTGACGAGTACCCGCAAGTCCGGGCAGGCCACCAACAGCTGCCCCACCTGCGCGGCCGCCGGCAATACGTGCTCGAAATTGTCCACGAGGACCAGTACCGGCCCGTCGGCTGCGAGCTCCGCCGCCTGATCGACGGCGAAATGCGGATCGGGCCGGTCAACGCCCAACGCGCCGGCCATCGCGGCGAGCACCGAGTCCGGATCGCGCAGTTCGGCCAACTCGACGAAGGCCACCCGCCCGCCGCCGCTCGCTGGCCCACCGGGCCGCCGCGGCAATGCCCAGTCGGGTCTTGCCGATGCCCGGCGGTCCGGTCAGCGTGACGAGACCCGCCGAATCATCCAGATACCCCTGCAGAGCGGTCAGCTCGCCTGACCGTCCGATCAGCAAGCCGCCCGGAACCGGCAAGCGCCCGGGCGCCCTGGCCCCACCTGACCGGCCACCCCATGTGCTCTGGTGCGCGGCACCAGCACTCATGTCCCGAGGATACGCAGCGGCACCAGGCCGCAACGCCGGCCCAGACGCCCGCCGACAGTGGACGCCGCTCATCGCGCGATGCGCGGACAGTCTTTCAGCGCCTCAGCAACTGCAACTCATCGCCCCAGTCGTCGATGATCGGGGTGAGGGCCGGTCCAGGGCGCCCGCCATCGAACGCGGCACACAGCGTTTCGACCCGGGCGAACGTCGCACGAAGAGCTGACGGGTCGCCGTCGAGTGTTGCGGTCAGCAAGGCCAGCAGTTCATCGGCGCGCCAGTTGTTCAGCGGATGCTGGCGGAGTTCCCATGGAAGGTACTTGTGGTAGGGACGTACCCGTCCCGCCAGCGTGAAAATGACATCCAGTAGCCAAGGCATCGATTCGGCGGCGTCCAGACGGCGCTCAAGCGCGCGTCCATCGCGGTCGTTCTTGAGCGCCCGATAGACGTAATTGAGCCAACCGTCGAGTCGGTCGTGCTCGACGAGAATCGACTCCGCCTCGTCGGTCGTAACCGTCGCCTGCCGGCGAAGCGCGGATTGCAACCTCCCTTCTGTTCGGTCGAGCAGCACGGGTGCCCACGCGAAGGACCACCGAAACCACCAACCTTTGGTTCCGAATGCCGGCACCCGCTCCAAGTTGGAGATCGTCACTGGGATCTCATCGACCGTTGCGGAGTGGCGCGTGGCGCGTCCGGGCATCCCGGTGTCGGTCAGGACGACGAACACATCGAGATCGGACCAGTCGGTCGCGACGCCCCTGCCCGCCGAGCCCGATAGGACCAATCCCAGGAGATTCTCTCCGTGATCCGCGTCGTTTCGGCGGGCCACGTCGATGAGCAGGTTACGTCGCTCCGGGGAGAGACCGGGTGGGATCTGTAGGGCGATGGCTCGGTCTGTCACCGGCAAACCCTCCCCGTTGAGTGATGGCGCCCGCAACCGAGTTGCACCACCGACGACTTCTGGTCATCGGCAGGACCACGCGCGTTGCGCCAGCTCGGCGGCGAGTCTGGTTGGTTCCAACTGATGACCTCGTCCCAGGGGAGCTCCTGGCGACGAACTTGATCTCCACCAGGTGCTCGGGGAATGCCAACCTGGTTGTGTCGACCTGCCGCCGACGATGGCTCCCCCGAGTCCTCACGGCCGAACGCAGATGATCGTCTTCCCCTTGCGTCGCTCAATCGGGTTGAGGGCCACGACCGCATCGTCGAGGGTCGCGACGTTGCCGATGTTCGTCCGCAGTCGTCCGTCCCGTACCCGCCGGATGATCTCACCCAGTTGGGCACGATCGGACTCGACAACGAAGTCGACCGCCAGGCCGTTCACGGGCCGGGCCTCCGGCGGCCCCACGATGGACACCAGCGTTCCTCCGGCTCGAATCACGCCTGCGGACCGCCTCCCGATGTCCCCGCCGATAACATCGAAAACCAGATCGACTCCGCCGACGTCTTCCAGGACGTCGGTCTCAAGGTCGACGAACTCCTGCCCGCCGAAGTCGAGCACCGTCTTTCGGTCGGCGGCGCGTCCGGTGCCGATGATATGAGCGCCGGCCTCTCGTGCAAGTTGCGTCACCATCGACCCGACCGCGCCGGCCGCGCCGTGCACGAGGACGCTCTGCCCCGCCTGAAGGCGGCCGTGCTCAAACAGTCCCTGCCACGCGGTCAGTCCCGAGATCGGCAGGCTCGCGCCCACCGTGAACTCGACGTCTCCGGGCAGCGGCGCGAGGTTACGTGCCTCGACGGCCACATACTCCGCCAGGGTGCCGTCGCGAGTCCAGTCCGTGAGGCCGAACACCCGCTGTCCCACAGACAGGCCCGTCGTGCCATAGCCGAGGGCGGTGACCACTCCAGCCAGCTCGTGCCCAGGAATCGACGGTGTTCGGTCACGGTCGAGGCGATCGGTCCAGGTCGAGGGCCACGCCATCTCAGTCGGGACGAATCCCGACGCATGAACCTCAACGACGACGTCGTTCAGCGCTGCCTGCGGTTCGGGCCGCTCCACCAGGGTCATCCCGGCCGTTCCCGCAGCCTGGTCCGTCACCACGATCGCTTTCATCGGAACTGCCTCCTCGGTCATTTGCCCCTTTCGTGAAAATGTTACAGGGATGGAAAGCCTGTTCGACATCTAATGGCAAGGCCACAGGACGCAGCCGGCCGATCTGGACCGCTTCCCGATGTCGCCGCCGATGACATCGAAAACCAGATCGACTTCGCTGACGCCTTCGAGGACGTCGGTCTCAAGGTCGACGAACCGGTGGGGGCCTGACACCGAATGCTGACACCCACGATGATCCTCACCCGGCATGACTTCGATTGGGGTAGATACAGGACCGGCCGAGGGCTAGCATGACAGCCTGTAGAAATTCGATCATGGCGCCGGCTTTGTGCCGGTTGCCCGTCGGTGCGGGGTGAACCGCGCATGCGAACCGTCTGCGCCACCCGGTCCGGTGTGAGCGTCGAGGACGTCGACGACCCCATCCCCGGCCCAGGTCAAGTCTTGGCCAAACCGTTGCTCTGCGGTGTCTGCGGCATTGATCTACATCTATCAGAAATTATGGAACAGCGCGACGAGGACGACGTCGTGATGATCGGGCACGAGTTCTGCGCCGAGGTCCTCGGATACGGACCCCAGACCGAGCAACGGATACCGGTCGGGGCGCGGGTCGTGTCGATGCCGCTGCTCGCCGTGGGCGGCACCACTGAGACGATCGGACTCTCAAGCAACGTACCGGGCGGCTTTTCCGACCGGATGCTCCTCGACGAGCGGCTGATCCTGCCCGTCCCGAAGGAGGTACCGACGATTCACGCCGCCCTGGTCGAGCCGATCGCGGTCAGCCTGCGGGCGGTCGCCGCGGCCGACGTGCAGCCCGGTGATGTCGCGCTCGTCCTCGGGTGTGGGCCGGTCGGTTGCACGGTAATCGTCTCGCTCAAACGGGCGGGCATACCGGTGGTCGCCTCTGATCCGTCGCCGGCACGACGGTCCGCCGCGGTCCGGCTCGGCGCCGACGTGGTCGTCGACCCCAGGGTCGAGGCGCCGGTCGACCAGTTGCTCCGGCTCGGCGGACAGGACCTGCCCTACTCTCCGGCCCTGCCTCGGGATGTCCGACGCAGCAACACGGTGATCTTCGAGTGTGTGGGTGCGCCGGGGATGCTCCAGCACATGGTCGAGACCGCGCCGGGGCACGCCCGGATGGTCTGCGTCGGCGTCTGCCACCAGCCCGACACGTTTGTCCCGTCGGTCGCTTTCAAGAAGGAGCTGTCGCTGACGTTCGCGTTCGCGTACCGGCCGGAGGAGTTCGCCCAAGCGCTGGCCGCCATCTGCGCCGGCGAGGTTGATGTCGACGGTTTCGTCACGGGTGTGTTCCCCCTGGCGGAGGTCAACACAGCCTTCGCCGAGCTCCGTCAGCCGGAGATGCATCTCAAGGTGCTGATCCAGCCCTGACGACGGACGATCGCGCCGGCCCGGAGCGTCGTGGTGATCCGCCGCGCCGTCGACGAGTCCATTGACTACTGTGCTCCAAGGACACGCCGATGTCTGCCCCTTGTGGACTGTCAGGCGTTCGCGGAGGGCGCAGTCGCGTACCTTACGCGCAGGACCTTCTTGTCGACCTTGCCCAACTCGTTGGTGGGCAAGGAGTCGACGAACTCCACCGTCCGCGGTGACCACTCGGCGCTCAGTCGCTCGGTGGCGAACGCGCACAACGCCTCGGCCGTGACGGTCGCCTCCGGAGTGAGCACGACGTACGCGTGGACCGCCTCGCCCATCGTCTCGTCCGGCACTCCGATGACCGCGGCCTGCAGAACGTCCTGGTGCTCGGTCAGGGCATCCTCGACCGGCCGGCAGTAGACGATCAGTCCTGCGAGGTCGGTCAGGATCGCGTCCGTGGCGCGGTCGACGATGTAGAGATACCCCTCGTCGTCGAGCCGGCCGACATCACCCGTGCGCAACCAGCCGTCGACCATGTTCGCGGCGTTGACATCCGGGAGGTTGTAGTACCCCTCAGTGAGGAAGGACCCGGTGACCCAGATATCGCCGACCTTCCCGGCCGGCAGGATGGTGCCGCCGTCACGGATCTCGATGCGGTTGTCGTGCCAGGCACGCCCGCACGAGGCGAGCCGTTCCGGGTGCGCGGGATCGGCGATATTCGGCATCACCGATATCATCGGGATCTCGCTCATCCCGTACACCACGTTCAGTGCCGGACCGAACCAGATGCCGGCCTCGGCCAGCCGGGCCGGCCGGGCCGGGCTGCAGCAGATGGTCACCGAATGCAGCGTGCGCAGATCGGCCGTCGGCAGCAGCCCCGAGTCCAGGAGCACGTTCAGATCGGCCGGCGACACGTGCATGCTCGTAATGCTCTCCCGGCTGATGGTGGCGAGATAGTCCGCGGGCTCGAGGTCGCTCAGCATCACGTAGAGACCGCCGCTGAGCCAGGTCATGAGCGCCGCCGACTGGCCGCCCGCATGCCAGGCTCCCGACAACGACAGATGCCGGATCCGGGTTTGGTCGGCCGGCCGGTAGTACCCGGCGACCTCGGGTACCGTGCGGAAGAAGCGTTCGCCGTGGCGCAGCAGCTTGGGCGTGCCGGTCGTCCCGCTGGTCTGGAACAGCGTCTCGGGCTCCACCGGTACCGCATCGGGATCGAAGGGCATCACCGTCACCGCTGGTGGGCCGGAGAGGTCGGGCCCGAGCCCATCCGCGCCGATGCACGCCACCAGCGCAATGTCGTTTGCCGCGGCGACGTCCCGACCGAGGTCGGCCAGGGTGTTCACGTCATAGATGAAGGCCTCTGCGTGCGCGAACCCGAGCATGGCCCGCAGAACCGGTCGCGGCGTCACCGGCTGCATCAGTACCGTGCGCGCTCCCATCAGATGCGCGCCCAACTGGACGAAGAACGATTCCGCCGAGTTCGTCACCAGGATGCCGACCGTCATTCCCGTACGCAGGCCGTGGTTCCACAGCGTCGCCCCCATCGACTGGATGCTCGACCCCAGATCGGCAAAGCTGAACCGGCGTCCGTCGGATGCGACGAGTGCCTCGAGGTCGCCGTAGCCCCGGAATTGCTCCAGCGCTCGGCGTACGTAGTTGGGGGCGGGTGAGGTCGGGTCGGCCATCAGCCACCTCGTGTCTCGGGCCAGCGTCGATCGCCAGCTTCGGCTCGCCGCGACGATACCCGATGCACGGGTGGCGGGGCCATCGACAAGCGTCGTATCACAGGTCGCCGTTCGTAGGGGTCCGTGGCGTCATTTCGCCGAGGTCACCGCGCCCAAGGCCCAACCCGGCGCCGAGCTGCTGACCGGAGGGGCGACGCTCGCCGCCGCCCTGACCGATCTCGGCCCACGGCGAGTGGCGGCGCACCCGATCACCGTCGCGGCCGGGCCGTTCACGGTCGTCGACGCCGACCGCCCGGCTGACGGCATCGACGCCACCGTGGCCCACCCCGCTCGGACGGTACGACTACTGGTTGGGCGGCAAGGACAACTTCGATCGCCCGGGTGCCCTGATCCTCGGCTCTGACCAAAGACCGCGCACCTTAGCGGTCGATGTGGTCCAGACACAGGTACGCGATGTCGAGGTCGGTGAGTTCGCCCGTGCGTAGGTGAGCGACGAGCGCCTCTCGGTCCAGTAGGGCCGTCTCGCAGAATTCGCCGGGCTCCGGCGTCGGGTCGCCCACCTGCCGGCAGCCCTCGGCGAGCACGGCGTAGCGACGGGTGGTGGCCTGGCTGTTCGACCACGTACCTCCGACGAGCGTCAGCGTGCTGGCCTCGAACCCGGTCTCCTCGCGCAGTTCCCGAGCCGCGGCGGCGACCGGGTCCTCGCCGCCCTCAACCTTCCCACCGGGTAGCTCGAGCAGGACTCGGCCCGGCCCGGGTCGGTACTGGCGGACCAGGACGAACCGCCCGTCATCGGCTCTGGCAAGCACCGCCACCGTTGTGCCTCCGAGCACGATGTCCCAGTCCATCGTTTCGCCGTTGGGTAGGAGATAGGTCCTGGTGACCACGCGCACATGACCGGAGAACGCGGGCCGCTCCTCAAGACACCGCCAGCCGATGTCATTCACTTCCGTCACGCTTACCAATCATGCTTCCTCAGCGGCGACCGATCAGGCGGCGCAGCCGGGTGATCCAGCCGCCAGTCCGGTACGGCGACGGTGGCGGGTCCGGGGGTCGTGTCTGTGGTGGCTTGGCCAGGTGGCTCGTTGACGGGTCACCCACGGTGCCCGGCCCCGGTGCGATGAGGTGGTGGCGGGAGAGCACCGGTACCTGCTCGCCGACCTCGTTGGGCACCGTGGTGGTGAATGTCTTCGTCTCCAGCGATCGCCGGATGATGTCAATTTGCAGCGGGCTGAACCGTTTCGCACCCGCGCACGCGTAGAAGTACGACATGCTCAGGTCCAGCGGGGCCGAGACGGTGTAGGCGCGAACCCCGGCGGCGAGGGCGACGTTCACGGACACCGGACCCGGCGCGCACTGGTCGCCGTACACATAGCGGAAGATGGGCGGCGCCGGGTCGGGCGGCGTGTCGGCCAGACCGTCTCCATTCAGCACCTGCAGGCCCTGGTCGGCCGGGTGGCCCAGATCGTCCACGTAGTGCCGGATACCCTCGGCCAGCCGGGCTTTGAGAATCGCCGCTCCGCCGTCGCGGTCAGCCTGGCTGTGCTGCCAGTCCGGATGTAGCGCCGTCTCGTCCTCGGTGAGGGTGACCAGCAGGTTGAATGTGTGGTTGAGGTGGAAGTAGTGACCCGACTCATGGGCGAAGCGCAGCGCGCTGGTGTCGCCCGGACCCATGGCAACGAACTCCTGGTCGCTGCCGGAGAAGGCTCTGCCGGCCGCGTCGGCGTACCAGGTCTTGGCGGCGGCGTTCCATTTCAGCAGGGTGCCGTACCGGAAGAACACCACCAACCGACCGCGGTGTTGGCGGGCGTACGCGTCCCGGGCGAGATTGTGCTGGACGAAGCTGGCATTCCACTCGGCATCTGGCATCGGCGGGTCGGGGTTGGTGAGGTCCGCGTCGGCCGGGACCGTCACGTCCTGGTTGAGCATCGAGTCGGCCATGGTCTCTGACTCTGCCAACGTGAACGTCAGCCCCGCCCCGGCGTAGATCGACGAGACCACTGCGAGCATCGACGACACCTCAGCGCCGGTCGCGGTGGCCGCGTGGGTGCCGTCCGAGTCGGCGCAGAACACAGCGCGGACCAGGATGTGGTACAGCGGTGTGCGCGCCGACCCGGTGGGCGGGCTGGCCTCCCAGCCAACGGGACCGGCCGGCGCCGGCGGGGTCGCCACCGCGACCACCGGTTCATCACCGGTCGGGTGGCCCACCGCGGGCCGGTGCCGGGGCAACACGGTGCGGCGGTTTGCAACGACACGAATCGGGGGAACCGGATCCTCGGACATGGACGCCTCCTGGCCGAGCGCCATCGTCCTCCGGTCAGCCGGCGACCACTACCGTTGTCGCAGACCCGACAGGTCGCAGGTGCCGCCAGAGTCGCTCAAGAACTACGTCGAGCAGCATGCCCGCGCCGACCCGACGGGCGTACGATCCTTGATCTATCCGCCGCCTCGACAAGGTTGGATGCATGGCCAAAGCCACCACCGTCACCGATAGCGAACCCGTCGCCACGGGGACCCTCACCCAGCTGTCCCTCGGGCTGGTCTGGCTCGTCACCACGATGTACACCGCGCACGTCACGATCACCGGTAGTGGGGAGAATCTTTCCGGGGCACTCGCCGCCGCCGCCGCGGCCCTGCCCGGCGTGGTCGCCGCGACGCTGGTCACCGGCGCGTCCATCGGCGCAGCGGTCGGACGGCGCTTCCGCAACCCGGGCGGGCGGCTGCTCGCCGGCTTCGCCCTGGGTGCCCTCTTCGGTCTGGCCGCCGCGGCCGGCCTCCGGTTCGCGTACGGCGGTGAGCGATCCATCATGGTGCTCGCGTTCACGGTCGGCGCGGCGAGCATCGTCGGCGGTGCCCTGGCCGTGCTGCCCGGCGAGGTGTTGGAGGCCGGGCTGTGGGGCACCACGTGGGTGTTCTTCGCCGGTGTGATCTTCGGCGTGTTACAGCCCAACCTGGTGAGGCTGCTCGGCAGCGGCGAGGCTGCGAACACCCGGTTCGTCCTGGGTCAGTCGCTGGTGACCGGCTTGGCCGCCGCGTTCTACACGCTGCAGTTCCTTCGCGTGGAGCGAAACCGGGTGCGGTGGTATCTGGTCGGCGGCGCGCTGCCGGGCCTGGTACTGCTGGGCGCCGAGTGGCTCACCCGCGCTGGCGGCTCCGCGGTGGCTCAGTTGGTTCACGGCTTTCGCGGCGATTCGCCGCCGCTGGTCGAGCTCTCCGACTCGGCCCGGCTGCGCCACGCGCTCATCGTGCTCGCGGTCGGTGGGCTGATCGCGATGTTCGTGGGTGCGCTGAAGAGCCTCCGGAGCTGGACTCGCCAGCGGCGCCGGCGGGTCAGCGTGGACGCGTTGCACCAAAGTCTCGCTCGGATCGGCCTCGATGCCGCGCACCAGTACGGGTTCGCGCTGGCCGGCGGCTACGCGGTGCAGGCGGCCGGCTTCCTGAAGCGACCCAGTGATGACATCGATCTCTTCACGGCCTGGGAGCGGCGGGACGAATTCGACACCGGGACCCGTGCCATTGTCGACGCCTACCGTGCCGCGGGCCTGAGCGTCCAGGCCGAACACGTCCACGACACCTTCACCCGGCTGACCGTCTCCGACGGCGCGCAGACCGCGACGGTCGAACTCGGCGTGGACATGCGGGCCAACGAGCCGGTCCGGATCCCGATCGGGCCGGTCCTGCACCCCGACGACGCGGTCGCCAACAAGATGCGCGCACTCTACGAGCGGGGCCACGCGTGTGACTTCATCGACATCGACGCGGTGGTGCGGTCCAGTCGCTACGACCGATCGACGTTACTGCAGCTGGCCGAGCGCGCGGACATCACCTTCGATCGAAGCGTGTTCGCGGACGCGCTCGCGCAGGCCCAGTTGCTCGACGCCGACGCCTTCGCGCCGTACGGCCTGGCCGGCGCGGACCTCGACGGTCTGCGTCACCGGTTCGCCGGGTGGCGCGCTGAGCTGCTCGACCGCCGCCGGACCGGCTAGGTGATCTTCGCAGAGTCATTCAGAGTCCGGGAGAGACCATGGTCCGACGCCAGTTCCCACGACCGACGCGGGTCCTCGAGTTGCTCAGGTTCCGCCGGCCGACGTGGAGCCCGACGGTACGTCGCCTGCGCTCGGCGCTCACCATCGAGGACCTCCGTACGATTGCCGAGCGGCGCACGCCGAGGGGTGTCTTCGATTACGTGGACGGCGCGGCCGAGGCCGAACTCAGCCTTGGGCGCGCACGCCAAGCGTTTCGCGATATCGAGTTCCATCCGGCGATCTTGCGGGATGTTTCGAGCGTCGACACCGGTTGCGACGTGCTCGGAGCTCGCGCCAGGTTGCCGTTCGGCATCGCCCCCACCGGTTTCACCCGGCTGATGCACGCCGAAGGCGAGGAGGCCGGCGCCGCCGCGGCCGCCGCAGCCGGCATCCCGTTCGCCCTGTCAACTATGGGTACCACCTCGGTGGAGCGGGTCGCGCGGGCCGGCGCGGGCGGGCGGCACTGGTTCCAGCTCTACGTGTGGACCGACCGCGACCGGTCGATGCAGCTGGTCGAGCGGGCGGCGAAGGCTGGCTACGACACCCTACTGGTCACGGTCGACGTGCCGGTGGCCGGCGCTCGTCTGCGCGACAAGCGCAACGGCTTTGCCGTCCCACCGGCACTCACCCTCAGCACCTTCCTCAATGCCCTCCGGCACCCCGCCTGGTGGTTCAATTTCCTCACCACCGAGCCGCTGGAGTTTGCCACCCTCACGAGCTGGCACGGTACCGCGGCGGAGTTGATCGACGCGGTGTTCGACCCGACCGTCAGATTTGACGACCTGCGGTGGATCAAGGACAAATGGCCGGGCCGGCTCGTGGTCAAGGGCGTCCAGACCGTCGACGATGCCCGGCGGCTTGCCGACCTGGGCGTCGACGCCATCACGCTGTCCAACCACGGGGGCCGTCAGCTGGACCGGGCACCCGTCCCGTTCCATCTGCTCCCCGAGGTGGTTCGTGAGGTCGGCCGGGACATCGAGATCCATCTCGACACCGGCATCATGTCCGGGGCCGACATCGTGGCCGCCATCGCCCTCGGTGCCAGGTTCACCATGGTCGGACGCGCCTACCTCTACGGCCTGATGGCCGGCGGCCGTCGGGGCGTCGATCGGGCCATCGAGATCCTGAGCGAACAGATCGTGCGCACCATGAAGTTGCTCGGTGTCGCCAGCCTCGAGGAGCTGAACCCAGGCCATGTCACCCAGTTACGTCGCCTCGTGCCGATCGCTTCGTCGCCCGTACCCGCCGGCGTCGCTGACGTCTGACCTGTGGCTCCTGGACCGTTTACCGACGAACGTCAGTCGCGCAGCGCCAACTCCGGGCCCAGCAGCACGGCGCCGCCGTCAACGACTATCGACACACCCGTGAGGTACGCGGCAGCGTCGGAGACGAGCCAGACGATGGCGGCTGCCACTTCCTGGGGCGAGCCCGCCCGACCAAGTGGCAGCAAGGCGTGCACCACATCCGTCGCGGGCACCCCTTCCCGGTTGTTCATGGCCGTGTTGATCTGCCCGGGCGCTACCGCGTTGACCCTGATCCGGTGCGGCCCGAGCTCGACCGCCATGACTCTGGTCAACTGTCGCAATCCTCCTTTGGCCGCGCCATAGGCGGAGGAATTGCTGACCGGCAGGCTCTCCTGCACGGAGGTCACGTTCACAATGGCTCCCGGTCGACCGGCCGTGACCATCCAGCGAGCGACCGCCTGAGCGCATGCGAATTGACCCGTCAGGTTGATATCGAGTACCCTGCGCCAGTCCGGAACAGGTGTGTCGAGAAACGATGCCGAATAGCCCGTCGCTGCGTTGTTGACAAGCGCGTCGACGGCCCCCAATTCGTTGATGAGTTCTTCCATTGTCGCGGAACCGGCTTCTGGTGTTGACAGGTCGAGCCGTCGCTGCGCGACCCGGACGGCGCGCGCGCCAAGCTCCTCAACCGTTGCATTGGCGGCGTCCGGCGAGGTGACCCAGGTAAAGCCGATGTCGTATCCAACCTCGGCCAGGGCGATGGCTGTCGCCTTGCCGATGCCGGATTCCGCCCCGGTCACAATTGCTGTTCGGTTAGCCACTCCTATCACCGGCGCCCCTCGGATGTGGACCGTTGCAGTGCTCCGCATCGGTTACTACACTTTCGGTATTGCTTGTGGATCATACCCGAGGGGTCGACGTGGAGAGTGCGATGCAACCGAGCGTCCGGCCGGAGCCGGTCGGCCAGGCTGCACGTCACGATGTCGATGGGCCGGGCGGTGACGCGGCCAGGTCGAGCCGCGTCGATGCACATCTGGCCGAGTACGAGGCGCTGCGCCACGAGATCGAGTGGCTGATACGCGACGCGAGCCAGTACCAGACCTACGCGCTGGGCCTCATCGCCGTCCTGCCGGCCGCCTTCGCCCTGCTCGTTGACACGCGTCAGGCCTGGCTGGTTGCTCCCGCCATCCTCGTCGCCTCGGCCGCCTTCTGCCTCTTCGGGTACTTGTTCTTCCGCAACCACCAGGAGGTCTACGTGATCGCGGGCTACCTCGCCCGTGAGGTCCGGCCCCAGGTCTGGGCCTTGGTTGGCTCGGAGAACCTGTGGGGATGGGAGGAGTACAAGGCGAAGACGTACCGCATCCTGCGACGGTCCTCGCGGTTGGGTGGTCTGGCCAGCCTCACGTTCGTCGTCATGCTCCGACTCCTCGTGTTCCTGCTGCCGGCGGCCGTGGGCGTGGTCACCGTCCTGGTCATGTTGATCCGCGGCGCGTTCTCGATGGCCACCACCTACACGTGGGTTGGCGTTGGGCTGCTCGGCTGGGTTGCTCTCGTCGAGTTGATCATCCTGGTGGCGCTCACCCGCTGGTGCTGGGCCAAGCGTGATCTCGAGCGAACGCTCGGCCTGAACAGGGCGCAGGGACCGTGAGGCCCGGGGGGCCACTGAGACTATGATCGACCTCGCGGTCCTGAGTACCTTCCCACCCCGACGATGCGGAATTGCCACCTACACCCGTGACCTGTGTGCGGCCATCTCGGATGACCGCCGGGTACGGCTGCGGGTGATCGCCATCGACGACATCGAGTCGGGAACGCAGTACGCACCGGTGGTGCAGTGGCGACTGAACCCGACCGATCCGGCGGACTACTGCCGGCTCGCGGGAGAGATCGGTGACTCGTCTGCGGACATCATCCTGATCCAGCACGAGTACGGCCTGTTCGGCGGCGACCACGCCGGCGAGATGCTGCTCAGCTTCGTCGACCAGGTACGCCAACCCATCATGACAAGCCTGCACACGGTGCTGTCCACACCCGACCCAGCGGTGGCCGACGTGACGCGGGCGCTGTGCGCGCGCAGTTCCGTCGTCGTGGTACCTGGACCCGCGTCAGCCGGCGTGCTCGTGCGCCGCTACGGCGTCGACGCCGACACGATCGTCGAGATCCCACACGGCGTACCGCGATCCCAGACGATGCCCGGCCGATACGGCGAATCTGCCCGGCGGAGCGTGGTCATGACCTTCGGATTCCTCGGCCCCAGCAAAGGCATCGAGTTAGGTCTCGCGGTGGTCGCCGAACTCCGCCATGCCCATCCGGACCTGCTGTACCGGATAGTCGGAAGCCAACATCCGAACGAACGACGTCAAACCGGCGAGAGCTACCGTCGCCGCCTCAGCCAGCTGGTGACCGATCTCGACCTTGCTCGGCATGTGCAGTTCATCGACCGGTACGTCGGAGATGGCGAGCTCGGTACCTTGCTTCAGGAGTCTTCGGTGTGCCTGCTGCCGTACACCGAACCCGAACAGGCGGTGAGCGGTACCCTCGCTCGCGCTCTTGGCGCCGGCCGCGCTGTTGTCGCCACGGCCTTCCGGCATGCGCTCGAGGTGGGCGGACACGGAGCCGCCGACGTCGTGCCCATCGGTGACGCGGCGGCCATGGCCGAAGCGGTCTCTGCACTGCTCACCGACCCGATCCACCGCCGCGCCATCGAGCGACGAGCACGCCAGGTTGCGCACACCATGCGATGGGATCGGGTGGCCAACCGGTATGTCGGCCAGCTTCGGCGGGTCACGATGCGTCACGGCGCGTGATGATCAGACATCTTCGGTGGTTGACCAGGCCGGCAACCGCCGTCGCACCCGACGCCATCGCGCTGTCGGTCTACGCCGAACCCGGGCCGGACGGCGCGCTGCGAACCCGCCCGGCTCGCGAGACCGGTTTCGAGGGAGTGGCCTGCGTCGACGACGCAGCGCGCGCCGCCGTACTTCATTGCCTGATCTGGCGCAAGCACCGCGTCGGTTGGGCCGCGCGCGAAGCTCGCCGATACCTCGCCTTCGTCTGCGGCATGCAGGACGGCGAGGGACGGTTCGTCAACTTCATTCGCGACTGGACCGGCGCCCGCAACGTCTCCGGACCGACGTCGTACCCCGCAGGCTCCTGGTGGACGGTGCGGGCGCTGCACGGCCTAGCCGTCGGGTATTCAACGTTCGGCGACCCGGCCTACGCGACGGCCTTCCGACGAGGGCTGCCCTGGCTTGCGCCCGAGTCGGTCAGCAGTGGCGCCGCCGCGCTGGGGATGTTGGCGGTCGTCAGTTTCCGGCGAGCCAGCGGTGATCCGCAGGCGGGTCGCGCCGTGCACGACCTGCTAGACCGGGTGAGCTGCGCCCGACAAGGTGGCGTGCTCGTCGATGACGGTGACCGCGACCCGATGCACCTGTGGGGCCGCTATCAGGAGCAGGCGCTGCTTCGCGTCGCCGCGACCACGGGACAGGGCGGGCTCGTCTCGCTGGCGCGGGCGAGTGCCGAGGCGCTGCTCGTGCCGGCCGCGCAGTCGCTACCGACCCGGGCCCCCGCGCTGCCCTATGAGGCCTCCCGCCTAGCCCGCAGCCTCGCCGTACTGGCCACGGTGACCGACGAAGCGCATCATGGCGAACTTGCTCGGCGCAGCCAGGATTGGTTCCGCGGCTTGAACGCTGCCGGTGTCCCGATCTACGACGAGACGGCTGGTCGAGCGTACGACGGCGTGGACCGCGGAGATGGCGTGGCTGTTCGCAGCCGCAACGCCGGGGCGGAGGCCAACGTCGAGGCGGCCTTCGCACTCTTCGACCGCTTGCCCGTTCATCAGTTTGGTCAGCCACGGCCCGCCCGCCGGCACGATGAGTCAGGTGGCCCGGGCCCGGGGTCGTGAGGCTACGCAAGGTCGTTCATGACGACCGTTACCAGCTCGCGGGGCAGGCCGTGGGTATCGTGAAGGTACCTGTAGTCCTCCTCGCTCAGCGGCCGGCCGACACGCCAGCGCACCAACACGCCGCGGGCCCGATCCAACACCGCGCGAAAGCGACGCTCCTCCGCTGCCAGTACGTCGCGCACTGCTGGCACTACCTGTTGTGAAAAGTTGCTCAACGTATCGTCGATGAGCTCTGCTGGCAGGTCGGCCAACGTGCTGGACTCGTCGTTGCGCCACAGGCCCGTCAGGGCTCGGCGGATCAGCCGACGAAGGACATATCCGCGGCCCGTGTTCGACGGCCGGACCCCGTCGCCGAGTGCCACTATCGCCGAACGTAGGTGGTCGCACATGACGCGCATGTCACGGCCATCGAGTCCCCACAGGTCGCCGACCACACGTGTCCAGGGCTGGAAGACGTCGATGTCGAACACGCTGTGCCTGCCTTGCAGCACCATCGCGAGGCGTTCCAGCCCCGCACCCGTGTCCACGTTGGACTGTGGCAGCGGCCGAAGGGAGTCGTCCTCGCCCCGGCGATAGCGCACCATCACGTGGTTCCAGATCTCCACCCAGCGCCCGTCGGCGGTGGGCGTACCGGTAGGCGGTCCCGTTCCGGTCCAGACGAAGATCTCCGAGTCCGGGCCGCAGGGCCCGCCGGGTCCGTTCGACCACCAGTTCTCTGTGCGCGTGTCTTCGACGGGTACCCCGAGCTCGCCCCATACCCGGCGGATTCCGGTGTCGGGGCCGACCTGGGCATCGCCGGCAAAGACCGTAGCGTGCAACTGCGTCGGGTCGATACCGAAACGGTCCGTGAGCAGTTCGAAGCACCACCGGATGCTCTGCTCGCCGTCGTAGTCGCCCAGCGACCACGAGCCCAACATCTGGAACACGGTCAAATGAGTGTCGTCGCCGACGTCGTCAATGTCGGTGGTGCGCAGGCAGCGCTGGACGCCGGTCAGGCGAGTCCCCAGCGGATGGGGCTGGCCTTCGAGGTACGGCGTCAACGGGTGCATTCCGGCGCTGGTGAACAGCACGGTGTCACCGCCGGGCGGCAGCAGGGAGCTTCCGTTTACCAGGTGGTGGGAGCGTTCGCGGTAGAAGTCGAGGAAGGTGACGATGATCTGGCGGGTGTCCACGGCGGACGTCCTCTCAGTCGGTAGCGACCGGACCCGCACACCCCGGCGTGCCTGGAACGCGGTGCGGACAGACAAATGCCGGCGGCCCGTGTCCGGTCGCCGGCGCAGATTTCGGGGGTAGGTCAGGCGGCGGCGACCGGCGGGCGAGCAGCTCGCGCGGTCACGCTGACGGGTCGTACGACCTCCATGCCGGGCACTGTAGGCCAGACCGCCGGCGCGGGCCAGTGCATATCCTCCCGCCCCGGCCTCACCTCGCCGGTGGCGCGATCCGTCGGCTGGGGCCGGGCCGGAGGCGATCCGTCAGCCGCCGCCGGGGCCGCCGGCGTCGGGCTCGGTGCGCTCCCGGGTCACCCGGCCGCCCGGATGCAGCAGCCCGACCACCAGCGCGATCACGAGCGCCGCGGCCATCCCGTAGAAGACCACCTGCGTCGCGGTCGCGAAGTCGGTCTGCACGGCCTGGAACACCTGGGCCCGCGCCGGCGGCGGGAGTGCCTGCAGGCTGGACCGGTCGCCGGCGCCACCGGCCCGGGACAACGATTCGGCCAGCGTCTGCGCCTGGCCCGCAGGCACCCCGAACCCGTCGAGTGACTCGGTGAGGCGGTTCGTGTTCACGGTGATCAGCACCGTGCCCAACACGGCCAGACCGAGACTCGATCCGTAGTTGCGCAGGGTCTGGGTGATCCCGGTGACCTCGCCGTAGGACGCGTTGATGGCCCGGTTGACCGCGTCGGTGCTCGCGGGACCCAGCAGGAAGCCGATGCCGGCTCCGGCGAGCACGATGAACGGCCACTGCGAGCCTTCGCTGAGGGTGGTGAGCCGCCAGCCCCACAGGGCGTAGCCGACGGCTCCGACCGCACACCCGAGCAGCACCGGCACCTTGGCGCCGATCTTGTCGAGCATCCGGCCGCCGATCTGCGACGCGGTGGCGAACCCGGCGAAGTAGATGAGCAGATACAGGCCGGCCCCGTTGGCGCTGAAGCCGAGCGAGAGTTGGGAGTAGACACTGGCGAAGAAGAACACCGGCAGGAACGCCATCATCGCGAAGAACAGCACCGCGTTGTCGATCGTGAAGGCGCGGTCGGCGAAGATGCGCACCTTGATCAACGGAATCGAGGTTCGCAACTCGACCAGCACGAAGACGGCCAGCACGACCAGGCCACCGATGATGCAGGCCCACGTGGTGACGCTGTCCCAGCCCCACGAGCTGGCCTGCTGCAACCCCAGCACGCTCAGCCCCATGCCGGCGGCGATCAGGACGGCGCCCCGGTAGTCCAACTGCTCCCGCCGGTGTCGCGTGTGGACCTTCGCCATCACGGTGAGCACAACGGCGATGATCGCCACCGGGATGTTCACCCAGAAGATGGCACGCCAGGTGTACTGGGTGAGGAACCCGCCCACGATCGGACCGATCGCGGTCAGACCGCCGGTGACGCCGAAGAAGATGGCCAGCGCCCGACCGCGCTCGGCCAGGTCGAAGGCGGAGACCACGACCGCGAGCGCCGCCGGGAAGAGCAGGGCCGCGCCGATCCCCTGCAGTACCCGGAAGAAGATCAGCCAGGTCTCGGCGAACCCGGTGCCCGGGGTCGCTCCGCACAGTGCGGAGGAGACGGCGAACAGGGTCACCCCGACCAGCACCATGAGCCGGTGGCCGAGGATGTCCGAGAGTCGGCCGCCCAGCGCGAAGAACGCGGCCAGCGCCAACAGGTAGCCATTGACGATCCACTGCACCCCACCCGAGGTGAGGTGCAGCTCGTTCTGGATGTTCGGCACCGCGATCGAGACGATCGTCTGGTCGATGAAGGTCATCGCGACCGCGAACACCATGGCGGTGAGCGCCAGGTAGCGGGACCCGGTGGTCACCCCCATGGTCGCGGTCACCCGTCACCCCACGCCCGATCGCCTCCGTGGATCTTCAACATCCGGCCAGCCTAACGCGGCGACCAACGCGGATCCGTCGGAACCGCCCAAGCCCGACCGAGATCAAGGCATGGCGATACCGCCGGTATCCGGACCGACACCGACCGGTATGGTTCGTCGCTAGCGGGAGTTCCGGAGCCGGAAACTCCGGCGAGCGGGGGATCGTCACGAGCGATCGAAGGTGGGCGGCGGTGGGGCAGACGATCGACCCCGCGGACAACTATGTCCGGCACGGGCTGGCACTGTTCGCCCGGTACGGCGAGGCGGAGGCGTTGGTCGACTCGGACGGGCGCCGGTTCAGCTACACCGAGTTGCACGCGCGCATCCGCGACACGGCGGCCTGGCTGTGGAACCACGACGTCCGGCCCGGCATGACCATCGCCATGCTGATCACCAACTCGGCGGAGGCCATCTTCGCCCAGTTCGCCGCGCACCTGCTGGGCTGCCGCACGGTATTCATGGCCCGCACGACGCCCTGGTACTTCCTCGGCAACGTGCTCCCGTTCGTCGACGCCGACGTGTTCATCTACGAGGTGGTGCGGACCGGCGAGGTCGGGCACCGGATGGCGGTGTCGGCCGCGCCGCGGCTGGTCTTCGCCATCGGTGCCAGCGAGCTCGGCCCGGACCTGACCGATCCGCCCGCCGTCGACGAGCTGCCGTTCAACCTTGACCAGGTCACGACCGCGCCGGAGTCGTTGTTCCAGACGAGCGGGACCACCGGAACGCCGAAGCTCGCCATCCACGGCCAGCGGTTCTTCCGGGCGATCGTCCGGGTGGCCGAGTTCTACCAGCCGCCGGGCCGGCCGATGCGCCACCTCATGCTCGCCGGCACCTGGCACGCCGGCGGCACGTCCGCGGTCGTCCTGACGTTATTCACCGGCGGCACCGTCGTGGTGAACTTCGGTTTCGAGCTCGAGGACTTCCTGCACAGCTTGGCCACCGAACGAATAACCAGTACGAATCTGGCCCCACCGCTGCTGTACATGCTGCTGGACGAGCCGCGGATGGCCGAGGTCGACCTGAGCGGCATGTGGGCCCTCACCATCTCGGCCAGCTCGACCTCGACCGCCCGGCTGCAGCAGGCCATCGACCAGTTCGGGCCATCGGTGCACACCGCGTACGGGATGACTGAGCTCCCATTCATCGCCGTGCTCCCCGCGGCCGACCGCGACCCGCAACGTCCGCAGCGGCTGGCCTCATGTGGGCGGGCGTGGGGCGACGTGCGCATCGAGATCCGCGACCCCGACGGCACGGTCCTGCCGACCGGCGAGATCGGCGAGATCTGCCTGGCGAGCGACCTGCTCACCGAGGGGTACTTCGGCCGCCCGGAGGAGAACGAGCAGGCCTTCGTCGACGGCTGGTTCCGCACCGGCGATGCCGGTCGGCTGGACGAGGACGGCTTCCTCTACATCGTGGACCGGATCAACGACATGATCGTCACCACCGCCGGCAGCAGCAACATCTACTCCCGCCCGCTCGAGGACGTGCTGGCCGGACACCCGGACGTGCGCCAGGCCGCCGTCGTGGGAGTGCCGGACGAGTTCCTCGGTGAGGCCGTGCACGCCTACGTCATCCGGCACCCGGGTGCCACCGTCACCGCCGACGAGCTGCGCCAGCTCGTGGTATCGACGCTGAACGAGGACTGGTCCCCACGCGCGGTGGAGTTCGTCGACGAGCTGCCGCTCACCGAGTCAGGCAAGGTCGACAAGAAGCAGCTGCGGGCCGGCTACGCCGCCCGGGCCGCCGCGGCAGCCGAGTGAGTCCCCAGCCGCGACCGGTAGGGGGCTCGTCGATGCGCGATGATGGCGGCGTGACACCACTCTGGACCGGTGCGGCGGTGGCACTGGTCACCTTCTTCGATGACCGTGGCGCGCTCGCCGAGAACGCGACCGCCGAACACGCCGCCCGGTTGGTGGCGGCCGGGGTCCGGGCCGTCCTGGTCAGCGGCAGCACCGGCGAAGCGGCCGCGCTCTCCGATGACGAACGCGTGCGGCTGGTCCGGGCCGTGCGCGACGCCTGCCCCGACGTTCCCGTCATCGCCGGCGCATCCGGTGACTGGTGGCAGCCGGCGGCCGAGCGGGCGGCCGCGGCGGTGAAGGCGGGGGCCGACGCGGTGCTCGTCGCGCCACCGCGCAGCGGGGGCGAGCTTGCGGCGTACTACGGCCGGGTCGCCGACGCCGTGGGTGCCACCCCGGTGCTGGCGTACCACTTTCCCCCGACGGCCGGCGGTGCGGTTCCGGTTGCCGCGCTGACCAGCCTGCCGGTCGCGGGCATCAAAGATTCCAGCGGCGATCCGGAGCGGCTGCTGGAAGAGCTCGAGTCATCCCCGGGCTGGATCTATGTGGGCGCCGCCCTCATGACCGCGTACGCCGCGGCCCTCGGTGCCACCGGGGTGATCCTGGCCGCGGCCAACCTCGCGCCGCAGGAGTGCGTGGCCGCGTGGGCGGGCGACATCTCCGCCCAGCGGCGGTTGCTCGACGTCCACCGCAGCTGCCGGGACCGCTTCCCGCATGGCCTGAAGGCCGCGCTGGCCGACCGCTACGCCACGCCGGTGACCGCCCGCCTCGGCTAGGAGCGCAACACCGCCAGCGCCTCGCCGACGACCTCGATCGACTCCTGTGTGATCGGGTCGAGCACGAGCTGCAGATGCGCCGCGCCGGCGCGGGCCATCGCGTCGAGGTGGCCGGCGATGTCGCTGGCCGACCCGCGCACCGGCCGGACCGCACCACCGGACCCACCCATCACCCGTCCGGTGCCACCGGGCAGGTTCAGCAGCACGGCCGCGGTCGCCGCCACCTCGCCGGGAGCGCGGCCGGCCCGTACCGCGGCCTGCTCGACCCGCTCGTGCACGGCGGCAAACCCGTCGACGGTGTTGCCGTACTCACTCCACCAGACATTCCACGCGTCCACATAGGGCAGCCCAATGCGCATCATGCGTGGGCTGGTCGAGCCGAGCATGAGTGGTGGGCCACCCGGGCGCACCGGGGCGGGGTCGAGCACGCACGCCTCGACCTGGTGGAAGCGGCCGGCGAAGTCGATCCGCCCGTCGCGCAGCAGGCCGCGGATGATGGTGAACGCCTCCTCGAAGCGGGAGACCCGCTGGCCGTACGGGAATCCGAACGCGCGGAACTCGCGCTCGTTCCAGCCCGCACCCAGCCCCACGATGAGGCGTCCGCCCGAGATGGCGTCGACGGTCGCCGCCTGTTTGGCCAGCATCGCCGGGGCGTGGAAGCTCGCCGAGGCGACCAGTGGCCCGAGCTCGACCCGCTCGGTGGCGGCGGCCAGGGCCGCGAGTGAGGTCCAGACCTCCCAGGGTCCGCGGGTGCTGCCATCGGGGAGGTCGTAGAGCAGATGGTCGCCGAGCCACAGCGAGTCGAACCCGGCCGTCTCCGCGGTGCGGGCCATCGCGAACAGCTCCGGCCACCCCACCCGCCGCTCGACCTCGGGCAGTTGCACCCCGATCCGGCACACCCGAGGCGCTCCGGCCGGATCGGCGTGCGACGACGACCTGGTCACGATCGGCACAGGCTCACCCCTTTGGCGCCGAGGACATGTGCCGCGGCCTGCGCCAACCGGGCGCGGGACAGGCCGCCGGAGCGTACGGCGTTGACCATCGCCTGGGTCACCTGGTTGGTCAGGCTGGCGACGTTGCTCGGGCTCGCGGTGAAGAGCACCATGTCCGCGCCGGCCGCCAGCGCCTTGACGCTCGCCGCTGGTACCGGGTAGCCAGCGTCGCGCACCGCGGTGGCGGAGAGGGAATCCGTGATGACCAGGCCGTCGAAGTGCAGCTGTTGGCGCAGGACGCCGGTGATGAGTGTCGGCGACAGGCTGGCCGGCAGGGTGGTGAGTCCGGGGATGCTGGCGTTCGCGACCATCACCGCGGGCACGCCGGCGCGCACCGCCGCGGCGAATGGGAGCAGTCCGTTGGTTTGCAGGCGGCTCCACGCCACCGTGCTCGCCGCCACCGAGTCGGTGTTGCCGGTCGCGCCGCCCAGACCGGGGAAATGCTTGACCACCGGTACCACACCGGCCGCCTGCAGCCCGGCGGCGAAGGCCAGACCATCGGCCTCGGCGGTTTTCTCGGCCGCGCTGAACGAGCGCGTTCCGTCGGGGTTGGTGGCACTGGGGCCGGGACGGTTGTCCAGATCGAGCACCGGAGCCAGGTCCATCGTGATCCCGTTCGCGCGCATCTTCTGGCCGACCCGCAGCGCGAGCTGGCGGATCTGCGCCGCGGACATGGTGGCGGCCATCTGGCGGGCCGAGGGCAGCGAACCGACGAGATTCGCCATGCGCTGCACGGTGCCGCCCTCCTCGTCGGTCATGACCAACGGCGCGATCCCGTCCGGTGCGTTGGCCACCAGATCGGCCAGCGATGCCCCGAGATCCGCCGGGGCCGTGCTGCCGAACAGGATCACTCCGCCGGCGCCGGCCGCCACCTCGCTGCGGATCGAGCCGACATCGTTCTCGCTGACCGGAATCACGATGGTCTGCTCGGCCAGGCGGGTCACGCTCCAGGTCGCCAACACCGTCTCGTTGGTGCAGGTTGGCGTGGGGCTCGGGGTGGGTTCGGCGGAGCTGGCCGACGCGGTCGGGCTGGGGCCCGGACCCGAGAGGCCCTGGCAGGCCGCACCGGTCACGGCGATCGCCGCCACGGTGGCGACGAGCACGCAACGGCGTAGCCCGACCATTACCCACTCCCCTCGGATCGGGCAGCTCGCCGGCGGAATCGGGGCGAAGGCGGGCTACGAGCCTCGACCCTAGCCGGCACGGACCACCCCGGCACCGGCGGTGTCAGCGCCGGTGAGCCGGTGCGGCACCCGGCTACCCTTGGTCCGATGGCGGACGGGTCGGAGGTCGGGGTGGTGACGGGGAGCCGGGGATGGCGGGACTGGGTGCACCGGCACAGCACCCGGGTCTATGGCCCGAGCCGCGCCACGACCCGGCTCAGCTGGATCGGCGACGAACGTATCGCAGTGGGCAGCGTGCCCACGGCACCCTCGCTCGCCCAGATGCCGGCCGAAGGCATCACGCATGTGGTGAACTGCCGGGCCCGCGCGCAGGTGTGGCTGTCGCAGGACCTCGCCGTCGAACGGCTGCTCTTCGGCGCCACTCGGGTGGTGCACGCGCCGATGTGGGACTCCGGTCGACCTCAGCCACCGGCGCTGTGGTCACCGGCCGCGCTGTTCGTGGTGGCTGCGCTCGACGAGGATCCCGCCGCCGGCGTGCTCATCCACTGCCAGCAGGGCCGGCGGCGTTCGGTCCTGCTGGCGTATGCGGTGCTCCGGCTGCGCGGGCGCGGCCCCGAGGAGGCGGCCGACCTGATCGTCGCGCACCGTCGCGAGGCTGAACTGGTGCCGGCGTACCAGTCCAGCGTCGAGCGGTGGCTCGAACGCCGGACCCTGGGCGACGGGCGGGCCGGCCTACGCTGATGTCGCAGGCGGGTCGTAGCGTGGCTGGTACAGGGTCAACTCGCCGGCGCCGGGCACCATCAGCTGCACCGTGACGCCCCACTCCCGGTGCTGCACGTCGCCGGCGAAACGCGCACCCTTCGCCGACAGCTCGGCCATCGTGGCGTCGAGGTCGTCGCAGATCAGCGACACGTCGAAGCGCTGCGCGCCAATGCCATCGGGGCCGGCCGGGTCGCGGCCAGCGGGGCCGGCCGGGTGTACGCCGAGTTCGCTGGGGCCGGTCTTGAAGATCAGCCACCCGCCGCCGGTGTCGGTGCCGGCGAATCCCAGGACGTCGCGCAAGAAGTCCCGGGTCGCCTGCGGATCGTCCGCGAAGATCAGCGTGTGCAAGGCCGTGATCATGCCCTTATGGTACGGGTGGCGCCGTCCTCGACTGGGGCACGGTGCTCGCGCGCGCGGTCCTGTTCTGTCACCGTCTGGCCGTACGGTCGGGGGATGTCGACACCTGATGTCCGTACCGCCGATGAGCGGACGATCCTGACCCACAGCTTGGCGCGCCATCGGGCCGCGGTGCTGTGGAAGTTGGAGGACCTCGACGAGGAGCTGGCGCGGCGGGCGATGGTGGCGTCCGGCACCAACCTGCTGGGGTTGGTCAAGCACCTCGCCGCGGTCGAGTACGGATGGTTCTGCGACACGTTCGGGCGCGCGGTCGAGCCATTCTCGTTCGACGTCGACGCGGACCCCGACTCGGACCTGCGCGTCGAGCCGGGCGAGACGGCAGCGGACATCGTCGCGTTCTACGAACGTGCGTGTGCCGCCGCCGACACCGCGATCGCCGACACCGACCTCGACGCGCTCGGTACGTCGTGGGCCGGCGACGCGGTCTCGATGCGGTGGGTTCTGGTGCACATGATCGAGGAGACCGCCCGCCACGCCGGGCACATGGACATCATCCGCGAGCAACTCGACGGCGTGACCGGCGACCACCGCAGACCGCCGGCATAGCCACGAGCGCGATCGACCTGTGGTTCCGGTCAGCGGATGAGGAGGTTCAGCCCGAGCGTCAACAGGACGGACAGCGCGATCGAGCCAATGATCATCAGCAGGCAGCCCGGCGCGCCACCCCATGGCCGAACCTCGACCCTTCCGATCCGCATGATGCGCAACCTACCCCGGCCGGTGGCCGGTCAATCCCCGCGCGGGGACCGGGTTTGTCGCGCCCACCGATCGGTGGGGCACCACGGAATCAGTGGCCGGCCCGGGTCCGCGCTCTCGTTCCACATGGTGGACCGACCGGGCGTGACGGAAACCACGATCACGCGGTGGGTGCCGGGGCGGCGAGCGGTCAATGCAGCGCACACCTCGCACCCGGAACATGACCTCGCAGAGCAGCCTGTCGGTCGAGCTAGCCTGGTTCGATCATCTGGTCGGCCGGGGGGCCGGCGCGGTAAAGGGGGGTGCCGAAGCGATGTCGACGGTTTCCATATCCGGCTGGTCGGCGCGGCGGCAGCGGGCATATCTGGGCTTCCTGGTGGCCCTGTTCGCCACTGCCGCGGTGATCACGCTCGGCACGGTTCCCGACGCCGTGCACCAGACCGCAATGCATCCGCAGCTGTGGCTGATGGCCCTGCTCGCGGTGCTCGCGGGCAGCGTGGCGTTCGTCGCGGCGGGGCCCGGCGGGCTCACCACGGTGATCTGCCCGGCGGTCTGCTTCAGCTTCGCCATCTTCCTGTGCTGGGGACCGGGCCCAGCGATCCTGGCCCAGGCCGCCACCGTGATCGGGGTGACCTGGCGGTTGCGCCGCCCAGCCCTGTGCGCCGCGATGTCGGCCGCCCAGTACTCGGTCGCATTCGGCGCGGCCGCACTGGTACTGCTGATCCGCGTGCCGGATCCGTTCGAGCACAACGGCCCGACCAATATCCTGGCCGACGCCCTCGCCGTGCTCGCCATGGTCACGGTCTGGCTCGCGGTCTTCGCGGCCCTGTCGTACCTGCGGGCTCGGTTGGCGGGCACCGGATCGCGCCACCCGTACGCCATGCGGATGGTGGCCAACCAGAACCTCTTCCTGGCCGCGCTGGTCATGCTCAGTCCCGTGCTCGCCGTTGCCGCCCACATCAACATCGCCTTCGTACCCCTGGTGTTCATCCCGCTCTACGCGCTGCAGCGGATGGCCCGGCTCTCGGCCGAGCGGGATCGGGCCGCCCGCACCGACCCGCTGACCAACCTGGCCAACCGCGTCGGCCTCAAGGCCCGCTTCGATGAGCTGAGTGCGTCCGTTCCCCGCAACACCGGGGCCGCGCGGATCAGCCTGCTGATGCTCGACCTCGACCGGTTCAAGCAGGTCAACGATGCGCTCGGGCACGACACCGGCGACCAGTTGCTGGTCGCCCTGGCCGGCCGCCTCGCCGCGCTGGAGCCGCCCGGCGGTGCCGTCGCCCGCCTGGGTGGCGACGAGTTCGCGATCGTCGGCACGTTCGTTGATCGCTTGCACGCCCGCACCTACGCCCGCACCGTCGTCGAGGAGCTCGGCCGACCGCTGTCGCTGGACGGCCTGCGGGTCGACGTGACCGCCTCGGTCGGCATCGCCGAGGACGCCGGCGAGCGCGACGACTTCGCCACCCTCATGCGCCACGCCGACGTGGCCATGTACGACGCCAAGCGGCGCGGCGACACGGTCAGCACCTATGAGGCCAGCACGGATCAGAACAGCCCGGAGCGGCTGGCTCTGCTCAACGACTTCCGCCGGGCGCTGGAGAGTGGCGAGGGTCAGGAGATCGCCATGCACTACCAGCCGCAGGTCAATCTGGCCACCGGCAAGGTGGAGGCGGTCGAGGCGCTGCTGCGCTGGCACCACCCGAGCCTCGGCCTGGTCAACACCCAGAAGTTGCTCGCCGTGGCCGAGCACAGCTCGGTCATGCACCTGCTCACGGCGTGGGTCGTCGACGACGTGCTCGGGCAACTGGCCGGTTGGAACGCGATGGGGATCGAATTGCGGGCCTCCCTCAACGTCAGCGCCCGCGACCTGTATGGCGGCGACCTCGTGTCGCACCTGGCCGAGCGGCTCGCCTGGTACGGCGTCGACCCGGGTCAGCTCCAGATCGAGATCACCGAGAGCGCCTTGATGCTCGACCCGATCCGGGCCCGGCTCACCGTGTCCCGCATCTCGCGGCTTGGCGTCGCGGTCGCCCTCGACGACTTCGGTACCGGGTACTCCTCACTGCAGCACCTGCGCAAGCTGCCGATCGCCGAGATCAAGATCGACCGGGCGTTCGTGAGCGGGATGGCCGGCAACCGGGACGACGCCGCGATAGTCCGCTCCACCATCGACATGGCTGGCTCGCTGGGCCTGCGTACCGTCGCCGAAGGGGTGGAGACCGAGTACACCCGTCGGCTGCTGGGCGAGGCCGGCTGCACCCTCGCGCAGGGCTGGCTCACCGCCCGTCCGATGGCCGCCGCCGACCTGACCCGCTGGCTGATCGAGCGCCCCGATCTAGGGATTCCCGCCCACCAACCCGGCCCCCAACTCGCGTCGATCTAGGGCGTATGCCCACTGTTTGATCTCCAATCGTGTGCCTACGCCCTAGATCGACGGGGGTGGGGGCGGGCGCCAGGTCACGGCCTGGTCGACCGGCATCGCGGCGGCGTAGCGGTAGCCCTGCCCGTACCGGCAGCCCAGCCGGCGCAGCAGGTCCTCGGTCTCCTTGTCCTCGACCCCTTCGGCGACCTGCTCCAGCCCGAGTCGCGCGCTGAGGGAGATGACCGCCTCCAGCAGAGCCCGGGACCGCTCTGACGTGAGGTCGCGGAGGAAGCTACGGTCGATCTTCACAATATCCAGTGTGGACTGACGCAGGTAGCTCAGCGACGCGCAGCCGGTGCCGTAGTCGTCGATCGCCACCCGGACGCCGTCCTGGCGCAGCTCCGAGAGGTACCGCCAGGCCTGTTCGTCGGCGGTGACCTGGACGCTCTCGGTGATCTCCAGGACGAGTAGCGTTGCATCCACAGTGGTCGACGAGATGTGGGCCCGGACCAGCTCGGCGAAGCCGGGCTGGCGCAACTGGCGGGGCGAGACGTTCAGACTCACGTACCGGCGCGGGCCGCGCGAGTTGATCCGGGTGGCGTCGGCGAGAGCGCGGTGCAGAACCCAGTCGCCGAGCGAGATGATGAGTCCGTTGTCCTCGGCGGTACGGACGAGCTCGTCCGGCGGCATCGCCGGACCGTCCGCCCGGTCGAATCTGATCAGCGCCTCGAACCCGGCGGTCTGGCCGGAGATCAGATCGACGATGGGTTGGTAGTGCAGGGCCAGCGAATTGTTGCGCATCGCGGTCTCCAGCTCGATGCGCAGGTCGGTCCGGCGGCGGACCGGGCTGATCATCCCTTCCTCGTACTGGCGCCAGTTGCCCCGGCCGGCCGCCTTCGCGGTGTACAGCGCGGTGTCGGCCCGGCGCAGCAGGGAGCCGAAGTCGGCCGCCGTCCGGGCGATCGCCAGCCCGACGCTGGCCTGGCTGTTGACGGTGACGCCGGCGGCGCTGACCGGGAGGGCGAGCGCGTCGGCGATGCGCTGGGCGGCGCTGCGGGCGGCCGCGGTGTCGGGAACATCGCGGAGCAGGATGGCGAACTCGTCGCCGCCGATGCGGGCGGCGAGATCCGCATCTCGCAGGCAGCCGCGAATCCGGCCGGCCACGCTGATGAGCAGGCTGTCACCGACGTCATGGCCGTAGGTGTCATTGATCGTCTTGAAGTCGTCGAGGTCGATGAAGAGCACCGCGCACAGCACAGCACCATTCGATGCGTCGCGGGCCGAGCGCAGCTGCTCGCGCAGGACCTCGCCGTTGGCCAGGCCGGTGAGACCATCGTGCGAGGCCCGGTAGGCCAGGCTGCGCTGCAGCTCCCGCTCCGCGGTGACATCGCGCACCGTGGCCACCACCCCGCTGACGCTCGCGTCATCACTGAGGTCACGCCGGTGCACGAGGACCGTCCGAGTCGTGCCGTCCGGGCGCTGCACATACCCTTCGGCGCCCTCCTCGTCGTCGGCCCAGGCTCGCGGGTCGTCGCCGGTTGACCCGCCCAGGCGCTGGACGGCATGGTCGAACCACTCGCCGCGTACGTCGCGGCCGAAGACGTCCTGGGCCGCCGGGGTGGCGTAGTCCACCCGGCCATGCCGGCAGATCAGGATCGCGTCGGTGCTGGTCAGCACGAGGGTGCGGAAGTAGCGCTCGCGCTCTTCGGCCCGCAGCGCGGCGGCGAGATCGATGCGGGCCAGCGCCAGGCCGGCCTGCTCGGCCAGCGGTTCGAGCACCGCCAGCAACTCCACCAACTCGCGCGCGGGAGCGCGGAAGGCGACCCAGCAGTCGCCGCCGGCGGAGACGACCGGCACCAGCAGCTCGCCGAGTCGCCGCTCGCTGCGCCGGCCACCCCCGGCGCGGACCAGCCGGGTGCCAGCCAGTCCGGCGGTGCCCGGCGTGGCCGGGATCTGGTCGGCGGGCACCATGGCGGCCGAGGGTCGCGGGCCGTCGTGGTCGATCAGCAGCGCTCCGCACCCCGCGCCGGCCGGCATCATCCCGACCAGAGCGTCCGAGAGACAGGCGACCACCTCGCCGCGGGTGGTGGCGACGACCAGCGCCCGCGAGGCCAACCGGACGGCCTGTTCGGCCGCGGCCCGGCGCCGGTACGCCCGGGCCGTCAGCGCCAGGCGCACCAGCATCAGCACGCCCACCACGGCGGAGACGATCGCGATGGCGACCCCGGTCGTGACCGGCCCCGGCGTCGCCTCGACCAGCAACACGGTCGGACCGACGAGCAGCGCCACCGCCAGCATCCCCAACCGCCACGGGCCGAGCAGGTGGCGGGCGTAGCGGACGGAGGCGACATGCGCCATGGCCGGGGTCAATGCGGCGATCCCGCACAGCCCGCTGAAGACCAGGAAGCCGGCGTCCAGCGGCTCGCCCCGCGCCCAGGTGCCGTGGATCTGCGCCGAGCCGTAGAGGTAGTCAGAGACCAGAAAGGCGACGATGCCCAAGCCCAGGATCGCCAACGCACGGTTGCTGCGCCACATCAGCACCACCCGGGCCCCGGCAGCGAGCACGGCGACGTATCCCACCCAGCTGGCGACCGCCGTGAGCTTGCCGGCCTCGGTCAGGTGCATCGTGACGACCGCCGGGCGGACCAGCGAGATCCAGACGAGCAGCCCGCCAGCCAGGCTCAGCGCGACCGTGTCCAGCACCATCGGCCAGTCGCGCGAGGGCACCGGCGGCTGGCCCAGGCGCAGCACGCCGACCGCCATCGGCACGTAGGCCGCCAGGTAGAACACGTCGGGCGTCGCTGGATAGCGCCCGTCATACCCGGGGGTGATGAGGTTGTAGGTGAGGTCACCGGCGGTGAGCAACGCCACCGCGAGTGCGAGCAGCAGCCAACCCTGGCGGCGCTGCGGCCGGTAGACCAGGACCCCGCAGAGCACAGCTCCGGCCCCGAGCAGGCCCACCGCCACCTCGACGAACCCGCGAACGCCGGGCACCAGGTAGAACAAGACCAGCAGGGCCGCCAGAACCACCCACAAGGCACGGCGGGCACCAGAGATGCTCACCGTGGCTCCCGGGGGCGTCGACTCGGCGTCGCCCCCGGACCGCTCTGCGCCCCCTTGCCGACCTGCGCCATCTGCATCCAGGGTAGTCGCGCCGGTACGCCGCCAAGCGCGATCGCGCAGCCTCACGCAGCGTTGCCGCGGGCACTCACCACCGGCCGCGGGCCCGGCTCCGGTGGGCCGGCGGGCGTCGCGGCGGGGCCTGCCGAACCAGGCGCCAGCACGGCGTGCCAGGATCTTCGCGATGGCCGGCGTTGACCCGGCCGCGTCGCGGGTCCGGTCCCGCGCCTGCGCAGTTCTACAGTGGATGGTCAGGAGCCTCGATGACACCGTCGGCGCCGGATGAGCCCACAACGCCGGCCGAAGCGCTGGATCTCCTGCTCGCCGGGAATTCGCGCTTCGTCACCGGTGAGCGGATCCACCCTAACCAGGATGCCGACCACCGGGCGGCGCTCGCCCCGGGCCAGCGCCCGTTCGCCGTACTCTTCGGCTGCGCCGACTCCCGGCTGGCGGCTGAGATCATCTTTGATCGCGGTCTTGGCGACCTGTTCGTGGTACGCACCGCCGGGCACGTGGTGGGCCCCGAGGTGCTGGGTAGCATCGAACAGGCGGTGGCCACTCTGGACACGCCATTGGTCGCGGTGCTCGGGCACGACTCGTGCGGCGCCATCGCCGCCACCCTGGATGCGTTGCAGCACGGAGTCACCCCACCGGGCTTCGTCCGTGACGTCGTGGAACGGGTGATGCTCAGCGTGCTCGCGGTCCGTGACCGCGTGCGCACCGACGCCGACGCCGCGGTCGAGGAGCACGTGCGGTACACCACCGACCTGCTGGTGCAACGATCCGCCCTGATCGCCGAGCGGGTGCGCGCCGGCCAGCTGGGTGTGGTCGGCCTCTCGTACCGGTTGGCCGAAGGGAGCGTGCGCCGCCTCTGCGCGCACGGGCTCTGAGCACCCCGGGTCGGGCCAACGGTACGAGTCGATGGCGGCCCGGGCGGACCGTAGGATACGCACGGTCAGGCAGGACGAGGCGACGGAGGTTTGGTCGTGACATCAGGGCGCAATCTGACCCGGGTAGCCGCGGAGCGTCGCGCCGCCCTGATCGATGTCGTCTCCTACGACATCACGCTCGACCTCGCCGATGAGAGTGGGGGTCCGCGCGAGGGCACCTTCCGCACCGCGACCACGATCCGCTTCCGCTGCTCCAGGCCCGCCTCGACGGAGTCGATCGACGTGGCGGCCGAGCGGATCGTCGAGGCCACCCTGAACGGAGCTGCGCTCGACACCCGGGGATGGGCGGTCCAGACCGGCCTGCCGCTGCCCGCCCTGGCCGCGGAGAACGAGCTGCGGGTGGTGGCCGACTTCGAGTACGTGGCCGGCCGCCGGGGCATGCACCGCAGCGTCGACCCCGCCGACGGCGAGCTGTACCTCTACACGTCGTTCGAGCCGGCCGCCGCCCAACTCGTCTTCGCCTGCTTCGACCAGCCCGACCTGAAGGCCACCTTCACCTGGCATGTGCGGATTCCCGCCCGGTGGCAGGCCATCTCGAACATGCCGGCCAGCGGCCGCGAGATCGACGCCACCGGCGCCGCCGTGGTCCACTTCGCGGCCTCGCCCCGCATGAGCACCTACCTCAACGCCATCTGCGCCGGCCCGTACGCCGAGGTCCGTCGCTCGGTCGACGGGCGGGACCTGGGCATCTACTGCCGGCCGTCGTTATGCGAGTACCTCGACGCCGACGAGGTCTTCGACCTGACCCGGCGCGGGATGGACTTCTTCGAAAAGCAGTTCGGCCAGCCGTATCCGCTGCCGAAGTACGACCACGTCGCCGTGCCCGAGTACCAGGGCGCGATGGAGAACTTCGGGTGCATCGTCTTCGGCGAACGGTTCCTCATCTTCCGCTCCACCCCGACCGAGGCCGACCGCGTGCTCCGCGGCATGATCATCCTCCACGAGCTCGCCCACATGTGGTTCGGCGACCTCGTCACCATGCAGTGGTGGGACGATCTCTGGCTCAACGAGGCATTCGCCACCTGGGCCGCGTTCTGGTCAATGGCGGAGGCGACCGACCTGCCCGAGCCCTGGGCCGTCTTCGCGATCGAGATCAATCGCGCCGGGATCGAGGCCGACCAGCTCTCCAGCACCCACCCGATCTCGGCCGATATCCCCGATGTCGAGTCGACTGAGACCAACTTCGACGCGATCACGTACCGTAAGGGCGCGTCCGTGCTCAAACAGCTCGCTGCGTACGTCGGTATCGACGCCTTCACCGCGGCGCTGCGGGCCTACTTCGCCGAGCGCGCCTGGGGCAACGCCACCTTCGACGACCTCGTGGGCGCCCTCGTCGCCGCCTCCGGCCGACCGGTGCGCGAGTTCGCCACCGTGTGGCTCGGCACCGCTCAGGTCAACACGCTGCGGCCGGAGCTCATGGTCGCGGCCGACGGCAGGTACACCGGCGTCGCCGTGCTACAGGAGGCGCCGGCGGGCTACCCGACCCTGCGCACCCACCGGATGGCGGTCGGGCTCTACGACCTGGTCGGCGCCCAACTCGTGCGGCGCGAGCGGATCGAACTCGAGGTGCAGGGCGCCCGTACCGAGATCCCCGCCCTGCATGGCGTGCGCGCCGCGGACGTGCTGCTGCTCAACGACGACGACCTCACCTATGCCAAGGTACGGCTGGACGAGCGCTCACTGGCGAGCGTGCTCGACAACATCCAGCGCTTCGGCTCCGCCCTTGCCCGGGCGACCTGCTGGGCCGCGGCGGCGGATATGGTCAACGACGCCGAGATGGCCACCCGGGATCTGCTCACCCTGGTGTGCAACGGTCTTCTGGCCGAGAACAACGCCACCCTCATCAACGCGGTGGTTGCCACGATGACCCGCGCGCTGGACCACTACGCCGACCCGGCGTGGGCGCCACAGGGATGGGCGCGCTTCGCCGACCTCTGCCACGACGCCGCGCTCGCCGCCGAGCCCGGCAGTTCGGTGCAGCTGACCTGGGTACGGGCGTTCGCCGGTTCGGCCCGTACGCCGGCCCAGCTCGAGATCCTCCGTGGGTGGTACCAGGGCAACGACCTGCCCGCGGGCCTGCAGCTGGAGCCGGACCTGCGCTGGTTGATGCTGCAGGGCCTGGTTGCCTTCGGGGCGGTCGGATCCGCTGAGATCGACGAGGCGGCTGCCCGGGACCGCTCAGTGACCGGAGAACGCCACCAGGCGGGCGCCCGCGCCCTGATCCCCACGGCCGAGGCGAAGGCGGCCGCATGGCGCTCCATCGTGGATGGCCACGACCGTTCGATGGAGCTCCGCCTCGCCTCCATGGTCGGGTACAGCCACCCGGCGCACGCAGCACTGACACGCTCACAGGTGCCGGCATATCTGTCCGCATTGGACGGTATCTACCGCGAGCACGGGCGGGAGATCGGCCGCTACTTCGCCATGGTCGCCTTCCCGGACGCCCACGCCAGTGCCGAGACGCTGGCCGCGGTCGACGCCTGGCTGGCGGGCGAGCATGCGCCGGCGCTGATCAGGCTGGTCACCGACGGCCGCGACCAGATGGTGCGGGCGCTCGCCGCCCGCGCCCGCGACGCCGCCGCCGCCCCTTCTCCGTTGATCTAGGGCTTGTGCACATGGTTTGATCTCCATCCACGTGTATACGCCCTAGATCGACGGAGGTCGAGCGGCGGCGCGCCGGCGCCCGCTGTGTGGTTTCTCGGGCCGCGGGCGGGCGAGCAGGTCGCCCAGGGCGGTGGCGTAGGCGCCACGGGACGGCGAGCCGGTGAGCACTCGCTGCAAGCCGTAGCCCATGACCGTCGAGAAGAGGACGGCGCCGATCGCCTCCGGGTTGGCATCCGCCGGTAGCTCACCGCTGGTCACCGCCCGCCGCGCCAACCGCACGAAGTTCTGGCGGAAGCGGGTGAAGAAGGTCTTCGCGGTGGCCGCGGCGTGGGCATCGCGGACCGCCTCCGCCCACACCTGGACCGCGATCCGGATGGGTCCGTCCGGCCCGCTGTTGGCGTCCATGACGCCGATCGCCGCCTGCATCGACTCGACCAGGGATCGGTCCGGGTTGGCCACGACCGTCGCCAGCACCCCACCGATCGCGCTGGCGTACTGCTCGGCGATCGCCTCGATGATCTCGTCTTTGCTCTTGAAGTAGCGGTAGACGGCGCCGACCGAGAGCCCGGCCTCACCGATCACGTCCTGCATGGAAGTCACGTGGAAGCCGTTTCGCAGGAAGCAGGTTCGGGCAGCGTCGAGAATCTGTTGCCGGCGGGCGGCGAGGTGGGCAGCGGAGACGCGAGGCACGATCCCAATGTAAAACGAACGATCGTTCTTGACAAGCGTGCAGCCGGCGGAGCAACATGAACTGTCTCGGATCTGCTTTGGAGGCGACGATGGCCCGCACCCCCACTCCCCTCGTCCGCGCAGTGGTGATCGCCGTGGGCGTGGTGATCCTGCAGGCGCTGCTCCTGCTCTGGTTCTCCTGGCCGGCCAAGGAGACCGCGCCGCGCGACGTACCGGTGATCGTGGCCGGTCCGCCGGCGGCGGCCGCGACCTTCGCCGACCACCTGACCGCGCAGGCGCCGGACGCATTCGCGGTGACCACCGCTCCCGACGCCGCGACCGCCGATGCCGGCCTGCGCGACCGGAAGGCCTATGCGGCATTCGTTCTCGGCGCGGGTGGCGTCAGCCTCCATGTGGCTTCCGCGGCCAGCCCGACGGTGGCGACCCTGTTGACCCAGGCCGTCCAGCAGCTCGGCAATGGGCAGCCGGTCCCGGTCGTCGACATCGTCGCCTCCCCTGTGGACGATCCCCGGGGACTGGGCTTCGCCTCCGGTTTCCTTCCCTTGCTGCTGACCAGCCTTGCCTACGGAGCCGCGTTGCTCTTCGCGGTCAGTTCACCGGTGGCCCGCCTGGTCGGGGTGGCGGCGTTCGCGGTCGCCGCCGGTCTGGTCGCCGCCGGCGTGATGCACGGGCTCGGGCTGCTTGCCGGCTCGTACCTGGCCGCCGCTGGGGCGATCGCCCTGCTGGCGCTGGCCGTGACCGGAGCGGTCACCGGGCTCGGCGCGGTTGGCGGCAACGCGGGCATCGGGCTGAGCGTCCTGGTGGTGTTCCTGCTCGGCAACCCGATCTCGGCGCTGGCCACCGCGCCGGAACTGCTGCCCCAGCCGTGGGGAACCGTAGGCCAGTTCCTGCCCTTAGGATCCGGCGCAACCCTGCTCCGCAGCGCCGCCTTCTTCGGCGGCGCCGGCTCGACGCGGGCGCTGTCGGTGCTGGCCGTATGGGCCGTGGTGGGCCTCAGTCTGACCGCCGTCGGCCGTTTCCGCCCCCGCACCACTGCAACCGCCCCCGCCGAGGGCTAGGCAGACCGGGTCGCGGCCCTGGCCGCCGACCGGCGCTGGTTCATCACGACGGCGTAGCGCACGAGCAGTCGCCGCCGGAGCAACCGACAGCATGACCGCGCCGATGCTGGGCCCACCACCACGCCAGGGCAGTCGCGGCGCCCAGCGCCACGGCGACGCCGGGCAGGATCTGGCCCAGCCACGCCCATCCGGCGCCGCCGAGAATTCCCGCCGCGAGCAGCAGCGGGATGGCGCAGCACAGCGCACAGGCCAGGCCGGTGAGCCCGCCGAGGCTCGCCGGCAGTAGGCGACGTAGCGTCCTCATGATCGGTTGTTTCCTCGGTCCAGGTCGGCGAACGGCAGGGGGCAGCCGGCGGTGGTGGCACAGGTGGCCAGGTCGTCGCACCCGGCGTCGAGGGCGGCCCGCAGGTTCCCGGCGATGACCTGCAAGTCGGCTATCTTGGTCTCGATCTCGGTGAGCTTGGCCGCCGCGCGGCGCTGCAGACTCCTGTTGTGGCGCCGGCCGTGGCGGTGGGTGCCGAGGTCGACCAGCTCGGCGACCTCATCGAGAGTGAACCCGAGCCGCTGCGACGTTTTGATCACCCGCAGCACGGTCAGCGCCTCTTCGGAATACAGGCGGTGCCCGCCGGGACTGCGCTGCGGTTCGGCCAACAGCCCACGGCGCTCGTAGTAGCGCAGGGTCTGCAGGTTCACCCCGGCGGCCTCGGCCAGCTCACCGCTACGCAGGCCGGCGGTCACCGCTGGCCCCGGGCCGCCGACGCGCGGGCCTGCAAGGCGTCCAGGACGTCAACGTGTCCGGCGGGGACCTCGATGTCGAGCTGCACCATGCCTCGCTCCGGTTCGCCAACGCTGAAGGTGAAGAACGAGCAACACTGCAATTCGCGATCAACAAGATCGCGGACCGAGTCGGCAAGATCTGCGCGGCCGGTGAGCGTGATCCGCAGATGCCGCGGCGCGAGCCGTTCGCCGTCGCGGACCGTTGCCGAGAACAGCTCATCGAACTCGGCCTGCCGCACTGGCTTCTCGGCGATCGGCAACGTGCACGCGTCCGGCACCCAACCCAGCTCCGGGCTTTGATCAGTCATGTCTCCACGATAAACCTGTACCTAGGTACAGGATGCAACCCCACGCAGCGCCCACGGGTTCGAGTCGATCGGGAGGTTCCACAGGGCGTGCTGGGTCAGGCTGTCGCCGGCGGGCCGCGCCTTGGCGGAACTGTTCAGCGGCGGCGAGGATGTCGTCGCGCTCTTCGAGCAGGAGTCGGCCGAGGTTGTGGTGGCAATGACAGTCGCCGGCGGCGATCCCGGCCCGGTCGGCGTCCTCAGCCGCTTCGACGTCGCCGTAGACGTCGAGAAGAAGCGTGCCCAGCGGTAGCCAGCACACCTGCTCGCCGAGCTTGGCTTCGAGGGTCAGCTCCCGTAGCGCCTCGTCGCAGCGTCCGGTGTCGTGCGCCAGGTCCGCCCGCGCCGACGGGTAGTGCGCGGCCCCCGCCGTAGGTCCGCTTCGAGTCCCGGGTCCAGCGTCCGGTCGTAGGCCCAGCAGGCGGCCGCGCCGACCGCTTCGAGGTTGCCCCGAGCGGCGGCCTGCCGGGCGACGGCCTCGGCTTCGTCGCGCTCACCCTGGTAGCGCAGCAGGTAGGCCAGCGCCATGGCGGCGTCCGGGTCACCGCGAGGTCGGCCTGTTGGTAGGCCTCTCCGGCCCCGTACAGGTCGCCAAGATATTCAAACCAGGCATCGGTTTCGCCCGCGGCGATCGCCCGGTGGTAGGCGTCGACCGCCTCGGTTGGGCGGTTCTGGGCGACCAACTCGTTCCCGACGTTGAACTCAACCCATTGCTCGCCCAACGCCACCGCTGCGCGGAAGCAGGTCTCGGCCTCGGCATGGCGCGCGGCCTCGGCCAAGTCGCATGCGAGATCGACGAGCGTGTCGGCGTCGGTCGTGGGCTCTTGCCGCGACGCCGTCGTCCGGGTTAGTCTAGGCTGTCTAGACAGGAGGTGGGTTCAGGTGCACTGGCAGGTTCAGGAGGCGAAGCAGCGCTTCAGCGAGGTCTTGCGTGCGGCGGAGTCCGGCGAACCGCAGATCGTCACCAAGCATGGCGAGGAGGTTGCCGTCGTCATCGACATCAACGAGTATCGGCGAATGCGGGGCGAGGCGGTCGATCTCATGACCTACCTGCGGGCCGAGCCGCTGAGCGACGTCGATATTGCCGTGGACCGGGCCGAGGACCTGCCGCGCGAGATTGATCTGGCCGGATAGCGTGGCGTTCTTGCTGGACACGAATGTCATCTCTGAGCTTCGCAAGCGTTCTCCGAATCCGCACGTGCTCGCCTGGCATCAAGCTCACGCGCACACGAGTGCGTATCTGAGCACGCTGGCCGTCGGTGAGATCCGCCAGGGCGTTGAGCGCATCCGTCACCGAGATCCCGGTCAGGCCGACACGTTGGAGCGATGGCTGACCGGGCTGATCGCTTCCTATCGGGACAAGATCCTGCCGGTTACGGTCGACATCGCCGAGGAGTGGGGCCGACTCAACGCCTCGCCACAGCCGCCGCCCGTCATCGACGGCCTGATGGCCGCAACGGCCAACGTGCATCGACTAACGCTGGTGACGCGGAATGTCGGCGATATCGCAAGAACCGGAGTCCAGTTCATCAACCCATTCGACGCGACATAAGCGACGGGGCAGGTACATCGAGCCGGGAGCGACGCGCGCTACTTTGCCGCATTGGGCCCGACGCTTCGCGGCGCCTCTTCTGGTTGGTGCGTTTTGATGTCCCGCTCATGCCGCATGGCGCGCGCCGCTTCGCGGCGCCCTTTCTCGTCGGTGTTTTGATCCTCCTCACGTGCCGCTGACCGGGCTGTCGACCTGGTGCCTTCGACCAGACGGTCTCCGCGGCCGCGGCCGCGGGTGACAGGTGGCGGGTGGCGGTGCTGTGATTGTCGTGGTGGGTCACGACGATGACGTACTGAAATGGGGGCGGCCGCGTCCGCGGTGGGTGCGGGTGGCCCGGCTGATCGCGGCCGGGCTCGTTTTGGTACTGGTCGCGGTGTGGCTGTGGGGCGATTCGCGATCGGTTGTGGCCGTGCTGTCACCGGCGGCCGCGCCGCCAGAGGGCGGGCCCATCAGTGGGCCGGGTGAGGTGTCGAGGACGCCACTGCCGTGGCCGACGGCGCCGGGAGCGTGCGGGGGCAACGAGGTGTGTCTGAGAAAATGCACCAGAGCGGGGGTGTAATACCCAACCAGCCGGGGGTGTTCACGGATGATCCTGTCGTAGTTGGCGGTGGGCCGCAACCCTGGCTTCGTGGGCGTGCTGCAGCCCGGCGCGGCGGGCGGCGCGGATGGCGTCGCCGCGGCCGGTGTGTTCGTCTTCTGGGGTGACATAGCCGAGACCCTGGTGGAGCCTGACCGTGTTATGGAACGGTTGGATGCGGTCGAGTTCACGTTCGAGCTCGCCCGGGTCGGTGATCTTCTCGAGGTGCGGGTGCTCGGTCTTGACGTGGCCGAACAGCGACTCGATCCAGGCCTGGTCGTTGGGGGTGGCGGGTCGGCCGAAGTGGGTCGCGATCCGTGCGCCGGCCAGGAATGCCTTGGTGGACTTGGAGGTCATCTGCGGCCCGTTGTCCGACAACGCGAGCAGCACGGGCAACTCGTCGCCGTCGGGCACGACGCCGGATCGCAGTTCGTCGAGCAGGTCTTGTTCCAGTAGGTGGTCCTTGCCGTCGGCGAGCAGGGCGCGGGTGAACGCTACCTCGACCTGGGTGGAAGTCTCCTCAGCGGAGACCACTGTGGACAGCCATTTGCGGGACACCACGTCCATCACGGCGATCGCGCACCGCCCGGCGGCGGTGAAGTGGGTGAAGTCGTAGATCCAGATGACGCCGGGGACGAGTTCGGCCCAGTCCGGCCAGGGCCGGGGCGGGCGTGGCTCGCGGGCCGGGGTGGCGGGCAGACGCATCCCCGCCTGCTCGAGTACCCGCAGGAACGTGGACTCGGAGGCGTGCACGGCGCCGATGCGGGAGCCGCGGTGGGCCAGCTTGCGGTGCGACCGGTCGATCTCGCCCCACTCCTCGGCTACCTTGATGATGGCGTCGCGTTCCCAGCCCAGCAACGCGTGCAGAGGTTGGTCCGGGCCGGGCTTGGTGTCCTCCAAGCGATCCAGGGCGGCCCGGATCCGCCAGCGCAGCACCCGCACATGGTCGACGCCGAGGGTGCCCGCGTGCTCGACCAGGTCGAGCAGGCCGGCCTTGACGCTCGCGTCCACCCGGGGCGGGACCAGGCCGGCGGTCAGTCCCAAGGCGATTTTCCCTGGTGCAGGTGCAGCGCCACGGCCTGCTCGGTCACCGTGGCCCGCAGCCGTTGCAGCTCCTCCCGTGCCGCTACCAGCTCGGCCGCCTCGGGCGACTGACCCGCCCGGCCCGGCACCGAGGCCGCCAACGCGTCCAGCGCACCCTGCTTGGCGGTTCGGCAGATGTGCACCACAGTGGAGCGGTCCACGCCGAACTTCTCGGCCGCCTCGCGCTGGGTCGCCTGCTGGGTGAGAACCTGGACGTAGATCTCGTACTTCTCCGACGGGGCCAGCCGCCTGCGAGGCTTGCGGCCCGCTGGTATCGGTCGCGGGTTGGACATGATCGGGAACCTCCTGAAGAGTGATCAACTTACCCTCCAGGTGGTTGGGTATTAAAACCCGATCATGGTTCCTTAACTCAGACGCAGGAGGGAAGGGCGTTGGCCGGCGGGCAGCTCCAGCGCTGACGCGTACCGCTCGATCCCGCCACGGGCCGCCGCGTGATGATGGATCGGTGACGGACGAGGTGCTGGCCGAGCAGATTGGTTACTACCGGCGCCGTGCGAGCGAGTACGACGTGACGGCGTATGGGGATGTCGCGGCGGCTCGTGAGCGCATCGCGCGGCTGGTCGGGCAGATGCATCTGAGCGGACGGGTGCTGGAGATCGCCTGCGGAACGGGCCTATGGACCGAGGCGCTGGTGGGCGTGGCTGACACCGTCGTGGCGATCGACGCGGCGCCCGAGGCGGTGGCGATCGCTCGTGGTCGGATGAGGTCGGGCAACGTCACGTTCGACGTTGCCGACGTGTTCTCGTGGACGACGGGCGACCGGTTTGACGTGATCTTCTTCTCGGCCTGGCTTTCCCACGTACCGATGAACCGGTTCGAACAATTCTGGCGGCTGCTGCGACCCCTCCTGGCCGAGAATGGCCGAGTGTTGTTCATCGACGAGCACATCGATGAACGTGAGAAGGAAGCTTACGTCCCGGGCGCCGACGAGATCGTCGAACGGCGGCTGCAGGACGGCACCACGTTCCGGGTCGTGAAGAACTTCGTGGACCCGCGGGCGTTGTCAGACCGGCTGCGGGCCGCGGGATGGGAATGCCAGATTCGCCGCGACGGCAGCGACTGGATTCGTGGCGAGGCGCGACCGGTGAGCCGGAATCGCGGTGCTTACACATGATCGCGAAGAGTTGGTGTTCCGATCACGACACCAGCTCTTCGCGATCATGTTCGCTCTGGCTCGGCCGGCCACGAATCGAGCCACCGCACATGGCGATCCCGCGACACTCTGGCTCACGCGGCGGCGATCGCCTCGATCTCCAGCAACCAGGCCGGGTCGATGATCCCGGCGATGACCACACTCAAAGCCGGCCGGTGGCTGCCCAGCACCTCGTCGCGAATGCGGTTGTTGGCCTCGCGAAACTCGCGATCGGACAGGAACACGGTCACCTTGACCAGGTGCTGCTCGGTGAGGCCGGCTTCGTGCAGCACGCCGAGCACATTGCGCCAGGCCAATCGGCACTGGGCGTCGAAGCCAGCGGGGACGGTGCCGTCCGGCGCCCGGGGCACCTGGCCGCTGACGAACAGGGTGCGGCTGGCCCCGCTCACCAGGGCACCTTGGGCGTACGACCGAGGGTGCCCGTCGATGCTCGTGATCTGCACAGTACGCACAATACGTCCGGCGCCCATTCCAGTCGATCTAGGGCGTACGCACACGATCCGAGATCCAACCATGTGCATAAGCCCTAGATCGGCGCGGAAGGCGCGGGATCGGCCGGCGGACAGGGCGCGGGATCGGCCGGCGGACAGGGCGCGGGATCGACGCGGACGAGGCGAGAGGGCCGGCCGCCGCGGACCCTGTTTCGGCGAAGACGGCCGTGACCCTGCTCGCGATCCGCTACCGTCGTGGCGTTGGCCGGTGGGGAGTGGCGAACGCTACGGGGGAACCTCATGGATCTGCGGCGGTTTGTGCTTCTGCTCATGGCCGCCAGCGGCCTGCTCGCCATCGGCGCGGTCGCCACCGGCACCGCCGGGGCCGCGCCCCACGCCGCCCTCGCCTCGATTGGCAGCCTCCAGGTCGGCGTCGGGGTCAGTGTGCTCGCGCCATCGCCCAGCCCTCGCACGCCGACTCCCACACCACCGTCACCCACACCGCCGACACCCACCGCGAGCCGCCACCCGACGGGAGTGCCGCCGCAGCCCGGCGGTGCGAGCGCCCTGCCGACGACGGGTACCGCCGGCGACCGGCTGATCGGCCAGATCGTGGTGGGCACCGCCGCGGTAGTGGTCGGCTGCGTCCTGGTGTGGTTCATGGTTGCCCGGCGGCGTCGGGCGTCCCGCCTGTAATGGGCACCGGTCACCGGCGCCGGCACCCACATCTGCGGCCGGTCACCGGTCACCGGCGCCCGCACCCACATCTGCGGCCGGTCACCGGTCACCGGCATGAGCAACCACCGCCGGCGACCGCGCGCCCCGACGCTGGCGCCGACCGGCAAGGTCCCCGGACCGGGTGAGGTTGGGCTCGTCGTAGCCAACCACGCCGGCGGTCGCGACGGCGTCGTTGTTGAAGGTCGCGTCGTCGACGACCCCGGCGAGCGAGTCGGTCACGGTGGTGCCGGTGTACGCCGACTGCCCACTGTTCGTGATCGCGATCGGGTAGCTGACCGCCGCCCCCGCCACGACCGTACTGAGGTTCGCGCTTTTGGTGATGGTCTGCGCGGGGACAAGGACGTCCACAGTGGCCGTACCGGCGGGGTCGGTCGGGCAGTTGCTCCCCTGAGTCACCGAGGTGACGGTGTTGGTCCGGCTCAGGTCCCCGGTGGTCGGGAAGTGGAGCTCGCGAGGCTCATGGCAGTTTCCGGCGATTACGGCACTGATTAGAGAAAAACCCCGCCCCGGAAGGTCACCGACTCGGGTGACGGCTGCGCCCTCCCAGGTCGCCGGAGGCACAAACCCGGCAGCGTCCGGACGGCCGGTGATAGCGTGCCGGGCGCCCAGGCTAAGGGAGGTGCCCATGCGGCGGTACGGCTCAGGCGGCCCGTACGAGGAGGTGTACGGCTACTCGCGCGTGGTGGTCGCCGGCCCCTGGTACCTGACCGCGGGCTGCACGTCCACAGTAGATGGCCAGGTTACCCACGTCGGTGACGCCGCCGGACAAGCTCGGGTCGCCTTCGGTATCGGGCTGGCGGCGCTGGAGCGGGCCGGCGCTTCGATCGACGACGTCGCCCGTACCCGGATGTACGTGGTCCGCCCAGCCGATGTCGACGCGGTCGGCCGGGTCCACGGTGAGCTCTTCGCGGCGGTCCGGCCGGCGTCGTCGCTGGTCGTGGTCAGTGGGCTGGCCCACCCGGATCACCTGGTCGAGGTCGAGCTGGCGGCGTACCGGGCCTGAGGCCGGGCCCGACGTCCGGCCTGAGGTCAGGTCGCGCCGACCCGGGCGACCATGAAGATCCGCCGGAACGGGAAGAGCACCGTCGCCTCCCGTACCGGATAGGCATCGGCCAGCCGCGGCGCCAGGGCCGCCCGGAACTGCGACCAGGCGTCGTCGACCAACGCCGCCCGGACCGGCCGCAGGCCGGTGCCCTCCAGCCAGGTGAGGACCGGATGGTCGCTCGCCGGCGGGGCCGCCAGCACGTGCAGGTAGGTGGTCTCCCAGGCATCGACGGCGCAGCCGGCCGCCCGCAGCAGCCGGGTGTAGCCGGCCGGATCAAGAACCGTGTCGTGGCGCAGCACGCCGGAAAGAGCCGGCCAGTCAGCCGCCACCTCGCGGATTGCCCGGTGCGATGGGGCGTCGAAGTTGCCTGGCACCTGGAACGCCAGCCAGCTCCCGGCGCCGAGGGCAGCGGTCCACCGGCGCAGGAGCTGCTCGTGTCCGGGCACCCACTGCAGGGTGGCGTTGGAGATCACGACATCGCCGGCGGGAACCCACTGCGCCACATCGAGCAGCGCGAACTCGGCCCGAGCGCCGCTGGCGCGGGCCCTGTCGATCATCTCGGGCGAGGAGTCGATGCCGACGATCCGGGCCGCCGGCCAGCGCTGCGCGAGGCTCGCGGTCAGATTGCCGGGGCCGCAGCCGAGGTCGGTCACGAGCGCCGGATGCTCGGCCGCGATCCGCCCGACCAGGTCGGCGAAGGGTCGGGCCCGCTCGTCGGCGTAGGCGAGGTAGCTGGTCGGGTTCCACATCGGCGATCTCCCAAGCCGTACGTACGTCTTGGTTAGGAGCATAGCCGAGCCGGGCCGGATGCACTACCAGCGCCGCTCCAACGTGATCTCGTCGTGGATCCCGATGCCGTAGGCACCGACAACCGGGATGGTCGGCTTGAGCGTGCGCCGGCTCGCATCCACCGCGCCCGGTGCCAGCGCGACGATGCGCAGCCCGCGTCGCTGGTAGAAGCGCAACGCGTCGAGGTTGTCGTTCGTGGTGACCAGCCAGAGCCGGCGCAGGCCGCAGCGGCGGGCGTGCGCCTCGGCCGCGGCCAGCAGCGCCGACCCGGCCCCGGTCAGCCGAGGCACACCATTGATCGTCACCACCTCGAGACCGTCGCCCTCCACCTGGTACGTGAGCACGCCGGCGAGCTGCCCGTCCCGTTCGGCGATCAGCGCCGGCAGGTCGGCCGGGTCGAAGCTGGTGCCGTGGGCGACCACCGTCGGCCCCCAGAGCTCGGACAGGGCCTGCGCCACCCGCGGCCGGTCCGCGGCGCCGGCCGCGCGCACCGCGACAGAGCCCACCCGCCCAGCAGACACCGCCGGTCACGATGTTTCAATAGGTACGGGCGGCAGGGAAACGGGGGGAACTGCCGTGCGCCGGTACCGCGTCATCCTGACCGCCACCGTCATTGCTGGCACGGTCGTCACCGGGCCGCCGCTCGCCCGCGCCCAGCTACCCGGCGCCAGCGCCCGGCTCACCCGCGCGCCGTACCTGACCGACGTGACGACGACCTCGACCCGGGTCACCTGGGCCGCCAGCACATCCGGCCCAGGCACCGTGCGCTACGGTCCGCCCGGTGCCTGCACGACCCACACGATCTCGGCGCCATCGGTACCGATCACCGTGAACGGCGTGGCGGAGTTCCAGACCTCGGTGGCGATGACCGGGCTCGCCGGCGGCCAACCCTACTGCTACCGGATCTTCGCCGGCGGCCCACCCGAGGTGGATCTGCTGGGCACCAACGCCTCGCCACAGTTCACCACCGTCAGCCCGGCCACCAGCACCCGCAGCTTCAGCTTCCTGGTCGTCGGCGACCTGGGCGACACCACCACGGCCAGCGGCGCCAACAACGGCGGCCTGAACACCAATCAGGCGGCGGTGGACGCGCTCATCGCGGCCAGCGGGGCCCGGTTCGCCATCTCGACTGGCGACATCGCGTACCAGGCCGGCTCCCAGACGAACTATGGCGACCTCAACCAGACCGGGCCCAATGTGAGCGCCATGTTCGCCCCGGCGTACTGGGCCGTCCCAGGTCAACGGTTGCCGCTCTTCACTGCGTCCGGCAACCACGGCCGGGTCTCGACCTTCCTGTCCATGTGGCCACAAGCGACGGTCACCGCCAGCTCCACCGGCAGTTACGCCATGCAGGCATACCCGTCGATCGATGGCAGCCTCCCGGCGAGCTACCCCACCTCCTTCTTCGCGTTCAGCACCGGCGGCGTCCGCTTCTATGTGCTGGATGCCGCCTGGTCCACCGGCAATATCGGCACCGCTACCGGCGGGGCCTGCGGGGCGCTCTGCGCCGTCTACCAGCTCGACCGCGACGCCCATTGGCTCACCTCGTCGGCGCAGTACCAATGGCTCGCCCGGGACCTGGCCGCCCATCCCGGCGGGATCAAGCTGGCCTTCTTCCATTTCCCGCTGCGCTCCGACAATGCCACCGAGGCGGCCGACGCGTTCCTGCAGAACACCCCGGACAACCCGGACAGCCTGGAGAAGTTGCTCCGCGACGCGGGTGTCCGGCTCGTCTTCAACGGCCATGCCCATACCTACCAACGGTTCGTCGCACCCCCCACGGGCGTGGCCAGCTACGTCAGCGGTGGCGGCGGCGCGCGCCTGGAGCCGGTGAGCCAATGCTCCACCTTGGACGCCTACGCGATCGGCTGGTCGTACAACCCGCCCGTCGGATCCGCCTGCGGCGCGGCCCCGAAACCGACCAGCATCGCAGCGGTCTTCGGGTTCCTGAAGGTCACGGTGCGCGGTTCGACGCTCACCGTGACCCCGATCAACGCACTCGGCCAGGCTTTCGACGAGGTGAGCTACCCGTTCGCCCCGGACACCTCGCCACCGGCGGCGCCGGCCGCGCTGACGCTCACCCGTACCGGACCGAGCGGGGCCAGGCTGACCTGGTCACCGGCGACCGACAACCTGGGCGTGAGTGCCTACGACGTCTACCGCGACGGCACCTGGATCGCCACCACGCCACCGGCCGTGCTCCGGTACAGCGACACCACCGTGCCGGCCGGGCGCAGCTGCCGGTACGAGGTGCGAGCGCGCGATTTCGCCGGCAACACCAAGGCCGTCGGTGCCGTGCTGCCGGCCAGCGCCAAGACGCGGCGGCGCCGCCGGTAGCCGGCCCTCGTCGGGCCCGGCCGGCCGGCGCCGGGCTCACGTATCATCGCTGCGTGACCGGCGGACACGAGCACAGCCACGCCCTGGCTGCGAGCGGGCGCCGCCGGCCGCTCGCGATCGTGCTCGGCATCTCCGCCACCATCCTGGTGATCGAGGTGATCGGCGCGGTCCTCTCCGGATCGCTCGCGCTGCTCGCCGATGCCGGGCATCTGCTCACCGACGTGGCCGGCCTGTCGCTCGCGTTGATCGCCGCGGTGCTCGCCACCCGCCCGGCCACCCCCCAACGAACCTGGGGATACCGGCGGGCCGAGGTGCTCGCGGCCGCCGCGCAGGCGGCGGTGCTGCTCGCCGTCGGCGGCTTCGTCCTGGTCGAAGGCGTCCGCCGGCTGATCGAGCCCCCGAGCGTGGCGGCCGGCATCATGATCGTGTTCGGCATCGTGGGGCTGGTCGGCAATGCCGCGTCGATCATCGTCCTGGCCCGGGTCCGGGGCGGCAACCTCAATACCCAGGCGGCCCAGCTCGAGGTGCTCAACGACGCCTTGGGCGCCGTGGCCGTGCTGGTCGCCGCCGTGGTGATCGCGCTCACCGGCTGGACCCGCGCCGACGCGGTTGCCTCACTGCTCATCGGTCTGCTCATCCTGCCGCGAACCTGGACCCTGCTGCGGGAAACCGTCGACGTGCTGATGGAGACGGCGCCCAAGGGCGTGGACCTGGCCGCGGTGCGGGCACACATCCTCGAGGTCGACCGGGTGCACGACATCCACGACGTGCACGCGTCGTCGGTCGCGAGCGACCTGCCGGTGCTCACCGCCCACGTCGTCGTCGACGACTCGTGCTTCCACGATGGACGCCTGCCCGCGCTCCTCGACCAGCTGCAGCAGTGCCTGGCCGGCCATTTCGACGTGGAACACAGCACGTTCCAGTTCGAGCCGACGACCCACGCCTCGCACGAGCACGCCGCCCACGCCTGAGCGGTGACCTTCGACTCGGCCGGCGGTGACGAACGCCCCGGGACCACGCGCGGGCACCGGCCATAGGGTGCCAGCGGCCCAAGGAGGTTGCCGTGCAAGCTTGGATCGCCGACTCCGCGGGCACCAGCGTGGACGTCGCGATCAGCGCCGACCCGGACACCTTCGCCGCCACCCTGCTGCGTAGCTTCGCCCGGCGGGACGCGCCGGCACCGCGCGCCCCGACCAGTGCCGCCACCCTCCGGGTGACCCTGGCCGCCGGCAACTTCCGCTACGACGGCCCGACCACGCTGCCCGTCGGGGCGAGCACGCTTGGGCTGGACGCCTCCGCCGGAGCCGCCTTCAGCCTCCTCATCGGCCGCATTGGCGCCGGGCATACCTATGCCGACGTGCTGCAGGAGATCGCGGTGGGGGTGCGGCAGGCGCCGACCTGGTTCACCGTCGTCGCGACGCTCGATGTGCCCGGCGGGGCCCGGCCGACGTATGTGTTCGACCTCGACGCGGGGAGGTACGCGGTGCTCGCCGCGCACCGCGACGGCTCCGGCCTCATCGCCCTCGCCCAGATCGTGGTCGCCTGACCCGACCTGGCCCGATCTTGGACGGCTGCGGCGGTCATAGGCGCCATCGGCGTCCATGATCGCGAATGGCGGCCCGTCAGCCGAGGACGATCAGGACGACCCCGAGTGTGGCCGCCACGGTGGCTGCGGCGAGTGCGGCGACGCTCGCCAATCGCGCCTGGCTCAGCAGCCGACCGCTGTCGAGGGTGGAGACGAGGTTGGCGCCGGACGTGGCACGCCGGATCACCACGGCGTTGCCGCTGCGGCCCACCTCACCGAGCACCAAGAGGCGTGTCCCGGTCTGGATGATCCATTCCCGGTGCCGGTAGAAGTTCTGCACCCCGCCGGCCATCAGCGCCGCTTCCGGGAACGGCTGGGACGCGATGCCGGGCAGGATCCTGGTCGGACGGCGCTGCGGCCGGATGACCGGCATGCCGGCCGGCTGGACCTCGATGTGCGCCTGCTCACCGTCGAGCCTGAACGGCTCCAGGCTGCGCACGTCGCCGGCCCGCCGGCGGCTGCTGGACCGGCGGGTGCGGCCGCTGGCGTCGGTGCGGTACCGGACCTGCCGGTGCCGGATCGTGTGCCGGTGCCAGACACACGGTTCGTGGTTCACCGTCGAGACCAGCTCACCCTGGCTCCCCGGGCCCGCGGTGCCGGCGACGGCACAGATGCGCCGGCCGAGGCGTCCGGCGCGGGCAGCGGCGACGAGTCGCTCGGGTGTGGTGACCTCGACGCGGCGCAGGGCCCGCCAGCGCCGCCCGAACCGCAGCGCCACCGTGAGCGCGGCCAGCGCCAGCAGGAGCAGGCCCCCGCCGATCCACATCCCGCACTCCCTCCACCACCCGCGCACAGCGTAGGTTGCGCACCCCTGGTCGGGACCAAGGACCCGTCCGGCGGGGTCCTCGCACCCTGGCTGGGTCGGGGGCGGCGACCGATCGTGGGCGTGAGGTGCGGATGGCGAGCGGCCACGGCACCGGCGCCGAAGGAGGACACCATGATGACCGAGACCCAGAGCACCGACCGGCAGAACTGGGCGTACCTGCTCGATCGTCTCAGCCGGGACTACCAAGGTCAGCTCGTGACGATCGAGATGCTCGACCTCAGCCTGGGCGATCAGTCCGAGGTGGAGCGGCTGCCGTTCTCCTCGGCGACCTATGACAGCAAGGACGACGTGGTGGTGGTCGAGGTCGGCGGGCGGTCGCCGCGCTACCCGGTCGTGCTGCGCCACATCATCAGCCACCCGGCCGACGTGAGCGCCACCCACCTGGGCATGCCGGGCGCCGCACTACGGATCATGGATGCCACCGGCACCGCGACCCTGCTGCGCTTCCACCCGGTCGCCGCGCTCAACTGACGCACGTCCACAGTAGTCCGCGTCCACAGTAGTCAATGCGGCGGCTGGCCATGCCGCCAGGTAACCGGCACATGACGGGAATGGGGGTATCCGTACCGGGCATCTGTGACGAGAATGGCAGCGTCCTGCCCGCCCCGAGCCGGGCCACACCCGCCCAGGGTGGGTCGTGCCCAGCCGATCCGATCGTCGAGGATGTCCCGGTGCGCCCTGATCTCTCCACTCTTCGTAGCCGGTTCCGCGGCTCCCTCATCACCCCCTGGGACACCGACTATGAGGGCGCGCGGGTCCTGTTCAACACCCGGATCCGCACCCGGCCGGCGGTGCTGTGCCGGTGCGCCGACACGGCCGACGTGGTCGAGGCGGTGCGCTTCGCCCGCGACCACAGCCTCCCGATCGCCATCCGGGGCGGCGGGCACCACGCGTGCGGCTTCTCCCTGGTCGAGGATGGACTGGTCATCGACGTCACCGGGCTGAACCAGGTCGCGTTCGACAAGTCGCTGGCGACCGTCGTTGCCGGCGCCGGCTGCGGGTGGCGCGACGTGGACCAGGCCACCTATGTGGACTTCGAGACCACCGGCGCGACCGGGGTGCCGTTCGGCTACGCCGCCCCCGGCGGCGAGTGCCCGACCGTGCGGGTGGCCGGGTACAGCCTCGGCGGCGGCTACGGACTGCTGACCCGCCGGTACGGCTTGGCCTGCGACCACATCCTCCAAGCCGAACTGGTCGACGCCGACGGTCGCGTGCTGCGGGCGGCCGATGACGAGAACCCTGACCTGCTCTGGGCTCTGCGGGGCGCCGGCGGCGCCGGTTTCGGGGTGGTGACCCGGTTGACCTACCGGCTCGACCCGGTACCGAAGACCGTGCTCGGCGGCGTGCTCGCCTGGCCGATCGATCAGGCCCAGGACGTGTTCCGGGCCTACCGCGACCTGTACGTCGGTCGCGACGACGACCGCCTCTCGCTCTTCGCCGCGATCACCACCGACCCGTACCCCGAGGGAACGCCGCTGCTGATGCTCTACGGCCTCTACGTCGGTACGCCGTCCGAGGCGGAGGCGCACTTCGCCCCGATCCGGGCGCTCGGGCGGCCGGTGCTGGACACTGTCGGACCGATGTCCTACGTGGACCTCCAGCGCGCCCTCGGCGAGGAGGTGCCCTACGGCCTGCAGGCGAAATGGCGCGGCGGGTACTTCCGCGACGGCGGGTTCGACGACGATGCGTTCGCCGTCATCCTGGACCACTTCCGGCGGGCCCCGTCGGGATACTCGATGGCCCGCTTCGACCTGCTCGGCGGCGGCGCGGTCGCCCGGGTGCCGGTCGGCGCGACCGCGTTCGTGCACCGCGCCGCGCTGTTCAACATCTCGATCATCTCGCTGTGGGTGCACGACCGCGAGACCGAGGCGAACCTCACCTGGACCGACCAGCTGGCCGGTGCCCTGCGCCCCTACCTCAGCGGCGAGGTGTACCAGAACTACGCCGATGAGGACCTGGTCGACTGGCCGACCGCGTACTACGGCGCCAACTATCCGCGCCTGCAGGAGGTCAAGCGCCGCTACGACCCCGGTGACGTGTTCCACCACGGCCAGAGCATCAGGCTGCCGGCCTGACCCGCGCCGCCCCGGCCGCTCAGGGGCGGATGAGCACCTTCACATGCTGGTCCGGCTGACGCAGCTGCTCGATGGCTTCGTCGAAGTCGTCCAGCGCGACCACCGCGCTGACAAAGGCATCCGCGGCCACCCGACCGGACGCGATCATCTCGAGCGCTCGGGCGAACTCCTCGGGCCGGTAGGCGAAGGCGAACCCGATGGTCAGCTCACGGCTGATCGCCACCGCCGGTGTGATCGTGTCGGGCTGCATGCACACTCCGACACAGACGATCCGGGCGTGCCCGGGCGCCTGCTCGATCACGTGCTGCAACATGCCGGGCATGCCCACGCATTCGAAGATGACCGCGTTGCTGCGCCGGACGTCCGGACTGAGCGCGGGCGAGTACGGGAGGTCCTGGGCGCCCAGCGCCCGCCAGCGGGCGAACGGCGATTCGACGTCCGGATCGACGACCGCGGCCGCGCCGAGCGTCTCGGCCAGCTTGCGCCGCGACCGGGACGGGTCCGAGGCGGCCACCGCGATGCCGGCGTCAACCAGGCCGGCAATGACCGCGCACCCGACCGGTCCGCAACCCAGCACCAACGCGACGTCACCCTCTTCGGCCTGGGCGACATCGACCGCCCGCAGGCCGACCGCGAGCGGCTCAACCAGCGCGGCCTGCTCGGTCGGCACGTGCTCCGGCACCGGCAACAGCCGGTCCTCGTCGAGCAGCATCCGGTCCGAGAACGCGCCCGGGATGTTGGCCGAGATACCGATCGCCTCATCGCCCTCGCCGGTACTGAGCAGTGGCATCGACACCACCCGGGCGCCCACCGGGTAGCGGTGCTCGGTCCTCGGCCCGTACCCGAGGATCTTCGCGCAGAACTCGTGCCCGAGCATGAGGGTCGTCTCGGAGTCGCCGCGGCGGCGCAGCTCGTCCGCGATGTGCAGGTCGAAGCCGCAGACGCCACAGACCAGCGGCGCCACCAGCACCTGGCCCGGGCCGGGCACCGGCTCGGGCACCTCGTCAAGGGCAAGACCGGAACTGCTGGCGCGTACGGTACGCATGCTGGCTCACCCCCAGGTGGCTCGCGGCCGTCGCGGGCCCGGGGCAGCCGCCATCGCAGACGTCTTCGTGTGGGCCTCCCCAGGCACCGACCACAACCGGACTACTGTCGCGAACCTATCGAACCTTGGCCGCCGCGGCCATCGATGTGACCGGATATTCGTGCTTTTCCCAGCGCATTCCCAGGTTGGCGATGGGCCGCACGCCACGCTGAACCAGCTCCGTACACCGGCCAGGCGTTAGGCTCGCTCGGGTGACGGAGACCGTACGTGCGCCGTACGACGGGATCGCCGATTGGTACGCCGGGTACGTGACCGGGGACGCCGCCGGCTTCACCGCCCGCGGCGAGTCGGCCCTGCGCCACGCACTGGGCCCCGGATCCGGGGTCTGCTGGGATCTGGCCTGTGGCACCGGTGTCTACGCCCCGACGATGCGGGACCTGGGCTGGACCCTGGTTGGCACCGACATCTCGATGGCACAGCTTCGCCACGCCGCCCGCCAGATGCCGGTCGCCGTCGCCGATGCGACCCGGCCACCGGTACGCCCGGCGTCGGTGTCCGCGGTCGTCTCGGTGCTCTGCCATACCGACGTCGACGACTACGCGGCGGTGTGCCGGGCGGCGGCGGCGGCACTGGTGCCCGGTGGCCGGTTCGCTCATGTCGGCGTGCACCCGTGCTTCACCGGCGCCTTTGCCGACCGTTCGGACCCGTTCGACGTGCGCCTCCGGGCCGGCTACTGGCGCCGGGAACGCCGGTTCGACGCCTGGTCTCCACACGGGGTACGGGCCAAGGTGGGCGCCACCCACCTGCCCGTCTCCGACCTGGTGGCGGCCGTGGTCGCGGCCGGCCTGGTGCTCGACTCGATGATCGAGGTCGGCGAGCCGACCCCGGACGTACTCGCCATCGCCGCCCACCTCCCGCCCGACCAGGTGCGCGAGGGCAATCACCGCTGACGGTCGATCCGCCGCCCTCGCGTTTGCAGGGGCACCCTTTACCACCGAATGCGATAAAAGGGTGCCCTTCCTAACGCCCGGGGCGTCGCGGACACCCAGGCGCGTCGCGGACACCCGGGGCGCGCGCTGGCCGGCCGGTGCGCATCCACGGCCGGCCGCACCTCGGCGGGTACTCTACGCCGATGGTGCGGGTGGTTGTCCTCGGCGCTGGTTTCGGCGGGCTGGAACTGGCGACCACCGTTGCCCGGGCGGGCGGGGACGCCGCCGAGGTCACCCTGGTAGATCGGGCCGAGGGGTTCGTCTTCGGCTTCTCCAAGCTGGACGTGATGTTCGGCCGGATCTCACCCGAGCACGCGGTGCACCCGTACTCGGCGATCCCCGGGGTGCGGTTCGTGCGGGCCACGGTGCTCGCGATCGACCCGGTCGCGCGGCGGGTGGAGACCGACGCGGGCCGGCTCGAGGCGGACCTGCTCGTGGTGGCGCTCGGCGCCGACCTGCATCCGGAGGTGACGCCGGGTCTCGTGGCGGGCGGGCACGAGTTCTACACCGTCGCCGGCGCCTTCGCACTACGCGATGTGCTGGCGGGTTTCGCCGGCGGTCGGGTGGTGGTCGGGGTGACCTCAACCCCGTTCAAATGCCCGCCGGCACCGAGCGAGACCGCGCTGTTGATGCACGAGCTGCTCGCCGCACGCGGCCGGCGCGAGTGCTCGGAGATCGCCCTCGTGATGCCTTTCGGTACGCCGATCCCGCCGTCGCCGCAGGCGTCCGCGGCGGTCCTGGCCGCGTTCGGCGAGCGCGGGATCCGGTGGCACCCCGACCGGCTGGTACGGGGGCTTGACGCCGACCGGCGGGTCGCCCTGCTCGGCGACGGGGACGGTGCCCATGAGGAGATGGCCTACGACCTCTTCCTCGGCGTACCGGTGCACCGGGTGCCCGACGTCGTCGCCGCCTCCGGGCTCGCCGTCGACGGTTGGGTTCCGGTGGACCCGCACACTCTGCAGACCTCCTTCGCCGGGGTGTACGCGGTTGGCGACGTGACCAGCGTGGGCACACCGAAGGCCGGTGTCTTCGCGGAGGGTCAGGCGGCGGTGGCCGCGGCCCACATCCTGGCCACCATCCGGGGCACCAGCTCGGGTGACACCTATGACGGGCGAGGCATCTGCTATCTGGAGTTCGGCCACGACCAGGTGGCGAAGGTCGACGTCACCTTCCGCGCCGGCGAACGACCCAGCGGCGACCTCGAGGGGCCGTCGGCGAGCCTGGTCGCGGAGAAGAGCGCGTTCGGCCGCGATCGTGTCCGGCGCTGGTTCGGCCGGGAGTGGCGACCGCTGCCCTGAGCTCGGCTCGCCGAAGACCTGCCACTTTGGCCCCGTTACGGGTGGCCGGCGCGCCGGATGCCGGCGCCGAACCCCACGCCCACTCACAAAGCAATGCCGTCGCCGACCCGTACCGATGGTCGGGCTCCGTCGAGTCGAAGCCGAACTCAAGGCTGGTGCTGACCCACGGTCGTCTTATGTCATCGATACCGCCCACGCCCGTCCGACGTGCCGTGCCGGCACGCGTGACACCTGGTGGCCGATCACTCTGAAGCACGGCTGACCCGGCGCTGATACCGGCCGCCGCGGGCGGGCCGGCGGGCCTCCGGCGCGGGTGGCGGGCCGGCCCGGGTACCGTGCCAGCGTGCGCCGCTCCCCGCTGAGCCAGGCCGTCGCCGTGGTCACCGGCGGCGCCCGCGGTATCGGACTCGCCACCGGGCGCGCGCTGGCCCGGGCCGGGGCCCGGGTGGCGCTCGGCGATCTGGATGGCGACCTCGCCGCCGCGGCGGCACCGCCGGGCGGCCTCGGGCTGACGCTGGACGTGCGCGACGACGCCTCGTGCACCCTTTTCCTGGACCGGGTGATCGAGCGGTGGGGCCGAATCGACATCCTGGTCAACTGTGCCGGGGTCGCCATCCCGGGTGACTTTCTCGATGGTTCGCCGGCCGAACAGGACCTGCAGGTCGCGGTGAACCTGCACGGGGTCATCCGGATGATGCGGCTGGTGCTGCCCGCGATGGTCCACTCTGGATCCGGGTCCGTCGTCAATATGGCCTCGGCCGCCGGCCGGATCCCCGCTCCCCGCGCGGCCGTCTACGGGGCGACCAAGCAGGCGGTCGTCGCGCTGACCGAGTCGATCCGGTGGGAGACCAAGGGCACCGGCGTGCGGGTGAGCGCGGTGCTGCCGACCGTGGTGGCCACCGAGATGGCGGCCGGCCTGCGCACCCCCGGCCTGCCCACGGTGAGCGCCGACACCGTGGCCGCCGCGGTGCTGCGGGTACTGCGCAGTGGGCATCCGCCGGCGGTCACCATGGTGCCGCGCTGGTTTCGTCCGGTGGCGTTCGTCGACGCCCTCGCCCCACAGTGGCTGCGGGACCTGGCCCGGCGGTCCTTCCGGGTGGAGGAGCCGCCGGGCGATCCGGCCCGCCACCAGTACCAGGCGCGGGTCGCCCGCCAGCTCGGAGCAGCGCAGGCCGAGCACCCAGCGCAAGCCGAGCACTCAGCGCAAGCCGAGCACTCAGCGCAGGCCGAGCACTCAGCGCAGGCCGAGCACGATGACGAGTAGCGTGCCGACCAATGTGCTCAGCACGGCCGCGGCGTACTGCACCATCGCCCCGGTGCTGAACGGCAGACCCGCACTGGATTCCACGATGTTGTACAGACCGATCCGGCTCTGGGCGTCGGCCAGTTCCGCCGCGTTCGCCGGAGGGCGGCGGGCCTGCGGAACCAGGGCTCGCAGCACCCGGTGTCGCGCGTCGCGCACCGCGAGGTAGAGCCACCAGTGCGGCAGCACCCCGAAGATGAGCGCGGCTACCGCGGCCAGCACCGGGAACGTGATCGCCACCGTCTGCAGGACCACGCTGTCGCCGTAGGTGGAGACCCGCAACGCCAGCAGCTCGACCCCGATCGCGAGGAACAGGATGGCCACGGTGCCGAAGGTGTAGCCCCGGCTCAGCGCCACGATGCCGGGGGTGCTCGCCGGCGAGTGCCACACCAGGTTCAGGTCCGGTTGGTGCAGGATCCGCCGGCCCAGCCGGGAAACGGTCAGCAGCCAGTACGCGTCGTTGCCCAGGACGAACGCGGTCCAGCCCACCGACAGGTAGGAGACCGGACCGATCTCCAGCCGGTCGGCGATGGCGGGCTGGGCGAGGTAGAGCAACGCGCAGGCGCCGCCGGCCACGAGCATCGACAGCACCACCTGGCGACCCCGACGCAGGCTACGGCGAAACCACCGCAGCAGCCGCTGCTCACCGGCCGACCCGGCGAGCAGCTCGTCCAGGCTGGCCCCGGCCCGCTCCACCATGAACCAGGCGCGCCAGCTCACCACGAGGGCCGCCGTGGTGACGATCGCCAGGGCCACGACCCAGCCGATGGCGTCCGGCGTCACCAGCGCGTCGTCGCGCCGCAGCGCATACAGCGCGAGCTCGGCCAGCAACGGCCACGACGCGGCGATCCCCGCGGACGCGCTCGCCACCACCACGCCGGGCCAGGACCGCCGGCGCGGCACCAGGATCCGAGCCACCGCCAGCGCGAGCACCCGGCCGTACCCCGCGGCGAGCAGCCCGGCGAGCCCATTGGTGGTCACCGGGGCGGCGGTCTGGACGGACGGCGGCGCCTCGATCTCGCCCTGGGCCAGCTCGCGCAGGATCGCCACCGCCTCCTCGGCGGCGGCCACCGCCTCCGCGGTACGCCCGGCGGCGCTGTGCTGGATCGCGAGGTTGCTCAACGCCGCGGCGAGCTCGCGCCGGACCGGCTGCGGCTGTCCACCATCGGCCATGCCGGCCATCATGGCCTGGCAACCGACGCCGGCCCATCGGCCATCCGTGCGGCGGCCGCTGCCGGGGACGACTTGCGTGATGTCATGGAAGGCGTCATCATGACGTCATGAGTGAGCGTGTCGACGTCGACGGTGACGTCATGACCGGAGAGTCCCCCGCCGCCGCGGTCACGCCCGCCCACGACGCCGCGGCGCGGCCATCCGCATTGCCGAGCCTGTGGCGCAACCGAGCCTTCAACCTGCTCTGGGCAAGTCAGGCGTTCTCCGGCCTCGGCACCTCGATGTCCCAGCTGGCGATGCCGCTGCTGACGCTCGCGGTGACCGGCTCACCGGTTCAGGCCGGCGTCGTCGGCACGGCGGCCGCATTGGTACGCCTCACCTGCCAACTGCCCGCCGGCGTGCTCACCGACCGTTTGGACCGGCGCCGGCTGATGCTCGCCGCCGACACCGCCCAGCTGGGCGCGTACGCCCTGTTGGGGCTCGCGGTGCTGACCGGCCGGGTCACCTTCGGCTGGATCGTGGCCACCGCCGTGGTCGCCGCCGTCTTCTCGGTGGTGCACGAGAACTCCGAACTCGGGGCGATCCGCAACGTGGTCCCGCTGCCACAGGTGCCCGAGGCCACGGCCCGCAACGAGGCGCGCGGCGCCGCCATCTCGCTGGTCGGCCCGCCGGCCGGCGGCGCGCTCTACGGCCTGGCCCGCTGCCTGCCGTTCTTCGCCGATGCGGTCTCCTACCTGGTCGCATTCGTCGGCGTCTGGCTGATCCGCCGGCCGATGCAGCAGGAACGATCGCAGCCGCGGGGACATCCCGGCCGCGAGCTCGCGGAGGGCATCCGGTTCACCCTCGCCGAGCCGTTCCTGCGCGCCATCCTGCTCATCGCCGCCCCGGTCAACCTGGCCTTCAACGGGCTCGCCTTCGCGATCATCGTGATCCTGCAGCGCAACGGCACGCCACCGGCGCTCATCGGCACCGTCGAGACCATCGTCGGCGTCGGTGCACTCGCCGGTGCGTTGCTGGCACCGACGCTGGCCCGCCGGATTCCGTTGCGCCGCCTCGTGTTCGGCATCTCCTGGCTCGCAGTCGCACTGATCGCGGTGGCCGCGACGATGACCGGCTCCATCCTCATCGGCGTGCCCATGGCGGTGGCCATCTTCTTCGCACCCGCCTGCAACGCCGCGCTCTTCGGCTACCAGGCCGCGGTCACCCCCGACCGGCTGCAGGGCCGGGTCATGTCCGTGATCCTGATGGTCGCCATGAGCCTGTCCAGCCTGGCCCCGTTACTCGGCGGCGTCTTCGTGAACCAGTGGGGCGGCCCGACCGCCGTTCTCGCGTTCGCCGCCCTGATGGCGGTCGCCGCAGTGACCGCCACGATCAGCAAGGGCATCCGTCAGATGCGCCCGCTCACCGAGATCACGCCGCCGCCAGCGTAGTTGCCGACAGCAGCACGCGTACGTCTCGCGGCCGGCCGGTCGGTTCAGCGGGCGGTGTACCGACCATCGGCGTGCAGAACGGTGCCGGTGCTGACGGTCGCGTCGAGCGCGAGATAGGCGATCGAGCCGGCAACCTGATCCGGTTCGGCGATCCCCAGCAGCATCCGCGGCCGAACGGGCCCCGTTTCTCCAGCTGTTCTTCGAGGTGTACGTCGACGCGATGCGCCACCTGCAGGCGTACCCCGACGGCGCCGCCCCCATGGTGGCGGACTGGCTCGCCATGGCCGGACCGATCTGGGGTGGCGACGGCCTCGACCCAACCACCACGACCCTGCTCATCGCGGTCCTGCGGGGCCTGCTGCTCGACCGCCTGGCCACCGGCGACGAGCCGCGCACCGACGCCGCCCTGGCCCGATTCGCGGAGCTGATCGCCCGGTAGCCTTACCGGCGCTGAACCGTCGGGGCCGGGTACGCGTGCCTAGGAGCAGCCTGACCTGGGTCCACCGGGTGGGCCGCGATACCAGACGATGATGGGGCCGGTGATGAGAACGTTTCCAGGCAGAATGGCCATGCTGCTGACGGCGGGCGCGAGCGCCGCAGTGCTGGTCGCAGGCTGCTCGGGCAATCCGACCCCGACCGGTGGCCCCCCGCTCCCTCATCCTCCACTCTGGACACCGGCGGCCCGCCAACCACAACCCCGGCCGGGACGCCATCGGCGGCCGGCACCCGGGTCACGGTCGTCGAGAAGGAGTACTCGATCTCGCTCTCGACCACCGCGTTCACCCCGGGCGTGTACACATTCGTGGTGGAGAATCGCGGGACCATGCTGCACAACCTGACCATCGAAGGTCCCGGGATCGACGAGCAGTCGTCGCCGACCCTCGATGCCGGCACCGATGGCGACCTCACGGTCGCCTTGCAGAAGGGCACGTACGAACTGACGTGCTCGGTCACCGGGCACAAGGAGCGCGGCATGGACCTGAAGATCCAGGTGACCTGAGGGTCAGCCGTCCGCGTGCGCCCTCCGCAACAGCCGGCATCACGCCGTTATGCTGCGCTGGAATCACGCCGTTGCCGGGGCCTCCCCCGCCGGCCGGCCGCCCTGCTGGGCCAGCTGCCGCAGCCGCAGACCCAGCATGACGAGAACGACGCCGAAGACCACCGCGTACGCGCCGATCACCAGAACCAGGGCGAGCGCGCCCGACGCCGGCCACACCACCAGAGCAATCCCGACGAGCACCGACACGATGCCACCGAGACCGAGTAGCCACTCGCCGCGCATCTCCCGGCGAAGCCGTACCGCGGCGACGACCTGTAGGATGCCGACGATGACGGCCCAGGCGGCGATGAGAGCCAGCAGGACCACGGCGGTCACATCGGGCCAGGTGAAGGTGATGACGCCGATCCCAATGCCGGCCGTGCCGTGCAGGGCGAGCCAGGCCCGCCGCCCCTCGGCCTGCGGCCCGAACGCGGCGACCACCGCGAACACCCCGTCGACCAGGCAGTAGGCACCGAAGAGCACGAGCAGCGCGAGCAGGGTGACGCCGGGCCAGACCAATGCCACCAGCCCAAAGACGATCGCGACCACGCCCCGCAGGGCCACCATCCACCAGTACCGGGTAAGACTCTCCAGCATCTCCGCTCTCCCTCCCGCCGGGACGGTCGTAGCAGACCAGGTCAAGTCTCTCGACGCCCGCGATCACGTGCAAGTGGACACCGGTCGATCGGCGAGGCGGGCCGTGAGCACAACGATGAGCGGCCACATAGCCTGCGCACCCGCGACCGCCCGTTCGGTGAGTCCGACCAGTGGGCCGTCGGCGCCCAGTTGCGCCGCGAACACCGCGAGCAGGCCGAACAGCACGCCTGCCGCGGCCATCGATACCAAGTGCCGCAGCCCCCAGACCATCGATCGCCCTCGCCGCCACGACAGCGCCGGCCAGAGCGCAAGCATCACCAGGGCGACCCCGGCGGCGAGACTATGGGCGTCGGAGACGCCAACCCGCGGGACCGGGAACAGGGCCACCAGCACCGTGGCCACCCCACCGGTCATCAACAGGAGCCGGCCGGCGCGGCGCGCCGGGTGCAGCCCGACCGCGGTCACCAGATGGCAGATCCCGAGACCGGCCAGGCCGATCGTCATCACCCATCGGTCGGTGGCGGCGTCGCCCGCCAGCGCGCTGATGGTGTCGCGTACCGAGCTGTAGCCGGCGGGCTGCTGCGCGGCGGCCAGGGTCCACCCGCCGACCAGGAACACCGGGGCCAGGGCCGCCGAGAGCACCGCCCACCACGGCACGAGACGCATCCCGCCACCGTACGGCTCACGCGACGCTCATGGTCGGCCGCTGGCCGCCACCGTCGTGGATCTAGGGCGTAGGCACACGACTGGAGATCGAACCATGTGCCTACGCCCTAGATCAACGAACGGGGAGCTAGACATGTTCAGCGGTCGTGGGTCACCCAGCAGATCGCCATTCTCAATCTCCTCGCGCCACCCCCGGCCGGCGGCGGTGGCGGCTGCCTCACGCGTTCGGGCACCCGCAGCATCATCGTCTGCTGACGGGAGCGGCGAGGCCGCCGTTTCGTGATCGCGAAGAGTTGGGGTTGTGCGGACGACCTCAACTCTTCGCGATCACGGCGTGCCGCCGGCGCCGTTGGCGAGCGCGGTCGCCCGGCCGTTGAGCGAGCGTGCCGGCTGGCGGCCGCCCCGCGCACCGGTGGCGGCGGGCACCGGGTCGGCGGCGATCTGGACGGCCAGCTCGCCACTGAACGCGGCGGCCCGTTCGGCCGCGGCCAGCCGCCAGCCCCGGGCATCCGTGGTCTCCTTCCGGTCCTCGACGCGGTCGCTGATCCCCCGGATGGTGAGCACGGGCGTGCGTCGGTAGAGATGGGCCGCTTGCACGACGCCGGCATCCTCGGTGTCGATGGCGACCGCGTCGTTGAACGCGGCGCGGATCCGGCGGGCCAGCGTCGAGGTCGCCGAGTTGAGCACCACGTCGCCGGCGCACGTAGGCCCGAACTGCACCGCCGCCGTCACCGGCTGGTCGTCGCCGACTGGGATCCGGCGCAGCCAGGCCCCGTCGGCGGCGACCTGTTCGGCGAGCTGAAGCAGTTCGTGGTCGGCCTCCCAGGACTCGGGGCGCACGCCGAACCCGTCGGGACCGTCGCGACCGCCGTGGATGGCGTACACCCTGGTCGCGACGACGACGTCGCCCAGGTGCAGGCGCGGGCTCAAGGCCCCGGCGATGCCGACGAAGAGGACCGCGACCGGCTCGAACCAGGTGATGGCCCGTTCGGTCATGACCGCGGCCGCCCGATTCCCCCGGCCGACGGTCCCAAGTGCGACCTGCCAGCCCGGCGACGACAGCGGCGCGACGTCGTAGCGGGTGCCGGCGGGATGCCGGCATACGGTGGTGCCGGCGAGCAGGCTGCGCATCGCCGAACGCTCCTCGGGCAGGCCGGTCAGAATCATGACGGTGGAGTCCACCTGTGTCTCGCCCTCCAGTCCCATGGCCGCCTCGTTGGGTGCCGGCACCCAGGGTGCGATGCTCGCCGTCCCCGATCCAGGACAGGTGTCAGTATGTGGCGCCCGACCAGCCCGGCCGGGGCGCGCCAGCGCAAAGACAAGTGTCTCTTGACGCGATCTGCGGCGGCGGCGTCAATGCTTAGACAAGGATCCTGCCGCGACCCTGACGGACCGGCTGTCGACCGCGCGGCGATCCCCCGAGGTGAAGGCGAGAAGGGTGCCGGTCGCGAGCCCAGGAAGCAGTCTCATCTCCGATCGGGAGCTGCTGCACACCACGGCGCGCTCGGTCGTGCGGAGCGTGGAGTGGACAAACCTGTGGTTCCAGGCCGCCACCCTGGCCTGGTCGGCGACGTATGACCACTACTCGACGGCGGGCCGGCTGCTCATCATCGCGCTGGTACCCGCCCACCTGGCCCTCCTACCGACCTACCTGCGCGGCAACGGCCCATTCTCGCGCGGCGGCGCCTGGACGATCGTCGGGATCGTCGAGTCCTTCGCGATGTACGGCCTGGCCGCGGCGATCAGCGACCATCACGCCTACGCCATGCCTTACCTCTACCTATCGAACTACGCGGCCGGCACCTGGGTACTGCTCGCCTTCTACCCGTGGGCGCCACACTCCTGGACGGCTGTCCGGCCTTTCGTCGTCGCGGCCCTGCTCGCCTTGTGCTACGGCTATTTTCTGGTGCTGATCTGGGCGACCCACGCCACCATCGGGTGGGTCGACGCTCGCAACGCGTTGTTGGCCATGTCGTGGAGCATTGTGGGATACGTCCTGGGAAAGGCCTGCGAGCTACTCTCCCGGACGTCGGCCCAGAGCCAGCTCGAGATCCAGCGCCGCAACTTCAACCAGTTCTTCGACTTCCTCCATTCGAACGTCAAGGCCGGCATCGCGGCCGTGCGCGAGCACCTGCCCGCGAACCAGACCAATGCCCGGGAACGGCTGAAGGAACTCGAGGCGGCGGTCAGCGACTACCGCGTGGAACTGGCCCTGGCCTTGGAGCAGGTCCCCCTCGCCGCGGTGTTCAGCGAACGGGTCCGTGCCTTCGTCGGCACCATCCAGATCCTCGAAACGCCCCGGGTTGGTGCCCTGACCGTTCCGCGGCCCGTGGGCATCGTGGTCGGCCGCGCCCTCGGGGACCTCCTGACCAACGCCGTGGTCCACGGTGCCCACGCCGTGCGCATCCAGTTCGACTTCGACGCCGTCGGCGTGCAGCTGCGTATCACTGATGACGGCCCCGGCTTCGCCGATGATGTGCTCGACGATGAGGCGACGAGCCTGCATCGCCTGCGCGAGTCGGCTCGAATCCTCGGCGGTGATTTGACCAAAGTGGACAGCCAACTGCGAGGTGTGCGCATGACCCTGATCGTCCCGCTGAGCAAGGCCTGGTCGCGATGACGAGCGTACTCATCGTCGAGGACTCGCTGCAACTCGCCGAGGCGGTCCGGGAACAGCTCGAAACGTGGCACGGCTACACGGTTACCTGCGTCCGCGACCCGGTCGCGATGCGGGTGCGCCTCGACCAGGAATCATTCGACGTGGCGCTGATCGACCTCCTCTTCGAGCACTTGAGCCACGAGTTCAACAGCCGCCGCGTCGCCGGCCAGGTCCGCCTCTCCGCACAGCTGCTGGTGACCGGCCTGGCCGCCCTACGACTCGCGCGGGACACGCCGGGCACCCGCACCGTCGTGTGGACCTCCGGCGAGGCGAACCGACGCCTCCACCTGCTCTACGCGTACGAGGAGCTCGGCGAACGGGTCTTCTGCTCCAAAAGCTCAGGCGAGGAGCATGCGGGCTCGGTCGCGGCCGCCCTCCAGGCTGCCCACGCCGGCCGCCCGTACGTGGATCCGGTGCTCAACGCGTACCTGCCGACGAAGACAGCGGCGAGCATTGCCCAGACGGTGCTGCGCGACCCCCTGCGTCGAGCCGTGTGGCGAGCGGTCGCCCTCGGTGCGCACTCGCGCTCCGAGATCTCGCACAAGACCGGCTATAGCGCCCGAACGGTGGGCAACGAGATCCCGGAGATGTACGCCGACCTGCGGGCCCTCGACCCCGGCCTACCCGCGAGCCGCCAGCCGCTGACCGAGGTCGTCCGTTACGCCGCCACGAACTGGGAGTTCTTCCTCGACGACACCGTGCGCCAGGCGTACCCGTAGATCCAAACCGAGCTCTCGTTCCAGCGCCGTGGCAACCGATTCGCGCGCCCCGCCAGGCACCGGCGGCACATTCTTCCCGGGCGCGGCTCGTCCCGGCGGGCAGAACGCGGTCATCAATGAGAGGAACATGCCATGGGGGTTCGCACAGCACTCGCTGTCATCGCAGCGGCCGCCGGATTGGGCGCCGCGGCGAGCCCGCGCCGAGCCCATTGACTGAGTTCACTTTTTACAACTATCGTAGTAGGTGGGCACGCCCTGGCCACCTATCGCTGCGCGCGGCACCGGCCGGGCACGGATGCGGCGTGGCGTGACCGTGCATCCCGTCGCGGTGGACGTGGCCTCGGCCGTCGACGGTCCCGTAGGCACGATCCGAAAGGGACCACACATGAGCCATCACCTCAGGGCGCGGCGCACCGGGGCCCGAATTGGGCTGGCCGCCCTCGCCGCCCTGGCGCTCGCCGCGTTTCCAGCGGCGTCGGCGGCCCAGGCGGCCGCGCTCGCCCCGGCCGGGGCGAATCCGTACGCGCCGTCGTACCAGCACCCGTACCGGCACGGCGCGGTGCCTACCCGGGAGGCGCACGGCCAGATCCAGGCATATGCGGCGGCCCACCCGTCGGCTGTGCCGAACGACTCCGCGAACAACCTGCGCTTCGGCGGCGGCGTCGACGGCGTCGGCGTGACCACCGGCATCGCCAAGGTGTACCTGGTGTTCTGGGGCACCCAGTGGGGCACCTCTACTCTGAACGGGCAGGGCGACCTGACATTCACCGGCGACAGCGTGGGCGAAGCCCCCCGCCTGCAGGAGATGTTCAAAGGCCTGGGTACCGGCGGTGAGCTCTGGAGCGGCGTCATGACCCAGTACTGCGAGGGCGTCGCGGCCGGTACTCAGATCTGCGGATCCAGCGGGACCCATGTCGGCATGCCAACGGCCGGCGTGCTCGCCGGTGCCTGGTATGACAACTCGGCCGCCTCGCCGAGCGCCGCGAACGCACGCCAGCTCGGCGACGAGGCGGTCGCCGCCGCCGGCCACTTCGGCAACACGACCCCTGCGCTCAACCGGCTGGCCCAATATGTCGTGCTGTCCCCGCACGGCACGTTCCCTGACGGGTTCAACGCCGGGGGCGGCTTCTGCGCCTGGCACGACTGGAATGGCGACTCCTATGTGGGCTCGCCGTCGCCGTACGGCGACATCGCGTTCACCAACATGCCGTACGTCACCGACGCCGGCACCAGTTGCGGGCAGAACTTCGTCAACGCGGGTGGCACCCTCGATGGTGTGACCATTGTGGAGGGTCACGAGTACTCCGAGACCATCACCGACCAGAATCCAGCGGGCGGCTACACCGACACCTCCGGGGCCGAGAACGCGGACAAGTGCGCCTGGCGCAGCCCGGGCACTCAGGGCGGCGCGGCGAATGTGGCCATGGGCACCGGCACCTTCCCGGAGCAGGGCACCTGGTCCAACGACTCGCTCGGCGGCACCGGCCAATGCGAGATCGCGCACGCCGTGGTCGTCGGTGGCGGACCGACCGTGACCAATCCGGGCAACCAGGCCGGCACCGTGGGCACTGCCACCAGCCTGTCGATGGGCGCGTCGGGCGGGAGCCCGCCCTACACCTGGTCGGCGACCGGGCTGCCCACCGGCCTGACCATTAACGCGTCAACCGGCGTGATCTCTGGCACGCCGACGACGGTCAACACCTACACCGTGACGATCACCGCGACTGACACCGCGAGCCGGCCCGGCAGCGCCTTCTTCAGTTGGGTCATCAATCCCGGTGGTAGCGGCGGCTGCACCGGCACCAACCCCAACGATGTGCCGATCCCCGATCTGTCCACCGTGACGTCCCCGATCGGTATCACCGGTTGCCCAGGCAACGCGTCGGCCAGCAGCACGGTCGAGGTGCACATCGTGCACACCTACATCGGCGACCTCGTGGTCAGCGTGATCGCCCCGGATGGCAGCGTCTATGTGCTGCAGAACCGCACCGGCGGCAGCGCCGACAACATCGACACCACGTACCCGGTGAACCTGTCCAGCGAGGTTGCCAACGGCACCTGGCAACTGCAGGTCCAGGACGCCGCGTCGCTCGACACCGGTTACATCAACAGCTGGACGCTCAACCTCGGTGGCGGTGGTGGTGGCTCCTGCACCGGCACCAACGGCACCGACGTGAGCATCCCGGACAACGGGGCCGCGGTGCTCTCTCCCATCACCATCGCCGGCTGCTCCGGTGACGCCTCGGCGAGCAGCACCGTCGAGGTCCACATTGTGCACCCTCGCCAAGCCGACCTGGTGGTCGCGTTGCTCGCACCGGACGGTACGCGGTATGTGTTGCAGAACCGCACCGGTGGCTCGGGCAGCATCAACAAGACGTACACGGTGAACCTGTCCAGCGAGGTGGCCAACGGCACCTGGAACCTCCAGGTGCAGGACGCCCGCCGACGCAACACCGGCAACATCGACAGTTGGACGCTGACCCTGTAGCACCGAGGCGGCCGGGGCAGCGTCCGGCGTGCCGGGCTGGTGGGCGGTAGCCCGCCCACCAGCCCGATGCTCAGCCGCGCCTGAATCCGGGAGCAGACTGCGCAGGTCTGCGGTACGGTCCGCCCGTGAGCGGCGAGGACGGGTACTTCGGCGAGGACGTGGCGGCGACCTACGACGAGCCGTGGTCGGACCGGTTCCAGCCGGCTGTCGTCAACCCCACGGTCGACATACTGGCGGAGCTGGCCGGCACCGGCCGCGCGCTCGAGCTGGGCATCGGCACGGGGCGCATCGCGCTGCCGCTGGCGCTCCGCGGCGTCCCGGTGCACGGCATCGACCTGTCCCGGGCAATGGTGGCCCGGTTACGCGCCAAGCCCGGCGGCGACGCGATCGGAGTGACGATCGGCGACTTCGCGACGACCACAGTGGACGGAACCTTCTCCGTCGCCTACCTCGTCTTCAACACCATCATGAACCTGACCACGCAGGCCACCCAGGTGGCCTGTTTTCGCAACGTCGCCGCGCACCTCGAACCGGGCGGCTGCTTCGTCGTCGAGGTCACGATGCCCCAGCTGCGGCGGCTCCCGCCGGGGCAGACCGTCGTTCCGTACCAGGTGAGCCCCACCCGGTGGGCGTTCGACATCTATGACGTCGCCACCCAGGCCACCAGCTCCAACTACATCGAGGTCGTCGACGGGCGTGGCGAATACCGGTCGATCCCGTTCCGGTACGTGTGGCCGGCCGAGCTCGACCTGATGGCCGAGCTCGCCGGACTGCGGCTACGCGCACGCTGGGAGGGGTGGCGACGGGAGCCGTTCACCCATGAGAGCGATCAGCACGTCTCGATCTGGGGGAAGCCCACCGGCTGCTGAGGCTGGTCATGGTTCCGCGTCCGGCGACCTCATGAGCGGTAGGCGTCTCGGCGGTGGCGGATCGAGTGGATCTCCACGACGCGCTTCGCCTCGTCGATACGGTGGAGGATCCGGTACGTGCCGCGGCGGGCCGAGTAGTACCCATCGAACGGTTCGTCGAGCGGTTTGCCCACCCGAGAGGGGTTAACCGCGATCGCGTGCTGGATGGTCTCTGTCGCTGCGATCGCCACGTCGAGCGGAAGGTTCTCGCTCAGACTCCGGCGAGCCTGCCGCGAGAGCTGGACCGAGTACGGACCGGGCTGGTGGGCGGCATCCGGGTCGGCCCCCTCGCCGCCTGCGGTCATCAGGCGGCCCCGCGACGGCGCTGCTCCAACTCGGTGCGGACCTCATCCACTGTGAACGTGTCTCCGGCCGCGAAGTCCTCCCGCGACTGGCGCAGGTCAGCCAAGGCCTCGTCGTCGGAGAGCAGGTCCAGTGTCTCCTGCATCGACTCGTACTCCGCGACCGAGATCAGCATCACATCAGCGCGGCCGTTGCGGGTGATAGTGAAGTGGTCGTGCTCGCGAGCAACCCGGTCGGCCAGCTCGGCGATCCGAGCCTTGGCTTCCGTGATCGGAATGGTCTCCATAGCGACCATAATAGCGACCGGTCCGAATAGTGGCCAGAGGGTTGTCAACTTTCTGGACACGGCTGCGATCGGGAGTCCCTGCGACACCGAGTGGCACCGGATCTTTAAGGGCGCCAGTCTGACGCCCGGCCCCGGTCCTGCCAGACGCGGAAGAAGCCGTTGCGGGCAGCCGCGATGAGCTGCGTGGCGTCCCGCACCGCCGGCGATTGAGGGTCGCGGGGCCGCAGTGGGCCATCGTCGGAGAAGAGCTCCAGCTCATAGGGACCCGCGAAGCCGGAGGCCTCGATCGCGGCCAGGATCGCCGGTAGGGGCATGATCCCGGAGCCGGGCAGGGATCGGTCATACCAGCCGCGCGAGCCGACCGCGATGTCGTTCACCTGGACGGCGACGACCTGGTGGCCCCAGCGGGTGATCTCCTCCGGCGCGCCCGGGGCGTCCCAGAAGTGCCAGGTGTCGATGAGAATGTCGATCGTGTCGACCCGGATGTCGTGCACCAGCTCGAGGGCCGCCGTCATCGTCGTGGTCAGGTTCGCCCCCGGGCCGGGCCTGATCACCTCCAGCGCCAGCCGGACGCCCGCGTCGCCGGCGACCAGCGCGGCCTCCCGCAGCGAGGCCACCGCGACGGCACGGGCCTCGCCCCTCGTTCGGCCGCCGAGGTCACCCTCGGCCAAGCAGGCGACCGCCAGCGGTTGGAACGCGGCCAGGCGCCGGATACTCGCGCACAGCAGCTCCGTCCGCTCGCGGGCGCTGCGCGGGCCGGGGAACAGCGGGTCGACCGTCAGTGGGCCGGGCACCCGCGGCCAACAGATGGCCGGCCTCAGCCCACTGTCGCGCAGCGCGGCCACCGATTCCTCGTCCGGGCGGTCAAGTTTGAACTCCCAGATACCGATACCGTCCACGCCGGCCTTCACATAGTTCGCCAGATCCTCGGCGAATGTCGAGTGCCAGGTGGACGAGGTGCTGACCGCAAACGGCGGCAGCCGGTCGTGGTCCGTCATCGCCCAGACTCCTTCGGCCGCCGCTCGCCGTTGAGCAGCCTGGTGGCCAGCGCCCGGTCGGCGAGCAGCTCGTCGAGCCCGTACCCGGGCGGCTGCGCATCCGTGATCGCCGCGTGCAGCGCCAGCCAGGCGAATCGATGCGAGCTCTCGTACCGCAGCGGGAAGGTGAGCGTGCCGGTGGCGTCCAGCCGGGTCACCGCGGTCGGGGTGGCCGGCGCCGCATCGTTGAACACGGCATCCCACCGATGGACCAGGCTGGACAGCTGTATCCGCAACGGGGGCGCGCCGGGTAGCGACACGGCGCCGGCAAGGTTCAGCACGCTCTCGCCGATCTCGGCACAGACCGCGTAACTGCTCGCGGCGAGGTGGGCTGCCCGCAGCGCGGCGAGATCTCCGAGCAGCGGTCGCAGCATCGCCAGCTGTCCGGTGAGCAGGTCGACCGGTTCCCCGCCCTGGGCCACGCTGTCGATGATGGCGCTGCGACGGCTGTCCGCGCGCATCGCCGGCAGCGCCGCGACCCAGGCCGGATCGTAGACAAAGCACGCCCCGACAACGACCGGGAACCGGGCGGCGCGGGCAGACGCCGCCAGCGCTGCCAGTGCGTCCAGCTCGAGCGGGCCGGCGCCGGTGACCAGTGCGCCGCGCGCACCGTCGCGGATCGCGCCAGCGAGCTGGTCGGCCCAGTCCGGTGCCCCGGACGGGACCAGGTGGACGTCCGGCCGGTCGGAGCCGGCCAAGCGGAAACGCCGCGGCAGGCTGGCCAGCACGGCGAGCTGTCGATCGTCCGCGCTCATGGCGACCGACAGAATCTCGGTGGTCGCCACCATCACGCCGCCGCCAGGACCGAACGCTGCGCCCCGTCGGCGATCGCCAGGGCGTAGTCGAGGTCGCTCACCGCGGCATCTATGGCACTCGGGTCCATCCCGTCGGCGACCACCGCGCTCAGATACCGCCACAGCGCCTGGTAACCGTTGTCCGGGAAGCGCCATCCGGTCCGACTCCCGACCGAGCGCAGTTCCGCGGTCGCCGAACCGGCCAGCACGTACGACGGCGGGAACTCGACGTGCAGCGCATGCTCCCGTCCCCAGACATCGAATGTCCAATCAGGACGCCAGTGACCCCACATCAGCGCGATCAGTTGGATCAGCCGATCGCCGGCCGTCAGCGACATGACGTAACCGAACGGCAGCCGGACGCGGGCGAACCGGACATGGGGAACAGCCGGGATCAGTGCACGGATCAGCGGTGTGTTGTGGATGGCGAGGTCGAGAACGGTGGTCCGGATCAGGCCCGCCTGCTCATCGACGGGGAGGGATGCGGTGGCCGGCGAGAACGACACATACCCGGACGCCCTGTGCTCGGTCGACCAGGCGACCTGGTCGCCAACGGATGGCAGGTAGATCACTGAACGGATCAGCTCGGGCTCATCGGCGGTGGCCAGCCAATCCCGCATGCCGGCGACGAAGGCCGGATCGTGTGCATGCATTGTTCCCACGACCACTGGTACGCCGTATCGGGTTGACGCCGCGCGGATCTGCTGGCCCTCGTCGCGGCTGACGGCGAGCGGCTTTTCGCACAGCACCGCACGCTTGCCGGCCCGGCAGGCCGCGATCACGTGCCCGGCGTGGAACCGGTCGGGGCTGCACACCGCCACGACGTCCACGGACGGGTCGGCGAGCAGGGCGTCGACGGAGGTGGAGGCCCGGGCGTCCATGAAGGACGCGACGCCTGTTGCCAACTCCGGGTCGGTGTCCATGATGTGGACGACGCGGAACTGGTCGGCGATGGTGGCCAGCGTCGGCAGGTGGATCGCCTGGGTCGCCATCCCGGCGCCGATGAAGCCCACTCCGAGCCGGCCGCTCGCCGCCGCGGCCACGTCAGTCGGTCGCTTTCGAGCGGCGCGAGCTGAGCTTGGCCAGCCCCACGGCCAGGAGCAGGATCGCGCCCTGGGTGACCTGTTCGATGTTCGGCGGTGCGCCCAACATGAACATGCCGGTGGTGACCGAGCCAACCAGGTAGACCGCGAGCACAGTGCCCCAGACGTTGTAGTGGCCCGGCCGGATCGACGTCGCACCCAGAAAGACCCCGGTGAACGCGGGCAGCAGCAGGTAGTTTAGTGAGCTCGGCGAGGCGGAGCCGACCTGCGCGGTCACCACAATCCCGCCAAGAGCGGCGAAGAATGCCGAGCCGACGAAGGCACTGACGACGAGCAGGTCAACTTTGATCTTGACAAGGCGAGCCGCCTCAACGTTGGCACCGACCGCATACAGGTGCCGGCCGACCGGGCGGTAGGTGAGCACATACCAGATCACCAAAGCGACCACGCCGGCATAGATCACTGGCAGCGGAACACCGGCAAAGCGCATCTGGCCAAGGTCGATGAACCGCGTCGAGATTCCCTTGTAGATGATCAGGTTGTTCGAGTAGAGCTGAGCGGCGCCGATGAGCAGGGCGCCGGTACCGATCGTCACGATGATGGAGCTCAAACCCACGTACGCGACGAGGACGCCGTTGATCAGCCCAGCCAGCATGCACACAACGAGCGTCGCCACGATCGCGACCCAGAACGGCCAGTGGTTGTTGGACTGGAAGCCGGCGACCAGCAACCCCGACATCGTTGCCATGTACGCCGGCGTCAGGTCGAACTGGTTGACTATCAGCGGGATCATCGTCCCCAGCGAGATGAGCACCAGAGGTGCGTTCCCGGTCAGGATCGACGTGGTGTTCGCGAGCGTCGGGTAAATGTGCGGCCGCAGCGCGGAGAAGAAGGCGATCGCGACGACAACGGCGAACACGAGCGTGTAGGAGCGCAGTGCTCGCGCGACCAACGAGGCGGAACGGCGGCCCGGGCCTGGGGGCGCCGGCGCCCGACCGCCGGACCCGGTGAGGCTCGCGCTCTCCTCGAGCGTGTCCTGGATCGGCTTATTCATCGTCATGTCGCTCTCCGCTGTCACTGGTCGGGGCGCCGTAGGCCGCGTTCCATACGCCCGAGAGGTCAAATGGCCCAGAGCTGAACTCAGCGGTGACCGAGCCCTCACTCATGACCAGGATCCGGTCGGCATACTTGACGACTTCGTCGATGTCCGACTCGAGCCAGAGCACCGCGAGGCCCCGATCCGCTGCCTGGCGCCGGATCGCGGTCATCAGGTCGGCCTTCGCGGCGACGTCGATACTCTGGGTCGGCTCGTCGAGGATGAGCAGCGAGAGCTCGAGCCGGAGCCACATACCCAGCACCGCCTTCTGCTGGTTCCCGCCGGAGAGGACGTCGATGATCGTGTCCGTTGTCTTCGGCACGATGTCCAGCGCCTCGATACTCTGCCTCGCCGCGGCGGCGAACTTCGACCTCGACAGGCCGTACCAGGACCGCAGGCGCGCGAACGAGCCGATCGTGAGGTTGTCGCCCAGGCTCATCGTGTACAGCACACCGGAGCGGCGCTCCTGCGGCACGTACCCCACCGTGTGCGACCGGATCGCCCGGCTGGTTGGGTGCGCGCTCGGCCGGCCGTCGATGAGGATCTCGCCGCTGTCGTAGCGCTGCAGGCCATAGATGACCCGGCCGAGCTCGGATCGGCCGGAGCCGACCAGACCGGTCACCCCGACGACCTCACCCCGGTCCACGCTCAGATTGACGTCCCGGAGCCGGTCGGCACAGAGACCGCGGACCTCGAGGACCGTCCGGCGGGAGCCGCTCGGCCCGACGGTGCGGGCCTCGACCCGCTCGGCGGAGCGCCGCGGGCCAGACAGCATCGTGCGCAGCTGGCCGATCTCGAGGTCGCCCACCGCCCCGTGGTAGACCTTCCGGCCGTCCCGCAGGACGACGATGTCGTCGGCGACTTCGTACACCTCCTGCAGTCGGTGGGTCACGTAGACCACGGACAGCCCCTGGGCCCGTAGCGACTGGAGCCGGCCGAGCAGTCCCGTTGCCTGCTCGGCCGGCAGCCGTGCCGTCGGTTCGTCGAGGACCAGTACGCTGTGCGCCACGTCCACGTGGTCCAGGGCCCGGGCGATCGCGACCAGGGTGCGGTCGACCGGACCGAGGTCGGCGATGGGCGTGCGCGGGTCCGCGTCCACCGAGACCTGCCGCAGCACCTCGCGGACCCGTTCGTACTCCCGGCTCCAGTCGATGCCGCCGAACCGGTTCCGGACATAGCCGTGCACGCTCGCCACGTTGTCGGCGATGCTCAGCGGTGGCATCAGCGCGAGATCCTGGTGGACGAACCGGAGACCCGCCGACCCGGAGCCCAGCCGGTCGAGCCTCTCGCCGAACACCTCGATCGTGCCGGAGTCGAGGGTGTGGTAGCCGGCCATCGCCTTGATCAGTGTTGACTTCCCCGACCCGTTCGGGCCGAGCAGGGCGGTGACACAGCCGTCGCGGACCTCCACCGATACCGAATCGAGCGCGAGGGTGCCACCGAACCGCTTCGTCGCGTCCGTCACGGTGAGGGCGGCGGGGCGAGCACTCTCAGGCATCGAGACTCCAGATTGGACATGGGCCAAGAGTCAGCTGAGCTAGCTGACTCCCCACAGCTTGAGGTACTGCGACCGGAAGTCGAGACCACCCTGCCAGCCGTCCGCTAGGTCCTGCTGGGTCAGCTTGTCGACGTTGGTCTTGTCGACAACGAGGATGGGCAGCGTGTAGTTGGGACCCGGGCCCGCGGCCCCGTCCGGGTACCCGGCGGACACGGGCTGCTGCCCCTGCATCATCCGGTTCACCGCATCCACCGCGGCCCAGGCTGCCCACTGGCTCGACTCGGCGATGCAGACGACCTGGCCGTGGCCATTCTTGATGAAGTCGAGGTTGTGCGCATTGCAGTCGAACCCGCCACCTTGGATCTTGCCGAGCAGATTGGCGGTCGCCAGCGCGTTGATCTCCACCTCGAGGCCCGCGTCCAGCAGGTACAGCCAGTTGATGTCCGGGTGTGCCTGCACCGCGGCGACCGCGGCTGGGCCGGTCTGGTTGAAGAACTCCGAGACCGAGATCGCGGTCTTGGTGATGACACAGTTCGGGCACTTCGCCTTGTCGTTGAAGACATCCAGGCCGCCCTGCGTCTGTCCGAGGGTGATCCCCGGGAAGTCCGGTACGTCGGTCACGTAGACGTTGGCCTTGCCGTCGGACTTCCAGATCATGTAGTTGGCCAACACGTTCCCCTGCTGGTACAGGTCCCAGGAGAGGTCCGGGATCGAGTCCCACTTCGTGTCCCGCACGCGCTTATCCTTGCCGCCGAGGAAGACCGGCACCCCGACCGTGGCCACGGCGATGTGGGCGTCGAGGGCGCGCTGGACGGCCGATCCGATCGTGCCCGGGTCGATGAGGACGAGGATGATCGCGTCGGACTTGGCGTCGACCGCGGCGTTCACCGCGGCCAGGTCCTTCAGCTGTTGGTTCTGTCCATCGTAGATGGTCGCCTTCCAGCCGATCTTCTCCGCGGCCTCCTTGGCGGCGCGCGTCGGCCGAGCGGAACCCTCAGACTGCAGCCCGGAGCTGACGATCGCCAACGTCTTGCCGGCCTGCGGTTTCGACGAGCTGGCTGGCCCGGGCCAGGCGGTCGGTGCGGCGTAGTGCTGGTCCACGACCGCCTTGGCGGCAAGGGCAACGGCCGACGACGGCTGCGAGGAGTTCGTCGACGAGCCGTTGCCCGACGTCCCGCCGGAGCAGCCCGCGGTGACCGTGAGCGTAAGTGCCACGAATGCGGCCGGCACGAGTGCGCGCCAGCGCGTCTTCGTACGGATGCTGTCCATGAGATAAGGCCCTCTCTGCGTGCAAGCGCTGATCCGGGTTAGCGGGCCGGTCAGCGCCTCAGGTAGCTGATCGGGTTGGCCGCGTGTTGGCCGCGTGGTGTCCCGATGCGGATCGGATCGAACCCATCGGACCGATGATCGATCAAATATATTGCATGATGTCAGACCGGTCAACGGTGATCCACCGCCGCCGCCAGCGCGTTTCACCTGGTCGCCCAGCATGTCTAGGCGCCCGGCCGGGGCTGGAAGGTCAGCACGCTGACACCCGAGTTCTTCTCGCTCACATAGATGTATCCCCGCCGATCCACCAGGACGTCCTCGACCTGGGCGACCAGCACCGACGGCTTCGGCCCGCGTCGCGATGGCGGGTCGTCCGGGATCCAGTACCCCGCGATCCGGGGGTTGCCCGGATCCGCGATGTCGAATACCTGTAGCCCGGCGTTGAAGTACGTGAGATAGACATGGTTCTCGACGGTTGCCAGGCAGGGCTGCCCCTGCGGCTGATGCTGGTTGTGCGGCCCGAAGCGTCCGCCGCGTAGGTGGAATCCCGCCGGAGCATCTGGCGGGGGCTCCGGTACCGGGAAGAGTGAGACGAGCACGGGGTTTCGCTCATCCGACACGTCGACGATGCCTGCGTAGTTCGCGGGATCCCCGCGCTTCTCGTGCAGTGCTTCGTCGTTGATGACCACGAGGTTCCGGTCGGGCAACGGGACGGCGGTGTGCACGCCGACCGTACTGCCCAATGGTGGGTATACCGAGAGCGTGGAGACCAGCCGCGGGTGGCTCAGGTCCTCGATGTCGAGGATCACCAGACCGCCGCGCGCCCACGGGCAGTAGACGCGATCCCCGCTGTGGTACGCCCCACCGTGAAGGAAAATGCCAAGATCCGCGGCTGGCCGGCCGCCGGTGTTCTTGGCCGCATCGAGGGCCGAGAAGCTCTCCCCGCCGGCGGTATGCTGCCCGGGATACCACCACTTCCCGATCAGTCGCGGGTTGCCCGGATCGTCGATGTCGATGACCGCGTAGATGTGGCCGGTGAAGCCGGGCAGGGTCGTGGCCGCGTGCACGTACCGGCCGCCGTCGTAGAAGTTGCGGTGCGATCCGGTCGACCCGCTGCTCCAGACGCCCAGGATCTGTGGGTCCTCCGGATCGCTCACGTCCCAGATCGTGAGCCCGTCGGCGCCGGGACCATCGCCCTCGCCCCAACCCGGCGGTACGTGCTCCAGATTGGTAATCATCCGGTCACCGGCGACCTGCACCTGCAGCGTCCAGGTCCGGCCCGGGCCGTCGAGCCAGCGCACCTGTCGGGGTCGCGCGGGATCGGTGACGTCCAGGATCGTGAGGCCAGGCTCCCAGAGCGCCGCGACGTACAGGTAGAACCGGCCGGCCTGCTCCTTCATGGCCAGTTTGAAGCCCGACCGGCCCTCGAGGTCCGCGTAGCCGACGCGGCTCATGTTGTGCTGGTAGACCATGTGCGGCTCTCCCGACTCGGTCACGACATCGCGGCGGTGCGGGCCGTCGGCCCACGGTCTGTCTCAGCCGGCACCGGACGGCCTCGACCGAGGCACGGCCGGCCGGGTCGGGCGCTGAGCCCGACGCCGCCCAGCGCTGCTCTCCGGCCCGCTGTGTGCCTTCTTGAAGACCGCGTCGTGTTTGAGGATCGACCGGGCCGCCTTCTCCGGCTCCCCGCTCAGCACGGCTCGGGCGATCGGTGCGTGGAGCTGGTACAGGCTCGGTACCGTGGTCGGGCTGGCCACGGCATGTACGTTCATCGAAATCAGTGCGGCGTCGATCGAGCTCCAGACGATCAGCCAGAACCGGTTCTTCGATGCCTGGGCCGTCTGGGTGTGGAACAGCCGGTGCAGCCGCTCGGCCTCAGCGGCGTCGCTCGTCTCGGCCATCGCCGTGATGGTCGCCTCGATCGCCGCCCGGTCCTCGGCGGTCGCCTCGGCGGCGGCCAGGCGAATGATCTGCGGCCCGACCACGTCGAGCACGTCGAAGACCTCCTCGATGGTGACCCGCTGGTAGTGCAGGAGATCGTGCAGGGCGAGTCGGCTCAGCCGCACGTCCTCGCCGGGCACGACCAGCCGCCGCCGCGGCCCCTCGTCCCGCGCCACCACGCCGATCTGCTCGAGGACCTGCAGGCTCTCGCGCAGGGTGGCCCGGCTGACCTTCAACATGGCACACAGCTCGGTCTCGGCCGGCAGCGGCGAGCCGGCGCTGAACTGTCCACGTAGGATCTCGTTCTTCAGCCGGTCGACGACCGCGCCCACCATCGAGGTGGTACGGCGTTCGATGCCGGCAACGACCAGCTCCCCGGGAGAGCGGTTCGCTCCGGTACGGCCCAGCACGGCGTGGTCGGGTTCGTGGCGGGCGCGCAGGTCGGGCGTCATCGTGGCCGTACCAGGATCTTGATGTGCCGCTCGGGATGGGCGGCCAGCTCCTCGATCCCGCCGGCGACCGCGTCGTCCAGCGGGACCCGGGCGGTGACCAGCGGTCGCGCATCGACGCGATGGTCCCGCAGCAGTGCGATGGCCCGGGGGAAGTCGTTCTCGTAGGCGAGCGTACCGATCAATGCCTTCTCCGTCGCGGTGAGATGGTTGATGTCGAGGCTTGTTGTGCTGGCGTGCGTGCCGACCAGGCCGATCCGCCCGCCCCGACGGGTGGCGTCGATGGCGGTCTGAAGAGCAGCGCCGGCGCCGACACAATCCAGAGCCAGGTCGGCGCCGACGTTCCCGAAGTGCTCTGTCACCGGCGGCGCGTCGGCGGCCGGCGGGGCCAGTGCGACGTCGGCGCCGAGCTCTCGGGCGATCTTCCGTCGCTCGGGCAGCGGCTCGACGATCACCACCCGGCTGGCGCCGGCCGCCCGAGCCACCAACATCACGCACAGCCCGATGACGCCACCACCGACCACGCACACCGACTCGCCGACCCGCAGCCGCAACCGCCGCAACGCGTGTACCGCGACGGCGACCGGCTCGACGAGCGCACCCTCCTCGTCGGTCAGCTCCTCCGGCAGCGGGTACATCGCGTAGGACGGCACCGCGACCAACTCGGCCAGGCCGCCGTCGGCGGAGATACCGAGAATCGCGCCGCGCTCGCAGAGGAAGTACCGGCCGTGCCGGCAGTACCAACACTCACCGCACTTGATGGCCGCGTCAACGGCAACCCGCTGCCCGGCGGAGACGGCACCATCCACACCGGAGGTCGCCTGGACCACGCCGGCGAACTCATGTCCGAGCGTCAACGGCAGCTGCGCGCCGGTGAGCGGGTGTGGCTCCAGCGGCATCCCGATCGGCCCGTAGCGGTACTGCTTGACGTCGGTACCGCAGATACCGACCATGCTGGGCGCGACGATCGTCCAACCGTCGCGCAGGCGCGGTTCGTCGACCTCGTCAACGGTCACCTGGCCCCGCCCGTGATACCTGAGCGCCTTCATCTGTCGCCTTTCTCGATACCGCGATCGACGGGGTGCGCGAGGATGACGCCCAATGTGGACTCTGGATGCTGGTCGACCAGCTCGTAGGCGCTCGCCGCGTCGGCGAAGTCGATGCGGTGGCTGATCATGCATTCGACGTCGAGCTGCGGGATCAGCGTGGCGGCCGTGCGCAACCGCCGGGCCAGGTTCCACCGGCTCTGCCGACCGCCGCTGACGTGACCGGCCTGGCTACTGACGATCCGGGTGCCGCCGTAGTGGAACTCGGGTGTCAGCCGGAGCGTGACCTCGCGGGTGCCGTACATCGACACGACGCCGACGGTGCCGTCCAGGCCGACCACCTCGATCGCGGACTGTAGCGCCGACGGCACACCGCTGGCCTCGATGACGACATCCGCCCCCCGCCCCTCGGCCAGCTCTGCCACGGTTGCCCGGACGTCCTCGGGCGCGACAACCGCATCGGCACCCCAGCGCGCGGCAAAGGCGCGACGCTCCGCGATCGGATCGACCAGGATGAGAGTCCCGGCCGTACGGCGGGCGAGCTGGCCGCAGAGCGACCCGACGACACCCTGCCCGAACACCACGACGGTGTCACCCAGCCGGACCGGGACATCCTGCAGGCAGTTCAGCGCGACATCGACCAGATTGAGGAAGGCGGCCCGCTCCAGCCGATCGGTGAGCTCTACCCTCGTCAGCCACACGGGATCGACCGGCATGACGAAAAGGGTCTGATGAGGATGCCGAGCGAACACGAGGTCACCCACCGCATAGTCGGCGCCGGGGCCGACCTCGAGCACCCGGCCGACCGTCTGGTACCCGTACTTCAGCGGGAAGCCGAAGCTCCCCCGGGCCAGCGGGTGGCCGAGGTCCCAGCCGGCGTCGGTCTCGCCTCGGTACATGAGCATCTCGGTGCCGGCGCTGACCAACGAGAGCAGGCCCTCGACCACCACTTCACCCGCGCCGGCCCGGCCGACCGGCTCGCCCCGTACGGCGACCTGGCGCGGCCCGGTGAACCAGACGGCATCTCCGGTCCGACTGCCGGTGGCCGCCGCCGCCAGCGACCTGCTCATGACGCCGCCTCGCTCCGCTCGCTGCGCACACTCATGGGCGCGGCTCCGCGGTTGCCGGCGTCACCGCGGCCCAGGCGCTCGAGTACCGGGCCGCGAACTGGTCGTGGCCCCGGCCGGCCCACTCGGCCGTGTCCAGCTTCCACAACGAATCGGGCAGGTCGACCCCGTAGCGGCCGTCGTCGGAGAACACCTCAAGGTCGTAGTACCCCTGGTAGCCGGCCCGGATCAGGTGGCCGAGCAGGTCGGTCCAGTCAATCTGCCCGTCCCCGGGCAGGAACCGGTCGGCGAACGTGCGGGGCGGCCGGTAATCCGCGATCTGCACATTGAAGATGCGCTCGGCGTACCTCGCGATGTCGGCAGCCAGGCTCGGCGAGTCCCACTGGTGCCAGGTGTCGAGCACGAAGCCCATCTGGTCGGCGCCGGCCTCGTCCAGCAGCCCCGCCGCCTCCGGCAGCGAGCAGACCAGCGACGTCCGCTCACGCAGCGTCGGCCGCATCGCTTCCAGCGCCAGCCGGACCCCGCAATCACGCGCCTGCGCCACGATCCCGGCCAACGACGCCAGTACCCGCTCGCGCGACGCCGCGGCCGAGTCGCCGGGCAGCACCGGACCGGTCAGCAGAAAGACGCAGTCCGGGTTGAACGCGGCGAGCCGGCGGATGCCGTCGACGATGAGCTGGTAGCGGCGGTCGAGGTCGTCGGGCCCCGGGATGTCCGGCATCGGAAGGATCGACATGACGCTCGGCACGCAGGCCGACGCGGTGACGCCGTGACGGCGCATCAGCTCGATGAGTGTGCCGTCGTCGGCCCCGTCGCCGAGCTTGTTGACGTCGAGACCGAGACCGTCGGCGCCGATGCGCTGGCAGATCTCGATGTCCTCCGCCGTGCTGGTCAGTGGCAGGGCGAGCTGGCAGAGCGAAAAGAGCGGGCGGGCGCCGGTCATTATTTGTCCCCTCAGAATCGCTCAAGCGCCAGACCGCTCCGGGCGAGCAGGTCATCCCTCGACCGCTCCACCGTCGCCCTCAGCGCGTCCCGGTCGACGCCGACGAGCCGGCCGTCGAACTTGCGTACCCGCCCGCCCACGAGCACCGAGTGCACGTTGCCGGTGTCGGCGCCGAGCACGATCGAGCCGATGACGTTGTTGGCCGGGATCATGTTGACCTCGTTCGCCTGCAACAGGACGAGATCCGCCGCCCGGCCGGGGCCGATCCGGCCAGCCGGAGGATGCAGCCCGGCACTGCGCTGCCCGTGCGCGGTGGCCATCTCCAGCACGGCCCGGACGGTCAGCAACGCCGCCGCACCGGCGCCGCCGTACCGGCGCTCGTGTACGCCGAGCCGCTGGTGCTGCAGTACGCCGCGCATCTGGCTGAACATGTCCGACGCGAGGCTCACCTCGACATCGATGCTCAGCCCCGGCCAGAGCCCCCGGTCGAGACAGGTCTGGACGGGGAACGACCCGCCGCCCATCCCGATCATCGCGTCCGAGGTGCCCGCCAGGACGACCCCGACGCCGGAGCACTCGATCGCATCCCAGGCCGCCTCGGTCAGGTCGATGCAGTGCAGCAGGGTGATGTCCGGCCCGAGCACCTTCTCCTTGTCGAGCTGCTCGATGAGGGCAGCGGACGGGGGCCCGATCACCCCGTCGACCGTCACACCGAGGTCATGGTCGCGGGCGAAGGCGAGGCTCGCCGGACTGAGGCAGGCGTGCGGCACGTAGCTCGTCGAAGCGGCGAGAGCCAGCCGGACGGTGACGAGCGGGTCCTCGGCCAGCTCGTCGCGCAGCTCGACGGCGTTCGTCGGCCACTGGCCGTCCCACTCGCCCGACCAGGGTGCGCAGGCCGCGAAGACCGCGCGGATCCCGCTCTCCCGGTGAGCCCGGACGGCGGCCCGGGCATGCTCGGTGGTGCGCACGTTGTGGCAGAAGTCGACGACGGTGGTGATGCCCGCGTCGAGGGCGGTCAGCGCGCTGATCAGAGTACCGGCGTAGATGTCGGCCGGTTCGTAGCAGGGCCCGATTCCCTCCAGCATCGCCACGAGGTAGGCGTCTGGCGAGTCGAGGTCGGGCAGCAGTCGCTTCAGCTGCCCCTGCCAACAGTGCCGGTGTCCGTCCGTGAACCCCGGCATCGCGATCAGGCCGTCGGCATCGAGCACGGTGGCGCCCCGGGCCGCATCCGAGGAGGACAGATCCCCGGCCACCGCAAGGATCTCCTCGCCGCCGACGAGAACGTCACCGACGTTCAGATCGCCGACGTCCGGATCGAGGCTGACGACCGTCGCCCCTTTGATGAGCAGTCGACGTCGCGGATCCTGGTTGAAGCCTGAGATGTCGCCTGCGAGCCATGCCGCCATCTCGACCTGCCTGCCGTCCTCGAGGGCCACGCCTCATCGAACTGACACTTCAGACAATGCACTTTATAGGATCAGACGGTCTGGCTGTCTGACAGTGGATGCGGCACAACGTATCCCGACCTTGGTGGGCTGTCAACGCCCCGCCACGCCGCCGACGAGTACCCGCCCTCGGCTGTGCGTTAGCAAGGGCACCCTGTTAACGCATTCGGTTGTAGAGGGTGCCCCTACTAACGCGACCAGCGGGCCGGCCCCGACCAGCGGGCCGGCGGGCCGGCCGCCACCACGACCAGCGGGCCGGCGGGCCGCCGGCCGCACTGGGTCAGGCAACTGCCGAACGGGGCGCTGGCATCCACCCGTGACCCTTGGCGCCCATGGTGTTGCGCAGCGTGCCGAGACCCTGAACCTCCAGTTCGACGACATCGCCGGGGGCCAGCAGGGTGCCGAACTCAACCCCGGAGCCGCCATTGGCGGTGCCGCTGCCGAGCAGGGTGCCGGCGACCAACGGCTCGGCCGCCGACGTCCAGGCGACCAGCTCCTCGATCGACCAGATCATCTCGCCGCTGTTCGCCTGGCAACGCGTGTCGCCGTTGACCCGGGCCGCCATCGCCAGGTTGCCCACGTCGATCTCGTCCAGGGTGGCGATCCACGGACCCACGGACGAGCCGAAGTGCTTGCCCTTGCAAGGGCCCAGGCCGGCGGCCATCTCCTGGCGCTGGATGTCGCGAGCGCTGAGGTCGTTGAGGATCGTCAGTCCGAGGATGTGTGAGCGGGCGTTGGCCGGCTCGATGTCCCGCCCGCCGCGGCCGATCACGATGCCCAGCTCCAGCTCGTAGTCCAGCTCGCTGCTGAAATGCGGCCAGGGCACCTCGTCCCCCGGCCCGAGGAACGATTGCGGGTTGCCCAGGTAGGCCACCGGAAGCTCGTACATGACCGGCGGGACCGGCAAATCCCGCCAGCGGTACCCGAACGAGAAATGCCCGGCAAAGGTCATGTAGTCGCGGTACGAGGGTGGATCGACCGGACAGGCGAGGCGATCCGGATTGATCCGGGGGTGGTCGCCGGAGTCGTCGGCGGCCATCCTCGCGGCATCGAGGAACACGTCACCGCCGGCGAGCGCCGCGCTCAGGCTGCCCGGCACGCTCGCGGCGGCGATCCGCAACGCCGCATCGCGGGTCGCCCCGGCCGCCTGGAGCCGACGCTGCAGGGCGCCACGGACGTCGACCCAGCCGGTGGCCGGGTCGGCGCTGGCCAGGATGCGGGGTTCGGCGCCGTCCGGACCGGTCGCCAGAAATCGGGCAAGGTACACGCGACCAACCTAGTCGTAGGCGAGCGGGGCGGGTATGGCGTCCCGGGTCGGCACCAGGTCGCCGTCGATGAGCTCGACCCGGTACCCAGACGGGTCCTCCAGGAAGCAGACGTACACGTCCGGGCGGCCACCCGGGTGAAATGGCGCCACCACCGGCTCGACCCCGAGCTCGCGGAGCCGGGCCAGGGCTTCGTCCAGATTGGACACCGTGAGCGCGAGGTGTCCGGTCCCGGACGTACCCAGCCACTCGCGGTCGCCGGTCGGCTTCACGGTCAGCTCCAACAGGAACGTGTCGCCAGGCACCCCCATGTAGAGCACGTACATCTCGCCCAGATCGGCGCAGCCGACCAGCGCTAGACCAAGCTTGCGGTAGAACCCGACGCTGGCGACCGGATCGAGCAGCCGCAGGTTGGCGTGGTGCAGGCGCACCGCGGCTCAGCCCTGCTGCTTGAGGTTGGCGATGTCGTAGGTCGGATCGGCCATCGACCAGAATGAGTGGCAGGCCCAGGACTCCAAACCCTGCCCGAAGCTGAGCTCCTTGGTGAACAGCTCTCGCCAGGGCTGGACGAGCACCGCCCGGCTGATCCGGCGCTGGATCCGGTCCCGCGTCATGAACAGGTCGGTGGCCAGCTCCCAGGCCCGGTCGAGCAGTTTCTCCCGCGGCAGCACCTCGTTCACCAGACCGAGCCGCAGCGCTTCGTCGGCGGCGATCGTCTGCCCGGTGTAGAGGAAGTACTTGCCCCGGATGTGGCCGAGCAACTCGCGGAACAGCGTGTGCACACCGTCGCCCGGTACCACGCCGGCGCCGGAGAAGTGGCTGTCTTTGATGGTCGTATCGACGGTGGCGAGCACGATGTCGTTGAGCAGCGCGAGCTCGGCGTGGATGAACAGTGGACCGTTGATGGCCGAGATGATGGGTATCTCCAGGTTCAGCAGCGCGAACGGCTCCTTCGTCTGGTCGACGTAGAAGACGTCGTACCCATGCCGGTGCTCGAACGTGGTGCGGAAGTCGTTACGGGTCCAACTCTCCTCGTCGAAGGTCGAGATGAACGAGTCGCCGGTGCCGGTGAGGATGATGCACTCGTTCTCGGGGTCGAAGTGGATGTCGGCGAAGGCCGGGATGAGCGCGCGGTGCAGCTCGAGGTCCCACTTCACCGGCCCGCCGTTGCTGTGCATGCGCACCTCGAGGATGCCTCCCTCGCGGCGCATCACGAAGTACTCCTGCCACTTCTCGGCGTACTGGTCCAGATGCGTGCGGTACATCTCGACCCGCTTCTGCGGTCCATTCGTCACGGTGTGCCTCGCTCTCGTGTCGGCTAACTGTGCGGTGGCTGGAAGGTGACGTCGTCAGAACCGCCGCCGGCGCCACCGGCGTCGAGATTCCGGACGAAGCCATGAGTCTGTACGAGCACGTCCAGGTCGTACCCGGCGGTCCGGATGATCCGGTCGCGAGACTCTTCGACCAGCGCCCGGACGGCGGTCAGGTCGTGGTCGACCAGCCGGCCCGCCCACTTGCGGACCCGGCCGGCGACGAACACCGCCTCGACGTTGCTCGTATCGGCCGCGATGACCACCGTGCCGTACGCGTTGTTGAGCGGCAAGCTGTTCCAGCCGTCCGCACGGATCAGCACCAGGTCGGCCTCCTTGCCCGGGGTGAGCGTGCCGGAGCGATCGTAGACTCCGTTGGTCCGGGCGCCCTGTACCGTGGCCAGCTCGAGGACGTCCCGGGTCGTCAGCGGCTCGGGTGGGTCGGCCGCGCCGAGATGGCGGCGGTTGAAGGCGAGCATTCGCTGGATGGTGAGCAACGCACGCATCTGGGAGAACATATCCGAACTGAGGCAGACCTCGACGTCGACGCTCAGGCTGGGTCTGATCCCGTGGTCGAGGGCCGGCTGGATGGCGGGAATCGCCTCCCAGATACCGATCTGCGCGTCTGAGGTCGTCGGGATCGACACCGAGACACCGTTGTCGGCGATGAGTTGCCAGGCGTGGTCGGACAGGTCGAGGCAGTGGATGAACGTCAGGTCCGGGCCGAGCAGGCCGGCCTCACCGAGCGCCTCGATGCGCGCGGTGGCCGCCTCTCCGGCGATCCCGTCCGAGGTGAGTGGGATGCCCAGGTCGCGGGCCAGCCGTACCTTCTCCTCGCTCAACGCGATCCCGGGCAACGCGAACCCGGCCCCGATGACGCCGAGCCGCAGCGTCAGCAACTGGTCCGAGCCGGTGAAGTAGCGATCTCGCAGTCGGGCGACGTCCGCCGGCCAGCTGCCGTCAGCCCCGCCGGCGAGTGGCCCGCAGGAGGTGTGTACCGCGCGGATGCCTGAGTCCTGCAGCGCCCGGATCGCTTCGTCCGAGTGCTCGGGCGTACGCGGGTTGTGGAAGAAGTCCAGGACACAGGTGATCCCGGCGTCGAGCGCGCCCAGCGCGGCGATCAGGTTCCCGGCGTAAATGTCGGCCGGGGTGTAGGTCGGGCCCAACCACTCGTTCATCACCGCCAGGTAGGCGCTGTTGTGGTCGCAGTCGGGAATCAACCGGCGGAGCTGGTTCTGCCAGCAGTGCCGGTGCGTATCCTGGAATCCCGGTATCGCTATGGTGCCGTTGGCGTCGACGACCACGGTGTCCGGTCGGCCATCCACATCGGACAGATCTGGCGCGACCGCCGCGATCGTGGCGCCTTCGATGAGGATATCGCCGCGAGCGAGGTCGCCGAGGTCGGGATCCATGGTGAGGATGGTGGCTCCGCGCACCAGGATCCGCTGGCGGGCGTCCCCGAAGCGGGCTCGCAGCTGGTCCAGCACCTGCGCCGTCATGGCTGGTCTCCCCCCACGATGGCCAGGAAGTCCTCGTCCGTGAGCAACCGTTTGTGCTCCAGGCCGAAGCGCTTCACCTCCTGCAGGAGGTCCGCGCGACGCGCCTCGTCGACGCTCAGACCGAGCCGGCCGATCCAGTCGTTGACGTTGTCCAGGCCGCTGCCCTTGCCGAGCACGATGTTGGGGCCGGTCTGCCCCACCAGCTCGGGCAGGTACGGGACCGCCTCGGTGCGGTCGACGGCACGGACATTCGTGACCCAGTTCGCGATGATGCCGGACTCCACGTCGAAGAGCCGAGTGCCGGTGACCGCCCGGTTGGACGGCTGCTCCACGCCGGACAGTTGCGCCACCAGCCGGGCCAGGCCGGTCAGCTTCTCCGTCGCGATACCCAGATCGAGGTCGTACAGCGTGAGCAGCGCGAGCACGACCTCCTCCATCGGCGTGTTACCGGCCCGCTCGCCGATCCCGCTGACCGTGGTCTGAATGACGCCGACCCCGCTCGCCGCTGCGATCAGGCTGTTCGCGACGCCGAGCCCGTAGTCCATATGGAAATGGGCTTCCAGCGAGGTGCCGAGGCGCTCGCGGCTGGCGTTGACGAACTGCGCGACCGCCTGCGGTGTGAGCACGCCGAACGTGTCGACCAAGCCCAGGCTGTCGAGGTGCCCGTCGGTGGCGACCCGCTCGACCAGATCGAGGTAGTCGGCGACCGAGGCCCGGGTGGCGTCGATCGGAAAGAACGAGACCCGCAGGCCGGCCTGGTGTGCCCGCAGGGTGGCCGTCACCGAGAGGTCGATCGCGCGATCCACGCTCCACTTGTAGCCGAGCTCGATCAGGTGCCGACTCGATGGGATCTCCATGACAACGCCATGAACTCCACAATCGATCGCGCGGTCGACGTCTTCGACGGTGCACCGGGAGAACGCGTAGATCTTCGACGGCAGACCCATCGAGGCGATCCGTTTGACCGCGCTGAAGTCCTCCGCCGAGACCGCGGGCAGCCCCGCCTCGATCCGGTGCACGCCGGCTTCGGCCAACGCATGCGCGATCCGCACCTTGTCGTCCGCGGTGAAGCTCACGCCGGCCTGCTGCTCGCCGTCGCGCAAGGTGACGTCGTGGATCTCCACCTGCGGCGCGAAGGCCAGCTGACTGCGCACCTCGTCCGCGTGGTTCCACGGACTGGTGAACCAGGAACCCGTGTGCCAGGGCTCGCTCACTCCAGTAATCACAGTCGGGGCTCCTCGGGTAGGCGTGCCAGGCGGCGGTCGGCGTTGGCGCGGCCGCGGCCGTCGGTCAGAGTTGGTAGTCCAGTGCGCGGCCAGCCAATGCGTTCAGCACCTGCGTCGTGGCCTTGTGCTGCGACTCGTGCACGGCTTCGACGGACAGGAACGCGACGTGCGGGGTGACGACCAGGTTGGGCACGGACGCGATCGTGTCGGGGTCCGGCGGCTCCCGGTCCAGCACGTCGAGGGCCGCGCCGGCCAGCCGGCCGGAGCGCAGCGCCACCACCACGTCGGCCAGGTTCACGATCGGCCCGCGGGAGGTGTTGACGAGGTAGCTCTGCTCGGGCAGGGTCCGAAGGGCCGCCTCGTCCACCAGGTTGCGGGTCTGGGCCGTCAGCGGACAGTGCACCGAGAGGAGGTTCGACTCCGCGAACAGCTCGTCCCGGCTGACCAGGCGGCGACCGGCCGCCGACGGCTGGACGTACGGGTCGTGCACGATGATCCGCCCGCCGAGAGACTCCACCGCCGCGGCCACCCGCGCGCCGATCCGGCCGGCACCGAGCAGCCCGACCGTCAGCGCCGAGAGCCGATGCACCTCGCCGATGCCGGTAACCCCCCAGCCGCCCGAGCGGACGATCTGCGCACCCTGCGGGATCCGTCGCAGCAGCATCAGCATCAGGGCCACCGCATGCGTGGCCACCTCCTCGACGCAGTAGTCAGGAACATTGGTGACCGCGATGCCCGCCTGCCTGGCGGCCTCGATGTCCACATTGTCAACGCCGATGCCGTACCGGGCGATTATCTTGGCGCGCGTCATGGTGCCGATCAGGTTCCGGTCGATCGGCAGGTAGGTGTTCAGCACGCCGTCCGCATCCTGGACCAGCCGGTGCGCGTCCTGCGGGTCCCGCGCCACCACCAGCTCCCCGCCGGCCGCCTCTACGAGACCGCGCTCGACGGCGACATCCGGGAAGACCTGGTCGGTAACGACGACGCGGAAGCTCGGCATGCTCCTGGCCCCTGGTGCATCACGTGACTTGGACGATCTACGATCATGCAATATGTATGCTATACCATCTGCCGCGGGTGGCGACGCTCCCAGCGGCTCTAGTATTCGAACACCACGCTCATGGCCTCGTCCGGTCGCTGGTCCAGCAGCTGGTAACCCCGGGCGGCGTCGAGGAACGGCACCCGGTGCGTCACCGGCGTCTGCAGCCAGTCGCTACGCAGCAGGTCGAAGGCCGCGCCCTGAACGCGCGGCCAGTCCCAGCGCGGGCCGAAATCGCCGCCGAACGGGTTGGTCTGTGAGCTGACGATCCGCTGGCGGCGGAAATGGAACTGCGGGGCGAGGACGAGCGGCACCACCCGGGTGCCGAAGTATGACACCGCAACGATCGTGCCCGCCTGGCCGGTGACCTCGATGGCGCACTGGAGCGCCGCTGGGGAGCCACTCGCCTCAATCGCGGCGTCCGCGCCGCGGCCACCGGAGAGCTGGTCGACCGCCTCAGCCGCCGCGTCCGGGCCGACCGCCGCGTCGGCGCCGAACAGCCGAGCGCGTTGACGGCGGCTCTCGATCGGGTCGACGACCACCAGCCGGCCCGCCGTTCGGCGCACCAGCTGGGCCGCCAGGCACCCGACCACGCCCTGGCCGAACACGACGACGCAGTCGGCGAACCGGGTCGGGACATCGAGCTGGCTGGTCAGGGCGACCGAGAGCAGGTGCGCGAACGCGGCCCGCTCCGGCGCCAGATCTGGCGGTACCTTGGCCACCAGCAACCCGTCGGTTCGCACGGTGAAGTGGGTCTGATGTGGGTGGAAGACGAAGACGGTGTCCCCTGTGGAGACCGTTGCCCCGCCCCCGGTGGCCAGCACCTCACCCACCACCTGGTAGCCGTACTTGACCGGGAAGTCGAAGCTCCCGGCGCAGGTCTCCAGGCCGAGCTCGCCCGATGCCTCCCCGCGGTACACCGACAGCTCGGTCCCGGCACTGACCAGTGAGACCACCGCCCGTACCGTGGCCTCCCCCGGACCTGGCGGCGGCACCGCGGCGTCGAGGATCTCCGCGGTACGCGGTGCCGTGAACCACACCGCCTGGGCGGGTGTCGGCCCGACACCCGTCATGACACCGCCGTCGGGTGCGCAGTGGCCGCCGGCGCGTCTGGCGCCGGCGGGCGTGGCCCGTCGGAGCGCGGGGCGACCCGGGAGCGCCGGCCACCGCCGGTGCTGTTGCGCGCGCTGAAGATGACCGCGGCGATGATGATGATGCCCCGGGCCATCAGCTGCTCCGGGTTGGCCAACCCCACGATGATGAGCCCGTTGTTCAGCGTCCCGATCAGCAGTGAACCGACCAGCGCCCCCACCACACTCCCCTTACCGCCGGAGAGAGCGGCGCCACCGATGATCACGGCCGCAATCACCGTCAGCAGGTCGGTGTTCGCCAACGTGTACGAGGCGGCCGCAAACTGTCCCATGTAGAGCAGGCCGGCAAAGGCGCCGCCGACGCCCGAGGCGACCATCACGCCGACCTTGATCCGGTTGGTCCGGACGCCGGAGAACCGGGCGGCGTTGACGTTCGCGCCGGTCGCCAGGACCGCTCGGCCGACCGGCGTGTACGCCAGGATGACCTGTCCGATCAGAACCGCCGCCAGCGACCAGAGCAGCAGGGCCGGTACCCCGAAGACCTCACCAACCCCGAAGATCGTCAGGAACTGCGGCTGGGCCACGACGACCGATTGGCTGTTCGTGATCAGCTCCCCCAAGCCGATGAGGAAGCCCATCATGCCGAGGGTGACCACGAACGACGGAATCCGGAAGAAGACTGTGATCAACCCGTTGACCAGGCCGACCAGGGCACCGAAGAGCAGACCGGCGAGCACGGACACGAGGATGCTCTGGTGGCGAAGTTGCAGCGCCGTGATGAACGCGGCCACCGGCGCCACCGCCGCGAAGGACAGATCGATCTCACCGGAGCAGATCACCAGCACGGTCGGCACCGCCATGACCGTGATGGCCGCGGTCTGGCGGGTGATGCTCAGCAGGTTGTCCGCGCTCATGTAGTCGGTGTCGCGGAGGATGACGGCGAAGATGGCGATGCTCACCACGACGACCAGGACGAGAATCGCGGAGTTCTCGCCCCGGTAGGACCGTCTCACCACCGCGACGGTCCCGGTGCGGGCGCGCTGCCCGAGCCGGGCCCGCAGGCTCTCCCGTACGTCGATATCGGTCACGGGCGTCGGCTCCCCGTCGGTGTGGCCCACCCGCGAGGCGAAGCCGGCGGACTCCCCGGTGATCGGTCGCGCTGAATACTGCGGATCAGAAAAGACTCGGTGTAGTCCGGCTCATCCGGTCGCACGGTGGCCCGAATCGTGCCGTCGGCGAGCACCACGATCCGGTCGGAGACCGCCAACAGCTCCTGCAGGTCGGAGGTCACCCACAACACCGCCTTACCGGTGTCGGCCATCCCCCGGATGTGCTGGATCAGCTCTCGGGATGCTCCGATGTCGACTCCGAATGTCGGCTCGTCGAGTAGCAACAGCTCCGCCTCGGCGGCCAGCGCCTTGGCGAGCACCACCTTCTGCTGGTTGCCGCCGGACAGCTCGCCGACGACCTGCTGGGCCCCCCGGGCTCGCACGTCCAGCAGCCGCATCAGCCCGTCGGCCAACGCGCGCGCTTTCGACCGGCTGAACAGCAGGCCCGCCCGCAGCCGCCGGAGCACCGGCAGCACAACGTTCTCCCCGATGCTGTGGCGCTCCAGCAGCCCGTACGCGTGCCGGTCCTCGGGGATGAGGAAGACATTCTTGCCGATCGCGTCGCTCGGGGAGCGCGGCGCGTACCGCTGGCCGTGCAGGGTCATCCTTCCTCCGGTCGGCCTCACATCGCCAAAGATGGTCCGCAGCAACGTCGTGCGCCCACTGCCGACCAGTCCGGCGACGCCGAGCACCTCGCCCGGCTGAATCGAGAACGAGATGGCATCGAGCTTCTCGCCCACCCGCAGGCCGGTGGCGGCGAACGCGGGCTCCAGAGTGGACAGTGAGTCACCAGATCGCCCTTGATGCGACGTCATCGACGCCCGCCCCGGGCCGAGCATCGCCGAGACCAACGAGTCCATGTCGGTGCTCGCGGTGCGCGCCGACAGCGTGACCGACCCCTCCCGCAGCACCGTGACGTGGTCACTGATCGCGAACACCTCGCCCAGGTGATGTGTGATCAACACGATTCCGGTACCGGTCGCGGCCGCGTTGCGGATCACCCGGAACAGTGCGTCAATCTCGTTGTGGCTCAACGGGGCCGTCGGTTCGTCCAGGATCAGCAGCGTGGTGGCCAGGCGCATCGCCTTGGCGATCTCGACCATCTGGCGCTGCACCGCCGACATATCCGAGACCGTACGGCGCAACACGTCGGGCGAGATATCGAGCCGGCTCAGCAGCTCCTCGGCTTCGGCGGTCTCCCGCCGGCGGTTGAGCAGCCCCACCGAGTTGGTCAGCTCGGCGTTGAGGAAGATGTTGTCCAGCCCGGTCAGCGGGCCGATCAGACTGCGTTCCTGGAGCACCATGCCCACGCCGAGCCGCCGGGCCGCCGACGGCTGCGCCTCGGTCAACTCGGTGCCGCCGATAAGGACCGCGCCGGTGGTCGGGCGGTATCCGCCCAGCACGATCTTCATCATCGTCGATTTACCCGCACCGTTGTGACCGACGAGGGCATTGATGTTGCCCGCCGGCACCGCATAGTCGACGTCCTGCAGCACCCAAACCGACCCGAAGCGCATGCCCACTCTCCGCATCTGCAGGGCGTCGGCGCCGGACGTCTGGCCAGCCATGCCGGAGTTCGAGCTACGAACAGCAGGGGAAGGCCGGACCGTGCATGAAGTTCCATGCCGTGGTCAGGTTCGATTGGTCGACCGCGAACGTCGGCACCACGATGAACCCGTGCACCTTCGCGCCGATCGCCGACAGCCCGGCCGCGATCGCCTCGGTTCGGCCGACGTCATAGGCGTCCGGGGCCATGTCCACGGTGATCGGGCCGCCCGCATTGAGCTGTGCGGCACCCTGGGTGCTCAGGTCCATGGTCACCACGTCGACCTTGCGGTGCAGGCTCGTGATCGCGGCCTCCTCACCGAGCGCCGGCGGGTCCTCCCACGGCGCGAACACCGCATTGACCTCGGGGTGCTTGACCAGGAACGCCTCGGTGTAGGTCTGCGCGGCGTTCGGGTCGTTGAACCCCGTGTTGCCTGCGGGATCGGCCGGACCGTCGGCGATGATGTGGATGTTCGGATAGGCTTTGAGGCCGTCCAGCATGCCCTGCTCGCGGGAGTGGATCGCCGGAATGTTGTTGACCCAGTGGATAAAGCCGAGGTTCACGCCGTCCGGGTAGCGGGCGTGGATGCCGGCCGCGAGCTGCTTGCCCAGCTGGTACGTGTCATAGGACAGCAGCGCGGTCATCTCCTTGCCGTTGCCGAGCCCCCAACCCTGCGCGCCGGTGCCGTAGGAGAGGACCTGGATACCCTGCGCCTTGGCCGGTGCCATGATCGGGCCGAACTGCGCCGGGTCCACCGGTCCGCCGGTGATGATGATGTCGGGGTGTAGCGGGAGCACGGCGGCCAGGTTGCCGGCCAGGCCGTTGCCGTCCAGGCGGTAGTTGGTGACCCGGAGCAGCTTGATGCCCAAGGCTTCCAGCGCCTGCTGAGCGCCGGAGCGCACGGTCTGGTTGTAGAGCACGCTGTCCCAGTCCATGTAGACCGCGGTCAGGTGCTTGTTGCAGATCTGCTTAGCCTGCTCCGGACTGACCGTGATGGTGTTCCACCACACCGGCGAGATGCTCTCGGACGAGCCGAAGTCCGAGGACTTGACCGTCAATGTACCGACGGGTGGTACGGCCAGGTCCGGCTTGAGTTCGGCCGGTACCGGCCGGGCGTTCAGGACCGAGGCGTTGAAGGTGTCACAGCTGCCGCTGCCGGTCTGGTTGCCCGACCCGGAACTGGAGCACGCGGTCAGCACGAGGGCACCGCTTACGGCCGCGGCGGTCACGGCCAATCTCACCCGCCTACCTGTACGGCTGCGCAAACGCGTCATCGCTGGCGGCCCTCCTTGAGCCTCTTGCACCGGAAGCCCACCGGATGCCAGGGATGCCGCCGTGGCGTTTCGACATGTCGACGGCATGCTCACCGGTGGCATGCTGCATCGCACAGTATGCATCATATATGATGCCTGTCAAGACGCCGACGCCGCTTGTCGCAACGCTGGTTGACAGCGCCGGCCTGACCCGTGGCACGGCCGGATGTGCGCAGGGACCGCCAGGAAGGTCACGCGCAGGTTGGGTGGGTGAATCTGCTCTAGCGGCGCCCGGTAAGGCCGGAGCCGGCCCGGTGGTCCTTGCCCACCTGTGAGATCTCTGCCCTACTCTTCAGGATCGCCTGCAGCGTGGAGTCCAGATGGGCGACCAGCGCGCGCGCGGCGCCATCCTCGTCATGGCGGCGCAACGCGGCGAGCAGCGCCCGGTGCTCCTTGTTGCCGCTGACGATCCGGTCCGGCTGCAGGATCAGCGAGTGGGCGACGTAGATCGCCGCGATATCCTGCACGCTCTTGAGCACCGATTGGACGAATGGCGCCATGGCCGCCTTCTCCAGCACGCCATGAAACTGCCAGTTCAGATCCGCCCAGCGGGCCGGGTCGGACTCGCTCTCCATCTCCCCGATGAGCTTCTGCGCCTCGTCCAGCTCCTGCTTGGTGATCCGGGTGGCCGCCCGCCTGATCGACAACGGTTCGATCGCCTTGCGAATCTCGTACAGCTCGAACAACTCGTCGATGCTCAGCTCCCGTACCACGGCCCCGACATGGGCCCGGAAAACCACCAGCCCCTCGTTGACGAGGTCGCGCAGCGCCTCCCGTACCGGGGTGGTACTCACTGACAGCTGGCTCGCCAGGTCGGCCTGGACCAACCGCGTGCCCCCCGGCAGCACCCCGCTCAGGATGGCCCGGCGCAGCGTGCCGTGCACAAACTCATGAGCCGTCTGGCGCGGTTGCGCTCCCTGGAGAAGCGCCGATTCGTCCGGCATGGCCGGCTCCTTACGGTCGTTGCGAAGCCGATGCTCTGACACTCTATATGATGTACGCCCGGGCTATCGACGAACCGTATACCGCCATCCCCCCATCGACCGCCCGCTCGACGCCCGCGCGGCGGACGCCGGTCGCCGGATCGATGGTCTCGGCGGCGGGTCAAGCTCTGGCTGCGTTCGCAAGATCACGCTTCACGATGTCCGGGATAGCTGTCCCGGCGAGCGCACCCATCAATCGGCCGGCATTGCCCCTCACCACCCGGGACCGGCAGTGAGGGGCCTTGGCTCAGGACGAGATGACGATGTCGTTCTCGACCGTCGTGACGCCGGCGGCGGCCCAGGCGAGGCGCTCGACCCGACGGCGATCCGCTGCCGACCGCACGCTTCCGCTCAGCTTCAACGTGTGGCCGTGAACGTCAACGGTGATGCCTTTGGCGTCCTGCGGCATGGTGCGGCGAATCGCTGCCTCCACGCCTTCCTTGAGAACCGACACCGACGGGCTCTCGTGGACGCTGATCTGGTTGTCCACGCCGATGATGCCGCGAAGGTAGCGGACCGATCGCGCAGCCGCGACCCGCTGGAAGTCCCATGTGACGACACCGGTGAGCGTCACCTTCCGGTCCCTGACCTCGGCCTTGACCGCGTTGGCGGGCACGTCGACCGACCACTCGAGCATGTTGCCGGCCGACCGGGCCAGACCGGCGTCATCTGAGCCCGAGGCGCCGGCGCTGCGGACCACCATGTGATCGATGACGCGCTGGACACCCCAGACACGCTCGGCGGCATCCGCGGCCGCGAGCCGCTCCGGAACACTGGCGACATCGCCCTCGAGGGTCACCACACCGTCCACGACGGAAACGCCGACGTGGCTATCGACACTAGGGGTATAAAGGAGCTCGTCGGAGACGGTGGCCTGCAAAACCTGATCGCTTCGATGCATTGTTTGTGTCATACCATGAACCCTCCTCCTCTCTCGGCGAGAAAGCAAATTATTTGGATAGTATTTGCACAAAGCCTTCCGGCGAATGCCCGGCTGCGCCGCTTTAGCGGTGCTTGCCCTACCATTACGCCGGGACTGATTCGTCTCACCTGGGTGACCGGTTACACCCCGCCCTGATCCGCGTCCCGCTCGAGCGACCCGAAGTCGCTCTCCGCCGCGATGGCCTGCTCGGCACTCAGGACGCCCTCGCGGACACCGGTGATCCAAGCCCGGAGGCGTTGCACCGAGATACCCCGATTCCGCTGCAAGCCATCGAGGATGCGCCAGACCCGATCCGGTGGCACGTCGAGGCCGGCTTTCTGATGTGCGCCCAGTCGGGCGTCCAGCTCAGCGAGGCTGGCGTGCTCGTCCGGATCAGGTTGGCGTCCCCGGCGATGGTTGACAGCGGCGGCCACCCCGGCGCCGGCCAACACGGCCAGCGCAACGCCAGCGAGCACTCCCGTGGTTTTCGCCGGCACGGGAACTCCTCTCAATCAGCATCCTATCCGGTGACGACGGCCGGCCAGAGCGGCAGTACGACCACCGCAAATACCCGCGGGCACTGGGCGGCCATGGCGGTCCGTAATGCCACAGCGCGAGTGCATCAGGTGACCTTGTGCATCGGCCCCGGCGACAGAAATGTGCCTGCCGCCGCTCTGGCTCGGGCGGCGGCAGGAGGTGCCATTATTGTCTGGGTGTTCCGTTCGGCGATTCGACCGCCCGGACCGGTTGTCTGCGGGACTCTTCTTCTTCGCCCGCGATGGGAAGGGTCTGTCCACTGTCGACGCGCACCTGGATGCGCTTGGCCTGTATCTCCTCCGCCTTGGGCACCACGATCTGCAGCACGCCGTTCTGGGTGGTCGCTTCGATAGCGTCCGGCTTCACGTGAGTAGGAAGGGTGATCGAGCGGCGGAACGGGCCGTAACGGCGTTCGGACCGATGTATCCGCTCCTCGGAAGAGTCAGGCGCGACCTGCCGCTGGCCTTGGATGGTCAAAAGGCCGTCCTCGAATGTGATCTCGAGGTCGTCGATCCCGACTCCCGGGAGCTCGGCCGCCACCAGGTATGCATCCTTACGCTCGGAGATCTCGACCGTCGGCGCCCAGGCCGGAGGGCTCATGCCGGCGTGATAGTCGTGGCCGAGTGGAGTGAGCCACTGTCCGCGAAGCCTGTTCAGGCGCAGCAGCTCGTCCTGCGCATCACGGAGGTCTTCGAACAGTTCCCAGCTTGTCATGCCTGTCATGCTCGTCATGTCGCTCTCCCATACGTATCCGGCCGGACCGGTGGCCCGCGCTCAAGGAGGAAAATGCGGCTCGGGTGAACGACACTCACCTCCGGGATACGGTGTTCACTGTACAGTGAACGCCGTTCACGGGTCAAACGGGCGCACGGAGGCGAAGGTGGCGAAGCAACGACAGGCAACCACTGCCGAGACGGAGCACGGATCGCTCTGGTTCGCCCGGCCCGTCGGCGACGAGGACCGTCCCCGTACTCTTACCCGCCAGCGGGTCGTCGCCGAGGCCATCGCGGTCATCGGTGCGCACGGCGTCGACGCGTTGAGCATGAGGGCCCTCGCGACTCGTCTCGGAGTCGTTCCGGGGGCTCTGTACCGGCACGTACGCAACAAGGAACAGCTCCACGATCTCATGGTGGATGGGGTGCTGGCCGAGGTCGACCATGAGGTCGACCGCTCCATTGCCTGGACCGAGCGGGTCAAGGCGCTGGCGCACCGGTTGCGCACGGTCCTCGAGAGCCATCCCGGCATCGCTGGGCTGCTCAAGACACGAGACCCCCTCGGTCCACATTCGCTCGCCCTGGCCGAGGCGTTGCTCGCCCCGCTGAACGAGGCCGGCCTACCGGAGCGGCAGGCCGGGTTGGCGTTCTCCCTGGTCTACGACTACACGGTCGGGTTCGCGCTCGGCAGTCGCACCTCCATCAACGAGCAGCGCGTCCGCGACGCCGTCACGAGACGCAAGCTTCACGCGTTCCTGCGGTCGCTGCCTGTCGACCGCTTCCCCGCTCTTGTCGCGCTCGGTGAGTACGTGTGGGTCGACAACCGCGACGAGCGATTCACTGCCGGCCTCGACACCCTCGTCGACGGACTCGAAGCGGCGCGACGCCGACGCCGCCCGAAGCGGTAGCGGCCCGGGTGTGCATGTCGTGGGCAGGGCAACCCCGGTCGGGCCGACCACGACCGAATGTCCTAATCGAACGGTCAGATCTGGCCCGAGCTCTGCGCGGACCGATTGCCCATGCCGTCTTCAACAATGGCGATGACGCGAGCCAGTGCCCTCGCCGCCGATGTCGCCGGCCTTCACGAAACCGCTCGCGAGGCGTACCGTGGTTGCAGGGAATCGTCGTAGCCTCCGATGCGCTAAGTGTGGCCGCCGCAGTTCTCGCTGCCCGGACCCGCGGCCCCGAAGAGCAGGTCTCGGCGTTTCGGCTGAGGCACCGATTCTTGCCGCCACAACGCGGCGTGTCCCGCAGAGGGCGGTGCGCGTCATGACCAATCGTGCCAACCAATCATGATCATTGCCACCGGGACGGGCCGAGCCACGCCAGCGATCTCGATCGCCTGGCATCCCCGACAGTCTCGATCCGTGGCCGTCCATACCGCTGCCGCCTGGCGCCGCGGTAAGACTATCCACGCGTCTGTGTCCACAGAGGAGCTGTTGCGCCGACGCGACCGGCTACCGGCCCAGCATCGCGAGCGCGTCGTCCTACGCGCGCGAGCGATCGAGATCAACCTGCCGATGGCCGGCAAACTCGCGCGCCGCTACGCCGGCCGCGGCGAGGCCCTTGACGACCTGACACAAGTGGCAGCACTTGCTCTGATCACCGCGGTCGACCGGTACGACCCGAGCCGGCAGGTGCCCTTCGTCGCCTTCGCTCACCCCAGCATCCTCGGCGCGCTCAAGCGGCATTTTCGGGACACAGCGTGGGCCATGCGGGTACCACGCTCGACCCAGGAGCTGGCCGGCAGGCTGCCCGCGGCCTCCGACGAACTCGGCCAGCACCATGGCCGTACCCCGACAACCGCCGAACTCGCCCACCATCTTCAGATCACCGCCGATGACGTCCTCGCCGCCGCCGCCGCCCGGCAGCACTACCGCCTGCCCTCACTCAACACGGCCGGCCCCAACGACGGAGCCGACCTGGTCGACACCATCGGGAGCGTCGATCCGCGCTACGCCAGCATCGACAACCATCTGTCACTGCGGCCGCTCGTCGCGGCTCTGCCCCTACGGGAGCGGCGCATCCTCACCCTGCGCTTCTACCATGACCTCAGCCAGACCCAGATCGCCGCCGAGATCGGTGTATCCCAGATGCACGTGTCCCGCCTGCTCAGGCAATCCCTGGCCCGGCTGCGGGCCGAACTGGCGGACTGAAACGCCTCTCGCTCACCTTGCGGCACGCCGCCGGCGGCGGTGTACCGACCGGGTCGGCGCCGATGCCCCCGGAGACACATCGCCCCAACGTGCGCCGACACTCCACCCGTGTCGGCGCTGTATCAATGGATTTGGCTATCCAAAGAGGACGTAAGAAAGCGGCTAAAACACCGCATCCGCGAGTCTGCCGCATCGCTGTCGGGACCACGGCACCCATGGGCGTCAGGCGGCGATAACATGATCTGGACGTGTCCCGGGCGGGTTGGATCCGACGGCCAGCTGCCGGGACGCGCCTCGCTCCGGACCTTGGCGACCAATGCACCGTGCACCCGTGACCGCAGTGCGGAGGTTCACCATGTCAAGATCCGAGACAGCGGCTGCCGCGATCCGGCCATACCCGCAACCGACCGGCGGAGTTTCCCATGGGCTGGACGGCAGTCTGTACTCCCTGCTGCTGCGACAGATCAAGACCACCGGTCTGCTCGAACGCCGGACCGGCTACCACGTCCGCCGGATTGCGGTCACGACCGTGCTGCTGGCCACCGGCTGGACCGCCTTCGTTCTGGTCGGCGACTCCTGGTGGCAGCTGGCGGTCGCCGTGTTCCTGGCGTTCGTCTTCACCCAGATCGGCTTCCTCGGCCACGAGGCCGGGCACAAGCAGATCTCCGCCTCGGCGCGGGCCAACAGCATCATCGGGCTGCTGCACGGCGACCTGGTGATCGGGCTGAGCTATGACTGGTGGGTGGACAAGCACAACCGCCACCACGCCCACCCGAACCAGGAGGGCAAGGACCCCGACATCCACACCGGAGCGCTGGCGTTCACCGCCGCTCAGTCCGCCACCTGGGGGCCCGTCGCACGGTATCTGTACCGCTACCAGGCGTACTGGTTCTTCCCCCTGCTGCTCCTGGAAGCGTTCAACCTGCATGTCTCCAGCATGCGGGTGCTGCTGCGGCCATCCATCCGGCATCGGGTCTGGGAACGGGCGTTATTCAGCATCCACGTCGTGGGCTACCTGGGGGTGGTGTTCCTGGTGCTCTCGCCGGTCAAGGCCGTCGTGTTCATACTCGTGCAGCAGGCACTGTTCGGCCTGTACCTGGGCTGCTCCTTCGCCCCCAACCACAAGGGCATGGCGATCCTCGCCGCCGACGATCACAGCGACTTCCTCCGCCGCCAGGTACTGACCTCCCGAAACGTCCGCGGTGGTTGGCTGGTCGACTACGCCCTCGGCGGACTGAACTACCAGATCGAGCACCACCTCTTCCCCAGCATGCCCCGACCCAACCTGCGCCGCGCCCAACCCCTCGTGCGCGAGTTCTGCCGCCAACACGGCCTGACCTACTACGAAACCGGCCTGATCGACTCGTACGCGCAAGCGCTCCGCCACCTCCACGCAGTTGGTCGAACGCCACCCTCAGCGTCAGCCAGGTAACCGCACAGGGCCGGATCGACGTGCAACCGGCACTCGAGGTCGGGCCCCACCGCACCGATAGTGTCGGTCGCGAACGAAGATCCGCTGGTGGCGCGTCACAGGCTGGCCCGGCAAAGCGCCGCTAGCCTGAGTTTCCCCCCTATTTCGATCATGGAGGGTGTTTCCGCAGGTCAGGAGGTGTTTCCGGGCAGCCTGACTGTATTACCCAGGCATTCGTTGATTTCGCTGCTATCAGCTGCATCCGGCCGGCCCGGATCGTCTTCGGGCAAGACGATCTGGGTAATACGCCGGATGGGCCTGAAACCCAAGCGGTACAACGAGATCCGGGCGCCCTGGTCACGTAGGGGGGAAACTCCCGCTAGAGGTAGCGAGCGACCTCATACCGCCAAGGCTCGCGGCGTCGCCGCGATAGGACAGCGTGACGAGCGGGTCTCCGTCGGGAGGCCCGCCCGCCGTGTCGGTCGTAACCTCGGGGTTGCTGAGACCTGGAGGTTGCAATGGCCGACTATGCGACTCTACTGCGCGATCATGTGACGCTCACCTGCCGTTCGGTGGACCGGATCTTCCTGCAGGCGTACGTACCGAAGCTGCAGACGGTGGGCTGGGTTTGCCAGTTCCTGCGCTGGCAGCGCGGGTTCGTCATCCCGTCCTCGGCGGCGTTCGGCAAGATCGGCGACGAGTACGTGCGTGAGGTGCACCGGTACGCCGAAGCCGGCGACATTCCCGTGGTCCACTTCGGAAAGGGGGACGACAAGGAGGCCGTGGCCCGCCCGCTCATCGACGCCGCCGCCGCGCAGGGCGGCAACGGTCGGGTGGTGCTGATCGGCATCGCGCAGGAGAAGGCGCCGGTGTGGCGGTCGTGGAAGGCCAAGGGCCAAGAGCACGCCCCGCATCCGCACATGGAGTGGGGCCGGCAGATGGCCTTCATCAACCACTTCTACTTCTACCTGTGGGACCCGGACTGGGGCGGGGCGTTCTGGAAGACCAACGCCTATGCCCCGTATCCAATCTGGATCTGGCTCTTATGGAAGGCTTCGCATAAGAGCCATTACGCTTCCCTGCAGATTATGGTCTCCAGGTTTGGACTCTCCTTTCATCGAACGTGAAGTGGTTGGTCTGCAGTGGGGATAATCAGAGCGCGTCGAGGAACGCGAGGAGCGAGTCGCTCGGTCGGTATCGCCCCGGCGTCGTGGCTGGCGGGCTTGTGCGGGCCAGCGCTCGTTCTTTGATCGACATGTCGGCGTGCAGGTAAATCTGGGTTGTCTCGACACGTTCGTGGCCGAGCCATAGGGCGATGACGGTGGTGTCCACGCCATGAGAGAGCAGGGACATGGCGCACGTGTGCCGCTTATGTGGAATTCCACATAAGCGGCATTACGTGGACGGCCGGGTTATGTGGCCGGTAGAGATGACTGCGCTGGCGGGGACGCCGCGCTGGCCTGTTCCGGCCACATAACCCGGGTGTCACCGACCGGCGTGGTCAAGCCATTCGAGGAGATCTTGGTCTGCTGTCCAGTCAGGCAAACGCTCGGGGGTGAGCGACTGGTAGGCGCTTTCGATGGCTTTGCGTTTCGCCTCCGCGTCGGCGCGGGCGTAGATCTCGGTGGTGGACACGTCGGCGTGGCCGAGCAAGTCACGTATGTAGATCAGGTTAACTCCGGCTTCGAGCAGGTGCATCGCGCGGGTCCTTCTAATCACGTGCGGCGTGACATTCATACCGGCCGCATAGCCGGGTTCGCGGCGGCGCAGGGATTGGACATGTCTGGCGAGGATTTTCGTTACGCCCCACCGGGTGAGTCGGGTCTGTTCCGGCCCGCTGAACAGCGGGTCAGCGTCAGCGCCGACGCCAAGGTGGGGCGCGCGCCGCTTGAGGTAGTCCTCCACGAGATGGGCTGTGGGGTCCATCAGCGGAACCCGCCGGGTCTTGCAACCCTTACCGCGCAGCGATACCAGCATCGGGCGGGCCGCGCGCACGTCGGAGGCGTTCAGGTCGCAGATCTCTTGGACGCGGGCGGCCGTGTCGTAGAGCATGGAAAGCAGGACCGTATCGCGCAGCCCGCGCCGGGTGGCTGCGTCTGGTTCGGACAGCAGAGCTTTGACCTCGCTGCCGGTAAGGTGGCCCAGGTCAGCGGCCGGGGTCTTCTTCTGTTTGACAGCAAGGATCTGGGTGGCTTGTTCGAGGAACTCTGGCCGCTCAACCGCGGCGTACCGGACGAACGACTTGATGACGGCCAGGCGCTGGTTGCGGGTCGCCGCCGAGTTGCCGCGTGCGGCCTCGAGCCAGTCCAGGAAGGAGAGCACCCGCGCCCGGTCCAAGTCGGCGAGGCGCAGCTTCTCGGGCCGGGTTCCCCTTATATCGCGAAACCAAGTCAGCAGCAGTCTGATCGCGTCCCGGTAGGAGGCGATGGTCTGGGCGGACAGGTCCCGTTCACCGGCCAGGTAGTTGGTGAGGAACCTCGACAGCCACCTGCCGGCCGGATCCCCGCCGACCGGGTTGACGCGGCTCACCGCTGGCCTGCTTGTGACGCGACCGGTTCCGGGATGACGTAGCCGAACCTGGCTTGGGCCATGGCGGCGACCTCGGGATGCGCGTCCGCGGTCAGCTGGAGGTAGTACTGGGTTCCGCGCAGGTCGGCGTGACCCATATACGCGGACAGATATGGCAGCATCACTCTGAGGTCCGCGCCGTCGGCCGCCCACCGACGCAGGTTCTGGACGGCGAAGCCGTGGCGCAGCGAATGGATGTGCGGGCCTCCCGGGAAATGAGGGATGTCCGCGTCGATGAGGTAACGACGGAACCTGTTGTAAATCGTGGACTTGTCGGCCGGCTTGGCCGGGTCGCCGGTATAGAACAGCTTGTGGGCCGGCACGGGGCGCGGGTGGGCGGCCGCGATATAGCTCTGCAGGGTGGCGGCCAGACGGCCGGTGACGGGCACGAGGCGGTTCTCGTGGTTCTTACCGTCGCGTACCTCGATGGTCGCACGGGCCGGGTCGAAGTCACGTAGTTCTAGATTGAGCCCTTCCGATAGGCGCAGCCCGGTGGCGTAGAACACCCGAAACAGCACCGGATCGACCAGCGCCCTGTTCGACATCTCGGACAGCTGCTGGGTGTCGATGACGTGGAAGAGGCGGCGGATCTCGTCGTCGCTGAACACGTACGGCGGCGGCCGGTGCGGGGTCTTCACCCCGGTCAGCGTCGCCGGCGCCCACGCTTGCCAGCCGAACTGCCGGACGTGTTCGGCCAGCTCACGCAGGACGATCTCCTCGCGGCGAATGGTGGACGCCTTGAGATGACGACCGTAGAGGAAATCCTCGACCGCTTCTTTGACGATCGAGCCGTCCGCGTAGCCTTCCCGGCGGGCGTGCTCGGCGAACTGGCGCAACACCCGTTGCTGGCTGTTGTACCGGAACCCGCCAGCGCGGCGTACCGCGACCAGCGTGTCGATCAGGTCAGGCAGCGTCAGCGCGTTCACGACCGCGCCCCTTGCGCTGCGGTGAGAACATCCTCGACGTCCAGGCAGCAACGGCGCAGGTGCTCGGTGTCGAGCCTGAGGTAGTGCGCGGCGGTTGTCTTACCAGCCGCGTGACCCAGGACCGCCGTGACAACCGGCGGTGGTGTGTCGGTCTGGAGCATCGCGACCGCCAATGCGCCGCGCAGCGAGTGCAGGCCGTGCGAGCGCCCGGCCGGGAACACAACCCCGGCCCGCCGCGCGTAGTAGCGCAGCCGGCAGCCCGCCGATGTGGACGAACCGAAAGCTGTAAACGGATAACGATGTTTCACGAACACCTGCGGACAGTCCGCCTCGGGCCGGCCGTGGCGAACGTAGTCGATCACAGACCACCCGACGTCGCCCGGTAACGGCAACGTCAACGCCACGCCGGTCTTGTGCTGCGTCAACGCCAGGGTCTTGGCCCGCCAGTCGAACCATCCGAGCTCCAAGCGGCGCAGATCGCCGACCCTCAACCCGAGCCTGGCGGTCAGCAGAACCATCGCGTAGTCACGTTTGCCGATCGCGGATTGCCTGTCGATCTGGTCCAAGACCAGACGAACATCCTCAGCCGTCCACAGGTACGGGGCCGACGCGCCCCGCCGTGGGTAGCGCTGGGGTGGCAGGCGCTGGGCCAGGTCTTCGCGAATCTGCCCGGCCTGGTGCAGATGACGCAGGAAGTCGGCCAACGCCGAGCGCATCGTGCCGGTGGTCTTCGGGGCGTAACCCCGGCGCTGGCGCCGGGCCCAGAACCCAGCCAGGTCACGGGCCTCCGCCTGATCGAGAGTTGTCCGGCCGACCTCGTCGAGGTATGCAAGGAACTGGTCCGCGGCGCGTTGCTTCGTAACGACGCTAGCCTCAGCGTTGCCCTGCACCCGGCACGCCGCGAGGTACCCGTCCCTGGCCGTGCGGAAAGGCGCTGGGCAGCGATCGACCAGCGGCGTTGTGGCCTGGCCCACCTGGGGGGTGCCCTCATCCAGGCATTCCATCAGCAGGATCAGGGGCCGGCGTGCGAGTTGAGCAGGCCTGGAACTCGTCGGCTCGCGTAGGTCCGCGAGCCTGCACCCTGATCGCTCTGCGACGAAGTCGAGGCACGCCGCCTCGGTCGGCAGTGCCTGACCGCCGCCCTCGAGGAACTTGGCGAACGCGTTGTACTCCGCTTGGTGGCGTTTGATCGTCGTCCTCGACCTGCCCGCCGCCATCAACGCGACGATCACCCGCGCCGAGGCCTCGCGGACATTTGCTGCTGCCATAGGAATCGGCCCTTCTGGTCATGGTGAACAGAAGGCGATTCTTCGCCGCCGCGATCTAAGACATCACCGTCGATCTCTCGCGCGGGAAACCCGCTACAGGCCCCTACTGGATCCAGGCGAGGGCCAAGGACGGGTCGATCCGCACTCCGGGTTATGTGGCCGGAACAGGCCAGCGCGGCGTCCCCGCCAGCGCAGTCATCTCTACCGGCCACATAACCCGGCCGTCCACGTAATGCCGCAGGACGTGAGGTGTGGCGTGCTTGGAGGTCAGGGACGGGCAGCGTTGTGCTGCGGTGGCGGAGTGTTTGGCGACGAGGCGTTGCACGGCCCCGCAGCTGATCCGGGTGCCGCGGCGGGTGGGGAACAGCGGGTCGTCGGGTGCGCCGCCGCGCTCTTTCATCCACACGGCGAGCACGGACGCGGTCTGTTTGCGCAGTGGGGTGCTGCGCCGCTTCCTGCCCTTGCCGGTGCAGGTGAGATGAGCGCCCGTGCCCAGTTCGACATCGCAGTTGCGCAGGCCGGTCAGCTCCGAGACTCGCAGTCCGGTGTCGACGGCGACATCGATGAGGGCGTGGTCACGCCGGCCGATCCAGGTGTGCCGGTCGGGTGCGGTGAGCAGCGCGTCCACTTCGGGCTGGTCAAGATAGGACAGCTCGGCGCGGTCGGCGCGTTTGGTGGGAATAGCCAGCACGCGGGCGATGAGCTCGCTGTGTTCGGGATGGCATAGGGCGGCGTAGCGGAAGAACGAGCGGATGGCGGCGAGCCGGGCGTTGCGGGTGCGAACGCTGTTGGCGCGTTCCTGCTCCAGATGGGTCAGGAAGTCTGCGATGAACGCGGCGTTCAGGTCGGCGAGGTCCAGTTGGCGCGGCTGCTTGCCGGTGCGCTGCTGTGCGTAGCGCAGCAGCAGTCGCCAGGCGTCGCGGTAGGCGGCGATGGTGTTGACGCTGGCATGGCGCTGGTTGGCCAGCCGCTCGATGAAGAACGCTTCCAGGGTTGGGGCGAGGCGGCTCATGAGCGGGCCTCCGGGCCGTTGCGCCGGTCGGCGGCCAGGGCGAGCAGTTCGGGAACGGCCGACAGGTACCAGTAGGTGTTGGCCGGCTTCGTGTGGCCGAGCAGGGTGGACAGCAGCGGAAGCTGCGCCTGCACGTCGACACCATCCCGGTACCAGCCGAGCAGACTGCTCACGGCCAGCGTGTGGCGGAAGTCGTGCAGCCTCGGACGGGATCCACTGGGGTGGGCCTGTAGACCGGCCACACGGACCAGACGCGCGAACACGAACTCGACGTTTTGGCTGATCAGCCGGGTCCCGGCGGTTGAGATCAGCAGGCTGAGCGATCTCGGGTGGGGATGATGCTGATCACGTAGCCGCGCGTAGTCGGCCAACGCGGCCAGGGTGCTCGGGTGAAGGGGTACCTGCCTGCTCTTGGCGAACTTGGAGTCGCGGATCGTCACGATCGCGTCGGTGGTGTCCAGGTCCGCTCGGTCCAACCGGATCGCCTCGCCCATCCGCATGCCGCTCACCGCGAGCAGGCCGATGAGCGTCCGGTAGGTGCTCGCGTGCAGCGCGGGTCGCAGCGACGCCGTGGCGGCCATCAGCGCGCACACCTCGGCCTCGGAATACAGGTAGGGCACGGCCCTGCGGTTGTGGTCGGGTAGCAGTCCCGGCGGCGGGACCTCCGTGGCCGGGTCGAACGCCTTGACATGGCGGGCGAAACCGCGCACCACCCGCAGGCGCGCTGCCCACCAGGACACAAGCACATCTTGGGGCTGGGTGGCCCAGGCCAGAGCCAGTTCGACGGTGATCGTGCTGGTGCCGTGGGCCTCCAGGAAAGAAGCGAAGTCGGCCAGCAGCCAGCCGTGGTCCTCAAGTTTGTAGCCCAGCGCCCGGCGCACGGTCAGGTAGTCGGCGATCGCCGGGCGGATTCCGGTCATGCCGCGCCTCCCGGCCAGGGCCGGGCCAGGCTACGCAGCGCCGTCCGGTCGACCTTCGCGTAGATCGCGGTGGTCTCGGGGCTGGCATGGCGCAGCACTTGCCCGATCTCGGTCAGGCTGGCGCCGCCAGCGAGCATGGCGCTCGCCGCGCTGTGGCGCAGCCGGTGAGCGCCAGCGCGGGGCTGCCCGGCCCGCCGACAGGCGCGGTAGACGACGCCGGTAACCGCTGGGACGGTCAGGCCCGTGATCGGGGCGTTGAGCCGCACGAACACTTTCCGGCAGGCAACCCGGGGCCGGCCGCCGTGCAGGTAGGCGGCCAGCACCTCCCCGACGTCCACGGGCAGCGGAAGACGTTCGCGGCGAGCTGCTTTGCGGGTGCGCACCACGAGCTCTCCGGCCCGCCAGTCCAGGTCCTCCAACTCCAGCGCCGCCACCTCGCCGGCTCGCAGGCCCAGCCGGGCCAACAGCACGACGATGGCCCGGTCACGGCGCCCGGCGAGCGTGTCGCTATCGCAACTGGCCAAAAGGGCGGCCACCGCCTCCGGGCGCAGCGCCCGGGGAAGGCTGCCCGCACCCCAGTGCGCCACGCCTGGCACCGCCAAGGCCAGCTGCTGACAAACGTGGCCAGCCAGGAACAGGAACTTCAGCACCGACCGCAGCCCAGTGACCAGGTGCTTGGCCGAACCGGCCGGGCGAGCACGGCACTCGCGAACGACGTGGCCAGCCACCGCCGCGGCCGACAACTCGCTCAGCGGCACGCCGCCAGACGCGATCGTCGCCAGAAACTCTCGGGCCAGCCGCGTGTACTTGCCCACCACCGCGACCGTCAGCGCCCGCTCGCCAAGCAGATAGCGCCGGTACTCCTCCACCACCACGTCGAGCCCGCCGATGGGCTCGGCCACTCTTGGGCGTGGCGCCGCGCCCGCGGCACGCAGGAACTCCACCAGCGGCATCACCGCCCGCATCGACAAGGCGTGGTGATAACCCTCGCGCCGGCGGGCGCCGAGAAACTCCCCGAGCCGCTCCGGCGTCAGCTCAGCAACCGAAAGCCCCTGCTCGATCATCCAGCGGCTCACATGCGCCAGCATCCGCACGTTCCGGTCCCGAACCTGCACGGTGTAACCGTGAGCGGACAGCTCGTCCCGGAACCCGTCCACATAACCAGCCAGCGGGCCCGTTACCCGAACCCGGCGTCCCTCGCTCATCGTCGCCTCCTCCCCGGGTCCATCCCGGTTCCGAAAGCATCGACTCAGCGCCGCGGATTATGCCGTCCAAGTCCGTACCCATGAGCCCGCCAGCTACCGCGATACCGGCCCCCGGCACAGCAGGCAAGACATAATCTGCGGGGACGCGTAATG
>CAVWCL010000002.1:0-168854 GCA_963753485.1 uncultured Actinomycetota bacterium | reverse complement strand
AGAGTTTATTCGGCCTGAACGACTGGCTGTCGACCTCCCGACGGAACTGCTCGCGCTGATGCGGCGTCAATTCGAGAATCTGCCGGCGACCCGCCTCAACCGACGAAGCGGCGTGGATCGGTGATCCGCAGCGCGAGTTCCTGATCCGGCGTCAGGGCCTGTCCGGAGAGAATCGATGTGACTAGCGCGGCCGTTGCCGGTGCCAGAGTGATCCCGACGCCGAAGTGCCCGGTCGCGGCCACGATCCGACCTGTCGGATCGACTGGCCCGATAAGCGGACAGCCGTCAGACGTGCCCGGACGAACCCCCGCCCACTCACGAAGCAGGCGCCAATTGGCCGTTCGAGGGATCAGGTCGTGCAGGCCGTCCAAGATCCTGGACGCACTGCCGACCGCTGGCTCCTCATCCCATCGACCTTCTTCATAAGTCACGCCGACGACGAGGCGACCGTCGACCCTGGGAACGAGATACACGGAGTGCACCTCAGTCCCACGGTGAATCTTACTGTAGATGTGATGACGGGTCGGATAACCATTGGCCCCTGGCACATGGAACTCCATTGCCTGCCCGCGAACGGGGAAAAGGGCGCGGCCGCCCACGGATAACAGCCGGTCACTCCAAGCGCCGGCCGCCACCACACACCGATCTCCAGAAACAACGCCCTGTGGAGTCTGGACGGCTGCGCCATCCGTCTCGGCCGCTACGTCGATCACCTCCGTGCCCGTTCGCACCACAATCCGCGCGTCATCGCGAACCACACGAACGAGCGCCGCCATCAGTGCCTTGGGTTCAAGCGCGCCCTCATCGGGCAACAAAACACCGCCCAGCACCCGTTCCGACAGTAGTGGTTCGGCATACCTCAGATAGTCAGGGAGAATGTGCCTGACGGTAAATCCCTGTGCCAACCATTCCGGAACAAGCTGGCCCCGAAGGCGATCCAGCTCATCCTGTTGAGTCGCAACCTGAAGCAAGCCTGAATCAAGGTAAGGAATAGTGAGCCCGGACCGCGTCTCGAGGTCGGCCAACCATGCCGGGTACATCAGGCGGCTACTTTCGGCGACAAGTCGCAACGGCCCCCGGCAGTAGTCATCACTTTGTGGTGTGATACCGCCGATCGCCGCTCCGCTGGCTGCCCTTCCAAGATCATCTCGGTTGTCGAACAACACCGTCTCGTCGAACAGATGGCGCGATGCGATGGCGATTGAGCACCCGATTACCCCGCCCCCGACCACCAACAGTCGCGACGTCATGCCCGCGGCCCCCAACATGAGCGACGGACAGTGCCGGTCATACTCACCAAGGCAAGGCAGTCGCCGCTGCCGTAACGGGAGATCGGGGCCCCCGACAAACGCTGCGGCCGGCCGTCGCCAGCGAACTCGATCGGGTGTCGTCTCCGAGCCTCGGACCCCAAAAACGCTACGAAATCACACCGGCACTCAGCACCGTCATACGCCATTGCGCACCCTCATGTCGTCGCAGCGCCTCTAGCTTCCACCGTCGCTGACAAAACGCACCTCTTGGGATCTATACGGCAATCAGCGAAGGAGGCCCATCGCCAACGACTACCCTGAGTAGTGGACACGACTATTATTGGCTCCTGCCGTGGTGGCCGTCTTGACACTTCACCGCGTCGGAGTGGACCGTGACCAACGATAGGACGCCGGCCACCCGGCCGCAATGCGGCAAACCGTGCAACGCCCGCTCGACGCGAGGCTGCGCATCGCAAGGCTGGTCAGGCCGCCGATTCTCGGCCGAAGGACCACAGGCCCCAATCCCCGAGCCATCCGAGCGGCACCCTGCCTCTCAGCCCGTCGGTCGGGCGACTTCGACGTCGGTTGGTGGTAGCTTGACGATCGCCTTCGCGGGATGGTAATGAGGCCTGATCTGCCAGCGGGGGTTTGCGTGACAAAGGGCTTGCGTGACGAGCAGGTCCCGCCATCAGCGAAGGATACGCCCGATCCGCGCCAGCGGGCCGGACAGACCACTCCGATTGTGACCGACTCACGGGAGCAGGCGAAATGAGGCAACGCCGTCGCTGGATCGCACCGTACCTTGCCGAAAGCTATGTCGTGGAAGCGATCGCAATCCTGTTTGGTCTCGTTGCATTCGCCCTAAGCGTAGTCCTTCAGAACGAGACCACCTCCGCGTCAGTAACACAGGCAAGTATCATCGGTCTGCTGTCGACATTGACCACTGAGCTCTTTATCGAACGAGCCATACATCGGGGTCGGGCCGGTCGCCTCGAGCGTCTTGAGCAGGCCTTGACCGATCGGAACATTTTCGAATATTTCCAGCTCGTGGTCGATGCGTACGGGCGGCTTACCGCGCACAAGCTCTCGTCGCACCATCCGGACCTCTATGACGAGATCGTGGAAACACTCTTCCTCGCCAACGACTGGCGTAGCCTCGCTGAACGTCGCCTCGAGTTCCGAGACTTCCGCCGCGAGATCCTGATCGCTCGACAGCTACTCCCGACGGCGAAGGAACGCGTGCGCGCCATCGCCGTTCCCGACGATCTGGACTATCTTGAAGCCAACGGCGGTGCTGATTACCTCGTCGACCAGGCAAACCAGATACGCGCCCGACACATAACCATCTTCCGGCTCTTCGTGTATTCGACGCGATCAGCACATACACTTGCCGTTACCGGCGAGAGCCTTCGGGAGCGAATCGATGGCGTCGCCGCACGCCACACGGCTGCGGGTGTTGTCTGCCGGATCCTCAACCTGGACAACCTCCAGGTTGGCCCCGAGGTTCCCGATCTGAACATCTACGATGATCACACCGTACGTTTCGCCACTCTCGCAATTAGCGACAGCCGGATGCAGTCGATCGTATCGGAGCGTCATTTGGATGTCCGGCACTACTCGACAATGTTCGAATCACTATGGAGTCTGTCCGAACCCTACGAGTCGCCGTCCGTCGCTTCTCCGCCCGGCAACTGAGTCATCCAGTCTCGACCGTGGCCTGACGCCAGCTGCAGCAATGAAAGGACTTACACGGAATTCCGGATAGGGACATGCTCGCTGGCCGCATCCAAGATTGAATCAACCGCGGCAGCGGTCATCCTACGCCACGCGCCGACCGTACGGTTGGCCAGATGACTCGTAACCACAAGCTGTGACGGTATACAATCAAGAAGGCCTGAGTCCGTCAATTCCTTGGCCGGGTAGATCTTGTCAAAGACCGCTGCACCAAACACGCCACTGCGAAGCAATGTGGCCAGCCGGGCGGAGTCGAATAGCGCCTGCGATGCCGAGTTAACCAGGACCACGCCGCGCTTGGCTTCCTCCCACGGCGCATTCGCCATCAGCTGTTGGGTCTCGGGTCTGTTGTCCAGATGTACCGTAACCACATCGCAGGTGCGAAGCAGCTGGTCGAGATCGTTGTACACGACGACGTTCTGATCCTCCAGGTCGGTCTTTCTCGTCCGAGAGTAGTACCGTATCGGTCGATCACAGATGTGCCGTAGCCGAAGCGCGACCAAGCGGCCAATATCACCGAGCCCCACGATGCCGAACTCGCAATCTGCCATGTCGCGACCCAATGGGATCGGCCGCCCGTCGCCGGTCGCAGATGCGCCTGGGTTAATCGAGTTCCACCAGGCACCGACGTGGGCGATGGTGCCACGCAATGCCAGGCCGATCATCTGCAGTGTGAATTCAGCGACGCTGGGCTCCACCGCACCTGGGGTATTCGAAACCGTGATTCCGGCCGCTCGGGCTGCGTCGACGTCGAGAAAGTCCCGCACCCCCTTGCCAGCGAAGGCGATATGACGCAGACCGCCCGCCCTCAAATCGACAAAGGCGCTGGACTCGAATTCGTTGGCCGGTTCGTCGCCTCCATAAAGGTAGAAATGACTCCCCGTCAACCGGTCACGAAGCCCTTGCAGCGAAAGGTCCTCCTGACAAAGCACCACGTCAAGGCCGGAACTGCTCAGTCGCTCAAGGGCGGCCGGATCGAGGCCACTTCCAGTAACGAATACCTTCTCAGATATCACCACCAGCTGCGCCCTCTCGCTCGGACGACAGGATCAGCCGCAGTGTACCACCGGGTGCTGCTGGTTTGATGATCGTTGTTCCCGGATGGCCAGTCACGGTCTCGTGACACCCGCCGCGATGGGTTCTTTCGCAAGCCAGCTGTCGGGCAGGCCTTGCTCCTTCCAGGCAACGAGCAGGTCGTCGTAGTAATCGAGCCTGGCTCGGATACCCCTCCTTGCGCCCGCGATATAGGCGTTCAGGCCGTCATCGTCGGCCAAGTTGGTCGCTACCAGCTCGATAATCTGACTGTGCACCGTATCCTCGGCGATATTTGCGCGAAGAAAGCCACCCGAGGCAACTTCAGGCAGCGCCTCCTCGAAGCAACGCTGGACAGCTGCGTATTCTGTCAGCAGCATTCTTTCGTTTCCGACGCCAAATGCTCCCAGTGCACAATGAATGTCGCCGAGCTCGGCCGCAAGCCGCCTGAGGAAACGGACCGTAGCCGGCAACGGCCGCACGTTGTTCAGGTTCAGGCCCGCGGAACGACACAGCTCAAAGAGCAACCAGGGGTGCGATCCGTTGGCAACGCCATTCTTCACGCCATTATGTTCGCCGCTCACGACCTCGAGGAACTGTGCACGGATATGTACGTTCTTAAGCTGAGATGTCAGTATGAGGAGTAATTGCGAGAATGGGCCGGTGACGATGGCTTCCTGACTTGCCCACAACCGGAGGAGGTCGGGATTGGTGTGGCCAAGGGTAAAGAAGTCATGCCCGCCAACGCCCGAGCCGTCGGCCAGCCGCCGGGCCGCAACCAGCCGACGATGTGGCGTGCTCGCTCGGGGTGGCATGAATAGGGCGTCGCCGTCCCAGCGGCTAGCGGCCACCGGGATGAGTTGCTCAGCGGCGCGAACTATGGTGTCGTCCATCTACGGCACTTCCACTCAAATGACGTTTGCAGTACTCTAAGCTTACGGTGCACCACGCAGGCGCGGCGTGCACTCCGGCGGCCCGCGGCGTCGGTGAGCGCTTTGGGACCTCGCCGCACGGTGAGCGGCTACCTGGCGAGGCCGTCTTTGTGAGACTGGAGCGCCACGAGCGTTCAGTGTTGTCAAATGCAGTGAGCGTGACAAGTCCTGTCCGTCCTGCCCCCGGTTCACCGTATGGAGTGGATTAACCACGTTTGGCCGGCATCAACTGGATGCCCGTGGTTGAACGCCCTGGCCAGAGCCGTACTCCAACCTCTGCATCCGCTGCCCTCCGGTGTTCTCTCGGATGCCCCGCGGGCCGGTCTGCTCGACAGGCGTAGTAGCCATTTCGGGAGCCGCTCGACTTTCCATATCATAGGACGAAGTCCCGGTTTGGTGGTGCCCTTTGCCGCCGGTCCTGCGCTGCCGGCACCAAGAGGACGCTGGCCAGGCAGGTAGTGGGCAGTCTGGTCCTGCTTCGGCCGTCAACCGCCCGCCCGGTTGACGGGCCAGCGGCCGACGCTTGCCCGAATGCTCTGATGAACCCCCCGTCGCCAATCGGACAGACGAATTGCTAGCCTGCTATATCAGGTTTCGGTACACACTTGGTTCTAACGGTCATGAACGGTCTAAGTTTCCCTAAATGGTGTATCAGGCCTAAGTTGCATGAGTTACTAAAGAGGTCGTCGCTCAGCGGGGCGAGCGCTCCAGGGCCAACCGCAGTCCGAAGCCCAGGAACACGACGCCGGTGAACTGTTCCAGTCGGCGGGCAACCGCGGGCCGACTCAACCAGTCCCGCGCCTGGCGCACCGCGACCACGACGCCGCTCAACCAGAGCACGCCCTCGACGGCGTGGACGCCGGCGAGCACCAGCGCCCCGGTCAGCGCCGCGACTCCCGGCGGGATGAACGCCGGCATCACCGAGAGGTAGAAGATGCCGATCTTCGCGTTGCCCGAACTGGTGAACCGCTCGGCGTCGGTGAAGAGCCGCTCGGCGAGCATCGGCGTGCGCTGGATCGCCCGCACGAACCGCTCCACCAGCACGACGTCCATGCCCACAGCGACGATCATCTTGAAAGCCTATTAGGCCTCAACGATTGGTTGGCGGCGCCCCACGAAGTGCTGCGCCCCGACCGGACCGGCGACGTGTCCCGCCCTTGCACTCTCATCGTTCGCCTGGTTCGAGCTTCGGCACGGCGTCGCCAAGAGCGAGGCTGTTGATCTTCGCTTACTCCTGCGCCGACTCGTGAAATGGATTGGTGACCTGGACGCCGGCGTAGTCCTGGCCGTGGTTGAGATCTTCTGACAGCACACAGGTGCAGCCGATGGCCCGCGCGGCTTCAATGATCGCCGCGTCCCAATAGGAGAGCTGGAAACGCTCGCGAGCGTGCATTGCCGCGGTCATGACGCCGGTCGTGATGTCCTGGACGGGGAAGCGTTGGAACGATTCGATGAGCCGGACGGCGTGCTGGTGCGCGATGGCATCCGGGCGACTGACCCGCGTCGCCTGTACGTAGAACTCCTGAAGCACCTGAACGGACAACGCCAGATCGCGCCCGGAGAGGATGTCGTTTGCGCGTTTGGCCTTGTCCCGCTCGGCCGGGTCGCGGGAAATGGCGTAGAGCAAGATGTTGGTGTCAACGAACTGCACGGTCGTGTACCTCGTCGCGGCCCAACCGGTCGGTGGCGCGGAACCGGTCGACCTCCGCCTGAACCTCACGTTGGAGAGCTTCCAGCCGGGAGAACTCATCCATCCGACGGGACAGACGCTCCAGGTACGCGACCACCAGCGCGCTTACCGAGGTGTCATGCTGTGCCGCGGCGACGCGTGCGTTGCGGTACACGTCTTCAGGTACAGAGACTGTCAGATTCTTCACAGTCACACAGTATCACAGTATCTGTGTCGCGTCAGCTGGCGGCCGGGGTCTCGGCGACCGTGGTGGCCGCCAGCACCGCGAGGTCACGCTCCGCGTAGAGGCGGTGTTCCCACTCCTCGTTGAGCAGGACGAGCAGGCATTCCCTGACCGGAAAGTCCACCTCCTTGGGGTGGCCCGGCTCGGTGCGGGTCACCGTCTGGGCGAGCTTCTCGTCGGTCAGCTTCGCCATCACCTCGCGGACCGTGTCCTGGCGCGCGCGGCGCAGCGCCAATGCCGCATCGAGTGAAGGACGCGCGTCGCGGTCCCACGAGAACCAGTCGCCGGTGGGCGCCTCATCCCACGGCAACTCCAACGCTCGCCACGGCGACGGGTCGCCGAGGATCATCCGGTCGACCCAGCAGGCGCTGGCGAAGGCGAGGTGCCGCAGGGTCTGGATGAAGGACCACTCGCCGTTGACACTGTGGTGCAGCGCCGACTCGGGAAGAGCGCGGGCCCGGGTGACCGTCTCGTCCCACAGCTGCTCGAGCACCGCCCACGCCTCGCGGAAGCCATCAGCGGTGTCGGGGCGCATCTTCGCCCGTTCCGGCATCCGCCGGTTGAGTTCGGCCTCGATGAACGGGGCGACATCGACGCTGTTGATCACCACATTGCGGAACTCACCATAGATATCGACATCGAGTAGTTCGACGCCGCGCATCAGTACGTTCTGCAGCCGAACGAGGCGGAACTGCGCCCCGGTGAGGTCGACGTCGTGGATCTGGGCGTCGTTTAGGTACACGTCCCGGAAGGCGGCACCCCGCAGGCTCACGCGCTCGAAAAGGGTCCCGTCCAGATTCTGCTCGCGAAATTCGGCCATGCCACAGCACACTAGAGCCAGTTCCGGACGATCGGCTTCCGGTTGAGAAGGGCTGCGCCCCCGTGAGCTACCGCGCCACAGCCGGCCGCCGGCGGGCGTAGGCCAGGACGCCCAGGCTGACCAGGACGACGGCGGTGACGGCGACGAAGTAGGCGCCGGTCGCGACGGGACCGCGGTTGAAGTCGTGGAGGTGGAACAGGGCCGCGACGGCGAGGACGGCGAACCACACCGCCACCGAGGGCAGGAACGCGCGCACGGCTCGCAGACGCCGCTCCACGGCGAGCATCGCCGCGCCGGTACCGAAGAACATCAACCAGCCCGCGACGACCTGCGCCATCAACGGGGTAAGCGGCCATGGCCACAACCGGCCGACCGTGCCGGGGAAGGCGAACAGTGCGAGCGCGAACGCGTCGATCACGACACCGATCGCGCCCAGGCTGCGGCCCAGCCAGCGAGGCAGCAGCCGGTCACCCGGTCCCACTCCCGGGTCGGCGCGGCGGTTGCGGATCAGGATGACCGGCAGCCCGATCGGCAGCACCACGTAGATGACCAGCCAGACCCAGAACCGCACCGACCCGGTGGGGAACCGGTCCAGATGCACCAACGTGGCCACGATCATCGCGTACGCGAGCGGGATCGTCGCGGTGATGGCCAGGATCGCGGTACGCCACCGGTTGAGCACCAGCATCGTGCTGATCGCGCACGCGCCGAACGTGTATCCGCCACCCACCCAGACCGCGCTCATCGACGGCTGGATCGTCCAGGCCCAGTACGTCGCGGTCTGGCCCGGTGCGAGGACCAGCAGCGGCCCGAACACCGCCGTGAGTGGCACCAGGGGAAGGAACACCCATCTCGCAAGGGGCGAGAGGCGATCATCACCGACCATGATCGCATTCTGCTGCCCGACCTGGTACCGGCCCATACACCGTTCAGGCAATCGGCAGCCGCCGAGGTTGGACCGTGGACACGGGCGGCGGTCAGGGCAACCATCAGCGTGTCGCGGTAGGGACCGCCCTTACGGGCGGCCCCCCGCACAGATCCCAGCGAGCGGGACTACCGCACTGGGCTCCTGCCTTGGGTTCTGGCGGCGAGGCGCACGTCCGGGAATGGGTGCAGGATGCGCACCGGGGGTAGCCATCGGTTGATGTGCTCGTTCATCCTCGCCCAGGTCAGCCGGCGGCCACGTTGGCTACGTCGCCGCAGCGATCGCAGCCAGTGCCGGTTGATCTGGGTTCGGAACTGCCGGATCGCGGTCCAGTTGCCGGGGACTGCGTAGTGATTGAGATGGCCCTGGAGGACCCGTCTCAGCCACATGCCCTGTTCCTGGAGCGGCCAATGGCGGCGTCGCTTCAACTCGACCTTGATCTGTTGCAGCTTCGCCCGCATCCGCTTCGCGATCGTGATGCGCTTGATCCAGAATCTGCCGCCCCTGCGGGACTTCGCGCAGATGTGCGTGAAGCCGAGGAAGTCGAACGTGTCTGGTTTGGCATCCCCACGCTTGGCCCGTCGCCAGGCGGCGTGGCGGCCGAACTCGATCAGCCGTGTCTTCTCCGGGTGCAGCGCTAGCCCGAACTGCGCGAAACGCTCTCGCAGGTCAGCCAGAAACTGCCGCGCTTCCTGTTCATGTTCGAACCCGACCACGAAGTCGTCGGCATACCGCACGGTGACCACGTCACCGTCGGCCCGAGTCCGCCGCCAGTGGTCGACCCACAGGTCGAAAACGTAGTGCAGAACCACGTTGCCCAGCAGCGGCGACAGCGACGCCCCTAATGAGCAGCGCTGGGTTATGCGCAGCGTCGACCTGTTCGACCTGGTCAGGGTGGTGCCGGGGGTCGAACACTGCGCATAACTCCTGTCGGGCGTGGAGGCTCACAGTGCGGCGAGCCAGTTGAGTAGTTCGGGGTCTTGGTTCCATTCGGGTAGCTCGTTGGTGACGATGTCGGTGTAGGCGGCTTCGAGGGCTCTGCGTTTGGCTTCGGTTGAGGCGCGTGCGTAGATTTCGGTGGTGCTCAGGTCGACGTGTCCGAGGATGTCGCGGATGTAGGGCAACGGGATGCCGGCGTCGTAGAGGTGCATGGCCTTGCTGTGCCGCTTATGTGGAATTCCACATAAGCGGCATTACGTGGACGGCCGGGTTATGTGGCCGGTAGAGATGACTGCGCTGGCGGGGACGCCGCGCTGGCCTGTTCCGGCCACATAACCCGGAGTGCGGATCGACCCGTCCTTGGCCCTCGCCTGGATCCAGTAGGGGCCTGTAGCGGGTTTCCCGCGCGAGAGATCGACGGTGATGTCTTAGATCGCGGCGGCGAAGAATCGCCTTCTGTTCACCATGACCAGAAGGGCCGATTCCTATGGCAGCAGCAAATGTCCGCGAGGCCTCGGCGCGGGTGATCGTCGCGTTGATGGCGGCGGGCAGGTCGAGGACGACGATCAAACGCCACCAAGCGGAGTACAACGCGTTCGCCAAGTTCCTCGAGGGCGGCGGTCAGGCACTGCCGACCGAGGCGGCGTGCCTCGACTTCGTCGCAGAGCGATCAGGGTGCAGGCTCGCGGACCTACGCGAGCCGACGAGTTCCAGGCCTGCTCAACTCGCACGCCGGCCCCTGATCCTGCTGATGGAATGCCTGGATGAGGGCACCCCCCAGGTGGGCCAGGCCACAACGCCGCTGGTCGATCGCTGCCCAGCGCCTTTCCGCACGGCCAGGGACGGGTACCTCGCGGCGTGCCGGGTGCAGGGCAACGCTGAGGCTAGCGTCGTTACGAAGCAACGCGCCGCGGACCAGTTCCTTGCATACCTCGACGAGGTCGGCCGGACAACTCTCGATCAGGCGGAGGCCCGTGACCTGGCTGGGTTCTGGGCCCGGCGCCAGCGCCGGGGTTACGCCCCGAAGACCACCGGCACGATGCGCTCGGCGTTGGCCGACTTCCTGCGTCATCTGCACCAGGCCGGGCAGATTCGCGAAGACCTGGCCCAGCGCCTGCCACCCCAGCGCTACCCACGGCGGGGCGCGTCGGCCCCGTACCTGTGGACGGCTGAGGATGTTCGTCTGGTCTTGGACCAGATCGACAGGCAATCCGCGATCGGCAAACGTGACTACGCGATGGTTCTGCTGACCGCCAGGCTCGGGTTGAGGGTCGGCGATCTGCGCCGCTTGGAGCTCGGATGGTTCGACTGGCGGGCCAAGACCCTGGCGTTGACGCAGCACAAGACCGGCGTGGCGTTGACGTTGCCGTTACCGGGCGACGTCGGGTGGTCTGTGATCGACTACGTTCGCCACGGCCGGCCCGAGGCGGACTGTCCGCAGGTGTTCGTGAAACATCGTTATCCGTTTACAGCTTTCGGTTCGTCCACATCGGCGGGCTGCCGGCTGCGCTACTACGCGCGGCGGGCCGGGGTTGTGTTCCCGGCCGGGCGCTCGCACGGCCTGCACTCGCTGCGCGGCGCATTGGCGGTCGCGATGCTCCAGACCGACACACCACCGCCGGTTGTCACGGCGGTCCTGGGTCACGCGGCTGGTAAGACAACCGCCGCGCACTACCTCAGGCTCGACACCGAGCACCTGCGCCGTTGCTGCCTGGACGTCGAGGATGTTCTCACCGCAGCGCAAGGGGCGCGGTCGTGAACGCGCTGACGCTGCCTGACCTGATCGACACGCTGGTCGCGGTACGCCGCGCTGGCGGGTTCCGGTACAACAGCCAGCAACGGGTGTTGCGCCAGTTCGCCGAGCACGCCCGCCGGGAAGGCTACGCGGACGGCTCGATCGTCAAAGAAGCGGTCGAGGATTTCCTCTACGGTCGTCATCTCAAGGCGTCCACCATTCGCCGCGAGGAGATCGTCCTGCGTGAGCTGGCCGAACACGTCCGGCAGTTCGGCTGGCAAGCGTGGGCGCCGGCGACGCTGACCGGGGTGAAGACCCCGCACCGGCCGCCGCCGTACGTGTTCAGCGACGACGAGATCCGCCGCCTCTTCCACGTCATCGACACCCAGCAGCTGTCCGAGATGTCGAACAGGGCGCTGGTCGATCCGGTGCTGTTTCGGGTGTTCTACGCCACCGGGCTGCGCCTATCGGAAGGGCTCAATCTAGAACTACGTGACTTCGACCCGGCCCGTGCGACCATCGAGGTACGCGACGGTAAGAACCACGAGAACCGCCTCGTGCCCGTCACCGGCCGTCTGGCCGCCACCCTGCAGAGCTATATCGCGGCCGCCCACCCGCGCCCCGTGCCGGCCCACAAGCTGTTCTATACCGGCGACCCGGCCAAGCCGGCCGACAAGTCCACGATTTACAACAGGTTCCGTCGTTACCTCATCGACGCGGACATCCCTCATTTCCCGGGAGGCCCGCACATCCATTCGCTGCGCCACGGCTTCGCCGTCCAGAACCTGCGTCGGTGGGCGGCCGACGGCGCGGACCTCAGAGTGATGCTGCCATATCTGTCCGCGTATATGGGTCACGCCGACCTGCGCGGAACCCAGTACTACCTCCAGCTGACCGCGGACGCGCATCCCGAGGTCGCCGCCATGGCCCAAGCCAGGTTCGGCTACGTCATCCCGGAACCGGTCGCGTCACAAGCAGGCCAGCGGTGAGCCGCGTCAACCCGGTCGGCGGGGATCCGGCCGGCAGGTGGCTGTCGAGGTTCCTCACCAACTACCTGGCCGGTGAACGGGACCTGTCCGCCCAGACCATCGCCTCCTACCGGGACGCGATCAGACTGCTGCTGACTTGGTTTCGCGATATAAGGGGAACCCGGCCCGAGAAGCTGCGCCTCGCCGACTTGGACCGGGCGCGGGTGCTCTCCTTCCTGGACTGGCTCGAGGCCGCACGCGGCAACTCGGCGGCGACCCGCAACCAGCGCCTGGCCGTCATCAAGTCGTTCGTCCGGTACGCCGCGGTTGAGCGGCCAGAGTTCCTCGAACAAGCCACCCAGATCCTTGCTGTCAAACAGAAGAAGACCCCGGCCGCTGACCTGGGCCACCTTACCGGCAGCGAGGTCAAAGCTCTGCTGTCCGAACCAGACGCAGCCACCCGGCGCGGGCTGCGCGATACGGTCCTGCTTTCCATGCTCTACGACACGGCCGCCCGCGTCCAAGAGATCTGCGACCTGAACGCCTCCGACGTGCGCGCGGCCCGCCCGATGCTGGTATCGCTGCGCGGTAAGGGTTGCAAGACCCGGCGGGTTCCGCTGATGGACCCCACAGCCCATCTCGTGGAGGACTACCTCAAGCGGCGCGCGCCCCACCTTGGCGTCGGCGCTGACGCTGACCCGCTGTTCAGCGGGCCGGAACAGACCCGACTCACCCGGTGGGGCGTAACGAAAATCCTCGCCAGACATGTCCAATCCCTGCGCCGCCGCGAACCCGGCTATGCGGCCGGTATGAATGTCACGCCGCACGTGATTAGAAGGACCCGCGCGATGCACCTGCTCGAAGCCGGAGTTAACCTGATCTACATACGTGACTTGCTCGGCCACGCCGACGTGTCCACCACCGAGATCTACGCCCGCGCCGACGCGGAGGCGAAACGCAAAGCCATCGAAAGCGCCTACCAGTCGCTCACCCCCGAGCGTTTGCCTGACTGGACAGCAGACCAAGATCTCCTCGAATGGCTTGACCACGCCGGTCGGTGACACCCGGGTTATGTGGCCGGAACAGGCCAGCGCGGCGTCCCCGCCAGCGCAGTCATCTCTACCGGCCACATAACCCGGCCGTCCACGTAATGGCGCAGGGTATGCGGGCTAATATTGATGTTGGTGAGTGTTTTGTCGGCGATCCTGGCGAGGTATTTGTCGATGATCCAGGCGATCCCGCCGCGGCTGAGCTTGCCGCCGTGCTGGTTGACGAACAGCGGATGGTCGTCGTAGCCGGGGGTGTCGAGGTGGTGTTCGGCCAGGTATGCCTCCAGCAGTGCGACCGTGTTGTCGGTGAGGGGGACGTGGCGGGTCTTGCCGCCTTTGCCGGTCAAGACGGCCAGGGCGGGGGGTTGCGGGCGGATGTCGCGCACGGCGAGGTCGGCCAGTTCCTGGACTCTGGCGCCGGTGTCGTAGAGGGTAGCCAGCAGGGTCGCGTCGCGGCGGCCTCGCCGGGTGGTGCGGTCGGGCGCGGCCAGCAGCCGGCGGGTCTGCTCGACGGTCAGGTGATGGACGGCCGGTTGGGTCTGCTTCTTGGCGGGGATGGCGAGGATGTCCTGGCAGCAGGCCAGCTGGGTGGGGTCCTGAGATTGCAGCCACCGGTAGAACGAACTGACCGCGGCCAGCCGCTGGTTGCGGGTCGAGGTGCTGTTGTGCCTGCTGGCCTCCAGCCAGTTCAGGAAACCGGCGATCGCGGCGGCGTCGATGCGATCGAGGGTGAGCTTTTCCGGTGGGATAGATGCCTCGTCGCGGAAGTAGGTGACCAGGAGTTTGAACGTGTCGCGGTAGGATCCGATCGTGTTGGGTGAGCAGCCGCGTAGCCCGGCCAGGTGCGTGGTGAAGAAGCGGCGGAGTAAGACCGCGAAGTCAGTGGCCATGATGGGGCCCGGCGGTGATGGGTGGGACGATGTCGCCGATGACGCGTTGGACCTGGGCGGTGATGTGCGGGTAGGACTCGGCGGTCAGCCGGAGGTAGTAGGCGGTATCGGAGATCGAGTAATGACCCATGTAGGTTTGCAGGACCGGCAGCAACGCGCCGACGTCCTGGCCACGGGCGAACCACGACCGTAGATTGTGGACCGCAAAGGCATGACGAAGATCATGTACGCGCGGGCCGTGGCCTGGACCGCCGTGGGGAATGCGGGCCTGCCACAGGAATCGGCGGAAGTTGTGGTAGACGTTGCCGAGTGTCAGCGGCTTCCCGGCCGTTGCGGGGAAGAACCAGTCCCCACCAAAGCGCCCAACGTGGGCGTGGTAGCCGGCGAGCCGTTCGCGCAACGACCCGTGGACGGGCACCTGCCGGTCTTTACCGCCTTTGGCGTCGCGGATCTGCAGCACGCCGGTACTGAGGTCGACGTCGCCGGTGCGTAGCAGGCGGGCTTCGGAGGCCCGCAGGCCGCAGGCGTAGATCGTGCGGAACAACACCGGCATGACCAGATGCCGCAACGGAACCTCAGCACAGTACCGGCAGCGGTCAGTCTGGGCGAACAGCGCGGCCAGTTCCTGATCGGTGTAGATGTGCGGGACGTAGCGGGCCGGCCGCGGCAGCGCGCCCTGCGGCAGCACGTAGGCCGGCACGCCGCGGCGGCCCAGCCACCGGGCCAACTCCCGCACCGGCGCGGCCAGGCCCTGCAACGTCGCCGGGGTGACCCCACGCCGCCGGGCGGCTGACAGCCACGCCTCGACCGCGACCTGGTCGAGTACTGCCAGTGCAGGGAACTCACGGTGGCAGAACACGGCGAACCGGGCCAGCACCCGCTCCTCGGCGGCGTACTTGTAGCCGACGGCGCGTTTCTCCGCCACCAGCGCGGTGATCGCGTCGGCCAGGGGGATGTCGGGGCTCATCGTGCCGACTCCCGCTCTGGTGTGTCCGGGTCCAGGGCGCACTTGGCCAACAGCCCCAGCGACGACTTCAAGTACACACCCGTGGATTGAACTGATTGATGGCCGAGGATGTCGGCGATCTGCTCGACCGGTGTGCCGTCCTCCATCAACTTCGTGGCCAGCGAGTGCCGCAGCGAATGCATGCCGTGGCGGCGTTTGTCGCTGACCGGCACGTGCGCCACCCGGGCGTGCTTGACCAGGATCTGATGCAGATGGTCCTGGTCGGAGAACGGGCTGATCGGGGCGTGGTGGCGCAGAAACACCTGCGGACGGTCGCAGACCGGTCGGCCATGGCGAATGTAGTCGATCACCGCCCAGCCGACCTCCTTCAGCAACGGCAGTTGCACCCGGTGCCCGGTCTTGGCCTGGACCACGAACAACCGGTTGCCCGGCCAGTCGAAGTCGGCGAACTCCAGCCGTTTGACGTCGATGCCGCGTAGCCCGAGCCGAGCGATCAGCACAATGATCGCGTAATCCCGTTTCCCGCACGGGTTGCCGCGGTCGATCGCGGCCAGGATCCGGGCCACCTGGCCGGGATCCCACACCGACGGCACCCTGGCCTGCTTACTGGCACGCACCGCCGGCACCGCACCCAGCACGCCGGCCTCCACCAGACCGTCAGCGGCGGCGAACCGGAGAAACGACCGTACCGCGCACAGTTTCTGCTCAACCGTCTTGATCTGGTAGCCGGTCAGGGTGGCGACGAACGCCTCGACCGTGCCGGCAGCGCAACACGCCAGCCCGCCGCGGGTGCCGGCGAACGCGACGAACTCCCCGGCCAACGTCCCATACGTGCGCACGGTCGACGCGGAGCGCTCAGCGGCCCGAAGCCACCCCTGGAACCGTGCGATCGCCTCGGCACCCGGCCCGTCCAGCTTGCTCACCGACCGGGAGTAGCGGCGCAGCACCGCCCCGTGGACCGCGTAATCCTCCAGCATCTGGGCAACCCTGAACAGATAGACATCAGTTGGTCTGAGCGTGCCCGCCTGCTCCTTGTCGAAGAAGCCGCCCACCGCCGCATCGACCCAGGCCATCGCCACGTCCAGAGAGAACTCCTCGACACCACGGGCCGCGAAGAACCTCTCCAAGCGGCGCCAGCAGTTCCGATACCAGACCATCGTCGAGTCCTTGTAGCCCAGACGCCGCAACTCCGCGTCCAGATCCGACACCAGCGCGGACAAAGCCACCATCACAGCGACCTCCGATCATGCGGCTCGGCACCATGCCGAACCTCTGATCGGAATCCTCGGCGCGTTATGCGTAGTGTTCGACCCCCGGCACCACCCTGACCAGGTCGAACAGGTCGACGCTGCGCATAACCCAGCGCTGCTCATTAGGGGCGTTATGTTCAGCTGAACATAACGCCCCCTGGGGGGAGCCCCGTTCCGTCGGCGTCCACTGGCCGTTCTCGACCACCCCCACGGTCAACCATCGATCGATCAACCGCAGGACCCGCGGGTCGGCGATGCGATGCCTGAGAAACTTCCGCAGCCAGCCATGATCAAGGCTGCCGAAGAAGTCGCTGATGTCAGCATCAAGAACCCAGTTCACCCGCCGCTGCGAGATCCCGACCCACAGAGCATCCAGGGCCTGATGCGGCCCCCTGCCCGGCCGGAACCCGTACGAGAAGTTCTTGAAGTTCTCCTCGTAGATCGCATTGAGCACCTCCACCACCGCCCGCTGGACGATCTTGTCCTCCAGCGACGCGATACCCAACGGACGCAACCGCCCGTCCGCCTTCGGGATGTACACCCGCCGCGCGGGCACCGGCCGGAAACGCCCCTGCTGGACCCGCTCATGCAGGTCGTCCAGGTTCGCCTTCAACCGCTGCCCGTACTCCTGCCACGTCACCTCATCAGCCCCAGCCGACGCCTGCGGATTCAGATCCCAGTACGCCCGCCCGAGCCGACCTCGATTGACGTGGTGCAGCAACGCCGTGAACCGCACATGCCCGTCCCGTCGTGCCACCTCACGCACACGGCCCAGATCGCTTGACACCTGTTCCCCGGCACTGAGTCCGGCAGATGTTTCACCGTCCGTGTTCCCCTTGGCCGGTCCCCTTTCCTCCCCCGCCTCCGCGGCCGCAGCCTTGTTCGGCGGGTTCGCAGGTACTACGGGACCGTCCGACTGCCCATACCCGTGCATCCCAGGCTTACCGCTCTCGCGTTCCCTGAGCGACCCACCCAGCGATCAACTGGACGGGTAGGTGATGGGCCCTCCCGGTTCTCGCGCATGAAGACTCCGTACATGCCTTGGTTCTCAGACCGCGCAGGGTCCACCGACGGCTCGCGCCTAACGCCGCCGATGATGTGGCCTTCCGTCTCTTGGACAACGTCGGCACCCCGGATTGCTGATTTCGCGGCTCAATAGCCCGGCCTGCACGTACCCCTGCCAACGCTTCGCCCCAGCCCTCACGAGCTGACACGCATGGCCCGAGGCCACCGTGGGTCGCTAGCCCTTCGATGTAGAGCGCTCTCATCTCCTTCTTCATGCCGGTTTATCCCGGCGCACCCAAGATCCACGCAGGCGCCAGGACCGCGGCCGTGACCATCGCGCTACTCCACCGTCACCGACTTGGCCAGATTCCGGGGCTGGTCGACGTCGTGGCCCCGGGCGGTGGCGATCTCGCACGCGAGCACCTGCAGCGGGACGGTCGTCACCAGCGGCGCCAGCAGCGTGGGCGTCGGCGGCACCTCGATCAGATGGTCGGCGTACGGGCGCACCGACTCGTCGCCGCGCTCGGCGATGACGACGGTGCGGGCACCGCGGGCGCGGACCTCCTGGATGTTGGAGATCATCTTGTCGTGCAGCACCCGGCCGGCGGCCGGCATCACGCAGATCACCGGGGTGTCCTGGTCGATGAGCGCGATCGGACCATGCTTGAGCTCGCCGGCGGCGAACCCTTCGGCATGCATGTAGGCGAGCTCCTTGAGCTTCAGCGCGCCCTCCAGCGCGACCGGGTAGCCGACGTGGCGGCCGATGAAGAGCACCGAGCGGGACGGGGCCAGGCGGCGGGCCAGCTCGCGAACGCCTTCGATCGTCTCCAGCACCTGCTCGACGGCGTACGGCATGGACCGCAACTGATCGACGACGGCCCGCGTCTCGTCGCCGTACCGGTCGCCGCGCACGTCGGCCAGGTGCAGGCCGACCAGGTAGCACGCCACCAGCTGGGTCAGGAATGCCTTGGTGGAGGCGACCGCGATCTCCGGCCCGGCGTGGGTGTAGAGGACCGCGTCGGATTCCCGCGGAATCGTGGACCCGTTGGTGTTGCAGATCGCCAGCACCCGGGCGTGCTGGTCGCGGGCGTGGCGCAGGGCCATGAGCGTGTCCATGGTCTCGCCCGACTGGGAGATGGCCACCACCAGCGTGGACCGGTCCAGCACCGGGTCGCGGTAGCGGAACTCGCTGGCCAGCTCCACCTCGCAGGGCACCCGGGTCCAGTGCTCGATCGCGTACTTGGCCACGAGTCCAGCGTGGTACGCCGTCCCGCAGGCCACGATGTAGACCTTGTCGAGGTCGCGCAGGTCCTGTTCGGACAGGCGCATCTCGTCCAGCTGGAGCCGTCCGTCGTCGGTGAGCCGTCCGCGCATCGTGTCCGCGACCGCCCGTGGTTGCTCGGCAATCTCCTTGAGCATGAAGTAGTCGTAGCCGCCCTTCTCCGCGGCGGCGGCGTCCCAGTCCACATGGAAGTCCCGGCCGGCTGCCGGTTCACCGGCGAAGTCAGTGATCTCGATGAGCTCCGGGGTGATCAGCACCACCTGGTCCTGACCCAGCTCGACCGCGTCGCGGGTGTGTTCGATGAACGCCGACACATCGCTGGCGAGGAAGTTCTCGGCAACCCCCCGACCGACAACCAGCGGCGAGTTGCGCCGCGCCCCGACCACCACGCCCGGGGTGTCGGCGTCGACTGCGAGCAGCGTGAACGCGCCCTCCAGGCGTACGCAGACCCGGCGCATCGCCTCGGCGAGCAGGCGCGGGGCGTCCATTTCGACGGGCTGGGCGCGCAGCGCGCGTAGCTGCTCGTCGAGCAGATGCGCGACCGATTCGGTGTCGGTGTCGCTGGCGAACTCGACGCCCCCCGCCTCCAGCTCGGTTCGCAGCCGGGCGAAGTTCTCGATGATGCCGTTGTGGATCACCGCGACCCGACCGCCGGTCGAGCGGTGCGGGTGCGCGTTGCGGTCGGTGGGGCCGCCATGGGTCGCCCAGCGGGTGTGTCCGATGCCGGTGGTCCCCCGATCGAGGCCGTCGACGCCGTCGGCCCCGGCCGCCGTCTCGCCCAGGGCCCGCTCCAGGTTGCTCAGCTTGCCGGCGCGCTTGCAGGTCAGCAGCGTGCCATCGGTGATCATCGCGACTCCGGCCGAGTCGTAGCCGCGGTACTCCAGCCGCCGGAGGCCAGCCAGCACGATCGCGAGCGCCGATCGGGCGCCCACATACCCCACAATCCCGCACATGGTCGCCAGCCTAGCCGAACTTCGAGCATCTTTGGTGAGCGGATACCGGACTTTCGCTCACTGAGTCTGATCGAACCTGCCGGTGGCGTCGAACCACCCCTCGCCCCATGGTGGGCTGCGATCTGGTTTCCCGGGAGAATGTCCGCCATGAGCGCACCGACGCCGACCGCCGACCCCCTCGTCGCCCGCATGCGGCCCTTCGGCACGAGCATCTTCGCGGAGATGTCGGCCCTGGCCGCCCGTACCGGCGCGGTCAACCTGGGTCAGGGCTTCCCGGACACCGACGGCCCGGCCGAGATGCTCGAGGCGGCGAGGCAGGCCATCGCGGCCGGACGCAACCAGTATCCACCGGCGCCCGGCCTGCCCGAGCTGCGGACCGCGATCGCCGCCCACCAGCGCCGGTTCTGGGGGCTGGAGTATGACCCCGAGGCGGAGGTGGTCGTCACCGCCGGCGCCACCGAGGCCATCGCCGCGGCCATCCTCGCCCTCTGCGACACCGGTGACGAGGTGGTCTGCTTCGAGCCGTACTACGACTCCTACGCCGCCGCCATCGCGCTCGCCGGCGCGGTGCGCCGGCCGGTCACGCTACGCCCCGGGCCCGACGGCCGGTACGGGTTCGACGCCGGCGAACTGCGCGCGGCCTTCTCCGGCCGCACCCGGCTGGTGCTGCTCAACACCCCGCACAACCCGACCGGGAAGGTCTTCACCGGTGCTGAGCTGGCCCTGATCGCCGAAGTGTGCCAGGAGCACGGCGCGCTGGCGGTCACCGACGAGGTGTACGAGCACCTCGTCTACCTCGACGCCGCCGGTCCCCATGAGTCTCTGGCGGCACTGCCTGGCATGCGCGAGCGGACCCTGCGCGTCTCGTCGGCCGGCAAGACCTTCTCCTGTACGGGCTGGAAGGTGGGCTGGGCCAGCGGACCGCCGCCGCTGGTCGCCGCCCTGTTGCGGGTGAAGCAGTTCCTCACGTTCGTCAACGGCGCGCCCTTCCAGCCGGCCGTCGCGGTCGCGTTGGGACTCGACGATGGGTACTTCGACACCTTCCGGGCGCAGTTGCAGGGCAAGCGCGATCTGCTCGCCGGCGGGCTGGCCGCCGCCGGGTTCCGGGTGCTCCCGAGCGAGGGCACGTACTTCGTGACCGCCGACATCCGCACGCTGGGGGCGAGCGACGGCGTCGAGTTCTGCCTCGCCCTGCCCGAGCGGTGCGGCGTCGTGGCCGTGCCCACCCAGGTCTTCTACGACACCGTCGACGCCGGACGCCCGCTGATCCGGTTCGCGTTCTGCAAGCGCACCGAGGTCCTCGAGGAGGCGGTGATCCGGCTGCACGCGCTCGCCTGAGCATCGCCCCGCGGGCTCAGGCCGGGCTGACCGCCCGAACCGCGCCAGCGATGCGCTGGGCCACCGATGCGGCCAGCTCAGCCGTCTCCGCCTCGACCATCACCCGGATCACCGCCTCGGTGCCGGACGCCCGCAACAGCACCCGGCCGGAGCCCCCCAGCGCGGTCTCCGCGTCAGCCACCGCGGCCAGCACCGGCGCCGCCGTCCCGGCCGACCGGTCGGCGACGGTCACGTTGACCAGGACCTGCGGGAGTTTGGTCATGACGGTGGCCAGGTCGGCCAGGCTCCGGCCGGTCTGTGCCATCCGCGCCATCAGGTGCAGGCCGGTGAGGATGCCGTCGCCCGTCGTCGCGTAGGCCGGCAGGATCACGTGGCCGCTCTGTTCCCCGCCGAGCGCCAACCCCTTGGCCCGCAGCGCCTCCAGGACGTACCGGTCGCCGACCGCGGTCTCGAGCAGCGAGATGCCCTCCCGGCGCATGGCCTGGCGCAGTCCCAGGTTGCTCATGACCGTGGTGACCAGGGTGGCCTCGGTCAGCGTGCCGGCCTCGCGCATGGCGATCGCGAGAATCGCCATGATCTCGTCACCATCGACGACCTCACCGGCGGCGTCGATCGCGAGCGCCCGGTCCGCGTCACCGTCGTGGGCCAGGCCGAGGTCGGCGCCGTGTGCGCGCACCGCCGCCCGTACCGGGTCGAGATGGGTCGACCCGCAGGCCTCATTGATGTTGTTGCCGTCCGGCTCGGCATGGATCACCACGACCTCGGCCCCGGCCTCCCGGTACGCCGCCGGGGCGACCTCGCAGGCGGCCCCGTTGGCGCAGTCCACCACCAGGGTCAGGCCGCGCAGCGGGTGCGGGGTCGAGGCGACGAGGTGCTTGACGTAATGGTCGCCGCCGTCGAGCAGATCATGGACCCGGCCGACCCCGGCACCGGTGGGCCGGCGCAGATCCCGGCCGGCGGAGACGACCGCCTCGATCCGCTCCTCGACCTCGTCCGGCAGTTTGTGCCCACCGGCGGCGAAGAGCTTGATGCCGTTGTCGGGCATCGGATTGTGCGAGGCCGAGAGCATGACGCCGAGGTCGGCGCCGGACTCCGCGGCCAGGAACGCCAGCGCGGGGGTCGGGAGCACCCCGGCCCGGACCACGGTCGCGCCGGCGCTGGCCAGGCCGGCCACGACGGCCGCCTCGAGCATCTCCCCGCTGGCCCGGGGGTCCCGACCGACGACGGCGAGCGGCGCATGGGAGCGGTCCGACTCGGCGAGCACCGCGGCCGCGGCCATGGCGACCGAGAGCGCCAGCTCCGGGCTCAGGTCCGCGTTGGCCAGCCCGCGGATGCCATCGGTGCCGAAGAGACGCCCCAACCCGTGTCCTTCCTCACCGCGCCGCAGATGACAACGGCCGGGTCCGCCCTGGGCGGCCCGGCCGGCGACATGACGGCACGGTCAACGCTTCGAGTACTGCGGCGCCTTGCGCGCCTTCTTCAGACCGTACTTCTTGCTCTCCTTCACCCGTGCATCCCGGGTGAGGAAACCGGCCTTCTTCAGCGCCGGGCGGTCATCGGATTCGAGCTCGCACAGGGCCCGGGCGATCGCCAGTCGCAGCGCACCGGCCTGGCCGGTGACCCCGCCGCCGCGCAGGTTCGCGACCACGTCGAGGGTGTCGATCCGTTCGGCCACCGTGAGCGGCTCACGGACCACCTGCTGGTGGACCTTGCTCGGGAAGTACGCCTCGAGGGTCCGCCCGTTGAGGGTGAACTTGCCGGTGCCGGCCATGACCCGCACCCGGACAATGGCCTCCTTACGGCGCCCGACCGTCTGGATCGGACGTTCGGTGCGCGGCACGCTACGGGGCGCCTTCGGCGCGGGCGCGGCCGCCGGCGGCTCGGCCGGGGTCTGCGGGGCGGCCTCGGCGGTGGGCGCCTGCGGCTCAACGATGCTCTCGGTCACTCTCTCGTCCTTGCCCGCGCCTACTGCGCGACCTGCTTGATCTCGAATGGGACCGGCTGCTGGGCCGCGTGCGGATGCTCGGGGCCGGCGTACACCTTGAGCTTGCCGATGAGTTTGCGGCCCAGCCGGTTGTGCGGCAGCATCCCCCGGACCGCCAGCTCGATGGCGCGTTCCGGACGGGTCTGCAGCAGGTCCTCGTAGCGGACCGAGGTGAGCCCACCGGGGTAGCCGGAGTGGCGGTGGGCGAACTTGGTCTGCCGCTTGTTGCCGGTGAGCGCCACCTTCGCGGCGTTCACCACGATGACGAAGTCGCCGGTGTCGACGTGTGGGGCGAAGACCGGCTTGTGCTTGCCGCGCAGCAGGGTGGCGGCGTGGGTCGCGAGCCGTCCCAGCACGACGTCGGCAGCGTCGATCACATGCCACCGGCGTTCGATCTCGCCGGGCTTGGGGCTGTACGTACGCACAGGTCTACCTTGTCTCGTTCGTCGGTTACCGGGGGCGGCCCGCCAGAACTGCCCGTCAGGGCTGCCACACTGCCGGTGCCACAGCACGCGACAAGCCACAACAACACGCCATGGTACCGGGCCGGGGCGCGGAGGGTCAAAACCGGGTCCCCCACCCGCCGGCTCACCAGTAGTGTGCCAGAAATGGTGACGATCCGGCCGGCGAGTGCCGGCGAGACCGAGCGCTGGTACGCCGACTGGAGCCGTCGCCTCGATGCCTGGTACGCCCCGCTCGGCGCGGGCGAGATCACGAACCGGCGCCAGCAAGGTTGGGCCCGCGCGAGCGACACGATGCTCGGCCTGGTCTGCGCCGGGGAGGTGACCGTTGGCCACATCGCCGTCGCCCACCACTCGGCCGAGCAGAACCGCGGGCACTCAGTCGCCCTGGTCGCCGACGTCTGGGTCGAACCGGACCACCGCGGCCGGGGCCACGGCCGGGCCGCCCGCGACGTCGCCCAGGAGTGGGCTGGCGGGCACGCACCGTCCTTCGGCGCGCTGATCTGGACCGACGATCCCGCCACGCTGGCCCTCTTCGCCGGCTACCCGCTGCGTAACCAGCGCATGTACCGCGCCCTCGACACCATCGAGCCGGCGGCGGACCTGCGCCACCGCCCGCTCACCGAGCCCGAGTACCCCGGCTGGTTGACCCGCCAGATCGCCGGGTACGCCGCTGACATGGCGGACTCCGGCAGTGTGGCCGCCGCAGATGCGGCAGCCGAGTCCGCGCGAGACTTCGCCGCGCTGCTCCCCGACGGCCTGGCCACCCCGGGCCATTCCTGGTGGGTCGTGCTCGCCGGCACCGAGCCGGCCGCCGACATCTGGCTGGCGCACGGCGTCGCCCCCGGGGTGAGCTTCGTCTACGCGGTCGAGGTGCAGCCCCGCTTTCGCGGGCACGGGTACGGACGAGCCGCGATGCGGGTCGGCGAAGAGCGCTCGCGGGCCCTCGGCGACCGGTTTCTCGGCCTCAACGTGTTCGGCCACAACGCGGTCGCGATCGGCCTCTACACCCGCATGGGTTACCGGGTCGTCGAGCAGGTCCGCACCCGCGATCTGTAGGCGAACGCCGCCGCGCGCGCTCAGCGTGGTACTCGTAGGCTTCGCTCGTGGTCCGTTCGTGGCTGAAGCTGATCTTGAATTCCCTCGGGGCGGCCGCCATCGCGGCGGCGGCCCAGCTCGGCATCGCCGAGGCGCTCGGCATCATCCGCTGGAACGGTAAGTTCGCCTCCGGCGGGAGCACCTCGTGGAGTGCCCTACTTACCTGGATCGTCTTCATCTACGCGGTCTCGGTGCTCGGCGGGGCCGCGGTCGGCAAGCGGGCGGTGCGCCGCCCCGGCCGGCCCGAGGGCGCCGCCGCCAGGGTGACCGCGACCCTCGCCGCCGCCCTGGGAACCGGCGGCGCGATCACGCTGGCGTGGCTGCCCGCGCACGACGCGAAGCTGTTCGTCAACGTCCACCCCGAGCTGGTGGTCGCGGTGGCTGCGGCGGCCGGCGTGCTGGCCGGCCTGGTGCTCAGCCTGGTCGCGCTCTTCGTGCCCCCGGTCGCCGGCGGCGTGCGGGCGAGTGTGGCGTGGATCTGGCTGGTCGCGATCGGATCCGCGGTGGCGGGCATCGTGACGCACCGGCCGTACCGCGCCCCCCGGCTGGCCGTCGTCGACGCCCCCTCGCTGGTCCCGGTGACCTGGTGGTCCGGACCGAATCTCATGATCGCGGTGGCCGCGGTGCTCGGTTTCACCGTGGCCGGCGTGGCCCGGTGGGGAGGCGCCCATCGCTTCGGGGTCGCCCTGTCCGGACTGGCCGGGCCGGCCGTGGTCGCTGGCGCGTACCTCATCGCCGGGGCCGGCGACAGCGGCGTCAACCCGATGCAGGCGCCGCTCTACGCGGCCGGCGCCGGCCTGGTCGCCTCGACGCTGATCGCCCTGCCCGGTCGCCGGGAGCCGACCGACGAGCGGGATCGGGCCATCGAAACGTCCTTGTGGGCTGACGACGAACCTTACCCGCCGGACAGGTTCCGGTCGGACACGTTCCCGCCGGACACCTTCCGGCCGGAACAGCCGCGCCCGCAGGGCGCCACCTACCGCGCCGAGCCGTACCACGCGCAGCCGTACGGATCGCAGCCGCAGCGCGGGGAGCCTTATCGCACCGAGCCGTACCAGCCGGCGCCCTACCTCGGGCCGGACTACCCCACCGACGAATACCCGGCGGCGAACGTGACCGCGGCATCGACCGCACCGGTCATGGGCCAACCCCCGTCCGAGCACGAATCCACCAGCTGGTTCCGCGCCTCCACCTGAACGCCTCAGCGGACGTCCCAGACCGGCTCCTCGGTCTCCATCACCTCGCCGTCGCCGCCGAAGAGTACGAAGCGGTCGAAGGTGCGGGTGAACCACCGGTCGTGGGTGACCGCGATGACCGTGCCGGCGAATGCCTTCAGACCCTCCTCCAGCGCCTCGGCCGAGGCGAGGTCGAGGTTGTCGGTCGGCTCGTCGAGCAGGAGCAGGGTCGCGCCCGACAGCTCCAGCAGCAGCACCAGGAACCGCGCCTGCTGGCCGCCGGAGAGGGTGCCGAATCGCTGGTCCCCCTGGCCGGCGAGGTCGTAGCGGGAGAGCACCTTCATCGCGTCGTGGCGGGGGAGCCCGGATCGGTGCTCGTCGCCGCGCCACAAGATCTCCGCCAACGTCCCCCCCTCGACCAGATCGGGCCGGTCGTGAGTCTGCGAGAAGTGGCCCGGCCGGACCCGGGCGCCGAGACGGGCGGTGCCACCGTGCGCCACCGGGGAGAGCGGCTGCGCGTGCACCGGTTGGTGCTCGCCGTCCGGCTCGGAGCCGCCGCGGGCCAGCAGCCGCAGGAAATGTGACTTGCCGGTGCCGTTGGCCCCCAGCACCGCCACCCGGTCGCCGTACCAGACCTCCAGGTCGAACGGATAGGTGAGGTTCTCCAGTTCCAGCCGCTCGCAGATGACCGCCCGCTTGCCGGTGCGCCCGCCGCCCAGACGCATGCGAATGTCCTGCTCCTTCGGGCGCAGCTGCGGCGGGCCGGCCTCCTCGAACTTGCGCAGCCGCGTCTGGGCGGCCTGGAGGCGCGAGGCCATGCCGTCGTTGTACGCCGCCTTCTGCCTGTACATGAGGACCAGATCCTTGAGCTTCTGGTGCTCCTCGTCCCAGCGCCGGCGCAGCTCGTCCAGGCGTTCGTAGCGGGCCTCCCGGGCGGCGTGCCAGGAGGCGAAGCCGCCCGGGTGGGTCCAGGCCGTGCCGCCCTCGACGGCCACCACCCGGCTGGCGGTCTGGGCCAGCAGCTCCCGGTCGTGGGAGACGAAGAGCACCGACTTCTCCACGTCCCGCAGCCGGCTCTCCAACGACCGTTTCGCCGGTACGTCGAGGAAGTTGTCCGGCTCGTCGAGCAGGAGCACCTCGTCGGTGCCGCGCAGCAGCAGTTCCAGCGCGAACCGCTTCTGCTGGCCGCCGGAGAGCGTGCGGACCGGCCGGGTGCGCGCCTTCTCCCAGGCCAGCTCCAGCGCGGCGGTGCTCACGGTGTCGAAGAGCACCTCGGCGTCGTAGCCACCCGCCTCGCCCCAGGCAACCAGTGCCTCGGCGTAGCGCAGCTGCGCCTTCTGCGCCGGGGTGCCGAACCGGCCGCGCCGCTCAGCCTCGTGCAGGGCCAGCTCGGCCGCGGCCAGCCGTCGCCCGGTCTCGCGCACCGCCGGGGTGGCCAGACCAAGGGCCAGGTCGGTGAGCGTGGTCTCGTCGGCGATGGTGCCGATGAACTGCCGCATCACGCCGAGCCCGCCGGCACGGGCGATCGCGCCCTGACTCACCGGCAGATCGCCGGCGATCACGCGCAGCAGCGTGGTCTTCCCCGCGCCGTTCGGCCCGACCAGGGCCACCTTGGCCCCCTCGCCCACCCGGAACGAGACATCGGAGAAGAGCACCCGCCCGTCGGCGAGGGTGTACCCGAGCCCGGCAACGTCGATGTATCCCACGGGTCACCAATGTCCGGCATCGGGGGTGGTTTCGTCGCGCGAATTGTCGCCGTCCGGCGCGGCCACCTGGAGCACCCGGAAGCCCTGCTGGCTCGCGTGGCGGCGCACCGGCCAGCCCTGCTCGGACAGCCAGGCCGAGAGCGAGTCCGCGCCCAGGTGGCGAGCGACCACGAGCCAGGCGGTGCCGCCCGGTGCCAGCCGCGGCAGCCACTGGGTGAGCAGAGCGTGCAACTCCTCTTTGCCGACCCGGATGGGCGGGTTCGACCAGATCTCGGCGAAGCGCAGATCGTCGGGAACGTCCTCGGGCGAGCACACCAGCAACCGGTCGGCGAGGCCCAGGGCCGCAGCGTTGGTCCGGGCCAGTTCGCGGGCCCGGGTGTTGACGTCGACCGCATACACGGTCGCCGCTGGCACCACCGTGGCGAGCACGCACGCGATCGGCCCGTAGCCGCAGCCCAGGTCGAGCAGCGGGCCGCGGATCGGCCGCACGGCCTTGCGCAGCAGCACCGCGGTGCCGGGGTCGAGCCGGGCCGAGGAGAAGACGCCGGCCGCCGCCACCAGGCGAAATGTCCGACCGGCGGCGTCGAAGGTGACCTCGGTCGGGCGCGCCGGCCCGCGGGGGCTCGCGGAGAAGTAGTGCTCGGCGCTCACGCCCTTCATTGTCGCCGCTGGCGAACGGCTTCACGGTGCCGCTGGCGAACGGCGTCTACGGTGGGCCGCCGGCGAACGGCGTCGATGTGCCTGCGGCCAACAGCAGACGTACGGCCGTGCGCACGTCACAGTGATGTTGGGTAGCCTGTCCGGCATGACGCAGGGGTACGGCCCGCCGGATCGGCCGTCCGAGGGAGCCGAGGGCCCCGCGGATCCGACCGGACGGCTGCGGCGTCAGGCGGCCGACCCGCCGCGTCGGCGGATCCCCAAACCGCCGGCACCGGCCCGGCACCTGCCGCCGGCCCCCGGCGCCGCGCCGCCATCAACGGCACCGCATTCGGCGACCCCGTACTCGAGCGCGCCGTATTCGAGCGCCCCGTACTCCTCGGCCCCCGCGCCGACCGCGCCGCGCCCGGCGCCGGCCGCCGGTCCCGGCCCGGTTGCGCCACCGCGCCGCGCCCCGAATGTGCCGCCGCAGGCGCCCGGGTACCCGGCCTTCCCGCCACCCGTGCCGACCTCGCCGACGGTCTCCCGCGGCCGCCTGTCCGCCGGTGCGCCGCCGGCCGGAAGGCTCCCGGCGCCACCCCCGGTCCGCGCACCACGGCCGGGACCCGGCGCGCCCGGCGGCCCGACGCCCCCGCCCCGACGCGGACCCATCCGGTCCCCCCGCCGGCTTCGGCCCGCGTGGAATCCTGCGGCTCCCGGCTCGACGGGGCGCTCCCGCTCGGCCCGGCTGGCCGGTGCGGTGCCGGGTCTGATCCGACACCTGCCGCACCACAAGCCGTGGCTGGTGGCGCTGGCCGCCATCGCCACCGTGGTGATCGTCGCGATCTGCAGCCTCGGGTCCTGGTTGGTCCTGCGCGACGATCGCAAGGTGGTCAGTGCGGACCCGACCACCACCGCGACCGCGATTCCTCGCGACATCGGCAGCCGGGTCAACGACGCCAAGCCGATGACCGCAGCCGACGTGTTCCCCACGACGCAGATCGTGGCAGACCCCACCATCCCGCCCTACACCCGGGTCGGCGCCGTGCAGGTGGAGAAGAACTGCCGGGTGGCGGCCACGGCCGCGGTCGGCAAGCTGCTCAACACCCTCGGCTGTAACCAGGTCGTCCGCGCCACCTTCACCTCGCCGGACGCGGCATACCTGGTCACCGCTGGGATCTTCAACCTCAAGGACACCGCGGCCGCCACCAAGGCCCAGGACGAGCTCAGCCGGCTGATCGACCGGACGAACCGGCTCACCGGCTACATCTCGGCGCCGTCAACCAGGATCCTCGGGCGGGCCGACACCAACCTCGCGTTCTTCGCCGACGGCCATTTCCTCGTCTACAACGTGATCGCGCGCATCGACGGCAAGGCATCGGCCAAGGACGACCCACATATCACGATCATCTTCTACGACCTGCTGGAGAAGTACCTGCGCGACGGTGTCCTGGTGAGATGGTCGCTCAACCATCTCGGGCCGTCCGCCTCGACGAGCCCGCAGCCCTCCGCCAGCTGAGCCGCCGGTCAACCTCGACGGTTGCGGGTGCGCCGCGCCCGCTCTGCCCAGTCCCGCGGGTCGGTGGGGTAACCCACCGCCACCAGCGTCAGGCCGTGTGCCGGCGCGACCGCGACCTCACTGGCCCGCTCGGGCCGGGTGAGCAGCGAGGCCGGCCACTGCGGGTCGCGGCGACCATCGCCGACCGCGAGCAGGGCACCCATCAGGCTGCGCACCATCGCCTGGCAGAACGCGTCGGCCTGCACCTGCGCCAGCACGATGTCGTCGCGGTCCCGGCGCCAGGAGAAGTCGGTGATGGTCCTGATGGTGGTGGCCTGCTGCCGGCGCCGGCAGAACGCCACGTAGTCGTGTTCCCCGACCAGCCCGGTGCTCGCCTGGCGCATCGCGTCCAGGTCGAGCCGGCGCGGCCACCAGAGGGTGTCCCGGTGGCGCAGCGGCGGCGCTCCCCAGGGCTGGTCGCTGACGCGGTACGCGTACCGGCGGAACAGGGCGGAGAACCGGGCGTCAAACGACCCCGCCACCGCCTCGGTCCGCAGCACCCGGACATCGGGCGGCAGCAGACCGGCCAGCCGGTCCACCAGCGACTCGCCCAGCTGAGCCCACCGGGCCGCCGGGAGATCGACGTGGCAGACCTGGCCGGTGGCGTGCACACCGGCGTCGGTACGCCCGGCGACGGTCAGCCCGCAGACCGCGGGCGCACCGAAGAGGCGACCCAGGGCGTCGAGAAGAACCCCGGCGACCGTGCGCCGGCCCGGTTGCGCGGCCCAGCCGGAGAAGTCGGTGCCGTCGTAGGCGACATCGAGCCGCACCCGCCGTCTGTCGCCGCCCGGGCTCGGGCTGGCCACGTCAGCTCCGCCGGGTGACCGGGCTACTTCTTCGCGACCCCTTCGCCGCTCTCCTCGTCGGTGTCGTCCGCATCCTGCGCATCGGCATCGCCCTCATCGCCGCCGTCCCCCTCGTCGGCCTCGTCCGCGTCGGCGTCGGCGTCGTCGGCCTCGGTGAGGTCGTCGGTCACGTCGGTCGCCTCGCCGTCGATCTCGACCGGCCCCGCGGCCGCGGGCTCCTCGTCCTCGATCTCGCCGGCGAGCGCCGCCATCGCGTCGGTCCGCGCCGCCTTGCGGGCGGTGACCCGGGCCGGACGGGCCGACGTGGTCACCACCAGCTCGTCGACCAGCTCGATGAAGGCCATCGGAGCGGCGTCGCCCTTGCGGATCCCGGCCTTCACGATGCGGGTGTAGCCGCCCGGTCGGGTCTCGAACCGCGGCGCGATCTGGTCGAAGAGCGTGAAGACCACGTCCTTGTCCCGGATCACCGAGAGCACCCGGCGCCGGGAGTGCAGATCCCCGCGCTTGGCGAAGGTGACCAGTCGCTCGGCCAGCGGGCGCAGCCTTTTCGCCTTCGTCTCGGTAGTCTTGATCTTGCCGTGGCGGAACAGTGAGGTGGCGAGGTTCGCCAGCATCAGCCGTTCATGGGCCGGGCTGCCGCCGAGACGAGGACCCCTGGTCGGCGTAGGCATCGTCGGTGCTCCTTCACTGGTACAACACGTCGGTGGGTCGGCTGGCTAGAGCTGCTCGGTCTCGCGGTAGTCGTCGCCGTCGTAGTCGACGTCGGCGAAGGAGTCCACCACATGGGCCGGGTCGAAGACCGGGGCCGAGTCCTTGAGCCCGAGGCCCATCCCGGCGAGCTTCATCTTCACCTCGTCGATGGACTTCTGCCCGAAGTTGCGGATGTCGAGCAGATCCGCCTCGGTGCGCGCGATGAGCTCGCCGACGGAGTTGATCCCCTCCCGCTTGAGGCAGTTGTACGAGCGCACCGTCAGGTCGAGCTCCTCGATCGGCAGGGCCAGGTCGGCGGCGAGCTGGGCGTCCTGCGGGGAGGGGCCGATGTCGATGCCCTCGGCGGTCTCGTCCAGCTCCCGGGCGAGCCCGAAGAGCTCCACCAGCGTGGAGCCGGCCGACGCCAGCGCGGTCCGCGGCGTGATCGACGGCTTCGCCTCGACGTCGATGATGAGGCGGTCGAAGTCGGTGCGCTGCTCGACCCGGGTCGCCTCGACCCGGTAGGTGACCTTGAGCACCGGAGAGTAGATCGAGTCGACCGGGATCCGGCCGATCTCCTGGCCGCCGGCCTGCTTGTTCTGGGCCGCGCTCACGTAGCCGCGACCCCGCTCGACGGTGAGCTCCATGTCGAGGCGGCCCTTGCCGTTGAGGGTGGCGAGCTTCAGGTCGCCATTGTGGACGGTCACGCCGGCCGGTGGCTGGATGTCGCCCGCGGTCACCTCGCCGGGGCCCTGCTTGCGCAGGTACATCGAAACCGGCTCGTCGTGCTCGGAGCTGACGCAGAGATCCTTGACATTCATGACCAGCTCGACCACGTCCTCCTTGACCCCGGGGATCGTGGTGAACTCGTGCAGCACGCCGTCGACCTTGATGCTGGTGACCGCGGCGCCCGGAATCGAGCTGAGCAGGGTACGCCGAAGCGAGTTGCCGAGTGTGTAGCCGAAGCCTGGCTCGAGCGGCTCGATGGTGAACCGGGAGCGGGTTTCGTTGATCGACTCCTCGGTGAGGGTCGGTCGCTGGGAGATGAGCACGTACGTCCTCCATTGCCGGGGGCGCCCACCATTTGACGCCCACTATTACCCGTCGATCTAGGGCTAAGGCACACGAGTGGATCTCTAATAGTGTGCTTACGCCCTAGATCGCGGGGTCTTACTTCGAGTAGAGCTCGACGATCAACTGCTCCTGCACCTGCGTGTCGATCGACGCGCGGGCCGGCAGTGAGTGGATAAGGATCTTCATCTGACCGGGGATCGCCTCCAGCCACGCCGGCACGATCCTGGTCCCGGCCTGCGCCCGGGCGATGAGGAACGGGGTCATCTCGACCGACTTCTCCCGGACCTGCACGATGTCGTGCTCGGTGACCCGGTAGGAGGGGATGTCGACCTTCTTGCCGTTCACCAGGAAGTGGCCGTGCTTGACCAGCTGGCGGGCCATGTCCCGGGACTGGGCGTAGCCCGCCCGGTACACCACGTTGTCCAACCGCGACTCGAGGATCTGCAGCAGCACCTCACCGGTCTTGCCGGCGCGGCGGTTCGCCTCCTCGTAGTACGTGCGGAACTGCTTCTCCAGCACGCCGTAGATGCGGCGGGCCTTCTGCTTCTCCCGCAGCTGCAGTAGGTACTCGCTCTCCTTCGTCCGACCGCGGCCGTGCTGGCCCGGCGGGAACGGTCGGGACTCGAACGGGCACTTCGGCCCGTCGCACTTGGAGCCCTTCAGGAACAGCTTCATCTTCTCGCGACGGCAGCGGCGGCAGTCGGCACCGGTGTATCGAGCCATGGTGTTCTCCTCCGCCTCAGACCCGACGACGTTTCGGTTGCCGGCACCCGTTGTGCGGCTGCGGCGTGACGTCGGAGATGGTCCCGACTTCGAGACCCGCGGCGGTCAGCGAACGGATGGCGGTCTCCCGGCCCGAACCGGGTCCCTTGACGAAGACGTCGACCTTGCGCATGCCGTGCTCCATCGCGCGCCGGGCGGCGGCCTCGGCGGCGAGCTGGGCGGCGAACGGCGTCGACTTGCGCGAGCCCTTGAAGCCCACCTGGCCGGCCGACGCCCAAGAGATCACGGCACCGCTCGGGTCCGTGATCGAGACGATGGTGTTGTTGAAGGTGCTCTTGATGTGCGCCTGCCCGTGGGCGACGTTCTTGCGTTCCTTTCGCCGCACCTTCTTGACGGCCGTGGGCCCGGTGCGTGCCTTCGCTGGCATATCTGTGTGCGCTCCAGTGTAGAAAGTCGACTGTGGACTGCTTGGCCGCTACTTCTTCCCGGGCTTCTTCTTGCCGGCCACGGTGCGCTTGGGGCCCTTGCGGGTGCGGGCGTTGGTCCGGGTCCGCTGCCCGCGGACCGGTAGCCCACGGCGGTGCCGGATGCCCTGGTAGCACCCGATCTCGACCTTGCGGCGAATGTCGGCGGCGATCTCGCGGCGCAGATCACCCTCGACCTTGAAGTTGGACTCGATGTGGTCGCGCAGCAGGACGATCTCGTCGTCGGTGAGATCCTTGGAACGCTTGTCGGGGCTGATCCCGGTCGCCACCAAGGTCTGCGCCGCGCGGGTACGGCCCATGCCGAAGATATAGGTGAGCGCGACCTCCATCCGCTTCTCGCGGGGGAGATCCACGCCGACTAGACGTGCCATCTGTGGTTGCACTCCTCGTGGAGCCACGGAGGTCTTCGCCCGCTCCGTCCCGTGGCGGTCGGCCGGTCAGGCCGCGCCCGGGCCCCGGCCTCCGACCGGGGGTCAACCGCGTCAGCACCTCCGAGAAAGGTGTCCATCCGCGGCTGGAGCGGAACTCGGTATAGGCGGTGCCGGGGCATCAGCCCTGGCGCTGCTTGTGGCGCGGGTCGGAACAGATGACCATGACCCGGCCGTGGCGCCGGATCACCCGGCACTTGTTGCATATCTTCTTGACGCTCGGCTTGACCTTCACCGGTATGCCTTACTGTGCGAATGCGGCCGAACCGGCGCAGGCGCCTGCCGGCGACGAACATGGTCTGGACGACGAACCCCGGTCACTTGTAGCGGTAGACGATCCGCCCGCGGGTCAGGTCGTACGGCGAGAGTTCGACGACGACCCGGTCCTCGGGCAGGATGCGGATGTAGTGCTGCCGCATCTTGCCACTGATATGGGCCAAAACCTTGTGGCCGTTGGCGAGCTCCACGCGGAACATCGCGTTGGGAAGGGGCTCGACCACCCGGCCCTCGATCTCGATGGCACCGTCTTTCTTCGGCATATCCTCCGCTACCTGACGTAGGGTCCACTGGACCGGCGCCCACCATCGCTCGCAGGTAGTTAGAGGGACCACCCGCGCCAGCCGCGGCTCCGGCCACCGCCGCCTGAAGCGCTGACGGGCACGCCGGAGTTGACGCTGTGCGCCGCGGTGAAGTGTACGCCGATCGGGTCATCGACAGCAAACCGCCCGCAACGCACCCGAGGTCGGGCGTGTTCGGCATTGACCGGCCCCGTTCCAGCGCATAACTTCCACGGGACCCAGTCGTGCGGGTACCGGAGGTGGCAGCGTGGCCCGGTCTGGTGCCGGCCTCGCGGCCGTGCTCGGCGCCGTCCTGATGGTCCTGGTCCCTTCGCCGCCCCGGTACGCACCGCCGCCCGTCACCCCGGCGCCAGTGGTCAGCCCGACGGCCGGTGCCCGGCTGGTCGTGACCGCCAGCGCGGAGCTGGCCGACGGCGAGCAGATCGCGGTCTCCGGTGAGGGATTCCCGGGCGGCGTGGCCGGTATCACCATCGGCGAGTGTCCCGCCGGTACCCAGACCCCGCAGGCGTGCAACCTCGCCGGCGGGATCCAGCTCGTGCAGACCGACCCGACGGGGGCCTTCGGACCGGTCACCCTCACCGTGCGGGTGGCGTTCGGGCCGGTCGATTGCCGGGCGCGCGGCTGCGTGCTGGCCGTGTTCGCGCCCGGCGCGGCCCCACCGGTGCGCATCCCGCTCACCTTTGCCGGCGCATCGACGGCGGCGAGCCTGGAGCCGTTGATCCCGACCGGCCCACCCCGCAGCGCGCCAACCGGTTCCGGCGGAGCCGTCGCGCGCGGCCCGACCGTGCTCACGATCGCCGTGGCCGCCCTGGTCCTCGCCGCGGTGGCGATCGTCGTGGCCTGGCGGATCCGGCGGGCCCGCGCCTGATCAACGAAGCCGGCCGGGGTCAAGCCGCGCGGGAGGCGAGCAGCTCGCCCAGATGCCCGCGGCCGCCGTCAGGCGCGGTGAGCACCCAGGCGCCGTCGGCGAGCAGAGCCACCGTGTGCTCCACGTGGGCGGCGACGGATCCGTCCTGGGTGACCACCGTCCAACCGTCGGCGAGCTCGACGGTCCGCGGGGAGCCCAGAGTGATCATGGGCTCGATCGCGAGGACCAGACCGGGCACCAGCGCCGGCCCCTTGCCCGGGCGCCCGTGGTTGAGCACGTGCGGATCCTGGTGCATCTCGGTTCCGATGCCATGCCCGCCGTAGCCGTCCACGATGCCGAAGCGCCCCGATCGGCGTACCGAGGTCTCCACCGCGCGCGAGATGTCGGTGAGCCGGCCGCGTCCGGAGCGCACGCCCCGCGCCGCGGCCAGAATGCCGGCCCACAGGCTCTCCTCGGCCGCCCGGGTAAGCCGGATGAGATCGGCGTCCGCGGCTCCGACCGCAACGGTGATGGCGGCGTCGCCGTGCCACCCGTCCAGGATGGCCCCGCAGTCGAGGGATATGACGTCGCCGTCGCGCAGGACGTGGGCCACGTCCGGGATGGCGTGCACGACCTCACTGTTCACCGACGCGCAGATGGTGGCCGGGTAGCCGAGGTATCCCTTGAATGAGGGCGTGGCCCCGGCGGCCCGGATCACCTCGTCGGCGATCTGGTCCAGCTTGGCGGTGGTGACGCCCGGCGCGACCGCGTCCCGCATCGCCGCCAGGGCGTCCGCGACCACCAGACCGGCCGCCCGCATGGCGTCGATCTGCTCCGGTGACTTGTACTGGATGTCGAGGTGGCGCCGGGATGCCTGGTGCATGCGAACTCAGCCGAGGAACCGGCGCAGCTCGTCGATCGCCCGCAGGGTGACATCCTCGACCGGCCCGGTGGCATCGAGGCCGATCAGCTTGTTCTGGTCAGCGTAGAAGCTCACCAGCGGCGAGGTGTCCCGGGCGTACACCCGCAGGCGCTCGGCGACGGTGTCGGCCTTGTCATCATCGCGCTGGTAGAGCGCGGATCCGCACCGGTCGCAGATGCCCTCACGGCTCGGCGCGTCGAAGGTGACGTGCCAGATCTTGCCGCAGCCCCGGCAGGTGTACCGGCCGGAGAGCCGGCGGATCACCTCGTCGTCGTCGACGACCAGCTCCAGCACGAGGTCGAGGCCGACCCCGAGATCGGCGAGCAGCTTGTCCAGGGCGCGGGCCTGCGGCACTGTGCGCGGGAAGCCGTCGAGGAGGAATCCGCCGCCGGTATCGGGCTCCGCGAGCCGGATCCGGACCATGTTGATCGTGACGTCGTCGGGCACCAGTGCCCCGCTGTCCATGTACCGCCGCGCCTCGACCCCCAGCGCCGTACCGGCCTGGACGTTCTCCCGGAAGATCTCTCCGGTCGAGATCTTCGGCACGGAGAGATGGGAGGAGAGGAACTCGGCCTGCGTTCCCTTGCCAGCTCCGGGTGGGCCAACGAGCACCAGTCTCAGCACGGCGTCACCACCCTTCGCTCATGCCTGTGGTCTCTCGCACGTCGGCCGCTTGCTTCGCCGGCGGGCCGCGCTACCGCAGGAACCCTTCGTAGTTGCGCTGCATCAGCTGGCTCTCGATCTGCTTGACCGTCTCCAGGCCGACCCCCACGATGATCAACACAGCCGTGCCGCCAAAGGGGAAGTTCTGCTTCTGGCCTCCCACCAGGTTGATGAACAGATTCGGCAGGACCGAGATGATACCCAGATACAGCGCGCCCGGAAGGGTGATCCGGCTCAGGATGAAGTCGAGGTACTCGGCGGTCGGCTTGCCCGGCCGGATACCTGGCACGAACCCGCCGTACTTCTTCATATTGTCGGCGACTTCGGTCGGGTTGAAGGTGATCCCGACGTAGAAGTACGTGAAGAAGATGATCAGCAGGAAGTACATCGAGATGTTGACCCAGCTGGTGGGGTTGATCACGTAGTCGCTGATGAACAGGTACAAGCCGCTCGGGTTCGACCGGTCCATGAAGCCGAGCACCAACTGGGGTAGGTAGAGCAGCGATGAGGCGAAGATCACTGGAATGACGCCGGCCTGGTTGACCTTGAGCGGGATGTAGGTCGAGGTGCCCCCGTACATCCGCCGGCCGATCATCCGCTTGGCGTACTGCACCGGGATGCGCCGCTGGGCCTGCTCGATCCAGACCACGGCGGCGATGACCACGATGCCGATGGCGAGGATGAGGAAGAAGACGCTCCACCCCTTGGCCAACCGGATCTGCCAGCCCTCGCTGGGCAGCCGGGCGGCGATCGAGGTGAAGATCAGCACGGACATGCCGTTGCCGACGCCCCGGTCGGTGATCAACTCGCCCAGCCACATGATCACACCGGTACCGGCGGTCATGGTGATGACCAGCACCGCCAGCGTGAGCGGGGTCGGCAGGCTCGTCTGCGGAATGACCGGGTACTGGTCGCACTTGTTCTGGAACAGTTGCCCGGACCGGGCCAGCGCCACGAAGGCCGACGACTGCAGCACCGCGAGCCCGAGCGTGAGGTAGCGGGTGTACTGAGTGATCTTGGCGGTTCCGGACTGGCCCTCTTTCTTCAGCAGCTCCAGCCGCGGGATGACCACGGTCAACAGCTGCAGGATGATGCTCGCGGTGATGTAGGGCATGATGCCCAGCGCGAAGACCGAGAGCTGCAGCAGCGCGCCGCCGGAGAAGAGGTTCAGCAGGGTGTAGACGCCGTTGGTGTCCGAGCCCTGGACGGTGGAGATACAGGCCTGGACGTTCGCGAACGAGACACCGGGGCTCGGCAGGGTCGCGCCCAGCCGGTAGACCGCGATGATGCCGAGCGTAAAGAGCAGCTTCTTACGCAGGTCAGGCGTGCGGAACGCACTGAGAAAGGCGGTAAGCACGGTCTTCCTCCTGCGGCTTTGCGGCCGCCGATCACTCGGGCGGCGGGGGCGGTTCTCGGGCTGCTCCGGCCGGTGGGAGCCGCAGCTCAGCTGCGGACCGACGAGGACCCGCGCTCGCAGACTCTAACAGCCCCGCCGAACATCCGTCGTCGTCGGGCAGCGCCGTGGGCCCGCCCGGCCAACCGGTTGATCATGACGCCCACCGGCCCGCGGCTGGTGGGCACCGTCACGCCCGGCCATACACATTCTTACAGTTGAATGGCAGCGCCACCAGCCGCCGTGATCTTCTCCCGGGCGGCGACACTGAAGGCGTGCGCTGAGACGGCCAGGCGGACCCCGCCGAGTTCGCCGTCGCCGAGCACCTTGACCGGCCGGCCCTTGCGGACAGCGCCCGCCTCGACCAGCTGGGCCGGGCCGATCTCGCCACCGGCGGGGAAGAGCTCGGCCAGGCGGTCGAGGTTCACCACCTGGAACTCGACCCGGAACCGGTTCTTGAATCCCTTGAGCTTCGGCAGGCGCATGTGAATCGGCATCTGGCCGCCTTCGAACGCCGCCGAGATGTTGCGGCGAGCCTTCGAGCCCTTGGTCCCGCGCCCCGCGCTCTTACCCTTGGAACCCTCGCCACGACCTACTCTGGTCCGGTCGGTCCGGGCGCCGGGCGCCGGGCGGAGATGGTGCACTTTGATCGTCATGACGCCACTTCCTCAACGGAGACCAGATGGCTGACCGTGAAGATCATGCCCCGGATCTCGGGCCGGTCCTCCTTCACCACCACGTCGTTGATCCGCTTCAGCCCGAGCGTGCGCAGGGTCTCCCGCTGGTTGCGCTTCGCGCCGATCCGGGAACGCACCTGGGTCACCTTCAGCTTCGCCATCAGGCCGTCACCCCCGCGCGCGCCCGTAGCATCGCGGCCGGAGCCACGTCCTCGACCGGCAGCCCGCGGCGGCTGGCCACCTTCTCCGGCGACTCCAGCGCGCGCAGGGCGGCCACCGCCGCGTGCACGATGTTGATCGGGTTGGACGAGCCCAGGCTCTTGGAGAGCACGTCGTGAATGCCGGCGCACTCCAGCACGGCCCGTACCGGACCACCGGCGATGACGCCGGTGCCGGCGCTGGCCGGCTTGAGTAGAACCACCCCGGCGGCGGCTTCCCCGGTGACCGGATGCGGGATCGTCGACCCGATCCGGGGCACGGTGAAGAAGTGCTTCTTCGCCTCCTCGACCCCCTTGGCGATGGCGGTGGGGACCTCCTTGGCCTTGCCGTAGCCGATGCCGACGTGGCCGTCGCCGTCGCCCACCACGACCAGCGCGGTGAAGCTGAACCGGCGCCCGCCCTTGACCACCTTGGCCACCCGGTTGATGGTCACCACCCGCTCCAGATGCGGGGTCTTCTCGGCCGCCTCGCGGGGGCCGCGGCCGCCGTCGCGGCCGCGGCCACGACCGTCGCGGCCACCACCCTCACGCGGGCCGCTTTCAGGCCCGCTGCCTGCACTCCCGGATCCGGTGCCCCGGCGCTGTGGACCTGGCATTATCCGTCCGCCCTTTCCCGTCCATGTCCTCTGATTGCGGCTGCGGGGCTCGCGAGCTCGCTGACTGCGCCGACCACTAGAACTCCAGTCCGGCCACCCGGGCGGCGTCGGCCAGCGAGGCGATCCGCCCCGCGTACCGGTTGCCGCCGCGGTCGAAGACGACCTTGCTGATCCCGGCCGCCCGGGCGCGTTCGGCGACCAGTGTGCCGACCCGCGCCGAGACGGCCTTCTTGTCCCCGTCGGCCCCGCGCAGCGACGCGTCCAGGCTGGACGCCGAGACCAGGGTGTGCCCCCGGCCGTCGTCGACCACCTGGGCGGTGATGTTGCGCAGCGAGCGGGTCACGACCAGCCGCGGCCGCTCGGCGGTGCCGACGACGCTCTTGCGTACCCGGAAGTGTCGCCGAGCCCGGGCCACTGCCCGCTGCGCGGCCACCCCGCTGCGACGCCTCAGCAGTGTCGCGGTCATCGCGCCACCTCCCTGTCCTGCTCCGCCCGGTCCTGCTCCGCCCGGTCCTGCTCCGCCCGGTCCTGCTCCGCCTTCGGGCTCACTTCTTGCCCGCCTTCCCGGCCTTGCGGCGGATGACCTCGCCCTGGTACTTGACGCCCTTGCCCTTGTACGGCTCCGGCGGGCGGATCTTGCGGATGTTCGCGGCCACCTCACCGACCTGCTGCTTGTCGATGCCGGCCACATGGAACAGGGTCGGACGTTCCACAGTGAACGTGATGCCGGCCGGCGCCACCACGGTCACCGGGTGGGAGAAGCCGAGCGCGAACTCGAGGTCCGTCCCCTTCTGCTGGACGCGGTAGCCGGTTCCGTTGATCTCCAAGGACTTGCGGTATCCGTCGGTCACCCCGACCACCATGTTGGCGACCAGGGTACGGCTGAGGCCGTGCAGCTCCTTGGCCCGGCGCTCGTCGTTGGGCCGGCTGACGACGAGCGCACCGTCGCCGTCCCGCCCGACCGAGATCGGCTCCGCGAGCACCCGGGACAGCTCACCCTTCGGACCCTTGACCGAGATCGTCTGGCCGTCGATGCGGACGTCGACACCGGCCGGAACCGGAATCACCTTGCGACCAATGCGCGACATGGCGGCCTCCTACCAGACGTAGGCGAGGACTTCCCCGCCCACGCCTCGCTTACGGGCCTGCCGATCAGTGAGCAGCCCCTGGGACGTCGAGATAATCGCCACACCCAGCCCGCCGAGCACGCGTGGCAACTCCGAGCCGCGGGCGTAGACCCGCAGGCCGGGCTTGGAGACCCGGCGCACCCCGGCCAGGCTGCGCTCGCGGCTCGGGCCGTACTTCAGCTCGACCACCAGGGTCTTGCCGACGGCGTCGACCGCCGGCTCCTCGACCGCCCACGCGGCCACGTACCCCTCGGCCTTGAGAACCTCGGCGATGTTCGCCTTGATCTTCGAGTACGGCATCGACACCTTGTCGTGGTACGCCTGGTTGGCATTGCGCAGGCGGGTGAGCATGTCGGCGATCGGATCGGTCATGGTCATGTCTGGTCGTACCTTTCTTGCCGCGGTTCCCGTTCGTGGGCCTGCGGCAAAGAGCTCAACGGAGCGGTGCTGGGCGCCACCGTGCTCGGCGATACGGTGCTCAAGCGATCACCAGGAGGCCTTCGTCACGCCGGGCAGCTCGCCCCGGTGGGCCATCTCGCGGATGCAGATCCGGCACAGGCCGAACTTGCGGTACACCGCCTTCGGGCGACCGCATCGCTGGCAGCGCGTGTAGGCCCGCACCGCAAACTTCGGCTTGATGGCGGCCTTGAGCTTCAGCGCCTTCTTGGCCATCAGTTCTCCTTGCTCTGATTCAGGTTCACGTCGCAAGCTCCTTACTCAAACACCGGTTCACGTCGCAAGCTCCTTACTCAAACACCGGTTCAAGTCGCAAGCTCCTTACTCAAACACCGGTTCAAGTCGCAAGCTCCTTACTCAAACACCGGTTCAAGTCGCAAGCTCCTTACTCAAACACCGGTTCAAGTCGCAAGCTCCTTACTCAAACACCGGTTCAAGTCGCAAGCTCCTTGAACGGGAAGCCGAGGAGCTTGAGCAGGGCCCGCCCCTCGTCGTCGGTGGCGGCGGTGGTCACTACGGTGATGTCCATACCGCGGACCCGGTCGATGCGGTCCTGGTCGATCTCATGGAACACGGACTGCTCGGTCAGACCGAACGTGTAGTTGCCGTGTCCGTCGAGGCGACGCCCGTCCAGCCCCCGGAAGTCACGGATGCGGGGCAGCGCGATCGAGAGCAATCGGTCGAGGAACTCCCACATCCGGTTGCCGCGCAGGGTCACCTTCGCCCCGATCGGCATGCCCTCACGCAGCTTGAACTGGGCGACGGACTTGGTCGCCCGCCGTACCTGCGGTTTCTGCCCGGTGATCGAGGCGAGGTCGCGGAGCGCGCCGTCGATCAGCTTGGCGTCCCGGGCGGCCTCACCGACGCCCATGTTCACGACGATCTTCACCAGGCCCGGCACCTGCATCGGGTTGCGGTAGCCGAACTGCTCGGTGAGCGCCGCCGCGATCTCGGCCCGGTAGCGCTGCTTGAGCCGCGGCAGCGCGGTGGTCATGGTTGTCATGATTCCGCCTCCGCGGAGAAGAGTGCGTCGGCGGTCACGCCAGGTCCTTTCCGGACCGTCGAGCGATCCTGACCTTGTGGCCGTTCTCGTCCACCCGGTAGCCGACCCGGCTGCGCTGCCCGTCCGGGTCCACCACCATCACGTTCGAGGCGTGGATCGACGCTTCCTGGGTGATGATGCCGCCGGTCTTCGCGCCCCGCTGCGTGGTGCTGATGCGGGTGTGCTTCTTCACCCGGTTCACGCCCTCGACGATGACCCGGTTGGTGTCCGGGTAGGCCGCGATTACCTTGCCCCGGGCGCCCTTGTCCCGCCCGGCGAGCACCTCGACCGTGTCACCTTTCTTGACCTTCACGGTTTACAGCACCTCCGGTGCGAGTGAAATGATCTTCATGAATCGCTTGTCCCGCAGCTCCCGACCGACCGGGCCGAAGATCCGGGTGCCGCGCGGGTCGCCACCGTCCTTGATGATCACCGCGGCGTTCTCGTCGAAGCGGATGTATGACCCGTCCGGGCGCCGCCGTTCCTTCACGGTGCGCACGACGACGGCCTTGACCACGTCGCCCTTCTTCACCCCCGCGCCCGGGATGGCGTCCTTGACCGTGGCCACGATGACATCGCCGATGCCGGCATAGCGCCGGCCGGAGCCGCCGAGCACCCGGATGCAGAGAATCTCCCGAGCACCCGTGTTGTCGGCGACCCGCAGTCGCGACTCCTGCTGAATCACGTCCATCTCCTCTGTCTGCCAGTTCTCCGGGGGACCCGGAGCTTGGCGGAACCCGCGCCCGACCGGAGGCCGGGCGTCGCCATCACTTCGCCCGCTCCAGGATCTCCACCACCCGCCACCGCTTGGTGGCCGAAAGCGGGCGGGTCTCCATGAGCAGCACCCGGTCGCCGATGCCGCACGCGTTGTTCTCGTCGTGGGCCTTCAGCCGGCTGTTGCGGCGCAGCACCTTGCCGTACAGCGGGTGCTTGACCCGGTCCTCCACGACGACCACGACGGTCTTGTCCATCTTGTCGCTGACCACGAGCCCCTCGCGGGTCTTGCGACGGCCGCGGGTCCCGACCGTGGGCTGGCCGGTCGTGCTGGCGTCACTCATGCTGTCACCTCAGACGGTTCGGCCGAGAGCCCGAGCTCGCGCTCTCGCATGATCGTGTAGATCCGGGCGATCTCATGCCGGACCACCTGCAGCCGGCGGTTGTTGTCCAACTGTCCGGTGGCGGACTGCACCCGCAGGTTGAACAGCTCCGCCTTCGCCTCGCGCAGCTTGCCGGTGAGCTCCTCGGTGCCCAGCTCCCGCAGCTCGTTGGCGGGTGTGCCCTGCGCCATCAGCCCTCACCCACTTCGCGCCGCACGATGCGGCATTTCATCGGCAGCTTGTGAATCGCCCGACGCATCGCCTCGCGGGCGACCACCTCGCTCGGGAACGACATCTCGAACAGGATCCGGCCCGGCTTCACGTTCGACACCCACCACTCCGGCGAACCCTTGCCCGAACCCATCCGGGTCTCGGCCGGCTTCTTGGTCAACGCCTGGTCCGGGAAGACGGTGATCCACACCTTGCCGCCCCGCTTGATGTGGCGGGTCATCGCGATCCGGGCCGCCTCGATCTGGCGGTTGGTCACGTACGCCGGCTCCAGCGCCTGGATGCCGTACTCACCGAAGGCCACCCGGGTGCCGCCCTTGCTGGCGCCGTGCCGGTCCGGGTGGTGTGGCTTGCGGAAGCCCTTGGGCGGCTTGCGCGGGATCAGCATGGCTCAGCCCTCCTGGCTCTCTGCCGGCACGGCCGGCACCACCGGCTCCTCGGCGATCTCCACCGGTGCGCCCTGGGCCAGCTCCGCCGCGCCGGCGCGGCCGGCCTCGGTGCCCCCGGCCGTGGTCCCCGAGGCGCCCGAGCGCAACCGGCGCGGGCGCTCCGGGCGGCCGTCCCGGCGGGGCCGACCCGGCACCTGAGCCTGCTGGTCACCCTGACCAGCGACGGCGTCGCCCTTGTAGATCCAGACCTTCACCCCGATGCGGCCGAACGTGGTGCGGGCCTCGAAGAATCCGTACTCGATGTTGGCTCGCAGGGTGTGCAGCGGGACCCGACCCTCGCGGTAGAACTCGGTCCGGCTCATCTCGGCCCCGCCCAGCCGGCCGGACACCTGCACCCGGATGCCCTTGACCTGGGTGTTCTTCATCGCCGACTGCATCGCCTTGCGCATCGCCCGGCGGAAGCTCACCCGGCTGGACAGCTGCTCAGCCACCCCCTGGGCGACGAGTTGGGCATCTGACTCCGGGCTCTTCACCTCGAGGATGTTGAGTTGCACCTGCTTGCCGGTGAGCTTCTCCAGCTCGCTGCGGATCCGGTCGGCCTCGGCGCCCTTGCGGCCGATGACGATGCCGGGCCGCGCGGTGTGGATGTCGATGCGGACCCGGTCGCGGGTGCGCTCGATGTCCACCTTGGAGATACCGGCGCGCTCGAGGCCCTTGGACATCATCTTGCGGATGCGCACGTCCTCGGCGATGTAGTCGCGGTAGAGCTTGTCCGCGTACCAGCGTGACTTCCAGTCGGTCGAGATGCCGAGCCGGAACCCAATCGGGTGAACCTTCTGACCCATTACTCGGTCTCCTCCTCGGCGGCCTTCGCGGCCTTCTTGCCCGGCGCCTTCTTTACCGCGTCCGCGGGTACCTTGGACTCACCGGCGGCCTTCGTGGCCTTCTCGCCGGGCGCCTTCTTCACCGCGTCCGGGCCGGTCTCGGTCACGTCGGCGGCCGTGGCCCTGGTCGCGCTCGCCTTGCTCGCGGCCTTGGTCGCGGTCGCCTTCGCCGGCGCACTCTTCGCGGCGGCCTTCGCCGCGCGGCGCGGCGGGGCGGCGACGACCACGCTCTCCACCTCCACCGTGATGTGGCAGGTGCGCTTGCGGATGCGGTACGCGCGGCCCTGCGCTCGCGGGCGGAATCGCTTGAGGGTCGGACCCTCGTCGACATAGGCGGCCCGTACCAGCAATGAGTCGGGGTCCAGCCGCTCGTTGTTCTCGGCGTTGGCGACCGCGCTGGCCAACACCTTGTACACCTGCTCGCTCGCGGCCTGCGGGGCGAAGCGGAGCACCGTCAGCGCCTCCTGGGCGGGCAGGCCCCGGACGAGGTCCACCACGCGGCGCGCCTTCGTCGGCGAGATGCGCACGTGCCGCGCTACCGCTCGCGCGCCCGGCAGCGTGACGGCCTCGCTCTTCGTTGCCATCGGGTATCCCCTCATCCTTCGGCGTGCCGCCTAGCGGCGCCGGCTCTTTCGGTCGTCCTTGTCGTGACCCTTGAACGTCCGGGTCAGCGCGAACTCGCCGAGCTTGTGCCCGACCATCGCCTCGGTCACGAAGACCGGCACGTGCTTGCGCCCGTCGTGCACCGCGATGGTGTGGCCGAGCATGTCGGGGATGATCGTCGACCGGCGCGACCACGTCTTGATGACGTTCTTCGAGTTCTTGTCATTCGCCACCTCCACCTTCTTGAGCAGGTGGTCGTCGACGAATGGGCCCTTCTTCAAGCTGCGCGGCATCTGGCTTGCCCTCCTCGTGGTCCCGATCAACCACGCTTGCGCGTGGCGTAGCGACGTCGGACGATCATGCGGTCGCTGGGCTGGCCCTTGCGACGGGTACGCCCCTCGGGCTTGCCCTTGGGGTTGACCGGGTGACGGCCACCCGACGTCTTGCCCTCGCCGCCGCCGTGCGGGTGGTCGATCGGGTTCATGGCAACCCCGCGAACGGTCGGGCGCTTGCCCTTCCACCGCATCCGGCCGGCCTTGCCCCAGGAGATATTCGACTGATCCGCGTTGCCGATCTCGCCGACGGTCGCCCGGCAGCGCACGTCCACCCGGCGAATCTCGCCCGAGGGCATGCGCAGGGTGGCGTAGGCGCCCTCGCGCCCGAGCAGCTGGATCCCGACTCCGGCCGAGCGGGCCAGTTTGGCCCCGCCACCCGGCCGCAGCTCCACGGCGTGGATGGTGGTGCCGACCGGGATGTTGCGCAGCGGCAGGTTGTTGCCCGGCTTGATGTCGGCCCCCGGTCCGGACTCGACCCGGTCACCCTGCTTGAGGTCCTTGGGGGCGAGGATGTAGCGCTTCTCGCCGTCGGCGTAGTGCAACAGCGCGATCCGCGCGGTCCGGTTCGGGTCGTACTCGATGTGCGCGACCTTGGCCGGCACGCCGTCCTTGTCGACCCGGCGGAAGTCGATGAGCCGGTACTGGCGCTTGTGCCCGCCGCCCTGATGGCGCGTGGTGATCCGGCCGTGCACGTTGCGCCCGCCCCGGCCGTGCAGCGGCCGCAGCAGTGACTTCTCCGGGGTCGATCGGGTGATCTCGGCGAAGTCCGCCACGCTGGCGCCACGGCGCCCCGGAGTGGTCGGCTTGTACTTGCGGATTGGCATCGTCGTCTCCCCCCTCAGCTGACCGGTCCGCCGAAGGCGTCGATCCGGTCACCGTCGGCCAGCTTGACCATCGCCCGCTTCGTGTTCTTGCGCTTGCCCCATCCGGTGCGGGTCCGCTTGCGCTTGCCCTCACGGTTGAGCGTGTTGACCGTGAGCACCCGGACGGAGAAGATCTGCTCAATCGCGATCTTGATCTGGGTCTTGTTGGCGTCCGGGTGGACCAGGAACGTGTACCAGTTGCGGTTGAGTTCGCTGTAGCTCTTCTCCGAGACCACCGGCGCGACGATCACGTCCCGCGGGTCGGCGACCGTCGTCACTTCTCCGCCTCCTCATCCGTCGCCGCCGGCGCGGCGTCAACCCCGCCCGGCGCGCAGTACTCGTCCAGCGCGTCGCGGGTGAAGACGATGTCGTCACAGACCAGCACGTCGTACGTGTTGAGCTGGTCGACCGCGATCAGGTGGACCTGCGCCACGTTGCGCAGCGACAACCAGTTCAGATCGTCCTCACGGGTCAGCACCACCAGCACCCGGTTCGCCTCGCTGATCGCGCGCAGCGTGGCCAGCGCCGCCTTGGTCCGCGGCGTCTCCCCGTCGACAAAGGACTCCACCACGTGCAGGTTCCCCGAGCGGGCGCGGTCGGAGAGGGCGCACCGCAGAGCGGCCGCCTTCATCTTCTTCGGCGTGCGCTGCGCGTAGTCGCGCGGGACCGGACCATGGGCGACCCCGCCGCCGGTGAACTGCGGCGCCCGGATCGAGCCTTGCCGGGCCCGTCCGGTTCCCTTCTGCTTGTAGGGCTTCCGGCCGCCGCCGGAGACCTCGCCCCGGGTCTTCGCCTTGTGGGTGCCCTGCCGCGCGGCCGCCAGCTGCGCGACCACGACCTGATGCATCAGCGGGATATTCGCCGGCACGTCGAAGATCTCGGCCGGCAGGTCGACCGAGCCGCTCGGGTCGCCGTCGACGCCGACAATGTCCACTGTGGCCATGGCTAGCGCACCCCGCCCTTCTTCATCGGCGTCTTCGCCGCGCTCCGGATGAGCACCAGCGCGCCCTTAGGGCCGGGGATGGCCCCGCGGACCAGGATGAGGTTCTGCTCGGGGTCCACCGCCTGGATGGTCAGGCCCTGCTGGGTGTAGCGCACGCCACCCATCCGGCCGGGCATGCCCACGCCCTTGAAGACCCGACCCGGCGTGGCGCAGGCGCCGATCGAACCCGGCGAGCGGTGCTTGCGCTCGACGCCGTGGCTCGCCCGCAGGCCGTGGAAGCCATGGCGCTTCATGACGCCGGCGAACCCCTTGCCCTTCGTCTTCCCGGTCACGTCGATCAGCTGGCCCGCCTCGAACGTATCGGCGGTGACCTCCTGGCCCAGTTCGTAGGTGGTCGCGTCGGTGGTCCGCAGCTCGACCAGGAACCGGCGCGGAGCCACCCCCGCCTTGGCGAAGTGACCGGCCCGCGGCTTGGTCACCTTGCGCGGGTTGACCGCACCATAGGCGAGCTGGACCGCCGCGTACCCGTCGCGGTCAGGCGTGCGGACCTGGGTGACCACGCACGGGCCGGCCTGCACCACGGTGACCGGGACCACCTTGTTGTTGTCCCAGAGCTGGGTCATGCCCAGCTTGGCGCCGAGGATCCCCTTGACTTGCCTGTCCATGAGTACGGCCCCTACAGCTTGATCTCGATGTCGACGCCGGCCGGCAGGTCGAGCCGCATGAGCGAGTCGACGGTCTTCGGCGTCGGGTCGATGATGTCGATCAGACGCTTGTGCGTGCGCATCTCGAAGTGCTCGCGCGAGTCCTTGTACTTGTGCGGCGACCGGATGACGCAGTAACGGTTGATCTCCGTCGGCAGCGGCACCGGGCCCGCGACCTGCGCGCCGGTCCGGGTCACCGTCTCGACGATCTTGCGCGCCGAGGAGTCCACGACCTCATGGTCGTAGGCCTTGAGCCGGATGCGGATCTTCTGTCCCGCCATGGTGGCTTCCTTCGCTAGTTACCGCTGTCACCGACCCCCGCGGTCGGGCGTGTCGAGCATCCGGACCCGCTCCGCCGTCATCCGCCGGGTATCGGCGGTGCCAGGCTGATGGGCCCGTGGGCTCGACGGCCCACTGCGGGCGTCCTTGCCGTCCCGACCGCGACGGGTCGGAGTGCCGGTGCGGCCCAGACCTCGCGGGCTGTGCCGACGCCGGTGCGGAGGACCTCGGGCTCCGGCGCGTGAACCCGCCACAGCGCCGGCGACCGCTCCGCGGACGCAACCTGCTCATTATGCCGTACCGGCGTCGGCCCCGGAATTCAGGGGTGGTGCCGAGCGCCGGAGCGCGGTTGGCCGCGCCCGGACGGACGCGGCCAACCCTGCTACTTGAGAATCTTCGTGACCCGACCGGCGCCGACGGTGCGGCCACCTTCACGGATCGCGAACTTGAGACCCTCCTCCATGGCGATCGGCTGGATCAGCTGAACCGTCATGCTGGTGTTGTCTCCCGGCATCACCATCTCGGTGCCCTCAGGCAGCGTGACCACGCCGGTGACGTCGGTGGTGCGGAAGTAGAACTGCGGCCGGTAGTTCTGGAAGAACGGCGTGTGCCGGCCACCCTCCTCCCGCGAGAGGATGTAGACGGTCGCCTCAAACTGCGTGTGCGGCGTGTTCGAGCCGGGCTTGACGACCACCATGCCGCGCTCGACATCCTCGCGCTTGATGCCGCGCAGCAGCAGGCCGACGTTCTCGCCCGCCCGGGCCTCGTCGAGCACCTTGCGGAACATCTCGATCGCGGTGCAGACCGTCTTCTGGGACTTCTCCCGGATACCGACGATCTCGACCTCCTCGTTCGGCTTGAGGATGCCGCGCTCGGCCCGGCCGGTCACCACGGTGCCCCGGCCGGTGATGGTGAAGACATCCTCGATCGGCATGAGGAACGGCTTGTCGACGTCGCGCTCCGGGGTCGGGATGTACTCGTCGACCGCGTTCATGAGGTCCATCAGCCGATCCGACCACTCGGCGTCGCCTTCCAGCGCCCGCAGGGCCGAGACCCGTACCACGGGCAGCTCGTCGCCGGGGTACTCGTTGTTCGTCAGCAACTCGCGCACCTCGAGCTCGACGAGCTCGAGCAGCTCCTCGTCGTCGACCATGTCGCTCTTGTTGAGCGCCACCACCATGTACGGCACACCGACCTGGCGGGCCAGCAGCACGTGCTCGCGAGTCTGCGGCATCGGCCCGTCGGTCGCCGCGACCACGAGGATCGCGCCGTCCATCTGGGCCGCTCCAGTGATCATGTTCTTGATGTAGTCGGCATGCCCGGGGCAGTCCACGTGCGCGTAGTGCCGCTTCTCCGTCTCGTACGGGACATGGGCGATCGCGATCGTGATACCGCGCGCCTTCTCCTCCGGCGCCTTGTCGATCTCATCGAACGGCGTGTACGGGTTGAGGTCCGGCATCTTGTCGTGCAGCACCTTGGTGATCGCCGCGGTGAGCGTCGTCTTCCCGTGGTCGATGTGACCGATAGTGCCGATGTTGACGTGCGGCTTGGTCCGCACGAACTTGGCCTTCGCCACTGGTGTCCTCCCTCAGGACTTTCTCTGTTCGTCCGCCGTGCGCCGGATGCGCAGACGTCATTGTGGGACTCGACTCCTGGGTCTTGCGGCGCAATGCCTCAGGCCCGGTACACACAGTTCTGTAGAGCTCGACTCCGGGCTCGTTCGCTCACGCTCACTCGCCCGTCGCCTTCGCTGAACCCTTGGGCTCGACTCCGGACTCGTTCGCTCACGCTCACTCGCCCGTCGCCTTCGCGATGATCTCCTTGGCGACGTTCGTCGGAACCTCGCTGTAGGAGTCGAACTGCATGCTGTAACTTGCCCGGCCCTGGGTCTTCGACCGCAGGTCGCTGACGTAGCCGAACATCTCCGAGAGCGGCACCAGGGCCCGGACGACGCGAGCGCCGCCGCGTTCCTCCATGGCCTGGATGATGCCGCGCCGGGAGTTGAGGTCGCCGATGACGTCGCCCATGTTGTCCTCAGGGGTGACGACCTCGACGGCCATCATCGGTTCGAGGAGCGTCGGCTCGGCCTTGCGGGCCGCCTCCTTCAGCACCATCGAACCGGCGATCTTGAAGGCCATCTCCGACGAGTCGACGTCGTGGTACTGGCCGTCCAGCAGGGTGACCCGAAGCCCGACCAGCGGGTATCCGGCGAGCACGCCGTACTGCATGGCGTCTTGGATGCCGGCGTCCACCGCCGGGATGTACTCCTTGGGTATCCGGCCGCCGGTGACCGCGTTGACGAACTCGTAGGTGGGCCCGTCCGGGGTCATCGCCAGCGGCTCGATCTTGACGATCACCTTGGCGTACTGGCCCGAGCCGCCGGTCTGCTTCTTGTGCACGTAGTCGACCTTGTCCACCGTGCGGCGGATGGTCTCCCGGTAGGCGACCTGCGGCTTGCCGACGTTCGCCTCGACATTGAACTCGCGGCGCATGCGGTCGACCAGGATGTCCAAGTGCAACTCACCCATGCCGGAGATGACGGTCTGCCCGGTCTCCTCGTCGTTGCGGACCCGGAAGGTCGGGTCCTCCTCAGCGAGGCGCTGGATCGCGGTGCCGAGCTTCTCCTGGTCCGACTTGGTCTTCGGCTCGATGGCCACCGAGATGACCGGCTCGGGGAAGGTCATCGACTCGAGGATCACGGGGTTCGCCGGGTCGCAGAGCGTGTCGCCGGTCGTGGTCTGCTTGAGACCCTGGACCGCGATGATGTCACCGGCCTTGGCCGACGGCCGCTCCTCCCGCTTGTTCGCGTGCATCTGGTAGATCTTGCCGATGCGCTCCTTGCGGTCCTTGGTGGAGTTGACCACCTGCGAGCCGGCCTCGAGCGAGCCGGAGTAGATCCGTACGTAGGTCAGCTTGCCGAGGTGCCGATCCGTTTGGATCTTGAACGCCAGGCTGGCGAACGGCTCGCTCGCCGACGGCTTACGCAGCAACGGGGTCTCGCCGTCGGTCGCCGTACCCTCGATGGCCGGCAGGTCCAGCGGCGAGGGCAGGTAGTCCACGACCGCGTCGAGCATCGGCTGGATTCCCTTGTTCTTGAACGCCGAACCGCAGAGCACCGGGTTCGCCTTGCTCGCGATCGTGGCCCGACGGATGCCGGCCTTGATCTCGTCGATGGACAGTTCCTCGCCCTCGAGGTAGCGCTCCATCACCTGGTCGTCGACGTCGGCGAGCGTCTCGATGAGCTTCTCCCGCCACTGCGCCGCCTGGTCGGCCAGCGCCGGTGGGATCTCCTCGATGGCGTAGTCCTCGCCCTTCTGGGTCTCGCCCCGCCAGGTGAGCGCGCGCATCCCGATGAGGTCGACCACGCCGACGTGCTCGCTCTCCAGCCCGATCGGGATCTGCAGCACGAGCGGCGTCGCCTTGAGGCGGTCGATCATCATGTCCACGCAACGGAAGAAGTCGGCGCCGGTGCGGTCCAGCTTGTTGACGAAGCACATCCGCGGCACGTGATACTTGTCGGCCTGCCGCCAGACGTTCTCGGTCTGCGGCTCCACGCCGGCCACGCCGTCGTAGACCGCGATCGCGCCGTCGAGCACCCGCAGGTTGCGCTCCACCTCCACGGTGAAGTCGACGTGGCCGGGCGTGTCGATGATGTTGATCGGGTGGCCCTTCCACTCGACCTTGGTGGCGGCCGAGGTGATGGTGATCCCGCGCTCCTGCTCCTGCTCCATCCAGTCCATGACGGCGGCGCCTTCGTGCACCTCGCCGATCTTGTACGTGATGCCGGTGTAGAACAGGATCCGCTCGGTCGTCGTCGTCTTGCCGGCATCGATGTGCGCCATGATGCCGATATTGCGGAGCTTGGCGAGGGCGGCGTCTGCGGCGGCCACGATAATTCCCTACTTCGTCGTTTCGTCGGTGGTACGCGCTACCAGCGGTAGTGCGCGAAGGCCTTGTTGGACTCGGCCATCTTGTGGGTGTCCTCACGCCGCTTCACGGCGGCGCCGAGGCCGTTGCTCGCGTCGAGCAACTCGTTGGTGAGTCGCTCGACCATGGTCTTCTCGCGCCGGGCGCGGGCGTAGCTCACCAGCCAGCGCAGGCCCAGCGTGGTCTGGCGCGGGGTGCGCACCTCGACCGGGACCTGGTAGGTCGCGCCGCCGACCCGGCGGCTGCGGACCTCGAGGGTCGGCTTCACGTTGTCCATGGCGCGCTTGAGCGTCACCACCGGATCGGAGCCGGTCTTCTCCTTGCAGCCCTCGAGCGCGCCGTAGACGATGCTCTCGGCCAGCGAGCGCTTGCCGCGCAGCAGGATCTTGTTCACCAGTTGGGTGACCAGCAGCGAGTTGTAGACCGGGTCCGCCGCGAGCGGCCGGCGGGGAGCGGGGCCCTTGCGCGGCATGTCAGCTCTTCTCCTTCTTCGCGCCGTAGCGGCTGCGCGCCTGCTTGCGGTTGCGCACGCCCTGGGTGTCCAGCGAGCCTCGGATGATCTTGTAGCGGACCCCGGGGAGATCTTTCACCCGGCCGCCACGCACCAACACGATCGAGTGTTCCTGCAGGTTGTGCCCGACGCCGGGGATGTACGCGGTGACCTCGATCTGGCTGGTCAGCCGCACCCGGGCGACCTTGCGCAGCGCCGAGTTCGGCTTCTTCGGCGTGGTCGTGTACACCCGCGTACAGACGCCGCGGCGCTGCGGGCTGCCCTTGAGCGCCGGCGTCTTGGTCTTGCTCATCTTCGCCTGGCGGCCCTTTCGGACCAACTGCTGGATCGTTGGCATCCGGTTCCGAGTCTCCCCTGTTGACGCCTCCCCGGGGCGGGGCGGCGGTACGTCTGCGTGTTTCTTCCCTGGTGAAGCGGTGTTGTCGATGCGTGTCGGAGCGGACTCCGACCCCCGCGGTCGGGCGTGTCGCCCGGCTCACGGTCCGACGCTCGCTACCACGCGTCGGGGTTGAGTGCCCGCCTGCGTCTGCCGGCGCGGGCGCACGCACCATCGGCCTGGAGGCCCAGGCGCGAAGCAAGACTACCGATCGCCACCACGCGGGTCAAAACCGGGTCCCCGATCCCGAGTCCCGGTCGCGACGCCGGCCTCCCCAGCGTCCCGCCAGGGAACCCACCACCCTGCCTGAACGCCGTTGTAGTCACATTCTACCCGTACGGTCGACGGGTTTGCGTTGGCCGGCTCAAGCCGCCTGGGCGAGTGCGTAGACGAACGCCACCGCCGTCAAGCACAACCCCACCGCACCGCAGATGATTCCGGCGATACCCAGTCCCCGTCCGGTGACGCTGCCCGCGCCCCGGCGCACCTGCCGCAGCGCCACCTGCCCCAGCGCCAGGGCCGCGGCGCCGGCGAGGGTGGCGAGCACGGCGAACGCGCCGGAGACGGTGGGACCCCAGCCGTCGGTGGCGCCGAGGGTGCCGAAGCAACCGACCACCAGCGAGACCAGGATCGACCCCATGCCCACCAGCAGGCTCGCGGTCGCCGGCCCGCTGGGTGTCGCCGCCACCCCGACGATCGCGAGCGCGAACGGGGTACCCGGCACCGGCTGAATTGCCACCGGGGCGGGCAACACGGCATGCCGCCGGCTGGGCGCCGGCGGCATGGCGTACGCCGGCGCGTACGGCGGTGGCATGGGGTGCGCCGCCGGCCCCGACGGCGGCACCGCCTCCGCCGGGTTCTGGACGGCCGGGTTCTGGACGGCCGGCGGGGGCGCGGCGCTGGGCGGCGGGTGGTAGACGGGAGGCTCGCCCGGTGCCCGCTCGGCGGACAGATTCTCCGGCGGGGCGGGGTATCCCGCCGGCCGGTAGAGCGGCGCATCGGGCGTCGCGCCCGGTGACACCCACGCGTCGTTGGTGGGCGGCTCCGGCGGGCGCCACGGCGTCACGCCGCTCTCCTCCTCCACGCTGTGGCCTCCCCTGGGAATCGCTGCCGCCGCGGTCCAACGGTACGCCCGCGGAGTGGCTCAGTCGGAGGTGGCCGGGAAGTCGTGCCCGGCGCCGTTGACCGTCACAATGAGCCCGACCGCGATCGCGGCGACCAGGGCCGCGGCCGAGAGCCAGATCCCGATCCAGGCCAGTTGCCCGCCCAGGCGCAACCGAGCGGCGCCGGTGAGGAAGCCTTGCGCGGCCGTCACCTCGTCCCGTGCCTGGCGGGCGAGGAGGAGGGCGAGCGTTGCCGGCACGAAGCCGCCGACCAGCGGCCCGGTGATCACCGCGACGACGCCCAGCACGAGCACCGCGACCGCTTTGGTCGACCGGACCGGGTCGGGGTCGAGCGGATGCCGGGCCGTCGCGGGTTCGGCCGGCCCGACCGGGTACGTCATGGCGTCAGCAGATCACGCCAGCGGCCCCGCCCGCACGCCGACCTGCCCCACAACAGTCGATCGTGGACGGTGGCGGCGGCCAGAGCCACCATCACCGTCCACGATCCGCTGGCTAGCGGAACGAGCCGAGGTCGAAGTCGTCCAGCGGAACCGCGGTGCCACTGGCCGGCCCGAACCCGTAGTCGGTCTCGGTGTACCCGGTCATCGAGTAGACCTTCGCCTTCGCCTCTTCGGTCGGCTCGACCCGGATGTTGCGATACTTGCTGATGCCGGTACCGGCCGGGATGAGCTTGCCGATGATGACGTTCTCCTTGAGACCGATGAGCGAGTCGCTGCGCGCATTGATCGCCGCGTCCGTGAGCACCCGGGTGGTCTCCTGGAAGGAGGCCGCCGAGAGCCAGGAATCGGTCGCGAGCGACGCCTTGGTGATGCCCATGAGGACCGGTCGGCCGGCGGCCGGCTCGCCGCCCTCGGAGACCAGCCGGCGGTTCTCCGACTCGAACTGGGCCCGGTCGACCAGCAGGCCGGGCAGGAACTCGGTCGCACCGGAATCGATGACCGTCACCCGCTTGAGCATCTGGCGAATGATGATCTCGATGTGCTTGTCGTGGATGAGCACGCCCTGCGAGCGGTAGACGTCCTGGACCTCCTGGGTCAAGTGGACCTGAACCGCTCGGGGGCCGAGCACCCGCAGCAACTCGTGCGGGTCGATGGTGCCCTCGGTGAGCTTCTCGCCGACGTCGACGTGCTCCCCGTCCTGCTTGCGCAGGCGGACCCGCTTGGAGAGCTTGTCGTGCACGATCTCCTCGCTGCCGTCGTCCGGCACAATGATGATCTTGCGGGAGCGGTCGCCCTCCTCGATCCGTACCCGGCCGGACATCTCCGCGATCGGGGCCTTGCCCTTGGGCACCCGGGCCTCGAAGATCTCCTGCACCCGCGGCAGACCCTGGGTGATGTCCTCGCCGGCGACGCCACCGGTGTGGAACGTCCGCATGGTCAGCTGGGTGCCGGGCTCGCCGATCGACTGCGCGGCGATAATGCCGACCGCCTCGCCGACATCCACCGTCTTGCCGGTGGGCAGGGAACGCCCGTAGCAGGCCGCGCAGACGCCGAGCTTGGACTCGCAGGTGAGCACGCTGCGCACCCGTACCGTCTCGACGCCGGCCTTGATGAGCTCGTCGACCAGGATCGAGGTGAGGTCCTTGCCCCGCTCCACGATGACGGTGCCGTTCCCGTCGCTGACCTCGTCGGCGATGGTCCGACCGAAGACGCTCGTCTCGACGTGCTCGTGCGGCTCCAGGGTGCCGTCCACCAGCTGGCCGACCTGCATCGGGATGGCCCGCTCGGTGCCGCAGTCCTCCTCGCGGATGATCACATCCTGGGAGACGTCGACCAGGCGCCGGGTCAGGTAGCCCGAGTCGGCCGTACGCAGCGCGGTGTCGGCGAGTCCCTTGCGGGCTCCGTGGGTGGAGATGAAGTACTCCAGCACCGACAGGCCCTCACGGAACGAGGACTTGATCGGGCGTGGGATGATCTCACCCTTCGGGTTCGCCACCAGGCCGCGGATGGCCGAGATCTGGCGCAGCTGGAGCATGTTGCCGCGGGCCCCAGAGTGGATCATGACCCAGAGCGGGTTGCCCTGCGGCAGCGAGGTCTCCAGCTCCTTGGCCACCTCGTTGGTCGCCTTGGTCCAGATCTCGATCAGCTCACCCCGGCGCTCCTCGGCCGTCATGAGACCGCGCTGGTACTGCCGGTCGATCCGCTCGGCCTCCTTCTCGTACCGCTCGAGGATCTGCCACTTGCGCGGCGGCACCACGACGTCCTCGATACCGATGGTCACTCCGGACCAGGTGGCCCAGTGGAAACCAGCCGACTTGAGCGCGTCCAGGGTCGCCGCGAGCTGCACCTTGGGGAAGCGCTCGGCCAGGTCGTTCACGATTGCCGAGAGCTGGCTCTTGCGGATCTCGTAGTTGACGAACTTGTACTCCGGCGGCAGCGTCTCGTTGAACAGGAGCCGGCCCAGGGTGGTGTCCAGCACCACCGGGTCGCCCGGCTCCCACCCCTCCGGCGGCTGCCACGGCTCGCGGCCGCCGGTCAGGACCCCGGTGACCTCCTGCACCCGTACCTTGATCGGCGACTGCAGGTGCAGCTGCCCGGCGTCGAAGGCCATCCGGGCCTCGGCGTCGGAGGAGAAGACCCGGCCCTCACCGAGCTCACCGGGACGGCGGTGGGTCAGGTGGTAGAGCCCAATGATCATGTCCTGGGTCGGCATGGTCACCGGCTTGCCATCGGCCGGCTTGAGGATGTTGTTCGACGAGAGCATGAGGACCCGCGCCTCGGCCTGGGCCTCGGCGGAGAGCGGCACGTGGACGGCCATCTGGTCGCCGTCGAAGTCCGCGTTGAACGCCGTGCAGACCAGCGGATGGATCTGGATCGCCTTGCCCTCGACCAGCTGCGGCTCGAAGGCCTGGATGCCCAGCCGGTGCAGCGTGGGCGCCCGGTTGAGCAGCACCGGGTGCTCCCCGATGACCTCCTCCAGGACGTCCCACACGACCGGCCGCTGGCGTTCCACCATGCGCTTGGCCGACTTGATGTTCTGAGCGTGGTTGAGGTCGACCAGCCGCTTCATCACGAACGGCTTGAACAGCTCCAGCGCCATCTGCTTGGGCAGCCCGCACTGGTGCAGCTTGAGCTGCGGGCCAACGACGATGACCGACCGGCCGGAGTAGTCGACGCGCTTGCCGAGCAGGTTCTGGCGGAACCGGCCCTGCTTGCCCTTGAGCATGTCGGAGAGCGACTTCAGCGGGCGGTTGCCCGGGCCGGTGACCGGCCGACCGCGGCGGCCGTTGTCGAACAGCGCGTCGACCGCCTCCTGCAGCATCCGCTTCTCGTTGTTGACGATGATCTCGGGCGCGCCGAGGTCGATCAGCCGCTTGAGGCGGTTGTTCCGGTTGATCACCCGACGGTAGAGGTCGTTGAGGTCGCTGGTGGCGAACCGGCCACCGTCGAGCTGCACCATCGGGCGCAGGTCCGGTGGGATGACCGGGATGCAGTCAAGCACCATGCCCAGCGGGGAGTTGGTGGTGTTGAGGAACGCCGCGACCACCTTGAGCCGCTTGAGCGCGCGGATCTTCCGCTGGCCCTTGCCGGAGCGGATGGTCTCGCGCAGGTTGTCCGCCTCCGCGTCGAGGTCCAGATTCTGCACCAGCGCCTTGATCGCCTCGGCCCCCATGGCGCCGGTGAAGTACTCGCCGAAGCGGTCGCGCAGCTCGCGGTAGAGCAGCTCGTCGGTGATGAGCTGCTTGGTGTCGAGCTTGCGGAACGTGTCGAGCACCTCGTCCAGCCGGTCGATCTCACGCTGGGCGCGGTCGCGGATCTGGCGCATCTCGCGCTCGCCGCCCTCTTTGACCTTCCGGCGCACGTCGCTCTTGGCGCCTTCGGACTCGAGTTCGGCGATGTCGGCCTCGAGCTTCGAGGCCCGCTTCTCGATCTCGGCGTCGCGGCCGCTCTCGGCGTGCCGCTTCTCCGCGATGATCTCGGCCTCGATCGTCTCCAGGTCGCGCTGGCGGGCCTCGCCGTCCACCTTCACGATCACGTACGATGCGAAGTAGATGATCTTTTCGAGGTCCTTGGGGGCCAGGTCGAGCAGGTAACCCAGCCGGCTCGGCACACCCTTGAAGTACCAGATGTGGGTGACCGGGGCGGCCAGCTCGATGTGGCCCATCCGCTCCCGGCGTACCTTGGCCCGAGTCACCTCGACGCCACACCGCTCGCAGATGATGCCCTTGAAGCGGACCCGCTTGTACTTGCCGCAGTAGCACTCCCAGTCGCGGGTGGGGCCGAAGATCTTCTCGCAGAAGAGCCCGTCCTTCTCCGGCTTCAGGGTGCGGTAGTTGATCGTCTCAGGCTTCTTGACCTCGCCGTGCGACCAGCGACGGATGTCGTCTGCCGCGGCGAGACCGATACGGAGCTCGTCGAAGAAGTTCACATCGAGCACTTGCTGTATCCCTCTGTTTCGAGTCGGCTCGTTCGTGGGCGGCCCGTTGGTGGACGGGATGACTCAGGGGCGACCCGGGCGGACCGCGGCCCGCCCGGGCACCGGGTCAGACTTCCTCGACGCTGCTCGGCTCGCGCCGGGACAGGTCGATGCCGAGTTCCTCTGCGGCCCGGAAGACTTCGTCGTCGGTCTCACGCATCTCCATCGCCACGCCGTCGCTGGAGAGCACCTCGACGTTGAGGCACAGCGACTGCAGCTCCTTCAGTAGTACCTTGAACGATTCCGGAATCCCCGGCTCGGGGATGTTCTCCCCCTTGACGATCGCCTCGTACACCTTCACCCGACCGAGCACGTCGTCGGACTTGATGGTGAGCAGCTCCTGCAGGGCGTAGGCGGCGCCGTAGGCCTGCATCGCCCAGCACTCCATCTCGCCGAAGCGCTGACCGCCGAACTGCGCCTTACCACCGAGCGGCTGCTGGGTGATCATCGAGTACGGGCCGGTCGAGCGTGCGTGGATCTTGTCGTCGACGAGGTGGTTCAGCTTGAGGATGTAGATGTAGCCGATCGCGATCTGCTCCGGCAGCGGCTCGCCGCTGCGGCCGTCGAACATCTTCGCCTTGCCGCTCGCGCCGACGATCCGGCTGCCGTCCCGGTTGACCAGGGTGGAGGCGAGCAATCCGCTGATCTCCTCCTCTTTGGCGCCGTCGAAGACGGGAGTGGCCACATTGGAGTCCGGCTGGCCGGTACTGGCCCCGATCGCCCGCAGCGACGCCTTCCAGGTGGTGTCGTCGCCGTCGATCTGCCAGCCCGTCTTCGCCACCCAGCCCAGGTGCGTCTCCAGCACCTGGCCGATGTTCATCCGGCTCGGTACGCCGAGCGGATTGAGCACGATATCGACCGGAGTCCCGTCCTCCAGGAAGGGCATGTCCTCGACGGGCAGGATCTTCGAGATCACGCCCTTGTTACCGTGCCGGCCGGCGAGCTTGTCGCCATCCTGGATCTTGCGCTTCTGGGCGACGTAGACCCGCACCAACTCGTTCACGCCCGGCGGTAGCTCGTCGCCGTCGAGGCGGGAGAAGGTCCGTACGCCGATGACCGTCCCGGTCTCGCCGTGCGGCACCTTGAGGCTGGTGTCGCGGACCTCACGCGCCTTCTCGCCGAAGATCGCCCGGAGTAGCCGCTCCTCCGGAGTGAGCTCGGTCTCGCCCTTCGGGGTCACCTTGCCGACGAGGATGTCGCCGGTGACGACCTCCGCGCCGATCCGGATGATGCCCCGCTCGTCCAGGTCGGCGAGCATCTCCTCGCTGACGTTGGGGATGTCTCGGGTGATCTCCTCCGGACCCAGCTTGGTGTCGCGGGCGTCGACCTCGTGCTCCTCGATGTGGATCGAGGTGAGCACATCCTCCTGGACCAGCCGCTGGGACAGGATGATCGCGTCCTCGTAGTTGTGGCCCTCCCACGGCATGAATGCCACCAGCAGGTTGCGCCCGAGCGCCATCTCGCCATCGTCGGTGCACGGCCCGTCGGCGATGACCTGGCCGGCCTCGACCCGGTCGCCCTCGAACACCACCGGCTTCTGGTTCACGCAGGATCCGGCGTTGGAGCGGCGGAACTTGTGCAACAGGTAGGTGCGGCGATGCCCGTCGTCCTGGTGCACGGTCACGTAGTCGGCGCAGAGGTCCTCGACGACGCCGCCGACCTCGGCCACCACCACGTCCCCCGCGTCCACCGCGGCCCGGTACTCCATGCCGGTGCCGACCAGCGGCGCCTCGGCCTTCACCAGCGGCACCGCCTGGCGCTGCATGTTCGCGCCCATGAGCGCCCGGTTGGCGTCGTCGTGCTCGAGGAACGGGATCATCGCGGTCGCCACCGAGACCATCTGCCGCGGCGAGACGTCCATGTAGTCCACCGCGTCCGGGGTGACGAAGTCGACCTCACCGCCCTTGCGGCGCACCAGCACCCGGTCGTTGGCGAACCGGCCGTCGCTCTGCAGCGGCTCGTTCGCCTGCGCGATGACGTGCCGGTCCTCCTCGTCCGCGGTCAGGTAGTCGATGGTGTCGGTCACCCGGCCGCCGTCCACCTTGCGGTACGGCGTCTCGATGAAGCCGAACGGGTTGACCCGGGCGAACGTCGACAGCGCGCCGATGAGGCCGATGTTCGGCCCCTCCGGGGTCTCGATCGGGCACATCCGGCCGTAGTGCGACGAGTGCACGTCGCGTACCTCGAAGCCGGCCCGCTCCCGGGACAGGCCGCCCGGGCCGAGTGCACTCAGCCGGCGCCGGTGGGTCAGCCCGGCCAGCGGGTTGGTCTGATCCATGAACTGCGACAGCTGGGAGGTCCCGAAGAACTCCTTGATGGCGGCGACCACAGGCCGAATGTTGATCAGAGTCTGTGGGGTGATCGCCTCAACGTCCTGAGTGGTCATCCGCTCCCGGACGACGCGCTCCATTCTGGACAGCCCGACCCGGACCTGGTTCTGGATCAGCTCGCCCACCGTGCGCAGGCGGCGGTTGCCGAAGTGGTCGATGTCGTCGGGCTCGTAGCCGTCCTCGCCGGCGTGCAGGCGGCACAAGTACTCCACCGTGGCCACGACGTCGGCCTCGGTGAGCGTCCCGGTCGTGATCGGCAGGTCGAGGTTGAGCTTCTTGTTGAACTTGTACCGGCCGACCCGGGCCACGTCGTAGCGCTTGCCGTTGAAGAACAGGTTGTCCAGCAGGGTCTGGGCGTTCTCGCGGGTCGGCGGCTCGCCCGGACGCAGCTTGCGGTAGATGTCGAGCAGGGCCTCGTCCTGACCGGCGATGTGGTCCTTCTCCAGCGTGGTCATCATCAGCTCGGACCAGCCGAACTTCTCGCGGATCTGGTCGTTGCTCCACCCGATCGCCTTGAGCAGCACGGTGACCGCCTGGCGACGCTTGCGGTCGATGCGGACCCCTACGGTGTCGCGCTTGTCGATGTCGAACTCCAGCCAGGCACCCCGGCTGGGGATGACCTTCACCGACGACAGGTCGCGGTCGGAGGTCTTGTCCGGCTCCTTGGAGAAGTACACCCCGGGCGAGCGCACCAGCTGGCTCACCACGACCCGCTCGGTGCCGTTGATGATGAACGTGCCCTTGGGCGTCATGATCGGGAAGTCGCCCATGAACACCGTCTGGCTCTTGATCTCGCCGGTGGAGTGGTTGGTGAACTCCGCGGTCACGAAGAGCGGGGCGCAGTAGGTGAGGTCCTTCTCCTTGCACTCCTCGATCGAGGCCTTGACCTCGTCGAAACGCGGAGACGAGAAGGAGAGCGACATGGTGCCCGAGAAGTCCTCGATGGGACTGATCTCCTCAAGGATCTCGGCGAGACCACTGCGGGCGTGTGGATCATCGGCAGTGCGGGCTGCCCAGGCGTCATTACCGACGAGCCAGTCGAAGGACTCGTTCTGGATGGCGAGAAGGTTGGGGACCTCGAGATGTTCGGTGATCCTGCCGAAAGAAATTCGACGGGGTGCGTACGCGCTCGACGAGGGGCTGGTCTTCGCAGGGCGGGAAGCTGCCAAGATGCGTCCTTCCGAAGGACCTTGTGCTACGGCCGGGTCGCGTGCAGCCCAACAGGTTCCCGCTCAGAACGACCAATAACGGACATACAAGCCGGAGACACAGTCGGAAGGCAGCGCAAACGAGAAGTGTAGCCGTCAAGCCGCACCCGCGCAACCATTCCGTTGGCTGGCCGCCTCGACTTCCCGGGCCCAGCCACCCGGGGCGTACCGGCCTCGCCGCGGTCGGTTGCTTCACGTACCTCGCAGACCAACGGAAGGTGTTGCGGCATTCAGCGTGCCTGCCCCGGCGCTATGCGTCAAGCCCTTGCCGCCACCCGACACCCCGAACCGCGCGCAAACCATACGTTAACCCCCATAACTCCCCACGAATCGGGCGCACCGGCGCCGACCGCGCCCCCGTCGGTCCAGGGCGAACGCACGCGATGAGGCATCGGTGCGCGTGCCTACGCCCTGGATCCGGGGGGTGCCGGCGGGCTACTTGAGGGTGACCTTGGCGCCTTCGGCCTCCAGCTTGGCCTTGGCCTTGTCGGCGTTCTCCTTGTTGACCTTCTCCAGGACAGCCTTGGGCGCCGCCTCAACCAGGTCCTTGGCCTCCTTGAGACCAAGGCCGGTGAGCTCGCGCACGACCTTGATGACCTGGATCTTCTTGCCGCCGTCGGAGTCCAGGACGACGTCGAACTCGTCCTGCTCCTCGACCGCCTCGGCCGGGGCGGCGCCCGCGGCCGGGGCGGTCATGCCCACCGCGACCGGCGCGGCGGCCTTCACGTCAAACGTCTCCTCGAACTGCTTCACGAACTCTGAGAGCTCGAGCAGCGTCATCTCCTTGAACGCGTCGAGAAGGGCGTCCGGGCTGAGCTTTGCCATGGTGTTCGGTGTCCTTTCCTACGGTGAACCGGTGACCGGCGGCGTGGTGGCCGCCTCCTTCTCGCGCTTCTCCTGCAATGCGGCGACCAGGCGCACGGCCTGGGCCAGCGGCGCCTGGAAGGTCGCCGCCGCCTTGCTGAGGTTCGCCTTCATCGCGCCGGCGAGCTTCGCCAGCAGTACCTCGCGGGACTCGAGGTCAGCCAACCGGGTGACCTCGGCCGCGGTCAGCGGCTTGCCCTCGAACACGCCGCCCTTGATCACCAGGAACGGGTGGGTCCGGGCGAAGTCGCGCAGGCCCTTCGCGGCCTCCACCACGTCGCCGGCGACGAAGGCCAGCGCCGTGGGGCCGGTGAACAGGCCGTCGAGACCGGGAATGCCCGCGTCCGCGGCGGCCCGCTTGGCCAGCGTGTTCTTGGTGACCGCATAGGTCGTGCCGCCGCCGAGCGAGCGCCGCAGCGCCTTGAGCTGGCTGACGGTGAGGCCGCGGTACTCGGTGAGCACGGTGGCCGTGGAGGTCCGGAACCGCTCCGCCATCTCGGCGACCGCGGCGGCCTTGTCGGTCCGGACCGGCTTGTCGGCCATGTCCCTCCTCTCGTTGCTCGCAGCTGGTGGCCCGGCAACGAAAGACGCCCCGGCGCAGGGCGCACGGGGCGGGACCGGCCGATGGGCTCGGCCGTCGCTTCCGTCCATCCTGCGCGGGCCGCCTGCCGGGGCAGGGCCTTCGACCAGCTACCCAGAGGTAGCGGTGACCAGCGGTCTGTGGGTGGAATTCACATCGATCATACGAGAACCGGGGCGGGCGCGGCAAATCACGCCGCGCCGGCGACCCGGCTCACCCGTCGCCGGCTTTCGGGTCCGGCGTCAGGTCTCGGCCGAGACCGTCTCGTGCAGGTTGCGGGTGACGTTCGGGTCGACCGGGATGCCGGGACCCATGGTGGTGGCCACGAAGACCTTCCTCAGGTACTTGCCCTTGGCCGCGGCCGGCTTGCTGCGCAGGACCTCGTCCAGCACGGCCGCGTAGTTGTCGATGAGCGCCTCGGCGCTGAAGCTGGCCCGGCCGATGATCAGATGCAGGTTCGAGTGCTTGTCCACCCGGAACGTGATCTTCCCGCCCTTGATGTCGGCGACGGCCTTGGCGACGTCCATGGTGACCGTGCCGGTCTTCGGGTTCGGCATCAGGCCGCGCGGGCCCAGGATCCGGGCGATCCGGCCGATCTTGGACATCTGATCCGGGGTGGCGATGGCGGCATCGAAGTCGGTCCAGCCCTCCTGGACCCGGGCCACCAGGTCATCGCTGCCGACGACGTCGGCCCCGGCCGCCTCGGCCTCGGCCGCCTTCTCGCCGGCGGCGAAGACCACGACCCGGGCGGTCTTGCCGGTGCCGTGCGGGAGGTTGACCGTGCCCCGGACCATCTGGTCCGCCTTGCGCGGGTCGACGCCGAGGCGCATCGCCACCTCGACGGTGGCGTCGAACTTGATCGGGCTGGTGGTGCGGGCGAGCGCGATCGCCTCGGCCGGCGGGTAGAGCCGGCTCCGGTCGACCTGCGCGGACGCCTGGCGGTATCCCTTACTGCGCTGCATGGTGGTGTCTCCTGTGGTCTCGGCGGGCCAGCGCGGCCCTCCCACGTGAAACCGGCGCCCGTGCGGGCGCCGGCGGTCGGCGCACCGGGGCTCAGTCCTTGACGGTGATACCCATCGAGCGCGCGGTGCCGGCGATGATCTTCTCCGCGGCTTCGACGTCGTTGGCGTTGAGGTCGGCCATCTTCTTCTCGGCGATCTCACGCAGCTGGGCCCGGCTGATCGCGCCCACCTTCGCCGTGTGTGGCGTTCCGGAGCCCTTCTCCACCCCGGCGGCCTTGATGAGCAGGCGGGCCGCGGGCGGGGTCTTGAGCACAAACGAGAAGGACCGGTCCTCGTACACGCTGATCTCGGCCGGCACGATGTCGCCGCGCTGACCCTCGGTCTGCGCGTTGTACGCCTTGACGAACTCCATGATGTTCACGCCGTGCTGACCCAACGCGGGGCCGACCGGTGGCGCCGGCGTGGCCTGACCGGCCGGCAGCTGCAGCGTGAACGTCTTGACCAGCTTCTTCTTCTTCGGGGGCATGACACGTCCTGGTTCTGGGTCAGATCTTGGAGACCTGGTTGAAGTTGAGCTCGACCGGGGTCTCCCGGCCGAAGATCGACACGAGCACCTTGAGCTTCTGCTGGTCGGCATTGATCTCGCTGATCGTGGCCGGCAGCGAGGCGAAGGCGCCGTCGATGACGGTGACCGAGTCACCGACCTCGAAGTCGAGCACCTTGACCTCTGGGCGGGCGCCCTTCTTGTCGGCCTGTACGGCCGGCGCGAGCCACTTGAGGACCTCGTCGAGGGAGAGCGGGGCCGGGCGGTCGGCCCGGTCGGTGGAGCCGACGAAGCCGGTCACCCCCGGGGTGTTGCGCACGCACGAGTACGACTCGGGGGTGAGGTCCATTCGCACCAGGATGTAGCCGGGGAAGACCTTGTTCTGCACCTGCAGCCGCTTGCCGTTCTTGACCTCGACCTCCTCGCGGGTGGGCACCTCCACCTGAAAGATGAAGTCCTCCATGTCGAGGCTGGTGATCCGGGTCTCCAGGTTGGTCTTGACCTTGTTCTCGTAGCCGGCGTACGAGTGCACGACATACCAGTCGCCGGGCGCGTACCGCAGCTTCTGGCGAAGATCCGCGACCGGGTCGAACTCCTCGGTCTCCTCGGCCTCGCCCGCGGCGGGCGTTTCGCCGTCCGTCGACGCCTCACCGTTCACCGACGCCTCGGTCATGGTGTCGGTGCGCTGGCCGGTCTCGTCGTACTCGGGCACGCTGGCTCTCTTCCATACATCCGGCCGCCGGCCGGCTGTCGCTACTGGTTGGTGGTGGTCTTCCCGCCGAAGATCAGGAACATGCTCTTGGCGAAGCCCAGGTCGAGCAGGGCCACCACGGTCATGACGATGGAGACGAAGATGACCACGACGGTGGTGTAGGTCAGCAGCTCCTTGCGGGTGGGCCAGATGACCTTCTGCAGCTCCGCCACGACCTCGCGGACGAACCGGATGAGCCGACCGATCAGGCCCGGCCCCAGATCGTCGCGGGTCTTCGACCGGTCCCGGGGCCGGGCCACGGTCCGGGTGCCCGCGGGGCGCGCCGCGGTGCGGGAGCGGCCGCGGGCGACCGTGAGGGTGTCGGCGTCCTCGTCCGCGTCGTCATCAGCGTCACGATCGTCGTCGAGCTCGTCGTCAAGGTCGTCGTCGTCGAACTCATCGTCGAGGTCGCCGCCACGGCCCCGCTCGACGTCGTCCTCGTCGTCGAAACGCTTGCCGCGTTTTCTATCGGCCACTTCGCCCTCTTTCGTCAGTTCCGCCGCCGGGTTCTACCAGTACCATTTTCCACCATCTGATGGCAGGGGCGACAGGACTCGAACCTGCAACCTGCGGTTTTGGAGACCGCTGCGCTACCAATTGCGCCACACCCCTGGGCGGGCGACCGCCAGCCGGCGATGGGCACACCGGCATGGAGGTGAATCACCCCACGGGCGACCAGTGTACGGGTAGCCGGGTGCTTCGCCCAATCCGGGCTCAGCCGGCGGTGACCTTCGCCCGGGCGGCCGCCAGCACCCGTTCGCCCCCGCTGGTGACGGTCAGTTCGATCTGAGCGAGGCCGTCGGTGACCGACTTGACCTCGCCGGCGACGGTCACCTCGGCGCCGAGGTCGTCGTCGGGCACCGGCACCGGCCGGGTGAACCGCACCCCGTACTCCACGATCGACGTGGGGTCCCCGGTCCAGGTGGCGATGGCCCGGGCGGCCAGCGCCATCGTGTACATGCCGTGGGCGATGACGCCGGGCAGTCCGACCGCGCGCGCCTGGCGGTCACTCCAGTGGATCGGGTTGAAGTCGCCGGCCGCGCCGGCGTAGCGGATCAGGTCGTACCGGGTCACCTGGTAGGTCTGGGCCGGCAGCGCCGCCCCGGCCATCAAATGCTCGCTCATCGGTCCTGCCTTTCGTTCGCGCTGCGGTGCTCGCACCCGCTCGCTCCTCGCGCTCACGACTCGCCCCGGACCACGAGCCGGCACCAGACGGAGACCACGTGCTCGCCCGCCTCGGTGGCCAGATCGGTGCGGGTGGTGATGAAGTCGTGGCCGCCGCGCGACCTGACCTCCTCCACGGTGATCACGCTGACCAGGCGGTCGCCGGCACACACCGGTCGGCTGTAGACGAAGCGCTGGTCGCCATGGACCACCCGGGAGTAATCCATCTGCAGGGTGGGGTCCCGCACGATGACCTGGTTGACCTCGTTGCTGATGAGGATGGAGAAGGTGGGCGGAGCGATCACGTCGGGGTAGCCCAGTTTCGCGGCCGCGGCCGGGTCCCGGTATGCGGCATCCTCCGCTCCGATGGCGTCGGCGAACTCCCGGATGCGTTCCCGGCCGACCGCGTACGGCTCGGAGGGTGGGTAGACGCGACCGGCGAAGGACGGATCGAGCGGCATGTCCGGCGACGCCCGGGCGGCTAGCGGGTCTCGCGGTGCGAGGTGTGCTTGCCGCAGTTGGGGCAGAACTTCTTCAGCTCGATGCGGTCCGGGTCGTTGCGCCGGTTCTTCTTGGTGATGTAGTTGCGGTGCTTGCACTCCGCGCACGCCATGGTGATCTTCGGTCGAATGTCGGTCGCCTTGGCCACGGCGGCTGCCCTTCTCTGCTCGGTGCTGTCCATTGGCGATCATGGACGGGTCTGGTTGGCCATCGGCCACCGTCACCGTCCACGATCGTGAGTAGCGGTGGCCGGAATCGAACCGGCGACACAGCGATTATGAGCCGCTTGCTCTGCCGACTGAGCTACACCGCCGCCGCGACTGGCGATCTTCGCCGGTCTCCGAGCCCCCTTACGGAATCGAACCGTAGACCTTCTCCTTACCATGGAGACGCTCTGCCGACTGAGCTAAGGGGGCACGCGAAACGCTCGGGTAAGAGTACACGGCGCCTGGTGAGGCACGGAAACCAGATCCCTCGGCCGCACGCACCCGGGATCGCGGCCGATCGCTACGGCACCGCCCGCAGCCGCCGCGCCTGCCCGGCCGGCTCGCCATCGGGGGAGGCCACCGACGCATCGACCGGGGGCTCCATCGGCTCGGTCTGCAGAGCGAGCCACGCCTCCAGCCGCTCGAACGGCAGCGGCCGGCTGAACAGGAACCCCTGCCCGATGTCACAGCCCAGCTCCTCGAGCAGGGTGACAGTCATCTCGCTCTCGACGCCCTCGGCCACCACCACGAGGCCGAAGTGGCGGGCTAGGTCGACCACCGCCCGCACGATCACCAGGTCGCCGGCGTCGGTCGCCATCCCCTGCACGAACGACCGGTCAATCTTCACCTCGTCAACCGGTAGCCGGCGCAGGTACGACAGCGAGGAGTAGCCGGTGCCGAAGTCGTCGACGGCGAGCCGGACACCGTGGTCGTGCAGGCGGCGCAGGGTGGACATCGGGCGGTCCGGCTCACCCACCATGCCGTCCTCGGTGATCTCCAGCGTCAGCAGCTCGGCCGGCACCCGGAACTCGTCGAGCAGCGCGGTGATCCGCTGCGGGAAGGTGGGGTCGATCAGCGAACGGGCCGAGAGGTTGACCGCCACCGGCAGCGCCCGGCCCTCCTCGTGCCAGCGCTGGGCCCGGCCGAGTCCCTCCCGCAGCACCACGTCGGTGAGCCGGTTCAGCTGACCGGTGTGCTCGGCCACCGCGACGAACTCCGCCGGCGGCACCTGCCCGTGGGTCGGGTGATCCCACCGGGCGAGGCACTCGACGCCGACCACACGGCGGTCGCGCAGCGCCACCTTGGGCTGGAAGTAGACCTCCACCTCGCCCGACTCCAGCGCCCGGCGCATCTCGGCGGCGAGACCGGAGCGGTGCGTCGAGCGGGCCTGCAGGCTCGGGCGGAACAGGTGCACCGGGTCGGCGTACTGCTTGGCGGCCTGGACGGCGAGGTCGGCCCGGCGCATCAGAACCTCGGCCTCGATGCCGTGCTCCGGGTGCACCGAGATGCCGACGGCGACATCGACATCGAGGGTGATCGCGTCGACCTCCATCGGCTCCTGCAGCGCGGCTCGCAGCCGCACCGCCAGCCGGACTGCCTCGTCGGCGTCGTTGAGCCGCACGGCGAGTGCGAACTCGTCACTGCCCGCCCGGCCGACCTGGGCGGCGGCGGGCGCGAACCGGCGCAGCCGCGCGGCGACCTCGCGGACCATCCGGTCGCCCGCGTCGTGGCCGAGGGAGTCGTTGACGGTACGCAGGCCGTCGATGTCGAAGAGCAGCACCGCGACGACCTCGTCGGGGGCGCAGACCTTCACCGCCTCTTCCAGTAGGGCCAGCACGCGGCGCCGGTTGGGCAGCCCGGTGAGCACGTCGTGGTAGGCGTCGAACCGGAGCCGGTCGACCAGGCGGGAGTTCTCCACCGCCACCGCCGCCTGGGCCGCGAGGGTCTCCAGCAGCCGGACATCGGCCGGGGTGAACTGGGACAGATCACCGAGCCGGCCGGTCACCTCGAGCAGGCCGATCACGGCCGAGCCGGAGCGCAGCGGAACGACAATGGCGTCCTTGACCCCCCGCTCCCGGATCAGCGCCCGCAGGCCGGGGTCGCCCATCTTGGGTCCGACCACCACGGTGGCGCCGTCGCGGACCGCGCGGTCGCGCAGCACCGTGGGCGTGTTACTGACGTCGAGCAGCCCCGGCGAGTTCACGTGGGCGCTGAGCAGCAGCTCAGGGTAGCGGCTGTTGGCTGGCAGCCACAGCGTGGCGTACTCCGCGTTGAGCAGCTCGCGCACCCGTACCAGCAGCACGTCGGGCAGCGTCCCGTCGCGGCTCGCGTCGCCCATCGCCCGGGTCAGTTCGTACAGTTCGGACAGACTGCGGTGCTGGACGACAAACTGGGCGTACGACCGGTACACCACAACCAGGACGGCACCGAGCCCGAGCAGCAGGAGCACCGACCACGGCTGGACCTGGATGACGAGCAGCACGATCAAGCCGATGGTGATGTTGACCGCGGCCATGATGGCGGCCGAGATCAGGGTCCGCAGCACGCTCGCCGCCGGCGGCAGGCCCTGGACCAGCCAGATCACCCCGATGACCGCCATAACCGAGATGAAGGTGCTGGCCGCGACGGCTGCGCTCAGCAACAGCCAGGTCAGCGGGCCAACCCCCATCGACCGTACGCCGTCTGGATGGCTGGCCGAGACGATGAGGCTCGCCGTGGTCGTGGACAGCGCCAGGACCGCGGCGTTGAAGAACTGCTTGACGACCGAGAACCGTTGCCAGAGCTGGACGACGATGAGCGCCAACACCCGGATCACGATGGGTTCCAGCGGCGGTAGATAGAACAGTGCCAGCACCAGCGGGATCTCGGAGAGCACCAGCGTCACCGCGTGCCGCTGGACTTCCAGCTGCAGTACGGTCGCGTGCGCGGCCACGAAGAGCACGAAGAACATGGCGGCGACGGGCCAGTGGTACGCGGGCGAGGGCGCCTTCATGGCCAGCGGCGCGGCCAGCGCAACGGCGAGGGCGGCGACCGGAACGGTCATCAACCAGGCAAGCTCTTGCCGGTGACCGCCGGACCTCTGACGGATCACCGCACCATCACCCGCTCAGTTGTGCCGCTGCACCGGCTCGGTTGTCCACGCTCCTAAGTCACGACTCAGTGCTGAGGCGTGTAACTCCAGATCGCGTCCTGACTGCCGACTTGTTCGTCAATGGCGACCCAGGCCCCGGCCAGGACAGCGCCGAGACTGAGCACCAACGCGATGCGCACCGCGATTCGCTTGCCCTTGCCAGTCTTGCCCGGACGCATGTCGCCGCTCCATCCCTCAGACCCGCTCACGGTGCGGGTCAGTAGGATCGTGCCACAACCTGAGCCAGGAGTGCACCCTCCGGACGGCTGGGAACGCCAGCCCGTTCCGAACTCTGACCGTTCGTCCCGGTATTCGCTACGCCGGACGGTCGGGTCGCACCGACCCATTGGTTAAATACGTATATGTCCGTTAAGGACAGTACTCGACGGTGCGGAGTTGTTCCAGGTCGTCGTCGCCCGGGGCGGTCATCGCGACGCCAGATCGGCGCTCGAGCCGATGTGCCGGGCACCGCCTCGATGGAGTTCAAAGTGCAGGCCCAGCGCCGACAGCACGGCGAGGACCTTGTCCAACTGGACCGAGCGCTTGCCGCTCTCCAGCGCGTACACGAACCGTTCGGAGACGCCGGCCAGTTCGGCCAGCTCGGCCTGGCCTAACCCCAGGTGTCGCCGGCGCGACCGGACAACGCCTGCGAAAATGTCCTCCGGTCGAGGCTCGATCTTCATCACCGCCCCTCCCGGCCGGGATCCGCACGATCGTACGGTTTCTGCCAAGAATGCCCGACCCAGCCCCGCAGTCCAGGAATTTCCGCACGAACGTGCGCCCGGCCGGACGGTCTGCGCTGTGCCCCGGGCGAGCCAGGCCTGCGACCCGCACAAACGCACGGGCAGCTGGCAGCTCGGATACGACACTCATCGTCGTCGATGCCGTCGGGTAGCTCATACGAACCGTGTTTGACCAGCTCGGAGGAGTTCAAGCACGATGGTGGCGCTCGCCAGCAGCAGGGTCGACATAGCCGAAGGGACGTGCATGGGGTCGGCCAATCGACCGTCATGGGCACCGGAGCACCCGGGCGGACCGGACGGGTCCGGCACCTCGCCCCGTCCACCGCGCCGACGTGCCCGCGTGGTCGTCGCCGTGGTCCTGGTGGTCTTCGCCGCGGCGATCACCGCCGCCATCCTCCGGTCAACCCGCCAGCCCGACCATGCGGCCTCGCCGTCGGGCAGCCATCCCGCCGAAACGCCGGTCGCCGGCGGGTACACCGGCGACCTGCGCCAGCTTCTGTTGGCCCGGCCGGCCACGGCCCAGCCGCCAGCGGATCCGATCAGCGCGGACGGCGTGCTGTGGTTGGACCAGGCAGCGCTGATCACCCATCCGGAGGCCGAGGCCAAGGTCCAGCTACAGGGCTTCGGCTACCAGCGGGGCGCGGTCGTGCAGTGGCGCGACGGCGCCGCCGAAGTGATCATCCGGCTCTTCCAGTTCGCCTCTCCGCACAACGCGCAGGCGTACCAGGACACCCTGGATGAGACTTTCGCCCCAGGCTTCTTCGACCAGGCGACGCCGCCGGCCCAACTCGCCGGCGGCCATGTGTACGTGTCCAACACCGCGCTTGACGCGCGAGGGTTCCTCGGCAGCGCGACCGCGGTACGAGGAAGCCTTCTGATGATCGTCACCCGATACCAACCCACGTCGCCTGTCGAACCGATCATTGACGTGGCGGCAAGCCAGTACGCTCGCCTGCCCGCCAAAGACGACTGACACCTGGTGACGTGCGCTGCGCGGGAAACCCGGCATAGGTGCGGCAAACGGGGGTATGAGTGAAGTGACGGCAGCGTTCAACCGCGACGACACGCTAGAGGAGACTCACATGACTGGCAAGGTTGCCACGGCCACCGTCGATGTCGCCGCCACGCCAGAACGCGTGTGGACAGCCCTCACCGACCCCGACGAGATCGAAAAGTACATGTTCGGTTCCCGCGTCGACACGGACTGGAAGCCGAGCAGCCCGATCGTGTGGCGGGGCGAGTACAACGGCCGACAGTTCGAAGACAAGGGCGAGGTGATCGAGGTCAAGCCCGGACGGCGGCTCAAGGTTACCCACTTCAGCCCGCTCTCCGGACAGCCGGACGAGCCGTCCAACTACCACACGGTCACCTATGAGCTGCAAAGCTCCGGCAAACACACCCACGTACGGCTGAGCCAGGACAACAACAGCAGTACCGAGGAGGCCGAACACTCGGCCGCCAACTGGCAGACGATGCTCGACGGGCTGAAGGCAATCGTCGAAGCCGGTTAGGTCGACGCTCCGCCGTGCCTCGCCGATGTCCACAGAGGACCCTGCGTTGATGGCGGCGTTCCGGATGAGCGTCGACAGCGGCACAACCCGCCGCAGCCCCTCCGGTTGGAAAGCCGATCCGCTCGGGACGCGTCATAGGCTCGCGTTGACATCGATATCCATCAGTATCTCTTCGTTCGACATCTTCAGACCGATGAGGGCCCGCCGACGCCGGGTCCCGGGCCACTCGACAGCTCTGGCGAGCCCTGACCCAGACGCTGCATGACGCCGGCGATGTCCGCGGCCGTCTGCGTGGTCAGACCGGGGCGTAGCGCGCCGACGCCAGGCGCGGGCCCTCCTCAGGAGCGGGCAAGCGAACGCTGGTCAAGGATCCCGCATAGCGTGTCTCATTGATACCAGTCAGCCTTGATCATGAGTATAGCTTTCCATCATCATGAGTGGTACTATCAATCATAGCGACGGATAGTACGAATCAATCGGTCAGAGGGGGCGGCCATGCTGTACGCCACACCGTCCGCTGGCGAGTCCGAACAGCGGGTACTCGGCACGATCGACGATCTAAGGGACAAACTTCGCCTCAATCTCCACGAGCCGCGTCGCTGGATCGGCAACTTGCGCCGGCTGGCGTTCGCGCGCGCCATCCAGGGCTCCAACAGCATCGAAGGGTACGAGGCCAAGCTTGACGATGCCGCAGCCGTTGCCTTGGGCGAGGAGCCGCTGGATGCAGACGCGGAGACCCGCCTCGCCTTGGCAGGCTACCGAGATGCCATGACTTACGTGCTGCAGTTGGCCACCGAGCCAGACGAGGACTTCGCCTACTCCACTCAGCTGATCAAGTCTCTGCACTTCATGATGACGAGTTATGCCCTAGCCAACCACCCAGGCAAGTGGAGGCCGGGAACGATCTTCGTACGCCGGGAGCAGACCGGGGAGATCGTCTACGAGGGCCCAGATCGGTCGGCAGTGCCGGAGCTGATGACCGAATTGGTGGACCAGCTGAACCACGACGATGGGCAACCACGGCTTGTTCGGGCCGCGATGGCGCACCTGAACATGGTGATGATCCACCCGTTTCGCGACGGAAACGGCCGCATGGCTCGCTGTACCCAAAGCCTCGTGCTCGCCCGCGGCGGTGTGCTCTCACCGGTGTTCATGAGCATTGAGGAGTACCTTGGCGCGAACACCGATGGGTATTACGCGGTGTTAGGCCAGGTCGGGCAAGGTGAGTGGAATCCGGCCGGCGATGCGCGACCCTGGCTCAGGTTTACCCTTACGGCCCACTTGCGGCAGGCACGAACGACGCTGCGTCGTGTCAAAGAGGCCGAGCGGCTTTGGGTTGAACTCGAACGCATTGCCGCCCACAGCCAACTGCCGGAGCGCACTATATTCGCGATGTTCGATGCCGTGTCCGGCTTGCGGGTGCGGAACTCGACCTACCGGGCGGGGCTCAAGCAAGTGGGTGACGAAGACATCACGGCGCAGACCGCAGCCCGGGACCTGGCGGAGCTGGTGCGCACTGGCCCCCTGGTCGCTCGCGGACAGGCCCGCGGCCGGTTCTACGCGCCCGGCGAGCAGTTGGTCAAGCTGCGTCAAGCGATCGTGGCAAGCAGGGACGCACGAGACGACAGGGACCCCTTCGAGGGAAGTTGACCGGACACGACCGAGGGACAGACGGCGCCGGTCGCGCCGGATCTTTATCATCGACGAATCTGAATGGACTCAGTCATGCCTCCCTGATTGCCGGATCCCACCATCCGCAGCGGATCCAGGACGGGAACGACGGGACGAACCAGGCGAGAGATCGGTCATCATCGCGATAGCCAGTTGCCACGTACTTGCCGCAGCGAGCGGGCAGGAGCCGGTTAGGACTCGTCTCAGTGGGACTGAGACGGAGCGGCCCCTGACCGCGTTGTTGCTGGTCGGGGGCCGTCTGTGCACCTGGTGGCGGGTCAAGGATTCGAACCTTGGTAGCTTTCGCGACGGATTTACAGTCCGCTCCCATTGGCCGCTCGGGCAACCCGCCTGGCGCGCCGCCGTGCTCGGCAGGGCGGCCTTCGAAAGGATAGCGGTAGGGCGGGGCGAGGCGTCAAACGGGTAGCGTCTACCCATAGACGGCGCCCGCCAACCCGACAAACAACGCGTACCAGGAGCGATTCCCCGTGGCCGATACATCGTCGTTCGACATCGTGAGCAAGGTCGATCACCAGGAGGTGGACAACGCGCTCAACCAGGCGGCGAAGGAGCTCTCTCAGCGCTTCGACTTCCGGGGGACCAACGCGCAGATCAGCTGGGCCGGCGACGACGCGGTGACGCTGCAGGCCGACACCGAGGACCGGGTCAAGGCGGCGCTGGATGTGTTCAAAGAGAAGCTGGTCAAGCGCCAGATCTCGCTCAAGGCGCTGGATGCCGGGGATCCTCGACCGTCGGGCAAGGGCCAGAAGATCGAATGCAAGATCGTGCAGGGCATCGACTCCGAGAAGGCGAAGCTGATCAGCAAGAAGATCCGCGACGAGGGTCCGAAGGGCGTGCAGGCGCAGATCCAGGGCGAGCAGGTGCGGGTCACGGCCAAGAAGAAGGACGACCTGCAGGCCGTCATCGCCTTGCTCCGCCAGGCCGACTTCGGCATCGCGCTGCAGTTCACCAACTACCGGTGACACTCCGGGTGATGCCTGCCCTGACCTGCGGCTGAACGGCCCGGCGTGTTCGCGGGAACAGATCGGGCACAGGTCAGGACGGGACAGCGAGACCGGACGGGATGCCCAAGAGCAGCGTCTACGAGGTTGCGAGTGCGGTCGACCGCGTGCGCCCGGTCGCGCGCGCCCAGCCGGACCGTCTTGACCGAAGCGTCGCGAAGTAGTGGCGAAGTCCGTAGCAGCCGAATCCTCGGGGCAGGCCGGCGCTAGCCACAGCCGGAGCCAGCCGTGCGACCAGGATGCCCGGTGAATCGGCTCGCCGCTGCCCGAGACGAACAGCAACCGGGCCAGTCGCCGGACGGGGGAGCTATCCCAACGAGGAAGGTGTGGCCGACATCAACCCGACACCTGCCCGGGCAATCGCGGCGTGGCTCACGCTGGTGTCCGCTGACGTGGCCGAAGCCAGCAGCGTCTGGCCGGGTAGGCCACCACCATGAATCGCTGGCGGCGGCAAATGACGTCCGGTCTCTGTTCCGCCCGTCGGGCCACAACAACGGGGAGGCCCGGGGCGACGGTGATCAAGTTCTCACTGTCGCGCTGCGTCGATATGCTGTCGCGGTTCTTCGCGGAGGTGTCGATGGGCAAGGCCCAGACCTCCGGAAGTAGTTGAGCCGCAGGTCACGTGACCTGCGGTTTCTTTCGACCTGGTGACTGGACAAACTGTTTAGGATGTGAGAGAGTTCTTTGCGTGACGGCCGTGGCACTCCAGTCGATCTTGGAGGGTGTGCCCGACCCTGCCCGGCTGCACGTTGATGTCCACGATGGACGGACCTTCCTGATGGTCGGTGATGTCGTGCTCGCCTCGTATGACAACGAGGACGTGGGTTTGCGCAACCTTGCGCTGATCTCGTTGACGGAGATGGGTTTCCCGGTTCATGTCGTGTCCCGGCTGGTTGGCCTGACTCCCGAGTACGGGTCGGAGCTGCGTGGCCAGGTGCGCCGCGAGGGCTCGGCCCGGCTGGTCCGCCGACCTGGCCGGCCGCCGAAACTGACCGAGGCGCAGGTACGGCAGGCGCGGGGGTGGAAGGCCGCCGGGGTGCGGGAGGCCGAGATCGCCCGGCGATTGAACGTGGCGCACAAGACCATCACCCGCGCGGTCGGCGGGGTCGAGTCTGCCGCCCAGGAGGAGATCGACCTGGCTGGTGTCGCGACCGCAGGTGCCGGGGAGCCGGGCATCGGGGTCGGCGCGGTCCCGGCGTCTGAGTCCACTGTGGATGAAGGCGCCGTGAGCGGGCGTGAGGGTGCGGCGGCCCGTGTTGGTGCCGGCACGTTCACGAGCCGCTACGCCGGGGCGACGCTGCTGTATCCGTTCTTCGATCTGACCGACGCCGAGGCCGTCCTGGCGGCGGCGGTGGGGGCCGGGCCTAGCGGCGGGGTGCGGTTCGACGACCTGGCGGTGCTGACCGCGACCAGCGTGTGCTTCGGACTCGGCTTCGCCAGCCTGGAGCAGGCCAAGCACCCCGACCGCGCCCAGGTCGGCCCGGTCGCCGGCATCGACGTGCTGCCCGACCTGCGCACGCTACGGCCCCGCCTGGCGGCCATCGCCGACGCCTGTGACCCGTTGGCAGTGCAGCGGTCGCTGGCCGAGGCGATGCTGCGGGCGGAGCCGAACCTGTCCGGGGTGTACTTCGTCGACGAGCACTTCATGCCCTACGCCGGCGCAAAGCCGGTCGGGTCGGGGTGGAACACCAAACGCCGCCACGGCGAGCCCGGCCGGGTCGACACCACGATCTGCGACCCGAAGGGACGAGCGGTCTGCTTCACCAGCGGCGAACCGTCCAGCCTGGCCAAGTCGATGCCCGCCGCCCTCAAGCAACTACGGCAGATCCTCGGCAAGGACGCCCCCATCCTGCTCGGCTTCGACCGGGGCGGGGCCTACCCGGAGGCGTTCAAAGCCTGCGATGGCGAAGGCGCGCACTGGATCGCTTACCGCAGAGCCCCCCTGGCCGCGCCGACCGGGCTGCCCATCCTCACCACGATCACCCACCCACGCCGCACCCCGGTCACCGTCGCCTACGCCGACGAGACCGTCACCATCAACAAGTACGGCCCCGCCCGGCAGATCACCCTGTTCGAGCACGGCCGGGTCGTGTTGCAGATCCTCACCTCCGACACCACCACCTGCGCGGGCGCCCTGGTGCTGTTCATGCGCGCCCGCTGGCGTATCGAGAACCTGTTCAAGTACCTCGACTTCTACGGCATCGACTTCCTCGCCGACTACCACTTCACGATCGAGGCCAACACCCGCAAGGTCGACAACCCCGAACGCACCAAGCTCAAGGCCGAGCTCAAGCAGCTCACCGCCGAACGCGACCGTCACCGCGAGCGCATCGGTGCCGCCCACACCGACCGAGAGTTGACCGTCGGCCAGCTCAATCAGCAGTCGGTCACTGCGCAGCGGCGCATCCACACCCTCGACCGGCAGATCGACGACCTGACGGCACAGCTCAAGGACATGCCGGCGAAACTGCCCGCCAACGTCATCGACCCCACCGCCGAACGCGCGATCCACCGCACCCACCGCCGCGCCCTGCAAATGGTGCTACGCCTACTCGCCGCGAACGCCGAGAACTGGCTCGCCCACCACCTCAACGCCTACCTACAAGACAACGACGAATACCGCGCCACCGCCCGCAACCTCATGCATCTGGGCGGCACCATCACCTACACGAAAACAGCGATCACCGTCGAACTCGACCAGCCCAACACGCCACGCCTGCGCCTCGCCGTCGGCCTGCTCCTCGACGAAATCAACCACACTGGCGCCCACATCCCCGGCGACCCCCGACCACTCAGCTACACCCTCAAACCATGATCAAACTAAACAAAGCGGCGGGAGCCCACTTACCGGAGGTCTGAGGCCAAGGGGCCACCCAGGAGGGGTTCGCTAGCCGATCTGGCGATATACCCCAACGACGAATGCTACGAGCCCCCACCGCGGGGATGAATCGAGTCCGTGCCGGCAAGCATCCACCTCGACGAAGGCCATCGGCTCGGCCTCACACGGTTCTACCGCCGTGCGACATCCGTCCTCGTGTACTTCGGCATCAACCAGGCGGTCAGAGTGGACGAAGGGGAGACCCAAAGTTTCGCAGGTTCCTCAAGAACGCCGGATGGACTCCCCAGATGGGCATTATGGTCGCCCTCGACGAGGACAGGGTGGTGACCGTCGCTCGTCGCATGGCGTTCAACGACCCTGCGCCATGCCTCATCGTCATTCCGAACCCGCTGGAGCGCTACGGCTTCGCGTTCCTCTTCGCCGTCGTCGCCAAGGTCCGCCGAGGCTGGAACCCGCTCCGCGAAACGCCTCAGGAGATCCACTCGGACTCCACCATCGGCATGGTGTGGTCTTCGCTGCAGCGGTGCGGCGAGTACGTTCCTCGGGGTTGGTTTCAGCCGGTCATGTTCGAGAAAGTTGCCGCTGAGGCCACCACGTAACCGGGTCCTACCTCCCAGAAGCGCGAGTGCCCCCGACGATTCCCGCGGCGGGGGCCCTCGTTTGCGTGCTACGGCACCGGCGGCTACGCCGACCTGCGCGCCGGCGCGCAGGTGACCGTGAGCGGACCCGACGGCGTCACCGTGGCCCTGTCCGCACTCGAGCCCGGGGTGCTGGAGACTGGCACCCGGTGTCGTCTTCCGTTTACCGTCGACGTGCCGGCCGGCAAGGGCTTCTACGGCATCGAGGTCAGCCACCGCGGCGTCGTGCGCTTCCGCGAAGCCGACCTCGCTGGGAAGGTGGACCTCAGCATCGGGGACTAGCCCGATAACTGGACCTGTTCAAAAGAATGTCCAAGATCGTTGGGCACCTTTCGGCACAGACCAGGCTGAGTAACGCCGAAAGACAACGGGAAACGGTGACAGGTGTCCTGCCTGCTCAGCGGCGACACCGGCCATGTCGTGCCTGGTCACAGGGTCGCCGTGTGCAGTTCACCAACTACCGCTAGCTGGCCTGGCCCGGCCCGAGGACAGGTCGACCTCGATCGCGTCCGGAAACTGGAGCCCGGCCCAGAACTCGCCTGGTGACCGCAGGTCGATCCGGGCGGTGAGCCACACCGTCATCGCCATCCCGTGCGTCGCGACCACCAACACGCTGCCCCGCGCCCGGGTCAGGTGATCGGTGATGGCCGCGTCGAAGCGGGCGGCGACGGCGGCGCGCGGCTCCCACCCGACGTGGTCGGTGCCGTCCACGTACGCGCGCCGCAGCTCCCGGTACCGGCCGTCCCACGGTTCATCCACGCGCGTCACCTCGCCGAAACGCTGGTCGAGCGCGACCGGACCGGCGTGGGCGAGCGTCTGGTACGCCTTCGGCTCCGAGCTGGCGGCCAGGTACGCCCCGACCGGCAGGACGAGTGCGCGGGCGGCGGCCCGGCCAGCCGGCGACAGCGGCCAACGGTGCGCCGGCACGTCCGGTTCGAACGCGGGCATGGCATGGCGGATCAGAACCAGCCGTGGGCGGCCCCACTGTGGCACGCTCAGGTCCAGGCGGCGGCGCACGCGTCGGCCCGGGCCACCGCGCCCTTCGGCCAGGCGGCGACCAGGGCGCCGGCGGCCACCGCGGCACCGGCCGCCACAAACGAGAGCTCCAACTGGCCGTGGTCGACGAGCAGCCCGGAGACGGTGGCGCCCAGCGCGCTGGCGGCGACCGAGGTGGTGATCACCCAGGTGTAGGACTCGGTATGCATCGCCTCGGGTGTGATCCGCCCGACCAAAGCGTTGCCGGCCGTCAGCGCGGGGGCGACGGTGAGTCCGCCGAGGAACAGGGTCACCCCGAGCGCGATCACCGACGGCATCAGCGCCAGCACCGCGAAGCTCGACCCGACCCCGGCGAGCAGCACGCCGAACTGGCGGGCCAGTGGCATCACCAGCCGGCGGGTGCCGAACCACACACCGCCGATGGTGCTCCCGATCCCCCACACCCCGAGCAGCACACCAGCGACCGAGTCGGCCCGCGCCGAGCCGTGCGCCGCCGCGTAGGCCGGCACCGCCACGCCGGCCGTACCGAAGGCCACGCCGAGCCCGGCGACGCAGACCAGCAGCGGCGCGAACCCGGCCACCCCGAGCGGACCCAATCCCCGGGTACGAGTGTGGTCGGGCGGCCGGTAGCGGGCCCGCAGGGCTGGGCTGGCCGCGGTCGCGAGCGTGCCGACGAAGGTGACCACGGCGGAGGCGACGATCGCGGCGGCCGCCGACGCGATCGCGATGAGCAGGGCGACCAGCATCGGGCCGGCGACAAAGACGATCTCCAGCAGCGATGACTCCGCGGCCAGCGCCGTCGTACGCAGGTGCAGGCGTCCGGTCTGGGCCGTCGTCAACGCGTTCCACGCACCGCGTACGGCGGCGGTCAGCGGCGGGTAGGTAGCTCCAGCCAGGCCAGCGGCCAGCCACACGACGAAGATCACGGGACCGGGTCGCGCGGTGGCCGCCAGCAGGCCGAGCAGGGCCAGCGGGTGGGCGACCGCGGTGACCCGCAGGACCGGGGCCGGGCCGATGCGATCGGCCAGGCGCCCGAGGAACGGGTTGACCGCCGCTCCGCTGAGCGCGTAGATGGCGGCGGCCGCCGCGGCCGGCGCGTAGCGACCGGTGGCGTCGGCGATCAGCAACAGCATCGCCAGCAGGGTGATGCCGAGACCCAGACGGGCCACGACGCTCGTGACCAGCAACGAAGGCGCGCCGGGCAGGCGCCACACGGTCCGGTAACGGGTGAGAGCGGCCACGGCCCGACCTCCCCGCGGTAACGACCGGCTGCCGAGCCGACCGTAACGTGGGCGGCTCGGCGGACGCCAGCGATTAGTTACCGGGCGGACCTCACGGCTGCACCTGCACCGGGCCGGCCGAGCGGGCCATCTCCTGCAGCCGGGCGATGCGCTGCTCCATCGGCGGGTGGGTGGAGAAGAGGGTTGCCAGGCCGCCGGCCCGGAACGGATTGTCGATCATGAGGTGGGCGGTGCTGGTGAACTGCCCGTCGGCCGGCAGCGGCAGCGCCTGGGTCCCGCGGTGGATCTTCTGCAGGGCGCTGGCCAGCGCCAACGGGTCGTTGGTGAGGGTAGCTCCGGAGGCGTCGGCCTGGAACTCGCGGCTGCGGCTGATCGCCATCTGGATCACGCCGGCCGCGAGCGGGCCGAGGATCAGCAGCAGGAGCAGCCCGGCCAGGCCAGGGCCGTCGTCGTCCTCGGACCGCCCGAAGGGGATGAACCAGGCCAGCTGCGCGAGCATCGTGATGATGCCGGCCAGGGCGGCCGCGACCGAGGAGATCAGGATGTCGCGGTTGTACACATGGGACAGTTCGTGGCCGATGACCCCGCGCAGCTCCCGCTCGGTGAGCATGCCCATGATGCCCTCGGTGACGCAGACCGCGGCGTGCTCCGGGTCGCGCCCGGTCGCGAACGCGTTGGGCTGGGCGGCCGGCGACACGTAGAGCCGGGGCATCGGCTGACCGGCTTGGGTCGACAGCGACCGGACGGTGGCGTACAGCGCCGGCGCCTGGGCCTCGGTGACCGGCCGGGCGCGCATCGCCCGCAACGCGATCGAGTCGGAGAAGAAATAGGTCGCGGCGTTCATGCCCAGCGACAGGATCACGGCGATCACCAGGCCGGTGCTGCCACCGAACCAGTAACCCACCAGCAGGATGAGGGATGTCAGCAGACCCAACAGGACCGCGGTCTTCAGCCCGTTGCGGTGGCCATGCACGGAAACGTCACTCCTTCGTCGGACGGCGTACCTGACGTAACGGCCGTCGCTGCGATCAATCTTCCCGCGATCAACCCCGAGTCCACCTCGGGGTCTACCTGGGAAGTTCCTGTGAGCGCGAGGAGCGAGCGGGTGCGAGCCCCGCAGCGCGAACGAAAGGCAAGCCCTGTGAGCGCGAGGAGCGAGCGGGTGCGAGCCCCGCAGCGCGAACGAAAAGGCAAGCCCTGTGAGCGGACCCGGCCCGAGGCGGGCCCATTGGTGGCCGGTAGCCTTCGCAGCAGAGCAGGCGAACCCGCCTCGAGCAGGGAGAATCGTGACCTGGCCAAGCCCACCGATGCTGTCGGTGGTGATCCCGATGTTCAACGAGGCGGAGGTCCTCCCCCTGCTCGCGCCGCGGCTGCGCTCGGTGCTGGACGGCATCGGCGAGCCCTACGAGGTGGTCGCCGTGGATGACGGCAGCACAGACAGCACGCCCGCCCAGTTGGCCGGCTTGCGACGGGGCTGGCCGGAGCTGCGGATCATCCGTTTGCGCCGCAACAGCGGCCACCAGGCCGCGCTCACCGCCGGCCTGCACCGGGCCGCCGGCCAGTACGTGGCCAGCATCGACGCCGACCTGCAGGATCCGCCGGAGAAGCTGCCCGAGATGCTCGCGCTCGCCCGCGGCCAGCAACTCGACATCGTGTACGGGGTCCGCAGCGACCGCAGTTCCGACACGGCCGCCAAGCGCCGCAGCGCCAGCCTGTACTACTGGACCATGCGGCGCCTCGCCGGCGTCCAGGTGCCCCGCCACGCGGGGGACTTCCGGCTGCTCAGCCGGGCGACCGTGGATGTCCTGCGCCAACTGCCCGAGCACCAACCGGTGTACCGGCTGCTCGTACCGTGGATCGGTTTTCCCAGCGGCGAGGTGAGCTACATCCGGGAGGCCCGGGCGGCCGGCCGGACAAAGTATCCGCTGCGCAAGATGGTGCGCCTCGCGCTGGACAGCGTCACGAACTTCTCCGCCGCGCCGCTGCGCATCGCCACCTGGCTCGGCTCGGTGAGCTTCTTCTTCTGCCTGCTCATGCTCGGCTACGTGGTGGTCGCGTTCGCCCTCGGGCAGACCGTGCAGGGCTGGGCATCGGTACTGGCCTGCGTGCTCTTCCTGGGCGGCGTGCAGCTGCTCTGCATCGGGCTGCTCGGCGAGTACGTCGGCCGGCTCTACGCCTCCGCCCAGGGGCGACCGGCGTACTTCGTCGGCTACGACACTGCCGAGGACGCGGTCACGGCCGGGCCGGTCGGCGCGCCCCGGCGCTCTGCTCTCTAGCCGGGTCGCCGTTCGGGTCGTGCGCCGGCGGCGCCGGCACGGTGGGCAACCAGCCGGCCAACCGGGCCCGCTCGTGGGTGAGTTCGCGGATGTCCGCCTCCGCGTAGGCGTACTCCGGGCTCCAGAAGAGGGCGTCGAACGGGCACACCTCGATGCAGATGCCGCAGTACATGCAGAGCGCGAAGTCGATCGCGAACCGGTCCAGGACGTTGCGCTGCCGAGCCCGGGCCGATCCCGGTACGGTCACCGCCTCCTGGTGGGCGTCGATGTAGATGCACCAGTCCGGGCACTCGCGGGCGCACAGCATGCACACCGTGCAGTTCTCCGCCAGCAGGGCGATCACGCCCCGGGACCGCGCGGGCAGCGCCACCGCCGACCCCCTACTCCGGCCGGGAACGCGACGGGTCTGGATCCTTCGCGCCGGGCCAGGCCTTGGCGGTCCGGGTCGCCAGCCTGAAGTCCTTGCGCAGCGGGTGCCCCTCGAACTCCGGCGGCAGCAGCAGCGGGGTGAGGTTCGGGTGGCCGGTGAACTCCACCCCGAACATCTCGTACGTCTCCCGCTCGTGCCAGGCCGCGCCCGGATACACGGCCACCACGGAGTCGAGCACGGCGCCCTCGCGCGGCACTCGGGTACGCGCCAGCACGCCGTGGCGGTGCGCGACCGACCAGACGTGCGCCACCACGGCGTACCCGTCATCCTGCTCGTCCACGGCCGAGAGCCAGTCGAAGAAGTCGCAGCCGAACTCGTCCCGGGCGGCGGTGAGGGCCGCGGCCCACCGGCTGGCCGGGACCTCGACCGTGGCCCGGGCCCACCGGTCCCCGCCGGAGACGCCGGCCACGGTGCCCTCGCCGACCGCCGCCGCGAGCGCCGAGCCCAGCTCCGCCGGCGTCATCCCGGCTTCCCGGCGCCCGGGCGAACCGGGCCGGCGCTGAGCGAGGCGGCGTCGCGGGGCGAGTCGGCTGCCGGTGGTTGCCGGCGGGCGATGAGCTCGTGCAGCCGGGCGATGCCGTGCAGCAGCGCCTCAGGCCGCGGCGGGCACCCCGGTACGTAGACATCCACCGCGATGAGCTGGTCGACTCCCTTGGTCACCGAGTAGGAGTCCCAGTACGGGCCGCCGCAGTTCGCGCAGGCGCCGAACGAGATCACGTACCGGGGTTCGGGCAGCTGCTGGTAGGCGCGCAGGACCGCCGGGGCGATCTTGTCGGTCACGGTGCCGGCGATCACGAGGACGTCGGCCCGCTCGGGCGAGGCCGCGAACGGCATCGAGCCCGCGCGAACCGGGTCATAGCTCCCCAGGCCGGCGGCGACCACCTCGACCGCGCAGCAGGCCAGGCCCAGGGAGAAGACCGACAGGCAGTAACGGCGGCCGTACTGCACGACGAACCGCATCGGCTCACCGAGCAGGTCTGAGCTGCGCACTGGGCTGACTGCGCCGTTACTCACCGGCACAGGGTAGACCGCAGCCGGGCCGATACCCATCGGGAGAGGGACATCACTGTCGGGTGATGGTCGCCGGTGGCTGCGTGTCCCCGACCGGTGGGTGCGCCGACGTACTCTCGCAGGTGTAGGTTTCCCTCGCCCAACACGCGAGAACGCAGGCCGGCGCAGCGGGCGGCGCCCAGGCCCTGACCCGGCCCAAGGAGGCCACGACCGTGACCAAGCAGGTGCGACAACTGGAACGGGTGGTCATCCGCTTCGCCGGCGACTCCGGCGACGGGATGCAGCTCACCGGTGACCGCTTCACCTCGGAGACCGCGCAGCTCGGCAACGACGTCTCCACCTTGCCGAACTTCCCCGCGGAGATCCGCGCGCCCGCCGGCACCCTGCCCGGCGTCTCCAGCTTCCAGGTGCACTTCGCCGACTTCGACATCCTCACCCCCGGCGACGCGCCGGACGTCCTGGTCGCGATGAACCCAGCGGCGCTCAAGGCCAACCTGGCCGACCTTCGCGGCGGCGCCGACATCATCGTCAACACCGACGAGTTCACCAAGCGGAACCTGGTGAAGGTCGGCTACCACAGCAACCCACTCGAGGACGGCTCGCTCGACGGATGGGTGCTACACCCGGTCGCGCTCACCTCGATGACCGTGGGCGCCCTGGCCGATATCCCGGTCTCCAAGAAGGACGCGGAGCGGGCGAAGAACATGTTCGCGCTCGGCCTGCTCTCCTGGATGTACTCGCGCCCGCACGAGTCGACGCTGACGTTCCTGGAGCGCAAATTCGCCGGGCGGCCGGAGCTGGTGGCGGCGAACATCGCCGCGTTCAAGGCCGGGTGGAACTTCGGCGAGACCACAGAGGACTTCGCGGTCCGCTACGAGGTGAAGCCGGCCCGGATGCGCCCGGGCAACTACCGCAACATCACCGGCAATGCGGCGCTCGCGCTCGGCCTGGTCGCCGCGGGTGTGCGGGCGAAGCTACCGGTCTTCCTCGGCGCCTATCCGATCACCCCAGCCAGCGACATCCTGCACGAGCTGAGCAAGCACAAGCGCTTCAACGTCACCACCATGCAGGCCGAGGATGAGATCGCCGCCGTCGGCGCCGCGCTCGGCGCCTCGTACGGCGGGGCCCTGGGCGTCACCACCACCAGCGGACCCGGGATCGCGCTCAAGGGCGAGACCATCTCGCTGGCGATCGCGCTGGAGCTGCCGCTGGTCATCGTGGACGTGCAGCGCGCCGGACCGTCGACCGGCATGCCCACCAAGACCGAGCAGGCCGACCTCAACATGGCGCTGTTCGGGCGCCACGGCGAGGCACCGGCCGCGGTCATCGCGCCGCGGTCGCCGGCCGACTGCTTCTTCGCCGCCCTGGAGGCGGCCCGGATCGCACTCACCTACCGCACCCCGGTGCTGCTGCTCTCCGATGGGTACATCGCCAACGGGTCCGAACCCTGGCTGCTGCCGGACGTGGCCGACCTGCCCGACCTACGGGTCCAATTCGCCACCGAGCCCAACGGCCCGGACGGCACCTACCTGCCCTATCTGCGCGACCCGCACACGCTCGCCCGGCCATGGGCGATTCCTGGCACCCCCGGACTGCAGCACCGCATCGGCGGTCTGGAGAAGGCCGACAAGACCGGCGACATCTCCTACGACCCGGCCAACCACGACTTCATGGTGCGCACGCGGGCGGCCCGCATCGAGGCGATCGACGTACCCGACATCGAGGTGGACGATCCGGACCAGGCGGCCCGGGTGCTGGTGCTCGGGTGGGGCTCGACCTACGGGCCGATCGGGGCAGCCTGCCGAGGACTGCGCCACCGCGGTCTCGCGATCGCCCAGGCGCACCTGCGTCACCTCAGCCCGATGCCGGCCAACCTCGAGTCGATGCTGCGCCGCTACGGCCGGGTGGTGATCCCGGAGATGAACCTGGGCCAGCTCGCCCACGTGATCCGCAGCCGATACCTGGTCGACGCGATCCCCTACAACCAGGTGCGTGGCATGCCGTTCACGGCGGTGGAGCTCGAGTCCATGTTGGAGGATGTGGTCAAGAATGTCTGAGCCGGTTGCCCTGAAGCTCACCGCCAAGGACTTCAAGACCGACCAGGAGGTCCGGTGGTGCCCCGGCTGCGGTGACTACGCCATCCTGGCCGCGGTGCAGTCGTTCATGCCGGAGCTGGGCATCCCGAAAGAGCGCATCGTCTTCGTCTCCGGCATCGGCTGCTCGTCCCGCTTCCCGTACTACATGGACACCTACGGGCTGCACTCGATCCACGGGCGGGCGCCGGCGATCGCCACCGGGTTGGCCGTGTCCCGGCCCGACCTGCAGGTGTGGGTGGTGACCGGCGACGGTGACGCGCTCTCCATCGGGGGCAACCACCTCATCCACGCGTTGCGCCGCAACGTCAACCTGAAGATCCTGTTGTTCAACAACCGCATCTACGGGCTGACCAAGGGCCAGTACTCGCCCACCTCCGAGCTGGGCAAGGTGACCAAGTCGACGCCGTCCGGCTCGGCCGACTCACCGTTCAACCCCCTCTCCCTCGCTCTCGGCGCCGAGGCGAGTTTCGTCGCCCGCACCATCGACTCCGACCGCAAGCATCTGCAGTCGGTGCTGCGGGCCGCGGCGAAGCACCAGGGCTCGGCGTTCGTCGAGATCTACCAGAACTGCAACATCTTCAACGACGGCGCCTTCGATCTGCTCAAGGAGCCGGAGACCCGCGACGACGCCCTGATCCGGCTCGAGCACGACAAGCCGATCACGTTCGGCAAGGAGGGCGAGTTCTGCGTCACCCACCCGCCGGGCGGTTTCGGGCTCGAGGTCCGCGACACCGCCACGGCGGCGCCGGAGGAGATCGTGCGCCACGACGAGGGAGTGACCGAGCCGGCCTACGCCTTTGCCCTGAGCCGGCTCTCCGGCTCGGAGCTCACCCACACCCCGATCGGCGTGTTCCGCAACGTGTGCCGGCCGGTGTATGACGAGATCGTGCGCGGCCAGGTCGCCGACGCCCGAGCGACGATCGACGACCCGGAGACCGAATTGGCCGCCCTGCTCAACAGCGGCGACACCTGGACGATCCTGTAGCTACCTGAGCGACGCCGACCCGCCGTGACCCGCGGGCCCGGCGTCTCATGTGGACGGCCCGGCGCCATCCGTCGCCGGCGCGGCCCGGGCGTGTAGGCGCTGCGCCAGCTCCGGCGCGTCGACGTCGTACTCGTGCCACTCCCGGTCGGCCTTGAACCCCAGTTCCGTATTGACCTGCTGCAGCTGCTCGCGGTCGGTCGCATGCCACGTCTGCACCTCGCGCAACTGTGGCTCGGCGGCGCGCAGCTCCAACAGCATCCGGGCCTTGATCGCCCGGGCCAACCCGTAGCCGTTGTGCTCGGGCACGATGATCGTGTCGTACTGGTCGGCCCGGGTCGGGTGCTGGGCCGGCACCACCAGCTCGGTGAGCCCGGCGACCTGCTCGGTGCGCTCGTGCACCGCCACGACACAGTAGGGCCGCAGACCGCGGGCGATAAGGCATTGCAGGCTCGCCCGCAGCCGGTCGACGTCGTAGGACGAGGGCCGCAGCTCCAGGTCCCCGGGCGGGTCGGCCCGGCGGACCTGTTTCGCCTCCGCGTAGCTGGCCAGGATCTCCTCGGGCAGGGGGCCCGGCAGGTACTCGATGCGGTAGCCGTGGGCGATGCCGGCCGCCATGTCGGCCAGCTGCGCCCAATCCACCCCGGCGAGGTCGAGGATGCTGCGCATCTCGGTGTACGCGTGGTTGAACCCGTGCGAGCGGTAGAAGTCGACCGCGCAGGTGCCGCCGATGACCTCGATGCCCAGCGAGGTGAAGCCCTCAGCGACCGCCCGGTCGGCCATAGCGGTGAGCAGCGCGCTGCCGACGCCGGACCGGCGGGCCCGCGGGGTCACGTACAGCTCGAGCACGCCGAGGCCGTGCATGAGCAGCAGCCGGCCGTACCCGAGCACATCGGTCGCGCCATCGTCGGCCTCGATGATCCAGGTGAGCCGGCGCTCACCGGGCATGGTCACGCTGAGGTACTCGCGCACCATCGACGGGCCCCAGAGCGGGTCACCCGGCATGTCGGTGGCGAGCGCATCGTTGTAGGAGCGCAGCCAGGCATCCAGCTCGGCCTGCGGGGCCGAGGCAGGATCCCACTCGCGAAGCCGCACGCTCACAGCTTGCCGGCTGGCGCCGTACGGAACAATGGCCTGCGGGGCGTTGGCGAGGTTTTGTGGCTTTTCCCAGTTACTGGATGCTTCTGGTCTGTTGCCCGTAGCTATCCGCGGCGGTGAAGACCGACTTCTGGTAGTCGGTGCCCGTCCGGTACCGGGCGATGGCCAGCTGCCAGCCGGCCAGCTGGGCTAGGTCCTCGGGACCAGAGCACAGCAGCTTGGCCAGCGCGAGCGCGGCGTCGTCGAGGTCGAACGGGTCCTCGATGCCATCGCCGTCGGCGTCACTGGCGAACGCCTGCCAGGTGCTGGGCAGCAGATGCAGCGGTCCCATCGCGTGGTCGTAGGTCGGATCGGCGTCGAACGCACCCGCGTCGCTGTCCCGGACCAGCGCTCGCCCGGCCCTGCCGTCCAGCGCGGGACCGAGGAAGCGCGGGGTCGAGCGCCCGGTGGGGCCGAGCACGGCACCGCCGGCCTGGCCGTGCTGGGACTCGACCGCGCCGATGCCGGCGAGCGTGGTCCAGCCCAGGTGGCACGCGGGGTCACTCTGCGCCAACACCAGCTGGGCGTACCCGTACGCCTCGGTGGCGACCACGGGGATGTTGGCGGCCGAGCCGACCCGGGCGGCCCAGCCGGACAGGGCATCCGCCGGCCGAGCCGGCGGGGTGGGCAGGCCGGACAGCGTCGGCGAGGCGGCCGCGGTGGGCACGTCGGCGACGGTGCTCGGCGCCGAGGTCGGCGGGGTGGGCGCCGGCGGCGGCGCGCCGGAGGGCACCACGTATCGACCCACGATCCCGCCCGTGACCAGCAGTGCGACGAAGATCGCGAGTGGCAACCACAACATCGGGCCGCGCCTACCACTGCGTACCGGGGGAACGGGTGGATCATCGTCGTAGGGGTACGCGTCACCGATCCGGACGGTCGGGGCGTCGAGTTCGGTCGTCGGGCGCGAGTCGTCTCGATCCGCCGGGCGCATGGTGTCGAGTATCGCCGACCGGGCCGCCGAGCGGGCGGGCCGACCGGTGAACGACCCGGGTGGGAAAGGGTGGTGGTTGCCGTGAACGTCCCGCAACGGCGTCTTCCGCCCTGTCGTTACCGATGCGAGAGTGCGACCTTGGGGCCGGCCCAACCCGGCCGTTTCACCGATGCTGTGGCTGGTTGGTGCGCGGCAGGATGGCGTACGGCTTCCAAGGGGGGCGGAGGTTGATCCTTGTCGGCAAAGCGCAATCTGCCGAGTGGCCTGGTGACCTTCCTCTTCACCGACATAGAGGGGTCCACCCGGCTCGCACAGTTGCTCGGTGCTGAGTACCGGCCCGTGCTGGCCACGCACCGGCAGATCCTTCGCCGGGCGCTCGGCGCCGAAGCCGGTGTCGCTCTGTTCACCGAGGGGGATTCGGTGTTCGCGGCGTTCCCCGATGCGAACGCCGCGATCCGGGCGTGCACCCAGGCGCAGCGGGTGCTCGCGCGCCATGTCTGGCCGCAGCCGCAGGCCCGGCCGCGAGTACGGATGGGCCTGCACTCCGGATACGCCGAACCGGTCTCCGGCGAGTACGCCACCCCCGAGGTGCACCGGGCCGCCCGGGTGGCCGCGGCGGCCCACGGTGGCCAGATCCTGTGTTCCGGCGCGACCGCGCGGCTCGCCGCCGACCTGCCCGACGGCAGCGAACTGGTGGACCTGGGCCTGTACCAACTGCGCGGCTTCGACGGTCGGGAACGGCTGCACCAGGTGGTCGCCGACGGTCTCGAGCGCGCCTTCCCGCGCCCGCGCACGCTGGCCGCGACCGCGCACAACCTGCCGACGCCGGCGGCGAGCTTCGTCGGCCGGTCGACCGAGCGCGACGACCTGCGCACCCTGGTCGGCGCCCACCGCCTGGTCACGGTCGTCGGCCCAGGTGGCGCCGGCAAGACCCGGCTCGCGTTGGAGGTGGCGGCGGAGGCGGTGGCCTCGGTCACCGACGGGGTCTGGTTCGTCGACCTCGCCGCGGTCGCCGAGGCGGACCTGGTCGCGGTCACCGTCGCCGAGGTGATGGGGGTACGGCCGGAGCCGGGCCGACCGATGCTGGACACGGTGGCCGAGTACGCCGGTGGCCGCAACGTGCTGCTGGTCCTGGACACCTGCGACACCCACCTGGCCGCGGTGACCCCGGTGGTCGCCCGGCTGCTCGCCGCCGGCGGTGGCGTCCGGGTGCTCGCCACCAGCCGGGAGCCGCTCGGTGCGCCCGGCGAGATCGTCTGGCGGATCCCGCCGATGGGCGTCTGCGCAACCGGCGGGGCGACCCCCGACGCGGTGGCGCTGCTGCTGGACCGGGCGGTCGCCGCGCGCGGCGGCCACCTGGTCGGTTCCGATGAGCTCACCGACCTGGGCCGGATCGCCGAGCGGCTGGACGGCCTGCCGCTGGCACTGGAGCTGGCCGCCGCCCGGCTGCGTCTCTTCTCCGCCGGCCAGCTCGCCGACCGCCTGGACGACCTGCTCGGGGTGCTCGACGCGGGCGGCCCGCACACCGGCGAGTACCCGATCGTGTCGGCCGGCCGGCACCGGCACAGCACCCTGCGGGCCACCGTGGACTGGTCCTACCGGACGCTGCCGCCGGAGGCGGCCGCTCTGCTGCGCCAGCTCTCGGTCTTCGCCGGCGCGCTCGACCTGGCCACCGTGGAGTGGATCGGCGGCACCGCCGCCGTCGACCGGCTCGCGATCCTGGTCGACAAGTCACTCCTGGCCGCCGAGCCGGGCACCGCCCGGACCGAGCTGACCTACCGCATGCTCGACCCGATCCGCGCGTTCGCGCTGCGGGCCCTCGCCGCCGCCGGCGACCAGCCCAGCGCCCGCGACCGGCATCTCGCCTGGGCGCTGGAGGCGATCAACCAGGTGCACACCGACGGCACCGGCCGCCCGGTCACCCTTTCCACCTACCCGCTGGACCGGCTGGCCGCCGAGGTGCGGGCCGCGCTGCACTGGAGCGCCACCGGCGGCCGGGCCCGCGACGGCCTGCGCCTCACCGTGCAGCTGGACGAGTGGTGGCGCGAGCGGGGGCTGGCCCGGGAGTGCCGGTTGTGGTTCTTCCGCCTGTTCGAGCGGCGGCAGGCCACCGGCGAGGACGTACCGGCGGTCGAGCTCGCCATGGCCTACCACGTCTACGCCCGGCACGCCGGCGCGGACGGTGAGTTCGGCGAGCAGCTACGCCTGCTCGTCCAGGCCGAAGAGGCGGCGTGGCGCAGCGGCCAAGCCCACCTCATCGCCCGGGCCAGCGCCTGCCGCGGCGAGGCGCTGGTCGCGTTGGGCCGCGAGGAGGAGGCGGAGCGGGCGTGCCGGGACGTGATCGACTGGGCCCGCTCGCGCCACGTCGAAGCCGAGGCCCTGCCGGCCGTCTTCTCCCTCGCCCAGTTGCTGTGGCGGCGCGGCGCGCTGGCCGAGGCCGCGACCGAGCTGGGCGCGGCCCGGGCGGCCGCCTCGACCCATCCGACGGAACGGGGGCGGCGCAGCATCGACATGCTGCTCGGCCTGGTCGCCCTCTCCCGCGGCGACCTCATCGCCGCGCATGACCACATCGTGGTCGCGCTGCGCTTCCGGATGACCCACGGCTACCACTGGGCCGCCTGCGAGGCGGTCGGTGCGATGGCGGTCCGATGCGCCATGGGCGGTGAGATGACCCAGGCCGCGACCCTGTTCGGGGCGGCCCAGGCGGCTCGCGCCCAACTGCGCTGCGCGCCGGGAATGATCGGGCCGATGGGTCGCCGCCACGAGTCCGGGGTACGCAACACCATGGGGGACGCCGCCTTCGACGCCGCCTACAGTGCCGGCGCGGCGATGTCGCTGGCCGAGGCGACCCAGTACGCGCTCGCGGTCGACCACCCGGATCTGCGCCACAGCCTCGTACGGATGAGCGTGGACACCGATCCCACCGCCGACCTGTCCCTGGTCGAGCCCTCCTCCTGACCGCGCCCCGGCTCCTGGTTGCGCACGCACGTTTCGGCGCGGTCTTTCGCTGCGCCCGCGGGCCGGCGCCGCCGGCTGGCAGGATGGCGGCATGCTTGCCACCCTCGAGCAGATCGACGCCGCCCGCACGGCGATCGCCGGCATCGCCATCCGCACCCCGCTGATCAGGCTCCCGGCACCCACCGAGATCTACCTGAAGTTGGAGAACCTGCAACCGATCGGGTCGTTCAAGATTCGCGGAGCGGCGGCGCTGTTGAACTCCGTCGACCCGGCCGTGCTCACCGACGGCGTGGTGACCGCCTCGGCCGGCAACATGGGTCAGGCGGCCGCGTGGATGGCCGCCCGCCTCGGGGTCCGGTGCACCGTCGTCGTCCCGTCCAGCGCCCCGGCCGCCAAGGTCGACGCGATCGAGGGGCACGGCGCGACGGTCGTACGGGTGACCCCGGAGCAGTGGTGGCAGGCATTCTCCGACCGGCGCCTCGAGGGCGTACCCGGGCTGTTCGTGCATGCCTTCGACGATCCGATGGTGATGGCCGGCAACGCCACCATCGGCCTGGAGATCGCCGAGGATCTGCCCACGGTGGCGACCGTCCTGGTGCCGTGGGGTGGCGGCGGGCTGACCTGCGGCATCGCGACCTCGCTGCGACAGCTGGCCCCGCATGCTCGAGTGCTGGCGGCCGAAGTCGCCACCGCCGCGCCCTTTGCCGCCTCGCTCGCGGCCGGCGCCCCCACCACGGTGACGAACACGCCGTCCTTTGTGGATGGTATCGGCGGGCCAGCGGTCTTCCCGGGGATGTTCGCGAACGCGACCCAGCTCTCCGTCGGCTCGCGGGTAGCGAGCCTCGACGAGGTCGCCGCCGCGGTCCGGCTGCTGGTACAGCGGGCCAAGGTCGTCGCCGAGGGCGCCGGCGCCACCCCGGTCGCCTGCGCGCTCGCCGACGCCGCCAGTTCGGCACCGCTGCCCGGCCCGATCGTCTGCGTGGTCTCCGGCGGCATGATCGATCTACCCACACTGGTCGGCCTGCTCAGCGACCAGCCCAGCGCCCCGCCCTATCCGGCCAGCCCGCCGTAGGCGTTTGTACGCCGAGGCCCCGGCGCCGACCCGCCGCCGGCGCGGTCAGGCCGCGCGCAAAAGGCGGGCCGCCTCGACGGCCCAGTAGGTGAGGATGATCTGTGCACCGGCGCGCCGGATCGCGGTCAACGTCTCCAGGATGGCGCGCTCGCGGTCGATCCAACCGTGGGCGGCCGCCGCTTCCACCATCGCGCATTCGCCGCTGACCTGGTATGCGGCGACCGGAACCGCGACCGCCGCCCGTACCGCGGCGACCACGTCCAGGTAGGGCAGCGCCGGCTTCACCATGACCACATCGGCGCCCTCGGCCACGTCGAGAGCGACCTCGCGCAGGGCCTCGCGTACGTTCGGCGGGTCCTGCTGGTATGTCTTGCGGTCACCCACCAAAGTGGACTCGACCGCCTCCCGGAACGGGCCGTAGAACGCGGACGCGTACTTGGCCGCGTAGGCGAGGATCCCCACGTCGGCCTGGCCGGCCGCGTCCAGTGCCCGGCGGACCGCCGCGACCTGGCCGTCCATCATGCCCGACGGGCCGACCAGGTCGACGCCCGCGGCGGCCTGGGCCAACGCCATCTCGGCGTACACCGCGAGGGTGGCGTCGTTGTCCACGGTGCCGTCGGAAGCGAGCACGCCGCAGTGTCCGTGCGAGGTGAACTCGTCCAGGCACAGGTCGCTCATCACCACGCAGGCATCGCCGACCTCGGCGACGACACCTCGGATCGCGCTGTTGAGCACCCCCTCGGGGTCGAGGCCGGCGCTGCCCCGCTCGTCCTTGGTCTGCGGCACCCCGAAGAGCATGATCCCGCCCACGCCCGCGTCAACCGCGCCGGCCGCCGCCTTGCGCAGCGAGTCCCGGCTGTGCTGGACGACGCCGGGCAACGAGACGACCGGGCGGGGCTCGGCCAGCCCTTCGCGCACGAACATCGGCAGCACCAGCTCGGCCGGGGCCAGCCTGGTCTCGGCGACCAGCCGCCGCAGGGCACTCGTGCGTCGCAGCCGGCGGGGCCGTACGTCCGGATAGGACACCAGCTCACTCCCTCCGTACCCGGCGCGTCAGCGGAAGCGCAGCGCCGTTGGACCCTGCACCTTCGACCCGCGCCGCTGCTTGGCCGGCATCGCGGCGAGCTTGTCCCGCAGCTCCACCGCGTACGCGGCCAGCGCCTCGACGAGGTCCGGTACCGACGGGTGCGGTGGCTGCACGTCGACCCGCAGGCCGAACTCGACCGCGGTGTCGGCCGTCTTCGGACCGATGACCGCGACCACGGTCCGGGCGTGCGGCTTTCCCGCGATGCCGACCAGATTGCGCACCGTCGACGAGGAGGTGAAGAGCACCGCGTCGAAGCCGCCGGACTTGATCGAGTCCCGGATCTCGGCCGGCGGCGGCGCCGCCCGCACCGTCCGGTACGCGGTAACGTCGTCGACCTCCCAGCCCAGCTCGGTCAGGCCGGCGGCGAGCGTCTCGGTGGCGATGTCGGCCCGGGGCAGCAGCACCCGGCCCACCGGGTCGAGCACCTCGTCGTGGGGGGAGAACTCGACCAGCAGCCCTTCGCTCGTCTGCTCGCCCTGGGGGACCAGCTCGGGCTGGATGCCGAAGGCCCGCACCGCGTCGGCGGTCGCCTCGCCGATGCAGGCGATCTTCACCCCGCCGAAGTGGCGGGCGTCCAAGCCGTGCTCGGCGAACTTCTCCCAGACCGCGCGGACCGCGTTCACCGAGGTGAAGATGGTCCACGCGTACCGGCCATCGACAAGACCCTTGATCGCCCGTTCCATCTGGGCCGGCGTGCGGGGCGGCTCGACCGCGATGGTGGGCACCTCACAGGGCATGGCCCCGTACGCGCGCAGCCGCTCACTCATCGCGCCGGCCTGCTCCTTGGTACGCGGCACCAGGACCTTCCAGCCGTAGAGCGGGCGGTTCTCCCACCAGCCGAGCTTGTCCCGGTGGGACAGTCCGTGGCCAAGGCTCAATACAACCCGGCCGGTGAACCCGAGCGCGGCGGCGACAAAACTGTCCACCGTAGACACGGTGGTGTACTGAGCGTCGCCGGTACCGTCTCCGGTCACCGCGACCGGCACCGAACCGTCGACACCGGCGGCCTGCAGGCCGTCGCGGATCGCGGCCAGGTCTCCCGCGTCGGTGGCCAGGGCCAGCCCGCGGGGTACGGCCGCGGCCAGCGCGTCGAAGTCCAGCCCCTGCACGTCGTCGACGTCCACAGTGGTGCGCACGCCGGCCAGGGCCACACCGGCGTAGGCGGCCACGGCGGCCGGGCTGCTCACCCCGGGTACCACCTCGAACGGGACCGCGGTACGGGCGACCGCCTGCACCTCCTTCACCACCGGCTCGTGCTCGAACGGGTCGCCGGCGATCAGGCGCACCGCCCGCAGGCCCGACCGGGCCGCGGAGAGCAGCACCTTGGCCACGTCACCCGGGGCGCCCTCGGCCGGACTGAACTGGGTCGTCTCGACCGCGTCGGGCCCCGGCCCATCGCCGGCACTGGCGCCGACATCGCCGGTCACCCAGTCGATCAGGGCGCTGGGCAGGCCACGGTCGAAGACGACGTGGTCGGCGGCGCGCACCGCCTCCAGGGCGCGCTGGGTCAGCAGGCCGGGGTCGCCGGGTCCAGCCCCGACGAAGGTGATCCGGCCAACGGTCTTGCGGGTACGGGTCATCCAGGCACTCCCAGTGCGTCAGCGGCGCCCTCGGCGAGCAGTTCGGCGGCGAGCCGCTGCCCGACCTCGGCGGCATTGGTGAACGCGCCGGTGGCGGAGAGCCGCAGGACGAAATCGCCATCCGGGCTGAACACGCCACCGCGCAGGTAGATCTCGAGGTCGCCGTCGTCGCCCTCGGAGACGTCGGCCAGGGCGCCGACCGGGGCGCTGCATCCGGCCTCCAGCGCCGAGAGCAGGGACCGCTCGGCGAGTACGGCCGCCCGGGTCGACGGATCGTCGAGGCCGGTGAGCAACTCGATGAGGTGACTGTCGGCGGATCGGCACTCGAGGGCGAGCGCGCCCTGTGCCGGGGCCGGCAGCATCAACATCGGGTCGATGACCTCAGTGATCTCGTCCGCCCGCCCGAGCCGGCGCAGGCCGGCGGCGGCGAGCACGAGAGCGTCGAGGTCGCCGTCGGCCAGCCGGCGCAGCCGAGTGTCCACATTGCCCCGCAGCGGGACCGGGACGAAGCCGCGACCGAGCGCGTGCAGTTGAGCCACCCGCCGCGGCGCGCCGGTGCCGATCCGGCTGCCCGGCGCCAGCTCGGCGAGGAGCTGCCCGTTGCGGGTGAGCAATGCATCCCGGCTGTCCTCGCGCGGCGGCACCGCCGCCAGGGTGAGCCCGTCCGCAGCCGCGGTCGGCAGGTCCTTGTACGAGTGCACCGCGAAGTCGATCTCCTTGGCGCCCAGCGCGTCCCGCAGGGCCGAGACGAAGACGCCGACGCCGAGCTGCTGGACCGCGGTCGCCGACCGGTCGCCGTCGGTGACGATCTCCACCAGCTCGACCGCCTCGCCGGTCGCCGCGGTCAGCGCGCGGGCGATCTGGCCGGACTGCGCGCGGGCGAGAACGCTGCCCCGGGTACCCAGTCGCAGGCTCATGCCTCGTCCACCTCTTCCGCCACCACGGCGACGGCCTGGGCGAGTGCGGTCTCCGTCGGCGGCACCGAGAGGTCGAACAGCTCGCGCAACGCGGCCGCGTACTGGTCACCGCTGGCCGTGCTGGCGAGCTGTTGCACCCGTACCGTCGGCGAGTGCAGCAGCCGCTGCACCACCCGGTGCACCGCCCGGGCCACCTCGGCCCGCTGGTCCGGCGTGAGATCGGGCCGGCGGTTGCCGAGCCGGCGCAGCTCGGAGGCGACCACATCGTCGGCGCGGGCCCGCAGGGCGGCCACGGTCGGCCCGACCTCGGTGCCGCGCAGCCACGACGAGAACGCCTCGACCTCGGCCGACACGATCCGCTCGGCGGCCGCCCGGTCGAGCCGCGACGGCTCGGCCAGCCGCGCCGAGCCCATCCGGTCGAGGTCGACCAGGACGACACCGGGTACCGCGGCCACCACCGGCTCGACGTCGCGCGGCACGGCCAGGTCGAGGATCCCCAACGGTGGCCGGGCCGGGTCACGGTCGCGCACGCCGGCCCGGACGATCGGCTCGGTGAGCACCACCGCCGGCGACGCGGTCGCACAGACCACGATGTCCACAGTGGAGATCATCCGGGACAGGTCGGCGAAGGCGACCGCGGTCGCACCGTGCAGGCCGGCGAGCCGGTCGGCCCGGCCGGCGCCCCGGTTGGCGACGTACAACGGCGCCGCGCCGGCGCGCGCCAGGGTCGCGAGCGCGAGGGCGCCCATTGAGCCGGCGCCGACCACCAGGGCGGCCCGGCCGCGGACCGAGGCCGGCGCCAGGGCGAGCGCGGCGCTGACAACACTCTGACCGGCCCGGTCGATCCCGGTCTCGGCGTGCACCCGCTTGCCGGCGCGCAAAGCCTGCTGCATGAGCTCGTGGAGCAGACGGCCGACCGTGTCCCGGTCGGCGGCGGTGCCGTAGGCCTCCCGCAGCTGTCCCAGGATCTGCGCCTCGCCCACCACCATCGAATCGAGCCCGGCGGCGACCCGCAGGACATGGCGGGCCGCCTCCTGGTCGACGTGGACATAGAGGTGGGCGGCGAGCGCGGTGAGGTCAAGGCCGGCCCGGGCGGCCAGCATCGCGCCGACCTCGGCCAGCCCGGCATGGAACGAGGTGACAGCGGCGTAGACCTCGACCCGGTTGCAGGTGGAGAGGACCACCGCTTCCTGGACGTGCGGCTGGGCGACGAGGGTGGTGAGGATCTCAGCGGTCTCCCCGGTGCCGACGGCAGCCCGTTCGAGCAGCTCGACCGGGGCAGTGTGATGGGAGACACCGACGACGAGCAGGTTCATTGGCGTAGCACCTCCGGTGCGTCCGGGTGCACGCCTGGGCCGGCGCCGTTGAGGCCACCGGCCGCAGATGCCTTGCGGTGCTCGTGGAACGACAGGATCTGCAGTTCGATGGCGAGGTCGACCTTGCGGACGTCGACCCCCTCCGGAACGGACAGAACGCAGGGCGCGAAGTTCAGGATGCTGGTGACTCCGGCCGCCACCAGGCGATCCGCGACGAACTGCGCCGCGTGGGCCGGAGTCGCGATCACGGCGATGTTGATGTGCTGCTCCGCCATGATGTTATCAAGATCATCGATATGTCGCACGGCAAGACCGTTGATCTTCTCCCCGACCCGGGCCGGGTCGGCATCGAGCAGGGCGCCGATCCGGAACCCCCGGGAGGCGAAACCGCCGTACCCGGCCAGCGCATGGCCGAGGTTGCCGACCCCGACGAGCGCAACCGCGCGCCGCTGGGTGAGCCCGAGCACCGACTCGATCTGGCACACCAGCACATCGACGTCGTAGCCGACCCCGCGGGTGCCGTACGAGCCCAGGTGAGAGAGGTCCTTGCGCAGTTTGGCCGAGTTGACGCCGGCGGCACCGGCGAGCGCCTCGCTGGAGACCGTCGCCCGGCCCTCCTCGGCACAGTGGTGGAGCGCCCGCAGGTACTCGGGGAGCCGCGCGATCGTCGCTTCGGGCAGATCGGGAAAGTCCGGGGCGGCCGACGTCCGTCCGGGTATCGCCGAATTGTCACCGTTGCGGTTCTGACTCATAGTGCTCCGTGCCGACGGGCCGATGGGAGAGTGGGCAACCAGGTCGCCCAGAGGACGGACCCGGATGCCGGTGCACGCCGCCCTCATCAGCGTAGGCGCTTGTGAACCGGTGCACAAATCGCGATCTTGGGCGCCCACCCATCCAGTATTCCGCAAATAGGACTAGCTGGACTCGCGCGCGACTCGGCGTGCCGGCGCCGTACGGGGGCCCTGGTGGTGAGTGAGGGCGCGGTGGAGAAGCACGTGCGCAACATCTTCACCAAGCTCGACCTGCCGCCGGACGAGGAACTCAACCGCCGGGTCCTCGCCGTGCTCGCCTACCTGCGGGCCCGAGGTTACCGGTCGGCGACCGCGCTCAGGGGCGGGCAGCCGTGTTCGCGGTGCCAGGCGGCGATGGCCGCCACCGGCGAGGCCGCCCCGCCCCGGCGCCATGAGTCCAGAAAGGACCATGGCCAGATCGTTCCCCGGCGCAACCACCAGTCACCGGTGCGCGCGCACAGCGGCGAGATACCGAAGTGCAGGTGGCAGACGCCGGCGTCGCCGCTGTCCCCCACCTCGGCCAGCGTCTGGCCCGCCCGTACCCGGACCCCGGCGTCGATCCCCTTGGCGACCGAGCGCAGATGGGAGCCGTAGTAGCGCACACCGTCGTCGCCGAGGAGGGACACGAACAGGCCGCCCCGCTGCGAGCCCTCGTCGGTGTGCGGGTCGTACGCATCGACCCGGCTCACCTCGAGTACGACCCCGTCGGTGGCCGCCCGTACCGTCGAACCGCAGCCGGCGATGATGTCGCTGGCCGGATAGTCGTGGTGGGTATGGGCATACGAGACCGTGCCCACGACCGGAAACACGTACCGGGGCTTCGGCGTCGGGGCCGGTGGCGTCGGGGTTGCCGCCGCCGGCGCGGTCGCGGTGGCGGATGGGCCGCTGGACCGCCAGCTCACCGGCGGCGTCGCCGAACTGGCCGCCGGCGTGTCCCGTTCGACCAGCGTTGCCGCGCCGACGCCGCCGAGCAGCAGCAGAGCCAGGCCACCCAGGTAGTACCAGGGGCGCCGGCCACTCCTCACCCGGCGCAGGCTACCAGCGCTGGTGGGCCTACGCCGACAGCGCCAGCTTGACCGCCGCGACCAGGCTGGCCGCAACCGGCTCACCGGTGGCGTGCAGCCGTTCGGGGTCGGTAAACCCGCCCTCGTAGAGCACCACCCGGGCGCCCACCGAGCGGGCCGCCTGCGCGTCGTCGACCGAGTCGCCGATGAGCACACACTGCGGCCCGGACAGATCCAGGGCCGCCAGGTGCGCTTGCAGGTAGGGCGCCTTCAGACCGCCGCCGACCGGATCGCGCAGCCCGTCGACCCGGGCGAGTCGACCGGTGAGGCCGTGGCTGGTCACCGCGGCCACCAGCTCGTGGTGGAAGAACATCGACAGCAGCGACTGGGTAGCCGGCCACGCACTGATCGCCTCGAGCGCGTCGAAGGTGAGCCGGGACTCGGGCAGGCCGGCCCGGTAGGCGTCGTGGAAGGCGCGGTCCAGGCGGAGGAACTCATCCTGGTCGACGGCGCGACCAAGGACGTGCGCGTAGTACGCGGCGACCGGACGCCGGAAGTCCCGCCGGTGCTGCTCGCCGGTCAGCCGGGGCCCGCCGACGGTGGCCAGCGCGGCGTTGGTCGCCGCCACCACCAGCGTGAAGTCGTCGAGCAGGGTGCCGTTCCAGTCCCAGACCAAGTGCGCCATCGTGGCTCCCTCAGCCGGGTGGCCAGGTGAAGGCGCGCCCACCCAGCAGGTGCAGATGCGCGTGGAAGACGGTCTGTCCGGCGCCCGGGCCGCTGTTGACGGTCATCCGGTAGCCCGCGGCGACGAGATCCTCCCGCCGGGCCACCTCGGCGGCGGCGGCGAGGATGGCGCCGGCCAGCGCCGGGTCGGCCGCGGCGAGCGAGGCCGCGTCGGCGTGGTGCGACTTGGGGATCACCACGACGTGGGTCGGCGCCACCGGGTTGATGTCGCGGAAGGCCAGCGTGTCCTCGTCTTCGTAGACCACGTCGGCGGGGAGTTCACCCGCCACAATCCGGCAGAACAGGCAGTCGGCGCTCACCCTCGTATCTTACGGTCGCCGCCTCGACGCGCTGTCGCGCGTCACCAGCGGCCGAGTCGGGCCTGCAGCACGACCACCGCGGCCAGTCCGGCGGTCGAGGTCCGCAGGATGGACGGGCCCAGGCGTACCGGGCGGGCGCCGGCCGCCTCGAAGGTGGCCACCTCCGCTGGCGTGACCCCGCCCTCGGGACCCACGACCACGACCACCTCGCCGCGCTCGGGCAATCGCGCCGTGGTCAGCCGCTCGGTCGCCTCCTCGTGCAGGACCAACGCGGTGGCGGCGGCCCGCAGCCGGGCGGCGACCGCCGCCGTGGACTCGGCCGCCGCCGGCACCTGCGGCAGCCAGGGGCGACGGGCCTGCTTGGCCGCCTCGCGAGCGATGTCGGACCAGCGCCGACCAGCCCGCTCCCCGCGTTCGCCGCGCCAGACCACCACCGACCGGGCGGCCGCCCACGGCACCACCGCGTCGACACCGGCCTCGGTCATCGCCTGCACCGCCCGCTCGCCCCGCTCGCCCTTGGCCAACGCCTGCACCACGACGATGCTCGGGTCGGCCGGCGGCACGTACCGGCGGGCATCGACGGCCACGGTGAGCGTGTCGCGACCGACGCCGGTGACGGTGGCGCTGGCCAGCCCACCCCGACCGTCGCCCAGCAGCAGCTCCTCACCCGGTCGCAGCCGGGCCACGGTGGCGGCGTGATGACCCTCCGGACCGTCCAACGTGTACCGGTCATCGCTGGGCAGGGCGGCGACCAGGAAGAGCGACGCACTCATCGGCCAGGGCAGATCAGGCCTGGCCGTTGAACGCGTCCCGCATGAAGGAGAGGAAGCCGCCCTGCTTGCGGGACAGTTCAGCCACCTCCTCGCCCCGGATCCGGGCGAACTCCCGCAACATCCGCTCCTCCTCCGCGGAGAGCTTCGTCGGCGTCCGGACATCGAGGTGCACATGCAGGTCGCCGCGACCGCTGCCGCGCAGATGGGGCACGCCCTTGCTCCGGATGCGCACCGACGACCCGGGTTGGGTGCCGGGGCGCACGTCGACCGCCTCCTCGGAGTCCAGCGTTTTGATCGTGATCCGGGTGCCGAGCGCGGCCGCCGTCATCGGGACCGTGACCCGGCAGTGCAGGTCGTCGCCCTTGCGGGAGAAGATGTCGTGCGGGCGCTCATGGATCTCCACATACAGGTCTCCGGCCGGTCCGCCGCCGGGGCCGACCTCGCCCTGCTGGGCCAGCCGGATGCGCATCCCGTCCTCGACCCCCGCCGGGATCTTGACGGTGAGGTTGCGCCGGGCCCGGGTGCGCCCGTCGCCGCTGCACTTGGGGCACGGGTGGTGGATCAGCGTGCCGAAGCCCTGGCAGGCCGGGCACGGCCGGGCCGAGACCACCTGCCCGAGGAAGGTGCGCTGGACCGACTGGATCTCCCCGCGCCCGCCGCAGGTGTCGCAGGTGGACGGATGCGAACCAGCCGCCGCACCGGAACCGTTGCAGGTCTGGCAGAGGACCGCGGTGTCGACGCTGATCGGCGCCTCCACGCCGAAGGCCGTCTCGTGCAGGTCGAGTTCGAGCCGCAGGATCGCGTCCGCGCCGGCCCGGGTACGCGGCCGCGGGCCGCGGGCGGTCGCGCTGCCGAAGAACGCGTCCATGATGTCCTGGAAGCCGACGAACGGGCCGGCGCCGCCACCGGGGCTGCCGCCCGGCGCCAGCGGATCCCCACCGAGGTCGACGATCTCGCGTTTCTTGGGGTCGGAGAGCACCTCGTAGGCGGCGTTGATCTCCTTGAACTTCTCGTGGGAGACCGGATCCGGGTTGATGTCGGGGTGGTACTGCCGGGCCAACTGCCGGTACGCGCGCTTGATGTCGTCCGCGGAGGCTCCCCGCCGTACTCCGAGGATGCCGTAGTAGTCCTTGGCCACGTGTGTCCTACGCCCTCGACTCGCTCGATCAGTTCTGCGCCAGCACTTCGCCGACGTAGCGTGCCACGGCGCGCACCGTGGCGATAGTGGCGGGATAGTCCATGCGGGTCGGGCCCAGCACCCCGAGTCCACCCACCACGGTCGTTCCCGGCCCGTACCCCGTGGTCACCACGGAGGTGGCTCGCAGATCTTCGAACTCGTTCTCGTCGCCGATGCGTACCCGGGTGCTCGCCTGGTCCGCCTGCCCGAAGAGCTTGAGCAGGATGACCTCCTCCTCAAGGGCCTCCAGGATCGGCCGAATGGTGCCGGAGAAGTCGAGCAGGCCACCCCGGGTCAGGTTCGCGGTGCCCGCCAGCGCGATCCGCTCCTCGGTGCGCTCGACCAGCGTCTCCAGCAGCACGGTCGCCAGCGCGATCATGGCGCCGCGCAGGTCGCTCCGGATCTGCTCCTGCAGGGCCTGGACCATCATGGTGGTCTCGCCGAGGAACATGCCCACCAGCCGTTCATTGATCAACTGGCGGAGCTCGGTCACCTCGTCGCCGTCGATCGGGCCGGGCAGCTCGACGAGACGCTGCTCGACCCGGCCGGTATCGGTGATCATCACGAGCATAAGGCGGGTGGTCGAGATGGCCACCAGCTCCAGGTGCCGGACCCGGCTGCGGGCCAGGCTCGGGTACTGCACGACCGCGACCTGGCGGGTCAGTTGGGCGAGCAGCCGGACGGTACGGTGCACGACGTCATCGAGGTCGACCGCGCCGACCAGGAAACGTTCGATCGCCCGGCGCTCGGCCGGCGACAGCGGCTTGATCCGGGAGAGCCGGTCGACGAAGAGCCGGTAGCCCTTGTCCGTCGGCACCCGGCCGGCGCTGGTGTGCGGTTGACGCAGGTAGCCCTCGTCCTCGAGAACGGCCATGTCGTTGCGCACGGTCGCCGACGACACCCGCAGGTTGTGCCGCTCGACCAGGGCGCGGCTGCCTACCGGTTCCTGGGTGGCCACGTAGTCCTCAACGATCGCGCGGAGGACCTCGAGCTTGCGGTCGTCGAGCGTCATCCGTCCCATCCCTCCGGCACAACCGTACGGGCTTGCCGGCGATCTGGGAGCCGCTGACGCTGAGCCGCGGACACCGCCTGGCACTCCCGTACGATGAGTGCCAGTCTACGTCGTCCGGGCCGGCGCCCGCGATGCCGGCGAGGGGCAGCTGAGCAGGGCCACGAGCCGGCTGGGCCGAGATTCTTCGGTGAACCGGTGACGCAAATGAGCGGTAAGTCGAGTTCGACGCAGGAAAAACTGGTCATCTTTGCGGCACCGGTGCTGGTGCTGCGTGATACCGGGCCCTACCGTGTCGGCATGAGTGAACCACCTCCGCCGAGCGAGTCGTTCGGCGCCGCTCCGCCGGATCCGCCGCCGCAGCAGTCGTTCGGATCGGCACCCGTACCGCCCCCGCCCCCACCCCCACCCACCCCACCGTCAGTAGGAGGCGCGCCGATGAGCGCACCGACGCCCGGCTACGCCAACAGCGAAGAGAAGAACTGGGTCCTGCTCGCCCACTTCGGCGGCATCGTCCTGGGCTTCATCGCCCCGCTCATCGCGCTGGTCGCCAAGGGCAATGAGTCCGCGACCATCAAGGCACACGCGACCGAGGCTCTGAACTTCCAGATCACCTGGGGCATTGCCATGATCATCGCGGTGATCCTCGGCATCTGCACCTTCGGCATCCTGTTCTTCCTGCCGTTCCTGGTCTGGCTCGTGATCATCATCTTCAGCGTGCTGGCCGGCATGAAGGCGAACGAAGGCGGGTTCTACAAGTACCCGATGAGCCTGCACCTGGTGAAGTAAGCCGTACGCGTCGAGCAAGGGCTTGTGGCGGCCACGAGTCGGCGTAAGCCCTTGATCGATTGCCCACCGCGGGTCTGCGGTCTCGGGCCACCCTCACGGTAGGAGTTCGCGCGCCACGGCGTCGGCCAGCAGCCGCCCCGTCGTGGTGAGCACGGCCCGCCCGCGCGCTGCCGGACCCAGCGCCAGCCGGCCGGCGTCGAGCTGAGTGCCCATCCGTGCGCGACCGGCCGGCGGCAGCTCGCTGACCGCCAGTCCCTCGGCCAGCCGCAGCCCCAGCATGACCCGCTCGGTGCGGCGCTGGTCGGCGGTGAGGATCTCCCGCGCCTGGGCCGGTGTCTCGCCGGCCGCCAGGTGTTTCGCGTACCGGGCCGGGTGGCGCACGTTCCACCAGCGCACGCCGCCCACGTGGCTGTGCGCGCCCGGGCCGACGCCCCACCAGTCGCCGCCGCGCCAGTAGAGCAGGTTGTGCCGGCACTGCCCACCCGGGCGCGCCCAGTTCGACACCTCGTACCATCGCAGGCCGGCCCGGCTGAGCAGGTCGTCGGCGACGAGGTACCGGTCGGCCGCCACGTCGTCGTCCGGCGCCGCCACCTCGCCCCGCCGGACCCGGGCGGCGAGCCGGGTGCCCTCCTCCACGATGAGCGAGTACGCCGAGACGTGGTCGACGCCGGCGTCGAGCGCCGCGCGCACCGAGGCGGTGAAGTCCTCGGCTGTCTCCCCCGGCGTTGCGTAGATCAGGTCGAGGTTGACGTGCTCGAATCCGGCGGCGAGGGCCTCCGCGGCGGCGGCGGCGGCCTGCCCCGGGGTATGCCGGCGCTCCAGGACCGTGAGGACGCCCGGGGCCACCGACTGCATGCCGAGCGAGATCCGGGTGAACCCGGCCGCCCGCAGCTGTGCCAGGCCGCTGGCGTCGACCGACTCCGGATTCGCCTCTGTGGTCACCTCGGCCCCGGGCGCCAGCCCGAACGCGTCGCCGATGCCGGCCAGGATGCGGGCCAGCTCGGCCGCGGGCAGCAGGGTCGGGGTGCCACCGCCGAAGAAGACCGTCTCGACCGGCCGCGCGGCCGGCCCGAGCACCCGGGCGGCGAGGGCCACCTCGGCCAGCACGATGTCCGGGTAGGACTCGCGCAGCCCACCGCCGCCGAGCTCGTCCGCGGTGTAGGTGTTGAAGTCGCAGTACCCGCACCGGCTGGCGCAGAACGGCACGTGCACGTAGATCCCGAAGCCGTGCCGGCCCAGCCCCGCCAGCGCCGGCGCCGGCAACGCGCCATCGGCCGGGACGGGCTCACCGTCGGGTGCGGGTCCGGGCATGGCCTCCAGTCTGCCCGCCGGGCGCAATGACGTAGCCTGCCGGTCATGGCGCAGACGCTGGTCCAGCGCGCTGTCAGCGGCGCGGTGGCGACCCTGACCCTGGACAGCTCGCACAACCGCAACGCGCTCTCGTCGGCGCTGATCGAGCAGCTGCTCGCCGGGATCGAGGAGGCGGTCGCGAACCCATCGGTCCGGGTGGTCGTGCTCAGCCACACCGGCCCGGCCTTCTGCTCCGGGGCCGACCTGGCCGAGACGGCGGCCGGTGCCGGCGCGTCGATGCCGGCGGCGCGGATGGGCGAGGTGCTGGCTGCGGTGTGGGAGTGTCCGAAGCCGGTGGTGGCCCGGGTGGGTGGCCCGGCCCGCGCTGGCGGTCTCGGCCTCGTGGCCGCCGCCGACATCGCAGTCTGCGCCGACTCCGCCACCTTCGCGTTCTCCGAAGTCCGGCTTGGGGTGGTACCGGCGGTGATCTCGGCGACGGTGCTGCCCCGGCTGACCCCGCGGGCAGCCGCCGAGCTCTTCCTCACCGGGGACGGCTTCGACGGCGCCCGGGCGGCCCAGATCGGACTTGTCACGGCCGCGGTGCCGGCCGATGAGCTGGACGCCGCCGTCGCCCGGTACACGGCGGCCCTGCTGCGCGGGGCGCCGGGGGCACTGGCTACCGCCAAGTCGCTCGCCCGGCGCCGACAAGGCCCCTCGATCCGGGATGATCTCGTCGAGCTGGCCGCTCTCTCGATTCGGTTCTTCAGCTCGCCGGAGGGGCGGGAGGGCGTGCGCGCGTTCGTCGAGAAGCGGGACCCGGCCTGGGTGAGTCCACCGGCGGTGGGGCGCTGACGTGCGTGGCGTTGACCACACACCGTAGGGTGTGTCGCGGGAGGTGGCGAGATGCGTTCCCGAACCGCGCTGGTCATCGCCGTCACCGTGATCCTCCTGGCCGCCGGCGTGATCCTGGCCGTCGTCCGATTCGGCGGCGAGCTGCCGGTCGCGATCGGCCGCGCGTGCGAGGTCCGCACCGACACCGGCACGGTCACCCTCAAGGCTGACCAGATGGCCAATGCCGCCACCATCGCCGCCGTCGGCATCCGCAAGCACGTACCGGATCAGGCGATCGTGGTCGCGCTCAGCGCCGCGTTCCAGGAGTCGAAGCTGGAGAACCTGCCCCACGGTGACCGCGACTCGGTCGGCCTCTTCCAGCAGCGGCCCAGTCAAGGGTGGGGGCCGGCGGACCAGCTGCGCGACCCCCGGTTCGCGGCGACCAGGTTCTACAACGCCCTGCTGCGGGTGCCGGGATGGGAGGAGATGCGGGTCACCGAGGCGGCCCAGCGGGTGCAGCGCAGCGCCTACCCCGAGGCCTACCAGAAATGGGCCGGCGAGGCGGCGGTTCTGGTGGAGGCGCTCGGCGGGCATGCCGCGAGCGCGCTGACCTGCACCCAGATCGGCGCCCCCGAGCAGCGGGGGGAGGCCGCCGCTCAAGCGCTCAACACCGGCCTGCAGCTGGACTGGGGCACCATCGCGACCACGGCGACCTCCGACGTGATCGGGCTGGCGATTGCTCCCCGCAGCACCCGCGCCGGGTGGCAGTTGGCGCACTGGATCGTGGCCCACTCCTCGGCCAGCGGGGTCGAGCGGGTGAGCTTCGGCGCCCAGCAGTGGAGCGCCGAGAGCGGCCGCTGGCAGGCGGTCGCCGCCGACCCGCAGGCGCGATTGGTGGCCGAGGTCTACCGCGCCTAAGTGGGCGCTGGAGCCTCACCGCGCTTGAGTGCACGCCCGGGTTGTGGCCCGGCCCCTACCGGCGACCGACATCAGCACGTTCGGCCCCTTCCGGCCGGCTCCGATCAGAGGAAGATTCGTCCTCGGTACGGGGGTGTTCACTCAGCAGTGGGGGTTTGGGGGGATGGCGACCGACCGTGGCGCCGGGCGAATCATGCCGCCCTTGGCCCGGGGCCGCGGTAGTGCTGCGGTCGCCGGACACAATCGTCCGCGTTTGTGGCGGTCCATTCGGGTACGCATTGTGCTGCCGGTTCTGGTAGCGGCGGCCGGCGTGATCGGCCTGGGCGTGGTGGAGACCGGCAGCGCCCTCGCCATCGTCACCGACGCGGCTCGGGCCGGGGCTCTGGCTCGGGCGTCGATCCCGATCGCGGTGCTCTCGCACGAGGTGACCGCCGAGTACGTGCAGACCGACGAGACCCTGCGGGCCGGGGCCGAGTTCAGCCGCATGGACGCGCAGATGGCCCGCACCGATGCCGCCGATCGGCAGTTCCGGGTCGCGGTGGCCGCGATCCGCACCGCGGCGCCGGCGCTCACGCCGCTCTGCGACGCCGCGGAGCGGGCGGTGAGCAATCTTGGCTACGCCCGGATCTCGGCCCAGCACAGCGTCGACGGCGCGGCCGAGACCTCGGCCTACTACGACGAGACCGAACGCACCTTGTCCAGCCTCGCCAGCGCGATCCCCGCGCAGCTCAGCGACACCCACCTCATCGACCTCGCCCGGTCGGTCGCGGTGGTCAGCGGGCTCGACCATGTCGCCGGGCTCCAGCTCGACGTGCTCACCCGAGCGCTGTCCAACAAGGTGATCACCTCGGCCGATGCCCGCAAGCTGCCCACGCTCGCCGGCGAAGAGCGCGGCCTGGTCAACGCTCTGCGCGATCTGGCCCCCGCCGCCGACCTGTATGCGAGCGCGATGTCGTTGGCCACCGTCGCGACCGCCGCGAGCATCCGGCAGGTGGTCCTGGACGCACTCGGCGGCGACAACCCCCAGGCCGGGCTGACCGCCGATGTCCAGGTCTGGCACGACGCGCAGAGCGCGCGCATCGATGCGCTCGCCGGCTTGCGCACCACGCTCGCGGCGACCCTGGTCGCCGACGCCGACGCGCTCGGCCGCGCCGCCCGCAACCGTATGCTCGCCTTGGCCGGGCTGTCCGGCCTCGTCGTCGCGGCGACGCTGGTGCCCTCGACCGTGCTCGCGGTGCGGATCAGCCGGCGCCTGCGCCGCACCCGGCACGCGGCCCTGACCGCCGCCCGGCTCGAGCTGCCCACCGCGATCTCGAACGTCATCGCGGCCCGCAACGAGACCGGCGTCCGCTCCGCCCTCGCCGATTCCGCGGTACGTATCGACGCCATGCTCACCCCCGGCCCGGACGAGATCGGTGAGCTGGCCGCCGCCTTCGGCGCGGTGCACCGCCAGGCCTTGCGGCTCGCCGCCGATCAGGCGCTGCTGCGCATGGAGGTGCAGGCGATGTTCATCGCGCTCTCCCGGCGCGGGCAGACGCTGGTCCAGCGCCAGATCCATCTCATCGACGAGTTCGGCCGCCACGAAGCCGATCCGCAGGCGCTCTCGCGCCTGTTCGCCCTCGACCACCTGGCCGCCCGGATGCGCCGCAACGAGGAGAACCTGCTGGTGCTCGCCGGCGGGGAGCCCGGGCGCTGGATCACCCGGCCGATCGCGTTGTTCGACCTGCTCCGGGCGGCGGCTCAGGAGATCGAGGAGTATCAGCGGGTCGAGATCCGGGCGGTGCCCGAGATCGCGGTCGCGGCAGCCGTGGCCGGCGATGCCATCCACCTCGTGGCCGAGCTGCTGGAAAATGCCACCAGCTTCTCGCCGCCGACCTCGACGGTACGGATCTCCGCCGACGGCGGTCCGGACGGCACCACGGTCACGGTCACCGACGACGGCATCGGCCTGCCGCCGGAGAAGCTGGCCGAGGCGAACGAGCGGCTGGCCCACCCCTCGGCCCTGACCAGCGCACTCGTCGGCACCATGGGTCTGCTCGTGGTGGCGCGTCTGGCCGAACGGCACAAGCTTGCGGTCCGCCTCACCAGCGTCCCGGCCGGCGGTACCACGGCCGAGGTGGTCCTCCCCGACCGGCTGCTGCTGCCCGTCGACGGGGACACCCTGCAACCCGCCCGCTGGATCCAGGACGCCGCGCTCGCCCGCCTCCCGCTGGCCCTGGAGGCGAACCCGGCCAGCGGTTCGGCGCCGGCCACCGACCCGGCGCCGGCAGCGGCCCGGCCGCCAATCCCGCGACGCGGACCCGGCCGGCGGCCCCTGCCGGTGGCGCTGCCCCGCCCGCGGGACGAAGTCACCTCAGCCGGCCTGCCGCGCCGGCCGGGACGCGAGCAGTCCGAGCCGCAACCGCCGGCGCCGACGGGGCTCACCCCGCCTGATCCGGAAGCCGTGCGTGCCCGGCTCTCCAGCCTGGCCACCGGGATGGCCGCCGCCCGCGAGCAGCATGCCGACCCCGCCCGATCCGACTGAGGGACTGCCGATGACCGACCCGACCGAACCGACCACGACCACCGTCGAATATGGAGACCTCGGCTGGCTGCTCACGTCGTTCGCGCGCCGGGTGCCCACCATCGTCTGTGCACTCGCGGTGTCCGTCGACGGCCTGGCCATCGCCGCTTCCGACGGGATGGAGTCAGACCAGGCCGACAGCCTCGCCGCCATCACCAGCGGCCTGGCCAGCCTGACTGTCGGCGCGGCGCGGGTGATGTCGACCGGTCACGTCCGCCAGACCGTGGTCGACATGGATGGCGGCGTGCTACTCATCATGGCCGTCGCCGACCGGGCCTTCCTGGCGGTGCAGACCCAGCCCGGAGCCGACCTGGGCCAGGTCGGTTATGAGACCGCCGTGCTGGCGCAACGGGTGGCCAGCGCCCTCGAACCGGCCGCCCGGATCGCCTGAGGTCGGCGGCGTCGTACGCCGCGGGGCGGACGGGATCTGCGGGGCGGAGGGATCGCTGCCGGCCGGGCGGGATGGCCGAGGGCCGGCCGGATACCTCCGGCCGGCCCGTCAGACCGGATGTGCGTCAATTCAGGCGTCGGCGTCCGCCCATGCCCGATACCAGGGCGACTCCGATAGCGGCCAGGGCGATCTGGATGAACAGCTCGACCCAGTCGACGCCGGGGGTGTTCTTGACGCCGAGTGCGCCGGCGATGACGCTGCCCAGCAGCGCGGCCACGATACCGACCAGGATGGTCAGCCATACGGGAATGTACTGCCGGCCCGGCAGGACCAGGCGGCCCAGCGCACCGATGATGGCGCCGATGATGATTGCAGTGATGATGCCGGTGGCGGTCATGTCTACCCTCCGGAGTTCGGATGCCAACGGCGATCTGTTTCCCGATCCGCCGCGACTCCAAACACCTCGGTCTTACCGGCGACCGCCGCTCGTCTTCTCTTGTGGACCGTCTGATGTAGACAACGCCGCGATGAAGGCCTCCTGCGGGACCTCGACCCGGCCGACCATCTTCATCCGCTTCTTGCCCTCTTTCTGCCGCTCGAGCAGCTTCCGCTTGCGCGTGATGTCACCGCCGTAGCACTTGGCGAGCACGTCCTTGCGTACCGCGCGGATGGTCTCCCGGGCGATGATGCGCGAGCCGATCGCGGCCTGGATCGGCACCTCGAACTGCTGGCGCGGGATGAGCGTGCGCAGCTTGGCCGTCAACGATACGCCGTAATTGTACGCCTTGTCCTTATGTACGATCGCCGAGAAGGCGTCCACGGGCTCACCGTGGAGCAGGATGTCCACTTTGACCAGATCGGCCAGCTGCTCACCGCTCGGCTCGTAGTCCAGCGAGGCGTACCCCTTGGTCCGGCTCTTCAGCTGGTCGAAGAAGTCATAGATGATCTCCGCCAGCGGCAGCATGTAGCGCAGCTCGACCCGGTCCGTGGAGAGGTAGTCCATCCCCAGCAGGACCCCCCGCCGACCTTGGCAGAGCTCCATCACCGGACCCACGTACTCCTGTGGGGTGAGCACGCTCGCCCGTACCACCGGCTCGAAGACCTGCATGACCTTGGCACTCGGGTACTCGCTCGGGTTGGTCACGACGACCTCGCCACCGTCGTCGAGCAGCACCCGGTAGACCACGTTCGGCGCGGTGGAGATCAGATCGAGCCCGAACTCGCGCTCCAGGCGCTCCCGGATGATCTCCAGGTGGAGCAGGCCGAGGAACCCGCAGCGAAACCCGAACCCCAGGGCCGCCGAGGTCTCCGGCTCGTAGTGCAGGGCGGCGTCATTGAGCTTCAGCCGGTCGAGGGCATCGCGCAGATTCGGGTACTCCGAGCCGTCGATCGGGTACAGGCCGGAGTAGACCATCGGCTTCGGATCCTTGTACCCGCCCAGCGGCGACGCCGCGGGCCGACCGTTGATCGTCACGGTATCGCCCACCCGTGACTGGCGCACGTCCTTCACACCCGTCATCAGGTAGCCGACCTCGCCGACGCCGAGCGCGCCGGACTTCTTCGGTTCGGGTGAGATGACGCCCAGCTCCAGCAGCTCGTGCACGGTGCCGGTGGACATCATCTTGATCCGGTCGCGGGCCTCGATCCGGCCGTCGATCACGCGGACGTAGGTAACCACGCCCCGGTACACGTCGTAGACCGAGTCGAAGATCATCGCTCGGGCCGGCGCGGCCGCGTCGCCGTGCGGCGGCGGGATCTGGCGGACGATCTCGTCGAGCAGGTGCGCCACGCCCTCCCCGGTCTTGCCGGAGACCCGAAGGCAGTCGGCCGGGTCACAGCCGAGGAGGTGAGCCAGTTCCTCGGCGTACTTGTCCGGCTGGGCCGCCGGAAGATCGATCTTGTTCAGGACCGGAATGATCGTGAGATCGTTCTCCATGGCCAGGTAGAGGTTCGCCAGCGTCTGGGCCTGGATGCCCTGCGCCGCGTCGACCAGCAGCACGGCGCCCTCGCCGGCGGCCAGGCTCCGCGACACCTCATACGTGAAGTCGACATGACCAGGCGTGTCGATCATGTTGAGGACAGCCTGGTCGCCCGCCTGCTCGCCGGCCCGGACCCGCCACGGCAGCCGTACCGCCTGGCTCTTGATGGTGATGCCGCGCTCGCGCTCGATATCCATCCGGTCGAGGTACTGCGCTCGCATCAGCCGTGGGTCGACCACGCCGGTGATCTGCAGCATCCGGTCGGCCAGCGTGGACTTGCCGTGGTCGATGTGGGCGATAATGCAGAAGTTGCGGATGCGCCCAGGCTCGGTCGCGCCGGGTTCGAGCGTCGTGGGCACGGTCATCCTTGGTCGACGGGGTACGGGCAGCGGCCGGCGCCGAGGGTACGACTCAGCCGGCATCCATCGTCCCATGCCGGCTGACCCCGGCCGCCGGGCCGCCGCCCGGGGTCAGTCCCGCAGGCCCAGCTTCGCCATCGCGCGGCTCCGGTTGCGCATCGATCGCTCGTAGAAGAGCACCGAGAGGTTGGGCAGGCGGCGGCGGGTCTCGGCCTCGTCGGTCACCGCCCACTCGGCCTCGTCGGCGTCCGCGATCTCCACATCACCGGGCTCCTGCACGTCGAGCACGTCGACGCCGGCGTCCTGCGCGTCGACCACCTCGAAGAAGGTGACCTCGTCCTCGCCGGTGGACTCGGCGTAGGCGTGGCTGGCCGCATAGAGCAGGTCCTCCCGGCCCAGCCACCGCGGGTCGTTCGCCTGCGCGATCTCCCGCACCAGCGGATGCCCGGCCAGGGAGTCCGGGTCGCGCAGGGCGCTCTCGTACGCGGTCCGGCCCAGCGCGACGAGGCCGGCGCGGAAGTCGTCGAAGCTGTCGTCGCCGAGGAAGCCGTGCTCGATCAGAACGGCGGCGTTGGCGATGTCGTCGCGGTCGGCCGCCGCTCGAAGCTGATCGAAGATAGCCTCAAATGCCGCGATGTCCGACGGATCAAGCTCGGCCAGGACGGAAACCAGCGCCGCCGCGATCGGGTCGCTGATCTCCTCATGATCGTCGTCGCTATCGCCGTCACCGCCGGCATCGTCACCAGCACCGTCAGCGGCGCCGGCGGCCCAGGTGGCAAAGTCGTCGCTGCCCTCAGAGCCGGCCCGCCGCTCGGCTGCGAGCGCCTCCGCGTCGATCTCCAGATCGTCGAAGTCCCAGTAGTCCCGATCGGGATCGTCCTCCGGGTGGTCGTAGTCGCGGACAGCCTGATCCGCCCCCGGGCCCACGCTGACGCGCGCCCGCTCGATCAGTTCCCAGAACCGGTCGATATCCATGGCTGGCAAGTCTGACATCTGCCGGTGCGGTTGGGGGGTTGCCGGGCCGACCTGGTAACCTGTCCTCTTGCGTCTCGTGGCAGATGTCGCGTACGCGCAGAATCCAATCACCTAACGACCCAGGACGAGGCTGGCGCGTGGCGAACATCAAGTCCCAGATCAAGCGCAACAAGCAGAACGAGAAGCGGCGGATGCGCAACAAGGCCGTCAAGTCCTCGCTCAAGACCGCTGTGCGCCGGTTCAACGAGACTCTCGCCACCGGCGACCCGGAAGCCGCCGAGGCGCAGCTGCAGGCTGCCGCGCGCAAACTGGACCAGGCGGCCAGCAAGGGCGTGATCCACAAGAACCAGGCCGCCAACCGCAAGTCCGCGATCGCCAAGCGCCTGGCCGGCCTCTCCGCCTGAGCACCCCTCCCCGTGCCTCCGCGATGGCCCGCCCCCTCCCCGTCGATCTAGGGCCTATGCACATGGTTCGATCTCTATCCGTGTGCATAGGCCCTAGATCGACGAAGGAAGTCGGGCCGGGGCGGGCCGCTGAGGAAGCCGCCGGGACCCGCCTCATCCGGTGAAGCGACCCTGGTTGCCGCGTCGGCGGCGAGCGGCCGCGCCGGGCTGGTGGTCGACGCCGCCACGGTGATCAGCGGCGTCACGGTAGTACGCGGTCTCGCCCCGAAACGGCCCACTCCCGGCGGTGTGGTGCGGCCCGGTCGCCCGGTCGCCGCGGTGGCGGCCGATCACCGGTGGCGTCGCCGCGACCGCCTCCACCGGCGGACCGTCACCCGGCGGCGGTTCCGGCGACTGTGCGGTGGGGCTGGGCCGGCGTCCGGCCTTCGGCACCGCGGCGACCCCGCGGACGACACCCTCGGGCCGGGCGGCCGGATCGGCGACGGCGTCATCGGCGTCGATCGACAGCGTCAGCCGACTCGGTCGGGGCACCGGGCTGCGTCCGACGGCGATGCCCGAGTTCATCCGGGCGGTACGCAACTGGGCCGCGGCCAACGGTTGCACCAGCGCCCCCGCCACGATGTCGTTGAGCTTCACCATGGCGGCCACGGCGATCGGCAGCGCGAGGACGGCCCACCCGTCGACCACGTCGGCCAGAGCGAGCAGGATGGCCAGCCCGATCGAGCCTTCGAAGAGGACAAACGTGGCCCATGGCCGCAGCGTGAGGTGGCGGATGCGCAGCAGCCTGAAGTACAGCGGCCGTTGCGCCACGCGCGCTCCCCCGGTCATGACGCTCCGGCGGCCGCCCGGGCCGCGGCCAGCTCGAAGACCGCCCGCTCCAGGGCATAGCCGCGATCGTCGGCCCCGCCCTTCACCGCCGCGTTGCACTCCGCGGTGATCCGGGTCGCCACGGCCAACGACTCCGGGGTCCAACCGCGTGCGTGCTTCTGCGCCCGCTCCACCTTCCACGGCGGCATCCCGAGTGTGCTCGCCAGTTGGTAGCTGTTTCCGCGACCGGCGCTGGCGACGCGGGCCACCGTGCGCACCCCGTCGGCAAGTGCATCCGCGATCGGAACCGGATCCACGCCCACCTGCAGCGCCCAGCGCAGCGACTCCAGCGCGCCGGCGACATCGCCGACGATCGCGGCGTCGGCGACGGTGAAACCGGAGACCTCGGCCCGGCCCCGGTAGTACCGCGACACGGTGGCGACGTCGATGTGTCCGCCGGTGTCCGCCACGAGCTGGGACGCCGCGGCCGCCAACTCCCGCAGATCGGTGCCGACCGCCGCGAGGAGAGCCTCGGCCGCCTCCTCCGGACAGCGCGCACCTGCGCGCCGGAATTCCTCCCGGACGAAGTCGATGCGCTCCCGGTGCCGCGTGAGCTTCGCCGCATTGGTCACCGTCGCGCCGATGTCGCGCAGACCATCGGCGAGTGCCTTGCCCTTGGCGCCGCCGGCGTGGGTCACCACGAGCCGCACGTCCGGCTCCGGCTGGCCGGCGTACTCCAGCAGGGCCGCGGCCAGCTCTTTGCGGGCATCCTGCGCCCCGCGGACCACCACCACCCGCAGCCCGCCGAAGAGTGCCGGGCTTACCGCAGCCAGGAGATCGCCCACCGTCATCTCCGCCGCGCCCAGCTCCTCCACCGCGGCCTCGGGCTCGACCGTGCGGGCATCCGCGACCGCCGCCGCCACGCCGCGGGCGACCAGAAGCTCGTCGTCTCCGATTACGAGCCTCGCAGCGTGGGGCGCGGTCATGCGGACATAGTCCCACGTCGGAACGACACCCGACGGGACAGCCTGAGCCACCGGTATCGGCGTGCAACCGGGCTTGACGAGAGTCGCCAGGCCCGGACACGGCGACGCCGAGGCCACGATCGGTGGTGACGACGGCGATGTCGCCATCGAGGTCGGTGCGCAGCACCCGGGCGCCGGAGCGCTCCAGTCGCGCGATTGTCGGCCGGCTGGGATGGCCATACGGGTTGTCGGCGCCGACGCTCACCAGCGCGAGCGTGGGCCGGACGGCGTCCAGTACCTGCGGATCCTGGTACGCCGATCCGTGATGGGCCACTTTGAGCACCTGGGCGGGCAGAGCGACCGCGTCCGGGCCCAGCAGGTCATGCTGCTCCTCGGTCTCCGCGTCGCCGAGCAGCAGGACCGAGACGCCGCCGCTGACGGCTCGCAGGATCAGGCTGTTGTTGTTCGGATCGGACCGGGTCCCGGTGTAAGGCTGCCGCGGCCCGAGGAGCTCGAGGGTGAGCGATCCGCGCACATAGCGCCAACCGGGCTCCGCCGCGATCACCGGAATCCCGGCCGCGGTCAGGTCGAACAGGTGCACTCCTTCGGCCGGCTCGCGAAACGGCGAGACGAGGGCGGCGCCGACCGCTCGGGCGCGTACGACGCCGGCGATCCCGCCGACGTGGTCAAGGTGAAAATGCGTGATCGCCAGGACCGCTATCGACTCGACCCCGAGCCGCCGCAGGCAGGAATCGACCCGGTCCGGGTCTGGTCCGGTATCCACGAGGACCGCCTCGTGGGCCTCGGTCGGCAGGACGATCGCGTCGCCCTGGCCGACGTCGCACATGACGGCGACGGCATGCTCGGGTGGCCAGCCCGCGGTGGCCAGCCGTACCGGCACCGCGCCCGCGGCCACACCGACTGCGGCGACGAGAACCACCCGGCGAACCGCCGGACGGCCCGCGCCCAGTATCAGTGCGGCGCTGACCGCGACGAGCAAAGCGCCGCCGGGCACACCGCTCGGCCACGGGAGGGTGGCATCGGGGACCCGGGCGCCGACGGTGGCGACCGCCACCAACCACCGCGCCGGCCAGGAGGCCACCCAGGCCAGCAGCGCGGCCGCCGCCGGCCACAGTGGACAGATGAGGACTGCGGCGAGCCCGAGCACGGTCGCCGGGGCAACCGCTGGCGCGGCGAGAAGGTTCGCCGGCACGGCGACCAGGCTCACCCCACCGGACAGCAACACGATCAGCGGACCGCAGGCCACCTGCGCCGCCGCCGCGATCGCGAACGCCTCGGCCGCCCAGCGGGGCACGCCGCGGCGGGCGAGCCCGTCGCGCCACCGGGGTGCGATAAGCACCAGCGCGGTGGTGGCGAGCACCGAGAGCGCGAACCCGGGATCGACGGCGAAGTCCGGGTCGGCCAGGAGACCGACGACGATAGCAACGGCGAGCGCCGGCACGGCCGCCCGCCGCCGGCCGACCGCCAGGGCCAGCAGGCCGACCACGCCCATCGCGGCAGCCCGAACGACACTCGGGGACGGCCGAACGAGAATCACAAAACCGATCAGGGCCGACCCGCAGCCGCCAGCGGCCAGCCACGGCCCAGCGCGGCACCACCGGGCCAGCCAGACAACCACGGCCAACATGATCGACATGTTGGCGCCACTGACCGCGACCAGGTGGGTCAGGCCGGTGGTGCGGAAGCTCGCCGTCAGGTCGGGCGTGACCCGGCTGGTGTCACCGACCACCAGGCCGGGCAGCAGGCCACCGGGCTCGGGCGGCAGCCCGGCACACGCCGCCTGCAGTCCGGCGCGCAGCCGACCGGCGACCAGTTGAGTCCACGATGGACGGCCAAGGGGCGTCGGCGGGTCGCGCGCGGTGAGCACGGCCGCGGTCAGGTCGCCACCGCGGGGCGGCGCCAGCGTGGCCTCGACGGAGAATCGTTGGGTCGGCAGCAGGCTGCGCCAGGACCGGTCGGTACCGAACACAACCACGTCGGCGGCGAGGTCGACCCCGGTGCTGCCCACCACCAGCTGGCTGAGTCTGGCCGGCACGAGGTAGGTCGGCGGGCCCGCTCCTGAGGAGACCAGTGGGCGCGGATCGTCACGCACGCTCCCCACCGCCCGTACCGTGGCATGCCCACGGGCCAGGGCGGCCAGCGGATCGACGTCCCGGCCCGCGGTGCGGGCGGCGGTCGCGACACCGCCGCAGAAGACACCGAGCGCGGCGGCGACCACGGCCCAGGCAAGGGCCGCGCGCCGCCCCGTCTGCCGCCGTGCCCACCAGGCGGCCGCGGCCGACGCGACCATCGCGGTCGCCGCCCCGCTCAGAGCCTGGCTGGCGGGCAGCCGCAGGGCCAGCGCGGTGGCACCCCATACCCCGGCGGCCATGCTGACCAGGCGTAGATCGGGCGGCCGGCGCCGCGCGGTGGCGCTGGTCATACCGTCACGCGGTTCTTCAGGTCGTTGAACCGGGCATCGCCGATGCCGCTGACCTTGCGCAGGTCCGTCACCGCCGCGAAGCCGCCGTGCTGGTCCCGGTAGTCCACGATCCGCTGCGCCAGCACCGGGCCGACGCCCGGAAGCTCCTGCAGCTGAGCCACGGTCGCGGTGTTGATGTCGATCAGGGCGGCGGGCGGCGCTCCCGCGCCCGGCCCGGCGAGTGCCGGGGCGCCAACGACGATCAGCTCACCGTCGACGACCTTCCGAGCGAGGTTGAGGGTGGAGGTGTCGGCGCCGGCGAGAATCCCGCCCGCCGCGGCGACCGCGTCGGCGACCCGGGCGCCGGCCGGAAGGTGGACCAGCCCCGGGTGGCGGACCTTGCCCGAGACCGCCACGACCAGCGGCCGGCCGTCGACGCTCGCGGTGGCTGGTGGCGCGGCCGCGGGCGGCGGCACCGGCTCGACCACGGGGCGGGCACGCCACGCGACCGCAGCGGCGAGCAGCGCGACCACCACCGCCACCACGGCCAGGGCGCGCACGCCACCGCGACCGATGTCCCAGGCCGGCAGGCGCGGCGGATCAGCGGGGTCACGACGATGGTTGGACACGGGCCGAGGCTAGGAACTCCTGGCACGGCCCACCACCGCCGCCCGAGCGGCTGTGGAGAAGAACGACGCCTGTGGACAACCGTCGATGAACGAGTCGATCTGCTATGTGCGCCGGTACACCGCGACCCCGATGACCCCCGGTCCGGTGTGGGCCGCCAGCACCGCGCCGACCTCCAGCACGTACGAGCTGACCAACCGGCCGGCCAGCCGCTCGGTCAGCGTGTCGTGCAGGGCCTGCGCCCGCGTGGCCGCGCCCAGGTGCTGCACGGCGATGTCCACATCGGCGCCATCGGCCGCTTCGGTTGCCAGGTCGGCCAGGCGGGCCAAGGCACGGGTGGCGGTGCGTACCTTCTCGCGCAACACGACCTCGCCCCCGACGACATGCAGGATCGGTTTGACCGAGAGCGCCGTGCCGAGCAGGGCCGAGGCGGCGCTGATCCGCCCGCCTCGGCGCAGGAACTCCAGCGTGTCCACATAGAACAGGGTGCTGGTCCGGCGGGCGGCGGCGGTCGCGGTCCGTGAAACCACCGCGAGCTCGGCCCCTTGTTTCGCCGCCGCGCACGCGGCCAGCGCGACGAAGCCGACCCCCATCCCGGCGGTGGCCGAGTCGACCACGACGACCCGGTGATCGAACTCCAGGGCCGCCTGCTGGGCCGACTCGTAGGTGCCCGAGAGCGCCGCCGAGAGGTGGACCGAGACGATTCCGCTGGCGCCATTGGCCAGCAACCGCCGGTAGACCTCGGCGAACTCGGCCGGTGCCGGTCGGGAGGTGGTGACCGGAGCCCGGCGCTCCTCGAGCGCCCGCGCGACATCGTCCGGCGCGACGTCCACGCCCTCCTTGCCGTCACGGCCCGAGACGGTGACCGTCAACGGCACCACGGCGAGGTCCACCGACCGGGCGAGCGCGGCCGGCAGGTAGGCGGTGGAGTCGGTGACGACCGCAACGGCCATTTCGGCACGGTAGCCGATCGCGGCCGGCTGGGATACGGCGAGATCGGCAAACCAGGCGGCCGGATTACCCCGCGTTGTGGGTTCGCAGTTGCCACCCTCGGTCGGGTGAGTGCACCAGCTCGCTCCAGTGGCAGTTCACCAGCCCGCCGAGCGTGCGCCAGAGAGCCTGCGGCCAGCCCAGCAGGCAACCGCATCCGACTCGGGCGGCACCGCCGTGGGTGACCAGCACGGCCGTGCCCGCGCCCACCCGGTCGATCACATCCCGAAACGCCGCGACCACGCGCTGGGTAAACGCCTGCACCGTTTCGATCTCGGGATTCGCAATGCCCTCATCGGTCCAGCGGGCGTGGTCGTCGGGGAACCTAGCCGCGATCTCCGGCCCGGTGAGCCCCTGCCAGGGTCCGAAGTAGCGCTCCCGGAGCCGGGCATCGAGCTCGACCGGCAGCCCGGTCAGCTCGGCGAGCGCCTGCGCGGTGCTGGTGGCTCGGCGCAGGTCACTGGAGATGACGAGGTCCGGGCCCAGGCGGGCAACCCGAACGGCCGATCGGGCCGCCTCGGCCCGGCCGACCTCATCAAGATCGACATCGGCGTGCCCCTGGACCCGGGACTCGGCGTTCCAGGCGGTCCGGCCGTGCCGCCACACAACCAGCCGGGTCACGCCACGTCGTGGTCGGCGAGCTGCCGATCGTGCAGGTCCCGGTCGACGAACGGCACCCGTGGGCAGTCCTTCCACAGCCGGTCCAGGGCGTAGAACTCACGCTCCTCGCTGTGCTGCACGTGCACCACAATGTCGACATAGTCGAGCAGCACCCACCGGCCGGCGCGCTCGCCTTCCCGGCGGGCCGGCTTCGCCTTCTCGGGTAACCGCAGCAGACGCTCCTCGATGGCGTCGACGATCGCCAGCACCTGGCGCTCGTTCGGCGCCGAGGCGACCAGGAACAGATCGGTGATCACAAGTTGATCGCCGACGTCCAGGATGACGATGTCGTCCGCCTTCTTGTCCGCGGCCGCCTGGGCGGCGGCGAGCGCGAGCTCGAGAGCGCGTTCCGATGCCGACACGTGTCTCCCTTCGTGGCCGTGCTTCCACCCTCTCACGAACCGGCCGGACGCAGCCGCCGACATTCCTCGCCGCGAGGTGATCGACGCCACGCGTCCACCGCCGGCGAGGCCCGGACACCGCCCCTGACCAGGGATGCGGTCAGCGATAGAGGTGACGCTTGGCGATGTACTGAACCACGCCGTCGGGTACCAGGTACCAGACCGGCGCTCCGGCGGCCACCCGGGCCCGGCAGTCGGTGGACGAGATCGCCATCGCCGGCACCTGGATCAAGCTGACCGAGTCGTCCGGCAGGTGCGCATCGGAGAGGGCGAACCCGGGGCGGGTGACCCCGACGAAATGGGCGAGGTCGAAGAGCTGCTCGGGGTGTTTCCACGACAGGATCCGGTCGAGGACGTCAGCGCCGGTGATGAAGAAGAGCTGGACCTTCGGACCGTACTGGCCCTTCAGCTCCCGCAGCGTGTCCACTGTGTACGTTGGCCCGGGGCGGTCGATGTCGACCCGGCTGACCTGGAACGTCGGGTTCGACGCGGTGGCCACGACCGTCATCAGATACCGGTCCTCGGCCGAGCTCACCGCATAGGACTCCTTCTGCCACGGTTCGCCGGTCGGCACGAACACGACCTCGTCGAGAAGGAACCGGCTGGCCACCTCACTGGCGGCGACCAGGTGTCCATTGTGGATAGGGTCGAAGGTGCCGCCCATGATCCCTACCCGGCGCGGTTCACCGCGCCGGGTACGACCTGGCGGTGGCGCGGGCTGCGAGGTCCGGCGCGCGGCCGTACGCGGTGGCGGCATCGTCTTGGTCGGGGCCGACCGAGCGTTGGCGGCCCGGGTGGCAGTGGTGACCCGGGTCGCGGTCGCGCTGCGCCCGGCCGGTGCCGCCCGAGCCGGCGCCGGAGCCTTCGCGGGCACTGACGCCCGAGCCGACGCCGGAGCCTTCGCGGGCACTGACGCCCGAGCCGGCGCCGGAGCCTTCGCGGGCACTGGCGCCCGAGCCAGAGCCGACGCCCGGGCCGGAGCCGACGCCGAACCCCGAGTCGGCGCCGACGCCCGGGCCGGAGCCGACGCCGAACCCCGAGCCGGAGTCGACGCCGAACCGCGAGCCGGAGCCGGCGAGGCGGCCTTGCCGCGCGGTGTCTTAGGTGTCCCTGGCATGCTCGCGCTCCTCCCGGCGCGCTGGATCGGCGAGCGTCCGGGCGTCCAGCGCCCGACGCAGGTCGTCGGTGGCATCGAGCACGACGCGGCGCAGCAGGGCGGCAACGTCGGACCGGTCCAGGAGCCGTTCGGCCGCAGCCAGGGTCTGCGGGGCGACCGCATAGCACGGGTACGCCGCCTCGGCCACCTGCACCACCGCCTGCGGAGTTCGACGCGCCGCCATCGCCGGCATCTCAGCAAAGTAGCGATCCACATAGGACGCCGTCAGGTCGGCCTGTTCAGGGTGCCAGAAGCCCTCGGCCGCGGCCACCACAAGGCGGTGCGAGAGCTCGTCGTCGGCGACGATGACCCGCCAGGCCTCGGCCTTGGCGGCCGGGTCCGGCCGGGCCGCCCGGCAGCGAGCTGCATGCTCGGCCCCGGCCGCAGTGTGATCGCCCTGGTACTCCGCGTCGATGTCAGCCTCGGTGGCGTGCCCGAGCACGGCCAGCCTGAGCAGTGTCGACCAGCGCAGCTCGGCATCGATCTCCAGACCGTTCGGCGCGGCCGAACCGTCGAGCCAACCGCGCAGCTCGGGCACGTCGGTCTCCGCGGCCGAGGCGAGGAAGCCGAGGGCGGCAACCAGCTGGTGACCACCGCCCGGCTCGGCGGCGGTCATCGCGGCCCGACAGGCGGCGGCCAACTCGGCCCGGACCGCCGGCTGCGCCGACGGCGGCAGGAACGTGCCGATCAGCTCGGTCGCGGAGCGCACCACATCCCGGAACACGCTAAGCGCGGTCTCGGCCGGCAGCCCGGCCGCCAGGATCGGTGCCAGCTGGGCCGCGGGCAGCTCGGCGTCACGGATGGCGTCGAGCAGCGCCCCCCACACCAGCGCCCGGGCCAGTGGGTCCCGCAGCCCGGGCAGCACCTGCGGCAGCCTCGCCGCATCGGCCGGGTCGAAGCGGATCTTGGCCCAGGTGAGGTCGCCGTCGTTGAGCAGCAACAGATCCCCGGCTGGCACACCGGCCAGCGCCGGCACCGGCGTGCGGCCGCCGTCCACGTCGGGATCCAGGTCGACGGCGACCCCTGCCTGCCGGATCCCGTCGCGATAGACACCGATGCCGATCCGGTGCGGTCGCAGAGTGGGGTGGCTGGCCGGCGCGGCCTGCACCACGGTGACCTCGGTGTAACGGCCGTCGGCACCGATGGTGATCTCCGGCCGGATGGTGTTGACCTGCGCGTGGCGCAGCCAGACCTCGGCCCACGGGTCGAGATCGCGCCCGGAGCTGGCCGAGAGCGCGGCCAGCAGGTCGGCGAGCGTGGCGTTGCCGTACGCATGGGCGGCAAAATGGGCCCGCAGCGCGGCCAGGAAGGCGTCATCGCCGATCCACTCGGCGAGCTGGCGCAGCACGGCGGCACCCTTGGCGTACGAGATGCCGTCGAAGTTCAGCAGCGCCAGCCCGGCGTCGGGCAGCGATACCGGCGCGACCGGATGGGTGCTCGGGCGCTGGTCGGCCGCGTAGCCCCAGCCCTTGCGCCCCACGGCGAAGTCGACCCAACACTCGGTGAACCGGGTGCCCTCGGCCGCGACCCGGTGCCCCATGTACTCGGCGAACGACTCGTTGAGCCACAGGTCGTCCCACCACTGCATGGTCACCAGGTCGCCGAACCACATATGCGCCATCTCATGCGCGATGACCCGGGCCCGCAGCTCGCGATCCGCATCGCTGACCGCGGAGCGGAAGACGAACTCGTCGCGGATCGTGACCAGCCCGGGATTCTCCATCGCGCCGGCGTTGAACTCGGGCACAAACGCCTGGTCGTACTTCCCGAACGGGTAGCGCACACCGAACAGCTCGTGGAAGCGGTCGAGGCAGCCGCGGGTGATGTCGAAGATCTCAGCGGCGTCCTTGTCCAGATGGGCCGCGAGACTCCGCCGGCAGTAGAGCGCCAGTGGGATCCCGTCGTGCGTCTCCCCGACCACGTGGTACGGACCGGCCAGCAGGGTCACGAAGTACGTGGCCAAGGGCGGGGTTCGGGTGAACTCCCAACGCCCGGGACGCACCTGCACGCCGGGGGCGTTTGCCGCCACCTCCCAGCCCTCGGGGGCCGAGATGCTCAATGTCACCGGCGCTTTCAGATCGGGCTGGTCGAAGCAGGCGAAGACCGTCTGCGCGTCGTCGAGGAACTCCTGTCCGTACAGGTAGACCGCCCCATCCTCCGGGTCGGTGAACCGGTGCAGGCCTTCCCCGGTGCGCGAGTACGCCATCCGCGCCCGGACCACGATCTCGTTCTCGGCCGCCAGAGCGCGCAGGGGCAACCGGTTGCCCACCAGGTCGGTCGGTTCGACCGGTTCTCCGTTGAGGGTGACCGCGTCCAGGCGGGCCGGCTTCAGCTCTAGGAAGGTCTCCGCGCCCGGGCGTTCGCAGGCGAAGGCGATGGTGGTGACGGAGTCGAACGTGTCCGACTCCGTCACCGCCGTCACGTCGAGGTCGATGGTGTACGAGTGGACCGACAACAGGTCAGCCCGTTCGGCCGCCTCGACCCTGGTCAGGCTCGGCATCTTTCGAGCCTACGTGGCCGGTGCGGGTCGCGGGCCGGCGGTCGGCGGCGGATCGGGGACGCGGCGCTGGTGCCGGACCGCCCCGGATTGCTACCGTGGTGACATGCGCAGGTCGTTGCCGACGATCGGCTGGTGGTGCCGCTGACGGCGGCCACCGACCTTCGCGTACCCATCATTTCGCGGCCGCCCGAACCGGGGCGGCCGTTTGGCGTCTGCAGCGACCGTGCTCGGCCCGGGCTCCGCCCGAACCCAGGAGCGAGCATGCCCACCATCACCCTTACCTCGACCGAGCCCACCGCCGCCACGGTGGCGGCAACGCCCCGCCGCCTGTCCGGCTTCAAGCCGACCGGCCGCCTGCAACTTGGCAACTACCTGGGCGCCATCCGACCCATGGTCGACGCCCAGGCCACCATCGAGTCGGTGGTCGTGATCGTCGATCTGCACGCGCTGACTGTCGAGCACGACCCACAACGCCTGCGGGCGTTCACCGGCGAGCTCCTCGCCACTCTGCTCGCCTGCGGCGTCGACCCGCGGACCACGCTCTTCTACGTCCAGTCCGACGTCTCCGAACACGCCGAGCTGCATTACCTGTTGGAGTGCGCGACCGGCTACGGCGAGGCCGCCCGCATGATTCAGTTCCGGGAGAAGGCCTCCGCCGCGCGCCAGGTCCGGCTCTCGCTGCTCACCTACCCCGTGCTCATGGCGGCCGACATCCTGTTGCACGACGCCGACCAGGTGCCGGTCGGGGACGACCAGACCCAGCACATCGAGCTCGCCCGGGACGTGGCCAACCGCTTCAACACCCGTTACGGGCGGACGTTCGTGGTGCCGCGCGCAATCAATCCCGGGGTCGGTGCGCGGGTCATGGACCTCGCCGACCCGACCGGCAAGATGGGCAAGTCCTCCACATCGGACGCCGGCCTGATCTACCTGCTCGACGATCCGGACGTGATCCGTCACAAGATCGCCCGCGCAGTGACCGACGCCGACGCCCGGGTGATCTACGACCCGGACCGCAAACCGGGCGTCTCCAACCTGCTGGAGATTCTCGCCGCCTGCACCGGCGATCAGCCCGATGTGGCGGCGCTGGTCTTCGACAGCTACGCCCAACTGAAGGCCGCGGTCACCGAGACCGTGGTCGACATCCTGGCCCCGGTCAGGCAGGCCCACCGCCGCCTCGTCAACGACCAGCCTTATCTGGATCAGGTACGCCGCGACGGTGCCGAGCGCGCCCGGGAGCGCGCGGCGCACACGGTACGCCGCGCCAAACGGGCCATCGGTTTGACCTGACTCAGGATCCGTGGGGTTGCGGGTCATCGGCCGACCGCCGTCGCGCCTTGCGCGCGGCGAGCCGCTGGGCCGCCGACGCCCGGCCGGACGACTCGTCGAGCCGGTGGTCGGTACCGCGCCGACCGGGGGTGAAGCCGCCACCGGCCTGGATACTCGGCTGCCAGTCGAACTCGACCTCGCCGATCCGGACCGGGCAGCCCGGTTCGGCGCCCTGCTTGGCCAGGACCTCCTCCACGCCCAGTCGCGCCAACCGGTCGGCCAGGTACCCCACCGCCTCGTCGTTCGCGAAGTCGGTCTGGCGGACCCAGCGCTCCGGCCGTGCGCCACGGACCACGAAGACACCGTCATCGTCGGCGGTGACCGTGAAGCCGGCGTCGTCGACCGCGCGTGGGCGCAGGACGGCGCGGTTCGGTTCGCGGACCGGGGCGGCACTGCGGTGGGCGGCGACGGTCTCGGCCAGGGCGAAGGTGAGCTCGCGCAGGCCTTCCCGGGTCGCGGCGCTCACCTCGAACGTCGGCCAACCGAACGCGGCGACGTCGGCCCGCACGATCGCCGCGAGCTCCCGGCCGTCCGGAACGTCGATCTTGTTCAGCACGACCACCCGTGGCCGGTCACCGAGGCCGCCATAGGCGGCGAGCTCGGCCTCGATCGCGGCGATGTCCGACACCGGATCGCGGCCCGGCTCCAGGGTGGCGCAGTCGACGACGTGGACCAGAACGGTGCAGCGTTCGATGTGGCGCAGGAACTCCAGGCCGAGCCCTTTGCCGGTGGCGGCACCGGGAATGAGGCCCGGAACGTCGGCCACCACGAACCCGTCGTCACCGGCCTGAACGACGCCAAGGTGAGGCACGAGTGTCGTGAATGGATAGTCAGCGATCTTCGGGCGGGCGGCGGAGAGCGCCGCGATGAGCGACGACTTCCCGGCTGACGGGTAGCCGACGAGGCCCACGTCGGCCACGCTCTTGAGTTCCAGGACCACGTCGAGGCGCTCGCCCGGCTCACCCAACTCGGCGAAGCCGGGCGCCCGGCGGCGGGTGTTGGCCAAGGCCGCGTTGCCCCGCCCGCCGCGCCCACCGGTGGCCAGCTCGAACCGGGTGCCGGCGCTGACCAGGTCGGCCAGGAGCTCACCGTCGAGCGTCTGCACCACCGTGCCGTCGGGGACTCGCAGGGTGAGATCGCCACCGTTGGCGCCGTCGCGGTTTCGTCCGGCGCCGCCGTGGCCGTTCTCAGCCCGCACGTGCGGGTGGAAATGGAAGTCCAGCAGGGTGTGCACGCCCGGATCGACCAGGAGAATCACACTGCCGCCGCGGCCCCCGTCACCGCCGTCCGGTCCGGCCAACGGCTTGAACTTCTCCCGCAGGATCGAGACGCAGCCGTGCCCGCCGCTGCCGGCCTGGACGTGCAGGACGATGCGGTCGATGAAGCTGGCCACGCCGTGGCGGTCAGACCTGACCCGGGATGATGTTGACGACCTTGCGGCCCCGCTTCGTGCCGAACTGGACCGCGCCGTCGGCCAAGGCGAACAGGGTGTCATCGCCCCCGCGCCCGACCAGATCACCCGGGTGGAACTTGGTGCCCCGCTGGCGTACCAGGATCTCGCCGGCGTTGACCACCTGACCGCCGAAGCGCTTCACGCCGAGACGCTGCGCGGCCGAGTCGCGGCCGTTGCGCGAGCTGGACGCGCCCTTCTTGTGAGCCATGTCGGTGGCCTACTTCCCGTTCGAGATGCTGGTGACCTTCACCTGGGTGAGCGGCTGGCGGTGTCCCTGCCGCTTGTGGTAGCCGGTCTTGTTCTTGAACTTGTGAATCCTGATCTTGGGGCCCTTGGTGTGGGCGACGAGCTCGCCGGTCACCGAGACCGTCGAGGCGTCGGTGACCAGCCGGTCGCCGTCGACGAGAAGCACCGCCGCGAAGCTCACCGCATCGCCGGGCTCGCCGGCGAGCTTCTCAACCTCGATCACGTCGCCCTCGGCGACCCGGTACTGCTTGCCGCCGGTCTTGACGATCGCGTACATCGGAGACGTACTCCTGTCCTACCCAGACACACCCGTGTCGGCGCACGTCGTGCACCAGCGTTCCAGGGTACGCCATCGCGGCCGACGACCTCAAACCGGGAGTCAGCTGGTGGGTCGGACCGAGGGGAGCGGGACGAATGACCGGCCCGGCGACGGGGTGGCCCCGCAGAGCTTGCTCATCGTCGCGGCGAGCGCATCGAGCTTGGTGGCGTCGAAATTCTGCAGCGAGGTGATCCCCTTCAGCGAGGTACCGAGCCTGGTGAACTCGTTGCCCAGGCTGTTGACGGCGTTCTTCAGGGTGGCGTTGTCGGCCTTCCGGGCGTCCGTGCGCAGCTGGGCGCCGAGCGCCTGCAGCCGGGCGCCGCCCTGCCTCACCGACGCATCCGCGGCATTGAGATCGCCCTGCTGGGCCTGGGTGCTCACCTTGCCCATGTCGGCGACGAAGTCGTTGAGCCCCTGGGTCACCGCCTTGGCCGTGGCCGCGCAGACGGTCGCCGTGTCATCCGCCAACGGTCGGGCGGCCGATGCGGGCGCGGCCGTGGTGCCCCGGGCGGCCGATGCGGGCGCGGCCGTGGTGATCGCCGCGATGCCCGCCGACACGATCGCCGCTATCGTCCCAGCCAGGATGTATCGACGCATGTTGCCCTCCCCGTGGGTGCCCGAGCCCTCGGACGGACTCTCGTCGGGCTCCACCGAGGCTATCGCCGCTGGCGCGACCCGTACGGCGAATGACGATCCCGCCGGGGCCGCATGGGCGGACCCCGCAGGGGCCGGGCCGGTCACCGGCAGACGGCGTCGATCTTGCGCTTCAGCTCGTCCAGCCGGCGGCTGATGTCGGCCTGGTTGCCGGGGTAGGTCTTGGAGGAGACGGCGAGCAGGGAAGAGGCGGCGAGCAGCAGGGTGCCCTTCACCGTCGGGCTGACCGGGAGCTGGGACCACCGGATGAGCGACGTGGCGAGGCCGACGATGCGCTGCTGGATCGCGTCCGCGGCGAGCACCACGCTCGCCTGGTCGCCCCGGGCAGCGGCGCTCTCGATCGCCAGCAGCTGGTCGTGGAAGAACCGGACGGTGTCCGTCGTCCCGGTCTTCGCCTCGCCGCAGACCTGCTTCGTCACGACCGGATCGATCGGTGGACCGGCGGAGGTGCGAGCCACGCGGACCGACGCCACCGTTCCCGGCGCCGCGGGATCGCCGGCACACCCGGCGGTCACCAGCGCGGCCGCGACCACCATCGACGCCGCGATCAGCCGCCGCATCCGTGCCCCCGACCTGTCACGCCCACCCCTGCCCTCCGGGTCCGGCTACTTCAGCGACCAGTGGACCTGAGCGTAGGCATCGAAGCGCCGCCGGCACAGGCCGGACACGGGATTCCCAGCCTGGTGCGACCGGACCGTGACATGCACGGGTCAGGGGCGGGTACGCCGGCGCGAGCTGCCCCGCCGAGCCCGCCGGCGGACCGAGGCACCGGCCTCCTCGTCCGCGACCAGGTCATCGTCCAGGGTGGACGGCTCGGGGAGCTCGGTGTCGAACGACTCCTCAACGTCTGCTGTGGACTCGGCCGCCCCCACCGGTTCCGGCCGGCTGGAGGCGGCGACCGCGCGCACCTTCTCGGCCACGTTGTTGCGGGGACGCTCCGAGACCGGCTCAGCGTGGATGAGCACCCCGCGGCCCTTGCACTGTTCGCAGGTCTCGCTGAACGCCTCGAGCAGACCCTGACCGATGCGTTTGCGGGTCATCTGGACCAGGCCGAGCGAGGTGATCTCGGTGACCTGGTGTTTGGTCCGGTCCCGACCGAGACACTCGGTGAGCCGCCGCAGCACCAGATCCCGGTTGGACTCGAGCACCATGTCGATGAAGTCGATCACTACGATGCCGCCGAGGTCGCGCAGGCGCAGCTGGCGGACGATCTCCTCGGCCGCCTCCAGGTTGTTGCGGGTCACCGTCTCCTCGAGGTTCCCGCCGGCCCCGGTGTACTTGCCGGTGTTGACGTCGACGACGGTCATCGCCTCGGTCCGGTCGATCACCAGGTGTCCGCCGGAGGGCAGGTAGACCTTCCGGTCCAGCGCCTTGAGGATCTGCTCGTCGACCCGCCAATCGGCGAAGGCGTCCCCCGGGCCGGCAAAGCGCCGCACCCGCTGGACCAGGTCCGGAGACACCCCACCCAGGTACGCCTCGACCTGGTCGAACGCGTCCGCGCCCTGGATCACAACCTCGCGGAAGTCCTCGTTGAACAGGTCCCGCACGACCCGGATGACGAGATCGGGCTCGGCCGAGAGCAGTGCCGGGGCGTGGCCCTCCGCCGCCTTCGCCTGGATGTCGTCCCACTGCGCCTGCAGCCGCTTCACATCGCGGGCCAGGTCGTCCTCGGCCGCACCCTCGGCCGCCGTCCGCACGATCACCCCGGCGCCGTCGGGAACCAGGTGCTTCAGCGCATCACGCAACCGTCGCCGCTCGACATCGGAGAGCTTGCGCGAGATTCCGGAGGCGTGTCCGTTCGGAACGTAGACCAGGTGCCGCCCGGAGAGCGCGACGTGGCTGGTCAGCCGGGCGCCCTTGTGCCCGACCGGATCCTTGGTCACCTGGACCAGCACCGACTCACCCGATTTCAGCGCCTGCTCGATGGAGCGGGCCCGCCCTTCGAGGCCGGAGGCGTCCCAGTTGACCTCGCCGGCGTAGAGCACGGCGTTGCGCCCGCGGCCGATGTCGACGAACGCGGCTTCCATGCTGGGCAGGACGTTCTGCACCTTGCCCAGGTAAACGTTGCCGACCATGGTCGAGGCCGACTGGCGGGTGACGTAGTGCTCGACCAGGATCCCGTCCTCCAGCACGGCCACCTGGGTACGGTCGCCCTTCTGGCGCACGACCATCACCCGGTCGACCGCCTCCCGGCGGGCCAGGAACTCCGACTCGGACAGGATGGGTGGGCGGGTCCGGCGCTGCTCCCGGCCGTCCCGGCGGCGCTGACGCTTCGCCTCCAGCCGGGTCGAGCCGGCGACGCCCTGCACCTCGTCGCGCGAGAGCCGGGAGGGACGGATCTTCACGACGGTGGTGACCCCGTCCTCGCTGCCACCGTCCTGGTCGCCGGTGCCACTGCGCCGGCGACGACGGCGGCGGCGGGTGAGCGGCTCGGCATCCTCGTCGGCCGGCGGCTCAGTACTGCCCGCCTCGGCCGGCTCCTCACCGGTCTCGGCCTCGTCGAACGTGCCCTTGCCCCGGCCCCGCCCCCGACGGCCCCGGCGGCGCCGCCGGCGCCCGGCGGCGTCGAGTTCCTCGTCCTCGTCGTCCTCTGCCGCCTCCTCGACGGCGACCGGTTCGGCCTCGGGCTCGGCGCCACGGCGGCTGCGCCGGCGGCGGGTCGGGGCACCGTCGTCCTCGACCGCGGCCGCGGCCGCAGCGGGCTGCGCGGGCTCGGCCGCTCGGTCGCCGATGGCCGCTGCCGGCGGCTCGGCCTGAGCGGCGCCCCGACGCGACCGGGTACGGGTGGGCACCGGCTCGACCGGTGGGGCCATGAAGATGACCGCCGTGGTGGGTGTTGGTCGGGAACTCTCGGTTGCGGCCGCTGCGGCGGCTGGCCCGGCGTCCACCCGGTCGGCCGGCGGCGAAGCCTCGGCATGGTCGGCGACCTTCGCCGCCCGCCGGCGTCCCCGCGCCGGAGTCCCAGATGACTGACTTGCGGGCTTCATAGTAGAATCGCCGACTGTGAGCGCTTCGTCGGGTTTAGTGGCCTTAGCGGCCCGGCGACGACGAGCCGGCGGCACCGTCGCCTCCACCGTCGCAGCTGGCGGCACCGTCGCATCCGGCGTCACCGTCGCATCCGGCGTCACTGTGGCACCAGACGCCTCCGGCTGCGCGGTGCCGGCATCCGCCGGGCGCCGGCTGGCACTCTTGCTCGCCGCCCGGGTGCGCTTGGCGGGCCGGGCTGGCGGGGCACCGTCATCTCCGGTGCTGCCCGCACCCGCCGTACCGGTGGTGGCGGAACCGCGGCCCGTGCTCGCCGCCGCAGCGGTCGAGTCTGCGGGAGCCGCTCGGCGACGGCTTCGCCGCGGGGCTGGGCCGGCGCTTGCGGCGCTCGCCGAATCCGGCCGCTCGGTGGTCGCGTTGTCCTTAGGCTCGTTCTCTGGCATCCGGACGATCTCCAGTTCTGGCTCCCCGGGCGCGTTTCACGCAGCCACGCAGGGATGCCGCCTCGAATATGCCGGCGCCCGTCACCCTCGCGGGTCGCAACGCCGAAGTCTGCTCGTTCTCCCGTCCCTACCGGGACGAGTCCCCGACGACCACACTGGCGCTCACCGGCTCGTCATCCGCACGAAGCGGATCGACGATGTCACCCTGCTCGGTCAGCCGTCCCTGGGCCAACCGGGTCACCCGTGGGGGAACCGGCGGCACCAGCCCGGCCACCACCTGCAGACCTGCCAGTACGTCATCGGGCCGCACAGTTGGGGTTACCTGCCGTACGACTAGGTCAAGTATCGCACACGGTTGCCCGGCGGTTGCGGCAGGTGTCCCAACCGCCGCCTCGACCGCGATCCGGAACACCGCCGGCCGGGCGTCGAACCGGCGCCGGCCCTGCTTGGTGAGCCGCTCCACCGGCACCTCGCCGGCGGCCCGGAACGCCTCGACGGCGTCGGCCAGGCGATCCGCGGACACACCGGGACATTCGATCCGCCAGTGTGAGGCGTCGATCCGGTCGGCCAGGCCGGCCCCCGCCGCGGACACCGCCTCGATCACGTCGAGACCGGACGACAGCGCGGCGTCCAGCGCCCGGCGCAGCTCGGCCGGGTCGACCACGGCGCTCAGCCCCAGCTCCAGGTACTCGGCCTCGCTGGCCACCCCGGTCGGCGCTGCGCTGGCGTACGAGATCTTCGGATGTGGGGTGAACCCTTGCGAGTACGCGATCGGCACCCCGGCCCGGCGGACCGCCCGCTCGAAGGCCCGGGCCACATCGCGGTGTGACGTGAAGCGCAGTGGCCCGCGCTTGGCGTAGCGGATCCGGATCCGCTGCACCACCGGCGCCTGGTGCTGCTCCGGCTGCGGCTTGGCTGCGATCGTCGACCCCCTACGCCGATCGAGGGTGCAGGGGGAGCAGGGTGCGACCGGTCGGGCCGACCTGGATCTCGGTGTCCAGGCTGGGACAGACGCCGCAGTCAAAGCACGGGGTCCAGCGGCAGTCGTCCTGCTCCTGCTCGCGCAGGGCGTCCTGCCAGTCCTGCCACAGCCATTCCTTGTCCAACCCGGAGTCCAGGTGGTCCCAGGGCAGCACCTCGTTCTGCTCCCGCTCGCGGGTGGTGAACCAGTCGAGGTCGACACCGGCCGCCGGCAACACGTGAGCGGCCGCGTCGACCCACCGCTGGAAGGAGAAGTGTTCCGACCAGCCGTCGAAACGCTGCCCGTCCTCCCAGGCCTGGCGGATCACGGCGGCGACCCGACGGTCGCCGCGGGCGAGCAGCCCCTCGATCAGGGAGGGCTGGCCGTCGTGGTAGCGCAAGCCGATCGCCCGCCCGAGCGACCGGTCGGCGTTGATGGCCTGCTTGAGCTGGCGTAGCCGGGAGTCGATGGTCTCCGGCGCGGCCATCGGCGCCCATTGGAAGGGAGTGTGCGGCTTGGGCACGAAGCCGCCGATGGAGACGGTGCAGCGGATGTCACGGGAACCGGTGGCGGCTCGCCCCGCCTTGATCACCTCGTGGGCCAGCCGGGCGATCTGCACCACGTCGTCATCGGTCTCGGTCGGCAGGCCACACATGAAATAGAGCTTCACGCTTCGCCAGCCGTTGGTGTAGGCGGTGACCACGGTCCGGATGAGGTCCTCTTCGGACACCATCTTGTTGATCACCCTTCGGATCCGGTCCGAGCCGCCCTCCGGGGCGAAGGTCAGCCCGGTCCGGCGACCGTTGCGGGACAGCTCCCGGGCCAGGGTGACGTTGAAGGCGTCCACCCGGGTCGAGGGCAGCGACAATGACACGTTCGTGCCCTCGTACCGGTCGGCCAGGCCGGAGCAGATGTCGCCGATCTCGGAATGGTCGGCGCTGGACAGGGAGAGCAGGCCCACTTCGGAGAAGCCGGAGAACTCGAGCCCGTCCTGCACCATCTGGGCCACCGTGGTGATGGAGCGTTCCCGCACCGGTCGCGTGATCATGCCGGCCTGGCAGAAGCGGCAACCCCGGGTGCAGCCCCGGAAGATCTCCACCGCGTACCGCTCGTGCACCGTCTCGGCGAGCGGCACCAGTGGCCGGCGCGGGTACGGCCACTGGTCAAGGTCCATTGTGGTCCGTTTGTGTACCCGGAACGGCACCCCGGCGCGGTTGGGCACGACCCGGCGGATCCGCCCGTCCGGCAGGTACTCCACGTCGTAGAAGCGCGGCACGTACACCGCCTCGGTGCGGGCCAGCCGCAGCAACAGCTCGTCGCGCCCGCCCGGGCTGCCCTCAGCCTTGAAGTCCCGGACGATCGCGGTGATCTCGAGCACCGCCTCCTCGCCGTCGCCCAGCACCGCCGCGTCGATGAAGTCGGCGATCGGCTCCGGATTGAACGCGGCGTGCCCGCCGGCGACCACGATCGGGTCGGCCTCCGTCCGCTCACGGGCCGCGAACGGGATGCCGGCCAGACTGAACGCGGTCAGCATGTTGGTGTAGCCGAGTTCGGTGGCGAACGAGATGCCGAACAGGTCGAACGCGCGCACGTCGCGGTGTGCGTCCACGGTGAACTGTGGGACGGCGTGCTCGCGCATCAGTCGCTCCAGGTCGGGCCAGACCGCGTAGGTCCGCTCGGCGAGCACATCGGGCTGCTCGTTGAGCACCTCGTACAGGATCTGGACGCCCTGGTTCGGCAGCCCCACCTCGTACGCGTCGGGGTACATCAGCGCCCACCGCACGGTGGTCGTGTCCCAGTCCTTGACCACGACACCGAGTTCACCGCCGACGTACTGGATGGGCTTGCTCACCCGCGGCAGCAGCGGCTCCAGCTGGTCGAAGACGGTTTGCACCCGTCCAGGGTACGCGCCGGCCCAACCCGCCCCCGACGTCGACCGCGTTGATCGGCCCAACCCGGGTCCGGCTCCGGCTCCGGCCCGCACGGCCCCGTTGTGAGGAGGGGCACCCTTTTATCGCTTCGCGTATAAAAGGGTGCCCCTCCTCACGCCCGGTACGGTCTGTGTCCCAACCGTCGGTACGCTGGCCGGCATGACCACGCCGACCGCGCATCTCGCGCTGGCGGACCGGCTGGCTGCGTGGCGCTACGCCTTCCGGACCACCAACCCACCCGAGCAGGGGGTGGTGGACGGGGTGACCCGCTGGCTGGTCGTCACCCGGGCCGGCGTGCTCCCGATGACGCTCACCTCGGGCCTGCTCGCGGTACTGCTGGCGGCGATCGCCGGCGTCGGCGTGGACTGGCTCAACGTGACGCTGGCGGTGGTCGGCATCGTCCTCGCGCACCTGGCCAACAACCTGATGAACGACCTCGCCGACACCGAGCTGGGCAACGACACGGCGGACTATCCCCGCGCCCTGTACGCGCCCCACCCGATCCTGGCCGGCCTGGTGACGAAGCGGCAGCTGGTGACCGGGATCGTCGTCTGCCAGCTGCTCGACCTCGCCATCATGATCACATTGATCGTCCGGCAGAGCTGGTGGGTGGCGGTGCTCGCCCTGGGCGGTCTCTTCCTCTCCTGGGCGTACACGGCGCCGCCGCTGCGGCTGAAGAAGCACGGGCTCGGCGAGCTCGACGTGCTGATCACGTGGGGCCCGCTCATGGTCGGCGGGGTCTACTACGCCGGCACCGGCACGCTGCCCTGGCCGGTGCTGGCCGCGGCCACCACGTACGCGCTGCTGCCGGTGACCGTGCTCATGGGCAAGCACATCGACAAGCTGCCCTACGACGCGCCGGCCGGCACGAAGACGTTCCCGGTGCTGGTCGGCGAGGGCCGGGCGAAGGCGATCACACAGGGCATGGCGATCGCCTACTACCTGCTCGTGGTGGTGCTCGTCCTGGTCCGTGCGCTGCCCTGGCCGGCCTTGGTGACGCTGGGCGCAATCCCGGCCCTGGTGTCGATGCTGCGCCGGTTCCGCCAGCCGAAGCCGACCCAGGCGCCACCGGACTATCCGATCTGGCCGCTGTGGTGGGCCGCCCTGGCCTTCGTGCACACCCGCCGCGCCGGCGGCCTGTTGCTGCTCGGTCTGTTCGGCTGGGCGATCTGGGTCGGCGTGCGCTGAGGGTCGGCGTGCGGCTCAGCGTGCCCGCTTCGGGGCGTACCGCGCCACGTACTCCTGCCCGGTGATCTCCTGGATCGCGACCATGATCTCGTCGGTCATGGCCCGCAGCGACGAGCTGTCCATCGGCCGGCCGGTGAAGTCGATCGGCTTGCCGAAGGTAATCGCCGGCTTGACCCACAGCCGCGGCACGTGCGAGCCGATGGGCTGGACCCGCTCGGTGCCGACCACCCCAACCGGGACGACCGGCACGTCGGCGAGCAGAGCCAGGCGCGCGGCACCGGTGCGCCCCCGGTAGAGCCGGCCGTCCGGGGACCGGGTGCCCTCGGGGTAGACCCCGACCAGGTCGCCGGCGCGCAGGGCCGGGATCGCCGCGTCCAGCGCGGTCAGCGCCGCCCGGCCACCCTCGCGGTTGACCTCGATCGCGCCGAGCCCGGTCATCAGCGAACGCATCGCCCAGCCGCGGATACCGGTTCCGTTGAAGTACTCCGCCTTGGCCCAGAACGCGATGTGTCGCGGCACGACGGCGCCCATGAGGTACTCGTCGGCGACCGAGAGGTGGTTGCCGGCGAGCACGGCGCCGCCGGTGGTCGGGATGTTCTCCACGCCCTGGATCGTCGGCCGCAGCGCAAGCCGGACCGCCGGCCCGACGGTGTACTGGCCGATCGTGTAGAGCAGCGGCACGAGCATCCTTTCGGAGTACGGATCTCCGCCACCTACTCTAGGCGCCTCAGAACAGCGCGTCTTCGGCAGTCGCGGCACCGCGCCGATCGGCGCGGTGCGCCGGTCGGGGTATCCGGGGCCCGACGCCGGCCGGCTGGGAGTCGACGAGCTGTGCCAGATCCTCCGCCGACGCCGGGGTCAGCCGGTAGATGCCCTGCAACCCGATCGAACTGGTCAGCTCCCCGTCCTTGATCTGTTTGAGCGGACGCTCACCGCGCTGGGAGCGGAAACGCAGCCGGTGCAGCACCTCGATCGGCAACTCGAGGTCGGCCCGGGCGGCGGTGCCGTCCATCCCCACGATCACCTCTTCGGTGCATGTGGGTGCCAGGAACTTCCACGCCCGGTACTGGGGAAACCGCTGGTCAATGAGGGTCGGGCCGTCCTCCTGGCCGAGCAGGATCATCTCCCGGACCCGCATCCGGGCGACCACGTGCACCCGCCGGTTCTGGACCGCGATCGGGAAGATCGTGTCGCCGACCTTGACGCCCGCCCGGCGGAAGCTGGGTTCGGACAGGTGCGGCCCGCCGAAGAGGACCGGTAACGGCCGGTGACCGACCGCGACCGCACCCAGCCAGCGGTCCATGGTCCAGAAGACCGTGTAGGCGTCCGCCACCTGGCCTCCCTCCGCAGCGGCGTACGCGGCCATTCTGCCCTACCCGGCAGGCCGGCGCCGTCGCGCTGCCCGCCGCACCGCCACCCGTACCGTCTCCCCGTCGCCAACGTCCCCACTGACCGCGCGGTCGCCGGCCGGTCCGAGCGTGACCGAGGTGGCCAACGTCTCGGCGGCGACGAAGTCCTGATGTGCCCGGATCGCGGCGTCGAGCGCCGGTGACCCCTCCACCCGCAGGGTGATCCGGTCGGCCACATCCAGGCCAGCGTCGCGGCGAGCCTGCTGGACGACCCGGATCACATCGCGGGCGAGGCCTTCGGCGGCGAGCTCCGCCGTCACCGCCAGGTCCAGCACGACCACCCCGTCGCCGGCCGGCAGCGGGGCCGCCTGCTCGGGGTCGGCGGCGACGAGCTTCAACTCGTACTCGCCGGCCCGCAGCGCGACCCCGGCAGCCACCGGCTCGCCGTCGACGAGCGTCCACTCGCCGGCCTTGACCGCCTTGATCACCTCTTGGACCTGGCCGCCGACGCGGGGCCCGAGCGTTCGCGGCACGACCGTGAGCACCTGTTCGCAGTACCCGGACAGGTCGGTGACGAACTCGACCACCTTCACGTTGACCTCGTCGGCGACCAGGCCGGCGAACGGCTCCAGGTCGGCGGCGACCGGGCTGGCCACGGTGAGTCGCGCCAGCGGCAGGCGTACCCGCAGCCCCTTGGCCTTGCGCAGCGACAGGGCGGCCGAGCACACGTCGCGCACGCCGTCCATGCTGGCGACCAACGCGTCGTCGGCCGGGAACCGGTCCGCGGACGGCCACGACACGAGGTGCACGGAGCGCTCGCCGGTCAAGCCTCGCCAGATCTCCTCCGCGGTCATCGGGGCCAGTGGGGCCACCACCTCGGTCAACGTCTCCAACACGGTGTAGAGCGTGTCGAACGCGTCGCGGTCGCCCGACCAGAAGCGGTTGCGCGACCGGCGCACGTACCAGTTGGTCAGAGCGTCCAGATAGGACCGTACCGACAGGCAGGCTCCGCTGATGTCGTAGGCGTCCAGCTGCGCGGTGACGTCCAGGACCAACTGGCGGGTCTTGGCCAGCACGTACCGGTCGAGCAGGTGGGCGCTGTCCATGCGCTCGGTGGCTTCGTAGGAGTCCGCGTTCGCGTAGAGCGCGAAGAAGTACCACACGTTCCACAGCGGCAACAGCACCTGCCGTACGGCGTCGCGGATCGAGGACTCGGTCACCGGCATGTCGGCGCCCCGCAGCACCGGCGAGGCCATCAGCATCCAGCGCATCGCGTCCGAGCCGTACACCTCAAACATCTCGTACACGTCGGGATAGTTGCGCAAGCTCTTGGACATCTTGCGCCCGTCCGAGCCCTGCAGGATGCCGTGGCTCATGCAGGTACGAAACGCGGGTCGGTCGAACAGCGCGGTGGCGAGCACGTGCATGGTGTAGAACCAGCCTCGCGTCTGTCCGATGTACTCGACGATGAAGTCGCCGGGGTAGTGGTGCTCGAACCAGTCGGCATTCTCGAACGGGTAGTGCACCTGGGCGAACGGCATCGAGCCGGACTCGAACCAGCAGTCGAGCACTTCGGGCACCCGGCGCATGGTCGAGGCGCCGGTCGGGTCGTCCGGGTTGGGCCGGGTGAGCTCGTCGACGAACGGCCGGTGCAGGTCGGTCACCGTGACCCCGAAGTCGGCCTCGAGTTCGGCCAGCGAGCCGTAGACGTCGGTGCGCGGGTACTCGGGACTGTCCGAGCGCCACACCGGGATCGGCGAGCCCCAGAAACGGTTGCGACTGATGGACCAGTCGCGGGCGTTGGCGAGCCACTTGCCGAACGAGCCGTCCTTCACGTGGCCCGGCACCCAGGCGATCTCCTGGTTGAGCGCCACCATCCGGTCCCGGAACGCGGTCACCGCCACGAACCAGGAGGAGACCGCCTTGTACACCAGCGGCGTGTCGCAGCGCCAACAGTGCGGGTACGAGTGGGTGTAGGTGTCCTGCTTGAGCACCAGGCCCCGGGCCTTGAGGTCGTGGGCCACCGGCCGGTTCGCCTCGAAGACCTGCATCCCCTGGTACGGCGGCACCAGCGCGGTGAACCGGGTGTGGTCGTCCACGGTGACCACGGTCGGAATCCCGGCGGCGTTGCACAGCACCTGGTCGTCCTCGCCGAAGCCCGGTGCACAGTGGACGACGCCGGTGCCGTCCTCGGTGCTCACGAAGTCGGCCGGCAGCACCTGGAACGCGTTCGGTCCGCCCTGCTCCACCAGGAAGTCGAAGAGCGGCGTGTACCGCCGCCCGACCAAGGCCGAGCCGGGCACGGTGCCCACCCGGGTCCAGCCGTCGAACTCGGCGGCGTAAGCGTCCAGCCGGGCCAGACCCACGTAACCACGCTCGCCGTCGCGCTCCAGCACGGCGTACTCGATCTCCGCTCCGATGGCGAGGGCCAGGTTGGACGGCAACGTCCACGGCGTCGTCGTCCAGACCGCGATCTTTTCGGTCGGGCCTTCCGGCGGCGACTCGAGGGTGAACCACACGGTGAGCGCCGGATCCTGGCGGTCGCGGTACACATCGTCCATGCGGGTCTCGGTGTTGCTCAACGGGGTCTCACACCGCCAGCAGTACGCCAGCACCCGGAAACCCTCGTAGACCAGATCCCGGTCGTACAGGGTCTTGAACGCCCACATGACGCTCTCCATGTAGGACAGATCCAGCGTCTTGTAGTCGTTGACGAAGTCGACCCAACGCGCCTGCCGGGTGACGTAGCGCTCCCAGTCCTGGGTGTAGCGCAGCACCGAGGCGCGGCACGCGTCGTTGAACACCTCGACGCCGAGGTCCAGGATCTCGCCCTTCGTCGACAGGCCCAACTGCTTCTCCGCCTCGACCTCGGCCGGCAGGCCATGGCAGTCCCAGCCGAAGCGACGCTCCACCCGGCGACCGAGCATGGTCTGGTAGCGCGGCACCACGTCCTTGACGTAGCCGGTGAGCAGGTGGCCGTAGTGGGGCAGCCCGTTGGCGAACGGCGGACCGTCATAGAAGACGTACTCGTTGGCCCCGTTCACGCCGGCCTCACGGGCGTCGACCGAGGCGGCGAAGGTCTTGTCCTGCGCCCAGTAGTCGAGCACCCGGCGCTCGACCTCGGGCAGGTGCGGACTGGCCGGTACGCCGGGCCGGTCGGCGGCGCTCTTGGGGTACGCCATGGCGGTCGTCTCTCCTCGCGTGGTCACGGTCGGTGCCGTGCGAGGACGAGACTCCAGCCGCCGCGGCGGCCGTCAACCCGCGGTACCACCTCGCTTGATCGGGACAGGCCCGATCCGCTCGTTGTCGGCTGTGTCGGGCCGATCCCGTCCGGTTCTACTGAGGTTCACCGCCTAAGGTGCACCCGTTCTTCCGGAGGCTCACCGGTGATTGCCGGTTCAACGCCGTTGCTGTCGATGGTAGCCGGTCCCGGGCCGCCGCTACGAGCGGGTTTCCGGTCCGGCCGCGCCGAGCGCCGGTCCGCGGTATCGACGCGCGCGACTCGCTGGGCGGCGGGGACTTCCGTTGGCCGGCCAGTGCCCGTAGCCTCGCCGGGGAGGGCGGCGGGCGGAGGTTACAGGCGCGGAGGGCAGGCACAGTGCGCGACAACGGCCGATGGCGTCTCAACGACCTCCAACGCCTGTTCGTCGCCGTCGCCGTGATCTGCGCGTTCTTCCTCGCCGCCATGTCCTGGGGTATGGGCAGCATGGCCCTGGCGCTGATCGCGCTGGTGCTGCTGGTGCTGACCGGGCTCGGCGTGTTCCTGCTCGGCCTGCGCTACACCGGCCGCCAGGCGGTCCAGGGCACGGCCTATGTGATCGCGGCGCCGCCGCGGCCGGTCGGTGCCATCATCGGCCGGTGTGACATGCGCCTGCTCGTCGACATCCCCGGCGGTGGCTCGACGATGATGAAGCTGCGCGACTCCGCGGTACCGGTGATCAAGTGGCCGCGGGTTGGGTCGGTCCTGCCGGTCGAGGTGGACCGGCGCAACCGGCGGGCGCTGCGGGTGCGCTGGGAGCTCGTCGATCCCAGCCAGGTGCGGGTCGCGCCGTCCGGACTCGTCGACGAACTGACCGATGACGAGGCGGCGGTGCCGTTCTTCACCGACTACGCCGACCCGGTCCCGCCGCGGTTCGCTGACCCTTCGCCGCGATCGATCCGCCCGATCATCGTCGATGGCGAGGTGTTGACCCGGCCCGAGCTGTCAGACGTGGCCGCCGGCGACCCGGACGACGACGGGCCCGACCTGAGCGCGCGGACCCGGGTGCCGTTGGAGCCACCGGCGCCGGACCCGGACTGGCTGTCCGCCGCCTTCGCCGACACCGAGTTCGACACCGAGTTCGACACCGATGTGGAGGCCGACGCGCACGCCCAGGCGGCCGGATTCGAGGTACCGGTGCGGGGCATCCCGCAGCCGCGTCCGGCTGAGCCGCCAACCGACGACTCTGGGCCGCAGGTCGCGCCACCCAGCTCCGACCCGGCGGCGACCCGCTCCGACGAGCACGGCCAGCACGCGATGGGGATCATGCTCATCGTCTCCGACCTTGCCCGCTCCCTGCGATTCTACCAGGGCCTGCTCGACTTCGAGGCGGTCGACACCACCTCCGGCGGAGCGGTGCTCGCCTACGGCGGTGGGCGGATCCTGCTGCGCCAGGTGGCGGACATGTCCCCAGTGGATCGACGCGTGGTGCACCTGCACGTCCAGGTGCCCGACGTCGAGGCGGCCTACCGGGAGCTGCGGGCCCGCGGGGTCGAGTTCGTTCACCGGCCGCGGGTGATGAGCCGCGGCGACAAGCTCGAGCTGTGGGCGGCCACGTTCCGCGATCCGGACGGGCACGCCATCGCCCTCACCCAGTGGCGGGATCGCCAGGGGGCACCCCACCAGAGCTGACCGGTCAGCGCAGTACCCGCCGGCGGACCTGCAGCACGTAGAGCCAGACCAGGGCGAAGAGCACCCCGAGGATCGCCAGGGCGGGGTGGAAGGCGAACCCGCAGACCACCAGCGCCAGCTGCGGCCCGAGCCCGCCGTACCAGGCCCACCGGTGGCGCAACAGCGCCGCCAGCACGACACACCCGACGGCGAGCGCGACGATGCACCCGATCGCCAGGCCGGTCAGATGGGCGCCCAGCACCCGCATCGGCTGGATCGCGAGCAGGAGCACCACCGCCTCCGCGCCGAGCGCGCTCGCGCCGACACCGCGCACGGCGGCGCGCGGATCGCGCAGGCCCGAGGGGGGTCGGGCGGTCATCATGCCGCCTCCGCGGAGAAAAGTACGTCGGCGGTCACGATGCCGCCTCCGCGGAGAAAAGTACGTCGGCGGTCACGATGCCGCCTCCGCGGAGAAAAGTACGTCGGCGGTCACGATGGCTCCATGGCTGCGACTCATCGACCAAGCAGCCGGCGGGCGTCGGCGACGGTGACCACCGAACCCGTCACCAGCAGGCCGAGCGCGGAGAGCTCGAACGGCGCGTCCACCTCGGCCAGCGTCACCGCCGCCTCCAGCGCATCGGGCAGGTAGGGCACCACGGCCACCCGCTCGTCGCCGAAGATCTCGACAGCGACGGCGCCGAGCGCCTCGGCGCTCAGAGCGCGGGGCGAGGAGTTTCGTGCGCAGACGACCACGTCGGCGACCGGTTCGAGCAGCTCCAGCATGCCGGCGGTGTCCTTGTCGGCCAGCACCGCCACCACCGCGACCAACCGGCTGAACGTGAACTCCTCCCTGATCGCCGCCACGGTTGCCGCCATCCCGTGCGGGTTGTGCGCCGCGTCGAGCAGGATGGTCGGGGCCGTGCGGATCCGCTCCAGCCGGCCCGGCGAGGTGGTCGCGGCGAATGCCGTGCGGACCACGTCCGGGTCGAGCTGGCGGGTCGACGCGCCGGCGCCGAGGAACGCCTCGGCCGCGGCCAGGGCAACGGCCGCGTTCTGAGCCTGGTGCGCGCCGTGCAACGGCAGGAACACGTCCTCATACACGCCGCCGAGGCCCTGCAGCGTCAGCACCTGCCCGCCGACGGCGATCGCCCGGGACACCACGCCGAACTGCGCCCCCTCGCGGGCGATCGTCGCCCCGACCTCGAGGCAGCGCCGCAGGATCGGCTCGAGCGCCTCGTCGGGTTGCCCCGCGCAGATCAACGTCGCCCCACTGTGGACGATGCCGGCCTTCGCCGTGGCGATCTCTTCGATCGTCTCGCCCAGCCACTCGGTATGGTCGCGCCCGATCGGGGTGATGACGCAGGTGTTGGCCTGCAGGACGTTAGTGGAGTCCTCCGCCCCGCCGAGCCCCACCTCGACTACCGCGACGTCGACCGGGGCGTCGGCGAAGGCAGCGAGCGCCATCGCCGTGGTCATGTCGAAGAAGGTGAGGCTCTCCCCGGCGCCGCTGCGCTCGTCCAGGAACTCGGCCGCCGGCGCGACCTCGTCGTAGATCTCCGCGAAGGTCTCTTCGGTGATCGGCTCGCCGTCGATGCTGATCCGCTCCCGGATCGACTCCAGGTGCGGGCTGGTGTACATGCCGGTACGAAGACCGTGCGCCCGAAGTAGCGAGTCGATCATCCGGGCGGTCGAGGTCTTGCCGTTCGTACCGGTGAGGTGGATGGCCGGGTACGCCCGTTGCGGGCTGCCCAGGAGGTCCAGCAGGGCCTCGATCCGGGACAGGTCAAACACCATCCGGGTCGTACCGCGGGCGGCCAGCTCCGCTTCGGCCTTGGCGAACGCCTCCCGCCCGGCCGGCTCAGCCATCGCGATCGATCCAGAAGACCCGGCGCACCACCCTGGCATCGGGATGAGCGCGCTCGTCCTGGCCCGCGATCCGGTAGCCGAGCTGACCAACCAGCTCCCGCCATCCGGGTGTGTCCCGCGCCTCGTTGTAGGAGCCGATGATCAGGCGCCGGGCGACCACATGCTCGAACAGGTGGGCCAGCAGCGCGCCGCGCCGGACCGGCGGTACGTAGTCGAGCCCGGTGCGGACGTAGTCGAACCGCCGCCCATCCGGTGGCCGCCAGTACAGCGCGTTGCCGGTGTGGATCCGCTCGGCCCAGGCCGGCAGGCGCCGCCGGGCCAGCTCGGCCAGCGCCGGCGAGATCTCCAACCCGTACGGGACGAGATCCACGCCGTCGATCGCCGCCCACTCCCGCAGCGTCTGCATGAGGTGACCGCTGGCGCAGCCGATGTCGAGGAGCGTGCCATCCCGGTCGACCGCGCGCAGGATATGGCGGCGAGCCTGCTCCCAGCGCACCTCGTCGCCGGAGTGGCCCGACTGGGCCCGAGGGTTCGCGCCGCCCAGGTACGCCGGCTCGATGACCGCGCCCACCGCCGCGAACCAACCGGCATCGTCCAGTTCGCCCTGCTCGTACGCGTCGTCGATGCGGGTCCACTCGCGCGCACTCCGGTCGACCACCAGATCGACCGGCTCCTCGCTCACCCCCCAGCTCGTCGATCTAGGGCTTAGGCACATGGTTTGATCTCCAATCGTGTGCTTAAGCCCTAGATCGACGAGAGGTGGGCGCCGCGGCGGCGGGGCGGTCAAGAGCATCGAGGGCGGCCCGGATCCGGGCGATGTCGGCGTCGGAGGCGGCCAGCCGTTCGCGGATCTTCGCCACCACGTCGGCCGGCGCCTTGCCGGTGAAGGCCGCGTTGGCGAGCTTGGCCCGGCACTGCTTCGCCTCCCGCTCGAACCCGGCCAGGTCCTTCTCCAGCCGGGCGCGCTCCGCCGCGACGTCGATGGTTGCCCGGGTATCCAGGTCGACCCGGACACCGCCGGCCACCGCGAGCGTGGCGGTCGCCTGGAAGCCGGCCGCCGGCTCGTCCAGGCGTACCAGGGAGCGGATCAGCGGCTCGTGGGCGCCGAGCCCGGCCTCGGCGAGTCCGTCCAACCGGGCCGCCACCCGCTGGCCGGGACGCAGGCCCTGGTCGGAGCGGAAGCGGCGAACCTCGGTCACCACCGACTGCAGCGCAGCCAGCTCCACCTCCGCCCCATCGTCCAGATAGGAATCATTCGCCGTCGGCCAGGTGGCGCGGACGACGGTGTCGCCGCCGGTCAACGCCGACCAGAGCTCGTCGGTCGCGAACGGGATCACCGGGTGCAGCAGTCGCAGTAGCTGGTCCAGGACGTGTCCGAGCACGCGGCGGGTCACCACCGCCTCCGGGCCGTCAGCGGCGAGGACCGGCTTGGCCAGCTCGACGTACCAGTCGCAGACCTCGTCCCAGGCGAAGTGATAGAGCAGGTCACAGACCTTGGCCAGCTCGAAGCCCTCGAACTGCTGGTCGACCTCGGCGGTGACCCGTTGCAGGCGGGAGAGGATCCACCGGTCGACGCTCGACTGGTGCGGCGTCGCCGGCAGGTCCCCGGCCACGGTGGCCCCGTTGAGAAGAGCGAACCGGGTGGCGTTCCACAGCTTGTTGCAGAAGTTGCGTGAACCCTGGCACCACTCCTCGCTCACCGACACATCGCCGCCAGGGTTGGCGCCACGGGCCAGGGTGAACCGGGTCGCGTCGGCGCCGAAACGCTCGATCCAGTCCAGCGGATCCACCACGTTGCCGAACGACTTGGACATCTTCTTGCCGTGCTGGTCGCGGACCATGCCGTGCAACGCCACCACGTCGAAGGGTTGGCGAGCGTCCATCGCGTACAGGCCGAACATCATCATCCGGGCGACCCAGAAGAAGAGGATGTCGTACCCGGTGACGAGCACGCTGGTCGGGTAGAACCGGGCCAGGTCCGCCGTCTGCTCGGGCCAGCCCAGCGTCGAGAACGGCCACAGGGCGGAGGAGAACCAGGTGTCCAGCACGTCCTCGTCCTGGCGCCAGCCCTCGCCGGTGGGCGCCTGCTCATCGGGACCCACGCAGACGGTCTCCCCGTCCGGCCCGTACCAGACCGGGATGCGATGGCCCCACCAGAGCTGGCGCGAGATGCACCAGTCGTGCATGTTGTCGACCCAGCTGAAGTAGCGCTTCGCCAACTCACCGGGCTCGATGCGGACCCGGCCGTCGCGAACGGCATCGCCGGCCGCGGTGGCCAGCGGTGCGGTGTTCACGAACCACTGCAGGCTGAGCCGGGGCTCGACGGTCGTGCGGCAGCGCGAGCAATGGCCAACCGCGTGCAGGTACGGGCGGGTCTCGGCGACCACCCGCCCCTGCTCCCGCAGCGCGGCCACGATCGCGGGCCGCGCTTCGAAGCGGTCGAGCCCCTGGAACGGGCCGTTGGCGGTGATGACCCCGCGCTCGTCGAGGATGGTCAGGCTGGGCAGGTTCTGGCGCTGACCGATCTCGAAGTCGTTCGGATCGTGGGCCGGGGTCACCTTGACCGCGCCGCTGCCGAACGCCGGGTCGACGTGAGGGTCGGCGACGACCGGGATCCGCCGGCCGGTGAGCGGCAGTTCGACCTCTTTGCCGACCAGGTACCGGTAACGCTCGTCATCCGGGTGCACGGCGACCGCGGTGTCGCCGAGCATCGTCTCGGCTCGCGTGGTCGCCACGACGATGCTCTCCGACCCTTCGCCGTAGCGGATCGAGACCAGCTCGCCTTCGTCGTCGGAGTGCTCCACCTCGATGTCCGACAGCGCCGTGAGGCAACGGGGACACCAGTTGATGATGCGCTCCGCCCGGTAGATCAAGCCGTCGTCGAAGAGCCGCTTGAAGATCGCGAGGACGGCGCGGGAGAGCCCGTCGTCCATCGTGAACCGTTCGCGGGTCCAGTCCACCGAGTCGCCCAGCCGGCGCATCTGCCCGAGGATGGCGCCGCCGGACTCCGCCTTCCACTGCCAGACCCGCTCGACGAACTTCTCCCGGCCCAGATCGTGGCGGGACAGGCCCTCCTGGGCGAGCTGGCGCTCCACCACGTTCTGGGTGGCGATGCCGGCATGGTCGGTGCCTGGAAGCCAGAGCGCCTCGTAACCCTGCATCCGCCGCCGCCGGACCAGACTGTCCTGAATCGTATGGTCAAGCGCGTGGCCGACGTGCAATGAGCCGGTCACGTTGGGCGGCGGGATGACCACACAGAACGCCGGGCGATCACTGGCCACGTCGGCGGTGAAGGAGCCGCTGGCCACCCAGTGCTCGTAGCGGCGCTGCTCGACCTCACCGGGGGAGTACCGGGCCGGGAGCCGGGCGTCGATCGCCTCCGCCTCAGGGGTCACACTCACGCCTGCGAGTCTACGGAACCCGAAAGTCGGCGGCCTCCCTTCCCGTGGATCACGAAGTCCGCCCGGCGCCCAGACTTAGCTTCCGGGCTCCGACGGCCCGGGCGCTCCGTGGGGTGGAGATCGGCGTGAGGCGCGGCGGAGCGCAGTGTGGGTGCACTGGCGCGCGTACGACACCGATCTCCAGCACCGCCGGCGGTGCGGCCGGGGCCGACGACGAAAAGCGGAGGGCCGCACCATGTGGTGCGGCCCTCAACGCTGATGATGTCCGGCGGCGTCCTACTCTCCCACACCGTCCCCAGTGCAGTACCATCGGCGCTGGCGGGCTTAGCTTCCGGGTTCGGAATGGGACCGGGCGTTTCCCCGCCGCTATGGCCGCCGTAACTCTATGGAACTGTACGGACCGCTCAATGGGCTGTCCGTTGTTCGGGAGTTGCACAGTGGACGCGTAGCGTATTTGTGGTCAAGTCCTCGGCCTATTAGTACCAGTCGGCTGAACCTGTTACCAGGCTTACACCTCTGGCCTATCAACCCAGTGGTCTAGCTGGGGGCCTTAACCCTCAAGGGGTGGGAGACCTCATCTTGAAGTGAGCTTCCCGCTTAGATGCTTTCAGCGGTTATCCCGCCCGAACGTGGCTAACCAGCCGTGCCATTGGCATGACAACTGGCACACCAGAGGTTCGTCCGTCCCGGTCCTCTCGTACTAGGGACAGCTCTTCTCAAGTCTCCTGCGCGCGCGGAGGATAGGGACCGAACTGTCTCACGACGTTCTAAACCCAGCTCGCGTACCGCTTTAATGGGCGAACAGCCCAACCCTTGGGACCTACTCCAGCCCCAGGATGCGACGAGCCGACATCGAGGTGCCAAACCATGCCGTCGATATGGACTCTTGGGCAAGATCAGCCTGTTATCCCCGGGGTACCTTTTGTCCGTTGAGCGACACCGCTTCCACATGCCAGTGCCGGATCACTAGTCCCGACTTTCGTCCCTGCTCGACCTGTCAGTCTCACAGTCAAGCTCCCTTGTGCACTTGCACTCAACACCTGATTGCCAACCAGGCTGAGGGAACCTTTGGGCGCCTCCGTTACATTTTAGGAGGCAACCGCCCCAGTTAAACTACCCACCAGACACTGTCCCTGAACCGGATCACGGTTCGAGGTTAGATACCCAAAGTCGACAGAGTGGTATTTCAACGTTGACTCCACCCGAACTGGCGTCCGAGCTTCACGGTCTCCCACCTATCCTACACAATCAAATTCGGATACCAATGTCAAGCTATAGTAAAGGTCCCGGGGTCTTTCCGTCCTTCCGCGCGTAACGAGCATCTTTACTCGTACTGCAATTTCGCCGGGCCTGTGGTTGAGACAGTAGGGAAGTCGTTACGCCATTCGTGCAGGTCGGAACTTACCCGACAAGGAATTTCGCTACCTTAGGATGGTTATAGTTACCACCGCCGTTTACTGGCGCTTAAGTTCTCAGCTTCGCCCTTGCGGGCTAACCGGTCCCCTTAACGTTCCAGCACCGGGCAGGCGTCAGTCCGTATACATCGTCTTACGACTTCGCACGGACCTGTGTTTTTAGTAAACAGTCGCTTCCCCCTGGTCTCTGCGGCCACCTTCCGCTCCACCCGCGTGGGGTTTCACGGCTTGTGGCCCCCCTTCTCCCGAAGTTACGGGGGTAATTTGCCGAGTTCCTTAACCACAGTTCGCCCGATCGCCTCGGTATTCTCTACCTGACCACCTGTGTCGGTTTGGGGTACGGGCCGCTCGGAGCTCGCTAGAGGCTTTTCTTGGCAGCATGGGATCACTGACTTCGACTGACTCGTCTCCGCATCACGTCTCAGGCTTCATGGCACGCGGATTTGCCTACGTGCCGCCCTACGCGCTTGCCCCGGCTCTTCCACTCGCCGGGTTCAGCTACCCTCCTGCGTCACCCCATCGCTTGACTACTACCCGCCAGGTTCCCAGCCACCGCACGCTCGCCCGAAGGTCCACGTTTGGCAGGTGGTTAGCACAGCGAGGTTCGTCATGGGCGCTCCTTCGCGGGTACGGGAATATCAACCCGTTGTCCATCGACTACGCCTCTCGGCCTCGCCTTAGGTCCCGACTCACCCAGGGCGGATTAGCCTGGCCCTGGAACCCTTGGTCATCCGGCGGCAGGGTTTCTCACCCTGCTTTCGCTACTCATGCCTGCATTCTCACTCGTGCCACCTCCATCAGCTGGATCACTCCGCTGCTTCTACGGTGGCACGACGCTCCCCTACCCATCCACACATCTGGACCTGCTCCCCGGAGGGCGCAGGCCGGATACAAGTGTGAATGCCACAGCTTCGGCGGTGTGCTTGAGCCCCGCTACATTGTCGGCGCGGAACCACTTGACCAGTGAGCTATTACGCACTCTTTCAAGGGTGGCTGCTTCTAAGCCAACCTCCTGGTTGTCTATGCGACCCCACATCCTTTTCCACTTAGCACACGCTTAGGGGCCTTAGCTGGTGATCTGGGCTGTTTCCCTTTCGACTACGAAGCTTATCCCCCGCAGTCTCACTGCCGCGCTCTGGCTTACCGGCATTCGGAGTTTGGCTGATTTCGGTAAGCTTGTAGGCCCCCTAGACCATCCAGTGCTCTACCTCCGGCAAGGAACACGCGACGCTGCACCTAAATGCATTTCGGGGAGAACCAGCTATCACGGAGTTTGATTGGCCTTTCACCCCTAACCACAGGTCATCCCCCACTTTTTCAACAGTGGTGGGTTCGGCCCTCCACGCGGTCTTACCCGCGCTTCAGCCTGCCCATGGCTAGATCACTCCGCTTCGGGTCTAGAGCATGCGACTACGACGCCCTGTTCAGACTCGCTTTCGCTACGGCTTCCCCACACGGGTTAACCTCGCCACATGCCACTAACTCGCAGGCTCATTCTTCAAAAGGCACGCCGTCACCCCCACCCCACAAGGGGGCATAAGGCTCCGACGGTTTGTAGGCAAACGGTTTCAGGTACTATTTCACTCCCCTCCCGGGGTACTTTTCACCTTTCCCTCACGGTACTTGTCCGCTATCGGTCACCAGGGAGTATTTAGCCTTACCAGGTGGTCCTGGCAGATTCACGGCAGATTTCAGGGGTCCGCCGCTACTCGGGAACACGCACAACAGGTCCCACGCTTTCGCCTACCGGACTTTCACCGTCTACGGCGCCACTTTCCAGAGGCTTCGGCTAGCATCGAACTTTCTGACTGTTTGACCGGTTGTCAGCCCGGTCCGCACGGTCCCACAACCCCGCACACGCAACCCCTGACAGGTATCACACGCGCACGGTTTAGGCTCGGTCCGCTTTCGCTCGCCACTACTCACGGAATCACATTTTGTTTTCTCTTCCTGCCGGTACTGAGATGTTTCACTTCCCGGCGTTCCCTCCTCACACCCTATGTGTTCAGGTGTGGGTGACACCACATGACTGGTGCCGGGTTTCCCCATTCGGACACCCTGGGATCTTAGCTAGGTTGACAGCTCCCCCAGGCCTATCGCGGCCTCCCACGTCCTTCATCGGCTCCTGGTGCCTAGGCATCCACCGTTTGCCCTTGGCAACTTGACCACAAAGATGCTCGCGTCCACTGTGCAATTCTCAAACAACGGCCAACTCCAGCCGCTCGCCATCACACACCTCGCCGCCGCTCACCACATCGATGACCGGTCGGCCGGGCAGTTTGATGGCCACGACCAGATTGGTCCACAGAAGAAACCGACGTCGCCCGAACCGGGCAGCCCGCTTGTTCCTTCAGGACCCAACAGGGTGTTCAGCGCCGCGTACCTGTCCGCCCACCGACCCGATCCACGCCCGAAGCGGGCAGTACGGGGGCCGACCGGAGGTACCGGTACTCGACTACGCCAGCGTCTCCGCCAGATGAGCACCCCACCAGCTCGTTCGGCTGGTGTGGGCTCCTGGGCCGCCGTAGCGGCCAGGTGCTCCTTAGAAAGGAGGTGATCCAGCCGCACCTTCCGGTACGGCTACCTTGTTACGACTTCGTCCCAATCGCCAGCCCCACCTTCGACGGCTCCCTCCCACAAGGGGTTAGGCCACCGGCTTCGGGTGTTGCCGACTTTCGTGACGTGACGGGCGGTGTGTACAAGGCCCGGGAACGTATTCACCGCAGCAATGCTGATCTGCGATTACTAGCGACTCCGACTTCACGGGGTCGAGTTGCAGACCCCGATCCGAACTGAGACCGGCTTTTTGGGATTCGCTCCACCTTGCGGTATCGCAGCCCTTTGTACCGGCCATTGTAGCATGCGTGAAGCCCTGGACATAAGGGGCATGATGACTTGACGTCATCCCCACCTTCCTCCGAGTTGACCCCGGCAGTCTCCCATGAGTCCCCGGCATTACCCGCTGGCAACATGGAACGAGGGTTGCGCTCGTTGCGGGACTTAACCCAACATCTCACGACACGAGCTGACGACAGCCATGCACCACCTGTGAACGCCCCCGAAGGACACCCCATCTCTGAGGTTTTAGCGCCCATGTCAAACCCAGGTAAGGTTCTTCGCGTTGCATCGAATTAATCCGCATGCTCCGCCGCTTGTGCGGGCCCCCGTCAATTCCTTTGAGTTTTAGCCTTGCGGCCGTACTCCCCAGGCGGGGCGCTTAATGCGTTAGCTGCGGCACAGAGAACCGGAGAGGCCCCCCACACCTAGCGCCCAACGTTTACAGCGTGGACTACCAGGGTATCTAATCCTGTTCGCTCCCCACGCTTTCGCTCCTCAGCGTCAGTATCGGCCCAGAGACCCGCCTTCGCCACCGGTGTTCCTCCTGATATCTGCGCATTTCACCGCTACACCAGGAATTCCAGTCTCCCCTACCGAACTCTAGCCTGCCCGTATCGACTGCAGACCACACGGTTGAGCCGTGGGTTTTCACAGTCGACGCAACAAGCCGCCTACGAGCTCTTTACGCCCAATAAATCCGGACAACGCTTGCGCCCTACGTCTTACCGCGGCTGCTGGCACGTAGTTGGCCGGCGCTTCTTCTGCCCCTACCGTCACTTGCGCTTCGTCGGGGCTGAAAGAGGTTTACAACCCGAAGGCCGTCATCCCTCACGCGGCGTCGCTGCATCAGGCTTTCGCCCATTGTGCAATATTCCCCACTGCTGCCTCCCGTAGGAGTCTGGGCCGTGTCTCAGTCCCAGTGTGGCCGGTCGCCCTCTCAGGCCGGCTACCCGTCGTCGCCTTGGTAGGCCATCACCCCACCAACAAGCTGATAGGCCGCGAGCCCATCCCCAGCCGAAAAACTTTCCACCGTCGCGCATGCGCGCATCAGTAAATATTCGGTATTAGCCCTCGTTTCCGAGGGTTATCCCAAAGCTGAGGGTAGGTTGCTCACGTGTTACTCACCCGTTCGCCGCTCGAGTACCCCGAAGGGCCTTTCCGCTCGACTTGCATGTGTTAAGCACGCCGCCAGCGTTCGTCCTGAGCCAGGATCAAACTCTCCAACAGAAACTTGGAAAATCGTCCCGGCAATCAAAAGAAATTGCCGAAGACAACCTCAACGCGGAGTTGAGGTCAAACTTTGGCACTGGCATATCAAACACCCTGTTGAGTTCTCAAGAAACAAGCGCCCACCGCAACTGGTCCCGTGAGGGATCATGTTCCCGGGGCAACTCCCCTACTTTACCCGACCGGGTTCGCACGGTCAACCGTGGACGGCCGCCAATGCATCGCTCGGGGCCCACCGGCCACGCACGCGTCAGAGTCCTGACTCGCCATGATCCGGGGGAGCGCCGCCGACCCGGCCGATCCATCCACCGACAGGTGGCGACCCGCCCGGCTCGTCGCCGGCTGGCCAACAATAGCCCAGAAGCGGGCACAAAGCAAGCCGCCCTCGAATCTTTCGACGCGAGGCTGGCGCTTGATCGAACGATACGCAGGTCACGGCCCGTATGCAACCGCTGACGTGGCGGCCCGTGGCAGAGTGGCTGGCGTGGCAACTCCGTCGTCCGACGCGCTGCTCGGGATGTTGCATCCGGCCTGGCAGGCGATCATCGCCGGCTGCCTGCTGCTGGTCACGGTGCTCGGCGTACGACGGATGGCCCGCCGCGGCCCAACGCGGATGACCCGGGCCGTCCTCGTCACCGGTGCGCTGATCATCGCGGTGGCCGCCACCGGCGCCCTCGCGGTGAGCTGCAGTGGGCCGCCGGCCTCCGCCGCCGGCCCACTCCGCCACTGATCCACAAGCACCACCGACCGCCGGCGCCCACCCAAGCCGCCCGCTGAGCCTGACCACCGACCGCCGGCGTCAGCTCTCGCTACCCCTGGTAGCGGGCGTCCCCGCCCGTACCCGAACCGCCGGGTTCCCGGCCGATCAGGTCAGCCGACGGTTGGCCAGGCTCGGCACGTCCTGCCGGATAGTGCGCAGCCGATCAAGGTCGAGGTCGGCCACCGCGATGCCCACCATGTCGGGGACCTGGGCGATCACGGTGCCCCATGGATCGATGATCATGCTGCGCCCGTAGCACCGGCTCGCCGGCTCGTGGTCACCCACCTGGCCGGCGGCGACCACGTAGCACTGGTTCTCGATCGCCCGCGCCCGCAGCAGCACCTCCCAGTGGTCGCGGCCAGTGTGCGCGGTGAACGCGGACGGCACCAGCAGGACCTGAGCCCCGGCCACCGCGAGACGGCGGTAGAGCTCGGGAAAGCGCAGGTCGTAGCAGATCGACAGGCCGACCTCGACGCCGTCGACACCAACCGTGACGCAGTCCGCGCCGGGCGCGACGGTGCGGGACTCCTGGTACGCGACCCGGTCCGGGATGTCGATGTCGAACAGGTGGATCTTCCGGTAGGTCGCCGCGAGGGCACCGTCGCGGTCGAAGACCAGCGAGGTGTTGTGGGTGTGCTGCTCGTCGGGTCCGGTCTCGTGGAACGACCCGGCCACAATCCACATGCGATGGCGGCGCGCGGCCCCGGCGAACGAGGCGGCGAACTCGCCGTCGACCGTCTCCGGCTTCGGCTCGCCGGCGGCCGGGCCCAGGTAGTCGACGTACTCGGGCAACACGGCCAGGTCGGCGCCGGCCTGTGCCGCCTTGACCAGCAACTCGTGGGCGGCGGCGAGGTTCGCGTCCCGATCCTCACGCGAGTTCACCTGGCAGACCGCGACCCGCATGCCTGTCTCCTCCCTTGCGGCTCGACTTAGATCTTGGACGTAGACGGTGGTCGGGGCAACCATCAGTGTCCACGATCGGCGGGTAACGGCTATACCGCGGTGAGGACGAGCGCGGTCGCGGCCAGTCCCAGGCCGAGGAGTTGGATGGCGCGGACCCGCTCGCGGTCGAGCGTCAGCGCGAGGAGCACGGTGCTGACCGGATACAGGGCCGCGATCGGCGCGACCAGGCTGAGCAGGCCGGCACGGGCGGCCACCAGGTACAACGCGTTGGCAGAGATGTCGCCGGCGCCGGCCACGAGCACCCACGCGGTGATGGCGCGCGGCAGCCGGACCGGGACGCCGCGCCGCCACATGATCACCAGCCCCAGCGAGATGGAAACGGCGCGGACGGCGACGAGCGGCCACATGCCGGATTCGGGGTCGGTCTGGGCCAGCAGGGCGAAGAAGAAGCCGAACATCGCGCCGGAACCGAGCGCGAGCCCGATCACCGAGGCGCTGACCCGCCCGCCGCGGGTGGGTGACCCGAGGCTGACCAGGCCGATGGCGACCACGGCACAGCACGCGCCGACGAGCCCGAGCGCGGCCGGCGACTCCCGCAGCAGCAGGCCGATGCCCATGGGTACGACGGCTCCGGTGACCGCGGTGGTCGGGGCGGCGACCGCCATCGCGCCAGTCGAGAGGCTGCGGTAGAGCAGCACGATGCCGAAGAAGCCGGCCGCTCCGGCCGCCGCGGCCCAGCCGAGATCGCCCAGGTGGGGCCGGCCGGGGACCAGGATCACGCAGAGCGCGAGCACCGGCAGGCCAACCAGCTGGGACAGCACGGTGACGCTGAGCGCCCCCCCGCGCACGCTGGCCCGGCCGCCGCAGTAGTCCGCGGTGCCCCAGACGAGGGCGGAGAGGAACGCGAACGCGATGGGCGTCACGGCGCCTTCATACCAGGCCGCTATCCGGCCCGACGGCGCCTGTGCCCAAGAGCACACGTCGATCCACGAAGCGCTGGCCAGCCCGGGGCGGCAGCCAATCCCGGCTCGCCGCCGGCCGTGGGAATCAGGCGGACTTCTCCTCGCCCCGGTCGTGGCGGCTGGAGCGGCGGGGGTTGAGGTTGCGCGGCACGATCGTCGGGTTGACGTTCTCCAGCACAACCTCACGGGTGATCAGGACGCGGGCGACATCGGGGTTGCTCGGGACCTCGTACATCACCGAGAGCAACACCTCTTCCATGATCGCTCGTAGACCACGGGCTCCGGTGCCGCGCAGGATCGCCTGGTCGGCGATCGCCTCCAGCGCCTTGCCGTCGAACTCCAGCTCCACATTGTCCAGTTCGAAGAGGCGCTGGTACTGGCGTACCAGGGCATTGCGGGGCTCGGTGAGGATCTTGACGAGAGCATCCCGGTCGAGGCTGCGGACGCTGGTGAAGACCGGCAGCCGGCCGATGAACTCTGGGATCAGGCCAAACTTGATCATGTCTTCCGGCATGACCTGGGTGAACACATCGTCGGTCGTCGCCTCCGAGATCGAACGGAGGTGGGCGCCGAAGCCCAGGCCCTTCTTGCCGATGCGCTGCTCGATGATCCGGTCGAGCCCGGCGAACGCGCCGCCGCAGATGAACAGCACGTTGGTCGTGTCGATCTGGATGAACTCCTGGTGCGGGTGCTTACGCCCGCCCTGGGGCGGCACGTTCGCGACCGTACCCTCGAGGATCTTGAGAAGGGCCTGCTGGACGCCTTCGCCGGAGACGTCGCGGGTGATCGACGGGTTCTCCGACTTGCGCGCGATCTTGTCGATCTCGTCGATGTAGACGATGCCGGTCTCGGCCCGTTTCACGTCGTAATCGGCGGCCTGGATCAGCTTGAGCAGGATGTTCTCGACATCCTCCCCCACGTACCCGGCCTCGGTGAGGGCGGTCGCGTCGGCGATGGCGAAAGGCACGTTGAGCATCCGGGCCAGGGTCTGGGCGAGGTGGGTCTTGCCGCAGCCGGTGGGGCCGACGAGCAGGATGTTCGACTTGGCCAGCTCGACCAGGTCGGCGTCGTTGCGGCCCGGGCCCGACTCGGCCTGCACCCGCTTGTAATGGTTGTAGACGGCGACGGCGAGGGCCTTCTTCGCCAGGTCCTGGCCGACCACGTACTCGTCCAGGAACTCGCAGATCTCCATCGGCTTCGGCAGATCGTCCCAGCGAACCTCGGCCGACTCGGCGAGCTCCTCCTCGATGATCTCGTTGCAGAGGTCGATGCACTCGTCGCAGATATAGACGCCGGGACCGGCGATGAGCTTCTTGACCTGCTTCTGCGACTTGCCGCAGAACGAACACTTGAGCAGGTCGCCGCCGTCGCCGATCCGTGCCACGTACGCTCTCCTGCCGTGATCCGTCTCGGGTGGTGCACCCCAGGCGTCAGCTGTCAGGGACGACGTTACCTGCTCGGCTCCCAATCACCGAGTCCTGCCCATGGGTTGTTTCCGGTGTGTCAGCTCGCTCGGGCCGCCGCGACCGGGGACTTCTTCCGGCTGCCGAGCACCTGGTCGATCAGGCCGTACTCCTGGGCCTCCGCCGCGGTCAGAATCTTGTCACGATCGATGTCCTTGCGAACCTGTTCCAGCGCGCGGCCGGTGTGCTTGGAGATCATGTCCTCCAGCATCGCCCGCATCCGCAGGATCTCCCGGGCCTGGATCTCGATGTCCGACCCCTGCCCGTACCCGCCCTCGGTGGCCGGCTGGTGGATGATGATCCGCGAGTTCGGCAGGGCCATCCGCTTGCCCGGCGTCCCGGCCGCGAGCAGGACCGCCGCGGCACTCGCGGCCTGGCCCATACAGACGGTCATGATGTCCGGGCGGACGTACTGCATGGTGTCGTAGATGGCGGTGAGCGCGGTGAACGAGCCACCGGGCGAGTTGATGTAGATCGTGATGTCACGGTCGGGGTCGGTCGACTCCAGCACCATCAACTGGGCCATCACGTCGTTGGCCGAGGTGTCGTCGATCTGCACGCCGAGGAAGATGATCCGCTCCTCGAACATCTTGCTGTACGGGTTGGACTCCTTCACCCCGTACGAGGTGCGCTCCACGAACGAGGGCAGGATGTAGCGGTTGTGCACCTCGCGCAGGCCCGGCGGCAGGCTCAGGTCGGTCATCGGTCTCGCTCCTCGTGTGGTCAGCTGTCGGTGCGGGTGCCGGCGCCCTCGGGCACCTGGGTAGCTCCGGCGATCACCCGGTCGATGAAGCCGTAGTCCTTCGCCTCCTGCGCGGTGAACCAGCGGTCGCGGTCGGAGTCGGCCTCGATCTGCTCCGCCGACTGTCCGGTGTGGAACGCCACCCGCTCCTGGAACATGCGCTTGGTGTAGAGCATCTGCTCGGCCTGGATGGCGATGTCGGCCGCGGTGCCACCGATCCCGCCGGAGGGCTGGTGCATCATGATCCGCGCGTGCGGCAGCGCGATGCGCTTGCCCTTCGCTCCGGCACAGAGCAGCAACTGGCCCATGGACGCGGCCATCCCCATGGCCACGGTCACCACGTCGTTCGCGATGAACTGCATGGTGTCGTAGATCGCCATCCCGCTGTAGACCGAGCCGCCCGGCGAGTTGATCCAGAGGTTGATGTCGCGCTCGGAGTCCTCCGCGGCCAGCAGGAGCAGCTGGGCGCAGATCCGGTTCGCCACCGCGTCGGTGACCTCGCTGCCGAGCACGATGATCCGCTCCTTGAGGAGCCGGTTGTACACCGAGTCGTCCAGCGCCGCGGCGAGCGCGTCATTGTTCCGCGCGATCGGCGTGGCAGGGACGTGAATGTCGGTCATGCTGCCTCCCTGTCTGCTAGCCCGACCCTAGCCGGTGGCCCCGATGCCCGGCCCGTGCCTGGCCAGCTTTTCGCTGTCAGCGCAGCCAAGCTCAGTCGTGGTCATGACCTTCGTGATCATGGTTACCGGCACCGCTGTCATCATCGCCGGTCAGTTCGGCCAGCGAGACCGGTTCGCCGGCGCTGTCGGTGATCGTGACCCGTTCCAGCAGCCCCGCGAGCGCCTTGCCCCGGCGGACGTCGGAGAAGACGGCACCGGTCGCACCCGCCTTGATCAACTGGTCGTAGTACTGCTGCGGGTTCACCCCGGCCCGTTGCGCCCGGTGCACGATCTCGTGCCCGAACTCGTCGTCAGTGACGGTGACCTCGTTGGTGTCCGCGTACGCGTCCAGCAGCAGCTGTACCCGGACCGCCTGCGAGGCCAGCGAGGTGATCTCCCCGTCGAACTCCTCCTCGGTCTTGCCCTCGGTGGACAGGTAGTCCTCCAGGGTGACCCCGATGCGCTCCAGCTGATCGGTCATCGACTGCTTTCGCCCGTTGACCTCATCGCGCACCACGCCCTCCGGCGCCGGTATGTCCGACGCTTCCACCACGGCGGCGAGCGCCTTGTCCCGGGCGGTGACGAGCTGCTCCAGCTTCTTGACCTTCCGCAGCCGCCCGGCCACGTCCTCGCGCAGCTCGGCCAGCGTGTCGAACTCGCTGGCCTGCTCGGCGAAGGCATCGTTCAGCTCGGGAAGCTCGCGCTCCTTCACCGTCCGCACGGTCAACGCGACGTCGGCGTCCTGGCCGGCGAAATCGCCGCCCACCAGCGTGGTGGTGAACGTGGTCGACTCGCCGGCGCTCATCCCCTCGAGCGCGTCGTCGAGCCCTGGCAGCAACTGGTTGCTCCCGACCTCGTGGGACAGGTTCGTCGCGGTCCCGCCGGGCACCTCGGCCCCATCGACCGTCGCCGCCAGGTCGATCTGCACGAAGTCGCCCACCTGAGCCGGTCGCGGCGCCGTCGTCAAGGTGCCAAACCGCAGACGCAACGCCTCGACCTGGGCCGCGATCTCCTCGTCGGTGACCTCGATGGCGTCGACCGTCACGCCGATCGAGCCCAGGTCAGGCAGCTCGATCACCGGCCGCACATCAAGCTCGGCGGTGAACCGCAGCGGCTGGCCGTCGGCGAACTCGGTGATCTCCACGTCGGGCGGGCCGAGGGTACGCACCGCATGCTCCCGCACGGCCGCGATGATCTGCTCAGGGATCGCCTCCTGGACCGCCTCGGAGAGGATGGTCCCCCGCCCGACCCGTTGATCGATGACGGCGGTCGGCACCTTACCCTTGCGGAAACCAGGGATGGACACCTGGGCGCCGATCTCCCGGTACGCCTTGCGCAGGCTCGGCTCGAGCTCAGCGAACGGCACCTCGATCGCAAGCCGGACCCGGGTCGGGCCCAGGGTCTCGACGGTGCTCTTCACAGGAGTACTCCCTTTGGGTGCGGTGCTCGGCCGGGCGCTGAGCCCGGGCGGGCGCTGTTCCGGTCCGGCTGGTCGAACAGCGGTCCCGGACGGCGTCGTTGAGTTTAGGCGAGCCGGAGCCCCGGTACGGCGCCCGGGCGGGTCCTGGCGCGCAGTTTCAGCCCGTACCTCTCTCGGGGCTCGCGTGTCGGCCGCTCCGCCGGCCCCTATGATCGCGAAGAATTTGGTGTCTCTAGGCGTACACCAGCTCTTCGCGATCAACGTAGCTGGCTGCGTGGCGGGATCCAGCGTGAACCCGCCGGCGTACGGTCAGCTGTCGCCGTCTGCGCTGTCGACGCCGATGCCGTTGCGATCGAGCACGGCCCGAACCGCCCGCTTCAGCCACTTCACGTCGTCACGGGTCTCCACCACCGTGCCGATGATCGCGGTGAGGTCTTCCTCCGCCCTCTGGGCCCGAGACTCCAATCCGCGTACCCGGGCTTCAAGGTCGGCGAACGTCGTGGCCATTGGCGCCTTCCTGCCCAGAGGAGTGGTCGGGATCCGGTCGGGAGCCCGGCGACGCCCAGCATGACACACGGGCTGAGGGCACGTGCCGTAGCCGGGGCGACCCGGCCCGCCGTGACCGGCGGTCTGTCGGGGTGGCGGGATTTGAACCCACGGCCCCTCGCTCCCAAAGCGAGTGCGCTACCAAGCTGCGCCACACCCCGTGGCGAGGGCTAAGTGTACGGGCAGCGCGCCCCCTGGGACGAACGGCTACTCTGGGACCGGCCACCGCAGTGGCCAGCGCGGCCGTAGCTCAATGGCAGAGCTTCAGTCTTCCAAACTGACGGTGAGGGTTCGATTCCCTTCGGCCGCTCGGAAGTTCAGGCAGATCAGCGTCTTGATCGGCGATCAATACCATCGACTGAAGTCGCTCTAGGCACCAAATTGTTGGGGAAATGTTGGGGATCTTGCTCCTGAAGCGCTAGCCGACGCTGGCCAGGACTCCGCTGGTCCCGTCGTCGTCAGGCCGGGGACCCTTGGCCTTGCGGATCTTGGTGGGCTTCGCTGCCCGCTTGAGCGGCACCAGGGAGGCGGTCGCCTCCGCGGCCCGCTTGCCGATGGTTCCGATGAGGTGGCCGTACGTCGACCGAATCAGAGCGGGCGAGGTGTGCCCCACTCGCATGGCGATGATCGTCTCGGACACCCCGGCGTCGAGCTGGAGCGAGATGTTGATGTGACGGAGGCCATGGAGCTTGAGGTGCGCCAGTCCTGCGCCGCGTACCAGGCGGACGAACTTGGCGTAGGTGTGGCTGGGATCGAGGGGTGATCCGTCTTCCCGGGTGAAGACGAGGTTGTACGGCGCGCCGTCGTCGTCGATCGGGTTGACGTAGGCCGGTCCCCACGCCAGTCGCTCGGCCGCTTGCTGCGTGCGCCAGGCTCGCAGGACGGCAACCGACACGGTGTCCAGGTCGACGACCCGGTCCTCGCCGGCCTGAGTCTTGGGCTTGGTCCGGTACTTGCCGACCCGGCCCTGCTTCTCGGCGGCCCTCGCGGCCCGGTAGCTCTTCTCGCTGATCTGCCAACGCACCGTGACCTTTCCGGCGCCGAGGTCTACGTCATCCCACGAGATGCCGCATAGCTCGCCGCGGCGCATGCCAGCGAACGCGGCGAGGTGGTACAGCGGGTAGAGCCGCTCGCTCTGGATCGCGTCCAGGAACGCACCGAGCTGTTCCGCAGTCCACACCTTTGGCTTCGGAACGGCCGCCTTGGCTAGCTCGGCGTCCGGTGCAGGGTTGCGCGGGATCAGTCCGCCCTTGACGGCGCTCTTGAGCGCGCCGGAGAGGGTGTTGTGGATCCTGTCGCATGGTCAGCGGGCCGAGCGGTCGGGGCACCCTGACGAGGCGCGCCACCCGAGGGCGGCCGGAGTGCTTGACCGTGTTCTTGGCAGCAGCGTCGGCGCGGCGCTGGACGTTGATCTCCTCGGCGACCCGGATCTCTTCTGCCCGGGTTCGGCGCATCGCGTCGTACGCGGCGGTGATGTGGGCCGCCCGAAGGTCGGCCAGCCGAATGTGGCCGAGCCGCGGAATCAGATACCGGTCGATGCTGTCGCGGTAGTCTGCGGCAGTCCCGTCACGCAACTCGCCGCGCTCGACCCTGGCATCAAGCCACCTGGGCAGCCACTCGCCCAAGGTCATCTTCGGGTCGCTGGACAACGTGCCGGCCCGGTGCGCGCGGCGGATTTCCTCCCGGGCCACGACGGCGTCCTTGGCCGTTGCGAAGCCGCCCTTGACGAACCGTTGGCGCTGTCCGTTGGGCCCGGCCGGCAACTCGACCTCGTACTGCCAGCGGTGCCGGTCGCACTTGTCGGCGGCGCACTTGCCGGTGCAGCGCTGGTAGATGCCCGGGACTTCCTTGCCCCGGAACACGTACGGTCTGTTCACTGTGGTTCCTCCAACCTGGTTGTTGTCGTTCCTTCCTTGTTCTCGGGTCTCACGTCTGTTCGAGACCCGAAGCTCGTGATCCATAGGCGCCCCGATGGGCCGGTAGCAGCAGCAGTCGGCGGGTCTTGGCCTCGCGGATCCATCGGTGGACGGTGGCGACTGGTATCTGGTTGGCCTCGGCCAGCTCGTGGGCCGGGCGGGCGCTGACCGCTGCCAGGTGCAGGTACAGGTCAGTGACGCGCTGGTAGAAGCCGTCGGGCTTGCGGTATCCGCCGGGGTCCTCGATGGTCAGCGACGGCCGCTGGAGGGCCGGGGGCCGGGTCGGGCGCTGGCGGTACCGGGTTCCGCCCGGCGGTTCCTCGGTAGATGGCCGGCGTCGAGCACTCGGGCGAGCAGGTGGCGGCGGTGCGCGGCCTGGTTGATGGCCGCCTCGATGCGCATGATCGGGATGTCGCGCAGCAGTCCGCTGGCGAACCCGGTCATGCGGGTGCCGACACTGATGCGAAGGTCGCGAACCTCCAACGCTCGGCCGGGGCTTGGCGGTTGATCGGATGTCGGTTCGGCCGAGATGCGGAGCAGCACCAGGGCGCCGGCCTGGCGCGACGGCATCGGAGAAGTACGCCGCCCATCCGGCGGTCTGTTTGCTGGTGTCGATGCTCAGCACGGCCCTTCCGTCGTAGTCGAGCGCAATGAGGTACGGGGGCGGGTCCTTCGCGCGGGTTGTCGGCACGCATCGACCATAGTGGCGAAGCGCGGGACCGGTCAACTACCGCCACGGCATCGGATGTCGTTGCTGTCAATTTCGCACGTGGGCGTCCGTTGGGCATGTCGCCTGGTGCGGCGGGTCGGTGCCACGTCGGCCGGCTCGGGGCCGAGGTTCAGGACTCGATGCCGAGGGCTTCAAGGATGGCCGCTCGGGTGACGCGCAGTGAGCGGCCCAGGCGCAGCACGGGGACAGGGAAGCGGCCTTCGCGGGCGAGCTTGTATGCCTGGTCGCGGCCCATGCCCCAGGCGCGGCCGGCGGTGCGTACGTCGACGGTGACGGGCCAGCCGAGGACCTCCTCGACGCTGGGCGTGCGCGATCTCATGGCTTCACTGCCTTGGCGAGGAGGCGCGCGGCACGCCCTCGCGGCCACTCCGGCGTTGGTCGTTGTTCGTTGGTGTCCACGAAGACGACGGTGCGTGCCGCCGCGATCGCCACTCCGATCGCCTCGCGATCGCCTGCCCCTCATGTGGCTCGTCCGGCGCCAGCCGGATATCGAGGCTGCACCGGCAAGCGTCGGCCCAATCTACCTGGCCCTCGACCGGTGTCAGGCGAGGCCGCGTGGGGAGCCCGGACGCGGCCAGGGCGAGCAGGGCGGGCAGATCGTCGGGGTCGATGGTGGCGTGCTGGAGGCGTTCGGCGAGGTCCGCACCGGCCCACGCGCGGGCGAGCTCGGCGGCGGCTTGGCGGTGCTCGGTGACCTGCCGGGTTGCGGTGAGCTGGTCGGCGGCGCCGAGGAGGTAGTCGGCGACGACGTCTGCCTCGGCGTCGAGGTCCGGCTGGTCCAGGCGGTGGGCCAGGGACGCGCCGTAGGCGGGGTCGGTGGCGGCCATGTGGAGGCTGGTGAGGGCGAGGATGGCGCGGAGTTTGGCCAGCTCCATGTCCTGGTCGACGGCCTGGCCGGGGTGGGTGCGCAGGAACCGGGCCACGGCGGTGTCCCAGTCGCGTCGGTCTTTGTCGGAGTTGAAGCTGCCGTCGGGGCGGGGCAGCAGCCCGTCGGTGTGCTGGTAGGCGTAGATCCACGCGTCGCAGATCCCGGCCGCCGTGAGCATGTCGGTGCCGGCCTGTTCCAAGCCGACCAGCGGCATGGGTTGCGGCTCGTCGGCGTCGGGGTCGAAGAAGATCGGCTCGTCGGGCTCGGGCGGGCGGCCGAACTTGCGCTCGAACGCGCGGACCTGCGCGTCGAGCGCGGCCTTGCCGTCGGGGCCGACGCGGATGGCCTTGCTGTCGCGGGTGACGACCTGCGGGTAGCCCAGCTCGAACGCCATCTGCTGCAGGGCGATGCCGGGCGCGGCGGTGAACCGCCGGTCGGCGGCGGGGACCGGTTGGGTGAAGGCGGGCATGGCGAGCAGGTGACCGAGGGTGTCCTCGACGCTGATCCCGCGGGCGGCGGCCACGATCAGCACGTCCACGACCGGGATCAGCGGCGAGGTGTCGGGCAGCGCGTACGCCCATGCCGGCGCCCGGTCGAACGCGTCGTGCGACCAGCTCGTCCTCGGCGGCGACCAGCGCCGCGTACAGGGCGGGCAGCAGGATCGCCGAGTCGGCGCGCACGTCGACGCCGGCCTTGGCGAACAGGTGCAGGCCCTCCCGCAACGCGTCGACCGGGGTGCCGTCGTGGGCCAGCTCGACCTCAAGCGACGCCCAGAACCGGGCCAGCCGCTCGGCCGCGTCGCCCGGCGGCGTCGGCAGCGCCAGGCTCCGGGTCCGGGCCGGTCAGGCGCGGCTGTCGGCGAGCGCGGCCCGGGGCAGCAGGGCGGCGGGCAGCTTGCGCTGGTCCAGGCCGGCCTGCTCCAGCCGGCCGACGACCAGCAGCATCAACTCGCCGTCGTCCACGCCCAGGTCGTGCTCGTCGCTGGCCGCGACCGACCTCGCGCACGAACCGTTCGATGCCCGCCCAGTGCGGCGTGGTGCGCATCAGCCGCAGCCACGCGGTCTGGGTGATGCCGAACTCGTAGCCGTCGCGGAACTCGGCGGCCACACGGTGCCCAGCAGCAGCGTGTCCAGCGGGTCCAGCTCGTGGAACCAGTCCGGGCCTCGCCCTCCCGCTGGGCATAGCCGAGGCCGCCGTAGCCCAAGCGCGTACGCGCCGGCCAGGCTGACCCGACCGGGCTTGTTGGAGCGCAGCAGCCGGGCCAGCGCGGCGAACGCCGCGTCGCGTGGACTGTCGGCGGCCGGGGCGGTCGGGCAGGCCGCGGCCTGGGACACCCGCGGCGGCGGCGGCGCCGGGCGGCCTTGCCCATGATCGCCTCCCTGGTCGACGGGCGAGTCCCGTCAGCGTAGTCGCGCCCCGACAACCGTGCTCACCAGCACGATCGACGCGCTCGGCAGGGGACGAACCGTTAACGATCGACCGGCCGAAAGGCGTGTCGGCCGGCCCGGCCCCGCATGTGGGCCGGCTCACGTGCCGACGGGCGCCGCGTGTCGACACGCTCGGGCTCCGGCCGCCGTCGGCGTGGTGCTCGTAGCCTCGGCGCTGTGATAGAGGGCTGTCGGGCGTGCGGGGCAGTGCCCGCGCAGATGTGGCTGGGCGAGGAGGTCCGTTCTGCGACGGGTGCTTCGACGAGAAGATCTCGGCCGCGACGGGTTGGCCTCGGCTGCCCGTGCCGCCCAATCTGTTGGTGGTTGCCGGCCCGGACGGACGAGCCCGCCGGTTCCGGGTCCGGTTGTCGCGCTCGCCAGGCGGGATCAGCGCCGAGGCGCTGGAAGAACAACGCGGCGAGGACAACGCCGACGGGTATCAGTTGTCGGTGTTCGGTGAGCATGACGCCGACCCGGCGCAGCTACTGGCCCAGATGGAGCGGCGGGTGCGGGCCGAGGTCGGCCACCGCTACCTGGAACACGACCACGGCCGCTGGCACATCGCCGAACACGAGGCGGCCGGCCGAGTCGACTACAACGAGACCGGGCACCCGACGTCGTGGTCGACGGCCACCGACTCAGCTGGGACCAGTTCGGGCAGATGATCGCCTCTTTCGAGGGCTGGTGGTTTCGCATCCGGTTCGGCGACGACGAGCCCGACGAGCCAGCCAAGAATGACCTCGCCGTCGTCGACCGCTGCGACCGCCGCCAGCGTGACCCCGTTACGATGGCGCACCGAGCCGCAGGCCCGGCCGGGTCGTCTGACAACTGGATCGCATCAGCGGTGTCGCTTGGCGACCGGTTGCAGGGTCAGCTCACGGGCGAAGATCGCGGCGGCGGTGAGGTTGCATAGCGCCGCAACGCCCAGCGATCAAGCCGCAAAGATACTTCGTTTATGGACAATCCGCTCAACGTCACGGTCGAGCCCCAGGGATGCGATCATGATTCTACGAGTCCACGCGCCGTCGCAACGGGAAGCACTCGCCGCGCGGACGCGGGTCAGGGTCGGCTCCACGCGAACGGCCCAATCCCGCCCGGGCGGGTACCGCCTTCAGGTCTTGGCGCCTACGCGCACAATTGCCAGACTGAATCTCAAGTCACCGTAGGGAATTCGATACCGGCACGTCACACGCGTGTGGCCTGGCGATGCCGGCCTTGCGTAAAGGGGGCGGATCGGTCACGTCCACAGCTCAACCACAGAGAAGTGCCTACAATTCTGGCCGATTCGGACGAGTCTGCGGTTGACGCGTTCGTAGCCGTGCCGTCGCCGAGAGCGAGTACATGTCGGCGACGTGGGTGGCCGATATGGAGTTGACGTTCGAGGTCCCGTCACGCGACGCCCGTTCGGAGGAGCCATGCCATTTGGGATAATCTTGCTGCCGAGTCAAGACACGTCAGACTGGTGCATCGATCTGTCACGCACAGTAGCCACCAATTGCCGCACGCTCATGACCTTAGGCACGGAAGCTCCACCGCATGTCTCGATACTGCACATTGACGTCGAAGAGGCCGCTGCCGTGCTGCTATGGCGACGAAGCAGAGAGGCCCTCGGCGGACACGTCGAGGTCAGCACAGTCGGTCTCATGTTTTCCCCTGATCCTGCCTGGCGACTACTAT
>CAVWCL010000001.1:0-790225 GCA_963753485.1 uncultured Actinomycetota bacterium | reverse complement strand
CACGAGCGGGGACGCCGACCGAGCGGTTCTCGGGCGCGTAGCTCAGTGGAAGAGCACTCGCCTTACAAGCGAGGGGTCGCTGGTTCGAACCCAGCCGTGCCCACCCAGGGAGTGTTAGCGCCAATTCTCGCGTTAGCGCGGATTTCCACGCAGGGGGTTGGGGGCAACGGTCAGGCGTACTCGAAGCGGAGGGTGCGGTTGCCCCACCAGGGGACGGGGGTGGCGTCGGGTAGTTCGGCTTGGCGCAGGACGGGGGTGTAGGCGCGTCGGTCGAGTCGGACGGTGATGGTGTCTGCGGTGGTGATGATCTCACCGGGTGTTTCGATGAAGCGGCGTTGCAGGGTGTCGGGGGTGATGTTGGCGTAGCCGGGTAGGCGGGCGGCGAGGGCGGCGAGTATGGCTTGGGCGAGGACGCAGAGCATGATGTCGAGGTCGACGTTGAGGTTGACGGCGGAGGACAGGGCGTCGGCGTGGAACGCGCGGATGATCTCGGCGAGGCGTTGTTCGATGCCCATGCGCCGGGCGTAGCGCTCGGTGAGTTGCTTGGCGGTGCTGGTGAAGTCGTTGGTGATGATGACGGTGGGGGCCTCACGGCCCAGGCCGGTGACGACGAGTTGGCGGACGGTGCCGGGGTAGTCCTTGAGTTTGACACCGGTTGATTCGTGCACACGGGGTTTGGTGTGGCGGCCGGCGCGGTCAAGGGTGATCGTTTTGTAGTCGGCCGGGGTGAGGCTGTTGATGTGGGCGATCAGGGACGGTGAGCGCATGCGCAGGGTGAGGAATTTGATGCCGCGCTCGTCGAGTTCGCCGAGTACGGCGTGGGTGGTGACCTTCTGGTCCATGACGAGGGTGTGCGGGTCGGTGCCGGTCACGGCGCGCCAGTGGTCGCAAAACGCGATGGCTTCTCGGCTCTGGGTGGCCTTGGAGATGTCGGCGTTGGCGTAGACGAGGTTGTGGGTGCCGCTGTCTTGGGCGAAGAAGGTGAGCACGGAGCGGGCGCGTTGGGAGCGGGTGGGCACGTAATGCTTCTCCAGTGCGGGGTCCTCGCCCCAGTGCATGACGGCGTGGAAGTCCAGGTCGAAGATGGCCGCCTCGGCGGTGGCCAGCCCGGCGGAGACCAGGTTGGTGTCCAGGCCGTGAAGGAAGGCGCGTTGGTGGGCGTGGCTGGTGCGGTAGGAGTAGGCGGTCAGGGCTGACTTCTTGGGCAGGGTGCCCAGCCCGGCCAGCAGGGACGCGGCCGGGTCGACCAGCAGCAGATCGTCCACATGCGACACTCGCCGGGTGGCGGTGAGCTTGAGTGCCAGCAGGGACAGCAGCCAGCTGGTGGCGCCGATGACGCGGGTGCCGGGGTAGCCGGCCCGGCGGGCCAGGCCGGGTAGGTCCAAGGAGACCAGGTCCGGTACGGCCAGCAGCAGTCCGGCCATCCGGCTGTGCACGCGCTCGGGCCAGGTGGCGAAGTCCAAGGTGGCGGCGCGGGGCAGCTTCGTGTCGCGCCCGGCGGTGCCGGGCGAGAGGCTGGCCTCGGGCTCGGGGTGGCGCAGCAGCCGGCCGAAGCCTTCCTCGGCGAGGATCTCTCCGACGCTGGTGCGGTTGAGCGGCGTGCCTTCGGCGGCCAACCGCGCCGAGATCTCGTATACCGACAACCCCTGCCGACGTAACTCGATCACCCGGGCGCGGGCGCGGTCCCGGGCCGGCGCCGTGCCTGGCGGCGGGCCCGGCCGCCGGGGCGGCGCGAACAACCCCAGCTCGCCCGCCCGGAAGTCGCGGACCAGATTGATCATCGACCACCGGGTATAGCCGAACTTCGCCCCGGCCTCGGCATGGCTGAGTCCGTCGACGAAGAACGCCCGCAGCGCCTCATACCGGCGTTGATTGACCTGCTCCGCAGCGGTGAACCACTCCCGGCCCAAAGGTTGTGTCGATCCGGCTGCCATATGGAATGTCTACCAGATCGTTTCGTGGTCCGGCGAGCCCACACACCTGCCCGGTTTCACCCGCTTAAACCCACCTGCAGGTTCGATAAAACCGTCCATAGCGGGATGTTCAGAGCACGATCACGAATACATAACGAACTACAACTCTGTAATTTAGCTAACCGAATCGGAGCAACATCAGAGGTTGGCATCCGTGAGTCCTTTATGGACTATCCAGCGATGCCCGCCCAGGTCAACGACAAGGTGTCCCTACACGCGCATCAACAGCTCGGGAACACAGGTGGCGCCGATCCTCCTGCGCGGAAATCCGCGTTAGCGGGGGGCACCCCCTTAACGCTTTCAGTTGTAGAGGGTGCCCTTCCTAACTCCCGTCCCCGGACGGTGCGGAGAGCCTGGATGCGCGGCCGCTACCCCTCGCAACCCATGGTGGGGCGCGGCGTAGGGGAAGCGGATGTCTGGCTGACTTATCCGTGGAGGACGTCGTCGGTGCTGGTGGCGGTGCCGGCGCGGCGAAGCCAGGTGTCGAGTTGGTCGAGGTCATCGCAGGCGAGAATGTGCTCGCGCACATCGTCGGGCAGCGACACACCACGGGCGTTGAGCACGGTCAGCACTGCTTTGGCTTCGCCCCGGGCCTCGCCCCGGGCGTCGACCTCGCGCAGGAGTTCGCTGCGGTACTCGGAGCCGACGGTCGTGGTCATGAACTCCTCCCAACGTGTGCGTGGTGTCTCGGGCAGCCCAGCCAGCACAATGTCATAGTACAAGATCGCTTTCTGCGGGCCGAGCGCTTGCAAGGCCGCCGCCAGGGCCGGGAACGCGGCGTCGACGTCGTCGTGCTCGCCGTGACACAGCGTGGAGAACACGGCCAGAGAGGGGTTGGTTCGCGCTAGGTCCAGGTCCAGCACGAGCGGCACGTCGTCCGGCGTGAAGATCAACGGCCGGAGCAAGAGGCTGATTCCGTCGGATTCGAGTGCGCCGCGGTAGCGGTGGGCGATAGCGGTGTCCGGGCAGTACACGACCAGCGCCACGCTGACCATGAGCTCGGCCTCCAGCTGCGCCACGTATAGACGCCAGGTCCACCGCTTGCCAGGATCCCAGCCGCGCTGAACCTCGAGCACCCCGGCCAGTACCGCACGGTCGCTCGCGTCGCAGAAGACGAGCATGCCGTCGGCATGGTAGGTGCGTGGCACCACCACGCGCACGTCGGTCGCGTGGGCGCGGGCATGGTGGTAGTCCGGAACCTTGACATCGAACAGGTTGGCCAGTAGCCAGGCCACGAGGCTCGGGTCCAGCTTGGCCAATGCGATCGGCGTCTCATGCTCCGCACTCGGCATGTCGAGGACCGTAGATACGGGGTATGACAATCGCCGGACCTGAGCAGACCGCGGGCTCTGTCCATAAGGGATGCTCTAGGACAGCAGGTCCCCGCTGCGTTGGCGGGCCGACCGGCCGGCGTGGACATGCGAGCCGTGATCGGTGGAGAGTGGAGGTAAACGTCCGGCGGGAGATCGCTACATGTCCGAGCAAGCGGCGTCAGCCATCCTTCGACGCCAGAACAGTCCGCGCATGCAGGATCTCGTACGGGCCATGTCGGTGTCGCACAAGCACGCCCGACATCTCGACGCCGTGAGCACCCTGGTCTCGGTCGTGGTGGCCGGGTCGGGATTCGTGGCCACGCTGGTGCCGGCCGCGGCGACCTCGATCACCCTGGTGGGGGCGTTATGGGCGCTGATCTACTCGGCTGGACTCGCCACCTGGACCGGCAGCGAGCTGATCCGGGGCGCGACGCTTCAGGAGATGTTCGATACTCAACTGTTCGCCATTGCGTGGAATCACGTGATAGCCCCGGAACCACTGGGGGCGCACGAGATCAGCCGGCTGAGCAAGCGCTACCGGGGGCGCGAGGACATGGTTGAGAACTACTACGAGATCCCCGACCTGCCCCGCCCCTTCGATGTGCTGGCCTGCCAGCTGCAGAATCTGGGCTGGGGTGCCCGGGTGCACCTGCGCTATGCATACAGCGTGCTGGCCCTGGTCTGGCTGTGGGGCATCGCCGGGGTGGCGGTGGGGGCATTGGCCGGCCTGACCATCGCCCAGGTCCTGCTCAGCTGGTACGTGCCGTCGCTCGGCGCGATCATGTTGGGCCTGGACATCTTCCGTAACCAGCGGGACGTGTCGGTGGCTCGCCAGCGGGTCCTGCGGGTGGTCCGCCGCGCAATCGCCACCACCGCGCACGCCCCGATGACCGCCGCGGCGATGTCGGAGCTGACCGTGCTGGCCCGCCAGACGCAGGACGCGATCTACCTGACCCGCCGGCACACGCCACGGGTGCCCGACTGGTACTTCCTCCGTTTCCGCTCGAGCGACGCCATCGACTTCCGGGCGGAGATGGACGACCTCAGCCGGGCACTGCACCCCGGCATGGGGTCCGGCTCGGGGCTGAGCGCATCGGCCGACCGGCCAACTTCGTCAGGCTGACCGCATCTGACGGAGCTGGTCTTTCGTGGTCTCATGCCGGTGGCCGCGGACGTTCATCATTGACGATGGAACGCCCACCGGCGGCGCAGGTACCGCGACCGGCGCGGCCGCTCGACATCGGCAAGAGGGAGTTGCCCGTGAAGGAGGAGCCACTCGACGATCCACTGCGGGCCGCACTCGGCAGCGACGCCGCCGAGGCGCTGGTGCATTGGGCGAAGATGACCACGCGGGTCTTGCGCGTTCCCGCGCAGCAGTGGCGCCGGGCCGGCTATACCAAGGCCGTGCTGGCCCGGCTGTTCATCACCGAGAAGGGCCGTCGGGCCCGGCTGGTGGTCGTCAAGCGGCTGCCGCCCGGTCAGACCCGGGAACCCGAGGCGCACCGCCGCGCCATGCAGGAGTCGCCCGTGGCGTTCCGGCCGCACCTGGTGGAGCAGGCGTTTGATCCCATCCCGTTGCCCGACGGTGGCGCCCTCATGTTCCAGGCGCTCGCCGGCGACGGCGACGCCTGGCGGCCGATGGCCAGCCTCGCGACCGCGCGCCTGGCCGACGCGTGCGCGGTGCTGACCCGCTCGCTGATCACCGAATGGAATAACGAGACCGACGTCGAACCCCGCGACGTCGTCGCGTTCCTGCGCGACGAGGTGGCGGGCTTCGACAGTGGCGACGGCCTCACCGTGAACGGCCTCGGCCGGTCGGCGTGGATGCGCACGGACGACGGCGACGATCCGTTTCCGGACCCGCGCCACCTGCTGACCGACACCTCGCTGCTCGCCGGAGCCGAGGTGGACCTGCTCTTCGGCCGGGTACACGGCGATCTGCACGACTTCAACGTGCTCATCGAGCAGGGGCAGGAGCCGGCACTGGACACGTTCGTGCTGGTCGACCTCATGACCTACCGCAACGACGCCCAGCTCGGACGGGATCTGGTCAAGCTCCTGCTCTCGGTGGTGTCTCACCTGTTGCCCGCCCTGTCCCCGACCGAGCAACGCTCGCTGCTACGGGCGTTCGTCCGGCCGGGTGGCGCCGCCGTGCATGACCTGCCGGTGATGGTGGTCAACACGCTGCGGTCGGTGTACGACACGGCGGCCACAGCGTTCGCCAGCGCTGGCGCCGAGACCTGGCGCCGCCAGTATCTGCTCTCCCTCATTGCGCACGGTCTGGTATTCACGACCTACGTAAACCTCGGCCCGACCGTTCGTTGGTGGTTCTACAGATTGGCGGGATATGCGGCCGGCGAGGTGCTGCCCGAATTCGATCGTTCGCCGTCGGCGCCCACCGATGTCGAGGTGCGCCGCAACCCATTCGCGGTGGACCCGCCGGCCGCCGAAATGCTTTCCAACGCGGTCCACGACACCGCCACCGAGCCCTCGGCCGGGACGCCCCGGTCGGCCGGCGATCCGGCGCCCGACGCGTCGATTGCCAGCGGTTCGTCGGCGCCCGACCAGCCCCGGTACTCCCCGGCGCAGAAACACGCCGTCTGCCGGCGGCTCAGTCGTGACTGGGCGGATCTGGCCGACCGGCTGGGCATCGACCAGCGTGAACGGGCCCTGTTCGGGCAGGGACGCAAGGCGTACGAGATCTGGGAATGGCTCGAGGATCAGGGCCGGTTGGGCGACCTGGCGCCCGCCCTGCGCGACCTCGGCCTCAGCGACGTCGCCGCGATTCTGGACCGCCGCGAGGTTTGAGCGCCCGGGGCGGCATAGCGTCGGCATTAGCAGATATTGGTATGCCGCGGCTGGGCTGCAAAACCTGGAATCGTTTCGCGAATCTGTCCGGTATTTTGGCGATCTGGACCGGGCACCCCGGCGGGCGGCGTACGTATCCGCGCAGCGTACCCGGTCAATAGTTGTTCGCCGGAGAGGGCATCTGTACGCTTCGAGCTTGACGCAACTTGACGAGAATTGGCGCGGCTTGGAGCGTGCTGCGTGGCGATCGCGTTACCCGGACCTGAGCGGCTTCCGCCGGGGTCGCACCGCGAGTTCGTCCAGGCACTGCATCAACTCTATGACACCGCCGGCCAGCCCGGCGCCCGCGTCATCAGCGTCGGCATCCGCCGCGACCTCGACCTGCCCGAGACGGTCTCGCACGAGACCGTCACCTCCCTGCTCAGCGGCAAGTCCGTACCGGCCTGGGCCAAGGTCAAGTCAGTGATCGTCGCGTTGTCCCGGGAGTCGGTCCGCGAATACGATCAGGCGGCCTTGTTGGAACGATTCCAGGTACTGTGGCTGGCGGCCAGAACGAGCGGGGCCGCGTCCGTCGAGGAGGACAACGGCCGGCCGGACAACCCGGTTGACGACCTCGAGTCGGAGCACCCGTCCACTTCGCCCGCTGTGGGGCCCGACGACCGACGCCCGGGCCGACCGGACCCGCCAGAGCGGGCCGCGAAGCGGCCGGCGCGCGAGCCGGTCGGGCCACCCCGCAAGCCGCCCAGGCCGGCCGGTGCCGTCGTGGGCGAGTTGCCCAGCCGCAACCCGTCATTCACCGGGCGGGAGATCCTACTCGACCGGATGCGCGATCTCCTGGAAGAGCACCCCTACTCCCCGCTGGTCCTCTACGGCGTGGCCGGGGTCGGTAAGACCCAACTGGCCCGCGAGTACCTCGACCGCAACGCTCGGTTCTACTCCGTCGTCTGGTGGATCCCGGCCGACCGGGCCGAAGGGGCGCGCAGTTCCCTGGTGGAGCTGGCCGAGCGGCTGCAGATCCCCACCCAGCGTGGGGCCCAGCAGACGATCGACGCCCTGCTCGCCCAGTTGGGTTCGGAAGGCTCTCCCTACGTGCTGGTCTTCGACGGGGTGGAGGACGAGGAGATCCAGAGGCTGACGCCGACGATCGGCGGCCACGTCATCCTCACCACCCGCAACCCGGCCCTGGCCAACGAGCCGTCGAACACCGACCTGGAGGTGGGCGATTTCGACCGCGCCGAGGCCATCCAGTTCCTGCGCCGCGGCGATGACCAGCTCCAGCGCGACCAGGCCGACCGGCTCACCGAGGTGGTCGGCCGGCTGCCGCTCGCGCTCGAGCTGATCGCGGCGCTGCACCGGGCGACCGGGCTGCCCTGGGACACCCTGCGCGCCCGGCTCGAGGAGCCACGCGGGGGGCTGCTGGCCGCGGGTAAGCCGGCGCACTACCCCGACACGGTCGCCGCCACCCTTCAGCTCGCGCTGGAACAGCTGCGGGAGGCGAACCCGGTCGCGGCCGTGGTCTTCGAGCTCTTCGCCTGGTTCGGCAGCGAGTCGGTATCGATCGCACTGCTGCGCGCCGGCCAGGAGGGCGATGTCTCCCACCTGCTCGATCGGACGCTGAAGAATCAGGTGGAGCTGGCCCGGGTGACGGCGTTCATCAGCCGGTTCGGCCTGGCCCGCCTCTCCAGCAACCAGCGCATCGAGGTGCCCCCGCTGATCCGGCTGGTCCTGCACGATGTCCTCTCGGAGCAGGCGTTGGCGCGGGCGCAGCGCAACGTCCATCAGATCCTGGCCGCCGCGGACCCGGGCGGGCCCGACGACCTGCCCTCAGTGGATATGCACCGGGAGATGGCGGCACACGTCATTCCCTCTGACATGATCCACTCTAACGTGGAGGCCGCGCACACCGCGGTGCTGCACCAGATCCGTTACCGCTACGTGGAGGGAGATTTCGAGGGAGCCGGGCGACTTGGTCAGGCCGCGGTGACCGCCTGGCGCGCTGAGGACTTTCTGGGGCCCGATCATGAGCTGGTCCTGCTGGCCACCCGGGAGTGGGCGAACGCGCTGCGCGCGACGGGCCGCTACGACCGCTCCCGGGAGCTGACCGAGGAGGCGATGAGCCGGCTGCGCCAACTCCCGCACTTCGGCGACGACCACCCGGACACCCTCGCGATGGCGACCAGCCTCGCCGCGGAGAAGCGCATCGCCGGCCATTACCAGGAGGCGCAGCGCATCGACGAGGAGAACCATCGCCGGCACCTGGCCCGTTACGGCCCGGAGAATCGCCGCACCGCCTCGAGCCACCACAATCTCGCGGTCAGTCTGCGCCACGTTGGCGACTTCGGCCGGGCCCTCGAGGTCGACGAGGCCGAGCTGAGCCGGCACCGCGACGCATCCGGCGACGAGAGTGTCCGGACACTGCGGTCGGCGAACGCCTGCGCCGAGGATCTGTACGGGCTCGGTCGCTACCGCGAGGCGCTGGACCTGCAGGTGCGGTACCTGCAGGGGTGCCGGCCGCGGCTGGGTCCGACCCACCGCGACATCCTGCTCGGGGAGCGGACCGCTGCCCTGGCGCGGCGGGCACTGGGCGAGATCGCCGGCGCGGTCGACCTGTCGCGCAGCCACTACGAGGGCTGTGTCACCTCGTTCGGCGGTGACCACGAGTTCACGCTGGCCGCCATCATCACCCTCGTCAACGCGCTACGGCGGCGTGGCTACGCCGACGAGGCCCATCCATACGCGGCCGAGGCGGTCAGCTCGTACCGGCGGATCCTCGGGCAGCGCAACCCGCTGACTCTCGCCGCCGAGATCAACTTGGCCGCCGTGCAGCGGGCTCGGGACTGGGCGAGCCGGGCGCGCCGAACAGACAGCCGCGCCCGGGATGCGCTGCTTGCCAACGTCGGCCCCCGACACCCGTACGCGATCACGGCGAGCATCAACCTGGCCACCGATCTGTGGCGGGCCCATGACCAGGCCGGGGCGCTCGCGCTCTCCGAGGAGGCGTACCTGCTCGCGGGCGAGGTGCGTGGGGCGCACCATCCGGACACCCTGGCCGCCGGTGCGAATCTCGCCATGGACCGCCGGGCCGCCGGCGCCCCCGACACCGCCGAGGACCTCCAGGACGAGGTGCTCGCGGTGCTACGCCGGACCTTAGGCCCCGATCACCCCATGGTCGACGACATCGCCAGCGGCCTGCGGGTCGAGGTGGACATCGAGCCGCCGTCCATGTAGCCGCTGGCCAGCCCCGGTGCGCGGAGCCCAGCGCTCGTGGGGTTCGGCAAGGAGTCGTCAGGCCGACGTCAAGAAACGTCAACCAGTGATGCATGCCCCCCGACACGCCCACTACCCTGTGCAAGGGCAGTTATATTTGGTCGGTATATCCCCAAATGACGGGGTACCGGCCGAGTGTAGCTGCTCATGCCGGTCACATTCGGGTGGAGGTCGAATTTTCGTGGACGTGGTTCCGATGCCGGCGCCAGCCCGGCCATCTCGCTGGGCCCCTCTCATCGATGTATCAGATGTTTCCATGACTGACATTGTGGCTTCGTCCGACCAGATTCTCGGACGTTGTATACAACGTTTGCTTGACAGCCTGGACGACCCTGATGGCGTGATATCGGCCTTCCAATCTTTCGCCGCATGAACCTCGCGGCTCCCGCCGCTCATCGACGTCGTACCACTGTGGACCCCTCGGCTGCGTCGGCGACTGCACGCGCCGTCCATCAGGCGGCCGCGCCGTGGCCGTACCGCCAGCTGGACCTGCGGCAGTTGCGGGCCCACGGGTGGCGGCCGACGCCGATTCGCGAGTTCGTGCTGAAGGTCCACCAGCGGTGCAATCTCGCCTGCGACTACTGCTACGTCTACACCCAGGCGGACCAGAGCTGGCGGGATCGTCCGGCGGCGATGCCCGACGAGGTGTGGCGAGCCGCCGTCGCACGCATCGCCGAGCATGTGCGCACGCATGACCTGCGCGAGGTACGGGCCATCCTGCACGGCGGTGAGCCGTTGCTCTACGGGGCGACCCGATTGGCTGCCCTCACCAACCACCTGCGGGCCGCGATGCCGTCGACGTGCACCGTGACCGTCGGCCTGCAGTCCAACGGCCTGCGCCTGGGACCGGAGATGATGGGCTCGCTGCGTGAGCAGCGGATCTCGGTGGGCGTCAGCGTCGATGGGGTCGCCGCCGACCACGACCGGCATCGGATCATGCCGAACGGGCGGGGCAGCTTCGCCGCGGTCCGAGCCGCGTTGGACCTGCTCCGCGAACCCGAGAACCGGGCGTGCTACGCCGGCATCCTCTGTGTGGTCGCGCCGGACACCGATCCGGTCGCCTGCTATCAGCAGCTGCTCGAGTTCGAACCGCCCGCCATCGACCTGCTGCTGCCGCACGCCACCTGGCAGGTGCCGCCGTGGCGGCCGGGCGGCTCGGCGACGCCGTACGCCGACTGGCTGATCGCGGTCTTCGACCGCTGGTACCGCGACGGTGACTCGGCGCCCAGCGCCTCGGCGCCCGGTGGCTCGGCCCCGCGGATCCGCCTCTTCGAGGACATCATCGCCCTGCTGTTCGGCGGGTCCGGCCGGTCCGAGCAGGTCGGCCTCAGCCCGGCCGCGCTCCTCGTGGTCGAGTCGGACGGCGCGATCGAACAGGTCGACGCACTGAAGTCGGCCTACCCGGGCGCGTGCGCCACCGGCCTCGACGTCCGCCGGGACGAGTTCGACGCGGCGCTGCACGACCCAGGTGTCGTCGCCCGCCAGATCGGCGTGGCCGCACTCGCCGACCAGTGCCGGTCCTGCCCGATCCACCAGGTCTGCGGCGGCGGTCACTACGCGCACCGCTACCGCCCGGAAACGGGGTTCCGCAATCCGTCGGTGTACTGCCCGGACATGATCCGGCTGATCGGCCATATCCGCGATCACGTCACCGCGGCCGTTCGCCAGCTCGCCCCGAGGGTCTCCCCGTGATGACACATTCGCTGCCGTCCGACGTCTTCGACGGTCTCGCCGATGGCGGTGGTGGTAGCGCGGCGATCGAGAAGCTCCGCGCGGCCCAGCTCAGCAAGCACCTGCTGCTGATCGGGCACCTGCTCGCGACGTGGCCCGACGACATACCCGGCCGTGACGGCGTGGCCGACGCGCTCGACCGGGCGCGCCGGGGTCGCCCGGAACGCTTCGGCGAGGTCCTGGCGGCTCCGCTCGTGGGCGCCTGGAGTGCGATTGCGAGCCGGGCCCAGCAACGGGTGGGCGCGGCCGCGCCGGACGACCTGGCCCACCTGGCCGCCCTGGCGATCGTCGCCTGCGCCGCGACCGATGTGGACGGTGCCGCGACGGTCGCGATGCGCGACGGTGACGTGGCCCTGCCCGGACTCGGGCTCGCCACCATCGCCAGCCAACCCGCGGGCCGCGCCGATCCGGGGCACCGGCACCGCTCGGCGACGCTGACCGCGGTGCGCGGGCGGCTCACCGTGGCCGCCGCGAGCATGGTCGTCGAGGTTCCGCAGGACCCGACCGAGGAGCGTCCCGGCTGGCAGCCGGTGCGGTACCTCGACGCCGAGGCTGGTGGGCGCCGGATCCGCCTCGGCCTCGACGACCTCGACCCCTACCGCCACGGTCACCATGCGCCGCCGGCCCCCCGGTTGCCCGAGCCCGAGGTCGAACGCTGGCGGGCGCTCTTCGCCGAGGCCTGGGGCCTGCTCGGTGAGCGCTTGCCCGGCCGCGCCGAGGAGCTCGCGGCGGGCCTGCGGACGTTGGTGCCGCTGGTACAGACCGACCAGCGGACCGCGCGCAGCGCCACCCTTCGGCACGCGTTCGGCGTCTTCGGGCTGACCCGGCCGCCCTCGGCCGCTGAGTTCGCGGTCACGCTCGTGCACGAGTTCCAGCACTCGAAGCTGTGCGCCCTCCTCGACCTGACTCAGCTCAGCGACCCGACGGACCGCCGGCGGTACTTCGCTCCGTGGCGGGTCGACCCGCGCCCGCTGGCCGGACTCCTGCAAGGGGTGTACGCGTTCGTCGGGGTGGCCGACACGTGGCGCGCGCTGTGCGGCGTGAAGGCGCTCTCGGCACTGGCCGAGGCCCGGTTCGCTGAAGCCCGCCTCCAGGTGGATCGGGGTCTCGCCGCGGTGGAGCAGTCGGCTTCCCTGACGCCGGCCGGCCGGGCGCTCGCCGAACGGCTGCGGGAGGTCACCGACGCCATGCTCGCGGAGCCGGTGCCCGCCGCCGTCGCGCGCGCCGCCGAGCAGGCCCTTGACCGGACCCATGCCCAGTGGCGCGAGCGTAACGGCGGCGCCTGACCGGTCAGGTCGGTGGCGGCTCGATGTCGCCCTCAGTACGAGCGCCCTGCTCGATCGCGACCACGTCCGGGTGGTTGGCGCCGAGTGCGTCCCGCAGGCCCGCGAGCGACTCGTCGAAGAGTGCGTCCGCCTCCTCGATGGCGCCGGTCGCGCGCAGGTCATGCGACTGGTTGATGGCCCGCATCAACAGGTACGGGTGCTCCGCGCCGCCGCGGGCCTCGTGCCCGCCGCCCGCGATGTTGCGGGTCCGTTCGAGCACCTCGGTCGAGAGCGCCAGCGCGGCGTCGTGGTCACCGGAGCGCGAGTAGTCCGTCGCGAGCGACGCACCGGCGCAGAGGGCGTAGGGATGGTCGGCGCCCAGCACCTCGGTCAGGTCGGCATGGCTCTGCTCGTCCAGCGCCCGGGCCGCGGTGACGTCGTTACGCGTGCGCTGCAGGATCGCCTCGTTCACCCGGGCAACCAGGGTCAACGGATGGCGAGCACCGAAGTTGGCGTCGTAGCGCGCGATCGCATCCTCGATCAGCGCCAATGCGTCGTCGAGCTGCCCCAGCTCGCGCAGGATGCTGGCGTGGCTGACCGTGGCCGCGACCGCGAACTCGTGGTTGGCGCCGAAGCGGATGCGCACTCGCTCACGGTTCTCCTGCATGACCTCGGCCGCCTCGGCCAGCTGGCCGGCCTTGCGCAGGGTGATGGCATAGGTCCGCCCGGCCAGCAGCACCTGACTGTGGTTGGGTCCGAGCATGTTCTGCAGCACCGGGCGCCACCGCTCCAGAATCTCCAGGCCGGTGCGGTAGGCGCCGATCCCGTAGCAGTTGCGGGCCAGGTTGATGTAGGCGGCCAGGGCGCGTGGGTCGGTGCCGCCGACATCCTCCCAGTGGTTGGCGATGTCCTGGTCAAGGGCGAAGGCTTCGGCGAAGTTGCCGATCATGCGATGGTCGACGGCCAGGTTCGCCTGGGCCCGCAGGGTGTAGGTGTCCTCCGGCCCGAACACCTCACGGTGCAGTGCCACGGACGTGATATCGAAGTCGAGCGCCTCGCGATACTGTCCGGCGATGCGCAGGTCGGCCCCGATCTGGTTGCCGGTGATGAGCGTGAACTCGTGGCGCTCGCCGATGTCGGGGTTTCGCCGCAGCCGCTCGAACACATCGCGGGTGATCTCGGCGGCGACAGCGCTGTTTCCCAGCGTGCGGGTGGCGTTGGCGATCTGCGCCCGGGCGATGAGGGTCAGCTCCCCATCCGGTCCGAGCCGGGGATGCGAGGTGTCGGGGGTCCAGGCGCGCACCGCCTCTTCGGCCAACCGGCGGCTGTTCTCGTAGTCACCGGTGATGTAGAGGAACCGCGCGTAGTTCAGCACCGCTTGCCGGGCAGCCATGTTATCTGCGTGGATCATGTTGGCCGGGCCGACGTGCGGACCCATCTCCCGCTGCCGGGAAAGCTCGGCCGGATGCTCGTCGGGATCGCCGGGGTCGGCCGCGGCGAGCAGGTTCTGGGCATTGTGGAGCGTCGCGCGGGCGAGCTCGTCGTTCAGGCTGTCCCGCAGGACCCGCTGCACGAGCCGGTGCACCTGCATCCGCTGGGCCGCGTCCACCTTGGCCAGGCCGAACCGGTTGAGGTCGCGGACCGTGCGGTTCATCGGGATCGAGGCGCCGAGCAGCGAGCGCAGTGGCTCGCTGACATCCGCGTCCTTGCCCCGTCGTAGCAGCGACACCGCGACCGGCTCACCGCCCAGATAGGCGAAGAGCTCGAACAGCTGTGCCGTGGCCGGGGCGGTCGCGCGCAGCTGGTCGATGGCGAGGGTGACGAACGCGGCGACGGTCAGCGGGTAGTTCGACGGCTTGCCCTCGGAGAGCAGATCCTTGATGTGGCTGTCGAGCAGGTCGATGTATTCGTTGACCGGCATCGCGGTGGCCAGGTACCAGGCCGCGGCCTGCTCGAGCGCGAGCGGGAGGTCCCCGAGCTTGTCGGCGAGCCGGTCGGCGTCGGCGGTCGAGATCCGCAGCGCGCCGCGGTCGTCCACGGTACGCCGCTGCAGCAGCTCGATGCTCTCCGAACGTTCGAAGATGTCGACCTCGATGGCCCGGCCGACGGTTGACCATTCCTGGTTGCGGGTGGTGATGACGACATGCCCGCCGGTGGTGGGCACGAGCTGGTCGAGCATCGCCGGATCGTCGGCGTTGTCGTAGACCAGGAGCCAGGCGTTCTCCCCGGTGGCCAGGGTGTCCAGTGCGGTGCGGGCGGTCTGCTGGAGATCCTCGGTGATCGGCAGGCCCAGCCGCTCGGCCAGCTGGGTGAGCGAGGCGAGCACGGTTGAGGTCTGCTCGGCCGGGATCCACCACACCAGGTCGTACTCGTTCATGTGGCGGTAGACGTACTCGATGACGAGCTGGGTCTTGCCGACACCACCGAGGCCGTGCAGCGTCGGTGGCAGCACCGACGCGGTCGAGCTGGTGCGCAGAGCGTCGCCGAGGCGGGCGAGCAGGGCGACCCGACCGGTGAAGTTCCGGTTGCGGATCGGCACCCCGCCCCAGATCAGCGCGGACTCCTCGGCGCGGCGCGACCGCGGCGGCTGGTCCTCGCCGCTCGACCCGCCCCGTTGGGCGGGGGCTCCGGAGGCCCGGCCAACGGCGGCCCGGCGGGCGCTCACCGCGCGCAGCTCGGCCAGCGCGGTGGCGTCGACCCCGAGGCCGCCGGCGACCATGTCGATCCACTGCCGCAGGTTCGCCGCCTCCGCGCCCGAGACCACGTGCGCCAACCGATCGGCGAACGTCACCAGCTGCGGTACGCCATCGTCGGGAATGGGCAGCCGTTCCAGCATGCGGATTGCCGCCGGGATGTCGCGCCATGCCTGCAGCGAGCGCAGATCGGCGGCGTCGACCAGCTCGCTGACCGCGTCGGCGATCTGGCCCACCGGGATGCCGGCGAGATGGTTGTGCAGGGCCTCACGGTCGGGCGTGGAGAGCAACGCCGCCTCGCTCAGGCTCTCCGCCAGCGCGACCGCGCGCGAGCTCGACTCGCCGCGATGGTGGGAGTAGACGACCTGAGCGAACGTACGCAGACCACCGGAGCAGGACGCGCACGCCGTGATGATGGAGGAGAGGTCGTGCCGGCTGTCGGTGAACCGTGTCGCGTCAAGCGGCCGGCGAAGCGCTCTGGTCAGATCTTCCACCCGGGCGTCGCGAATATCGGGATCATCGAGGCCCGGAACCTGCAGCAGCGCCTCGAGCAGGTGGTCGAGCTGGTCGCGGTCGAGAAGCAGATCCGACACGGCTACTCTTTTCCCAGTTACCGAAAGCGAGCCTGGATTCTATCTGATCGACCAGCGTCACCGATACGTCTTCGGGACGTCTTTCCAGCCGCAAAGACCCGTTGGTGTTCCGGCATTCGCCGGATCGGTCAAGAAACGCGGAAAAGCGACTGGAGAATTCCAAACTAATCGGGACGGTGCCCCGATCGGTCCTTACCGCGCCGCGGCCGCGCCAAGCTCGTCGCGGGCTTCGGCGAAGGCCGCGGCGGCGCGTTCCAGATCATCGCGGGTGTGCGCGGCGGACATCTGGGTGCGGATCCGAGCCAGTCCCGTGGGCACCACCGGATAGGAGAACGCGGTCACGTAGATGCCCTTGCCCAGCAGCCGCTCGGCGAGCTGTGCGGCCGCCGTGGCCTCGCCCAGCATCACCGGCACGATCGGATGCTCACCGGGCAGGACGGTGAACCCCAGCTCGGTCATCCGGGTGCGGAAGAAGTCCGCGTTGTCGAACAGCCGCTGGCGCAGGTCGGCCGTGCTGGCCAGCAGGTCAAGGACGGCGAGCGAGGCGGCCACCACGGCCGGCGGCACGGAGTTGGAGAACAGGTAGGGGCGGGAGCGCTGGCGCAGCAGCTCGACGATCTCCGCCCGACCGCTGACGTACCCCCCGCTGGCTCCGCCGAGTGCCTTGCCGAGGGTGCCGGTGAGGATGTCGATCTGGTCGGCCACCCCGAACAGGTCCGGGGTTCCGCCGCCGTGGGGTCCCATGAAGCCGACGGCGTGGGAGTCGTCGACCATGACCAGGGCATCGTACTCGCGGGCCAGCCGGCAGATCTCATCCAGGGGCGCGAGGTAGCCGTCCATCGAGAACACGCCGTCGGTCGCGATCATGCGGAAGCGCGCGCCGGACTCCTGCCGGAGCTGATCTTCGAGGTCGGCCATGTCCCGGTTGCGGTAGCGTCGCCGGCGCGCCTTGCACAGCCGGATCCCGTCGATGATGCTGGCGTGGTTCAACTCATCGGAGATGACCACGTCATCCGGGCCGAGCAGGGCCTCGAAGAGTCCGCCGTTGGCGTCGAAACACGAGCCGTAAAGGATCGTGTCGGCGGTGCCGAGGAATGCCGAGATGCGCTCCTCCAGGCGTTTGTGCGGCAGTTGGGTGCCGCAGATGAACCGGACCGAGGCCATCCCGTAGCCCCATTCGTCCAGGGCCTGCTTCGCCGCCGCCACGATCGCCGGGTGGTCGGCCAGACCGAGGTAATTGTTCGCGCAGAGGTTGAGCACCTCGCCGGCGCTGGCCACCTGGATGTGGGCGCCCTGTGGACCGACGATCACCCGCTCGCCCTTGTAGAGCCCGGCCGAGCGGATCTCGTCGAGCGTTGTCCGCAGATGGGTGCGCATGCTGGTGTCCATCCGGCTCCTCCCGCCGCGGCTTGACGAAGTACTGGGCAGCGGCTAGGTCCAGTAGAGCAGCACCTTGCCGCAGCGGCCCTCGCGGGCCGTGGCGAACGCGTCCTCGAACTGCTCGGCCGGGTACCGGTGCGTGATCACCGGCGTGATGTCCAGGCCCTGGGAGACCAGCACCGACATCGCGTACCAGGTCTCGAACATCTCCCGACCGTAGATGCCGGACAGGGTCAACGAGTTCAGCACGACCGTGCTCAGGTCGACCGTCACCGGTTGGCTCGGCAGCCCCAGCAGCGCGATCCGGCCGCCGTGGGTCATGTTGGCCACCATCTCGTTCAGCGCGGCCGAGGTGCCCGACATCTCCAGCCCGACATCGAAACCTTCCTGCATACCGAGATCCCGCTGGGCGTCGGCGACCGTGCCGACCGTGGAATCGACCGCCCGGGTGGCTCCCATCTTGGCGGCCAGCTCCAGCCGGTATTCGTTGACGTCGGTGACCACGACGTAGCGGGCGCCGGCGTGGCGGACCACGGCCGAGGCCATCAGCCCGATCGGACCGGCTCCGGTGATCAGCACATCCTCGCTGATGACCGGGTACGCCAGCGCGGTGTGCACGGCGTTGCCGAACGGATCGAAGATGGCGGCGACATCCAGGTCGATGCCGGTCTTGTGCTGCCAGACGTTTCCCGCCGGCAGCGCGAGATACTCGGCGAAGGCGCCAGCGCGGGTCAGCCCGACACTGTCGGTGTGCGCGCACTGGTGGCGCCGCCCGGCGCGGCAGTTGCGACAGGTGCCGCAGACGACGTGCCCCTCGCCGCTGACGAGGTCGCCGACGGCTATCCCGGAGACGTCCGCACCCACCTCGACGACCTCGCCGACGAACTCGTGCCCGATGGTGAGCGGGACCGGGACGTGCTGGCGGGCCCAGTCGTCCCAGCCGTAGATGTGCAGGTCGGTTCCGCAGATGCCGGTGCGCAGGATGCGGATCAGCACATCCTGGTCACCCGGCGTGGGTCGGGGTACGTCGCGCAGCCAGAGGCCCGGCGAGGCCTCACTCTTGACCAGTGCTCTCATCGTCTCCGGCCGAGGGGTTCAGGCATCGTGATCGGCCACCAAGCGACCGCTGGCCCACGAGTCTACTGTCCCGACCCGGCCCGGACCGGGGGCGGCGGCCCAGCGGGCTAACGCACCCGGGCGGCGAGCAGGGCGTGCTTGCCGGGGCTGTGATGAGCCTCGATCCGGCGCCAGGTGCCCGAGCGGGAGCGCATCACGATCGAGTCGGTCACCACGCTGATCGGGGTCTCCCGGACTCCACGGAGCAGCTGGCCGGAGGTGATTCCGGTGGCGGCGACGAAGACGTCGTCCCCACCGACGAGATCGGTGGTGGTGAGCACCTGGTCGAGCTGGTATCCGGCGTCCACCAGCCGGTCCCGTTCGGCGTCGTCGCGTGGCCACAGGCGGGCCAGGATGGTGCCGCCGAGGCAGCGCATGGCGGCGGCCACGATCACCGCCTCGGGCGATCCGCCGACGCCCATGACGAGGTCCACGTCGCTGTCGCCGATGCCAGCCGCGGCGATGGCCGGCGCGGTGTCACCGGCGCTGAGCAGATGGATCCGCGCGCCCACGGTGCGCAGGTCGTCGACGATCGCCGCGTGCCGGTCGCGCTCCAGCAGGTAGACCGAGACGTCGGAGGTCCGTTTGCCGAGCACGCGGGCCACCCGCCGGACGTTCTCGGCCGGGGGAGCGTCGAGGTCCACCGCGTCGGCGGCGTCCCGGCCGGCGACCACCTTGTTCATATAGAGCGCGGGGCCGGGGTTGAACATCGTGCCCCCGTTGGAGACCGCGATGATCGAGATCGAGTTGGGCCGCCCGTTGGCGCACAGCGTGGTGCCCTCCAACGGATCGACCGCGATGTCCACGCTTTGGCCGCTGCCGACGCCGACGGACTCGCCGTTGTACAGCATCGGGGCTTCGTCCTTCTCGCCTTCGCCGATGACCACCCGGCCATTCATCGCCACCGTGCTGAACATGATGCGCATGGCGTCGACGGCGGCCTTGTCCGCGCCGTTGCTGTCGCCCCGGCCGATCCACTCTGCCGCGCCGACCGCGGCCGCCTCGGTGACCCGTACCAGTTCGAGGGCGAGATTGCGGTCGGGGGCCTCGAGCATGGCCGTCATCTTGCCATATCGGCACTCCCAGGTCGGTTGGTACGCAGGAGCGTCCACCGCCGCCCCCGGGGCCGGCTAGGGCGTGGCGCCGGGGCGACCGTGCACCGCGTAGCGCACGGCGCGCCGGTGGTGGGTGCCGTACCCGGTCACGATCGCGATGGTTGCGGTGCGCTCGCCGCCGACCGCGGTCGGGATCGGCCACGGCTGGCCGGCCACCGGCAGCTGCCACTGGTGCTCGGCCACCGTTATCTCGAACCCGGTGGCGTAGGGGTGGCGAGTCACCGGCTGGATCGCCGGTACGCCGGCGACATCGGCGATGCCGATACCCAGCTCGGACAGGTTGGGGTGCAGCCCGGCCGGCTCCCGCAGCAGCTGCCCGCAGGCCTGGACCAGGGTGCCTTCGATCATCGGCGCGTACGGGGCCGAGGAGACCATCGCCCCGGCCGGCCCCACCGAACGGAAGTAGGGCCACCAGAGCGCGGACTGGGCCGAGGGCCTGCCGGCCAGGCTCACCACCTCGGCCGGTTGGCCGCCGGCGCGCTGGAGCCGACGCAGAGCGGTCACGTCCAACGGGCGCCCGGTGGAGTCCACCCAGTACATGCCGTTCTGCCCGTCCAGCAGCACCCAGGAGTCCAGGTCGTCGATCCAGGCCTCGCTGGCCGCGTGGGCCCGCCCGAGTCCACTGTGGTGATTGGCCTGCAACAGGGTGACGCTGCGGGCCGGAATGCCGACCACGTTGAGCGCCTGGCTCAGCACGAGCGCGTACTCGCGGCAGGCGAACCGCTCGCCCGCCTCCACCCGGGAGAGCACATGCACCGCGTCGTCCCACTCGACGTGGGCAGTGGCCGAGTGCTGCCACCGGCCAGCCACCCAGACCAGCAGGTCGCGTGCGGTCTCCCAGGCGGACGGGTGCGCCGGCGGTATTTGCCGGCGCAGCTCTTCTACGCGATCGTCCGCGATGCGGGTGAGCACCAGCGGATGCGCCGGCGAGAGTTCCGGCCAGTCGAGCAGTTCGAGTGCGGCCGGGGGCACGTTCGCGACGATGGCCGCCTCGATCGCGGGCCAGTCGGGGTCGGAGCCGAACGCGCGCTCCAGCTCACCCTCCAGGTTCTCCGGTTGGCTGAAGCCGCCTTCGAGGGCCTCGTCCAGATACGACCGGGCCGACGGGTCACCGGTCTGCCGGGCGGCGATCGCGACCAGCGGCGCCCAGACTCCGAACCAGTACGCGGTATCGGCGCGCAGCCGAGGCGCCAGCGTGAGCACGCCGGGCCAGTCCGGCTGGTTGGCGAGGTCCTGGGCGAGCTGGCGGAGCGCGGTCAGGTCAGGATCGGTCACGGTGGCGGCACCCTCCGGGTCGGCGGCAGGACGATCTCATCATCGTCGGCCACCACTGGCTGCGCTGCCCCACGATCGCCGGCGGGGCGCTCAGGGCAGGCGGGCCAGCCGGCGTTCGGCACTGGCCAGCTCACGCTCGGCGGCGAGCCGGGCCTGGCGGGCCTGGCGGGCTTCGCGCTGCCGGTCGTCCAGACGTTCGCGCCACTGCGCGATCTGCGCCGAGATCCGGTCGGCCTCGGCGGCCAGCCCGGCCTCCGCCGCGGTCGCGTCGGCCACGGTACGGCGGGCCGCCACCACCCGGTCCTGCGCAGCGGCGCGGGCCCGCTCGGCCGCCGTGCGCTCGCTGCCCGCCGGTTGCTCCTTCGGCCCGGCCGAGGCGACCGCCGTCGGCGACCCCACGGTCTGGCCGCCCTGGACGCCGGCCCTCGGGGCGCCGCCGCTCGGGACATCGCCACGAGAAGCATCGCTGCTGGGCTGATCGCTGCCGAGTGGGCCGAAGCCGCCGTACCCGGCCGCCTTGAGCAGCCGGCCCGAGCGCACCCGGCGTGCGAGGTCGTCGTCGACGAGGGCGGCGGAGAGGGTCGCCTCGACCTCGGCCAGCTGCGCGCGGGTGGGCGCCGCCGCGCCGGCCTGCTCCGCCAGGCTGCCGGCGGCCGCACGAAGGGTGTCTATCTCCCAGCGGCGGCGGGCGGAGAGGTCGCGCAGTTGGGCGCCCCCGTCGGCCTGGGCGGCCCTCATCGCCGCGCCGAGATCCAGCAGCTCCGCCAGCGCGTCCGGGCGCCGCAGGGCGATGAGGTTGACCAGCCAGGCGCCGACGCTCGGGCGTTTCATGGCGGCGAGCTGCTTCGCCGCCGTCGCGTCGCCGGCCGCCCGGGCCTGGGCGACGTAGCGGTCGCGCGCCGCGGTGAAGGCCGCCGGCGGCAGCGCCTGCAGTTCGTCCCCGATGTCGCTGACCGAGCGCTCCACGAGGTCACGGTATGCCATCGCAGCGTCGCTCCCGGGCAGTGGGATTGCCCGATCAGCCTAGGTGGCGGCGCCGATCAGCCATTGTGTGTTGGCCAAGGGGCCGCCTCCGGTGGCACTTAGGGCCCTGGGCAGCAACGATGACCTGGGTTGAACACTGCCGGTCGAACCCGCGTGAGGGGAAGTGGGGATCGCCGGATCGGGCGCCGTCCGGTGAGGTAGAACCAGCGGCGTCCCGGGGTGGGCCGCGCACCGGGACCGAGGGGGTATGACGCGTGCCTGAGCCGAGCGTGTCGGTGGACGGCGCGGCGACCGCATGGGTACTTGCCAGTGCGGCCATGGTCCTGTTGATGACCCCCGGCATCGCCTTGTTCTACGGCGGCATGGTGCGCCGGACCAACGTGCTGAGTGTGATCGTGCAGGCGTTCGCCGGCATGGCCGTGGTCAGCGTGGTGTGGATCGCGCTCGGCTTCTCGGTGGCGTTCGGCGGCAACAATCCCTACCTCGGCGACGCCAGTTTCGTCGGCATTCCGATGGGCGCCGCGAACCCCATCGTCGGGGGCATACCGCTCATCGCGTACGCGGTCTTCCAGATGATGTTCGCGGTGCTCACCGGTGCCCTGATTCTGGGTGCCGGGGCGGAACGGTGGCGCTTTCCGGCGTACCTCACCTTCGTCGGCATCTGGTCGCTGCTCGTCTACGCCCCGGTGGCGCACTGGGTCTTCGATCCCCGTGGCTGGGCGGCGCGGTGGGGGATGCTCGACTTCGCGGGTGGCACTGTGGTGCACATCAGCTCGGGCGCCGCGGCGATCGCGGTGGCCGCCACCCTGGGCCGGCGGCGGGGCTGGCCCGAGGACACGTCGCAACCGCACAACCTGCCGCTGGTGATGACCGGGCTCGGGCTGCTGTGGTTCGGTTGGCTCGGCTTCAACGGTGGCTCGGCGTACGCGGCCGGCCCGCTCGCCGCCTCGGCGATGCTGAACAGTCAGGCCGCCGCGGCCACCGGAATGCTCGGCTGGCTCGTCGCGGAGCGCATCCGGCATGGCAAACCGACCGTCCTCGGGGCCGCCTCGGGTGCGGTCTCGGGCCTGGTCGCGATCACGCCGGCGGCCGGCTTCGTGAATTCGGTGTCGGCGCTGGCGATCGGCGCCCTCGCCGGGGTCGGGTGCCATCTGGCTGCCGGGCTCAAGCGGTGGTTCCACGTCGACGACGCGCTCGATGTGGCCGCCGTCCATCTTGGCGGCGGCCTCATCGGCTGTCTCTGCGTCGGCCTCTTCGCCACCACCGCGGTCAATCCGGCCGGGGCCGACGGGTTGTTCTACTCGGGCAGCTACCGGTTGCTCGGGATCCAGGCGGGCACCGCCGGCATCGTCGCCGGCTTCGCCCTGGCCGCCTCGTTCCTCATCGCCGCGGCGGTGAACCGGGCCGTTGGCCACCGGGTACGCCGCCGCCACGAAACCCTCGGGTTGGACCTGGCCCAGCACGGTGAAGCGGCATATGACGTCATACCGGTCGCCCTCGATGCCGAAGCGACCACCCGTCCGTTGAGTCTCAGGTAAGCCCCTCGAAGGGAGACGACGTGGCCACGTCGACCGCTCGTCGTACCGTCCGGATCACCGTCGTGATCGTCTGTGCGTTGGCGATGGTCGGCCTCGTGGGTGCGATTGTGCGCCAGTCGGCCAGCACCAACTCGACCGCGGCCGATCTGGTACGGCATGAGTCGGACGGGGCCACCATCATGCATCCGATTTTGTCCCTCATCGGGAACCTGGTGGCCGCCCAGTCGTCCGCGGTACGCGGCGAGCCGGTGAACGCCGCCGGCCTGGAGAAGTCGCTGGCGGGGGTCGCCGAGCTGGACTCGGAGTATGGTCCTACCCTGCAGACCACCGAGGGCCTGGCCGACCTCACCACCATGGTGCGGGCCGCGATCGCCAAGAAGGTGACCGGGCATGCGGCCTACGACACGTACTCGGGTCTGGTCACGCTCGCGGTCGCGCTGCTGCGCCACACCGGCGACACCTCTCATCTCAGCCACGATCCAGAGCTCGACTCCTACTACGTGATGGACGCCGCCATCGTGCGGCTGCCCGATGCCCAGGTCTACTCGAGTCGCGCCGCCGACCTGGTGTCGCTCTCCGGCGGCAAGGAGCTCACGGGCGAGGATGCGGTGCGTGCCGCGGTCGCCCGGTTCGGCGTTTCGGCCGCGGCCGAGCAGGTCAGCGCGGGGCTAACCCAGAGCGTCGAGTTCACCTCCCGGTCGAGCCTGGGTGGCAACATCGCACAGCGCCTCGACGCCTTCATGGCCGCCGCCGGCGCATTCGCCCCGCCGACGATGCTGCCCCAGCTCGTCGATCCCGGCGCGGACGCGACCCAACTCGCCGCCAACGCGCGCCGGGTCTCCGCCGCCGCCGCGCCGCTGGCCCACCTCCTGCTCAGTGAGCTGCAGGCGTTGCTTGACCAGCGGCTGGCCGACCTGAACGGGCAGTGGCGGTTCACCGCGACCGCGGCCGGGCTGGCCGGCCTGGCCGGTCTGGTGATGATCTGGGTGTTGCTGGTTGGCCGGCCGCGCGGGAGTTACGTCGAGGGACCGGACCCCGGCCGCGACGAGGTCTCGCTGAGCTCCGTGACTGGTGCCCAGGATCTGCTCGACTCGGAGGAACTGGTTCATGTCGGCCGGGCGGTCCGGCCACGGGCCCGGGGTCGGGATCATGCTTTCTAGGCTGGGCATCCGGCAGAAGCTCGGCCTGCTGCTGGTGATCCCGCTGGCGGCGGTGGCGCTGGTGCTGGTGCCGTTTACCGCCGAGCGGATCGCGCAGGCCCGCTCGGCCGGCGTCACCGCCCGCACCGCCACCACCGCGCGCGACGTGGGCGCGCTCATCCAGGCGTTGCAGCAGGAGCGCCTGCTGGCGCTGGGCTATCTGGCAACGCCCACATTGGACACCAGTACGCTGTTGGTGCAGAGCCAGGTCGCGGTCAACGAGACCGCCCAGTTGCGGCGCAACCCGCAGGCCGCCGACGTCATGCGGGCCGCCACCCCGGCGCTGGACGGGCTGGTCGGGGTGCGCACGGCCGTGCTGAGCCGGGCCATCTCGGCCCGGGCGACCTACGGCGCGTACCGGGCGGCCACCGCGTCCCTGCTCGACGCGCTGCGGCTCACCCAGCCGCTCGGGGCGGACGCAGCGGGCATCGGACAGCTCGGAGCGCTGGACTCGTTGATGCGCTCCAACGAAGAGGCGTGCAGCGTCGGTGCCCTGCTCGTGGCCTCCGCGGCCGACCCGGCGCTGAGCACGCTGCTCACCGCCGCGGTCACCGCCGACGAGCAGAACCTGCGCCGCTTCCATGACCTGGTCGAGCCGAGCGAGGCCGCCCTGGTCGACACCGTCCAGGAGGGCGCCGCGGGCCAGCGGATCCGCCAGCTGATCAACGAGCTGACCGCGTCCGGCCGTCCGAGCTCGGTCGCCGACGTCTCGGGCGCGCTGACCGCGGCCGTCACCTATACCGGACTGCGCCGGCTGGCCCAGGACCGGGTGGCTCGCGACATCGCCACCGCCGCCCAGAGCCGAGCCTCGGCGGCACAGATCACCGCGTGGGGGGTCGCCGCCGCGGCGGCCGCATTGCTGGCCACCGTCATTGCGCTGGGCACGACGGTGAGTACGTCGATATCGCGCCCGCTGCGCCGGCTCACCCGGGCGGCCGGTGTGGTGGCCGAGCTGTCGCGGGCCGAGCTCGTCCGGGTCGCCGACTCCGACCTCTTGGACCCGGCGCCACCACGCCTGGCCGCGGTCGACGTGCGCAGTTCCGACGAGATCGGCGAGCTGGCGACCGCCCTCAACCGGGTCCAGGCCACGGCCGCGCTGCTCCTGGAACGCCAGACCTCCTCACGGCGCAACGTGGCCGTCATGTTCGCCAACATCGCGCGACGGACCCAGAACCTCGTGGGCCGCCAGCTCACGGTCATCGACGACCTCGAGCGCAATGAGCGCAGCCCGGAACTGTTGCAGCGGCTGTACCGGCTCGATCATCTGGCCACCCGGCTGCGCCGCAGCGCCGACAGCCTGCTCGTGGTCTCGGGCACGATCGACCAGGTGGTGTCGGGCGCGCCGACGCCGCTCATCGACATCATCCGGTCGGCGTTGGCGGAGATCGAGGGATTCCGGGCGGTCGAGATCGGTGAGATCAGCACGGTGGCGGTGAACTCGACGGTCGTCGGCGACCTGCGCCTGCTCCTCGCTGAACTGCTGGAGAATGCCACCAACTTCTCGCCCCCGGGTAGCTCGGTCACCATCGCCGCGACCCTCGCCGAGGAGTGCCACCTGGTCATCGTCGATCACGGCCTGGGCATGAGCGCGGCCCGCCTCGACGAGGAGAATCGCCGGCTGGTCGAACGCGAGCGCCTCGAGTTGGCGCCGACCACGGTGCTCGGCTTGTTCGTCGTCGGGCGGCTGGCCCGCCGGCACGGCTTCGACGTACGCCTCGAGCCCTCCGAAGGCCGGGGCATCACGGCGCACGTGCGGGTGCCGACGCGGCTGTTGACCGTCGGCCCGATCGTGGGCCTGCCGCCGGCGCCGCTGCGTACCCGGCGGCCGGCGCCGCACCCCGCCCTCGACGCGATCGACGCCATCGAGGTCGACGTGTCGGATGAGCCGTTCGCCTGGTTTGCCACCTCGCCGGAGCTGGTCGCGATCGGCTCCGCCGGCCCGCGCGCCCACGGGGAGCGGGACGAACCGACCAGCGGATCGGGCGCCGAACCTGAGGCCGTGATGTCTCCTTCGGCGATCGGACGCGCTAGCCTCGCCTCCGTGGACGTGACCCGTGACCCCGCGGCCGCCGAGCCGCCGGCGGCGTTCGCACCGAAGGGGCCGGCCGAGGGCTCACATGGCCTTCCCCGCCGCATCGTCACCCCGGCCGAGGGCTTGGAACCAGCCGCGACGGCGGCCAACGGCGGTCGCGGCGATGAAGCTCCGCTGACCCATCGCGGACTGACCCGCCGGTTGCCCGGACGCCACCTGATGACCGAGGTGGAGTTCCCGGTGGAGGAGCCGACCGAGGTGTTGCGGCCGCGCGATCCCGAGGCCGAACGCGAAGCCGTCAACGACTACCTCGCCGGGCTCTCCCGCGGCGAGGACCCGCGCGCCTCAGCGGAGGAGGCCCAATGACGGTATACGCGGAACACCTGAGCAGTGAGGCACAGCAGTTCAACTGGCTGTTGAGCCAGTTCGCCGCGAACACCCCGGAGGTGGTCGACGCGATCGCGGTGTCGGCCGACGGCCTGCTGATCGCCATGTCCAACAAGCTCGACCGGTCCAGCGCCGACCGACTCGCCGCCATCACGTCAGCGATCATCTCGCTCGCACACGGGGCCGGAAAGATTTACGATCTCGGGGCCCCGAACAAGGTCATCATCGATCTCGACCAGGGCTACCTGTTGGTCAGCTCGATCAGCGTGGGTGCGACGCTCGGCGTGCTGGCGTCCCGAAGGGCCAACCTGGGCAACCTCGCCTACGAGATGGCGGTCTTCGCCAACCGTGCCGGCGAGGTCATCTCGCCGCAGCTGATCGAGGAGCTGAAGTCGACGGTCGGCTTCTGACGCTCACGGGAGTGTCGCGATCTCTCCGCCTTGACGGCGCAGCTCGGCCAGCAGATCCGGGTCCGCACCCACCAGCAGGAGCGCCCGGTCGGGTCCGGAGAGGACCGCCCCCGGGCGGCGCAGAGCGCGCGCCAGCGCGGCCGGCTTGGGCACGGTCGCCGCGACCAGGTTGACGATCACGATGGTGGCCCGCTGCGCGAGCGCCATGATCTCGTCGACGAAGCACTCGATCGCCCGTCCCGCGAGTTCGCCGGCCGGGCGCAGCATGGCCGTGACCCAGACGCCGTTGGGTGTCATGGTGACTTCCGCGACCGACATGTCGAACTCCCTTGCTGCGGCTGGTCAGTGATCTCAGGGTGGGGGCCGCACGTGTACACAGCCTGGTGGCAGGCTGGGAGTCTGCTGTGCACCTACGCGGCCCGCCCGAGGCGGGTCGAGCTGGTGGCGAACGTCGGCGCCACCGGCGCGCGCGCCAGCAGCTGCTCCTGCACCGCGTACGGGTCGGGCACCGCCCACCCGGTGACCGAAGGGTGCACGGCCCAGCGCACCCGGCCCTCCGGGGAGCGGGTCGGCGGTGCGGCGATCCACGAGCCGGCGCGGTGGATCACCACGTCGAGCTGCGCGGCCAGCTCCGGTCGCAGCGCATGGCCGGCTCGGACGAGGAACATCCAGCGTCCGGTCGGCGACACGACGGTGGGACCCACGGCGCGCGCGGCCACCGCGGGCATGCCCAGCCGCGCGGGCACCTCGATGACATCGAAGGCGCCACCGGTGGCGAGCAGCACCGAGAACGGGGCCGTCCGCCACCAGTCGTCGACATCCGTCGGGTCGACCGAGGCCGCCGCCGACCAGTTGTCAAGCGCTGGATGGCAGCCCACCGTGGGGCAGAGCTGACCACACCGGAAGCGGTCGCCGGCGAGAAAGGCGCCGGGCACGACGGCCCAGCCATGCTCGGCGTACCGGTGCGCGGCGCGGCGCAATGTCGATCGTTGCCAACGATCGGTCAGGTTCATCGTGCGGGCACCTCGAAACATATGAAGCTCCGTCACTCTCTACCCGTTAGGTCGTTGCGACCAGAGAGCGCGTTTTGCAAGTTGCATATGTAGGTGGTACGAGCGAGACGGGTGGCCGCGCCGCACATCGTGTGCGAGCCGGCCGCGATCCGGGTACCTGGGGGAGACCCGGACCGAACCGAACGGGCCAGCAGCAGGCCCCACACAGAACTACCGGTTGCGGGCCCGGCGGGCGCCCAGCGGTAGCGCACAGACCAGGGGGAGGAGATCCTCGTGGACGAGCAGCCAGTCGGTCGCCGGGTCGCGTACTGGCGCAACCGCCGCAAGATGTCCCAACAGCTCTTCGCCGATCGCCTCGGCAAGTCCAAGAGCTGGGTGGACAAGGTGGAGCGCGGGGTTCGCCGGCTCGATCGGTTCTCGGTCATCTATGAGATCGCCGACGTACTGCAACTCGATGTGCAACTGCTCATGGACAAGGACGCGGTACGCCGGCCGGACGCGGTGACCTGTATCGACCAGGTTGAGGTCGAGGAGATCAGAACCGCGCTGGAGAACTACGACAAGATCAGCACGTTCTACGTGCCGCCGTCGAGTGCGCCCGCGCTGCCCGAACTGACCAAGGCGGTCGGGCACGCATGGCTCACCTACCAGCACTCCAAGTACGGCGTGCTCGCCCGGATGCTGCCGCGGCTGCTGCGCGACGCGCAGGCGGCGAATGCCTGCTACCGCGACGAGCACGGCCGCGACGCGGCCCGGTTGCTGGGCCAGATCTACCAGATCGCCTCGTCGAGCCTGCGCAAGCTGGGGAAGAACGATCTCGCCTGGCTCGCCGCGGACCGTGCGATGGCGGCCTGCCAGCGGGCGGAGGACGATCTGCTCTCCGGTCTCTCGGTGGCCCGGGTGGCGGCGGCGCTGGCGGCGCTGGGTCGATTCCGGCCGGCGCTGGAGATCAATGTCAATATCGCCAACCAGCTGGCGCCGGCCCGCGGTCGGGATGCGACACCCGAGCGGCTCTCGGTCTACGGCATCCTGTTGCTGCAGGCCGCGATGGCGGCCGCCCGCCTGGGCGACGCGGCCACAGTCAACGACCTCCTGGTGGCCGCCGGCGAAGCGGCCAAGCAGCTGGGCGGCGACGAGAACTACTACGCCACCAACTTCGGGCCCACCAACGTGACGTTCCACCGGCTCGCGGCCGATGTCGAGCTCGGCGAAGGCGCACGGGCGGTCGCGACCCACGACACCATCGCGCCCGAGGACTTCGCCGGCATGATGCCCGAGCGCCGGGCCCACCATCTGCTCGACTACTCGCGGGCACTGACCCAGATCGGCGAGATCAGCCGGGCCACCGAGAGCCTGATCGACGCCGACCGGCTGGCGCCCAGCGAGATCCGCTGCCGCCCGATCGCCCACGAACTCGTCACCAACGTGCTGCGCCGGACCAGGGGCACTGCGCCGCCGGCATTGGCCGAACTCGCTGACCTGATGGCAGTGACGGTGTGAGTGTGAGCCGGCTCGTCGCCCTCGGGCACCGCATCCGCTGGTAGCGTCGCGTGGCATGACCACCGATGCCCCGCCCAGCGTGACGGTGGCCGACGTGGTGCGGGCGCTGGATCGGCGTTACCCGCCCGAGTGGGCGGAGGACTGGGACCGCGTGGGGCTCGTGGTTGGCGTGCCCGAGACGCCGGTGCAGCGGATTCTCCTGGCGGTCGACTGCGTGGCGGACACGGTGGACGAGGCGATCGAACACGACGTGCAGTTACTGGTGGTGCACCACCCGCTGCTGCTGCGTGGGGTCTCCAGTGTCGCGACCACGACGTACAAGGGCGCCGTGATCCACCGGCTGATCCGAGCCGGGATCGCGCTCCTGGTCGCCCACACCAATGCCGACTCCGCATCGCCCGGAGTCACCGACGCGCTCGCCGCCCGGCTGGAGTTGACCGACGTGCGGGCGCTGGTCGGCGACGCCCGCCACCCGGTCCGGGTCGGTCGGCTGACGCCGGCGCGACCGCTGGCCGAGGTGGCCGCGTACGTCGCGGCTCGGCTGCCGGCGACCGCCGTCGGTGTGCGGGCCGGTGGCGATCCGGCCCGGCCGATCGCCACGATGGCGCTCGCGGGCGGCGCCGGCGATGCCTTCCTGGCTGAGGTGGCGGCGGCCGGCGTCGATGCCTATCTCTGCGCGGACCTGCGCCACCACCCGGCCAGTGAACACCTGGAAGCCGGCGGCCCGGCGCTGCTGGACGCCGCGCACTGGGCCACCGAGCGGCCTTGGCTGGATGTGCTCGCCGGCGAGCTGCGCGCCGATCTGCCGGTCGGCGTCGAGGTTTCCGATCTGGTCACCGATGCCTGGACGGTGCTGGCGTCGTCATCGTCTACAGAGGACACGAAGGAGCCCAGCCCGTGAAGGCCGATCCGCAAGCCCAGCAGCGCCTGCTCGACCTGCAAGCGATCGACACGGCGCTGGCCCAGCTCGACCACCGCCGGGCCACGTTGCCCGAGGATGCGGAGCTGGATCGGCTGGCCCGGGAGCTGTCAGTGCTGGCGGACGAGCGGCTGCGGGCGCAGGTGAGCGTGGACGACACGGCGCGCGACGTGGGCCGGATGGAGAAGGATGTCGATCAGGTCCGGGTGCGGGCCGACCGTGACCGGACCCGCCTCGACGCGGGCACCGGTCCGGCGAAGGAACTGGAAGCACTTCAGCACGAACTCGCCACCCTGACCCGTCGCCAGACCGAGCTTGAGGATGCCGAGCTCGAGCTGATGGAGCAGCAGGAGCAGGCCCAGCGGCGCCTCGACGAGATCGACGCGCAGCTGGCCGCAGAGCGGGAGGTCCGCGACGAGACCCAGCGTCGCCGCGACACGCTCGTCGCCGAGCTCGACCGGGAGCGCGCCGCCCGCCAGGCGGCCCGCGGGCCCCTCGTCGGCGACCTGCCCACCGATCTGGTTGAGCTGTACGAGAAGATCCGCGAGTCGACCGGGATGGGCGCCGCCGAGCTGCGCACCGGACGGTGCGGCGGATGCCGGCTGGAGCTGTCCGGGTCGGAACGGTCCCGCTTGCGCGCCGCCGCCGTCGACGAGGTCATCCGCTGTGAGGAGTGTGGCCGGATCCTGGTGCGCACCGCCGGTTCGGGTCTCTAGTGAGCGCGAGGAGCGAGCGGGTGCGAGCACCGCAGCGCGAACGAAAGGAAGGCCTCCGGTGAGCGCGAGGAGCGAGCGGGTGCGAGCACCGCAGCGCGAACGAAAGGAAGGCCTCCGGTGAGCGCGAGGAGCGAGCGGGTGCGAGCACCGCAGCGCGAACGAAAGGAAGGCCTCCGGTGAGCGCGAGGAGCGAGCGGGTGCGAGCACCGCAGCGCGAACGAAAGGAAGGCAATTGAGCGGGCGTCGGCTCAAGGTCATCGTCGAGGCCGACGGCGGTTCCCGCGGCAACCCCGGTCCGGCCGGCTACGGCACGGTGGTCTGCGAGGCGGCCACCGGCGAGGTGCTGCTGGCCCGGGCCGAGTCGATCGGGGTGGCCACGAACAACGTGGCCGAGTACCGCGGCCTGGTCGCCGGCCTGCGGGCGGCGGCCGACCTCGGAGCCGTCGATGTCGAGGTTCGGATGGACTCCAAGCTCGTGGTCGAGCAGATGGCGGGCCGCTGGCAGATCAAGCACGCCGGCCTGCGCAGCCTGGCCGCGCAGGCGGCTGAGTTGGTTCGCCGCTTCGACACCGTCCGCTTCACCTGGATTCCCCGCGAGCGCAACCGGCGCGCCGACGCGTTGGCGAACGCGGCAATGGACGGTCGGCCACTGCCCGATGTCGACAGCCTCGCGGATCCGCCGGAGATGGGCCGTTCAACGGATCGCGCCGCTGGGGTCGAGCCGGCGCCGCGGGGTGGTTCCGCCGCGGCGCAGCCCGCGGCTCGGGCTGGTTCAGCCCAGTTGGCGCGGGGTGGTCCGGCCGGCGTCAAGCCGTCGGCGCGGGGTGGTTCAGCCGGTGTCGAGCCGGCGATGTTGGGTCGTTCGGCTGGCTGGTCGCCACCGACCCAGGCCGCGTGCCGGCTGCTGCTGGTGCGCCACGGTGAGACTGAGCGCACCGCGCAGCGGCGCTACTCCGGGCGGGCCGACACTGCGCTCTCGGCCCGGGGACTGGCCCAGGCGCGGGCGGTGGCGGCCCGAGTCGCGGCCATGGCCGGGGCCGCCAGCGCCGTGCTCACCTCACCTTTGAGCCGGTGCACGGCCACCGCGGCTGAGATCGCGCGGGCGCTCGGCGACGTACCGGTGGAGGTCGACGAAGATCTGGTCGAGTGTGACTTCGGCGAGTGGGACGGGCTCACCTTCGACGATGTTCGCCAACGCTGGCCGCAGGAGCTGGAGCGGTGGCTGGCCTCGCCGGCCCAGGCGCCACCCGGCGGCGAGTCCTTCGACGCGGTGGCGGCCCGGGTACGCCGGGCGACCGCGCGCATCGTGGGCGAGCGGGCCGACGCGACCGTCGTCGTGGTGAGTCACGTCTCGCCGATCAAGCTGGTGCTGCGTGATGTGCTCAGCGGCGGCGACAGCTTCCTGCAACGGCTCTACCTCGACCCAGCCGGACTGTCGATCGTGGACATCTGGCCCGACGGCGGGGTGGCGGTGCGGACCGTCAACGACACGGCCCACCTGGCCTGAGCCCTCATCGATGCGTCGGCGTCGGTGCCCCGGCGGCGGTCGCCGTCGGGACCGGGTTCGCGAGGCGGCTGGGCGCCGAGCCGACGGCCACCGCGGCGAGCTGGGGGAGCAGCCAGGGCGCGATCCACGCCCGTACCCCGGACTCGGTGAAGTGCAGGCCGTCGCTACGGATGCGCAGGTTGCCGATGGTCCAGGTGAAGGTGTGGTCCGGACACACCCGGGCGTTGAGATCGATGACGCTGATCCGGTCCGGGTCGCGGGCGGCGGCCGCGTAGAGCAGGCGGTTCCAGGCGTCGACCCGCTCCGGCCGGTCCTCGTCGTAGAGACCGCCGTCGGGGCGCTCGGACCGGTGCGTGTACGGCGCGGTCAGCAGCACCACCTGCGCTCCGCGGGATCCGGCGATCGAGATGGCGAGCTGCAGTTCGTGGGAGAGGTAGAAGTCGTAGACCGGCTCGCCGACGTGGTGGTAGCCGTCGCCGAGCTTGCGGTCCATCAACTCCCAACGGTCGAGCAGGATCACCGCCACGTCGGGGTCGTCGGTCTTCACCCCTCGCTGCCAGCGGGTGTCCCAGGTCGGGCAGCCGCGATAGTTCGTCGCGCCATCGCCGAGCTGGATGATGTCGGGCAGCCGCGCGATGCCGCAGCCCTGGATGGCCCGCACGGTGATGGTCAACCCCGGGTGGGCGGGGAGGTAGGTGCCGAGGCTCCAGGACACCGAGTCGCCGAAGAACGTGATCCGCGGGGCACCGCCGGGCTTACGGCCGGGCCGCTGCATCGGTGCGGCCGGGCCGACGTTCGGCGCGGCCGCGGGCAGCGCAAGCACGGGCGTAATGGCGGTGAGCGTGCGCGGGCTGGTGGCGCTGAGGACGAGGAAACCGGTGGCCGCCAGCAGAGCGCCGGCCGATACCGCGGCGACGGCCGGCCGGGGCCGGCGGGCCTGGGGCCGGTGCGCCCAGGGCCAGGGCAGCCGGCCGGTGCGCACCGGCTGCTCCAGAAACACGTACGAGGCGGCGGCGACGGCCGCCGTGGCCCCGATCCGGGCGGCCAGCAGGCTCGCCCCGTTCAGGCCGGTGCGTTCCGCGGTGAGCAGGCCGAACAGCGGCCAATGCCACAGGTAGACGCCGTAGGAGATCCGGCCCAACCACACCAGCACCGGCAGACTGAGGGCCCGGGCCACCGGATCCCCCGGGCAGAGCATCGCGTAGGCGATGACCGCGGCCACCGCGACCGCACCGATGGCCAGGCCACCACGGAACAGGAACGGATCGGTGCCGTGCTCGTGGGTCCACAGCCAGCCGAGCGCGACAACCCCCGCGAAGCCGAACCCGGCCACCACGTCGGCGGTCCAGCGGTGCCGCCGCCATCGCTGCCAGCGCGAGGTCCGCCGCCCGGCGGCGGCCAGGACCGCCCCGAGCGCGCACCCGATCAGGAGAGCCTGCGCGCGGGTATCGGTGCCGTAGTACGCCCGGTTGGCGTTGTGCGGGTCGTAGAGCAGCGTCGCCGTGGCCGCCGAGGCGACCGCGCCGAGCAGGCACAGCGAGATGAGACTCCGGTACGCCCGGCGTCCGAGCACTGCCAGCAGCCCGACCACCACCAGCGGCCAGATCAGGTAGAACTGCTCCTCGATGCCGAGCGACCAGGTGTGCTGCAAAGGCGAGGGCGCTGCGGTCTGGGTGAAGTAGTCGCCGCCCCGATAGATCATGCGCCAGTTCGCCACGTAACCCAGTGCGGCCAGTGCGTCGCCGCGCAGCAGCGCGAGCTCGACCGCCGGCAGCACGGCCCGGTACGCCACCACGACGACCACGAGGACCAGCAGCAGCGCCGGCAGCAGCCGGCGGGCCCGCCGCAGCCAGAATGCGCCGAGGCGGATCCGCCCGTACCGGGCCCGCTCGGCCAGCAACAGGGACGTGATCAGGAAGCCGGAGAGCACGAAGAACGCGTCCACCCCGAGGAAGCCGCCGGGCAGCCAGGTGACGCCGCCATGGAAGAGGAGCACACCGGCGACCGCGACCGCGCGCAGCCCGTCCAGGGCTGGCCGGTAGGTGAAGACCGGCGGGTCTCCGGCGGGCACCTTGCTGGCCGCGGATCCGAGGTTGGCAGCCATCGTCACGACGATAGTGGTCACGATCGGGTAGGGCGACCGATCGTGGGCGTGTCCCCGCCCCCGGGTGTTGTGCCCCGCCTCCGGGTGCGGTGACATCGCTTCTGGGTGCGGTGACCTCGCCCGGCGCAGGGTCCGAGCGTCACCGGGCGCGAACCAGGAGGGTGATGCCGACGGTGGCCCCGACCGCCACGATGATCCAACGCAACAGGTCAGCCGGCAGGCGCCGCGCCAACCGGGCGCCGGCGTACCCGCCGACCAGGCTGGCCGGGGCCACCACGGCTGCGGCGGCCCAGTCGACCGGCCCGAAGACCGCGAACGCGACGACGGTGGCGAGACCGACCACCATGGACACCGCATTCTTCAGTGCGCTGATGCGGGCCAGGCTCTCGTCCAGCACCAGCCCGAGCGCGGCCACCAGCATCACGCCGAGCGCGGCGCCGAAGTATCCGCCGTAGACCGCGCTGAGCCCGACCGTGACGTGCAGCCAGCCCGTGCGGCGGGGGTGGCGAGGATGCCCGACCAGATTTCGAAGCTGCGGCTGCAGGCCGAGCGCCGCCGTCGCGCCCAGAACCAGGAACGGCACCACGATGTCGAAGGCACGCGCCGGGGTGGCCAGCAGGAGCAGGCACCCCAGGGCGGCGCCGGCGAGTGCCGTCGGCACCAAGGCGAGCAGTTGGCGCCGACCGCGGCTGGCCGCCAGCGCGCCGAGGTCCTGACGGCTGCCGGCCACGCTGGCCACGTACCCGGGCGACACCGCGATCGAGTTGGTGACGTTCGCCGGCACCGGCGCCAGGCCGATCGCGAGCAGCGTGGGGAAGGTGATGAGGGAGCCGCCGCCGGCGACCGCGTTGACGGCACCCGCGGCCAGTCCGGCGGCGAGCAATGCCACGGCCTGCGTCACATCCATCGCGGGTAGCATGGCAGGTGCGACGGACGAGTCGGCCGGGCGGTCGCGTCGATGATCCGGGTACGCCCGAACTCATCGCCGAGGAACGTCCGGGCTCCACAGGGCAGGGTGGTTGTTAACGGCAACCCGGGGTGACCCGCGGGACAGTGCCACAGAAAACAAACCGCCGTTGCGGCTCCGGCCGCGACGGTAAGGGTGAAACGGTGGGGTAAGAGCCCACCAGCATCCCGGGTGACCGGGGTGGCTCGGTAAACCCCACCCGGAGCAAGGCCAAAATGGCCGCCGGCCGCAGGGTCGGTGGCTTTCGCAGACGACTGAGGGCGGCCCGCCCGAGTCTGCGGGTAGGCCGCTGGAGCCTACCGGCGACGGTAGGCCGAGATGGATGGCCGCCCCTCGCCGCGTTTCGGCGTTTGCGAGGACAGAACCCGGCGTACAGGCCGACTCGTCCGTCGCACCCTCGCTGTCCCCGCTCTTCGTGATCGGGGAACAGGTGCCCCATGCGTGGTCACAGTGGACGGTGCCAGCTTTGGCCGCCTACCGCCTCTGACGAAAGGACATTATGAAGCTTCTGCTCACCTCCGCCGGCATCAAGAATCCCAGCATCCACGAGGCGCTGGTCGACCTGCTGGGCAAGCCGATCGCCGAGTCCAGCGCCCTGTGCATCCCCACCGCGGGGTACGCAAAGCCGAACGGGATCGATCGCGCCTGGCGGTTCATCAGCGGAGGAGAGCCCGCATGCCCCATGACCGAGCTGGGATGGAAGTCCCTGGGGGTGCTGGAGCTCACCGCGCTACCCAGCCTGGATCAAGAGCTCTGGATCCCCAAGGTCCGGGAGACCGACGTCCTGCTGGTGAACGGGGGAGACGCCCTGTATCTGTGCCACTGGATGCGAAAGTCCGGGCTGGTCGACCTGCTGCCGTCGCTGCCCGACACGGTCTGGGTCGGGCTCAGCGCCGGGAGCATGGTGATGACCCCCCGTATCGGGCAGGACTTCGTCGAGTGGAAGTCGCCCACCGGTGACGACAGCACGCTGGGGATCGTCGACTTCTCGATCTGCCCGCACGTGAATGGCGACGACTTGCCGGGCAACACCATGGCCGAGGCGGAAAGCTGGGCGGCCGGCATCTCCGGTCCGGCGTACGCGGTTGACGATCAGACCGCCTTCAAGGTCGTCGACGGCAACGTCGAGATTGTCTCCGAAGGGCAATGGAGGCTGTTCAACCCGACCCGCACGTGATCCCGAGCGCCCTTCTCGGCGACGCCGCTCGCTGGTTCCCCAGGCCGCGGTCAGGCGCTACCCGTCCAACGTTCCCGCCGATCATGCGGATGCCCAGTTGCGGGCCCTCACCAGGGTCCGGCACGCTCGCACAGACCCCCGACCGTGCTACCTACCGATAGTAAAGAGGCGCCAGCGCGATGACTGAGCAACCCGGCACCCTCACCTCACCCAGGCATTCCCCTATGTTCGTCCACGTCCCGCACCCACACATCCGCCAACGCGCCCTGCAGAAACCGGCCCAGACCGCTGACGAACGGGTCGGCCTCAACGGCAAGATCGGCGTCGTCATCACCTCGGTCGTCGGCACCATGTGGGCCGCGTACCTGTTCACCCTGCTGGCTGTGGTCAGCCTCCCATCCGCGATCGGCAGCCACGACAGGATCATCATCGTGGCGTGGATCGCGCAGACCTTCCTGCAACTCGTGCTGCTACCGGTGATCATCGTTGGGCAGAACGTGCAAGCCCGGGCGGCGGACAAACGGTCGCAGCAGACGTTCACCGACGCCGAGGCGATCCTGCACGAATGTCTGCAACTTCAAGCGCACCTGCAAGCCCAAGATCTGATTCTTGAGCGACTCGCCGCCCGCCTCGACCCCCCGCCGAGCGTCCCCGCAAGCCGCTAACGCCGATCCCTCGGCCGTTACCACGCCGACCCATCAATCGAGACACAGACGCGTCGCCGCCCGTCTCGATGCCATCCGCCGCCCAGCTTCGGTTCAGCTTCGTCGGCCCGGGGGCCAGTTCCCGATTGGCTTGCCGATCTCCCATTCGTGCCCGAACGGGTCGCGAATCCGACCGACCAGCCAGCCGTGTTCATCGCCGAACGGTGACAGTTTCGTGGCGCCGGTGTCGACCGCGCGCCGTAACAGCGTCTCCGGGTCATCGGTCACCAGCAGTATCCTGCTGGTCGCTCCGCCGATGGCCAGCGGACTCAGCCGCCCCATGTCTGGACCTGCCGCAGCCACCCAGAATGCCGCGCCGTCGACCGTCAGTTGCGCGACGATGTCCTCGCCATCACCAACCCGATGAAGCAGCGTCCGACGCAACTGCACCAGCCGACCCCGCAACCCGAATCGCGGACGATCGAGGTGTGGATCGCTTGGCGGCGGTCGTCCCTGATATTCGGTCGCGCCCAGGGGTCGATCGTGTTTGTCTGGGCATGCCGGCGGGTGGCCGGCACGCTGTCCGCCGAGATCCTGGAGCCGAGATGCGAGCACCGTCCAACTCTTTCGAAGCCCTGACCGCTTCCTCGAAGGACTGGACGCTTGGCACGCACGCTCAATCTGGGGATCTTGGCGCATGTCGATGCGGGTAAGACGACTCTGACCGAGCGGCTGTTGTTCGCCGCTGGGGTCATTGACACCGTCGGCAGCGTCGACGCCGGCACTACCCAGACCGACTCGTTGGCGCTAGAGCGCGAACGCGGAATCACCATCCGGTCCGCGGTCGCTTCGCTGCGCATCGGTGAGACGACGGTCAACATCATCGACACCCCGGGCCACCCTGACTTCATCGCCGAGGTGGATCGGGTGCTTGGCGTGCTCGACGGGGCCGTGCTCGTCGTGTCGGCCGTCGAGGGTGTACAGCCCCAGACGCGCCTACTGATGCGGGCGCTGCGGCGGCTGCGGGTACCGGCGCTGATGTTTGTCAACAAGATCGACCGCGGCGGCGCTGACTTTGGGCGCACGCTGGCTGGGATCGCGCGCCGTCTGGACGTGCCGACCGTGCCGGTGAGCCGGGTGCGCGACGCCGGCACCCGGGAGGCGAGCGCCGAATCGGACCTCGCCAAGCTCATCGACGTACTCACCAAGTTAGATGATGAGATGCTCGCCGCGTACGTCGCGGACGAGTCGGCGCTGACCGGCAAGCGGCTACGGGCCGAATTGGCCGCGCAGACCGCCGCTGGCCGCCTGTACCCGGCGTTCGCCGGGTCGGCGATCACCGGGGCCGGGATCGCGGCGCTGATGGCTGGGTTGATCGACCTGCTGCCGGCCGCCGGTGGTGACCCAACCGGGCCCCTGAGCGGACGGATTTTCAAGATTGAGCGGGGTACGGCCGGCGCAAAGGTCGCGTTCCTGCGGGTGTTCGACGGGGTGTTGCGACTGCGGGACCACCCGACCGGCGGCCGGGACCGGGTCACCGCTCTGCACGTCCTGGTCGACGGCGCCTGGCAACCGCGGGATCGGGTCGCGGCCGGCGAGATCGCGGCGGTCCGTGGTCTCTCCACGAGCCGGGTCGGCGACCTCATCGGCGCCGCTCACCCGGACGCCGGCGCCCAGTTCGCGCCGCCGATGCTCGAGGCACGGGTGGTGCCGGTGGATCCAGCCGACGGCGCCCGGTTGCGCACAGCGTTGGGACTGTTCGCCGAACAGGACCCGCTCATCAACGTGCGGGCAGACGAGGCGGGCGGTACCGCGGTCGCGCTCTACGGCGAGGTGCAGAAGGAGGTCATCCAAGCCACGCTACGTGCCGAGTTCGGCATCGCGACCCGGTTCGACGCGACCACCACGCTGTGCGTGGAGCGACCCGCCGGCGTCGGGCAGGCCATCGAGCGGCTGAACACCCCGTCCAACCCGTACCGCGCCACGATCGGGCTGCGGATCGAACCGGCCCTGCCGGACACCGGCATCGAGCTACGGGTCGACATCGACTACCGGGTGGTGCCACTGTACGTGTACCGCACCGTCGACGTCTTCGTTGAGTACATGCAGGAGTACGTGCGGGACGCGCTCGCGACCGGCCGGTTCGGATGGCCGGTGACCGACTGCGTGGTGACGATGACCGACTCCGCCTACAGCGTCGCGGACGGGCCACCATCCCTGCGCGGCCCGACCAGCACGGCCGCGGACTTCCGCAAGCTGACGCCAATCGTGCTGGCCCAAGCGGTTGCGGCGGCCGGAACCATCGTCTGCGAACCGCTGGCCCGCCTGACCCTGGACCTGCCGACCTGGTCGCTCAGTCCGCTGCTACGCGAGCTGAGCCGGCTCGGCGCCGTCGTCGAAGACCAACTACCGCGCGGCGACGAGATGATGGTGGTCGCCGTGCTGACCGCGGCGGCCGGGCAGCGGCTGCACCGGCTGCTGCCCGAGCTGACCGGCGGCGAGGGCGTACTGGAGGCGGCGTTTGCCGGGTACCGGCCAGTCCGCGGACGCCCGCCACGGCGCGAGGCCGGGCCGACCATGGCGTGACCTCGAGCCCCATCCGAGCGCCCCGGGATGGACCCCTACGGCGTACCCTCCGAGTGTGGCGAGAAGTATGTTGCAGCGAATTCACAATCCGCGCAACCGGCAATGCGGGTGCGATCCGAATTGTTGGTGTCAGCGAACGTCACTGGGCCGGGCTATCAAGTGGTGGTTTCCTGCCCGCCTCTTCGGCCTGCACCACGTCAGCCAAGGTTCCGCAGAGTGGAAACGAGAGCAGCACCGCGACTGACTCCCCCGGCCGACCCATCTGGGCTTGCGTGTCTACAGTGGGCAGTCACCCTGGTGCGTTGGTCCCGAGCGCGGCAACAGCTGCCCGGCGAGCACGTCAGCGGCGACATCGCGACCGATGGTCAGGGCCGCCTGGTTACTGAACTCGAGATGCTGCCCGCCGAAGACGCGCGACCGGCCGGCCTCGGCCGCCGCGGCGGTGAAGCTCGGATAGGAGCGCGCGACACCACCGGGCGCGGTGTCAGTCGTCAGCGTGAAGCTGATGTGGTCGGAGCAGAAGAATCCGTCCAGCACCCCGGCACCGGCCGCGCTGAAGGAGCTGTGCCCTGATACATACTCGGGCGTGCCACCGACACTGCCGGCGCGGGACACCCACGTCGGGTCGGCCTGGGTCAGCGGGTTGCCATCGGTGTCCGCCTCCCGGATGGCGGTCGTAGGCCGCCAGTGGCGATAGGTGGACTTAGTCAGCGTGGTGACGACCGCGGTGTCGAACAGCCCCATGCCGAGCAGCGCCATGAGTCGGGCCGACTCGTCCAGCGGTAGCGCGCGGGCGGCGGACACCTCAAGGCCCCGGAGGGTGGAACGGGATGGAACGCCTCATGGGCGTCGTCAGAACCGTGGCCGCGCTTCTGAGCACTGTGTGCATTGAGCATGTCGAGGGAGTGTCGGATGGAAAGCGAAATCGTGGAATCCGCAACGGTTCTCGATAGCGAACGTGACGCAGGCGACACCGTCGATGCATGAGGCACTGTTACGCGCCGCGCAGCACGGCAGGTCGGTGGCGAATGAAGAGTCAGTAGCGAAGCACCAGTCGGAGCGAATCACCCGCCAGGTCTATGAGCGCAGTGCGCTGCCGCTCCCGAGGCCACCGGCGCCGGCGTGGACGGGCGGTTCGGCGTCGCCCGGCAGCACAGTGCTGTGGCCGTACCCGCGCGGGTCGGCCGACATCAGCGACCGGGCGATGTGTGCCAACCTGTTCCTCGATACGAACTCACAATTCCGGGTCCTCACTGAGGACGGCCTCGATCGCGGCGCGTTGGCGGCGACCGACTCGGCCGAGAGCATCCTGCTTTTCTGCTCGTTCGATGCCGTGCTGCCCCGACTTTCGGTCACCCCGGACAACCTGCTCGCCGTCGACGATCGACAAGTCGACGCCGTGGCGGGCGAAATGATCGTTGGATTCCTGATGCGCGCCGGGCTGTGGCCCAAGCCGGCCCGTGGGGTGGACTTCACGCACATTCCAGCCATCGGCCGGCTGCGGACCCGACTGGTCAACGGAACCGGGCTCGCGCTGTTCAAGGCCGCGCAGATGGCCCATTTCCAGCGCCATCGCCACGATCTGTCTGACCTCGGCACAACGTTGCCGCAAGGGCGCATCGGCTGGGACCGCGCGGAGGTGCTGGCCGCGAGCGAGGAGTGGCTGGCCCAAGGACGCGCGGTGGTGTATCGGCCGTTCGCGGCCTCGCGCGGCACCGCTGTCTCGTTTCTCAGCCCCCACGATCGCCGGCCCCGGCGTCGCTCCGTTGAGGACGTACTCGACGCGATGGAAGCGGCAATGGCCGACACGTACGGTCATGCCGATCCCTACCCGATCACGCTGTCCACCGTCGTGGAGTCCCACAAGATCGACGGGCAGGTGTGTGAGCTGCGCATGTTTGTCGTCGCTGATCCCTCCGGGACGGTGGTACGCGCGATCCCCGGCATGGTCTGCCTCACGCAGGCGCCGTTCGGTGACCCCACCCAACTCGACGCGTCGACACGCTCGACGAACCTCACCTCGGTCGACGTCTCCGGCCACCGCGAACTGCCGTTGTCGGATCCGGACGTGCTCGCCGCATTGGGCCTCGGGGCGAAGAAGCTCGAGCGGCTCGGTCGGTTCGCGGTACTGCTGTGGACCCGCGCGATCACCGCCGAGCGGGCGGCTACCGGAATGGCGCTACCGTTCGCGTACGGCTCGGTCGACTTCCTCATCAGCGACGATGGCCGGGTCGTACCGTTCGAGATGAACGGCGCCAACGTCACTGGCCATGCCGCCGTCCACCCACTGTTCCTCGACGCCTTCGGTGTCGCCATGCGGGCGGCCTTGGCCGACGCCCTGCGCTGAGTTCGCCCGACGGGCCGGGCCAGGTGCACGAAGTCCTCAACGGTCAATGCCTCACCTGGGTGTACGGCTTCGGGAACACCACGGCCGGCAAGGCCAGCGACCGGACGTCGCTGTCCAGCTACGACCCGGCGACGGACGGGTCATGCCAGACCACGACCGGCGCGAGCACGGCGACGTGGACCTACGACACCGCCGACCGGCTCACCACCGGGTACACCTACGACAGCCTCGGCCGGGCCACCACGGTGCCGGCAGCGGACACGCAGGTGCCACCTTCGGACACATCGGACCGGGGCCCACAGGTGAGCCGACGGTCATCCGGCCGTTCCGGCGGATCTACGGCAGGTTACAGAGCCAGGTTGTGTGATTGGCGGTGGCGGTTCGGCCGTCGCTGTTGTGCATCACCAATTGCAGCTCGAACGAGTTGTCGCCGGTTCCCGAGCAGTCCGGGCTGAGCGTACGGGTGAAGGTGGCACTGTTGCCGCCGACGGCGAGCCACGATGAGCACGAGCCGCTGTTGCAGAATCGTTCGGACCAGTTGAACGTCGGGTTCGGATCGAAGTTGGAGTAGGACGCGGTGAACGTATAGGTACCCTTGACCGTGATGCTGCCCGGTCCATTGATGGACACCGAGAGCGGAGGCGGATTCAGCGGCCAGGCCGTCAGTCCGGTGAACACCGTGTAGTCATTGTCAGCGGCGATGAGCCTGATGCGGGTAATGCCGCTGGCGGCAAAGGACTTGGTGCTGTATGACGTCCAGCCGACATTGTCATCTCCATTGAAGTATGTGGTGCCCAGCAACGTGCCGTCGGCCGCGTACGCCTCCATCCGGTTGCCGCCGAAGTCCGGGTCGACCGCGGTCACGGCCACCTGCCGGAGCGGGTACTGGAAAGTGATGTCGATCGGCGCCTGTGCCCCGGTTCCGTTGTTCGTACCCTGGAACGGGTCGAAGATGCTGCCCTGGTAGTACGGCGAAACGGTCGCCGTGACGCCCTGACAGGATGAGCTCTGCAGGGTCACCTTGCACCACGACCCACCAGGAGTCACATACGTCTGATACTCCACGTGCCAGTTCACGTAGTCACCGCTGGGCGACTGGAGCTCCACTGCGGTGAATATCTGGCCGTACGTGCCCACGCCGCCGCCCCACGAATACACATTGGGCTGGGCATCGCCGGCAATGCCGGCAAACTGCACCCAGCAGCACTGGTACCGATACACCCAGGCCTTGCTGTATGACGAGTCCGGGTCATTTGCCCATACCCGTACATAGCGCACATAGGGCGAGGAGAAATTGATATAGACGTCCGGCTGGGTGACTTGCCCACTGACCCCCTGGAACGGGCGGAAAGGCGAGCTTAAGTAGTAGGAGGAGAATGTGACGTTACCGGCACAGGCGCTCGGCCCTGGCCCACCTATCTCACACGGCGGCGGTAGTGTCGTGGCCCCAGCCGACTGCGGTGCGACCAGTACGCCGAACATGAGAACACCAACGAATCCAAGCCTGGCCGCGCATCGTTTCAGCACCGTGCCCTCCTCGATCACATCGTATGGGTCCCCGCGGTAATGATCGATAAGCATAAAGGAATGAAATGATCGATGTCGACACGATCGAGCCGTCGCGCATGGCCTTTCCTTGCCTGGCGCTTCGTTAGCGAGCGCGAGCGGGGCACTGATCTCCAGACCGACCGGCGCGCGTCGGTCGAACATGACCGCCGACGCCGACGAACATAAGGCGCGGACCACTTAGGCCGCGTACGCGACGCGCGGAACGATTCATATGCAAAGCCTCCGAACCGCCACAACTGTCGAAGCATCGCAACCCGCCCGACGGGTCGGCACCGAGAGGCAGGACGCTCGCACAGCCGCCACGACGGTGCCTCATTCGGGTTCACCGCCCCCGCCAAGCGGCGGGGCCTGGGCTTTGTAACATCCTGATCTCAGTCGGTGCCGGCGTACCGAGGGGGCTGGCCAGCTAACCCGATAAGATATAGTCTCGCCGCCTGGCGGCTGAGGTCGTGGCCGCTCACCCGTGGAGGTGGTCGGTGGACACGGTCGAGCCGGTGCTCTCGTTCCGCGGCGTGGTCAAGCAGTTCGGTGCCACGGTTGCGGTCGCCGGGATCGACCTCGACATCGCGCCGGGTCATATCCACGCGTTGCTGGGTGCCAACGGGGCTGGCAAGTCCACCTTGATCAAGCTGCTGGCCGGGGTCTACCGGCACGACAGCGGGACCATCCTGTTCAAAGGTAAGGAGATCACCGGCCGAGCGGTGGATCGCCTCCCGATCAACTTCATCCACCAGGACCTGGGTCTGTTCGACTGGATGTCGGTGGCGGAGAACATCGCCGTGGTTCGGGGCTATGCGCGCCGCGGTGGCCTGATCGACTGGCGCCGCCTGAGTCGTGAAGCGCGCGAGGCGCTCGCCGTGCTGGATGCGGACATCTCGCCCGACGCGATCCTGGGGAGCCTCAGCAAGACGGATAAGACAATCGTCGCGATCGCCCGCGCGCTCGCGGCCAAGAGCGATGTGCTCGTGCTCGACGAGCCAACCGCGAGCCTGCCCGAAGCGGACGTCGCCAAGCTGTTCGGGGTCCTGCACATGCTGCGGCAAGCCCACCTGACGATGATCTACGTCAGCCACCGGTTGGACGAGATATTCCGGATTGCCGACTGGGTCACCGTCCTGCGCGATGGACACAAGGTCGCCTCGACATCGATCGAGCAGACCAGCCCACGCGAGCTCGTCCTGCACATTGTCGGCCGGCCGCCGGTGGAGATCTTCCATAAACCCGGTCAGGACGGCTCTTCGGCGGTGCTCGAGGCGCGCGACATCACGATCGGCCCGGTCGGTCCGGTGAGCTTTACGCTTCGCGGCGGCGAGATTCTCGGGATGTGTGGCCTGCGGGGCGCGGCCCACCAGCCGGTCGGGCGCGCCCTCTGCGGCGTCGAACGGACGACCTCGGGGTCGATCCAGGTCGGCGGTCGTCCGGTCCTGTTGTCGACTCCGCAGCATGCTCTGCACGAGGGCATCGCGTTCGTATCCGGCAACCGTGAGGAATCCATCAGCGCGGACATGAGCATCCAGGAGAACCTGTTTCTCAATCCCGCCTCGCTCGGGCGCCGGTTGTTTCACCCGGTCCGTCGCCGGGCGGAGTCGCGGCGCGCGGACGCCATCATGACCCGGTTCCGGATCCGGCCCCGCGGCAGCGCCCGCTTGGCCAGCACGCTGAGCGGAGGAAACCAGCAGAAGGTCGCCCTCGCTCGCGCGATGACGATCGCGAGCAAAGTACTCGTCCTCGAAGAACCCACCCAGGGGGTCGATGTCGGCGCCAAGGCCGAGATCTACAGCTTCCTGAACGAGGCACTCGGCGCCGACCGGGCGGTCGTGATCGTGTCGTCCGACCTGGAGGAGATCGCCGGCGAGTGCAGCCGCGCACTGGTATTCGACCGGACCGGCGTCCGGGCCGAGGTGCCGCGAGAATCAATGTCCGTGAACCACCTGATCGCTCTCGTGGGTGGCGCCGATCAAGAGACGCCAGTGCGATGAGGAAGACTCTCGGTGTCGCGAACGAGGATCCGGTGGACCCACGCCGACCCGAGGCTGCAGACGAGCAGCCCGCGCAGCGGCGCTGGCGCCCTCCGTCCATCGGTCACCTGTTCAGCGTCCACGGCCTCACGATGCTCGCCGTGTTCCTCATCATTCTCTTCTCGATCGTATTGCCGGACACGTTCCCCACCGCCCTCACTCTCCGCGGCATCCTGGCTGGACAGATTCCCATCCTGCTACTCGCGTTCGGCGAGATGATCGTCATCGCATGTGGACAGTACGACTTGTCAGTGGGGTACGGGATCGGCGCCACCAGCATCATCGTCGTGGTTCTCCAGGTCCAGTCGCCCAACCTGGCGTGGCCGCTGGCGGTGCTGGCCGCTATGGGCGCCGGGCTCCTGCTCGGCCTGATCAATGGGCTGCTTGTCCATTTCGGCCGGATCGATTCGTTCATTGCCACATTGGGTGTTGGATATGCGGTGTACGGCTTCTCGTTGTGGTATACCGGCGGCGGCCAGATAGGAGGGATCCTGCCCGACGCATTTTCGGCGATCAGCCATACCAGGTTCTATGGCATCACACTCCCAGCGATGATCACCCTGGTGTTGGCGTTGGGCCTGTGGGTGTGCTTCGAGTTCCTTCCGCTGGGCCGCTACATGTACGCATTGGGGTCGAACCCCAAGGCGTCCGAGCTGACCGGAATCCCGCGCGGCCGCTACATCATCGGTGGATTCATGGCTTCGGGCCTGCTCACCGGCATCGCGGGGGTGTTTGTGGGTTCCGGTCTGGGTGTTGCCCAGAGCAACCTCGGCCCGGAGTACCTGTTGCCAGCCTTCGTGGGCGCCCTGCTCGGTTCGACGACAATCAGGCCCGGTCGGGTCAACGTGTGGGGTACCTGCGTCGCCGTCCTCATCCTCGCGGTGGGCGTGTCCGGATTAGAGCAACTGGGTGTCAATTTCTTTGTCGAACCGCTATTCGATGGGGTAACCCTCGTCGCGGCGGTAGGCATAGCAGGTTTTATCGCACGGCGGAGACGAGAGCATATCTGATATCACCACGGCCGCGGCTACAGCCCATTAGAGGATTGGACCCCTCAGTCAGCGGCGCTGGTCCGTACGCGCATATCGTGTCCAGTTTAGGAAGGATAAGGGCATATGCGAAATGTCAAGGCCTACACAGCGGGGGTCTGTGCAGCCGCTCTCATCCTGGCCGCGGCGGGCTGTAACAAGAGCACCCCGACGACGCCCTCGGGAGGCAACAGCGCGGATTCTGCTGTCCTCGCCGAGGCGAAGGCGGCGGCCGCAGCCGCCGTGAAGCCGGTGACCGTGTGGGATGGGCCGACGTCCGGCCCCAAGGCACAGACCGGTAAGAAGATCGTATATGTGTCGCAGGACCAGTCCAACGCGGGCGCCGCGGGCGTCGGTGCTGGCGTCCAGCAGGCCGCGGCCGCCCTCGGGTGGGGATTCACACTGATCAACTCAGGCGGCACGGTGACCGGCGAGGTGTCGGCGATGAACCAGGCCCTCGCGCTCAAGCCCGACGGCATCGTCATCGGGGCCATTGACGACCAGCTGGTCGCCGCTCAGCTGCGGGAGGCGAAGACGCTGGGTATTCCGGTGATCGGGTGGCACTCCGCGGCCGAGCCCGGGCCGGTGGCCGACCCGCCGCTGTTCACCAATGTCCAGTCGAATCTGGCGCAATCGGCGACTCTGGCCACCCAGTACGTGATCGCCACGAGCGATGCCAAGGCACAGATCGTCATCATGACCTGGAACCTCTACGCCGCATCCCGCGCCAAGGCGGGAGCGATGAAGGACCAGATCGAGAAGTGCAGCACCTGCGGGCTGCTGTCCTTCGACGACTCTCCTCTCACGACCGCCTCGACCCGGATGCCGTCCTACACCGCCTCACTGGTGCAGCGCTACGGCAACAAACTCACCCACGTCATGATGTTCAACGACGGCTTCGCCGACTACATGGCGCCGGCCCTGAAGTCGCTCGGCCTGCCGGCGCAGGGCAAAGGCAGCGTCCTGCTCATCTCGGCTGGCGATGGCAGCACCGCGGCGTACGAGCGGATTCGCAGTGACCAGTACCAGACGGCCACGATTCCGGAGCCGCTGAACGAGCATGGTTGGCAGATCGTCGACAACCTGAACCGGGCCTTTGCCGGCGAGGCTCCGAGCACCTACGTCACGCCGCTGCACCTGGTGGTGAAGGCGAACGTCGACCTCGACGGGGGGCAGAACAACGTCTTCGATCCCGACAACGGCTACCGGACGCAGTATCGAAAGATCTGGGGTATCGGCTGACATTTGGCCGGGGGTGGCGCCGGGCCCGGCGCCACCCCGCACCGACGCGAGGGTGAGGGGTGACCACGTGGCGACAGCTGCGGCTGACGGATCGTTGAGCCACAACTTCAGCCTGGTCAGCACGTGCGACCAGGGCGGAGGGCGAGCCGATGGCGCGCAGATCATGGTGCATCGGGGGTTTGCCTACATCGGCCACGTCTTCAGCAACGGGTTCAGCATCGTTGACGTACGTGACATCCGCCACCCACGGCCGGTGACCTTCGTCCCCGCGTTCGGCAGCAACTGGAGCATCCACCTGCAGACCCATGACGACCTGCTGCTGGTCATCAATGAATACAACTTCTACGGTAACCCCGCGTTCGCCCACGAAGCTGACTACTACGGCCGGTCGGTCGAGGAGTCCATCCGCGCCGCAGGCGGGGAAGGGGTGCTCGGCACCCGCGGCGTCGACTACTCCGCAGGCATGTCGGTCTACGACATCTCGCGACCGGAGAGCCCGCGCCGGATCGGCCAGCTCGACATCGACGGCTACGGCGTTCACCGGATCTGGTACGTGGGCGGCCGCTACGCGTACGTCTCCGCGCAGCTGCGCGGGTACACCGATCACATTCTGCTCATCGTCGATCTGGCGGACCCGACCAGGCCCCGGGAGGTCGGGCGGTGGTGGCTACCCGGAATGTGGTCCGGTGGTGGCGAGAGTCCGACCTGGCCCCAGGGCGACCGGGTAGCGCTGCACCATGCCATCGTGGCCCGCGACATCGCCTATGCGGCGTGGCGGGACGGTGGACTCACGCTGCTCGATGTTGCCGACCCGGCGCACCCGCGGTTGCTCTCGCACCTGAATTTGCATCCGCCCTTCGGTGGCGGCACACACACGGCGCTTCCACTCACCGACCGGGTTCCGGTGCCGAAGGACTATGTGATCGTGACCGACGAGGCCATCCAGGACAACTGTGCGGACCAGGTGAAGTTCAACTGGGTCATTGACGTCCGGGATCCGTCAAAGCCGATTCCGATCGCGACGTTGCCGACGCCCACCGAGCAGGACTACTGCGCCAAGGGGGGTCACTTCGGGCCGCACAACCTCCATGAGAACCGGCCTGGCAGCTTCCAGAGCTCGGAGCTGATCTTCGGCACCTACCAGAACGCGGGGGTGCGCGCGTTCGACATCCGAGACCCGTTCCGGCCGCGGGAGGTGGGTTACTACGTACCGTCCCCTTCGTGGGACACCTGGCTGGATCAGCGCCCGGACCGGCCGCACGCCATACATTCCGCCGATGTGTTCGTCGATCCGGAAGGCATCGCCTATGTCACCGACTTCAACGCGGGCCTACACATATTGGAGTTTCTCGGCAGGTAACGAGTAGGAGTGCCACACCGATGACGCCAGCGCGGCGGCCACTGGAAGGACTGTTGGTCCTGGACCTGACGCGGTACGCGGCCGGCCCGTACTGCACGATGCTCCTGGCCGACGCCGGCGCCCGGGTGGTCAAGATAGAGCCGCCGCGGCGCGGGGACCCGTACCGGCACGAGGGCCCCGGGCTCACGGGCGACGATGGATCGGTGACCGGCAGCTTCTTCATGCGGTTCAACCGGAGCAAGGAGAGCGTGACCGTTGACCTCAAGACCCCACAGGGTGTTGAGATCATCAAACGCCTTGCGGTACGGGCGGATGTGCTCGTCGAGAACTTCAAGCCCGACTTCATGGACCGGTGCGGACTTGGTTACGACACCTTGCGGGACGTGAACCCCCGGCTCATATACGCCACGATAACCGGGTTCGGGCACACCGACTTCCTGGCGAGTCCGTACTGGTCCTGGCCGGCGTTCGCGGTGGTCGCGGAGGCGATGGGTGGGATCATGGACCGTATCGGTGATGCCGACTGCCCACCGCACTGGTCCGGGGTCAGTCTCGGTGATCTCTATGCGGGGTGCACCGCGCACAGCGGAATACTATTGGCACTGATCCAACGTGGAGTATCGGCCGACGGGCAGCATGTCGACATCTCCATGACCGATTCGATCATCTCCCTCAACGAGCGTGCGGTCTTCTCGTTCGGGGTCACCGGTACGCTGCCCCCGCGCGGCTCCGACCCGGCCCTGGCGCCATTTGGCCCGTTCCTCGCCCGGGACGGCTGGATGGTGATTGGGGTCATCGGGAATGCGATGTGGCAACGGTTCGCGCACGCGATCGAGCGACCCGATCTGGCCACCGATCCGCGGCTGAGCTCCGGTCTCGAGCGAGGTCGTCATACCCGCAGCCTCATCGTGCCGGCGATCGAGGCGTGGCTGCGCACGCGTACCCGGATGGAAGCGACTGCGGTGCTGCATGCGGCGAACGTGCCATCGGCTCCGGTGGAGACGGCGGAGGACCTGCTGCGGTCGGCGCACGTGGCGGCGCGGGAAATGCTGGTGGACGTCGTGTATCCGGGCTACGGGACCCACAAGGTCGTGGCGTCGCCGATCAAACTCAGCGCCGACCGCTCGCCATCTGTCGGACCCGTGCCCGCACTCGGCGAACACACCCGCGAGGTCCTGCGGACGCTGGGTGGTATCGGTGAAGCGGAACTGGAGGCGTTGGCCCACCATGGCGTCATCTAGCGGCGCCGCGAGGCGCGAGAGGAGGCAGCGATGAGTCGCATCGTCCCGGTGGGTTCCCTGCCGCCGGCCGGAGAGGTTCCGGCGAGGATGTCGGCTCAGGTCATCCGCCAGTCGCGCTTCGGCGATCCGAGGACGGCGTTCCAGGTTGAGGAGGTGGATACGCCGCACCCCGGACCCGATGAGGTGTTGGTCGCCGTGATGGCCGCCGGGGTCAACTTCAACAACGTCTGGGCCGCGCGCGGGTTGCCGGTCGATGTGATCGCCCAGCGGCAGCGGGCGGGCGGGACCGAAGAGTTCCATGTCGGGGGCAGCGACGCGGCGGGGATCGTCTACGCGGTCGGCGACCAGGTGACGTCGGTGGCCGTCGGCGAGGAGGTCGTCATCCATCCGGGCTACTGGGACCCGAACGATCCGTGGATCACCCGCGGTGGCGACCCCATGGTCGCGCCGTCGGCCCGGATATGGGGCTACGACAGCGATCGGAACTTTGGATCGTTCGCGCAGTTCTGCCGGGTTCAGGCGCACCAGGTGCTGCCAAAGGCGGAGCATCTCTCCTGGGAGGAGGCGGCGGCGCCGACGCTGGTGGGCACGACCGCGTACCGGATGTTGCGCGGATGGTCCGGCAACGAGGTTCGGCCCGGCGATGTGGTGCTCGTGTGGGGAGGGTCGGGCGGACTCGGGACGCAGGCGATCCAGCTGGCCCGTCATCATGGCGGCATTCCCGTCGCGGTGGTCTCGAGCGGCGAGAGAGGCCGGTACTGCGTGTCGCTGGGTGCCCAGGGCTGGATCGATCGGACCGAGTACCACCACTGGGGGATCCCGCCGCACTGGGACGACCACGACGGGCAGCGGGCGTGGCTGGCCGAGGCGCGCCGTTTCGGCACGGCGATCTGGGAGGTCGTGGGAGAGCGGCGCAACCCGGCCATCGTGTTCGAGCATCCCGGTGAGGACACCATTCCCACCAGTATCTTCGTCTGCGAGGACGGCGGCATGGTGGTGATCTGCGCCGGCACCACGGGCTACTCGGCAATGGTGGACGTCCGGTATCTCTGGACCCGCCAGAAGCGCTTTCAGGGCTCGCACGGAACGAACGATGAGCAGGCGATCGCCTACAACGACCTGGTTCGCAGCCGGGAGATCGATCCGTGCCTCGGGCGGGTCATCCGGTTCGAGGATCTGGGCCAGGCGCACCACGAGATGGGGGAGGGTCGGGTGCCGGCGGGCAATACCGTGGCTCTTATCGGTGCCGCGACCCCCGGTCAGGGCCGGCGATGACAGCGGCGCTGGCTGGCGTACGGGTGATCGACCTCACCCAGTTCGAGGCCGGCCCCTCCTGTACCCAGTCTTTGGCCTGGCTCGGTGCGGAGGTCATCAAGATAGAACGGCCCGGGTCGGGGGAGCAGGGACGCAACGCGACCGCTGATGAGCCCGGGGCGGACTCCTGGGCCTATCTGCTACTCAACGCCAACAAGCGCAGCGTCGCCGTCGACCTCGCGATGGCCGAGGGAAAGAGCCTGCTCCGCCGGCTGCTGGCGCACGCCGACGTCATGGTCGAGAACTTCGCCCCGGGGACGGTGGAGCGGCTCGGCTTCGACTACGACGCCGTCAAGTCGATCAACCCCAGGCTCATCTACGCTCAGGTCAAGGGCTTCGGTCCGGGCGGTGCGTACGCCGACTTTCTCGCCTTCGACCCGATCGCCCAGGCCACCGGAGGCGTGCTGAGCCTCACCGGCGAGCCGGATGGACGGCCGCTCAAGCCGGGCGCCAACTTCGGTGATTCGGGGGCGGGTCTACATCTGGTGGTGGGAATCCTGGCCGCGTTGCTCCAACGCCAGCACACCGGCGCGGGGCAACGGGTCGAGGTCGCCATGCAGGAGTCAATGATCAACTTCTGTCGGATGGCCTACGCCGGCCAGCTTATGCTCGGCCACGCACCACCACGGGTCGGCAACGGCAGCCTGCTGGCCCGCAGCGCACCGAGCGACACGTACCCGTGCGCACCAGGGGGGCCGAACGACTACTGCTTCATCTACACGAGCCGGGGCGACAACCGGCATTGGCAACGGCTTCTGGTCGCGATCGGCCGGGAGGACGTGCGGGATGACCCGAGATTCTCGTCGCCGGAGCTGCGCATCCAGAACTCGTCGGCGGTCGACGAGATCATCACACCGTGGACCACGCGACACACCAAGCAGCAGGCCATGGACATTCTCGGCGCGGCTGGCGTCCCGGCCGGCGCGGTCCTGGACACGGCCGAGCTCGCCGGCGACGATTTCCTGCTCGCCCGCGGCGCGTTCGTCGATGTCGAGCATCCCCGACGCGGGAGCTACCGGATGCCCGGCTGGCCGGTGCACATGTCGGCGTCTCACGTCCCGGTGCAAGCACCGGCGCTGTTGGGGGCAGACACCAAGGATGTGCTGGGCCGTCTTCTCGGGCTCACCGACGCGGAGGTCGTGGAGCTGGCCACGGCCGGCATCGTCTCGTGCGGGAGCACGACGATGAGCGCGGCGACGACGGTGAGCGCGCAGGCGCCGAGTGCGCCGACCACGAAGGGAAGCGCACAATGATTGAGGATGCGGTCGAGCCGCGACAACGCGACGACGGCTGGTACATCGAGGACTTCCGGACCGGCGACCCGCTTCGCACCATGGGCCGGACGATCACCGAGGCCGATCTCGTCGGCTATCTGGGCCTGAGCGCCTTCTTCGAGGAGGTGTTCATCAACGCCCCGATGGCACTCGCGCAGAGTGTCTACAAACGGCGGGTGGTGCCGGCCGTCCTGGTGCTCATGCTCGCCGAGGGTCTGTTCGTCCTCACCGGCAGGTTGAATCGTGGGATCGCCTTCCTGGGCATCAGCGAGCTTCAGATGCACTCACCGGTGGCGGTCGGGGACACCATGCACGTACGGCTGGACGTACGGTCGACTCGACTTACCAGCAAGCCTGGACGGGGAATCCTCGAGGTGTCTCACACGGTCGAGGTGGACGAGGGTCGCGTGGTGATGGACTACGTCAGCACCCGCATGTTGCACGCGCGATCCGGCACCGGCCTGGGTGACTCATGAACGGCAGTGAGGTCGTCGCCCGCGCGCTGCAGCGCCACGGCGTGGAGGCTGTCTTCTTCATCATGGGCGGACCGATGACCGCTCTGCTCGACGCCTGCGCGAGCGTGGGGCTCCGGATGGTGGACGTCCGCCACGAACAGGCCGCCGCCATGATGGCCCACGCCTACGCCCGGCTGCGGCGATCTCCGGCGGTGTGCATCTCATCGTCGGGTCCCGGCACCACCAACCTGGCCACCGGCATCGCCTCTGCCTTCGTCGACTCGGCTCCGGTGGTCGCCCTGGCCGGCTCCTCGCCGCTGCGGGCATTCGGAACCGACGCATTCCAGGAGATTGACCAGGTCGCCATGTTTGACCCTGTTACCCGGTGGAGCGGTCGGGTCTACGAGGCCCGGCGACTGGCCGACATGGTCGACACCGCGTTCCGGCGCGCGTACGGCGCCCGTCCGGGACCGGTCCTGCTCGACCTGCCGGGTGATGTCCTCAACGGCGAGGCCACCGACGACATCGGACCGCTGTGGACACATCGCGAGCGACCAAGGCCGCTCGGCAATCCCGGCGAGATCGATCGTGCGATCCAGCTCATCGGGGCCGCCGAGCGACCGGTAATCATCAGTGGCTCCGGGATACTGTGGTCGGAGGCGGACCGCGAGCTCCAGGAGCTGGTGGATCTGGCCGGGATTCCCTTCTACACGACCCCGCAAAGCCGCGGGGTGATACCGGAGGACCATCCGCTGTGCTTTCCGGCCAGTCGCGGCACGGCATTCCGCGAAGCCGACCTCATCCTCATGCTCGCGACGCGGCAGAACTACGTCACCAACCACCTGCGCGCGCCGCGGTGGAACGCCGGCGCCAGGCTGGTTCAGATCGACATCGACCCGGCCGAGCTGGGACGCCATCGCCGGGCCGACGTGGCCATCGCCGGCGACGCCCGGGCGGTGTTGGCGCAGGTGCTGGCGGCCGGACGCCAGCGGCTGCGCCCGCAGCGCTTCCAAGCCTGGGTCGCCACTCTGCGCGATCTGCATGTCGAGCGAAACCGACGGCAGGAGCGAGCGATGTCGACGGACACCCGCCCGATCCACCCGCTGCGGCTGTGCAGGGAGGTGCGGGACTTCATGCCCCGCGACGGCGTGCTCTGCGTCGATGGGCTGGTGATACTCGATTTCGCCCGGCAGTCGATCCCGTACTTCGCGCCACATGCCTTGACCAGTGGTCCGTTTGGGACGATGGGTGTCGGCGTGCCCTTTGGCCTTGGCGCCCAGGTCGCGATGCCGGACAAGCGAGTCGTGGTCCTGCACGGCGACGGGGGGTTCGGCATGAATGGCATGGAGATGGACACCGCCGTCCGCTTGAACCTGCCGATCATCTGCGTCATCCATAACAACGGCGGGTGGGGGACCAACCAGGAGGCCAAGGTCGGCGGATGGCTCGGCCACACGCGCTACGACCTGATGGGCGAAGCCCTGGGATGCTATGCGGAACTGGTGGAGGATCCCGGCGCCATCCGTCCCGCCCTCGAGCGGGCCGCCGCATCCGGACGGCCATCGGTGATCAACGTGATCGTCGACCCGGCCGTCGAGTCGCACACCAGCTCCTTCACGGAGTATGCGACGCATTGACTCGGCGTGACGGCGCGGCCCGATCCCCGCCGGGCGCTGGCTTGACCGCCCGGCCTCGCCATGGTGAGATAAGTTATAATGTTGTCGCTCGACGCCTTCCATGCGGTGAGCTGAGGAGGACCCAGTTATGTCGATCGTGACGGCCGAGCTGGTCGAGGATGTGTGTCGGCAGTTCACCCAGGAGGGCATCAGCTTTCGGGTGCTCGGCGTGGACGACGAACGCGGCCGCGTCGAGCTGACGATCGACTTTACCGACGTCGACTGCCTGGACTGTGTGATGCCGACGGACTATCTGGAGCGGCTCATCGCGGCAAGTCTCGAGAAGCGGTCGGAGCGGGTTTTCCAGGTGGCTTTGCACGACCCGCGGACGCAGGTGGTCGACCACGAGGTCCGCACGCCTGCCGCGACCAATGGACGTATCACAGTTCTCGACCCCACGGCCGTGGGGCGGGCCGGCAACAACGATCCCGGGCCGGACGCCGGCGATCTGCACGGCAAGACGATCCTGTTTCGGGTCGATGTCCTGTGGAAGTCATGGGACTGGACCGTAGACGAGTGGTCGACCATGCTCGGCGACGCTGACGTGAAGGTGCTGACGTGGTCCCGTACCCAGGGGATCTACGGCGACGAGGGTCGGCGCGTACAAGCCGAGTACGAAGGGCTGATCGGTTCAGCCGATGTGCTGGTTTCAGGCCTGGGCAACTGCGGCTCCTGTACCGCATGGACGATCCGGGACGCGTTGAGCGGGCTGGCCCGCGACGTGCCCACCGCCGCGGTCGCGACGGAGCATTTCCTTCCGTTGGCGAAGATCCTCGCCGAGGATGGGTTCCGGCCGGGACTGCGGATTCTGACCTTGCCATACCCGCTCAATTCCCGTCCGGAAAGCGACGTGCGCGAGATCGCCCGCGCGGCGTTCCCGGCGTTGCTCGACGTCCTCGGTGCGACGGTCTGAGATGGTACTCACCAGCCGAAGGCACGGGGTCGACGGGGATGTCGTCCGCTTCGCGGAGCTGGCGGTGGAGCGCGGCTGGGGGGACGGTCTCCCGCTTGTACCGCCCACAGTGGAGCGGGTCGAGGCCTATGTGGCCGCCGCCGGCCTCCCGCCCGACCAGGTGCTGGCGCAGATTCCCCCGCTGCGCGGCGATTGCACGGTTGAGCGCCTGGCCATCAATGTGGTCATGGCGGGCGCGCCGGCAGCCGCGATGCCCTTGCTCGTGGCGGCAGTGTCGGCGCTGGCCGAACCGGACTTCGATCTCGCCGCGCTCAACGCAACGACCGCCGCGGTCGCGCCGGCGGTCATTGTCAACGGACCGGTGCGCCATGAACTCGGCATCTCGTTCGGCGCAAGCTGCATCGGCGGCGCCGACGGCCACAACGCCGCGATCGGTCGGGCCTTGCGCCTGGTCCTTCGCAATGTGGGCGGCCTGCGAGCCGGGGTTACCACGCAGAGCGTCTTTGGCCAGCCAGGCCGTGTGACCGGCCTTGTCTTTGGCGAGTGGGAAGAACGCTCGCCCTGGCCGCCGCTGGCGCAGCGTCGAGGCGTGACCGGCGATGCGGTGACCGTTTTCGGTGCCATGGGAACGATGAACATCATCGACCTCGAGTCGGAGACGGCCGATTTGTTGTTGCAGCAGATTGGCCGGTCACTGGCCTATCCCGGTGCCAACGGCTATTTCTCCCGGATCGCCTTCGCCGAGATAGTCGTGGGCATCAATCCGATCTGGGCCGAGCTCATCGGCCGGGAGTACCCGGACATCTCAGAGGTCGAGTACCGCATCTGGGATGCGGCGGCGTTGCCACTGGATTCGTGGCCGGCGCCGCGCCAGGAATCTCTTCGCGAGGCGGGACGGGTGTCAAAGGACGGCCGCGTGCACCTTATGCGGGAAGGCGACATTCGGCTGCTCGTGGTGGTCTGCGGCGGTCTCGGTGGGCATCACGCGCTGGCGCTGCACGACTTCGGATCATCCTCGGCGACCACGCGAAGCATTGGCGGCACGCCGACCGGGTGACATCGCACGCCGCCAGCGTCGGCGATCAGGATGGCCGGTCCCCGGCGAGGATCCCTTTGAGGCGCTCGATCGCGTTGTCGCGGTGGGCGTGCGTCAGCCGGATCACCTCCGCCACGTTGCGAGCGCGTACCGCGCTCAGGATGGCCCGGTGCTCGTCGTTGACCAGGCGCCGCGGGCCGGGGTCAGCGACGTAAAGCGAACGATAGGGCTCAGTCGTCTCCCACAGAATGCGAATAAAGTTGGTCAGTCGCGGCATGTCGGCCGCATCGAACAGGGTGAAATGGAATCTGCGGTTCGCGGCGGCAACCGAGGTAATGTCCTTTTCGCGGCTGTATCGTTCGATATCACGGATCGCCTCGTCCATCCGGGTGATGTCCTCGTCGAGCAGGAGTGGGACGCCACGTTTCACCGCTTCGTCCTCAAGCAGTTCGCGGATGCAGTAGGCCTCGGTCAGCTCTCTCACTTCGAGCCTGGCGACGAAGTAACCCAGGTGGGGCCGGTATACGACCTGGCCCTCCGCCTCCAGGGTCTTGAGCGCCTCCCGCAGCGGCACCACACTCAGACCCAGGTCAGTCGCGAGCAACTCCTGCCGCACCTGCTCACCGGGACGCAACCCGCCGGTTGCGATTCGTTCGCGCAAGCCACTGAGTGCGACTTCTTGTGCGGTGACGACCGCGCGGGCGCGACGCGGTGGCGGCGTAGTCATCAGGCGATCGGCCTCTCCCGCGCACGCATCCACAAACCATGACGTCGACGTCTGCCATGCCGCCGGCGCGGCGTCCACGCTCTGTCGGACCTCGAACAAGCCCGCAAGCTAGAACATATCAGATTCAGGCGGGCGCCCCGGGTCCTCGGCGTCGTCGGCTGGACGGCGACCTGGCGAGGCCCCCACCGTGGTGATGTTGCCCGAGCGGGCCGGGACTGTGCATGCTGGCACCGGCGTCAGGGCCGGTGGGGAGCGTGGTGGCGTGGCCGGATCGTTGGGCATCGTCTTCTCGGTCGGCGCCGACCGAGCGACCTACCTGTCGCGCAGCCAGATCGCTGCCTATCGCGACCTCGCCGGAGCGTTCCAGGCAAACCCGACGGTGGCCGGTCCACCGCTGGACCGCGACGCGTTGGGTGAGCTCACCGCGGTCCTGGCGGCCGCGCTCGACGCGTCGTCGACCGCCGAGCAGCCGCTCTCCGCGGCCCAGGCTCGGCAGCTGGACCTGATCCACACGCAGAACGCGCTGCGGGGCCGGCTGCCGCTGCGGATCCATCGGACCTGCACGGCCTGCGGCACCAAGAAAATCATCAATCCCGCCCGGCCGAACCCGCCAAGCGGCGAGCGGTCCGAGGGCGTGGCGAGCGCGCTCGTCGGCCTCGCGAGCATGGCCGACGACCCGGTTGGCGGCTTTCTCGAGCTGATGAAGGGCGTGTCGGCGGTGCGGACCACCGCCCCCCGCGACGTTGCGATCTGCGACTACTGCGAGGGGTTCGATTTTGATCTGCCCGCGGTGACGTTCTGCCCGCAGTGCAAGGCGTTGCGGACCGAATCCGTGCTCCTCACCTGTCCGGACTGCCACGCCGACTTCGCCGGCGCGGATGACGAACCACTGTGGACAACCCTGGCGGCGGCGACCGCGTCGGCCGGCCGCACCGACGTCGTGAGTAGCGTCACGGCGGCGGCGGCGAAGCTTGGTACGGCCCCGTACCCGGAGCAGCTCAAGGCCCTCATCCGGGAGCTGACGGCGCAGGACCGGCCGCACTGCCTGTTCCGGTCGAGCCGGCCGGGCGACAGCACCCGGAGCACGGTCGCGTTGGCCACCGCTCAGCAGCTGATCTTCGTCAAGGAGACCATGGCCGGCAAGCCGGTGGCCGACCATGTCCGGTGGACGGATGTGCTGGCGGTGCGCCAGTTTCTCCCGGCCAGGACGGGCAAGGACGCGACCATCCAGCTCGACCGGGCATCCGCAGCGCCGGTGGTGTTCAGCCGGATCGCCGAGGTCGGCGTCAACATCGAGGGCGACGGCCCGCTGGATCCGCTGGCCGTCGGCCACGTACTCAGCCGGCTGGCCGGCGTCACCCTGCTGTCGGCGCCGGAGAATCCGGCGCCACCGGCGACCAGTGCGCCCACCCCGGCGCCGGCCGTCGCCTCCTCGTCGCCGACCGCGCCGGTGGTCGCTTCCCCGTCGCCGGCCGCGCCGGTTTCGGCGAGAGCCACGGCGCCGACCTTGGACCAGCCACCTGCCGCCCTGACGTCGCCGCCGCCCCCGCCGCCCGGCGGTCAGCCGAACTGGTATCCCGACCCGTGGGGACAGGCCCGCCTTCGATGGTGGGACGGCCAGGCCTGGACGGCGAACGTGACCACCTGACGACCGACCTGTGTGGGGGATGCCGGACGGCCGGTGTGTGGATGCGAGCAACCGGGCTGGCGCCGCCAGCGGGGTCAGGTCGGCAGCGCCAGCAACTGCGGGATGATCGTGTCGAAGTAGACCTTGGCACCCGGCTGGAGATAGTGAACTCCGTCGTAGCGGTACGCGTGGTTGTCGCCGATGGCCCGGTTGGCACAGAACGCCGGCGCCGGCGTCACCGTGAAGATGTGCACACCATCGGCCAGCTGCCGGAGCAGGTCGTTGACGTGGCGGGTGCGGTCGTCCTGACCCCGCTCGGGCCAAAAGCCAGGCGGGCGCGGGTTGGTCGGACGCGGGCGGTAGCACGGTAGTTCGGCCAACGCGATCTGCGCGCCGGACTCGCGGATCGCCGCGAGTCCGCTGCGCAGCAGGGCGAGGAACGTCGCATCCCACTCGGGACTGGCGAACACCAGCGTGGTGTCCTTTGTCTTCACATCGAAGACGTCCCACGCGCCGAGGACGACCAGGGCGATGTCGGGCCGCGCTCGCCTCGCGTCGGTACGCCACGCGTCAAGCCAGTTGGGGCACGCGCCGATCAGGTCGAACCGCTCGCCGGAGCGGCTGACCACCCGCCCGCGCATGATCCCGCAGGCACTGATGCTTTCATCGCTGAGCCGCAGGTACCGGCTGACGTTGCGGGGGCGGGTGGCGTAGAGCGCGGTGGCCTGCGAATCGCCGAAGATGGCCACCCGGACCGGGATGGGCCGTAGCGGGGGCGCGGTGGGGCTCGGGCTCGGCGTCGGGCTGACCGGCGTTGGGGTGCCGCCGCCGACCGGGGCCGTGGATCTCGTGGCCACCCACCGGGTGTCCGCCGGAGCGGCCACCGCACAACCGGCGACCGCGACGAGGGTGAGCGACGCCGCCGCCGCGGCGTAGCGTGGCCACCGTCGCCAAGCCCGCTCCGCGTTGTGGGTACTCACCGCGCCCCCCAGAGACGTACCGGTGAATCTGTCTGATCACCGGCGCCGAAGTCTAGACGGCCGGCGTTGACCGGTCCCGCTCGGTCGCCTGCAGGGCGGGCGGCAGTGCTTCGGCGTGCACGATGTGCAGCGCGCTGACGGCGCGGGTGAGCACCACATAGAGCCGGTGCAGGCCGCGGGGCTCGGCGGCGACGATGTGGCTGGGTTCGGCCACCACGACTGCGTCGAACTCCAGGCCCTTGGCCAAGCTCGCCGGTACGCAGACCAGTCGGGCCGACTCCAGCGCGTCCTCGTCCTGGCCGAGGAGCGCGGTGTCGAGCCCGGCGGCGCGTACCTGCTCGGCGAGGCCGGCAATGTCGGCGTCAGCAGCGATGAGCCCGATCGAACCTTCGTCGGCCAGCCGCTGCCGGCACTCCCGGACAATGGCCTCGGGCAGCGTTTCGGCGGTGGTGGCGATGATCTGCAGCGCTCCGGTGGCCTGGCGGACCGACGTCGGGACGGCCAGTCCCGGTGCGATCGCGGGCAGCAGACGGGCGGCGTACTCGATGATCTGGGCCGGTACCCGGAAGCCGCGATCGAGCACGGCCAGCCGGGTGTCCGGCTTGCCGAGATGGGTCAGCACGGTCGGCCAGTCGTCGATCGCCCAGGCGCTGGTGCCCTGGGCGAGGTCGCCGAGGACCGTGAGCGACCCGGTGACGCACCGCCGGCCAAGGGCCCGGCACTGCATCGGGCTGAGGTCCTGCGCCTCGTCGACCATGACGTGGCTCAACGACGGCGTCCGGTCGATGAGGTCGGCCAGTTCGTCAAGGAGCACGATGTCGGCCACGGACCATTTCGCGGACTTCGCCGACCGGTACGGCGTTGGCCAGCGCAGCATCGCCTGCTCACCTTCGGTGAACTGCCCGCAGGCCGCGGCGGCCAGGTACTCGGGATCGGCGAGCAGCCGGAACAGCACCTGCTCCGGGGAGAGCTTGGGCCACACCGCGTCGAGAAGTTGTCGCACGGGCCGGGACCGGGCCACCGCGCTCAGCTCCCGATCGTCGGGCGTCGCCCCCCGCCGCTCCATCTGGGCCAGCACGAGGTTGGCCAGCCGTTGGGCGACACCATCGCGGCCGGGTCCGTAGCGAGTGGTGGCGCGCAGGTCCGCCACCAGCTGGGCCACCCGGCCGCGGGCAACCCGGTAGCGGGTGGCGCCGTGGACGTAGACGAGATCGTCGTCGGGCTCGGCGACGTGGCTCCAAAGCGCATGGCGGAGCACCGCGGCCATCCGGGCGTCGCCCTTGAGCCGGGCCGCGCCGGGCTGGTCGGTGCCGGTCACCGAACGTTCGAGGAGCTCGTCGATCGTCTTCTGGTGTACCGAAACCTCGCCGAGCGCGGGCAGGACGTGGCGGATGTAGGCGAGGAAGGACCGGTTAGGCCCGACGACCGTCACCCCGCCGGTCAGCCGGGTCGGCTCGGTGTAAAGCAGGTACGCCAGGCGGTGCAGGCCCACGGCGGTCTTCCCAGTGCCCGGGGCACCCTGGACGCAGATGCTCGGCTGCAGGGGGGCCCGCACCAACTCGTCCTGATCGGGTTGGATCGTCGCCACGATGTCCCGCATCGGCCCCGAGCGCGGGCGTTCGATCTCGGCCGTGAGCAGCGCGCTGGGCCGGCCGCCGGGTCCGCCAGTGAGTGGCTCGTCCTCGTACGCCGTCAGCTGCGCGCTGTCGGAGAACCCGTACCGGCGCCGCAGCCGGACACCCTGCCGGTCGTCCCGGGTCGCCCGGTAGAAGGGCATCGACACCGGCGCGCGCCAGTCGACCACCAGGGGAGTGCCCTCCTCGTCGCGCACGTGGCGCCGGCCGACGTACACCCGGTCCGCTTCGATGCCCGTACTCGGTCTGTGGGCGGTCGGCTTCTGGTCGTGGATCGTGCCGGGCTCATAGTCGATGCGGCCGAAGAACAATGGCACGTCGGGCAGGTCGATCAGATCCTCCCCGCGGCGCGCCCGGGCCATCCGGTACATCGTGTTGAACCAGACCTCGTCGGTGCCGGAGACGAACTTCGGCGTCTCAGTTCCCAGCACATCCGCCCGCATGCGGTGCAGGGCCTCCCGGGCGGACGCCAGATACTCCGCTTCGGCTTCGATCTCCGTCCCAGCGCTCACGTGCCTGCCTTTCGTTCGCGGCTGCGGTGCTCGCCCCGCTCGCTCCTCGCGCTCACTGTGCTTGCCTTTCGTTCGCGCTGCGGGGCTCGCACCCGCTCGCTCCTCGCGCTCACTGTGCTTGCCTTTCGTTCGCGCTGCGGGGCTCGCACCCGCTCGCTCCTCGCGCTCACTGTGCTTGCCTTTCGTTCGCGCTGCGGGGCTCGCACCCGCTCGCTCCTCGCGCTCACAAATTTGATGTCTCGTCCTTCCTCCCGGATCGTCCAGTCAGACGGGCGCAGGGACATTACCCGGGCCCCACCCGCATCTCAACCCATTAAGCGTCGACCGGTGCGAGCAGCCGCCGGTGGCTCGGCGGATCGTGGTCGCGCGGCTCAGCGTGGGGTGGCGGCCGCCAGCTATGCCCCCCGACTCGCCGCGAAACTCGTCACCCGACATCGTCGACGAGCGATCCCTGCCCTTGAGGAAACTGTCGAACACGCGTACTATACAACACATGATCGAACGACCCGGGCCGATGCCCCACCGCCATTCCCGGCTGGCCGGAGAGCTCGGCGCTCGACACGTCGGGCGGCCAGTCTCCCGACACATCGTGGTCTGAGGGTGGACGGGTACGCCGTGCGCCGCCAGTGGCCGGACGGCAGCCACGACTACTTCGCGCTGAGCCGGACTCCCGGTGACGCCCAGCGGGAGTTGGAGCGCGACCGCCGCTATTGGCAACGGGGACCGCTGCGTCCGGTCGAGTACCGCGTGGTCGCAATCAGCTCACGCGATTTCGAGCTGCACAGATCCCGTCGGAACTGCCGGGCCCCGGACTGTCCATAGGCGACGCCGCGGGACGCGGCGGGGCATGGTGTGGCCCCTGGCGCTGGTACCTTGTCGTGCGGGCGGCGCAACCCACCCCCGGCGCAGTCGCGAGGATCATCGGTGTGAGGCGCTCGGATGCGAAGGCACACCCAGGGAGACTGCACCTTCGCGCGTATCACTGCGATCTCCGTACGCGGGCTCCGTCCGAGACTGCACATTCGCGCGTACCGGCCCGATCATCTGCGGTGGGAGGGCCGATCATCTGCAGTGGGCGGAGCGGATTGCCGGCGATGGGCGTTCGGCGGCTCTCCATTTCGGTCACTGCAGGCCGGCGGAGCGCGATGCCGGCACGGTGGGGGCGTGTCCGTCGGAGCGCTTACAAGATGGCGGCGTCGGCGATGCCGAGGCCGGCCAGGATCTTGTTGGCCTCGGCCCGGTGCAGCTCGGCATCGACGCTCGTGGTCGCGGCCAAGGCTTCGAGTGCACGGGCGACCCCGATGGGGCAGGGGGCTTCGCGGTAGATGGCCAGGCCCTCACGCGCCGAGCGTTCGCCGTCGCTCCGCCGGCCCAGTGCGGCGTTGACCCGCGCGATGACGGTCAGTGCGTCGGCTTCGATGAGCCGATACCCAACCGCCTGGGCGATCGAGCAGCCTTCGGTCGCGGTGGCCAACGCCTCGGGCAGCTGGCCACGTGCGAGCTGGACCCGGCCGAGCTCGACGAGGGCCATGGCTCGCGGATAACGGTCGGCGGCGGCGTCGGCGAGTTGCAACGCTTGCAGGCAGTGGGCTTCGGCCTCGTCGAGGTGACCACGGCGATGCTCGATGAGGGCGAGGACACTCAGCACCGGCGCGATGCTGTGCGGATCGCCCACCTGCTGCGCGAGCGCGAGCGCGGCGCCGGCGTAACCGGCCGCCTCCTCGCTGCGGCCGAGATCGGCGAGGACGAGTCCGAGCCATCCCAGCACGTCCACCTCGCCGCGGGACTCGCCCATGACCCGTACCTGGGTCAGAGCGCCGATCAGCAGGGTCTGCGCGGCGGCGGAGTCGCCGAGCAGGTGGCGCCGCACAGCGACGGCGATTGTGTCCTTGACCTGGCCGGCGAGGGAGTCGTGGGCTGTCTCGATCTCCAGCGCCTGCTCAGCCAGCTCGAGTGCCTCGGTGAGCCGACCTCGTTCGACCGCGAGCTGGGAGAGCTGGCTGAGTTGGCGGGCCTCGCCCAGGCGGCGGCCGATGCTCCGGTTGAGCTGCAATGCCTGACGCAGTCGCAGCTCGGCCGCGTCGAGTTCGCCGCGCAGCCAGTGCAGTGTGGCCAGGTTGTTCAAGGCGCTCGCCTCGCCGGCGCGCCAGCCGGCGGCGAGGCTGGTCTCAACCGCGGCCAGGTAGTGGTCGACCGCGCGGCCCAGGGCGTTCTGGTTGAGGTACGCGTTGCCCAGGCTGAGCTGGGCCGCCGCCTCGGCGGCGAGATCGCCGGCCGACTGGGCGAGCGACAGCGCGGCGGTGGCGATATCGAGCCATTCGACGTTGAGTCGGGACAGCCAGAAGTATCCGCGCAGTGCGTCGGCGAGCAACCACGCCAGCCGGGGCGAGTGCGGGGCCATGGCGTGAAACCAGGCGACGAGGTTGGTCCACTCGACATCGAGCCAGGCCAGCGCCGCGCTGGGGCTGTCGAAGGCGGGGCGACGATCAGCCGCCACGCCGTCCAGCGGTAGCCGCACCATCTGCTTGTAGAGCAACTCGGCTGCGGCGTCGCAGCCGCCGAGATACCACGCGTGCAGCGTTTCGATGGCCGCTCGCACCTGCCCCGGATCGGTGGTGGCGGTCAGCACGTCGGAGGCGTATTCGCGCAGCAGGTCGTGCATCGCGTACCGATCAGGAGCAATCTCCTGGATCAGGTGCGCCTCGGCCAGCTGGCACAGGTGCTGAGCCGCCCGTTCGACCCTGATGTCGCACAGGGCGGCCACCGCCTCGGCACCGAACTGCCCGCCGGCGGTCAAACCCAGCAACGCGAACACCCGCTGGACCGCCTCGGGCAGTGCGGCCAAGGAGTAGCCGAACGTCGCCCGAACCGAACTCGCCGGATCGTCGGAGAGCTCGAGCCCGGCCATCCGGCCACGCTGCCGCAGTTCCGACACGAGCTGGCCAACCGTCGTGATTGGACGGTCAGCGAGCGACGCAGCGGCGATGCGCAACGCAACCGGCAGATGGCCACAGAGTTCGGCAAGCTCAAGAAGCGCCTGCTCGTCCGCGATCGCCCGACGCTCACCGGCAATCCGGGTGATGAGCGAGACCGACTCGGCCGGGGTCATGACGTCGAGCTCGAGTCGTCGTGCGCCGTCGCGCGCCAGGAGGCCGTTGAGCGCGTCCCGGCTGGTGATGACGACGAGGCAGGTCGGGCTCGCCGGCAGGAGCGGGCGCACCTGGCTCGCCGACCGGGCGTTGTCGAGCAGGATGAGGACTCTCCGGTCGGCCAGCATGGAGCGGAACAGCGCAGCGGCCTCGTCCTGGTCGGTCGGCACCCGTTCCGCAGCGACGCCGAGTGAGCGCAGCAACCCGGCGAGTGCGTCGATCGGGCTCGCCGGCCGACGCGGATCGTACCCGCGCAGGTCGACATAGAGCTGACCGTCCGGAAACCGACCGGCGATGCGGTGTCCCCAGTGGACCGCGAGTGCCGTCTTGCCCACGCCGGCCGTACCGGCGATGGCGGTGATGACAATTGCCGGCGCGGCCAGGCGTGACTGAGCCAGCATGTCCAACTGGTGCAGGGCGGCGGTCCGGCCGGTGAAGTCGGGCACGTCCCGCGGCAGGAAGCGCCGACGGTGCTCGGGCGGGTCGGCTGCCACCGGCGCGTCGAGGGCCGGATCGCCGCGCAGGATCTGCTCGCGCAGGGTGCTCAGGTCAGCCGCCGGGACGAGGCCGAGCTCCTCGTCGAGGGTATGTCGGATGCGCTCGTACGCGGCCAGCGCGTCGGCCTGCCGGCCGCTGCGAAACAGGGCCAGCATGAGCAGGCCGGTAAGGCGCTCCCGGGTTGGTTCAGCCGCCACCGGGCCGGCGAGGTCGAGCACCACCTGGGCGTGGCGGCCGCAGGAGAGGTCCGACTCGGCTCGGGCCTCAATTGCCGCAATCCTCAGCTCGACCAGATCGGCGCCGATGCGATCGCGGAGCCGATCGTCGGCAACATCGGCCAGCAGCGGCCCACGCCATAAAGCCAACGCGTGGCGCAACAGGCCGGCCCGCCGGTCGGGATCGGCCATCTCCCGAGCGCGCTGCACCTGCCGGCGGAACCGGTGAACGTCGACGGCCGCCGGATCGACGTCGGCGACGTACCCGCCGCCTCTGGTGGCGATGGCAATGCCATGTCCCTGCAGGACCGACCGCAGGCGGGCGATGTGGCTGTGCAGGCTGGCCCGGGCCGCGGGTGTCGGGTCGTCTTCCCAGAGCAGGTCGAGTAGGCGATCGATGGAGATCGGACGGCCGGCGTCCAGGAGAAGGACGCCCAGCAGCAACCGTTCCCGGCGCCGGCCCAGCTGAACCGGCCGGTCCGAGCTGCGTGCTTCGACGGGTCCCAGCAGGAAGAACTCCACAACGGTGCAGGTTAATCGTTTCGCGCCGATCGCTTCGTCCCGTCCCGATTCTTGTGGCAAGGCTTACCGTCGGGTCGCTTCGTGGCGTCCAGACCGGAGCGGTCGCAGGCACGGTCAGTGGGACTCAGCGGGCCCGTCGAGCGGCGTCAGGACGAACACCGGGATGACCCGGCTGGTCTTTTCCTGGTACGTGGCGTAGTCGGGCCACGCGTCGACCGCTCGTCGCCACCAGGCGTCGCGTTCGCCACCGAACACCTCCTGCGCCCGGTAGTCCTTCTTGGTCGGTCCGTCCTGGAGCTCGACATGGGGATGGGCGACCAGGTTGTAGTACCATACCGGGTGCTTCGGCGCGCCGCCCAGTGAGGCGACGACGGCGTAGCGGCCGTCGTGTTCCACCCGCATCAACGGGGTCTTGCGCAGTTTTCCGCTGCGGGCACCCGTTGAGGTCAGCACGATGACCGGCCGCCCGCGCAAGGTCACTCCGTCGGTTCCGCCCGATCGCTCGTACCGGTCGACCTGATCCTTGGCCCAGGTGGCCGGGCTTGGTTCGTACTCTCCATTCAACGGCATAACTGAGATCAACCCGGTTGTCGGCTCGCCTTATTCCGATGACCGGCCCGTGCTAGATTCAGTTCCGGACGTTTTGCTTCCGGATTACTGAGGATGCTGTGAAGCCCGATGCGAGCCCTGCCGCACGAGCGCTGCTGGCGCTCGAAATGGTCCAGAACAGCCCGGGTATCACGGCGGACCGGCTCGCCGACAAGCTCGGCGTCTCGGGACGGGCCGCCCGCCGGTACGTCGGAATCCTTCGCGAGGCCGGCATCGCCATCGAATCCGTGCGCGGGCCGCACGGGGGCTACTACGTCGGCCGCGGTGTGCGGTTGCCGCCCCTTGTGTTCACCGCCGCCGAGGCCCTCGGCCTGGTCATGGCCGTGCTCGATGGCCACCACGACCCGACCGATCCGGCCGATCTCGTCGGCAGCGCGCTCGGCAAGATCATGCGGGCCTTGCCGGAGTCGGTGGCCGCCCAGGCCGAGGCGGTCCGTCGCACCACGGCCCCGGCCCCCGACCGGGGTGCCGCCCGGCCCGATCCCGCGACCACGACCACTCTCGTTCAGGCCTGCTTGAACCGCCGGCAGGTGCGGCTCGGCTACCGCTCCGAAGCCGGCTCGGAGTGGGTCATGGAGGTCGATCCGTGGGCGGTCGTCGTCCGCCATGGCCGGTGGTACCTGCTGTGCCGGTCCCGCAGCGCGGATGCTCGGCGGGCGTACCGGATCGACCGGGTCCGCACCGTGGAGGTGCTCGATCACATCGTCAACCCACCCGCCGACCTCGACCCGGTCGCCATGCTCGAGGAACATCTCGCCGTTGGTTGGGAGTACGAGGTGGACGTCGTCATCGATGCACCCGTCGACGCCGTACGGCGTTGCATTCCTCGGGCCGCCGGCCGGCTGGAGCCGCTCGACGAGGGGACGACCCGACTGGTCGGCAGCACCAGCAACCCGTGGTGGTACGCCGTGCAGCTTGCGGCGATCCCGGCGTCGTACCGGATTGTGACCTGCCCTGAGCTGCAGAAGGCCGCCCGGGTCATCGGCGAGCGACTGCTGGCCGCCGCGTCTGCGGGATCGTCAACTCAGGGTTGACGAATGTTCGTGGTCAACCTACGGTTGACCGCATGACACTTGATGAACTGATCTCTCAGGTCAAGGGACGGCATCCGGATGGAACCGCCCTCGACCACCTCGCCGAGGCATGCACACTCGCGGACCACCTGGGGGAGCTTGCCGACCACCTTGTCGGCCACTTCGTCGACCAGGCACGTCGAGGGGGTGCGTCGTGGACGATGATCGGGCAGAGCATGGGCGTGACCAAACAGGCGGCCCAGAAACGCTTCGTAGCCGGCGACAGCTCCATGGATCGCTTCACCAATCGCGCGAAAGTGGTGTTGCTCAAGGCGCAGAATGACGCTCGCGACCGTGGCCATCACGAGGTCACCAGCTTGCACCTGGTTCTTGGGCTGCTCACCGAATGGGAAGGGCTTGCCGGCCAAGCGATCGAGGCGGCCGGGGTGGGGAAGGCCACCCTGGCCGGCGCGGCCACGGCCGCGCTGCCGCCGGCCGGCGAACCGACGGCGAAACACGTGCCTTTCTCAGCCGGGTTGAAGAAGGTGCATGAACTGATCGTGCGGGAGGCCCTGCGGCTCGGGCACAACTATGTCGGCACCGAGCACATTCTGCTGGGCCTGCTTGAAGCTCGCGACGAGCCGGGCGCTCAGGTTCTGACCGCGCTGGGGGTTGGCAAGGCTGACGTCGAAAGCTGGACCCTGCACGCCCTCGATGAGCTGGCCCATGGCCGGCCCGCGGCGCCCACGAACTGACTGGGCGTCGCCCATGCTCCGGTCGCCCGTGGCTTCACGGCACCGGTGTGGCCGCCCCGGGACGGCAGCCAGCGGATGACGATGCACCTGGACATCGAGGTGGAGGACCTGGAGGCTGCGGTTGCCGATGCGGTCGCGCTCGGCGCCACCGTTGCCGCCTTCCAGCCGCAGGAGACCGTGCGAGTGCTGCTGGATCCAGCCGGCCACCCGTTCTGCCTCTACGTCGACACGTCGGACTGAACGAGGCTCAGCACGAGCGGCTCAGCGGTGGGCCGGGATCGTGAGTGGCCGCCGCCGGCGCGCCGTGTACACGGCCGCGGCCACGAGCAGAAGTCCGACGACGACGAGCGCCAGCGCGGCCGTCAGCATCCCTGGGAAGTACCGGACGATGACCGGCGGCAGCACGGCCAGCATGCCCAGCGATGCCACCGCGAGCAGGGTCAGGTCGCGCACGCCGACCGCGACCGCCACCAGCGTCACCACCGTCAGCATCGCGATGGCCGTGCCCCACCCCTCACTCTCGAGGGTCATCGACGCCACGATGGCGGCGATGGCACCGAGCACCATGCCGGTCCGCCGGGGCTGCAGGACGCTGAAGGCGGAGAGCGTGAACCACAGGACACCCACGGCCCACACCGACGTCATCTCGGCGAGGACGTGGTCCGATAGGAGCGTGGTCATCGCGGCGACGCTGACCAGCAGTGACGTCAGCACGGCGGCCTCCTGGAGGACGTGGCGGTGAATGGCCCACAGCACGGCCGCGGCGACGGTTGTTCCGCCGCCGGCGAAGAACATCACGTCGTTGCCGTCCCAGCCGAAACCTTGACCCCCGAGCAGGGCCAGGCACGAGAAGAGCGCGAAGGCCGCGCTCGCCCACAGCACCGACCGCAGCCGAATGCCGATCTCGCCGAGACTCGTGGGGACCACGGCACCGGCTCCCGACAACAGCACCGCGACAACCGCGGCCAGCGTGACCCGCGCCGGCGTCGACAGATCGCTCCAGAACCAACCGGTGGCCAGGCCCAAGCCGACCAGGACGATGACCCCGCCCAGGTAACCCATCGCCTCGGTCACCAGCGAGGTGGCGCGGGACCGGCCGGGCGCGGCTGGCGCGGTGGTTGCCGCCGAGTCGGCCCGGATCCGGTCAGCCTGTTCGTTCGTGACGATTCCGGCGGATACCCAGTGTTCGAGCATCGCCTCGAGCTCAGGGGACACCGAGGGCTGCGTAATCATGCCTCGACGGTTGCGCGGCATCCATCCGGGGTGAAGGGCCGAAGTGCCTGTCGTGCCCAGCCGGTCGGCTGCCTTCACGTCAGCAGCGCGTCGAGCGTCACGAACGTGTAACCCTTGGCGCGCAGGCCAGCGATGATGGCGGGCAGGGCGGCGGCGTCCAGTGTGGAATGATCGTCCGGGTTGGAGCCGACGTGCATTGCCACGATCTCGCCCGGGGTGGCGGCGGCCAGCACTCGTGCGGCCACGAAGGAGGCGTCCCGGGTCCCGCCCTGCGTACCCTGCCAACCGAGGCTGTCCACGGTCCACCGCACGCATACATATCCGGCCCCGTTGACGGTCGCGATCGTGCGCGCATCGCGGTCGCCGTACGGGAAGCGGAACAGCGGCGCCGGGCTCTTGCCGGTGGTGTTCCTGATCGTCGTCGCGGCACCGGAGAGCTGGGCGTCGATCTGTGCGTTGGTGAGGTCCGTGAAATACGGGTGGCTGACTGAGTGGTTGCCGAGCCGGTTACCACCGGTTGCGATCAGCCGGGCCTGGCTCGGATAGACGCTGACCCAATGGCCGGTGAGGAAGAACGTCGCCGTGACGTGCTCCTTGGCCAGGGTCGTCAGGATCGACGAGACACCGTCGGCGTTGGCACCGGCGTCGAAGGTCAGCGCCACGATCTTGCTGGATGTCGGGATCCGCTCGACATCCTTGCCGCGCAGGGAGGCCGGGAAGGGCGGCGCAGGTGTCGTCGCGCTCGACCGAGGCGTGGTTGGCCGAGGCGTGGTTGGCCGAGGCGTGCTGGTGCTCGGCGAGGGCGTGAGCGTCGGCGTAGGCGTAGGCGTCGGCGTGACGCTCCCCGGCGTGGGGACTTGTTGGGGTGTTGTCTGGTTGGCCCCGGGCGACGCGGGCCGTCCGCAGGCCACGAGGGCGAGCATGACGAACGCCGCGATCGCGGCTGCACGGACCTTGATCATGGTACGCCCCCGCCCGCGAGACGTTGAGGATCGGCGTAACTGAGCAGAATCTATGCCCGGGTCGGGAGAGTGGTCAGGTACTTCCGACCCGTCCCGGAAGGACTGTCGCCCCCCGTCGGTGCGCCAAGGACCTCTTCGCTGGCGTAGTACCGGTAGAGGAAGTAGGTCGCCGCCGCGTCCAAGACATGCCAGATCGCGTGACCCTGGATCAACGAGTGAGGGTTGCAGAGCCAGGCCTTGGTGGCATTCCAGATCGCGAAGGCGGTCAGGATCGACGCCAATGCGGCGTAGGCATACCCGCGCTGCACCCGGGTCTCGCCCCGGCGCATGATCCGCACCTCCACGACGGTGGCGACGACGAGCAGGAGTGCGAACGCCGCGTTGCCCGAGTACATCACCACCGGAATACCAGCACCCCACAAGCCGACGACCTCGCAGAACGCGACTCCGCCGGCGAAGGTTGCGCTGAGGAGCCAGAGGCCGCCACGCAGCCACCGCATCGTGGCGTAGGCGACGGCGAAGGAGGCAACGAGGTACATGCTCAACAGGTCGAGGTGCCCACCGATGGCGGACTGGGTGGCGTGCATGGCCGCACTGGCTGGTCCGAGGAGAACGACGAGGCAGGCCATGGCGGTGGCCAGGTGGCGGTGCGCCGACAGTGTGGTGCCGACCTTCTCCCGTACGCCCGCGTGCCAGGCAATGAGCAGGCCGGCGACGACGAAGCCGGCATTGCTGTAGGTGTTGGCCGGTTGCCGAACCGCCCATCCCCGCGCCGCTTCACAGAAGTTCGCGCCGCGACCGACGTCAGGGCCGAGCCACCCGCGCCAGATTCCCAGCGCCAGCAGCCCACCCGAGACGACCGCGGTCGCTCCCGCGATGATGATCGGCCCTCGATCACGACGCATGGGCGTCACGGTACCGGTCGTGCCGTCGGCGATGCGTCCTGGCACGATCGTGCATGGACACACCAGCCTCATTCGACCTGGAGATCCACTACGCGGACCAGGCGCCTGAGGTCGTGCCCGAACACCTCCGCGACCGGATCTTCCCACCGGACGGCTCCAAGGGCTGACCGCGCGCGTGAGGCATCACCGGACGATGACAAGGTTGGCCATGTCGACGACCGGCCGGTATCCGAGCCCAGCGTAGATCTTGTTTGAGGTCGGGTTCGCCTGATCGGTGTACAGGCATGCCCGGGCGCCCTCGGCCTGGATCAGCCGGGAAACCTCAGCCACGGCATTGCTGGCCCAGCCGTGCCCGCGCCTGGCCGGCGGCGTGTACACCGGACCCACCCGGACCACCCCGAACGACGGCGGGTTGGCGGCGGTGAGATGCACCGGCTCCCCGGTCTCGTCGACCCAGAACCATATGCGTCCGGTTCGTAGCCGGCGCTGCATCTCCGCGTGGTCGGGGACTTCGTGGGCACTGGCACCGCGCGGGCGCCCGGCCTGTTCATCGGCGTCGCCCATGAACGCCCCGAACCACTCCATGACCGGTTCCAGGTCGTCCTCGGTCGCGACCGTCAAGCGGCCGGGCACCGGTGCCGGCGGGGTCAACTCGCCGAGTTCGTGTAGCCGCGTGTGCTGGCTGACCTCGACCCGGCCCCCGCCGAGCCGGGCCAGCTCGGCCGCACACAGTTCGACGGCGGGTAGTGCACCGTTGACCGCGAGCACCTCCTCACCGCGCTCGTGCCACGCGTTGGCCAGAGACACGGCCGCTTCGTCGGGCATCGGCAGCAGGAACGGCGGGTAGGGCGCGAAGGTCGCCGTTCGCATCGCCGCCCCGACCACGGCACCGGACTCGTCCCGGACCACCAGCCACCAAGTGTCGTCCGGCTGCGCGATCCCGTCAGCCCGCTGGGACAGCAAACGGTGGGCAACCGTGGTCACCACCGTGCTCACTACCGGGTCGCTGGCCAAGCGGTCATGCGCCTGCGCCAGGAAGTCGGCCGGATCGGAGAGGAACTGTAGGTACGGTCTGGTGATCCGGGTTGCGCTCATCTGGGTAACCTAGCCATCGTCCGGCACCCGGGCACGGGGTTTTCCGCGTCGTGTCGCGCAGGTGATGTCGTCGGCTCAGCTGTGCTCGGGGAGGGTGAGCTCGCCCCCGTCGGCGTCCAGGGCGATCAGTCGTAGGACCCCGTCCAACCGCTGGTCGCCATAGTGGCCGGCACCGAATGCGAGCGCGAGCACCGATACCCCCGCGAGCAGCGGCAACGTGCTGGTGGACATGAGGACCCGCCACATCTCGGCGCTGTCGTCCTCCCGCATCGCGAGCAGGAACCGCGCGGCGGCCAGTTGGTCGGGCGGAATGTCGTACGACCCGTGGCCGGGTTCGGTGACGTGGTCCGGTTCGGCCACCGTCCTCATCAACCCCTCTCCATAAGGAACCCTGGCGGTGGAGTCGCGACGCCAGCGTCCGCCCAGCCCCGATCGGTGAGCGCCCCATTGGGCGGCTCAGGGAGTCGACGGTGCCGCCTGCCGGCGGAACTCGTCGAAGGGTGTGCGGTCGAATACGAACCGGTTATAGACGATCTTGCCGTCGCGAACGGTGACACACTCGGCCGCCGGCGCGCTCTTGGCCGGGATCGTCTCGGTGTCGTATACGAGGACGGCCGTGTTGTCGTCCCCGAATGCGGCGATCATCTCCGCTCTGATGAGCAACTGTCCGGCGAAGGGCGCCAGGAAGGCACGGTATGCCCGGATGCCTTCAATGCGACCCGCTGGGGCGTCGCACACGACGTCGTCGGCGACATGGCCCATCGCCGAGTCGAGGTCCTTGCCGGTCCACGCGCGGTGGTAGGCCAACGCGACGTCCAATGCCGTGCCGGTCATGATGTCTCCCTCCTCGCGGAGCGACGCCGAGGATGTCCTACCGGAGACGCTACCGGCGGTCCGACGCGACCGCATGGCGCGCGGTGTCTCCGTCTTCCGGCGCCGGCACCGGTGACGCTCCTGGACAGCCGGGTACAGAATCGGAAGGAGCAGGTCCGAGCGTCACCCGGACGCGTGACCGTCAGCTCACCTTGGAGTGGTCCGTGATTCGCACGGCTGGCCGGCTCATGACGTGTCTCGCCATCGGCGTACTCGCACTCGGGTCGATCGGCTGTTCCCAGAGCGGTGGTCGGTCCAGCCTCGGTGACTCGGACCAGGTCGCGACCGCGACACCGACGGCCCAGGTGTCCAGGTCGACGCCAACGCCGGGCGAGGCCGGTCAGCCGGTACCGAGCGTTACCGGGTTGCGGTTGCCGGAGGCCGAGGCGGTGCTGACGGGCGAGGGGTTCAGCAACTGGCAGGAGACCGACGCGAGCCCGCAGAGCCGGGTGATCCTGAACAAAGACAACTGGTTGGTGCAGGAGCAGAGCCCGGGTGCTGGGCAGATCGCCGGTGCCCAGACCGTGATCGTACTCAAGGTCCGCAAGGGCACCGACCAGTACGTGCCGGTCCGTACCCCGCGCGGTGTGGTGCCCAATGTCATCTGCGCCGAACTGCAAGCCTCGCAGGATGCGTTGCGCGCTGCCGGGTTCCTGGTCATCACCTCGACGGATGGTACGGGCCAGCATCGGGTCGCCATCATCGATCGGAACTGGGTGGTGATCGGACAGTCGGTGGTCCCCTACACCAGCCCGGGGCTGAGCACGCACATCGTCCTCACCGTCGTGAAACATGGTGAGTCCGCTGGGGACTCGCCATGCCAGACCTGATCGTTGAGGCAGGCGAGGCCGAGTTGGCATTCGCCGACTGCGCAACCGCGGCCGGGTCGGTGCGGCGCGCCGAGTTCGGCCGGGCCGCGATGCTGGTCATGCGCCCGCGCAGCGTACTGGGCCTGGTCCGCAGTCGTGGCCCGCTCGCGCTCGGTTTGTATCTCGCCGCCGCCGAGGGTCGCCTGGTCTGGCGATCCAGCGAGAGCTTCGCCGTACTGGAGCGCCCGGCCGCATTGCGTCAGCCGATGCACAGAGCCGGAGTGCGCCTGGGGTTCCTGCGGCTGCTTGACCGGCGGTGGGATCTGCTCCTCCTCGCGGTGCCGCCGGTGCTGGCGCTGGTGGCCGCGGTCATCGTGTTCCGGCTGACCGGCGCTGGTCTGGTGGCGATCTGGATGTCGGTCGCGGCGATGGCGTACGTGACGCTGTTCCTGGCGGCCGGCGGGCTCGTACAACTGAACTGGGTACGCCGTGTGATGGGCGCACGGCAGCGTAGCGACGACGAGATCGCCGAGGACTCCCTGCCCGGGTACCACTGGTGGATCCCGCTACTGCACCACACGGCCGAGCATGGCGGCACGCAGCTGGTCGAGATGGCGGCCCAGCGGATGCACGACCTGGTCCGGGCTGACATCCGTGGCGCGGCCGAGCATCTGGGTGGCGAGAGCGATTCGATCGACGTGCGGGCGGTACTGGTCGTGCTGACCGGGGGAGTCACCACCCGGTCCATGCGAATGGTGGTGGAGACGGTGATGGGTAGGCCGTTTGGCCCCGACGCCAAGGTCGTGCTGAGGGCGCCTACCGGGCCGGTGACCGGCACTCGCGAACCAATCCGGGACCGGGGGAGCTTCTTTTTCCACTACCTCGTCGGCTCGGTGGTCATCCTGACCATCTGCGCGTACCTGGTGAGCCGGTGGGAAGCCGCCGCCTGCGCGGCGACCGCCTGCGTCGGCCGGCCGGCCACGTTCGGTTCGGCCCTGCGCTGGCTCGCCTCACGGCTGTACTTCGAGGACGGTGGCTTCACGCCCGCCACCGGTCAAGCCTTCGCGATCGGCTGGCTGACGAGCCTGGTCGGCGCCGTGGGTGTTCTCGTGGCGGCAACGGCGATCTGGTTGGCCATCACGGCGCAGCGCGCGGCGACCAAACGGGCGCAGGACTACGTGAGGGCAGTCGTGACCAAGACCCGGGTGCTGCTCTTGACGGCCACGCCGACCGAGCGGGACGCGGTACTCGCCGCCATCTCCGCGCTGACCGGGGCGCTACCGCAGCGATCGTTCGAGCACATCAACGTGATCTATGAACTGGGCATCCACGGCAACGTCACGATCGCGCTGGTCCAGTGCCCGCGGCTGGGCGCGAGCGGGCCAGGCGGCTCGACCCTGACCGCCGCCGACGTGATCCGGCGGTGGAGACCCAGCTACGTCCTGATGATTGGTACGTGTTACGGGCTGCGCGATGACAACTCGCCACCCCAACAACTCGGCGACGTGCTCGTGTCGACCTCGGTCTACGACCTGGATCACAAGGAAAAGTACGAGAGCTCATCGGGCGAGGAACTGGAAGAGATCCGGGGCGACCGGGTGCCGGCGCCCAGCGTGATGGTGGCCAGGTTGCGGGCCGCATCGATGGACTGGCCGGGCGGTAAAGTCTACTTTGGACTCATGCTCGCCTCAGGCACGCTGGTCGCCTCCCGCCAGTACCGCGACACATTGCGCACCAACCACCGGTCTGCCATCGGCGGTGAGATGGAGGGACATGGACTGTACGCGGCGGCGGCCGAGGCAGGGGTGCCCTGGATCCTGGTCAAGGGCATCTCGGACTGGGGCTTCGATCGGGACATCCATTACCAGCCCGAGCTGGCTGCCGGCAACGCCGCCGCGTTCGTCGCGCATAGCCTGGACATCGGCGCGTTCGACCGCAGATGACGTGAGCGTCCCCCCGAGTGGTTGGGGTTGGCCGTCCACGAGAACGGATGTCAGCCCTCCTGTACGGCTGCCGTCTGGAGCTTCCAGGCGGCGACCACGGCGTCCTCGATCGCGCCCTCGTCCCCGGTCCGCAAGTCGGCCACGATCATCATGTGCTTCGCGAAGCGTCGTGGTACGGCGAATGTTCCTGGGAACTGGTTGAGGAAGAGATCCCGCAGGTCGAACGAGCAACGGATGACCACGTGCGTCTCATCGAGCTGTCGCGCCACCAAGCGGCCGCGGTATCGGCAATCGAGCAACCCGTCGCGGGTACGGGCGTTCACCCCTTCCAGGCTGGCCACAAGACGCTCGAAGTCCGATATCTTCATCAGCCGAGGATGGCACAAGGCGCCACGTCACGCGCGCGGCGACGCCGAGAATCAGCGCCACGTCAGCGAGCGCCTTCCGGGCCCGTTCGTCGCGGTCGGTTGTGGTGGGGCGACCTCGGCGGCGACGTGGCAGCGTGAGCGACCACGATGGCTACTAACGGCCGCGCAGACCGATCGGGTGGCCGTCGGCGTCGACAAGCACGCACACCCGCGCTTCGGGAGCGACCTGTCGAGGGGCGTCGCGCTCGGTCGCACCGGCGGCAAGCAGAGTCTCCCGGGTCGCGTCGAGGTCCTCGACGTCGGCGAAGGCCACCGATCCGGCGGACACGTCGCCTGGAGCCAGGGCGACCTCGAAGCCGTCGACGTTGTAGCCGACGTAATAGGGCTGGTCGGTGTGCGGCGCGCCGAGCAGCGCGGTGTAGACCTTCTTGGCGGCGTCCAGGTCGGACACCGTGATCACCAGGCTGCGGATCGTCGGACCCATGTTCGTCTCCTCAAGCGGTACGACCAAGCGGTTTCGATGAAGAGTGTACCGACCTGCATGGTTCGACGGCGTGGTTTGACACGCGGCTTCCCGCCCGCGCGCCAGCCCCCCGTCGCCGTGGTCGACCACATCGTCCACTGAGGACCTTACTTCGTGACCTTGGACAGGAGTGGCGGGACGGAGGTCAGGTGTCGGTCGCGGGCTGTGATGATGCGGCGTGGCGCCGACGACGCAGGTAGAGCACAACGACAACCGCCGCGACCACGACCACCAGCGCGATGAGCGCGATGAGCCACAGCGGGAAGCCGGAGGACGCTGCGCCGATGTCGGTGAGCACCACGTTGTCCAGATTCGGCCCGCGGCTGCCTTCGGTGGTCGAGGCAAACGTAACGGTCATCGATTCCTGACCGTGCGCATCGGCCTCGATGGAGTGAGTGGTCCAGCCTAAGTTGTCGTTGGTGTGACCGGTGGTGTCGAACGTGAAGGTCTGTACGGTCGAACCGAGGCTGACCTGGATGGTCTTCTGGCGTGGATCGCCGTTGGGGTTTCCGGCGAGTTGGAATGACAACCGGTAGCGATGGCCCGAGGTCACCGGGACGGACTGGGTGATGACGCCGCCCCCGTTGGCGGTGTCGTTGCCGTTGAGGTCGATGAATTGCCCGCCGGTCGCGGCCTGGGCCCCGGGTGAGGCGACCACGTCGATGGACCCCTTCTGGATCGTCCACGCGCCCAGGCCCGGCGCCTTGCCTGCGCTGAGGGTCTGAAACGCCGTGCCGGCAGGCAGGGCAGGGGTCTCGAAGCCGCTGTTTCCGAGCAGGCTGGCACCCTCGCTGACCATCGGGCCCGGGGTCGTGTGGCTGCTGCTCAGCGACGGGGACGGCGTCCCGTTCTGCTCGGTAAAGTCCACCAGTGGGTTGGCGATCAACGCGGCGACGCTGTCGTTGAGTGCGGTCACCAAGGCCGCGTCAGCCTCGGCCAGCGCGGCATCGTCGAAGGAATCCAGCACGGGGGAAGGCCCGTTCGTCACCTCGTCCGCCCGGGCGAACAGAGCGCCGATCTGGGCAAGCTGGTCGTCGGTCAACCCGACCTGCTGTCGAAGCCAATCGGGGTTGGGCGGACCGGAACCGAGGGAGTCGAACACGACGGCGGCCCGGTCGGTGTCGGTAATAGTCGGGTTGGGGAAACCACCGGCATGCATGGCCGCACCCAGGCGCGAACGTGAGGCTGGCAGGCCAGCGAGCCGAGTTGCCATGCTCTTCAGAGAATCCGCCGCGGCCATGCTCTGGCGTCGCTCCCAGGTGGAATCGTGGGCAACGCGTGCTCCCTGCGCCCGTTCGACCGCTTGGAGCGCGGCCCGAGACTCTGCGATGACGTCAGCCATAAGGTGGAGATAGTCGTTGGCTGCGCTCGCGACCTGTGCGGTCACGCCGGCCCCGGCGAGGACCGTCGGCGCCAGCGGAGCTACCGCCGTGGGCAGCACGGTGAAGTTGGGATCCGGCGGATCCAGCGCCAGCCGGTGCTCCAACGCCGCCGACGCCTCCTGGTTCTGCGCCAATACGATGAGCAGATCGTGACAGGCGGCACACGGCTGCACCGCTTTGGCCGCCGCGCGGAGGTCTCTGGCTATTCGGGCGTGGGTTCTGGACTCGTCTTCGAATGCGCACTTGAGGAGTCGGTCGTATTTGCGTGCGGGTGGCGGCAGCGGCACTGTCACGGTGTCGGACGCCGTAGCGAAGCCACGGCTCAGCCCGTTGCCCGTGTGCGCCTCCCAGTCCGCTTTGACCGTGAGCTCGACGCCGGGCACCAGCCCCGCGGTCGGGAAGTTCCAGTCGAACTCATCACCGCCGCCACCGTCACCGAAACCGGCACGACCCGGTGGCGCCCCCAGGCCGCCGAAGGAGACCATCACCGTGTCCTCGGTGGCGTTCGGCACGAAGGTGGCCGAGGTATAGACGTATACGAACTCAGTGCAGGACGGGAGGGATATTTCGATCGACGCGTCCACCTTGGCCTTTACCGTCACCGCCGCCCAAGCGGGCTGCGGCGCGACGGTGATGGCACCAACAATGCCAATCGCGGTGGCGTAGGCGAGGGGCCGCCATCCGGTCCACGGTCGGATGTGTGCCATTTCGCACCTTCCGTCGCATCGAGACATCCCCATTCGACCCCGCGTACCGCGACGCTGCCCCCCACGTCGTGCAGTTGTCCAGCGTGATATCGGATTGCCGTCAGCCGTTCGATGCGCCGGCACCGGCCTGTGCTGGTTGCTACACGCGGCCGACCGCGGTCCACGCAGAGGCGCTGATGTCGAACGGCGCCCCTTGCGGAAACTGTTCTGCACATCGGGCTCGCAACTCGTCGCGATGGGTCGTATCCAGCCCTGCGACGTAGTCGCCGGCTGGGCCCACGCCGAGGGTAAAGGGCTCCCACCATTCATTGAAGCTCGCGAAGCCCACCCGGACTGTCAATACAGTCGACTCGATCTGCTGCAATCCGGCCGCTGCGAACAGCTCCGCGAGGTGACCCTCGCGGGCGCCAGCGAGGCCTGACTCGTCGCGCGCATGCGGGTCGATTTTCCGTACCGCCCGCCAGAATTCAGCCAGCGGCCCAGCACCACCGGCGTGATCCCACACGCAGGCCACGACCGAACCCCCGCGACGGGTGACTCTGGCCATCTCGCGTAGTCCGGCCAGAGGGTCCTTCATGAAATGCACGACCAATTGAGCAAGAGCAGAGTCGAACCTGTCATCGCGGAAGGGCAGCCGCTCCGCAGAGGCCTGCCGGACGTCGACGGTGGGAAAGCGTGATCGAGTCGAGTCGACAAACGACTCGGACGGGTCGATTGCCGACACGGCGCCGGCTCCCAAACGCTCGACCAGTGCCCTCGTGAGCGCACCGGTCCCGCAGCCGACATCCAGTGCCCGCTGCCCGTTCATGACCTGGGCCAGCGCAACGAACTTCGCCGCCAACGGCTCGGAGTAGCGGCCCATGAACCGGCCGTAAGCGTCCGCGCCGACGTCAAAGCTCACGCCGAAGATCTTAGGCCCTGGCAACTGCGCCAGCCACCCCGGTAGGTATCCGTTCCCGGCTCCGCGCAGGTCGGCGGGGCTATGTTGTGGGCGCCATCGGGTGAGCAACGCCCGTTGTGAACCGATGCCGGGCCAGTCGGGAGGATGTGTGAGCGTGCGTCCGACGTTCGCGGTCCCGGCCTCGCTGACCTGGAGCGGCGTCACGGCTCGGCGGATGGCCCGCCATAGGTTGACCGAACCAACCGCGGGTCCGGGCCCGGCCGACATCGCCGGCGTGCTGTGCGGAGCACATGCTCAGGTCCTCAGCGCAGCCGAGTACTCGATCGGACGGCGCCTGGTCGGGGGAACCTGCGCCGACGTGCAGCGGGCCATCTGGATGGATCGCACCCTGGTCAAGACCTTCGGTCCTCGCGGCACGGTTCACCTTTTGTCCACGGTGGATCTGCCGATGTGGACGGGCGCGCTGTCGGCCCTGCCATCGCTGGTGCCGACGCATCCCGAACCGGTGCGGTTCACCCCCGAACAGGCTGACGAGGTCATCGCGGCCATCGGCGACGCGTTGGCCGACAGCGAACTCACGGTTGACGAGCTGACCGAGGCGATCGGGGAACGGGCCGGCTCCTGGGCGGTCGAGCGCACGATGGACGCGTTCCAGACCAAATGGCCGCGTTGGCGCCAGCTCACCAGCACGGCCGCGCACCGCGGCGTGCTCTGCTTCGGAGTCAACCGGGGCCGCAACGTGACCTACACCAACCCGCACCGCTGGCTGCCCGGCTTGCGCCCTGATGACGGCGGCACGGCGCTGCGTAACCTGGTCACGCGCTACCTCTACGCCTACGGACCTGCCACCCCACAGCAGTTCGCCCAATGGATCGGCGTCCCGGCGCGGCGCGGCGTCGAGCTGTTCGACGAACTGGCCGGCGAACTGGAGTTGGTGGAGCTGGATGGTGAGCCGGGCTGGGTATCGGCTGGCGACACCGCGACTCCGCGGCGGCCGCACCGTGGAATCCGCCTGCTGCCCTACTTCGACGCGTTCGTCGTCGCCGGTCAGCCGCGGGAGCGGCTGTACCCAGGTGTGGCCGCGACCCGCGCGCTGACCCCGACGGGCCAGGCCGGCAACTACCCGGTGCTGCTCGTCGATGGCGTGGTCGGCGGGGTGTGGCACCAGAAGCGCTCCGGCCGCACACTCGCCGTCACCGTCGAACCGCTGCGCGAGCTCACCGCGACGCAACGTCGGCAGCTCGACGACGAGGTCGAACTGGTCGGCGCGGTTGTAGCTGCCAGGCCGACGCTGACGTTGGGCACCGTGACCGTCGGCCCGCACGCCTGAGCCGCGCCCGGAAGGTCAACGACCGCAGCCGGACACGCGACCGCGGATCACTGTTCGGGATCGCGCAGCGAGGTCGGCGACACGAACTGCTGTAGCGGGGCGTGGTTGACGGTCCCCGGCAACCGTCGGGCAACGCCAGCGAGGACGTCGGCGACCTGGACCCGTGCGTCGTCGCGGGAGTCGACCATGGTCAGCCCAGCCAGGGGCGACACTGCGGCCGGCAACGCTCTGGCCTGGTCGGCGTCTGCCGGCGACGGTTCGCGGTTGGCCAGTACCTGCTGGAGGCGGGTCAACCGGTCGGCCGTGAGGGCACTCTGTTCGTCGTGGATCACCAGAACCCGCCGCTGTCCGCCGCTCCAGAACAAGACGGTTTCAGCCAGCGCCGGCAGCATCGGTTCCAGCGGCGGCGGGATCGTTCGATCATCGCTGTCGAGTCTGCTGAGTACAGCCTGTACGCGGGTCGGGGTGAGCCCGTCCAGGACAGCCTCCGCCGGTGCGGTGAGCCCGTGTCGTAGCAATGCATCCCGCGCCTGGAAGAACCGCTCCACAGCCCAGCGATCCGGATGCCGCCGTTTGATCCGGACCAGCTCGACGAAGGCCGCGAGGAATGCATCCCAGTTGCCCCCGGCCGTGCGCCTGGCCCGGTAGAGGTCAAGGGCGGCCGGGCGGTGGTCCTGGGTCAGCCGGGTACCGGCGGCGTAGGACGGCTCGGCCAGCAGCAGGTCGACGATCCGGGTGACGAGGAAGAACTCCTTGTCGACCAGGTGGATGTGCGCCCGTCCGGTCAATGCCGCCAGGAACCACTCCAGCGCCTCGCCCGCGCCACGGTCGCGAAGGAACTGCCCAGATTTGAACTCGTGCGGCGAGACCCGGAACCCGGCTCGTAGCACCGTGACCAGATCGACTGCCTCGCCCATGGACAGGTCGACGCTCGCGTGTGTGATCACCGGGGTGCCGGCATGGAGCAGATTGGTGCCAGAGAACCCGGACTCGTCACAGGCGATCTCCACCACGGTGCCCGCCACCGCAGCCAGCGGCGGCAGGCCGCCCTGAAGGGGCGTCCTCACACCCGATCCTTCATCACGCCGACCATGCTCGCCCGCGCGTCTGCATCGAACAACCCAATTGCGTCCGACCTCGGCGGCGCCCGTTGGCTGTTCACGTCGCGACCCGCCCCCATCAGCGCGGGTGAAGCGGTCGAAGTCGCCAGCAGGTAGAGCTGACCATTGACCGGTCGATATCGATAGTCTATCATGGTGATATCACATCGTGGGAAGAGCGCCGGTCGGGCCGTGGCGGCACGGCGGATGGATCGGGCCCTCGGGGAGGCGGCCATGGACGGACTGGACGGCCGGAAGAACGTGGACCGCGGGGAGAACGGCGCCGCGGCCCTGTCCGCCCACGGCCTGAGCAAGCGCTTCGGTGACCGCGTCGCGTTTGAAGACCTGTCCTGGGAGATCGGCCGTGGCGAGGTCTTCGGATTGCTCGGGCCGAACGGTTCCGGCAAGACGACGACCGTCCGGACGCTCGGCACCCTGATCGCGCCGAGCTCAGGGTCGGCGACCGTCGCGGGACTCCCGCTCACGCCCGCCAACGGCGTGGAGATCCGCCGCCGGATCGCGATCATGCCGGAGTCGCCGGGTCTGTATCGCCGGTTGAGCGTGGTCGAGAACCTCGAGTGTTTCGCCGACCTCTATGGGGTGCCCGAGCCCAGCCGCCGCATCGACCATGCCTTGCGAGCGGTCGACATGCTCGACCGGGCCAACGACATCTGCGCCAGCCTGTCCAAGGGACAGCGTCAGCGGGTCGCCCTGGCTAGAGCTCTGCTCAGCGACCCCGAGGTGCTGTTCCTCGATGAGCCGACCGCTGGACTGGATCCGGTCGCCACCCGCGACGTGCACGCGCTGATCGAGGAGCTCCGCCGACGTGGCGTCACGATCTTCCTTACCACGCACCGCCTCGACGAGGCCGAACAGCTCTGCGACCGGGTCGCGGTACTGAACACCACGCTGCGTTCGATCGGCCGACCGGACGAGCTGCGCGAGCGGCTGTTCGCCCGGACACTGGCGGTGCGGACTCTCGCCGAGCTCCCGGAGCCGGCCGGCGTCTTCACCGGCCTCCCGGGCGTGGACGGCTGGCACCAGGATGGGCCCGGCAGCTATGTCCTCGTCATATCGGACCCGATCGTGGCCGCGCCAGCCGTCACCCGCGCTCTGGTCGCCGCGGGTGCCGATGTGCTGTCCATCCGCGAGTCGTACCACTCGCTCGAGGACGCCTACCTCGAGCTGGTCGACCAGGACGAGAAGGCGGACCGGCGATGAGCATGAGCTCGAGGCGAGTGCGCGCGATCGCCCGCAAGGAGCTGCGCGAGTACCGGCGCAATCGCCAACTCGTGGTGTCGATGGCGATCCTGCCGCTGGTTGTCAGCATCTATCCCTTCATCGAGATATTCGCCCTGCCGGCTTCGGCATCGAGCTCGCTGCTGAACGCGCATCCGCTGATCTACATGCTGGCCATCCCCGCGATAGTTCCGGGCACCCTGGCCGCCTACGCGGTGGCCGGCGAGCGACAGCAGGACACGCTGGAGCCGATGCTCTCGACTCCGATCGCCCGCGACGAGCTCCTGCTCGGCAAGGCCTTGGCGGTCCTCATGCCGGCACTGGCCGTCTCGTACGGGGTCTGCGCCCTCTTCGCCCTCGCTGTCGACCGGTTGGCGCGGCCGCCGGTAGCGGCCGCGGTCCTGCGCGGCCCCGACGTGCTCGGCCTGGTGTTGTTCACGCCGCTCGTGGCCGCATTCTCGATCTGGGTCGGCATTGCCATCTCGGCCCGCTCGAGTGACCCGAGGGTGGCTTCGCAGCTCAGCGTGCTGGCAAGTCTTCCCTCCATCATCGTGACCACTGTCATTGCGGTCGGCGGGATACAGACGACGCTCGGCCTGGTTCTGGGCCTCGCCGCGGTGCTGCTTCTCCTCGACGGATTCGGGTGGCGGATCGTGTCGGCAACGTTCAACCGGGAACGTCTCATCACGGGTACCCGCTGAGCTGCCGCTGGTCAGTTTCGGTCAAGGTCTGACGTTGGACAACCTCGACAAGCCGAACACCGGGCGCCTGGTGCCGTGACCGGGAAGTGGCCCGGCGGCCGGGTGGCCACAGACCGTCGTCACCAGCCCGCGCGATCGTGCGTTGGGCATGGCGTGGCCGGCCCGGGTCTGCCGACCGAATCGGCGGGCGAGACAGGCCAGCTGCGCGTCGGTGCCACGCTGGCCACGGCGATGCTGCTCTGGTGGCGCAACAAGCGGGCGTTCGTCACCTTGGCACTGGTGGCCGTCGCGCCGCTGGTGATCGCGACTGAGCTGCTCAGCCGGCTGGCCGCACCGGGCGAGGTCAAGGTGGGCATCGCCGTCGCGGTCCTGACCATGTCGGTGCTCGGCGAGGTCTTCTGCGCCGGTCTGGCCGAGCACATGGTGCGGCATAAGCAACTCGGCCTGCCCTCGCAGCCTTGGTGGACGATCGCGCGGGCGTTGCCCCTCCTGCGCCTGGCCGCCGTCTCCCTGATCACGGGCGCGGTGGTGCTCTGCGGGCTGGTGCTCCTGGTCCTTCCCGGTCTGGCGGCATTCGCCTGGCTCGCACTCGCCACCCCGCTGGTGAGTCTGGAACGGGCCCGGGTCTGGGCGGCGCTGCGCGGCAGCGTCAGCATGGTGCGCGGGCATTTCTGGTCGGTCGTCGTGCTGACCACGGCAATCTTCGTGCCAGCCACCCTCGCCGACACGCTCAGCGAGGAACTTCGTCAAGCTCACGCTCCGTTGTGGACGGAGCTGGCGGTCGAGGTCGTCACCGATGTGCTCGTCGTGGCCGTGTCGGCCGCGGTGGTCGTGGCGATCTTCAACACATTGGGCAGCACAGCCAAGCGCCGGCTTGCGGACGCAGAACGTCCGCAATAAGGGTTACGGTTTACCCGTAGCGAACGAGGCGCGACCACCATGCCGGTCGCCCATCCGAGAGCAAGGGGGCCGTATGGCCGAGGTGTTGCTGTTCCATCACGCGCACGGGCAGACGGTGGGGTTCCTCGCATTCGCCGACGAACTACGACGAGCTGGGCACACTGTGCACGCGCCGGACGTCTATGACGGCCGTACCTTCGCCAGCCTCGACGACGGTCTGGCCTATGCCAAGCAGATCGGGTTTGGCGAGCTCCTCGAGCGCGGTGTGCGGACCGCGGACGAGCTGCCACCCGGGCTCGTCTACGCCGGCTTCTCGCTCGGGGTGATGGCGGCGCAGAAGCTGGCCCAGACCCGGCCGGGCGCCCGCGGAGCGCTGCTGCTGCACTCATGCCTGCCGGTGTCGGAGTTCGGGTCCATCTGGCCAGCGGACGTCCCGGTGCAGATCCACGCCATGGACGCGGACCCGTTCTTCGTGGACGACGGGGATATCGACGCCGCCCGTGCGCTCGTCGAGTCGGCCGAGCACGCAGAGCTGTTTCTCTACCCGGGTGACCAGCACCTGTTCGCCGACGCCAGCCTGCCGTCCTACGACGCGGAGGCGGCCGGCCTCCTCACCGCGCGGGTGCTCGACTTCCTGGCCACCCGCTGACCACCTGGGCGTCACCGCACCCGCGACGACAGCGTGAGGGCCGACCAGGCTGGCCGAGAACGGGTCAACTGTCGGCCGCCGGACGGCCCGGACGCCACCGGCGAGCGTCACGGCCAGGTCGTTGCAGGTCGCGCCAGTGTCCGTCGAGTCGCTCGCGGCCCTCTGGGGTCAGGGCGATCCCGGTTCGAGGGACCCGGCCGACGAACTCCTTGGTCACCGATATCAGGTTGGCTTCTTCCAGCCGACCGAGATGTGATGACAGGTTTCCTTTGGACAGCCCGGTGATCCGTTGCAGGAAAAGGAAGTCGGCCGACTCACAGGCCGACAGCGCGGACATGATGGCCAGCCGGGCCGGCTCATGCACGAGCCGGTCCAGATCGGCGAGCCGCTCGAACGGTGTGGTCACGGCTCGTGGCCCAGGGGAAGCGGCGAGCCAGCTCCAGGTGGTCAAGGGCGCCAAGGACCAGGTACAGCGTGCCGACCACGATGGCCCACAAGATGACCATCGGTCGTCCATTGTCGAGTACGCCGAGGGCCGGTAACGGGGTGAGCGCGGCGAGCAGGATCGCGGCGACGACGTAGTGCGGACGTCCGCCCCCGGTCGACGCACGATAGGCCAGCAGCGCCGCGGCCCAGACCACACCGGAGACGAAGATCTTCGGGGCGACCAACAGGTCGACGAAGATGGACACCGCCACGGCCGGGTAGGCGACGAACCATTTGATGCGCTCTCGTCGCCGATGCTGACCGGCCAGTGCCACCACGACCCCGAACCGGTGCGCGTAGTAACGGTCGGCCATCCGGTACAGGTACCACCAGAGGGCCAGCGTGCCGGTCCAGCTGAGCCATACGATAAGCGTCCAGCCGGCCGGAAGCAGAGCCGTCATCGCCACGATCAGAAGGACCAGGCCGCCCGGGGCCCAGCGCAGTTCCTGCCAGAACCAGACGTTGGCGGTCACCCGCCGGGCCGCCTCCAGATCGTTCATACGGACTCCCATGCCGACTGGTCTGTGGTGCAGATCAGTCTGCACGTGCAACCAGTTGGGGCAAGTCCAGTTATGGCAGCGTGGTGACGGCGTGTCCGCGCGGCGACCCGGCCCGATCGCGCTAGCCTGGCGACGGTGACCTCCGCCTGATGGGAAGTTGATCATGCCTCGCCTGCCCCGGAGCATCAACGGCCTCGCCGAGCGTCCCCATTGGACTGTCGTCCGTGGACGAGCGACATTCTCCCCGGTACCGGGTGGCTGGCGGGCCGTCGTGAGCGGCTTGCAGGAGCCGACCGGCCAAGCCCGCTACCACGTGGCCACGCTCGACCGCACCGGTGCCGCCCGATTTGTCACTGAGACGGTGAGTCTCCACGATGCCGTGCAGAGCGCGGAGCGCGGCGTCCTGGCCCGCAACGCGCTCCGGCTGGCTCGGCCCGCCTGACCGCGGGGCATTGGGCCGAACGCCTTCCGCTCGCGAAGGCGGTGCTCGCACCCGCTCGCTCCGCGCGCGCTCCCTGGCCCGCCGCCGGCGACGAACGTTGCCTACCCAGCTCGGCTGGGCAGGGGGCGTCGCGGATCTCGTCGGCCGACCGGTCGGTGATCCGGGTGGCGGCTGGGCTGGCGGCGGCGCTCGCGGATAGTGCGGCGGCGGGGGAGGCGCCACCACGGCATCCGGTCACGGCCAACGCGGTCACGGCGGCGAGGCCGGCCACCATCAGCAGCCGGCGGCCGTGTGCCGGGGGAAGGTCACAATGGACATCGAGATCTCCATGGGTGCGGTCTGACGGGCGGGTGCCACCAACACGAGCCTCGGTGTCTGCCGATGTCGCCGGTTGAGTCGCCGTACTTAGGTTCGCCGATCAGCCGTACTCAAACGCCGGGCGCGACTCACACGGTGTCCGACCCGCGCCCGGGCGGCCCGGCATACCGTTTGGTCGCGGCGCCGGCGCCAGGCCGGCGCCGTCCACCCGGGCTGGATTGACCGGCAGGGGCACCCTCTTAACGGATTCAGTGGTAAAGGGTGCCCCTCCTAACACCGGGGAGCCACTGCGGCCGTGCGAACGACGTCAGCTGGGGGAGTCGGGGGTTCGTCCACCCTCGCCGGACCCATCGTGGAGTTCGCGCGGCATCGCCTTCGACGCGTACGTGTCCCAGTTCTCGGAGAGGGCGTCAATCAGCTGGGTCACCATGAGCGGGGAGAGGGACACCCGGGCGACCACCACCCCCTGCGGCGGCGCCTGGGTGAAGTCCAGCCGGACGAAGTCGAGGGTGAACTCGTAGGGACTGTGGCTCACCCGGGCGAAGTTGGCCCACACGCCGGCCATCTGGCTGGGGTCGATGAAGATGTTCGGACCCGGCTCGGGGTGCTCGCTGCTCACGCCGGACAGTGTAGGGGCGCTCAGGGCCGAGCTGGGCTCGGTCGTTCGAGATCCTGCTTGAGTCGGCTCAGGGTGCGCATGCCGTCGCGGTTCGCCTGCGGCCGCTGGGTCACCACGCGTCCGGTGAAGATCCGGCCGAGGACGCGGGCGCCGCGGGTACGCCGGTCGAGCCAGTACTCGGTCACTTCGGTGCCACGCCCGACCGCGGTGCGCCGGTATCCCCATCGCGACACCGGCAGGCCGAACGTGGTCACCTCGAAGGCGAACTCCTCAGCCGGCTTCGCGACCACGACGAGGCAGGTGGTGAACCACACGAAGCCGCCCCGGCCGGGCACCCGTTCTGTCTCTACGTCGATCCGGCCGCTGCCGATCCGGCGGGTCGGCCGGGTGGTCATCGACAGCGCCGATCCGCACATGTTGGCCGGCTTCTACTCCGAGCTGCTCGACCTGCACGTACGTCAGCGGGACTCGCCGGAGTACGTGCTGGTCGCCGGCGACGACGACGACGCCCCGGTGCTGGCCTTCCAGCGGTCGGACGGGGCGCCACCGCGCTGGCCGGACTCGGCGTACCGGGCGCAGGTCCACCTCGACCTGCACGTCGATGACGGCGAGCAGGCGGCGGCGCGCGCGTTGCGGCTCGGCGCCAGCCGGCCGCCGGATCAGGGCGGGAGCCGCCCGGTCTTCGCCGACCCCGCTGGCCACCCGTTCTGCCCCGCGCCGGCCGTACAGCGGGCCCGCGCCGGCGGTAGCGCGCTATCCAGCCGGGTCGAGCACTCGCAGGCCATGCTCGACGGCGGCGCTGGGGTGCAGCCACGGCCGGTAGCCGTGGGCCAGCGCGGCCACGGTGGCCGGCGGGGTGAGCAGCTCGGCCCGCCCGGGTCGCTCGGTGGGGGGTCCGTACCCCGCGAAGGACCAGGGCAGGAAGGCATCACCGGCGAGCAGGCCGACGGCATCGCGGTGGCGGACCATGACGCCCGCCGGCAGCCGGTCGGCTTGCGCCCACCGGGTCACCTGGGACCGGGTCCGCGACTGCACCCGCTCGGCATGCAGGACGGTGTCCAGCTCGCCGGCCCGGCGTCGCTCGGGCCGGCCCTCGGCGCGCGCCCAGGCCTGCGCGTACGCCAGGAAGTCCGCTCGCCGGCAGTAGGCGCACGGTCGGTGTCCAGCGGCGAGCGCGGTCGCCTCATCGAGGAAGAACAACGCGGTCCAGCGTCCTGGTGGCATCGGATCGCGCCGGATGCCCTGCCAGCTGAGCACACAGCAGATCCACAACCGCGATCGCCAGCGAGCTGCCCCGAGCTCGCGACTTGGGGTATGCAAACACCCGCGGTTGCCCATGAGCAGTCCACGATCCGCGACGGCCAGGATCTCGCCGGTAGGGGCGACGCGGTTCTGCAGCGGCATGCCGCGGAGTCTAGAGGCGGGTGCCGGCGACTCCGCGCCGGTCGCGTGGACTGGGCCCGGGTGCGCGCATCATGATGCTCGATATGGATGACATCGAATCAACACCGCAGACGACGTCCCTCGCCGTCGAGACCCGGTACGCCGAAGGGCGTGGGCATCCAGACCGCCGCCCTCACCAACGGATCCACCCTGGTATGGACCCATGGGACCGAGCCCGACCTCGTCGGGTATGTAGTGGTCTGGCGGGAGTCGACGGCTGCGGACTGGGAGCACGTCATCGCCATCGGTGATGTCACCACCGCCACCATCGACCTGTCCAAGGACAACGTGCAGTTCGGCGTCCGGGCCGTGGACCTGGACGGGCACCACAGCCCGGTGGCGTTCCCCGTCCCGGTCGCCTGACCTGCGTCCACAACGCCTCGCCGATCTAGGGCATAGGCACACGATTGGAGATCGAACCGTGTGCGCAAGCCCTAGATCGGCGAGCTTAGGCGCAGTGGCCAGCGCGGCCAGTTAGTCGTCGTCGGAGAGGCGGTGGGCGCGCCGACGCATGTTCTCGCGCAGTTCCAGCGGGACGAACACGAGCGTGATGATGACGTCGGCCACGATGGCCCACAGGATCACGCTGCCCGGTGCCAGGTGGTCCAGGCCCATGCTGCCGGTCCAGCTCGGGTTCAGCCCGATCGGCGGGAAGCCTTCCCAGAACAGGAACCACAGCAGCGGGCTCAACCCCATGACGATCCCGTACGCCGTGAAGTGGCCGGCCTTCGAGAACATGATGCCCAGCAGGATCGAGACGATGATGTAGACGGCGACGGCGGCCTTCCCGCCGGTCGAATTCGGTACGTGATCGCGAACCGAGTCGCCCATCCACCGGGCCGCGTCGCCGACCTGGCTACGGAACACGACGATGAGAATGAGCGCGACGACGCTGAGCAACGCGATCAGCAGACCGCGCAGGACCTTCCTGCCGCCACCTTCGCCATCAGCCATGGTGTGTCTCCTTCGAATTGACGCCGGCCATGTGCACAAACAGGCTTAAGTCGGGAATGTTCGATCGAGCGGCCCGTGCGCCGCCGAGAACCGATGGATAGCGCGCACAGGGTGATGGACGCGGCAACGCAACCTCCGGGGATGTGCATCGTCGAGGGGAACCGGAACGCACAGATCATGGCACTCCGGCCGGGCCGGGGCGACCTCCACGCGACTGTTTCTCGGCGGCGGATCGGCGGAGCGTCGCCCACCCGATCAACGCGGGCGCTCCGATCAACCTCGGGCCCCCTCTGATCAACCCGCCCGACCGACCCGCGACGGCCTGACCAACCGCCTCACCGACCAGCGTGGGCGGCGAGCGAGTGGCCCCGCACCTGCGCACCGGTGCCCGGTGGACCTGGCCAGCCGTTCCCCAGTGGACGGTAGGTGGCGACGTACGTCCTCCACAATGGATCAATCGGCAGGCCGGTGCGAGCTGAACCACCCCGGTCGGCCAGGTAGCATCGGGCCGTCATGAGCGCCATTCTGGTCGCCCGGAGGTTGGGCTGCGGCCTCGGCGACCGCGTGCTCTTCCGGGATCTCGACCTCGTCGTCGCCGCCGGCGATGTGATCGGCCTGGTCGGGGTCAACGGCGCCGGCAAGACCACGGTGCTGCGCACGCTGGCCGGGCTGATCGAGCCGGACGAGGGCTCGGTCCGGCTGACCCCGGCGTCCGCGTCGATCGGCTACCTGCCGCAGGAGCCCGATCGGCGCCCGGGGGAGTCGGTGCGTGGATTCCTGAACCGGCGCACCGGCGTCGCGGCCGCCCAGGCGGCGCTGGACGCGGCCGCCCGGCAGTTCGCCGAGGGACCCGCCGCGGAGCAGTATCAGGTGGCGCTGGAGCGATGGCTCGCGCTCGGCGGCGCGGATCTCGAGGAGCGGGCCGCTGCGGTGGCGGCCGAGGTCGGCGTCGAGCTGGACCACCCGATGCTCACCGTCTCCGGTGGGCAGGCGGCCCGAGCGAGCCTCGGCTCGCTGTTGCTGAGCAGGTACGACGTGTTCCTGCTCGACGAGCCGACCAACGATCTCGACCTCGACGGGCTGCGCCGGCTCGAGGAGTTCGTGTCGGGACTGCAGGTGGGCGTGGTGCTCGTGAGCCACGATCGCGAGTTCCTGGCCCACACGGTGACCCGGGTCGTCGAGCTCGATCTCGCCCAGCAACAGGTGCGGACCTTCGGGGGTGGGTACGACGCCTACCGGCTTGAGCGGGCGCGCGCCCGGACGCACGAGCGGCAGGCCTACGAGGAGTACGCCGCGCGGCGGACCGCGCTCGAGGCGCGCGCCCGGGAACAGCGCGCGTGGATGGAGAAGGGCGTGCGCAACGCTCGCCGCAAGGCGACCGACCACGACACGGTGGGACGCAGGTTCCGTGCGGAGTCCAGCGAGAAGCAGGCGGCGAAGGCGCGCCAGACCGAGCGTCTGATCGAGCGCCTGCCCGCGGTCGAGGAGCCGCGCAAGGAGTGGCAACTGCAGCTGGCGGTCGCCGCCGCGCCGCGCTCGGGCGCCGTGGTGGCGTTCGCGCGCGGCGCCGTCGTCCAGCGCGGGGCGTTCACTCTCGGACCGGTCAACCTCGAGATCGGTTGGCAGGACCGGGTTGCCATCACGGGGCCGAACGGAGCCGGCAAGACGACGCTGCTCGCATTGCTGCTCGGTCGTATCGCCGCCGACGTGGGCAGCGCCGGACTGGGCTCCGGCGTCGTCGTGGGCGAGGTCGACCAGACCCGCCGGCTCTTCGCCGGCGACGACAGCCTCATGGCCGCGTTCGGGACACTCATGCCCGAGGTGCTGCCGGGTGACGTGCGCACATTGCTGGCGAAGTTCGACCTGCGCGCCGACCACGTGCTCAGGCCCGCGAGCACGCTCTCGCCCGGCGAGCGCACCCGGGCCGCGCTCGCCCTGCTGCAGCTGCGCGGTGTGAACCTGCTCGTGCTTGACGAGCCGACCAACCACCTCGACCTGCCGGCTATCGAGCAGTTGGAGGCGGCGCTCGCGCACTATCAGGCGACCCTGCTTCTGGTCACTCACGATCGCCGCATGCTCGAGTCCGTGCGCATCACCCGCCGGCTCACGGTCGCCGGCGGAGGGGTCACCGACAGCGGCGCAACGGTCTGACACACCCAACTGGCCAAGAATCAGTGATGGAATCTTCCATCCGACGCAGATCGCGTCCGGTGCCGACCACGATCGACCCGGGCATCGTGGATGATCGGTGCCGATTACCGGAAGCCGTTGTTAGGCAAGCGAATCAGCGGCCATTACGTGGGGCGGTACCACCGGTCGCGGGGTGGGTCGGCGCGCGGCGCGCAGACTCGGCGACGATGTCGACCGGCACCCGTCCGTACATTGTTGAGTGTGGCCTCTTGAAGGTGGCATGCGAGGTGTGCACAATGACTTCCGACCATTGTGGGCTGTTGGGACCCCCCAGCGCGGTACCGACCTGATACCGTCTACAGTGGAAGTCATACGAGTTTTTCGTCGAAAAGCTCGCGCTTGAGTGATTCACGGTGCACAGTGATGTCATGAGCAACAGCGGAGGTGGACCCTACTACTGGTACCTGAGGCACAGCCGGCTCGAAGCCAACGCCGATGTGTGCCCCGCGGCGAGCACGATGGGACCCCACGGGACCGCCGCCAAAGCGGAGCAGGTGCCAGCCGTCAGTGGCGAAGCGCAACGAGCACTCGGATGCCGAGGACGCGAGGTGGACCGGCGAGAGGCCGAGTTCACCACCCACACCGCTGAAGCCGCCTGAACGCTCACAGCCAATCGAGAACAGCCCACCCAAATCCACATGCCTGAGGAGGCAAACCATGGCCGACGCTAAGGCCACCACCCGACCGGCCGCGAAGCGCGCGGCTACCACCACGAGCGCTGCGACGAGGTCCGTCGCGGCCAGAGGCACGCGGGCCGCCGCCAAGTCGACCCCGGCCAAGAAGACCGTGACCGCGGCGGCGAAGACCGCCAAGGCACCGGCGAAGAAGGTCGCGGCGAAGAAGACCACGACCGTGAAGAAGACGGCCGCCACCCGGGCACCGGCGAAGAAGGCCACCGCGACGAAGAGCACCACGCGGGCGACGGCGGCGAAGACCGCCAAGAAGGCCGCGCCGGCCAAGAAGGTCACGGCCGCCAAGAAGGCCACGGCCACCAAGGCGACGCCGGCCAAGCGGACGGCGACCAAGGCGACCGCGGCGAAGAAGGCGGCGCCCGCGAAGCGGACGACCACCGTTGCCAAAAAGACGACCGCCAAGCGGACGGCCGCGAAGCGGACGACCGCGGCCCGGACGAGCAGCCGCAGCTCGGCCACCGCATCGGTTGCCAAGGCCCCCGCCCGCCGGGCGACGGCCGCTCGTACCAGCACCACCCGCACCACCAAGGCCCGCCGGAGCACCGCCCGGTAGGTTCCGCCTCGCCGGGCGGCGATGGGGGGACGCTGATAGGAAGAGTGGCGTGGTCACGCGGCTCGTCACAGCGCCCCCCATCGACTTCGGCGATCTGCGCCGCGAGCTCGAGCTGCCAACGCAGTTTCCGCTCGCGGCGCAGCGCGAGGCTGACGCCGCCGCTCGGCGCCCGCGCACCGGACCGGGGATCGACCGGACGGCTCTGCGCCTGGTCACCATTGACCCACCCGCATCGCGCGACCTCGACCAGGCCCTGGCGATCCAACGCCGGCCGTCGGGCTACCGCGTCAGCTACGCGATCGCCGACGTGAGCGCGTTCGTCGCGCCCGGCGGCGCCCTCGAGGCCGAGACCTGGCGCCGCGGTCAGACGATCTACCTGCCCGACGGCAACGTGCCGCTGCATCCGCTGTGTCTCAGCCAGGGCGCGGCGAGCCTGCTGCCGGGCCAGGTCCGGCCGGCGGTGTTGTGGACCATCGACGTCGACGCCGGTGGCGAGCCAGGCCCGGTCCGGCTTGAGCGCGCGGTCGTGCGCAGCCGGGCCAAGCTCGATTACGCGAGCGTGCAGGCCGCGGCCGCAAACGGCAGCCTCGACGGGGCGATCTCGGCACTGCCGGAGCTGGGGCGGCTGCTCATCGCCCGCGCACTCGCGCGGGGCGCCATCAACCTGCCCATCCCGGAGCAGGAGGTCACCGTCTCCGCCGGCGGCGGGTGGCGGCTGCAGCTGCGCTCAGCGAACGCGGCCGAGGACTGGAACGCCCAGATTTCTCTGCTCACCGGGAGAGCGGCCGCGACCATCATGCTCGACGGTGGCGTCGGTCTGCTTCGGACGATGCCCGAGCCGCGCCCGCAGGCGGTGCAGCGGCTTCGCGTGGCCGCCCGTGGGCTGGGCGTCGACTGGCCCGCCGGGGCCACGGTCGGGCAGGTGCTCGCCGCCGTCGATCCGGCCACGTCCCGAGGTGCCGCCTTCGTCGACCACGCAGCCGAGCTGCTGCGCGGGGCCGGATACACCGCGTTCGCCGGGGAACCACCGGTCGATCCCGGCCACGGTGCGGTGGCCGCGCCGTACGCGCATGTCACCGCGCCACTTCGCCGCCTCGCCGACCGGTACGCGACCGAGGCCTGCCTGGGCCTGGTCGCCGGTCGCGATGTTCCCGACTGGGTCCGCCAAGCGTTGCCTCAGCTGCCTGACGTGATGTCCACGACGGACCGTACGGCGTCCGCGGCCGAGCGTGGCGCGGTCGACCTGGCCGAGGCGGTACTGCTGCAGCGGCGGGTGGGCGAGGAATTCGACGCGGCCGTGCTCGACGTTGACGCCCCCCGGGCCCGGGCCGCCGGTCGCGAGCCGGGTGGTGTCGTGGTCCTCGACGACCCACCCGTGCGGGCGCGATGCGTGGGCGAGCTCCAGCTGGGGCAGCGGATCCGCGTGCGTCTGATCACCGCGGACCCGGCCCGGCGCCTGGTGGGCTTTGAGGCGGCGACCCGGCCGAAGGGCGCGGCGGCGACCCGGCCGAACGGCGAATCGATGACCCGACCGGACGGCGAGGCGGCGACTCCGCCGAGCGGCTAGCCCATCGGCCGGCTTGGGTCGGCAGGCGAACTGGTGGCGCTTTTGCGAGGATGACCGTCATGACGTTCGACGGTAGTGCTCTTCCCGATGTCGCCGACCTGACGGTGGGCATCCTCGGCGGCACCGGCGAGCAGGGTCGAGGACTGGCGTACCGGTTCGCCCGAGCGGGCCACCGGGTGGTGGTGGGCTCGCGCAGTGCCGAGCGCGGGGCCATCGCGGCTGAGGAGGTCGCATCCTTGCCTGGCGTGGTGGGACCGGTGACCGGCTCCGGCAACGCGGAGACGGCGCTCGGTTCGGACATTCTGATCGTCGCCGTTCCCTGGGACGGGCACGCGGAGACGGTGGCGTCGGTGCGCGAGGCGGTGGTCGGGAAGATCGTCGTGGACTGTGTGAACCCGCTGGGGTTCGACGCCAAGGGGCCGTATGCGGTCCGGGTCCCCGAGGGCAGCGCGGCCGAGCAGGCGGAGTCGCTGCTGCCGTTCTCCCGCGTCTGCGCGGCGTTCAACCATGTCAGCGCGGCGCTCCTGATCGACCCGGCGGTCGAGCGGGTCGAGCTCGATGTGCTGGTGCTCGGCGACGACCGGGACGCGGTGGCGACCGTGATGGCCCTGGCCGGCCGCATCGACGGCGTCCGGGGCATCTACGCCGGCCGGTTGCGTAACGCCGGTCAGGTGGAGGCGCTCACCGCCAACATCATCGCCATCAACCGGCGTTACAAGGCACACGCCGGCCTGCGCGTGACCGACGTGTAGCAGCTAACCGGCGCTGGCCTGGAAGGTGTGCTCGGTGGCCGGGAAGGTGCCGTCACGCACCTCGGCGGCGAACGTGGTTGCCGCCGACGCGAGCTCGCCGGCCAGATCCGCGTAGCGCTTCACGAAGCGGGGTACCTTGCCGGTGCGCAGACCTGCCATGTCCTGCCAGACGAGCACCTGGGCATCCGTGTCCGGGCCGGCACCGATGCCGATGGTGGGGACGCTCACCTCGTGGGTGATGCGTTTCGCCACCACCCCCGGCACCATCTCCAGCACCACCGCGAACGCGCCGGCCTCGACGACCGCGACCGCGTCGGCGAGCACCTCCTCGGCGGCGTCGCCGCGGCCCTGCACCCGGTAGCCGCCGAGGGTGTGCTCGCGCTGCGGGGTGAAGCCCACATGCGCCATCACCGGGATGCCGGCGGCGGTCATCGCCGCGATCTGCGCAGCGCAGGTACGGCCGCCCTCCAGCTTGACCGCGTGGGCACCGGTCTCCTTCATGAACCGCACCGCGGTGCGCAGCGCCTGGGTCGGCCCCTCCTCGTACGAACCGAAGGGCATGTCGGCCACGACCAGGACCCGGGTGGTGGCCCGCACGACGGCGCGCACCAGCGGTATCAGCTCGTCGACGGTGATCGGCAGGGTGGTCTCGTGGCCGAAGACGTTGTTCGCGGCGGAGTCGCCGACGAGCAGCACCGCAATGCCCGCCTGGTCGAAGATGGCCGCGGTGTACTGGTCGTAGCTGGTCAACATCGCCCACTTCTCGCCGCGTTCCTTCGCCGCGAGCAGGTCGCGCGTGCGCACCCGCCGGGTGTGCGGTCCGCCGTAGAGGGAGGCCACCTCGGGTTGGGACATCGTTGTCTCCTCGACGCTCCTCGAGGCCGCCCTCTGCGGTCCCCGGGCTGATCGCATCGTCCCACCGCGGACAGCCGGACGCAGGAGGGCCGTGCAAGATGTCACAGGCTCAGTTCTGGAACCGGTTGGTGATGGGCAGGCGGCGATCGCGCCCGAACGCCTTGATGGAGATCTTGGTCCCGGGGGCCGACTGGCGCCGTTTGTACTCGGCCAGGTCGACCATGCGCAGCACCCGGTCGACGACCGCCGGATCGTGACCGGCCGCGACGAGCCCGTCGCGGCCCACGTCGCCGTCCACATAGCCGGCGAGGATCGCGTCGAGCTCGGCGTAGTCTGGCAGCGAGTCGGTGTCCAACTGGCCGGGGCGCAGCTCGGCGCTGGGTGGTTTGGTGATCGAGTTCTCCGGGATCGGCGGCGTGTCGCCCCGGCGGCTGGCCTCCTCGTTACGCCAACGCGCGAGCTGCCACACCATCGTCTTCGGCACGTCCTTGAGCGGGTTGAAGCCACCGACCGAGTCGCCGTAGAGGGTGGAGTACCCGACCGCGAGCTCGCTCTTGTTGCCGGTGGTCAGGACCAGATGGTTGTCCTGGTTGGACAGTGCCATCAGCACCACTCCGCGGACCCGGGCCTGCAAGTTCTCCACCGCGATCCCGGACAGCGCGAGGTTGACCAGGTAGCCGTCGACGATCGGCTGGATCGGAACGCTCGAGTAGTGCAGCCCGGTGCGGGCGGCGAGATCGGCGGCGTCGTCACGGGAATGTCCGGACGAGTACTGGCTCGGCATCGAGACCCCGTAGACCTGACGTGGCCCGAGGGCGTCGACCGCGATCGCGGCCACGACCGAGGAGTCGATGCCCCCGGAGAGCGCGAGGATCACCGACTGGAACCCGTTCTTGCGCACATAGTCGCGCAGCCCCAGCACGAGCGCGTGCCACACCTCGGCCGTATCGCCCAACCTGGGAGCCACCGCGCCGGTGATCCGGCTCCCGTTCAACGGCGCCAGGGTGCCCTCGACAATGGTGCGCACGACCTCCATCTCGCCCGGGCCGGCCGGCGGCACCGGTGTCGCCCCGCCCGCCGGCAGCTCCAGGTCGATGGTGAGCAGCTCCTCGGTGAACTGCCCCGCTCGCGCCAGCACGGTGCCGTCGGCTGCGACCACCATCGAGTCGCCGTCGAAGACGAGCTCGTCCTGCCCGCCGACCATGTTCACGTACGCGACTGTGGCGCCGGCCTCGGTCGCCCGCCGGCGCACCAGGGGCAGCCGGTAGTCATCCTTGTCGAGCTCGTACGGCGAGCCGTTGATGTTCACCACCAGCGCGACCTGAGCCCGCCCGGCGGCCGCGAATGGCCCACCCACCTGCCACATGTCCTCGCAGATCGTCAGCGCGATGTCGACACCACCCAGGCGGACCACGGTGAGCGCCCGTCCAGGTACGAAGTACCGGTCCTCGTCGAAGACGCCGTAGTTGGGCAGGTGATGCTTTGCGTAGGTGGCCACCACGTGGCCGCCGAGGAGCACGGCCAGGGCGTTGCGGGGACCGACCCCTGGGGCGGCCTCGGCGCTGATGCGCGCCTTGCCATCGGCGTCGAGGTACCCGACGACCACCGCGGTCGCGCCGAGCCCGTCCTCGGCCAGTCCGGCGGCGAGCGCCGCCAACGTCGCTTTGGACGCTGCCACGAACGACTCCCGGAACACCAGGTCCTCGACCGGATAGCCGGTGAGCATCATCTCCGGGAAGGCGACCAGGTGAGCGCCGGACTCGGCGGCCTTACGGGTCCATCCGCGCACCAGCGCCGCGTTGCCGGCCAGGTCACCGACGGTCGGGTCGACCTGGGCCAGGGCGATGCGCACAGTGGGCACGTGACCATTGTCGCGCATCCGGGCGGCACCGGGCAGTCAGTGCCGGCCACGGCTGGTGTGAACACGCGCACGGCGAGGACCGCGTAACGTACTCGTAACAGGGTGGGGACACACTCACCGGAGCGGGCCAGGACGCCCGTCCGCATGCCCGCAGCAACCACGGCCCGCAGAAACCACGGCCCGCAGCAACCACGCGACCGGGAGTGAGACTCATGGATCGTCAGCAGGAGTTCGTCCTCCGCACGCTGGAGGAGCGGGACATCCGCTTCGTCCGGCTGTGGTTCACCGACGTGCTCGGCACGCTCAAGAGCGTCTCGGTGGCGCCGGCGGAGCTGGAGTCGGCCTTCGAGGAGGGCATCGGCTTCGACGGCTCCGCCATCGAGGGCTTCGCCCGCGTCTACGAGTCGGACATGGTGGTCAGCCCGGACCCGACCACGTTCCAGGTGTTTCCGTTCGAGGGTGGCGTCAGCGGTGAGAGCGCCCGGATGTTCTGCGACATCCTGCTCCCCGACGGCTCACCCTCGTGGGCCGATCCCCGCCACGTCCTGCGACGGGCGCTGTCCCGAGCCGCCGAGAAGGGGTTCACGTTCTACACCCACCCCGAGATCGAGTTCTTCCTCTTCAAGGGCGTGCCCTCCGACGGCGCGGCGCCGACCCCGGTCGATTCCGGCGGGTACTTCGACCACACCACGCACGCGGCCGCCCGCGACTTCCGCCGCCAGGCGGTGCTGGCCCTGGAACGGATCGGCATCTCGGTGGAGTTCAGCCACCATGAGGTCGCCCCGGGTCAGCAGGAGATCGACCTGCGCTATGCCGACGCGCTCACGACGGCCGACAACATCATGACCTTCCGCTATGTGGTGAAGGAGGTCGCGGTCTCGCACGACGTGTTCGCGAGCTTCATGCCCAAGCCGTTCACCGACCAGCCGGGCAGCGGGATGCACACGCACCTGTCGCTGTTCGAGGGCGAGCGCAACGCGTTCCACGATCCCAGCGACCCGATGAAGCTGTCCAAGGTCGCCCAGGCGTTCATCGCCGGGCTGCTGGTGCACGCCCGCGAGTACACCGCGGTCACCAATCAATGGGTGAACTCCTACAAACGGCTGTTCCCGCTCACCCTGCCCGACCGGATCACCGAGGCGCCGGCGTACATCTGCTGGGGCCACGCCAACCGGTCGGCGCTGGTACGGGTGCCCTCGTACGGCAAACCCAACTCGGCCCGGGTGGAGATGCGCTCGCTGGACAGCGCGTGCAACCCGTACCTCGCCTTCGCGGTCCTGCTCGGCGCCGGCCTCAAGGGCATCGAGGAGGGCTACGAGTTGCCGGCCGGCGCCGAGGACGACGTGTGGTCGCTTTCGGCGGAGGAGCGCCGCGCGATGGGCTACGAGTCGCTGCCGGAGAACCTCTCGGAGGCGGTCGAGGTGATGGCCCGCTCGGAGCTGGTCGCCGAGGTGCTGGGGGAACACGTCTTCGACTACGTATTGCGCAACAAGCGCACCGAGTGGGAGGAGTACCGGCGGGTGGTGACGCCGTACGAGCGCAGGCGCTACCTCGGCTCGCTCTGAGGCTCCTGCTGACTACCCGGCGCCCTAGCGGACGGCCGGCTCGGCGACCAACGTCCCCGTCGCGACGTCGATCGTTGCCGTCACCCCGACCGGCACGCTGAGCTGATCCTGACCGTGGCCCACCGGCAGCCCGCCGAGCACCGGGACGCCCAGCGACCCCAGGTGATCGCAGAGCACCTCCACGATGGACGTCGGCGAGGCATCCGCGCATCGGGTGAACTGTCCGACCGCGACCCCGGCCAGACCGGCCAGCACGCCGGCGCGGCGCAGCTGCAACAGCATCCGGTCCACCTTGTACGGCGGCTCGTCCACCTCCTCGAGCAGCAGGATGGCGCCGGTGAGATCGGGCATGTCCACGGTGCCGATCGACGAGCTGAGCAGGCTGAGATTGCCGCCGAGCAGCACACCCTCGGCCCGGCCGGCCACCCGGACCGGCGCGGATTCCTCGCCGGGGCGGGCCTGGAGCACGACCGGTGCGGTCGTCATCATCGCCTTGCGTAACGACTGCGCCGAGGCCAACCCGGTACGCTCGGCGACCCACGCGGCGCCGGGCCCGTGCACGCTCGCCAGCCGGTGCGCCCGCCACAGCGCCAGCTGGAGCGCGGTGATGTCGGAGAAACCGACCAGGAGCTTCGGATCGTGGGCGACCGCGTCGAGATCCAACCCGTCAATGATGCGTTGCGCGCCGAACCCGCCCCGGGTGCAGATGACGGCCCGCACGGTGGCGTCGCGCAGCGCCAGGTTGAGATCGTCCAGGCGCTGCTCGTCGGAGCCGGCGAGGTAACCCGCGTAGGCGTGCGCGTTCGGCCCGACCTGCACCTGCAGACCCCAGCCGGTCAGCAACCCGGTCCCGCGGTGCAGCCGTTGCGGGCGCAACGGCCCCGACGGGGAGACGAGCATGACCACATCCCCCGCGCGGAGGACCGGCGGCCGCACGGGGAGCTCCACGGCCGCAGCCTAACCGCCGCCGCCCGGCCGGCCGCCGGCCGGCCGGGCGGACCGCTAGCCTTGGCATCGTGACCGCCGTCCACCGTTGCCTGGTGATCGAGAACGACCCGACCGACGACCCTCGCCGGCTCGGCGAGTGGCTCGTCGATGGCGGGCTGGAGCTCGAGGTGTGCCGGCCGTACCAGGGTGAGGAGATCCCGGTCGACCTCGCCGGCTACCCGGCGTTGGTGGTCCTCGGCGGCGACCAGCACGTGTACCCGGATGCCAGCGGGCAGGCGGGGGCGGTCTGGTTCCCCGCGCTGGAGGCGTTGCTGCGCCGGGCCGTGCGCGACAGCGTGCCGACGCTGGCCGTGTGCCTCGGTGCGCAACTGCTCACGGTCGCGCACGCCGGCGCCGTGCGCCGGTCCGACGCCGGACCGGAGTTCGGGGCCGGGCTGGTGGCCAAGCGAGACGCGGCCGAACGCGACCCGCTTTTCTTGGCGCTGCCGATGCTGCCCGACGTCGTCCAGTGGCACCACGACGAGATCACCGAACTTCCGCGGAACGCGGTGCTGCTCGCCGCCTCGACAACCTATCCGCACCAGGCGTTCCGGATCGGCCGCTGTGCCTGGGCGATGCAGTTCCACATCGAATGCGACACCGCCATGATCGCCGACTGGGCGTACTCGGAAGGCTCGGTGCTGGTCGAGCACGGGCTGGACCCGGCCGAGGTGGTCGCCGGTGTCGCCGCCGTCATGGACGACCTGTTCGAGGTGTGGCAACCGTTCGCGCAGCGGTTCGCCGCCCTCGCCCGCAGCGGTGCGCCCGGGCCCGAGGCTCCCGGTCGGGAGCTGCCGCTGGTCAGCCACGAGCGGCTGCCCGGAGCCTGAGCGCCGATGCTACGGCCACTCGCGACCGGCCGGCTGGCCCGCTTCGGCTTCACCGATGTGACCTCGGCCGGCCGGCTCCTCGGCCCGGCCGGGCTGGACCTGTGGGACGACACCGACCAGCGCGCCGCGGATCCGGTCGCCGGCGAGGTGCTGGCGGCGCTGGGCGCCTCGGCCGATCCGGACCTGGCCCTGCGCCACCTGCACCGGCTGGCCGGCACCGGTCGGGCCGCGGTGCTGGCCGAGCTGCGGGCCGACGCCGGCCTGCGCGCCCGGCTGATCGCGGTGCTCGGCGCCTCGGCCGCACTCGGCAACGATCTGGTGGCCGACCCGGATCGCTGGCGCTGTCTGGTCGAGCCGGTGGCCGCCGAGGAGGCCGGCGACATGACCACTGTGGATGGTGCGGTCGAGCTCCGCGCGGCGTACCGCGGTGCCCTGCTGCGCGTCGCCGCGGCCGACCTGACCGGGGCCATCGACCTGGAGGCGACGATGGCCCGGCTGTCCCGCCTCGCCGATGCCACCCTCGCCGCGGCGCTGCGCCTGGCCCAGGAGGAGCAGGAGGCTCCGGTACGCCTCAGCGTGATCGCCATGGGCAAGAGCGGCGGCCGGGAGCTCAACTACGTCAGCGATGTGGACGTGGTCTTCGTCTGTGCCGGCGATGCCGATGTCGCCGGCGCCCAGGTGGTCGCCGCCCGGATGATGCAGATCTGCGGCCAGGTCGCCTGGCCGGTGGATGCCAGCCTGCGCCCTGAGGGCAGCCAGGGGCCGCTGGTGCGCACGCTCGCCGCGTACCTGTCCTACTACACCCGGTGGGCGCGTACGTGGGAGTTCCAGGCGCTGCTCAAGGCGCGGCCGGCCGCCGGCGACCTGGCCCTGGGAACGGAGTGGCTGGCCGCCGTCTCACCCATGATCTGGCAGGCGGCCGACCGGCCGGAGGCGGTCGACGACGTGCGGGCGATGCGCCGGCGCATCGTCGAGAGCGTCCCGGCGGCGCAGCGGGACCGGGAAATCAAACGGGGCCCGGGTGGCTTGCGCGACATCGAGTTCGCGGTCCAGCTGCTGCAGCTGGTGCACGGACGGGGCGACGACGAGTTGCGCTCCGGGTCCACGCTGGCCGCGCTGCGGGCCCTGACCGACGGCGGGTACGTCGGGCGCAGCGATGGTGAGGCACTGGGCGAGGCGTACCGGTTCCTGCGGCTGGTCGAGCACCGGCTGCAGCTGCAACGCCTGCGCCGCACGCACACCGTGCCCGACGCCCGGACCCCGGAGAGCGCCGCCGCCCTGCGGTGGCTCTCGCAGGCGATGGGGTTTCGCAGCGATCCCCGCGGTGACGCGGTCGAGCTGTTCCAGTCCGCCTGGGCCACCCACGCGCAGGAGGTCCGCCGGCTGCACACGAAACTCGTCTACCGCCCGCTGGTCGAGGCCGTGGCCCGGGTGCCCGGCGCCGCGCTGCGGCTCACCCCGGAAGCGGCACGCCGGCGCCTGGAGGTGCTCGGCTTCCGCGACCCGGCCGGTGCGCTGCGCCACCTGCAGGCGCTCACCGGTGGGGTCAGCCGGTACGCCGCCATCCAGCACACCCTGCTGCCGGTGCTGCTGGATGAGTTCGCCGATGCCCCCGAGCCTGAGCGCGGCCTGCTCGCGTACCGGCAGGTGTCGGACACGCTCGGCCCGACCCCGTGGTTCCTGCGTCTGCTGCGTGACGACGGGTTGGTCGCGATCCGGCTGGCCCGGCTGCTCGGGCTCTCCCGCTACGTCGCCGACCTGCTCGCCCGCGACCCGGAGGCCCTACGGCTGCTCGCCGACGACGGCGAGCTGGTGCCGCGCAGCCGGGCATCCCTTGTGGAGGGTTACGCCGCCGCGGTGGACCGCTACGGGGCCGGGGCGCCGGCCGGTGGCCCCGGCGACGTCGCCGTGGTCCAGGCGGTGCGCGCGCTGCGGCGGCGGGAGCTGTTCCGTATCGCCTGCGCCGATCTGCTCAGCGCGATGCCCGATGGCGTTACTCCGGCGACGCCTCTGGAGGTCGAGCGGATCGGGCAGGCCCTCTCCGACGTCACCGATGCCACATTGAGCGCGGCGCTGCGGGCGGCCACGGCCCGCAGCGACGGCCCCCCGATGCCGTTCGCCATCATCGGGATGGGTCGTCTCGGTGGCGGCGAGCTGAGCTATGCCTCCGACGCGGATGTGCTCTTCGTCTACGAGCCGCCACCGGGCATGGCCGAGGACGCCGCCAGCGCCGCCGCCCACCAGATCGCCGAGGAGCTACGCCGGTTGCTCTCCGCGCCGTCGCCGGAGCCGCCGCTGGGCATCGATGCCGACCTGCGTCCAGAGGGTCGCCAGGGTCCGCTCGTGCGCAGCCTGGCCGCGTACGAGCGCTACTACATCGAATGGTCCCGCGTCTGGGAGGCCCAGGCGCTGCTGCGGGCCCGCTTCGTCGCCGGCGACCACGACCTGGGCGCGCGCTTTCTCGACCTCGCCGACCGGTTCCGCTACCCGCCCGGCGGGCTCACGCAAGAACAGGTCACCGAGATCCGCCGGATCAAAGCCCGGGTGGACACCGAACGACTGCCGCGCCGCGCCGACCCGCACACCCACGCCAAGCTCGGCCGGGGTGGCCTCGCCGACATCGAGTGGGCGGTCCAGCTCCTGCAGCTGCGCCACGGGTACGCGCTGCCGGCGCTGCGAACCCCCCGCACACTCGAGGCGCTCGCCGCCGCCCGCGACGCCGGTCTGGTCACCGCCACGGACGCCAGCTGGCTCGCCCGCGGGTGGCTCTCGGCCACCCGGGTCCGCAACGCGCTCACGCTGGTCCGCGGGCGGGCCACCGACCAGCTGCCGCGCCAGGGCGGCGAGTTGGCCGGCGTCGCCCGCGCCCTGGGGCGGTCGGCGACCTCGGATCCGGGCGCATTCCTCGACGAGTACCTGCGCGCCGCCCGGCGGTCCCGGGCCGCCGTGGAGCGCATCTTCCTCCCGCCGTAGGCCCGTCGATCTAGGGCTTGGGCACATGGATCGATCTCTGATCGCGTGCCCAAGCCCTAGATCGGTGGGGTAAGTCGAGGGGGTAAGGGGCGTTGGTCAGACGTCGTAGTACATCGCGAACTCGTGTGGCGTCGGGCGCAGGCGTACCGGGTCGATCTCGTTGGTCCGCTTGTACTCCACCCAGGTCTCGATGAGATCGGGGGTGAAGACACCACCCTCCAGCAGGTACTCGTGATCCGCCTCGAGCGCGTCCAGCACCGCGGGGAGTGAGCCGGGGACCTGGGTCACCGACGCGATCTCGTCGGGCGGCAGGTCGTAGAGGTCCTTGTCGATCGGCGCCGGCGGCTCGATCTTGCCCCGGACCCCGTCCAGCCCGGCCATGAGCATGGCCGAGAAGGCCAGGTACGGGTTGGACGACGGATCCGGCACCCGGAACTCGATCCGTTTCGCCTTCGCGTTGGTGCCGGTGACCGGGATCCGCGTGCAGGCGGACCGGTTGCGCTGGGAGTAGACCAGGTTGACCGGCGCCTCGAAGCCCGGCACCAGGCGGCGGTAGGAGTTCACCGTCGGGTTGGTGAAGGCGAGCAGCGAAGGCGCGTGGTGCAGCAGGCCGCCGACGTACCACCGGGCGATGTCGGAGAGGCCGCCGTAGCCGGTCTCGTCGTAGAACAGCGGCTCGCCGCCCTGCCAGAGGCTCTGGTGGGTGTGCATGCCGGAGCCGTTGTCGCCGAAGAGCGGCTTGGGCATGAAGGTGGCCGACTTGCCGGCCTGCCACGCGGTGTTCTTCACGATGTACTTGAACAACTGCAGCGTGTCCCCGGCGAGCAGCAGCGTGCCGAAGCGGTAGTTGATCTCTGCCTGCCCAGCCGTACCGACCTCGTGGTGCGCCCGCTCGACGTGGAATCCGGCGCCGATCAGCGTCCGGACCATCGCGTCGCGCAGGTCGGCGTAGTGGTCGACCGGCGGGACGGGGAAGTAGCCGCCCTTGTACGACGTCTTGTAGCCCCGGTTCCCGCCAGCCTCGTCCCGGCCGCTGTTCCACCAGCCCTCGACCGAGTCGATGTAGTAGAACGCCTGGTTGGCCGAGGTCTCGTGGCGAATCGAGTCGAAGATGTAGAACTCCGCCTCGGGGCCGAAGTACGCGGTGTCGGCGATGCCGCTGGAGGCGAGGTAGGTCTCGGCCTTGCGGGCGACGTTGCGCGGGTCCCGTGAGTAGGGCTCGCGGGTGAACGGATCGAGGATGAAGAAGTTCAAGGCGAGCGTCTTCTCGACCCGGAACGGGTCGACGAAGGACGTGGCCACATCGGGCAGTAGCAGCATGTCCGATTCGTGGATCTGCTGGAAGCCGCGGATCGAGGAGCCGTCGAAGGCGAGCCCGTCGGTGAAGACGGTCTCGTCGAACGACTCGGCCGGTACGGTGAAGTGCTGCATCACGCCAGGCAGGTCACAGAAGCGAACGTCGACGAACCTGACGCCCTCGCTGCCGAGATAGTGCAACAGTTCCTCGGAGTTGGCGAACACACATCCTCCTGGGAGATCCACAGAGTCTGGCTGGAACGGTGGCGACGCTAGGCCGATGGCATTGCCCGGCCGTGTCCCATGTGTTTCAACCGTGTTACCCAGGCATCTGACCGGTCGGTGTCGGACAAGCCGGGCGGTTGGCTGGGCCCTGTGGGACCAGCCGGGCGGTTGGCTGGGCCCTGTGGGACCAGCCGGGCAGGTTGACTGGGCCCTGTGGGACCAGCCGGGCAGGTTGACTGGCCCTGTCGGCCAACCCGGGCAGGTTGGCTGGGCACTTTCGGACAGGACGGGCGGCATCGCTAGGCTTCCCCTCATGGTAGGGCGCGAAGTGTCCGAACACGCCCAAGATGCCGGGAATTGGCGGCCCGCGCCGCTCCTACGGCGCTTTGGTGCGCTCGTGGTCGACTGGATCCTGTGCGTGCTCGCCGCGTCCCTCATCGCCGACCCCCGGCGGTCCGGCTGGCCCCCGGTCGTGGTGCTCATCGCCGAGTACGCGTTCTTCCTGGGCCTGTTCGGGCAGACGCCGGGGATGTGGCTCACGAAGCTGAAGTGCGTGTCGTACCAGGACTCCCGGCCGATCGGGGTACCGCGGGCGCTTCTTCGCGGGATCCTGCTCGCGCTGGTGGTACCCGCGGTGATCATGGATGGCGAGCGGCGCGGGCTGCATGACCGGGCGGCCGGCTCGATCGTCCTCGCCCCACCCGTCTCTGCCTCGCCGATCTAGGGCGTGGGCGCATGATTGGAGATCGAACTATGTGCATACGCCCTAGATCGACGGGGGTGGCGGGCTAGCGGGGGCCGCCGCGGGTGGCCCGGAAGGCGCCCTTGGGGGGGCGCATGTTCTTGGGGATGGCTCCCTTGGGCATTTGAGGTCGGGCCGTGAGCGCCTTGAGCCGCTTGTCCAGGGAGTTGACTTCCTTGCCGCTGAGCGTGCGGGGCATCTTCATCAGCGCGCTGCGCAGCTTCTGGATGGGCACCTCGCCCTCGCCTCGGCCGATCATGATGTCGCGCAGGTCGGCTGAGCCGATCACCTTTGCCAGCCGTTTGCGTTCTGCGGCGATGAGCCCCTTGACCCGGCTCGCCTGGCCCTCACCGACCAGTACCACCCCGGCGCGGCAGATTACCAGGTGGACGAAGTCGAACTGGGTGGTCGAGGCGAGCGCCGGGGTGACCCGCCAGTCGCCGCGCATGTTCTCCACGATCGACGCGGCGGCGCCGGGCTGGGTCTCCGCCTCGGCGAGCATGGCCTTGTTGGCCCGCAGGTTCAGCACGATCAGGACAGCGAGCAGCGAAAGCATGATGCCGACGAGGATGAACACGAGGCTCACGAAGATCGCCAGCACCACGGTCAGGGCGAGGGTGAGCGCGACCGCGCCGGCGACAAGCGGTACGAAAAGCTTGTCACGCTTCGCGGTGAATGCGAAGACCATACCGATCTGCTTGATACGCGCGAAAAAGCCGACCTTCTCGGGCTCCGCTGCCTTGGCCATGCGGAAAGTCTAGAGCCGCTCAGACCGCGGCCCGCGCCTGGAGCGCCTGCTGGTAGAGGCGACCGGCTCGATAGGAGGAGCGCACCAGCGGGCCGCTCATCACACCGGCGAAACCCACCGACTCCGCTTCGGCCCGCAGGGCCACGAATTCCTCGGGACCCACCCAGCGCTCAACCGGATGGTGGCGGGCCGACGGGCGCAGGTACTGGGTGATGGTGAGCAGTTCGCAGCCGGCTTGGCGGAGGTCTCGCATCGCCTGCGACACCTCGTCCGGCTCTTCGCCCAGGCCCAAGATCAAGTTCGACTTGGTGATCAGGCCGGCCGCCCGGGCCTGGGTGAGCACGTCGAGCGAGCGCTCGTAGCGGAAGCCCGGCCGGATCCGCTTGAAGATGCGCGGGACCGTCTCCACGTTGTGGGCCAGTACCTCCGGGCGGGCGGAGAACACCTCGCCGAGGTTGGCCGGCTCGGCGTCGAAGTCGGGGATGAGCAGTTCGACCCCGCACCCGTCGACCAGGGCGTGGATCTGGCGGACCGTCTCGGCGTAGAGCCAGGCGCCGCCGTCGGGCAGGTCGTCGCGGGCCACCCCGGTGACCGTGGCGTAACGCAGCTGCATGGCGCGGATCGACTCGGCCACCCGGCGGGGTTCGTCGGCGTCGAACTCGGCCGGCTTACCGGTATCGATCTGACAGAAGTCACAGCGCCGCGTGCACTGGTCACCGCCGATGAGGAAGGTCGCTTCCCGGTCCTCCCAACACTCGTAGATGTTGGGACAGCCGGCCTCCTGGCAGACGGTGTGCAGTCCCTCGCGCAGCACCAGGCCGCGCAGCCGCGTGAACTCGGGACCCATTCTCGCTCTGACCTTGATCCACGGTGGCTTGCGCTCGATGGGCGTCTCGGCGTTGCGGGCCTCGATCCGAAGCAGCCGGCGGCCTTCAGGAGCAACGATGGTCACGGGCGAAGCGTAACGCCGAAGCCGGGCGGTTGGTCCATATCCGGACTCCGAGGCGACGAGGCTCACGTCCGCCACGATGTCGGGCACCGGCGCGATGGCGCGCGGCCACCTCGCGTACGGGGGGCGAAGCCGGGATCACGACCGTCCGTTGGTGCCGGTCTGGCCCGTTGACGCCGTGCCCAAGCCCAAACCGGCGCCGAAGCCGGCGGCCCCGCTCAGCGGTACCAAGGTCAAGAATGGCAAGCCGGGCAGCCCGAGCGTGCATTACCAGGGCTACTCGGACTAGCTGCCGCTCACCGACGGCATCTGATCGGGCGAGGACGGCAACATGGTCGAGGTCAAGCTCTGCGCCATCGGCGACCTCAACGGGGACGGCTCACTCGACGCCGCGGCCGCGGCCCTGTTCACCCCGAACGAGGCGACCGGACGCTTCTGGAGCGTCGCGGTCTGGCGCAACTCCTCCGGACAGCCGGTCTTCACCGCGATGACGGACTTCGACGACCGATCCCGGTGGAGAGCGTGGCAATCAGCGGCGAACGGGCCACCGTCGTCTGGCTCACCCGTGGGCCGCCCGACCCGCCGGTGGCCCTGACCATCCGGCGGACCACCATCTTCAAGCTCTCCGGCGCCACGCTGGCCGAGGTCAGCCACTCCGACGTGCCGTACACGGGTTGCTGAGCACCGGGTAGCATCGCCTCATCAGCGACGACGGAGACGAGTAGTACCCCGATCCGCCAGCCGAGAGAGCCGCCAGCTGCTGTGACGGCGGCCTGAGCGCCGGGGTGCGAAGACCCTCCAGAGCTGCGGGAAGAACGGCGCGCCGCCAGGCCGCCCAGTAGAGCCCGCCGGCCGGCCCCCGTCATCGGGCGAACACCAAGAGGCCGCCGGTACGGCGGCGAAGGTGTGGTGGCACCGCGAGGCACCCGCTCGCCCACACCTCCCGGGGATCGCGTTGCGACGCCGAAGGAGGTCCACCCATGCAACGCATCCTGTCCGTCCACCTACCGGCGCAGGTCGGCCAGACGGTGACGATCGCCGGCTGGATCCATCGTCGCCGGTTGCTCAAGTCGGTGGCCTTCCTCATCGTGCGGGACGCGACCGGACTGGCCCAGGTCGTGGTCACCGAACCGAAGATCCGTGCCGAACTCGAGGTCCTCGCCGAGGAGTCGGTGGTCGAGGTCGCCGCCACCGTGGTGGCCAACCCGGTGGCGCCGGGCGGTATCGAGCTGGTCCACCCCGCGCTGCGAGTGCTCTCGGCGGCCGAGCCGGTCCCGTTCGACCTGTACCGGCCGGCGCTCACCGCCGCGCTGCCGACTCTGCTCGACCACGCGGCGACGGCGCTGCGCCACCCCCGCCGCCAGGCCGCGTTCCGGATGGCTGCGGCTGCGGTACACGGGTTCCGGTCCACGCTGGACGCAAAGGGTTTCGTCGAGGTGCACACGCCGAAGATCGTGGAGTCGGCGACCGAGTCGGGCGCGAATGTGTTCGCACTGGACTACTTCGGGCGCCCGGCGTACCTCGCGCAATCCCCGCAGTTCTACAAGCAGGTGATGGTCGGCGTCTTCGAGCGGGTCTACGAGGTGGGCCCGGTGTTCCGGGCCGAACCGCACGACACCGTACGCCACCTCGCCCAGTACACCTCGCTCGATGTCGAGCTGGGCTTCATCCGCGACCACCGCGACGTGATGCCGGTGCTGCGTGACGCCATCGCCGGTATGGTGGCAGCCATCGGCGAGCGGGCCGGCCCGCAGCTGCAGGCGTGGCCGTGCGCGCTGCCCGAGGTACCGGAGCAGATCCCGTCGGTGCACTTCGCCGACGCGGTGGCGATGGTCGGCGCGGATCTCGGTGAGGACCTGAGCGAGGAGCCGGATCTCGCCCCGGCGCACGAGCGGTGGCTGGGCGACTGGGCCCGGCGGGAGTACGGCTCGGACTTCCTCTTCGTGGTCGGGTACCCCATGGTCAAGCGCCCCTTCTACACCCATCCGGACCCGGACCGGCCCACTCACTCGAACAGCTTCGACCTCATCTTCCGCGGGCTGGAGCTGGTGACCGGCGGGCAGCGGCGCCACCTGTACGCCGACTATCTGTCCGCCCTCGCGGCTCGCGGTGAGCCGGTGCAGCCGTACCAGTCCTACCTGGACGCATTCCGCCACGGGATGCCCCCGCACGGCGGTTTCGCGATCGGCTTGGAGCGGTTCCTGATGCGCCTGCTCGAGGTGGCGAACGTTCGGGAGGTGACCCTGTTCCCCCGGGATCTGCACCGGCTCTCGCCGTGAGCGTTGGCAGGGGCACCCGCTTAACGCATTCGGTGGTAAAGGGTGCCCCTGCTAACGCGAGGACCGGCGCCGCCCGAGCCGCTCACTACACTGGCCCGCATGGTCGACCACGCCCGTACGATCGACCGCGCCCGCCTGGCCGAACTGCTCGCGCACGAACGGGCGGAGTTCGCCGACCGCAACCCCCGGTCCCGCCGGGCGTACCAGGAGGCGACCCATCTCTTCGGTCGCGTGCCGATGACGTGGATGAACAAGCGAGCCGGCGGCTTTCCGCTCTACCTCGCCAGCGCGCGCGGGGCCACGGTGACCGACCTCGACGGTCACTCCTATGTGGACTTTTGCTTGGGCGACACCGGGGCGATGGCTGGCCACTCGCCGCCGCCGGTGGTCGAAGCGGTGCGGGCGCGCATCACCGACGCGGGCGGCCTGACGGCGATGATGCCGACCGAGGACGCGGCGTGGGTCGGCGCCGAGCTGGCCCGCCGGTTCGGCCCACCGTCCTGGAGCTTCACGCTCACCGCTACCGACGCGAACCGCTGGGCCATGCGGCTGGCCCGGGCGCTCACCGGCCGCCGGAAGGTGCTGTTCCACAGCTACTGCTACCACGGCAGCGTGGACGAGTCGCTCATCGTGCTCACCGGTGGGCAGCCCGCGTCCCGTGAGGGCAACGTCGGCGCGCCGGTCGACGTACTGCAGACGAGCCGGGTCGCCGAGATCAACGACCTGGAGGGCCTCGATCGGGAGCTCGCCCACGGCGACGTGGCCGCTGTGCTCATCGAGCCGGCGTTGACCAACATCGGCATCGTGCTGCCGGAGCCGGGCTACCTCGACGGCGTGCGCGAGCTCACCCGTCGCCATGGCAGTCTGCTCATCCACGACGAGACACACACGTTCTCGGCCGGCCCGGGTGGGGTGACCGGGCGGGACTGCCTGAACCCGGACGTGGTCACCATCGGCAAGGCGATCGCCGGCGGCGTGCCGTGCGGGGCGTACGGGCTCTCGGCCGACCTGGCTGAGCAGGCGTTGGGCCGTACCGACCTGGATCTGGTCGACATGGGCGGGGTCGGCGGCACGCTCGCCGGCAACCCGGTCTCGATGGCCGCCGCCCGGGCCTGCCTGGGCGAGGTGCTCACCGCCGACGCGTTCGCCCGGATGCACGCACTCACCACCCGACTCACGGTCGCGCTCCGCACGGTTATCGCCAGGTACGCCCGGCCGTGGTCGGTCAGCCAGCTCGGGGCCCGGGTGGAGTACCGCTTCGCCGATCCAGCGCCCCGTACCGGCACCGAGTCCAACGCAGCCGCGGATGGCGAGCTGGACGACTACCTGCACGTCTTCGCCGCGAACCGGGGCGTGCTGCTGACGCCGTTTCACAACATGGCCCTGACCTGCCCGCAGACCTCTGAGTCCGACGTCGACCGGTACGCCGACGTGTTCGCCGAGGCGTTGGGCAACCTGGTCGGCTAGCGGGCGGACTTGTCAGACCCCGATGCCACGGTACGGGCATGAGGTCAGCACTGACAGATCACGTCGCCCTGGTCGCCGGTGGCACCCGGGGCGCCGGGCGGGCGATCGCGGTGGAGCTGGGCGCAGCCGGCGCCACCGTGTACGTCACCGGCCGCAGTTCCCGGGCCGGGCGTTCCGAGATGGGCCGGCCGGAGACGATCGAGGAGACCGCCGAGCTGGTCACGGCGCGCGGCGGCCGGGGCATCGCGATGGCCGTCGACCATACCCATCCCGATCAGGTGGCGAGCCTGGTCGCCCGCATCGACGCGGAGCAGGACGGGCGGCTCGACCTGCTCGTCAACGACATCTGGGGCGGCGATCAACTGACCACATGGGACGCCCCGTTCTGGGAGCACGACCTGCGCAACGGACTGCGGATCCAGGAGCTGGGACTGCACACCCACATCGTGACCAGCTGGCACGCGGCGCCGCTGATGGTGGCGCGCGGCGGCGGGCTCATCGTGGAGATGACCGACGGGGTCTCCCCGGAATACCGGGGCAGCCTCTTCTATGACCTGGCCAAGGCGTCCGTGATCCGGATTGCCATGGCCGAGGCGGAGGATCTGCGCCCGCGCGGGGTGGCCGTGGTCGCGCTGACGCCGGGCTTCCTGCGTTCCGAGGCGGTGCTCGACCAGCTCGGGGTCACCGAGGAGACCTGGCGCGACGGCATCGCCGAGGACCCGCACTTCGTCGCGTCCGAGACGCCGCACTTCGTGGGCCGGGCGGTGGTCGCGCTCGCCACCGACCCGTACGTGTTCGCCCGGACCGGCCAGGCGCTGTCGAGTTGGCAGCTGGCCCGGGAGTACGGCTTCACCGACATCGACGGGGCGACGCCGGACTGGGGCAGCTACTTCGAGACGCTGGTGAAGCAGGCGAGCTGACCCGGTGCCACCGCGGCGGGCTCAGCCGGGCAGCAGCGACGGCAGGTGGCGTTCGACGATCGGGAGCACCTCGTCGACGGTCACCGCCCGCCCCAGCTCGGCCGAGAGCGAGGTGACGCCGGCGTCGCGGATGCCGCACGGCACGATCAGGTCGAACGCCCGCAGGTCGCAGTCGCAGTTGAGCGCGAAGCCGTGCTGGGTGACGCCCCGGGCGACCCGGATGCCGATCGCGGCGACCTTGCGGTCGGGGCCGTTGGCGTCGGCCGGCACCCACACGCCGCTACGTCCGTCGACCCGGGTCGCGGCCAGGCCGAGTTCGGCGCAGACGTCGATGAGCATCTGCTCGAGCCGCCGGACGTAGGCCACCACGTCGACCGGATCAGGCAGAGCCAGGATCGGATAGCCCACGATCTGCCCCGGGCCGTGCCAGGTGATCTGGCCACCGCGGTCGACGTCGATGACGGGTGTGCCGTCGACCGGCCGGTCCCAGGGCTGGGTCCGTTTGCCGGCGGTGTAGACACTCGGGTGCTCGAGCAGCAGCACCGTGTTGGCCGCCTCGCCGTCGACCACCGCCTGGTGCAGCCGTCGCTGCTCGGCCCAGGCCGCCAGATACTCCAGCGTGCCCGCCCGCACCACCGTGAGTCCCGTCATCGTGCCGGTCACATGCTCCAGCCTAGTGCGCGGCTGGCGCGGCCGTACCGGGGTGATCGTGGTCACCCGCGGTGCTCCCGAGCGCGACCCGTACCTTGGGGGCCGGAGGACCTTGGCGGACGGGTGAGGAGCGGATGTGGCGGTTGAAGCCAAACGGCCGACCGGAGCCGACGTCGGGCGCCATGATGGCGGAGTGCGGGCGCGACGCTGGATCCTTGCGGCCACCGCGATCCTCGCGTGGCTGGTCGTCGGCGCCGCCCTGGGTCCATTGCAGGACAAGGTCTCCTCGGTGCAGAAGAACGACAACGCATCGTTCTTGCCCCGCAGTGCGGAGTCGACCGCCGTGCTCGAGCTGGACAAGAGATTCGTCAGCGCCGAGTCGAGCCCGGCCATTGTTGTGTACGCCCGCGACACCGAGCTCTCGGAGGCGGACCGCAACAAGATCAATTCGGACATCCAGGCGGCCACCGCACACTTCGGCGGCCGGATCACCGGCCCGCCGGTGGGGCCGTTCTACTCATCCGACCGCAAGGCCGCGCAGGTCATCTACCAGTTCGCCGGCTCGGATATCGAGGTGACCCGCCCGGACGTGCAGTGGCTGCGCGGGCTGATCATGACGCGACCCGGTCTGCAGGCGCACGTGACCGGGCCCGCGGGCATCTTCGCCGACCTGTCGAACGCCTTCGAGGGCATCGACGGTGTGCTGCTGCTGGTCACCATCGTGGTGATCCTGCTGATCCTGTTCGTGGTCTACCGCAGTCCGCTCCTGCCGTTCATCGTCATCGTCTCGGCCGGTTTCGCGCTGGTCGCCGCGAACGGCATCATCTACCTGCTCGCCCGCGCCGACGTGCTCACGCTCACGGGCCAGTCGCAGGGGATTCTCGACGTACTGGTGCTCGGCGCCGGCACCGACTACGCCCTGCTGCTGGTTTCCCGGTTCCGGGAGGAGCTGCGACGTAACCGGAGCCGGTTCGACGCCATGCGGGTCGCCTGGCGGGCCGCGGTGGCGCCGATCGCGGCCAGTGGTGGCACCGTCATCCTGGGCCTGCTCTGTCTGCTCGTCTCCGATCTCGCCTCCAACCGCGGCTTGGGCCCGATCGGCGCCATCGGGATCGGCTGCGCCCTGCTCGTCATGCTGACCCTGCTGCCGGCCGTCCTGGTGGTGCTGGGCCGGGTCGCGTTCTGGCCGTTCCGGCCGGGGTACGGGTCGCGGCCGGCCGAGGAGCGCGGGGCATGGTCGAGGGTCTCCCGTGTGGTCGGGCGCCGGCCGCGGGTGATCTGGATCGTCACCGCGCTCGCGTTGCTCGCGCTCGCCGGCGGGGTCACCCGGCTGCAGGCCAACGGCATCCCGCAGACCGATGCGTTCTCCACCCAGGTGGACTCGAAGACCGGCCAGGAGATCGTCGCTGCGCACTTCCCGGCCGGTAGCGGGAACCCGGCCCAGATCATCGCCCGGGCGTCCACTGTGGAATCCGTCGTCGCCGCGGCCCAGCGGGTTCCGGGTGTCGCCGGCGCCGCCGCGTACACCGGAAGGCCGGTCATCCCGGGCGCCCCGGCCGCACCGCCGCTCGTGGTCGACGGCCTGGTTCGGGTGGACGCCACCCTCGATGCCGAGGCCGACACACCGGCGGCCGGCGAGACCGTCACCGCCTTGCGGGAGGCGGTCCGGGCGATTCCCGGCGCGGATGCGAAAGTCGGCGGCTTCAGCGCCATCAACCTGGACGTGCAGCAGACCTCGCAGCGCGACCGGCTGGTCATCATCCCGGTCGTGTTGGCGGTGGTGTTCGTCGTGCTCGGGCTGCTGTTGCGCTCGATCGTGGCGCCGCTGCTGCTCGTGGTCACCGTACTGCTGTCGTTCTTCGCCACCCTCGGCGTCTGCGGGCTGGTGTTCCGCTACCTGTTCGGGTTCGCCGGCGCGGACTCGGCGTTCCCGCTCTTCGCGTTCGTCTTCCTGGTCGCCCTGGGAGTCGACTACAACATCTTCCTGATGACCCGGGTACGGGAGGAGGTGGTCACCCGTGGGCACCGGGCCGGCACCCTCGCGGGGTTGGCCGTCACCGGTGGGGTGATCACGTCCGCCGGCGTCGTCCTGGCGGCGACGTTCTCCGCCCTTGCCGTCCTCCCGCTGGTGTTCCTGACCGAGATCGCGTTCGCGGTCGCGTTTGGGGTGCTGCTCGACACGCTCGTGGTGCGCTCACTGCTGGTACCGGCACTCACCGTGGACGTCGGCCGGCCGATCTGGTGGCCCGGCGCTTTGCGCCGGGCCGAGCCCTGACGCCGGGGCCACGTGACCCCTGCGCCCGGCGTTAGGAGGGGCACCCTTTACAACTGAAAGCGTTAGCGGGGTGCCCCTGCTAACCCGCCAGCGCGGTCGGGCCAGCGCGGTCAGGGCGCCAGCGCGGTCGGGCCAGCGCGGTCAGGGCGCCAGCGCGGTGGGGCCAGCGCGGTCGGGGCGCCGGCGTCGGTGGCGGACGGTCACCGGGGGGTGGGCGCGAGCGTCGCCCGCAGCGCGCCCGCCAGGGTCGGGTCGCGGAAGCTGAAGCCGGCCCGGGCGAGCACCCCCGGCATCACCCGCTGGCTCGCCAGCGCCTCGGTGGCGAACTCGCCCACGAGGATCCGCAACGCGACCGAGGGCACCGCGACGATCGCCGGCCGATGCAGCACCTGCGCGAGCACCCGGGCGAACTCGCGGTTGCGCACCGGGGCCGGCCCGACGAGGTTGACCGGACCCGCGATCTCGCGCCGAGCGATGAGGAATTCCACGGCGGCCAGCCAGTCCCGCATGGACAGCCAGGGCATCCACTGCCGGCCGCCGGCGAGCCGCCCGCCGACTCCGAGGCGGAACGGCAGCAGCAGGGGCTTGAGCAGCCCACCGGCGGCGTCGAGCGGGAACCCGGTGCGTAGCCGGACCACCCGTACCCCAGCCTCTTCCGCCGGTGCGGTCGCCGCCTCCCACAGCTGGCACAGCTCGGCGAAGAAACCCTCACCGGCGGGGGAGTCCTCGTCGACCGCGGTGTCGCCGGTGTCCCCGTAGAAGCCCACCGCCGACGCGTTGAGCAGCGCGGGCCGCTCGCTCTCGGGCAGCTTCGCGAGCGCACCGGACAGGGTCGCGGTCGGATCCACCCGGCTCGAACGCAGGAGATCCTTGTACGCCGCGGTCCAGCGCCGGTCGTTGACCCCGGCACCGGCGAGGTTCACCACGGCGTCGGCCCCGGCGAGGTCGCCGGGATCCAGGGTGCCCTGGCCCGGATGCCAGCGGCGTTCAGCCGGCGAAGTGGGCGATCGACGGACCAACGCGACGACGTCGTGTCCGGCGGTCACCAGGTGCGCGTGCAGCCGGCTGCCGAGGAAACCGGACGCGCCGGCCAGGATGATCCGCATCGGACCATCATCCCCCGCCCCGGCACCGGCGGACCCGCGTTAGGCCAGCCCCAGGTCGTTGTCGAAGGCGCCCGCCTCCAGCCGCTCCTTCACCGTGGTCAGGAAGCGGGCCGCGTCCGCGCCGTCGACGAGCCGGTGGTCGTAGGAGAGGGCGAGGTAGACCATCGAGCGGGTCGCGGTGATCTCACCGAGGTCGGGGTCCTCGACCACCACCGCGCGCTTCACTACCGAACCGGTGCCGAGGATGCCGACCTGCGGCTGGTTGATGATCGGCGTGTCGAAGAGGGCACCGCGGCTGCCCGTATTGGTCAGCGTGAAGGTGCCACCGGCGAGCTCGTCCGGACTGATCTTGTTGGTGCGGGTGCGGTCGGCCAGGTCCGCGATCCGCTTGGCCAGGCCGGCCAGGTTGAGGTCGCCGGCGTCATGGATGACCGGCACCAGAAGACCACGCTCGGTGTCGACGGCGATGCCCAGGTGCTCGGCGTCGTGGTAGGTGACCGTGCCTGCCTCCACGTCGATCGACGCGTTCATCACCGGGTGCGCCCGCAGTGCTTCCACGGTGGCCAGGGCGAAGAACGGCAGGAACGACAGCTTGACGCCGTTGCGGGTGGCGAAGTCGGCCTTGGCCTGGTCGCGCAGCTTCGCCACCCGGGTGACGTCGACCTCGACCACGGTGGTCAGCTGGGCCGAGATGTGCAAGGACTCGACCATGCGGCGGGCGATCACCGCGCGCAGCCGCGACATCTTCTCGGTCCGGCCCCGCAGCGGGCTTGGCTGGGCCGCGGCCGTGTGGGCGGGCGGCGCCGACCGGGCGGCGGCCTCGGCCCTCGCCTGCGCCGCCGCGTCGAGGACATCCTGCTTGCGGATCCGGCCGCCGACACCGCTGCCGGTCACCGCGGCGAGGTCGACCCCGTTCTGCGCGGCCAGCTTGCGCACCAGCGGGGTCACGTACCCGTCGGCGTCACCTGTCTCGCCCGGTGCCGACTGCGGGCGCGCCTCGGGCGGCGCGGCGGGTACCGCTGGAGCCGGAGCGGCGGTCGCAGCCGGGGCTGGCGCGGCCGCGGGGGCTGGCACGTCCGACCGGGCCGCTGGCGGGGCGGCGGGGGCGGGTGGCGCCGGAGACGCCGGTGGGGCGGGAGAAGCCGGGCGGGCAGCAGGCGACGCAGGTGCGGCCGGCGCCCGGTTCGCGACCGGTGTCGCGGAACCGGAGCCGATGAGGGCGAGCGGGGCGCCGACCGGCGCCACCTCGTCCTCGGCAACCTTGATCTCCAGGACGACCCCGGCGACCGGAGACGGGATCTCCGTGTCCACCTTGTCGGTGGAGACCTCGAGGAGCGGCTCGTCCACGTCGACGTGGTCGCCGACGTCCTTCAGCCACCGGGTGACCGTGCCTTCGGTGACCGACTCACCCAACGCCGGCATGGTGACCGGGGTGCCGGTACCCGACGCCGGTGGTGGCGGTGGCGGCGGCGCGGCCTCCGCCGAGGGCGCGGCCGGCGCCGAAGGCGTGGCCTCCGCCGAAGGCGGGGCGGGGGCGGCGGCGGGCGGGGCGGCGGCCGCTGAGGGCGCGGCCGGCGCCGGGGCCGGGGGAGCAGCGTCCGTAGCGGGCGGAGCAGCGCCGGCCGTGGCCGCCGGAGCAGCGGCCGGCGCCTCTTCGCCCTCGCCGGCGATCACCGCGAGCTCCGAGCCGACCTGGACGGTCTCGTCCTCGGCGACCACGATGCGTGAGAGCACACCGGCCGCGGGCGACGGGATCTCGGTGTCCACCTTGTCGGTCGACACCTCGAGCAGTGGCTCGTCGACCTCGACCCGGTCGCCCTCGTGCTTGAGCCACCGGGTGACGGTGCCCTCGGTGACACTCTCGCCGAGCCGGGGCATGGTGACCGAAACCGGCATGTCTGCTGACTCCTTTATGGACAGATATGGCCTCAGGCGTGCGCGTGCAACGGCTTGCCGGCCAGCGCCAGATGGGCTTCGCCGAGCGCCTCGTTCTGGGTCGGGTGGGCGTGCACGAGTTGCGCGACCTCGGCCGGGAACGCTTCCCAGTTGTAGATCAGCTGGGCCTCGCCGACGAGCTCCCCGATCCGGGCGCCGACCATGTGCACGCCGACCACCGGACCGTCGACCAGTCCGACGAGCTTGACGAAGCCGGCGGTCTTGAGGATCTGGCTCTTTCCGTTGCCGCCGAGGTTGTAGGAGTAGGTCCGCACCTTGTCCGCCCCGTACTGCTCCCGGGCGCGGGATTCGGTGAGGCCCATCGAGGCCACCTCGGGGTCGCAGTAGGTCACCCGGGGGATGCCCGCCTCGTCGATCGGCGTCGGGCCGAGCCCGGCGATCTCCTCGGCGACGAAGATGCCCTGCGCGAAACCGCGGTGGGCGAGCTGCAGCCCGGGCACGATGTCGCCGACCGCGTAGACGTGCGGCAGGTTCGTGCGCAGCCGCTCGTCGGTCGGGACGAAACCGCGGTCCATGGTGAGCCCTTGCTCCTCGTACCCGAGATCGGCGGTTGTCGGTCCCCGCCCGACCGCGACCAGCAGCAACTCCGCCTCGAGCGTGCGTCCGCCGGCGACCGTCACCCGCACTCCGGTGTCGGTGCGCTCCACCGCCTCGAACGCCGTCCCGACACTGAAGGCGATGCCCCGCTTCCGGAACGCCCGCTCGACCGCCTTGGAGCACTCCTCATCCTCCACCGCCACCAGCCGCGGCAGAGCCTCCACAATGGTCACCTCGGCGCCGAACGAGCGCCACACGCTGGCGAACTCGACACCGATGACGCCGCCGCCGAGCACGATCGCCGAGGCCGGCACCCGGTCCAGGGTGAGCGCGTGGTCCGATGTGATCACCCGCTCGCCGTCGATCTCGAGTCCGGGCAGGCTGCGCGCGTAGGAGCCGGTGGCGAGGACGACGTTGCGACCCTCGTAGCGGCCCGGCTGGTCGCCGCCGGTGACCTCGACGGTGGTCGGCCCGACCAGCCGACCTTTGCCGGCAACGTACGTGATCGGCTTGGCCGTGGCGACCAGACCTTGCAGTCCCTTGTGGAGCCGGGCGACCACACCGTCCTTGTAGGCGTTGACCCCGGCCATGTCCACGCCGACGAGCTGGCTGGTGATGCCGAACTGGGCCGACTCCCGGGTCTGGTCGGCGATCTCCCCGGCATGCAGCAGTGCCTTGGTCGGGATGCAGCCCCGGTGCAGGCAGGTGCCGCCGAGCTTGTCCATCTCGATCAGAGCGACCGACAGGTCGAGCTGCGCGGCCCGGATGGCGGTCGCGTACCCGCCGCTGCCGCCGCCCAGAACGACGATGTCGAACTGCTGTCCTGGTCCGCTCTGCGACATGGTATGGCTCGCTCTCCTAAGATCTGCTTACTGGGCGCTTTGTGAGTTCCCGTGGTCATCTTGTCACTCGCGCAGGCTCGCGGCGACGTGAGGGCCGCGACCCGAGCGGTGTCACCCACCACACGCGTCGCGCGGGCCGCCCGCTCGTCGCACGCGCGTAACCCGCCGCTCGCGTACCCTTGCCGGCAGCCGACGGATTATGCCCGCATGTGCCAGGGAGGAAGGCAGTGGCCTGGTTCCGACGACGAGCCACCGGACCGCGCGCTGACCGCACTTCATCCGATTTCGGACACCTTGAGAACTTCGTACACTCACGCCGGGGCGTCGAGGCGTACCTCGAACCCAAGACAACGGTCACTGAGCCGACGGTCATCCTCATCGCGCACGATGGCGAATGGACCCGCCGGCGGGTGCCGAGCCACGAACAGGCGCGCGCCTGGGGCAACCGCATCGGGATCCCCGTGTACGACGTCGCCCAGGTGGGCTACCCCAAGCGGATGCGTGAGTACAACGAGCGGCGCAAGCAGGCCGGCAACGCCTGATCGGCCTTACCCGCTCAGCCGTTGGCCGCGATGTCCTCGATGAGCTCGATGAGCAGCCGCAACGGCACCCCGGTCGCCCCCTTGGGCAGATGGCCGGAGGCTTCACCGGAGTTGTAGGCCGGACCGGCGATGTCGATGTGCACCCAGGGCAGACCGTCGTCGACGAACTCGCGCAGGAACGCGCCGCCCTGCAGCATGTGGCCGGCCCGGTCCATGGTGGTGTTGATCTGAGAGATGTCCGCGACCTCGGAGTCCATGCCCTTGCGAACGTCGTCGGGGATCGGCATCGGCCACGCCAGTTCGCCGACCGTATCGCCCGCGCGGCGGACCCGCTCGCACAGCGCCGCATCACCCATCACCCCGGCGATCCGCTTGCCCAGCGCGACCACCTGGCCGCCGGTGAGGGTTGACGTCTCGAGCAGGTAGTCCGGCGACTCCTCCTGTACCCGCACCATCGCGTCGGCGAGGATCATGCGCCCCTCGGCGTCGGTGTTGAAGACCTCGACCCGCTTGCCGCCGTACATGGTGATGACATCACCCGGCCGGTACGCCGAGCCGGAGATCATGTTCTCGGCCATCGGCAGGCACGCGACCACGCCGACCTTGGGCTTGAGCCCGGCGACCGTGAGCATGGCGGCGGCCACCACCGCCGCCCCGGACATGTCCGACTTCATTTCCCACATGCCCTGCGGCGCCTTGATGGCGTAGCCGCCGGTGTCGAACGTGATGCCCTTGCCCACCAGCGCGATCCGCGACCGCACCCCTTTGGGGGTATAGGCGATTCGGACCAGCCGCGGCGGCGCGTCCGAGCCCATCCCGACCGCCAGAATGCCGCCGTAGCCCTGTTTCTTCAGCGCCTTCTCGTCCAGCACCTCCACCTCGAGACCGGCCGCCGCGGCGGCCTGGGCCACCTGGTCGGCGAAGCCGGGCGGGCGCAACTCGTTGGCGGGGGTGTTGATCCAGTCGCGGGCCCGGGCGACCGCGGCCGCGACCACGCCGGCGCGCTTCGTCTCCGACCGGGCGGTCCGGTCCGCGGCGTCGGTCACGTGCAGGTTGACCGCGGTGACCGGGGCCCGCCGGCCGGGTTGCGGCCGCGTCTTGTAGCCGGCGAACCGGTAGGCGCCGAGCAGCGCCCCTTCGGCCACCGCTCGCAGCACCGGTCCGGCCCCATCGCCATCGGGGGTGGGCAGAGCCACCGTCACCGTGGCCGCACCGGCGAGCGAACGCACCGCGGCCGCGGCGGCCCGGCGCAGGGTCTCCGGCCCGTAGCTGCCCTCGACCGGCACGGCGCCCAGCCCGACCGCGGCGATGACCGGGGCGGAGATGGTGCCCAACGTGGCCAGCTTGGTCACCTCGCCGGGCGCCCCGGTGGCCCCGAGCAACGACAGGGTGTGTGCGAGGGTCCCTTCGAAGGCGACCGCGACGCTCTCCGCACCGGGAGCCAGCAGGAGGCCGCCATCCTCGTCGGCGGCGTGCACGCCGACGACGATGGCATCGACATCGAGCTCAGCGGGATCGGTATCGGATAACGACAGCGACGTCACGCGAGTTCTCCTGGTGGCTGTGATGGGCACGGCATAGACGGTGCCCCGAATGCTAATGGCCCGGTCACCGCGGCAACTCCTGCTCTGCGAGGGTACGTTGCGTGCTTATGGATGAGAGCCCGCGCACCGCGCGCCGTTCGCCCCTGCACGAGCGTCATGGCGCCCTCGGCGCCAAGTTCGCCGAGTTCGGCGGTTGGGAGATGCCGCTGGAGTACGCCGGCGGCGGAGTCTTGAAGGAGCATGCCGCGGTTCGCGAGGCGGTGGGCCTCTTCGACGTGTCCCACCTGGGGAAGGCGACCGTGCGTGGACCGGGCGCGGTCGACCTGCTCAACCGGTGCCTCACCAATGACCTTGACCGGGTCGGGGGTGGACAGGCGCAGTACACGCTCTGCTGCGCCGAGGATGGCGGCGTCGTCGACGACCTCATCGCCTACCGGTACGCCGATGACCACGTGTTCCTCATCCCCAATGCGGCCAACACCGCGGAGGTGGTCCGTCGGCTCGTGGCGGCGGCGCCCGCGGAGGTCAGCGTGACCAACGACCACGGGGCCTACGCGGTGCTCGCGGTTCAGGGTCCACGCTCGGCCGCGGTACTCGCCGATCTCGGTCTGCCGACCGAGCACGGGTACATGAGCTTCGCCCAGGCCAGCTACGCCGGCGCCGGCCTGACCGTCTGCCGCACCGGCTACACCGGCGAACATGGATACGAGCTGGTGGTCGGCTGGTCCAACGCGGGCGCCGTGTGGGACGCCGTGGTCTCCGCCGGGCAGCCGCACGGGCTGCTCCCGGCGGGCCTGGGCGCCCGCGACACCCTGCGCACCGAGATGGGTTATCCGCTGCACGGTCAGGACCTGTCCCGGGATATCTCGCCGGTGCAGGCCCGGGCCGGCTGGGCGGTCGGGTGGTCCAAGCCGGCCTTCTGGGGTCGCGACGCGTTGCTCGCCGAGCGGGCGGCCGGTCCGCGCCGGCTGCTGTGGGGCATCGAGTCGCTGGATCGTGGCATCCCGCGCTGCCACATGAGCGTGCTGCGGGGCGAGCAGAGCCTCGGCGAGGTCACCAGCGGCACCTTCTCGCCGACCAAGCGGGTCGGCATCGGCCTGGCCCTGCTGGACACCGCCGGCGACGGGATCTCGGCGGGGGACGAGGTCGAGGTCGACGTGCGCGGCCGCCGGTCGCGGGTACGGGTGGTCAAGCCGCCGTTCGTCACCACCTCGGTGCGCTGACCGGCAGCCGCGGCTCACGTGCCGCCGAAGTCCTGGGTCCAGTAGAGCCAGCCGTTGGCCCCTCGCGAGATCCCGATCCCGATGGCTCGCAAGCCGCAGTTGAGGATGTTCCGGCGGTGCCCGTCGCTGCCCATCCAGCCGGCCGTGACCGCCTCGGGGGTCGGGTAGCCGGCGGCGATGTTCTCGGCCCAGCCGCCGCGGACGTCGTACCCGGCCGCCTTCATCCGGGCGCCCGGGTCGCGCCCATCCGGGCTGGTGTGGCTGAAGTAGGTGTTGACCGCCATGTCGGCGCTGTGCAGGCGGGCCGCGGACAGGAGATGGGTGTCCATCCGCAGGGCCGTGCAGCCGTGGTCCGTCCGCTGCTGGTTGGTGAGGTTCAGGACGTCGTTCTCCAGCGCGGGCATCGGCGTGGCCGGCGGCGAACCCGGCTTGGTCGCGGCGTGGGTGGGGCGTGGCGCCCCGGTGGGCGACCGAGTGGCCGGCGAGGTCGGCGTCGGGGTCGTCGAGGCCGGCGGGCTCGCCGCGACGGTGCTCGCCGGCGGCGACCCGGTGGCCAGCGCAGCCGGGCTCGCCGCGACCGGCCGCGCGCGGTTCAGCAGGGCCGGCGTGAGCAGAGCACCGGCCGTCGCGATCGTCACCAGGCCGAGCAGGCAGAGCACCAGGTAGGCGCGCTGGCGGCGGCGGTGCCGGCCCGGCGGGCGGACCGGCACGCGCGGCATCTCAGCCGTGCGTGCGGTGGGCCAGCCCATCCGGGCACCCTACGGCCGGGTTTGCGACGGTCGCAAGCGAGCTCAGATCGACACGACCAGATAGGTGACGGTGGCGGTCACCTCGCACAGTGCGCCCAGGACGTCACCGGTGACGCCGCCGAACCGACGCACCGCGTGCCGGCCGAGGGCGGCCGCCGCGGCCAGGCCGAGCAGAACCGCCACGATTCCCTGTGCGGGCCGCCCGGGTACCGCGAACGCGCCGATCGCCGCGGCCAGGATTGCGCCGATGGGCGGCGCGACCGGCGGCACGGTACCAGCGACGAGAGCACCCAGGCCGTCCGGGCGGGCGGCCGGCACCCCACGCCGGCAGCCGCCGGCGATCGCGACCCGGCCGGCCACCGCCCCGGCCCCGATGCCCGCCGCCGCGGCCCACCAGGGCCGCTCCAGCACGGCCGCCAGCGCCCCGGTCTGGGCCAGCACCACCAGAACGGTCGCCACCGTCCCGAAGGCGCCGATGTCGGGCGTGCGCATCGCCGCCAGCGCCGCCGCCCGCGGCGGGTACGCACCCAGACCGTCCATTGTGTCTGCCAGGCCGTCCAGGTGCAGTCCGCGGGTGAGGCCGGCGCCGAGGGCGACCGTGAGCACGGCGGCGATAAACGCAGTCGCCCCGAGAGCCCGGCTACCGATCCCGACCGCCGCCATGGCGGCGCCAAGGAGCGCGCCCACCACCGGGGCGAGGGTCATCGCGATGCCGGCGTCGGCCCGCGACGGTGCCTCCGGTTCATCCCTCGTCGACACCCGGACGACGGTGAGCAGGGTGACCGCGAGCCGGACGCGGCCGACGAACCGTCCTGCTGGCGGCACTCAGGTGCGCTTGCGCGGGCGAGGAGGGCCGGGCGCAGCTTCGGCGTCCTTGGCCCCGGCTCCCTCCTTCGACGCCCCCTCCGTCGAGGTCGCCTCCGACGATTGCCCCTTTGCTGGCGTCTGCGTTGTCGGGTCGGGCCGGGCAAGCTCGGTGGCGGCTGCCGGCTGCTTGCTCGGCCGATCCTTGCCGGCCGCGTCCGGGTTTGCCGCCGGGGCGACCTTGACCCGATCGGTCCGGGCCGGCTCCCCCTTGGCTGGCTCGGCGTTGGCTGGTTCGGCCTTGGGCGGTTCGGCGTTGGCTGGTTCGGCGTTGGCTGGTTCGGCGTTGGCTGGTTCGGCCTTGGCTGGTTCGGCCTTGGGTGGGGCGCTCTTCACGGGCGGCTTCACGGGCTGCTTCGCGGCCGGCGCCGGCCTGGTCGCCGCCTTGACCGGCGGCTTCGTCGCGGTCCGGGTCGGCGCCTTGGGTCCGCCGGGCTTTGTGGCATCGGCCGCCGGTGGTGGCGCGCCCTTGGCCGGGGCGTCCGCGCCCGCCGGCACAGCCTTTGCCGCCGGCTCGGGCTTCGCGGCCGGCTCAGCCTTGGCGGCCGGCTCAGCCTTACCGACCGGGGCGTCGGCTGGTGCGCCAACCTGCTCCGATGCGTAGACGACCGGGGAGGTCTCCAGAGTGGATCCGGTGTACGGCTCCCGCTCGGCCGCCTCGTCCTCGTCGGCCGGCTCGACCGCCTTCGCCACCCCGACGAAGACCTGGTTGCCGGAGGAGTCGTAGTGGGTCAGCGGCTGCGGCTCGACCTCCTCACCGGCGCCGGCCAGGGTGAGCGCGGTCTGCATCAGGGGCAGCGCGATCAGTGACACCGCACCCTCACCCAGGTCGAGGCAGAGGTCGAGCCACGGGCGCAGTTGCAGAGTGTCGGCCGCGAGCCGGACGGCTGGGTGCCGGGCGGTGTCCGGCAGCACGATCCAGCTGCGCGACTGGGAGGAGAAGTCGTTGGCGAGCAACGCGGCCGCAGCCCCGACCGGACCATCGATCATCACCGGCGTCCGCCGGCTCGCCGCGCCGAGGATGAGCCCGGTGGCGGCGGCGAGGTCGGCCCCGCCCAGGGCGGCGAGCACGGTACGCGGGTCGCCGTCGCGCTGGCGTACCCGGTGCAGCGCGTCGCGCAGGGCGAGGCAGCGGGTCATCCAGGCGTTGTCGTCGTAGTAGCCGGCCGGCGTGACCACCCGGGAGAGCAGCATCGTCGGCTCGACCCCGGTGATGGCGGCGACCACGGCCGCCGCCGCGGTCGCGGCGCCGGGTCCGCCGGCCGCGAGCACGAGCAGCTCGATGCCCTCGTCGGCGGCCCGCTCCGCCTCGTCCCAGCCGGCCCGCAGCGCCGCGTCCATCTGCTCCGGGGTGATCGCGTCCTCGAGCTCGATCGCCGCCGACGCCGGCTGCCATTCCAGGGTGACGACCCCGGCTCCGGCGGCGATGGCGAGGTGGTGCAGCGGCGCAGCGTTGCGCGGATCGGGTGAGGGTCCGGCGATGACACCGCCGGCATGCGAGCCGGTGAGCAGCACGACCCGGATGGAGAGCAGCGGGCGCGGGTACGCCGTTGCCTGCACACCGGCGACGAAGCTGACCGCCTCGGCCAGCATCCCCAACGCGGCGAACGTGGGTGCGCTGACACCGATGTCGACCGTGGTCAGGCGTTCGCGCGCGGCCGCCGCCGCGGCGTCGTCGGGCAGCGGGAGCACCATCCCGGGCTGGATGTCGGCACCAACGAGGGCCGTTGACGAGAGTTCGGCCGTGGGCTGCACGGCGTCAGGGTACCCGGGCCGGAGCGCTATAGCCTGCCTTTGACCGGCACGGCGTTGCCCGCCACGACCAGCACGACAGCGTCGCAATCCGCGGCAATTGCCCGATTCAGGGCGCCGATGGCGTCGGCGAAGCGGCGGCCCGCGTCGGTCAGTGGCACCAGCGAGAGTCCGACCTCGGGACTGACGAGCACCACCGGCACCGGGCTCATCCGTACCGCTGCGGCCAGGCGATCCGAGACGCCCGGTAGCGCCGGCGCAGCGGTGATCTCCATCACGGCCGACACCCAGGTGCCGAGGTCGTCGACGAGGACGGCCCCGGGGCCGCCGCCGGCGATCAGACCGGGCAGTTCCAACGGACGGTCGCCCAGCTCCACCGTGCGCCACCCCGCCGGCCGGCGCGCCCGGTGCGCGTCCAGGCGGGCATTCCACTCCGGATCGTGCTCGCTGCGCCGGGCGGTCGCCAGGTAGCGCACCGGCAGGGTCGAGCCGAGCAGGCGCTCCGCGAACTCGGACTTGCCCGACCGGATGCCACCGAGCACCAGGGCTCGCCGCCACGCCGCCCGGCCCGGACCCGCCGCCCGGCCCGGACCCGCCGACCCACCAAGACCCGTCAACCCGCCCGGTCCTGCCGACATGCCCGTACCCGCCGACATCCCCGTACCCTAAAGTGCCGCGACTACTGTTGCCGCGTCGGGAGTGGGCGGCGGCCGCGACGAAGGGACGCAACGATGGGGTGGATCTGGCGGTACGAGGGCGCGCACGGAGAGCAGCAGACCGGCCCCAGCGAGTCCTTCCCCAGCCAGTCCGATGCCGAGTCGTGGCTCGGCCAGAGTTGGCGCGACCTCGTCTCGGCCGGTGTGGTTACGGCTGTCCTGGTCGAGGACGATCGGGTGGAGTACCGGATGAGCCTGTTGCCGGCGGGTGAGTGATGGTCGACCGGTGGTCGGGCCGGCGTCTGGGCGTCGGTGCCTCCCGGGGCGCGTTCCGGCCGTCGCCGATCTTCCTCCTGCTGGTCGCGGTGTGCCTCGGCACCGGTGCGATGGCCTGGTCGAACGTGGGCAGCGTCGATCTCGACGTGTTTCTGTTCGTGGTCGCCGGCTGGCTGGTCTCGCTCTCCCTGCACGAGTACGCCCACGCGCTGCTCGCCTACCTCGGTGGGGACACGAACGTGGCCGCCCGCGGGTACCTGCGGTTGAACCCGCTCAAGTACGCCCACCCGATCCTGTCCATCGTCCTGCCGATCGTCATCCTGTTGCTCGGCGGCATCGGGCTGCCCGGCGGTGCGGTCTGGATCGACCAGCACGCGGTGCGTACCAAGCTGCGCCAGACCCTGATCAGCGTGGCCGGCCCGGCGGTCAATCTGATCTTCGCGGTGCTGATCGCGGTGCCGTTCCTGGCCGGGGTCGACGTCTTCGCGCACCTGGAATTCTGGGCCGGGCTGGCGTTTCTGGGCTTCCTGCAGCTCACCGCGGCGCTGCTCAACATCCTGCCGATACCGGGCCTGGACGGCGGCAACGCGCTGCGCCCGTGGCTGACCGAGCCGTGGGACCGGCGGTTCGACCTGTTCGCGCCGTACGGGATGATCCTGCTCTTCGCGCTGCTCTTCGAGCCGCGCATCAACCAGATCTTCTTCCTGGTGGTCTCGGTTGTCTGCGACCTGATCGGGCTGCCGTTCGATCTGGCCACCTTCGGCCGCGGCGTCTTCCAGTTCTGGACCTGACGCCGACCCGGGTCAGGGCCGCTCGGCCGGGCTCTCGGTCTTCGCCGGGTCCCGTTCGACGATCTTCCCCAGCGCCTCGTCGATCGCCTTGAGCAGATCCGCGTCCAGCCGTACCCCGCTGGCGACCACGTTCTCCTCGAGCTGCGACGGCCTGGTGGCGCCGACGATGGCCGAGGACACGTTCGGGTTCTGCAGCACCCATGCGATGGCCAGCTGCGCCATGCTCAGACCGGCCTGGTCGGCCAGCGGGCGCAGGCGCTGCACCGCGGCGAGCACGTCGTCGGCGAGCAGCCGGGCGATGAAACCAGCGCCGGACTTGTCGTCGGTGGCCCGGGAACCTGGCGGCGGCGGCTGGCCGGGCAGGTACTTGCCGGTGAGCACGCCCTGCGCCATCGGCGACCAGACGATCTGGCCGAGGCCGAGCTCCTCGGATGCCGGCACCACCTCCGCCTCGATGACCCGCCACAGCATCGAGTACTGCGGCTGGTTCGACACCAGCGGCACGTTCAGCTCCCGGGCGAGGGCGTGCGCGGCCCGGATCTGCTCCGCCCGCCACTCCGAGACCCCGATGTAGAGCGCCTTGCCGGCGCGGACCACGTCGGCGAAGGCCGTCATGGTCTCCTCGAGCGGGGTCGCGTAGTCGTAGCGGTGCGCCTGGTAGAGGTCGACGTAGTCGGTCTGCAGCCGGCGCAGCGATCCGTTGATGGACTCCATGATGTGTTTGCGGGACAGTCCGCGGTCGTTTCGTCCCGGCCCGGTGGGCCAGTACACCTTGGTGAAGATCTCCAGTGCGGACCGGCGCTCGCCGGCCAACGCCCGACCGAGGACGGCCTCGGCCTTGGTTCCCGCGTAGACGTCGGCGGTGTCGAACGTGGTGATACCCAGGTCCAGTGCGGCCCGGACGCAGGCGGTGGCCGCCTCCTCCTCGACCTGCGAGCCGTGGGTGATCCAGTTGCCGTACGAGATCTCGCTGACCTGCATCCCGGACGCGCCGAGGTGACGAAACTCCATGACCGAACCCTAACGACCCTCCGGCGGGTCAGAGCATGGGGCGGGTGTCGGCGAGCAGGAGCTCCAGCTCGTCGGTGAGCGACGATCGGCTCGGGTGGACCGGGTTCACCAGGGGCTGCCCGTTTCGGGCGATCGCGCCCCACCGGTGACTGGCGTCGGTGAAGAGGAAGGCCACCGGATGGATCACCACGGTCGGGTAGGCGAGAGGCACCAGGACCCGGCCGGTGCGGTCGATGACCCCCTTGCGGCCGCCCACCTCGACGATCGCGAGGCCCTCGTCGGTGAAGCCCTCGACATACCGGCCATCGGCGAGGCCGGTGGCGAAGACATCGAAGGCGAACTGGACGGCGAGGCGGCCGTTGCTCTCGACCGCGCCCCACTTGCCGCGCTGGCGAACGATGGCGATCCCGCGGCGGAACGGCCGGACGTCGTCGAAGCCGCCCTTGATGACCAGCCGGCCGGACTTGTCGATGGCATCCCAGCCACCCTGTCCGTCGGCGGACACCCAGGCGAGCCCGTCGGAGAAGCTGCCGACGCCGAGAAACCCGCGCCGCGGATCGATGAGGATCCGGCCGGCCTCGTCGATCAGGCCCCAGGTCTCGATGCCGACCGGGCGGACCCAGGCGACGCCGTCGCGGAAGGGCTGGACGTCGGCGAACTGCGGCGGCACCGGCCAGTTGCCGCCCGCGTCGGCGTACCCCCACCGGTCCACCTGCTCATTGAAGGTGGGCGTCGGCGGGCGGTGGGTCAGCAGGATCTCGTCGCGGCTGCGCGGGTACGGGCCCCAGCCGCGCTCAGCCACCCGGCTGAAGAGGGCGTCAAGAGCGATCTCGGTCGCGGCCACCAGCTCCGGGTCGCCGTCGCGGCGCAGCTCGAGCGCCTTCTCAAAATGTTGACACGCCTCGATGTAGCGGTTCTGCTCGAACGCGCATTTGCCGGCGTAGTGGTGGATGGTGGCGCGCAGGCGGTCGGGCAGCTCCGGCGAGTTGGCCTGGGTGAAGAGCCGGTCCGCCTCGTCCAGCTGTCCGAGCCGGACCAGGACGTTGGCCAGCCGGGACTGGGCCACCGCGATCCGGCGCAACTGGCCGGTGGCCTCGGCGTGCACCAGGGCCATCTTGGCGTCGGCGTGGGCCTGGCGCTGGTCGCCGAGGATCCGGGCGACCACGGCTCGCAGGCCGAGCAGCCGGGCCCGGCTGGGGTTGTCGGTGGCCGCGTCGATCTTCCCCGTGAGCGCGTCCCGGATGCGGTAGAGCTCGTAGACGTTCTGCGGCTGCTCGTAGAGAGTGTGCCGGTCGTAGTCGAGGTGGACCGCGGCCAGGGCCGCCTCCGGGTCGGTGACCGGCTCGGCCTCCGCCACCCGCGACATCGCGTCGTCGGCCGCATGCCGGCTGAGGTGTTCCTCCTCGTCCTCCGCGGCCCGGCGTGGACGGTAGGAGTCATCCTCATCCGGCTGGTAGCGGCGCTCCGCCTCATACGGGTCAGGCTCGCGCCGCTCCCGCTCATACGGGTCGCGCTGGTGGGGGTCGCGTTCGTACGGGTCGCGCTCGCGGGGGTCGCGCTCCCGAGGGGATGACGGCGCGGTGCCGGTGTCTCGTCGCTCCGCCGGCTGCACGCGCTTCCAGGGCATCGTGGGCACTGCCGCCCACGCCGGGCGATCCGGCCGCTCGTCGTAGCGGTCGTCGCTCACCGTCCGCCTCACCTCGTCGTCGATCTGCCCGGCAACCCCCGATGACCGGTCCGCGTCCCAGAAAAGGGTCGGCGACCCAACTGTAGCCGTGGGTAGAGTCGCGACGCCGGCTGCGATGGGAGGTTACGGCGTGAGCGCCGATCTTGCCACCGTAGCTCACGAATCGGAGACCGGCCCTTACCCGGCGGCCCGGACCCTGCTCGCGCTCGCGGCCGCCGGCTTCCGGCGCTACTCGACCTATCGCCAGGCCACCGCGGCGTCGACGTTCACCAACTGCGTCTTCGGTTTCCTGCGCTGTTACGTCCTGCTCGCGGCGGCGGCCGCGACCGGCCGGGCCGGTGGCTACGACCCGGCCCAGCTGGTCACCTACTGCTGGGCGTCCCAGGGCCTCATCGGCGTGGTCCTGCTGTGGGGGTGGACCGAGTTGGCCGACCGGATCCGCACCGGTGACGTCGTCGCCGACCTGCTGCGGCCGCTACACCCGGTCACCAGCTACCTCGCCGTCGACCTGGGCCGGGCCGGCTACGCCACCCTGACCCGGTTCGTGGTGCCGTTCGTGGTCGGTGGCATCTTCTTCGACCTGTACGTGCCGCACCGGGTGGTCACCTACCCGCTCTTCGTGGTCTCGGCGGTGCTCGCGGTGGTGGTCTCGTTCGGCATCCGCTACCTGGTCAACGCCACCGGATTCTGGCTGTTCGACATCCGTGGCGTCACCATGCTGGCCAACTTCGCCAGCTCCCTGTTGGTCGGCCTGACCTTCCCCCTGCATTTCCTGCCATCGTGGCTGGTGTGGACGGTGTGGATCGCGACCCCGTTCCCGTCGGTCATGCAGGCACCGCTGGACGTGCTGGTGGAGCGGTCAACCACGCCGGCGCTCGCCGGTGTGGTGGTCGGGCAGCTGGCCTGGGCCGTGGCGATCCTCACCCTCTGCTGGTGGGTCCAGCGCCGGGCCGAGCGTCGACTGGTGGTGCAGGGTGGCTGAGCTCGTTGCCCGCGTCGGCGTCTACCGCCGGCTGCTGAGCGCGCAGGTGCGCGGCCAGGCGTCCTACCGCGCCTCCTTCACCATGGACATGCTGGGCAACGGGTTGGTGCCGGTGGTCGAGGTGCTCACCATCCTCGCCGTGTTCCGGGTCACCCGGACCCTGGCCGGGTTCGCCCAGGTAGAGGTGGTGCTGATGTACGCTCTCGCGGCCACCGGCTTCGCGCTGGCCGATCTCGCCGTCGGCAATGTCGAACGGATCCGCACCTACGTCCGCGAGGGCCGCCTCGACGCGGTCCTGGTGCGCCCGATGTCGGTGCTCGGCCAGCTGGTGGCGCTGGACTTCACGATCCGGCGGGCGACCCGGATCGTCGTCGCCAGCACCGTGCTCGGCCTGGCGCTGGCCAGGGCCGGCGTGCAATGGACGCCGGCCCGGGTGGCGCTGGTCGTCCTCGCCCCGCTGGCCGGCGGCGTCTTCTACGCCGCGCTCTTCGTCACCACGGCCACGGTGGCGTTCTGGTGGATCGAATCGGGCGAGTTCGCCAACGGCTTCACCTACGGCGGGCGCGATTTCGCCTCCTACCCGGTGACCGTCTACAGCGGAGTGTTCCGGGGGCTCTTCGCCTACGCCGTCGGGTTCGCCTTCGTGGCGTACTATCCGGCGCTGGCGCTGCTCGGCCGGGTCGACCCGATCGGGCTACCGTCCTGGGTGGCCTGGTCATCGCCGGCGGTGGCCGGCCTGGCGAGCGTGCTGGCCGCACTGGTCTGGCGCAGCGGGGTCCGGCACTACCGGAGCACGGGCTCGTGAGCGTCATCGAGACCCGCGGGCTGCGCAAGGAGTTCGTGGTGACCCGGAAGGTGAGCCGTCTGCGGCGTACCCGGGAGATCGTGTCCGCTGTGGACGGTGTCGACCTGCGGGTGGCGCGGGGGGAACTGGTGGGCTACCTCGGGCCCAACGGCGCCGGCAAGTCCACCACCTTGAAGATGCTGACCGGGGTGCTGATGCCCACCGCCGGCGAGGTGCGGGTGTGCGGCCTGATCCCGGTGCGCCAGCGCCGGCGCCTCGCCTCGCGGGTCGGGGTCGTGTTCGGCCAGCGGTCCCAGCTGTGGTGGGACCTGCCGCTGCGGGACTCGTTCGACCTGGCCCGCCACATCTGGCGGGTGCCCGCCGCTGCGCACGCGGCCCGGTTGGCGCGGTTGCGCCGCGACCTCGACCTGGACGTGTTCCTGGACACGCCGGTGCGCCAGCTCTCGCTCGGCCAGCGCATGCGGGGTGAGCTGGCGGTGGCCCTGCTGCACGGGCCCGAGGTGCTCTTCCTGGATGAGCCGACGATCGGCCTGGACGTGGTGAGCAAGCAGGCGGTGCGGGCGTTCCTCGCCGAGCTGCGCGACGCCGGCGACACCACCGTGGTGCTGACCACACACGACCTGTCCGACATCGAGCGGCTCTGCCGCCGGTTGGTCGTCATCGATCACGGGCGGGTGGTCCACGACGGCACCCTGGCCGACCTGCACGAGCGGTACGGCTCCCGCCGGCGGGTGGTGGTCGAGCTGGACGAGCCGCTGAGCCAGCCAGTCGTCCTGCCGGGCGTGATCGTCGAGTCGAGCACCTCCGGCGGGCGCGTGCTGACCTACACCCTGGAGGGCACCACGGCCACCGCCGGGCAGCTGCTCGCCCAGCTGGCTGCCATCGGCTCGCTGCGCGACGTGTCGGTCCAGGAGCCGGAGATCGAGGATGTCATCGCCCGGCTCTACGCCGGGCTGGCTAGCGGTGCTCCATGACCAGGACCGCCCAGGTGCCCGGCTCGAGAGCCTCGTACGAGTGCGGCAGGTCGCCGCGGAACGAGGCGTAGTCGCCCGGCCGGAGCTCGATCGGCGCGTCCGCCGGTCCGGCCGCCATCCGTCCGGCCGCCACCACCAGGTGCTCCACGCTGCCCGGTAGGTGCGGCCGGGCCCGGCGTACCGGGCCCGGCTCCTGCTCGATGACGTAGACGTCACGACGGGTATCCGGGGTCCCGGCCGCGAGCAGGGTGCCGGCGTAGACCCCTTGCTCGCCGGGGATGCGCGGACCGTGGCCGGCGCGCACGATCCGGACCTGCGGCGGTGGCGGCTCCACCAGTTGGCTGAAGGGCACTCCGAGGGCGACGCCGAGCGCCCAGAGCGTCTCGACGCTGGGGTTTCCGGTGCCGGACTCCAACTGCGACAGGGTGGACTTGGCGATGCCCGCGCGTCGGGCGAGCTCGGTCAGCGAGAGTCCCACCCGCTCGCGCTCACGCCGCAACGAGGCCGCGATCGCCGCCAGCGGCGGCGAGGAGGATGTGGTCACGGTCACCTCTGGTTCAGTACAAGAAACGTTTGTTCGCCTTGACGTACATGCCGCCCGTGTTCACTATAGTGGCTGTGCGTTCACCAAGCCGAACACCCAACCGGCGGCTGCTCACCGATGTGGGCGCGGTCGGCGCGGCGGTCGCCGTCGTCGGAGTGTCGTTCGGCGCCATCGCCACCGCCTCGGGGCTACCCGGTTGGGCGACGGCCGTGATGTCGGTGGTCGTGTTCGCCGGCGGCTCGCAGTTCATGGCGGTCGGTCTGCTTGCGGCCGGTAGCCCGATCACCGCCGTGCTCGCCGGGCTGCTGCTCAACGCCCGGCACCTGCCCTTCGGCCTGGCCGTCGCGGACGTCCTGGGCGGTGGCCGGACCCGCCGGCTGGTCGGCAGCCACCTCATGGTCGACGAATCGGTGGCGTTCGCCCTGGCCCAGCCGGAGGCGGCCCGCCGGACCCGCGCCTACTGGCTGACCGGGATCACGCTCTTCGCGCTATGGCAGGCCGGCACGCTGGCCGGCATCGCGGTGGGCGCCCGGGTCGGCGACCCGGCCCGGCTCGGGCTGGACGCCGCGTTCCCGGCGGCGCTGGTCGCCCTGCTGCTGCCGCGGCTGGCCGACGCCGGCGCCCGTCGGGTCGCCATCGTCGGCGCCGCCGTCGCCGTGACCACCTCGTTCTACCTGCCGGCCGGGCTGCCGGTGCTGCTCGCCCTCTCCGGCCTGCTCGCCGCCGGCCGGTCGCCGCGCATCGCTGGGTACGCCGACTCCGAGCCGGCGCCGGTATGAGCGGATCGACGCTGGCGGTGGTGATCGGCGTGCTCGCGGTGGGCACGTACGGCTTGCGCCTGGCGGGGGTCGTGCTGGGCGGGCGGCTGAGGCTGCGGGAGCCGGTGGCTCGGCTGTTGCCGCTCGCAGCGGTCGCGCTGCTGGCCGCGCTCGCGGCCACCTCCGCACTGCTCGCCGCCGGTCATCCGGCTGGGGTCGCCCGGCCGGTGGGCGTGCTCGCCGGCGTGCTCGCGGCCTGGCGGCGGGCGCCGTTCATCGTGGTGGTGGTGGTCGCGGCGGGCACCGCCGCGCTGCTGCGACTGGCCGGGGTGCCCTGAGGCTCAGATCTTCGTGCCGGGGCGCACCCGCGGCGCCGGCATCCGCATCCGCCGGAAGCTCAGGCTGCGCACCACCGCGTACCAGTAGTAGGTGCGTCCCGGCAGCGAGTTGCGGGGAAAGCGCTCGGCGACCAGCCGCTTGACCCGGCGGCAGAGCAGCACGCTGTCCAGGATCACCCCGGCCGCCAGCCCGAACCAGAGCAGGTTCGCGCCGAGGCGAACCGCCGGGGGCATCGAACCGGACGCACCCAGGATCACGATCAGCGCACCGGGGATGAAGTAGCTGGCCAGGTTGCGCCGGCCGTCGACGATGTCACGCACCAGCGCCCGCTCCGGTCCCTTGTCGCGGTTGGGCAGGTACTCGTCCTTACCCGCCATCATCCCGGCCCGCGCCTCGGCCCGAGACTCGCGCTGCTTCTCGCGCATCCGCTTGAGTGCCTCGCGCCGGTTCCCCGGCGGCGGCTCCGCCACCCGGCCACCGGCGCGGCGTTTGGGGGTCACCTGGCCGAGCTCTTTCTTGCTCGGCGTGTAGGACCGGCTGCGGGCCGCCGACGCGTCGGCCGCCGCCGAATCGGCCGGGGGGCCAGCTGGTTTCACCGTGCCGGCCGGTTTCACGGTGCCGGCTCGGGGCGTCGACGGCGCGACCTTGCTCGCCTTCTTCACGGCCGGGGTGGCTTTGGTGGCGGCGGTGCGTTCCGGGCTGGCCGGCTCCGCCGACGCGACCGCGTCGCCGACGAGGTCGGTTGACTTGCGGCGAAAGAGCGACGGCACGCGGTGAAGGGTAGCCGACGGGTGGGTGCCGCCCAAGCCGTACCCGCCGCGGGCTACGGGCGCTCGGCGTGTGCGCCCAGGCCGGCCAACTTGGCCTCGAAGCCCTCATAGCCACGGTTGATCAGGCTCACTCCGTACACGGTCGAGGTGCCCTCGGCCGCGAGCGCCGCGATGAGGTGGCTGAAACCGGCCCGTAGGTCAGGGATGACCAGGTCGATGGCGTGCAGCTTGCTGGGGCCGGCAATCACGGCGGAGTGTTTGAAATTGCGCCGGCCGAACCGGCATGGCGTGCCGCCGAGGCACTCGCGGTAGGTCTGGATGGTGGCGCCCATCTGGTTGAGTGCCTCGGCGTAGCCGAGCCGACGCTCGTACACCGTCTCGTGGACGATCGACAGTCCGCGAGCCTGGGTGAGCGCGACCACCATGGGCTGCTGCCAGTCGGTCATGAAGCCGGGGTGCACGTCGGTCTCGAGGGCCACCGCGCGCAGCTCGCCGCCCGGGTGCCAGAACCGGATGCCACCGTCGGGGTGGTCGCTGATGTCCAGCTGCCCACCCACCGCCCGGAAGACGTTGAGGAACGTCATCATGTCGACCTGGCGGGCCCCCCGGACCAGCACGTCCCCCCCGGTCGCCAGCGCGGCCGCGCCCCAACTGGCCGCCTCGATGCGGTCCGGGATCGGGCGGTGGGCGTACCCGCCGAGCCGGCTCACGCCCTCGATCTCGATGACCCGGTCGGTGTGTACCGTGATCACCGCGCCCATCTTCTGCAGCACGCAGATGAGGTCGATGATCTCCGGCTCGACGGCGGCGTTGCGCAGCTCGGTGACCCCCTCGGCCAGGACGGCGGTCAGCAGGACCTGCTCGGTCGCGCCGACGCTCGGGTAGGGCAGGTCGAATTTGGTGCCGTGCAACCCATTCGGCGCGGTGATGTCCAGCCCCTGCGGCGTCTTGTCGACCACCGCGCCGAACTGGCGTAGAGCATTGAGATGAAAGTCGATGGGACGGTCGCCGATGTGACAGCCACCGAGGTCGGGGATGAGCGCGTGCCCCAGGCGGTGCAACAGTGGCCCGCAGAACAGGATCGGGATGCGGCTGGAACCGGCGTGCACGTTGATCTCGTCGACACTGGCCCGCTCGACGTTCGTCGGGTCCATGAGGATCTCGCCCCGCTCCGGCCCGTCGGAGACCCGCACCCCGTGCAGCTCGAGCAGGCCCTGCACGATCTCGACATCGCGGATGCGGGGCACGTCGTAGAGGCGGCTCGGACCGTCCCCGAGCAGGGCCGCGACCATCGCCTTGGAGACCAGATTCTTCGCGCCGCGCACCCGTACCTCACCGCGCAGCGGCGTGCTGCCGTGGACGACGAGGGCGTCGTGGGGCAGGTTCGTCACGTCAACCTCCCACGCAGTGGGGTGTGGGGTGGCCCAGAGCTGGGCCGGGTACTCGGGCGCGTTAACGGGCGGTTACGGTCGGTCAAGGTTGACGATGCACCCGGAGTCGACTCGCCGGGGAAGCATAGCCAACTCTCGGTGCTGGTGGGGCGCCATGAGGCTGGGCGAGTCGACCCGCCGTCGAAACGCCGACGCCGCCCCCCGGCCGCCGACGCACCGTGATCGGCGCGGCCGTTCGGGACGGGGCAGTTCGCGGGGCGGCAGCGCTTCGGTGGTGGGCGCTCAGCCCGGCAGGGCCAGCATGCGGTCGAGTGCGGTCCGCGCCTGTCCGGCGGTGTTCGCATCGACCACGATCTGGTTGGGCACCCGCCCGGCGACCAGCTCCTCCAAGGTCCAGACCAGGTGCGGCAGGTCGATGCGGTTCATGGTGGCGCAGTAGCACACCGTCCGATCGAGGAACATGATCTCCTTGTCCGGATGGGCGTTGGCCAGCCGCCGGACCAGGTTCAGCTCGGTGCCGACCGCCCACGCCGAGCCCGCCGGCGCGGCGTCGATGGTGGTGATGATGCGCTCGGTCGAGCCGACGTGGTCGGCCGCGTCCACCACTTCGTAGCGGCACTCGGGGTGGACCAGCACCTGCACGCCCGGAACCCGGTTGCGTACCTCGGTCACGCAGTCCCGGGTGAACCGGCCATGCACCGAGCAGTGCCCGCGCCAGAGCACCATCTTCGCCTCGCGCAGCCGGCTCGGCGCCAGGCCGCCACCGGGCTTGTGCGGGTCGTAGAGCACGCAGTCGTCCAGGTCCAGGCCGAGCTCGCGGACCGCGGTGTTGCGTCCGAGGTGCTGATCGGGCAGGAACAGCACCCGCTGGCCCCGCGCGAGCGCCCACTCCAACGCCCGGCGCGCGTTCGAGGAGGTGCACACCAGGCCGTGGTGGCGGCCGACGAACGCCTTGATCGCCGCGGTCGAGTTCATGTACGTGACCGGAACGGTCGAGTCGGCGACATCGGCGTCGGCGAGGACCTCCCACGCCCGCTCGACCTGGGCGATGCCGGCCATGTCCGCCATCGAGCAGCCGGCCGCGAGGTCCGGCAGGATCACCCGTTGCGCGTCGCTGGTCAGGATGTCGGCGCTCTCGGCCATGAAGTGCACGCCGCAGAAGACGATGAACTCGGCGGCCGGGCGAGCCGCAGCGTCGCGGGCGAGCTTGAACGAGTCGCCGGTCACGTCGGCGAACTGGATCACCTCGTCGCGCTGGTAGTGGTGACCCAGCACGAACAGCCGATCACCCAGCGCCGCCTTGGCCGCACCGGCCCGAGCGACCAGGCTCGGATCCGAAGGCGCCGGCAGCTCGCCGGGGCAGGCCACCCCCCGTTCGGAGCGGGGATCGCTGCCACGACCCAGCAACAGCAGCGCGGTGGCGCTGCCGGACGGTTCGGCGAAGCTCGTCGCCGGCTCGCTTGTCACGGCCCTATCGTCCCATCCTGCTCGATGGGGCCGACCCGCTCACAGGTGTGAAGTGGCCAACTCCGCTACGCCGTCGCCGGTCCGGTCAGCCGGCGCTACGGGCCGGGCGGATGTGGTGCGGCGCACAGCGGTGCGCCGGCGCCCCGCATGGGTACCATGGGAGTGCCGGCGCGGGTGTGTGGTGCCCACGGCGAGCATCCGTCCAGCAGGTAGGGAGCAGTAACCGTGACGAGCCCGCAGACCACCGAGGCGGCCCAGGCCGTGACCGGCGTCGTTCTGACCGACGCCGCCGCCCACAAGGCCAAGGCGCTGCTCGACCAGGAGGGCAACGACGGCCTTCGGCTGCGCGTTCAGGTGCAGCCGGGCGGCTGTTCGGGCCTGCGCTACCAGCTCTTCTTCGACGAGCGCGACGTCGAGGGCGACCAGATCGCCGAGTTCAGCGGTGTGCAGGTGGTGGTGGACCGCTTCAGCATCCCCTACCTGGCCGGGGCGACGATCGACTTCGTCGACCGGATCGACCAGCAGGGCTTCACCATCGACAACCCCAACGCGACCGGATCCTGCGCCTGCGGCGACTCGTTCCACTAGCCGCCCGCGCCCGGGCCTCGGCCCGGCGGTGACGGACCTGCGAGCGATCGTGTTTGCCGGCCGGTAGGCTGTCGTTCGCCCGACGTTTGCCGCCCGTCCGACTCTCTGGGGCCAGCCATGAAGATCGCCGTGACCGGTTCGATCGCGACCGACCACCTGATGCATTTCCCGGGCCGGTTCAACGAGCAGCTTCTCGCCGATCAGCTGCACAAGGTGTCACTGTCGTTCCTCGTCGACGACCTGGTCGTGCGGCGCGGGGGCATCGGCGCGAACATCGCCTTCGGCATGGCGCAACTCGGCCTCCGTCCCACCCTGGTCGGCGCCGTCGGTAGCGACTTCGACCTGGACTTCCGGTCGTGGCTGGAGCGCCACGGGGTGGACACCCTGTCGGTACACGTCAGCGAGGTGGCCCACACCGCGCGCTTCGTCTGCACCACCGATCAGGACATGTGCCAGATCGCGTCGTTCTACGCCGGCGCGATGAGCGAGGCGCGCAACATCGAGCTGGGCCCGGTCGCCGACCGGCTCGGCGGCCTCGACCTGGTGATCATCAGCCCGAACGACCCGCTCGGCATGGTCCGGCACACGCAGGAGTGCCGTGAGCGGGGCTTCGCCTTCGTGGCCGACCCGTCCCAACAGCTGGCCCGGATGTCCGGCGAACAGATCCGTAGCCTGGTGGACGGCGCCTCGTACCTGATCACCAACGAGTACGAACGGGAGCTGCTGGAGTCCAAGACCGGTTTCACCGACCTCGACGTGCTCAGCCGGGTCGGCATCTGGCTCACCACCGTCGGCAAGGAGGGCGTGCGGATCACCGGACGCGACCTGGACCCCATCCACGTGCCGGTGGCCCAGGAGATCCGGGCGTACGACCCGACCGGGGTCGGCGACGGCTTCCGCGCGGGGTTCTTCGCCGGGATCTCGTGGGGCCTGTCGTTGGAGCGCTCGGCTCAGATCGGCTCGCTGCTCGCAACGCTGGTGCTGGAGACCGTCGGCACCCAGGAGTACGAGGTGCGCCCGGACATCTTCATCAAGCGGCTCGCCGAGTCCTACGGCGACGAGTGCGCCGCCGAGGTCCGCCCGCTGCTGCCGGTGTAGCGGAGGCGGAGCACGCGCCCGGCACCGGCCGGGCGTGGGGGGGGCCGGGGCCGCGGCGTCACCAGCGCCGACGGACATCGAATCCGCCGCCGGCGGCGCCGACGAACTCCTGATCACGCAGCCGGCACCAGGCGGCGATGTCCGGGCCGGCGGCCGGATCGTCGGCGAGCACCCGCAGCACGGAGCCGACCGGAATGGTCGGCAGTCGCCGGGCCAGCTCGATGATCGGCCGTGGGCAGCGCTGACCCAGGCAGTCCAGGATCGCGGGGGCCTTGCCGGTCACAGGCCCACCGCCCCGGCCTCGGCCCGCAGGGCGGCGACGATACCGGGCAGCTCGGCGAGCAAGCGCTCGACCTCGGCCGTGGTCGTCTGGCGGTGCAGCGAGATCCGAACGTTGCCGTGCGAGAGCACGCCCATCGCCTCGAGCACGTGACTGGGGCGCATCGTCGACGAGGTGCACGACGACCCGGAGGAGACCGCGAAGCCGCGCCGGTCCAGGGCGTGCAGCAGCGCCTCACCGTCCACATACAGGCAGGAGAAGGTCACCAGGTTCGGCAGCCGGTCGACCGGATCGCCGACCACCTCCACGTCGGCGACGGTGGCCGCCACGACCGACCGGATCCGGTCGACCAGGCCGCCCAGGCGGGCCGCCTCGGCCCCGGCCTCGGCGGTCACCGCGCGCAGGGCGGCGGCGGCGGCGACCGCCAAGGGCACCGCGACCTCCCCGGGTGGTACCGGCGCCGGCTCGAAGCGCACCCCGGGGCGGACCGCCAGTACGCCGACTCCCGCGGGCCCGCCCCACTTGCGGGCGCTCGCGGCGAGCACCGACCAACCCGGTGGTACGGGCATCCGGCCCACCGACTGAGCGGCGTCCACGAGCAGCGGCACCCCGGCCGCGGCACACGCCTGAGCCACCATCGCCACCGGCTGTACCGTGCCGACCTCATGGCTCGCGCTCAACAGCGCGGCCGCGGCCACCCCGGGACTGGCTACGGCCGCGGCGAACTGGTCCGTATCCACCCGGCCGAGCCGGTCCACCCGTACCGGAAGGGCCTCGCCGCCCGCCGCGACGTGGGCCTGCGCCGCGAGCAGCACCGCCGAATGCTCCACGGTGGAGTGGACCAGGGTTGAGCCGGCCCGGCGCCGGCCGGCGAGCAGCCCGGCGACCCCGCGCTGGCACGCCTCGGTGCCGCTGGCGCAGAAGGTGATCTCGTCGGGGCGGGCTCCCAGCTCGTCGGCGATCGCGCCGCGGGCCGCATCCAGCAGCAGCCGGGCGCGCCGGCCCTGGCGGTAGAGCTTGCCCGCATCGGCCCAGCCATCGGCGAGTGATGCCACCAACGCCTGGTGCGCGGCGGGGTGCAGCGGCGCGGCCGCGGCCGCGTCGAAGTACGCCTCGGCGAGCTCGCCTGTCGTGCCGGTGGCGGCCATGCCACCACGGTAACGTCCGGCTCCCAGGCGCCATCCAGCCTCGGCGGACACGCCCACCCCAGTCCCGTCGGCGGCGGCTGGTCGAGTAATGTCCGTGTCGTTGCCACAGACGACCTTGGCCGTGCGCATGAGCATCGCTGGCGCTCTTCCGGCGGGTCGGTCGAGGAGGAGGCAGGAGCAGGTGGCCGTGAGGGATTTGCGGGGTCGCACGGTGCGGCGCGCCATCGGTGTCGCGGTCCTGGGTACGGCACTGCTCTGGCTGGCCAGTGGCTGCACGGTCGACCAGGCCTTCGCTCTGGGCTGGCCGCAGGGCGGCGTGACGGCGCAGAGCCACCAGATGTTCAACCTGTGGATCGGCTCGGTCATCGCCGCCCTCGCCGTCGGCGCTCTGGTGTGGGGCCTGATCTTCTGGTGCATCGTGCGCTACCGCAAGCGCGGTGACGAGCTGCCCGCGCAGACCCGGTACAACCTGCCGATCGAGCTCATCTACACGGTGATCCCGTTCCTTGTGGTGTCCGTGCTCTTCTACTACACCGCGGTCATCCAGACGAACGTGAACCGGCTGCCGGCCAACCCCGATGTCGTGGTGAACATCGACGCGTTCAAGTGGAACTGGAAGTTCTCCTACCCGGCATCGAAGGGACCGGACGGCCGCGCCGTCGCCACGGTCGGCTCGGACACCTACATCCCGGTCCTGGTGGTACCGACCAACCGGACGATCCGCTTCGTCGAGCACTCCAAAGACGTGATCCACTCATTCTGGGTGCCGGACCTGTTGTTCAAGCGGGATGTGTTCCCGGGCAACGTGGTCAACCAGTTCGAGACCACCATCCTCAGCCAGGGTGCGTACGTCGGCCGGTGCGCGGAGCTCTGCGGCACCTACCACTCGATGATGAACTTCGAGCTACGGGCCGTCTCGCCGGAACAGTTCGCCCAGTTCATCGCGGCCAAGGTCGGGGGCGCCAGCACTCCCGACGCGCTGGCCGCCATCGGCGAGAACCCGTTGGCCACCACCACGCTTCCGTTCCCGACCAAGCGGACCCCAGACCAGAGCAGCTGAGGACCCACCATGCGCGCTGAGTTCCGGTTCTTCGCCCTCCTCACGGCGTTCCTCTTCGCCGCCTGCGCGGTCTACTGGTGGTGGACCGACAACTTCTTCGGCAGCCCGGACTTCGTCGGCGTGGTCGCGCTCGCCCTCTCCGGACTGCTGTGCCTGATGTGCGGGGGGTACTTCTGGTTCGTCTCGCGCCGCATCGATGCGCGCCCGGAGGACCGGGCCCAGGCGGAGATCGCCGACGGGGCCGGCGAGATCGGCTTCTTCAGCCCGGGCAGCTACTGGCCGTTCGGGCTGGGGCTTGCTGCCCTTATCACCGGATTCGGGCTCGTGTATCAGCAGTGGTGGCTCGTCGGTGCCGGGATCATCGCGCTCCTGGTCGGCACGGGTGGCCTGCTGTTCGAGTACTACACCGGCGCCCGCCGGTCCCACTAGCCGCGCTCTTCCCCGCGCCGCTCGCCCGCCCTCTTCCTCGTCGATCTAGGGCATGTGCACATGGTTCGATCTCTAATCGTGTGCCTAAGCCCTAGATCGACGGGAAGGACTGCGCGAGTTGGGCCCGCGACTGGGCGGCGAGTCCGGCGGCCTTCTGGGCGGCCGCCTGGTTCAGGTCGGCCGTGCTGACGGTCAGGCTGCCGAAGGTCTTCACCGCCTGGTAGTAGGTCCAGGCGAGGCTGTAGCACGCCGGCCGGACGAAGTAGTTGTAGGTGGCGCACTTGGCCTTGAGGTCGAAGTAAAGACTGTCGTCCAGTCTGGACTTGTTCGCCGGGAAGGCGTTCATCGCCTTGTAGTTGCGGTAGCCGAAGTCGTGGCGCCAGCACGGGATGCGGAAGTCGAAGCCGAGCGGCTGGTCGGGGCTGTCCGAGCAGTAGTCGGTTGACCAGTCGAACGCGTACGCGGTCCAGGCACCCTGGTTCTGGCGGGCGGAGTTCCAGGCGTTGTAGCTGGACGTGCTCGGCTGGCTCCAGCTACTCATCACAGAAAGCTTCTGTTGGGCGGTGACCGCCGCCGCGGGGGCGGCGAGGGCCACGGCGACGAGCAGGCCGGCGGCACCGGCGAGCACGACGCGGATCAGGCGGTGCGCGGACATGGGGCACCTCTCGTCAAGACAGTGGGGGCTACTGCCTTAACGATTCTTCAGCGTCGATGGCACTCGGGGAAGAGGGACATTCCACCTCGTTCCCCGCCACCGGGCGTCACGCCGAGCTCGACGGCTGGCTCTGACCGGGCCAGTGCACGCCCAGCCCGGCGGCGACCCGCTGGTTTCACCGGTTTGCCGGGGCACCCTTTACAACCGAATGCGTTAACGGGGTGCCCTTGCCAACGCGGGTCGACCGGGCGCGGCTTCCACGCCGCCAGGTGCGCCACCGCCGGCGGAGCCAGCTGACCGCCGGTGAGCGGGGCGGCGTCCTGGGCGACCACGAGCAGACCGACCAGCCAGATGGCGGGGGCCCACCACGCTCGCCTGCCAGCACAGGCGGGAGTCGGCCGGATCGACGACGGTCAGCGCCGGCCGGTAGCGGGCGGCGGCATCGGCCGCCCGAACGGGCGAAGACGCACGATGACCCGCTCCGGCGTGGGTGCGGTGGCGGGATCGGCCGCCAGTTCCTCGCTCAGCAACGACTCAGCTGCGGTGCCACGTCGACCCGTTGGCGACGCGGCAAGCGTTTGACCACGTGAGAGACATAACTGTCGACGATCTCATCCGTGTTCATCGCGTACTCCGTTATCGAGGAGATGGTCCATGGTGTTGTTCAGGCTGCGCCACGATTGCGTGAGCCGTTCGTGCAGGCGTCGGCCTTCGGGGCTGAGCACGTAGTACCGGCGGGGCGAGCCCTCGTCGGTGCGCCACTCGCTGCGCAGCACGCCCTGCGACTCCAGCCGGCGCAGCAGGGGATAGAGCGTGCCCTCTTCGATGACCATGCCGCTGGCGGCCAGCGACTGCCGCAGCTCGTAGCCGTACCTCGACGTCTGCAGCTGCGACAGCGCGGCGAGGACCACCACGCCTCGTCTGAGTTCGTGCTCCAGCTTGTCGAACGCCTCGGCGGCAGCGGCAGCCATGCAGTGCACAATACTATGTACCACACAGCTCAGCAAGCGACGCCAGGTGCGGAGATCGGAGTCATACGCGCGAGCGCGCAGTCCCGCTACGTGCCACCGCGCCTGGCGCCGATCTCGGGGAGGACGGCACCGCGTCAGCTGGTGCCGCCCCCATCATGGTTACGGGTCTGAGGTGCGGGTCACGCTGCGGTAGTGCTCGCGCCAGATCAGCCGGTAGATGCCGAGACGGCGCGGCAGCGCCCGCAGTCCGGGGATGAACGGCACCAGGACCAGGATGGCCGAGAGCACCATCATCAGACCCCAGACCAGGGCGTCGGCGTTGTCGGACGTGGAGAACGGTGGAATCTGGTACCAGAACGTGTACAGCCACAGCCAGGCCTGGCCGGGATAGGCGCCGGTTTCGTTCATCATGCCCCACTGGTCACCGCCCAGGTTCTCCCCGCGGGCCTGGTCCTCCAGGTAGGTCCCGTCGGCGAGAAACAGCAGGGAGCGCGCATAGTTGGTCTGGTAGAAGCCGCCCTGCTCCTGCAGCAGCCCGTCGAGGCCTCCGTTGCGGGCCATCGTGAGAAGTCCGGTGGCCATGGCCGGGACCGGGCCGTAGTCACCCGCGGCCACCTGGGCCGGGTCGCCGTCCGGCGCGGCGGCCAGGGCGTCGCCGTACGCGGTGGCCCAGGTCTGCTGCTGATCGGCGGAGGCCGATTCGTACGTCGCGAGCGCGGCTCTGACCGTGCTGTCGGTGGTCGTCGAGAGTGGACCGGTGACGAAGTCGGTGGCGGTGTCGACGGGTTCGCGGACGCCGCCGAGCCGCTGCAACGGCAGCGGCCCGATCTTCTGGCCGGCGGTGGGGTCATTGACATAGGGCGCGCCGTAGGTGGCGGTGCCGCTGGTGCCGTCGAGTTCGGCGACCGTGGTGGCGACGAAGTCGGCCGGCGCCGCGGTCGCCCAGTCGCGCAGCGTGATCGCGGCGCGGTCGGGTGAGCCGAAGATGATCGTGAGCCCGAGCGTCAGCAGCGTCATCGCCACCAACGCGGCGAGGAACTCTTTGACCAGGTCGTAGCGGCGATACGGCCCGGTCCAGGGCTGGGCGTCGAGGTCTTCCTGCGCCCGGTGTCGGGTCCGGATGCTCATGATGTCACCTCTTCAGCTGAAGCCGGAACGGGTCGTTCGGAGCCCACCGTCGCCTCGGGCGATGCCGGCCGGGTGAGGGCGAAGGGTGCGACGACGCCGCGGCGGCGCACCAGCAACACATGCCACACCACGAGCAGTCCGAGCACGAAGGGCAGCAGGATCACGTGGAACAGCAGCATCTGGCCGTAGTCGAGCACGTTGAACCAGGCGCCGATGCCCACCGAGTTCAGGCCGTCCCTGGCCTGAGTGGTGATCCACTGGGAGTCGAAGTTCGCTTGGATCGTGTAGCCCGTGAACGCGGTCGCGATCGAGCCGAGGAAGGCGACGGCTCCGGTGACCCAGGTCAGGGCGCGTCGGCCGCGCCAGGCGGCCATGAAGAACTTGCCCCAGAGGTGAATGACCATCGTGAAGAAGAACAGTTCGACGCTCCACAGGTGCAGACCGTTGACGAACCGTCCGACCGACGACAGGTGCCACCACTGTGGACCCAGCAGTGCGAGCACGCCGCCGGTGGCCAGGACGATGGCCAGCGCCGACAGGGTGGCCACGCCGAAGACGTAGATCCACGACGCGACGTAGGCGGGTTGCCGATCGGGCAACAGCTGCTCGGGCGGCAACGCGGATACTGCTCGGCTGCGAAGGCGGGCGGTCCACATCCGCTCGTCGCCCGGCTGGCTGCTCACGGCTTCCTCCCCGGGAACGGCAGCACCAGCGCCAGCACGAACACGACCAGCATCGCGATGATGACGATGACGTTGGCAAGGGAGATCTGGATGACGCCCCAGTGCAGGTACGGGCCTGGTGTATCCATCGGGATCACCCCTGCGAGCGCGCGGTCTTGGCCCATCATGGCCTCGCCTCTTCTCGGCAGTCGATGGTCTTGGATGCCGACCATAGTCGCGAGCTGGGTGGCCGTGCGGGCAGGGCCGAATGACCCCTCGTATCATGCGAGTTACCGCATGTCACGCTGAAGCGTCAGGCACGCATCCAGCGTGACCGTGGTTGCGTCCGCTGTGGACCTGGACTCAGGAGACGTCAGCGGGGGGACTGCTCCAGTTCCGGCTGGGCGGCAGGCTCGACGGCCCGGGGCGGCACCGGGGGCAGCGCGGGTCCCGGCTTCTCCACGGGCCGGAAGAAGCCCTTGATCGCCGGGCTGATCACACCGAGCTTGTTCATCTTCTTCGGCACCGGCGCGCCGGCGTACTCCAGCGCCGGGTGCCCGTGCCCGTTGCCCGATGCCGTCAGCGGCTGGTGCACCTCGATGAACTTGCCGTCCGGCAGCCGGCGGATGATGCCGGTCTCCACCCCGTGAGCCAGCACCTGGCGGTCGTGCTGCTGCAGTCCGAGGCAGATCCGGTAGGTCAGGTAGTACGCCAGCGGCGGGATGACCAGGATGCCGATGCGACCGGCCCAGGTCATCGCGTTGAGGCTGATGTTCAGCTTGTCCGATACCACGTCGTTGCCGCCCGAGATGAGCAGCACGACGTAGAACCCGATCGCCATGGCGCCCAGCGCGGTCCGGGCCGGCACGTCCCGCGGGCGTTGCAGCAGGTTGTGCACGCGTTTGTCCTTGGTCCGGCGGGCCTCGATGAACGGATAGAGCATCGGGAGCACGGTGAGGATGCCGGGCAGGACGACGGTGGGCCAGAACAGCGCGGGTATCCGGTATGGGAGCCAGGAGTAGGGCCCGATGTCCAGCGCCGGCATGAGGCGCGTGGAGCCGTCCAGGAACATGACGTACCAGTCGGGCTGGCTGGCCGCCGAGACCACAGCCGCCTTGTACGGGCCGAACAGCCAGATCGGGTTGATCTGCAGCAGCCCACCCATGAGCGCGATCAGGCCGAAGACGATCATGAAGAAGCCGCCGGACTTCACCGCGAACGCCGGGAACATGCGCACCCCGACCACGTTGCTGTTGGTACGCCCGGGGCCGGGCCACTGGGTGTGCTTCTGCTTCACCAGCAGTCCCATGTGGACGGCGATGAGCGCGACCAGAATCGCGGGTATCAGCAACACATGCAGGATGTACAGACGGGGCAGGATGTCGATGCCGGGGAACTCGCCGCTGAACAGCGAGGTGGCAACCCAGGAGCCGATCACCGGGATCGACAGGACGATGGCGAAGGCGATGCGCAGCCCGGTGCCCGACAGCGCGTCGTCGGGCAGCGAGTAGCCGGCGAAGCCCTCGGTGAACCCGAGCCAGAACAGCGAGACCCCGATGATCCAGTTGAGCTCACGCGGCTTGCGGAACGCGCCGGTGAAGAAGATCCGGAACATGTGCACCACGATCGCGGCCATGAAGAGCAGCGCCGCCCAATGGTGCATCTGGCGCATGACGAGGCCGCCGCGCACGTCGAAGGAGAGGTTCAGCGAGGTCGCGTAGGCCCGGGTCATCTCGATCCCGCGCAGCGGAGCGTAGCTGCCGTCGTACTTCACCTCGGCCATCGACGGGTCGAAGAAGAGCGCCAGGAACGTCCCGGTGAGCAGCAGCACGATGAACGAGTAGAGCGCGATCTCCCCGAGCAGGAACGACCAGTGGTCGGGGAACACCTTGTTGAACAAGCGTCGCAGTGGGGTCGCCGCCTGCAGCCGCTCGTCCACCGCGTTTGCGGTTGCGCCGGGCAGCGCGGCCAGGTCGAGCCGGCGCCGCCGGCGCTTCGCGGAGTGGGTCGTCGCCGTGGTCATGGCCGCTCCCAGTAGGCGGGTCCGACAGGTTCGAGGTAGTCCGACCGGGCCACCAGGAAACCGTTCTGGAGCTCCAGCGGCAACATCGGCAACCGCCGGGTGGCCGGACCGAAGATCGGTTTCGCCTGGTCGGTGATGAGGAACTGCGACTGGTGGCAGGGGCAGAGCAGGCGGTTGGTCTGCTGCTCGTACAGGCTGGCCGGGCAGCCGGCATGGGTGCAGATCTTCGAGTATGCCACGTAGTTCTGCCACATCCCGTCCACGTACGGCGGCACCTCATTGTGGGTCTTCAGCGACGCTGTGATGCTCGCCCGCAGCGCGGCGGCATCCTCCTCGCGCAGGTGGATCAGGAGCGTGGGGGAGTCGGCGTACCGGTTGGTAGCGCCGCCGGGAATGCCGGGGAAGACCGTCATCTGTCCGCCGACGCTCACGTCCTCGGGCCGGATGGGGGTTCCGTCCTCACGTACCAAACGTACCTTGTTGCCGTTGTTGTTGGTGGGGTTCCAGCCGGTGGTGAGCAGGATGTGACCGTCGTTGGGATTCTTGATCAGTGAGCCGATGAGCGGCGCCACCGCGGCCACCGCGAGCCCGCCGGCGGGCAGCAGGAACGCCGCCTTGAGCAGCGGCCGGCGCTTGATCCCGGTCTCATCGAGCATATTGAGGATGGTCGCCCCGGTCAGCGATCGCTCGTCCGCGGGCGAGGCGCCGTCGTGGCGCTCCTGCACCGCGACCTCGTCGGGCAGCAGTTTCTTCCCCCAGCTGATCATCGCGAAGCCGAGCAGGGTGAGCGCGCCACCGAGGCCGAGGCCGAGCAGCGGGGTGTAGTACTTCGAGGCCACGTTGCCCGGCTGGTAGCGCTGCGGCCACCAGATGAACGCGACGACGAAGCCGAAGGCGAGCAGCCCGCTCAGCGTGAGCAGCAGGGCGATGCTCCGCTCGACCCGCTTCTCCTCCTTCGTTCCGGGCACCGGGAACCGCGGCTCGTAATGCACGATCTCGACACCGTCGCGGCGGGCGCCCTCGCGAACCAGATCGAACCGGCTGTGCTCGGTGACGTCGAAGTCATCCGAGCCGGCGTGCGGATGCGTGTGAGCGAGGGTCATCCTGCCTCCTCCGCTGCCATGGTGCCTCTTGCGCCGGGAAGAGTGCGTCGTCGCGGCGTCATGACTTCCCCGCGATCCAGACGGTGGTGAAGATGAGCGCCACCATCCCGATGAGGAAGATGGCCAGGCCCTCCGGCACCGGGCCGAGTCGGCCGAGCCCCCACCCACCCGGGTCCGAGTCGGTGCGCAGGTTCTGCAGGTACGCGATGATGGCGCGCTTCTCGTCGAAGCTGAGCTGGTTGTCGCCGAAGACCGGCATGTTCTGCGGACCGGTGAGCATCGCCGCGTACATCTCGCGGTCGGTCGCCGCGCTCAGGCCGGGCGCGGCTTTGCCCGACGACAGTGCCCCGCCGCCGGCCCCGAAGGCATGGCAGGAGGAGCAGTTGACGCGGAACAGCTCACCGCCGGCGGCGATGTCACCGCCGCTGAGGTCGCGGTCGGGCACCGCCGGGCCGCCACCGAGCGCGTCGATGTAGGCGCCGAGCTGGCGGGTCTGGTCCGGGGTGAAGACCGGGTCGCGGCGGTCGATCTGGGCACCCTGGCCGGGCGCCGGCATGCGGCCGGTGCCGACCTGGAACTCCACCGCGGCCGAGCCGACGCCGATCAGGCTGGGGCCGCGGTCGGGGACGCCCTGGGCATTGTGCCCGTGGCAGGAGATGCAGCTCGTCTCGTACAGGGCCTTGCCCTCGGCGGCCGACGCCGACAGCGGCGCACCGTCGTCAGCCGCGGCCCGCATTCCCGGCGCGAACGCCGCGTAGGCGCCGCCCACCAGTACCAGGGCCGCCACCAGCCGGACGGTCGTCGAGACGCGGCGTGCGGTCCGGCTGCGAGCGCCCGGTCGCCGGCGCAGCACCCGGAGCCGCGGTCGTCGCGGGAGAGGAGCTGTCATGGCCTCACCTTGGTCGGTCGGTCCAGATTCACAATGTAGGCGCCGGTCGGCCCGGTACCATGCGCCGGGGCCGGCGTGGCGGAGCAGGGCCCGGCGTCAACGCAGGAAGTAGATCATCGCGAACAGCGCGATCCAGACCAGGTCCACGAAGTGCCAGTAGTAGGACACCACGATCGCCGCGGTGGCCTGCGCGGGCGTGAACCGGCCCAACGTGGTCCGCGCCATGAACAGGATGAACGCGATGAGGCCCCCGGTGACGTGCAGCCCGTGGAAGCCGGTGGTGAGGTAGTACATGGAGCCGTAACCGTCGCCGTTGATCTTGATGCCCTCGTTCACCAGGTTGCGGTACTCGAAGGTCTGGCCGAGCACGAAGGTCAGGCCCATGAAGAAGGTCAAGGTGAACCAGCGGCGCAGGCCGTAGACATCGCCCCGCTCGGCCCGGAACACGCCCATCTGACAGGTGATCGACGACAGCACCAGGATGATCGTGAAGGTCAGCGCGTAGGGAAGGTTCAGCTCCTTCGTGTGCTCCGCCCATTCGGTCTGGCCCAGCGGGGTCGCCCGGATGGAGAAGTACATGGCGAACAGCGCCGCGAAGAACATCAGTTCACTGGAGAGCCACACGATGGTCCCGACGCTGACCATATTGGGCCGGGTCAGTGAATGAATCTGGCTCTTCGGAAGGGCTTCGGCCGTCACGCGGTCATTATTGCCCGCGATCGTCGGCGCCAGCGCCCGGGGTCGTGCCGCCGCGTGTCGCGCCCTGCCCGCCCCGGTGTCCGCCCGCCGGTGGGGGCGCTGGGCGGGGGACTGAGGTGGGGGCCTAGCGTGCGAGGGGTGAGCGGCGCTGCGGACCTACTGGCCCACGGAGGCGAGGTGCCGCCGCTCACCCCGACCGCGCTGTTGACCCAGTCGGAGCCGCTGTCGCTGATCGGGCTGGTCCTGGTCGCCGTGGCGGCGGCGTACCTGGGCGGCGTGGTCCGGCTGCGCCGCCGCGGCACCCGGTGGCCGGCCGGGCGGACCGCCTGCTTCCTGATCGGCGTGGGGCTCGTGGCGGCGGTGACCGTGAGTGGGGTCGGCGCCTACGACGACGTGTTGCTCTCCGTGCACATGGTCCAGCACATGGTGTTGGCGATGGTCGCCCCGATCTTCCTGGCGCTCGGTGCGCCGATCACCCTGGCTCTGCGCACCCTGCCGCCCGGCCCGCGCCAGCTTCTGCTCCGGGCGCTGCACAGCCTGGTGGCCCGCTTCTTCACCTTCCCGATCGTGGCCTTCGCGCTGATGGTCGCCACCCCGTTCGCGCTCTACTTCTCCGACCTGTACCGGCTGTCGTTGGCCAACCCGTGGCTGCACACCATGGTCCACGTCCACTTCGTGGTTACCGGAAGCCTGTTCCTGTGGCCCCTGATCGGGCTGGACCCGCTGCCCGGGCGGCTGCCGTACCCGTTGCGGGCGCTGCTGATGTTCCTCTCCACGCCGTTTCACACCGTGCTCGGACTGACCGTGATGCAGAGTTCCGCCCTGCTCGGTGGCTCCTGGTATCCCTCGCTGCACCTGGATTGGGCCGATCCGGTCGCCGACCAGCAGCTCGCCGGGGGGATCCTCTGGGCCGGCGGCGAGTTCGTCGCGGTCACCATGCTCGGCGCCCTGGTCTTCCAGTGGATGCGCCACGCGGAACGGGAGGCGCGCCGCATCGATCGCGCACTGGACCGCGAGGAGGCCGAACGAGCGGCCGCGGCGGCGGTCCAGCCCGGGGTGAAGCCCGCCGAGCCAGCACCGGGTGAGGGTGGCGCAGGTACCTGGGTACGATCGACCGGCAGCTAGCGCCGCCTTACCGGGAGACATATCGATGACCGCGGACGTGCCGACCAACACCGTCGTGCTCTACAGCGACGACCCGAAGGTGCGCGATCGGATGCGCCTGGCCATCGGCATCCACCCGGCGACCGACCTGTCGGTCCGGTTCGTGGAGGCGGCCACCCACGACGAGGTCTGGCGGATCATGGACCGCGAGGAGATCGACCTGCTCGTGCTGGACGGGGAGGCGACCCCGGCCGGCGGACTTGGCATCGCCCGCCAGCTCAAGGACGAGTTCGACGACTGCCCACCGACCATCGTGGTGATCGCCCGGGCCGCCGACCGGTGGCTGGCCGCCTACGCCAAGGTCGACGCCACCCTGATCCATCCGCTGGACCCGATGACGACCGGGCAGACCGTGGCGGCGATGCTGCGCAACCGCGCCGCCGGCGTGCCCTCATTGAGTTGACGCGATACCACCGACGAAGGGCCCACTCATGGGCGAGCGCACCTGGCCGCATCTGCTGGCCGCACTCCTGCGCGGGGACGAGCTGACCACGTCGGACACCGCGTGGGCGATGGCGGAAGTGGTCGCGGGGGAGGCCACGCCGGTGCAGATCGCCTCGTTCGTTGTCGCCCTGCGGGCCAAGGGGGAGACGGCGAGCGAGATCGCGGGCATGGCGGAGGCGATGCTCGCTGCCGCGGTCCGGGTCGATCTGGGCCGGCAGCTCGGGCCCGAGGCGGCCCGCGACGCCGTGGACGTGGTCGGCACCGGGGGCGACCGGGCACAGACGGTCAACATCTCCACGATGGCCGCGATCGTGGTGGCCGGGGCCGGCATCCGGGTCGTCAAGCATGGCAACCGGGCCGCCTCGTCCATGTGCGGCGCCGCCGATCTGCTCGAGCACCTCGGCCTGCCGCTCGACCTCGGCCCCGCCGAGGTGGCCCGGTGTGCCGGCGAGGTCGGTATCGGATTCTGTTTCGCCCCCCGGTTCCACGCCGGCCTGCGCCATGCCTCGGTCCCCCGGCGGGAGATGGGGGTGCCGACGGCGTTCAACTTCCTCGGCCCACTGACCAACCCGGCCCAGCCGCGCGCGGGTGCGGTCGGCTGCGCCGACCGGCGGATGGCGGCGATCATGGCGGCGGTCTTCGCCCGCCGGGGTGACCGGGTGCTGGTGCTGCGGGGCGAGGACGGGCTGGACGAGTTCACCACCACGGGTCCGACGCGCGTCTGGGCGGTCACCGGCGGCGAGGTGGTCGAGCTGGTGCTCGACGCGGCCGAGCTCGGCCTCGCCCCGTCGACCGGCGAAGAGCTGCGCGGCGGCGAGGTGGCCGTCAACGCCGACATCGCCCGGCGGATCCTCGCCGGCGAGCCTGGGCCGGTACGCGACGCCGTGCTGGTCAACGCGGCGGCGGCGATCGTCGCGTACGACGGGTGGGGTCCGGTCACCGAACCGGTGGCGCTCTACGACGCACTGCGGGCCGGCATCACCCGCGCCGCCGCGGCGATCGACTCCGGCGCCGCCGCGGCCACGCTGGCCCGTTGGCTCGATCTTGCTCAGTCCCTGCGCGCCCATCCCGCGAGCAGCTAGCGGTTGGTGGTCCTTCGCCGTCATGACATTCAACGTCGCCGCCCGAGCGTATGACCGGTTCATGGGCCGGTTCTCCGAGCCGTTGGCCGTCCAATTCGCGAACCTGGCCCAGGTACGGGCAGGCCAGCGGGCGCTGGACGTCGGGTGCGGGCCGGGGGGACTGACCGCACAGCTGGTGGACCGTCTGGGCGCAGAGGCCGTCTGCGCGGTCGACCCATCCGAAACGTTCGTTGCGGCCGCCCGCGCGCGTTTACCCGGGGTCGACGTACGCTGCGCCGTAGCGGAACACCTGCCTTTTCCTGACGGCAGTTTCGAGCTCGCGATGGCCCAGCTGGTTGTGCACTTCATGGCCGACCCGGTGGCCGGGCTGTCCGAGATGGCCCGCGTCACCCGTCCCGGCGGTCTGGTCGCGGCTTGCGTGTGGGACCACGCCGGACACGGCGGTCCACTCGCCGCATTCTGGCGGGCGGTGCGCGACATCGATCCTCAGGCACGCGACGAGTCCGAGCTGGCCGGGGCCCGCGAAGGTCACCTGGCCGAGTTGGGCGCCGCAGCCCACCTGACGGACATCGAGCAGATGTCCCTGACGGTTACCGTCGGTTTCGCCACCTTCGACGACTGGTGGGAGCCGTTCACCCTCGGCGTCGGACCGGCCGGCGCCTATGTCGCCGGGTTGGACGCGGCTCAGCGCGATGGCCTGCGCGACCGATGCGCAGGGCTCCTGCCGCCGGCGCCGTTCCAGATCACCGCGACGGCGTGGTGCATTCGGGCCCACGCCTGACCGTGGTGCGTTCACGCACGGGCGGCCGGCGGCCACGTTGGCACCGGCGCCGGCATCGGCGGGAAGGACTCCCATGAGGATCAACCTGGCCAGCGTGCTCGTTGACGACCAGACCAAGGCGCTTCGGTTCTATACCGACACCCGACGAGCACCCGGCGGTCAAGCCGTTCAAAGAGGCGCTGGTTGCTGACGGCATCCCGTTCACGTCCTTCGCCGTTGACGACGTCCGGGCCGAGCGCGAACGGTTACGCGGACTTGGGGCGCGCTTCACCCAGGAGCCCGCGGACATGGGGCCGGTGACCACGGCCGTGCTCGACGACACCTGCGGCAACCTGATCCAGATCACCCAGCAGGCCGGCGACGAGGTTGGCTGACGTGCGGTAAACGTTGGTCTACACGATCAAGCCGTCCGCCATCCCGGCCGGCGCCCATCTGATCTTCACCGTCTACGTCGATCTCCCGGCCACGCCGCACCCGTTCCCGGTCCCCGACAACGTGTTCATCGCACCGGCCGGCACGACGCTCAACTGCCACCGGTAGAACCAGCGCACGACCATGCTCCCGGCTCCACCACGCCGGGGCATGGTCGCCCCACTGCGCACCGGCCAGCCTGGTCGCATCGGTACAACAGGATCACCACGGTCCCCACTTGATGGCGCTGTACGCGGCATGTCAGTGCGTTCAGTAGCGGCAGACGCAAACGGCGGGGGCGCCAGCGCTGGTGAGGGTACGTCGATCACCCCGCCCTCGAAGCACCCTCGCGGCGGCGGAGCAGCTACATTGACTGACGTCACGCTACGATCATGGAGTCCCGGATGGACCGACTGGAACGTCGCCCCCTGCGCATCCCGCTGCGCCTCACCGCCCTGGCCGGCACGCTCGTCCTGCTGGCGGCGTGCGGCCCCACCGGCGGATCCGGTACGTCGCGTGGACCGGGTCCTGACCCGTCTGTGTCCCCGTCGCCCAGCGCCTCGGCGATCCCGGCCGTGACGTCCGTGCCCGACGCCGCGTTGCTGCAGAAGGCCGATCTCGGCGGCGGTGAGGTGATCGCGGGCGGTGGGATCAACCCGCTGCTGAGCCCGTGCTGGCCGCCGCAGAACAATGACACCGCCGTGGTGGTCCGCAGGGACGAGACGGTGACCTTCCGGTTCACCGACGTGCGCGAGCCGTACACCAACCGGAAGGTGCCCGACGGCGATGCCGGTGAGATCATCCTGGTCTGCACACCGGGCGCGGCCGCCGAGTACCTTCGCCAGCTGCGTGCTCAGCTGACCCAATGCGCAACCGTGCCGCGCGAAGACGTGCTCTGGCGGCATGCGGTCGTTGGCACGAGTTACGCGGGCGACGAGTCGCTGATGTGGCAGCGCACCGTCACGCAACGCGAGCCCAGCGGGATCCGGTACACCGCGACCGAACTCGTGGCGGTGATGCGGTTCGGGGACGTGGTCGTCGTGGTCGACGGCTACACGGAGAACGTGGTACTGACGCGGACTACCCGGACCGGGTTGGTCGACCGTGCCCTGTTCACCCGTGTCGTCACCGCAGCGGCGCACCGCGCCGCCAGCATCGGGCCGGGCTGAGTTCGAGCGGTTCCCAGCGCGCACGCTATCAGTGGCAGATCCGGTCGCTTCGCGCGTGCCGGGTAGGGAGTACCGGCCACTTCCCAGGGTGACAGAATCCGCCACATGGAGTTCGCCGAGGTGATTCGCCGGCGCAGGATGGTGCGGCACTATTCGGGCCGGCCGCTGGCTCCGGGTGTTGTCTCGCGGGTGCTGGCCAGCGCACTTCGGGCCCCGTCAGCCGGGTTCTCACAAGGCTGGGCCTTCCTGGCCCTCACCGACCCGGCTGACCGCGCCCGGTTCTGGCCCTTCGTGCCGACCAGGGTCCAAGAGACGCCAACTATGCAGGACGCGCCGCTGGTCGTGGTGCCGTTGGCCCACAAGGCGACCTACTTGGAGCGCTACGCCGAGGCCGACAAGGGCTGGCTGGATCGGATGGAGGCGCGATGGCCGGTGCCGTACTGGTACATCGACACCGGAATGGCGGCTCTGCTCATGCTGCTCACGGCCGTGGACGCGGGACTCGGTGCCTGCTTCTTCGGGATTATGCCCATGCCGGGCGAGAGCTTCGACCCCGAAGTCGACGTGCCCGCGCACACCAACGCTTTCCGGGCGGAGTTTGGGATACCGCCGGACTACGTTCCGATCGGTGGGATCACCGTTGGCTATCGCGCGGGAGACATCCCGCCGCAGAGTCCACGGGCCGCGGCACGCCGGCGGGGGGCGGAAGAAGTCATCCACCTCGGACAATGGGGCCAGCATTGACAGATGCTCCTGTCGAACATCCGGTCACCTGCATATCAAGCAAGAGCGCGCGTTCGGCCGCCCGATGGGTCGGCGCCCCAGCGGTCGCGGCACGATGGTGCGATGACAGATCCGAGCCCGCGAGATCTTGGTCGGGTGTTCAACGAGGTGCCGGAACTCTACGACCGGGTCCGACCGACATACCCGGATGAGCTGTTCGCGGATCTCCGCACGATCACGGGCACGGACGAACGGTCGTCGGTGCTCGAGGTGGGCTGCGGCACCGGCCAGGCAACCCGTTCGCTGGCAGCACTGGGTTGCTCGGTGACGGCTGTCGAACCGGGTATCGAGATGGCCGCGCTCGCCCGCCAGCGGCTGGCTACCTGCGACAACGTCACCGTCGAGACGTCGACGTTCGAGGACTGGGACGACCGCGGTCGTCGCTTCGATCTCCTCGTGGCGGCATCGGCCTGGCATTGGGTCGACCCGTCGATCGGCTGGCCTCGAGCACACGACGTGCTGCACCCCGCAGGCTGGATGGCGCTGCTTGGCCACGTCGTCATCCGCCGGCCAGGACAAGCGGAGGTCTACGCCGAGACCGCCGACCTGCACGAACGGTTCAGCCCCGCCAACCCCGGCTGGGGCCATCCACCGCTTGAGGACGACGTGCGTCGCACCGACGAGGGCTGGGGACTGGTCGAGGACCCCGGCGACCTGTTCGGCCCAACGATCGTGCGCTGGTACCCCACTGTTTCGTGGTTCACCGCGGACGGCTTCGCCGACCTGCTTCGGTCAACATCGCTGTACCGGGCGCTCGATCGCCACGTCCGCGAGGCTCTGCTCGATGCCATTGCGGAGCGCATCCGTACCCGCATGGGTGACCGGGCAGCCCGCCACTACCTCAGCGTCCTGCGTGTTGGCCAGCGCGCCGACTGAACGCCCGGTCGGAATGCCGCTCACCAAATCCGCGCGGGCGGCGCGAGCCAACGACGTCGCCGCGCGTTGCCCGCGGCGTGGGCCAGTCGGTTCTCAGCGCCGGAGGAGTCTTTCCTGGAGGCGGCGGAGCCGGGCGCGGGCGAGCAGCCTGCGTTTTTCGTTCTCGCCGGGCTCGTTGTAGATGATGAAGTCCGGGTGTCGGTGGATGCCGGGCTTCCCGGCGGCCTGCGCGGTGGCGTCCCGGACGGCGGCGAGTTGGGCGGTGGTCATTTCCAGCGCGCGTTCGTCGGGCTGGTATTGGGCGCCGGGTGGGTAGTCACGGCCGGGTTTGCGCGTCATCTCGATGTGGCAGCCCAACATGGGTCACGGTGTGGGTTTCGGCAAAGGTGACCAGGCCGTCGAGCGTCGCGCGGTAGGCGCGGTAGTCGGCGATGTAGAGCCGGCCGGGTAGGACCGTGTCGCCGGTGAACAGGATGCCGGTCCGCGGGTCGTGGATGGTGATGGCCGCTTTGTGGTGGCCTGGCGAGTCAAGGATCTCGAGCACTCGGCCACCCAGTTCAAAGAAGACGGACCCGGCGGGCGGATCCGCGAAGCCGAAGAACGACCGTACGGCTTCTTCCTCGTGAGGCACCACTGTGGTGGCAGGGCGGTCGGCGAACTGTGGATCCGCGGCGACGTGGTCGCCGTGTCCGTGGGTGTGCGCGACCACAAGCTCGTACCCGTGGCGCGGATGCCTTTCCTGCCAGGCGCGAACGAGCGAGTCGACGGTTGACCGCAGTGGGAACAACTGAGGATCGGCAGTGGCGCCGGTGTCGAGCAACAGGGCCCGGTCGTTGCCGAAGAGCAGGTAGATGAAAGGGGCTTCGTAGTTGACCCGCATGCTCTGTCGCATGATCACGGTGTGCTCGTCGTAGAAGTGCACCTGGATCTCCGGCTCACCGCGGCGACCGTGGATCCACGTGACGTCAAGCGAGCCCGCGCCGGGCCTGTGTGCCAGGAACTCAATCATCGACGTTCTCCTCGGAGTCGTGATCTGGTACCGGCGTCGCCGCCAGGAAATAGCGAGCGAAGCGCTGCCCGGGGTGCCGCGCGTCCACCATGGCCTGGGTCCTGGCGAGGTAGGGCTCCAGCAGCGCCAGCCACTGCGCTTTGAGCTGCGCCGCCTCGTCCGCGGAGACCAGCGCGAGCGCGGTCGTGATGCCGGCCCGGCGTCGCCAGGCGGAGCTCTCGGCGTCGTCGCGGTCGACAAAATCCAGGATCGCCTGGGCCTCCCTTTCCACGACCACCCGTTCGAGCTGTCGCCGGGCGAGCGGCTGGTCCTCGGCCACGAACCGCAGCGCCGGTCGGGGATCCGGCAGCCGCCACGTCCGCTCACGGCGGTCCCGGCCGGGGCCGGCGTCCTCGACGAACCCGTACTTGGCGAGCTGGCGCAGGTGAAAGGAGCAACTCGCCTGCGAAACCCCCAGGACACGCCCGCATTGGGCCGCCGTGGCCGGGGTTCCGGTGGCGAGTAGCTCCAGCAGGTCCAGCCGCAGCGGATGGGCCAGCGCTCTGATCGCGGTGGGGTCACTGACGCGCATATGCCAAAGACTACTTTGGCATATGCGCGATGTCAAAGGTCGCTTTGGCTTGGTGCTCGTGCCGGCATCCTGCCGGTCGCATCGGCGTCCTGGAGGCGCTCGCCAGCCACGTCCGCGGCGTCGACGGCCCTTCCTGCCGTGCGCGCCGTTGCGTCATCCGGCGGGTTCGCCGCTGCCGCCCGCCATCCCGTGTCTCGTGTCACCGGCGCGGCCGACTCGGCCATACCGAATTGACCGCCTCGGTCCCGCGCGCGGCTACCTGCGCGAGTTGGCCTCCGCCATGGCGGTACCCACTTGATGCCCCCTGTACGCGAGCATGAACGGACGGTCGATCACAGACATGCTCGACACCATCTCTCGCGACATTCGGTATATAGTGCGTATATACTTGACGTGGAGGTGTCCCATGAAGACCGTCATTGACCTTGATCCTGAGCTTACCGAGGCGGCCGCCAAGGTGCTCGGTACCACGACGAAGAAGGACACCGTGCACGCCGCGCTCGCGGCCGCCGTGGCCGAGGCGGAGCGTCGGACCGAGCGGCGGGCACGGTTGATCAACAGTGCCGGTGGGCCGGACCTCCATGATGAGATCGTCATGTCCGGTGCCTGGGGGTGACCAACCTGTACTTGCTGGACAAGAGCGCGCTCGCCCGGGTGACGCGTCAGGCGGCAGTCCAGGCGGCGCTCGAGCGTCTCGACGACGTAGGCGTACTCGCGACGACGGCTGTCATCGACCTTGAGATCGGGTATAGCGCTCGCAATCTCGCCGAGTTCGATTCGGTGGCCACTGACAGGGCCGCGCTTTACCAGGAGCTTCCGATCAGCCGTGCGGTGACCGACCGGGCCCGCCACGTGCAGCGCGAACTGGTCCGTCTCGGCCAGCATCGCGGCCCGGGAGTCTCCGACCTACTAATCTCGGCGACCGCCGAGATTCACGGCGCCGTGGTTGTTCACTACGGCCGCGACTTCGACACTATCGCCGCTATCACTGGACAGCCGGTCGAGTGGATCGTGCCGGCTGGATCTGTGCCATAGGCTACTGCCGCTCGTATGTTCGTAGCCGGGTTCCGGCCTCTAGTTCGCGGCTGGCCGGATCTTGCACCGGTTGTGGTGAGCAGCAGCAGCGGCCGGTCACTCACGCCGCCGTTGGCCCGGAACTGCTCAATGAGCTTGCGGTTGTGGGCCTTCATGTCGGTCGGAAGCTCGGTCATGTCGTGACTGTATCCGGCCCGGTGGGGTGCAGGCGCAGCCGAACCCGGTAGGCCGGCAGTGCGAAGCGGTAGCCCAACCGGTTGCGCAGTCCATCGCCGCCGGTTGGGGTCTGCGGTGCGAAAGCGACGTCGAGTGTCACGTTCGTACCTGAATTCGTGATCTCGACGAGTCACGAGCGCCGACCGACACCGTGTGCCGTACTCATGGCCGATTGGGTACCCGTACTCATCCATGGAGACCATTGAAGCGCGATTCTCTTCCTGTAGACGGAACAACCTTAGGGCGGAGTGGCGCATGAGAACATTACCGGCTGCGGTTGTGGTTGTCCTTGCAGCGATAGCCGCGACAGCCTGTCAGCACGGAAACCAACATGAGGCCGCACCCGGACGAAGTCCTTCCTCGGTGGCCAGTCACGACAACGGGATCTCGGCCCTGCCGGCCAAGGAGATCGCCGTACGCGCGGGCCGCGCGATCCACAATGTACCGGTACACGTCCGCGGTACGTTTTCAGAAGCCTCAGGCCCGGCATCGACGCTGGACCTGATCCCGGGCGATGGGGGCGACGTTCGCTGCACGGTTGCTCAGGGCCGCGAGTCCGTCGACATGGTGCGCGTTCAGGGCGAGGATTACGTCCGTGCATCGGCGAGCACGTGGGTGTCCACCGGCGTGCCGGTCCTCAGCAAACCCTCCATTGCCCAACGTGCCGACGGCAAGTATGTTCGGGCCGCGATGGGGCGCATCGAGCTCGTTCGATTCACCCATCTCCTCGAAGCTGGCCGAATCCTGGGCGACGAGCTGCCCGCGACCGAGACCGCCACCAAGGTGGGAACCGCCATCATCAACGGTGTCCCTACCGTTGCCGTCACAGTCGTCACACCGGGCATGTCGCCATTACCGATTGGCACCGTCTACGTTGCGACGGTAGGCGAGCCTTACGTCCTGCGGTGGGACTCGCCGGGCGGCCGTATGTCCTACACGGACTACGGGAAGACAGCCGTGATCGACCCACCACCGGCTGCCCAAGTCATTGATCTTGACGACTTGCTGCACGTGTAGGTACAAGGCTCGGTGGGTACGAGAGGCCTGCTCGTGGCGGCCGGATCCAGCTGGATGAGCCCGAGGGCGTGACCGTCCCCAGTGGAGCGGTCGTTGAGTAGCGCGGTCTCGATTACGCGGGCTGCCTGCCTGTCAGGAGCCGCTTCGCGGGGCAAGAGCGGGCGGTCATGCCCAAGGGATTCTGGCCGTCAGAGCATGAAGAGGGACCGGTTCGTCTCGATCCATTCGATCTCGGCGGCCTCCACGTCGAGACTGCCTTCGGCGACCCAAGTTCGCTGCGGTTCAACTCCCTGCTCCGCAAGGGACCGGACGAGGTCGATGGTCGCGTGACGGCGATTGATCACCACCTCGGCCACGTCGAATGAGGGCAGAGGTCCGTAGGCGTTGAGAAACGCCGTGATCCGCGTGCGACGGTCGCAGGCCGCCCTCGCCATGCTGGTGCCTCCACCCGTCGCCGCCGCTGTCGCCTTCGATATACCGCAGCGTTTCGCTGTCCCCATCCAGCGAAAGCGGTTCGGGCACGCATTCCAAGCCCTGATCTCGTAGGTGGCGCAGGAATGAATGCACCGTACCGGCCTGCGGACCGGCTGGGCGAGTGACGGTCTCGTCAATCAGTTTCACGCAGCGAAGCCGTTCGTTCGCGTCTGCGGCCCGCTCCCAGAACTCGTCGTGCGCCATGACCGCACCCTTGCATGACGGACTTGTCGTCCGGGTGGCGGGGTTGTCATGCCAGCCGATCTACGACCAGCTCGTGTATCGCATCGAGCAGGTCCACCTCGCGTTCGGAGTGCGCGGTCACCGTGACGGCAGCCCGCACGTGGGGGCAGACGAGGGCGTATTGCCCGTAGCGGCCGTCCATCCGGTATATACCTGACCGGTCGATCCAGACACCGAGCCCGTAGCCGTACGTGAACCGCTCGCGGTCGGTGATGGTACTGGTGTCGACGCGTTCGGTGATCATCCGCTGCCCGTACCCTGCTGGGACGATCTGGCGGCCGTCCCACTGGCCGTCCTGCAGCAGCAGCTGCGCGAAGCGGGCGAGCTCGTGGGTGCGCAGGAAGAGGTCACTGCCGGCGAACGGGAATCCGCGTGGACATGTGTGCCAGGCCGGGTTGTGCAAGTCCAGCGGCGCGAACAGCCGGGGTAGTAGATAGGAATGCAGATCCGCGTGGCCCGGGCAATGACACGGCCAATCGCGTACGGGCCAGAATCGGTGTAGGAGAAGCGGATTCCGGGTGGGGCGTCCAGCGGTGCGGCGACGATCTCGTGGAGCAGGTCCGCGGCGGTGATCCGCTCGTCGGCGAACCATTGGTGGCTGGTGCCGCCGGTCATCGTCACCAGGTGGCGTAACGTGATCTCCTCGACCCCGTCGGCTGCCATCGCCCGTAGTTCCGGGAAGTGGTCGAGGAGCCGATCGTCGAGGGTGAGACGTCCCTCGGCCTCCGCCAGTCCGAGCGCGACCGAGGTAAACGTCTTCGCGACGGAGTAGAGGTTGACCGGGTCGTCGGATCGGACCCGCCGCTCGATCGGCGGGCTGCCCTCGCGGTACAGGTGGATCCCGTAGACGCCGAGGCCGCGCTCACGATTCGCCCGGATGAAGTCGTCAAGGAGAACATCGCCCACCGACGAATCCTACAAAGCCCATATCGCCCCAGGCGCGGCTGCGCCGGGGTGCCGCCTGGCGACCGCTATCGGCTACTCCCCGATGTCGGTCTGGTTCTGGCCGACTACGCACGAGCCTTCCGGCAGTGCGGTAGCCGCGGAGCGCACAGGCAGGCCTGGTGCGCTCCGCGGCGCAGCGGTGGCCAGATCAGCGTGCGCCGGCCGTAACGGCGGGCAGGTCGACACTCATGGCTGGCCGGGCGGTGCGGCGCGGAAACAAAACCCGTCGCAGGATGCCGGGCGCGAACAGGTTTTCCGGCCTCCGGGTGAGGTTGATGGTTTCGTGGAACGCGACGGCGACAACCGGATCGGTCTTGGCCGCGTCGAGTAGCCGGGCGACGTAGGCATTGAGGAAGCGGATCTTCGTGGTCCGTTTTCCGACCGTGGTCGCAACCGCCAGATCGCCGCCGGCGGCCAGTTCCCACGGGGTGTCGATGACGCGGGCCGCCCGGGCGTAGAACCGGCGCGGCAGGTCCGCGGGCGACTCGCGTAGGCAGTCGCGCAGGGCCACGGCCTCGGCCGCCGCCACCGTCATGCCCTGCCCGTAGACCGGGTTGAAGGCACACAGTGCGTCGCCCATGACGAGGTAGCCCTCCGGCACCAGGCCGAGCCGCTCGAAGCGGCGGCGCACGCTGGCCGGCGCCCGGAAGCGTCGCGGCTCGGTCAGCGGTTCGGCGTTGTCGACGACGTGGTGCAGGTCCGCGATCGGGAGTCGGTGGGCGAACTCGTCGAAGCCCTGCGGGTCCGTCGGCGGGATGTCGTGCCCGATCCCGATCAACGTGAGCATCCACCGGTCGCCCTCGATCGGGATGAGCACCATGCTGTGAGGGTCCGTGGGCGAGAGCGAGTTGATCGCACCGGCGTAACCGCTGGGCAGCGGCCCGCGCCGGACGTACTGCCGGCTGGCGTAGCCGACCTGGGCCGCGATGGTCTCCTCGGCTGGTCGCGGGTAACCATGCTCGGCCAACCACGTCGTGCTCCGGTTGCCCCGCCCGGTCGCGTCCACGACGAGGTCCGCGGCGAGCTCCTCGAGCGGGCCGCCGCCGGCTGACACCAGGTGCACCCCGTCCACCCGGCGACCGTGGTCCCCGGTCAACAGACCGGTCGCCTCGTGCCCGCCGCGAATCTCCACATTGGTGAGTCGACCGACGCGTGCCCGGAGGTAGTCTTCGAGGGTCGGCCGGCTGACCGCGATGGCGAGCAGGTCGGATGGTGCGGCGCTGAGCATGCGACCGGCGTGAAACCACGCGATGTCACTCACCAGGTCGACTGCGGTGGCGCCCAGGGCGGTCAGCTCACCGGTGAAGCCGGGGAAGAACTCCTCCAGAATCTCCCGACCCTTGGCCAGGATACCGTGCGCGTGGTGTCCCTGGGGGACGCCCTTACGCGCACCGGTGCCGGTGAGATCGTCGCGGTCGACCACGATCACGTGATCGAATGTGTCACTGAGCACGCGGGCGGCGAGTAGGCCCGCCATGCTCGCACCGAGCACGACCGCGTTCCGTTGGGGGTTGGCGCCGCGGTCGTGAAGAATACCTGCCGTGTTCAAAACTACTCCTTCGTCGATGCCAGCAGACCATCGGTGCGGTGGCTGTCTGTACGTCGATGTACGCAGACTCGTAGTGGTCAGGATCACCCAGCCCGCGGGTCGCTACCGACGTCATCCGAAGAGCAGAACGCCCGCCGCGACGGCCACGTTGAGCGAGTCGGCCCGACCGCGCATCGGAATCGACACCGTCTCGTGCGGCACCGACCGCCATTGGGCCGACACACCGCGGCCTTCCGCACCCACGACGATCGCGGTTGGGCGTACGCCGTGGGGACGGTCGCGGAAGTGGCGGGAGGCGCCGGGCAGAGCCAGATGGACAATGAACCCCTCACGGGCCAGCCAGGCTGCGGCCGCCGCCGGCTCGCCGAAGTCGATCACCGGTGTGGTCAGCAGGGTGCCGCGGCTGGCCGTGAACACGTCCGGATGCTCGATGCGGGCCTGGCGATTGGTCAGCAGCAACGCCTGCGCGCCGCTGGCGTCGACGACACGGATCAGCGCGCCCAGATTGGCGGCGTACTCGATCCCGTCCGCGATCAGTACCAGAGTTCCACTGTGGATCGCCCGCCCGCCGATCACACCGTCGGCCGCTCGCCAGGCCGGCAGGTGTACCAGACAGGCAAGGCCAGAAGGACGCGTACGACGGCTGACGCGAGCAAAGGTCTTGGCCGACACCGAGTACGCCGACCGGGCGCGCCGGGCGATGGCCTGCGCAAGCGGACGGGCCGGCGGGTCGAGCAGTTCGGGACAGGTGAGGAAGGTGTCGATGTCGGCACCGATGTCGAGCAGATGACGGTGGGCCCACGTTCCTTCGGCGAGAACGGTTCCGGACGGGGTTCGCGGGGACAGGAACGCGCTGATGCGCGGATCGCGAGCGCTGATGTGCGCGGCGGCCATGGTGGTCTCCGTGTGGAGGGTACAGCGAAGGCAGGCGCGTCGTCTGTAGACGGACCTACCGCAGGGCGTGTGTGCGCCGCAGTGGCGCTCCCGGTGTTCGCGCGGTCTACCGGGTGCCCTGGCCGTACATGGCCGGCATCATGGCCGCAGGATAAGGCGGCGGGTCGAAGATCACACGCGGTTTTTCGCGGCTTCGCAGCCGGCGGCGGACCCCTCCGCCGACCAGCTCGCGGCTACGCCGGACCGGCACCCACCGCGAGCAGGTACCCTACCGCCGTGGACGTGACGCTCCGCGAGATCACCCAGTTGAACCGCGATGCGGTCCTGGCTCTGAGCGTCGCACCAGCACAGGAACGTTTTGTCGGATCGGTGCCGGACGCGCTGGAACTACCGAGCCGCGAGCGACCCACCCGGCAAAGCGACGGATCGCCCCGGATGCGCCATGACTGAGCGTGGAAGGCATGCTGGGAACCTACGTCCCGCTCAGCCGGCGGACATCCGCAATTCGGCCGAGGAGTGTGTAGCGGCGGCGCCGGTCCGTGAATAGCGGTCTGCGGATGGGCGAGGTTGGCGGTCAGCGTCCGCCACGGCGTAAGCCCGTACGACTGCGGGCGGAGAAGGCCGCCGCGCTGCTTCCTCGAACGGAGGCTGCTGTGCCTGATGAACCAATGGGAGTCGACTTCGCATGTGGTGACCTGGATACGGTGCGGCGTGGCGCGCCGGCGCGGCGTGGCGCAGCGCGACCCGGCCGGGCGGGACGCGCCGCGTCGGTGGCCGGGGGGCTGGAAGGGGTGACGAATGAGCGTTGGCCGGGGGCGAGCTGGCTCAGCAATGGGTGGCCTGGGCCGAGCCGCGTGGTGGCTGGGGTGATGCCCGCGGTGCGGGTCAGGTCGCGCACATCACTGACCTGATCGTCGGTCATCAGCGTGATCACCGTGCCGGTCGCGCCGGCCCGGGCGGTTCGACCGGAGCGGTGCAGGTATGCCTTGTGTTCGGCCGGTGGGTCGGCGTGGATCACGAGGTTGATGTCGTCGACGTGTAGTCCGCGGGCGGCGATGTCGGTGGCCACCAGGGTTTGGACGGTGCCGCTGGAAAACGCGAGCAGGTTGCGGCTACGTGCGGTCTGGGCGAGGTTGCCGTGCAGTTCCACGGCGGGCACGCCAGCGGCGACGAGCGCGCGGGTCAATGTCTTGGCGCGGTGCTTGGTACGGGTGAACACCAAGGTGCGACCGGGCGCGGCGGTGAGGTCGATGAGCACCGGTACGCGGTCGTCGTGGCGCACCTGCAACAGGTGATGCGTCATCGCCGCGACGGGTGACTGCAGCGAATCGACGCTGTGCGTGGCCGGCATGGTGAGGAATCGCTTGACCAGCACGTCCACCGCAGCGTCGAGAGTCGCCGAGAACAACAGTCGTTGGCCGGTACGTGGCGTCGCGTCGAGCAGCCTGCGTACGACGGGTAGGAAGCCGAGATCGGCCATGTGGTCCGCCTCGTCGATAACGGTGATTTCCACTGCATCGAGGCGCGCGTGGCCGGCGGCGACATGATCGGCGAGCCGGCCCGGGCAGGCCACCAGCACGTCCACGCCGGCCCGTAAGCCCGATATCTGCCGAGCCGGGCTTACGCCGCCGAATACGGTCAGGCTGACCAGTGACAGCGTCTTGGCCAGTGGAGCCATCGAGTCGTGGATCTGGGTCGCGAGCTCGCGGGTGGGCGCCAGGATCAGCGCCCGCGGGTGGCCCGGACGCCGCGGCCTCGGGGCGGCGGCCAGCCGCGCGAGGATCGGGAGCACGAAGGCATAGGTCTTGCCCGAACCGGTCTTGGCGCGGCCAAGCACGTCCCGCCCGGCCAGCGAGTCGGGCAGCGTTGCGGCTTGGATGGGGTACGGGGCGGTGATACCGCGGGCGGCCAGCGCCGCGGCCAACTTCGCGGGCACACCGAGGTCAGCGAACGTGGCCGAGGTGCCCATGGATGGGGTGGGGTTGTGGGGGCGGCGTGCCGCCATCGGATCTCCGAACGTGGAAAGGATCATCCCGCCCGGCGCTGACCTGTGTGGCCGCGCGCACGGAGGCCGAAAAGAACACGGCCGAGGCGGAACTACGTAGACCCGACCACTATATCCGATCCGGCTTCCCACCAGCGTCCGATCTCCCCAGGCGCGCCGACGCGCTGGATGACGATGATCACAACGCACCTGTGTGGGACAGGTTCTCAGCGACGACCGTCAACGTCGCTGCCCACGGGTACGACCAGTTCTTGGGTCGGTTCTCCAGCAGGTGGCGGGCCAAGTCGCCACCCAGCACCGGGCTCCTCCACTGTGGTCGACGCGGGCACTCAGCTTCGGCGGGGCGCGACCACCCGATCGAGTCCCTTCGCGATCGCGACGAGCGCTACCTGGGCGCCGAAACCCCAGAGCAGGATCGTGACGTAGTCCCGGATCGTACCGAACGGCTGGTCGAAATAGAGCGCCTTCAGCCCGGTCCACACGGTGACGAAGCTGATGAGCCCGACGACGACGAGATTGAGCGCGCGCCGCTCACGGGCGACATGCCGCGCCAGGTGGGCCGGCCGGCGGGGCCCCCAGCGCAAGGGCCATGGCTGACGGCGGGCGCGGTTGCGGATGGGCGAACCCGAGCAAGAGTTGGTAGTCGAAGCGACGATAGACGCAACGATTTGGGCGGTGACGAACGAATCAAGGCCCTCGAGCAGGAGCATCACGTCGAAATCCGTTCGTATGATCATGTCTTTCGCGCTGCGTGGTGGGCTGTGCATGGCTGCGGGACTGACCATGTCGTGAAGAGGCAGATCGGCGATTGACGAACTCCCCGACACCGGCGGAGCTGCAGGGTCCCGGCAAAGTCGGGCTGGCGCGTTAGTCGGCTGGTCGGCGTGGGTTCAGGCCCAGTAGTTTGAGGGGTCGGTTGAAGCTGCGGGCGTTGTGGCGTAACGCTTTTGCGATGTTGGTGGTGCCGGCTTGGCGTAGGGTGCTGATGGCCAGGTTTCGTAGTCCGGCCATGACTCGCGGCGCGTTGCCGGTGCGGACTTGACTGGCATCTTCGCCCCAGGTGACATCGCGGACGTAGTGGAGGCCGTTCTCGATCGTCCAGTGCCCCCGGGTGTGGGTGGCGATCTGGATGGGCCCGGCCCGCTGGGGGGTGAGGCTGGTGATTCCGTAAACGATCTCCTTGCTGGTCCGCACGTTGTCGAGGTCAGCTCGGTCGCGGCGTAGCCGGAAAATTTGACCGGCGTGGGGAAAGTCGATCCGGCGGCTGGTGCGGTGCGGATGGTGCGGGTTTCGGTTCGCCCGTGCCCGCGGTTGGTCGCCTTGTGCATCCCGGTCTGTGAACTCATCGTCGATGCCGGTCAGGGCAGCGGCAACGGCCTCGAGCAGGTTGGGCTGGTTGGCCTTGACGATGAACAGGTAGTCGGCCTGCTTCTGCGTGACCAGCCACTCCGCGAGGGACCGCTGCGTATGCAGGGCATCCGCGGTGACCACCTTTCCGACCAGGTTCAGCCCGGTGAGCAGCGGGCGCACCGCGGTGATTTCGTTGGACTTCGAGTCGACCTGGCGTTGGGCCAGGACGGTCCCGTCACGGTGGGACACGGCCGAGACCAGGTGCGGGGCACGATCATCATCATCATCACTACCCCGTGCGCGGGCGCCACGAACGGTCTTGCCGTCCAGGGCGACTGCGTCGACGACACCGTCATCGGCGTGGCCGTGGGGGTCCCGGCGGGCCAGCCACAACGCGATCGCATCGTCGAGGGCGTCCGCGTCGACGACTTGAAGTGCACGGCGCACGGTCGCTTCGTTGGGCGCAACATATCTGTCGGTGCGCGGATGGCGACGCACGCCGAGGCACGCCAGCACCTGCTGGGAGGCGTCGGCGGCCCATTCCCCGATGGCGGTGAACGATCGGGCACCGGCCAGTACCGCCGCCGCTGCAATGCCCAGCAGGCAGGGCAACGCGTGCCGTACACCGCGACGTTTGCGTGGGTCGGGCACCGAGGACAGATGCCCGAGCAGGTCATCGCATCCCTCGGCGTCTACGACCCGCCCAGCAGCTGCGGAGTCGACGTGGTGGATGAGGTTCGGCATGGCAGACTGAGTAGGCAACGGAGCTCCCCGTAGATGGTCTTGGACTTCGACAATCCACTGTCTACAGGAGCTTCGTTGTCTATCCACACAGGACACGCCAAGCTGCGTCAAGCTACCGGCACGACAACCCGCGAGAGACCCAGCCGAAGATCATCTACGTAGCGGATGACTTTGCCGGGGCACTGGGCGGAGCTGCCAGCGTTCTTCCGCGCTCACCGCGGCTGAGGCGGTCGCGCTCCATCTCGGCGCAACCGGCGGGCCCGTCAATGGGGTGCTCTATGTACCAGCCAGATTGCGTTGGCCAGCAACGACCGACGGCCTCCGGGCGACCATCGGCGTCAAGCTCAATCCCCAGGGCTCCAACGGATACACCTTGGCATCCACGAAGCAAGGTAGGCTCCTTGCCGCTAGCCTTGGTGTTCGAAGCGACAAGGACCAAGCCGTGACTCGCCTTGACAACGTCCGTGACCGTGAAGCCGATGGGTTCGCGTTCGACGTGTTCCTCAGTCATGCGCATGAGGACTCGCCATTTGCACGCCATATGGCAACGTGGCTCCGCAAATGTGGACATTCGGTGTGGCTCGACGAAGAGCAACTCATCCCTGGATCGAGGTTCAGGACTGGACTGCAGCAGGGCCTTCGCGAAAGCCGCCACATGGTGGCCGTGCTGACCGCGAGCTACATCGAGCGTTCGTGGGCGCAACGCGAACTTGACCTATTCGACCTAGATGCTGATCATCGTGAGCGCCGGCCCTTGGCAATTCAACTATTTAACATTTCAAACACCCCGCTCGATCAAATATTTCTGGTGAGCCAACGAATCCCCTGGCATGGTGAGTCGCTCGATATCGAGGGGCTTTGGAAGCTTCATTGCGGTTTGACCGGTCAGCGACCAGGTCCGCACGCAGAGTGGGCCACCAAAGGGGAACGTCTTCTGAATACGCCGAGTCCCGTGTCAGGCTCTGGGTTAATGATTCGTCAAGAGGGTCACGATGATGTACTCCGCACCTTACCAACCCCAACGTCGGCTGACTCCGATGTAGGTTCGCTCCAGTCTTTGGCAAACGAGATTCTGGCAAACGGCAACGACCGATGGCGCGACTTGTTCGCGACTTTTCGTGCCAAGATTGGTCGAATTCCGATCGCGGTTGCTGCGCGCGAATTGATCACGGAGCCTGGGCCACAGGATTTGCCGAAATCGCGTCGCTCGCAACCCTTGCTCTCGTGGCCGATGATGTCGCGATTCGCGTACGCGGCTCGACTTGGTCGTTCATCGACCTGTCGTGTGAGGCAATCGCAGACCATCTACTCGTCGGCTACCAGCTAGCCACCACAAGTGAGCCTTCCGAGATCTGGTTTTCCTGGGCGATCTGGCAGCGACGTTGGGATCTGTTGCCGAATGCCGCAGCTAGGGTGTCGGTTTCCCTTAGGGGCCACCTCAGCGACCTAGCATCCGCGGCGGCCTCGGTCCAGTCGTTCGAGGAGGTAGAGGCCGACTATGATTACGGCGTAATGATTACTCCTTGGAATCACTTCCACCTCGGTTGGCTTGCTGCGCGGCTGGGCGACATGACCGCTAGCATTTCGCATCTGACCTCCTTATGCTCGTCAACTGTCCGTGGTGACCCAAGGACAGGTCGCTTCTTGAATCGCGTTTCAACCTGGCCAGTCTTTGCGGCGCACCGGGAGTCAATGGAGTTCCAGGCGAGGCTTGAGGGCGCCAGGAGCGCACTCCGCCTCAGGTCACTTACGGAGTTGACATTCGTCCAGAAGCGCCTTGACGAGGTGTGGAGGGAGATTCACGGATAGCTGAACCGACTGACTCAGCGGAGAAGCCGTTGGGCTGTAATCCGGCGACGTGCCGCGCCACGCCACCCCCGCCGGCGTCCAGGCCGCCAGTGAAGCCCGAGAGTGGGCGCAGAGGGTGGCGGCGGAGAGCGCGTCGGGCATACCTCTCGAGCTGATCGGGCTCCTCACCCCGCTGCCCGCGGACGGGGGACCCGTGCCGGGCGAGATCGTCGAGCATCAGGCGCACGCCATCGGCCACGCCGCGATCCTCCTCGCGGACCGTGGCGTCCTGATCGCCGGCGACATGCTCTCCGACGTCCTGATCCCGCTCCTCGACCCTCGCCGCCCCGGTCAGGTGGGCGCCTACGGGGCGGCACTCGACCGGCTGGGTGAGGCTGCCAGCCACATCGAAGTCCTGGTCCCCGGCCACGGGGCCGTTGCCGAGGGTCCCGAGGTGGCGGCCCGCCTCGCCGCCGATCATGCCTACATCGACGCGCTGCGGCGAGGAGAGAACCGGTCGACGCGCGTCTGAGTCAAGACTGGCTGTCCGGCCCCCACCAGTCGAACCTGGAGCAGGCCCGACACTCCTCCGGATGAACTTCGGCGTCATCGCGCTCATGGTCGCCACCCGGTGAGCCTCCGATCGGCGGCCACGAAGGGGCATTGATGGACGACCGATCGTGCCGATCAACTTCCAACGTCGTACTGGGGCGTGTGCGACGCCCGCCGCCTGGTCGTCCGTATGTTCGGCCTGAGCGAGGTGGTTGGGTCAGCGCGTCGGTCAGCTCACAGCCGCTCCTCGGTTGGCCCGGTGGCGGTGGTGGACGGACACAAGCCGAGCGGCTACGCTCGTAGCATGACGACTACGGCCGTGATACCTTCCAGGGATCTGCGGAACCACACGGCTGAGATCCTGCGTCGGGTTGAGTCCGGGGAAGAAATCGAGATCCTTCACAACAACCGGCCGGTGGCCAAGCTAATCCCGCTGCGTACCCGCCGTCGGTGGATGCCCGCCACCGAAGTGGTTGCTCGGCTGGCGTCGCTGGGACCGGAGCGTACCGGACTGGCCGCGGAGCTGCGTGGGGCCCTGACCGATACGACCGACGACCTTCCGTGGTGAGCCCACGCCGGGCGATCGCCGATACGTCGGTGTTCATTGGTGTGGAGACACATCGCCTTGATGACCAACGGCTGGCCGACCTTGAGCTGGGCGTGTCGGTGGTGACGCTGGGTGAACTGCGCTTGGGCGTGGTCAGCGCCAGCCACGACCCCGATACCGCCGCCCGCCGCCTGGCCACCTACGAGCTGGCCCGCCAGTTCGAGCCCCTGCCCATCGACGAGACCGTCAGCGACGCCTGGGCTCTGCTGGTGGCCAAACTGCGCGCCAATGGTCGCAAGGCACCCATCAACGACACCTGGATAGCGGCCACCGCCATCGCCCACGGTCTGCCCATCGTGACCCAGGACAGCGACTACGACCAAATGCCCGACCTCACAGTGATCATGATCTAAACGTCGATCGCACGCCATCGCCCTACCGAGCAAAACTCGCGGCACTTGAGGAAGCCTTCGCGCCACGCATGGTGGCGGGCTTCAGTCGGCTCAAACATCCGAACAACGACCACCACCCAACCTAGCGTCCGGTCCCACTCATTCACCATTGCTTGAAGGGTGCTAATTGCTGGTTACACGGCTTGACCAAGGAAATATGACGGCCAGGTTCGTCGTAGCCCCACAGCGACCCACTCCATCGCGACGCTCACGCCAGCAGCCCCGACGCCGCCAACAACGGCGCCAACTGCCCCGCCAAGCAGTCCACCAGCCGTTGCGACGATGCCGCCAGCCGCTATAGTAGCGTACCTGTATGAATTTCCCCTCGTCTTATTGAGAATCGCGATTCGCTGCGTCAGTGCGCCGCCAACTGCTGCCTCCAGTTGCTGGTTCGTTGCTGTTTCCGGTGACCTGAGCAACGCCAACGTGACCGTGTTAACAAAATCCTGGACTTCACCAGTCTGACGTAGGTGGATGACGAGATCTGGACCAAGCACATCCGGGAAGGTCGATGCCATCTCTCGATACCATTTGAGTGTTGCGAGCGCCGCTAGCGATTCGCCTCGGTCCATTACAGTTCGATCTTCGATGTACCTGTTCGCAGCAAATGGACCCAGCAAATGATCATAGAGCGGAGTGGCGTTAATGGCTGCAGCCAGATACTCATAACGTAGCGCCAGCCTAAGCTGCTGCTCGCTGTATACCTCAGTGCTGTAATCTTTCGCAAGCGCCCACGATTGCCCGTTGATGATCCTGTGCGCATCAGCTTCCCCGAGCGCCATCGCGAGTCCATACATTGTCGAGCCCGCGTACTGACTTTGCATGTAAGCCTCGACGGTTGGGAGGTCGAGCAACCAGGATTCGCTCAGTCGGTCATGTTTCTGGAACATCTTGTTCGGGCGTACGACGGTCAGGTATCCTGCGTCGCAGTATCGAGCGACCCGCGTCGCCATCACGTCGTCATCTAGTCCTAACCCTAGGTCATTGACGCACACGTGTGAGTAGAGAAGCATCAGCAAGTCGAGTGTCCACGGGTCGACGTCCATCGCAGCATAGACAGAACCGACAACCTCGGGACGAAGTAATGAAACCGTGCTGGCATAGGTCTCATAAACAGCATCGAGGCCAGCGACCTCATCGCGAGTGAATTCCTGCGCCATCCAGGTACTCATAGTGCATTCAGGACAACCCCTGAGCAACCATCGCAAGTCCGGGCTGTTCGACTCAAAGAGCGGATGTTCCGCGCTGTATCCGCAGAAAGCGCACCACGATTTCACCACATCATTGTAGCCAAGATCGTTTTTCAGTCGCGTCGGTGTCGATGACCGCCTTATTGACTCGATCCACCAGCAAACGCGACGTCGCCCAGAACCGAAACTATGGTCTCGACCGCGTTCCTTGCCCGCCGACCATGCGCCCCGGATGTCGGGCGGCGGCCAGTCGAAGTCGAACAGCGCCACCTCGGCGCCGTACGTGTCCCACTGCGAGCCATTGACGTAGATGGTCGCGCAGCCGCACCCGTACGGGTCGTACTGGGCATAGGCGGTCCCGACATTGGAATAGCAGCCGTGCTGAGCGCTGCAGGCGGCCCGCATGGTGAGGGTCGAGTAGTCCCAGAACTCGGGTACCACGGACCGTAGATCGGCGTGCCGGCGCCGGCTGTGATCCAGATGCCCGCCCGGTTGTGGCGTAGGACATCCTCAACAGGTTGAGCCAGGACGGCTGGAATGGGTTGTTCACAGTGGATGCCTGGATGTCCGTGCGGGCGTCAGTCGCAATGCACGCGACGTAGTTGCGCTGACCGGGCGCCACCGGCACGGTGGAGGTGACTGTGGGCACGGGTCAGGTATCCAGGTCCGGGTGCACGATCCAGACGTTCGGCTCCCAGTACTCGCCACGGTCTTCGGCCGTATCGACGTGCAGGAGGGCCAGGCCGTCGGGGAACACATACTCGCCGGACTCCGGGAAGATCATGCCTGTCCAAGTCTCCCACTCGCGGACGGTTCCGGTGATCCGCAAAGACTGGGGAAGTGGCGTGGCCACTCGAGCGCCGAGGCGCTCGTGTACCCGCATCCACGGATCGAGCAGCTCTCCGTCTTCCCGGCGCCATTGGACATAGCGATCATGGGCGATCACGCCACGGCCGGCCCGGCCGGCTAGGGTGCTGCTGCGCACCGCTGCTCGCCGCCCGTGGCCGCCCCGGTGTCCGCGGTGAGGCGTTGGCAACCGATCGCGCCCGGGTCGCGTCCTCCCAGTGACGTCACCGGCGCTCGGTTGGGGGTTGCGTGGATCACGATGAGGAGCGGGAATTCCGCAGCTTCGTTGGCGCGCGGTCGTCCGCTTTGTTGCGCACCGCCTATCTTCTGGTCGGGGACCGGGGCCTGGCCGAGGACCTGTTGCAGGTCGCACTGGTCAAGACATACCTGAACTGGGCGCGGATCCGGGATCTGGGCGCCCTCGAGGGGTACGTGCGGCGCGTCATGGCCACCACGGCGATCTCCTGGTGGCGTGGCCGCCGCTTCCGCGAACGGAGCGTGCCGCAGCCGCCCGACCGGTATGAGGCGGACCCGGCGACGGCCCAGATCGAGCGGGACGTGATGTGGTCGCATCTGGGTTCGTTGCCGACCCGCCAGCGCGCGGTGCTCGTGCTGCGCTACTACGAGGGGCTGTCCGAGGCTGAGATCGCCGACACGCTCGGCCTGAACCGGGGCACGGTGAAGAGCTATGCCGCGCGTGGGTTGGCCACGCTCCGCCGCCGGCTGTCCGACGACGAGACCGGGGTGGGGGTGTCGGCATGACGGCCGGTGACCAGCTCGAGGCTCGGCTGGAGCAGACGTTGTCCGGCCGCGCGGCCCAGATCGACGCGTTGCCGTCGTTCACCGCCGACGACCTGATTCTGGCGGGCCGCAGGACCCGCGCCCGGCGCCGGCGCAACGGGCTCGCCGCGGTCGTGGTGGTGGTGGCCGTGGCCAGCATCGCCGGCGTGGTCCTCGGCAACCGCGGCCAGGCCGGTCCACCGCCACTGCCCGCGGCGACCACCGCGACGCCGTCCCCCTCGGTGACCCCGACCGGCCCGGCGGTGGCCAACTCGGTCCCGGTCGCGTCAGTCAGGCTGAATGTGGTGGCTGGGACCAGCATCGACCCGTGGGACGCGGCCCCGTTCACCGTTGACCTGCCCGCTGGTTACGCCCTCAGCGACGGTGCGCGCGTGCCGGGCGGCTGGGTGGTCGAGGCCTACCAGGATCCGACCGGGTTCGCGCTGTGGTTCGTGCCCGACTCGGGCAGTCCCCGCTCGATCGGCACAATCTTCGGCAACTGGGCGGTGTCCGCCGACGGTCACACGCTGGTCGCGGCTGGGCTATCGGGTACGCCCAACGTCGTTGCGTACCGTTTGCCGTCGCTGGCGGTGCTCGCCACCACGCAGTTCAATCACGGGACGGGCCCGGTGGTACTCGGTGTCACCGGTAGCCAGGCACTGCTGAAGGCAGCCTCCGGTGACGGCAGCCCGACGGTGGCCGGCAGGTGGAACATCACCACGAACCAGGTCCGGACCACCGACAAGGACATCGATGTCTGGGGAATGACGAACGACGGCCAGGTACTGCGCCGGGTGTCCCCGTCCGGCGCCAGCCCGACCTCGGCCTGTGTCGCCCTCGTCCCGCTGGCGGGCACCGCCTTCACCCACGTGACCCAGTCGGGCCTGTGCTCGGGTGATATGGCCGGGCCCGGGGTGCGGGGTTTGGTCTCACCCGACGGTGCCCAGGTGGTGGTCAGCCGGTTCGGCACCGCACCCCTGCTGGCGCGGGTCGCCGACATGGCCGCCGGCCGGTGGCGGCCCGAGCCGCTCGACGTGCCGGCGGACAGCCAGATCCTGTTCTGGGACACACCGACCTCGTTTGTCGCGACCGCCGACAACCGCTTCGCCCGATGCGATGGACCGGTCACCTGCGTGACCCTGGGCCTGCCGGCCGGGCTGACCGACCCGCACCTGCTACCCAATCGCGGCCGGTAAGGGCCCAAGCACCCTGGTCGGCAGTGCCTTCGAGATGCGCCGGCCAGGGCTGATCGTAAGGGCATGGTCAGCCGGGCGGGGTTCGACGGCGCTGCCAGGTGACCGGGAGGGCGATCCGGTGGGCGATCTTGCCGTTCCAGGCGGGCGTGAGGCCGTGCCGGCCGAGGACGTCGACCACCTCGCGCCCGATGGCGACCGATGCCTGCGAGTCGCGGTCCGCCGATCCGTAGCTTAGGTAGAGCGACTCGCCGGCGATCGCGTGCTCGGTGTCCTGCATGTGGAAGAAGGTGAAGCCGCGAGCGGGGCTGCCGGACTTCTCCGCCCGGTCGAGCTCACCGTGGATCTCGGCCACACCGCAGGTGGCGCAGCAGCTGTAGTGCTGCCGGGCGAGGATGCCATCGCCCTCCAGCTCGGCGAAGGCCGCGTCCAGTCGCTCGCAGTCGGTCGGCTGCGGCCACTGCGCCTGCTCGATGACGTGCACGGCGAGTGCCTGCTCGGCGATCGCCTGTGCGGCCGCCCGCAGCGCGATCGGGTCGGCGGCGTTCTCCGCGAAGAGTTCGACCGCCTCGTCGAGGATCTCCTCGGGCCGGGCGTACCCGGCGGCCACCTGCGCGCGGATGAAATCGTGCAGGTCGTCGAAGTCCTCGGCGGAGAGGGCGGACGTCATGGCAGCAGTGTGCCAGGAGGGACCGACACTGTCCGGCTCAACCGCGCTCGTGTTGCCGTTGCGTTACCTCTGGTCGAACGCCGCCGGCCCGGCCGCGAACTGGGCCACCCGCGCGGCGATCGGCGCCGCTGCCCGTACCCAGGTGATGTGGCCGGCGGCGTCACCCAGGTGGGCCGCGGTGAGGTGCACCCGCTCGACCGGTGCCGACGGCATGGCGGCGCACAATTGGTCCGTCGTGCGGGCCGGCGTGTACCGATCGCGCTCGATGCTGATGGCGAGCACGGGGGTGCTCACCCGGGCCAGGTCCTGGTCGGCATTTGGCAGCGGGAAGCGTCCGTGGCGGGCGGTGTAACCCCAGTCCCGGATGACCCCGCGCGCCTGCCGCCCGCCGAACCCCCAGCCCGGCCAGATCCGCAGCACCGCGGAGGCGGCGGCGATGCTCTGGGTGAAGGCGAGCACCTCGCGCGCCCGCCGACCCGGGTACGAGCGGAACCAGGGCAGACCCACCGCGACGAAGACGAGTCCGGCTACCCGCGGGTCGCCCGGGTTCGCCAGGTGCAGCGCGCAGACCTGGCCGCCGAGGGAGTGCCCGAGCAGGATGACCCGCCGGCCGTCCAGCCGGTCGTCGAGGTGGTCGAGCACCGCGCCGACGTCCCCGGCGAGCTCCGCATAGCCGTAGCGGGACCGCCGCGACGGCGCCGGCGTGCTGGCGCCGGTGCCGCGCAGGTCGGCGACGGCGACCGCCAACCCGGCCGCCCGCAGCTCGGCGGCGAACGGCCGGTAGTAGCGAGCTGGTACGCCCATGGCCGGCCAGACCACCACCGCCGGTGCACCGGCCACCGGCGGCTCGGGGTAGACCTGCAGGCCCAGCCGCTGCCCGTCCCGGTCGAGGAACTGCTGGTCGTACACCGCGTCCATGCCGAAAGGTTACCCGTCGGTAGCGCGGCTAGGATGCGGCGATGCGACGCCTCACCTCCAGCCTGGCCGGCGGCCGGCCGGCGCCGGCCGCCGGCACCGTGCGCTGCGCCAACCCGGCCAACCTGGCCGATGTGGTCGCCGAGGTCGAGCTGAGCACACCAGCCGGCTTCGTCGACGCCTGCCGGGCCGCGCGGGCGGCCCAACCGGGATGGGCGGCGGTGCCGGCACCGGTACGCGGACAGGCGATCGCCGCGATCGGGCGCATCGTCACGGAGAACGCCGACGCGTTGGCCCGGCTGGTCACCCGGGAGGTGGGCAAGCCGTTGGCCGAGGCGCGCGGCGAGGTCCAGGAGATCATCGACACCTGCGACTTCTTCCTGGGCGAGGGACGGCGCCTCTACGGCGAGACGGTGCCGAGCGAGATGCCGGACAAGCAGCTGTTCACGTTCCGCACACCGGTCGGGGTGGCCGCCGTGATCACGGCGGGCAACTTCCCGGTCGCGGTTCCGTCGTGGTATCTGGTGCCGGCCCTGCTGTGCGGAAACGCGGTGGTCTGGAAGCCGGCCGAGTACGCGGCGGCGAGCGCGGCCGCGTTGCACCAGATGCTGGTCGCGGCCGGCCTGCCCGACGGCGTCCTGCAGCTCGTGCAGGCCGATGGTCCGTCCACATTCGACGGTCTGGTGTCGGCGCTGGGCGAACGCCTGGTGGACAAGGTCGGCTTCACCGGCTCGACCGAGGTGGGCGCCGCCATCGGCGAACTCTGCGGGCGCCACCTGCAGTCGCCCTGCCTGGAGCTGGGGGGCAAGAATCCCATGGTGGTGACCCCGTCGGCCGACCTGGACCTGGCCGTCTCCGGCGCCCTGTTCGGCGGGTTCGGCACCGCCGGCCAGCGGTGCACCTCGCTGGGCACCGTGCTGGTGCACGCCTCGGTCCATGCGTCGTTCCTGGACCGGTACGCGGCCGCGGTGGCCGGGGCCCCGATCGGCGATCCGTGCGCCGATGTGGTCTACGGCCCACTGATGTCACCGCGCTTCGCCGAGCGTTACGAGTCCTACCTGGACTGGATAGGTCCGCACCACCGGGTGCTCGGGTCGAGTGCGGTCGGCCGGATCACCGCGGCCGCGCCGCGCGCGGGCTTCGTCGGCGACCCGTCCACCGGGCTGTACTACCACCCGGTGATCGTGGACGGCGTCGGGCCCGACGACCGGCTCTTCCGGGACGAGACCTTCGGCCCACTGGTCGGGGTGTGCCCGTACCAGAGCCTCGACGAGGCGGTGGCGCTGGCCAACCTGCCCGGGTACGGGCTCTCCGCCTCGATCTACACCCGCGATCCGGCCGAGGTTTTCCAGTTCCGGTCCGGTATCGGCGCGGGCATGATCTCGGTGAACAACTCGACCTCTGGTGCCGAGGCGCACCTGCCCTTCGGCGGCAACGGCCGCTCCGGCAACGGCTCGCGCCAGTCCGGGCGGTGGGTGCTGGACCAGTTCACCCGGTGGCAGGCGATGAACTGGGACTACTCGGGCCGGCTGCAGAAGGCCCAGATGGACACCGCCACCAACACCGCGGACCTGTCCTTCCGGCTACCCGAGTCATGAGCCCTACCGGGCCGGGCCCACTCGCCGGTTGAGCTACTCGGCGGCGTCGAAGCCGATCGCGAACGCCTCCTCGAGGTCGTGGCGCGAGTAGGCCCGGAACGCGATGTGCGACTCGGTGTTGAGCACACCCTCGACCTTGGAGATGCCGCCCGCGATCACGTCGGCGACCTGGTCGAACGCCCGGACCCGCACGATCGCGATGAGGTCGACGTGGCCGGCGACTGAGTAGACCTCGCTCACCCCGTCGAGGTTGGCCAGGCTCTGCGCCACCTCGGGAATCGAGTCGGTGGCGCAGTCGATGAGGACGATCGCGGTGATCACGGTGCGCTCCTTCGGCCGCCAGGGCGTGGACCCGTGAACGATAACCCCGATCGGGCGCCCGGGCCGCGCGGTCAGGGGGTGGGCAACGGCGCGGCGTCGAGGGTGACCTCGCGGCCCAGCCGGATCGCCTCGACCAGGCGCTCCTGTGCGCCCACCCAGGATCCGGGCAGCGCGACCGCGCGGATCAGGGTGCCGAGGACCTGGGCGCCGGCGCCGACGACGGCGTGGTCGAGCCACCCACTGACGGTGGCGTCGGTGGCCACCAGCGACCCGGCGCCAGCGGCGTCCAGGTTCGCGGCGAGGTAGTCAGCCGGCGTCCCGGTGTCCAGGTAGCGCCCGTCGTACTCGATCAGCTCCAGCCGCCCGGCCCGCTCCGCCGGGCGCCACACCTCGTGAACCAGCTCGGACCGGTGGCCCGCCGGCAGCGCGGCGATCACCGACGGCGGGAGTAGGCAGACGCCGGCGAAGCGCATCGAGCCGAACTCTGCTCCGTGGTACGACTCTGCACCGTGGTACGACTCTGCACCGTGGTACGACTCCGGTGCCCGGTACGCGGCGCCCGGCGCGGACCCGGCCGGGACGCAGAGCACCCGTACCGTGGTCGCGTCCCAGCCCTCGAAGAGGACGGCGAGGTCCGCCGGCTCCTCCGTCCGGGGGGCCAGGTAGGCGTCGGCGTTGTGCACCACCACGGCCCGGCCGGCCGACCACTGGCGTATCTGTGCCACCGCACCCGCGGTGCCCAGCGCGGGCGGACCGGGCTCGAGCGAGACGTAGGCCCGGCTGCCGACATGCGCGACGATCTGCTCGGCCAGGTGGCACGCGTTGACCGCGACCGCGGCCGGTCCGCTCAGGCCATGGCGGGCCAGCCTCGCCAGCGCCCGGTCCAGCGCAGCGACGTTGCCGACCGGGCACAGGGCCTTCGGCAGGGTACGGGTGAGCGGGCGCAGCCGGGTGCCCTCGCCGGCCGCCAGGATCAGGCCGCAGATGCCGACCTTCACCGGCGCACCTCGGGGTACTCGGCGTACGGGCCGATGCCGTAGTAGGACAGGAGCCGGGCGGTCGGCGGGGTCAACGGCGGCAGGTTGGTCAGCGGGTACCAGGCCACCTCGAGCACCTCTGCGCCGTCGACCCGTAGGTCGGCCTGGCCGGCCGGGACCTCGGCCTCGAAGACCATGTCGACCCACCGGCCCCGGGTGTGCACCACGGCGCTCGGCGTGGCCGGCGTGAACTGCTCGACCGGCACCCGCAGGCCGGTCTCCTCGGCGAGCTCGCGGGCGCACCCGTCGACCGGGCGCTCCCTGCGCCGCAACAGCCCGGCCGGCAGGGACCAGCCGACCCCGGGCGGCTGGCGCAGCAGGAGCAGGCGGGACGGGTCGTCACCGTCGCGGACCAGCGCCACCGCGCCCACGATGTACCGCCCGACCACGAGGCGCACCAGCCACCGCCGCGTGGCCGGGGGCAGCCGGTAGAAGGCGGCGAAGGCGAGCCGGCGCAGGTGGCCGCCCGCCGCGGAAGCTCTCATGACGCCGCCTCGCTGCGCTCACCGGCGCCATGAGGCACGACCGCCCTGCGCCCAATGATTCGCTCGCGCTGCTCTCTCATGACGCCGCCTCGCTGCGCTCACCGGCGCCATGAGGCACGACCGCCCTGCGCCCAATGATTCGCTCGCGCAGCTCGCTCATGCGGAAAGGCTACGGCCTTGCTGCGCCGGTCGGCGTCGCTACGCCGGGTGGCCGGTATCAACCCGGCTCAGGCGACCCCTCCGGCGTCGGCGACCCCCGCTACCCCCGGCCGGGCCCGAGCCGCCGGCGCCGCCGCCAGCGCGGCTTCGATCGAGCCGCCGTCGACCTGGTCGATCAGGCGCTGGGCGATATCGGCGGCGGCCACGTCGTGATCGGCGACCGCGACCAGCAGCCGTTCGAGATCCGGGAAGCCCAGCTCGGTGGCGAGAGTGAGCAGCGGCATATCGCTGGCCAGGGTGCGCTCGCGCAGGCGCAGCTCCATTGCGATCGCGGCCCGGCCGATGCGTACCCGGGCCGGGAACGGCAGCGGCGGCGCGGTCTCCGGGTCGGTGCCGGCCCGGGTGCCGAGGCGGTGCTCGATGTGCAGCTGGGCGTTCGGGGTGCGCACGAAGGTGAGCCACTCGGGCGACGGCCCGATCGGCTTGCCCTCGGCATCGCGGGTCTCCTCGGGGCCGGCGGTGTGGATCTCCACCACGTCGCCGTCGGCCAGCGGGGAGGAGAGGAACGCGAGCTGCCCGTTGACCGTCGCGGCCACACACCGGTCGCCGGTCTCCGCACTGAGCGCATAGGCGACGTCGACCGGCGTGGAGTTGGCCGGCAGCAGGAGGCGGTCGCCGTCGACGAAGACGTGCACCTGACCGTCGGCGAGGTCGCAGCGCAGCGACTCGAGGAAGCGCATCGGGTCGACGGCGGCCCGCTGCCAGTCGACCATGCGCCGCAGCCATTCCAGGTGCTCGCCGGTGTTGCCGGAGATGCCGGCGGTGCCCCGGGTACGGCCGCGCGCGCTGTGCGCGCCCGGGCCGCGGCGGGCGAAACGGAACGCGGCGGTGATGCCGTACTCGGCATTGCGGTCCATGGTCACGGTACGGATCTGGATCTCGACGGCGCGCCCGTCGGGTCCGATGACGGTGGTGTGCAGCGACCGGTAGAGGTTGTTCTTGGGCGAGGCGATGAAGTCCTTGAACCGCCCGAGCACCGGTCGCCACGCGGTGTGCACCGCGCCGAGTGCCATGTAGCAGTCGTTCTCGGCGCCGGCCACGAGGATCGCGATGCGGGGCAGCTCGCTGGGGTCACCGTCGTGGGCGTGCGCGTCCTTCCAGAGCGAGTAGAGGTGGTGTGGTCGGGCCACCACTTTCGCCTTGATCTTCTCGGCCCGCATGATCGCGGTGGTCGCGCGCACCATCTGGTCGACGTACGCCGTCCACTCGGGACGGACCGCGACCAAGGAGCGCAGCATCGCGTGCGCGTCGGGTTCGAGCGCTGCCAGCACGCTGTCCTCCAGCTCGCGCTTGAGGAACTGGATGCCGAGGCGCTCGCAGAGTGGGATCAGCACGTCCAGGGTGGCGCGGGCGATGCGCGCGCGGGACGCGAGTGAGCGGGCCTCGATCGTTTGCATGTTGTGCAGCCGGTCGGCGAGCTTGACCACCAGAACCCGCACGTCGGCGCCGGCCGCCACGATCATCTTCCGGATCGTCTCGACCTCGGCGGCCTCGCCGTAGAAGACCTTCTCGAACTTCGTCACCCCGTCGACCAGCAGGGCCACCTCGGGGCCGAACTCGGTGCGCAACGACGCCATGGTGTAGCTGGTGTCCTCGACCGTGTCGTGCAGCAGTGCGGCGACCACCGTGGTCGTATCCATGCCCAGCTCAGCCAGGATCATGGCGACCGCCAGCGGATGGGTGATGTACGGCTCCCCGCTCTTGCGTACCTGGCCGCGGTGCATCCGTTCGGCCACCTGGTACGCCCGGCGCAGGGCCGCCCCGTCGCCGTCACGGTGGATCTTGCGGTGGGTGCGCACCAGCCACTGCACCGGGTCGTCCCGGACCCGCGCTCCTACCAGCGAAAATCTCACTCGATGTGCAAGATCTTCGACGTAGTGTAGCGCCGTCTGGGCAACCGCAGGACTCCGGCCGAGGTCGAAGTCCATCGGCACCTCCAGCCACGTCAGGGGGTGTACCGCAGGGGTGTTTGTATTCAGATTACTGAGATTCGCGTCGACCGATCGGACGGTTCGGCCGTCCTAACGGGTGGATTCTGCGCCGGGGCGGGTCGACCGTTATGTCCGGGCGGATGGCTCCCCACCAGGGGGCCCGGTTACCGACCGCGAGCGTGCTCCGCCCGATCACCGCTGGTGGGACACTTGACCCATGCCCGACCAGGAGCGCGTCCCGCCGGAGGCGGCAGATGGCGGGCCGGGCGAGGGCACGGATCCCTCCGTCGAGCCGGAGCCCGCCCTGCCGGAGCCGGTGCGCCAGCGTGTCCTGGCCCTCGCCGCCGCCGCGATCGGCGTGCTGCCCGCTGACGAGCTTCCGGCTGCGCTGCGCCGGGTGGCGCAGTTCGCGCCGAACCGGCGGGCCCGGCTGGGCGCCGCGGCCATCGCCACCCAGATCGTGACAGATCCAGTCCTCCGGCAGCGGGTCGGTGCCCGCGTGATCGAGCAGGCCGGCGAGCTCGGCGCCGCGGTGGCGCAGGGTGCCCCGCCGGCGGTGGCCGACCCGGTCGAGGTGGCCGCGCTCGCCTATCTCGGCCGCCCGCCGCGGTGGCTGGAGCTGGTCGCGGGCGCGGCGGCGACGCTGCGCAGCGATGCCGAGAGTGCCGCGATGGCCGATCGGCTCGCCACCGCGGAACAGCGGGTGGCCCGCTCCGAGCACGAGCGAGCGGTGGCGAAGGTCGAGGCCGAGAAGCTCCGCGACGAGCTGAGTCGCCTGCGGACCGAGGCGGCCGGCCTGCGCGACGAGGTGCGGGCGCTGTCCCGGAGCCTGCGTGAGGCACAGGCGGCCCAGCGTCGCGGGGGCGACCTGCTCGCCACCGAGAAGGGGCGCGCGGCCCGGGCCGCCACCGAGGCCGATGCCGAGCTGCGCCGCCTGCGGGCCAAGCTGGCCGAGGCGGAGGTCGCGGCCGGCGGCGCCCGGGCGGCGGCGAAGGAGGCCCGAGCGGTCGACGACGTCCGGCTCTGGCTGCTGCTGGAGACGATCGGGCAGGCGGCGGCCGGGCTCAAGCGGGAGCTGGCCCTGCAACCGCCGGGCAAGCTGCCGGCCGACTATGTCGCCGACTCGGTCGCCGACCGTCCCGGTGCCCAGCGCCCGTCCGGGGCGCGCGCCCTCGAGGCGGACGACCCGGTACGCCTCGACCACCTCCTCGCGTTGCCTCGGGCGCACCTCGTGGTGGACGGCTACAACGTCACCAAGCGGGGCTTCGGCGAGGTATCCCTGGAGCAGCAGCGCGGGCGGCTGGTCGCTGGCCTGGGCGGCCTCGCCGCGCAGTCCGGCGTCGAGGTCACGGTGGTCTTCGACGGCGCGGAGAAGCTCATCGCCGGGCCGACCCCGCCGCGCGGGGTTCGGGTCCTGTTCAGCCGCAAGGGCCAGACCGCGGACGAGCTCATCCGAGCGCTGGTACGGGCGGAGCCGGCCGGCCGGACGGTCGTGGTGATCTCCTCAGACCGGGAAGTGGCCGACGGGGTGCGCCGCCACGGTGCCTATCCGCTCGGCTCGGATACCCTGCTGCGCCGGCTGGCCCGCACCTGAACCCCCGGGCTTGTGCTAGATCGACGCAGCGGAGGGCGCAGATTAAGGTCGCCGGTATGGGCGAGTGGGCGGCGGTGACCCTCGGCGTGCTGGTACTCATCACCGGAGCGGTCGCGGCCGTGCGGGTGCCCTGGTCGGCTCCGCCGGCTCCGCGGGCCGACCAGCTCGCCGCCCTCGCCGACCTGCCGCCGGAGGCGGTCGCCCAGGGCAAGGCCTTCCGGATCGCGCTGCGCCCCGGTTCCTACGGGGCATTGGTCGCCGGCGTTGCGGTGGCCCTGGTCCTCGGCCTCACTCCGCTCGGCGCGGGCATCGTGGCGGCGATCGGGCGTGCCTTCGGCGGCAACTGGGTGGTCCAGGCCGTGCTCGGCGGCTTCGTGGTGGTGCTCGTCGGCGAGGTCGTCACGCTCCCGCTGGCCGCCTGGCGGGAGGTGGTCGTGCGCCGGTTCGGTCTGTCCACCCAGACCTGGGCCGGCTGGACCGTCGACCTGCTCAAGGGCTACGCCGTCGGTGCCGTGATCGGAGCGATCGCGCTGCTCGGGTTCTTCGGGGCCGGCCGGGCGGCCCCGGCCACCTGGTGGATCTGGGTCGCCGCCGGCGCGGCCGGACTGACCGTGCTCGTCAGCTTCATCTTCCCGGTACTGGTGGAACCGATCTTCAACCGGTTCACCCCGATGCCCGCCGGCGAGCTGCGCGACCGGTTGATCGCACTGGCCGCCCGCGACGGCGTACCGGTGCGCGACGTCCTGGTGGCCGATGCCTCGCGCCGCACGACCGCGCTCAACGCCTACGTCTCCGGCCTGGGGCCCACCCGTCGGATCGTGGTCTACGACACCCTGACCCGGGATGCGCCGCCGGCCGAGGTGGAGAGCGTGGTGGCGCACGAGCTGGGACACGCCCGCGACGGCGACGTGTTCACCGGCACCGTGATCGGCGCGCTCGGCGCCGCGGCCGCGGTCTGCGCGATCTACCTGCTCGGGCTCTGGCCAGCCCTGCTGGCCCGGGCCGGCGTCGAGTCCATGGTGGACCCACGAGCGGTCGCCCTGCTGCTCGCGGTGGCGTCCGTCGGCGGTCTGGCCGGCGCACCCCTGCAGGCGCTGGTGTCGCGGCGCCTGGAGGCCCGCGCGGACGCGCACGCCCTCGCCCTCACCGGCGACGCCGCCACCGCGGAGGCGATGGAGCGACGGTTGGCCACCACGAACCTGGCCGACGCCGACCCGCCGCGACTGGAGCACCTCATGTTCGCCAGCCACCCCTCGGTGGTGGAGCGGATCGCCGCCGCGCGCGCCTACGCCCGGGGCGAGCGGTGAGCCGCATCCTGCTCGTCACCAATGATTTCCCGCCGCGGGCCGGCGGCATCCAGCAGTTCGTGCACAACCTGGCGGTCCGCCAACGCCCCGAGGACCTGGTCGTGTTCAGCTCGCGGTCACCGGGGTGGACGGTCTTCGACGCCGGCCAGCAGTTCGAGGTGGTGCGCGCCGGGACCACGATGCTGCTGCCCACGCCGGCGGTGGCCCGGCAGGTCGTCGAGATCGCCCAGGACCGGGGCTGCGACCGGGTGTGGTTCGGCGCCGCGGCGCCGCTGGGCCTGCTCGCGACCCCGTTGCGCGCCCGGGCCGGGGTGACCCGCGCGGTCGCGCTCACCCACGGCCACGAGGCCGGTTGGGCGGCGCTGCCGGGCGCCCGCGGGCTGCTGCGCCGCATCGCCCGTGGCCTTGATGTGATCACCTACCTGGGGGAGTACTTCCGGGTCCGCCTCGACCGGGCCGTTGGCGGGCTGACCACATTGGACCGGCTCGCGCCGGGCGTGGACACCGGCGCGTTCGCTCCCGGGGTCTCCGGGGCCCCGGTGCGCGCCCGGTACCGGCTGGGCGAACGGCCGGTCATCGTCTGCGTGTCGCGGCTGGTACCACGCAAGGGCCAGGATGCCCTGATCCGGGCGTTACCGGAGATCCGCCGCCGGGTTCCGCAGGCGGCGCTGTTGCTGGTCGGCAGCGGACCGTACCGGTCGACGCTGACGGCTCTCGCCGCCGAGTGCGGGGTGGCCGAACAGGTGATCTTCACCGGCTCCGTCCCCTGGGGCGAGCTGCCGGCGTACTACGCCGCCGGCGACATCTTCGCGATGCCCTGCCGCACCCGCCGCGCCGGGCTGGACGTGGAGGGGCTCGGCATCGTCTACCTGGAGGCGTCCTCGGCCGGACTGCCGGTGGTGGCCGGGGATTCCGGCGGCGCGCCGGACGCGGTGCGCGACGGTGAAACCGGGTATGTGGTGGCGGGTCGCGACCTGGGGGCGGTCACCGAACGGATCACCGCCATCCTGGCCGACCCGGCGCTGGCCCGCCGGCTCGGCCAGGCGGGCAGGGCCTGGGTGGAGGCCGACTGGCAGTGGGAAACCCAGGCCCGCCGCCTGGGTGACCTGCTCGGGGTGAGCGCGCCGGGGGTGCAGCCGCCGGCCGACGGGTAGCGGCCGGCCCCGATCAGCTCGACGGCGCCAGCGACTGGATCCGGCCGGAGAGAAAGTCGCGTTCCTGGGCGTTGTCGGCGAGTTCGAGCGCCTCACGGTAGGCCCTGATCGCCTCCTCGGATCGACCGAGCCGGCGCAGCAGGTCGGCCCGGGTGGCGGCCAGGTAGCGATAGCTGGCGAGGCGGCCGTCGGCGGTCAGCGCCTCGATCTCGGCCAGGGCGGCGGCCGGACCGTCCACCATGGAGGTGGCCACGGCCCGGTTGAGCGCGACCACCGGTGACGGCCACACCCGCAGCAGCTCGTCGTAGAGCTGGCCCACCTGGGCCCAGTCGGTCTCGGCGTAGCTGGCCGCTTCGGTGTGCAGCGCGGCGATCGCGGCCTGCAGCGCGAACCGACCCGGTCGGCCACCGCGCAGCGCCTCCACGACGAGCGCGGTGCCCTCGGCGATCGCCGCGTGGTCCCAGCGCGAGCGGTCCTGGTCCTCCAGCAGCACCAGCCGACCGTCCGGAGTGGACCGGGTGTCGCGGCGGGCGTCGGTGAGCAGGAGCAGGGCGAGCAGACCGCGGACCTCGCGTTCGTCGGGCATGAGCGCACGCAGCATCCGGGCCAGATCGAGGGCACGCTCCACCAGGTCGCGGCGGACCAGGTCGTGCCCGCTGGGCGCGGTATGACCGGTGGTGTAGAGCAGGTGCACGACGGTCAGCACGGCGTCGAGCCGGTCCGGCAGTTCGGCCGCAGCCGGCACCCGGTAGGCGATCCGGGCGGCGGAGATCTTCTTCTTCGCCCGGGTCACCCGGGCCGCCATGGTGGCCTCCGGCACCAGGAAGGCCTCGGCGATCTCGACGGTGGTCAGGCCGCAGACCAGCCGGAGGGTCAGCGCGACCTGCGCCTCCCGGGCCAGGGCCGGGTGGCAACAAGTGAAGACGAGGCGCAGGCGGTCATCGCCGATGGTGTCGTCGTCCACGTCCTCACCCCCTGTCCCGGTCTCAGCCGTGGAGACCGGCTCGACCAGGAGCGGCAGCTTGGTCCGCAGCGTCTGGTCGCGCCGGTGGGCGTCGAGCGCGCGGCGGCGCGCGGCCACGGTGAGCCACGCCCCGGGTCTGGCCGGGATGCCGTCGCGGGCCCACGCGTCCAGGGCCGAGAGGTACGCCTCCTGGACGCACTCCTCAGCCAGGTCGATGTCCCCGGCGACGCGCGCGGTGGCGGCGAGCACGAGAGCCCACTCGTGCCGGTGCGCGTCGGCGATGGCCGCCCGGACGTTGGCGTCTGCCCGGTCCACCGTGGCCACGATCTACCGCAATGACACCGCGGTCACTCGAACACCATGATCGGGCGTACCTCGACGCAGCCGTACGGTGCCGGGGTGACCTTGCCGATGGCCAGGGCCTGGTCGAGGTCCTCGGCCTCCACCAGGTAGTAGCCGCCGAGGGCCTCCTTGGTCTCGGCGAACGGCCCGTCGGTGACCACGTCGCCCCGGATGGTGGTCGCCGACGTGGTGGGCTGCAGCGCCTGACCGCTGATGATCTTGCCGCCGAGCGCAGCGACCTGCTCGGGGTAGCGGTTGTGCGCCTCCATGATCGCCTGGTAGTCCTCCGGGGTCGCCCTGGCGTAGGTGACTTCGTCCTCGTAGATGAGAATCAAGTACTGGGCCATGATCCAGCCTTCCTCTGTCGTGGTCCGTCAACCAACCGACGGGCGAGCCGCCGTCGAATCGACAGCGGGCGCCAAGATTATCCGTACAGGTAAGGTGGCCGGCGGTGCTGTGCAGGTGGCGGTCAGAACTTGGGCGCGTCCGGCGCTTCCAGCAGGCCCAGCCGCAGCGCGGTCATGAGTGCCTGCGCCCGGTTCGCGGCGCCAAGCTTCTCGTAGAGCTTGGAGATGTGAGTCTTCGCCGTCGACTCGCTGACGTACAGCTGTTTGGCGATTCCGGCCACGCTCATGCCGTCGGCGAGCAGGCGCAAGACCTGGCTCTCCCGCGGGGAGAGCTGCGGGCCGGCCGGGGCCAGCCGCCGCTTCATCGCCTCGGCGAGATCGGCGGCCGTGAACGCGGAGGGGGAGGAGGCGGCGTGCCGCGCTGCCGCGACCACCTCGTCGGCCGGGGCGGTCTTCGGCACGAACGCGGACGCGCCCGCCTCCAGGGCGCCGAAGAGCTGGTCGTCGCCGGCGTACATGGTCAGCACGACAATGCCGACGCTCGCGTTGGCCTTGCGCAGCGCCCGGGTCGCCTCCAGCCCGCTGCCGTCGGGCAGCCGCAGATCCATGATCACCACGTCCGGCTGCAGCGCCCCGGCCTGCCGGACCGCCTCGGCCGCGGTGCCCGCCTCACCGACCACCTCGAAGTTGCGGTCGCGCTCGAACGCGTGCCGCAGGCCCTTGCGGATCAGGTCGTGGTCGTCAACGAGCAGCACCTTCGTGCGGGTGCCGGGCGGCGATGCGGTGGGGGTTGTCATTCGGGCTGCTCTCCCTGACTGCGGTACGTCGAGTGCGCGGTGGCCGCCGGGTGTGTCGGTCGGGCTGCTCGCCCGGCCAGAGCCGGACACGCCGCCCGGCGCGGGCCGGGCGGCTACAAAGTACTCCGCCGGGGTGGTGAACCGAGCACCACGGCGACGGATGTGCCGCTTGCGGCGGCACGGGGTGTTATTTCCAACTGTCCGCGGATACGTTCCGCTCTCTCTGCCATGATCGCAAGACCGAGGCGCCCCTCCGTGCGGTCCGCTCCGATCCCGGCACCATCGTCAGAGACTTCGATGCGGGCGTACGGGGGGTCGATCTCGCAGCTGACCCAGAGATTCTGGGCACCCGCATGCTTGCGCGCGTTCGTGATCGCCTCCTGGGCGATCCGGAGCAGCTCGGCCTCGACCGCCGAGGGCAGGCGCGCGGTTGTCTCCTCCACCGAGAAGTGCACCCGCAGCCCGCCGGCGGAGGCGATCGCGCGGGCGTACTCGGCGATGGCGGCGGAGAGTCCGCCCTGCCGGTCGACCACGCTGCGCAGCTCGAACAGGCTCAGTCGCAGCTCGTTGATGACCCGGGTGACCTCGAGGCGAAGGCTACGCAGGTCGCGGTGTGCCTCGGCGGCGGCGGGCGGGAGCGCGGCGAGCGCGTTGTCGATGCCGTAGCCGACCATGACCAACTCCTGAGCGACGCCGTCGTGGATCTCCCGGGCCAGCCGCTGGCGCTCCTCGTTGGTCGCCAGCGAGCGGACGTCGTCGAAGAGCAGGGCCGCCTCCAGCCGCAGCGCCGCGGCGGTCGCGACCGAGGTGACCCGCCGTACCAGCGGCGACGGGTAGGCGCCGGGCCGGTCTACCTCGAGCGTGACCAGCCCGATCGTGCGGATGCCGGAGACCAGTGGGACGACCAGCGCGGAGACCTCAGCGGGGGCGCTGCGCACCTGCGAGCGCGCGGTGACCTGGGGCTGCTGGCTGGCCCAGGCGTCGGCGATCGCGGAGTCCGCGTCGAGCGAGGTCTCCCAGTCCACGCGGTCGGCGCCGGCCTGCGCCAGCACCACGAGCCGGCCGCCGCCGCTGCCGGAGAAGACCGCGGCCCGGTCGGCCGGGGCCGTCGCCCGTACCTCGTCGATCAGGTGCTCGGCGATGCCGCCCGGGTCGAGGGTGGCGCCGGGCAGCGACCGGGCCACCGTGCGCAGCTGCGTGAGCAGGCGGGTGGCCTCGGCGTACGGCTGCGGCCCGGGATCGCCGGTGGAGGCGAGCCGGCGCTGGACCGAGCTGACGAAGCCGGCGGAGAGGCCGGCGATGGCCAGCCACTCGAACGCGGAGAGCAGGTAGCCGCGGTCGGTGATGGTGTGGTCGTTGATGCCGAAGATGATCAGGCCGGCGGTGGCGATGCCGAGCAGCGTCAGCGCCTCGCGCAGCCGGCCCTCGAGGGCGGGCAGGATCACCGGCACCGTCAGGTAGAGCAGCAGCGCGCTCGAGGTCGCCCCGCTGTGGGTGTCCACCGCGATCGTGCTGGCCCCGATGACCGTGACGCACACCTCGGCCAGCCGGCCCAGCGGCGCCAGCAGCGAGCTGCGCGGCGGCGTCCACGCGGGCAGCGCGGCGACCGCGAGCAGGCAGACCCAGACCACCTCCACGGGGTTCTTGGTGATGGCCACGACGAGCATGGCGCAGAGCGCGAGCAGGGCCAGGCGCAGGATCCAGCCGATCCGCTCGGCCGCGTCCGGGACGGCGAGCAGCGGGCCGGGCGGCCCGGGTTCGGGCCACTCGGGCCCCGGATCTGCGGAAACGGCCAGCTCAACGGTAGATGGCGGCGATTTCGTCGGCGTACTCCTTCGCGACAACGCTGCGTTTCACCTTCAACGATGGTGTCAGCATGCCGTTCGCCTCGGTGAAATCGCCAGGCAGGATCCGCACCACGCGGATGGACTCCGCCTTCGACACCGCCTTGTTCGCGTCGTCGACCGCCTCCTGCACCGCGGCGAGCAGGTCGGCGTCGGCCCGCAGATCACCGACACTCGCCTCGGGCGGCTTGCCGTGCGCGGATTTCCACGCGGGGAACTCCTCCTCGTCGATGGTGACCAGGGCGGCCACGAACGGCTTGCCGTCGCCGACCACCAGGCACTGGCTCACCATCGGGTGCGCCCGGATGCGGTCCTCCAGCACCGCCGGCGCGACGTTCTTGCCGCCGGCGGTGACGATCAGCTCCTTCTTGCGTCCGGTGATGGCGAGGTAGCCGTCACCGTCCAGGCTGCCCAGATCGCCGGTGTGGAACCAGCCGTCGGCGTCGCGGACCTCCGCGGTCGCGTCGGGGTTGTTCCAGTACCCGGGAAAGACGAGATCGCCGCTGACACTGATCTCGCCGTCATCGGCGATCCGGATGCTCACCCCCGGCAGCGGCCGGCCAACGGTGCCGATCCGGATGTGCTCGCGCAGGTTCACCGCGCACGCGGGGGAGGTTTCGGTCAGCCCGTACCCCTCGAAGATGGTCACCCCCATGCCCCGGAAGAAGTGGGCCAGCCGCACGCCCAGCGGCGCCCCGCCGGAGATGGCGGCGGTGCACTGCCCACCCATGGCAGCGCGGATCTTGCCGTACACCAGACGGTCGAAGAGCGCGTGCTGCCCGCGCAGCACCGGCCCGGGCCCGCGCGGCGTCTGCAGGGCCTCGCTGTACGCGACCGCGACCCGCTCGGCCCGGTCGAAGATCGAGCCCTTGCCGTCGGCGTGCGCCCGCTGGCGGGCGCCGTTGTACACCTTCTCGAACACCCGGGGGACCGCCAGCACGAAGGTGGGCTGGAATGCCTTCAGATCCTCGACCAGGTTGCGCACGTCGGGGGAGAACGCGGTGCGCACCCGCCCGGCCACCACGCCGACCTGGATCAGCCGGGCGAAGCTGTGCGCCAGCGGTAGGAAGAGCAACGTCGCCGCTCCCTCCCGGAACAGGTCCGGTAGCCCGGGGATGGCGTTGGCGATGTCGGAGTAGATGTTGCGGTGGGTCAGCATGCAGCCCTTGGGCCGGCCTGTGGTGCCACTGGTGTAGATGATCGTGGCGAGGTCGTCCGCGCCGGCCGAATGACGTCGCTGCTCGATCTCCTCGGCCGGCACCGCCGCCCCGTCGGCGACCAGCTCGGCGACCGCGCCGCGGCCGCCGGTCCCGGTCGGATCGCCGGGTTCGATCCGCCACAGGTGCTCCAGCCGCGGCACCGACGCCCGCACCGCGGCGACGTCGGCGGCGTGCGCCTCGGTCTCCACGAAACACGCCACCGCGCCGGAGTCGGAGATGACCCACTGGATCTGCTCGGCGCTGGAGGTCTCGTAGATCGGCACGGTCACCCCGCCGGCCGCCCAGATCGCATAGTCGATGAGCGTCCACTCGTAGCGGGTCTTGCTCATCAGCGCCACCCGGTCGCCCGGGGAGATGCCGGCGGCGACGATCCCCCGGGCCAGTGCGATCACCTCGTCGCGAAACGCGCGGCAGCTGAGGTCGACCCAGCCGGTGCCGGTCCGCCGGGCGAACTGCGGTGTGTCCGGATGGCTTTGCGCGTTGTCCCAGACCGGATCGGTCAGGTTCGCGGCGTCGTCGACCGTGACGACCGGCGGTACAGAGAACTCACGCACATCTGCTCCCTCGGCGGCTGGATCCGCGCCCCGGTGCCGAACCTACCCCCCACCATCGATCTTCAACTACTTTCGGGAAACGGCGTTACGCCGGTGCTTGTCTGCGGTGAGCGGCCCGGTGGGCCGGTGCGGCGATGGGACGGGAGGCGACCCGAGATGGCGGGATCGGTAGTGGTGACCGGAGCGGCTGGCGGGTTGGGGGTGGCGGTGGCGGCCCGGCTGGTGGCCGACGGCTGGCGGGTGGTGGCACCGGAACTGGGTGACTCCGCCCACCGGCTGGAGGGCGTCGAGGCGGTCTCGGCCGACCTGACCGCGCCGGCCGAGGTGGCCGCCGCGGTCGCTCGGGCGGCCGACGAGCCGGGAGCGCCGCTGCGCGCCGTGGTCAACCTGGTCGGCGGGTACGCGGCTGACGGTCGGGTGCACGAGACCCCGGTCGAGGATTTCGAGGCCCAGCTGCGGCTGAACCTGCGCCCGACCTATCTGGTCAGCGCGGCCGCGCTGCCCCACCTCATGGCCGGTGGGGGTGGCTCGATCGTCTGCGTCAGCAGCCGGGCGGCCTGGCGCCCGTTCGCCGGCGCCGCGGGCTACGTCACCGCGAAGGCCGCGGTGCTGGCCTTCGTCGACGCGCTCGCGGTTGAGTACCGCGACGATCTCGTGCGGGCCAACGCGATCCTGCCCAGCGTCATCGACACCCCGGGCAACCGGGCGGCCCAGCCGACCGCCGACCACTCCCGCTGGGTGGCACCGGGGCAGATTGCCGACCTCATCGCGTACCTGTGCTCGGACGCCTCGGCGGCCACGTCCGGCGCGCACATCCCGGTGTACGGGCGGGCCTGACCGCTCCCGTTGACGCTCGGTCTGCGGGGTAACCTCGGCCCCATGACCGACGACGCGCTTACCCCAGCGGAGGAGGCGGCATGACCGACACGTCCACACAGTCGATCGTGATCGCGGCCCCGCCGGCCGAGGTGGCCGCGGTGATCTGCGACTTCCCGCACTACCCGGAGTGGGTCAGCGCCACCCGCACGGTCGAGGTGCTGGAGGAGTATGAGGACGGGTACGCCAGCCAGGTGCGCTTCGACCTGGACGCCGGCGTCGTCAGCGACGAGTACACCCTCGGCTACGAGTACGCCGAGGACATCTCCCGCATCGAGTGGCACCTGGTCGAGCCGTCAAGGATGCAGAAGGCCCAGGACGGCTCGTACGACATTGTGGACAACGGTGACGGCACCAGTACAGTCACGTACACCCTCTCGGTCGAGCTCGCCATCGGCATGCTCGGCATGTTCAAGCGCAAGGCCGAGAAGGTCATCATGGATACGGCGCTGAACGAGCTGAAGCGGCGGGTCGAGTCCCTCCGCGCGGGAGGGTAGGCGAGGTGGCGCAGGAACCGGTACGGGACGAGGCGGAGCGACTGGTCGCCGCCGCGATCGCGGCGGTCTCGATGGCGGCGCGCAGCCTCCCGCGGGGGGGCGGTCGCCCGCTCGCCACCGGCAGCGCGGAGTGCTGCGTCTGCCCGATCTGCCGGGTGATCGCCGGCATGCGCGAGCCCAATCCCGATCTCGCCGATCGGCTAGCGGCCGGTGCGGGAGACCTCGCCACCGCGGTCGCCGGCGTGTTGCGTACCTTCGGCCGGGGCGCCGCGGAATCGGCGCCCGAGCCGGCCGGCCGGCGCGGAGAAGGCGAGGAGTTCTGGGAGTCGCTGCGCCAGCGGGCCAGCGACGCGGCCCGCCGGGCCAGCCCGATGGCCGGTCGGAGTCAGGATCCATCGGCCGGGGACCCGTGGCGGCAGGCCACCGTCGGGCCGAGTACGCCGGTGCCGATGGCGAAGAAGGCGGTCCGCCCGGTGCCGCCGCCGGCCGCGGAGCCGACGGTCGCGAAGAAGGCCGTCGCGAAGAAGGCCGTCGCCACGAAGGCCGTCGCCACGAAGGCCGTCGCCACGAAGGCGGTGGCGAAGAAGGCCGAGGCGAAGGCCGCGGGGGAGGCGTCCCCGGCGAAGAAGGCCGTCCCGGCGAAGAAGGCGGCGGCGAAGAGGACGGCGGCGAAGAAAGCCGGACCGGCTCCGGATGGGCGCGCCGCCCCGGCGAAGGGGACGGCGGCGCCGCCGGGGAGCGGCTAGCCGTGTCAGCACTCACCATCGGGGTCGACATCGGGGGAACCAAGGTTCTCGGCGGCGTGGTCGACCCGGATGGCCTCGTGCTGGCCACCGCCCGCCGGGACACTCCGGCCGACGACGTCGCCAAGACCCGGGATCTCGTGGTCGAGGTCATCGAGGAACTGGCCGGGCGTCACCGGGTGGCCGCGGTCGGCATCGGCGTGGCCGGCTGGATCGACGCGGACCGGTCCCGGGTGCTCTTCGCTCCGAACCTGGCCTTCCGCGATGAGCCGCTGCGCGACCGCATCGCCGAACGGGTGGGGGTGCCGGTCGTGGTCGACAACGATGGCAACACCGCTGCCTGGGCCGAGTTCCGCTTCGGGGCCGCCCGGGAGGCGCACAGCTCGATGGCCCTGGTCACGGTGGGCACCGGCATCGGCGGCGGCATCGTGGTCGGCGGCGAGCTGCTGCGCGGCAACGATGGCCTGGCCGCCGAGCCGGGGCACATGACCGCGCAGCCGGATGGCCGGCCCTGCCCGTGCGGCCGGCGCGGCTGCTTGGAGCAGTACGCCAGCGGGAGCGCGCTGGTGCGGGCGGCCCGGGATGGTGCGCGGTCCGGTCCGGCCGGCGCAGCCCGCCTGCTCGAGCTCGCCGGCGGTTCCCCGGATGCGATCGCCGGGCCGATCGTGACCGAGGCCGCCCGGGCCGGCGATCCGGTGGCCCTGGCCGCCTTCGCGGAGCTCGGGCGCTGGCTCGCCGTGGGTCTGGCCGACCTCATGTTCCTGCTCGACCCGGAGGTCATGGTGCTGGGCGGGGGCGTGAGCGACGCCGGCGACCTGCTGCTCGCGCCCACCCAGGTGGCCCTCGACGGGCGCCTCGGTGCCCGCGGCCGCCTGCCGCGGGCGCCGCTGGTCGCGGCTCGCCTGGGCAATCAGGCCGGCCTGGTCGGCGCGGCCGACCTGGCCCGCCGGTGACGCGCGCCATGAAGCACGAGCGCAACGAGCCACCAGGCGTTGCGCTGCGGGTGGTGGCGGTCAACGCCGCGCGGGTCGACCCGATGGCCGACATCCGGGCGCTGCGACCCGACCTGGTCGTGCTGCGGCAGGCGCCGTGGCGCCTGCGCTGGCGTACCCCGATCGCGGATCTGGCGCGAAGCCTCGGCCTGTTCTACGCCGCCGGTGGCGGGCCGGCCGCCGGTAACGCGGTGCTGGCCAGCATGCGGGTACGGGTGCGCGGGTGGCACTCGGTGCGCTATCCCCTCATCCGCGGCCGCCGGCAGCGGGGGGCCGTGCTCGTCGAATGCTCGATCGGGGCGAGCCGGTTCCTGGTGGCCGGCACCCAACTCGCCGGCGATCCCGTGGAGCGGGACGCCCAGGCGGCGATCCTCGCCGCCGAGCTCGCCCTCGTGGGGACGCCGCTCGTGGTCGCCGCCGAGGTCGGCGACGATGTCGGCGGCCCCGCCTGGCGCCTACTCGCCGAGGGGCGGGCCGCGTCGGGCTCGCCCACCGGGGGCGCCGCGGTGGTGTTCACCGGCCCGGGCGTACGCGCACACCAGGTGGAAAACCGCCCGGACGGGCGCACGCTCATCGCCGACCTGATCATCGACCGGGAACCGGCGCGCGAGGTCCCGCCCGCCCCGGATTGACCAGGGTGTTCCCGACCTCAATAGGATGCGCAGCCGGGACAGGTATCGGGAGGAGCCCGCGTTGAGCCATGGCCTGGGTCGCGAGCCGACCTCCGACACCATGTACAGCGGCGGCACGGCCGTGCACGACCGGGCCGAGACGGTCTGCGTGATCGGCGCCGGCGCCGCCGGCCTGACCGCGATCAAGAACCTGCGCGAGTACGGGTTCGGCGTCGACTGCTTCGAACGCGAGGTCAACGTCGGCGGTGCCTGGAACTGGCGGCACGACCGCAGCCCGGTCTATGCGAGCACCCACCTGATCTCCTCCAAGCCGTTCACCCAGTACCCGGACTTCCCGATGCCGGACTCCTGGCCCGACTACCCGCACCACGCCCAGGTGCTGGCCTACCTCGAGCGCTACGGCGACCACTTCGGCCTGCGGGAGCACATCTGGTTCGGCACCGAGGTGACCAAGGTGGAGCCGACCGGCGACGGTCGCTGGGACGTGACCACCGGCGGCGGCACCGCCGCGGTCAACCAGACCCGCCGGTACGCGGCGGTGGTGATCGCCAACGGGCACAACTGGTCGCCGAAGATGCCCAGCTACGAAGGGCTGTCCGACTTCCACGGCGAGATCATCCACGCCAGCGCGTACAAGGACGCGGCGCAGCTGCGCGGGCGCAAGGTGCTGGTGGTCGGCGCCGGGAACACCGGCTGCGACATCGCGGTCGAGGGGGCGCAGCAGGCCGCGCGCTGCTGGCACTCCAGCCGGCGGGGATACTGGTACGCCCCGAAGTACGCCTACGGTCGCCCGTCGGATCAGGTCAACGACCTGGTCATGGCACTGCGCCTGCCACTGCGGTTGCGGCAGTGGCTCTTCCACCGGACCATGCGCCGCACCGTGGGCGACCTGACCCGGTTCGGCCTGCCCCGGCCGGACCACCGGATCTACGAGACCCACCCGATCGCCAACAGCCAGCTCGTGTACTACCTGGGGCACGGTTCGATCACCCCGTTGCCGGACGTGGCCCGGTTCACCCGGGACACGGTCGAGTTCGTCGACGGCCGGGTGGTCGAGCCGGAGCTGGTGATCCTGGCGACCGGATACCTGCCCCGGTTCGAGTTCCTCGCTCCCGATCTGCTCAATGTGGACACTGAGGGCCGGCCCCGGCTGTTCCTGCACGCCATCTCGCCGGCCCAGCCGACGCTCGCGGTGGCCGGCCTGTTGCAGCCCGACTCCGGGGTGTTCTCGCTGATGCACTGGCAGACGGTGCTGGTGGCGACGTGGCTGCGGCTGCGGGAGTCGGCCCCGGAACGGGCGGCCGCGTTCTGGCGGCGCCACCACCGGCAAGTCTCCAGGCGGTTCAACCGGGCCAAGGTGAAACAGTCCACCCGGCACTGGTTCGAGGTGAGCCACATCGAGTACCTGCGGGCCCTCGACCGCACGCTGCGCGAGCTGGAGGCGGGGTCATGAGCGAGCGCAGCGAGCGAATCATCAGGCACAGCGCGCTCGTGCCTCATGGCGCCGGCGAGCGCAGCGAGGCGGGGTCATGAGCGCCGTTCGGCCCCGGGTCTTCCGGTGGCGGGAGTGGACCTCGCCCATCCCGCCGGTGCAGCGCGAGGTGCTCACCTCACAGCCGGCCGAGAGACCCGCGTTCAGCGAGCTGGACGGGCACAAGCCGCCGCTGCTCTTCGTACCCGGGTACGCCCATGGCGCCTGGGCCTTCACCGAGAAGTGGCTGGAGCACGCCGCCGAGCGCGGCTTCCCGGCGTACGCGATGAGCCTACGCGGTCATGGCGACAGTGGCCCGGCGCCCCGAACGACCCTGCGGGCCTACGCCCACGACGTGGTCCAGGTGGCGGCGCGGCTGCCGCGTCGCTCCGTCCTCATCGGACACGGCGTCGGCGGGCTGGCGGTCGCGATGGCGCTGGCGCGTTACCCGGCCCGGGCCGGCGTCCTGGTCTCTCCGGTCTTCGGCGGCTGGGAGACCTTCGCGGCCGCCCTGGTTCGCAACCCCGGGGGCACCATCCCGGCGATTGTCGGCGGTCGGCTCCGGCCACGCCGCCGCCAGCTCTTCGGGCGCGAGCTCGGGTCGTCGGCGGGCCGGCAGTACTCCAGACGCCTCGGCGGTACGCCGGCGCCGCTGGTGCAGTGGCAGCTGTTGATGCACCGTCCGCCCGAACCGCCGGTCGGCGACGCACCGGTGCTCGTGGTGGGCTCGCCGGACGACCGGATCGTGCCGCGCCGGGCGCTGGAGCGGGCCGCCCGCCGCTACGGCGGGGCGCCGCTGCTCTTCCCGGGGATGGGTCACGACCTCATGCTCGAGCCTCGGTGGCAGGAGCCGCTCGACGCCATCCTGGACTGGCTCGACAAGTCGGCCTGACGGCGCTGGCGCCACCGTCGACGGTTGGCCGCGGGTCTACGTCCCCGGGTGCCGGGCGGGAGATCGGTGTCCTACGCGCGGGACTGCAGTGGCGCTACGCTCCAGCGCGCCTCGTACTGATCTCCAGCGTTGACGCCGTGCCCACCGGCTGGTCGAGGCCGTCGCGCTGGGCAGGGCTGAGCACCGCGATCGGGTCAGACCCGGGCGCCGTCGTCGGGAGTGGAGTCGTCGTCCTCGTCGTCGCCGGGGCGCAGCCGCCACACCAGGGTGCCGAATCCGGCCACGACCGCGGAGAAGCCGAGCAGCATGGCAACGTTCTCCTGGAACGGCATCAGCTCTGGTTTGAGGAACACGATCAGCCCGCCGATGATGCCGGCGAGCGCGAGGGCGGTCGGCAGCGACGGCCGCGGTACCGGCGGCGGGGGCGGCGGCGTGTAGCCCTCCTCGTCGGCATCGGGCAGGTCCGCGCCGAACGTGTCCAGCCCCTCCAGCAACGACGCCTCGACGATCGGCGCGGTCGTCTCCGGTCGGCGGGCCAGCTCACCGGCGGCCATGCCGGAACCGCGTTCCTCGATCACCTCGTCGCCGGCGTCGTCGGCGGACACGTCGTCCAGGTCTTCGACCGCCGGCCACGACCGGTGGGGCGGGTCGACCACGTCGTCGTAGCCGGCCACGATCTGCGCCCACGCCTCGTCGGTGGTATCCCGGCTGGCCGGGTTGCTGGCCGGATGATGGTCCGCTGGCCCGGCGGAGGTCGGTGGCCGGGCCCCGGCGCTCGCCGCCGGCGCCGGGGGGAGATCGGCGGCGGCGTCGGCCGCGAGGCGGGCCAGGTAGCCGTGCGCGACGGCCAGGTGGGCCCGGTCCACGTACAGCCGATCGGTCGGGCGGTTGGGCAGCACGCTGGACCTGGTCACCGGATGCAGGTCGGTGGATGGGCGCAGGTAGGCGGCGATGCCGTCGAGGGCCAGCACGTCGAGCAGGTGCTCACCGACGCGCGGATCGACGTCGCCGGCCGCTGCGTAGTCGGCCGCGACCAACCCGTTGTCCCGCCGTCCGCGTCGAGCGTCGCCTGCGCTCATTGTCATGCCTTTCCGTTCGCGAACTGCGGGGCTCGCTGACGCTCGCTCCTCGCGCTCACGGGTGTTCCGCCTTTCCGTTCGCGAACTGCGGGGCTCGCTGACGCTCGCTCCTCGCGCTCACGGGTGTTCCGCCTTTCCGTTCGCGAACTGCGGGGCTCGCTGACGCTCGCTCCTCGCGCTCACGGGTGTTCTGCCCTTCCGTTGGCGAACCAGGCCGATCGGTTGCATCGTGACAGGCGCAACGGTACTCGGCCAGAGTGTCGCGCGGTGGGCTCGGGAACACTGCGACCGGCTGCCGGACGGGAGGGCGGTTCTCGCGTAGCGTGTGCATCGAATACCGGCCAGTCGCCCGGCCGGGTCGAACCGCCGACCCGCCGTGCGACAGTCCCGACCCGGCACAGGCGGTGAGACGCAGTGCTCTACTGGCTCCTGAAGTACCTGTTCCCGGGTCCGCTGCTGTGGCTGCTCTTCCGCCCCCAGGTCGAGGGGCTGCGGTACGTGCCCCAACGCGGCGCGGCGATCATCGCCAGCAACCACCTCTCGTTCTCCGACTCGCTGCTCATGCCGCTCGTGGTGCGCCGGAAGGTCACCTTCGTGGCCAAGTCCGAGTACTTCACCGGCACCGGCGTCAAGGGCTTCTTGATCCGTATGTTCTTCGTCGCCGCCGGCACGATCCCGGTCGACCGCTCCGGGGGCGCGGCCGCGCAGGCGGCGATCGACACCGGGCTGCGCGTGCTCCGCTCCGGCCACCTGTTCGGCATCTATCCGGAGGGCACCCGCTCGCCGGACGGGCGGCTCTACCGGGGTAAGACCGGCGTCGCCCGGCTGGCCATCACGGCCGGGGTGCCGGTCGTTCCGGTGGTCATGCTCAACGCCGACGAGATCCAGCCGCCGGGGCACATCGTGCCGAAGATCATGCGGGCGAAGATCCGCTTCGGGGCGCCGCTGGACTTCTCCCGGTACGCCGGCCGGGCCGGCGACCATCTGATCGAGCGCTCGGTGACCGACGAGATCATGCATGAGCTCATGACGCTCTCCGGCCGCCCGTACGTCGATATGTACGCCCAGAAGGTGAAGGAGGCGGCCGCCGCGGCCGGACAGGTGCCGGCGCCGACCCCAGCGCCGCCGGCGACACCCATCGCCGCCTGATCAAATCCCTCAGGCCGCGGAGCGACGGGCGGCGATGTGGTTGCGTCCGGCGAACGCGGCCGCCTCGGCCTGGGTGGCCGCCGCGCGGGGGTCGCCCACCGCGGACAGCGCGGCCGCCGCGGCGGTGAGGGCGAAGCCCCGGTCGGTGGCGCTGCCGACGGCGGCGTAGCGCTCGGCGGCGTCCAGGTGGCAGGCGGCGGCCGTACCGTGATCGCCCCGGGCCGCCGCGAGGGCACCGTTGATCGAGGAGAGCGCGGCTCGCGACCAGGCGGTGTGGTGCGGGGTGTCGGCGAGGGCGTCGCGCAGCAACAGGGCGGCGTCCTCGCCGAGGAGGGTGGCGGCGTGCGCGGCCGCGGCCACCCAGTCGCCGCTGGCGATGGTGCGCATCCGCCGCCAGCCGTCGCGCAGCTCGTGCAGCAGCGCCTCGCCCTGGTCCGGCCGCCCGAGCACGGCGTGCGCGAGCGCCCCGTGGGCGAGGGCGCTCCAGGTCAGCCGCCAGAAGCCGCTGCTGCGGGCGGTGCTGAGCGCGCGGTCGACGTCGGAGTCGGCGCCCGCCGGGTCGCCCCGCATGGCGCGCATCCAACCGCGTACCGCCCGGATCTGCGGCTCCAGGTCACCGCTGGGAGTGTCCAGGACCGCGTCGGCCAGCGCCAGGAACCGGTCCCACTCGCCAGCGACCAGGGCCTGGCGGGCGTCGTGGCCGAGCCGGGTCTCGAGGTCCTCCCCGGGCGCCTCGGTGAGCGTGGCCGACGCCACCGGATCGTCGGTGAGCAGGCTCTCCGCCCGCGCGCGGTCCCCCTCCTCCCGCAGCGCCAGCGCGACCGTGAGCGTGGCCCGGCGCAGGCTGGGCAGCTGATACGTGCGGCAGAACTCCAGGGCCTCCTGCAGGTCGGCCAGGCCGGTGGGCTCGCCGGCCTGGTAGCGGCACATGCCGAGGGTGATGAGTGCGTTGGCGCGCAGCTCGACCAGGCCGAGCCGCTCGGCGATCTCGGCCGCGATCGCGGTCGCGCCGGTCGCCGGCGCGTGCTCGTAGTTGAGCATGTGGAGTCGACCGAGCTCGGCGTACGCCTGCGCCTTCTCCGGGGTGTCCGGCCAGTTGTCGAAGAGCTCCACCGCGCGGTCCAGGCAGCGCAGCGCATCCGTGCGGTCCGCCTTCAGCCAGGCGGTCTGGCCGAGCAGGGTCCAGGCCCGGGCCGCGCCGCCGTGGTCGGCCGCCCGGTAGAGCAGCACCGCCAGCTCGTGCAGCCGGCGCGGTCCATCGCCGGTGAGGTAGCCGGCGGCGTCGCGGTGGAACGACATCTCGATGCCGAGCAGCTCCACGCCGTACCGGTCGGCGTCGCCGACCACCTCGGACCGGGCGGCCGCGACCAGCGCCACCGCCCGCTCCACCTGGGTCGTGGCGGCGTCGAACGCGTTGAGCATGGCCGCGCGCTGGGCGGCGTGGCGCAGCGCGGCCAGCGCCGGCCCGGCGTAGGGCCGGGTGTCGTGGCCGAGGGCGCGGGCGGTCTCGTACGCGGTGAAGCGGTGGTGGGCGAGTACCTCGGCGAGCTCGCCGCCGCGGCTGTCGATGTGCGCGTCGAGCCAGTCCGCGGTACGCACGTGCCGGGCGACCCGTTCCGAGCGGGGCAGCCGTTCGTAGCAGACGTCGCTGACCAGGACGTGGCGGAAGCGGTACTCGGGCTCGTCGGCCATGATGGAGTCCGGCTGCTCCTGGACCAGCTCCCGCTGGGCCAGGCCGCGAAGCGCCCGCTCGACCGCGTCGACCCCGGTGTCCAGCGCGGCGGCGACCGCACCCGGCCAGAACCGGGCGCCCACCACCGACGCCGCCTGCAGGACGGCCCGTTCGGCGGCGTCGAGCAGGTCGACCCGGTTGGCGATAACGGCGTGCACGCTGTCCGGCATCGGCAGCCCGTCGCTCGACTCCATGATCCAGTTGTGGTCGGCCTGGCGTAGCGTGCCCCGCTCGACCAGCATCCGTCCATACTCCTGGGCGTAGAGCGGCATGCCGTCGGCCAGCTCGACCAGCGGCCGCAACAGCTCCGGCGGGAACGTCGCCTGCCCGAACATCTGGGCGTACAGGGTGGCGATGCCCTCGTCGCGCAGCGGGCTGAGGGTGATCGCCAGGACCCCGGAGAGGGTGCCCGCCCACCCGGGCTCCCGGTCGACGAGCTCCGGCCTTGCGGTGCACACCACCAGCAACGGGACGTCGCGGACGGTGGCCCCGATGAGCTCGACGAAGCGCAGCATCTTCTCATCCGCCCAGTGCAGGTCCTCGAAGACCAGCACGGTCGGCCCGCGGCCGGCCAGGGCCAGCAGGAACCGCCGCCAGGCCGACTCGGCGTCCTCCGTGGACAGTGGTGAGCCCGGCAGACCGAGCAGGGGGCGCAGCGCGTCGGAGAGCCGGGCCGATTCGCCGATGGGCACCAGATCGCCGAGGGCGGCGTCGAGCCGGTCCCGGGCCGCCTCGGGGGTGTCCGTGGCGAGCACGCCGGCCTGCGCCTTCACCACGTCGGCGAGGGCGGCGTAGGCGACGTTCTCCCCGAATGGCGGGCAGCGGCCGCTGCGCCAGCGGACCTGGACGTCCACCAGCTGGCTGGCGTGTTGGTAGAGCTCCCGGACCAGCCGGCTCTTGCCGATGCCGGCCTGGCCAAGGACGGTGACCAGCCGCGGCGAGCGTTCCCGGATCACGTGGTGCAGCGCGCTGGTGAGCAGCCCCAGTTCGTGGTCGCGGCCGACCATCGCCACCGCGTCGGACTCGTCCACGACCTGGCGCTGCACCGGCGCCACCGCCAGCCACACCTCGGTCGGCGTGGATCGGCCGCGCAGGGTGAGTGGGGCGTGCCCGGCATAGCGGATCTCGGTCCGGGTGGCGGCGTGGGTGGTGCCGCAGACCAGTACGCCACCGGGCGGTGCCTCGGCCTGCAGCCGGGCCGCGGTGTTCACCACGTCGCCCGCGACGATCGCCTGGCCGCCGTCGTGCGCCGCGGCCACGTCGACGAGCGCGTCACCGGTGGCGATGCCGACCCGGAAGGTCCAGCCGTCGCTGGCGCCGTCGTCGCGGGCCAGGGCCCGCTGCAGGTCCAACCCGGCCCGTACGCAGCGCACCGCGTCGGTCTCGGTGGAGACCGGGGCGCCGAAGAGCACCATCGCGGCATCGCCGACGTACTTCTCGACCACCCCGCCGTACTGGCGCACCACGTGCCGCACGGTGCCGAAGAACGTGCTCTGGTGCGCCCGTACCGTCTCCGGGTCGGCCTGCTCAGCGAAGGGGGTCGAGCCGACCGCGTCGATGAAGAGCACGCTGATGCGCCGCCGTTCCTCCTGGGTACGGCCTAGGCCTGAGGAGCGCAGCGGCAGCCCGCAGCCGGTACAGAAGGAAAGGTCCGGCGGGTGCGAGCGGCCGCACCGGGGGCAGACGATGGTCACCGGCGTGCCGCAGCGGCCGCAGAACCGGTCGTCCGGGCCGGCCGGACGACCGCACGTGGAGCAGACCGGGCTGGACATGGCGCACTCTTTCAGGTCGCGGCCCGCGCGGGCGCATGCACTCGGCTTTCCTGGGCGTATGGTCGCACGCCGGTACCACCCGCCCTGCCGCCTGCGCTGCCCCGTCTCTCTCCCGTCGATCTAGGGCTTGCGCACACGAATGGAGATCGAACCATGTGCATAAGCCCTAGATCGACGCAAGTTAGCGCTCGGTCATGCCGGCCCGGCGGCGGAGCGCGGGCAGGTCGGTGACCACGATCCGGCGGCCTTCGGTGCGCAGCCAGCCCCGGTTGGCGAACGAGCCGATCGCCTGGTTGACGCTCTGCCGCGAACCGCCGGCCATCTCGGCCAGCTGGCTCTGGTTGAGCTCGATGGTGACCATCGGCGCGCCGGACTCGCCGGCCAGGCGGACCAGGGTCTTCGCCACCCGGCCGGGCAGGTCGAGGAAGACGTGGTCGGCGTTCTGCTCGGTGAGCCGGCGGATCAGGCCGCCCAAGGAGCGCATCACCGCGTCGAGCAGGCGAGGGCTGGCGTGGACGAGCTCGATAAAGGCGCCCCGGGACAGCGCCAGGGCCGTGCTGTCCTCGATCGCCTCGGCCGAGAGCGACCGCGGCGAGCCGTCGAGCAGTGAGACCTCGCCGAGCACGTCGGGCGGGCGCAGGACCGACAGCACCGCGCGTTCCCCGGTGGGCGCGGTACGGAACACGGCCACCGCCCCCCGGCGCAGAATGATCAACGACTCGCCCGGGTCGCCCTCGACGAAGAGGATCTGGCCCTTGCGGTAGTTGCGGGGCACGGCGGCGGCAGCGACCCGTTGCCGGGCTTCCGGCTCGAGGCCCGCGAACATGTCGACACCGGCGAGTATGTCGCCGGCCTCGCTCACGCGTACATCCACCTCGCTGTCCCCTCCCCGCCCTGGTCGGCGCCGGTGTCGTCATGTCTACACCGGCAAGGGTCGCCAATGCGACATCGGACGGCGTCACGCTATTACGAGGGCGGAAGCCGCGACAGCGCGCGACACGGGATGCTCGACACCGTCGCCGAGTCGTAATGCCATTCGCAGACATTATGCACTGTGTGCGTGCTTTGTCCTAGGCAGCGGTGCGTAGTTGATCCAGGACCAGCGGGTCGATCCGACCGGCCACGATGCGCTCCTCCAGGTTCGCCACCCCGGCCCAGTCGGCCAGCGCGGCGTCCAGTCCGGCCGGCCCGTCCTCGCCACGGTAGCCGAGCCGATCCAGCCGCTCGCGCACCTCGCTCGCCAACTCGCCGGTGAGCTCGAGCAGGTCGGCCGGGTCGGCCTTGTCGAAGTAGAGCCGGTGCAGGTCGACCAGGCGGGCCAGTTCGGCGACCGGGTCGGGGTGGTCGTCGACGCGCAGATCCACCAGCACGTCGCTGGTGCCGCCGTACCCCAGCCCCCGGGCCACGACGTACACCGCGGCGCTCTGCCGGCCGCGCCGGTCACCGCCGGCCCCGTCACCGGCGCGCAATGCGGCGAGCAGCCGCCGGGCCAAGCTGGGCTCGGCGGCGCCGTCGAGCCAGGCCAGCCGCATCCGCTCGACCACCTCGGGTCCGGCCAGGATGTTGCCCTGGATGGCGAAGCCGTCGCCGGCCACCCCACCGGCCCACGGATGGCACTGCGCCCCGGTGTAGGTGGCGCCGTCGCCGGTCGCGCCGACGACCCCGAGCTGGCGGGTGGCCCGGCCCTCGTCGGCCGCGGTCACCCCGGCCACGGTGCCGGCCGCGTCCACGCCGGTACGCAGCAGGGCGAGAGCCTGCACCCGGTAGGCCAGGTTCGCGTACGACTGGGTGGCGAGCGCACCCACGTCCGCCTCGGCCGCCGGCACCGCGGCACCGACCGCGAGGAACTTGCTCGCCACCGCCACCCCGTGGCTGCGCCCGTCGTGCGAGCGCGCGACGATCGAGAAGGTCATACCGGGCAGGCTAGTGATCTCGCCGCCGCCCGACCAGGTCCGAGCCGGGTCGGTCATGATGGACGGCGATGGTCTACCGCTACTTTTACGACTGCGAATTCATCGAGGACGGTCGGCTGATCGACCTGGTCTCGATCGGCGTCGTCGACGAGCACGGACGCGAGTTCTACGCGGTCTCGACCGAGTTCGACCCCCGGTCCGCGGTGCCCTGGGTACGGCGCAACGTGCTCGACCGGTTGCCCGGGCCGGCCGATCCCGCCTGGCGCTCGCGCGAGCGCATCCGCGACGACCTGCACGAGTTCCTGCTGGCGCCGGTGCGCGCCGAGCCGGACCGCGAGCTCGAGCTGTGGGCCTGGTACGCGGCGTACGACCACGTGGTGCTGGCCCAGCTGTGGGGCGCCATGCCCGCGCTGCCGCGGGAGATTCCCCGGTTCACCAAGGACCTCCGTCAGCTCTGGGACGACAAGGGTCGGCCGACCCTGCCGCCGGCCGCCGCCCAGCGCCACGACGCCCTGGTCGACGCCCGGCACAACCTCGCCCGGTGGCAGGCGCTGACCGCGCCCGCCGGTGCCCCGGCCGCCTGATCCCACCCGGATCCCCGCCCCGCGGCCGGCCGAACGGGCGGACCAGGGCCGCCGCCGTGGCCGGTACCCTCGGCTCATGGGCGTCGTTGACGAGCTCGGCCGCAGCAGGTACGTCAGCCTGACCACGTACCGCAAGGACGGCACCGCGGTGGCGACGCCGGTCTGGCTGGTGCGCCACGGCACCGACCTGATCGTTGTCTCGGACGCCGACGCGTGGAAGGTCAAGCGGATCCGCCGCAACAGCAAGGTCGTGGTCACGGTCTGCAGCATGCGCGGCACCATCGCGCCGGGCGCCCCGAGCGCCGAGGGCACCGCGCGCCTGCTGGACGAGAAGGAGACCGAGGCCGCCCGCGCCCTCATCGCTGGCAAGTACGTGCTGTCCCGGGTGGGCAACTGGTTCACCAGGCTGCTGCACCTGCACAAGGCCCCGGTGATCGGGATCGCCGTGACGTGTGACACCCAGGCCCGCCTCCGGTAGGTCCCTCCTCGGCCCCGTTTGCATCGAGGCGCCCGGTGACCGGATAGGGTGCCCGAAGCGGCCACCCCGCGGCTGGCAACGGCGCCACCGGTCCATCCGACTGCGCCCGACGGGGCTTCGCCGGCCGCGATCAGGTCGCGACCCGGACGACGTCCGCGACCGCACACATGGAGGACGGCGGCATGCGAATCGGAGTACTTACCGGAGGCGGCGACTGTCCGGGTCTGAACGCGGTGATCCGGGCGGTGGTGCGCAAGGGGGTCGCTTCGTACGGGCACAACTTCGTCGGCTTCCGCGACGGCTGGCGCGGGCCGCTGGAGGGCCTGACCATGCCGCTGGGAGTCAGGCAGGTGCGCGGCATCCTGCCGCGAGGCGGCACCATCCTCGGCTCGTCGCGGACCAACCCGTTCACGATCGAGGGCGGGGTCGAGCGGATCCAGACCAACCTCGCCAGTCTCGAGGTTGACGCCCTGGTGGCGATCGGCGGCGAGGACACCCTGGGCGTGGCGACCAAGCTCGCCGATCTCGGAGAGCACGTGGTCGGGGTGCCGAAGACCATCGACAACGACCTCGGGGCGACCGACTACACCTTCGGCTTCGACACCGCGGTGAACATCGCGATGGAGGCGATCGACCGGTTGCACACCACGGCCGAGTCCCACCACCGCACTCTGGTGGTCGAGGTCATGGGCCGGCACGCGGGTTGGATCGCGCTGCACGCCGGCCTGGCCGGGGGCGCCAACGTCATCCTGCTACCCGAGCGCCCTTTCGACGTCGAGCAGGTCGCCGGATACGTGGAGAACCGGTTTCAGCACCAGTACGCCCCCATCGTCGTGGTCGCCGAGGGGGCCAAGCCGCTCGAAGGCCAGATGGTGGTGCACAACCAGGAGCTGGACGCGTTCGGGCACGTACGGCTCGGCGGCATCGGGCAGTGGTTGGCCGAGCAGCTGGAGCAGCGCACCCGCAAGGAGGCCCGCACCGTCGTGCTCGGACACATCCAGCGCGGCGGCACGCCGACCGCATTCGACCGGGTACTCGCGACCCGATTCGGCCTGCAGGCGATCGACGCGGTTCACGACGGTGACTGGGGGACGATGATGGCACTGCGGGGTACCGAGATCGTCCGGGTTCCACTGGTCGACGGCGTCCGGCAGCTGAAGACGGTCCCGCCCGAGCGGTACACCGAAGCCGAGGTCTTCTTCGGCAGCTAGGCGCAGTGGCGGGCTGGAAGGGGATGTCATGACAACGATCGCCGTCATCGGGGCCGGCATGATCGGCGAGACCCTGCTCCACGGGTTGCTGCGCTCCGGCCACCCGGCTGACGGGCTGGTCGCCACCGAGCGCCGGCCGGAGCGCGCGGCCGAGCTCGTCGAGCGCTACGGCATCCGGGTGGTGACCAATCCCCAAGCCGCGGCCGAGGCCGAGGTGCTCACGATCGCGGTCAAGCCGCAGGACGCGGCGACCCTGATGGCCGAGCTCGGCCCGGCGGTGCCGGCCGACAAGCTCGTCGTCTCGATCTGCGCCGGCCTGCCGATCTCCTTCTTCGCGAAGTGGCTCAGTGAGAACACGCCGGTGGTGCGGGCGATGACCAACACACCCGCGCTGGTGGACCAGGCGATGACGGTGATCTCAGCCGGCCCGCACGCGACCGCGGAGCACCTCGCCCGAGCCGAGGCGATCTTCACCCCGCTGGGCCGCACGATGCGCCTGCCCGAGTCGCAACTGGACGCGGTGACGGCCCTGTCGGGCTCGGGTCCGGCCTACTTCTACTACCTGGTGGAGGCGATGACCGATGCCGGCATCCTGCTCGGTCTGCCGCGCCAGGTGGCGCACGACCTGATCGTGCAGACCGCGATCGGTTCGGCCATCATGCTGCGGGACTCGGGCGAGCACCCGGTCCGGCTGCGCGAGGCGGTGACCTCGCCCGCGGGCACCACCATCTCCGCGATCCGAGAGCTGGAGAACCACGCGGTCCGGGCGGCGCTGCTGGCCGCGCTGGAGGCGGCCCGCGACCGGGCCCGCGAGCTCGCGGCTCAGAATGCCTGAGCCGTGGACGGTCTGAGCCTCGCCGCCGCCCGGTCGGCTCTCGCCGCCCTCCGACCGCGCATCGATGAGTTCCTCGTGGCCCGGGCGGACCTGGCCGAGCTGCGGGCGGACCTCGCCGACTCCGGCCGCAGCCCGCTCGGCGCGCTCGCCGACGCGAAGGGCCTGGAGGCGCGCCTGCATGCCGACCTGGAGTACTTCGCCACCGGTGGCGTGCAGGTCAAGGGGTTCGCCCCGCTGCTGCTCGACTTTCCGGGCGACGCCGGGGGCCAGCCGGTGCTCTGGTGCTGGCTCGAAGGGGACTCAGACATCGACTGGTATCACCGGCTGGATACCGGCTTTGCCGGGCGGCGGCCGGTCTGACCCGTCATCCGATCCGCCGGCGCCACGGAATTCTGTCCGGGCCGAGCGATCCCAGGCACGCATGGTCCGGCGCGAGGCGCAGGTGCTTTCAGAATTGACCGGCAACAGCTGCGAATGGCGGACCGGGTGTCCGTCGCCATCGGCGTTCCGGGGTTGAACTGGAAGGGACGGAGTGGGATTCTCGCTCCGGCACGTTTGTGGGCCCGGAGGAGTCATGGTGGCGGATGGAAGCCCGACCGTTCGGCGGCGCCGACTCGGATTGATTCTGCGCGGCATGCGAGAACGGGTAGGGCTCACCGGTGAGGAGGTCGGGGCCCGGCTGGAACGCTCGGGTTCCTGGGTGAGCCGGGTCGAGACGGGTCGGGTCGGGGTGCGTAGCCGCGATCTGGCCGACCTGCTCGGGCTGTACCAGATCGACGACCGCGCACTCGCCGACGAACTGGCCGCGCTGGCCCGCGAAGGCAAGCAACGCGGCTGGTGGAGCCGGTACGCCGACACCCTGATGGGCCCGTACGCCACCTTCATCGGGTTCGAATCCGAGGCGGCGGAGCTGCTGAGCTACGAGACGCTGTGCGTGCCTGGGCTCCTGCAGACCGAAGATTACGCCCGGGCGCTGTTCAGCGCGGCGGTGCCGCCGGTCACCGGCGACACCATCGAACGCAAGCTGGAGGTGAGGCTGGCTCGCCAGCAGCTGCTGACCCGGCCGCGGCCGTTGAAGCTGTGGGCGATCCTGGATGAGTCCATTCTGCACAGACGGCTCGGCGGTCCGGACGTCATGCGGGGCCAGCTCAAGCATTTGCTGGACGCGAGTCTCATGCCCAACGTCATGATCCAAGTAGTTCCATTCGACGGCGGTCATCACCCGGGAATGGTTGGCTCGTTCACCGTGGTGAGATTCCCTTTGCCGGAGGATCCCGACATCGTTTATATCGAGGGCGTCACTGGCGACATTTTTGCCGAATCAGAGGATGCGCTGTGGTACCACGATGTCTTCGATCATCTAAGAGCCGCCGCGCTCAGTCTCACGGAGTCCCGAATCCGTTTCGAGCGTTCGTGTGATGAGCTGGCCTGACCGAGGAGGCGTGATGCCCTCTCTTACCGAGCAATGGCACAAGAGTTCCCGTAGCAGCCAGAACGGCAGCTGTGTCGAGGTCCGGCGCCTCGACGCGAACGTGCAGGTGCGCGACACCAAGAACCGCCGCGGCCCGACGCTCACCTTCAGCCCGGATTCGTGGCAGCGGTTCGTCACGTCCGTGCACAGTGGAGAGTTCGACCGATCCTGACCGACTGATCGGGCAACGGGCCGGGGCCAGCGCGGCTCCCGGCCCGAGTTGCCGCTAGGCGCGAACCGCGGAGACCACGATGTTGTCGTAGTAGCGGCGGTGTACCCGGTCGAAGTCGCCCCCGCAGGTGATCACACGCAGTTCCGCGTCCGGCGTCGGATCGTAGAGCGTCTTCGCCGGAAACTTGTCCTTCGGGTACTCCGCGATCACGGTCACCTGGAAACTGAGCCAGACTCCGCCCCGCAGCACCTCGACCAGGGCGCCGGCCCGTAACTCGTGCAGCCGGTAAAAGACGGCCGGCCCGCGGTAGGAGTTCACGTGACCCGCGATCACCGCTGGTCCGGGGTCGCCGGGGATCACGCCGTTGGCGTACCAGCCCGCCTTGTTGAAGTCGGCCGGCGCGTTGAGCTCGTGCTGGGTGTTGAGCGCCAGGTCCTCCAAGGTCGAGTCGACGTTGATCGACCGGATGCGAACCCGGGTCGGCGGGCCCACCGGCGGTGGCGTCGCGCAACTGTCGAAGATGCATGCCGAGCCCGGCCCCGGCACCGGGTCGATCGCGCTCGTGGTCGGCGTCGTCGGCGTGCGCGGCACGGTCAACACGCTGCCGCCGACCGCCGGCACGGCGCGCACCACGAAGGTGACCACGGCCGACAGAACGAGCAGCGCCGCTAGCCAGGTGAGCCCCTCGGTACGGCGAAGGACCACCCGGGGCACCCGGCGGCGGTGGTCGGGTACGCCGGGCGGGCGGCCGCGCCGCGACCGGGCCGGCGGTGCCGCCGGCAGCCGGGCGAGCGCGGCCACCCACATCGGTAGCCGCGAGCCGAGGGGCACCCGGGCTCGCGCCTGGGCGCGGAGCATGGCGGCGGGCGGCGGCGCCGCCACGCCGACCGCACGCTGCGGTGCCGGCAGCGCTCCGGCCGGCGGCGGGTGCAGCGTTGGCGGCTCGGCCGCCGTCTGGTCGGCCGCCATGGGCGGCAGCGTCGCCGGCTCGGCCGCCGTCTGGTCGGCCGCCATGGGCTGCGCCGTCGCCGGCTCGGCCGCCGTCTGGTCGGCCGCCATGGGCTGCGCCGTCGCCGGCTCGGGGCGCCCGGAATCGTGGTCGGGCGGTGGTTGCTGCACGCGCGCGACCCCGACGAACCGGCGTGGCGCCTTCCTCACGGCCGCTTGTTGGCCAGCCGTCGCATCCGCAGGGCGATCGAGAGCAGCACGAGCAGGAGCGCGAGGCCCCCGACCACAACCACGAGCGGGTCCAGCCCGGACGAGGCCAGCGGCTCGCCGCCGCCGGCGCCCGCCTCGACGGCGCCGTCGGGCGGCGTGCCGGGGCCCCGAGCGTCGACCCGCAACTGGGCCCGCAGGCCGTTCTTGCCGTCCACCACGAGCAGGGAGTAGACCGCGCCGCGGTTGAGGGTGGCGTACAGCGTGGTGGAGGCCGACGAGCCGGTCGGCTTCACCCGCAGGGTCCACTGGCCCGGATCCACGTTGCGGTACGAGGTGGTGGTGGCGAACGCGACGCCGGTGGCGACCGGCGTGCCGTTGGCCAGGGCCACATCGAGAACCGGGGCCACGATCGATGCCTGGATGATGCGCACCTTGGCCTTGTTGGGATCGGGTGCGGAGAGGTCGTCGTCGAGCACGGTCAGGCCGAGGTCGACATTCTTACCGACGCCGGCGACCGTGTAGGCACCGCCGCTGGAGACCTCGACCGAGGTCGTGAGCACCGGCGGTGTCGACTCGGGTGCGCCCTTGAGCCGCATCGATACCGCATAGGTGCCGATCGGCAGGGCCAGGTAATTCGAGATCACGCCGTACCCGACGCCGTGGAACACCTGCGGCGCGAATGAGGAGTCACCCGACTTGGAGAGGTAGACATCCACCTCAGGGGTGTCGGGCGACAGGTGTGCCAGCCGGACGTACCCCACCGCGGCCTTGGCGCCCGCCGGCGCCGCCGGAATGGTGGCCAAGCCGATGCAGACTAATGCGGTCGCGACGATGGTGATAGCGGTGCGGACGCGCCCCCGGGCGCGGGCTGGTTCGGAGTTGATCACTACAGTTCCCCTGCCACTCACAGTGAGCCCACGAAGACTGTCTCGGTCGGATCCATGTTCTTGTCTTGAGTTGCTATGTGCAAGATGCAAGTTGGTGATTTTGTCGCGACACTCGGGTCAAGTCGGGTCCGGGTTCCGGCGCCGGGCCGTCCCCGGCCGGCGCCCGGGGCACCCGCCGTACCCTGATCCCATGCGCACCGAGTGGCACCAGTACCGCCAACCCGCTTACGGCGTGACCCGGCCGGCGGTGGATGCCGCCGAGGTCGAGTTGCTCGGGCTGGACCACTGGCGCACCCTGCCGCGAGCCCAGACGCCCCCCTGGCCCGACCCCGGTGCCGTGGCGAGCGTGTGCTCGGTGCTCAACGTCGTTCCCTCCGTCGTGGCCCCGTACGAGGTGGACGGCCTGCGCGAGCGGCTGGCCGAGGTGTGTGAAGGCCGCGCCTTCCTGCTCCAGGGCGGTGACTGTGCGGAGACGTTCGACGACAACACCGAGGCGCACCTGCTCGCGAACGCCCGCACTCTACTGCAGATGGCCGTGGTCCTCACCTATGCGGCCAGCCTGCCGGTGGTCAAGGTGGCCCGGGTCGCCGGGCAGTACACCAAGCCCCGGTCGCAGGAACTGGACGCCCGGGGGCTGCCGGCGTACCGCGGCGACTTGATCAACTCGCTGAATCCGACCGAGGAGGCCCGGGTCCCGGACCCGCAACGGATGATCCGGGCGTACGCGAACTCAGCCGCGGCGATGAACATGCTGCGCGCCTACGTCGCCGGTGGGCTGGCCGACCTGCATGCGGTACACGACTGGAACCGCGACTTCGTGCGTACCTCAAAATCTGGCGAACGGTACGAAGCGCTCGCACGCGAGATCGATCGCGCCCTCGGGTTCATTCGCGCCTGCGGCATGACCGAGGACGACGCACTACGGACAGTCAACCTCTACTGCTCGCACGAGGCGCTCGCGCTCGAGTACGACCGGGCTCTCACCCGGGTCTCCGGCGGCCGTGCGTACGGGCTCTCCGGTCATTTCCTCTGGGTCGGTGAACGGACCCGGCGCCTCGACGGCGCCCACATCGACTTCGTCTCGCGAATCGAGAATCCGATCGGGGTCAAGCTCGGGCCCAGCGCCACCCCGGAGACCGCGATCGAGTTGTGCGAGCGGCTCAACCCCGAGAACATCCCCGGGCGGCTCACCCTGGTCTCCCGGATGGGCAGCACGGTGGTCCGCGATGCGCTGCCACCGATCGTGGAGAAGGTGACCGCGGCTGGCCACAAGGTCGTGTGGCAGTGCGATCCGATGCACGGCAACACCGTCGAATCGTCCAACGGCTTCAAGACCCGCCACTTCGACCGGATCGTCGATGAGGTTCTCGGCTACTTCGAGGTGCACCAGCACCTCGAGACCCATCCAGGTGGACTGCACGTGGAACTCACCGGCGAGGACGTGACCGAGTGCCTGGGTGGCGCCCAGGAGATCGCCGAGGCCGACCTGGCCGGGCGGTACGAGACCGCCTGCGATCCGAGGCTGAACACCCAGCAGTCGCTTGAGCTCGCCTTCCTCGTTGCCGAGATGTTGCGCGGCTAGGAGTGCTCGACCGCGCGTTGGCTTCCGCGGAGGAGCCGCCATGATCGTCGACCTGCGCAGCGACACCGTCACCCGGCCGACCGCGGCCATGCGAGCGGTCATGGCCGCGGCCGAGGTCGGCGACGACGTCTACGGCGAGGATCCCACGGTCAACGCGCTGGAGGCCGAGGTCGCGCAGCTGTTCGGGCACGAGGCGGCCCTGTTCACCCCGACCGGCTCGATGGCGAACCAGATCGCCGTGCAGCTGCTGGTGCCGCCGGCCGACGAGCTGCTCTGCGACGCCGACGCCCACGTGGTGACGTACGAGATCGGGGCGGCGGCGGCGATCGGCGGCATCTCGACGCGCACCTGGCCCGCGGTCGGCGCGGAGCTGTCCCCTCAGACCGTAGCCGAGATGATCCGGCCGGACGGTTTCTTCGCCGTGCCCACCCGGGCCATCGCGGTCGAGCAGACCCACAATCGCGGTGGCGGTGGCGTCATCCCGCTCGGTACGTTGCAGGCGCTGCGGGTGGTGGCCGACGAGGCCGGCATCGCGCTGCACTGCGACGGCGCCCGGATCTGGCATGCGCATCTGGCCGACGCGGTGCCGCTGTCCACCTACGGTGCCCTCTGCGACACCCTCGCGGTCTGCCTCTCCAAGGGACTGGGCGCACCGGCCGGCTCCCTCGTGGTGAGCAGCGCGGAGCGGATCGCGCGGGCCCGCTGGATCCGCAAGCGAATGGGCGGTGGCCTGCGCCAGGCCGGCATCCTCGCCGCCGCCGGTCGCCATGCCCTGGCCCACCACGTCGACCGCCTGGTCGAGGACCACGAGCGCGCGGCCCGGCTCGCCGTCGCGCTGGCCCCGTACGGGGTCGTGGCCGCGGAGACGGTGCGGACGAATATCGTCGCCCTCGACCTGGCCACGGCGCGCCTGGACGCCACCGCGCTGGCCGCTGCCGCGAGCGCGCGGGGGGTGTTGGTCTCGGTCATGGGCCCGCGGGCAGCCCGCCTGGTCACCCACCTCGATGTCGATGACGACGGCATCACCCACGCCATCGATGTGCTCACCCGCCTCTTCTCCTCTCGCCGATCTAGGGCTAAGGCGCGTGAAACGATCTCTAATCGTGTGCCTTAGCCCTAGATCGACGGGATGAGGCACGGGCCGGGGATGAGGCACGGGCCGGGGATGAGGCACGGGCCGGGGAGGAGGCACGGGCCGGGCCGGCGGTGCGGGTCGCGAGGCGGGTGAGGGTGGCGATATCGGCCGCATGACCGGCACTGCCGGCGCTCGGGGTTTCGACGATCATGGGTACGTTCGCGGCGGCCGGGTGGCGCAGGAGCTCCCGGAACGCGGCTTCACCTAGCCGGCCGGCGCCGATGTTCTCGTGCCGATCGCGCAGCGAGCCGCACGGGTCGCGCGAGTCGTTGGCGTGGATGAGAACCAGGCGGTCCGGCCCAATCGTGGCGACCAGCGCGTCCAGGGTGGCCGTCATCCCACCCCGGGTGGCCAGGTCATGGCCGGCGGCCCAGGCGTGGCAGGTGTCGAAGCACACGCCGAGCCAAGGGTGCCAATCGACCGCCTCGAAGTACGGTCCGAGATCCTCGATCCGGGCGGCCAGACTGCGGCCGCCGCCGGCACTGGGTTCGACGAGCAGGCGCGGTCCGTTGGTCTCGGCGTAGTGGTCCAGCAGCGGCACCAGTGCCGTGCGTACCTGGCGCAGGGCCAGGGGCGCGTGCCCGTCGTCGACCGCGGACCCGGCGTGGAAGACGAGCCCGCGGGCGCCCAGCCGGGCCGCCCGGGCCAGGCCGTGGCCGAGGCTGGCGGTGGCGTTGCGCACCGTCGCCTCGGTGGGTGAGCCTAGGTTCACCAGCAACGACGCGTGCACGTACGACGCGACGCGACGGTCGGCGCAGCCGGCGACGAAGGCGTCGTCCTGACGGGGATCGCCCTCACTGAGCGCCCATCCGCGGGGATTGGAGACGAACACCTGCACCACGCCGGCGCCGACCGCGTCCAGGTAAGGCAGCCCCGCCCGGGCCAGCCCGCCGGCGGCCGGGATGTGCGCGCCGACCGCCCGGCTCAGAAGAACCTGCAGGTGAGCTGGACCTGCTGCCCGCGCTGCAGCGGCTGGCCGGGGTCGGGCGACTGCACCTGCACCTTGCCGAGCGCCTGCTCGGCGTCGTTGCCGTCGACGGCCACCTGCAGGCTCATGCTCTGCAGCAGCACGACGGCGTCATGGCAGGTTGCGTTGACCACGCTGGGCATTGGCTGCAGCGGTGGGCCGTTCGCCACCACGATCACGACCTTGACCCCCTTGGCCGTGGCCACGCCCTGACCGGCCTGCGGATTCTGCTCGAGCACCTCGTCGGGCTGCTTGGTCGGATCGTCGCGGCGCTGGATCTCGACGTCGAAGCCCTGGGCCCGCAGGGCCGCTTCGGCCTCGCCGACCAGCTTGCCGACGACCGACGGCACGTGGGCCGGGTACGGGCCGCTGGCCAGCACGACCTTCACCAGCGAGTTGGGTTTGAGCGGGGTGCCGGCGGGTGGATCGGTGGTGACCACATAGTCCTTGGGCAAGGTGTCGGAGAACCCGGGCACGGTCTGCACGACGAAATGCTTACGCAGCACCCCGATGACGTAATCCTTCTGCTGGCCGGCCACGTCCGGCACGGCGTACCGCTCGGGGCCCAGCGACAGGGTGAGCTCGACGGTGCCACCACGCAGGATCCGCCCGCCGGGTGCCGGACGTTGGTCGACCACGGTGTTGATCGGTATCTCCTCTGCGTACCGGCCGGGCCCGTACTCGACGTGAAAGCCGAGCCGGGTCGCCTCGGCGACGGCGTTGTCCTTGGTGAGTTGCAAGAGCGCGGGCGCGTCGGTGTACCGGCCGAAGCCGAGCCACCAGCCGCCGAGCCCGAGCAGCACCACGATCGCGACCAGCCCCGCGATCAGCTGGCGCCGGCCGCCGGCGGTGCTGCGCAGCCGCGCCACCGCCCCGCGTACCCCTTGCAGGGGTTTCGCCGGCACCAGCTCCAGGACCCTCCGGCCGGCGCTGGCCACGGCGCCGCGCGGGGCCGGAAGCTTCGCCCAGGACGGCCGCGCGTCGGCGGCCCGGCGGGCGGCGACCGGGGAGACGACCACCGTGGGGTGGGCCAGTGCGCGGGTGGGGCCGGCGAGCGCGCCGACCTCCTCCCGGGCGTTCTGGACCTCGGCCAGCATGGCGGCGGCATCGCGGGGGCGCCGCGCCGGATCGCGCCGGGTGGCCCGAGCGACCACCTCGTCGACGAACGGCGGCAGCCCGGGAACGACCCGCGACGGCGGCGGAATGTCGTTGTCGACGTGCTGCCAGGCGACCTCGGCCGCGCGTTCGCCCTCGAACGGTGGCCGGCCGGTGAGCATCTCGAAGAGCACCACGCCGGTGGAGTAGACATCGGATCGCGCATCGGAGCGGCCATCGGCGACGAGTTCGGGCGCGACGTACTCCGCGGTCGCCAGCAACGGCGCGCCGTCGTCGCGGCCGGTGGCCTCCGGGGCGTGGGCGAGGCCGAAGTCGGCCACCTTCACCACCGCGTCGACCAGGTCGCCCGACCCGTTGGGCGGCGGCGAGACGAGGATGTTCTCCGGCTTCACGTCCCGGTGCACCAGACCGGCCCGGTGGGCCACCGCGAGCGCGGCCAGGATCTGCTCCAGCACCGCGAGCGACTCCGACGGGTCCAGGCGGCGGCGGTCGTCGAGGATCTCGCGCAGGCTGCGTCCGCGCACGTACTCCATCACCAGGTACGGTGCGCCCTCATGGGTGCCCTGGTCGTAGACGGCCACGATGTTCGGATGGGCCAGGCGGGCCACCGTGCGCGCCTCGTCGGCCAGGCGCTGCAGGACCCGGGCGTCGCGGGCGTGATCGGTATGTATGATCTTGATGGCCACGGTCCGGTCCAGGCGCTGATCGTGAGCCTGGTACACGGTGGCCATACCGCCGCGGGCCAGCCGCCCCACGATGCGGTAGCGCCCGGCGAGCAGCGCCCCATGCAGGGGGTCGGCGACCTTCGTGTCCATCGCAGGCAGTCTAGTGGCGAGAGCGGGCACCGGCCGCATCCCAAATCGCCGGATGTGCTGGCCGGCGGGCCGCGCCGGGCTCGGCGGCATCGTGGCACTGTGGGACTCACGTGAGTGCGAGGAGCGAGCGGGTGCGAGGCCCCGCAGCGCGAACGAAAGGCAGGCTCGATGAGCGTGTCCTCGGTTGAGGGGCCGGATCTGCCGCAGCAGCCGGCCGGCTGGATCAACCTGCCTGACCTCGCCCTGCGGTGGGCGGTGCCGGTGACCAAGGTTCGCCAGGTGATCCGCGACGGCGGCCTGCTGGCGGTGCGGCGCGACGGCGTGTTGTGCGTGCCGGTCGAGCTGGTGGCCGGGCCGAACGCGCTGAAGCACCTGCCGGGCGTGCTCACCCTGCTCCGTGACGCCGGGTACAGCGACGAGGAGGCGCTGCGCTGGCTCTACTCGCCGGACGACTCACTGCCCGGTACGCCGGCGCAGGCGCTGGAACACGGACCCGCCACCGAGGTCAAGCGCCGCGCCCAGGCACTCGGTCTCTGAGCGGCCGGGCCCGCCGTGCGCCACCTGACCTACCTGGCCGTGCTGGTTGTCTGCTTGGCGTCGGCGGCGTGGCTGGAGCCCTGGGTGCGGGTCCGTCGCCGATGGCGGCGGCTGGTGCTCAGCGTCGTCCCGGTGGCCGCGCTCTTCGCGGCCTGGGACCTCGCCGCGATCGCGGGCGGCGAGTGGAGCTTCGACCGGAACCAGCTGATCGGGGTCGTCCTGCCCGGTGGCTTGCCCCTGGAGGAGCTGCTGTTCTTCCTCGTGGTGCCGGTGTGCGCGGTGTTGGGCTTCGAGGCGGTCCGGCGCGCAACCGGCTGGCCGGCCCGCACTGAGCCGCCGGCCCACGCTGAGCCGCCGGCTGGGTGGCGACCGTGAGCTACACCGTGGCGGCGCTGGCCGGGGTGGCCGGGGCCGCGGTGCTCGACCTGGTGGTGCTGCGCACCCGGCTGGTCCGCCGGCGGGTCTTCTGGACGACGTACGCGATCGTGCTGGTGTTCCAGCTCATCTTCAATGGCGTGCTCACCACCCGCGGCGTGGTGCGCTACGACCCGGAGACGATCATCGGCGCCCGGGTGGCCGGAGCGCCCGTCGAGGACGTGCTCTTCGGCTTCGCGCTGGTGCTGACGACCCTCGCGAGCTGGATGTGGTGGGAGCAACGTGCCCCCGACGGCGTCGATCGACGCTCCCGTCAGTGAGCAGGGGCACCCCATTAACGCCTTCAGTTGTAAAGGGTGCCCTTCCTAACAGCGGGGCGCCAGCCGGCCGGGCCCCGTCAACCGGCCGGCGCTGCCCCGATCTGACGCTCAGCCGGTGCGGGAGGTGGCCGCGGCGGCCAGCCCGGTGAGCACGCTCGCGGCATCATGGGCGAGGCGGACCCGTCCTAGGGCGGCCAGCGCGCACTCGGTGAGTTCGATGATGCGCCGCTCGACCCCCCGCAGGGCACCGGTCTCGGTAATGATCTGACGGAGCCGCTCCACCCGCGCGTCGTCGAGGTCGGGGTCGCCAAGGTCCCGGCGTACCTGGGCGACCGTCGCGGCATCGGCGGCGTCGAGCGCGGCTGCGATCAAGTAGGTCCGCTTGCCCTCGCGGAGGTCGTCGCCGGCGGGTTTTCCGGTACGGGTGGGGTCGCCGAAGACGCCGAGAACGTCGTCACGCAGCTGGAAAGCCTCGCCAAGCGGCAGGCCGAAGTCGGAGTAGGCGGTCCGGATCGGCTCGGGCGCGTCGGCCATGGCGGCGCCCATGAGCAGAGGTCGCTGCACCGTGTACTTGGCCGACTTGTAGGTCGCCACGGTGGAGGCTCGGCGTCGGCTCGTGTCCCGGGTCGCCTGCGCGTGCACATCGAGGTACTGGCCGCAGATGACCTCGGTGCGCATCACGTCGAACTGAGCCCGGGCCCGCATCATCGCCGCCGTGTCCAGGCCGGAGGTGCGCAGCAGCTCATCGGACCAGGCGAAACAGAGATCGCCGATGAGGATCGCACTGGCGGTGCCGAACCCGACCGGGTCGCCGGCCCAGCCCGCGGCCCGGTGCCTGGCGGCGAAACGGCGATGCATGGCCGGCCCGCCGCGCCGCGTGTCCGAGGCATCCATGACGTCGTCGTGGATGAGCGCGCTGGCCTGCAAAAACTCGAGTGCGGACACGGCCGCCACCACCTCGGGGGTGTCGGCGCCGCCGGCGCCGCGGTGTCCCCAGAAGGCGAACGCGGGCCGAAGGCGCTTGCCACCGCCGAGCACGAACGCGTCGATGGCGGCCGCCACCTCGTCGAGGGCCGGATCGATCTGGATGAGCACGGCGCGCTGCTGCGCCAGGAATGCGGCGAGCGCCTTGTCCACCCTGGTGCGGAGGTCGGCACGGTCGAGCGGGCTCATCGTGTCGACGGTAGCCGGCTGGCTCCGGAGGGGCTCGCGCCGGGATGATCGTCTGCGCCGGTCAGGAGGCCAGCTGGATGTACACGCCGCGGTACTGCTCGACCCAGCCGGGTGGTACCGCGGGGCCGGTGCCCGGTGCCTCGTACGGCGACGGCGGCGGCCCCGGGCGGCCGCGACCGCGCGCTCGAGCCGCTCCACGCGCACCTCTAGCCTGAGTTTCCCCCCTATTTCGATCATGGAGGGTGTTTCCGCAGGTCAGGAGGTGTTTCCGGGCAGCCTGACTGTATTACCCAGGCATTCGTTGATTTCGCTGCTATCAGCTGCATCCGGCCGGCCCGGATCGTCTTCGGGCAAGACGATCTGGGTAATACGCCGGATGGGCCTGAAACCCAAGCGGTACAACGAGATCCGGGCGCCCTGGTCACGTAGGGGGGAAACTCCCGCTAGGAGACCACTGAATATCGCCGTCTGGTAGGGCCCTCACGCTGGTCGTCTGGCCGGCGCCCGGGCGGGTGGCCCGGCGGCCGGTGGTTGGGCGGCGTGGTCGGGGGTGTTGCTTCCGGCGTTGATTTGGGCCGGAGAGCGGGTCTTAGGGTCTGGTGACGGGCTTCTACGGCCCCTGATGCCTCCTCACGCGGTGGCGAGGACCCATCCTTGGGTGAAGTCGAGGCCCCGGTTGATGAGGTTGCGCAGGTTGAGGGCTGCGGTGCGGCGCTTGAGCCAGGCATTGTTGCGGTCGGTGCCCCGGTAGCGCAGTTTGAGGCGCCGTCCGCCCCGGCTGGCGAGCTGGGACACGACGCGTTCGACGTTGGGCCGGTGGCGCCGGTAACGCTCGGGCAGGTCGGGGTTGTTCTTCCAGTCGCGGCGGGCCTTGCGGAGCAGGTCATCGCGGTCGTGCAGGACGATCTTCCGACCGGTCTTGGACCTGGTGCACATCTCGCGCAGCGGACAGTCACGGCACAGGGCGCCGAACGTCGCGACCCGGGTGACGCTGATCGGCCGGCTATTGCCGTTGGGACAGGTGACCGTCTGGTTCTCTTCGTCCACGGTGAAGTCATCGACGGTGAACCCGCCCTCGACCGCCGATTGCAGCGGCTTGGGCTTGATCACGGCCTCATGGCCGGCATCGTCGACCGAGCCCCGCAGATCCCCGGTGCCGTAGGCCGAGTCGCCGTACCACTCACGCCGCGCCGGGTCGCCGCCGTCGGTGTCGCCGCCGCTGGCCTGCTCCTCGTCAGTGCTGTCGCTGCTGTTGAGGATGTCGGCGGCCAAGAAACGCTCGGCCACGGCCGGGTCGGAGTTCTCGGTCCCGGCGGCCTTGGTCAGTTCCTCGTCGGTGATGATGCCGGTGTCGGGCTCGGCGGCCAGGTGGGCCCGGTAGCCGTCGCGACGCGCCTCGGGCGACTTGCGGGTGTGCCGGGCCTCGGGGTCCACAGTGGAGATGACCCGGTCTTCGGCCACCTTGCGGGCGATACGCCACCGCCCGTCACTGCCATCCGAGCCCTCGGCCGGCTCCACGTCCTGCCCGGCCACCAACGCCAACAAGGCCAGCGTGGACTGGGCCTGCTCGTCCAGATCGGCCCCCGCCAACGCGGCGACCAGCGCGTTGGCGTCGTTGACCAGCGCTGAGACCATCGCGTCCTTGGCCGTTGGGTCGTCCCAGTCGATGTCCGGCTTGCCCGGCTGACTGTAGTCATGCCCGGTACACACCGCGGCGATCTGCTCCGCCGCGCCGGGCACCTGCCGCGCCACCCGCCGCACCGCCGCCACCAACTGGGTGATGGTGTCCTGCGTAGCCACCGCATCGGCCAGGATCGTGGAATCCACCGCCCGGCGGTGACGGCCCCGCAAGACCCCGGTCTCCTCCACCACCTTGCGCACCGCCTCGTTGATACGGTGCGGCCGCGCCGACTTCGCCAACCGACGCCGCCAATACGTCAACGTCGACGGGTGAAATCCCTTGTCGTCCAACGCCATCCCGGTGGCGACCTTCCACCGCAGATCACACCGGGCCGCCTCGGCCGCCTCCGCATCAGAGAGGTCCAGCAGCGTCTGCAACGTCAAAATCGTCGCCGCCACCGGCGCCGGCATCGACGGACGACCCAACCCCGACCGAAACAGATCCGTGAAGTCCCCGTCAGGAAACACCCGACCCCGATGCTCGGCCAGGAACGCGAACACACTGCCCTCAGCCACCAGGTGGCCCACCATCGCCGCAGCATCGAGCAGATCCCGGTCCGCACGCTCCACACCCTGCACCCGATGATGATCGAGCAAGATCACCAAGATCCACAGGAGCGACACGCCCGATTATTCAGTGGTCTCCTAGGGCGAGCGCCGACCAGCCCAGCCAGTACGGACTGGGCCGGCGTTCCGCACTAGTCGGGGCCAACCCGCTCGCCCGCTCGAGCCGTCGAGTCATGCGCGTACGGCGTGCCGATGAACTGTGCGGCCATTTCATGGTTGTCGAGGTGGTGCACGAAGCCCGCCTTGAACCGCAGGTCCACGACGATCGGCGCCGGCTCCAGCGGGCCGGGCTCTCCCTTCGCGAGCGCCGCGACCGCCGCCGGAACGTCGTACTGGAACGCAACGCCGCGCTTGTAGTAGTACGCCTCCCGCCCGTCGACGACCACCTCGAGGTCGTCTGGCGGGATCGGGTCGTAGATCGGCCGCGTCGCGAGGTCGTACTCGAACACGTCGGTGAGGAATGCTCGGGCCGCCTCCGGCGCGTGCGGCTCGATCTCGTCGCGCCACCACTGGCGGAGCAGGTGCACTATTCTCGGGTCCGAGTAGACGTGGCGCAGGAACGCCAGCACGGCTCCCGGCTGGCCGATCGCCGAGTCGGCGAAATGGAGGCCGGCGGCCGCCGGACTCGGCGAGCGTCCGAACCACTCCGCCATGCTAGACAGCACCTGCGACTGCCGGAGCCGGGTCATCTCGTGCAGTGGCGTCCAGATGTTGCGCAGCACCAGGTTCTCGACGATCCCGCGGGCCCATAGCAGGAACCGCTGCATGCGCGTGTTGTCCGCGAGGCTGATATCGGAGGTGGCGGCGACGTACTCGTAGTCGTCGAAGTCTCCTCGGACAGTGACCAGCCCCAGCGCCTCCCGGTCCCGGGCGTAGGCCGTGTTGGGCAGCACGAGGAGGGGATAGACCGCGATGCGCGGGATGAACCGGGCCAGCCGGTCGTAGCCCTCGAGGAAGGAGGCGTACGTCTCGCCGGGCGCCCCCCAGATCAGCTCCGCGTACGCGTCGAGCTCCTCCATCCTCAGCCAGCGCGCCAGATCCTCCCATTGGTTCAGCCGCATGTTGCGCCGCTGCATCGTGTCCAAGACCTCGTCGTTCAGCGTCTGCAGAGCCAACGTGAACGAGCTGGTGAACCCGTGAGCCTTCAGGGACCGCACGATCGAGTAGAAGACCTCGGACTTGTTCTTCGCCCACGAGGTCTCCAGTGCCCGCGGGTAGCCGTACCGCTCGCGGACGTGGATGACATCCTCAACGAACTCAAGGTCGGCGGGCAGCATGCCGAAGTTGGCGTCGCACAGCACGACGGTGTGGGCACCGTGATAGGCCAGCAGCTCGAGCTCGGCGCGCAGGCGGTCGCGAGGAAAGGGCCGCACCTTCTGGGCCACCGCGCCGCCCCAGTAGCAGAAGGCGCAGTGGTACGGGCAACCGCGGTTGGTCTCCATGAGCGCCACGTCATAACGAAACCGTCCACTGTGGTTGGTGAGCGGGATCGCACCGCTGAGAAACGGCGAGGCGATGTCCGCCAGATCGGCGATCGGTGGCGACTCCTTCGTCGTCGCGATTGCGCCGCTGCCGTCGCGATACGACACACCTTCCAGATCCGACAGATCGATGACCGACCGGCCTTTCAGGTAAGCCCGCAGCAGATCACGGAAGACGAACTCGCCCTCGATGTCGACGATGACGTCGACCGCCGGATACCCCCGTAGCACGCGGTCGGCCTGGTGGGCGACGTGCGTGCCGCCAAAGACCACCCAGCCCGCCGGGTTGAGCTGCTTGAAGGTCTCGGCGACGGCCACGAACGCGCGGAAGTTCCAGCCCAGCACCGAACAGGCGAGAACATCGGGCGGCCCCCCGGCGAAGAGCCGGCTCGACATCGTCAGATGTCCGGCGCCGCCGCCGAAGTTGACGATGTCGAGGTCCAGCTCGGCACCGACGACGGGATCGGAGAGCGCAGTCGCCTTCAGGTAGCCGGCGGCGAGGGGCATCGACTCGGTGGGCATGTCCCACGCTCCGCGCTGCACGAGGGATACCCGACGCCGGCTGCCGCTCACTGGGTCGACGTGTCGAGACTCGACGGGACCAGGCGGAGCATTCGCTGCCGCACCCCCATGACGTACTGGCGCACGTACTCGGCCCGGTCCAACCGTACGCCGCCGGCATGCACGTCGGCGTTCGGCAGCGCCGCCAGGGCACGGGAGATCGGGGATTCGGCCACCTCCCGCACCGGTACCCCGAACATGGCCGCCATCGCCGCGTAGTCGAGCCCACCGGCGCACCCCAGCGACTTCTCCAGCGCGATGTCCAGCGTGATCGGCCCCGGCATCATCGCAATCGGATCGGCCAGGAAACGGGGCATGGCGTGCATAGTCAGGCAGCCGCGGGGGGCGAGGAACGAGTACGCCTCGCTGCCGAACCCGAACGTGTCCCCAGCGTAGCCGAAGTAGTACTCCAGGGAGACGAAGTCGGCGGAGTGCGGCGGGCGGGTCCAGTGGAAGTACTCGTGGTTGCGGTAGCCGCTCGCCGTCAGGAGGTCCTCGATCTCGGCCAGGCCAACGCGATAGTCGGTGTCGTCCCAGATCTCGACCTGCCGTTGGCGCATCCGGCGCACCAGGGAGCTGTTCTCGGCCGGGCTGTAGACGTGCGCGGCGATGTGCGGCAGGTTGAGCGAGATGGCGGTCTGGACGCTGTACAGGGTCTCGGCGATCGACTCGCCGGGGTAGCCGATGACGAGGTCGATGCTGAGCCGGTCGAAGCCGTAGTCGCGGGCCAGGTCGAAGGCGGCCAGCCCCTTGGTGGCAGAGTGGCGGCGGCCCATGTGGCGCAGGGTGGCTTCGTTGAACGTCTCCACCCCGATGCTCAGCCGGTTGACACCGACGTCACGCAACGCTTCCAACACGGGCGCCGAGATGCTGTCGGCGGTGGCTTCGACGCTGAAGTACTGGTCGCGTAGGTCCCACTCGGGCTGGAACGCCTGCGCGACAAGGCGGAGCTGATCGGGCGACAGCATCGTCGGCGTGCCGCCGCCCCAGTTGATGCCGATGGGCTCATAGCGCTCGGCCAGGCGGGGAACGTAATACCGGATGTTGCTCACCAGCGAGTCCACGTACGGGTCGTGCAGGTCCTGGTTCAACAGCACCTTGTTGGGGATGCCACTGACGCATCGACAGAAGGCACACCGCGTCGCGCAGAACGGCACCTGCAGGTAGAGGAGCACCGGCTGCTTCATTCGCCTACCCCACCAGTTCCGGCGCCCCGAGCTCACCGAAGTCCAACGCCTCGGCCAGCGCGAGCTGGAAGCCGCTGTCATCGAACTGCGCGGCCAGACGGTAGCCGTGCAGCTTCGTCGTCTGGCGCGATACGACATCGGCTTCGCTGCTGAGCCGCCACCAGATCGAGTGGTGGTCCAGCGGTACGACCGACAGGTTCGACCGGGCATCGGCGAGGTCTCGCAGAAGGTTCCGGATGTTGTGCGAGAACCAGTGCGTCCGCCGCCCGTAGCAAGGGGCCTGCCGCGTCTTCGGCGGCACCTGGTTCGCCCCGTACCGTTCGCGGTAAAGGAAGGCGAACTCCCGCAACGCGGGCCACCGCTGGGACGCGTCGAGGACCTTGTCCGCCTCGCACTGCAGCTCGTAGGCCAGGGTCGGGGTCTGGGCCATCTCGAGGCCGTCGCCGAGCGGGCGGTAGCCGTAGTACATGGCGAAGCTGCGGTCCGCCTCGAGGACCGGCATGAGCGCCATGTGGTCCCAGCCGGCGTCCCGCACCAACGCGAAGTTGGCGATCGCCGCGTTCGAGCCGAGCACGTCAAGTGAGGCCCGGTTGCGCCGGATGAACTCCACGCTCTCCCGCGCCTCCTGCTCGGTTTCGCCAGGAAATCCGGTGATCAGGTTGATCTGCAGGGCGATGCCTTCGTCCGAGCACCACTTCAGGATCTGTGCGGCATAGTCGAGGTCGGTGTTCTTGCCCATTAGTTGCTGGATGCGGTCGGAGCCGGCGTCCAACCCGAAGATGAGCCGCCGGCAGCCGGCCTCGGCGAAGCGCTTGGCCACCTCCGGGGTCCAGTGCTTGTGCAGCCGGCCGAACACCATCCAACGGATGTCCACTTTGGCGTCCCGGAGCGCGTCGGCGAGGTCCATGCCGAAGCGCGGCATCAGCTCCTCGTCGACGAAGTAGAAGGAGCGACAGGCGTACCGCTCGGCGAGGTACTTCAACTGCCGTGCCGCGTCCGCCGGCTCCCCGAGTGCGAACCGGTCGTAGGTCTTGAAGTGGCTGCAGTAGTGGCAGCGGCCGTAGCTGCAGCCACGCGACGACTGAAACGGCAGCACCCGCTCCGGCAGGAAGTAGTCGTCGAGCGGCAGGTCGCTGAAGTCGGGGCACAGCTTGTAGAACGGAACGCCGGCGGTGAGCGGGCGACCGGCCAACTGGTCCAGGAGGTTGCCCAGGGCGGCCTCGGACTCGTATGGCAGGTATTTGTCGAACAGCGTGCCGAATTGCTCGTCGCGGGGCAGCTCCTCCCGCAGCCGGGTCACCATGCTGCCGCCCGCTACGAGTGTGCCCTGCCACGTTGCCCGCAGGTGCCGTGCGAGCGTGAACCCCGGCAGCAGTTGCTCGTCCAGCCCCATCGTAATGCCGATGACATCGGGTCGGTAGTCAGCGATGGCCTCGTCGGCCCAGGCAGCCAGCAGATCGATGAACGGGTTCTCGGAGCGCATTTCGGTGCCCTGCCACAGTTCGGCGGGACTTCCGGTGGCGAACCGGGTGCGCAGCTGGGAGAGCCCGATGTCGGTGCTGCCGTACGCGGCCGAGTAGAGCTCCAGCGCGTCCTCTAGGATGCGCACCGCCCACTGTAGACGCCCGTAGTCGTAGAACTCGGCCTCGTTCTTCAGCACCTTCCGGGCGGCCGGCACCTGGTCGAGCACGTAGTCGGAGCGGATCAGTGCGGAGGCAAGGCGGGCGAGCGCGACCGCGTCGGTCCCGCTTACCTCGGGACGCGCATCGAGTTCGTCCGCGCGTGCCGCGATCGCCTCGACGGCGGCCTCGAGCACCGGCAGCCTGAGGACGTGGTCGTAGAAACGCAGGTTCAGGTCGACGACCCGGCACGAGTGGCCGCGTCGTTCGGCCTCAGCCTTGAGAATCGGCAACGACAGGTGGGCGTGGAACGGCCGGCATTGCGGCGGGAAGAACAGGAGAAGCCGCATAGTTTTCTCGCTAACCAAAGACTCGGTCCCGGAATAGGGTAGCGAGCCAGCCGGGCCCGAAGACCGCGTCGTACACCCCGCCCCCTTCTCGAGAGTGGAATTTAATAGCTTCGTCGAAGTACTGTTCATCGCGCAGCAGCGCGGTCGACGGATCTTTGCGCCCCGCCGCGGAAAGTGCCTCGAACCAGCGGTTCAGGCATTCTTCCGCAAGGCCCAATGCCCAGACGATGGGTGGCCGCTGCAACGTGAACATGCACCGGACTCCCTCGAACCCGTGCGGATTCTCCTTGACCAGGTCCGGTGGGGACACGGTCGCGGGGAAGTCGGTCGATACCGGGAACATGCTCCGGAACTGTACCAACCGATCTGGCGGTCCGCGGTAGCCCATGATCGTATTGAAGGTGCCGGCCTTCAGCTTCAGGTTGAGGTTCATCACGAACAGCGGCAGGCCGTAGCTCTCGCAGGGCATGCAGACACAGGCCACGATCGCGGACATGTGCGGGATCTCGCTGTCGAGCCAGAACCAGACGACCCGGCCGATCCCGTCCGCCAGCCATACCTCGAACCGATGACCAGCCGCGAACAGCCGGGCGGACGGACCGACGACGACACGATTCGCCTCACTGCTGTCGCCCTGGGTGAACCCTAGTGGTTTCAGGCGGTCGTCAACCAAGCGCCCGTGCAGGTCCGCTCCACCATCGATCAGGGCACCGACCAGATCCAGGCTCGCCATGCGGTGGCCCTTCGAACTAGCCGCGCCGCTGCTCGTCAGGTGTCGAGGTCACCAAGCTTCGCGCCGAGCTGAAATTTCTGGTCGAACGCGTCCACCTGGCCGACACCCACCAGGTCGTCGCGCACGATGACGAGCGCTTGCTTGCCCTCGTACTCACTCAGCGCAGCACCCGCACCGGTGACCGAGCCGCCATCGTAGCGACCGGTCCACACGTGCCCGTTGCCGTCGGCCGATCGCTCGTCGAGCACGACAACCGCGACATCCTTGCCGCTGAGCATCCTCTCGCCGCGGCTCTGAAGTTCGTCGACCACGAGGCGACCATTCTTCACTTGGCCTTGGAAGGTTGGGTACATCCGACCTGCCCTCTCCGCTCATACGAATCTGTTCGCGGCGGCGGTACATTGACAGTTGGGCGCCGAGATTCAAAGAATCTCGTGACGTTGACTGCGTCCACCTCAGAGCTGCGTCGCCTGGGCTGAGGAAACCACCTGATGACGGCCCTGTCAAGGTACCAGCGTCGATGGTATACACAGACGACGGCGATGTTGGCCGGCGATTCAGGAGGCCGAGTTGGCCGGGTGGTCTCTACAAGCGAGGAAACTACACCGCGGAGCGCTCGCCGCTTCCCGGAAGTTCGGTCACATCTCATCCTTTTCCAATGACTTCGGACAATTCGTGGCAATGCACGGAGGATCCGTGTGAATCAGCAGGCACTCGTCGTCGATCGGCTGTCGCGGACATTCGTCGGCGGTGCCCGCAGGGTCCAGGCGCTGCGAGAGGTCAGTTTCACCGTCGCCGATGGCGAGATCGTGGGCCTGCTCGGGCCAAACGGCGCCGGCAAGACGACATTGACGAAGATCGCCGCCACCCTACTGCTCCCGTCGGCCGGCACGGTGCTCGTCCATGGCGCGGACGTCGTGACCCGGCCAGCCGAGGCGAGACGCGTGACGTCCGTGATCTTCGGCGGGGATCGCGGGTTGTACCCGCGCGTGAGCGGCCGGGACAATCTGCGCTTCTTCGCCACGCTCCGCGGCGCGTCCCGTCGTGAGCTCGCGGACCGGGCCGACGACGCGATCGCCGAGGCCGGACTCGCCGACGCCGCCCGCGACACCGTCGAGACATACTCCCGGGGTATGCGCCAGCGCCTGCACCTGGCCATCGGTCTGTTCAACCGGCCCCGGCTGCTGCTGCTCGACGAGCCGACCGTCGGGCTCGATCCGATCGAGGCCGAGCGGTTGAGATCGATCATCGCCGGACTCCGCGCGGCCGGCGTCGCTGTGCTGTTGACGAGCCACTACCTGCTCGACATCGAGCGCCTCGCCGACCGGGTCGTGCTGCTCGCCGACGGGGAGCTGATCGCAGACCTGCCGGTCGCGCAGTTCGCCCGTACCGCGGGCTACGTGAGCACGGTGACGATCAGGGCTCGCGGCACGCTGCCTGCCGAGCTGCCGGTCCCGGCCGACGCCGGGCTGGTTGTCGACGGGATGTGGCACGAGGGCGACGCGTGCGTCATCCGGCTACGGGTCAAGGACTGGCGCGCCGACTCGTTCGGCGAGCTGAACTGCATGCTGGGGGCAGTGGCCAGCGGCCTCGAGATCCTCGACGTAACGGTCGAGCCGCTGCGGCTCGAAGACGCCTACGCGCGGCTCTATGAGCCTCGGTAGCCGGGTCGGTTCAGCTGGCTCGGTGCTGTGGGTCAGCGCCGGCATCCAGGCGCGCACGACCGCCGGTGTCCTCACCGTCCTCACGACGATGGTCATGCCGGCGACCTTCCTCGTGGTCACGTCGCGGGCCGTGGGCCACCCGAGCCCAGGGGTTGCCACACGAATCGTGGTCGCCGTCGGGCTGATGGCGCTGTGGGGAACGACCCTGTGGAGCGCGGGCAGCGTGCTGCGCCGCGAGCTGCGCGACGGGACGTTCGGCGCCGCCGTGGCTGGCCTGCATCCACCCCAACTGGTCCTGCTCGGCAAGTCGCTCGGGACCACCGTGCATGCGGTCGCGCTGATCACGCCGACGACGGTCGTCATGGTGCTGCTGCTCGACCTGCCGGTACAGGCGAACGAACCGGGCTGGCTCGCGCTGGGAGTGCTGGTGGTCATCGCGTCCGGCACCGCCCTCGGCATGCTCCTGGCCTGCGTGTTCCTGCTGACCAGGCACGGCGCTCAACTGTCGAGCGCGTTGATGTACCCGATCTACCTGCTCGGCGGTCTGCTCATCCCGCCGGAGACGTTGCCGGCGGCGTTGCGGCCGATCTCGGCGATGATTAGCCTTCGGTGGGCGACCGAGTTCCTGGTGGGGGCCGCCGGCGGACGCGTGTCGCTCCAGCCGCTCGTCGCCACGATCGGGTTGACGGCGCTCTACTTCGTGATCGGGCACGTGGCGTTCGCCAGGATCGTGACTCAGATACGCAGGGATGGCCGGTTTGACCTCTAGGCGATCGCCCCCGACCGTCGCGCGCCCGGGACCGGGCCGAGGTTGGCTCGTGGAGATCGCCCGGATCGGGCGGGCGCAGTTCTTCAGCGAGTACCCGCCCCGCGTGCTGCTCACCGCTGTCCTGCCCAGACCGGTCCTGCAGTACCTGTTCTTCGTCGCCCTGGGCGGGGTGCTCGGTGGATCCGCGCAGCGCGAGTTCGCCCTGGTCGGCGCGCCGACGGTCGCGCTCATGCAGGTCGCGGTGATGGTGGGCGACGTACCGCAGACCGACAAGTGGTTCGGCACGTTCTTCCAGGTGCGGTCCGGGCGGCCGAATCCATTCGCCGTGCTGCTGCTGCGCGCGTTGCCCTACCCCGTCTTCGGCATAGTGGCGATCGTCGTTTGCCTGTTCGTGGTGCCGCCGGTCACCGGGCACGCGAGGCTAGCGCCGCATCTCGCCGCGCAGCTTCCGCTTTACGCCCTGATGGCCTTCAGCACCTGCGCGGCCGGGCTTGCGGTCGCGTTGCTCTCGCTCGGCAAACGGGCCGAAGTGCTGGTGCTCAATCTGCTCGCATATCTCATCCTGCTCGGGAGCGGGGTGTTCCTGCCGCCGGAGCGGGTCCCGTTCGCCGATCCGTTCGCCAAGATGCTGCCGATCCACAACGGGTTGATCGCGGTCCGGGCGGCGCTCGAGGGCCGGCCTTGGCTAGGGTCGGCACTGGCCGAGTTCCTGGTCGGTGTCGGCTGGCTAGCGGTCGGCTTGTTCACCCTGCGGATCCAGATCAGACGAGCCAACAAATACGGGTACGACGATTTTAGCTAGGCAGGAGGCGCGCAGTGTTCGGGACTGGAATCAATGAGCGCATCAACCAGCACTACGCGCAGTTCCTGGAGAGCACGCTCATTACCGAGGGGATGCTGTTCCCCGATATCTACCGGCACTTCCTCGACTACCGTGAACTGCTCGGCGCGGAGCCGGAGTCGGTGCGGAGCCTTCAGCGCAAACGCCTCGAGGAGCAGTTGGCTCACGCGGTGACCCAGGTGCCAGCATACCGGGAACTCGAGCCGGGGGCGCCGTTGTCGGAGTGGCCCCTGATGACCAAGCCGGACATCCGCGACCGGCTCGTCGAGTACTGCGACGATGCGATCCAGGCCAAACGATGCCGTGCCGCGTACACCTCCGGGACGACGGGAGTCCCAGTGAAAGTCATTCACGACATCGACCACATCGCACACAAGTACGCGCTCGCCCTCCGTCGCAACCACGCCGCTGGACTGCCGCTGCGGCGCCGGATCCTCATTCCGATGTGCGACGGCGCGCTGCCCTGGATCGAGTATGCGTCGCCCGCGCACGGGAACTCGATCATTGCCCAGTTCGGTTCGACTGACCAGGGGGACGAGTTGGCCAGGCTCCTCGACAAGGCGAGCGCTTTCGAGCCCGACATCGTGTACGGCCACCCGTCGAGCTGCGTCGCTTTCGTCCGGGCGCTGTCCGCCACGTCGGCCGCGATCCGGCCGCGGTGCGTCCTGACCTGCGGCGAGAATCTGAGTCAGCCGGCCCGCGACGAATTGGAGTCGACACTCCATGCGCCGGTGCGGGACGGCTATGGAATGTGCGAGTTTGGCACGATAGCCGTGCAGTGCGAGCGCGGCAACTACCACATCGAGAGCGAACGGCTGGTGGTCGAGATCGTGGACGACAAGGGCCGCACGGCCGCCCCCGGAGAGCCCGGCGAAGTGGTCGTCACCGAACTCGTCAACCGGGCGATGCCACTGATCCGGTATCGGACCGGCGATGTGGCCAGTCTCGACCCGCACTCGTGCGATTGCGGCTACCCCGGCGACGTGTTGACCGGCCTCGAAGGTCGCGATCTCGGCGTCGTCTCGTTCGAGGGCGGATTCACGGTGCCGGTCACCGCCCTCGCAAAGATCGTCCGACGGTTCCCATTGCGACGGTTCCAGCTGGTGCGGAGAGCCCCGGACCAAATCGACGTGCTGGTATCGGTGCGGGCGGACGTGCCAGTGGCCACGGTCACCGAGCCACTCGCCGCCGACCTCGACGGGATCATTCCGCACGCCGTCACCGTCACTGTCCGTGTCGTCGACGAGGGTGAATTCCTGCCTGGCACCTCAGGGAAGGACACGGACTACGTGTCCCTGGTATGAGCGAGAGGAGGTGGTGTCGATGACAAAGGAGAGCGTGCTCGAGGAGATCGAGATCATGCTTGTGGTCGAAGTTATCCAGTGAGCACTCGAACCGGCCGGTCCGCGCCCCGGCGCGGACCGGCCGGGACCGCGGTCAGTGCGACGAACTTGAGTTGGCCGTGTCGCTCGACAGGCCGTGTTAGTCGTACCTGCTGCGGTCGTCCCCGGCGCTGTCCCCCATTCGCTGCGACCGGTCGGCGGCGGCGGCGCGGTCAGCCGGCTAGGCGCACGTACACGCCGGCGTACTGCTCGGCCCAGCCGGGGGGTACGGTGGGGCTCGGCCGGCCCGGTCGGCGCTGCCGGCGGCTCGGGTTCGGCGCCGGCGCCGCGACGGCGCGCTCGAGCCGCTCCACGGGCACCTCGAGGGCGAGCGCCAGCCAGCCCAGCCAGTACGGGCTGGGCAGACGCTCCTCCCGCTCCCACCGCGACACCTCATGGCGGGTCACGGTGACCGTGCCGGCGGATGCGCAAAGTCGATCAGCCAACCGCAGTTGGCTGATGCCCAGCTCATGTCGTGTCCGCGCGATCAAGGCCCCGACGGTCTCCTCGTGGTCGAACACGGAACGCATCCATCCCCTTTCCTCGCTCCGCGGCTCGCGCAGGCGGGCCGTCAGCGCGACTCCGCGGCCCGCGGGCGCGGGCCGCCCGCGTCCGGGCCGCCCGCGTCCGGGCGCCGGTGACGTTGAGCCGATACTTGACCATGCCAACGCTGACTCCAAAGTGGAGAGCGGCTCGATCGACTGGCTTCCATCCGCGGGCGACCGCGAGCGCCGCGTCGTCTGTGATCAGCAACGCCCCGGCGAGCCAGGTCGCCTCGTCCTCCGCGTCCTGGTTCCACATCCGGTTGCCCCGGTGGTCGAGGGCGGGGGCTGGCGGATGCAGGAGAAGCGCGTGCGCGAGTTCGTGGGCCAGGTCGGCGCGCGCCCGGCCCCGCGTGTGCGCGTCGTTATGGATGATCGCCCGTCGGGCGCCCACGAAGATGGTGGCGGCCGAGAAGGCGTCCGGCTCCTCGGTGAGCAGGTGGGCCGCCGCGGGGGCCTGCGACACCAGATCGGAGAGCGCCAGCACGTCAATATCGAGCAGATCCGCGAGGAAACGCGGGTCGAGGCGGTCCAGCGGGCCCAGGCCGAGCTCGTTGCGGACCGCCGCGACGGTTGTGTTCGCCTCAGTTCTGAAGCCCCGACGCAGTGCCATCGCCGCTACCTCTGCGTGGTGCGCAGCCGCGCGTAGGTTGCCTTGATCAGCTCGTCGAGCGCCCGCGCCGCCTCAGCCGACAGGTTCCGGTCGCTCTTGAGATAGGTGGAGATCATGGCCAGCGGCTCCGGCTCGGGACGTCCCTCCGCCGACCGTACGAAACCGTCCGCATCGAGGCCCGACCAGGCGCACAGGGCCGCCAGACCATCCACATCGGGCCGACGCCCCTGCGCCATCCTGGTCAACGTGGAGGCACTGACGCCCGACTCGCCGGCAACCTGCTTCCAGGTGAGTCGTCGCGCCTGCCGGGTCCCATCGAGCGCGGTGTAGAAGGCTTCGGCGTCGAACCAGCCCTTCTTGACCATGTGACCTGCCTTGCCGTTGCCGCTGCGCAATCCGGTGTCTGATGCGGTACGATTCGACCATAGCAACTGGTCGTCTCAACCGCAACACCGACGGCAGAGGCCCGGGCGGGCCCGCCGCGCTCGCCGCCGCGGTGACCACGATGGCGAGCGCGGGGAGCCGGCACTGCCTGGATGGGCGCATTGTCGGTGCCTGCGGGCGGGTCAGCCGAGCAGGCGGCCGAGCGCGAGCTGGAATGCCGCCTGGCGGTAGCTGATGCCCTCGGTGTGCGCGTGTTGCAGCATCTGCCGGGTCGCGGCGAGCAGGATGCTGGCCAGCTCGTTGTTGACCTCTGCCTCGGTCCAATGCTCCTGCTTCAGGTTCTGCTGCCACTCCAGGCAGGACGCGATGACGCCGCCCGAATTGGCGATGACGTCGGGCAGAATGTGCACGCCCCGATCCAGCAAGATCTGTTCCGCGCCGCGGGTGACTGGTCCGTTCGCCAGCTCGACGATGATCTTCGACCTGACGGCGTCGGCATTCTCTTCCGTGATGGCGTTCTCGAGCGCGGCCGGAACGAGGATGTCGGCGTCGACTTCGATGATGGCGGCGCTGTCGCGGACCTCGGCACCGGTGAGCATGGCCGGGTTGGTGACCGTCAGCGGGTCGATCCCGGTCGGGAGTACCCAGGTGTGCTTGCTGTTCGCGATCGCGATGAGCTTGAGGTTCGGGTGCAGCTCCCGCAGGACCCGGGCGAAGAAGTAGCCCACGTTGCCGTACCCCTGCACCGCAACCGTCAGCGGCTGCTGGATCAGGCCGCACTGCTCGAGATACTCGGCGAGCGCGATAACGCCGCCGCGGCCGGTCGCCGCCTCGCGGCCTTCCGATCCGCCGTTGGCCAGGGACTTGCCGGTGAAGCACCCGGGGTCGCGGTGCCCGACCGCCTGCTCGTACTCATTGAGCATCCATCCGATGATCTTGCTGTTGGTGTTCACATCGGGAGCCGGAATGTCCTTGTCGGACCCGATGTAGGGGGCCAGGTACCGGGCGAAGCCACGGGAGAGTTCTTCGAGGTCGGCCTCGGTCAGGGCTTTCGGGTCAACGGCCACGCCGCCCTTCCCGCCGCCGACATCCAGGCCGACCGCGGCGGTCTTGATGCTCATGAGCATGGCGAGGGCGCGGACCTCGTCCAGCGTCACCTGAGGGTGGAAGCGGATGCCGCCCTTGAACGGGCCGAGCTTGTTGTTGTGCTGGACGCGGAAGGCCGGATACGTCTTGGCGCCGGCGGCGACTTCGAAGACGTGTTCATGCTGAGCCTGCAGGAACCGGTCGATGGCTCCGCTGTCGTAGCCCATGGCCTCCGCCGTCTCGCGAACGGTGGCTTGGGCCGTGGCCAACATGCGATTCATGATGAGCCGCTCCTTCGTGTCAAACGGCCGCAGCATTCGGCTTTACCACGTTGATTCGTGGATACGTGGACCTGCCACTGCGTTGCCCACGATGTCGTGTATCGAGGACTGTTGACAGCATGTCGCCGGGATCGGCCAGCCGCACACGGCCGAACGGCCCGATCGCTGGGCCCCTTGGATCATCGGACCCAGACAATTCCGACCTCGGCCAGGTCCACCCGGTTGGCTTCCCGACGGGTAGAGTGCGGCGGACCGTCCCCCGATCTGGGAGGCCGCCGTGACCGAGGCGACGCCGCAGCGCACGCCGCCAGATCCACCACCGACTGGCGAACTGCCGCCCGGTGTGACGCCGTACCTGCTGGTGATGCCGAGTGGCGGCGCGGCGGTGCCCGGGGCGGCCGACTGGCCGGGCGCGGACGGGCAGCCGGCTTGGGCGATACCGGTGACCATTCCGGCCGGTACGCGGGGGTACGCGGTCTTTGTGCCGTTGGTCGGGGGTCAGGTCGAGCCAGGCGCCATGCCGGTCGACCCGGTGGCGTTCCCCGTCGCGGATGCGCCACCCGTACCGGCGCCGACCGAGCAGCCCGGGACCGACGCGGCACTGGTGGCGCCGGCCGACGCCGCATTGGTGGAGCCGGCCGACGCGGCACTGGTGGCGCCGGCCGACGCGGCACTGGTGGAGCCGGCCGATGCGGACAGGGCACGGCCGGCGTACTCGTGGCCGCCGGCCCCGGTCCCGACCCACGGCTGGGAGCATCCGCTGCCCGCCGCGCGGCCGACGTTCCTGACGCGCCGATGGCCGGCACCGGCAGCCGCGCGGGGCTGGGCGGTACCGGCCGGCGTGCTCGCCGGTGCGCTCGGCACGGCGGTCTTCGTGCCGCTCACCCGTACCGGGATCGGCTGGGTCCTGGGCGGCCTGGCGGTGACTGTCGGCGTCCTCGTCGGCGTCTGGCGGCGCCTTCCCGGGCGGAAGCCCACCGAACGGTGGATCAGTCTGGCGTGGACAGTCGCCGCGCTGGCGCTGCTGTCGGTGCTCACTTTTCGCAACGCGTGGTGGTTGGTGACGTTCTGCGTGCTCGGCGCGCTGGCCTGTGCGGCGCTGGCCATTGTCGGCGGACGCCAGGTGCGCTCGATTCTCTTCAGCCTGGTGGCCACGCCGTTCGCCGCCTTGCGCGGCCTGCCGTGGGTGACCCGGCACGCACAGGTCCAGGGCCGGGACGGCAGTCCCATCGGACTGAGCCGGCGGTTCTCCTGGTCCATTGTGGTCACGGCGGTGGTGCTGGCAGTCTTTGGCGCCCTGCTCACGTCGGCCGATGCGGCCTTCTCTCAGGTCCTGACCGACCTGGTGCCGCACATCGACGGCGGCGCCTGGTTCGTCTGGGTGTTCCTCTTCGTCGCCGGTGGCTTGATCGCGACCGCGGCGGTATTCACCCTCTCGGCCCCCGTTGACCTGTCCGACATGGACAATCCTGGATCCGGCTCGATCGGGCTGCTGGACTGGGCCCTGCCCATCGGCGGTCTGGTCGCGCTCTTCGGTGGCTTCGTCGCCGTACAGTTCACGGTGCTCTTCGGGGGGGAGCGGCACGTGCTGCAGACAGCCGGGCTCAGCTACGCCGACTACGCCCGCAGCGGATTCTGGCAGCTCGCCGCGGTCACGGTGCTGACGCTCGCGGTCCTGGCTGCGGTGGCCCGATGGGCCCGGCGGGAGCGCCCGGTCGACCGGGTGATGCTCCGGGTTCTGCTCGGGCTGCTCTGTGCGCTCAGCGTGGTGATCGTCGTGTCGGCGCTGTACCGGATGGAGACCTACCAGAAGGTATACAGCTTCACCGGCGAGCGGATCTTCGTGATGGGCTTTGAGTTGCTGCTCGGCACGGTCTTCGTGCTGGTCATGGTGGCCGGGATCGGCGGACGCGGCGCCTGGATCCCGCGGGCGACCGCAGTTCTCGGTGTGCTGCTGCTGCTCAGCCTCGCGGTGCTGAACCCGGAGGACTACGCCGCCCGGCGTAACATCCTGCGCTACCAGGAGACTGGCAAGATCGACGCGTGGTACCTGCGCGCGTTGTCGGCGGACGCCACGCCGGCGCTGGCTGAGTTGCCCGACGCGGTACGCCGCTGCGCCCTCAGCTGGATCGCACCCAAGCTGGCCGACCCCGACCCGTGGTACGCCTGGAATCTCGGTCGGATGCAGGCCCGCGACACGCTGGCCCGCGTCGGCCCGGAGGCGGTCGGCGGCCGCAATGACTGCCGGGCGGCCGACCAGTTCGACCTGCCGAAGACCCGCTGACCGCCCGCTGTCCTCACCGGACGCAGAACTCGTTGCCCTCAGGGTCGGCCGTCACGACATGATCAGGCCTGCCAGCCAGTTCATCCTCCCGGACCACGTCGCGCCCGCCGCGATCAGCCGCGCGACGGCGGCGCTCACCCGCGGCCACCGCACGTCCCACGGCTCCCCCCGCCCGCCCCCTACCTGGCGGTTCTTCGCCACCTTGCCCTCGGGAACCTTGAGGAACGACAGGCTGGGCAGCCGGCCCATCGGGGTCGACGAGACTCGCGCCGTCATCCCACTCGTCCTCGGGCACCTCGAACCGGGTCAGCCACTGCGACCAGCTGGCGAAGCCCGCCGGCGGGGGAGCCTCGACGTAGCCGAGGGCCTCCTTCCAGAACGCGGCCAGCACCGCCGGCTGGGCACAGTCGATCGTGAGAGTCCAGTTCGTGGTCATCGAAGCGCAACGGTACGCCGTCGTACCGGGGTATCTGGTCGGAGGACCCGCACGCGGTCGGGCCGCTGCATCGGGGCGTCGACGGTTGAAGATCAGCGCGAGGCGCGCCGCAACGTAGCGAGACTGCGCCTTCGCGCGTATGGCTCCGATCTCCAGCCCGATCGTTCCGCTGTTGCGGTAGTGGCGCTGGCCGGTGACAAGGTCGAGGTTGAGCGATAATTGGTTTCCACACCATGTCCGGCAGCATGTGCGGGGATCGGACCTATGCGGGACCACTTCATCCGCCCACCCAGCAGTTGGGCCGCGGTGCGAGCTGTGCGGTAGCGCGCCGTAGCACTTCGTAGCGCATCGTGTTAGACTGCCGAGTATGCCGGACCTGGCTCACCGCGAGATCACCCAGCGCGAGCTCCGCAATGACTCCGCCGCGATCATGCGGGGAGTGGAGCGCGGGGAGTCGTTCATCGTGACCAGAAACGGCACTCCAATCGGCCGGCTGATCCCGCTGCGCCGACGAACCTTCGTGCCCCGTGACGAGGTCGTGGCTGTCTTCGCCACCGCCGCGGTCCTGGACCCACAGCGGCTGCGCGCCGACCTCGACGCCGTCGCCGATCAGCAGCCCTTCGAACGTGACTGGTAGCGCCCGCAGCCGCGGGCTGATCGACACAAATGTGGTCATCCACCTCGCCGCGCTCAACTCTGCACACCTGCCGGACGAGATGGTCATCAGCGCAATCACCCTCGCCGAACTATCCGCCGGCCCGCACCACACCACCGACCCGATGGAGCGAGCCCGGCGCACCAGCGTCCTTCAGCACGCCGAGGCCACCTTTGACCCCCTGCCGTTTGACGCCGATGCCGCCCGCGCCTACGGACAGGTCAGCGCAGCCGTGCTCGCCGCCGGCCGCACTCCCCGGCGCCGGTTCGCCGACCTTATGATCGCGTCGATAGCTATGGCCAACCAGCTACCGCTCTACACCACCAATCCAGATGACTTCCACGGACTCGACCAACTCATCACCGTCACGGCCATATCACGACCAACAGTCGCCACCTAGACGCGGGGATTTGGCCGCTCCGAAGCGGAATCAGCGCTGGGTCGGTTGACGGGCCAGGGCTCCTCGACGTTTCGTGCTTACGCGCGGTCGAGAAGACTCCCTGCGCTCCCCGAGCGCGAGAATGGCCCCCCTTCTGGCTCCTCCCGGACCCGGCCGTCATCCGGTTGCCTGGAGCCGTCAGGAATAGACCCGACCCGCCCAGGGAGAGATATGAGCAGCGTCGATACAGCGCCCAGCCTGCTTGGTGCACCTGTCCCGGCGCCCGCCCGGCCGGGGTTGGAGCCACCCGCCGGTGTCGCCTGCGAGCTGCTGTGGCGGCTCGCGGCGAGGCTGCACCGGGAGCACCGGGAACACCGGGAACACCGGGAAAGCCTCGACCGCGCGGCCGATGAGCGCAACGGGTACGACTCGCCGCGACACTGCCGGGGCTGCCGGCAGCGGTGGCCCTGCTCCGGGCACCGCCTGGCCGAGCTCGGCCTCCGAGCCGCCGCGACCTGGCCGAGCGGCTAGAGTCACGTCGTGGCACTCGGACTTCCGTCGACGCTCCCGGGGGGCGACCCGGCGATCGCCGAGCTGCTCCGGGCAGCGGGTCCGACGTTCTCGTTCGAGTTCTTCCCGCCGAAGACGGCCGAGGGTGAGCGTGAGCTGTGGCGCGCCATTCGCGAGCTGGAGCCCCTGCGGCCCTCGTTCGTCTCGATCACGTACGGCGCGGGCGGATCGACCCGGGACACCACGGTCGCGGTCACCGAGCTGGTGGCCACGGACACCACCCTGCTCCCGATGGCCCACCTCACGGCCGTGAATCACTCGGTCGCCGAGCTGCGCAACATGATCGGGCGGCTGGCGGCCGTGGGCGTGCGGAACATTCTCGCCGTGCGCGGTGATCCGCCCGGCAACCCCCAGGGTGAGTGGATCCGCCACCCCGACGGCGTGTGGTACGCCGAGGATCTGGTCCGCCTGGTGCGCGATGCCGGGGACTTCTGCGTTGGGGTGGCCGCGTTCCCGTACAAGCACCCCCGCTCACCCGACGTGGTCAGCGACACCGAGCACTTCATCAGCAAGTGTCGAGCCGGTGCCGACTTCGCCATCACCCAGATGTTCTTCGATCCAGACGACTACCTGCGGCTGCGCGACCGCGTGTACCAGGCCGGCGGCGACATCCCCATCCTCGCGGGGATCATGCCGGTCACCCAGATGTCCACGATCGAACGCTCGCAGCAGCTCTCCGGAGCTCCCTTCCCGGCGGCGTTGGCCGAGCGGTTCGAGCTCGTCCGCGACGACGACGCCGCCGTGCGGGCGCTCGGCATCGAACACGCCAGCGAGATGTGCGTGCGGCTCCTCGACGAAGGCGTGCCCGGGATCCACTTCATCACCCTCAACCGCTCGACCGCCACCCGTGAGGTGTGGCAGAACCTGGCACTAGGCGCCCGGACCTGAGGGTGGCGGCCAACCGGGGGCAACGGCTGGGCTGGGACGGATACTCAGCTGGCTGGTCCTCGCTGCATCTGGGCGTCGACCCCCGCCGCTCAACACCCTTTGTCCAGGCCTGGCTGCGGCTGGCCTACGTCACCGGCCGCGGTCTGGCCGCCCTACGGGTGCCGCCCGGGAGTGTGACCGTCGCCGGTGCCGTGATCGCGGTGGCCGTTCCGGTTGTGGTGGTCTTTCGCGGGTGGTGGCTGGTGGCCGCGGCCGGGCTGGTGCTGCTCTCCGCCCTCGCCGACTCGGCCGACGGGGCGGTTGCGGTGATCACCGGCCAGACCAGCCGGCTCGGCTCGTTCGACGACTCCATCGCCGACCGGCTCGCCGAGGCGGCCTGGCTGCTCGCACTCTGGCTCGTCGGCGGCCATGGTCTGGTCGTCGCGGCCTGCGGCGCGGTCACCTGGCTGCACGAGTACGTGCGGTCGAGGTCGGCGGCGGCCGGTAGCGGTGGGGTGGGTGTGGTCACCGTGGCCGAGCGCCCGACCCGGGTCATCGCGGTGGTCGCCGCGCTCGGCCTGGGCGCCGTCGCCTGGGCGGTCAACCCCGAACTGACCCCCGGTGCCGTCACCATCGTCCTGGCGATCTGGCTGCTGCTCGGCCTGCTCGGGCTGGTCCGGCTGACTGGCGCCGTCCGAACCGCGCTGCGCTGACCGGCGCCGTGCGGCCCGGCGAGGGAGCAGGCATCAGAAGACCGACGCCGGCCAGCGGTGTCTGCGCCACTCGTCCCAGGTCGCGAATCCGGCCGGCGGGTCATCAATGGGTTCAGTGCCGTCGAGTTCGCCTTGCGTTGGGATGTCGATCGTGCCAGCCCACTCGGCGAGTTCCTCGGCGGAAATGGGCCACGTCGTGTGTGCCGCGTCGGCTTGGCGCTGATCAAGTCGTCTCCGCTGCTCGGCTGGGGTGAGTTCGAAGTAGCGCAGCTCCACCGTGGCGCCCAGGTCTGCTGCCGCCTGCCGTAGAGCGGAGCGCTCGTCTCGACCCCAGAGGCCGTAGTCGATTACGACGTTGTTGCCGAGTTCGAGGGCGCGCAGCCCGATCTGGATGAGTCGTCCTTCGATCACGTCCTGAGCCGATCGCGGATTCTCGTGCCCGTAGAGAGCCTTCACCCATTCGTCCTTCGTGAGACGAAGTGCTCTCTGCTCGATCTCGATACGCCGAGCGGCAGTGGTCTTCCCGGTGCAGGGGAGTCCCACAGTCAGGAACAGTGTTGGTCGCCTCATCATCACCCGCGCGCTCGCTCACGGCCGGTACCAGGGTCTCGACCTGGCCGCCCATCGTGGCGGCATGGAGGAGACTCCCAGAACGTACTCGATTTCGGTTCGGCTGCAGCGGACCGCGACCCCGTACAGCCGTCCGGCGAGCAGGACTGAACCCGCGGACGACTGTCGCGGACCGTGAGAGGCGCCGCTCGATCGGTGGGTGTGGACCCACCTCGGCGACTCGCAGGGTCACGCGGGGCCGATGCGGGCGGCGACGATCTCCGCCGAGAGGGCCACCATCGGCAGTCCACCGCCTGGGTGCACCGATCCGCCGACCAGGTACAGCCCCGGCAGGTGGCTCCGGTTCGACGGACGGATCAGCCCGCGGATGCCGTGGCTCGGCGTCCCGTAGATCGCGCCGTCGGGTGACCCGGTGCGCTGGGCCAGGTCGGCCGGGGTGAGCAGGTCACGTGCGAGCACCCGGCCGCGCACGTCCACCCCCCGCGCGGCCAGCGTCGCCAACACCCGGTCCGCGTACTCCTCGGCCAGCCCGGACGCGAGCCAGTCGACCCGATCCGGCCCGGATCCCTGCGGCGCCGCATTGACCAGTACGAACCAGGCCTCGTGCCCGGGCGGGCGGAGCGCGGGATCGTCCGCGACCGTGACGAAGATCGTCGGGTCCGGCACCGGTCGGGCCGGTTGCCCGAACACCGCATCGAACTCGGCGTCGTAGTTCGCCGGAAAGAACACCGTGTGCTGGGCCAGCCCCTCGGTACGGCCCCGCACGGCGAGCAGCAGCACGAAGCCGGACAGACTGCGCCGCCGCGATTGGTACGCTCGGCGCGGGTGTGGCGCCAGGTCACTGTAGACAGTCGCGGCGTCAACATTGGCCACCACCACGTCCGCCGCCACGACGGTGCCATCGGCCAGGCGCACTCCGGCCACCCGACCGCGGGCCGTCTGCACCGCGCGTACCGGTGTCCCGGCGTGGATCGTCACCCCGACGGCGGCGCACCGGCGGGCCAGGGCGTCGGCCAGGGTGCCCAGACCGCCGCGCAGGTACCAACCGCCGAACGTCAGCTCGGCGTACGGGATGGCCACCAGCGCGGCCGGCGCCCGCCGTGGATCCGACCCGGTGTAGGTGGCGTACCGGTCCAGGAGTGTCCACAGGCGAGGATCAGCGAGGTAGTGACGGGTCAATCCGCGCAGTGAACGGCCAGGCGCTACCGCGGCGAGGTCGGGCAGCCGCCACGCGAGTCGGGCCAGGGCGGCCGGCGTCGGCGCCGGCGCGCGCAGCACGTGGCGCCAGGACGCGTCCCACACCCGAGCCGCCCGCCGCCACAGTCGCCGCCAGCCGGCCGCGTCTGCCGGCCCACTCAGCACCGCCACCCGGCGAACCAGCTCGTCCTGGTCGGCGCACGAATCGAGCGTGGCACCGTCGGCGAAGATGTGGCGCACCACGGGATCGAGCGGCACCAGGTCGAGCTCGCGCTCCAGGGTCGAGCCCGTGGCCGCGAAGAGGTCGGCGAACACCTGTGGCAGCGTGAGCAGGCTGGGCCCGGTGTCGAACCGGAACACCCCGTGCGGCGTATCCCGCACCAGCCGGCCGAGCGCGCCACCGGCCACATCGGACTGTTCGACGATGCTGACCTGGTGGCCGGCCGCGCCGAGGCGCAGGGCGCAGGCCAGCCCCCCGACTCCAGCCCCGATCACGACGATCCGGCTCACGGCAGCGACCGGCCTTTCCAGGTGAGGCGGCCGCGCCGGTGCCGGTACACCGAGCGCGCGGTCAGCCATGCGAACACCGCGATCGAGACCGGATGGGCCAGCGCATCGGGCCACCAGCGGGCCCGGTTGGACCGGCCGGCGAGGGCGCGACCAGCCACCCCGAACAGGTATGCGGTCGCCCAGGCGGCCGCGCCGAGCCACCAGCCGGCCACCGCGGCGGTGAGCATGAGTACAGCAGGCGCGGCGTAGAGCAACAGGAGGGCGAGTACCACGGCGACGGCGCCGGCCGGCGAGCCGAAGGCGGTCCACAGCGATTTGGTGTACCCGGCGACCAGCTCCGGCCAGGACTCGTACATGCGGCACGAGGCGAGTCCCGATCCGTCGGCCAGCCTGATCCGTCCGCCGGCGCGCTTCACCGCCCGGGCCAGCCCGATGTCGTCGAGGACCTCTCCGCGAACACCGGCGTGTCCACCGCAGCGCCGGTACGCGGCCCGGTCGACGGCGAGAAACTGGCCACCGGCCGCGGTCAGCGACTCGCGCCGAGACCGTTGCACCGCCCGTACCGGCAGGAATGTCAGCCAGGACCAGACGAGCAGCGGCTGCACCAGACGCTCGCTCGCCGATCCGGCCAGGATCTGCGGGTACGGGCTGACCAGGTCGACGCCGTGCAACAGCGCCACGGCGCCGGCCACCGCGTCCGGGCGCAGCACGACGTCGGCGTCGACGAAGACCAGCACCCGCGATGCCGGCGAGGCCAGCCCGGCGAGCTGGTGGCACGCGTACGGCTTGCCGAGCCACCCGGGCGGCAGCGGCCCGCCGGTGGCCACCCGGACCCGGGCGTCGCCGGCCGCGAGCTCGCCGGCCAACGCCGCTGAGCCGTCGGTCGAGCCGTCGTCGAGCACGACGATCTCGTAGTGGGCCAGCCCTCGCTGCGCCAGCAGCGCCGCCAGGCAGGCCGGCAGCCGGCGGGCCTCGTCGCGGAGCGGCACCAGGACGGAGACGGCGAAGTCCACAACGGACGGATCGGTCGGTGGCCGGGGAAGCAGCCGGGCGTTGATCGCGGCGTGGGCGGTCAGCAGCCCGACCGCGGCCACGTCCAGCCAGGCCAACCAGCCGCCGACGGCGGTCACCGCCGAGCCGGTCCGGGCCGCAGCAGCCGCAGGGTGAGCGGCACCGCGAGCGCACCCATGCCCAACCCACCCCACCCGGCCGACCCCGGTAGGCCGAGGAAGGCCGCGTGGGCGAGGACCGACGAGTAGTAGGTCCACAGATAGAGCCCGTACGCCGGCGCGTCCCAGTTGCCTGGTACGGCCGGCCGGGCGTCGACCAGCGGGGCCGCAACCGCGGCGGGCGGGGCGGCGACCGATAGGGCCGCCATCATGACGAGCGCGACCGCCAGCCAGCCCAGGTAGTTGCCGGCCGGCACCGCCGCCACGCCGGGCAGGCCCGGGGAGTGGGGCGAGATCCAGTGCCAGTAGCCCTCGGCCACCATCTGCGGATCGAGGAACAGATCCCAACCGGCCAGGCCAACCGCGGCGAGCACGATCCGACCTGACCGGGCGGCGGTGACCCGGCCGGCCCCGACCCAGACCGGCCACGCCATCCACGTCCAGGCGAGCGGTACCACGAGCGGGACGTCGAGCACCCGCGGTCCCAAGGCGTCGCTGTACTCGTACCGTCCAAAGGGGATACCGGTGGCGAGCCCGACGGCCTCCACCGCCAGCCCGCCGAGGGCGGTCACCGCGACCAGCATGGCCGCGGTGCGCCACCCTCGGGTCGCGCTCGCGTGCACCACCGAGAAGGCGAAGCCGAGGACGACGCTGGCCACGGCGACCGTGGCCCGGGCCGGGCCGGAGGTGAGCGGGTAGGCGATCTCGACCAGGACCAGCACCGACACCAGGGCCAGCGGCGTAACCAAGGCCAGCCGCGACCTCAGGGCCAGCCGCGACCTCAGGGCCAGCCGCGACCTCAGGGCCAGCCGCGACCTCAGGGCCAGCCGCGACCTCAGGGCCAGCCCGGTGGCCTTGGCCGGTACCATCGCCGGCGACTGCGCCGGGGGCCAGCCGGACATCAGGAGGCCGGCTCCCCGAGCCGCTGGGCACCGGCCGGAGCCTCCAGCGGCAGGGTGCGGCCGAGAACCGCGAACGGTCGGAGGTCTCCCGGGAAGGTGAAGTGGCGTACCACGTCGACGAAACCGAACCGGCGGTAGAGCCGCCACGCCCGCGAGGTTGTCTCGTCTGCCTCCGGTGTGGAGAGCAGGGCCGTGCGCTCATCGGCCATGCCGAGCAGTGCCCGCAACTGCGCCGCGCCGAGGCCGTGACCCTGTGAGGGTGGCCGGACATGCAACTCGACCACCTCGAAGCAGTCCGCCAGCCAGGCGGCGCGCTGCTCGGGGGAGATGGCGCCCTTCACCTGGTCGTGCCACCACTGGCCGGGCTCGGAGAGGTAGCCATAGCCGAATCCGAGCAGCAGGCCCTGCGGGTCCAGCGAGGCGACTGCGCGGAAGCCGCGCCGGTGCACGTGCGAGCCGATGTACCCACGTCGGGTCACGAGCAGGTCCCGCGGATATCCCATGGCCTGCCCGTAGACGGCGATGACGTCGTCGAGGTGGCGGCTGAGATCCTCCGGGGTCCACGCCACGACTCTCATGGCCGCATCGACCCGTCCTCCTCTTCGCCATGGTTGCGCGAGGTCCAGCCGAGCACGTCGCGGTCTCCGCTGAGCCCCACCACCGCGAAGCGCGCGAACAGGTCCTCGGCATACCACCGCCGATCCGGGGTGGCCGCGAGGACCTCCTGGTGCGCCGGGTGGCGGTATGCGAACTCTACGAGATCGCTCACCCGGCACCACACGCTCACCGTGCCCTGCCAACCCACGGGCGCCTCACCGATACCGAACGCGGCGAGCAGTCCGGTGGCCTGACCGGCGGCCACCGCGACCGGCGGTACGGCCCGCCAGAAGCTCACGGCCCGGGTCGGGCGCAATCGGGCCCGGGTGAGCGCGAGCACGATGCCGTCGTGATCGCGTTGGTCCACCTGGAAAGGCAGCTGTCCGGCCCAGCGCCCGCGAGCGCGCAGCGGGCGCAGATCGAGGCGGCAGTGCGCGGTGGCCAGGGCCCGCCAGGATCGGGCCACAGTGGACGATTCAAAGGCCGACGCGGAGTCCGGGTCGTCCCAGGCCACCAGGGCGGCCCATCGGGTCAGGTCGGCCCGACCGGGGCCGAAAGCGCGGCCGCGACCGGTGCCGAGCAGTTTGGCGAAGCGGGCGCCGGGTTGGCGGCGCAGCTGCCGGCGGTCGTGGGCGAGGCGCCACAGCGCGCTCGGCACCCGCGTCGCGGGTACGCGCCAGACGTGCAGCGTCACCCTTTGTGGCGGCGCCGGTGGTGACGGCACTGGTGGTGACGGCACTGGTGGTGGCGGCACTGGTGGTGGCGGCACTGGTGGTGGCGGCACTGGTGGTGGCGGCACTGGTGGTGGCGGCACTGGTGGTGGCGTCACGCCACCTCGGCCGGGGTGCCCGCGGTGGCTCGGACCAACTCGTCGAAGGTGGTCGGAAAGACCGCATGCGGGATGCCACCGGCGGCCCAGATCTCGTCATAGGTGGCGAGGCTCAGGTCGATGAGCGTGCGGACCGGCTGGGGATGTCCCAGCGGTGCGACCCCGCCGATCGGCTGGCCGGTATGTTCGCGGACGAAGTCCGGGCTGGCCCGGCGTACCTGCGCCGCGCCGACCAGGGCGGCCACCTTCGCGGTGTCGACGCGGTGGGCCCCGGAGGTGAGCACGAGAAGCGCGGCGCCGTCGGCGTCGAAGACCAGAGAGTTGACGATCTGCCCGACGTCGACACCCAGCGCGGCCGCGGCGGCCGTGGCGGTGGTGACGGCGTCGGGCAGGATCCGGACCCGGCCGATGGCACCGGCTGCCGTGAGCGCGTCGTGCACAGCCTGGACGTTGGGATGCATACCTCTCATCTTGCGCGGCCGGCGCGTCGGTGCGCGGTCGGGGCTCGGCGGAAGTGTCGGAGGTCGGGTTTACTCTGTACCCATGTTCGAATATAGTTCATGTGTTCGAATGATGCGAGGAGTGATCATGACGATGTCGACCGGCTTGACGGGCGTGCCGAGCCTCGCGCACGCCGCGAATCTCGGTGCGAGCCGGTCCCGGACCGTCTCGGTGCCTGATGCGAGCCGGTCCCGGACCGTCTCGGTGCCTGATGCGAGCCGGTCCCGGACCGTCTCGGTGCCCCCGCATGTGTTGCCTCACCGCAGCCCGGCCGAACTGCTCGCGATGGCTCATCAGGGGCTGGCCGAGGCGGAGCAGACCCCGGCCGACGGGCTGCGCTACGCGATCGCCCACCTCGCCGCGTTGCGGGCCGCCGCGGCGGTTCTCGCCGCCCGGGCTCGGCCGGAGCCCGGCCGTCGCAACCGGTTGACCAGCGTCTGGGCGCTGCTCGCCGTGGTCGCCCCGGAGTTGGCCGAATGGGCGGCGTTCTTCGCCACCGGAGCCACCAAGCGGGCGGCGGCGGAGGCCGGCATCCCGCGCGCGGTCACCGCCCGGGAGGCAGATGACCTCGTTCGGGCCGCGGAGCAGTTCGTGACGATGGTGGCGGGCCTGCTCGACCTGGCCTACCAACCGACCTTCGAGGAGCTCGCCTCCTGATCCTGCGGGGTATCGCGGCCGGCGACACCCCGCAGGCGGCATCCCCAGGCGGCATCCCGCGGGCGGGCGGGCGAGATCTCCGAGGGAGGTGGCGTGTCCGGTCTTTCGGCGGTACGGGCCGCTCCTCCGCTGGTGGAGCTGCGGGCGGCCGGACTCGTCCGGCCGGCAACGGAACCGGGCGGCGCGGGGGTCGACCAGGTCCTGCCGGTGGCGGCCGCGCTGCGCCCGCTCTTCCCCAGCGGGGGTCTGCGCCGGGGCGGCACCGTCGGGCTGGCCACCCCTTCCGGTGATGAGCTGGCCCGTGGCCCGATGTCACTGCTCATCGCGTTGCTCGTCGAGGCGTCGGCGGCCGGATCCTGGTGTGCCGTGGTGGGCCTGCCCCGACTGGGATTGGCGGCGGCGGCCGAGGCCGGGGTGGTGGTCGACCGGCTCGCGCTGATCCCGCACCCGGGGCCGGACTGGACCGGTGTCGTGGCCGCCCTGCTCGATGGGGTCGACATCGTGGTCACGAGCATCGCCGGGTCGATCCCGGCTCAGCTGGCCAGTCGGCTCACCGCCCGGGCCCGCCAGCGGGGCGGGGTGCTCGTTTCGGTCGGGCCCTGGCCCGGGGCCGACCTCACCCTCGAGGTCGTCGATGCCGCATGGCACGGGCTGGGCCGCGGGCGGGGACGGCTGCACCGGTACGAGGCGGAGGTGCGCGCCCACGGTCGGGGGGCGGCGGCCCGTCCCCGCCGGGCGCGCCTGTGGCTCTCCGGCGCCGGCGAGCCGATGCCGGTCCCGCTGCGGCTCCTCGCCCCGGCCCGGGTCGTGGTCCCTCCACCCGAGCGCGAGGCGGGGTGACATGCGGACCTTGATGCTGTGGTGCCCGGACTGGCCGGTCGTCGCTACCGCGCTGGTCGACGGCGTGGATCCGCATCAACCGGTCGCCGTGCTGCGCGCGAACCGGGTGGTGGTCTGCTCTCCCGCGGCCCGGGCCGAAGGGGTGCGCCGGGGGCTGCGCAAGCGTGAGGCGCAGGGGCGCTGCCCGCACCTGGTGGTGGTCGATCACGACCCGGGACGCGACGCCCGGGCGTTCGAGCCGGTCCTGGCCGCGGTGGAGGAGCTCGCGCCGGGAGTGGAGGTGGTGCGCCCGGGTGCCGTCGCGCTCGCGGCCCGGGGCCCGGCCGGTTACTACGGCGGCGAGGCGGCGGCGGCGGAGAAGCTGGTGGAGCACGCGGCGCTCACCTGCGGCGTGGAGATGCAGGCCGGGGTCGCCGACGGCGTCTTCGCCGCCCTCCTCGCCGCCCGGGCCGGGGTGATCGTGCCGGCGGGTGGGACCCCCGCGTTCCTGGCCGGTATGGACATCGCCACCCTGGATCGCCCCGAGCTGACCAGCCTGCTGCGCCGCCTGGGCATCCGCACGCTGGCCGACTTCACCGCCCTGCCGGCGGGCGACGTGCTGGCCCGCTTCGGCTTCGACGCCGCGTACGCGCACCAGCTCGCCGCCGGCCGCGACGATCAGCCGCTCGCGGTCCGCCAGCCACCGCCCGACCTGGCGGTGACGGGCGAGTACGACCCACCGCTGGACCGGGTCGACATGGCGGCCTTCGCCGCCCGGGCGCTCGCGGAGCGGCTCTCGGAACAGTTGAGCGGGTACGGGCTCGCCGCCACCCGGCTCGTCATCGAGGCCCGGACCGCGGCCGGCGAGGAGCTGCACCGGGTGTGGCGTCACGACGGCCTCCTCGCCGTGACCGCGGTGGCCGACCGGGTCCGCTGGCAACTGGACGGATGGCTCACCGGGGCCCGGCTGAGCCGCTCGATGCTCGCCCGGCCCACCGCCGGGATCGACCGGCTGCGCCTCGTCCCCGACGGCGTGGTCCGGCACGCGGGCATGCAGGCCGGGCTCTGGGGCGAGCTGGGGGTGGCCGACGAGCGGGCCCACCGGGCACTGGTGCGGGTCCAGGGTCTGCTCGGCCCCGACTCGGTCTTCACCGCGGTGCTCGGTGGCGGTCGGGGGTACGCCGAGCGGATCCGGCTGGTGCCCTGGGGCGATGAACGCACCCCGGCCCAGGAGGTGGAGCCACCCTGGCCGGGCCGGCTGCCGGCACCGGCACCGGCGACGGTGCTGACCGAGCCGGTGCCGCTGGAGGTCATCACCGCCGAGGGCCGGCCCCTGAGCGTCGATGCCCGGCTGGCCATGAACGGCGAGCCGGCGACCGTCCGGATAGGACGGCAGCCCGCCGTCGAGGTGACCGGGTGGGCCGGGCCCTGGCCGGCCCAGGAGCGCTGGTGGGTGCCGGCCGAGGCGGTGCGGCTGGTGCGCTTCCAGCTCGGCCTCGCCGACGGGCGGGCGCTGCTGGTGGCGCTGCATGCCGGCGCCTGGCACGTGGAGGCGGGCTATGACTGACCGGCGGCACCGTGGGCGGCCCGGCCGGTGGCGCCGGGGCTGCCCCGGCGGGCGGCATCGCGGGCGGCGCCGCTCCCGGATGGTGGGCTGAGCGATGGGATTCGACAACCCACCGGTGCCCTGGTCGCGCCTGGAGCGGGCGCTCTCCGGCCATCCGCTCGAACCCCGGGAGATCGTCCACGATCCGATCACCATCGACCATGGCGATGGCGGGGACACCCCGGCCTGGACCCGCAAACGACAGCGGTACCAGGCGCCGGAGTTCATCCGGCAGACGTCTACTGTGGACTACGCAGAGCTGCACTGCCACTCCAACTTCAGCTTCCTGGACGGTGCCAGCCATCCCGAGGAACTGGTCCAGGAGGCGGCCCGGCTCGGGCTGACCGGGCTCGCCCTCACCGACCACGACGGCTTCTACGGGGTGGTGCGCTTCGCCGAGGCGGGACTGGAGCTGAAGCTGCCCACCGTCTTCGGCGCCGAGCTCTCCCTCGACCTGCCCGCCGCCCAGAACGGCGAGCCCGACCCCGTGGGGGCGCACCTGCTCGTGCTGGCGCGGGGGTCGCCGGGGTATGCGCGCCTGAGCCGGGTCATCGCCGAGGCCCAGTTGGCCGGGCAGGAGAAGGGGCGCCCGATCTATCACCTGGAACAGCTGGCGGCGCAGCTGCGCGGGCACGTCTTCGTCCTCACGGGATGCCGCAAGGGCCTGGTGCTCCGAGCTCTGCTCGCCGACGGGGTGGGCGCCGCGGCGCGGGAGCTTCACCGGCTCACCGCGCTGTTCGGCGCCGACCACGTCGCCGTGGAATTGACCGACCACGCCGACCCGTCCGACGGCGAGCGCAACGACGACCTCGCCGCGCTGGCGCGCCAGGCCGGGTTGCCGGTCGTAGCCACCAACAACGTGCACTACGCCACCCCGTCGCGACGGCGGCTGGCAACCGCGCTCGCGGCGGTGCGGGCCCGCCGGTCCCTCGACGAGCTCGACGGTTGGCTGCCGGCCGCGGCCACCGCGCACCTGCGAAGCGGCGACGAGATGGCGCTACGGTTCGCCGCGTACCCGGGTGCGGTCGCCACCGCCGCGAGCCTCGCCGCCGAGCTCGCGTTCGACCTGCACCTCATCGCCCCGCGACTGCCGGACTATCCGGTGCCGGCCGGCCATACCGAGATGTCCTGGCTACGCCACCTGACCTACACCGGGGCGGCGCAGCGCTACGGCACCCGGGTCGACTTCCCCGCGCAGTACGAGCAGATCGACCGGGAGCTCGCGATCATCGAACAGCTCAACTTCCCCGGCTACTTCCTGGTCGTCTACGACATCGTCGCCTTCTGCCGGGAGCGGAGGATCTTCTGCCAGGGCCGGGGATCGGCGGCCAACTCGGCGGTCTGCTACGCCCTGTGGATCACCAATGTCGACGCGGTGAAGTGGGGCATGCTGTTCGAGCGGTTCCTGGCCCCGGAGCGGGATGGTCCGCCCGACATCGACGTGGACATCGAGTCCGGCCGCCGGGAAGAAGTGATCCAGCACGTGTACCAGAAGTACGGCCGTCACCACACCGCACAGGTGGCCAACGTCATCTCCTACCGACCGAAGTCCGCCGTCCGGGACATCGCCAAGGCGTTCGGCTACTCGCCGGGCCAGCAGGACGCGTGGAGCAAACAGATCGACCGCTGGGGATCGGTCGCCTCGGCCCAGGTCGACGACATCCCGGTCGATGTCGTCGGGTACGCGAACGAGCTGCTCACCTTCCCGCGCCACCTGGGCATCCACTCCGGCGGCATGGTGATCTGTGACCGGCCGGTGATCGAGGTGTGCCCGGTCGAGTGGGCCCGGATGGAGAACCGGACCGTGCTGCAGTGGGACAAGGACGACTGCGCCTCGATCGCTCTGGTCAAGTTCGACCTGCTGGGCCTGGGCATGCTCTCCGCCCTGCACTACGCGGTGGACTTCGTCGACCCCGCGATCGACATTGGCAAGATGCCGCTCGACGACGCCGAGGTGTTCGAGATGCTGTGCCGCTCCGATGCGGTCGGGGTGTTCCAGGTGGAGAGCCGCGCCCAGATGGCCACCCTGCCCCGGCTGCGGCCGCGGGAGTTCTACGACCTGGTCATCGAGGTCGCACTCATCCGGCCCGGGCCGATCCAGGGCGGCTCGGTGCACCCGTTCATCCGCCGCAAACAGGGCAAGGAGAAGCCGGTACCGCCGCATCCCAAGCTGGCGAAGGCACTGGCCCGTACCCTCGGGGTGCCGCTCTTCCAGGAGCAGCTCATGCAGATGGCGATCGACATTGCCGGCTTCGACGCGGCGGGCGCGGACGAACTGCGCCGGGCCATGGGCTCCAAACGCTCCGCGGAGCGGATGGGACGGCTCCGCCAGCGACTGTACGAGGGGATGGCAGCCAACGGGATCACCGGTGAGCTCGCCGACGACCTGTTCGTCAAGCTCTCCGCGTTCGCGAACTACGGCTTCCCGGAGAGCCACGCGATGAGTTTCGCCTACCTCGTCTTCGCCAGTGCCTGGTTCAAGCGCTACCACCCGGCGGCGTTCTGCGCGGCGCTGATCAATGCCCAACCGATGGGCTTCTACTCCACCCAGACCCTCGTCGAGGACGCTCGCCGGCACGGTGTCGAGGTCCGCCGGCCGGACATCAACGCCAGCGGTGCCGCCGCCATCCTGGAGCCGACCACCGTCGCCGGTGGACCGCGCAGCGGGACAGGTCAACCGCCGGCACAGTGGGGGTACGGCGGCCCGGTGGTCCGGTTGGGGCTGGCCGAGGTGCGCACCATCGGCACCGAACTGGCCGAGCGCATCCAGACCGAACGCGACACCCACGGCCGGTACCGGGACATGCGGGACCTGGCCCGCCGGATCGCCGGGACCGGTCGGCCGCTCACCGCCGCCAACCTGGAGGCGCTGGCCACCGCGGATGCCTTCGCTGGGCTGCCGGAGCCGCTGAGCCGGCGGGAGGCGCTGTGGGCCGCCGGCGCGGCCGCCCAGGAACGCGCCGACCGCCTGCCCGGTACGGCCATGGGAGTACGTGCGCCCCGACTGCCCGGGATGGATGAGGTGGAGGAGATTGTGGCCGACGTCTGGTCCACCGGCTTGTCGCCGGACACGCATCCGGTGCAGTTCGTCCGCGACCACCTCACCGCGGTCGGCGCGGTGCCGGTGGGATCCCTGCCGACGGTGGCGAGCGACGAGCGGGTGCTGGTCGGCGGCATCGTCACCCATCGCCAGCGACCGGCGACCGCGGGCGGAATCACCTTCCTCAACCTGGAGGACGAGACGGGGATGCTCAACGTGATCTGTTCGCCGGGGCTCTGGCACCGCCACCGCCGGGTGGCTCGAACCGCGTCGGCCATGCTCATCCGGGGGCGGCTGGAGCGGGTCGACGGAGTCGTCAACCTGCTCGCCGACCACCTTGCCGCGCTCGTGATGCCCGTGATGTCACGTTCACGAGATTTCAGGTGACTCAAGGCTTTTAGGAGTTCGTGCGAGTCTGACCTGTCCTCGCGTCGGAGCGCCACCGGTCCGAAAGGATGTCAAGGAAGCGCCATACATCCGATGCCTCGAGTTCGCCGGAGCAAGGGGACCGCATGCTAACTTGCGATCCCGACCCCAGCGTGGCGACCGGGCACCTCCTCGTTCCACCTGCACGAAAGTGACGGGTTCCTGTCCCATGTCCCTCCCCCCGGTGTGGCCCCAGCAAAATGGCACCCGACCCCCGAACGCTCCGACGCGTCCCTCACGCGGTCGGGCGATCCATTGTGAGGCGGCCCTATGACGACGCTGACCACCAGCTTCCGCCGGGAGGCGTACGCGGCCCAGGCCAATGCCGCATACGCCGTCCGGGCCCGCAAGCGGGCCTATGTGCGGCTGCTGGTGGGCGTCGACATTGGCGTGGTCGCGTTGGCGGTCTGGGGCGGCTATCTGGCCCGGTTCCAAGGCAACGCGACCCGCCCCGACATCCCGTACGTGCTGGTCGGGCTCGCCCTGATCACGGCGTGGGCGCTGATGCTGGGCTGGAACCGCTGCTACGACGACCGCATTCTCGGCTACGGCGCGGACGAGTACCGCCGGGTGGTCGGAGCCAGCCTCAAGCTCGCCGGCGGGGTGGCGATCGCCGCCTACCTCGCTGAAGTTCAGGTGTCCCGCGGGTTTCTCGGGATCGCGTTTCTCACCGGCACCACACTGCTGCCGACCGGGCGCTACCTCGCGCGTCGCGGCCTGCACCGGGCCCGTTCCCGCGAGCAGGGTTGGTCCCGCCGGGTGCTCGTGGTCGGTGATGCATCGCACGTCATCGAACTCGCCCACCAACTGCGCCGGGAGTGGTACGCCGGCTATCAGGTCGTCGGTGCCTGCATCCCGGATGCCCTGATCGCGCCGGTGCCGCAGCACCTCGACGGCGTCCCGGTCGTCGGCTCGTTCCGCAATATCCTGGACGCCGCCGCCGCGGTCGCCGCGGACACTGTCGCGGTGACCGGATCGGCCGAGCTCACCGCCCGGCGCCTGCGCCGCCTCGGTTGGCAGATGGAGGGCACCGGCATCGATCTCGTGCTGGCCCCGGCGCTCACCGACGTGGCCGGCCCCCGCATCCACACCCGGCCGATCGCCGGGCTGCCCCTCATCCACGTGGAGTCGCCCGAGTTCAGCGGTGGCCGCAAGGCAGTGAAGGGCTTCGTCGACCGGACCTTTGCGCTGTTCAGCCTGCTGCTGCTGGCGCCGCTCTTCGCGCTGCTGGCGATCGCCATCCGGATCGACAGCAAGGGACCGGTCTTCTTCCGCCAGCGCCGGGTCGGGCTGGGTGGGCGCGAGTTCAACGTCTACAAGTTCCGGTCGATGGTCTCCGATGCCGACGGCATGCTCGCCACCATCTCGGAGTTCAACGAGACCGACGGCCTCATGTTCAAGATGCGCCGCGATCCGCGGGTCACCCCGGTCGGCCGCCTGCTGCGCAAGTGGTCCCTGGACGAGCTGCCCCAACTGATCAACGTGCTGACCGGGGACATGAGTCTGGTCGGCCCACGTCCGCCGCTGCCGACCGAGGTCGCCTGGTACGACCAGGACGTGGCCCGCCGGCTGCTGGTCAAGCCCGGCATGACCGGGCTGTGGCAGGTCAGCGGCCGCTCGGAGCTGTCCTGGGAGGACGGCATCCGGCTCGACCTCTACTACGTGGAGAACTGGTCGCTCGCGGCCGACCTCACCATCATGTGGAAGACCGTCGGCGCGGTCATCCGCAGCCGTGGCGCGTACTAGAACCGCTGGCCAACCCGGCCGCACCGGCTGCGCTGGCTAGGCTGACGGCGTGGAGCGCGGGTATCCGGGTGGATCGCACGCGGCTGCCCGTACCGCCGTGGTCTGGGACGTTCTGCTGCGCGAGGTAGCCCGGCGGGCCGCGGCGACGCCGCGGTTGCAGGTGGTCGACGTCGGCGGTGGCACCGGTGGCTTCGCCGTGCCGCTGGCCCGGGAGGGGCATTGGGTGACGGTCGTCGATGCCAGCCCGGACGCGCTGGCCGCCCTGACCCGGCGCGCGGCCGAGGCCGGCGTGGCCGACCGGGTACTGGCGGTGCAAGGAGACGCCGACCGGTTGACCCGCCTGATCGAACCGGCCAGCGCCGACCTCGTGCTCTGCCACAACGTGCTCGAGGAGGTCGACTTTCCCGACGCCTGCGCCACCGCCCTCGCGGCCGTGCTGCGCCCCGGCGGAGCCGCCAGTGTCGTGGTCGCCAACCGGGTTGCCGCGGCGTTGGCCCGGGCCATGGCCGGCCAGCTCGCCGCGGCCACCGCGCTGCTCGACGGCGTGCCGGCCCCGGCGGGCCAGCCGGACACCGTGCGCCGCCGCTTCGACCTGCCCGGCGCCACCGAGCTGCTCGAGCGGGCCGGCCTGGTCGTCGAGGAGGTGCACGGCGTGCGGGTGGTCGCCGACCTGGTGCCCGGGTCGGTGCTCGAACGCGACCGCGAGGCACTCGCCGCCTTCGAACGGCGGGCCTCCGTCCTCTCCCCGCTGCGCGACATCGCCGCTGCGCTTCATCTGCTGGCCCGCCGGCCATGAGTACCGCGCCGCCGACCGGGCGGGGTCTGGTCCGGCCGGCGTACGGTGTCGCCAGCCTGGCCGACGTGCTCCCCGGCGTCCTCGCGGCGTTGGGCGTGCCCGGTGCCGAGGACCCGCTGGGGCTGGCCACCGGCGCGCTGGCCGGGGTCCGTGCGGTCGCGGTGCTCCTGGTTGACGGACTGGGCCACCATCAGCTTCCGCTCGCCGCGCCGCACGCGCCGGTGCTCGCCGAGATCGCCGGCCACCGGCTCGCCGGCGCGAGCGCCCGCACCCTCACCACCGGCTTCCCCTCCACCACACCGACCAGCCTGGCCAGCCTGAGCACCGGTGCGCCGCCCGGGTCACACGGGCTGTTGGGTTTCTTTCTCAACCTGCCCGGCACCAACCAGGTGCTGAACCTGACCGCGTGGCGCGACGAGCCCGACCCGCAGCGGTGGCAGCCGCTGTCGACCCAGTTCGCGCGGGCGGCCGCGGCCGGCATCGAGACCCGGGTGGTCGTCCGGCCCGAGTTCGTGGGCAGCGGGCTCACCGTGGCCGTGTACCGGGGCGGCACCTGGGCCGAGGCGTCCGATGTGGACACTCTGGCCACCCAGATGCTGGCCGGGCTCACCGCGCGGCCTGGTCTGGTCTACGGGTACCTACCCGACGTCGATCGCTATGGTCACCGCTACGGCCTGGACTCCGACCGCTGGCGGCGGGCGGTTGCCGACGCCGATCGGCTGATCACCCGACTGGTCGACGGGTTGACCTCGGACACCGCGCTGGTGATCACGGCCGACCATGGCCAGCTCGACGTCCCGGCGCAGCACCGCGTCGATCTCGACCTGGATCCGCGGCTGCGCGAGGGTGTCCGGGTCGTCGCCGGCGAGCCCCGGGTGCGGTATCTGCACACCCGGCCCGGCGCCCGCGGCGACGTCCTCGCCACCTGGAGCGCTGTCCTCGGCCCAGCCGCCTGGGTGGCCCCCCGGGAGGAGGCCGTCGCGCAGGGGTGGTTCGGTCCGATACCGGCCGAACACCTCGAGCGGGTCGGCGATGTGGTGGTGACCTGCCAGGACGACTACGTGGTGCTGGCGAGCGCGAGCGAGCCGGCGCAGGTGGCATCGCTGATCGCCTTCCACGGTTCAGCCACGCCGGCCGAGATGATGATCCCGTTGCTGATCGTGCGCCGCTGAGCCCGGGCCCGGCGCCAAGGACCTGCGGTTGAGCCCGGCCGGGCACCCTGGACCTGTCGTAACCGCCGGCTAACCTGCGGGCGTGGCGTCCGACGACTCCGGCTGCTCAATCCTGCACGTCGACATGGACGCGTTCTACGCCGCCGTCGAGGTACGCCGACGACCGGAGCTGCGCGGGCAGCCGGTGGTGGTTGGTGGTGCGGGCCCCCGCGCAGTGGTCAGCTCGGCCAGCTATGAGGCTCGGGCCTTCGGAGTGCGCAGCGCGATGCCCGGCAGCGTGGCTCGGCGGCTCTGCCCGCAGGCGATCTTCCTGCCGACTGACATGGCGGCGTACGTCGCCGCATCGCGCGCCGTGATGGCGATCTTCGCCGAGGTGACGCCGTTGGTCGAGCCGCTCTCGGTCGACGAGGCGTTCCTGGACGTCTCGGGCGCCCGGAGGCTGCTCGGCCGCCCGGTCGAGATCGCCAGCGCGCTGCGCGCCCGGATCCGGGCCGAGCTGGCGCTGCCCTGCTCGGTGGGGGTGGCCGCGACCAAGTTCATGGCCAAGCTCGCCTCGACCCGGGCCAAGCCCGATGGCCTGCTCCTGGTCGAGCCCGACCGGGCGCTGGAGTTCCTGCACCCGCTGCCGGTCGAGGCCCTCTGGGGCGTCGGCGAGCGGAGCGCCGAGGTGCTGCGGACGCTGGGGTTGCGCACCGTCGGCGAGCTGGCCCGGGCGCCGGCGTCGATGCTGCGCCAGGCCCTCGGTGAGGCGGCCGCCGGGCACCTGCACGAGCTGGCCTGGGCGCGCGATCCGCGCCCGGTGGCGACCGATCGGGTGGAGAAGTCGGTGAGCGCCGAGACCACCTTCGATGTCGACGTCACCGAGGTGGAGTTGTTGCGCCGCACCATGCTGGCGCTGGCAAACCGGGTCGCGGTCCGCCTGCGGGCGGCCGGCCAGGCCGGACGCACGGTCGCGATCAAGGTTCGGCTGGCCGACTTCCGGACCCTGAACCGCTCCCGCACGTTGCCGGCCGCCACAGACGTGGCACATGAGATCGTCGACAGCGCGTGGGCCTTGTTCCAGGCGCTGTCGCCGCGGGACCCGATCCGGCTCATCGGGGTACGGGTCGAGGGGCTTGCCGCCACCGATGGTCCACGCCAGCTGCTGCTCGGCGAGCGCGAACACGGGTGGCGCGACGCCGAAAGAGCGGCCGACGCGGCCGCGGCCCGCTTCGGCGGTGCGGCGGTGCGCCCGGCCAGCTTGCTACCGCGGCGTGAGATCCCATCCGGGCGACCCGGGACCGGTGAGATCCCACCCCGACCACCCGGGCCAACCACCGGGACACCGGACAATTGGCTCGCAACCGGCGACGGGTGATCCCGCTGAGTCGGACCCGGAACAGAACGTGACTTCGATCCGCTTTCCGACCACGTGCGCCGCTCGTAGACTTGCGCTTATGCAGCCGACCGGCTGCGTGCGGTCCGCCGGCCCGACCGGGGCCGGTCGCGAAGGCCGGGGAGGGGCGTCGTGCCGCTGTCCGAACACGAGCAGCGGCTGTTCGATCAGATCGAGCGGTCGTTGGCCGAGGATCCCAAGTTCGCCTCGGCGGTTCGCTCCACCGACCCGCGCTTCCACGCGCGCCGGCGGATCATCATTGCGGCCTTCGCCGTGGTGCTCGGCCTCGCGGTCCTGATATTCGGCGTGGCCCGCAAGGATCCGCTCATCGGCGTCGGCGGCTTCGTGATCATGTTGGCCGCGGCCGCGCTGGGCATCCAGGCGTTCCGCCGCGGTCGCCAACCGGAGCTACGGGTGGTGGGCGGCACCGGCGCCGGCACCCGCCGCGCCAGTCAGTCCCCGCGCCGGGGCGGCATCGTTGACCGCCTCGAGGAACGCTGGCGTCGCCGCCCCGAGGGCGAGATCTAGCCGCATTCGACTCCCGTATTTCGACTCCCGCGCCACGGTGATCTTGTTTAAGGTCACCGTGGCGCGCTGTCGTAGGCCAGCGGGGGCGCCCGGGAGAGGCCCGGGCGGCGGTCAGCGGGTGGCTCGGGAGAGAGCCCGCCGCGGGCTGATCGACCCCAGCGTGGCGCGCAACCGCGCGCCGGTCGCGACCATCGTGGCGACCCGGTTGGTCAGCGCGTGGCGCCAGTGCAGCAGCACCGAGCGGGGCAGCACGACCGCCGCGAACCGCTCCCAACGCGTCGCCCGCAGCGCGAGTGCCCCCCGGATCGTGTGCAGCGCGGCCCCCAGCCCGTCCGGACGCAGCGGAATGCGGGCGTACCGGGCTCGCTCCTCGGCCCGGGCGAGCACCCGAGGCTGATCCCGGTCGGTGGCGGCGGAGCCGAGCATCTCGCGCAGCCGCTCCGCCGTGGACCGGGGCGTCTCCGCCTCGTCCACCGGGACATTGAAGTCGATCATCGTATCCTGCAGCTCGGCCCAGGCCTCGTGGGCATCGCGGCGCGCGGTGTCCGCGGCTGCCGGATCGAGCACCAGTTCGCCCAGGGCGACCGGTCCGCGATTCGCCACCACGATGACGGATCCGCTGCGGCTGCGGCGGGTCCGAGCCAACGTCCGCCGCCGTAGCGCGGGCGTCAACCCGAGCGCCAGCGCGAAGGTGATCACGGCCGCCGCCCCGACCAGCCACGGACTCACCGGCGGGCCGGCGCCGTTGTTGTCGCCGTCGTTGGGGCTGTTGCCGGTCTTCGGCACCGAGTTCGGGTCCTCGTCCGACTCGCTGGGATGGGCGCCCGGTGAGGTCGACGGGTTCAGCCCGGGCGACGTGCGGGGATCCGGGGCCCAGGCCGACTGCACCGAGCCGGTCACCGAGCCGGCCGGCGTGGAGTCGAAGGGGATCCAGCCGAAGCCGGGGAAGTAGACCTCGGTCCAGGCGTGCAGATTGAAGTTGGTCAACGTGTAGGTGCCGGCGGTGTTGGGTCCGGCCCCGTTGGTGAACCCGAACGCGACCCGGGCCGGGTACCCGGCCACCTGCACCAGCCAGGCCATCGCCGCTGCGTACTGCGTGCAGAAGCCGGTCCGGCTGTCGAGGAAGTCGAGGATGGGATTGCCGCTCTTCGACGACGGCGCCACCACCGAGTAGACGAAGTGGTTGCTCGGCAGAGTGAAGTAGTCGTAGACCGCGCGGACCCGGTCGTACTCGGTTGAGCGGTTCGCCACCAGGCCGCTGACCAGATCGGTGACCTGCGCGATTGTGGGGACATTGACCAGCTGGTGCTCGGTCGCCGAGAGCGCGTCCGCGGTGCGCAGGGCGTCGGGGGTATACGACAGGTGCACGTAGTCGACCGTGTAATGGCTGCCGGCCGAGGTCCCGCCGCGGGAGAAGACCTCGCCGAGGGTGCCGTCGTAGAACCAGTCGCGGTCCAGCCCGGAGACGCCGACGACCTGCTGGTACGCGGGCGCCAATGGCATCGCGAACTCCGGCGCCACCTCGACCTCGGCCCGATACCGCTTGCCGGTCACGCCGGGGATGTCCGGTATCCCGAGCTCGGGAATGTTACCCAGGGCCGCGCCGGAGGGTGCGCGGGTCACGAAGCCGTTCTTCTGCACCGTGTCGGCCACCCCGAAGCGCAGGTAGAACGGCTCCGGGTCGGAGGTGTTCACCTTGACCATCGTGGTGATCTTGTCGCGGCGCAGCAGTTGGTCGGTGAGGAACGCGGAGAGGTCGACCGTGGTGCCGGACGGGCCGACGCCGTTGCCCGCGCCGATGCCGCCGTTGCCGCGCAGCGAGTCGAGCAGACCGCTGGTGATGCCCGGTACAGCCACCGGCAGCACGATCGCGGCGATCAGTCCGACCAGGCCGAGCCGGCGGCCGGCCGCGGCCAGCGGCGAAGGTTCCCAGACGTCCACGTCGCGGCCCTCGCCGGTGAACCGGCGGCCGAACCGGCGGACCCGGTCCACACTGTCGGTCACCAGCAGCCACAGGAAACCGACGCCCGCGAAGACGAACGGCACCGGGGAGACCCCGTTCGGCAGTACCGCGACCGGCACCGAGTAGATCGCGAGCATCGGCAGCCCGGCCAGCGCCGGTCGGCGCAGGCCGACCGCGGCCAAGTCGACCAGGATCGCCACCAGGCCCACCCCGGCCGTGGTGAGCAGGAGCAGCCCGTCGAGGTCGGGCACCGGCACCGACTCTTCGCGGATCTGCTGGCCAGCGAGCACGAGCAGGTCGTTGAAGTGCTCGAAGGTGTGCGAGGTCGGGAAGAGCCGGAGGAACTCGCGGCCGCTGGGGAAGCAGAGCGTCAAGAAGATCAGCAAAGTGGCCGTCGTCGCCAGCACCTGGGTCCACACCGGCCCCCGGGCGGTGCGGACCAGCATCGCCACGCCCTCGATGAGGGCGACCGCGAGCGTGCTGTAGAGCAGCCAGGTCAGCGAGGCGAAGACAGTACTGAGCGGAAAGGCGGCGAGCAGCGTGGCCGTACCCGCGACCAGGGCCATCGGGTGTCGCGGTCTCATCGGCTCATCCCCGCCGCCGTGGAGACCGTCTCGGCCATCGCGGCCCGCCAGGCGAAGGACTGTCCGCCCCGGGCGGCCATCGGCCAGAGGGTGGTGAGCGAGTCGCCGTGCTGCACGCCGACCACTCGCCAGCCGGTGCGCAGCAGCGTGGTGGCGGCGACCTCGTGGGCGGCGGTGGCCTCGGCCCGCGCCTCGTCGGTCAGGTTCAACCAGGTCGACGGATCGATCAACAAGGCGACGCAGGTCGTTCCCGAGGCCCGCAGCGCGCCGAGCGACTCGGCCTCCACGGCGCTCAGCCCGCCCAGCGCGGCGATCACCAGACCGCCGTCGCCGCGCCGCTTCACCCGTTCGACCAGGCTCACGATGTCGTTCGCGGCCGACATCGTGACCTCGGCGAAGTGGTCCAGGATGGGACCCTCGCCGTCGCGTTCGGTCGCGTCGACGTCGACGCCCGAACCCATGACCAGCCGGATCTTGTACGCGTTGCGCCGCAGGTGCAGGGCGATGCTGGCGGCGGCGGAGACGGCCCATTCGAAGCTGGAGGTCGGGCCCTCCCCGCGGTGGCCCTGGCGGCGGGTGTCCAGCACCACCGTGGCCCGGCTCTCCCACGGCTGCTCCTCGCGGCGGACCATGAGCTCGCCGGCGCGCGCCGTGGATCGCCAGTGCACCCGGCGCAGGTCGTCGCCGTCGCGGTACTCGCGGGTGGCTACGTCGTCCTCGCCGTGTACCGCAACCGAGCGGGCCCGGCTGTCGCCGCTGCCGGCGTACTCACTGGCCAGCCGGATGCTGGGCAGCGACACCACCTGGGGCACCACGGTGAGCTTGCCGATCGAGGTGAACGAGCGGCTGAGCTCGCAGAGCCCGAACGGGTCGGTCAGCCGCACCACGAGCGGCCCGACCTCGTACCGGCCGCGCACCTCGGCCCGCACGTTGTAGGCGACCGTGCTCGCCCGCTGACCGACGAGCCGTTCCAGGACCAGCCGCGGTCGGCTGCCCAGCGCATACGGCAGCCGGTCCTCGAGCATGAGCGTGCCGGTGGGCAGGCGGGACAGGTTGGACAGTCGCAGCAGGACCCGGGCGGGTGAGCCCACCGGCACCCGTACCGGGTCGACCGTGCGGGTGCAGGAGAGCCGGTAGCGGGTCTGCCCCACATACGCGGCGGCCAACAGTGGGAGGACGGCGAGCAGGAAGGCCACCCGCAGCAGGTCCCGCTCCCCGAGCACGAACGCCGAGAGCAGGGCCGCGGCGGCCGCCGCGAGAAACGACCGCCCTCGTGTGGTCAGTCCTCGCAGCGACTGCCGCACGGCTACCGCCTCCGGGTGTCGTACGGCGACCGCTGCCGTTCGGTCGGTAGCGGCAGGCGATGGACCACGTCGGCCACGATGGCGTCCGTGGTCCGCCGGCTCAGCTGCGCCTCGGCCGTCTGGATGATGCGGTGCGCCAGCACCGGCACGGCGAGCGTCTGCAGGTCGTCGGGGAGGACGAAGTCGCGTCCCTCCAGGGCGGCCACCGCCCGGGCGGTGCGCAGCAGTTGCAAGGTGGCCCGGGGCGAGGCGCCCAGGCGGAGTTCGGTCGACTCGCGGGTGGTGTTGACCAGGTTCACCGCGTACTGCTTGACCGCGTCGGAGACGTGGATGGCCCGTACCGTGGCGATCATGTGGCGGACAGCTACCGCGTCGGTGACCGGCTCGAGGTCCTCGAGCGGGTCGTGCGACCCGTGCGAGTCCAGCATGGCCAACTCGGCCGCGGTGTCGGGGTAGCCGACCGCGATGCGGGCGGTGAACCGGTCGCGCTGAGCCTCCGGCAGCGGGTAGGTGCCCTCCATCTCGATCGGGTTCTGGGTCGCGATGACCATGAACGGCGTCTGCAGGTGGTAGGTGACGCCGTCCGTGGTGACCTGCCGCTCCTCCATGCACTCGAGCATGGCGGACTGGGTCTTCGGCGAGGCCCGGTTGATCTCGTCGCCGACGACCAGGTTGGCGAAGATGGCGCCGGGCTTGAACTCGAACTCCCGGGTCTCCATGTTGTACACGCTGACCCCGGTGACGTCGCTGGGCAGCATGTCCGGAGTGAACTGGATCCGGCGTACCGTGCAATCGATGGACCGGGCCAGGGCCTTGGCGAGCTTGGTCTTGCCCACCCCCGGCACGTCCTCGATCAGCAGGTGCCCCTCCGCCAGCAGCACCGCCAGCGCCAGCCGGACCGTCGCCTTCTTACCCTCGATGACCTGCTCTATGTTGCGTACGATCGCCTGCGCCGTCGTCTCGAACTCGCCGGCCGGCATAGGCTCGCCGAGTTCGTCGAAGGTGCGTTGCGGTGTGGTCACCGGCCCCTCCTCGTGTCCACCGTTCCCCACGCTGTCCGTGCGCGCCCTCATCCGAGGGCGCTGGCACCGGCGACCAGTCGCGCATGTCCAGCCTTGACTTCAGCGCCTCAAGGCTAGCTGCGAATTGCCAGAGTGCCGAGGGGCGGTAACGCCACCCTAACCAATGGTCAGCGCATTCGTGGGTCCGGTCGGCCCGGGCCCGGTGACCGCGGGCCGACCTGGCCGTCCGGGCCGGCGGCACCAGACCCGGGTACGTAGCGGGTGCCGGGTGCTGGCATTACCGTCGCGTTGCATGGGCCGGTTGTCGCTACGGGATGACGTATTCCTGTTGGCCCATGACGACGCCGGCAAGTTGATCGCGCCCGAGGCGCACGTCGGGGCCGGACTGGCCGGGGCGACCCTGATCGATCTGCTGCTCCTCGGTCGGGTGGCGGTGGTCGACGGCCGGCTGGCTGTCGTGGACCCGACGACGACCGGCGATGAGGAGACCGACGCAACCGTCGATGCCATCGCTGCCAACACGGCACCGTGTGGGCCGCGGGCCTGGGTCAGCTGGATCTCCCACGGCGCCTACGAGCGGGTGGCCGAGCAGATGGCCGGCTCCGGCCTGGTCCGCCGGAGCGTGGTCCGCCGACTCGGTCTGTTGCCCACGGCCCGGTACCTGGCCGAGGACCCCGACGACCTGGTCCGGGTGCGGGCGCGGGTGCGGTTCGCGATTCACGGCCGGGACCTGCCGCCGGCGCGCACGGCCGCCCTGTGTGGACTGGTGCGGGTACTACGGCTGGAGTCGTCGTTACTGCTCAGCATGGCCACATCGGACCTGTTGCTCGGCCTGGAGCGCACCACCGAGGCGAACGACGTGCCGATCCGGCAGGTGACCGCGGCGGTCGAGACGGTGATCGCGGACGCCCTGTACCGCTGAGATGGGGTTTCGGTTACGTTGTCACCGCCTACAAGGTCGCGACTCGGTAACGAAGCGCCGATGATCGTATCGGTGCAGGTCGTTCTTGGCGTAGGCAGTTATGCGTCTAGGTCCAACATGCATGGGTGTGGCTCGAGCATGTCGTGGGGCGATCCGTCCGCGTGCTCGCGCCCACCCGTTCTCATCAGGCCAAAGGGGGCCGAATGAATATGCTCCACAGTCTGTCGGCGCTGGTTCGACGCCGGCCGCGACGGGCATTGGCGATTGCCGCCGCCGCTGCCGTGGCCGTCGCGATGGTGCCGGCCGCTGGGCTCGCCAACGCGGGGGAGGCACGGGCGAAGGCCAGTTTCCATGGCGCGGGCGAACAGATGCCCAACTACGACGCGCGGTCGGACGGCGCGGCTCGCAAGGTGCTGGCCGCTCGTAGTGCCGACATCGCGGCCCACCCCACCGCCGGGGTGAGGGCCCTGCGCAAGCAGCTCGGCATCCAGGGCATTGTGGACGTTGACGCCCTGACCCGGACACCTCGCTCGGTCAGCCGGCTCGACGGGTTCCTCACCACGCCCAGCCGGAAGTCGGCCGCGTCGATCGCCCTCGACTACGTCAGGGCTCGTGCCGACGTCTTCGGCCTCAACGCCGCCCAGGTCAGCGGGCTGCAGCTGCGGCAGGACTACGTCGACATCGGGGGCACCCACCACCTCAGCTTCATCCAACGCGTCGGAGGCGTCCCGGTCTTCGGCAACGGCATCAAGGCGCACGTCACCAAGGACGGCCGCCTGATCCAGGTCGACGGCTCACCGCTCGGTAGCCTGCCGGCGTCGGTGGGCAGCCCCGGTCTGAGTGCCGCGCAGGCCCGCAACGCCGCGGTGAAGGACACCTTCGGCACGTCGACGGCTTCGATCGTGCGGACCTCGTCCAGCGGCGACCGGGCAACCGCCTTCACCGGTGGCGACAAGGCCTCACTGGTGATCTTCCAGACGCTCTCCGGGCCGCGCCTGGCCTGGCAGACCCTGACCATGCGCGAGGGCTTCGTCCACGTGATCGACGCCCAGACCGGCCGTACCCTGTTCCGGCTCAACATCGTCGCCAAGGACAGCGCGACGGTGTGGAACAACTACCCTGGCGCCACCAAGGGCGGCACCGCGCATCAGGTCAACCTCGCCCAGAACAACTGGCTGCCGAACAACTCCCCGCGGCTGGCCGGCAACGTTGCGCACGTGTACAAGGACATCAACGACGATGACGTCGCGCAGCCGTCGGAGGAGGTGTCGCCGAGCGGGAACAAGTCCTTCAAGTACCCGTTCACCCCGTTCACCCCGACCGCGTGTGTCACCGGCTTCGTCTGCTCGTGGGACCCGGAGGTCCCGAACTCGTGGCAGACCAACGCCAACCAGAACGCCGTGCAGATGTTCTACTTCATCGCCAAGATGCACGACCACCTGGACAAGGCGCCGATCGGCTTCACCCGGGCGGCCGGCAACTTCGAAGCGGTCGACGGTGACGCGGTCGAGGGCAACGCCATCGACGGCGCCAACACCGCCGGCGGCGTGCCGGACGGCAACCACGTCGACAACGCCAACATGGGCACCCCGCCCGACGGCACGTCGCCGCGGATGCAGATGTACCTGTTCCACCAGAGCGGCACTGCGTTCCCGGACGAGGACCCCTTCATCGCGGGCAACTCCGGCGACGAGGCTGACGTCGTCTACCACGAGTACACCCACGGCCTGTCCAACCGCCTCGTCGTTGACGCCTCGGGCGTCTCGACGCTGGGCAACATCCAGGCCGGCGCCATGGGCGAGGCGTGGAGCGACTTCTACGCGCTCGACTTCCTCGTCAACGACGGCCTGTTCAAGGACACGTCGGCCGATGGCGATCTGCGGGTCGGTGAGTACGTGGGCTGGGGCAACGACCTCATCCGTACCCAACCGATCGACTGCCCGGTCGGCTCAACGTCGGACCTGTGCCACGGCACCCCCGGCGCCGGAGCGGGCGGCTACACCTACGGCGACTTCGGCCGCGTCATCGGCCGCCCCGAGGTCCACGCCGACGGTGAGATCTGGGTGGAGACGCTGTGGGATCTGCGCAAGGCCATCGGCGTGAGCCTGACCGAGTCCCTGGTGACCCGGGCCATGGAGCTCTCCCCGGGCAACCCGTCCTACCTGGACATGCGTAACTCGATCCTGCAGGCCGACCTCGTCAACGACGCCGGCAAGAAGCAGGCCAAGATCTGGCAGGTGTTCGCTCACCGTGGCATGGGCTTCTTCGCCGGTGCAATCGACGGCGACGACGCCACCCCGGTCGAGGACTTCAGCACCCCGCCGCCGGCGAACACGCCGCGTGGCGCCCTGACCGGCCAGGTCACCGACGCCGACTCGCTCGCTCCGGTCGTCGGCGCCGTGGTCGCCTTCGGCGGGCACAACTCCGGCTTCGCCGGCGACTACGCCGCCACCACCGACGCGACCGGCCACTACACCATCCCGGGGATCATCCCGGGCACCTACCCGAAGGTCTTCTCGAAGGGTCCCGGTTTCGACCTGAAGAGCCTGACCCTCTCGGTCGCGTCGCACACCCAGACCCTCAACTGGACGCTGCGTCGTGACTGGGCCGCCTCCGCCGGTGGCGGCTCGATCGTGTCGGCCACGCCACCGGACTTCTCCGGCTTCGGCTGTGGTGCGGCGCAACTCATCGACCAGTCCCAGGGCAACGGGTGGGCGAGCATCTCGCCGACCAACGCCGACCCGCTGCCTCAGCCGAAGGCGGCAGTCATCGCCCTGCCCATCGCGGTGAACGTGGTCGACATCCAGATCAACCCCAGCAACAACTGCGGTGACGCCGGCAGTGGTTCCACCGGCGACTACATGGTGGAGACGTCGGTCGACGGCACCACCTGGGTCGTTGCCAACTCGGGCCACTTCGGGGTAGCCAACCGCGGCAAGATGAACAGCGTCCCGCTTGCTGGTGGCAGCACCGCGGGTGTGCGGTTCGTCCGGTGGACCATGATCGGTTCGCAGACGGCGGACTCCGGCGGCACCTGCCCCGGCCCGTTCAGCGGCTGTGACTTCATGGACTCGACCGAGGTCGCGGTGTACGGAGCTCCGGCGTAGCTAGCCGGATGAGGTGAAGTGTTAGCAAGGGCACCCTCTTAACGGAATCCGTTGTAGAGGGTGCCCTTGCTAACGCGCCGGTCGCGGGGGGCCAGCCAACGGGGCGTTCGCGGGGGCCGGCCAACTCGATGGCGCAGCGCGGTACACTGTGCTCATGGCCAGGGTGACACTGCTTCTTACCCAGCCGTGCTGATGCGCCATCCGGCGACAGCACGGCGACCCCTCCTGTGCGAGGGGCTTTTTTGTGCCCCCGTACCGCCCTGGACCGACTGACCCCGAGGTGAGAGCAGTGAACGAGAGCACCGATCACGCCATCCGCGACGCCGACGACCGGGCCGTTCGGGACGGCGCCGACGACATCCCGCCGTACCGGTACACGGCAAGCCTGGCGACCGAGATCGAGACCCGCTGGCAGGACTACTGGGAGGAGCACGGCACCTTCTGGGCGCCCAATCCGACCGGCCCGCTGGCCGACCCCGACCATCCGCGGGCGGGCGCGGAGAAGCTGTTCGTGCTGGACATGTTCCCCTACCCGTCCGGCGCCGGCCTGCACGTCGGCCACCCGCTGGGCTACATCGGCACCGACTGCTACGGGCGGTTCCAGCGCATGATCGGCCGAAACGTGCTGCATGCGATGGGCTTCGACGCCTTCGGACTGCCGGCCGAGCAGTACGCCGTGCAGACCGGGCAGCATCCGCGCAAGACCACCGAGGCCAACCTGGAGCGCTACCGGCGCCAGCTGCGCCGGCTGGGCCTGGCCTACGACGACCGCCGGTCGGTCGCCACCACCGATGCGGAGTTCTACCGGTGGACGCAGTGGATCTTCTTGCAGCTGTTCAACTCCTGGTACGACCCGCAGCTGGACCGGGCCCGACCGATCGCCGAGCTGATCGGCCGGTACGAGTCGGGCGGGCGCGCGACGCCCGACGGGCGAGGCTGGTCGCAGCTGTCGCCGACCCAGCAGCGGCAGCTGGTCGACGAGCACCGGCTGGCCTACGTCAGCACCGCACCGGTCAACTGGTGCCCCGGTCTGGGCACGGTCCTGGCGAATGAGGAGATCACCCCGGACGGTCGCAGCGAGCGCGGCAACTACCCGGTCTTCAAGCGCAACCTGAAGCAGTGGATGATGCGGATCACCGCGTACGCCGAACGCCTGCTGGCCGACCTGGACGTGATGGACTGGCCGGAGTCGGTGAAGGTGATGCAGCGCAACTGGATCGGTCGGTCCACCGGGGCGACCATCGACTTCCCGGCCGGCGGGTCGGCGATCCGGGTCTTCACCACCCGCCCGGACACCGTCTTCGGGGCCACCTACATGGTGCTGGCCCCCGAACACGAGCTGGTCGACGCCCTGGCGACCGATGAGTGGCCCGCCGGTTCGCAGGATGCCTGGACCGGCGGGCACGCCACCCCACGGGCGGCGGTGGCGGCGTACCGGGCGTTCACGGCGACCCGGACCGAGGTCGAGCGCACCGCGGAGAGCAAGGAGAAGACCGGGGTCTTCGTGGGCGCGTACGCGACCAACCCGGCCAACGGCCAGCAGATCCCGATCTTCGTGGCCGACTATGTGCTGGCCGGCTACGGCACCGGGGCGATCATGGCGGTTCCCGGCCAGGACGAGCGGGACTGGGAGTTCGCCGAGGTCTTCGACCTGCCGATCGTACGGACCGTGGCGCCGCCGGCCGACTTCGACGGCAAGGCGTACCTGGGTGACGGTCCGGCGATCAACTCGGCGAACCCGCAGGCGGGGCTGAGCCTGGACGGGCTGGGGGTGGCCGACGCCAAGGAGGCGATCATCGCCTGGCTGCAGGCCAGGGGCGCCGGCGCCGTTGCGGTCACCTACCGGCTGCGGGACTGGCTGTTCAGCCGGCAGCGGTACTGGGGTGAGCCGTTCCCGATCGTGTTCGACGGGGCCGGGCTGCCGGTCGCGCTGCCCGAGTCGATGCTGCCGCTGGAGCTGCCCGAGGTCGACGACTTCTCGCCCCGCACGTTCGATCCGGACGATGCCGACAGCTCACCGGAGACCCCGCTGTCGCGGGCCACCGAGTGGGTCGAGGTCGAGCTGGATCTGGGTGACGGCCCCCGCCGCTACACCCGGGAGACCAACACCATGCCGCAGTGGGCCGGCTCCTGCTGGTACGAGCTGCGCTACCTGGATCCGCACAACGATGAGATCTTCGTCGATCCGGTCAACGAGCGCTACTGGATGGGCCCACAGTCCCCATCGGACTGTGGCGGGGTCGACCTGTACGTGGGCGGGGTCGAGCACGCCGTGCTGCATCTGCTGTATGCGCGGTTCTGGCACAAGGTGCTGTACGACCTGGGCCACGTCTCCTCGTTCGAGCCGTTCCGGCGGCTGTTCAACCAGGGGATGATCCAGGCGTACGCGTTCACCGACCATCGCGGCGCGTTCGTGCCCGCCGAGGAGGTGGTCGAGCGGCCCGACGGGTACTACTACCAGGATCGCAAGGTCGCCCGCGAGTACGGCAAGATGGGCAAGTCGCTGAAGAACGTGGTGACCCCGGACGAGATGTGCGCCGCCTACGGGGCGGACACGTTCCGGGTGTACGAGATGTCGATGGGCCCGCTGGACGTCTCCCGGCCCTGGGAGACCCGGGCGGCGGTCGGTCCGTACCGCTTCCTGCAGCGGGTCTGGCGGCTGGTGGTGGATGAGAACACCGGCCAGACCCGGGTCGCCGACGTCGCCGTGGACTCGGCGAACCTGCGGATCCTGCACCGCAGCATCGACGGCGTCCGGGCCGACATGGCGGGGCTGCGCTTCAACACCGCGGTGGCCAAACTGATCGAGCTGACCAACGCGGCCACCGCGATCAGCTCGGCGAGCACCCCCCGGATCCTGGCCGAGCCGCTGGTGCTGATGGTCGCCCCGGTGGCCCCGCATCTGGCCGAGGAGCTGTGGCGTCGACTGGGCCACGAAGAGTCGCTGGCCTACGAGCCGTTCCCGGTCGCCGATCCAGCGCTGCTGGTGGCCGAGACGGTCACCTACCCGGTGCAGGTCAACGGAAAGCTGCGCGGTCGCATCGAGGTGCCGGCGGACCTGCCGGAGGCGCAGGTGCGCGAGACGGCGCTGGCGGCCGTGACCGCCGCCGTGGGCGCCCGGACACCGACGAAGGTGATCGTGATCCCCGGCCGGATGGTGAGCATCGTCATCTGACCTCCCACCCCGTCGATCTAGGGCTTATGCACATGGTTCGATCTCCATTCGTGTGCGCAAGCCCTAGATCGACGGGGGTATGGCCTACAGTCGGGCGGTGGCTTCCAGCCGGCCGAGCGGTTCCGACCTCACCGACCTGCTGCCGCCGGAGTGGCGCGCGGCGCTGCGCCCGTACCTGGATCCGGCGGTGGTCGCCCGGCTCAGCGCGTTCATCGACCAGGAGTACGCCACGCAGGAGGTCTACCCGCCGCGCGCGGACCTCTTCGCGGCGTTCCGGCTGTGCCCGCCCGACCAGACCCGGGTGCTGATCCTCGGCCAGGACCCATACCACCGGCCAGGCCAGGCGCACGGGCTCTGTTTCAGTGTCCGGCCGGGCGTGGCGGTGCCGCCCTCGCTTCGAAACGTCTTTCGGGAGATCAATGAGGACCTGGGGGTGGCGCTGCCCACCTCGGGCGACCTTAGCGGCTGGGCCCGGCAGGGGGTCCTACTCCTGAACGCCGTGCTCACCGTCCGCGCCGGCCGGCCGACCTCGCACGCCGGGCGCGGCTGGGAACACGTCACGGACGCGGCCATCCGAGCCGTCAACGACCGGCCCGAGCGCGTCGTGTTCCTCCTCTGGGGCGGGTACGCCCGGCAGAAGGCGGCCCTGGTCACCGGGGCGCAGCATGTCGTCCTCGAAGCCGGGCACCCCAGCCCGATGAACCCGCGGGGCTTTCGGGGCACCCGCCATTTCAGCGCCTGCAACGCCGCACTCATCCAGGCCGCCCGGCCGCCCGTCGACTGGTCCAGCCGGTAGCAGACCCGCTGCTATGCCAAGGTGATCGTGGGCTGATCTATCCCGGCGATACCAGCGTCGTGGCGTTCGCCGGCTGGGGCACCGGGGTGGGCGCGCGACTCGGACGGTGTTCCAGGGTTCGCACGCTGCGGCTGGCCAGCATGCCGGCGACGGCGAGCAGCGCCACCGCGGCGGCGACGGTCAACGCGATCGAGGTGCTGGTCGCCACGATGAGTGGGCCGGCGAGCACCTGCCCGGCCGGGATCGCGATGAAGGAACCCAGCGCGTCGTAGGAGTAGACCCGGGCGAGCATGGCCGGCGCGATGTGCTCCTGCATCGAGACCTCCCAGGCGATGCCGAACTGCTCGATGGCGAGTCCGGCGACGAACGCCACCGGGAGGACGAGCGCGATCTGCGGCGCGCGGGAGAGGGTGGCGAGCAGGGTCGCCTCGCCGAGACAGCAGACGACCCCCAGGCGAAGCAGCCGCCGCACCGTCAGCCGCATCGCGACGAACGCGCCCAGCACCATGCCGGCGGTCTCGGCGGCGAGCACGTACCCCCACGCCTGGCGGCCGAAGGTCTGGTCGGCGAGCACCGGGCCGACGACACCGCGGCCGGCGGCGGTCGCCATGTTGAAGAAGCAGAACCCGAGCACCACGACCCAGACCCAGGTATGGCCGGCGAACGCGCTCCACCCCTCGCGCAGGTCGCGCAGCGCGCTGGCGCGCCGCGGGGCCCGGGTGCGGTAGTCGGGCACGCGTACCAGCGCGAAGCAGACGCTCGCGAGTCCGAACGTGGCCGCGTCGACGGCCAGCCCCCAGCCGGGGCCGACGGAGGCCACGAGCAGGCCGCCCGCCGAGGCTCCCACGATCATGGCGCCGTTGATCCCCAACCGGTTCACCGCGTTGGCCGCCTTGAGCAGGTCGGGGGGCACCGTCTGGGCGACCAGCGCGGCGGTCGCGGGAAACGCGAACGCGCTCACGACACCGTTGACCGCGCCCAGCGCCATCAGCAGCGGCACCGTCGCGGCGCCGGTCAGCACGAGCGAGGCCACCAGGCCCTGGGTCAGCGACGCCAGCCCGCCGGAGACGACCATGACCTGCTGGCGCGGCAGGCGGTCGGCGAGTACGCCGCCGAAGAGCAGAAAGACCACATTGGTCAGTGACCGGGCGCCGACGACGAGGCCGAGGTCGCCGGCCGAGCCGGTCAGGTCGAGTACCGCGAAGGCCAGGGCGATCGGGGCAACCGCGTTGCCCAGCATGCTGATCGTGCGCCCCAGCGCGAGGTACCGGAACGGGGCGTGGCGCAACGGGGCCAGGGCGGCGCCGGTCATCCTGGCTCCTCCGCGGAGGGAAGCGCGTCGTCGGTCCTTGATGGCTCCTCCGCGGAGGGAAGCGCGTCGTCGCTCATCCCTGCGGCTCCATCTCGAACAGGGCGATGGTCGCGTTGACCCGGATCGTGCCGGCGGCCCGGGGCGCCTGCGCGGCGAGGTGCAGCTCGCGCGAGGCAGCGTGCACGGCATCGCGTACCCGGGCCCAGGTCTGCGGATCGACCCACAGGTCGGCGTCGGTGAAGTGGGACGGGCCCCCGGCTCGTACCAGGGGCGCGCGGCGGTGCAGTTCGGCCGCCAGCGCCTGGTACGCCGCGACCCGCCCGCGCGGATCGTCACCGAAACCCGGCTGGCCGGGGCGGTAGCGGTACCGCTTGGCGATGCCCCCACGGATCCGCTCCTCGCCCGCGGTCTCGATGGCGCCGGCGGCCAGCAGCTGGCGCAGGTGGTAGCTCGCGTTGGCATGGGTGATGCCCAGCTCGCGGGCGACGTCGGCCGCGGTCATCGCCGCGCCGGTCAGCAGCGACAGCATCCGCAGGCGCAAGGGGTGGGCCAGCGCCCGCAGCTCGGCGGTCCGCCCGGTGACTCCCAAAGACATATTGGGGACTGTAGCGCGTGGCGGCGTGACTGTCCAACACTTATTGGGCGGTCGGACCAGGGGAGCAGGGCGGTACGTCAGCCCTCGAGCTTCTCCTTGATCGTGGTGAGAATGAGCTCGGCCTCCTTGAGATTCTCCCGGATCACGAACGGCTTGGCGATCTTCCGGAAGGGGCTCGGCGGCAGGTCGTACTCGCCGTACATGGTGACCACCGTGCGCGCCCCCTCGGCCCGCAGCGTCCAGGTCACCGCGCTGGTGATGCCGAATGTGCTGACGCCGCTCAACCGCCGCGGCCGGTCGTACCCGGTGATCCTGGTGTGACCGTCGAAGCGCATGCCGGCCATCCGGTAGGTCCAGGAGAAGTCGGCCCCGCCCAGGGGATTCGGGGTCACCTCGCGGACCTCGGTCATCGCCGGCCACACGATCGACAGGCTGGTCGGGTCGGCGATGAAGTCGAAGATGGTCTCCGCCGGCGCGGCGATGACAATGCTCTTCTCGACGACGCCGATCGGCACCTGACCTCCGGGTGAGCAGGCAGAGATGGCCCACCGGGGACCGGTACGGGCTGGCCTCAGGTTAGGCAGCTCGATTCACTACGGTCAAGGTCGTCGATAATCTCGGCCGGCCGGGGTCGCCGTGGTCCGGCGCACCCAGCCCGAGTCGCCTGCGCGTTACGCCAACGGCTCGGCGGCCGGCAGGGCGGCGACCAGGCGGTCGTACCCGCTCGGAGCCCCGATGTCCGGGCGCTCGGCCGGCTGTTCGGCATAGTGTGCGATCACGTCGGCGAGAAACTCGGGGTCGACGTCGAGGAAGCTGTCGGTGATGGAGACCTGCTGTCCGACCCCGGGCGGCACCCGGGAGCCGGGGTGGCGGATCAGGAGGACCAGTCGACCCCGTCCGGCCGGCGGCGCGAGCGCGGCCCGCACGATCGCCTCCCAGGTGATCCGTCGGGTCCGCGCCAGGTCGCGGTGTTCGAGCCCGTGCGGGGTGAGCCGTAGCTGGGGACGCCCGGAGATCACGGCCCAGACGTAGACGACCGCGATCACGACGAGCAGGGCGGCGATCGCCGTGGAGCCGGTCGTCACGCCCGCGAACAGGTGCGGCCGGTACGGGCTGACGGCCTGGCCCCGCCAGTCGTCGAGGACACCGGCACCCTGCACGCCGGCGAGCAGTACGAAGCCCGCAGTCAGGTACCCCATGACCGGGGCGGTCGGGGCGACGAAGGAGCCACCGTCGATGACCAGGCGGGCTGGCCGCCGGCCCCGGACGAAGAGCACCAGCGCCCGGATGAGCAGCACCATGCCGGCCCCGGCGACGATGATCGAGACCGACACCGGCCCCAGGTGGGGGCGCACCGGATCGGGGTCGGGGCGGTCCACCGCGGCGGCGACCACATCGGCGACGGCCAGCCCGAACGCGATCGCCACCAGGAGCCCGGGGCGGCGGTCGAAGAGGAACCTCCGGGCCGCCGGCGGTGCCGGAGTGTGATCACCCATGCCGAGATCGTGCGCGGTGCCGGCATCCCGGTCAACCGTTCGGCGTGGGCTGCTGCCTGCCGGGCCGACCTGGCGTATTGTCTATCAGAGCAATCTGGAAGATAGACAATACGGCTGAGGCGCTGGAGAATCAGGCGTATGGATCTCGTACTCGTTGGCGCCGGACTCGGCGTTGGCGTGGTGGTCGGCCTCACCGGCATGGGCGGCGGTGCGCTGATGACGCCCTTGCTGGTGCTGGTCTTCGGCATCCCGCCGCTGGCGGCGGTGTCGAGCGATCTGGCGGCCAGCGCGGTGATGAAACCCTTCGGTGGTCTGGTGCATGCCCGTAGGGGCACGGTGAACTGGGCGCTGGTGCGCTGGTTGTGCCTGGGGAGCGTGCCGAGCGCGTTCCTCGGTGTCCTGCTCATCCGGCTGCTGCCGAGCGGTCCGGCCGTCGCGCAGACGGTGCAGGTAGCGTTGGGAGTCGCGCTGGTGCTGGCGGCCGCCGGGCTGGTCATCAAGCTGGTCATCGGCCGGGGTCGGCCGCCGGCGGAGCCAGCACTGGTACGGGTGCGGCCGCTGCCCACCGCCCTGCTCGGCGCGGCCGGCGGGCTTGTCGTTGGCCTCACCTCGGTGGGTTCCGGCTCGCTCATCATCGTGATCCTGCTGGTCCTCTATCCCACGTTGCGCCCGAATGACCTGGTCGGCACCGACCTCGTCCAGGCCGTGCCGTTGGTGCTCTCCGCCGCGCTGGGCCACGTCTTCTTCGGTGACCTGCGCCTGGATCTGGCGGCCACGATCCTCGCCGGCTCGGTACCGGGCGTGTTGATCGGCGCCCGGCTGTCATCGCGGGCCCCGGCCGGCGTGGTGCGCGCTGCGCTGGTGATCGTGCTCACCGCGAGTGCGCTCAAGCTCTTCGGGACCCCCGGCACCGTCGTCCTCGGCGGCTGCACGGCCGCGGTGCTCGCGAGCCTGGCCGTCCTCGCTGTGCGCCGGCTGCGGGGGTCGCGCACCGGCATCACCCGCCAGGTGCCTGGCCGAGCCCTTGTCAGCGGCCCGCGGGCGACCCACCGCCCGGTAGGCTGAGCACCGTGGCGCGGCCGGAGGTCTCCTGGAGGAACGATGCTCGCCTCGGCGTCTCCCATGGCGTTTCTGCCCTCGATCGACCTGGCCCGATCGCAGCGGTTCTTCGCCGACCTGCTCGGACTCCCGGTTGAGCAGCTCACACCGTTCGCCTGTGTGCTGCGCGCCGGCCCGACGATGTTGCGGGTGACCAAGGTCGAGCAGCTGCAGCCGCAACCGTTCACGGTCTTCGGCTGGCAGGTGCCGGACATCGCGGCCATGGTGGCGCAGCTGGCCGACGCCGGGATCGAGTTCGTCCGCTACGAGGGCATGGGCCAGGATCCGGCCGGGGTCTGGACCGCCCCCGACGGCGACCGCGTCGCCTGGTTTCGCGACCCGGACGGCAACACCCTCTCGCTGACGCAGTTCACCGCTGGCTGACCCGGAAGACGCCCCGGGTCGACCCCGGCGCCAGCACCCTGAGCAGAGGACCGATGACGATGACCGCGCCACCCGCACCCGCGCCGGACCGGCCGCCGTACTCGACTGGACCTGAGTAGCTACCCAGGTGGATCCGGCCGGCCCGGCGCGCTCAGACCCGCAGGGTGCCCAGGCGTTCGGCCCGCAGGCGGTCGGCCCAGCTGTCGTCGACCGAGCCCAGGGTCGCCCCGGTGGCCCAGGTGAGCAGGAGATCGGCCAGGGCCGGGTTGCGGGCGAGCGCCGGACCGTGCATGTAGGTGCCGAGAATGTGGCCCCGCCAGGCGCCCTCGGTGTGGCCGTCGTTGCCGATCCCCGTGCTCACCCGGACCAGGGGCGCGAGTCCGGGCCCGAGATGGGTGCGGCCGCCGTGGTTCTCGAAGCCGGTCACCGTCGGCAGGCCGAGTGCCGGGTCGGCCGGGCCGGCGAGCTCGCCGACCGCCCGGGTGGCGCCCCGGTCGGAGGTGAGGTCGAGCAGCCCAAGCCCCGGGCAGCGCTCGCCCTTGGCGAAGAACGACTCGCCGACGACCTGGTAGCCGGCGCAGACGGCGAAGAGCACCGCCCCGTTGCCGACGGCGCGGTGCAGCCCCTGGTCGGCGACGAGGCGTTGCGCCGCCAGTGCCTGCGGGCCGTCCTCGCCGCCGGCGAGCAGGTAGACGTCGCCCTGGTCGGGCACCGGCTGGTCGGCCCGGACCTCGACGGTTTCGACCGGCAGGCCGCGCAGCGCGGCGCGGTGGGCCAGGATCAGCATGTTGCCCCGGTCGCCGTAGGTGGATAGCAGGTCTGGGTAGATCCAGATGATGCGTAGGGCCGACTCGGCCCGGGTCGGCTCAGGTGACACGGTCGAGCTCCGCCCGGATGTCCTGGAACGCGGTGTAGTTGGCGATCACCTCAAGCTGGCCGCCCGGCGTGCGTTCCAGCGCGGCGGCGAACGACGGCACGTGCTCGAACGCGACGTCATTCACGTGCAGGCGTACCGCGAGGTCCAGAGCCCGGTCTCCGGTGACCAGCACCTGCCGGCCGCGCAGCGGCGCGAAGTCCACATCGTACAGCCACGATGTGTCCAGTCCGTCCGGGTCGCGCGCGTTGATCGACAGTATCGTCGGCGCCGGCTCGGCCATATCGAACGCCTCGAGCCAGCCGGCCGGATTCTTGGCCAGCAACAGCCGGATCGTGTGCCCGTGCCGCTCCACGGTGGCGTACCGGCCGGCCACCGACGCAACCTCGGCCAGTCGGGGAAGCGCGTCGTCCGGCGCTACGCCGAAATGCGCGGCCACCGCGAGGGCGGTGGCCGCGTTCGCCCGGTTGACCCGCCCCGGCAGCCGTAGCTGGATGGGGTGCCGCTCGCCGTCCGGGCCGACCACGGCGTCGCCATCGATGCTCCACTGTGGATTTGGGCGGCGGAGGTCGCAACCGGTGCAGAACCAGTCCTCGCGGCGGCGTTCGATGTGGGAACCGCACTCCGGACAGACCCAGGAGTCGTCATGCCAGCGCTGGCCGGCGGCGACCCAGGTGACGTCGGCGCAGTCCCGGGCGGCGAAGACCACCATCGGGTCGTCGGCGTTGGCCACCACGTGGGTGTCCTGTCCGCGAAGGGCATCGCGCCACAGGGCGGCCATCATCGCGACCTCCTTGGCCCGGTCGAGCTGGTCGCGGCTGAGGTTCAGCAGGGCCACCACCCGCGGGGTGGTCGCGCCGAGGACCTGGCCGAGGTAATGCTCGTCGACCTCGAGCACGGCGTACGGCGTCCGCCCGGCCCGGGCCAGCGCGGAGGTGTGCCCGGTCGGCATGTTGGCGCCGAAGGAGTTGGTCGCGACCTCGCCCAGGACGCCGATGGCCGCGGCGGTGAGCCGGGTCGTCGTCGTCTTGCCGTTGGTTCCGGAGATCAGCGCCACCTGGCGGCCGGCGGCGAGGTGAGCGAGCAGGTCGGGGTCGATTTTCAGCCCGATCCAGCCGCCGATGACCGACCCGTCACCTCGGCCGGCCACCCGGGACAGCGCCGCCGCGGTTTTTGACACCGACGAGGCGACTTTGGCCCGAAACGGCAGGTCCCCACTGCTCACCCGAAGACAGTATCGTCCGGTCGCCGGCGGCCGGATCCGGTGTCGCGGAGGGCGTGCCGGACTTTCCCGCTTCATGGGTGAACGCCGCGATCGCCTGTTCGACTGAGCGGACCAATCCTGTGAGTATCTTCACGTCGATCGATAGACGTGAGGTCATCGCGGAGCTGCGCTGCGTAGTCACAAGTCGGTCGTCGCGGGACGGGCCAGCAGAGATCGAAATGGTTCGACCACGGATCGTAGGTGATCGGGCGCGGACCGTGGCCACTGTCGTCGGGTAGACACGGGTGGCCGGCGCCCCGATCCCGGGGCGCCGAGTGCCGACCGGGGTCACGCCGCGCCCTGCCCGCCCCGGTGGCACAGGTGGACCGAGCACAGTGGACCAGGAGTACGGGCAGGAGTGGGGAACCACGGCCGGGACGCCGACGGCGACCATGCGCTCGTGGGGGCTACCGCATCACGGTGCGGTGGGTCGACCGGGGTTCAGACCGCGTCGGCCGTCCTCGGAGGCGTTCCGGAAAGAAATCACACGTGTCTATCACTGTTCGGCGGATGCGCCGGGCTGGCGGGGTTGCGCTGGCCACCTTCGGTCTGGCGGCGACGGCGACTGCCCTGGCGACGCCGGCCGCTGCGAGCACCGCACCATCGGCGCCCACCGTGGTGACCACGGCCGGGCTCACCCCGACCCTCAGTTACCTGTGGACGGACCGTTCCGCGGCCTACGCCGGGGACTCGGTTCGTCTGGTCGGCAAGGTGAACTTCGGCTACTACCAGCGGATCAACCTGCAGACCGTAACGCTGCAGCAGGGCAGCGGGTCGAGTTGGCGGACGCTCGTGTCGACCAGGACGTCGGGCACCGGCTACGCCGTATTCCACGTCCGTCCTCATGCGACGGTGCGGTACCGGCTCGCCTACCCCGGCATCACCCCGTTCGGCTCGTCCTCATCGGCCACCCTGCTGCTCACCGTCAAGCCTGTGACGTCGGCGGTACGGGCGGCCCGCGTGCTCGCAGCCGCGGCGGCCCAGTCGGGCAAGTGGTACCGGTACGGCACCGCCGGGCCGAACACGTTCGACTGCTCCGGGCTGACCATGTTCGCCTACCGGACGGTGGGCGTACGGCTGCCGCACAACGCCAACGCACAGCGCTACCTCGGCCGGTCCGTCTCGCGGGCCCTGGCCCGCCCTGGTGACCTGGTCATCTTTGTCAGCGGCGGCTACGGGTACCACGCCGGCATCTACGCCGGTGGGGGTTACATGTACGACGCGCCGCACGCCGGCACGACCGTCGGCCGGCACCGGATCTGGACCTCGAACGTCGTGTTCCGGCGCCTCGTCTGAGGCTGGCCCAGCACCCGCCGTTCCCCTTCCTCGTCGATCTAGGGCTTAGGCCACTGATTGGAGATCGAACTATGTGCATAAGCCCTAGATCGACGGGAGAGGCGGGGGTGGACTCCACTTTGCTCCACTGAGCGGGCAGGCGTCCGATTCCTGGCCCCTGCGCCTAGTGATATATGGGCTTATGCCCAGATCTGGTGAGCCCCGGCGGCTGGTCCGCCGGGGCTCACCCTCCACCCACCCGTACCCCTTCTGACCTGCGCACCTGCATCGTGAGCCAGACAAATTGCGGTGGATCCGGGTTGACGGTGGGGGGAAGTGGAGTACAGTGGGGCGCAATGGCGAGACCGGGAGGTCCGCCGGCCCCGGGGGACCGCAGTTCGGTGAGCGTGCGAACCGGACGGGAACGACGGCATGGGGCGGAGGGGGTGGGTCCGTGTTTCTCGGCACCCATACACCGCGCCTTGACGACAAGGGTCGGCTGATCCTCCCGGCCAAGTTTCGGGAAGACCTGGCGGGTGGCGTGGTGATCACTAAGGGACAGGAGCGCTGTCTCTACGTGTTTCCCACGGCGGAGTTTCGCCGGTTGGCCGAACAGCTGGAAACAACACCGGTGACCCACAAGGCGGCCCGGGCCTATGGCCGGGTCTTCTTCGCCGGCGCCCACGACGAGGTGCCCGACAAGCAGGGCCGGGTGACCATCCCAGCGCATCTGCGGGAGTACGCCGGCCTGGACCGGGACGTCGTGGTGATAGGGGCGAGCAACCGGGTGGAGATCTGGGATCAACAGGCATGGGACACCTACCTGGCGACGAGTGAGGACGCGTTCGCCGGTATCGAGGAAGGGGTGTTGCCCGGCGGGCTGTAACCGCCCGCCGGAGGTCGGCCGGCCGGGCCCCGGGTCCGTACCGCGAGATCTCCAGCCGCTCACCGGCTCCTGACATTCCTTCCCCGGTGCCAGGCGCGAGCGAGCGGGTGGGGATCTGGCGGTACGGCCACCGGGGCGCCGCATCGGCCGAGCTTCGCCGCCCGCGCGCACCATATTCCGCGCGTCGGGCGCACCAACGGGCTGCACGAACGGGCTGCACCAACGGGGGTCGCTACACCCGAGGGGGCTGACCAGACGGGGGTCGCCGCACCCAAGGGGCGGCAACAAAGGGGGTGACAGTGGGGGAGCATCATGCTGTCCCGGGCCCGCAGGTGCCCGGCGCCGGTCGCCAGCCCGGCGGCGCGTGGCGGCACACGCCGGTCATGCTCCAGCGCTGTCTCGACCTGCTCTCCCCGGCGCTGGGCGGCGCCCACCCCACGATGCTCGACGCCACCCTCGGCTTGGGTGGCCACGCCGAGTCGCTGCTCGCCACCCATCCGCGCCTGACGCTGATCGGGCTGGACCGCGACCCCCGTGCGCTTGCCCTGGCCAACGCGCGACTGGCGCCCTACGCCGGCCGGTTGCACACCGCACCGGCGGTCTTCGACCAGCTTCGTGACGTGCTCGACCGGTTCGGGGTGGACACAGTGGACGGCGTCCTGTTCGACCTCGGGGTCTCCTCCATGCAGCTGGACGACCCGGATCGGGGCTTCGCCTACGCGCGCGACGCGGCGCTGGACATGCGCATGGATTCCTCCGGGGGCGTGAGCGCCGCCGATGTGATCAACTCCTACCCGCCCGCGGATCTGGTCCGGGTGCTGCGCACGTACGGGGAGGAACGGTTCGCCACCCGGATCGTGGCGGCCATCGTGCGGGAGCGGGCCCGGGGCCCGATCACCTCGACGGCCCGGCTGGCTGAGTTGGTCCGCGACGCCATCCCCGCGGCGACCCGGCGCACCGGCGGCCATCCGGCCAAGCGGACCTTCCAGGCGCTGCGGATCGAGGTCAACGGGGAGCTCGCGGCGCTCTCCGCGGCGTTGCCGGCCGCGCTCGACGCGCTCGCCGTCGGCGGGCGCATCGTCGTGCTCGCTTACCACTCGCTCGAGGACCGCCTGGTCAAGCGGGCCTTCGCCGAGCGGGTGCGCATGAACGTACCGATCGAGCTTCCGATGGTGCCGCCGGGTGCCGGTCCGAGCCTGCGGCTGCTCACCCGCGGCGCCGAGCAGCCCGATGAGGCGGAACTCGCCGCCAATCCGCGGGCCGCGTCGGCGCGCTTGCGGGCGGCCCAGCGCATCGATGCGCAGGCGAGCACCCGCCGCGTCGCCGCCATGCACCAACCCGGCGTACCGCCCGGCCGGCGACGCGATCGGCACGCCGCGCCCGGGCCCGAGGGCACCGACAAGGGGGAACAGCGATGACACCCGACAACGCGCCGGCTGGCGCGCAGGAGGCAGCATGACCACGACCACGACCCGGACGAGCACGCCGCCGGCCCGCCCGAGCCGGCGTACCGCGGCGGGGCCGCGCGGCGAGCATGCCCGGCGGGCAGCGGGGTACCCGGCGGTCGACGGGGCGAACGCGCTCCAGCTCGGGTACCCGGACCTGGCTGGGCCGGTCGCGCCGAGCTACGCCGAAGCGGCGAGCCCGGTGCCGGCGGAGCAGTCCGCGCCGGCACCGCTGCCGGTGGCCCTGCCCCGGGCGCCGTTCGTGCTGCTCATGGTCGGGATCGTGGCCCTCGGCGTGCTCGGGGTCCTGGTGCTCAACACAAAGATCAACGAGAACTCCTTCCGGCTGGACAACCTGCGCTCTCAACAGGCCACCCTGGACCTGCAGGAGCAGCAGCTGGACGGGCAGCTGGCCGACCGGGAGTCGGCGGGCAGCCTCAGCGCGGCCGCGGCTCGCCTGGGGTTGGTGCCCGCGGGTACGCCCGCCTTCCTCAACCTGCCCGATGGCCGGGTGGTCGGCGTGCCCCAACCGGCGCACGCGCGCTCCGCGGTCGACGCCGCCGCCGGCGACCCGGGCCGGTAGCCGATGGCCCGCCGCTCTGAGCGCTCCGGCGCCGGTGATCCGGCGCCTGAGGCGCCGCGACGGGCCAGTGACAGGATCACGCAGGCGCGGGGCTATCACCCGCGTGGGCGCACGGTGTCCGAGCCACCCGCCGATCCCGGTCGCCCATCGCTGAGCGTGGTCTCCGATGTGGACGGCGCAGCACCGCCGCGCCGCGGCGCCGCCCGGACCGCGACTGCCCGGACCGCGACCGCCCGGACCTCGACTGACCGGACCTCGACTGACCGGACCGCGACTGCCCGGACCGGGACTGCCCGGACCGCGACCGCCCGGACCTCGGCGAGCACCGCCGCGAGCCGGACGGCGACGGTGCGAACCGCCACCGCGCGGAGCACGACCGCCCGGACCCCGACGCCCCGCACGGCAACGGCGCGCACGGCGACGGCGCGGACAGCGACGGCGCGGACAGCGACGGCGCGGCGAGCCACCGCCCGGACCGCGCCGCCCCGCCGAGCGTCGGCGGCGCGGCGGGTCATCGTGCGCTCGCCGTCCGGTCTCGCCGATCAGGCCCGGCGGCTTCGCCTGGGCACCGCGCTGATCCTGACACTGTTCCTGGTCATCGCGGGCCGGCTGGTCCAGATGCAGATCACCGAGGCGCCGGCATTGGCCCGGGAGGGGCTGGCGCTGCGGCTGGAGAAGGTCGAGCTGCCGGCGCCGCGCGGCAGTATTCTCGACCGCTACGGTGCCCTGCTCGCCGGCAGCGCCGAGGCCCGGTACGTCTTCGCCGATCCCGGCCTGATCAAGGATCCGGTGAAGACGGCAGACGCGCTGGTGGCGGTGCTCGGCATCCCCCGCTCGGACCTGTTGCCGAAACTGATCCCGCACCGGCGCTCCGATGGCACCGCCGTGCGCTTCGAGTACCTCGCCCGCGGGGCCCCGGTGGCGACCGGCGACGCCGTGAGCGCCCTCAAGCTCGACGGCATCGGCGTGGTGCGCGACGAGAGCCGGGTGGTCCCCGGGCACGATCTCGCGGCCAACGTGCTCGGCTTCACCGGCAGCGACCTCACCGGCCTGGCCGGACTCGAGGCGGCCTATGACCCGGTCCTGACCGGGGTCGATGGCACCCGGACCTTCGAGATCGGCCAGCCCGCGGGGACGGTCAACCTCGACCACGAGATCCCGGGTGGCTTCCACGAGACCACGCCGGCCCGGCCGGGCCGGTCGATCCAGCTCACCATCGATCGTGATCTCCAGTTCGAGATCCAGCGGATCCTCGGCGAGCGGCTGCGCCAGGCGCGGGCGGACATCGGCGCCGCGGTGGTGCTGGATGTGCGGACCGGAGAAGTGCTCGCCCAGGCCAGCTACCCGTTCTACGATGCGGCGCGCCCGTTCGGCTACCGGGACTCCGACCGGGTCGACAACGCCAGCGGCTGGGTGGTCGAGCCCGGCTCGGTCCACAAGGGAGTGGTCTTCGCCGGCTGCTTGCAGGAGGGCGTGGTGACCCCCAACTCGATCATCCATGTCACGCCCTCGGTCACCAAGGGCGATGAGACGTACACGGACACGCACTACCACGCCAAGCCCGAGATGACGCTGCCGGGCATCCTCGCCTACTCGTCCAACATCGGCACCATCGCGATGGCCGACCGGCTGGGAGCACAGAAGCTGTACCAGTACCAGCGCGCCCTCGGGCTGGGCAGCCTCACCGCGGAGCACCTGCCGGGCGAGTCGGCCGGGCTGGTGCAGCCGCCGGCCAACTGGAGCACCACCAGCTATGGATCGATCCCCATTGGACACGGCATCTCGGTGACGCCGCTGCAGATGGCGGCGGTCTACGCGACCGTGGCCAACGGAGGCCTCTATGTTCAGCCCCACCTGGTCCGGGCGATCGTCGGCGCCGACGGCACCAGTACGCCGGTCACCGATGCGACCAGCCACCGGGTGATCTCGGCCGAGAACGCCGCCGCGTTGCGCACGATGCTGGAGGCCGTGGTCACGGTGCCCGGCGCCACCGGCGGATCCGCCCGGCTGGCGAACTACCGGGTGGCTGGCAAGACCGGCACCGGGCGGGTCATCGTCAACGGCCACCCGGGGGCGGGTGAGGTCGCCTCGTTCGTGGGGATGGCGCCAGCCGACGCGCCGCGCTATGTCATCGCGGTCTTCGCGCACACTCCGGCCGGCAACGGCGGCGCGGTCGCGGGCCCGGCGTTCGCCCAGATGATGGCGTACACCCTGCTGCATTACCGGGTGGCGCCCACGGGCACAAAGCCCCCGAACTTCCACGTTTACCCGTGATCAGGGCGGGCAACCGGGGTCGCCTGCGCGTTGCCGGCGAGCGATGCGGGTAGGGTCAAGGTCCGTGTCTGGCTATCCGCGACCCGGCCGCACCGCCGCCGTTGCGCTGCGGGAGGTCGCGCAGGCTGCCGGCGCCCCCGCCTCGGACGTGGACGTGGACGTCGCGGTGACCGGGGCCACGCACGACAGCGCACTGGTCCGACCGGGCGATCTCTACGCGGCGGTGCGCGGATCCCGCCACCACGGCGCCGATTTCACCGCCGCCGCGGTCGCCGCCGGTGCCGTCGCCGTCCTCACCGACCCGGACGGGGCCGCCCGGTCGCAAGCCGGCGCCCCCGGCCGGCCGGTGCTCGTGGTGGCGGACGCGCGGGCGGCACTCGGACCGGCGGCCGACGCCGCCTACGGCCAGCCGACGGCCCGGCTGCCGGTGATCGGGCTGACCGGGACCGCGGGCAAGACGACGACCGCGTACCTGGTGGACTCCGCCCTGCGGGCCGCCGGCCACCGGACGTGCCTCGTGGGGACCGTGCAGACGACCATCGGCGATCTGGTGGTCGAGAGTGTGCGGACCACGCCCGAGGCGACCGATCTGCATGGCCTGTTCGCCGCCGCCCTCGAGCAGGGGGTCAGCGCCGCCGTCATCGAGGTGTCCAGCCACGCGCTGGCGTACGGGCGCGTCGGTGGGGTCCGGTTCGCCGTGGGCGGCTGGACCAACTTCGGGCTCGACCATCTGGACTTCCACGCCGACGCGGCCGAGTACTTCGAAACGAAGGCGCGCCTATTCGACGGACGCTGCCGCGCCGAGATACTCAACGTCGACGACCCGGCGGTGGCCAGCCTGCTGCAGCCCGGCCGCATCGGGTTCTCCGCCGCGGGCGCGCCGACGGCCGACTGGCGCGCCACCGACGTTGTCGCGGACGGGTTCGGTCAGCGGTTTCGCGCGCACGGCCCGGGCGGGGTCTCGGTGGCGGCCCGGGTCGCTCTGCCCGGCCGACACAACGTGGCGAACGCGCTGCTCGCCATCGCCTGTGCGACCCAGCTCGGCGCCGACCCGGCGATCGCCGCGGACGGCGTGGCCGCCTGCCCGGGGGTGCCGGGGCGGCTCGAGCTGGTGACCGCGCCCGGCCCGGTGCGCGGCGTGGTCGACTACGCGCACAAGCCGGACGCCATCGTGGCCGCGCTCGCCGCGCTGCGGGAGGTCGGCGGCGGGCGACTCATTGTGGTCATCGGCGCCGGTGGTGACCGCGACACGCTGAAGCGGCCGCTGATGGGTGCGGCCGCGGCGACCGGCGCCGACGTCGTCGTCGTCACCGACGACAACCCACGTACCGAGGACCCGGCGCTGATCCGGGCGCAGGTGCGCGCCGGCGCGGAGTCCGCCCGCGCGGCCCGGGTGTTGGAGTTGGCCGGTCGGCGGGCCGCGATTGCGGCGGCGGTCGGCCTGGCCGAGCCCGGCGACGTGGTCGCGTTGCTCGGCAAGGGACACGAGCGCGGCCAGGAGGTCGAGGGGATCACCTCGGCCTTTGACGACCGGGTCGAGCTCGCCGCCGCGCTGTCCGAACGCTTCGCCGGGGTGTCGGCATGATTGCGATGACCCTGGCGGAGGTTGCCGCCATCGTCGGTGGCGTGGTGGTCAACGCCGACGCCGGATCACTGACCGTCACCGGCCCGGTCGAATGCGACTCGCGCGCGCTCGCCCCCGGCGGCCTCTTCGTCGCGTTCGAGGGCACCCGCGCGGATGGCCACACCTTCGCCGACGACGCCTTCGCCGCCGGGGCGGTCGCGGTGCTCGGGACCCGGGAGGTCGGCGGCCCGTCGATCCTGGTCGCTGATCCGCTTGCCGCCCTGGGCGCCCTGGCCCGGGCGGTGGTCGACCGGTTGCCCGCGCTGACCGTCGTCGGTATCACGGGTTCGTCCGGCAAGACGTCCACAAAGGATTTAACCGCCCAGCTGCTGGCTCGGCTGGGGCCAACGGTGGCCGCGACCGGTTCGCTCAACAACGAGCTCGGTCTGCCGTACACGGTGCTGCAGTCCGGGCCGGAGACCCGCTTCCTGGTGCTTGAGATGGGCGCCCGGGGGCTTGGCCACCTCACGTATCTGTGCGGGATCGCGCCGCCCCGGGTGGCCGTGGTGGTCAACGTCGGGGTGGCGCACATCGGCGAGTTCGGCTCGGTGGCGGCCATCGCCCAGGCCAAGGGCGAGCTGGTGGCCGCGCTGCCGGCCGACGGCCTGGCGGTGCTCAACGCCGACGACGACCGGGTCCGGGCGATGGGCGCAGGCAGCCGCGCTCCGGTGGTGCTCGCCGGCGAGGCGGCCGATGCCGACCTGCGAGCCGACGCGGTAGTGCTCGACGCCCGCGGCCGGGCCTCCTATACCCTCGTGGCACCCGAGGGCACGGTCGTGGTTCGGTCCGCGCTGAGCGGGCGGCACCAGGTGACCAATGCCCTGCTCGCCGCGGCCGTGGCCCGGTCACACGGGATGGCCCTGGCCGACCTGGGCGAAGCTTTAAACGATCTTCGGCTGGTCTCCACCCGAAGGATGGATGTCTACGACCGGGCCGATGGTGTCACGGTCATCGACGACTCGTACAACGCCAACCCCGCATCCGTGGCGGCCGCGCTGCGCGCGCTGGTCGCGATGGATACCGGTGGGCGCCGGCTCGCCGTGCTGGGCTACCTGGCCGAACTCGGCGAGCACGAGCAGACGGGGCACGAGCAGGTCGGCCGGCTCGCCGCCCAGTTGGGCGTGGACCGCCTGGTGGTGATCGGCGACAATGCCGCCGGCATCCACACCGGCGCGACGGCCGTCGCGGAATGGGGAGGATCGTCGGTGCAGGTGACCGATCAGGAGGCGGCGGTGTCGTGGCTGCGGGCCGAACTGCGCCCGGGTGATGCCGTCCTGGTGAAGGGTTCGCGCTACCGGACCTGGGATGTGGCCGACTTCCTGCGGGACAGTGTGGTAGCCGGCGCGGCGGTCACGCCGTGAGGGCGGTCATCGTCTCCGCCGCGGTTGCCTTCCTCCTCTCCATCTTCGGCACTCCCCTGGCCATCCGGGCGTTCACCCGGCTCAAGTACGGCCAGCCGATCCGCTCGGACGGGCCGCAGACCCACCTGGCCAAGCGCGGCACCCCGACCATGGGCGGTGTCGTGGTCATCCTGGCCACCGTTGTCGCCTACGTCGCCGGCCACTTCGTGCTGGCCACCCTGCCCCGCGAGCAGCTGGGCACCCCGACCGGCGCGACTACGACCGGCGTGGTCCTGCTCGGGCTGCTCGTCGGCACCGGTCTGGTCGGCTTCTTCGACGACTTCCTCAAGGTGCGCAAGCGCAACAGCCTCGGCCTGAGCAAGCGGCGCAAGCTGCTCGGGCAGACCGTCGTCGGGGCGGTCTTCGGGGTGATCGCGCTCTACCTGCCGGCGGCGCCGCCGCACCGGGAGACCGTCGCCAGCGCGACCATCTCCTTCGTCAAGGACATCAACTGGCTGAACATCACGAAGATCGGCGCGCTGGTCTTCTTCATCTTCGTGGTGATGGCCATGTCCAACGCGGTCAACCTCACCGACGGGCTGGACGGGCTGGCCACCGGCACCTGCGTCATGGTGATCGGCTCATACTCGTTCGTCGCCTTCTGGCAGTACCGCCACTGGGCCTCCGACCCGGCCTACACCGGCGGTTACGCCTACATCGTGCGGGACCCCTTGGAGGTGGCCATCATCGCCGGCGCCGCCGCGGCGGCCTGCTTCGGTTTCCTGTGGTGGAACGCGTCCCCTGCCAAGATCTTCATGGGCGACACCGGGTCGCTCGCGCTGGGCGGGCTCATCGCCGGTCTCGCCTTCGCCACCCGTACCGAGCTGCTGCTGCCCATCCTCGGCATCCTCTTTACCATCATCACGCTCACCTGGGTCATCCAGATCGGCTCGTATCAGCTCTGGCAACGCCGGGTGTTTCGTATGGTGCCTCTGCAGCACCATTTCGAACTGGCGGGTTGGAGCGAGGTGAACATCGTCATCCGGTTCTGGATCGTCGCCGGCCTCGGCGTCGCGTCGGCGCTGGGACTCTTCTACGCCGACTTCCTGCGCGTGGTGGAGTTCACCAACCGATGAGCGCGGCCCGGCCGGGGGATGACTACGGTGGCCGCCGCGTCCTGATCGCCGGCACCGGGGTCGCCGGCGCCGCGTGCGCCGATGTCCTGCTGACCCGCGGCGCCCGGGTGACGGTGCTGGACCGGCAGGAGAGCGGGGCCACCGCCCGGCTGCGAGCCGCCGGGGTCGAGGTGATCCTTGGCGAACAGGCGGCCCCCGGCCTGCTGGCGCGGCTGGACGACGTCGTGCTGTCACCGGGCTTCGCGCCGCATACCCCGTTGGCCAAAGCCGCAACCGCCGCCGGTCTGCCGGTCTACTCGGAGCCCGAACTGGCCTGGCGGTTGCGGGGTCCGGGCGCGCCGGCCTGGCTCGCGGTCACCGGCACCAACGGCAAGACCACGACCACGACGATGCTGGCTTCGATCCTGCGCGCGGCCGGGCTGCGCACCGCCGCCCTGGGCAACATCGGCGAGCCGCTGGTCTTCGCCGCCGACGATCCGGCCGGGTACGACGTGCTGGCGGTCGAGCTCTCCAGTCAGCAGCTCTACTGGTCATCCCGGCTGGCGTCGACAGCCGGGGCCTGGCTGAACCTCGCCGACGACCACCTCGACTGGCACGGCAACCTGGCCGGGTACGCCGACGCCAAGCGCGCGATCTGGCGCAGTGCCGACACCGGCGGTGGGGTCGCGGTCGGCAACCTCGACGATGCGTGGGTCGCCCGGCAGCTGGCCGACGTCGCCGGCGGGCGGGTGGTTGGGGTAACCCTCGCCCAACCTCAGCCGGGCCAGCTCGGAGTGATCGGCGGCCGGCTGGTCGACCGGGCCTTCGACGACGGGGCCGACCTCGGCCCGGCCGAAGCGGTACGGCCGGCGGGGGCGCACAACGTCAGCAACGCGTTACACGCCGCCGCGCTGGCCCGCGCGCACGGTGTCAGCCCGGCGGCGGTCGCCGCCGGGCTCGCGGGCTACCAACCCGAACGCCACCGCAACGCCCTCGTGGCCACTGTGGATGGTGTGCGCTATGTCGATGACAGCAAGGCGACCAACCCGCATGCCGCGGCGGCGTCGCTCGCCGCGTGCCCGCGCGTGGTATGGATCGCCGGCGGTCAGCTCAAGGGGGTCGACATCGCCGAACTCGTGGTGGCGACCGCCGGCCGGCTGGCCGGGGCGGTGCTGCTCGGGGTCGACCGGCGGGAGATCGGCGACGCGCTCACCCGACACGCGCCGCAGGTCCCGGTGGTGGAGGTGGCGAGGACCGATGATGGCGCCATGGCCGAGGTCGTCCGGGCCGCCGCGGCGCTCGCCCGCCCTGGCGACACCGTCCTGCTCGCCCCGGCGGCGGCGTCGAAGGACATGTTCTTCAGCTACGCCCACCGCGGCGATGCCTTCGCCTCTGCGGTCGCCGACCTGAACCATCGCGCGGACCGCAATCACCGCGAGGACCGGAGCCGGGCGTGAGCGCCCCGCCGGGCCACCGCCCGGTCGGCGCGCGGTCCGCGGACGCCACCGGCTCCGGCCTCCCGGCCGGCGCCATCGCAGTCGCCCGCGGGCTCACCGCCCTGCTGCGCGGCCTGCTGGGGCGCCCGCTCGCGTCCTATTACCTCCTAGTGGCGAGCGCCGCGCTGCTGCTCGGCATCGGACTCACCATGGTCTTCTCGGCGACCAGCGTGGAGCAGTTCGTCAGCAGCGGAAACGCCTTCTCCTCGATCGAGAAGCAGGGCGTCTCGGCCGCGATCGGGCTGATCGCGTTCTGGCTCTGCCAGCGGCTGCCGGTGCGCAGCTACCGGGCGCTGGCCAAGCCCGGCCTGCTGGCCGCGTTCGTGCTCGTCGGGGTGCTCGACGTGCTCGCGCTGCTGAACCAGGCCGGGGTGCTCAGCGATCCCCGGTTGGGGCCGCTGCGCGCGGACGAGCTGTGGCTCTACCTCGGCCCCGTCCAGGTGCAGCCGTCCGAGCTCGCCAAGATCGCGCTCGCGATCTGGGTCGCCGACGTGCTGGTCCGCAAGGGCGACCGGGCGGCCCATTGGCACGACCTGTCCCGTCCGCTCTTCCCGGTCGCCGGCCTGCTGTTGCTGATGGTGGGCTACAACGACCTGGGCACGATGCTCTGCCTGGTGATCCTCTTCGTCGGCATGCTCTGGGCCGCGGGCGTGCGGATGCGCGTCTTCGTGGGCATGTCCGCGGTGGCGGTCGCCGGCATTCTCGCCCTGATCTACCTGCCGGGCAACGGATACCGGCTGCGGCGCATCGAGGCGTTCACCAACCCGGACCAGTACATCCTGGGTCCGGCGTACCAGGTCCGCCAGGGCCTGTACGCGATCGCGGACGGCGGCTGGCTCGGGGTCGGGCTCGGCGAGGCCCGGCTCAAATGGGGCTGGCTGCCCAACGGCCACAACGACTTCATCTTCGCCGTGATCGCCGAGGAGCTGGGCGTGGTGGGGTGCCTGGTGGTGCTCGCTCTCTTCGGCGTGCTCGCCTACGCCGGCCTGCGGATCGCCCGCCGGGTCTCGCATCCGTTTCGGCGCTATGTGGCCGCCGGGGTGACCGCGCTGATCGCCGGCGAGGCCACCATCAACATTGCCGGCGTGGTCGGCCTGGTCCCGGTGACCGGCCTACCGCTGCCGCTCATCTCGGACGGCGGCAGCGCGTTGGTGGTCACCCTTGCGATGATCGGCATGCTCGCCTCCTTCGCCCGGGCCGAACCGGCGGCCGCCGCGGCCCTGCACGCCCGGCCGCCCGGGCGGGTCGCCCGACTACTCTGGGCCCCATTGCCACCGCCGCCGATCCGGGCCCCCCGACCGGCGCGCCCGGCACCGGAGAGGAGCGCCGAGGATGGCTGAGCTTCGTTCCGTGGTCCTCGCCGGTGGCGGCACCGGGGGGCATATCTATCCGCTGCTCGCCTTCGCCGCCTGCCTGCGCCGCCACCAGAGCGACCTGCGGATCACCTGTGTCGGCAGTACCAAGGGGTTGGAGGGCCAGCTCATCCCGCAGGCCGGGTACGACCTGCGCCAGGTGCCGGCGTACCAGCTTCCGCGGCGGGTCTCGGTCGACCTGGCCAAGACGCCGGCCCGGATGCTGCGATCGCTGCGGGCCGGCCGGGACGTGCTCGATGACGTCGAGGCCGACGTGGTGGTCGGCTTCGGCGGGTATGTCGCCGTGCCGGCCTACCTGGCCGCGTGGCGGCGGCACACGCCGATCGTGATCCACGAGCTGAACGTGCCGCCGGGGGTCGCGAACCGGCTCGGCATGCGGTTCACCTCGCACGTCGCGGTCGGCTTCCCGTTCCAGCCCGAGGTGTCACCCCTGCTGCGCAACGCCCGCGTGGTCGGGGTGCCGCTGCGGCCCGCGATCTGCGCCCTGGATCGGGCCGAGAGCCGCGTTGGCGCGCGCGAGCATTTCGGCCTCGACCCCGACCGGCCCACGCTCTTCGTCTTCGGCGCCTCCCAGGGGGCCCGTTCGATCAACCTGGCGATGGCCGACGCGGCGAAGGCGGTCACCACCGCCGGTATCCAGGTGCTACACGTCACCGGGGCCCGCAACGACCCGGTGGAGATCCCGCGGGAGCTGGCGGCGCCATACGTGACCGTGCCCTACATCGCCGACATGGAGCTCGGGTTCGCCGCCGCCGATCTGGCGCTCTGCCGCGGCGGCGGGATGACACTCGCCGAGGTGACGACGGTGGGCCTACCCGCCGTCTACGTGCCGCTGCCGTACGGTAACGGCGAGCAGCGGCGCAATGCGCTCCCCGTGGTGCAGGCCGGGGGTGGGCTCCTGGTCGACGACGCCGAGCTCACCGGGGAGTGGATCGAGAGGACGGTGGTTGCCCTGGCACTGGACTCGACGCGGCTGGCCGAGATGGGCCGGGCGGCGGCCCGGTTCGGCCGCCGGGACGGTGACGAGGCGCTGCGCACCTTCGTGCTCGACGTGGTGGCCGGCCGGGGGTGAGCGTGGCACACAGCGCCGAGGAGCTGGGCCGGGTACACCTCATCGGCATCGGCGGGGTAGGCATGAGCGGGTTGGCCCGGCTGCTGCTCACCCGGGGCATCCCGGTCAGCGGCAGCGAGCTGAAGGAGTGGCCGGCTCTGGCCGGTCTCACCGCCCTCGGCGCGACCATCCACATGCGACACGTGCCGTCCAATCTGGACGGAGTCGACACGGTCGTCTACTCCACCGCGATCCCGCCGGACCACCTTGAGCTGGTCGAGGCGCGGGCTCGCGGCCTGCGGGTGCTGCACCGCTCGGAGGCGCTCGCGGCCACCATGGTCGGCCGGCGGGTGATCGCCGTCGCCGGCACGCACGGCAAGACCACGACGACCTCGATGGTCACCTCGATCCTGCAACACTGCGGGCTCGACCCGTCCTTCGTCATCGGCGGCGAGATCTCGGAGGTCGGCTCCAACGCCCACCACGGCACCGGCGAACATTTCGTCGCCGAGGCCGACGAGAGCGACCGATCGTTCCTGCATTACCGGCCGAGCCTGGCCATCGTGACCAACATCGACGCCGACCACCTCAACACCTATGGCGACCTGGCCGGGGTGCGCGCCGGATTCCTGGACTTCTGCCGGCTGCTCGAACCGGACGGGCTGCTGGTCATGTGCGCCGACGACGCGCCGACCCGGCTGCTCGCGGCCAGCGCCCGGGCCGAGGGCTTGGCGGTGCAGACCTACGGGGAGGCGGCCGACGCCACCCTGCGCCTGGACGAGCTGCGCTCGAGCGTGTCGTCGGTGCGCTACTACGCCACCCTCGACGGCGAGCCACTCGGCGAGATCAGCGTCCCCGTGCCGGGCCGTCACCTCGGGCTCAACAGCGCCGCCGCGCTCCTGGTGACGCTGCGACTGGGGTTGGCCCTGGAGCAGATCCGCGATGCGCTGGCCGCGTTCCCCGGGGTGCGCCGCCGGTTCGAGCTCAAAGGTCTGGCCGACGGAGTCCGGGTCTACGACGAGTACGCCTACCACCCGACCGCGATGACCGCGGCCCTGCAGACCCTGCGCGGAGTGGCCGGCGACGGCCGGCTCCTGGTGGTGTTCCAGCCGTACCGGGTCTACCGCACCCGCGACCTGCGGGCCGAGATCGCCCGGGCGCTCGCCCTCGCCGATGAGGCGATCGTCATGGAGGTGTTCGGGCCGGGGGAGACCCGCGGTCCGGGTGACGGCGGCATCGCCCTCACCGCGGCGGTGACGCTGCCGCCCGAGCAGAAGGTCTTCGTCGCTTCCTGGGAGGACGTCGCCGGCGAGGTCTGCCGGCGGGCCCGCCCAGGCGACGTCGTGGTCACCATGGGCGCGCCCCCGATCTCGCTGCTCGGCGACGAGCTGCTCGCCGCGCTGGCGGCCCGGGCCCACGAGCGGCTCACCGCCGGCGGAGCCTAGGCCGATGGCCGGTCGGACCCGCCGGCGCTGGCGCCTGGTGCGGGCGCGGCGGGAGGCGGTCTCACCCGCCCAGCGTCGTTGGCACCGGGCGTCCGGCGCCAACGCCGGGATCCTGGGCCGGTTCCGGCGCAGCGCGGTGAGCGGACGCAGTCCGCTGGAGCCAGGTGGCCGGCACAGCCGGCGGGGCCCCATTGGCCGGCGCAGCCGGCTGGGCCCCGTTGGCCGGCACAGCCGGCTGGATCCGGTCGGTCGGCGCAGCCGGCTGGGCCCCGTTGGCCGGCGCAGGTTGGCGCTCGCGGCCGCGGGCCTCGCCCTGGTCGCCGGCTGCGCCTGGGTCGTCTTCGGCACCTCAACCCTCGCCGTGCGGGAGGTTCGGGTCACCGGCTCGGCGATCGCCTCGCCGGCGCAGGTACGCGCGATCGCTGGCGTGCTCACGGGCACGCCGCTGGCCCGGATCGACACCGGCGCGGTCGAGCGACGGGTGCGTACCCTCGCGTCGGTCGCGGCGGTCGACGTCCACCGCTCCTGGCCGTCGACGCTGGTGATCGCGGTGACCGAACGGGTGCCGGCGGCGGCGGTCCACGTCGGCCGTCAATTCCTCGTGGTCGACGCGACCGGGGTCGTCTTCGACCACCGGGCCGCCCGGCCGTCCGGGGTGGCGTTGCTACGGGTGCCCGCGCCGGGACCGGACGACGCGGCGACCCTGGCGGGGCTTCGGGTGCTCGCCTCACTGACCACCGCATTGCGCGGCCAGCTTGCCGAGCTCGTGGTGGCGTCGCCGGCGGCGATCCAGCTGGACCTGGCCGATGGCCGCACCGTGGTCTGGGGAGACGCCGAGCAGAGTGATCTCAAAGCGCGGGTGGCGACCGCGCTGCTGTCGCGGGTATCGACCCGGATCGACGTGAGCGCGCCCGAGGTGGTCGCGGTGCGCTGAGCCGGGCCACCGGTCCACGCGGAGTTCCGGGCGTGTCGGGAGTGAGCAACCAGGCGACACGCCGCCGGGTTGCTTGGATCAAACGGTTGCGACGAATACGGTCCGAAACAGGCTCAGGAGTTGACACCACCATGAGTCTCTAGTAAAGGGTGAGGGTTTCCCTTCCCAACCTCAGTTCCGCCGCGCTCGGGCGTCCACTGTGGATCGGCACTCACCGGCCCCGGTCGCCCGACCACCCGCAAGCCGTGAAGGGGAGCATTGATGACACCTCCGCACAACTACCTGGCGGTCATCAAGGTGGTCGGCATCGGCGGCGGCGGGGTCAATGCCGTCAACCGCATGATCGAGGTCGGGCTGAAGGGCGTGGAGTTCATCGCCATCAACACCGACGCGCAGGCCCTGCTCATGAGCGACGCCGACGTGAAGCTCGACGTCGGTCGCGAGCTCACCCGCGGGCTGGGCGCCGGGGCCAACCCGGATGTCGGCCGCAACGCGGCCGAGGATCACCGCGACGAGGTCGAGGAGGTCCTGCGCGGCGCGGACATGGTCTTTGTGACCTGCGGCGAGGGCGGCGGTACGGGTACCGGCGGCGCGCCGGTGGTGGCCGGCATCGCCCGCAAGATTGGCGCACTCACCATCGGGGTGGTGACCCGGCCGTTCTCGTTCGAGGGCAAACGCCGTCAGGTCCAGGCCGAGACCGGGATCGAGGAGCTGCGCCAGCAGTGCGACACCCTCATCGTGATCCCCAATGACCGCCTCCTGGCCCTCGGCGACCGCAGCATCAGCATGATGGACGCCTTCCGCCAGGCCGACCAGGTCCTGCTCTCCGGCGTGCAGGGCATCACCGACCTGATCACCACGCCCGGTTTGATCAACCTCGACTTCGCCGATGTCAAGAGCGTGATGAGCGGGGCCGGCAGTGCGCTCATGGGCATCGGGGCCGCCCGGGGCGACAACCGGGCGGTCGAGGCGGCCGAGCGGGCGATCTCCAGCCCGCTGCTGGAACAGAGCATGGATGGTGCCCGCGGCGTGTTGCTCTCCGTCGCCGGCGGCTCCGACCTGGGCCTGTTCGAGATCAACGACGCCGCTCAGCTGGTCACCGACGCCGCGCACTCCGACGCGAACATCATCTTCGGTGCGGTCATCGACGATGCGCTCGGCGACGAGGTCCGGGTCACCGTGATCGCGGCCGGGTTCGACGGCGGCGCCCCGGCGTACCGGCCGGCCGACGCCCAGCGGCGCTCGCAGTTCTCCAGTCCGATCGACCCCGGGCCGGTGACCTCACGCCAACCGCCGGTGCAGCCGCCGCGCCGGGTCCTCTTCGACGACGTGGACGTGCCGGACTTCCTCAAGAATGGGTCCTGACCGGACGCAGAGAATGGGTCCTGACCGGACGCAGAGAATGGGTCCTGACCGGACGCAGAGAATGGGTCCTGACCGGACGCAGAGAATGGGTCCTGACCGGACGCCCGCATGGCCGGGCCCGATCATGTCCTAGGGTCGGCCCGTGATGGGTTGCCAGCCATGAGCGCGCCGGATGTCGCGCGCCGCGACGAGATCGCGGCGAACCTGGCCAGGGTGCGCGCGCGGATCGCGGCCGCCTGCGCCGACGCCGGCCGGGACCCGACCGAGGTCACGCTGGTGGCGATCACCAAGACCCATCCGACCAGCGACGTGCTCCACCTGGCCCACCTCGGCGTCGGCGACATCGGCGAGAACCGCGACCAGGAGGCGGCACCGAAGGCGACCCAGGTGCAGGCCGCCGGGGTCGCGGTGCGCTGGCATTTCGTCGGCCAGTTGCAGCGCAACAAATGCCCATCGGTGGCCGGCTACGCCCACCTGGTCCACACCGTGGACCGGGTACGGCTGGCCGTCGCCCTCGACCGGGCGGCGCAGCGGCACGGTCGGGCCCCGCTGCCGGTGCTCGTTCAGGTGAGTCTCGATGGTGTGGTGGGGCGCGGCGGGGCGGTGCCCGAGGAGGTGGCGGGGTCCCTGACGCCCGACGAGACGGGCGACGACGCGCTGCCCGCCGACCATCAACTCGACCGGGTCCTGGCCGCGGTCGCGGCGGCGCCGTCCCTGAGCCTGCACGGGCTGATGACGGTCGCGCCGCTGGAGTGGGAGCCGGAGCGGGCCTTCGAGCTGCTCGCCGGCATCGCGGCGCGGGTACGCCGGGCGTACCCGGCCGCGACGGTCCTCTCCGCCGGCATGAGCGGTGACCTCGAGCAGGCGATTCGTTACGGCGCGACACACGTCCGGATCGGCACCGCACTACTAGGGAACCGCGCGCCGCTCATGTAGCCTTACTGCGCCGGAAATGACACACCTGTCATTCGCCGGACCGGCCGCCTGGGTGGGCGCGCGGATCTGGGTACGCGGGGGGCGTGCCGGCACAGGACGGAGGGGCGATGAGTGCACTGCGCAGGGCCGGGGTCTGGTTGGGACTCGTCGAGGAGGAGGACGACCGGGCCGACGGTCTCTTCGACGACGAGTTCGACGAGGACGACGAGCCGGCGCCGCCGCCGCGTCCCCGGTCCCTGGCGCGATCCACGCCGGCCCCGCCGGACCGGGAACTGCGCCGCCCGGCGCAACGCGGGTTCGAGTCGCGGACCGACCCGAACGGGCGCAGCGGGGAGACCCGCGCGCGCGAGCATCGCGGCAGCCGCTCGGATTATCACCGCGATCCGGCCCCGGACCCCGAGCCGCGCGGCCGGGCGGAGGATTTCGGCCGGGCCGAGCGCACCAGCGTCCGCCAGTTCGGCCGGCCGGCGCCGGCGAGTGCGGAGACCAGCTATCCCACCCACGACAACCTCGCCCTCGCCCCGCAGGTCCACCTGCGCGAGCGGGCGGTGGTGGCGGACGACAAGAGCCGCCGCTACCAGATCACCACGCTGCACCCGACGACCTACAGCGAGGCCCGCACGATCGGCGAGCACTTCCGCGACGGGTATCCGGTGATCATGAATCTGACCGAGATGGACGAGCCGGACGCCAAGCGGCTGGTGGACTTCGCCGCCGGACTCGCCTTCGGGCTGCGCGGTAGCATGGAGCGCGTCACGAACCGGGTGTTCCTCCTATCCCCGCCGAACATCCAGGTCAGTGCCGAAGACAAGGCGAAGATCGCCGAGGGCGGCTTCCTCGGTCGCGGGTAACACGCGCCGTCACGGTAGACCGTCCGCCGACCCCTTAGAGTGCAGTCGACGAGGTACCCAGCGAAGGGGTGGAGGACACGACCGGTGTTGCTGTCGATCGGGCTTCAGGTCGTCTACCTGGTCACATTGATCTTCATGTACATCCTCTTCGCCCGCTTCATCATGGGCATGGTGATGAGTCTCGGCCGGCGGTGGCGGCCCGGTAGGAACGCGGCCGCCGCGCTCGAGGTGGTCTGGAGCGTCACCGACCCGCCGCTCAAGGCGTTGAGGCGGGTGATCCCGCCCCTGCGTATTGGTACGGTGAGCTTCGACCTGGCCTCTCTTGTGCTCCTGGTTATTGTGTTCCTGCTGATGTACCTCGTCCTGCCCGCCTTGATCCAAATGACCATCTGAGCGCGCCACTGCGGCCGTTAACGACCCGAGGAGTCTCGATGCCGCTGACCCCGGCCGACGTCCACAACGTCGCGTTCAAGAAGCCCCCCATCGGTAAGCGGGGGTACGACGAGGAAGAGGTGGACGCCTTCCTCGACGAGGTCGAGCGCGAGCTTTCCCGTCTGATCGAGGAGAACAGCGAGCTGCGCGCGCACGCGGAGCGGGGTGGCGGCAGGCCGTCGATGGCCGCCGGCGGCGACATGCGCCACACCGGCGAGATGGCCGACCTGAAGACCCAGCTCGATCGGCTCCAGCGGGAGAAGGCCGCGGCCGAGCAGGCCGCCCGACAGATGCAGGCCGAGGTCGAGCAGGCCCGCACGGTCGGTCCGGTGAGCACCGGCGACGGGGAGCAGCAGGCGCTGCGGGTGCTGATGATGGCTCAGCGCACCGCCGACGAACACGTCTCCGACGCCCGGCGGGAGGCGGAGAAGCTGGTCACCGACGCCCGCAGCAAGGCCGACGAGCTCACCCTCGACGCCCGGACCAAGGCCGAGGCCCTCGAGCGCGACGCGCGCCAACGCCACCAGGAGGTCATGGGCAGCCTCGACTCGAAGCGCACCGCGTTGCAGAAGCACATCGAAGAGCTCAAGCAGTTCGAGCGGGAGTACCGCACGCGGCTCAAGGCGTACCTGGAGAGCCAGCTGCGTGACCTGGACAGCCGCGGACAGGGCATCGAGACCGAGCTGACCAAGACCGGCGACGCCAAGGGCGGCGGCGCGGCGGGCAACCTCGCCGCGGCCGGTGCCGGCACCCGGGCCGCCGCCACCGACGCGCGGTAATCCGCGACCGGCGGCGGGCGAGGACGGCGCTGGCGTGATCATCGGAAGCATCGTCCTGATCGTCGTGGCCGCCGGACTGTGGGTCGCGGGCCTGCGTCAGGGTTCCGAGTCGCTGTTCTACGGATCGCTGGTGACCAGTGTGCTGGCCGCGCTGGCGCTGGTCGCCGGCGTGCGCCTGCTGGCCCGTACCCGGGTTCCCGAGGATGACTTCGACGTCGGCCCGGCGGCCGGCACCCGACCGGTCGCCACGCCAATCGGCCGCGCGAGCGTGCCCCCACAGGGGTCGCGACGGTCCAGCCGGCGTGGCGGCCCGGTGGGCCGGGTGTCCATGCCTCCCGACGACGCGCCCGATCTGCCCGGCGGCGAGCCACCTGACGAGCCGCCCGTCGAACCGCTGGCGCCGGCCGAGGCCGACCGGGTCACTCGGCTGAGTGCCCACGTGGCCGTGGTCGATGGCAGGCCCCGCTATCACCTCACCGACTGTCTCCATCTGCTCGGGCGCGACGCCGAGCGGCTGCCGGTCGCCGAAGCGGTGGAGCTGGGGTTCACCCCGTGCGTGCGCTGCGCGCCGGTCCGTGCCCTGCTCGCCACCGCGGCGCAGCCCTAGCCGGTGGGCGCACCATGACGAGCCCGGTGGACACCGCACTGCTCGTCGCCTCGGCCGTCCTCCTCGTCGCGGTAGCCGCGGTTCGGCTATCGACCCGGGTCGGGGTACCGAGCCTGCTCGTCTACCTGGCCCTCGGCGTACTCATCGGCGAAGCCGGGTTGGGCATCCAGTTCTCCGACGCCACGCTCACCCGGACCCTCGGCTTCTGCGCGCTCGTAGTGATCATCGCTGAGGGCGGCCTGACCACCCGGTGGTCGGTCCTGCGCCCGGTGCTGGGCATGGCGTCCACACTGGCCACCCTCGGCGTGTTCGTCAGCGTCGCCGTTCTCGGCGCCGCCATCCACCTGCTGCTCCGCCAGCCCTGGCCACTCGCCCTGCTCTACGGCGCCGTCCTGTCGTCCACCGACGCCGCGGCGGTCTTCTCGACCCTGCGGCGGCTGCGGCTACGGCCCCGGCTCTCGGCGGTCCTGGAGGCCGAGTCCGGGATCAACGACGCGCCGGCCGTGATCCTCGTGCTCGCACTCTCGGCCGCGGTCGGGCGGGCAGCCGCACCGGCCTGGTGGCTGCAGATCCTGCTCATCGCGTACGAGCTGGTCGGCGGCGCGGTCATCGGGCTCGCGGTGGGCGCGCTCGGGGCGTTCGCGCTGCGCCGGTTCGCGTTGCCGGCGGCCGGCCTGTATCCGCTGGCGGCGGTCGGACTCACCGTGCTGGCCTACGCCGTCGGTGGGGCCGCGCACGCCTCCGGCTTCCTCGCCGTCTACGGGGCCGGCGTGGTCCTGGGCAACGCCCGGCTGCCGCACCGCCACGCCATGCTGGGCTTCGCCGACGGCTTGGCCTGGTTGGCCCAGATCGGCCTGTTCGTGCTGCTCGGCCTGCTGGTGTCGCCGGCGCACCTGCCGCGGGTGGTGCTGCCGGCCGTGCTCATCGGCGCGGTGCTGGTGTTGCTCGCCCGGCCGGTCTCCGTGCTGGCCAGCGTGACCTGGTTCGGCCTGCCCTGGCGGGAGCAGGCCTTCCTGTCGTGGGCCGGGCTGCGGGGTGCGGTGCCGATCGTGCTTGCGACGGTGCCGCTCTCGCTCGGCGTCTCCGGTGCCGGCACGCTCTTCAACATCGTCTTCGTCCTCGTCGTGATCTTCACGTTGGCGCAGACCAGCACGATCCCGCCGGCTGCGCGCCGGCTGCGGGTCATCGCCGCCAGCGAAGCGACCGAACTGCGGGTGGAGACCGCACCCCTGGATGCCCTGGGGGCCGATCTCCTGCAGGTCGAGGTTCCGGCCGGGTCCCAGCTGGCCGGGGTGCACGTGGACGAGCTGCGGCTACCGACCGGGGCCGTGGTGACCCTGGTCGTGCGCCGCGGGGCCGGTTTCGTACCGGGGCCGCGCACCCGGTTGCGGGTCGGCGACAACCTGCTCGTGGTCGCCACCGTCGGCTGCCGGGACGCGGCGGAGCGGCGGCTACGGGCGGTCAGCCGGCGGGGACGGCTGGCGAGATGGCTCGGTGAGGACGGCGCCCGGGGGCAGAGCTGAGCGCGAACCTTTCGAAGGATGTGCACGAGACTGCCGAATGAGGACATCTGGGTGTGGCATGTTTGTCGCCGGAGCCTCGGTTCCGTATTCTTGCCACCTTCGGAGTGCGCGGCGCCCCGCCGTGCGCCCGTTTTGCATGTGGGGGTTCGCCATGGCCGAGCGGGCGGGTTCCGTGCGGAAGGCCACGAAAAGCGCCATACCGGTCCAGAGCGCGAAGTCCACCGTGGCGCCGGCACCGGCTGCCACCAAGCCGGCTGCCACCAAGCCGGCTGCCACCAAGCCGGCCGCCACCAAGGCGGCGGCACGGTCGGCCGCGGGTCGCCCAGCACCGGTGGCGCCGAGTGCCCGGCCGGCCACCCGAGCCGCGGCGAAGACGGGCGCGAAGGCGACCACGTCGGCGAAGGCGCCGGTGGCCGCGAAGAGCGCACCGGCCAAGGCGACCGCCGCCAAGGGTGCGGCGTCGAAGAGCGCCCGGTCGAAGAGCGCATCCAAGGTCACCGCATCGAAAGGCGCCGCAACCAAGGTCAACGCAACCAAGGTCACCGCGGCGAAGGCCGCGGCGGCCAAGGGGACCGCGGCGGCCAAGACGGCGACCGCCAAGACCACGACCGCCAAGACCGGCGCGACCCAGGTGGCCAAGGGCGCGCCGAAGGGATCGACCGCGAAGAACGCCACCGCAGCAACCAACGGCGTCGTCCCGACCGGCGCCGCGGCGAAGGTCGCCGGCGCGACCCGGGCGACCGCCAAGGGCGCCGCGACCAGGGAGGAGCCGGCACCGGCGAAGATCGTGGCGACCGCGGCCCGGACCGCGTCCGCCCGTGCGACGGTCGCGAAGGCCGGCCGGACCGCGCCCGGCCCGTCGGCGCCGCCGAGCAAGCCGACCAGCACCGGTAGCCGGCGGGCCGGAACCACGGCGCAACTCGCGCCACCGGCGAGCGCGGTCACCCCGCCGACGCCCGGCAAGCGGGCAACCGCGGGCCGAGCCACAAAGGCCGAGGCGGCGTCCGGGCCGGCCGCCAACGAGCCGGCTGTGTCCACCGGGCCGGCCGCCCCCGGGCCGGCTGTGTCCACCGGGCCGGCCGCCCCCGGGCCGGCTGTGTCCACCGGGCCGGCCGCCCCCGGGCCGGCTGTGTCCACCGGGCCGGCCGCCCCCGGGCCGGCTGTGTCCACCGGGCCGGCCCCCGGGCCGGCTAAGCCCTTCGGTACGGCACCGGCGAAGGGCCGGTCCACCGCGCGGACTTCGGCCGGCCGCGCCACCGCTGCGGCGGCGGAACCGCCGGCCCGCCCCACACGCACCGCGGCCGAGACCGAGAAGATCCGGTTGGCCCTGTCGGAGCGCCGCGACGAGCTCCGCGCGGAGTTCGACCAGACCATGTCGGAGATCGCGGAGGCGCAGCGCGACCGGCTCACCGACTCGGCCGGGGACGACCAGGCCGACACCGGCACCAAGACCTTCGAGCGCGAGCAGGAGATCTCGCTCGCCAACAACCTGCGGGAGCGGGTCGGTCAGGTGGAGCGGGCGCTGGACCGCCTGGATGACGGGCAGTACGGCTGGTGCGAGAAGTGCGGCAACGCCATTCCGGTGGAGCGGCTGGCCGCCTTCCCGTCCGCCACCCTCTGCGTGACCTGTAAGCAGCTCGAGGAACGCCGATGACGGGAGGCGTGACCGTGCCGGACGAGGCGGACTCACCTGGCACCGGTGTCGCCGTCCCGACCATCGAGCGGGCGACCCGGCCGTCGACCCGCGTGCTCGTCGTGCTGACGAGCGTGCCTGTGTCCGTCCTCGTCCTCGACCAGATCTCCAAGCAGCTGGCCCTGACCAATCTGGCTGGGCATCCGCCGGTGCGCCTGCTCGGTGGCCTGGTCTACCTGAACCTGACCCGCAACAGCGGCGCTGCGTTCAGCATCGGCGGGCACTACACCTACATCTTTCCGGTCATCACGGTGGCCGTGGTGATCGGCATCGGCTGGCTCTCCCGGCGCCTGCGGTCGGTGCCCTGGGCGGTGTCGTTCGGCCTTATCGCCGGTGGGGCGGTCGGCAACCTCGTCGACCGGGTGTTCCGCGCGCCGGGCGTGTTCCGGGGCGAGGTCGTCGACATGATCAGCCTCTTCGACGAGGCCGGCCGGGTATTCCCGGCCGGCGCGATCTTCAACGTCGCCGATTCGTCGCTCTTCTGCGGAGTGGTGCTCGCCGTCATCTTGGAGTTCACCGGGCGGCGCCGCGATGGGAGCCGCGACACCCGTCGATCCCGGTGAGCGAGCGCAGCGAGCGAATCATTGGGCATAGGGCGCTCGTGCCTCATGGCGCCGGTGAGCGAAGCGAGGCGGCGGCATGAGCGTGGGCCCGCCCGAGCGACGCGAGCTGCCGCTCCCCGAGGGCCTGGCCGGGCTCCGTCTCGACCAGGCCGTCGCCCGCCTCTTCGGGCTGTCCCGCACGGCCGCCACCGCACTGGTCGACGCGGGCGACGTGCTGGTCGACGGCGAGACCCGGGCCAAGTCCGAGAGGCTCGCCGCGGGTGCCTGGCTCAGTGTGACGTTGCCGGCGCCGCGGCGGGTCGAGCCGGCGACGCCGACGCCGGTTGACGGGCTGGTCGTGGTCTACGCCGACCCCGACATCGTGGTGGTGGACAAGCCGGCGGGCGTTGCCGCGCATCCGAGCCCCGGGTGGACCGGGCCGACGGTGACCGGCGGCCTCGCCGCGATGGGTCACGACGTTGCCACCAGCGGTGCCGCCGAGCGGCAAGGGGTGGTGCACCGGCTCGATGTCGGCACCACCGGCCTGATGGTGGTGGCGAAGAGCGAGCGGGCGTACAGCGTGCTCAAGCGGGCGTTCAAATCCCGCGAGGTGGAGAAGGTCTACCACGCGGTCGTGCAGGGTCACCTGGACCCGTCCCGAGGCACCGTGGACGCACCGATCGACCGCCACCCCCGCCACCCGTACCGGTGGGCGGTGCGGTCGGACGGCAAGCCCAGCATCACCCACTACGACACCCTGGAGGCCTACCCGGGGGCGAGCCGGTTGCGGGTGATCCTGGAGACCGGGCGTACCCATCAGATCCGGGTCCACTTCTCGGCTCTGCGCCACCCGTGCGTCGGCGACCTGACCTACGGCGCCGATCCGTCGCTCGCCACCCGGCTGGGCCTGACCCGGCAATGGCTGCACGCCCGCGAGCTCGGCTTCGAGCACCCGGGCACCGCAGAGCCGCTGACCTTTACCAGCGAGTACCCGCCCGACCTCGTCCACGCGCTCGCCGTGCTGGCCGCGCCATGGGACTGATCGAGACACTGACCAGATTGGATGCCAGGGTGCTACCCCGGCTGGCCCGCGGGCTCGCGCGCCTGTCCGGCCGGCGCCCCCGCCGGCCGGTCCGCCCTCTGGTGGTGGTGGCCGCGGTCCTGGCGGCGGCGGTGCTGGCGACCGCGGTCTGGCGACTCGGCGAGCCGTCCGCCCAACCCGGCACCACGGCGGTGCGGGTCGGGGTCTCCCAGGACCAGTCGATCCCCGGCTACGCCGAGGGCGCCCGGCGGGAGTTGGTCGTGCTGACCGCCGGGCCGGAGGCGGATCAGCAGGTGTACGCGCTGGTCTCTTCGCGGCGTACCTCACCCCGCAGTCCATGGCCGGTGTGGTCGCCGCCGTGCCCCAGGTGGCGCCGATCGCCGCGTACGCGCGGGTCCCGGTGCCCGACCGGCAGACCGAGCTGGTGCGGCTGAGCGCGTCCCGGCCGCCGGGCGACCTGATCGCCGCGATGGCCGCGGTCGCCGATCGCAAGGACCGCGAGGCGGCGCTCGCGCGTACCAGGGCCGCCCAGGCCGCGAATCCCACCATGCGAGCGCTCTACCAGTCCATCGCGGCCGTCGACGGGGCCGAGGCGGTGGCCTACCGCCAACCGTGCCGCTGCGTGTTCGCGCTGGTCGCGCGCGGTACCCCACGGAGGCTGACCGAGCTGGCCCGGCAAGGCGAGAATCCGCATCGTGGACCCGGCGCCGGAGGTCACCCGGCTGGATCGGGCCACCTTCGTCGCACCGCTGCCGGAGCAGGTGGACCGGGTCAGCGTTCCGGTCGACGGGGGGCTGCCGACGGCGCCGGCCTCGGCCACCAGGTGACAGCGGGCCGACCGTCCGGTCACTGTGGCCGGGTGGGGGTGGCAAACTGATGGCCAGTCCGTAGCCTTGCTGTCGGGGGCCTGGCACGCTGGGCGCACGGGGCCAGAACTGGGTACGGCGGCGCGGAAAGGGCGAGGTGTGGAGACCGACACCGGATGGAGCCGGGCCGCTGGCGAGTCGACCGGACGGTGGCGCACCATCAAGTCGCGGATGACCGGGCGAGCCAGCGTGCCCGCGCCGGCCGAGACAGCGAACGGGCGGGTGGAGGGCCGGGCGACGATTCCCGTCCAGCGCCCCGGTGCAATCGAATGGCGCACGACGCCGGCCGCGGGCGCGAACGATCAGCTCATCGCGACCCTGCGGCGCGATCTGGGCGGCCCGCGGATCATCGCCTTCGCCAACCCCAAAGGCGGCGTGCACAAGACCACCGCGACGGTGCTCGCGGCGGCGACCATCGGCAGCGTGCGCGGCCGCGGCGTGGTCGCCTGGGACAACAACGAACTGCGCGGCACGCTGGGGCTGCGGGCCGGCAGCGCCCGGCACGCCCGCACCATCCGCCACCTGGTGACCGAGCTCGCCGAGGTCGAGGAGCACACCGGACTCGACCTGGTCGAGCGGATGGACGACTTCCTGCGGCACGCCTCGGACGGGTCGTATGACGTCCTGGCCGGCGAAGAGGACCCGCGGTTCGCGCGCAAGCTCGATCCACATACCGTGCGCCGGATACTGGACGTCATGCGCCGCTCGCACGACGTGATCTGCGTCGACACCGGTAACAATGTGGAAAGCGGCAACTGGCAGACGGTGATGCAGACCGCCGACCAGCTCGTGATCACCAGCGTGCCCCGCGAGGACGCGGCATTCGCCGCCGACTGGATGCTGGACCTGCTGGTGGAGGCGGGTATGGAGGACCTGGTGGCGAACGCGATCACCTTGCTGTCGTTGCCCACTCCGCGCCCGGCTCCGATCACCGAGGACCTGGCCCGCCACTTCGCCACCCGCACCCGCGGGGTGGCCATTGTGCCCTACGACCCGGCCCTGGAGCTCGGCGCCTCGATCGAATACAGCGTGTTGCAGCCGGCGACCCGGCAGGCCTGGTTGGAGGCCGCCGCGGCGATCCTGGTGCCGTTCGGCGCCTGACCAGCGCCCCGGCGGCGGCGTCGGACGCCCGCCTCCGCCCGCGGTTCCCGCCGGTGCCGGACGCCGCCCGTACCCGGGTGTCGCGATCCGGAAGTGTCACCGCCGTGGCCTAGGGTGGGTCCTGCTGTCGGGAGGAGGTGGCCGGTGTCGAACAGTGACTTCGTCCACCTTCACGTCCACACCGAGTACTCCATGCTCGACGGCGCCGCGCAGCTCAAGCCGCTCTTCGCCGAGGCCGCCCGGCAGGAGATGGCGGCCCTGGGCATGACCGACCACGGCAACATGTTCGGCGCGTACTCGTTCTACCAGCAGGCCCGGGCCACCGGGATCAAACCCGTGCTCGGCATCGAGGCCTATGTCGCGCCCGAGAGCCGCTACGTCAAGAAGCCGGTCTTCTGGGGGACCCCGGCCGACCGGGAGCGCGGCGACGACGTCTCCGGCGGCGGGTCGTACCTTCACCTGACCATGCTGGCCGAGAACGCGCAGGGTCTGCGCAACCTGTTCCGGCTCAGCTCGCTGGCGTCGGTTGACGGGTACTACTACAAGCCGCGCATGGACCGCGAGCTGCTGGCCCGGTACGCCACCGGCGTGATCGCCACCACCGGCTGTCCCTCCGGGGAGGTGCAGACCCGGCTGCGGCTCGGGCACGACCGCCAGGCGCTGGAGGCCGCCGGCGAGCTGCGCGACATCTTCGGCCCGGACAACTTCTTCCTCGAGCTGATGGAGCACGGGCTGGATATCGAGCGCCGTGTCCGCGACGGGCTGCTCGACATCGGCCGCAAGCTGTCGCTGTCGTCGGTGGCCACCAACGACAGCCACTACGTGCGCAAGGAGGACGCCGCCGCCCACGAGGCGCTGCTCTGCGTGCAATCGGGCAAGACGCTGGACGACCCGAAGCGGTTCCGCCTCGAGGGCGATGGCTACTACCTCAAGAGCGCGGCCGAGATGCGGGCCATCTGGGATTCCCAGCTCGCCGGCGCCTGCGACGCCACCGTCGCCATCGCCGACCGGGTTGGCCCGTACGACGAGGTGTTCGCCGAGGTCAACCGGATGCCGACATTCCCGGTGCCGGACGGCCACACCCAGGAGAGCTACCTGCGCGAGCAGAGCTGGGCGGGTCTGGCGCGGCGGTTCCCGGCCGGCGTCCCGCCGGCGCACCGCGAGCGGGCCGAGTACGAGCTCGGCGTCATCGAGCAGATGGGGTTCTGCTCGTACTTCCTGGTGGTGGCGGATCTGTGCGCGCACGCCCGGGCCAACGGCATCCGGGTGGGTCCCGGTCGGGGCTCGGCCACCGGGTGCATCGTCGCCTACGCCCTTGGCATCACCGAGCTGGACCCGCTCGAACACCGGCTGCTCTTCGAGCGGTTCCTCAACCCCGAACGCGTCTCCATGCCCGACATCGATCTGGACTTCGACGAGCGCCGCCGGGGCGACATGATCCGCTATGTCACCGAGCGGTGGGGGGAGGACCGGGTCAGCCAGATCATCACCTTCGGCACCATCAAGGCGAAGGCCGCCTTGAAGGACGCGGCCCGGATCCTCTACGGGCAGCCGGGCTTCGCCATGGCCGACCGGATCAGCAAGGCGATGCCGCCCGCGGTGATGGGCAAGGACATCCCGCTCTCCGGCATCGTCGATCCGGCACATGGGCGCTACGGCGAGGCGGCCGAGGTACGCGTGCTGATCGACACCGACCCGGCGGCAGCGAAGATCTTCGAGACCGCGCGCGGCCTGGAGGGCCTGATCCGCCAACCCGGCGTCCATGCGGCCGGGGTCATCCTCTCCTCCCAGCCGCTGCTGGACGTGCTGCCGATCTGGCGCCGCGACGACGGGGCCATGATCACCGGCTGGGACTACCCGTCCTGCGAGGCGCTCGGACTGTTGAAGATGGACTTCCTCGGCCTGCGCAACCTCACCGTGTTGGAGGACGCGGTCGCCAACATCAGCGCCAACCGCGGGATCCAGATCGACCTGGACACGCTGCCGCTCGCCGACGACGCCACCTTCGCGCTGCTGTCGCGCGGCGACACGCTCGGGGTGTTCCAGCTCGACGGCGGTCCGATGCGCTCCCTGCTGCGGGCGATGGCGCCGAACAAGTTCGAGGACATCGCGGCGGTGCTCGCGCTGTACCGGCCGGGGCCGATGGCGGCGAACGCCCACATCGACTACGCCGACCGCAAGAACGGTCGCAAGCCGGTGACCCCGATCCACCCCGAGCTGGCCGAGCCGCTCGCCGACATCCTCGACGAGACCTACGGGCTGATCGTCTACCAGGAGCAGGTGCTGGCGATCGCCCAGCGGGTCGCCGGCTACTCGCTGGGCAACGCCGACCTGTTGCGCCGGGCCATGGGCAAGAAGAAGAAGGAGATCCTCGACAAGGAGTACGTCGGCTTCCACCGCGGCATGTCCGCCAACGGATTCTCCGACGACGCGATCAAGACGCTGTGGGACATCCTGCTGCCGTTCGCCGGGTACGCGTTCAACAAGTCGCACACCGCCGGGTACGGCATCGTCTCGTTCTGGACCGCGTATCTTAAGGCGAACTTCCCGGCCGAGTACATGGCCGCTCTGCTCACCTCGGTCGGCGACGACAAGGACAAGTCGGCGGTCTATCTGGCCGAGTGCCGGAAGATGGGCATCAAGGTGCTGCCGCCCGACATCAACGAGTCGGCGCACACGTTCACCCCGACCGGCACCGATATCCGCTTCGGGCTCGGTGCCGTGCGCAACGTCGGTGCCAGCGTGGTCGCCGCCATCGTGGCGACCCGCAAGGCCAAGGCTCGCTACACCTCGTTCGAGGACTTCCTGAACAAGTCCGACCTGGCGGTGTGCCATAAGCGGGTGATCGAGTCGCTGGTCAAGGCGGGTGCCTTCGACTCGCTCGGGCACACCCGGCGTGGCCTGATCTCGGTCCACGAGGTCGCGGTGGAGCAGTACGCCAGCCAGAAGCGCGAGGAGGAGATCGGCCAGTTCACGCTCTGGGACACCGGCGACGATCCGGGTGCGGCGGGCGCCGGGCCCGCGATCGGGCTGGACCTCGCCGGCACCGCCGAGGAGTGGCCGCGCAAGACGCTGCTCGGGTTCGAGCGGGAGATGCTCGGCCTGTATGTCTCCACCCACCCGCTCGCCGGCGCGGAACGGGTGCTGCGCCGCCACGCCGAACACCAGATCGCGGCCATCAATGAGGGCGAGTACCCCGACGGCACCACGGTTGTCCTGGCCGGGCTGATCTCCGGGGTGCAGCGCCGGATCACCAAGGACGGCAAGATCTGGGCCATCGTGCCGGTCGAGGATCTCGACGCGACCATCGAAGTGCTTTTCTTCCCCAAGGCGTTCGAGTCATTCGGCGACCGACTCGTCGACGACGCGGTGGTCGCGGTGCGCGGGCGGGTGAACCAGCGCGACAATGGCTACAGCGTCGTGGGCATGGATCTCGCCGTCCTCGACATCGCCGATGTCGACCTGGACCGTCATCCGCCGCTGGTCATCACGGTGCCGGCCGACCGGGTCACCGGAGAGTTCGTGGCCGAGCTCAAACACTCCCTGGCCCGCCACCCGGGCGAGCGGCTGGTGCGTCTCAAGGTGCGCGGCCAGCGCAACGCCACCGTGCTCGCCCTCGGCGACGAGTACCGGGTCAGCACCTCGGGCAGTCTCGTCAGCGAGCTCAAGGCGATGCTCGGCTCCGGCTGCCTCGAGTAGCCCTTCCCGCTGGGCCCAAGAAGCTCACCGGGGCCGGGTGGCCGCGGTAGAGTTCCACGGTAGTGTGGATGTCGTGGTTGCGAGTTACGAGGACCTACCGTTCAGCGAGTTTCTCCACCGGCCTGGTGCGGCGGCGGAGCGACTGAACGTCGTGCGTGCGTTGCGGTTGCGGCGTCGTGACGCCGGAGATCTTGCTCTGATGCGGGTAGATCAGATGGAACGCGACGGCGTCGTGGTCGATTTTACTGCGCGATTGCTGGCCGGTCTCGTGCGTTCCCAGCCTCCACATGTGGTGCGTCGGGTTCTCGGCGAGGCGCTGCCCTGGACGACGTTCCTGCCGGAAGCGGATCTGGATCAGATGCTCCTGGATCTGGTGGCAGTAACGCAGGGTGCTGCATCTTTGGCCAACCTGTCGCCGGTGGCGGTGCTACTGGCGCAGTGGCGCCATACGGCCGAGGTGTACGCGGACCCGGTACTGCTGGAGATGGTGCGCGCAGAGCCCGAGGCGGACTTCGGGCCAGCCACCGCGCCGGACGGTGAGCGTTGAGCCCGAAACGTGGCGACAGATCTGCGCCGCCGCCGGTCGGAAGCGAGTTCGACCTACGTTTTGCCAACTCCCAGGCTGCGGCCGGCTGGGAACACCTGGCCCGCCAGGTGCCCGCGAACCTGCGCCGAGCCCATGATGCGATTCGGGCGGATCCCCGGAGCATGACCTCGCCCGAGCGGCATCACCGGTTGAAGGGATCACTCGCGACGGGCACCTGGAAGAGTCAACCATACGAGCGCTGGCAGTTCGAGGTCACCGGTGGTGGACGAATCTGGTATCTCATCGACGACGATCGCCGTACCGCGTGGATCACCTATGCGGGTACTGGCCACCCCAGCGCCACTGACTGAATCATTCGTGCGTGGCACTGCGCCACTCGGCCGCGGGGCGATCAGAATGCGATGGGGGCGGTCGCCTCGGGGTGGGCACCGGCGGGGCGGGCGATGGCGAGACTGAGGTAGCGCTGGTCCAGGTGGAGCATGAGCCGGTCGTTGACCAGGCGGTCGAGGACCCGGCGCGCCGCGTCGGCGTCCAGTCCGCGCTCGCGTAGGAACCCGAGCAGCGCTTGCCGCGAACGCTGGGCGTCGCAGTGCAGGTACAGGGCCCGCTCGTCGGCGCCGAGGACCGTCAGTCGGCGTACCGCGACCGCCCGGAAGTCCCAGATCGCCAGGCGGTCGCCATGGTCCACATAGAACAGTCCGCGGGTGCCGGCGTGCCCGAACCAGCGCAGGATCGCCTGCTCGGTCTCGCCGGCGTAGTCGCGGGGGTGGCGCCCGTCGGCGTAGTCGTGCTCGAAGTAGTAGGCCAGGCCGGCCAGCTCGGCGAGGGGACGGCCGTAGATGTAGCCGTAGCTGCGGTCGGGCCGGACGTCGCATAATCCCAGCTCGGCGGCGCGGATGTAGTTGGGGCTGAACCGGTCGAGGCGGATCGCGCCCATGCCCTGGGGCGGCTCCAGGTGTGTGATGGAGTCGATCACCTGGGCCATGGTGTGGTAGTCGGCCGGGTCCTCGCCGGGGAAGCCGTAGAGCAGGTTCCAGTAGACCTTGACGCCAAGCTCCCGGCACCACTTCAGCAGTTGGACGTTCTGCAGCGCGGTGGTGCCCTTGCGCATGATCCGCAGCACCTCGGTGCTGAAGCTCTCGATGCCGGGCTGGATCGAGGTGACCCCGGCGTCGCGCAGTTCGCGTACCTGTTGTTTGGTGAGGTTGGCTTTGGTCTCGTAGAAGAGGCCCAGTTTGAGCTGGCGCCGGGTCAGCTCGGGCAGCAGATCCTGGAAGTAGTGCATGTCGAGGATGTTGTCCACCATCTCGATATGCCGTGACGAGTACCGCCGGGTCTGTTCGGTGATTTCGTCGAGCACCCGGCCGGCGCTCTTGCTGCGGAACGTCATCGCAGTTCCGTTGAGGCCGCAGAACGTGCAGTGGTGCTTCTCGCCCCACCAGCAGCCGCGCGAGGACTCCATGAGGATGCCGGCCGACCCGGTACGGCTGGCCGGGAGCTGCTCGAAGTAGTCCTCGTAGTCGGGGTGGGGCAACTGGTCGAGATCGCGCACCCGCTCCGGGGTCAGCGTCGGATATACCGTGGCCCCGTCGCGGCGCGAGATCACGCCGGGGATCTCGGTGGGGTCGCCGCCGGTGCGCAGTGCGTCGACCAGCCGCGGGAAGCTGACGTCGGCCTCGCCGCTGCAGACGTAGTCCACGTACGGGAACATCCGGTGCAGCGCGAGCCCCATCTGGTCCTCGCAGTTGGCCCCGCCGAAGACGACGACCTGATGGGGGTGGGCCTGCTTGACCCGCTGGGCCAGCGAGAGCGAGGCGACGTGCTGGGTGAAGGTCGAGGTGAAGCCGACGATGTCGTAGTCGGTCCAGGCGATGTCGTCGAGGCATTCGGCGATGAAGTCCTCGGCCTGGGCGCGGGCGCGGGACAGGGTCGCCAGCGGGGCCTCGCAGGAGGAGTGGGTGCCGAAGCGGTCGCGGAACGCGTCGGCGTACGCCTCGTCGGCCTCTGCCCTGGGGCCGAACAGGCTCTGTGCGAACACCCAGTCGCCGGCGAGGCTCTGGGTCGGTGTGCGGTCGGCGATGTAGGCGAAGTCGTCGTCGCCGAGACGCTGGGCGAAGCGGTGGTTGAGATAGGCGACCCGGGTCTGGCAGCCGATCTGGGCCAGGTGCGCCTTGAGCAGGCTGGGGCCGATCGCCGGCCGCACGGCGCCGAATGGCATGTTGACCAGCAGGACCCTCACGCCGGCGGCCCCAGCAGTCGGGTGATCTGGCCGGTCTGGTCGCCGCGGTCGAAGGCGAGAACGGCCGCCACCACGTCGGCCACCGGCACCCGGCCGGGGAAGGTGTCCGGCGCGACCGCGTTGACCCGGATGCCGAGATCCCACAGCTCACTGGCGAGGTGGTAGGTGAGGTGGTTCAACGCCGCCTTCGAGGTGGCGTAGATGCCCTGACCGTGGTCGGGGTAGACGAACAGGCCGGCGGTGCTGGACAGGTTCACCACACTGCGGTTGCGCGCCACGTTCTGCGCCGGGTCGGCCCGCCAGAAGCTCTGCGCGACCTCGACGGTGAGCCGCAGCGGCACCACGACATTGAAGTCCAGCACCGCCGATGCGGTGGCGAGTGTGCCGGGATCGAGCAGCGAGGCCCAATGCCGGCGTACCGCGGCGTTGATGAGCAGGTCGATGCGGCCGAAGGTGGCCAGGGTCTGGTCGACCACGTGGCCGATGGCGGCCGGCGCTCGAAGGTCGGCCCGGATGGCGTAGACCGGGTAGTCGTTGCTCGCGACGTCGTCGTCGGGCCGGAGCGGGTCGACGAAGATCTGGTCCTGGGTCGCGTAGTCGATCGGCGTGTCGTGGTGGACCGCGACGATCTGGTACGCCGCCGCGCAGTCGGCGATGAAGGCCCGACCGAAGGTGCCACTGGCCCCGGTGAGCAGGCACACCCGCTTCAGGTCTTCCATCGTTCGATCTGCTCCCCGCCGTGACGCTCGACCGCCTCGTCAAGTCCTCTGTGGACCCACATGATGATCGACGTACGGGCGCGCCGGTGGTTGCTCAGGTAGGCGTGAAACGAGTGCGGGGTGCACTCGAACGCGACCAGGCTGTTGTTCTCCGGTAGGCACCGGGCCGCCGGCGCGCCGGCGGCGTCGCGCGAGGCGAAGAGCCCGGTCTCGCCGCCGTCGCCGGCCTGCCAACCGTCGTTGAGCAGGTAGAAGAGGACAACCGCACCCCGGATCGTCTCGACCTTCTCCGCCGGCGCCAACGATCCGGCACCGGTCTTGAAGTCACAGCGTCGGGGATCCGGGATCTGGATCTCGCCGGCGCCGGCGCGCGGGAACCAGACCGGGTTAAAGTCGTTGTGGATGAACCCGTCCGAGCCGTGCGGGGCGTGGTGGTGCGCACCGGCGAAGACGTACGGCGTCGCTTCGATGGTGAACAGCCCGCACATGAGGTCGCGCCAGGCCGGGGAGATGAAGGTGGTCACCGGCTCGCCCAGGTGCGGGGTGATGCTGATGCCGTACGCGTCGTAGCCGGGCATCGCCCGGGAGAAGCGGCTGCCGTCCGGGGAGTCGCTCAGCCCGCGGTTCAGGAGCGTGGACAGTTGGGCGGCGAGGGAGTCGTAGAACGCCCGGGTGAACACGTTGCGCGCCACCACGTGGCCGAACGGATCGCTGCGGTACAGCCAGGCGCGGTTGGCGATGATGTCGTCGAGGCCGGCGGCGGCCGACGTGGGGGCCGCGCTCCTAGTCATCGGCGGGCAGCACAAACGACGGCTGGTGGGCCGGCGTGGTCCGGAAGAAGAAGGTCTGGTAGAGCCGGCCCTCAGCAAGCTTGGTTCCCCAGCCGCCGGCGCCGCTGTGGGGCACGTCGCCGCGGACCAGGATGAGGCGGTTGAACAGGTTGCCGAACGCGTCGATCAGCTGCCAGTTCTCTCGCGGGCTCATCCAGTCGAACTGGTTCTCCGGCTTGACGTTGCGCCACAGGTAGAGTCCGCCGTTGACCGGTGCGTCCGGGTTGAGGTAGATGAGGCCGGCCCAGCCGTCGGGGCCGACGCCGTTCCACTCGTCGGTGACATGGTTGTGCACGCCGTCGCCCAGCCGCTGACCATTGTCCGGCTTGACGTGGAAGCAGCAGTTCCACAGGCAGGTCCGCGGGCCGTCGCCGCGGGGCGGCAGCGGCTTGGACCGGGAGTCGACCTCGAACGTGGCCCGCCAGTGTTCCTGGTCGACGTGCTCACCGACGGCGTGTTCGAGGGTGTCGATGAGCAGGCCGGATGACTTGAACGGGCACTCATCCGCGGCCCGGAACCGGCTTGCCCACCAGGTCGCGGTCGCGGTGCCTGCCTCGATCTCCTTCTCGTCCTCGTACGGCGGGTAGAACGCCTGGCGCAGGGCGTAGTCGCGCACGGCCACCGGATCGGTGTAGAAGTTGTCCACCACGACGATCGAGCGTCGAGACGTCACGGGCGTCCTCCCGTCTCCGCGTCCTCCATGGTCCGCCGCCAGCGCAGGTTCACCGCATCCGACTGGCGGGCGAGCCGGGGCTCGGGGATGGTGGCGGCGATGGTCGCGTCGGCCCCGAGGAAGGCAAGCACCCGCGCGATCTCGCCGCGGTAATCGCGATCGAGGTGCTCGTACCGCACGGTGAGCGGCACGATGCCGTAGCTGGTGAAGTACCCGATCCAGCCCGCTTGTTGGGCGTCGATGGCGGTCTCCAGCATGCGTACGGTCGATCGGTCCAGGCTCACCGTGTCGATCTGGGTACGGGGTGGGGGCCCCCCGTCGAATCGGGCCCACTCGTCGGTCGCCATCGCTCGAAACAGCGACAGGGCCTGGCCGCGGCGGTCGTCGCGCACGATGTTGACGAACGCGGCGCCCGGAAACATGGCGGAAAGGACCTGGCCGGGATCGCCGCGCACGCCGAGCCGGCGGGCGAGCACCGGCACGTGCTCCCAATGGATCTTGAGGCCGTAGATGCCGTTGGGCGTGGTGCCGTAGATCAGCGCCGCCCGGACGAAGTCCCCGAACGGGCCGTCGGGCGGCATCGACCAGTAGTCCCGCCACATCTCTTCGAAGGCCGGGGCGAACACCTCGGCCGGCCGGCCGGCGACCCCGGTCGCCTCGAGCCCCTCGCACAGCAGGGTGCTGCCGGAGCGCGGGGTCGACGCGACGATGTAGGTCCCGGTACGCATCACGAGGAGGGCTGCGGCCCGATCGGCGGCCGTCCCGGTCGGGCCGGCACGGCGCGCGCCGGCGCCGACCCGATCCGCATCTGCTCGGCCAGGGCCTGGTCGACCACGTCGCGGTGGTACAGCGGGGGGATGTAGAGGGTGCCGAGCTGAGTGGTGGGCAGCAGCGCGGCGGCGAGTGAGCCGAGCGGCACCGGCTGGACGATGGGTTGAAGCAGGGGGTGCGGTTTCGAGGTGACCAGGACGACCTGGTGGTCGGCCGGGTAGGTCTCCAACAGGTAGTCCTGTAGCCGGGTGAGGTGAGCGATGTCGCGGACGCCGGGGCGGTTGTAGGCGTTGGCGACCGTCGGGGCCTGGCTGATCACGCAGGCAACGTCGGGCTGCAGCGGGCGGCGCCGGACCAGCAGGTCGGTCGCCTCGTACAGCTGGAGCCCGTCGAAGCCGGGGTCGATGCCGAGGTCGGTCAGCAGAGTGTCGAGAAAGGACACTCCCGGCAGGATGGTGACCTTGAGGTCGAGGACCACCGCCGCCCGTTGGATGAGCGTGGTCGGGTAGCAGTACATCGTGGGGTGCCCGTAGGTGGCGAAGCACACCGGCCCGTCCGCCATCGCGGCGGAGACCACCTTGCTCGCCATCCGGCGGTAGACCGGGATCCGGTGGGTGCCGGCGTCCTCGGCGGTGGCCAGGTCGACCACGTCCGGGCAGAGCGTGGCCAGATACTCCAGTACTCCGGTGCCGGTGTCGGTGACAAATGTGTGCTGGCAGCGGCGGATGGTCTCCTCGACCTCGCGGGTGAGCTGGTGTACGCCCGCGATCCCCAGTCCGACAACCGCGATGTCGCACCCGAGCTTCGACTGCGTGATCATCCGAGGTTCTCCATGAGCTGGTTGACGGCGGCGACCCGATCCTGGTCTGTTTCGGCGGCGCGGATCGCCTCGACCGCGTCGACAACCTCGACCCGGTCGAGGAACTGTTCGAGTACGACGTGCTGCTGCCCCGGGGCCATGCCGAGGAACGTGATGGGCGTACGGACCACGATGCCGGGTGACGGCGGATCGGTCACGCTCGGCGTGACACCGATGTCGATGGGCGGCGTCGGGGTGATGAAGATGCCCGGTGGTGGTGGCGGCGGAGGGGGAGGAGGGGGAGGTGGTGGCGGAGGAGGAGGAGGAGGTGGTGGTGGTGGTGGTGGCGGCGGGGGTGGTGGCGGCGGGGGTGGTGGCGGCGGGGGTGGTGGCGGCGGGGGTGGTGGCGGCGGCGGGGGTGGTGGCGGGGGTGGTGGCGGCGGGGGTGGTGGCGGAGGGGGTGGTGGCGGAGGGGGTGGTGGCGGAGGGGGTGGAGGAGGCGGCGGCGGCGGCGGCGGGGCGGGCGCCATGACGTGCGGACCGCCGAAGATGTCGCCGGCGACGAGGCGCCACAGCGCCGCGGGCTCGGCGAGAAAAGCGTCGCGCTCGGCGGTGTCGAGGTTATATCCGCTCAGCGCCTCGCCGGGGCTTTCCCGAACGGCAAGATAGAAGTCGTAATCCGTTTGAGCGCGCTGCAACACATCGTGAAGATCGCTCACACCCCACCTCTACGGACGTCGTTGTTGCCAGCAGCATTCCCGGGGGATCCGGCAGCGTCAAGGAGGCGGCGCACCCGATCGGCGTGGCGAGCGCGTTTCCCGGCTATTTGATCTCGTAAATTGCCGGCAGGAAAGCACGTACGTGATCGTTTTCCGGTGCCGGGAACATGCGACAATCGCCGCTATGCAGGTCGGGCCGCCACTCGCCGGAAATCTGGCCTGCCGGCACACGTGGCGGGCGCAGCGAGCTCTCGGCCAGGGGCGGTCGGGCCCGGCCCTGGCCCATGCCATGCTCGCCAGCCACCTGGTGCCGGCGCATCGGATGGCCGCAGCGGCGCTCGAGGTGGTGGCCCGCCGGGTGGCCCCGATCCTGCCCGACGTGGACGCCGCCGCCATCGTGGCCGCGATGGACCTGGTCGAGGGCTGGCTGACGCCGGCCGAGGCCGGCCTGCTCGCCCGCTGTGTCGCCGGCGCGCCGGCTGTCGACGGCATGGAGCTGGTGGAGATCGGTAGCTACTGCGGCCGGTCAACGGTGAGCCTGGCGCTGGCGATCCGGGCCTGCGGTCGACCCTTGCGCCTGACCGCGATCGACCCGCATCAGGGGTACGCGTTCGCCGGCGGGCGCGACACGTACCAGCTGCTCGTCGACACGCTGAAGGCGAGCGGCGTCGACGACCTCGTTGACGTGGTGCGCGCCCGCAGCGTGGACGTCGCGCTGGTCCGCCCGGTCGGACTGGTCTTCATCGACGGGTTGCACGACGGCGAGTCGGTGCGCACCGACTACGCCCACATGGGCCCGCACGTCACCCGGGACGGCCTGGTTGCGTTCCACGACTACCGCACCGCCTTTCCAGGAGTGATGGGCGTGGTGAACGACCTGCTTCTCGGGTCCGAGCACGAGCTGGTCGGCTTCGTCGACTCGCTGGTGGTCCTCCGTCGGTTGTAGACGGTCGGCGGCGTACCGGGGCCTGGTCACGGGGCCGGTGGGCATTCCCCGGCGCCTTGGCGACGGGGGCGGTAGGCATTGCCGGGCCCGGCCTGACAGGATCGGTGGGTGAGCTTCCCCGACGGCACACCGCCGGATCCGCCGCCTGCCCCGGATCCGCACTCCCCGCCCGGTCCGTCCGGGCCGGGCTGGCGTCGCGGGCTGGCCCTCGCACTCCTGGTGGTGGTCGTGACCGTGCTGGGCGCACTGGTCGGGTGGGTCTGGGCCGGGGTGGCGCCGCGGGTGCCGGTGATCAAGGTCAACGGCGGCATCATCTACGAAGCGTCGGTCTCGGGGACCGCCGACTCCGAACCCGAGCAGCCGATCGCAGCCGACGGCTGGTTCCTGCTGCTCGGCGCGGCCACCGGGGCGGTGTGCGCGGTCGGCGCCTGGATCCTGCTGCGCCGCCACCGCGGCGTCGGGGTGCTGGCCGGTCTCACCGTGGGGTCGTTGCTCGGTGCGTGCGTCGCCTGGTGGGTGGGCCACAAGATCGGCACAACCGAGTTCGCGCACGTGAACAGTTCGGCCGCGATCGGCGCCCGGCTCGACGCACCGCTTGGCCTGCGCAGCACCAACCTGAACCCGCGCCGCTGGTGGCTGCCCGAGGCCACCGGGGTCGCCGCCGTTCAGGCACTGGTGGCCGTGTTCGTCTACACCCTGCTCGCCGGTTTCTCGGCCGACGACACGCTGCGGCGCTCCCGCCGCGATCAATTGACCCCCGGCTTGGCCGGCAGTTCCGACGGCGCCACCGGCACGGCCCGGACCTGACGGAGCAGGCCGATCTCGCGGTGCAGCAGGGCGAGCTCGGCCCGCAGGCGGCCCGCCGTGTCCGGCACGGCGAGCAGCTGCTGGCGGTCGGCGACGGTCAGGGCGGCGGTCGCGGCGACCAGGTGCGAGAGCACGGTGGGATCCTCCGGCAGCTGCTCGCCGATCTCGGTGCCGTCGCCACGGATCAGGCGCAGGTAGACCCGGAACGCGGCGAGGACCCGAGCCCCGAGCAGGCCGAGGTCGCCGGCCGGGGTCGGCTCGGTCAGGTAGCGGACCTCGGCTTGCAGGTACGGCGTCTCCGCCGGCACGATCCGCGTGATCTCGAACCGGTTCCGGCCGACGGTGACCAGGTCGTACCGGCCGTCCGGCCGCTCGGTGATCTCGCGGACCTCGGCGGTGCAGCCGACGTCGTACAGGCTGACCTGGGTGCTGCCGACATCAACCTCCCACCCCTGCCGGATCGCGACCACGCCGAACTCGCGTACCGCCTCCTCGGGTAGGTCGATCAGGTGGCGGACCAGCGCCCGGTAGCGCTCCTCGAACACCTGCAGGGGCATGACCAGGCCCGGAAACAGCACGGCGCCGAGCGGGAAGAGAGGTAGGGGCGAGGTCACCAAACGAGCGTAGGTGGGGCTCGCGCCGGTTGTCAGCGGGTCCGAATGGGGGCATCTCGCCGATTGGACCGGCTCGTCCACTCCGCCCCGCAGGACGTAAACTCTCCGGGTGCTGACACGTGTCGACCTGCGAGGAAGCCACCAGGACCGCACGGCGCTGGCGAACCTGCTTCCCCGGGCGACGCTCGATGTCGCGGCGGCGACCGCTTCGGCCGAGTCGATCATCGCCGACGTCCGCCACCGGGGATTGGACGCCATCGTCGACGCGACCAACCGCTTCGACGGGGTCGCCGGCGCTACGCTGCGGGTCGGGGCGGAGGAGCTGGCGCGGGCGCTGCGCACTCTCGATCCTGACGTTCGTGCCGCCCTCGAGGTCGCGATCGAGCGGGTACGCGCGGTGCACGCCGCCCAGCTCCGCGACGACACCACGGTACGGATCGGAGCCGGGGCGAGCGTGACCCAGCGGTGGCTGCCGGTGCGACGGGTGGGCTTGTACGTGCCGGGCGGGCTCGCGGTGTACCCGTCCAGCGTCGTCATGAACGTGGTGCCGGCGCAGATCGCCGGCGTGGAATCGATCGTGGTCGTGAGCCCGCCGCAACGCGACACCGGCCGCCCGGACGCGCGCGTGCTCGCCGCCTGCGCCCTGCTGGGGGTGGGCGAGGTGTATGCGGTTGGCGGGGCGCAAGCCATCGCCATGCTCGCATACGGTGTGGGTGTGTGCGAACCTGTGGACCTGGTGACCGGACCGGGCAATGTCTACGTGACCGCCGCGAAGCGTGCGCTGCGCGGTGTGGTGGGTATCGACACCGAGGCGGGACCGACGGAGATCGCTGTGCTCGCCGACGACACCGCCGACGCCGGCCAGGTCGCGGCCGACCTGATCAGCCAGGCCGAGCATGACCCGTGCGCGGCGAGTGTCCTGGTGACCGACTCGGTGTCGCTTGCCGACGCGGTCGCGGCCGAACTGATCCGGCAGGTGCCGATGGCCAAGCACGCCGCCCGTATCATGGCCGGGCTGACCGGCCCGCAGTCGGCCGCGGTCCTGGTCGACGACCTGGAGGCCGGGCTGCGGGTGGTGAACGCCTACGCGCCCGAACACCTGGAGATCCAGACCCGGGACGCCGACAGCTGGGCGGCCCGGGTGCGCACCGCCGGAGCGGTCTTCGTCGGCCGGTATTCACCGGTCGCCCTCGGTGACTACTGCGCCGGCTCCAACCACGTCCTGCCGACCGGCGGCGCCGGCCGGCACGCCGGCGGGCTGTCGGTCCAGTCGTTCCTACGCGGCATGTCGGTGGTCGCCTTTGACCGGCCGGCGCTGAATGACCTGGCGCGCCACGTGGTCGCCCTGGCCGAGGCGGAGGACCTGCCCGCTCACGGACAGGCGGTGAAGGCCCGGTTCGACCTGGCCCGGGGGGAGGGTGCATGAGCGTCTTCGACGAAGCACCGTTGCGCGACGAGCTTCGGGGCCGAGCGCCGTACGGGGCGCCGCAGCTTGACGTCGCGGTTCGCCTGAACACGAACGAGAACCCCTACCCACTTCCGGAGCCGGTCATCGAGGCCGCGCTCAAGGCGGTCAATGACGAGCTGGCACGGCTCAACCGGTATCCCGACCGGTCCGCGCAGGCGCTGCGGGCAGACCTCGCCAGCTACCTCGGCCACGGGCTCACCGCGGCGAACATGTGGGCGGCGAACGGCTCCAACGAGATCCACCAGCAGCTGTTGCAGGCGTTCGGCGGGCACGGGCGTACCGCGATGGGGTTCGCACCCTCGTACGCCGTGCACCCGCTGCTCGCCCTCGCGACCGGCACCACCTGGATGGACGGGCAGCGCGACGCCACCTTCGGGCTCACTCCCGAGCGGGCCAAGGCACAGGTGCACGTCTACCAGCCCGACCTGGTCTTCGTCTGCTCGCCCAACAACCCGACCGGGACTGCGCTCGATCTCGATGTGGTCGACGCCATCGCGTCCGAGGCGCCCGGCGTGGTCGTGGTGGACGAGGCGTACGCCGAGTTCGCCCGCCCGGGCGCGCAGAGCGCGGTGAGCCTGCTGCCGCGCTACCCGCGCCTGGTCGTGACCCGAACCCTGAGCAAGGCGTTTGCGCTCGCCGGCCTCCGGCTCGGCTACCTCGCCGCCCGCCCGAATGTCGTGGAGGCGGTGCAGGTGGTTCGGCTGCCCTATCACCTCTCGGCCCTCACCCAGGCGGTCGCCCGGGTTGCGGTGGCGTACGCTCCGCTCCTGCTCGCCCAGGTCGACGCGATCAAAGCCGAACGTGACCGGATCGTGAGCCGGCTGCGCGACCTGGGATTCACCGTGGCCGACAGCGACGCCAACTTCGTCCTCTTCGGACAGTTCAAGGACCAGCGGGCCGCCTGGCAGAAGCTGGTCGACCACGGGGTACTGGTGCGCGATGTCGGCCTGCCCGGTTGGCTGCGGGTCAGTGCCGGCAGCCGTCCGGAGACCGACGCGTTCCTTACCGCCATGGCGGCGGTCCGTGGCACGTGAGGCCGTGCTCGAGCGGAGCACGGCCGAGACCAAGGTGCGCGTCGAGCTGGCGGTGGACGGCGCCGGCCACACCGACATCGCCACCGGCATCGGCTTCTATGACCACATGCTCACCCAGCTCGCCCGCCACGGCGGCCTGGACCTGCGCATCCGCACCCAGGGCGACCTGTATGTCGACGTCCACCACACGGTCGAGGACACCGCGTTGACCCTCGGCGCCGCCCTGCATGAGGCGCTGGGCGATCGGGCCGGCGTGCGCCGCTTCGGCGATGCGGTGGTGCCGCTGGATGAGGTCCTCGTCCAGGCGGCGGTCGACCTGTCCGGCCGCCCGTACGTGGTTCACGAGGAACCGTCGCGGCTGGCCCCGTTCATCGCCGGCACCGGGCCGGCGTACCCCACCAGCCTCACCCGCCATGTCTGGGAGTCGTTCGGCCAGGCGGCCCGGCTCACCCTGCACGTGGTGGTGCTGCGGGCCGCGCGGGCCGGCGCCCAGGCCGACGCGCACCACGTCGTCGAGGCGCAGTGCAAGGCGGTGGCCCGCGCGCTGCGCGCGGCGGTTCGCGTGGTCGACCCCGGCGGCGCCGTTCCCTCGACCAAGGGTGTTCTATAACTGCGAGTAGGGCGGCGAAGGAGCGATGAGTAAGCAGCGGGCGCTGCGGCGGGCCGAGCGCGAGGCGACCCGCGCCGCGGCCGAAGCGGCCCGGCTGCGCCGGGAGCGCCGGCGAGCCCGCTGGCGCGCGGTGCTTCACCGGCTGACTCCGCCGCGGCGGCGGCGGGCCTGGCTGCTCGGCCGGCGCAACCCGGGCCAGCGGGCTCTGGTGACCGGGGTCGCCATCGGTCTGTTGTGGATGATCTGGTACCTGGTCGGGCCACTCGCCCTGCGGATCGCGTTCTCGCTGCTGCTCCTGCTCCTGCTACCGGTGATCGTCGTGGTCACCTTCGATCGCCGGGGGTAACCGCGGTGACGCTGACCCTGCTGCCCGCCGTCGATGTCGCCGGCGGCCAGGCGGTCCGGCTCGTCCGTGGCGCCGCCGGCACCGAGACCAGCTACGGCGATCCGGTGCTGGCGGCCTTGGCGTGGCAACGCGACGGTGCGCAGTGGCTGCACCTGGTCGATCTCGACGCAGCGTTCGGCCGCGGCACCAACGCCGCGCTGCTCGCCGCCGTGGTGTCCCGGCTGGACATCCCGGTGGAGCTCTCCGGGGGCATCCGTGACGACGCCTCCCTCGCCGCCGCCCTGGCCACCGGCGCGGCCCGGGTGAACATCGGCACCGCCGCGCTCGAAGACCCGACCTGGTGCGCCCGCGCGGTTGCCGAGCATGGCGAACGGATCGCGGTCGGGCTGGACGTACGCGGGCGTACCCTCTCCGCCCGAGGCTGGACCCGGGTGGGCGGCGAGCTGTACGAGACGCTGGCCCGCCTGGACCAGGCTGGCTGCGCCCGCTACGTAGTCACCGACATCCTGAAGGACGGCACCATGCAGGGCCCGAACCTGGGCCTGCTGCGTGATGTGTGCGCCCGTACGCCAGCGCCGGTGGTCGCCTCCGGTGGGGTATCCACACTGGACGACCTGCGGGCGCTGGCCGGCCTGGAGGCGGCCGGGCTGGAGGGGATCATCGCCGGTAAGGCGCTCTACGCCGGAGCGTTCACGGTCGCCGAGGCGCTCGCCGCCCTGCGCTCCGCTGCCCACTTCTCGCCCCCTCCCCAGCTCCCGTCGATCTAGGGATTATGCACATGGTTCGATCTCCTTGCGCGTGCTTAAGCCCTAGATCGACGGGCTCATCGGCGTGGTCGTGGCGGGCCTGATCGGATGGTCCATTCGGGCGGCGTGCCGAAAAGAAATGCGACATTCCGAAAGGGCTCGAAAATCGGCGCACCCCGACTGGATCAGCCGATGAATCGGCGGGAGTTCTTCGACAGATAGGAGCAGCGCGCGGCCACGCCGCGCGAAACTGCGTGGCCACAGGGGCGTGGCTGGTCGCGTCCGGACACCACATCGACCACCGAAGATGTCAAACTCGCCGCGTGATGACGCTCGACCGAAAGACCGGTCCGGTTCCACAGTGGTCCGGACGAGAAGTAAGGGCATTGCGGGAAGCTCGTCGGATGAGTGTGCGGGAATTTGCCGCCCATCTGGGGGTCAGCGATCGGATGGTGTCCAAATGGGAGGCTGGTGGTCAGGCGATCCGGCCGCGTCCGGTCAACCAGGCGGCGTTGGACACGTCGTTGGCGCATGCCAGCGCCGAGGTGCAGGTGCGGTTCAACCTGGCCGTGTGTGCCGATGGCAGCCCGTTGGTGCAGGCCGGCTCGGCGGCGTTGGCGAAGGGGGCGGCGGTGCATCTGGTGCGCCATCCCGAGGATGGCAAGCTGATGAGCCTGGTGCCGGCGGCGATCGGTCCGTTGGGTGCGCAGAACACCCCGACCTGGCTGCCCGGCTTCTACATCGATGTGTTCCCGACCACCAACGCCGAGTACGCGAAGTTCGTCTTCGCCACCGGGCATCGCCCGCCGACGCTGTGGAGCGGTGCGGTCGTGCCGGAGGGGGCGGCGCAGCATCCGGTGGTCGGTGTGAGCTGGCACGATGCGGTCGCGTACGCGGCCTGGGCGGCGAAGGAGCTGCCCACGGCGGCGCAGTGGGAACGGGCGGCGCGGGGTCCGGCCGGTTCGGTCTATCCGTGGGGGGAGCAGGCGAGCCCGGCGAGGGCCAACGTTCGTGAGTCGCGCATCAAGGCGACCACGCCGGTGGACTGGTATGACAACGGGGCCAGTGTCTACGGGGTGTATGACTTGTGCGGCAACATATGGGAGTGGTGCGCGGACGCCCACGGACGCGGTCAGCGCGAGGTGCGCGGGGGCTCCTACTCCACCCCGCTGCACCGCTCGGTCGCGGCCAGCTGGCACGAGGTGCCCGCCGACGCCCCACGCGACGACGTCGGGTTCCGCTGCGTGCTCGCCCTCGCCGCCATGCTCGAGCTCCTCTCCATCTGACACCGGCGCCTGGCTGTCAACGCTCGAGAATTGGGTCTGGCCCATTTTGCGTGATGACGTCCGATTCTGTGGTTGCTCGTTCTGTCTCTTGTGGAGTGTTGTGGATGCCGTCGACGGGTTGGCGGCGTTGTTCCCGCACCTGACGGGTGTGGTGGTGGAGAAGGTCGCGCGGACGTTGACTCGCTTACGGATCTGGGCGCGAGCTTCGCGGCGACGGCGCGGTGCCCGAACTGTTCAACCGAGTCGTTTCGCTGTCTGAACGAGCGAGCACGTCGTGCTGGACCGCCTGGGTCCACGGCATCTCGCCGATGACATTGGCGGTGATCAGCGTGCGATCGGACGGATCCCAAAGCAAGACGGTGGTGGCTTGGGTCAACGCGATCAGAGCTGCCATGGCCGCCGGGCTGGGGACTGCCACATGACGCTGGTCATCCTCGGTAATGAACATGATCTCGAACCGGCCGTGATCGCCATCCGGCCCGGCCATCCAGTTGGCGTTGACGATCTTCACCGGCTGAGTCTGCTTGCTAGCACCTGGCATGACCTCAGGAAAGCGTCGTTCAGGGCATCACGCAATTGATTCGCATCTGGGCGTATGTTGAGTGCCGATGACGCTGTTTGCCCTGCGAGAACGGGAAAGCCTGACGGCGGTGCGCTTCGCCGTCTCGCCGGCGTGGGAGACGCAGGCGGCTGTACAAAGCCTGGCCGACGAGCGCGCGCGCACCTACCACCAGCCGTGGCTGACGCGGGTCCGAGCCCCGGCGGGCCGGCTTGGCCTCGCGCCGCTGCTCGCCGCGCTGCCCCGCTGCGGCTACGTGCCAGACTTCTTCGCCCCGCCGCCACGGGCCGCCCGGTCGAGTTTTACGGATCAGCTGGCGCAGATCCGCGCGACCGACCCTGCGCAGGTCGCCCGCGAGCTGCAACGGTGCCGTGACACCGTGCACGACCAGCCGCACAAGCATCTGCTCACTGGTCTGCTGACGGACCCAGAAAGCGCCCGAGACCACCTCGCCGCCCGGCTCCACGATGCCTGGACCAACCTGCTAGAGCCGTTCTGGGTCCGCATCCGCGCGCTGCTCGAGCGGGACATCGAACAACGGTCCCGCTCGCTGGCCTCCCACGGGCTGCGACATGTCCTTGAACAGCTTCACCCCAAGATACGCTGGACGGTCAATGGCCTGCACCTGGCCGACACCAGCGGCCACACCGTCGAGGTCGACAAACGTGGGTTTCTTCTGATGCCCAGCGCCTACCTGTGGCCCAACGTCGCCGCGATCATAGAGCCGCCGTGGCTTCCCACAATCATCTATCCAGCCGCCGGCATCGCCGGGCTCTGGCAAGCACCCGCACCGCCGCCGGACGCTCTCGGCCGACTCCTGGGCAACACCCGCGCCCGTATCCTGGCCTGCCTGGACCTGCCGATGTCCACGACCGCGCTCGCCGCCATCACAGCACTCAGCCCGGCAGGCGTCTCCGCCCACCTGCTCACACTGCGAGACGCGGGCCTCCTATCCACCACCCGGCGCGGCCACGAGGTCCGCTACCACCGCACCGAACTCGGCTCCGCACTGCTCCGCGCACACAACGGGCAGCATTGAAAGGACGCTCGTCAACGGCCGGGGATCGCTGGGAACGCACTCTACTGTGGGCGTGTCCGGTAACCTGATCTCCGCGCTCCGGCGCCCAGCGCGATCCGCGCCATGAGAGTTCGAGTCGAACGACGAGGTGAACGCAGGGTGCCGTCATGGCCTGACCGACTCGCGTGGGCGGATGCACAGCAGCTGCTACGTCGAGCAGGACGCCGTTCGTCCGGAATGGATGCGAGGCTGCCGACGTGAGTAGGGAAACCGAGGCTTCTGTCACGTGGTCACAGGCGCTGGCCTGGCGGATGGAGCGACAGTTGCTGGACCCCGTAGGGGCTGGACCGGTCGCGGGGGTCGTACGCCGGCTCGGCGCGGTGCTCTCGATGGACGAGTCGCTCGCTGAGCTGGCTGTCCGGACCCGTTGTTCGACGTCGCGTCCGGGTGAGCTCGTCCAGGCCCTGGCTGACGGTGAGGTGATCAAGGCATTCGCGTTCCGCGGGTCCATGCACTATCTCTCTCCCGAGGAGGGCGGCATGTACCTGGCCATCCGATCGGCCGGCCGGCAGTGGGAGCTGGCGAGTTGGGTGGACTACTACCGGCTGACACCCTCGGACTGGCCGGACTTCCGGGCCGCGGTGCGCGCGGCGCTGAGCGACGGACCGTTGACTGTTTTCGAGCTAGGGCAGACGCTGTCGACACATCGTGCGTTTCGGCACCTGAAGCCGGTCTTCGACGAGGGCGCGGGAACGCTGATCAAGCCGCTGTCCTGGCAGGGGGACCTGAGCTTCGGTCCGCCGCGAGACGGACAGCGCACCTTGCAGCGCCTGGACAGCAATCCGAGGTGGCGGGGCATCCCCGACCTCGACGAAGCGGGACCGCGTGCCGTCTCGGCGTACTTCCAGACGTATGGTCCGGCGACGATCGACAACCTCCATTACTGGCTCGGCAACTGCCTGAGCGCAGGACGCAAGCGGCTCGATTCCTGGTTCGAAGGGCTCGGCGACCGGCTGGTCGCAGTCGACGTCGAGGGGAGCGTGGCGTATGTCGCGCGCGAGGACGTCGACGCCCTCGATGGCACGCATCCGTCGGAGGCGGTGCGATTCCTCCCTGGGCACGACCAGTGGGTGATGGGTCCTGGTACCAAGGACGCCCATATCACGCCGTCGACGCGGCGAGACCTCATGACTCGCAAGGCCAACCCGGTGATCGCCGGCGGTGTTGTATGCGGAACATGGGCTCGAAAAGGCGACGAGATCACGGTCACCTGGCTCGACGAGCGACGCCGACCCCAGAAGGCGATCGAGCGCGAAACCCGCCGCTTGGCAGGCGTCCTCGACAGGGACCTGCGCCTGACCCTGGCCTCGTAGCTGGCCACCGACGCGACGCAACGGCGCGTCCGTTCGCCGACTACGTGACCCATCTGGCCTGCCGCGCCGCCGAGGCCGGGATCGCCGTCACCGCCGAGGACCCCTTGTGGGTGAACCTGAATCGGCCGCCGCTGCTGGCCGCGCTGCGGGAGTCCACGGTGCGGGACAAGACTAAAGCCCTGCGGCGCAGGGGAATCGGGCCGGCCGGGTGGACCCCGCACTGGTTCAGGCACACCCACGCCACCGCACTGCTGCTGGTCGGGACCAAGGAGTGGGTCGTGTCCCGCCGGCTCGGCCACGCACACGTGCAGACCACATTGGACCTCTGCGGCTGGGTCCGGGAGGACGACGCGCTGCGCGCGGCAGCGAACTGGAATTCCTACGCGTCTGGTTGGCAGGTAACCAATGCGCGGTGAAAGCCGACTGCGTCCCGTCGAGGACGTCGACCCGATCTGGCGGCTCTGGCAGCAGCTGCCGCCCGAGTGGCGCGGCCCGATCATCGGAGACACCGTGGAAGACTTGCCGCAGATCAGCCCTCGTCGGCACCGGCTGGACCTAACCGGCGTCCCCGACCTGATAGCGGCCGAACTGGCGTGGATGGCGCACTGGCAAGCACAGGATGGCACCCGGCTCTCAGTGCAGGCGTTTGGCCAGTTCGCGAGCATCCTGCGACTGGCGATCCGCCAGCACCACCCGTTCCCGTCGTCGATGCGGGCGGTGGACTGGCTGACCGCCTCGGCGTTGCAGGGCTGGTTCTACGCCCGGCGCTGGCGTCGGCTGCCGCCGGCACGCAGCCGCGAGCGGCTGCGCCGGGTATTTGGGTTCGCCCACCTGGCGCTGGTGGCCCGCTGCCACGAGGGCGCGTGGTGGCAGTTGGACGAGTGGAACCCTCGCTGCGACCCACGTATCCCGCTGGCGCCGCGAGAACCGTCGCCGCACAACGGCTGCTCACCGGGAGCACTCCAGGTACAGTGGCTGCGCGCGGCGGTCAAGTGGCACCTGTGCACCGCGCTGGAGTCCGGCATGCTGCGCTGGACGACGGTCAGCCACGCGCGGATGCAGAGCCTGCACAGGTTCGAGACCTGGCTGACCACCCTTGACGATCCCAGCGAGGTTCTGGATGACGCGGCCCGGTCGAGGCAACATGCGGCAGCGTTCGCTCGGTGGACCGCGCAAGCACCTAACCGCACCGATCTGGACGGTCGCCGACGACCACCGGGCACACCAGTGCCACCTCGACTCGTCAATGACGACCTGCGCGCGGTCGCCGAACTGTTCGCGTTCGCCGCAGCCAACCCCGTCGAGGCCCGCACCGTGCTCGGGATCGGGCCGTGGCAGCATGTCACCGACCTGCATGCCGCCGCCTGGTTTCGTCAGGTCAGCCGCGTGCGACCCACGCGGCCGCTTACCGACGAGCACTATGTCGACGATCACGCCTTGGCGCAGATCACCGTCGCGCTGCCGCTGCTCGGAACGCCCAGGGACGAGCAGATGCTCATCACCCGTGGCGACGGCCAGCAGGTTGCCGCCGCCGGCCTGGGCGACCCTCAGGCGATGCGGATGGTCCTGCTGCAGATCCTCACCGGCCGGCGCGCCAGCGAGGTCCGCACCTGCGACGCCGACTGCATCCAACCCGTGATCGACGCCACCACCACCGCCGCCGGCGGTGAGCAGGTCGCCCGGTTCCGTTACGCCCAAAGCAAGATCGACATCGCGCCGGACAGCATCCTCGTCGACCACGAGGTCACGCCGGTCGTTGAGGAGCAACGACTCTGGGTCCGCGAGCAGCTCCCCGACCGGGCACCCCGGCACCTTTTCTTGCAACGCAGTGCCAACCGCCACGGCGACAAGCCCTACTCCGCCGGCAGCTACATCGTGGTACTGCGGCAGTTCAGCGACTTGGTCCAGATCACAGACAGCAAAGGCAGGCTGGTGCGTCTCAACCACACCCACCGGTTCCGCCACGCCAAGCTGACCCGCCGAGCTCGGCCTCCCAATACACGTCATCCAGCGCTACGCCGGCCACGCCACGCCGACCATGGCGATGCACTACATCGCCCAGCGCGAGGAGCACGCCGAGTTGGCGTTCCTGGCAACCGTCAAGCTGCGCGCGGACGGCACGGCGGTGCAGTTCTCCCGCGAGGACCATGACAGCCTGCACCTGTTCGACCGCGCCGACCGGTTCCTGCCGCACGGCTGGTGCCTGCTACCGCCGTTGCAGACCTGCCGCAAGGGCAACGCCTGTCTGACCTGCTCTGTGTTCGTCACCGACGCCACCCATCGCTCCACACTGGAGCGGCAGCTCGCCGACACCGACCAGCTCATCGCCCGGACCACGGCGGCGTTCAAGCAGCGCCACGGTCAGCCCGTGCCCGATGACAACGTCTGGCTGGCCCAACGCCGCGCCGAGCACGCCGCTCTTACTCAACTCCTGTCCACGATGGACGCCAACTCCGGCCGCGCCGTGCAGGGCGCTGGCTGCGGCGCCGGCCCGGCGGGCCCGATCCCACTGACCCTCGACACCAGCCGCGTGCGAACGACGAAGCCGTGACCGGCGACCGCGCCCGCCGCAGCGCCGTGCTCAACGCCGCCGCCAAGGCAAAGTCCCGCGCCAAGACCACCGCCGCGGACCAGGCCATCCGCACCGTCAACGAAGTCTGCTTCGGGCGCACCCGGGTGGAATCCCAGCGCTGGACGGCCTTCAGATCGCATTACGGCCTCGAAGCGTTCTACTGCTTGCCCGGCAAGGACGGCGCGCACGAGAAGGGCGGTGTGGAGAACGAGGGCGGGCGTTTCCGGCGCACGCACATGGTCCCCGTGCCCGAAGTGGACAGTCTCGACGAGCTCAACGAGCTGCTCGCGGCGATCGACAAGGCCGAGGACGAACGCATCGCCGAGCGGACCACGGCCCCGGAGCGGGTCTTGTTCTCCGCCGAGGCGCCGTTGCTGCGACCGCTGCCGGAGGACGACTTCGACTGCGGGCTGACGCTGACCCCGACCGTGAGCTCCAGTTCCCGGATCACGGTGCGCCAGTGCTACTACTCGGTGCCTGCTCGGTTCATCGGCCGCAAGGTTCGGGTGTCGCTGCGGGCCAACCATCTGATCGTCTTTGACGGCCGCCGCGAGGTGGCCCGGCATCCGAGGTTGTCGCAGCGCTACTCCTACCGCGATGAGCTGGATCACTACCTGGAGATCCTGCTGGCCAAGCCCGGCGCGCTGGCCGGGTCGTCGGCGTTGGCGATCGCCCGAGCCGAGGCCACGTTCACCGCCACGCACCAATCGTTTTGGGACGCCGCGATGGACACCCATGGTCGGGCCGAGGGCACCCGGGCGTTGGTGCAGGTGCTGTTGCTGCACCGTCACCGCCCCACCGAGGCGGTGCTGGCCGGCATCGCCTCGGCGTTGGCGGCCGGGTCGACCAGCCCGGAGCTGGTCGCGATCGAGGCTCGTAAGGCCGTTGGCTGCCTGGGCTCACCGTGCTCGGTGGACCTGTCCGACCTTGACCTTCCCGAGCCAAGAGCCGGTGACACCGTCGGGCACCTGCAACCGCGGGGGGTCGGGGTTCTCAGCGTCGGTCGACACCCTGGGCCAGAGCTATCGCGATCTCTTCCCGCTCGGCCAGACACAGATACCGGCCGGCCCGTGGGCTCGGTCAACGACACCATCGGCATCCCGCCACCATGGCTAACTAACCCAGCCACGCGCCGTCATGACCGACACGCCCACTAACCCGGCCGCCTCGATATAGCTAGAACCCTGCCGAACCAGCCGCCAGAACTCCCGCTGCCACTCACGACACCCGCGGACGCCCACTACCAGCCACCGCACACCTCCGAGTCGAGGTGATGCAATGACCAGCTGAAACCGCCCGTGCCTGAACAACAACAAGCGGCCGACGACCAACCGGCGTAATCATGCGGCGAACAATGGATGCCAGCCGATCGGCTGAACGTGACCCGGGCGCCACGAGTGACATAATGTGCGCGGTCGGTTGCGCTCCGCGCCGGCTGGGATCTCACCGAGGAGGCACCGTGGCCCGCCGAGTTAGCCGCATAAGCGTCCTGGTCGCTGTTGCCGGAGCAGTCCTGCTGCTCCTGCCCACCCCCGTCGCCGCGCACTCGAGCCCGGTGGCCCGCGGCGTCGGCAGCGTGAACGGCATCGTCGAGGCATTGAACCGGCATGGCGGCCCGCCCGGCACCGCCTGGGGCGTTGACGAGGCGGCCAACCAGGTGGTGGTCTACGTGGAAGCCGACGCGGCCGCCGCACCGACCGGGGCGCTGCTGCGGTATGCGGCCAGGTTCGGCGGTGCAGTCCGGGTGCTGCGATTGCCGGCCGAGCCCGAAACCGCGGGCACGATAGCGGCGAACTCGTCGGCGGCCGTGACCACATTGCGGGCCGGCGACGGCATCTACGAGGTCGGCCTCGGCGGCTCAACGCTCTGTTCAGCCGGCTTCCCGGTGATCACCGGTAGTCCGCTACCGCCGCCGCCGTACGCACCCAACCGGGTGCTGACCTCAGGACAGTGCTCGTCGACCTTCCCATCGTGGTACGTCGGCAGCGCCAGCGGCCCATACCTCGGTTCGACCGACGCCGCGCTGTTCCCCCGCACCGACTACGGCGTCATCGCCAAGTCCGCCGGGGTACCTGCAGTGTCGGCGGTGAATCTGTACAACGGCACCAGCCGACCGATCTACAGCTCCGGCGACCCGTACCAGAACCGCCCGGTGTGCCTGTCCGGCGTCGGCTCCGGGTACCGCTGCGGCAAGGTCACCGGGACGAACATCACCGCGAACTACGGCAGCGGCGGCGTCAGCCTAACGGTCTACGGCCTGGCCGCCGTGAACATCTGTACCAAGAACAGCGACCGCGGCGGCCCGGTCTTCGACGGGAACACCGCAGTCGGCCTCGTGTCCAAGTCCGTCCTCTGCTTCCTCAGCCCCATCACCTATGTCCAGCCGGTGGGCCCCGCCATGCACTCGAGCAACCTGTTCTTCCCGCCGGCCTGAGGCGGAACGCATCTGAGATGGTTGGCGGGCGGCCCGCGGGCCGCCCGCCAACACGTCGGTCACCAGAGTGGCTGCGGCCGTCTTCGAACTCTCGACAGGACAGGCCATAGCCTGTCAGGGTGTCGCTGACCCTGGACGAGGCCCGTGCTCGGGCCGCCATGCTGTCCGAAGTCGCCTACGACCTCGCGCTCGACGTCAGGTCCCCGGACGCCTTCAGTAGCCGGGTCGCCGTGCGGTTCCGCACTCGTGGTGGCAATACGTTCCTCGAGCTGTACCAGGCCGAGTCGCTGGAGGTGACGCTCGACGGCTCGGCCGTGGCGCCGGCCTACGACGGATGTCGGATTCCACTTGAAGGGCTGGCCCCCGGGCCGCACGAGGTGGTCGTGGACGCTCGGCTGCGATACGTCACCGATGGCGAAGGCCTGCACACCTTCACCGACCCGGTGGACGGAGAGCGGTATGTCGGCGGCTATCTCGGTCTGGATATCACCCAGCGCCTGTTCGCCTGCTTCGATCAGCTCGATCTCAAGGGACCGATCACGCTGAACGTGACCGCGGATCCGGCCTGGACCGTCCTGTCCAACGGGCTGCCCACGGTCGTTGAGGGCGGCCGGTTCGGGTTTGCCACTACCCCGCCGATCCCCTGCGATCTGTTCGTAGTCGTGGCCGGGCCGTACCACTCGGTGAGGTGGGAGCACCGCGGCCGACCCATGGGATGGCACGCCCGCCGCTCACTGGCGGCCGAACTGGAGCGCGAAGCCGCGGAGCTGCGGCGGGTGACCGAGGTCTGCTTCGACCATTACGCGGAGATCTTCTCCGAGCCCTTCCCGTTCGACTCGTACGACCAAGTATTCGTGCCCGACCTCAATTGGGGCGCGATGGAGTGTCCGGGCTGCGTCACGTTCCACGAGTCCCTGCTGCCGCGCGGGAGGGTGACCGACGACGACCGCCAGCGCCGCGCGGTGGTGATCGCGCACGAGATGTCGCACATGTGGTTCGCCGACCTGGTCTCGCCGATGTGGTGGCAGGACGCGTGGCTCAACGAGTCCTTCGCGGACTACATGGGGTTCGAGGTTGCCGAGAGCGTGGCCGGGTACGCCGGGGCCCGGTTGTCCTTCGAGGCGGATCGCAAACCCGGTGCGTACCGCGCCGACCGTCGCCGTTCCACGCACCCGGTCGCCCCGACCGCCGAGGAGGTACCCGACGTGGACACGGGTACGACGATCTTCGACGCCATCTCGTACGGCAAGGGAAACGCGGTCCTGCGTCAGCTGGTGACCTGGCTGGGTGCAGCGGACTTCCTGGCCGGGGTGAACGCGCACCTCACCCGGCACCGGTTCGCCAACGCCACGCTCGAGGACCTGCTGTCGGCGCTCGACGCTGCCTCGCCGCGCGACGTGCGCGGCTGGGCCGAGGCGTGGCTGCGGCAGTCGGGACACGACACGATCCGGGTCGCGCGCGTCGACGACGTGCCGGTGCTGAGCCGGGATGGCGTCCGGCCGCACCGGTTCACCGTTGCGGCGTATACGGCGTCGCTCGAGCCGGTCGGTTCGCGGCTGGTCGACCTCGCGGACGAGCCGGTCGAGCTGCCGGAGTGGGCGGGGCTGGTCGTGGTGCCCAACGCGTACGGCGAGACCTTCGCCCGCATCGAGCTGGACCCGTTGTCCCACGAAGCCGTCTCCCGCGCACTCGTCACCCTGCCGGACCCGCTCGTACGGGCGGTGCTGTGGGCGACACTGCTCGACCACGGGTCGCCGGCTTCGCACCTCGGACTGCTGGCGCGACAGCTCCCGCATGAGTCGTCGCCGACGCTGGTGGCCGCCGCCCTCGACCGGATCCTGAACGACGAGGTTCGCCGCGCGCTGCCGCCCTCCGACGTCCCGGCCGCGCTCGAGACGGTGGCCGCGGCGTGCGTGCTCGAGGGCGAGCCGGACGAGCAGCGCGCGGTCACACTGGCGCGCGGGCTGGCGTGGGCCACGAGCGACACCGCGATGCTGCGGCGCTGGCTCGATGCGGACGCGACCGACCAGGGCTTGGCGCTCGACCCCGAACTCCGCTGGGCCGTCGTCCGCCGGCTGTCAGAGCTCGGCGGCTTGGAGGCACCGGGGATCGAGGTCGAGCGGTTGCGGGACGGGACGGCCGCTGGTGATCTCGGCGCCGTCACCGCACTGGCCGCTCGCCCCACCGCCGAGGCGAAATCGGCCGCTTGGGCGGCGATGACCGACGACCTCGATGTCTCCATAGGCCGGTTCCGAGCGTTGGCTGCCGGGCTCTGGTCGTTGTCGCAACGGGAGCTTGTTGCGCCGTATGTCGCCGCGTATGTCGCGGCCGCCCCGTCGCTGGCCCGGCGCGGATCGGCGTTCGCGGCCGCGGTCGGTCTGGCCTTTCCTGCCCTCCCGCTGCTCGCCGAGGAGTTGGAAATGGCTCGTGAGGCGCTGCGCGGCGACTTGCCCGCCGTGCTGAGGCGGTACTGGGAGGACGAGCTGGACGACCGTACGACGTGACCGGCACCGCACCGACCGGGGCGACCACTGTGACGGGCGGCAAACAGGCCGGGTGCAGTACGCGGATTGCTTCGATCCCGACCAGGTCGGCGAACGCCAGCTCGTCTCCGATCATGCGCATCGTCATCGACAGGGAACTCGGTCGCGATCTACCACGTGGATCCGAACCTGACGTTGGCGGTCATCGTCCTCGCGACCGCTGCCTTCGCGGCCCTGACCATCTACATCACCACGCTCGCCATCACCTGGCCGCACCGATGGTTGGTCGAGCGAGCCGACCTCACCCTGCCTGATGCGAGCATTGTCGCAGGCGGCCCGAAGCGTGGCCGACCTCATCGCAGAAAGAAGGCAGTGACGTGTCGGGACAAGTCGCGGTTCCGCGTTGGTCCAGGCAGGGCGCCATGATGTCCACGCGTCGATCCGATCCGGGCTGCAGATGGAGGGTCTGCGGTGACAGGATGGGTCAGCTGATGGACGGCCTGTTCGGTCTCGTGCCGCCGACAGTCGCCGCGCGACCGCCGATGGCGCCGGTCGACATTGAGGAGACCGACGACGCATACGTGGTTGAGCCCGACCTGCCTGGTGTGACGCCTGAGGACCTCTAGGCGGAGGCGAGGGAGTACTGCGGGTTGCCGGGCGGATCAGGGAGAGAGAACGCAAGGGCGATCTGCGTCGGCAGCTGCGGCCGGTCGGGGAGTTCGAAGACGTCATCGCGCTGCTGTGCGAGGTGGACCCAACTGGGTCCGCGAAACTGTCCGATGGTGTGCTCACCGTACGCCTGAGCAAGGGCAGGCTCACCAGCCCCGCGGGTCAAGACGTCCTGGACAGTCAGCAGGGCTGTGCAAGGGTAGGAGCGGGTCGTCGTGCCTTCGCGGCGACCGGCTTCGCCGCTTCCGCTCACGAATACCGCCAGTCGGGAGGCATTGCCGTGTCAGCGTGGGGGATGCCCTCGTCGAGAATGCCGCTACCTGTCCGACCGATGCTGGCGACTCTGGGCGACCTGCCGATGTCCGGGTCGTGGGCGTACGAGTTCAAATGGGACGGCGCGCGGGCCATCGTCCGGGTGGACGCAGAAGGCGGCGTCGCCGTGGCGAGCCGCAACGACCGGGACGTGACGGCAACCTACCCGGAGCTTCACCAACTTGGGTCGCTGGCCTCCGGGCGCAGGCTGACGGTGGACGGGGAGATCGTGGCGCTGGACCGGTCGGGCGTCCCCAGTTTTAGCCTCCTGCAGCGACGCATGCACGTGGTACGACCATCGCCCACGCTGGTGTCGCGGGTGCCGGTGCGTCTCTACGTGTTCGATGTGGTCTACCTTGATGACCGGCTCACCACCACGCTGCGGTACGTGCAGCGACGGAAACTGCTGGCCGGCCTCCACCTGGCCGACACGGCTGTCGCGACCCCACAGTGGTGGGACGGCGGCGCCGGCGAGGAGGTGATGACTGCGGCGGCCAGCCTCGGCATGGAAGGCGTGATCGCGAAGCGTATGGACTCGGTGTATGAGCCTGGCGTCCGATCTCGTTCCTGGATCAAGGCACCGTTCAACCGCACCGTCGAGGTGGTGATCGGCGGCTGGACACCCGGTAGCGGGCGCCGAGCCAACAGTATCGGGTCGCTGCTGCTCGGCATGTACGACGAGAATGGCCGGCTGCGCTACGTCGGCCACGTCGGCACCGGCTTCACGCAACACATGCTCGCCGAGCTCTACCGGCTACTGGCGCCGTTGAGCGTCGACGCGTCGCCGTTCGGTGAGCCGGTGCCGCGTGAACACGCTCGCGACGCCCGGTGGGTGACGCCGTCGCTGGTCGGGGACGTCGCCTACCGCGCGGTCACGCCCGACAGCCGGCTCCGGCATCCGTCCTGGCGTGGACTCCGCCCGGACCGCCAGCCGGAGGAGGTCATCATCGGAACCCTGTGTCCGTGAGCACGTCAGGTTCGGCGCTTATCGTTCCCGCTGGATCCGTTCGTGCACCAGCCGCACCGCGATGGCGCACTCCCCAACACAAACGCGACGCGCTTGATCGACCCGCGGCCCACGTCACGGGCAGCGAAGACGCCGGGCAGGGTGGATTCAAGAACGGGAGGTTCCCAGTCCTGTCCAGCGGCGCTCGGCGCGCGGATGAACGGCTCAGCGTCGCGGCCGGTCCGGACGAAGCCGTGGTCTCCGAGCGCGACGTGGTGGGCGAGCCATGGGTGTACGGCGCGCGGCTCCGATGAAAATGAACAGGGCTCTGGCCGGGCGCCTCCAGCTTTCTGGTACTGGGCGCCGGTCGCGATCAGCACCGCACGGCCGTGAACCGACGTTCCCGAGGTGCAGCGCCGTGGCCATACCGGGCACGGTGATGTGCGGGCCGAACTTCTGGGCATCGATCACGGCTCGATCGACCAGCTCCGCTCCGGAGATTCCAGTCGGGAACCCGAGGTAGTTCCCGATCCGTGGGGCGGATCGTATCCACCATGGTCGAAGTGAGCGCTTATGTCTACTTCGGACCTCACGTCGTCCCGCCGCCGTTCAAGGATTTCAACCTGAAACGATAGCGCCGACCACAGTCCGCTCTGCTCACGATGGACAGGAGGAGCCATGCGAGTCCTGATGCTCGGCGCGCCCGGGTCCGGGAAAGGGACCCAGGGGCCGCGCATCGCCGAACGTTACGCGATTCCATTCGTGTCCACCGGCGAGATGCTGCGACGCCACATCGGGGACGGCACGCCGCTCGGGCAGGCCGCGAAGCCGTACGTGGATCGGGGTGATCTTGTTCCCGACGATCTGATCCTGTCAGTCGTCCTCGGCGAAATGGCCGGCCCGGCATCGCCGGCCGGGTATGTGCTCGATGGGTTCCCGCGCACGCTCCCGCAGGCGCTCGCGGCGGACAAGGCCACCGCGGAGGCCGGCGGCGCGGCGGATGCCGTGGTCTTTCTGGACGTCCCACCCGAGGAGTTGATGCGACGGCTGGCCGAACGGGCCCGGATGTCGGGGCGTGTGGACGATCAGGCGGAGGCCGTCGTCCGGCAGCGGATGATCGAGTTCGAGACGAAGACACTTTCCTTGTGAGACTACTACGAACGACGTGGCGTCCTTATGCCGGTCGAGGCCGTCGGACCGGTCGACGCGGTGACCGCATCTTCGCCGCCCTCGACCGAGTGGTTGGCCGCTGACGTTACGGTCGCGCGGCTGTTCGCGCCTGCCACGGTCCGCCCCCGCGACAGACGGGCATGAGAGAGCCGGACCTCCCCCGCCGCAGCCTGGGGCCGTCGGGAGGTCCGGAGCCTTGGAGGTGGTCTCGTCACGGCATGACCGTGATGCGGTTCTCAACCGCCGAAACGCCCGGCGCGGACCACGCGACCCGTTCGGCCTCTTCGCGTTCGAGCCACGTCCGCACGGTACCGGCGAGGATGACCTTCTCGCCCACGACCTGAGCGCTGATCCGCTCGGCGTCGGTCTCCGCATTGCGGATCAGCGCCTCTTCGATCTGCCGCTTGAGCTTCTCCGGCACAACGCTGACCCGGGGCCGAACGGTGAGCAGGTTCGTGACTCCGCGCACGCCGGCCAGGCGGCGGACGGCCCGTTCGGCCGCACGGCGCTGAAACTCCCACTCGACCTCGCCTGTGAGAGTTACCCATCCCTTGCTGACGGTCATCTCGACATGCTCGATGGCGAAGGCGTCCCACTCGAGCGCTCGCGTTGCCGCCGCCGCGATGTCGCTATCGGTCCGGTCGCCGGTGCTCGGCAACCGGACCTCGATGTCGTTGGCGACCGCCTTGACGCCGCGGACACGGTGGGCGGCACGCTCGGCGGCCCACTTCTTACTGAAGCTATCCACCCAACCCGTGAGCGTCACGACACCGTCGTTCACGGTGACACCGATCTCGTTGGGGCTACTCGAGCATCCCACTTCAGCTCCGCCAGGACATCGGCCTGGATGTCCTCATCCGTGCGTGCCATCGTTGCTGCGGTCATCGGCGAACCTCCTCTTGTATCAAGCCAAGCTGCGGCTGGTCGCCGAGGCGCTGAAGGTGGGTCCTGGCCCCCAGATCTCCTACCGCCAGGTCTCTTTCGGCCGATCGGACCTGCCGCAGTGGACGGTCGGCTCGCCGGTTGCTACCGGCATCGCCGGGGCCGCCATCCTCACCGTGGACGGCGCCGAGGAGTTGCTGGCCGCGGCGCAGCCCAGCGCGCTCGGCCGGGCGAGCTTGCACGGGGAGCGCGTCGCGCCGCCGCTGGCGGGCACCCTGGCCGCCGGGATGACCGTGACCGGATCGACGAGCGTGGCCGGGGCCGCTGGTGCCGCGGCCCTGCTGCCCGCGGGGGAGCCCTCCGCCGGCTCCCGGCCAACGGCGGTCGGGCGGCCGATCGGGCCGACGGTCGTGGGCTTCCTTCCGGCCGGGGACCAGCCGGCGGCCCGGGTGGTGGCCACCACGGTGGCGGATCCAGCCCCGCCAGGGTCGCCCCACCGACCCGGCAGCTAGTGCACGCCAAGCTGGCCGAACTGCCGATCGACCTGGTCAGCGCGCCACCGCCGGCGGTGGCGTACCACGAGACGGTGGCGGTCGCCCGACCGCCACGCACCGGCGTGGTGGGCGCCGCCCGGTCGGCCGCCCGGTCGGCCCTGGGCGCCACACCGGCCGAGCGGGTCCGGCACCTCGGCGCCGATGACATCCTCGTGCTGGCCCAGCCAGACGCCACTGTGGGCACCAGCACCGATCGGCCCGAGCTGGCGATCGACGGGCCCGCCCGACGAGGGTGACGGCGTCGCCGGCTGGCACAGCGCGAGCCGGATCAGCGCCATCGGCTCCTCGCTCGGGGTCGCCGCCGGCTGCGTGCTGAGCACCCGTGACCGGACCGGCCCAGCGTGGGTCGGATGGACCAATGCGAGCCAACTGCTCGCCGGTGCGCAGGTGGTGACCACCCGGTTCGCCGCCGCGGTCGGCGCGGTCGCCATCGTCCTGCTCGGACCGGTGCGACCCGACTCGATCCGGGTCGAGCTCAGTGGAATGGCCCCGGACGCGGGCGGCGCCGAGATCGCCCCGACCGTGCTCGCCGGCGATACCCACACCGTGCTCCTCTACCGGCTGGAGCCGGCGGACCGGGCCGCCGGGGCGACCGTGACCGTCCATACGGGAGGATTGGTGCGGCAGTTGGTGGGTATCCTCGGCTCGGCCCAGGACGCGATCCGGCTCATGACGCGGATCACCGACGCGGGAGTGGTGGCGAGCACGGCCCGACTACGCGCCGCGACCGGGGCCGGCTGTCGCGTGTCCTGGAATGAACCGCGGCCCGGGGCCGGTACGGCCGATGCCACCGAGGCCCTGGCCACCCGGCGACCGTCGCGGCGCGGCTGGCCGCCTTCGCTGTCCTGGCCGAGCGGCGTTTCGCGGTGCGGCTCGGAACAGCCACCCGCAGCGATGACGCCCTGCTCGGGTTCTACGTGGACGACGACTACACCAGACTGCACCTGGTCGACAAGGCAATCGCCGAGTACGCCGTCGACAGCGGGCGGTACCGCGGTCACCTGAGCCGGCTCGGTGAGGTGAAGGTGCCCGACGTCCAACCGCTGGAGCACCCGTACGTGGTGCCAGAGCCCACGATCTGGGTGCGGTCGGGCCAGACCGTACGGCTCATCCTGCTGATGCTGCCGGCGGGGCGGGTGCACGTGACTTCTGGCATCCTGCCACGTAAGCAACTCGCGCTGGCCGAGGACTGGGTCGCGCCGGGCCTGCGCCGGCTGGTGCCCTCGGTGCGAGTAGGACCGGTGCTGGTCGACCCGGCTGAGATCCGGCTGCCGCTGGTCTCGGTCCTGGGGGAGAGGCAGACCTTCACCCGGCGGACCGGACCACTGACGTGGCGTGACGACCCGATCCTCGCCGCCACCCAGTCGGCCTACCTCTCCCGGCTGCCGCACGAGGCCCAGGAGGGCTGGGTCCGCGTCACCCCCGAGGAACCGGAGGCCCAGCCGTGACGCTGCTCAACCCACGGTGGCAGATCGATGGCCAGCCCGCCGGCAGCTTCGTGTACGGTCGCAAGGCCAAGCTCCTCGTTGACGTGCCCTATCCGGGCCCCGACGTGACGTTCACGTGGTAGATGTCGGGCCACGCCCCGCCGGTGGCGTCGCCCGTGCGGGTGCCGTTGCAGACGGTGGTGGTTGACGCCGGGATCGGGGACGCCGACGCTGGCCGCGCCGGATTACCGCACCGTGTCGGTCGAGATGCGCCTGGCCCATCAGTGGCAGGTCCTGGAGCGGATGCCGACCACGTACAGCCACTACAACGTCTGTTGCGACGCGGGCTCGACCCAGCCATATCCGACCGAGGCCTCGTTCCTCACCAACCAGATCACCGACGACCTGCTCTACCCGCCCCTGTACTTCACGGCGTCCACCTCGACTGGTTCTTCTTCGACTGCCAGGCCAAAATCGCTCAGGCCTTCGTGGCGGCGGCCGGGCGCGGAGTCAAGGTCCGCCTGCTGTTGGATATTCCGGCGACCATGGCTCCGGAACCCCTGGGTCAGGGCATTCCCATAGTGAGGTTCTATGAGGGCGTGGCCGCCCTGCGTGACGCCCACGCCGAGGTCGTGACATCCAGCTTCGTGGGCATCCCCGATCGGGTCACCCCGCCGACCGACCCCGAGTACCGCGACCGGCTGGAGCTGCATCAGGAGTACATCGCGAATTCGGTCAGCGTCGGCGTGCTGGGAGCGAACGCGGTGCTGCCCTTTGCCCTGCCGAACCCGTTGGGCAGGGGGTTCATCGGCACCGAGTTCGGCCAGTTCGGCGACGGCGTCGTTCCGGCGTTGTGGCCGGTCAGCGGAACCGCGATCGCACTCGTGAGGACGATCGCGCCGAACCCGACCAGGGTGGGGTGTCGCTGGGCAGGCCCAGGATAGCGGCGGCGTCCTCGGTCAACACCAGCCTCAGCCGTGATCTACGGATGAAGGCGGCTACGAGGATCTGCTGATCTCGTGATCATGATCGTGGCGCGCGGGGCAGGGTGCTACGTCCGGCCTGGTTGGGCGGATTGCTCGGGCTGCTGGTCGGGTTTTGGTGGTTGGCTGCTTGGCCGCCGATTGTCGGATGTGGACTGTCATGCCCAGGGTGGGGCGTGGACGGCGTCCCAGAGTCGCTGCCAGTGGTGTTGGCAGGGCCAGTGCTCGGGCATGTGCAGGGTCGTAGTCCGGGCGTGCCCGGCGATGGTGGCGGCGACGCGGATCAGACGCCGGCGGATGGTCCGGGCTCGGGCCAGCGGGAGGCCGGCGAGCACGCCGATGGTGCGGGTGTGGTTGTGTGCGATGGCGACGCAGGTCAGCCAGGCGTTGTTGGCGTTGAACTTCCCGGAAGGCAGGTGGGCCAGCGGAGCGCCAGACCGGAAACAGCACACCCTGGTCATCGCCGTATCTGCTCGGCCGGGTAGGCCCGCCGGTCGATGCGGTGGCGCTGAGTTTGGACGGGTCGACGGCGATCACGGTGCGGGGCAGCACGGCGACGCTGTGGGAGCTCGGCGCGGCGCAGCCGAGGGCCACGGTGACGTTGCAGGTCGGCCAGCCGGTGAGCGCCCTGGCGTTCGCGCCGGGCCCGGGCCTGGTGCTGGCGGCCGGGCATGTCGATGGCACGCTCACGGCGCACACCATCAACTCGAATACCGGGTACGCAACCACACTAGCGACCGTTCGCAGCGGTGGTTGGGTCGATGGGCCGGTGGCCCGCGTGCGTGCCCCGTCGATGTCCGGGATCGCGACCAGGCACAGGGCCGTGGCGATCGCGGCGGCGACGGCGACCAGATACACGGCTCGCATCGAGAACAGTTCAATCGCGGCAGCGCCGGCGAATGGACCTAGAAACAGTCCGATGCGATGCGATCCGCCTAATGTGGACAGCGCCACTGTCCGCGTGCCCGACGGTACGACCTCAATGATGTAGTGCTGACGCCCGAGGTAGAAGGTCGCGGTACACATTCCGATGATCGTGACGGCAACGCCGAACAAGGGAAGAGATGGAGCGAGGAAGCAGACCAGGAGCGCGGCCACCGCCACAAGGGCGGCGACCATCATGGCGCGGCGGTCGCCGAGCCTGCTCACGAGAACCGACGAAGGCACGTTGCCGACGATCTGACCGACACCCAGTATGGTCAAGATCAGGTCGGCCAAGGCGGTTGACGCGCCCAGGCTGAGCGCGGTCATTGCGATGACCGGCGCGATCGCGCCATTGCCGATCTCGTAAACGAGCGCCGGAAGGAAGACCGAGGGAGCCAGCGATTGCAATGTCACGTCCGATTGGCCGGCCACTTTCTTCATTCCGGAGTCGGCTCCCATCGGTGATGTATTGTCTCACTACGCCCTGGTTTGGCCTGGTTCACCGTGTTCGATCGGACGATGCCTACCAACATAGGTCGAGCCGCGTGGCGGGCTTGGGGCTGGCCAATCGATGGCGGATGAACTCTCGTTTGATCTGATGCCCTACCCTGACACCACATTGTCTGCCCACGGCTCGCTGGTGACACGGCGAGGCGAACGCGGGAGGCCCTCGTGGGATCGTCCTTGTTCTTCGAGCTGCTCGGACCGGTCGGAGCCCGGGTCGATGGCCGCGAAGCGCCGCTGGGTGGGCCACGCACCCGCGCTGTGCTGGCCGCGTTGCTGCTGGAACCGAATCGCGTCGTCGCACTCGAGTCGATTGTGGAGACTGCCTGGGGTGTGGACGCGCCGGACACCGCGAGGTTCCAGTCGCAGAACCGCGTCTCGGGGCTGCGCCGCGTTCTTCGCGATGCCGGCGGTGATGACATCATCGAGACAGTTGGCGCGGGGTACGTGGTCCACCTCCAGCCGGAGCAACTTGATTCGCAGCAGTTCCAGGAGCAGGCCCGCAACGCGCGGCGCGCGATGGTTGTTGGGGATCTGACACTTGCTGGGGACATGTTCCGCACCGCTCTGAGATCATGGCGCGGCCCGGCCCTTTACGGTCTGGATGACACCCCCCGCCTTCTCGCCGCCGCGCAACGCCTGAACGACATGCGACTGACCGCGCGCGAAGAGCTGGTGGATGTCAACCTGGCCCGCGGCCGCCATCACGAGGTCATCGAGGAGATCCTCGACATCGTGACCGAGCATCCCTGGCGGGAGCGGCCAGCCGCACAGCTCATGATCGCGCTATACCGGGCCGGCCGGCGCCGCGAGGCACTCGAAGCGTTTGATCGCACCCAACACTTGCTGACCGCAGAGCTGGGAATCGACGCTGGGCATAACCTCGTCCGCCTGCGCGATCAGATCCTGCACGACGATCCGGCCCTGGCGTATGTCGACCGGGCCGTCACGGCCGACGGTGTCCCACTGGGGCCGGCTGCGGCCGAGGCCAGATTGGCCACGCCAGTGGACCCGGCTGCTGCCGCCGCGATGGACCTGATGAATGGATCCAATCCTCAGGCACCTGGTGTGCGCACCCTGCCGCGCCTCGTTCCGCAGTTCGTTGGTCGTGACGACGAGCTGGCGATGCTCGACGCAGACGCTCGTCTCGACACGGATGTGGCCGTGTGCACGATCTCTGGCCCTCCCGGCGTCGGCAAGACCGCGCTCGCGGTGCATTGGGCGCATCGGGCGAGCGCCCGGTTCCCGGACGGGCAGCTATTCGTGGACCTGCGCGGTAACGGTCCCGGCGCACCGCTGCGTCCGATCGAAGCCTTGACGTCTCTGCTGTTGGGACTCGGCCTGCCCGCCGAGCACATCCCGGGTGATGAAACCGCGGCCATCGGTCGCTACCGCTGCGCGCTGACCGGCAAACGCGTCCTAGTGGTGCTCGACAACGTTGCTGGTGCCGACCAGGTACGCCCGCTGCTGCCGCCCGATCCGGGCTGCCTCGCGCTCGTGACGAGCCGTGACCGCCTGACCGGGTTGACCGCCGTTGACGGCGCGCGGCCCATCGGACTGACGAGCCTGAGTGTCACGACCGCCGTGGAACTGCTCCGACGCGTGCTCGGCGAGGACCGAGTCGCAGCGGATACGGCAGGGCTGACAGATCTCGCAGTAGCCTGCGGCCGGCTACCGCTGGCGTTGCGGATCGCGGCGGCTCAACTGCGGGAGCAGCCGGAAGTCACGCTCGTCGATTACGTCGCGGACTTGCGCAAAGGCGGCGCCCTCGAGGTCCTCGAAATCCCCGGTGATGAGTCTGCTGCCGTCCGTCCCGCGCTCGCCCGGTCCTATGAGCGGCTCGGCGGGCAAGCCGCCCGGCTGTTCCGTCTGTTGGGGCTGATTCCCGGCCCGGACTTCTCCACGGACTGCGCGGCAGCGCTATCTGGTGACGAGATCGGGACGGCTGCTCGAGTACTGGAGCGGCTCGTCACCTCCCATCTGGTCGAGCGTAGCGAACCGGACCGGTTTGGCTTACACGACCTGTTGCGTGAGTTCGCGGTCGATCGGGTCGCGGTGGAGGAATCCGGCCAGGCGCGTTCCGCGGCGGTAGGCAGGCTATTCGAATACCTCGTCGATCGCGCGGAGGCGGCGACCCGGCAAGCCTTCCCGGCCACACCGTTACTCCAACCAACCCCAACCACATCCGAGACGGCCTTTCGCGACCGGGCCGCCGCCCTCTTCTGGCTCGACATCGAACTTCCGAGTCTCGTCGCGATTGCGCTCAACGCTCGCCCGACGGGACATCCGACGCTCGCCGCGCGGCTGGCCGATTCGTTGCGCAACTATTTCTGGTACCGGCACGACTACACGCACTGGCACGAGACCGCCGAAGCGGGCCTCGCCGCGTCGACCGAAACCGGCGATCTGCGCGGCCAGGCGGCATCGGCAATGTCGCTGGGCATGTCGGAGCTGAGTGTGAGCCGGTACGCCGAAGCCATCGATTACCTTCGGCAGGCGATCCAGATCAGTCGCAGCCTCGGCTGGCCAGAGGCAGAGGCGGCGGCGTTGAATGGCGCGGGAATCGCGTACAGCGAACTCGGTGATCTATCACACGCGATCGAGTCGTACCGGCGAGCCATGGTCGTCAACGGGGAGCTTGGCCGCACCACTGGACGGGGGAACAACCTCGGCAATCTCGGGCTACTGCAATTGCGGATCGGACAGTTCCGCGCAGCGGCCGAACACCTAGCCGAAGCCGTCGACATCCACCGCCGCTCGGGCGGCGGCGCAAACTACGCGATCTTCGCTGACGGCCTCGGTCAGGCCCAACGGTTCCTCGGCCGATTTGATGAGGCGCAGCTGCATTTTGAGACGGCGCTGCAAGCCATCCGCGAGTTTGAGGACATCGACGGGGAGACCCAGGTCCTGAGCAACCTGTCGTCGTTGTATCACGATCTTGGCCGGCATGATCAGGCATGCACATACGCCGACATGGCATTTCGCCTCATCCCGGCGGTCCACGATCCGGACGTGCGTGCGCTGGGCTTGGTGGCCAAGGCCACGATGAGCGCGAGCGAGGAGAAGTACGATCGGGCGGCGACCGAGATTGAGGATGCCCTCAGTTCCGCGAGCCACGACAGCACCTACGTCTGGCTGGTTACGATGACTCGCGCCGCGACGATCAGTCTCGACCTGGGCCGGGTGGAGATCGCTCGAGCGCAGGCGGAGGCGGTGGCGCAGCGCGCCGCTCAGGTGGGCTTTAGAGACCTGGAAGGCGGCGCGCTCACCGTGCTCGCCGAGGCATACCTCGCCGATGGAGATCGGCCCAACGCTTTGGGGTGTGCCCGGCGGGCGGCGGATATCCATGACGAAACCGGGCATCGACTGGCCGAGGTCAGGGCGGTGGCGATCATTGGGCGCGCTGGCGGCCAGGACGTCGAGGTCACTCCCAATTACCTCCTATGATCAACTGGTGACCGATCGATGATCAGCTGGTGGGTCGCGGGTGAGGTGGACTGCAACCCTCCGGGCAGGTCCGTACCAGTCCGTGCGGACAGCCTGCCGACGTTTGTCCCAAGGAGGGAATTGCATGAAACTAGCGATTCGTCTCGCGCCACGCTGGAGGCGCGCCATCAGCCTGGTTCTGGCCGGCCTTGCCGCCACACTCCTCGTGGCTGCCGCGCCCACACCGGCGCAGGCCCAGTTCTCATACCCAGTGATCTCGTGCCAGGCCCAAAAGGCCGACTACATCAACTATTCGCGCCAGTACTCGGAGGGCACGTCGTACTGGTACTGGCAGGCCCGAACCCCGGTTGAGTGCCACTGGTTCAGCCCCGACGGCTCGAATTACGACTACCAGGTCCACGTATACGTGACCCTGCATTACGCCAATAACTCCACCAGCGCGATTGGCTCCACCTGGTCCACCAGCGCAAGCCAGACGCTGCCGTGGGGCACCTACCAGCACTTCATCAGCTATATCTATGCGAGCTACTACTGGACATCGTGCTCGCCTTCTCAGCAGTACGTTCTTCGGACCGAGGCCTACTATCGCTACAAGCGGCAGGGGACGAGCAGCTGGACTAGGTGGGACTCGTTCCAGAACTACTCCGTACCCACAGCGAACCTGTACTTGTGCTATTAGGCCGGCCCGGCCGGTAGGAAGGGCGCCTGGGTAGAGAACCGAGCCGGACAGCCTTGTCCGGCTCGGCTTCGCGTCGGACGCGGGATTAGGCCTTCCATATCCGGATGGCGCCGTCGCCGTGGCCGGATGGAGAGCCCGGTGCCCCGACTATGCCGAGCCCGGGGTTATGTCGAGTTCGTGTCAAGAGTGATTGGTGTGCCTGTTTAGGGCGGATTGGATCCCGGCATAATCCCGCTGGTTGACCAAGGCTTCCTCTGCCGGAGCACGGTGCTCCGGGTAAGAGGAGGCGGAGCATGCATAAGCCGTCGCACGTGGAGGTGCCCGGGCCGTTGGCGGCCTACGCCATCGGGTTCCGGAAGGAACTGGCTGGCCGAGGTTACTCACGAAGCCGGGCGACCGGGTTGCTGCTGCTCATGGCCCGTTTGAGCCGCCGGCTCGCAGAGCTCGGCCGAGGGGTCGAGGAACTGTCCGATGACGACATCGAGCAGTTCGTGTCCTACCGACGCTCAGTCAGCCGGGACGACCGTCAACTGACGGCGCGGGCGATGGCCCCACTGCTGGAGTATCTGCGAGGGCTGGGAGTCGTGCCGCGGCCGGCGCCCGCGGTGTTGACCGTGCAGGAGCAGTTCCTGGGTGCGTTCGTTGACCATCTCGTCACCGAACGAGGACTGGCCGCATCCACCATCGACAACTACCGACGGGTCGCGGTCGACTTCCTGGCGATGGAAAGCGATTGGCCCGATCGGATCGCCGAAGCGAACGCCGAGCACGTCACCGCGTTCGTACTGGTGCGGGCGGCCCGATGCAGTGCCGGGTCCATGAACAATGTGACTACGGGGCTGCGCTGCTGAGGTGGCCGCACTTGGAGGGCCACACACCACTCTTGCTGGCCGCAGCGGTGCCGACCGCGCCGAGCTGGCGGGATAGCGGGCTGCCACGGGCGGTCGGATCCGACAAGATCCAGCGGCTCCTGGCGACCTGCGACCGGCGCACCAACGCTGGCCGCCGCGATCTGGCGATCCTCACCGTGCTGGCACGGCTGGGCCTCCGGGCCGGTGAAGTGGCCGCGCTGAATCTGGATGACGTCGACTGGCGCGCCGGCGAAATCGAGGTGCTCGGGAAAGGCAACCGGCGGGAGCTCGGCATAGTCCCGTCTATCCAGAGTTCGGGATAGACGGGAGACGGGCACGCCGGGTTCGGGAGGGGGCCTCGGGAAACGGGCCGGCCGCAACGTCGGTACCGCGCCCGAGGCCTACCTCACCAACGCCCCGGTCCCATCCTCGTGGCAAGCGACACACTACGCTCGTCGGGTCGCCGCCCGGTGCATGAGTCCACGGACGCCTGACTCAGCCGTCGGGATCGAGAACGACCCCGTGTGGGGATTGCAGCGACCGGATGCTCGCCACGGTGCCATGGGGATGCTGCACCCTGCGTTGCGTTCCAGGCGGTGGCCAGAGCCTGCGACCTGCGCGGTTCGGCCCGGCCGGCCGCGTGCCACCGACATGCCACCGTCCTGACATCGCGCGTGGGCATGGTGAGTCTCGCAACCGGCAACCAGTCCAACGTGCCGGGCATACATCGACAAGTGTGAACGGAGGAGCTATGACCATACGGTTTGCCCGGCTCGCCGTGGCCATTGTGACCGCACTCGGCGTGTCCTTCATGCTGGCACCGGCGGCAGCCAATGCCGCTACGGAGGGGGGCCACGCGTCGTCGCGGACGGCAAGAACGGCTGCGCAGACAACAGACTCACGGACTGGAGGCCAAGCTGCGGGTGCCATTCCGCTTACTGGCTGGCTCGGTAGCTGCTTCCCGAATCGCGGCAGGGACTGGGGCGGCGGCTGGTGCGACGGCAACGGTCCGGACTGGACCTACCGGGGCTGGGTCCGTTGCTCGGGCGACACCACCCTGTACCTGGGAAGTGCGCGCTGGGCGGGCGATCGCACCGGCTCGTACGCGTACTGTCCAACTGGACGCACCGCGACCGTCGGCGGCCTGAAGGTCTACGGCGGCGGTGCTTTGTATTACACCTACTCGGTCTGAGTCGCGACCAGGAGGAACGCTCGGACGCCACCGGATGGCCATCCGGCCATCCGGCCAATACGAATAGAACATCGAAGTTATCGAATCGAGCGTATCCCGAACCCATTGGACGTGCGGTCATGCGCGGCCGGGGCGGTCGTGCTGCGCAAGTGCGGCGACGACTGCGGCCTGGACCGCCTCGATCTCGGACCGTAGCGACGTGTCGCCCGGCTCAAGCGGCGCCCGCGCCCGGCGCAGCGTCGCCTCGGCCTGATCCGGGCGGTTGAGCTGCAGCAATGTCCGGGTGAGCTCGACCAGGCAGTACCGGGCGGTCACGCCCTCGCCCAGCGCTTCGAGAATGGCCAGTGCGTCACGCAGGTGCTGCTCCGCCGCGTCGGGCTGATCGGTCGCCAGGTATGAGCGGCCAAGGCTGATCAGCGTGTGCGCCTCCCCTTCGCGCTGCCCGAGCCGGCGGATCAGGGCCAGGGTACGCAGATGGCTGCGGATCGCGTCGTCATGGCGACCGAGGGCGGCCTGGGCATTGCCGTTGTGGTGCAACAGGAGCGTCACCGCCTCCTCATCGCCCGCCTGCTCAGCCAGTGTCAGGCCGGTCCGGATCGAATCGATTGCACCCGCCGGGTCGTTGTCGGCAATGCGGCACTGGGCGAGATTGGTCAACGCGGTGTAGGCGCCACGGGGGTGGCCGATAGCGCTACTGATGCGGTACGCCTCCTCGTGGCAGGCGATCGCGGCCGCCGCACAGCTTCGGGCGAACTCCAGCAGCCCCAACCGGTTGAGCACCGAGGCCTCGGCGATCTGGTCGTGCAGATCCCGGGCGAGTGACAGAGCTCGATGGAGGGCGTCGTCGGCATCGTCGAGCCTGCCACGCAGCGTAGCGAGCTGGCCCAGATGCTGATGCGCCGTCAGCGCGGCCCTGCGGTCCTCGGCGCGGTCGGCCGCCTCCAGCACCGCCTGGGCCGCCAGCTGCCATTCCGGCCAGTGTCCGCCGGCCCGGAGGCGACCCTGGATGTCGCGGAGCATCTCGGTGGCGACCTCGACCGATGAGCCTGCCTCCCGGGCCGCCTCGACGATCAGCGTCACGACGTTGGGATACTCGTCGTCCAGCCACGTCCGGGCGGCGTCGGCGTCCGCGAAGTCCCGGCACGGGTCGCCGTCATCGGCTGCCACCAGGCCGGGCCGCGTGAACTGGGCGGCCGACCGTAGCACCGAGCGGTAGCCGTGATGCAGGCGATCCACCGCCGATGGTCTGCTCGGATCAGGCTCGACCTTCTCCAGGGCGAAGAGGCGGACCAGGTCATGCATGTGGTAACGCCGTGGCCGGGTGGACTCGAGTAGGTGCAGGTCGACCAGGCCCTCCGCCATCATCTCGGCCGGGCCGAGAAGCAGATCCGTGAGCGCCGCGCAGGCGCGCACCGAAAGGTCGGTAAGGTCGGAGGCGGCGAGCAACCGGAATGCCTGGGCCTGCTCCGGCGCGAGGGCGCTGTACGTCAGCTCGAACGTGGCCCTGACGTTTAGGTCGTCGGCCAAGAGCTCGTTGAGGCGCTGCCGGCGGTCGCCGAGCCGGGATACCATGTCGCGGACCATCCATTGTGGACGGCTGACCAGTCGCGCCGCCACGATCCGCAGGGCGAGCGGCAGGTTTCCGCACAGCTCGGTCAGAGCCCGCACGGCCTGCTGCTCACTCCCGGCCCGCCCAGCTCCGAGGATGCGGATGACCAGGGCCTGGGCCGCGTCGGGAGGCAGCGGTTCCAAGTCGACCCGGCGGGCAGCCTCGAGACCGACGAGCCGGCTGCGGCTGGTGACGATCACCGCACAGTTCGGCGTACCCGCCAGCAGGGGTCGCACTTGTGCCGCGGAGCGGGCGTCGTCCAACAGTATGAGCAACCTCCGGTGCGCGATCAGGCTACGGAAGCGGGCGCTGCGCTCGTCGACCGTCTCCGGCATCGATCCGGAGGTGTCGATTCCGCGCAGGAGCTGCCCCAGGGCATCCCCGGGCGACAACGCGGCCGGCCCTGATCCGCGCAGGTGAAGGTAGAGCTGGCCGTCCGGGTACGCGTCCCGTAGGCGGCAGGCCACGTGCACGGCCAGGGCTGTCTTCCCCACGCCGCCGACTCCTGAGATGACCACGAGCGGATGTCGGTCGGGTGCTGGCCGGGCCAGTGCGCAGGCCTGGTCGCTCACCGCGTCCCGTCCGGTGAGGTCGTCGATTCCGGCCGGGAGTTGGAACACTCCGGCCCGGCCGGCGCTTGCCGTTGGGGTAGCGAGGGCTGGCGACTGCAGCCGCGGGTCGTCGTCGAGAATCTGCCGGTGCAAGGTGCTCAGCGCGAACCCGGGTTCCATCCCGATCTCGTCGATGAGCCGCTCGCGGGCCCGCCGGTACACATCGAGCGCGTCGGCCGTACGGCCGCAGCGGTGCAGCGCCAGCATGAGGCTGGCACAGAGCGCCTCCCGGAGGGGATACGCCGTGACCAGCTGGAGCAGCTCCGGCACCAGCTCCCGGTGGCGAGCCAGGTGCAGCTCGGCGGTGATGCGACGTTCCCACGCGTCCAAGCGCTGCTCGGTCAGCGCCGGCGCCTCGTCCCGGCGCAACGCCACCGAGGCGACATCCGACAGAGGCTCGCCGCGCCACAGCGCGAGCGACTCGGCGAGAACCCGCGCCGCTCCGGGCCAGTGCTCGGCCTCGGCGAGCTCTCGACCGCGCCGGTACGCCGACGCGAACGCCTGACTGTCCAGCTCGCCGGGCCGCACCGACATGCGGTAGCCCGATGGCGTCGTGCCCAGCCGCGCGGACAGCTCCGGTCTGAGCGCGTGGCGCAGCCGTTTGACATGCCCGCGTACGGTTACCCGCGCGCTCGCCGGTGGAGCGTCGTCCCACAAGGCGTCGATCAGATACTCCAGTGTCACGCCGCGATCGGCGTGGAGCAGCAGCGCCGCCAGAACGACCCGGAGTTTCGGTGCCGGCAACTCGATCGGCCGGGCGACGCCCTCGATCAACAAGGGCCCCAGCAGACCGAATCGCGGCATCCGTACCTCCGTCTCCGCCGTCGGGGGCGGCGGGATGACCTGCCATCGACAAGCCACCGCCGGTGGACTGGTATGACAACGGCGCCAGCGTCTACGGGGTGTACGACCTGTGCGGAGTGGTGCGCGGACGCCCACGGGCGCGGCCTGCGTGAGGTGCGCGGTGGTTCCTACGCCACGCCGCTGCACCGCTCGGTCGCGGCCAGTTGGCACGAGGTGCCCGCCGATGCCCCGCGCGGTGACGTCGGGTTCCGCTGCGTGCTCGCCCTCGCCGCCATGCTCGAGCTGCTATCCATCTGACATGGCAGGGGGCCAGAATCTCCTCCTCGCCGTACGCCGCCTTCCCAGACCAGCTGCGTGGTTGCAGCGTAGCACTTCGTAGCGCATCGTGGTAGACTGCCGAGTATGCCGGACCTGGCTCACCGCGAGATCACCCAGCGCGAGCTCCGCAATGACTCCGCCGCGATCATGCGTGGCGTGGAGCGCGGGGAGTCGTTCATCGTGACCAGAAACGGCACCCCAATCGGCCGGCTGATCCCGCTGCGCCGACGAACCTTCGTGCCCCGTGACGAGGTCGTGGCTGTCTTCGCCACCGCCCCGGTCCTGGACCCACACCGGCTGCGCGCCGACCTCGACGCCATCGCCGATCAGCAGCCCTTCGACCGTGACTGGTAGCGCCCGCAGCCGCGGGTTGATCGACACAAATGTGGTCATCCACCTCGGCGCGCTCGACCCCGCACACCTGCCCGATGAGATGGTCATGAGCGCAATCACCCTCGCCGAACTATCCGCCGGCCCGCACCACACCACCGACCCGATCGAGCGGGCCCGGCGCACCAGCGTCCTTCAGCACGCCGAGGCCACCTTTGACCCCCTGCCCTTTGACGCCGATGCCGCCCGCGCCTACGGACAGGTCAGCGCAGCCGTGCTCGCCGCCGGCCGCGCCCCACGGCGTCGGTTCGCCGACCTCATGATCGCATCAATAGCTATGGCCAACCGACTACCGCTCTACACCACCAATCCTGACGACTTCCACGGACTCGACCAGCTCATCACCGTCACGGCCATATCACGGCCAACAGTTGCCAAATAGAGGCTCCTCGCTGATCTGAGTGGGTTTCGACCTCCGGCGGCGTCTCGGTAGGGACTGGGTCCACAGTGTACTTACGCTGAGTGACTGGGCCTGGGAGGATCGTTCGAGTGGAGCCCGCGTTCCTGCGGGTGCGGGGCTACAGGGAGCCAGATCCGCCGGCGTGGACCCTCAGACCGCTCACTCGGTGGAGAAGGAACGTGGCACCGAGGCGTTCCTTGACGACGTGCGTGGCCAGTTGCGGTCGCGCTCTTTCCGGCCGCTGCCGGTCAAAGAACGGCTGATCCCCAAACCGGGCACGCGTAAGAAGTGCCGCCTGGGGATGCACGCGGTACCGCTGATGCGGTTGGCCGCCACCCCTATGGACGGCTGATTGGCGTTGTCAAGGCCGCGTCGCGGCGGGGTCGAAGATTTCGAGATCGGGGAAGCGTGCGAAGCCCCGGTCCGCCGTGGCGAGCCGGCAGCCGTGCGACACGGCGAGCGCCGCAAGGTACGCATCAGGCACGAGGTTGCCGCGGATCCCCTGGTCCTGTGAGACATTCACGCTCAGCACGCCCCAGGTGGCCGAGGTCGCCGTTAGCGGCCGGGCCCGGCGAGCCGCCCGCAGCCGCTCGACGAACCGTAGCGCGTCTCCGGTGGGTGCCGGGTCGGCCAGGATGCGGGGGTTGGTGACGATGCGGATAAAGCCGATCAGGCAGTGGTCGGCCAGCGCGAGTTCGTCCCTGCCGGCCACCACGGTGGCGAGCCAGGAGGCGTAGGCCTCATGATTGTGCGCCTCCCGGCGGTATGCGTACACGAGAACGTTGACGTCGGGGAGTATCACCGTCGGTCGTCGGCGTCCAGTGCCGCCCAAAGGGCATCGCGGTCGGCAATGTCGACGAGGAACCGGCCGTGGGGATCGCCATAAGCCGGAAGCGACTCAACGTGCGCGGGTCGCTCGTCGTGGGCCAGAACGGTGCGCAAGCCCTCCTCGACGAGGCTGGTGAACGTCCGGCCCTCCGCGCGGGCGCGTTGCTTCGCCGCCTCCGCCAAGGAGTCGGGCAGGTTGATGGTCGCTCGCATACATACGACCATACAGGATCGTGCGCCGATGCGCCTTCGGCGTCCGATCCTCTGCCCGCGCAGATCGTGGAACTTCCGGCGACCGTTGTCGGCATTTTGCCGGGTTTCGGCTCCCGCTCGAAGGTCCGACTGGGTCACCGCATCCACCCGCCTGCCGGGCGGCAGCGTCTTGATGGCCACGAAGACCTCGATCAGGTATGCGAGTAGCGCCGCAGCGGATGAAGCGATGACCCATGGGCGGCGAGCCGGGGTCTCCCCGACTGCCGGGTTCTCGATCGGAGAAGATCAGCCCATGGAGCGAGACGACCGGCCAATCACGGTCATCACCGGTGCAGGTCGAGGTATCGGGGCGGCGACTGCGATTCGGTTGGCCCGGGCTGGCCATGATCTCGTCATCGCGTTCCGGGACGACGCCACCGCCGCCGAGCGCGTGGCGACGCGGGTGACCGCCGAAGGTGCCCGCTGTGTGGTGGTGCGCGCTGACGTCGCCCGCCCCGATGACGTGGAGCAACTGTTCTCGGTCGCGACACAGCAGGTGGGCTTGGTGACCGGTCTGGTGAACAGCGCCGGTCTCACCGCGCACATTGGCGACCTGATCGACACGCCCGTAGAGGTGATCCGGCGCGTGATCGACGTCAACCTCGTCGGCGTGGTGCTGTGCGCGCGCCAGGCGGCGCGAGTCATGTCGGTGCGTCGGGCCGGGCGCGGCGGCGCGATCGTGAACCTCTCTTCGGCCGCCGCCACCCTGGGTTCGGCCCATGAGTATGTCCACTACGCGGCGGCCAAAGCGGCGGTCGACGCGTTCACCGTTGGATTGGCCAAGGAGCTGGCCGAGGACGGGATCCGGGTGAACGCGGTGGCGCCCGGGATCGTGCGCACGCAGATCCACGCAGCTGCTGGCGATCCCGACCGCGCCGACCGCCTCGCCGCCCGGATACCGCTGGGCCGGCCGGGTGAGCCGGACGAGATCGCCCCGGCCATCGCGTGGCTACTGGGTCCGGAGGCGTCGTACGTGACCGGGGCCATCCTCCGGGTCGCCGGCGGGCTTTAGCCGACCCTGAGACTGGAGCCGGTGTCAGGGTCGGGTGGGCGGCGGCGTGGCGGCCCAGTGGGTTGCCTGTTCGTAGCCGTGGGCGGCTCTGAGCACGAGCGCGTCGGCGTGACGCGGCCCGATGATCTGCAGGCCGACGGGCCGACCGTCGGCGGTGAAGCCGCAGGGCACGCTGGCCGCGGGTTGTTGAGTCAGGTTGAACGGGTACGTATAGGGCGTCCAGCTGGTCCAGTCCGGCGAAGGCCAGTCCGGCGGGACGTCGCGGCCTTTGTGGAAGGCGGCGATCGGCACGGTCGGGGTGAGCAGCAGATCGTAGGTCTGGTGGAAGCGGCCCATCCGCACGCCGAGGTCGGCCCGCAGCGCGGTGGCCTCCAGGTAGTCCGCGGTGCTGGCGGTGGCGCGTTCGATGCCGCGACGCAGGCCGGGGTCGACGCGCTGCAGCGCGTCGGGTCCGTACGGCTGGACGGCCTTGGCGGCGCCGGCGAACCACAGCACCTCGAACGCGTCGACCGGATCGGTGAAGCCGGGATCGGCCGGCTCGACGTGGGCGCCGGCATGGGCCAGTGCCTCGGCCGCGGCCCGTACCGCGGCCTCGATCTGGGGGTCGTTGCGCACGTAGCCCAGATCCGGGGAGAGGGCGATACGCAGGCCGCGCACGCCGTCGTCCAGGCCGTGGCGGAATGACGTGGTCGGGGTCGGCAACGCCGACCAGTCTCGGGGATCGAAGCCGGTGAGGATGTCCAGCATCAGCGCGGCGTCGGCGACGGTGCGGGTGATCGGGCCGACGTGGGACAGGGTGCCGAACGGACTCGCGGGCCAGAGCGGGACCAGCCCGTAGGTGGGCTTGATCGAGACCGTGGCGGTGAACGCGGCCGGGATGCGAAGCGATCCGCCGCCGTCGGTGCCCACTGACCAGGCACCCATGCCGAGCCGAACCGCGGCCGCGCTGCCCCCGCTCGATCCGCCGCAGGTCAACCTCGTATCCCAGGGATTGGCGGTGGGGCCGTGGCGCAGCGAGTCGGTGACGGCCTTCCAACCGAACTCGGGTGTGGCCGTCTTGCCCAGCAGGACCGCGCCGGTTTCCCGTAGCCGGGCCACCGCCGGGGCGTCCTCGGTCCACGGGCCGTGTTCATCGATCAGGAAGCTGGCCCGCAACGTCGGCCATCCGCGGGTGTACAGCAGGTCCTTGATGGACGTCGGAATGCCGTCGCCGGGTCCGAGAACGCGCCCCGAGCGCCACCGGGCCGCGGACGCCTCGGCGGCGGCCAGGGCCGCGTCGGGGTCGACCAGGACGAACGCGTTGACCTCGGCGTTGCCGGCATCGATCGCGGCCAGCGCCGCCCGCGTTGCCTCAACCGGGGATACGCTACCGTCGCGATACGCGGCGATCAGCTCGGTGGCCGTCAGGTCGGCCAGGTCCGTCATCCACCACCTCCCGCGTCACCGAGGATACGAACCCGAACCGCTCGACGCGATCTAGACCTGCCACTCCTTCGGGGCGCCTTCCCCGGTCAGGCCGTCGATGGACTCGCGGATGAGGTCGGCATGGCCGGTGTGCCGGGCGTACTCCTCGATGAGGTCGGCCAGGAGGCGCCGCAGATTGAGGGTGGCCCCCCAGTGCGTGGGATTGGCGGCGAGCGTGTCCAGCCCGTCGCCGGCCAGTGCCTCGGCGACGGCTGCCCGTGATCGGGCGACGGCACCTCGCCACAGCGCCATCAGTTCCTCGGGAGTGTCATCGGCCGCGGTGCGCCACTCCCAGTCGTCGTCGCCAGCGTCGTAGTCGTGCCACGCCTCGGGCATGTCCCGTCCCGCCAGCATCGCGGTGAGGTAGTGGTCCTCGATGAGCGCCAGGTGCTTGACCAGGCCACCGAGCGTCATGGTGGACGGGGCCAACCTTGTGGCCATGGCCGGCGCGTCGAGGCCGCCACATTTCCAGGCAAAGGTCCGGCGATTGCGGTCCATGGTGCTCAGCATTGTCTCGACCTCGTCGCCGGCCGGGGTGAACGCCACCGGCTCGTTCGGGTTTATCTGGCTCATGCCGCCGACCGTACGACCGATTCCGGACGTTCCCCATCCGCATCGACAGCCGGCTCCCATCCGCCCCGCGGACGTGACCCGCACCTTTGCCGCGTACCGTTCTGGGCGCCGGCGGCAGCCGGCGGCGGCGTATGGAAGGACGTGGTGCTGCCATGCGGACACCGGACCGGGTGATCGAGCTCGGCGCCTGGCTGCTGGAGAACGGGCACCGGACGCTGGTACGGGTCACCGGCGGCCGACTGCCGCGGACGGTCGGGGGTATGCAGCCGGTCGAACTGCACACCATCGGCCGCCGGTCCGGAGAGCGCCGATCGACTCTGCTGGCGGCACCGGTCTGCGAGCCGGACCGGATCATCCTCGTCGCGTCGAAGGGCGGTCACACGGACCATCCACAGTGGTACAAGAACCTCGCGGCGAACCCAGCGGTGGAACTGACGATCAACGGTCGGACCCGCGCCATGCGCGCCCGTACCGCCTCCGCTGAGGAGAAGTCGGTGCTCTGGCCACAGATCGTGGCGCGGTACCGAAACTATGCCGGCTATCAGCGCAACACCGACCGCGACATCCCGGTGGTGATCTGCGAGCCGTAGCGCAGCGGGCCTGACCGCGTCCGGCACATTCCGCGAACCGGCACGACCCCGCCCTCGCCCATGCGAGGATCCGTTCATGAGCTCAACCGAGCCACCGGTCGGGCCATCGCAGCCCGTATCCGCTGCGGCCGGTGAGCCGGTCGACGCGTCGCCGCCGCCCACCCCGAGCCGCCCCCGGCGCCACCGCGGCTGGCGATGGACCGGGGCGAGTCTCCTGCTGCTCATCGCCGCGCTGCTGGCCACGATCTCGGTGGTGGCCCGCTACGCCCGCGACGAGATCATCAACACCGACACCTACGTCGCGACCGTCACACCGCTCGCATCCGACCCGGCCGTGCAGGACGCGGTCACCAACCGGGCGACCGACGAGATCATCGCCAAGATCGATATACCCAAGCTCATCAACGACCTGGCCAACGCCACCGGGCGCCCGAACGCGCCCGCGATCGCGAGCGTGATCGCGGGTCCGGTCACCAACTACGTCCAGGACCTCGTGCACGGCAAGGTGCGGGAATTCGTCCGGAGTCCGCAGTTCGAAGAACTGTGGATCAACGCCAACACCACCGCCCACACCCAGCTCAGTGGAGTGCTGACCGGCAACGGCACGGACGTGGTCACCACGCAGGGCGATCAGATCATCCTCCAGCTCGGGCCGATCGTGGCCCAGGTCAAACAGCGGCTGGTCGACTCGGGATTCTCGGTGGCCAGCTCCATCCCGGCGGTCTCGTTGCAGGTGCCGGTGATGACGGTGCAGAACCTGCCCCGGATCCAGTCCTACGTACGGCTGCTCGACAACGTCGCGACCTGGCTGCCGCTGGCCGCGCTCGTTCTGCTCGCACTCGGGATCTGGCTGGCCCCGGGACACCGCCGGGCCGCCTTGATCGGCGCGGCGATGATCGTGGTCCTGATGGCGGTGCTTCTGATCGCGTTGAACGCGTTTCGGGGCACGTACGAGAACCAGGTGGCCAACCGCAACCTCAACGTTGCGGCTGCGCTGTCGCTCTACGACACCCTGCTGCGGTATCTGGTCAACGCGATCGAGGCACTGCTGATCGTGGCGGCAATCGCCGTTATCTGGCTGTGGCTCGCCGGACCCGGTCGGGTCGGCCGGTTCCTGCGCCACTGGGGTATGCGTGGCGAGCAGTTCCTGGCCGACCGGCTGGACCGCGCGAACGTCCGCTTCGGCCCCGTCCCACGCTTCCTGCGCCGGTTCGGCACTGCAATCATCATCGTGGCCGGGGTCCTGGCCGCGTTCGGACTCCTCAGCAGCCCGACCATCGCCGTCGCCGTGTGGCTGTCGGTGGGCATGGTGATGCTCATGCTGGTGGTCGGCATGCTCGCGCGGATCGGGTCACCGGCCACGCCGAAGGCCGTCGCTACGCCTTCTGGTCCACGCTGAGCGCACGCGCGACGTTACGGCCGACCGGGCGGCAGGTCGTAGCATGGCGGCGTGGATCTGCCCGAGGTCACGTCGATGCTCGCCCGGACACCAATGGTCCTCGATTCCTTGCTGGCCGGGTTGGCGCCCGAGTGGTGCCATCGCGATGACGGCCCTGGGACCTGGAGCGCGTACGACATCGTGGGCCACCTGCTGCATGGCGAGGCGACTGACTGGCTGCCCCGTACCCGGATGATCCTGGAACACGGCCCGGCTCGGCCGTTCGAGCCGTTCGACCGGCAGGCCATGCTGGGCCGCGATCGCGAGCCGATCGCGGCGTTGCTGGTGCAGTTCCAGGCCGCGCGGCGGGCGAACCTCGACGAGGTGGCGTCGCTGCGTCTCACGGCCGGCGATCTCGCTCGGCGGGGACGCCACCCCGACCTGGGTGAGGTGACGCTCGGGCAGTTGCTGGCGACGTGGGTGGCGCACGACCTGACGCACGTCGCGCAGGTGGGTGAGGTGCTCGCCCGCGGATACCGCGACGACGTCGGCCCGTGGCGCGCCTACCTGCCCGCGCTGGACCGCACGGCGGACGCCGAGTAGCAGGTCTGGCTCAGGCCAGCAGCTCGGCCAGGAGGCTGGGTTCGATGTTGCCACCCGAGACGACGGCCACCGCTGGGCGGTCATCGAGACCGAATCGTCGGCGCAGGCCATCGGCCCCGGACAGCCAGGCGGCCACGGTGACCGCCCCGCTCGGCTCGGCGACGATCCGCGCCCGCAGGGCCAGCGCCACCACGGCCGATCTGATCTCGGCTTCGCTCACGGTGACGATGCCGTCGAGATGGGCGCGCAGGTGGGCAAAGGTCAGCGTGGAGAGGTTGGTACGCAGACCATCCGCGATCGTTTGGTAGGACCGCTGCGGTGCCCAGGTGACGACCCGACCCTCCTGCAGGCTCTGCTGCGCGTCCGCGGCGAGCTCCGGCTCGACCCCGATCACGCGCATCTGGGGCGCGAGCGACGTGATGGCGGCGGCGACGCCGGAGGCCAGCCCCCCGCCACCGACCGGGACGAGCACGCAGCCCGCTCCGGGCAGCTCCTCGACGATCTCCAGCCCGACCGTGCCCTGCCCGGCGATGACGTCGCGATGGTCGTACGACGGGATCATGGTGAGCCCGCGCTCCTGGGCCAGCCGGGCACTGGTCGAGTCCCGCTGCGCCGGCGTCACCAGTACCACCTCGGCACCGAGGGCCCGTACCGCGGCAATCTTGGTCGGCGCGGCGACGTCCGGCATCACCACGACGCAGGTCACCCCGAGCCGGCGGGCGGCAAAGGCAAGCGCCTGGCCGTGGTTACCGGACGAGTGAGTGATCACGCCAGCGGTCCAGGCCTGCTCCGGCAGGCAGGCCAGGGCATTCACCGCGCCCCGTATCTTAAAGGCGCCCACCGGCTGCAGGTTCTCCGGCTTGAGGCGCAGCTCGGGCCAGGGCGGGCAGGAGAGCAGGGGCGTGCGGATCGCCACGCCGGAGACCCGCGTGGCCGCGGCGCGAATCTCGTTGAGCGTCACCAGTTCCGCCATGTTCCCTCCCGACGTCTGATGGTGAGCCTCCGGTGAGCACCGGCACCGCGATCACGCTAGCCGGCGGCGGTTCCGACAACGACGGCCGCGGCGATGACTGCGTGGCCAACGCACCCGCGCCTTGGTCGGCGTCGTGGCCGGTTGCCGGTGCGAGGTGACGCGGCAGCAGTTGTCCAACCGCCAACACGACCAGCGGATCGTTCACGGCGGCCGCCACGCCAAGACCGGCCGCCGTGGCGCCCGATCCGCCGGGTCGCGCGCGGCGCGCTACGGTCAGCTGGTGCGACTGACGGTCAATGGCAGCGAGCACGCGGTGGACGCGGATCCGGGTCGGACTCTGCTCGACGTGCTCCGGGAGGACCTCGGCCTGACCGGTACCAAGTACGGGTGTGGTGAGGGCGAGTGTGGCGCCTGCACGGTGCTCGTCGGCGGGATGCCCGTGCGCGCCTGCGTCCAGGACGCCGCCACGGTGGCCGGCGCGGTCACCACTGTGGAGGGACTCGCCGCCGGGCGGTCGCTGCACCCCGTGCAAGCCGCGGTCGTCCACGAACGCGCGCTGCAGTGCGGGTACTGCACCCCCGGCATGGTGCTGGCCGCGGTGGCGCTGCTCGAGCAGAGCCCGACGGCGGATGATGCGGCGATCCGCGCCGGCCTGGCCGGTAACATCTGCCGCTGCGGCGGCTATCCGGCCATCCTGCGTGCGGTTCGCCGCGCCACCACGGAGGGCGCCGCGGATGCCGGGGCCGACGCCGCGGATGCCGAGGCCGACGCCGCACGGGATGGCGGGGGGCACACCGCGCAGCCGCCCGCCGCCCACTCCGGGAGCGGAGCGCACGTGTGGACGGTCGTGCTCCCGCCGTCGGCACCCGCCGCGCACCGCGACTGGGGGTGGTCGACCCCCGGCGGTGTCCGGCTGACCGTCGACGACTCTGGGCAGATCACCGCGTACACGGGAAAGGTCGACGGCGGTCAGGGTAACCGCGCCGCCCTGACCCGGCTGGTCGCCGCCGAGCTGTGCGTGTCGACCGCCGTCGTGCAGGTACAGATGGGCGACACCGCCTGCGCCCCCGTCGACCTCGGTACGTTCGGCAGCCGGTCGATACCCGACGCCGGCCATGGCCTTCGACTGGTCGCCGTCGCGGCGCGCCGGGCGTTGTTCGCGGAGGCGGCGCGGCAGTGGCAGGTCGAGGCCGCGGACGTGATCGCGCGCTCCGGCGTCATCCTGGACGGCCACGGCCGGGAGGTCTCGTACGGCGCGCTGGTCGCCGGCGGGTCGCGGCACCTCGTCGCCGACCCGGACGACGAACTGGCCCCGCAGCCGGCCGGGCTGGCCGAGGTCGATGACGCCGCGCTACGCCGGCAGCTGACTGCGGCGGTCACCGGCGCGAAGCGGTTTCCCTCCGACACTGCGGTGCCCGGCATGCTGCACGGCCGGGTGCTGCGTCCGCCCGCGTACGGCGCCGTCCTGCGCACGGTCGACACCAGCGCGGCGCGCGATCTCCCCGGCGTGACGCTCGTCGAGCACCACGCATTCGTGGGGGTGGTGGCCCCGACCCGGGCGGCGGCCACCGCCGCCGTGCAGGCGCTACGCGCGGAGTGGGAGGTCGCCGAGCAGCCGGCCGACACCGATCTGGAGTGGCACCTGCGGGCCCATCCGGTGGACAGCCAGGGCTGGAGCGGCGCCGTCGAGCATGTCGACGGTGACGTGGACGCCGCGTACGCCGGGGCGCCGGTGACCCTCGAGGAGACCTACACCACGGCGTACATCGCGCACGTGCCGCTGGAGCCTCGGGCCGCACTGGCCCAGGTGGACGGTGACGCTGCGACGGTATGGGTGGGCACCCAGCGCCCGTTCGCGGTGCGCGACGAGGTCGCGGCCGCCCTTGGCCTGCCATCCGATCGGGTCCGGGTCGTCGTGCCGGACTTCGGCGGTGGGTTCGGTGGCAAGCACTCAGCCGACGTCGCGGTCGAGGCCGCCCGGCTGGCCTGGTCGACCGGGCGGCCGGTCAAGGTGTCGTGGACCCGGGAGGAGGAGTTCCGTTGGGGCTACCTGCGTCCAGCCGCCGTCATCGACGTGCGCAGTGGCGCCGATCGCGATGGCACCCTGGTTGCCTGGGAGTTCACGAACATCAACGCGGGTGCGGCCGCGCTCCGCACGCCGTACCGGGTGGCCCATCGGCGTGAGCGGTACCAGACCGCCGCCTCGCCGCTGGCCCAAGGGTCCTACCGGGCCCTCGCCGCGACCGCGAACCATTTCGCCCGTGAGTCCCATATGGACGAGCTCGCCGTCCTGCTCGGCATCGATCCGGTCGAGTTCCGGTTGCGTCTCATCGGCGACCGGCGCCTCGCGGACGTACTGACGACGCTCGCCGAGCACCTCGACCGGCCGGCCGGCACCGGGTCCGCGGTCGGCATCGCGTGCGGCCTGGAGAAGGAGGTCCGGGTGGCGACCGCAGCGCAGGTCGCGGTCGATCCCGACGGCACACCCCGGGTGACCCGCATCGTCACCGCGGTCGATTGCGGCGCGGTCGTCGACCCGACCGGACTGCGTGGCCAGATCCTGGGCGCGAGCATCATGGGCCTGGGCGGTGCCCTGTTCGAAGCGGTGCACTTCGACCACGGCCGGATCCGTACCGCATCCCTGGCCACCTACCCAGTGCCGCGGTTCGCCGACGTACCGCCGATCGAGGTGATCGTCGTCGACCGCGCAGACGTTGCGTCGGCCGGGGCCGGCGAGACACCGATTGTCACGATCGCGCCGGCCATCGCGAACGCGATCCGGCGCGCGACCGGTCACCGGCTTCGGCGGCTGCCCCTCCTGCCCGGCCGGCACCCCGGTCCTCTTGCGTCGGATAATACCTAGAGCTACCATGCATTGCAGTTCTAGGTTGATCGTGCTGGCGGGGAGGTCGCGTGAGGGTCGCCAAGGATCTCGTGGCCGCCTCGGCGACGCCGATGGTGCTGGGTATCCTGGCCGAGGCGGACAGCTACGGCTACGCCATCCTCAGACGGATCAACGACCTTTCCGGTGGTGAGCTCGACTGGACCGAGGGGCTGCTGTATCCGTTGCTGCACCGGCTGGAGCGCCTCGGCTTTGTGGAGTCGAGCTGGCGGTCGGTCACCGGGGAGCGGCGCCGCAAGTACTACCGGATCACGAACAAGGGCATGGATGAGTTGGCGGAGCAGCGCCGCCAATGGGCCACGGTGACCGGCGCGCTGAAGGAGATCTGGCTCGGCCCAGGCGATATCCGGCCGTTGATCGGTCTGGAAGGGCTGGCATGACAGCGCCCGACACTCAGGCCGAGCTGGAGGCTCAGTTCGCGCAGTGGCGGCAGTACGTGCAGCGCCGCCGGGAGCTGAAGGCGTCCGACGGCGACGAGCTCGAAGACCACCTGCGGGGCTCGGTGGACGAGCTCGTCGCCGTCGGCCTGCGCGCCGACGAGGCGTTCCTGGTCGCGGTCAAGCGGATGGGCAGCCTGGACGACCTGTCCCGCGAGTTCGCCCGGGAGCATTCGGAACGCCTGTGGAAGCAGCTGGTGCTGACCGGCGAGGCCGAGACCGTGGCGGCGGACGGGCGGTCTCGGCGCGACCTGTACGCGATGGCCATCTGTGCGGCCGGCGCGGCCGCCTCGGTCAAGGCGCCGGAACTGTTCGGGCTCCGGTACAGCCAGGGTGATGCTTCGTTCTGGGCGACCAACTTCAGCCTGTTCGCGCTACCCTGGCTCGCCGCCTACCTGGCCTGGCGCCGTCGGGCCGGACTGGCGTTGATCGGGATCCTGGTGGCGTTGTTCGCGCTCGGTGCCGTGGCGGCCAACGTGTATTCGCTGGCTGCCGACTCTCAGTCGGTGGTCGTGACCGCCCTGCATCTGCCCATCGCGCTGTGGCTCGTGGTCGGCCTGGCCTATGTGGCCAACGATTGGCGCTCGGCACGCCGACGCATGGACTTCATCCGCTTCACCGGCGAATGGTTTGTCTACTTCGTACTGATCGGCCTCGGCGGCGGTGTGCTGATCGCGTTCATGTTCGGCACCTTCAACGCCATCGGGATCTCCCCGGACGTCTTTGTCTCGCGTTGGCTTGTCCCGTGCGGCGTTGTCGCCACGGTGGTGGTCGCCGGGTGGCTGGTCGAGGCCAAGCAGGGTGTTGTCGAGAACATCGCCCCGGTACTGACGCGGCTGTTCACTCCGCTGTTCACGGCCGTGCTGCTGGCCTTCCTCGTCGCCTTCGGCTTCTCCGGCGGCGGTATCCACGTCGAACGGGCAGCGCTGATCCTCTTCGACCTCCTGCTCATCGTGGTGCTGGGGCTGCTGCTCTACTCGATCTCAGCCCGCGATCCGCTGGCGCCGCCCGGTCTGTTCGACAAACTGCAGGTCGGGCTGGTGGTCAGTGCGCTCGCCATCGACGTGCTGGTGCTGCTGGCGGTCACCGGGCGGATCACCGATTACGGCACCACCCCCAACAAGGCCGCGGCGCTCGGTGAGAACGTGATCCTGCTGGCCAACCTCGCCTGGTCGGCGTGGCTGGTGTTGGGTTTCGTCCGCCGGCGTAAACCGTTCGCGGCGCTGGAGCGCTGGCAGACCGACTACCTGCCGGTGTACGCCGCGTGGGCCTGGATCGTGGTCCTGGCCTTCCCCCCGTTGTTCCACTACCTCTGAGATCTCGTGGCTGCCCGGCCCCCGTGCCCGCTTGTTAGGAGGGGCACCCTCCTAACGGATTCCGTATAGGAGGGTGCCCCTCCTAACACGCCGCCCGAGCGGACGACGAGGCCCTTGTGGACCAGTGTGTCCTAAGCGCCGGGCGCGACGCCGATCAGGACGACCCCGAGCGTGCACGGCTCGTCGGTGTCGTTGTGCCAGGCGTGCCGGGTGCCGTTCTGCACAAGGCAGTCGCCGGTCTTCAGATCGACCACGGCACCGTCGTCCAGGTGCAGCGATACCCGGCCGGACAGCACGACGATGAGGTCCACCGTTGGAGTGCGGTGCATCCCGGCTTGATCGGACTCCATCGCCGCGGACCGACCAGGTAGCCTCTCGTCGAGCTCGCGCCGCAGTTCGTCGGTGAGCGGCGGCCGTGCGGTCGTGGCCGGGGGAACGGTGAAGAGCGTGAACCGGACACCGCCAGCGGGCGGGAAATGCGCGCCAGGCACGTGGTCGGCCGGCGGGTCCACGCTCCATAACCGATGCCAGGCGTAGCCGGGCAGGGCGGCGACCGTGACCGGCTCGACCATCTCATCGACTGCCACGACGGACCGCCCCCGCGCCGATGTTCCGGTCGCGACGCGGCGCACAGACACGGCGCCTCCCAAACGTCACCCAATCAAAACCGTACGTACGTCTTGTTACTCGGAAGACTAGGCAAGGCCGTGATGCGTGTCAAGCAGGGAGTCAGACCGCCTTGGGCGTTCGCGTCGCGCTACGCCCCGGTCGACGCCTGGTGCAGCTCGCCGGCGCGGATCGGCTCGCTCACCCGGTTCTCCGGTGGGGCGAGCGGGCACGCGTACCCGGGATCGTAGGCGCAGGACGGGTTGTAGAGGTAGTTGAAGTCCAGCCGTACCCGGTCGCCGCCGAGCAGCACCAGGCCGCGACCGTGCGTGCCCTTGACCGTGTCGGTGAGATAGCGCCCGCCGCCGTAGGACTCGCGGCCCGAGGTGCCGTCACGGACCGGCAGGAACAGACCGCCGCCGTACGCGTGGATCCACCACAGCGAGAGGGCGCCGTACGGCGTGTCGGCGACGGCGACCCGGCGGTAGTGCACCACGCCGTCGGGCCCGCCGGTATCGATATCGAGGGTGCCGGTCGCCGGTCGCAACTCGACCTCGGCGACGGCGGCCGGGTCGGACGCGAAGTACGGCAGACCCGTGAAGGCGGGCCGCTCGTCGGCCGGGATCGGTGACTGTGGATGGTGCGCGAAGAGGTCGTCGCGTCCGGCGCGGAAACCCATTAAGTCCACATCGGAGAGATACAGGCGCGCGACTCGCTCGCGCCAGTCGGCCAGATCCATGTCGTCCATCAGCCGACGGTACCCCGGGGCCTATCCTGTCGACGCCAACAACTGGGTGGCCACCTGGCGGCAGCCAGCCTCGCCGCGGGCCAGGTCGGCATCCCAGCCGTGCGCCGGCCGGTAGCGCTGCATGACCGCCATCGTCCAGGTGTCGCCGATGGCGAGGCAGTTGACGTGGAACAGCCCGTCGTCGCTGAAGTTTTCGTACCCGTTCTTCACCGCGACCCGGGACGCCTCGCGGGCGGGCAGCACATCGCGGATGCCGAAGTTGCTCACGCCGCGGACCTGGCGCATCATGCCGAGCAGCCACTCGGTCCACTGTGGCCCAGCGCCCTTCCCGCTGGCGATGCAGTCACCCAAGCGGACCGCGTCCCGGGCGGAGAGGTTCGTCACGCCCCAGCCGGCCGGGTTAGCACTGGAGTCGGTCAGGCCGCACAGGCGAACCAACCGGTCGATCGACTCCTCCCCACCGTTGAGCGCATAGATCTGGCTGGCGGCGGCGTTGTCGCTGTCCCGAATCATGATCTCGATGGTGTGCAGCATGGCGGCGCTCGGCGGCTGCCCGTTGTCGGTCGCCCGCCGGAGGTAGTCAGCGGCGAGCCACGCCTTGATCATTGATGCGGTCCAACTGGTCCGGGCCATGGTGTCCGAGCCCCAGACGGCGCCGGTACGCCGATCCATCAGCGCCCAGCTGAGAAAGGTGTCGCCCGGGACACTCACGGTGGTCGCCCGGAACGGCATCGGCGCCGAGCCCGGTTGCTGGGCCGCGCCCGGGTGTGCGGCGACTCCGGCCCGCGCCGGGGCGTAGCGGGGCAGAGCCGCGACCAGAACCACCGCCGCGGCGACGACGATCGCCGCGAGCCAGCGCATGCGCGCCCGACCGGGGCCGGAGCGACGGCCGCTGCCAGAACGGCGTCCGGCGCGGAACCTCGGGGGGATGATCATGGCGAACCTCGGGGGAGGAGGAGTGACGAAGGCTAGCCGCCCGGCTGCCTGGGTACCAACCAAGGGTGCCCGGCCTCACATCCCGTACCGTCGTTGGATGACCACCCTGCACGGCGCTCGGGTCCGCCTGCGGCCACCCACCGATGCCGACGTGGCCACGTTGGCCCGGATCCGGGCGACCCCGCAGGTGCATGAGCGCTGGGGCGGCGACGATCTCGCTCTGGAGATCTCCGCCGATCTGGCCGATCCGGACACCCAGACGTTCGTCATCGAGGAATCCGGGCGGGTCGTCGGGGCCATTCAGTGGTCGGCCGAGACCGCACCCGATTACCGGCACGCCAGCATCGACATCTACCTGGATCCGGCCGTCCACGGCCGGGGACTGGGTGCTGACGCGGTCCGTACGTTGGTCCGGTACCTGATCGAGGTTCACGGCCACCACCGGGTCGTGATCGATCCGGCCACCGACAACGTCGCCGCCATCCGGGCCTACACCAAGGTGGGGTTCCGGCCGGTCGGCGTCATGCGCCAGTACGAGCGGGGTCCGGACGGCCACTGGCACGACGGGCTCCTCATGGACCTGCTCGCCGACGAGCTCACCGCGAATGACGCCGCCGCTGGCGACGCCGCTCCGCCTGACTCGTGTTGATCTAGGGCTTAGGCACACGAATGGAGATCAATCCACGTGCGTACGCCCTAGATCGGCGCGCCATGGGACGGCGGTCGGGCGCCAGACCAGTCGCGGCAGCATCACGTGTACCAGTGGTCCGATCGCGGCCGCGTAGACCAGGGTGCCGATGCCGAGCCGGCCACCGAGCAGGAATCCGGCGCTCACCACGACGGCCTCGATGCTGAGCCGGGCGGTGCGCACCGAGAGTCCGCGCGCGGCGAGACCGGTCATCAGGCCGTCGCGGGGCCCAGGACCGAGCCGCGCTCCAATGTAGAGCGCCGAGGCTGCGGCGTTGGCCAGCACGCCGATCGCGAGCATGCCGATGCGCGTCGGCAGGCCGGAGACTACGGGTACCACGTGCAGTCCCACGTCGATCGAGGCGCCGACCAGCACCACGTTGCTCAGCGTGCCGAGGCCGGGCCGTTGGCGCAGCGGGATCCACAGCAGCAGCGCGAGCGCGCCCACGGCGATCGAGACGGTCCCGATGCTCAGGCCGGTGTGGCGGGCAACACCCTGGTGAAACACGTCCCACGGCAGGTTGCCCAGGCCGGCCTGGATCACCGTTGCCGCGCTGATGCCGTAGCCGACCAGCCCGGCGTAGAGCTGGACCAGCCGCCGCGCCGCCGAGATGCGCAGCGGTGCCGGTGCCAGCGCGAGCGGCGGCACCGAGCCGCGGTCGCGCCGGTGGCGGGCGACGACGGCGCGGGTCACAGGATTGGCCTTGTCATGACGGGGCACACGTGCCAATCTGAGGGCCAATCGTCCCAACCGAAAGAGCCAATTGCCGGGAGGTGGCCTTGTCGACCGGCTCAAAGATCGCTCGACTGCTGGGTGCCTGGCCGCGGACCCCGGGTGCCGGCGGCGCGCGGTTGCCCGAGTACGCCGCGCTCGCGGCCGCGGTTCGTGGCCTGCTACGCGACGGCCGGCTGGGTCTTTCCGTGCGGATGCCGGCCGAGCGCGAACTCGCTGCGGCGCTGAAGGTGAGCCGGACCACGGTGACCGCCGCCTACCGGGAGCTGCGCGCCACCGGCCACCTGACCAGCCGCCGGGGGGCCGGCAGCTGGACCGCTGTGCCCGAGGGCCAGCGGATTGCCGCCTCGGGCTTCTGGGCGCCGGTCGACGAGCCGGACGTCCTCGACCTCGCCACCGCGGCCATGCCGGCGCCGGTCGAGCTCGCCGAGGCGGCCCAGGAGGCGCTGGCCGACCTGCCGGCCTACGCCCGGGGCGCCGGCTACCACCCGGCCGGCCTTCCAGTCCTGCGGGCCGCGGTCGCTGACCTGTTCGTCCATCGTGGACTACCGACTCGGCCCGAGCAGGTTCTCATCACCAACGGCGTGCAGCACGCGGTCGACCTCGTGCTCCGCCTGACCGTCACCCCCGGGCAGCTGGTGCTGGCGGAGTTGCCGACCTACCCGAATGTGATCACCGCCCTGCGGGCGCACCGGACCCGGCTGGCCGCGCACCGGCTGGATCGCGTCGACGGCTGGGACGCCGCCGATCTGCTGATGACGCTGCGCACCACCCGGCCACCCCTGGCGTACCTGATCCCGGAGTTCCAGAACCCGACCGGCCATCTGATGCCGGTGAACCTTCGGGAACGTCTGGCCGCCACCGCCCACAGCGCCGGCACCGATCTGCTCATCGACGAGTCCTTCGTCGACCTTCCACTGGGGACGAACGCGACGATGCCGCCACCGGTGGCCGTGTTCGACCGGCATGCCCGGGTACTCACGGTCGGCGGGCTGACCAAGCCGTACTGGGGCGGGCTGCGCGTCGGGTGGATCCGGGCCTCCGCTTCGGTGATCGCCCGACTCTCGGCGGTACGGGTGGCCATGGATATGGCCGGGCCGGTGCTCGACCAGCTGGTCGCCGTCCACCTCCTCGAGCGAGCCGGTGACATCGTGCGCGAGCGCCGGGCCCAGCTCACCCGCCAGCGCGACGCGCTGGCGGCCGCATTGACCGGCCAGCTACCCGAGTGGACGTTCGCGGTGCCGCCCGGGGGCGTCTGCCTGTGGGCCGAGCTGGAGGCGCCGATCTCGAGCGCGCTGACGGCGGCGGCCGGGCACCACGGGGTCCGGCTCGCCGCCGGTCCGCACTTCGGTGCCGACGCCACCCTGGAACGCTTCCTGCGCGTTCCTTTCACGCTTCCCGTCGATGACCTTCAGGAGGCGGTCCACCGGCTCGCCCTGGCCCGCGCCGGCCTGGACCGGGCCGCCCCGCCACAGTGGTCCACATCGGACCTCGTCGCCTAGGCGGCCGCCACCCTCGTCGATCTAGGGCGTACGCACACGATTGGAGATCAAACCACGTGCCTACGCCCTAGATCGACGGGGTATAGGAGGCGGCGGGTTAGACGAGGGAGCCGGCGTACATCTTGTCGATGTCGTCGGCGAAGTGGGTCTCCACCGCGCGACGCTTGATCTTCAGGGACGGAGTGAGCTCGCCCTCCTCGACGCTGAGGTCGCGCGGCAGGATGGTGAACTTCTTGATCGTCTCCCAGCGGTTGAGCTTCGCGTTGAGCTCCTTGACGTACGCCTCCACCATCTGGGCCGCCTCCGGTGACGCCGCGATCGCGTCGTAGCCCTTTCCGGCCAGTGGTCCGCCGGCCGCCCAGGCGGCGATCGCGTCCGGATCCAGGGTGAGGATCATCGTGCAGAAGTTGCGGGCCTGGCCGATGACGAGGACCTGGGACACGTACGGGCACAAGCCCTTGAACATGCCCTCGATGTGGCTCGGCGCCACGTACTTGCCGCCCGAGGTCTTGATGAGGTCCTTCTTGCGATCGGTGATCTTCAAGAAGCCGTCCGGGTCGACCTCGCCGATGTCGCCGGTCCTGAAGTACCCGTCCGGGGTGAAGCAGTTCGCGCTCTCCTCGGGCAGGTTGTGGTACCCGCGCATGACCGGCACCCCACGCAGCTCGACCTCGCCGTCCTCGGCGATGCGCAGCTCGAGGTCGCCCATCGCCTTGCCGACGGTGCCGAACCGGTACGCCGCCGGCTGGTTCACGAACGCTCCGGCCGAGGTCTCGGTCAGCCCGTACCCCTCCAGGATGGTCAGGCCGGCGGCATCGAAGAACTCGGCGATGTCCTTGCTCAGGGGCGCGGCGCCGGACACCAGGATCCGGATGCGCCCGCCGAGCCGATGGCGGATCTTGACGAAGACCAGCCGGTCGGCGATGCCGAGCCGGGTCTTGAGCAGGCCGGTGGGCTGCTTTCCCTGCTGGCGCAGGGCGGAGGCCTCCCGACCGATCCGGAACGCCCATTGGAAGATGCGCCACTTGAGCCCGCCGGCGTCCTTGGTCGTGGTGACGATGCGGTTGTACACCTTCTCGTAGATGCGCGGCGCGCCACACATGAGCGTCGGCTTGACCACGGCCAGGTTCTCCACGATCTTGTCGATCCGACCGTCCACATAGGTGGGAAGGCCGACGTGCAGGATGCCGCAGATCAGCGTCTTGGCGAACGAGTGGGACAGTGGCAGCCACAGATACTGCAGGTCGTCGGGGTTGAGGATGCCGAGCTGGGCCTGCGCGACCGCCTCCCAGCACCAGCCACCATGCAGCAGTTCGACACCCTTCGGCGTACCGGTGGTGCCGGAGGTGTACATCAGCGTGGCCAGGTGGTCGGGGCGCACCGCGGCGGCGATGCGGGTGATCAGTTCCGGCTCGGCGGCGAGGGCGGCCACCCCCTTCGCCTCCAGGTCGGCCAGCGAGAGCACCGCAACGGTGGCGTGGTGGGCCGACCCGTCCATGACCACCACATGCGTGAGCGCCGGCAGGTCGGCGTCGGCGATCTTGTCGACCTGGGTGGCGTCCTCGGCGATGAGCACCTTGGATCCGGAGTCGTTGATGATGAAGGCGGCGTCCTTCGGCTCGGTCGTCGGGTAGACCGTGGTCGTCGCCGCACCCGCGCAGAGGATGCCGAGGTCGCACAGGATCCACTCCACGCGGGTGTTGGCGGCGATGGCGACCCGGTCCTGCGGGACCACGCCGATCGCGTGCAGGCCGGCGGCGATCGCGCAGGCCCGGTCGCCGACGGTCTGCCAGTTGAGCCAGACCGGGCCCTTCGGGCCTGGATACGCGAACGCGTTGGCGCCGGGCGACGCGGCGACCCGCTGCAGGAACATGTCCGGTATGGATCTGTATGGGACTTGCAGGTGTGCAGTCATGGGACGGCGTGCCTCCGGGGCTCTGGTGCGTGACCTGGGTCACGCACGTCTTGCCACCGAAGGGTAGATGTCCTGGCCGCCGCCGGCCAGACCGCGGCGGCGCTACAGCTCGGGGTGCTCCAGGGCCTTCAGGTACGAGCGGGCCCAGGCGCGCACGTCGTTTGAGCGGACTCGCCGGCGCATGGCCCGCATCCGCGCCCGGTTCTGCGCCGGTGTCGCGTCCAGTGCCCGGACCAGGGCGTCCTTCAAGCCGTCCAGGTCGTGGGGGTTGATCAGGTACGCCTCGGGCAGCTCCGCCGCGGCGCCGGTGAACTCGCTGAGCACCAGCGCGCCGCCGTTGTCGACCCGGGTGGCGACGTACTCCTTCGCCACCAGGTTCATCCCGTCGCGCAGTGGCGTCACCGCCATCACGTCCGCCGCCCGGTAGAGCGCGGCCACCTCGGCGCGGTCGAAGGACTGGTTGAGGTAGTGCACCGCCGGCACCCCGACCCGGCCGAACTCGCCGTTGATCCGCCCGACCTCGCGCTCCACCCGGTCGCGCAGGACCTTGTAGTTCTCCACCCGCTCCCGGCTCGGCGCGGCCACCTGCACCATCACCGTGTCCTGCACTTTGATCCGTCCACTGGAGAGCAGTTCCCGGTACGCCTTGATGCGCTGCTGGATTCCCTTGGTGTAGTCCAGCCGATCGACGCCGAGGACCACCCGAGCGGGATCGCCGAGATCGGCCCGCAACCGTCGGGCCCGCTCGACCACGTCCGGGCTGCGGCCGAGTGCTTCCATCTCCGCGACGTCGATGGAGATGGGGAACGCGCTGGCCCGCACCGTGCGACCGTCGATCTCGACGAAATGGCCATGCGTCTGAAGGCCGACGAACCGCGCGGCCAACCGGATGAAGTTCTCCGCGCCAAAGGCGGTCTGGAAGCCGACCACATCGGCGCCGAGGATGCCTCGCAGGAGCTCGGTGCGCCGGGGCAGCTGCATGAAGAGTTCGGCCGGCGGGAACGGGATGTGCATGAAGAAGCCGATGAGCAGGTCCGGCCGGAGCGCGCGCAACAGCGCCGGGACCAGTTGCAGGTGGTAGTCCTGCACCCAGACGATCGCGTTGGGCTCGGCATACTCCGCGGTCACCTGGGCGAAGCGCCGGTTCACCCGCTCGTACGCCTCCCACCAGCGGCGGTGAAACGCCGGGGTCTCGACCGCGTCGTGGTAGAGCGGCCAGAGGGTGGAGTTCGCGTAACCCTCGTAGTACTCCTCGTAATCGTCGCCCGACAACGGGACGGCCTTCAAACGGATGCCATCCAGATCCGGCACCTGCGGCGCCGAGTCGATGCCGCCGGCCCAGCCGACCCAGCTGCCCCGCCGGGCCCGCAGCACCGGATGCAGCGCGCTGACCAGACCGCCGGGACTGCGCCGCCACTGCATCGTGCCGTCCGATGCGACCGTTTCGTCCACCGGTAGTCTGTTGGCTACCACCACCAAAGGTCTCCGCGGCATCATGCCCTCCCTGCCTCGCCGGTCGCGTTGGCGACCGTCGACCATTGGGCGGAATGACCAGTAGTTAGTATTCCTACCCACTCAAAGTTAATTGCCGGTTACGAAAGCGATACGTGAATCGGCGAATCCGCTCCTACCGATCCCGGCCGGGGCCCCCAGTCCCGCGATCGCCATCCATGCCACCCGGCCCGGCCGTACTCCGTGGGCGCGACGGCGCGCTCTGCCTACCCATTGTGAACCCTTCCGGGCCGCCGTGGCCGCTCACGTGGTGATAGTCACCGGTACGTCGATGTCTGCGCCGGTACTGCCGGTCTGCCGGTGATCGGCGTACCGGGTCGGCGGTCACACTCCGTACCGGGCAGAGCGCATTCGCGTCGTGATGTTCTCCGGTCCGGAGAGCTGGATGCGGGCGTGGTCCTGTCGGCCGAGCAGGAACAGGACCAGCTCCTGGGGCGCCCCGACCAGCTCGACCGCGGGTCCGCCCCGACCGGCGGTGACCGAGCCGAAGCCGGGGGCGGTGACGGTGACCGCGGCCGGGGTGCGCCGCAGGACGAGCTTCGCCTGCGGGCGGATGCGCGACCACAGCGCCGCCGAGAGGTCGTGGCCGATCTCGCGGGGTTGCCAGCCCGGCTGCGCGCGGCGAACATCCTCGTGGTGCACGAAGTACTCCACCCGGTTCAGCGCTTCATCGCCCAGCAGCGCCCAGATCGGACGGTGGCGCACCTGTTCGACCAGGGTCGGCCAGTCTCGCGTGGCCACCCGGTCCTGCACCCGGCGGTTGTGCGCGGCCAGCGGCCCGCCAATGATGCCGGCGGCGGCGTCGGCCCGGGTGGCCCGGGTGACGAGGTGGGCGGCCAGATCGCGGGTCGTCCAACCGGCGCACAGCGTGGGGGCATCGGGTCCGAGCGCGGAGAGGAGATCGGCGAGCGCGGATCGTTCGATCGCGGCGAAATGCGTCACGGGTTGCAGGCTACCCGCGCGAGCGCTCGTGATCGTGTCGAAGGACACGCCAACCCTGGCCGTTACCGGGAAGACCGGCACCCACCGGTCGTGAGAACGTAAGGAGCCGTAGCCGAGCCGGAGGTGACCAACGTGGCTACCGTGCCGTCGCAGCCGGGCCGGGTCCTCGCCGAGGGCCTGCGTGTGCTCGGCCGGGCCATCCGCGAAGAGAAAGGCGTCTTCGCCCTCGCCCTGCTCGGTAGCAGCGGATTCGGGTTGCTCACGGTCGCCAGTGCGTACGTCGTCGGCGCCGTGGTCGGCCGGGTCGTGGTGCCGGCCCTCGACGGCGGTGAAGCGGTGCCGAGCGCTCTGGCCGTGGGCGCTGCCGCCATCATCGGGCTCTCGCTGCTCAAGGTCTGCTCGATCTTCGGGCGTCGGCTGGGGGCGGGCGCCATGCAGTTCCGGCTGCAGGCGGCGTACCGCCGCCGGGTCACGCGCCGCTATCTGGAGTTGCCGCTGGCCTGGCATCGTCGCAACGCGACCGGCACCCTGCTCTCCAACGCGAACTCCGATGTGGAGGCGACCTGGTTCCCGATCGCGCCTATGCCCTTCGCCGTCGGCACGCTCGTGATGCTCGTGGCGGCGGTAGTGTCACTCTTCGCAATCGACTGGGCTTTCGCGCTGATCGGCCTGGCCATCTTCCCGGCTTTGTTCGGACTCAACGTCGTCTACTCGCGCCGGATGTCACCGCGAATCGCCCGGGCGCAGGCTTTGCGGGCCGAGACGAGTGCGATCGCGCACGAGAGCTTCGACGGCGCGCTCGTGGTCAAGGCCATGGGCCGCGAGTACGAAGAGACCCAGCGCTTCGCCGAGCGCGCCCGCGACCTGCGGGACGCGATGATCAGTGTGGGGCGCCTGCGGGGCCTGTTCGACCCGCTGCTGGACATGCTGCCCAACCTGGGGACCCTGGCCGTGTTGGTGGTCGGCGCCGTGCGGCTGCGCCAGGGCGCGATCTCGGTGCAGGATGTCGTGAGCGTGGCGTTCCTGTTCATCGTCCTGGCTTTCCCGGTACGGGCGATCGGCTGGGTGCTCACGGAGTTGCCGCGCAGTGTGGTCGGTTGGCAGCGGGTGCAGCGGGTGCTCACGGCCGAGGGCGAGATGTCCTACGGGTCCGCCGGGCCGGGCGGCGTCGGGCCCGCGTCCCTGCGGCTGCGCGCGGTGAGCTTCGCCTATGACGGCGCCGATGTGCTGCATCGCGTGTCGTTCGACGTCGCGCCGGGCCGGACGGTCGCGCTGGTCGGCCCGACCGGGTCCGGCAAGTCGACCATCGCGGCGCTCGCCGCCCGGCTGGTCGACCCGGGCTCCGGCACGGTCGAGCTGGACGGCGTGGACGTGCGCCGGCTCAGTGCGCCGGCGCTCGCCCGTACCGTGGGCCTGGTGTCGCAGATCCCGTTCATCTTCGACGACACGGTGGCCGGCAATGTCGCACTCGACCGGGCTGGGATCGACCGGGCGGCGATCCTGGCCTCCTTGCGGCTGGCCCAGGCCGACGGGTTCGTCGCCGAGCTGCCGCAGGGCCTGCAGACGATGGTCGGGGAGCGGGGCACCTCGCTCTCCGGCGGCCAGCGCCAGCGCCTCACCCTGGCCCGCGCGGTCGCCGGTCGGCCCCGGTTGCTCGTTCTCGACGACGCCACCAGTGCGGTCGATCCGCGGGTCGAGGCGGCGATCCTGCAGGGACTGCGCGCCCGGGACGCCGGCGCCTCGGTGCTCGTGGTCGCCTACCGGCGCGCGACCATAGCCCTCGCCGACGAGGTCGTCTATCTCGAGCACGGCCGGGTGGTGGCGCGAGGACCGCACGACCGCCTGCTCGCCACCGTCTCCGGGTACGCCGACCTGGTCACCGCGTACGAGCGGGCCGAGGCCGAGCGGGAGCGCGAGCACGCGTACGCCGAGCAGGACGCCGGCGACGCCCAGCCGCCGGGCCAGGCCCGCGAGCACCGCGGTGGCGAGCACCGCGGTGGCGAGCAACGAGGTGACGAGCAACGCGGCGGCGAGCCCGTGGGTGAGCGCAGCGGAGCGGCGGCATGACTCAGGCGGCGCCGATCTCGTCGTGGCAGACGGTCCGGCGAGGTCTGGCGCTCTCGCCCGAGCTGCGGGTCGGGTTGGCCGGCACCGCGCTGCTCGCGATGGTGGCGATGTTCGGCAAGACGGCCGTGCCGATCGCCATCCAGCAGGGCATCGACCACGGCCTGCGAGCACCGGGAGGGCCGAATCTCGGGGTCGTCGCGACCGTGGTCACCATCACCGTCGCCGTCCTCTGCGTCACCACGACCTGCTCGTACCTGATGATGCGCCGGCTGTTCACGGTGAGCGAGACGGCCCTGGCCACCGTCCGGGCGCGTACCTTCCGGCACATCCACGACCTGTCGATGCTGCACCAGCAGGCCGAGCGGCGCGGTGCTCTCACCTCGCGGGTGACCAGCGACATCGACCAGATCACCCAGTTCATCCAGTGGGGTGGGGTCATCCTGCTGGTCAACGCCGGGCAGATCCTGGTGACCACGGTGGTGATGTTCGTCTACTCGTGGCCGTTGGCGTTGGTGGTGTTCGCCGCCTTCGTGCCGCTGACCATGGTGATCCGTCGCTACCAGAAGCGCCTCGCGGCCGCATACGGTGAGGTCCGCACGCGGGTGGGCCACCTGTTGGGAACGGTGAGCGAGAGCGTTGTCGGCGCCGAGGTGATCCGGGCGTACGGGGTGGCCGGCCGCACAGCGTCCAGGTTGGACGATTCCATCGAGGCTTACCGGTGGGCCCAGTTCCGGGCGCTGCGCACGAGTGTGATGTCCTTCTCCTCCGGCGAGCTGGCGGCTGGGGTGGCGACCGCCTCCGTGCTGGTTGTGGGCGTGCTGCTCGGAGTGGACGGCTCGCTCACCGTCGGCCAGCTCACCGCGTTCCTGTTCCTGGTGGCGCTCTTCGTGCAGCCGGTCCAGATCGCCACCGAGGTTCTCAATGAGGCCCAGAACGCGGTGGCCGGTTGGCGGCGGGTACTCGACGTGCTCGACCTGCGCCCCGACGTCGCCGACCCGGCCGGGGCCGGACTGGATCTGCCGCCCGGGCCGCTGGACGTGTGCTTCGCCGGCGTGGCCTTCGCCTATCCGGACGGCGCCGGTGGACACGGCCCCGACGTGCTACACGACATGGCCCTGCGGTTGCCGGCCAAGTCCCGCACCGCGGTCGTCGGCGAGACCGGCTCGGGCAAGACGACATTTGCCAAACTGCTGACCCGGCTGATGGATCCCACCCGGGGATCGGTCCTGCTCTCCGGCGTACCGCTGACCGAGGTCCGGTTCGCCTCCCTGCGCCGGCGGGTGGTCATGGTTCCCCAGGACGGGTTTCTCTTCGACGCGAGCCTCGCCGAGAACGTCCGCTTCGCTCGGCCCGAGCTCACCGACGCCGACCTGGAGCTCGCGCTCATGGAGCTGGGGCTGCTCGACTGGGTCGCGTCGTTGCCCGACGGCCTGCGCACCCGGGTCGGCGAGCGCGGCGAGGCGCTGTCGGTGGGCGAACGGCAACTGGTCGCGCTGGTCCGTGCGTATGTCGCCGATCCCGATCTGCTCGTGCTCGACGAGGCCACCAGCGCGGTCGACCCGGCCACCGAGGTACGCCTGCAGCGCACGCTGGACGCGGTCACCCGCGGCCGGACCACGGTCGCGATCGCACATCGCCTCTCCACCGCCGAGGCCGCCGACGACGTGGTCGTCTTCGACCACGGCCGGATCGTCCAGCGGGGTCCACATGCGACACTGATCGGCGAGTCCGGCTCGGTCTACGCCCGGCTGCACGAGGCATGGCAGGAGCAGACCCGCGAGGCCACGCCCGGCTAGGCGTACCGTCCCGGCTCCGCGCAGGGATCCGTGGGCGCCAGGCATAGTGGGGGAGCCGTCCCGGTCCGACAAGACCCTGGGGCTCAGGCAAGGTCGGTCGGCCACGGAACGGCCCCCCACACTGTCTTCCTCGGCACCGAACCTGGTGGGATCCAGCGATTCCGAGTGCACCCCCGCCGCCTCGATACCATATGGCCGGGAAGTCTCGTGTGGCTCGGACTATTGCAGGACATGGATCGCCATGAAATAAATGCAGGCATCATGCCGCACACGCAACGTGGCGGCGGCCATACCCCGCGCGGTCGGCCGCTGCGCCGGATCACCTCAAACACTGGCGTACCGGGCGTCCAGCCCCGGGTCGCTTGGCTGCTGCGCGCCAACCGGACACTCGGAAATGGCCACGAGTTCCAGACGATGTCGTCGTTTGCCGGCGCTTTCCAGGGAGGCAGCTACAACGCTGGAATAAGCGACAGCACGGTCTCTCGGTGGGAGACCGGATCGGTTCGGGCGACGTTTCCTACCCTGCGCCGTTATGAAGAACTGCTGGGCCTGCCGGCCGGCCATCTCATCGCCGTCGCCGACGTGATCTACCGGTACGCGGCACCGATCTCGACCGCGGCGCCGGCACTCGGCCGGTCCGAGGGCGCGCTGGCGGGGCAGCCCGACGACGACCGGCTCGACGAACTGCTCGAGCGCGCGCTCTCCGACGGCGCGATGTCTGGCTGGAACTGGGACGAGCTCACCGCCGGTCTGTTCGCGCTGCCGCGGTTCTTCCTGCCGGGCCGGCTCTGGACCGAGCTGGCGAACCGTCTGGTCGATGAGACCATCGTGGCCAACGGGGTCGGCTGGCTGCAACGGTTTGAGGCGTTGAGCCGGCTGCTCGGGTACCCGCCGGCACAACGCTTCGCGATCGGCGCCTGCGCGAGCATCGTGCGTGATCCAGACAACCAGGTCTTCATCGAGCCGACGAGCGTGCTGGACGTGGCCAGTCATCCCGACGCCGCCGCGTTCGTGCTCGAGCAGTTGATCAATCCGGTCAACGAGCGGGCCCGCTACGGCGCCTTGCTCGCGTGCGTCCGCAAGCTGCGCTACGGACACTTCACCGAGGAACAGGTCGACGAGCTCTTTCCGGTCGTCCTGGAGATCCTGCGCGATCCGGATTCGCATGCGGACGCGGCGCCGGTCGCCGTCGAGCTGCTCCGACGATTCGGCGAGTACACCGCGCCCGGCGTACCGGCCGAGCTGCGGCGGGCTCTGAAGAAGGACCGCACGTTGCACGAGGTCGGGGCCACCGGCCGGCTCGCGCCCGAGGCCACGTCGTCGGTCATCGTCGACCGGATCGTCGCCACCACCGCGGCGGCCCTGGGCAACGACGCGGTGTTCGCCGACTCGATGCTGGCGCAGTTGCTTGACGACCTGCTCTTCGCGCCGGTGTTCGACGTTCGGTTCAACGCCAACATCCTGCTGCGAGCCACCCCGTACCGGACACCGGTGGCGGCGGCGATCGCGGCCGAACTCGGCCGGCCGAACGCGGTGCCCGAGCCCGCGCTCGCCTCGTGCCTGCTCGGCTCCTTGCGGGTGCTGGGCGGCCCCGACGAGCGACCGCTGGTCGAGCGCCTGATCCTGGCTGGCGGCCTGCCGTCGTCGATCTCGGTCGCCGCCGTGCGCAGCGTCGGGCATGTCGGCGGGGTGAGTACCGACGGCTTCTGGGTCAACGCGCTGTCGCGCTATGTCCAGCAGTGGCACGACCGCGGCGATCCGGGCAGCATCGAGGCCCTGATCGGGCTGGTATACGGGCTGGGTATCTCCCGACACGCCCGCCTGCTCGCCCTCGTGCGCGGGGACCCGAGCATGCCGCCCCCCGCCCGGGCGGCCGCGCGCTGGTGGCTCTCGCGACCCGAGCGCCTCTTCACCCCGGCTCAGCCGATGCCACCGGGCAGCGGAGCCGTCACGTAGCGCTGCACGGTCGGGCCGACGAGGGCGACCACCAGGTCCGGCGGAGCACTCGCCAGCGGCTCGATCTTCAAGATGTAGCGCATCACAATCAAGCCGCCGATCTGGGTGGCGACAAGATTGGCCCGCCACCGACCTTCCGCCGGATCGAGCTTGAGCTGCGCCGCGACCCGCTTGAGAATCCGGTTGGCCACGAAGTCGCGCAGCATCCGGGCGATGGTCTCGTTGCTGACCGCGCTACGCACGAGCGCCGCCCCGGCGGCGCCGGCTGGCGAGTCCCAGACCGAGACCAAGGTACGCACGAGGCGCTCGCCGATGCCGTCGAGGCCACCGGCGATCACCTGGGGCACGATCTTCGACGGGTCGAAGGGCACCTGCATGGCATCGAGGAACAGTTGGTCCTTGGTACCGAAGTAATGGTGCACGAGCGCGGGGTCGACCCCCGCGCTCGCGGCGATCTGCCGGATCGACGTCGCGTCGAACCCACGATCGGCGAACGCCACCCGGGCGGCGGCCAGGATCGCCTCCCGGGTGTCCGGGTGGCCGGGGCGTCGGCCGGTGCGTGCCATGGTGAGCTCAGTCGGCGTCGCTCAGGGCGTTCGCCGCCGCAGAGTCGCGGCCGCCAGGCTCAGCGCGAGCACGACGCAGCCGGCGACGACGCCGAAGTCCCGCCAGAGGGTCGTGGTCGCATCGGCGTGCGCACCGACCTCCTGAAGCGCTTCGACGGAGTACGTCATCGGCATCACGTTGCTGATCGCCTGCAGCCAGCCGGCCATCTGCCCCCGGGCGACGAAGAGTCCACACAGGAGGATCTGCGGGATGACCACGACCGGCATGAACTGCACGGCCTGGAACTCGGTGCGGGCAAACGCGCTGCAGAACAGCCCCAGGGCGACCCCGAGCACCGCGTTCGCGATCGCGATCGCGATCACCAGCCCGGTCGGGCCGGCGGTGGTCAGGTCGAAGAGCCAGTACGCGACGCCCGACGCGACCGTGGCCTGGATCGCCGCGGCGATCCCGAAGGCGATCCCGTACGCGAAGAGCAGGTCGACCTTGCCCATCGGCGTGGTGAGCAACCGCTCCAGAGTCCCCGAGGTGCGCTCGCGGAGCATCGCGATGCTGGTGATGAGGAACATGATCACGAACGGGAACACGCCGAGCATGATCAGCCCGATGCGGTCGAACACCCCGGGCACATCCTTGAACATGTAGTACAGCAACGTCAGCAGGAGGACCGGCACCAGCAGCAGCAAGGCGACGGTACGCCGGTCGTGGCGCAGTTGGCTGAGGATGCGCCGGGTGGTACTGCCCAGGATTCGCAGTGTCATCTTGCCTCCTCCGCTGAGGGAAGCGCGTCGGCGGTCATGCCGCCGCCTCCGCGCAGAAAAGTACGTCGGCGGTCATGCCGCCGCCTCCGCGCAGAAAAGTACGTCGGCGGTCATGAGTTCTCCTTGGCCCGGATGAGGTGCAGGAAGGCCGCCTCCAGGTCGGCGGTGCCAGTCGCCGACCGGATCGCCTCGGGGGTGTCGTCGGCGATCAGTGCGCCCTCGCGGATCAGCAGCAGCCGGTCGCAGCGGCCGGCCTCGTCCATGACATGGCTGGAGACGAGCAGCGTCTTGCCGGTCGCGGCCAGCTCCCGGAACTGCTGCCACAGCTCGTCGCGCAGTACCGGATCCTGCCCGACCGTCGGTTCGTCCAGGATCAGCACATCCGGCTGGCTGACCAGCGTGCAGGCCAGCGACGCCCGGGCCCATTGGCCGCCGGAGAGGCTCCCCACCAGCTGTCCGGACGCCGAGCTGAGCCCGACGTTCGCCACCGCGGCGTCGGCTTCGGCGGATCCGATCCCGCGGTACAGCGAGGCGAAGTAGCGCGCATTCTCCGCCACCGTGAGGTCGGCGTAGATACTGGGCGCCTGCGTCAGGTACCCGACCCGGCTGCGCAGTTGGGGCGACCCGGCCGGCGTGCCCAGCACCGTCACCCGCCCCGATTTCACGGTCTGCACGCCCACGATGGCGCGCATGAGCGTGCTCTTGCCGCTGCCACTGGGTCCCAGCAACCCGGTGACGCTGCCCCGCGGTACCGCACAGCTGAAACCGTGCAGCACCCGCTGCTTGCCCCGTTCGACGACGAGGTTGGTCACCTCGATCGCGCTCTCCATCCGGTACCTCCGTCGGCACTCGAGTGAATTCAACGGCTGATGAACTCAACGGTAGGTGACATCCATGGGCTTGGCAAGATCTGGCCCGCGGTCGCGACCTGGGCCCTCGCGGTGCCGGTGTTGACGGGTGGAGATCGGAGTGAGGCGCGGTGGCGTGCAGTGTGGCTGCGCTGGCGCGCGTACGACGCCGATCTCCAGCGCGGCACCGGGCTTGCGGACCTCGCGACGCGCGCCGGGCAAGGCTGAGGCCCACTGCACGGCGGCAGCGGGCCTCAGGTCGTGCTCGCGATGGCTAGACCGAGAGCACGCGGTGCAAGTAGTCGCGGTAGCGCCGCAGCGCATTCTCGAGTTCGTGCCGCTCGACCTCTCCGGCGTCGCGCCACGTTCCGATCCGGGCTGCGCCGTCGACAAGGGCCTCATGCACAGCATTGATCGCGTCGGTCACGACCAGCTCGGCTTGGCTGAGCGCCTGCCGGGCGGCACTGGCGAACTGCTCCTGGACCGCGCTGATGCGCTCGCGGAACTGTTGGGCGCTCTCCCCGGACAGTGCGTGGACCAGCTCGGATTCGTCGGGTTCGGTGGCGGGCGCGTCACCGAGCGTCTCTTCGGGTGCGGGTGTCTCACCCATGGTTTCCTCGCCAGCGGCGACCGGCTCGCTGGATTCTGGTTCGCCGGTGGGTTCGGCATCGGCGGTGGGTTCGGCGTCGGCGGATGGCGGTTGCTCGGCGGCCGCCTGGGTGACACGCTCGGCTTCGGCCACCACCTCCTCGGCCGTGCGGTCGACGACTGCGTCCTGGTCGGGTGTCGGAGCGGCTTCGGAGCCAACGGCTTCCTCGGTGGCCACCTCGTCCTCGGCCGGTGCTTCGGCGCGGGCTTCGTCCTCGCCCGTCGCTTCGGCTGTGGCTTCGTCGGCTGTGGCTTCGTCGGCTGTGGCTTGGTCGGTGGTGGCTTGGTCAGTGGCCGCCTCGTCCACGATGGGTTCGTCGGCGGTGGGTTCGCCGGTGGTGGCTTCCTCGGCGTTTGCTTCCTCGGCCGATGTTTCGGCGGCGACCTCGTCCGCGGTGGCCTCGTCGGCTAGTGCCTCGTCGGCTGGTGCCTCGTCGGCTGGTGCCTCGTCGGCTGGTGCCTCGTCGGCTGGTGGCGCGAGCACGGCCACCGCACTGTCCGAGGAGGACAGTGAGTCGGCCGCTACCGCGTCGGTGAGCTGGGACGCTGCGTCCTCCGGTGGGCGGGGTGCGACCGCGGCACCCTCCTCCACGGATAGACCGGCCACGCCCTCGGGTTCGTGCATGTTCCTCCTCCGTCCGTCTCGCGGCCGGCGCGGCGGCCGCATGGGGGGATTCCAGGCCAAACAGGACCAATGACCACGCATAGGGGCGAGATCAGAGATCGAGGCTGAACTGGAGAGTTAAGCGGAGTGTCCACCACAGAGCTTTCGTGGGTGACTCTTACCAACCGTACTCCGCCAAGGCCGCAAATCTCAGCCCCTAAATTGGGCGCGTCTGGGACGAGTTACGAGCGCGACTTCGCGTAGGGGAGAATCGTCGGCATGCGGCTTGACGCCTCCATCGCGGGCCGGCTCGTGCGCGACGCGGCCGGCCTGGTGCCGGTGGTGGTCCAGCGGTACGACTCCGGCGAAGTGCTGATGCTGGCGTGGATGAACGATGAAGCGCTGGCGCTGACGCTGGGTACCGGGCGGGCTACGTACTTCTCCCGCAGCCGGGGTCGGCTGTGGGTCAAGGGCGAGACCTCAGGCCATCACCAGTACGTGAGGTCGGTGTCGCTCGACTGCGACGGCGACGCGCTGCTCGTCCGCGTGGAGCAGGTCGGCCCAGCCTGCCACACCGGCGCGCAGACCTGCTTCCAGCACGCCCTCGCGGCACCCGCCGATGTCCAGGCGCCGGCTATAGCAGCCGCCGAAGTACCGGCGCCCGCCGACCTGCCGGCACACGCAGCGACGGGTGCGGGGGAGGCGTCGTGACCACCGGCGTGGTGACGCCCGGCGAGAAGGCGTTCCTCGACCTCGCCCGGGTGCACCGGGTGATTCCCGTGACCCGGCGCCTGCTCGCCGACGGCGAGACACCGGTCGGGGTGTACCGCAAGCTCGCCGGTGGACCGGGCACGTTCCTGCTGGAGTCGGCCGAGCACGGGGTCGGCTCGGGCGGCACCACCTGGTCGCGGTACTCGTTCGTAGGCGTACGGAGCATCGCCACCCTGACCGAGCGGGACGGCCAGGCCCGTTGGCTCGGCACGCCCCCGCCGGGCGTACCGGTCTCGGGAGACCCGGCGGCGGTTCTGCGCGAGACCGTCGCCCTGCTCGCCGGCGGGCCGGCGGCGACCGGGGCGCAGCTGCCCCCGCTCACCGGGGGACTGGTGGGCTTCCTGTCCTACGACATCGTGCGCCGGTTCGAGAAGCTGCCCGATCTGTCCACCGATGATCTCCGGGTGCCCGAGCTCGGCATGGTGCTCGCGACCGACCTCGTGGTGCTGGACCACTTCGAAGGCTCGGCCACCCTGGTCGCGAACGCGGTGTTGCCGGCCAAGGCGACCAGGTCGGCGGCGTCGGCGGCGTACCACCAGGCCATCGGCCGGCTCGACGCGATGACCACCGCGCTGTCGCGCCCGACCCCACCGATGGTGTCCACGGTGGCCGAGGCGGGCGTCGGGCGGTTCCAATCCCGTACCCCGGAGGGTCTGCACCCGAAGGCGGTCGAGGCGGCGAAGGAGGCCATCCGGGCCGGCGAGTGCTTCCAGATCGTGGTGGCGCAGCGGTTCGAGCGGCCAACGACGGCCGACCCGCTCGACATCTACCGGGTGCTGCGGGCGACCAACCCCAGCCCGTACATGTACCTGCTCCGGTTCGACGGGTTCGACATCGTGGGGTCCTCACCGGAGGCGCACCTCAAGGTGCAGACCGGACCGGACGGCCGGCGGCGCGCACTGCTGCATCCGATCGCGGGCACCCGGTGGCGCGGTCGCAGCGCGGAGGAGGATCTGCGCCTCGCCGGCGAGCTGCTCGCCGATCCCAAGGAGCGGGCCGAGCACGTCATGCTGGTCGACCTCGGTCGCAACGATCTCGGCCGGGTCTGCGTACCGGGCACGGTGGAGGTGCCCGAGTTCGCCACCATCGAGCGCTACAGCCATGTGATGCACATCGTCTCCACGGTGGTCGGGGAGTTGCGCGACGACCGTTCGGCCTTCGACGCGCTCGTCGCGACCTTCCCGGCCGGGACCCTGAGCGGGGCACCCAAGGTACGGGCAATGGAGATCATCGATGAGCTTGAGCCCACCCGCCGCGGGATCTATGGCGGGATCGTGGGCTACGTGAGCTTCGGCGGCGACCTGGACACGGCCATCACGATCCGCACCGCGCTGCTGCGCGACGGCGTCGCCTACGTGCAGGCCGGCGGCGGCGTGGTGGCCGACTCCGATCCGGCGGCCGAGGAGCAGGAGACCCGCAACAAGGCGGCCGCCGTGCTCGCCGCGATCGCCGCCGCCGAGACCCTGAGGCCGGCCCGGTGAGCCGGGACCCGGACGGCGTCCCGGTGCGCCACGACCCGCGGGCGCGCCGCGAGCTCGCCATCGCCCTGCTCGTCGGTGTCGCCGGCGCCGGCCTGGTGTTGCTGGCGGCGAGCCGGACCTGGTTGGTGGAGACCACGGTGCGGGCCGCACCCCAGCCTCCGTTGACTCTCGCCCGTACCGGGGCCTCGATGGCGCCCTTGATCCCGGCGCTGGCGTTGGTGGCGCTGGCCGGCGCCGGGGCCGTGCTCGCCACCCGGTCGTCGGGCCGCCTCGGTGTCGGCGTGCTGATGGTGTTGGCCGCGGCGGCGCTCACCGTCGACGCGGTACGCACGATCCCGGCCGTCTCCGGTGCCCGCGCGACCTGGCCGGTGCTCTGTGTGGTCGGCGGTGTCGCGTGCGCCGGCGCCGGTTTGCTGACGGTGTGGCGGGGCCGCAACTGGCCAGCGATGGGGGCCCGCTACGAAAACCGCATCGCCGGCGCCGATGCACCCGCCGACCGGCCGGATGCGGCGACGGCCCGACTGTGGGACGCCATCGACCGCGGGCTCGATCCCACGGCCGGGACGGAGTGAGCAACCGACGCCTGTCGATGGCGCTCGGCGCCCGTCCAGAATGCGGGAGAGACAGCATGCCCCAGTCCGACGAATGAGGTTCGTGAGACCCCGGACACAACGCGCCCGGGCGTTAGCCCTACCATCGGCCGCATGACGCTCCGCACGAGTCAGCGGACCGTCGCGGTGCGTTCGAAACGGAGCGCAATGTGACGGTCCTCGACGAGATCCTCGCCGGAGTTCGGGAGGAGGTGGCGGCCCGCCAGGAGCAGGTCCCGCTGAGCGTATTGCGGGATTCGGTCGCCAGCGCGCCACCGCCAAAGGACGGCTACGCCGCCCTGCGGGCTCCAGGAGTCGGGGTCATCGCCGAGGTGAAGCGGGCGTCGCCGTCCAAGGGACAGCTGGCCGAGATCCCCGATCCGGCCGAACTGGCCAAGGAGTACGCGGCCGGAGGTGCGCGCTGCGTCAGCGTGCTCACCGAGGGCCGGTGGTTCGGCGGCTCGCTGGAGGATCTGCGGGCGGTGCGGGCCGCGGTCACGGTGCCGCTGCTGCGCAAGGACTTCGTGGTCTCCAGCTACCAGGTGCACGAGGCCCGGGCGTACGGGGCCGACATCGTCCTGCTCATCGTCGCCGCGCTGGACCAGAATGCGCTGACCGGGCTGCTGGAACGCGTGGAGTCGCTGGGCATGGCGGCCCTGGTCGAGGTGCACACCGAGGAAGAGGCCGACCGGGCGGTCTCGGCCGGGGCCCGGATCATCGGCGTCAACGCGCGCAACCTCGCGACCCTCGACGTCGACCGGTCCGCGTTCGAACGGATCGCGCCGGGGCTGGCCAACAAGATTGTCAAGGTCGCCGAGTCCGGTGTCCGCGGCCCGCACGATCTCATCCGGTACGCCGCGGCCGGAGCCGACGCGGTTCTCGTCGGCGAGGGTCTGGTGACCCAGAAGAGTCCGCGCGACGCCGTGGCCGAGCTGGTGACCGCCGGTTCGCATCCGGCGACACCCCGCCCGGTGCGATGACCGGGCCCCTCACCCTCCTCGTCGATCTAGGGCTTAGGCACGCGAGTCGATCTCTGATCGGGTGCCTAAGCCCTAGATCGACGCGAATAGGGGAGGAGGAGAGTCGTGGGTGACGCGGGACTGCTCTCGGCGTCCGGACTGCTGCCCGACGCCGACGGGCACTTCGGGCGCTATGGCGGCCGGTTCGTGCCCGAGGCGCTCATCGCCGCGTTGGAAGAGCTGGACGCCGCGTACCGGCACGCGCAGGCCGACGAGAGCTTCGACGCCGAGCTGGGACGGCTCTGCCGGGACTACGCCGGGCTGCCGAGCCTGCTCTACGACGCGACCCGGCTCTCGGCCCAGGTGGGCGCGCGGATCCTGCTCAAGCGGGAGGACCTCAACCACACCGGCGCGCACAAGGTGCGCAATGTGCTGGGGCAGGCGCTGCTGGCGCTACGGATGGGCAAGCGGCGCGTGATCGCCGAGACCGGGGCCGGCCAGCACGGGGTCGCGACCGCGACCGCGGCCGCTCTTTTCGGCCTCGAGTGCGTGGTCTACATGGGCGAGGAGGACACCCGCCGGCAGGCGTTGAACGTGGCCCGGATGCGGCTGCTGGGAGCGACCGTGATCCCGGTGGGTACCGGCTCGCGCACGCTCAAGGACGCCATGAACGAGGCGCTGCGCGACTGGGTGGCCAATGTGGACAGTACCCACTACCTCATCGGTACGGTGGCGGGGCCGCACCCGTTCCCGGCGATGGTGCGCGACTTCGTCCGGGCGATCGGGGTCGAAGCCCGCCGGCAGTGTCTCGACCTCACCGGGCGGCTGCCGGATGCGGTCTGCGCCTGCGTCGGCGGTGGTTCCAACGCGCTGGGCATCTTCCATGCGTTCATCCCGGACCGCGAGGTCGCCTTGTACGGGTTCGAGGCGGCCGGCGACGGCATCGCGACCGGCCGGCACGCGGCGAGCATCTGCGCCGGGTCGCCCGGGGTGCTGCACGGCAGCCGGACCTATGTGCTGCAGGACGAGGACGGGCAGACGATCGAGTCGCATTCGATCTCCGCCGGCCTGGACTATCCCGGGGTCGGGCCGGAGCACGCCTGGCTGCACGACAGCGGCCGGGCGCGCTACGAACCGGTGGATGACGCGGAGGCAATGGCGGCCTTCGCCCTGCTCTGCCGGACCGAGGGCATCATCCCGGCGATCGAGAGCGCGCACGCGTTGGCCGGGGTGGTCCGTTTGGCCCCGACGCTCGGCTCGTCGGCGATCCTGCTGGTGAACCTCTCCGGCCGGGGCGACAAGGACGTGGCGACGGCCGCCACGTGGTTCGGACTGTTGCCATGAGCCAGGCGGGCGCTTCGGTCGCGTTCGACAAGGCCAGGGCCGATGGCCGGGCGGCGCTCGTCGGCTACCTGCCGGCCGGTTTCCCGACCGTGGCCGGCGCCATCACCGCGGTCCAGGCGCTGGCGGACTCCGGCGTCGACCTGGTCGAGGTGGGTTTCCCGTACTCCGATCCGGTGATGGACGGACCGGTGATCCAGCGGGCCAGCGAGATCGCCCTCGCCGGCCGGGTCCGTCCGGCCGACGTCCTCGCGACCGTGGCCGCGGTGGCCGAGCGGGGCCTGCCGGCGCTCGTGATGACGTACTGGAATCCGGTGGAGCGCTACGGCGCCGGGGCCTTCGCCCGCGACCTCGCGGCCGCCGGCGGCTGCGGTCTGATCACGCCGGATCTGATTCCAGAGGAGGCGGGCGAGTGGATCGCGGCCGCCGACGCGCACGGACTCGACCGGGTTTTCCTGGTCGCGCCGTCCTCGCGGGACGAGCGGATCGCCCGTACCGTGGCCGGCTGCCGCGGTTTCGTCTACGCCACCAGCCTCATGGGTGTGACCGGAGCCCGCGAGGCGGTCTCCGCGGCCGCCCCGGCGCTGGTGACCCGGGTACGGGCGGTGGCGGGTTCGCTGCCGGTCGGGGTCGGGCTGGGCGTGCGGAGCCGGGCGCACGCCGCTGAGGTGGCCACCTATGCCGACGGGGTGATCGTCGGGAGCGCGCTGGTGAGCTGCCTGCTCGACGCGCCGGATCTGGCCGGCGGGGTGCGGGCGCTGCGGGCGCTCACCGCGGAGCTGGCCGCCGGGGTACGGGTGCGGCCCGCCCACTGACGGTGTCGACGGGCGAGGCCCGGGGCTACTCCGTCGACGGGTGCGGGCGCACGGGCGCCCGGCGTACCCGATGAGGCAGGCCGTACCAGCAAGGGCCGAACGAGAAGAGGGAGGTCAGCGGGCCGCGGCCAAGGCCGGCACGAGGTCGGCCTCGGATTCGGCGTCGGGCACGTCCGGCTCGACGTTGCGGTGGACCTGGCGCAGGACGCCGGAGGATCCGGCGAGCACATCGGCGACGGCGGCGCGCGCGGTCGCGGTCATCGGATGCGGCAGCGCATCCGGGTCGTGCCAGGCGAGGCGGCAGATACGACCGGGCGCGTTGACCACGAGCTCGGCCTGCTCGACCCGGCCCCGGAACACGTACATCAGCACGTCGGGCAGGTCGGCGCCACAGGTGTCGCCGGTCAACTGGTAGATGCCGACCAGGTCGACGACCTCGGTCTCGGCCCCGGTCTCCTCGCGGATGTCGCGGATGACGGCGTGGATCGGACTCTCACCGTTGCGGATGTGCCCGCCCGGAAGGCCCCAGAGACGGTGCCCGCCGGACTGCTGGCAGAGCAGCAGATGACCGGCGGGGTCGCGGATGACCGCCGCGACAGCGGAGGTGAGCAAGCTCATACCGAGCTAGCGTAGAGCGGCCTCGGTCCCACGACCAGTGGGTCTCCCGCCTCGTGGGTGTCTTGCCTGGTGCGTGTCACGCATAGTGCCGGTGCCCAGGTCGTCCGGTAGGTTGTGCGGCGTGAGCGACGACGCGATTGCCTCCGCGGAGGAGCCAGAGTGACCGACGACGCGATTGCCTCCGCGGAGGAGCCAGAGTGACCGACGACGCGATTGCCTCCGCGGAGGAGCCAGAGTGACCGACGACGCGATTGCCTGCGCGGAGGAGCCAGAGTGACCGACGACGCGATTGCCTCCGCGGGGGCGGCGAGATGAGTGCCGGCATCGGATACCTCGCCACCATTCCCAGCCCGGTGCAGGGGGGATGGCATCTCGGGCCGTTTCTGATCCGCGCCTACGCGCTCTGCATCATCGCCGGCATCATCGCCGCCTGCGCGATCGCCGAGGTGCGGCTGCGCCATAGGGGCGCGCCCAAGTGGCTGGTGCTCGACGTGGCCATCTTCGCGCTGCCGGCCGGGATCATCGGAGCGCGGATCTATCACGTGATCACGTCGCCGGACGCCTACTTCGGGCGCAACGGCGTGCCCCTCAACGTCTTCGCGATCTGGAACGGCGGTCTGGGCATCTGGGGGGCGGTCGCCGGCGGCGCGCTCGGTGCCTGGTTCGGCTGCCGCCGGGCCAACATCCCACTCACCCTCTTCGCGGACGCGCTGGCGCCGGGTCTGCCGGTGGCCCAGGCGATTGGGCGGTTCGGCAACTGGTTCAACAACGAGCTCTACGGCGGGCACACCGACCTGCCCTGGGGTCTGACGATCTACCGGTACGACCTGAGCGCGGGGCACGCGGTGCTGGACGCGAACGGCGATCCCGTACCGCTGGGGGGCGGACCGTTCCAGCCGACCTTCCTCTACGAGTCGATCTGGGATGTCGGCGTGGCGGTGCTGGTCTACCTGGTTGACCGCCGCTACCGGCTGGGCAAGGGGCGCGCGTTCGCGGTCTACGTGATGGCGTACACGGTCGGCCGGTTCTGGGTGGAGGCGCTGCGCACCGACGAGGCTCACATCTTCCTCGGCATGCGGATCAACAGCTGGGTGTCGATCCTGGTGTTCCTCGGCGCGCTGGTCTACTTCGTCCGGGTACGCGGTCCGCAGGAGCACATCCGGGTCGGCGAGGACGGGGCGGTGCAGGTCGTCACCGCCGACGGTGACCCGATCGAGTGGCGTAAGCCCAAGCCCGCCGCCGACCAGGACGACGAGGAGGCCGGCGGTCCCGGCGACGGGGATCCGGCCGCGGATCTCGGGGCGCACGGGACCTCGCGGGCCGAGAAGGGCTAGCGCCGGTGCGGACGGCGGTCGTGGTCGGGGCGGGTGTCGGTGGCCTGGCCGCGGCGGGTGCGCTGGCGAGCACCGGATGGCACGTGACGCTCCTGGAACGCGGCGATCGGCTGCGTGGCTACGGCGGCGCGGTCCTGATCTGGCCCAACGGCGCCGCGGCCCTGGCCGCGCTCGGGCTGAGCCTGGGCGACGTGACGTTCCCGATGGAAACTGGCGGGATCCGCCGGCCCAATGGGCGCTGGCTGGTCGAGCCGGATCCGGCGGCGCCCCCGGCCCAGGCGGTGGTCGTGCACGCGGACGACCTGCACGACGCGTTGATGGCTGGGCTCGGTGGCTCGGTCGACGTACGCACCGGCATCGAGGTGACGCGCATCCGGGCGGGCCTGGCCGAGCGACCCGCGGTCGGCACCGCCAAGCACACCTTCGAGGCCGACCTGGTGGTGGCGGCCGACGGCGCCGGGAGCGTCATCCGGCGCCGGCTCGCCGCCCAGTCGGTGCTCGCGTCGGCGGGGTATACCGCCTGGCGCACGGTCATCCCCTGGTACCGGGTGCCGAAGCTGCCCGACAACACCCCGATGTCGGGCCAGATGCTCGGCGCCGGCCAGCGGTTCCTGCACGCCTGTCTGGGCGAGCGGGGGAACTCGGGCAGCAGTACCCGTGGTGGCATCTACTGGGCCGCGACCGCACCCGGGGCCCTGCGCCCGGAGTCGCCGGAGGTCCAGTTGAGCCTGCTGCGCCGGTGGTTCGCCGACTGGCAGACGCCGGTCACCGAGCTGCTCGCCGCGAGCGAGCCACACGACCTGGTCCAGCAGGCGGGCGAGGAGCTGCGACCGCTGCCGCGACGGTTCGGCTTCCCGGTCGGGGTTGGCGGGTTCGCCCTGTTGGGCGATGCAGCCCACGTCGCCACCCCGAACCTCAGCCAGGGCGCCTGCCTCGCCTTCGAGGACGCGGTGACGCTGCGCTCGATGGTGCGCGATGCCGAACCCGGCCGCGGGCTGCCGGTGGCGCTGGATGCGTACACGCTGGCCCGCCGGTCCCGGGTGGCTCGGGTGGCGAAGGCGTCGCGCCGGCTCGGACTGGTGCTGCAGGCTCAGGGGCGGCTGACGGTACGGGCCCGCGATGCCGCGCTGGGCCGGCTGCCGTCTGGCCTGCTGGAGCGGGCGTCGACCGCGGCCCAGGAGTGGAGCCCGCCCGCGGCCGGTTGACCCGTGCCCCAAGTTGCGTTTGTGCCACCGCTCTGCGGCGGGTACCCGTGTTAGGAAGGGCACCCCGTTAACGCATTCAGTGGTAAAGGGTGCCCTTGCAAACACGCGGCGTTGGCCGGCGCGCGGGTGGCCCAGCGCGCGTGTGGGCCCGTGCGCGGGTGGGCCCGCAGGCGTGGGTCACCATGGGCGCGGTCTACGGCGGCGGGGCCTCGGCGATGCCGGCGGTACCGATGCGGGTGAAGCCGATGCGGGCGTACACCCGGGCCACGTCCTCGTTCGCGGCGCTGAGGAAGACGAGGTCGTAGCCGTGATCCAGGGCATGGCGGGCGAGTAGAGCGCTGACCGCGGCGCCGAGTCCGCGCCGGCGGGCCGATGGCACGGTGGCCACGCCGACGATCTCCGCCGCGCCGGTGCCGTCGACGACGGCGCCCTGGTAGGCCCCGCGAGCCACGACACCCTCACCCGGGGTGCGCGCGATCGCCTCGGCCGTACGGCCGAGGCGGAGGCTGCGCAGGGTGGCGGCGAGCCGGTCGGGATCGGCGGGCATGACCGCGGTGTCGCGCTCGGCCGGGCCGGCCGGGCCGACATCGGTGCCGCCGGCCCCGAAGCCGACGCCCGCGACCGCGGCGCTGACGGCGAGCAGGTGAGCGATCTCGGCCGCGTCCGGATCGAGGATCGTCAGCTCGGCCGCGGCGAGCTCGGTCGCCGCCGGTAGCCGCGTCGGATCGAGCACCATGAGCGGCGCCTGGATGACCGGTAGGCCGCCGGCACGGACCGCCGCCAGCGCCGAAGGGGTGACCTCGAGCACCCACTCGATGGCCTCAGGTACCCCGAGCTCGCGCTGGCGGGTGCGTACCGCGAGCACATCGGCCGGCGTGATCTCGGTGGCCTCGAGGCGGGGACGCGCGTAGTAGGGCCAGCCCGGACCGTCGCGCAGGAACAGCTCGAACGGCCCGACCGCCGTCGCGCGGGCGCCCCCGGCCCTCGGAATGGCGTCGTAGGCGCGCTCGATCTGGCGCAGCAGGTCCGTGATCGTCGTCACGACCGGCACCTTAGCCGCCGGCCCGGGAGAACAAAACATGGTTGCCGGTCGCGTAGACTCGGGGGACCTTTCGGGCCGACGTCGTCCCACCGCAGCGCTGGACGACCGTCAGGAGGCTCGCCCCCGATGACCCCACCCCGGCCACAAGGACTCTACGATCCTGCGTTCGAGCACGACTCCTGCGGCCTGGCGTTCGTGGTGGACGTGGCCGGCCGGCGTTCCCACCGGGTGGTCGCCCGCTCACTCGCCGCGTTGGGCCGGCTCGACCATCGCGGCGCTCGGGGGGCCGAGCCGGACACCGGCGATGGCGCCGGGCTGCTGATCCAGATCCCCGACGAGTTCCTCCGTTCGACGCTCGACCTGGCGTTACCGCCGCCGGGCGCCTACGCCACCGGCCTGGTCTTCCTCGACATCGACGAGCCGGCCGCGCAACGCGCGATGGCGGTGCTGGCCCGCTACGCCGCCGCGGAGGGCGTTGACGTCCTGGGCTGGCGCGACGTTCCGGTCGACCACACCGGGCTCGGCCGCACGGCGCTGGCCGGGATGCCCCACATCCGCCAGGTCTTCCTGAGCGCCCAGCGCCCGGCGGGAGCGGCCGGCGAGGGCCCGGCGGGAGCGGCCGGCGAGCGCCCGGCGGGAGCGGCCGGCGAACGCCTGGCCGGGCTCGAGCTGGAGCGACTGGTGTACTGCGTGCGCCGCCAGGCTGAGCGCGAGACCCGGGAACGAGGGCTGGCGCTGCACATCCCGTCCCTGTCCACGCGCACCATTGTCTACAAGGGAATGTTGACCCCGCAGCAGCTGGCGACCTGTTACCCCGACCTCGGCGACGAGCGGGTGGCCAGCGCGATCGCGCTCGTGCACTCGCGGTTCTCCACGAACACCTTTCCGTCCTGGCCACGGGCCCACCCGTACCGGCTTATCGCCCACAATGGAGAGATCAACACGATCCGGGGCAACCGCAACTGGATGTCGGCTCGGGAGGCGCTGCTGCGCTCCGCGGTGATCCCGGGCGACCTCAGCCGGATCTTCCCCGTGTGCACGCCGGACGGGTCGGACTCGGCGAACCTGGACGAGGTGCTCGAGTTGCTTCACCTGGCTGGGCGCAGCTTGCCGCACGCGGTGCTCATGATGATCCCTGAGGCGTGGGAGAACGATCGGGCGATGGACCCGGCGCGGCGGGACTTCTACCAGTTCCATGCCTGCCTCATGGAGCCCTGGGACGGGCCGGCCTGTGTCGCGTTCACCGATGGCGTCGTCGTCGGCGCGGTCGGTGACCGCAACGGCCTGCGACCGGGTCGCTGGTACCACACCGCCGACGGCCTGGTCGTGCTCGCCAGCGAGGCCGGGGTGCTCGACCTCGATCCCGCCGACATTCTCGCCAAGGGCCGGCTCCAACCGGGTCGGATGTTTCTGGTGGACACCGCGGCCGGACGGATCATCGACGATGACGAGATCAAGGGTGACCTCTGCGCCGCCCAGCCGTACGGCGAATGGCTGCATGCCGGCCTGATGCGGCTCGACGAACTCCCGGATCGTGAGCACCTGGTCTACTCGCACGACTCGGTGCAGCGGCGCCAGCAGACCTTCGGCTACACCGAGGAGGAGCTGAAGGTCCTGCTGGGCCCGATGGCCCGCACCGGCGCCGAGCCGGTCGGCTCCATGGGCACCGACACCCCGATCGCCGTGCTCAGCACCCGCCCGCGGTTGCTCTACGACTACTTCTCCCAGCTCTTCGCCCAGGTGACCAACCCGCCCCTGGATGCCATCCGGGAGGAGCTGGTCACCAGCGTGGCCGCGACGATCGGTCCCGAGGCGAACCTGCTCGCACCGGGGCCGGCCAGCTGCCGCCAGATCGTGCTGCCGTTTCCGGTCATCGACAACGACGAGCTGGCGAAGATCGTCTCCATCGACGAGGACGGCGACCTCCCCGGGTTCCGGGCCACCCGGGTCAGCGGCCTCTACCGGGTCGCCGACGGCGGCGCCGGCCTCAAGGGGCGCCTGGTCGAGATCTGCCGGGGCGTCTCGGAGGCGATCGAGGACGGTGCGCGCATCCTCATCCTCTCCGATCGTGATTCCACTGTGGATCTGGCGCCGGTGCCATCGCTGCTGTTGACCGCGGCGGTGCACCAGCACCTGATCCGGGAGCAGACCCGGACCCAGGTGGCCCTCGTGGTCGAGTCCGGCGACTGTCGCGAGGTGCACCACGTGGCCCTGCTGCTCGGTTTCGGCGCGGCGGCGGTGAACCCGTACCTGGCCTTCGAGTCGGTTGAGGACCTGGTCACCACGGGTGTGATGACCGAGGTCACGGCGCCGGTGGCGATCCGCAACTACGTGCGGGCGCTGGGCAAGGGCGTACTGAAGATCATGTCGAAGATGGGCATCTCGACCGTTGCGTCGTACACCGGCGCCCAGGTCTTCGAGGCGGTCGGGCTGGACCGGGAGCTGGTCGAGCGGTATTTCACCGGCACCAGCAGCACGATCGGCGGCATCGGCCTGTCGGTGATCGCGGCCGAGGTGGCGCACCGGCACGCGACGGCGTACCCGGCCAATGAGGCCGAGCGCGCCCACCGGGGTCTCGACGTGGGTGGCGAGTACCAGTGGCGCCGCGAGGGCGAGACCCACCTGTTCGACCCGCAGACCGTCTTCCTGCTGCAGCACGCGACCCGCTCCCGCCGCGACACGGTCTTTCGTGAGTACACCGCGACCGTGGACCGGCGGGCCGCCGAGACCGGTTCCCTGCGCGGCCTTATCGAGCTCCGCACCGGCGCCCGCCCGCCGGTACCGTTGGACGAGGTCGAGCCGGTGAGCGAGATCATCAAGCGGTTCGCCACCGGCGCCATGTCCTACGGCTCGATCTCGGCCGAGGCCCACGAGACGCTCGCCATCGCGATGAACCGCCTTGGCGGGAAGTCCAACACCGGCGAGGGCGGCGAGGACCCCGACCGGTTGCTCGATCCGCGGCGCCGCTCCGCGGTCAAGCAGATCGCCAGCGGGCGCTTCGGGGTGACCACCGAGTATCTGGTCCACGCCGACGACCTGCAGATCAAGATGGCCCAGGGCGCCAAGCCCGGCGAGGGCGGCCAACTGCCCGGCCACAAGGTCTGGCCGTGGATCGCCAAGACCCGACACGCGGTGGCCGGCGTGGGCCTCATCTCGCCGCCGCCGCACCATGACATCTACTCCATCGAGGACCTAGCCCAGCTCGTCTACGACCTGAAGAACGTCAACCCGGGGGCGCGGGTACAGGTCAAGCTGGTCTCCGAGGTGGGCGTAGGCACCGTGGCCGCCGGGGTGGCGAAGACGAAGGCCGACGTCATCCTGATCTCCGGGCACGACGGCGGCACCGGCGCGGCACCACTCAACTCGCTCAAGCACGCCGGCACCCCGTGGGAGCTCGGGCTCGCCGAGACCCAGCAGACACTGCTGGTGCAAGGGTTGCGCGACCGGGTGACGCTGCAGGTCGACGGGCAGCTCAAGACCGGCCGCGACGTGATCGTGGCCGCCCTGCTCGGCGCCGAGGAGTTCGGCTTCGCCACCGCCCCGCTGATCGTCTCCGGTTGCGTGATGATGCGCGTCTGCCATCTGGACACCTGCCCGGTCGGCATCGCCACCCAGAACCCGGTATTGCGCCAACGTTTCACCGGCGCACCCGAGTTCGTGGAGAACTTCTTCACGTTCCTGGCCGAAGAGGTTCGCGAGTACCTCGCGCTCCTGGGCCTGCGCCGGCTGGACGATGCGGTCGGCCAGGTCGAGCTGCTCGACCTGCGCCCGGCCGTGGACCATTGGAAGGCGCGTGGGCTCGACCTGTCGCGGGTCTTGCACCTTCCGGCCGCGGCCGGCGCGCGCCGGCGTGCCCGCGCCCAGGACCACCGGCTGGATCAGGCGTTGGACAACAGCCTGTTGCGCCTCGCCGCCCCGGCGCTCGAACGGGGTGCGCCGGTCGCCATCGAGCTTCCGATCCACAACGGCGACCGCAGTGTCGGCACGCGACTCGGCGGCGAGGTGGTTCGCCGCCACGGCGGCGCCGGCCTGCCCGACGGCACCATCGAGGTGACCCTGCGCGGTACCGCCGGCCAGTCGTTCGGCGCTTTCGTCCCCTGTGGAGTGACATTGCGCCTGCGAGGTGACGCGAACGACTACGTCGGCAAGGGGCTGTCCGGCGGCCGCCTGATCGTGTGTCCCCCGGACGTGATCCACGCAAGCGGGCCACCGATCGTCGCCGGCAACACCGTCCTCTACGGGGCGACCAGCGGCGAGCTGTTCCTGCGCGGTGGCGCGGGTGAGCGCTTCGCGGTGCGCAACTCCGGCGCCACGGCCGTGGTCGAGGGCGTGGGCGACCACGGCTGCGAGTACATGACCGGCGGCACCGTCGTGGTACTCGGCCCGACCGGGCGCAACTTCGCGGCCGGCATGTCGGGTGGTCAGGCGTTCGTGTGGCGCCTGCAGCCGGATCAGGTCAACCCGGAACTCGTGGATCTGCTGCCCATCGGCGATGACGACGCAACCGTGCTGCGGACCCTGGTGGCGCGCCAGCAGGCCCTGACCGGCTCCGCCGTCGCCCGGAGGCTGCTGGACGCCTGGCCACGGGCGCTGACCGAGTTCACCGCGGTGGTGCCCCGCGGCTACCGGCGGGCGTTGGGCATGATCCGGGCCGCGCAGGCCGCCGGGCGCGAGATCGACGAGACCCTGATGGCCGAGCTCGCCGTGCCCCCGCCGCGGCGGCCGGCGTCGCGGCGGTCGATGGCGGGCGTCGGGCATGGCTGAGGCGGACGGCTTCCTGCGCCACGGCCGGGAGCTGCCGGCCCGGCGACCAGTTGCCCTGCGGCTGCAAGACTGGCGGGAGGTCTACCCGCGGGCCGGCGACGACCTGGTGCGGACGCAGGCGAGCAGGTGCATGGACTGCGGGGTTCCGTTCTGCCACCACGGTTGCCCGCTGGGCAACCGGATCCCGGACTGGAACGACCTGGTACGACGCGGCGCCTGGGACGCCGCCGCCGAATCGCTGCACGCGACGAACAACTTCCCCGAGTTCACCGGGCGCCTCTGCCCGGCGCCGTGCGAGGCGGCGTGTGTGTTGGCCGCCGACGCGAACGCCGAGCCGGTCGCGATCAAACTGGTCGAGGTCGCGATCGCCGACGGGGTGATCGCCGCCGGTGGGCTGGCGCCCCGCCCGGCGCCGCGGCGCACTGGCCGCAGCGTCGGGATCGTCGGCTCGGGCCCGGCCGGGCTGGCCGCCGCACAACAGCTCGCCCGGGCCGGCCACGCGGTCACCGTCTACGAACGCGACGATGCCGTCGGCGGCCTGCTCCGGTACGGGATTCCCGACTTCAAGCTGGAGAAGCACCACATCGACCAGCGGGTCGCCCAGCTCGCCGCGGAAGGCGTGCGGTTCGTGACCGGCTGTTCGGTCGGGGTCGACCGGCCGGCCGATGCCGTGCGCGCCGACCACGACGCCCTTCTGCTGGCCGGCGGCGCGCTGGCCGGGCGGAGCATGGCCGGTACGCCGGGGGCGGAGCTCCGCGGCGTGCACCTGGCGATGGCGCACCTGGTCGGCGCGAACCGCGAGGTGGCCGGCCGCGTCTCCCACGCGCCGGTGAACGCCGCCGGCCGGCGCGTGGTCATCGTGGGCGGCGGAGACACCGCCGCCGACTGCCTCGGGGTCGCCCACCGGCAGGGTGCCGCCGCCGTGACCCAGCTGGACATCTACCCGATGCCACCCTCCACACGGGACATGCAGCGAGATCCGTGGCCGACCTGGCCATGGATCATGCGCTCCTATCCGGCCCATGAAGAGGGTGGCGAGCGGGCGTTCGCGGTCGCGATCCAGGCCCTCCTCGACGACGGCACCGGTCAGGTACGAGCGGTCCGGATCAACGAGGTGGTCGTCTCCAAGCACGATGGCCGGCGGCTGGTGACCACGGTGCCGGGCACCGAACGGGAGGTGCCGGCCGACCTGGTGCTGGTGGCGATCGGCTTCGACGGCACCGGCGAGAGCGTGCTGCTCGACCAACTCGGGCTCGACCAACCCGGGCTCGCCGGGGCGGGCACGATCGCGTGCGGGCCCGATTGGCAGACGGCCGAGCCGGGCGTCTTCGTCGCCGGGGACATGCACCGGGGCGCATCGCTGGTGGTGTGGGCGATCGCGGAGGGACGGGCGGCCGCCGCCGCGATCCACGGCTACCTGGGCGGGCCGGGCCGGCTGCCGGCACCCATCGGGCCCACCGCGGTGCCGCTGCGGGCCGGATCCACCGCGAGCGGGATCGGCGGCGCCGTCTAGGCTGTGCCCCGTGGATCGGACCGGCGTCGTGAGTGGACAGGCCGCGGTCGACGCCCTGGTCGCGCTGCTCGACCTGAGCCAGGTGTCCGAGAACGAGTTCACCGGCTCCAGCCCCACGGTCGGACCGCAGCGCGTCTTCGGCGGCCAGGTGGCCGCGCAGGCGTTGGTGGCCGCCGGTCGGACAGTGGATGCGCAGCGGCGGGTGCACTCGCTGCACGGCTACTTCGTGCGCTCGGGGGATCCGAGACAGCCGATCTCGTACCAGGTCGAGAACGTCCGCGACGGCCGTTCGTTCTCGGTCCGGCGCAGCGTTGCCCGCCAGGACGGCCAGACCATCTTCTTCATGTCGGCCTCGTTCCACATCTCCGAAACTGGGCTGGACCATGCCGATCCGCTGGGCGACGGGGTGCCGCCACCGGAGCAGGTGCCCACCATGGCCGAGCGGCTGGCGCGGTTTCCCGAGCGCCAGGTTCTGTGGTCGAGGATCCCGCGCCCGATCGACGTGCGATACGTGGGGGAATCCGGGTGGGTGGCACCCGGCGCCCGGCCGCCGGACCGGCGCCAACGGGTATGGATGCGGGTGGACGGCACCCTGCCCGACGATCCGTTGCTGCACGCGTGCGCGCTCACGTTCTGCTCCGATATGACGTTGCTCGATTCGGTGCTCTCGGTGCACGGCGAGGTCTGGGGACCCGGCGGCATGATCGGCGCGAGTCTCGACCACGCGCTCTGGCTGCACCGCCCCTTCCGGGCCGACGAGTGGTTCCTCTACGACTGCTGGAGTCCGACCGCGTTCGGCTCCCGCGGCCTGGCCACCGGCCGGATGTTCACCCAGGATGGTCGCCACATCGCAAGCGCGGTCCAGGAGGGACTCCTGCGCCGGGTCGGTGGATGATCCGCCCGCCCCGGTGGGATAGTCGGCAGGTGCGCCTCAACGCCCGGGTGGACTACGCCCTGCGGGCCGTGGTCGAGCTGGCCTCGTCGCTTGGCAGTGCCGAGCGCCCGGTGACCTCGGAGCGGTTGGCGACGGCACAGGAGATCCCGCCCAAGTTCCTCGAGAGCATCCTGCTCCAACTGCGCCGCGGTGGCGTCGTGAGCTCGCAACGCGGACCCGACGGTGGCTACTGGCTGGCCCGGCCAGCCACCAAGATCACACTCGCTGATGTGATCAGGGTCATCGATGGCCCGCTCGCGAACGTCCGCGGACAGCGCCCAGAGGATCTGGGCTACCACGGTGCGGCGACGGCGTTGCAGACGGTCTGGATCGCGCTGCGGGCCAGCGAGCGGCAGATCCTCGACTCCGTCACGGTGGCCGATGTCGCGGCGGCCCGGCTGCCCAAGCGCGTTCGCGACCTGGCTGCCGACCCGCAGGCGTGGGTATGAGTGCGCCGGTGACCGGTCGGCGGGAACCGCGCCCGCGGGACCGCCGTCGGAACGGTATGACGTATCGAGTCACCACCCGCTGGGCGCTCCTGCTCGCCGGCATCGGCCTGCTGGCCGGGTGCGCCACCCAGTCCGGCGCCGGGGCGGGGGCCACCTCGACCGCGCCGGCCACCACGACCACCGCCACCGGTACGGCCAGCCCGTGTCCCGCACCAGCCGGGCCGATTGTGACGGTGACCGAGGCCGAGAACGGCCAGACGGTCTGTGCCCGGGTGGGTCAGCGCATCGAGGTGTTCCTGCACGGCCTGCCCGACCAGCCCTGGCAACCGATCACGGCAACCGGGACCGCCCTGCAGCCGGCGACGAGCGGGAAGCTCGCCTTGCCGATCGGGGTGACCGGCGCCGCGTTCACCGCGGTGGCACCGGGATCGTCCGACCTCATCTCCCGCCGTCCACTCTGCCCCTCGCCGCCGCCCGGAGGCGCCGCCTGCCTGGCGATCCAGGCGTTCCGGGTGAGCGTAACGGTGAGCTGACCCCGGGCCTGGCTGCCGCCATGCGCGTAAAAACGCAGATCGACTTTCGTTGACACATCGATGTGAGCGTTTCTAAGCTTCCGACGACGTTACTACGAGTGGCGTCGTAGTCGAGGCCCGCCCTGGTGCCGGGCCGGCCCTCTCAAGCCGGCGGCTCGGCCGACGGCGCGCGCCCTCGTGGCATCGGAAGGGGAAAGAATGAGGCAATCCCGCACAACCGGCAGGAGCTTCACCCGAGCCAGCTTAGCCGTCCTCTTCGCGGTCGCGACCGCGGTGGGTTCGCTGGCCTTCAGTTCGGCCGCTTCGGCGGCCCCGAGTTCCGCGAACCCCTACTCGCCCGCGTACCAGCACTCCTACCGCCACGGCGTGGTGCCGACGCTGGAGACGCTGGCGAAGATGAACGCCTGGCGGGCCGCTAACCCTTCGGCCATACCTGCCAACTCGACCGCCAACCTCCGCTACGGCGGTGGGGTTGACGGCATCGGCGTCACCACCGGCGCGCCCAAGGTCTACCTGGTCTTCTGGGGCACCCAATGGGGGACTCAGAGCACGGACGGCAACGGCGACATGACCTTCTCCGCCGACAGCGTGGGCGCGGCCCCCCGCCTGCAGGAGCTGTTCAAGGGCCTGGGCACCAACGGTGAGCTGTGGTCCGGTACCGACACCCAGTACTGCGAGGGTGTCGCGGTCGGCACCCAGATCTGCGGCAGCAGCGGCACCCACGTCGCGTACCCGACCGGCGGCGCGCTGGCCGGCGTCTGGTACGCCAACGGAAGCGCCGAACCCACCACGGCGACCCAGTTGCAGCTCGGCCAGGAGGCGGTCACCGCCGCCAGCCACTTCGGCAACACCACGCCGGCGCTCAACCGCAACGCCCAGTACGTGATCCTGTCCGCACACAACCTGCACCCGGACGGGTTCAACGCTCCGCTGCAGTGGTGCGCCTGGCACGACTGGAACGGCGACGTCGGCGCAGCCTCCGGCGTCGGCGACATCGCCTTCACCAACATGCCGTACGTGACCGACGCCGGCGCCAGCTGCGGCCAGAACTTCGTCAACGCCGGCTCGGCCGGCACGCTCGACGGCTTCAGCATCGTCGAGGGTCACGAGTACTCCGAGACCATCACCGACCAGAACCCGGCCGGCGGCTGGACCGACACCTCCGGCGCAGAGAACATGGACAAGTGCGCCTGGAAGGCGCCGGGCACGCAGGGTGGGGCGGCGAACCTGGCCACCGCACACGGGACCTTCGCGATGCAGGGCACCTGGTCCAACGACTCGGTCAGCGGCACCGGCCAGTGCGAGTTCACCCACGCCATCTTCGGCGGCGGTGGCGGCGGCAACCCGACCGTCAACAACCCCGGCACCCAGACCGGCACGGTCGGCGTCGCCACCAGCCTCACCATGACCGCCTCCGGTGGCACCCCGCCGTACACCTGGTCGGCCACCGGCCTGCCGGCGGGCCTGTCCATCAACTCGTCGAGCGGGGTCATCTCCGGTACCCCGACGACGGCGAACACCTACAACCCGAACGTCACCGCGACCGACTCGGCCAGCCACCAGGGCAGCGCGAGCTTCACCTGGATCATCAACCCGACCGGTAGCTGTGGCAGCCCAGGGCAGAAGCTGGGTAACCCCGGCTTCGAGTCCGGAAACACGGTCTGGACCGCCACCAGCGGCGTCATCGGCCAGTGGAGCCCGTCCGAGCCCCCGCGCACCGGCACCTGGGATGCGTGGATGGACGGCTACGGCCATTCGCACACCGACACGCTGACCCAGAATGTCGCACTGCCGGCCGGTTGCACGACCTACACCCTCAGCCTCTACCTGCACATCAACACCTCTGAGACCACGACCACCATCGCCTACGACACGATCAAGGTCCAGGTCATCGACGGTGGCGTCACGTCCACCCTGGCCACCTACTCCAACCTCAACCACGCCACCGGCTACCAGGTGCACTCGTTCAGTGTCGCCTCGCACGCCGGGCACACCATCACCGTCAAGTTCCTCGCGGTCGAGGATGTCTCGCTGCAGACCTCGTTCGTCGTGGACGACACCGCGCTGAACGTGTCCTGACGCGGGTGCGGTGGGCCGGGCCGCTCGTGGCGACCCGGCCCATCGGTCAGGCGCCGGCACACCTGCGGCGGGCCACCCTCGTCGTGACCAGCTGCGCCGGGCTGCGGGCGTCGCCGCGACCGGATCCCTCACCCCGGTCACGGCGGCGCCCGATCGCCGCCGTAGATTGGGCGCCGTGGCGATCCGGCTAGGGGTGCTCGGCGCCGCCCGCATCGCTCCGACCGCGTTGCTGAAGCCGGCCCGGTCGGTCGCCGAGGTCGAGGTGACCGCCATCGCCGCCCGTGACCCGGACCGGGCGACCCGGATGGCGGCCCGGTGGGGGATCGCGACCGTCCACAGTGACTACTCGGCGGTGGTGGCCGATCCTGACGTGGACGCGCTCTACATCCCGCTGCCGAACTCGTTGCATGCCCGGTGGACGCTCGCCGGGATCGCGGCCGGCAAGCACGTGCTGTGTGAGAAGCCGTTCACCAGCAACGCCGCGCAGGCCAGTCAGGTCGCCGCCGCGGCCGCCACCAGCGGGCTGGTGGTGATGGAGGCGTTCCACTACCGCTACCACGCGCTGCTGCGGCGGGTGCTGGACCTGCTCGCGGAGGGCGCCATCGGCGAGATCCGCCACGTCGAGGCGAGCCTGTGCTTCCCGCTGGCCCGCTTCTCCGACATCCGGTTCCGCCTCGACCTCGCCGGCGGCGCGTTGATGGATGCCGGCTGCTACGCCGTGCATTGCCTGCGTACGCTCGGGCCCGGCGAGCCGGAGGTGGTCTCCGCGCGGGCCTGGCTCCGTTCGCCCGGCGTGGATCGCGCCATGACCGCGACACTGCGCTACCCCGGCGGCGCCACCGGTTCGGTCACCTGCTCACTCTGGTCGCGGCACCTGCTCGCGGTCTCGGCCCGGGTCCGCGGCGCCGACGGCGAACTGCGGATCCGCAACTTCATCGCCCCGCAGTACTACCACCGGCTGAGCGTGCGGGCTCATGGCCGGCGGTGGCACGAGCGGGTCGCGGGCGAGCCGAGCTACACCAGCCAACTGCGCGCCTTCGCCGCGGCGATCAACGATGGCGCCGCGGTGCTGACCCCGGCGGCCGACGCGGTGCCGACCATGACGGTGATCGACGACATCTACCGGGCGGCCGGCCTGTCGCCACGCGGGTGACCCGGTGCGGGTCATGGCCCGCGACCGGGTGCCGATCAGCGCGCGCCGGCCCGCGACCGGGTGCCGATCAGCGCGCGCCGGCCCGCGACCGGGCGGCGATCAGCGCGCGCCGGCCCGCGACCGGGTGCCGATCGGCCGGATGGACAAACTTCCCGTTGATCGGGCGTGGCCGGGGAGCGGGCTCTACCGTGAGGTGTGCATCCGCCCGGGCCGCCGCTGTCGTCGTGGCGCGCCGTTCACCTGCTTGACACGAACTGTTCCATCGCGAAACCTCATCTCGGGGCCGGTCGCTGCGGGGAGGAGGGCGAACCGGCTGGGGCCACCGTGGGTGGGCGGGACGGCAGGGGGTGGTGATGGCGACGGTCCCATTACGGATCGTCGGGCGCCGCCTGCCGGGCGCGAGCTGGTCCGGCCGCTCCGGGATCCACGTCGGTGTGCAGGACGGCTCGACCGTGGTCGACTTGGTCACCGGCGACGCGGCCGACGCGGTCTTCGACATCGACCTCGAGGTGGTGACCGGTGCGGACGGCGATGTCGACTTCCGTGGCCGGTACGTCCACGGCCGCCGGGGCGAACGATTCGTGTATCTCGTGTGGGGCGAAGTGGACGATGCCGGCACGTTCGCTATGTTCCGCCGGCTCAAGCTGCATCTGGCACCGCTGCTCGAGCAGTTCCCGGCCGAGAGTGTGTTGGCGGCGAAACGAATCCAGGCCGTGCTGGAGCTGAGCGATACGCGCGGCCGACCACTGGCCGCGTCGGTACGACCACCCTGGGTAACCTGGCGTCTCGGAGGTCGCTGAGCCGCCGACCGGCTGTCCACAGTGGTCTGTGCGGCGGTGGCTCCGGCGCCGGCGGCCCGCATCGGCGCGGGTGCGTGGGTCCGCCGGGTTCGTCGACCGGTAGGCTCCAGCGCGTGTACGGCGGCCTGGCGATCGCGATCGGGTTCGGCACGGCGCTGCTCGGTGGGTGGTGTCTGGTCGAGGCCGCCCGCGACCGCTGGCTCGACCGCAGCCACCTGGTGGTTCTGGGAATCGGCGAGGCGGCACTGCTGATTCAGAGCATCCTCGCGGCGTTCCGCCTGGCCGGGGGTGACCGACCCGGCGAGTTCGTCACCTTCCTCGGCTACCTCGCCGTCTCGGTGGTGATCCTGCCGGCCGCGGTCGCGCTGGCGGCCATGGAACGCACCCGATGGGGCGCGGCCATCGCCGGTGTGGGTGCCATCACGGCCGCGGTGGTGACCCTGCGGCTGACCCAGGTGTGGGCGACATGATCGCCGGAGCGCGCCGACCCGGGGGTGGCGGGTGACGGCCGGGGTCAATGCCGGTCCCGGACGTGTGCTGGTTGCCGTATACGGGCTCTTCGCCCTCTCCGCGGGCGCCCGGGCAGGCGTGCAGATCGCCACGAAGTTCCACGACGCGCCGCTGGCGTACCTGCTCTCGGCGGCCGCGGCGGTGATCTACCTGCTGGCCACGATCGGGCTGGCGCTGGGCGGTCGTGGCGGGCGCCGGCTCGCCCTGGTCTGCATCAGCGTCGAACTGGTGGGCGTGCTGGCGGTCGGCACCGCGAGTCTGGTGGCGCGCCAGGCGTTCCCGCACGACAGCGTGTGGTCCGGGTACGGGCGCGGGTACGGCTTCGTGCCCTTGGCGCTGCCCGTTCTCGGGCTGCTCTGGCTGCGGGCCACCGCATCCGCCACCTCCACGTCGATCTAGGGCTAACGCACACGATCGGAGATCAATCCATGTGCATAAGCCCTAGATCGACGTGGAGGGGTCGAGGGTGCGCATCATGGTCGTCGGCGCCGTCGCCGCGGCCGCCATGCGGGCCTTGTCCCGCAGCGCGTGCGCGGTGGCGATGCGGGCCGCCGGATCGGGCGTCGGTCGCAGGCCCGGCAGCATCACGGTCCAGACCTCGGTGAGGCGGGTGGCCAGATTCGCCTCGCTGTCGCGGGCCAGGTACTGAGCGCCGATGAGGCAGGTAACGATGACCCGGGCGGCCACCTCCGCCGGCGCGGCCAGCCCCATCAGCTCCCGCTCGCCGGCCGGCGAGAGCAGGCGTTCGATCTCCTCGACCCAGCCGTGGAACGGCGGCGGCAGGGGCGACTTGACGGTGTCGCGTTCCAGCGACAGGCGCACGGAGGCGCGAACCACCACGTCGGTCGAGAACCTGTCGGCCAGTTCGAACGAGAGCGCGATCACGGTGTCGACGGCGGGTGCCCGCATCGCCTCGAAGGAGGCGATCAGCGTGGGCCACTGGGACGCCGAGTGCTCGACGATCGCCACCGCCAGCGCTTCCTTGCTAGGGAAGTAGGAGTAAAAGGCGTTCTTGGTCAGGCCGGCCCGTGCCAGCAGGTCGTTCACGCTGGTACCGAGGTAACCGTGCTCGGCGAAGAGCTCGGCCGAGGACTGGAGCACCCGCAGATAGGTCACATCTGCCTTCTGGTGCCGGGCCACGCCCACCTCCTTACCGTCGCGCCGAACCGCTCATTCCGGCTCCTCCGCGGAGAAGTACGTCATCGCTGGACGACCGTAGCATCGCCTCGCGCTGATCGCGACGACCGCCGGTCGGTCACAGGACGGCGAGGGCGGCCCGGGCGGCGAGGCCGGCTCCGACCACCAACACCGGGGTCGCGGTGTGTGTCGGCGTCGCCGCACGCAGCCGTCCGGCCACCGTCGTCAGCCGCGACCCGAACCGGACCCGGGTCGGCGTACGCGCGAGCCGGCGTTGCAGCGCGACCAGCAGTAGGCCGGCCCCGGCAAGAGTGGCGGCCATCCCGGCGCCGTACGCGACCACCAACAGGATGTCGAGGCCGGTACGGCCGAGCCCGATCGCGGCGAGCAGGACGACCAGCGTCGACGGACTCGGGACCAGACCGCCGGCGAGTCCGATCCCGGCCAGGCTGAGCCTCCCCCGCCTGCCGCGTGGGCCGTGCCTGTGTCCACTGTGGTGATGTCCACTGTGGTCAGAGTTGTCGTGCGGGCCATGGGGGTGCGCATGCGGGTGCGTACCAGCGTGGGTGTGCCGATGACCGTGCGGGCGCTCACGACCGGCGCCGGACCGGCGCCGGTCCAGCACACCGGCGATCATGCCCACCCCGACGGCCACGACGATCACGCCGCTGAGCAGCCCGAGCCAGCCGAGGATCTCCTCGCCCGCGATCAGGCTGCCCGCGGTGAGTGCGAGGCCCAGCGCGAGCACGCCGCCGGTGTGGGTCAGGGGTCACCGTGGCCGCCACCGCCCAGGCGTCGCGCGGCCGGCCGCGTCGGCCGGCCAGGTACGCCGCGAGCACGGTCTTGCCATGGCCGGGCAGGGCGGCGCGGCCGGCGCCGAGCACCACTGCGAGCAGCAACGCCAGCAGGCCCACCCACGGCGTGAGGTTCGGGCCGCCGGCCAGGTCGGCGAAGTGGCGGTCCAACCCGGCCAGCCAGCGGGAGACCGGATCGCCGCCACGGCCGAGCCGGGCCGGCAACCCGGTCGCGGCCGTGTCCGTCGACGAACCCGGCTCGATCCGGATCGTCGCCGAGCGCTGATCCAGCGCCGAGCTCAACAGGTCCTTGGAATAGCTGCGCAGTTCGTCGCTGACACTGCGGGCGGGCACCGGGGAGTCGATGAGGTGCACGCTGTCGCCGGCCGCGGTCAGCTCCCGCCAGCCCACCCGATCGGCCAGGTAGCGGTTGTCGACCTGCAGCCGGGTAGCTCCGTCCACTCTGGTCGGTGCGAGCAGGGAGCAGGTGAGCCGCGAGGTGTCCAGCCCGGCGGCACCCGGCTCATAGGCGTACCCGGAGCGGCGCAGCGACCAGGCCAGCGGCTGGTCCCCGACGCGGACGGCCACCGCCCGGGCCAGCTCGGCGCAGGCCGACGCGGCGTGCGCGGTGGCCAGAACCGGCCCGAGACCGGACAGGCCTCCGGCGACGACGCCGGCGGCGAGCAGGCCGATACCGAGCCGCCGCAGGCGATGCGGCGCCCCGCGCGTCGGCGCCGCCGTGGATGGGGCCCCGGCCGAGGGTCAGCGGTTGGGATCCCGGCCGAAGGCGCCGATCAGCCGGTCCTGCTCGCTGGCGTCCGGGCCGGCCTCGACCCGCGGGCCGATCGCGCCGCCGCCACGGTAGAGCTCCTCCCGGCCGGCGAACCAGGCGGCGCAGGCGGACACCGCCTCAGGGTCCAGCCGCCGGTCGCCGCCGGTCGCCGCGCTGAGGTCCCAGCCGTGCACCAAGTGGTCGGCGAAGAGCTGGTAGAGGTACTCCTCGGCCGGAGTGTCGCCAAAGGACAGATGGACGGTACGGGCGAGGCCGCCGTCGGCCGCCGCGGCCGCCTTGGCCGCGCGGGCGGCCTCCTCGGTCCGACCGACCGGGTTGTCGCCGAGCAGGTCACCCTCGAACCGGTCGCCGACCTCCGCGATGGTGGCGCCGTCGAAGAGCGGCACCGACCACAGCTGCTCGTAGACGATGTGGTTGACGAGTTGGCGCACGCTCCAGTCGGCGCACGGCGTGGGGTCGGTCCACTGGTCGGCGCCGACCGCCCGTACCCGGTCGACGAAGGAATCGACGCAACGCGTGTAGAGGTCGACGATGGCCATGGTGATCCCTCCGGTCCGCCGTTCTGTCGTGGGCGATGGTACGCCCGCGACGATCACCATGGGCCGGCTTCGCCCTCGTGTCCCGGCCCCGGGGTCAGTACAGGATCTCGGTGATGCGGTGCTGGCTGGTGGGGCCGCTGGTCGGCGCCGGGCCCGTGTTGGCGAACCGGAACGTGAGCAGGTGTCCGGCGCCGTCGTTCCAGCTGAGGTACGTCGAGCCCATCGCGCCCTCGCTGTGGTCGTAGGTCCAGCCGCTGGCCGGGTTCGCCCCCAGTGCGGTCACCTGGGCGCTGGTCATGTTGGCCGAGGTGAGCAGCTTGAGCCGGGCGTCGTTGCCGTCGCGCCAGGCATCGAGCGCCTCCTGGGCGTACGCCTTGTCATCCGACGGGAACGAGATGGGTTCGAAGATACTGCCGAGGCCGACCGCGCGCGGCTTGCCGATCAGAGTGTTGTCCAGGCGCAGCCGCAGCAGGTCGCCGACCTTGTTGAAGAACAGGCAATAGGACGAGCCGGCGGCCCCGTCACAGGTGCCGTGCAGGGCGAAGTGGACCTCGTAGCAGTTGCCGCAGGCGAGCATCGTGTGCAGCGAGCCGCCGCCCACCTCGAGCTGGTTCAACCGGGTGGTGTCCTTTGCGGCCCAGGCGGCGACCGCTGCCTTCGCGTACGCCTCGGCGCTGTTCGGGTACGTCGGCGGCGCCGGCGGCGCGGGCGGGTTCGTGGTGGCGCCGACGCTGCCAAACACGCTCGTCCCCGGCCCGGCCGTCGGCGGCGGGTTGGACTGGTTGCCTGTACCCGGCTTGGCGCACGCCGACAGCGCGAGTGCGCAGACGGCCGGGAACAGCGCGGCCGCGGCCGCACGGCGAAGGGCTGAGGTCGGCATGGCGTGCGCACCTTCCGGTCAGGGGTGAGCCGAGGGTAGGCACGCCGCCCGGCCATGTCCCGTCACAGTCGCAACTCCGTCACGTGCGCCCGCCGCGTGCCGGGAGCGGGACTCGAACCCGCACGCCCTTTCGGGCAGACGCTTTTGAGGCGTCCGAGTCTGCCATTCCTCCATCCCGGCGCAGCGGGTCCAAGAATAGCTGACTACGCTGAGCATGCCGGAGGGGCGCGGGGGCGCAGGCGAGGGTGCTGGTGGGGGTTTGGCCGTGACCGAGGGGCAGAGCCGTCGGGTTCTCATTGCCGAGGATGAGGCGTTGATCCGGCTCGACCTGCGCGAGATGTTGGTCGAAGAGGGATACGCGGTGGTCGGCGAGGCCGGCGACGGCGAGGCCGCCTGCCGGCTGGCCGCCGAGTTGCGTCCCGATCTGTGCATCCTGGACATCAAGATGCCGATTATGGACGGTCTGGCCGCGGCCGAGAAGATCGCCGGTGAGCGGATCGCCCCCGTGATCATCTTGACCGCGTTCAGCCAGCGGGAGCTGGTCGACCGGGCGCGCGCCGCCGGCGCGATGGCGTACCTGGTCAAGCCGTTCCAGAAGAGCGACCTGGTCCCGACGATCGAAATTGCGCTGTCCCGCTTCGCCGAACTGCAGGCGTTGGAGAGCGAGGTGGCGAACCTGACCGAGCGGCTGGAGGCGCGCAAGCTCGTGGAGCGGGCCAAGGGCCGACTGATGGCGGCGTTCGACCTGGCCGAGCCGGAGGCGTTCACCTGGATCCAGCGGGCGGCCATGGACAACCGGATGACCATGCGCCAAGTGGCGGAACGGATCATCGCCGAGGACCTGCCGGGCCTCGGCACCCCCGCCGCCCCCTGATCGCCGGGGCGTTGCCTCTCCAGTCTCGTGCCCCGTGTTCGGCTGCGCGAGAATCGGCGTTAGCACGGGCACCCTTTACAACCGAATGCGTTGACGGGGTGCCCTTCCTAACCAGGAGACCGCGTTCATAGACTCGCCCGGTGACCGGGGCCCGAGCCGTCGTACTGGTCGTCGCCGGGGCACTGCTCACCGGATGCGCCGCTTTGCCGCCGGCACCGCCCGACCCCATCGTGCGGCCGGCGTGGCAGGAGGTGTCACTGCCGGGCCTGGCCACCGGTGAGCGGGCGGTGGTCCGGGCCGTGGCCACCTGTGCCGGCCGGTGGTACGTCACCGGGGCCATCGCCGCCGCGGACGGTACTCCTCGTCCGGCCGCCTGGACCAGCGCCGACGCGCGGACCTGGAGCCCGGTACGGGTCGCCGGCCGGACCTACTACGGCAAGCTGAACACGCTGTACCTGGCCGGCTGCCACGACGGCACGCTGGCCGCGGTGGGCGCGAAGAGCGGCGGCGCGCACGGCTTCTTCCGCTACAGCACCTGGTACGCCGACGCCACCGGCACCCTCATCGAGGTCGAGGTGCCCTACACCCTGTTCGCCGGTCCCGACGGGGTGGACGTGCTGAGCATGGCGGCCGGTGCGCCAGGATGGGCGCTCACCGGCAACCGGGTCACCGGCGCCGCCGCGTGGCGGTCGGCCGACGGCCGCACGTTCGCCCTGGACGATCCCGCGCCGCCGCTCGCCTCCGGCGCCGGTCACACCACCTGGGCGGCCGCGGTCGCCGCCACGCCGGCGGGCTGGGTCATCGCCGGCGCGGTCACCGACGTGCGCACCATGAACCGGGATCCGGCCGTGTGGACCTCGACCGACGGGCGCAACTGGCGGTCGGTTCACGTGGCCGGGACGCCGGCGTTCGAGGATCCACAGCGGGTGGCGGTCTCCGGGTCGTCCGTGGTGATGGTGGGACCGCGCGCCGGCGGGTATGGCGTCTGGCGGGGCGGCGCATCGGGCGGCTGGGCACTGGTCGGATATTTCGGAAACAATGGCGCCGGTTCTGGGTCGGCCACCGGGCTCACCGCGACCGGGGGTCATCTGTGGGCGACCGCCTCCGACGCGACCGCGTTCCAAGCCTGGGAATCGGACGATCTGGGCACCTCGTGGCGAGCCGTGGCGCTGCCGGAACCGGCCCCGGCCAGGGTGGACACTGTCAGCGTGGTCGTCGCCGACGACCGGCAATTGTTGCTGGTCATCGACGACGGTCAGGCGTCTCGGCTGTGGCTGGACGCCGGCGCCGCCGGTGGCCGGTGACAGCCGGCCGGGGCTGGGCCGGGTCGGGATGTGCGACACCTCGGGGTTGTCGCAGGCAGCGGCGGACGTTCAGCCAAAATCGCAGGTCAGACTCACCCGGACGGCGGTCCAGGACGGGACGTAACGGTTGGATCAACGGCCGGCTGTTGCCCTTACGATCAGCTTGCCAGGTGGGTAACGTCCCCGGCCAGACCGGCAATGAGGTCCAGCAGGCGCTGCCCCCCGGACGGCGCCAGGCAAGTCAATGGAGGAGAGGTTCACAGCCGTGAGGCAGAAACTCGTACGGATCGTCGGCGGTGTCGCGATGGCGGCACTCATCGTCGGCGGTGCCGCAGCGTGTAAGAAGGACGAGACGCCCGGCGGAACCGGGTCAAAGGTGTGCGGCCTGAAGATTGGCTTCTTCGGTGCCTTGTCGGGCGACAACGCGGGCCTGGTCACGCCGATGAAGAACGGCGCATCCATGGCCATCGACAAGTACAACGCGGCGCACGCCGACTGCACGGTGACCTTGGTTTCCTACGACTCGCAGGGCGCTCCGGACAAGGCCACCGGTCTTGCCAACAGTGCTGTCGGCGACGCGAAGGTCGTCGGCATGGTCGGGCCGGCGTTCTCCGGTGAGTCCGAGGTCGCACTCCCGATCTTCAACCAGGCGACCCTGCCGACCATCACCCCGTCGGCCACCCGGCCGAGCCTGAGCACGCTTGGTCTGAAGATCTTCCACCGCGGCGTCGGCAACGACTTCGCGCAGGGGCCGGCGGCCGGCCGTTACATCGCCAACGTCGTCGCAGCGAAGAAGGTCTACCTGGTCCAGGACGACTCCTCGTACGGCAAGGGTCTGGCCGACCAGGCGAAGACCGTGCTGCAGCCGCTGCTGGTCGGCTCGGACAAGGTGACCACCGGTGACCGTCAGTTCAACGCGATCGTCACCAAGGTCGTCGGCACTGGCGCGGACGCGCTCTTCTACGGTGGCTACACCGCCGAGGCGAGTCCGTTCCTCAAGCAGCTGCGGGCGGCTGGCTGGCACGGCCTGTTCGTCGGCGGCGACGGGATCAACGACGCCAACATGCTCAGCGCCACCGGCAAGGCGGACGTCGAGGGCACCATCTCCACCTGCCCGTGCGCCCCGGCGACCAACGCGAAGGGCAACTTCCCGGCGGACTACAAGACCAAGTTCGGCGTCGAGGCCGGTGTCTACGCCGACGTCGCGTACGACGTGACCAACATCTTCCTGCAGGGCATCGACGCCGGCAAGACCAGTCGGGCCGACCTTCAAGCGTGGCTGACCAGCTACAACAAGGCCGGCGACGCCTCGGGTGTGACCTACAAGTGGGAGTCGAACGGCGAGCTCGACCCGTCGCAGGTCGTGGTCTTCGCCTTCGAGGCCAAGGATGGCGCCTGGGTGCCGAAGATCCAGATCCCCAACGCGTGACCCCGTAGGGTTACGCCCCCACTAGATGGATCGGTGCGGTCGGGAGAGCTGAGTCTCCCGACCGCACCGAGGTCTTACGGCCACCCTCGGGAGTCCTCGGTGAGCTTCTCTGACCTGTTTCACGGCTTCCCCGCTCTGACCACGACGGGCATCGCCCAGGGCGCCATTTACGCGCTGATCGCGCTGGGCTACACCCTCGTGTACGGCGTGCTGCGGCTGATCAACTTTGCCCACTCCGAGGTGTTCATGTTCGGCACGTTCGGGGCGTTGTGGATCTGGGGCTGGTTCGGGCTGGACAGCAACTCCGACCGGCCATCCCTGGGGTTCGCGTTGGCCATGATCGCGGTCGGCATCGTGTTCGCCGCCATCGTCTCCGGGGTGGTGGCGATGGGCGTCGAGTTGGCGGCCTACCGCCCGCTGCGACATCGCAATGCGCCGCCGCTGGCGTTCCTGATCACCGCGATCGGCGCCTCGTACGTGCTCTCCGAGGCCATGGGGACCATCACCCTGCGCGCCCCGTCCGGGGTCCCGGCGCTGCTGCCCACCGACCCGGTCGTGACGTTGGGCCCCTGGCGGATCACTCCGTTCCAGGTCATCTGCGTGAGCGTCGCGCTGGTGATGATGGTGGTGCTGGACTGGTTCGTGCAGCGCACCCGGTTCGGCCGGGGCATCAGGGCGGTAGCTCAGGACGCCAACACCGCGTCCCTCATGGGAGTCAACCGGGGTCGGGTGATCCTGCTCGTCTTCCTGCTCGGCGGCGTGATGGCCGGGGTCGCCGCGGTCTTCAACGATATGCAGGTGGGCAACACCACCAATACGGCCGGCTTCCTGCTCGGCCTCAAGGCGTTCTCGGCCGCCGTTCTCGGCGGCATCGGCAACCTGCGTGGCGCCCTGGTCGGTGGCCTGCTGCTCGGGCTGGTGGAGAACTACGCGGCGGCGCTCTTCGGCACGAACTGGCGTGACGTGGTCGGCTTCCTGGTCCTTATCTCGTTGCTGATGTTCCGCCCGACCGGCCTGCTGGGCGAATCGCTGGGGAGGGCCCGCGCATGACGCTGAGTGATCTGCCGGACCAGCTCCTCACCGACGACCGGCCGCCCGGCAAGCCGCCGACGCCTCGCCAGCGGGCCCAGGCATGGTGGCGCAAGACCAGCCATGGCATCCGCGAGCGGTGGGGCAACCTGCCGACGCCGGCCCGGATCGGACTCATCGTTGCGTTCGTGGCGTTTCTCTACATCCTGCCGAACCCGTGGTTCTACGAGTACCTGAACATCCCGATCGGCACGTACGTCCCGCTCTACACCACCGGCAACGACATGGCCTCGGTGTTGTTCATCTGCACCTACATCATCATGCTGACGCTCGGGCTGAACATCGTGGTCGGCTACGCCGGCCTGCTGGACCTGGGTTTCTTCGGGTTCTTCGCGCTCGGCGCGTACACGGTGGCGCTGGTGACCTCGCCGCAGAGCAAGCTGATCACCCAGTACAACTGGTGGCACAGCCCGTGGCCGTGGATCGCCGCGATGCCGTTGGCGATAGCGGTCACGACGCTCTCCGGCGCGCTGCTCGGCTGGCCGACGCTGCGGCTGCGCGGCGACTATCTGGCCATCGTGACCCTGGGCTTCGCCGAGATCATCCTCATCGTGGCCAAGCAGCAGGACTGGATCCTCAACGGCGACGGCGGCATCCCACAGATCCCGCACCCACCCGGTAACTTCCCGGACGGCTCACCGATCTTCAGCTTCAACGCCCGGCCGTACTACTGGCTCGGCTTGACCGTGATCATCGGATTGATCTTCCTCATCCGCAACCTGCAGCGCAGCCGGGTCGGCCGGGCCTGGATTGCGATCCGCGAGGATGAGGACGCGGCCGAGCTGATGGGTGTGCCGACGTTCCAGTTCAAGCTATGGGCCTTCGCCATGGGTGCCGCCATCGGCGGTCTCTCCGGTGGACTGTTCGCCAGCTACAACGTGTTCGTCAACTCGGGCACGTTCACCTTGCAGAACTCCATCCTGGTGCTGGCGGCGCTGCTGCTTGGCGGCGCCGGCAACATCGGCGGCGCGATCCTCGGCGGGTTCCTCGTCGTCTATGTGCCGGAGTGGTTGCGCAGCGTCGGGCAGGTGTTCGGGCTGCCGGAGACCGTACGGATCGCCGGCCGCAACATCGACGTGAGCCCGACGTCGCTGCGGTTCGGGTTCTTCGGCTTGATCCTCATCATCATGATGATCTTCCGACCCCAGGGCATCTGGCCCAACCGCCGGCGGGCCGCCGAGTACAAGGACCGGCAGAAGGAGGTGGTGGTGGGTGACTGAGCCCGTTGTCCCACGCCAGACCGACCGATCGCCGAAGCCCTTGCTCGAGGTGGACAACGTCACCCTGCGCTTCGGCGGCGTGGTCGCGCTCAGCGAGATCAATTTCACCCTGTACGAGGGGGAGATCCTCGGCCTGATCGGTCCCAACGGGGCCGGCAAGACCACCTGCTTCAACGCGATGACCGGCGTCTACCCACCGACCGAGGGCGAGATCCGGTTCCGCGGTGAGACGCTTCTCGGCCGCAAGCGCTTCGAGATCACCAAGATGGGCATGGCCCGGACGTTCCAGAACATCCGGCTCTTCTCCGAGATGACCGCCCTGGAGAATGTGCAGGTCGGCGCGGACGCCCATCATCGGGCCAGTGTTCCGGCGGCCCTGCTGCGGCTGCCCCGGCACTGGCAGGAGGAGAAGCAGGGGAAGGCGCTCGCGCGGGAGCTGCTCGAGTTCGTCGGGATCGCCGATCGGGAGGGAGAGGTCGCCCGCAATCTCCCGTACGGATACCAGCGTCGACTCGAGATCGCCCGGGCGCTGGCCACCACGCCCACCCTGCTCTGCCTGGACGAGCCGGCGGCCGGCTTCAACCCGGCCGAGAAGGACTCGCTGCTGCAGCTCATCCGTCGCATCCGCGACACCGGCGTCACCGTGCTCCTGATCGAGCACGACATGCGCCTGGTCATGGGCGTGACCGACCGGATCGTCGTGCTGGAGTTCGGCCGCAAGATAGCCGAGGGGGTGCCGCAGCAGGTGGCGGCCGACCCGAAGGTGATCGCGGCCTACCTGGGGGTGCCCGCCGATGCTGCTTGAGATCAAAGACCTGGCCCTGCTCTACGGCCGTATCCAGGCCCTGCACGGGATCAGTCTGCAGGTCGACGAGGGCGAGATCGTGGCGCTCATCGGGGCCAACGGCGCCGGCAAGACCACCACGATGCGCGCCATCTCGGGCCTGCGCCCGGTCTCGGCGGGGGTGATCCGGTTCGCCGGCGAGGACATCACCCGGCTGCGGGCCGACCTTCGGGTGGCCCGTGGCATCTGCCAGGCCCCGGAAGGTCGGGGCATTTTCCCCGGTATGACCGTGCGCGAGAACCTGGAGATGGGCGCGTACATCCGCCGGGACACGGCCGCGATCCGCGAGGACTACGAACGGGTGCTGGGCCTCTTTCCGCGGCTGCAGGAGCGGATCAAACAGCCCGGCGGCACCCTGTCCGGCGGCGAGCAGCAGATGCTCGCGGTCGGCCGCGCGCTGATGAGCCGGCCGAAGTTGCTCCTGCTGGACGAGCCGTCGATGGGGCTGGCCCCGATGCTCATCCAGCAGATCTTCAACATCATCACGGAGATCAACCAGCAGGGCACCACGGTGCTGCTCGTCGAGCAGAACGCGCAGCAGGCGCTGTCGCGGGCCCACCGGGCCTACGTGATGGAGACCGGCCGGATCGTGAAGACGGGCCCCGGGCAGGAGCTGCTCACCGATCCCGCGGTCAAGGAGGCCTACCTCGGCGTCGCCTGAGCCCGTCGATCTAGGGCTTGTACACATGGTTCGATCTCCTTGCGCGCGCCGCAGCCCTAGATCGACGAGATGAGGGGCAGGGGGTATGCGAGAGCGGGGAAGTGTCCGGGGTGCGGACTAGAGTCGCGGGCGTGGGCACGAACGAGCCGCGGCTGTTGCTCCTGGACGGGCATTCGCTGGCCTACCGGGCGTTCTTCGCCCTGCCAGTGGAGAACTTCTCCACCTCGACCGGCCAGCCGACGAACGCCGTGTACGGCTTCACGGCGATGCTCATCAACGTGCTGCGCGACGAGCGCCCCACGCACATCGCGGTCGCCTTCGACGTCTCGCGCCGCTCGTTCCGCTCCGAGCAGTACGCGCAGTACAAGGCGAACCGCTCGGAGACCCCGACCGACTTCAAGGGCCAGGTGAGCCTGGTCAAGGAGGTGCTGGAGGCACTGCGGGTGCCGGTCGTTGAGAAACCGGGGTACGAGGCGGACGACGTGCTCGCCACCTTGGCCCGGCAGGGGCGCGAGGCTGGCATGCAGGTGCTGATCTGCTCCGGTGATCGGGACGCGTTCCAGCTGGTCGGTGACCGCGTGACCGTGCTCTACCCGCGTCGCGGAGTCTCCGAGCTGGCCCGCATGGACACCGCCGCGGTCATCGACCGGTACGGCGTGGGGCCGCAACACTACCGGGGCATCGCCGCGCTGGTCGGCGAGACCAGCGACAACCTGGCCGGGGTGCCCGGGGTCGGCGACAAGACCGCGGCCAAATGGATCAAGCAGTTCGGTGACTTCGACGCGGTGGTCGCGCACGTCGACGAGATCAAGGGCAAGGTCGGCGAGAGCCTGCGCGAGCATCTCGGCGGGGCGCTGCGCAACTACGAGCTCAACCGGCTCGTCGACGACCTGGAGTTGCCGCTGGCCCCGGCCGACACGGTATGGCGGGGCTGGGATCGGGAGGCGGTCCACCGGGTCTTCGACACGCTGCAGTTCCGGGTGCTGCGCGACCGGCTCTACGAGTACCTCGAGGCGGTCGAGCCGGAGGCCGAGTCCGGCTTCGACCTGGTCGGCGAGGTGCTCACCCCCGGGTCGGTCCGCGGCTGGCTGGCGGCGCACGCGCTGCCCGGCCGGCCGATCGGGCTCGCCGTCGCCGGCCGGTTCGGCCGCGGCACCGGAACCGTGACCGGTATCGCCATGGCCACCGAGGAGACGCCGGCCGCCTGGCTCGACCCCACCCAGCTTGACCAGGACGACGAGGCGGCGCTGGCGCAGTGGCTCGCCGACGCGGACCGCCCGAAGGTCATCCACGACGTCAAGCCGGCCCTGCTCGGCTTCGCCGCCCGCGGCTGGCGGCTGGACGGCCTGCACACCGACACCGCACTCGCGGCCTACCTCGCCCGGCCCGACCAGCGCTCGTACGACCTGGTCGACCTGGCCCTGCGGTACCTGCAACGGGAGCTGCGGGTCGACGGTGCCCCGGAGGACGGACAGCTCACCCTCGAGGGGGTGCTCGGCGACGAGCTGGTCGCCCAGCAGAACCTCATGCTGCGGGCCCGGGCGACCCTGGACCTGCGGGTGGCGATCGACGCCGAACTCTCCCGCGACGGCGAGAGCCCGCGGCGTCTGCTGGCCGAGGTGGAGCAGCCGCTCGCCTTCGTGCTGGCCCAGATGGAGCGCACCGGGATCGCCGCCGACACCCACTATCTGTCCGATCTGGAGTCGTTTTTCGCGGCCGAGGTGAAGGCGGCGGCCCAGGCGGCATACGGGGTGGTGGGGCGGGAGTTCAACCTTGGCTCGCCCAAGCAGCTGCAGGAGATCCTCTTCGTGGAGCTAGCCCTGCCGAAGACCAAACGGATCAAGACGGGCTACACCACCGATGCCGATGCGCTGCAGGGCCTGTACGTCCAGACTGGACACCCGGTGCTGGAGCACCTGCTGCGCCACCGCGACGTGGCGAAGCTCAAGTCCACCGTGGACGGCCTGCTGAAGTCGGTCAGCGACGATGGGCGCATCCACACGACGTTCTTCCAGACCGTGGCGGCCACCGGCCGGCTGTCGAGCACCGATCCGAACCTGCAGAACGTGCCCATCCGTACCGAGGAGGGCCGGCGGATCCGGCGAGCCTTCGTCGTCGGCGAGGGGTACGAGAGCCTGCTTACCGCGGACTACAGCCAGATCGAGATGCGCATCATGGCTCACCTGTCGCGCGACGAGCGGATCATCGAGGCATTCCGGTCGGGGGCGGACTTCCACGCCACGACCGCCTCGACGGTCTTCACCCTGCCGCTGACCGAGGTGGGCCCGGAACACCGGCGCCGGGTCAAGGCGATGAACTTCGGGCTCGCGTACGGCCTGTCCGCGTTCGGGCTGTCGCAGCAGCTCGGCATCTCCACCGATGAGGCCCGGGTACTCATGGAGGGCTACTTCGAGCGGTTCGGTGGCGTGCGGGACTACCTGCGCTCGGTGGTGGCGCAGGCGCGCCTGGACGGCTACACCGAGACCGTGCTGGGCCGCCGCCGGTACCTACCCGACCTGACCAGCGACAACCGGCAGCGGCGGGAGATGGCCGAGCGGATGGCGCTCAACGCCCCGATCCAGGGCTCGGCCGCGGACCTGATAAAGATCGCGATGCTACGCGTGGAGGAGGCGGCCGCGCGAGCCGGGCTGCGCTCGCGCATGCTGCTGCAGGTGCACGACGAGCTCGTCTTCGAAGTGGCGCCGGGCGAGCGGGAGTCCCTGGAGGCGATCGTGCGCGAGCAGATGTGCGGCGCGTACCCACTCACCGTGCCGCTCGAGGTCTCCATCGGCTCCGGCCGGGACTGGAACTCGGCCGACCACTAGTCACGTCGCTCTCCTCGAGCCCCCGGTCCCTGCCGTCGGCGTCACGAACCACCGGCCGAGGTGCTCGAGGCAACCGGTCGGGTTTCGTAAGGCGTGGAATCGACGCCGCAGAAGACCCGCCGCTCCGGGCGTACCGGGGCCGGCTCGCCGGCGCTCTGGCGCAGGACGGCATCACTGATGGTGATGAGGCTCAACAATGAGCCGACCAGCAGGCCGCCGGCGCAGATGTACATGGCCGTGCGGAACCCGGCGGTGAAGACGGCCGGCTGCTCGTAGTCGGTCCCGCTCAGGCCCACGAGCAGCGGCAGTCCGGCGACCGCCAGCAACTGGGCGGCCCGGGCGACCGCGTTGTTGACGCCGCTGGCGATGCCCGCCCGGCGTACCTCGGCACTGGCCAGGACGGTTGCGGTCAGGGGCGCAACCACCAGGGAGAGTCCGAGCCCGAAGACCACGGCAGCCGGGAGCACATCGGCCACATAGGACGATCCGGGACCCACGCGGGACATCAGCAGGACGCCGGCGCCAGCGACGGCGGTGCCGCCGACCATCGGCCAGCGAGGACCGATGCGCTGGGCCAGAGCGCCCGAGCGGGACGACAGCACCAGCATGAGCAGCGTCACTGGCAGCAGGGCCGCACCGGCCTGCAGTGGTGAGAAACCGGCGGAGATCTGCAGCTGCACGGCGAAGAGGAAGAATATGCCCCCGATGGCGCCGTAGACCACGAGCGTCACCAGGTTCACCGCGCTGAACTGGCGGGACGAGAAGACCGACAGTGGCAGCATCGGGTGCGCCCGCTGCCGTTCGACCAGGATGAAGACCGCGCCCAGGACCACCCCGGCCGCCGCGGCGATGAGCGCCACCGAGCGCCGGCCAGGATCCGACGCCGTGATGAGCCCGTAGGTGACGCCGGCCAGACTGGCCGCGCCGAGGGCGGCCCCGGCGAGGTCGAACCGGCCGGTGCTGGTCTCATCCCGGCTCTCCGGGACGTGCCGCAGGGTCACCACGACCACGAGCAGCGCGAGCGGAACGTTGAGCAGGAAGGCCCAGCGCCAGCCGGGTCCGGCGATCAGCCAGCCACCCAGGAACGGGCCGGCCGCGGCCGCCACCCCGCCCAGCCCTGACCAGGCACCGACCGCGCGGGCCCGGTCGTCGGGGTGGAACGAGGCCTGGATGAGCGCGAGCGAGCCTGGGGTGAGCAGCGCGCCGCCGATCCCCTGCAGCACCCGGGCCGCGATGAGCAGGCCGATCGTGGGGGCGACGGCGCACATCAGCGAAGCGGCGGCGAACCACACCACGCCGACGAGGAAGACCCGGCGCCGGCCGTACCGGTCACCGAGCGCGCCACCGATGAGGATGAGGCCGGCCAGGGCGAGCGTGTAGCCCGTGAGTATCCACTGTAGACCTTCAAGCGACGAGTGCAGGTCCCGACCGATGGTGGGCAGCGCGATGTTGACGATGGTGGCGTCCAGGAAGGCCAGTGACGTGCCGAGCACGGTGGCGAGCAGCGCCCACCGGCCCGGACCGCTCGACAACCGCAGCTCACTCATGGCGCCAGCCTGCCACGGCGGCGCGGCGCCCGCGATACCTCGAGGTCAGCGCGACGGCTTGGCCGAGACGTAGATGGCGGTACCGGGAAAGAGCCGGCCCCGCAGCGGGCTCCACTGGCCCCAGACCGCCGCATGCCCGTCCGGCCACTCCGGCTCGACCACGTCGAGCAGGACGAAGCCGGCGCCGACGAGCTCGCGCACCCGGTCGCCGAGCGTGCGGTGGTGCTCGACGTAGACCGGCTGGTCATCGTCGTCGAACTCCACGTACGGGCGCCGGTCAAAGTAGGACTCGATTGCGACCAGGCCCTGCGGGCCGGGATCGTCCCGGAAGACCCAGCGCATCGGGTGCGTGGTCGAGAAGACCCACTTGCCGCCGGGGCGCAGCACCCGGTAGACCTCTCGCATGACGGTGGCGGAGTCGTCCACGAACGGCACGGCGCCGAAGGCCGTGAAAGCGACGTCGATCGTCTCGTCGCGGACCGGCAGCGCCATCGCATCGGCCTGGGCCAGCCACGGCCGGACCCCGGTCGCGGCGGCGGCGCTGGCGGCATGGCGCAGCATCCCGGCCGAGAGGTCGAGGGCGAGTACGCGGGCGCCGTGGGCGACCAGCCACCGGGCGCCGGCCGCGGCCCCGCAGCCGACCTCGAGGATCCGCCGGCCGGCGACCGGGCCGAGCAGCTGGGCATCGCCTTCGCGCAACCCTTCCGGCCCCCACAGCAGGTCGATGTCGCCGAGAAAGGCGCCATGCTCGCTCTGGTACGCATCGGCGTCGGTGTCCCACCAGTGGCGCGCGGCCCGCCGGTTGGCTGCTGGCGAGAGCGGGCTGCGGGCGGTACGTCCCGGCTCGGTGCTCACGCTGCCACCGTAGCCGGGCCGGTCCGGGGACAGGACCTGGTGTCGGGGCGACGAGGAGGGGTGATGGCGCAGGTCGGCGAGGCGCGCGAGCTGCTCGCGGCGGCGTCCCGCCGGCGGCGCCGGCTGGCGGCGATGACGACCGTCGTCGCGGCTGTCCTCGGGCTGACCGGCGCGACGCTGGCGTGGCTCGGACCCCGCACCCAGCCACCGACCCCGCCGGTGCCCACCACCCGCGGCCTGGACCTGCTGCTGGCGTCGAACACGGTCCGGCTGGCCAGCGGCGAGTCGGTGCCGATCCCGGCCGGCGCCGGTGAGCAGGCGGTGGCGGCCTGGCGGGTTCGTGGTGGCTGGCTGGTGTTGCTGCAGCGCGACCCGAAGGACCAACACCTGCGGTTGCTCACCGAGGACGGGCGGCTGTCCGGCTTCGACGCCGCGGTCGACGGCGCCGACGTCGCGATCGCGGCCGGGGGCACCGGGCTGGCCGCGACCCGCAGCGGCGTCGCCGACGTGTACGACCTGCCCTCCCGGGCGCACCGAGCGCACGCCGACGTGTCCGGGTTCCTGCGCGACGGGGGCTTCGTCAGCGGCCTGTTCCTCACCGACCACCAGGTGATCGTGCAGGTCTCGCATGGCCCGGCGGGCGCCTTGATGAGGTCGGTCGTCCTGGATCTGACCTCCTCGCAGCGTTCGGTGATACCGCGCTTTCAGGCGCTGTCGGTCTCCCGTGACGGAACGCTGGCCGCCGGGCTGAGCTGGCCCGCGGCCAATGCCGCCGGGCTGCGCTGGCCCGCGCCCGATCCGGTCGACCTGGGCTGCCTGGCGGTGGTCGCGATCGCCTCGCCCGGCCTGCCGCGCAGCATCTGCCCGGAGGCGGGCGCGGAGTTCGCCGCGGCCGCGTTCTCCCCGGATGGCCGGGCCATCGCGGTACGGGTCTGGACCGGCCCCCGCGACAGCACGGTCTGGGTCTACCCGACGAACGGGTTGCGCGCCGGCCACGCCTCGCCGGTCCGGCTGCGTGCCCCGCAGGGTCCGGGCACCGTCACCCTGCAGTGGCTGGACAACCAGACGATCGTGTTCGCGCAGGCCGCGCCCGAGCCGGTGTACGTCTGCACGCTCACCGGGGCCGGCTGTGTGCGCCAGAGCCTGCCGGCTGACGCCCTCGCCACGGTACCCGACCTGAGGTGATGCTCCGATGAGGATCGGGGTGACGGTGCCGTTCGGGGCATCGGATGGACCGGGCCGGGCGCCCGTCTGGCGAGAGCTGCACTTGACTCCCGCGCGTGCCGGTCCGAGCCGCGCCGGCGCTCGGATGTTTGGAAGGGCACCCTCTTCTACCGGATGCGTTAATAGGGTGCCCTTGCTAACCAAACGGCTCGGCCGCCGAGAACGCGGCTCGCGTCCACGCGGACAGTCGGCCTTAAGACCGCTTGAAGGCGGCTCCTGGACGATGTGGTCTCAACTCCTGGCAGCTCTACCTGATTGCGGGGCGTCATGTCTCCCGTGCAGCCCAACCGGTCGCGGACTCCCGCGTTGATCCGCCTGGTCGTTATCACTGCGTCCGTCGGGGCGGTCCTGACTGGTGCCGTGACGGCGGCGCCGCCGGCATCGGCCTCCGCGCTGCACCGACCCGTTACCTGGGATTCCGGCGAAGGTCCTGCGCGTTCGGCCCGGTCCGATCCGCCGGCGCCCGAGCCGCTGGGCGAGGCGGAGCTGGGGCCGGTACCGGCCGGGTTCGACTCGTGGAGTGCGGTCTTCGACGTCCAGGAGCAGCTGGACGTGGCGGCCGATCGCATCCGGGACGCGGCGGGGGCCGCTAGTGGGCTGGCCGGGATCGTGGCGGCACCTGAGGCACGAGGACTGACGGTGTACTGGAAGGGTGAGCTACCGGCCGACATGATCAGCTTGCTGGATCGTATTCGGGTTGGCCTGCCGGTAGCGGTCAGGGCCGCCCGGTACTCCGCCTCGGAGCTCAACGACGTGAGCCGCTTGGTGGCTACCAAGCCGGGCGTGGCGACGGTCGCGGGCAATGTGGACGGAAGTGGCATCACCGTGACCGTCGACGGCGACGTCGACGTGGCCAGCTGGCGCATTGACGTGCCGGTCACCCTCAAGCGGGGTGCGCGGCCGTTCCCGGTCAGCTGCTCCCGCCAGAATGACTGCCCGCCGTGGTGGGGCGGAGCAACCTACTGGTCGCCGAACTGGATCTGCAACATGGGCTTCGCGGTCGTGAAGAACGGAACCCAGTTCATGCTCAGCGCCGCCCACTGCGCCAGTGCCGGCGAGGGGGTCACCACACCCAACGGCTCGGTCATCGGGTTTGTCGACTCGGTCAACTACAACCGGGACACGCTGCTCATTCGCCATACCCTGGCCACCAGCTTCCAAGGTGTGATCTACAGCGGGCCCACCAACGCGATCTCCGGCTACCATCGGCGGGTCAGAGCCGCATTGGGCAGCTCGGTCGGCAACTACGTGTGTGCGTCCGCATCCGGCACCGGCGAGCACTGCTACATGAAGGTGGTCGCGGTGAACCTGTGGTTCGCCTCCAGTACCGGCGGCGCACCGTACGGTCCGTTCGTCCAAGCCGACCACACGACCGGTGGCGTGGCCACCGGCACCTCCGACAGCGGCGGGCCAGTGCATTTCGGCCTGTGGTACAACCTCGTCGGTAACTTCCATGCCACTGATGCGATCGGCACCATGTCCTTCGGGCAGAACGAGGTCCCCTGCCCGACCGGCGTGCCCGCCACCACCTGTGGCAGCACCCTGCTCTACGCCGACATCAAGCAGACCCTCGCGTACTACCAGGTATCGATCATGACTGCCGACGCGGGCACTGTGACCAAGCAATGACCGGTAGCGCAGACGCACGAACCGCAACATCCTCGAGTACAGGGTTGTGAGCAGAGCGATGCCACCCGCCTGGCCTTCCTCGACGAAGGTTAGTTACTTCGCCTTGAAGAAGTAGGCGTGGCGATGGGCGCGGTGTGGATCGTGGCTTCGTGTGGCGGCTATAGCAACCACAGGGTGCCACGATCTACTTCGCGGCGCCCACCAGCCCGGTGATCTTGACCAGGTTGTGGGTGAGGATCCCCTATCCGCACCAGGTGGCGGTGCGGTCTCGTCCGTCGACGAGGGGGTCGTGCAGGGCTGACCACCCGGGTGGCCGAGTCCACCCTGTCCCCGGCCATCCGACGCCGGGTCTGGGCCACCACTTGGGCCGTCCGGACCGCCAGCGTGGACAGTTCATTGATCGCCTTGCGCAACTTTGCCCCTCTGACGGCCGACCGTGCGGGCCAGAGCGCGGCGAGCGTTGGCCAGATCCAAAAGCCGACACACCGGCGCAGCGCGGCCGCCAGCACGGGATGGACGCTCGGCCGCCCGAGCGCCTTGGGCACCGAGTGCTGCTAGCTCGACGCTCTGACCGGCGAGCCGCTGCGCCCGCTTAGGGTCCATGCACATGAACGCCGCCGCGCGAGCTCGATGAGCGTCGGTCGGCCGTCGGCGCCGAGCTTGCGCAGCTAGGCCGAGACATGGCAAATCGACGGACGGACCGAGATTACCATTTCGTCGGCGATCTCGTGGTTCGTCCCTTCGAGCACCTCGGCTTCGCGGGTGGTCAACCCGGCCGTAGCCGGGCTGTGGGACCCTGCCAGCTCCACTGGCAAAGTGTACGGACGAGGAATCCGTGCCGGGCGCGCGGAGGCCAAGCGAACTCGGGCGGCGACACGGTACCGGCTGGGCTACCGGCTTCAGGTCGCGGATCAAGCGCGATCTGAAGGCGCGGCCGCACGTTCGAGACCTTGGCCATCACCGGGTACTGCCACATGTGATCTTCGAGCTGGAGGTCCTGCCCCGGCGCGCATCCACCGGGGAACTCAAGACGCGTCAGTGTGCGCAGTACCTGTGCCTGGAGACCAGCGGGACAGCATACTTTGCGCGCCGACGATTTTGATCATCGACTCGGTTCAACCGCGTAACCCGGGCTTCCCAGGTCGGCCGAGAAAGCGCGATGGGGTCGCCGCCACGCATCAGTCCTGGATGATCGGCTGGCTGCCACGACGGATGCGGCAGCTTCGTCTACCACTTTCGACCTTGTCTACTCCCGAATGCGATGACATGCTGATCTGCAGCATGGCGCCGGCGGGGTCGCGATGTTCTTGGCCATCTGGCGCTCGGGCATGTCGGTAGTTGCAGGGGTGTTTCGAATGCCACTTACGGTCGCGGTTGAGGTTGGGACACGTCAGATACGTGCGGCGCTCCTAGATCCGATGGATGCGTCGCACGGGTTGCCGAGGATCCGGCATCGCGAATCGTCATTGGTCGACGTGGGCCAACTTGGGGTAGAGCCGGGTCTCGTAAAGGCTGTTGTTGAGGTCTGTACCAAGGCTGCCGGAGGCCAGGACGACGAAGTCGAAGGGGTCGGCATCTGTTGCTCGGCAGCTGTGGACAACGCCGGCCGGATCAGTTTGCACGGTCAGCCCGACGCTAGCGGCTCGGCGGACATAGACCATCAACGACTGTACGGCTTCAGCCGGCCATTACTCGAGGAGTTAGAGCCCGTCTTCCCTGGTCTGCAGCGGTTGCTGGTTGCCAACCGCTCAGACATGGGAGCGTGGGGCGAATTCCGATACGGCCGTGGGTCCAGCATGAGGCTGGACGACCTCGTATTCCTCTCGGTCGGCGGGATTGTGGGCGTCGGAATTATCATCCATCGTGCATTGGTGCTCGGGAAGTTTGGCTTCGCTGGGCAGTTCGGCCACATGCTGGTCGACCCCGGCGGAACCGTGGAATGCGGAATGTGTCACCGCAAGGGCTGCCTGTCATCGCTGGTCGGCGGGTCCGCCATTCTGGGCCGGCTGGAGGCCCGGCGTCAGGAGCCGGGGGGATCACAGCTCATCGAGTATCTCGGCCGCAACCGGACGGACAGTGATGAGGATGCGGGCCAGGTACGCAAGGTCAGCAACGCCTTGGTCGATGCGCGAGCGCTAATCAATGCTGCCGACCCAGCTCGGGGCATCGGCAACGCGGCTGCTGCCACCTTGGCGCAAAAAATAATGGACGATATTGCGCAACCACTCGGTGCGGCCATCGGTCAAGTGGTGTGTCTTCTGGATCCATCGGTGGTGGTGCTGGGCGGCATCTTCTCGAACGCCAGCTACTTGGAGGAGCGAGTCGGCGACGTTTCTCGAGAGTACCTGCCGCATTTTCGTCGCGGGCACAACCAACTCGTCTTCACCGAATTCTCTGATCATGCGCAAAGGATCCCACACCTTCGCGGCGACGAGACAGCGATTTACGGCATGGCACATTGGGTATGGAACAGCGACGTATGACCCGCTGCGGATCAAGCGGGCGTGCTCGGTCCTCAGCTGGACGGCTCGGCTGACTTAGCCTTCCTGGGGGGTTTGGCTTTGCTCGGAGGTGGCGGTGGCTTGGCATGGGTAGTGTTGGTCGTCGCGGCGTGCATCGCGGGCCTGAAGAGCTCGGCGATGGCATAGACGTCGCCGGCTTGGCGTCTGAGCACGCCCGCATACACGAGATCCTCGATTGCGTTTGAGAGTTCCGGCGAGTCTGGAAGCTTCAGCCGGGCCGCGAGTTTTCCACGGGTGAAGTTACCTTCGGGACCACGTAGCCGTTCAACCTGCGATCGAAGGTTATTGAACTCTGCGTAGATGTTGTTGTTCAGCCGCATTTCCGAGAGCTTACGTCGGCCCTCAATCAAGGAAGTGGCGGGAAAGAGAGCATTGAATGTCTCGAATGCTTCGTCGTTGCGGCGGGCGGTCTGCATGGCGTGCTGCCGCGCTTCGCGTAGGAGAGCCAGAACGTTCCTGGGGTTCAGCTGCTCGGAGCCATCGGTGGTAACCGCGAACATCCAGCTGATAGTATTCTGCCCGTCCATTGTCGGTGGAAACAGCTTCATCAGGTGGGTGCGGCGCGTCCGGTCGCTGTTGACGGCCAACGGAATACTGAAGATCTGACGAAACTCGGCGTTCCTGGCGATTCGCTGGAAGATCAGGTCAGTCAGGGAGTCATCGTCCCAGTCTATGACGGTCCGACGAAGGTGGTCGGCGTTGACAAAGCCACCCCGCTCGGTGATGCGGTCGTATAGATCGGAGCGCAAGAAAAGCTTGGGCCGAAGGTCCTGCCCATATGAGCAGATGTTCATGTGGGCACGTAGCAGGCCTCGCAGTGCGATGCGCTCAAGGTGACGATCCAAGAGGAATGCTTCGTCCAGGCGGTCGAAGATGATCCAGCAACGTCGACGAAGCTCGCGGAGTATCTTGATGCTCTCCCGCAGGATCGCCGCCAATGTCGCGTTCGCGAGGCGTGACCCGGCAACTCCTTCGTGATTCTTCGGCGCGGCGCCGTCGTCATCGGGCAGGGAAAAGTCAATGGCGCCTGTAACCATTGGTTGGCCGTTATAGCCTATCCCCACCGAGGTGCTGATCTTTGGTCGAAGTCTCCTAACCCATTGGACAACCTGGTCCCAGACTGTGCGCAGCTCCGCCCGCCTGGTCCTCAATCCGGCCTCGTCGAGCAGCCGTCGCAAGGGCCCGCGATCGACCCGGCAATCCAACTCCAGGAGGCGGTTGCCGACCAGGCCGACGATATATGCGGTGAACAAGACCCGAAGGAGGTCTTCCGAGGTTTCAGGCAGGTCGGTGGCAACGCTCTCGAACAGTGGCGCGTCCTCCACGTTGAACGCCGCGATGATCAAAACGTCGGTCAACTCGGGAATGGACACCCTCGAATCGGTGACATACCGGGCGATGGCGCTCTTGCCGCTACCCTTTCGCCCCAGGTACAGATCGTTGTCTCCGTCGACGAACAAGTCGAACGTGGTGGTCTTGATGAAGTAGTCGGCCAGCCTTACCTCGTTCTCGGCGGCTTCTTCGCCCAGCTGCAGGTCGCGTAGTAGGTCATAGGCCTTCATGGCTGGTCCTTCTCAACGGCGCCGGCGGTCACTAGCTGGATGTACCTTATGCCAAGAGGGTGCGTCAACGGCGTGAGTCGCCTTGCGGCCAGACCCGCCCGAACTCCCAAGTCCAGACGGGCAATTGGACTGGCGGTTCGGGCCAGCGGCGGGGCACGGTCGCGGAGTGATCGATTTCCTCAGGTCCGTGGTCTGAACACGATCCAGTAGGACGGTGCTCAGACTTAGGCCGCATGTGGCATCAGGCCGGGTCCCAGTCGGGCGGGCCGAACCGGGCCGGGTCAAACAGCCCGATGGGGTGGCGGGTGCTGCCGGTGGTGACGAGATCGGCCAGGATCTCCGCGATGACCGGCACGAACTTGAAACCGTGCCCGGAGAATCCACAGGCCAGCACGGTACGGGGATGGTGCGGATGCAGGCCGACGACGAAGTGCCCGTCAGGGGTGAGGGTGTACCGGCACGGCGTCGAGCCGACCAGCTCGGCCCGGGCCAGACCCGGCAGACGGCTCGCCAGCCAGGCGCGCATCTGCGCAATCTCCTCCGCGGAGGCCGGGGCCAGCGGCATGGCGGGATCGGCGGGATTGTCGCCGTGGTGCATGGCCGCCTTGACCCGGCCATCGACGGCGGGCAGGCCGTACGCGGCCAGCCCCGGCCCGAACTCCCAGATCCAGACCGGCAACTGGTCGGGCTGGTACGGCGCGAGCGGCTGCGGGGCCCAGTAGAACTGGACCCGGCGCTGCACCTGCAGCGGCAGGTTCAGTTCGGTCAGCTGGGCTGCCCAGGGCCCCGGGGCGAGCACCAGCCAGCCGGCGTGCAGCTCCTCTTCCCCGGTGGCGACGACAACCCCGTCCGGGCCGGCCCGCCAGCCGAGCACCGGGACCCCGAGGCGCAGCTGCGCCCCCGCCCGGCGGGCCAGCTCCAGGTGCGCGGTGACCGTCTGCTCCGGTCGAAGCACGCCGGCCGCCTCCTCGAAGAGGCCGATCTCGTCCGGCGCCGGCGCGAAGGCCGGGAACCGGTGCCGGATGGCGTCCGCGTCGAGCAGCTCGTGGGCCAGGCCACAGGCCAAGGCGGCCTGGTGCGCCCCGGCGACGGCGACCGAGTCGGGGCGGCCGAGCATCAGTCCGCCGGTGGTGCTCAACACCGTCGACCCGGTCGCCGCCGCCAGCTCGGCCCACAGCTCGACGCTCCGGCGCAGCAACGGCACGTACCCCGCACCCTCCATATAGGCCATTCGAAAGATCCGTGACTCACCGGCGTGGGCGCCGCCGGCGTGCGGCGGGTGGAACTGGTCCAGCCCGATCACCCGCAGCCCGCGCCGGGCCAGCTGCCAGGCCGCCGCGCCGCCCATGCTGCCCAGCCCGACCACGATGACGTCCGCGAGCACGCCGGCAGCGTAACCCGCGCGGCGCGGCGGGCCGCCTGCGCGCGGACGCCTGCGCGCGGACGCCTGCGCGCGCGGACAGCCGAGGGGCTCGACTTTGTGAGTGGATCACCCGAGGATGTCGGGATGGGTACCACGGTCGACGACGAGCTGCTCGTCTGGCTGCTCGAGGGCGATCCGGCGATCCGGTGGCGGGCCCTGCGCGACCTGGCCGACGCTCCGGCGCCGCGGATAACCCGCGAGCGACGCCGGGTCGCCACCGAGGGCTGGGGCGCTCAGCTGCTGGCGCTGCAGAACCAGGACGGTGGCTGGGGCGAAGGCGTCTACTCTCCTAAGTGGACATCGACAACGTACACCCTGCTGCACCTGCTCTGGCTGGGCCTGCCGGTCCGGCACCCCGCCGCTCTGCGAGGCTGCGAGCGATTGTGGGAGTGGCAGGCGCGCTGGCGGGTGCCCGAGACCTGCATCGTCGGCATCCTGGTCCGGCTGACCACGGCTCACGGCTACCCGGCGCCGCGCTTGGACGCGACCGTCGAGCACCTGCTCGACCAGCAACTGGCCGATGGTGGCTGGAACTGCGCCACCCTGACCGACAAGCACAAGCACAGCTCGTTTCACACCACGATCCAGGCGCTGGAGGCACTCGACAGCTACCGGCGCACCGGCGGGCCGGTCGACGTCGACGAGCCGGTACGGCGTGGGCAGGAGTTCTTCCTCGTCCACCGGCTGTACCGGTCGCACCGCACCGGGGCGGTGGCCGTCGCGGCCAGCACCCGCTTCCCAGCCTTCCCGGAGTGGCACTTCGATGTGCTGCGTGGCTTGGAGCACTTCTGCCACAGCGGCGCCGAACGCGACGAGCGGCTCGGCGACGCCATCGAGCTGGTCCGGGGTGCCCGCCGCCGGGACGGCCGGTGGTCCACCTACGCCCAGTACCCGGGCCGGCAATGGTTCCAGATGGAGCCGCCGGGCCCGAGTCGGTGGAACACCGGCCGGGTGCTGAGCGTGCTGCGATGGTGGGACGGGTAGCCGAGGCGAAGGGCCGCCGGCACACCGGCCGCCGGCACAAACAAGCTGAGCCCCGGCGAGGCCGCGCGAGCGCTACCCGGCCACGCCCCGGCGAGGCCGCGCGAGCGCTACCTGGCCACGCCCCGGCGAGGCCGCAGCACCCGGGTCACCGCGACGAGCAGGACGCCAAACGCGATCATCGCCAAGCCGAGCCAGGCGAGCGCGCCGGCCGGTTTACCGGTGACCGGCAGGTGGGGCCGACCCGTGCAGGCCGGATCTCGGGCCTCTTCGGTGAAGGCCACCGCCCGCAGTTGCCCAACTGCCGCGGCCGCGGCCCGGGCGGGCACCGTCCGGTACTCGCACTCCGTCGGCGTCGGGTCGGGCGTCAGCGACGGCGCGGGCGACGAGGCGTCCGGCGTGGGCGAGGAGGCGTCCGGCGTCGGCGACGACGCGTCCGGCGTCGGGGCTTCGATTGTCGATCGGGCGCGGCTGCCGCGCGAAGGTGTCGAGCAGAGCGGACGCGTCGGCCGTGGCGACGGCCGGGACGTCGGGGAGGCCGGACTGGGCGAGCCGGAGCTGGGCGCCCGAGGACTCGGCGAGTGCGGTGTCAGCCGGCACGTCGGGGAAGCCAGCCCGGGCGCGACCGCGTATCCGGCGGTAGTTGCGCCGGCGTAGGCCAGCACGAGAAGACCGGTAAGGACCGACACGATGGCGCCGGCGGTGAGCGCACGCAGGCGACGAGCGCCCAACCGGCCGGCCAAGAACGGGGAGAAGGTTCGATTCACGGGGAGATTTGATCGCATCAAGACGCAATAATCCACCCCTAAAGCCGCATAAGTTCCAAACAGTCAGGAAGCTGACCCCCGACGCCTTTGGTGGGGCATGGCGCAGCGTTGCGGTGGCCCACAGGGCGCGATGGTCGGAGAGTCCGTTCACCACGTCCGCGACCTCCGCGCTCGGGGAGCTCCAGGCACCGCTGCGCAGGAAGATGTCGTCGAACTTGTGCCGCTTGTAGGTCTGCTCGTTGACGATGTCCGAGCCGGCCGCGGTGCCGAGCGTGGTCCGAGGCGCGCAGCCGGCCGAGTCCGCCTCGTCGAACGTGCCCGTGCCGGCCGGGTAGCACGGACTGAACAGCGCATCCAATCGGGGGTCGCCCGGATCAGTGTTGAAGTCCCCGCCGAGCAGCAGCGGGGTGCCGCGGTCGAGGCCGCGCAGGATGTCCGCGACCGCGCTCACCTCGGCCGCGATGTTGCCCAGGACGTTCGACACGTGGGTGACGCAGACAATCATGGAACCTCCCTCGGGCGGGTCCGTGCCCAGGCACATCAGGCGGCGGGTCTCGTCGCCGGCCGGATCGGGCAGCAGCCAGCTGCCGACCAGGTGCACGCTGGCCGCCCGTACCAGCGCGGCGTTGCCGTAGCGGGCGCCGTTTCGACAGCGCGGCCCGGTCGGGTCGAAGCGGCCCTGGTACGAGGTGAGGTCGGCCAGCAGCCGCGCGTACTGGTTCTCGCAGACCTCGTTGAGGGTCACCGCGAAGGGTGCCCGGTCCTCGATGGCCTGCTCGAGGGGGAGGACGACCGCCAGGCCGCCACGGTTGCAGGCGCTGCCGCACAGGTTGAGCTGAAGGTAGGTCTGGCGGTATCCGGTCGCCTGCGCACCGTCCGAGACCGCGAGTGCGGCGATTGCCGCCACCGCCGCGATGACGACGGCGGCGATTGCGCAAGCGCGCAGGGTTCTCATCGATGACCCGCCTTCGCTGCCATGGTCGCGGTCGGCGGCGCGGGTGGCAAGGGCTACTCCGCCGGGCCCGCAACGGTGTGGCACGCCTATCGGGAAGGCGCGGCCATGCACACAGACCGCCGGGTCGGCGCGACGCCCGGCGTCGACCCGGCCCAGAACAACGGCACCTGGCGGCCCGGATGTGACCGTGGGCGTGGCTCGGCCACGCCCACGCAGTGCGGGAGGGTCAGGGCTTGCGACCGACCCCGCCGTGCGCGGACTTGCCGTCCTCGGGTACCGGGTCGCCTGGCTCGGGCCGCCACTGGTGCACCTGCACCAGCCCCGGCTCGATCAGCTCCAAGCCGGTGAAGAAACGTTCCACCTCAGGGTGGGTACGCAGGGTCTGCGGCGTCGAGACCCGTTCGTTGTAACGCTTCTGCGCCTCCTGCTGGCCGGGGTTGATCTCCAGTGCGGGGTGCGAGATGGCCAGGTAGCTGCCCGCCGGCATGGCCGCCATCAGGCGAGCGACGATCGCCCACGGATCCTCGGCGTCCTGGATGAGGTGCAGCACCCCGAGCAGCATCACCGCCACCGGCTGCTGGAGATCGAGGGTTCCGCGGGCCGCGGCCAGGATCGGGTCGGGGTCGTGCAGGTCGGCCTGCACGTAGTCGGTTGCCCCGTCCGGGCTGCTGGTCAGCAGGGCCCGGGCGTGGGTGAGCACGATCGGATCGTTGTCCACATAGACGATGCGCGCGGTCGGAGCCACCGACTGGGCAACCTCGTGGGTGTTGTTCGCCGAGGGGATACCGGTGCCAATGTCCAGGAACTGGCGGATGCCGGCCGGCCCGGCCAGGTAGCGCACCGCCCGAGCCAGGAACGCTCGGTTGGCGCGTACCCGCGTGCGCAGCCCCGGGGTCGCGGCCAGCACCCGTTCGGCCGCCTCACGGTCGGCCGCGAAATTGTCCCGCCCGCCGAGCCAGTAGTCGTACACCCGGGCCGGGTGCGCGACGGAGGTATCGAAATCGAACGACGCCGGCTGCGGCGGCTCTCCGCCGGCCGCATCTGACTGCACCGCCATCACGCCTCCCTTGGGTTTGACCAGACCGTACCGGAGACGGCCAGGCCGGTCGTCACGCGGCGGCCAGGACCGCCTGCCGATCCGGGTAACGCAGCACCGCGGCCACCGTCCCGGTCGCCAGCGCGTGGTTCGCGTTGTTGCTCGGGAAGACGGTGGTCTCGACGTAGACGTGCTCAGCCGGACCCCGGTGACCTCCAGCGTCGGGCACCCGGATCAGTCGCCGGTGCCGGCGCGGGCGAGCTCGGCGACCCCCGGCTGGCGGGCCCGGGGTCCGTCGCGCCGGCCGAGTTCGATCCATTGTGGATCCTCAGCGCAGCCATCACCTGCACAAACGTAGATCGTTAGGCCTCTTGACGTGCTCGTTGCCCCCGTGGGGCAGGACTTCAAGGAGACTTTCATGCGCGTGCTCAGGAAACGTCGAATAGCCGTGGTCGCGCTCGCGTCGCTCGCGTTGCTGCTCGGCGGAGCGGGCGTGGCCATCGCCGCGACCACGCTCAAGAGCGGATCCTCGGTGAGCCACACCACGGTCCGCACCCAGAACGCTGCTTCCTCGTTCACCGGAACCAGCTTCGTCACCTTGGGCTCGAGCTCGGTCTTCGCCGGTGCCGGCAGCTTCATCCTGGCCACGTTCTCGGCTGAGAGTGCCTGTTCGGGCGGGAGTGGGTGGTGCTCGGTGCGCATCCTCATCGACGGGACTGAGGCCGAGCCGGTCGCCGGCACCGACTTCGCGTTCGACAGCACCGACGCCAACCGGGAGACCGGGGCGTCCTGGGAGTCGCACAGCATGCAGCGCACCCGAACCGTGAGTGCCACCGGTACCCATTCGGTGGTCGTCCAGGTGGCCCAGGTGGGCGCCGGGATCACCGCGCGCTACGACGACTGGACGTTGAGCGCGTTGGCCATCGCGCCGTAAAGGGTGGGGGCCCGGCCGGCCGCGTCCGGGTCCCCACGCCGGCGGCTCGGCCCGCGATCGGCACCCCGCGCCGGAGCGCGTGGCGCCGCCACGCTGACCGATGATCTGACGGCTCGTCACCTGAGTAACGTTTGTCTCTTCCGTCCTGTGTCCACCGAACGTTCTCCTTCGGGGAGGGTTGGACCGTCCGGTACCGGGCAGCGTAAGCTGTTCGATGCGCACTCGTGGGCTGCGACCTCGGCAGGGAGCAGGCTCGTAGTCTTCGTCAACACTCCCATGATCATTTGTTCGGGCGGGAGCATGCGGCGGCGGGCCCGCGAGCGTGCCCCGTCGTACGACACCCATCCACCGGAGCAACTGCCCACATGACGAGCAGCATCGAGACCACCCCGGCCGCACCCAAAGTCGCAGTCGACGATATCGGTTCCGAGGAAGCGTTCCTCGCCGCCATCGACGAGACCATCAAGTACTTCAACGACGGCGACATTGTCGAAGGGACTGTCGTCAAGGTCGACCGGGACGAAGTCCTGCTCGACATCGGCTACAAGACCGAGGGCGTCATCCCCTCGCGCGAGTTGTCGATCAAGCATGACGTCGATCCCGCCGAGGTCGTGAAGGTCGGAGACCACGTCGAGGCCCTGGTTCTCACGAAAGAGGACAAAGAAGGGCGCCTCATCCTGTCCAAGAAACGGGCGCAGTACGAGCGCGCCTGGGGCACGATCGAGAAGATCAAGGAAGACGACGGCGTGGTCCGCGGCTCCGTCATCGAAGTGGTCAAGGGCGGCCTCATCATCGACATCGGGCTGCGCGGTTTCCTGCCCGCCTCGCTGGTCGAGATGCGCCGGGTGCGCGACCTCCAGCCGTACGTGGGGCGCGAGCTCGAGGCAAAGATCATCGAGCTGGACAAGAACCGAAACAACGTCGTGCTCTCCCGCCGGGCGTACTTGGAGCAGACCCAGTCCGAGGTGCGCAGCGAGTTCCTCAACAAGCTCGCCAAGGGCCAGGTACGCAAGGGCGTGGTCTCCAGCATCGTGAACTTCGGGGCCTTCGTGGACCTCGGCGGTGTCGATGGTCTGGTGCACGTTTCGGAGCTGTCCTGGAAGCACATCGACCACCCGTCCGAGGTGGTCGAGGTCGGCCAGGAGGTCGAGGTCGAGGTGCTCGACGTAGACCTCGACCGGGAGCGCGTCTCGCTCTCGCTCAAGGCGACCCAGGAAGACCCGTGGCGGCAATTCGCCCGCACCCACGCCATCCAACAGATCGTGCCCGGCAAGGTGACCAAGCTGGTGCCCTTCGGCGCGTTCGTGCGGGTCGACGACGGCATCGAGGGACTGGTGCACATTTCCGAGCTGGCGGAGCGCCACGTGGAGATCCCCGAGCAGGTGGTGCAGGTCGGCTCGGACGTCATGGTCAAAGTGATCGACATCGACCTGGAGCGGCGGCGGATCTCGCTCTCGCTCAAGCAGGCGAACGAGGGCTTCGTCGAGGGCGAGGAGCATTTCGACCCGACCCTGTACGGCATGGCCGCCACCTACGACGCCGAGGGCAACTACGTCTACCCGGACGGCTTCGACCCCGAGACAGGGGAGTGGCTGGAGGGGTACGACAAGCAGCGTGAGGCGTGGGAAGGCCAGTACGCCGAGGCCCGCCAGCGCTGGGAGGCGCACACCAAGCAGGTGCAGAGTGCTCGGGCCGCCGACGCCGAGGCACCGCCGGCACCGGCCGCGCCGCCGCCGGCGGCCGCCAACCAGCCGACTCCGGCCGCCAAGCCCGCGGAGGAGCCGCAGGGCACGCTCGCCACCGACGAGGCGCTCGCCGCGCTGAAGGAGAAGCTGGCCGGCGGCAAGAGCTGAACGACCCGACCGAGGAGGGCCGGTTCCCGCGGGGCCGGCCCTCCTCGCTGTTTGCGGGGCCCGCGCGGTTGGCGGTCCGGTATCGGGCCGGCCGCGCTCAACGGCGGAGCCGGATCGGCGCTCTGGCAGACTTGGCCGCATGCTCATGGTCGGGCTCACCGGCGGCATCGGTTCGGGCAAGAGCACCGTCGCCGCCCGGCTGGCCGAGCTCGGTGCCCTCGTGGTCGACTCCGACGAGCAGGCGCGGGCGGTGGTCGCGCCCGGCACCGACGGTCTGGCCGAGGTGGTCGCGGAATTCGGCGCCGGCGTCCTCGGCTCCGACGGCAGCCTGGATCGGGCGGCGTTGGCCGGCCTGGTGTTCGGCGACGAATCGGCGCGTCGGCGGTTGGAGGCGCTGGTCCATCCGCGGGTGCGGGCGCGGGTCGCCGAGTTTGTGGCATCGGCGCCCCCGGACGCGGTCGTGGTCAACGACGTGCCGCTGTTGGTGGAGAGTGGCCTCGCCGCGAGCTATGACCTCGTCGTGGTGGTGCTGGCCGACCAGGGGCGCAGGATCGAGCGGCTGGCCGCCGCCCGCGGACTCACCGCCGACGAGGCCCGGTCCCGGATGGCGGCCCAGGCCACCGATGCCCAGCGGCGAGCCGTGGCCGACGTCGTGATCGTCAACGACGGCACGCTCGCGCAGCTGCGGGCGGCGGTCGACGAGGCTTGGCGGGAGCGGATCGTGCCCTGCGCCGAGGCGCGCGAGCGGGGCGAACACACGCCCCAACACAAGCCGGACGAACACGAGCGGGGCGAACCCGAGCCGGACGAACACGAGAGGGCCACCCGCGACGGCCGGTGAGTCGGAGCGACGCACCGAAGTGCGCGCACCGCGCTCATCCGCTGGGGAGCCCGACGGGACGCTTGCGCGTCTCCGGGGCTGCGGACCCGAGCGCCGGCTTCGACCAGACCGGTGTGGAGGCCTTGTCGTACCGGTCGGCCGCCGCGGGCGGCCTACGGGTCGACGTTAGCGCGCACGAGTGGGACATACAATCGTAATCTTCCGTAAGGATTGACAACCCTGAGTGAGAATGTGTACGCGGGCAGGTTGTCGGTGCCCCGGCGTAGGTTTGGCGCATGAGTTTGGCGATTCCGCGACTGGATGGGCGGTTCGAGGTGGTCAGCGACTACCGGCCCTCCGGCGACCAGCCCACCGCGATCGACGACCTGGAACAGCGGATCCGCCGCGGTGAACGGCACACCGTGCTGCTCGGCGCCACCGGCACCGGCAAGAGCGCCACCACCGCCTGGCTGGTCGAGCGGCTGCAACGGCCCACGCTCGTGCTCGCGCCGAACAAGACACTCGCCGCCCAACTGGCCAAAGAGTTCCGCGAACTGATGCCGAACAACGCGGTCGAGTACTTCGTCTCCTATTACGACTACTACCAGCCCGAGGCATACATCCCGCAGACCGACACCTACATCGAAAAGGACTCCTCCATCAACGAGGAAGTGGAACGGCTGCGGCACTCGGCGACCATGTCGCTGCTGACCCGCGCCGACGTCATCGTGGTGGCGACCGTGTCGGCGATCTACGGCCTGGGTACGCCGGAGGAGTACCTGGACCGGTCGGTGCGGGTCGACGTCGGCGGGGAGTTGGACCGCGACCAGCTGCTGCGCAGTCTGGTCGACATCCAGTACACCCGCAACGACATGGCCTTCAACCGCGGCACGTTCCGGGTGCGCGGCGACACTCTGGAGATCATCCCGGCCTACGAGGAGCTCGCGATCCGGATCCAGCTCTTCGGCGACGAGGTGGAGAAGCTGTACTACCTGCACCCGCTCACCGGCGATGTGGTGAAGGAGGCCCAGCAGCTGCTCATCTTCCCGGCCACCCACTACGCCGCCGGCCCGCAGCGCATGGAGCGGGCGATCCGCGGCATCGAGGCGGAGCTGGAGGAGCGGCTGGCCGAGCTGGAGCGGCAGAGCAAACTGCTGGAGGCGCAGCGGTTGCGGATGCGCACCTCCTATGACCTGGAGATGATGCGCCAGGTCGGGTTCTGCTCGGGCATCGAGAACTACTCCCGCCACATCGATGGCCGCGAGGCCGGCAGCCCACCACACTGCCTGCTGGACTACTTCCCCGACGACTTCCTCACCGTCATCGACGAGTCGCACGTGACCGTGCCGCAGATCGGCGGGATGTACGAGGGCGACGCGTCGCGCAAGCGCACCCTCATCGAGCACGGGTTCCGGCTGCCGTCGGCCGCCGACAACCGGCCGCTGCGCTTCGACGAGTTCACCGACCGGGTCGGCCAGACCGTGTACCTGTCCGCCACGCCGGGTCCATGGGAGCTCGGCAAGGCCCGGCGTGAGGTGGTCGAGCAGGTGATCCGGCCGACCGGGCTGGTCGATCCCGAGGTGGTGGTCAAGCCCACCAAGGGCCAGATCGACGACCTGATGCACGAGATCCGTACGCGCACCGACCGCGACGAGCGGGTTCTGGTCACCACGCTCACCAAGAAGATGGCCGAGGACCTCACCGACTACCTGCTGGAGCACGGCATCCGGGTGCGGTACCTGCACTCCGAAGTGGACACGCTGCGCCGGGTCGAGCTGCTGCGGGAACTGCGCCAGGGCGAGTTCGACGTGCTCGTCGGCATCAACCTGCTGCGCGAGGGACTCGACCTCCCCGAGGTCTCGCTCGTCTCGATCCTGGACGCCGACAAGGAGGGGTTCCTGCGCTCCGGAACGTCGCTGGTGCAGACCATCGGCCGGGCCGCCCGCAACGTCTCCGGCCAGGTCCACATGTACGCCGACAAGATCACACCTTCGATGGCCGCGGCGATCGACGAGACCAACCGGCGCCGGGCCAAGCAGGTCGCGTACAACGTGGAGCGCGGCGTCGATCCGCAGCCGCTGCGCAAGAAGATCGGCGACATCCTCGATGACATCTACCGGGAGGCTGAAGACACCGAGGGCGCCCTGGCCGGACACGGTCCCGGCGGGGCAATCATCGGTGGCGCCGGCCGGCAAATGTCGCGCGGCAAGGCACCGGTGAAGGAGACCCGCAGCCGGTCGCGGGCCATCTCGACGGCGACCGAGGGAATGGCGCGGGCGGAGATGACCAAGCTGATCCAGGAGCTGACCGACCAGATGCTCGCGGCCGCGCGCGAGCTCCAGTTCGAGCTGGCCGCCCGCATCCGCGACGAGGTCGCGGAGATGAAGAAGGAACTGCGCCAGATGGACGCCGTGCGCTGACGGGTCAAGCGGCGGCGAGAGCGGCGTCGTCGGCGCTGAAGTCGGGATCGCTGTCGGTTGGTGGGTTGGCCAGATGCCAGCGCACCGACGCGGCCAGCCCGGCGGCCGGGTCGGCCGGGCTCCAGCCGAGCAGCGCGGTCGCCTTCACGGCGTCGACGAGCAGGTGCTGGGCCACGGTGCGGGTGATGCCGAGATCCTCGGGCACCAGCGCCTCCGGCACCGTTACCAGCTCGGCCTCATGGTCGGCCGCGTGCAGGATCTGCTCGGCCCAGCCGCGCATCGAGCGGACCGCCGGCGCACCGATATTGAGCACCTCGCCGGCGACCGCGGAATTGCCCAGGGTGGCGAGCACAGCGGTGGCAACGTCACCGACATAGCACCGGGTCCACAGCCACGAGCCCGGGCCGACCGGGATGCGACGACGACCGGCCCGGACGCGGCGCAGGATGAACTCCTCCCGCCGCTGCGGGTCATACTCGCCGTAGATCATCGCCAGCCGCAACACGGTCGCGCCGCGGTCCAGGTACGCCGGCTCGACGTCCAGCTTGTCGTAGTCATCGGGACGGTTGCCGATCTCCGCGTACGGGTAGCGGACCGTGCGCACCTGCGAGGTTTCGTTCAGTGGCAGCGGCTCCCCCTCGCGCTCGTTGAGTACGTGCCAGAACGCCTCATAGACGTCCATGCTGGAGGTGACCACGAGCTGGGTGTCGGGCAGGTGAGGCAGCACTGCCTCGACGTCGGCCGCCGTCATCGCGAGCATGTCGACCACGGCGTCCGGGCGGAACGAGGCGACCTCGGTCGCCACCGTGCCGAACGAGGCGCGCGGCACGTGCAGGTGCCGGCACGGGGCCAGCTCAATCGGTTCGGTCTCGCCGCGGTGCACGAGCATGACCTCGTCACCGCGGGCGAGCAGCTCCGAGCTGATCCGCCGACCGATGAACCGGGTACCGCCAAGGATCACCACACGCATGCCTCAGCTCACCCCGCCACCACCACCGCGGGCAACCGTCGTTCGCCACCGGCGTAACCCGGCCCCGGCGCCGTTGGACCGGGGCGCCAGTGCCACCATGGCGGCATGCTGATCGGTGACCACATCGCCACGCTGGAGCGAGAGGGCGACCTGCTGATCTCGGCGGTGGCCGCGGCCGACCTGGAGGGGAAGCCGCCCACGTGTCCGGAGTGGACCGTCCGGGAGCTGGCCCACCACATGGGTCGGGTGCACCGGTGGGCGGCGGCGTACGTCGGCGGCGCCCGGTTGGAGCCGTTCACGGCCGACGAGGCAGAGAACGTGTGGGGAAGCCTGCCCGACGACGCCGGGCTGGTCTCCTGGCTGCGCGACGGGGCCCGCGGCATCGTGGCCGCGCTGCAGGCGGCACCGACGGATCTGCACTGCTCGACGTTTCTGCCCGCGCCCTCGCCCCGTGCCTTCTGGGCCCGCCGTCAGGCGCACGAGACGACGATCCACCGCGTCGACGCCCAGCTGGCCGTCGGGGCGGCGGATCCGGTGCCCGCGGACTTTGCCGTCGACGGCATCGACGAGCTGCTGGTGGGTTTCTTCAGCCGCAACCGGGGCCGGCTGCGCGCCGACCCCGCCCGTACCCTGGCGGTCGTACTCTCCGATGTGGACGCATCCTGGCTCGTGGAGATCGGCCCGGAGGGACCGCAGGCTCGGCGCACCCCGACGCCGGCCACAGCCGACGCCGAGGTGACCGGTGGCGCAAACGCGGTCTATCTGGGTCTGTGGAACCGGGGCGAGCTGGCCGCTACCGGCGACCAGACCCTGGTGGCGCTGTGGCGGGAGCGGGCCCAGGTCCGCTGGTCCTGACCGGAGATCGATGTCCTACGCGCGTCAGCGCAGTCACACTGCCCTCCGCCGCGCCCCGCCCCGATCTTCAAACGTCACCTGCGACGCGGTTCACCATCGGGCGCGCCCACGATGCCGGTCAGTCCGCGTCCAGCCACGCCTGGTAGGCGGCGAAGTCGTACGGGCGGCCGAGGAAGGTGCGCACCAGCTCGGCCGCGGGCGCGGAGCCACCGGGGGCGAGCACGGTATCCCGGTAGCGGGCGGCCGTCGGCACCGACTGCAGCCCCTCCCGGGCGAAGACCGTGAACAGGTCCTTGGCGATCACCAGCGACCACATGTACGTGCAGTAGAGCGCCGAGTAGCCGTCCAGGTGGCCGAAGCCGAGGTGCAGGTACGTATCGTCAACGTGGCGGTACGGCGTGAACCGTTCCTGGGCGGTCGTTTCGATGGCCACCGGGTCGATGCCGGCCGGATCGCGGTGGTACAGCTCGTAGCTCAGCGAGGCGTAGAACATCTGCACCCGTACGAACAGGCCCTTGCCGAGCTCGTCGGCGGCGCGCAGCCGGGTCACCATCTCGGCCGGCAGCGGCTCGCCGGTCTGGTAGTGGACCGCGAAACCGGCCAGCGTCGCCGGGTCGCGCACCCACTCCTCCAGCAGCTGCGACGGCGCCTCCACGAAGTCCCACTCGGTCGAGATCCCGCTCGTACCCGACCACCGGGTCTGGCCACCGAGCACGCCGTGCAGCAGATGGCCGAACTCGTGGAAGAATGTGGTCACGTCGGAGTGCTGCAGCAGTGCCGGCTCCTCGCCCGGCCGCGGCAGGTTACACACCAGCGCACACTCGGGGACGCGCCGGCCGGCCTTGCCGGTGGTCATGCCGAAGCAGGCCGCGTGGTTGAACTTGCCCGGCCGCGGGTGCATGTCGAGGAAGATCCGCCCGATCAGCCGGTCGTCGGCGAACACCTCGTGACACTCAACATCCGGATGCCAGACCGGGATGTCGGCGCGGGCGCGGAACTCGATCCCGAAGAGTTGCCCGGCCAGCGCGAGGATGCCGGCCTTGACCCGCCCGTACTCGAAGTAGGGGCGCATGGCCTGGGTGTCGAGCGCGAACTGTTCCGCCTTTATCTTGTCGTCCAGGTAGGACGTGTCCCAGCTGAACACCGCGTCGGCGTCGGGCTGGTCGACGCGCTTGCGCTCGAGCAGTTGCCGGTAGTCACGCTCGGCCCGGTCGTGGGCGGCGGCCGCGATCCGTTCGATGAAGTCGGCGATGTTCTGCGCGCTGCCGATCATCTTGTCTTCGGCGGCGTACTCGGCCCAGTCCGGGTACCCGAGCAGCCGGGCCAGCTCGTAGCGGCGCTCCAGCAGCCGCCGCAACACCTCGACGTTGGCCGGATAGCCGCGCTGGCGGAACAGGCGCCAAAGCTCTTCGCGGGCGGCCGCATTGCTCGAGTAGGTCAGGAACGGGATGAAGTCGGGGTAGTCGGTGGTGATCGCGACCTTCCCGTCCTCGCCGGCCGGGTGGGCGCGCACGTAATCCGGCGGCAGGCCGGACAGGGCGTCAGGGGCCAGGTGCGCGGTGCGCGTGTCGGTACGGATGTTGCGATCGAAGTCCTGCCCGATCTCGACGAGCTCCTCCTGGAGCTCCCGTACCCGGCTGCGGGTCGCGTCGTCACGATCGACGCCGGCGCGACGGAACTCCAGCAGGGTGCGGCTCAGGAAATGCTGCGTCGGCGCGTCGAGACCGCCCGGGTCAATCGCGGCGAGCACGTCATAGAGTCCGCGGTCCAGGCTGATATCGGTCGCTTCCTTCGCGATGGCCTGTTTGGCGGCATCGCCGGCGTCGCGCATCTCCTTCTCCGGGTGGGTGGTCGCCACCAGGTCGACCCGGTTCGCGGTGTTGCCGAGCGCGGCCATCGCCTCGTCGAAGGAGTCGAGCAGCTCCAGGGGTACGGCGGCGCCGGCTTTGACGGCGCCGATCAGGGCGCGGGACTCGGCAATGGCGTGATCCGCCGCCGCGGCCAGCTCGGTCGGGCTGGACGTGATGAGGCGAGCGGCATCGGATGCCTCGGCGGTATGGGACATCGGTGTCCTCCGGCTGGGTCGGTGTGGTCTCTCGACCCTAACCGGTCGGCCGGTGCCGGCCGGCCCACGGCGCGTCCTTCCCGTCGATCTAGGGCGTATGCCCATGTTTAGAGATCGAACCACGTGCATACGCCCTAGATCGACGGGAAGAGCCGAGCAGGGGTGCCCTCCCGCACGCCCTCCCGTGCGGGAGGGCACCCCTGCCGCGGGCCCGCCCCGCGATCAGGCCGAGCCGAACCAGCTCTCGACCTTCGCCGCGTTCGCGTCCACCCACTTCTTGGCGGCGTCGTCGTAGGACGCCTTCTTGGAGATGTCCAGGGCAACGGAGTTCTGGTCCTCGTTGGTCCAGTTGAAGTTCTTCACCAGCTTGACCGCCGGACTGCCGGAGTCGGCGAACGCCTTGCTGACGACCTTGTCGAGGTCGTACGGCTGGTAGTCGCACTTGACCGTCTTGGGGTCGGCGTCGCACCCCGGCGTGTACGCCGGCAGCGACACATGGACCAGGTTCACCTGGGAGAGGAACCACTGCGGTTCGTAGAAGTAACCGATGAGGAACTTGTGCTGCTCCTCGGCGGTCTTGAAGGCCTCGATGAGGGCGGTCTCGCTGCCGGCGTAGACCACCTTGAAGTTGAGGCCGAGGTTGCGGACCAGCGCCTCGTCGTTGGTCACGTAGGACGGGTCACCGTCGAGAAGCTGGCCCTGGGAGCCAGACTCCGAGGTCTTGAACATGGCGGCGTACTTGTTGAGGTTCTCAGAGTGCACGATGTCGGGGTACTTGGCGGCCAACCACGGCGGCACGTACCAGCCGATGATGCCCTTGTTGCCGGTCTCACCCATCTCGACCGCGACCTTCTCGGTGTCGATGTACTTCTTCTTCAGGTCGTCGTGTCCCCAGTTCTCCAGGATGACGTCAACCGAACGGGAGGCGAAGCCCTGCCAGGAGACCTCCTCGGTGAGGTTCTTCAACTCGATCTTGCAATCGAGCCGGGTCTTGAGCAGGTACGAGACGACGGCGGCGTCCGCTTCGTAGCCGACCCACGGGTTCACCGCGATGTTGACGGTGCCGCACGGTGCGGCCTGGTTCGCGGGCGTCGGCTCAATCTTCTTTCCGCAGGCGGTGACCGCCAGCATCGCGGCCAGCCCGACCGCGGCCGCGGTCGTCCACATGCGACGTACTCTCATTGTGCATCCTCTCTCGCGAGTGTGCGGCCCGATCGCGGGCAGCGTTGTTCCCCGTCCGGACCAGCGGCCCGGACGGACGTCAGCCGGCGCTGTGTCCTCGCGCCGCGGCTTGCGGGGCGCCGGCGCGGCGGGCGGCCGCCTGGGTCACCCGGTCCAGCAGCACGCCCATCAGCACGATGGCGACGCCGGCGGCGAGCCCCTTGCCGTAGAGGTGGCCCTGGGAGACCCCAGCGACCACCAGGTAGCCGAGCGCGCCGGCGCCCACCAGCCCTCCGATCACGACGACGCTCAGCACGTAGATGAGGCCCTGGTTGGCGGCGAGCACGACCGCGTGGCGGGCCATCGGCAGCTGGACCCGGGTGATGATCTGCCACGGGCTGGCCCCAGACGCGGTGGCCGCCTCGACCACCGCCGGAGGTACCGCGCTGACCCCGTCCGCGATTATCTTCACGGCTACCGGCCCGGCGAAGACCACCGCCGCGATGATCGCGGTGAGCCTGGTCGATCCGAACAGCCCGAGGAACGGGGCCAGGTAGACGAAGGGCGGCATCACCTGAGCCGCGTCGAGGACCGGGCGCAGCATCAGGTCCAGCCGCGGGCTGCGGGCCAGCAGGACACCGAAGACCACGCCGAGGGCGATGACGAGCAGCGTCGCCACCACCGTCGAGGTGAGCGTGACCATGGCCGCCTGCCAGAGCCCGGTGCCGAGCAGCAACATCAAGCAGACCGCGGCGACGACCATCGCGCGGGCGCCGGCGAGCGTCCAGGTCAGCGCGAGCACAGTCGCGCAGACCAGATACCACGGTGACTGGGCGAGCAGCGCCTGCAACGGGTTGATCAGCCCGTAGGTGACCGCGTCGGTGGTCGCCGAGGTGACTGCGTAGAGGTGTAGGCGGGACCAGTCGGCGATCGCGTTCACGGCGTCGGTGAGATACCCGCCGGCCACGCCGGTGCCGGGAAACTCGGCCGCCCAGTAGTACGTGGCGGCGAGGTAACAGGCGACCACGGCCCCGGCCCCAAGTCCGATCGTGGTCCACCGGCGCGCGCGATCCGGTCGGGCCGCCACGGATGCGCGGTAGCGCTGCTCGACCCGCACACTCGCCGCGGTGGTCAACCGGTCGAGGACGACGGCCATGATGACGATTGCGAGGCCGCCGGTGAAGGCTCGGCCAACGTCGAGGGCGGAGAGCGCCCGGACCACGGTGTTGCCAAGGCCGGGCGCGTCGATCAAGGCAGCGATCACCACCATGGAGAGGGCCGCCATGGTGGTCTGGTTGACCCCGACGATGATGGTGCGCTTGGCCAGCGGCAGCTGAACCGTGCGCAGGATCTGCCACCGGGTGGCCCCATGCGCCCGACCGGCCTCCAGGGCCGTCTCGCCGACCTGGCGCAGACCGTGGGCGGTGAGCCGGATGATCGGCGGCATCGCGTAGATCAGCGTTGCGATGACCGCGGCCCCGGGCCCGATGAGGAAGAAGAGCGTGAGCGGAGCCAGGTAGACGAAGGTCGGCATCGCCTGCATGACGTCGAGCACCGGGGTGGCGATCCGCCGGGCCCGCCGGGACACTCCGATGTAGATTCCCAGCGGGATGCCAACGGCCAGGCTGAGCAGCACCGCCGCCATTGTCATCGCGAGGGTGTCCATGCTCTCCGGCCACAGTCCGAGCAGGCCGAGGCCGACCAGTCCGGCCGCGGTGAGCACGGCGATGCGGAGGTTGGCGAACGCGTAGCCGACGAAGGTTGCCAGCGCCACCACGCCGAGCCAGCCGACCAGCGGCACCGGCCGGCCGAAGGCGGGCTGGCTGATGAGCTCCTGCAGGAGCGTGGCGAGCCGGTCCACGCCCGTGCGGATGACGTCGATGAAGCCGGTGAAGAACGCGCTCGAGGCGCGGTGGGCGTCCACCCAGTCGCGGATCCCGGTGAGCCGGTCGTGCAGGGCGGTGGTGTCGAACGTGGCCAGGGCCAGGGTCGCCCGGCCCTGCAGCACCGTCCACAGCGCAACCCAGCCGGCGACCACGGCGGCGCAGATGACCAGGCGGGAGGGGCGTCGCCGGACGCCGGTCGGGCTCGTCATCGCGACCTCGGGGGATAGCCGGCGTGGCCTTCCTCTGCCACGATCACCCGCAGGATCGCCTCAGCGTCGACCATCCCGAGCAGCTCGCCAGCCCGGACCACCTGGACCGGGCTGTTGGCACCGAGCACGACCCGGACGGCGTCGCGCACGATCACGTCCGGGGCCAGCCGGGGGCCGTCGAGTGTGTCGTCCGGGCGCACGGCTCGCATGACCCAGGTCAATGTCAGCACATGCGAGCGGGGCACGTCGCTGACGAAGTCGCGCACGTAGTCGTCGGCCGGCGCCCCGACCACCTCGTCCGGGCGTCCAAGTTGGACCATCGCGCCGTCGCGCATGATGAGGATCCGGTCGCCCAGCCGTAGTGCCTCGTGCAGGTCGTGGGTGATGAAGACCATCGTCTTGCCGACCTCGTGGTGCAGCCGGATCACCTCGTTCTGCATGTCCCGCCGGATCAGCGGGTCGAGCGCCGAGAACGGCTCGTCGAAGAAGAGCACGTCCGGGTCGACCGCGAGGGCGCGACCCAGGCCCACCCGCTGCTGCATGCCGCCGGAGAGCTGATCGGGATAGGCATCCTCCAGACCCTTCAGGCCGACCAGCTCCAGCACCTCGGCGGCCCGCCGGTGCCGCGCCTCGCGGCCGGTGCCGCGCACCTCCAGCCCGTACGAGACGTTGTCGATGACCCGCCGGTGGGGCAGCAGCCCGAAGTTCTGGAACACCGTGGCGAACCGGGTCCGGCGCAGTTCGCGCAGTCGGCGGGCGTCGGCCGCGCCGAGGTCTTCGCCGTCGAAGAGCACCGTGCCCGCACTCGGCTCGATCAGCCGGGTCAGGCATCGGACCAGAGTGGACTTACCCGATCCGGAGAGCCCCATCACGACGAAGACCTCGTTCGCGGCGACGGTGAACGTGAGATCGCGGACCGCCGCCACGCAGCCGGTGCGCTCGCGAAGCTCGGCGCCGCTCAGCCCGGCGAGCGCGGGCTCGGTCACCGCGCGACCGGGCCGGCCCGGCGGGCCGAAGACCTTCCACAGCCGATTCACGTCCAATGTGGTGCGTGCGACGGTCTGCTCGGAGTGCATCCTCGGTTTCGCCTGCCCTTCGACGCCGGCTCCGGAGGTGGTCACGACGCGCCCGTGGTGGCGTGGCGTTGCAGCCGGTGCGCCAGCACCTGTTCGACGAGCGTGAGGAGCACAGCCTTGACCGAGCTCCGGTTGCGCGCGTCGCATTCGAGTACGGGCACGAACGGCGGCACGCCCAGCGCCTCCCGGACCTCGGCGAGGTCGAACCGTGGGGCGCGTTCAAACGCGTTCACCGCGAGCAGGAACGGCATCGCCCGCCCCTCGAAGAAGTCCACGCTGGGGAAGCAGTCCTCGATGCGTCGGGTGTCGACCAGGATGACCGCGCCGAGTGCGCCGTCGACCAGGTCATCCCACAGGAACGCGAACCGGTCCTGACCGGGCGTGCCGAACAGGTACAGCAGGAGGGTCTCCTCGAGCGCGATGCGGCCGAAGTCGAGCGCCACCGTGGTCGTGGTCTTCTGGTCCACCCCGAACGTGTCGTCCACGCCGACCGAGCGCTCGGTCATGTCGGCCTCGGTGACCAGCGGTTCGATCTCCGAGACGGCGCCGACGAAGGTGGTCTTGCCGACGCCGAAGCCGCCGCTGATCACCACCTTGACCGCGATGGGTGGGGCCATGGTCGTACTAGAGCGCCCGGACACGGTTGACGATCCTTTCGATGACATCGATGGGGAGGGCTTCGCCGTCCTGGTCGTGGCAGTAGACGTAGCCGCCGGTGAGCAGATCGCCGATGAGCACCCGGGCGACCCCGACCGGCACCGCGAGCCGGGCGGCGACCTCGGCCACCGAGAGCGGGAACTGGCAGAGCTCGACAATGCGGCGCATCTCGAACCGCAGCGGCGCATGCAATGCCGAGGGCGGCGCGGTGACCAGCGTGTGCAGGCGGAGTCCGTCGTGCAGCGGCCGGGTTCGGCCACCGGTGACAAAGAACGGACGGACCAGGGTGCGGTCGTCGGCGGGCTCGCCGGCCGCGGGGTCGCCGGCATCGATGAGGCGGGCCGGCGCCGGCGGGCCCGGCGGTGCTGGTTCCGGCTCGCGGACCCGGGGTCGCGGGATCATCCGCGGATCCGGGAGATGGTGGCCGGTGTCCCCGTCCCACTGCGGTGGTGGTCGCGGGTCGGGCCGTCCGTGACGGCTGTCGTTCATCGCGGCAGTGATCGCCGCGACTCGGAGATCAGGGTGGGCGTGAGCAGGTCGCCGAAGCGCTCGGCGAGGAGCGCGATCTCGTAGCCGACCAGGCCGAGATCGCAGTGGGTGTCGGCGATCGCGCCGAGGCAGCTGCCACCGCGGATCGCCGAGACGAGCAGGAAGCCCCGTCTCATCTCGATCATAATGAGCTTGAGGCCGTCGAAGTCGTAGCGGCGCGAGGCGCTACGGCCCAATGTGGACAGGCTCGACACGATCGCCGCGAGGTGGTCGGCGCCGTTGCGGTCCAACCCCTCCGACGTCGCGATGAGCAGCCCGTCCGATGACACCGCCACCGCGTCGCGGATCCCGTCGGTGGTGCGCACAAAGTTGGCCAGCAGCCAGTTGAAACTGTCGACCTCGGTGCCAAGGTCAACGGGCATGGGTGCTCCTCTCAGCCTCGGATCCGGGCGCCGTCACGGCCTCCGGTCGGCTCGCCGCGCCGTCGGTGGCGGCGTGGTCGGTCTCCCCACGGGCGACCCCGGCGCGCAGCGATGTCAGGCGCGAGCGCAGCTCGGCCGCGATCAGCCCGGGTGGGCCGCCCACCTCGCCACCGGCCGGCGGCTCCGGCGGCGCCGCGCTCGGGACGCGACCGCGCGGGATCCGCTTGAGCAGCCCGTTGCGGGTGCGCTCGCCGCTGCCGTGGGCGACCTGCGCGGCGATGTCGTCCGGAACCCCGGCGGTGCGGTATCCGGCCTCCGGCCCTGGCCCGACCCGGTGCGGCGGCGTCGTGAAGCCGCGCGACGGGGCCGCCCCGTTCGGTACCGGTGGGCCGCCGTTGGCCGGGTAGGGCGCACCCGGCGGGGCCGAGACGGGCACCCGCGGCCCCGGTACGCCGGCGCTCGCGCGCCGCGCGGTACCGGCGGTCGCCCGCACCGGCATCGCCGGCGCGACCGCGCGGCCGCCGGCGGTGACGTACTCGACGACCGGCGCCGTGATGGCCAGCGGCGATCGGGAGTCGCCGTCCGGTCCAACGCCACGCCCGCCCGCCGCCGGCGGCTCGGGCCACCCACCGATCGCGGGTGGGATGGCGAGCACGCTGGCCGGCAGGGTGACCCGGGCGGTCACGCCGGTCACCGGCGAGGGGGCGATCTGGACGTCGATGCCCATCTGACGCGCCAGGTGACCGACGACGTAGTGGCCGAGATAGCGGGTGGGTGCGGTGAGGAAGCTCTCCTCGCCGCGCAGGCGCGCATTGGCCCGCGCCATCTCCTCGGCGTCCATGCCAAGACCCTGGTCGGTGATGCCGATGAGGTAGCGCCCGGGCAGGATCCGGCCCTGAATCTCGACGTCCACATCGGGCGGTGAGAAGGCGAGTCCGTTCTCGACCAGCTCGGCGATCATGTGCGCGATGCCGGCGACGAACGCGCCGCTGACGTAGCTGTCGTCGATGCGGCGCAGCGTCACCCGCCGGTAGTCCTCCACTTCGGAGATGGCCGCCCGCAGGACGTCGGCGACCGGGAGCGCCTCGGACCAGGTCCGTGGGCTGGATTCGCCGACGAGCACCAGCAGACTCTCCGCGTTTCGCCGCATCCGGGTGGCGAGGTGGTCGAGTTCGAACAGGTTGGCCAGCCCGGACGGATCGGTCTCCTCCCGTTCGAGCTGGCTGATGAAACCGAGCTGGCGGCGCAGCAGGTTCTGGTTGCGCCGGCCCAGGTTCGCCAGCGACTCTGAGGTGCTGCGCCGCAGTCGAGCCTGCTCGGTTGCGAGCGCGTACGCCGTGGCCTGCGCGCTGTCGAGGGCCTTCGCGACCGCCACGATCTCCGTGCTGGACCGGTCCGGCACCGCGACCCGTACCGGTGGATCGGGGGCGTGCACGGCAGTGCTGGCCTGGATCCGACCGACGGCTTCAGGCAGGCGGACACTCGCCACCGCGCGGGCCTCGGCCGCGAGGGCGGCCAGCGGGCGGGTGATGGCCCGGGCCGCCGCGACCAGCAGCGCGGCGGCCCCGCTGGCGCAGAGCAGCGCGAGCACGGCCAGCACGCCCAGCCGCAGGGCGGCCGTCACCTGCAGATCCTCGGCCCGGGTGGAGATGTCGCGGGCCAGCGAGTTCTGGGCCTCGCGCATGTCGTCCAGCAGCGTGGTGTGCGCCGACCACCAGGACTGTGGGCTCACCACGAAGGGCAGGTCGACCGCGGCGAGCGCCCGCTCCTCGAAGAACGCCGCCTCGCGGGCCGCGCCGGTGTCCAGCGCCTGCGCGAGCAGGTCGCGTTGAGCGGCGCTGGCGTACCGGTTGTACCGCGTGAGGGCGGCGTGCTGCTCGGCGTTGATGGTGACGAACGTCTGGTACTCACCGGCGGCGAACCCACCGGCGGCGAACACTCCATTGAGGAAGGCGCGTTCCTGTGAGGTGTACTCCTTGATCTCGCCGAGCGCCTGGATGGCGGCGACCTCCCGGCGCAGCGTCTCATCGGGTGACCGATCGACGCCGACATCGACGTTGCTCAACGCCGCGATGCGGTCGGTGAAGTAGGCGAACGCGATGGTCCGGGTGGCCCGGTTGGCGTCGATACGGGTCCGGATGCCGTCCAGGTCGTCGAGACTGGCCACCGCCGCGGCGACCGCCGCGCTCTCGGCCCCGCCGGCCCCGCCGACCAGGGCCAGCAGGGCCGACCGCTCGGTATCGACCTGGTCACGCGCGTCGGGCATCTCGGCCCGGAAGCTGACGTCGCCGCCGAGCAGTCCACTGGCGAGCCCGCGCTCCATCTGCAGGGCGTGCACCAGGTTTCCCACTTGGAGGATCAGCCCGACCGCCCGGTTGGTCTGGGTCGCCGTCCGGTAGGCGCTCGTGTCGTCGACCACGACCACGGTCAACAGGACGACCACGGCGATGAGCGGCAGCGCGAGAATGCGCGCCAACCGGCCGCGAATGGTGCGCCGTCGGCCGCGGGGACCACCGTCGATGGCCGGTATCTCGCCGGTGGCGGCGAGGTCACCCGAGGTCGGGGTGTCCGTCGAGGGTGCGCGGTCGCCGGGCGTGCGGGTCGCGTCGGGGGCCCAGGTCTCGCCTGCGGTCCACGTCTCGCCCGGGCGTACCGGGGTTCGCCTGTGCCGTGCCACGGCGTGCCGGCCTCCTCCCTGTGCGCATGAGCGCTCGCGCGATGCGTCCAGACGGACGTCGCGGGTCACTGCGTCCCTTGCCGGGCGGGGTGTGCCGGCGGCCACCCTCCGGGCCGACCTGTCCATGGTCGTGGTCTGACCGGTTCGCGGGGGCGGCGCTTGGTGTTAGCGAACAGACCGTATCTTCGGGGATCGACGTTTCGACAAGGTTGCCTGTATGTGACGCTCCGACGAGCGCTACCGATTGGCCGCCACGTCGTTGCCCGCGTGACGGTAGAACTCGGCCGGCACCGGCGCAAGAGGCTGTCTGCCTTGAATCAGATCCGCGGCGCGTTCGGCCACCATGATGGTTGGCGCATATATGTTTGCGTTGGTGATGGCCGGGAACACGGATGCGTCGACAACGCGCAGGCCAGCGACACCGTGCACGCGCAGCGTCGCCGGATCGACGACCGAAGCGGGTCCGCGGCCCATGGCGCACGTGCACGAGGGGTGCAGCGCTGTTTCGGCATCGCGGGCTACCCAGTCGAGAACCTGGCCGTCGGTGCGCACCCGATCGCCGGGGGAGATCTCGCCGGCGTTGTACGGGCCGAGCGCCGGCTGGCTCAGGATGTTTCGGGCCACCGCGATCGCCTCTATCCACTCACGACGGTCGCGTTCGGTGGAGAGGTAGTTGAACCGCAGGGCCGGATGGCGGCGGGGATCGGTGCTGCGGATCTTTACCGATCCCCGGGCGTCGGAGTACATGGGTCCCACATGGACCTGGTAGCCGTGCTCGCCGGCTGGTGATGACCCGTCGTAGCGCACCGCGACCGGCAGGAAATGGAGCATGAGGTTCGGGTAGTCGACATCGGAGTTGCCGCGCACGAAACCGCCGGCCTCGAAGTGGTTGGTCGCGCCCGGCCCGCGCCGCCCGACGAGCCACGCCGCGGCGACCGCGGGGCGGTGCCGCCAGCGCAGGTAGGGCTGCATCGAGACCGGCCGGGCGCAAGCGTACTGGACGTAGGCCTCCAGATGATCCTGCAGGTTCTCCCCGACGCCCGGCAGGTCGGCCACGATGTCAATGCCCAGGGTGCCGAGCTCGGCGGCGTTGCCGACCCCGGAGAGCTGCAGCAGCTGCGGCGAGTTGAACGCGCCGCCACAAGCGATGACCTCGCCGGCCGACACCCGGTGTCGGCGCCCGAACCGCTCATACTCCACGCCGGTCGCCCGCGCTCCGGTGAAGCACACCCGGTGCACGTGCGCCCGGGTGCGGACGATGAGGTTCCGCCGACGCATTGCTGGGTGCAGGTACGCCCCGGCGGCCGAAAGCCGCCGGCCACGCCGGACGGTGCGGTCGAACGCGGCGAACCCTTCCTGCCGGTATCCGTTGACGTCGTCGGTGAGCTCGTACCCCGCCTGGGTGGCGGCGGCGAAGAACGCCGTGAAGAGGGCGGAGTCGGCCGGACCACGCTCCAGCGTGAGCGGGCCATTGTGGCCGCGCAGCGGGTCGTCCGGTGTCGCCGCGAGGCAGTTCTCCAGCCGCCGGAAGTAGGGCAGGCAATGCGCGTAGTCCCACTCCGGGCACCCTGACTCGGCGGCCCAGCGCTCGTAGTCCAATGGGTTGCCCCGCTGGAAGATCATGCCGTTGATGCTGCTGGACCCGCCGAGCATCCGGCCACGGGCGTGGTAGATGGAGCGGCCGGCGAGGTGGCTTTCGGGCTCCGACCGGTAGCGCCAGTCGTAGTGCCGGTTGCCGATCGGGAACGCCAGGGCGGCCGGCATATGGACGAAGACATCCCACGGGTAGTCGGGCCGGCCCGCCTCCAGGACGAGCACCCTTGTCGAGGGGTCGGCGGAGAGCCGGTTGGCCAGCACTGACCCGGCCGAGCCGGCGCCGACGATGACAACGTCATACCGTTCAGACACCCGCCCGCCACCTCCCGCACCGCGGCCCCCACGCCTACCGGGTCAGACCCGGCGATGTCAAGCGCTGGCGCGCACGGGGACGCCAGCGCCGGCGAGCCCCATCAAAGCCGACGAATGACCGATTGGTCGGCATATAGCGCACTCCTGCGCCGCATCCCTCACCATCTGCCGACTGAGCGCAAGCCCAGCTCGGGAAAGCCGGCGGCGGCGCGGGAGACCTGCGGCTCGGATCCCCTTATCCCATGCCGACCGAGCGCCAGCCCAGGTCGGGGAAGCCGGCGGCATCCGCGACCCGCGCCGAGGCCACGTTCGCCGGGTCATGTTGGTACGTGGCGACGGCGCCCTCGTCGAGGACCCGCCGGGCGGCCTGGGCCACCAGAGCGCGGGCCAGTCCTCGGCCCCGGGCGACCGGGGCGGTACCGACGGCGACCTCCCGCCCGTACCGGTCGTGGTGTTTGAGACCGACCCCGGCCAGGTACATCCCGGTGGCCAAATCACGGGCGACGAGCACCTCGTGCCCGAACGGGCGTAACCACTCCGGCACCCGCGGGTCGTCCGCCCGCTCCCAGTTGCCCGCGTCCGGCAGGTCGGCCGGGCGAGCGCACCACCGAAATACTCCACAGTAGACACATCGGTCAGGGCGGTCGAGCAGCGTGGGCAACATCGCCAGCATTTCGTCCAGACCCACTGCCGGCTGGCGGGCGTAGTCGCGGACCGCGGACGCCCGGCGCCGGCGTACCGAGAGCACCGTGCCGGTCGGAGCCGAGACGCCGACCAGCGGTAGCACCCGGCCGTCCCAACCGCCACGCTCGCGCCGGCGGGAACCGACGACATCGGGGTGGCCCGCGGCCTCGGTTGACGGCCAGCGCCCGAGCCAGGTACGCAGGTGGCGGCGCAGCCGCTCGTCGATTGTCTTGACCATCCTGCCGGCGAGCCTACCTGCCGGGCCGCGCCTCATCAGGCGCGCCGGGTCTGCTGTGCGCGCCCTGTCGGGCGCGCCGTGTCCTATCGTGCGCGGAGTGCGACGATCGCGATGTCGTCGCGCGGCGGCACCGCCGAGAAGGAGAGCACGGCTGCGCGAAGCTGGGCCGCGAGCACGCTCGCCGGCGATCCGGCCAGCGCGGCCAGTTCCGCGGTGAGCCGGCGGTGACCGAACAGCTCGGTCCCCCGGCGGCGTTCGGTGATGCCGTCGGTGTAGAAGACGAGCGCGTCGCCTCGGCGCAGACGGACCACGGTCCGGGGCGAGACGATCTCCTCCATCAGCCCGAGCGCGGTGCCGCACCGGCCGACCAGGCTCGCCCCGCTTTCCGGGCGCACCAGCACCGGTTGGTCGTGGCCGGCCAGGTGCAAGTGCACCTCGACGGTGCCGGCGGCATCCGGGGCGGAGAGGAACGCCAGCACCAGGGTGCAGAAATGGCCGCTGCCGCGCTCGACCAGGCTCGCGTTGAGCCGATGCAGGGTGTGCTCAGGTTCGTGGTGCTCGCGGGCAAGGGTGTGCAGCACATCACGGACCAGGCCGGTGACCGCGGCGGCATCGGCTCCCTTGCCGGAGACGTCGCCGACGACGAGCATCCAGCCCTGGCTCGGCAACGGCACCAGATCGTAGAAGTCGCCGCCGACATCGAGTCCGTCGCCGGCGGCGACGTACTCTCCGGCCACCTCGAGACCCTCGATCGCCGGCAGCTTCGGCGGCAGCAGAGACTGCTGCAGCGCAGTCGCGATGCGGGCACTCGTGTCGTGGATGCGGGCGTTGTCGATGGCGGTGGCCGCGCGCCGGCCGAGATCCTCGACGATCGCGAGGTCGTCGGGCTGGTGGGGCCGTCCCGGCGGCCGGCCGACCGTGAGCACGCCGAGCCGTTCATCGCGTACCGCGAGGGCGACGGTCATGCCGTTGGTGGGTGGTCCGAGCGGGGTGACGCCGTCAGCACGGCCCAGCGCGGCGACCAACGCCGACCCGCCGGCGTCCAGCTGCGCGGTCAGGCCGGCGATCGCCTCCTCGTCGGCATGGGTGAGGGCGGCCAGCGCGAGGTCGCCGTCGGCGTCGACGAGGTGTACGGCACACCACTCGCCCAGCCGCGGCACCAGCAATCGCGGTAGCAGGGCGACGATCAGGTCGACGTTGAGCGAGCGGGCAAGCAGCTCGCCCGCGTGGGCGAGGAAGAGCAGCCATCCGCGGGCATCGTCATGTGCGTCGTAGAGTCGTTGGTTCTCAATCAGCACGGCGACCTGTCCCGCGGTGAGTGCGGTGAGCACCGGCGCATGCGCACCGCGGGCGCCGGTCGCTGTCACCTCCCCCGTCCACGGGCGGGACAGGGCGAGCGGTACTCGCACACTGCGTCCGTCGGCCGCCGCCGGCAGGCCCGAGGTATGGCGAGCAAGGATCACCCGGCCCGCTCCGTCGGCCCGGTCGACGTCGACGGTGACCGAGGCCGCGGCGAGCGCTCGGGCCAACCGGCGCACCAGCCCGCCCAACGTCGGCGTTCCGACCGCCACGCTCAGCTGGGCCAGCGCCTCATCCAGCTCCGGTGGCAGGGCCCCGCCCGCCGACGGGCCCGTACCGGTCGCGGCGCCGGCCGGCGGGTCCGTGCCGGCTGGTCGCGGGTCGAGCTGGAACCAGACCTGCCGGCCATGGCCGTCGTGATTGGTGCCCCACCGGGTCGCCAGCCCGGCGACCAGGTGCAGCCCTCGGCCGCCGTCGCGCTGGCCAGGGTCGGCGCCGGCCGAGCGGTGGGCCGGCGTCGCCGCAACCACATCGGCGATCACCGGCGCCGCGCTCGCCGGGCCGAAGTCGGTGACGCTGACCCGCAGCCCGCCCGCCTGGGCGTGCAGCTCGATCTCGATCTCGGTGCCGGCATGGATGACGGCGTTGGTCACCAGTTCGGAGGTGAGCAGCAGCGCCTCGGCCGAGAGCGCGGTCAGCTCCGCCTCGACCAACAACTCCGCGACGGCTTCGCGGGCCCGCGCCGGCGAGCCGTGCGCGGGGGGAAGCCGGAGACGGCGCAGCATAGGGACGGACACGATGGCACCCCCTCGCCCGGCGAGCCTACGTCACCCTCACCCTTGTGACCCGGCAGCGTTCGCCAAGCCCAGCCGAACCGAGGCAGGATGTGGCAGATACTGACTCACCTGAGGGGCACCGAGATGACCACTGCGGAGCGCGCGGGCCGGTCGCGGACACCGGGGCCGACGGGGACACCGGACGTCGAGACCGATGCCGTCCTGGTCGAGCTGGCGCAGGCGCTGCGCCGGGTTCGCCAAGGGGACCTGAAAGCGCGCCTGTCCCGGCGTGCCGGCTTGGCCGGTGAGGTCGTCGACGGCTTCAACGAGGTCATCGGCCGCCAGGAACGCCAGATTCTCGATCTGCTGCGCATCAGCCGTCTGGTGGGCCGGGAGGGTCGGCTCACCGAGCGGCTCGACGAAGAGGGCCTGGATGGCGCCTGGGGCGACGGCGTGCGCGCGGTCAATCTGCTCATCGATGACCTTGGCCGGCCAACCACGGAGATCGCCCGCGTGCTCGCGGCTGTGGCCGAGGGTGACTTGTCGCAGCACATGGCCAATGAGATCGAGGGTCGCCCGGTACGGGGGGAATTCCTGCGCATCGGGCGGACCGTGAACACCATGGTGGACCAGCTGTCGTCGTTCGCGGATGAGGTGACCCGGGTGGCCCGGGAGGTGGGGACCGAGGGCAAGCTGGGTGGTCAGGCGGATGTGCGTGGGGTGGCCGGTACCTGGCGCGACCTCACCGACTCCGTCAACACCATGGCCTCCAACCTCACCAGTCAGGTGCGCTCGATCGCGCAGGTGACCACGGCCATCGCCGACGGCGACCTGTCTCGCAAGATCACCGTGTCGGCGAAGGGCGAGGTGGCCGAGCTGGCGGACACCATCAACTCCCTCACCGATACCCTGCGGGTCTTTGCCGAGCAGGTGATCACCGTGGCCCGGGCCGTTGGCACCGAGGGCAAGCTGGGTGGCCAGGCCGCCGTGCCCGGGGTGGCCGGTACCTGGAAGGACCTGACCGACGCGGTGAACCTGATGGCCGAGAACCTCACCGGCCAGGTGCGCAACATCGCCCAGGTGGCCACGGCAGTGGCCCGCGGGGATCTGTCGCAGAAGATCACGGTGGTGGCGCAGGGGGAGATCCTGGAGCTGAAGGACACCGTGAACACGATGGTGGATCAACTGTCGTCGTTCGCGGATGAGGTGACCCGGGTGGCCCGGGAGGTGGGTACCGAGGGCAAGCTCGGCGGGCAGGCGCAGGTCTCCGGAGTCTCCGGCACCTGGCGCGATCTCACCGAGAGCGTGAACCATCTGGCCTCCAACCTGACCTCGCAGGTACGCAACATCGCCCAGGTCACCACCGCGGTGGCCCGGGGGGATCTGTCGCAGAAGATCACAGTGGACGCTCGCGGGGAGATCCTGGAGCTGAAGGACACGGTGAACACGATGGTGGATCAGCTGTCGTCGTTCGCGGATGAGGTGACCCGGGTGGCCCGGGAGGTGGGTACCGAGGGCAAGCTGGGTGGGCAGGCGCAGGTGCGGGGGGTGGCTGGTACCTGGCGGGATCTGACCGACAACGTGAACTTCATGGCCTCCAACCTGACCGGGCAGGTGCGCAACATCGCCCAGGTGGCTACCGCGGTGGCGCGGGGGGATCTGTCGCAGAAGATCACAGTGGACGCTCGCGGGGAGATCCTGGAGCTGAAGGACACGGTGAACACGATGGTGGATCAGCTGTCGTCGTTCGCGGATGAGGTGACCCGGGTGGCCCGCGAGGTGGGTACCGAGGGCAAGCTCGGTGGGCAGGCGCAGGTGCGGGGGGTGGCTGGTACCTGGCGGGATCTGACCGACAACGTGAACTTCATGGCCTCCAACCTGACCGGGCAGGTGCGTAACATCGCTCATGTGGCCACGGCGGTGGCGCGGGGGGATCTGTCGCAGAAGATCACAGTGGACGCTCAGGGTGAGATCCTCGCTCTCAAGAGCACGGTGAACACGATGGTGGATCAGCTGTCGTCGTTCGCGGATGAGGTGACCCGGGTGGCCCGCGAGGTGGGTACCGAGGGCAAGCTCGGTGGGCAGGCGCAGGTGCGGGGGGTGGCTGGTACCTGGCGGGATCTGACCGACAACGTGAACTTCATGGCCTCCAACCTGACCGGGCAGGTGCGCAACATCGCGCAGGTCACCACCGCGGTGGCCAGAGGTGATCTGTCGCAGAAGATCACAGTGGACGCTCAGGGTGAGATCCTCGCTCTCAAGAGCACAGTGAACACGATGGTGGATCAGCTGTCGTCGTTCGCCGACGAGCTCACCCGGGTGGCCCGCGAGGTGGGCACCGAAGGCAAGCTCGGTGGGCAGGCCCAGGTCAGGGGCGTCTCGGGGACGTGGCGCGATCTCACCGAGAGCGTCAACCAGCTCGCGTCCACATTGACCACTCAGCTGCGCGCGATCGCCCAGGTGTCCACATCGGTCACCCGCGGCGATCTCACCCAGCGGATCACGGTACGGGCGCAGGGCGAGGTGGCCGAGCTCAAGGACAACCTGAACCAGATGATCGTCACGCTGCGGGAGACCACGAGGTCGAACTCGGAACAGGGCTGGCTCGACTCGAATCTGGCCCGCATCGGTGGACTCATGCAGGGTCTGCGCGACATCGACGAGGTGTGCCGGATGATCATGTCCGAGGTCACGCCGCTGCTCGACGCCCAGTTCGGCGCCTTCTTCCTGGCCGACGAGGCCGGCGGGCGCCTGCGGCTGGCGGCCAGCTACGGCTACAGCTCGCATGCACCGCGTTCGTTCGACGCCGGCGAGGGTCTGATCGGGCAGGCCGCGGCCGGTCGGCGGGCGATCCGGGTACGGCCCGACCGGGCGGGCAACGTCGTCATCCGCACCGGGCTGGTCGACGCCCGCCCGACCGATCTGGTCGTGCACCCGGTGCTGTTCGAGGGTGAGACACTCGGCGTGATCGAGCTCGCCTCGGTCACCACGTTCTCCGCCCTGCACCTGGCATTCCTGGAGCGACTCGCCACCACCATCGGCGTCGCGCTCAACACGATCCAGGCCAACCGCCGCACCGAGGAGCTGCTCGCGCAGTCCCAGCGGCTCGCCCTCGAGCTGCAGGAGCAGTCCGGCCAACTACAGCGCACGAACGCCGAACTGGAGGAGAAGGCGGCTCTGCTCTCCGAGCAGAAGGGCAACATCGAGATGCAGAACCGGGAGATCTCCCTGGCCCGGGCGAGGTTGGAGGAGAAGGCGCAGCAGCTCGCACAGGCCTCGCAGTACAAGTCCGAGTTCCTCGCCAATATCAGCCATGAGCTGCGCACGCCGCTGAACTCGATGCTGGTGCTCTCGCGGCTGCTGGGGGACAACGGCGACGAGAACCTCTCACCGCGCCAGATCGAGTTCGCCCGGACCATTCACGGGGCCGGGACCGACCTGTTGCACCTCATCGACGACATCCTCGACCTGTCGAAGATCGAGGCTGGTCGGATGGATCTCGAGCCCGGTGAGATCTCCTTCGACGAGCTGTGCGGATATGTGCAGCAGGCATTCGGGCCGCAGGCCGAGGAGAAGGGGCTGCGCCTGGCGGTACTGCTCGATCCCCAGCTGCCGCGGTCCCTCGTCACCGATGCCCAACGCCTGCAACAGGTGTTGCGCAACCTGCTCTCCAACGCGGTCAAGTTCACTGAGGCCGGGTCGGTGACCTTGTCGGTCATCGCCGCCGACCCCAGCCTCAGCCACGGTCTGACCACATTGGACTCGGCCCGCCGGGTCATCGCGTTCACGGTCTCCGACACCGGCGTCGGCATCTCGACGGACAAGCTGTCTCTGATCTTCGAGGCCTTCCAGCAGGCCGATGGCACCACCAGCCGCCGCTATGGCGGCACCGGGCTGGGGCTGTCCATCAGTCGCCAGCTCGCCCGCCTGCTCGGGGGCGCGATCTCGGTCTCCTCGACGGTCGGCGCCGGCTCCGCCTTCACGCTCTTCCTGCCCGACCTCAGCGGTACCGACCTCGTGCTGCCGAGCCTCACCGCGGCGCCCGCCACCGGTGAGTTCGCGCCCACTGAGGCCGGTAACGCGGCAACGGCTGGCGCCGGCCCGGTGGCTGCCCCGGTCCTGCGTACCGGAGCGGTCCAGATGGCCGCGCGGCAGCTGCCCGGAACCACGGTGCTCGTCATCGACGATGATGTCCGCAACGTGTTCGCGCTCACCAGCGCGCTGGAGATGCACGGCATGACGGTGCTCTACGCCGACAACGGTGCCGACGGCATCGCACACCTGGTCGAGCACCCGGGCGTCGATATCGTGCTCATGGACGCGATGATGCCGGAGATGGACGGGAACGAGACCACTCTGGCGATCCGGCGCGATCCCCGCTTCGCGAGCCTGCCCATCGTCTTCCTCACCGCGAAGGCCATGCCCGGCAACCGTGAGTCGAGCCTCTCCGCCGGCGCCAGCGACTACATCACCAAGCCGGTCGACCTGGACGACCTGCTCGCAGTGATGGCCCGCTGGGTCAGCGGCGATGCCGCAGCCGAGCCGGCGACCAGCCCGACCGCGCGCGGCCCGGCGGAGGCGGTATGACTGACCCGGCCGACAGCCGCCCGCCCAAGGTGCTCCTCGTCGACGATCGGCCGGAGAACGTGCTCGCGCTGGAGGCGATCCTGCAGGGGATGAGCGTGGAGTGTGTGGGCGCCAGCTCGGGCGAGGCCGCCCTCAAGCAACTTCTCCTGCACGAGTTCGCGCTGATCCTGCTCGATGCGCAGATGCCGGAGATGGACGGCTTCGAAACCGCACGGCGCATCCGTCAGCGCGAGCGCACGCGTAGCGTGCCGATCGTCTTCCTGACCGCGGCCGACGACAATGCCCATCTCGCCGTGCGCGGGTACGCCGCGGGCGCGGTCGACTACATATCCAAGCCGATCGACCCCTGGGTGTTGCGGGCCAAGGTCGGCGTGCTGGTGGAGCTCTGGGAACGCAACCGCCGGGCGCGCACCCAAGCGGCGCTGGCGGAGCTCTACGAGCGACGGCTCGCCGCGGCGGCGGAACTGGTCACGCGCGCGCGGGGACTTCTCCCCACGCTCATCGACGACCCGGTGGCCGGGCCCGAGCTGGTGTCCTTACTGGACCAGCTCGCCGAGCAGCTACGGCCGCGGTGAGTCAGCCGTCGGTGGTGACGTTGAGGGCTTCCCGCACCCCGGTCACGTCGAGCATGCGGTCGAAGAACGGACTGGGGTTGCGAAGGAGCAGGTAGGTCTGCTGGAGCCGGGCCGCGCGACTGAGCACGATCAGGGTCCCCAGGCCAAGCGAGTCGCAGAAGGTCAGACCGGCGAGGTCGACCACGATCCGACCGGGCGACCCGCGGAGCTCCCCCTCGACGGCATCCGACAGCTGCTGCGCCGTCGAGGTATCCAACTCGCCCCGCACCGCCAGGACCGTCTCGTCCGCCCCGTGGGCGATCGACACCTGCAGGGCGGCGGGGCTCACTGTGGCAGCCTAGTCCTGAGGCTCAGATCAGACCGGCCCGACGCAGCGCGCCGGCGAGAGCGGTGTCCGCCGCCGGGCCGGCGGCGGTCTGCGGCGCTCGGTCGCGCCCGGTGCCGCCCCGCCTGTGCGGGCGCTCTCCGCTCGGGCGTGGTCCGGTCGGGCGCGCCGCCGTGGGGCCGTCGTCGGCGCGGGCGGCTCGGCTCCGCCCGGCGCCGCGGGCTTCCTCCTCGAGGCGCAGCGACAGCGAGATCCGCTTCCGCGGGTGATCCACGTCGAGGACGCGCACGCGCACCACGTCGCCCGGGCGCACCACCTCGCGCGGATCCTTGACGAAGCGGCTCGCCATCGCCGAGACGTGGATCAAGCCGTCCTGGTGCACTCCAATGTCGACGAACGCACCGAAGGCCGCGACGTTGGTGACGATCCCCTCGAGCACCATGCCAACCCGGAGGTCGTCGAGAGTCTCGACACCATCGGCGAAAGTGGCCGTCTGGAACGCCGGACGGGGATCCCGGCCGGGCTTCTCCAGCTCGCGCAGGATGTCGGCCACGGTGGGCACCCCGAAGACGTCGTCGACGAAGTTAGCCGGTGCCAGCCCGCGCAACAGCAGGGAGTTGCCGATCATCGCCCGCAGTTCGCCGCCGGCGGCGGCCAGGATCCGCCGGACGACCGGGTAGGCCTCCGGGTGCACGCCCGAGCCATCCAACGGGTCGTCGCCATCGGCGATACGCAGGAAGCCGGCACACTGCTCGAACGCCTTCGGGCCCAACCGCGCGACCTTCGTCAGTGCCCTTCGGGTGCGGAACGGTCCGTGGGTGTCCCGGTGCGCAACGATGTTGGCGGCGAGTGACTCGCCAACGCCGGACACCCGGGCCAGCAGCGGCACCGACGCGGTGTTCACATCGACTCCGACCGCGTTGACGCAATCCTCCACCACCGCGTCGAGCGAGCGCGACAGCTTGATCTCCGACAGGTCGTGCTGGTACTGCCCGACCCCGATGGACTTTGGATCGATCTTCACCAGCTCCGCGAGCGGATCCTGCAGCCGGCGCGCGATCGACACGGCGCCGCGCAGCGACACGTCCAGCCCGGGCAGCTCCTGCGAGGCGTAGGCCGAGGCGGAGTAGACCGAGGCGCCCGCTTCGGAGACGAGGACCTTGGTCAGCCCGAGCTCTGCGTGTCCGCGGATGAGGTCCGCCGCCAACTTGTCGGTCTCGCGCGAGGCGGTGCCGTTGCCGATCGCGATGAGCTGGACGGCGTGCGCCCGGGCCAGCTGGGCCAGCGTGGCCAGGGCCTCCTGCCACCGCGGCGAGGCAACGCCGGCCTGGGCGGCGGAACCGGTGTGCGGATGGATGGTGCTGGTGGCCAGAACCTTCCCGGTCGGGTCGACCACCGCCACCTTGACCCCGGTCCGGTAGCCCGGATCAAGACCCATGGTCGTCCGCGATCCGGCCGGTGCGGCGAGCAGCAGATCGCGCAGGTTGGTCGCGAAGACCCGCACCGCCTCGTCCTGCGCCGCCTGGAACAGCCGCAGGCGCAGGTCGAGTCCTATGTGGACCAAAATGCGGGTACGCCACGCCCAGCGCACCGTGTCGAGCAGCCAGCGGTCGGCCGGGCGGTCGCGATCAGCGACGCCGAAGCGGGCGGCGATGGCGATCTCGTAGCCGCTGGGTGCCTCGGCGCTCTCCTCCGGTTGCATCGTCAGGTCGAGGATCTCTTCCTTCTCGCCCCGCAGCAGGGCGAGGATGCGGTGTGAGGGCAACGACGGATACGCCTGCTCGAATCCGAAGTAGTCGGCGAACTTCGACCCGGCCTCCCGCTTCCCGTCCCGAACGGTGGAGACGATTCGGCCGTGGGTCCACATGCGCTCCCGTAGGTCGCCGATGAGATCGGCGTCCTCGGCGAACCGCTCGACCAGGATGGCCCGGGCGCCGTCGAGTGCGGCCGCCGCATCGGGGACCCCCCGGCCGGCATCGACGTACCCGGCCGCCGTCAGTGATGGGTCGTGGGTGGGATCACGCAGCAGCAGGTCGGCCAGCGGCTCGAGGCCGGCCTCGCGGGCGATCTGCGCCTTGGTCCGGCGCTTGGGTTTGTACGGCAGGTAGATGTCCTCCAGCCGGGACTTGGTCTCGGCCGCCATGATCTGTGCCTCGAGCGCGTCGTCCAGCTTGCCCTGGGCCCGGATGGATTCGAGGATCGCGCGACGCCGGTCGTCCAACTCCCGCAGGTATCGCAGCCGCTCCTCGAGGTGGCGCAGTTGGGCGTCGTCGAGCAGCTCGGTCGCCTCCTTGCGATAGCGGGCAATGAACGGCACGGTGGCGCCACTGTCGAGCAGGCCGACGGCGGCCGCGACCTGGCGTTCCTGCACGCCGAGTTCGTCGGCGATGCGTTGCGCGATAGTGCTCGTCACCATCTTCACTCCACCCCTGGCGGTGCGTCCGCGTCGTGCATTCTGCCGTGGCCGACCGGCCTTGTCGCGTCAGAGCGCCGCGCGATCGTAGCGTTACTATGGGTAGTTAAACCGTGACACAATGCAATGCGCGTCATTACGATGCGTATTCTGACAATCACCGTATGCAGGTGTGTAATGAGGCTCACGGCTCTGACCTGCGGTTATGCGATTTTGGCTGCTTAGTATCGGCCAATGCGGCATTCCCCCTCGCATGAAGAAATTCATGACAAGACGGCTGCCTCAGATCGCGACGGCAGTCCTGTCCGCCATCGCCGGCGGCCGGCCCCGGTGCGCGCGGGCCGCGGCCTGGCCCGCACCCTGCTGACCCGAGCGGCGGTACGCCGACTCTCCGCCCACCGGCGCATCGCGGCGCACCGGCTCGCGCCCGGACGGATCACCGTCCCTCTGGTGCCGGCGTCACCGGTGAACGGCCGCGCCGCCACTCACCGGCTCATCGGTCGCCACGCCCGTCGGGCCGTCCGTCCACTCACGATGTTCACGGCGTTCGTGCGCTCACCGGCGGCGGGAAAGGCGGCGCTGGCGGCCGCCGTGCTCGGCTGCCTCGCGCTGGGCGCGATGGCGCAGGGCATGGGCTCGTCCGGCCCTGCGTTGGGGTACACCGACACAGCTACCACCACAATGGACAGAAGTTACCGCGCCTCCCGGTCGGCCCTGCGCGACACGCCCGGCAGTACCGCCGGCGCCCAGTTGCAGTCGGCGCTGGCCGCTTCGGCGGCCGAGGCCGAGAAGCAGGCGGCCGCGGCGAAGGCCGCCGCCGAGGCCAAGGCGAAGGCGGCCAGATGGGCGGCCGACAACCCGACGCCGGTGGCCGGACTCACCCAGCGGCAGATGAACAACGCGCTGCGCATCGTCGGCGAGGGCAAGGCGCTCGGGCTGCCCAAGCGCGCGTACGTGCTCGCGGTGGCCTGCGCCATGCAGGAGAGCGCGTTGCGGAACCTGGCCAGCAACGTGCTGCCGGAGTCCTACAACTATCCGCATGAGGGCAGCGGCACCGACCACGATTCGGTCGGGCTTTTCCAGCAGCGTCCGAGCACCGGATGGGGCGCGGTGAAAGACCTGATGACACCCGCGTACGCCGCGAAGCAGTTCTACGACGCCCTGGTCGCTATCCCCGGTTGGCAGAGCATGGCGCTCAGCTATGCCATCCAGGCGGTGCAGATCTCCGCGTTTCCCGACGCCTACGCGCAGCACGAGTGGGCCGCGCAGAAGGTGGTCGACGCGCTGACCTGATGTGTCCGGGCCGGCGCCGACCGGCCCGGACGGACCCGTACGGCCGGTGGCTCGGCGCTTGCCGCGGCATGGTCGCGGTAGGGGCGCTCACGGTTGGGAATGCCGCCAAAGCCGCCCCGGCGGTCGGGGCGCTGTCATAGCGTCTGGGGATGCACCGGCGCGAGGCTCCGGCCGTCCCCGACCGCGGCACAAGCGCTGTCGGTTTGCATTGAGGTCGCACGTTTGGGCCCCGCCCGGGCCCGGGTATGCCAGTCGCACCGTGTCCACGCCGAGACACCCTCACCACCTGGAGCGGAGATGACCATGACTGCGGGCACCATCGACGCACAGGCGGTGCTAAGGGGGCTCTACCTCGAGTTGACGGCCGAGTACGACGAGGCCAGCGCGAGCATCGCGACGATCGGTGCTCCCGGTGACCGGGCCGGGGACGACGAGGTCGACGCGGGTGCGAAGGCGGCCCAGCGCGAGCACCAGCTCTCCCTCGTCGCCAGCATCAAGGAACGGCGCGACCAGGTGGAGCATGCGCTGCAGCGCCTCGATGAGGGCAAGTACGGCCGGTGCGAGCGCTGCGGGCAGCCGATCGCGGCCGAGCGTCTGGAAGCGTTCCCGGCCGCCACCGCGTGCGTCGACTGCCGGCGGCGAACCACCTGAGCGTTGCCAGATCCGCCGGCGCTCAGCCGGTCGTGGTCAGGCCAGGCGGCGGCCGGTGACGTCGACGAGATGGTGCAGCGGATCGTGTAGGAGATACCGCACGAATGACTCCACCGTGAACGACGCCCCATCACTGCGCCGGCCCGGGCGCAGCCACTGCGCGCCGGCCACCTGCTCGATCCGCCCGGCCAGCCTCTCCGCAGCCGTGGACAGCTCCACCCGTACCAGGGCCGGGTCCTGCTCCTGGTAACGCTGCTCGACCGCGGTGGCGTCCTGGTCCCAGTTGGGGAAGAACGGATCATCCTGGGAGAGCATCAGCTCCAGGCGCTCGTCGAAGCGGACGAACACGTCGCGGACGTGGCAGGCGTACTCCAGCGGCGACCACCGCGACGGCTCCGGCCGCGCCCGACTCGGATCCGTAGCCAGCATGGCGGCCCACGCCACGGCGTTGGCCCGCAACATCGCCGGGATGTCGTCGCGGGCGATCGTCCGCGTGTCGAGTCCGCACTCCGGACACGGTGCGTGCAGCACCCAGGTCCAGTCCTTGGTGTCCGGAGTGATGGCCATGTGGCGCAAGCCTACCGACCACGCCGGGCGGGGGCGATGCCACACTTCGGTGGTGGGGACGCTCGCGCGGACCAGGCTCCGCTTCGCTGCCGTCGCGCTGGCCGGCACCGGCGTGCCCGTCGCCGCGGTGATCCGATGGCCGGGCGAGGTGGGCTTCTTCCTGATCATGCTGGCGGCCCTCGGGGTGCCGCTGGCGCTGTACGTGGTGCTCATCCGTACCCGCGTTGTCTCGATCGTCACCGGCTGCCTTCTGGTGTTCGCGGCGGTCGGCCTGCCCGTTCCCGGCTATCCGCAGTTCTTCGGCGGCGGCGGCGCCGCCGGCGGCTGGGGATACGTGCTGCTGGCGATTCCACCGCTCTGCCTGGTGATCTGGTTGATGGGCTTCATCGCCGACCTGGTGCTCCGGATGGGACACCGGTACCGCGAGCGGAACGCGCCAGCCGACGGGGCTCCCGGGGCTGGTGGTGTCGTCGCGGGCACTGCGGCGCGGACCGGTCGCGCAACGTCGGCGGTCGGCCGGGCCCGCCCGCCCGGCATCGTCGTGCGCTACCTACCTGCGCCCGGCGACGAGGCCCGCCAGAACGCCGATCCGGCCGTCATCGAGGGCGAAGTGATCAGTGGAGATGAGTCGTCTTCAGGTCGTGACAGGATTCGCCCATGACTGATGACGCTCTCGTGCTCTTTGACCGGGCGGCGACGCTCGCCGATGGTGTGGTCGCGGCGGTGCGTACCGACCAGCTCGACAACCCGACGCCGTGCACGGAATGGTCCGTGCGCCAATTGCTCAACCATGTGGTCACCGGCAACCTGCTCTTCGCGAGCTTCGCCACCGGCGGCGAACGACCCGATCGCGGCGCCGATCATCTCGGCGATGACCACGTGGCTGCCTTCCGCTCGTCGGTAGCGGTCCTCGCCGCGGCCTTCGACGAGCCCGGGTTCCTGGAGCGGACCACGCCCAACCCGTTCGGTGAGGGACCGGGCCGGATCCTGGTCACCATGCGCTTCAACGAGTTGTGCGTCCACTCGTGGGACCTGGCCCGGGCGACGGGACAGTCAACGGACCTGGATCCCGAGCTCATCGGGCAGTCGCTGGAGTTCTTCCAGGCGTCACCGATGATGAGTGCCGCCCGGCAGCCCGGGGGACCGTTCGGCGTCGAGCAGCCGGCCCCGCATGGGGCCACCGCGGCAGACCGGTTGGCGGCGTTCGTCGGCCGTCGCGCGTAGCTCGTCCGCGCCGGCACGACGAAGCGCTGCGTACTCGGTCACGCCGTCGGCGCTGAGTGTCATCTGGACACCCTCATTGCCAGACCAACTCGCTGGCGACACATGGGCAACCATCGGGCTACGTGAGCCGTCGGGCTTAACGAACGGACGGCCGCGTGCGGGACTGGCTGCTCCGGTGCAGCGCTGAGGTATGGCGAGCGCAATACCTGTTCTCTCTCATCGCCCACGGGCTCGTGTTCACGACGTACGACAATCTTGGCCCGAAACTGCGCGAATGGTTCTACCGATTGGCGGGACATGCGGCCCGAGAGGTGCTCTCCTACGCGCCGACCTATGAGCCGGCCCGGCCCGTGGTGTCAGGCGGTGCTGACATACGGCGCGGAAGCTGAGCGCCCTCCGATCGTGGACGCTGATGGTTGCCCCAACCACCACTCGTGTCCAAGATCTACGGAGTGGATTGATGCGGCCGCGGGTACCCGGCCTCTAGCCAGTCGATCTAGGGCTTGGGCACACGTTTGGAGATCGAACCATGTGCGTAAGCCCTAGATCGACGGGAGTCAGCCCGGGCAGCTCACCAGACGAGGCAGAAGGGGTGGCCAGAGGGGTCGGCGTAGACCCGGAAGTTGTCGCCCTCGCCCGGCAGCCGGGTCGCGCCGAGCGCCAAGGTGGCGGGCTCGGCCGTCGCGATGTCCTCGACCTCGATGTCGAGGTGGTACTGCTGCGGATGGGCGGGGTCGGGCCACTGCGGGGCGTGGTACTCGGCGACCCGCTGGAACATGACCTGGGTGCGGTCCTCGCCGATGAGCGCGCCCTCGTCGCCCTCGTAGAGCAGCTTCAGGCCGAGTAGGTCGGCGTAGAAGTGGCTCAGCCGCTCCGGGTCGTCGGTGTCGATCGTGACCGCGAAGATCGTGGTGGCGTCGTTCTCCTCGCTGCGGCACAGGTCGAACGGATGTCCGGCCGGGTCGGCCAGGGTGTGCCAGGTCTCGCCGCCGCCCAACCGGCTGGCCCCGAGCTCGACCGCGTCCTGGGCGGCCGTGTCGATGTCGGAGACCCTCAGGTCGAGGTGGAACTGCTGCGGGTGGGCCGGGTCCGGCCACTGTGGCGGCACATGGTCAGGCGCGGCCTGCAGACCGACCGCCCAACCATCGGGGGTCTGCATGGTGATCCATTCGTCATCGGCGTAGGACTGGGTCCACCCGGCGAGCGTGCTGTAGAACGAGGACAGTGCTGCGATGTCAGGGGCGTCGAGCACCACGGTCTTCAGCTTGCCGATCATCGGGCTGCTCCTTGTCGCATCTCGGTGTCACCCACGGTTCACCTTGCCAGTCAGGTTCAGCCTCATCCTGGACCGGGGGTACGACAAGACTGCGCACCTGAGCGGAAATACCCGGGGGTCGGGGCACCCGGGCGTGGGGAGAATGGAGGCGTGCCCATGCGACCCGTGTCACCCGGTGCCTTGCTTGACGAGCTGGCCCGGCTTGCGGTTGGCCGGGTTCCGCGGGGGCAATGGGGCCGCGGGTGGCTGCGCGTCGGCCTGGACGGGGCCGATGCGGCCGACCCGGGCGGGCTCGCCGACCAGCTTTCGGCGCCCATCCGGCTGCGCGGCCACGAGGTGGTCCGGGTGCGGGCCGAGGACCATCTGCGGTCGGCGTCGCTGCGTTACGAGCGGGGCCGGACCGATCCGGACAGCTTCTACGACGACTGGTTCGACCTTGACGGCCTGCGTCGCGAGGTGCTCGATCCGCTGGAGCCCGGCGGCACCGGGCGGATCCGCGCGGTGCGCTGGGATGCCGCCGCCGACCGGGCCAGCCGGCAGGACTTCATCGTGGTGCCGGCGGGAGCGGTGGTCATTCTCAGTGGCCCGCTGCTGCTGGGCCGTGGATTGCCGCTCGACCTGGCGGTGCACCTCGACCTGTCGCCGGCGGCTCTGGCCCGCCGCACGCCGGAGGCGCTGGCCTGGACGCTGCCCGCCTACACCCGCTATCTACGGGAGGTGGATCCGGCTGCGGTCGCCGACGTCGTCGTGCGAATGGACGACCCGCGCCATCCGGCGATCGCGCGCAACGTTGCCGTCCGCGCACCGCGCTACCGCTGAGGTCGGCTCGATGCCCGCGCCCACCTGACCGGCCGGCACCAGGGCACGGCTGCGGCCCCGGACCGCCGGTCCGGGGCCGCAGCCAGGGCTCAGCTCAGCCCTTGCCCTTGTCCGCCTGGGAGACCGTGAGCACGAAGTCCGTGTCCGCGGCGACCTGCTGGCCGGCGGCCGGGTTCTGCTCGGTGACCTGCCAGCCGCCGAGCGTCGTCACCGGGACGTTCGGGTCGTCGCTGACGAAGCTCGGGTCCTTGGTGAAGCCTGCGTTGCCGAGCGTCTGCTTGGCCTGATCAGCCGTCATGCCGACCAGGTTCGGCACCTCGATGAGGGCCGGCTGGGTGACCGGCGGCGTGGTGACCGGGGGTGTCGTCTCCGCCGGGGTGGTCACCGGTGGCGGTTGCACGACCTGGGTGGTGCTGCTGCCGTTGGGCGTCGGGTTGGTGGTGCCGTTGCCCGTGTCGCGGCCCCACAAGTAGTACGAGAGGCCACCGAGGCAGAGCAGCAGGAGGAGCAGCAACAGCAGCAGCAACAGGAGCCAGCGCCGCCGGCGGCGCGCCTCTTCCTCCTCTTCCTGAGTCCGGGCGACCTCGGCCTGCTCGCCGGTTGGCGCCGACTGCGGCGACGCGGGCGCGGCCTGTGCGGTCGGTTGCGCTGGGGTAGCCGGGGTCGCGGGCTCGTAGGCCGGCGATGATCCGGTTGGCGATTGGTCCGACACGTATAGAGCCTCTCAAGTCCACGGTACAGAGATCGACCGACCCTTCATGGTGACGCCTGCGGGCCGACCGGTCACTAGCCCGGCAGGCCGCGCACACACACACCGAACGGCTAGGTTGCCGTCCTCCGGCTGGTCTCGGTAGGCCCGTACGGTAGGGGCCGGCCGGTCCGTTCGGATACCGGGGGAGTCCACTCTTTCGCCGACCGCGAGTTCGGACTTTTCGGCACACTCCAGGATCAGAGCTACCGGCATCGGGAGAAACGCACACTTCAGGATGAGCGCCGGCGCAGCGCCTCCGGATCGCGCACCACGACCGACATGCGGCCGGTGCGGATCGCCCCGGCGGCCCGCAACGCCCCCAGGGCCTTCGATACCGCCTCTCGGGACGAGCCGATCCAGCCGGCCAGCTCGTCCTGCGAGAACGGCAATGCGATCTTGACTCCGTCGGCGGTCGGCTCGCCGAACCGGTCGGCCATCTCGAGCAACCGGGCGGCGACCCGTCCGGTGGTGTCATAGGCGCCGAACTCGATCCGCTTGCGGTCGGCGTCGCGCAACTTCCCGACCAGGGTACGCATGAGCAGGAACGCCACCCGCCCATGCGTACGCAGGTAGCCCTCGAACTCGTCCAGGGTGAGCGCGAGGGCGGTCACCGGCTCGATCGCGGTGACCGTGGCCGAGCGGGGTTCCTGATCGATCGCGGCCAGCTCGCCGAGCAATGCACCCGGACCACGTACCGCGAGCACCACCTCGGTGCCGCCGGCGGTGTCCACCGAGACCTTCACCCGGCCACCGCGAAGCACGACCACCCAGTCGGAGTGCTCGGCCTGGCGGAACAGCACCGCGGCCCGCCGGTAGGACCGGCGCCGTCCCGCGTGCTCGAGGTCGGCCGCCTCGTCCGGGGTGAGCTGGTCCCAGAACTCCGGCGCCACCGCACCCGCGAGCCGGGTGCCGTCGGCCCCCGACCGGGCGGCACCGGTCCGCGGGGCGGTCGGCCGGGTCATGGTGCGAGACCGGTGACCGCGTACGCCCGGACCGGCTGTTGGCGGCCCTTGACGGTCAATTCGCCGAGCTCGCGGACGCCAACCGCATCGCCGATCGCCCGGCGGGTCGCTTCGCCGATGACCACCTGGCCGGGCTCGGCCAGGCTCTGCAGCCGGGCCGCCACGTTCACCGCGTCCCCCATGGCGTTGAAGCCGCGCAGGGTCTCACTGCCGATGTTACCGACCAGCGCCGGTCCGGTGTTGGCGCCGACGCGCAGGCGCGGCCACCCCGGCTCGCCGGCCGCGATCGCCTCGACGGCGTGCTGCATCGCCAGCGCCGCCCGAACCGCGCGGCGCGCGTGGTCGCTCTGGCGGGCCGGGGCATTGAAGAGCGCGAGCAGGGCATCGCCCACGAACTGCACGATGGTGCCACCGTTGTCGAGGATGCACGGAACCGCGGCGCTGTGGTAGCGGTTGAGCATCCGAACGATCTCCGGCGGGTCGACCGCCTCGGAGAACGTGGTGAAGTCACGCAGGTCGGCGAAGAGCGCGGTGACCTCGAGGACGGACCCACCCAGCGCGGCCTGGTCCGGGTCGGCGAGCAGGGCGGCGGCCACATCGGGCGACATGTACTGGCGAAACAGGGTGCCCAGCTCCCGGTAGAGGCGGGCGTTCTCGACGCTGATCGACAACTGGGTGGCCAGCGCGGCCAGCAGCGGGCCGGACTCGAGCTCTCCGGCGTCCCCGGGACGTCGGGGAACCTCCAGAACTCCGGCGACCCGGCCCTTCACGTTGAGCGGATAGACCACACCGACCTCGACCGGGTGCGGACCGGGGGAGGTGAGCACGGCCGGGTCGTACCGGCGACCATCCACATCGATCTGTCCAGAGGAGACGATCCCGACCCGGACATCGCCATAGGCCGGCCGGACCCGTTCGAGCACCTCGGCCAGCAACTCCGACTCGTCCAGCCCAACCCGGGCCTGCTCGCCGGCGTCGACCAGCGCGGCGAGCCGCCGGGTGAGCTCGCGTTCGCTGGCCAGTGCCGAACCCGCCCGGTCCAGCACCGCGGTCTGGCCCTCGGTGAGGCCGAACCGATCAGCCAAGCGGGCGGCCAACCGTTGGTCGGGTCGGCGGTCGCCGCCGCGCTCGCGTTCCTGCAACGCGGTCACCAGCTCCTCCAGCGCCGCACCGTACTCGGCCCGCACGCGCCGGTTCGTCGCATCCAGCCCGATTGCGTCGAAGAGACCGGCGCTGGTGCCCTCCCGTCGGTACTGCACGTATGCGCTGTAGGCCACGAAGCCGAAGGCGAAGGTGAGCAGCACGTGCCATTCCCACCACGACAGGTGCCACTTGTCGGCCAGCACGACCGCGAGCATCGCCTCGGCGAGCAGCACGAAGGCGGTGATCAGGCTGAGCAGCACGGCCGCCGGTGACCGCCGGTGCAGCAGATAGAAGCGCACCGCCGCGACCAGGTAGAGGGCGACCGCGATGGTGGCCACGACGGCGAGCGGACCCTGCACGTCACGGGCCGACGGCGGTTGGTTGAGCGGGGGCAGGTCCAGCAGCGAGACCAGGGCCCAGCCGAGCAGCACCGCGGCGAGTACCGCGCGCACGACGACCAGGACCCGCAGGACCTGGGCGGCCCCCGCCCCCGCGGTCTCGGCGGCCGGCAGCGGCAGGCAGGAGGCGACGGCGAGCACGGAGGCGAGCGCCAGGCCCACCGGCTGCGCCAGGTCGAAGCCGACATTGGCGTGGCCGATGACCACTCCCGGAGTGGCCAGGGCGTGCAGCAGGAGGAAACCGGCCGAGGTGAGGAACGCCAGCGAGACCAGGAACAGGCGGGCGTCGGCCCGGGTACGGGCCGCGGCGTTCATCCGGGCGCCCAGCGCGACATTGACCCCCGCCACCGCCACCACCAGCCAGAAGTGGCTGGGATGGTGTTCCCAGACGATGTCCGTCGCCGGGCGGGCCAGCAACAGCCACAGCGCGGCCACCGGCAGGGCCAGATGCAGCGCCCACACCACGACTCGGGCCGGCTGCACGGCCGGTGGCAGGTGCGACAGCTCTGACACGGCAATCCTGACGGGCTGGGACGGGGCGGGACCACCATACGTTGGGCGCTCGCGCACCGCACGACGTGCGCCGATACGCCGATACGCCGCAGCGTGTGTGCAGAAGTACGCAGACGATCAGGCGCCGCGCCGATGGTATTGGGTCGTGACCGTGCTCGGACGGTGTCTCGTGACCGGTCTCGACCCCAACGAATCGAGGCGGCGATGAAGCACAAAGGACCGATCCTCACGCTGGTGGCCGGCGTCGCCATCGCCGCCGTGCTGCTGGTGCTCAACCTGAACGCGACCGCCAAGCGGGACGCCGCGGCCAGTGCCGAGGTTCCGGCCGGCGCCCGGCTCACCCCCACCCCGACCCCCACTGCGACCGTGAGCGTCGCGGCGCCGGTGACGGTGACCGGACCGGCGAACGCGACCTACGCCGGCAACGTCAACGCCGGCGGCGGCAGCGTGGCGATCGTGGTCAAGGGGGCGCAGGCCATCGCGTACTTCTGCGACGGCAAGAAGATCGAGGCGTGGCTGCAGGGAACCGCGGTCAACGGCCGGCTGGATATGCACGGCGGCTCGGGCTCGGCCACCGCGTCGCTCTCGGCCAGCTACGCGACCAAGGGTGCCCGCGGTGAGGTCAGCGCGCGCGGCGGGCACTGGTCATTCGCGGTCGCCTCGGTGAAGCCGCCGTCGGGCCTTTACCGCAGTGCGGCCAAGGTACGGGCGGCGGAGGTCGTCGGCGGCTGGATCGTGCTCGCCGACGGCCGCCAGGTCGGCATGTTGAACCGGGGCACCAGCGAGGAGCCTGCGCCGCTGCTCGACCTGACCGCGCTGAGCACCGTCATCGACGGCACCACCGTTGCGGTCAACCCCATCGACGTCGACCACTTCCAGGGGGACCAATGACCATCGAGTCGAGCATCAGCAGCCCCGAGATCGCGCCGGTGAACCGGCCCACCGTCAACACCGCGCTGCTGGTGGCATTCGGGATCGGGGCCGCCGTGGCGCTGACCCTGGGCGCGTACGGATCGCTGCACACGCCGACCGGTATCGCGGTCAACGTGGCCGGCTTCTCCAGCGGGCTCGCCGCCAAGGTCTGGCTGGCCAGTCTCGCCTTCGTCTTCGCCCTGGTCCAGCTCGGTTCGGCGCTGGTGATGTACGGCAAGGTTCCCGGTGTCGCGGCCCCGAGCTGGATCGGTGCCCTGCACCGCTGGTCCGGGCGCACCGCGTTCCTGCTCACGGTGCCGGTGGTGGTCCACTGCCTCTACGCGGCGGGCTTGCAGACCTACACGCCGCGCCTGGTGGTCCATTCCGTGCTGGGCTGTTTGTTCTTCGGGGCGTTCGCGGCGAAGATGCTCGTGCTCTCGCGCAAGGGCATGCCCGGATGGGCGCTTCCGGTGATCGGCGGCGTAGTCTTCACAGCTCTGGTGGGGCTGTGGTTGACCTCCTCGCTGTGGTTCTTCACAACCGTCGGCGTGACGTTCTGACCGTCCTCTTGGTGCTGGAAGGAAGAGCATGACGCAGCAACCCACACCCGACGGCGAGGTTCTGGCCCTGCCGGTGGCGACCCGGCGCGCGGTGCTGGCCGGTGCCGGCGTCGCGGCGGTCGCGGTGCTCGCCGGCTGTGCGACCTACGACAGCGCCGCCGACTCGAGCGGCAACGCCGACGACGGGGCCGACGGCGCAGCCGACGACGGCGACGATCCGGGCGATGGCTCGGGCGATGCCGGCGGCGCGCCACCGCCGTCGGCGAAGACCACGGACATCCCGGTCGGCGGCGGCACCATCATCGAGGGTCGCAAGGCGGTCATCACGCAGCCGAAGGCGGGCACCTTCAAGGCGTTCACCGCGGTCTGCACCCACCAGGGGTGCACGGTCGTGGACGTGAAGAACGGCACCATCAACTGCCCGTGCCACGGCAGCCGGTTCAGCGTCGCCGACGGCTCGGTGGTCAACGGGCCGGCGAGCCGGCCGCTGCGCGAGATCAGCGTGAGCGTCAGCGGCACCGACATCACCCTCGGCTGAGTCAGGCCGCCCGGCAGAGCCTCGTCCGGGGCAGCGACGAACCGGGGGCAGCCAGATCCATCTGGCTGCCCCCGGCCGGCCGGCGGCCTATGCCTCCGGCTTCTTCGCGGTCGCCGTGGCGATGCCGACCAGCCAGCCCACGAACAGCCCGTACGCGGACCCGGACTCGGCGGCGCCGAGGGCGCCGAGGAAGGTGGCATCGGAGGTGATGAATGCGGTGATGAACGCGGCCAACGCCGAGGCGAAGACCAGGGCGGCCCAGCCGAGGAAGAAGGCGCCGCCACCCCCGGCGATGGACTTCGCCACCAATCCCAGGATGAGTGCAACAAAGAGGATGAGGAAGAGGGCCCGCAGGTCCTGCGCGAGCAGGTCGCGCATCGCTCGGGTCGAATTGTTGCGCGGCGAGAAGGCCCAGCTCGGCCAGCTCAGCTTGTGCAGGAACCAGGACCACACCGTGTCGGTGCGGGGGTAGTGGCGGGAGATCCACTCGGTGACGGCCTGGTTGCCGAAGAGGAGAACGAGCACGACGGTGGCGAGCACACCAGCGCCGGTCACGGTACGGGTACGGGACATGGCGACACGGTACGGTCAGCCTTTCGCGGCGACTATCGACCGAATCTCCGAGCCCCGCCGGGCGTCGGTTGTGGTTTGATCCCGCTCGGTCAGCCGTCAACGGATGTGAGCAGGTTTCCCCGCACGACCACGGCGACCGAAAGCGTCTTGTAGCCGACGGTGTCGAAGAGCACCGTCATCCGGTCGTCGTCGTAGCCGAGCACGGTGCCGATGCCCCAACGCCGGTGGCGCACAACGCTGTGCGGTGGGTACGGCCGGCCAGGCCCAGAAGCGCCGGCCCCCCGGCCGGCCAGATCGGCAGCGCCGGCACCCCGGCCGGCCAGGCCGGCATCGAGGGCCAGCTTCGCCGGCGTCGGCACTCGACCCGCGCCCCGTTCCGGCGAGCGCCGCGGAGCCGGGATCCTGGGCCGCCGCGTGGCCGTACCCGACCGGGCCCGCACCAGGGCCGGCCGGGCGGCCAGCGCCGGTTGGGATCCGCCGCCGTTGGTCGGTGTGGCGTCGCCGGCCGGCCGCGGCGCGCAGTTGTCGCAGTGCCCGCAGGGGCCGTCGAGCCGGTCCCCGAAGTAGGCGAGCAGGGCCTGACCTCGGCAGGACCGGCTCTCCGCGAACTGCCGCATCATGTCGATGCGGGTCGCCTGCACCCGCTGGTGCCGGGCCACCTCGGCCAACGCGAGCCGGGCCGTCTCGACCGGGACGGGAGCGTGCGGCGGACTGCTCAACCGGGCGTCCGGCCCTTCGACGAGGGCACCCACCTCGGCCAGCAGACTCACCAGCCCGGTGAGCTTGCGGGCGCCGAACCCACTGAGCTCGCGCAGCTCGGCACGACTGCGCGGGCGCTCCCGTAGCACCGCGACGAGGTCGCGTATCTCCACCTCGGACGGTAGCCCGGAGCTGAAGTACCGCTGCAGGGCCACGTCCTCGGCCCGGAACAGAAGTAGCGCGCGGGCGGGTTCGCCGTCGCGGCCGGCTCGTCCGATCTCCTGCAGGTAGCTGTCGGGTGAATCGGGTAGGGCCAGGTGGGCGACCCAGCGGATGTCGGGCTTGTCGATGCCCATCCCGAAGGCGGAGGTGGCCACCATCACCGGTACCTGGCCGGCCAGGAACTCCTCGTGCAGCCGGGTGCGGGCACCGCCGGCGAGCCCGCCGTGATAGTGCCGGGCCCGGTACCCCGCCTCGGTCAGCCGTGCGGCCACCTCCCGCGCCGCGCGGCGGGTCGGCACGTACACGATGCCGGCGTCGCCGTCCTGCTCGGACAGCAGCGCGAGCAGCCGCCGCCAGCGGTGCTCCTCGGTGGGGCAGTGGCTCGCCTCCAGGTACAGGTTGGGCCGGTCAAGACCGGTGACGACCACCTCGGGCCGGCTCAGTCCCAGGCGGGCCGCGATGTCCTCGCGCACCGGCGGCGAGGCGGTCGCGGTGAGCGCCACGACCGCCGGCCGGCGTCGACGCCGGCTGTGGCGCCCGACGGTCGGGGCCAGCTCGGCCAGCGCCCGGCCGAGGATGAGGTAGTCGGGCCGGAAGTCGTAGCCCCACGCCGACAGGCAGTGGGCCTCGTCCACCGCGACCAGGGACGGGCGCAGGTCGCGCAGCTGCGCCAGCCGATCCGGGCGGGCGAGCTGCTCGGGGGTGAGGAAGAGGAAGCGTGCCCGGCCTGCCCGGACCTCGTCGAGGGCGGCCTGCTGCTGGGCCGGGGTCTCGGCCGAGCTGATCCGCACCGCCCGGGTCCGCTCGGCCCGCGGGCGCGCGTTGAGCCCGGCTATCTGGTCCTGCTGCAGGGCGAGCAGCGGTGAGATGACGAACGTCGGGCCCGGCGCGAGCACCGCCGGCACCTGGTACACGGCCGACTTGCCGGCGCCGGTGGGCAGCACGACGAGGGCGTCGCGCCCGCGCCGCAGGGCCCGCATCGCGCGTAGCTGCGCCGGGCGCAGGCGGGACCAGCCGAACACCCGCCGCGCGGCCCGGCGCAGGCGCCACGACTCTAGAAGATCTTTCATCGGACGCGGACGTTACCCCACGCCAATCGCCGGGAAACGACCGAAACGCCGTCGGTGGAACAACTGTCGCTAGACTGTGCGGCGCACAGCAACGGGCGAGCGGAGGTGGCTGGGGTGCCTGACCTGCCGTCCCTTGTGGAACGGGCCCGCACGCTCGCCGACGAGCTGCTCTTGCCGGCCGCCGCGGCGGTCGACGCCACCGGCGAGCTGCCGCCCGGGCACCTCGATGCACTCGCCGCGGCCGGACTCTACGGCGTGCTCGCGCCACCCGAGCTGGGCGGGGCGGCCCAGCCCTCGGATGCGCATCGGGCGGTCGAAGAGCTGGCCGGCGGTTGCCTTGCCACCGCGTTCGTGCTGGTCCAGCACCTCGGCGTGGTGAAGGCGGTGGCCGCCGCGACCACTGCGTACGCGCGGCGCGAACTTCCCGGGCTCTGTTCCGGACGGCGCCGCTGCGCGGTTGCCCAGAGCGCGCTACGCCCGGGTCCGCCGCTGGTGCGCGCCCGGGCGGTCAACGGCGGCTACGTCTTCGACGGTGAGGCGCCCTGGGTGACCGGTTGGGGCCTGGTGGATCTGGTCCAGGTGGCCGCCCGGGACCCGCAGGACACGATCGTGTGGGCGCTACTGGACGCGCGGGCGGCCGACACCCTGACAGTGCAGCCGCTCGACCTGGTCGCGGTGAACGCCAGCCGAACCGTTGTGCTGCGCCTGCACGAGCACCGGGTGCCGGCGCGGCGGGTGATCGGCACCCTGCCGTTCGCCTCCTGGCCCGACCGGGACGCGGCCGGGCTGCGGTTGAACGGTTCGCTGGCTCTGGGCCTGGCGGGTCGGTGCGTGCGGCTGCTCGGCGACGGTGGTACCGGCCGGCCGGGCGACGGGGCCGGTTCGGCCGCCGACCTTCTCTCGGTCCAGCTCGACGGCGCCCGCGACGAGCTGGACCTGGCCGGGCCGCCCGGTCTCCCGGCGGCCCGGGCCACCGCCTCGGCGCTTGCCCTGCGGGCCGCGGCCACCTACGCCGCCGCGGCCGGAGCCAGCGGCGTGCTCGTGGGCGAGCACGCGCAGCGGTTCATCCGCGAGGCGGTGTTCCTGCTGGTCTTCGGATCCCGCCCGGCGATCCGATCGGAACTGCTGCGCGAGCTGTCGAGCGGTGCTGGGCACCGTGTTTGATCGCGGCGACGCCGGGTAACGCGACCGCATGGCACTTCTGTTGTGGATTCTCGCAGTCATCCTGGTCGTCTCGGGCATCCTTGCGCTCTTCCGCCGCCAGGTGCTCTGGGGCATCGTCCTCATCATTGTCGGCCTGCTCGTCGGGCCCGGCGGCGTGAGTATCTTCACCTAGCCGGCGCACGGGTAGCCGGCGTACCAGGCCGCTCCGTCCTCTGGCGGCCTGGTACGGCAACCCGACAGGTGAACCCGTTGCGGGGTGGCGCGGCCGCCCGCCGCGGGTGCGCTCCACCCAGGCAGCCGTTGGACGGGAGGTCGACTGATGGCACGATCGGCGGGGTTGCAGCCGGTGAGTGAGGCATGGGAATGGCAGATGCAGGGCCGCTGCCGCGATCGCAGCGGGACCCAGTTCTTCCACCCCGACGACGATCTGGGCCGGATCAGTCGCCGGTTGCGCGAGGCGGCGGCGAAGAGACTCTGTGCTGATTGCCCGGTACGCCGGCAATGCGCGACCCACGCTCTCACGGTGGGCGAGGAGTACGGAGTGTGGGGCGGCTTCAGTGAGAACGACCGGCTCGCCCTGCGCGAGGCGGGCTGGCACGGGGCCCTGGACGAGGGACGGCTCGCCGATGTCGGGTGGCTCGAACGGCGGCTGCAGCAGATCACCGCCCGGCGGGCCAAGGACAAGCAACGGCTACGCGACGAGGGTGGGTTGGCCGGGGGCGCGGGTCGAACGGCCAGGCAGCAGTCCTCCGCGACGCTGACCCGCCGGCCGACCCGTACCGTGGGTGCCGGCCGGGTCGGTGCGGCTCGGTAGCTGCCGGTCGGCTTATCGCGGTCGACCAGCCAATGGGGTCGATCTCCTGCCCGCGTGCCCATGGTGAGATGGGACCCAGATGGATCAGGTCCCCCATCTGGCAAGGCGGTGTACATATCGATGAACGGGCGGGTCAGTGTCGAGGTCGAGCGCACGTATCCGGTGGCGGTGTTACGCCCGTCCGGGACCCTTGACGCCGACACCGCGCTCGACCTGCGTGACGTGCTCCTGGAGAGCCTGGTGCGCCAACCGGCCGGGGTGGTGCTCGACCTGTTCGGCCTCACCATTGTCGACGAAGCCGGTCTGAGCGTGCTGACCTCGGTGGCCCAGGAGAACGCGCGCTGGCCAGGGGCCGAGTTCGCCCTGACCGGCCGACCCGAGGTGCGGGCCGCCGCCCATCGGCTCGGCATCGACCGTCACCTGCGGGTGTGCGACGACCGGGGCGGCGCGCTGAGCGCGCTCGCCACGGTTCCGGTACCGGCGCTGCGTCGTGATCATTTGCGGCCCGAGCGGGCGGCGCCGGGCCTGGCCCGCGTCGCCGTCCAGGAGTTCTGCGAGCAGCAGGGGGTCGGTCCGGACGCGGACGCGGCCCAACTGATCGCTTCCGAATTGGTGACCAATGCGGTCGTCCATACGAACAGTGACATGGAACTGACCTTGCGCATGCTCCCCCGGCAGTTGCAGATCGCGGTTCGCGACGGTGGCTCCGGCCGGCCCCGCCTCGCGCCGGAGGTCGACGAGAACTCGGCCACCGGCCGGGGACTCCTGCTCGTCGATGCCCTGGCCAGCCGCTGGGGCACCTTTGTCCCACGCACTGGGAAGGTGGTCTGGGCCGCGGTTCCGGTCGGTCGCCCCCCGCCGGGACCGCCACGGAGCCTCTGACCTGCGATTATGCGATCGGCTCCGGAGTCGGGATCAACCGTTCGGCCAGGCGCTCCTAACCGATCGTTTGACCTGACGGGAAGAGGGTGGAGGATCGACCCCTAAGAGGAGCACGGCAGACGACGCTACCCGGGGAGGGACTGGGCATGCGCATCGACCTACGGCGACTCGGCGACGCAGATCTGGTATTGGTGGAGGGCGCCCTCGACCTGGCCACGGAAGGGCGGCTGGGCGCCGTGCTCGACGCCCGCCTTGCCGAGGGCCGTGCGGAGCTCGTGCTCGACCTGGACCGGGTGCCGCTGCTCGGCGCGGGAGCCGTGGGCGTGCTGGTTGGCATTGCCGAGCGGGCCGAACGGGCCGGCGGTGCGCTGCGCGCGATCGGAGCCCGACCGATCTGCCTCGAGGTACTGCAGATCGTCAGTGCGGACAAGCGCCTGTACGCCTACGACGAGCCGGCGGAGATCCTCCAGCGTTACGGCCCGGACGCCGTCGATGACTCGCCCTACGCCAAGGCCAGCCTGCGTTGGCCGGGCAGCCGGGACATCACCGTGCACGGCCTGCTCTCGGCGGTGGCCCTGCTGCCGGCCGAGTCGACGGACCGGGCCGAGCTGCGGGCCCAGGCGATCGAGGACAACATCGCGATGGCCGAGCGGCTTGCCCGCCGCTTCCGCAACCGCGGGGAGCCGATCGACGACCTGACACAGGTCGCCATGGTCGGCCTGGTGAATGCGATCGACGGCTACGACCCCGGCCGGGGCTGCGACTTCGGCGGCTACGCGACGCCGACGATCGTCGGCGAGATCCGCCGGTATTTCCGTGACAAGGGTTGGCGGATCAAGGTGCCGCGCCGGCTGCAGGAGCTGCGGCTGCTGGTCAACCGGGCCACCATCGAGCTGAGCCAGACCATGTCCGGTTCGCCGAGCGTGGCCGATCTGGCCAAGCACCTCGGCCTCGAGCCGGAGGAGGTCGCCGAGGCGATCGACGTGGCGCGGCTCTACCACCCGCTCTCGCTCTCCACACCGGCCGGCCCCGACAGCGACCTGTGCCTGTCCGACCCGCTCGGAGACGATGATCCGGGAATCGAGGCGGTCGACAACCGCGAGTCGGTCAAGCCGCTGCTGGCCGCCCTGCCCGAGCGCGAGCGCCGCATCCTGACGATGCGCTTCTTCGGCGAGATGACCCAGTCGCAGATCGCCGGCGAACTCGGGATCTCGCAGATGCACGTCTCCCGGCTGCTCGCCCAGACCCTGCAGAAGCTGCGCAGCCAACTAGTCGAGGCGTAGCCCGCGACGAAGGCGCCGGCGCGAGGCGTAGCCGCGACGAAGGCGCCGGCGCGAGGCGTAGCCGCGACGAAGGCATTGACGCGAGGCGTAGCCGCGACGAAGGCATTGACGCGAAGCGTAGCCGCGGGTTCAGGCGGTCTGTTCGACCTCGAACGCGGCCCGTAGGCCGGTGATCTCCAGCAGCCGTCCCATGAAGTCGCCGATGTTGGTCAGCACCAACTGGCCGCCGGCCGCGGTGACCTGGCGATTCAGCGAGATCAGCGTGCTCAGCCCCTGTGAGTCGCAGAACGTCACGCCGGCGAAGTCCAGAATGACCCGGGTGGTCGGTTCCCGCAGGCTACGGTCGGCGGCCGCGCGCAGCTCACCGGCGGTGGCCATGTCGATCTCCCCGCGGAGGGCGAGAACCGCTTCCGACGCGGTCCGGGTCTCAGCGACCGTCAGTTGAGCGGCTGTCACCTCGTCATCCTAAGGGCTGCCGGGGATATCAGGGAGCGCCAGGTGACCGCCCGCGTCCCCCCTCGCGTGGATCTAGGGCTTAGGCGCATGATTGGAGATCAAAGGATGTGCATACGCCCTAGATCGGCGAGGCGTTACGGGTCGGGGGGTGGCGGCTGCCGGTCTTGGCCAGCGCCGCAGCGAGCGGTTGGGCCGGTGGCGTCGAGGCCGGGGTCTGGTCGGCCAGCGCCGCCGCCCGCCGGCTCTCGGCCCGGAACTGACCGGGCGAGGAACCCACGGTACGGGCGAAGAACCGGCCGAAGTTCGTCGGCTCGGTGAACCCGAGCCGGTCGCCGATCTCGCCCACCGGCAGGTCGCTTTCGGCCAGGAGTCGCTTCGCCTCCAGCGCCACCCGGTCGTCCACGAGTTGTTTCGCGGTCCGTCCGGTCGCGGTGAGGCTGGCCCGGGTGAGCGTGCGGACTGAGCAGTCCAGGGCTCGGGCGTAATGCTCGACCTGGCGGGTCCGGGTGAACTCCGCCTCGAGATGGCGGCGGAACCGGGCCAGCATGGCACTGTCGGCGACCGCCTGGTTCGGCCCGCCCTCGGGCTCCAGGCGCTGCAGCCGCAGGAGCAGCGCGGCGAGCTGGTGACGCAACACGGCGACCGGGATGTCGTCGCCCGCGACCAGCCGGTGGTAGTCGATCTCCAGCTGGCTCATCCCGTCGACGATCGCCTCCTCGTCCTCGCCGGTGGGCTGCCAGTACGTGCCCTGGGCCGCGGCCTCGTAGGGGAACTCCGGCTCAAAGAGCACCAGCGTGGCGTCGACGCCGGGGGGCGGGAACCCGACGAATTGGCCGGGGCGAACCCACAGCAGACCGCCCGGCCGGCACGGGTAGCGGGCGAAGTCCACGGTGAAGCTCGCCCGACCGGCAGTGACCAGGGCCAACAGGTGCACCGGGATCCGGTGCCGGGCGCTGCGCCCGGGCGCCGGGTGTCGCCGGTACAGGTCGTTCAGGCGCAGCGCATGCACCCCCAGGACCGGGTGGCGGGGGTTGCGGAAGGTGACGTCCGCGATCGAGGACTGACCGAAACCGACCATACGGTCGGGCACTGTACCGCGCCGCTGCGACCAGACCCCGAGCCGCACTACCGCCACCGGAAGTGGACGAAGATCCGGCCGAAGTTCTTGGAGTCCTTCTCCACCCGGTGGTAGAGCGCTTTGATCTCACGCTGGTCGAGAAAGCGCAGGACCCGTTTCTTCAGCTGCCCCGAGCCCTTACCCGGGATGATCTCCACCAGCTCCGCCCGCTTCGCGATCGCCTCGGCGATGATGTCGTTCAGCGCGCGCTCGATGTCGGCGTGGCGGTTGAAGATGTCGTGCAGGTCGAGCTTGAGCTTCACCCCTGGCCTCCGCGATCGGGTCAGCGCAACGCTAGCCCTCCTGCCGCAACAGCCGGTACGCCTCCGCCACCGACCAGGCCTGGAACGGGCACCCGGTGGCGGCGTGGGGCGGATCGCCGTCGGCGGTCTCGCTCACCGAGCCGGCGCCCCACTCGGCCAGATGCGCGCGGATCCCAGTGAGCAGTCCCTCCCGGGGCAATCCGACGGCCGCCGCGGCGTCGACGTACGGTCCCAGCAGCCAGGGCCAGACCGTGCCCTGGTGGTACCCGCCGTCGCGGCCGGCCGGGTCACCGCGGTGCCGGCCGCGGTACGCCGGGTCGTCCGGGGCGAGGCTGCGCAGTCCCAGCGGGGTCAGCAGGGCCTGCCCCGCCGCCCGTACCGGGGCCGGATCGCCGCCGCGCAGCGGGGCGTAGGGCAGCGAGAACGCCAGCAGCTGGTTGGGGCGCAGCGCCGGGTCGTCACCGGTCGGTCCGTCGACCACGTCGTAGAGCCAGCCGGCGGGCGCCGGGAACCGGCGAACGAACGACCCGGTCGCCTGCGCCCGCCGGGCATCCAGGTCGTCATGGGCTCGGCCCAGCCGCGCCCGCAGCGCCGCCAGGGCGGCCAGTCCATTGATCCACAGTGCGTTGAGCTCGACGGCCTTGCCGGCGCGGGGGGTCACCGCGACCCCGCCGACGACCGCGTCCATCCAGGTCAGTGCGTACCCGTGGGCACCTTGGGTGAGCAGGCCATCGGCCGGGTCGACGCGCAGGCCGAACCGGGTGCCCTCGAGGTGGTGGCGCACCACGGCGTCGAGCTGCGCGACCAGGTTATCGGCGAGGTCGGTGTCCCCGGTCGCGTGCAGGTGCCGCTCGACCGCGTGCAGGAACCACAGGGTCGCGTCCGCGGTGTTGAAGGCGACCGATCCGGTGTCGGCGGTGTTCGCGAGCATGCCCTGCGAGAGGGTGGCCGCGTGGGCCAGCAGCAGCTCACGCCCCTCCTCGTGCCGGCCGGTGGCGAGCAGCAGTCCCTCGTACGCGATCATGGTGTCCCGCGACCAGCTGCCGAACCACGGGTAGCCGGCGACGATGTCGGGCGCACCACCGTGCGGGCGGACCACGAAGGCATCGGCGGCCAGGGCGAGCAGGGCCGCGTCGCCCACGTCGGGGCCCGAGCGCGCGATGATCTGGGTCGCCCGCTGGCGGGCAGCGGCGAGCACCTCGGCCGCGGGTGGCGGCACCTGGGCCAGCGCGGCCGCGTCGCCGGCCCACGCGCTCACCCCGACCGTGTCGCCGGCCGCGAGGGTGGCGGCGAAGTGCCCGACCCGGCACAGGTCCTCCTCCGCGAGCAGGCCCCGGGCCTCCTCCTCCCGGTAGTGGGCGCCCAGGTACCACTCGCCGCCCGACGTGAACGAAGGGCCGGCCACCCGGTATGCCCCGTCGACCACGACACCGTCGGCGCTGCCGGACACGTCCAGACCGTCGCCGGCCCGGCGTTCGCCGTGCATGTCCCGCCAGGTGCACAGCGCGTCCAGGCGCAGCGTCACCGGCCCGCCCGCGAGCAGCCGGTGCACCACTGCAACCCCGGGGTACGCCGGGTGCATGGCGACCATCCGCTCCAGCACCACCTCGGCGATCCGCCAACGCCACCGGGGCACGCCGTCGACCAGGTCGAAGCTCTCCAGCAGGGCATGGCCGGCCGGATCCACGGCCCCGGAGGCCCACTCGTGGGTGCCCAGGCGTACCGCGGCGCCGGAGGGCAGCGTGAGCACCGGGTCGAGGGCGGCCAGAGCGAGGTGGCGCCGGCCCGGGATCCGGCCGGCCACCACGAGCAGGCCGTGATAGCGGCGGGTGCGCAACCCGGCTACCGTCCCCATCGCGTAGCCACCGCGCCCGTCGGTGACCAGCCACTCACGCTGCGCCGCCTGGTCGAGCTCGCCGCAGATCTGGGGGCCGAACCGGAGCAACCGCATGCGACCAGTGTGGCGTGGGTCGTGGCGCGGGTTGCCGACCTTGTGACGAACTCGGCGGTAACCAGGGTGGTCTCCGGGCTCGGCCGGCCGGTTGGACACAATGCGTAGCGTGGGCGAACCGGGCGCGGAGCGGCAACGGCTGGCGGCGGCGGACGCGGGCGACCGGGTCTGGCGGGCCTGGGGGCCGTATCTGGCCGAACGCGCCTGGGGCACCGTGCGGGAGGACTACAGCGAACACGGCACCGCCTGGGACTACTTTCCGCACGACCACGCCCGCTCCCGCGCGTACCGGTGGAACGAGGACGGGCTCGCCGGGATCTGCGACGACCGGCAGACGTTCTGCTTCGGCCTGAGCCTGTGGAACGGCAAGGACGCGATCCTCAAGGAGCGCATCTTCGGCCTGGGCGGGCCGGAGGGCAACCACGGCGAGGACGCCAAGGAGTACTGGTGGTACCTCGACTCCACGCCCACCCACTCCTACATGCGCTGGCGCTACCACTACCCGCAGAGCCGGTTTCCGTACGGCGACATCGTGCGCACCAACGCCGCCCGCGGGCGAGCCGAGCCGGAGTTCGAGCTGGTGGACACCGGGATCTTCGACGAGGGGCGGTTCTGGGCGGTCGAGGTCGAGTACGCCAAGGCCGGGCCGACCGACCTCTGTGCCGTGGTCCGGGCCACCAACCATGGGCCCGAGCCGGCGCAGCTGCACCTGCTACCCACCCTGTGGTTCCGCAACACCTGGGCCTGGGGACTGCCCGGATTCGACGAGGTGCCAACGATCCACGGGTACGACGCCGGCACGCTCATCGCCAACCACCGCATCCTCGGCCGGCTCGTGCTCGCCGGCGAGGGCGAGCCGGAGGCCCTGGCGTGTGACAACGAGTCCAATGCGGAACGGCTCTGGGGCCTGCGGAGCCGCTCGCCCTACCCCAAGGACGGCATCGGGGATCACGTGGTGCTCGGCCAGGACACGGTCAACCCCGACCGGATCGGCACCAAGGCCGCGCTGCACTACCGGCTCGCGGCCGACGCCGGCGCCGCCGTGGAGATCCGGCTGCGGCTGGCCCTGGTCGGTGATCCAGCCGATGAGTGGTCACCGGATGCGGCCGCCCGCAACCACGCCACGCTCGACCTGGGCGCGGGCTTCCAGGCGGTGATGACCGCCCGCCGGCAGGAGGCGGATGAGTTCTTCGCGGCGCTCACCCCGCCCGGGGCGAGTGCCGACGAGGCGATGGTGTTGCGCCAGGCGGTGGCCGGGTTGATGTGGGGCAAGCAGTTCTACCACTACGACGTGGCCCGGTGGCTGGACGGCGACCCGTACGCCGAGGCGCCGTCGCCGACCCGCCAGCGCAACCGGCACTGGCGGCACATGTCGAGCTTCGACGTCATCTCCATGCCCGACCCGTGGGAGTACCCGTGGTACGCCGCCTGGGACCTCGCCCTCCAGACGGTGGCGATCGCGCACGTCGACCCGTGCTTCGCCAAGGAGCAGTTGTTGCTGCTTCTGCGCGAGTGGTACATGCATCCCAACGGCCAGCTGCCGGCCTACGAGTGGGCCTTCGACGACGTGAACCCGCCAGTGCACGCCTGGGCGGCGCTGCGGGTGTTCGAGCTCGACGGCGCCCGCGACTACGACTTCCTGGCCCGGGTGCTGCACAAGCTGCTGATGAACTTCACCTGGTGGGTCAACCGCAAGGACTCGGGCGGCAACAACGTATTCGAGGGCGGCTTCCTCGGCCTGGACAACGTGGGACCGTTCGACCGGGGCGCGGTGCTTCCGGTCTCCGGCGTCCTCGAGCAGAGCGACGGCACCGCGTGGATGGCCATGTACGCGCTCAACATGCTCGAGATGACCCTGGTGCTGGCGTTGCGGCAACCGACCTATGTGGACCTCGCGACAAAGTTCTTCGAGCACTTCGCCTACATCGCGGCCGCGGCGTACGAGCAGGGCCTCTGGAACGACGAGGACGCGTTCTTCTACGACGTGATCCGCCAACCCGACGGCGAGAAGGTGCCGATGAAGGTGCGCTCGGTGGTCGGGCTGCTACCGCTGGCGGCGACCACGATCCTCTCCTCGGTCACCCTGGCCCGGCTTCCGGAGCTGGCCGGCCGGCTGCGCTGGTTCCTCGTCAAGCGTCCCGAGTACGCGGATGCGCTCGTCGCCCGCCGGATCCGCGACGGCCAGCAGCAACGGCTGCTCTCCGCGGTCGGCCCGAACCAGCTGATGCGGATCCTGGTGCGGATGCTGGACCCGGCGGAGTTCCTCTCCCCGTACGGCATCCGCTCGCTCTCCCGGGCCCATCTCGAGCAGCCGTTCACCGTGAGGTTGGCCGACACCGACTTCACCGTCGGCTACGAGCCGGGGGAGTCCAGCACCGGGCTGTTCGGTGGCAATTCGAACTGGCGCGGTCCGGTGTGGTTCCCGGTCAACCATCTCATCGTCGAAGGACTGCGCCGCTACGCCGACTTCTTCGGCGCCGACATGCGGGTGGAGTACCCGACCGGGTCGGGCGAGAAGTACAGCCTCGGGGAGATCGCGGATGACCTCTCGCGCCGGCTGGTGAGCCTGTTCCTGCTGGACGGCGACGGCCGCCGGCCGGTTCACGGCCAATATGAGCTGTTCGGCAAGGACGAGCGCTGGCGCGATCTGATCCCGTTCTACGAGTACTTCCACGGCGACACCGGGGCCGGACTCGGCGCTTCCCACCAGACCGGGTGGACCGCCCTCGTGGTCGACCAGATCATGACGTTGCACCGGCGGCCACCGCCGTCCTGAGTGCCGTTACCGCATAGCTGTCCGATGTGTACTGTCTGCTATGGAGGGATGTGGGTCGACCGCCCGCTGCGCCAGCAGGTCGTGCACGGTGGCGATATCGGCCGGCGACGTGCGCGACGCCAGCCAGTACATGATGCCGGTCGGCACGAAGAAGATCTGGAAGGCGGCGAGCCCGACTGCGAAGTTCAGCGGTGCCGGCAGCGCGCGCTGCAGGAGCGCAAAGGTGGCGCCGGTCACGCCGACCCCGACCGAGCGGCCGGCCCCGTTGACCAGGTTGCCGAGGCTGAACACGGTGCCCCGGTGCTCGGGCGGGTTCACCTCGGTGATGAGGGCGAACCAGTTCGGTGAGTTGGCCGAGGTGAGCGCCAGGGCCAACAGCGCGGTCAGGAAGCTCGCAGTCATCAGGGGCTGGGAGACCACGCTGCCCAGCACGCCGAGGACCACGTCGCCGGAGGCGGCCGTCTTCGACAGGTCGAGGCGCAGTGGCACGAAGAAGAGCACCACGTAGAACGGTATCGCCGCCAGGATGCCGACCGAGGCGACCATCGCCCGCCCGCGCGGGGTGCGTCGCTGCATCCGGTCACCGACGATGCCACCGACGATCGAGAGCACCCCGCCGAGCAGGAACAGCGTCGCGTACACACTGCCGATCCGGATCGCGGTCTCGGTCGGGTACCCGATCGCCTCGGCCTTGGCCTGGAACAGTCGCGGCAGCAGCACCAGCGAGCCGAAGACCAGCTGGGCCGTGAACCCCTGCAGGATCAGCCAGAGGTTGGTGCGCCGACCCAGGATCCGGGGCAGGTCGTCGCGGCTGATGCGGAACTCGTACTCGCCGCCGTGCGCGAACACCTCGGCCAGCTGCGGTTCGCTCTCGCCCCGGCGGATGTCGTAGGTGAACAGGTAGGCGCCGGTAGCGGCGACGCCCACGACGCTGAGCACGAAGAAGGGCCGGTGCCAGTCCGCGGCGCCGAGCAGGCCACCGAGCAGCACCCCGACGAGGCTGCCCACGCCCTGCGAGAGCCCCCAGAAGCTCATCACCAGTCCCCGGCGGCGGGGTGAGATCAGATCGCTCACCACCGAGAAGCCGACCGAGGCGACCGCACCCAACCCGACCGCGGCGACCAGCTGGGCCGCGATGTAGATCGCCAAGGTGCTGGAGAGGGCGATGCCGAGCGTGCCGACCGACCAGATCAGCGTGCCGAGCATGAGCAGCGGCTTTCGGTTCGTGCGGTCGCCGACATAGGCCCAGGCCACCGCGGCGACCGCACTGACCAGGAACGTCGCGCCGGTGACCACGCCGACCACGGCCTCGGAGACTCCAAGGGAACGGGAGATGGGGGAGAAGAGTGGCGGCACCAGGCCGATCGCCACGTTGTCCAGCGAGGCCAGCACGATGAACACGACAACGGTGTAGAACCGGTGTGCGGCGTGTCCGGTGCTGGTCATCCCGGCCGGACCCGGGCCGTGGTCGGAGGGCCGGCCCGCGGTCATGGTGGCGCCTCCGCGCAGGGAAGTGCGTCGGCGGTCATCCGGGCACCCTGACACACCGCCGACACCCTGAACAAGCTCGCCCCGCTTACTGCAGGTAACCCTCCACCTCGGGGATCGGTCGCGACTGCACCGAGTCCGGGTCCTGCCGGTTGTCCCGGGCGGCCCGCCGCCGGCGCAGCAGATCCCAGCACTGGTCCAACGCCTCTTCCAGGGTATGCAGCCGGGCACGCTCGTCGTCCGAGCTCAACGCGCCGCGCTGAACCGCCTCGCGCAGGCGGTGCTCCTCGGCAACCAGCTCGTCGATGCGGGTCAGGATCGACGTCTCATCCATGCACTCCACCTTCGCACACCTCGGCCGGCTGAGCCGGCGGCCGGCCAGGCCGGCCTATGGTCGGCCGGACTCGTCGGGCTGTGCCTACTGTGCCTCCGTGGCCGGCCTATGGTCGGCCGGACCCGTCGGGCTGTGCCTACTGTGCCTCCGTGCCGGCCTATGGTCGGCCGGACCCGTCGGGCTGTGCCCGATCGCGGCCGCTGGTAAAGAACGCCACGACGGCGTCCACGTCGGCGAGCCCGGCCAGCGGACGGGCGGCGCCGAACGGGGCGTTCCAGAACGGGTCGGCGCCGTGGGTGGGCGGCCCGACGTAGGCGTACGGTTCGCCGAGGTACCCGTCGCCGGGGGAAACGCCGTAGTTCACGTCGTCCAGGCGGATCGCCACGTCGAAGTGCTCCGGCCAGAGCACCGGGGTCAGCTCCAAGGCGAAGCGGCGAAGCGCCGCCTCTCCGGTCTCGTAGGCCGCTCCCAGTATCGCGGCCGCCTCGTCGTCGAGCTCGAGAACGTCGTCGGGGCGTGCGCCGGAGCCCTCGTGATAGAGCTGGTACGGCTCGCCGACGTCCACCCCGGCCACGAGCGCGAGTTCGGCGCAGCTCCGGCCGCCTATGGGAACGCTCCCGTCGGGCGTCAGCAGCTGGCCACCGACCACGCGCAGGTCCAGCGCCCTGGTCGTGGCGAAGCCGCCGGGGACAACCCGCAGCTTGATCCCCCCGCCGCGGCGGTGCTGTGGTCCGGCCAGCACCAGCTCAGCGACGGCGTGCCAGCTCTGTCGGGTCGGCTCCAGGCCGGGCCGGGTCGAGGTCACGATCCCAGTATCGGTGGCCGCGGCCGGCGGCGGTACCCGATCCGTCACCTGGGCCGATCATCCACAGTGGAGAAACAACTACCGGTGGTGATGACCGAGACGACGGAATTCGTCGCTCCGGACCTGATCGACGGTGCTTACCATGGCTTTCGCCGGCGAGCGGAAACTCGGCTGGCTGACCGGATGCGGCGATCGCTGGCCGGACGTGACAACGGCTTGCCAGTTGGCCGAAATGAGCTGTCCACTTGGCCGGCCCGGTCCAACCGGGCGGCGCCTCGGACACGCCCGAAACGCGGCCTAGCGACCGTGCAGAACTGACGGTATGCTTGGTGCCGCAGGAGCCGACGTCTTCCCCCGTGGACGCCGGCTTCTGCTTGTTCGCGCTGTGGCCCCGTCGGCGCAAACTCCTGGGCGGACAGCATCCGCCGGCAAAGCTCCTTTTTGTACACGACGTTTACAGTTGCTGGCGGCGGCCGGTACGCGGCCATGAGGTATACCGATCAGATGGCGCTGCGGGTACGACTGCTCGGCGGGCTCGAGGTGGCCCGGGCAGACCTGCACGCTTCGGCAGCCGGAGGGCACGGCGCCTCGTTGCCCGGCTCGCCCTCGCCCGCGGCGCCCCGGTCACCGCGGCCACCCTGGCCGACGTCATCTGGGGCGAGGACCAGCCGCGAACCCCGGGGGACCAGTTGTCGGTCCTGGTCAGCCGCGTCCGCTCGGTCCTCGGGGCCGCAGCGGTGGTACGGACGCCGGCGCGGTCGCCGCCACGGCCACCGCCGCGCGGGCGGCGCTGGACCTGCTGCGTGGAGCACTGCTGCCCGAGGAGCCGGACGAGACCGGCTGGCAGGAGGCGGAGCGGGCGGCGGTCGCCGGTCACGCTGCCGGCGCGCGACTGATGGTCGCCCAGGCCGCGCTCGCCTCCGGCGATGCCTGGACCGCGGTCAACGCCGCTCAGGCGGCGTTGACCACCGAACCCTACGATGAGCCGGCGCGAGCGGAGAGCCTGGTAACCCGCGCCGGCCGCTACGGCGACACCCTGCGCGCCGCCGCGCAGGCACTCACCGAGCGGCGAACCCGCTCGGCTTGACGGGCACCGCCGAGCGGTCTATGCGGCACCGTTGAGCGGCCAGCCCTCGTGGTCACCCGCTCCCGGCAAGCTCCGCGCGGTCGCCAGCACCCGGTCGAGCCACCAGGTCAGCTCGGCCTGATCTCCCGCCTTCGACCAGCCCAGTTGGACGAAAGCGCCCAGCAGAGCCAGCTCCAGCGCCCGCTCCCACCAGGGCGCGGTGGCGATCGCCCGGGCGGCCAGTGCCGACCGGTACACCTCGATGGTGTCCTCTTTGGACTCCGGCAGCCGGTCGCAGTTGACCGCGAGATACCAGGCCAGGTCCACGCAGGGGCCCGCCTGCCCCGGCCAGGCCCAGTCGAGCAGCACCGTCCGCCCGTCCGGCCAGCTGCCCAGGTTGCCGAACTTCCAGTCCCCCATGGACGAGGGTCTGCGGCCCGCCGGCCATCGCGCGGGCCAGTGCGCCGGTGTCGGTGGCGATGCTCAGCGCGGCGTCCGCGGCCTCGCGGGAGATGGCGCGCACCGCCTGCCAACCCGGGGCGAACATTCGCGGTATCGGGTCCTGGTGGCCGGCGTGTGCCTCCTGCGCCGCCTTCGCCGGGTGGGCGAACCCGTACCGTTGGGCCGGCGTGGTCAAGCCCCAGGCATCGGTCCAGCCCCAGAACCGCGCGTGGATGGAGGCCATGTGGTCGAGGAATCGACGATGCTGCGCCACCGACACCACGGCGTCCGGCGCCACCAGCGCCGTCGAGGCGTCCCGCATCACCTGGTGCAGGCGGCCAGATGCGCCGTCGTAGCAGAGGCCGACCACGACGGTGTCGATCTCGGCCGGCATCGCGTCGAGCAGGCCCTCGCGCCACATGGTCAGCGCGCGCGGCGCGGTGCCGTGCTCGCCGTCGCCGAGCACCCGCATCACCCAGTCGAGGTCCCGCCCGAGGTGTTTGACGATGAAGGTCTCCGGTCGGCCGTCGATGACCAACCGCTCGGACGGCGGCCTGCAGCCGCGCCGGAGGGTCTACTTGTCGCGGTCCCTGGACATGAAGCGGATCGCCGCGATGATGATCACCACACCGATGATGAGGCCCACCACGGCCAGACCAGGGATCTTGTCCGGCGGCCGGGAATCGTCCAGGGCCAGCAGCGCGAGCACCCCGCCACTGTGCCACCGCGGGTCGATCCGGTCCAGCCAGCCCGTCCCAGCCGGCAGCTGGATCCGGTTCAGCCGGCGTCGACAACGGCGTACGCCCGTACCGGGAACGAGCCGAGCCCGAGCACCATTGGGGGGGCGGCGTGGAAGCGGAAGCCGTCCGGCGGGAGCTGATCCAGTCCACGCAGATGCTCGACGATGGGGATGCCCTGGCCGAGCAGGGTGGTGTGGGCCGGCCGGGTCAGGTCGGCGAAGTCGTCCACGCTGACCGCGTCGATCCCGACCAGCCGCGCACCCTGCTGGGCCAGATGGGCGGCGCCGTCGAGGGTGAGGTACGGGTGGCCGCCGGCACTGTAGACGTGGCTGCCCCAGTTCCGGTCCCAACCGGTGTGCAGCAGGACCGCGAAGCCAGCCACCCGGTACCGGGCCAGCCGGTGCCGATCGATCGCGGTCGTGCCGACCGGGATTCGCACCACCACCCCGGGCAGGTCGGCCAGCTGCGCCAGCGGTGTCCCGGCGAGGTCGGCGCCGCTGGCGAACCGGTGGGCCGCGGTGTCCACGCAGGTGCCCGTGTTGGCCACCATCGTGATCTGTCCGATGTGGAATTCAGTGCCGGGGGCGTAGCGGGACCGTGACTGCTCCCGGCCGAGATGATCGGTGATCACGGGGGCGGGCAATCCGGTCGGCATGGCCATGCCGGTGTGGATGCGATGGCTCAGGTCGACCAGGCTGGTGCGGCGCCGGGTGTCATCCATGCCTTGACCGTACGGCACTGAAGCGGACATCACCGCCGAAACGACCGGCCAGTCAGCTTGGCCAGGAGTCCCGTCGGTCCAGCCGCCGGTCAGCTCCGCAGGAGGCCGTCGACCCGCCCGGTCCAGCCGCCGAGGACCGGCGCCGGGTCGCTGCCCAGCACCTCGGCGAGCACGGTCGCGTAGACATCGCGGAAGTCCCGGCTGAACTTCAGGTCACCGTCGTCGAGGTCGGTCAGGCTGGGCTGGTCGCCGACGAGACGGCCGCCATCGACCCCGTGGCCGAGCAGGAAGACGTTTGACGCGGTGCCGTGATCGGTGCCGTCTGACGCGTTGGCCCGCACCCGCCGGCCGAACTCGGAGTAGACGAGCACGACCACCGCGCGCCCGCGCTCTGTTCGGCCCATCCGGGTGATGAAGCCGGACATCGCCAAGTCGAGCTCGCCGAGCAGCCGCTCCTGGGCGACCTTCTCCTCGGCGTGGAAGTCGAACCCGCCCAGGGAAACCGAGAAGGCCCTTGTCGACACACCGGCTTCGACGCACTGTGCGACCAGGTCGAGCTGCGTCGCCAGCGGGGTTCGACCACCGCCGGTGCCGGTCGCGGCCGGGGTGTCGTCATCGGTCTCCTCGCCGGCCGCGGCCTGCTGCACCTGGGCGATCATCTGGTCGATCTCGACGAGGTCGGCGAAGCAGCCGGATGCGCGAGCCTGCAATGCGGGCTCACCGGGCGACGGCCGGCCAAGCGCGATCACTGCTGGTTGCACGCCCCGGACCGCCGGGGCGGCCCCGCCGGCGGGCACCGCCGCCCCGGCGCTGCGCTCCCCGGCCAGCAGCGGGGGCAGCACCGGCTCGAACGAGACCGCGAGCCTCGGATCGCCACCGGCGGTGTCGAGCCACCGTCCGAGCCAGCCGCTGTTCGCCGGGCGTACCGGATTCGCGGTCTGCCAGAATGTCCATCGAGCGGAAGTGGCTGCGGTCCGGTTTCGGGTAGCCGACGCCACGCAGGATGGCGAGCTGCTTCTTCCCGTACAGAGTGGACAGTCCACGCAGTGACGGGTTGAGCCCGGTGGCGTCGTCCAGGCGCAGTACCTGCTCGGCCGAGTAGGACAGGCCGGGCCGGGCGTCGTGGTAGGCGGGGTCGGCGTACGGCACCACGGCGGCCAGGCCGTCGTTGCCGCCGTACAGGGTTACCACGACCAGCGTGGCGGCGCCGGGGTCGCCCGACCCGGCGGTGGCGAGCAGGTCCCAGACCGTGTACCCGGCGGCGCCGGCGGCCATGGCGCCGCCGGCCACCACGCCGCTGCGGATGAGAAACGCCCGCCGGGTGATCGCGTCCACGTCTGCCGCCTCCTTGCCTTTCGTTCGCGCTGCGGTGCTCGCACCCGCTCGCTCCTCGCGCTCACAGGTCTTGCCTTTCGTTCGCGCTGCGGTGCTCGCACCCGCTCGCTCCTCGCGCTCACAGGTCTTGCCTTTCGTTCGCGCTGCGGTGCTCGCACCCGCTCGCTCCTCGCGCTCACAGGTCTCAGGACACCGTGTACTCGGGGCTGACCAGACCGATGGTGAGCAGCCGGCGCGGTTCGGCGGCGGCCGGCGTCAGCGCGGCCCGGGTCCGGTCGGTCCAGGCGTCGACGACGAGCAGCCGGCTCAGCGCCGCGAGCTTCGCCTCGGTGGTACCGGTTGCCAGCGCGTCGAGCACCGGGGGCGAGGCGAGCCCGGCGAACCCGGACGCCAGCCGGATGCGGGCCTGGGCGGATGAGGTGGTGAGCCAGGCACGACCGGAGGGCCAGCCGCCGACGCTGGGCGGTTGCAGCGGCACCTGGCCGAGCGCGTCCAAGCCCCCGAGCAGCTGGCGGCGACGAGAATCGGGCAGGCTGGCCACGTCCAGGTCGAGCTGGCGCACGGCGCCGACCGCCCACTCCACCGGCTGCTTGACCAGTGTCGCCCGGGTCGCGGCGTACGCCTCGTCGGTGAACAGGGCGCGCAGGAGCGCGGTGACGTCGCGTCCCGGACCGTACGAGGCGACCAGCCGGGCCTGGGTGGCGGCCGGGATCGCCTCGCCGGAGGCGAAGCGGAACCACAGCCGCCGGGCCAGGAAACCGGGGTGGCCCGGCTGGGCCAGGAGCAGATCGGCGTAGGAGTCGGCGTCGAAGTCGGCGGTGTGTCCGAGGATCGTCTTGGCGCCGGGATCGTGGCGGCGCGCCACGTTGACCGAGGTGAGGCTCGCGCGGTCGATCGTCCAGCCGGTCAGCGCCCGGGCCGCCTGTTTGATGTCGGCCTCGGTGTAGGCGCCGATGCCGAGCGTGAACAGCTCCATCAGTTCGCGGGCGAGGTTCTCGTTCGGCGCCTGACGGGTGTTGCGCTGGCCGTCGAGCCAGACAATGAGCGCCGGATCGCGCAGCATCGCCTTGAGCAGCACGGCGAAATCGCCATGGCCGGCCCGCCGGAACGTGTCGAGTTGGCCCTGCATCAACCGGGCCGACTTCACCTTCTGCACGCTGGTAGCCCAGTGCCCGTGCCAGAAGAAGACGAGCTTCTCGGTGAACTGGTGCTGGGCGGCTACCATCCGGGTCAGCCACCACGTGGTGAGCTCGCGGATCTGATCGCGGCGGCCCTGCTGCGCGGCCTGGCGCTGCTCGCGCGTCGAGTTCCGGTCGACGGCGGGATCGGCGCCGAAGCGGGGTTCCGGCGTGGCCGCCGCACCGGCGTCGACGCCGACCGGTGCCAGCAGAGTGGCGAGGGTGGCCTCGATCCCGGCCGCGGCGGCCGCGTCCACCTCGGCCGCGGTTGGGCCGAAGGTGGCCCGGCGGAGCAGGTGCGCGACGGCCGTCCGGTCAGCCATGCATGCGACGCTATCGAACTGGTGTAAGGCGCAGGTAAGCGTCGGGTGAGGGTCAGCGTCGGGTCAGGTCGGCCGAGTGGCTTGACCCCGGAAACGGCAGCCAGTCGCGCAGCAGCACCGGGGTTCCGCTCTGCTCGATCCGGCGGGTGGTGCGGGCGTCCTCGGCACACGTCGAGCGCAGGCCCGCCGGCGTGTCGGTGAAGAGGTTCTCCGGGTCGCTGTGCTGCGGGGCCCGCAACACCAGATCGACCACCGCCCCCCGGGTCGGATCGTCGAGGCGCGCGTCCAGCATCGCCCAGTAGCTCACACCCCGGTCGATGCGGTAGGCGAACACCAGCCACTGCCAGCCGGGGTCGCGGGCCATCCCCAGCGGCAGACCGGTCGGCGCGGGCGCCGGGCTCGCCGTCGCCCCCGGGGTCGTGGACGCAGTGGCGGCCGGCGTGAGCGTCGGACCAGGCGTCGCTCGGCGAGTCGGTGGGCGTCGCACCGGCCGATGGCTCGGTGACCAGCGGCGGGAGGCACATTCCCCAGTGCACCGTCCACCCCTCGGCGCGCAGCGCGGCCAGGATCTCGGCCACCGTGAGCTCCACCGTTGCCGGGTCGGCTGCCCAGGCGCGGGCCGATCAGACGGTCACGCCGATGCGGGCGTACGTGTGGTCCGGGAAGATCTTCGTGACGTCGCCGACGCCGAAGCGGCGGACCAGCAGTTCGGAGAGCACGTCCCGGTAGTCGTTGGGGCCGGCGAGGTCGCCCTGGTCGAGGGCGCCGGGGGCGAGTCCGGGCCATTTTCCGTGCACCTTGCCGCCCGAAAGACCTCCGCCCAGCACCAGCATCAGGCCGCCGTGTCCATGATCGCAGCCCTGGTTGCCGTTTTCGCTCGCGCGCCGGCCGAACTCGCTCATCGTGACCAGGTTGACGTTGGTCAGGGTCGGGCCGAGGTCGGTGGCGAAGGCGCCGAGTGCATTGCTCAGTTCGGTGAGCTGGTTGCGCATCTCGCCGCCGCCGACATTGCCGATGCCGGTGTGCATGTCCCAGCCACCGAGGTCGATGGTGACCACCCGCAGGCCGACCTTGGCCTTGATCAGGCGGGCCACGTCGCGCAGGCGGTCGGAGAACGAGCCGCCGGGATACTGGGCCTGCGTCTGGTGCGGCGTGGTGGCTATCTTGTGAGCGGAGTTGAGCGCCTTCAAGGTGGCCGTCGCGAACCCGGCGACCGGGTGGTCGAAGCCGGTGTAGAGCGCCTGCAGCGCGGCCATGGTCCGGTCCCGCACGCCGTCCCAGCCGGCGAGCGCGAAGTTGTCGATGCCGTCGAGCACAAGCTTCGCTTCGACTCCGACCATCGACCGGGGTGTGGTGTCGCCCTCGGCGATGGCGCGGAATGTCGATCCGGGGCCGAGCTCGGTCAACGCCCGGTCCAGCCATCCGGTGTGGGTGGAGGTGGTCGCGGTGCCGCGCTCGAAGCAGTCCTGGGCCTGGAAGTGGCTGCGGCTCGCGTCCGGTGAGGCGACCGCATGGACGGCGGCCAGCGTGCCGGCCTGCCAGAACGGCACCAGCGGCGCCATCGCCGGGTTGAGCCCGAAGCGCGAGTCGGCCGGTAGCAGGGCCGCCGCGTCGATGGCGATAGTCGGTCGCAGCCGGCGCAGGTTGCCGTCGTTCGCCGGCTGGATCACGCTCAGCCCGTCCATGCCGCCGCGGAGGAAGACGACGACGAGGGTGCGGGTCGTCGTCGCCGGGTCGGCGAACGAGTACCGGGTGGTGACCAGCTGGGTGCCGAGGGCGGCCACGCCGACCGCGCCCGCCCCGGCGATGACCCGGCGGCGGGTGAAGCCCTTGCGCCAGCGGTCGCGGTCGCGGGCCAGCTCGGCGCCGACCTGCTCCGCCTCGGTGCGCAGCAGGGCATCGGCCGGCGTCGGGCCACGCCGGGCCAGCTCCACGCGCACCTGCTCGGCCCGCCGGTGCGCGGCCCGAACCTGTTCGGCGCGGATGTGCTGGGCGCGGGCGAGGTCGGCCCGGGCCATGCTGTGCCGACCCGCGGTGCCATGGCGGGCGACGTACTCGTCGCACCCAGCCCGCTCGGGCGCCATGGGCCCCGGGTCGGCGTACACGTCAGTCATGGCCTCACCTGTCATGGCCTCACCGCAGGGCGTGGTAGACGGAGTCGAGCAGGAGCGGCAGCAGGTTGTCGACCTTGCCACCGAGGCGCACGTCGCGGGCCTTGGTGGTCTTCGACGCCCCCAGGAACTTCATCAGCGCTGTCTTGTGGGCCGCCTGCATCGGCTGGTGCAGCAGTCGCAGGGCCAGGTTGTCGACGTAGGTGGTGACCGTCCTCGGCTTGACCCCGACGAATGACTCCGGCTTGGGATAGGTGAGTCCCTCGTGCCAGCCCTGCACCAGCGCACGGTGGGAGTTCCACATGCCGAGGGTGGCGTGGGCCGAGCCCCACGCGTCGGCGTAGTCGGCATACCCGTCCGGCGGCGACCAGGCCAGCGGCGCCATGCCAAGCTGGCTGGTCATCCAGTACAGGCCCTCGAGGCCGTCGCGGGTCTTCTTGCCCGGGGCGACGCCTAGGATCCGGGCCGACGCGACGACGTTCTCCAGTGGCCGGCGGGTCTTCAGACCGGTGGACATCCAGAACTCGACCGAGCTGAACAGTGTCCGCAGGACCGGCACGATCGCGGTGCCACCGTCCAGATAGGTCTGAGCCAGCCGGTCGACCAATGTCTGTGGCGGGTCGTCGCAGACGAAGCGGCGGGCAAGCTTGAACGCGATCCGCCTGGCCGTTGACGGATGGGTCGCGAGATAGTCCAGATACGCATTGCCGACCGTTAACCCGAGCGCCGACTTGCTGTTGGCGTGGGTGAACCCGAGCACCTTGACCTTGCCGACCCAGTGCCGGTCGCGCTTGTAGACGAAGCGGCTCTGATCGTCCACCGTGCGGCCGGTCATGATGTAGGCGCTCTGGCGCACCTCTTTCTCGGTGTACTTCGCGTCCAGTCCGACGGTGTGCAACTCCAGCAGTTCCCGGCCGTAGTTCTCGTTGACTGAGTGCCGGTCGGACTGGTCGTTGTTGAGGTAGCGCATCATCGACGGACTGCGGGCCGAGGCGTGCAGCATGTCGGCGTACCGGCCGAGGGCATGCGCCCGGATCACCTCGGTGTCGTAGGGACCGCGGACATCCCAGCCGCCATCCTGCGGGTTGACCACGTTGAGGTGGTTGGCCCAGAAGTCGACCATCACCTCGTAGAGCTGGCGGCTGCTCCACATCTGCCGGCCGATGGTGGCCTGGCCCAGCTCGAACATCGGCAGGTAGTCGCCGTCCTTGACGGTAATGCGGAGCTGGGCCGTGGTCATCGAGACGGTCGGGTAGGTGGCGAGCACCTGCTCCCCAACCGGATCGGCGATCGCGGCCGGATTCAGCTGCCGCTCCAGCCAGGCGTCGATGCCCATCTGTTTCACCGCGACCACGTCGAGCAGGCTGGGGCCGAAGGTAGCCCGCCGCACCAGGTGGATCTCCGGGTCGCGACTCAGCGGCGTCGGCCAGGTCGGCTTGGCCCCAGCGGCGATCTTCGCCGCGGCCGCGGGCGAGTCGGCCAGACCCGCCGCGCCCAGACCGTTGGCGGTGCTCAGCGCGCTACCGCCGTTGCCGGCCGAGCCCACCACACCGGTGAACATGGTGGCCGCGGCGCCCGCGGTCCCGGCCACCACCACACCGGTGCCTAGGCCGAGCAGGATCCGGCGGCGGCGCACGGGTCGGTTGACCACCGTCGCTCGATCGAACGCGGCCGGCGACCGGGACACGGCCTGCTTGCGGCCGAACATGCGGCGCGCCCGCGAGCGCCGGCGGGCCGCGCGCTCGGGCGGCCCGAAGCCCGCGGCCCGGTCCAGGTGGGCGATCGACGGCTCGAAGCCGCGGCCGGTGGGCTGGTCGCGGTTAGGGAAGATCAGGTCGAGCAGCGGCGCGTTCGGGTCCAGGATCGGGCCGGTGGAGTCGGTGCTGTCCGGCCGGCGGGGTCCCGGCGCCCGGCCCGCCGCGTGCGCACTGGCGTACCCCTGGGTCGGCGGGTAGCGCCCGTCGCTGTACGGGCCCGGGGCGTCACCGTACGGACCGTTTCCGGTTCGGGTCCGGATGCGCGGATCCCCCGCGGTGCGCGGGGGAGGCACCCGGCGGCGGTCGGCCATGCGCGCACCCTAGCGGTCGTGTTTGGGACCATTCAACGCACGGCGCGCGGCTTAACCGGAATATAAGGTCGAGGACCGCCCAATGCGCCCCGCGGTAATCCGAATGATCGGCGCATATGCCGCAACCAGCACGTCAGAAGTACGTGTGCAGGAGATCCACGACGTGATCGTCGTCATCGACGACGGGGATCACCCGCCACCGGTCGAACGCCGTGCACGGGTGTGAGATCCCGAGCCGTACCAGGTCGCCCACCTCGACCTCGACGCCACGCAGGTACCCGTGCTGGTCATAGAGCCGCTCGATGCTCGCGCCGGTGCCGGATAGCTGGCGCACCCGCCCGCCGCGGTCGCGCACGGCCCGGGGTACCGGCAGCCCGGCGTCCATGGGAAGGTCGCGCTTGCCCGCTCCCAGGAGCGCGAGGCCGGGTTCGGGCACCGACAGTACCTGTGCCCACACCTGCAGCGCGGCGCTGAGCGTGCCCTCGCCGGGTCGGCGGACGAACGGTGACGAGGTCGCGTACAGGCCGTCGTCGTGGGTGAGATAGCAGCCGCTGCGCAGGATCACCCGCCAGCCATGGCGTCGGGCCGGCTCGACGAGGATGTCGATGACATCGTCGAAACGGGCGCTGCCGCCGGCCGAGACGATCGTCCGATCGCGACAGTGCGGGGCGACCGCCACCGCGGCCTCCACGAGCCGCGTGAGGAAGGCGCGCACGCTCGCCTGGTCGGGTAGGACGCCCTCGAAGCCGGCCACGCCGACGACCTCGAGGCCCTGCGCGGTGGCCGCCGCGGCCACGCCGGCGGCCTGCTCGACACTCCGGCATCCGGTGCGGCCACCCGGGTAGCCGAGCTCGACGAGCACGCGCAGGCGCCCGCGTCCCCGCGCTGCGCCAGCGGCCGCCTCGACACCGGCGAGCGAGTCCACATAGCACAGGAACTCCCACCCGGCCGCCACCTCGCCGGCGGCCCACCGCAGCACCGTCGCATCGAGCACCTCATTGGCGAGCAGGACCCTGGGTACGCCGAAGCGCCGAGCGGCGAGAGCCTGGTTGCCGGTGGCCACGGTGATGCCCCAGGCGCCGGCGGCGAGCTGGGCGGCGAAGAGGCTCGGTGCCATGCTGGTCTTGCCGTGGGGCGCGTGCTCCACCCCGTGGCGGGCACAGTACGCCGCCATGGTGGCGATGTTCGCCTCGATGGCGCCGCGCCGCGCCACCATCACCGGCCAGGTGAACGCGCCCCCGAAGAGGTTGGGTTTGCGGGCCACGAAGTCCGCGTCGGATACCGGGCCGTCGGGCAGCCACACGCCCTTGGTGAACGAATCCACAGTGGATGACACCGGCGACCTCCGCGGCGGTACGGGTGCGACCAGCACATCATCGCCCGCCGGCGGCGCGGTCGGCCAGCCCGCTGGCACCGAGCCGCCCCTGGCGGCCGCGCCGCCGGTTGGCCGAACGGGCCAATCCGCCCGGCACTCGTCGCCGGTTGCCGGCGCATCGAGCGATGCACCGGTGACCGGGGCGCTGCCAGAATGCCGGGATGGTGGAGGCCTACCTGAAGAACGTGTCACCGGCCCACGCTGAGCTGCTTCGCGGTATCAATGAGCCCGGCCTGGCCGCGATCCGGCCCTACCTGGGCAAGCGGCAGGCGGTGGCCTTCCTCGGCGCTGGCGCGTCGGCGCCCCTGTATCCCTTGTGGGACAGGGTGATCGCGGACCTGATCGAGGCCACGGTCGGCAAGGGACTGGCGGCGTCCGAGGCGGATACGTACCGGGCGATGGCGGGTGGGCACCCGGACACCGTTGTCGAGTTGCTGCGCCAGCAGATGGGCTCCGCCGATTATCAGGCGGCGTTGCGTGAAACCTTCCGGGTCCGGCGAGACCCGGAGACCGGGCGGACCTGGACCGCCACCCATGAACTGGTGTGCCGGTGCACGTTCAAGGCGGTGGTCACCACGAACTTCGACCCGGGCATCCTCGACGCCCGGTTGAAGGTGCGCCCGCAGGCGACCAGGACCGGGTTCGCTTCCTACACCAACGAGGTCGCGCTGGAGGATTGGCGTACCGGGGATGTGTTCGAGGGCTCGGACGAGCTGCCCGTCCTCTTCGCCCACGGTCACCACAACGAGCCGGAAGCGATGGTGCTGGCCACCACCGAGTACCGGCGCGCCTACGCCGGCAAGCTGGCCGAGGTGCTGGCCCGGCTGCTCGACTCGGCCCACCTGGTGTGGATCGGCTTCAGCTTCAGCGATCAGCAGATCTCGGCGGTCCTGCGCGAGGTCGCCCAGCGGATGGAGACGCCGGTCGCCCGCAGCAAGCCGCCCCGCCACGTCGCGATCATGAGTTGGGACCCGCACGGCGGCGACGACCCGCACGTGATGCGGAACATCGCTAAGATCGAGTACGGCGCGGACCTCGTGCTCTACCCGGCCCCTGGCGGCGACCACGCCGCGCTGGCCGCCCTGCTCTCCGAGCAGACAGACGGCCGCTACCCGGCGGTGCCGGCCGCCGACCCGCCCAGCGCCATCACGGTGCCGGCGGCTGCGCTCCCCGACGATCTGCCGGGTGTGACGGCGCGGGCGACCCGGCCGGGATCGGTGCCGGTGCGCTGGGCGCATGGGGCCGAGCCGGGTCGGTTGTTCGTGGGTCGGGTGGATGAGCGGGCCCGGTTGGACCGGTGGGCCGGAGATGGCGAGGTGCGCCTGATCGGGGTGACCGCGTGGGGCGGGGCCGGCAAGACCGCCCTGGTGACCCATTGGGTCGATGTCGACGATGGCGCCCAGCGGCGGCCCGGGGTGCGTGGGGTGTTCGGCTGGAGCTTCTACAGCGACCCCAACGCGGACAACTGGGCCACGGCCCTGCTCGAGTGGGCCGCCGAGTCGCTGGGGGTGCGCCGGGCCGGGCGGGCGAGCATGGCCGCGGCCGTCATCGAGCTGCTGAGCACGGTTCCGATCGTGATGGTGCTGGACGGGTTGGAGGTGGTCCAGGAGGGCCCCTCCAGCGACGCCTACGGCCGGCTGCTGGATGGGCTGCTGCGCGAGGTGCTCACCGCCGCCGGCCGGCAGACCCACCGCTCGCTGGTCGTGTTGACCAGCCGGTTCCCGTTCGCGGATCTGGCCGGCTTCGACGGCACGTCGGCGCGGATGCTCGACGTGCCCCCGTTCACGCTGGCCGAGGGTTCGGCGGTACTCGCCGCGGCCGGGGTCGCCGGCCTGGACGACGCTGCGCGCCGCGCGTTGGTGGCCCAGGTGGACGGGCACGCGTTGGCCGTCTCGGCGATGGCGGCGATGCTGGCCGATCATCCCGACCCGGCCACTGCCGCGGACCTGCTGGCCAACGTCGGCGGCGCCGGCAAGACCGGGGCCAAGCTGACCCGGGTGCTGCGCTTCTACGCTGACCGGCTGGCCGAGCCCGATCGTTATCTGGTCGCCGCGGTGGCGCTCTTCTCCCGCCCGGTCACCGTTGCCCAGATCCTCGCCGTCGCCGAAGACCCGGTCTTCGCCCGCCACCTGCGCGGTGTCGACGCCGCCCGGATCGCGGTGGCGGTCGCCGGCCCGCTGGTCGGGTTGCTGACCTGGCATCCCGATCACACCGTCTCGGCCCACCCGCTGATCCGCCAGACATTCCGGCCGCTGGCCTACGGCGCCGCGGAGATCGCGGTGGAACAGAGCCTCACCGACGCGCCCACCGGCGCGGTGGTCAGCCGCGACCAGGCGCTGCGCGTGGTCGAGGCGATCGAGCTGCTGCTGGAGGCCGATCAGTGGGGCGCCGCTCACGACCTGTACCGCATCCGATCCGGCGATGGTGATGTCTGGAAGAACCTGCCCGCGGCCCGGCTGGGTCAGCGGGCGGCCACCGCCTTCGTGGCGCCGGCGCGCCGCGATGTCTGCGCCAGCCGCCTCGGCGCGTATGCGCTGTGGAACTACACCAACGAGGTCGGTCTCTACGCCACCAATGCCGGCGATATCGCCGCCGCCCGCGAGTACCTGAATGCCGCGATCCAGCACGGCCGGGAGATGGGTGATGGCGGGTTGAGCGCCTCGCTGTTGAACTGGACCGACTGCCTGCTGCGGATCGGCAGCACCCGCACGGCGACCCAGACCGCCGAGGAAGTGCATACCCGGGCCGTGGACACCGGCAACCAGGCACAGATCATGTACGCCCTCGCCTACCGCGGGTGGGCGGCTGACCTGTCCGGCGAGACGGCCGGCGCGGAGGAGCGTTTCCTCGCCGCCGACCGCATCGAACACGCCACCGATCGCGGTCGGCACCTGTTCAGCCTGCCCGGCGTGCAATGGGGACTCTTCCTCGCCCGTACCGGCCGGATCGGCCCGGCCCGCCGGCTCACCGAGGCCAACCTGCGCATCTGTCACGCCAACGGGTGGAACGAAGATGTCGCCCGCTGCCAACTGCTGCTCGCGCGGCTGCAGCTGAGCACCGGTGAGGCCGAGGCGGCCCGCGAGCTGCTCGGGGCCGCGGTGGCGGCGTTCCGCGACGGCGACTACCTGGTGGAGCTGGCCGACGCCCTCACCGTCAACGCCGAATGCCTGCGCCGCACGGGCGAGCTGGCCGCCGCCGAGGACAGTGCCGCGGAGGCGTTGAACATCGCCCGGCCCCGGGGCCTGGTGCCCAGCCAGGCCGCCGCGCTCGCGGTCAGCGCCCGGATCGCGGCCGACCGCTTCGCCGCCGCCGGCGACATCGCCGACCTGCACCGTGGCCGCGACGCCGCGCACGCGGCGTACCGGCTCAGCACCGGCGCCCACCGGCTGGCCTGGAACGAGCTCGACGCCCTGCAGACCCACGCCCAGCTCGACCGGGTCGAGGGCAGTGATGGCGACTGGGAGCTGAGGGCGACCGAGCTTCTGCGCGAGCTCGTGCCCGACGGACTGGACCCGGACCCGTTGGCGAGCGTGGCCGGGTCCGGGTAGGCCCACCCCGACCGCCGCGCCGTGGTGTGCTCAGCGGGACCAGATCGCCAGCGCCGGCTGGTAGAGCCGCGAGACCCGGTACGAGCCGTCGAGAAAGTGGCCGACCTTCTCGAAGAATCCCAGCAGCGTCAGCTGATCGGCCATCTCGACCGCCGTGGTGATCGGTACGTGCCACAGCCGACCCAGGTCATCGAGGTGCAGGTAGTCCGGCGAGCCGCGAAGCTGCTGGATCGGTTCGGCGAACTCCGGGTACTCGGTCCAGAGGGTGACGAAGAGCCGATCCTCCGACACCCGTACGCAGGCATCGGCCAGTGTCGGGCGCTCGAAGATCTCCTCGGCCTGGTACGTGGTCAGGGCCAGACCGATGCGTTCCGCCTGGGTCTGCCGGGCGTTCTCCAGGAGTACGACGAGCTCGCGCGGGGACACCCGCCCGTAACCATCGCGCAACGATTCGAGCAGCCAGGTGACCGTGTCGTCGGCCTGGCCGGCGATCGTCGGTAGGGCCCGCGCGACGAGCTCCCGCTGCAGCTGCGGGTCGTGCGCGACCTTCGCCGGGTGGGTACCGAACAGGTCGCAGACGGCCCGGTCGTGAAAGAGGCGGCGGGCCAAGAGGCTGACCAGCTTCTCGTCGGTCCACCGCAGGTAGCGCGGCTGGACGACCCCGGCGCTGATGATCCGGGCGTCCGATCCGTGGGTGATGCGTTGCCAGATGTCGTCGCGCAGAAAGACCTTCAACGTGACGCCGCAGTCGCGGGCCCGCAGGTCGAGATAGGACTGAACCAGCGACAGCAGGGCCGTCGATTCCAGCCGGCTTCCGGTCGCCGGAAAGGCACTGTCCAACCGGTCGATGAGGATCCAGATGCTGGCCCGGCGCTTGGCCAGGACCTCGCCGACGTCGCGGAACAGCGCGGCGATGTCGATCGGTGACGGGCTCGCGGCGGTAGCCGTCGGCTCCTGGGTCGACACCTTGATGGAGGCGTCGGTGACGAGCGGAATGGTGACTCCGACCGCGAACTCGATTTTGAGATGTCGACGCACCCGCTCGAAGAGTTCTCGAGCGGGTGAAACGGATACGGGCGCGAGTAGTCCAGCGCCCTCCATTGTCCGGATGACGTGAGTTGCCTTACGGTCGTGAATGCGCCACCGCCGGAATTCGTCGGCGATGAGAGCCAGTGTGTAGTGCTTCCACAGTGATTGGAACTGCCGGGAATCGACCGACTCCAGCCGCGGCAGATCACCCAGGATGGGATCGTCACCGACATTGGCGGCGCCGATGAGATAGATCTGCCTCTTCGCCAGATCCTTGCGCATCCGAAATAGGCGGGAATAGAAGGCGCTCTTCCCCGAACCCTTGGCACCGAGCAGCAGGTCGACGCGGCCAGCGAGCACGTCGTTCCAGAGGTCGGTCTCGACAAACGTCTCCCAGAGGAGTTTGTCCTCCTCCGCCGCGGCTCGTCCGAAGTCCACTGCCCGCAACGCCCGGGCCACGTCCGTTTGTCTCGTCATGAGGGCTCCGGTGGAGTCGATCGATCTGCGGGCGTCAGCCTTCCCCTCGCACGCGACGCAGTTCCACGCGCACCGCAGCCATGATCTTCTCCGCCTCGTCGGCCTCGAGGACGCCCAGGTGCTCGACCCGGTTGCGCAGCGCCCTTACCTGCTGTTCCTGTTGGCGCACGCGCGAGGCGATCTGAGGATTGACCGGCTCCCACTCCGACGCGTGGTCGAAAAGGTCGGCCGCCAGCTTGTCCAGCTTCTCGAGCAGCTCCACGGTGTCACGTTCGGCCTGCTGCAGCTGCTCGAGGCCGGCTTCCATTTCCTCGGCGCGCTTCAAAGCACGTCGCCGACCGTCGTCGTTGGGTTGCATGCGCGGCCCCCTCTCTACGTCATGCGCATGAATACACGAAGCGGCCTGGCGGCCGCCCCGATGACAGGTACGCATTGCCGACGGCCGCCAGGTGGCTGGCCGCGCAGTTCTACTCGGAACGCAACTGTTTCGAGGTGTCGAGTAGAACACGAGACAGTATGTCTACAGCATCCTCCTCCAGTTGGAGAACAGTCGTCTCGACAGACCGAAGCGTCTCCTCAATGTGGCGGGCTTGGCTGCCCAGTCGTTCCACGCCGGACTCGTACCAAAGGTTGGAGAGCTCGCGCTGCTCGCGGGCGAGTTGGCTCAATCGCAACGCCAGCTCCTGCTGGCGGGCGACGAGGCTCTGCCAGTGCTCGGCCTGGGCGCGTAACGAGTAGGCATCCCGTGAGGAGTCGTCCACCGCACACCTTCCGCGCCTCGTGACTGACCGTGAGCCAGCGCCCGCCCTCACCACGCTAAGCCTTGGCGGTTGCATGCCGCAATGTCGGTTCGGCCGAACTCACGGTGACGGGGAGACCGCGAAGTCGATGCGATGGTCTCGTCCAAGGTCGACATCCGGCCCCCGAGCGTGGGGTGCGCGGGGCTCCGGGACGGGCGATTTGTGCGAACTACCGCCGGGCTGAAGAAGATGTTGACGGCGATCTGTCGACTTGCTAGAGAACGGGCGGATGGAAGGCAGGGGTCCAGATGGCGCACGGCGTATCCCGACGGACGGTCCTTGCGGTCGCCGGTCTCGGCGTGACCTCGATGCTGGCCCGCTGCAGCACGACGGTGCCGCCGGCAACGTCACCGTTCTCGCTCGGCCCGTACCAGACGCGGGCCGTGATCCTCGGCAAGGATCCGGGCACCACGGGCATGACGCAGTCGCTGACCCAGAACGACATCCCGCACCCCATCTCCGACTACAACTTCGACTGCGTCGGTGGTCAGCTCAGGCCGGTCGACATCCCGGCCCGGGTCAACGCGGCGGTCTACTACCCGTACTCCGAGCGGGACCACCGGGTGCCCACGCCGAACCCGCTCAACGTCACCTCCGGGCCGTTTGCGGTGCTGCTCTATGCGCACGGTGTCCGGGACCTCGGCGTGGCCTGTCTGTCACCATTGCCCGTGCACGAGGACTACACCCGGGCCGAGGTGGTGCTGAGCCACGTCGCGTCGTACGGCTGCGTCGCGGTCGCTCCCGATCTGAGCTGGCTGCCGCCCGACGGCGTGGTCACGCTGGAACAGGCGTTGGACGTTCGCACGCGGGTACTGCTCTCCTACTACGGGTATCTGGTCACGCTCAACGAAACGCTCTTCGCCAATCAGCTGGATCTCAACCGGGTGATGTTCGTCGGACACTCGACCGGTGCCGGCGCCAGTATCCGAGCCGGCCGCCAGCTCTCGTCCGTCATCAGCCTGCACGCCCTCGCCTTCGGGCTCCTCGGCCCGTACTATGCCCACCGGGCCACGCCGCCGGGAATCGACGCGACCGTCAAGAACCTGCTGATCGTGCGGGGAACGCTCGACGACGTCAGCGGGCCGGACGCGGCCTCGGCCTTCGCCGCCGCCGGTGCTCCCAAGACATACGTCACAGTTCCCGGCGCCAACCACTTCGGCTATACGCATCTGTGCGAGCTCGACAACACCTGCGACAGCGCGGTTGTCGCTGACCGCCCGGGCACCATCTCACGGCTGGGCCAGCAGAAGACCGCCGCCGCCTACCTGAGCGCCGCACTGCGCTACTACATCCAGCACGACGCGACCGCGCTGCCCTACCTGAGAGGAGACGAGGTCGTCGAAGGGCTCGATGCCTACGGCGTGGAGAACATTCAGGTCCAGCAGCAGGGTGTGCCGCTCCCTAAGCGGTGACGCGACCGCGGTCGGGAAAGGATTTGCCGGCCCACGGTGCGCCGACGAGCATCTCGGCCATGGGTGAGCCGGCCTGGCATCTATTCGAGCGGGTGGCCGACGAGTACGACGAGGTGCTCGGATTCTTCTCGGTCTACGGTGCGTCGATCGTCGCCGCGCTCGCCCCGCAGCGGGGGCTCCGCTTTCTCGACCTCGGGGCCGGCCGGGGCGCCCTGAGCGCCGCCGCGCTCGAACGAGGCTGCCGGGTGACGGCGGTGGACACCGCCCCGACCATGCTCGCGCGGCTGAGGGCGCAGTACCCACAGGTCGGCGTGGCCGTCATGGACGCCGAGGCACTTGCGCTCGCTGATGAGAGCTTCGATGTCGTCGCGGCCGCCTTTGTGCTCCACCTTCTCGCCGATCCCGGTCGAGCCGCCGCCGAGGCGTACCGGGTCCTCGTGCCCGGCGGGATGTTCGCGCTGCCGAGCGGCGGCCGGCCCACCAGCGAGCTCTCTTCGCACCTGGACGACCTCTTCGCCGAGTTCGCCAGCCTCCGGCCGGCGGGCTCGGAGTTCGGCCGCCCGCTGTCGGCGGCGGACCTGCTGGCGGCGGCCGGCTTCACCGGGATCCGCGAGCGTCGAGCAGCGGTGATGGTACCCGTGCCGGACAACCCGACCCTGTGGCGGTGGGTCATGTCGCACGGCTACCGCGCGTTCGTCGATTCATTGCCAACGCAGCGCCAGCAGGAGTTCCGCCGCCGAGTGCTCTCGCTGCCGCCGTACGACCGGGCACTCGGTCGCACGACGCCGGTCTGGTCTGGCCGCCGTCGCGGCTGACCGGTCGTCGGCGGGTCAGGGGGTTCGCCCCCGCAGAGCCGACCAGAGGGTCCGTCCACCTTGGCCGTTGGCCACCGCGACCAGCGCCCGCGCGGTCCGCGCGCCGATGCGTCCCTGCGTGAGCGTCGGCAACATGCGGGGCGGGGCCTCGGCCAGTACCCGGTTGACGATCAATGCCAGCACAGTGTCCGGCGTCGACCGGAACCGGGTGCGGGCGATCCGCTGCACAGTGGCCAGGAACAACCGCGCCGCCGGATGGCGCAGATCGCCGAGCGGTGTGTCGATGGTGTACCGACCACGCCGGTCGGGTTCGTTCGGTGCCACCCGCGCGGGTGGGCCCGGGTCGTACGAGCTCGGTCGCAGCCGCACCGGGTCGCCGGGCAGCTCGATCCGGACGGTGGCGCGGATGTCGCGCGAGGAGGCGCCAACCCGCACGTCGAAGGCGCCCGCCTCGACCACCCATCGGTGGCTCGCCGGTTCCCAGACCGCGAAGGCCCGCCGGTCGAGGGTGATGGCCACCGGTTGGCTGGCGCCCGGGTCCAGCTCGACCTTGGCGAACCCCTTGAGCTCCTGGGTCGGGCGGTACACAGTGGACTCAACGTCGTGCAGGTAGACCTGGACCACGTCGCCGCCGGCCCGGGTCCCGGTGTTGGTGACGCTTAGGGACACGGTGACGGCGCCGGCGGCGATGGCGACCTCGACCGGGGACCACTCGAACGTCGTGTAGCTCAGCCCATGCCCGAAAGGGAATGCCACCTCCAGCCCGGCCCAGTCGTAGTACCGGTAGCCGACGTAGACGCTCTCCCGGTACTCCACGGTGGCCGGACCGTTGGACGCGGTGTGCACGGGGTTGTCGGCGAGCGCGCGTGGAAAGGTCTCAGCCAGCCGGCCACCCGGCTCGGCGAGACCCAGCAGGATCTCGGCGAGCGCGCTGCCGCCGGCCTGCCCGCCCAGGTACGCCTGGACGACGGCGCCCACCTGACCGAGCCACGGCATCAGGACCGGCGCGCCGCTGGCGACGACCACGACCGTGCGTGGGTTGGCCGCGGTCACCGCAGCCACCAACGCGTTGTGTCCACCGGGCAGGTCAAGGTGCGTGCGGTCCAGACCCTCGGTCTCGAACGACGCCGGCAACCCGACCACCAGCACGGCGACATCCGCCGCGGCGGCCAGGTCGCGGGCGTTCGCCAGCAGGCCTTCGTCGACATCACCGGAGGCCGGATAGCCGGCGGCGTAGGCCAGCCGGTCCGGGTCGGTGCGGGCGATCAGCTCGTCCCAGAGGTTCTCGACCCGGTGGGGCGTCACATCGGAGCTCCCGGCGCCCTGGTAGCGCGGCGACCGGGCGAAGGCGCCGAGGATCGCCACCGAGCCGGTCAGTGGCAACGGCAGCAGGTGCTCGTTGCGCAGGAGCACAGTGCCGGCGGCCGCCGCCCGGCGGGCGAGCGCGTGGTGGGCATCCCGGTCGTAGGTGTGCCCGGGCCGCCGGGCCGCGGCCGTACGGTCGATGAGGCGCAGCAGGTTTGCGGCCGCGCGCTCCAGGGCCGCCAGCGGTAGGGATCCGTTGTGGACGGCGGCGAGGACCGCGCCGTCGTCCCGGCCGCCGAATCCTGGCATCTCGAGGTCGAGCCCGGCGGCGATGGCCGCGGCCCGGCCCGCGGTCGCGCCCCAATCGGAGACAACCGCCCCGTCGAAGCCCCACTCCGTGCGCAGGATCCGGGTCAGCAGCTCGACACTCGTGGTGCAGAACTCGCCGTTGAGCCGGTTGTACGCGGCCATGACGGTGGCCGGCCGGGCGGCCGTCACCGCGAACTCGAAGCTCGCCAGATAGATCTCGCGCAGTGCTCGCTCGTCGACGACGGCGTTGATCGTGTATCGCCGGTATTCCTGGTTGTTCGCCGCGAGATGCTTGAGCGACGCACCGACCCCGGTCGACTGCACACCGGTGATCCAGGCGGCGGCGAGCCGGGAGGAGAGGTACGGATCTTCCGAGAAGTACTCGAAGTTGCGCCCGCACAGCGCCGTCCGTTTGATGTTGGCCCCCGGGCCGAGCAGCACACTTACTCCCTCGGCGCCGGCCTCCTCACCGAGCGCCCTGCCCACATCGGACACCAGCGCCATGTCCCAACTCGCCGCCAGGGCGGACGCGGTCGGAAAGCAGGTGGCCGGGATCGCGGTCGACTCGAAGCCCCCGCTATGGCGTTGCTTGCGCACGCCGTGCGGCCCGTCGCACAGCAGCATCGACGGCACACCCCGGTTGGGCACCGCCCGGGTATTCCAGTAGTCGCGCCCAGCGGTGAGCGCGACCTGCTCGGCCAGCGTGAACTCGGCCGCCGCCGACGGGCGATCATCCGCCATACCGGCCACCCTAATGACGGGTACGAATCGCGGTGAGGGCTCCCGGCGTGCGTGCGCCGGCGGGCTACTGGACTCCGACCGCGTCGGCCATGTGGTCTGGCTCGTCGAAGCCTCGGCCCACCACCGTATGCGCGCGTTCCAGGCCGGCCTGGACCCGCTTGGCGTGGCGGTCGATCACATGGTAGGACCGGGCAGGCTGTTCGAATCAGCGGTCGGCGACTGCTACACGTCCGGTCAGCAGTGACCGGCGGTGGCGAACGGGGATGCGCAGATCGTCGGCGACGGTGAGCAGGTCCCGATCCCAGATGGCGCCGAAGCCGTGGCCCGCGAGCAGTTCGGACATGGCACTCGGAGTCCACGAGGAGCGTCGAGGTTCATCGGCCCACGGGCTTCGTTTCCGGGCGGTCGCCGCCATCGCGATCGCGGCCAGGCGACCGAAGACCGCCAGCAGCGATGGCGACTGGTAGTTGACGACCAAGCGGCTGCCCGCCGCGGACACGGCGCGAAGCCCCTGGACAGTGGCCGTCACCTCGGCCCGGGTGAGATAGGGCACCACACCCTCCCAGATCCACGTCGTTGGCGTCTCGGCTCGGTGCCCGGATGCGGCGAGCGCCTCGTCGAACCGATCGCGGGTGAAGTCGACCGGCACGAACCGCATGGACCTGGCCAGCAACGGCAGATCTCCGAGTCGACTGCGCTTGTCGCGCTGCGAGGCCGGGTGGTCCAGCTCGAACACGTCGATGTCGGCCAGCTCCGGCAGCCGCCAGGCCCGGTCGTCCAGCCCAGCACCGATGATCACCAACTGCGGCATCAGGCGGGCGCGGACGGCATCATCGATGGCGACGGTACGGGCCGCCGCCACCTCGGAGCTTGCCCGTACCGACTCGAACTCGACCCGTTCGGCCCAGCCTGACGGCGCGGTGGCCGAACGCACCCGTTCCACCGCGACCAGTTCCGCGCCACGCAGCAGCCGGGACGCGACCGGGTCGGCGAATCGGCCGAGGGCAAGACGCCCATCCGCGGCGGCGCGGCCCTGACAGACGAGTACCGCGGTACGGCTGGCCCGCTCGGCGTCCACGGCCCGGCTCCCCTCCTTCTGGCCCGCTGGGCAGCGGCGGTCGACATCGACCGCACAACGCGATCATCCCCCACCGGTCACATGGCCCGACCGGTGCCCACCAGCACCCACCCATGTGCCGGGTGGACACGCTCATCGCGGGCCGACGACCGTACGGGTCGCACCACAGGGGATCGAGCGCGCCGGCGGGTCTCGTCGTTTCCCGACGACCGCCGCCGCGTGCCGCCGATACTGAAGGCTGGGACGTCAAACGGGGAGGCGATCATGCATGCTGAGGATCTGAAGAAGCTCAACCAGCACTTCTATGACGAGGTGTTCCGCCGTCGCCACGTCGACGCGGTCGACGAACTGCTGACCGACGACTTCGTGGAGCACACGCCCGCCCCTGGCCAGGCCACGGACCGCCGAGGCGCCAAGGACTTCATCGGGCAGATGATGCAGGCGTTCCCGGATCTCGACTTTGCCCTCGAGAACCAGATCGCGGAGGGCGACGCGGTCGCCGCCGTGGGTACGATGACGGGCACGCACCGGGCGGAGTTCCTCGGCGTGCCGGCCACCGGCCGCAAGGTCTCCGTCCACTTCATGGACACCTCACGGGTGCGCGAAGGCCGGTTCAGCGACCACTGGGGTCTCGTGGACGTGCCCGGGCTGTTGGGGCAACTGGGGGTGGCGCCGCCGCCACGGTGAACGCTGCGTCCACAGGTCACCGTGGAACCGGTCGTCAATCAGGTTCCAGTGGGCCGTGCCCGCCGGGCGCGCCTGCGTTAGGAGGGGCACCCTCTTATCCGAATGGCGATAAGAGGGTGCCCCTCCTAACACGGGGTCGTGCGGCAAGGGAGGTCCGTTGTGAGGACCAGTCGACTGGAGGCGTTCAGCGACGGCGTGCTGGCGATCATCATCACGGTCATGGTGCTGGAGCTCAAGGTGCCGGCTGGTCACGATCTCGTCGCTCTGGTGCACACCTCCGGCATCGGCCTGCTGACCTACCTCCTGAGCTTTGTCTTTGTCGGCATCTACTGGAACAACCACCATCACATGTTCCACCTGGTGACGCGGATCAGGGGTGGAGTCCTGTGGGCGAATCTGGCCCTGCTCTTCTGCCTGTCGCTGTTCCCCTTCACCACGGCCTGGATGGACGACTCGCATTTCGCGCGGATACCGGTCATCACGTACGGGCTGAACCTGCTCGCCGCAGCGATCGCGTACTACGTACTGCAGACGGTCATCATCCACCAGCAGGGACCGCAATCGCCGCTGCGGCAGGCCGTCGGCGGCGATCTGAAGGGCCGGCTGTCGCCGGTCTTCTACCTCGCCGGCATCCTCAGTGCTGCGGTGATCGATCCGGACGGATACGTGGGAGTTGGGATCGCCCTGGGCTGTTTCGTCGCCGTGGCCGTCATCTGGGTTGTCCCCGACCGCCGCATCGACCGGGTCGTCACCGAGCACGACGATCTGGACTGACCGACCCCGGCTCATACCGGCGCGGACGTCAATGGACGGCGAGCCAGTCCGGATGGCGGGCCGAGACTATCGCCCAGGTCGGCCACGTGCGGTCGACTTCAGCGGTACGCCACTGCCCGTCGCCTCAGCCGCGCCCGTCATCCGCGTACCCTGCGCGAGGGGCTCACGGTGAGGTTCATGGTCCGGCTGCGAGATGTCGCACCGTCATCGCTGTACCACGGGGGTGCCTGGTTGCCAGGTTGGCCGCCGCACCCGTACGATCCCCGCAGAGATCACCGTCGACGTCGTTGTCCACCGTCGAAGCAGTCTGTTGTCCACCGCCGGAGGGCCCGGGTCGCCGATGAGATGGCAGCGCGCGACATCCTGTGTGGTGGTGCTGGCCACCACGATGCTCCTCTCGGCGTGCTACCGGTCGCACCAGCGGCCGCGGATGCGCAGTGACCTCAACAACGACGGTCGGGACGACATCCTCACCATCACCGGTGATCCCGATGCGACCGTCTTCGCCGCGATGTCCGACGGCACCCGGTTCGGGCCCGACGCCGTATGGAACCAGTTCAATCCGCCGGGTCCGTACAACCAGCTCGGTACGCCTCATCTGGGTGACGTCAACGGTGACGGCACGTTCGATCTCATCGCGTTCGCCGCAGCCGACGTGTTCGTCGCTGTCTCGGACGGCACCCGGTTCGGCGACGCGACCCGGTGGGCCGAAGACGCGCCGGTCACGGGCAGTTCCGACGAGAGAACGGGCGTGGGTGACTTCAACGGCGACGGCAAGGACGACGCCTTCATACTCGCGCCGGACGCGACGGTGAAGGTCGCCCTCTCCGACGGTGCCCGGTTCGGCGGGTGGCTCTCCTGGGGGCGGGCGCTGCCCGATCCGCCGTATCGGGCCAACCACAATGCCCCCCCGCGGGTCGGGGACGTCAACGGCGATCACAAAGATGATCTCGTTATATTCATGTACGAGCCATCGTATGACGTGTATGTCGCTCTTTCCACCGGCGACAGGTTCATGATCGGCGCGAGATGGCACGACTCCTTCAACCCGGGCCAAGGTTGGTACGTCCCCAGCACCAGCACACCGACGACGTACACCCCCTACTTACCGTCGACCGGCGTTGGCGACTTCAACGGCGACGGCAAAGACGATATCGTGGCATTTACCCGTCACGTGGATTCCGATGTGTTCGTCGCTCTGTCCGATGGCAGCCGATTCAGCCCAACCGTTAGCAAATGGCATGATTTCTTTGCCAACGAGACCGAGATCCCGGGTGTCGGCGACTTCAACGGCGACGGCAAGGACGACATCGTCTGCTTCAAGCCCGGCGCCAACGCGGACGTGTTCGTCGCCCTCTCCGACGGCCACGAGTTCAATGGCACCGGCCAGCGCTGGCACGACTCGTTCGGCGATGACCGGTCATGGCCCGAACCGGAGTGGCCATTGCCCGGCCTGGTCGATCTGAACATCGCCAACTGACCGCGCCGCCACCATGACCGCTGCCGGTCGCCTCCGGGCTGTCCTGGTGGTGATCGGGCGGACAGCCTCGGCCCGTTGCTCATCGGGCTGATGTCATCGATGCCGTACCTCGGGGCCAGCAGCCTCGTGGCACAGCCGCCGCGATAGCCAGCGGTACGCCCGGCGCCAGCACACCGGGTAACGCGGTCGCGACCGTCGCACCGGTACGGCGCGAAGCCGGGTCGCGGTTGCGACCCGGCTTCGCTGAGGTTCCGCCAACTGGCGTCCTTAGTGGACGATTATCCCACGATCACCAGGCGATTATTGGACGATCGGGTTGCCGGATGGGTCGACCAGGTACCAGACCTGGTTCATACCCTGCCCATTCGCCTGGCCCGGCGCGGTATCACCGTGGAAGTAGTACAGCTGGTGGCCGAAGTAGCTGACCTGCTGAGTGCCCTCCGGCCGGGCGAACGTACCCAGGTTGCTCTGCTGGACGCCGTCGCCGGCTTGGGCGGGCGCCCGCACCGGCAGCCATGTCGTGAGGCAGTCGCCGGTGCACACGCTGGCCGCCGCCGTGTCCTGGGTGTTCAGGTAGAGCGCGCACCCGGCGCTGTCGACCAGCGCCTGCTTCCCGCCAACGGTGCCGACCTTGACGGTCGGGTTGGTCACGGTCGCACCGGTGCAGTTGACGACCGCACCGACGCCGCCGCCGGCCCGGCCCGAGCCGGACGGCGTGGCCGATCGCGACGGTGAGGCCGACGTCTTCGACGCCGACGGCGAGGCCGACGTGGACGCGCTCGTCTTCGGCGCGCTGCTCGTCTTGGAGCCCGGCGACTTCGTCAGCGGCGGCTTGGTGAACGGCGGTATCTGGGTCAGCGGGATGTTCGGGTTGATCTGCTGTGGACCGCTGTTACCTCCGCCGGGATTATCGGTGGCCGCGACGCGAGGCGCGCCCGCGGGCGAACTCATCGCGGCACCTGCGCCGAGCGCGACGCCGCCAACGACGATCGTGGCAACCCCGAGCGCGAGCGCGATCCTGCGCAGCTGGTGCATGAGGCCTCCCCATGAAGTGCCGAGGGCCACGAATTTCGTGACCCTCGTGGCCCATTCTCGGCCCGGTCGGCCAGCGTCCGGGCGGGGTTTGGTGCATTGACGGGCGCGGGCCGGCGGGCCGGCGGTGCCCGACCGGCCCCTGATGTTGCTGAGCCGGGCGATGTGCCGGCCGGCGGCGACGGGCGCATGGTTTCCTGGAGAGGAGCACCGTCGCCCGACCAGCGCCCCCGTGAGGGAGTGACATGAGTGTGATCACACGCGGCTTCACCGGCCGCGGCCGCCGCGATGACAACCTGCCGCCTGGTCAGTACCTGACCCAGGACTTCCCGGTCCTCTCGGCCGGGCCCACGCCGCGCATCGACCTGGACCGGTGGGAGTTGGCGATCAGTACCGAGACCGGCCAGCGCCACACCTGGAGCTGGTCGGAGCTGCTCGCTCTGCCCAGCCAGACGCCCACTGTGGATCTGCACTGCGTCACCAAGTGGTCCAAGCTCGCCACCAGCTGGCGCGGAGTCAGCCTGGACACCCTGCTCGCCGACGTGGACACCGCCGCCGACTACGCGCTGGTGCACTCCTACGGCGGCTACACCACGAACCTCCCGCTGGAGGATCTGACCGGCGGCCAGGCGTGGATCGCCTACGAGTTCGACGGCGAACCGCTCGAAGCAGCCCACGGCGGTCCGGCGCGGCTGCTGGTGCCCCACCTGTACCTGTGGAAGAGCGCGAAATGGGTACGCGAGATCCAGCTGCTCCTGGAGGACGAACCGGGCTTCTGGGAGAGTCTGGGATACCACACCTACGGTGATCCGTGGCGGGAGCAGAGGTACTGGGGTGACTGACCTGGCGGTGGGCCGGCTGACCTGGCGCGTCGCCACCGTGACCTCGGTCCGCCGGGAGAATGCGGTCGCCCGCACGCTCGTGCTGGAGGTGCCCGGCTGGCCCGGGCATGTCGCCGGCCAACACGTCGACGTGCGACTGACCGCCGCCGACGGCTACTCGACCCAGCGCTCGTACTCCATCGCCTCGGCGCCGCACGACACCAGGCTCGAGCTGACTGTTCAGTCAGTCGACGGCGGCGAGGTGTCGCCCTACCTGGTCGAGATCGCCGAGCCGGGAGACGAGTTCGAGCTGCGCGGGCCGGTCGGCGGCTACTTCACCTGGCGAGCAACGTTGGCCGGGCCGGTGTTCCTCGTTGGCGGTGGGTCCGGACTGGTGCCGCTGATGGCGATGATCAGAGCGCGGGCCGAGGCTGGATCGCGGACGCCCTTCCGGCTGGTCTACTCGGTCCGTGACCCGGCATCGGTGCTCTACGGCACCGAGCTGGTACGGCGTCCGCAGGAGGACCCCGGCCTCGAGGTGACCTGGGTCTACACGCGCTCGGCGCCACCGGGGTGGCCCCGGCCGCCCGGCCGGCTGGACGGCGCGGTGTTGGCCGAGGCGGGGTGGCCGGCGTCGACCCGGCCGGCGTGCTATGTCTGCGGACCGACCGGGTTCGTCGAGGCCGCGGCCGACCTCCTGGTCGCGGCCGGGCATGACCCGGACCAGGTACGCACGGAGCGCTTCGGCCCCAGCGGATAGGGAGAGAGAGTGCGATGACAGATACCTGGCTGGACGGGAACCACCTCGCCGGCGGGCTTCGCGAGATCTTCGCGACCGAGGTGACCGTCGCACGTGGACGCTGCGCCGGGTGCGGGCTGATCGGGCCGGTCGGCGCGGCGCACGTCTACGACGACCTCGGACCCGGCCTGGTCGCGCGCTGTCCGGGCTGCGAGGCGGTGCTGCTGCGGGTCGTGCGGGGGCCCGACCGGGCATGGCTCGACCTGCGTGGCTTCACGTACCTCGAGTTCCCGGTGCCGGCCGGCGGCTGAGTGCCGCGGCGCACGGGAAGCGAGCGTCGCTTCGCGGCGTAGGGTGAGCGGGTGCACGCTGACATCGCCGTGGTGGGTGGCGGCATCGCGGGCGTGTCGGTGGCGGCCGAGCTGTCCCGTGACCCGACGCTGACGGTGATCCTGCTCGAGCAGGAGAACCAGCTCGCCCACCACGCCAGCGGCCGGTCGGCCGCCGCATTCACCGAGTCCTACGGGAGTCCGGAGATCCGGGCCGTGACCAGGGCGTCGCGGCCATTCCTCGCCAGCCCGGCCAGCATCACCACCGGCGAGCCCGGCCTGGCGCCGACCGACCGGACGCCCGAGGCCACAGAGTCGCCGCTGCTGCATCCCCGCCGCGTGCTCTGGGTCGGTGAGGCGGCCCAGGTGTCCACCGTGGAGAGTCTGCTCGCCGCCGAGCCGCTGGTGCGTCCGATCACCGAGGCCGAAGCGCGCACGTACTGTCCAGCCCTGCGCCCGGGCTGGGTGGCCGCGGCGGCGGCCGAGGACGGGGCGCAGGACCTCGACGTGGCGGCGCTCTTCGACCGCTACCGCAAGGTCGCGCTGCGCAACGGCGTCAGCATCGTCACCGGTGCCGGCGTCCACGCGGCCGAACCGGCCGGGGACGGCTGGGTGCTGCGCCTGACCGGCGGCCAGGATTCCGCCACTCAGGTGAGGACCGTGGTCAACGCCGCCGGTGCCTGGGCCGACCGGGTGGCGCAGGCCTGTGGCGTCGCCCCGATCGGACTGCGGCCGCTGCGCCGAACCGTCGCGATCGTCTCGGCCGGGGTGGTCGACCGGGGCTGGCCGCTGGTCTGCGAGGTCGCCGAGGCGTTCTACTTCCGCCCCGAAGGCGACGGACTGCTGATCTCGCCGGCCGACGAGACGCCCTCGCAGCCGTGTGACGCCCGGCCGGCGCCCGAGGATGTCGCGCTCGCGCTGGAGCGGGCCAACGACGCGACCACGCTCGGGCTGCGCCATGTCCGCACCTCCTGGGCCGGCCTGCGGACGTTCGCGGCCGACCGTAACCCGGTGGTGGGCTTCGATCCCGCGTACCCGGGCTTCTTCTGGTTGGCCGGACAGGGCGGGTACGGCATGCAGACGGCGCCGGGCCTGGCCCGGCTGGCGGCCGCGCTGGTGCGCGGCGAACCGGTGCCGGACGACCTGGTGGCCGAGGGCCTCGACATGACGCGTCTGTGGCCGCAGCGGTTCCGCGCCGGCTAGCGCGGCCCGTCCGAGCCGACTGCGGTCGAGCGGTCGGACTGCCGGTCAGCCGGGGTCGACGCGTACCGCGACGTAGGGCGTGTGCCCCGGGGGCAGCAGCGCCCGCATGACGGCCCGGCCGCCGCGCAGCTCGACCACGGAGGACGACGGCGAGACGGACAGCCCCCGGCGGGTCGCCTCCAGCCAGAGGGCGGAGAGCGCCTCGCCAGCCCGCAGCCAGGCTGGCGGGTCACCCAACTCGCCATGCAGGACCGCGTAGACGGCTGGATCGTCGCGGGAGAGCCGGTCGCGGATCGAGCGGGTGACCGGGGTCGAGGCGGCCAGGCGCACCACCTCGTCCCGGGAGAGCACGCGGGTACTCACCCCCACCTGGGCGGCCGCGCTGACCAAAGCGGCGATCTCCACATCGGACACCCAGTGCTCGTGGGTGGCGCCGACCGGGCGGCGGGGGTCACGAGCGCTGACGACGAACAGTTCCCGGGCCCGGTCGGTGACCTCGATCGGCCCACCGGCCTGGAGGGTGGCGACGTGGCCGGGATCGTCGTCGGGCAGCACAGTCACCCGGGCGGCGAACCCGTCGGCGGCCAGGGCGATTCGGGCCCGGTGCAGCGCACTGCCGCAGTTGAGCAGGATCAGCCGGTCCTCCGGGGCGATCCCGGGCGGGCGAGGTCCCGGGTGGGCGACCCGCGCACGGTCGGCGTAGAGGTCGAGCGAGTCGGGATGCACCACCCACCGCCACGGCCGGCTGTCGTCGGCGACCAGCGAGTGCAGCGTCGGTGCGGCCACAGTCGCGGCCGCCGATCCGGCGAGAGCCGCAGCCACCTGCAGGTCACCCACGACAACCGCCTCCGGTTCGCCGGTGGGCTGGCGGCCGCCTCGTCGCGCCCATGCTAGCCGTCCAGCAGGAGCGCGCAGTTGATCAGTCCAAGGTGGCTGTACGCCTGCGGATGGTTACCCAGTCCCCGTTCGGTCAGCGGGTCGTACTGCTCCGAGAGCAAGCCGGTCGGGCCGGCACAGTCGACCATCTGCTCGAACAGTTCCTCAGCGTCGGCGCGCCGTCCGGTGCGCAGGTAGGCCTCCACCAGCCAGGCGCTGCACAGGTGGAAGCCGCCCTCCCGGCCGGGCAGGCCGTCGTCCCAGTGGTAGCGGTAGACGATCGGGCCGCTGCGCAGCTCGGCCTCGACCGCCAGCACAGTGGCGAGGAAGCGGGGGTCGTCGTCGGCGAGCAGCCCGGACAGCCCGATCCACAGTGACGACGCGTCGATCTCGGGGTGGTCGTAGGCCACCGTGTACGCGCCGGACTCGGAGTGCCAGCCGAAGGTCAACACATCGTCGGCGATGGTGTCGCGCAGATCCCGCCAACCGGTGCCCGCGGCCACCTGGAAGCGCTCGCTGATCCGCAACGCCCGGTCGACGGTGAGCCAGCCCATCACCTTGGAGTAGACGTGGTGGCGCGGCGGGATACGGGCCTCCCAGATGCCGTGGTCGGGCTCATGCCAGCGCCGGGCGACCGCCTCCACCATGTCGTCGAGGAGCTCGACCTGCCACGGTTCGAGCCCGTCGTTGAGCTGGGCCACGTGGTAGAGCAGGTCGGCGATCGGACCGAACACGTCCAGCTGTACCTGGCGGTTGGCCGCGTTGCCGATGCGTACCGGCCGGGAGCCGGAGTAGCCCGGCAGCGTCTCGATGACCGCCTCCGCGCCGAGCTCGAATCCATCCACTGTGTACAGCGGGTGCAGGCGCTCCGGATGTCCGGCCGTACCTTCGATGATGCGTCGGGTCCAGGCGAGCAGCGCGGCCGCTTCGCTGCCCGAACCCAGCAGCACCAACGCCTGAGCGCTCATCGCGGCGTCGCGCAGCCAGCAGTAACGGTAGTCCCAGTTGCGCAGACCGCCGATCTCCTCGGGCAACGAGGAGGTACCGGCGGCGATGATGGCGCCGGTCGGCTGGTGGCACAGCGCCCGCAGCACCAGCGCGCTGCGCTGGACGAGGTCGCGCCGGCGGGTCGGGAGTCGCAGGCCAGCGGTCCACTCCCGCCAGGGGCGTTCGGCCTCGGCCTGGCGGGCCAGCACCTCGGGCACGCTCGAGGGCGGCGCCGGCTCCGGCCCGCCGAAGCGGAGCTGCAACACGACCGTGCCACCGGCCCGGGCCAGGTCCAGCACCGCGTGTGCCGTGTGGTGGGCGCCATCGTCGACGATCTCCCAGGTCACGCCGGGGGACACCAACGTGATCGGTTCGTTCGACCCGTACACCCGCAGCCCGTCAGTGCCGGGGCGCAGCCGCGTCGGCACCTGGCCGAACTCAGGCCGTGGGGCGAAGGAGAGCCGGACCGGCACGGTGCCCGAGAGCACCCGGACCAGGGTGCTGTCCGGGCCGGTGCCGTCCAGCCAGTCGGTGACGGTCAGGCCCGACCAGCGGGTCTCCACGGTCATCGTCCCCGACCGGTACCGCTGACCCAGCGGCAGCACCCCATCCCGCCCGGGCCGGTAAGGCTGGACCGAGAAGTAGCCGGCCGAGTCGTCGCCTAGCAGAGCCGCGAAGACGGCCGGGGAGTCCGGGCGGGGATGGCACAGCCAGGCCACCTTCGCCGCCGGCGTGAGCAGGGCCAGGGTGCGGCCGTTGGCGAGCAGCGTATGTCGTTCGATCGGAATCGCGTGCTCACCGAAGAGCCAGCGGCGCCGGCACTCGGTGAGGAAGTTCAACGCCTGTACCGCGATCTCCGAGTCGGGCACCACGAAACTCGCCCGGCTCTCACCGGAGCCAATCTTGATACCGAGGTCCGGACCGCTCAGCTTGTCGAAGACGCTCTCGTCGACGTCGTCGCCGATGAAGACGACCGCGCTCGCCGAGAGCTGGGTCCGCAGGGTATCCACGGCGGTGCCCTTGTCGGCCGCGACCACCGAGAGCTCGATGACGTCCTTGCCCACGGTGACGTGGATGCCCGGCCAGGTCGACGGTCCACTTCGGATCAGCTCGATTATCTCGTCCGCCTGGTCCCGTTCGGCGAGCCGGGTGTGGACCGCGACGCTGGCCGGCTTCTGCTCCAGCCGTACCCCGGCCCGGTCCCGGGCCAGGTCCGAGAGTGCGTGCCCGAGCCGGGTCCGAAGGGCCACCACCTCGGGGCTGATGCGTTCGACGAAACCGACGTCGAACTCCGAGCCGTGGCTGCCGACCAGGTAGACCTCGCTCGGCAGGCGGGAGAGCGCGGCCAGGTCGCGCAGGGCCCGGCCGGAGATGACCGCGACCGTGGTCTGCGGCAGCGCGGCGAGCGAGCGCACCGCATGGGCGGCTGCGGGCAGCGGCACCGCGTGGCTCGGCTCGTCGACCAGCGGCGCCAGGGTGCCGTCGTAGTCGCACGTCACCAGCAGGTTGGGGACCCGGGCCACGTGGGCGAGCGCCATCCGCATGGCGTCGTCCAGCCCGCCGGCGAGCACCCCGACCCCTCCCTTCGGATCCGTGGTCATGCCGCCGCCTCCGCGGAGGAAAGCACGTCGGCGGTCATGCCGCCGCCTCCGCGGAGGAAAGCACGTCGGCGGTCATGCCGCCGCCTCCGCGGAGGAAAGCACGTCGGCGGTCATGCCTCAGCATCCCCGGCGGGCGTGGCTGGCGGGGCCGATTCCGGCTCCTCGTCGAGCGCGGAGAGGAAGTCGGCCGCCCATTGGCGGCCTCCGTGACTGCGAAGGTAGCGCCGCATCGCGCCCATTCGTTTCGCCGCCTCGCTGCGGTCGGCCTGCACCGCGCGCATCAGCGCGTCCTTGATGCTGTTGATGTCATGCGGGTTGCACATGTACGCCTGGTGCAGCTCGCCGGCGGCGCCGGCGAACTCGGAGAGCACCAGAGCGCCGCCGAGGTCGGTACGGGCGGCGACGTACTCCTTGGCGACGAGATTCATGCCGTCGCGCAGCGGGGTGACGGTCATGACGTCGGCCGCGAGATAGAGCGCGGCGAGCTCCCGGCGACTGTAGGACTGGTGCAGGTAGTGCACGGCCGGCGCGCCAACCCGGCCGAATTCGCCGTTGATCCCACCCACCTCGCGCTCGACGTTCTCCCGGAGCCGGGCGTAGTGCTCGACCCGTTCCCGGCTGGGCGTGGCGACCTGGACCAGCACTGTCTGCGGGGCCGCGAGCCGCTCCTCGGCGAGCAGTTCCCGATAGGCGGCGAGGCGGTGCTGGATGCCCTTGGTGTAGTCGAGCCGGTCGACGCCAAGGATGAGGGTCTTCGGCTCGCCCAGCTCGGCCCGGATCTCCTGAGCGCGCAGGAGAACGTCGGGGCTGTCGACGAGGTCCTCCATCTCGGCGAGGTCGATCGAGACCGGAAAGGAGCCGGCGCGTACCGTACGGCCGTCGATCTCGACGCGCTGGCCGTGGCGGACCGCGCCGGCCAGATGCTGGGCCAGGTGGAGGAAGTTCTGCGCGCCCAACGGCGTCTGGAAGCCGACCAGGTCGGCACCGAGCAGGCCGTGGATGATCTCGTCACGCTGCGGCAACTGCATGAAGAGCTCGGTCGGCGGGAACGGGATGTGCAGGAAGAACCCGATCCGCAGGTCCGGTCGGCGGGTGCGCAGCATGGCCGGGATGAGCTGGAGCTGGTAGTCCTGAACCCAGACCACCGAGCCGTGCGGCGCCACCAGGTCGGTCGCCTCGGCGAAGCGCCGGTTGACGTCGCGGTAGGCCTCCCGCCAGTGCCGGTGGAACATCGGGGGCTCGACCGCGTCGTGGTAGAGCGGCCAGATGGTCGCGTTGGACGCGCCCTCGTAGTAGTTCTCCAGGTCGAGGGCGGAGAGCGCTACCGGGTGCAGGCTGATGCCGTCGACCTCGAACGGAGGCGGCGCCGGCCCGGCGGAGCCGGCCCAGCCGACCCAGATGCCCTTGTGATGGGAGAGGATCGGCTCCAGGGCGGTCACCAGCCCACCGGGACTACGCCGCCATTCCCGCTGGCCCGAGTCGGTTAACACCTCATCCACCGGTAGCCGGTTGGCCACGACGACATAGGTCCCGCCCTGCGCCACACATCCCCCTATCGGACGACCGCTTCAGCCGTTAAGCCTATCCGCGCTCAGCCGAGCGGTCCGAGGTTACGCGGTAGGTGACGCGCTCGGGTGGCGGCTGGATCGTACGTGTGTTCGACTGAGTGAGTGGAGAAGCGCATGCATTTCTGGAACGGACGGTGGGGTCGGCTGGCCCGCCATGACGTGCTCGTCTACGAGGACGGTGGCCACTGGCTGGTCGAACACCGCATCGGCGGCGCCGAGGGGTGGACCCGCTGGAGCGAGCACCGCGACGAGGACGCCGCGCTGGACCGGGCCCGCGATCTGCTGACCGGCAGCGACGACTGGCAGCAACTGACCTGAGCCCACGCTGCGCGGCCCGCTGTGGCGCGGGGTGTGGTGTGGGTTGGATTGTTAGGAAGGGCACCCTACTAACGGATTCTGTCTAAGAGGGTGCCCCTGCTAACAGCGCGTCCTGGGCCAGCGCCTGGGCCAGCGCACCCGGGCCAGCGCACCCGGGCCAGCACACCCGGGCCAGCGCACCGGGCCGGCCGGGCTGGGTCAGTCGCCGCTGCGCCGGCGGGCACCATAGAGCACGAGCAGCAGGCCGACGACGGCGACGATCGGGCCGATGATCGCCCAGGTGGAGTTGCCCGACATCGTGCTGCCGCCGACGACGTTGAGGCCCTGGAGCGTCCAGAGCGCGCCCACGAGGACCGCGAGCACCCCGACAATGATCAAGATCACCCGCATGGGTGTCCTCCCATCCCCGGCTCGGCCGGGCTCGGCTGCGCCGAGTCTAGCCACCGGTCCGCGACGTCGATACGCCCGTTCCAGGCGCGTTCGGCGCGCGGGTGGGCGGTGATCCGGTTACATTCACGGGGTGCTGGGCCTGCCCGATCAGGTCACGGCGTGCCTGTTCGATCTCGACGGTGTCCTGACTGACACCGCACGCGTGCACGCCGCCGCCTGGACCGAGACGTTCGACGCGTTCTTGCGCTCATGGAGCAGCCGGCACGCCACCGCCTTCGTGCCGTTCGATCCGGCCGGCGACTACAACTCCTATGTGGATGGTCGACCTCGGCCGGACGGGGTCCGCACCTTTCTCGCGTCGCGCGGCATCGGGCTGCCCGACGGCGATCCCACCGACCCGCCCGAGGCGGAGACCGTGTGGGGGTTGGGCAACCGCAAGAACGTCGTCCTGCTGCGCCGCATCCACACCGACGGGGTGCAGGCGTATCCCGGATCGGTGGCCTACCTGCGGGCGGCGCGGGACGCCGGCCTGCGCCGAGCGGTGGTCTCGGCCAGTGCCAACTGCCACGATGTCCTTGTTGCGGCGGGCGTTGCGGATCTGCTGGAGGTGCGGGTGGATGGCGTGGTGGCGGCGGCCGAGGGTCTGCGTGGCAAGCCGTACCCCGATTCCTTCCTCGCGGCCGCGCACCGCCTCGGCACCCCGCCGGGGCAGGCGGCGGTGTTCGAGGATGCGGTCGCCGGGGTCCAAGCGGGCCACGACGGCGGGTTCGGCTACGTGGTCGGGGTGGACCGGGTCGGTCACGCCGCCGACCTGAGCGCACATGGTGCGTCGGTCGTGGTCACCGATCTGGCCCAGCTGCTCGGCGCCGGCCGGGGCGCGGCGTGATCCCCGAATCGAACTTCCCGGTCGAGCCGTGGGCGGTCCGGGAGACGCACCTCGACCTCGACCTCATGGCCCAGGCTGAGTCGATCTTCGCGCTCTCCAACGGGCACATCGGGCTGCGGGCCAACTTCGACGAGGGGGAGCCCCACGCCCTGCCCGGCACCTATCTCAACTCGTTCTACGAGCTACGCCCGCTGCCCTACGCCGAGGCGGGGTACGGCTACCCTGAGTCGGGGCAGGCGATCGTCAACGTCACCAACGGCAAGCTGATCCGGCTGCTCGTCGACGACGAGCCGTTCGACGTGCGCTACGGCGAGGTGCGCGCGCACGAGCGCGTGCTCGACCTGCGCGCCGGCACCCTGGAACGCCGGGTGGAGTGGGTCTCCCCGGCCGGCCAGGCGATCCGGGTGCGCACGGTACGGCTGGTCTCGTTCACCCAGCGGGCGATCGCCGCCATCGAGTACGAGGTCGAGGCGGTGGGCGGCCCGGCGCGGCTGATCCTGCAGAGCGAGCTGGTCGCGAACGAGGAGATGCCGGTACTCAGCGGCGACCCGCGGGTCGCCGCCGCGCTGGCCACGCCGCTGGAGGCCGAGGAGTTCGTGGTCGGCGACCGTGGCGCGCAGCTCATCCACCGGACCCGGCAGAGCCACCTGCGACTCGGCGCCGCCATGGACCACCTCGTGCAGGGTCCGGACGGGTACGAGGTCACCACCGAGGCCCGCCCCGACTGGGCGCGAACGACCGTGGTGTGTCTACTGCCGGCCGGCAAACGGCTGCGGGTGGTGAAGTTCATCTCGTACGGCTGGTCCGGTCAGCGCTCCCGCCCAGGCGTGCGTGACCAGGTCCACGCCGCGTTGGCGGCCGCCCGCTACACCGGCTGGGACAACCTGATCGCTGCCCAGCGCGCGTACCTGGACGAGTTCTGGGACTCCGCCGACGTCCGGGTGGACGGCGATCCGGAGGTCCAGCAGGCGGTGCGCTTCGCCATGTTCCACGTGTTGCAGGCGGGGGCACGGGCCGAACAGCGGCCGATCGCGGCCAAGGGTCTGACCGGCACCGGCTACGACGGGCACGTCTTCTGGGACACCGAGATGTTCGCTCTGCCGGTGCTCACCTACACCCAGCCCGCGGCCGCCGCGGACGTGCTGCGCTGGCGCCACGCCACCCTGGACCTGGCCCGAGAGCGCGCCGCCCAGCTCGGCCTGCGGGGGGCGGTGTTTCCCTGGCGGACCATCCGCGGGCAGGAGTGCTCCGCCTACTGGCCGGCCGGCACCGCGGCGTTCCACATCGGAGCCGACATCGCCGATGCCACGCTGCGGTACGCGAACGCGGCCGGCGACGAGGCGTTCCTCCGCGAGGTCGGTGTGGAACTGCTCGTCGAGACGGCTCGGCTGTGGCGATCGCTAGGCCATCACGACGCCCACGGCCGGTTCCACATTGACGGCGTCACCGGCCCGGACGAGTACTCGGCGCTGCACGACGACAACGTGTACACCAACCTGATGGCAGCCCGGAACCTGGCCGCAGCGGCGGACCTGGTCACGGCGTACCCGGAGGTGGCCGCGGCGCTGGGTGTCGGCGCCGAGGAGGCGGCCTCGTGGCGCGACGCCGCGGCCGCGGTGCACCTGCCGTACAACTCGGAGCTGGGCGTGCACGAGCAGGCGCACAACTTCACCCGCCACGACGAGTGGAACTTCGTCGCCACGCCGGCCGACGCGTACCCGCTTCTGCTGCACGTGCCCTACTTCGACCTGTACCGGCGCCAGGTGGTGAAGCAGGCCGACCTGGTGCTGGCGATGCACTGGCGCGGCGACGCGTTCACGGCCGAGCAGAAGGCCCGCAACTTCGCCTACTACGAAGCGCGCACGGTGCGCGACTCGTCGCTGTCGGCCTGTACCCAGGCGGTGATCGCGGCCGAGGTCGGTCTGCTGGAGCTGGCCCACGACTATCTCGCCGAGGCCGCACTGTTGGACCTTCGCGACCTGGCTCACAACACCCGGGACGGGGTGCACATCGCGTCGCTGGCCGGTACCTGGCTCGCCCTGGTCGCCGGGTTCGGCGGCCTGCGCGACCATGACGGCCAGCTCTCCTTCGCCCCGCGGCTGCCCGAGCGGGTGGCCGGCCTGCACTTCTCGCTGATCTGGCACTCGATGTGCCTGCGGGTGTCGGTCGAGCCCCACCAGGTGACCTACCAATTGCGCGACGACCAGGCGGGCAGCGTGCTCTCCCTGGTGCACCATGGGGAGCGGCTGACGGTCCAGGCCGGGAAGCCCACCGTGGCGCCGATCCCGCCGCCGCCGGCCAGCCCGCCGGTGCCCCATCAGCCGGCCGGACGGGCTCCCCGCCCGCACGCACCCAACGTGTGACGGCGCCGGCTAGCGGCGGCTCAGGCGCTGCTCGCAGGCGTCCGCGGCGGCGCACCGACCGCGCGCGTCGGCGGTCGCGTTGCGCGACTGCTCATCCAGGGCCCGGGCCGAGACCGCGGTGCTCCGAGCCCGTTCGCCGGCGGTCTCCTCGGCCAGTACGGCGGCGTCGCGGACCCGGGTGAGCTCGGCCTCCTCGGCCCGGAGCTCGGTGGCGCGCTGGGAGAGGCGGTCGTGCTCGGGCGTCCATCCCTCGGCCCGCTTGAACACCTCGCGCAGTTGGTCGCTGGTGATGTCGCCGCGCCGGTACGCCGCGAACGCGGCATGCGTGGTCTCATGCTGCAGGCGCTGCTGGTCGTCGGTGGTGACCCGCTCCATGCCGGCCATCTGGTTGCCGATCTCGGCCGCTTCCCGGATCACCGCCAGCAACGCCCGGCGGGAATCGTCGGCCGCGCGCTGGGCGGCGACGAACTCGTCGTGGGCCGTCTCGGCGTCGGTGGCCGCCCGCGCGGCCGCGGCCGCGGCGATCGTGGCGATCGACCGCAGCTGCTCACACTCGGCCCGCAGGGTCGCGCACTCGTTCGACCGTTTCTTGGCCGGGCGGCTCTCGCGCCGACCCACCGACGGGTGGCGCTCCGTCGCCTCGGCGAGGTGGACGGTCGACCCGCCGTACTCGGCGCCACCGTCGGACTCGTAGGCGGGCGCATCCTGATCCGCGGCGTAGCTCGTGGTGGCGGCGTACGTGGTGGCGGAGGCCGGTGCCGGCGGGCCGGCGGCCGGGTAGGTCGTGGCCGCGTAGGTCGTCGAACCCTGGCCGGCGCCATCCCCACCGTCGGCGGCGTAGCTCGGGCCCGCCGGACCGGCACCATAGCTCGGGCCCGCCGGACCGGCACCATAGCTCGGGCCACCCGGACCGGCGGGGTAGGTCGGGCCGGACGGATAACCCTGCGGGCCGCCGTAGTTCGCGCTCGCCGGTCCGCCCGTGGCGTAGCTCGGCGTCGACCCACCCGGGTGGCTGGCGGCCGACGGCCCGCTCGTGATCGCCGGTCGGTCCTGACCGGCGTCCAGGTAGCCGCCGCCCGGGCCGTAGCCGCCGAAGCTCCCGGCGACCGGGCCCGCCGGCAGGGCGATCGGAGGGCCCTGGTATCCGGGCCGCTGCCCCGGACCAGCCGGCAGGGCCATCGGGCGGGGCCCCGACGGCAGCGCCCGCGGGCGCGGCAGGCCCACGTTGCGACCGACGGGCTGGCCGCCGACGGTCGGCCCGGAGGGTAGGGGACCCGACGGCAGGCCGAACCCCGCATGCGGTTGGCCGCCGGAGAGGGCCAGCGGGCGCGAGGCGGGTGGGGGCGGCAGCGGCCGGGGCATGGTGGCGGCCCGGCGGCGCCGGCGGCGACTGCGCCGTCCGCGGACGGTGACCACGACGCTGTACCCGAACAGGGCGGTGCCGACCACGACCACCACGAGGGACCAGATGGCCAGCACCGAGCCGGTCCCGCCCAGGTCGGGAGCGGCAACGGAGCTGGTCACTTTGCGAGGATGTCACGTCGACTGCGGGTTGCCTACCGCGAACCTGGTGTGGTCTGTGTTACGTCTTCATCTCGGTCCCTGGCCGGCGGGTGTGCCCTGGCGGTGATCCGCAGCGATGCGGCCTGATCGATCTCTGGTACCCGACCGGTAATCTGATTTGGCCGGATTGGCCGCTGCTCCGGCCACCCGCCACGCGGAGCCGGCCGCCGCGACTGCGGCCCGGTCCCGCCGCCCGCCGCGACCGCGGCCTCCCGCCGCCCGCCGCGACCGCGGCCTCCCGCCGCCCGCCGCGACCGCGGCCTCCCGCCGCCCGCCACGCCGAGCTGACCTGCGTCGACCGCCGGACGTCGTACCCACCTGCCACAGTCGTAGCTGGCGGGCGCTCGCCGTACCGGAGGATGGGAGGCACGGATGCGGCTGCTGGTCTTTGCTGACCTGCATCTGGACACGCCGTTCGCCTGGGCCGACCGCGACGTCGCGAGGGCCCGGCGCCGGGCGGTCCGGGAGAGCCTGCACAACATTCTGGAGCTGGCCACCCGGCTGCGCGTGGACGCCGTGTGCAGCGCGGGCGACCTCTACGAGCACGCGCGCGTCACCCCGGACACGGCGGCCTTCCTGCGCGAGGCATTCGCCTCGGTCCACCCCGTTCCGGTCTTCCTGGCGCCCGGCAACCATGACTGGCTGGCACCGGCGAGCCTCTACCAGCAGGTTTCCTGGACCGACAACGTGCGGATGTTCACCGAGCGGGAGTTGCGCCCGGTCGAGCTGGCGCCGGGTTGCACCCTCTGGGGGGCCGCGCACTGCGCGCCCGCCGGTACTCCGGGCTTCTTCGAGCGGGGCTTCCGGGTCGACCGCGACGGTGTCCACATTGGTCTGTTCCACGGCTCGGAGCAGGGCGAGTTCGCGTACCAGGAGAGGGGAAAGGTGCCGCATGCCCCGTTTCGGGCGGCCCAAGTGCCGGCGGCCGGCCTGCACCACGCTCTCGTGGGCCACTTCCACACCCCGCGCGACGCCGCCCATCACACCTACCCGGGCAACCCGGAGCCGTTGGTCTTCGGCGAGACCGGCGAGCGCGGCGCGGTCCTGGTGACCGTGGACGGCGCGGGCGGTGTCACCCGGGAACGCCACCGGGTCTCGGTGACCGAGGTGGCGGATCTGACCGTCGACATCACCGGCGTCGAACACTCCGGCGAGGTCCGCGAGCGGGTGGCCGGCACGTTGGCCGGCGTGCGCGGCACGGTCCGGGTGACCCTCGAGGGCGACATCGGCCCCGAGGTTGAGATCGACCGTGGTGATCTGGACGGTGTAGCCAGCCATCTCGACGCACTGGTCATCCGGATGGGGCGGGTCGGCGTGCGCTACGACGAGGATCTGCTGGCGGAGGAGCGCACGGTGCGCGGGCAGTTTGTCCGCGACGTGCGGGCGGCACCGGAGCTCGATGACGAGCAGCGCCGCCGGGTGCTGGTCACCGGGCTGCGTGCCTTGGACGGCCGGACCGACCTGGCGGTGCCGTGATGCGCATCCGGAGTGTCACCGCGCACGCCTTCGGGCCACTCGCCGGCGAGACCCTCGAGTTGGCCGAGGGCCTGACCGTGGTGCATGGCGCCAACGAGTCGGCGAAGTCGAGCTGGCACGCCGCCATCTATGCCGCATTGTGCGGACGCCGACGCGGGCGCGGCCGGCCCAGCGAGGAGGAGCAGGACTTCGCCAACCGGCACAAGCCCTGGGATCGCCCTGACTGGCTGGTCAGCGCCCAGCTGGTGCTCGACGACGGCCGCCGGGTGGAGCTGCGCCAGGATCTCGCCGGCAAGGTTGACTGCGACGCGGTCGATCTCGATCTCGGACGGGACTGCTCGGCCGAGATCATGAACGATGACGTGCCGGACGCCGCCCGCTGGCTGGGTCTGGACCGCAGCTCGTTCCAGGCCACGGCCTGCGTCGCCCAGGCCCAGGTGCTGGACGTGCTGAACCGGGCCCACGGGCTCCAGCGACATCTGCAACGGGCGGCGTCGACCGCCGGCGCCGACCAGACGGCGGTCGCCGCGCTGGCCCGCATCGACCGTTTCCGCGCCGAGTCGGTCGGCACCGACCGGGCGCCGACCCGCCCTTTGCGCCGTGCCACCGATGCGGTCGGGCGGGCGCGGGACACCCTTGACCGGGCGGTCGCCAACCACGCCGAGTACGAGCGCCGGCTGGTCGAGCTGGGCGAGGTACGGGCGGCCGCCGCCCGCGCCGAGGTCGCGGTGAGCCGCCACGAGGTGATGGCGGCGGCGCGACAGGCGGCCCAGGCGCGGGCCCTCGCCGCCGAAGCCAGCGAGCTGGCCGGACGGCTCGCCGGGGCCGGTGACGGCGAGCGCGCGCCGGCCGGCGAGGCCACGGCGGTGACGGTCGCGGCCGCGCTCGCACTCTGGCGCGGGCGAGCATCCGCGTCCGACGCCGGCTCCGATCGCGAGGTGACCGGCGACCAACCCGACCGGGACGACGTAGAGCTGATCCGTGGTCTCGCGCGGGAGCTGGAGCTGGCGGTGCCCAGCGTCGATCCCGCCGTCGAGGCAAGAGTGGCGGCGGCCCGGGGTCGCTGGGTCACCGCCCGGGCGGCCCGTCGCCGGGCGCTGTTCCTGCTCACCGGTGGCCTGGTGTCGTTGCTGGTCGGGGCGCTGCTCTGGGCGGTGGTCGCCGGCAGGCCGGGTCCGGCGTTCGTGGTCGCCGCGGTGCTGGCGGCGGCCGGTGCGCTGGTGGCGACGGTAGGCGTCGTCCGGGCGCTGCGGGCCAATCCGGCCGCGGCGGGGAGCGTGGCCGCCGCCGCCCAGACCGACCTCGACGCCCAGCACGCGGCGATCTCGGCCGCTCGCGTACGCCGGGACGTGGTGGTGGCCCGCTGCGACGCGGCCAACCTGCCGGCCAACCCGGCCGCCCTCTACGAGCTGGCCCGCCAGCGCCAGGAGCGGATGGCGTTCCAGGTTCGCGATGCGCACTGGATCCGGGAGACCGAACGCCATGCGGCCGAGCAGCTGATGGCGGCCGCCCGGGCTGCCGCGGTCGCCGCCGACTCGCCGGCGCAGGCGGCCGCGGCGCTGGTGCATTGGCAACACAACCGGGCCGCCGGCGCCGCCACCGCCGAGCAGATACGCCGCGACGAGGCCCGCCTGGATGCGCTGCTCGCCGGCTCGACCCTGGAGGAGCTGGTCGGGCGGGCGATGGCCGAGGAGCGCCGCGCCGATCGGCTCGCGGCCGACCTGGCTCTGCTGGATCCCGCCGGTACGGGGGCGCCGGTCTCCGGGGCGCTGCCTCTGGTGGACCCCGGACCGTCGGCGGTGGAGCTGGACGAGGACGGAGTGCGGGCGTTGCGGATCTCGGCCCGCGTGGCCGCCCAGGCGGAGCACGCCGCCCAGGCCGCGCTGACCGAGTGGGCCCAGGGCCTGGTCCCGGTCGGGGAGGCGGAGGAGGAGCTGTCCCAGGCCGAGGCTGAGCTGGCCCGGCTACGCGACCTGGACGCGACGCTCGAGCTCACCCGGACCTTCCTGACGGTGGCGCAGGAGCGGGCCCACCGCACGATCGCGCCGAGGCTGGCCGACGGCGTGCGTCGTTGGCTGCCGGTGGCCACCTCCGGGCGGTACACCGATGTGACGGTCGATTCCGAGTTTCTCCGGGTCCGGGTACGCGGCCCGGCGGGCCGCTGGCGCGACGCCGACCTGCTCTCGTACGGCACCGCCGAACAGATCTACCTGATGCTGCGGGTCACGCTCGCCGAACAGCTCACCCGACCCGGTACCAGCTGTCCGCTGCTACTCGACGACGTCACCGTGCACGCCGATGCCGAGCGCACCGGGCAGATCCTCGACCTGTTGCTGCTGGCCAGCGAGGAACACCAGATCGTGCTCTTCACCCAGCAGGACCTGGTCGCCGACTGGGCGCGCCGCCGGCTCACGCCCCCCCGCCACGCCCTGGTCGAGCTCTCCCTGGTCGCCCCCGTCTGACCCGTACGCCAGCCCGCTGTAGCCCGTCGTGCCTCGTCGGGGCCCGTGGTCGCGTCCGGCCTCGTGGGTGGGCCATCCCATCCCGTCGGTGCCGGGGCGGTAGCGATCTCCGGGGAGGGCCGGCACACGTCTGCGGGGGGCCGGCACACGTCTGCGGGGGGCCGGCACACGTCTGCGGGGGGGCGGCCCACGTCTGCGGGGGGGCGGCCCACGTCTGCGGGGGGGCGGCCCACGTCTGCGGGGGGGCGGCCCACGTCTGCGGGGGGGCGGGCACATGTCTGCGGGGAGGGCGGGCACACGTCTGCGGGGAGGGCGGGCACATGGGGCGCAGGGACGGCCATTGACGGGCACGCCGTTACCTATGTCGATGGAGATCGCAACGATACGCGCGTCCGCGCAGTCTGGCTGCCGGCGCGCCCGGTACCGATCTTCGGGGAGGGCTGGTCTGCCGGTCTTGGCCGAAGCACGCATGGCCGCCGTCCTCCGCGTTGATCTAGGGCATACGCCTACGATTGAAGATCAAAGCAGGTGCGTACGCCCTAGATCGGCGAGGTGAGAGGGGACGGGGATCAGTGGAAGGGGGCGCCGTATCCACTGTAGAGGCCGAAGCCGGCGACACAGCAGCCCACCATCACGATGCTCGCGACGACGAGCGCGAATATGAGCACCGCCCAGTCGCTGCGGCGCCGCCGGGCCACGGGTGGCGGCATATACGTGTGGATCGGATCCGGTGGGCGGGTCGGTTGGCGTTGACCGATCCCGCGGGCGTAGCGCTGCGGACGTTCCTGGGTCTCGAACCGGGCAGCCGGTTCGTCGTCGGGCATGTTCCGCGCGTGCAGCGGTCCGGCGGGTTGGCCGCCGAGCCACGGCCCATCGCCAGGTAGATTCCCCGATTCGCCCGCCCCGGCGACCCCGGACTCCGCTGGCTCGTCACCTGAACTGGACGACTCCTGCGTACCCATCGCCCCACCTCCGGTGGTCACTCCCATTCTAGACCGCGGGGGCGACCCTATTGTGGGTTGCGGATGGATGACCGTGGCCGAGCACACGCGATGGTGGCCGCCTTCGCCGAGGGTGCGGGGCGCGGCGCCTGGTCGCTGGAGCGCGGCGAGGTGGCCGAGCGTCTGCACGAGCTGGTGGACTCTCCCTTACGGCTGCAGCAAGGCGCGCTGAACCTGTGCGGGCCGGCGGCCCTGTTCGCGCTGTGGCTCTGGCGGGATCCCGAGGCGGCGGTGGCGTATGCGACGGCGCTGTACGAGCAGGGCTGGGCGAGCCTGGGCGCACTGACCATCCGGCCGTCCCGAGGGTTGCGCGAGCACCGCTGCCGGGCGGCGCTTCCGCCGCCGGCCGACTGGATGATGATGACCGCCCTGCGCGATTCGGCCAACCGGGTGCTGCGCTATCCGCGTTCGGGCGGCTGGGGCGAGCCAATGGCGGCGATGACCCTGCCCGGCACGCTGGCCGGCTGGCTGACCGCCACCGGCCTCTACTCGGCCGTGCGCAACGACACGACGCTGGTGTGGCGACCGGGCCGGCGACCTACCGGTGCGCTGGCGCCGGCCCCGCAGACCGACGTCCTGGCACTGGTCGCGGCGCAGCTGTTCCACCCCGCGGACTCGACGCCGGCCCGGGCCGCGCAGACGGTGGGTGGCCTGGTGCCCAACCACTGGGCGATCCTGCGGGCACCGCTCGCCCCGGTCGAGGGCGACCGGGTCACCGTCCGGTTCTGGAGTTGGGGCGCCGACCAGGTCGCGGTGCTCGATCCGGCCCGGTGGCGGCGCTTCTCTTTCGGTGCTCTGTTGGCCAGAACATGGAAAAGACCATTGCACCCGATCGCGCCGGGTGCCTAGTCTGGCCCTACACGTGAAGGGAGGTGGTCCACAGTTGTGTAGCAACCGGACTCGTGAGGTGGCTGTCCGCTAGCCGTTGTCCGATGGACCCGACCCGTCGACCGCGGTCAGCGGCCGGCGAATACGAGACAGCTACCGCGACCCCTGGGGCGTGCCAGCCCGTCCAGCTGGCCAGCGCATGAGCGCCATCCCAGGGGTCGTTGCTGTCCCCCGTCGGCGACCAGCCCGGCCGGCAACCAGCCCGGCCTGCCACCAGCCCGGCCGGCGACCAGCCCGGCCTGCCACCAGCCCGGCCAGCGACCAGCCCGGCCGTTCAGCTGGCGGCGAGCTCGGTCCGGGCCGGAGCGGCGCCACAGGCCGCCATCCCGCACCAGCGGCGCTGGCCGGTGGAGTCGAGGAACAGCCACCCGCAGTACGGCGATGGGCAGGCCCGCACCGTGAACCGGCGTGGATCCACCAGCAGGTCACCGGCGCTGCGGGCCACCGCGTGGATGGGCAGCCGCAGGCCGGCGGCGGGCACGAGCGCCCACCGGCCCAGGCCATCCTCGCCCGGCACCAGGGTCGAGACGGCCACCGCGGCCTCGACGTAGCGGGCGACCGCGGCGAACTCCTTCCCGCTGCCCGCGTCGAGCAGGCACGCGTAGAGGTGCCGGCGCAGGTCCCGGGCCTCGTCGAGCACGCCGGCGGCGGCCAGCGGGTCCCGAGTCGCCTCGCGGAGCAGGCGGGTCACGGTCCAGTCGTCGGCCAGGCCGTGGTGGCCGGCCCAGACGGCCAGGGTGGCGTAGCCGCGCAGCCACTCCGAACCCGGCAGCCGCGGTCCGCTCCAGCCGGCATACGTGTTGCAGAACTCCAGTGCCGGGTGGCCGCTGGTGGTCCAGGGCAGCAGCTGTCCGCGTACCCGCACGTGGTAGACGGGTTGGCTCGGCCGGTCCAGCCGCGGGTCGTTGCGCAGGATCTCCTCGTGCCGGGTGCGCAGCTCGGGCCCGGGCTCGACGCCGAGTTCCCGGCTGAGCACGGTGGCGGTACGCCGGTAGCGCTCCAGCGCCTCGCCCTGCAGGCCACACCGGTACAGCGCCAGCATGAGCACACCGATCAGACGCTCCCGGGTGGGATGGCGTTCGGCGAGTGGTAGCAGGTCGCTCACGACCCGGTCGTGCTGGCCGAGTGACAGGTGGGTCTCACCCCGCAGTTCGACGCTGCCCAGCCACATCTCGTCCAGGGCCGGATCGAGCTGGTCGCGGGCCCGGTCATCGGCCGAGTCGGCCAGCAACCGGCCGCGCCACAGCGCGAGCGCCCGATCGAGCGCGGCGACCCGTTCGGCCGGGTCGGTCATCCGGGCGGCGCCGCGGGCCAGATCGGTGAACTCGGTCACGTCGACCCGGTAGTCGCCGGGCTCGACCCGATAGCCCTCGCCGCGGGTGCTGATCCGCACGCCGAAGGGCTCCAGGCTTCGGCGCAGCCGGCCCATGTAGGTGTGGATGGCGCCGCGCGGCGACGCCGGGGGTGCGGTGTCCCACAGCAGCTCGACCAGTCGGCTGGTCGGCACCACCCGCCCGGGCGCCAGCAGCAGGGCGGCGAGCAGGCAGCGCTCCTGGCGGCGCAGGCCGGTCGCGACCGGCGCGCCGTCGTGGCGGGCGTCGAAGGCCCCGAGGAGTCGAAAATCCATGACCTTCGCAGCCTAGCCATCCCGGTACGGGCCAGCCAGCGCGCGGGGCCCGGATGGTCAGATCGTGGTCAGTGGCGGCCCGCAGGCTCCAGCCATGACCACATTTCACCGAAAGCGAGCCGTCATGCGCCGGATCTGGACCACGATCAGTGTCACCGCCGTGGCGGTGGCCGCGGCGCTCTACTTCGCGGCTCCGGCCTCGGCCGCGGCCCTGTCGGCCGCCACGCCGGCCTCGGCCGCCGCCCTGTCCTTCGGGCCACCAGCGCTGTCGGTCGCCCTCCCGGTCCCGGCGACGAGCCTTCTCCCGGGTGGCTGGACGCCGGCACCCTCCGACCCGTTCGACCGCGATGCCGGCGTGCTCTGCGACTTCGGCGTGCACGTGCAACCCATCTCCGACCAGGTGATGAAGCGCACGCTGGCCACCTACCCCGACGGTTCGCCGCGCAGCGAGGTCTACGTGGGCGAGCTGATCGACCGGGTGACCAACACGTCCAACGGCCGGTTCTTCGACGCGGACGCCAGCGGCAGCGCGGTGATCACTTACGGCACCGACGGCTCGCAGACCTGGTACGTGCTCGGCCCGGTCCTGGTCGGTGCGCGTGCCGGGTCGGGCAACATCCCCCGCGGCCTGTGGGTGATCGACGGGGTCTACCGGTTGGTCATCGACGCCAACAACACCAAGACGCTGACCATGATCTCCGGCAGCCTGGACGACGTCTGCGCACGGATCGCCTGATCGCCGACCGGGCACCGGGTCGCCGGTGGCCAGCATCCCGCCCGGCCTCGCCACCACCGGCGGGGCCGGGCCGGTCATGGAAAAATCGGACCATGGCCAAGCTGCGGGTGGTGCTGGAGGCGGGCAAACAGAAGGTCTTCGCCTCGGCGCTGGACTGGCCCGGCTGGTCGCGTTCCGGCCGCAGCGAGGAGCAGGCGCTGGCCACGCTGGCCGATTACGCCCCCCGGTACGCGGTGGTAGCGAAACAGGCCGGGCAGTCGTTTCCGGCCACCGTTGCCGACGCCATCGATGTCGTCGAACGGCTGACCGGCGGCGCCAGCACCGACTTCGGGGTGCCGGGCAGACCGGCCAAGGCCGAGCAGGTCCGGCTCACCGCGGCCCCGGCCCGCCGGCAGGCGGCCCTGGTCGCGGCCGCCTGGGCGGTGCTGGACGAGGTGGCCGTGTCCGCACCCGAGGTTTTGCGCAAGGGACCGCGCGGCGGCGGTCGGGACCGCACGAAGATGCTCAACCACCTGCTGGATGCGGAGTCCGGGTACGCCCGCAGGATCGGCATCCGGCTGCGACCGCCGGCCGTCGACGACCTGGCCGCCATCGAGGAGTTGCGCGAGGCGATGCTGGCCGTGATCGGGGCGCCGAGCGACGGCGATCCCGTGGTTGAGAAGGGGTGGACCACGGCGTACGCCGCCCGCCGCATCGCCTGGCACACGCTGGACCACGCCTGGGAGATGCAGGACCGCGCGGAGTGAGCCGCGTCCGCCCAACCAACCGGGTCGGCCCAACCAACCGCGTCGGCCCAGCCAACCGGGTCAGCCCAGCCAACTGGGTCAGCCCAGCCAACCGGGGCGGACCAGCCCGGCCTCGTAGGCGAAGACCACGAGCTGTGCCCGGTCGCGGGCACCCAGCTTCACCATCGCCCGGCTAACGTGGGTCTTCGCCGTGGCCGGGCTCACATAGAGCTGCGCGGCTATCTCCTCATTGGACAGACCGGCACCGACAAGGGCCATCACCTCGCGTTCCCGGTCGGTGAGTGAGTCCAGGGCCCTCGGTGGGCTCGGCGTGCGGCTGCGCCCGGCGAACTCGGCGATGAGCCGGCGGGTCACGCCGGGGGAGAGCAGCCCGTCGCCGGCGGCCACCGCGCGGACCCCGCGCAGCAGCTCCACCGGCTCGGTGTCCTTGACCAGGAATCCGCTCGCCCCGACCCGGAGGGCCTCGAACACGTACTCGTCCAGGTCGAACGTGGTCAGGATGACGATACGGACCTGGGTCAGCGCCGGTTGGGTCGCGATGCGCCGGGTCGCCTCCAGGCCGTCGATGCCCGGCATCCGGATGTCCATGAGGATGACGTCCGGCCGGGTCGACTCCGCGAGGCGGAGTGCTGCCGCGCCGTCGCTCGCCTCGCCGACCACCTCGATGTCGTCCTCGGCATCCAGCAGCGCCCGGAAGCCGGCCCGTACCAGAGCCTGGTCGTCGGCGAGCAGAACCCGGATCATGCGGCATCCACGTTGGCGCCGGCGAGCGGCAGCGTGGCCTCGACCCGGAAGCCGCCGCCGGGTGCGGGGCCGGTGCTCAGGCTGCCCCCGAGGGCCGCGGCCCGTTCCCGCATGCCCGGGATTCCGTTGCCGGCCTCGTCCATCGCCGCCGGCACCGGCCCGACTCCGGTGTCGTCGACCCGGATGGTGAGCCGGCCGGCGGCGTACCCGACGACCACGGTGACCCTCGCGGCCGGGCCGGCGTGGCGGCGTACGTTGGTCAGCGCCTCCTGGATGATCCGGTAGGCGGCCCGGTCCACTTCGGCCGGTAGCCGGTCGGCCATCCCCTCGCGGCGCAGGGTGACGTCGAGGCCGGCGGCCCGTGCCTCCTCCACGAGCTGGTCGACCTGGGCCAGGACCGGGGTGGGCGAGCGCGGCGCGGATTCGTCGACCGGGTGCAGGGCGGCGAGCACGCCGCGCACCTCCCGCAGCGCCTCGGCACTGGCCACTTTGATCGCGTCCAGCGCCTCGCGGGCCTCGTCGGGCCGGCTGTCGAGCAGGTGTAGGGCGACCCCGGCCCGCACGTTGATCAACGACAGGTGGTGGCCGAGCACGTCATGCAGCTCCCGGGCGATGCGCAACCGTTCGTCGCTGGCCTGGCGGCGGGTCTGCTCCCGCCGGGCGCGGGTCGCCTCGGCGTGCGCCCGGGCCATCTCCCGGTAGTGCTCGGCGCGGATGCGAACGGCTTCGGCGAGCGCCACCGCGACCGCGAGCACCACGGCGAGCACGACCAGGCGGCTCAGCGACGCGGCCGCCACCGGCACCCCGCCGACGTTGCCGGTGAAGAGGGTGAGGGCGAGGTACCCGAGGTAGCCGCCGGCCACCGTGGCCCAGACCAGCTCCGCCCGGGCCCGCCGGGCGGCACCGATGAGCGCGATGACCGCGGCCAGGAAGAACGGCCCGCGCGGGTAGTCGAACGCGAGGTAGGCCAGCGTGCCGGCCAGCACGAGACCGAGCGCCGGCAGCGGCCAACGCCTGCGTACCAGGAGGACCAGCGGTCCGGCGACCAGCAAGGCGTAGCCGAGGCCGTCGAGCGGGCGGGCCTGCGGCTGACCGTTGCCGGCCAGCCCATCGCCGATCACCTGGATGGCGGCGAGCAGGAGCACGGGCACCAGGGCCGGGCGTGCGCTCGGCCAGGCCCGCCGTTCCCAGCGTCGCTCCCAGCGGCGCTCCCACGGTGGGGTGGCGTCGCGCCATCCGTGCGCCCGGTCGCCATCCACACGGCAACGGTAGGTGACCGGCGGGCGGTACGCGTCACCGCGACGGCTACCCCGGATACCGCGGCGGGAGTACGCCGCGGCGCGGGCTGCGCCGGCCGTGGTAGCCCGGATGTCGCCGGCTGAGCGACGCGCGCGGCCCGCCGGCGCGCCAGCCTGGAGACATCACGAGGCTGAAGGAGGCTGGAGGATGAGCACCGAATCGGCGGGACCGACCCGCCTACGGGCATCAGACGCGGAGCGCGAGGAGTTCGCCCGGATCGTCCGCGAAGCGGTCGGCGAGGGCCGGCTGGACATCTCCGAGGGCGATGAACGGCTCGCCGCGATCTACGCCGCGCGCTTCCGGGACGAGCTGCGCCCGATCGTCACCGACCTCCCCCAGGGGCAGACCCGCGACGCGCGGACGAGTCCGGGTGGCGGCCAGGGCTGGCCGTCGCCGCCCGAGCGGTGGGCCCCGGGCCGGTACCCGATGCGGCGCGGTTGGTACGCCCCGCTCGGCGTGCACACCGGGCTGGTGGCGCTCATCGCGCTGATCCTCGTCGGCGCCTGGGCGCTCAGCTCGGCGTCGTTCTTCTGGCCGGTGATCCCGCTGGTCTTCCTGACCCTCGGGCTGCTGCGGCACTGGCGGTGGGCGGCCTGGCGGCGCCACTACTGGTCGCGCCAGCCCAGTCGCGATTGACAGTGTCAAAATGACAGTGTCATAGTGGTCGTATGACGGCGCCCGATGGTGGCGTACCACCGGATCATGCGCTCGTCCGGCGAACCGGCCGCCGCCGCGCACACGCTCACACTCACCCCCGACCGCGCGGGGGATGAGGGCACCTTCCGCCTCACCGTGCTGCCGCCCACGCAGGCGGGTGCGCCCCGCCCGCGCGACGTGGTGCTCGTGCTCGACCGCTCCGGCAGCATGCGCGGCTGGAAGATGGTGGCCGCCCGGCGGGCCGCCAGCCGCATCGTCGACACCCTGACCACTGTGGACAGATGCGCGGTGCTCACCTTCGACAACGTGGTCGAGACACCGCCGGACCTGCCCGCGGGACTGGTGACGGCGGGCGACCGGAACCGCTTCCGGGCGGTGGAACACCTCGCCCGGGCCGAGGCGCGCGGCGGCACCGAACTGCTGCGTCCACTCATGATGGCGCTCGGCCTGCTCACCGACGCCGAGCGGGACCGGGTGCTGGTGCTGGTCACCGACGGCCAGGTGGGCAACGAGGACCAGATCCTGGCCGCGGTCGCCGGCGGCCTCGACGGCATCCGGGTGCACACCGTCGGTATCGACCAGGCCGTGAACGCCGGCTTCCTCGGCCGGCTCGCGGCCGCCGGCGGTGGCCGGTGCGAGCTGGTCGAGAGTGAGGATCGGCTGGACGAGGCGATGCAGAGTATCCACCGCCGGATCGCGGATCGTGCAGACATCGCTGCGCTTCGGTGTGCTCTGCCGGTTCACCGCCTGGCTGGCGGTGGACACCCGGATGGTGACCGCCGAGGCGCAGCACGAAGTCCCGGTTGACCCGCTCCCCCGGCTGGATGTGCACGTGGTCGCCGTCACGCACGACCGCGGGCAAGCTCGACCGGACCTCGCCGAGCGGGTATCCGGCCGGATCGATGTCCACGCCTATGCCCAGCCGGACCGGGTTGGGGAAGCCGGGCAGCAGCACCGGCGGCGAGATCCGGGAGGCGTCCGGCACGGCGTCGGTGTCATCGGCAGTGCCGGCGCCGACCGCGGCGCCCGGCAACGGCAGCCCGGGGATATAGCGCGGGGCCACGACGAGCGGCAACCGGTAGGTCGCCTCGCCGTCGGCGTACTCGAGCGGCCCGTCGACGCTCAGGCGCACGCTGACCCGCTCGCCGGGCAGGATGTTGCCCACCCGGATGGTGAAGACGTCGGGGCGTTCCTCCTCGGCGATGGCGGCCCGGCGGCCGGACGCGACCGCCTCCTCGTACTCCGCCCGGGCCTGCGACCGCTCCTTCAACTCCGCCTCGATTACCCGGTCATCGGCCTCCAGCCGCATCGCGGTCACGGCGGCCCGGTCGGGCAGCGGGAAGATGTAGGTCGCCTCCAGCGCCGTGTCGTACGGGTTGTGGAAGCCCTGGACCAGGTCGGTGCGGGCAACCAGGCCGGTGATCCGGACGGCGGCGTCGAGGAACTCCAGCGGCAGGTTGCCGCGGGCGGTGAGCATGGTCCCCAGCCCGGCGCCGTCGACCGGCGGCTCGACCTCGGGCAGCGGCGCGATCCGGATGGTCATGCGGGGCTCCTTCCTGGCGGGTTCAACAGTCCTCGCTCATCGAGGAGGTGCAGGAGCGGGGCGGCGGCGGCCCGGATGGCGGCCCGGTCATCGGCGTCGGGCGCGGCTGCCAGCAGGAGCACCACCCCACCCAGCCGCACCCCGTGCAGCAGGCCGTCATCACCGGCGGCCACGGTTGGCGGGGTGGCGGGGGTGGCGGCGGCCGGTTGCCGGGCCCAGAACTGGCTTCGGCCCGCCGCCGGCGCGGGCTCGGGAAGTGCCCGCGGGCGCCCGGGCGCGGGGCCTGGCGCGAGGTCCGGCTCGCCAGCGGGCGGGGCCAGCAACTCGCGCGGAATCTCGGCGATGCGGCGCAGAGTGTCGTCGGTGGCGCCGAGCAGCTCCACCTGGATGTCGGCGAGGGCGCGGCCGCCGGCCTGGCGCCGCTTGATCGCCACCACCTGGAGCAGGTGCCGGGGGCCGTACCGGGCCGAGCGGCCCTGGCTGGCCAACGGCCGGTCGACCAGCCGCGCCGCGGGCGGAGCCCACCGGCACCCCGTCGATGCTGGTCGCCGCGCGGATGGCGATGTACCCGCCGACCGCCGCGCCCGGCGCGGTGCGAACGCCGGGCGCGCCCTTCGCCACGCCCCCGTCGCTCGCCGCACCGGGCCTGCGGGTCAGCACCGGCCGGTCGCCGGCGACGCCGCTGGGCCGGCTGAGTTCGAGGCTGCGCCCCACCCGGCCCGGCCTGCGGCCGGTGCCGCGATCCGGTGCGCCGGCGCCCGCCGGGCCGGACGGGCTGCGTGAGCAGGCTGGTCTGGAGCTGCGCCGGCTGAACGCCGAAGCGCTCCGGCCGGAGCTCGAACGGCGCGAACTGCTGGCCGACCTCGGCACCCGACTCGCCGCGCTGGCGCGCCATCCTGGTACGGCACCGGGGGATGCGCTGGCCGCGGTACGCCGCCTGGCTGAGTTGCTCGCCGGAGACGGTGCCCTGCTCGCCTCGGCGTCGGAGTTCGCGCAGCTGTGGTCGCGCGTGTTGGCGGTGCTCGCGGCCGTGGCCGATGGCCGCCCGGTGCCGGAGCAGTCCAGTACCGGCGCCGCCGGCGACGACGCCCACCGCACCGAAGGCACCCGGGCTCGCGGGCCGTTCTGGCGCAAGGGCTGAGCACGGCCTTGGCGGCTGCGCCGACCCGGGCGCCGGTAGCATCGCGAAGGTCAGCACGGGTGGGCGGAGGTGTCGTGACCGGCGAGCCAGACAGCCTGGACCGGCTGTGGACACCCCACCGGCTGGCGTATGTCACCGGGGACGCCAAGCCGACCGCCCTCACCGACACCCCCGCGGGTTGCCCGTTCTGCCTGGCGCCGCAGCGCCCAGCGGAGGAGGGGCTGGTCGTGGCCCGCGGGCGGACGGTCTACGCGCTGTTGAATCTCTATCCGTACAACCCCGGCCACCTCATGGTCTGCCCGTACCGGCACGTGGCCGACTACACCGAGCTCGACCAGGCCGAGACGGCGGAGCTGGCGGCGTTCACCCAGACCGCGATGCGCGTGATCCGCGCGGTGAGCGCTCCGCCCGGCTTCAACCTGGGGATGAACCAGGGCTCGGAGGCGGGTGCCGGCCTCGCCTCGCACCTGCACCAGCACGTGGTCCCGCGGTGGACCGGCGACACCAACTTCATGCCGCTGATCGGGCACACCAAAGTGATCTCTCAGCTGCTGGGCGACACGCGCACACTGCTCGCCGACGCGTGGCCCGGTGCGCCGACGCCGGTGCGCCGGCGACCGGCGAAGCGGCCGGCCAAGAAGGCCGCGCGCAGCGCCGGCTGACGCAGCGCGGTGGCTGCTCAATGGTGGGCGGCGGCGTGCTCCTTCTTGACCGCGTCGGCCAGGTGCGGGGGCATCGGGTCGTACCGGGAGAAGCTGCGGGAGAACGTGCCGGAGCCGGAGGTCATCGCCCGCAACTCGACCGCATAGCGCACCAACTCGGTCGCCGGGACCTCGGCCCGCACCAGGGTCTTCTCGGTGCCGTTGGGGTCGGGTTCGGTGCCGAGCACTCGGCCGCGGCGCCCGGACAGGTCACTCATCACCGCACCCACGTACCCGTCGGGCACCCGGATCACCACGTCCTCGACCGGCTCCAGCAGCAGGACGTTGCCCTTCTCCGCGGCGTCCTTGAGCGCGAGCGAGCCGGCGGTCTGGAAGGCCGCGTCTGAGGAGTCGACGCTATGGGCCTTACCGTCGACCAGGGTCACCCGCAGGTCGACCATCTGATGGCCGGCGACGATGCCGCGCTCCATCTGGTGGCGCACGCCCTTCTCCACCGACGGGATGTAGTTGTTCGGCACCGCGCCGCCAACCACCTTGTCGAGGAACTCGAAGCCACTGCCACGGGGCAGCGGCTCGATCTCGATGTCGCAGACCGCGTACTGGCCATGGCCACCGGACTGCTTGACATGCCGGCCGTGACCCTTGGACGCGGTGGAGAAGGTCTCCCGCAGCGCCACCCGGACCGGTTCGAGGTCGAGCTCGACGCCGCCGGACCGGAGGCGGTCGAGGACGACGTCCGCGTGCGCCTCACCCATGCACCACAGCACCAGCTGGCGGGTCTCGGGGTTGCGCTCCAGGCGCATCGTCGGGTCGCCGGCGACCAGCCGGCCGAGGTTCTTGGCCAGCGCGTCCTCGTCGGAGCGGGTCTTGGCCACGATCGCCACCGGCAGCAGCGGCTCGGGCATGTCCCACGCCCCGACCAGCAGCGGTTGCTCCTTTGTGGAGAGTGTGTCGCCGGTCTCGGCGCTGCCCGACTTCGTGATGGCGCACACGTCGCCGGCGATGCAGTAGGGCACCTCGCGCAGCTGTCCGCCCAGCGGCGAGTAGAGGTGGGCCACCCGCTCATCGGCGTCGTGGTCGGGATGCCCGCGCTGTTGCAGCCCGTGGCCGGAGACGTGCACCGTCTGCTCCGGACGCAGGGTGCCGGAGAACACCCGTACCAGCGAGACCCGACCCACGTACGGGTCGATCGTGGTCTTCACCACCTCGGCCGCGAGTGGCCCTTGGGTGTCGCAGCGCAACGGCTCGCGGGGTGAGCCGTCCACACCGGTGATGGTCGGCAGGTCGTGTTCCAGCGGCGACGGGAAGCCGTTGGTGACCACTTCCAGCAGAGCGTCCAGGCCGAGTCGGGTCTCCGCGCACACCCCGACGACGGGGTAGAACGAGCCGCGGGCCACCGCCTTCTCCAGGTCTTCGATGAGCACCGCGGACTCTAGCTCCTCGCCGGCGACGTAGCGCTCCATGAGCGTCTCGTCCTCGCTCTCGGCGATGATTGCCTCGATCAGCTCGGTCCGGGCGCCCTCGATCGCGGGCAGGTGCTGCGGGTCGGGCGGGCCCACCTGCGGCGGGTAGCCGGCGGAATAGTCGAACACCCGCTGGGTGATCAGGCCCATCAGGCCGACGACGGACTCGCCGTCGTCGCCGTGCATCGGCAGATAGAGCGGCAGCACGCCGTCACCGAAGGTCTCCCGGCACCGGGCGAGGGTCTCGTCGAAGTTGGCCCGTGGGTGATCGAGCCGGGAGATGGCGACCGCCCGCGGCAGTCCTACGGCGGCGCACTCCTCCCACAGCGCGGCGGTGGCGGCGTCGACTCCGTCGACGGCGGAGACCACGAAGACGGCGGCGTCGGCGGCGCGCAGACCGGCGCGTAGCTCGCCAACGAAATCGGCGTACCCGGGCGTATCGAGCATGTTGATCTTGATGCCGTCGTGGACCATCGGTGCGCAGGCCAGGCTGACCGAGCGCTGTTGCCGGACCGCGGCCGGGTCATGATCGCTTACCGTGGTGCCGTCGGTCACCGAGCCGGCCCGGGTGATCGTGCCGGTGACCGCCAACAGCGCCTCCACCAGGGTCGTCTTTCCGGCCCCGGAGTGGCCCACCAGCACCACGTTACGAACCTTGCTGGGTTCGTCCACCACCGGCGCTGGGCCGGTGACTCCCTTCTCCTGCGTCTTCTGCGCCATCGCGCGGCCTCCCGTCAGCCAACGGACCGGCCGCTGGTGAGGGCGTCACCTCGACCGGCTCTTCAGGTGATCCCACACCCGCGGTGGGTAACGGCACAACCCCGGCGCGCTAAGCCACCCGTCCCTACATTGGCGGGCGGGTGCGCCGATAGGCTCAGCACGCCATGGCGAAGATCTTCGGGTCGTTCAAGAGTGGGGTTCGGGCGGCGTTCGACCGGCCGGGTCGCGCCCTGGTTCGGGCCGGCGTCTCGCCCGACGTGGTCACGCTGGTTGGGACAGCCGGCATCGTTGCGGCGTCGATCGGCCTCGCCGGCCGCGGTTACCTGGTGGCGGCGACGCTCGTCATCACCGCGTGCGCGCTGCTCGACGTGCTCGACGGCGCGATGGCGCGCGCCCGCGGCGGCTCGGACCGCTACGGCGCGCTGCTCGACTCGGTGATGGATCGGGTCGCCGACGGCGCGATCTTCGCCGGCCTGGCCTGGTGGCTGGCGCGTACCGGGCAATGGGTGCTGGTCGCGCTCTGCCTGATCTGCCTCGTCGGCGGCCAGGTGGTCTCCTACGTGAAGGCCCGCGCCGAGGGACTGGGATTCACCTGCACGGTGGGCATCGCCGAGCGGATGGAGCGGCTCGTCATCGCCGGTGTCGGCGCGCTGCTGACCGGATTCGGGGTGACATGGGGGCTGGCCGCCGCGCTCTGGCTGCTCGTCGTGCTCACCGTGGTCACCGCCGGGCAACGCCTGGTGCACGTGCGGGAGCAACGGAGCACCGCCGACCGGTCCGCCGCCGAGGGGCACCCGCGGTGAGCGGGCGCGCGGTCGAACTCGGGTACGCCGCGGGGTGGCGGTTGATCCGGGCGCTGCCGCTACCGGTCGCCTGGGCCGCCTTCCGCACCGGCGCCGACCGGGCCGCCCGCCGGCGCGGGCCGGGCACACTGCGCCTGGAGCAGAACCTGCGCCGGGTCGTCGGTCCCGATCTCAGCGACGACGGGATGGCCGACCTGCTGCGCGCGGCCCTGCGCTCGTACGCCCGGTACTGGCTGGAGGCGTTCCGGCTCCCCGCGATGTCGCACCAGGAGGTGATGAGCTCCTTCGAGCTGGAGCGCGGACACCTGCTGGGCGAGGCGGTGGCGGCCGGCACCGGGTGCGTGGTTGCGTTGCCGCACGCGGGCAACTGGGACCTCGCCGGGGCCTGGGTGTGCGGCAACGGCTGGCCGCTGACCACGGTCGCCGAGCGGCTGCGCCCCGAAGGCCTCTACCAGCGGTTCCTGGCGTACCGGCGATCTCTGGGCATGCAGATCATCCCGACCGCGGGCGGTGACCGGCCCCCGTTCGACCAGCTCGTCGACGCGGTGCGAGCGGCTCACGTGGTGCCGCTGCTGGCCGACCGCGACCTGTCGGCCCGGGGCATCGAAGTCGACTTCTTCGGCGGCCGGACCCGGATGCCGGCCGGCCCGGCGCTGCTGGCGCTGCGAACCCGGGCGCCGCTGTACGTGGTGTCGCTGTGGTACGACCGCGAGCGCTGCCGGGGCCGGGTGGACGGGCCGCTGGCGCTGCCGGATGAATCGTCCGGAGCCTCCGACGAGCGGGTGCGATCGGTCACCCAGGCGATCGCGGACCAGCTCGCCGCCGGCATCGCCGAGCATCCCCAGGACTGGCACATGCTGCAGCGGCTGTGGCTGGAGGACCGGCCGGCACCGGTTGCCGAGGCGGCGGCCTGATGCGCATCGGCATCGTGTGTCCCTACTCCTTCGAGGTGCCCGGCGGCGTCCAGCGGCATGTGCACGACCTCGCCGACACCCTGATCGGGCTGGGCCACTATGTCAGCGTGCTCGCTCCGGCCGACGAGGACGCGACGCTGCCGCCGTATGTGGTTCCGGCCGGCCGGGCGGTTCCGGTCCGCTACAACGGCTCGGTCGCCCGGCTCGCCTTCGGGCCGCTCTCAGCCGCCCGGGTACGCCGGTGGATCACGGCCAACGAGTTCGACGTCCTGCACGTGCACGAGCCGTTCACCCCGAGCCTGTCGATGCTCGCCGTGCTCTCGGCCCGTGACGAACCGGTGGTGGCCACCTTCCATACCGCGATCACCCGGTCCCGGGCGATGAACGCGGCCTCCGGCATGCTGCAGTTGGTGCTCGAGCGGATCACCGCCCGGATCGCGGTGAGCCCGGCGGCGCGCAAGGTCCAGGTCGAGCACCTCGGTGGTGGCGCCTCGGAGATCCCGAACGGGGTGTCCATCGTCCGGTTCGCGGGCGCGCCGCCGCTGCCCGGCTGGCCGGGCCCGGGCGGCGCGATCGGGTTCGTCGGCCGGTTCACCGAGCCGCGCAAGGGATTTCCGGTCCTGCTGGACGCATTCGGGCGGTTGTCGCCGGAGCGACCCGGGCTGCGCGTCCTGGTCGCCGGGCCGGGCGACCCCGCCGAGGCGCTGGCCAAGGTGCCGCCCGGGTTGGCCCACCGGATCACCTTCCTCGGGGTGATCACCGAGGAGGTCAAGGCGCGGATGATGCGGGGCCTGAGCGTGTATGCGGCACCCAACACCGGCGGCGAGTCGTTCGGCATGATCCTGACCGAGGCGATGGCCGCCGGTGCACCGGTGGTCGCCAGCGACCTGGAGGCGTTCCGGTACGTGCTCGACGGCGGTCGGGCCGGCATCCTGACCCCGGTCGGCGACGCCGGCGCCCTGGCCGCCGCGCTGCGCCGGCTGCTCGACGACGAGGCAGAACGCCGCCGCCTGGTAGAGCGGGCCCTGGCGGCGGTCGCGCCGTACGACTGGCCGGTGGTGGCCCGGCGAGTGCTGGAGGTCTACACGCTGGCCGTTGAGGCGACCCCCCGCCCGACCTCGGCCCGCGGCTGACATCAGCGGCGCGGCGCGCCGGTACTCGCGTGCCCGCTACGATGCGTGACCATGTGGCTGGTCGTCGCGGTGGTCACGCTCGTCGTCGGCGTGGCGACGTACCTCACCTGGATCGCCGCCCGGGTGGACCGGTTGCACGCCCGGGCTGCGGCGGCCTACTCCGCTCTGGACGCCCAGTCCGTTCGCCGGGCCGCGGCCGCGCGGCTCTGGGCCGAGTCGCATGGCCTCGCCGACGTCCAGGACGCGGCGAACGCGGTGCTCGACGCCGTCCCCGACGACCGCGAGCAGGCCGAGAACAAGCTGACGGCGCGCCTCAGGGCGGCGCTCGGACCGCTGGTCGCGCCCGCGTTCACCCCCGACGCCGGCCCCGTCGACGGCACTGACGTCGCCCCGGTGGTCGAGGCGAGCCGCCGGCTCGGCCTGGCCCGCCAGGTGCACACCGACCTGGTCCGGGATGCGCGCGCGGTCCGGCGCCATCCGCTGGTGCGGCTGTTCGGTTTCGCCCGCAGACACCCCGAGCCGAGCTTCTTCGACGTGAACGAGCCCACCCTCGACGGGGCCGGCGACCGACCGTGATCGCGAAGAGTTGGTGCACCGGGAGCGACACCTGGGCTTCGCCATCACATGGTGGCCCCGGTACCGGCGGCGCTGGGCGAGCACGCGGTGGCCCCGGTACGGCGGGATCCCGCGGACTCGGCTGCCGTAAGGAGCCTGCCCGGCAACGCTCCATACCACTCGGGGCCGCGTGGCCTGCACCGGCCGGCCGGCGCCCGCGTACCATGAACGGCGACACATGAACGGCTCCCGCCGGCGACCCGAGTCGCGCGCCGCGCCGAGCCCGGATCCCGAACGAGGTGCCCCGACGATGGCCGATCAGCCCCACACCGCCAGCGCCCATCCGCACGCCACCGGCACCGCCCGGGTGAAGCGCGGCCTGGCCGAGATGCTCAAGGGCGGCGTGATCATGGACGTGGTCACCGCGGAGCAGGCGAAGATCGCTGAGGATGCCGGCGCGGTCGCCGTGATGGCGCTGGAGCGGGTGCCGGCCGACATCCGGGCCCAGGGCGGGGTGGCCCGTATGTCGGACCCCGACCTCATCGACGGCATCATCGCGGCCGTCTCCATCCCGGTCATGGCGAAGGCGCGGATCGGGCACTTCGTCGAGGCGCAGGTGCTGCAGGCGCTCGGAGTGGACTATGTGGACGAATCCGAGGTGCTCACGCCGGCCGACTACGCCAACCACATCGACAAGTGGGCGTTCCGGGTGCCGTTCGTCTGCGGCGCGACCAACCTGGGCGAGGCCCTGCGCCGGCTCACCGAGGGTGCCGCCATGATCCGATCCAAAGGTGAGGCCGGCACCGGCGACGTCTCCAACGCCACCACCCACATGCGCCAGATCGGCGCCGAGATCCGGCGCCTCACCTCGATGAACGAGGACGAGCTCTACGTGGCGGCGAAGGAACTGCAGGCACCGTACGAACTCGTGCGCGAGGTGGCCGAGACCGGCAAGTTGCCCGTGGTGCTCTTCACCGCCGGCGGCATCGCCACGCCGGCCGACGCGGCCATGATGATGCAGCTCGGCGCCGAAGGAGTCTTCGTCGGCTCCGGCATCTTCAAGTCCGGCGACCCGGCGCGGCGAGCGGCCGCGATCGTGCAGGCGACCACGTTCTACGACGACCCGGACGTGCTGGCCAAGGTCTCGCGTGGACTGGGCGAGGCCATGGTCGGCATCAACGTCGACGACGTCCCCGCCCCGCACCGCCTAGCCCAGCGCGGCTGGTGACGGGGTAATCAGTTCGCCACTGCGCTTGGGTGGATCTCGGAAACTGGTGGTCGCTCTGACCACCATCAATATCAAAGATCCTTATTAGGCGGGCCGACCTCGTAGGTGGGGGCCGATCGCGCCCCCGGCGAGAGCCACGACGAGTAGCACGATCGGCGAGATGATGAGGCCGCCGAGGATCTCGCCGCCGAGGGCGTCGCTGAGCAGATAGCTGGCGGCATCGGGGTAGCCACTGTGCGGGAAGGCGGCCACGTCGAACGGGTCGGTCAGGGTGTACTGGGGCACCCGTAGCAGGCCGACCAGGTCCAGCGTCACCCGGATCGGCGCGCCGAGGACCGCGGCGAGCACCCCGGCCCGGGCGCCGGCCGCGGCGCTTGCGGTGGCGGTCGCGGCCCCGATCGCGGCGAGCAGCACCGCCGCGACCCCGACCGGCGAGATGAGCGCGATAACGCCGAGGGTCGCCGGCGCGGCCATCCGGGAGGTGATGAGCCAACCGGCGCCGCTGGCCAACGCCGAACCCAGTGCCCACCACAACACGGTCCTGGTCGCCTGGCCCAGATGCGGCGGCGTGAGCGCGACGACAAGGTAGCCGCAGAGCGTCAGCGCGAGCACGACCGAGAAGACGTGGGTGGCGTCGGCGGTGGCGGCTGGATGGGCGTGGGCGGTCCAAACGACGACGCCGATGAGCGCGCCCACACCGGCGAGACCGAGCACCGCGACCATGCCCTGGGGCACGCTCGGGCGTGCCATCCGGGTCGTCGCCACCGTCGCGTACCCGCAGAGCAGGACGCCGAGGACGGCGACGAAGACCGACAGGCTCGGCACGTCGCGCGCGGCGAGCGCGGTGGCGCCGGCAGCCGCGGCCAAACCGGCGGCCGCCACCCAGAGCAGCCGCCCGCGGTGGCGGATCGGCGGGAACAGCGCGACCCGGGCGACCCCGAGGGCGAACCGCCACCGCTGCGACCGGGCGGGCACGGCGGTCAGTTCGGCCGCCATCGCCTGACCCCACTCACCGCAAGACGCGGCGAACCGGTTGGTCGCGACCGAGACGAGGCGAGCCGGCAGGTCGCCCTCGGCGCGGCGGCGGTTCATCAGTAGGAGACCCACCACTACCAGCACGGCGAGCACGAGAACTGGCATCAGGCCCCTTCCAGCCTCGGCTGTGACCGCGTGGTCTGCGCCGGCCTGGGTTTGGCCGCGCTCGCCGCGGCGGGCGTGGTGGCGGCGATGACCGAGGTGGCGTAGGCGCGCCCGGCACCGGTCAGCCGGTACAGGTGCCGAGGCGGTCGCCCCGGCACCCGCTCGGTCTCCCAGCCAGTCTCCAACACGCCCCGGTCGGCCAGCCGGATCAGGATCGGGTACATCGACCCGGGCTGCAGGCCAAGCTCGGTGCACAGGTCGTAGCCGTGTCGCCAGCGGGCGGGATCCGCGGCCAGTGCCTGCAGGACCGCCGCGGTCTGCGGGGACGGTTGCCGGGTGCGGGTCACCGCTTAACTCTATATAGCGAGAGTTAATTGTCAAGAGCTCGCGGGGTCACAGTCGGCCGGCCGCCATCTGGATCAGCCGGGCGATGACCCGCTCGTCGCGCAAGCCATCGTGCTCCCATTCGTTGGTGACCCAGGCGCGCGCGTTGCCCACCGCGCGGGCCGTCCTCAGCTGCAGGTCGGCATCGACGTACATGTCGTCGAAGTAGACGGCTGCGGCGAGCGGCACCTCGTTGGCCGCGAGCCGGTCCAGGTCGTAGAGCTCGGGCCAGTCGTCGACCTCGGCCAGCAGGTCGGCCGCGCCGGCGAATGGTCGCAGGGCGGCGATCTCGTCGAACATCCAGCGGTACATCATCTCGCCGGTGAACAGCAGCGGCGTCGCCGCGTCGGCGAACTCGGGGTACCCGGCCAGAGCCCGCTCGGCTGCCCATCGGGTCGGCGCGCCGGGCGCCCCGTAGGTGGACTCCTGCAAGGCGAAGAGCGGCCGGTCGACAAACCCGGTGGCCGCCATGACCTGGTGGCGGAAGCCGTCCGCGAGTTCGGCCGCCTCCCCGCCCGGCCACGCCTCGTCGAACATCCAGTGGACCTGCTCGAAGCCGTCGCTGAAACCGAACATCTGCCCGAGCAGGCGCAATCGGCGAGCGGTCAGCCGGTCCCCGTCGGGCAACCGCACATCCTCTGCGGTCAACTGATCGGCGAGGCGGCGTACCAGCGTGATGTCGTCGGGATAGCGCCGGTAGTAGGCCACGTTCTTCTCCGCCACCCGCGGATAGGTCCGGGCGTACACGTCCTGGGCGGTGGCGTCAAGGCCGGGCAGCCCACCGGTGACGTAGCAGGCTCGCAGGCCGTGGGGCGCCTGGCTGAGGTAGGTGAGCGTGACGAAGCCGCCGTAACTCTGCCCGAGCGTCTCCCAGGCGGCGCCGCCGGTCAGCCGGGCCCGGATCATCTCGGCGTCGGCGACAATGCTGTCGGCCCGGAAGAATCGCAGGTACGCGGCGAGTGCGTCCGGCGCGAGCCCGCGCACCGTCAGGGCGGTCACCGGGGTGCTGCGTCCGGTGCCGCGCTGGTCGAGCAGGAGCACCCGGTGCGTCTTGAGCACCTCGCCCAGCCAGGACTGCGCTCCCATCGGCCGCGGCGCCTTGCCCCCCGGTCCACCTTGAAGGAAGAGCAGCCACGGCAGGTCCTCGCGCGCTCGCTCGGGCGCGACCACCTCGCGGGCGAAGACCTGGATCGGTGGGCTCTGGGGATCACTGCGATCCAGCGGTACCGCGAAGGTGTGGTCGGTGAACGCCAGGCCCGGAAGGCGGAACATGCCACCACGGTAGCGGCCGACCCCCGGCCGGTCCGCGCCCGCCGAGCGGTCGTCGTTGGCACCCGAGGGCGGCGGCGTGCTCGAATAGGGCATGCGGTATGCAGTCACCGGTGCCACCGGTTTCGTCGGCGGGGTGCTCGCCCGCCAGTTGCGGGCGAGCGGACACGAGGTCGTCGCCCTGGTCCGCAATCCGGGCCGGGCGGGTCGGCTGACCGAGCTCGGCGTCGAACTGGTCGTCGGCGACCTGGACGACCTCGACGCGTTGCGAACGCTGGGCACCGGGTCGGATGGACTGTTCCACGTGGCCGGCTGGTACAAGTTGGGCACCCGCCACCCCGAGGAGGGTCGACGGGTCAATGTGGACGGAACCCGCAACGTGCTGACCGCGGCCCAGGCGGTCGGGGTGCCACGGGTTGTCTACACGAGCACGTTGGCGGTGAACTCGGACACCCACGGCCGGGTGGTCGACGAGACCTACCACTTCGAGGGCGATCATCTGACCGTCTACGACCAGACCAAGGCGGCCGCTCACGAGATCGCCCAGGAGTTCGCGGCCGCCGGGCTGCCCGTGGTCATCGTCATGCCGGGCCTGGTCTACGGGCCAGGGGACACCGCGCTCACCGGAACCATCATCCGCGACGTGGTCCAGGGCCGGCGGGCCATGGTGCCGGCCGGCGGTGGCGCCTGCTGGGGCTACGTCGAGGACATCGCCGCCGGTCACGACCTGGCCATGCAGCGCGGGACGGTCGGCGAGTCCTACATGCTCGCCGGCCCGCGCTCGACCTTCGCCGACGCGCTGCGCCGGGTCGCCGCCATTGCCGGCACGAAGCCACCCAGGACGCTGCCCAACGCGATGGTCGCCACGACCGCGCGGATCGTCGGCCCGATCGGAGCGATGCTGCCGCCGGCGTACTCCCGCGAATCGTTGCGCGCCAGCCTGGCGACGTACTACGGCACGCCGGAGAAGGCGAAGACACACCTCGGCTGGTCCTGCCGCGACCTTGACGACGGTCTACCCGATACGGTTCGGGCCGCGGCCGGCTCAGGCTGAGCCACTCGACGGGACATCGGTCGCCGGATGCGCCATCGCGGTGCGGCGGCGGCGCCGTAGCCACCAGATCACCAGCCCCAGGGGTACGCCGATCCCCAGCAGCCAGGGCAGGAGCCAGCCGACAACGGTCAATGCGACCTTGGCCGACCCGACGAATGCCGACCAACCACTCTTCAACCCGCCGAGGAAGCCGCCGGGGGATTCCTCGCCGGCCGGGGCGGGAGCCGCTTCGCCCCGCAGCGTCAGCGTGATCGTGGAGAGAGCCACCAGGCCGGCGAGCTTCTCCTTGCGCTGCTCGAGCGAGTTGAGGTCGGCTTCACGTCGCGTCAGTTCGCCCTCGATGCTGGCAATGTCGGCGATCGTCCTGGCCTGGCTGAAGAGCACCCGCACCCGCTGCACGCTGGCTCGTTGAGTGGCCAGCCGGGCGTCCAGGTCGACGAGCGTGTCGGTGACATCCTCGGTCTGGACCGACCGGGACTCCTCGGTGCCCAGATGCGCGAGCTGCTCCAGAATCGGCGCGAACTGCTCCGCCGGCACCCGCAGCACGATCTGGGCTTCGGAAAGGTCGCCGTTGAGGCTGCGGCTGTCCGACGCGACATTGCCGCCGGCGGCGTCGGCGATGCCGGTAGCCCGGGCCGCCGCCTGCGGTACGTCGCGCACGCGCACACTGACCGATCCGGTGTAGATGAGCGATCGCGACAGCGGGGCGACCCGAGCCGCCGGCTGGCCGTCAGCATCTGACGGCGCACCGGTCGGGGCGGGCAGTGGCGCCTTGCCGCCGCTGTTGCTCACGTTGCCGGACTGGACGTCGGCTTGCTGAGTCGGCTCGCTGGAGCAGCCGGCCAGCAGGGCCAGGCTCAGCACGGCCAGCACCGCGCCGCGGCGGGGCAGGGACCAGTTCATGGGTGCCTCCGGGGCGGGGAGACGTCGGTGGTGACGCAGGACCACAGTTGGATGGGGACGGGGGCGCTTTCGTTCCGTCAGGGTGGCGCCACAAGGTCACGATCCAGCGAAGACTGCGTACCGGAACCGTGGACGGGGGCGGCCGCGCCAGGGCCAGGGGGCCGCCCTCCTGGTGCGCCCTACTCGTTGGCTCTGGCCGACCAACCGGGCCAGCCTCACCCAGGGCCAGCAGCGCAGGCACCCGCTGTTTCACCTCTCGGGTTCGGGCCCGCCATCAGATCCAGGAAACTTCCACTCGGGTTCCTCCCGGCTGCGCTGACTCGTCCATCAGCCGTAGGTTCGGCGGAGACGGATCAACGACTGGTGCGCGGCCGGCTGCTCAGCCGTGCTTACCCTGAGGGAACTGTTGCGACGTCTGGGAGTTCTGATGCGTCGTTTGATCCTCTTGATGGGTGCGCCGCTACTGGCGCTCATGCTGACTCTCGGCATCGCGTCGCCGGCAGCCGCGAGTGCTGTCGGATACTGGACCGCTACCGACGTCGATGGTAGCCACCTGAGGCTGTGGGTCTATTCCACCTACTACACGTACAGTCTCGACGACTCGGCGAGCGTCTGCGGCGGCGTGGAGGCAAAGGTCTATGGACCCGGGACTTTCTATCCGGCATCGAACAAGCTGATCGTGCAGTGGTCGGTGTCGTGCTTCGATGGCCCGTTGCTGGGACCGTTCACCATCACGCTGGTCTGGGATGGCGCCAACACCATGACGGATAGCACGGGTGTGACCTGGCACCGTTCGTAGGTCGGGACCTTTCCGGGCCGTCCCGGTCGGTGGCGCCCTGCGACCCGGAGAGCCTCCAGCGGCGCGCGGGCGCCACCGGCAGGTCGCGGTCGCCGGGGCGGTGACTGCCCCGGCCGTCGGGCGCGCCCAGGATCATGGCCGCCAGTGGCCAGCCGAAGCGGCAGCCCGGCGCCGGCTCGGCGCGGGAACGGGGCCACGCGCGCTGTCATCTCATGGCGATGACAGGCCGGGCCGCCGATGGACGTCGCCCGACGGATGACATCGGCCCGGATGATCGTTGAGTGCGCAACTGCCCAGCCCGGCGTCGGACTCACCTCAAGCGTCGATTCCCCTGTGGACACACACCGTGCCACCATTGGGTCACATACGGCAGCCTCGGGGTGTGGGGCGCCTTTGGGGGAGGAGCCGGCCTCCATCCCGGAAGGGTGCGCCGCTATGCCGCGCAACAGGCCCCGCGCTCTTGGACACCCATGGTGGTGCGACCGTCCCAAACTGCCGCCCGGGCACACCCACACCAGGCTCATCGCGACCGTCGCCCTGCGCGACGAGGAGCGGCTGGAGGTGTGCCTGACCATGGGGGCGGGGGCAAGCGTGCCTACCGTAGTCATTCTCGGTCCGCCCGAGCCGGCCCTGGGTGTGGAGGAAACGATTCACCTAGGGGCGGCGCTGATCTACGCCGGCAGCCAGTTGGAGGAGATCGTGGGCCGCTACCCGACGCGGATGGCGACAGGTCCGCCACGGTGACCGGCCGAGCTCGATCGGCTGGTGGGTGGGCTTCCTCGCCGGCGACGAGGAGTACCGCCGGGACGCGCGCGGCCGCGGCGGGCCGGACCTGCCCGTACCCGGACCGTCGCCTGAGCCGTGCCCGGCCGTAGGGTGGCTGGGTGAGCAGAGGAGTCGTCATCGGGGTCCTGGCCCTGCAGGGCGATGTGCGCGAGCACGTACGGGCACTGGCCCAGGTGGACGCGCAGGCGCACCCGGTACGCCGCCCGCAGGAGCTCGACGACATCGATGCATTGGTGATACCGGGCGGCGAGTCGACCGCCATCAGCAAGCTCGCCGTCGACTTCGGGATGGTGGAGCCGATCAGCACGAAGATCGGCAAGGGCCTGCCGGTGTACGGGTCGTGCGCCGGGATGATCATGCTGGCAAACCAGGTGCTGGACGGACGGGTCGACCAGCGCACCTTCGGCGGCATCGATATGGCGGTGCGGCGCAACGCGTTCGGCCGCCAGGTCGACTCGTTCGAAGGCTCGATCGAGCTCGCCGGCATCGAGGGCGGCCCGCTGCACGCGGTCTTCATCCGAGCGCCGTGGGTCGAGCACATCGGACCCGGCGTCGAGGTGCTCGGCCGGCTGGCCGCCGGCGCAGGGGCCGGTAGGATTGTCGCCGTCCGGCAGCGCAACGTGCTCGCCACCGCATTCCACCCCGAGCTCACGGGTGACCTGCGTGTGCATCGGTACTTCGTGGAGCTGGTGCGCGCCGCGCGGGACTGACCCGGCCTGAACCGACGGCAGAGGAGTTGTGGCATGTCCGGCCACTCCAAGTGGGCGACGACCAAGCACAAGAAGGCGGTCGTCGATGCCAAGCGCGGCAAGCTGTTCGCGCGCCTCATCAAGAACATCGAGGTGGCGGCCCGGACCGGTGGCGGCGACCCGGCCGGCAACCCGACCCTGTACGACGCGATCCAGAAGGCGAAGAAGAACTCCGTCCCCAACGACAACATCGAGCGGGCACAGAAGCGCGGCGCCGGTCTGGAAGCCGGCGGCGCCGACTACCAGACCGTCATGTACGAGGGGTACGGCCCGAACGGCGTGGCGATCCTTATCGAGTGTCTGACCGACAACCGCAACCGGGCGGCCACCGACGTGCGGACGGCGTTGACCCGCAACGGCGGTTCGCTCGCCGACGCCGGCTCGGTGTCCTACATGTTCTCCCGCAAAGGCGTGGTGCTGGTCCCGAAGGGTCCGGTCACCGAGGACGACGTGCTCGCCGTGGTCCTCGACGCCGGCGTCGAGGAGATCAACGACCTCGGCGAGGTGTTCGAGGTCGTCAGCGAGCCGGGCGATCTGATCCCGGTGCGCTCCGCGCTACAGGCGGCCGGCATCGAGTACGAGTCGGCCGAGACGTCGTTCGTGCCGAGCGTGACCGTGCCGCTCGACGAGGACGGCGCCCGCAAGATCTTCAAGCTGATCGATGTGATCGAGGACAGCGACGACGTCCAGAACGTGTACGCCAACTTCGATGTCCCCGACGAGGTCATGCACCTCATCGACGCCTGATCCTCCCGGCGGGCACGTTGTGAATCGGCCGGGACCGCGGACCGGCCGCGCTTTGGGGTGCGGGCCGGCGGCCAGAGTGGGCTGGCCGCCGGCCTGGGGCCAGTCCGGGCTGGAGATCGGTGCCGTACGCGCAGCGGTGAAGTCACGCTGCATTCCGCCGCGCCGCACGCCGATCTTCACCCGTCGACGACCGCCGGGCGCGACCGGGGGCGGGCTGCGAGAGCGGCCGCGGCGCGAGCCCGCCCGACCGGGGTCCGGTCGAGCCGCGCCCCGGTCGCGGCAGTTTGGTCGTCGCTTGCGCGCGCCGCGGGCCAGCCGGGAGGATCGCGGGGTGACCTCGCCCGGACGGCTCAGCGTCGCCCGGCGCGCGTTGGTGGCGTTCGCCGAACGAACTCCGGCGACCCAGGCCGATATCGATCAGGTGATGCGCGCGCTGGTGAACCACGATGACTGGTATGTGCCGGTGCTCTTCGCCGACCGGGCGTGGGGTCAGACCAACTTTGATCAGATGCTCCTGTTCCCAGATGCCGTCCCGAGCCCGGTGCTGAACGCGTTCACCGACCACGAGTCGGCCCTGCTCGCCGAGGGCCAGGCGATCGGCCCCTACGGCGGCCCGGTGCCCGGGGTCAAGCTGATGGGCGCCCTGGACAACAACCTCACCGCGCTCATCGTCAACCCGGCATCCCCGCGGGAACACCAGTGGTACGTCGCCGCCGGGGGTTTCGAGATCGCCGTCCACTGGGCGAGCGCGATCACCGCGGAACGCGCGCTGGCGAACCGGGGCAGCGGTCCGGCGCCGGCGGCGGACCTGCTCGCGCACCGGTACCTGCTGCTGGTCGAACGACCGTCCCGGTCGCTCGCCCAGACGTACCTGCCGGAGATCGACGGCGCGGTGGCCGTCTGCTTCACCGCGGCCGACCGGGCCAGCGAGTTCACCTCGAGCCTGCCGCCGCCGGCGCGCCCGCTCGCCGATCTGGCCGAGATGGACGGCCCACAACTCTTCGAGATGCTGCGCAGCGTCGGGGCCGCGGGCCTGGTGGTCAACGCCGGTTCCGATGACCAGACTGCGCTCACTCGTGAGGACATCGCCGACATTACCGGCGTACCGTCGAGGTAGGCGCCGACCGCGGCGGCGGTCCGTGACGCTCATCACCCAGATTCAAATACGGAACGGTCCCGTTTCGTCGTACCTCGCTCATATGCTTGCGGGGTTAACGAGACATGACCGTATCGAATTGCCGGCGGGAGAACCGCCGCGGCCCGATTCCTGGGGGATCAGTGGACATCGAAGCCAACACCGGGCATCCACGCCGGTGGACCATCCTCGGCGTACTGGTGTTGAGCCTGTTCGTCGTGGTGCTCGACAACACGGTGCTCAACGTCGCCATGCGCACCATCGCCGACCCGGTGCACGGGTTGGGCGCCAGCCAGGCCCAGCTCGAATGGGCGATCAACTCCTACACCCTGGTCTTCGCCGGGCTGCTCTTCACCGCCGGCATCGTGGGCGATCGGATCGGCCGCCGGCGCATGCTGATCGCCGGCCTGGTGCTCTTCGGGCTCGCCTCGCTCGCTTCGGCGTACGCCCAGACGGCCGGCCAACTCATCGGCGCCCGGGCTCTTATGGGTATCGGCGGCGCGGCCGTCATGCCGTCGACGCTGTCGATCATCTCCAATGTCTTCGACCCCCGGGAACGAGGCCGGGCGATCGGCGTGTGGGCCGGCGCGGTCGGTCTCGGGGTGGCGGTCGGCCCGGTGGTCGGCGGCGCGCTGCTGGAGACGTTCTGGTGGGGGTCGGTCTTCCTGATCAACGTACCGGTGATCATCGCTGGGCTGGTCGCGGTCGTCCTTGTGGTCCCCGAGTCGCGCAACCCGCTGCCCGGCCGGCTGGACCTGCTCGGCGTCGGGCTGTCGATCGTGGGCCTGGTCGCGCTGGTCTACGGGATCATCTACGGCGGGGAGCACGGCTTCGGCCAGGTCCAGGCGTGGGCCGGGATCGTGGTCGGCCTGGCGGTGCTGGCTGCCTTCATCCGCTACGAGCGGCGCAGCGACCATCCGTCGCTGGAGGTCCGGCTGTTCCGCGATCCGCGCTTCTCGGCCGCGGTCGCCTCGATCGGACTCGTCTTCTTCGCCGCCATGGGGATGATGTTCTTCCTCGCGTTCTACCTGCAGCTGATCCGCGGCTACACACCCTTGCAGGCCGGCCTCATGATGACGCCGTTCGCGGCCGCCCAGCTCTTCTTCGCGCCCCGCAGTGCGGCCATGGTCCGACGGTTCGGGCCGAAGGCGGTCTGCGCCGTCGGGCTCGGCTTGATCACCGCCGGCCTGGTCGGGTTCGCGCTGGTCACCGCGGCGTCGCCGATCTGGGTGCTGATCGTGTTGACCTTCATCCAGGGCGCCGGAATGGCGAACGTGATGCCGCCGGTCACTGAGTCGATCATGTCCTCGCTGCCCCGGGAGAAGGCCGGCGTGGGCTCGGCCATCTCCAACACGGTGCGCCAGGTCGGCGGCGCCCTCGGCGTCGCCGTGCTCGGCTCCGTGCTCTCGGCCGTGTACCGGGCGCAGGTTGGCGACGCCTTCGCCGGGCTGCCGCCGGCGGCCCGCTCGGTCGCGACCGAGTCGGTCAGTGGGGCGTACGGGGTGGCGGCCCAGGCCGGCTCCCGGGGCGCCGGCGTGCTGGCCGCGGCGAACGAGGCCTTCGTGACCGCGATGCACTGGGCCGCCGGCGGCGCCGCGGTCGTCGCGGTGCTCAGCATCGGTGTGGTGCTGGCCTGGCTGCCGCGGCGCTCCACCCCGTACGCGTCACCCCAGGTGACTGCGCTCGAGCCGGCGCGCCTCGAGCCGCTTGTGCTGGCCGAACGGCGCTGAGCGGGGACACAATGTGAACATGACCGCGGCCGCTGCGCTGCCGGACCAGGACCGTCGAGGTCCGGGCCGGCCGCGCAGCGCGCACGTGGACGAGGCCATCCTCGCCGCGGTGGTTGACCTGCTCGCCAACGGCACCACCGCGGAGGCGCTCTCGATCGAGGCGGTGGCGGCCCGCGCCGGGGTCGGCAAGGCGACCATCTACCGCCGCTGGTCCAACAAGGATGCGCTGCTCATCGATGCCGTCGCGTCGCTGAAAGGGCCGTTGCCCGGGCTCACCGGCGAGTCCGTCCGCGACGACCTGATCGCCCTGCTGCGGCCGGTCGGCCGGCAGGCCACGGCACCGGCGGCGACCGTGCTGCCCTGCCTGATCGCCGAGCTCAAGCGGAGCCGGGCCCTGCACGACGTGTATCAGAAGGTGACCGAGCCGCGCCGGGAACTCATGCGTGACGTGTTGCGGCGCGGCATCGCCGACGGCGCCCTGCGCGCCGACCTGGATCTGGACATCGTCATGGCCATGCTCACCGGCCCCGTGCTCGCCGCCAGCATGCTGAACTGGAACCCCAGCCTGGACCGGGAGACGATGCCCGAGCGGTTGGTCGACGCCATCTGGCCGGCGATCGTCCACACCTGAGCTGGGCGCGGCGTGTCGCCGTGCGCGTGGTGATGCCCTGCGGTAGCTTCGTCGAACGTCTGTTCGCTGGGCAGCGGCTCGGGGAGGGTGTGTGCGGGTTCTGGGCGTCGATCCCGGGCTGACCCGGTGCGGGGTCGGTGTGGTCGACGGCGAGCCTGGCCGCACCTGCCGGTTGGTCGCGGTCGAGGTGGTGCGCACCGACCCGGAGGAGGAGCTGGGCCGGCGGCTGCTCGCCCTCGACGCCGCCCTCACCCGGCTGGTGACCGACCTCAATCCGGATGCGATCGCCGTGGAGCGGGTGTTCAGCCAGCACAACGTGCGGACGGTCATGGGCACGGCCCAGGCCGGTGCGATCGCGGTGCTGGCCGGCGCCCGGGCCGGCCTGCCGGTGCAGACCTACACCCCGAGCGAGGTCAAGGCCGCCGTCACCGGCTCCGGCCAGGCCGGAAAGGCTCAGGTCACCGCGATGGTGACCCGGTTGCTGCGGCTGGCGCAGGCACCCAGCCCGGCCGACGCGGCCGACGCGCTCGCGCTGGCGATCTGCCACGTGTGGCGCGGCGGCGCCCAGGCGAAGATCGCGGCCGCCCGGCTCGCCGCCAGCACCCGAGGAGGACTGCGATGATCGCGAGCGTGCGGGGCCGGGTGGTCGCGGTCTCACCCGACGGCGCGGTCGTGGAGGTCGGCGGCGTCGGCCTGTCGGTGGTCTGCACGCCGACCACGCTGGCCGCGCTGCGGGTCGGGGAGGAGGCGAGGCTCGCCACCAGCCTGGTTGTCCGGGAGGACTCGTTGACCTTGTACGGGTTCGCCGACGACGACGCCCGGGGGCTCTTCGAGCTGTTGCAGACGGCGAGTGGGGTCGGCCCGCGGCTGGCCCAGGCGGTGCTCGCCGTGCACTCGCCGGATGTCGTCCGCAAGGCCGTCGCGACCGGTGACACGGCGACCCTGACCAGGGTGCCGGGGATCGGGAAGAAGGGCGCCGAGCGGCTCATCCTCGAGCTGCGCGATCGCCTCGGACCGGTCGGCGGCTCGGTCGGCGCCTCCGGGCTCTCCTTGGCCGTTGGCGGCATCACCTGGCAGGACCAGGTCCGCCAGGCGCTGGTCGGGCTCGGCTGGAGTCCCAGCCAGGCCGACCAGGCGATCGGCGTCGTCTCGGCCGACCTCGGCGCGGAGCCGGCGCCGGGCGTGCCGGTACTGCTCAAGCGAGCCATCCAGATCCTCGGCAGGGCGCGGTGAGCGCGGGCGCCGGGCCGCAGCCCGACGCGGTGAGCGCGGGCGCCGGGCCGCAGCCCGACGCGGTGAGCGCGGGCGACGTGCCGGTGGTCTCGGCGCTCGCATTCGAGGAGGAGCGCGACGTCGAATCGACCCTGCGCCCGCGCCGGCTGGCCGACTTCATCGCCCAGAATCGCGTGCGCGAGCAGCTCGACCTGCTGCTGCAGGGCGCGATGCGCCGGGGCTCACCGCCCGAGCACATCCTGCTCTCGGGTGCACCCGGCCTGGGCAAGACCACCCTCGCCATGATCATTGCCGCCGAGCTGGGGACGGGGCTGCGGGTCACCAGCGGCCCGGCGATCGAGCGCTCCGGCGACCTGGCCGCGATCCTGACCAGCCTGGCCACTGGGGACGTGCTGTTCATCGATGAGATCCACCGCATCGCCCGGCCGGCCGAAGAGCTGCTCTACAGCGCGATGGAGGACTTCCGGGTCGACGTCGTCGTCGGCAAGGGACCGGGGGCGACCGCGATCCCGCTCGACGTCGAGCCGTTCACGCTGATCGGAGCGACCACCCGGTCCGGCCTGCTGACCGGGCCGATGAGGGACCGGTTCGGCTTCGTCGGGCACCTGGACTTCTACGAGGCCGCCGAGCTGGACATCCTGCTGCACCGCTCGGCCCGCATCCTCGGCGTCGCGATGACCGACGACGGAGCGACCGAGATCGCCGGCCGGTCGCGCGGGACGCCGCGCATCGCCAACCGGCTGCTGCGCCGGGTGCGCGACTTCGCCGAGGTCCGCGCCGACGGCGTGGTGACCGCTGACACCGCCCAGGCGGCGTTGCGCGTGTACGACGTCGACGACCTCGGGCTGGACCGGCTCGACCGCGCGGTGTTGACCGCGCTGGTGCGCTCCTTCGGCGGCGGTCCGGTCGGACTCTCCACGCTGGCGGTGGCGGTCGGGGAACAGCCGGACACCGTCGAGGAGGTGTGTGAGCCGTTTCTCGTCCGGGCGGGACTGCTCGCGCGTACCCCGCGCGGCCGGGTCGCCACCGGCGGTGCCTGGCGTCACCTGGGCCTCACCCCACCCGACCGGTGGGGCCTCGCCGAACGCCTGGGCCAGGGCGGCGTCGGACGACCGGATACGATGGGTGACGGTGCCGCGCCGGTGCCGGATCTGTTCAACCAGGACGCGTGAGCCCGAAACCAGGACGCGTGAGCCCGAAACCAGGACGCGTGAGCCCGAACCGAGCCGCCCGGCGTGCGGCCTCGCCGTACCCGGCGGGCGCGCACCGGCTAGACTCCCGGCGGTCTGGATAGACACCCACCTGTCCTGATGCCGTGCTGTCACCCCGCACGGATCGGGTGACGCAGGTGCCAGGACCACACGGAAGGCGACCACGTGTTCTTCGCAGCAGATGCGTCCGGCGGCAGCAGCGGCCTCATCACGATCCTGCCGATCGTCCTGATCATTGGTGCGATGTACTTCCTGATCCTGCGCCCGCAGAACAAGCGCCGCCGGGACGCCCAGCAGATGCAGTCGACGCTCGGCCCCGGTGACGAGGTGCAGACGGTGGGTGGCCTGTTCGGGACGGTCACCGAGGTCGACGACCAGGCCGTCACGCTGGAGGCGGCGCCAGGGGTCGAACTCCGCTTCGCGCGCGGCGCGATCGCGCGTGTGGTCAACGCCGTACCCCCGGTCGCCGACGAGGGTGAGGACGAGGACCTGGATACCGCGGACGAGGACGACGCGGCCGGGGCCGACGACTCCGACGCGGCGAGAACCATTGAAAAGGGCTGACCCGACCGCCTTGACATACGGACGAAAAGTTCACAATGGAAACCCGCGCCGGGAGCCCCGGGCCCAGCGCGACCATCCCCCGACGCCGGCGCGGCCTCGCTCCGGCGGTAACTCGCACAGGGAGATTTGAGCGTCGTGGCTTCACCACCCCAGGGGCAGATGCGCCCATCGCGTTACCTCATCGCGCTGGGCGCGATCTTCGTCATCCTCTTCGGCGTGGTTCTGGGCTTCGGCTCGGGCTCCTTCGGCCATCGGCTGGCACCCAAACTCGGACTTGATCTGGTCGGCGGCACTCAGATGACTCTGGTCGCCACCTCCCTGGACGGCTCGCAGCCCAGCGCCGAGAACCTGGAACTGGCCCGGCAGATCATCGAGAACCGGGTCAACGGACTCGGCGTCGCCGAGGCCGAGGTGGTGACCGAGGGCAACAACCACATCGTGATCTCGGCGCCGGGCAACAATGACGACACCATCCGTCAGGTCGGGGTGCCGGCCCAGCTGCGCTTCCGCAAGGTGCTCAACGTGATCAACGGGGTGCCGGACACCGACGCGACCGGGTCGCCGAGCCCCTCCGGGTCGGCCGAGCCGACGGCGACGGCGAGCGCGGCGCCTGCGCCGGCACCGAGCGCCACCGCGAGCGCCACGCCGGCACCCACGCCGAGCGGCACCACCGCCCCCGACCTCCAAGCACGCCAGCAGGCGGTGGTCAACAAGCTCGGCCCGGCCGCCGTCGCGGCCGCCCAACAGCTCGCCGCCCAGCCGCCGGCCGACCTGTCGACGATCACCTCGGACGCCGCGACCATGGCGTCGCTCGCGCCGTTCAGCAAGCTGACGTCCGCGGACGTGGCCCTGCTGCCACCGCAGATCCAGTTCTATGTCCCGCAGGTCAACTGCGCGAAGTTGAACGGCCGCCCGGCCGGGTCCATCGTGGACGTGAAGCAGCAGGCGGTGGCCTGCATGTCGTCCCAGAGCGACGCCAAGCTGCTGCTCGACGTCGCGAAGGTGGAGGGCACCGACGTGTCGTCGGCGGCCGCCAACATCGACACGACCGCGGGTACCACCTGGAAGGTCGACCTGACCTTCACCGGCGACGGCACCAAGAAATGGACCGACCTGACCCGGGAGGCGTTCAACAACACCGGCGGCGCGTGTGCCGCGTCGGTCACCCAGTCCCGCGACTCCGGCACCGGGGACCCGGTCTGCGAGGTCGCGGTGGTGCTGGACAACGAGATCATCTCGGCGCCGGCGATCCAGGCCGTGCTCAGCACCCAGTCGCAGATCACCGGCGGCTTCACCCAGCAGAGCGCCACCCTGCTGGCCAACCAGCTCAAGTACGGCGCGCTGCCGCTCACCTTCGACCCGGGCGAGCTGCTGTCGGTCTCGGCCACCCTGGGCACCGACTACCTGAAGGCGGGCCTGCTCGCCGCCGGCATCGGCCTGGTGCTCGTGGTCGCGTACGCCTTCTTCTACTACCGGCTGCTGGGTCTGGTCATCACGCTGAGCCTGTTGCTGTCGGGTCTGCTCACGTTCGGGATGCTGGTGCTGCTCGGCCGCCAGATCGGCTTCACGCTGTCGCTGGCCGGCTTCGCCGGGTTCATCGTCTCGCTGGGTGTGGCGGCCGACTCGTTCGTGATCTACTTCGAGCGCCTCAAGGACGAGATCCGCGAGGGTCGAAGTCCGCGCAGCGCGGTCCCCCGGGCCTGGAACCGCGCCCGCCGGACGATCATCACGGCGAACGCGGTGACCATCCTCGCCGCGGTCGTGCTCTACCTCGTCGGCGTCGGCTCGGTGAAGGGCTTCGCGTTCGCGCTGGGTCTGGCCACCACGCTCGACCTCGTCATCGTGTTCCTCTTCCGGCATCCGATGATGACCATGCTGGCCCGCAGCCCCGCCTTCCTCTCGCCCCGGGTGAGCGGGCTGGGCCGCGTGCTGAACCAGGCCAAGCAAGATGACCCACCGGCGTCCCGGCCGCGCCGGACCAAGGAGGCCTGACATGAGTGAGACGACCTCCCCGGTCGAGACCCCCCAACCTCGCACGCGGGGGCTGCGCGACATCGCCAGCCGGCTGTACCGCGGCGAGGCCGGCATCGATGTGGTCGGCAAGCGCCGCTACTACTACGCGGTCGCGGGCGCCATCCTGGTGATCGCCGTGATCACGTTCCTGGTCCGACCGTTCAACCTGGGCATCGAGTTCAAGGGCGGCAACTCCTTCACGCTGCCGGCCAGCATCGGCACCCTGGACCAGGCCCGCGGGGCGATCGCCGACCAGGGCGTGACGATCGCTTCGGCCCAGCGGCTGGGCAGCGACTCCTACCTGGTCAAGACGGCGGAGCTGGACCCGGACCCGTCGGTGGCGTCGAAGAAGGCAACCTCGATCAAGCAGAAGATCGCGACCCAGTTCCACATCCCGGAGAAGAGCATCAGCGAGAGCGCCGTGAGCGGGGCCTGGGGCTCGTCGGTCACCACGGCGGCCGGGCTCGGTGCGTTGATCTTCCTGGTCCTGGTCGTGGCCTACCTCGCCGTGGTCTTCCGGGAGTGGCGAATGTCGGTGGCGGCCCTGGCCGCACTGATCCAGAACCTCGTGCTCACCGCGGCGGTCTACCTGCTGATCGGGTTCGAGGTCACGCCGTCGACGATCATCGGTTTCCTGACCATCCTCGGCTTCGCCCTGTACGACGTCGTGGTGGTCTTCGACAAGGTCCGGGAGAACACCCGGGGCATCACCGGCAACCCGACCCGCACCTATGGCGAGGCGGCGAACCTCGCCGTCAACCAGACCCTGATGCGCTCGATCAACACCGCCGTGGTGGCCCTGCTGCCGGTCGGTGGGCTGCTTTTCATCGGCGCCGGTCTGCTGGGCGCCGGCACGCTGAAAGACCTGGGTCTGGTGCTCTTCGTCGGCATGTTGGCCGCGGTCTATTCGTCGATCTTCTTCGCCACGCCGGTCCTGGTCGACCTCAAGGAGCAGGAGCCCCGGTTCAAGCTGCACAAACAGCGGGTGCTTCAGCGGCGCGCGGCCGGGATCGTCGCCGAGCGCAAGGCGCTCAAGCAGACCGCGGCCGCGAAGAGCCCGGCCGGCGCCAAGAGCGGTTCGGCCAAAGCGCGGCCGGCCGCGGCGGTCACCGATGACGCCGAGGCGCCGAGCACGGCCCTGGCCGGTGCCGGGTCCCGGGCCGGCACCCGGCCGGCCCGGCCTCAGCAGCGCAAACGCCCGGCCGGTGCGAAACCGGGCAATAAGTCACGCAAACGCTGAGCGCGGGAAGGACTGATCCGGTGACGTTGACCGACATGATCGCGGGCCATGTCATCGACGTACCGGGGTTTCCGCGTCCGGGCGTGGTCTTCAAGGACCTGAGCCCGCTCTTCGCCGACGGGACCGCGTTCCGGGCGACCTGTGACGCGGTCGTGGCCCACCACGGCGCGGACTCCTTCGATGTCGTCGCCGGCATCGAGGCGCGGGGGTTCCTGCTCGCCGCGGGCGTGGCCTACGCCACCTCGGTGGGCGTGGTCCCGGTCCGTAAGGCCGGCAAGCTGCCCCGGCCGGCGCTCGCCGCGACCTACGAGCTGGAGTACGGCAACGCCACCCTCGAGGTGCACCAGGACGCGTTCCTGGCCGGCCAGCGGGTCCTGCTCATCGACGACGTGCTCGCCACCGGTGGCACCGCCGCCGCCGGCATCAGCCTGGTCGAGCAGGCCGGCGGCCAGGTCGCCGGGTTCACCGTGATCATCGAGCTGGGCTTTCTCGGTGGCCGGAAGAAGCTTCCGGGGTATCCGGTGCACGCCCTCCTGACAGTCTGACGCCAATAGTCAGCTCGTGGGAGGGTGAGCATCCGGCCGACCAGCCCGGGCCTGGCTGACTGGCTGGCCGTCGAGCCGGGTCGGAACGCGTACCATTGTCGTTTCAGGGCGTCGTGTGGTCCGGGCGCCCGGAGCGCCCCGGGCTCAGCCGGGGAGGATTGGGGAGCCGCCGGTGTCCAGCGACCTGCCGGTTCGTACCGACGAATGGCTCGACGACGCGTCCGTGGCGACCGCCACCGATGAGCGCGTCGATGCCGGCGTGGGTTCGCGGGCGCCGGCGGGCCAGGCGCCCACGGGCGGCAGCGAGGAGCCGGTCGACGCCACGCCGGACGAGTCGAGCGGCGGCGGGTTCGGGTTCGTCGGCCCACCGACCGGGCGCCGGGTGCGGGCCCGGCTGGCCCGGTTCAACGCGCCCTGGCAGTCACCACAGATCCCCGAGGTGCTCGAGCCGCTGATCTCCACGCATCGGGCCTCCCACCCCAAGGCCGACATCAAGCTGCTGCAGAAGGCGTACGACGCCGCCGACCACTGGCACAAGGGCCAGTTCCGCAAGTCCGGCGACCCGTACATCACCCATCCGCTCGCGGTCGCCGCCATCCTGGCCAACCTCGGCATGGACACAACCACCCTGGTCGCCGCGCTGTTGCACGACACCATCGAGGACACCGACTACACGCTCGACCAGATGCGGGTCGACTTCGCCCCCGAGGTCGCGCTGCTCGTGGATGGCGTGACCAAGCTTGACCGGGTCAAGCTGGGCGATGCGGCCAAGGCGGAGACGATCCGCAAGATGGTCGTCGCCATGGCCCGCGATCCCCGGGTACTTGTGATCAAGCTGGCCGACCGCCTGCACAACATGCGCACGCTCGCCTTCCTGCCCCAGCCCAAGCGGGAGCAGAAGGCCCGGGAGACGCTGGAGATCCTGGCCCCGCTCGCCCACCGGCTGGGCATGAACACGATCAAGTGGGAGCTCGAGGACCTGGCTTTCGGTGCCCTCTACCCCAAGCGGCACGAGGAGATCAGCCGCCTCGTCGGCGACCACGCACCGCAGCGTGACGCGCTGCTCAGCCAGGTCACCCAGCGGGTCGCGACCGACCTGAAGACGTCCAAGATCAAGGCGGAGGTGACCGGCCGGCCCAAGCACCTCTACTCCGTATACCAGAAGATGATCGCGCGGGGGCGGGACTTCGGCGAGATCTACGACCTGGTGGGCGTGCGGGTCCTGGTCGACACGGTCCGCGACTGCTATGCCGCGCTCGGGGTCATCCACGCGACCTGGCAGCCCATCCCGGGCCGCTTCAAGGACTACATCGCGATGCCGAAGTTCAACATGTACCAGTCGCTGCACACCACGGTGATCGGTCCCAACGGCAAGCCGGTCGAGATGCAGATTCGCACGTACGCGATGCACCGCACGGCCGAGTACGGCATCGCCGCCCACTGGCGGTACAAGGAGAGCAAGAACCCGGTCGTGGGGCCGCCGGCGCACATCGACGAGATGACCTGGCTGCGCCAGCTGCTCGACTGGCAGCGGGAGGCGGCCGACCCGTCGGAGTTCCTCGACGCGCTGCGCTTCGATCTGTCCACCCAGGAGGTGTACGTCTTCACCCCCAAGGGCGACGTGATCGCGCTGCCCAAGGACTCCACCCCGGTCGATTTCGCCTACGCCGTGCACACCGAGGTCGGGCACAAGTGCATCGGCGCCAAGGTCAACGGCAAGCTGGTGCCGTTGGAGAGCCGGCTCTCCAACGGCGACGTCATCGAGATCTTCACCTCGAAGTCGGAGACCGCGAGCCCCACCCAGGACTGGCTCGGCTTCGTGCAGAGCCCGCGCGCCCGTACCAAGATCCGCCAGTTCTTCAACAAGGAGCGCCGCGAGGTCGCCATCGACGAGGGCAAGGACGCCATCGTCGCGGCGATGCGCAAGCAGCGCCTGCCCCTGCAGCGGATGCTCACCTCGGACGCGCTCATGACGATCGCCCGCGAGCTGCACCTCGCCGATGTGGCCGCGCTCTACGCCGCGGTCGGCGAGAACCAGGTCTCCGCGCAGTCCGTGGTCGGTCGCCTGGTCTCCAGCCTCGGCGGCGTCGAGGGCGCCACCGAGGATCTCGCCGAGACCGCGGTACCCACCCGCCGGGCGCGCACCACCTCGAACGCGCATGACCCCGGCGTCGTGGTTCGCGGCGAGTCGGATATCTGGATCAAGCTTGCCCGCTGCTGTACGCCGGTGCCGGGAGATCCCATCTTCGGCTTCACCACCCGCAGCGGCGGCGTCAGCGTGCACCGGGCCGACTGCACCAACGCCGAGGAGCTGCGCCGCCAGACCGACCGGGTGATGACGGTGGACTGGAAGCCGACCGCGGCGTCGATGTTCCTGGTCGCGATCCAGGTGGAGGCGCTCGACCGGCACAAGTTGCTCGCCGACGTCACCCGGGTGCTCTCCGACGAGCGGGTCAACATCCTCTCCGCCACCGTGACCACGACCCGCGACCGCGTCGCGGTGAGCCGGTTCACCTTCGAGATGGCCGACCCGAAGCACCTCGGACACCTGCTCGCCGCGGTACGCAAGGTGGACGGCGTCTACGACGCGTACCGGGTCACGTCGGGCGCCTGACCCGTCGGGGAGACCGGCTCAGGAGGCCGGGGTGGTGGTTGGCGCGGCGCTGCCGGCGGGGCTGGCGGGCGGTGCGCTGGTCGGTGTGATCTCGGAGGTCGCGGTCACCGGCCCGACGGTGACCGATTTGAAGATCAACTTGATCGTCGGGTGGCCACCACCCGGATCCGGTTCGAAGGCACCGTCGTCGCCGCCCTTGCCCACCTTGGTGATGATGTCCAGACCTTGCAGGACGTGGCCCCACAGGGTGTAGTTGCCGGCCAGGCCGGTGGTGGTGGACCAGATGAAGAAGAACTGGCTGCCGTTGGTGTTCGCGCCCGAGTTGGCCATCGCCAGGTCGCCGGTGTGGTAGGCGGGCAGTTGGCTGCCGGGCAGGTTCTCGTCGGCGAACTGGTATCCGGGGCCGCCGGTTCCGGTTCCGGTGGGGTCGCCGCACTGCAGCGCGTTGATGCTCGCCGCGAGCCGGTGGCAGGAGCCGACGCCGGCGGCACCGGCGTTGTCGAAGAACTTCGCCTGGACGAGGTGGGCCATGCTGGCGGCGGTGCAGGGCGTCTTGGTCAGGTTCATCTCCACCTTGACCACGCCGAGGTTGGTGTTGAACGTGATCACCTGGTAGCCGGCCTTCGGCACGTCGGTCGGCGGCAGGCCGGGCGCCGCCGGCGACGCCGAGGCTGACGCCGCGGGCGAGCCCGAGGCCGCGGGTTCGCTGACCGGCGATGCGGGCGGTTCGATCGGCGCGATCGGGGCCGGCGTCCAGACGCAGCCCGACGGACTGGATGCGGCCGGATGCGAGCCGCCACCGATGGTGGCGATCGCGACCCAGATGATCGCCGCGAGCACGACCAGGATGGCCACGCCGCCGCCGATGCGGGCCTGCAGGAGACGCTTGCGGCGGGCCGCTTCCAGGCGCGCGGCCATCTCCCGCTCCAGCCTGGCTCGCGCGGCCGCGCGCTGGCGGTTGTCCCGTACCGAACCCACGTGCTGCTCCTCGCTCTGTGCGGACGTGCGGTGTGCCGACGTGCTGGGTGCGGACCTGCTTCGGTGCCTACGACGGCAGGGTGGGCGCGGGCGGCGCGGCCGAGGTCGGTGCGCTCGACGCCGGCGGCGCACCGACGTAGAGCTTCTCAATGATCAGCGACTTCTTGGGCTTGCCCTGGTCGACCGGCTTGCCGTCGGTGCCGACGGCGCCGGCCTTGACCACGGTGTCGACGACGTCCATGCCCGTGGTGACGCTGCCGATGACGGTGTAGGCGGCGGAGAGGGTCGAGGTGTCGCCGTAGACGATGTAGAACTGGCTGCCGTTGGTGTTCTCGCCATTGTTGACCAGCACGATCTGGCCGCGGCTGTAGTAGGCCCCGGTCGGACCGTCAGAGGAGGAGGGCGTCGGCGTCGGCGCGCTCGGGTTGGCGATCGGCTCGGACGGGCGGTACTCGTCGGCGAACTGGTACCCGGGCCCACCGGCGCCGCTGCTGGTCGGGTCGCCGCACTGCAGCACCTCGAGCTCCTTGCTCAACATGGTGCAGCTGCTGGTGTTGAAGAAGTCCTTGCTACCGAGGAAGGCGAAACTGGCGGCCGCGCAGGGGGCCTTGCTCAGGTCGAGGGTGGCGACGATGTCACCCAGATTCGTTCTGATCGTCATGGGCTCGGTTCCGGTGCGCGGCTCGCCGCTGGCCGGCGGGACACCGACGTCCTTGATGTTCGGATCAGCGGCCGCGTCCTTCGGCACCCAGACACAGCCGCCGGCCGCGCTGGAAGGAGCCTTCGGGGAGAAGCCGCCGAAAGCCCAGATCGTGCCGAGCACGATCAGTATGAGCGCGAGCCCGCCGCCGATGCCGGCCTGGATCTGCCGGCGCCGCCGGGCCTCGTGGGCCTGCCGGGCCAGCCGCCGCTCGGCCCGCGCGCGCTCGAGTCTGCGCTGGCGGTCCCGTTTGGAAGCCACGTACGCTCCCTTCCCGTCAGGTGAAAGACCCGCCAGAGTGTACGGGTATGGTCGGGCCAGCCGGCCAGCGAGGTTGACAAACCGTGACCCAACCCCCAGCTAGGCTTCAGTCGTCCGCCCGGCTCGGCCCGGCAGCCGGCCCCCGGGTCCGGCCGGCGGCGGAAGGGAACGGACACCGGTGCTGGTCACAGGCTTCCCGGCCGACCTGTTCGGCACCAACTGCTATGTGGTCGCGGTCGGCCCCGGCGAGCTCTGCATCGTGGTCGACCCGGGCATCGGGGTGCTGACCCGCCTGGATGAGATCCTGGCCGAGCACCGGCTCTCGCCGGCCGCGGTGCTGCTCACCCATGGTCACATCGACCACACCTTCTCGGTCGCGCCGGTCTGCGGTGTGCGCGGCATCACGGCGTACGTGCATCCAGGCGACCGGGCGATGCTCGCCAACCCGGCCATCGGCCTGGCCGCCGGGCTGGACGAGCTCTTCGGCGGGGCCTTGCCCTACTCCGAGCCCGACGAGGTGGCCGAACTGCCGGACGGGGGGACGATCTCGGTCGCCGGGCTGGAGATCACCGTGGACCATGCGCCCGGCCACACCCGCGGCTCGGTGCTGTTCCGGCTGCCCGCCGCTGGCGAGCTCGGCGTCCCCGGTGGGCCGACGTATCCGGCGGAGGAGGTCTGCCTCAGCGGCGACGTGCTCTTCGCCGGTTCGATCGGGCGCACCGACCTGCCCGGCGGCTCGCTGGATCAGATGATGGTGAGCCTGCGGGACCGGATCCTGCCGCTCGACGATGCCACACTGGTGCTGCCCGGCCACGGGCCGGCGACCACCATCGGGCGGGAGCGGGCCACGAACCCGTTCCTGCTCGAGGTCATTGCGGCCGGCGCCGCGCCCGATCCGGCCGGGCGGGGTGGGAAAAGCCGTGGCCGGTGACCGGTCAGCCTTGATAGGCAGGACGCGATGAGCCGTGTCACGCCCCTGAGCGGGTTCCCGGAGTGGTTGCCAGCGCAGCGCGTGGTCGAGCTGCGGGTCCTCGACCACCTGCGCAGCACGTTCGAGTTGCACGGCTTCGCCTCGCTCGACACCCGGTCGGTGGAGCCGCTGGACCAGCTTCTGCGCAAAGGTGAGACCTCGCAGGAGGTGTACCTGCTGCGGCGGCTGCAGGCCGAGCCGGACGATGCGCCGGGTGACGGCGGCGAGGCGCTCGGTCTGCACTTCGACCTCACCGTGCCGTTCGCCCGGTACGTGCTGGAGCACGCGGCCCGGCTCACGTTTCCGTTGCGGCGCTACCAGATCCAGAAGGTGTGGCGGGGCGAGCGGCCACAGGCCGGCCGGTATCGCGAGTTCGTACAGGCCGACATCGACGTCATCGATCGGGACCAGCTCGCCCCGCACTACGAGGCCGAGCTGCCGCTGGTCATGGGCGAGGCCCTCGACGGCCTGCCGATCCCGCCGGTGACGTTCCTGGTCAACAATCGCAAGCTCTGTGAGGGGTACTACCGCGGCCTCGGGCTCACCGACCCGCCGGCCGTGCTGCGGGCGATCGACAAGCTCGACAAGATCGGGCCGGCCGGCGTGGCCGCATACCTGGTCGAGACCGCGGGAGCCACCGAGGCTCAGGCGAAGGCCTGCCTTGCGCTCGCCGAGATCTCCGCCCCGGACGCGTCGTTTGTGGACGCCGTGTACGCCCTGGGTGTGCGCAACGACCTGGTCGAGCAGGGGCTCGCCGAGCTGGTCACGGTGGTCGAGGCCGGCCGGGCCCAGCGCCCCGGCCTGGTCGTGGCCAGCCTGAAGATCGCTCGGGGATTGGACTACTACACCGGCACCGTCTATGAGTCCGTGCTGCGTGGCTACGAGCACCACGGTTCGGTCTGCTCGGGCGGCCGCTACGACAACCTGGCCGCGTCGGCGACCGAACGCTTCCCCGGCGTCGGCGTCTCACTCGGGGTGACCCGGATCCTCGGCCTGCTCTTCGCCGCCGGTGCGCTCGCCGCGTCCCGGCCGGTGCCGACCTGTGTCCTGGTCGCCCTCGCCGCGGAGGAGGACCGGGCGGAGGCGAACCGGGTGGCGGCGGCGCTGCGCGGTCGTGGCATCCCGACCGAGGTCTCCCCGTCGGCGGCGAAGTTCGGCAAGCAGATCCGCTTCGCGCAGCGCCGGGGCATCCCGTACGTCTGGTTCGCCGGGGCCGACGGCACCCATGACGTCAAGGACATCCGCTCCGGCGAGCAGGTGCCGACCGACCCGCTGACCTGGTCGCCACCGGCGGCGGATCGCTACCCCACGATCGGCGCCGGCTGACCCGACGGCCGGCACAGCCGCCCGTGATGCCCGCCCGCGATGCCCGCGTGACGGGCACCGGTCGCGTCAGGCAGGATGCGGGAGTGAGCGCGGCCGTGACGGTGGTGGTCGGGGTCGACGGGGCCGGACGCACCCGCCGCCTCGACCAGTTGGCCGCCGGCTCGGCCGGCCCGGTGCTGCGGGTCAACCCTCCATCCGCGACACTCGAAACGCTGCACTCCGCCCTCGCGGCGACCCCGCCCGCTCTGGTGCTCGTCGACGACCCGCACCGGCTGGGTCCGCAGGAGTTGGTGTTGCTGACCGCCGTGGCTCGCAGTGGGGTCGCGATGGTGTTGGCCCGCCGGCCGACCATCGACGGGCGCGAGCTGGCCGACCTCGACGAGGTGGTCGCCGCCCGGGGGGCGGTGGAGCTGCTGGCGCCGTTGGATCTCGAGGCGACCGCGGCCCTGATCGCCTCGGTCACCGGCCGTCCCGCCGCCGCCGAGCAGTGCGCCGCCGTGCACGCCGCCTCGGCCGGCCTGCCGGCAATCGCCGCCGCCATCGCCGGCGGCCAGCCGGGTGAGGTGGCGCCGGCGCTGCTGGCCCGGGTCCAGCGCCGCCTGGCCCGCCTCGCGCCGCGGATGGCCGCGCTGGCCCGGCTGCTCGCCCTGCGCCTGGACCTGCCCGACGGCGTGCTGGCCGCCGCGTCCAGCGTGGACGGCAGTGGGTCCGATGTGGACATCGCGGCGGCGATGCGGGTCCTGCGCGACGAGGGTCTGCTCGAACCGGGCGGCGAGCGCATGGTGCCGGCGGTCGCCGACGCCGTGCTGCATGAGCTGCCCGCGGCCGAACGCCGCCGGGTGCACGAGGCCGTCGCCCACGCGCTGGTCGCCCGGGGCAGCGACACCATGGTCGCCGCGGACCAGCTGCGGGCCGCCCGGGCTTACGTGCCGGCGGCCGCCGGCAGCTACCTCGCGGCCGGCGAACGGTTACGTTTCGATGACCCGGCCGCCGCCCTCGGCTGGTTCGACGACGCCCTGGAGTCCGGCGCGGATCCCGGGCTGGTGGCTGCGGGGCGGGCCGAGGCCGCCGCCCTGCTGGGCCTGCCGTTCGATCCGGGACCGGCGGTCCGCGACGACCGGTTGACCCTGGTCGACGGCGCCGTACAGGCGCACGAGGGTCGCCTCGACCGGTGCGCCGAGACGCTGGCGGCGGCGAACCCGCCGGGCCCGGTCCTGGCGGTACCGGCGCAGGTCGCGATCGGTGCGCTGGCGGCGGCCCGGGATGCCAGCCGGACGCCGGCGGCCGGGTCGAGCGGGGCGGCGCTGCGCCGCTTCGCCGAGGCAGCGGTGGCCGCGGCCGCCGACCCGGCCGGCGCGGTCCCGCTGCTCATCGAGGCGGCCGACGTGCTGGAGCGGACGCCGCCAGCGGTCGTGCTGCCGGACACTCCGCACGCACTGGGCGCCCTCGCCGCCGCGGTCTCGGGCGACGCCGGTACCGCCGAGCACCTGCTCAACCGCGCGATCGCCGGTGGGGTCGGGGGTCCGGTCGCGGCCGAGCGGCACCGGCTGCTGCTGGCCTGGGTCCGGCTGCGCAGCGGGCGCTACGACACCGCCGTCGCCGAACTGGCCCGGTTGGCCGGCGCCGAGGCGGGGTTGCGCGGGCGGGAACGGTTCCTGGTGGCCGCGCTCACCGCCGCGGTGGCCCGCCGTAGCGGCGATGTGGCCACCCTGCGCGACGCGTGGAGCACGGTGGAGCCGGCGCTGGCCCGCCGCACCGTCGACCTGTTCACCGCCGAGGCGGTGGAGGAGCTGGCGGTGGCGGCGACCCGGCTACGCCGCCAGAGCAAGGTGGCTGCAGTGCTGGAGGCCCTGGACACGATCGTGGAACGGCTCGGCACCCCGCCGGCCTGGGCGGTGTGTGTCGGCTGGATCCGGGTGCAGATCGCGCTCGCCGAGGAGGACGGGCCGGCGGCCGCGCGGGCGGCCGCCGGCCTCCCCGCGGATCGGGCCGCGAGCGGCCGTCCTCGCGCCCTGTGCCAGGCCGCGCAGGTGTGGGCCGAGCTGCTCGCCGGTCGCGTCGAGGCGGAGACGGTCCTCCAGACGGCCGATGACCTGGCCGCGGTGGAGCTGCCCTGGGAGGCCTCCCGCCTGGTGGGGCAGGCCGCGATCCGGGTGGCCGACGCCGCCCTCGCCCGGCGGCTGCTGGAGCGGGCCCGCGAACTGTCCAGTGCCGAGGTGCTGCCGGCCGACGCCCGGGCCGAGACCCAGCACGGCGGCCTCTCCGAGCGGGAACTCGAGGTGGCTCGGATGGTGCTCGCCGGCGACACGTACCGGGAGATCGGGGGCCGCCTGTTCATCTCGCCGAAGACGGTGGAGCATCACGTGGCCCGCATCCGCACCAAGCTCGGCGCGACCAGTCGGGCCGAGTTCGTGGCTGCCCTGCGCACCGTGTTGGAACGGCCCTGACCTGCCTCGATCGCTGTCGGCGGGCCGACAGGTGGGGTTCTCGCCCGGGTGGGTCCGGTGTGGTATCCACATCCCCTATAGGCCCTAGGTACGAATGGGGGTTGCCCCGATGTCCGGGGTGGTGCCCGGGCCGCACGCTCTATGCATGCCCGGCCACCGCGGTTGGGCCCCGACCTAGGAGACCGACATGCCTGACCTCGACATCGCCACCTTCTTCGAGAACCTTCTCGGCGGCCTGCTCGGACACAGCGACGCCCACATCAGCCAGATCGCGCTGCAGGACGCGGCCGTCGACGCCGGCTACGACCCGCAGGACATGCAGGGCCTGGACTGGCAGCAGATCTATCAGAACGCATGCGAGTACCCCGGCGTCCCGGCCGACTACCGCGCGAACGCCCAGGGCTACGAGGGTTCGGGCAGCGTCGAGCACGTGGTCCGCCAGATTCAGCAGGTGACTGAGGTGCACAATGTGACCCAGCAGTTCACCGACAACTCGATCGACAACTCCACCAACTTCGACGTGGGCGGCGACTTCAACGTCGACGGCGACTTCGACTTCACGAACAACCCGGTCACCGCCACCGGCGGCGGCGTCGCGGCCGGCCATGACGTGAACGGCGCGGCGACCGGCGACGGCTCGAACGCCACCGGCTCGGGCGACATCAACGACGCCTCCGGCGGCGGGAACGTCATCGACGGCGACAACTTCGGCCAGGTGAACTCGGGTGACAACGCGGCCCAGGTCAACCAGGGCACCACGCTCGTCGACCAGAGCCAGCCCGGCTTCATCGTCGACCCGGTGCGGGGCGAGTTCCCACCCGGCACGATCCTGTCTGACCGGCTGGTCGAGTCTCCGGTTCTGCAGCACCCGCTCTCGCCGGTGACCATCAACACCGGCGCCGGCGACCAGCAGGTCGCCAACGTCGAGGGCCAGGGCAACATCACCGACTTCGGCGGCGGCGACATCACCAACGTCCAGGGCAGCTCCCTCGCCGGCAGCGCGGTCGGCACCGACCACGTGGGCGCCTTCGACGGCAACACCGTCGACCACGGCTCGAACCTCGGCATCGCTGACGGCGGCATGGAGAGCACGTACGAGGACAGCAGCGAGCACATCGACATCCACCCGGAGAACTCCATTGTGGAGGGCCCGATCGACACCGAGCAGGGCCCGGGCGACCAGGCCACCGAGCACCACGACCTCCCGCCGCTGCCGGTCTGATCCTCGACCGCGGTGACCCCGACAACCGAACAGGCGCGCTGCGGACCGTGACGGCATTGCCGGCATGGTCCGCCCGCGTGCCCCGCACCCACGGAGGACGACGATGACGACCCCGGGCAGCGACGAGCACGCCGGTCTCGCCCTCGCGGTCGGCGTCGTCGACCTCGGCATCAGGGCCGCCGACGCGTACCAGCGGGCCGACCTGGCCGGCCGGCTGCGCCGCATCCGGGCCGGACTGGCCGAGCCGGCGGTGCACATCGTCGTCGCCGGGGAGTTCAAGCAGGGCAAGAGCTCGCTGGTCAACGCATTGGTGGGGGCGAACGCCTGCCCGGTCGACGACGACGTGGCCACGGCCGTGCCGACCTACGTCCGCAACGGCCCGCAACCCCAGGCCCACCTGCTCTACGACGGTGAACCGCCGCGGCGGGAGCCGATCGACCTGGCCGACGTCCGCCGCTACGTGGTGGAGGCCGAGCGGGGGGCCGACCCGGTCGCGGTGCAACGGGTCGCCGGAGTCGAGATCCGGTTGCCCCGCAAGCTGCTCGAGCGGGGGCTGGTGCTGGTCGACACGCCCGGCGTCGGCGGTCTGGGCTCGGTGCACGCGGCGGCGAGTCTCGCCGCCGTCTCGGCCGCCGATGCGGTGATCTTCGTGACCGACGCGTCCCAGGAGCTCACCCGCAGTGAGCTGGACTTCGTGCGCCAGGCGCGCCGTCTCTGCCCGACCGTGGTCTGCGTGCTGACCAAGATTGACTTCTACCCGGCCTGGCGGGCCATCCGCGACCTGGACCAGAGCCACCTGCGGGCCCTGGTCGACGTCTCGTTGATGACCGTCTCGTCGACGCTGCGCTCGCGCGCGGTGCACGCCAACGACGCCGCGCTCAACGCCGAGTCCGGGTTTGCCGAGGTGGTGAAGTTCGTCGCCGACCGGGTGGGCGATGGGGTCGCCACCCGGCTCGCCGCGCAGGCGGCCGACGATGTGGTCGGGGTGACCGACCAGCTCATCGGGCAGTTCGAGGCCGAACGGGCGGCGCTGGTCGACCCGGCCGCGACCCAGGCCCTGCTCGAGGAGCTCAACGCCACCCGGCAGCGGGTCGAGGCGCTCAAGTCGAGCGCGGCCAAATGGAACCAGACCCTCGGCGACGGCATCGGCGACCTCAGCTCGGACATCGACTACGACCTGCGCGCCCGCATCCGGGTGGTCACCCAGGAGGCCGACGACTCGATGGACGCGGTGGACCCGGCCGATACCTGGCCGCAGATGGAATCCTGGCTGCAGTCGCGCATCTCCTACGAGCTGCTGGCGAACTACACCCTGCTGCGGGAGCGGGCCGATGCGCTGAGCGCGGAGGTGGGCGAGCACTTCCGGGCCGCGTCCGGTGAGATCTTCGATCGGCTGGCGGTGTACAACCCGAATCCGCTCGTCTCCAGCGCCCGCGTCGAGCACAAGATCGAACTTGACAAGATGAAGGCCGGCAAGCAGGCCATGGTCGCGCTCCGCAGCGGGTACGGCGGCGCGATCATGTTCACCATGCTCTCCGCGATGGCCCACATCGCGCTCGGGCCGCTCGCGCTCGGCATCGGGCTCGTGATGGGCCACAAGGGACTGCGCGACGAGAAGAAGCGGCAGCTCACACAGCGCCGGCTGCAGGCCCGCAACGCGGTGCGCCGCTACTGCGACGAGGTGAGCTTCGTGATGGGCAAGGACTCCCGGGACACGCTGCGGCGTATCCAGCGCCAACTGCGCGACCACTACAGCGGGTTGGCCGAGGAGCTCGGTCGGTCCAATCAGGAGGCGCTCACGGCGGCGAGCGAGGCGGCCAAGCGTACCCAGGCCGACCGGGAGGTCCGGCTGCGCAACCTCGATGCCGAGCTGGTACGCCTGCGCCAGCTACGCGAGCGGTCGCAGGCGGTAGCGGCATCGCTGATGGCCGGGGTCACCGCATGAACCTGAGCGAACGCACCCGGGGCGTGCTCGCCCGCGCGATCGACGTGTACCGGGGCACCGGGCACGACGCCCACCTGGTCGCCGTGCGGAACCGGCTGGACGAACCGCTGCGGGTCGCGGTCGCCGGCCGGGTGAAGTCGGGCAAGTCCACGCTGCTCAATGCGCTGGTCGGGGAACGACTGGCCCCGACCGACGCCGGCGAGTGCACCCGCATCGTCACCTGGTACCGCGACGGCCACACGTACCAGGTGATGGTCTACCCCCGCCAGGGCGAGCCCCATCAGCTCCGGTTCCACCGCGACGACGACGCGATCGAGGTCGACCTGGCCGGCCTCGATCCCCTCGATGTCGACCAGATCACCGTGACCTGGCCCTCGCAGGCCCTGCGTACGGCAACCCTCATCGACACCCCCGGCATCGGATCGCTCTCCGAACAGGTCTCCCAGCGGGCCTGGGAGCTGCTCGCCGCCGACGACGAGGAGACCCCGGCCGACGCGGTGCTCTACCTCATGCGCCACCTGCACGCCGGCGACGTCGAGTTCCTGCGCGCCTTCCTGGACACCGAGGTGTCCCGGCCGAACCCGGTCAACGCCATCGGCGTGCTCTCCCGGGCTGACGAGATCGGCGTGGGCCGGGTCGACGCGATGGCCTCCGCCCGCCGGATCGCGGCCCGGATGGCCACCGACCCCAGCGTGCGCCGGGTGGTGCAGACCGTGGTGCCGGTCGCCGGTCTGCTGGCCGAGACCGCGGTGACCCTCACCGAGACCGAGGTCGGCCAGCTGCGCCGGATCGCCGAGGTCGACGTCCGGGAGGCCGACGAGCTGCTGCTCACCGCGGACCGGTTCGTCGAGCGGATGCCGGAGCTGGGGCTCACCTCACTGGAGCGCGAAGGGCTGCTGCGCCGCTTCGGCCTCTTCGGCATCCGGCTCGCCACCGCGATGCTGCGCCGCGACTCCAGCCTCACCGCCACCGAGCTCGCTCGTGACCTGGCCGACCGCAGCGGCATCGGCGAGCTGCGCGAGGTGCTGCGCTCGCTGTTCTTCGAGCGTCGCGACGTGCTGAAGAGCCGGTCCGCGCTGCTCGCCATCGACGCGCTGGTGCGCTCGCACCCCCGTCCGGGCAGCGACTCGATCGCCGCCGAGGTGGAGGAGATCGTCGCCTCGGCCCATCCGTTCAACGAGTTGCGGGTGCTCTCCTCGGTACGGGCCGGCTGGGTCGACGGCAAGCCCGACGTGATCGAGGACCTGGAGAGTGTGATCGGGGGCGCCGGCGCCGCCCACCACCTGCGGCTGCGGCTGGCGCCCGAGACCCCACCGGCGGAGCTCGCCGCCGCCGCCACCCAGGCCCTCGCGCGGTGGCAGCGGCGCGCCGAGAACCCGATGACCGCGCACGAGCTGGTGATGGCGGCCCGGGTGGCCGTGCGCTCGTGCGAGGGGATGTTGGCGGAGCTGGGCCGGGTCGGATGACGGGCCCTCCGGGCTACCTGTTGCGGCTCGGCCGCTATGCCTGGCTGCGGCGCCGTGCCAGGTGGTGCGGCCCGGGTCAGTGGTGCTCGATGCCGTCGGGCGCCCCGGCGTGACCGGCCTCGCCGTCGTCCCCCGAGCCGTCGTCGTCGACCGGATCGCCGAACGCGGCCGCGTCGAGGTGGCTGGGGTCGAGGTGGCTGGGGTCAAGGTGACCCGGGTCGAGGTAGCTCGGATCGAGGTGAGTGGGGTCGAGGTGACCGGCATAGAGGTGCAGGTCATCGGCGCCGGGCAGGCCCTCGGCCGAACCGGGGTGGCGGGCGCCGGCCTCGCCCGATGCGCCGTCGCCGAGCCGGTCCGCGGGTTGGTCGCCGGGCCGGTCGCCGTGCCCGAAGCCGGGATCGAGCCCGTGGCCGGGATCGACGGTGTGGCCCGGATCGAGGACATGGCCGGGGCCGAGGGCATGGCTGGCGTCGGCGCTGAGGCCGCGGCCCTGGTCGCCGGCGACCGCGGGGTCGAGACCGTGATCCTGGCCGAGGTCGAGGACGGCGGCGGGGTCGATCTCATCCGGCACCGGGGCCGAGCTGAGCGCCGCCAACCAGGTCGGCGCATCGTCGTCGTACCCGCTGACCACCGGCACCGGGCTGTGCGCCATCACGAACGGCGCCAGGTGCTGCGCGACCTCGATCGGGGCGGTGTCCGCGTAGTTCACCACCGCCTCGGCGACCAGGCCGTCGGAGAGATCGGGATGGCCGTTGGCGGCCAGCACGTCCGAGGGCGTGTCGGTACCCGGCTCGCCGGCGAGGTCGGCGAACACGTCTCGCAGCGGTCGGACGTTGGCCATGGCATTACTGTAGGGACGCGCCGGAGACCCAGGCAGTGGGGGAGATCCCCCGGGCATCCCCTAATCGGGGCGGCGCCCGTGGACCGCCTGCACCGCCAGCACGGAGAATCGCATCAGCACCCTTGACCCACGACCAGCGGAGCAGTCGCGATGTATGCACTCGGCATCGATCTCGGTACCACCTTCACGGCCGCGGCGACGTGGCGCAACGGGCACGCCGAGACCGCGGCCCTCGGCAGCCGGGCCTCGGCGATCCCGTCCGTGGTTCTGCTGCGCGAGGACGAGACGTTCCTGACCGGTGAGGGCGCCAACCGGCGGGGGTTGACCGAACCGCACCGGGTCGCCCGGGAGTTCAAGCGCCGCCTCGGTGACACCACGCCGATCCTGCTCGGGGGCGTGCCCTACTCGGCCGAGGCGCTGACCGCCCGGCTGCTGCGCTCGGTCGTCGACGAGGTGGCCAAGCGGGAGGGCGGGTCGCCGACCGCGATCTGTATCTCCCACCCGGCGAACTGGGGGCCGTACAAGACCGACCTGCTCCTGCAGGCGGTCCGCCTGGCCGGCCTGGACGAGCCGGTCTCGTTCACCACGGAGCCCGAGGCCGCGGCGATCTTCTACGCCCAACAACAGCGGGTGGAGACCGGCGCCATCGTGGCCGTGTATGACCTGGGCGGCGGCACGTTCGACGCCGCGGTGCTGCGCAAGACCGCGGTCGGCTTCGAGATCCTCGGCCGGCCGGAGGGGATCGAGCGGCTGGGTGGGATCGACTTCGACGCCGCTGTCTTCAGCCACGTGGCGAAGGCGATCGGCGGCAAGCTGGAGGAGCTCGACGAGGACGACCCGGCGGTGATTGCCGCGGTCGCGCGCCTGCGGGAGGAGTGCGTGCAGGCCAAGGAGGCGCTGTCGGCCGACACCGATGTTTCGATCCCGGTGCTGCTGCCCAACCTGAGCACCGAGGTGCGGCTCACCCGGTCCGAGCTCGAGGCGATGGTGCGCCCGGCGCTCTACGACTCGATCGAGGCGCTCAAGCGGGCGCTGCGGTCAGCCAACGTGACCGCCGACCAGTTGCAGGCGGTCCTGCTCGTCGGCGGCTCGTCGCGGATGCCGATCGTGGCCCAGCTGGTCGGCGCCGAGCTGGGCCGCCCGGTCGCCGTGGACGCGCACCCCAAACACGCGGTCGCCCTCGGCGCCGCCTGGCTGGCCAGCGGCCAGACCGCCCCGGCCCCGGCTCCGCGCGCGGTCGCCCCCTCGGTGGGCGCCGCCGCGGTCCCCGGCGCGGTGGCAGCCGGTGCGGGGGCCGCCGCCCCACCGGCCGGTGCCGCGGCCTCCCCGGCTGGCGGCGCGGTTGCGGCGGTCTTCGCCTCCGGCGCCGCGGCGGTGCCCGGCTCGCCGGCTGCGAGCGCCGCCGCTCCCGCCTCGTCGGGCACCGGGACCGCTGGTGGCGGAGCCGCCGCCGTACCCATGCCGGCCCGCGCCGCCGCTCCCGGCGACGACCGGACCCAGTTCGTCGGTCAGGCCTATGGCGGCCCGCCCGTGGCCCCGCAGCGGGTCACCGGTGGCGGCTCGCGCCGGCTGGTGCTGATCGCGGCCGGTGCGGTGCTGGTCCTGGTGCTCGCCGGCGTTGCGATCGCGCTGGCGGTCAACGGCGGCCGGGCGCCCGCCGGCGCGGCCGGAAACCAGCCCTCGTCCTCGGGCGCGGTCACGCCGACGAAGGTGGTCCCGGTCGACGAGCTCTGCACCGAGGCCATCAAGAGCAACAAGCGGTGGGTCTGCCTGACCAAGGCGACCATCAGCAAGTCGGAGATCCGGGTGGAGTACACGTTCGACAACGGCGGCAGCGCGTTCAACATCAACGGCGGCTTCCACGTGCACCTGTACGGGGCAAACGCGGACGGCTCCGACCCGGCGGACACGGTCATGGGTGCGCAGGCGCCGAGGAGCGAGCGCGGCAACTGGTACATCGAAGACAAGCAACCCTCGGTCCATCGCGCCGGCACGTCGCAGTATCAGGCCCTGGACGGGAATCCCAAGGTCTGCGCCCGCATCGCCAACGGCCAGCACGAACTGGTGCCCGACGCCCAGGGCACCTTCGACACCGGCAACTGCGTGCCCCTCACCCGGATCTGACCGCCGCCGCCGCCGCTGACTCCCGTCGATCTAGGGCGTAGGCACGTGGTTTGATCTTCAACCGTGTGCCTACGCCCTAGATCGACGCACTCAGCGCGCTCGATCGGCGGGCGCGGAAGTCAGGGCGGCCAGCGCGAGCTCGACCAGCGCCGGCCGCGCCCGCTCGGCCGGCCATCCGGTACGCCGTCGCACGTGGACGTATCCCCAGCACACCGTGGCGAAGAGCGCAGTCGCGGTGTCCTCCATGGACGATGAGCGCAGGGCCAGGCTGCCGTCGGCGACCCCGGCCCGCAGCGCGGCCAGGAACGGGTCGACGAAGCTGAAACCCTGCCCGGTCACGTCCCGCATCCGGGCGGCGGCGCGCTCGAACACGTCGTCGGCGACCCCGAGCAGGTGCAGGTGGGTGTCGGCGACTGAGCAGAGTGCGTCGAGCGCGGCCCGCAGCCGTTGGGCGCCGGTGCCGGCGTCGGCCAACGCCGGCCACATGGCGTCGCGGTAGTCGCGGGTAAGCCGCGCCAGCAGCCCGTCCACCAGCGCCTCCTGGGTCACCTGCTGGCGCCACAGGGTGACCCGGGAGCGGCCGACCTGCTCCGCCACCCGCTCCAGGGTCAGCCCGGCGTGGCCGTGCGCCTCCAGCACCGTCACCGCCGCGTCCAGGAGCCGATCGTCCACACCGAGACAGTATCAGCCGGTTGCGTTGATGCAACATCTATGTTTCACTCAAGTCATGACCGATACCCCATTGCGCGAGACCTCCGTCCGCAGCAACCCGCTGCGCGACGGCGTGCTGCACCTTCTGGCCGCTGTACGCAATGAAGAGTGGACATTTGACCGGGTGCTCACGGCCGAGGAGCGTGAGCGGGCTGGAATAGAGGGCGAGCCAGGCATCAACGAGCTGGTCGCCCGGGCCAGCGCCGGCCGCCGGCTCGCAACGGCGATGTTGCACGACACAGCCGCCGGGCGCCCTGGCGGCGGGTGCCCCGAGGTCGAGGCCACCGGCGTCACCAGCTGGGCCGCCACCCATCGCGACGCCCACGAGGCCATGACCGAGCTGTTCGCGGCGGTACAGGGGGCCACCGAGGAGCAGCTCGCCACCGATCCGGGAAAGCGCAGCAACCATCCCCAGTACGTCTGGCGCGATGTGGCGATCTACGCCGCCCGCGGCCCGATGGGCAGCTACGCCGAGTGGCACCACCGGGCCGGCCGGGTACTGGAGGGCCTGGGCGTGCTCAGCCGCTGGTACGAGGCGGTGCGCGGGTCCGGGCTGCCGACGAAGGCGCTCTCGGACGCGAGCTACGACCTGGCCTGCGGGTTCGCCCGGGCCGGCCGGCTCGATGACGCGATGGCCTTCCTACCCGATGCGTTCGTCTACAACGACCGCGGCGCAGTGCCGGTACTCAAGGCGTGGGCCCGCGAGGATCCCGACCTCGCCCCGCTCACCCAACGGGCCGACTTCCGCTCCCTGGTCGGCGCGGTTGCCTGAGGCCCGCGCCGCGCGTCGGTTAGGAGGGGCACCCTTTACAACGGAAAGCGTTAACGGGGTGCCCCTGCTCACGCGACGGCCAAGGTCGGCGCACCTGCGTGAGCCGTGGCTGCGAGAATGCGTCGGTGATCCGAACCCACCAGGCCGGTCAGCTGCGCGCCGCCGACGCCGGTAGCACCGTCACGCTGGCCGGCTGGGTCGCCCGCCGGCGCGACCACGGCGGCGTGACCTTCGTCGATCTGCGCGACGCGAGCGGGGTCGTCCAGGTCGTCCTGCGCGCGGCGAGCGGGGATGAGCGGGGGCTGGACCCGGGCCAGCAGGCCGCCGTGCACGCCCTGCGCAACGAGTACTGCGTGCAGGTCACCGGCGAGGTCGGGCGGCGCCCGGAGGGCAACGAGAATCCGGAGCTGGCCACCGGCGAGGTGGAGGTCACCGCCGCCCACCTGATCGTCCTCTCCGAGGCGGCCGCCCTGCCGATCCCGATCGACGACGAGGTGACCGCCGGCGACGATCTGCGGCTGCGCTACCGCTACCTCGACCTACGCCGCGCCGGCCCCGCGAGCGCCTTGCGGCTGCGCTCGCGGGCCAACCAGATCGCGCGGGAGGTGTTGCACGCGCGCGACTTCTGCGAGGTCGAGACGCCGACCCTGACCCGGTCGACCCCGGAGGGCGCCCGCGATTTCCTGGTCCCGGTGCGCCTGCAGCCGGGCACCTGGTACGCGTTGCCCCAGTCGCCTCAGCTGTTCAAGCAGCTGCTCATGGTGGCCGGCCTGGAGCGCTACTACCAGATTGCCCGGTGCTACCGGGACGAGGACTTCCGGGCCGACCGCCAACCCGAGTTCACCCAGCTCGACATCGAGATGTCCTTCGTCACCCAGGACGACGTGATCGAGCTGGGCGAGGCCGTCGTGGCCGCCCTCTGGGGTGACCTGGCCGGGTTCGCCGTGCCCCGACCCATCCCGCGGCTGACCTGGCACGAGGCGATGGCCCGGTACGGCTCGGACAAGCCCGACCTGCGCTACGGCGTGGAACTGGTCGACCTGACGGGATACCTCGGCGGCACCGAGTTCCGGGTCTTCGCCGCCGCGATCGCCGCCGGCGGCTATGTCGGCGCGGTGGTGATGCCGGGCGGCGCCAGCCAGAGCCGCAAGGATCTGGACGGGTGGCAGGAGTGGGCCCGGGCCCGGGGTGCCCGGGGGCTGGCGTACGTGGTGCTCGACGCCGAGACCGGCGAGGCCCGCGGGCCGGTGGCGAAGAACCTCTCGGCGCCGCACCTGGCCGGCCTGGCCGACGCCGTCGGCGCGAAGCCAGGTGATGCGGTGTTCTTCGCCGCGTCCGAAGACCGCCGCGAGGCGCAGGATCTGCTCGGCGCGGCGCGCATCGAGATCGCCCGCCGGGGCAACCTGGTCGACCCCGACGGCTGGGCGTTCTGCTGGGTCGTCGACGCGCCGATGTTCGAGCGCGACCAGGAGGGTTCGTGGACCGCGGTCCACCATCCCTTCACGTCGCCCACCGACGAGTGGCGGGACTCGTTCGAGTCGGCACCCGGTGAGGCGCTGGCCTACGCGTACGACATCGTCTGCAACGGCAACGAGATCGGCGGCGGCTCGATCCGTATCCACCAGGCCGACGTCCAGCGTCGGGTCTTCGACCTGCTCGGCATCGGGGCGCCGGAGGCGCAGGAGAAGTTCGGCTTCCTGCTGGAGGCGTTCAGCTTCGGCCCGCCGCCGCACGGCGGGATCGCGTTCGGCTGGGACCGGGTCTGCATGGTGCTCGCCGGCACCGACTCGATCCGCGAGGTGATCGCCTTTCCGAAGACGCGCGGCGGACTCGACCCGCTCACCGGTGCGCCGACACCGATCACCCAGCGCCAACGTCGGGAGGCCGGCATCGACGCGACGCCGGCGCCCGCCCGGGACGCCGGCACCCTGGGCGGCGCGGTTCCGGTCGAACACTCCCGTTGATCCCGTGGGACCCCGGGGCGGTGCCGGCCGGCGGCTTACGGGCTCGACGACGGCTGACTGTCCACACAGGCCTGTGCGGTCTTCTGGTCGAACTCGGCCCGGCTGAGCACGGTCGTCAGTGGCGCGTTGATCCCGTAGAGGACGTCGCCGTTCTTGAGTTGGTGCAGGTCGTCCACGGTGAAGTTGATCGGGCTGATATCGAAGATGCCGGTGACCTTGGCGTCGGCGATGTAGCGCGCGCCCGGCTGGAGGCGGGTGAGGGTGTTCCCCTCGAGCTGCCAGCCGGACGGAGTCGTGAACAGCGGCACCTCGTTGACGGCGTCGGCGTTGTCGGTCTTCACGCTCCAGTAGAAGACGTACGACTCGGTGGTCGGCGTGATCGTCGGCGACGGGCTGGGAGTGGGCGCGGCCAGGGTTGGCGAGGCACTCGTTCCGGGTGACGTCGTCGGCGCCGGGCTGTTCTCGGTGACGCTGACCTCTGCCGACCCGGCCACACAGGTGTGCAGGATCGCCACCGGCCAGCCGCCGATCAGGGTGATGCCGAGCAGCGGTTGGCGACCCGGCGCGCACGCGGCCAGCGCGGTCGCGACCGCGACGAGGACGACGCCTATCCGCACCCAACGCCACGACCGCACGGCGCAAAGTCTGGCCCAGGTTGGTTGCCACAGACAAGAGACTTACCGGAGACTGCGCCCCGATTATCCGGAAATACGCCTCCGGTGGATCGACCGCGCCCGCTTGAGGGCATCAATCCGGTGACCTCGAGCACCCAACCGACCGGCGACCGATCCAGCGCGGTTCTGGCGGTCCCGGCCGGTACTGTCGGGGCCGATGGACGCCGAGACCCTCTTCCCGCTGGCCGGCCCCGCGGCCGACGGCACCGCGGCGGCCGGCCCCGCGACCGACGGCACCGGGGCGGGCGGGGCGGCGGGTGACCCCGGCCGCTCCGGCGGCTTTGCCCGAGCGGATCGCGGCGCGCCACTGGCGGTCCGGATGCGCCCGGCGACCATCGACGACCTGGTCGGCCAGGACCACCTGCTCGCGCCGGGCGCGCCGCTACGCCGGCTGGTCGAGGGCGGGCCGATGACCTCGATCATCCTCTGGGGTCCGCCGGGCACCGGAAAGACGACGATCGCGCACCTGGTGGCGCGAGCGGGCGATCGCCGCTTCGTCGCGCTCTCCGCGCTGAACGCGGGCGTCAAGGACGTGCGGGCCACGATCGACGAAGCGCGCCGGCTGCGCCGCGGTGGCGATGCCACCGTCCTGTTCATCGACGAGGTGCACCGTTTCTCCAAGACGCAGCAGGACTCGCTGCTCTCGGCGGTCGAGGACGGCACGGTCACCCTGCTCGCGGCGACTACCGAGAACCCCTACTTCTCAGTGATCTCACCGCTGCTCTCCCGCTGCGTGCTGCTCACCCTGCAGCCCCTCGACGACCAGGCGGTGCGCTCACTGGTCGGCAAGGCGGTCGGCGACGAGCGCGGGCTGGCCGGGGAGTTCACCCTGGCCCAGGATGCCGAGGATCATCTGGTACGGCTGGCCGGCGGCGACGTCCGCAAGGCGCTCACCGCGCTGGAGGCGGCCGCCGCCGGCGCGGCCGCGCTGGGCACCGACGTCATCGCGCTCGCCACCGCCGAGTCGGCGCTGGACAAGGCCGCCCTGCGCTACGACCGCGACGGCGATGCCCATTACGACGTGGTAAGCGCGTTCATCAAGAGCATGCGGGGCTCGGACGTGGACGCGGCGCTGCACTATCTCGCCCGCATGATCCTGGCCGGGGAGGACCCGCGGTTCATCGCCCGGCGGATGGTCATCTTCGCCAGCGAGGACGTCGGGATGGCCGACCCGAGCGCGCTGAGCGTGGCCACCGCCGCGGCCCACGCGGTCGAGTACGTCGGGATGCCCGAGGCGCAGCTCAACCTGGCCCAAGGCGTGATCCACCTGGCCAGTGCGCCGAAGTCGAACGCGGTCCTGGTCGCGATCGGCGCGGCCATGGCCGACGTGCGCGGTGGCCGGGCCGGGTCGGTGCCTCGACACCTGCGCGATTCGCACTACCCGAGCGCCAAACGGCTGGGCCACGGCGCCAGCTACCGCTACCCGCACGACGATCCGCGTGGGGTCGTCGCCCAGCAGTACGCCCCGGATGACGTGGTGGGCCAGGAGTACTACCGTCCATCTGGACACGGCGCCGAGCGTCCCCTCGTCGAGCGGGTGGCGAAGCTGCGATCCGTGCTCCGGTCCGATGGTGACTCAGCGCAGCCGGCACCCGCGGGCGGCGACTGCGAGGGGGAGGAGCACTAGTGGCCCGCGATACGGATCCCGACAAGTCCGGCAAGCGCCGGTGGGGCCGGAGTGGGCGCGCCGAAGAGGGGCCGAGCGAGGACGAGCTGGGCTGGCTGGCCGACCTGCGCGGCAGCGGATCGCGCCAGGATCGTGGACCCGTTCCGGCTGACGAGGCGTCGAGCGGGTTTCCCGGGCGGGCGCGTCGCGGGCGCGGCCGCGAGGCGACCGGCCCGATGCCCGCCGGCGGCCGCGGGGCGACCGGCCCGATGCCGGCCGGCGGCCGGGAGGCCGGCCCGATGCCGGCCGGCGGCCGGGATGTGACCGGTGGACTGCCCGCCGGCGGCCGCGATCTGAGCGGTGGGCCGCCGACCGGTCGGGACGTGACCGGGGTGATGCCCGCGAGCGGTCGGGACGTGACCGGGTCGATGCCGGCCGGCCGCCGGGGACGGGGCCGGGACCCGGTCGACGCCCCGCCGTCCGAGCCGCGAACGGATCCGCGCTTACGCCGGGGACGCGACTCCGCGCCGCCCGGCGCACTCTTGCCGCCGGCGGCGCCACCCCCGGTCCCGACCCTCGGCGCCGGCACCCGGACCCGCCGGGCCACGCCGCCGCCGCCACCCCCACCGCCGGTGCCGGCCACCGGTCGCGGCGGCCCGCCGATGGGCCCGCCACCCGGTCCGGGCCGGGCCGGCCCGCCGACCGGGCTGCTCGGTCCGGCCGGACCACCGAGCGGCCCACTCGGCCCGGCTGGCGGCGGTGGGCCGGGCCCGGGCGGTAAAGGCGGACCGAAGCTCGACCCGATGGTCACCACCGGGATGATCCGTCGAGCCGAGATGCGCCGCCAGCTGCGCGTCGCCCAGCAACTCAAGGTGGCCACCCTCGTCGTCGTGGCCGTGCTGTTGCTGGCGGCGTACCCGGTCTATCTCTTCACCCGGGCGGTCGCCCAGGATCCGATCTTCGGTGAGCTGGATGGGCTGGACCTGCCCAGCTGGGCAACGACCCAGCACGACGACTCCTTCGGCGGCAGCCGCTGGTGTATCGGGCAGTGCCGTTACCGGGAGCGGACCTGGGCCTCGGAGCACAAGGTCGAGGAGACGAACACGGTCTACGGGACGGCGCTCACCGACGCCGGCTGGCGTCTGCGTACCGGTGGGATCTGCCCGACCGTCAGTGAGGGCGTCGCGACCTGCTGGGCGCACGATGAGTACGTGATGGACATGTGGGTGCGGGCGCCTATCTGCGACCTGCCGCCGCCGCGACCGTCGATCACTGGGAAACCCAAGCCGGGCGCCTCGCCGAGCCCCACGCCGAAGGCGGCGAGCCCGTCGCCGGCCGCCACCTGCCCGGCCGCGCTGGTGACCGTCAAGGTGTACAACGCCATCGACTACCACGCCGTCGACTGAGCCGGCCTGGCCGCCCGCCGGCCCGCTCCGACCGGCGGGCTGCCACCAAAACGTTTGATCTCGCGCGGACCGGTGAAAACAAGGACCGGTTTGGGGTAGCCCGTCACGGTCGCCCGCTGCGCTGCCGGTACTGTCAACCTGGCCAATCCACATGTACTGCTCGGCCGAAGCCTCCGCGGTGCCAGTCCACGCGCGGAGTCCGGACACTCTCTCGCGAAGGAAGGGGTGCCAGCGTGTCTGGTGGAGAGATCGCCGCCCTGATCGCGGCCGGCGCATTCCTCATGCTCGTCGTGGTGCTTGCCGTCCCGATTTTGCGTCTGCGGCACACCGTCGACGCCGCGACCCGCGCGGTCAACGACATCACCGACCGGACCGGGCCGATCCTCGGCAATGTCAACACCACAGTGGAGAGCGTCAACACCGCACTGACGCAGGTCCACACTTCGCTGGACGGGGTCAACCTGCAACTGGAGCGGGTCGATACGATCACCAGCCACGTGTCGCAGGTGACCGCGAACGTGGCCAATCTCGCCACCGTGGTGACCGCGGCCGCGGCCAACCCGCTGACCAAGGCCGCGGCTTTCGCCTACGGGGTGCGCCGGGCGCGGGCGCGCCGGCGGGAGGCGGAGGATGAGGCCCTGCTGCGGGCGCGGTTCAAGGCCGAACGGAAGGCCCGTCGATGATCAAACGTGCACTCTGGCTCGGCGTCGGGATCGCGATCGGCGCGATCGTGGCGCGCCAGGTGAGTCGGGCGGCCCAGGCGTACTCGCCCGCCGGGCTGGCCGGATCCGCGCGGAACTCGGCTGCGGGTCTGTGGGGGTCGGTGACAGACTTCGTCGCCGACGTCCGCGAGGGCATGGCGGAGCGGGAGGACCAGATCCATGAGGCGTTCGCCCGCGGGGTGAGCCTCGACGATCTCGACGATCTCGACGACCTCGACTTCGGGCGGGGGCCGGGCCGGCCGCAGCACGACAACGGGAGCGGAGCAGAGGACCGGGCATGAGAACGGCAGAGATCAAGCGCAGGTTTCTGGCGCACTTCGAGGCGAACGGCCACACCGTCGTCCCGTCGGCTCCGGTCACCGCCGCCGATCCCAACCTGCTGTTCATCAACGCTGGCATGGTGCCGTTCGCGCCGTACTTTGTCGGCCAGGCCACGGCGCCCTACCAGCGCGCGGTGTCGGTGCAGAAATGCATCCGCACGCCGGATATCGAGGAGGTCGGCAAGACCAGCCGGCACGGCACGTTCTTCCAGATGAACGGCAACTTCTCCTTCGGCGACTACTTCAAGGAAGGCGCGATCGACCTCGCCTGGCGGTTGGTCACCGGAGCCCGCAAGAAAGGCGGGTTCGGGCTCGACCCGGAGAAGATCTGGGTCACCGTGTACCTGGACGACGACGAGTCGATCGACCTCTGGCAGCGGGTCGCGGGTGTGCCGATCGAGCGCATCGTGCGCCGGGGGAAGGCGGACAACTTCTGGTCGATGGGGATACCGGGCCCGTGCGGTCCCTGCTCCGAGATCTACGTCGACCGGGGCGCGGAGTACGGCAAGGATGGCGGGCCGTCGGTCGACGAGGACCGGTACCTGGAGATCTGGAATCTGGTCTTCATGCAGTACGAGCGCGGACCGGGGACCGACAAGGAGAACTACCCGATCCTGGCCGAGTTGCCCGCGAAGAACATCGACACCGGCATGGGGTTGGAGCGGGTGGCTGCGATCCTGCAGGGCGTCGACAACCTGTACGAGATTGACGAGGTGCGCCCGATCCTGGACCGGGCGGCCGAGCTGACCGCGCGTCGCTACGGCGCCCAGTCCAGCCACGTGGCGGCCCAGTCGCACCCGGACGACGTCCGGCTGCGGGTCATCGCCGACCACGTGCGCACCGCCCTCATGCTCATCGGCGACGGGGTCACACCGTCCAATGAGGGGCGTGGGTACGTGTTGCGCCGGATCGTGCGGCGGGCGGTGCGGGCCATGCGCCTGCTCGGCTGGGGCGGCGGGCCGGTGCTGCCTGAGCTGCTCCCGGTGGCCCGCGACTGCATGTCACCGTCCTATCCGGAGCTTGCCGAGGACTTCGGCCGGATCTCCTCGTACGCCTACGGCGAGGAGGAGGCGTTCCTGGCCACCCTACGGGCGGGTACCACCATTGTGGACACCGCGATCGCGGAGACGAAGAAGAGCCGGCGCAAGCGGATCTCCGGCGACCAGGCGTTCGCGCTGCACGACACGTACGGGTTCCCGATCGACCTCACCCTGGAGATCGCCGCGGAGGCGGGGCTCGGCGTCGACACCGAGCGCTTCCACGCCCTGATGACCGAGCAGCGCCGCCGGGCCAAGGCGGACGCGCAGGCGCGCAAGACCGGCCACGCCGACCTGTCCGCCTACCGGGCGGTACTCGACGCCGGCGGTCCGGTGGAGTTTACCGGGTACGCGGAGGTGGCCCGCGAGTCGACGGTGCGCGCGATCCTGGGCCCGCACGGACCCCTCGAGGTTGCCGGCGAAGGGGACGACGTCGAGCTGGTGCTGGACGCGACCGCGTTCTACGCCGAGGGCGGTGGCCAGCAGCCTGACACCGGACTGGTCACGCTCGGCGGCGGCACGCTCGAGGTCTACGACGTGCAGCAGGTCGTGCCCGGTCTGATCGTGCACCGGGCCCGGGTGCGCTCGGGCGAGGTGCGCGCGGGCGAGACCGGGTACGGCGAGATCGACGTGGCCCGGCGGCGGGCCATCTCCCGGGCGCACACCGCGACCCACCTGGTGCACCAGACCATGCGCAACGTGCTGGGGGAGTCGGCCACCCAGGCGGGCTCGCTCAACGCGCCCGGCCGGCTCCGATTCGATTTCAACACCCCGACCGCGGTCGCGCCCTCGGTGCTGCATGACGTGGAGCAGCGGGTCAACGAGGTGCTCGCGAACGACCTGGAGGTCCGGGCGTTCGTCACCAGTCAGGTCGAGGCGCGGCGCCTGGGCGCGATGGCGCTCTTCGGCGAGAAGTACGGCGACCAGGTACGGGTGGTCGAGGTCGGTGACTATGCCCGGGAGCTGTGCGGCGGCACCCATGTGGCCCGCTCGGGCCAGCTCGGCCTGGTGAAGATCCTGCACGAGGCGTCGATCGGCTCCGGCGTCCGCCGGGTGGAGGCCCTGGTCGGGTTGGACGCGGTGGACTTCCTCGCCAAGGAGCACCTGCTCGTCTCCCGGCTGGCCGAGCTGTACCGGGTCAAGCCGGAGGAGGTCGGCGACCGCGTCGAGCAGACCATGCTGGCGTTGCGCGACGCCGAGAAGGAGCTTGAGAAGCTGCGGGCGCAGCTCGTGCTGGGCAACGCCGGCGCGCTCGCCGACGCCGCGATCGACGTCGGCGGGGTGGCGCTGGTCGCGGTGGCGGCGCCGGAGGGCACCTCCGGCACCGATGTGCGCACCCTGGCCCAGGAGATCCGGGGACGGCTGGCCGGACGGCCGGCGGTGGTCGCGGTCGCCTCCCGGGCCGGCGGCAAGGCCGCGCTCGTGGTGGCCGTGAACGCGGCCGCGAAGGAGCGCGGGTTGCACGCGGGCGACCTGGTCAAGGGGGCGCTATCCGGCCGGGGTGGCGGCTCGGCCGACCTGGCCCAGGGCGGCGGTGCGCCGGCCGAGGCCGCCCCCGCGCTGCTCGCCGCCGTCGAACGCCTCCTCGCCGCGTTTTCCCCGCCGGGGGAGACGTCGCCGATCTCGCCCCCTTCCTCGTCGATCTAGGGCGTACGCACATGATTGGAGATCGAACCGTGTGTCTACGCCCTAGATCGACGGGATAGGCGCGGGTGAGTGAGGCGCCGCCGTGGCGGCCGGGGCCGCGGCTCGGAGTCGATGTCGGGACCGTACGCATTGGGGTGGCGAAGTCCGATCCTGGCGGCCTGCTCGCCATGCCTGTGGCCACCCTCCGGCGCGAGTTGAGTCCGGAGGGTGACCGACTCCCGAGTGACGTCGTCGAGCTGGTGCGACTCGTCGATGCCCATGAGATTGTTGAGGTGGTGGTCGGTCTTCCGGTGACGCTGGCCGGCACCGAGGGACTGGCCGCCCGGCACGTGCGTGCTTACGTTGGCGTGCTGGCCGCGGCCGTTGTGCCGGTGCCGGTAGTGGTGGCCGACGAGAGGATGTCGACCGCCACCGCGACACGTAGGCTGTCCGAACGTGGCGTCCGCGGCGGACGCCGCCGCGCGGTCGTGGACCAGGCCGCAGCGGTGGAGATCCTGCAGGGATACCTCGATGCGGCACGGAGGCGGAGAGATGCTTGACGACCTGGACCTGGCGTGGGAGGAGCAGCCCGGCCATCAGCGCCGCGGGGGACCGCCCAGTCGGCAGACGCGCCAGCGCCGCCGCCGGGAGCGCAAGCGCCGCCGCCGCTCATTCAGCGCCCTGCTGATTTCGTTGCTGCTGCTGGCCGCGCTCGGCGGCGGAGTCTACTGGGGCGTGGGCCGGCTGCAGGACTTCTTCGGCGCCCCCGACTACGACAGCATGGGCACCGTCCCGGTCAATGTGAAGATCAATCCCGGCGACGGCTCCGGCGACATCGCGAACGAGCTCTACGACAAGAAGGTCGTCAAGAGCGCCAAGGCCTTCGTCAAGGTGGCCTCGGCCGATCCCAACAGCAAGAACATCCAACCCGGCACGTACAAGCTGTTCATCCAGATGCCGGCGCGCAACGCCCTGGCGATGCTGCTCGACCCGGACAAGAACATGGTCGTCAACAAGGTGACGATCCCCGAGGGCATGGTCACCGTCGACATCTACGCCAAGCTCGCCAAGGCGACCGGCCTGCCGGTGGCCGACTTCGTCGCCGCCGGCAAGGATCCGCTCGCCCTCGGGGTCGACAGATCCTGGTTCGCCAAGCGGGACGACGGCCGGCCGGTGATCACCTCCATCGAGGGCTTCCTCTTCCCGGCCACCTACTCGTTCGCGCCGGACATCACCGCGAAGCAGATGCTGACTGAGATGGTGACCAAGTTCCTCGCGGTGGCCGACGAGATTCACTTCATGGACAACGCCGAGAGCAACCTGCACATCACGCCGTACGAGGCGCTCATCGCGGCGTCCATCGCGCAGGCCGAGGCGGTGTTCCCGGAGGACTTCGCGAAGGTGGCGCGGGTGCTCTACAACCGGGCGTACAGCGGGAAGTTTCCTTGCGGGTGCCTGGGACTCGACAGCGAGGTCAACTACTGGCTGAAGATCTCCGGCAAGACGCCGGCGTCATCGGAGAAGCTGACGGTGGCGCAGATCCACGACGCGAAGGACCCGTACAACACCCATGACCGGCCGGGTCTGCCCGGCGGCGCGATCTCGAACCCCGGCAAGGAGGCGCTACAGGCGGCCCTGGCGCCAGTGGGCGCGGCGAACGTCTTCTACTTCATCAGCATCGACAAGCAGGGCCATATGGCGTATGCCACCACCGCCGCCCAACATGACGCGAATGTCGCGTTAGCCTGCAAGAACGGCATTCCCTTGTGCTGATCCGCCGGGCGGGGCTGCTCGGCCTGCCGATCGCACATTCACTCTCCCCGGTGATCCACAACGCCGGGTACGCCGCGGCGGGGCTGGCCGGCTGGTCGTACCTGGCCTGTGAGTGCGCCGCCACCGGGCTGGCCGAACACGTCGCCGGCCTCGACCGCGCCTGGGCCGGGCTGTCGCTGACCATGCCGCTCAAGGAGGTCGCGCTCGACGTCGCCGACGAGGTGTCACCGGCGGCGGCCGCGATCGGCGCCGCCAATACCCTGGTACGCCTGCCCGACGGCAGTTGGCGGGCGGAGAACACCGACGCTGCGGGCATGGTGGACGCGGTGCGCGCCGCGGGCGTCGGCCAGGTCGAGCGGGTCGGCGTGCTCGGCGCCGGCGGTACCGCCCGGGCCGCCCTGGCCGCGGCCCGGTCGTTGGCGGCGCCGGCGGTGACCGTGTACGCCCGTCGCCCGGCCGCCCTGACCGAGCTGGAGCGGGTGGCCGACCGGCTCGGCATCACGTTGGTCGCGGCGGGTTGGGAGCAGGCCGGTACGGCCGGCGAGTGTGATCTGCTCGTCTCGACGGTGCCCCGCGGGGTGGCCGACGCCCTCGCTGCCAGCGTGTGCTGGCGTCCCGGTGGCGCGCTCTTCGACGTCGTCTACGACCCGTGGCCGACGCCGCTCGCGGCGGCGGCGGCGAACGCCGGCTGCCGGCTCATCTCCGGGCTCGACCTGCTGCTGGCCCAGGCGGCGCGCCAGTTCGAACTCTTCACCGGCGTGCCGGCGCCGGTCGCGGCCATGCGGACGGCCCTGGACGCGGCGGCCGGCGCACGCGCCTGAGCCACCCTTGGGTCTCCGGCTCGGTGTCAATGCGCCGCCGGCGGGGCAGTATTCACGCGTGGCGGATTCAGGGGCGGTGGGTTCAGGGGCGGTGGGTTCAGGCGTGGTGGGCGACCGCTCGGCCCGGGCGCGGGCGGCGGTGCGCGACGCGTTCCGGTTGGAGCGCCCGGTGCCCCCCACGCCGGCCGGACGGCGGCTGCGCCGCCTGATCGGCCTGACCGCCGCGACCATGGTCGTGGTCGAGGTGCTCAACCTGCTCTCGTCGCCGGCACCCGGCTATGCACTCGGCGTGCGCAGCCTCTGGGCGCTCGCCCGGATCATCGGCTTCCTGGTCCTCATGCGCGCGGTCCGCTTCGGGCGGGTCGGCTCGCGGCCGTTCGGACTGATCCTCGCGGTGACCACGGTCTTCGCGGTCGCCCGGCTCGCCGAGCCGAGAACCGGCAGCCCGGTCCCGCGGCCAGCAGTGATCATCGGATTCACCGTGCTGACCGCACTCTGCGCGGCCGTGGTGTGGCTGCTCTACCGCTCGCCGGCGGTGCACGAGCACCTCTCCGGCCGGCAGGTGCGCCGGCACATCCCCGGCTGGGTGCTCACGCTCAGAGTCTGTGTCCTCGGCTACAGCGCGCTGCTGACGGTGCCGTTCCTGGTGGCCCTGGGCACCGCGTTCGGGGCGGGCCGGCGACTGTCCCTCTCGGCCACGGTCTTCCTGCTGGGCGGCTGGCTGGTGCTGGCTGCGGTCGTCGGGTTCGTGGTGCCGTTCGTCACCTTCTTCGTCATCGTGGGCCAGCGGTGGGCCCGCTGGGGCGTGGGCCTGCTCACCGGGATCGTGCTGGTGTTACAGCCGGTGCTGTGCTGGCTGCTGCTGGGCCTCGACGGCGTACTGCGCGACGGGGTGCCGCTGGTGGTGACCGCGGTGCTGGCCCTGGTCGCGCTGCACCGCTCGCAGGACGTACCGACCTGGGTCCGCCCAGAGGCAACGGCCCCGGTGCGCCCCGGCACGCCCGACACCAAATGACTCGTTGCGGGACGGGCCAGAGGGCGTCGGGGCCAGATGTTTGCGAGCGTTGGCCTGGAGGGACGTTCGCTATTGGGGGCGGACCGGACCGTTGCCGGCGTCGACCAAGCGAAGCCCGTCGTTGATGGCGCGCGCCGGACCAGGCTGACCCCTCGGCGCCGCGTTTGTCGCCGTACGGCCGAGATCGGTGCAGTGCGCTTCGTCGTGAAGTCAGGCTTCACCCGCGCGTATGACGGCGATCTTCTGAAGGTGGCCAGTGGCCCGGGCCCGACGGATGGTCGTGTGGATCCGGTGCACCGTTGCCCCCGATGACCTCGGGGGGCTCGGTGCGTGCCGGCCGGACTGACGCTGCGTGACAGAATCGCCGGCGTGAGCCTGCGATGGTTGACCGCCGGAGAGTCGCACGGTCCGGCTCTGGTCGCGGTACTGGAGGGCCTGCCCGCCGGCGTGCAGGTGACCACCGCGGACCTGTCCCGGGAACTGGCCCGCCGCCGGTTGGGCTACGGCCGGGGGGCCCGGATGTCGTTCGAGCGGGACGAGGTCGAGATCCTCGGCGGCGTCCGGCACGGGGTGAGCCTGGGCAGCCCGGTCGCGGTCCGGATCGGCAACAGCGAGTGGCCGAAGTGGACGGCGGTCATGGCGGCCGATCCGGTCGACGCCGAGTTGCTGAACGCGGCGGCCCGCAACGCCCCACTGACCCGACCGCGCCCCGGGCATGCCGACCTGGCCGGCATGCAGAAGTACGGGCACCACGACGCCCGGCCGGTGCTGGAACGGGCCAGTGCCCGGGAGACCGCCGCCCGGGTGGCGCTCGGCGCGGTCGCCAAGAACTTGCTGCGCCAGGCGTACCAGATCGAGATCGTCTCGCACGTGGTTGAGCTCGGCCCGGTCATGGCCCCGCCCGGGCAGCCGCGCCCGGAGGACGCCGAGCGCCTCGACGCCGACCCGGTGCGCTGCCTGGATCCGGAGGCGTCGCGCCGGATGGTGGCCGAGGTCGATGCGGCCAAGCGGGACGCGGACACGCTGGGCGGGGTTGTCGAGGTGCTCGGGTACGGGGTGCCACCGGGGCTGGGCAGCCACGCGCACTGGGATCGCCGGCTGGACGCGCGCATCGCGGCCGCCATCTGCTCGATCCAGGCGGTCAAGGGCGTGGAGATCGGCGACGCGTTCAGTCAGGCCCGTTCGCGTGGCTCACAGGCCCACGACGAGATCGTGCCGACCGCGGCCGGGGTGCGCCGGCTCACCGACCGGGCCGGCGGTCTCGAGGGCGGGATGACGACCGGGGAGCCCGTGCGGGTCCGGGCGGCGATGAAGCCCATCTCGTCGCTCACCCGACCGCTCGCGACCGTCGACGTGGCCACCGGCGAACCGGCCACCGCGATCAACCAGCGCTCGGACGTGTGCGCGGTCCCGGCGGCGGCGGTCGTCGCGGAGGCGATGCTGGCCCTGGTGCTGGCCGACGCGGCGGCCGAGAAGTTCGGGGGTGACTCGGTCGCCGAGATCCGCCGCAACCTGGCTGGCTACCTCGAACACCTGGTGATCCGGTGATCCGGCCGGTATGCGTGCTCGTCGGGGCACCGGGGGCGGGCAAGACGACCGTCGGTCGGCTCCTCGCCGAGGCGCTCGGGGTGGCCTTCCGCGACACCGACGACGACATCGTGGCCACCGCCGGCAAACCGGTGCCGGACATCTTCATCGACGACGGGGAGGACGCGTTCCGGGCCCTGGAACGGGCCGCGGTGGCCGCCGCGCTCGCCGGGTTCGACGGCGTACTGGCGCTGGGGGGCGGGGCGGTGCTGGCGCCGGAGACCCGTGAGCGCCTGCGCGGGCACACCGTGGTCCACCTCGGCGTCGAGGTGTCCGACGCGGTCAGCCGGGTCGGGCTGGGCATCGGCCGCCCGCTGCTGGCGGTGAACCCGCGAGCCACCCTGCGCTACCTGCTGGAGCAGCGCCGCCCGCTCTACCGGGAGGTGGCCACGCTCACCGTGAGCACCGGCGGGCGATCCCCGGCCGAGGTCGCCGCCGAGGTGCTCGCCACACTGCCCGCAGCCGGGGAGTCGGACGGGTCACATCGGGACCCGATCAGCCGGACATAGCGGACGGCCCCCGGAGAGGTGCGCCCGCGCCTGCACTACCGTGGCGGGCGGGAGGATACGCATAGATGCGCTCACGTACCGCGGTCGCGCTTACCGGCCCGCTCGCCCTGTTCCTGATCGCTGCCTGCTCGGCACCGGACCCGACCGCCGGCCGGTCGCACGCGCCGGTGGTCATCACCACGCCGCCCAGCGCGACCGGCAGCGGGCCGCCGGTGCCGAAGGCCGGCCGAGCCTGCCAGGTGGTCACCGGGGCCGAGGCGGCGAAGGCCCTGGGCGTGCCGGGTTCGCTGAAGCCCCGTACCGACACCATCGGCCAGTGCGAGTACCAGGCCGCGAACGGCAACGACTCGGTCGAGGTGTCGTTGGAGCACGAGGAGTACGCCGAGGACGTGGTCGCCACCATGCTGCGGATGCTGGACACCACGGCCACCAAGAGCGTCAGCGGGCTCGGCGACGCGGCGTTCTTGTACACCGTCGACCCCAGCCAGACTCAGTACCACGTCTGGGCGCACGGGCGGTACCTGGTGCTGATCGTGACCCGCACGAGCACCGGTACGCCGCCGACGGCCACCGCGCAGGCCGCGGCGACGCTGGCTCACGCCGCCGTACCCCGGCTCTGAGCGCCGGGCACCGCCGGCCGATGGACGAGGTCACCCGGATCGACGTTGGCGGCGAGCGGCCCTACCCGGTCGCCGTCGGCACCGGCCTGGATCACCGGGTCCCGGCCCTGCTGCCGGGGGCCGCCCAGGTCGCGGTCGTCTTCGCCGCCCCGCTGGCGGCCCGGGTCGAACGGCTCGGGGCGGTGCTGGGCGAGTACGGGTTGGCGGTACTCCCGATCGAGGTCCCCGACGCCGAGGCGGCCAAGACGCTCGAGGTGGCGGCCCGGTGCTGGGACACGTTGGGGGGCGCGCGGTTCACCCGTACCGACGCGGTCATCGGCGTGGGTGGCGGGGCCGTCACCGATCTGGCCGGCTTCGTCGCCGCGGCCTGGTTGCGGGGGGTCCGCTGGGTGCCGCTGCCCACGTCGCTGCTCGCCATGGTGGACGCCGCCGTGGGCGGTAAGACCGGCGTGAACACGGCCGCCGGCAAGAACCTGGTCGGGGCGTTCCACCCGCCGGCGGGGGTGATCTGCGACCTGGCTGCGCTGGCAACGCTGCCCGCCGCCGAGCTCACCGCCGGCCTCGCCGAAGTGGTCAAGTGCGGTTTCATCGCAGACCCGGCGATCCTGGACCTGGTCGAGGCCGATCCGGCCGGCAGCATCGACCCGAAGGCTGCGGTGCTGCGGGAGTTGGTCGAGCGGGCCGTGCGGGTCAAGGCGGACGTGGTCTCCCGCGACCTCACCGAGTCGGGTCCGCGCGAGATCCTCAACTACGGACACACCCTGGGCCACGCCATCGAGAAGGTCGAGGGGTACACCTGGCGCCACGGGCACGCGGTCTCGGTCGGGCTCGTCTACGCGGCGGCGCTGGCGGCCCGAGTCGGTCGGCTGGACCGGCCGACGGCCGCGCGTCACCGCCGGGTGCTCGAGTTGCTGGGGCTGCCGGTGCGGCACGAGGATGGCGCCTGGCCGCGGCTGCTGGCTGCGATGCGGGTGGACAAGAAGTCGCGCGGCGCGCGGCTACGCTTCGTCGTGCTGGACGGGCTGGCCAGACCGTCTATTCTGGACGGACCAGCCGAGGAGCTGCTGGCCGATGTCTACCGGGAGGTGTCCTCATGAGGGTACTGGTCCTCAATGGACCCAATCTGGGCCGACTCGGTACCCGGCAGACGGATGTCTATGGACTGACCACGTACGCCGAGCTCGTGGCGATGTGTGGGCGGGTCGGCGAGGAACGGGGACTCGAGGTCGAAGTCCGACAGACCGACGCCGAAGCCGAGATGATCGGCTGGCTGCACCAGGCCGCCGATGACGCGACCGCGGTCGTGCTCAACCCCGGGGCGTGGTCGCATTTCTCGTACGCGCTCCGCGACGCCTGTGCCCTGCTGCGCGCGCCGCTGGTCGAGGTGCACATCTCCAACATCCATGCGCGCGAGGAGTTCCGCCACCACTCGGTCATCTCGGCGGTAGCCACCGGGGTGATCTGCGGTCTGGGCGTGGACGGCTACCGGCTCGCGCTTGAGCACCTGGCGGGCCGCCTCCAGGGCTGACACCGCCCGCAGCCGCCATTCGGCGCTGTTGATCAGCCGGTCCACCAGGAAGACCGCGCCCGCACCGAGGATGGCGCCGGTGACCGCGGGGATGCCCGGCAGCACGCCGCCGGGCAGCACCAGCAGCGTGAACGCCACCGAGACGACGACCAGGGCACGGCGCAGCCGGACCGCCGCCGCCGCGGCGGCCAGCGGCACGATCGCCCAGAGCAGGTACCACGGGTGCATGACCGGCCCGAGGACGACAACCGCACCCATGCCCAACCCGAGACCGACGATCGGGCGGATCCGGTCGTGGCGGCGCAGCATGGCCAGGCAGACCGCGGCCGCGGCGACCAGGCCGGCGGCCCGCCACCACCAGAGTGCCTGATCCATGGTGCCGACACCGGTCGCCGTGAGCAGCAGGCCGGTCCAGTAGCCGATGTCGGTGAGCACCGAGGTCCAGGTGTGTGCGATCGCCGGTGTGTCCAGCGCGCCGACCCACCCGTACCCGGTCCCGGCCATCGCGGTGACCATCACCGCGACCCCGACCACGATGGCTCCGGTGGCCGCGCCGGCGCGCAGCCACCGCGCCCGGCCGGCCATGGTGGCGGCCCACATCGGCACCAGGAACACCAGTGCCAGCGCGGCCGGGGCCTTGATCAGCGCGGCCAAGGTGATCAGGGCGGCGCCGATCGCCGGCCGCCGGTGCAGGGCGAGCGCCAGGCCGGAGCACATCAGGCCAAGCATCAGCGCGTCGTTGTGGGCGTCCGCGGCCAGATGCAGGACCACGAGCGGGTTCAGCACGCCGAGCCAGACCGCCGAGGCCGGGTTGATCCCGTACGCCCGGGCGATTCGCGGCACCGACCAGAGCAGCAGGGCGATGCCGGCCAGCGCCAGCACCCGCATGCCCAGAATGCCCGGCCGGGTCGAGTCCTCGGTGATCCGGGCCACATTCGCGGCGAGGCTGAGGAAGACCGGACCGTACGGGGCCGGCGTGTAGAGCCAGATCGCCGGCACGTCGAGGGCGAGCGGGGCGCCCAGGATCGCCGGACCGAACGTGTACGAGTCGATGCCCTGCACGGTCATCGAGCCCTGGGCGATGTAGCTGTAGACGTCCCGGCTGAACAGTGGCACCGCCGCCAGCAGGGGCGCCGCCCACCAGCCGAAGGTCACCGCCAGGTCCCGGATACGGGGGCTGGTCGGGTCGGTGACTTCCCCGTCGGGCGATGCCGCGGTGCCCAGCCGGGCGTAGAGCGGGCTGCCGTGAATCACGATGCCCAGCCGCCACCAGGCCAGCAGCAGCAGCGCCACGCCGACGAAAACGCAGGCCACCGCGGGCACCGTGTAGCTGCGCAGGTGCAGGATCGATGGCGGCATGCTCAGCACGTCGCGCCAGGGCAGGACGCCGGCCACGAGGCCGCCCAGGACCAGGACGCAGCCTCCGGCGAAGCCGAGCTGGCGGATCCGGCGAAGGGAGAGCGACTCGACCCGGATCAGCACGTCAGGGCACTTCTGGTTCGCCGGCCATCCGTTCGCCGGCGAACCGCGCTGGCGGCGAGGTCCGGGTCGACGGCGCCACCGGCACGCCGGCCGTGGGCCGCCGACCCCACGCCGACCACCCTGCCCCGGCCCGCGCAGCCGCCTAGCGCTTCCATCGCACGACTCCTGTGGCGTCCTCGCTGGTCGCCCCGTCCATCTCCACCTGATGACCGCGGTCGCCCCGCCGGCGGAATGGCCCCCAGCCATCCTATGCGTCCAGCGCTCGTTCATGGGGGCCGCAGCCGCTCCGTCCGACGTTCCCACCCTACGGTCGGATGCCGCCGCTGATGGGGCCAGCGACCGATCTCCGGTGGGCGGTGTGCCGTGACCGGTGATTCCCGCTCCTGGCGCGGATCAAACGGCCGATACGTTGCCCCCTCCAGCCCCGCCCCACACTGCCCCCTCTGAGGGCGCGGAGCGGTCTTGCCGTAAACTTCTCTTGCTATATAGACTTCTGCCCGGATGGCAGTCGTATCCCACTCCCCGGAGGGCCACTCGGTGATCATTTTGGCGGCATTGTTGCTGATCGGTGGCGGTGCCTACTGGTTGACCCAGCGTCGGGCACGAAGTACCGGTGGTGGGGACCGGTACGGCGGGGCCCTGCCCGCGATCCAGTTCTCAGGTGGTCCGTCCGGACCACTGGCCGCCTTGCCCGCACCGTGGGGTGGAGGTCCCGGCCGGGTGACGCTGTCGGACCTGACGAAGCGGTTCGGTGAGCTGACGGCGGTCGACGGTCTGACGTTTGTCGTTGAGCCGGGCCGGGTGACCGGTTTCCTCGGGCCTAACGGCGCGGGGAAGACCACGACGCTGCGGATGCTCCTGGGCTTGGCGCAGCCGACCGCCGGTTCTGCCACCATCGACGGGTCACGATACGCAGAACTGGCTCGGCCGATCCGCCGGGTGGGGGCGGTGTTGGAAGGCGCCGCCGCGCATCGGGGCCGCACTGGCCGCGACCATCTGCGGGTCCTGTGCCGTGCGGGCGGAGTTCCGCTGGAGCGCGCCGACGAGGTCCTGGCGTTGCTGGGCCTGAGCGCTGCGGGCCGTCGCTCGTTCAAGGGATATTCGCTGGGCATGCGCCAGCGGCTGGGGATCGCGGCGGCACTCATTGGCAACCCTGGCGTCCTGGTCCTCGACGAGCCGGCCAACGGCCTGGACCCCGAGGGCATCCGGTGGCTGCGCGACCTATTGCGTGGTCTGGCCGACCGGGGCCGCACGGTTCTGGTCTCCAGTCATCTGCTGGCCGAAGTCCAGACCCTGGCCGACGACGTCGTCATCATCGCGCACGGCAAGCTGGTCGCGCATGGAACCGTGGATTCGGTGCTCGATTCCCTTGCCCGGCCGACCCGGACCCTGGTGCACACATCGGACCCGGACAAGCTGAGGGCGGAGCTGGGCGAGACGGCGCTCGTCACGCCCGCCGCCGACAACGGCCTGTACATCATCGGCGTCGACTCGGCCGCGATTGGCGAGGCCGCCCGCCGGGCCGGGATCAGCCTGCAGCAGCTCACCACCGAACGTCCCGACCTCGAGGATGTCTTCCTCGAACTGACCGGACAGGCGGCCATTCGATGACCATTCTCGAGAGCCCGGCGCTCGCGCGGGATCACCACCCGCGTACCAACCCGGTGTGGCAGGTGCGGGCCGAGATCATGAAGATCCGCACCACCAAGCTGTGGTGGCTGTTCCTGATCGGCGTCATGCTGGTCACGGCGTGGGCGTTGCTGCGCAACGGAGCCAGCCACCACTACGAAATGTACCCGCCGCTGGATCAGTTCCCGGCCGGTGAGCGGGCGCAGGCGGCGGCACAGGCCGTGCAGGCGAAAACCTATGCCGGGCACGCGGCGATCGTCGCCGACATGATGACCTCCGGCCAGTTCTTCGGGGTCCTGCTGGCGATGCTGCTGGGCGTGCTGACCGTCACCAACGAGTACGCCCACCAGACCGCGACGGCCACGTTCCTGATCAGTCCGCGCCGGGGTTCGGTCGTGGTGGCCAAGTTCGCCGCCGCGATCGTGTTCGGTGCGTTGTTCTGGGCTGTGTCGGCGTTGCTGAACCTGATCGCGACGCCGATCTACGAGAGCAGCCAGCACTTCAACGTCTCGTTGGCCGACTGGATCCCGTTACGGTCGACGCTGCTGAACCTGCTCGCCTACATCATGTGGGCGATCTTCGGCGTCGGGCTGGGCAGCCTGTTCCGCAGCCAGATCGCCGCCGTGGTCACCGCCATGGCGGTTTACCTCGGCGGCGCCGCGGCCGTCCTGGCCGCGTTCAACCTGATTTACCTCGCCTACCACCACACCTGGGTGCTCGCGGCTCCAGTTGCCGCCCCGGCGATCGCGTCGCTGGTGATGATCACACCCGGGCAGGCGTTCGACCACGCGCCTGCGCAGTGGGTTGGCCTGCTTGTCATGATCGGGTACGCGGTGCTGCTCGGCGCGGTGGGCGTGCTGCGCACCCGTCGGCGCGACATCTGAAAGGCAGACCTGCGGTGGCCTGTACGGCGCGGATTCCAGCGGGGATCACACGGCCGATCTGGTCCCCGCTCCGGCTCCGATGACGGGCTACTCGGTGACCAGGCGCAACGCCAGCCGCGGGCATTGGCTTACGGCGAGTCTTGCCGGCTCGGCCAACTCGTCAGGCACCGGCGGCTCGCGGGCGCTGAGGGGGATCGGATAACCCCATTCATCCCGCCCGAGCAGCTCAGGCAGCAGTTCGGTGCACAGGCCCCGGCCGGCGCAGGCGGTCCAGTCGATGTGCAGGCGGGTCATCGCAGACTGCACCGCCCGGTCAGGTGCAGCGCGACCTCCGGGCCGAACACATGCAGCGCGCTACGGATGAAACGGGCGGTACCGTCCGGATGGTGGCAGGCACCCCGCCCGCTGACCAGCGCTGCGAGGTGCTCGACCTGCGCCGGCAACCGCGGGTCGCGCTCCGCCCGGGCCAGGGCGGCGAAGGTCGCGGCGAGCCGTGGCAGCCCGTTGAGACAAGGCCCGCACTGACCTGAGCTCTGCTCGGCCAGGAAGGTCAGCACATGGGCGCTCTCCACCACACCGCAGCGTTCTACCGGCAGCGCGAGCAGCACCCCGGAGCCGGGGCTGGCACCCAGCGGGCGCAGGCCGGCGTGCGAGAGCGGCGTCTGCGGTAGCGTGGCCGCCCACACTCCGTGGAAACCCCCGATGAGCAGCGCCTGCAGTGGGGCGGTGGCCCCGCCGGCGGCCGCGACCACCTCGCCGAGGCCGGTGCCGTAGGCGATCTCGTGTACGCCGGGGATCGCGACGGTCCCGCTGACCGTCACCAGCAGGGTGCCCGGCTCGCTCGCGGTGCCCAGCTGGCGAAACCACGCCGGCCCGAGGCGGGCGATGAGCGCGAGGTGGGCCAGCGTCTCCACGTTCTGCACCAGCGTCGGCGCACCGCCGACCCCGGCCTCGAACACCCGGCGGACGGTGTCGCGCGGCAGCGCCGGCCGGCCGTCGAGGGCCGCCACCACCGCCGACTCCTCGCCGGCGAGGAAGGTCGAGGGTGCCGCCGCGATCGCGACCCGGTACCGGTCGCGCCGGCGCCGCTGGTTCACCGCCCGCAACAGCGTGTCCGCCGCGTCGGCCCGGACGTAGGCGTAGACCCGGCTGGCCGCCACCGCCTCGGCCGCGAGCTGCAGGCCGTCCAGGACGAGATGGGGTGCCTCCAGCAGCAGCGTGCGGTCCTTGGCGCTGGCCGGCTCACCCTCGGCTCCGTTGGCGACCACGACCGCTTTCCGGCCGGTGGCCGCCACCGCGGCCATCTTGCGCCAGGTCGGGAAGCCGCTGCCGCCGCGACCGGTCAGACCGGCCGCCTCCACCATGGCGACCAGCCGGCGCGGCCCACCCTGCCAGGGCAGCGGTCCGAGCCGGCGTTCGTGGGCGGCGAAATCCACCTCGGCGTGCCCGAGCAGGCGTCGCGTACCCGTACGCGTCATGGCCGTCATGCGGCCATCCGCGCCGTCATCGGGGGCCTCCGGCCGGGGCCCGGGCACCGCCGACCGGGGCCGGCGGGCGCCAAGCCGGGGCCGCCGCGGTTGCCGGGTCTTCGGTGAAGCGGTCGGACAGGCGCCACGCGATCGCCCCGAGCACCCCCGCCACGCTCACGGCCACCGTGATCAGCAGCCAGGGCGAGGTGTTGTCGGTGCCGGTGCCGATACTGTGCGCGATCGCGACCGGCCACGCGGCGTACGCGGCCCAATGGATCAGGCGCCAGGCGCGCACGCCGAGGCGGTGGCGCAGCAGGCTGGTCACCACGATGGCAGCCATGAGGTCCAGGGCCAGCGTGCCCAGGCCGAGCCAGAACGCGCGGTATTGACCGACGAACGGGAGGACCAGGTCGTACACGCGCAGCCGGGCGAACGGGTCCAGCAGCAGCGTGAGCACGTGTACCGCGAGGAACGCGACGGCGAGCAGACTCGCGTTGCGGTGGATCACCGCGATCGCGAACCGGGGGAGGCCGGCCACCGGCCGGCTGGACCGGTTCACGATGCCGAGCACCACCACGAGGCTCAGCAGGGCCGTGGAGACCAGCCCGGTGCCGCGGCCGAGATACCACAGCGTCTCCACGGTCATAATGCCGCCTCCGCGGATGCAAGCGCGTCGGCGGCCGCTTCCGCTGGGGTGTGCGCGGGCCAGCCGCCAACCGTGTGCACCGCGCCACCGGCGTCCACCAGCCGGGCCGGCACGCCCAGTCGGCGCAGCCAGGCCAGCGCGCGGCGGCCGCGTACCACGGCGGCGGTGCTCGCCGTGTTCGCCCGTACGCAGGAACGGGCCGCGACGGTGACGGTGCGCCACACCGGCGTCGCCGGCAGTCCGGTCGCCGGGTCCAGGATGTGGTGCCGCTCGCACCCGCGGCCGGGCCAGGTACGGCTCACCGTGCTGGAGGTGGCCATGGCGGCGCCGGCTGGAACCGCCACCGTGCCCGACGGGTCGGCCGGGTGGTCGCGCACCAACACCCGCCAACCACCGCTTGGTGCCGCACCGGCGGTGGCCAGGTCGCCGCCGAGACTCACCAGCACGCCACCCCCAAGCCGGCTGGCGACCAGCGCCGCGCACCGGTCGGCCGCGACCGCCTTGGCGGTCGCGCCGAGATCCAGCTCGATGCCGGCGGGGACGGTGAGGTGCCGACCGTCCAGGCGCACCCGCCGCCAGCCGGGAGCCGGGTGGGCCAGGTAGGCACCGGGAGCGCCCGGCACCGCGCAGAGCGCGGCGAAGTCCCGGTCGTAACCCAGGCGTCGCAGCGCCGTGCCCACGGTCGGGTCGACGTCGCCACCGGTACGCCGGGCCGCGGTCAGAGCCGCCCGGACGAGGCTGGCCAGCAGCGGGGTGACCAGCCGCCCGGGTTCGCCGACGCTGGCCAGTTCGGCGTCCGGGCGGAACCGGCTGCACGCCCGATCGACGCCGGCCAGCTCCTCCTCGACCAGGTGGCGGGCGTCCTCAACGCGCGCCCGTCCGGTCACCACGATCCGCGCGAGCGTGCCCCAGACGCTCCACTGCGCAGTGTCCGAACCCACCGGCAGGGTTTCGACCAGCGGCATCTCATGATCCCCCGGTGGTGACCTGCGGCTCCTGGTCGGTTTCGGTGACCTGCGGAGCCTGGTGGCGCGGCGGCGTGCGTACGGGTGGCTTGGTGGTGGTCTTGGCGACGGTCGGGGTCGGCGTGGGAGTGGTCGGCGTGGGAGTGGTCGGCGGGGTGCCGACGAGGTGGGTGTCGGCGCGGGCCAGTCCGGCGAAGGCTAGCGACCCGGCGACTCCGGCAACCGCCAGCCCGCGGCTGACGAGAGTGATCCGTCGCAATCCCCGGGCCCGTGCCGTCATGCCTAGAGAGTGACACCGTGGCCCGGGTTATGCCTATGGCTGAGCTGTGACAAACCTGTCGTCCCGGTGGGCTCCCGACCGGCCCACCGGGTCGGCTCGCCTCACCACGGCACCACCGTGCCGCGCCCGGACGCGATCGCCCGCGCCCGGACGAACGCCGCCGCGGTCAGGTCCTCGACCGCCAGCCCCAACGACTCGAACACGGTGATCTCGTCGGCGTCCCGACGGCCGGGTGCGGCGTCGATGAGGACCTCGCCGAGTTCGGCCACGATGTGTTCCTGGCCGAGGCCGGCCTCGGCCTCGGCGATCACCAGGTCGCCCGCCTCGGCGTGCGCGGACTCGCGGCGGTCCACGAAGATCCGGGCGGCGGCGACGGTGGCGGTGTCCAGCTCCCGGGCGGTGGGCACGCAGGCCCCGACCGCGTTGATGTGCGCGCCGTCGGCCACCCACTCCCGACGCAGGACGGGCTGCGCGCTCGAGGTCGCGGTGACCACGATGTCGGCCTGGTGCACCGCGTCGGCCGGGGACTCACGGGCAGTCACCGGCAGGCCCAGCTCGTCGGCGGTCGCCGCGGCCAGCGACCGGGCCCGATCCGGATCCCGGCCCACGATCCGGACTGCCGAGAGCTGGCGGATCGAGGCGATGGCGGCCACGTGCGCGCGGGCCTGCACGCCGGCGCCGATCACGGTGAGCCGACTCGCCTCCGGCCGGGCGAGCGCGTCGGTGGCCACCGCCGACACCGCGGCGGTGCGGATCTCGGTGATGGCCGACGCGTCGAGGATCGCCTGGAGCTCACCCGTACCCGGGTCCAGCAGTAGCACGAGGCCCTGGTGGGCGTCCTTGCCCAGGGCGGGGTTGCCGGGGAAGATTCCGAGGACCTTCGCGCCGAGCGCGACCGGCTCGTCGGTCGCGGCGGGCCGGCCGATCGCGCCCGGCATCAGCACCATGAACCCAGCCAGCCCGGGCGGGCGGACCACAGCGCGCAGCGGCTGCAGCCCGTCCCCGCGGGCGAGGGCGGCGAGGGTCTGGCGCATCAGCGCGATGCACTCGGCCATCGGCAGCAGCGCTCTCACGTCGTCGTGGCCGAGTACGAGCACACCCATCGCCCCACTATCCACGATGGCCACTGCGCCGGCCCGCCGCCCCGGCCCGCTGCCCCCGACCGTCGGTACGGCTCCTGCCCGCGCGCTGCGATTGTTAGGAGGGGCACCCTTTACAACGGAAAGCGTTAAGCGGGTGCCCTTGCTAACCGATGGGCCCGGGTTGATCGGCGAGCGCGACCGGCATCGGGCGCAGCTGCACCTGCACCGGCGTACCCGGTGACAGATCAGGCACCCGGGAGCTGGCGATCTGGGCGGTGAGGATGGTGTCGTCGGCGAGGGCGAGGGTCACCCGGCTGGTCGGGCCGAGGAAGCTGGTGGCCAGCACCCGGGCCGAGCCGGCGACGTCGGCGACCACCACGTCGACCGCCTCGGGGCGGATCAGCGCGGTCACCGCGGTGCCGTCGGCCGGGGCGCCCGCCGGATCGATCAGGGGCAGCGCGGCGCCGAGCACCTCGACGGCGCCGGCGCGGTACCGGCCGCCCAGCCGGTTGCTCAGGCCGACGAAGTTCGCCACGAAGGAGGTCGCCGGCCGCTGGTAGATCTCCGACGGCGGCCCGACCTGTTCCAGCCGGCCGGCGCGCATGACCCCGACCCGATCGCCCATGGCCAGGGCCTCCTCCTGATCGTGGGTGACGAACAGCGTCGTGGTGCCGACCTCCAGCTGGATGCGGCGGATCTCCTCGCGCAGCTGGATCCGGACCTTGGCGTCGAGCGCGGAGAGCGGCTCGTCGAGCAGGAGCACCTGGGGCCGGATGGCCAACGCCCGGGCCAGCGCGACCCGCTGCTGCTGACCGCCGGAGAGCTGGTGCGGGTAATGGTCGGCGTGCGAGCCGATGCCGACCAGGTCGAGCATCTCGGCGGCGCGCGTGCTCCGATCGCCGGTACGCCCGCGCAGGCGCATCCCGAACTCCACGTTGCGCCGCGCCGTCAGGTGCGGGAAGAGGCTGTACGCCTGGAAGACCATGCCCATGTCACGCCGGTTCGCGGGCAGGTCGGTGATGTCGTGGCCGTCGACCAGGACCCGGCCGGTGTCCGCATCCTCGAGGCCGGCCAGCACCCGCAGCGCCGTGGTCTTGCCGCACCCCGACGGTCCGAGCAACGCCACCAGCTCACCCGGGGCGAGGTCGAGGTCGAGCCCGTCCAGGGCGCTCACCGCGCCGAAGCGCCGCCGCAGGCCCTCCAGGCGTACCGGCACGCTGGTCACTGCGCGCCCCGGGTGCTCGAGGACCGGCCGCCGGTGGCGAAGGTGAGCCCGACCAGCAGCAGGAACGCGACGACCAGTGCCGCAAACGAGACCGCGACCGACAGCTGGGCGCTGCTCTTGCCCAGGAAGTTGATCGAGACCTGGAGGTTGCTCCGGCTCAGCAGCGACGCGATGGTGAACTCGCCGAGCACCAGGGCGACGGTGAGGAAGGCGGCCGACAGCACCGCGGAGCGGATGTTGGGCAGCACCACCCGCGTCATCACGGTGGTCCAGCCGGCGCCGAGGCTCCGGGCCGCCTCGGCCAACGTCCGCACGTCGATCCCGGAGAGCCCGGCGTCGATCGCGCGGTAGGCGTACGGGAGCACCAGCACCGTGTAGGCGAAGGCGAGGGTCAGCGAGGAACCGCCGAGGAAGTACGTGACCCAGGCGTAGACCGGCGCCAGCCCGACCACCAGCACGATCGCCGGAATGGTCAGCGGGAGCAGGCAGACGAACTCGATCGCCCGGCGCAGGCGGGGCAGGCGCAGCCGTACCCAGATCACGGTCGGCACCAGCAGCAGGAGCATGCCGGCGACGGTGAGCACGACCAGCCCGAGCGAGTTCATGATGCCCTCAGCCAGGTCGGGGTGCTCCTGGCTGAGCCGGTGCCAGTCCAGCAGCTGCTGCCAGGTCTGCGCGCTGCGGGCACCGCCGATACCACGGGTGGTGAACTCGAGCATGGCGGCGAGCGGGAGCGCGAAGTACACCCCCACCACGCCGACGATGCTCCAGCGCAGCACGGTCTGCCGGCGCGCCCGGCGGCGGTTCAGCCCAGCCATCGGGAGGCCCGGCGGGCGAGCGCGGCGTAGAGGGACATGACGGCTGCGACCACAACGATCATGCCGAGCGCCATGGCCTTGCCGAGGTTCTGCTGGCCGAGGATGACCTCACTGGTCAGCGCGCCCCGGATCTGCAGCGGGATGATCGGGCTGCCCTGGCTCACCAGCGCGGCCGCGGTCGCGTACGCGGAGAACGCGTTGGCGAACAACAACAGGGTGGCGCCGAGGAACGCCGGCGCCAGGATGGGCGCGGCCACCAGGCGCCAGTACTGCCAGGTGGACCCGCCGAGGCTCTCGGTCGCCTCCCGCCACTGCAGCCGCACGCCGTCCAGCGCCGGCAGGAAGACGATGACCATGAGCGGGATCTGGAAGTAGGTGTAGACGACCATCAGCCCGGGCAGGTCGAAGAGCCAGACGCCACCGGAGTAGATGTCCACGCCCAGGTGGTCGTGAAGGAAGACGGTGACGAAGCCGCTCAGGCCGATGGTGGCGATGAAGGCGAAGGCGAGCGTGACGCCGCCGAACTGGGCCAACACCCCGCACGCCGCGGTCACCACCCGCCGCAGCAGGCTGCCGAGGCGCGCGGTGGCGAGCGCGTACGCCAGCAGCCCGCCGACCACCGCGCCGATGAGCGCGGTGACCGCGGAGAGCACGATGCTGCGCCCGAACGCTTCCAACAGGTACGAGCTGCCCAGGTTGCGCAGGTTGGAAACGGTGAACCCACCGGTGTCGCTGCTGAGCGCGCCGACGGCGACCACCAGCGTGGGGATGGCGAGGAAGACGGTGACGAAGGCGCCGAACGGCACCACCCCGACCAGGCTCCGCCCGCGGGCCCACCGCCGGCCGCGGCGGCGCTGCTCCGCGGAGCCGCCGGCCCGGACCTCGCCGCGCTGCGGGTCGAGGTCCGGGCCGGACGGCGGACGTGTTGTGGTGGCCACGGTCACGAGATCGACTTGGCCCAGTTGGCAGCCAGGTAGTTCTTCGCCGCGGTGGTCTGCGCGTCGGTGAGGAAGACCGGCGTACCGCTGGTCGCCGGCAATGCGGCGAAGGCGGTCGCGTCAAGAGTGCCGGCGGTCTTCATGGCGTCGGCGCGCACCGGCCGGGCGCCGCCCTTGAGCCACAGGTTCTGGCCCTGGTCGGAGTAGAGGAACTCCTGGAACAGCCGGGCCGCGGCGGGGTGCGGCGCGTCCTTGCTGATCGCCTGTACGTAGTACGAGCCCACGACCGCATTCGCCGGCACCACCGTCTTCCAGGACATCTTGCCCTGCAGCTTCACGCCCTGGGCGACGTTGAGGTAGTCCCAGTCGAAGACAACCGGGGTCTGGCCGGACTCGATGGTGGCCGGGGTCGGATCCACCGGAAGGAAGTTGCCGGCCTGCTTGAGCTGGTGAAAGAAGTCGACGCCCTTGGCGATGTCGTCGGCCGAGCCGCCGTTGCCCAGCGCTGCCATGACCACGCCGCTGAAGGCCGCGCCGGCCTGGGTGGGATCGCCGTTCAGCGCGACCTTGCCCTTGTACTCGGGCTTGAGCAGGTCCGCGACGCTGGTCGGGGCCGGCACCTTCCCGGAGTCGTACCCGATCGACATGTACCCGCCGTAGTCGTTGACCCACACTCCGCCGGCGTCCTTGAGCGCGGCCGGGATGTCGGCCCAGGTGGTGACCTTGTACGGCGCGAACATCGCGGTGTTGGCCGACGCGACCGCGGTGCCGAGGTCGAACACGTCCGGCGCGTTGCCCTGGCCTTTGAGCTGCTTGGCCGCGTTGATCTCGTCCTGGCTGGAGGCGTCGGGCTGCGCCGAGTTCACCTTGATCCCGTACTTGGCGGTGAACGCGGTGAGGATCTCGCCGTAGTTGGCCCAGTCCGGCGGCAGGGCGATGACGTTGAGCTGGCCTTCCTTCTTGGCCGCGTCGATGAGCTTGGGTAGGCCACCGAGGTCTGCCGCGCTGGTGGCCTTGGCCGCATCGCTGCTGCTGGCCGGGTTCGAGGACGTGGGCGGCGAGCAGGCCGCCGCCAGGAGCAGGGTCGACGCGGCCATCAGGGCACCCGCACGGGCAACGATTCGCACGTCTTCCTCCTTCTCGCCGGCCGAGTGCGAGGGGCCGGCTTGATCGGGTCGCCGGTGATCGGCGGCCCGCCCATCATCCCCCGGCGGCCGCCCGAGATCCAGATGTGCCGATCTTCGGCTGGGCTGGCCTGGCTCGATGCAAGATCCGCTGCGATACTCGGCGGATGCAGTGGCGGGTCAACGAGGAGCGGTCGCTCTACAAGGACCAGAGCATCGAGGTGCGGTCCGCGGATCTCGTCCTGCCCGACGGCCGGCATGTGGACCATCGCCTGATCCCGGTCGACCCGAGCGCCGGCGCGGTGGTGGTCAACGACAGCGGCCGGGTGCTGCTGTTGTGGCGCCACCGGTTCGTCACCGACACCTGGGGCTACGAGATCCCGCTCGGTCGCATCGAGCCGGGCGAGGAGCCGGCCGTGGCCGCGGCTCGCCACGTGGAGCAGGTGAGCGGCTGGCGTCCGGGACACCTGGGCGCGTTGCTCTACCTGCAGCCGTGCGCCGACCTGACCACCGCGCAGTGCCACATCTTCGTCGCCGACAGTGCGGCCTACGTGAGTGAGGCGACCGACACCTTCGACTCCGAGTACGTGGAGTGGGTCCGGCTGGACACCGTGGCCGAGCTGATCGGCAAGAAGCAGATCGTCAACGCGACCACGGTGGCCTCACTGATGACGGTGCTCGGCCGCGACCGTTGGCGGTGAGCCCAGCCGGCCTGGGTACCCCGGCCGCCGGCACCCGGTAGGTTCATCGCCGAGGGCGGCACGACGGCGCCAGCGGTGAAGGGGACGGACCCATGGCGATTGCGACCACGAATCCGGCGACCGGCGAGGTCGTCAAGCGATTCGACCCCATGCCGGCGGCCGAGGTCGACCACCGTCTCGCCGTCGCCGAGCGCGGCTTCGAAGCGCTGCGGCGCACCAGCTTCGCCGAACGCGCCGGCTGGCTGACCGCGGCGGCCGATCTGCTCGACGCCGAGCGTGACCAGGTCGCCGCCCTGATGACCACCGAGATGGGCAAGACGCTCGCCTCGGCCAAAGCGGAGGCGGCCAAATGCGCCACCGCGTGCCGGTTCTACGCCGCGCACGCCGAGGAGTTCCTGCGCGACGAGCCGGCCGACGCGGCGGCGGTGAAGGCGAGCCGGGCCTACGCGGTGTACCGGCCACTGGGCCCGGTACTCGCGGTCATGCCGTGGAACTTCCCGCTGTGGCAGGCGATGCGCTTCGCCGCCCCGGCGCTCATGGCCGGCAACCCGGGCCTGCTCAAGCACGCCTCGAACGTGCCGCAGACCGCGCTCTACCTGGGCGACCTGTTTGCCCGGGCCGGCTTCCCGGAGGGCGCCTTCCAGACCCTGCTGATCGGTTCGGACCTGGTCGAGCGGGTGCTCACCGATCCCCGGGTACGGGCGGCCACGCTCACCGGCAGCGAGGCGGCCGGCCGGGCGGTCGCCGCGATCGCCGGCCGGGAGCTCAAGAAGACCGTGCTGGAGCTGGGCGGCTCCGACCCGTACGTGGTCATGCCCTCAGCCGACATCGACCAGGCCGCCCGGGTCGCGACCACCGCGCGCTGCCAGAACAACGGCCAGTCCTGCATCGCGGCGAAGCGTTTCATCGTGCACGCCGATGTCTACGACGCGTTCGCGGCCGCGTTCACCCGGCACATGGCCGACCTGGTGGTGGGCGACCCGATGCAGGACACGACCGGGATCGGCCCGCTCGCGCTCGAGCAGGGTCGCATCGACGTCGAGGAGCTGGTCGATGACGCCACCCAGCTCGGTGCCACTGTCCTGTGTGGAGGGCAGCGGCTGGACGGGCCCGGCTGGTGGTACCCGCCGACGGTGGTCACCGGCATCACCCGGGACATGCGCATGTTCACCGAGGAGGTCTTCGGCCCGGTCGCCGGACTCTTCCGGGTGGACTCCTACGCCGAAGCGGTCGAGCTGGCCAACGCCACCAGTTTCGGTCTGGGCGCCAACGCCTGGACCACCGACGCGTCGGAGCAGGCGCGCTTCGCCGAGGACCTCGACGCCGGCGCGGTCTTCATCAACGGCATGGTCACCTCGTTCCCCGAACTGCCCTTCGGCGGGGTGAAGAACTCCGGGTACGGCCGGGAGCTGTCGGCGCACGGGATCCGGGAGTTCTGCAACCTCAAGACCGTCTGGGTCGGCGGCGAGCCGGTGCCGACCACCACCCACGCCGGCTCGCACGCGGAGTAATCTTCCGTCGATCTAGGGCGTAGGCACACGGTTCGATCTCCAATCGTGTGCCTACGCCCTAGATCGACTGGCGAGGCGTGCGCCTACGGTCTGGGTTACTCCCAGGACCAGCGGAAGCCGAGAATCGAGTCGTCCACCCGGTCGTAGCGGGCCTGGGCGGAGAGTTCCCCGTCCAGCTCCACCACCTGTTCCTCGATGACAGCGGCGTGGTCGAGCCGGTCCCACCGGGCCTGCCAGACCCGCGCGGGCACCTTCTGCGGGTGGAACTGGACCCACAGGGTCACGTCGCGCATGGTGCCGAGCACACCGCGGCGGAACTCGGTCGGCGGCGCCGTGCGGTAAAGGAACGTGAGGCGGTAGTGCAGCAGGGTCGTCTCGCCGGCGGCGAGCGGCCGGTCGAGCACGATGTCGAAGCCGAAGAGGTGCTCGTCAAACCGGTACAGGTCGCCGACGTGTCCACCCCGGACGACCTCGACCGCCAGTTGGTCGGTGTCGAACCGGAACGGATACGTCTCGAGCGAGTCCACAGTAGACTTGATGACCTGGATGGTCTGGTGCTCGGCCGGCAGCCCGTCCGGACCGAGGGTGTGCAGCTCGTGCACGGCGAGCGTCTCGTGGCGGGGCGGGCCGATCTGGCGGCGCAGGTCGCTCAACGCCGATCCGGTGATGACCCGGACCGCGTCGCTGCCGCGCAGCAGGTCCCGCAGGCGGGTGGCGTGGCGGCCGTTGAGGTTGAACGCATCGATGAACCGGTCCAGGGTCGGTGCGCTGAGCGCGGCGCCCTCCACCGCGGCGGCGATCGTCTCCGGCGACAGCGGCTGGCGGGCGGCCCGGTTGACCACCCCGGCGACCGCGGCGTGGTCGACGATGCCCGGCCGTGGATCATGGGCCCGCCGCTCCCAGACCGAGCGGGGTTCGCCCGGTCGTACCAGCAGCATCCTGAGGTAGGACGCGGCCTGCGTGCCTCGTGCGTCCGCCGCCACGACGCCCAGGCTAGCCGAGGCGAGCCGGCGCGGGCATCGGGCGACCGGCGCGGATCGCCGGGTAGGCTGGGGCGCGTTCCGGCCCTCCTCGACGAAAGTGACGCCCGCCTCCCATGGCCACAACGAACGACCTCAAGAACGGACTGGTCCTCAACCTCGATGGCGATCTGTGGACGGTCGTCGAGTTCCAGCACGTCAAGCCGGGCAAGGGTGGGGCGTTTGTGCGCACGACGCTGAAGAACGTGCTCTCCGGCAAGGTGGTGGACCGCACCTTCAACGCGGGGACCAAGGTGGACACTGCCACCGTCGACAAGCGCACGATGCAGTATCTCTACGCCGACGGGGACGACTACATCTTCATGGACCTCTCCTCGTACGACCAGGTGCCGGTGCCCTCGGCCACGGTCGGCGACGCGAAGAGCTACCTGTTGCCCGAGGCCGAGGTGACGATCGCGGTCCACCAAGGGGTGCCGCTCTACCTCGAGCTGCCCGTCAGCGTGGTCCTGGAGATCACCTACACCGAGCCCGGGCTGCAGGGCGACCGGTCGACCGGGGGCACCAAGCCGGCTACCGTGCAGACCGGGGCCACCGTCATGGTCCCGCTCTTCGTCACCACCGGCGAGAAGATCAAGGTGGATACCCGCGACGGTCGCTATCTCGGCCGTGCCTGAACCCCGCCGCGCGCCGACCGGCTACAACCCGTCCCGCCGCAAGTCGCGCCGCCGCGCCCTGGACGTGCTCTACTCGGCCGACCTGCGAGCCGTCTCCGCGACCCAGATCCTCGCCGACACCCTGGCCCGCCGCGGTCCCGACCGGCCCGAGCACCTGGCGTACGCGGTGGAGATCGTCGAGGGGGTGGCCGAGCACGCGGCGGCGATCGACGAGGTGCTCTCCTCGTACGCCGAGGGCTGGACCCTGGATCGGATGCCGGCGGTGGATCGCAACCTCTGCCGGATCGCCGTGTACGAACTGCTCTACCGCGACGACATCGACGACGCGGTGGCCATCTCGGAGGCGGTCGCGCTGGCGGGCGAACTCTCCACCGACGACTCCCCGCGATTCGTCAACGGCCTGCTCGGCCGGATCGCCGACTACGCTCCCCGGTCACCGGGCGGCCAGTCCCGGACCAACTGAGATGAGTCAGGAGTTGAAGAACGCGCGCGGGTCGTCCACGAGCACGCCCTGCTCGGTGAGGCGGTCCACCAGACCGGTCGGCGAGTCGTCGTACACGATGGCGAGCGCCCGCAGATCGTCGGCCCGGATCGAGAGCACCCGGCCGTTGTAGTCGCCCCGGGCCTGCTGGATGGCGCGGGCGTACTTGGCGACGTAGGCGAGCTCGTCGTTCGCGTGGTCGTAGAGCTTCTCCAGGTCGAGCACGATCTTGTTGCCCGGGTCGGTACGGGCGGAACCGCCCTCGGGGAGCAGCTCCGCGACCGGCACCCGGTAGAAGTCAGCCAGCTCGGCCAGGCGGGACACGGTCACGGCCCGGTCGCCGCGCTCGTACGAGCCGACCACGACCGCTTTCCAGCGTCCGGAGGACTTCTCCTCCACGCCCTGAAGGGACAGCCCCTGTTGCTGGCGGATCGAGCGCAGCCGGGCGCCGAGAGACTTGGCGTAGTCAGAAGCCATCAGACACTCCCCTGTGACAGGCCGCGGGGGTTCTCCCCAGCAGTCGTTACGGAGCGTGACGGTACTTTCCTCACGACACGCGGTCAAGTGTTCTGGCACTGCCGTTCCTTACATCACGAGGATTGCTAGGCTCACTGACCAGTACAACGTCCTTTAACGACCCGTCCCGTGAGGCGGGGAAGGCGGTCACATGACTCATCATGGTCATGATCGGCAGGTCAATGCCGACAGAGCGGGCAAAATGGTCGCCTCCGAGGCCGATCTGACCCGGATCGTTGACCGGATCGCCCACCAGGTGCTGGAGAAGACCGACGGTGGTCGCGACACCATCCTGCTGGGCATCCCGACCAGAGGGGCCCCGCTGGCCCGCCGGCTGGCCGCCCGCATCCGCGCCTTCGAGGGGATCGAGGTGCCCACCGGCACCCTCGACGTCACGCTGTACCGCGACGACCTGCGGCTTCGCGCCGCCCGACCGGTCGGCCCGACCGAGCTGCCGGCCGCCGGTATCGACGGTCACCGGGTGATCCTGGTCGACGATGTCCTCTACTCGGGCCGGACCATCCGGGCCGCGCTGGACGCCCTCGCCGACCTGGGCCGCCCGCGCCAGGTGCAACTCGCCGTGATGGTCGACCGGGGCCACCGCGAGTTGCCCATCCGCGCCGACTACGTGGGCAAGAACCTGCCAACCGCGCTCGACGAGGTCGTCCAGGTCCGGCTGGCCGAGATCGACGGCACCGACGGCATCCGGATCGTGCCACGCGACCAGGGAAGCGACGGGGCGGCGGGAAGCGACCGGGCGATGGGGAGCAGAGCATGAGCGCACTGGGCACGAAGCATCTGCTCACCACGGCCGACCTGAGCCTCGAGGCGGCGACCACGGTGCTGGACACGGCGACCGAGATGGCCCGCACCGCCGGGCGCCAGGTGAAGAAGCTGCCGACGCTGCGCGGCCGGACGGTGGTGAACCTGTTCTACGAGGACTCGACCCGGACCCGGATCTCGTTCGAGGCGGCGGCGAAGCGGCTGAGCGCCGATGTGATCAACTTTTCGGCATCGGGGTCGAGCGTCTCCAAGGGCGAGAGCCTCAAGGACACCGCGCTCACCCTGCAGGCGATGGGGGCCGATGCCGTGGTCATCCGACACCCGGCCGCCGGCGCGCCGCACCGGTTGGCGACCTGGGTCGAGGGCAGCGTGGTGAATGCCGGCGACGGCACCCACGAGCACCCGACGCAGGCGCTGCTGGACGCCTACACCATGCGCAGCCGGCACGGGCGGCTCGGGGGGCTCAAGGTGGCCATCGTCGGCGACGTGCTGCACAGCCGGGTGGCCCGCTCCAACGTGCACCTGCTGCACACCCTGGGCGCCCACCTCACCGTGGTCGCGCCGCCCACGCTGCTGCCGGTGGGGGTGCAGTCGTGGCCGGTCGACGTCTGCTACGACCTGGACGCGGTGCTGCCCGGCGCCGACGTGGTGATGATGCTGCGGGTGCAGCGCGAACGCATGGGTGACTCGTTCTTCCCCTCGGAGCGCGAGTACGCCCGCCGGTACGGGTTGGACGCGCACCGGATGCGGGCGCTGCCGGCCCACGCGATCGTGATGCACCCCGGCCCGATGAACCGGGGGATGGAGATCTCGCCGGAGGTGGCCGACTCGACCCGCTCCACCATCGTCGAGCAGGTGGCGAACGGGGTCAGCGTGCGGATGGCCGTGCTCTACCTGATGCTCGGCGGCCGCCCATGAGTGAGCGCAGCGAGCCAAAAATGAGCTACCTGGTCCGGGGCGCCCGGATCGTCGACGGGGAGCCGACCGACCTGCTGCTGCGCGACGGCCTGGTGGTCGAGGTCGGCCCGGGCCTGTCGGCGCGGGGCGCCGAGGTGGTCGAGGCGGACGGGCTGATCGCGCTGCCCGGTCTCGTGGATCTGCATGCCCACCTGCGCGAACCCGGCCGGGAGGACGCCGAGACGGTCGAGACCGGGTCCCGGGCGGCGGCTCTGGGCGGGTACACCGCGGTCTGCGCGATGGCGAACACCTCCCCGGTGGCCGACACCGCGGGGGTGGTCGAGCAGGTGTGGCGCCTGGGCCGGGAGGCCGGCCTCGTGGACGTCCAACCGGTCGGCGCGGTCACCGTCGGGCTGGCTGGACAGCGGCTGGCCGAGCTGGGCGCGATGGCCGACTCCGCCGCCCGGGTGCGGATCTTCTCCGACGACGGGCAGTGTGTCAGCGATCCCCGGCTGATGCGGCGGGCGCTTGAGTACGTCAAGGCCTTCAACGGCGTGATCGCGCAGCACGCGGAGGAGCCGCGCCTCACCGAGGGCGCGCAGCTGCACGAGGGGGAGGTCTCCGCCCGCCTGGGTCTGCCCGGCTGGCCGGCGGTCGCCGAGGAGGCGATCATCGCCCGGGACGTGCTGCTCGCCGGGCACGTGGGCGCGCGGCTGCACGTGTGCCATGTCTCCACGGCCGGATCGGTGGAGATCCTGCGCTGGGCCAAGCGCCGCGACATCCGGGTCACCGCGGAGGTCACGCCGCACCACCTGTTGCTCACCGACGAGCGCGCCGAGGGCTACGACCCGGTGTTCAAGGTGAACCCGCCGCTGCGCACCGCGGCCGATGTGGCCGCGGTGCGCGCCGGACTGGTCGAGGGGGTCATCGACGCGGTCGCCACCGACCACGCGCCGCATGCCGTCCAGGACAAGGAGTGTGAGTGGTCCTACGCCCGCCCGGGCATGGTGGGGCTGGAGACCGCACTCGCCATCGTGGTCGACACGGTCGGTGACGAGCTGGGCTGGCCGGGGGTGGCCGAGCGGATGTCCCGCACCCCGGCCCGGATAGCCGGGCTGGCCGAGCACGGACATGGCCCCGAACCCGGCCGGCCGGCGAACCTCACCCTGTTCGACCCCGCGGCACAGTGGACGGTCGAGGCGGTCGCGCTAGCCAGTCGCAGCCGCAACACGCCGTACCAGGGAATGCAGCTGACCGGTCGGGTGATCGCGACGTTCCGGCACGGCCGGCCCACGGTGCTGGACGGAAAGGCCGTGCGGTAGTGCGACGCCGACCCGCTCTGCTGGTGCTCGAAGATGGCCGCGCGTTTGCCGGCGAGGCGTACGGCAGCGTCGGCGAGACGGTGGGCGAGGCGGTGTTCAGCACCGCGATGACGGGCTATCAGGAGACGCTCACCGACCCGTCCTACCACCGCCAGGTCGTCATCCAGACTGCGCCACACATCGGCAACACCGGGGTCAACCCGGACGACGACGAGTCCGATCGGATCTGGGTGGCCGGGTATGTGGTGCGCGATCCGGCCCGGACGCCGTCGAACTGGCGCAGCACTGCCGGCCTGGAGGACCGGTTGGCGGCCGAGGGTGTGGTCGGCATCTGCGGGGTAGATACCCGGGCGCTCACCCGGCACCTGCGTGAGCGGGGCGCCATGCGCGCAGGCATCTCCAGTGTGGACTTCGATGCCGGTCGGCTGCGCGAGCGGGTGCTCGCCTCGCCCCCGATGCTCGGCGCCGACCTCTCGGCCGAGGTCTCCACCCCGCGGCCGTACACGGTGAGCGCGACCGGCCGGCACCGGTACACCGTCGCCGCGCTCGATTTCGGCATCAAGCGCAACATCGGCCGGCGCCTGGCCGTCCGCGGGGTGACCACCCACGTGCTGCCGGCAGCATCCACACTGGAGGACCTGCTCGCGGTCGGCCCGGACGCGGTCTTCCTCTCGCCCGGACCGGGCGATCCGGGCACCGCCGACGGCCCGGTCGCGCTCGCGCGGGAGGTCCTGCGGCGGCGGATTCCCCTGCTCGGCATCTGTTTCGGCAGCCAGATCCTCGGCCGCGCGCTCGGCTTCGACACGTACAAACTCGGCTATGGGCACCGCGGGATCAACCAGCCGGTGCTTGATCGGAGCACCGGTCGGGTCGAGGTGAGCGCGCACAACCACGGCTTCGCGGTCCGGGCGGGCCCCGAAGCCGCGGTCGAGACGGAGTTCGGGCTGGTCGAGGTGAGCCACGTCTGCCTCAACGACGGCGTGGTCGAGGGACTGCGCTGCCGCGATGTGCCCGCCTTCACCGTGCAGTACCACCCGGAGGCGGCGGCCGGACCACACGACGCCGACCCGCTCTTCGACCGGTTCCTCGGGTGCGTCGAAGGGACCGCGGCTCATGCCTAGGCGCAGCGACATCGCCCACGTGCTGGTCATCGGGTCCGGGCCCATCGTCATCGGGCAGGCGTGCGAGTTCGACTACTCGGGCACCCAGGCCTGCCGGGTGCTGCGGGCCGAGGGTCTGCGGGTGTCTCTGATCAACTCGAACCCGGCCACCATCATGACCGACCCCGAGTTCGCCGACGCGACCTACATCGAGCCGATAACGCCGGAGTTCGTGGAGAAGGTGATCGCCCGCGAGCGCCCGGACTCGGTGCTGGCGACCCTCGGTGGGCAGACCGCGTTGAACACCGCGGTCGCCCTGCACGAGGCCGGCATCCTCGAAAAGTTCGGGGTGCGCCTCATCGGAGCCGACATCGACGCCATCCGCCGTGGCGAGGATCGACAGCTCTTCAAGGAGATCGTGGCCGACGCCGGTGGTGCCGTTCCCCGGTCCCGGGTATGCCACACCCTGGCCGAGGTGCACGAGACGGCGGCGCAGCTGGGTCTGCCGGTGGTCATCCGCCCCTCGTACACCATGGGCGGCCTTGGCTCCGGGCTGGCACGCACGGCGGCCCAGCTGGACCGCCTCGCCGGTGCCGGGCTGGCCGCGTCGCCGGTGGGCGAGGTGCTGGTCGAGGAGAGCGTGCTCGGCTGGAAGGAGTTCGAGCTGGAGCTGATGCGCGACCGCAACGACAACGTGGTCGTGGTCTGCTCGATCGAGAACATCGACCCGATGGGCGTGCACACCGGCGACTCGGTCACGGTGGCGCCGGCGATGACCCTCACCGACCGGGAGTACCAGTCGATGCGTGACCTCGGCATCGCGGTGCTGCGTGCGGTGGGCGTGGACACCGGCGGCTGCAACATCCAGTTCGCGGTGAACCCCGTCGACGGCCGGCTCGTCGTGATCGAGATGAACCCGCGGGTGTCGCGCTCGTCGGCGCTGGCCTCGAAGGCCACCGGCTTCCCGATTGCGAAGATCGCCGCGAAGCTCGCCATCGGCTACACCCTCGACGAGATCGACAATGACATCACCGGGCAGACCCCGGCGGCGTTCGAGCCGGCGCTGGACTACGTGGTGGTCAAGATTCCGCGGTTCGCGTTCGAGAAGTTCCCCGGTGCCGACCCGGAGCTGACCACGACGATGAAGTCGGTCGGTGAGGCGATGGCGCTGGGCCGCAACTTCACCGAGGCGCTGAACAAGGCGATGCGCTCGATGGAGACGACGGCGGCCGGGTTCTGGAGCGTCGAGGATCCGGCCGGGGCAACCCTGGAGTCCACTCTGGACGCGGTCGCGACCCCGCACGACGGCCGGCTCTACACGGTGGAACGGGCGCTGCGGCTGGGTGGCAGCGTGGCCCAGGTGAGTGCGGCGAGCGGCATCGACGGGTGGTTCGTCGACCAGGTCGCGTCGCTGGTCGACCTGCGCGCCGAGATCATGGCCGCCGCCGTGCTCGACCTGGCCCTGCTGCGGCGAGCCAAGCGGGCTGGGCTGGCCGACCGCCAGATCGCCGCGCTGCGCCCGGAGCTGGCCGGCGAGGACGGGGTCCGGGTGCTGCGCCACCGCCTCGACCTGCGCCCGGTCTACAAGACGGTCGACACCTGCGCGGCCGAGTTCCGGGCGGCCACGCCGTACCACTACTCCAGCTACGATGAGGAGACCGAGGTCGCTGCGTCGGACCGGGCGAAGGTGCTCATCCTGGGCTCGGGGCCGAACCGGATCGGGCAGGGTATCGAGTTCGACTACTCGTGCGTGCACGCGGTGATGGCGCTGCGGGCGGCCGGGTACGAGACCGTGATGGTCAACTGCAACCCGGAGACGGTCTCCACCGACTACGACACCGCCGACCGGCTCTACTTCGAACCGCTCACCTTCGAGGACGTGCTCGAGGTGTGGCATGCCGAGCACGCGTCCGGCCGGGCCGGCGGCGGCCCGGGAGTGGTCGGCGCGATCGTGGCGTTGGGCGGGCAGACCCCGCTCGGCCTGGCCGGGCGACTCAAGGCGGCCGGGGTACCGATCGTGGGCACCTCGCCGGAATCGATCCACCTGGCCGAGGAGCGCGGCGCGTTCGGCCGTCTCCTCGGCGAGGCGGGCCTGCTGACGCCGGCGCACGGGCTGGCCACCTCATTCGACGAGGCGCGGGTCATCGCCGACGAGATCGGGTATCCGGTGCTGGTTCGTCCGTCCTATGTGCTCGGTGGTCGCGGCATGGAGATCGTGTACGAGGACGCGACTCTGCGGGCGTACATCGGGCGGGCCACCGAGATCTCACCAGACCACCCGGTGCTGGTGGACCGCTTCCTCGACGACGCGATCGAGATCGACGTGGACGCCCTGGTCGACGCGACCGGCGAGGTGTACCTCGGCGGGATCATGGAACACATCGAGGAGGCCGGTATCCACTCCGGAGACTCCGCCTGCGCGCTGCCGCCGATCACGCTCGCCTCCACCGACGTGGTCACGATCCGCCGCTACACCGAGGCGATCGCCCACGGCGTCGGGGTCCGGGGCCTGCTCAATGTCCAGTACGCGCTGAAGGACGACGCGCTCTACGTGCTGGAGGCGAACCCGCGGGCGTCGCGCACCGTGCCGTTCGTCTCCAAGGCGACCGCGGTGCCGCTGGCCAAGGCGGCCGCCCGGATCATGCTCGGCGCCACCATCGGCGAGCTGCGGGCCGAGGGGCTGCTGCCGGCCACCGGTGACGGCGGCTCGTCGCCGGTGGGTGGACCGATCGCGGTGAAGGAGGCGGTGCTGCCGTTCAAACGCTTCCGCACCGCCGACGGCCGCGGGCTGGACAACCTCCTGAGTCCGGAGATGAAGTCCACCGGCGAGGTCATGGGCATCGACGTCTCGTTCGGCCACGCCTTCGCCAAGTCGCAGGCGGCCGCGTACGGGTCGCTGCCGACCCACGGGAAGGTCCTGGTGACCGTGGCCAACCGGGACAAGCGAGGGATGATCTTCCCGGTCAAGCGGTTGGCCGACCTCGGCTTCGAGATCGTCGCCACCACCGGCACCGGCGAGGTGCTGCGCCGCCACGGGGTCGCCTGCGAGATCGTGCACAAGCACTTCGAGCATGGCGAGTCCGGCCGGGACGCGGTCTCGCTCATCGCCGCCGGCGAGATCGCGCTGATCATCAATACGCCGCAGGGCAGCGGGCCCCGCATCGACGGGTACGAGATCCGCGCGGCGGCGGTCGCCACCGACGTGCCCTGCATCACCACGGTGCCCGGGGCGGCGGCCGCGGTGATGGGGATCGAGGCCCTCATCCGGGGCGAGCTCTCGGTCCAGCCCCTGCAGGAGCTGCACGCCACCCTGCGCCCCCATCCTCGTCGATCTAGGGCGTAGGCACATGGTTCGATCTCCAATCACGTACGCAAGCCCTAGATCGACGGGAAAGGGGGTGGGGGTCTATGAGCGGGTGGGCCGGCCGCTCCTGTTCCGGATCGGCGGCGGGGATCCGGAGGCGGCGCACGACTGGACGCTGCGCCGACTGGCGGCGCTCGCCCGCCGACCGCGCCTACTCGCGGTGCTGCGGCGCCGGTATGCGGTGAGCGCCCCGACGCAGGCATTCGGGATCACATTCCCCAACCCGGTGGGGCTCGCCGCCGGCCTGGACAAGGACGGGCTGGCGTTGCCGGCCTGGCCCGCCCTGGGCTTCGGCTTCATCGAGGTGGGCACGGTCACCGGAGCGCCCCAGCCGGGCAACGACCGGCCCCGGCTGGTCCGGTTGCCCGATTCGGCTGCGTTGATCAATCGGATGGGGTTCAACAACGCCGGCGCGAGCGCGCTCGCCGACCGGCTGGGCGAGCTGCGCCGCCGCGGCGGGCTCGGCGTACCGCTCGGCATCAGCCTGGGCAAGTCGAAGCTGACGCCGATGGCCGAGGCGGCCGGGGAGTACGTCGCCAGCATGCGGCGGCTGCACCCGTATGCGGACTACTGGGCGGTCAACGTGAGCTCGCCGAACACCCCGGGTCTGCGCTCGTTGCAGGACCGGTCGACGCTCGACGAGCTGCTGCGCGCGCTCATGGCCGAGGCGGTCACCCTGGCCGGGCCGCGGCGCCCCACGCCGATCCTGGTGAAGGTGGCGCCCGACCTGACCGAGCAGGCCATCGCCGAGGCGATCGAGGTCTGCCTGGCCCGCGGTGTCGCCGGCGTCATCGCGACGAACACCACGCTCGCCCGTAGCGGGCTGGCGCCGGCGGACACGACCCGGGCCGGGACGCCGGGTGGTTTGAGCGGACATCCGCTCGCCACCCGGGCCCGGGCCGTGGTCGCGTTTGTCCACCGGGAGGCGGGCGGGCGGCTGCCGGTCATCGGCGTGGGCGGCATCCTTGAACCGGACGACGCGCGGCGTCTCTTCGACGCCGGCGCCAGCCTCGTCCAGCTGTACACCGGACTCATCTACCGCGGACCCGGCCTGGTGCGCGCCATCGGCCGGGCCCGGGCGGCCCACCGATCGTCGTACGCTGCTGCAGGGTGAACAGCCGCGGCGGAGCCCGGCCCGGACCGGCGGCGGAGAGGAGTGCTATGGAGACATTCGGCGCCCGCCTGCACCGGGCCGTCGCCGCCCGGGGGCCGCTCTGTGTCGGCATCGATCCGCATCCCGAGTTGCTGGCTCGGTGGGGGCTGGCCGACTCGCCGGCCGGACTGGCGACGTTCGCCGCCACGGTGGTCGAGGCACTCGCGGGCCGGCTCGCCGTGCTGAAGCCGCAATCGGCGTTTTTCGAACGTTTCGGCTCTGCCGGAATCGCCGTGCTGGAGTCGACAATCCGACAGTCGCGCGCGGCCGGGGCGATCGTGCTCCTCGATGTCAAGCGCGGCGACATCGCCTCCACGGCACAGGCGTACGGGCAGGCGTATCTGAATCCGGCGAGCCCGCTGTGCTGCGACGCGATCACGGTCAGCCCGTACCCGGGAATGGGTGCACTGGAGCCGATCAAGGCTGAGGCGGCGGCGCATGGCGGCGGGGTCTTCGTCCTCGCGCTGACCTCGAATCCGGACGGCCGGCAGGTGCAGGAGGCGGTGACCGAGGGCGGCCTGAGCGTGGCCCAGCTCGTGATTGACCAGGTGAGCCGGTACAACGACGGCTCGACGCCGCTCGGGTCGGTGGGCATCGTGGTGGGCGCGACGACCGGGGCGGCCGGTCATGACCTGAGCCGGCTGAACGGTCCGGTGCTGGCGCCGGGCCTCGGCGCGCAGGGGGCCCAGCCGGCCGATCTGCATACGTTTGCCGGCCTGTCCGGCGTGGTCCTGCCGTCGTACTCGCGCGAGATCCTCGGCCACGGCCCGGGTCTCGGCGATCTTCGCGGGGCGGCTGACCGAGCTGCGGAGGATTGCCAAAAAGTACTGCAATATCCTATTACCTGAATGGCGAACACCCGCCACGGTGGGCGCTTCGTTGCACTTGCGTTGCCAAATGCCGCGGTGAGCACTAGTTTTCCCGGCGCTGGTGCTACACCCAGCTGACCACGAGGGACCTGAGGAGATCTGGTGCCGCTTCCCACGCTGAGCCCCGAACAGCGCGCCGCCGCGCTGGAAAAGGCTGCGGAAATTCGCAAGGCCCGCGCTGAGCTCAAAGAGCAGCTCAAGGCGGGAAAGACAACCCTCACAAAGGTGCTCGACCAGGCAGAATCCAACGAGGTCGTCGGAAAGCTCAAGGTGTCCGCGGTCCTGCAATCGATGCCCGGCATTGGCAAGGTCCGGGCCACGCAGATCATGGAAAAATTAAAGATCGCAGAGAGCCGGCGCCTACGTGGCCTCGGCGAACAACAGCGCAAGGCACTGCTCGCGGAGTTCGCAGTCGGCGGAAAGTAACCGCAGCCCGGCGTTGACCCGCCAGCAGTGAGTACCGACGACGCGACGCGCCCGGCCCCGGCCCACCGATCGAGCCGATCCGGGTGCGCGCGCCGCCCACCAAGACCCCCCAAGACCCCCCCAAGACCCCCAAGACGTTCACCAAGACCCCCCAAGACGTCCACCACGACGGCCGTCACGCCGCCCGCTGAGTCGCCCCGGCAGTCGCTCACGGTCCGCGGGTCGCGAACACCCCGCCGGTGACTTGCTACGATTGCTCCGTTCACACCCGGCTCACCCGGTGAGCCGACGTTCTCCCGGCCATTCGTGAAGGAATCTTTCGTGTCCGGAACCATCGCGAACCCCGAAGGCATCACCAACCCGCCGATCGACGAGCTGCTGGAGAAGACCTCCTCCAAGTACGCGCTCGTGATCTTCGCGGCCAAGCGGGCCCGCCAGATCAACGCGTACTACAGCCAGCTCGGCGAGGGCCTGCTGGAGTATGTGGGACCGCTGGTCGAGACGACGCCTCAGGAGAAGCCGCTCTCCATCGCGCTTCGCGAGATCAACAGCAACCTGCTCACGGCCGAGCGCACTGAGGAGTAGCCGCCCGAGATGCCGCGTGCGCGAGCGAGCGCCGGCTCACCGCCGCACTCCGGGCCCGGCGCGGGCGACGGCCAGCGGCGGGTGGTGCTCGGGGTGGCTGGCGGTATCGCCGCCTACAAGGCGTGTGAGTTGCTCCGGTTGTTGACTGAATCCGGTCACTCGGTGCGGGTCGTGCCGACCGCCGCCGCCCTGCGTTTCGTCGGCAAAGCCACCTGGGCTGCCCTCTCCGGCCAGCCGGTCGCGACCGATGTGTGGGACGACGCCCACGCGGTGCCGCACGTCTCGATCGGCCGGGCCGCCGACCTGGTCGTGGTCGCCCCGGCCACCGCCGACCTGCTCGCCAAGGCGGCCCATGGGCTCGCCGATGACCTGCTCTCCAGCACATTGCTGACGGCGACCGGGCCGGTGATCATGGCGCCGGCCATGCACACCGAGATGTGGCTGCACCCAGCCACCGTGCAGAACGTGGCCACGCTGCGCCAGCGCGGCGTCGTGGTGCTCGAGCCGGGCACCGGCCGGCTGACCGGAGCCGACACCGGGCTGGGCCGCCTGCCCGAGCCGGCGGAGATCTTCGCGGTGGTACGGCGGGTCCTGGCCGGCCGCCGGCCGCACCGCACGGACCTGACCGGACGCCACGTGGTGGTGACCGCCGGCGGCACCCGGGAGCCGCTGGACCCGGTGCGCTATCTGGGCAACCGATCTTCCGGCAAGCAGGGGTACGCGTTCGCCCGCGCCGCGCTCGCCCGCGGCGCGCGGGTGACCCTGATCTCGGCGAATGTGAGCCTGCCTGACCCGGCCGTGGCCACGCTCGTGCGCGTGGGCACCACCGAGGAGCTGCGCAAGGCCACCCTCGATGCGGCCGCCGATGCCGACGTGGTGGTGATGGCGGCCGCGCCGGCCGACTTCCGACCGGCCGAGGTCTCGGCATCGAAGATCAAGAAGTCGGTCGACGGCGGCCCCCCGACTCTGGCCCTGGTGACCAACCCCGACATCGCCGCCGAACTGGGCGACCGCAAGCCGGACCGGCAGGTGCTGGTGGCCTTCGCCGCCGAGACCGCGGACGTGCTCGAGAACGCCCGCCAGAAGCTGCGCCGCAAGGGCGCGGACCTGATCGTGGTGAACGAGGTGGGCGTGGACAAGGTGTTCGGCCAGGACGTCAACACGGTCGTGGTGCTGGCGGCCGACGGCTCGAGCACCGAGCTGTCCCAGGCACCCAAGGAGGAGATCGCGGACGCGGTGTGGGACCTTATCGTCGCCCGGCTGGAGCCGCCGGCGCGGTGAGCTCGGTCCGCGCGCTGGGCGGCGACCCGCCCAACGCACCCGAGCGAATCTCGCGTCCGGAGAGCGATTCCCGACCAGGCGGTCGGCCCACCCGGCGCCGGGTTAGACTCGCGCAGACCGACCCGGGCGGCCGGTCGTGAGTCATGTCGCCGATGAGACAAACCCCAGGGAGCATCGTGGCACGCCGTCTTTTCACCTCCGAGTCGGTCACGGAGGGCCACCCGGACAAGATCGCAGACCAGATCAGCGATGGCGTGCTGGACGCGCTCATCGCCGCCGACCGCACCAGCCGCGTCGCGGTCGAGACCCTGATAACCACGGGCCAGGTGCACGTTGCCGGCGAAGTCACGACCAAGGGGTACGTGGACATCAACGCCATCGTGCGTGACACGATCCTCACGATCGGCTACGACTCGTCCAAGAAGGGCTTCGACGGCGCCTCCTGCGGCGTCAATGTCGCCATCGGCTCGCAGTCGCCCGACATCGCCCAAGGTGTGGACAGCGCGATCGAGCTGCGGACCGGGACGTCGGAGAGCGCGCTGGACGCGCAGGGCGCGGGCGACCAGGGCATGATGTTCGGCTTCGCCTGTTCGGAGACGCCCGAGCTGATGCCGCTGCCGATCGCGCTCGCCCACCGGCTGGCCCAGCGCCTGTCCGCGATGCGCAAGGACGGCACGATCCCGTACCTGCGACCGGACGGCAAGACGCAGGTGACGATCGAGTACGACGGCCAGCGCCCGGTGCGCCTGGACACGGTGGTGGTCTCGAGCCAGCACGCGCCGGACATCTCGCTGGAGTCGTTGCTCGCTCCCGACGTCCGCGAACACGTCATCGCGCCGGAGATCGAGGGACTCGGGCTGGACACCGAGGGCTACCGGCTGCTGGTGAACCCGACCGGGCGGTTCGAGGTGGGCGGCCCCATGGGCGACGCCGGGCTGACCGGCCGGAAGATCATCGTCGACACCTACGGCGGCTACGCCCGCCACGGCGGCGGCGCCTTCTCCGGCAAGGATCCGTCCAAGGTGGACCGTTCGGCGGCGTACGCGATGCGGTGGGTCGCGAAGAACGTGGTCGCCGCCGGGCTGGCCGAGCGATGTGAGGCGCAGGTCGCGTACGCGATCGGCAAGGCACACCCGGTGAGCCTGTTCGTGGAGACGTTCGGCACGGAGACCGTGCCGGTGGACCGCATCGAGGAGGCGATCCGGGAGGTCTTCGACCTCCGGCCGGCCGCGATCATCCGCGACCTGGACCTGCTCCGGCCGATCTACCAGAAGACCGCGGCCTACGGTCACTTCGGTCGCGAACTGCCGGACTTCAGCTGGGAGCGTACCGATCGGGTCGCCGACCTCAAGGCCATCGCGGCCGGCTGAGCCGTCCCACCGCCGTTTCGGGGGCGATCGCCGGGTGGATCGACTGAGCGCCACGCCGCAGCGCCCCCCGGCGAGGCCCCGACCGGCGACCCGTAGCCGCCGCACCGGCGCGCCCCCGGCGCCCGCGGGCGAGCACCCGGTCGCCCGGGTGGCGGTCGACGTGTCCCTGCCCCACCTGGACCGCCCCTTCGACTACCTGGTGCCCGAGGGGCTGAGCGGGTCGGCCCGGCCCGGCTGCCGCGTGCGGGTCCGGTTGGCCGGGCGGTTGCTGGACGGCTTCATCCTCGACCGGCTCGACGGCTCGGACCACGACGGCCCGCTCGCGTTCCTGTCCAAGGTGGTCTCGCCCGAGCCGGTACTCCGGCCCGAGATCGCCGAGCTGGCCCGCGCAGTCGCCGACCGCTACGCGGGCACGCTCGCCGATGTGCTGCGCCTGGCCGTTCCCCCCGCCACGCCCGGGCCGAGACGGTTCCGCTGCCGACCCGGGCGCCCGGGTCACCGGTCGGGGCAGTCGATGACCGCGGCTGGCGGGGGTACCCGGGCGGGCCGCCGTTCCTGGCCGCGTTGGCCCAGGGTGAGCCCGCCCGGGCGGTCCTCACCGTGCTGCCGGGCGAGGCGTGGCCCGACCGGATCGCTGAGGCGGCGGTCGCGACGCTGCACAGTGGCCGGTCGGTGGTAGCGGTGGTGCCGGACGGGCGCGATCTGGACCGGCTGGACGCGGCGATGACCGCCGCCCTCGGTGCGGGCGGGCACGTCAGCCTCAACGCGGCCCTCGGTCCGGCGCAGCGGTACCGGCGGTTCCTGGCGGCGAGCCGGCGCGAGTGCCAGGTCGTCATCGGCACCCGCGCGGCTGGCTTCGCGCCGATGCAGAACCTGGGTCTGGTGGCGATCTGGGACGACGGCGACGACCTCTACGCCGAGCCCCGCGCGCCCTATCCCCATGCGCTGCAGGTGCTGCTGCTGCGCGCCCAGCTGGCCGGCGCCGGGGCGCTGGTCGCCGCCACCGCCCGCAGTTGCGAGGCGGAGCTGCTGGTACAGACCCGATGGGCGCAGGAGATCGTCGCACCTCGCGACGTGGTCCGCTCGCGGGCCCCGGCGGTCGCACCGACCGGCGACGACGTGGACCGGGAGCGCGATCCGGCCGCCGCCTCGGCCCGGCTGCCCAGCCTGGCCTGGCGCACCGCCCGGGACGCCCTGGCCGACGGTCATCCGGTGCTGGTGCAGGTGCCGCGACGGGGCTACCTGCCGGCGGTGTCCTGTGTGGAGTGCCACACCCCGGCCCGGTGCGGCCGGTGCGCCGGGCCGCTGGAACTGCGCTCCTCGCACGCCGTGGCCGCCTGCCGGTGGTGCGGGCGGCCGGCCGCCGACTTCTCCTGCCGCCGCTGCGGCGGGCGGCGCCTGCGGGCGGCCGTGGTGGGCGCCCGGCGTACCGCGGAGGAGTTGGGACGGGCGTTCCCGGACGTGAGCGTGCGAACCTCCGGCCGCGACGCGATCCTGGACCGGGTACCGGCGCAGCCCGCGCTGGTGGTCTGCACACCCGGCGCCGAGCCGCTGGCCGAGGGTGGCTACGGAGCGGTCCTGCTGCTCGACACCTGGGCTCTGCTGGGCCGGGCCGATCTGCGCGCGGGCGAGGAGTCGCTGCGCCGGTGGCTCGCCGCCGCCACCCTGGCCCGACCGGCCAGCTCCGGTGGCCGCGTCGTGGTGGTCGCCGACGGCGCCCTGCTCGCGGTCCAGGCGCTGCTGCGGTGGGATCCGGCCGGGTTCGCGGCCCGGGAGCTCGCCGAGCGGCGGGAGCTGGGTTTCCCACCGGCGGCCCGGATGGCGAGCGTGACCGGACCGGCCGATGCGGTGGCTGAGCTGCTCGCCCTGGCCGACCTGCCGCCCGAGACCGAGGTACTCGGACCGGTGCCGGCCGGCGAGGACGAACGGATCCTGGTGCGGGTGGCCTCGCGCGCCTCAGGTGCGGCGCTCGCCGGTGCGTTGCATGCCGCCGCCGGCGTACGCAGCGCGCGCAAGGCCGAGCGGGTGGCCCGGGTCCAGATCGATCCGCGGGAAATCTGGTAACTCCCGCGCCGGACCACCCGGCCGGCCGTCGCCGGCGTTACGGCATGCTCAGGATCACGTCCAGGTTGTGAAAGCGGGGCCCGCTGGTGCAGAGCGTGGCGAGCGAGTCCGCCATCGCCGAAGTCTCCGGGCGCTTACTGTTCGCCATCGCCTCTTCGTACGACGGGAACTCGACCACGGTGACGTAGCGGCGCGGGTTGTCCCGGTCCTGGGTGTGCGCGAGCCGGGTGAACGTCATGTCCATGCCCGCGTCCATGGCCGAGCGCATCTGCGCGTCGATCTCGTCGGGTCGGTCGGTCTCGTAATCGATGAGCTGGATGAACGACATCGTGTTGCCCCCCTTGTCCCATTGCTCCTCCCACCAGGATGAACCCTGCCCCCGGTGCAGATCCGTAGACTGGAAGAGTTGACCACTTTGTCCGAGGAGACCCCGCCCGTGACCATCCAGCCGATCCGGCTTTTCGGCGACCCTGTCCTGCGTACCCCGGCGGATCCGGTGACCACGTTCGACAAGGAACTACGCAACCTCATCAAGGACCTCGCGGAGACCCTGCGCAGCGAGAGCGGCGTCGGACTCGCCGCCCCGCAGATCGGCGTCGGCCTGCGGGTGTTCGCGTTCGAGGTCCAGGAGGCCGCCGGGCACCTGGTCAACCCGGAACTCTCCTATCCCGACGAGGAGGAGCAGGACGGACCGGAGGGTTGCCTGTCAATTCCCGGGATCTACGCGGACACCAAGCGCCGCCTGAACGTGGTGGCCACGGGAGTCAACGAGTTCGGGGATCCGGTACAGGTGGTCGGGACCGGGACCCTTTCGCGCTGCTGCCAGCACGAGACAGATCACCTCGACGGTGTGCTCTTCCTCGACCGGCTCGACGCCCCCGCGCGCAAGGAGGCGATGCGCCAGATCCGCGAGGCGGCCTGGTACAACGTGGGCGCGCCGCCGACGGTGAAGGTGAGCCCGCACGACGGACCGTCGCGCTGACACCATGCGTTTGATCTTCGCCGGTACGCCGCCGGTCGCCGTGGCGTCGCTGCAGGCCATCGCCGACTCCGGGCACGAGCTGGTGGCCGTGGTGACCCGACCGGACGCCCCGGCCGGCCGCGGCCGGCCGGTGCAGCGCTCACCGGTCGGCTCGTGGGCCGACGAGCACGGGGTCGAGGTGCTGACACCGGCCCGGCTGCGCGACGAGTCGTTCTACGCTGCGCTGGCGGCGCTCGCCCCGGACTGCGTGGCGGTGGTGGCCTACGGTGCGCTGGTGCCGCCGGCCGCCCTCGCCGTGCCCCGGTGGGGTTGGATCAACCTGCACTTCTCGCTGTTGCCCGCCTGGCGGGGGGCGGCACCGGTGCCGCACGCGCTCCTGCACGGCGACGACATCACCGGGGCCAGCGTGTTCCAGTTGGCGGCGGGCCTGGACACCGGGCCGGTCTTCGGCACCCTGGTCGAACCGATCCGCGCCCGGGACACCGCCGGGGACCTCCTCGACCGGCTGGCGGCCGGCGGTGCCCAGTTGCTCGTCGGCGTGCTCGACGGGATCGCGGCCGGGAGCCTGCGAGCGGTGCCCCAACCGGAGGAGGGCGTCTCCTACGCGCCGAAGATCACCGTGGACGATGCCAAGGTGCGCTGGCGCGAGCCGGCCTTCGCGGTCGACCGGCGGGTGCGTGCCTGCACCCCGGCACCCGGGGGCTGGACCACGTTCCGCGGCGAGCGGATCAAACTCGGACCGGTCCAGCCGACCGACGGCGCGGACCGGTCGGCGGGTCGGCTGGCCCCGGGTGAGCTGCTGGTGGCCAAGAACGAGGTGCTGGTGGGCACGGGGACCGGCGTCGTCCGGCTCGGCGAGGTGCGCGCGGCCGGCAAGCGGACGATGAGCGCGCTCGACTGGGCCCGAGGCGTGCGTGCCGGGGTCGGCGAGCGGCTCGGATGAGCCCTCGACGGGAGTCCGCCACCGGCTCGCCGCGCGGCGATCCGGCCCGGCGGGTGGCATACGAGGCGGTCGCGGCCACCCACCGCGACGGCGCCTACGCCAACATCGTGCTACCCCGGCTGCTGCGCGAGCACGGTATCGGCGGGCGGGACGCGGCGCTGGCCACCGAACTCACCTATGGCACCCTGCGCGCCACCGGACAGCTCGACGCGGTCGTGGAGGCCGCGGCTGGGCGCGCGATGGCGCGCATCGACCCGCCGGTCCGCGACGCTCTGCGGCTGGGGACCTACCAGGTGCTGCACACCCGGGTGCCGGCCCACGCCGCGGTCGCGACCACTGTGGACCTGGTCCGGCTGGTCGCGCCCGGCGCGACCGGCTTCGCCAACGCGGTCCTGCGGCGGGTCTCGACCCAGGACCTGGCCGGCTGGTTGGCGGCCCTGGCGCCGGCGTACGACGCCGACCCGGTCGGGCACCTGGCCCTCGTCCATGCCCATCCACCGTGGGTGGTGCGCGCCTTCGCCGACGCGCTCGGCGGTGACCTGGCCGAGACCGCGCGAGCCCTGGCGGCCGACAACGAGCGGCCGCTGGTGCACCTGTGCGCCCGCCCCGGCCGGATGACCGCGGCCGACCTGGCGGCCGAGGTCGCAGGGGTGGTGGGGACCTACTCGCCGTACGCGGTCTACCTGCCCGAGGGGGTCCCGGGTGACCTGCCGGCGATGGCCGCCGGCCGGGCTCATGTCCAGGACGAGGGCTCGCAGCTGGTCGCCGCGGCGCTGGTACGCACCCTGCCGGTCGCCAGCGACGCGTCGGAGCGCTGGCTGGATCTGTGCGCCGGCCCTGGTGGTAAGACCGCGCTGCTGGGCAGCCTCGCCGCGCAGGTGGGTGCCCGGGTCACCGCGGTCGAGGTGGCGCCGCACCGGGCCTGCCTGGTCGAGCAGGCGGTCGCCGGGTTGCCGGTCGACGTGATCTGCGCCGACGGGCGCATCGTTGGCTCCCTTGTGGACGGCGCCTTCGACCGGGTTCTGGTGGACGCCCCGTGCACCGGGCTGGGATCGCTGCGCCGCCGGCCCGAGGCCCGCTGGCGCCGCCAGAGCGAGGATCTGCCGCCGCTGACCCGGTTGCAGCGCGAGCTGCTCGGGGCCGCCCTGCTGGTGACCCGTCCCGGCGGCGTGGTCGGCTATGTCACCTGCTCGCCCCATCCGGTGGAGACGAAGGTGAGCGTGCTAGAGACGCTGCGCCGCCATCCCGGCGAGGTGGAGATGCTGGACGCCCGGTCAGCTCTGCCGGGGGATCCGGCTGGGCTCGGTGACGGGCCGATGGTGCAGCTCTGGCCGCACCGGCACGGCACCGACGCCCTGTTCCTCGCGCTCCTGCGTCCCCGCTGACGCGTCGATCTAGGGCTTGGGCACACGGATAGAGATCAAATCGTGTGCACAAAGCCTAGATCGGCCGGGGGGTGGCGGCGTCCGTGATCCGATAGTGACGCCGGCGGGTGGCGGCGCGATCCTGGGCGCATGGACGCCGCTCGAACTCGATCCGCGCTTCGATGGGTGGCCGCGGCGCTGGCCGGCCTGGTCGCCGCGGTGGTCACCGCGCTCGCGGCCGCCGGTCCCGCCTGGGCCGCGGATCCACCCGACGTCACCGGGCTGAGCATCCCGGCGGCCCAGCAGGCGCTGACCGCGTGGGACAAGGCGGTCGTGCTCACCTACGTGCCGAGCCTGAAGGAGCTGCCGGCCGGATTGAACCCGGCCGCGGTGGTGGTCGCGAGCAGCCGGTGGCTCAATCCGGTCACGATCGACCCGGAGCCGCCGAACGTCGAGGTCGACCTCGGCACGGCCGTGCCGGACCTCACCGGGGTGGCCCGGGCCCGGGTGCCGGAGATCCTGGCGCCGTTGGGGCTCGCCGTCACCGCCGACCCCGACACCGCCGGCCCGGACTGGGTGGTGACCAACCAGCGGCCGGCCGGCGGCATCATCGTGCGGCTCGGTTTCCCGGTCACGCTCTTCTTCGCGCCGCCGGCGGCCACCGTCACCCCGGATCCCACCTCCACTGTGGAGCCGCCGGTCACCGGCGGCTCCCGGCTGGTCCTGATCGCCGCGATCGCCGGTACCTCCGCGCTCGCGGTCGCCATCCTCGGGGTGGTCGGGGTCAGCTCATTGCGTCGGCGCGCCCGCCGCGGCCGCCGGCCGCCCGAGCAGATCGAGGTACACGGATTCCCGGGCCAGGTGCTCGGACCGCAGCTGACGGAGGCGGACCCGGCGGCGACAGTGTCGATCCGGCTACTACCGCACCACGATGTGGCCGCGGTCACCCTCGAGGAGGTTGCCAGATGAGTGTCACGGTGCGGGCGGTCCTGTTTGGAGACACCGATCCGGTGGTCGCGCTGGGACGGTCGCGGGGTTGGCAGGGCGTGGTCGGCGGCCTGGGCGCCACCTTGGGCGCGATCTCGTCGGACGGCCGGTCCATGGTGGAGCGAGAGCTGTCACGTAGTGTTGTCGGGTTGCTGGATCTGGACCTCGGCGCCATGGTCGTCGGCGGGTGGCGGCGCCACCGGGCCCTCATCGCGGCGGCCCACGCGACCGAAACCGACCCGGCGGCGAGCGAGGTGGTCCAGCTGGCCACTCACCGGATCGCCGCGACCCACCGGCCGTACGTCGATGTCGTGGTCAACGGTGTGAAGCTGGTGACCATCCACTTCGATCTCGGGGTGACCTTCGACGTCGACAATCTCGCCGGCACCGTCCGGCGGGCGCATCTGGTAGCGCTCCATGGTGGACGGTGCCTGACCACCGTCGGGCTCGGGTGCGAGGGCCGGGAGCTGGCCTCGCGCCAGGTCACACTCGACCTGCCGATGACAGTCCGGCTCGGCGACGGGATCGCCCTGCTCCAGGAGGAGCGCCGCTCGGCACCAGCGTGAATGCTCAGGCGGCGAAGTCGTTGCCGGAGTAGACAACCCGGTTGGCGAAGCTGCCACGCTCGTGCGCCTTGGCGGCGCGCATCCGCTCCAACTGGTCCCCGTCGCAGCCCAGCACCTCGCCGAGGGCGAGCAGGACCTCCATGACGTCGGCGAGTACGTGCGGATCGTCGGAGTCCAGAAACTCTTCCACATCCTCGACCAGGCGGGCGCGCAACAGACCGGCGTACTCGTATGGCTCCGCGGTCCGCACGATCGGGTGGTGACCGCGCCGGCGCAGCATCAGGGGGACCTTGTCGCGGACCAGTTTGTCCTCACTCATCGAACCCAAGCTCCCTGTGCCGCCCGTGGCATGATGATCGTTGTCGATCACTGTAAGCCCCGTCGGGCCGGCGCGCCGAGCCCGACATGCGCAGCGGAACCATAAATCCAGCTAAAATCGCGCTCCGTCACCGACCTGCGTCGCTCGGTATCCGACCCGGCCGGGCTCACGATTGGACTGGACGTAGACGTGAGTGACCTTCGTACACTGGCGCGGTGACCGGATCGTCGCTCGTGGTGGCTCCGAGCCTGCTCGCGGCCGACTTCGCCGTTGACGCCGCCCGTTCGGTGGAAAAGGTCTCGGACTGGATGCACGTCGACATCATGGACAACCGGTTCGTTCCCAACCAGACGATCGGCTTGGCCGAGACCCGGGCACTGATGGCGGCCGTCGCCGTGCCGTTCGACTGCCACCTCATGATCGTCGAGCCGGAGCGCAGTGCGCTCTCCTACGCCGAGGCCGGGGCGCACAACGTGACGTTCCACGCCGAGGCGTCGGCCGACCCGCTGGCGCTCGCCCGCGATCTGCGGGCGGCCGGTACCCGGGCGGGACTGGCCATCGATCGGGACACCCCGGTCGAGCCGTACCTGGATCTGTTGCCGCACCTCGACCTGCTTCTGATCATGACGATCAAGGCTGGATTCGGTGGCCAGGACTTCATCGCCGACCTGCTCGCCAAGGTGCGCTCGGCCCGCCGTCGCGTCGAGAGCGGGCAGTTGGAGCTGCGTATCGAGGTGGACGGCGGGATCACCGAGGAGACCATCGGCGCGGCGGTCGAGGCCGGCGCCGACACCTTGGTCGCCGGTACCTCGGTATTCCACGCCGGCGACCCGGCCGAGGCGATGCGCCGCCTCCGCGCCCGGGCCAGCGCGGCCCGCGATCGGGCCGCGGGTGCCACGGCGGCCCGCGATCGGGCCGCGGGTGCCACGGCGGCCCGCGATCGGGCCGCGGGTGCCACGGCGGCCCGCGATCGGGCCGCGGGTGCCACGGCGGCCCGCGATCGGGCCGAGGATGACCCGGCGGCCGCTGGAGGAGGCGACGCGTGAGTGCCCCCGTCGGGCGGGCACGGGAGCGCATCCTGGTCGTCGACGACGACGTCGACATCGCCCGCTTCGTCGAGATGAGCCTTGAGCTGGAGGGCTTCGAGGTGGTCGTGGCGCACGACGGGGAAGCGGCCCTGGCGATCATCGAGCAGCGTCAGCCCGACCTGGTCATCCTCGACCTCACCATGCCAACCCTGGACGGCGTCGAGGTGACCAAGGTCCTGCGCGGCAACGCGATGACCTCGGCGCTGCCGATCATCATGCTGACTGCGCGCGGCCAGACGGTGGACAAGGTGGTGGGCCTCAACGCCGGCGCCGACGACTACATCGTCAAGCCGTTCGACACCATGGAGCTGGTCGCCCGGGTGCGCTCCACCCTACGGCGCAACCAGGAGTTCCGGGAGGTCTCGCCGCTGACCGGGCTGGCCGGCAACACCCGGATCCTGCAGGAGATCGCTGACCGGTTGCGCGCCGGCGACGGCTTCGCCGTCTGCTACTGCGACATCGACGGCTTCAAGGCGGTCAACGATGCCTACGGCTTCGCCCGGGGCGACGAGTTCATCGTGACCCTGGCCCGCAAGCTGCAGTTGGCGGTCCTCGACATCGGCCTGCCGCCGGCCTTTCTCGGCCACGTCGGTGGGGACGACTTCGTGCTGATCTGTACCCCGGCTCAGGTGTTGCCGCTCACCGACCGCGCGGTGACCGAGTTCGAGGCCGCCGCCGACCAGCTCTACGACGCCGGGGATCGCGTCCGGGGCTATGTCAGCGTGCAGAGTCGCCGCGACGGCGTGCGGGACGTCGGCCTGGTCACGGTCTCGGTCGGGGTGGCGCTGTCCACCCGGCGCGGCTACACCGACCCCCGCGAGCTGATCGCCGACGCGAGCGAGATGAAGACCGTGGCGAAGACCCAACCCGGCTCCTTCGTCGCCGTCGACCGCCGCCGCGGGGCCTGAGTGCGGCTGTGTGATCCGCGTCGGGCGTGAGGCCGACCATGTGACCCGCGTCGGGCGTGAGGCCGACCATGTGACCCGCGTCGGGCGTGAGGCCGACCATGTGACCGACGTCGCGCGTGAGGGCGGCCTTTCGACCTATCCGCACCACCCGCTGCGTGGCACACTCAACCCATACCCACCAGCGCGCTGGCGGGACTCGGTGGAATTCCGAACCGGCGGTGATCTGGGCATTCCAGCCCAGCAGCCCGCGACCCGGTGGCAACTGCCAACGGTGGATCCGGTGCGAGTCCGGGGCCGACGGTTACAGTCCGGATGGGAGACAGCGCGCGGTCGTCACGGTGGTGCGCGCTATGGCAGCGCGACGCCCACGTGCCCCCGCTCCTGCCCCACCGCCCGCGCGCGTGACGCGTGACGGGAGGAGCACCGCGATGGCGACCCAGGCCGAGGACATTGCGATGCTGCGGGCCATCGCGCTGGCCGCCAAGGGCCTCGGCTCGACCAGCCCGAACCCGGTGATCGGGTGCGTGATCCTGGACGCCGCGGGCCAGACCGTCGGTGAGGGCTTCCACGCGTACGCCGGGGGGCCGCACGCCGAGGTGAGGGCGCTCGCCGCCGCCGGCCAGCGGGCTCGCGGGGGCACTGCCGTGGTCACCATGGAGCCGTGCAACCACACCGGCCGGACCGGCCCGTGCAGCCAGGCGCTCGCCACCGCCGGCGTGGTCCGGGTGGTGGCCGCGCTGGCCGACCCCAACCCGGTAGCTCAGGGCGGCGCGGAGACCCTGCGCGCGTTAGGGGTGGACGTCGAGCTGGGGCTGCGCGCCGACGAGGCGTACGCGGGCAACATCGGCTGGCTGACCGCGATGCGCCGGTTCGCGGCCGGCGATCCGAGGCCGTTCGTGATCTGGAAGTTCGCCGCCACCCTCGACGGTCGGTCGGCCGCGCTCGACGGCACCAGCCAATGGATCACCTCGCCGGAGGCGCGGGCCGACGTGCAGGAGCTGCGCTCCACTGTGGACGCTATCATTGTCGGCGTCGGTACGGTCATCGCCGACGACCCGCACCTGACCGCCCGCACCGACGCCGGGGCGCTGGCCAACCGGCAGCCGATGCGGGTCATCGTGGACACCGGGGGGCGCACGCCGGCGGCGGCCCGGGTACGCGACGGCGCCGCGCGCACCTATATCGCCACCGCCGCGGAGCTCGGCGCCGGCGGGGACGGCCGGGTGGACCTGCGTCGGCTGGGCGCCGCCCTCTTCGACCGGGGCTGCCGGCGGGTGCTGTTGGAGGGTGGCCCGACGCTGGCCGGCTCGTACCTGCGGGAAGGACTGGTCGACGAGGTGGTCGGCTATGTCGCCCCGAAACTGCTCGGCGCCGGGCCGTCAGCGCTCGCCGCGGCCGGCATCGTCACCATCGCCGAGGCGATCGACCTGCAGGTCACCGATGTCCGGCGGGTCGGTCCCGATCTTCGTATCGACGCGCTACCGAAGGGAAACTGAGGTGTTCACCGGCATCGTGGAGGAGCTCGGCGAGGTCGTCCGGCTGGACTGGCACGGCGACGCGGCCGTCCTCGGCGTCCGCGGACCGCGGGTCACCGGCGACGCGGCACCCGGCGACTCGATCGCGGTCAACGGGGTGTGCCTCACCGTGGTAGGCGTCAACGCCGACACGTTCGCCGCCGACGTCATGAAGGAGACGTTCGACTGCTCGGCGCTCGGGTCGCTGATCGTCGGTGACCGGGTCAACCTGGAGCGCGCGGCCACCCTGGCCACCCGCCTGGGCGGGCACCTGGTGCAGGGACACGTGGACGGGGTGGCCCCGGTGCTGGCCCGCACCCCGGGCGAACGCTGGGACGAGCTGCGTATCGGCCTGCCGCCGGACCTGGTGCGCTACGTCGTCCACAAGGGATCAATCGCGGTGGACGGGGTCTCGCTGACCGTCGTCGACGCCGAGCCCACCTCGTTCTCGGTCAGCTTGATCCCGACGACGCTGGCGTTGACCACTTTGGGCCGCAAAGACATCGGTGCGCTGGTGAACCTGGAGGTCGATGTGATCGCGAAGTATGTCGAGAAGCTCGTGGAAGGTCCGCGGCCATGACTGGTTTCAGCACCATCGAGGAGGCGGTCAAGGAGATCGCGGCCGGCCGACCGGTGATCGTCGTGGACGACGAGGACCGGGAGAACGAAGGCGACCTGATCTTCGCCGCCCAGCTGGCCACCACCGAGCTGATGGCGTTCATGGTCCGCCACACGTCGGGGTTCGTCTGCGCGCCACTCACCGATGCCGACGCCGATCGGCTCGACCTGCCGCCCATGTACGTGACGAACCAGGACCGCCGGGGCACGGCGTACACGGTGACCGTGGATGCCCGCGAAGGCGTGACCACCGGGATCGCGGCCGCCGAGCGAGCGCACACGATCCGGCTGCTGGCCGACCCGGCGACCAGCCCCGTCGACCTGTCCCGACCGGGGCACGTGGTGCCGTTGCGGGCGCGTGAGGGCGGCGTGCTGCGCCGCCCCGGCCACACCGAGGCGGCGATCGACCTGGCCCGCCTGGCCGGCCTGCACCCGGCCGGAGTGCTGTGTGAGCTGGTCAACGACGACGGAACCATGATGCGCCTACCCGATCTGCGGCGTTTCGCCGCCGAGCACGCGCTGGCGCTGATCAGCATCGCCGACCTCATCAGTTACCGACGGGCCAACGAACGCCAGGTGCAGCAGGTCGCCGAAGCCCGGCTGCCCACCGACTTCGGGGTCTTCCGGGCGGTCGGCTACCGCGGCCTCACCGATAACGCCGACCACATCGCGCTCGTCTTCGGCGAGATCGGCGACGGCGAGGACATCCTCGTGCGGGTGCACTCCGAGTGCCTGACCGGGGACGTGTTCGGTTCACTGCGTTGTGACTGCGGACCGCAGCTGCGCGCCGCCCTGCGCCGGGTCGCTGAGGAGGGCCGGGGCGTCGTGCTCTACGTGCGCGGCCACGAAGGCCGCGGGATCGGCCTGATGCACAAGCTGCAGGCGTACCAGCTGCAGGATCAGGGGCGCGACACGGTCGACGCCAACCTCGACCTCGGGTTGCCGGCCGACGCCCGCGACTACGGCACCGGCGCCCAGATCCTGGCCGACCTGGGCATCCGCAGCATGCGGCTGCTCACCAACAACCCGGCCAAGCGGGCCGGCCTCGAGGGCTACGGTCTGGCCATCATCGGCCGGGAGCCACTGCCGGTGCGGCCGCACCCGGAGAACGTGCGCTACCTGCGGACCAAGCGGGACCGGATGGGCCACCTGCTCGACGGGCTGGACCAGGTGGTTGAGGGGACCGGCTGATGGCCGGGTACGGCGATCCCGGTATCGCCACTGTGGACGCCGGCGGGATGTCGTTGGGCATCGTGGCCACCCGGTGGCACGGTGACCTGGTGGACCAGATGGTCGACCGGGCCGAGGCGGCGGCGAAGGCATGCGGGGTGAGCGAGGTGACCACCATCCGGGTGGCCGGCTCGGTGGAGCTGCCCGTGGTCGCCCAGGCGTTGGCCCGGCGCTGCGACGCGGTGGTCGCGCTCGGCGTGGTGGTCCGGGGAGCCACCGCGCACTTCGAGTACGTCTGCCGCTCGGTGACCGACGGCCTGAACCGGGTCGCGCTGGACGAGTCGACTCCGGTCGCCCATGGGGTGCTCACGGTGGAGACGCTCGAGCAGGCCTGGGACCGGGTCGGCCTGCCGGACTCCGCCGAGGACAAGGGCTGGTCGGCCACGGCGGCGGCGCTGGACGCCGCCCTGGCGCTGCGTACGCTCAGCCGCCCGCACCGCAACTGATCGGCGCGTCGCCCGGTGATGCACACTACCGGTTCCGGGCGGGAGCGCCGGGCGGCGGTAAACCCAGCCGGCCGGGAGTGCGTCATGATGGCGTGACGGCCGCGGCATCGCAGGTACGAAGTGGAAGGGTGGTGGCCCACCTGGCGACCCGCGACGGTGCGTCGGCCTGGCGTACCGCCACCGACGGCGGGTTGGATGACGCCGTGGCCTGGACCGCGGACGACGCGGTGACCCACCTCTTCACCACCCAGTACCGACCGATGGTCCGCCTGGCCGCGCTGCTGCTGCATGACAACGGCGCCGCGGAGGAGATCACTCAGGACGCGTTCGTGGCGCTGCACCGGGGATGGGGCCGGCTGCGCGACCCCGACCGGGCGGTGGCCTATCTGCGTCAGGCCGTGGTGAACCGGTCCCGCTCGGCGCTGCGTCACCGGGTCGTGGTCGACCGGTTCCTGCGTCGCCAGGGTCCGGTGCTGACCGAGCCGAGCGCCGAGGCCCGGGTGGTGACGGCCGAGCGGGCGGCGGAGATCCTCGCCATTGTCCGCACGCTGCCCACCCGCCAGCGCGAGGCGCTGGTGCTGCGCTTCTACGCCGACCTCTCCGAGGCGCAGACCGCCGAGACGATGGGCATCAGCCCCGGCGCGGTCAAGAGCCACACCTCCCGGGGTCTGGCCAGGCTGCGCCGCATTCTCGGATCGCCGGTAGCGGGGTCACCATCCGGGGACTCGCCATCTGAGGAATCGCCGTCCCAGGAATCGCTGTCCCGGGAATCGCTGTCCCGGGAATCGCCGTCTTGGGAATCGCCCTCTTGGGAATCCGCGTCGGGGGAGGAGGCACTGTGACCGATCCACGGATGACTCAGGAGCTGCGGGCGGCGTTCGGGGCGCAGGCCAGCCAGGTGACGCCGGCGCCGGATGCGCTCTCCGCCATCCGGGCCCGGGTCGGGGTGGCGCGGCGCCGCCGCCGGATCGCGGCCTTCGGCCTGGGAGCGCTGGCGACCGCCGCGGCGGCCGCGCTCGCCGTGCTCTTCGTACTACCCGCCCCGCCGCTGCCGCCGCCGGCGCCCGGGGCGAGCGGCTCGGCCACGGTCGGGCCGTCCGGGCCACCCCAGATCCGGCTGCCGGTCTACGAGGGTGGACAGGTGGCTGGCCGGGGCGTGCTCTACCGCGAGTACCACGCCGTCCCGGTGGGCGATGCCACCCTCGCCACGAAGATCCGCAACGCCGTCACCGACATGATCTCGGGTCGGCCGCTCGATCCCGACTACCGCAATGACTGGTCGCCCTCGGCGACGGTACGGGCGGTGCGTACCAGTGGCGACACCATCACCATCGACCTGTCACCGGGGACCGACCAGCCGGGCGACCCGGCCCTCGCCGTGCAGCAGCTGGTGTACACCGCGACCGCGGTCGCCGCTTCCCAGGGCGAGACGGAGCTGGCGAAGGTACGCATCCTGGTCAACGGCGCGGCCGCCGACCGGTTGTGGGGGTTGAGCACCGCCGCTTCGCTCCTGCGGGCGTCCTCGGTGGACATCCTCGCCCCGGTCTGGCTGAGCTCGCCGCAGCAGGGCGACACCGTGGGACGCGGCTTCGATGTCCAGATCGTGGGCACCGTGCCGGCCGCGGTGGCGACCCTGGCCATCTGGGACGACACCGGCCATCTGGTCAAGCGGCTCACGGTGCCCCTCGACGCCGGTGCGCCGAAACGGGGCGAGGCGCACGTGGCGGTGACCCTGGTGCCCGGCCGGTACCGGCTACAGGCCTACTACCTGGACGGCGACACCGCCAGCGCCGTCGACGACCACGAGATCACGGTGCGCGACTGATCTTCTTGTGCGTGCGGGCTGCTGGCGCCCCGCACGCTCGACGGCGCCGTTAGGGTTCGTCGGTGCCGTGATGGGCTTCGGCGGCGGCGGCGCGTTGCGGGGGGACGGCGCCGGCGAGGCCGTCGCGGATCTGGCGCAGCAGCAGCACCTCCTCGCTGGGGGCCCGCGGCGGCGGTTCATCCCCTTGGCGGCGGCGCTCGGCCAGCGCGTTCATCGGCAGCACGACCAGGAAGTAGAGCACCGCGGCGGTGATCGCGAAGCTGATCACGGCGTTGACGAACCCGGCCCAGTCGACCACCTGGCCGCGCAGGGTGAACGTGCCAGCCAGCTCGCTGCCGCCGCTGGCCGCCCGGATCAGCGGTGTGATGAACGACCCGGTGAGCGTCGACACCACGGACGAGAACGCCGCCCCGATGACGATGCCGACCGCCAGGTCGATCACGTTGCCGCGCATGATGAAGTCCTTGAAGCCCTGCAGGGTCTTGAGCATTCGGTCCTCCGACGAAATCGCGGGCGCGGCCGGAACCATACCCGCCCGGCCGGGCACCCGAACGCCCGCGGGTCCTACCTGGTGCCGGCGCCCGGGACGCCCGCGGGTCCCATCTGGTGGCCGGCGTCCGGGACGCCCGCGGGTCACCATGTCGGGCGGGTGCCACACTGGGTACCCGTGAAGACCTTCGAGCAGCTGTGGCACGAGCTGGCCGCGGTCGCGGCCAGCCGGTCCGCCGGCTCGGGCACGGTCGCGCTGCTCGAGCAAGGCGTACACGCGGTCGGCAAGAAGGTGGTCGAAGAGGCGGCCGAGTCGTGGATGGCCGCCGAGCACGAGGGCGGCGCGCGGGCGGCCGAGGAGATCGCCCAGTTGCTCTACCACGCGCAGGTGCTGATGCTCGCGACCGGCCTGGAGCTCGAGGACGTCTACCGACATCTGTGAGGCCGGTCCCGTCCCGCCCGAGCCCAGGAGTTCGACCATGCTTCGTCTCGCCGTTCCCAACAAGGGCGGCCTCGCCCCGGCCGCCGCCGACATGCTGCGCGAGGCGGGTTACCGCCAGCGCGCCGACGACACCGACCTCACCTGCCGGGACGCCGAGAGCGGGGTCGACTTCTTCTACCTGCGCCCCCGCGACATCGCCACCTACGTCGCCTCCGGCGACCTCGACCTGGGCATCACCGGCCGGGATCTGCTGATCGATGCCGGGGCGCCCGTCGACGAGGTGCTCGACCTCGACTTCGGCGGGTCGAGCTTCCGCTTCGCCGCCCAGCCGGGCCGGTTCGCCTCGGCGGCCGAGTTCGCCGGTGCCCGCATCGCCACGGCATACCCGGGCGTGGTCACCCGCCACCTCGCCGGGTTGGGGGTGCACGCCCGCGTGATCCGCCTCGACGGCGCAGTGGAGAACGCGATCGGGCTCGGCCTGGCCGACGTGATCGGCGATGTCGTCGACACGGGTGCGACCCTGCGCCAGGCCGGGCTGGAGCCGGTCGGCGAAGCGATCCTGCACTCCAGTGCGGTCCTCATCCGGGCGGCCGGCGCGGCCAGCAACGGCGCCGTGGCCCAACTGGTACGCCGGCTGCAGGGCGTCCTGGTGGCCCGGCGCTACGTGATGATCGCCTACGACGTGCGGGCGGACCAGCTCGACGATGCGGTCGCGCTCACGCCCGGCATCGAGTCGCCCACGATCTCCGCCCTGCACCGCGAGGGCTGGGTGGCGGTGCAGGCGATGGTGCTCCGGGTCGACGTACACAAGATCATGGACCTGCTGTACGACGTCGGCGCCCGCGCGATCCTCGTCACCGACGTGCACGCCTGCCGGCTCTAGCTCGCTGGTACGCCCGTGGCCCCGCCGGCGGTGGGCAGCGAGCCGGCTGAGTACCCTGGACCGCGCCGGGCACCAGGCTGGACGTCACCCGCACCGTGGGGAGGCGACGACGCTGGAAATCGGCCGCACCGTGGGGAGGCGACGATGAGCACCACGACGGTAGCGCTGATCAGTGTCGTGGCCATCCTGATTCCGATCGTCTGGTTCGACCGGCGATGCCTGGCCGATCTGGCTCAGACCAGTGATCGGGACCTGCGCCACTTCAACCGCAACACCTGGGCGCTGATCATCGTGCTGTCGTTCCCCATCGGCCCGATGCTCTACCTGATGTACGCCAAGGGCCCGCGCCGATTCGGGTAGCGACCTGGCCGGCGGTGTGCGGCGGCCCGCGGGAGGACGCGCCGGCAGTGGCAGAATCGGGCGGGTGACGAGCCCGCCGGTGGTGACCCTGCGCCCACGCAAGATCCGCAGGGTGTGCTGGGTGCTGGCGCCGACGGTGGTCGCCATCTTCGCGGTGCTCGCCACCGCGCTGACCGGCCCGACCGGCGAGTCCGACGGTGCCGTCTTCCAGCGCAGCGATCAGTTCGCGATGGTGGTGCTGGGGTTGCTGGTGGCCGCCGGCATCCTGCTGTTCACCAGGCCGAAGGTGGTGGCCGACGGTGAGCACATCCGGGTGACCAACGTGATCGGCGGCTACGACCTGCCGTGGACCATCGTGCGGGCGGTCCGCTTCGACCGGGGCAACTCGTGGGCCAGTCTGGAGCTGATGGACGACGACGTGGTCGCGGTGATGGCGGTCCAGGCGACCGACAAGGACTACGCGGTGGCCGGAGTGCGTGCGCTGCGTGCACTCCTCGCCGACGCCCACCCCGCCTGACTACCTGGCGGTTAGGAAGGGCACCCTTTTATCGCTTTCCGTATAGGAGGGTGCCCCTGCCAACGCGCCCGCAGGGGGAGTTGTGCCCGAATTGGTCGCCGATGCCGCGCTCTGCTACGCTGGCGCCGTCGACCGCATCGCGCGCTGCGCGGTGTTCTGAAGCGGAGCACCCGCTCCCACCCGAGCCGCCACACCAGGCTGCCGGGTCCGGTCAGCGTCCGGCCGGGCCGAGGTCCGGCGTGCGAAAGCGCGGCTGCGCCGACCGGTCGAGCGGGCCCTGGCATGCGCCGGGGCCTTCTGCTTGGGCGAGGCGCTGCCGCCGGTGGTGCCCTGGGGCGGTACGCACCGGCCCGCAGGGGCGGGCTGGCGAGGTCGGACTCGAGGAGGTCCCATCAGCGTCGAGCATCGCGTCAACGAGCAGATTCGCGCGCGTGAGGTACGGCTGGTCGGCCCGGAGGGTGAACAGGTGGGCGTGGTGCCCATCGAGCGCGCTCTGCAGTTGGCCGCCGACGTGGACCTGGATCTGGTCGAGGTGGCGCCGATGGCGCGGCCACCCGTCTGCAAGCTCATGGACTTCGGCAAGTTCAAGTACGAGAGCGACATCAAGGCCCGGGAGGCACGGCGCAACCAGCAGCAAACCGTCATCAAGGAGATGAAGCTCCGCCCGAAGATCGACCCGCACGACTACGAGACCAAGAAGGGCCACGTGGTGCGGTTCCTGCGGGCGGGTGACAAGGTCAAGGTAACGATCATGTTCCGCGGTCGCGAGCAGAGCCGCCCCGAGCTGGGGTACCGGCTGCTGCGCCGACTTGAGGAAGAGATCACCGAGCTCGGGTACGTGGAGGCCGCGCCGAAGCAGGACGGCCGCAACATGATTATGGTCATCGCACCCCATCGGACCAGCAAGCCCGCCCGCGGCGGGCCCAAGCTCCGGGGCGACGAGGCCGAGGGGATCGGTGGCGAGGCCGGCGGCGCGGAGACGGCCGCACCGGATGGCGCCGGGCCGGTCGAACACTAGGGGAGAGCACCGACGATGCCGAAGATGAAGAGCCACACCGGTATGGGCAAGCGGGCCCGCGTGACCGGCAGCGGAAAGTTGCGCGTCGAGCAGGCCGGAAAGCGGCACCGGCTCGAGGTGAAGTCCTCCCGCGAGACCCGCCGGCTCACCGGGACTGTTGAGGTCTCCGCGGCCGACCGTAAGCGTGTGAAGAAGCTGCTGGGCCGCTGACGCGCGGCACGCACCGACCCGACGACGAGGAGTGACGACGTGGCACGCGTCAAGCGGGCGATTAATGCCCACAAGAAGCGCCGGACGATCCTGGAAGGCGCGAGCGGCTACCGCGGGCAGCGCTCGCGCCTGTACCGCAAGGCCAAAGAACAGATGCTGCACTCCATGCAGTACGCCTACCGGGACCGCCGCGATCGCAAGGGCGACTTCCGCCAACTGTGGATCACACGGATCAACGCCGCCGCCCGGGCCAACGGCATGACCTACAACCGGCTCATCCAGGGCCTACGCCTGGCCGGCATCGAGGTTGACCGCAAGATTCTCGCCGACCTCGCGGTCACCGACGAGACCGCGTTCGCCGGCATCGTCGCCGCCGCCCGGGCAGCTCTGCCGGCGGCGGCCTGACGACGCTCTCCTGGACGCAGGAGCCAGGGTGAGCGACGTGATGCGGCTGTCGCGGCCGGGGGCGGACCCGTTCACCGCCAAGTCGCCGCGGGTGGTGGCGGCCCGGCGGCTGCTGCGGCGGCGCCATCGCGATGCCGACGGGCTGTTCCTGGCCGAAGGGCCACCCGCGGTCCGGGAGGCCCTCGGACGCGGGTGCGTGGTCGAGCTGTTCGGGACCGTCGACGGGTACGGGCGCCATCGGGACCTCGTCGAAGCGGCGCACGCGGCCGGGGCCGCGGTCTGGCCGGTGACTGGGGCGGCACTGGCGGCGCTCACCGACACGGTGACGCCGCAGGGTCCGGTCGCCGTGTGCCGGCACATCCACCACCGCGACGTCGCTGAGCTGGTGAGCCGGTCGCCGCGTTTGGTCGCCCTGCTTGCCGGCATCGCCGACCCCGGCAATGCCGGTACGGTGCTGCGTACGGCGGACGCCGCCGGCGCCGACGGGGTCATCTTCCCTGAGGGCACTGTCGACCCGTACAACGGCAAATGTGTGCGGGCTAGTGCCGGCAGTCTGTTCCATGTGGACCTGGTCCGCGGCGTGGACGCGGCGGCCGCGGTCGCTGCCCTGCACGCCGGCGGGCTGCGGGTGCTCGCCGCCGACGCGCATGGGCCGACCGATCTGGATGAGCTGGACGGCACCGGCGCGCTGGCCGCGCCGACTGCATGGCTCTTCGGGTCGGAGGCGCACGGGCTGCCGGGATCGCTGGCCGGCCTCGGCGACGCCCGGGTCCGGGTCACGATCCACGGGCACGCCGAGAGCCTCAACCTCGCGGCGGCTGCTGCGGTGTGCCTGTACGCTTCGGCGAGAGCACACCACGCGCCGGCGAGCCGCGTTGCCGCCGGCGAGACCGAGGAGTCCTCCCATGAGCGTCCACTCGTTTAGCAGGCCCGCCGGCGGCGGGCCGCAGAGCTGACGACTCGGTTCGCGACCTCACCGGCGGGCAGCGGCACTGCCGCGCGTTCGTACACTTCCCCCCGTCGATGCCGGAGGACCCGCACGCCATGAGCTACCGCAACGATCCGTACGACCCTAAGCAGGTGGCCCTGCTCGACCAGGCAACCCTGGACGACGCGGTCACGCAGGCCCAGAAGGCGTTCGCCGCCGCCGATGACGTCGACGCCCTGGCCGCGGCGAAGCCGCCGCATCTCGGCGACCGTTCGCCGGTGTCGTTGGCGCGGCGCGAGATCGGCGCGCTGCCGCCGAAGGCCAAGGCCGACGCCGGCCGACGCGTGAACGAGGCCCGGGCCGCGATCCAGTCCGCGTTCGACGCCCGCATCGCCGAAGTGGCGGCCGATCGGGCCCGCCGGGTGCTGGCGGAGGAGGCGGTCGATGTCACCCTGGTCGCCGACCGCCGGCCCCGCGGCGCCCGCCACCCGCTGACCACGCTGATGGAGCGCATCGGCGATCTGTTCGTCGGCATGGGCTACGAGGTGGCCGAGGGTCCGGAGCTGGAACTGGAGTGGACGAACTTCGACGCGCTCAACATCCCGGCCGACCACCCGGCCCGCGGGCTCATGGACACGTTCTGGATCGCCGGACCCGACGGCGACGCCACCGGGTCGGGGCTGGTGCTGCGCACGCACACCTCGCCGGTGCAGGCCCGCACGATGCTCGAGCGGGAGCCACCGATCTACGTGATCGTGCCGGGCCGGGTCTACCGCACCGACGAGCTCGACGCCACCCACTCGCCCGTCTTCCACCAGGTCGAGGGTCTGGTGGTCGACAAGGGCATCACCATGGCCCATCTCAAGGGCACCCTGGACCACTTCGCCCGAGCTATGTTCGGCCCCCAGGCGCGTACGCGGTGGCGGCCACACTACTTCCCGTTCACCGAACCCTCGGCCGAGTTCGACGTCTGGTTCGCCGAGCATCGCGACGGGCCGCAGTGGGTGGAGTGGGGCGGCTGCGGCATGGTGAACCCGAACGTCCTGCGGGCCTGCGGCATCGACCCCGACGTCTACTCCGGGTTCGCCTTCGGTATGGGCATCGAACGGACCCTGATGTTCCGCAACGGTTTGAGCGACATGCGCGAGATGATCGAGGGCGACGTGCGGTTCAGCCACGCGTTCGGCATGGAGGTGCACTGAGATGCGGGTCGGGCTCTCCTGGCTGCGCGAGCACGTCGAGTTGCCAGCCGACGTCACCGCCGAGTCGCTGGACGCGGCCCTGAACAACCTCGGCATCGCGGTCGAGTCCATCGTGGACCAGCGCTCGGCGGTCGCTGGGTCGCTGGTCGTCGGCCGGGTGCTCACGGTCTCGGAGCTGTCCGAGTTCAAGAAGCCGATCCGGTTCTGCACCGTCGACGTCGGTCGGGCCAACCGGACCGGCAAGCCGCAGGAGATCGTCTGCGGCGCCACCAACTTCGTGCCCGGAGACCTGGTCGTGGTGATCCTGCCCGGCGGCGTCCTGCCGGGCGGGGTGCATATCGGCGCCCGTAAGACGTACGGTCACACCTCGCGCGGCATGATCTGTTCGGCGCGAGAACTCGGCATCGGCGATGACCACAGTGGAATCATCGTGCTCGGCCCGGACTGCGATGCGGTGCCGGGACAGGACGCGCGCCCCTGGGTCGGCCTCGACGACATCGTGGTGGAGGCCGAGATCACCCCGGACCGCGGCTATCAGATGTCGGTGCGCGGCCTGGCCCGGGAGCTCGGCCACGCTTACGGCGGCGCCTTCACCGATCCCGGGGCGGCTCCGGCGCCCGGGGCCACCGCGACCCCGCCCTGGCCGGTCACCGTCGTCGACCAGGCGGGCTGCGACCGGTTCGCGGCCCGGGTCGTGCGCGGTCTGGACCCGCACGCGCCCACACCGGGGTGGATGCGCCGGCGCCTGCTCACCGCCGGTATCCGTACCCTGGGCCTGGCCATTGATATCACCAACTACGTGATGCTCGAGCTGGGCCAGCCGATGCACGCGTTCGACGCCGAGCGCATCCGGGGGGACCTCGTCATCCGGCGGGCCTCGGCCGGTGAGCGACTGACCACGTTGGACGGTGTCGAGCGGATCCTGGCCGCCGAGGACATGGTGATCTGCGATGACACCGGTCCGATCTCGCTCGCCGCGGTCATGGGCGGTGAGGTCTCCGAGGTGGCGCCGGGGACCACGACCGCTGTCCTGTTCGAGGCTGCGCACTGGGATCCGACCATGGTCGGACGGACGGCCCGGCGGCACCGGCTGTTCAGCGAGGCGGCCAAGCGGTGGGAGCGCGGGGTGGACCGCCAGCTGTGCCTGGTCGCCATCGACCGCGCGGTCGCCCTCGCCCGCGAGTACGGCGGCCCGGCGGTGAGCGCCGGCGCGGAGATCCTCGACCTGGACTACCCGGGACCGCCGGTGAGCATCACGATGCCGATCAGCCGGCCGAGTCGGCTGATCGGGGTGACCTACCCGCCGACGCGGGTGGTCGAACTGCTCGAAGCGATCGGTTGCACCGTCAGCGTCGCCGGTGACCTGCTGACCGTCGGCCCGCCCAGTTGGCGGCCGGATCTGCTCGGCCCGGCCGACCTGAGCGAGGAGGTCGTCCGGCTGGACGGGTTCGAGCGGGTGCCGAGCACCCTGCCGGTCGCGCCGCCCGGCAACGGCCTGACCCCGAGCCAGCGTCGCCGGCGCTCGGTTGGCCGGACGTTGGCCGAACGCGGCTATGTCGAGGTGCTCTCCTACCCGTTCGTGGCCGAGGCGACGCTGCACCGCCTCGGCCTGCCGATCGACGCGGTACGGCTGGCCAACCCGCTCTCGGACGAGGAGCCGCTGCTGCGCACCAGCCTGCTGCCGCCCCTGCTGGGGGCGTTGCGGCGCAACGTCGGGCGGGGCCAGCGCGACCTCGCGCTGTTCGAGCAGGGCCTGGTCTTCCGGCCAGCCGCCCGGCCGGGGCCGCCGCCGCCGATGGCGGTGACCGGCCCGCCCGGACCGGACGAGTGGGCCGCCGCGGACGCCGTCCTGCCCCGCCAACCGTGGCACGTGGCGGCGGTGCTCGCCGGTGAGGTCGACCGGTCCGGGCCGTGGGGACCGGGCCGGGCGGCTGACTGGTCGGACGCGGTGCAGGCGGCCCTGGACGTGCTGGCCGCCAGCGGGGTGCCGCACGGCGCGATCAGGGTGGCCGCGGCCGCCCGGGCGCCCTGGCATCCGGGCCGGTGCGCGGCGGTGGCGGTGGACGGAGCTGTCGTCGGCCATGCCGGCGAACTGCATCCGGCGGTCTGTGCCGACCTCGACCTGCCCCGCCGTACCTGTGCCCTGGAGCTTGATCTGGATGCGGTGCCGCTGCCGGGTCTGACGCCGGCACCGAATCTGTCCAACTTCCCACCTGCGTTCATCGACGTGGCCCTGGTCGTGGACGACGGCGTGCCCGCCGCCGATGTCGAGTCGGCCCTGGCCGAGGGCGCGGGGGAGTTGCTGGAGTCGGTACGTCTCTTCGACGTCTACCGCGGCGCCCAGGCCGGCGCCGGACGCAAGTCGCTCGCGTACAAGCTGGTCTTCCGGGCACCCGACCGTACGTTGACCGCGGACGAAGCGGTCGCCGCCCGTGACGCCGCGGTGGCCGCGACCCAGCGCCTGGGCGCGATCATTCGCGGGGCGTGAGCCACCCAACGACCGCGGGCCGGCACTGCGCTGCCAGCGTTTGCAAGGGCACCCTTTACAACCAAAAGCGTTAAGCGGGTGCCCTTGCTAACGCCGCCGGCGCCGACAAGTGGCCGGGTCCCGTCGGAGCCCCGGCCACCACGGTTGGACCACCGGCTACGGAATGTTGGACCTGCTCTCGCAACCGTGTCCGCTGGTCGGCCCGTCATTGTCGGGCACGCCACCCGCGCTGGTTGTCCCGCCGTCGGCGTTGTCGTTGCCGCCGGCGCACACGATGTAGTCATCACCGGGGCCGCCGTTGATGATGTCATGGCCGTCCTCGCCGAAGAGGTCATTGGGCCCGGAAACACCGCCGAGGACATCGTTGCCGTCACCGCCGAAGATGACGTCACCGGCGCCCTCTCCGTCGATGAGATCGTCGTATGGGCCATTGGTCGAGTACCCGTCGTCGCCGTAGATGGTGTCCTTCCCACCTCCGCCACAGATGGTGTCGTTGCCATCCATGCCATTGATGAAGTCATCGCCGGAGGTTCCGACGGTTTCGTTTCGTCGCTCGTGCCGAGCGTGGTCTGACCCGGCACCGCTTATATCAGGTTCTTGCCAATGCCCAGCGGGAACGGGCTCGAGACGATGATGTTGCCGAAGCAGTCGGTACCGCCCGGGATGGGTGTTGCGGCCGCCGCCGGCGAGGCGAACGCGGCTGTGAGCAGGACGCACAGCGAGGGCTTCGCGTGCGGCTTGTTGCGCCTCCACGATGCGGTCCACGTCGCGGAGGAATTCCGGCACGCCACCGGATCGGATCGCGGCGGACACCTGGGTAGGCTGAGGTTCATCGGGCTGGCGGCGCCATCCCGCAAGCCCGGGCCGGTGACGACGTGGCTAACGACTCCCTGACACTCGTCCACCCGGACGGCCACCCCGGACCAATGCCAGCCCGGTAGCCTCGAGCTGGTCAACCCGTGTGCCACTATGTCAGATCGTCGAACTCCCCGCGCTTTGCCCCATCGAGGAATGCGTGCCATTCGCTTGGCGTGTACGCCAACAACTCACCGTCCGGATTCCTCGAGTTCCGCATGAGCACGATGCCGTCGACGACAGCCACCTGGACGCAGTTGCCGTCGCCGCTGCGGGTTGACTTTCGCCAGCTCAACTTGTCTCGATCAATGGCAATCATCGTCTCCACCCCTCCGACCGCATCCCCTCCCACTGGGCCCGGCGCCATGCTGCGCCACAGACGTACCTCCAAAGGATCCGCCGGCCGCCCTAGGCGTCGTTACCTTGGTCTCAGCAACCGCAAAGGACCCCAGCCGCCATCGCGTGTAGAGCATGTGTCAGCGCCTTTCTACGCCGACAGCATCCGTCCCGGGTCGCACCTGCACCGAGCCTCCCACACGACCGAAGCTGGACTCGCAATCTTTCGGTGCTGATCATAGGCTCGCGCCAGGGGCACCCGCACCGGAGCCCTATAACGCCCATCCGGCGTGCCTGGGAACCAACCAAGATCGACGGCGTCGGTAAGGACCGAGCACCGCGGCACCGGTCACTCAATCGTTTGACGTGGCAGGTCCGGCCAACGCGCCCAGCCCGCCGTTCGGGAGGCGCCGAGGGTCTGTGACGGCGGGGAAAGCATCACTGCGTCCCGCTCGCTCCGCCTGACGGCAGCCGAAGATGCCACAGCACCAGCCATCTGGTCCAGATCATCCGCCAGCATTGATATACAGTAAGAGGCGCTCTTGATCCATCTCGAGTTGACCGATCCGACTCCTCACAACATCACCGATGCTGATGATGCCCCCCAGCTGATCGCTGGAACCTATCGGAAGATGCCGTATGTCATGCTCGGACATCAGACGCATTGCGCGGTCGATGGGATCGAGGGCGGATCCAAAGATCACCTGTGTCGTCATGATAGTCGCGACTGGTCGCTCCATGAGCGCACCGTCCGTTCGGAGACCGCGTACCACGTCGCGCTCAGAAACGATTCCGGACACCACGACACCGTCGACTGAGACGACAAGCGCCCCTATATTGTGATCACCAAGTTGGTCGACGACCTCGGCCACGGTCGCGGTAGGCGCCACGGTGAGCACCGAGGCGCCCTTGCGCAGCAGAATGTCCTTCACGAATATCATGGTCCTACCAGCTCCCCCCACCGGGACCAAGCTACCGGTTGCCCTGCGTCCACATTGGCCTCTATGCAGATTAGTAACACATTCACAGTCAGGAGTCTACCGTTTGGGTCGGATCGTGCCGTCGTCCTAGTGGTTCGAATCAGTTGGCGAGAGACTGGCGCGCGGCGTACGGACGGCCCACATCCGGTGACACAGCCGACTGCGCAGATCATTCAATTACCCGCGTTCATTCGGTGATCTAGGTGGGCAGCTCGAATCAAATCTGGAAGCGAGTCGTCTATCGACGATCCACACCGGCCAAACGGCTGGACTAACCTCACAAATCCGGACACCCACGTACGTGGGAGCGCTTGCACTCTGGCTACCGTCAGCTGCATCGGGCATTCTGCTAGGGAGCATTTTGTCAGTCGTAGTCCGCCACGCAGCACCCTGCGAGCGAGCCCGTTGAGGCAGGAGCGACGAGCATGCCGCCAGATGAGGATCCATTCGTGGCCCGCCGTCAGATACGCACGTACCTGCGTAGGCTTCGCGAGGAAAGTGGGATGACGCAGGTCACAGCCGCTCAAACCGCGAATATCACGTCATTTAAGCTGGCCCGTATCGAGAGCGGCGAGACCGCCGTCGAGGTGAATGACCTCAGGTTTCTGCTGGAAGCCTACGGGGTGCCAAGCGATGCCTGGCCGGAGTGGATCGACCGGGCACGGGTCAGCAGGTCGCGGTCCGGCCGGTGGCAGAAGTACCAGCAGGTCATCTCGCGCGAGTTCAGGACATTCCTGGCGCACGAGTCCCAGGCGAAGACAATGCATAACTTCGAGCCGTTCCTGATGCCGGGGCTCCTGCAGACCGCTGAATACTCCAAGGAAGTCCTCCAAGCTCTCGCCGAAAGCAAGAACGTTGCCGCGCTCGCGCAGCTGCGAAAGGAACGGCAGGAACAGTTTCGGGACGGCCGTCCGACGAGGGCGAGTTTCGTTATCGATGAGGCTGTCCTCTACCGGCAAGTGGGTGGCCCAAGTATCATGCGCCGCCAGTTGGAGCATCTTAAAGAGATGGCGACAGCGCCCAACGTTGGCCTCCACGTCATGCCCTTCCATATTGGACTCTACCCCCATTGGCGAGAGCCATTCGTCTTGTTTGACTCTGACCTCGACGTTGTCGGAACGGTGCTTTACCTGGAGAGTCCGGAGGGGGAGCACATCATTAGGGAGAGCAATACGCATCTCGAGCCAGCCAAATACCAGTCGGATTTCTACCTGTTACAGCAGACGGCCCCGGCCGAGAACGCGCTGGCAGCGATAGACACGGCGTTGGCCTACATCGACCAACCGAGATCATGAGGGCACTGGCCGCCTCCGCTGGTGCCCAGCTACGCAAGATTCACTGAACCGGGGTGAGCCGTCAGACCTGTGCGGACGCGCGGCGTGCCCGCGCTGGCTGGTCGGTGGCTGTCTGCGTGGATCAGTGTGTGCGCCCGGCCGGCGACCAGCAAGGGACCCAGAGGTCTCCAAAATCCTTCTCCTGTCGGGCGTTGCGGCCGACGGCGCACAAGCTAGAGTCGTTGACGCACCGTTGTCCCAGAGTCGCGGTCTGTATTCGGCACGCAGCGGCTGCGACCAGCCAGACTGCAGTACGGCAATCCCGCGTCGAGCTGATCGTGATGTCGGCAAATGGGGTAGGCGATTCGCACTCGTGCGTGTCGCGGCTTGCGCGCTCTGCGTCCGTTTCCAGCGGGCCCGCAGGTAGTGGGTTGCTAAAAGGCGTGCCGCGGATTGCGAGATTGGCGATTACAAGTTGCTCAATCTCGCAATGCGGTCGGTTCGCTCGCGGCGCGCGTGTGACGTCGCCGATGTTGCGCCAAGGCGACGGTCAAACCGTCGGTCGCGAATTGCTACGCCGACTAGTTTCGAGACGCGACCCGCGCCGTCGCGTTCTGCCGTCGAGTCGTCGAATTCTGGCCCAGGCACGAATTCTTGTGGGCGGTTCGCGAGCGGTATGAAAGGATCCCGGGTAGGGCGCGGCCCTGACGTGGGCTAACGAGACTCGTTCAATACTTCCAATGGTGACGGCCGGCGAGCTCAAGCTCTTCGACTTGGCGAAGGCGGTGTTCCGTGGCAAAGTACGTCCGCAAGACAACACGCGATCGGCATGAGGTGGAATCGGCTGGGAGTATGCATGCCGATCCCAGCCAGCTGTCAATCGCGACGATACTCGTATTGGTCGTGCTCGACGCGCTGCTGATGGTGTTCTGCCTCGGACTGGCGTCGCTCGACCAGGAGGAATTGGCGAAGGCAGCCGGCGGTGCTGCGCTGGCCGTGGGTGTCGACATCACGCGGCGCAGCCTGCGCCATGGATTGCGTCGTCGCGCGGAACGCGGTCAGGCGCCTCGGAGCGGGGGAGAACGTTACGCGGCGCCGGACCGGGTACCTTGTCAGCGGCGGGCCGCGACTGACGACGTCGAGGCGGTGGCCGGTCATCCGCCGGTGATCGACCTACGTACGTCGCCCCGCACGGTCCCGACCCCGCTCGCCGGGGAGCATGACGACTGAGATCATGAAAGCCGGGATGAAAGACGTCGCCAATGTCGCGGCGAAGGGGCGTTCTACGGCATGGCCCAGGCCCCCTGACGCTTGCCGTGGTGTTGAACGTGTCGAGGGCCTGGTTGAGATCGAAGCTCGCCACCGTCGGCCGGCCGACGACTCCTTGGCTGACCCGGAGCAGGCGGTCTGTGCGCCCGCGGGCTTACGGCGTTGAGTCCGGTTGCCGACCGACAGCGGTGGGCACCGCGGTCGACGGCTGTACTCGGGGCCACAAGCCAGCACCTGTCATCGGAGGCAGCCATGAACAGCAAACGGTTTGCAGCGCTCTGGGCGACAATCGGGGTGGGCGCCGTCGCCGCCGCGATCGCGATCACGGTCGCCATCGTCGTGCCCACGGCCGCCCAAGCGGCCGTATCCAGCCAACGGATCGTCACCGTGCACTCGGTGGCGCCAGCCCACACCACGTTCGAGGTGCAGGCGCCGTGCAACCGCGACGAGTTGGTCAGCGGCGGCGGCTACCAGGTCGGCAGCATCGGCTTCAACGACAAAGTCTACGTCAACGCGCCGCTCAACAAGACCACCTGGCTGGTCGAGATCATCAATGACACGGCCTTTCCCATCGACGTCTGGGCATTTGCGGTCTGTCTGAAGTAGGCGGCGAGCCAGGCCGCCAACGCCGTGCACAGCGTGGACTTGCCGATTCCTGGCGCCGCACCGGCGACTGCGACCACGCGCATCCATTCACGATGTCAGCCACCCGTCCACCGGGCATCTTCGCCCCGAGCCTGGAAGGCTCGTGTCGGAGGTGTGACACGCCGCGCTCGGGGCATCCGGGCGGGGCTCTGGAGTCGCTATCCTGACGCACGCGGACGCGGCCGGTCTGCCTCTCATTCCGGCGTGGCGGACGCGACGAGAGGGAGTGATGATGCCGGACGGCACCGCGCGGGGACTTTTCGACCGGGATGTGGTGATTATCGGAGGATGTGGGCGGGTTGGCCTTCCGCTCGGCATCGCCTTCGCCGCGCGCGGCCTGGCGGTCACGCTCTACGACATCAACGCGGCCGCGGTTCAGGTGATCAACGATGGCCGGCTGCCGTTCGCCGAGGAGGGCGCGGCGGAGCCGCTGGCCACCGCCGTGCGGGAGGGGCGGCTGGTCGCCAGCACCGATCCGGCGAGCGTACGGACCGCCGAGCACATCGTGGTGGTCGTCGGCACCCCGGTCGACGAGCACCTGAACCCCAACCTGGCCGCGGTGCCGCAGGCGATCGAGCGCTGCGCCGAGCACCTGCAGGACGGCCAGCTCCTGGTGCTGCGCAGCACGGTGCACCCCGGGGTCACCGCGCTCACCGAGCGGTTGCTCGCCCGCCACCACCTGCAGGTCGACCTCGCGTTCTGCCCCGAACGCATCGCCGAGGGTCGCGCGATGACCGAGCTGTTCGGTCTGCCGCAGATCGTGTCCGGCCGTACCGATGCCGCGCTGAGCCGGGCGGAGAAGCTGTTCCGCGTGCTCACCGACGAGATCGTGCTGCTCAGCCCGGAGGAGGCGGAGCTGGCCAAGCTCTTCACCAACACCTGGCGCTACATCAAGTTCGCCGCGGCGAACCAGTTCTGGATGATGGCCAACGACTTCGGCCTCGACTTCGAGCGGGTCCGCCACGCCATCACCCACGGCTACCCGAGGGCGGCCGACATGCCCGGCCCGGGCTTCGCCGCCGGACCGTGCCTGTTCAAGGACACCATGCAGCTGGCGGCGTTCAACAACAACAACTTCGTGCTCGGCCACTCCGCCATGCTCATCAACGAGGGCCTGCCCCTGTACCTGGTGTCCAAATTGGAGGCCCGCTACGATCTCTCCGAGTTCACGGTCGGCGTACTCGGGATGGCGTTCAAGGCCAGCAGCGACGACCCCCGGGAGAGCCTCGCCTACAAGCTACGCAAGATCCTCCTGCTGAAGGCGAAGGAGACGCTGTGCACCGACCCGTACGTGGTTGACGACCGGCTGCTCCCGCTGGGCGAGGTGCTGGACCGGTCGGACCTGGTCATCATCGGCGCTCCGCACCCGGAGTACCGCGATCTGGAGACGACGGTGCCGGTGGCCGACGTCTGGGGCATCACCGGGCGGGGGGTGCTGATCTGATGCAGCCCGAGGTAGCGGTCAGTGTCGTGATCCCGGTCTACAACGAGGGCAGCGCGATCGTCGCGTGCCTGGAGCGCATCCTGCGGGAGGTCCAGCTCCCGAGCGAGGTGCTGGTCGTGCACGACACGCCCGACGACACCACCGTCCCGTACGCCCGCAAGGTGGCCGAGTCCGACCCGCGGGTGCGGCCGGTACTCAACACGTACGGGGCGGGTCCGGCGAATGCGATCCGGTTCGGCATCGACGCGGCCCGGGCCCGGGTGGCCGTGGTGACCATGGCCGACGGCTCGGACGACCCCCGCCAGATCGACGACCTGGCCCGGCTGGTCGAGCGCGGTGTCGTGGTCGCGGCGGCGTCGCGCTACATGCCGGGTGGCCAGCAGGTCGGCGGCCCCTGGCTGAAGGGGAAACTCTCCCGGCTGGCCGGGCGCTCCCTGCACACGTTCACCCGGGCCGGCACCCGGGATGCCACCAACAGCTTCAAGGCGTACTCGACCGAGTTCGTCCGTGAGGTGGGCATCGACAGCCGGGCCGGCTTCGAGATCGGGCTCGAGCTGACCGCGAAGGCTCGCCGGCTGCGCCGGCCGGTCGCCGAGATACCCACGATCTGGCTCGACCGGGCGTTCGGGGTGTCCAACTTCAAGATTTCGAAGTGGTTGCCGGCGTACCTGCGCTGGTACCGCTTCGCCTACGGTCGCCGGATGACAGCGGCCGAACTCGACCGCTGGCGGGCCCGGCGGGCGCGCCGCGCCTCCCGGTAGCCGTCGGGTACCGTCCATCGTCGACAAGGGCAGCAGGTCACAACGGCAGCAGGTCGACAAAGGCAGCAGGTAGCGCAGAAGCGAGGAAATCCGTGGCGAAGGTTCTCATCACCGGGTCGGCCGGGTTCATCGGCGGGTACGTGGTCGAGGAGCTGCTCACCCGCGGCCACCAGGTGGTGGGCGTGGACAACTTCTCCAAGTACGGACCGGTGGCGCACTCGTACGATACCGACCCCCGCTACCACTTCGTCGAGGGCGACGCCCGCGACGTCGAGTTGCTGACCAAGCTGCTCACCGACTGCGACCACTTCATCGCCGGCGCCGCGATGATCGGCGGGATCTCCTACTTCCACGCGTACGCCTATGACCTGCTCGCCACCAACGAGCGGATCATGGCGGCCTCCTGCGACGCCGCGATCGAGGCGCTGCGCCACGGTCGGCTGCGCAAGGTCACCTACCTGTCGTCGTCGATGGTCTTCGAGTCGACCACCCACTGGCCCTCGCGAGAGGGCGACGAGCGGCGCATTCCGCCACCACTCTCCTCGTACGGGTTCCAGAAGCTCGCGGTCGAGTACTACGCGCGCGCGGCCTGGGATCAGTACCAGCTCCCGTACACGATCGTGCGACCGTTCAACTGCGTGGGCGTGGGCGAGGGCCGGGCGCTCGGCGACGTGGAGGTGCTCTCCGGCAACGTGACCCTCGCCATGTCGCACGTCGTCCCCGACCTGGTGCAGAAGGTGGTCAAGGGACAGGACCCGCTGCACATCCTCGGCGAGGGCAACCAGGTGCGCCACTACACCTACGGCGGCGATCTGGCGCGGGGCATCGTGGTGGCGATGGAGCACGACAAGGCGGTCAACGAGGACTTCAACATCTCCACCGAGCAGTCGACCACGGTGCTGGAGCTGGCCGAGCTGATCTGGCGCAAGATCAAGGGTCCGGATGCGCCCTTCTCGGTGGTCAGCGATCCCGGGTACGAGTACGACGTGCAGAAGCGGGTGCCCGACGTGACCAAGGCCCGGGAGGTGCTCGGCTTCGAGGCGACCACGACCCTCGACGCGATGCTCGACGAGGTGATCCCCTGGGTGACCGAGGCGGTGCACGCCGACCGACTGTGAACGCGAGGAGCGAGCGGGTGCGAGCACCGCAGCGCGAACAAAGACGCAAGCTCGACTCTGAGCCGCCCTTGGACCTGCCGGTGTGATTCTCGGCACCGCCGGAACGGCCGACGAAGCGACCGACCGCTGATCGTATGATGATACGCTCTACTGCATAGTGATGCAGGAGGGCGGATCATGGGAATCCGGGTGGCGGTCGCCGGGGCCAGCGGTTACGCCGGCGGCGAGCTGCTGCGCCTGATCGCCGGCCACCCCGACTTCGACCTCGCCGCCGCGATGGCCAACGCGCAGGTAGGCGAGCCGGTCGGCCGGGTGCATCCCCACCTGCTCAGCCTCGACCTCAGCTTCACCCCGACCGACCCGGGCGCGCTGGCCAACGCCGATCTCGCCTTCCTGGCCCTGCCGCCGGGCGAGTCGGGGGCGCTCGCGGCGGATCTGGCCGAGCACACCAGGGTGGTGGACCTGGGTGCCGACCACCGCCTCCGCGATCCGGCGGCATGGGCCCGCTACTACCCCGGCCGCCACGCCGGTGCCTGGACGTACGGGCTGCCGGAACTGCCCGGCCAGCGGGCCGCCATCGCGGCCGCCACCCGGGTGGCGAATCCGGGCTGCTACGCGACCGCGGTCACGCTCGCGCTCGCCCCGCTGCTTGCGTCCGGGCTGGCCAGCCCCGAGGACGTGGTCGTGGTCGCCGCGTCCGGTACCACCGGCGCCGGGCGCAGCACCGCGGCGCACGTGTCGGCCAGTGAGGTGATGGGCGACCTGTCGACCTACCGGGTCGGGGCGCATCAGCACACGCCGGAGATCAAGCAGGCGACCGGGGCCCGCAGCCTTTCGCTGACCCCGGGCCTGGCCCCGATGCCCCGCGGCATCCTGGCCACGGTCACCGCCCGGCCGGCCGGGTCCGAGCGCACCGCCGGGTCGGTACGCGAGGTGCTGTCGGCCGCGTACCGCGGCGAACGCTTCGTCCGGGTCCTACCCGAGGGCCGCTGGCCGCGCACCGCGGCCACCCTCGGCTCCAACGCCTGCCACCTGCAAGCGGGTGTCGACCTCGACTCCGGCCGGGTCATCGTGGTCAGCGCGCTGGACAACCTCGGCAAGGGCGCGGCCGGGCAGGCGGTCCAATGCGCCAACCTCATGCTCGGCCTGCCGGAGGCAGCCGGGCTGGCCGATGTGGGCCTGCATCCATGAGCGCGAGGAGCGAGCGGGTGCGAGCCCCGCAGCGCGAACGAAAGGCAGGCAGATGAGCGTCACCGCCGCCAAGGGCTTCCGGGCGGCCGCGGTCGCGGCCGGCCTGAAGTCGGCCGGCCTCGACCTGGCTCTGGTGGTCAACGACGGCCCGGACACGACCGCGGCCGGCGTGTTCACGGCTAACCGGGTGAAGGCCGCGCCGGTGCTCTGGAGCCAACAGGTGCTGCGCGCCGGCATCGTCCGCGCCGTGGTGCTCAACGCGGGCGGAGCCAACGCCTGCACCGGGCCGGCCGGGTTCCAGGACACGCACGCGACCGCGGAGCACCTGGCGGCTCGGCTGACCGCCACCGGTGGCGGCCGCCTTGCGGTCGGCGCGGCCGACGTGGCCGTCTGCTCGACCGGGCTGATCGGTGAGCGGCTGGCGATGCCGAAGCTGCTCGCCGGCATCGACGCGGCGGTGCGCCGGCTCAGCCGGGACGGCGGCGCCGTGGCCGCGCAGGCCATCATGACCACCGACACCCGACCCAAGACCACGGCGGTGGCCGGCGAGGGGTGGACGGTCGGTGGCATGGCCAAGGGCGCCGGCATGCTGGCCCCGGCCCTGGCCACCATGCTCTGCGTGCTGACCACCGATGCCGTGGCCGACTCGGCGGCGCTCGAGGACGCGCTCCGGGCGGCGACCGCGACCACCTTCGACCGGGTCGACTCCGACGGTTGCCAGTCGACCAATGACACCGTCCTGCTGCTGGCCAGTGGTGCCTCGGGCGTGTCCGCGGATGGCGACGAGCTGGCCGGCGCGGTCACCGCCGCCTGCCGCGACCTGGCCAGCCAGTTGCTCACCGACGCCGAAGGATCCACAAAGGACATTGCCATCGAGGTGTCCGGCGCCCGGGATCAGAACGACGCGGTTGAGGTGGCCCGGGCGGTGGCCCGCAGCAACCTGGTCAAGGCCGCGCTCTACGGTGCCGACCCGAACTGGGGCCGGATCCTGGCCGCGGTCGGCACGACGGCGGCGGTCTTCGACCCGGACGGCCTGGCCGTGTCGATCAACGGAGTCTGGGTGTGCCGCAACGGCGCGGCCGCCGCCGACCGGGCCGCGGTGGACCTGACCGGTCGCAACGTGCGCATCGTCATCGACCTGGGCGCCGGCCGGCGCACCGCCACGGTGTGGACCAACGACCTGTCGGTGGCGTACGTGCACGAGAACTCGGCCTACTCGTCGTGACTGGCGGCCGGCGGTGACCACGACGACCCGCGAGCTGGGCATCGCGTTGGGCAAGGCGAGCACGCTCGTGCAGGCACTGCCGTGGTTGGCCCGCGTGCACGGCTCGGTCATGGTGATCAAATATGGCGGCAGCGCGATGGGCGACCGTGAGGTGCAACGCTCCTTCGCCGCCGACCTCGCTTTCCTGCGCTACGTCGGCGTCCGTCCGGTCGTCGTCCACGGTGGCGGCCCGCAGGTCACCCGGATGCTGGCCCGGCTCGGGATCCCCACCGAGTTCCGCGGCGGCCTGCGGGTCACCACCCCCGAGGCGATCGACGTGGTGCGGATGGTGCTGGTCGGCCAGGTCGGACGGGAGCTCGTGGGCCTGGTCAACGAGCACGGGCCGTTCGCGGTCGGCATGTCCGGCGAGGATGCCGGGCTGTTCACCGCGTGCCGCCGCTCGGCCCTGGTTGGCGGGGCCGAGGTCGATGTCGGGCTCGTCGGTGACGTCGCCGCGGTGAATGTGGACGCGGTCGCCGACATCATCTCGGCCGGCCGGATCCCGGTGATCGCCAGCGTCGCCCCGGATGCTCAGGGGGTGGTGCACAACCTCAACGCGGACACGGCGGCCGGCGCGCTCGCGGTCGCGCTCGGCGCCGGCAAGCTCATCGTGCTCACCGATGTCGCCGGGCTGTACCGCAGCTACCCCGACCCGCGGTCGCTGCTGTCACAGATCGGCGCCGATGAGCTCACCGACCTGCTCCCGCACCTTGACGCCGGCATGCTACCGAAGATGGAGGCGTGCCTGCGGGCGGTCCGCGGTGGCGTCGCGGCGGCCCACGTCGTCGACGGCCGGGTGCCCCATTCGGTGCTGCTCGAGGTCTTCACCGATGAGGGATTCGGCACCATGGTGACGCCGTCATGAGGGCTTCACGTGGGTACGGGCAGCCGGGAGACCGGGTGGGTGAGCGCGCGCGCAGCCGGGACACCTGTATGGCTGAGCCCGACGGCGCGGCCGGCAGCCTGGCGCGCCGGTGGGCCGCGTCCATGATGGACAATTATGGTACGCCGCCGCTGGAACTCGTCCGTGGTCAGGGTGCGGTCGTCTGGGACGAGCATGGCAACTCCTATGTGGACATGCTCGCCGGCATCGCGGTGAATGCGGTGGGACACGCCCACCCGGCCGTGGTCGAGGCGGTCAGCCGCCAGGTGGCGACCCTGGGCCACGTGTCGAACCTGTTCCTGGCCGAGGCGCCGGTGGCTCTCGCCGAGGCCCTGCTAGGCAAGGCCGGCCGGCCGGGTCGGGTCTTCTTCGCCAACTCCGGGGCCGAGGCGGCCGAGGCCGCGTTCAAGCTGTCGCGGCTGACCGGCCGGATCCACCTGGTGGCCGCAGCCGGTGCCTTCCACGGGCGGAGCATGGGTGCGCTGGCGCTCACCGGGCAGCCGGCGAAGACGGATGCGTTCCGACCGCTGCCCGGCACGGTGGAGCACGTCCCGTACGGCGACGTTGCGGCCCTGGCCGCGGCGGTCACCGCCGACACCGCGATGGTGATGCTGGAACCCGTCCAGGGCGAGAACGGCGTGCTGGTGCCGCCGGCCGGCTACCTCGCCGCCGCCCGCGCGATCGCCACCGCCCATGGCGCGCTGCTCGCGTTCGACGAGGTGCAGACCGGCGTCGGGCGAACCGGGTACTGGTACGCCCACCAGGCCGAGGGCGTCGAGCCCGACGTGGTCACGCTGGCCAAGGGCCTCGGTGGCGGGCTACCGATCGGCGCCTGCCTCGGCTTCGGCCGGGCGGCCGAGTTGCTCACCCCGGGCAGCCACGGATCCACCTTCGGCGGCAACCCGATCGCCTGCGCGGCGGCGCTGGCCGTGCTGCGGGTCATCGAGGACGAGCATCTGCTCGACCGGGCCCGGACCACCGGGGAGCGGCTGCGCCAGGGCATCGAACGGCTCGGTCACCGGCTGGTCGGCGGGGTGCGGGGGGCCGGGCTGCTGCTCGCCATCGTGCTGCGGGCGCCGGTGGCGGCGGCCGTGGTGGCCGGACTGCGCACGGCTGGCTTCCTCGCCAACGCGGTGCAGCCGGATGCGGTACGGCTCGCCCCGCCACTGAACCTCACCGACGAGCAGGCCGACGCGTTCCTGGCGGCGCTGCCGTCCGCATTGGACCGGGCCGCTGCCGGTGAGGGAGCGCAGCAGTGAGCCCGCGACACTTCCTGCGCGACGACGACCTGTCCGCGGCCGAACAGTCCGCGGTGCTCGATCTCGCCGCCGCGATGAAGGCGGACCGGTTCGCGCTCAAGCCGCTCGCCGGCCCGCAGTCGGTCGCGCTGCTTTTCGACAAGCGGAGCCTGCGCACCCGGCTCTCCTTCGATGTGGGCATCGCGGACCTCGGCGGCCACGCGATCGCGGTGGACACCCGCAGCACGCACGCCGACCGGGGGGAGACGCCGGGCGACGCGGCGCGGGTGCTCTCCCGGTACGTGCGGGCCATCGTCATGCGGACCTTCGCCGATCAGACGCTGGCCGCCACGGCGGCCGGGGCCAGCGTGCCGGTGGTGAACGCGCTCACCGACGGGTTCCACCCGTGCCAGCTGCTCGCCGACCTGCTCACCCTGCGGGAGCATCTCGGCGGTACCGGCGGGCGGCGGCTGGCCTACCTCGGTGACGCCGGGAACAACATGGCCCACTCGTACCTGCTCGCCGGGGCGACGGCCGGCCTGCACGTGCGGGTCGCGGGGCCGGCGGGGCATCAGCCCGACCCGGCGGTGGTCTGCGCCGCCCGGGCGATCGCGAACCGCACCGGCGGCTCGGTGGCGGTGCTCACCGATCCGGTCGCGGCGGTGGCCGGCGCGGACGCGGTCGCCACCGACGCCTGGACCTCGATGGGGCAACCGCCCGATCGGGCCGAGCGCCAGTTCCTGCCGTACCAGGTGAATGCTGGGTTGCTGAGCGGCGCGGCGGCCCACGTCGTCGTCCTGCACTGTCTGCCCGCGCACCGCGGCGCGGAGATCACCGACGAGATCCTCGATGGCCCCGGCAGCGCCGTGTTCGACCAGGCGGAGAACCGGCTGCACGTACAGAAGGCGTTGCTCGCGTTCCTGCTTGGTGTGCCGGCGTGACCCCGCCGGTCTCCAAGGCGGCTCGGCACGCCCGCATCGCGGCGCTGATCCGCAGCCGCCGGGTGCATTCGCAGGGTGAGCTGGCCGACCTGCTCGCGGCCGAGGGCTTCGCCACCACTCAGGCGACTCTCTCCCGGGACCTGGAGGAGCTGGGCGCGGTGAAGCTGCGCGGCACCGACGGCAGTGCGGCCGCCTACGTGGTGCCGGCGGAGGGCACCGGCCCGCTCCGCTCGGCCGAGCAGGCACCCGAACGCCTGCGGCGCATGCTGCGGGAGCTGCTGACCGGCGCCGACGCCAGCGGCAACCTGGCGGTGCTGCGGACACCGCCGGGGGCCGCGCAGTTTCTCGCCAGCGCCTTGGACCGCTCCGGGCTGCCGGAGGTGGTCGGCACCATCGCCGGCGACGACACCGTCGTGATCGTGGTCCGTACTCCCGAGCCGCCGGGCGGTTCGGCCGGCGCGGCGCTGGCCGCGACGTTGCTGCGATGGGGCGCGTCCGCGCCTACCCACGAGGGGGAATGACGAATGAAGGAACGGGTTGTGCTCGCGTTCTCGGGGGGTCTGGACACCTCGGTCGCGATCGGATATCTCACCGAGAAGACCGGCGCCGAGGTGATCGCGGTTGCGGTCGACGTCGGCCAGGGCGAGGACATGCAGGTGATCCGCGAGCGCGCGCTGGCGTGCGGAGCGGTCGAAGCCGAGGTGGTGGACGCGAAGGAGGAGTTCGCCACGGATTTCTGCCTGCCGGCGCTGCGGGCCAACGCCCTGTACATGGATCGGTATCCGCTGCTGTCGTCGTTGTCACGCCCCCTGATCGTGCGTCACCTGGTCGCCGCGGCGGCGGCGCACGGCGGCACCATGGTGGCGCACGGGTGCACCGGCAAGGGCAACGACCAGGTCCGCTTCGAGGTCGGCCTCGCGGCCCTGGCGCCACACCTGCGGGTCATCGCACCGGCCCGGGACTTCGCCTGGACCCGGGACAAGGCGATCGCCTACGCGCAGGAGAAGAGCCTTCCGATCGAGGTGAGCCACCGCTCGCCGTACTCGATCGACCAGAACCTGTGGGGTCGTGCCGTCGAAACCGGTTTCCTGGAAGACATCTGGACCGCGCCGACGGAGGAGGTCTACGCGTACACGCAGAATCCGGGGGTGCCCCGCGCGCCGGACGAGGCGGTCATCACCTTCGACCAGGGCGTGCCGGTGGCCGTCGACGGGGTGGCCCACACGCCGTACCAGGCGATCGACGAGTTGAATCGGCGGGCCGGCGCGCACGGCGTGGGCCGCATCGACCTGGTGGAGGATCGGCTGGTCGGCATCAAGAGCCGGGAGGTGTACGAGGCGCCGGGCGCGATTGCGCTGATCACCGCGCACCAGGAGCTGGAGAACGTCACCATGGAGCGGGATCTGGCCCGGTTCAAGCGCGGTGTCGACCAACGGTGGGGGGAACTCGTCTACGACGGCCTGTGGTACTCACCGCTCAAGGGTGCCCTGGACGCGTTCGTCGAGTCATCGCAGCGGTTCGTCTCCGGCGAGGTGCGGCTCACCCTGCACGCCGGCCGGGCCGTGGTCACCGGCCGCCGGTCACCGGCGTCGCTGTACGACTTCGGGCTGGCCACCTACGACGAGGGCGACCTCTTCGACCAGTCGCTGGCCCGCGGCTTCGTCGAGCTGTGGGGACTGCCGAGCCGGCTGGCCGCGGCCCGCGACGCCCGGTTGAGCCGACGTTGAGCTGATCCTGACCGCCGACCGGCGCCGCACCGCGCGAACGCCGGCGGCCGGACCGTATACGTTAGGGCAGTGCCCGTCCGCACACTCCCGGCGAGGAGACCCTGACATGAGCGCCGCCCAGCCGGCGCCGTCGGTACGGCTGTGGGGTGGCCGGTTCCGCGGCGGCCCCGCCGAGGCCCTGGCGCGGCTGTCGGTCAGCGTTCAGGTCGACTGGCGACTCGCGCCCTACGACCTCGCCGCCTCCCGGGCGCACGCGCGGGTGCTGTCGCGGGCCGGCCTGCTCGACGCGGACGAGCTCGGTCGGACCCTGGCTGCCCTCGACGACCTGGAGGCGTCCTGCGCCTCCGGTCAGTTCCGGCCGACGGTCGAGGACGAGGACGTGCACACCGCGCTGGAACGGGGCCTGCTGGAGCGGCTGGGCACGCTGGGCGGCAAGCTTCGGGCCGGCCGCTCCCGCAACGATCAGGTCGCCACCGATCTGCGGCTCTACCTGCGCGACCACGCCCGTGGGGTGGCCGCCCGCCTGGTTGAGCTGGCGGACGCTCTGGTCGAGCAGGCGGCCCGCCACGTGCAGACGCCCGCGCCCGGGATGACCCACCTGCAACACGCCCAGCCGGTCTCGTTCGGCCACCACCTGCTGGCCCATGTGCATCCGTTGCTGCGCGATCTGGACCGGTTGCGCGACTGGGACGCCCGGTGCGCGTACTCTCCGCTCGGTGCCGGCGCGTTGGCCGGCTCCTCGTTGCCGCTGGACCCGGTGCAGGTGGCGAGGGAGCTGGGCTTTACCACCGCCGCGGCGAACTCGATGGACGCGGTGGCCGACCGCGACTTCGTGGCCGAGTTCCTCTTCGTCGCGGCGCTCGTCGGGGTGCACCTGTCCCGACTCGGTGAGGAGGTGGTGCTCTGGACCTCGACCGAGTTCGGCTGGGTCGAGTTGGACGACGCCTTCGCCACCGGCTCCTCGATCATGCCGCAGAAGAAGAACCCGGACATCGCGGAACTGGCCCGCGGCAAGGCCGGCCGGCTCATCGGCGGACTGGTCACCGTGCTCAGCATGCTCAAGGGGCTGCCGCTCACCTATGACCGGGACATGCAGGAGGACAAGGAACCGGCCTTCGACGCGGTCGACACCCTCGAGCTGGTCCTGCCCGCGCTGGCCGGCCTGATCTCGACCATGACGGTGCGGGTGGACCGGCTGGCCCGGGCCGCGCCGCTCGGCTACACCCTGGCGACCGAGGTGGCCGAGTGGCTGGTGCGCAACGGCGTACCGTTCCGGGAGGCCCACGAGATCACCGGATCCCTGGTGGCGCTGTGCGTCGCTCGCGAGTGCGCCCTCGATGAGGTGTCCGATGTGGATCTCGCGACCGTCTCGGCCCATCTGACGCCGCAGGTGCGCTCCGTGCTGTCGGTGCCCGGCGCGTTGGCGGCCCGGGCGACCCCGGGCTCGACCGGACCAGGGCCGGTCGCCGACCAACTCGCCACAGTGGAGGACCAGATCGAGAGCTGGCGCGGGTGGACCGCCGACCGCGTCGTTCCCCGCTGAGTCTGGCCGAGCGGCTCGCCGGACCCGTGCCGGCCGCGGCCCGCGCGCTGCTCGGCTGCGAGCTGAGCACCGGCGAGGTGCGGATCCGGCTCACCGAGGTCGAGGCGTACGCCGGCGACGGTACCGATCCGGCCTCGCACGCACACCGCGGCCCGACTCCGCGTAACGCCGTGATGTTCGGCCCGCCGGGCCACGCGTACGTGTACTTCGTCTTCGGCATGCACTGGTGCCTCAACGTCGTCTGTGGCGCGGCGGGGTCGGCGGCCGCGGTCCTGCTGCGTTCGGGCGAGGTCACCCACGGCCTGGAGCTGGCCCGCTCGCGCCGGCCGGGGGCCCGACGCGACCGCGACCTCGCCCGCGGCCCGGGCCGCCTGACGCTGGCGCTCGGCATCGACGGCCGGGCCAACGGTACGGCGTTGCTGGACGGGTCCGGCCCGCTGAAGCTCAGCCCCGGCGATCCGGTGCCGGCCGCCCGGATCGCCACCGGCCCGCGGGTCGGGGTGGCGGCGGCACACGATGTCGCGTGGCGGTTCTGGGTCGCCAGCGATCCGACGGTCAGCCCATACCGGCGTCACCTGCCACGGGCGCGGATCGCCATCGCCGACCCTCCGCCCGCTCCCCGGTGACCGGTCCAGCCACGGCGGCGCCCGCCGACGCAGATGCCGGGTCAGAAGATGAGGTCGGCCAGGATGAGGATCGCGACCACGTCGGGACCCCGGAGCAGGCGCCGCAACAGCGTGGTCGGCACCGGACCCATCGGGGTGTCCGCGGTGCCGACGTCGTAGGACATAGGCGGGCGGGTGGCGGTGCGGTAGACCGCTCCCAGCACGCCCAGCACCAGCAGCGGCCCGATCACGTCGCGGGTCGCAGCGCCGCCGGCGCCGAGGCTGGCCAGCCACCAGATCGCCAGCCCGATCGCCGGGACCACCAGGTGGATCGACTTCAGGTCGCCATCCCCGCCGCCGACCAGCCGGCGCAGCGACGGCGTACGGGCGATCAGGCGCAGCCCGGCGGCGAGCCGCTCGGTCGCCAGGTAGGCGGCCGCGATCCGGGCCGGCCCGACCGCGGCCGGTGAGTAGACCGCCACCGCGTACGGCACCAGCACCAGCGCGGCCCAGGCGAGCAGCCCCGAGCGCCGCCGCCACTGCCGGAGCAGGTCGGCCTGGATGAGCACCCAGGCCCGGCCGCCGGGCCACCAATGTCTACTGTGGATTCGCCGGGGTTGCCGCCACCGGCGGGCCTCGACCACTCCCGACAGCAGCGCCGGGTCGAGCATGACGGCGGCGCCGACGGTGGCCGTGGCGAGCTGGGCGCCACCGGCGAGCGCGGCCCGGTCGATCTGCGCGAGCGCCGCCAGCGCGGCGCGGACCGCCAGGACGGCGCCGGCAACGGCGAGCGCGGCAATGCCGGCGGCCGGCACCGCCGGCGGGCCGACCCGCACATGGGTGGCCCGGGTGACCACCGCGGCGGCCACCAGCAGCAGGCAGGCCAGCAGCGCCAGGTCGTTCGGGCGGATCCGGCCCGGACGCCGCGGTCGCCGCGACTGGGCCCGCACGCTGGCGGCGGCGATGCCGACGCCAGCCGCCGCCCCGGACAGACCCGCCCAGGCCGCCGACGTCGGCAGGCCGAGCCAGCCGGCCAGCACACCGGCGCCGGCTCCGGCGACCGCCGCGGCGCCGAGGACCCAGATCAGCGGCAGCCGCAGCCAGCCGGCCCGATCGATCGGGGTGGACAGACACCACGACTGGGCGGCCGGCGTGGTGAGCAATGGTCCGAACGAGGTGAGCCCGCGCCAGGCCAGGGTGGCGGTGACGGCCAGGATGGCCAGGATCAGCCAGGCCCGGGTCGTCTCCAGCCCGACCGGGCCACCGGTCGGCTTGGCCAGGTGCCGGTGCAGGCTGACCACCGCGCTGCCGCCGTAGAGGGCCACCACGAACGTGATCAGGTACACGTCGGTGAGCAGCTCGCCGAGCGTGCGGTCGCTGTGGGTGCGCCGGACCCGGCGAAGGCGGCGGCGTAGCTCTCGGACCGGAGGCACGGTGGGGCCGGCGGCGGTGCTCGCCATCGTCACCCCTCAAGCACCGATCGGCAGGCGGAGATCGGCCACCGCATCGACCAGGTCGGGGTCGTGCGAGGCCATCAGCACCGCCGAGCCGGACCGCTTCTCGCGTAGCAGCTGCTCGCGCAGCCACTCCTGGCCGGCGGCGTCGAGGCGCTGCTCCGGCTCGTCGAGCACCAGCAGCCGCCGCGGGCGGACGAAGCACGACGCCAGCGCCAGCCGGCGCCGCTGGCCACTGGAGAGCGTGGGCGGGATCTGGTCCCGCGCGCCCTCCAGGTCCAGGGCCGCGAGCAGCTCCTCGACCACGTCCAGCGGGTGCGGGGTGGCGTGCGCGTAGGCCATCAGCTCCAGATGCTCGGCCACCGACAGGTCCGGGAAGAACTCGATGTCGTCGAGCACGGTGGCGATCGCCGCCCGGGTTCGCGGATCCGCCTCGTCGACCGGCTGGCCGAGCAGCGTGACCGTGCCCGCATCGGGGCGCAGCGCCCCGGCCACGCAGCGCAGCAGCGTGGTCTTTCCGGCTCCGTTGGGTCCGGTGACCGCGCAGACCTGCCCACGGCCGACCGAGAGGCTGACATCGTCCAGGACGACATGGTCGTGGAAGGAGCGGGTGAGGCCCCGCACCGCCAGGATCTCGGCGCCCGCTTTCTTCGCCACCACACCTCCCGATCAGCGAGCCCCTCGACCTCGCCGACCACCATAGTCGGTGCCCGGCCCGGCTCCGGGCCCTGCGGTTTCGCCGCCCGGCGCCACCGAAACCCGATATCTGCGCCGACCCCCGGTGGGGAAGAATCAGGGGTCGTGAGCATTGTCGACGATCTGCAGCGGCGCGGCCTGATTCACGATTCGACCGACATCGACGAGTTGCGCAGACACCTCGACGCGGGCCCGACCACGTTCTACGTCGGCTTCGATCCCACCGCGGCGAGCCTGCACCTGGGCCACCTCATGCAGGTCGTCACCGCCCGGCGGCTGCAGCTGGCCGGGCACCGCCCGCTGCTGCTGGTCGGCGGGGCCACCGGTCTCATCGGCGACCCGAAGGAGACCAGCGAGCGGGTGCTGAACCCGCCGGAGGTGGTCGCCGGTTGGGTAGAACGGATCCGGGCCCAGCTCGCGCCGTTCGTGACCTACGACGGCGACCAGGGCGCGGTGCTGGTCAACAACCTGGACTGGACCGCGCCGATGACCGCGGTCGAGTTCCTTCGCGACGTGGGCAAGCACTTCCCCCTCAACCGCATGCTGGCCCGGGAGGTGGTCCGGGCGCGGCTGGAGTCGGGCATCAGCTTCACCGAGTTCAGCTACCAGTTGCTACAGGCCAACGATTTCTACGAGCTGAGCAACCGGTACGGCTGCACGCTGCAGTTCGGCGGCTCGGACCAGTGGGGCAACATCACCGCCGGGGTCGACTACGTCCGTCGGCGCGGCGCCGGCCCGGTGCACGCGTTCACCACGCCGCTGGTCACCAAGGCCGACGGGTCGAAGTTCGGCAAGACCGAGGGCGGCAGCATCTGGCTGGACCCCGAGATGACCTCGCCGTACGCGTTCTACCAGTTCTGGGTGAACACGCCCGACGCAGACGTGGTGAACTACCTGCGCTACTTCAGCTTCCGGGGCGCGGACGAGCTGGGCGACCTGGAGCAGGCGGCCCGGGACCGGCCGGCCGGCCGGGAGGCTCAGCGCGCCCTGGCGGCGGAGCTCACCACGCTCGTGCACGGCCAGGCCGAGTGCGACCAGGCGGTCGCGGCCGCGCGGGCACTCTTCGGCGGCGGCTCCCTCGACGAGCTCTCCGAAGCCACCCTGGGCGCGGCGCTCGCCGAGACCGGCCTGGTATCGGTGAGTGGCCCGTTCCCGTCGCTGGCCATGCTGTTCAAGGAGGCGGGCCTGGTGTCGAGCCTCAAGGAGGCCCGGCGCACGATCGCCGAGGGCGGCGCATACGTCAACAACCGGCGCATTGACCATGTCGACGCGGTGCCGGACCTGGCCCAGCTGCTGCACGGCCGGTGGCTGGTGCTGCGCCGCGGCCGGCGTACCTTCGCCGGGGTGGAACTGGGTCACGACTGACGGCACGGCCGGCTCCCTGCGCAGGCAGCCGGCCGTATCGTTACACAGTTCGCGAGGGGCGCCGGCTCAGCCCCGGGTGAGGATCGCGTCGCGGAACTGGCGGAACAGAGTCTCGCTGGCGGCGGCCTCCCGGTTGAAGAACACGATCATGCCGAGGCTGCCGTGGTCGGCCCAGGCGCAGACGACGAGCTTCTGCCCGCTGGTCTCGCCGGAACCGCACTTGGCCTCGCCGCCGAGCGAGCCCGGGTCGACGGTGTGGATGCCGCTCACCGGCAGGCCGGTCGACGACATGCCGGTGAAGGCGTCATCGAGCTCCTTGCCGGGGTCGGCCACCCGGCCGGTGACACCCGCGACCATGACGATCTTCGTCTCGTCGCTGGGGTCGCTGTAGAAGGCGCCGAGGGAGCCGGTCGAATTGGTCACATCCCGGCTGATCTCGTTCTTCATCTGGTCCGCTGCGTTGACCAGCTCGGGCTGGGTGGACAGGGTCATACCGGCGATCGTCTGCGGCTTGTTCAGGTGGGCGTTGCCTTCGGTGAGGAAAGGCAGCGCGACGATAACCGCCACGACGCCACCGACGATCAGAACGAGGACGACCACGCTCAGTGTGATCCACAGGCCCTTGCGGGACTTCTTCGGCGCGGGTGGTGGCCCGGCGTCGAAGGCACCGGGTGGCGCGCCGTAGGGTGCCTGCCCCGGCGGTGGGTACGGCTGCGCCGGTGGTGGGGGAGGGTACGGCTGCGCCTGTGGTGGCGCCGGGTACTGCGGTGGCGGCGGGTACTGGGGGGTGGCCCCGTACTGCGGCGGGCCGCTGGGTGGACCCGCCGGGGGATACTGGGGGTTCTGTTCGGACATGTCTCGTCTCCTCCTTGCCAGGAACCCGGCGAGCATAAAGGCCACGCGGCCGCCGCGCTGGCCCGGAGGTGGCCCGCGGGCGGGGCGTCGGATGCACGACAGCGATCTGGTCGCTGCTATGGACCTTGGACGCCGGCGGCGGTCGGGACAACCACCAGCGTCCAAGGTCCACGGGGAGCGGCCGACCGCCGCGCAGGTCGCGGCTCGGCATCGGAGAGGATTGACCTCGTGAACGCAGGAGCCAGGGGTGAGCGTGACGAGCCCGAAGGCCGCGAGCCCGCGCGGCCCGACGAGCCGCGCCGGGAGGGTTTCCGGTCCGATCGGCCGGCCCCGGAGCGTTCCGATCGGCCCGGCCGCGACGGCGGCCGGGCGGCGGGTCGGGGTCGGGACCAGCGGCGCACGAGCGGTGGTGCTCCCCGCGACCGCACCAGCGACAGTGGCTTGCGTGCCGGCGACTCCCGCTCCGGTCGGGGCTTTCGCGGGCGTGACGACCGGCCTGGTACGCCTCGCGCCGATCGGTCCACCGGCGGCGCGACCTCGGGTGACCGAGCCCGCGGCGCGGAGTCGCACCGCAGGCAGAGCGGCTACCCGCGGCGTGAGTCGGGCGGCTACCCACCGCGTGAGCCGGGCGGGTACCGGCAGCGCGGGCCGAGCGGATCGGGTGAACGGCCCGCCGGTGACCGCGACCGCCGCGACAGCGGATCCCGGGGTCGGGCGGACGGGTACCGGGATCGCGGGTTCGGCGACGGTGGCGGGTCGGCGGGCGGGCGCGACCGGGATCGGGACGGCGGCTACCGCGACCGGGATCGGGACGGCCCGCGCGAGCGTCGAGACGGCGACCGGTCGGCCGGATACCGGTCGGATCGCACTGGCTCGCGTCCCGACCGGCCGGTCGGCGGCGGCTACCGACCGGCTGCGGGTGACCGCTACGGGCGCCCATCGTCAAGCGGCGATCGGGACCGTACCGGTGACCGGGCGGACCGGGGCCCGTACCGCGACCGCGGCACGGACTCGGGCCGCGGCCCGTACCGCGACCGGACGGGCGCGACCCCCGGTGGGTCTCGCGGCGGTGACCGGGGCGGGTACCGCAATCGGGAACGGCCGGCCGCGGGCCTCGACCGTCGGGAGCCCCGTCCGGGCGACCGGAAACGCTACCCGGACCGGACCGGTAGGACCGCCGACCGGCCTCGCGACCGTGACGGCGCCCCGCGGGGCGAGGGCGCGCGGGCGGGCGCGGAGCTGACCCGGGCCCGCACGTCGGATGGTCCGCCACTGCCCGATGATCTGGATCCCCGCACGCTGGACCGCGAGGTACGCGAGCAGCTGCGGCCGCTCGCGCGCGGCGTGGCAGAGCAGGTCGCGCTGCGACTGATCGCGGCCGGCGAACTGCTGGACGACGAACCCGAGGTGGCGCTGGCTCATACCCTGATCGCCCGCCGGCTGGCGTCGAGGATCGCCGCCGTCCGGGAGGCGGTCGGGCTCGCGGCGTACCGGGCCGGGCAGTGGCAGACGACGATCGGTGAGCTGCGCGCGTACCACCGGATGTCGGGGCGCCAGAGCCACCTGGCCGTGCTGGCCGACTGCGAACGCGCGCTCGGGCGACCGGAGCGGGCGATCGACATGTACCGCAGCGCCGACGGCGAGCTCATGTCGCGGGCGGAGGCGATCGAGTTGGCGATCGTCGCCGCCGGCGCCCGGGCGGACCTGGGCCAGCGGGACGCCGCGGTCGCGATGCTCCAGTTGCCCGAGCTGACCTCCGACGAGCCCTGGGTGGCGCGGCTACGCTACGCCTACGCCGCCGCCCTGCTCGCGGCCGGCCGGCGGGAGGAGGCCCGGGAGTGGTTCGCCCGCGCGGCCGAGGTTGACGAGGATGCGGCGACCGATGCCGCCGAGCGGCTGCTCGAACTCGACGGCGTGGTGCTCGACGACGCCGACCTGAGCGACGAGTTCGGCGACCTGGGCGACGAGCTCGGCGAGGACGCCGGCGAGCCGGACGAGGACGCCGGCGAGCCGGACGAGGACGCCGGCGAGCCGGACGAGGACGCCGGCGAGCTGGACGAGGACGCCGGCGAGCTGGCCGACGTCGCGGACGAGGTCGAGGACGGTTTCGACGACGGGGACGAGTCTGACGACGCACTCGACGGTGCCGCCGCCGGCATGGGCGGGCCGGACCCGGCCGCCAGTGGGCCGGGGCTGGCCGCCGTGGACGCCGCCGGGGCGGATCCGTACCACGACGAGTATCTCGACGAGGCCGACGCCGAGTCGGCGGACGACGAGGGCGACGACGACTCAGCCGAGGACGGCGCTGTGGGCGGCCTCGGCCCGGGCGACGACCGGCCGCCGGTGCCGTGACCGTCGCGGGCGGGTACGACCTGGTCATTCTCGACCTCGACGGGGTGGTCTACCTCGGCACCCAGCCGATCCCCGGAGCGCCGGCGGCCATCGCGGCGCTCGGGGTCGGCGGTCCCGCCATCGCGTACGTGACGAACAACGCCTCCCGCAGCGCCGCCGCGGTGGCCGAGCTGCTCCAGTCGCTGGGTCTGCCCGCCACCGTCGACCAGGTGGTGACCTCCGCGCAGGCCGCGGCCGAGCTGTTGGCGCGGGAGTTGTCGGCCGACTCCCCGGTGCTGGTCGTGGGTGCGCCCGCGCTGCGCGACGAGGTGCGCCGCGCCGGCCTGCGCCCGGTCGACGAGGCCGGGCAACGGCCGGTGGCGGTGGTTCAGGGCTATGGCCCGCGGGTGGGCTGGCCGGAGCTGGCCGAGGCGTGCGTGGCGATCCGGGGCGGGGCCCGCTGGGTGGCCACGAACATCGATGCGACCCTGCCGTCGCCGCGCGGGCCGCTGCCGGGCAACGGAAGTCTGGTGGCGGCGCTGCGCTCTGCGCTCGGCGGGCGGGGCCCGGAGGTTGTGGTCGGGAAGCCGGAACCGGAGCTGTTCCGGGTCACCGCGCAGCGCTCGCGGGCGCACCGGCCGCTGGTCGTGGGCGACCGGTTGGACACCGACATCGAGGGCGCCGTCCGGGCCGGCATGGCGAGCCTGCTCGTGCTGACCGGGGTGAGCACTCCGGCGGACGTGCTGGCCGCGCCGCCGACACGTCGACCGACCTACGTCGCCGCCGACCTCAGTGCACTGTCGCGAGAGGACGTCGACGTCCGGATTCCACAGTGGCGCGACGAGGCCGCCGCCGGGAACTGGCGGGTGACCTTCGCCGGGGACCGGCTGGTGCTGCACGGCGGCCCGACCGCCGGCGCGGGCGACGCCGTACCTGCCCTCGCCGCGGCGGCCTGGGCCCGGCCCGGCTGGGCCGGCATCGACGCGGACGGCGAACCGGCCCGAGCCGTGCTGCGCGCGTTGCGCCTCGACCAGCTGGACGGTCGGACGCTCAGATCAGCTTTCGCATCTTGAGCAGGTCGCCGAAACTGGCCCTTACCGACACCCGGCCGGTGGCCCACGCGCTGGCGAACCCCAGCTCGCCGTTGACCAGGGCGAGCAGGTCGTCGCTGGAGACACTGAGTCTGATCTGTGCCGCCGGGTCGTTCCCGTCGGCCAGGTCGGCGATCGCCCCGTCGCGCAGCCGGCCGTGGAAGTACACGTCCAGGTCGGTGATGTGGCACGCGATGGCCCGGTCCAGTCGGATCCGCGCCGCGGCCGCCCCGTCGCCGTCCAGCCGGGTGGCCACCAGCCGTAGTGCCTTGCGGCACTCGTTGACCGTGGCCATCACCCCTCCGTACCTCGCCAGTGCGCCGTGCCGCACGCTACCGCACGCGCCGGGGCGTGGGGCCGGTAGCGTGGACGTGTCAGGGCTTCGACCCTGCGATCCGAGGAGGTACTGCATGCAGGACGCGCTCCGGACGTACCTGGGGGTGGCGGTCGGCCTCACCGACACGTCCCGCAAGAGGGTGCGCAAGGTGGTCAAGGAGGCCGTCGGCAAGGGCGGCGCGACCGCCGAACAGGTCAAGGGGTTGACTACGGACCTGATCGCGGCGAACACGGCCAACCGGGAAGCACTCGCCAAGCTGGTGCGGTTCGAGGTGGACCGGGCGCTGGGCATCGTCGGGCTGGCCACCGCCGAGGAGGTCGCGGACCTGACCGCCCGGCTGCACGGTCTCGAGGCACGGCTGCGCGAGCTGGGTGGCCGCGCGGCCAGCAGCGCCGCGGCCCGGCGTACCACGGCGGCGGCAACCGACGGTGCGACCGCGCCGGCCGCGCGCAAGTCCACCGCACGCAAGACCACGGCCCGTAAGACGGCCGGCGCCGGTGCACCGACGACCCGGGCCGTGGCGAGCACGGCGACCGCCAAGAAGGCGACCGCGAAGAAGGCGACCGCCAAGAAGACAGCTGCGAAGAAGACAGCTGCGAAGAAGACAGCTGCGAAGAAGACAGACTGCGAAGAAGGCGACGGCGACGAAGGCAACCGCCCGCAAGGCAACCGCCCGCAAGGCAACCGCCACCAAGGCGACCGCCCGGAAGGCGCCGGCGAAGGCAGCAGCATCATGAGCGCGCCGCAGACCGACGGCGCGGATCCGGCCCAGCGGGTCGAACCGGCCCTGGCCGCGCTCGCGGCCGTCGCCGAGGCCGCACCGGCCGAGCAGGTGGCCCCGTTGACCGAGGTGCACCACGTGCTGCGCGACACGCTCGACTCCATCGACGACCTCTGAGCCGATGGCCCGCCGCAACCGCCTCGACACCGAGCTGGTTCGCCGCGGTCTGGCCCGCTCGCGCGAGCACGCGGCCCAGCTGGTGGTGGCCGGGCTGGTCGAGGTGCGTGGTGCGCCGGCGATCAAGCCGGCGGCCATGGTCGATCTGGCCGACCCGGTACGGATCGTCGACGGGGCCGGCCCGCAGTACGTCTCCCGGGGCGGGGGCAAGCTCGCCGGCGCCCTGGCGAGCCTGGAGCCGCGCGGCCTGCAGGTCCGCGGCCGGCGCTGCCTCGACGCCGGTGCGTCGACCGGTGGGTTCACCGACGTCCTGCTCCAGCACGGAGCTGCCGCCGTGGTGGCGGTCGACGTGGGTTACGGGCAGCTGGCCTGGGCGCTGCGGACCGACCCGCGCGTGAGCGTGCTGGAGCGCACCAACGTGCGCTCGCTCACCCCGCAGCAGATCGGCGGAGCGGTGGACCTGGTCGTCGCCGACCTCTCGTTCATCTCGTTGCGGCTGGTGTTGCCCGCGCTGGCGGCCTGCACCGCGGCCGATGGCGACCTGCTGCCGATGGTGAAGCCCCAGTTCGAGGTGGGCCGGGAGCGGGTCGGCGCGGGCGGTGTGGTGCGCGACCCGGCGGTACGGGCCGACGCGGTGCTCGACGTGGCCACGGCCGCGGCCGACCTCGGTCTCGGCGTCGCCGGTGTGGTGGCCAGCCCGCTGCCCGGGCCGGCGGGCAACCGGGAGGTCTTCCTCTGGCTGCGCCGGGGAGCCTCCGATGTGGACGCCACCGGGATCCGGGCGGCGATTCAGGCCGGGCCGACCAACGGCCTGCTCGGCGCCGGTGCCGGCGGCGCACCATGACCCGGACCGCACTCCTCGTCACGCACACCGGGCGCCGCGACAGCACCGAGCATGCCCGCACCGTCGCCGGTGACCTGGTCGGCGCCGGCTTCGTGGTGCGCGTCGTCGCCGACGAGGCGTTCAACCTCGGGCTGCCCAGTGTCGTGCCGGTGTCCGGGCCGGACGCCGCCGAGGGTGTGGAGATGGTCTTCGCGCTCGGCGGGGACGGCACCCTGCTGCGTGCCGCGGAGCTGGCGCGGCCGGCGAAGGCGCCGCTGCTCGGCATCAACCTCGGACGGGTCGGCTTCCTCGCCGAGGCCGAGATCGGCGACCTGGACGTGGCCGTGCGCCACGTGGTGCGCGGTGAGTACACAGTGGAGGACCGGATGACACTCGACGTCACCGTCGAACTCGACGGTGACGACCTGGCCCGGTCCTGGGCGCTGAACGAGGCGACCGTGGAGAAGGGCGCTCGCGAACGGATGCTCGAGGTCCGGGTCGACGTGGACGGTCGCCGGCTGTCCCGGTACGGGTGCGACGGCGTGATCTGCGCCACCCCGACCGGCTCCACGGCGTACGCGTTCTCGGCCGGCGGTCCGGTCGTCTGGCCCGCGGTGGAGGCGCTGCTGCTGGTGCCGATCTCCGCCCACGCGCTGTTCAGCCGCGCACTGGTGACCGCTCCCTCGTCGACCATCTCGGTGACGGTCGATCCGCATGGGCCCGCGGCTGGGCTCTACTGCGACGGCCGCCGCCTGTTCGAGGTTCCACCCGGCGGCATCGTCACGGTCCGGCGCAGCTCGTTGCCGGTACGGGTGGCCCAGTTGCGCCCGCGACCGTTCACCGACCGCCTGGTGGCGAAGTTCGGCCTTCCGGTCGCCGGCTGGCGCGGCCACAGCCAGTCGATCTAGGGCATACGTACATGAATGGAGATCGAATCGTGTGCGCATGCCCTAGATCGACTGCGAAGGGGGCGGGGCGATCTGTGGGGAGCGGCGATGAAACGTGGGCATGTCGGACAGGGTGCGCGTCGGGGTGATGACACACTGATCGGCGATGCGCCTGCTGTCTCATCTGCGAAGGGCTCGTGACGGGGAGCCCGGGTCGGTGGCGGGCCCGGTCCGGCTCGACCGCCGCACGAAGCGCCTCGCCGGGCGGCTCCGCCCGGGCGATGTCGCCCTGATCGACCACGTCGACCTGGACCGGGTGGCCGCGGAGTCTCTGGTCGCCGCCCGGGTGGCGGCGGTGCTCAACACCAAGCCGTCGATCTCCGGCCGCTATCCCAACCTGGGCCCGGAGCTGCTCGTGCACGCGGGCATTCCGCTCATCGACGACCTCGGCGACGACATCTTCCGGCATCTGCGTGACGGGGACGTGGTCAGCGTCGAGTCGAACCGGGTCGCGCTCAACGGCGCCGCGGTCGCGTACGGCGTGCGCCAGGACGCGCAGCTCGTCGCGCAGGCGATGGCGGACGCCCGGCAGGGCCTGTCGGTCCAGCTCGAGGCGTTCGCCGCCAACACCATGGAGTACCTGCGGCAGGAGCGGGAGCTCTTCCTCGACGGCGTGGGCGTGCCGGAGATCGCGACCCGGATGGCGCACCGGCACTGCCTCATCGTGGTCCGCGGCTATGACCACCAGGCCGACCTGGACGCCCTGCGGCCCTACATCCGCGAAATGGCGCCGGTCCTGGTCGGGGTCGACGGCGGGGCCGACGCACTGCTCGAGGCGGGCTACCGACCCGCCCTCATCGTCGGCGACATGGATTCGGTCTCCGACCGCGCCCTACGCTGCGGAGCCGAGCTCGTGGTGCACGCCTACCCCGACGGGCGGGCGCCGGGAATGGCGCGGCTGGCCCAGCTCGGCCTGGCGGCCGTGGTCTTCCCGGCCGCGGCGACCAGCGAGGACATCGCCATGCTGCTCGCCGACGGGAACGGAGCTGAGCTCATCGTCGCGGTCGGCGCCCACGCCACCCTGGTGGAGTTCCTGGACAAGGGGCGGGCCGGGATGGCCTCGACGTTCCTGACCCGATTGAAGGTGGGCGGGAAGCTGGTCGACGCCAAGGGCGTGAGCCGGCTCTACCGGCGGCCGGCCACCGCTCCGGCGCTCGCCCTGATGGCCGGCGCGGCGCTGGCGGCGATGGGCACGGCGGTGTGGGTGTCGACGCTCGGGCGGGCCAACCTGGACGCGGTCGCCTCGTGGTGGGACACCCTGATGGTGCAGCTACAGAGGCTGCTGTCATGATCAATTTTCGTTACCACGTGATCTCGGTGATCGCGGTTGTGCTGGGCCTGGGCGCCGGCCTCGGCCTCGGGATGGCCTCGCAGCGGCGGCTCTCGCCCGATCAGGCCACCCTGCAACAGCGGAACCAGCACCTGCGCGCGCAGCTCGACGAGCTCGGCGGCGCCCTCGCCGGGCAGGCCGACCTGACCCGTCAGCTCGCCCCGGCGGTGCTGCACCGGCGCCTGGCCGGGACCTCGGTCGTGCTGCTGTCGACGCCGGCCGGCAGCGGGTACGTGGACCCGGTCGCGAGCATGCTCGCGATGGCCGGCGCGGCCATCACCGGTCGGATCGAGATGACCGACCAGTTCGGCGCCCCGACCCGCGCGGACGAGCTGCTCGACCTCGCCCAGACGGCGTGGCCGCCCGGGGTCACCACCGGCCTGCCGGTGACCGGCGACGGGGTGGCCGCGTCCAGCTCGTTGCTCGCGGACGTCCTGCTGCGGCGCACTCCGGAGGTACCCGACGGCGACCGGCGTAGCGTGCTCTCCGCGTACGCCAGCGAGGGTTTCCTGGTCACCCGCCGTGAGGTGGTCGCGGCGGCGGACGCGATCGTCGTGGTCGCTGGCGCTCCGGCTGCCGGGCCGGACGCCCAGCCGCGTAACCGCGCCCTGGTGACGCTGGTCGGCGCGCTCGGCCACGCCGGTCGGTGCGTGGTGAGCGGCCCCACCGCCGCGGGCGAGGGCAACCTGGTGGCCCAGGTGCGGGCCGACCAGGAGCTGGCCACCATGGTCTCCACCGTGGACAACGTGACCACCGCGACCGGTCAACTGGTGACCGCGTGGGCGGTCGCCGACCTGAGTACCGGTCGGGTCGGGCACTACGGCACCGCCGCCGGTGCGCTCGCCCTGCCAGCCCTCACGCCGTGAGGCCCCGCCGCACGGTGGTGCACCGGCTGGCACTGGCCGGCATCGCCGCGGCCATCGCCCGGGCCGGCTGGCACGCGGGACAGGCCGCCCGGTGGTCGGACCGGTTGCGCACCGTCAACTACCGGGGACGGCCGGTGAGCCTGGCCGCCGGGCCGGCGCTCGGGCTGGCTGCGAGCCTGACCGCCGCCGCTGGCGCACCCCGGCTGGCTGGTCCGGCCCTGCTCGCCGGTCTCGGCGGGGCGGTCGCCGGGTGCTACGACGACGTCGCCGGCGCGGCGCCCGAGCAACGCGCGGTCAAGGGGGTGCCGGGCCACCTTCGGGCGCTGCGGTCGGGCCGGCTCACCACCGGGGTGGTGAAGCTGGCCGTGCTGGGCGCGAGCGGCCTCGCCGCCGCCGCCCTGATGCCACCGACCAGGGCCGGCGGGCGCGGCCGGCTGTTCGATGCCGTGCTCGCGGGCGGGGTCATCGCCGGTACCGCGAACCTGGTGAACCTGTTCGACCTGCGCCCCGGCCGGGCGCTCAAGGCGGGCCTGCTGGTCGGTCTGCCGCTGGTCGCGACCGCGAGCGGGGGCGTGGCCGCCGGGCCGGTCGGGGCGGCCGCCGCGTTGCTCCCCGATGACCTGGGCGAACGGGCCATGCTGGGGGACGCCGGCGCCAACGCCCTGGGCGCGCTGCTCGGGTTGGCGCTCGCCGCCCCGACGGGGCGGGCCGGCCGCGCCGGCCTGCTGGCCGGGCTGGCGGCCCTCACTCTGGTCGGTGACCGGATCAGCCTGGGCGCGCTCATCGACGCCAACCCGGGGCTGCGCGCCGTGGACCGGGTCGGACGCCGCGCCTGAGGTGAGCCCGCCGCCGCACGCGGTAGCCTCGCCGCGGAGGGGGCGATGGTGTCGGACGGTGGCCGGGTGGCGCTGGTGCTGGGATCCACCTCCGGCGGCGTCGGCTGGTACGTGCGGACAATGGTCGCCGGCCTGACCGAGCGGGCCGTCGCCGTCGACGTGTACTGCCCGGTGGCGGCGGCGACGGAGTTCGACTTCGCGGCCCGGGGCGCGGCGGTGACCACGCTCGAGTTCGCTCCCAGTGCCGGTCCGGCGGGGGTGGGTCCGTCGGTGCGCCTTCGCCGGGCGTTGCGGGCCGAGCCGGTCGACGTGGTGCACGCCCACGGTCTGCGCGCCGGCCTGCTCGCGTCGCTGGCCCGGCCGGAGCGGGTGCCCCTCGTGGTCAACTGGTACGGGGTGCCGGCCGGGCGCGGGGTGCGGCGATTTGCCGAGGTCACGCTGGCCCGTGCGGTCGCCCGGGCGGCCGACGTCACGCTCGCCGGGTTGCCGGAGGTGGCCGAGGCGGCGACCCGGCTGGGGGCGCGCGATGTGCGCCCGAGTCCGGTCATCGCGCCGATGCTGGCGGCACCCGTACAGAGCCGGGCCGAGATCGCGGCGGATCTGGGCATATCACCCGACGCGCCGATTGTGCTCGCCGTCGGCCGGTTGCATCCGCAGAAGCGTCACGACGTGCTCGTGGCCGCGGCGGCGCGCTGGCGCGACCGGCGACCGGTCCCGAGCGTGGTGATCGCCGGCAGCGGCCCCCAGTACCGCAATCTGGTCGGCCAGGTCGCCGTCACCCGGGCGCCGGTGAGCCTGATCGGTCAGCGCGCCGATGTGGCCGACCTGCTGCGCGCGGCGGACCTCGCGGTGGTCACCAGCGACGGCGAGGGCAGTCCCATGGTCGTGCGGGAGTGCCTGGCCAGCGGCGTACCGCTGATCGTGAGTGGGACCACGGGGGTGGCCGCGCTCGTCGGCGACGCAGCCGTCATCGTGCCCGCCGGGGACGTCGACGCCCTCGACGCGGCGGTCCGGGCGCTGCTCGACGACCCCGGCCGGGCCATGGCGCTGGCCGCGGCCGGGGTGGCCCGGGCGCGGACCTGGGCGAGCGTCGACCAGGCGGTGGAGTGGGTGATGGCGATCTACGCGGAGCTCACGAGCGTGTCGGCGGCCGGTTCGGCCGGCGGGTGAGGTGGCGACCCCGGACTGATGATCGCGCGACACGGCCGCCGACGGGTCGGGTTGACGCCGGGTGGTGTTACTGTGAAATCCCGTGGATCACATGATCTCGCAGCGGTGGCTGCCGCCTGACGACCACGGGAGCTCCAGTTGACACCTTCGGCACGGACGACCAGGTATATTTTCGTCACGGGCGGTGTCGCCTCCTCACTCGGCAAGGGCCTGACGGCGTCCAGCCTGGGCAATCTGCTCAGCGCGCGGGGCCTGCGGGTGGTGATGCAGAAGCTCGATCCGTACCTCAACGTCGACCCCGGAACGATGAACCCGTTCCAGCACGGCGAGGTCTTCGTCACCGAGGACGGCGCCGAGACCGACCTCGACGTGGGCCACTATGAGCGTTTCCTCGACCGGGACCTGTCCCGCCAGGCGAACGTCACCACCGGCCAGATCTACTCCGACGTCATCGCCAAGGAGCGCCGCGGCGAGTACCTGGGTGACACGGTGCAGGTGATCCCGCACGTGACGAATGAGATCAAGGCGCGGATCCGGGCCATGTCCGCCCCGGACGAGGACGGCCGCTCGCCCGACGTGGTGATCACGGAGGTCGGTGGCACGGTGGGCGACATCGAGTCGCTGCCCTTCCTGGAGGCGATCCGGCAGGTCCGCCACGACATCGGCCGGGACAACTGCTTCTACCTGCACGTCTCGCTGGTGCCCTATCTGGCGCCGAGCGGCGAGCTCAAGACCAAGCCGACCCAGCACTCGGTCGCCGCGCTGCGCAACATCGGTATCCAGCCCGACGCCCTCGTCTGCCGCTCCGACCGGGAGATCCCGGAAAAGCTGAAGGTCAAGCTGTCCCTCTACTGCGACGTCGACCGGGACGCGGTGGTCTCCGCGGCCGACGCGCCGAGCATCTACGACATCCCCAAGGTGCTGCATCGCGAGGGCCTCGACGCGTACGTGGTCCGCCGGCTCGGGCTGAGCTTCCGCGACGTCGACTGGCGGCGCTGGGACAACCTGTTGGAGCGGGTGCACCATCCCACGCAGTCGGTGACGGTGGCGATCGTCGGCAAGTACGTCGACCTGCCCGACGCCTACCTGTCGGTGAGCGAGGCGGTCCGGGCGGCCGGGTTCGCCCATCGGGCACGGGTGCACCTGCGCTGGGTGCCCAGCGACGAGTGCGTCTCGCCGACCGGGGCCGCCACCGCGCTGTCCGGTGTGGACGGTGTCGTGATCCCCGGCGGGTTCGGCGTCCGGGGGATCGAGGGAAAGATCGGCGCGGCCCGGTACGCGCGCGAGCGCGCGATCCCGACGTTGGGACTCTGCCTTGGCCTGCAATGCATGACCATCGAGGTGGCTCGCCACCTGGCCGGCCTGGAGGGCGCGAACTCGTTGGAGTTCGATCCGGACACGGCCCACCCGGTGATCGCCACCATGGCCGACCAGCAGGACATCGTCGCCGGCCGCGGCGACCTGGGCGGCTCCATGCGGCTGGGCTCCTACCCGGCCGAGCTGACGCCCGGCACGCTGGCGGCCCAGGTCTACGCGACCACGTCGGTCACCGAGCGGCACCGCCACCGCTACGAGGTGAACAACGCCTACCGGGACGCGCTGACCAAGGCCGGCCTGGTGATCAGCGGTACCTCGCCGGACGGCCGGCTGGTCGAGTTCGTCGAGCTGGACCGGGCGCTGCACCCGTACTTCGTGGCCACCCAGGCCCATCCGGAGCTCAAGAGCCGGCCGACCCGGGCCCATCCGCTGTTCAGTGGGTTCATCGCCGCCGCCCTCACCTACAACGCGGCCGACCGGCTGCCGGTGGAGGTCGACGGCGCCCAGCCGCGCACCGGTGTCGGCTACCCGGCCACCGTCGCGTAAGCGACCAACGAGGCACCGTCGCGTAAGCGACCAACGAGGCACCGTCGCGTAAGCGACCAACGAGGCACCGTCGCGTAAGCGACCAGTTGGGCACGTCGGGTAGCGGTTGAGCCCGCGGCCGGGCGGGGGCGAAGCGCGGCCGACTCGCGGCTCGGCGCCGGCCGCCGGGAACCGATCATCGGCTCTACACTCGCCGTGGCGGCAACGGAGTCGCCCGAACGCTGGAAGAGGTGTCGCGACCGTGAAAGTTGGCATCCCCCGCGAGGTCAAGAACCACGAGTACCGGGTCGCGATCACGCCGGCCGGCGCGAACGAGTTCGCCCGCCACGGCCACGACGTCTACGTCGAGTCGGGCGCCGGCCTCGGCTCCTCGATCGCCGACAGTGAGTTCGCGGCGGCCGGCGCGACGATCCTTTCCTCGGCCGACGACGTGTGGGCCACCGGCGACCTCATCCTGAAGGTGAAGGAGCCGATCGCCGAGGAGTACCACCGCATGCGGGCCGGACAGGTGCTCTTCACCTACCTGCACCTGGCCGCCTCCAAGGACTGCACCGACGCCCTGCTGGAGCGGCGGGTCACCGGCATCGCGTACGAGACGGTGGAGCTCGCCGACGGCGCGCTGCCGCTGCTCGCGCCGATGTCCGAGGTGGCCGGCCGGCTGGCCCCGCAGGTGGGTTCCTACCACCTCATGCGCCAGGGCGGCGGGCGCGGCCTGTTGATGGGTGGCGTGCCCGGCGTCTACGCGGCGAAGGTCGTGGTCCTCGGGGCCGGCGTCTCCGGCATGAACGCCGCCGCCATCGCGCTCGGCATGCAGGCCGAGGTGCTCCTGCTCGACCGCAACATCGCCCGGCTGCGGGCGGCCGACGCCGACTACCGGGGTCATCTGCAGACCATCGCGTCGAACGCGTACGAGATCGAGAAGGCGGTCCTCGACGCCGATCTGGTGATCGGCGCTGTCCTGGTGGCCGGGGCCAAGGCACCCAAGCTCATCACCAACGAGCTGGTTTCCCGGATGAAGGCGGGCAGCGTGCTCGTCGACATCGCCATCGACCAGGGCGGCTGCTTCGAGGACTCGCGACCCACCACCCACGCTGACCCGGTCTACCCGGTGCACAACAGCCTGTTCTACTGCGTGGCCAACATGCCGGGCGCGGTCCCGCACACCTCCACGTACGCGCTGACCAACGTGACCCTGCCGTACGCGGTGGAGCTGGCGAACCTGGGCTGGCGTGAGGCCCTGCGCAAGGACCGCGCGCTCGCCCTGGGCCTGAACACGTACGACGGCCGCGTCACCTACGGACCGGTGGCCGACGCGCACGGGCTGTCGGTGCTGAAGCTGGACGAGGTCCTCGGCTGACCGGTACGCCGCTCGCCGCCCAGGTGCGCGCGTACCTCGACCACCTCGCGGTGGAGCGTGGGGTGGCGGCGAACACGGTCACGGCGTACCGGCGCGACCTGAACCGGTACGCCGAGGCGCTGACCGCGGCCGGGCATGCGTCACTGAGCAGCGTCGACGAGCGCGAGGTGGCCGTGTTCCTGCGGGCGCTGCGCGAGGGCGATCCGGTGCACCCGCCGCTGGCGGCCGCGTCGGCGGCCCGCGCGATGAGCTCGGTGCGCGGGCTGCACCGTTTTGCCCTGCACGAGGGCACGATCGAACGTGACGCCACCCGGGACGTGGCGCCGCCGGTGCCGGCCCGGCGGTTGCCGAAGGCGCTGGGCGTCGACGAGGTGCGCCGGCTGCTCGCCGCGGCGGCCGGCGAGGACCTGACCGGTTTGCGCGACTGCGCCCTGCTGGAGTTCCTGTACGGCACCGGTGCCCGGGTCTCGGAGGCGGTCGGCTGCGCCGTCGACGACCTCGACCTGGCCGGTGCGACGGTCCGCCTGCACGGCAAGGGTGGCCGGGACCGGCTGGTACCGATCGGCGGGTACGCCCGGGCGGCGGTGCAGGGTTATCTGGTGCGGGCCCGCCCGGCGCTGCTGGCGCGGCGGCGGACCGGGCCCCGCGACATCCACGCCGTGTTCCGCAATGCCCGCGGCGGTCCGCTGACGCGCCAGGGAGCCTGGGCCATCCTGCGGGCCGCGGCCGACCGGGCCGGGCTCGCCGAACGGGTGTCGCCGCACGTCCTGCGACATAGCTTCGCCACCCACCTGCTCGACGGCGGCGCGGACGTGCGGGTCGTGCAGGAGCTGCTCGGGCACGCCTCCGTGAGCACGACGCAGGTCTATACGATGGTCACCGTCGAGCGGCTGCGGGAGGTCTACGCCACCGCGCACCCCCGGGCTCGCGGCTGAGCGTCCGCTACCGCCGCAGGCGACGCGCGACACGCCGGGAACAACGCGCGCCCGGGCCGGTTCGGTGTCGTACAGTCGCGGCAGCGGCAACCCATGGGGCGGCGCGGGCTGGGCCGTCCGGGAGAGGCGAACGGGAGATGGCGAGCATAGACGAGCGCGGCGAGGCTTGGACGCATGACATGCGGTCCCAGCATTCGGCGCTGGACCTCGGCGCCGACCTGGGCCCGGCCGACCCGACCGCCTACACGACCCGCCGCGAGATCCCCGTTCCGGTGCCGCTGGATCACCACGGTCCGGCCCGCATCATCGCGATGGCGAACCAGAAGGGTGGCGTCGGCAAGACCACGACCACCATCAACCTGGGTGCGGCGCTCGCCGAGTACGGGCGCAAGGTGCTGCTCGTCGACTTCGATCCGCAGGGGGCGCTCTCGGTCGGGCTCGGGGTGAACCCGCACAACCTCGATCTGTCGATCTACAACTTGATCATGCAGGACGAGGTCACTATCGACGACATCCTGATCAAGACGAACGTCGCCGGCCTGCACCTGCTGCCCGCCAACATCGACCTCTCGGCGGCCGAGATCCAACTCGTCACCGAGGTGGCCCGGGAGATGGCGCTGAAGCGGCTGCTGCGGCCGGTGGAGAAGGACTACGACTACATCCTGATCGACTGCCAACCGTCCCTCGGCCTGCTGGCGATCAACGCGCTCACCTGTGCCCACGGCGTGCTCGTCCCGCTGGAGTGCGAGTTCTTCAGCCTGCGGGGCGTCGCCCTGCTGCTGGACACCATCGACAAGGTGCGCGAGCGGCTCAACTTCGACCTCGAGCTCGAGGGCATCCTGGCCACCATGTACGACAGCCGTACCACGCACAGCCGCCAGGTCCTGCAACGGGTGGTCGAGGCGTTCGGCGACAAGGTTTACCAGACTGTGATCACCAAGACGGTCAAGTTCCCCGAGTCGACCGTCGCGGGTGCCCCCATCACCTCGCTGGATCCGGCCTCCTCGGGTGCGCGCAACTACCGCCAGCTCGCGCGCGAGCTGATCGCGCAGCACGTACCGGGCCGGCGGTAGCTTGCTCCGTCCACCGGCGCGGCCATGCCCGTGGTGACCTCCTCCCTGGGTACCGTGGACGGCGTGACGAAGCCCGGCCCCTCCGTTTCGGCGCCGTCCCCGGTCGCGCCGGCGGTGGTGGGTGGCGGGTTCCAGGTGAGCCTGCCGGCCTTCAGCGGACCGTTCGACCTGCTGCTCCAGCTCATCGGCAAGCAGAAGCTGGAGATCACCGAACTGTCGCTGAGCAAGGTCACCGACGAGTTCATCGCGTATATCCGCGGCATGGGTGACGACTGGGATCTCGATGAGGCGAGCGAGTTCCTCGTGGTCGCCGCCACCCTGCTCGACCTGAAGACCGCGAAGTTGCTCCCGCAAGCTGAGGTCGAGGATGAGGAGGACCTCGCCCTGCTGGAGGCGCGCGACCTGCTCTTCGCCCGGCTGCTGCAGTACAAGGCGTTCAAGGAGCTGGCCGCGGTCCTCGCCGCCCGGGACGCCGAGTTCTCCCGGATCTATCCGCGCGTGGTGAAGCTGGAGCCGCGCTTCGCCGAGGCGTTGCCCGAGCTGGTGCTCGGCATCGGCGTCGACCGGCTGGCCGAGCTCGCGGTGCGGGCCCTGGTGCCGAAGGAACCGCCGGTGGTGCCGATCACGCACATCCACATGATGCGGGTCAGCGTCCGCGAGCACGCCGAGATCCTGCGGGAGAAGCTGTTGCGGCTGCGCACCGCGACCTTCCGGGCGCTCTGCGCCGACTGCCGCACGACACTGGAGATCGTCGCCCGCTTCCTGGCGCTGCTGGAGCTCTACCGCGAGGGACTGGTCGCATTCGACCAGATCGCGGCGCTCGGTGAGCTGACCGTGCAATGGACCGGCGTCGAGGGCGCGATCGCCCTCGACGTGGACGAGTACGCCGGCGCGCCGGAGACCCCCGAGGGGCCCGCACCGCCGCCCATCCGCGAAGAGGAGCTGGTCGAGTACCTGTCCGCCGCGGTCGCTGCCGAGCGGCCCGAGCCCGACCCCACGGAGGAGGCGGAATGACCGACGACGCGCTTCCCTCAGCGGAGGAGGCGGAATGACCGACGACGCGCTTCCCTCAGCGGAGGAGGCGGAATGACCGACGACGCGCTTCCCTCAGCGGAGGAGGCGGAATGACCGACGACTTGTCGCCCGCGGCGGAGGAGGCCCCGATCGGGGAGGACGCACGGGCACCGGAGACGCGGTTCGAGGAGTTCGCCGCCGCCTGGGTGCCGCCGTGGGCACGATCGTTGCCCGAGCTGGTGGTGGAGCCGGCCTCGGACTACTCGCCGGCTGAGCTCGCCGTCGGTCGGCTGGCCTACGCCGACGCCGACGGCGAGCAGCTGCCCGACCCGGAGGCGTTCGAGCCCGGGCTGGCCGCCACCGAGCTGCGCGGCGCGCTGGAGGCGATCCTGCTCGTGGTGGACGAACCGGTGACCACGGTCATGCTCGCCCAGGTCCTGGAGGAGCCGGGTAGCCGGATCGAGGCCACCCTGCGCGAGCTGGTCGAGGAGTACCGTCGCGCCGGCCGCGGGTTCGAGCTCCGCCGGGTCGCCAACGGGTGGCGTTACTACACCCGGGGAGAGTACGCGTCCTATGTGGAGCGTTTTGTGCTGGACGGCCAGCAGATCCGGCTCACCCAGGCGGCGCTGGAGACGCTCGCGGTGGTGGCGTACAAGCAGCCGGTCACCCGCTCGCGGGTGGCCGCGATCCGTGGGGTCAACTGCGACGGTGTGATCAAGACGCTGGTCACCCGCGGTCTGGTCGAGGAGTGCGGGGCCGAGCCGGAGACCGGAGCCCACCTGTACCAGACCACCCGCCTGTTCCTCGAGAAGGTGGGCATCGACAGCGTGGCCGACCTGCCCTCGCTGGCTCCGTTCCTGCCGGCCAACATCGATGAGATCGACATTGCCCAGCGCTGAGGAAGGTTCGGCTGGTCCGGACCCGGCCGGGACCGGACCGGCTGGGCCCTTCGCCGAGCCGGACCCGGCGGCCGGCGCCGGCCCGGAACCGGGGCCGCAGCGGCTGCAGAAGGTTCTGGCCGCCGCCGGCATCGGCTCCCGCCGGGCCTGCGAGGAGCTGATCGCCGCCGGGCGGGTGAGTGTGGACGGGCGGCGGGCATCGCTCGGGGACCGGGCCGACCCCGACCGCTCAGAGATCTATGTGGACGGTGACCGGGTGGTGACCAACCCCCGCCTGGTCTACCTTGCCCTGAACAAGCCGCGCGGCATCGTCTCCACGATGGCCGACGAGCGTGGCCGCGCCGGCATTGCCGAGCTGCTCGGCGCGAGCGTGTCCCAGCGGGTGTACCACGTCGGGCGGCTCGACGCCGACAGCGAGGGCCTGCTGCTGCTCACCAACGACGGCGAGCTGGCTCATCGGCTCACCCATCCGTCGTACGAGGTGCAGAAGACCTATCTGGCCGAGGTGGCTGGACCACTGCCGCGCACGGTCGGCCGCAGGCTGCTCGCCGGCGTCGAGCTCGCCGACGGCTTGGCGAAAGCGGACTCGTTCCGCCTGGTGGACGCCGCCGGCCGGACCGCGCTGGTGGAGCTCGTCCTGCACGAGGGCCGCAAGCACGTGGTGCGGCGGATGCTGGATGCGGTCGGCCACCCGGTGAGCCGGCTCATCCGTATCGCGGTCGGCCCGGTCACCCTGGGCGACCTACGCACCGGCCGGTGGCGCCACCTCAGCCGGGGCGAGGTCGCGGCGCTGTTCGATCTCGCGGGGCAGGGCGGCGGCGGCGTTGATCGGAGCGCCCGGTCGGCGGCCGCTCGGCCGGGGCACGCAGACCGCCGTGTCGTGCGACGCCCGGTTGCCCGTGGTCCTTATGGTGAACGCGATCGCGGGGGAGCCGACCATCGACGAGCGAAGGGTGAGTCATGACCGAGGTGCCGGAGAAGTACAGCCTGGGCGAGATGGGCATGACCGAGCAGGACGCCACCTCATCGGAGCAGATCCACGCCGTTGTCGGGGCGTACGACCGGGACGGCGACGGCCGCGTCGACATGATCGCGTACGACCAGGATGGCGACGGCGTCGCGGACAAGGTCGTCTTCGATACCGACGGGGACGGGGTGGCGGACAGTCTGGCGCTGGACCGCGACGGCGACGGCCGGGTCGACTTCGTCGGCGTGGACCATGACGGCGACGGCGGGCTGGACTCGGTAGCCACCGACACCGACGGTGACGGCACGTTCGACACCGTGCGGCACTCGGCCGGGTAGCGGCGCCCCGCCGCGGACGTGACCGGTGCGGCTGCCTGACCGTACCGCGCTGCCGGCATGATGGGTGGATCCGGTCGGCGTGGCCGGAACCAGCGCAACCCGGGAGGGCACAGTGGACATGGCGAGGGCCGGGCCGGTGGTGGCCGTCGACGGCCCGTCGGGGTCGGGCAAGTCCACGGTGTCCCGCCGCCTCGCCCTCGCCCTGGGCACGTGCTACCTCGACACCGGTGCCATGTACCGCGCGGTGACCTGGGCCGTCCTGCGGGCCCAGGTCGACCCGCACGATGCCGAGACGGTCACGAAGATCGCGGTGGACTCGGTGCTGGTGGTCGGGACCGACCCGGCCCGGCCGCACATCACCATCAACGGCGTGGACGTCGACGGACCCATCCGTGACACTGACGTGACCGGCGCGGTGTCGGCGGTCGCGGCCGTCGCCGGGGTGCGCCAGAGCCTGGTCGCGCAGCAGCGGGAGATCATCGCGGCCGCCCGCCGGGGTGCCGGCATCGTGGTTGAGGGCCGGGACATCGGTACCGTGGTCTCCCCCGACGCCGATGTCAAGGTGTACCTGACCGCGTCGGCGAGCGAGCGGGCCCGCAGGCGCAGCACCGAGAACTCGGCCGACGTGCGGGCCACCGAGGCCGACCTGGCCCGGCGGGACCACCTGGACTCCACCCGCGCGACCGACCCGCTCGCCCGGGCCGACGACGCGCTGGTCCTCGACTCGACCGAGGTCGGAATCGACGACGTGGTCGCCCGGCTGGTGAGCCTGGTACGGGAGCGCCGCCGCCCATGAGCGAGCGCAGCGAGGCGGCGGCATGAGCGGGCGCAGCGAGCGCAGCGAGTGGACCCCTGTGGAGTCGCTCGCCGACGCCGATGTCGACCTGGGACCGGTTCCCATCGTGGCGGTGGTCGGCCGGCCCAACGTGGGCAAGTCCACATTGGTCAACCGGATTCTCGGGCGCCGGCAAGCCGTCGTCGAGGACGTACCCGGGGTGACAAGGGACCGGGTGGCGTACGACGCCCAGTGGTCGGGGCGCCGGTTCACGATCGTGGACACCGGAGGCTGGGCGCCCGATGCGCGCGACCGGGCGGCGGCGATCGCCGCCCAGGCGGAGATCGCGGCCCAGACCGCCGACATCGTGCTGCTCGTGGTCGACGCGACCGTCGGGGCGCTGACCGAGGATGAGGCCGCGGTCCGGATGCTGCGGCGTACCGCGAAGCTGGTGATCCTGGTCGCCAACAAAGTGGACAATGCCCAGCAGGAGATCGAGTCCGCCGAGCTGTGGTCGTTGGGGCTGGGCCAGCCGTACCCGGTCTCCGCCCTGCACGGTCGTGGCTCGGGTGACCTCCTCGACGCGATCATCGCGGGGTTGCCGGCGCCGGCGGTGACGTTCGCCCCCACACCTCGCGGCCCGCACCGGGTCGCGCTCGTCGGGCGCCCCAACGTCGGCAAGTCGAGCCTGCTCAACCGGCTCGCCAACGAGGAGCGCGCGGTCGTCGACGCGGCCGCCGGCACCACAGTGGACCCGGTCGACAGCCTGGTCAGCCTCGGCGGCGAGACCTGGCTCTTCGTCGATACCGCCGGGCTGCGCCGCAAGGTCGCCACGGCGAGCGGTACCGAGTACTACGCCAGCCTGCGGACCTCGGCCACCATCGAGGCGGCCGAGGTTGTCGTCGTGCTGTTCGACGCCAGCGAGGTGATCAGCGAGCAGGACCAGCGGCTGCTCGCCATGGTCACCGAGGCCGGCCGGGCCCTCGTGCTCGCCTTCAACAAGTGGGACCTGGTCGACGCCGACCGCCGCTACTACCTGGACAAGGAGATCGACCGCGAGCTGCGCCGCGTGCCGTGGGCAATCCGGGTCAACATCTCGGCCACCACCGGCCGGGCCGTCGAGCGGCTCGCGCCCGCGTTGCGGCGTGCTCTGTCCAGTTGGGAGCAGCGCATCCCCACCGGACAGCTCAACCAGTTCCTCACCGGGGTGGTCCAGGGCACCCCCCACCCGGTACGCGGCGGCCGCGCGCCCCGGGTCCTCTTCGCCACCCAGGCCGGCACCCGGCCGCCCCGGTTCGTACTCTTCACCACGGGCGCCTTGGATCCCGGGTACGTGCGCTTCGTGGAGCGGCGCCTGCGAGAAGAGTTCGGCTTCGAAGGCAGCGCCATACACATCTCGGTACGCCCACGCCAGCGAGACCGCTCATAACTGCCCCCGGACCCCGTGTCCGCGACGGCGAGCCCCGGCCCCGGTGCCGGACGACGGGCGCGGGGCTGGAGATCGCAGTGAGGCGCGCGCAGGTGTAGCGCAGCTTCACGTTGGCGCGTACAGCTCTGATCTCCGTGGCCCTGGCCCGAAGGGTGCGGCTCCCAGGGTGCGGTCTGCGGTCAGAGATCGGAGTCGTGCGCGCCGCAGTGCAGCGTGGCTTGCGCTTGGCGCGTCTCGATGCGATCTCCCGACTGAGTGGTGGCTGGGCGGTGGCTGAGTTACGCCTCAGCCGCGGCTGCGCGGCCCGTCCGCGGATCAGGCCAGCAGGTCGTCGAAGTCGCCGTCGGCGGCGCCCTGGATGAACGCTTCGATCTCGTCGCGGGTATAGATCAGCGCTGGACCGTACGGGTCGCGGGAGTTACGCAGAGCGAACCCAGAGCCGTCGGCGAGCCTGGCCATCTCGACGCAGTTGCCGCTCGGGTTGCTCCTGCGGCTCTTCTGCCAGGTGATACCCGGAATGTCTCCAGCCGACGCGGCGTGGTACCCCGACATGAACTCTCCTCCGATCCCCCAGCTGAGCTGGGGATACGCCGATGCCGGGAGTCGCGCTCATTCGTGCACGTGCATCGACTCTTGCGTACGCAAGGTAGTAAGAGGATGATATCTCATGTGCAGGTGCGCACCTCGCATATACACAGAGTAATGGGAGAGTGCAGCGCGACCGGCCTCGTGGACTCCCCGATGGCGTGCCGAGAGAGCTCCGCGTCTTCGGGCGACCGGGCGGGCGTGCCGGGCTGTGGTACGGGTTGCCCCGTACCTCTGGCCGTGGCATGCCCGCCCGTGTAAGCGTGTTCACCGTGGTGACCGAGGACGCCGGGAGCGGGCAATGACGACGATGACGGTGACGATCGAGGATTATCGACCTTCGCCGCGCCTTGATGCGGAACTCGCTGACCTTGGCTACGCCGCCGTGCACGGCTGGCCCGACCAGAGCCCGGTCGATGCGCGCCTGGTCCGCTCGCTCCTGCGTCCGGGCGGGATGACGGCCACGACGCTGGCCCTGCACCGGGGGGCCGAAGGCACGCTGCGCGCCGCGGCTGCGCTGAGGTGGCCGGCGACGCTGGACGCGTTCGGTCGACTGTGGGGTCCGATCGTGCACCCCGATGCCCGCGGTAACGGCCTTGGACGGGCGTTGATGGCCGCGATCACCGACGTCATGGCGAACCACCCCGGGGTCACCCTGAGCACCACCTTCATCCCGGAGTCGCGCACCGCTGGCTGGTCGATGTTCGTACGGGCCGGCTGGCAGGACACCTGCGCTTCCAGCCTGCTGGAGCGGTCACTGCCGGCGAGCATGTCGGAGCCGGTCAGCGTGGCCCAGCCGGCGCCGGTGGTGGTGCGCGCGGTGCAGCCGGGTGAGTATGTCGCTCCCACGCTCTCCGATCTGTTCGCGTCGTGCCGGCCCGAACTCGGTCCGACCATGGCCCGGGACACATTCGCGCGGTGGAGTGGCGACGCCCGCTACACACCCGATGGACTGCTGCTCGCCGAGTGCGACGGCGCGCTGATCGGCGCGGCGATCGTCTTCCCGTCCGCCCCTGGGCGCCCGGACGAACCGGCCGAGGCGTTGATCGATGACGTCATGACCTTGAGATCGTTGGATCCGGAGACCGCCGTCCAGGTCCGGGCGGCCCTTGTCGAGGCCGCGCTACGGGCGGGCGCAGCGAAGGGCGCCGCGGTCGCGCGGGCGGTGGCCGACGACCCGGAGCTCATCGCCACCCTCACCGGCGCCGGGTTCGAGGTGCTTGACCAGGTACGCCGATTCACCTATCAGGCGGCCCGGTTGGGCTAGCCTACATATCGATGGCGGACAACGCGTCCGTCTCTTGTGGTTAACGACCGGTACGGGCCGGCGGGCGCCGTGGCCGCCACCGGATCTGACCTCGGCCGAATTCCGGTGCTCGCGGGCGGGCCGCGATGGCAGGATGACCCGATGCCGTTCGAGGTGCGACGCCTGACCCCGGCCGACCAGAGCGCCGCCTGGGTACTGGGCAGCCTCGCGTTCGGCTACCGCGACCGGACAATGCCGCCGGGGTGGACCTCGGACACCCCGGGCCGGCGTACCTGGGGCGTGTTCGACTCGGCCGGTCGTCTGATCGCAAAGGCGGTCGACCGGGAACATAGCCACTGGTTCGGTGGCCGGCTGGTGCCCGCCACCGGGGTCGCCGGTGTCGCGGTCGCGGCCGACCAGCGCCGCGCCGGCCTGTCGCGGCTGGTCCTCACTCACCTGCTCGCCGGCGCGCGCGAGCGCGGAGCGGTGATCAGCACGCTGTTCCCCACCACCCCGTATCCGTACCGGCGCTCCGGCTGGGAGGAGGCGGGGGCGCTGGTATGGATGGCGGTTCCGACCGCGTCCCTGGCCGGCATCCGGCTACCGGCGGGGATGGCGCTGCGACCGGCGATCGAGGCAGACGTACCCGCGTTGCGGGCGCTGTACCGAGCGATCGCGCGCGCCGGCACCGGGTATCTCGACCGGTCGGGCCCGATCTTCGACCGCCCGGCCGCGATGGGGAAGCCAGCCGCCGAGCAGAAGCTGGGCCCGGGGGAGGACCCAGCCGCGGCACAGACGCCGGCGCCCGCGCCCGGCGACGGCGCGGCACAGTTTCTGACCGACTACGACGGGGTGACCGTGGCGACCGGACCGGACGGCGCCATCGAGGGCTACGCGAGCTGGGACCGGGAACCGGGATCCGATGCCAGTGGCCAGGTCAGCGTCGACGACCTTGTCGCTACGTCGGCGGATGCGACCCTGGCGCTGCTGGCGATGCTCGGTGGCTGGGCCAGCGTCGCTCCGACCATCATGGTCAAGCTGCCGCCCGCCGATCCGGCCCGGCTGTTGACCGCGGTCGCGAGCGCGCCGGTCAAGTCCCGCCAGCCATGGATGGTACGGGTCGTCGACGCCGCCGCCGCGGTGGCCGCCCGGGGTTGGCCGCCTCACCTCTCCGGCGAGGTCGAGCTCGAGGTGGTCGACGAGGTATGCCCGTGGCACGCCGGCCGGCACCGGCTCATACTCGCCGGCGGTGAGGGTCGGCTGGAGCCGGGGCGCGGCGGCGGTCCGCTGTTCAGCGCCCGCGCCCTCGGCCTCTGGTACGCCGGCGCCGCCACCCCGTCGGTGCTGCGACGGGCGGGTCTGCTCAGCGGGGGCAGCGCGCGCGATGACGAGTGGCTGCAGGCGGCGACGGCCGGCCCGGCGCCGGCGCTGCTGGACTATTTCTGAGCGCGGGGTCAGCCGGCCGGCGGCGGGAAGCAGTAGACCGCGTCCTCCCGGAACGAGGAGGCACACAACAGCCCGGCCACCGCGACGAGGTCGACGTTGGCCCGATCGATGAGCGGCAACGCGGTGGAGAGGCGGGTGCTGGCGCGGATCGTAGGCTGGGCCGGCGGACCGCCGATCTCGACAAGCGTCGGTCCCGCGGTGGCGAGCACGAAGACGCGATCGTCGACGACGCGAACCGCGTCCGGCTCGCCGGGAACCGCCAGCCGACCCAGCACGGCCATGCTCGCCTCGTCCACGGCCACGACCATGTCGCTCGCCGTACACGTCACCCAGACGACGCCGGCGTGGATCGCGATCGCCTGCGGTCCGGAGCAGATGGTGCCGCTCGTCGCCGTCCGGTTGGTGGCCGGATCGATGCGGGTGAGCGTGCCGCCGCCCAGGTTGGCCACCCAGAGCGCGCGGGCGCCGGTGGCGGCCAGCCGCGGGGTCGGACCCACGGGGATCGTGGCTACCACGCGGCCGGCCCGGTTCAGCCGCGACACCTGGCCGGTGTCCTGCCTGACCGTCCACAGTGAACCAAAACCGATGGCTAGGCCCTCGGGCGGGTCGGCCAGGGTGACCCGTCGGGCGATGGCGCCGGTCGCGGTGTCCACCGCCACCAGCTGGTGGGCGCGGAACACCGACACCCACAGCAGGCTGCCGTCGGCGACCAGCCGCAGCGGCGTGTCCCCGACCGCCACGCTGCGCTGCACCGCACCGGTCTGCGGGTCGATCTGCACCGCGGCATCGCCGTCGGAGCTGGCGGCCCACACGCTGGTACCGGCGGCGGCGAGTCCGACCGGGGTACTCACGCTCGCGTGCGGCGGGCGTACCACGGGGGCCGGCGTCGTCGTGGTCGCGGCGGCGCCGGACGGGGCCGTGGCGGGCGAGCAGCCGGCGAGGAGCGCGAGCACGGCGAGTGGGAGCAGACGACGCGACATGATCCCTGTGCTACCAACGGGAGATCACGGCGGTGACACGGCCCGGCGCAGGTCGCGTACCAGGCCCGCCTCCTACGGGCCGCGCCGACCTCTTACCGGCGCGCAGGGTACGGGCTGGCGTGGGCGCCGCCCGACCACCGCTGGGCGGCCGGGCCGGTCACGAGCACGCTCAGGCAGGTCACGCAGCCTTCCAGACGCTCGAACTCACTGATGTCGACCACTTCGGGCGCCACGCCGTGCTGGGCGATCAGGTCGGCCGTGCGCGGCGCGGACGCGGCGATGAGCACCTGTTGCGGCCCGAGCACGACCACATGCGCCCCGGCCTCCTCCGCAACGGCGAGCAGCCTGGGAAAGGCCCCGAGATCGACCTGATCGGACCAGGTGAGCGCGGTTCCGTCGGGCAGCGCCGTGACTGCGGACTTCAGGTGCAGCACCCGGTCCAGCTCGACCGTCACGACGCGGCGGCCGAGCGGCGTCAGGTGCCGGCGGAGCTGGCTGATGCCCTCGGCGTTGGTCCGCCCGCCCCGACCCACGTACACCGTTTCGCCGATCGCCAGCACGTCGCCGCCGTCGAGCGTGCCAGGGGCCTCGATCCGGGCGAGCGCCAGACCCAGTTCCCGCATCGCGTTCTCGACCGCCGCCGTCTCGGCTCGGCGCGCCGGCGCACCGGGCCGGGTCAGCACCGCCAGCTCCTCGCAGACCACCACGGTGTCCTCGATGAAGACCGAGTCCGGGCAGTCATCGGCCGGCGCCACCTCGGCGGCGGGCCAGCCATGCCGGGCCAGCGCGGCGACGTATGCCGCGTGCTGATGGCCGGCCAGCTCGAGGTCGACCGGGGTCCGCTCGATGTGGGTGACGATGCCCTCGGCCAGGCGTGGACTGGGCCGGCGGACGAGTGCGACGCCGCGCCGGGCCTTCGCGGCCGGCGGGGAGTCGCCGCTCACGGTACCCGCCGGTGATGCCCCGGCCAGCGATCTCGGCCCATTCGGGCATGATTTCACCTAGCGGCGCCGCGCCGCTGGGTCGGGGCCAGGGCCAACGGCCCACGGCCACCCCCCGTTCGTCGATCTAGGGCTTACGCACACGATCGGAGATCGAACCGTGTGCGTACGCCCTAGCTCGACGGGGGAGGGGTTGACCGCGAGCACTGTAGCGCGAAAGGGCAGACTCTTGAGCACGAGCCGGCCGCAGCTTGCGGGTACGTTCGGCATGGTGGCCTCCACCCACTGGCTCGCCTCCGCGGCCGGGATGGCGGTGCTGGAACGCGGCGGCAACGCCTTCGACGCGGCGGTTGCGGTCGGGTTCACGCTGCAGGTCGTCGAGCCGCACCTCAACGGACCGGGCGGTGAGGTCCCGATCCTCTTCGCCCGGGCCGGCGACGCCACCGCCACTGTCCTGTGTGGACAAGGTCCGGCCCCGGCCGCGGCCACCATCGACCACTACCGGGGGCTGGGCTGCGCTCTCGTCCCGGGCGCGGGCCCGCTGGCGGCCGCGGTTCCGGGCGCCGTCGAGGCCTGGCTGGTGCTGCTGCGCGACCACGGCACCCTGGGCCTGCGCGACGTGCTGGGCTACGCCGCCGGGTACGCCGAGCACGGACATCCACTGCTGCCCGGGGCGGTAGCCACCATCGCCGGGGTGCGCGCGCTCTTCGAGTCCGACTGGACGCCCTCGGCGCAGGTGTACCTGCCGCACGGCGAGCTGCCCCGCTCGGGTGAACTCTTCCGCAACCGCGCCCTCGCCGAGACGTACCGGCGCCTGGTCGCCGCCGAGGCGAGCGCCGACGGCGGGCGGGAACGCGGCCTCGACGCCGCCCGGGCGGCCTGGCGGGAGGGCTTCGTCGCCGCCGAGATCGACGCGTTCGCGCGGCGGCCGTTCCGCCATCCCGGTGGCGGCCGGCATCCCGGCGTGCTCACCGGCGCGGACCTGGCCGGGTTCACCGCCACCTACGAGGCGAGTGTGGCCCACCCGTTCCGCGACGTGGTCGTGCACAAGACCGGGCCGTGGGGGCAGGGTCCGGTCCTGCTGCAGGCGCTCGCACTGCTGGACGGCTACTCCGACGGCGAGCTCGACCCGGGTACGGCGGGCGGGGTGCACCGGGCGGTCGAGGCGATCAAGCTGGCATTCGCCGACCGGGAGGCGTGGTACGGCGACGCGATTGCACCGCCCATCGACGATCTGCTGGCCGCGTCGTACACGCAGCAGCGCCGGCAGCTGATCGGCGACCAGGCGAGCCTCGAGCTGCGCCCCGGTACGCCGGCGGGTGCGGTCGCGCGGCTGCCGGCGCACGTCATCGCGACGGCCGCAGCCGCGACGGCGGGGCTCGCCGGCGCCGGTCCGCTGCACCGGGCCGCGCATGACCAGACCGCGCAGGAGCAGGGCGCGCTCGTCGGCCGGCGGCCGGCGGCGATGCCGGGCTGGCCGGTCGAGCCGGGCCTGGGCGAGCCCACGCTCGGATTGGGCGGTACGGTCACCGGCGACACCTGCCACCTGGACGTGGTCGACCGGTGGGGCACGATGGTATCGGCCACCCCGAGTGGCGGCTGGCTGCAGAGTTCGCCGGTGATCCCGGCACTCGGCTTCCCGCTCGGCAGCCGGCTGCAGATGTGCTGGCTGGAGGAGGGCCTGCCGGCCAGCCTCCAGCCCGGCCGGCGGCCGCGGACCACGCTCAGCCCCACCCTGGTCTTCCGCGACGGCGAGGCGGTGGTGGCCTGCGGCACGCCCGGTGGCGACCAGCAGGACCAGTGGCAGCTGGTGATGCTGCTGCACCATCTCGTCCGCCACGCCCCGCTGCAGGCCGCGATCGAGGCGCCGAGCTGGCACACGAACGCGATGCCGAGCTCGTTCCACCCGCGGGAGGTCCAGCCGGGCGAACTTGTCGTGGAAGGCCGCCTCGGTGCCGTCGCGATCGACGAGCTGCGCCGGCGGGGTCATCGCGTGGTGGTTGCCGCCGACTGGTCGCTGGGGCGCCTCGGCGCGGTCGGCCGCGAGCCGGGCACCGGCCTGCTCGCGGCGGCCGCCGATCCGCGGGCGACGGGCTACGCCGCCGGCCGCTGACGGCATACCATGTGGCCGGCGGTACGGCAGAGAGGCTGGCACATGGGCACATTGCCGTTGTTTCGCACCGGATTCCTGTGGGGCACCGCGACCGCGGCGTACCAGATCGAGGGCGCGGTCGCCGAGGACGGCCGGGGTCCGTCCATCTGGGACACGTTCGCGCACACGCCAGGACGTACCCACGACGGCGAGACCGGCGACGTGGCGTGCGACCACTACCATCGCTGGGCCGAGGACGTCGCGTTGCTCGCCGAGCTCGGCGTGAACGCGTACCGGTTCTCGCTCGCGTGGCCGCGGATCCAGCCGGACGGCCGTGGCCCGGTCAATCCCAAGGGCCTCGACTTCTACGACCGGCTGGTGGACGCACTGGTCGCCCGGGGCATCGACGCCGTGCCGACGCTGTTGCACTGGGACCTGCCGCAGGCCCTTGAGGACGAGGGCGGCTGGCTGCGCCGCGAGACCGGGTACCGGTTCGCCGAGTACGCCGCGATGGTGGCCGACCGGCTCGGCGACCGGGTCACCCGGTGGATCACCCTGAACGAACCCATCGTGCAGATCTCGCAAGGGTACGCGTTCGGCACCCACGCTCCCGGTCGAGCGCTGCTGTTCGACGCGCTGCCGGCCGCGCACCACCAGCTGCTCGGCCACGCGCTCGCCCAGGCGGAGCTGCGAGCCCGCGGCGCGGTGGAGGTGATGCTGGCGAACAACTACACGCCGGTGCAGCCGGCGACCGACTCCCCGGCCGATGTGGCCGCGGCGGCGGTCTACGACGCGTTCCACAACCGGCTGTTCACCGATCCCTTGCTCACCGGCGTTTACCCCGACCTCAGCGCGGTCGGGCTGCCGGCCGACCCGCCGTACCTCCGCGACGGCGATCTGGCCCTCATCGGCACCCGGCCGGACGCCCTGGGCATCAACTACTACAACCCGACCCGGATCGCGGCGGCCGCCCCCGACTCGCCGCTGCCGTTCGATTTCGTCGCCATCACCGAGGTAGCGACGACCGCCTTCGGCTGGCCGGTCGTCCCCGACGGCCTGCGCGACCTGCTGGTCGGGCTGCGCGAGCGCTACGGCGCGACGCTGCCGCCGGTCTACCTCACCGAGAACGGCTGCTCCACTGTGGATGAAGTAGCCGACGACGGGCGGATCCACGACACCGAGCGCATCGACTACCTCGACCGGCATATCCGCGCCCTGCACGAGGCGGTCACCGCGGGAGTCGACGTGCGCGGGTACTTCGTGTGGACGCTGCTGGACAACTTCGAGTGGGCCGAAGGGTACAGCCAGCGCTTCGGCCTGGTCCGGGTCGACTTCGACACCCAGCGCCGCACGCCGAAGGACTCCTACCATTGGCTGCGGGCCGCCCTGGCAGAGGTCTCCCCATGAGTGCGCCGAGGCCGCCCGAGGCGGTGGCCACACCAAGCGGGCCGCTGGATGCGCCCGGGGTCGAGCCGGCAACGAAGGTCACCGGCGGCTGGATGGCGCTGCTCTCGCTGGCCAACCTCGGCTTGTGGATGGGGTACTTCGGCCCGCTGCAGGTGTTGCTGCCCAACCAGATCCAGCAGCTCGCCGGGGCCCAGAAGACCACCGCGCTCGGCCTGGTCACCGCGCTCGGTGCGCTGGTCGCGGTGCTCGTCGGCCCGATCGCCGGCGCGCTCTGCGACGCCACCACGCTGCGCTTCGGGCGGCGTCGTACCTGGATCGCGGCGGGCGCGCTGCTCGGCTGCGCCGGCCTCGCCCTGCTGTCGCGCCAGGCGACCCTCATCGGTGTCACCCTCGGCTGGTGCGCGGCCCAGGCTGGCCTCAACGCATTGCAGGCCGGGCTGACCGCGGTCGTACCCGACCAGGTCCCGGTGCGCCAGCGGGGACTCGTCTCGGGCTGGGTCGGGCTGACCCAGTCGCTGGGGGTCGTGGTCGGTGTCCTGGTGGTGACCGTTCTGGTCACCGGCACGGTCAACGGCTACCTCGTCATCGGCGCGCTTGTCGTGCTCACCGCCGTGCCGTTCCTGCTCGCCACCCGGGACCGGCCCCCCGGTCGGGCGCCGCGTTTCCGGCTGCGCTCGGTCGTGCTGGCGTTCCGGCTGCGGCCCCGGGAGAACCCGGACTTCGCGTGGGCGTGGGCGACCCGGTTCCTGGTCCAGCTCGGCAACGCGATGGCCACCCTCTACCTGTTGTACTTCCTGCGCGACCGGGTCCACTACGAACAGCTCTTCCCCGGGCGGGACGCGGCCGATGGCCTGCTCGTGCTGATCCTCATCTACACCGCCACCACCGTGCTCACCGTGGTGGTCGGCGGCGCGGTCTCGGATCGCACCGGCCGGCGACGGCCCTCGGTGATCGTCTCGGGCCTCGTCATGGCCGCCGCGGCGCTGCTGCTCGCCATCTGGCCGACGTGGACGGGGGCGCTGATCGCCGCCGCCGTGCTCGGCCTGGGCTTCGGCGTCTACCTCTCGGTGGACCAGGCGCTGATCACGCAGGTGTTGCCGAGCGCCGCCGACCGGGCCAAGGACCTCGGGGTCATCAACATCGCGAACTCGGCGCCGCAGGTGCTCGGCCCCGCGCTGGCCGCGCCGATCGTCGCGTTCCTCGGCGGCTACCCCGCGCTGTTCGCCGCGGTGGCCACGGTGACCGTGCTCGGCTCGATCCTGGTCACCCGCATCCGCTCAGTTGCCTGAATCTGCCCAGCTCACACCCCATTTGAGTGATGTGCATGCGACCACGGTACAGGTCGCCCGTGGGCACTCGACCATGATGCCAGGAATGTCCGAGCCTGGGGTCGGTAGGACTCGACGCGCCCTTTGCTCCCCTCGCGCGACGCGATCGAACGAGCGAGACGGAGACAAGGACGATGAACCATCGAACGTTCGTGACGGCCGCGGTCGCGGCCACCCTACTGGTGTCCGGATGGGCGGCGTCGCCGGCCGCTGGGGCTCCGGCCGCGGCCGCGCTCGCCCTCAAGGGGAGTTCGTTGCTGGCCGCCGGCGATGTGGCCAGCTGCTCGGTCACCGACGACACGGCGACCGCCGACCTGATCAAGACCCGGTCGGGGATCGTCGCCCCGCTGGGTGACATGGCGCTCCCGAACGGCTCCACATCGGACTTCGCCGACTGCTACACCCCGACCTGGGGGCAGTTCAAGTCCCGGACCCGGCCCGCGGCCGGCAACCGGGAGTACGCGACGCCCGGCGCCGCACCGTACTTCGCGTACTTCGGCGGCGTCGCCGGCCGACCGAGCCGGGGCTACTACTCCTACACCCTGGGCACCTGGCACATGGTGGTGCTGAACTCGAACTGCGCCGCCGTCGCCGGCGGCTGCGGCGCGGGGTCGACGCAGGAGACCTGGCTGCGCTCGGATCTCGCCGGCCACCCCACCGACTGCACACTGGCCTACTGGCACGCGCCGCTGTTCACGTCGGGTGCCGACCACTCCGGCACCGGCTCGATGCGCCCGCTGTTCCAGGCGCTCTACGACGCCGGCGCCGAGGTGGTCCTCGGCGCCGACAACCGCCAGTACGAACGGTTCGCGCCGCAGGACCCGGCCGGCGCCGCCGACCCGGCCCACGGCATCCGGGAATTCGTCGTGGGCACCGGCGGCCAGCCACTGGACGCATTCGGCACCGTCGCCGCGAACAGCGAGGTCCGCGACAGCAGCACCCACGGCATCCTGCGGCTGATCCTCGGCGTCGGCGCCTACACCTGGCAGTTCGTACCGGTGGCCGGGCAGAGCTTCACCGACACCGGTGGCGGCAGCTGCCACGCCGCGCCCAACACCAATGCGTCCCAGGTGCTGCTCGCCGCGGGTGACATCGCCAGCTGCTCCTCGGTCGGCGACAGCGCGACCGCCGCCATCATCCAGCCGCGCCCGGGCACGGTGGCCATGATCGGCGATGCGGTCTACCCGCACGGTGCGGCCGCCGGGTTCACCGACTGCTACAACCCGACGTGGGGTCAGTTCAAGAACCGCACCAAGCCCGTACCCGGCAACCATGAGTACGAGACGACGGGCGCGGCTGGCTACTTCGGCTACTTCGGCGCCCTCGCCGGCGACCCGACCAAGGGCTACTACTCCTACGACCTGGGCAGCTGGCACATCCTCGCGGTCAACTCCAACTGCAGCAGGGTCGGCGGCTGCGGCCCGGGATCGCCGGAGGAGACCTGGCTCAAGGCCGACCTCGCCGCGCACCCGGCCCGGTGCACCCTCGCCTACTGGCACCACCCACTCTTCACCTCGGGCTCGGTGCACCCGGGCGCGGTCTGGATGCGCCCGATCTTCCAGGACCTCTACGACGCCGGCGCGGACATCGTGCTCGACGGCGACACGCACAACTACGAGCGGTTCGCGCCGCAGACGCCCAACGGCGTCGCCGATCCCGGCAAAGGCATCCGCGAATGGGTCCTGGGCATGGGCGGCTTCTCGCACTACTCGTTCGCCACTGTCCAACCCAACAGCGAGGTACGCAACGCGGACACCTACGGGGTGCTGCAGCTGACCCTGACCGCGACCGGTTACTCCTGGCAGTTCCTGCCGATCGCCGGCAAGACCTTCACCGACGCCGGCACCGGGACCTGCCACTGACACGGGCGGCTCCCAGCCGGCGAGCCGGACGGGCCCCCACCTGGGGCCCGTCCGGCTCGTTGTTTCGACGTCTTGCCTGGTCAGAGCGGGTGTCAGCCCGGATCGAAGTGGGCTGGTTGGTCGTTGAGCGGTCATGGTACGAGGCATGGTGGCGATGGCGTCGTTGACCCTGCTGCTCGGCGCCGTCCCGGCACCGGCGGTCCCGAACCGGGCGCAGGCGCCACCGCCCGCGGCTGCGGTCGCACCGGCGCCGGCGGCCGGGTTGTCGCCGGATCCCGTGCTCGACGCGGCCGGGTTGTCGCCGGATCCCGTGCTCGACGCGGCCGGCGACGTCGCCACCTGCAACTCGCTGAACGACTCGAAAACGGCGGCTCTGCTCGGCGCCGGCGAGACGGTGGCGCCGATCGGGGACCTGACCTACAACGCCGGCAGCGACTTCGCCAACTGTTACGACCCGACCTGGGGGGTGGCGAAGGCGCGCACCCGGCCGGCGCTGGGCGACCACGAGTACATCGGCGCCGACGCGGTGACCTACTTCAAGTACTTCGGCGCCGCCGCCGGCACCAACGCCGGTGGCTACTACTCGTACGACCTGGGTACCTGGCACATCATCGTGCTCAACTCGACCTGCCATCACCTCTTCGGCGGCTGCGCCGCCGGCAGTCCACAAGAGAGCTGGCTGCGCTCCGACCTGGCGGCGCACCCGGCCTCGTGCACGCTCGCCTACTGGCACGCGCCGCTGTTCACCTCGGGCCAGAACCACGCCGGCTCGCTGGCGGTCGCCCCGCTGTACCAGGCGTTGTACGACTCTGGCGCCGAGGTGGTCCTCAACGCCGACAACCGCCAGTACGAGCGGTTCGCCCCACAGACGCCGGACGGGGTTGCGGACACCGCCCACGGCATCCGGGAGTTCGTGGTGGGCACCGGCGGGCATGCCCTGAACGGCTTCAGCAACACCCAGCCCAACAGTGAGGTCCGCAACGCGAGCACCTTCGGCGTGCTCAAGCTGACGTTGAGCGCGGGCAGCTACAGCTGGCGATTCGTACCGGTCGCCGGCAAGACCTTCACCGACGCGGGCACCGGGGTCTGCCACGGGCCGCAGCGCACCTGCCTGACCTCCGGCACGGACGTGGACATCAACGCGGCATTGACCGGGGCGGGCAGCGAAGCCCGGTTGTGCCGGGGCGCGACATTCCTGCTGGACAACCCGGTCCGGTTCACCGCAGCGAACCAGCGCATCGACACCGACGGCTTGCCGATGGACGCGAACCGGGCCACGCTGCAGATCCGCAGTCCGCTGCTGAGCACCGCCATCGACACCAACAACAAGTCCGGGGTGGTGATCTCGAACATCCAGGTCGACGGGGCCCGCCCGACCCTCGGCCACCTGCAGGGCGGTGCCCTGGTCGAGATGGGTGCCGCCGCTGTCGACCAGACCATCCAGAACGTGGTCGCCCGCAACACCCGCAGCTGGTCCACCATCCACATCGGCGAGGGTCCGGTCGTCAACAACACGCCCCAGTGCCAGCGGGCAACGGTCGTGAACAACACGGTCGGACCGGCCGGCACCCCAGATCAGAACCAGTGGGCCGACGGCATCTCGCTCGCCTGCGGCAACAGCCTGGTCAAGGGCAACACGGTGGTCGACGCCACCGACGGCGCGATCGTCATCTTCGGCGCCCCGGGTTCGCGGATCGAGGGCAACACGATCACAGCGCTGACCCAGTTGCTGCTCGGCGGGATCAACCTGGTCGACTACAACCCGGTGAACGGCAACTACACCGGCACCGTGGTGACCGGCAACACGGTGGACGCCCGGTCGGCGGTCATCGACGTCGGCATCGCCATGGGCCCGCCGATCTGGTACTGCGTGGCGGCGACCAACTACGGCGCCTCGGTGACCGGAAACATGTTGCGCGGCAAGTTCATGGTGTACGGGCTGGCCGCCGCGGGGATCAAGAACTGGGAGGTCGCCGGCAACACCGACCACGCCACCCACATACCCTTCATCGCGGCCGGGTGTGGCGGGCTGCCGGTGACGCCCCTCGTCGGGCCGTGACCGCCGGTACGCCTGGCCCGGGTAAATGTCTGGCCGAAACGCCCCCTGCCAGCGGTCGTTCTCAGACTGGGGACGCTTCACCGTCTCCGCTGTGACAGTCACCTGAGAGCAACGGGGGTTTGGATATGCGATGGCGTTTGGGCGCGGCGATCGCGCTCGCGCTCTGTGTCAACGGGATGGGCCTGGGCGCCGGGTCCGCCCAGGCGGCGCCGGCAACGGGGCGGTCAGCGGTGAGTGCGAGGAGCGAGCACGTGCGCGCCCCGCAGCGCGAAGGAAGGGCTAGCCCGGTCCGAACCCCGGCGGCCATCAGCACGGCGGCCTTCCCCACCGCGGCCGACACGTTCGTCTCGGCGACCTACCCGCGATACAACTTCGACTACGCCGAACTGCGGGTCAGCGGAGCGCCGTCGCATCGAACCTCGTACCTGAAGTTCAACGTGCACGGGTTGGGCGGCCCAGTCGCCGGTGCGAAACTGCTTCTGCACGTGTGGGACGTCGGCTACGCGAAGAGTGTCGACGGCGGGGCGGTGCGCCGGGTCGCGGACACCTCGTGGACCGACGACTCGTTCTACTACTTCAACCGGCCGGCGGTCGGTGCAGTGCTCGGGCACCTCGGACCGGTGGCGAGGAACCAATGGTACGAGGTGGACGTCTCCGCGGCCGTGCACGGCAACGGGCCGGTGGCCTTCGCACTGACCTCGACCAGCACCGACGCCGCGTACTACGACTGCCGCGAATGCGGCCCCGACGCACCGGTCCTCGTGGTCCGCACACGTTAGATCCTGAAAGGTCTGCTGATGAAACTTGTTCGCGCCATCGGCGCCGGCGCTCTGGCGGCGGTCGTGACCGCACTGGTCGTGACGGCGACCGCCCAGCCGGGTGCGGCCGCCGGGGCGACGGTTCACGTCGTCAACCCGGGCGGTTCGATCCAGGCCGCGGTGGACGCCGCCGCGGTCGGCGACACCATCCTGCTCAAGGCCGGCACCTATGCCGGTGGAGTGCTCATCGCCAAGAGCAGTCTTACGATTCGCGGTGCCGGACCGACCACCGTGCTTCGGCCCAGGCCGGGCAACAATTGCGTCAAGGCCACCGGGGGGCGGGCATCTGCATCGTCGGCTCGGCGCGCGCGAGCGTCGACGGGGTCGCTGTCAAGAACCTCTCCGTGCGGGGCTTTGACGGGTACGGCGTGGTCGGCGAGTACACCGACCGCATGCGGGTCAGCGGCGTGACCGCGGCAAATAACGCCGGGTACGCCATCACCCAGTTCCACTCGACCCGGGGCGCCTTCGTCGGCAACTGGGTCACCGGCAGCGCCGAGCGGTCGGTCAGAGCGGCGCCCAGGCGTTCCCAGGCGGGATCGAGCTGATCCCCGGCGTACCACCGCACGGTGGTTCGACCGCTCGCCCGACCGCCTTCGACCGGATCACGTACAACCTGCTGGCCAACAACACGCCAGCCGACCTGATCGACCACAGCGGCAGCGACACCAACGTGTTCGCACACAACCGGTGCCGCACCTCCCAACCGAGTGGCCTCTGCCAGGCCTCCTGAGACGACGGGTCCGCGCGGTCGGGAACCACGTCCCTGGCCGCGCGGACGCCGTGTTAGGAAGGGCACCCTTTTACCGGATTCGGTGGTAAAGGGTGCCCCTGCTAACATATATCCAACCGCACGGCCAGCAGACTCAGCCTGATCCGGTCGCCGGTATGGTGGCTGGTCGGCGTTCGGCGGCGAGCAGCGTGCCGAACAGCTTGGCGTAGCGGAGTAGATGCCGGTCGCCGACATAGTGGGCCCGGATGTACCGGTGGGCCGCCGTGCCCATGCGGTCGGCGAGATCCGGGTCGTCGAGCAGCGCGCGCACAGCCCACCCGAACGCGGTCAGGTCGGTGGGGTCGGGCAGGAGAATCCCGGTGCCGTCGACGACCTGGTCCAGGATTCCACCGACCGCTGAGCCGACCACCGGTCGTCCCTTCCACATGCCCTCGGCCACCGTGAGCCCGAATCCTTCGGCGATGCTCTTCTGGACGACGACGCGGGCGTGCCGCTGCAGGGCGTTGACCATCGCGGCGTTGTCGTCAGCGTCGGTCATGGGCAGCGTCGCCAGGATGACGCGGGATCGTTGCGCCGGCGCCAGCCCGTGCCACTCAGCGAGGACTTCCGCCAGCACACGTGCTCCCTCGGGGTCATCGGTCACGCCCTCGACGGACGGCCCGGCCAGCACCAGCCATCCTGGTCCACTCGACGCAACATGCCTGGCGAACCCCTGCATGACGCCGGTCATGTCCTTGAGCCGATCCCAGCGGGAGACCTGAACGACGACCGGATCGTCCGGTGCGGGCAGCGACTCAGCGACGATCGTGGCCGGCCGGCGGACCTCGCCGGGCGACCCGTCGCGACGGGTGTAGCGGCACACCGAGGTTGGGTCGCCGCTCAGGAGCCCCATGCGTACCAGGGCGGCCTGCACGGCAGCGTCATCCATTGGTTGGTTCTTGGGCGAGAAGGGGTCGATCGATGGCGGGATGATCCATGCACGCGACGAGGGAACGACGTGCGGCAGGTAGGCGTGGCGGGAGAAGACAAACGCCTCGGCCGGGGCGAGCAGTGGGTGCAGGAAGTCCCACGCGGACCTGCTCAACGCGTTCTCGCCGTCGATGCCGATGTGGGATCGCCACACCACATGCGCCCCCCGTCCGGCCAGCGGGCCAGCCAGACCGGCCGTCTGAGGATCGTGCAAGAGGACCAGGTCCCCCGGGTTGATCTGATCGCCGAGGTCCTCCGCGTTGGCGCGCATCGTCGCGCGGACGTGGTCCAGTTCGGCCGCGCCGAGCGTGCCCCCGTCCCCGGGTTGACCGTGGATCCGGTTGTGTACCCGCTTGGTGATGCGGAAGAACTCGCCCTCGCCCTCGATCACCAGCCACCGGATGTCGACCGCCAGGTCCTTGGTGTAGCCGACCAGGACCTGGAGCATGTCGGCCACCCCACCGCCGGCGGCGGTTGAGCTGAAGTTCCAGATGATGCGCCCGTGCGCCAGCTTCCGGAAGTCCGCGGCGGCCGCGACCAACCGGGTCGTCCGGGGTAGACCGATCACGCTCTCCAGCGCGGCAACCGGCCGCCGCGGCACCTCGACCCCGTACATGGGTGGGACGCCCGATCAGCCGACCGTGGCTGCCCGAGTGGCCTGATCGAGAACCGCCTCGGTGCCGCCCGCGCCGTGGTCGAGTTGGTAGTCGAGGTTGACCGCGGCGCTGATGAGGGCGAGGTGGCTGAACGCTTGCGGGAAGTTGCCGATCTGCTCGCCGGTTGGTCCGATCTCTTCGGAGAACAGGCCGAGGTGGTTGCTGTAGGTCAGCATCTTCTCGAAGGTGAGCCGGGCATCCTCCAGGCGCCCCGAGCGGGCCAGCGCGTCAACGTACCAGAACGTGCACATCGAGAACGTGCCCTCCGAACCCTGCAGGCCGTCCGGGGATGCGCTCGGGTCGTAACGGTAGACCAGGCTGTCGGAGACGAGTTCGGTGTCCATCGCGCGCAGGGTCGACTGCCACAACGGGTCGGTCGGCGCGATGAAGCCGACCAGCGGCATGTAGAGCAGCGACGCGTCGAGGACCTCGCTGCCGTAGTACTGCACGAACGCCTCGCGCTTGGGGTTCCAGCCGCGGTCCATCACCTGCCGGTAGATCATGTCGCGCATGTTCGTCCAGCGGCTCACGTCGGCGGGCCGGCCCCGGACCTGGGCGATGCGGATGGCCCGGTCGAACGCGACCCAGCACATCATGCGGCCGTAGACAAAGGCCTGCGGTCCGCCACGGGTTTCCCAGATCCCGGCGTCGGGCTGGTCCCAGTGCTCGCACAGCCAGTCGACCATCTCGGTCAGGTGGCGCCAGTTGTCGTAGTTCATCTGCAGGCCATGCGTGTCGGCGAGCTGGATCGAGTCCATCGCCTCGCCGTAGATGTCGAGCTGAAGCTGGTCGACCGCGCCGTTGCCGATCCGGACCGGGCTGGATCCCTTGTAGCCCTCGAAGTGGTCGAGGATCTCCTCCTGCAGGTCGGGCGAGCCGTCGATGCGGTACATGATCTGCAGCTGGGTGCCCTTCTGGTGCGCGTCCTTGATGCGGTGGCCCAGCCACTGCAGGAAACCTCGGGCCTCGTCGACGAAGCCCAGCCCTAGCAACGCGTAGACGGAGAAGGAGGCGTCCCGGACCCAGGTGAAGCGGTAGTCCCAGTTGCGCTCCCCGCCCACCTGTTCGGGCAGCGCGGCGGTCGGCGCCGCCACCAGGGCACCGGTGGGCGCGTACGTCATGAGCTTGAGCGTCATCGCCGACCGCTCCACCATCTCCCGCCACCGGCCCTGGTACCGGGACTGACCGATCCACGAGCGCCAGAAGTCACGGGTCTGCTCGAACAGGGCCTGTATCTCCTCCGGAGGTATCACCTGCGGCGGACCCTCCGGCGCGGTTTCGATGACCATGGCCCCAATGTCGCCGGCCTTTACCGTCCCCGTCACCCGCACGCCGTTGCCCTCGCGCTCAATCGCACCCATCATCCGCGCACCCCGGCGCGACGGGCTCACGTTGAGGTTCATGGTCCGGCTGCGGAACGTCGCCCCGTCTTCAGTGATGGTCACGTCGTGGTCGTCGCGACCGTAGTTGAACCGCGGCTGACATTCGATCACGAAGCTCATCTGGCCGCGCACGACCCGGAGCATCCGGATGAGGCGGTGCTGGTCGGTGGCGCGGATTCCGGTCACCGGCATGAAGTCGATGACCTCACCCACGCCCTCGGGGCTGATGAACCGGGTGATGAGGATGGGCGTTCCCGGCAGGTACAGCTGCTTGGTGACGTACTGGCCGCCGGCCGGCGCGACCTTGACGAAGCCGCCCTTCTCCTTGTCCAGGAGCGAGGCGAAGATGCTGGGGGAGTCGAAGCGGGGTGCGCAGAACCAGTCAATCGTGCCGTCGTCGCAGACCAGCGCGGCGGTCTGCAGGTCACCGATGAGCCCGTGGTTCTCGATGCCGGGATATGTGTTCACAGTGGACTCCGTAAGTCTCGTGGGTGGCTGGGGTTGACGGGCCACAGGCTCGATGGCGCGACACCGGTTGCGGTGCCGGTGTCGGTGTCGGTCCTCCCCTCATGGTGGTCCTCGACCCCGCCGGACGGACCCGAATCGGCCAATCTCATGAGATGCCGGGCCGCGGGCTACGCTCTCGACGCGTTCGGTACGGCACGCCGGGGCAGGAGTACGGCCGCGACGAGGCCGACCAGCGAGATGACGACCAGTGTCGCCAGTGCCCATGCGAACGGCTTGCCGCCCGGGACGGCGGCCCCCACCAGAACGGAGCCGGCCAGCGACGTACCCAGCGATGAGCCGAGGTTGGACACGCTGCGGGACAGCCCCGAGATGTCGGCCTGCTCAGGCTCACCGAAGCTGGACTGGACCACGTTGACCGAGGAGGTGAGCATCACGCCAACTCCGATGCCCATCAGCAGGAGACCCGGAACGAAGCTGATGATGTTGTCCAGCGTCGGGACCAGCCCGAGCAGCAGGATCATGCCGGCGGCGGTCGTGATGAAGCCTGCGATGATCAGCCAGCGCTGCGAGTGCCGGCGGGCGAAACGACCGGCGCCGGCCGATGCGGCCAGGATGCCCACCGTGGCCGGCGTGAGCATCAGGCCGGTCTGGATGGCACTGTAGCCCCAGACCTGCTGGAGGAACACGGAGATCACGAAGAAGGATCCTTGCAGCACCAGCCATTGGACGTTCTGCGTGACGAGGCCGAGGTTGGAGGTCCTACTGCGGAAGAGTCGGATGGAGATCAACGGGTCCTTGCCCGCCTTCTCCCGGCGCCGCAGGTGCCAGAAGAACGCGGACAGGAACACCGCACCGACCGCGATGAACAGCCAGACCGGGGAGACACCACCCTGAGGTATGACGACGGTCCCCGCGATGGTGAAGTCCTTGCGGGCCGTGAACCAGCCGTACGTGGACGCCTGCAGGAAGCCGAGGACGACGAAGAACAGCCCGGCCGCCGACAGGATGGCCCCGACCGTATCGAAATGGGTTGCTGGACCCGTGCGCGCCGGGTCCGCAATCCGGCGAGCCAGGACGATGATCAGGGCCACGGTGAGTACCTGAGCGACGAATGAGGCGCGCCAGCTGAGAGCACTCGTCAGCAGACCGCCGATCAACGGCCCCGCCGCGGCGCCGAGTCCGGCCGCCCCACTGACCACGCCGAAGTACCGGGCCCGGGTGCCGAGGTCGGGGAAGGCGACGGTGATCAGGATGTAGATGGGCGGAATCATCAGCGCGGAGCCGACGCCCTCGAGAATCGAGTAGCCGACGACCATGAGTGTGATGCCTTGCGCGGCTGTGGCCAGCAGGGCGCCACAGCCGTAGATGGCCAGGCCGAGCAGGAAGCACACCTTGCGGCCCCAGATGTCGGTCAGCTTGCTGCCGGGAAGCATCAGCGACGCCATCGTGAGCGTGAAGAGCGTGATGGTGGTCTGCATGCCGAGGACCGTGGTGCCGATGTCGTCGGCGATCGTGCTGATAGCCACGTTCATGTTGGTACCGGCGTAGCTGGCCAGGAACTGGGCCAGGGCAAGGGGCGTCACCAGCGTCCGGGCCGATCCGGCCGCCAGCGGCGGCCGGCGGTCCGTCATGCCGCGTCCGTCATGCCGCGTCCGGCAACCACCGCGTCGCCGACCAGCGGCGGAGCGTTCATCGTTCCTCCACGAGTCGCAGCCCGCCGCAATGAGCGGGTGCAACTGACCCGACGATAGGTCGGTGAACCACCCCGGCGCCGGCCTTTGCCCCGTTTCCCAGTGGACCGTTGTGGCGGACGCGTTGTTAGGAAGGGCACCCTCTTAACGGATTCAGTGGTAGAGGGTGCCCCTGCTAACACGGTTACCTGGCTGTCTTGGTGATGATGGGACAGGTGAAGCCGGGCCCGAACGGCCGCCCCAAGGGACCGGGGGTGCAGATCGGAAGCACGTCGAACCGGAACTGCTGGTTGTAGCCGCGGTCGCAGGTGTACTGCCAGATGAGTGCCCCCGGCCCGACGTAGTCTCCCTGAACGTCCAGGCATAGCTGGCTCTGCCGGGCGATGACCTCGACGTAGCCGCTGTCGGTCGCCCGCAGGTCGAACTGCTGGTTCCAGCCGCTGCCGCACGGGTACTGCCGGATCCGCGCCCGCAGCGCCAGACTCGAATCGGTGACGCCGAGGCACATGTTCGTGGCCGAGACGATGAGCCGGAAGTTCCCGTCATCGCTGGGCGAGAGCTCGAACAGGTCATACATCTGTTTCGCGCAGGTACTCTGCACGAGGCCGCCATCGGCCGGGTTAAGGTCGCCGCACAGTCCACTGTGCCGGATCTTCATCTGGCGGGCGTCGTTACTGACGCACTGGATGTTCCAGTAGGATCCGCCGTCGCGGTTGGGCCCCTGCGCCGGGTCCGTGCCGTAGGTGGCGGCCCCGTAGCCGGGCGAGCCGTTGACGGTCGTGCACGGGCCCCAGCCGGTGGTGACCGCCGGCACGACGCTGGCGACCCAGGCCAACTGGGGTCCGGAGAGCTCGGCGAACGCGGCGGCCTCGTTGCAGTCCGACTTACCGAAGCTGGCCACACCGACCTCCACCGGATGGCCGGCCGCGATGCCGACCACCAGAGGACCACCGCTGTCCCCCTTGCACACGGTCGTGGCGGACGAGCCGGCCCCGATCATCAGCTGGCTGTTCCAGTCGCTGAACCAGTACCACGGGTTGTAGGCGTCGTCCATCTCGGCATCGCTGCGAATCACCGTGTCGGCGACGCGGAAGGTGCCGAAGCCACCGCTGGGAGAGGTGAGGCCGACCCCCATCACCGTGGCCGGCGTGCCCGGCGCGTATGCGCTGGGATCCCACGGGGCGCCGACCTGGATCGGCGAGATGTTCGTCGTCAGGTTGCTGGGGATGTGCACGAGCGCCAGGTCATGGCCGTCGGTCGCATCCTTGTTCCACAGTGGATGGGGTGTCACCGGACCTTGGCCGCCGCCGACCGCCGTCTCCACGCCCTGGCTGGCATGACCTTCGACGCAGTGGGCGGCGGTCAGGATCCACTCCGCCGCGATCACGGAGCCGCCGCACTCCGTCTCGAAGAATCCGAAACCGCTGAACCCGATCCGGGCGTAGTAGGGGAACTGTGCCGACGGCGTCGGGGTACCACCGACGACGGCGCTGCTCGGCTGGGCTGCGGCCGCCGCGCGTGGCAGCGCGCCGGGCGTTGCACCTGTTTGGGTTCCGGAAGAGCTGCCCGACTGGTCCGGTCGGCAACCGGCCATCGCCAGCACGACCAGGAAGGTAACCACCGCAATGCCGGTCCTCCGCGCGGTCATCATCGAGCCTCCCAGGTGTCCTCGGCATTGAGCGTACGGGTGGGTCGGCCGACGGCGCCGGACGGCGCCGCCCTCAAGCAGAGGCTACGAACGCGCCGGGCTGCCGAGATCGGGAGATCTCCCCGTCTTTGCGCGGCCCGCCGCCGCCGCGCGAGACCATCTATGTCCTTGAAGGCGCTGCCCGGATCGAGATTGCTGGCGGCTCGACACTAGAGTCAGCGGGTGCGTTTCTACCAAGGGCAGACTATCCTTCGCCGGAGCATCCATCGGAATGGGAGAATCGCCGCGGTCGAGACCGCCCGAGTGGTGAGCGACGACGACCATGGTGTGCTCACCTGGACCGCGCCCGGTTCGCAGGTCATGCACCGCAGCACGCTGGCGGGTGATTGGATCCGCAAGATGCCCTTGAGTCAGCGGGCGCTCATCCCGACGATGCTTGTGCCCGCGCAGTGGCGCGATACCGGCGTCCTGATCCTCACGCCGCCCGGCCAGGCGCACTCCATCTGGTGGTTCTTCGACTCCGCCGACCGCTTTCTCGGTTGGTACGTGAACCTCGAGACGCCGGCTCAGCGGTGGTTCGGCGGGCTGGACACGACCGACCATGCGCTGGACATCTGGGTGGAGCCGGACCGGTCCTGGGTGTGGAAGGGGTCAGCTGTAGCGGGAGCGATGTGCGTGGGCGCCACCCGGCAGGATGGCGGGTATGACTTCCCTCGGCACGATCTTCCTTCCCCAGTTCCCGCCCGAACGCCTGCGGGCCACCGCCCGGATCGCCGAGGAGAGCGGCCTCGACGAGCTCTGGTTGTGGGAGGACTGTTTCAGTGAGAGCGGCATCGCCGCGGCGGCGGCCGCGCTGGCCTGGACCACGCGGATCCGGGTCGGTGTGGGTCTGCTGCCGGTGCCGCTGCGCAACGTCGCGCTGACCGCGATGGAGGTCGCCACCCTGCACCGGCTCTTCCCGGATCGGGTTCTGGTCGGCGTCGGCCACGGCGTCCAGGAATGGATGGCTCAGGTCGGCGCGAGGGTGGCCTCGCCGCTCACCCTCCTGCGCGAGTACCTGGGCGCGCTACGCGCTCTGCTGCGGGGCGAACGGATCTCGGTCGGCGGCCGCTACGTTCGGCTGGACGACGTCGAGCTGGACTGGCCACCGCTCACGGCCCCGCCGGTTTATGTCGGCGCGATCGGGCCCCGCTCCCTTCGCCTGTCCGGGGAGTGCGCCGACGGCACCATCCTTCCCGGTGGAACCACCACCGACCAGGTACGCCAGGCGCGGGCCGCTGTGGACCGGGGCCGAGCCGGCGGCGGCCGGACCGACCCGCACCCGTTCGTCGTCTACCTGCCCACGGCCACCGGACCGGACGCCGGCGACCGGGTGGCCCGGGAACTGGCCCGGCCCGGGTGCGACCCGTCGTCGGGCGTCGCCGGCGACGCCGCGGAGGTTGCCGCCGCGGTCCGGCGGTGGGCGGACTCGGGCGCCGACACGGTCGTGCTCCAGCCGACCCATGATGACCCCGACCCGGAGGGCTTCGTGCGCTTCCTGGGCGAACAGGTTCGGCCGCTGCTGACCTGACCGACCCGTCGGCGGGCGAGCGGCCGGGCGCCCGCGGGAACCCGCACCGCCCCGCCGGACCGCGGCCGGGAACGGGACGCCTCGCGCCTTCGTCGAAGCGGTATGTCTGCTCGCCGGTCGGCCGCGCTCGGCCTCTGCCTGTTCCTGTTGCTGGTTGGTTGCGGCCGCGCCGCCAGCCCGCCCGCCGCGGAGGCCAGCCTGCCGCCGTCGTACGCGGCGGACCAGCTCGCGCTGCGCGTCGAGTACGTCGACGGGTTCGTCGCCCCGGTCAGCCGGGCGACCCGGTTGCCGATCGTCAGCGTCTACGGCGACGGACGGGTCATCACAGAGGGCCCGGTGCCGGCCATCTATCCCGGGCCAGCGCTGCCCAACGTCCTCGTCCGGTCCATCGATCCGAGCGACGTGCGCCGGCTGGCGGCGCGGATGGTGGCCGCCGGCGTCGGCCAGCCGCTGGATGTGGGCCAGCCGGGGGTCGCGGACGCACCGTCGACCCGCTTCACCGTGCTGACCGCCGGCGGCAAGGCGGTGACCTCGGTGAACGCCCTCAATGAGGAGAGCGGCGTCGGGCTCTCCGCCACCCAAAGAGCGAACCGGCACCGACTCTCCGACCTGCTGGCCGCGCTGACCGACCTGCCGCGCACGCTCGGCGCCGGCGCGGTCGGTCCCCAGCACACCTATGTCCCGACGGCACTGGCCGCGGTGGCGTCGGCGTGGACTGATCCCGGCGCCGGCCTGCCGGTGCCGCCGGCCAAGCAGTGGCCCGGCCCACCGCTGCCCGGTGCTTCGCTGGGTACCGGTTATCAGGTCGGCTGCGTGTCGATGACCGGCGACGCGGCCACCGCAGTGCTGGCGGCGGCCGCCTCGGCGAACGCGGCGACCCCGTGGCTCTCGGGTGGGCAGCAATGGAGCGTATGGCTGCGGCCCTTGCTCCCCGACGAGTCAAGCTGCACCGATCTCCGCCCGGACCAGTGAGAGCGCGAGGAGCGAGCGGGTGCGAGCCCCGCAGCGCGAACGAAAGGCAGGCACCGGTGAGCGCGAGGAGCGAGCGGGTGCGAGCCCCGCAGCGCGAACGAAAGGCAGGCACCGGTGAGCGCGAGGAGCGAGCGGGTGCGAGCCCCGCAGCGCGAACGAAAGGCAGGCACCGGTGAGCGCGAGGAGCGAGCGGGTGCGAGCCCCGCAGCGCGAACGAAAGGCAGGCACCGGTGAGCGCGAGGAGCGAGCGGGTGCGAGCCCCGCAGCGCGAACGAAAGGCAGGCACCGGTGAGCGCGAGGAGCGAGCGGGTGCGAGCCCGCGCGTCAGGTCACCGGCGCCTCACCGGCCGTTGCTTCCCGAGCTGGGGCCGGGATCACGAGGAACGCCACGATGTCGTTCAGTGCGTGGCACACCATGGGGGCGAGCAGTGAGCCGGTCACGGCGTAGAGCGCGGTTAGGAGGACGCCGATGAGGCCGGCGCCGAGGATGCCCGGCCGCCCCTGGTAGAGGTGCGCGGTGGCGAACGCGACAACCGACAGCCCCGCGGCCAGGGCCGGGCTCAGCCTGAGCAGGGAGACGCCTGCGGTGATGAACAGCCCTCGGTGGAGCAGTTCCTCTGAGATGCCCGCGGTGATGGCGAGCCCGAACGCGAGGCGGCGCTCGACGGGCGTCGTGGGGAGCAGCGCCGCCAGCCGCTCCCGGCCGGTGAGGGTGCCGCCCTGTGCGAGCCGCCGCCGGGTCGACCGCGCCGCCGCGGCGAGCAGCACGAGCACGTATCCGGTGAGCGCCGCGGTGAGAACGGCCTCACCGCCGGTCGGTATGACCAGCCCGAGGTTGGCGGGCGCGATGGCGGGACCGACCGCGACGACCGTGAGGACCAGCCCGGTGAGCAGCCAAAGACCCACGATCGCGCGTAGGTAGAAGCGGCCCAGCGCGGCGGCGTTCGACCAGCGCCGGCTGACCAGGCGGTGAAATTGCCGCCGGCCGTTGAACGGCATGACCACGACGACGTACGCCGCGATGAGCGCGGTCAGCAGCGTGGACCGGAGGTCGAACGGTGCGGCGACCCAGCCGAACATCATGGTGTCCTTCGACGAGAGGCGGGTCGAATGGTACCGGCCGACCCGCTCAGTCGGGGCCCGCGTCGATCGCCGCCGGCTCGACCGGTCGCCGCCCGCCGGCGACCGGGGTCGGCTCGACCGGCGGTGCCCAGTGCCGGGCCTGCCGCCGGGCGCGCCAGCGGCGGGCCACCACCCAGCCCGCCCAGACGGCCCCGCCCACCGGGATCTCCACTGCATGCGCGAAGAAGCCGAAGAGCAGCAGGCCGGCGGCGGCCGGCGCGGCCGGCGCACCGAGGGCGATCAGAAGCGCGACCGTGCCGCTCTCGGTGACCCCGATCCCCCCGGGGGTGACCGCGGCGGTGGCGAGGAACCGGCTGAGGGCGAAGGCGGCGACCATGGCGGCCGGACCCAGGTTGGTCGAGGTCGCGCTCAGACACGCCCAGAACAGCAGGAACTGCATGGTCAGGTAGCTCAACATGCCGAGCGTCAACCACACCCACCGGCTGCGGATCAGGTCGATGGTGTCGCGGCGGAATCGGCTCAGGGTCACCCCGACCCGCTCCACCGCCGGGCGGGCGCGTACCGGCAGCACCGGAGCGAGTCGGCCGGCGACCCGGCCCACCCAGTAGAACGTCCGCTGCGACGCCAGGCAGGCGACGACGAGCACCAGACCGGCGCCGAGCAGGACGCTGGAGACCTCGACCGCGATCGTGAGCCGGTTGTCCGGCAGCGAGCCGGAGACCAGCAGCATCACCAGGCCGGCGGTGGGTAGGGCGAGCCGGGACAGAATGTTCCAGGCCCCGCTCACCAGGGTCGAGACCGCGATGGCGCTGCGCCGATGCCCCCAGCTGCCGGCCATCGCGAAGGTGACCGCGGCCCCGGCCGCGCCGCCGAACGGAAGCACGTTGCTCACCGCGCTGCCGGCACAGTTGAGCGCGAACGCCTGGCCGTGCGAAAGGCCCGGCAGCGAACTGGTGAGCACGAAGGTGTAGGTCCACAGGCCGACCAGCCAGAGCAGGAACAGTCCGACGACTGTCGTGGTGCTCAGATTGCCGAGCTGGGCGGCGATGTCCGGCCAGCCGACCCCGGCGATCGCCGGCAGGGCGGCGCCCAGGAACACGCCGGCCGCGGTCAGCGAGGCGATCGCGGCGATGATCCTGGCCCAGTCCCGACGGGTACGCATCCGGGGCCTCAGCGCGGTCTCGGCGGCGGGAGCGGGTGGCGGTGTACCACGGTGGTCGGCGCGCCGGCCTGGACGTACCACTCGGTGCCGAGAACCCAGCGGAACACTGGTGCGGGCAACCGCAGCAGGGCGGCGAGGGTGCGGGTGGACTCGCCACCCGACGCCTGGCTGACATGGGCCGACATGCTGCGGCGCTTGGCCGCGCTGTAGCGGCGTACGTCGACCCGGTGGGTGATCGCCCGCCGCGGCGTGTACGCGAAGGCGAACCTTCCCAGGTCCAGCTCGGCCGGCAGCGCGCGACCCAGCCGGGCCAACCGCAGGCCGCGCAGGAGCAGGTCCCGGTCGACGGTGGCCTGCAGCACGGTGGCGGTGCCGGCGAGCTCGGCCGCTCGGGCGCCCACCCGGTGCACCTGCACGTGGTCCGGATGTCCGTAGCCGCCCGCCGGGTCGTACGTGGTCAGCAGATCGGCCCGCTCGTCGAGCAGGATCGCCGCCAGCGCCGCGGCGGCCTCCTCGATATCCGCCGTCGCGAAGTCAGTTCCCGAGGCGTCCGCGGTTGCGACGTCCGGTGCCGAGGGAGCCGCGGCCTGACCCGTACCGGAAAGGCCGGAGTCGCGATAGCCGAGGAACTCGACCCGGGCACAACCCAGAGCTTTCGCGGACGCGAAGACCTCGGCGGTGCGGACCGCGCCGAGCTGTCGGCCATGTGTCAGTTCCGCATCGGCGAGGCCGCGCTCACCAGCGGTGGCCACGACGAGCACAACCCGATGTCCTTCGTCCGCGAGTCTCGCCATGGTGCCCGCGGTAAGCAAAGCTTCATCATCAGGATGTGCGTGGAAGAAGACACAGGTGTTGCCCACGCATGCAGCGTGCCATGACCACGGGTGGACCCGACACTGGGAGTTGACGGTGATTGTTCACGTTACCGACTGTTTTTATCCTCGATTGGGGGGAATCGAGATCCAGGTGGAGGATCTGGCCAGGGCACAGCGCGACAGCGGCGAGGCGGTCCGCGTCATCACGGCAACCCCGAGCCTGCCCGATGTCGAGTCCGACCACGGCTTCCCCGTCCACCGGGTGACCGCGCCGTTGCCGTGGGAGTTGCCGGTGCACCCGCGCGCCGGCACGCATCTGGATCGGCTCTTCGACGAGTTGCGCCCCGATGTTGTGCACGTCCACGTCGGCTGCGTAGCGCCGTTCGCCTGGTCGGCGGTGCGCTGCAGTCTGCGTCGGGGCCTGCCGACCGTGGTGACCGTGCACAGCATGTGGGGGCGGGCGAGTCAGGCGATGTACCGCACGCTCGACCGGGTCACCGGGTGGAGCAGCGCGCCGCTGGTGCTGACCGCGGTCAGCACGGCCGCGGCGACCCTGGTGAACCTGGCCGCGCCCGGGGTCACCGCCACCGTGGTTCCCAACGGCATCACTCCCGGCGACTGGGGCGCTACCCCGCGCACTGAGGCGGGTCGCCCGGGCACCCCGGTGCACGTCGTCGCCATCGGCCGGCTGGCGCCGCGAAAGGAGCCGATGACGCTGTTGAAGGCGCTGCGGGTCGCCCAGAGCCGGCTGGGGTCGGGGGTACGCCTGCGCGCCACCATCGCCGGCAACGGCCCGGCCGGGCCGGCGATGCAGCGATACCTTCGCCGCAACGCCATGACGGGGTGGGTCCGCCTCGCCGGTCGGCTCGATCGGTCCGACATCCGGTCCCTGCTCGGCTCGGCCGACCTGTTTCTCAATCCCACCGTGCGGGAATCGTTCGGCATCGCAACCCTGGAGGCGAGGGCGGCCGGTGTTCCGGTCGTCGCGCGCGCCGGCAACGGCATCGCCGACTTCATCCGGACCGGCCAGGAGGGCGTGCTGGGCCACAGCGTGGCGGAGTTGATCGACGGGTTGACGTGGCTCGCCGCGGACCACGACGCCCGGGGGCGGATGCGTGCGCACAACAGCTCGGTCGCGCCGAAGCACTGCGCCTGGCCGACCGTCGTGGCTCAGTTCGCCGAGTGCTACACCCGCACGGCCAGCCTGGCCACCAGTCGCGGCGCACCGCTGCGACCGACCGCCTGACCCAGCCGACCGCGTGCTCGCCGGCCGCCGGCTCAGCCGACCGCTTGCTCAGCGGACCGCCGGCTCAGCCGACCGGATGGGGATGCATGGTCTCGGCGAACAGCTCGCGGATCTGCTGCATGCCCTCGTCGTCGAGGAGCCGTTGGTGCAGCGCCAGGTCCACCGCGCGGGCGGTCGGTAGGTCGATCGAGTACCGCAGGGCCAGCGCCAGCGCTACCCGGGTGTTGGCCACGCCCTCGACGGTGCTGTTGATGGAGTGCAGCGCCTGCTCCGGCGTCGACCCGGAGCCGAGCAGCTGGCCGAAGCGGCCATTGCGGCCCCCGATGCAGGTGACGTAGAGGTCGCCCGAGCCGGCCAGGCCGAGCACGGTCGCGGCCCGCCCGCCGCGCGCCTCGGCCAGCCTGACCATGTCCACCATGCCCTGGGCGAACATCGCCGCCCGGGCGTTGGCGAACGCGCGCACCAGCGCGCTCTCGATGAACCGGCGGGACATGCCCTCGGCGATGCCGACGGCGATCGCGACCACGTTCTTGTACGCCGACGCGGTTTCGGCGCCGGCGACATCGCTGGAGGTGACGGTGAGCATGGTCGAAGAGCGCAGCAGCTCGGCCACCCGTCGCCGGGCCTGCGGGTCCGTCGAGGCGCACAGCAGGGCCGTCGGCGAACCGGCCACGATCTCGGAGGCGAGGCCGGGGCCGGCCACCGTCACCACCGCATTATCACGCCCGAGTACCGAGGTGACCACTTCGGACGGAGACTGCAGGGTCGCCTCCTGCCAGCCCTTCGTGGCGACCAACCACACCGCGTCCGGCGGCGCGAACGCCGCGACCGAACCGAGGACCGGGTGCAGGCCCGGACTGGAGACCGCGACCGCGATGAACTCGGCCCCACCCAGCTCCGCCCTCGACGTGGCGAGATCGCGGATGGCGATGTCGCGATGCGGCAGTACCCCTAACGCCGGGTGGGGCAGGCCGGCCTCCCACGCCGTCACCGCGGCGCGGTCCTGTTCGGTCGCGAAGAGCACGACGTGGTGGCCATTGCGGGCCAGGTGGGTGGCGAGGGCGACGCCCATCGCCCCCGCCCCGAGTACTGCGATCATGGCGGCTCCCGACGATCGTCGGTTCAGGCGTGTGCTCCCCGGATGGGCAGCACGAGTTGAGTACGCCAGGTGGTCGGGTCGGGTTCGGCGTTCGGGTCGGTGAGGTAAACCTCCCAGTGCGGCCCGGCCGGCTCGAGGCCGTGGTCCGCCGCCCAGGCGGTCAGGTGGCCGAGCGCAGTGCCGAGCTCCTCGTAACCTCCCACGTGGGTGGTGACCAGCGCCGGTCCGTCGGGCAGGGCCGACGGTTCGACCTCGCCATCGCCGGGCACTTCCCCGCGCACCGGCACGCCAGCCTCGACCGCGACCGTGTCGCCGAGGAACGTGAACCGGGCAAACGGCGCACCGGTCGCGGCCGCGCCAATCCGGCGCAGGTACGCGAGGACGGCGTAGTAGGCCGTCGGCAGCCACGTCGACATCTCCGCGGCCGGCATCTCCCCGCGGACCACCGCGGTGTAGCGCAGATCCAGGTCCTGCTTCGTGACCTCGTACGTGATGGTCATCGTCGGCTCCTGTCCCCTCCGCGTGTCATCCTCGACTCTCGCCGCCGGCGCGACCGGTCGGGCAGGCCTGAACGCCACCTAGCCGCGGGACCTTCGACCCCTCTCCTGCGACTTGCCCGGCGGGCGGTCCGGAGGGTACGAAAACGGTCATGCGATATGTGCGGCTCGCCGGAACCGACCTCGACATCTCGGTGCTGGCCCTGGGATGCGGCAACTTCGGTGGCATCGGGTCGGTGCCGGAACTCTTCGGTCAGGGCGATGACGAGCCAACGGCGTTCGCGCTGATGGACGCCGCCCGCGGAGCCGGCATCACCCTCTTCGACACGGCCAACTCCTACGGCGGCGGGCGGTCCGAGGAGTGGGTCGGGCGGTGGTTGGCCAGCCGCGGCGCCCGTGACGACGTGGTCCTCACGACCAAGGTGCGCCACCGGGTCGGACCAGGTCCCCAGGACGAGGGTCTGTCCGGGCGGCACATCCGCGAGCAGGCCGAGGCGAGCCTGCGCCGGCTCGGCACCGACCGCATCGACCTCTACCTCACCCATGGACCCGACCCGTCGGTGCCGATCGCCGAGACGGTGGCCGCGTTCGACGAGCTGATCCGGGCCGGCAAGGTGCGCCACTACGGGCTGTGCAATGTGGACGCGGCCGGGCTGGCGGCCGCCGTCCAGGCGGCCGAGGGGGCCGGCGGGGCCCGCCCGGTGAACCTTCAATCCGGATACAGCCTGCTGGAGCCGGTGGCCGCGGAGACCTTCGACATGTGCCAGCGCGAGGGGGTCGCGTTCACCGCGTACAGCCCACTCGCCGGCGGCTGGCTCGCCGGCCGGTACCGCCCCGGCGAGGCGTACCCGGACGGCTCCCGGATGTCGCTGCGGCCGCAGCCGTACGCGAGTCTGGTCAATGACGTCACCTTCCAGGCGGTGGCGGCTCTGGCGGCCGAGGCTGCCCAGCGCGGGGTCTCGCTGCCGACGCTCGCGTTGGCGTGGGTGCTCAGTGCGCCCGCGGTACGGGCGGTGCTGCTCGGTCCGCGCCGGCCGGAACAGTTCCGGCCGGCGCTGGCGGCGTTGGAGCTGACCCTGGACCCCGGTGAACGCGCCCAGTTGGCCCAGCTGATGCCGGCCCGGTAACCGTCAGCTCCGCGGGCCCGGCTCTGTTACGTGGGCCGGCCCGCTCCGCGGGCCCGGCTCTGTTACGTGGGCCGGCCCGCTCCGCGGGCCCGGCTCTGTTACGTGGGCCGGCCCGCGGAGCGGGCCGGCGAAGCAGAGCAGGAGCACCGGTGGGCCGCCCTCGTGAAACGTCTCCTCGTAGCTGCCCACGTGCGTCCAGCCCAGCCTCCGGTAGAGCCGCACCGCGGCCGCGTTCGTCTCCGCCACGTCGAGTAGCGGCCGCAGAGCGTGCTCGGCGGCGTACCCGGCAGCCACCTCGACCAGGGCCCGACCGACGCGGTGCCCGCGGGCGGATGCGACGACGAACAGGCGGGACAGCACCGCGCAGGAGGCGGGGTGTTCGCCGGAGGTGGTGCACCACAGCCGGACCGGGCCCTGCGCGCGACCCTGGCGCAGCACCACGTGGCCGACGACGGCGTCGCCCAGCTGGGCGACCCAGGCCTGCAGGGCGTCGGCCGGCCGCAGCCACCCGGCCGGATCGTCCGGCCACCGGTCGGGATAGCCGTCGGTCGCGGCGACCTGGGCGAGCCCATCGACCAGGTCGTCCAGGTCGCTGTCGTGGCGTGGCCGGATGACCGCGTCCATATCTGTCCGACCGATCCGAGCGGCCGTCACCCGCTGTCGTCCAGGCCGCCGTCGTCCGCGCCGATGGCGGCGACCAGGTCGTCGGCGGTGAAACGCTGGTCGGCGGCGGCCTTGCCGTTGCGGTCGAAGCGGACCCCCTCCGCCTCCAGCTGCGGGCGCTGCCCTGTGGTCGGGACCGGCTGACGCAGCTTGAGCACCCGATGCGCGTTGGCGAACGAACCGTCGCTGAGGTGCTGGCCCACGGCCGACGGGTGGTCGCCGATCACCGCCGCGATGTCGGCGAAGGAGGTCCAGCGACCGGCCGGGATGACGGCGAGGAGCTGCGCCAGCCGCTGCCACTTGCGTTCGCTCGCCGAGATCCGGCGGGCCCGGCCGCTGCCGGCGACGGCCGGCTCCGCCACCGCCGGTCCGGCCGGCTCCGCCACCGCCGGTCCGGCCGGCTCCGCCACCGCCGGTCCGGCCGGCTCCGCCACCGCCGGTCCGGCCGGCTCCGCCACCGCCGCTCGGGCCCGTGACGGCTCCGGCGCGGCCGGCAAACCCGGGCCCGGCCAGACCTGGACGATGCGGTCGGCCAGCGCCGCGCTGCGGGCCAGGATCTCCTTCCTGCTCCAGCGCGGCTGGCTGGCCAGGTCGCGGTTCATCGCCAGCCCGCTGTCGGCGAGGATGCGCCGCTTGCGCTGCCACGTGTCGTTACCCAGCTCCGGGTTGTACGCCGTGAGGGTGAGGTTGCCCAGCTTGTGCACGAGCGCGCCATGCACCTCGTCAACGGTCTCCTCACCGGTGGCGTCGGCTTCGAGCATGCTGCGCCACTGGGTGGACATCCGCCGCGGCAGGATGTGCTCGATGGTGACCGCCGTGGTGTCCAGGTTCACCCGTTCCCGGTGGTCGTAGCTCGCCTCCAGACACCGCAGGATGTAGCGGCGACTGGCGTAACTCTCCTTGCTGCTGCGGTCGTAGAAATCCGTCTCGCGGACCGCCTCCCGTACCTGGTCGTCGGTGGGGAAGGCGCCGACGGTGCGGGACAGGCGGTCGGTGAGTGCCTGCGCGGTGAGCGCGTCCGCGACCAGGTCCTTGACCACCAGGGCGAGGTTGCGGCTGTTGCTGTTGGTCGGGATGCCGACCATGGACCGGCGCACCAGATAGCTCTCGACCACGCGCAGCGAGGCGGCCGCCTCGGCGGAGCTGAGCCGGCCCTCGTCGTGCTGGGACAACACGGCCAGGGCGACCGGGTTGCCCGCCCGCGAGGCCCAACTGGCCAACCGCGCCACGGCGTCGCGTAGCTGCGGATCCTTCTCCCCGGCCGGCGCCAGGATGCGCTTGTACACCCGCGCCTGCCGGTGCAGCTCGACCACCCAAGCCTCGACCGCGGCCTCGCCGGTGAGGCCCTGCATGAGGACCTGTTGGGTCTGGTACACCGTGTCCAGCTCGACCCGGGCATGCCCGCGCAGGACCAGGTTGATCCGGACCAGCTCCTCCACCTCCGCCGGTGCGAGCAGGCGCTGCATCGGTTCCCAGTGCTGGTCGTGCACGGCCCGCCAGCGGGAGGGAAGCCGCATGAAGACGTAGTTGCGCAACAGGTCGGCCTGCAGCAGCGGCTCGCCACCGTGGTTGAGCGATTCGAAGATCCGGTGGACGTTGTCGTGCGCGTCCACCTCGACCACCACCACGTCGCACAGGTACGCGATGGCCCGCTCGATGCGGGTGATGTCGATCGGCTCGTCCTCGTCCTGGCTGGCCAGCTCCCGCCGGAAGATCCGGTACGCGGTGCCGATGGTGTTCTCACCACCGGCGGTGGGCGCGCCCTTCACGATGGCGAACCAGGCGGCCTTCTCCTCCGGCGTGACCGGCACCAGTTTGAACCGGTCCTCGCCCTCCTCATGCGGGTTGAGCAGGTACAACTCGTCGATCTTCCTGGCCAGCGCGGCGTTGGTCGGGCGGACGTGGTCGCGCAGGGCGCAGAACAGGATGCTCAGCGTGGTCAGCCGCTGCTGGCCGTCGACAACGAACCGTTTCTCGAAGCCGGACGCCACCGGGGTCGGCGCCAGCACGAAGGCGCCGAGAAAATGCCGGCTCGCATCGTCGAGGGAGACCGCGAACAGGTCGGACCAGAGCCGCCGCACGTTGCGGGTGGACCACACGTACCCGCGCTGGAAGACCGGAATGAGGAACTGGGTCTGCCCCTGTAACAGCTTGCCGATGGTCTTCTGCTCCGCGCGCATCCGATGGCCCCCTCCCGGCCCGCTGGCCCGGATGCTATCCGGTGACGGGCCCGCGCCCAGCGCGTACCACCGGCGCGGCGCGCCCCCACCTTCCCCGTTGATCTAGGGCGTACGCACATGGATTGATCTCTAAACGTGGGCCCAAGCCCTAGATCCACGGGCTTGGGGGGGTGTCAGGGGGATTGGCTCGGGGAGGGCGGCTCGCTCGTCGGTGGTGGCACGGTAGTCGGCGACGGGGTCGGCGAGGCGGTCGGTGAGGGCGACGGCGTCGGCGGCGGCGGCGGGGGCGGGGGCTTGGGGATCGACCCACCCGGCATCAGCGCGCGCGCCATCGAGGTGAGCGTCTGGGCGCCGTAGTTGCCGTACACGCTGGTGGCGCCCTCAGTGAGCAGGGCGACTGCGTACCGGTCGCTGTTGACGTACCCGGTGGAGTGCATCCGGGTCCGGTTCTCCAGGCAGCACATCCAGCCCTGCTTCACCCGCCAGGTGCTGGCCGCCGACGGGATGCCGAAGTACTGGTGGAAGCCGTCGGCGGCGGTCGCCCGCGCGTTGGCCATCGCATTGAGCAGCCATGGCGCGACCACCGGGTCACCGGCGACGGCGGCGTAGAACCGGACAATGGCGCGGGCGGTGATCCGGGTCAGCCCCCAGTAGTTCGCCTGGTTCGCCGGCGGCGGGGCCAGACCGCTGATGTGGTAACGGCTGGCGATCCACGGAATCAGGCTGGCTGTGCCGGCGACGTGGTAGAGGTTGCTGGCCGCGTTGTCGTCCGAGGCGGTGATCATCTGCCACATCTGGGAACTGATGCTGGAGTCGTGGGCCTGGCCGTCCACGAGCAGCCGGGTGGCGATGAACACCTTCATCACGGAGGCGGAGGCGAACGACCCGTCGACGTCGCCGCCGCCGTAGAAGGTGCCGGTGTGCAGATCCAGCACGGCCACCCCGACCCGCTCGCCGCGGGCCCGGCCGGCCGCGACCGCGGCGGCGACCGCCTGAGCCGGGGTCTTGGCGGCACCCGGCGGGTGGGCGACCGGCTTGGGACGCGGCGGCGGCACGTACTGCGGGGGCTTCTTGTTCGCCGGCTGCTCGGGCTGTGGCGGTGCGGTGGTCGGCGGCGGCGTGGTGACCGGCGGGTCGGTGGTCGGCACCACGTACAGGTAGGTGGGCTCCGGCAGCGGCCGGCGCTGCGCGATCACGTCGTGGCGACCGGGACTACCCACCGCGACGCCGCCCAGTGCCGCCATGGCCAGCAGCACGGACAAGCCACCTAATCCCAACCCATAGACGAGCTTCTGGTCATACCTGCGCATTGGTTGACAACCTCGCTCGCTCCCCACGGCTGGCCTCGCCCGTTCGCTGCGTATGACCATGGCGTACCGGAGCCGCCTGGGTCCGTCGCCAAAGCGACACAGTAGCGATTGCTGCCGGGTGCGCGCAACGCGCACGAGTATCAGGTATCTACACGGTTGCAGCAGTCGATGCCGTCGCCCGTAGGCAGATCCACAGTGGATGGTCAGGGTGCCTGGCTGGCGTCGACCGGGTCCCGCACGGCCGGCGCGGCGGTGAGGTCCGGCCCGGCGACGACGGGGGAGCGCCGGGTAGCCAGGGCTGAGCCCGCAATCACGAGCACGAATCCGATCGCGATGCCGGCGGTGAACGGTTCGTCCAGGAACACCACACCGAGGGCCACCGCGACCGCCGGGTTGAGGTAGGTGATGACCGTCGCGCGGACCGGACCCACCTCGTCGATGAGCTTGAAGAAGAGCAGGAACGCGACCGCCGTGCAGACCACGGCGAGCACCAGGACCGAGGCGACCGCGCTCGCCGGCGGCCAGTGCCGGGGCAGCTGGCGCGCGGCCGGGCCGGCGTAGGCGGCCGCCGTGAGCAGCAGGGACGCGGCGACCACTCCGAGCCCGGGCAGGTCGGCCAGCCGGTGCGCGAGGATGAACGGACCGACCGCGTACCCGACCGCGACTATGAGCACCTGGGCCAGTGCGAGTGCGTCCCCGCGGCCGAGGTCGAGGCCGATGAGGGCGCTGACCCCGCCCAGTCCGACGAGCAGACCCAGCCCGCGGCGCCAGTCGAGACGGTCCGTCTTGGTCAGCCAGCCGAGCAGCGCCCCGACCAGCGGTACGGCGGCGAGCAGCAGTCCGGTGAGAGAGCTGCTGAGCCGCCGCTCCGCGTTGGCCAGGAACAACCACGGTACGGCGATCTCGGCCGCGGTGAACGCGAGCAGCGGCCACCAGCGGGCCAGTAGCGGGCGCAGCAGTCCGCGGGCGGCCGCGACCGGGACGAGGATCAGCGCCGCGACCGCCGTGCGCAGGAAGACCAGCGACACCGGCGTCAGCTCGGCCACCGCGACCTTGATGAACAGGTACGGCAAGCCCCAGATCAGTCCCATGAGGAGGAACAGCAGCCAACCGCGTCGTGACATGGGACTCTCCTTGGTGGCGGCCGCGTTGGCCGCGATGCTGGCAGCGCCTTGGGTAAGGGGCAGCCGCCGGGCTTGACCCTACCGGCCGGGCGGCACCCGGTACTCCAGAGCGGCGGTGGAGTCGATCACACCCCGATCGGCGATGCCACACCGGCCGTACAGCGTCTGCCGGATGCCCTCGCCCAGATCGTTGTAGCGCTCGGATGACGCACTGCATCGCAGGCGGATAGTGCGGCCCGGCCGGCGTACCACGAGGGTGTAGTCATCGAGCGCGCCGGTGACGGAGATGAGCCCGGTCAGTGGCGAGATCACCATCTCCTCCCGCGCGCCCTGGCGCAGCCACAGGTAGCCGGCGGCCAGCAGCGGGCGGCGTCCCCACAGCCGGGTGACCATCGCCACCGCCTCGACCCGCAGGTCGCCACCGGCCTCATGTTCGGGGTCGGGGTGGAAGGCGTCGGCCGAGATCCAGTGCCAGCGCTCCGGCAGCCGGCGGCCCCAGTAGTGCGTGAGCGATCCCCGCTCCGCGCGCAGCTCGAACCGAACGCCGGCGACGGTGACCGCTCCGCTGATCTCCAGGCACGGACGGCTGATCAGCTCGAGGTCGAACGGGTGCAGCCGGCCGAGCAGCGGGACCCGGGGGGCGGCCCGGCCCGGTTCCGCGCGGTAGGCCAGATCCCAGGAGATGTCGTCGACCGCGCCGGCCGAGCGGTCGGCGCCGAGCTCACACTCGCCGATCACGACGGTCTCGTCGGCGCGCCAACTGGTCGCCGTGGATCGGGCGACGCGGCCCTGCCCGCGTACCCACAAGCTGACCCGTACCTCGGCCTGGCCGGTTGCGCGCCGGATGATGAAGTCGACCAGGAAGCCCAGCTCACCGGCATGGAGCTTGACGAACCAGTACTCCAGCGCGGCACCCCTCGGGGCGAGATCCTGCGACACGGTTGGCATGCGCGCACTCTATGCCGGCGAGACGTCGGCATCCGCCCGGCTCAGCGGCATGGGAGATGGTGGCGGCAGGTGCAGCGTTGCCGGTGAACCGTCGGGGCGCAGCGCGGCCGCGGCGGCGGGGAACTCGTGGGCGGCCGCCGGCCGGCCGGCGACCAGTGTCCACGCCTCGCCGCTTCCCGCGCCGTGCGCCACCTGGTCCAACGTGGTCGCCACGTCCTGCGGGCTCAGCAGCGGGAAGTTCTGCTCCCTGAGAAGCTGCCGCGTCCGGCCGAGCATCGGAGTATCCACAAAGGATGGACAGATCGCGTTGATGGTGATGCCATACTGGCGCAACGGGTTCGCCATCGCCCGCACGTAGCCCAGGATGGCCGACTTGGTCAAGGTGTACATCGGGTTGCTGAACTCCGGGGCCAGGGCCGCCATGGAGCAGGTCACCACGATGGTGCCGCCATGAGCACTCATGGCCGGGACGGCGGCGTCGATGCCGAAGACCACACCGTCCACATTGACCCCTACGGTCCGGCGGTAGCGGATCTCGTCCAGCGCGGCGGTGGCCCGCTGCTCGGAGTTGATGCCGGCGTGCAACGCGGCCAGGTCGAGCCGCCCGTAGCGGTGCAGCGCCTCGGCGACCACGGCGCGGTTCTGCTCCAGGTCCCGCACGTCGAGCGCGACCCCGTACCCGCGGATCTCCTCGGCGACCCGGTCGGCCGCGCCACCGTCGAGGTCAGCGACGACGACCCGGTAGCCCTGCGTACTCAGCCGCCGGCTGATGGCCTCGCCGATGGCGCCGGCGCCGCCGGTGACGATCGCTACCCGGTACACCGCTCATTCATACCCTCCGATCCCGGTCGCGTCGCGCTCGGGGGGCCGGCGGGCCCCGCCGGCGGGAGGGTCCTGGTGTCCTACGAGTACGTGATGCCGCAGTGAACCGCCTGGTACTGGGCGATGCGCCCGGCCGCTTCGCCGAAACCAGGCGGCGCGGCCGCCGCGTTGGCGTCGCCGTTGGCCGCCGCGACCGCCTCGTACCATTGCATCTCGAGCTCGACGTCCGGCTTCAGCTCGGCGGGCGCGGCGGCGAGCAGCTCCGCCCGGTGCTGAAGCGCCGCTTGGACCAACTCGGCCCACTTTGCATTGGTCATCTGGTTGACCGAGATGAACTTCTTGTTCACCATCGTGCCCAACTGGGTGTTGATCTGGATTACCAGTGCGCAGAACGACTCCGCGGAGCCGCCACCGGGTGGCAGCGTCGCCGGCGCGGACGTTCCGGCGGCCCCCGGCTGGTTCGTCGGGCCGGCATCGGTGGCGGGGCCGGAGCTGCACGCCGCCGGCGCGAGGAGCAGAGCGAGACAACCCAGCACCGGCGCGAGCCGCCGGACCGGATGCCAGTGGGCCCAGTGGTGGCGAGGCGACATCGCGCCCTCCTTCTACGTGAGGCGACCGGTGACCCGAGGCTAAGGTCGGCGCCAGGTGGCGGCATCCGTGTAACCACGCATGAATGCACCGACGGGGCCGAGCACGTGTGCACCCTCGCGCAGGCGTGTCAATCCGCCAACGCTCTGGACCGGCCGTCGCCTTCGCGGAAGGGTCAGCGGCTGGACAGGAAGCCGGCCAGTACGGCGACCAGCGTCGCGGCGGCGAGCACGGTCAGTCCGATCCGCACCACGACGCGGCGCCACCCGTTCGCCGTGCCCGCAAGCCGTCGGCAATCTTGCCGGCCTGCTCGATCTCACCCGACGGGGTCAACGGGCTGTGCAGGGTCTGCGGCAGACCGCGCATCAACTCCGCGGCCCGCCACTGCTCGTCCTTCACCGGCTCATTCTCGACCGCCGCTCCCCTGGCGACAACATCGTGCCGCCAGCCGCTGGTCGGCGGCCACCATGGTCGGCCGCCGGGGCTGTTTACCTGACGGCGTGCCCGCGGCGTCTTTGATGGCGTGGGAGGTGACATGGCGAACCGCGAACCGCCGCCGACTTTCGTCGACTTTGTCGCGACTCGCTCCGACTCGCTATTGGTGGCAGCCTGGCTGCTCACCGGCGACGCCGGGCGTGCCGAGGATCTCCTGCAGACCGCACTGGCCAAGGCCTGGCGCCGGTGGCGCACGGCCGAGACCGCCGCGAGTCCGGAGGCGTACGTGCGGCGGATCATCTTCACGACCTACGTCAGCTGGTGGCGCCGGCGATGGCGCCACGAGCTACCGAGCGCACATCTGCCGGATTCGGCCACCGCGCGCGATGTGGCCAGCGACGTTGCCACCCGCGACGCCGTCCGCCGGGCACTGGGCCGATTGTCCCGCCGCGCACGTGCTGTCGTGATCCTCCGCTACGTCGAGGACCGGCCCCTCGCCGAGGTGGCCGACCTGCTCGGATGCTCGCCCGCCACCGTCAAGGTCCAGGCGTCCCGGGCATTGAGCGCGCTCCGCAGAGACCCACACCTGCGCCCCGTCACATTGGAAGGAGTCGACAGATGACCGACCAGGACACCCTCCGCCGGGCCCTCCTCGACGCCGTTCCGCCGCTCAAGCCACCGGCCGATCGCCTCGACGCCATCAGGCGCCGGGTCCGGCGTCAACGCCTGATGCAGGCGACCGCCGTCGCCGCGGCCAGCGTCACGGCCGTGGGCGCGGCGGCCGGGCTCTTCGCGGTGCTCGGCCCCGGACCGGACGCCACCGGCCACACGTCGCTGGGAGCGCCGCCGCCCAGCACGGTCTCGGCGTCGCAGGATCGTCGGCCCGGCGGCGTGCCGGACGAGAATCCGGATGCCGCGATGGCCCGGCTCAAGGCGGCGATCGTGACGGCCCTACCCGCCACCGCACCCGACGCGACGGTCACCGGCACGGTCACCGCGCAGCACGCCGACACCGGTACCGGCCCGAACCGCATCTTCGGCTACAACCTTGGTCTGCTCTTCTCCGCCAACCACCGCCACGGCAGTCTGATCATCAGTATCGAACTGCCGCGAGCCGGCGACGACATCACCTGTGCGACGCAGGCGGCCGGTCCCGCCCTGGCTTCCTGCCGCGACCTGACCGGACCCCACGGCGAGAAGATCGTCTCCATTCCGGCGACCGGCGACGGTACCAGCAACGGCCAACGCGACCGGGCTGTCCTCGTCCGGGTGGCCCGTACCGACGGCACCGTCGTGACGGTGGCGGGTGACAACGCGACGTCGCTGCGGGCCTCAGATCCGGCCGGGTACGGATTCAACACCACGGCGTACACCGGCAAACTGCCGCCGTTGACGATCGAACAGGTGACCGCGCTCGCCTTGGACCCGACACTCACGCTCTACCCGTGAGTCTGGCGCGCAGCTGCCGCCCGGCCTTGGCGAAGAAGGTTCGCGCTCCAAGTGTCCACCCTGGTGGTCGTGGCCGCGCTTCGGTTCAGATACTCGCGGCTCGCCTCGGCGACGAGGGCGGAACTGTTGGCGCCCGCGGTCGCGGTGGTGGGTTCGGCGCCGCGCTCGTCGTCAAGCGTGATGGAGATGCTCACGAATGGTCCGCGCGCTGTACGCGGAGTGCGCTGACCCGCGCGATGGTGTCGAAGTCAGCGTCAACGTGCAGGATGGTCAATCCCCATGCCTCGGCCGTGGCGGCGACGAGGAGATCTACGACTGACGGACCCTTGTGCTGCCCGAGATCGACGAGGCTGCCCTGCACCTGTTCGACGAATCTCCACGCATCGTCTGGCATCGGGTGCCATCCGAACACTGTCCGCAGCTGACTGCGGAGTTGGTCCCGGTCGGCCTTGCTCTTCGTGGCTCGGGTCAGCTCCGCCTCAACCGCCGGGCAAATGCCGACCAGTCCAGCCTTGACGGCGTCGACCCAGTGGGGTGCGATGTCCTGGCCTCGTCGCAGCCTGACCACCATCGACGTGTCGGCCAGGTAGGTCATGCGGCATCTCCGGTATGGTCGTCGATCTCGTCCTGCTCGATCAGGCCGACGTCCAGACGCTCGAGGAGATCACGGAACGACTCGAGGGCCTGAACGCGCCGCTCGGCATCCACGGCAGCCGCCAGTTCGAGGGCCGCGTTAACCGTGTCGCGCTTGGTGTTCGTTCGAAGCGCTCGTTGTGCTCGTGCCAGCTTCTCTTCATCGATGTCGATGATAGTTCTTGCCATGTATCCAGTATACATCGCTGATACCAAGGTACCGTTTGGTCGCTCTGCCAACCCCGGACGCACCCCTGCGAGCCGGCGGCCTACCTCAGCGTGCCTGTGATCGGGGCCGACGCCGCCCGGTCAGGTGTGGCCGTCGTCAACCCGTTCGGGTCCAGCTGACTTCGTTACCAGCCGCGGGCGCGCCATTCGGGGGGGCATTGCGCGCCCACGGTGGAGTCGCGGCCATGACCGGGGTAGAACCAGGTCTCATCGGGCAGCCGATCGAAGAGCCTATGCTCCACGTCGATGACCAGCCAGGCGAGGTTCCAGGCGTTGCCGCGGGTGTTGCCCACGCTGCCCGGGAAGTCTGACCGGCCAGGATCATCTAGGGGATGCTTCCGGTCGGGACGATCCACTCCGACCGTGGGCCACCGATGTTCGAGATGAGGTCGAAGTCGCGGTCGTAGTGCAATACAACGGCGGCGTATTCGGCGGCGGCGGCGGCCACCATGAGGTCGACCGGACTCGCGGCGCGATGATGTCCACGCTGGGTCAGGGCGAGCTGGAAAATCCGTGATCGCGTGGCCACAGCTGCTGTGATCGGAAGATCGGTCATCGTGCGGCCACGCAGGTCCCGGATGGCCACCGCGTCGCGGAAGCTACGCGCGCTGCGGCCATCCTCAAGGTCCAGCGGCAGACATGTGGCGGCAGCGCCCTCGTGCAGGATGCTCGTCAACCGCTGACCGACGACGGGTTGGCGCAGCCGCGCCCACGCAGAGGTGTCGATGAGGTACAGGTTCGGCGGTAGGCTCACGCGGCCTTCCGCTCGGACTCGGGGATCTTGTCGTCGTCGACGATGCCGGTCCAGTCACGATCGATAGCGAGCAGTGCCTGCACCGCCTCCAGGCGTGCGGCGCGCTCAGCGACCAGGCGCAGCGCTTGGTGGATCGTGTCTTTCTTGGTAGTGGTTCCTAACTCCCGGCGTGCCCGGTCCAGCAGTTCCTCGTCGATGTCAACGACCGTCCTCATGCATACGAGCATACACCTCGTATGTCACCCTGTATATCACCGGCCCGGCGGCAGCCTGCGGTGGAGTCGGCCGCGACCGCCTCGTAATACTGCATTGATCTGGGTGACCAGCGCGCAGTACGCCTCGGCGGAGCCGCAACTCATTCCGAGGCCGACATCGATGGCATCAGCGACAAAAGCTGGGCCCTTGGCATTGCTCAGCTTGGCACCCCCCATCGCAACTCTTCCAATCTTCGCCGCTGGGACGGCGACGATTCCGGTCGCTTCGAAGCCGTCGCCGGCATACCAATTACGGGCGACCTCGAGACCGTCGGCGTTCAGCGCAATACCGTCCGGGTTGTGCAGTTTCGCGCCATTCATCGACAGGCTGCCGCCGATCTTGGCCCCGAGCAGACGCACCTCGCCGGTCGCCTCGAACTCCTCGTCGCAATAGGCATCGCCCTCAACGACAGCCCGTCGGCGGCCAACCTCGTCGATCAGGCCCGCTCACCAGCCGCGGGCGCGCCACTGCGGGATCGAGGGCCGCTCCGCGCCCAATGTGGAGTCCCGGCCGTGGCCGGGATAGAACCAGGTCTCGTCGGGCAGCCGGTCGAAGAGCTTATGCTCCACGTCGTTGATCAGCGAGGCGAAGTTCTCGGCGTTGCCCCGGGTGTTGCCGACGCCGCCCGGGAACAGGGCGTCGCCGGTGAACAGGTGCGGGAACCCGTTGGGGTCGCGGTAGAGCAGCGCGATCGACCCCGGCGTGTGCCCGACCAGGTGGATCACCTCGAGCGCGATCTCACCCACCCGTACGGTGTCGCCGTCATCGACGGTGGCGTCCACGATGGGCAGTGGGCCGGCATCGGCCGGGTGGGCCAGTGACCGGGCGCTCGTCGCGGCGACCACATCGGAGAGTGCCACCCAGTGGTCCGGATGCTGATGCGTTGTGACCACAGTGGACAGACCCTGGTCGCCGATGAGGGCGAGGAGGCGGTCGGGGTCGTTGGCCGCGTCGACCAGCAGTTGTTCACCGGTCACGTGGCAGCGCAACAGATATGCGTTGTTGTCCACCGGACCGACCGAGATCTTGCTGATTGTCAGGTCGGTCAGGTCCCGCACGTCCGCCGTGCCACCTGGCACGACGTGTCCTGTGTACGCCACGCGTCGACCCTAGCCGAAGGGTGGCACCGGGGGCAGCGGCCCCGCCGGGTCGACCGTCAGGCCGGTGCCGTCGGCGCGCCCGGTCAGCCAGGCCACCACGCTGCTCGCCCGGCCGCTGACCACCGGTACGCCGTCGGGCGGCAGTCCGACACCAATGCCGAGGTCGTGGCCAACCTCCGGCGAACGGATCACCAGTCGCGGGGTGTCCGCGCGCGCGCCGTAATCGTGGGCGATCGTGCGCGCCATGCGTATCGCGAACGGCTCGGGCCAGTCCTGCGGGGTGTACCCGGCGTCGAGGTCCACGTGGTGCAGTTCCACCTCGCGCAGCCGCGACCAGGGCACCCGCGCCGCCGGGGCGGTCGCGCCGGTGGTCCAGCGCACGGTCACCGACCAGGCGGCCGGCGGCATCTCGTCGATGGCGGCGGCGAACCGGTCCACGGCCGAGCGGAGGTCGGCCAGCTGCTCGGCCAGCGGCCGCGCCGAGCCGGCCTCGATGTCCTGCACCCGCTGCTCCCAGCTCGCGTACTGCGGGGTCTCCACGCCGGTACGCGCCCAGGTCAACAGGTTGACCGCGCCGTCGGCATTGCGGGCCACGTGGGTCAGCACATGCCCCCGGGTCCATCCGGGCAGCCGGGACGGCGCCGCCACCGCGGCGTCGTCGAGGGTAGCCACGGTCGCCAGGAAGGCCGTGCTGGCCCGCTCGATGTCGACGGCGAGGAGCAGCGGATCGGTGGTCACGAGTGCGAACCTACCGGGGGAAAACGATATTCGCTTTCGCCGGGATGTCGCCGCCGCCTACCGTCGGCGGCGAGCGGGACCGGTCGCGTCCCAGCTGGCGACGAGGGGGTGGGATGGCCCGAGGCCGACACCTGGCGCCCCCGGACGACGGGGGTCAGCCGGTCGCGGCGAGGGCCGGCGCCGCGCCACCCCGACGACAGGAATGCAGATGACCGTCGACATGTCGTCCCTCGGCTGGGACGGCGGCTTCGCCACCTCGTACGCCCGCTTCGACCGCCCCGACCACCGACCGGCCAGGGTCACCCGGGTCGACCGCGGCGTCTGCTCGGTGCTCGACCCGAGCGGCGCCCATCGGGCCAGCGTGGGCGGCGGCCTGCTCGGCGCGGCGGCCGCGGACCCGGTACGGCTGCCGTGCGCGGGTGACTGGGTCGCGGTCCGCATGTGGCCTGACGACCGGCTCACAGTGGAGGCGGTGCTGCCCCGCCGGACGGCCGTCATGCGGGCCGGCGCCGGCGCGCAGGCGGTCGCGCAGATCCTGGCGGCGAACGTGGACACCGCGGCCGTGGTCGCGGCGGTCGATCCCGGACCGGATCTGGGCCGTATCGAGCGGTTGCTCGCGGTGGCGTGGGAGTCCGGCGCCCAACCGCTGGTGATCCTGACCAAGATGGACCTGGCGGCCAACCCGGCGGCGCTCGCCGCCGAGGTCGCCACCGTGGCGCCGCGGGTCGACGTGTACGGGGTCAGCGCCGAGACCGGCGACGGGATCGCGCTGCTACGCCCGTACGTGCGGCCGGGACGCACGCTGGGCCTGCTCGGCACCTCCGGCGCCGGTAAATCGACGCTCGTCAACGCGCTCGCCGGGGCGATTGTCATGGGGACCCAGGCGATCCGGCGCTCCGACGGCCGGGGCCGGCATACCACGACCTATCGCGCCCTCATCCCGCTGCCCGGCGGGGGCTGCGTGCTCGACACTCCCGGCATCCGGGCGGTCGGTCTCTTCGACGGGGTGACCGGGCTCGAGTCGGCCTTTGCCGACATCGACGAGCTGGCCCGCGGATGCCGATTCGCGGACTGCGACCATACCGGCGACGGCGGCTGTGCCGTCGCCGCCGCGGTGGCCACCGGCGAGCTCAGCCGTCGCCGGCTGGAGAGCTGGCGGGCGCTGCATCGCGAGGTCGCGTACGAGCTGCGGCGCAGCGACGCGCGCCTCGTCGCCCAGGCACGCCGCCGGTCCCGGGTGCTTCGGGTACGGGCCCGCGGGCACCACGGTTGACCGGCGGCTCACCCGCGCGTGGCCGCGCGTACCGTGCGTGTCCGCGCTCACCGCGCGTGGCGGCTCACCCGCGCGTGGCCGCGCCACGCGCTCACTGCGCGTTAGGAGGGGCACCCTCTTATCGCAAAAGCGATAAGAGGGTGCCCTTGCTCACCGGCACGGACAAGTACCCACCGCACTGCCGGCGAATCGTTACCGAGACTCATCCCTCCGGTGAACATTCGATGGCCGGACGGTGGGTCGCGCTCCCCTCCGTTCAGGGGGTACGTTTCGGGCCGCGCGATCGACCGGGGGGCCGGCGCATGTGGGTTGACCTGCCCGTGGGGGGCAGGAGTTGTCAACAGAGGGGTTCGATGGCAGGCGCCGAGGTTGGGGGCGACAGCGGGCGGAGCACCGGGCCGGACGACACCAGCCTCACATCGAGCCCAACCGATCTGGCGGCAGTCACCCAGTCGGTCCCGTTCGTCACTCCGCGGGCATCGGAGCCGGCGGGTGGGCCGGTACGCACGGACGGATCGGAATCGGCCGTCGTGCGGGCGGTGGCCAAGCGGGCGGCGGCGGCGCTGCCGGCGCTCGGTCCGGCGGCGAGCCGGCAGGGGCTACCGCGACCGGCGCGCACCGGCCGGGCCGCGGCCGGCGAGCCGGCGACCACAGCCGGCACCGAAGACCAGGTGTCCGAGCAGGCGACTCCGCCTGGCGATTTCGGCGACCCGACGGCCGTCGCGCCGACGGGAGCTGAGCCTGCGACCGCCACTGCGGCGGAGCCTGAGCCATGGGCCACCGTTGAGCCGCAGGCCACCAATGAGCCGTTCGCGACCGTTGAGCCGGATTCCGTACCGGTGGAGCCGGAGCCGTTGGCGACCGTTGAGCCGGAGCCGTCCGTACCGGTGGAGCCGGAGCCGTTGGCGACCGTTGAGCCGGAGCCGTCCGTACCGGTGGAGCCGGAGCCGTTGGCGACCGTTGAGCCGGAGCCGTCCGTACCGGTGGAGCCGTTCGCTACCGCTGAGCCGCTGCCCACGGCACCGGTGGAGGCTGAGTTGCTCACGGCTGTAGTGGTGCCCGATGAGCCGGAGAGCACGGTCGTCGTAGCTGAGCTGATCGAGCCGGCCGGCGGCGTACGGCTGCCTCGGGAGCTGGCATTCGCCGAGGCGCACACGGACGAGTGGCTGATGCCGTCCGACCTCGCCGCCACCCAGGCCACGACGGCGGTGGTCTCGGCCGAGTTGGTGCCGTCGGCCGGCGGCGTACGCACCGCCGAGCTGGTACGGCCGGGCCCGGTGGCGCTGGCGGCCGACAGCTGGGATGCCGATCCGGCGGACTCGGAAGGCCTGGACGACTACCACGGCCGGCGTCGGGCGAGCACGTCGGCGACCCGGATCTGGGTGCTGGTCGTGCTGGCGATCGTGGCGGTGACCGCCGCGGTCGTGGTGCCCCTGCTGCTGCGTTCGTCCCGGCCGTCGCCGAGCAGCGCGCCCGTGCTGGTGCCGGCGGAGACCGGCGAGATCGTGGCGCCCACGACCACGGACGGCGTGCTGGGACCCGCGGTCTCCTCCGGCCCGGCCGCACCGCACACGACGGCCCGGCCGGGCGGTGTCATCCGGACCGCGCAGGCCACCCCGACCTCACCGGCCGCACCGACCACCACCGCGGCCGGGTTCGCGCCGTTGACCATCCCGGCGGAGCAAGTCCCGGGCGCCACCTACGCCAGCTGGCAGAAGGACGACGGGCCCGGGTGCGGGTACGCGCCGTCAGTCATCCGGACGGGCAAATGGGGCTGGCCGTACTTCAAAACCGGTGCGCTTACCCTGAGCAATATCACGGTGGCAACCGCCGGCACGTACACGATGACCGTGCACTACATCGTCGCCAACGACACCAGCCGCAACTCGGTGATCACGGTGAACGGCACCACACTGCCAACCCAGACGTTCGTCAACAGCGAGGCGGCGGGTACTCCGGATGGATGTGTGGACCCCAAGGACGTCACGATCACCCTGCACGAGGGTGGTGGGAACACGATCGCGTTCGCCAACCCGAGCGGCAAGGGTCCAACGGTCGACTACATCGTGCTCAGCCGGGCCTGACTGCCCGACCTTGGACGCTGGCGGCGGTCGGGGCAGCCACCAGTGTCCAAGGTCCGCGGGTCCGGGCGCGGTCCGGCCGCGATCGAGCGGAACGAACGCCTCGGCTGCACCGTTCTTGTCGGAGGGCGACGCTAGAGTTGCCGCGGTGTGCGCCAGCCGATGTCGGGGGTAAGAACTCGCGTACGAGGTCCGGGAGAGTGGGAAGCCAGTGTCCGACCGGTTGATCATTCGAGGGGCGCGGGAGCACAACCTGCGCGACGTCAACTTGGACCTGCCCCGCGACGCCCTCATCGTGTTCACCGGCCTCTCCGGCTCCGGCAAGTCCAGCCTCGCCTTCGACACGATCTTCGCCGAAGGGCAGCGGCGCTACGTGGAGTCGCTCTCCTCCTACGCCCGGCAGTTCCTCGGCCAGATGGACAAGCCGGACGTCGACTTCATCGAGGGGCTTTCGCCGGCCGTCTCCATCGACCAGAAGTCGACCTCCCGTAACCCGCGCTCCACCGTCGGGACGATCACCGAGGTCTATGACTACCTGCGGCTCCTCTTCGCCCGGGCCGGTGAGCCGCACTGCCCGATCTGCGGGTCGGCGATCTCCCGGCAGACCCCGCAGCAGATCGTCGACCGGGTGCTGGCGATGGACGACGGCACCCGGTTCCAGGTGCTGGCACCGGTGGTGCGCGGCCGCAAGGGGGAATACGTCGACCTCTTCGCCGAGCTGCAGTCCAAGGGGTACGCGCGGGCCCGCATCAACGGCGTGGTCCACGCCCTGACCGAGCCGCCCAAGCTGAAGAAGCAGGAGAAGCACACCATCGAGGTGGTGGTCGACCGGCTGACCGTCAAGGCGAGCGCGAAGCAGCGGATGACCGACTCGATTGAGACCGCACTCAAGCTGGCCAGTGGCATCGTCGTGCTCGAGTTCGTCGACCTGGCCGAGGACGACGAGGCGCGGGAGCGCAAGTTCTCCGAGATGCTCGCCTGCCCCAACGACCACCCGCTCGCCATCGAGGACCTCGAGCCGCGGTCGTTCTCCTTCAACGCCCCGTACGGCGCCTGCCCCGAGTGCACCGGCCTGGGTACGCGGAAGGAGGTGGACCCTGAGCTCATCGTGCCCGACCCGGAGCGCAGCCTGCGCGAGGGTGCCATCCAGCCCTGGTCGGGTGGGCACACTCTGGACTACTTCATGCGTCTGCTCGAGGCGCTCGGCGAGCGTGAGGGCTTCACCGTCGACACGGCGTGGCGGGCGCTTCCGCAGCGGGCCCAGAAGGAGATCCTCTACGGCTCCGAGGATCAGGTGCACGTGCGGTACCGCAACAAGTACGGGCGGGAACGCTCCTACTACACCGGCTTCGAGGGCGTGATCCAGTGGATCGAACGGCGCCACTCGGACACCGAGTCGGACTGGTCGCGCGACAAGTACGAGGGCTTCATGCGCGACGTGCCCTGCCCGGCCTGCGGCGGCGCCCGGCTCAAGCCGGAGATCCTCGCGGTCACCATCTCCGGTCAGAACATCGCCGAGGTGTGCGCCATGTCGGTCGGGGAGTGCCACGACTTCATCGACTCCATGGTGCTCAACGACCGGCAGCGGATGATCGCCGAGCGGGTGCTGCGCGAGATCAACGCACGGCTGCGCTTCCTGGTTGACGTCGGGTTGGACTACCTCTCCCTCGATCGTCCGGCCGGCACCCTCTCCGGCGGTGAGGCGCAGCGGATCCGCCTGGCCACGCAGATCGGATCCGGTCTCGTGGGTGTGCTGTACGTGCTCGACGAGCCGAGCATCGGGCTGCACCAGCGCGACAACCACCGGCTGATCGAGACCCTGGTCAGGCTCAAGACCCTGGGCAACACGCTGATCGTCGTCGAGCACGACGAGGACACCATCCGGACCGCCGACTGGGTGGTCGATATCGGTCCCGGAGCCGGGGAGCGGGGCGGCCACATCGTTCACAGTGGCCTGCTCAAGGACATGCTGAAGAACTCCGAGTCGATCACTGGCGCCTATCTGGCCGGCCGCCGGATGATCCCGCTGCCGGGCCAGCGCCGCCAGCAGCTGCCCGGCCGTGAGCTGACCGTGCACGGCGCCCGGGAACACAACCTGCGCAACCTGACCGTCACCTTCCCGCTCGGCCAGTTCATCGCGATCACCGGGGTCTCCGGGTCGGGTAAGTCCACGCTGGTCAACGACATCCTGTATGCGGTGCTGGCGAACCAGGTCAACGGCGCCCGGCTGGTGCCGGGCCGGCATACCCGCGTGAGTGGCCTGACGCACGTAGACAAGGTGGTCGGGGTGGACCAGTCGCCGATCGGGCGTACCCCACGGTCGAACCCGGCCACCTATACCGGCGTCTTCGACCACGTCCGGCGGCTCTTCGCCGAGACCACCGAAGCCAAGGTGCGCGGGTACGGGCCAGGCCGGTTCTCCTTCAACGTCAAGGGTGGCCGGTGTGAGAACTGTGCCGGTGACGGCACCATCAAGATCGAGATGAACTTCCTGCCGGACGTGTACGTGCCGTGCGAGATCTGCAAGGGGGCGCGGTACAACCGGGACACCCTCGAGGTGCATTACAAGGGCAGGACCATCTCCGAGGTGCTGGACATGCCGATCGAGGAGGCCGAGGGCTTCTTCGAGGCGATCCCCGGCATCCATCGGCACCTCAAGACACTGGTCGATGTCGGCCTCGGATACGTCCGGCTCGGCCAACCCGCGCCAACCCTCTCCGGCGGCGAGGCGCAGCGGGTCAAGCTCGCCAGCGAGCTGCAGAAGCGCTCCACCGGCCGCACCGTGTACGTGCTGGACGAGCCGACCACCGGTCTGCATTTCGAGGACATCCGCAAGTTGCTGTTGGTGCTGGAGAGTCTCGTCGACAAGGGCAACACGGTGGTGGTGATCGAGCACAACCTCGACGTCATCAAGACCGCCGACTGGGTGATCGACATGGGCCCCGACGGTGGCCACAAGGGGGGCATGGTGGTCGCGGTCGGCACCCCGGAGGAGCTGGCCGAGACGCCCGAGAGTTACACCGGCGAGTGGCTGCGCCACGTCCTCGGGCTGAAGGGCACCGCCAGTGCGGGGCCGGTGGCCACCGCGGCGCTGGCCCGCGCGGCCAAGGCGAACGGATCGGCGAAGCCCGCCCCCAGCGCGGCCAGGGCGAATGGCTCGGCGAAGCCAGCCGCGGCCCGCAGCGCGGCCAAGACGAACGGCTCGGCGAAGTCCGCAGCCCGACCGCCCGCTGGTGGCCGGCGCCGCAGCCCGACCGCTCGCTCATAGCCCGCGAACCGAACCGGGGACCGCCGTACTGAACCCGGGACCGGCCGACGGCGTGTCATTGCTCGGGTCCAGGACGAGTAATCGCCTGGCTGCAACCCACCCTCCAGGGGGTACGGGGGTTCGTGGTCAATGGTGGCCAGCCGTGGCCACGAACCCCCGTCCGCCGGCGACCAGCCGGGGGGCGTCACCCGTGCGGGATAGGCTCGCCACGTGGCGCGACCGCCGACAAGTTTCCGTCCGGCACCTGGGACGATTCCCGAGGCGCCCGGCGTCTACCGGTTCCGCGACGCCACCGGTCGGGTGATCTACGTCGGCAAAGCGAAGAGCCTGCGGCAGCGGCTCAACTCGTACTTCGCCGATCCGTGGACGCTGCACGCGCGTACCGCGCAGATGGTCGGCGCCGCCGCTGGGGTCGACTGGGTCACCGTGGCCACCGAGGTCGAGGCGCTGCAACTGGAGTATGCCTGGATCAAGGAGTACGACCCGCGGTTCAACGTGCGCTACCGGGACGACAAGTCCTACCCGTTCCTCGCCGTGACGCTGGACGAGGAGTACCCGCGGCTCATGGTGATGCGGGGCAGCAAGCGCAAGGGCGTGCGCTACTTCGGGCCGTACTCGCACGCCTGGGCGATCCGGGAGACCCTCGACCTGCTGCTGCGGGTGTTCCCGGCCCGTACCTGCAGCGCCGGCGTGTTCAAACGTCACCGCCAGATCGGCCGGCCCTGCCTGCTCGGCGATATCGACAAATGCTCGGCACCCTGCGTCGGCCGGGTCGACGCGGCCGAGCACCGGCGGGTCGTGGAGGAGTTCTGCGACTTCATGGCCGGCCGGACCGACACCATGGAGCGGCACCTGGAGCGGGAGATGCGCGCAGCCGCCGGAACCCTGGAGTACGAGCGGGCCGCCCGGCTCCGCGACGACCTGGCTGCGCTGCGCCGGGCGATGGAGAAGCAGACGGTCGTCTTCTCCGACGGCACCGACGCCGACGTGGTCGCGTTCGCCGACGACCAGCTCGAAGCGGCGGTACAGGTCTTCCATGTCCGCGGTGGCCGGGTACGCGGCCAGCGCGGCTGGGTGGTGGAGAAGACCGAGGAGGTGACCGCCGGTGATCTGGTGCATCACTTCTGCACCCAGGTCTACGGTGGCGAGGTCGACGCCGAGGGCCGGGGGGCGAACCTGCCGCGCGAGGTCCTGGTGCCGGAGCTGCCGGCCGACGCCGAGGCGCTCGCCGACTGGTTGAGCCAGCTGCGCGGGGCCCGGGTGAGCCTGCGGGTGCCGCAGCGCGGCGACAAGCGCGCGCTGCTGGAGACCGTGGCCCGCAACGCCGGCGAGGCCCTGACGCAGCACAAGCTGCGCCGTGCGGGCGACCTCACCGCCCGCAGCCAGGCTCTTGAGGAGATCGCCGAGTCGCTCGGCCTGGTCACCGCGCCCCTGCGGATCGAGTGCTTCGACGTCTCGCAGATCCAGGGCACCGACGTGGTGGCGAGCATGGTGGTCTTCGAGGACGGGCTGGCGCGCAAGAGCGAGTACCGCCGCTTCATCGTCACCGGCGCCACCGACGACGTGTCGGCCATCTCGGAGGTGCTGCGCCGCCGGTTCGCCCGGTATCTGGCCGCCCGCGATGCCGGTGAGCTGACCGACACGGACCGGCCGGCGATCGATCCGGAGACCGGCCGCGCCCGAAAGTTCGCGTACGCGCCGCAGCTGGTCGTCGTCGACGGCGGCGCGCCGCAGGTCAACGCGGCCGGGGCGGTGCTGCGCGAGCTCGGCGTTGCCGACATCGCGGCCTGCGGACTGGCCAAGCGGCTGGAGGAGGTGTGGTTGCCCGACGAGGCGTTCCCGGTCATCCTTCCTCGCACCTCGGAAGGGCTCTACCTGTTGCAGCGGGTACGCGACGAGGCGCATCGCTTCGCCATCACGTTCCACCGGCAGCGGCGCTCCAAGCGGATGACCGCCTCGGCCCTCGACGGCATCGCCGGGTTGGGTGCGGTGCGCCGCAAGGCCCTGCTGCGCCAGTTCGGCTCGCTGAAGCGGCTCGGCGCGGCCACCGCCGATGAGATTGCCGAGGTGCCCGGCATCGGCCGCCGGACGGCGGACGCGATCGTCGCGGCGCTCGCCCCGCCGGCCCCGCCGGAGGCTCCACCGACGTAATGTTGATCGTCGTCGGGTGCGGCGCGAGGGGGGTTGGTGGACGACAGTCGCGAGGCGGTCGGGGAACCTGACGCCACCGCGGACCGGTCCGCGACCGACCTCGTGGTCGTGACTGGGGTCTCCGGCGGTGGGCGCAGCACCGTGGCCCGGGCGCTGGAGAACGTCGGCTACTACGTGGTGGACAACCTGCCACCGGCGCTCATGCTGGACATGGCCGAGTTGGCGTACCAGGCAGGCGCGACAACCCGGCACACCGCGATGGTCCTCGACGTGCGCAGCCGGGCCTTCTCCACCGATCTGACCGGCGCGGTGCGGGAGCTGCGGGCGCAGGGTTACTCCCCGCGGGTGCTCTTCGTCGACGCGGACGACGAGGTGCTGATCCGGCGGTTCGAGAATGTCCGCCGTCGCCATCCGCTGCAGGGCGACGGGCTGCTCTCGGACGGGATCGCGGCCGAGCGGAAGCTGCTCACCGAGGCGCGCGACAGCGCCGACATCGTCATCGACACCAGCCACCTCAACGTCAACCAGCTGCGGGCGCGGGTCGAGGAGCTGTTCGGCGGCGAGGAGAACCGCCGGCTGCGGGTCACCGTGCTCTCGTTCGGCTTCAAGTACGGGCTGCCGCCGGACGCCGACTTCGTGGTCGATGCGCGTTTTCTGCCCAACCCGTACTGGGTCCCCGAGCTGCGCGACCGGACCGGCCGCGACGATGTGGTGAGCCGGTACGTGCTCGGCCAGCGCGGTGCCGGCACGCTGGTCGAGACATTCGCGCGGCTGGTCAACGCGACCGCGCCCGGCTTCGAGCGGGAAGGCAAGCGCTACCTCACGGTGGCGATCGGGTGCACCGGCGGCAAGCACCGCAGCGTCGCGCTCGCCGAGGAGCTGGCCCGCCGGCTCCGCGAGGTCCGGCTCTCGGCCAACGCCCAGCACCGTGACCTGGGGTTGGAGTGAGAGTCGTGGCCTTCGGCGGCGGGCATGGGCTCGCCGCCACCCTGGCGGCCCTGCGCATCTTGCACATCGGATCCGCCCGGCGTCGCCGGCGTCGCCGGCTCGACATCACCGCGGTGGTGACCGTTGGCGATGACGGCGGCTCGAGCGGGCGGCTGCGAGCCGACCGTGGCGGCCTGCCGCCGGGGGATCTGCGGATGGCCCTGGCGGCGCTGGCCGATCCGGCGGATCCGGCCGCCGCCCGCACCGTCGAGCTGCTCCAGTACCGCTTCGGCGGCACCGACGCGCTGGCCGGCCACGCAGTCGGGAACCTCATCCTCTGTGGGCTCATGGAGCTGACCGGCGATCCGGTCGCGGCGCTGGCCCGGGCCGGGGAGCTGGTACGGGCCGTCGGCCGGGTGCTGCCGATGTCGTGTACCCCGCTCAGCCTGGAGGCGACGGTGACCGGCGACGACCCGGCCGACCCGGACGCCGTGACGATCGTGCGCGGCCAGCACAATGTCGCGGTGAGTCGGGGCGTGGTGGCGCAGGTGCGCCTGATCCCCGCCGACCCGCCGGCGTGTCCGGAAGCGGTGGCCGCGATCCGGGTCGCCGACTGGTTGCTCTTCGGCCCCGGATCGTGGTTCACCAGTGTGATCCCGCACCTACTCGTACCCGACCTGGTGGCCGCGGTGGCGGAGAGCCGGGCCCGTCGCCTGGTCACGCTGAACCTCGCCGCCGAACTCGAGACCGCGGGATTCTCGGCGCCGGACCATCTGCGCTCGCTGGCCCGTTACCTGCCCGGGCCACGAGTCGATGTAGTTCTAGCCGACGGTAGTGCCGTGGGTGATCCCGCCGGCCTGCGGTTTGCGGCACAATCGCTGCGTGCCCGGGTCGTCTTCGCACCGGTCGCCGACGCCGACGGCCGGCCCCGGCACGATCCGGCGGCGCTGGCAAAGGCGCTGCGCGGCGTGCTCACGTCGTGACGCCGAGCGGTGCTGGAGACAAGCCCGGGTCGACATGACAGAGTTGACGGCCGGTGCTGATGCCGGGGGGCGCAGCATCGGGGGGTGGACCGCGAGGTCCCGACTGCAACACGAGGTGACAGCGCCATGGCGATGACCGGTTCGGTCAAGGACGAGCTCAGCCGTGTCGATATCTCGAAGCCGTGCTGCCGACGGTCGGAGATGGCGGCGCTGCTGCGGTTCGCCGGGGGATTGCACATCGTGTCAGGGCGGGTGGTGGTCGAGGCCGAGCTGGACACCGGCGCGACCGCGCGCCGGCTGCGGCGCGAGATCGCGGAGGTGTACGGCTACCCGAGCGAGTTTCACGTGCTCGCCTCCGGCGGCCTGCGCAAGGGCAGCCACTACATCGTCCGCGTGGTCAAGGACGGCGAGGCGCTGGCCCGCCAGACCGGCCTGCTCGACGTGCGCGGTCGCCCGGTGCGCGGACTGCCACCGCACGTCGTCTCGGCCAACACCTGCTGCGCGGTGGCCGCGTGGCGGGGCGCGTTCCTGGCCCACGGCTCGCTCACCGAGCCGGGCCGCTCCTGCGCCCTGGAGATCACATGTCCGGGGCCCGAGTCCGCGCTGGCGTTGGTCGGTGCAGCCCGCCGGATCGGCATCTCGGCCAAGGCCCGCGAGGTGCGCGGCGTGGACCGGGTGGTGGTCAAGGACGGCGACGCGATCGCGGGGCTGCTGACCCGCATCGGCGCGCACGCCAGCGTGCTCTCCTGGGAGGAGCGCCGGGTACGGCGGGAGGTCCGCGCGACCGCCAACCGGCTGGCGAACTTCGACGACGCGAACCTGCGCCGCTCGGCGCGGGCGGCGGTGGCCGCGGCGGCCCGGGTGACCCGGGCGCTGGAGATCCTCGGTGAGGACGCCCCGTGGCATCTCACCAGCGCCGGCCATCTGCGGCTGCAGCACAAGCAGGCCTCGCTGGAGGAGCTGGGCACGCTGGCCGACCCACCGCTGACCAAGGATGCCATCGCCGGGCGGATCCGCCGCCTACTCGCACTGGCCGACAAGCGGGCCCGCGACCTGTCCATCCCGGACACCGAGTCGGTCGTCACCGCAGAGATGCTGGCCAGCTGATGCGGGGGCTCGACGAGCTGCTGGCCGAGGGCGTCGCCGGCCGGCGGGTACTGGTGCGCGCCGACCTCAACGTACCGATGGCGAAGGCGAGCCCCGGCGTCATCACCGACGACGGGCGGATCCGGGCCGTGCAGCCGACCCTCACCGCGCTGCGCGACGCCGGCGCCCGCGTCATCGTGATGTCCCACCTCGGCCGGCCCAAGGGGGCGCCCGATCCGGCGTTCACGCTGGCCCCGGTCGCGAGCCGGACCGCCGAACTGCTCGGCACCCCGGTCGCCTTCGCCGCCGACACCGTCGGCGAGCACGCCACCGCGGCCGCCGCCGGCCTCGGCGACGGCGACCTGCTGGTGCTGGAGAACCTGCGCTTCAACCCCGGCGAGACCAGCAAGGACGAGACCGAGCGGGCGGGTTTCGCCCGCTCACTGGCCGCCTTCGGCGACGCGTACGTTGACGACGCCTTCGGCGCCGTGCACCGCAAGCACGCCAGCGTCTATGACCTACCGGCCCTGCTGCCGCACTACGCCGGCGCCCTGGTGCTGCGCGAGGTCGAGGTGCTCCGCCAGCTCACCGGCGAGGTGGCCCGCCCATACGTGGTCGTGCTCGGCGGGGCGAAGGTCTCCGACAAGCTCGCTGTGATCGAGGCCCTACTGCCCAGCGTGGACCGGTTGCTCGTCGGCGGCGGCATGTGCTTCACCTTCCTCAAGGCGCAGGGTCACGAGGTCGGCTCGTCGCTGCTGCAGGCGGAGATGGTGGACACCTGCCGCGATCTGCTCGACCGCGCGGGCGACCGGATCGGGCTTCCGGTGGACATCGTCGCCGCGACCGCGGTCGCCGCCGACGCCGACTCGGACGTGGTGGCCGCCGACGCGATCCCGGCCGACCGGGTCGGCGTGGACATCGGACCACGCACTGTCGCCGCCTTCGCCAATGCGCTGGCTGGGGCCAGAACCGTGTTCTGGAACGGCCCGATGGGCGTCTTCGAGCTGCCTCCGTTCGCCGCCGGCACCGGCGGCGTGGCCGAGGCCATTGCCCGGGTCGACGGCTTGACCGTTGTCGGCGGTGGCGATTCGGCGGCGGCGGTGCGCGTGCTGGGCATTCCGACCAGCGCCTTCGGGCACATTTCCACCGGCGGTGGCGCCTCGCTTGAGTACCTCGAGGGCAAGACCCTGCCCGGCCTGGAGGCGCTGGAACACTAGCCCGCCCGCGCGCGGGTTAGCAAGGGCACCTTATTACCGTTTCTGGTATAGGAGGGTGCCCCTCCTAACGCCGAGCGTTAACAGGGGCACCCTGCAAACCAGCAGGCAAGGCCCACGATCGTGTTGCGAACGGAGCGCTGAACCACGTGCCAGCCGAGGAACCCCGCCGGCCGTTGATGGCTGGCAACTGGAAGATGAACCTCAACCACTACGAGGCGAACAAACTGGTCCAGCATCTGGCCCACAGCCTGACCCCGGTCGAGCTGAGCCAGGTCGAGGTCGCCGTGCTGCCCCCGTTCACCGCGATCCGCAGCGTGCAGACCGCGGTCGACGGCGACAAGTGGCAACTGACCTACGGCGCCCAGGACATCTCGGCGCACACCGGCGGGGCGTACACCGGGGAGGTCTCGGGCGCCATGCTGGCCCGCCTCGGCTGCTCGTACGCGATCGTTGGCCACTCCGAGCGGCGTGCCTACCACCATGAGGATGACGCGCTGGTCAACGCGAAGGCCAAAGCTGCCCTGGCGAACGAGATCTCGCCCATCCTGTGCATCGGCGAGGGCCTGGAGATCCGGGAGGCCGGGGGTCACCTGCCGCACACCCTGGCCCAGCTCGACGCCGGTTTGGCCGGACTGAACGCCGCCCAGGTGGAGCGGGTGGTGATCGCGTACGAGCCGGTGTGGGCGATCGGCACCGGCAAGACGGCGACCCCGGAGGACGCGCAGGAGGTCATCGGGGCCATCCGGAGGCGGCTGCGGGGCACGTACGGCGCCAGCGTGTCGGCGGTGGTGCGGATCCTCTACGGCGGCTCGGTCAAGGCCGACAACATCGGGGCCATCATGGCCGAGCCGGATATCGACGGCGCTCTGGTCGGCGGTGCCAGCATCGTCGCGGATGAGTTCGTCAAGATCTGCCGCTTCGCGGAGTAGCCGGATCGCCCCCTCCTCGTCGATCTAGGGCGTCGGCCCGCGGATGGAGATCGAACCATGTGCATGCGCCCTAGATCGACGGAGGGGGCGACGATTACTCTCAGTGTGGGGGCAGATACGGGGCGAGGCCCGGTTCGCGCGGGCTGGCGCTGGGCCCTAGAGTGTGGTGTCAGGTCGGGCCCCCCGACCCGTCCCCACCCTTGATCCACACCTGACCCTGGTGCCGGCCCGTGAGCGGTTGTCGCACACGATGCGTGACGTCTCGGGCCGTGCGCCACGCGAGGACGAGCATGCCAACGAGCACCCCTGCCGCCACGTCTGGACGCGGTCGTCTGCGCCGCCTGCTCGCCATCGGTGTGGCGCTGGCCGGCGTCATCGCGGTCGGCGGATGCGACCTGGCCGGAGCGGCGAACACGCCCCCGGAGCCGAAGAGGGGCGGCACCCTGTACATCAACGTTGGCAATGGCATCGACTCGCTCGATCCGCAGCGCACCTACTCAGCCACGGGTGCGAACATCCTCCGGCTGGTCACGCGGACGCTCACCACGTACCGGTCGGTGCCGGGCGCGGCGAGCGAGATCGTCCCGGACCTGGCCACCGACACCGGGCGGCCCAGCGAGAACAACACGGTCTGGAAGTTCACCCTCAAACCGAACGTGAAGTGGCAGGGCGGCGAGCTGGTCACGTGCGAGCAGGTCAAGTACGGCATCGAACGCCGCTACGCGACGACCTACGCCTTCACCAACACCGACGGCCTGCGCGTCTTTCCCTTCACGCAGGGACCGTCGTACGCCTTACCCGGCGACCGGGGAGGCTACCTGGTCGACAACGACAAGCCGTATCTCGGGCCGTACCTGGCCAATGACAATGACGGCAACGGCCTCGAGTCGATCGTCTGTCTGGATGAGCGCAACATCGAGTTCCACCTCAGCCGGCCCGTCGGCGATTTCGGGTACGCCCTAGCTATGGCCGTCTTCGCGCCGGTGCCGCCGGAGCGGGACACCAAGGAGCACTACGAGGACGCGCCGTATTCGAACGGGCCGTACAAGATCGTGTCGCGTGACGACAAGCAGATGGTACTGGAGCGGAACAACTTCTGGACCGCGACGAACGACCAGGTGCGCAAGGCCTACCCGGATAAGATTGTGTTCACGTTCGTGGCCGACGACGGCGGGGTACTGACGAACGAGATCATCGAAGATCAGGGCACGGCCCGGAACACGATCAGCCTGGATTCGAACGTGGCGCCGAACTTCCTGCAGCAGGTCATCAACGATGCTGACCTCAGCGCCCGGACGGTGACGGGCTCTGTCGGCGACGTACGCTACCTGGCGATCAACACCAGGCGGATTTCGAACCTGGCCTGCCGGCAGGCGCTGATCTACGCCTTCGACAAGCGCAAATGGCGGGCCGTCGCCGGTGGGAGCGCGCTGGGCGACTATGCCACGACGTTCATTCCGCCGGGTGTTCATGGGTACAAGAATTTCGATCTTTTCCAGGCGACCGCGAACCCCGAGGGTCAACCGGACAAGGCCGCGGCCATCATGGATCAGCAGCAACGTGCCGGTCATCCGTGTCCGGCGGCGGTGCACGTCGCGTACCGGGACAGCGCCTTGTACAAGAGGCTGATCAGCACCGTGGTGGAGGCCTACCAGCTCGCCGGTATCCAGGCGATTCCGGAACCGGTGGATCGGGACGTCTACTACACCACCGGCATTGGCGACCCCGCGAACCACTTCGACCTGATGGTCGCCGGCTGGATCCCCGACTGGGCAAGCGGCTCGGCCACCCTGCCGCCGGTCTTCGACGGTGCCGTGATTCCGCCGTTGAGTGCGGCCGGCCACGCCGCTGGCAACGTCAACTTCTCGCTGCTCGATGATCCGAAGATCAACGATGGGCTGCATGCGGCGCAGGCGGAGGCCGACCCGGATCGGGCGGCGGCCCGCTGGGGCGAGCTCGACCAGGAGATCCAGGCGCTCGCCGTGGACATCCCGATCCTCAACGAGAAGGCAGTGTTGCTCACCGGCTCGAACGTGCTGGGTGGCTACATCCATCCGGCGTTCGGAGAGCCGGACACCTGTGCCCTGGGCCTGGCCAACCCGTAGGCCCACGGCGCCGGGTGCGGGCCCGGCGAGGCCCACGGCGCCGGGTGCGGGCCATGGCGGCTATCCTGTACGGGTCGCCGCCGGCCCGTCCGGCCGATCCGCGCCGAGAGGACCATCACCACCATGGCTCCGTTCGCCTACACGCTCGTAGTGCTGCTCGTCATCACGAGCGTGCTGCTGACGCTGCTGATCCTGCTGCACCGGGGGAAGGGCGGCGGGCTGTCCAGTATGTTCGGCGGCGGCGTCTCCACCAGCCTGGCCGGCTCCTCGGTCGCCGAGAAGAACCTGGACCGCTACACCCTCGTGGTGGGAATAATCTGGTTCGCCTGTATTGTCGGCTTCGGTTTGTGGATCAAGTTCTGGGCCGGCACCAGCTGAGCGCGGCCCAGCCGGCCGCCGGGTGAGCCCGGTCGGGCTGCCGGCCATTGTTGAACTCCGATCGGTTGGCCGGCGCTGGCCGGTCGCGCCCGGTTGCGCCCCCACGCGGTCAGGGCCAGGCCTCTCCGCTTTCGTCCCGGACCGCCCGGGGCCTAGACTCGCGGGGTCCGTTCCGTCGGCTTTCCGGGAGCGGCCTGGAGCACCACTGGTCCCGCCCGTTTCGAACGAGCTTCGCCTGAGTCTCAACCCCGGACCCCAGGAGCGATGAGCCGTGGCAAGTGGAAACGCCATCCGTGGTACCCGAGTCGGATCCAGCCCCGTGCGCTGGGTGGACGCGACCGCCGAGCGCAGCGAGGCGGTGCCGCGCCGAACCGTCGGCTACTGGTGTGCCAATCGACACCACACCGAGCACTCCTTCGCCGCCGACGCCCCGCCGCCAGCCCTCTGGGACTGCCCCCGCTGTGGCCTGCCGGCCGGCCAGGACGAGCAGAACCCCCCGGCCCCCCCGCAGGCTGAGCCGTACAAGACGCATCTCGCGTACGTGAAGGAGCGGCGCACCGACGAGGACGGCGCCGCCATTCTCGCCGAGGCGATGCAACGCCTGCGGGCCCGCCGCGGCGAGTAGTCCCGCCGCCGGCCCCGGCGGCCCGACGTGGATCTTGGGTGCGCCGGGATAAACCGGCATGAAGAAGGAGATGAGAGCGCTCTACATCGAAGGGCTAGCGACCCACGGTGGCCTCGGGCCATGCGTGTCAGCTCGTGAGGGCTGGGGCGAAGCGTTGGCAGGGGTACGTGCAGGCCGGGCTATTGAGCCGCGAAATCAGCAATCCGGGGTGCCGACGTTGTCCAAGAGACGGAAGGCCACATCATCGGCGGCGTTAGGCGCGAGCCGTCGGTGGACCCTGCGCGGTCTGAGAACCAAGGCATGTACGGAGTCTTCATGCGCGAGAACCGGGAGGGCCCATCACCTACCCGTCCAGTTGATCGCTGGGTGGGTCGCTCAGGGAACGCGAGAGCGGTAAGCCGGGGATGCACGGGTATGGGCAGTCGGACGGTCCCGTAGTACCTGCGAACCCGCCGAACAAGGCTGCGGCCGCGGAGGCGGGGGAGGAAAGGGGACCGGCCAAGGGGAACACGGACGGTGAAACATCTGCCGGACTCAGTGCCGGGGAACAGGTGTCAAGCGATCTGGGCCGTGTGCGTGAGGTGGCACGACGGGACGGGCATGTGCGGTTCACGGCGTTGCTGCACCACGTCAATCGAGGTCGGCTCGGGCGGGCGTACTGGGATCTGAATCCGCAGGCGTCGGCTGGGGTTGATGAGGTGACGTGGCAGGAGTACGGGCAGCGGTTGAAGGCGAACCTGGACGACCTGCATGAGCGGGTCCAGCAGGGGCGTTTCCGGCCGGTGCCCGCGCGGCGGGTGTACATCCCGAAGGCGGACGGGCGGTTGCGTCCGTTGGGTATCGCGTCGCTGGAGGACAAGATCGTCCAGCGGGCGGTGGTGGAGGTGCTCAATGCGATCTACGAGGAGGACTTCAAGAACTTCTCGTACGGGTTCCGGCCGGGCAGGGGGCCGCATCAGGCCCTGGATGCTCTGTGGGTCGGGATCTCGCAGCGGCGGGTGAACTGGGTTCTTGATGCTGACATCAGCGACTTCTTCGGCAGCCTTGATCATGGCTGGCTGCGGAAGTTTCTCAGGCATCGCATCGCCGACCCGCGGGTCCTGCGGTTGATCGATCGATGGTTGACCGTGGGGGTGGTCGAGAACGGCCAGTGGACGCCGACGGAACGGGGCTCCCCCCAGGGGGCGTTATGTTCAGCTGAACATAACGCCCCTAATGAGCAGCGCTGGGTTATGCGCAGCGTCGACCTGTTCGACCTGGTCAGGGTGGTGCCGGGGGTCGAACACTGCGCATAACTCCTGTCGGGCGTGGAGGCTCACAGTGCGGCGAGCCAGTTGAGTAGTTCGGGGTCTTGGTTCCATTCGGGTAGCTCGTTGGTGACGATGTCGGTGTAGGCGGCTTCGAGGGCTCTGCGTTTGGCTTCGGTTGAGGCGCGTGCGTAGATTTCGGTGGTGCTCAGGTCGACGTGTCCGAGGATGTCGCGGATGTAGGGCAACGGGATGCCGGCGTCGTAGAGGTGCATGGCCTTGCTGTGCCGCTTATGTGGAATTCCACATAAGCGGCATTACGTGGACGGCCGGGTTATGTGGCCGGTAGAGATGACTGCGCTGGCGGGGACGCCGCGCTGGCCTGTTCCGGCCACATAACCCGGGTGTCACCGACCGGCGTGGTCAAGCCATTCGAGGAGATCTTGGTCTGCTGTCCAGTCAGGCAAACGCTCGGGGGTGAGCGACTGGTAGGCGCTTTCGATGGCTTTGCGTTTCGCCTCCGCGTCGGCGCGGGCGTAGATCTCGGTGGTGGACACGTCGGCGTGGCCGAGCAAGTCACGTATGTAGATCAGGTTAACTCCGGCTTCGAGCAGGTGCATCGCGCGGGTCCTTCTAATCACGTGCGGCGTGACATTCATACCGGCCGCATAGCCGGGTTCGCGGCGGCGCAGGGATTGGACATGTCTGGCGAGGATTTTCGTTACGCCCCACCGGGTGAGTCGGGTCTGTTCCGGCCCGCTGAACAGCGGGTCAGCGTCAGCGCCGACGCCAAGGTGGGGCGCGCGCCGCTTGAGGTAGTCCTCCACGAGATGGGCTGTGGGGTCCATCAGCGGAACCCGCCGGGTCTTGCAACCCTTACCGCGCAGCGATACCAGCATCGGGCGGGCCGCGCGCACGTCGGAGGCGTTCAGGTCGCAGATCTCTTGGACGCGGGCGGCCGTGTCGTAGAGCATGGAAAGCAGGACCGTATCGCGCAGCCCGCGCCGGGTGGCTGCGTCTGGTTCGGACAGCAGAGCTTTGACCTCGCTGCCGGTAAGGTGGCCCAGGTCAGCGGCCGGGGTCTTCTTCTGTTTGACAGCAAGGATCTGGGTGGCTTGTTCGAGGAACTCTGGCCGCTCAACCGCGGCGTACCGGACGAACGACTTGATGACGGCCAGGCGCTGGTTGCGGGTCGCCGCCGAGTTGCCGCGTGCGGCCTCGAGCCAGTCCAGGAAGGAGAGCACCCGCGCCCGGTCCAAGTCGGCGAGGCGCAGCTTCTCGGGCCGGGTTCCCCTTATATCGCGAAACCAAGTCAGCAGCAGTCTGATCGCGTCCCGGTAGGAGGCGATGGTCTGGGCGGACAGGTCCCGTTCACCGGCCAGGTAGTTGGTGAGGAACCTCGACAGCCACCTGCCGGCCGGATCCCCGCCGACCGGGTTGACGCGGCTCACCGCTGGCCTGCTTGTGACGCGACCGGTTCCGGGATGACGTAGCCGAACCTGGCTTGGGCCATGGCGGCGACCTCGGGATGCGCGTCCGCGGTCAGCTGGAGGTAGTACTGGGTTCCGCGCAGGTCGGCGTGACCCATATACGCGGACAGATATGGCAGCATCACTCTGAGGTCCGCGCCGTCGGCCGCCCACCGACGCAGGTTCTGGACGGCGAAGCCGTGGCGCAGCGAATGGATGTGCGGGCCTCCCGGGAAATGAGGGATGTCCGCGTCGATGAGGTAACGACGGAACCTGTTGTAAATCGTGGACTTGTCGGCCGGCTTGGCCGGGTCGCCGGTATAGAACAGCTTGTGGGCCGGCACGGGGCGCGGGTGGGCGGCCGCGATATAGCTCTGCAGGGTGGCGGCCAGACGGCCGGTGACGGGCACGAGGCGGTTCTCGTGGTTCTTACCGTCGCGTACCTCGATGGTCGCACGGGCCGGGTCGAAGTCACGTAGTTCTAGATTGAGCCCTTCCGATAGGCGCAGCCCGGTGGCGTAGAACACCCGAAACAGCACCGGATCGACCAGCGCCCTGTTCGACATCTCGGACAGCTGCTGGGTGTCGATGACGTGGAAGAGGCGGCGGATCTCGTCGTCGCTGAACACGTACGGCGGCGGCCGGTGCGGGGTCTTCACCCCGGTCAGCGTCGCCGGCGCCCACGCTTGCCAGCCGAACTGCCGGACGTGTTCGGCCAGCTCACGCAGGACGATCTCCTCGCGGCGAATGGTGGACGCCTTGAGATGACGACCGTAGAGGAAATCCTCGACCGCTTCTTTGACGATCGAGCCGTCCGCGTAGCCTTCCCGGCGGGCGTGCTCGGCGAACTGGCGCAACACCCGTTGCTGGCTGTTGTACCGGAACCCGCCAGCGCGGCGTACCGCGACCAGCGTGTCGATCAGGTCAGGCAGCGTCAGCGCGTTCACGACCGCGCCCCTTGCGCTGCGGTGAGAACATCCTCGACGTCCAGGCAGCAACGGCGCAGGTGCTCGGTGTCGAGCCTGAGGTAGTGCGCGGCGGTTGTCTTACCAGCCGCGTGACCCAGGACCGCCGTGACAACCGGCGGTGGTGTGTCGGTCTGGAGCATCGCGACCGCCAATGCGCCGCGCAGCGAGTGCAGGCCGTGCGAGCGCCCGGCCGGGAACACAACCCCGGCCCGCCGCGCGTAGTAGCGCAGCCGGCAGCCCGCCGATGTGGACGAACCGAAAGCTGTAAACGGATAACGATGTTTCACGAACACCTGCGGACAGTCCGCCTCGGGCCGGCCGTGGCGAACGTAGTCGATCACAGACCACCCGACGTCGCCCGGTAACGGCAACGTCAACGCCACGCCGGTCTTGTGCTGCGTCAACGCCAGGGTCTTGGCCCGCCAGTCGAACCATCCGAGCTCCAAGCGGCGCAGATCGCCGACCCTCAACCCGAGCCTGGCGGTCAGCAGAACCATCGCGTAGTCACGTTTGCCGATCGCGGATTGCCTGTCGATCTGGTCCAAGACCAGACGAACATCCTCAGCCGTCCACAGGTACGGGGCCGACGCGCCCCGCCGTGGGTAGCGCTGGGGTGGCAGGCGCTGGGCCAGGTCTTCGCGAATCTGCCCGGCCTGGTGCAGATGACGCAGGAAGTCGGCCAACGCCGAGCGCATCGTGCCGGTGGTCTTCGGGGCGTAACCCCGGCGCTGGCGCCGGGCCCAGAACCCAGCCAGGTCACGGGCCTCCGCCTGATCGAGAGTTGTCCGGCCGACCTCGTCGAGGTATGCAAGGAACTGGTCCGCGGCGCGTTGCTTCGTAACGACGCTAGCCTCAGCGTTGCCCTGCACCCGGCACGCCGCGAGGTACCCGTCCCTGGCCGTGCGGAAAGGCGCTGGGCAGCGATCGACCAGCGGCGTTGTGGCCTGGCCCACCTGGGGGGTGCCCTCATCCAGGCATTCCATCAGCAGGATCAGGGGCCGGCGTGCGAGTTGAGCAGGCCTGGAACTCGTCGGCTCGCGTAGGTCCGCGAGCCTGCACCCTGATCGCTCTGCGACGAAGTCGAGGCACGCCGCCTCGGTCGGCAGTGCCTGACCGCCGCCCTCGAGGAACTTGGCGAACGCGTTGTACTCCGCTTGGTGGCGTTTGATCGTCGTCCTCGACCTGCCCGCCGCCATCAACGCGACGATCACCCGCGCCGAGGCCTCGCGGACATTTGCTGCTGCCATAGGAATCGGCCCTTCTGGTCATGGTGAACAGAAGGCGATTCTTCGCCGCCGCGATCTAAGACATCACCGTCGATCTCTCGCGCGGGAAACCCGCTACAGGCCCCTACTGGATCCAGGCGAGGGCCAAGGACGGGTCGATCCGCACTCCGGGTTATGTGGCCGGAACAGGCCAGCGCGGCGTCCCCGCCAGCGCAGTCATCTCTACCGGCCACATAACCCGGCCGTCCACGTAATGGCGCAGGGTATGCGGGCTAATATTGATGTTGGTGAGTGTTTTGTCGGCGATCCTGGCGAGGTATTTGTCGATGATCCAGGCGATCCCGCCGCGGCTGAGCTTGCCGCCGTGCTGGTTGACGAACAGCGGATGGTCGTCGTAGCCGGGGGTGTCGAGGTGGTGTTCGGCCAGGTATGCCTCCAGCAGTGCGACCGTGTTGTCGGTGAGGGGGACGTGGCGGGTCTTGCCGCCTTTGCCGGTCAAGACGGCCAGGGCGGGGGGTTGCGGGCGGATGTCGCGCACGGCGAGGTCGGCCAGTTCCTGGACTCTGGCGCCGGTGTCGTAGAGGGTAGCCAGCAGGGTCGCGTCGCGGCGGCCTCGCCGGGTGGTGCGGTCGGGCGCGGCCAGCAGCCGGCGGGTCTGCTCGACGGTCAGGTGATGGACGGCCGGTTGGGTCTGCTTCTTGGCGGGGATGGCGAGGATGTCCTGGCAGCAGGCCAGCTGGGTGGGGTCCTGAGATTGCAGCCACCGGTAGAACGAACTGACCGCGGCCAGCCGCTGGTTGCGGGTCGAGGTGCTGTTGTGCCTGCTGGCCTCCAGCCAGTTCAGGAAACCGGCGATCGCGGCGGCGTCGATGCGATCGAGGGTGAGCTTTTCCGGTGGGATAGATGCCTCGTCGCGGAAGTAGGTGACCAGGAGTTTGAACGTGTCGCGGTAGGATCCGATCGTGTTGGGTGAGCAGCCGCGTAGCCCGGCCAGGTGCGTGGTGAAGAAGCGGCGGAGTAAGACCGCGAAGTCAGTGGCCATGATGGGGCCCGGCGGTGATGGGTGGGACGATGTCGCCGATGACGCGTTGGACCTGGGCGGTGATGTGCGGGTAGGACTCGGCGGTCAGCCGGAGGTAGTAGGCGGTATCGGAGATCGAGTAATGACCCATGTAGGTTTGCAGGACCGGCAGCAACGCGCCGACGTCCTGGCCACGGGCGAACCACGACCGTAGATTGTGGACCGCAAAGGCATGACGAAGATCATGTACGCGCGGGCCGTGGCCTGGACCGCCGTGGGGAATGCGGGCCTGCCACAGGAATCGGCGGAAGTTGTGGTAGACGTTGCCGAGTGTCAGCGGCTTCCCGGCCGTTGCGGGGAAGAACCAGTCCCCACCAAAGCGCCCAACGTGGGCGTGGTAGCCGGCGAGCCGTTCGCGCAACGACCCGTGGACGGGCACCTGCCGGTCTTTACCGCCTTTGGCGTCGCGGATCTGCAGCACGCCGGTACTGAGGTCGACGTCGCCGGTGCGTAGCAGGCGGGCTTCGGAGGCCCGCAGGCCGCAGGCGTAGATCGTGCGGAACAACACCGGCATGACCAGATGCCGCAACGGAACCTCAGCACAGTACCGGCAGCGGTCAGTCTGGGCGAACAGCGCGGCCAGTTCCTGATCGGTGTAGATGTGCGGGACGTAGCGGGCCGGCCGCGGCAGCGCGCCCTGCGGCAGCACGTAGGCCGGCACGCCGCGGCGGCCCAGCCACCGGGCCAACTCCCGCACCGGCGCGGCCAGGCCCTGCAACGTCGCCGGGGTGACCCCACGCCGCCGGGCGGCTGACAGCCACGCCTCGACCGCGACCTGGTCGAGTACTGCCAGTGCAGGGAACTCACGGTGGCAGAACACGGCGAACCGGGCCAGCACCCGCTCCTCGGCGGCGTACTTGTAGCCGACGGCGCGTTTCTCCGCCACCAGCGCGGTGATCGCGTCGGCCAGGGGGATGTCGGGGCTCATCGTGCCGACTCCCGCTCTGGTGTGTCCGGGTCCAGGGCGCACTTGGCCAACAGCCCCAGCGACGACTTCAAGTACACACCCGTGGATTGAACTGATTGATGGCCGAGGATGTCGGCGATCTGCTCGACCGGTGTGCCGTCCTCCATCAACTTCGTGGCCAGCGAGTGCCGCAGCGAATGCATGCCGTGGCGGCGTTTGTCGCTGACCGGCACGTGCGCCACCCGGGCGTGCTTGACCAGGATCTGATGCAGATGGTCCTGGTCGGAGAACGGGCTGATCGGGGCGTGGTGGCGCAGAAACACCTGCGGACGGTCGCAGACCGGTCGGCCATGGCGAATGTAGTCGATCACCGCCCAGCCGACCTCCTTCAGCAACGGCAGTTGCACCCGGTGCCCGGTCTTGGCCTGGACCACGAACAACCGGTTGCCCGGCCAGTCGAAGTCGGCGAACTCCAGCCGTTTGACGTCGATGCCGCGTAGCCCGAGCCGAGCGATCAGCACAATGATCGCGTAATCCCGTTTCCCGCACGGGTTGCCGCGGTCGATCGCGGCCAGGATCCGGGCCACCTGGCCGGGATCCCACACCGACGGCACCCTGGCCTGCTTACTGGCACGCACCGCCGGCACCGCACCCAGCACGCCGGCCTCCACCAGACCGTCAGCGGCGGCGAACCGGAGAAACGACCGTACCGCGCACAGTTTCTGCTCAACCGTCTTGATCTGGTAGCCGGTCAGGGTGGCGACGAACGCCTCGACCGTGCCGGCAGCGCAACACGCCAGCCCGCCGCGGGTGCCGGCGAACGCGACGAACTCCCCGGCCAACGTCCCATACGTGCGCACGGTCGACGCGGAGCGCTCAGCGGCCCGAAGCCACCCCTGGAACCGTGCGATCGCCTCGGCACCCGGCCCGTCCAGCTTGCTCACCGACCGGGAGTAGCGGCGCAGCACCGCCCCGTGGACCGCGTAATCCTCCAGCATCTGGGCAACCCTGAACAGATAGACATCAGTTGGTCTGAGCGTGCCCGCCTGCTCCTTGTCGAAGAAGCCGCCCACCGCCGCATCGACCCAGGCCATCGCCACGTCCAGAGAGAACTCCTCGACACCACGGGCCGCGAAGAACCTCTCCAAGCGGCGCCAGCAGTTCCGATACCAGACCATCGTCGAGTCCTTGTAGCCCAGACGCCGCAACTCCGCGTCCAGATCCGACACCAGCGCGGACAAAGCCACCATCACAGCGACCTCCGATCATGCGGCTCGGCACCATGCCGAACCTCTGATCGGAATCCTCGGCGCGTTATGCGTAGTGTTCGACCCCCGGCACCACCCTGACCAGGTCGAACAGGTCGACGCTGCGCATAACCCAGCGCTGCTCATTAGGGGCGTCGCTGTCGCCGCTGCTGGGCAACGTGGTTCTGCACTACGTTTTCGACCTGTGGGTCGACCACTGGCGGCGGACTCGGGCCGACGGTGACGTGGTCACCGTGCGGTATGCCGACGACTTCGTGGTCGGGTTCGAACATGAACAGGAAGCGCGGCAGTTTCTGGCTGACCTGCGAGAGCGTTTCGCGCAGTTCGGGCTAGCGCTGCACCCGGAGAAGACACGGCTGATCGAGTTCGGCCGCCACGCCGCCTGGCGACGGGCCAAGCGTGGGGATGCCAAACCAGACACGTTCGACTTCCTCGGCTTCACGCACATCTGCGCGAAGTCCCGCAGGGGCGGCAGATTCTGGATCAAGCGCATCACGATCGCGAAGCGGATGCGGGCGAAGCTGCAACAGATCAAGGTCGAGTTGAAGCGACGCCGCCATTGGCCGCTCCAGGAACAGGGCATGTGGCTGAGACGGGTCCTCCAGGGCCATCTCAATCACTACGCAGTCCCC